>NZ_JAPNJW010000001.1:2215000-5977500 GCF_026626745.1 Nannocystis sp. RBIL2
CCGGCGAATCTCGAGCGCGCGGACCAACAGCGAACGCGCCGCATCCAGCTCCCCTGCCTCCACTCGCAGGGCCGCAAGGTGGCCGACGACGGTGGCCACGCCGAGATGGTCGGGACCGAGGGTCGCCTCGGCGAGGGCGAGGGCCCGCTCGAGCTCGTTCACAGCCGCCTCGCGGTCGCCACGGCGAGCCTGAACTAACCCCATGGCCGTGCGCAGGCGGACTTCCATCGGATCGCCGGTGTCGCGGCCGAGCGCGTTGAGCGCCAGAGCGCCCCAGCGCAGCGCTTCCTCGCAGCGACCCTGGCCGTAGCCGATCGTCACCACGAGCTCGGTCCGCGCCCGCACGAGCGTCGACAGGTTGTTGCCGCGCTCGGCCGTCAGCGCCGCCGCGAACAGCGTCGCCTCGGCTGCCGCGAAGTCGCCGGCATGGGACTGCAGCGAGCCGAGCAGCACCAGCGCCTCGGCGGTGGTGAACTCGTGGCCCAGCAGTTCGGCCTGGGTCGCCGCTTCGCGGGCCCGCGGCAGCGCCCGCTCGACTTCCCCTGCCTTCAGCAGCGCCGCGATCTCGTCGAGGCGGCTGCCCAGCGCCTGGACCTGGACCGCCACTGCCGGGTCGCTCGGCGCGATCTGCAGCGCCAGCTCGGGGCGCTCGCGGCAGACCGCCAGCGGCCGCAGCTTGACCGCGGCCTTGACCGCGTTGGCGAGCACGCCCTCGGCGTCCTCCGTGAACGCGACCACCAGCGCCCGCAGCTCGCCGAGGCCGCGGTCGAGGCACGCGAGCTCGAGGTGCATCTACTCCCTCGTACCTGTCCCTTCAGCCTCGTTCGCTGCGCAGCAGGCCGCCTCGCGCGCCTCGGCCCACTCCTCGGCGTAGGCGTCGAGGCGGGAGGCCACCTGCGACCACGCCTCGCCCGCCTCCGCCCGCCCAGTCGCCAGAAACGCCTGTCGCACCGCTGCCCGCCGGCCCTCCCCCCACACCGACGCGATCTCCGAGCCTGCGCCTGCGCACATGTCCTCTTGAACATGTTCCGAGCGCCAGGGCCCGACCAGACCCACGGCCAGCGCCGCTCCGGCGGCCCACAGCCCTGCCCGCCCGCGGCCGCGCCCGACACGCTCGAGCGCCGCAGCAAGGCGGCCATGTCGGGCCAGCGGCGGGCCGGGTCGACCTGCAGCCCGCGCAGCATGATTCGCCACAGCGCTGCCGGCACCCGCGCCCCCTCGGGCGGCGGCGCGATCTCGCTGGCCAGGGTCCGACTGCGCAGCTCCTCGGGAGAAGCGCCGACGAACGGCCGCTGACCGTGGAGCGCCTCCCACAAGGCGACGCAGAAGCTGAACTGGTCGCTGCGGGCGTCGACCTTCGCGCCCCGGTGCTGCTCGGGGGACATATAAGGAAGTGAGCCGACCAGCGCGCCGGTCACGGTCGAGCTGGCCCCGAGGACATGTCCTGAAGGCAAGGACATCCGCGGCTGCGCCGGCGAGGCCCGCGACGGCGTAGGCCAGGCCGAAGTCGGCGACGCGGGCGCGGCCGTCGTCGCCGACGAGCACGTTGTCGGGCTTGAAGTCACGGTGAATGAGCCCGGCCTGATGCGCGGCCCACAAGCCGCGGCCAGCCTGGGAGAACACCTCCACCTCTCGCCAGCGCCGCGGCACCTCGCCCAGCCACTGGGTCGAGGTGGTCCCGGCGACGAACTCCATGACCGAGTTCTGCGCGACCCTCGCAGACGACCCCCCAACCCCGGTTCCCGCGTTTTCTGGCTCGGAACGGTCGTCTGCGAGGGTTTCGCTTTGCCGCCATGAGCCGCCGCAAGCCGACACCCGGGCTGGAAACGGGTGTCGGTGGAAACGCGGCGGAAACGCCGCCACCCCGGCGTGGGCCAGGAAGGGCGGCCTCGCTCGCCGTCGCCGGGTCGTCGCGTAGTAGGCATGGTCTTGAGTCCTCGCGCTATGGGTGTCCAGACCGGGCCGAACATCACGACGTTGATGCTCGTGTGGGCGAACGACCGCTCGAGTTCCAGCGCCTGTTCGCTGAGGTCCGCGGGCGGCTCCTCGGCGAGCCGGCACCAGCGCTGCGACTCGGCCGCTACCTCGTGGGCGAGCGGATCGGAGCCGGCGGGATGGGCGTGGTCTACGCCGGCCTCGACCCGGAGCTCGGGCGCAAGGTGGCGATCAAGCTGGTCCGGCCCGACCGCGTCGGGGTCGGCAGCGCGGGCCGCGACCGCCTGCTGCGCGAGGCGCAGGCGATGGCGCAGATCTCCAGTCCACACGCAGTCACGGTCTATGAGGCAGGAACCTACGGCGAGCAGGTGTTCATTGTCATGGAGCTCGTGGCCGGGACCACGCTGACGCAGTGGCTCGGCGAGGGGCCCCGCCGCTGGCGCGAGGTGATCGAGGTGTTCATCCAGGCCGGCCGCGGGCTGCGGGCGGCCCACCAGGCCGGGCTCATCCACCGCGACTTCAAGCCGGACAACGTGCTCGTCGGCGATGATGGCCGCGCCCGGGTGGCCGACTTCGGCCTGGCCCACGCGGCGGCCGAGGCGGTCGCTTCCATGGCCCGCGGGACATTGTCGTCAGGACAGGTTCTCGGGGGCAGCTCGACCGCGACGGGCGCGCTGGTCGGCTCGCTGCCCTACATGTCGCCCGAGCAGCACCGCGGCACCGCGGTCGACGCCCGCTCCGATCAGTTCAGCTTCTGCGTCGCGCTGTGGGAGGCGCTGCACGGCCAGCGGCCATTCGTCGGCGCGACCGCGGAGGAGCTGCGCAGCCGCGCGCTGGCCGGGACGATAGCGCCGCCGCCGGAGGGCGCGCGCGTGCCGGCGGCGCTGCGGCGGATCCTCCTGCGCGGCCTGCAGGTCGAGCCAGCCCGCCGCTGGCCCGACATGGCGGCGCTGCTGGCGGCGCTCGAGCGGGCGAGCCGGCGCCGCGGGGCCGCGCTATGGGCAGTCGGCGCGGCGCTGGCGGCCGGGCTGGTCGGATGGGCCTGGCGCGCAGAACATGTCCAAGAAGACCTGTGTGCAGGAGCAGGTTCGGAGGCGGCCAAGATCTGGGGCGAGGGTCGGCGGGCGGCGGTACGCCAGGCGTTTCTGGCCACCGGCAAGCCCGAGGCCGTCGAGGCCTGGTCGCAGGTGGCGGCCCGCCTCGACGCCTACGCCGGCGAGTGGGTCGAGGCGCGCGAGGCGGCCTGCCGGGCGGCCAACGACGCCGAAAGGACAGGTCCCAAAGAACAGGCGCACCTCGAGCTGGCCTGCCTCGACCGCAGCCTCGGCGAGCTGCGGGCGCTGGTGGTCGCGTTCACCGAGGACGCCGAGGGCGTGCTCGGCAACGCGGTCAAGGCGGCGGTCCGGCTGCGACCTCTGGCGACCTGCCGCGAGCGGCCCGAGCTGGCGCTGCAAATCGCACCGAGCGACCCGGCGGTGGCCGTGCAGGTGCAGGCGCTCGCCGGCCGCCTCGACGAGATCGCCGCGCTGCTCAAGGCTGGCGAGGTCGCGCGCGCACTGCCCCGCGCCCGCGAGGCGGCGACCCAGGCCGAGTTGCTCGGCCACGACTTCACGACCGCCGAGGCGCTGGTGCTGCTCGGCTCGTTGCAGTCGCAAGCCGGCGAGTTCGCTACCGCCGAGGCGACGCTGTTCTCGGCGGCGCTGACGGCCGAGCGCGGCAACAACCCGTCCGCACTGGTGCGGGCGCGGACCGAGCTGGTGGTGGCGATCGGCTACGGCCAGGGCCGCACTGACGAGGCGCTGCGCTGGGGCGCGCTGGCCCTCAACGCGCTCGGCCGCGACACCGGCGACCCGATCGAGGTCCGCCTGCGCACGGCCCTCGGCCTGGTCCACGCCCGCCGCGGCGACCGCGAGGCGGCGAGCTGCGAGCTCGAGCGAGCGCTGGCGTTGGCGGAGGCGACCCTCGGTCCCGATCACCTCGGCGTGGCCACGGTGGTCGGCCACTTGGCGGCTTTGCGCGCCGAGGCCGGCGAGCTGCCCGCGGCGCGCTCGCTGCTGGTGCGCGCGCTCGAGATCCGCCGCCGTACGCTCGGCGCGTCGCATCCGGACACGGCGCAGACGCAGGCCCGCCTCGACGCGCTGGCGTCGGGCCCATAACAGAGCTCGACGAGTCCCGGGCTTCGCAGGCCGAGGCCCACCACTTGGCTCCCTGCCGCATCAGCTTCCTGCCGTCGGCCGCCGGCCACGGTGCGCGCGGCCTGGTATTGCCATTTCGAGCCAGCACACATTGGCACGACTTTGGTTGCTGCCGCATCGGCTTTCTGCCGGGCGTAAAGCGCCCGGACAACTCCGCGAAACGGCGGAGGCGACGCGTTCGCCGGCTGGTGGTCGGCCTGCTGCGGACGATCCCGGCCCTGCACGACGCGGCATCGCGCGAACATCCTCTGCGACGCGTGGCGCCGGCCCAGCTTCGACTTCCACCCCGCCAGCGTCCCCGGATGGATCCCACCTTCGCCGCGTACTCCGCTCGGCTCGCAGGAGAAGGCCGCACAGGAGCAGGCTCCGACAACTCGCCAGTACGCCGCGGATCGTCTCGGCCCAGCGGCTCGGCTCGAGCTTGTACCCGACGGCGTCGCCCGAGTCGGGCAGCAGGCGCAGTTGCTCGACGCCATGGTTGTGAAGCTCTGGCCGTCGGTGGCGGTTGCGGCGTCCAAATCACCGCAGGAGACGAGCACAGGAGCGTCGACGGTGAGCGTCCGGCGAGGTGAAGATAAGGGCAGGCGAAGGATCGAGGTAAAGATAGGGCGCCCAGGGTACACCGGCGCCCGGCCGGAGGGGGACCGCGACTGGGGAGAATTCAGGGGTCGACGAGCGACTCGAGTCGGTTGCCCGCGGCGCGGTGCTCGAGGATCTGGCGCACCTTCTCGACGAGAACGGCGCCGGCCTCGAGCGGCGGCAGCCCGCCCTCGTGGATGTTCGAGATCACTGTGTATTCGTGGCGCGGGCCGGGCTCTCCGTCTTCGCGGCGATAGAGCAGGTATGCGGATAGACTGCACGAGGCGAGCGCGTCGCCGCCGGGGCGCTCGCCGATGAGGTGAATCACCACCCGGGCGCCGAGCCGCTCGGCGACCGGCTCGGCGAGCTTCACCCGACCATAACGTGCGAGCAGGGGCACGCCGACCGGCATCGCGCAGGCGGCGAGGCCATCGATTAAAATCGGCAGCAGCGCGGGCAGGTTATGGTGCACGGCCTCGGCGCTGAGCCCGTCCGAGATCAGGATCTGCACCGTGGCCGGCTCGGTTTCTAGCGCGGCCAGGCTGGCGGCGGACAGGCGTGCGCCGAGCGAAGGATCGCCGAGGTGGGCGTCTTTACTCGATGCGGCGGTGTGCAATGACCGTAGCGGCGTGATCGCCTGGAGTTGGTCCTCGCCGAGCTCGCAGGCGACGGCCTCCCGCGCCGCGGCCTGATGCAGCCGCACGACGCGGCTCACCTCGTCGGCGGGCCGGGGCCCGGCGGTGGCGAAGCCATGGACCGCAGGCGTGGCTTTGATCAGCTCCGCGAGCTCGGCGTCGGAGTCGCAGAAGCGCCGCACATCGCCCCAGCGCGGGCCACGAACGATCGCGCCGTGCTCGTCGCGTGCGAAGATGTGCATCGCCAGCGCCCATGCGAGCAGCTCGGCGCCGGGCAGCTTGCCGTGGATCTCGCGCAGGGTCTGATCGTCGTGGCCGCTGGTGTCGAAGTAGGCGAGCATTCGGTCGGTGCCGAGACAGACGTCCATGTAATAGTTGGCGCCGGCCGCGGTGAGCAGCTGGGTGGCGATCTGCTGGCCCTCGATCGAAATCTTCGAGTGCAGGGTATAACAGGGCGCCATGCCCATCGGCAGGCCGAGCAGCTTGCCCATGAAGTGGTCCTGGAGGTTGGAGACGATCATCTCGAAGTTATCGAGGTGGGTCTCCGGGCCGATGAAGCCGGTGACGTTGTTGACCATGAAGGGGTCCCAGCGCCGGCAGAGGCCGTAGCAGAGGGCCTCGGTGGTGGTCATGTCGATGCCCTCGTGCTTGCCGTACGTGAGCTCGCTGCCCTGACCGGTCTCGAAGTACATGAATTGCTCGGCCTCGCCCTTCAGAGCGCCCCTCTCGGCCATCGTGCGATAGGCCCGATCGAGCAGGTCGACGCTGACGTCGAATTCGTCGCGCAGGGTCGTCTCGGTGCCGGCGAGGCTCTGGAAAAGGACCTCCACCGGGGCGCCGCGCTCGAGGCAGGCGAGCTGGGTCTTGACGTGGGCGAGCACGCAGATCTGCGTGGGTGCGCCGGTCTTGCGGCGCAGCCGGTCGAGGTGGTGGAGCAATGCGCTGACGTTCTCGACGGTGTCGATGGCCGGGTTGATGCCCAGCAATGCATCACCGGCGCCGATGGAGAGGCCCCAGTATACGAGTAGCGTGACGCCCCGCAGGTCGTCGGTCGGGTGATTGGGCTGGAGGCGCGACGAGAGAGTGCCGGGCGCGCCGAGGCGGGTGCGGGCTCTGGTCGGGCAGGAGATGCGACTGGCGAGCAATACCAGCTCGTGCACGTCGCACAGCTTGCAGAGGGCGGCCGCCATCACCCCCGTGAGGCCGGCGCCGATGCGCAGGAGCTCGCGGCCGTTGGCGCGCAGCAGGCGATTCTTCAGCTCGCCCAGGGTGAGGTCGGCGATCTCGGCGAACACCTCGAGGTCGATGTCGTAGTTGACGCGCATCACCTCGTCGATCTGCCCCGCCGCGGTGGTCAGGGGTCGATCGAAAAGGTGCTGGAGGGTGAGCGAGGCGAGCGTGCAGCGGGCCGCCTCACGCTCGCGCTCGGTCGCGGCGGCGAGGCCCGCGTGACGCTCGCCAGCCTTGCTGTGGTCGGCGGCGCCGAGCAGGCGCTTGAGACCCCGGAATGCGACCTGCTCGCCAAATACGTCGATGGTATAAAGTTCGTCCGGCCGGGGCGCGGGCGCCGGGATCTCGGACAGGGGTCTCAGGTCCTTCATGATGCCTCCTCTGCCTGGCCCATCCCGTGGAACGAGACTGGCACGACCTGCTCGACCATGCGGCCGATCTGTACGAAGCGGGCGGTTTTTGGGGCGAGCTCGTCGAGCACGATCAAGGTGACGGGCAGGCGCCCCCAGCCGGTGATGTAGGCGCCGAGCGCCTTGCCCACATTGTCGGGTACGAGCAATACCAGCGGGAGCGAGGCCGGAAAATCGAGGTCTTGCAGAGCCTGGCCGATGCGGCCGCCGAGCGCCTTCACGGCCCCGGGTGCGCGTCCAGCGAGCGAGACGGTGAGGCAGCCTCCGCGCGCGCTGCGACGCACGAGCGCGAGGGCGGCGTGGATCTGCTCGTCGGTGGATGTGGCGGAGATTCGGCCGAAGATAGCCAGGTCGGAGAGGGGGAGCAGCTCGGGTTGCGGCAAATAGAGCGTCGAGCCGGACAGGCGCGTCAGGCTTCGCAACAGGCCATACGAGGTCGCGCGGCCTCCGCCCTCGGGCACGAGCAGGCGCGCGGAGAGCACGGGCGAGGCCAGGATCCTCGCGGCCAGGTCGATGCCCAGGTCGCCGAACGTGGTGGTCGCCGGTGAGGCATGACCCTGGAGGCGTTGATATACCAGCTCGCCCACGCCCCCTGAGAGGCTCAGCCAGGGCGGCGCCAGATCCGGGGCCGGAGCCGGGGCCAGATGAAAGGGTATATCGACGTGAGACCGGCCGAGCTCGCTTTGAAACGGGGCCTCACGCCCGGTGACGGCGGCCTCCAGGAGCTCGATATAAAACGCGAGCACCGCCGCGACCTGCTCCGGGGCGAGCCTATCACCCGGGCGCGCGGAGATCCCGAGCCCGGCGAGCAGGCGGAGCGCGTGCCCGGATAGCGCCGTGATGCGATAGCTGCCGGGCTCCACCTCGATGTGCCGCGCGCCGACGAAGAGACAGCCGACCTGCAGCACCTCGCCGTCGACGCCCAGGGCGAGGTTGCTCGTGCCGCCGCCGATGTCGAGGTTCAATAACGGCACGCCGGGACGGGCGCGCGAGAGGGCGGCGGCGCTGCCCATGAACGCCAAGAATGCCTCGAGGCCGGGGTCGTCGGCGGTGGCGATCACGGCGCCGCCGATGCGGGCGCGGATCAGCGCGGCGAGATCGGCGGCGTTGCTCCGACGCGCGCACAGGCCCGTGATGATCGCGCCGCCGCCGGCGATGTCTTCGGGGCGAGCCGAGGCGGCCGCGAGCCAGCCGTCGAGCAGCGTCCGGATGCGCGCGTCGTCGATACGATCGCCGATGAACGGGGTAAAGACGATGTCCGAACGATAGGGAGCGCCGAGCTCTTGGATCTCCGGGCGGCCGCTGAGCGGATCGCTGCGGTAGCGGGCCTCGACGATGAGGGCCTTCGAGGTGGTGGTGCCGAAATCGAGGCCGATGAGCTTGACGGGGGGCGTGACCAATATCGTCGCACGACTTCACCGGCGCGCCCACCGGTGCGGGCGGGGACATCGCCGGGAGCGCCGTGATGGACCGTCTTGAGGGGTCCCAGGGCAGCGGCTCGACGCGTAGCTCGAACGGGTAGGTGTCGGGGGTCCGGGTCTCCGGGTCGTAGCCGGCCGCGGTCATCGGCCGCGCGGTGACGACGATGGTGTCGCCGAGCTCGAGCGCGGCCTGGCCCCCGGCGAGGATGAGCGGGGCGCCGTCCTCGTCGGCCTGCAGGCCATCGACGGTCTGCACGACCTCGCCTCGGTGGCCCCGCTGCACGCCGGCGTGGTCGCGCGAAGAATGCGGCGCCGATGTGCCCGACACACCGGCCCCCGAGCAGCAGCTCGCGCTTGGGTTCGCCGGCGCGGGCTTCACGAGCGTGAAGTCGGACGACGTTCCGGAGACTCCGTCCTGGCCGCGTCGCATCGGTTGGGCCAAGCTTCTCGCCCGCGTGTTTGGGATTGACATCACCATCTACCGAGAGTGTGGCGGGCGGGTGCGCGTGTTCGAAGTCGCCATTGGCCCCGACGCGGTCACCCGCGCCCTCCGTGGGGCCCGCGCTCCGCCTCGCCCGCCGCCTCCCGGACAGGTCCTCGACCCTCCCGTACCCAGCCGCCCGGCCGAATCCCCGCTTCGAACTTCTTAGGCGCGCTCTCGCCGTCGCCAGATTTCTCCACCAGCGGGCCCTCGCGGCCGACCTTCCCATCACCATCTCCGACTTCTTTCACGGTTGGAGTAGACCAGCATGTTCACCCACAGAAATCTCACCGGCCGCGTCGTCTACCCCGGCGACCCCGACTACGCCGCCGCGCGGCGCGACTACAACCTGCGCATCGGCGTCCGCCCCAGCGCCATCGTATTCGCTCAGCAGCCTCTCGACGTGCAGAGCGCCGTCGCGTGGGCGCGAGCGAACGGCGTCCCCCCCGCCATGCGCAGCGGCAGGCACAGCTACGAGGGCTTCTCGCTGGTCGAGAACGGCATCGTCATCGATGTCAGCAGCCTCGACAGCGTCGAGTACGACGACGCCACCGGGCTGGCGAAGATCGGCGCCGGTGCCCAGCTGCTCCCCATCTACGAGGCCCTCGCTCACCGCAACGTCACCATCCCCGGCGGTTCCTGCCCGACCGTCGGCATCGCCGGTCTGACCCTCGGCGGAGGCTTCGGCCTGCTCGGGCGCTCCCGCGGTTTGACCTGCGACAGCCTGGTCGAGGTGGAGATGGTCGACGCGAAGGGCGGCATCGTGCTCGCCAGCGAGACCCGGAACTCCGAGCTGTTCTGGGCGCTGCGCGGCGGCGGCGGCGGGAACTTCGGAGTCGTCACCTCGTTCACGTTCCGGGCCGCACCCATCGGACCCGTCGCCATTTATCGGATCCAGTGGCCATGGGAGCAGATTCAGGCGGTGACCGCGGCGTGGCAAGCCTGGGCGCCGGGCACCGACAGACGCCTGGTCAGCATCCTACAGAATTACGTCGAGCAGAAGGGGATGATCGCGTCGCTCGGGCAATACGTCGGCGACAAGGGCGCCCTCCTGTCGATCCTCGAACCGCTGCTCGCCGTCGGTACGCCGCAATTGATGCTCGAAGAGCTCCCCTACATCGAAGCTGTCCGCCGGTTCGGCGGCGTGAAGCCCGACCGGAATATGTGGCGAGTGCACATCCATCAGGCCGGTCAGCCGTTCAAGAACACCTCGGGGTACATCCTCAAACCGATCCCGGCCGAAGGCCTGTCGATGATGACCCACTGGCTCACGACTTCACCCGTCACGGACGTCACGCGATGGCCTCGCTGCAGTACCAGGTCTACTGGACCACCCCCAGCCAGGCCCAAACCTCCATGGCCTGGGTCGAGGGCTTTCGCCGGGCCATGCTGCCGTGGCAGACGGGAGGCGCCTACCTCAATTACTGCGACACCGACATCGAGGACTGGCCGCAGGCGTACTACGGCGAGAACTTCCCTCGCCTGGTCAAAGTCAAGCGCCAGTGGGACCCGGAGAACTTGTTCCACTTCGCGCAGAGCATCCCGGTGTAAGCGCCCATGGCGACCTCGACGTTGATCCCACGCTGGCCGCCTGCGTGCAGCGTTCGCTCGTCGGCCTGCACCTCGCTCCCGCGACCGAATTCGGGGCTCCGCCCGCGGCACGTAGGTGGCCCGGGACGGCCCTGCGACCCGCCTGGACGTGTCCCCGCCCCTCCGCCCAGCGTGACGACTGCAGGGGATCGCCAGCCGGGACGATTACCCGAAATCGTCCGGGTTTAGGGGCAGATTTGTGGCAACCAGAGGCACCCAGAGGCAAACCGTGGCAAGTCGCCCTCCCCGCCAAAGCCCCTCCGGGTGGAGATCCGCGGCATTTGGGTAGCGGAGGGGCTTTCGGCGAGGATGGGTCAGAACTTGTTCCACCGGTCGCAGCCGACTTTGCCGCTGTGCTTGGCCCGCAGCGGCGTCGCATCCCCCGCCGACAGATCGAAGCCCAGCATTAGCCCGGAGATCACCGCCAAGAAATTCCTACTTTCGACATTCCTGCGGGACTGCCCCTATCACGATGGCCGAAATACGCAGTTCATCCAGGCACTCACCGAGCGATCGATCTCTCGATTGGAGGCACACAAAGTGCAGGCGTCCCATAAAATCCCATCAGGCAGATAAGCCCCGGACAGCAGGGGTTTGTCGGTTCGTTGCACTTCTGATATTGCGGCGTACAAGCCCTGTCACCGCCCTCTGCTGATTCTGCTGAACGTTCGGCGCTGCCGGGCTCGCCGGCGACTTCAGGTTCAGACTCGCCTTTCGGGCTGCGATCTGCGACTGAGCCCGCGGTTTCGCCCTCTCCTTCCGCGTCTCTTTCGAGCTCGCCCGGGGCATGAATCAACATCATCACAGCGGGTACCATCGTTTGAATCATGGAATTTTCCCCTGCTTTCAGCTTGGAACAGGACCTTAAAACGCGCAAGCTGGCGACTGCACTTGGACCCCGGCGACACACCCATTCTCCGGCGACAGGATCAGGAATAACCGCAGCATCGCACCAGCCGACGGGCCGACTTTGGCATGAGGCGCCCTGACCGCTTCTGCGGTCGCTCCACGAGGCGGGCGGCAGTCTCCGGGCTTCAGCGAGAGCCGCGCCGCCAGGGCGAGTGCCATGGCACCTCACTATCGGACAAACGAACGATGATCCAAAACTAACGACAAAATTATTTGCTGCGCCAAACGCACCAGACACTACGTACAGCGATTTTTTCAACCGGATGACCCGAGATGCTAAACAGGATGCAAGGGCGAGCGACAGTTTGTGAGCGAGCGACAGGTCCCACGGATCCGCCTATCGTGCAGACCGCTGGACCTTCACGAACGAGGCTCGACCCATACGCCGGGAGTTCGAATGAAACATCGCCGAGGCCGGGCGATTGCGGGGCGAACTGCCGCGCCAGCGCGGCCTTGATGTCGTCGTTCCGCCGCCCAGCGCCGGGCAAGAGCTCGTGCTCGACCTGGCCGAGGCCGTTCACGACTGATTCAGCGACGGGCCGAATCGATGCCGAGGAAACGGGTTCTCCATGAGGCAACCGCGCTCCCTGTTCGAAGCCTTCGACCATCACCTGCAAACGAAACCGGACCACCTCTTGTACCGGTATCTCGTCCATGGCGAGCCGAGCGGGGAGACGGAGGAGTGGAGCTTCGCGGACCTCTATACCCGCAGTGCCGGCGTCGCCGAGTTCCTGTGCGAGAAGAGCTTGCAGGACAGGCGCGTCCTTCTTCTCTACCCACCCGGCCTCGACTACATAGCGACGTTCTTCGGCTGCCTCATGGCCCGAGCCGTGGCCATCCCGGCCTATCCGCCGGATCCCTCGCCCCGGAAGCCCTGCCTGCGCCGATTGCTGGCCATCGCCGAAGCCGCGCGTATCGACGCGGTCGTGACCGCCTCGGCGATCGCGGCGGCAGCCCAGTCGGTCGTGCAGGGCACATCGCTCGGCCGGGTGCCCTGGCTATGCACCGACAACCTGCGCGCGCCGCCGAGTCGGGCGGACTGGCTGTCGGTCGCCGATCGTGAGGAAGGGGCGCTCGCCTATCTCCAGTTCACGTCGGGCTCCACCTCGGATCCCCGAGGCGTGATGGTCACCCACGGAAACATCGTCCACAACTCCGAGCTCATTCGCATCAAAGTCGGCCACAACGCCGACAGCCGCGGGATGCTCTGGCTGCCGCCTTACCACGACATGGGTCTCATCGTCGGCATCATCCACCCGCTCCACGTCGGGTTCGAGATGACCTTGATGTCGCCGCTCGACTTTCTCAAGCGCCCGACCCGCTGGATCGAGGCGGTCTCCCGGTTTCGCGCCACGACCAGCGGAGGCCCGGACTTCGCCTTCGCCCTGTGCGCTCGCCGCTTCCACCCCGGATCGGAGGCGATCGATCTGAGCTCGTGGCGTGTCGCCTTCAGCGGCGCCGAGCCGATCCATCCGCAGACGCTCGATCGCTTCACCGCGGTGTTCGGCCCCCACGGCTTCGATGGGCGCGCGTTCTGGCCCTGTTACGGCCTCGCCGAGGCGACGCTCATCGCTACCGGCGGCGATCCGACGGCCTGGCCGGCCCGCGTCCGCGCCGACTGTCACGAGCTCGCGCGCGGTCGCTTCGCACCGGCGAAGGACGACGCGTCGGCCCACGAGCTCGTGTCGTGCGGGACTCCGGCAGCCGACCAGCGGCTGGAGATCGTCGATCCGGACCGCTGCATCCGGCTCGGTCCCGGCGTGGTGGGCGAGATCTGGCTGTCGGGCCCGAGTGTCTCTCCGGGCTACTGCAACCAGCCGGACGCGACCGAGGCCACGTTTTCGGCCAGGCTCGCGGATGAGCCGGAGGCTGGCCCCTTTGCGCGCACCGGAGACCTCGGCTTCGTCGTCGCGGGCGAGCTCTACGTGACCGGGCGGCGCAAGGACCTCATCATCGTGCGCGGCCGCAACCTTTACCCGCAGGACATCGAGTACACCGTCACCGCGGCTCATCCGGCCATTCGCCCCGGCTGCGTGGCCGCCTTTGCCGCCTCGTCCGGTGGCGCCGACGGCGTGGCCATCGCTGCCGAGGTGCAGGACGAAGCCCGCGAGGATCTGGCTGCCGTGACTGCGGCGATTCGCGGCGCCGTCGCTGCCGCCCATGATGTGGCCGTCGCCGAGGTGGCCCTCCTGCCCCCGCGCGCCATGCCCAAGACGTCGAGCGGCAAGCTGACTCGCGGGGCCTGCCGCGACGGCGTCGCCGATGGGTCCATCGAAACGCTGGCCCACTGGAGGGCGGATGACGCGGTGCACGATGCGAGAGGCTGGCCCGTGGAGAGCCCCCCGCCCATCGAATCGGCCGCTCGACTGCGAACATGGCTGTGCCAGGCGCTGAGCCGGCGCACCAAGCTGCCGGCGGGCGACATCGACACGCGGCGCCCGCTCGTGGAGTACGGGCTCGACTCGCAGACCAGCGTGGAACTCGCCGGTGAGCTGGAAGCGGCGCTGGGCCGCCGCGTACCAGCGACCCTCGTGTGGGACCACCCCACGATCGACGCCATCTGCACGCACCTGAGCCGCACCGAGACGGCGGCACACTCCGCCGCCGCAGTCCCCGCGCCGTCGCTGGGACGGCAGCCGATCGCCATCGTGTCCATCGGCTGTCGCTTCCCCGGAGGGATCGATGGGCCCCAATCCTACTGGCAGCTCCTGTGCGACGGTCGCAACCCCATCGGCGGCGTGCCGAAGAGCCGCTGGGATCGCGAGCACGCCGGCGCCCACGCCCCGGTCGCCAGCCACTTCGGCGGTTTCATCGACGACGTCGACCAGTTCGACGCCTCCTTCTTTGCGATCTCGCCGCGCGAGGCCGAATCGCTCGACCCGCAACAGAGGCTCTTGCTCGAGGTCTCGTGGGAGGCGCTGGAGCGGGCCGGCCTCGCCACCCGGGACCTCGCTGGCAGCCCGACCGGCGTCTTCATCGGCATCAGCAGCAACGACTATTACCGGCGACAGGAGCGAGCCGGCGCGCTCGATCCGCGCTATGCAATCACCGGCAACACGACGAGCATTGCCGCCGGCCGGATCTCCCACGCCCTCGGGCTCGTCGGCCCGACCCTCGTCGTCGACACCGCGTGCTCCTCGTCGCTCGTGGCCGTCCATTTGGCCTGCCAGAGCCTGCGTGCGGGGGAATGCGACCAGGCGCTGGCCGGGGGCGTCAATCTCATCCTGTCGCCCGAAGGACACCTGTACCTCGGCGCCATGCATGCGATATCGCCGACCGGCCGATGTGCCGCGTTCGATGCCAGCGCCGACGGGTACGTGCGCAGCGAAGGGTGCGCCGTCGTGTTGCTCAAGCGACTCGACGACGCCCGGCGCGCCGGAGATCCGGTCGTCGCAGTCATTCGAGACAGCGCGATCAACCACGACGGCAGTACGAACGGGCTCACTGCGCCCAGCGGCCCCGCGCAGGAGGCGGTCATCCGCAAGGCGCTCGCCGGCGCAGGCGTCCGTCCGGACCAGGTCGGCTACGTCGAGGCTCACGGGACGGGCACTGCCCTCGGCGATCCGATCGAGGTCGAGGCTCTCGCGGCCGTGTTCGGCCCCGGCCGACCGGTCGACCGGCCCCTGCGCATCGGCTCGGCCAAGAGCAACATCGGCCACACCGAGGCCGCGGCCGGGGTCGCCGGCCTCATCAAGGCCGCGCTGGCCCTCGAGGCCGCGCGCCTGCCCGCGAACCTGCACTTCCATACGCCGAACCCGCACCTCCCCTGGGCCGAGTCGCCGATCGCCGTCGTGAACCAGAGCCTCCCTTGGCCGGCCGGCGACGCGCCGCGATTCGCCGGAGTGAGCTCCTTCGGCATGAGTGGCACCAACGCCCATGTCGTCCTCGAAGAGGCGCCGCGAAGCGACCCGCGGGGCGACGACCGGACCGAGGGAACACCGCAGATCTTCCCGCTCGCCGCTCACAACGGCGAGGCTCTCCTGGCGCGCATCGGACAGCTCGAGCACCACCTCGACGACCACTCGAAGGACCGCGCCTGGGCCGACCTCGCATTCACCGTGGCCACATCCGGCAGCCACTTGCCGTATCGCGCCGCCGTCGTGGCCGGGACCGGCGATGAACTCCGCGCAGGGCTCGCCGCAATCACGAGATCACGCGGACGGCGCGGCTCGAGCAAGAAACTCGCGTTTCTCTTCACCGGCCAGGGCGCGCAGCGCCCGGGCATGGGGCGCGACCTGGCCGAGCGCTGGCCCGTCTTCGCCGATACTCTCCGCCGCTGCGACGAGCTCTTCTCGGCCACCTCGGGGCTGCCCAAGGGCCTCCGCGAGGTGATGTGGTGTTCGTCCGACGCCCCCGGCGCAGAGCTGCTCGATCGGACCGAATACACCCAGCCGGCGCTGTTCGCCTTCGAGTACTCCCTCGCTCGCCTGTGGTGCTCGCTCGGCGTCGTCCCCGATCTGGTCATCGGCCACAGCGTCGGCGAGTTCGCTGCCGCCTGCGCCGCGGGCGTCATGGGGCTCGAAGACGCCTTCGAGTTGGTCACGGCGCGAGGCCGGGGCATGGGGCAGCTGCCGCCCGGCGGCGCGATGTACAGCCTCGACGCCGGCGAGGACGAGGTCAGGAACGCCCTGCGCCGATGGCCCGAGACAGCGATCGCGGCGGTCAACGGACCGCGGCAGGTCGTCGTCGCGGGCCGCGAAGACAGCATCACCGGCCTGGTGCAGGAGCTCGCGGCGGCGGGGCGAACGGCGGTCCGCCTGCCCGTGTCCCACGCATTTCACTCGCCCTTGATGGAGCCGATGGTGGAGGAGTTCGCCCGGCGCGCCCGCGCGATCCGCTATCGAGTCCCGGAGGCCACGTTCATCAGCACGGTCACCGGGGCGGTCGCCTCCCGCGAGCTCGCCGGCGCCGACTACTGGATCGAGCACGTCCGCGCACCGGTACGGTTTCTTCAGGCGATGGCGGCAGTCGACGACGAGGTCGACATCCTGGTCGAACTCGGGCCCCAACCCAACCTGCTGTCCCTGGCCCATCGCGCCCTCCCGCCCGCGGACCGCTGCTTCCAACCCTGCGCACGGCGTGGGTGCGGCGAGGACCGGGCCCTGCTCGCGGCGGTGGCTGCGCTCCACGAGCGCGGAGTCGACGTCGACTGGCGGTCGCTGTTCGAGCGAACGCGCCGCCGCGTCGCCTTTCCCGGTTACCCCTGGCAACACCGCCGCTACTGGATCGACGCTCCCGAGCCCGCCGCGCCGGTGCTCGCTCCGGCCGCCCGGGTCGCGTCGCCCCCGTCGGCGCACGGCGATGAGCACGCACCGCTGGCGGGCCGCCAGCAGATGTCCGCCCGCGCGCTGAGGATCACGCTTGAGCAGCTCGACCTGATGCGCGAACAGCTGCGGCTGATTCAGGCGAGCGCCGGCCGCCCCGAGTCATCGACCTCTCGCATCCCGAAGGATTCCAACTGATGCCGCACCGACACTCACGCCCCGACGGCGACCAGACCAGGGCCGCCGGCAAGCCCGCGGTCGCGGCCGCGCTGGCGGACGTCCTGGCGAGACAGCTGCAAATGCCCGCGGCCGAGCTCGACCCGGCGCGCTCGTTCCTCGAGCTCGGCGCCGACTCGATCGTCTTCATCGAGGTGGCGCACTGGATTGATAGTCGCTACGGCGTGCAGGTGGCCCCGCACCAGCTCTTCGAGGAGCTCACCCACCTGGACGCGCTGGCCGAATTCGTCACTCGCCATACGGTCGAGGACGCTCGCGGGCGAGATGCGGTCGTGTCCGCCGAATGGCACCGAGGCCCCGGGGACCAGGCCGAGGCCGAGAATGATCGTGTCGAATCCGACGACCGTCTCTCCGCCCGCCTGCAGCCGGTCGACGAGGCACTCCCGGCGGGTGCGGAGTTGCCACCCGACTCGATCGAACGGCTCATACGCGGGCAGCTCGAGCTGATGTCCAGGCAGCTTCGTCTGCTCGGTGTGGACCCACCTGCGAACCAGCCGGCCGTGATCGATCCGGCCGCCGGACGGCCCTCGAGCGCCGCGCCGGTCCCGCCCCCTTCTCACAAAGACCGAGACGAGGCGCCTCTCTCCCGGCCACCGCCGGCGGGACGGGTCGGGCCCGAGCCGCTCGGCGAATCGCAAAAGCGTTACATCCTCGACTTCACCGCCAGGTACACCGCACGCACCCGGGCATCGAAGGCACACGCACAGCGCTACCGGAGCGTCCTCGCCGACCGTCGGGCGGCCGTGGGATTTGCGCGCCACACGAAAGAGCTCCTCTATCCGATCGTCGGCGCCTCGGCCAAGGGCTCGCGGCTGTGGGACGTGGACGGAAACGAGTACATCGACGTCTCGATGGGCTTCGGCGTCCACTTCTTCGGCCATCGACCCGCCTTCGTCGCCGCCGCCCTGAACCGTCAGCTCGACCAGGGCGTGCAGCTCGGACCGCAATGCGCGCTCGCCGGTGAACTGGCCGAGGCGCTGTGCAAATTCACCGGCATGGAGCGCGTCGTCTTCTGCAACTCGGGGACCGAAGCGGTGATGACCGCGCTTCGCCTGGCGCGAGCGGCCACCGGTCGCTACACCATCGCGCTGTTCAAGGGCGCTTACCACGGCCATTCCGATGGGACGCTGGCGCTCGGACGGCGAATCGATGGTCGCCTGCGATCGCTGCCGATGGCGCTCGGCGTGTTGCAGGCCGCGGTCGACGACGTGCTGGTCCTGGAATACGGAGATCCAAGCGCGCTCGAAGCGCTCCGAGCGCACGGCCCCCGGCTGGCCGCAGTCCTGGTCGAGCCGGTCCAGAGCCGCCGCCCGGAGCTTCAGCCCGGGGATTTCCTCCGTGAGCTCCGCGCTCTCACTCACCAGCTCGGCGCGGCGCTGATCTTCGACGAGGTCATCACCGGGTTCCGGCTCCACCCGCGAGGCGCCCAGGGCTACTTCGGCGTCGAGGCCGACCTCGCCACCTACGGAAAGCTTCTTGGCGGCGGCATGCCGATCGGGGTCGTGGCCGGCCGGCGCGCCTACCTGGACCGGATCGACGGGGGTTCGTGGAGCTTCGGCGACGACAGCTACCCGCCGGTCGAGCCGACGTTCTTCGCCGGCACCTTCTCGAAGCACCCCCTGGCCGTCGCCGCGGCCCTGGCAGTCCTGCACGCGCTGGAAGCCGAAGGGCCGGCGCTGTACCAGGCGCTCGACGCCCGCGCCGGCAGCTTGACGAGCGGCCTGAACGAGCTGTTTCGAGCCGAGGGCGCGCCGCTCTCGGCGGTCCGCTGTGGTTCGATCTTCCGCCTCGCGCGGAGCGAGGAGCCGAGCGAGACCTCGTACTTCTACGAGCCGCTCGAGCTGCGGCTCTTCTATCACCACATGATCGCCAAGGGGATCTATTTCTGGGAGGGTCGCACCGGCTTTCTGTCCACCGCCCACACGGACGAGGACGTGGAGCGGGTGATCGCGGCGGCGCGCGAGTCGATCGCCGAGCTCCGTCAGGGCGGCTTCCTGGTCGTGCCCGGCGCTCTGCAAGCGACGCCGGCCACCTGTCCCGCACCACCGGAGCCGGCACCGCTGTCGTGGGCGCAGGAGGGGGTCTGGCTGCAGTCCCAGCTCGAGAGCGGGACTGGTACCTTCAACATGCCGGGCGCGGTTCGGCTACGCGGCCGGCTCGATGTCCCACGCCTCGAGCGCGCGTTGCATGCGATCGTTCGACGACACGATATCTTGCGGGCTCGATTCGAGGTAGAGGACGGTCGACCTCGGCAGCGCATCACGCCGCTCCCCGAGTTCCGATTTGCGCTCGACACCCGCGACTGGCAGGATCGGTCGGCCGAGGACCAGGAGCGCGCGCTAGCGACTCTGGTCGATCAGGAAGCGCGCCGCCCGTTCGACCTCGAGCGCGGCCCACTCCTCCGCGTCACCCTGATCGTCATGGGGCGCAGCGAATGGGTGCTGTTCGCCACGCTGCACCACCTGGTCGGCGACGCCTGGTCGTTGAGGCTGTTCGTCCGCGAGCTGTCGGCCCTGTATCAGGCCGAGGGCGACGGAAATCCGTGCCCCTTGCCCGCGCTCCCCCTGCAGTACGCCGATTATGCGCGAGAGCAGCGCGCCAGGGTGGGCGAAGAGGGGTTCGCCGCCCAGCTCCTCTACTGGAAGGAGCAGCTCCGCGACGCGCCGGCAGCCCTGTCGTTGCCGACCGACCGGCCTCGTCACGCGGCCGCGACCGCTCGCAGCGTCACCCACACGCACGCGCTCGATGCGGAGCTCGTGGACGCCCTACGCGCCCTCGCCCGGGCGTCCCACGTGACGCTTCATATGACCTTGCTCGCGATCTTCGCGCTGCACCTCGGCCGATACGGTGGCCAGGAAGATCTGCTGATCGGCGGACCGGTGGTGACTCGGCCTCGCGCGGAGCTCCGTTCCGTGATCGGTCTCTTCCTCCACACTCTCGTGTTTCGCGTGAGACTCGAGCGAAAGCGCCGGTTCACGGACCTGCTGCGCCAGGTGCAACAGGTCACCGTGGGCGCCTATGCCCATCAGGACGTGCCCTTGGAGGAGATCGTCAAAGCGGTCCAGCCGGAGCGCACGCCCGAGCGCCACCCGCTCTTCCAGGTCTGGTTCAACGTGGACCTCGACGCAGAGACCACTGCATTCCGCCTGCAGGAGCTCGAGGTCGAGCCGCTCGCGGAGCAGGCCGACACCCCGACCCGGTTGGATCTCAGCCTGCTCGTGCAGAAGCGGGGCCAGGGGCTCGTCCTCAAGTGGATCTACAACGAGGCGCTGTTCGACCGGTCGACGATCGAGCAGCTGGGCGACCAGTTCGAGCACCTGCTGAGGCAGGTGGTGGCGCAGCCAGAGCATACGCTCTCCCACTATTCGCTGGTGACGCCCCGAGCCGCCGCGCAGCTGCCGGACCCGCGGGCGGCGCTGGCCAAACCCGAGTACCCCCGGGTCACGGCGTCGCTCTCTCGCCTGGCCGAGACGTGTCCGCAGCAGCCCGCCATCCGGCAGGGAGAGCGGTCCTGGAGCTACGGAGAGCTCTGCCGCGCCTCGAACATCATCGCCGACCGACTCGCGCGATTCGGCCAGCCGGGCGACGTCGTCGCCATCACCGGCGCTCCCAGCTTCGGCCTCGTCGCCGGCATCGTCGGGATCCTCCTCTCCGGTCGCGTCCTCCTGACCGTGGACCCCGACCTGCCCGAGCGCCGGCGGACGCTGATGTTGCGAGAGGCCAGGACGCGACGGCTCATCCGGATCGGTCCGAGCGAGCCGTCGAGTCCGGGCGAGCCGCTCACGACCTGGGAGGTCGATCGAGAGAGCGGAGCCTGGGTGTCTCCGCTCGCGACTTCCGGCCTCTCCTGCGCGTCGGCCGATCCGTCGAGCGAGCCGACGGATGCCGCGTACATCTTCTACACCTCCGGCTCGACCGGCACGCCGAAGGGAGTTCTCGGCACACACGACGGTCTGGCGCACTTCGTCGACTGGCAGCGTCGGACCTTCGACGTCGGGCCGCAGGACCGAGTGGCGCTGGCCACTCGGCTCTCGTTCGACGCGGTGCTGCGCGACCTCTTTCTGCCTCTGACCAGCGGGGCGACCCTGTGCCTCCCGGAAGCGGACGACCTCCTCGCCCCGTCGTCCGCGCGCGAGTGGCTCCGCCGCCAGCGCATCACCCTCCTGCATACCGTTCCGAGCCTCGGCCGGCACTGGGTCGCGCAGGCCGGGCCGGATGACACCCTGCCGGACCTGCGCCTGGTCTTCTTCGCGGGAGAGCCGCTCCACGCCGAATTGGTCCGCCGGTGGCAGGACCTCGCGCCGTCGGTCGAAATCATCAACCTCTATGGCCCGACCGAGACCACCATGGTCAAGTGCTATTATCGCGTGCCGGACGAGCCGCGGCCCGGGGTTCAACCGGCAGGGCTGCCCCTGCCACACACCCAGGCCCTGGTGCTCGGCCCGGACCAGCAGCCATGCGGGATCGGGGAGGTCGGCGAAATCGTCCTGCGCACGCCTTATCGCACGCGCGGTTACCTCGATGCCCCCGAGGAGCAACAGAAGCGCTTCGTTGCCAATCCATTCCGCTCGGAGGAAGACGACATTCTGTACTGCACCGGGGATCGCGGGCGCTATCGGACCGACGGCGACCTGGAGATCCTCGGCCGCGCCGATCGCCAGATCAAACTACGCGGTGTCCGCATCGAGCTCGGCGAGCTCGAGAGCGTGCTGGCTGCCCACCCGGCGATCGGTCAGGCCTCGGTGCAGGTCGCGGGCAAGGGCGATGAGGACCCCGCCAGACGGCTCCTCGCCTTCCTCGTCGTGCAGCCTTCCGCACTAGCAGGGCCGGCCGTCACCCGGGCGGATGTGATGACATATTTGCGGCAGCACTTGCCCGAGTCGATGCTACCCGCTCGCATCCACTTCACCGAGCGGCTCCCGCTCCTGCCAAATGGGAAGGTGGACGCGGCCGCGCTGCTCGCCATGGACGCGGAGGCGAGCGACCGTCCCGCCGCGCTCGCTCCGGAGACGCCGACCCAGACGCTGGTCGCCGAGTACATGCGGGACCTCCTCGGAGTCACGGTTATCGGGGCTCACGACAACTTCTTCGAGCTCGGCGGCCACTCTCTGCTCGCCGCCCAGTTGGTCGCGCGACTGCGCCGGGCCCTGAGCGTGGACCTGCACCTCCGCTCGTTGTTCGAGACGCCCACTGTCGCCGGCCTGAGCGCGCGCATCGACGCCGACACCCGTGCCCGCGAGCGCGCCCTGGCGCTCGTCCTCACCCGACAGGCCGGCGGCAGCGCCGGCGGCATCGAGACGGTCGAGCTATGAGCCTCCTCGAGATCGGAGCGGAGGCTCCGCTCCGCACCTCGGCGCACTTCTGGGCCCTCTGGGGCGGCCAGCTGGTGTCCCTGGTCGGTTCGGGGACCACCTCCTTCGCTCTCGGCGTGTGGGTCTTCCAGCGCACCGGTTCCACCGTGCAGCTCGCGCTCGTCGCTCTGTGTGCGGCGCTGCCTGGTCTCCTGCTCTCTCCCGTCGCCGGGACCCTGATCGATCGGTGGAACCTGCGCTCCGCGATGCTGCTCAGCGACGGCGCCGCCGCCCTGGTCACCGTCGTGGTCGCCATCCTGCTCCTGACCGATCGCCTCGCGCCGTGGCACCTCTACGTCACGACCGCGGTCAGCTCGGCGTTCACCGCGTTCCACTGGCCGGCCTATGTCGCGGCCACCTCGCGGCTCGTGCCGGCGAAGCACTGGGGCCGGCTCAGCGGGGCGGTGCAGGCGACCGAATCGTCGGCGCAGCTGATCGCACCGGCCCTCGGCGGCCTCCTCCTCGCTTCCGTCGGCTTGTCGGGCGTCGTCCTCCTCGACCTCGCCACGTTCGTCGTCGCCCTGACCGCCCTCCTCGCCACGCGCGTGCCCTCCGTCCCGCGCCCTTGCCCCGGTGCGCTCGACACCCCTTCGTTGTGGCGGGAGACCGCCGAGGGCTGGGCGTATATCACCTCGCGTCCGGGCCTGGTCGGCCTCGTCGCCCTGTCCTGCGTCATGAGCCTCGGCGTCGGCTTCCTCGAGATCCTCAGCGCCCCCATCGTGCTCTCGTTCGCGTCGCCGGCGGCGCTGGGCACTGTGCGCTCTTTCGCCGGCGGCGGGATGCTCCTCGGCAGCCTCGCCATGAGCATCTGGGGCGGGCCGAAGAATCGAATCGCCGGCATCGTCGTGGCCCAGGCGGCGCTGGGGATGCACGTAGCGCTCATGGGCCTCCACACGGCCGTGTGGTTCCTGGCCGCGGCCGGGTTCGTGGCGCTCTTCACCATCCCGGTCATCAACGGCTGCACCCAAACCATCTGGCAGACCAAGGTCTCGGCGCATCTCCACGGTCGCGTGTTCGCGCTGCGCCGCCTGGCCATCCTCTCGCGGCCGGCCGGCTACTTCTTGGCCGGTTTCCTCGCCGAACGCGTCTTCGAGCCGCTCATGACCCGCACCGACGTCGCGCCCGCGATCGGGTCCGTCATCGGAACCGGGCCCGGCCGCGGCAGCGCGCTGCTCCTGCTCCTGGTCGGAGCGTTCACGGTCGCAGCGACGCTGGCCGCCGCTCGCTACCGGCCCCTTCGCTGCATTCAGGAGGAGCTTCCCGATGCCTGCTGACCACCTGTTGCCTGTCCCCTTCGCGCACGAGCTTGGCACGGCGCTCCCCCAGGCTCCGCTGGATTCCGAGCTGCGCGCCCTGCTCGCCGACCTCGCCGCCCGCGGCGCCGTCTTGTCCGCTTCGGACGGGCGGCTCCGCTGCGAAGCACCCGCCGGCGCCCTCGATGCGGCCCTGCGCGCCCAACTGGTCGGGCGCAAGGACGAGATCCTGGGCTACCTGCGCGCGAGCGAAGGCAACGCCCCCGCCGTGATTCGAGCCCAGCCTGCCGCCCGACACCTGCCCGCCTCCCTGTCCTGGTCGCAGGAGCGCTTCTGGGTGCTCGACCAGTGGGAAGGCGCCGACGCTGCCACCTACCACATCACGGATGCTGTTCACCTGCGCGGACCGCTCTGCGTCGACGCCCTTCGGCGTGCACTCGACGACCTGGCCGGTCGCCACGACATCCTGCGCACCGTGCTCCGCGTCGAGGACGGCGTGCCGATGCAGGTCGCACGACCGCATCTGCCCCTGCCCTTCTCCGTGGGCGACCTCGAGGAGGTCTCGTCGGATCGGCGGTTGCACGAGGCACGCAGGCGCGCCGCGAAGGATCGCGCGACGCCCTTCGACCTCGAGCGCGGCCCGCTGGCGCGGGTCCTCCTCCAGCGGCTCGCGGCCGACGAGCATGTCTTGTCGCTCACGATGCACCACCTCATCGCCGACGGCTGGTCCTTGGGCGTCTTCCTGGCCGAGCTGTCGACACTCTACCGCGCGTACGAACGGAACACCGCGCCGCGGCTGCCGCCCCTGCCCCTTCAATACCGGGACTACGCCCTCTGGCAGCGCGAACAGGCGACCGGCGAGCAGTTGGTGCTTCAGCGCGACTACTGGAGGGACACTCTGCGCGGCTCGCCGCCCCGGATCGAGCTGCCCCTCGACCGACCCCGGCCACTCCAGTCCACACACCGATCCGCCACGCACCAGGTCAGGTTGCCCGGCTCGCTCCACCGTGCGCTCTGCAGCCTGGCGAACGAGACCGGCACCACCCTCTTCGCCGTGGTCGCCGCCTGCCTCCAGGCGGTGCTCGGCCGCTGGACCGGACAGCGCGACCTGGTCATCGGCACCGTCGTCGCCGGGCGGCACCTCCTGGAACTCGAGCCCTTGCTCGGCTGTTTCGTGAACTTTCTGCCGCTGCGCGGACAGCTCGTCCCCGGCGACACGCTCGCGCGTCTGATCCGAGCCACCGCCAGGACGGCGCTCGATGCCTATGCCCACCAGGATCTCCCGTTCGAGGAGATCGTGCGCGCGGTGAATCCTCCGCGGATCGCCCACACCAACCCGCTCTACAACGTCGGGCTCATCCTGCACAACTACCCCGCCCGCGTCGCCCTGAGCGACCGGCTCACGCTCACTCACCTGCCCATCGATCCCTGCTTCGCCCCGCTCGACCTGAACTTCATGGCCTGGGACGCGCGCGACGCCGCCGGCGGCCTGGTCTTCACGTGCCACTACGACGCCGCTCTCTTCCACGAGGACACGATCGCGTCGGTGGTCGAGACGCTGACCGCCACGTTGCGCATCGCGGTCGATCATCCCGACACTCCCGTGGACGCCGTGCCGAGGGTCGCCGCAGGTGCGGCCGAGCTCACGCGCCAGCCGAGCGAACCGGCGGCCGTGCTCCGGCCGGCGGCCTCTGGCGCGGTTCGCCTCGAGCTCGCCCAGCTGTGGCTGCGCGTCCTCGGGCTGCGCGAGCTCAACATGGACGACAGCTTCTGGGACGTCGGCGGCACCTCCCTCTTGGCGGTCCGCCTGATGGCGGAGATCCGCCGTCAGTTCGCCGTCGATCTCCCGCTGGTGACCATCACCGAGAACCCGACGGTGAACCTGCTCGCGCGCGCGCTGCAGCCGACCCGCGCCCCGCTGCCGGCGTCGCCGCTCGTACGGCTACAGGAGCAGGGCGCGGGCATCCCGCTCTTCGCGGTCCCGGGCGGAGCGATGGACGCGATCGAGTTCACCCATCTGGTCCGTCATCTCGGCCTTGAGCGCCCCTTCTACGCCTTCCAACCGGTGGGGCTCGACGGCCGGCAGCCGCCGCACACCTCGGTGGAGGAGATGGCGCGCTCGTACATCGAGGCGCTGCGGGCCGTCCGTCCCGACGGCCCGTACTTCCTCGCCGGTCACTCCTTCGGCGGAAGGGTGGCGTTCGAGATGGCCCAGCGCCTCGTGGCGTCCGGCGAAGAGGTGCCGCTCCTGGCGATCTTCGACGGCGACGCTCCGGTGGGCACGGGCGCACGCCTGGCCGGTAACGACGACGCCTGGCGCCTGCGCAACCTGACCAGCATCCTCGAGCGTTTCTTCGGCCGCGCGGTCGACATCGGCCCGGAGGTCTTCCAGCGACCCGTGGACGAACAGCTCCGCGTCCTCGCCGAGAGCCTGCGCGCCGCCGGCATCTTCGCGGAGGGAGACGACGAGAGCCGCCTACGCAACTTCCTCGAGGTCAGCCGCGCCACCACACGAGCGAGCGACGCCTATCGACCGGCGGGAGGGGCGGCCCTCGCCATCGTGCTGTTCCGCGCCGAAGAGGAGATCGAACGCAGCCGGCGCGGCCAGGGCATCAGCCAGTTTCACGGCGACGACCAGCTCGGCTGGGACGCGCTCGCGCGGGGCCCTGTCCAGGTCGAGGTCGTCCCCGGCGACCACGTGACCCTCATGGCGCCGCCGCAGGTCGCAACCCTGAGCGAGCGCCTCTCCCGACATCTGCGTGCGGCGGATCGCCACCTCGGCGTCGCCTAGTCGCATGGGGTCTTCGCGCTCGCCCGCTTCCGCCTCGCCAGACCTACCGGACCGATCCACCGGAGTGCAGTCGTGCATCGAATCGCTCTTCATCCTCCAGAAATCGGGGTCGCGCGACGCGAGCCGAGCGGCGTGCTCGTCTCGCGGATCCGCCAGCTCGTTCGCTCGGTACGAGAGACCCCGATCGTGCAGCTCTCTCACCCGCACCTGAATCTCTTCGCCAAGCTCGAGTACTGCAACATGTCCCACAGCATCAAGGACCGCTCGGCCCTGTGGATCCTGCTGCGGGCCATCGAACGCGGCGAGATCGACCCCGAGACGACCGTGGTCGAGTCGTCCTCCGGCAACTTCGCCGTCGCCCTGGCGGTCTACAGCCGCCTGCTCGGCCTCCGATTCGTCCCCGTCGTCGACCCGGTCATCTCGCCCCTCTACGAGGCGACCCTTCGCTGCCTGTGTCCGCGAGTCGAGAAGGTGAGCGAGGCCGACGACTGCGGCGGCTACCTGAAGGCGCGTCTGTCTGTCGTCCAGACCCTCCGCCGTCAGCTGCCCCGCGTCTTCTGGCCGAACCAGTACCAGAACACCGACGCGTGGATGGGACACTTCGACTTGACCGGCAAGGAGATCGCGGAGCAGCTCCAGCGCCTGCACTTCCTCTTTGTCGCGGTCAGCACCGGCGGAACCCTGGCCGGTCTGTCGCGCCGGCTGAAGGAGCGGTTCCCGGGGCTCACCGTGGTCGCGGTGGACGTCGAGGGCTCCGTCATCTTCGGCGGCCCGCCGCGCCGGCGAACGATCCCCGGCATCGGCTCCAGCATCGTCCCCGGGCTCTTGAAGGAGGCGCTGGTGGACGATGTCGTCATCGTCACCGAGGAGGAGACCATCGCTTGCTGCAAGCGGCTCCTCCACGAGCATCACCTGTTCGCCGGCGGCTCCACCGGCAGCGTGTTCGCAGCCATCGAACGCCGCTTCGCCGGCCACCGCGGAGGGCGCCCGGATGTCCTCTTCCTGTGCGCCGACCGCGGCAGCGCGTACTTCCACAACGTTTATGGCGACCTCTGGTCCGCAGAGCGGAGGGACGCATGATGGAGTTCGCCACCATCTCCGGCAAGACCTGCCACCGCGTCATTCACGACGACATCCCTCGCTGCCTCGAGATCGTCCGGGAGGCCTACCTGGCCCATCGGCTCGGCGACACGGTCAACCCTCCCAGCGCGTTCCTCCGCTTTCCCGACCGCCCCGACGCCCGCATCATCTCGCTGCCCGCACACCTCGGCGGACCCGACGCGGTCTCCGGCATCAAGTGGATAGCGAGCTACCCGCAGAACCTCGAGCGCGGCATCCCGCGCGCATCGGCGGTCCTGATCCTCAACCGCGCCGACAATGGCTATCCGTTCGCCTGCCTCGAGGCCTCGGTGATTTCGGCGGCACGCACCGCCGCGTCCGCCGCTCTCGGCGCCGAGCTCTTGCACGGCCGCAAGCAGGCGCGCGCCCTGGGCATCGTCGGCACCGGTTACATCGCTCGCTACGTACACACCTTTCTCCTCGCGCTCGGCTGGGAGGTGGACGAGCTGTGGCTCTTCGACAGGAGCGAGGCCGAGTGCCGTCGCTTTCGCGAGGCGGCCAGCCGGCGTCACCCTCGGGCAGTACGGCTCGCCCCGAGCGTCGACGCGCTCCTGGCGGCCTGCGATCTGTGCCTCTTTGCGACGACCACGGCCACGCCCCACGCGGACGACCCGGCGGCGCTGGAGCACTGTCCCACGGTGCTGCATCTGTCCCTGCGCGACCTCGGCCCCCGGGTCATGGTCGCGGCGCAGAACATCGTGGATGACGCGCGCCACGCATTGACTGCGGCGACCTCGCTCGAACTGGCTGCCCGCCAGGCGCCGGCCCTCGAGCTCGTGAGCGGCACCCTGGCCGACGTCATGTCGGGCGCGGTAGCCCCCGATTTCGCCCGCCCGCGCATCTTCTCCCCCTTCGGCCTCGGCATCCTCGACGTCGCGCTCGGCAGATGGATCGCCGAGCGCGCCCGCGAGACCGGGGACCTGAACCCGGTGCCGGACTTCTTCCACGAGATGACCCGATGAACCGCGAAACCCGCGCAAGCGAGCTCGTGCGCGCTCGCCTCCTCCACGAGGCCATCCAGGATGTGCGCCCCGCCCGCGCGGCCCAGCGGCGGGCTTGCGCCGACGAGGCAGTGTGCTCACCGGCGGCCTCACACCTCGTTTGGGCGGTTCGCATCCGCGGTCCCGTCGACGTCGCCGCCCTGCAGCGCGCATGGGAGGCACTCGTGCTCGCCTCCACTCCGCTCCGCTCCGTCCTGCGCGAGCACATGGGCCGGCTGGAGCAGGTCACCTACGACGCGAGCGCCGTCACCTTCGAGCGCTCGGCGGCGCCGGTCACCGAGGTCGACGATCTGGCCCGATTCGCCCGCGATCTCGCCAGCACCCGCTTCGACCATCCCCGCGGTTTTCCCTGGCGGAACGCGCTCGTCTGGGACAACGCGGAGAGCGCCCACGCCCTGGTCGTCGTGCAGCACGGCGCAATGTGTGACGCCTGGTCCATCCACCCGCAGATGATGCATCTTGCCCAATCGTACTGCCCCGAACCAGGCGTCCATGCCCCCGCGAGCCCGAGCGCTGCCACGGCGCGGCTGGTGGACGAGCCCGGCGCGCAGCGGTTTTGGCGCGAGCGACTGGCCGGCCTCGACGAGCTCTCGCTGCCACGCGAGGGTCTCTCCAGGGCCGGCGGCGGAGATGCCAGCACCTCCGCCATCGACTGCTCGCCCGCATTGAGCCTGGCCCTCGAGCGTACGGCTGCCGATCTCGGCGTCTCGCCGCTCGCGCTGGTGATGGCCACCTATATCGCGCTGCTCCACCGTTACACCGCGCAGACGGATCTCGCAATTCCGGCGCTCTTGCCGGGGCCAGGTTCTGGCCTCGCCGCCGGATGCTCGGCGCGGACTGCCGTGATTCGCTGCCGGCTCACCCGCGAGCTGCCCTTCGCCGCGCTGGCCCGGCAGGTCGCCCGCGAGCTCGACACCGCCGAACCGCACGCCTCCGACGCCCTCGACGACATCGTGCGATGGCTCGGACCGGGCACGGCGCGGGGCGCCGATCTGTTTCCCGCGCGATTCGTCTGGGCTCCCGCCGTCGGTGACGACATCGAGGTCGCCGGCACGCGCTGGCGCGCGCGGGTCTTCATGCCCGACGGATCCGTCGAGGGCAGCTCGGCCCACGACCTGCGGCTCGGCTTCGGCCCCGTGACCGGCGGCGGCCTCGGCGGCCTGTTCGTCTACCGACCCGGCAGCGTCAGCCCGACCGTGGGCGCGCGCATGGGGGAGCACTTCGCGCTTCTCCTCCGCGCGGCCGCCTTTGCGCCGGCGACCCCCGTCGCACGCCTGCCGCTCATCGGCGAGGAGGAACGCCGGCTCCTCCTGGACAGCTGGAACGACACCCGGCGCCCGGCCCCGATCGACACTCCGTTCCACGTCCTCTTCGAGGCGGAGGTGCGCCGCGGGCCCGGGCGCATTGCGGTCAGCGCCGGCCAGCGATCGCTCACCTACGCCGCCCTCGATCGGTTGGCCGACCGGATCGCACGCCGACTACGCGCGCTCGGCATCGGGCGCGACCACACGGTGGGCCTCCTCATGGCGAGAGGCGTCGACCTACTCGCGTGCATCGTCGGCATCTTCAAAGCCGGCGGCGCCTATGTGCCCATCGACCCGGCGCTGCCGCCGGCACGCCAGCGCCACATCGTGCGGTCGAGCGGGTGCCCGGTACTGATCGTCGGCTCGGCCGCGGCCGCCGGCCTCGAGGAAGGCGTCGAGCCAGGCGAGCGACTCGCTACCGCAATCTACCCGCTGGCGGAGTTCCTCGCGGAGCACGCGGAGGACGATCCGGGGTACGAAGGCTGCCGGTCCGCTGGCGCCGCCGCGACCGACCTGGCCTACGTCATCTACACCTCCGGCTCCACCGGGGCACCCAAGGGAGCGATGGTCGAGCAGCGGGGCATGGTCAACCATCTCCACGCCAAGATCGACTCCTTGAGCCTCGGCGGAGCCGATGTGGTGGCGCAGAGCGCCGCCCAGAGCTTCGACATCGCCATCTGGCAATTCCTCGCCCCGCTCCTCGCCGGCGCGCGAGTCGAGATCGTCGCCGACGAGCAGGCGCGCGACCCCGCCGCGCTGCTGTCACTCGTACGCGATCGCAAGATCTCGGTGTTGGAAGTGGTGCCGTCGCAGCTCGGCGCGCTCCTCGACTACGCGACCGCGGCCGGCGTCGGCCCCGACCAGCTCGCCTCGCTGCGCTGGCTGCTCGCCACGGGGGAGGCCCTGTCGGCGGAGCTGTGCCGACGCTGGCTCGAGCTCTTTCCGCGGATCCCCCTCGTCAATGCGTATGGCCCGACCGAGTGCTCGGACGACGTCGCCCATCACACAGTGCGGGCCGCGAGCGACCTCACCGGCCCCGAAGTGCCCATCGGCCGCCCACTTCACAATACGCGGCTCTACGTCCTGGATGCGGAGCTCGCGCCGGTCCCCATCGGCGTCGCCGGCGAGCTGTGCGTCGCGGGCGTCTGCGTGGGCCGGGGATATCTGGGGGCCCCGGGCGAGACCGCCCGGGCGTTCCTGAACCATCCGCTCGCCGGCCGCGGCCGCCTGTACCGCACGGGAGACCGCGTGCGCTACACCGCCCGTGGCGAGCTGATCTTCCTCGGACGCCGGGACGATCAGGTCAAGATCCGCGGATATCGCATCGAGTTGGACGAGGTCAGCGCCGCCCTCGCCGCGCATGCGGCGGTGCGCGACGCGGCTGTCGTCGTGCGCCGGGACGCCACCCGCGAGCCGCAGCTCGTCGCATTTTGGACCGCGCGCGGACGGGCGACGGCGGAGGAGCTCGCCGCGCACATGGCCGAGCGGCTGCCGCCCTACATGCTGCCCGCACACATCCACCGCGTCGACGCCCTGCCCCTCACTCCGAGCGGCAAGGTGGACCGACGGGCCCTCGCCCGACGGACGCTGGAGGATCGCCGTGCGTCGCCCCCCGAAGACGACTCGCACCCGCGAACCCCGGTCGAAGAAATCGTGTGTCACGTGTGGGCGAACATCCTTGGACGCGAGACCGTCGGGCTCGACGCGCCCCTGGCCGAGCTCGGCACCGATGTGGTCGCCGCCTTCGACACGGCCGTGCGCCTGCGCTTCGTCCTCGGCGTCGACCTGGCGACCGACGAGGTTCTGCGCGCCCGCACGGTCCGCGAGCTCGCCGGCACTGCCGCGGGCCGGCTGGGCATCGCACCCGGGGCCGCGCTCTCGCGCCCGCCTCCGCGTGCCTGCGGCCTCTCGGCGCCGTCTGTCGCCCAGGAGCTCCTCATACTCACCGCCCGCGGCCGCGAGGCGCTCGAGCGCAGCAGCGAGCGCGTGGCCGTGGCGATCCGCGGGCCGCTCGACCTCGCGGCTCTCGCCGCCGCCGTGGAACATGTCGGCCACCGGCACCCCGCGCTGCGGACCACGCTCCTCCCTGGGACCATGGACGAGCCACCTGCCGCCCGCTTCGGCCCGGCCGCCAGGGCGACCACCCTGGACATTCTGCCGGCCAGCGCCAGCCAGGACCTCGCCCTGGAGCTGTGCGCCCGTCAGGCGGCGAGACCTTTCCCGCTGGGTGACGCGCCGCTCCTTCGTGCGAGCGTGACCCGTGTGGGCGACGAGTGCCATGTCCTCGGGCTCTCCGCCCACCGGGTGGTCGCCGACGCTCGCTCGCTGCGCGTGCTCCTGGGCGAGCTGGCCCTGCTCCACGACGCCTGCGCGCACGGTCAGGTCGTGCTGCTGCCGGAGCCGGACGCCGAAGATGCGAGCCGCGTGGCCGCCGAGCAGACCGGCCGCGTGCAAGCGACCCGGCAGCAGTCTCTCTCCTTCTGGGGCCGACAGTGGGCCGGCGGGCCGGAGGCCCCCTCGAGTCGAAACGCCGCGCCACGCCGGCCAGCCGACAACCGGGCAACCACGAGCTTCGCCCTCCGTGCGACGGTCACCGAAGCCCTCCGCGCCCTGTGTCGGGCCGAGGCGGTCTCGCTCCACACCCTCCTGTTTGCCGCGACCGGCGTGGTGCTTCGCTCGATGACCGGACGGCCTCGATTCGCGATCGAGATCGTCCTCGAGAACCGGCCGCTTCCGTGGCAGCGACACGCGGTGGGCGCCCATGCTGTCTCGGTTCCGCTGCGCGCCGAGCCGACCGGCGAGGAAAGCTTCGTCGAGCTCCTGCGGCGGACGCGACGACAGGAGCTCGAGGCGCACGCTCACACCGGCCCGGCGCTCCTTGAAGCCCTCGCCAGGACGGGTGGCCCGCTCGCGCGGTCCCTGGACCTCGCGCTCGTCGTGGAGCCGCCGCCGCTGCCCATCCGCGCCCGGCACACCTGCTGGGACGTGATCGAGGCCGGCCACACCGACGGCCCGGCCGCGCGGACGCTGCGGATCCGCGAGCGCGGCGGCCACCTCGAGGGCACCTTCGTCTCCGCCGGCGAATCTCCAGCGGCCGGCCTGAAGTGGGTGCGAACGTTCGAGGCGCTGGTCGGCGAGCTCGTCGCCGCACCCGAGGCGCGCCTCGCTCGGATCTGGGGCACGGCCTCGGGTCCGAGCGCGCTCGGCGGGCGGTACGAACATGCGAACGACATCTAGACAGGCGGCGATTCCGGGCATCATCGGCGGGCTGGGGCCGCTGGCGCACATCGCCTTCGAGCGGCGGCTCTTGGCCGAGAGCGCCCGCCGCGGCGCCGCCAGCGACCAGGACCACCCGATCTGGTTCCTGGTCAGCGCCACGGATGTCCCGGACCGCACCGAGAGCCTGGCCGGCGCGGCCGAGCGATGCACCCGCTCCCTCGTGCGTTATGGCCGACTCTTGCAGGAGGCCGGCGCCGACTTCCTCGTCGTCGCGTGTAACACGGCGCATGCGTTTCATCGATCGGTCCAGGCGCACCTGTCGATTCCCTGGATTCACTCGATCGACCGCACCGCCGAGGCGATCGCCCGCGACGACGCGGGGAGCGAGCGAGTCGGGATCCTGGCCACGGACGGCACCCTCGCGGCCCGGCTGTACCAGGAGAGCCTGGGCAAGCTCGGGCTGCCCGCGGTCGTCCCCGTCATCGGCTCCGAGGTCCAGTGCCGCGTGATGGACGCCATCTATTCTCCTCGCTGGGGCGTCAAGGCGACCGGCATCGACGTCAGCGAGGAGGCCCAGGACGCGCTCGTCGCCGCCGTCAGCTGGTTGAAGGAGCGAGGAGCGACGCGGGTCATCGCCGGCTGCACCGAGCTCTCGGCGGCGCTCGCCAGCCTGTCACCCGAACGGCGCCTCGCTCTGCCGTGGACCGACCCGCTCGACATCGCCGCCCGCGTGACGCTGGATCTCGCATTCGAGCCGCGGCTCGCCGGCGCAGGGCTCGCGCAGCATCGACGACCCGAGCCCGACCGATGGCCACGCGCCGCTCGATACGATGAGTGATTTCGTCGGCGACTGCCGCTGGAATGGAGCACCCATGCGATTCGCACTCTTCTTCTTCTCGTCCGACGCCGGCACCCGGGACAACCCGTACGAGCTCATGCTCGAGGCGGCGAAGTTCGCCGACCGCCACGGGTTTGCTGCAGTCTGGACGCCGGAGCGTCACTTCGATCGCTTCGGAGGCGCCTTTGCCAATCCTGCGCTCACCAGTGCCGCCTTGGCGATGGTCACCGAGCGCCTCCAGCTCCGTTCGGGCAGCTTGATCTCCCCCCTTCACGACGTCATCCGCATCGCCGAGGAGTGGTCGATGGTGGACCAACTCTCGCGTGGACGGGCCGCCATCTCTTTCGGTTCGGGGTGGAACGCCAACGATTTCGTGTTCTTCCCCGAGCGATACGTCCGTCGCCAGGAAGTGATGCTCGAGCAGATCCATCAGCTTCGTCGACTGTGGCGCGGGGAACGCTGCACGCGCCAGACGCCCACCGGTCCAGCCGAGCTGGAGCTGTTCCCCAAGCCCCGACAGCGGGAACTCCCGATCTGGCTGACCACTTCCGGTTCGGCGGAGACCTATCGGTCGGCGGCCCGGCTCGGCGCGAACGTTCTCACTCACATGATTATGCAGGATCGGACACAGCTGGCGGAGCACATCCGGCTGTACCGCAACGAGCGGACGCAGGCGGGGCTCCCGCCCGCGGGCGGGATCGTGAGCCTGATGCTGCACACCTTCATCGGACACTCCGACGAGACGGTCCGGCGGATCGTCAGGCCCAGCTTTCGCGAATACTTGCGCTCGGCGGTGAAACTCGAGGTCGCCGCCGCCCAGCGCGCAGGCACCGTGAGCGGCGGGCTGCGCATGGCCGGGGATGAGATCCCCCCCGACCTGGTCGAGGAGCTCCTCGACATGACCTTCGACCGTTACTACGAGCAGGCCTCGTGCATGGGCACCATCGATACCGCTGCGCGCCAGGTCAACGCGCTCGCGGCGGCCGGCGTCGACGAGATCGCCTGCCTCATCGACTTCGGTCTGACCCCGTCGACCGTGCTCGAGGGGCTAGACTCCCTGCGCCAGCTCAAAGAGCGTTTCGACCCGACGTGAGCGACTGCGAGCTGCTCGTACCAGCCGCAGATCGAGCTCGCCGCTCGCCTCGGGCTCCTCGACGCTTTTGAACTTGGGCCGCGGCGAATCGAGGCTGTCGTCCCGGTATGATCATACCTCGGCCCGATCGACCCTGGCCACAATGAGCCACCGGGGAATTTCCGCGACGAGCTCGTCCCGAGGCTCGCGCCCTCAAGGTCCCTGATGGGGTGGCCGCGCCCGCGATCGATCGGGGTTCGTGCACCGCCTCGAGATCGTCGCGGCGGCCCCACGCAGTCAGCCCCAGCAGCAGCGTCGCCACGCCCGCGAACACGAACACTGCGCGAGTTCGGGCGACACCTGTCGCGGTGGAGGCGGGCGGAGCGACCGAGCAGTTCACCGCCGAGAGGCCCCATCGAGCTGGACGCCGACGGCCGGGAGACCGGCCCCGACGCGGTCGGGGCGGACCAGCTTGATCGCCACCCTGCGCCCGAGCTCCGGGTCGACGCCGGCGTAGACGACCCCCATGCCGCCGGCCCCGATCCGCTCGCCCACCACGTAGCGCCCGAGCCGCAGCGCCGGCGCCGGCTCGCCGAGGAGCCGCCCGCGGACCTCCGCGAACAGGCGCTGGAACTCGAGCGGTCGCTCGCCCACGCGCGCATCAACGCCGTGATGGTTCGGCCCGGTCTCGACACCCATAGCCCGAGGACTCAAGACCATGCCTACCACCAGCCACGAACCATCGGGTCTCATCGCCATCCGCGCGCTCGTCGACATGGAGCGCGAGCGACAGGACCGCGAGCGCGCCGCCGCGGCCGCCCGTGACGCCGCCGAGGCCGCTGCCCGCGAGGCCGCCGCGGCCAGGGCCCGCGCCGAAGAGGATGCCCGGGCCCGCGCCGCGGCCGAGGCCGCAGAGACCGCGCGCCTGGCCGAGGAGCGCCGGGAGCACGAGGCGCGGCTGCGCGCGGCCGAGATCGAGGGCCGGCTGCGCGCGAGCCAGGCGGCCCACCTGGCGCAGGTGCAGGCCGAGCTCGACGACCGCACCCGGCGGTCGCGCTCCGGCGGCGCCGTCGGCCTGTGGACCGCCGGCGCGCTCGGCCTCGTCGGCCTGGGCCTCGCGGTGCTGCTGCGGGGCCCCGCCATGGCCGCGCCCGCGCCCGCCCTCGCCCCTGCCGACACCTCGCTCCACGACGCCCGCCAGGCGATCGCGGACCTCCGCGCCGGGATCGAGGACATCGAGCGTCAGACCGACGAGGACCGCCGCGCCCTCGCGGACGCCCTCGCGCGGGCCACGGCCCCGACCGTCGAGCTCCCCGCGGCCGCCCCCGCGCCGCGCCCGCGGCCGACCGCGCGCCCGACCGCCAAGCCGGGCGAGAAGCCCGTCGTCGGCAAGCCCGGCGGCATCAAGATCTGCGACACCAACGACCCGCTCGCCGAGGACTGCTGAGGCATCCGCGGATCCGCCACTCGCAGCATGCCCTTTCGAGCATGCCCGGAACGCCATGTTCGAGACGACATGTCGCAGAAGACATGCCCTTCAGAGCATGTCCTCACGTACTGGTTCCGCGGGGCAGCCCGCGGGCCGACAGCTCGCGGACCCAGTCGTCGAGGCGGTCGACCGTCGACGCGCGCAGGGCCGGCGTCTCCGCCAGGCGCTCGCAGGCGGCCACCACGAGCAGCCTGGCCTTGCGCAGGCGGCCGTACATGCCCGGCTCGGACAGCCCGTACATGCGGGCCAGCTCGCCAGCGGTGGCGCCCTCGAGGTGATACAGCTCGAACGCGATCTGCAGATCGATCGGCAGCTCGCGCAGCGCTTGCAGCAGGATCGCCTCCTCGCGTCGGTGGGCCAGCGCGCTGGTCGGCGACGGCCCGAAGCCGGCCAGCGAGTGCTCGATCGGGTCGAGGTGCTCGGCGTCGCGGCGCTTGCGGCGGAGGTGGGCCAGCAGCACCAGGCGCGCAGTCCCGAGCACGTAGGTGCGGAACGCAGACTCGCCGCGGAACCGCTCCTTGCCCTCGCACATCGCCAGGAACGTCTGCTGGATCAGGTCGGCCGCCGCCTCCTCGCCGACCTTGTAGTAGAAAAAACGGCACACCGCGTCGAAGTGGCGCGCGAGCAACGAGTCGCCGGCCGCGCGATCGCCCGCGCGCCAGGCCGTCAGCAGCTCCTCGTCGCTCGTCATGGTCCGCCGCAGTATAGCGGCGCCCGCGGACGCGCGTCACCGCCGGCAGACGTGCCGTCGACGGCGCTCGGCCGCGTCCTCGCCGACCTCACGCGAGGGCCGGCTCGATCCCGTACTCGCGGCGCAGATCTTCGACCTGGCGATCCATCACCGCCCAGAAGTCCCAGTGGTCGGTGAGGTCGACCGTCACGCGCGCGCCGCGGGCGAACGCTCGCACCACGTCGTCGATCGCGCCGGGCTTGTCGTTGTAGTAGCCGCGGGCCGCGTCGGCGAAGGCGGTCAAGCGCAGACCGTGCTGGCCGTTGAGCAGCAGGAACACCAGCACGCTGAACGAATCCTGGCGCTTGTAGCCGGCCTGGAAGGCGAGCACGAGGCCCTCGCTCTGGAAGTCGGTGCCGTAGCCGCCGAGGATGTGCGACAGGTCGTGCGTCAGCAGGCCCTCGGGCGCGCCGTGCTTCTCGCCGGGGAACTTGAAGTCGTTGGCGACGTAGAAGCGCCACAGCTCCTTGCCCAGCGAGCCGTCGGGGTAGTCGGCCAGCCCGCGGTAGCGCTCGGCCACCTCCTTGTTCTCCCACAGGCCGGCGAAGCTGCCGAGGTTCTTGACGATGCCGAGGAAGCCCTGGTTCTCGTACAGCTGCTTGAACGCCGGGCCGGCCAGGCTGCGGCGGACCACGTCGAAGCGCAGCTCCATCAGCCGCTCGGTCTGGAACTTGCGCAGCTGTTCCAGAGTGACCGACGCGACCGCGAAGCCCGTGGCGAAGCGCTCGATCGCCGCCTGCTCCTCGTCCGCGATGGTATCGCTGGCGAACGTCAGAGTGACCATGCCGCTGATCAGCTGGGTGCGCAGCGCCGGGTCATCGACCGCGGCCGCGAGCTCCTCGGGCGTGATCGGCCCGAGCGCGTCGAGGTCAAAGTCGGTCCGCAGCAGGTGCTGCTGGATCGCCGCCAGCGCCTCGCGGCGGATCGGCGCCAGCGGCCCGGCTGCCGTCAGTACGGTCTTCATGGCGCGGAGGCCGGCTCGGGCCTGGTCGTGGGTGGGAATCAGAAACGTCATGACTCGTGCTCCGTGACCCCATGGTGCATCCGCGCCGTCGGCCGCGCCTTGACGCTGCGCGCCAACCCCTTGTCGTCAGGCGTCACGCGAGCTCACGGGCCCTCGCGCCGTCGCCCCGCCTCGACGCCGCGCGCCGACGATTGGTCGTCACGCGTCACTCCGACTCACCCGCCCGCGCCGTCGCTCACAACGACGGGTCGTCACCCATCACTCGGGGCTCAAGCGCCTCGACATCGCGGTCAACGATTCGTCGCCACGCATCGCTCGGACTCACGTGCCCGCGCCTCGACATCGCGGCCAACGATTCGTCGCCACGCATCGGGCTCACGCGCCTCGACGCCGCGCGCCAACGACTGTCATCATCCGTCACTCGAGCTCACGCGCCCTCGCGCTGCCGCCAGGTCGACGGCGCCGACCCGGTCCAGCGGCGGAACGCGCGGGTAAACGTCGCCACCTCGGTGAAGCCGAGCAGGAACGCGATCTCCGAGACCGTGCGCTGGCCCTCGCGCAGATAGCCGAGCGACAGATCGCGGCGCACCTCGTCGACCAACGCCTGGAACGTCGTGCCCTCCGCCTGCAGCGCCCGCTGCAGCGTGCGCGTGCTGGTGGCCAGCGCCTTCGCGGTCGCCTCGAGCGACGGCACCTCGCCGGGCAGCGCGCGGACCACATGCGTCTTCACCCGCTGGACCAGATCGTCGCGGGCCGGCAAGCGGGCCAGCAGCTCGTCGGCGTGGCGCTCGAGCAACGCCGCCAGCGACGGGTCGGCCCCGCGAACCGGCGCGTCGAGCAGCTCGGCGCGGAAGTCGAAGCCGCTGGCGACCTCGCGGAAGGCCAGGGGCGCGCCGAAGATCTGGCGGTGCGGTTCGATGTCGGCCGGCGGCCCGTGCTGGAACCCGACCCGCCGCGCCGCGAACGTCGGCCCGACCAGCGCCCGCGCTCGCAAGAACCACGTCGTCACCACGTACTCCGAAAAATGCCGCGGCGCGCAGGCCGTCCCGCGCAGGCGCAGCTGCAGCCGCGCCTCCCCGCCCGTGATCGCCAGAGTCAGCTCCGCGTCGTCGTGGTGCAGCCGTTGATAGCGGAGCATCCGCTCGATCGCCTGCCGCAGCGTCGGCCCCTGCGCGCACACGTAGTCGACGACGTCGAACGGCGCGTCGCGCAGCAGCTCCGCCGCGCCCAGGCCGAAGCTCGGATCGCCGCACAGCGCCGGCACTTCCTCCCACGCGCGGAGGAACAGGGCATGAGGCACCCGCACATGCGGGTCGGCGAGCAGCGACCGATCGAACTCGAGCCGGCGAGCGAGCTCGTCCGGGCTGACGCCGAAGCGCGCCGCGCCGAGGACGCAGATCCGGATCGCCTTGATGCACGCGGTGGACGGGGTCATGTCCCGCCCCCACTTTCACCGCCCCGGCGCGCGGCCGTCAATCACCCCGGGCCCCCGCCCCCAGAGCGCGCCGCCGAGCGCGCCCATCACCTCCCGCAGACCCTTCGGTCGGCGATCCTCTGATCGCATGCCTCAAAAGACATGCCCTTGACGACATGCCCTGTGCGACATGTCCTCATGCGCATACGCTCCAGCAACCCCTCACGCCTCGGCTCGCTGCGGTCACTACGCACCTCGCCGTGCGCAAGGAACCTCAGGCGCAGCGACGACCTGCGCCGCGGCGCGACGGGCGAAAGATCGTGGCTCACGTCGTTTCTCGCCCCAATTTGCCGACCGCGGAGGAAAGAACCATGCAGAACGACAATCTTCACCACCGCGGGCGCCGCCACGGGCACAAGGGACGGCGAGATCTGGGCGAGACGCGCGGCCTGCTGGCGCGGGCGATCGATCGCGTGCGCGCGTGGTTCGGCGACGAGGATGCCTCCTCTCGGCTCAGGCTCGACGGCAAGCGCAGCCGTCGCGACGCCCGGCTTCAGGCGCGCGCCGAGCGACGTCAGCAGCGGCTCGAGCACATCGAGGAGCTGCGGCGCGGCGGCCAGCGGCGTCAGCGCGAGCGCATGCACGAGGAGGTCCCGCACGGCTTCATCCCGTCGCCGCAGGTGTGGCCGTGGCAGTTCATGGGCCGCGGCACCCCGTGGCCCCCGAGCCCCGAATCGTACTACCCCCAATTGTTGCCCACCGGCGTGCGCGGGCGACCGCTGCACCGGCGCGGGCGCTTCTCCGGCCGCGGCCCGCGGGGCTACATGCGCCCCGACGCGCGGATCGTCGAGGACATCAACGAGGCCCTGACCTACAGCCCGCACATCGACGCCAGTGACATCGAGATCCGCGTCGACAGCGGCGACGTCGTCGTGACCGGCATCGTCGACGACCGCTTCATCAAGCGGCTGGTGGAGGACCTGATCGAGGACGTCTCGGGCGTGCGCGACGTGCAGAACAACCTCCGCGTCGAGAAGCGCGAGCTGCAGGGCGCCGGCGGCATGAACCGCGCCTCGGGCAGGCGCGACGACTTGGGCGGCCTGCGCCGCGACATGACCGTCGGCCAGGACTTCGAGGACCTCGAGGCCAGCAACCTCAACACCGGCCAGGAGACCTGCTCGCGCAAGGATCGCCGCGGCGGCTTCTCTGGCACGTGAGCGCTGCCCCCCGCTCTCACGCGACTTCAACCGTGAGCGCCGAAGGCTGCGGGCGGTCGCGTCGCCCCCGACGCGGCCGCGCGGCGCTCCGGTCGTCACCGCGAGCGTTCACATGACGCGTTGTCCTCGGCCGCGGCCGCGCGGGTCACCGCGAACGCACGCATGACGCGTCTCCCTCGGACGCGCTCGCACGACGCTCCGCGCGTCGCCGCGGGCGCCAGTGATTCAACGACTCACGGCGCGGTCGCCCGGCGCATGAAGTCGACGTACGCCGCCAGCGCCTCGGCCTGAGAGTAGCGGTCGTCGAGCGCCAGGCGGTCGCCGAGCGCCATCAGGGCCCCCCACAGCATGTAGGCCCACAGCTCCGTGTCACCGCGGCGCAGCTCGCCGGCGGCCATCGCCCGGCGCAGGCTCGGCTCCGCGTTCGTCACCATGCGGTGCAGCGCATCGCGGGCGCGCGCGGCCACCTCGGCGTCGCGCCCGTGGGCGGCAGCGCCGAGCAGGTTCGTCATCGTGCGATAGCCGGCGAACCGCGACAGCACCGCCTGCGCCCGCAGCCGCGCCTCGTCGATCAGCGGCATCTTCGCCTCGATCTGCGCCCGCGTCGTCGCCGGCACCAGAGTGAAGCGCAGGCGATCGAGGCACTCGACGAACAGCTCGCTCTTACCCACGAAGTGCTGATAGACGGTCGCTTTGCCGACCCCGGCCGCGCGCGCGATCGCCTGCACGTCGGCCCCCTCGAACCCGCGCTCGAGGAACAGCCGGGCCGCCGCGTCGAGGATCGCCGCGCGCCGGTCGCTCGCGCCGTCCCGTCGCCGTCGCGGCCGCTTGTGGGGCGTCCGCGGCCGCAGGCGGGTCGCCAGGCGCTGGCGGATCTCCCCCAGCCCGAGCCCCTGGGCCCGCAGCGCCTTGATCTCGCGCAGCCGCTCGACGTGCTCGTCGCCGAAGTGGTGGAGCCGCGGACCCAGAGTTTCCGGCCGCGGCAGCAGACCGAGGTCGAGGTAGTGGTGAATGGTCGAGCGATGCGTGCCGCTGACCCGGGAAAGCTCGGCGATCTTCATCCTCCCGCCCCCTCTCGAACGCCCTTTTTGTATTGCACGACCGGCGATTTTGCATAACACAACTTACCCAACCCAGGGCCTTCCAGCGCCATCTCTTATTCATTTCTGCGGACTATGATGGCCTGGCTGCGTGGAGTTCTCCGCGCGGCGGGCGCCGAGCAGGTCCCGTACCTCGCGCAGATGTCGGCGAAATTGATTGATCACATCTCCCGAACGGGCGCCCCTGCACCCGGTGCAGCGCTGCCGCGCGGCCCATGCCGCCTACGTCGAAGATCCGACCAACGCGCGACGCGAGGCCCTACGCGTCGCCTACGAGGCAGCGCCGTCGCACAACCAAAGGTACGTCGGCGACATGGACACGAAGGGCATCGAGGTGCGGATGATCCTCAACGGCGAGCAGGAGCTCGCACGTCTTCACGGAGGCCCCGCCTCGACTACTCGATTGCTCCTCGTTGCCGCTCGTTTGGAAGTCGTTCCTGGTGCTCGTTTTGCCGCGGGCACAGCAAGACTTTCGACCGGGCTACGCCGTTGCTGACTCGACGCATCGGTGGCCGACGACCTCGCCCGCCGACCGGAGTGTACGACACGCTCGGCTCCCCCGCGTGGAGGGCGTTCACGACCCGTAGACCGCGCGCAGCCGGCGACTCGTCGGGGCGTCCAGCGTGCCGGTGGGCTCCAGATCCTCGTCGAGCTGGAACGTGTACAGCGCCAGGGCGTAGGCGTCGTCCTCGTCCTCGTCCTCGAACGTGAGGTAGCCGAGGCTTCGCAGCCGTGAGCGCGCGCCGCGTTCCGTGTCCTCGGGATCGAGGGCACCGAGGAGTAGATCGTAGACCTCGTCTTCGAGGGGCTCCCCATCTTCGGGCGCGGGTGGCGTCAGCGTGAGCGTGGCCTGCAGCGCACCCGGAGGGATCCATTGCTCCACCCAGCCGTCCGCGTCGGTCTGGCCCCTGCGGTGCTCGCCGCCCACCTCGAAGACGTAGGGGATGTCGGCACGCGGGCTCCCCTCGTCGAGGAAGCGCATGCGGAATTTCTCCGGGACCCCGCGTCTGCGGAACCGATGAACACGATCGGTCTCGCCCTTCTCGATCCGCGGGCGCAACGCGGGCACCCGCACGACGTCGCCCGGGGCCAAGACGTACGGATCTTTCCGCAGGGCCTTCAGCCGCGCGTTGTCGGGGTGGTTCCAAAGCGTCTCCATGCGGAAACCGTTCTCCACGGCGATGCTCGCCATGCACTCGCCATCCTTCACCACATGATCCCGCGCCATACTCGTTCTTGCCTCAGCAGTCGAAGGTCTTGACGCCGCCGCAAGCGCAGACGACCGACCGATCGAGCGTCTGGGTGGGTGGGGCATCACCACGGAGCGGACCCTCGTACGTCGTCGCCCCGAAAGCATCCGTGGCGATCTCCCAGCCGATCGCCTTGGCTCGCCCCGCCGAGGCCGTGGCCTGCTCCGAAGTCCACCCGTGCGCGCGCCACTTGCGTTGCGCGCGCTCCATCGGGTGATGGTAGCTGTTGAGCGCGCCGTACGGGTACACGATGCGGCCGTCGTCGTCGGCGTGGACCCTGGGGGCTTGCGCCGCGAAGTGGGCCTCGTCGGCGACGGTGGCGTGCGCGTGCGCCAGGGTGCCCATCGTGGCGCGCGCAGCGACGAGATCGTGCTGGTTGGCGAGACCCGCCATGACGCGCCCGAGCGTGGCGCCGGCGCCGATGACCGCGACCTTCGTGGCGGCGACCGTCGTCGCGTTGAGTCCCCTTGCGACGGTCAGCAGGTTCGCCTGCTGCTCGGCTGCGCGCGCCACGAGCAGGGCGTAGAACGTCTGGGCGTACTCGTCCAGGATGTGCGGGCTGAGCACCCCCCCCGAAGCGGCCCTCATCGCCGCGCGCACCTGCGACGGACGAGGCCAGTTCGCCTGCGCGACCAGGGCTGGCCCAACGAGCGTGGAGATGTCGTGAACGCGCGCGTTCCCCCGCGGGGTCGTCAGGCCCGCGGGCGGGAAGACGGTGTCGGCCGCCACCTCCGCCACGTTCGGGAGCGCCGGGACGGCATTCGCTAGCGCGTCCGGCGGCTCGAAGCGAGCGTCCCTGGCGATCCCGGCGATAGCCTCGTAGACCAGCGTGTTGACCAGGGCTAGGCCGCCGACCTGCGTGGCGGTGACCATCGTGTGCGCCGGGGTGGCGACGTTCACACCGCCGCCCAGCGCGGTCTCCACGATGGCGCGCAGCGTGGTGAGCAGCGTGCCGTGACCGCGATGGACGACCTCCATCGCGCCGGCCACGAGCGCCGCAAACGGCGACGCGCCCTGCTGCAGCGCGTCGCCGACCGCGGCGACGAAGATCCCCAATTCGCCCGCAGGTCCGTGAGTCCCGAGGGCCAGCGCCGCGGCGACCGTCGCCATCGTCGAAGCCACGGGCCCGCCCCGCGCGAGGCCCACTGCCCGCGCGGCGAGCGACCCCGCGGCCCACGGCATGTGGCGCGGGTCCATCGTCGCTCCGCTCGCCTCGTTGGATCCGTGGTGACAGGCCACCACCCCGACCAGAAGCGGGCGGTTCACGAAAGCCTGCGACGGGACGAACTGGATCATGGCGTCGCCCGTGGACAGGACAAAGCGTTCGGTGTCGTCCGTCGGAGGGTGCGTCGAGGCGACGTTGGTCCGGATGGGCGGCAGCGCCACGCGTGCCGGGTTGAAGGCGTTGGACATGGCGAGGGCATCGCGAAGGACCGCCGCGATCTTGCGCTGCTCGCCGTCGTCCCGGAACGCGCGCGCAGCGATCGCCTCGACGCCCTCCACGGCCGTGCCGTGGTGGGTCACGACCGCGGAGATCACGTCCTCGGCGTAGTAGATCGCGCTGTCGAGCGTGTGGAAGACCGCGCCCTGGTCGGTGTTCAGGGCCGCCGCTGCGGCATTTTCGGACGACCACTGCGCCCGCGGGCGGTTCGTGGCGAAAAACGTGTGCGCGCCCACCGTGTCCAACGCGATCTGTGCCACGTCCTGCGCGATCTGGAACGTCACGTTCGCTATGGCAGCGGTCGTCACGGCGCCCTGCACCGTCCCCGTACTCGCGCCGCCGAGGCGCGCCGCCTGCATCGCCGTCTGCACAGCAGTCACGGCGTCGACGATCGGCAGCCCCTGATGGCGGTGGCCCAGCGACCCCGCGACAGCGGCCATATCGATGTCCCTTGGCGCGGCCTGCAAGGCCGCAACGACGAGCTCGGCGATCCGGCGGCGCTGGCCGAGCGGAGGCGGGTACGCGTGAGGGGGGCCCTGGAGCGCGAGGTACATGGCGACACCCATCGAGAGCGCCACCACCACGGCGGCGGCGGCGTTCGTCTTCGCCTCGTTCGCCGCGGCGCGCGCGTAGCGGAACACGTTCCCGTGAACCGCGGCGGCTTTCAGCTCGTCGCTGACTTCTCGCGCGGTGAGGTCTAGGGACGTGGCGAGCGCGTCGAGCTGCGCGTCCGACGTGAAGCCGACGAGCTGCGTGCACGCGCTGGCGATGGCGACACCAGGCGCAGCGGTCGTCCGGTTCACGCTGTCGTCGCGCACACAGGCATAGATGGCGAGGCCGGTGTTGTTCTTGCCCTCTTCATCGTTCTGGGCGTTGGGGTCGCGCGCCCGCACGAGGAAGCCCCAGGGGAACACCATGTGCCCGTTGAGGTCCTCCCAGAGGTGGAACGTGCCGCCGGCGCGGACCACCCGCGCGACCAGCTCGCGCGTGTCGACGCTGCCCATGTATTGTTGCGGCGCGAGCCAGGTGCAGCGATAGGCGCGCGGGTTGTAGCGCGCCAGTAAGATGTGGTCGCCGTCCCAGTGAGAGAGCACGATCAGCGGATCATGGCACAAGCAGACCGAAGGCGGCCCGCCCGCCGGGTGAGCCCCTAGCTTTCGATAGCCGAAGTCATAATAAACGGTCGCGCGGCCCGCGTGGTCGAAGAGCACATTGCAATTGCCCTGGCCCACGTCGATCACCCCGACGAACGGCTGATAGGCTCCGGCGCCACGAACCATGGGGTTTGGCACCTGGGGCTGTCCTTGCGCCGTTCCGTCCGAGCCGCCCACGTAGTACATCGGGGCGGGGCGGGGCGACGGGCAGCGTTCGGATGGTGGAGAGGGTCGTGGTGGTGACCAGCCAGCCGGCACTCCTGCGGGCGCGAGTGGCGGGCCGCCGTCCAGGGGGCCGAGCCAGTCGGCGATGGCATCGCTGAAACGGCGCCACCCCTCGCTCACCGCCTGTGCCGCGTGCGCGAGCCAGGCGCTCGGTCCGCTCCCCGGCGAGTGGGGGGCGCTCGCATGGTACCCCGACACCATGACGCTGGTCGTGTCCCTGTCCAGCGGCGATCCCGTGGACTGCTGCGGCGCTTGCGGCTCGGGCGCGGGGGACTGGGGGAAGTGCAACATCCGCAGCGCGCGGTGCGGAGGGATGGTGGTCGTGGGCGGGGTCTCCGGGACCACCACGAGGCCCGCGGCGGTGATCCACCATCTCCCGAGGTCGCGGTCGGCGGAGGGGTCGAGGCCGAATTCGACCAGCGCGCCGTAGCCGGGGCTGCCGACCAGCACGGGTTGATTCTCGAGCTCGAGGAGGAACCAGCGCGATTCGCCCAATTGGCCGAGCAGCAGGTCCTGCGGCCCCATGGCCCAGTCGAACGTGAGCACCGGGCTCTCGTCGCCTCGCTGGAGCACGCGTGCCAGGAAGAACAGATGAAGCTGGTAAAGGAAGTTCCGATCGTCGGGGCGGAGCTTCTTGTACGAGCCGTGGAAATCACCGGTGAAATTCAGCGTCCCGAGGATCGACAACAGGCGAGCCCGCACTCCGACGACTTCGAGCTGCTCCCACACCTTCTCGATCCACTCCCGCGTGGTGCACTGAAACACGAGGGTCTGTCCGCCGTCGTCGTGGTGTTCGACGCTGCTCAGGAACGCGTAGAGCTGTACACGGCGCACCACATTCTGGACGTTGATCACGTGCCGGGCGACGTGCCGCTTCTTTCGGACCGGCGGACCCCTGCGCTTGCGCAACTTCTCGAGAAGGAGCCGCTCCGAGTGCCGCTCGAGGAGGCGCGACAGGGCCATCTCGATGTATTCAGGGTGGGACGCGAACCTGCGAAGCAAGCGCTTGCTGCCGCCGAGCCGCCGGAACGCGTACAACGCGCCGACGTGGCCGCAGGCACGGCACGCCCAGTTCTCACGCGCGAAGCACCCCTCACAATAGGCCGGCAGCGCGGCCCTGCAGTTCGGACAAACCCAGGGCCTCACGATCACGCCCTTGCCGATGCACGCGCGAAACCGCTGATTGCCGCACTGTTCCTCGATGTACACGCGAGGAAACACATCGCAAGACGGGATGCATGTCAAGACACGTCGCGCCCGGTCGGCCGGTGGACTCGGTGCAGGCATCGCCGCCCACGTCTTCTTGCTCGTCCATTCTCCCGCGAAGGCTGCGTGCGAGTCGGTGCACCCCATGCTCGGCGAAGCCGCGCCCGGGCGTCGCGCTGCGACCGGCACGTCGTTGACACGGCGAAGAGAGCAACTCCGCTCGCACTCGTGCCCGGACTCGCGCCGAGCAGGTCGTCGAAGCGTCCAGTTCGCGCGGCAACGCTGGTCGAGGATCACCGTCCCGGCAAGCCATCAACCCTCATCCGTCGACCTTTCCCGCGAACTCGCGCTTGACCGTCACCATGCGCTCGAGCCCACGCGGGCGGCGGGCTGCTCGGCACGCTGCGACTCGTCGGCGGTGCGCTCCTGTTCTCCTGCCAGTTCGCCCACTGCAACAAGCACAAGACGTTGGAGTCGGCGGCCTGTTAGGGCCATCGACCCGGCGACCACGGTGGCCTCGATGGCGAGCGAGTGCAGTCCTGCGGCGTCGGCTCGCTCGTCCAGGACGCCTGCCTGTGACCGTGCCGACTCCGCTCGCGTCGAGCATCGTCGCGGCCCGATGCGGACCGAGGCGGTAGGTGAAGACGCCGCGGCGACCGTGGCGCTCGCCGGCGTTTGATCACCCGGCCGTCGCGGTACAGCGAGAACGCCGGGAGACCCCGCACACCCAGCACGTGCCTCGGCGGTGCGGCAGCAACGCCCGTCGATCGCACACCCGCGCGACACGACCGGCGGCGCCTCCTCGGCCCGCGGGCGCGACGACCGGCCGAGCTTCCACAGCTCGCGGGCGCCCTTGAACCCGCGCTCGAGGAGCGCCGCGCGCCGGTCGCTCGCGCCGTCCCGTCGCCGTCGCGGCCGCTTGTGGGGCGTCCGCGGCCGCAGGCGGGTCGCCAGACGCTGGCGGATCTCCCCCAGCCCGAGCCCCTGGGCCCGCAGCGCCTTGATCTCGCGCAGCCGCTCGACGTGCTCGTCGCCGAAGTGGTGCAGCCGCGGACCCAGAGTTTCCGGCCGCGGCAGCAGACCGAGGTCGAGGTAGTGGTGAATGGTCGAGCGATGCGTGCCGCTGACCCGGGAAAGCTCGGCGATCTTCATCCTCCCGCCCCCTCTCGAACGCCCTTTTTGTATTGCACGACCGGCGATTTTGCATAACACAATTCGGCCCCCTACCGGCCACGGAAGGCACGCTGTTGCCAGTATACGCCGACCGTGATAGCTTCCTTTTATGGAGTTCTCTGCGCGGCCGTCGTGGTCTCTCGCCCTCGCCCTCGTCGCCTGCGGGTCTACCGGCGGCGCGACGACCGACGGCTCACCTGTCTCCGGGGACAGCTCCACCGCCGACCCTGCCACCACGACGACCACCGGCCCCGACGCCCCGACCACCGCGTCCGACGTCGGCACCGCGAGCGACGGCACCACCACGACCACCACCGACGCGACCACCTCGACCGCGAGCACCAGCGACCCCACGGCCGCCACGACCGAGGCCGACACGAGCACCACCGCCGGCGACGACACCGGCGCAGTCCCGGGCTCGCGCTGCGAGGAGACGGCCACCACCATCACCTGCCCGAAGATCACCGTCGAGCTCGGCCCGTGGCAGCGCGACGTGCATTACCAGGTGCCGCTGGGCGAGCCGCCGGCGGGCGGCTGGCCGGTGGTGTTGATGTTCCAGGGCTCGTTCTTCACCGCCGAGATCACCTGGATCGCCACCGACGACCTGCCGTTCGGCGCCTATTATCAGACCCACGTGGTCAAGCATTTGCTCGACCACGGCTACGCAGTCATCACGCCCGAGGCCAAGCTCGACGGCGGCACCTTCTGGGACACCAACATCCCGCCGTACTCGCTCAACTGGGAGTCGTCGGAGGATCACCAGCTGATGCTGCTGATCTTCGCCGGCATCGAGGACGGCACCTTCGGCCCGCTCGACGTCGGGCGTCTGTTCGCCACCGGCATCTCGAGCGGCGGCTACATGACCAGCCGGATGGCCGTCTCCTACCCGGGCAAGTTTCGCGCCCTGGCGATCGCGGCCGGCTCGTACGCCACCTGTTCGGGCCCGCTGTGCAACGTGCCCGACCTCGAGGCCGACCACCCGCCGACGCTGTTCCTCCACGGGGAGGTCGATCTGACCGTCCCGCTCGTCACCGCGGAGGCCTATTACGACGAGCTGCTGGCGTCCGGCGTCGACGCGCGGCTCGTCACCGAACCCGGCGAGGGCCACGCCTGGATCGCGGCCTCGCCCGCCGAGGTCCTGGCCTGGTTCGACGGCCACCCCTGATCCAACTCGCCCATGTTCGCCCGCAATCAAAACACCCGCATCTATTACGAGCTCGGCGGCCGCGAGGACGGTCCGCCGCTGCTGCTGCTGCGCGGCCTGACGCGCACGATCCAGCACTGGGGCCCGCTGCTCGACGACCTCGGCGCCGACTTTCGGACCATCGCCATCGACAACCGCGGCGTCGGTCACAGCGACAAGCCGTTCGGCATCTACTCGACCGCGACGATGGCCGACGACGCCGCGGCGGTGCTAGGGCACGCCGGCATCGAGCGCGCCGCGGTGTTCGGCATCTCCCTGGGCGGCGCGATCGCCCAGCAATTCGTGCTGCGTCACCCGCAGCGAGTTCATCGGCTGGTGCTCGGCTGCACGCGCGCGAGCGGCAAGGACGGCCCGCCGCCCCGGCTCTCGACCGTCCTGACCCTGCTGTCGGGCCTGTGGCTGCCCGAGGCCCGCGCGCTCGAGCGCACCACGCCGCTGGTGCTGTCGCCGGAGTTCCTGCGCGAGCACCCCGAGATCGTCGGCGAGTGGCAGCAGCTCGCCGAGCGCTTCCCGACCCGCCGCCGCGCGCTGATCGGCCAGCTCGGCGCCGTCCTGCGCCACGACACGCGCGCCCGCCTCGGCACGATCGCCGCGCCGACCCTCGTCATCAGCGGCGACGCCGACCGCCTGATCGACGTCGCCTGCTCGCACGCCCTGGCCGCCGTGATCCCGGGGGCCCGGCTCGAGCTGCTGCCCGGCGCCGGGCACGACATCCCGGCCGAGCGCCCGCGCGAGATCGCGGCGCTCCTGCGCGAGTTCTGCCTGTAATCTCGGGACATGCCCGAACGAGCATGTCCATGATGACATGCCCGTTCGAACATGTCCTCGCGGTCACGAGCGACGCTTGACCAGCGCCAGCCCGAGGCCGAGCACGAACAGCAGGAAGCGGCCGGCGTCGCCTGGGTCGCCCCCGTGGGTGCTGCAGGCGCAGCCCTTGTCGCCGCCGTCGCCGCCGGTGGCGCCGCCGCTGTCGGTGTCGCTCACGCTGTCGCTCGACGATTCGCTCAAGCTGTCACCGCCGCTCGAGGTCGGCGACGTGTCGGTGCCGGTCGGCTCCTCGCCGGTCGTCAGCGGCTGCTCGCCCGCGCACGGGCTGCCGGGCACGCCGTCGGCCTCGGTCCAGTCCGGCTCGGGGGGCGTCTCGGTCTCGCGCGGGAGCGCGTCCTCGCGGGCGAAGCAGGCGGGGCACAGCTCGAACGTGTCGGCCGCGTTGCCCGCGGCGTCGAAGGCCGTCACCTCGAGGCAGACCTCGGTCCGCGGATCCTTGCCGCCGAGCTGCTCGGTGACGAGCGACAGCGGGGCCACCCTCGCCCCGGTCGGGACGCGCACGGTCCTGCGGAAGCCGAGTTCGCCCTCGCCGTCAGGATCCCAGGCGATCGTGAACAGCGACGGCTCGCCGGGCGCCGGGATCGCCTGGCTGAGGTGGACGTAGAGGGTCAGGTCGCTGTCGCTCATGCAGTCGCCGCCGCTCGACATGAAGTCCGCGTGATCGTAGACGGCGAAGAACGACTCCTCGACGAGCGGCTGCGGGGCCTCGGCGTCCTCGGGCCCGGCGGTATAGGTGATCGTGACTGGCTCACAGTCTTCGTCCGGGCAGAAAGACCCGGACACCACCACGGTCTGACCGGTCATCGGCGTCGGCTCGACGACCACGGCCAGGTCCGCCACGAAGTCGTCGAACGCCGCCGGCAGCAGCTCCGCCGGCTCGCCGTCGACGGTGACGGTGATGCCGTCGAGGCCGATCCCCCAACCGTCGAACAGCAGGGCGGCGTTGCGCGGATAGATCGCGCCGTCCTCCGGCACCGAGCTGTTGAGGCCCGACTCGGGCACCCCGCAGGCCTCCGCCGGGCGCGCGACCAAAACAGAAAGGGCACACGCGCCGACCAGCGCGGTGCCCTCGACCAGACGACGGATCCGTGAGCGCTTGAACATGATGCCGGCCACGCTGCAAGGACCGAGCACCCGCCGCGATCCGAGACATTTTCGCTGGTTGCGCCCGGATCACGAGCCCGCGGGTGACGTGCCGCATGGCGCCGCTGTCCCGATCGCTACCCGCACGCCGGACATCGCGGGCGCGCCCGAGAGCGATTCCCCCGTTCGCCCCGACCTGTCCGACGAGACATTCTTTAATAAAAACGAACGGCGCGCGCGTGCGCGCCCACGAGGACCGCCCCCTGGCTGCAGAACAGGTCGCCGGTCACGCGCCGCCCGCGAGGGCGGAATATCATGAAGGTACATGCTCTTTCGAGCATGTCCTACCATTTGCTTTACAAGCATGCCCAATGGTTACGAGCGGCGCTTGACCAGCGCCAGCGCGAGGCCGAGCACGAACAGCAGGAAGCGGCCGGCGCCCGGGTCGCCGCCGTCGCTGCGCACGCGCCGAGAGGCCCGAGCTGCCGCGAGCTTTGTCCCTGACGCATTGGACATGCCCGATCGAGCATGCCCTTGAGGACATGCCCTATAACACATGTCCTGAGGGTCACGAGCGGCGCTTGATCAGCGCCAGCCCGAGGCCGAGCGCGAACAGCAGGAAGCGGCCGACGTCGCCGGGGTCGCCGCCGTTGCTGCTGCACGCGCAGCCCTTGTCGCCGTCTCCGCCGCCGGTGGCGCCGCCGCTGTCGGTGTCGCTCGAGCTGTCGCTCGACGAATCGCTCGAGCTGTCACCGCCGCTCGAGGTCGGCGCGGTGTCGGTGCCGGTCGGCTCCTCGCCGGTCGTCTGCGGCTCTGCGCCAGCGCATGGGCTCCCGGGCACCCCGTCAGCCTCCGTCCAGGCCGGCTCTGCCGGCGTCTCGATCCCGTGCTCGATCTCGTCGGTGCGGGCGAAGCAGGCCGGGCACAGCTGGAACGTCTCCGCCGCGTTGCCGGCCAGGTCGAGCGCAGTGATGTCGAGGCAGACCTCCGTCAGCGGGTCCTTGCCGCCGAGCTGCTCGCTCACCAGCGACAGCGCGAGCACGTGCGACTCGCCGTCGACGCGCACCGTCCGGTGAAAGCCCGCATCGCCCTCGCCATCGGGGTCCCACCCCACCCTGAACAGCGACGGATCGCCGGATGCCGGGCTCTCCTGGCTCAGGTGGACGTACAGCGTCAGGTCGCTGTCGCTCATGCAGTCGCCGCCGCCCGACACGAAATCGGCGTGGTCGTAGAGGGCGAAGAACGACGACTCGACGATCGGCGCCGGCGCGGTGACGTCGGGCGGTCCGGCGGTATAGGTGATCGTGACCGGCTCGCAGCCGTCGCAGAAGGGCCCGGACAGGACGACCACCTGGCCGTCGTTCGGCGCCGGCTCGACGAACGCCGCGATCTCCGACAGGTTGTCGTCGAAGTCCGCCGGCACCAGCGCGGCCGGCAGCTCGTCGACCGTCACCGTGAGTGCGGCGATGCTGATATTGAAGCCGTCGAACAGCAGCGCCGCGTTGCCCGGATGGGTGGCGCCGTCAGCGGGCAGGGTGCCTTGCAAAAACGGCTCGCCGGGGTCGCACGCCTCGGCCGGGCGCGCGACCAAAACAGAGAGGGCACACGCGCCGAGGAGCGCGGTGCCCTGCACGAGGCGACGGAGACAGGGGGACTTCGACAGCACGCGGGCCGCCTTGCAAGCCAGGGGCTCCGGGCGCGATCGCAGCGATCTTCGCAGGTTGCACCGGATCACGGGGTCCCGGGTGACGTGCCGCATGGCGCCGCTGCCCCTGTCGCTACGTCGCCCCGGACGCCCGCGCCCCGGCATGTACGAGGCGCCCCGATGACTGCGGTGTCGCCAACGTCCTCTGTCCCAAGGGACATCCTGGCTTTGGCGTCTGACCTCCTGTCCCTTGGGCCATCCTTCGGCGCCCCTCTCGCCGGCTCTTGCGAGCCCGCGCCAGCCGGGGCGGCCCGTTCGCCGCCGCGCGCTCTTTGGCGTACTCTCGCCGCCGTGCCGCGCCTGCACGCCTCGCTCTGGCTCGCCCTGTGGGCGACCTTCGCGCTGGCCGCCCCTGTCGTCGGCATCGTCCTGACCGCGGCCGAGTCGGGCATCCCCGTGCAGTGGCCCGCCCTGCTGGCGATCGCCGCCGACAGCCTCCTCCTCGCCGCCGGCCTCACCGCCCTCGCCCTCGCCCTCGCCTACCCGCTCGCGCGCGCGGTCACGGCTCCGTGGCTGCTCTTGTTCGTGATGGTCGCCCCGCTCGCGCGCGCGTTCGGGGCGCTCGCGCTGGGCCTGTCCCCGGGGACAGGTGCTGTCGCCCTCGCCCGGCTCGCCGGCGACGTCCCGCTCGCCGCGCTGCTGCTGCGCGCGCGCCTGCGGACGCGCCCGCGCAGCTGGCTCGACGCGGCGGCCGACCTCGGCGCCGGCCCGTGGCGGCGCTTCCTCGCCGTCGAGTGGCCGCACCTGCGCCCCGCCTACCTGCTGGCAGCGGTGTGCATCACCTTGCTGGCCATCGGCGACGCCACCCTCGCCGCGGTCGCCGGCGGCGGCAAGCGCTACACCCTCGGCCTCGCCCTGCGCGAGGCGGTCCTGCTCGACGCCCACCCGCGGCGGGCCGCGGCGATCGCCGCAGTCTTCGCCGCGATCGCCCTCCCGTGCGCCTGGGCCCTCGCTCGCGGCCTGCGGGCGGTCGGGCGCAACCGCGAGGGCCGCGAGCCGCCAGAACGCCGCGCGGGCCTGGCGATCCTCGCCCTGTGCGCCGCGCCGCTCGCCGCGCTCGTGGTCCCGGCGGTGACATGGCCTTTGGGACAGGGCGACTCTCTCCTCCTGGCCCAGCTGCCCGCCACCCTCGCCACCGCCGGCGCCTCGGCCGTCCTGGCCGCCGCGCTCGGCTGCGTCACCGGCCTCGCCGCGCCCGCGCGCTGGAGCCCCGCGCTGCTCCTGCCGCTGGCCCTGCCGCCCGCCGTCTACGGCGCCGCCTGGCTGGTGACCGCGCAGCAGCTCGGCTGGGGCCCCGGCGCCGGCCTGACCCTTGTGACATTGCTCCCGGGACAGGTCGCCATCGCCCACGCCGGCGCCACCGCGGCCTTCGCCGGCGCTGGGCCGCTCGCCGACGCTGCCCGCGATCTCGGCGCCGGACCGGCCGCACGGGCGCGCTGGCTGTGGTGGCCGCTGGCCTGGCCCGTCGGCGCCGCCCTGGCGCTGGTGGCCTTCGCGCAGGCCGTCGGCGACGCCGGCACGGCCGCCTTCACCTCCGGCCCCGGCGGCAGCACCCTCGCGGTCGGCCTCGAGATCCTCGGCCGCGGCGCCGACCTCGGCGCAGTCCCTCGCTGGGCCCTCGGCCTCGGCCTCGTCCCCTTGCTGGCGGCCGCGCTAGCTGCTCTCCTGCGCCGGCGATGACCCTGTCGCTGCGCGCGCTGACCAAGTCCTACGCCGGCCGCCTCGCCCTGGCGGACGTCGGCGTGGAGCTGCCCGCGGGCGCCTACACCTGCATCATGGGCGCCTCGGGCTCGGGCAAGACCACGCTGCTGCGGATCGTCGCCGGCCTCGAGCGCCAGGATCGCGGCAGCGTGCTGCTCGACGGCCGCCCGCTCGACGGCCTGCCCGCCGAGCGCCGCCCCGTCCACACCCTGTTCCAGGACTACGCCCTCTTCCCCCACCTCAGCGCCGCCGACAACGTCGCCTTCGCCCCGCGCCTGCTCGGCGTCCGCGGCCCCGAGCTGACCGCGCGCGTGCGGGCCCTGCTCGCGGATGTCGGATTGGACATGTCCTTCGAGACACGCAAGCCCGCCGCCATGTCGGGCGGCGAGCAGCAGCGGCTGGCCCTCGCGCGCGCGCTGGCCGGCGAGCCGCGCTGGCTGCTGCTCGACGAGCCGCTGGCCGCCCTCGACCGCCCGCTGCGGGCCGGCCTGCGCCGCCTCTTGCGCGACGTCACCCGCCGGCGCGGCCTCGGCTGCCTGCACGTCACCCACGACCCCGAGGAGGCGCTCGCGCTGGCCGATCGATTGCTCGTGTTCGGCGGCGGCCGCCTCCTGGCCGCCGGCGCCCCGGCCGAGCTGTACGCGGCCCCGCCGTCCCTGACCGTCGCCCGCCTGCTCGGCGAGGTCACCCCGGAGCCGGCCGGCGACGGCTGGCTGCGCCCCGAACACCTGCGGCTCGAACCACCCCGCCCGCGCGCCTCCGAGGACATGTCCCCGGATACCTGTCCGATCGGTCATGCCCATCCGAGCATGTCCTCGGAGACATCTCATTCACCCGACAACCTGACCCGCGAGACAGCCGGCGCCGACCGCCCGGCCGCCCGCGCGGTCGGCACGGTGCGGGCGGTCGCCTGCCTCGGCGATCGCTGGGAGGTCGAGGTCGAGATCGGCGGGCGCGTCCATCTGTCGCGGGTCCCCGGCGCGCCCGCCTGCGAGCCCGGCCAGTCGGTCGGCCTGGTCTGGGACCGGCAGCGCGTGCTGCGGTTCGCCGCGCCGGACGCCTGAGCTTGTGGCATGGTGCCGGCCATGCCGGGCCTGAGCCGCCGCACCTTCCACCGCTTGCTCGGCGCCGGCGCGTGCGCCACCGCCTGCTCCGGCGGCGGCGCCAGCCTGGCGCTCTACAACTGGGGCGACTACCTCGCGCCCGAGGTCCTGGAGCGCTTCACCGCGGCCACCGGCTTCCGCGCCACCCAGGACTACTACCTCGCCGAGGCCGAGCTGGTGGCCAAGCTGGCCAGCGGCGCCGCCTACGACGTCGTGTTCCCGATCGACTACGTGCTCGAGCGCATGCGCAAGCGCGCCCTCGTGGTCCCGCTCGCGCGCGACAAGCTGCCCGGCCTCGCCAACCTCGACCCGCAGTTCGGCCCGTGGATCGCCGCCGACAACCAGATCTACGCCGTCCCCTACCTGTGGGGCACCACCGGCATCGGCTACGACAGCGACCACGTCGAGGCGCCGACCTCGTGGAAGGCCCTGTTCGACCCGCGCCACGCCGGCAAGATCAGCGTCATCGACAGCAAGGGCGACGTCTTCGACCAGGCCCTGCTCGCCGCCGGCATGGACATCAACAGCACCGACAAGCCCGCCATCCGCGAGCGCGTCTACCCCATGCTGCGGGCCCAGAAGGAGCTCCTGCGCGCGTACGACAGCAACCCCGCGCGGGCGCTGGCGGCGGGCGACACGTGGATCGCCCAGATCGACAGCGGCGACCTGTTCCGGGCCCAGAAGCAGCGGCCGAGCCTGCGCTACGTCATCCCCGAGGAGGGCGCGGTGCTGTGGATCGACTATCTGGCGATCCCCGCCACAGCCCCGCTCCCCGGGGTCGCGGTGCGCTTCATCGACTTCCTGCTCGACCCCGAGATCGCCGCCCTCAACGCCAACGCGCTGCGCTTCGCCACCCCGAACCTCGCCGCCGTCCAGCGCGGCCTCGTCGCCGACGCTGGCGACCCCGCGCTGTACCCGTCGGCCGAGACGCGCAAGAGGCTGTTCGTGTCCGAGAACTGGTTCGGCGGGACCGAGGCCGTCGTCGACGAGCTGTGGCTCGAGCTGCGCCGCGCGTGAGCGTCACGGGTCGCAGGAGCCCGGCTCCTGGCACTGCTGCTCGAGCGACTTCCACTCGCCGACGCTCAGGTGGTCGCGGCAGGCGCACATCTTCACGCAGCACAGCTCGCCGAGCCGCGTCACCGGCACGCAGGCGGGCCCCTCCGCGCAGCCCGGGATGACGGGGCAATCGAGGTCCTCGTCGCACGTCTGGGTGCAGCGCGACTCCGACGCCACGACGTCCTGGTCGAGGATGCAGTGCGTCCCGCCGCAGGTGGCCCACGGCGCCGGACAATCGCTGTCGTCCGCGCATCCGGGTGGATCCTGGGCCCACATGAACAGGCAGATGCCGCCGTCGCAGTCCGGCTGCGGCGTCACTGCCTTGGCCTCGATCGGGTAGTCAAAAGCGAGCTCGCACGGGCCGCCGTATTCGCCGGGTTCCGGCTCGATGGCGCCCGTCTCGACGATCCCGGACGTCGCGCTGACGTTCGTCACCGAGCTCTCGGTGCCGACCGATACGTTGTGATCCGTCGTCGCGCCCTCGGTGCCGGGCGTCGAGTTCGATACGGGTCCATCCGTGGAAAGGCTCTCGCCGACGACCTCGGGGGTGAGGACGCAGCCGGCCAGCAGCAGAAAAATCGTGGGGAGGAGCGGTGTGCAGTGGGTCATGCTGTCTTCAAATCTCCGGTCCCCGCCCTCGTCATCGAAAAATCGTCGGCCGACCCGTCACCCTATTCCCCGGGGGCCGGCTCCGGCCGCGGCAGCGCCCCGCCCGGGCACAGCGGCGCCGCCTTGCGCGCCAGCGCCGGCCGCTCGCGCGCCAGTCGCTCGATCTCGGCCCGGGCCGCCTCGACCTGTCCCGAAGCGCAGGTCGCCACGATCTGCGACAGCCACCGCTCGTCGCGCAGCGTCCCGCCCGGGAACTCGCGCGCGTGCGCGGCGAGCAGCGCGATCGCCCGGTCCCACGCCCGCTCGCGGATCGCCCGTCGCGCCTCGGCGATGAGGCCGGCCTCGCGCGCGAGGTCCTCGCTCCCGCGGGCCCCCGGCGTCGTCGCGTCGGCCGGGGCAAGCTCGTCTGACCGGGGCGCGGCGCTCACGGCGGACATGTCCTCGGCGACAGATTTCTCTGTTGCCACGCCCACGGCGCCAGTGATCGCCCCGGATTCCGACCTGTCCCCTGGGACACCTGCTCCCACGGTCGGCGCGGCGCCCGTCGTCGCCCGGACATTCTGCTCCCCGCGCCCGCCAGCCTGCCCCGCGCGGCCTCGCCGGCCCGCTCGCTCCGCGCCACCCTCCCGCGCCCCTGCGCCCATCCGCGCCCTGCCCGGACGCCCCGCATCCGCTTCGACCCCGCCCTGTTTCCCTGCGACCGCCCGCGACCTGCTCGAACGACCGTCATCCGCTTCGCCCTGCAGAACTGCGGCCCGTGCCGCGCTCGCCCGCGACCTGTCCGGACTGGCCTCTCTTCCCTCGCTCCCACCCCAACCCCCAGCGACCGCCCTCTCCTCGGCTCCCGCCACCAACCTGTCCCAAAGAACATCCTCGTCCTCGCCGCCTCCCCGCCCCTCGACCGCGCTCACCTCCGCCGCCCCCGCCCGCGCCCGGCCCGCATCGAGCAGCGCAGTCGCGCCCCCGAGCACGCCCAGCAGCACTGCAGTCAGCGTGGCGACCTGCGGCGCGCTCGCCACCGCCGACAGCCCCGCGAACACCCCCCCGCCGTGCGTCGCCGGCGTCGCCGCGGCTGCCCCCGCGGACATGCCCCAAAGGCCAGGCACCAGCAACGCGGCCAGCACCCGCTCGCGCGTCGCCGGCGACGGCGCGTGGGCCCGGCGGCCCCGGCCGAGCAGCGCCTCCCGCTGGTCGCGCAGGCGCAGCCGGGCGCAGCTGCGATCGAACTCCTGCCGGGCCGCGCGCAGCCGCGAATACACCGTGTTCTCCTTGATCCCCAGGGCGCTGGCGATCTCGCCGGCAGTCTGCTGTTCGAGCTCGGCGAGCACGAACACCGCGCGCTTGTCGTCGTCGAGCCGGGCCAGGAACCGCTCCAGCAATTCGGCCGCCTCGCGCTCCAGCAATTGCGCGTCGTCGTCGCCGACCACGAGCGGCTCGTGGGTCAACGCCTGCACCAGTCGGTCGCGCCGCGACGCCCCGCGGCGGAAGCGCCAGGCGATCCTGCGGACGATGCCGAACAGCCAGCCGCGCACGTTCGTGATCGGCGCGTCGGCGTGGCGCAGGACCACCAAGAACACCTCCTGCGCCGCGTCCTCGACCGCCCCCGGCGGGACCCCGAGCCGGCGCAGGTTCTGGTGGACGTAGGTGAAGTGGGCGCGGAAGAACGCGGCGAACGCGGCGATCCGGTCGGGCGGGCAGGAGAGCATGGCTGGAGGTGAAATCTCCGGCAGGGGCGACCCTCGTCAGAAAAAAAACACCGCCACCGACGCCCCGAAGCGCAGGCCCACGGGCGGCACCCGGTACAGCAACGCCCGCTCGTCGGCCGCGGCGTAGCCCCGCCGCGTGAACGCGACTACCGCCTCGACGTCGGCCCCGAGCGCCAGCCACCGCAGCGGCCGCCACTGCGCCCCGGGACCGGCCACCGCCGCTGCCCACAATCCAGTGGTGCGAGCATTGCTGGGGAAGCCGAACCCCCGCGCGGTCAATGCTCCGACCTCCAGGCCGCCGCACAAATGCAGCGACCACGCTCGCCGCGACCATCGCGGGCAGCCGCGGACCGCCGCCGCCGACAGCTGCAGCTCCGCCCCCGCCGCGGGCATCTCCGCCAGCCGCAGCGGCGCCGCGAAAGTGTGGTGAAACCGCAATTCGAGCGCGCCCGCGGCCACAGCACCAGCAGCCCGGCCTGCAGCCCCGGCGCCGGCGAGCGCGGCGGACCGACCGCGCCGACCGCCGCCACGAATGCACCGACCGCAGGCCGCACGCCCACCTCCGGCGGCGGCGTCCGACGCAGCCCCGGCGGGATCTCCTCGTCGCGCGCCGGCCGGCTCGTCCCGCTCCCGGCCGGCTCGGCCGCCACCGCCACGATCACCGCGGTCGCGTCGGCGAGCGGCTCGCAGCGGGCATTGTGAACGCGCCGCTCCTCGACGCCGTCGGCGGTCTGCACCGCCAGCGCGAGCGAATAGCCGGTGTCGTCGACCGTGATCACGGCCTCGGCGACGACCGGACGGCGGCTCCCGACGGCCGCCAGGCGCTCGGCCGCCGCGGCGACCTCGGCGGCCGTGGGACACCCCACCACCTCCGGCCAGCGCAGCTCCAGCCAGCCCGGATCGGCGAGGAGGAGCAGCGCGAGCGCGGCGGAGGGCACTTCGCAACAGTATGCCCGCGAATGCGAGTCGGCGCTCCCCGGACGCCGGCGCGGATCCGACCGGCAGACGCGGGCCCTCCACATTGCGAAGCCGCGTCGCTCGGCGAAGCACTCAGCCGCGCGCGTGTGTCCCCCGATGATTCGCGGGCGACGTCCATCGATTACGAGCACCCGAGGGCACACCATTGGGGTCACCGCTCCTCGCCGTCAGGCCCCATCTGCGGCCGCCAAACTGCGATTGTATGGCGCGCGAATCGACGCCTTGACGCTATTTGTCGCGCGATGATAAGGCCGCTGCCATGGCCATGACACTGCGAAATTGGTGGTTCGTCCTGCCCTCACTGACGCTCCTCGCCGCATGCGGCGACAACGGCGGCACCACGACCGGGAGCACCGGCACCGACGGGACGACCGAGCCCGCCACGACCGACGCCACCACGACGCCCGGCACCACCGACGAACCGAGCAATCCGAGCAGTCCGGCCACCACCGACACCCCGACCACCGACGGCACGACGACCGTCGATCCCACGGTCGGCACCACCGACGCGCCCGGCACCACCGACGCCCCGGGCACCACCGACGCCCCGGGCACCACCGAAGCCCCGGGCACCACCGCCGAGCCGGGCACCACCACCGACGATACGACGACCACGGGCACCACCGGTCCGGTCGAACCTGGCCCCGAGGACATCCCCGAGATCCCCGACGACGGCATGCCCTCGTCGGCCCATTTCAAGAAGATCCCGCTCGGCATGTCCGAGGCCGCGCAGGGCTACTGGGAGTACACCCCGCCCGGCTACGGCGGCGGCGAGAAGTACCCGCTGCTGGTGTTCCTCCACGGCATCGGCGAGAACGGCAACGGCGACAGCGAGCTCGACAAGGTGCCGAACAACGGCCCGCCGAAGCTGCAGAAGAACAACCAGTGGGACACCACCCTGCCGTTCGTCGTGCTCTCGCCGCAGCACCCCGGCGGCGGCTGCCCCGGCTCGGGCGAGGTCCACTCGTTCATCGAATACGCGATGACGCACTACGACATCAACCCGGCCCGCGTCTACCTCACCGGCCTGAGCTGCGGCGCCATCGGCTCGTGGGGCTACATCGGCGACTTCCTCGACGAGCAGATCGCGGCACTGGTCGCGATCGCCGGCGACGGCAAGGGCGCCTTCATGAAGGCCAAGTGCGAGCTCGGCCGCGTCCCCATCTGGGCCTTCCACGGCGACCAGGATCCGACCGTCAACGTCAGCGGCACCATCGAGCCCGTCACCGGCCTGCAGATGTGCGACCCCAAGCCCGACGTCGAGATGGTCATCTACCCGGGCGTCGGCCACGACTCGTGGACCAAGACGTACGACCTCTCGGCCGGCCACGACATCTATTCGTGGCTGCTCGAGCACTACAAGCAATAGCCTCACCCGCCCATTGACGAATGACCCGAGGTCGCGGCGCCGCGAGGCCCCGCGACCTTCGTGCGCCCCGCTTCTGCACCAGCGGAGGCCAGGCGCGGGCCGATGCGCGATTTCACGCGTCCGCCACCCGGGCCCGCGATTGGTATGCTCGCCGGCGGTGACGGAGCCCCCGCCTCAGGTCCCCGACGACGACGGCCACGTCGCCGACGCGCGCACGCGGGAGGTCCCGCCCGACCCGCCGATCGTGCAGGCCCGGCCCGGCCGCACGCGCTCGCACCCCCGCGTGCCCGACGAGCCGCCCGCGCCGACGCGGATCCGCCACTTCACGGTGCTGCGCCAGATCGGCCAGGGCGGCATGGGCGTGGTCCTCTCGGCCTTCGACGACGAGCTCGATCGCAAGGTCGCCATCAAGCTGATGCGCCCGTCGCACGGCGACAGCCTCGGCCGCGCCCGCCTGCAGCGCGAGGCCCAGGCGATGGCCAAGCTGGCCCACCCCAACATCGCCCGCGTCTACGAGGTCGGCGAGTTCGAGGGCCGCGTGTACATCGTCATGGAGTACGTCCAGGGCGAGACGCTGCGCGCGTGGCTGCGCCGCGGTCCGCACCCGTGGCGCGAGGTCCTGGCGATCTTGCAGCAGGCCGGCCGCGGCCTCGCGGTCGCCCATGCGGCCGGCCTGGTCCACCGCGACTTCAAGCCCGACAACGTCATGGTCGCCGAGGACGGCTTCGTCCGCGTCCTCGACTTCGGCCTCGCCCGCGCCGTCGAGGCCGGCGAGGCGACCTTCGGCGCCGACCCGCGCCTGTTCGCGCCGGTGACCCACAGCACCGGCTCGCTCAGCGAACCATTGACGGAGGCCGGCACTCTGGTCGGCACGCCGCCGTACATGTCCCCCGAACAATTCGCGCTGCAGCCGATCGGCGTCGAGAGCGATCAGTTCAGCTTCTGCGTCGTGCTCTACGAGGGCCTCCACGGCGCGCGGCCCTTCAAGGCGCGCACCGCCGACGAGCTCCTGGCCCAGATCGAGGCGCTCCAGCGCAGCGAGCCGCCGCGCGGCCCCAGGGTCCCGCCGCGCCTGCGCCGGATCGCCCTGCGCGGCCTGTCGGCGCGCCCGCAGGACCGCTGGCCGTCGATGGAGGCCCTGCTCGCCGAGCTCGCGCGCGAGCCGGGCAAGCGCGCCCGCCAGTGGTTCGCCGGCGTCGGCATCGCCGGGCTCGCGGCCGGCCTCGGCTACGGCCTCACCCCGCCCGCCGCGGCCCCGCAAAGCCTCTGCAAGGACGCGCCCGCCCGCTTCGCCGGGGTGTGGGACGACGCGCGCAAGGCCGAGCTCCGCCAGGCCCTGCGCGCCACCGGGGCCGCCGGCGCCGACGACGTCGCAGGCCGCGTCGAGGCCCGCCTCGACGCCTACGCCGCCGACTGGATCGCCATGCACACCGCCGCCTGCGAGGCCACCCACGTGCGCGGCGAACAATCCCCGCAGCTGCTCGACCGCCGCATGGAGTGCCTGAGCCTGCGCCGCACCGAAATCGACGTGCTCGTGCAGAGCCTCGCCGCCGCCGACGCGGCGATGCTAGGCCGCGCCGTCCAGGCGACCATGAACCTCGGCCGCCTCGATCGCTGCGCCGACGCCGAGGCGCTGATGGCCACCCTGCCGCCGCCCGACGATCCGGAGCAGGCGGCGCGGGTCGCCGACGTGCGGGCCAAGCTGGCCCGCGTGCGCGTGCGCGGCAACCTCGGGCAGTACGAGGCGATCCGCTCGCTCGCCGACGAGATCCTGCAAGAGACGAGCGCGATCGGCTACCGCCCGCTGCACGCCGAGGTGCTGGCGCGCCACGCCCAATTGCTCGAGTACGCCGGCGACCCCGCCGGCGCCGAGGAGGCGATGCTCGAGGCGTACTTCATGGCCGGCGCGGTCAAACACGACGAGGTCCAGGCCGACGCCGCCCTCGCCCTGACCTTCATCTACGGCGTCGAGCAGGCCCGCTACGACGACGCGATGCTGTGGGACCGCCACGCCGCCATGCTGCTCGAGCGGCTCGGCGCCCCGCCGCAGCTGCAGATCACCCGCCACACCGGCCTCGGCGGCGTGCTCGAGCGGTGGGGCAAGTACCCCGAGGCCCGCGAGCACCTCGAGCGCGCGCTGGCCCTCGCCGAGGCCGACGAGGGCCCCGACAACCTCGACCTCGCCACGGTCGCCCACAACCTCGGCGGCGTCTACCTGGCCCAGGGCGACCTCGCCGCGGCCGAGCGCATTTACCAGCGCAGCCTCGACCTCTTCGCCGCGCTGCTCGGCCCCGAGAACCTCGCCGTCGGCGAGACCCTCAACAACCTCGCCATGGTCGCGCAGCAGCGCGGCGACCTGCCCGGCGCCCGCGAGCGGCTGCAGCGCGCGCTCGCGATCTACGAGCGCAGCATCGGCGTCGAGCACCCGCGCCTGTCGATCCCCCTGTGCAACCTCGGCAGCGTCGCCGCGGCCCAGCGCGACCTCGCGGCCGCCCACGCGCACTACGAGCGCGCCCTCGCAATCACCGAGAAGGCGCTCGGCGCCGACGACTTCGAGGTCGCCGAGCCGCTCGGCGGCCTCGCCGAGCTGGCCGCGCTCGAGCGCCGCTGGGACGACGCCGAGGCATTGGCCGGGCGCGCGCTGGCCCTGCACGCGCGCGTGCAAGGCCCCGCCCAGCCGGGCCAGATCCAGCCGCTGTGCGCCCTCGGCGAGGTCGCCCTGGCCCGCCGCGAATACGCCGACGCCCGCGCCCACTTCCAGCGCGCGCTCGAGCTCGCCGAGGCCACCTACGGCCCGCAGGACATCGCCGCCGCGACCGCGCTCGGCGGCCTCGCCCGCGCGGCCGTCGGCGAGCGCAAGCCCGCCGAGGCGCTCCCGCTGCTGACCCGCGCGCTCGCCATCCGCGAGCAGCCGGGCGGCCTGGCCCACGAAGCCGGGGCGCTGCGGTTCGTCGAGGCCCAGGCCCGCCAGCAGTCGCGCGACAAGGCCGCCGCCGACGCGGCCCGCCAGGCCCTCGCTCACTACTCCGCCGCCGGCGAGCGCTTCACCGCCGAGCGCGCCGAGGTCGAATCATGGCTGGCCGCGCACCGCTGATTCACGACATCGACTGCATATATTGATAGCGCCGCGCAGGCCCTGCCACCACTGCCGGCAATCCTTGCAGCCGCGCGATCCGGCCTCGGCCGAGTCGCGGCAATCGCGCTATTCCGATCGCGGTGACGGATCGACCGCCCCTGGTTACTATCGAGACGATGGCCCAGTCCGAGCAGCACGAGGGCGCAGTGCGGGCGCTGTTCGCCGCCTGGGCGGCGGCCGAGAGCGACGAGATCGCGCTGGCCGGCCTCGCTGCGCTGCTGGCCGACGCGAGCGGCGACGCCGTGGCGACCCGCCTGCGGCACCTCTGGTCCCCGCCCCCGCCCGCCGCGTCGGTGGCCCCTCCTGCGCCCCCGACCGCGCCCAGCCGCCCGCGGGACCCCGCGCTCGAGCGGGCGCTCGCGACCGCGAGCGCCTGCGTCGGCCGCCTCGACGCCATCGATTCCGGCAGCGCCACCCCCCTCGCCACCGCCTGGCTCGTGCGCCCCGACCTCGCGGTGACGACGCGCAAGCCGCTGCTGTCCTGCCTCGCGCCGCTGACCCGCGGCGAGCGGACCCTGCAGCTCGACCTCGGCAGCGGCCCCGTCGCCGTCCGCGAGGTCCTCTACCTCGCGCCCGACTGCGACCTCGCGCTGCTGCGCGTGGCCCCGCAGGCGAGCTTCATCGCCCTCGCCTCCGGCGTCGCCCACGGCCACGAGCTGGCCGCCATCGACCGCAACGAGCCGCCCGGGGCCGAGCCCGGCGACCTGCGCCTGGTGCCCGGCCGGGTCCAGGAGGTCTCGTCGGCGCTGCTGCGCCACGACTGCCCCGGCCGGCCCGGCGGCGTCCTCCTCGACCTCGCGTCAGGGCAGGCGATCGGCCTCACCGTCGGCGGCCACGAATCGGTGCCCGGCTGGCTCGTGCGCGAGCGAATCGAGCGACTGTCGCGATGATCCGCGCTTGCCTCAACGCGTCGCCACCAGCTGCGCCCGCAGCCCGGCCGCCCATTGCTCGAGCCCGGAGATCGTGCTCTCCATCTCCGACGCGCTCGCCTCGAGCCCGCGAATCGCCGTCTCGAGCTGTTGCTTGGCCCGGCGCAGGCGGCTGCGGGCCGTGTCCTCCGGCACCCCGAGGAACGCCCCGAGCTCCGGCCCGGTCATGCGCTCCCAATAATACAGCTCGAGGATCACCTGCGACGCGACCGGGATCTTGCGCAGACCGTGCAGGAGCAGCCGCTGCTCCGCGTGCGCCGCCAGCAGCGACGTCGGGCTCGCGCCGAGGTCGACGAGCGACATCTTCTCGAGGTCGAGCTCCTCCGGCGGCCGCCGGTTCCGGCGCAGATGGTCGCGTAGGATGTTGTGGGCGATGGCGAACAGGTACGTGCGAAACGAGGCGTCCCCGCGGAACCGGTCGCGGCCCTCGACGCAGCCGATGAAGGTGCGCTGCACGAGGTCCTCGGCCTGGTGCTCCACCTTGTTGCGAAAGAACCTGCGGACGGCGTCGAAATGGCGGTCGAACAAGACGCTGCCCGCCTGGCGATCGCCGTCCCGCCAGGCGGTGAGGAGCTCCTGGTCGCTCTTCATGGCGCCACCTTACCACGGAGCCCGGGCCGCGAAACCCGCTGGCTGACGGACCCGGGCCTCGGAGACACTACCCCGGCCATGGACCCGCAGCAGGAGCACACCTGGCCCGACCTCGAACAGCTCGGGTCCGACAAGCGCGACCTCGCGGACGAGGCGATGTATCGCAGCCTCAAATCGAAGCTGTTCGACGAGGCCTATCCGCCGGTCCAGATCGGCCGCTTCAGGGTGGTGCAGACCCTGGGCCAGGGCGGCATGGGCGTGGTCTACTCGGCCCAGGATCTGCAACTCGGCCGCCTGGTCGCGATCAAGGTCATCCGCGACGACCGCCTGCGCGAGGGCGCGAAGGACCGGGCGCGCCTCCTGCGAGAGGCCCAGATGCAGGCCAAGCTGTCCCACCCCAACGTGGTGCAGATCCACGAGGTCAGCGAATCCGACGGCGGCCTGTTCATCGTCATGGAGCTGGTCAAGGGCGCCACGCTGCGCGAATGGCTGGACCGCGAGTCGCGCCCGCTGGCCGCGATCCTCGAGCGATTCGTCGAGGCGGCCCGAGGCCTGTCGGCGGCCCATCAGGCCGGGATCGTCCACCGCGACTTCAAGCTGGCCAACGCGATGGTCGGCGAGGACGGCCGGGTCCGGATCGCCGACTTCGGCCTGGCCGTCGCCGACCAGAGCCAGCAAGAGACCGAGCCCGAGCGCACCGCCGGGTCCACCTCCGCCGGCCACACCAGCAAGCACGCCGGCACGCCGACGTACATGTCGCCCGAGCAGGTCCGCGGCCGCGACTGCGACGCCCGCAGCGATCAATACTCGTTCGCGGTCGCCCTGACCGAGGCCCTGTTCCGCCGCCCGCCGCCGCCCGCCATCGAGCGCCTGGCCGCTCGGACAGGCGCCCTGGCGCTGCCGGCCGACCCCCCCGCGCCGCAATGGCTGCGCCAAGCCCTCACCCGCGCCCTCGCCCTCGACCCCGCCGACCGCTTCCCGTCGATGGCGGCGCTGATCGACGTGCTGGTCGAGACGCCCAAACGCCGCAAGCGCGGCGCCCTCGCGGCCGGCCTGGTCGTGGCGCTGGCAGGCTCGACCGCCCTCGGGGCGACGCTCTTCACCGAAACCGCTCGGCCAGAGTGCTCACAATACGAGGGCCGCATCACCGCGACCTGGGACGAGCGCAAAGAATCCATTCACGCCGCATTCGTGGCGACCGGACTGCCGTACGCCGAACAGTCGTGGCAACGTACGAGTCGCATGCTCGAAGCGTACGCGAAAGACTGGGCGGACACCGCGGTGAGCGACTGCGAGGCGCGGCAACTCGCGGCGCAACCCCTGGAGCGCTACTTCACGCAGAGCGCCGCCTGCCTCGGCCGCCAGCGCGAAGCCTTTACCACGCTGCTCCACGAGCTCGCCGCCGCCGACAGCACCCTCGTGGCCAGCGCCGACAAAGCAGCGGCCGGCCTGTCTCGGCCCGAGCAATGCCGCGTATCTCCGACCATGCAGCTCGTGGACGGCCCCGACGCGCCCACGAACCCACGCGTGCGCGAGCTGCTCGATCGCGGCAATCTCCTCACCATCTCGCATGAAGGTCGTGATGCCGTCACTTTTCTCGACCAAGCGTTGGCGGAGATCCGCAGCCACGCCGACGTCGCAGGCGAGGCCGAGGCGCTCTTGTTGCTCGGTCGGGCGAAGGGACGTCTGCTCGGCGATGGGCCCGGCGCGGCGAAGATCCTGAGCGAGGCTTATGATCGGGCGAATGCCGCCGACTACTCGGCTCTGAAGTGGGAGATCTGGAACGAGCTCGCACGAGTCCAGGCCCTCGTGTTCGACGCGCCCGGCGAAGCGCGAACGTGCCTGGACCACGCGAAGTCCGAGCGTCATCCGGATCCACAGACAGCGGCGGCCGCGATCGCAACCGCCGAGAGCGAGGTCCTCATCGCCGAGGGTCGGCCTCTGGATGCGGTGGCACTTCGCAGACAGGCGCTCGCCACTTTGAAGGCGCTTTGCCCTCCAGATCACCCGGATGTCATGCTCGCCCGCCTGTCCCTCGCCGCCGCTCTGGGCGAAGCCCTGCAACTGCAGGAGGCACATGAGATGCACCGGCAACTCCTCTCCGATTTACAGCGAGAGTACGGCCGCGAGCACCCCCTGACTGCGCGCGTCGAGCTGAACTTCGGCCTCGACCTCTACGAACTCGAGCAGCCTGCCGCGGCCCGCGAGGCCTTGGAGCACGCGCGCACCGCCCTGGTGACCACCTACGGCGAGAGGCACCTCTGGGTCGCCAAGACCGAGGTCGCGCTCGCGCAGCTCGACCTCGACGATGACGCGATCACGCGGGCCATCGAGCGGCTCGACGCGGCAATGGCCACCTACGAGGTCCTCGTCCCCCCGACCCACGCCGAGCGAATCACCGCGCTCATCGTCCTGGCTGAAGCACACCGAATGAACGGCCAGACCCGGGAGCCCTCGCCGCCTATCGCGAGCTCCTCGACATCCATGACGCGGATCCGGCGCACAGCTCGGTGGATCTCTTCGCCACCCTCGCCAACATCGGCGACGCCCTCTGCGTCCTCGGCCAATGCGCCGAGGCGCTGCCTTACTTCTCTCGATTGATCGGGCTGAAATCCCCGGAAACATCGTCCGAACCGGCGATGAAGGCGCTCCCCTTGCGAGGGCTCGGGCTGGTGGCCCTCGCGGAGGACGAGCCCCAAATGGCGGTCATGCTGCTCCAGCGAGCGCTGGCCATCCTCGAGCAGGCGCCGCTCGAACGCCTCGGTTTAAGGGAGATTATGATCGAGACGATGCGCGCACTGGCAGACGCACACACGGCGCTCCGAAGCAAGCCGCAGCGGGCCCGAGAGCTGCGGCGGCGCGCCGCCGAGCTCGAGTCGGCGAACTGACGTCAGCCCCAGCGCTCGAGCTGCGCCAGCCTCTCGCGCACCACCCAGCCCGGCACCCCGAGGTTGGTGCGACGGTCCCGTGACTCGCCGTAGTTGAGGCCGATCACTGCGCCGCGAACCAGGTCGACGATCGCTCCGCCGGAGCTGCCGCCCAGCGTGGTGCAGTCGTGCTCGAGCTGCGCCCCCGACGTCGCCACCAGGCGGCCGAGCGAGATCCGCTTGTAGCCGCGGCCGTCGCTGTCGAACCAGCCGTCACCGAAGCAATGCTTGTACTCGGCCTCGGGGTACGCGCCCTCCGCGTGCGCCGGGAAGCCGATGACCGCCAATGGGTGATCGGGGACGATCGAGTCGACCAGGGCGAGGCCGGCATGCGGCGCCCGCTGCGGGTCGATCTGCAGGAACGCGAGGTCGTGAATCGGGTCGACGTGCAGTATCCGGCGGACCCGACAACGTCCATCGGCCGGCGCCCCCGCCTCGGCGCACAGGTCGACGCGCAGCGTCTTGACCCCGCGCTGCAGGTCGTCGAGGAGCGACAAAATGTTGTGCCGATTCGTCACGGCGATGCCGCCGCCGACCAACCAGGCCGTGCCACACTGCATCAGCGGACCGAGCTCGGGGCACTCCAGCCGGCCGACGCCCCCGAGCATCGCCTCCAATTGCGGCCGGGCCGCGCGGACCACGACCTGCCAGGCCGGCTCCGGCGGCAGCGAGAAGGTCCCGGCGCGGACCGTGAGCGGGCACGGAAACCACTGGCTCACGAGCTCCAGCCCCGACAATTCGACGGTCTGCGCCGGTGCCGGCTCGGCGGACGCCGTCGACGATCCGACCTCGTGGCTCTCCAGGGTGTCCTGAGACGTCATCGTTTGCATCGCTCCCTCGGCCTCGCGCCTCGGACGATAGTGGCACGCGCTCCCTCTTCCGTGCATCTACACGGCCCGATCGATCATCGTCGCGACGAGGTGACCGGTTCGGCCGGCCCTGGACACTACCGGTTGTACGACGCGACGGGGTCGGCGATGCCCGCCGGCCCGACGCGCGACAGGAGTTGCATCGTCATGGCAGTCACATGGACCTTGAAGGACGCCTCGGGCGCGAACCTCACCACCCAGCCGACCTCGACCGGCACCCTCGCCCTCTACTTCAACAACAGCGGCTATCCCTACTACGCCGTGGGCGAGATCATCACCGAGGTGCTCGCCGAGGTCGACAGCACCGGCCCGGTCACGATCACGCTATCGCCGCAGAATGAAGGCTACTCCCTCGACGAGAGCCGCAGCGACCCGCAGGAGCTGCCGTCGCCGCACGGCGGCGTGATGGGCTGGAATCAGAGCGGCCCCGTCACGACCCTCACCTTCACCGCGCCCGGCACGGTGAACCAGGAGTGGTCGTGGGGCTTCGGCGGGCTCACGCCGGCGGTCGCGCTCAAGATGAAGGCCCGCGTGCGCCGAGCGTAAACGGGCCCGGCCCGACTCGGGCCGCCGGACGCGAGCGGCACCTGGCCTCCCCGCCAGGTGCCGCTCGATGCGGTCCGCGAAGACCGGGGCCGCGGGTGCCTCCCACCGCACCTGGCCTTTCCGCCAGGCAGCGTCGCGCCCGCCTCGCCGAGCTGTTAGCATCCGCCGGTGTCCGCGCTCCCGGTCCTCGACCTCACGCCGCTCCGCCAGGGCGCCGACCCGTCTGCCCGCGACGCGCTCGCGCGGGCCATCGCTGCGGCCTGCCGCGACAGCGGCTTCTTCTACGTCGTCGGCCACGGCCTCGATCCGGCGCTGCAGGCCCGCCTCGAGGCCCTGAGCCGGCGGTTCTTCGCCGCCCCCGAGGCCGACAAGCAGGCCCTGGCGATGCACCACGGCGGCCGCGCCTGGCGCGGGTGGTTCCCGCTGGGCGGCGAGCTCACCTCGGGCCAGCCCGACCTCAAGGAGGGCCTGTACTTCGGGACAGAATTGCCCGCCGACCACCCGCGCGTGCGCGCCGGCACCCCGCTGCACGGGGCCAACCTGTGGCCGGCGTGGCTGCCGGAGCTGCGCCCGGTGGTGCTCGCAGTCATGGCCCAGCTCGCCGACGCCGCCCAGCTGCTGCTCACGGGCGTGGCCCGCAGCCTCGACCTCCCGCCGGACTACTTCCGGGGCCACTACACGGGCGACCCGACGCAGCTGTTCCGGATCTTCCACTACCCGGCGACCCCGCAGACGGGCTGGGGCGTCGGCGAACACACCGACTACGGCCTGCTCACGCTGCTCGTGCAGGACGACGTCGGCGGCCTGCAGGTCAAGACCCCGCGCGGCTGGATCGACGCCCCGCCGCTGCCCGGGGCCCTCGTGTGCAACATCGGCGACATGCTCGACCGCCTCACCGGCGGCTGGTACCGCTCGACGCCCCACCGCGTGCGCGGCTCGGCCAGTCGCGATCGCCTGTCGTTCCCGTTCTTCTTCGATCCCGCGTGGGACGCCGAGATCGTGCCGCTACCGCGCCGCCCCGCCGACATCTCCGACGACGCCGCCGAGCGCTGGGATCGCGCCAGCGTCCACGCCTTCCGCGGGACCTACGGCGAATACCTGCTGGCCAAGGTCGCCCGCGTCTTCCCCGCCCTGCACGCGGCAGTGCGACCCGGCGCGTGACTCAGGCGCCCACCCCGCCGCCGGACGCCGCCGCCGGCCTCTGCCGTGCTCCCATTGCCTGCACGCGACATTGAACAATGTACAGTGGTCGCTCAGTGGTGTTTCCCTACGGTGTCAATTCGCGGAGGAACAGCCATGAGTGCGAAGCGCCACACCAAGGACCGCGAGGACACGCGCAGCAACACCGACGCGGAGGCCCCGTTCGAGGAGTTCATCGACCCCGGCTTCCGCTCGCGCGGCCTCTACGGGGAGGTGACCTGGCCGGACCGGGAGCCGCAGCCGTGGCCCTCGGCGCCGCGCGCCCGCGAGGGTGACGCGCTCGCCGCGTCGGAGTCCGGCCGAGGCCGCTACGTGGGCTGCGGCCCGCGCAGCTACCGCCGGTCGGACGCGCGGATCGCCGAGGACATCAACGAGGCCCTCACCTGGCACCCCGACATCGACGCCAGCGAGGTCGAGGTCGCCGTCGAACGCGGCAACGTCACGTTGACCGGCCTCGTCTACGACCCACAGACGCGGCGCCTGATCGTCGAGCTGGCGCTGCAGACGGCCGGCGTGGCCGAGCTCGACGACCGCATGAGCATCGGCGGCGGCAAGGCCTCGAGCGCGTAACTTTAAAAAAAATGTCCCTCGGGACAGCTGAAGCAGCGATCTCCGGGCCGGCGGCGGCTGTCCTTCGGGACAGACGAAGCCAGCGCCAATACTGGCTGTCCTTCAAGACAGCTCGGCTTCACCGCGCGATCTCGAGCCCCTCGGTGCTTCGAGCGGTCGCTGCCTGACGACAGAGCGCGACCCCTCCGGCGGTCGCCAGCGAGCCGCGAGGCCCACGTGGGCCACTCGCGCCTCAATCTTTTTTCGAAAAGAAAAAAGAAGAGCCGCCGACGCTGCGTGCGTCGGCGGCTCTTGCCTCTCAGCGCGAACGCCGGCGCCGCAGCGTCAGCAGCAGCAGCGTCAGCGCCGACAGCCCGGCCCCGCCGGTGCCGTCCTGGCGGCAGCCGCAGCCGCTCTCGTCGGCTGCGCTGCCGCCGGAGTCGCTGTCGGTGTCGCCGGCGGTCCCGCTCGAGTCGCTGGCCTCGGTGTCGCTGCCCTCGTCCGTGTCCGAGCCGGGCTGCGCGCCGGTCTCGCCCGGGCCGTCGGTCGTCGGCACCTGCCCGCTCGAGCCGTCGGAGTCGGTGTCGCCGCCGCTCGTGGTCGGCTCGCCGCCGCCGATGCAGTTCGCCTCGCAGCCGTCGCCCGGCGTGTCGTTGCCGTCGTCGCAGTCCTCGCCGCCGTCGACCACCCCGTCGCCGCAGCTCGCCGACGTGCAGTCCGTGCGGCACGCGTCCGCCTCGGAGTCGCTGTTGTTCGCCCCGTCGTCGCACTCCTCGCCGACGCTGACGATCCCGTCGCCGCAGACCGCCGCCGGCGCGTCGACCACCCCGACCACGCACAGCGCGTCGAGCGTCCAGCCGCCCATCTCGAGCCCGCCGTCGCTGCGCAGCTCGTACTTCAGCGTCACCGCGTCGTTCATCACCGACGACGTCAGGTCGACGTCGTGGAAGCGCCACTCGCGGTCGGTGTGGTGCGTCGTCGCGTCGTTCATGTTCGGGCTGGCGAAGTTGGTCCACACCTCCGCGTCGTTGGCGTAGATCCGCGCCCGGTCGAAGTGGCCGTCCTCGATGTTGAGCCAGCGGCGGTACTGCAGGCGCACCTGCGAATAGCCGGTCGTGTCGATCACCGGCGACTGCGCGAAGTTCGTCTTGTCCGACTGGTACGTGCCGTTGAAGTTGCCGCCGCCGAGGTCGTTGCCGAACACCCGCGAGCCGTCGAACGCCGCCTGCGGGTCGCCCGACGCCGTCGGCGACAGCGGCTCCTGCCACATCCAGTCGTCGGCGCCCTCGCCCTGCATGCCCATCGTCAGCCCGTGCGTCCAGCCGTCGGCGGCCGGGTCGGACTCGAAGTCGGTGCAGTAGATCTCCTCGACCGCGCCGACGAAGAACTCGTAGAACGGGTCGGCCGGGTTCTCCGGGTACTGCAGCGCGGTCGCGTCCTGGAACGTGATCTTCACCTGGTACTGCACCACGCTGCCCGCCGGCTGCTGCGGGATCTGCCCGGTGATCTGGTCCGGCGCGATGTCCATCGCGATCACCCCGCCGACGTCCTGCTGCTCGCGCAGGCGCCAGGTCAGCTCGGCCGACTCGATCATCCCGCCGCTGCACTGCCCGCCGGCGCCGTCGACCGCGACCGACACCGTGTACTCGGCCAATTGCGGCAGGGCCACCCCGGGCGCCTCGACGTCGACGTCGAGCTTGAACAGCCCGTGCTTGGCGAACGCCGCGTTGATCAGGCACTGGTTGGGCGTGCCGTTGGCGAGGTCGCCGTCGTCGTCGTCGGCCGCGAGCGCCTCGAAGTACATGCTCGGGATGTCGACCGCGCGGCGGATCGATTCGTAGTAGAGGTGATCGGCGTGGGCCACCCCGCCCGGGCCCTGGTCCTCGATCAGCGCCTTGCGCAGGTCCCACAGCGCCCCGGCGATGATGAGGCCGGTGGTGTGGGGGTCGCCGGCGATGTCGTCGGGCCACACCGCCTCGCTGCCGTTCGGGTCGATGTGGCGCAGCGGCCCGGGGTCGTTGAGGAAGAAGCCGATGCCCATCGCCGGGTCGTCGACGATCGTCGCCGCCAGGTAGTCGCTCACGCCCTCCGACAGCGACGGGTCGAAGTTGCCGACGCCCTGGATGATCGCGTGGTCATGCACCCCGTGGCCGTACTCGTGGTAGACGATGTCGGCGACCCGGCCGGTGTTGTTGCACTGGTTGCTCTGGCGGAAGAAGTTGATGTTGCCGTCGTAATAGGCGTTGCAGCTCTCGTTGATGTTGACGGTCGCTTGGAGCTGCTCGCCGAGCCAGCCGAAGCCGGGGTCGATCTGGCGCACGTACTCGATCACGACGTTCGCGTGGACGAAGGTGCTGATCTGGGCGTCGACCTGCTCGTCGTTCGGCGCGCCCCACACCGCCGTCTGGTTCGGCTGCAGGTTGAGGTTGCCGGTCGCCGGGTTGCCCGCGTCGTTGTTGACCGTCACCTGCGTGCCGGACGCCCGCGTCGTCACCGTCGTCGCGTTGTTGCCGTTCCACGTCACGTCGCCGGCCTCGGTGCTGGTGACGTTCATCCCGCCCACCGTCAGCGCCGCGCGGTTGGCCGGCCAGTCCTGGCGCTCGCCGCCGGGCTCGCGCAGCGGCGCGTCGTAGGCGACCTTGCCGCTGGCGAACAGCAGCGTCTGCTTGCGCGCCACCGGCTCGCCCGTGGCCGCGTCGACGTAGACCCGCCAGCGCCCGCGCGGCGCGGTCGTCGACAGCTCGACCGGCACCACCGTCGCGTAGTCGACCTTGCCCGCGCGCACCAGCGGCAGCACCACCGCCTCGTGCGCGGCCTCGAAGGTGACTGTCCCCGGGGACAGGTCGCGCTCCAGCCAATCGCTCGCGGCGGCCCGCGCCTGCGCTGCGCCGACCGAGCGGACCGCCGGCGCCGCCACGTGCGGCAGCGCCTCCGAGCCGATCATGAACAGGCGGTCGTTGCGGAAGCGGAAGCTGACCTGCCCGCCCTCGACCGCGACGCCGCGGACCCGCTGTTCGAACCCGAGAGTGCGCATCCCGCCGCTCTCGACATTCGCCACCAATGTGAAGTCCCCCGCCGCGGCCCCGGGCGCCAGCAATGCCACGTGGCGGCTCAGGAACGCCCGCGCGATCCGCTCGGCCGCGACCGGCGAGGACGCGCTGCCTGGCGCCGCGATCCCCGCGCCCCAGATCCGCCTGACCACGTCGGTATCGCGGTCCCACACCGCCCACGTCTGCGGGCCCATCTCGGCGAGCAGCCGGGTCCAGGCTCGTGCGTGCCGGGCCGGGACCCGATGCCACGCGAGGTCGCCGGCCACGCGTACGGGAGCGCCTTGGGCGACCTCCAGGACGGGCCGCCGCGCGTGCTCGGCAGGAGTCTGAACCGCACTCGCGGTCGGGCTGACGGCCAGGATCGTGGCCGCGGTGAGGGTGGCAATTCCGTGGGCGAGTCTCATCGGTCCTCCGCGGGTGCGCCAGAGCGCACCACGTTGCCACCCTACCAAAACGCAAGGGCCTGGAGGTATGTTTGTGTCTAGCGCGTGCTCACAGGGAAGAACCCTGTCGCCGCTTGACCCCGCGGCCCGCCCCCAGCCCTCGAACCTCGCAGCGAATGGCTGCAGTCGGCCCGTCCGCAGGTGAAGGCAATGCGGGCAGGGCGACGGCATCGACCGCACCACGACCGCAGCGACATGACCTCGGAAACATGTTTATTCAGACATGTCTTTGACGATGGGCGATGAACGACCGTGGGCTGATTTCACCTGCACATGTCTTTTAAGACATACGGTGATTCGTCGCGGCGAACGTGTGCCCCGCCGCCTCACCCTTCGAGCACCGGCAGCACGATCGCCGACGGGCGGACCGGGTCGTGGTGGACCTGCTGCTCCGCGACCACCATCCGCGTCCCGCTGGCCAGCGGCTCGCCGGTGCCGAGGTTGCGCACGAACCGCGGGTGCGCCCCGCTGGCGACCTGCACGCGCAGCCGGTGCCCGCGCGGGAACCGATACGCAGTCGGCCACAGCTCGACCGGCACGCGCAGCACCCCGTCGGCGTCCTTCTCGACGCGGCCGGGCGTCAATCGCAGCAGCCCGTCGCACACGTTGAGCGACCGCCCCGCGGGCTGGACGTCGCACAGGCGCACGAACACGTCGGTCCACTGCGTGCTCGACGAGAAGAACACCTCCGCGCGCACCGGCCCGACGATCTCGAGGTCGCGCTCCAGCGGCGCGCTGGTGTACGTGCACACGTCCGCGCGGGCCTCGAGCGCCCGGTTGTCACGCGCGCCCGCCTCGCGGCCGAGCAGCACGCCGCCGACGCTCGGGGTCGGATCGACGGGGTCGTAGCGGAAGCGATCGGGCTGCGAGGCCGGCGGCGGCGCCTCGGCCAGCGCGCCCCCGGGCTGCAGGTGAAACCGCCGCTCGTGCGCCCCGGCGGGCGGCCAGGCCGAAAATTCACGCTCCACCCCGTTCGTGCCGTGGGTCATCACGCACACCCGCACCACGCCCGCGCGGGCCGCCCCGCGCTCGCCGAGCAGGTGCTCGCGCAGCCAGCCGATGCCCTCGCGCAGCCCGGCCGCCATCAGGCCGACGTCCGCGTGCGCGAACGGACCGACGTAGAGCTGCGGCGACCGGCCGGCTGCGACCAGCGCGGCGTGGTCTTGCAGGGTCCACGGGAGAAAGATGTCGTACCAGCCGGTCACGATCTGCACCGGCGCGGCGACGTGGGCGACGTCCTCGCTGAAGTCGCGGGCCCTGGTCCAGTACGGATCGTCCTTCGCGTCGTGGGCGAGCCACGCCTGCCAGAAATCGACGCACTCACCGGTCAGCGCGTGATCGAGGCCCGTCAGCGGGAGCATTTCAAAGACCTCGCGGCGGCGGCGAGCGCCGAACAGCTGCATGGCGAGCACGCCGCGCCGCGCGATCAGGACCGACATCAGCTGCGTCCACGACAGCGTCGCGTCGAGCGAGTAACCCTCGCCGGCGTAGGTCTGGTCGCGGAACTGCGACGCGGTCGCCTGCAGGCACAGCGCCTTCAGCGTCGCCCCGGCCTCGCGCGCGAGGGCCCACTGCGTGAAGCCGTAATAACTCGCGCCGAAGGTCCCGAGCCGGCCGTCGAACCACGGCTGTTGCTCGATCCACCGCACAGTGTCGACCCCGTCGGCGCCCTCCTGCCCGAACGGGTCGAGCACACCGCCCGAGCCGTTGGTGCCGCGGACCGCCTGCACGACCACCCGGAAGCCGCGCTGCGCCAGCGGCGTCGCGGCCGACAGCTCGGCGAACCCGCGGCGGCCGTACGGCGTGCGCACCAAAACAGTCGGCAGCGAGGTCGTGGCGATCGCCGGTCCGCGCGGCGTGTGGATGTTCGCGTGCAAGACGACGCCGTCGCGCATCGGCACGGTCACGCCGCGCTCGACCTGGACGTCGCGGGTGAGCGGCGGCGGCAGCTTGGCGAGACGATCGATCAGGCGCGACGAGAGCGACATGGGACCTCCGAAACTCTGCCGGGATCGACCGGTGACTGGAAGAGCCGAGCGTAACCCATCTCCATGCCGCGCGGGTCGGATCTCGGCCCGGGCGAGCGTAGTCGGCTCCCGCCGAGCTTGCCGATAGGTCCCGAAGAACCGCCACAGCGACCGGCCAGGCCGCGGTCAATCGCCGAGCTCGCGCAACGCGGCCTCGAGCACAGCGATCTCGCGGACCTGCAATTCATCGGCCACGGCATCGCTGCGGAGGGCGGCCAGTCCGTCCTCGATGTGGCGACGCTTCGCCGCCTTGCTCTTGAGCGAATCCACCTTCTCGAGCACCGCCCGGGTCTCGATCCGGGCCGCCTCGAGCAGCAGCCGCTCGCGCAGGTCCACCCGCGTGACGCGGCTCAGGCCGCGCTCGAGCGCCGCGCGCCGCGAAGCCGGCCCGCGCGCCTTCTCGACGTCGGCGAGCGTCGCGGTCACGAGCGCCTCTTCGGACGCCGCGGCCTCGTTCAGGCGCTGGACCTCGCGCGCTCGCTGCTCCTCCTCCACCGCGGCCTCGAGCAGTCCTCGCAGCCCGGGGGATACATTGATGAGCGACTTGTGATTGGCGAGCGCGAACGCCCTGGCATAATCGGCGGAGGTGAACTCGAACGATTGGATGCTCCCATCCCAGCCGCGATACTCGGCGGCCCAGTTCGGGCAGGCGCAATTCGGCGAGCACATCGCGCGCGCTCGGGCCCTGGTCCCCTCGTCGAGGACGAGCTGCACGACGAGCCACAATCCGCAGGTCAGCAGCGCCAACAGCCACGTGAGGCAGCCCCAGGGGCCCGGCAGCAGGCGGACGTGGGCGACGCAGGCCGAACAGTACGGGATGCCCCACGTCCGCTTATCCGTGCGAATCACCCGCTTGCCCGTGACTCGAACCGCCGCCGCGGTGAATTCCGTATCGGGCACGCCGCCGCAGCACGCGCAACGATGCGGAAACTTCAGCAACTTCGCCGAGACGTGAACCAGCACTACCAGGAAAAGATAACCCACTCGCAGGTCGCGTGACGAGATGTTCGCTGCGCCCGAAGGTCGCATGAACGCAGTAAACCGTGGCGACCCGGACCACTCGCGCCACCCCCGCAGAGCGCGGCCGATCCGTCCTACGCCGGCGTCGCCGTCCCCGGCACCGTCGGAGCGCGCCTCAGCAGTTCGGGCAATCGCAGACCAGGTCGGCGTCGTCTCCTGGGCCGACACACAGGTCATACTCGCCCTCGCAGGCATCGCCGGCGCATTCGCAGTCGACCTCGCCGTCGCAGGCCGCGGGCCGCGGCAGGCACTTCCGGTCGCCGCCGAAGACGCTGTCGTAATTGACGCAGATGAACGATTCGGGGCAGAGGCCGCACGAGGGCACTGTCCAGCACGAGATCACGGGCACGCAGGCGCCGGTCCAGCAGAGCTGGTCGCTGACCCCAGGCAGGGTCCCGGGTGGACAATCAGGCGGCAGCGCGTCGCAGACGACCTCGCCGCAGTCGACGTGCTGCCGGGGGTCTCGCTGCTCTGCGGACCCTCCTTCGCGCAAGCGCCGACGCTGAGGCTGCACAACGCCATCACAATCCCGAATCGCATGGTCCGAGGATGGCAAAAAGCCCGCGAGCGCACCAGATGGTGCGTTCTGGGTGAAACAGCCAGTGGCCGCGAGTGACCGGGCGTCACCTCGCCTGCACCCATGGAAGTCCGCCACGCGCACGCGCGAACGATCGGGCATGACCCCGCTCCTTTCTCTCATGTCGGCGGCCCTGGCGAACCGCACGAGTCAGCGAGCGCGGGTCGACTCGTCGTACTCCGACCTGCGGCCGCCGTTCGATCTCTTCTCGAGCGAGGGCGACGGGCCCGCGCCTCACGGCGCAAACGACCACAGGTGGTGCTTGGCCGTTTCGCCGCCGTTGACGTGCAGCAGCAACAGATCGCCGCACTTGCCGCGCGCCGGCATCAACGTCCGGCTGCCGGCGGTGAAGTCGGGGAGCGTCAACGGCGTGTCCTCGAGGATCGCGCCGTCGAACCCCAGCCGCACCAGCGACACCGTCAGCGGATCGGCGCTCTCCCCCTTGAAATACGGCGTCGGCCCGCGCCCGATCGGCAGCGACAACCCGTCGGGGTCGACCAGCGCGGCGCCGAAGCCGGGCGAGCCCGAGTCGTCCTCGATCGCCACCTGCGTGTGCCAGCGCGCCTCGCCGTCTGCGAGCCCGATCGCGTGGGCCGTGACCTCGGCCGGCCAGACGTGCTGCACGATCGCCACCGCCTGCTCGCCGGGCGTGACCACCAGATCGATGAGCTCGTTGAAGCGGACCGGCGGGTCGAGCAGATCGGCGGTCCACAGCACGCTGCCGTCGTCGCCGAGCCGCCACACCTTGAACTCGTCCTGGTCGCCCGCTTCACCGTGCGCCGCCAGGATCTCGCCGTTCGGGCCGACCGCGACATGCAGGCCCACGACAGGATGGACGCTCGGCAGTTCGACCTCCCACTCGAGCGCGCCGGTGGCGAGATCGACCCGCGCCACCCACAGCTCGAACGGCGGCGCGTCGAGCTCGGGGCCGCGGCCGATGATCACCACGCTGTCCCCGAGGACCTCGAAGTCGGCCGGCCAGGCCACGTGCCCCAGGTCGGCGTCGACCACGGTCGCGGGCGACCCGTCGGAGGGGACCCGCGTGATTCGCATGAGGTGCTGTCCGTCCAGGATGTCGAAGCCGAGCGCCACCACCGAATCGTCGGCCCCGCGGCGCACCCCGAGCGGGTTGTAACCGGGCTGGTCGTCGGGGCCGAACGACCAGTCTTTCTGCTCGCCGTGCCACTCCACCCACAACACCCCGTTGTTGGGGCCCTCGGCGCCGCCCCAGCGGCCGCCGCCGACGGCGATCCGGCCGTCGCTGAGCGCCGCGAACGACTTCTGCAGGAAGTGGAGGTCGGGGTCGAGGCTGAGATGCCGGGACCACATCGCATCGAACCGCGGGAGATTCTCGGGGCAGAGGAGCTCGCCCGGGGCCTCCTCGGTGTCGGCCGCCGTGGTCGGCACGACCGTGGGGTCGCTGGCGGACGGGTCGGCGCCCCCCGAGGTGGTGGTCGCGCCGTCGCCGGACGTGCCCGCGACCGTGTCGGTGCCGGCGCCGCCGCTCGAATCACTGCCCCCCTCGGTGAATATTCCGAGGTCGCCGTGCACGTTCAAACAACCGGAAATGACGAGCGCGCCGGCGAGGAGGCCGAGGCGCACGCGGATGGGGGAAAACTCGTGGCTGGTCATACGCCCGGTGATTTCCCGCCTGCGTCGCCGACCCGTGAACCTCGCCCCCCGGCCCCATCGGACCCGGATCCGACCTCGCTCCCGGCCCTGCCGCGGCGCGCCAGGCGCTCCCCGTCCTCACCGAAGACTGCAATAACATGTCCCCAAGAACAGGTGACGTCCACCGCTCAGCGCCGCACCGGCGCGAGCTCGAGGCGCGCGATCGACAGCTGCATCCACGCGTCGTACGCGTGCGCCTCGACGGTGAACAGATAATCGCGCCAGCGCCACCGCTGCGGCCTCTCCTCGGTGCCGACATTCGTCTCGAAGCGCTCCGGCTCGGCCCTGAATGGCTGGTACTCGACCGCGACCAGCAGCGGCGGCGACTCGCCGGCGTCGATGTGCTTGGTCGAGTGGCCGAGGAACCGCATCCGCGTCGAGCCGAGCTCGACCTCGCCGCCTCGCTCGACCCGTACCGCCCTCGGCTCGCCGGGGCGCACGCGGTCGGTCACCTGCTCGGCCACCACCACGAGCCGCGGCGTCCGCGTCGGGTCCTCGACCTCGACGACCTCGACGCGATAGCGCTCGAACCACGCCTCGCGCACCGACTCATAACCCGCGGAGAGCAGGCTGATCTCGCGGCTCACCGGCGCCCCCATGCCCTCGAACACCAGCGCCAGGGTGATGCCGCTGCCGGCCGGATAGCTGCCGTCGGGGCTCGCCTCGATCGACTCGACGGTCACATTTTTGAAATGCACCGTGACGCCGCCGCCGAGCGGCAGCCGCTCGTTCGCGGCCAGCGTCGTGCGAACCGCCGGAGCGGCCGCGAAGACAGGTGGGAGAGCGGGAAGCGGCGGCGCAGAGGGCGGTTGCATCGTCGGTCCGGGACCAGGAGCGGCGCACGCGGCGAGCAGGCAGAGCACGAAGCCGCCGCGCACCGCAGCATTGTCGCCGATCGCTGACTTCACTGCGCCCCTCACTCGACGATCACTTTCGCGCTCCAGCCGCGGCCGAACGTCTCCGGGTGGTACATCTCCTCGGCCTTCGGCGGCGGCACCACGAACACGCCCGGCGTCGTCGCCAGCGCCACGTACGTGTACGTGTGGACGCCCTCCCACAGCAGCGACGTGAACGCCTCGGCTCGCTCGTCGCGCAGGTTCTGGTGCTCGAACCACGGGCGGTTCCACCACCACCACGGCGACTGCTTGCTCATCGCCTGCGGGTCCTCCGGCAGCGAGCCAGTCGTCATCAGCGCCGGGTTCTGCGGCTCGAGCCCGGCCGGCAGCGGGTCGACCAGGGCCACGTGATAGCGGCGCGTCGGCGCCACCATGGTCAACCGCACCCGCACCCGCGCCCCGCCCTTGATCCGCCAGGTCCCGTCGGCGTCGCGCGACACGTCCTTGGGGTCGTCGATCGCCTCGTACGCGCGGTCGACCACGAAGCCGTGGTCGGTCGGCGGCATGCGCATGTCCTTCGGCGCGTAGCGCATGCCGATCCGGTAGTACAGCCGGCCCTTGCCCTCTTTCTGCAGGATCAGATCGCCCGAGCCGACCTCGGCCACGTCGGCCATCGGGATGTCGATGCGCTTGCGATCGGTCTGGCGGCCGACGAACTTCTGCTCGCCGGCGTAGCGCGGCCCGAGCCACGCGCGGGCCACGAAGTCGGGCGTGGTCTTCTCGTACGTGTTGAAGTACCGGTCGAGCGCTACCAGCACGAACGCGTTCTCCTGCGTGCTGCTCCACCGCCCGGCCTTGCGGTGCGCCATCAACCCCTCGACCAGCTTGGGGATCAGGTCGCTCTTCGGCTGGTCGGCGATCAGCGCCTCGAGCATCAACGCGTCGACGCGGCGGTCCGAGTGCAGCAGGACGTGCCCGCCGTCGCTGTACGACGTGACGAAGTGGGCCGCGGCCGCGGTCTCCTCGGCGCGGTTGCGGACGATGCGGCGGATCGCCTCGAGCTCGGCGGTCGAGGCCGCGTCGCCCTGCAGCGCCGAGTACAGCCACGCGACCGCCTCGAGCCCCATCTTCTCGACCCCGCCGGCCTCCTTGATCAGCGCCCGCGCCTCGGTCGGGTCGCCGCGGCCGAGCTGGCGCAGGGTGTAGAGCGCGTAGGCCCGCAGCACCTGCTTCTCGACCGGCCCGTACGACTCGGGGATCCGGTAGCGGATCGACTGCAGGTAGTGGACTGCCTTTTGGGTCATGTCCTTGGGGACATTGAAGCCCTTGGCGTCGGCGCGGGCCAGCGCGTGAGCCACGTGGATCGACAGGTACGGGTATGAGCGCTCGCCCCAGCGCCAGAAGCCCCAGCCGCCGTCGTAGTTCTGCAGCTTGGCGAGGCGCAGCAGGTCCTGGCGCACGCTGGCCTCGAGCTCCTTGGGCGGCGGCAGGCCCTCGGCGGCGAACGCGGTCAGGACGTCGCGCAGCGAGGCGATCGCCATCACCCGCGACGACACCTGCTCGGCGCAGTCGAACGGGTAGCGGACCAGGTACAGCAGGGCGTCGGTCAGGCCGGCCACCGCGGTCGAGGTCGTCGTCACCTCGAGGCCGCCGAACTCGCGCCACACGCCCGCCGGCGCCTTGACCGGCTGGGCCACCGCGCCGCTGTCGAGGGTGCCGTAGGTGGCGAACGCCTCGGTGGTCGCCGGCGTCCACACGGGCAGCGACAGCTCGGCCGCGTCGGAGTGCTTGCCGCTGGCGACCGCGAACTGGAACCGCGCGGTGCCGGCCATCTCGGTGGTCGTCGGGAACCGCACCTCGACCCGGTCGCCGGCCGGAACCTGCACCTTACGACCTGTCCCTTCGATCAGCTTCGCATTGGCCGCGCGGACCGCCACCTCGACCGTCAGCGCCTTCTTGCCCTGGTTCTGCACCACCACCGGCAGCTCGACCTTGTCGCCGAAGTTGAGGAAGCGCGGCGGCGACGGCCGGACCATCAGCGGCCGGCTGGCGGTCACCGTCGCCTCGCCGCTGCCGAACGCGTTGACCCCGCCGGCCGCCACCGCCATCACCCGGTAGCGCGTCAGGTTGTCGGGCAGCTTGAGCTTGACCTGCGCCTTTCCCTTGCTGTCCGTCGGGACAGCCGCGGCGAACAGCGCCAGCGCGCTGAAGTCGGTCCGCAGCGCGATCGCGGCGTCCTCCTGCGCGCCGCTGTCGTCGTCGCCGTCGCTGGGCTTGGCCTCGTCCTTCTTGTTGTTCTCGCGCTCCACCACCGGCTCGGGGGCCATCGGCGGCGCCGGTGCGGCCATGCCCGGGCTCGCCTTGCTCTTCCGCTTCGGCGAGGCCTCCGCGCGGTCGTAGCCGCCGTCGTCGCGCGAGCCTCCGCTCGGCCCGGCGCTCTGCAGCGAGGCGAGGTCGGGCCGCGCCAGCAGCAGCAGCTCGCGCAGGTGATGCTCACGCACCCCGCCGTCGCGGTCGACGTAGAACGTCGCCACCGGGTCGGGCCACTTGTAGCCCGTCAACGACAGCACCGCCTCGTCGACCACCGCCAGCGCCACCTCACCGCCGGCGACCGGCTTGCCCTCGGCGTCCTTCAGCTCGACGTCGACGACGGTCTCCGCGCCCGGCGGCAGCTCCTCGTCGCGCGGCTTGGCGGTCAGCTGCAGCGTGCGCTTGCGCGGCGGGATCCGCAGGTTGACCGCGCCCGCCGCATAAGCTGGCCGCGGGGCCAGGTTCGGATCGACCGTCCCGTCGTCGCGGGTCCGCGGGGCCGCGCCGACCAGGTCGACGTGCACGTGCAGGTTCGGCACGTGGCCCTCCTCGATCGGCACCCGCAGCTTGGCCGCGCCGTCCTCGACCTTGAACCGCTCGCTGCGCACCAGACCCGAGCGGCGGATCGTCATCACCCCCTCCGCGCGCGGCCACGGCGACACCACCAGCAATTCGGCGACGTCGCCGGCCCCGTACTCCTTCTTGTCTGTCAGCAGGCCGACCTTCTCCTGCTCGATCGAGCGGCTCGGCGGGGTGTCGCCGCCCGCGACCCACACGTCCGTGCGGGTCACGCTGGCGCGCCCGCGGGCGTCAGCCACCGTCGCCTCCAGGCGCAGGGTGCCGCCGCGGCGGGCCACGAAGTCGCAATGCGAGGCGCCCTTGCTCGAGCTGATCGGGCAGGACTGGGTGTCGACGATCTTCTCCTTCCACTGCCCGCGCTCCTGCACCCATTCGAATTGCTGGGCCAGCACCGTCGCCGCGCGGCCCTCGACCAGCTTGCCGTCGAGGTCGGCGACCACCGCGTCGACGCTGAATTTGTCGCCCTTGTTGTAGAACGGCCGCGGCGTCTTGAGCCCGACGTAGAGGTCGGCCGGGTGGACCACCAGGCGCGCGCGGCCGGTCCACTTCTGCCGGTTCACGTCCTGCGCCGAGCCCTCGGCAGTGACCGTGTACGCGCGCGCCGGCCGGCTCCACACGAAGTCGGCGCGGATCCGGTGCTCGCCGGCCGCGTCGGTCTGGCCCTTGAACGTGACCTCGCGCCCCTGCGGCTGCGCCTCGCGGCGCCACCAGTACCAGCTCTCGGTGAAGCCGAAGCTGTACTCGTCGAGCCCCGGCGGCGTGAACGTGGCCGGCTCGCTGCGCACCCGCCAGTCGACGTCCGCGCCCGCGAGCCCGCCGCCCGAGAAGTAGTTGGCGCTCAACGTCAGCTCGGCGCTGGTGCCGACCAGGTGCGGCCCCGGCGAGGCCTCGACCTTCACCTCGTACTCAGGCCGGCGGAACTCCTCGATCTTGAGCGTATGATAGTAGTTGCGCCCGCCCGCGTCGATCCGCAGCTGCGCCGACCCAGTATTGACATTCCCCGGCAGCGCCAGAGTCAGCTCGAACCCGCCGGCCGCGTTGACCGGCACCTCGCCCTTCAGCAGCTCGCTGCCGCGCGGGTCGTACAATTGATAATAGACGGTCTTGACCGCCGCCGGGCCGATGTCGCCGCGCTCGCCCCCGCCGACGCTGCGGATCCACCCCTTCACCTTGGCCGTCTCGCCCGGCTTGTAAAGGCCGCGGTCCTCGGCCACGTAGAAGCGCAGGTCGTCGCCCGGCGAGTACGCGCTCCAGCCGGACGAGTCGGGCGAATAGTAGTACATGTTCTCGGGGACGAACGCGACGTCCCCGCCCTTGCTGGCGATCAGCATCTGCCCGCGATCGGCCAGCGGCAGCGTCACCAGGCCGTCGGCGCCGCTGCGGCCCGCGCCCCCGCTCGGCGCGATCTTCACGTCGAGCCCGGCGAGCGGCGCCCCGTCGGCGAGGTTCGTCGCCCACGCCAGCATCTCGCCGTGATCGACGAACGCGGTCAGGCCGATGCGGGTGACCTGGGCCCACGTCATCACGTACTGCCGCTGCCAGCAGTCCCGCGGCTGCCGCGGCGGCTCGACGAACGCGATCACGTTGCCGAGCCCGCTCTTCAGCGCCGGCGACAGATCGATCGCAGACTCCACCAGCGCGTCGGGCCGGTCGTCGACCTTGATCGTCTGAGTCGACACCAGCCGCCCCGGAGGCGCGGGGATCGGTCGCCCGTCGCGGCAATCCATGTCGCGGCGATAATTGAGGTAGCGCCCGTAGTCCTCGGGCGTGACCGCGTACAGCCGGACCTTCAGCTTCGGCCGGTTGATCGAGAACACCGACAGCTTCGGCCCGCCGCCCGGGTCGACCACCAGGAAGTCACGATTCGGCCCCTGCAGCTGCGGCTCGGCGCGCGTGGTCGTGAATTGCGACACCGCCCGCTTCTCGGACGCCTGGCCGAACACGTCGCGCAGCCCGGCGTCGACCGTGACCGAATACAGCGTGCGACCCGCGGTCTCGCCGGTGACGGTGATCGTGTTGCCGCTCGCGCTGATGTTCATGCCCGGGATCGACGGCTCGACGTGGACCGTCTTGGGGTCGAAGCGCTCGAGGTCGATCGGGTTGGTGAACACGACCTGCAGCGGCATGAGCGGCCGGCACTCGTCGCCCCACCCGCACTGGGCGCCGATGTGCTCCATCGGCCCGAAGGTGGCGAACTGATACATCTGGGCGTTTTGCGACCGGCGCGGCCCCTCAGCCGAGGGGGTGCCCGGGCCGACTGTCACCTTGATGCCGGTCCCGCGCGGCAGCGGCTCGACCGTGCGGAACGCGACGTAGCGCCCCGGCTCGCTCGCGGTGACCTGCTGGCGCGCGCCCTCGTCGGCCTCGATCTCCGCCGCGGTCGCCAGCCGGATCGCCCGCTTGTCGCCGACTTCGACCGAGATGACCTCGAGGACCGCCTTCGCATCGATCTTCTGATCGAACTGCACCACCATGACCGGCTGGAGCTCGTGCGGGCCGCCCTGCGGCCACATGGTCAGCGCCTTCGGCGGCGGGGTCGAGAACTTCCACTCCTTGGCCTGGGCCAGCGCCCCGCCGACGCTCGACTTGGACTGCGCCGGCACGCGCACCTTGTATTCGGTCGCCATCGGGAACCGCCCCTCCGGCTCGAACATCACAGTCTTGGCCCCGACCCACCGCCATTCGCCGGGCGGCTGCGGCGACAGCTCGACCGGCACCTTCAGCTTGGCCAGCTCGGCGTGGCTCGTCACCGCCACCATCGGCTGCGAGAACGACACCGACAGGTGCGGCGCCAGCTCGACCTCGCCCTCGGGCATCGCCCGCGTCACCGCCAGCGGACCCGCCTCCGCGCGCTCGGGCGCCGGCGCCTCGCCCGGCGGCGGGAACGCCTGCGTCACGGTCTTGCCCGGCCGCGGCGCCGGCAGGCTCTGCTCGCGCAGCGCGAAGGTCTTCTTGTCACCTGTCTCTTGGGTCAGCGCCGGCAGCCGCGCCAGCAGCTTGGCCGCGCGCGCCTCGGTCAGCGGCTCGGCCTTGACGGGCGGCTGCCCGACCCCGCCGATCGGCCGCTGCGCCTCGCTCGCGCGCAGCCGGACCTCCAGCCCGTCGGGCGCGTCCTGCGGGGCGCTGCGCAGATCGATGTCCTGCGTCCCCGACTCCGCCGCCACCGGCTCGTCGCTCACCGGCACCACCACCGCCGAGCCCTTCGTCGCCGGACAGCTCGTCAGCAACGCGAGCGAGAGGTTGGAGACGCAGACGATTCGGAGCGGACGGCCGAGGCGCACCGCGGGATTGTATGCGCACGCAGGCGGCCCCGATACGCCCGGCGCCGGGCGATTTCGGGCGAGGCGGCGGCGGCTGTTCTCGCGCCTCGCGGCGCCCGACGACCCGGCGCCGACGCGTGATTGCGGCGACTCTCGACTGTCAATCGTCGCCGACGCGAACGTCGGCGCCGACGGGGACCAGCCGGCGCGCGAGCAATTGCAGCCGCGAGCGCGCCAGGCCCATGCTGCTGCTGGCGCGATCGAGCTCGACGAACAGGTAGCAGCCGGTCCGCGGCGTCCGCTGCAGCAGGTGCAGCCGGGGCCCGCGGGTCACCAGGATGTCGTCGACGCAATCGTCGACCTCCTCGCTGTGGACCAGCCGCGTCAACGCGTGCACCAGGCCGTCGTCGAGGGGGTGCCCGCTGCGGGCCAGGAAGTGCCCGCGTTCGCTGTCGAGCAGCGCGGCCGCCTGGGCGCCCTCCAGCGCCATCGCCTCGTCGAGGCAGCTCCGCATCAGCGCGTCGATCGCGAGCGCCGGCGCCGGCGTCCTCGTCGGCGCCGGCGGGATCGTCCCCCCCGCCGGCGTCGGCAGCAGCTCCGCCAGCGCGAACGTCATGCCGCTGGTGTAGCGCCGCTGCTGCGGCACGAACATCACCACGTCGTGGCGGCGGGCGAACAGCCGCTGCAGCTTGGCCGCCAGCCACCGGCGCAGCCGCGCCTCGAGCTCGGGCGCAGTGACGATCTCCCACTCGATCAGCACGTCGGCGAAGTGGCGCCCGGCGGTGAAGCACTCCTCGAGCACCGCGTTGACGTCGTCGGCGCGCACGTCGGGCAGGTCGCGCAGGAGGTCGTGCAGCGAGCCTGTCTCCGAGGACAGGTGGACCCACGCGACCCGGCCCGCGTGGAAGAACACCCGCCCGACCTCGCCGCCGCTGCGCAGCAGCAGATCGCCGCCGGGGCTGGCGTGGGCCTCGGCGAGCGCCGGCCTCAGCCCGGGCGTCGCGCTCGCCAGCGCCAGCGCGCGCTCGGCCGCCTGCACGCGCGCCAGCACCTCGACGCTCGACAGCGGCTTGACGAGGAAATCGTCGGCCCCGGCCGCGAATCCGTCGAGCATGTCGGCGTGGCGGTTCCTCGCGGTCACCAGCACGACGTGGGCCGGCCCCCGCGCGGGCGCGTCACGCAGGCGGCGGCACACCTCGAGGCCGGTCATTCGCGGCATCATCCAATCGAGCAGGACGATCTGGGGCGGCGCCGTGTCGTTGAGCAGGTCCCACGCCGCCGCGCCGTCCTCCGCCTCGGTCACCGCGTAGCCGCGGTCTTCCAGCGGCCCGACGAGCAGCGCCCGCGCGACGGGGTCGTCGTCGGCGACGAGGACACGGGCCATACGAGCGGGCGACGATACGGAGAGATTCATGACCGGTTGGCTCGAACCGACGATCGTCGGTCCCCACGTGCTTGTCCATCCCTGATTTCGCCGAAGCCGGCCGCCGAACGATCACGGGCCATGTCCTATGTCCTGTCGTCCGCGTACAGCTGTCCGATCACATTCGTGAAAGGTATGATCAAGGTATGCACATTCCGGGCGGCCCCTTTCGCCGGCGACACCGCGAAATCACGCGTGTACGGCCGCGGCCGCCGCGGCCGGGCGGCCGACGTCCGCGTAATCTTTCAGCACGAACGCGTCGTGCATTTGCACCGAGCTGCGGCTGAGCCGGGCCAGCGCCCGCAGCCACGACGTCGGCACGCGGTTGAACAGCCACGCCGATTGCGCGAACAGCCACAGGCCCAGCGGGCTGCCCGGGATCAGCCTTTTCGCCACGGTCAGCGCGAGGCTGCGGCTGCTCGTCACGTACTCGCGCAGCGTCTCCTCACAGTTGCGGAAGCCTCTCACGTGGTCGCCCCCGGCCGCCGCCAGCTCGCCTGCCAGCACGTAGGCGCCGACGATCGCCAGGCTCGTGCTGCCGCCCACGGCCGCCCCCGGCGAATAGCCGGCGTCCCCGGCCAGAGTCACCCGCCCGCGGGTCCACGTGTCCATCCGCAACTGCGTGATCGTGTCGAAGTAGAACACCTGCGCCCGCTGGGCCTCCGCCAGCAGCCGCGGCGCCTCCCAGCCCAGGCCGGCGAACGCCTCCGTCAGCAGCTGCTTCTGCCGCGCGACGTCGCGGTGATGGTATTCGAGCTCGCGCGCGCTGCGGAACAGGAACAGCGCGCGGGCGTCGTCCATGTGGCGGGCGCTGTAGACCCCGGCGATTCGGTCGACCCCGCTGACGAGGATCGTGCGGTCGCTGAGGCCGAGGTAGTTCGGGATCGACGCCACGGCGAGGTAGGCGCCGATCGGGCGCGAGAATTGCCGCTCGTCGCCGAACACCAGCCGGCGCACGTTCGAATGCAGGCCGTCGGCGCCGACCACCAGGTCGAAGCGCCGCGGCGCGCCGCGCTCGAACGTCACGTCGACCCCGGCCTCGTCCTGGCGCAGCGACGCGATCGAGTCGCCGTAGACGTACTCCACCTCGCCGCTGCTGGCGCCGATGAGGACCTCCGCCAATTCGTCGCGCATGATCTCGCAATGACGGCGCGACAGCACTTGCATCACCCGCTTGGCGTCGACCTCGACCGGCCGCTTCGCCCCGTCGCGCAGCACCGTCAGGTGCTCGGTCCCCGTCTCGCGGGCCTGGATCTGCGCCAGCACCCCCATCTTCTCGACGATGTCCATCGCCGGCCGAAACAGGTCGACCGCGTGGCCGCCGGTCTTGCGGGGCCCCGGCGCCCGCTCCACCACCGTGGGCTCGAACCCGTGGCGCCTCAGCCAATACGCCAATACCGGCCCGGCGACGCTCGCGCCGCTGATCAGGATCTTCTGCATCACGACTCCCTTACTTACCGATAGGTAAGCACGCGGTCCCGGCACTTTCAAGGCGACGGCGGCGTTTCCGGCGATATCCTCGTCCGGTGACGCGAGCCCGGCCCACCGACACGAAGGCGCGGATCCACGCGGTCGCCCGCGAGCTGTTCATGCAGCAGGGCGCGCAGCAGACCAGCCTGCGCCAGATCGCCGACCGGCTCGGCATCACCAAGCCCGCGCTCTACTACCACTTCGACTCGCGCGAGGCGCTGGTCGCCAGCATGTTCGCGCCGCTCATCGCCGACATGGAGGCCCACCTCGCCGCGCTCGAGGCGGCCCCGCCGGCCGACCCGCGGGTCCTGCTCGGCGACCACTTCGACCTTCTCACGCGCCACCGCGACCTCATCGTCATGCTGGTGCGCGACCTCAGCATCCTCGCCGAGCTCGATATGACCACGCGCATGTTCGGCTGGCGCCACCGCCTGACGACCCTGCTCATCGGCCCCGCGCCGCCGCTCGAGGCCCGCGTGCGCGCAGTGGTCGCCATCGGCGGCATGGCCGACACCGCCGTCGAGTTCCCCGACGTGCCGATGGAGCGCATCAAGCCCGCCGCAGTCGAGGCCGCCTGCGCCGCGCTCGGCCTGCCCCCTGCCCGCCCGGCCGCCGTCGCCAAGGTCAAGCCGAAGAGCCGCGCGCGCCGGGCGACCTGAAGCATCGCCCTGTCTCCGGAGTCATGTGCGAACGCGCATGTCCCCGGAGACAGTTTATGATTGGCATGACATGACCCGAAGGACATGCCCCCAGAGACATCTCTTGCCCCGCCGAGGTCTTTATAGAAGATCGCCCTCGGGCAGGTCGATGCCTTCCTCGCGGCTGGACTCGTCCATGCGGCGGGCGCCCTCCATCAGCACCGCGGTGGTCGAGGTGCCGATCTGGTCGCGCATCTCGACCGGGAGGGCGCGGAACTCGAACTGGCCGGCGGACCAGCGCAGCGCGTGGTAGACGGCGTCGACGTGCAGCGCCTGCGGGCCCACGTCCATGACTGCGTCGACGATCCGGCCCTGCGACAGGAACAGGCGGCAGCGCTCGTCGGGCTCGCGGTGGTGCAATACCAAAAGGCCGGTCTTGCGCTCCATCTCGAGCAGGACCAGCAGCGAGGCGACGCCGATGTCCTCGAGGTTGCCGTTGAAGCCGCGCGCGCTCGAAGGGCCGACCTCGCGGATCTGGTCGCGCGTCTCGGCGTGCAGGTGCTGGCTGCGGCGCAGCACGCTGGCGACGCGGGCGGCCAGCTCCTCCGGGCGGAACGGCTTGGGCAAGTAGTCGTCGGCGCCGAGGCGGAACCCCTGCAGCTTGTCCTCGGCCGAGTCGAGCGCTGTGAGGAAGATGAACGGGGTCAGCGCGAGCCGCGGGCTGGCCCGCAGGCGCGCGACGAGGGTCCAGCCGCTCATGCCCGGCATCATGACGTCGGAGATGACGAGGTCCGGCGGGTCGGCCATGGCCTTGGCGAGCGCGACCGTGCCGTCGCTGGCGGTGGTCAGCGCGTACTCCTGATCGCGCAGCGCCGCCACGACGACGCGCTGAATCCAGGGGTCGTCGTCGACGACCAAGATCTTGGCTGGCATGGCGGAGCTCCTGCTGGTTGGTTTGTCACGCATGCGGGACCCTGTCCGGTAAGCGCGCGCGGAGGGCCGTGATCGCCCGCCGCACTGCGGTGTCGAGGAGGTCGATGTCGGCGCGCAGATCGCCGAGGGGCGCCCTGGCGCTGGCTGCCTCGAGGCGCCCGGCCGCCTCGGCGATGGCGGCGAAGCCCGCGGTGGCGGCCGTGCCCTTGAGGGTGTGGGCGTGCAGGCGCAGCTGCGACCGCGAGGCGTCGGCCAGCGCAGCCGCGAGGCCCTCGCTCGCGCGCCGCAGGGAGTCGCCCAGCAGGCCCGACAGCTCGCGCAGCTCGTCGGCGTCGCTGCCGGCCATGGCGTGGAGCTGGCTCAGGACGCCAGCGAGCTCGTCGGCGTCGACCTCGGGCGCAGGAGCGGAAGCCGAGGCAGCGGCGAGCTCGAGCGCCGGAACGGCGGGCGTCGCTTCGGGGACGGCCGGCGCGACGGCAGCGGGCTCGGGCGCGGGCGCGGGGACAGCCGGAGCGTCGCCGCGGCCCTCGAGGTGACGCGCGAGCGCCTCCTCGAGCACGTGCATCGGCAACGGCTTGGTGAGCACCTCGGCCATGCCGGCGGCGAGGCAGCGGCGGGCGTCGGCCCCGGAGGCGGCCGCGGTCAGGCCGAGGATCGGCGTGGCGGCGTTGAGCGAGGCGCCGCCGCGGATCCGCCGCGTGGTCTCGATGCCGTCCATCTCGGGCATCTGATAGTCCATGAGGATCAGGTCGTAGGCCGTGCCGGCGGCCTTCTCGAGCGCCTCGGCGCCGCTGCCCGCGACCTCGTGGCCGTAGCCGAGGTGGTCGAGCAGATGAGTGGCGACGATTTGATTGAAGGCGTTGTCCTCGACGACGAGGATCTTGCGCCGCCGCCGTTCAGCCCGCACGCGCTCGTCAGGACCGCCCTCGCCGTCGGCGCGGGCCGGTAGCGGCTCGCCCAGGGCGTGCGCCAGGGCGGCCCGGACCTGGGCCCGCCGCAGCGGCGCAGCCAGGGCGCCGTCGGCGTCGTCGCGCAGCCACGGATCGACTGCGACTAGACCCGGCTGCGCGGGGCCGCCGTCGGCGTCGACGAAGCGGACCGCACGACCCACCGGCGGATCCTCGCCCTCGTGGACCGCGACGCCGTCGGCCCGCAGCAGCTCGCGCAGGGCCTCGCGCTGGCTGGCGCTGCGCAGCTGCAGCCAGGCGCTCACGGGCTCTGCGCGCGACGGGAGCGAGGCGGCGGTCGCGGTTCGAGGCAGCGGGAGCCGGGCGCGGAACTCGGAGCCGCGGCCGGGCTCGCTGACCACGTCGATGCTGCCGCCCATGGCCTCGCTGAGGCGGCGGCAGATCGCCAAACCGAGGCCGGTGCCGCCGAACCGCCGCGTGGTCGACGAGTCGACCTGCGAGAACGCGTGGAACAGGCGGTGCAACCGATCGGCGGGGATGCCGATGCCGGTGTCGCGGACGCGGAATATCAATATGTCCCCGGGGACAGGTTCACAGCGAATCGCCACTTCGCCGCCGCGCGGGGTGAACTTGAGGGCGTTGGTGGCGAGGTTGAGGAGGATCTGGCGCAGGCGCACCGGGTCGCCGAGGACCGCGGCGGGGACGTCGTGGGCGACGATCGCCGCGAGGTCGATCGCCTTCTCGCGGGCCATGCCGGCGACGATGTCGGCGACCTCCTCGACGCAGTCGCGCGGCGAGAAGGCGGCGTGCTCGAGCTCGAGCTTGCCGGCCTCGATCTTGGAGAAGTCGAGGATGTCGTTGACGAGCGAGAGCAGGATGTCGCCGGACTTCTTGATCGTCTGGGCGTAGGTCTGCGCCTGCGCCGGCAGGCCCCGCACCGCGACGAGCAGCCCGGCCATGCCGAGGATGCCGTTGAGCGGGGTGCGGATCTCGTGGCTCATGGTGGTCAGGAAGCTCGACTTGGCCTCGGTGGCCGCCTCGGCGAGCTCCTTGGCGAGCAGGAGCTCGCGGGTGCGCTCGGCGACGCGGGCCTCGAGGGTGCGCGAGTAGTCCTCGAGCTCGCGCCGCTGCCGCTGGGCCTCGGCGACGAGGCGGGCGTTCTGCACCGAGATCGCGGCCTGGGCGGCGAGGACCTCGAGCACGCGCACGCTCTCGGCAGTGAAGGCGCCGGGCAAGGAGTTGTGCTCGACGTGCAGGGCGCCGGCCAGCTCGCCGTGGAAGAGGACGGGCACGCAGGCGGCCGCCCGGGTGCCGCGCAGGCGCACGACCGGGTCGTCGCCGAACCGCGGATCGAGGGCGGCGTCGGCGACGATCACCGGGGCCCGGGTGCGCGCGGTGTAGTGAATGATCGCCGCCGGCGGATCGCCGGGGTCGCCGCCGAGCGGGCTCGGCTCGCACATGAAGTGCTCGGCCTCGGCGCCGCCGCGGGCCCACACCCGCCAGCCCTCGGCCTCGCGCCGGAGCAACCACCCGTGCTCTGCGCCGGCGATCCGCAGGGCGGTGGCCATGGTGACGTCGACGATCCGCGCCTCGTCGAGCTCGCGGCTGATCGCCTGGCTGGCGCGGATGACTGCGAGCAAATCGATCGAGTCGGAGGCCACCGGCGCGGACGCCCGGCGCAGCTCCGGCCAGGCGCCGGCGAGCTCGGCGACCAAAGCGGTGGCGCCCCAGGCGGCGTAGCGGTCGCTGGCCTCGCGCGCGTAGGCGGCGGCGACCCGCGGACGCCCGGCGGCCCGGTGATGCGCGGCGGCCAGGCGACTGGCGAGGCCGGCCTCGTGGACGAAGCCGTGAGCGCTGGCGAGGTCGATCGCGCGGTCGTAGCCGCGGCTGGCCTCGTCGTCGGCGCCGCTCACCCGCGCCGCCTCGGCGCGCACCAGGGCGAGCTTGTGGGCGAAGGTCTCGGGCGCAGACTCGGCCCAGCGCACCAGCGGGGCGTCGTCGGCCAGCTCGGCGGCGACGTCGAGGGCCCCATCACCGGCCGCACGCGCGCCGAGGCGGGCCAGCGCGCCGTGGAAGCGGTGCACCGCCGGGTAGAGGATGCCGACGACGCCGTCGAGGTACTCGTCGGCGGCGCGGCTGCTGGCCTCGGCGGCCATCGGGTCGCCGAAGTAGAGCGCCAGCATGGCCTCGAACATGTGCAGGCAGAACAGCAACATGCGGTAGTTGCTGGCGCCGAACACGGCGAGGTCGCGCTCGCGGTCGATGGCGGCGCCGTCGAGGCGGAGCGGGTCCGAGGCCTCGCCGCGCAGGTTGGCGGCCGTCTGCAGGGCGAGCGCGAGATAGAAGTTGGCGAGGTCCTGCCGGATCTTCCGGATCTCGGCGGCGACGGGCACCGCGGTGGCGAGCAGCTCGGGCAGCGGGGTGCCGCGCAGGAGGGTGTAGATGCACAGCTCGGCGCCGCCGTAGCCGACGTACTCGTGCGCGCCGGTCTCGCGGCCGAGCTCGTAGGCGCGGCGCAGCGACTCGATCGCGCGCGGCAGCGGCTCCTTCCACACCTGGATGTGCGAGCCGAACACCTTGATGACGCGGCAGCGGATCTGCAGGTCGTCGAAGCGGGCGGCGAGGCGCTGGGCCAGGCGGCCGAAGGCGTGGCCGGCCTCGAGCTCGAGGGCGCTGCACAGCAAAAGGCCGTTGAGGCAGCAGCCGTAGGCGATCGGCGCGGACACGCCGTGGCTGCGGGCGACCGCGATCATGGTCAGGACGACCGGTCGCAGCAGCTCGGGGCGGGTCCAGTAGGTCGGGCCGATGATGTCGCCCAGGACCTCGACGACCGCCGACAGCCGCGGGTCGACGAGGTCGGGCTGCTCGGCGAGGGCCTCGATCTCGGCGGGGCTGAAGCGGAGCTCCCGCTGCAGGCGCGCGGTCTCCTCGGCGATCTCGTCGGCGGTGCGCGGCAGCGGGACGCCGAGGCGCTCGAGGATCGCCAGCGCAGTGTCGAGCGCCCGCGGCATCTGATCGCTCTGGATCGCGTAGAGCGCGATCTGCTGGCGAGCGACGCGGACGCGGCCGAGCAGGTCGGGCGCGCGCGCGAGGGCGACCGCGGCGAGCGACTCGGCGCGCGCGTAGTCGCCGGTGGCGTAGCCGGCCTCGATCGCCGCGAGGTGAGAAGAGAGGGCCAGCGACGGTTCATCCGCCCAGGCCGACTCGCCCGCGGCCGCGACCGCGGCCTCGGCGTACACGCGGGCCGAGTCGTGCGCGGCAGCGGCGGCGGCCCGCAGCGCGGCCCGCAGCTCGAGGTGGGCGATGCTCCGCCGCTGGGCCGGGTCAGGCAGCGCGGGCAGGCCGAGGCCGAGCTGGGCGGCGACCTCGAACAGGCGATCGTCGAGCGCGGCCGGCCCGAGGCCGCGGTGCAGCGCGAGGCCGATGCGCAGGTGCAGGGCCGGGCGCGCGTCGGCGGGGATGCTGGCGAGCGCGGCCTGCTGGACGCGGTCGTGGATGAAGCGGACGCCGTCGTCGACCCCGACGAGCAGGCCGGCGTCGATCAGCGGGGCGAGCTGGGCCCGCAGCGCGGCCCGCGTGAGGCCCATGGCCCAGGCGAGGGCGTCGCCGCGGACGCGGTTGCCGAGGCAGGACGCCACTTGCAGCAGTTCGCGCTCGCCGGCGCCGAGGTCGTCGAGGCGGCCGTCGAGGAAGGCGACCACGTCGTCGCGGATGTCGACCGGCTGGACCGCGCCCACGTACCAGGACCAGCGCTCGGCGTCGTCGTCCCAGCGCAGGGCGCCGCGCTGGGCGAACGAGCGCAGCAGCTGCCCGGCGAAGAAGGGGTTGCCGCGGGTCTTCTCCCACAACAGGGCGGCCAGCGCGGCGACGCGCTCGGGCTGATCGCCGAGGGCGTCGGCGACCATGCGGGTCATCTGCGACGGATCGAGCGGACGGACGAGGAGCGCCGTGACGCGCGCGCCGGCGGCCTCGATCTGCGACCAGGTGGTGCGCAGCGGATGATCGGCCTCGACCTCGCCGCCGCGATAGGCGCCGAGCAACAGCAGGTGATGCGTGGCCGGATCGGTGGCCAGCGCGCGCAGCAGGCGGAGCGAGCCAGGGTCGGCCCACTGCAGGTCGTCGAGGAACAGCGCGAGCGGCTTCCCGTCGTAGGTGAGCGCCTGCAACAGGCGGATGAAGACGGCCTCGAAGCGCGCCTGGCCCTCTGCCGGCGGGAGCGGCGAGACCGGCGGCTGCGGGCCGAGCACCAGCTCGAGCTCGGGCAAGACGTCGACGGCGAGCTGACCGAGCGGACCGAGCGCGGTCGTCAGCTCGGCCCGCCAGCGCCCGACGTGGCCGTCGCTCTGGGCCAGCAGGCGCAGCACCGCCGGCCGCAGCGCCTGGATGAAGGCGTCGTACGGCTTGGCCTGACGCAGCTGATCGAACTTGCCGGCGTAGAAGCGACCGCCCAGCGCTCGCATGCTCGACTGCAGGACGTGGACGAGGGCGGTCTTGCCGACGCCGGCGGCGCCGCGCACCAGCACGACCTCGGTCCCCCCCTTGCGGACCCGCTCGGCGGCCTGTCGCAGCGCCGCGACCTCGTCGTCGCGGCCGTAGAGCCGCTCGGGGAGGCTGAAGCGCCCGCCGCGATCGCGCCGCCCGGCGACGAAGTCGACGAGCGGATCGTCGCCGTCGAGCGCGACGAGGATCCGCCGGAGGTCGTGCGCGACGCTGGCCGCGGACGCGTAGCGAGCTTCGGGCGCCTTCGCCAGCAGCTTGAGCACGACCTGCGACAGCGCCGGCGGGACGTCGTCGACGAGCCGCTCGGGCGCGACCGGGACGCGCGCCATGTGGCCGTGCACGCGCTCGAGCGGGTCGGCGCTGGCGAACGGCGCGGCGCCGGTGAGCAGCTGGTAGAGGCACGCGCCGAGCGCGTACAGATCGGTGTGCGGGCCGATCGCCAGGTCGGCGCGGCCGAGCTGCTCGGGCGCGGCGTGATCGACCGCGACCGACAATCCGACCGGCAGCGCGCCGACCTCGCGCAGCGCCGGGCCGCCGAGCAGGCGCACGTCGGCGTGCCGCGCGTCGGTGAAGATGTGCGCGGGCTGCAGCTCGAGGTGCAAGAGGTCGCGCGCGTGCAGCTCGCCGAGGATCTCGGCGACGCGCAGTCCGACGCGCAAGACGGTCTGCGCCGGGAGCGGCGCCACGAGCAGCGGATCGAGGCCGACGTCCTCGTACTCGACGCCAGGCTGGGGTTCGCGGACCATCCGCCGCGGGCTCAAGAACCCGGCCGGCAACCGCGGGCCCAGCTCGACCTCGCGGGCCAGCGCGACGAACAGCGCGGGCTCGGCCGGGACCCGCCACTCGCGCCGCAGGACCTGACGATCGGCCTGCACGCGCACGAGCCTCGAGGTCTCGCCCTCGAAGAGCGTGGCCTCGGCCGCTTCGTCGCCGCGGGACATGCCCTGAGGATAATCCCTGGCGACCGCCGTGGTCGCGTCATTCGTGCCCGTCACGCGCAGAGGATCGCCGCGGCGCGGAGTCGAGCGCGACAATCGTCATTCCAGCAGGCTCAGCCGGCCGGCGATGCCTGCGCGGGTGCGACTGCGGCCACATCCTCGCACTGCCCGGACGCGCACCCGGCATTCCGCGGGTCGGCCGTGGTGTCGTCATTGCGAGAGTGTAACAGGTGTCCGCCGATTGGACGGACGTCGTCCCGGACACTCCGATCGACGGCGATCTTAGAACATGTCCTGAAAGACATATCCAGATGCGCCGGTCCAGTCATCAGGCCGTACCCCGCTCGAGCGCGCTCTCGACCTGTCTCATCGGACATACGGCATCACCCGAACGAACCCACGCCGACCGGCGTCTCGGGCTCGTGGGCCGGCGAACTCGACCGCGGGCCGGCGTCCCACTGCTGCGGCCACTCGGCTATCGTGCCCGACATGTCGACGCGTCCCCGACCGCTCTCGCTGCTCCTGCTCGGCGCCCTGACCTCGTCCGCCTGCCAGGGCGGCGACGGCTCCACCGACGGATCGACGGGAGCCGCCACCGCCGCCACGGCGCAGCCGGCGACGGACGTCACGAGCACCGATCCGACCGACGGCCCCGCAGATCCCACCACCTCGACGAGCTCGACGACCACGACCTCCGGCCCGACGACCTCGACCTCGGTCGGCACCACCGACGCGTCGACGACCACGAGCACCGCTCCCTCCGCGACCGACAGCGACACCGGCGCCTCCGGCCTCGCCTGCCCGCTCGGGGACGAGCCCGGCGTGCAGCAGCTCGCGCTCGCCCCGGCGCTGTTCGGCGCCGGCGACGACCCGTCGGACTCGCCGGCCTGCGCAATCGTCAACCCCGAGCGCGGCTTCCACGGCTTCACCAACCTGCGCAACCTCGACGGCGGCATCCTGACGAACCACGGCAACAGCGGCTTCTCGGTCGTCTACGGCCAGGTGCTGCTGCCCGAGTATCGCGACGCCCCGCTCGACGCCGACGTGCTCGCCGAGATCGCCGCCAGCTTCGACCTCGTGCGCGAGCACGGCATGAAGGTCGTCCCGCGCTTCCATTACTCCAACGGCGAGGGCGAGCCCGACGCCGAGCTCGAGCGGATCCTCGAACACATCGAGCAGCTCACGCCGCTGCTGCAGGAGCACGCCGACGTGATCCTCACTTTGCAGGCCGGCTTCGTCGGTCTGTGGGGCGAGTGGCACGGCTCGATGCACGGCCTCGACGCGCCCGGTCCGCGCAAACAGATCCTCGACGCCCTGCTGGCCGCGTTGCCGCCCGAGCGGACCGTCTCGGTGCGCCGGCCCTCGTTCAAGCAGCAGGCCTACGGCGGCCCGTTGACCGCGGACACCGCCCACGACGGCAGCGCCATGGCCCGCGTCGGTCACGTCAATGACTGCTTCCTCGCCTCCGACGACGACTTCGGCACCTACCAGGAGCCCGGCGAGAAGGACTACGCGGTCGCCGACTCCGCGTTCGTGCCGGTCGGCGGCGAGACCTGCGCCGTGAATCCGCCGCGCTCGGAGTGCCCCTCGGCGCTGGCCGAGCTGGCGCTCCACCACTGGACGCACCTCAATACCGCCTACAAGGTGGAGGTCCTGCAGAGCTGGCAACAGGACGGCTGCTACGCCGAGATCGCCTGCCGCCTCGGCTACCGCATCGCAGTGCCCGCGCTGCGCTGGTCGGGCAGCGGCGTGCCCGGCGGCGCGCTGCCGGTCGCGCTCGAGCTCGTCAACGACGGCTTCGCCGCGCCCGTCAACCCGCGCCCGCTGGTGCTCGTGTTCGACGGCCCGACGCGCGTCGACGTCCCCGCCGTCGACTTCGACCTGCGCACCCTGCAGCCCGGCGAGGCGCAGACCGTGTGCGTCGACGCCGTCCTGCCGGCCGACCTCCCGTCCGGGACGTACCGGATCGGCCTGCGCCTCGCCGATCCGGCCCCGAGCCTCGCGGGCGACCCGCGCCAGGCGATCCGCCTCGCCCACGACACCGGCGTCGAGTGGAATGACGGCGTCAACTGGTTCGAGGCGAGCTTCACCGTCGATTGATCACACCTGCCTGAAAGGCCCTGTCCCGGCGGACAGGGCCAAGAATCACGGCAGCAGCGCGCCGGACGTCAGGTCGAAGGTGTACGGCATCGGCGAGTCGGCGCCGTTCAGGGTGATGTTGAACTTCCAGGCGCCGATCTTCTCCTGCATGCAGGCGAACAACGCGTCGTGCTTGAGCGTGCTGCGCTGCGGGTCGAAGGTGGTCTTCTTGACCTTGCCGTCGCCGTCGACCACGATCGTCGCCTTGACCCGCCCGGTCGGCGCGTCGGGGGCCTTGCCTGCAGTGTCCTTGTAGCAGGCCACGATCTCGCCGGCGTGCGCCTCGACGTTGCGGTTGAAGTTGGCGACGTCGAGGTACGGCGACTCCTCCTCCTCGGCGGCCGCGGGCGCCTCGGCCTCGGCGGGCGCTGCCTTGTCGCCCGCGTCGGCGCTCGCCGGCGGGCTCGACTCCGCCTCCTTCTTGCAGCCGATTTGCAGGAGCAGGACCGAGGCGAGCGCGAGCCGGAGCGAGGGGGAAATCATCGGTGGATCCTACTCCCCTTTTCGCGGGCGACGGAAGGCCCGCGGACGACCGTTCACGCCGCGCGCGCGGTCTTTTTCGCGCGGCTCGCCGGTGGTCTCCCGCCCCGGTGCCATGCAGAGGCTCGCCGACGGAGGACCTTCGGACATGTCCCGAGGGACATGTCCGATCAATCCTCCTCGCGCGGCAGCGCCGGCCGCGGGGCGGGCAGGCTGCCGAACACCGCCTGCGCGCGCAGGTTGGCCTCGACGTCGGCGAGCAGCGCCTCGAGCTGCTCCTGCCCCATCTTCAAATAGTAGGAGAAGAAGACCTGGTTGACCTTGTGGAGGCCGCCGTAGATCGTGGTGACTGCGCCGAGGGTCGCCAGCACGGCGAGGATCGGCATCATCAAGAAGAACATCCCCACGCCGACCCCGGCGCCGGCGAGCGCCGTGATGCCGCCCATCAGGGGATAGTACAGCTTGCGCCCGGACGCGATCGTCTCGTGCAGCTCGGCCGTCACCGTGCATTCGATCGCGTCCCGGCCGCGGCGCTGCATCGTCAGGCGGACCTGGCGGATCGTCAGCACGTACATGTAATAGGAAAATCCGCCGTAGCCGCTGCCGTCGGCGCTGTGGATGAACTTCGGCACGCGGAAGGTCATCACGCCGCCGTCGAGCGGGTGCGGGCCGACGGCGTCCTGCAGGCGCAGGCTGTACGGGCTCGTCTGCCACACCTGCCCGACCGCGTCGAGCACGGCCTTCGCCGGCGCGCGGATCACCCGCGAGACGACGAGCTGGCGGACGTCCTTGCCGAACAGGCGCACGGCCCAGCGGCCCTCCGCGGCCGCCGGGACCGCCGGGACCGCGAGCGCGCCGCCGGTGGGCATCTCTGCGGCGGCCATCGCCACGAACTCGGGGGCGATGCCCGCCTCGGCCGCGGCGGCTTGGACCTCCGACACGCGCAGCGCGCTCGCGGTCGTCGGCGCCGGCGAGGTCCCGGTCCGCGAGCGCTCCTCGACGCGGCGGGCGGCGTCCGCCTGCATCTGGGCGGCGCGCTGGAGCACCGCGGAGACCTGGCGCTCGTCGAGCAGGCGGTCGCCGCCGGTGCGCGCAGGGACGCCGGCGAGCTCGCCCTCGACGCCGGCGAGCGCCTCGGCGAGCGCCTCGGCGGACGACCAGCGCGCGTCCGGCTCCTTGGCGAGGCAGCGATCGATCACCGCGGCGAGGTCCGCGGGGACCTCGGGGGCGAGCGTACGCAGCGGCGGGGCCGGCTCGGTCGCGTGCTTGACGAGCACCGTCGGCGCCGCCGCGCCCTCGAACGGGTGCTGGCCGGCGAGCAGCCAGTAGCCGACGACGCCGAGCGAGTAGAGGTCGCTGCGCCCGTCGAGCTCGCGCCCGAGGATCTGCTCGGGGCTCATGTACGTGGCGGTGCCGACCATCTGGTCGTCGCCGGTCAGGCGCGACGCCTGAGCCTCGAACGCGATGCCGAAGTCGGTGACGAGCACGCGGCCGGTCGCGCGCTCGACGAGGATGTTCTCCGGCTTGATGTCGCGGTGCACGACGCCGCGCGCGTGCGCGTAGGCCAGCGCCCACGCGACCTCGCGGAGCAGCCGCACGACCTCGCGCGCCGCCGGCCGACCGCGGCTCTGCACGCGCTCGGCGAGCGTCTCGCCGTCGACGTACGTCATCGTGAAGTACGCGAGCGCGCCGGCCTCGTCGGCGTGGAGGATCGGCACGATGTTCGGGTGCGACAGCTTGGCCGCGGTCTTGGCCTCGCGGAGGAACCGTTGGCGGTGCGCGGCGTCGGCGGCCCGCTCGCGCGGCAGCACCTTGATCGCGACCGACCGCTCGAGCCGGAGGTCGCGCGCGAGCAGCACGACGCCCATGCCGCCGCGCCCGAGCTCGCGCTCGATGGCGTACTCGCGCCCCAGCACCGTCGCCAGCTCGGCGAGCTCCGCGTCGTCGAAGCGCGCGCCGGGATGGGTCGGGGCAGTGGCGAGGCTCATCGCCCGGGATGCTATCAGACCGGCGCCGCCGGCTCGCGCCCTGGGTGCGAATCCGCGAGCCCGGGCGGCAGCTCGCCGGACCACAGCGGCACCCCGCGCTCGCGCAGCGCCGCGGTCAACGCCGCGGCCTGCTCGCGCTGCCACGCCTCGGATCCCGCAGCCGCCCAGCGCGGGTCGGCGAACTCCTGCGTCGCGCCCTCGACCCCGTGCAGCACGTCGATGCGCACCGATCCCGCGCGCTCCGCCAGCGCGTCGGCCAGCGCGTCCACCGGTCCCGGCAGCAGCGGCTGCACGATCGCAAACGTGCGCAGCCCGGCCGCCTTGCAGGCCGCGAGCGCCGCCAGTCGGGCCGGGATGCTGCCCGCGCGCGGCTCGAAGTGGCGCCGGGCGGCGTCGTCGATCGTGGGGATCGAGATCCCCGCCCACGCATTGGCGATCGCCGGCAAGATATCGAGGTCGCGCTCGATCAGCGCCGCGCGGGTCAAGAGCAGCACCCCCGCCTGCCACTGCGCGTCGCGCAGCGCCAGCAGCATGCGCCGCGTCAATTGCTGCCGGCGCTCGATCGCATGGTACGGGTCGCTGACCACCGCGCAGAACTTGATCGGCGCCGGCGGCACCGCCTTCAGCTCGGCCGCCAGCACCTCGGGCGCGTTGACCCGCACGTCGACGTACGAGCCCCACGGCGCCGGCGCAAGGCCCAGCAGCGCCCGCGTCTCGGCCACGTGCGACTGCGCGTAGCAGAACTTGCAGCCGATCAGGCAGCCCACGTACGGCGTCACGGTGTAGTAGCGGCCGCCCTCGGCGCGCTCGAGCAGGCGCTCGACCGTCACCGGGCGCACGCGCGCGCCTGGCTCGTCACCTGTCTCTTCGGCCATCTCCGCGTCGTGGGCCAGCGCCGCCAGCACCGCCTCCTCGCGGGCCGCCGCGGCCGTCGCCACCGCGCGGCAGACCGCGACCCCGAGCGCGCGCCCGTCGGCCGCGACCGCCGCGTCGAAGCGGTACGACAGCCCGAGCCGGCGCGTCTGCACCGCGCTGCGGCGGCCGGGGATCAGGCGCGCGACCTCGACGTGGACGCGCGTCCCGCCTGTCTCGAAGGTCAGGCGCGGCCCGCACTCGGTGGTGACCTCGACGAGGCGCAGCCCCGGCGCCAGCTCGTCGCCGGGGGCAAGGCCGCCGACGAGCGCGCGCAGGTGGACCTCGAGGTCGCGGGCGCCGGGCATCGCAACTCCGGCCTATACCACGACGCCGCGCGCTCACGGCAGGCCGACGACCCCGCCGATCCGCCGCGGGTCGGCGGCGCCGTACTGATTGCCGCTCAGCGGGTACGTCACCACCGCCTGGACCGCGCCGATGTCCCGCACGTCGACGAACGCGTAGCCGAGGCGCTCCAGCGCCGCCCGCACCGACCCGGTGAAGCCGGCCTCGATCTCGGTGTCCGCCGAGCTGCTCGCGCTGCCCAGCGCGATCCGCGGCGCCGCGATCGACGACTGCAGCGAGCGCCGGTGATCGATCAAGTTGAGCGTCACCTGCAGCAGCGCGCTGATGATGCCGGTCCCGCCCGGCGAGCCGTAGGCGGCCACCAGCTCGCCGTCGAGGAACAGCATCATCGGCGAGATGCTGGCGCGCGGGCGCTTGCCCGGCGCGACGTCGTTGGCCCCCGGATCGTAAGGCGCGCTGCTGGCCCGCGGCTCGTCGTTGAAGCTCGTCAGCTGATTGTTGAGCATGAAGCCGAAGCCCGGGACCATCAGGCCGGTGCCCCACAGCCGCTCGATCGTGCTCGACACGCTGACCGCGTTGCCGTCCTCGTCGATCACCGTGAAGTGCGTGGTGTCGGCGCCCTCGCTCTCCGCGCTGGCCGTCAGCGTCGTCAGCGCCTGAGCGAGCCCCGGCGGCCCCGGCTGGAACGGCCGCGGATCGCCGGCCGAGACGCGCTTGCGTCGCCTGCCGGCGGTGATCAGCGCCGAGCGCGAATCGAGGTAGTCCGGATCCAGGAGCCCCGCCGCGGGCACGTACGCGTGGTCTGGATCGCCGAGCCACAGGGCGCGGTCGGCGAAGGCGAGTCGCATCGCCTCCATCATCACGTTCAGGGTCGCGGTGGCGCCGAACTCGAACCCCTCGCCGCCGAGCTCGAAGCGCGCGAGCATCCCCAGCATCTGCAGCACCGCCACCCCGCCGGAAGACGGCGGCGGCGTCGTCACCACCTCGTAGCCGCGGTAGCTGCGGACGAGCGGCCTGCGCGTGCGTACCTCGTAGGCCTCGAGGTCGGCGCAGGTCATGCGGCCCTTGCCGCCGGCGTTGTCCGAGCGCGTGGCCAGCTGGGTCGCCACGATCGCCCGGGCGATCCCCGCCGCGTGATCGCAGTCGTAGAACGCGGCGAGGCCGTGCTGCTGGATCAGCGCGAAGGTCCGCGCCAGGTCCGCCTGGACCAGCAGGTCGCCCTCGGCGAGGGCGTTGCCGCCCGGGCGGAACAGCTTGCGCGCCTCGTCGTAGGCCGCGTCGCCGAGCTCGAGCTCGAGCCGCTCCGAACCTGTCTCTTCAGCCAGGCGCTTGCTGACCTTGAAGCCCTGGCCGGCGGCCGCGAGCGCCGGCTCGAGCATTTCACCGAGGCTGCGCGTGCCGTACCGCTGCAGCGCGTACGCCATGCCCTTCAGCGCCCCCGGCACCCCGACCGCGTAGCCGCTCGACGACTTGACCTCGGCCGAGTGATCGCCGGCGAACATCTTCGGCGTCGCCCCGGCCGGCGCAGTCTCGCGAAAATCGACGACGACCGTCTCTTCCGGCGCCCAGCCGGCCAGGTGGATCATCATGAACCCGCCGCCGCCGAGCCCCGACGACTGCGGCTCGACGACGTTGAGCACGAAATGCACCGCCACCGCTGCGTCGATCGCGTTGCCGCCAGCCGCGAGGATCGACGCGCCGGCCTCGGCAGCCAGCCGCTCGGTCGTCGTCACCACGCCGCCGTGGAACGCCGGGCTGGGACCTGCAATCGGCGCGCTCGCGTCGTCGGGCAGGATGGCGTCCGGCAGCGCCTCGGCGGCGTCGCCCGCCCCGACGCACCCGCCGGCCGCCGCGAGCCCGATTGCGAGCGCGGCGCGGCGACTATGCACATAGTGGCCGAGAGCACGTATCGACATACACCGTCCCTCCCGCGACCGCGCGCGCCGGGCTCGCGCGCCGCGGGCCCGCCCAACTTTGACACGCGTCGTCGCAGTCGCCGCCGCGGACCGTGCGTCAGTTGGCACGTGCCAGCGCTGGCGCGCGCCACTTGCCGCGATCGTGTGGTGGATGCCACGCCCGCTCGGTCGCCGCCGACATTCGCGGCCGCGAACGCGTGAGCCTCTCGACAACGGCGCACGTCCGCGAAGACCCTACGCAAGACCACCTCTGCGCCGATCTCCCGGCGGCAGCGTGGCGCGCGGCGACCCTGCCACCGCGCCCACCGCTCGCCTACCTCGCCCCGCGCCTCAAGCCAGGGCCTGCGCCGCGTCCGCCGGCGCCGCTGCGCTCATCAATGCCAGCGCGCGCTCGGTCAGCGCCGGCCCGGCCTGCTCCGGCGTGCCCGCGGCGAACGGCGGAGCAGGGTCGTACTCCATCATCAGTTGCACGAGCCGGGCGGTCTCCTCGCCGCGCAGCTGGGCCAGCAGCGTCAGGCCGAAGTCGATGCCGGCAGTGACGCCGCCGCCGGAGATCCGGTTGCGATCGACGACGACGCGCTGCTTGACCGGGACGGCCCCGAGCGCCGGCAACGCGTCGTGCAGCGCCCAGTGCGTGGTCGATCGATAGCCCTGCAGCAGCCCGGCGGCCCCGAGGATCAGCGCGCCCGAGCACACCGAAGTCACGCTCCCGGCCCGCGCGCCGCGGTCGGCCAGGAACGCCAGCACCTCGGGGTCTTTCATCACCGCGAAGGTGCCGAAGCCGCCGGGCACGAACAGCACGTCGAGGTCGCGCGGGCAGTCTGCCAGGGTGCAGGTCGGCAGCAGCTGCGCGCCCGAATCGCTCTCGACCGGCGCCAGCGTCTTGGCGACCAGATGGGTGGTGCCCGCCCAGGCGAGCACCGACTGCGGCCCGATCAAATCGAGCATCGTGAAGCCAGGGTACAGCAGCATGGCGATGGACAGCGGATCGATCCCGGGGAGGGTCAGCGTGGAACTCATGCCATCACGGTCCCACTCGCGGCGCCGCGCGACAAGTGGCGCGAACGCCAAACACCGCTCACTTCTCGCCACGCCGCGCCGATCCGTCGCACCCCACCCATTTCGACCCGACATGAGGTATGCATACCGGCACGACGACGAGCGCCGCGCCTTTGCCATCACGGTCGGAGCACGACCTTGATGCAGCCGTCCTGCTTGTCGCGGAACGTCCGGTACGCCGCGGGTCCCTGCTCGAGCGGCAGGCGATGGGTGATGACGAACGACGGATCGATCTCCCCCGCCTCGATCTTCGCCAGCAGCAGCTGCTGATAGCGCTGCACGGGCGTCTGGCCCATCCGGAAGGTCAGCCCCTTGTTCATCGCCGGGCCCATCGGCAGCTTGTCGACCGCGCCCACGTACACCCCGGGGATCGACACCGTGCCGAACTTGCGGCAGCACATGATCGCCTCGCGCAGCACGTGGGCGCGGTCGGTCCCCATCACAGCGGTCTTCACCTTGTCCATCACCGCGTCGGCGCTGCCCAGGCCGTGCGCCTCGCAGCCGACCGCGTCGACGCAGCGGTCGGGGCCGCGGCCCCGCGTCAGGTCCATCAACTGGTCGTAGACCGGCGTCTCCTCGAAATTGACGATCTCGGTCCTGCCGGCCTCGGCCATGCGCAGGCGCTCGGGGACGCGGTCGATCGCCACCACCCGCCCCGCTCCCAGCATCCAGGCGCTGCGGATCGTCATCTGCCCGACCGGCCCGCAGCCCCACACCGCCACGGTGTCACCCGGCTCGATGCCGCACAGGTCCGCCGCGAAATAGCCGGTCGGGAAGATGTCGGACAAAAACAGCACCTGCTCGTCGGTGAGCTCCGACTCGATCTTGAGCGGACCTACGTCGGCGAACGGCACCCGCAGGTACTCGGCCTGTCCGCCCCAGAACCCGCCCATCATGTGCGAGTAGCCGAACAGGCCCGCCGGCGAGTGGCCCATGATCTCGCGGGCCATGCGCGCGTTCGGGTTGCTGACGTCGCAGCCGGATTGCTCGCCGCGCTTGCAGAAGAAGCACGAGCCGCAGGCGATCACGAACGGCACGACCACGCGGTCGCCCCGGCGCAGCCGCGTGACCGCCTTGCCGACCTCGACCACCTCGCCCATCGCCTCGTGCCCGAGCACGTCGCCGGTCTTCATCGTCGGCATGAAGCCGTCGAACACGTGGAGGTCGGAGCCGCAGATCGCGGTCGCAGTGACCCGGACGATCGCGTCGCCCGGGTCGAGGATGGTGGGGTCGGGCACCCTGTCCAATCGGACATCTCGCGGGCCGTGCCAGCAGATCGCTCTCATGACTCGTCCTCCGGTGGACGCGGATTCGCCGTGCTCGGCAGGTCGGCCGGCGCCGGTCGCCGCTCCTGGCTAGCCTGGGCGCTCGCGCGGCCGTCGCAACCCAGGCGAATGCAACGACCCGCCGCGAGGACGCGCGCCCGGCGGCCTCGCCGCCTCCGCGCGGCCGACCTGCGGACCGCGGCCACCACCGGCGCACCGCCCTCGCGCGAGCGCGGCGGGCTCGGCCGATTCGTCGCTCGCGCGGTCGGGCTCGGCGGCGCCATCGAACCACGGGTCGCAAACGGCGAAGCGAGATCGACTCGCGGACAGAGTCGACCTGCATCCTCGTCGCCACGGCCCGACGTGCGGGCGCAGCTCGTGACCGCCGCACAGGCGACTGCGATCGAGCGCGCCGTCGCTCGTCATCATGGTTCGGCGTGACCGCCGACCGTCGACGAGCTCGAGATGTGACGAGGACGACCTGGCAGCGGTGGCCGCCAGGTCGTCCTGGACTCGTCATCTGGTTGGACTAGCGAGCGAGTCCCGCGCTCGCATTCACGGCGTCGGACGGCCGGCTCGGATTGCGCGGCGGCCATTCGATCGCCAGCTTGATGATGCGCCGCTTGAGCGCGTGGCGAGTGATGCCGAGCAAGGCGGCGGCGCCGACGATGTTGCCGGCCGAGCTGAGCGCCTCAGCGCACAGACGCCGCTCTGCCTTCTCGAGGTTGAAGTCGTCAAGGATGAGTTGGGCCAATGAAACCTCCGGTTCCGTACTCGCAGGAACGGGCAAGATAATCCCTGCGACCTCCAGGTGCGAACCGCGACAACTCACGGCTGCGCGGCCCCCACCGCCCGCCTGGAGGCCCGAGATCGCGCATTGACGTGTGGCCGTCAGCCCCCTCGGAATGGCGCGAGCTGCTCATATTATCAGTCCATTCGACATTCTCGGCACAATGGCCCGAGTCGGCGCGAGGTAGGTGTCACCGCTCCGCGCGTCCACCTGCGGACGCCCTGCCGCGCCGCGATCCGAAGTCCGCCGCCCGGACGCATACGAGGTGGCGAGGCCGCGACCCCGCGGCGCCGGAGCCCTCCCGGCGCGCGTGCGGGGTCGCGGCCGCGTGTGCCTCGCCGTCCGGCGATTTTCCCGCGAGTTTTTATGACCTTCGACTATCCGCAGTTGAAAACCCGGCGCCCGACCATCATCGGCGCCGGCGCTTATGTCCCCGAGATTCGCATGTCGACCGCGCGGATCGCCGCGCTCATCCCCGGGTGGACCCCCGAGCGCATCACCGATCGCACCGGCATCCACGAACGGCGCTACCTGTGGGACATCGACGACGTCACCGGCAAGGCGATCGAGCCGACGCCGGGCGAGGCGCCGACCACCGGCGTCGACATGAGCGAGATCGCCCTGCGCAAGGCGCTGCGAATGGCCGGGCTGCGCTCCGCCAGCCTCGACGCGATCTTCGTCGTCACCTGCACCGCCGACCGCCCGAGCTTCAGCCAGGACGCGATGCTGCTGCACCGCCGGCTCGACTGCCGCGCCGACTGCTACGCGCTGGTGTTCGACAGCGGCTGCGGCGGCACGATGTACGTATTCGACATGGTGGCCAAGATGATCGCCTCCGGCGCGATCCGGACCGCCGCGATCGTCGGCAGCAACTTCACCTCGTCGATGGTGGATCGCTACCTCTACAGCCAATCCGTGCCGCTGGACGGCAGCGACAAGAGCATCGGCGCGTTCCTGTCGGTCTACGTGTTCGGCGACGGCGCCGGCGCGATCGTCCTCCAGGGCGAGGACGACCAGGACCGCGGCGTGGTCGCCTCGATCGCCGGCAACGAGCACCTCGACCTCGTCCTGCGCCCCGGCGGCGGCTCGCTCTTGCCGCCGCACGCGGACCGCACCCGGCCCGTCGATCTGGCGTACGTCGTCAACGGCGCGCTGGTCCAGCAGAGCTACATGCGCTGCATGCAGCAGAGCCTGGAGCACGTGCTGGCGCGCGCGGGCACGGCCGCGAGCGCGGTCTCTCGCTATTACCTGCACCAGCCCAACCAGCGCCTGCTCGAGCACTTCGCGGCCTCGATCGGCCTGCGAGGCGACCAGTTGGCGGCCAACGTCGCGCGCTACGGCAACACCTCCTCCGCGGGCATGCTGATCCTGCTGGCCGAAGATCTCGAGCGCGGCACCGTCGCGCTCGGCAGCGGCGACCTGGTGGCCTTCGCGGCGATCGGCGCCGGCGCGCACCTCGGGGCCCAGCTCGTGCACCTGTGAGCGCGCCCCGGCGATCGAATCATCACAGGGCGAGCCGAGCGACCGACGCGCGCGGACGCCTGTGATGATTCCGGACGTCGCGTTCGCGCCCCTGCGTTCCGCCTTCCGACAACATCACAGCCACGTCACAGCGGCGCGCCAGCGCGGTGAATTTCGCCGCTGCGCCGCGTCGGTGCGTATTTTCGGGCCCGCGTGTACGCTCGGACGGCCCCCCGTTCGCCATGCCCGCCTCGATCCTCGTCGTCGAAGATGAGCGCGATCTAAGGTCCGCGATCTGTCACGCGCTCACGCGCGAGGGCTTCCAGCCCCGCACCGCCGACACCGGCGCGCAGGGCCTCTCGCTGGCCCGCAGCGAGCCCGCGCCCGACCTCGTGCTGCTCGACCTGAACCTCCCGGACATGTCGGGCATCGCGGTGTGTCAAGCGCTCCGCGCCGACCCGATCACCCGCGCGCTGCCTGTGGTGATGGTGAGCGCGCGCGCAGAGGAGATCGATCGCGTGCTCGGCTTCGAGGTCGGGGCCGACGACTATGTGACGAAGCCGTTCAGCCTGCGCGAGCTGGTGCTCCGGATCCGCGCAGTGCTGCGCCGGCGAGTCCAGCCGCCCTCCGCGGCCGAGCGCGTCGCCTGCGGCCGCGTGCGCGTCGACGCCGGCGCCCAGCGAGCCTGGCTCGACGACCGCGAGCTCGCCCTCACCGCGCTCGAGCTGCGCCTCCTGATCCTCCTCGTGACCCGCCACGGCCGCGTGCACACCCGCGAAGCGCTGCTGGCCGAGGTCTGGGGCCTGTCGCCCAGCGTCACCACGCGCACCGTCGACACCCACGTGCTCCGCCTGCGCGCCAAGCTCGGACCCGCCGCCGGCCAGCTGCAGACGCTGCGCGGGGTCGGCTACCGCTTCGCCGAGACCATCGAGGGCCCCAATGACCCGGAGTGATCCCGCATCGCTCGCGACGCGCCCGGGCTCGCGCTGAAGGGGCGATGGGGGCGCCCCCGGGCTCGTACCGGCGAAACAGCGGCCGCGGGCAGATCGGCCGCTGCACACCAGTGGCGTCGCGGCCGCAGATCTCGCGCCTGCAGCTCCGCGTCGCGCGGTCAGTGGGTGACGAAGCGGTCGCTGTCCCGCAGGCACGCCTGCAGCGCGTCCTGCAGGTTGCGGTGGCTGATGAACGGGCTGATGTCGACGCCGAGGTTCGTCATCGTCTGCGCGATCGCAGGGTTCACCCCCGACAGCCGCACCTGCCCGCCGAGCAGCGCGACGGCGCGGATGATGCGATACAGCTGCTCGGCCGTGGTCGTGTCGACGGCGTCGACGCCGGTCATGTCCATGATCGCGTAGCGAGCCCGCAGTCGCACCACCTCGGCCAGCAGGCGGTCCATGATCTCCGACGCCCGCTCCGAGTTGATCGCGCCCACCAGCGGCAGCGTGATGATGTTGTCCCACAGCTGAATGATCGGGGTCGACAGGGCGCGGATCGCCTTCTGCTGCCGCGTGATCAGCTCGAGCTGATTGCGCGCGGTCTCCTCGGCGACCTTGAGCGCAGTGATGTCGCGGACCACCCCGATCGCGCGGATCTTGCCCTTGTTGTCGGCGTCGGGCATCGAGTCGCCGAACACCTGCCACCAGCGGACCTCGCGCTGACGGTTCAATACGCGGTACTCGGCGAAGATCGGCTTTCCCGTCATCAGGTGCTCGGCGATCGCCTTCGACGACGTCCCGACGTCGTCCGGATGAATCGCGTCCCACCAGCTGCTGGCGACCGGCGCGAAGTCCCGCTCGTGGTAACCGAGGAGCTCGGGGAAGCGCTCTGAATAATGCACGGGGATGTTGCGGTGGAACGCTTGCTCGGGATCGATGGCGGGGTACTCCCAGATCCCGTCGCCGGAGACGGCTACCGCCATTGCGTAGCGCTCGAGAAGACGGCGGATCTCCGTCTCGTCATTCGTCATCATCTGCCCCTGTCCTCCACGGTTCACCCTATCAGCCGGAGCCGTCGGCAGGAAGCGGTATCGTCGCCCCGGACGCAATCCGCAAATAGGCGATATCAGAGCGGTTTCGCCCGCCGCAGGGCGGACCCGGAGGCCGCCCGCGCAGCTTCGAGCCCTCGCGGCCCGGCAATTCACCGGCCCCCCGCGGTTCATCCGACCGGCACCTACACGTGCGAGCGCAGCCGGCGCCGGAACACCGATGTGAGTCTCCATTCTCCCGCTTTTCCGCGCGCCCCCTTCCGCGGCTCGGATCGGCGTGGCATAGACGATCCGAATAATGGCTGCGCATGTGGTGTAGCCATTGGGTCGAGCCGTCGAGGACGGGGGGTTTGACATGATCGAGACCGAAGCCTGGGTGCTCTACGAGCGGTCCGGCGCCACTCAATCCGCGCTGGATTCCGGCGACTTTCGCCTCGAGAAATTCTCGTTCCCCGCGCCCGCCAGCGACGAACTGCTGGTCGAACCGCTGTTCGGCAGCTGGGAGGGCAACATGACCCATTCGCTTCAGCGGCGGCCGATCGACATCTGCAGCCAGCGCCGCGAGCAACGCGTCGTCATCGGCAACGGCAGCGTCCTGCGAGTCCTGCGGGCCGGCGCCGACGTTCGTGGAATCCACGAGGGCGCGGTGGGGATTCTCTATGGCGGTCATGTGCAGGACGAGTTCGGTTACACAGTTTTGGTTCAAGGCTACGACGCTCCGGGCACCGTCGGCGTCTTGGCCAAGCGGACCAAGATCGCCGCGCGCAACTTCTTGCCGCTGCCGCTCGAATCTCAGCACCGCCTCGAGCAGTGGGCCGCGTTCTCGGTGCGCTATTTGACGGCTTGGTCGAATTATCGCGTGGCGCTCGGCGCCTATCGCCTGCAGATCGACGAGCACCTGGACCCCGCCCCGTTCGTGCTCGGCTGGGGCGGCGGCTCGACCCTCGCGGCGCTCGAGCTGGCCCAGCGGGCGGGTAGCCGCACTGCGATGGTGTCCGGCAGCCCCGGGCGGCTCGCCGAGCTCGGCCGCAGCGGGATCGTCGGTATCGACCGTCGGGCCTTCGCCGACATCGAACTCGACGAATCCCGCTATCACAGCGACCCCGACTACCGCGAGGCCTACCGCGCCTCCGAACAGGCGTTCCTCGCCACGGTGCGCGACTGGACCGGTGGGCGCGGCGCGGCGATCGTGTTCGATTACATCGGCGCCCCGGTGTTCCGCGCCAGCGTCAAGGCGCTGGCCCGCCAGGGCGTGCTGGCGACCGCCGGCTGGCTGCTGGGCATGCAGATGACGATGAACCGCGCGATCGAGTGCATCGGCCGCCACGTCCACGTGCATTCGCACTACATCCGTCACTCCGACTCGCCGGCCGCCATGCACTACGCCGAGCGCGAGGGGTGGATGCCGCAGGTGTCGGAGATCTATTCCTGGGAGGAGATCGGCCGCCTGGCGCGCGACGCGGCCGCCGGGCGACTCCGCTCTTACTTCCCGGTCTACCGCGTCAATCCGGTCTGATCGGGGCACCGCGGCGTCAGGCGCGTGGTCGTCGTACCACGATGATTGCGAAAAAGGAGTGTCGTCATGAGCTCGGGACAGTCCCTGGACGAAGTTCGGGCCGACTCGCACCAATCGGCGGTCGACTGGGCCGGCTCGCTGGCCGGCGCCCCGCCGCGGCTGGAGCTGCCGGGCGAATGGTGGCAGGCCGGTGAATGCGCGCAGTCGGAGGTCGAGCTCCCGCTCGACGCCGAGACCGCCGCGGCCCTGCGTGAACTGGCGACGACGCTCGACGCGCCCCCGGCGGCGCTGCTGCTCGCCGGCCTGTGGCTGGTCCTGGCGCGCCACACCGGTCAGTCCGATCTGGTGGTCCTCGCCCACTGTCGCCGCGGAGGCCCGATGGTGCCCGCGCGCGGCCGCGTCGAGCCGGGGCTCCGCTTCCGCGAGCTCGTCCGCGCCGCGCAGCAGGCGATCCGCGACGGCGCCGAGCGCCCGGCGAACCCGGCGGCGATCGTCCGCGCCGCGGCGGCCCGCGGCCTCGAGCTGGAGTTTCAGCTCGCGTTCTGGCTCGACGAGGGCGGCGATCCGCCGCCGCGCGCCGGCGAGGACGAGGCCGGCGGAGCCGCGCTGGTGTTCGTCGCGAATGTCGGTACCACGTCGCTCTCGCTGCGCGCGTCGGTCGGCGCCGGGGTGGCGATCGCCGCCACCCGGCGCGTGCTCGCTCGCTGGCAGGTGCTGCTGCGCGCCGCCGCGGACGAGCCCGACGCCCTCGCGGACGCGCTGCCGCTGCTGCCGGCGGACGAGCGCCGTCGCGTCCTTCACGAATGGAACGACACCGCGATCGATCTGTCGGGCGAGGTCTGCCTGCAACGATTGATAACGGCCCAGGTCGCGCGTTGCCCCGATCGCGTCGCGGTCGTCGCCGAGGAGGGCAGCTGGACCTACGCCGAGCTCGACCGCCACGCGAACGCCATCGCCGCGGAGCTGCGTAGTCGCGGCGCGCGTCGCGGCTCGTTGGTAGCAGTCTGCGCCGACCGCTCGCGCGAGCTGCTCGCCGGCCTCCTGGGCGTGCTCAAGGCCGGTGCTGCCTACGTCCCGCTCGACCCCGATCACCCGCGCGAGCGCCTCGCCTTCATGCTCGCCGACTGCGGCGCCCGCCTGATCCTGGCCCAGCGGCGGCACGCCCTGGCCCTGCCGGCTTCGCCGAACGCGATCGTCGTCCTCGACGAAGCGCGGCGCGACGCCGACCCAGTGCCCGACGACGTCACGCCCGACGATCTGATCTACGTGATGTACACCTCGGGCTCGACCGGCCGGCCCAAGGGGGTCATGAACATTCACCGCGGGGTCGTCAATCGCCTGCTCGACATGCAGCGCACCATCCCCCTCGGGCCGGACGACCGATTGCTTCAAAAGACCCCGTGCGGGTTCGACATCTCGGTCTACGAGTTCTTCTGGCCGCTGCTGGCCGGCGCGACCGTGGTGATGGCGCGGCCCGGCGGGCACCGTGACCCGGCCTACCTGGTCGAGGCGATCCGCGCCCACGCCATCACGACGATTCACTTCGTGCCGCCGATGTTGGCCGCGTTCCTCGAGCAGGTCGACCCGCGCGCCTGTCGTTCGCTGCGCCGCGTCCTGTGCACCGGTGATATCCTCGCGCCCGCGCTCGTGCGCACCTGTCACGCGCGGCTCGACGTCGAAGTCCACAACCTCTACGGCCCGACCGAGGCCGCCATCGAGGTCACCGCCCATTGTTGCGAGCGCGGCGTCGACCTCGCCGCGATCCCCATCGGTCGACCGATCGCCAATTGCACGATCTACGTGCTCGACCGCCGCGGCGAGCCGGTCCCGCCCGGCGCCCCGGGCGAGCTCCACATCGGCGGCGTGCAGGTCAGCCGCGGCTACTGGGGCCGCCCCGGCCTGACCGGCGAACGCTTCGTGCCCGACCCGTTCGCCGCGGCGCCCGGGCAGCGATTGTATCGCACCGGCGACCTGGCCCGCTGGCGCAGCGACGGCGTGCTCGAGTTCCTCGGCCGTCTCGATCATCAGGTCAAGATCCGCGGCGTCCGCGTCGAACCCGGCGAGATCGAGGTCGTCCTGCGCGAGCACCCCGCCGTCCGCGACGGCCTGATCGTGGTCCACGACGACGGCGGCGAGCGGCGCCTGGTCGCTTACGTCGTGTTCGCCGGCGAATCACAGCACACCGGCGCGGCCGCGATCGCCGAGCTGCGCGCGAGCCTGGTCGCGCGCCTGCCCGCGGCCATGGTCCCCGCCGCGTTCGTGCCGCTGCCGGCGATCCCGGTGCTGTCGAACGGCAAGATCGATCGCAACGCGCTGCCTCGCCCGAATGCGCATCACTTCGCGGGCCCCACCGAGCGCGTCGCGCCGCGCAACCCGCTCGAGCGCGCGATCGCGGAGATCTGGCACACAGTCCTCGCCGCCGGCTGCGGCGTGACCGATGATTTCCTGGCCGTCGGCGGGCACTCGCTCCACGCCGCGCAGATCGTCGCCCGCCTCAAGCGAACGCTCGGCAGCGCCCTCTCTCTGGCCGAGTTCTTCGCTCACCCGACGATCGCCGGCCAGGCCACGCTGCTCGCCGATCGTCGCCCCGCCGACGAGGTGGCCATCACGCCCGCGGCGAACACGGGCGAGCTGTCCTTCGCCGAGGAGCGGCTGTACTTCCTCCACCAGCTCGCGCCGCAGAGCCCCGCCTATCATTGCCCGCTGGCGTTTCACATCACCGGCGAATGCGACGAGGCGCGCCTCGACGCCGCCCTGCGCGCGCTGATCCACCGCCACGAGGTCCTGCGCACCCGCTACGTCGACCACGCCGGCGCGCCGCGACGGGTGATCGACGCCGACGAAAATTTCGAGCTCGCCCGCCTCGACCTCGGCCATCTCTCCCCCGCCGATCGCACGGACGCCCTCGATACGGCCCTCGCCGCCGAGGCCGGCCGCCCCTTCGACCTCGCCGCCGGTCCCCCGCTCCGCGCCGGTCTCGTGCGACTCGCCCCCGACGCGCGGGTCCTGTGGCTGGTGCTGCACCACATCGTCACCGACGCCTGGACCGAATCGATGCTCTTGCACGAGCTCGGCCGGCTGTACGACGATTCGGCCGCGAGCGACGCTCCGCCCGCCCCGACTTACGCCGATTACGCGGCCTGGCAACGCCGCGCGTTATCCGGCGAGCGTCACGCGGCCGCGCTCGCCCGCTGGCGGGCCCGACTCGCCGGGGCGCCCTCCCTGCTCGCATTGCCCACCGACCGCCCTCGCGGCGACGCCCCGGCCCATCGCGGCGCACGCGTGGCATTCACCGCCTCGCCGGCCGCCCTGGCCCCGCTGCGCCGCCTGGCGCTGGCCGGCGGCGCGACCCTGTCGCAGGCCATTCTCACCGTATTTGCGGCCGTCCTGCGACGATTTGCCGACCAGGACGATCTCGTGATCGGCTTGACCGCCGCGGCGCGCGGCCGGGTCGAGCTCGAGGCGGTCGCCGGCTTCTTCGTCAACACTCTGCCGATCCGCCTCGACCTCGCCGACGACCCCACGCTGCCCACCTTGCTCGCGCGGGTCCGCGACGCGGTGCTCGCAGCCCACGAGGACGAGCACGTCCCGTTCGAGCAGATCGTCCGGGCCCTGCGCTCGCCGGGCGACGTCGGCGGCTCGCCGCTGGTGCAGGTCGCCTTCGCGCCCCAGCCGCCCGGCGACGGCGGCCTGCACCTGCGCGGCTGCACCGTGCGGCCGCTCGACGTGCACGCCGGCGGCGCGATCTTCGACCTCACCCTGCTCACCCGCGAAACCGCCGAGGGCGGCCTCGAGGCTTTCTTCGAATATGCCACCGATCTGTTCGACCGCTGGCGCATCGAGCAGCTCGCGCGGGCCCTCGAGGCCGCGCTCGCCGGCGTCGACGCCCCGGCTTCGTCCGCCGCCGAGCTGCCGCTGATGTCCCCCGCCGCCGAATCGCAGCAGCTCCTGCGCGCCTGCGGTCCGCGTGCGCCAGTCGTACATTCGAGTGGAGTCCATGCATTCGTCGAGGCGCAGGTCGATCGCACCCCCGACGCAGTCGCCCTCGTCAGCCATGACGAGATCGTAACCTATACACAATTGGAGCGCCGCGCCAATCGCCTCGCCCATCACTTGCGCGCGCTCGGGGTCGGCCGCGGCAGCCTCGTCGGCGTGGTCGCCACGCGCACCAGCGCCACCTTCGTCGCGGTCCTGGCGATCCTCAAGGCCGGGGGCGCCTACGTCCCGCTCGATCCGTCCTATCCCTCGCAGCGGCTCGCCTTCATCGTCGAGGACGCAGCGCTGCGCTGGATCGTCGCCGAGCCCGACGCCGCCGCCAGCTTGCCTCCGCACGCAGCGAAGCTCGTCGCGCCCGACGCAGCGCACGCCGCCGACGAGCGGCCGATCGCCGACGTCGGCGCGGACGACCTCGCCTACGTCCTCTACACCTCGGGCTCGACCGGGCAGCCGAAGGGCGTGGCCATGACGCACGGCCCGCTCGCCAACCTCACCGGCTGGCACCTGCGCCACGCGCGGCTCGGGCGACCGGCGCGGACCCTGCAGTTCGCCTCGCTCAACTTCGACGTCTCGGCGCAGGAGTTCCTCTCGACCTGGGCCACCGGCGGCGCCCTGGTGCTCGTGTCCGAGGACACGCGCCGCGACGCGCGGGCCCTGCTGGCCCTGCTCGAGCGCCACGCTGTCGAGCGGCTGTTCCTCCCGTTCGTGTTCCTGCAGCACCTCGCCGAGGCTGCGAGCTCGGAGCGTCCGCCGGCCACGTTGCTCGACGTCGTCACCGCCGGCGAGCAGCTGAAGATCTCCCCGGCCATCCGCGACCTCTTCGCGCGCCTGCCGCATTGCAGCCTGCACAATCACTACGGCCCGACCGAGGCGCACGTCGTCACTGCCCACATTCTCACCGGTCCAGCCGCGGCGTGGCCGCTCCTGCCGCCGATCGGTGCCCCCCTCGACAATACGCGGATCTACCTGCTCGACGCCGACCACCGCCCCGTCCCGCCGGGCGTGACCGCCGAGCTGTACATCGCCGGCGCCGCGCTCGCCCGCGGCTACCTCGGTGGGTCCGCGCGGACCGCCGAGCGGTTCGTCCCCGATCCGTTCGTCGCCGGCGAGCGGATGTACCGCACCGGCGATCGGGCCCGCAGCGATCCCGACGGCAACCTCGAATACGTCGGGCGCGGCGATTCGCAGGTCAAGCTGCGCGGGATACGAATCGAGCTCGGCGAGATCGAGGCAGTCCTGGCCCAGCACCCTGCAGTCGCCGCCGCAGCCGCAGTCGTGCGCGAAGATGTCCACGGGGACAGGCGCCTCGTCGCCTACGTCCTCGCCCGCGCTCCGCTCGACCTCGCCGCGCTGCGCGACCACCTGCGCGCGCACCTGCCCGAGCCGATGCTGCCCGCCGAATTCGTCGAGCTGCCGCAATGGCCGCTGCTCCCGAGCGGCAAGCTCGATCGCCGCGCCCTGCCGCTCCCGCGGGAACGCGCCCCGGCGTCACGACCCGCCCCATCCTCCGGCACCGGGCTCGAACTACAGATCGCCGCGATCTGGCGCGACGTGTTGCAGCTCGATCAGGTCGGCCTCGACGAGCGCTTCTTCGACCTCGGCGGTCATTCGTTGCTGCTCGCGCGCGTGCGGGCCGAGCTCGAGCGCGCGACCGGGCGCGCGATCGCCATCGTCGAGCTGTTCCGCCACCCGACCATCCGCAGCCTCGCCGCCCACCTCGGCGGCGCCTCCTCTCAGCCAACCATTCATAAATCCCCCGCGCCGCGAGCGAACGCCGACACCCGCGCGATCGCCATCGTCGGCATGGCCGGGCGCTTCCCCGGGGCCGCCAGCGTCGACGCCCTGTGGGAAGCCTTGGTGGCAGGCCGCGAGCTGATCTCGTTCTTCACCCGCGAACAGCTCGAAGCTGCCGGCGTCGATCCGGCGCTGGTGCAGGCCCCGCGGTTCGTCCCCGCGATCGGCGTCATGCCCGACGCGATGTGCTTCGACGCCGCCTTCTTCGGCTACAGCCCGCGCGAGGCGAGGCTCCTCGATCCGCAGCAGCGAGTGTTGCTCGAGGTCGCCTGGGCCGCGCTCGAGCACGCCGGCTACGCCCCGCGCGGGGTCGACGGCGCTGTCGGCGTATTCGCCGGCTCCGAGGTCCCGCGCTACTGGCTCGAGCGCCTCGGCACCCCCGGCGGCCCGCTCAGCATCGAGGAGTACGAGGTCGGCTTCGGCAACATGAACGACACCCTGGCCACGCGGGTGTCCTACGAGCTCGGCCTGCGCGGCCCCGCCTTCACCGTGCAGACCGCCTGCTCGACCTCATTGGTGGCAGTCCACGTCGCCTGTCAAAACCTCGTCACCGGCGAATGCGACGTCGCGCTCGCCGGCGGCGCAGTCGTCATGCCCCCCGATCGCCTCGGCCACGTCTCCGAGGGCGGCTCGGTGGTCGCCCCCGACGGCCATTGCCGGCCGTTCGACGCCGACGCCCAGGGCATCGTCGGCGGCAACGGCGTCGGCCTCGTCGTGCTCAAGCGGCTCGCCGACGCGGTGGCCGACGGCGACACGATCCACGCGGTGATTCACGCCACCGCGATCAACAACGACGGCGCGCGCAAGGTCGGCTTCACCGCCCCGAGCGTCCCCGGCCAGTGCGAGGTGATCGAGCGCGCGCTCGCGGTCGCCGGCCTCGAGCCGGCCCAGATCGGCCTCGTCGAGGCGCACGGCACCGCCACCCGCCTCGGCGATCCGATCGAGGTCGCCGCGCTCACCCAGGCCTATCGCCGCCGCACCGCCGCGCGGGCCTGGTGCGCGCTCGGCTCGATCAAGGGCAACATCGGCCACCTCGGCGCCGCCGCCGGCGTCACCGGCCTGATCAAGGCCGCCCTGGCGCTCGCCCGCGAGGCCATCCCGCCGACCCTGCACTTCCGCGCCGCCAACCCCGAGCTCGCGCTCGACACCAGCCCGTTCTTCGTCAATGCCGATACATTGAACTGGCCCAGGAGACATGTCCCGCGATTCGCCGCGGTCAGCTCGTTCGGGGTCGGCGGCACCAACGCGCACGCGATCCTCGGCGAGGCTCCCCCCTCACCGGCGACCGATCCGTCGCGGCCGGTGCAGCTGCTCGTGCTGTCGGCGCAATCGCCCGGCGCTCTGACGACCGGCGCCGCTCGCCTCGCCGACGCCCTCTCCCGCCCCGACGCCCCCGCGCTGCCGGAAGTCGCCCACACCCTCGCCCGCGGCCGCACGCCTCTGCGGCGCCGCCTGGCAGTGATCGCCCGCGACGCCGACTCGGCAGTGCGCGCCTTGCAGGGGGTAGATCGGGTCCGCCTGGTCGAGGGCGTCGCCGGCGAGAGGCCGCCGCGGATCGCGTTCCTGTTCCCCGGCGGCGGCACCCAGTCGCTCGGCATGGGCCGCGAGCTTTATTTTGGCGACCCGGCCTATCGCGCCGAGTTCGACGCCGCCGCCGACCGCTTCGCAGCCCTCCTCGACGTCGACGTCCGCCACCTGCTCTACGCCGCCGACCCCGACGCGGCAGCCCGCGAATTGCTGCGACCCACGCGCTTTCTGCCGGCGATCTTCTGCTGCGAATACGCGCTGGCCCGGCGAATGATGGCACTCGGCGTGGTACCGGCGGCGTTGACCGGCCACAGCCTCGGCGAATACACGGCCGCCGCGATCGCCGGCATCCTCTCGCTCGCCGACGCCGCCCGCCTTTTGGCCACCCGCGCGCGCCTTCACGAATCGCTGGACGTCGAGGCCGGCCTGTTGGTCGTCGCCCTGTCCGAGGCCGCGCTCGTGCAGCGCCTCCCGCCCGGCCTCGACCTCGCCGTCGTCAACGCGGCCGACAGCTGCGTCGTGGCCGGGCCGCTCACCGCGATCGACACCTTCGAGGCAGCGCTCGCCCGCGACGGCGTCGAGTCGCGCCGCTTGCCGGTCGCCGGCGCCTCGCACTGCGCGCTCGTCGAGCCGCTGATTGAACCGCTCGTCGCCTGCGCGCGCCAGCTCTCGCTCGCTGCGCCGACGATCCCGATCGTCTCCAACGTGACCGGCGACTGGCTCGGCGACGACGACGCCCGCGACCCGCAGCACTGGGGCCGACACCTGCGCGGCACGGTGCGCTTCGCCGCCGGCGTCGGCCGCCTGCTCGCCGATCCCGAGCTCCTGCTCGTCGAGGTCGGCCCCGGTCGCACCCTCGCCGGCCTGGCCCGCCGCCACCCCGACGCCGGCGCCCGCCCGATCCTCGCCACCATGGCCGCGCGCGGCGGCAACCTCACCGACCTCGAAGCCTTCACCCACGCGCTCGGCCAATTGTGGTGCCGCGGTGTCGACATTCGCTGGGACGTCCTGTTCGCCGGCGAACGCCGCCGCCGCGTGCCACTGCCGACCTACGCGTTCGAGCGCGTCCACCACGAGCAGCCGGCGCAGCGCGGCCGCCCCGCGCGCGCAGTGCCGGTGATTCCCGACGCGCCGCTCACGACGATCACCGCGGACGCGACGGCTCCGACCGATCTTGTCGAGCGCACCCTCGCAGGCGTGTTCGCCGACGTGCTCGGCGTCCCGCCGCCGGGCCCGGCCGACAACTTCTTCGACCTGGGCGGCTCCTCGTTCCTGGCCCTGCGCGTGCGGGTCCGCATCGAAGAGCTGCTCGGGGTCAAGCTGCCGGTGCACGCATTCGTCGAGCACCCCACGATCGGCGGGCTCGCAGCATTAATCCGCACCCGCCTCCCCGAATCCCCCGTCGCGCCGACACCCGCGCGCGAGCGGCTCACGGTCACGTTGCGGCCGGGCCCGGGCCGGCGCCTGTTCCTGCTCCAGCCGATCGGCGGCACCGTCTTCACCTACCTGCCGCTGGCGCGGAGGCTCGATCCGTCGCTGCACGTCATCGGCGTGCGCGCCTCGGGCATGGAGCCGGGCGAGCCCGTGTTCGCGCGCATGGACGAGCTCGTCGCGCATCAACTCGCCGAGGTCCGGGCCGCACAGCCGCACGGGCCCTATTTGCTCGGCGGTCACTCGGCGGGCGGCGTCATCGCCTTCGAGCTCGCGCGGCGGCTGCTCGCCGAGGGCGAACGCGTCGACCGGGTCGCCATGCTCGACACCGCCTCGCTCGCGCTGTCGCGGCGGCTGGTCCTGCTCGACGACGACGACGTGTTCCAGATCGCCGAGCGCATGCGCAACGAATCGTCGCTCGCCTACGAACAATTCGCGGCGACCCTGCGCGACGACCCGGCCTTCCGCGGCCTCGTGCGCGCCACCTGGAGCGCCCTCGCCACCTGCGATGCGGCCCCGCTCGCCGCCGACGTCCTTTACGTCAAGGCCCGCGTGCAGCCCGACCCCGACGAACGCCACGCCGACCGGGCGTGGATGGAGCTGGTCGACGGCGCGTATACCCGCGCCAGCGTCGACGCCGATCATTTCTCGATGATGGACGAGCCCGCCGTCGCCGAGGTCGCGTCGGTGATGAACGCCGCCCTCGCTGATGACCGCCGGCCATCCTCGAAGTAGCGCGTCGTCCCGGGGACCATCGCAGGGCCCTTGCCGCCCCGCCGTCCGCGAACCCCCGATCGCGCGCGCCGGCCCCCACGTGAACGAGGGCTTGCGACCCGCAATCACGGCAATCATGGACCAACCAGCGAAACATGTTTCTCCGCGTCACGCGGCCCCGCTCTTGTGATCGCGCGCGCTCTGGCCTATAGCCGCAGACGATGCTGCGACTCGTCTCGACGCGCGCCCTCACGATCCTCTCGCTGCTCGCCCTCGCCTGTGAGAGCGACGGCGGCCGCGAGAGCGGCGAGACCGGCGATCATCCGATCGACGTCCCCGACCCCGTCGATCCGCCCGAGGCCGACCCTGGCGAATACCTCGAGGGCATCGAGGGCGAGTTCATCCGCGCCGCCGAGGAGTTCGGCGTCCCGGTCTCCCTGCTCAAGGCAGTCGCCTACGTCGAGACCCGCTGGGAGACGGTCGAGGGCCAGGTCGAGTTCGACGGGCGCGACGCCGCCTTCGGGCCGATGGCGCTGCGCGCCGCCAACCAACAGCGGGCCGCCGAGCTCCTGGGCGTCGACCTCGACGCGATCAAGACCGACCGCGAGACCAACATTCGCGCCGCCGCGGCTGTCCTGCGAGACATGTCCGATCAGGAAGGCATCGACCGCGACGACCTCGGCGCGTGGGCCCTGGCGATCGCCGCTCTGGCCGCCATCGGCGACGACGCCGCCAGCGTCGGCTACATCCACAACGACGTCTACGGCCTGATCAAGAACGGCCTCGTCGTCACCGACCACGACGGCAACGTGATCTCGGAGATCCCGCCCGAGCCCGACGTCGAGCCGCAGTACACCCCTCCGGGCGGTCCGACCCTGGCCACCAACCCCGACCACGCCGGCGCGATCTTCCGCAGCTCGCCCAACTACGGCAGCCGCCCGGCCGGCGTCACCGGCGAGCGGCGCATGGTCATCATCCACTCGTGCGAGGGCGCCTACTCAGGCTGCTGGGGCTGGCTCGTCAACAAGGACTCGGGCGTCAGCGCTCATTACGTGGTCAAGGAGGACGGCTCGGAGATCTCCCAGCTCGTCAAGGAGGACAAGCGGGCCTGGCACATCGCCGCGAGCTACGACAAGAGCCTCAACGGCGGGCAAGAGTCGCAGCTCCACGGCACCAGTAGCAACAACTTCACCGTCGGCATCGAGCACGCCGGCTACGCCAAGCAAGCCGACTGGAACGCCAACCTGATCGAGCAGTCGGCCAAGCTGGTGTGCGACGTCACCAAGCGCCAGGGCATCCCGCGCGACAAGTACCACGTGGTCGCGCACGGCCAGCTGCAGCCGAACAACCGCATCGACCCCGGCCCCAATTGGCCGTGGGCCACGTACTTCAACAAGATCGAGGCCGCCTGCGGCGGACAGCCCGAGGACCCGCCGCCGGAGCAGCCCGACCCGAACGAGCCGCCGCCCGACCCGCAGGACCCGCCGCCCGACGATCCGCCGCCGCCGATGAACTCGGATCCATCCGAGATCATCGTCGACAGCAGCAACGGCAACAACGATCCGGCGCGCGCCAAGTTCACCGCCTCCGCCAATTGGTCGGCGACCGCCGCGACGCCCGGCTTCTACGGCAGCAACTATTTGTTCGCCGCCGTCTCGCCGATGTCCGACGCGGCCGAGTTCTCGTTCTACCTCGCGGCCGTCGGCAGCAAGAAAGTCGAGATCTGGTACACCAGCGGCACCAATCGCGCCCCTGACGCGCCGATCGTCGCCTTCGACGCCCAGGGCAAGAACCTCGGCACGGTGAAGGTCAACATGCAAGCAGGCGGCAAGGCGTGGACCGCCGTCGGCACCTTCGCCTTCACCGCCGGGTGGAACAAGATCGCGGTGTCGCGCTGGACCACCGGCAATTACGTCGTCATCGCCGACGCCATCCGCGTCACCGCGGCCGGCGACGATCCGCCGCCCCCGCCGCCGAACGGCGACCCGACCTACGATCAGTTGCTCGCGCTGACGCAGAGCTGCACGCAGCTGCCGGGCACCACCAAGTTCAAGACCGACTCGGCCGCGGCTGCCACCATCCCGATCTGCCAGCTCGACGGCGCGGTGTGGTGGCGCGCCGACGCCGACATCGACTGCGACGGCGCCCCGGACCCCAAGTGCACCGTCGACCCGTACTACCAGCCCGAGACCTCGGCCAAGGACTCGCTGGGCAACTTCATCAACGCGGCCAAGACCGCGTTCCTGGTGGTGCCGCTGCCGAGCAACGGCTTCGACCCCAAGACCTACGGCATCAAGACCGGCTGGTCCGGCTACGGCAGCGTCGGCGCGATCCTCTACAACGGCAAGCTGATCTACGCCCCCTACGCCGACGCCGGCCCGGCCGGCGTCATCGGTGAGCTGTCGTACCGCGCGGCCGAGCTGCTCGGCATCCCGCCGAGCCCGATCAACGGCGGCGTCGCCAGCGGCGTCACTTACATCGTCTTCACCGGCGCCAACTACGTCGACCCGATCGAGAGCCAGTCCGCCGCCGACGCGCTCGGCAAGCAACTGGCCGCCCAGCTGCTGGTCGACAACTGACCTGCGCATTCCGCCATGTCCTGGAGAGCATGTACCTCCGGACATGCGCCTCCGGGCCTCCTCGACCGGCCTCACCCGCGCCGCGGCCGCGCACATGTCCCGAGGGGCATTGTGCGCAGGAGCACCGTCCGGACCCGCGGCGGCCGCGCGAACGGCGAGCGTCGCGCTGCCGCCGAGGCCGTCAGGGCCCTGGAGCGGCCGTTTTTCACGTGTGAGGAGCCCCCGCGCCGGGGCCCACCGCCGCGGCCTGCGCCACTTGGCGTCGCGCATTCGGGCGCGCAAAATTCGGCGCATGGCGGACGTCTCGCACCTCGAATCACGGCAGGGGCACCTGATCGCCGTCGTCCAGGAGTTGTCGCTGGCCCGCTCCCTGGACGAAGTCACCGCGATCGTCCGTCATGCCGCCCGCGCGCTCGTCGGGGCTGACGGCGCCACCTTCGTCCTGCGTGACTGCGGTCAGTGCTTCTACGCGGACGAGGAGGCGATAAGTCCGCTGTGGAAGGGCAAGCGGTTCCCCATGGAGCTCTGCGCCAGCGGGTGGGTCATGCAACGCGCGCAGCACCTCGTCATCGAGGACGTGTTCGTCGACCCGCGGATCCCCGGCGACGCGTATCGACCCACCTTCGTCAAGAGCATGGCGATGGTGCCGATCCGCAAGGCCCGGCCGATCGGCGCCATCGGCACGTACTGGGCCCGGCACCGCGTCGCCGGCGAGGACGAGGTGCGGCTGCTGCAAGCGCTGGCCGACAGCACCTCGATCGCGCTCGAGAACGTCGAGCTCTACAACGACCTCGAGCGCCGCGTCCGCGACCGGACCGCCCAGCTCGAGGCGCTCAACGACGAGCTCGGCGCGTTCGCCTACGCCGTCTCGCACGACCTGCGCGCGCCCCTGCGGGCGATCGCCGGCTTCAGCCGCGCGCTCGACGAGCGCTGCGGCGCGCAGCTCGACGCCCGCGGCCGCGACTGTCTGGACCGCGTGCGCCGCGGCGCCGCCCGCATGGATCGCATGATCGACGACATGCTCGACCTCTCGCGCGTCGGCGGGGGCGCCGACTCACCGCGGCGGCAATCGATCGACCTGTCCGGGCTCGCGCGCAGCGTCGCCGCCGAGCTGCAGGCCGGGCACACCACCCACCGCGTGTGCGTCGTCGTCCAGGACGGCCTCGACGTCCTGGCCGACGCCGGCCTCGTGCGCCTGCTGCTGCAGAACCTGCTCGGCAACGCCTTCAAGTTCACGCGCCCGTGCGCCGAGCCCATGGTCGAGGTGGGCGCCGAGGTCTCGCCCGCCGGCGAGCGGGTCTATCACGTGCGGGACAACGGCGTCGGCTTCGACGCCTCCCGCCAGGAAGAGCTGTTCGGGCCATTCCGCCGCCTCCACGACGCCAGCGAGTTCCCCGGCGACGGCATCGGCCTCGCCACGGTGCAGCGGATCGTCCGGCGTCACCGCGGCCGGATCTGGGCCGAGTCTGCGCCCGGCAGCGGCGCCACCTTCTTTTGGACCCTCTCGCCCGCGAGCGTCGATCCTGTCCCTCAGGACATCCGCAGGGACTCGGACGCGCGGCCTCGCGGCGGCGCCGAGCCGGCGCTGGTAGGCGCCCGGTGACCCGCCACCTCGCGGTCATGGTCGTCGACGACGACGAGGAGGACGCCATGCTCCTCGTCTACGAGCTCGAGCGCGGCGGCTTCGACGTCCGCTGGGTCTGCGTCGACACCGCCGAGGACATGCGCGACGAGCTCGAGCGCGGCGGCTGGGAGCTCGTGCTGTCCGACTGCGCCATGCCGCGCTTCAGCGGCCGCGAGGCGCTCGACGAGCTCCACGCCTCCGGCCTCGACCTGCCGTTCATCGTCGTGTCCGGCGCCATGCGCGAGGAGGACGCCGTCGACGCCCTCCGCGCCGGCGCCCACGACTTCATCGTCAAGGGTCGGCTCGCGCGGCTCTTGCCCGCGGTCGAGCGCGAGCTGCGAGAGGCCCAGCTGCGCCGGCGCCAGCGCGAGACCGAGGCGCGGCTGGCCGAGACGGAGAAGCTGCGCGCGCTCGGCCTGATGGCCGCCGGCATCGCTCACGACCTGCGCAACATCTTCACCCCGCTGACGCTGCACACCGGCCTGCTGCGGCGGCTCGTCGCCGACCACCCGCAGGCCATGCATTCGCTCTGCAAGCTCGAGCACGGCCTGGCGATCGGCGTCCAGGTCATCGATCGCCTCAGCGGCTTCAGCCGGCGCGGCGGCGGCGTCGAGACGGTCACGGGCGCGCTCGCCGAGCTCGCCCGCGAGGCCGTCGAGCTGTGCCGTCACCGCTCGCCCCCGCAGGTGCGGCTGGTCGTCGACGAGACCTCGCCGACCCCGCCGGTGCAGATCTGCCCGGGCGAGTTCACCTCGGCGCTGGTCAACCTGATCGGCAACGCGCTCGACGCGGTCGAGACCGTCGGCACCGTCACAGTGCGCACCGGCGCCGGCGCCGGCGGGGCCTACGTCGAGGTCGTCGACGACGGCCCCGGCATCGCCGCCGAGGTGCAGGCGCGCATGCTCGAGCCCTTCTTCACCACCAAGGCGGAGGGCACCGGCCTCGGGCTAGCGATCGTCCGCGCCTTCGTCGACCGTCACGGCGGCAAGCTGTCCTTCGAGACAGCCCCGGGCGCCGGGACCTGCGTGCGCATGTGGTTCCCGACGCTCCTCGCGGCTCAGGCCGCGCCCTTGAACGGGGCCGCCGGCGCCGCCTCGGGGATGCCGTAGAACAGCCGGGCCGCTAGCCCGCCTTCTTGCAGCACGCGCTCGGCCGCTGCGCCGGCGATCAGCTCGATGCGGGCGCCCGCCGCCATCGCCAGCTCGGGCAGGTTCACCTGCAGCTCGGGCTCGGCCAGCGGCCAGGGCACCAGGAGCAGCTCGACCTGCTTGTTCTTCAGGCAAGCGAGCACCGTGGCGATCCCCAGCGCCCCGCGGCCGCCGGCCTTGGCCAGGTCGACCACCTCGTCGACCAGCGCGCACTCGTGGGCCCGCTCGTGCTCGAGCGCGTGCGGCATGAGGTGGTCCCACACGGCCTGGTCACTGAGGTGCATCTGCGTCGGCACCACCGCGATCACGGCCTTGCGCACCGTGTAGTGCATGAGGCCCTGGACCGCGTGGGCCGACGTGTCGATCCCGCCGAGCAGGATCCGCTTGGCACCTGTCTCTTCGAGCAGGTTACCGCATTGCTCGGCGACCTGGCGGTAGAACCGGCGCGTATGGTCGCTGATCGTCGCCTCGAAGGCGTCGCGGTTGTTGCCGCCCTGGGTGTAACCGCCCTCGCCGCGGCCGGTCGCCGGCAGGTACTTCGGCGGGAAGTCGTACTCGCGCACCTCGTTGTAGCGGGTGCCGCCGAGGCCGGCGCGGCCGAGGTTGGCGACGAAGAAGCGGACCTTCTCCGAGTCGACCAGGGCCACCACGTACGGCTCGTACTCGTCGAGCAGCCACAGCAGCGAGGCCACCGAAGGGCGGCCGAAGTGGCACTCGGGCTGGACGATCGGGACCTGCAGCCGGAGCACCTCCTCGGCGCCCGGCGTGAAGAAGGCCGCGACCGCCTTGCACTCCGGCCGCAGCGTGGCGAAGAACTGCTCGGCCCGCGCGATCAGCTCCGCCGCCGCCGGGTCCTCGTGCGCCGCCTTCAGGTCGCGCAGCGAATTCTTGAGCCAGATCCGCCAGCCGGGCGTCCGCCCCTGGTTCTCGAACAGCGAGGGATCGACCTGCGCGTAGATCGACAGCGTCTTGTCGGCCGCCGGTTGGCTGAGCACGCGATGGACATCGGTAAGCTTGAGCATGCAGACCTCGTTGCCGCGAAGTCTGGGCAATCGGCGCGCTCGTGCAAACCCGGGAGCAACCTCTGCCGGACCAGGCGGCCGGTCTCGGGCAATCGTGGCAGACGCGACCGCCACGCCGCGAGGCGAGCGCCGACCGGGCGCGATACGTGCGCACCATCGATTCGCCGCCGACGACGGCTCGCCGGCTTCGGCGAGCACGGCGGTTCCGGAACATCCATTCTCGAATCCGGCCGACCGCGCGAGCGGGCCCGGCCGGGCGCTCGACGAATGGCATGACTCGCGGCTCAGCGTCGGCGCCGGCGGACGAACGCCATGAATCCTGCCACCATCACCAGCGCGTCCGGCCGCCCCCCGGATTCGCATGCGCAGCCCGAGCCGGCCGGATCGTCCTGTTGGCTCGTATCCCCGCCGTCGCTGTCCCCATGCGTCCCCGCGGTCGCCTCGGAATCCCCGGCCGTCCCCGTGCTCCCTGCGGTCTCCCCCGGCGTCCCCGTGCCGCTCGTCGTCGGCCCGCTCGTGCCCGCGGTGCCGGTCGTCGGCGCGCCGGAGTCGTCCCCGCCGGTCTCCGTCGTCGTCCCGGTCGTCCCGGGCCCGCCCGTCGCATCCCCGCCGGTCCCCGGCGTCCCCGTCGATTCCCCGTCCGTCGCCGAGACCCCCGTCAATTCCCCGTCCGTCTCCGACGTGCCCGTCGATTCCCCGTCCGTGCTCGCCGTGCCCGTCGTGTCCCCGTCGGTGTCCGTCGATTCCCCGGTGGTCCCCATCTCGGCCGGCCACGGCTCGCATTCGTCGGGCTGCCAGACATCACCCTGGACGTTGCACTCGTACGGCGAGCCCGCGCACAGCGCGGCCAGCTCGGCCGAAGGATCGACCTCCTGCTTCCCGAGCGACCCGACCACGTCGTCCCCCACGCATTGCGGTTCGGACAGCACCATCTCGCCGCTCGCCAGGTTGCGCACCTGAACCTGCAGGCACACCGGCGCGAGGCTGGAGGTCGCCGGATCTGCGCCGACGAAAGTGGCCCCGGGCACCCCGTCGACCACCAATCGGCGCGACGTCATCGCCAGAGTCGACGCCGGCACGCCCTTCGTCGTCATCGTCACGCCCAGCCGGCCCTCACCCATCAGCGTCGCGCACGCGCCCTTGTTCCACTTGATCTCGATCTCGCAGTCGTCGGTCTCGAACAGGAACGGGATCGCGTCGTCACAGCAGACCAGCGCGTCGAGCTCGGCGATCTGCGGCGTGATCGTCACTATCCCCTGCGTCTCGGTCGTCAGCGTGGCCAGCGGCGCCGCCGGCCCCGCGTCGGCGTGGAACTCGAACACCAGCGGCAGCAGATCGGGCCCGCACGCCTCGCCCTCCGGATCTTCGTCCGGGTTGTCGAGCGCGCCCTCCACCTGGTACGTGGCCCCCGGCACCAGCGGCGCGGCCGGGCGCCAGATCAGCACGTCATCGATCCCGGTCGTCTCGATCGCCCCTGCGATCGGCTGCCCGTCGCGCGTGACCGTGAACGTGATCGCGTCGAGCCACTCCGCCTCGGGCGAGGGCCCGGTCTGCGTGCCCTGCAGCACCAGCACCCCGTCGATCGGGATCGCCGCGGCGTTGACCGGCGCCAGCGCGGCCCATTGATCGGCGTACCAGCACGGCCCGTGCTGCGGCCCCGGCGAACAGGCGGTGGCCTCGGCGGGCACCAGGGCCGCGCCGGCCAGCGGAATCGAGACGGACAATGCGCATAAGGAGAGCCGCATGGCCCCATTTCTATCCGAGATCACCGCCCCGCGGCGCGGGCTCCTGCCATCATTGCAGCGAACGCCTTCGCGGCCGGCAGCCCCCTGCGCTAACGCTCGATCGGCCCGAGCGTCTCGGCGAGGAAGCCGTCGATCGCCAGCTGCGCGCGGCGGGCCGCGTTCGCGTCGTACTGCAGCCCGCGCTCGGGCATCTGCGCGCCGGGGAACGTGAACGCGTGCATCGCGTGGCCGTACGCGTGGAGCTGCCAGTCGGCGCGGGCCGCGGTCAGCTCGCGGGCCATCCCGAGCACGTCCTCCGGCGGCGCGATCGGGTCCTCCCAGCCGTGCAGCACCAGGATCTTGGCGCCGATCTTCGGCTGCTCGGGGAAGCCGGGCGGCCGCAGCACCCCGTGGATCGACACCACCCCGCGGACCCCGCCGGCGTTGCTGCGCGCCGCGTCGAGCGCACACAGGCCGCCGAAGCACCAGCCGATCACCACCAGGCGGTCGGGGTCGACCAGCGGGTGCTGGCGGGCCGCGGCCACCCCGGCGACCAGGCGGTCGCGCAGCAGCGCGCGGTCGTTCAGCAGCGGGAACATCAGGCGCGAGTTGTCGCCGGTCTCCTCGCCGCGCACGCCCTTGCCGTACACGTCGAGGGCGAAGGCCACCCGGCCCTGGGCCGCGAATTCCTCGGCGCGGGCGCGAATCGAGCCGTTCTGGCCGTCCCACGCGTGGGCCAGCACCACGCACGCGCGCGGCCGCCCGGTCGCCCCGTCATGCGCAAGATAGCCCTCGGCCACGATATCGCCGGCGGGGTAATCGACGAACTCGGTGACGATCGATCGGCTCACGGTTGCGGTCATCGGCACCCAATTGATTCGCACGCGCGGCCCGGTCCCACAAGCCCCGCGAAAGATCACGGCTCGCGCTTGTCCTCGCTCGCAGGCGTACACGTCGCCAGCGACGGCGGCCGCGCCGCTTGCAGCCGCTGCGCCGTCGCCTCCGCGGCCCGCAGGACGCGGAGCAGGTTACGGCCGGCGAGCTTCTCCAGCTCCTCGTCGGTCCAGCCCCGACGGGCCAGCTCGGCCAGCAAATGGGGGTACTTCGACACGTCCTCCAGGCCGACCGGCACCGCCGACATCCCGTCGAAGTCGCCGCCCAGGCCGACGTGGTCGACGCCGGCGACGCGGCGCACGTGCTCGACGTGGTCGGCGACCTGCGCCAGGGTCGCGCGCGGCTGCGGCTGGGCGTCGATCTCCGCCAGCCGGGCGGCCCTGGCGGCCGGATCGGCGAGCTTGGCCGCCTCCGCCCGGGCCTTGCGCCGCGCCTCGCGGGCGTCCCCGGCCGCCTGCGACACGTAGGCCGGCAGGAACGTGACCATCACCACCCCCCCATTGCTCGGGATCCGCCGCAAGATGTCATCGGGCACGTTGCGGGCCGTGTCGGCGATCGCCCGCGCCGACGAGTGCGAGAAGATGACCGGCGCCTCGCTCACCCGCAGCGCGTCGTCCATCGTCGCCGGCGACACGTGCGACAGGTCGACCAGCATGCCCAGGCGGTTCATCTCGCGCACCACCTCCTCGCCGAAGGCGGTCAGCCCGTCGTGGCGCGGCGGCAGCACTGCGCAGTCGGCCCAGTCGGTATGTACATTGTGCGTCAGCGTCAGGTAGCGGACCCCGAGCGCGTGATAGGCCCGCAGCGTCGCCAGCGAATTGGCCAGAGTGTGCCCGCCCTCGGCGCCGAGCAGGGACGCCACCCGCCCGCTCTTGAACGCCGCCTCGACCTCGTCGGCGGTCAGCGCCAGCGCCAGGTCGTCGGGGTACTGCGCGATCATCCGCCGCGCCACATCGATCTGCTCGAGCTGCAGGCGCACCATGTCGCCGGCCGGTCGATCGCCGGGCACGTACACCGACCAGAACTGCGCGCCGACCCGACCCGCGCGCAGCCGCGGCAGATCGGTGTGCCCCTTGGTGGCCGCGCGCAGGTCATAGGCGGCGACGTCCCCCGGCGCCTCCTTGTACTCGCGGATCGTCCACGGCAGATCGTTGTGGCCGTCGACCAGCGGCACGCGAGCCAGCACCGCATGGGCCCGCTGCAGCGCCGGATCGGCGGCGAGCGACGGATCGAGCGGCGCGGCCCTCCCTGCATCGGGCGCCGGCGCGGCGGCCATCACCGCATCGGGCGACTGCGACGCGGCCACCACCGGTACTGTCGCGGCCGGCGGCTCGGCCGCCGAACGCTCGAGCGCCGGCGCAGCCGGCCTCATGGGCTCCTGCTCCGTGGGCGCCGAACATCCGAGCGCGAGCACGGCCAGCGTCCACGTCGGCGCGCGCGCACGAGAGAGAAGCCGCGGGCTCGAAATCACCCGCCGATTCTATCACGGGCTCGCGCGCCGCGGCTCGCCTGAAGGTCCGCGGCGCCGCGCCCGCCATGCGTCGCGGGCGACGGCGGCACAGCGCAATCGCGGCGGCCCGACCTCGTCGCGGGTCACAGCGGCGAGGGCGACGGCGACGGTGCCGGCGAGGGCGGGGGCGGCTGCGGCGGCGGCATCGGATTGGGCGGCGGCTGCGGCTGCGGCGAGGGCGGCTTCGGCCCCGGGCTCGGCGGATTGGGGTTCGGATTCGGGTTCGGGTTCGGGTTCGGCGGCGGCGTCGGGTTCGGCGTCGGCGACGGCGGAGCCGGGGACGGCTGCATCGTCGCGGCCGAGGCCGCTGCGACGGCCTCGGGCACTGCAATGGTCACCAGCGCCAGCGCGGCGGCGGTCACCGAAGCGGACTTGAGAATGCGAGTCAGGATGCGCTCTTTCATGATCTCAACCGTAGTCGCCTCCAGAGACCCGTCCAGCTGAACCGGGGCCATTGCTCCACTCACCCCATTCGCTCCCGGCCGCGCAACTCTCGCCGGATCGGCCGAGCCAGCGAGGCCAGGCGTGGCCCGCTGCGATGATTGCCGCGCAGCGACGAAAACGTGGCCGCACCGGTTGCCTCGATCACGCGCGTCCGCCTCGCCGCGACCTCGCCCGCGCGACGCTCCATCAGCCCCGCCGCGCCGCCTGCGCGACGACATGACGTACTGCGATTCGCTACCCGTCGATCCGGCGATTCTCCGCTCTCCGCGCGAATCGTACTGCCGCACCGGCGAATGAGCCCGATTCGCCGTCCGCGTCCGACCCAGGCGGGCCCGCTCGTCATGCCATGATCCTGTTTTAAAAGACATGTCCATCTCGACATGTCTCATCGAACCTCCCCGCCCCGTCACGCCAGCCTCCTTCCACCGATGAAGACGCTCCGACCGTCCTCAGCCCACACCAAGAACAACGTTCTTACCGTCACATCCGCCCTCCTAAAAATACTTAAGTTTTAACTTGACCTTTTTCGCCTTCGATTAAATACTCAAGTCCATGCTTGACCATGGCGCCGTCGACCGGGTTTTTCACGCGCTCGCCGATCCGTCTCGTCGTGCCATGGTCGAGCGGCTGAGCAGGGGGCCGGCTTCGGTGAAGGAGCTGGCCGCGCCGCTGGCGATGAGCCTCGCGGCGGTCGTGCAGCACGTGCAGGTGCTCGAGCAGAGCGGCGTCATCCGCACCGAGAAGGTCGGGCGGGTCCGCAGCTGTCGTCTCGACCCCGCCGGGCTGAACGTCGCCGAGCGGTGGATCGTGGAGCGGCGCGCCCTGTGGGAGCGCCGCCTCGATCGCCTGGGCGACCTCCTCGTCGAGCCCGAACCGAGCAGAGAGCCGCGAGCGCACGATAACGACACCACGGAGGAACAGTCATGATCACGGAGTCCGTCGTCCACAGCACCATCACGATCGATCGTACCTACCCCGTCGCCCCCGAGCGCGTGTTCGCGGCCTGGGCCGACCCCAAGCAAAAGCGGCGGTGGTTCGCCGAGGGCGAGGGCTGGAGCGTCCTGCAATTCGACCTGGACTTCCGCGAGGGCGGCCGCGAAGCTGCACGCTTCCGCGACGAGAAGAGCGACGCCGAGATCCGCAACGACGGCCACTACGAGGACATCGTCCCTGGCCGCCGGATCGTCGTCGCCTATACCATGAGCGTCGGCGGCAGGCGGATCTCCGCCTCCCTCGCCACCGTCGAGCTGCGCCCCCAGGGCGACGGCACCCGACTCGTCTACACCGAGCAGGGCGCCTTCTTCGACGGCGCCGACGGCCCGCGCATGCGCGAGCAGGGCTGGCGCGAGCTGCTCGATCGGCTCGCCGCGGAGCTCCAGGCCCCGCGCTGACGATCAGCGCAGCGACAATCGCAGCACTTGCACCGGGAACAGCCGCTCCGGCGGGAAGATCTGCCCGCCCTCGAAGCTGCGCAATTGCGAGTTGGCGATGTAGACCAGCGAATCACCGTCCAGCACCCCGGTGGTCGGAATGAGGAAGTCGGGGTGCCCGGCCTCGAGCACCTTTGCACGGACGATGCTGCCGAGGTCCGGCGCCAGCTCGAGGCGAACGATCCGTCCCCCGCCGGCGCCGTTGTCGACGCCGACCAGCGCGCCGCGGTGGAAGTACAAGCCGTCGAAGCCGTGGGTCGCCGCGCCGCGCGGGTGCGGCAGCACGCGGAGCTGGCGGGTCGCCAGCGGGATCGCAGTCAGCCCGCGCACGAAGTCGGCCACGAACAGCACGCTCCCGTCGTCGGACAGGGCGATCCCGTTGGGGTAGCCGAATTCGCCGGCGGGGGCGACCGATTCGAATTGCGCGCCGGGGCCCGGTCGCAGCATCAACACCTCGCCGGCCTCGCTGTCGGTGACGTACAGCGCGCCGTCGGGCGCGATCACCAGATCGTTGAGCAGGTGCCGGCCGGCCGATTCACGCGGGTAGCGGGCCCGCGACTGCCCGGTCGACGGATCGATCTCGTGCAGCGCCGCCTTGCCGCGGTGCTCGGCCTCGACGTAGCCCTGCATCTCCGGCACGGCCGCGCTGGCCACCCACAAAGAATTGCGGCGCGCGTCGAACTTCATGCCCAGCGGGCCGTAGAAACCGTTCGTCGCGTCCACCACCGCCAGGTCGCGCGCCGCCCCCTCACGATCGACGGCCACGACCTTGCGCTTGTAGATGCTGCCGACGAAGAACGTGCCGGTCCCCGGATCGTGGGCGATGCCCTCGGGGATCAGCGCGCGGTCGGCCAGCGTGAACGCGCGAGCGCTCGCCGACGCCGGCAGCCGCGCGCGGGCGGTCGCGACCAGGCGATCGAACTCGGGCCCGCCGAGCCCGGGGAAGTCGTGCACCTGCGGCACCAGCAGGCTGCCCGCGGCGTCGAGGCGGGTCAGCACCGCGATGGCCTCCTCGCCGCGCCCCGCGGCCGCCAGCACCTGCGCGCGCAGATAGTCGATCGCCTGGTTCTCGCCGTCGAGCGCCGCCGCCGCGTCGAGCGCAGCCAACCCCGCCGCGTAGTCCTGGCGCCCGAGCGATCCGCCGAGCTTGCCGTATGCGCCGGTCAGCGCGCCCACCTCGGCCTCCGAGAGCATCGCCGGCGCCTCCTCACCCGCCGGCTCGGACGGCGCCCCGCGGGGCGTGCAGGCGGTCAGGAGGGCGGCGAGGAGCAGCAATCGTCGCATCCCCGCGACCTTATCCCAACCGCCGCCGCCCCACGACCGCGATGCAGCGCGCGGGCCCGGGCGCCGCTGCCCCCATTCGCGAAGGCGCCGGCGACCGCTCCGCCGGCGCCCGCTCGCAATCAGCGTTCTGCGAGCGCTTCGCTCATTGCTTGTACCAGTCGTCGAACGGCGACAGCGCCCACAGCACCGTCTTCCACGTCGTGTACGTATCGACCGCCTGCGGTCCGCAGTCGCGACCGAAGCCGGAGGACTTCACCCCGCCGAACGGCACCTCGACCGGAGTCGGGTTGTAGTTGTTGATCCACACGTAGCCCGACTGCAGCTCCTGCGAGCAGCGCAGCGCCCGTTGCACGCTCGACGTCCACGCTCCGGCCGCCAGCCCGAACTCGGTCGCGTTCGCCAGAGCGATCGCCTCGTCGTCGTCGGTGAACTTCGTGACCGTCACCACCGGCCCGAAGATCTCCTCCTGAAACACGCGATGCTCCGCCTTCACGTCGGCCAGCACCGTCGGCAAATACCAGTACCCGCGGTTGAAGTGGCCCTCCGCCGGCGGTGGCCCGCCGCACAGCAGCGTCGCGCCTTCGAGGATCCCGACATCCACGTAACCCGCGACCTTGCGCAATTGCGCGGCCGAGATCAGCGCGCCCATCTGGCTGCGCTCGTCGAGCGGCGGCAGCACGCGGATCGCCTGCGCCCGCTCGACCAGGCGCGCCACGAAGCGCTCGTAGATCCCGGCCTGCACGAGCAGGCGGCTGCCCGCGTTGCAGTTCTCGCCCTGATTGTAAAAGATGCCGAACGCCGCGCCCGCGCTGGCGCGCTCGAGGTCCGCGTCGTCGAACACGATGTTGGGCGACTTGCCGCCGAGCTCGAGCTGCGTCGGTCGCAGCCGGTCGGCGCGCGCGTGCAGCACCTTGCGCCCCGTCACGGCCCCGCCGGTGAACGCCAGCACGTCGACGTCCCGGTGCGCCGCCAGCGGCGCGCCGGCCTCGGCTCCGGTGCCGCAGACCACGTTGAACACCCCCGGCGGCACCCCGGCCGCCAGCGCCAGCTCGGCCGCGGCCAGCATCGTCAGGCTGGTCAGCTCGCTGGGCTTGAGCACCACGCTGCAGCCGCTGCACAGCGCCGGCGCGAACTTCCACGCGCCGACGTACAGCGGGAAGTTCCACGGCGTGATCTGCCCGACCACCCCGGCCGGCTCGCGGATCACCGTGGCAAAGCTGTTGCCCGGCACGCGCGTGGTCTGGCCGAACAGCTGCGACGCCAGGCCCGCGTAGTACTCGAGGATCTCCGCAGTGCCGACGATGTCCGCGCGCGCCTCGGCGATCGGCTTGCCGCTGTCGCGCGTCTCGAGCCACGCGAGCGCCTCGGCCTCGTCTCGGATCGCCCGCGCGAACGCCCACAGCACCCGCCCGCGGTGGGCCGGATCGGCGCGCGACCACGTCCCGGCGGTGAAGCTGGCGCGCGCGGCCCGGACTGCGCGGTCGATGTCCTCGGGGCTGCCTGCGGGGATCTGCGCGAAGATCTCGCCGGTCGCAGGGTCCTCGACGGGCAGCGTCGCGCTGGTCGTCGGCGGCACCACGCGGCCGTCGATCACGTGGCCCCTGGGTTGGAGGAAGCGGGCGGCACCGGCGGGGATCGTGGCAGTGTCCATGGCGGTCGAGGCCGCGAGTCTACCCGTGAAGGCGTCATCGCGCATACGGGCGGCCGGCCGGGCCCGCCTCGGGTGCTGCTACCCTCGCCGCCATGGTCACCGAGACGCCCGTCTTCGCCGCCCTCCTGCTCCTCCTCGTCGCGCTGCTGGCCGTGAACACCTCCCTCACGCGCATGCGCCTGAAGATCCGGCTCGGCGACGGCGGCGACGAACGCATGACTCGCGCCATCCGCGCGCACGCCAACGCGTTCGAGCATGTGCTGCCATTCGTGCTCCTGCTGTTCTTCTATGAACAATCGGGCGCCTGCGCTGCCACCATTCGCTGGGCCGGCGGCCTGTTCCTGGCCGCGCGGGTCGGCCACGCGGTGGGCATGCTGCGCGGCCCGTTCGACCTCCTCCGCCTCAGCGCCACCCTCACCGCCCTGCTCGAGGTGTGGGTCGCCCTGGCGCTGCTGCGCAACGTCCTGTGAGCGCCGGCGCGCCGCCGGGGGCGATGGTTCCGGATCGGCCCGGACGCGGGTATGTTGTCCGCATGTTCGGGCGGCTGCTTCGCTGGCTCCGGGGCCCCTCCCCGCCCGTCGCTCCGCCCGCCGCTCCGCCCGCCGCGACGCCCGCGCCGGCGACAGAGAGCGACAGCCCCTATCGGCGACCGGCGCCCGAGCCGCTCGCCACGCGCGTGACCTCCCCGGAGACGAAGGACTGGTGGACGGTGACCCTGATGCCGGCCGGGGTGTTCGAGAAGATCGATGCATTCGCGCTGCAATACATCACGGGGCTGATCTACATCACCACCAACGACATCGTGCTCGTGCACGAAGGGATGCCGCATGTGTTCGAGCACGCGCGGTGCGAGCCGGCCGGGCCGGAGTGGTGGAACTTCACGACTCACGTCCTTCGTCCCTCGTACGAGTCGATGAAGTCGCACGACCAGCATCGTCGCCTCGTGACGGTGCCGACCTACGAGGCTCCCCACCTGCCGCTGTGGCTGGAAGACTACGAGGTCCTGACCCGCCCCTACGAGCCGGCAGAGCCCACCGGTCGACGCGTCGACCTCGCCCCGGTGCTCTTGCCCGAGCTCGCTCGGGTGCTGCGCGCCGGCGATCCGGACGGATTGTCGGCGGTCCTCGCCCTGCTCGACCTGCTCGCGCGGTTCGACGCCACCGCCGCGGCGAGATCCACATCGCCTCGACGCCGGCGGGGCGCCAGAGCAACCTCCGCATCGGCCTCGGCGCTGCCGGCGTCGACCTGCTCGGCGACCGGGTGGACGAGGCCACGCGTGCGCGCGTCGCCGATGCGCTCACCCCCGGCATCACCGCCGACGGTACCCGCGTGCAGGCGCTCATCGACAAGAGCGAGTCGCTGAGCAGCAGCAGCGGCCACCTGGCGCGGCTGTGTCTCGCCACCCTGGAGGTCTCGGCCAGCGGCTTCGTCTACGAGGACGAGCTGCTGTGGACCGAGTTCCACCCCGGCAGGGAATATTCGTAGCGCCCCCACTCCGGGGACTCTGGCAATAGCGGTTGGAGCGCCCGACCTCATTGCGGAGTCGTCGCGGACCCAGCCCTCGCAACATGAGGGAGCGATCAGCGCTCGAGCTCTCGCCGGCCGCGGCGACGAGGCGAAAAGCCCCGCCGTCTCGAGAGTACCAGCCTGATCCGTGGCAGAGGTCCGGCCCTTAGCGTTGACCCGCAGTCGCCGAGGACGAGGAGTGCCGCGGCTGCCGCGAGGGCCCGAACACGGGCGCTGATGGGCGGAGCAGCGGCTCAGCCAGTGAGAGGCTGGCAGAACATCGTTCATTCTGACTATAGAGCGTGCCCTTCATTTTTCTGGACCGATTTCGGCGTCGTGAGGCACTACCTTGGCGTGACCCCGCGGCTCCGGATTGCCCCCTCGTCGGGCCCAAAATCGCCGCTCAGTTCGGAGGAGCTGCTGCAGATGGCCCGGGAGGGCGATCCCCGGGCGGGTCGGTTGATCTTCGACCGCTACCAGGCAATCGTCAATCGTCGGGTTCGCCGGCTCCTCGGTCCCGACACCGACCTGGACGATCTTGTCCAGAACGTCTTCCTCGCGGTATTCAAGGGCCTGGAGTCGGTGAAAGACTCCAACAATCTTGCGGGCTGGATCCTGGGCGTCACGAATCACACGATTCGGCGCGAGCTGCGGTACAGGTCCATTCGCTGGTTGTGGTGGCGACGCGAGCCCGAGTTACCCGATCTCGAAGACGGCACGACACCTTCGCCGGAGGCGCACGAGCGCGCCCGCCGGCTGTACGCCGTGCTCGACCAACTGCCGCAGCTGGAGCGCCTCGCCCTCACGCTCAAGAAATTCGAAGGCTGCACCACACGAGAGATCGCGGATGCCTGCGGATACTCCGAGTCGAAGGCCAAACGCGATCTAAAGACGGCAGAGGAGCGCCTCGCCCGGCTCGTCTCGCGCGATCCGGTGCTCGCCGAGTACCTGCGCAGCCTCGAAGAGAGGAGGACGGGATAGTATGGAGCCGATCGACCAACTGATGCAGGAGGTCGTCGACACCATCGGCGATGAGCCCGGCCCTGTCCGGATCGCGCGCCAGCGTCGGGCGGTGGACCGCATGTTCCAGGCCCGTCTGTCCGGACACGGTCGGCTGTGGTTGATGGTTCCGGCGGTCACGGCCGCGGTGGCTCTCCTGGTGATGTGGCTCGGGAGAGAGGCACCGCGCGAGGCGACGCCGGTTGCGACCCTCGAGCGGGGCCCGTTCGCGGCCGGGGCATGGCTGCGAGCCGAGCACGAGCCGCTCGCGCTCGACTTTCCCGATCGCAGCCGGGTCGAGCTCGCCCCCGGTTCACTCGCACAGTTGACCCGCGCCGACCTCGCGCGGATGCAGTTGCACCTCGAACATGGCCGACTCGAGCTGCGGGTGACACCCGGAACAGCGCGCATTTGGCTCGTCGTCGCGGGCCCATACACCGTCGAGGTGACCGGGACCAGATTCACCGTCGATTGGCGGCCGCAAGCACGGGTCATGACCGTCGAGGTGAGCGAGGGCAGCGTGCGCGTACGCGACGGTGGGAGCGGCGACGGCTCCCTGCTCACCGCAGGTCAGCAGCTCCGCTTGGGCGCTTCGACGTCGACCTCGACGCAGCCGCCGTCAACCACCGCGCTCTCGGACGGTTGCGGGACGCCCGACTGTCCGTCCCACGAGACCGCGTCTTCACACCGAGTGACAAGCGGTTGGCGCGAGCTCGCCGCTCAGGGCGCGCACGCGAGGGCTCTGATGGCGGCTGAGCGCGAAGGTCTGGCTTCGCTCATCAACAGGCTCTCGGCCGACGACCTCGATCAACTGGCGCACAGCGCTCGATTGGCTCGCGCAGCAAGGCCGGCCCGAGAAGCGCTACAATCGTTGCGCCGCCGTTTTCCCGCAGTCGCGCGCGCGAAGGGGACTGCCTTCCTGCTCGGAAGGGTCGCGCTCGAGCTCGATGAAGACCCGAGCGTCGCCGCAAGCTGGTTCGAGACCTATCTCCGCGAACAGCCGCACGGCGAACTCGCCGAGGAGGCTCGCGCCCGACTGATGACGATCCGCCGCGACCTCGGCGATCGTACTGGCGCCGAGGCCGCCGCACGGGATTATCTGCAGCATCACCCCGAAGGTCGCAGCGCAGCGATCGCGCGGAGGCTCATTGAGACGCACTGAGGTCCGGCAAAGCGCATCCGCTGCACTTCTCGGCGCGCTTTTGCTGGGCGCTCCGCTGCCGGCGCGCGCAGGGCCTGTCGACGGCGTGATCTTGTTTCACACGCCTGGAGCCCGGCCTCGAGACGAAGATCGGGCCCGCGACGAGCTGCGCATGATGGACCTCCGAGTGGAGGAACTCGAAGCTCGCGCGGACGATGTGGAGGTCGAGCGAGCCATCGCCGAACTGGGGGCGCTCGCGGCCATCCGCCTCGAGCGCCACGGCGATACCTACGATATCGTCACGTGGTTCGCCGACGATCTCCGCCAGAGCTCGCTCGGCCCGCAGCGGCTCGTCGCGGTCGACGGCAACATGGCCGCGCTCAAGATCGCCGAGCTCGTGAGTCACCGGCTCGCCGAGCTGCGAGACTCCATCGCGTCCCAGCCACCGGGAGAGGAAGTGCAGCCCATGCCGGCCACCGCGCTCGTGCTGGTGCCTCCAGCGCCGTCACTCGATGCGCCAGGATTCACGCGCGAGGGGTCGACGCGAGCGCCCGTGGAGTTCCAGACCCCGAGGGGGTCGCCGACGGTAACGCCCGAGCTCGACGAGATCGATCTCCCTCTCGCCGCGCCGCGGCCGCCACCGGCCACGCACCGGCGACGCGCCAGCAGAGGCGGCTGGGTCGGCGTCGCCGTGAACGCTGGCGGCGGACCCGGCGGCGCCCGCGGCCTGCTGGGCGGCTCGGGGAGCTTCGGCTGGCAGCTCGCCCCAGCGCTGTCGCTCCAGGCCGAGCTGTTCGCGTGGGCCTCGCCGACGCCGATTCACCTCGACGCTGGGTCGATCCGTGTGGGTCAGAGCGCCGGACAGCTTCTGTTCGGGCTGAGCCCTCGCGGAGAACGACGGGTGATGCCACGCGTGCGGGTGGGCGGCGGACCGGCGCTCGTCTGGGCGCTGGGAGAGGCGCGCAGCCCGTTGCGAGGGCACGATGAGGTGGCGCCAGTCGGTGTCGTCACCGCTGGCATCGGCCTGGCCGCTCGGGTGCGTCCGCGGCTGCGCCTGTACGCCGGGGTCGATGTCCATGTAATGACGCCGCCCGCGCGCGTGGTCGTCGACGGTTTCGAGGTGCTACGGCTCGGCCTGCCGCTCGTCCGCGGTGCGATGGGGATCGAGTGGACCGTGAAAAAAAAGTGACCCGATTTTCGGAGCGCGGGTGACTACGATGACATGACCCCTCGCGTGCATCCCAGGGCCCGCGCCGGCCTCCTGATCGCGAGCCTGACCGCCTGCGTGCCCGTCTCGCTGATGCCCATCGACACCGACTTCACCTCCGGCTCGATGAATACGAGCGGGCCGGCCAGCACGTCCTCGGCCGGTAGCACGAGTAGCACCGGCAGCGCGCCGACGACCTCGACGACCTCGTCGCCGGGTGACCCGTCGAGCTCGAGCGGTACCTCCGAGAGCGTGGAGAGCAGCGAGGGCGAGGGCACCGCGCTCACCAGTTCTAGCACCACCGGGCTGACCGCCATGACGACTGATGTCGCTTGCGTACCCGAGTCGTATCAGCAATGCGACAACGGCGACGTCCGCTGGTTCGACAGCTGCGACGTCCCGGGCGCGATCGTCGAGGAGTGCGGCACCAGCGGTCCGCTGGGTGCCCCGTACTGCCAGGATGGCGACGTGTTCTCCGACCAGGAGAACGTCGGCTGCCAGGCGGCCGCGTGCACCTCCGACATCGAGCCGAAGATACTCGAGAACTGCGACGAGGACGGCTGCAGCGAGGGCGCGTGCGTCGGATGTACGTACACGCACGCCGTCACGTCGTTCGAATGCCCTGCATTCTCGGAGGCGGACGGGCTCGGTTCCGGCGGCGGAAACTTCTTCGAGGTGTGTGGCGCCACGAACCTACAGACCGGGTTCATGACGATCCGCGCCCGCAAGAGCGACCAGAGCGCCTTCGGCGAGCGCCCATATCAGGTCCGCGTCTCGAATTTCGCCGACGAGCCCTGCGGACCTGATGCCAACTTCTTCGTCATCTCGGACGACGCTCCGACAGGCATCGGCACCGACGAGCTCGTCTTCACCTTCCAGTCGAACTGGTTGCCGGAGCAGACCGAGAAGGCTTACTGCGTGACCGCATCGACCACGCCCGGTGACCCCGGCTTCGATGCGGCCGATCCCTTGCAAACATCGTGGTGGTGGTCCGACAAGCTCGTCCTGACCCGGACCTGCCTGTAACGATTGCCGACGAATCGGCATGAATACTCGATCGTGTTCTCACGAGAGGAGAGGTGTGTCATGGATAGAACGATGAATTCCCTGCTCGTTTGGCTCCCGGTGCTCGTCGCCGCCTGCAACAGCGCCGACAGCGGCGTCGTCCTGGGCGGACCCTGCGAGGCCGCGAACGATTGCGCGTCGCCGGGAGTGTGCGTCTACGGAGTGTGCGTGGAAGACGACTTCTTCCAGGAGGGCTCGCTGGAGGGCGAACCGCACGGCGGCGGCGGTACCGACATCGAGTTCATGTCGGATTGCTACCAGTTGCCGGCCGTGCCCTATCAGCTCGTCGGCTATCACCACGGCAGCCCGGTCGGCGGCGGCTTCTACCACGCCGGCGACGACGTGAAGGGCGCGGCGGGTACGTCGATCTATTCGGTATACGAGGGCACGGTCAAATCGGCGGGGAAGGTGTCGTCCTGGGGCGGGCTCGTCGAGATCGAACACACCAACCCCGTCGACGACTCCACGTTCTACTCGATCTACGGCCACCTCCGGCCGTCCTCGATCCTCGTAAGCGTGGGTCAGAAGGTCGCCGCCGGGCAGGAGCTCGGCGTCCTGGGCACGCAGCAAGAGAACGGCGGGTGGATCCCGCACCTCCACTTCAGCATCTACACCGGGGTATATCCCGCCCAGGGCGTGCTCAAAGGCCACCTCGCCAGCCTGGCGGGGTATCAGGACCCGATCCCGTGGCTCAAGGACAACTGCGTCTCTTGCAAGTGCGAGGGCGCGCTGGGCGAAGCGTCGATTTCGGATGACACGCTGTTCGTGTCGGGCTCGCTGAAGTGCGACGGCGGGATCGACAAGTGGAGCGTCGCAGTGCACGACAAGGCGGTGTTCGGCGCCTTTCCCGAGGGTGTCGCGGTCGGGTTCTCCGAGATCGTCGATCTCGGCGCTTACGGGTTCGCCGATTCCGACGCCCCGGTCGGCCTGTGGGCGCGCCCGGTCGGCGGCGAGGCCTGCCTTCTGGACCAGCGAATCGTCACGCCCGATGGCAGCGGCGGCCAGTGCGTGCCCGAGGACCACACGATCTGCCACGACGGCGACGTTCACTGGGCCGACTCCTGCGGCACGTCCGGAGCAATCGCCGACGAGTGCGTGGCGCCCAAGAAGTGCGTGCAGCACACGTCCACGAGCGCCACCTGCCAGGAAGCCCCGGTGGACTGCGGCGACGGAATGATCGACCCCGGCGAAGACTGCGACGCCGACGAGCTCGGCGGTGCCAGCTGCATCAGCGAGGGATACGACTCGGGAGTGCTCGTGTGCAGCGAAGTGTGTTCCTTCGACGCCTCCGGCTGCTGTAACGACGAGTCGTCCTACCAGTGCCATCAGGGCGACGTGTATTGGTACGACAGCTGCGGCGTCGTCGGCGGGCTGAAGGAGGCGTGCGCGGACGGTTGCAGCGATGGTACGTGCGTCGACGCGTGCTCGGACACGTTCACGGTCACGAAGTTCAAGTGCTCGAGCTTCTCGACGGCGGACGGCAACGGCCCGGGGGGCGGCGAGCTGTTCGAGCTGTGCGGCACCGCGGACGCGCACACCGGCTTCATGACGATCCGTGCCCGCAAGGAGCCCAACTCCGACCCCGTGTTCGGCGACCGTGAGTACCACGTCCGCGTGTCGGACCTGAACGACCCCGCCTGCGGACCGGCGTCCTCCCACTTCGTGGTTTCCGACGCCTCTCCAAAGGGAAAGGGGAGCGGCGAGCTCGAGTTCAATTTCCAGTCGTCCTGGAAACCTGGCCAGACGACAAAGGCCTACTGTGTGACGGCCTCGACGAAGCCGGGAGATCTGGACTACGACGCGGCCGATCCTCAGCAGAAGTCGTGGTGGTGGTCCGAGAAGGTTGTCGTGACCAGAGAATGCCTCTGATCGCGTCGCCAAGGAGGCCCGAGCGCCTGCCCCTCACTGCGGCAGGCGCAATTCCAAGAATCCGTCGACCACCGCGCGCGAGATCACGTTGGGCAGCGCCGGCACGATCGCCTGCGCCGCGGCCGGCACCTCGCTGGGATGAATCACCGCGACCTGCACCGTGCGCGAGCCCTCGTCCATCAGGAACAGATAGTAGCGATCGTCCTGGGCCCGCCGCCACGCCGGCCCCGCGGCCATCGCCGGGGCGTCGGCGTCGATGACTGCGCCCTGGTCCATCGCGGTCAGGCTGTTCACGTCGACCAGGTCGGCGTCGGTCGGGAATTGATCGATCCCACACGACTCGATCCCGCACGTCACCCCGCCCAGCGACCCCACCTGATACGAGCGGATGCCGGTGCTGATGATGTCGCGGTTGCCCCACTGCGGCCCGGACGCCTCCGCGATCACCTCGAACACGTTGATCTGGCCGCAGCCGTCGCCGAGCTGGCCATTGTCCGTGTTGTTGAAGCAGTGACACGGGTGATAGCCCGACCACCCGTCACGATTGAGCTCGGACGGCGACACCCCGATCCACGGGGCGTCCTGCTCCCGCTCGTCCTCGCCGTCGCCGATGCAGCTCAGCGGCTGCAGCTCCGGGTCGTCGGCGTACGGCATCGACGCCAGCATCACGACCAGCTTCGAGCCGGCCCACCCGTAGTAGTCGAGCGCCGACCCGGGGCAGTAGGGCTCGCTCCCGGGGCCGCAGGGGAACGGCTGCTCCTGCATCGCATAATACGCGCAGTTGTTGCCGAGGTCCCCGACGAACGCCGGCGCGCCGTTCGGGCCCGAGAGGTGGAGGTTGTACGGCTGGTCCGGCGCGCGCCGGTCCCAGAACGAGCGGATCGCCCACGGACCGTCGTTGGCGGCGAGCGGCTGATACACTGCCAGCGCCTTCACCCGCAGCGGCCCCTCGATCACCAGATGGAGCTGCTCGTTGAACGGCGTCAGCTGGTCGGAGGTCACCTCGTGCCGGGTGCGGCAGCAGAACTCCTCGCCCCACCCGAAATCGATGACCTCCGACTGCACGTCGCAGCGCGGATCGCCGGGCCCTGCCTCGATCCGGCGGCCCCAGTAGCCGGGCGCGCCGATGTTGGTAAACGTCAACGTCCCGCCGCGCGTCGGCTCGCCGTCGTTGTCCGGCTCCACCGGCGGGTGCGGCGGCGCGTGGGGCTCGTCGAGGTCGTCCCAATCACCCGTGTTCGGCTCCCCCGCCGAAGTCGGCTCCCCCGCCGAAGTCGGCTCCCCCGCCGACGTCGGCTCGCCCGCAGACGTCGGCTCGCCCGCAGACGTCGAATCCCCGGCCGCCGTCGAGCCGCTCGCGGACGACTGCTCCGGGTTCGAGCCGCACGCGGCAGCGAGCGCCAGCAAGCCCACGGCGTTTTTAAAAAGATTCTTCACGGCAGCCTCGCTTCGCCGTCGTCGGCTAGATGTCCTCGATGATGGCGAACACGTGATCGCCGCGGTCCTGGAACACCGGGCCGTTGACGATGAAGCGGCCGTTCTTGTCGTTGAGCGAATGCACCTCTGGGCCCTCGCCCGTGGGGATCCACTCCTGATTGGCCTGTTGCTCGTACGACAGCGTCCCGAGCAGCTCCGTCTTGTCCTCCTGCCCGAGGTAGCGGTAGAGCGTGATCTTGTACAACTGCTCGCGGGTCGGGATGTCGCCCATCTCCGTCCGCGCCGCGCGCAGCTCCGGCCACGTGAAGCCCTCCGCGTGGGCGAAGTTGTAGCCGGCCCGGTCGCAGCCGCCCGAGTACGGCTTGTGGAAGTTCCCGGGCGAGTTGAGACCGGGCGCGCCGTCGTCCTCCCAGATCGCCACTTCCTCCATCGGCCGGCCCTTGTGCCCCCAGTACTTGTGCCCCGGCGCGCCGGCCGAGGCGTACCCGGGCAGGAAGGTCTCCGACGGGTAGTAGGATTCGTTGCCGGGGAACTGAGTGCGCGTCGTCGGCACCGGCGCGCTCCCCAGGTTGATCGTCACGCAGGCGTGATAATCATCCCAGCCGTCGTCGTGGTTGGCCACGGTGGCCCGCTCCGGCTTCGGCACGTAGACCCGGCCCTCGGGATCGACGTACAGGCCGAAGTTGAGCTGCCAGCCCTGCCCGTGGCGGGGCCACTCGAACCCCTGCGAATCGGGCGCCTCCGGGATCAAGAAGAACATTTTATAGCTGTCGCCCTCGGGGTGAACGACCCACGTCGGCCGGAAGCCGGTGAAGTTGATCGGGTCGTCGGGCAGAGGATCCTGGTTGTACGTCGAATAGCCGTATTCGTAGCCCGCGTTCACGTGGTAGACGAACGGCCGCATCCCGCCGTTTTCCGCGATCTTCTCCGCCGGGTCGTCGTTTTCGCCGATCGCCCAGCCCTTGTTCTTCGCCCCCGGCATCCACGCGATCTCGTCGGTCACGCCCTTGAGGTACGGGACTTCGAAGTCGCTGTCGACGATGTAGTGAGTCTCGGTCTCCTCCACCGGGAAGTCCTTGCCGCACTGGACCGCCGACAGCGTGTAGGTCCACGGCATCGCCGAGACGATCGGGTACGGTTTGCCCTCGAACGTCGTGTCCGCCAGATGAATCACGCGGTAGGTGTCCGAGAACGGGGTGCTGTTGTCGACGCCTTCGCCCTGGCAGTCGTCGGGCGGCAGCGGCTCGGGGCCGTCGGAATCCCCGCTCCCCTCGGAGCCTGCGGAGCTGGTGGGACCCTCGGGCCCTTCGGAGCCTTCGCTGCCGCCGGGCCCGTCCGTACCAGCGGAACCTTCGCTGCCCGCGGTCCCGTCGGTGGCCTCACCACTATTCGCACTCCCGCACGCGAGCAACCCCATCGACAACCCAAGAACCCCGAGCTTCCGCGTGTTCATGCCCGGATGCTATCGCACGCCGAAGCGCGCCGGAAGGGCAGAAAGCGAGCACTCAGGGCTTACCCGTGATGCGCGTGTGGGCAGGAAGTCCGAAGTGAGCACATCGCGAGGAGAGGTCGTTCGACACCACTCGCGGTGGATCTCGCAATCGACGAGCAGGTCGCCGTCACGCGCGTGACGGCCGTGTTTCGCGGCCGGCGTCGCCCGACGCTTCGTGGGCTTCGGCCTCCAGGACGTCTGCGTCGATCCGGCCCTGCATGCGCGCGCAGTTCGGGCCGTCCCCCGTCGACGCGCTCGGCCATCGCCCGAGCGCGTCGTCCGGTGCCGCGGGCGATTCGCCCTTGAACTTCATTCATCGATGCGTCGCGCTCATCGCTTGCGCTGCGGCTTCGCGGGGAACAGCGCCGCCACTCGCTCGCGCAGCCACTTGTGGGCCACGTCGTCCTGGCGCGACGCCGAGAACAGCGCGCCGAAGCGGACCTCGGGCAGCTCGAGCGGCGGCGGGAACATCACCACCGGCGCGTGGCGGGCGTACTCGCCGACGAGGCTGCGCGGGGCCGTCACCATCACGTCCGTGCGAGCCGCGATCGCCAGCGCGGTCTGGAAGCACGGCGTGCGCAGCACCACCCGGCGCGCGCGGCCGAGGCTCGCCAGGCGGTTGTCGACCACCCCGCCCGGCAGCGCGCGCGGGGCCACCAGCACGTGGCGGGCCGCCAGATAGCGCTCGAGAGTCAGCCGCCCCGGCGCGTGTTCGGCCGCGATCGCCACCACGAACGGATCGCGGAACAGCGGGCGCAGCATCAGCCCGCCGCGCTCGGCGAACGAGGCTCCGAGCGCCAGGTCGGCCTCGCCGCGCTGGATCACGTCCTCGACCGCGTCGCCGACCACCATCGTCACCAGGTCGACCCCCGGGGCCTCGCTCGCCAGCGCCGCCAGCAGCTGCGGCAGCACCACCAGCTCAGCGTAGTCGGCGGCGATGATGCGGAAGCTGGCCTTGAGCGCCGCCGGCTCGAACGCCGCGCCGGCCGCGAACACCCGCCCCACCGCCGCCAGCGCCTCGGCCAGCGGCACGCGCAGCCCCAACACCCGCTCGGTCGGCGCCAGCTTGCGGCCGACGCGGACGAACAGCGGGTCGCCGAGCGCCTCGCGGAGCCGCCGCAGCGCGTGGCTGACCGCGCTCTGCGTCAGGCCGAGCTCGCGCGCGGCCCGGACCGTGCTGTGGGTGCGCAGCAGGACGTCGAGCACGCGCAGGTGGCCCAGATCGATCCCCGACGTATGAATGACGTTCATGGCTGACATGACGACGATGAGCTTCATGATGCCATGCTCCGGGCGCACAGTCGCGGGCATGACGACCACCAAGCTGCTCGCGCCCGCCCTGCTCACCGCCGCCTTCGCCCTCGCCTGCGCCCACGGGTGCGACGGCGGCGACGACCTCGACAACCCCGAGGCCGCCCCCGACATCGCCGGGCGGTACGTCAGCGACTGCCTGCCGAGCCCGCAGGCCGACGGCTCGACGCAGTACCTGCGGCTCGACTTCGCCATCGACGACGCCGCGTGGAAGCTCGACTACGTCACCCACGCCGACGACGCCTGCGCCACCAAGCTGGTCACCGTCCACATCGAGGGCCCCTACGAGCTCGAGCGGCCCTCGACCGCCGTGGAGGGCGCGTGGGAGGCCCGCTTCGGCTTCACCACCAAGACGATCCGCCCCGAGGTCGACGGCCTGCGCGACTACCTCAATTCGCTCGACGGCTGCGGCGCCGCCGACTTCGCCACCGGCGTCGCCCAGGACGTGCTCAAGACCGGCTGCGCCGGCTTCGGCCAGCACCCAGGCGCCGACTGCCCGGCCGACTACGACGTGGTCAAGCGCGACGGCGACGACCTGTTCTTCGGCGCCCGCCCGGCCGACAACAACATGTGCACCGCCGCCAAGCGCCCGGCCGCGCTGAGCCCCGTCGCCAACCACCGCCGCTGAGCGCCGGGCCAGCAACTTCGACGATCCGCGGGGCGCAACCCCGTCGCGCATGCCCCACCGCGAAGCTCGCGAGCGCAGCGTCCTCGCGCATGCCCACCGCGAAGCTCGCAAGCGCAGCGTCCTCGCGCATGCCCACCGCGAAGCTCGCGAGCGCAGCGTCCTCGCGCATGCCCACCGCGAAGCTCGCAAGCGCAGCGTCCTCGCGCATGCCCCGCCGCGAAGCCATCTCCGAGTTCATCGCTTCGGCGGATACAGCCGCGGCAGCTTGCGCGCCCGCTTCACCCCCTGCGCGTGCGCGGCGAGGGTCCGCGCGCGGCGCAGGCCGAGCGGCTTCGCCTCGTCGAACGTCGACGCAGTGTTGAGCCGCGCCAGCTCGCCCGCGTCGACGTCGCCCACTCCCAGCAGCGTGCCGTGGCGACACAGCGCCGCGTTGAGCGCGTCGGCGCGCGGCCGCGAGCGACCCTCGGGGCCCAGCAGCATCGCCCGCAGCGGCTGCAGGTCGAAGCGGGCCAGGAGCCGCGGCTCGGGGTCGAGCGCGAGGTGCCACAGCTCCGCCTCGCCCGCGAGCAGCACCTCGCTGCCGCTCGGATCGAACGCCGCCGCGGTGATCGCGAACGGCACCCGGAACAGCATCGTCGTCGCCTCGATTACTCCACCGTCCTGGACCCGCCGCCACGCGTCGCGGGCCTCGCACAGCACCAGCGCCTCCAGCCCGGTCTCGGCCCAGGCGGTGTCGTCGAGCCGGTCCGACTCGTGCTCGGTCGGCTCGCGCAGCTGTCCTTCGGGCCACATCGCCGGCACGCTCTGGCTGTACAGCTCGAGCGGCAGCTGCAGCTCGCCGTCGAAGCGATACACCGCCCCGTCGCCGTGCTTGTCGCGCGCCGCCAGGTAGCGCGCGCACGGCGTGACCCGCAGCTCGACCGGGTAGTCGCCGAGCGCGTCGAGCCGGTGCCGCCGCCCCGTCGCCGTCTCGATCACGAACGACACCTCCTGCAGCTCCTCGAACACGAACGGCACGCAGGCCGGCAGCGCCCCGGAGCACCAGCGCCCGCGCCCCAGCTCGTAGCAGGAGAAGCTCCAGCCGGCGGCGTACAGGACATTGCCTTCGAGACATGTCATGAGGGACAGCCCCGCGCTCGGCCACCAGCGCGGCAGCGCCCCGGTCTTCAGGTCGACCTCGAAGGTCGCCGTCGGCGTCGCCAGCACCGCCCGGTCGGCGGCCACGAACGCCAGCCCGCGCGGCGCCGCCAGCTGGGCGTACGTCTCGGGCACCGGCCACACCGGCGCCTCGTTCGGCCCGCCTGCGGCCGCGGGCAGCTCCCGGTCGCACGTCGGTGCCGGCGCCTCGCTCGCGTCCCACGCGGCCAGCACCGCCTGCAGCGCGCGCTGGACCACGAGGCTGTCGTGATGCTCGATGATCGGCGGCGCGTGGAGCTCGATGAGCCGCCCCAGCCGCACCGCCGCGCGCAGCAGCTCCGCCAGGCCGCCGCTGCGCGCCCCGGCCACCAGCACGCCGCCCGGGCGCCGCTCGAGCGGCCGCTCGCTCACCGGCGGCACCGGCACGCGCTGCACGAGCAGCCGCGCCGCCGCCTCGGCCCCGACTCGGGCCGTCAGCGCCGCCTGCAGCGCCACCGGCCCGGTGTTCGCGTAGGCCTCGTCCTGCCACGACTTGTCGTCGCGCTCGACGACCCCGGCGTCGATGCCCAGCGCCGCGTACACCTCGGCGAGGCGGGTCATGTACCCCGGATCGCACGCGGCCTCGAGCCGGCGCAGCTCCGCGTCGGGCGGGTACGGCGGCCAATCGTGAAGCCACGTGTCCAGCCCCGAGTCGACGCCCGGGTGCCCGGGCGGCGTGCGCACCCGGCCCTCCGCGTCGATCCACGCGGTCATCGCGGCCACCGCCCGCACCTCGACCTCGCGCAGCCCGAGCGCCGCGGCGATCGCCGGCACCAGCCCCGGATGCACCACCGCCACCGGCAACTCGATCACGCCCCACGCCGCCGGATCGCGCGCCTCGATCGGCCCGAAGAACGGCTCCGACCACAGGCCGTGGCGGGCCGTCCGCATGCCCGGCAAGAACGGCACCGGTCCCGGATGGACGACGCGCGCGCGCGCCGGCTCGTCGGCCGCGGCCAGTCGGTCCTGCGCGCCCAGGATCGCCGCCGCGTCGGCGGTGAAGAAGCCGGCCAGAGGAACGGATCGCACTCCGCCTTGTACCTCGAGCGCCGCGGCCCGCGGTACATTCGCCGGGTGTACCGCCTCGTCGCCGCGCTCACGGCCAGCCTCGCCGCGTGCACTGCGACGACGCGCGCGCCCACGGTCGCCCCCACCCTGCGCGCGACCGCGTCGCAGCAGCCCCGCTTCGAACCGTTCACGCTGCGCTCCGCCAGGCTCTCGGCCTTCGCCGGCCGCGACGTGTCCTTCGAGGCCATGGTCTTCACGCCCGCCGATTACGACCCGAGCTGCGGCTGGCCGACCCTGTACTTCGTGCACGGCTTCGGCAGCAGCGGCCTGCGCACCGGAGCGGGCTACATCAGCGACGTGCTCGCGCGCGACGAGGCCGGCACCGCGTCACCGCTGATCCGCGTGTTCCTCGACGCCAACCACCCGCTCGGCCACCACGTGTTCGCCGACTCGGCCAACACCGGCCCGTGGAGCACCGCGCTGGTGGAGGAATTGCTGCCCGCGATCGAGGCCCGCTACGGCGCGCTCGCCGAGCCCACGGCGCGGTTCCTCAGCGGCCACAGCAGCGGCGGCTGGGCCAGCCTGTGGCTGCAAATGGAGCACCCCGAGGCGTTCGGCGGCGCGTGGAGCCTCGCCCCCGACCCGGTCGACTTCCGCAGCTTCACCAACGTCGACCTCTACCGCGACGCCAACATGTACCGCGGCTCGGACGGCGCCGCGGTCCCCCTGGTGCGCGACGGCGCGAAGGTCGTCACGAACCTCGAGGCCTTCGTCCGCGCCGATCCGGCAGGTCGACGGATCTACGCCAGCTTCGACGCGGTGTTCAGCCCCCGCGGGCCCGACGGTCCGCTGCCGCTGTTCGACCGCGAGACCGGGCAGATCGATCGCTCCGTGGTCTCGAGCTGGCAGCGCTACGACATCTCGGCCAGGCTGCGCCGCGAGTGGCCCACGCTCGGCCCGCAGCTCCGCGGCAAGCTGCACGTGATCGTCGGCCTCGAGGACACCTATTATCTCGACGCCCCGGTGCGCCTGCTGGCGCAAGAGCTCGAGCGGCTCGGCGGCGACGCGGACATCCTGTTCGTCCCCGGCCGCGATCACGTCGACCTGTTCGATCCGCACCCGGAGCTGTACCCCGCAGGTCTCATCCAGCGCATCGAGGATGCCATGTGGACCAGCTTCCGCGCCGCTCATCCGCAGTCGCGCTGCCCTTGACCCGCCCATACGCATGGTGCCGACAATGGCCGTCGACGAATCCACACACCCGCTGCTGCGCGCCCATCCCGTGATGCAGCCGGCCTCGCGGATCTCGCCCCCGAACCGGACATCCGACCCCCACGGCGTCCGGGCCGGACAGGGTGCAAAAGAGAAGACCCCCGCGAGCTCACGCCTCGCAGCAACTGGTGCATGCAGACGGACCTCGAGTTTCCTCCGGCCGATCGCTCGAGCGATGCAGCGAGAAACTGTGAGCATCGGCGCACGAAGGGCGTGAGCAGCCCGAGCTCGCCGCAGTGCTCCTCCTGAGTCCGCAGCGCGATGGGCGCTGCCACGCATCCTACGACCTCGGCAAGCCTGCGAGGATATGCCAGGGTTCCGCCGCCGCGCATGGACCCCGACGCAACGCCCTGCACCCCCGACGACCTCGCCGTCCTCGACCGGCTGCGCACGCCGATGTGGATCGTCGACCTCCCGCACGCCTGGAGGTGGTGGTGCAACCGCGCCGGGCTGGCGATGTGGAACGCGCCCTCGCTGCCCGAGTGGATCGGGCGCAACACCCTGCATCCCCCGTCGGCCGCCACGCTGACGCGCATGGAGAGCCTGCTCCGCCGCTTCGAGCGCGGCGAGGTCGCGACCGAGCGCTGGACCTTCTACCCGACCGGCGCGCCCACCCCCGTGGTCGCCGAGTGCCGCGCCTCGGGCTTTTGGATCGCCGAGCGCCGCGGCGAACCCGGTCGGCTGGCCATGCTCGTCGAGGCGCGGCCGCTCAGCGCCGAGGAGATCCACACCACCGAGCGCCGCGGCTACGAGGCCCTGCGCCACATCGGCGAGCTCGTGTCGTACTACGCCGGCAGCGGCGAGGCCCTGCTGCGCAACCCCGCGGCGATCCGCGCCCTCGGTGACCCCGTCGCCCCCGGAGCGACGCAAGATCAGCTGCTCGCCAGCTTCGTCGATCCGGCGCAGGTCGCCGAGCTGCGCGACTGCATCGCCGACAACACGGTCTACCGCGCCGACGCCCGCGTCCGCACCACCGCCGGCGAGCACTGGTACGACACCGAAGCCCGCGGCGTCCTCGATCCGGTCACCGGCAGGCCGGGCGTGCTCGTCACCCAGCGCGACATCACCGAGCGCCGCTCGCACGTCGAGGAGCTCGAGCGCAGCCGCGAGCTCTTGGCCGCCCAGGCCGACGAGCTGCGCAACCTCGCGGCTCCGGTGATCCGCGTCGGCGCCGGCATCCTCGCGCTGCCGCTGATCGGCAAGCTCGACCGCGACCGCATCGAGGTCGCAGTCGCCGCGCTGCTGGAGCGCACCACGGCCGAGCGCGTGTCTCGCGTCGTCCTCGACCTCACCGGCGCCGCCGACATCGACGACGCGGCCGCCGACGGCCTGCTCCGGATCCTCCGCGTCCTCCGCCTCCAGGGCGTGGCGTCGGCCCTCAGCGGGATCCACCCCCGGCTCGTGCATGCGATCCTCGCCGCCGGCCTCGACCTCCGCGGCGTGCCGTGCTTCCAGACCCTCGAGGACGCCCTGCGCGCCGCTTGACCGTCGTAGGTCCACCTGAAGGGTTAGCCCGAGCGTATGATCCGCGACGCGGTCTGAACCACGCGGAATCGAGACGAATTTGAGGACACGCTCGAAGACGACGCCCCTCCTGCTTTTCGTGTGCGCTGTCGGCTGCACGCCGTTCCGGCAGGCCTCCAGCAAAGCCACCCCGGAGGCCTCTTCCGAGCCGCGAGACGTCGCGCGTGACGACGTGACGAATGCCTCGCGCGCGCCGCAGCGCTTTACGTGCGCCACGTTCGAGGTGAGGGCCTCGATCGACAATGGTGAGCGCCGGATGGGCTACACGCTGAAGGTCGACGCCACGAAGACGATCGCGTTCGAGGTGACGGAGTTCTCGCTCGATCCAGTGTCGGGACACACGGCCGACGAATACCGAGGTGAGCTCTCGAAGATCCATTCGATGAAGGGCACGGCACACCTGAACGAGAGCGGCGTGCTCTCCGGCGTGATGTTCGCTCCCGAGCCGACGCGAACGGCGCTGCTGCAGGAGCAGACCTTCCGGACCGACGTCCACGACGCGCTGCTCGTCATGGCTCTGCCGCGGAAGCCGGCGCTTGGCGAGACGCAATCGTGGGAGCTCGACGTGCCGAAGTTCGGCGTCCCGAACAGCTATGGGACCGCCGATCTGCTGCCGGCACGTCTCTTTCGGTGGACGGCGAGACTTCACGACGACGCGCGTGGCGCGGCCGTGGAGCTCGCGTGGACGACGTCCGCCGCGAACCAGACGTACGCCGGAGCGGACCTCGAGCAGTGGGACGAGAGCGGCGCGGCCGAGGGTCGTTATGCGCTCGACGGCTTCGTCGAGGAGCTGCGATCCTCGCGGACGACGATCGCCACGGTCTCGGCTGCGGGTCGACGTTCGACGGGGACGACGAAGGACGAGCGCTCGATCCGGCGGGTCGGCCCGTGCTCGCCATGACGTGCCATGTCGGTCTTCCGGCCGGCTGAGTACCCCGAGCGCGATTGCGCTCCGACTTCTGGCGTTTTCGGCCCCGCAGCACTAGCCTGCGGCTCATGCTGTTCGAGCCGGACCGCCACGAGCCGCTGACCGACGAGGCGTGGGGCCCCGAGCGAGCGCGCGCCGCGGTGCGCACGATCGTCGCCGACCTCGCCGCGAGCTTCAGCCCTTCCGAGCTGTGGCCGGAGCACCCGCTCGACGACGTCGGCGCCCCGCCGCTCGCCGGCGGTTACAAGTCGATCTACCTCGGCGCCGCCGGGGCGCTGTGGGCCCTGTGGTACCTGGCGCGCGAGGGCGCCGCGAGCCTCCCGTTCGGGCCGGAGGACCACATCGCCCGCGTGCACGCCGCTTTCCTCGCTACGCCCGACGTCGGCGAGGTCGTGCCGTCCTATTACCTCGGCGAGGTCGGCATCCTCCTCGTCCTGTGGAAGCTGACGCGCGCGGAGGCGGCCGCCGAGCGGCTGTACGCGGCCATCGAGGCCAACATCCCCAACCCGACCAACGAGGCGCTGTGGGCCGCCCCGGGCACGATGCTCGGCGCCCTGCACATGCTGCAATGGACCGGCGAGCCGCGCTGGCGCGAGCTGTTCCTCGCCAACGTCGAGCAGCTGTGGCGGACCTGGCTGCCGAGCGAGCGCCCGTCGTGTCATTTGTGGACGCAGGACCTCTACGGCAACGTCGTGCAATACCTCGGCGCCGGGCACGGCTTCGCCGGCAACGCCTACCCGCTGCTGCGCGGGCGAGCGCTGCTGCCCGCCGAGCGCCGCCAGCAGCTGCTCGCCCGCTGCGTCGAGACCCTGCGGATCACCGCCCGGCACGAGGGCGACGCCGCCAACTGGCCGCCGCAGGTCGGCCCGGAGCCGCCCGGCCGCGAGAAGATCCTCATGCAATGGTGCCACGGCGCCCCGGGCATCGTCACCGCATTGAACGACTTCCCGCCCGGCGAATCCGCCGAGATGGACGCGCTCCTGCTCGCGGCCGGCCGCGCGACCTGGCAGGCCGGCCCGCTCGCCAAGGGCGCCGGCGTGTGTCACGGCACCGCCGGCAACGGCTACGCGTTCCTCAAGCTGTATCGGCGCACCGGCGACCCGCTATGGCTGGCCCGCGCCCGCGCGTTCGCCATGCACGCCATTCGCCAGAGCGAGCGCATGCGCCAGGAGCACGGCCGCGGCCGCTACACCCTGTGGACCGGTGACCCGGGGGTCGCGGTGTACGTGTGGCATTGCCTCACCGAGAAAGCCGACCTGCCGGCGCTCGACGCCTTCGAGTGACGCAGCCAGGGCGAGCATGCCCGCAAGACCATGCTTCATGGGACATGTCCTCTCAGACATGCCCCGAAGAACGTATCACTGATAGCGCCGGTCGCACTCCCGCTCCTCGGCCAGGCGGACGCGACCGACGGTGCCGTCGTCGCCGACCACGACCGCCTCGTCGCCGATCGCCACGACCGCGTGCAAGAGCGGCAATTCCTCCTCCGTGCGCACCCCGCCGCCGTCTTCCGCCCAGGCCGGGTACCCGTGGACCACGACCCCGTCGGCGCGCGCCATCCACTCACCCTCGCGGGTGAGGCCGGTGATGGTCGCCCGATCGAACTGAGAGAGGTCGATGAGCACGCCGTTCGCCAGGATGATCAGGGCCCCGTCGGCGCCGCCGAGCGCCCAGTCGCTGGCGGTCAGGGCGACCGCGTGGAAGTCGGCGCTCGCCCCCGGCACCGCCGTCCAGGTCTGCGCATCCGGGCTGATCACGATCGCGCCGGCGAGGCCGACGGCGACGAATTCGTCGTACCCGTTGTTGACCCCGACGGCCCGCAGCGCGCCGAGCTCGGCCGGAGCCGACGCCGGCGGCGCCCAGCTCGCCCCGGCGTCGGTGCTGACCAGCAGCACCCCGTCGCCCGCGGCCACGCACGTGCCCGCCTCGTGGCAGCCCACCGCCGCGAGGTCGTCCGTCACGCCGGCGTTGACCACCGCCCACGTCTCGCCCGCGTCGACCGAGCGCACCACCACGCCGCCCTCGCCCACCGCGATCACGACCTCGGCCGTGGCGAACTCGACCCCGCGCAGGGCAGCGTCCGTCGCGCTCGCGGGCGCCGTCCAGGCCCCCTCGCCCGCCTGTCGCGCGATCGCACCGCCGTCGCCCACCGCCACCACGACGCCCTTGGCCACCGCGACCGCGAACAGGTCGGCGTCCACCGGGACCTCCTCCGCCTGCCACTCGATCGGCAGGTAGTAGAGGTCGCACCGGTTGCAGGCGAGCGCGCCGGGCAGCGCCGTGCCGGCCGCCGCCGCCAGGGCGAACGAGGCGAGCAGACGCGAGGAACGAGGAGAGCGGGGCATGATTCGAGTCTCGTCGGTGAAAGCCAAGGATCGCGCCGGCGATCGCCGCCGGCGCGATCGTGGAGTAACCGCGGGCCCGATCGCAATTGCCGGGGCCGGGGAAAAATATTGGATCCGCGCGCCGGCGCCCGTCTGCAGTCGCAATCGCTACCGCCTCGGCACCTCTCCAGACACCTCGCCTCACCGCGCCGCCGACGAGCGCCGGCCTGCCGCCTCGGAGCGCCCGTACAGCACGCCGGCCACGACCTCTAGATCCGCAGTGAACTTCGCCATCTCCGCGCGGCGATCGGCCGAGCTCGGCTGGCGCAGGATCGAAGACGGATGCACCGTCGCCAGCACCTGGGGCACGCGGTCGTTGGCCATCAGCTGCCCGCGCATCGTAGTCACGCGGAACGACCGGCCCAGCAGCGCCTGCGCCGCGGTCGCCCCGAGGCACACCAGCACCTCCGGACGGATGAGCTCGATCTCCTTGTCGAGCCACGGCAGGCACGCGCCGATCTCGCGGGCGCTCGGCTTCTTGTGGAGGCGACGACTGCCGCGCCGCTCCCACTTGAAGTGTTTGACCACGTTGGTCACGTACGCGTCGTCGCGGGCGATGCCGGCCTGCTCGAGCGCCTGGTCGAGCACGCGGCCCGCGGGGCCCACGAACGGCGCGCCGGCGATGTCCTCGTCGTTGCCGGGCTGTTCGCCGACCAGGATCAGGCGGGCGCCGCCGGGACCGGCGCCGAACACCGTCTGCGTGGCGTTGCGGTAGAGCGGGCAGCCGTGGCATCCCGCCGCGGCCGACCGCAGGGTCGGGAGTGACAGCCGCTCCGGGAGGAAGTCCCGGGCGCTGCCCGTCACGTCGTCGTCTTCGTCGTCGTGCATGTACAAAGTGTGGCGCGGGTTGCGACCGCGCGCGCGTCCGCGAGCCACGATTTTGCGCGGGCGTGCTCGCCGGAGATCCGGTGCTACATACCGGCCATGCTCGCGCTCGCCGCATTCGCGCAATCGCTGGCCTGCCCCGATTGCGCCCCCGTCCGCGCCGCCCGATCCGCGATCGCGGCCGATCCGGACCGCTGGTTGTACGCGTTCGGGGTCGCTGCCCCGTTCCTGGTCGCCTCGGTGGTGATCGCTCTGGTGTATCGCCTCGGCCGCAGCGAGCCGAGCCGGGAGGTCACGCGATGGCGCTGAACCAGCAGCACAAGCAGCACGACGGTCCGCTCGTCGCCGCCGGGATCGCCCTCGGCGTCGGCCTGGGCGGGTTCGTCGACGGCATCCTCTTCCACCAACTGTTGCAGTGGCACCAAATGCTCAGCTCCCGGCTGCCGCCGGACACCCTGGTGGCGATGAAGGTCAACATGATGTGGGACGGCCTGTTCCACGTGTTGACCTGGCTGATGACGGTGGTCGGGCTCGCCCTGCTGTGGCGCGCCGGCGGCCGCGAGGACGTGCCGTGGCGCGGCCGCACCCTGGTGGGCGGTCTGTCCCTCGGCTGGGGCCTGTTCAACTTCGTCGAGGGCCTCGTCGATCACCAGATCCTCGGCATCCACCACGTCCACCCCGGCGCGCACGAGCTCGCCTGGGACCTCGGCTTCCTCGGCTCCGGCCTCCTCTGCATCGCCCTCGGCATCGCCCTCGTCTGCCCGGCGCGCCGCTGAGCGCGCCGAGAGGTTCGCCGCGCTCCACGTCAAGAGCGAGTACTCGCTCGGTCAGGGCACCGCCACCCCGACCGAGCTCGTCCGCCGCGCCGCCGAGTACGGCTATTCGGCGCTCGCCCTGACCGACGTCGAGACCCTCGCCGGCCAGGTCGAATTTCACCACGCCGCGCGCGCGTGGGGCCTGCGAGCGATCGCCGGCGTCGAGCTGCGCGACGAATTCGTCCCCGGCGAGCTCGGCCGGCAGCAGGGTCGCCTCGTGCTGTTCGCCCGCGACGCCGGCGGCTACGCCAGCCTGTGCCGCGTCCTCACCCGCCGGCGCGTGGCCAGGGCCGGCGACAATGTCGACGATTGTCTCGCGGTCGCCCCGACCGGCCTCTTCTACCTCGGCGACGATCCTGCGGTGCTGTCGCGCCTGCTCGCCGGGGGCGTCGATCCGGCCGACATCCGCCGCCTCGCCCTCGCCGGCGACGAATCATCGCTCCCGGTCCGCGCAGTCGCCGACCCCGACGTCGTCGTGCTCGAGCGCGCGGACCTCGAGCTGCACCGCCTGCTCATCGCGGTGCGCACCCAGCAGCGCCGGCTGGACGTCCCTCGCGCCCCCGTGCAGTGGCTGCCCGAGCCGCGGAGCCTGCGCCAGCGCTTCGCCGAGCCGCTGCTCCGCGAATCATGGCACCTCGCAGAGGCCTGCACCTTCGACCTCGCCGCGGTGCGGCCCACGAGGCCCAGCTCGCCCGCCTCGACGTCGAGCGCTCGCCGGCTCGCCTGCACGACTTCGTCCCCGGCGCGCTCGTCGGCCCCGCGGCCGACCTCTATCGCCGGCTGGTGCGCGTGCGCAACGAGCTCACCTACTTGCACATGCACCTGAGCGACCACCCGCTGCAGCTCCTCCGCGGCGAAGCGGAGCGCGCCGGCTGCATCCCGACCTGCGCAGTGACGGCCCACGCGGGCCGCGAGGTCCGGCTGGCGGGGCTCGTCGCCGCCTCGCGTCGCCACCGCGGCGCGCACGGCCGCGTCATGCAGTTCGTCACCCTCGATAACGAATCGGGCCTGGTCGAGGCATTGGTCTCGTCCGCAGTCTACGCCGCGCTCGGCGACCCGATCCGCAACCCCGGCCCGGTGATGCTCACCGGCCGGGTCGTGATCGATCGCGGGCATCCGCACGTCGACGTGGCGCAGGTCCAGCCGTTCTACCGCCGGGCTCGGCCCTTCGCGGGGCTCCCGCGAGGTTGACCCGGAAGGCCTCACGTCGCGCTCACCGCCGCTTCGCGCTGGTCTTCCTGCGCGCGCTCGCGGCCTTGCGGCGACGCGTCTCCCAGCCCTTCTTGGCCGCCTCGCTGCGCTTCTTGGCCGACTGACTGCTGCCGCCGATCCGCCCGCCCTTGCGCGACGAGGAGCGATTGACCTTCTTGCCGCGGCCGCTGCCCGACTTCTTGCCGCCGCCCGTCTCCTTGTTGACGGTGGCCCAGGCCCGGCTCTCTGCCTCGTCCTCGCCGACGCCTCGCTTTTTATAACCCTCTTCGATGTGCTCGGCCTGGCGCTTCTGCTTGTCGGTGTACTTTTCCTTGCTTCCGCGTGCCATGGGGATCCTCCTTCCGACGATTTGCTCGAGAAGGTGGCACACACGCGAGCCGCGGCAACACGCGGCCCGCGGATTTCATCCGACCGATCGCGGCCGTGACGACGAACCTCAGAGCGGGATCCCGCAGCACTCCGTGGCGGCCGCGTTCAACGCCGCCGCGTCCATGCCGGCGCACACGCCCGCAGCGGGGCAGGAGGCGAAGTCCTTCTCGCCGTCGTTGCACACGCACGTGTCCTGCTGGCAGATGAAGCTCACTCCCAGCGCGTCCGGGCATTCGACGCCCGTCACGCACACGTCCGCGGCGACGAACTCCGGCTGGACGTGGCAGTCCGCGCAATGGATGAGGTAGGCGGCGCCCTCGGCGAAGCACGGCGTGTCCGCCACCATCATGATCGCGTCGATCCCCTCGCAGTCGAGCGCGCCGCGGCAGGTGTTCCACGCCGTCCCGCTGCACAGGCACGCCGGCGTGTCCTTGAACAGCGTGTCGGTCTTGCAGTTCTCGGCGCACGCGACCGGATCGACGTCCGTGGGGCACGAGGCGTACACCTCGCACACCTGGTCGCACGACGCCTCGAATTCCGTCATGTCGCCCTCGCACAGGGCCTCGCCGGTCGTCGCAGTCGTGGTCGGCTCGGTCGTGCTCGCCTCGGTCGTGCTCACCTCGGTCGTCGCGGCGGTCGCAGTCGCGTCCGTGGTCGTCGCTTCGCTCGTCGTCGGCGCTCCGGTCGTAGTCGACTCGGAGGCCGACGCCGACTCGTCCTCCTTCTCGGGGCACGCCGTGAACAGGAAGATCGACGCTGCGCAGAGACCGCGGACTGTCCTCACCATCAAGCTCGTAACATCAAGTCGCATTCGAGGAAGATGGGCCAGCGAGCCCGGCTTGTCCAAAACTTTCCTCACGCGGCCTGGCGGCCCCAGAACGCCGCCAGAGCGTCAGTGCGCACATACCTAACATTCGCTCCCGGTATTCGCCAGCTCCAGATCCGGCAAATCATCGCAATCACCCGAGGGCGCGCTCGCCCGGGCGCAGGCTGCGCGAAATGACCGCACACGGAAATCACGGGGGCCGGTCCGCCAGGGATGCTATGGCAAGCCCATGCACCTTCGACCTCTCCTTGGCATGATGATGATTTCCGGGTCCGGCCTCGCGCTGATCGCCTGCGGCGACGACGGCAACGCCTCGGCCACCGACGACGCGAGCACCGACGGACCCACCACGACCGCGCCGACGGGCGAGCCGACCACGACCATTCCGACCACCGGCGCACCGACCACGGACGTCGATCCGACCGCCGGCGACAGCGAGAGCGACAGCAGCTCGACCACCGACGGCACCTCGACGACCGACGGTCCGGCGCTCGCGTGCCATGAGCTCCCGCTCCCGGCGGCGCTCGTCGAGGACGGCGCGTGGGACGACGGCCTCACGATCTCCGGCTTCGCCGGCTACGACGGCCTCACCCCGAACGTCTACGACTTCGCCCGCGACGCCGACGGCGACGTGCTCGCCGTCGGGTACTTCCATTACATCGGCAAGGACATGGTCCAGCCATTCGCGCGCAACGACGGCAGCGGCTGGATCGAGGACCCGAGCCTCGGCGTCGAGCTCGAGCGGCCCACCCTCTCTGCGGTGGCCGCCGACGACGGCGGTCGGATCGCCCTCGCCACCTACTCCGCGATGCCGTTCGACCTGATGCAGCGCGAGGGCGAGCTGCTGCTGGCCGACGGCGGCGAGTTCGAGGTCATCGGCACCTTCCACGGCGCGGTGCGCAGCATGGCCTTTTACGACGGCGAGCTGTGGGTCGCCGGCGTGTTCTCGCTCGACGACGAGCCGGCCACCCCGCACCTCGCGGTCTACGGCGACATGGGCTGGCACGCCCCGCCGGGCGGCGCGCTGACCGGCACCGGCGCCTTCGAGCTCACCGTCGACGGCGACGAGCTGCTGGTCGGCGGCGCGTTCTCCGGCGTCGGCGGCATCCCTGCGCAATCGGTGGCCGCGTGGGACGGCGCCGACTGGACCGCCTTCGACCTGCCGGAATCGACGGTGTTCGCGCTGGCGCGCGACGGCCAGGGCGACCTCTACGCCGGCGGCCTGTTCTCGGTCGAGGGCAGCGTCGAGACCGGCGGCATCGCCCGCTGGTCCGGCCAATCATGGCAGTCGGTCGCCGGCGGTCTGGCCAATCCGACCTTCCGCGGGGTCGTCTCCGACCTGGCCGTTCGGTCAGGTGAGCTGTACGTCGCCGGCTGCTTCACCTCGGCCGGCGGCACCCCCAGCGAGCCGGCCGCGATCCCGGCCCCGGGCCTGGCGCGCTGGGCCGGCGGCGCCTGGGAGACCCTCGCCGACCCGGGCCTCGGCGTCGGCACTGCGTGGTTCACCCCGCTGAAGTGCGGCGACGAGGGCCCCGACGCGATCTGGGACGCCCAGCACCAGCGCCTGTTCGTCGACGGCGACCGGCTCCTCCTCGGCGGCTCGTTCGCCGGCGCGGGCGGGGTCGCCTCCCAGAGCGTCATCGCCCTCGACGCCGACGATCAATGGGTCGCCCAGGGCGAGCCGGGCCGCGGCTTCTCCGGCGCCACCCGCTCGCTCGCCGTCGGCGGGCCCGAATGTGCGGTCCACGTCATGGGCGGCGTGACGCATGCCGGCGGCGTCGCGGTCGACAATCGCGTCATGCGCGACGACGGCGACGCCTGGACCCCGCTCGGTCCGCCGGTCCCCGCCGACGCCTATTGTTGGCAGCTCGCGGTCGACGCCGCCGGCGTCCCGGTGCTCGGCTGCGATCTGCCGCCCGAGGGCGACCTGCCGCCCGAGGGCGGCGTCCTGCGCCTCGTCGATGATTCGTGGCAGGTCGTCGGTCAGCCGTTCCCGCAGGGCGGCGTGGCCACCGTCGGCTTCGACCCCGCGGGCGCGCTGTGGGCAGCGGGCGGCGGCGGCGAGGGCTTCGTCGCCCGCGAGGACGGCGGCGCGCTGACGGTCTTCGGGACGAGCAATGGCCGCGTCGCCTCGCTCGCCTTCCGCCCGGTCCCCGCGGGCGAGCCGGCGCAGGCGGTGGTCGGCGGCTACTTCAGCGAATTCGAGGGCGTCCCGGCCGGCGGCGTGGCCCACTGGAACGGCGAGGCCTGGGAGCCGCTCGCCGACGGGATCGTCGGCAGCGTCCTCGCCGTCGCCTACGCCGAGGACGGCGCGATCTATGCCAGCACCGCCGACGACGGTACCCCCAATCGACCGATCCTCGCCCGCTGGGACGGCGCGGCCTGGGCCGACGTCGCCACCCCCGAGCCCGGCCCGGTCGAGGCCGGCTACGCCTTCTATTCGCTGCTGGCCCGCGGCCAATACGTGGTCGCCGCCGGCTTCGCCTGGCCGAACTCCGGGCAGCGCAACCTCTTCGTCTACGACGGCGCCGGCTTCTCGAGCCTGCGCGGCGGAGCGACCGCGATCTACGTCGAATCGTCGGCGCTTGCCCACGACGGCCTGTGGTTCGGCGGCACGATCGCGGAGGCAGGGCCGCCCGAAGCCCGGCTCTCGTCGGTCGGGATCGCCCACCTCCGCTGATTGACTCGACTGCTGGTCTCGCGGCCTCGCGTCTCGCGCGCCCGGCCGCGGATCAGCTTCGCCTCTTTCCTTAAACAAGAAAAGAGAGGAGCCCCGCCGTCCGGGCGAACCCCGAGGTGCTGCGCGTCGCCGACGGCATTCGCGCACCCTGCCCCACCCGGGGTCTCACCGGCGAATCGCCGTACCCGACGGTGATGCCGGGAATAACCCGGTTCGAGCCGGATGCGATCGGTACCCCGCCGGTTCCGCGCGCATTCGAGCCCTGTGGCTTCGCAGGACCGGTTGCCGGGTCCGCGACGTCCGTCGGCCGAATCGACCTCCGCGACGATCCCGCAGCGGTCTCGCAGCCGCGAATCGCGGCCGCGGGCCGCGAGTCGCAGATATGGGGTGTCGTCGCATCCTGCGGATGGGGTCGCATCCGCCCGCTGCGCGATCGCGCAATGTTGCGCCGCTTCCGGGCTTCGGGGCATCATCCGAGGCGTTCGATGGAGGGCGGCCGCGCATGAGCTATCACGAGCCCATCTTTGCCATGAGCCTCGACCCGGCGGTATTGCTGGACTCGCAGGGCGTCGTCACGCGCGTCAACGACAGCTGGCAGCCGACCTTCGGGCATTCGGCGGACGAGCTCGTGGGCCAGGCCTTGATGGGTCTGCTGCCCCCGCAGGAGGCCGAACACCTCGGTCGTTGGCTCGGCGACCTCGCCCCCGACGGCCGGCCCCGGGAGTTGCATACCCGGCTCCGCGCCGGCAACGGTGAATATCGCCTGACCCACCTCCGGGCCTTGCGGGCCCCCGAATCGGGGGACGTCTGTCTGATCGCCCGCGAGCGCTGGCTCGACGACGCCGAGCGCGACCATCTGCGGCAGATCGGGCACCGCTGGGACGCCCTGGTCCACTGCCTCCCCGACTTCGTCGTCACCTCCGACCTCGACGGCGTCGTCCTCACCATCAACCGCGAGGTCCCGGGCATCCCCACCGATCAGCTCGTCGGTCGACCCGAGAGCATGTTCACCCCGATCGCCCCTGACGAGCGGCCGGCCCTGCGCCAGCGGTTCGCCCACGTGGTCCAGACCGGCGAGACGCTCACCTACGAGACCCAGGTCCTCTACCCCGACAACACCTACGGCACCTTCGAGAGCCGGCTGGGCCCGATCTTCGACGGCACCCGGATCACCGGCACCGTGCTCGTGACCCGCGACCTCACCCGTCAGCGCCAGGCGGAGGAGGCGCGGCGGGCCGCCGAGCAGCAGATCCGCGAGTACACCATCCAGCTCGAGCGCAGCAACCGCGAGCTCGAGCGGTTCGCCTCGGTCGCCTCCCACGACCTACAGGAGCCGCTGCGCAAGATCCAGGCGTTCGGCGACCGCCTGCGCCAGAAGTACGCGGAGCTCCTCCCCGAGGCCGGCCGCGACTACGTCCAGCGCATGCAAGAGGCCGCCAAGCGCATGCAGGACCTCATCAACGATCTGTTGATGTTCTCGCGGCTCACCACCAAGGAGCAGCGCCACGCGCCGGTCAACCTCAACAAGATCTTGACCGCCGTGCTGTCCGACCTCGAGGTGCGCATCGAGGAGAACGAGGCCAAGATCGAGGCGGAGGGCCTGCCGATGCTCGAGGCCGACCCGATGCACATGCGGCAGCTGTTTCAGAACCTCATCAGCAACGCGATCAAGTTCCGCCGGCCCGACCACGCCCCTGTGGTCAAGATCACGGCCGAGGAGCTGCCGGCGCGCGGGCGGGCGACCAGCATGGTCATGCGCGTGTCGGATAACGGCATCGGCATCGACTCGAAGTACCACGAACGGATCTTCGGCATCTTCGAGCGCCTACACAGCCGCGGCAAGTACGAGGGGACCGGCGTGGGCCTGGCGGTGTGCCGCAAGATCTGCGAACAACACGGGGGCGCGATCCGGGTCGAGAGCAACCCGGACGCGGGCAGCACCTTCATCGTCGAACTCCCGCTCCGTCAGGAGAGGAAGCACCAGTACCCATGAAGTCCAACAGCAAGCGACCGATCACGATACTCATCGCCGACGACGACCCCGAGGACCGCATGCTCGCCGCCGAGGCGCTCAAGGAGAGCCGCCTCGCCAACGACATTCGCTTCGTCGAGGACGGGGAGGAGCTGCTCGACTACTTGCTGCTGCGCGGCGGCTTCACCAACCCCGACGACGCGCCGCGCCCAGGCGTCATCTTGCTCGACCTCAACATGCCGCGCAAGGACGGCCGCGAGGCGCTGCGCGAGATCAAGGAGAACCCGGAGCTGCGCCGGATCCCGATCATCGTGCTCACCACCTCCAAGGCCGAGATCGACATCTATCGCAGCTACGACCTCGGCGTGAACTCCTTCATCGTCAAGCCGGTCACCTTCGACTCGCTCGTCGAGGTCATGCAGGTGCTGCGCAAGTACTGGTTCGAGATCGTCGAGATCGCCGCGGATTGAGATGCACGAGCCGGTCGACGTGCTGATCGTGGACGACGACGAGGACGACTTCGTCCTCGCGCGCGAGCTGATCGCCGACATCGAGACCAGCGATTATCGGGTGCGGTGGGTCCAGTCGTACCAGGACGCCGTCCACGCCCTGTTGACCGCCGCGCCCGACGTGTGCCTGCTCGACTATCGGCTCGAGGCGCGCACCGGCATCGACCTGCTCCGCGAGGTCCGCGGGCTCGGCTGCGACGTCCCGATCATCTTCCTCACCGGCCAGACCGAGCGCGAGCTCGACGTCGAGGCGATGCACGCCGGCGCCGACGATTTTTTGATCAAGGGCAGCTTCACCACCCGCGAGCTCGAGCGGGCGATCCGCTACGCCATCGAGCGGGCGGCCACCGGCGCCGCCCAGCGCCGGCTGACCGAGGAGCTGCGGCTGATGCAGGTCCAGGCCCAGCGCTCGAGCCAGGCCAAGAGCACGTTCCTGGCCAACATGAGCCACGAGTTTCGCACCCCGCTGAACGCCATCCTCGGCTACAGCGACATGCTGATCGACCAGGCGCGCGCCGGCGAGTTCGAGCAGATCGAGGACGACCTCAACCGGATCCGCAACGCCGGCCATCACCTGCTCGCGCTCGTCACCGACATCCTCGACCTCAGCCGCATCGAGGCCGGCCGGCTCAGCCTCGCGCCCGAGCGCTACCAGCTCGGCGAGCTGCTGCGCGAGGTCGTCGACGCCGTCGCTCCGCTCATCCACCGCAACGGCAACCGCTTCGTCTACGCCCCCGCCGACGAGCTCGGCGAGATGGTGGCCGACGCCACGCGGACCCGCCAGATCCTGTTCAACTTGCTCTCCAACGCCGGCAAGTTCACGCGCAAGGGCGTGGTCTCGCTCGCGGTCGTCCGCCGGGCCGCGCGGCTCAGCGACTTCAACCATCACGCCGGCGACCAGCCGATCGAGGGCGTCGAGTGCGTCGAGTTCGTGGTCGCCGACTCCGGCATCGGCATGACGCCGAAGCAAATGGAGCGGCTGTTCGAGCCGTTCTCGCAGGTCGACGACACGGGAGGGCGCCGCTTCGGCGGCTCGGGCCTCGGCCTCGCCATCAGCCGTCGGCTCGCGCGGGCCATGGGCGGCGAGCTGCGGGCGCGCAGCGAGATCGGCCGCGGCTCCTCGTTCCGCCTGTCGCTGCCGTCGGACAGCACCGCCGCTGCGCGCTGGCGCGGCCTCACGCCCGAGCGGCAGTTCGCCGCCGGCGAGCGCGGCCAGCTGCCGATCGTGTTCGTGCTCGGCCCGACCGACGCGTTCGGCCGCCAGCTGCGCGACCAGCTCGCCGACGTCCAGCTCGACATCGTCGTCGAGGCCGACCTGCGCCGCGGCGTCAAGCTGGCGCGCGCGCTCGGCCCGTCGCTGCTGGTGGTCGAGCTCAACGTCGGCGCCCCGGCCACCCTCGTCACTCTCGGCCAGCTCGCGCGCGAGCCCAGCCTGCAGGAGGCCGGCATCCTGGTCTACCTGGTCGACGAGCAGGCCCAGTTCGGCTGCCTGCTCGTCAACGACGGGATCGTCAGCGCCCCGCTGCAGGCGCTGCAGCTGCAGCGGATCGTCGAGCGCCTGTCCCCGGGGACAGCTCAGCCGCTGCACCTGTGGTCGAACAGCGCCGGCCTGCTGCAGGAGGCCAGCGAGATGATCCGCCACACCCGCCGGATCGCCGCCCCGGCCGGCGGCGCGGTCGTCGACCCGAGCGAGCTGCACCTCGTCCACCTCGCCGCGCCCGGGGCCTCGTGGGGCCTCGCGGCCGCGCGGGTCGACGATCGCGCGCGCGGCCCTGCCGTCGTCCTGGTCGCGCCCCACGACCCGCGCGCAGTCCCGCCGAGCTTCGCCGCCGAGATGCGCGCGCTCGTCGAGCAGACCGGCATCCCGCGCCAGGAGCTCGCGCGGGAGGTCGGCGCCGCGTTGATGGCGAAGATGCGCCACGACTGATTTCACAGCAGCGGCAGCCCCTTGTGCTGCACCGGCAGCTTCAGCAGCGCCGGCTTCGGCGCGCCGGGCACGATCCCGTACGCGCGGGTGATGGCGAAGCTCGCCACGTAGAGCGTCTTCTTGGTCTGCTTCGTCACCCCGAACACCAGCGACGACGGCGCGTCGAGCAGTCCGCCTTCGGCGACCACGTCGATGTCCCCGTGCTTGTCGATCGCGACCAGCCGGTCCTGCCCATTGACCGCCACGAACAGCGTCCCCTTGTCGTCGAACGCGATTCCGTCGGCCCCGGCCAGCGCGTCGAAGTCGTCGGCCCACACCTCGACGTCGCCAGGCGAACCGTCGCACTCGATCTCGACGCGGAGGATCGTCCCGTAATCGAGGTTCGACACGTAAAGGTCGTTCTTGTGGCGGTCGAAGGCGATGCCGTCGACCCCGAAGTCCGACAGCTGCAGATACGGATCTTCCTCATTGCCCGCGAATGCAGGGTCTGTCAGCCAGACCGCGGGGTCGCCGTCCTCGTCGATCTTCCAGATCAGCCCGTGCAGCGGATCGGTGACGAACAGCTCGCCGTGGTCGCCGAACGCCAGATCGTTGGGATAGCCGGTGGGATCGAGGGTCGCGTAGGTCGACACCCCGCCGTCGGGGTCGACGCGAAACACGAACGCGACCGGCGGCGTGGGCGAGATGCTGCCGGTGGCCACATAGAGGTCACCGTCCTCGCCGAACTTGAGTCCGGCCGACAGCACGCCGGACGGCAGCGGCAAGGTCGCGAACACGCTTACGTGGCCCCACGGGGTGATCTTCTTGATGTGCGCCCCCATGGAAGCATAGATGTTCCCGTCGTCGTCGACGGTGATCGACTCCGGTAATTCGCCCAGGGCCGGGTTGAACGCCACCACAGTCGACAGTTTGCCGCCCGCCGCGGCCACCCCCGGCGAGAGAGACATGAAAAGCCCTACAGAGATTGACGCGATCAGGTTGCGACCCATGACAAATCCCCCCGATTCGACCCGGGGCATGGAGCGTCGCGGTACGTCGTCAAGGATCAAAGAAATCGTCGCGCCACACAGTATGATGATCGGAGGGCGCGGCGACGAGCGCGGCGGCGGCGCGTCGCGGAATTCTCGAAATCGAAGTGGGTCGGCTCCGTCGGGCTGCTATCCTGCCGGCGATGACACGCTCCGGAATCGTCGCTCACCTGATGCGGCGCACCGCCCCCGGGCCGCGCGGCGGGCTTCTCCTCGGCAACCTCCCGGAGGTCGCCCAGGGCCGCATGTTCGAGCTCCTGCATCATATGTGGCGGGCCCACGGCGACATCAGCTGCGCCCGGGTCGGCACTCGACTGCTCTATCTCGTCGTCCACCCCGACCAGATCCAGCATGTGCTCGTCACGCGCCGGGAGAACTACACCAAGGCGATGCACCGCGCCGCGCCGCTGATCGGCGACGGGCTGCCGGCCAGCAACGGCGAGCTGTGGGCGCGCCAGCGCAAGCTGCTGACGCCGCGGTTTCAGGTCGGCGCCCTGCCACAATTCGCCCCGCCCCTGCGCGGGGCCATGGAGCGACAGCTGGGCCGCTGGCAGCAAGCGGCCGCCCGCGGCGACGAGCTCGACCTCGCCGACGAAATGATCGCCCTCACCCTCGACGCGATCCTCGGCTCCCTGCTCGGCGAGCGCCTCGACGACGAAGAGGCGCGCCTGCGCGCCGCCATCCGCGACGCGGTCGACTTCGTCGGCGCCAGCGGCCAGCTGTTCCGCGTCCCGCTGACGTGGCCGACCCGGCGCAATCAACGTTTCCTGGCCGCGCTCGCGGTGATCGACGATTTCATCCACCGCGCGATCGAGGCCCACCGCGGCCGCCCCGACGGCGATCCCGATCTCCTCACATTCCTGCTGCGCCACGTCGGTGACGACCCGCAGGCGCCCGCCACGGCCCGACTGATCCGCGACGAGGCGGTCAGCCTGCTGCTCGGCGGCCACGAATCCACCGCCCAGGCGCTGACGTGGTTGCTTTATTGCCTCGACCTCCACCCCGAGGCGAAGGCGCGGGTGATGAGCGAGGTCGATACATTCGGCGACGCGCTGCCCACGGTCGCCGACCGCAACCGCTTCCCGTACCTCGCCGCCGCGGTGCAGGAGGCGCTGCGCCTGTACCCGCCGTTCTGGGCGTTCCCGCGCCACGTGGTCGCCGACGACGAGCTGGGCGGCTATCTCGTGCCGGCCGGCGCCACGGTGATGCTGTGCCCGTATCTGACGCACCGCCATCCGGCGCTGTGGGAGGCGCCCGAGCGCTTCTCGCCCGAGCGCTTCCTCGGCGGCGTGGCCCAGGGCCGCGCGCGGGCCAGCTATTTGCCGTTCGGCTACGGCCCGCGCACCTGCATCGGCAACCACATGGCGACCACCGAGATCGTGCTGGCGACCGCGGCGATCCTCCGCCGCTTCACCGTCGAGCGCGTCCAGCACGCGCCGGTCGCCGCCGAATTCTCCACCACGCTGCGCCCTCGCGGCGGGATTCGCGTCAAGCTGACGTCGCGTCAAGCGGCCAGCGCCAGCTCGACATGATCCAGAACATTGATACGATTGACCTGTGGCCAATTGTTAGTGCGTGCGATTGCTGACAGGGGCGGCCCTGCCTCGAAGACCAGGGGCCGACCGACGGCCGCGAGCACCTCGATGTCGCCGGGGCCATTGCCCAGCGCGAGGGACCGCGAAAGCGACGCGCCGCGGGCCGCGGCAAACTGTCGTAACAATGTCAACTTGCCCCCGAGCGCCCCGGGCATGCTGTGACAATCACCAGTGTAGCGACCCCCCCGGACCGCGAACCGCGAACCATCACAATCCTTCACGCCCAGGTCCGCGGCCAGCAGCGCGACGATCTCGTGGGGGCTGGAGGAAACGATATAAGGAGCCACGCCGGCCTCCATGAGCCGCGCGATCAGCGGGCGCACGAACGCGAACAATTCGCCGCGCAGCGTCTGCCAGGTCTCGCGGGCCAGAGCCGTCAGGGCAGCCTGCTCCGCGCCGGCCAGGGCCGCCGCGTAGGCCGCGGTGCTGCGGGCGACCATCTCCGGGAAATCGATGGAACCGGCGCGCAGCTGGGCCACGGCGGTCATCACCGCCGCGATCGCGTCGGGCCGGCCGAGGCCGCGGCGGCCCATCTCGTCGAGCAGCGCCAGGCCGATCGACCGCGGGTGCATCGTACCGTCGACATCGAGGATCGCCACGCGTGCCACGGGTTCGTCGTACGTCATGCCCTGATCATAGCGGAGCGAAGCCGCATGCTCCAGACCCCAGACGCATGCGCCACCGGATATTTCGCCAGTCCGCGCGATGGTCGTTGATCGGAACCAATAATTCGAGTAGCTCTGATCGAGGTTATGCTCACCGGAATTGGCGTGCTCGAACAGATCGAGCCGGCGCTGGAGCGCGCCGTGCAATTCGTGCTCGATCATCGCTTACCCGACGGACGACTCGCTGCCGGCTGCAGCGGCCGGGCGCTGGAGAGCGCGCTGGCGCTGCACCTGCTCCGCACCTGCGATCACGGCCCGGCGCTCCAGGCCGAGATCGCGGGCTTCTGCCGGCGCCGCCTGGCCGAGGGCGACGAAGGCGACGGCGACTCGAGTCATGCCAGTCGCCTCGACCGCACGCTTTCGCGCATCCTGTGCGAGCTCGTGGTCCACGGCCGGCTCGGCGCCGAGGGCCTCGCCTCGCTCCAGCGCACCCTGGTCGCCTTCGATCACCCGACGCTTTGGCGCAAGCGCGTGTTCGTCGAGGTCATGCTGGTGGAACTCGGGGCACTCCCTCCGGGTCAGGCCGTGTTGCCACTCGCGGTCGTCCGCTCCGAGTCCTCACATCTGTGGGTGACGATCTTGCTGGCGTCGATTCGCGTGCTCCAGCTGTGCCACGCCGGTCGCGCCGCCGAGGTCGGCGACGCCGAGGTGGCGACGATCCTCGGCGCCCAGGCGACCGACGGCAGCTGGGAGCAGCACGTGCTCGTCACCATCGTCGCCCTGCTCGCGCTGACCCGCCTCGGCTGCGCCGCGCCGCACCGCGTCCTCGGCCTCAATTTCATCACCGGCCAATTACGGCCCGGCGGCGGCGTCCCGTTCATCACCAACGAAGACATCTGGGTCACCTGCCTCGCCGGCCTGGTGCTCACCGAGGCGCGGCGGCCCGCGCTCGAGCTGCAGCGCTGCGAACAATTCCTGGTATCGCAGCAGCAGCCCGACGGCGGCTGGGGCTACGCCGAGGGCGTCTCGCAGACCGACGCCGACGACACCAGCGTGGTGCTGTCGCTGCTCGCGCGGCGCAATCCGTTGATTCATCGCCCGAGCATCCGCCGCGCGGTCGCCAACCTGCTCGCGCTGCAGAACAGCGACGGCGGCTTCCCCACGTTCGTCCGCGGCGCCGCGTCCGAGGCCGAGATCACCGCCAAGTCGATCACGGCCCTGCGCGCCAGCCACATGGCCCCACCCGCGGTGCTCGACGCCGCCTGGGCCTGGCTCGCCCGCGCCCAGCAGCCGAACGGGGGCTTCCGCGGCGAGTGGAAGCTGTGCGTCACCTACCCTGCCTTTCATGTCATCAACGCGGCCGCAGGTCAGCGCCCCGGCACCCGCGCGGCCGACATCCGCCGCCGCTGCGTCGGCTTCCTCCGCGACCTGCGGCGGCGCGACGGCGGCTGGCCGATCCACCCCGACGACCGCCGCAGCCACGTGCTGAGCACCGCCTACGCCCTCGCCGGCCTCGCGGCCTGCCCCGGCAGCCTGTCCTCCGGCGAGCTCAACGAGTCGGCGCTGGCGCTCCTGGCCGGCCAGGGCCGCAGCGGCGGCTTCAATGCCGAGGCCGACTCGCTGGGCCCGCGCCCGTTCGTCTACGACGTCCCGCTGCTCGCCACGCTCTACAGCGTATGGGCCCTGGCCCGCGTGCGCGACCTGCTGTCCGGCCGCGCGCACGAGGTGCCGCTCGGCGCGCTCGCGCCTCGCCTGTCCCTCATCAGTCACGACCGCGCGTGGATCAAGACCGCGTGAGCGCCAGTCCGACCTTTCGCGCGCGACACCGTGCGCGCGCATATGTATGAATTGTTCTCCATGAAGCGGCGAAGCGGGCGCGGGGTCACACTGTGACGCGGCGCGTCGCGCCTCGCGCGAGTCGAGTTTCGTCGCGCATGTGGTAGCTTGAATCCTCGATCGCCATGTCGTCCCTTCGTCGTGTCCGGGAGTGCGCGCTTGGCTGGGCCGCCGCGGCCTCGGTGTTGTGCGCGTTGACCTTTCAGCCGCGCGACGCCCGAGCCGCCTCGGCCGGCGGCGTGTCCGCGCCGCAGGCCGGCGTCATGCTCGGCGGCCTCGGCCTCGGCCTCGGCACCCTGGCGCTGCAGCGGCGCCACGACCACCGCGCAGCCGCCCTCGCGTGCGTCGCTCTGGTCGGCAGCCTCAGCGGCTGCGAGCCCACCTCGGCCGCCGCCGGTCGCCGCCCCGGCGCCGGCGACGACACGCGCTCCGCCGCCCGCGGCAACGACACGCCCAACCGCGTGAGCCTGCCTGCGAGCGCGATGGCCTACATCCGCGTCGAGCCCGCCACCCATGCGCCCGAGGACCTGTCGATCCGCGCGCCTGGGCGCGTGGCCTTCCGCGACAATTCGACGGCCCGAGTGGACGCCCCCGCCGCTGGTCGCGTCCGCAAGTTGCTGGTCGAGGTCGGCGCCGCGGTGAAGGCCGGCGACCCGCTGATCGAGCTGTCGAGCCCGCAAGCGTCGGCGTTGCACCTGCAACGCGACCAGGCCCGGCTGGAGCTGCAGCGGGCCGAGCGAGCGCTGGTCCGCCAGGAGCAGATGATCAAGGCCGGCGTCGGCCGCGAGCTCGACCGTCAGGCCGCCCGCGCCGACCTCGAGGCCGCCCGCGTCGCCGACCGCCACGCCCGCCGCGCGGTCGAGATGCTCGGCCCCAGCCGTTCGGGCAGCATCACAGTGGTCGCGCCGATCGACGGCACGGTGCTGCGCCGGCAAGCCACCATCGGCGCCCAGGTCGAGCCCGGCGGGGCCCCGCTGCTCGAGATCGGCGACAAGACCGCGCTGTGGGTGGTGGCGGACGTGTTCGAGGACGACCTGCTGCAGATCCGCCCCGGCACCACGGTCCAGCTGCGCTTCTCCGCCGAGCCGGCGCCCGTCCCCGGCCGCGTCGTCGGCGTCGGCGCGCTGGTCGACATCGGCCAGCGCCGCGCCCCGGTCTACATCGCCATCGCCGACGAGGCAGTCACCACCCACAAGCTCAGCCCCGGCATGTTCGTCCGTGCCGACATCGCCGGGCCCGCCGGCGCCGGCGTCACGCTGCCCAAGCAAGCCGTCCTGATCAAGGACGGCGAGTCCGCGACCGCCTACGTCGAGGTCGACCCCGGCGTGTTCGAGGCCCGTCGCGTGGTCGTCGGCCACACCGCCGGCGACCACGCCCAGGTCGTCTCCGGCGTGAACCCCGGCGAGCGCGTGGCAGTGGCCGGCGCGCTGCTGCTCGACCAGCAGTCCGGCGCCGCGCTGTAAAGAGCATGTCCGGAAGGACATGCTCCCGAGGGCATGTCTTGGCCGACATGCCCTATGAGACATGTCCCTGCGGTCACGTCACGTCGTAGCTGTCGTGGTGGCGCACCCACGCCATCGGGAACTCGAGCCCCTCCTCCTGCCGGCCGAGCGGCGTGAGGTCGAGGATCGCGTAGGTCGTCATCACCGGCTCGAAGCCGCGGCCGTACGTCGAATAGGTGTGGTAGACCGCGTCGCCCTCGCGCACGAACACGCTGATCCCCGGCGCCTCGGGGTGCGGGAACGCCTGCTTTTTATAATTGTAGTCGACCGCCTGGGCCGCGACGTCGGCCGGGTCGAACGACACACCGAAGTCGTAATTGAAGCTGCTGCCGTGCGACGACAGCCACTGGAACGTCCAGCCCATCCGCGCCCGGAACGCGGCGATCTTGGCCAGAGACGCCCGCGAGACCACCACCAAGGCGGTGTCGCGGGCGGCCAGGTGGACCTGGGCGCCGGCGAAATGATCGGCGACGAAGGAGCAGCTCCTGCACCCCTGGTCCTTCGATGGATCGAACATGAAATGATAAAGCACGAGCTGGCGCTTGCCGGCGAACAGGTCGAGCAGGCTGCGCTCGCCGTCGGGCCCGGCGAACACGTAAGGGGCGTCGATGCGGACCCGCGGCAACGCGCGCCGGGCCGCCGCCAGCGCGTCGCCCTCGCGGGTCCACGCCTTCTCGCGCGCCAGCAGCTCCAGGCGGGCCGCCAGCCAGGCCTCGCGGCTCACGACATTATTCACGGTGGTCATGGCATTCATCCTTTCGCGGTTCGGGTCGACGCTTCGGCTCGAACGACCGCTTCGCCCGGACCACCAGGGTGGTCACAGCGGCGCCGGTCCCCGTCGCCGCGGCGACGGTGAGCGCAATGGAGGTCCAACAGGCAGGGCACATGCCGACAACATAGGCGGGCAGCGTCGGCGTCGCGCGTAACATTCGTGGCGCGATTCACCTCGTGACATTTCCCGGCGGGCGGACCATCCTCGCCGCGTGCCCGCGCCCGACGCCCTCCTCGACGCCGCCCGCGCCCTCGCCGGCGGCGACCCGCTGCGCGCGCTCACCGGCGTAGGTCGCGACGACAGCGCCCGCGGCCTCACCCTCCGCGGCATCGCCTACGCCCAGCTCGGCGACCTCGAGCTGGCGCGGACGGCCCTCGAACAGGCGGTCGGCCGCGCCGACGACGACCCGCTCCTGGCCGCCCGGGCCCGCGCCGCCATGGTCGAGGTCGAGCTCGGCAGCGGCGCCCCGGCCCAGGCCGCCCGCACCGCCAGGGCCGCCGCCGACGCGCTGGAGCGCCTCGGCGACGCCCGCAACGCCGCCATGCAGCGCCTCGTCCTCGCCCGCGCCGAGGTCCTGCTCGGCCGCCTCAACGAGGCCCGCCGCGCCGTGGAGGCCGTCCTCGCCGGCGACCTCGGCCCCGACCTGCGCGCCGTCGCCTCCCTCGTGCAGGCCGAGATCGCAGTGCGCGCCCTCCACCCCAGCGACGCCCGGGCCGCCCTCGCCCGCGCCCGCGAGGCCATGGCCCGCGCCCCGCATCAATTGCTCGCGCGCACCGTCGAGGCGCTGGGGCACGAGCTCGCGCGCCCGGTCGCGTCGATCTGGCGCGCCGGCGCGACCGTCGAGGCCGATTTGTTCGCCATCGAGTCGCTGGCGCGCGGCCACGTGCTGCTCGTCGACGCCTGTCGCCGCCTCGCCCTCGCCGGCCGCGTCACCATCCCCCTGGCGCGCCGCCCGGTGCTGTTCGCCCTGCTCCTCGAGCTCGCGCGCGCCTGGCCGGCCGCGGTCGGGCGCGACCTGCTGGCCGCCCGCGCCTTCGCCGTCCGCCGCGTCAACGCCTCGCACCGGGCCCGCCTGCGGGTCGAGCTCGGCCGCCTGCGCAAGCTCATGGACGGCCTCGCCGCCGCGCCGGTCGCCAGCGAGGACGGCTACGTGCTCGCCTCGGAGCGCGACGTCGCAGTCCTCTTGCCGCCGACCGACGACGAGGCCGCGCGCCTCGGCCTGCTCCTCGGCGACGGCGCGGCGTGGTCGGCCCAGGCCCTCGCCGAGCACGCCGGCGTGTCACGAAGAACCGCCCAGCGGGCCCTGCAGCTGCTCGTCGAGCGCGGCGTCGTCGTCCGCACCGGCAAGGGAAAAGACGTCCGCTACACCCGACCCGGCGCCCCGATCGCGTCACGGATGTTACTCCTCGGCCTCGTCCCGGGCGGCTAGACCCTCGGGCATGCGACAGCAAGCCATGACCCGCGAACAACTCCCCGCTCCCACCCAGCCCGCCGAGGTCGCGCGCGAGTACCTGCCGGAGGGCGAGCGCCAGATCCACGGCGTCACCTTCGACGGCAAGTCGGTGTGGTTCGCCCGCGACGACGAGGTCGTCGCCTTCGACCCGATCTCCGGCAACGTCGTGCGCCGCTTCGCCGTTCCCGGCGCCGACGCCGGCACCGCCTACGACGGCGAGCACCTCTATCAATTGGCCAAGGGCGAGATCCTCGTCATTGATCCGAGCGATGGACAAATTGTCAGGCGCCTGCCATCCCCGGGCAAGGGCGAGGACAGCGGCATGGCCTGGGCCGACGGTTATTTGTGGATCGGCCAATGCTATGGCGCGCGGATCCACAAGGTCGACGCCGCCACCGGCGAGGTCGTGAAGACCCTGACGTCGGACCGGTTCGTCACCGGGGTGACGTGCGTCGACGGCCAGCTGTGGCACGCGGCGGCCGGCGACGACAAGCCCGCCGAGCTGCGCCGACTGGCCGCCGACGGCACGCCGGAAGAGGTCCTGAGCGTCCCTGTGGCCATGATCGCGGGGGTCGAGGCCGCCGGCGACGGCGGCTTCTGGTGCGCCGGCGAGCGGGGCAAGCTGCGCCTGGTCCGACGCAGGTCCGACGGCTGAAATTGCCGCCGTGAGAAGTCACGGCCGACAATTTCACTTTCTCCAGATCGAAATCTCGCATGATTCCCGGGTGTGTGTGGTGGGCCGTCCAGGGTGCTACCGATTTTGGACTTGTGCTGTCAGCACCTGATCCGCGGCCCCCTCGGTGAACACTCATTCCATGTACCCCTCGCCGCTCCGATTATGGGAGCGGCACCATGGAGACATCATGCGTATCATCATTAGTGCCCCCATTCACCGTTTCTTCCTCGGCCTCTGCCTCGTCGCGGCCTGCGACGCCGGCGATATCACCCCGGACCCGTCCGACCGCGAAGCACCTATCGGCTGCGGCGGAGTCGACGAGCTCGAATGCCCAGCCGGCCTCGAATGCATCGACGCGAGCGGCGGCGTATGCCGCCCCGAGACCCAGGGCCCCGATTGCGTCGGCCTCTGCGAGCCGATCGACGGCCTCTGCGGCGGCGTCCTCCAGATCGCCTGCGACGAGGGCTGGGTCTGCCACGACCTCGCCGACGAATGCGACCCCGAGCTCGGCCACACCGATTGCCTGGGCGGCTGCCGTCCGCTCGATCTGGCCGACCAGCCCGCCCCCGAGCCCGAGCCCGCGCCGCTGCCCCAGGGCCTGTGCGGCGGCCCGGCCGGCGTCGAATGCGAGGAGGGGTGGATCTGCCACGACCTCGCCGACGATTGCGTCCCCTCGCGCGGCGACAGCGATTGCCTCGGCGGCTGCCGGCCCGCGGAGCCCGGCCCCGACCCCGTCCCCGATGTCGAGCCCCAGCCCGAGCCCGACCTCTCCTGCGGCGTCGACGGCAAGCAGTGCGACAAGGGCCAGATCTGCGTCGACAAGCTCAACGACGTTTGCGACCCCAAGAAGGGCCACACCGACTGCCCCGGGGTCTGCCGCCAGGTCGAGGCGCCGCCCGTCCAGAGCCCCGCGCAATGCGGCGGCGTCGCCGGCCTCACCTGCTCGAAGAAGCAGGCCTGCGTCGACGACCCGAGCGACGCGTGCGACCCCGACGCCGGCGACATCGATTGCCTCGGCACCTGCCAGGAGCGCCCGGCGAAGCGCCGCTACGTGAGCCACGACCGTGAGGAGTGCGCCGTGGCAGTGTTCGTGTGCCGCCTCGGCGAGCAGCCGTTCTTCGAGGAGCACGGCTGCGGCTGCGAGAAGCAGTGATCGCAGCGGCGGCGAGCCCAGGCCCGCCGCCTCGTCGATCGCGGAAATGACGACACATGTCCCATGCGACATGTGACGTCATTCCGGTCGCGCGCTATTTCTTGCCCTTCCCGCCGCCCTTCGAGCCCCCGCCGCCGCCCTTCGGACCGCCGCCGCCCTTCGGACCGCCGCCGCCCTTCGGGCCGCCGCCGTGCATCGACTGCTTCGGCCCGGCCGACCCGCCGTGCGACTTGCCCCCGTGGTGCTTCGCGCCACCCAGGCCGCCGGACCCGCCCTTCGCAGATCCGCCACCGCCATGTCCCTTGCCGGACCCGCCGCCGCCGAACCCGCCCTTTGCGGACCCGTGGCCCTTCGCGTGCCCGTCGAACCCGCCCTTGCCGTGGCCCTTCGCGTGCCCGCCGAACCCGCCGTGGCCCTCGCCGGCGAAGCCCCCGTGGCCCTTCGCGTGGCCGGGCGGCAGCCCGCCGGTGGCCTTCCAGTGGCCGTGCTTGAGGTGGCCCGGCGGGATCCACCGCCCCGTCTCCGCCTCGACGTAGACGCTGTGGTACATCGGCCGGTCGACCACGAACGCCCACGCCAGCAGCGGCTGGGCGACGAAGACCGCGGTCGCCTCGAAGCGCGCCGGTGCCACGAATGTCAACACATCGGCGTGGACCGCCGCGCCGGCCGAGAAGTGGACCCCGGCCGAGAAGTTGGCCGAGAACGACACCTCGCTGGTGGCGCGGCTCGCCGCCACCGTCGCAGTCGCCAGGTCGACCGCGTGGACCACGGTCGCTCGCGACGACGGGATCACCTTCATCTGGAAGTCGACCTGAGCGTCGCCGCGGACCTCGACCACCTCGACGTGATCGACCTGCCCGTCGGCGTCGATGTCGATGCGATTGATGCCCGCCTCCGGGTCGTTGACCGCCAGCTCGAGCTCCTCCGCCGTCTCGATCGTCCCGCCCTGCACCAGCGCGGTGACCTCGGCCAGGCGGAAGCTGTCGGCCTGCAGCTCGATCGACGCGGTGGCCGGCGCCGCGGCGACGACCGCCACGTCCGCCTCGGCCGCGACCGCCGCGGCCGCCGCGGCTTCGGCCTCGACCTCGGTGCGGGTCTCGGCCTGGGCGACGACGGCGGCGTCACAGGCGGTGAACAACAGGAGCGCGGAGGTGACCAGGAGGGTTCGTCCCATGCCCCGTAGACCGGCGCCACTCCCGCGCTTCCAAGGGGCTCAGCCCGGCTCGAGCACGTGGCAGCAGCCGGTCTTGCAATAAAAGCCCTCGGGGCAGTCGCTCTGGCCCATGTCGTCGATCTCGCACGGCTGCGCGTCGCCCTCGCAGGAGGGGTCGTCGCAACCCGGCGGCGGCTCGGTCTCCCCGAAGCAGACCTCGCACTCCTCCGGGTGGCACTCGTCGTCGCAGTCGGGGTTCTTCGTGCACTGCTGGCACGAGTCGATCTGCGCCAGAGAGCAGTCCTGGTCGCCGAGGAAGATGTCGTAGGACATCCCGTCGACGACCACAGTGCAGCAGCCGAAGCAGTCGCAGCCGTTCGGCACCTGGCACTCGTCGATGCACTGCTGCGGCTGGTCCATCGGGCAGTTGTTGAAGTCCTCGTCGTACGGGCACTTGTCGCCGCCCGGGCTCTTCGGGTCGCACTTCAGGTTCCACGCGCAGTCGCCGGCACCGCCGCCCGAGTTGCCGTCGAAGAAGCAGTCCTGCTTGCACGGGTCCATGTTGTCGCCCGGCAGGCCGGTCGCGAACGTGTCCTCGCGGTCGTCGCACGGCGACACGCACTCCGGGTCGGCCTGGTCGACCAGGCCGTCGCCGTCGTTGTCCATGCAATCGCCGCAGGCGTAGACGCCCCCGTCGCACTGCAGCGGGACGCACGACCCACCGCCCGTGGTGGTGGTCGTCGTCTCGGTGGTGGTGATCGGCTCGGTCGTGGTGTCCGAGGTCGTCGTCGTCGTGCTGGTGCTCGTGCTCGTGCTCGTGCTCGTCGTCGGCCCGGCGGTGGTCGGCTCGGCAGTCGTCCCGGTCGTGGTGTCGGTCCCGGTCGTCGGCCCCGCGGTCGTCATCACAGTCACCGTCGTGCTGTCCGACGCGGTCTCGCTGGCGACCTGGGTCTCCGTCTCGCCCTTGCTCGGCCCGTTGCAGGCCAGCAGCGCGCATATTCCGAGGACGTGAATCTTCGTCATATGCAGATAGTGTCGCCGGCCACGCGAAAAGGCAATCGCCGTTTTCGCGCGATTCGCCGCTCGCACTGCAACACGTATCATCGGCCACGGCAGAGCCCGCCGGGCGCGCACGCCCGGCGGACCGCCTGTGATCATTCGACCACGAACACGCCGCGCAGATCCTCGGTGGCCGACAGCGGCACGCCGTCGCCGTTGAGCGAGATCGCCCGGAATTGATAATAGAGCCCCTTCGTCAGCGCCGGGCCCTCGTAGGGCACCCCCACCGTCTTTGCCCCCGACACGCCCGGCACCATCGCATTCTCCCACACCAGCTCGCCGAACACGTCGAACACGCGGACGATGTAGCCCTTCTCGCTCGAGTCGTCGGCGAACTCGAAGGTCGGCGTCGCGGAGGTCGCCGTCGGCTCCTCGGCCCCGGGCGCGACGACCGCGAGCGCCTCGGTGATCTTGAAGCCCGCGTCGACCGTCACCGCCTCGCCGGCCGCGACCGTCACCTCTTGCAATTCGGTCCCGCCGATCGAGCTGTCCGGGTCGCGCACCAGCCGGTCGTTCTCGAACGCCGCCAGCACCTTGTAGGTGCCCGCCGGCACGCCGGGGATGCGGAACGTCCCGGTCACGTCGGGCTCGACCCCCGGGTCGGGCGAGCGCAGGCCGAACGGCACCGGGCCGCGCTCGAGCGTCGCGTTGAACACGCTGACCGGCACCAACACGACGCTCGTCACGCTCTCGCCCGGCGCGTTGACGATCTGCACCGTCCCGCTGACCGCGCCGACGTTCTCCTCGCCCTCCGCCACCGCCATCAGGTCGACCTTCTCGAGATCGGCCGCCGCCACCGTGGTGGCGGTCGCCGCCAGCTCGAGCCCGCGCCGGTAGCCGCGGACCGACGCCTCGCCGGCCTGCACGTTGAAGATCGTGTACGCACCGGTCCGATCGGCCACCCCGTACTGGGCCACCGCGTCGCCGCTCACCCCCTCCGCGACCACCAGAGTGCCGCCCGGATCGACGCCGCCGACCGTGCCCGTCACCGTCACCCCGCCGCGCAGCGCGTCGGGCAGCATCACCAGGCCCACCGTGGTCAACGGACCCTCGATCACGCTGACCTTGAGCTCCTCGTCGTACGCCGCCTCCGCCGCGTGGATCGGCAGGGCCACGCGGATCCCCGACGGGAACGGCAGGTAGTCGCGGGCGAACGCCTGCAGCGTGTAATTCACGTCGCTCGCCAGCTCGCCGTCCGGCTGGCGCGGCGCGCTGACCTGCAATTCGTAGTGGCCCATCGCGTCGGTCACCGCGACCTCGCCGAGCGGCGCGCCGGTGCGGTCCTGCCCGTTGACGAGCGCCCCCTCGAGCGGCTCGCCGGTCTGCAGGTCGATCACCATGCCGTGGATCTGCAGCGGCTCGCCGCACACCCACACGTCCGTCTCGCCGTCGACCGGATCGCACGCGAGCCCCTCGACGCAGTGGGGACCGTTGGCCGTGGCCGGGTCGATCAGCGGGTCGCACGGCCCGCCTTTCTCCGAAGGTTCGGTCACGTCGAGCTGCTTCTCCCCGCAGCTCGCAAGACCGATCGTGAGCATCGACCCGTACGTCAGAACCAGGATCTTTCGCATCGTACCCAGTTTGACCACGACCGCCCCCGCGATTCCAAGGTCATTCGACCGGCGTCGCGAGCTCGCGCGCGCCGCCCGCCTCATCCGGGCTCGATCGGCTGGCAACAACCGGTCGAGCAGAAGAAGCCCTCGGGACAATTCGAGACGCCCTCCTTGTCGACCATGCACGGGACGTCGCCCTCGTCGCAGCCGGCCTCCTCGCAGCCCTCGGGCAGCTCGTCCTCGCCGAAGCACAGCTCGCACTTCTCCGGTTCGCAGACGTTGTTGCACGACTCCTGGAAGGTACACTTGCCGCACGCGTCGAGGTTCGTCAGCGAACAGTCGGGCGCCGAGCCGAGGAAGATGTCCACCGTCCCGTTCGGCGTCTGCACATGGCAGCAGCCGAAGCAGTCGCAGCCGTTCGGCACGAGGTCGGTGCAGACCTCGAGGCACTGCGGCGTCACGTCCGGCTCGCACTCCTGCTTGAACCCGCAGCCGATCAGCTCACCGGGGTTCTGCGGGTCGCACTGCAGGTCGTACTCGCACTTGTCGTTGCCGACCCCGCTGTCGGCGTCCCAGTAGCAGTCGTTCTTGCAGTCGAGGTTCTGCCCCGGCAGGTCGGTCTGCAGCGAGCCCTCGCTGTCGTCGCACGGGCTCGTGCACTCCTTGTCGCCGCCGTCGATCGCCCCGTCGCCGTCGTTGTCGAGCGCGTCGCCGCACTGATAGATCTTGCCGCCGCAGGCGACCGGCATCGGCATCCCGCCGTCGGTCGTCTCGGTGGTCGTCGTTGTGGTGCTGGTCGTCGTCGTCTCGGGCGGCTCCGTGGTCCCGATCGTCGGCCCGGTGCTCGTGACCGGCTCGCCGGTGGTCGTCGGCTCGCTGGTGCCCGTGGTCGTGGACGTCGTCGTCGTCTCGCCGACGGTCGACGGCGTCCCCGTGGTCGTGGTCGTGCCGGTCTCGGTCTCGGTGGTCGTGGCCGGCCCCGAGGTGCAGCCGACGATCGACAGACAAACTATGGACAATCCGTACGCAAAGACATTTCGTCGCATCGGCGCGTGAGACCGGCTCCAGAGCGGCGATTCCAACCCTTTCTCACAACGCGACGTCGATCGCGAACACCCCGTAATCCGAGGTCGCCGTTCCGGTCACATGAATCGTCCCGGCCTTGCGGCGAATCGCCCCGTCGGGCGCCTCCTCGGTCTCGCCGGTGATGTCGAGGTCGAGCGCGACCATGCCCGCGAGCGCCCCCGTCATCGCGAACTCGCCGCTGAAGCTGCCCGTCACGGTCCCGGCCGGCAGGTCGCGCAGGCTGAGGTCGAGCAGCGCGGGCCCGCCGTCGTAGACGACGTCGAACATGTCCTCGACCGGCCCATCCGAGTAGTCGGTGAGGGTGACCTGCAGGTCCATCTCCTTGTTGTCGGACGCGCCCTGGTCGACCTTGCCGCCGACCACCATCGTCCCGGACAGCTCGCCGGCGGCCATCTGCTCGGGGATGTTGGCGTTCGAGGCGGCGTTGTAGCCGTCGAAGCCGAGGCCCAGCGCGCGGTCGACCGCGCGATCGAGCCCGAGGTAGGCCCGCCGCGCCGACTCCGGGTCGGCCACCCCGTCGTCGGGCGGGTTACAACTGGCGATCACGAGGGACAGCGAGGCGCACGCAGCGGCGCGCGCGAGGATCGACCTGGTGAGCGAGGACATGTCTGTGAACTGTGACAGACCCGCCCCCGGAGATTCCAAGCGGATCCACCTGCGCCGCCGCCGCCGTCCCAGGGGTTGTGCCGCATGCGCAGGGCCCTGCCGACGACCGACCCCGACCCAGGCTCAGCAGCAAGCAGAAGCCCGGCTACGGCGCGGGCGGCGATCGGCCCCGACCCGGTGGGCGTCCCCGCGCGGGCCGTGCGCCGGAGCAAGCCGCGAGCGGCCGGAGCCACCACCTGTCCGAAGGGACATCCCGACCGCGGCCGCGTTTTTTCTCGCCGACGCTCTCAGCCCGGCGGCATGAACCCGTCGCAGGCCTCGGCGATGCCCGAGATCGCCTCGTGGAAGAACATCTGATAGTTCTCGGCGCAGATCTGGCCGACGCTGCCGTAGGTGAACATCTCGGTGAATTCGGTCAAGCGCTCGCCGATCTCCGCCGCGTCCTTGCAGGCCGGGTTCTTCGGGCCGATGAGCGACAGCACCACGATGTTGCTCTCGACCCCGCCTTTGAGGGCAGTGAGCGCGTTGAACCATTGTGGCGGGTCGCCGGCCGAGCCCTCCTCTTCCTCGTCGGTGATGATCACCAGCACCAGCAGGGCGTCCTCTCGCACGAATTGCTCGTTACACGCGCCTGGTGCGCCCAGCTCGGGGCCCAGGGCCGCCAGCGCCGCGTCGATCGGCATCTCGTCGCCGCTGCCGTCGATCCCGACCTGGGCCGCGCAGGTGAAGCTCGTCGGCAGGTCGTCGGCCTCGGTCATGAAGCGCTGGCCGCTCTTGAACGGCCCGCACACCGCGTCGCTGGCCCCCTCCGCCCCGGTCGTCTGCGTCACCAGGGCCCCGAGAGTGTCGGCGCAGACCGGGTCGTTGTGCTCGTAATCGTCGGTCGAGACCACCCCGAGGTGCAGACTCTCCGCGTCCGCCAGCTCTTGCTGGATCTCGCTGACGAAGGTGGGGAAGCTGGCCACCAGATTGACCTGCTCCTGCTTCATGCTGCTCGAATTGTCGACCACGAACAGCAGATCGATCTTGACGCACGGCTTGTCCGCCTGCGACCCCGGGTCGACCGGGTCCGGCGAATCGCCGAGGTCGAACTTCGGCCCCGAATCGGACGGCGCCTCGCCGCCCGGCGGCGCCTCCTCTGTCTCGCCGGTGTCCCCGCCGGCGCCCGTGCTCGTGCCCTCCGAGGTCGTGGGGGTCGCCTCCTCCCCGGTCGACGACGACGACGACGACGACACTTCGGGTGAGGTCCCTGGCGACACCGTGGTCACCGCACCGAGCGACGCGCCCACCGACGCCGAATCCCGCCCCCCGTCGTCGCCGCAGCCTGTGCTGAAAAGACCCACGCACATCGGGACCGCCAGGACCGCGCGACGGATGAATTGCCGACTGCCGAGATTCATCAGACCACCTCCATTCACCACAATCCGTCGTGACCGCGCCGGCGGTCAACGCCGCGGTCTCGACGCCGTCGCACTACCGCGCTCGCGTCGATTGCTCATATGCTCGAAAGGACATGTCGCTTCCGCCATGTCCCACATCGAAGCCACGCCGCCGCGCCGGCCCAGCGGCCCGTCCGCGCCGGCGGCCCGCGCGCCGCGCTTCGCAGTCCACGAGGGAAGACCCAGTTTCTGGGCACAAACCCCACGCAAACTCACTTTGCATCCAGTTCGATCGGGCCCTCTCTCAGCGCGAGAGCGCAACCTCCGCCGCTCCCGAATCGAGTCCTACGCGTCTTTCGCGCGGTCGAGCCCGGCATGCCCCGATGTATGCAGGCAAGCGCGGCCGCGGCGGCGGGCCCGCCGCTACCACACCGCGCACGGCCGGGGCGCGCGCATCGGCGTCCCCTCCGCGCACTGGAACGCCTGCCAGAACGCCGGCAGATTGACCAGCGAGCCGATCGCGCGGAAGCGGCGGGGCGAGTGGACATCGCTCAGCACGTCCATCTCCTCGCTCTGCGGCGTGTCCTTGCCGCAATAGTTCTGGGCGAACGCCACGAACAGCAATTGCTCGCCGGTCAGCGGGCCGAGCGGCAGCGTCTCGGGGTGCTCCTGCGTCCATTGCACATAGGCCGCGTGCGCGTACTTGAGGCCGCCGGCGTCGGCGATGTTCTCGCCGAGCGTCTGCTTGCCGCGCACGCGCAGCCCGGGCAACACCTCATAGGCGTCGTACTGGCTCACCACGCACGTCGCCGCCGCGTCGAAGCCGGCCCGCGCCGCCGGCGTCCACCAGTCGGTCAGCGCCCCCGTCTCGTCGAACGTGCTGCCCTCGTCGTCGAAGTGGTGCGTCAGCTCGTGGCCCATGATCGACCCGATCGCGCCGAAGTTGACCGCCATCGGCAGCTCGATCGAGAACAGCGGCGGCTGCAAGATCGCCGCCGGGAACGCCATCTCGAGCGTCAGCGGGTTGGTGTACGCATTGAGCACGCTCACCGGCATCAGCCACTCCTGGCGATCGACCGGCCGGTCCGCCTTCTGCAGCTCGCGCGCGAGCTCGGCCCGGCGGGCCGCCACCACCGCGCCGAAGTAATCGCCGCGCTCGACCTTCACCTGCGAGTAGTCGCGCCAGCTGTCGGGGTAACCGACCATGTTGCTCAGCCCCCGCGCCTTCGCCTGCGCCCGCGCCTGCGTGCCCGCGTCCATCCACGGCAGCGTCGCAAGCCCGCGCTCGAACGCCTGCTCGATCGCCACGATCATCGCGTTCGCGGTCGCCTTGCTGGCCCCGGGGAACGCCCGCGCCACGAAGTCGGGCCCGACCGCCTCCGGCAGCGCCGCCACGGTCCGGTCGACGCACCGGCGCCAGCGCGGCGGCAGCTCCTGCTGGCCGGTGAGCTCGGTCGCCCACGCGAAGCCCTGGGCCTCGACCGCGCGCGACAGGTGCGGCGCCGCCCCGCTGACCAGCTTCCACCGCAGGTACGCGCGCAGCACCTCCTTGCGGCTCTTCGCCAGCAGCGCCGCGGTCTGGCGGAAGAACTCCGGCGTCGCCACGTTCACCTGCTTCACCGCCGCGTTGCCGGCCGCCGCGAACACCCGCGGCCAGTCGATCGCCGGCGTCAGCGCGCGCAGCTCCGCCAGCGAATGCTTGTGGTAGGTCGCCTCGGTGTCGCGCAATTGCTCGAGCGGCAGCGACGCCTGCGCCAGCGCAGCCTCGAGCGCCACCACCTCTGCGGCCCGCCGCTCGGCCTCCGCCGGCGCCTCGCCGACCAGGGTCAGCATCCCCGCCACGTGCTTCGTGTAGCGCGCCAGCCGCTCGCGCGTCGCCGCCTCGTCGCCCAAATAATAATCGCGGCTCGGCAGGCCCAGACCGCCCTGCATCAGCATCAACAGGTTCACGCGCGGCTGCTTGTAATCCGGCTCCATCGCCGTCGTATAGAACGCCTCGACCCCGTACGGCTGCAGCCGCGCCGCGGCCTCGAGCGCGCTCTGGGCGTCGCGCACCCGGGCGATCTCCGCCAGCGCCGGCTGCAGCGGCGTCGTCCCGGCCGCCTCGATCGCCGCCTCGTCCATGCACGCCGCGTAGAAGTCGCCGATCCGGTCGCGCCGTGGGTCCTCGCCGCGTCGCTGCCCCGCCTCCTCGAGCAGCGTCCGCAGCACCGCATGGTTGACGTCGTCGATGCCCGACACGCGCGACGTCGACGCCTTGTCCGGCGGGATCTCGTTACGCGCCAGCCAGCCCCCGCAGGCGTAGCGGTAGAAGTCCTGGCAAGGCGCCGCGCTGCGGTCCATCGCCGCGTACACCGCCGCCAGCGGCCCCTCCGTCGGCGCCGTCGCAGCGGCCGGCGGCGTCGCGTCGGCCGGCTCCGGCGCGCTCGTGGCAGCGCGTCCGCAGGCCACCAGCATCCACGACAAACTCATCACCAGACCACGGCAGCGAGGCAGCATCGCCGACAGGGTGCCACAGACTCGTTTCGCGGGCCGCGTCGCTGCCGCGTGCGGAATCACCCGGACGACGAATCATCCCGCCGCGAAACTGCGCGGGCAATGTCTGCAATCACCGCTGGGCGCCGCCCCGATCCTCGCGCGCTCGCTTGACCCGCCGCCGCGGCCTCCGTCACGCTGCAGACATGCTCGCTCGACACGGATCGTCTCGCAAGCCGCTGCAGGCCCTCGCGCGCCTGGCCGCCATCGCGTGGGTGGCAGCGCCCGCGGCCACCGCTCACGCCGCGGTGTGTTATCAGCTCCCGTTCCCCAACCCCAACCTCGCCGACGGCTGGGGCAGCACCTGTTGCGGCCGCACCAGCCCGCACCGCGGCGTCGACTTCCCGCAGGCGGCAGGCACCCCGATCCCCGCGGTCGCCGACGGCGTCGTCGCCCTCAATCAATGGTCCGGCTGCCTCGGCAACGTCGTCGTCGTGCAGCACGCCGACGGCATGTTCTCGGGTTACAGCCACATGATCGCCGCCTCGCCGCTCGGCCCCGGCACCGCGGTCACCAGGGGCCAGCAGGTCGGCCAGGTCGGCAACACCGGCAGCTGCTCGCAGGGCGCCCACCTCCACCTCACCATGGCGCCCGCCGCCAACGGCGTGTTTCAGGGCACCACCGTCGATCCGCACGCCTACATCATCGAGCGGCTCGAGTGCAACCTCGCCCCGATCGGCTACCTCGACGACGCCGGCTGCGACCACATCACTGGCTGGTCGCAGGACCCGACCGCGCCCGATGCAGTCATCCCCACTCACCTCTACTTCGGCGGCCCCGCGGGCGACCCCAACGCTGTCGGCGTGGCGATCGACGCCGACGTCAGCCGCGAAGATCTGTGCATGGCGATCGGCTCGTGCCAGCACGGCTTTCGCATGCCCACCCCGCTGAGCGTGCAGGACGGCCAGCCGCGCCCCGTGCACGCCTACGGCATCGACACCCAGGGCGGCCACAACCCCGAGCTCGGCTCGAGCCCGCGGACCCTCGAGTGCCCCCTGCCGCGGCTCACCGGCGTGCGCCGTCGCGTCGCCAATCCCGACGTCCTCGGCGCCTGGCAATTCTCCACCTTCGCCGATCTGGTCACCCTGACCGACGCGCAGGTCGACGAGTTCGAGCTCGGCCTCGACATCCCGCCCGCCCCCACGCTCGCGCGCGCCGACGACGGCAGCCCCGAGGTCTGGCTGCTCGACGGCGACGATCCACAGCGACGGCGCCACGTCCCCGACCTCGAGACTGCCCACGCGTGGCGCCTGCAGCTCGACACCGCGTCCGTGTGGCCGACCGCCGAGCTGCTCGCGCTGCCGGAAGCCCCGCCGCTGCGCCCGCGCCCGACCCTCGTCAAGGGCACCGGCGACACCGTCTGGCTGCTCGACGTCGACCTCGATCCGGCCCCGGCCGGCACCGCCGGCGAGAGTGACAGCGCCGCGGAGCCGACCACCAGCCACACCGGCGGCGACAGCACGGGCACCGATCCAGGCACCGACTCGAGCAGCCCCGACCCCGCCAGCGCCGGCCTCCCGCCCGGCTTCGGCAACGACGAGGGCTGCGGCTGCGACAGCCACAGGTCCGGCGCCTCCGCCTGGCTCGGCGCCTTCGCCCTCCTGCTGCTCCGCCGCCGCCGCGCCTAGCCCGATCGGGAGTTTCGCAGCGTCGATTCGAACTGCCGCGCACCGAAGGACCCGATGCGCGGCGGCGCGGCTCCGGAACGACGGACCGAGCCGCGCCGCGAGTCCAGTCGCTCCGAAGTCCTTCCGGGGCTCACTTGACTGTTCGGCGCGATGCGTCTCCCCAGGGCCTCCGGTGCCCCCCCTTTTTGGACGCGAGTTTCGCCCCTCTCTTGGCCTTTGCTTTCATTCCGCCGCGCGCGTTGGTAGGGTTGCGGCTCATGGCAAAGGTCATCAAGGCGCACATCACGGGCAACGTCTGGAAGATTGAGGTAAAGGTCGGAGATCCGATCGAGGAGGGGACGGTCGTCACCATCCTCGAAGTGATGAAGATGGAGATGCCCGTCGAGGCCGAGGACGAGGGCACCATCACAAAGGTTCTCATCACCGAGGAACAGGCGGTCAGGGAAGGCGAGCCGCTCTTCGAGTACGAGTAGCACCTCCGCTGCACCCTCTCGGAGAGGCTCTCACGAACCCCTGGAGAACTTCGGGTCGGCTGTACTCGTAGAGTCACTCCGAAGTCCTTCGCGGTTCGCACGGCGGGGCAGCCCTTGCCGCGCCACCGATCGCGGTCGCGGCACGAGCCCGGTAGCGACCGCGGCCGCCTAATTGATCCGGATCCGCGAGATCTGGCCGTCCAGCCCGTTGTTGCGGATGAAGGTGACCCTCACGAACTCATCCTCGTACGTGCGCTCGAACGTGGGAACGACGTACTCCGGGACCACCCGCTTGACGTTGATGATGCAGAAGTCGTCGGTCATCGCCCCGGACGGGTCATCGTATAGACGGATCTCCGCTCCCGGCCTGACATTGAAGAACCTGGCCGAGCGGATCACATCGTTGTGGACCGGCCTGAAATCCTGACCCGGAACATCCTCGACCGTCTGGACGATGTTCTGAGTGGCGTTGTTACCTTCGTAGAAAACGATGATTCCTGCCATGTATCCTCTCCCCGGTGTTGTTTGCCCGCCAGGATAAAGACCTATCTACGTTCGCCAGTCAATGAGCGATGTCGTTCTGCGAAAGACGGGAGCGGCCATCTTCGACGCGATCGGCGCGACAGCACGCGAAGCAGCAGAGAGCCCAATTCGACGGGTCTCGCGGGTTCGATGGGGCATGGCTGGTCGTCACGCACGAGCCCGAGCGACGCCGCGCTCGCGCTCGCTATGCGCGAAAAAGCGTGGCGCGTATTCCTGCTTGCCGCGGTTGGGGGCGCGATCTTCATCGCCGCTCCGAGATACTTGATTCTCCGCTGGGGCTTCGGTCGTCGTCTCGGGGGCTTCTCGGTCTGCGTGGTCATGGCCGGAAGGACTTCGGAGTGGCTGTACCAGGACAGCCGACTCGAAGTCCTCCAGGGGTTCGCCAGGCCCTCTCCGTGCGGGTCCAGCCGAAGTTACCGAGGAGCACCTCGAGGAGTTCGTCGCGGGTGGCGCGAAAGGGGGTTGGTTCCCAGCGCCCGGTGTGCGTAGCCATCTCCAGTTGCCACGAGTTGGTGGCGAGGCGGCGGAGACGCGCGTGCAGGACCGGATCGTCGGCGGGGCCGGACTCGAGGGTGATGAGCGGGGCCGTCCTCCCTGATCCCGTAGGAGACAACGATCTTCGCAGAGTCCTCGGCGTTGTATGGACTTCGACATCGCCGGGCCTGTTTTTGTATCGCAAGCAATACATCATCTTTCGTGGTGAACGGATCGGCGACCGCAGCGGCGGCTCCTTCGGCGCTGCGTCGTCGGCGTGGGCTTTCGCGTCTTGGTGCGGGCCGACGACGGCGGAGTCGCCTTGTTCTCCTCCGAGAGAACCGGGGGCGTCGCTACGCTCCCGGCCTCCGGGGCCGGCCGGGACGGGGACGGAGCGGTCGGAGGATTCGCTTCAACGGGCGCGAGCGCTGTCGGGACGGCGACAGACCGGTCCACGATGCCTGGGACTCGTCGATTGGCCGCGCTGTCAGGGACATGCTTGCGGCCATCGCATCGGGGTTCGCCACGGTGCGGCCAACCGTCCGAATTTTGAAATTGAAAGCCAAAGTTGATCCTACCTCACACCTTCCGGCCCTTTTGACGCCGGCGAGGCCGGTTGACCCAACTTTTTGAAAACTGTTATCAACACGGGCGACGCGAAACCGCGCACCTTCGAGGCACCTTCATGATCGCTCGTCATTCGACCTCCATCCTCCTCACCGCCGTCCTCTCGCACGCCGCTTGCGGCGACGACGGGACCACCAGCGCGAGCGACACCGCCGACACCACCACCGGCACCACCACCGACGACCCGACCGCGGCGCCGACCACCGCGATTCCCACCACCACCTCGACCACCACCGAGTCGACCGATTCGGAGACCGGCACCACCGAGCCGATCACCTCCACCACCATCGACGTCACCACCAGCGCCACCCCCGGCACCACCACCCTCGACACCACCAGCACCACGCTCGACACCACCAGCACCACGAGCGACACCACCACCAGCGACACGACGACGAGCACCACCGCCGACACCACCACCACGCTCGACACCACCACCACCGGCGCCGTCGACGACACCCCGCCAGTCGTCCTCCTCGCCCGTCCCTTCGACAACGTCCACCTCGCCAGCCGCCGGCTCGTCGTCACCGGCCAGGCCAGCGACGACACCGAGGTCGTCGCAGTCGACCTCGTCGTCAACGGCGAGGCCCCCGTGGCCCTCTCGATCGTCCCTGGACCTGTCCTCGAGTTCAGCGCCGACCTCCGGCTGCGGCGCGGCTGGAACACCATCGAGATCGTCGCCCGCGACGCCGCTGACAACAGCGGCAGCAGCGTGCGTCATGTCCACCTCGGCGTCCCGGTGGCTGCAGGCGGCGCCCACTCGCTCGCGCTCGTAAACAATGGCGCCTGGGGCTTCGGCCGCAACAACGAGGGCCAGCTCGGCGTCGGCGACCTCGTCGACCGCCTCGTCCCGACCGCCGCGCTCGGCCTCGACGACGCGGTCTCGCTGTCGGCCAACCTCAACCACTCGCTGGCGGTCACCGAGGCCGGCGCGGTCGTGGTGTGGGGCCGCAACGACGAGGGCCAGCTCGGCCAGGCGCCCGGCGCCGACGTCTCGACCCCGGCGCTCCTCGACCTGCCCGAGGTCGTGCTCGTCGCCGCCGGCCAGCGCCACAGCCTCGCGCTCACCGAGGACGGCCAGGTGTGGTCGTTCGGTCTCAACAACGCCGGCCAGCTCGGCCGCGACGGCGACTCGCTGCCCGCAGTCGTACCTGGCCTCGAGGACATCGTCGCCATCGCCGCCGGCGGCACCTACTCGCTCGCGGTCGACGGCACCGGCGCGGTGTGGGCGTGGGGCAACAACACCGACGGCCAGCTTGGCGACGGCATGACCGTCGACTCGCCTGTCCCGAAGGCCATCTCGATGGTCGACGCAGTCGCCGTCGCCGCCGGCAAGGCCCACACCCTCGCAGTCGCCCCGCTGGGCAGCCTGGCCGCCTGCGGCCTCAACGTGTCCGGCCAGCTCGGCGACGGCCTGAACGCCGACAACGAATTGCTGCCGGTCGCCGTCCCCGAGTTCGCCGACGTCCTGACCGTCGCCGCCTCCGGCAACCTCTCGCTCGGCCTCGCCGGCGACGCCGCGCTGTGGGCCTGGGGCCAGAACTTCTCCGGCCAGCTCGGCCTCGGCGACACCGCCGACCGCCCCGCGCCCACCCTGGTCCCCGGCCTGCCCCCCGTGCGGGCGATCTCCGCCGGCCTGGCCCACTCCGTGATCCTCGACGAGAACGGCGGCGTCTGGGCCTTCGGCCTCAACTCGTTCGGCCAGCTCGGCAAGGGCGACTCCGGCAACGCCACCAACAGCGCAGTGCCCCTGCTCGTCGCCCTGCCCTGATTCGTCGCCGGCGAGGAATGCACGCACCTGCCGAAAAAGACATGTGTGCATTCCTCTCCCGCTCGCCCCGAAGCAGCTCGAGGACCCGGACACCGGCTCAACCCCCTGCCCCGAGCGACAGTAGGACTGCGCGCTCCCAGGGGTCTCGAGCGCTTCCGGCTCCTCGAGCCGGGCCCACGCAGCATCATCCCGGCTCGGCGATCCTCATCCAGCGCGACGTTTCGCGCTCAGAGGGGATCGCACTGGACGTACAGCCCGTTGCAGCCGCCGCCGCCCGTCGGGTTGAACGAGGTCGAGCCGCTCGTGGTCGGAGTGCCGCAAGCGCCGCGCTGCGAGTTGTGGTCGTACAGGTACACGTTCACACCCGGCGCGTCGTAGATCTGCGCGATCGCGTACGAGCTGCAAGGCGCATTGCCGGTGTCGGAGACGAACGAACTGCACGACACCGGGTCGCCGCGCAACGGCCCACACGTGTGCGTCTTGGTGTCGTACTCGCAGGACGCCGACGCGAAGGTCTTGACGTAGGCCTTCTGCGAGCCGCAGGGGTGCGAGAACGAGGCCGAAGCGACGGCCGCCGCGCCGCAGGCGACCGGATGGGCGTCCACGAAGCCGCTGATGTCGAACGAGCAGCGGAACTCGAGCTCGTCCGCCGCCGCCTCGCCGCTCGAGCTCGCCTGGATGTCGGTGATGTAGTCATGCAGCTCCGCCAGCTTGGCGCGGGCGTCGTCGCTGTCCTTGACGGACAGGTTCGACTCGAGCTCCTCGGCCACGGAGATCAGGCTGGCGATCGCGTGGGCCTTGCCGGCCTCGCCCAGGCCGAGGAACTTCTTGTTGCCGAGCTCGTCCCAGCTGGCCCACAGGCCAGGCTCGACGGCGACCCACTCGTCGCCGAACCCTAGCGCCGCGGGCGTGAGCGCGTCCGAGTCGCTTTCCTCGGCGATGAGCTCGCCGTCGGGCGTCGGTTCGGTGTCACACGCGCCGAAGGTCAGGGCCCCGGCGAGGAGGGCGAGGGAGATTGAGGAAAGGTTCTTCATGACGTCGATCGATCCTTCGATACAGGGGAGAAGCGGCGCCGATGCGAAGGAACATCCGTCGCTCTCGGCAGCGTCATGAACCCTTCTAATGAATGACGGCGGCCCACGCACCACACGCCGGTCTCAACCCGAGCGCGTGGGATCGACGTGGGATACCCGGCTTGAAGTCGTGCCGCCTGCGGGGTAAGAGCGCTCGTCATGCAGTTCCCCTCGGCCCGGATCTACGTCCCGCTCAACCAGGTCGTCGTCACCGTACATCCGGGGAGCTTCGTCGGCCGCCTGCCGACTGCCGACATTCACATCGTCGACCCCCGCGTCTCCGAGGCACACGCGCTCGTCAGCCTGCGCGGGAACGCGCTCAAACTGCTGTCGCTGCGCGGCCCGCTGCGCGTGGCCGGCAAGACCGTGGACCCGGCGCCGCTCGAGCCCGGGACGCAGATCGAGCTGGCATCCGGGATCGAGATGTTCGTGGAGGATGTCCAGATCCCGCCGGTCATGCTGGTGCTCTGTGGGACCGAACAGGGCACGGTGGAGCTCGGGGCGGCGACCTACTCGCTATTACCGGGGACGAGCCAGGGACGAGCGACGGTGCGCCTGGTGCCCGACTATGTCGACGGTGCGCCGGCCCACGTGTGGTACAGCGCCAATACATTGTGGATCCGCCAGGCCGACGGCGCGGCCGAAGAACTGGTGCCCGGGCGCAAATGGCAGGTGGCCGGCTGCCCGCTGTGGTTGGTCGAGCTGCCCCTGACCAGCACGTCCGACACCCTGGCCAATCGCGACGTCGAGGGGCCGAGCTCGCTGCGTCCGCTGGTGCTGATCGCCCGCTACACCTCGCTTCATGTCCAGCAGGGCGGCCGTACGCTGATCGTCCATGGCAAGCCGTCCGAGCTGACCAGCGAGTTGGTCCGCTTCGGCGGCGGTCCAGTGTCGTGGGACGTGCTGGCGGGCGAAGTATGGGGTCGAGAGATGGACCGCATCTTGCTTCGCAAGAACTTCGACGCGACGATGGCGCGGCTCCGGGCGCGTCTCAAGGAGGGCGAAGTCCGCGAGGATGTGGTGGCGCTCGACGGCAAAGGTAACGTCGAGCTGGTACTCCACCCCGAAGACAGGGTGCTCGATCAAACGTGAAGACGCGGCGCTCGCGGTCGCCCCCGGCGATGCGCGCGAGACGCTCGCTGGAGCGTTGTTCGTGGCGTGAGGCGCAACATGACAGCGCATGCGGCGAGCACTCAAAACCGGCCCACCCACGTGAGCCCGACGCTGGTCGGGCCGATGGAGGGACGGAGCCGGGGCGCGGCGTGGCGCTGGCGGGCCGCCAGGATGACGAGAGCGATACCTGTGCCGAGCAAGAGAGGCCCAGTGACGAGGCCGGTGAGGGCGAGACGGTTCGCCCGCTTGCCGTCTTCGTCGACGGTGGCGCACGGATCGCGCCCGGCGCCGGGCTGACATTGATGGGAGACGTACTCGCGCTCGAGCGAGCGGATGCGGACGATATTGACAGCCATGACGGTGAAGGCGCCGATGCTGGCTGCGAGGCTGATGGCCCCGCCCGCCGCGAGGCCGCGCCAGCGGGGCATCTCGCGGCCGGGCTCCTGCTCGGGGTCGGCAGGCTTCGGCGACGTGATCTCCATGTCGACGGGCTGCGTCTGGGTCGGCGTCTCCACGACGGCCGCTTCATCCGAGGCCGGCTCGAGCGCGTCCCCGGAGGATGCGGGGCCCAACCGGGGCGACGGCGGCATCATGGCCGCCCTCTCCCCCGGGGCTCGTCGCGTCCTCAGCTCGACGAGGCGGGCGTAGAGAGCTTGGTGCCCCTCCGTGTGTTCGGCGACGCCCGGGTACGCGTGCTCGAGCGTGTCCAGGTAGCGAATGACGACCACGATGGCGCGCGTCAAAGCGGCGTGCGCCGCGGCGTGGTCGCCAGCCTGCAGCGCCGCATCGTGAGCACGTTCGTAGGCCCGCGTCGACCGCTCGATCGCGGTCATGCGACGCAAATGATATTTGTCGCACTCCGCATATTCCTGCGCAGATTCATCATACAGCGCGCCGGCGGACCCATAATTGCCGGCGGCGTGCTCGGCATTGGCACGGGACTCGCGCGCCCGGGCCTCGAGCGCCGAGGCACCAGGAGGACACTCGCGCATCGGCTGCGCAACCGATGCGCTGCCGAGGCTGGCGCTGCAGCACACGATCAGGAGCTTCATCAAAAGGCGGCCAAGATACGGCCGATCGACGGCAAGATCCAGGCGATTGCGAGGGTGCTTTCTCAGATCTTTTTGTATGGTAAATTACCATAACGGCACTGGATAGCCGCGATGGCTCTTGGCAAATTTCCTGGTTGTCCCGCTTCGGGCCTGGTAACATGACCGGGGGGTGAGCTGGGATCGGAACATCGGTCGGGTGCTGGACCGCCGCTATGAGCTGGTGGAACGGCTCGCGGAGGGCGGCATGGGACTCGTTTACCGGGCCCGTCACGTGCAAACAGAGGCGGCGCTCGCCGTGAAATTCCTGCGCCCCGAACTTTGTGCCAATCTCGCGTTCGTTCGCCGACTCCAACGCGAGGCCAAGTATCTGGCGCTGGCCCGGCACGACAACATCGTCGAGCTCATCGACATGCAGCCGGAGGCGGCGGAACCGTACCTGGTGACCGAACTGCTGGTCGGTGAGGATCTCTCGGCGTTGTTGCAGCGGGAGGGCCGGCTGCCTTGGAGGCGCGTGCAGGCGCTCTTGCTGCAAGTGTGCGACGGCATGCAGCGTGCCCATGAGTGCGGCCTGGTCCATCGCGACTTGAAGCCCGCCAATTGCTTCGAGCTCGCGCACAACGGCCGGCTCAAGATCCTCGACTTCGGTGTCTCGAGGCCCGTCGATCGCGCGGGCGACAAGGCCCACTCGACCGCATTCGGCCAGATCTGCGGGACGCCAGGTTACATGCCGGTCGAGCAGTGCATCGGCGATGACATCGACGCGCGCGCCGACGTGTACGCCGTGGGCGCGATGATGTTCGAGCTGCTCACGGGGCGCCTGCCCTTCGGCAGGGCAAGCCCCTTCGAGTTCGTGACCCGACTGAACGGCATGGAGCCGCCGACGATGGCCTCGGTCGCCGAGCGGCTGGATTGCCCGGCAGCGGCCGAGCTCGTGGTCCGGCGCGCGCTCGCCTGGCGCCGAGACGACCGCTACGAAGGGATGCGAGAGCTGGCAGCGGCGCTCCGAGCGTGCTCGGCCACCACCCCCCAGGAGGTCCTTCCGGAGCCTGCCAGCGCCAGCCAGTCGTCGCTCCTGCCCAGCCCGCAGCACCAGCCCGAGCCCGCCGCCGTGTCCCTGTCGCTCCCGGTGATTCGGATGGCCGACCCGAATGCGAGCACCGTTTCACAGCCCCGCCCCGGCCGGCGTCGCCGGGCCCTGGGAGCAGCGGTGTTGCTCTCGGGTGCGACCGCGGTAGCCTGGGCAACCCTGCCGTCCGAAGCGAAGCCGAGGCACGAGGACAGCGCGGCGGCTCCACCGACGACGGTGCAGCGCATGCCCGAGGTCGACGAGGGCCGCTGTGACATGGATGAGCCGCCGACGACGACGATCGTCCAGTGCGAGTCGGTCACCCGCGCGGACGCGCCAGCGCCGGAGATGGAGCCCGAGGGCGCACCGCTGGCGCTAGCGAGCGTCGCCCCCCTCGACTCACCTGTGCCGGCGTCGGGGCCGTCGTCGACGTCGGTCCGCAAGGCCCGACAGCGCCAGCTCGAGCAGGCGATGTCGCAGCTCGTGCAACGACTGGAGCTGCGCCGTTATGTCAGCCACGTCGAGATCACCCTCGAAGTCTCGTCCGAAGGCGCGGTGCAGGCGCTACGCGTGCGCAACCTCGAGGGGACCCGGCATCAGGCGCAAGTCGAAGCGGCCCTCCGCGAGTTGACCGTCAAGCCATTCCCCGGCGGGACTCTCAAGATCTCGCGCCCTTACAATTTCGATTGAGCGCCGCCCGAACGCCCACCGCGAGCGCCGATCGGCGACCGAGTCGCGGGCAAGCCCTCCCGACCGGGACAGAAAGAATCGACTACGTCGATGTGCATCTCGAGGCTGGTTCGGCGGAGAACTACAAGAATCCTCTCGAGACGGTGATCTCCGCGTTCGCGACTGTCGCAGAATCGCGCGCACGCGGCTGGCCCTGGCGTCAGGGCCGGCGATAGGCGTGGCCGGTGGCGAGCGCCCCGACGAACGCGACCAGAGTCACTGCACCGAGCGCGAACACGGTGTCGCCGACGATCCGCAGCCAGCGGAGCACGTCCATCACGCCAGTCTGCAGGAACTCCGAGCTGCGGGCGTACCAGTACCCGACGTCGACCGCGGCCTGGGTCTGCAGCAGGCCGATCGGCAACAGGCTCAACATCACCATCGCCGCCAGCCCGCCGTTTATCGCCCAGAACGCCGCCGCGATCCACCCCTCGCGCCACGCGAGCCCGGGCCTGAGCGCGCGCAGGCAGAACAACATCAAGCCGATGCCGAGCATGCCGTAGACGCCGAACAGCGCGGTGTGGCCGTGCACCGGCGTGGTGTTGAGGCCCTGCATGTAGTAGAGCGCGACCGGGGGATTGATCATGAAGCCGAACAGGCCGGCGCCGATCGTGTTCCAGAACGCGACCGCGATGAAGAAGTAGATCGGCCACTTGTAGGCCTGGACCCACGGCCTCGCCCGCGACAGGCGCAGGTTCTCCCACGCCTCGAAGCCGACGAACATCAATGGCACGACCTCGAGCGCGCTGAACACCGACCCGAGCGCCAGCACGAACGTCGGCGTGCCGGAGAAGTAGAGGTGATGCAGCGTCCCGATGATGCCCCCGGACAGGAAGATCGTCGACGCCAGCAGCACGGACCGCCCGGCCGTGGCGAGGCGCACGAGCCCGAGGCGCGCGAACAGGAACGTGATCACCACCGTGGCGAACACCTCGAAGAAGCCCTCGACCCACAGGTGCACCACCCACCAGCGCCAGTACTCCGCGATCGCCAGGTTCGTGTGCTTGCCGTACGCCAAGGCGGCGCCGTAAAACCCGGCGATCGCCACGGAGGCGACCGTGAACAGCACGAGGATCGGTCGCTGCTCGTCGCGCCGCCGCAGCGCCGGCCCGATCGCCCGGGCCACCAGACCGAGCCACAGCAGCAGGCCGACGAACAGGCCGATCTGGAACGCGCGGCCGAGCTCGATGTACTCGTAGCCGCTGTGGCCGAAGTAAAACCACGCGTCGCCGGTCCCGAGCTTCTGCATCACGCTCAGCCACTGGCCGACCATCGAGCCGACGACGACCAGCAGGAGCGCGCCGAACAGCACGTCGACGCCGACGCGCTGGCCGCGGGGCTCGGCGCCGCCGATCACCGGGGCGATGTACAGCCCGGCGGCGAGCCAGGCCGTGGCGATCCACAGCACCCCGAGCTGGGTGTGCCACGTGCGCGCCAGGACGTACGGGAGCACCTGGGACAGCGGGATGCCATAAAACCCGTCGCCCTCGACGCCGTAGTGCGCCGCGATCACGCCGAGGAGGATCTGCACGAGGATCAGCGCCGACACGACCCAGAAGTATTTCACGGTGGCCCGCTGCGACGGCGTCGTCATGGCGCCGATCAGCGGATCGGACTCCGGCGTGGCCTCGGGGAGCGGCTCCGGCGGCCGCGCGGAGTGCCACCACGCCATCGCGCCGATCCCCGCGAGCAGGAGGATCACCGACACGCCGGTCCACACGAGCGCGTCCCCCGTGATGGTGTTGCCGACCAGCGGTTCGTGCGGCCAATTGTTCGTATACGTCACAGTGTCACCCGGCCGCAGGGTGGTGCTCGCCCACGCCGACCAGAACACGAAGGCGGCCAGATCTCGCTGCGCGCCGGGATCGGTGAGCGTGCCGGCCGGGATCGCATAGTCCTCGCGGCCGCGGCCGAACACCTCGGCGAGGTGCGCGGCGTTGGCAGCGAAGGCGCGCGCACGGACGGGCTCGATCGTCAGGACGCCGCTCGTGTCGTCGTGACCGTTGGGGCGGATGCTGGCCTGCAGGCGCGAGCGGAGGGCCGCGCGTCGTTCGTCCGGCAGCGCGGCATAGCTCTGGCCGCCCTCGTCCCGGGCCCACGCGTCGAGGATGTAAATCGCCTCCCGGTGCAGCCAATCTGCGCTCCAGTCCGGCGCGACGTAGCTGCCGTGCCCCCACACCGAGCCGATCTGCATGCCCCCCAGCGCCTGCCACACGTTCTGCCCGCGCTCGATCGCCCCCGCGTCGATGACCTCCGCGCCGTCAGGCGTCACGACCTGCCGGGGGATCGGCGGCGCCTGTTGATAGATGCGGACACCGACCCAGCCGAGGACGCCGAACGAGAGGACGATGACGAGCACGAACACGGTCCAGAGTTTCTTCATGAAGGCCCCGTGGCGAGTACAGGTCCGTATACAGCGAGTGGGCCCTGCAGTCACACACGATTCGACCTTCACCGCAAAAGAAGCAGCGGGCTCTGCCGACCCGCCCCGGCAAACATTGCAGGCTCACCGCGCGCCCCCTCGTCGTAAAAGTCAGTAGTCTGGCCATCGCTGCGAGCTGCTGATTCCGAATCGCCGCTTGGCCTGGTACGATCGCCGCCATGCCCCGCAGACTCGTGCAAGGCCAGCCGCTCGCCGACGCGATCACGAGCGCCATCCGCCGCGGCGACCTCGCCACCCTCGAACGGTTGCTCGGCGACGACGACGATCTGGCGACCGCGGAGCTCGTGAGCGCCGACGGCAGCGCCCGCAGCCTCCTGCACCTCGCGACCGACTGGCCGGCGAACGTTCCCAACGCAGCCGCGCTCGTCCGCACCCTCGTCGCCGCCGGCGCCGACGTGCACGCCCGGTTCAGCGGCGGCGCCCACCAAGAGACGCCGCTGCACTGGGCCGCCAGCGCGGACGACGTCGCGGCCCTCGACGCGCTGCTCGACGCCGGCGCCGACATCGAAGCCCCGGGCGCAGTGATCGGCGGCGGCACGCCGCTGGCCGACGCGGTGGCGTTCGGCCAGTGGCGAGCCGCGCGCCGCCTGATCGAGCGCGGCGCTCGGGCCTCGCTGTGGCAGGCCGCAGCCCTGGGCCTGTCGGCGCAGGTCGAGGCGGCGCTCGCGGCCCGGCCGCCTGCGGCCGAGATCACGAACGCCTTGTGGTGCGCCTGCCACGGCGGCCAGCGTCACACCGCCGAGCTGCTCGTGGCCCACGGCGGCGACCTCGAGTGGATCGGCCACGACGGCCTGACCCCGCTGGGCGCCGCGAGACGCAGCGGCGCCCACGAGCTCGTGGCCTGGCTCCGCGAGCGCGGCGCACGGTCGCCGGCCTGATGCGATTCGAATGGAAGGACACGAGCCGACACGCGCATTGCAAATCACAGGTGCGCGCGAGTGGGAGACCGTGCCTCGCATGGGTGCGACATCGGGGCTGGGCCGCCCGGTCCTCACGCGTTGCCTCGCGGCCTCACCACACCGCACGCGGCCAATAGACATATGTCCCTTGAACCATAATCTCCAAAAATCTCGCCATAACCAGCGTTCTGCGGCCCGCGCGATCGCCGGGGCGCGCTCACGCCCGCGCCGCTCCGCACATGCGCGCCGACGATCGCGGCAGTGATGATATAGATGCAAGCATGAACAACACCTCGCGCATTCTCGCCCTCCTCGCCCTCCTCGCCCCCGTCGCCTGCGACGTCGACGACGAAACCGCGACCGCCATCGGCGAGGGCGTCGTGGGCATCGGCCTCGATTCGACCCAAATGGAGGATCTCGGCATCGAGGAGCTGACCGACGCGGTCGACCCGTCGTTCGCCTGCAGCGACGCCGGCTGGGACCCGGCCTGGGCCACGTTCGAGGACCAGGTGCTCACCCTCGTCAATCAGAAGCGCGCCGCCGGGGCCGTCTGTGGCGGCGTCAGCAAGCCGCCCGTCCCGGCGGTCACTGCCCAGGCCCAGCTCCGCTGCGCCGCCCGTAACCATTCCAAGGACATGGGCGTCAACAACTTCTTCAGCCACACCGGCTCGAACGGCTCGGCCTTCTCCCAGCGGATCACCGCCGCCGGCTACGTGTGGAAGGCCGCCGGCGAGAACATCGCCGCCGGCTACTCGACCGCCGCCCAGGTCGTCGCCGGCTGGATGACCAGCACCGGCCACTGCAACAACATCATGAACGGCAATTACAAGCACCTCGGCGTCGGCTACTATTACGCCGCCGGCGCCACCTACAAGCATTACTGGACGCAGGACTTCGGCAAGAACTGAGCCTCGTCCCGCGCGCCCGGGGCATCGTCGTCCGCGCGGCGGATCGGCGGTGCCCCGCCGCCGTTTCTGGGCCGCGCGTCAGCCGACGTCGAGCTCGATCGTGAAGTCCTGGTCGGCGGCGGTGAGGTACTGATCGTACCACGGCGAGTACGTCCGCACGTGCATCGTCCGCCCGTCGGGCTCGAGCTCGAGCAGCCGCAGGTAGCCCTCGCCGCCGAGCTCGCGGTGCTGATAGTTGGAGAGCATCTGGTGGACCACCCGGCCGTGGTCGTCGACGCTGGCCAGGTAGCCGGTGCCGTCGCCGAGCACGTGACCGCTCAGGGTGAGGACGAAGCGGTGCTGCCGGACCAGCTTCTGCCACAGCTCCTCGCCGTCGTTGACCCCGCCCGGGGTGCCGTACCAGTGCGGGTTGTAGGCCTGCGGGTAGATGTCGTCGTCGTGGTCGTAGCGCCGGTCGTTGTGGTTGAGGTACGCGTGGGTGACGAGGATCCCCAGGCGATCGGCGTACAGCCCCATCACGTCGTTGGCCCACTCCACGACCTCGTCGCGCGGGCCCCACTCGAGCAGCAGGGCGACCCACGAGTGCCCGCCGGCGTCGAACAGGTGGAAGCTGTTGTCGAGCTTGCCCGCCTCGAACGCGCCGCCGAAGCTCGGCATCAGCTCGGTGTCGTCGAACGAGAACCATTGGTTGAAGAGCGTCTCGCGGGTCGAGGCGTCGCCCGACGGGCCGTAGTCGTGGTTGCCGGTCACGAGCCCGTACGGCACGATCCCGTCGAGCTCCGCCATCGCCGCGCTGGCCCGCTTCCACTCCGACTCCTTGTTGTAATGCACGAGGTCGCCGAGGTGGAACACGTAGGCGATGTTGCGATCGATCGCGTTGCGGGCGATCCACTTCGTCTGGCTCGAGAACACCCCGGGGAACCGCAGCGAGTAGTACTGGGTGTCCGGCAGGACCACGAAGGTCGTCGAGCCCTCGACGAACAGCGGCAACGACGGCCCGGGCGGGGTGGGCGGCGGCTCGGGCGGCTCGGGCGGCTCGGGCTCGGTCGACGGCGCCTGCAGATCGCAGCCTCCGTGCGCCCCGCCGACGAGCTCGTCGAACAACTTCGTGCCGTCGTTGGCGCGACCGGTCGGCCCGGCGCAGCCGCCGTGCCGCGGGTCGTCCGCGTCGCCGCCCTCGTCGGCCTCGTCGACCTGCGCCCCCGTCGGCGCGCCCGGGTAATCCTGCAGCGCGTCCTGACACGCGACGATCGACAATGCGACAGTGACCAGGCCGAGGCGCCGGCGAAGAGCTGCATCCATGCATCGATCTTACCGGCGCCGCCACGCGTCAGGACCGGCCCACAAGGCCGAATGCGGCCGCAAGCGCCGCTGTCGCGCTGTCTGAAACGACAGGTTACTGTCACGATAGGTCGTCGCCGAAGGCGTCGGCGCCGATGTAGGCCAATCCGTCGACATCGCCGCATGCCGCCGTCGCTCCGCGCCCGCGTCGTCGCCGGGCGCCGATCGACGCGCGCCCGCGCTGTCTGACCGCGACGATAGACGGGCCCCGCGCAGCGCAGACTGTCTGCACCCGGACGCGGGAGGAATTGCCTCGCCGCCGAGATCTGCGGCCCGCGTGAGCGCCGGCAGCGCCGGCCTGGTCGCGCGGGTCAGCCCGCGGCGGCGACCGCCGGACTGTTCGGACCCGGACTGTTCGGACCCGGCGACGTGCTCTCCTCCGGCGGCACCACGTAGAGGGTGCGGCTGGGGAACGCGAACTCGTAGCCGAGCTCGCGCATGTCGCGGAGCAGCTCGAGCAGCAGAATCTGATGCTGCGCGACGAACACCCCATAGTCGGCGGTGGTCACCCAGTACACGACCTCGTACTCGATCGCCGATTCGCCGAGGGCGACCAGCGCGGCGCGGTCGAGGCGGACCTGCTCGCGCCGCTCGACGGCGGCGCGCAGCAGCTCCGGCAGCCGCTCGAGCAGCTCCTGCGGCGTCGAGTAGACCACGCCGACGCGCAGCACGACCCGTCGCTCCTGCATGCGGGTGAAGTTCTGGATCCGGCTCGACAGCAGGTCGTTGTTCGACAGCACCAGCTCCTCGCCGCCGGCGGCCGCGAGCACCGTGCTGCGCATGCCGATCCGCCGCACCGTGCCCGAGAGCTGGCCGACCTGGATCGCGTCGCCGGGCTGGAACGGCTTGTCCATGATGATCGAGACCGACGCGAGGATGTCGCCCAGGACCTTCTGCACCGCCAGCGCGATCGCCACGCCGCCGACGCCGAGGCCGGCCACCAGCGCCGTGATGTCGATGCCGAACGCCGACAGCGCCACCAGCAGCACGATCGACCACACGATGACGAGGCCGGCCAGGCGCAGCAGCGCCTGGGCGATCGGCGTGACCTGCGGCGACGCGCCCTGGGCGTGCACGTGCCGGGCGAAGCGGTGGTCGACCAGGTAGCGCACCACCGTGCTGGCCCAGATCCCGCCCTGGATCATCCCGCCGACGATCAGCGCCGTGTGGACCCGATGGTCCCACCGCTCCGGCAGGTCGAGCATCAGCGTCGACAGCCGCAGCCCGAGCAGCGCGAAGAACCACCCGCGCGTGCGCTCGATCAAGTCGGCGATCGCGTCGTCGACGTCCGAGTCCGTCTTCACCGCGTGCTTGCGCACCCGCCTGCACAAGGTCCGCCGCACGAGCATCAGCGTCGGCGTCATCGCCAGCAGGATCACCGACGCGGCCATCCACTGCAGGCCCGTGATCCCGAGCCAGGACCGCTCCAACAGCCCTCCGAGGACATCTCCCATGGCGCGGGCGAGCATAACCGACTTCACCGCGGGCGCCACGCCGCAGGCCGCGCGCGCGTTCCCCCGGGACATGACTCTCAGCACATGCTCCGAAGTACATGCCCGAAGAGCCATCCTGGCTGGCGCGAGCGCCGGCTCCGTGTACGGGCGAGCGCATCCGTGTCGGCCGTCACCGGGCGCCGGCGCGAGGTGCGGCGAACCCGCGGCGCCCGGTGCGGAGCCCCCGCGGAGCTTATGACGGGGGGCTACGGCGTTTTCGCGACCGGCGCGAGGGAGCCGGCGGCGCTCACGTATCCTTGTCGTCGCCGTGATTCCGGGGACAGAGTTGGCCGAGCTGCTCGACGACGGCCTGTTGGTCGTCTCCCACGAGGGCCGGGTAAGGGCCGCCAACCCCGCGGCCGAGCACGTGCTCGGGACGGAGCGGACCGCGTTGATCGGGCGCGGCCTGGCGTCGCTGTTCGTGGGCGCGCCCGAGGGTCTGCTGCTGGAGGCGTGCGCCGGCAGCCGCGAGCTGAGCCTGCGCGCGACCACCCGCCGCGGCTTCGCAGTGGCGGTCCGGATCGTCCCCCGCGCTGCCGACGCGTGGGTGTTCGTGCGCGGGCAGGTCGAGCCGAGCCCCGCGGCGCTCAAGGACTTCGACGTGGTGCGCACGATCCTCGACCACGTGCCGGTGGTGCTGTTCGCCGTCGACGCCGACGCGATCATCACCCTCAGCGAGGGCCACGGCCTCAGCCTCCTCGGCCGCGCCCCGGGCACCAACGTCGGCCGCTCCTGCTTCGACGCCTACCGCGACGTGCCGTGGATCCTCGACAGCATCCGCAAGGCGCTGGCCGGCCAGCCCGTCACGATCGTCGGCGAGCTGCGCGGGCGCGTGTTCGACGTCCACTACTCGCCGGTCCGCGGCGACCGCGGCGAGATCACCGGCGTGCTTGGCGTCGCCCTCGACGTCACCGAGCGCGAGCGGGCGATGGAGAAGCTGGCCTCGCAGCAGGCTGTCCTCAAGTACCTGCTCGCCAACGTGCCGCAGGCGATCTTCTGGAAGGACCGCCAGCGGCGGTTCCTCGGCTGCAACCAGAAGTTCCTCGAGCACACCGGCCTCGACAGCGAGGACCAGCTGCTCGGCAAGACCGACCACGACATCTGGGCCTCGCGCGAGGAGGCCGACTTCTTCCGCCTGATGGACGAGCGGGTGATGTCGAGCGGCGTGCCGATCCTCGACATCGAGGAGCCGCTGCGCCGCCCCGACGGCCGCCAGACCTTCATCCTCACCAGCAAGGTCCCGATCCGCGACGACACCGGCGAGGTCACCGGGCTGCTCGGGATCTACGTCGACATCACCGAGCGCAAGCGCATCGAGCTCGAGGTCCAGCGCGCCAAGGAGGCCGCCGACGCCGCGCTGCGGGCCAAGAGCGAGTTCCTCACGGTGATGAGCCACGAGCTGCGGACCCCGCTCACTTTGATCCTCGGCCCGCTCGAGGCGCTGCTCGCCGACCCGGCCGAGCCGCTCAGCGACAGCACCCGCGCCTCGCTCGCCCGCACGTGGCGCAACGCCTCCCGCCTCGGCCGCCTGGTCGACGACATCCTCGACTATCAAAAGCTCGAGGCCGGCAAGATGAAGGTCGTGTGGGAGCCGGTCGACGTCCACGACCTCGTCGAGGGCATCGTCCTCGACGCCGAGCCGGCCGCCCACAGCGCCGGCATCGGCCTGCGCCACGAGCTCGCCGGCGACGTGCGGACCGTGCCGCTCGACCGGCGCATGTTCGAGAAGATCATCCTCAACCTCCTCGGCAACGCCCTCAAATTCACCCCCGCCGGCGGCACGGTCACCGTCTCGCTCGCGCGCCACGGCGACGCTCGCATGCGCCTGTCCGTCCGGGACACCGGCCCCGGGATCGCGCCGGACGAGCACGAGCGGGTGTTCCAGCGCTTCCAGCAGCTCGACAGCTCGATCAGCCGCAAGCACGAGGGCACCGGCCTCGGCCTCGCCATCGTCCGCGAGTTCGCCGAGGCCATGGGCGGCGCCGTCCACCTGTGCAGCGAGCTCGGGACCGGCGCCTGCTTCGTCGTCGACCTGCCGATCGACGCCGACCGTCTGGCCCAGCTGGGCCCGCCGACGCAGCGACCCACGCGTCCCCCGCCGCCCGTCGGCCCCGCGGTCACCGTCCCCGTCGTATCCCCGGCGCCCGCGCCGGGCCGCCCGCGCGTCATCGTCGCCGAGGACAACGCCGACATGCGGGCCTATATCGCCTCGGTCCTGCACCCCGATTACGACATCGTCCTCACGGCCACCGGCGCCGAGGCGCTGGCGGCCATCCGCGAGCGCCGGCCCGACGTCATCGTGTCCGACATCATGATGCCGGAGATGGACGGCTACGAGCTCGTCACCCGCCTCAAGCGCGCGCCGGAGCTGCGCGACATCCCCGTGGTCGTCCTCAGCGCCAAGGCCAGCCGCGAGGAGGCCGTCCGCGGCCTCGAGATCGGCGCCGACGACTACCTGCCCAAGCCGTTCGCCCCCGCCGAGCTGCGCGCCCGCGTCGGCGCGGCCCTCCGCCTGCACCGCGTCCACCTCGAGGTCGTCGCCCAGAAGCACGAGCTCGAGCAGACCCTCCACATCCTCAAGGACACCCAGGACCAGCTGGTCCAGTCGAGCAAGATGGCCGCCGTCGGCACCCTCGTGGCCGGCCTCTCGCACGAGCTCAACAACCCGGTGGCCATCATCCGCATGAGCGCGCAGATGCTGCTGCGCCGGGGCTCACGCGACCCGTTCGTCCGCCGCACGCTCGAGCGGATCGATCGCCACTCGCAGCGGTGCGCCGGCCTGGTCGAGGCGCTCCTGGCCTACAGCCGCCGCCGGCCCCAGGTCGCCGAGCGCTGCGAGCTCGGCCACGTGCTCACGTGGCTGCTGGAGCTCGCCCGCCCCGAGACCGCCGAGCGCGGGATCCGTCTCGTCGCCGACTTCGCGGCGGAGAAGCTGCCCGCCCTCGTGGTCCACCGACCCGCGCTCGAGTCCGCGCTGCTGAATGTGATCGGCAACGCCGCCGACGCCACCAGCCGAGGTGGTATCATCGAGGTCCACGCGCGCGCCGCTGCCGGCGACGACGACGTCGACGGCGCGGAGATCCTCATCCGCGACAGCGGCGTCGGCATCGCCCCGCAGGCCCTCCCCCACGTGTTCGAACCGTTCTACACCACCAAAGCCCCGGGCAAGGGCACCGGCCTCGGCCTGCCGATGACGCAGAAGTTCGTCCAGGCCCACGGCGGCACCATCCACGTCGACAGCGAGCTCGGGCGCGGCACCACCGTCCGCATGTGGCTGCCGCTGGTCCCGCCCGAGCCGCCCGAGCCGCCCCTGCCGCCCGAGCCGACGCGCCTGGCCCAGGAGGCCCCGTGACCGCCGTCGACGCCGCCGGCGGAGCGACCGACGCCTGCGCGCTCCCGCGGGTGCTGGTGGTCGACGACGAGCGCGACATGCTCGAGATCTTGCAAGACTTCTTCGAGAGCGAGGGCTACACGGTGCAGGTCGCCGACAGCGGTGAGCGGGCGATCGAGCTGTGCCGCCGCGGCAGCTTCGACGTCGCCATCACCGACATGCGTATGCCCGGCATCGACGGCCTGCACACGCTCATGGGCCTGCGCCAGCTCGACCCCCGCCTGCCGGTCATCGTCGTCACCGGCTACGCGTCCGACGACACCGAGCAGCGCTGCCGCAACGCCGGCGCCTTCGACTGCATCCAAAAGCCGGTCGACCTCGACACGCTGCTGCGCCTCGTCGGCGCCGCCGTCCAGGCCCGCGACTAATCGAGCGGTCCGCGGATCCCGGCCGCGTAGAACCACTCGTCGAGCGCCGCCGGGAACACGCCGGCGCGCCACAACGTGCCCACCGCCTGCAGTCGCTCGCGCAGCAAGAACGCCTCGGCCCCGCTCTCGGACAGGTCGTCCTCGTGCAAGCGCCGGCGAAACGACTCGGGGCCGAGAAATGCGGCGATCCCCGCCTCGATCCAGGCCACCGATTCGGCGAGGTACGCACGTGCTCGGCCGTCGCCCAGGCCCCGGTTCAGGATGCACGTCGTCCGCCACGCATGACCGATGCACTCGAGCCCCTGGCGCGTGAACGCCTCGGAGATCTCGGCGGCGGCCGTATCATAAGAGACGATCGTGGCCTCCGCCCAACCGGAAGCGTCGACGTCGAGCGCCGGGCCCGTCGGCGACGAGGCGACCGCGGCGTAGGCCCTGCGCGCGCAGGCCTGGGCCAGGACGCCCCAATTCAAGGGAGCACGGACCGCTGCCGCGTCCAGGATCGCAGCCGGTCCCCCGTCCAGCACCACTCGCAATTCGTCGGGCATAAAAAATGGCGAGGACCGTTCGCTCGCAGCGTGTCCGTCGGAGAGCGTCGGGCGCTCGTCAGGACCCGCGCTCGCGCCCCCGCTTGCCGAGATAGCGGCGCCCGCCGCCGCGACGGATCCCTCGCGCGCTCGTGGTGACGCTCACGGTGCCGCGGTGCTGCGAGCCCCGGCCGACGCGCCGGCGCTTGGCGGACGCCGGCGCGAACGACTATCGTCGTCCGCGTGAGCGGCACCGACCTCGCCTACGCGCTCGTGCTCGTGTCGGGCGCGCTGCATGCCACGGTCAACGCGATCCTCAAGGCCGGCAGCGACAAGTTGGTCGGCCGCGCCCTCATCGACGCCGCCAGCGCCGCGTTCGTCCTGCCCGCGCTCGCCTTCGTCCCGCTGCCGGCGGGCGCCTGGAGCTGGCTCGTCGCCTCGCTGGTGATCCACCTCGTCTACCTCTACGCCCTCGTGCGCGCCTACGAGGTCAGCGACTTCTCGGCCGCCTACCCGGTGGCCCGCGGGACCGCCCCGCTGCTGACCGCCGTGGTCGTCCTCGGCGTGTTCCACGAGCCCGCGCGGCCGCTCGAGTGGGTCGGCATCGTCGCCATCGGCGCCGGCATGCTGGCCATGGGCCTCGGTCGCCACCTCAGCCGCGCCGCGCTCGGCTGGTCGCTGCTGACCGGCGTGTGCATCGCGGGCTACACCGTCGTCGACGCCTGGGGCGTGCGCGCGGCCCCGTCCGGCGCGAGCTACATCGCCTGGCTGTTCGTCCTCCACGGCGTCGTCATCAGCTCCGTGTTCGCCGCCATCCGCGGCCGCGGCGTCCTCGCGGTCGCCCGTGAGCAGTGGCGCCCCGGCGTGATCGCCGGCGCGCTCAGCATCGGCACCTACGGCCTCGCCCTCGCCGCGTACCGCCTCGGCCCGACCGCCCCGCTGTCCGCCCTGCGCGAGACCGGCATCCTCGTCGCCACCGTCATCGCCGTCGTCTGGCTCAAAGAGCAGGTCACCCCGCTGCGCGCCGCCGCGGCCGCCGCGATCGCCCTCGGCGCGGCGCTGATCCTGGCCGCTTGAAGTAAAACGGACATGTCCATTCGGACATGCCCTCTCGAACATGCCCTTCTCGTCATGTCCAGACGCAGGCGGCCGGAGCGTCCGCGCCGGTCAGCTCGCCCGCGCTCGTCGAGCCTGTCTCTTCAGACATTCTCGTTCAGGCATGCCGACTCAGACCTCGTAGCGCTCGCGCGCCGGCGGGCCCTCGACCAATTTAAAAAATGCCACCGAGGGGTCGTCCGGGCCCTTGTAGTGCTTCGCCAGCGCGCCTTGCAAGGCCGCGACGTCGCGCCAGCGCTCGAGCATCACCAGCACGTCGGGGTCGGTGTGGCCGACGAACAGCTCGTATTGCTCGCACCCGTCCTCGCCGCGGACCTTGTCGATGATCGGGCCGAACCCGTCGATGAACGCCTGCGCCGCGCCGCGCTGCACGCGAAACGTGATGACCTGCCGGATCGCCATGGTTTGCCTCCTGAGGCCGCGAAACACACCACGAACGGCCCCCACCCGCGCACGTGCACGACGCGCCCCGGCGCGAGTTCGCGCACGTGCGTGCAGCGAGAGGGCGCGCATGTCCCGAAAGACATGCCGCGCCCTCAGCCGAGCGCGGGTCACGACCCGGTGAGCAGGATCTGTACCGTGTTGCCGACGGCATCGACGATGTCCGCCTTGCCGTCGCCGTCGAGGTCCCCTGCCGCCAGGCTCGACGCGTACCCGCCGACGTTGCTCTGGACGCAGGGCGCATCGACGTAGACGACGTGGACCGCCAACGCGTGCCACGAATTGACCAGCAGGTCGCCGCGGCCGTCGCCATCGACGTCGGCGATCCTTTCGAGGCGGATCGGCCGCTGGACCGGGAGGTCCGTGCCCGGCATGAGCTGCGGCCACGTCTGAATCTGCCCGCCACCGACCACTTCGCGGTGGGCGACCACATCGAGCGCGGCGTCGCCGTCGATGTCGCCGATCGCGACCCCGTCGTAGGGCGTGACGCCGACGCCGGGCATCGTCGCCACCGTGGCAAAAACACCGGTCTCCGGCTCGTACTCGAGGACCTCCGCGCGCAGCGGGGAGGCGCGCGTCACCACCACGTCGAGCCTCGGCTCGCCCGCCACCGCCCCCACCGCGGCGAAGAAGAACTCGTCACCGGGCACGTCGTGGGGCTCGACCACGAAGCCGCCCATTCCGTCGCCGCGGTACAGCACGATCTCGGCCTCGTACGAGCCGCCGAGCGCCACCAGATCGGCGTCTCCGTCGCCGTCGAAGTCGCCGGCCCGCAGGTCCATCGGAGGGTGAGTCGTCGGCGTCACGACCGGCTCGGCGAACGACGCCGCCTGGCCGAAGAGCAAGCTCATCGCCCCGGGCTCCCACCCGCGACCGATAGCCAGGTCGAACGAGCCGTCGCTGTCAAAGTCGGCGATCGCCAGCGATTGATGCGACATCTCCAGCCCGGTCGAATGGGTGGTGCCGGGCAAAAATCCGCCGGCCCCGTCGCCGAGCGCCACCTCGACCAGGGAGTCCTCGGCGAGCAGTACCACCAGGTCGAGCGCGCCGTCGCCGTCGAGGTCTACCAGCTCCACCTGGGCCGCCCTGCCGAGGAGTTCGAACTCCGACACCACGAAGGGCTGGCGCTCACACGTCGGGATCGCCGGGAGCGGCCTGCAAAAGCCCTCCTCGCTGCACTCCTGACTGTCCCCGCATTCGCCGTCGGCGCCCCCGCAGGGCACGAAGTTGCACGGCCACGGCTCGCCCGGCGCGCACACGTGACATTCCGACCAGTCGAGCCCGCAGATCTCGGGCTGTGGCTCGCCCTCGCAGATCTGCGCGCCCGCCTGGCCGTCGACCTGGCACTCCTGCGTGTCGCCCGCGACGGGGCATTTACAGTCCACGTAATCGGACGAATCATTCGGCAGGTCTTCCGAGGGCGGGATCATCCCGTCGGTCGGCGCTCCGGAGCTGCTCGATCCGCCGCTCGTCGTCCCCGAACTACCCTCGGTCTCGCCCTGGGTATCCGGCCCGCACGCCGTCCAACAAAGGCCTGCCACCAGTAATTCCAGGCGTATGCGCATGCCGAAGAGCATGCCACGGACCGGCGGTCTGGACCATGCGCGAGCGCCTCGTCGCGCGTTTGGAGTCACCGTGTCGGGTCTTCGCCGGCGACGGATTCGGTCAGATCCGGCGACGCCGGCGCAGCAGCGGCACCAGCACCAGCCACGCCAGCGGCCCCGCTTCGCGGCTCGACGCGCACGCGCAGCCGCTCTCGGCCGCGTCCGTCCCGGCCGTCGCCGCGTCCTCTGCCGCGGTCCCGCTCGTCGCCTCGCCGCTGCTGCTGCTCGCGGCCTCGGACTCGCCCGCGCCCGTCACCGCCTCGCCGCTCGTGCTCGTGCTCGTCGGATCGGCGGTCCCGCTGCTGCCATCGCCCTCGCTCTCCTCGCCGCTGCTGCTGCCCGGGGTCTCGGGCTCGTAGTCGTCGGGCACGTCCCAGAAGCCATCGTCGTTCACCGGCGGCGGGCCCATCGCCCCGGTCGAGAACGTGAAGCTCCAGCCATCCAGCGACTCGCCGTGGATCGTCTGCACCCCGGGATCCACGGTCACCACGTAGACCTCGTCGGCCAGCAGATCGCTGGTCGGCTTGACATGGACCACGTGGGAATCGTCGCCGTAGAACAGATCGATCTCGATCGGCGCCTCCACCTCCGCCGAATCGACCACGTGGAATTGGCCGGCGCTCAGCGCCGCCTCGTCGAGCCCGCGCGGGAACACGATCGAGATCCACGACTCGATCGATGCGGCCTCGGTCGCGTGCCCGCTCGCGCCGTCGGCCGGGAATGTCCACAGCACCGGCCGCGGCAGCGGCTCGCCGTGGAGCAGCGCCCAGTTGCTCTGCCAGTAGCGGCGGGCGACCTCCGCCTCGCTGGGCGGATTGCCGGGAGCGGCCGGATCGTCGTCGTGCGCCGCCGCCCACGGAAAATCGGCCTCCGCGTCGGCCAGCCCCTCCGGGTCGGCCGCGATCGCCGAAACCGCGTGGATGGCGAACCCGACCAGGCCCACCTTCTGCGCCATGCTCCCGCCGTCGATCGTCTTGCCGACCACCGATTCGAACAGCGCCAGCAACGGTGCCGTCGGCAGCCACGCCATCGGCACCTCGCCCGGCCCGGTCGCCCCGGCCCACATCACGTCCGAGTCCTGATCGAACTCCGAGTGATCCTTCGCCTCGTAGAACCGCGAGCGCTCGAAGAACATCGCATCATAAGTCTGGTCGGCGATCCCGTGCGACGTCATGCCGAGGTAGAACGCCAGGTGCAGCCGCGCCTCGTCCGACCACGGCGGCGCGAAGTTGTCGGCGATCCACCGGCGATAGGCCTCCTGCACCGGCTCCCAGTGCGACGATTCGCCCGCCGCGCCCTCGTCGGCCGTCGCGCCCGGCGTATAGCCCCAGTCGGGGAACATCGTGCCCGTGTACAGCGCCTGCCGCAGCGCCGGGTCGCCGACCAGCGCCCGCAGCGACCCCTCCGCCGGCACCAGCTCGGCCGCGGTCTTCGAGATCCACTGATGCGAGACGTTGCCGTTGGCCCGCGCCTCCGCCGACAACAACGCAGCGCACGTTCCGGAGAGCGCGAAGAGCAAGGGCCAGCGCCGGAGAGCCATGCGCGTCACGCTACCCGACCGCAAGCGGCCCAGGGACGACGTCTGCAGGACGCGCGGCTCGCTCCGTGGCCTGCTCGTACGCCGGCTCGTCTTCGGCTCCTCGTTGCGGGGATCTCCCTGACCCGCGCGCCCATGGCGTCGTGGCCGGCCACCGGGCAGGTTCGGCCGTGTCCTCACAGCCCGTGAAAAACCCACAGCGCGGGGCTCGAGGGGCTGGCCGCGACGATGTCCGGGTGGGCGTCGCCGTCGACGTCGCCGACCGCGAGGAGGTCGTGGGTGACGCGAGCCGGCATCGGCACCAGGCCCTCGCAGACGAAGCCGCCGTCGCCGTCGCCGGGGAGGAGCATCAGGGCGTCGCTCGTGGTGACCGCGACCAGATCGGGGTGACCGTCGCCGGTGATGTCGGCGACCCGCGCGGAGGTCGGCGTGGCGCCGGGGCGCAGGCCGTGATCGAACGGGCTAAAGCCGCTCGGGCTGTCGGCGCTCTGACGCAGGACGTGGATGACGGAGCCGGCCGGGTCGCGGAGCAGGGTGACGAGCTCGAGCTCGGGGGTCGCGTCGAGCTGGGTCGCGAGCGCCTGATGATAGACGACCTCGTAGCCGCCGAACCCGAAGCCGACCTCGTCGTCGAACCATGAGCTCGGCCGGGCGCGGTAGATCGCAACGCCGAACGGATCGGGGCCAATTACGTCGGGCAAGCCGTCGAGCGTGACGTCGACGAGGCTGGCCAGCGGCGTCAGCGAGACCGGCATGTCCTGGCGCTCGGCGAAGCCGCCGAGGCCGTCGCCGCGCCACAGAGTCAGCGCCGGATCGCCGAGGCTGACCGCGAGGACATCGCGGCCGTCGAAGCCGTCGACGTCGGCGACGAACAGCTGGGCCGCGACGGAGCCGGCGAGCATCGGACCCGCGACCCATGTTCCCTGATCGGCGAGCAGGACCATCACCTCGCCGGCGTCGGCGCGCGCGAGCACGAGGTCGATGTCTGCGTCGCCGTCGAGGTCGCCGGTGGCGAGCACCGGCAGCTCGAAGGGCGGTCCGAGCGCGACGGCGCCGCCCGGCGTGAACGCGCCGGCGCCGTCATTATGAAAAATTTCGAGCTGCGCCGCCGCGGGCTCGACGACCGCGAGGTCGAGATCGCCGTCGCTGTCGAGATCGACCAGCGCGAGGGCCCCGGGCGCGTGCGGGAGGCCCCAGTCGACCGCCACGAGCGCGAGCTCGTCGCAGGTGGGCAGCGTCGGCGCGACGGTGCAGCTCGCGTCGACGCAGACATGTCCGAGAGGACAGCCCTCATCGTACGCGCACCAGCCGGGACAGGGGATGTCGAGGCTGCGGCACTCCGACGAGGTCGTGACATGCGACGGATCGAAGCCGGACGGGTCGACGCCGGTGCTCGCGGTCGTCTCTGCCCCGTCGCTCGTCGCATGCGTGGTGGTGCCCGGCTCCGAGGGTGCGCCCTCGCTGTCCTCGCCCGGGGCGGCGGGGCCGCAGGCGAAGCAGAACAGAACGGTCACGAGGCGCCGCATCCTCGCCACGGTACGCCGCCGCCGGCATTCCCGGCAAGACCGACGAGGCCCGACCGGCGCGAACCCCATCGCCTGCAAGCCGTCGTACGCATTGCGCATCGCGTTCGCAGCAGCTCGCGGGCGTGAGCCGTCCCACCGCGAGCCGTTTCGCCGTGACGCGACGGAGCCACGAACGCCGCGGGCCCGTCGAGCTTGCGCGGCGCATGACATCTCGGACATGTTTTGCCCGCTCCGTGCGGCGGTCGGCCCGCGCGTGTATCGTCGCTCGCGCATGGCCGCCGACCTCGCGCACTACGTCCGTGATCTCAGCATCATCCTCGGCACGGCGGCCGCGACGGGCCTCATCTCGCAGTCGCTGCGCCAGCCCCCAGTGCTCGGCTACCTGATCGCCGGCATGCTGATCGGCCCGCACGTGCCCGGCATCGTGCTCGGCGGGCCCGACAGCCTCGACATGACCCAAAACCTGTCGGAGTTCGGGGTCATCCTGCTGATGTTCAGCGTCGGCCTCGAGTTCAGCCTGCGAAAGATCGCCCGCATCGGCCCCGGCGCCGGCCTCACCGCGGTGTTCGAGATCGGCCTGATGATGACCCTCGGGTTCTTGGTCAGCGCGCTGATGGGCTGGAGCACGATCGAGAGCCTGTTCCTCGCCGGTTGCATCTGCAGCTCGTCGACCATGATCGCCGCCAAGGCCTTCGAGGAGCGGAAGCTGCGCGGCAGCTTCGTCGACCTCACCTTCGCCATCCTCGTGTTCGACGACATGACCACGATCATGGTCTTCGCGGTGCTGACCGCGATCGCCTCGGGCGCGGGCCTCGGCCCGGGGGAGTTCGCGCTGTCGGTCGGCCAGCTGTTCGGCTTCCTGCTCGCGCTGCTGGCCGGCGGCCTGTTCGTCGTGCCGCGCGCGATCCGGGCGGTGGTGCGGCGCGGGCGCGACGAGCTGACGCTGCTCGCCGCGATCGCGGCCTGCTTCGGCATGGCGTCGCTCGCGGCCCTGGCCGGCTACTCGATCGCGCTCGGGGCCTTCATCGCCGGCATCCTCGTGTCCGAGTCGGGCGAGGGCGGGCGCATCGAGCCGCTGGTGCTGCCGGTGCGCAACATCTTCGCCGCGATCTTCTTCGTCGCCATCGGCATGCAGATCGATCCGCTGCAGATCCTCGCCAACTGGCCGCTGGTGCTGATCTTCACCGCCGTGGTGCTGGTCGGCAAGGTCCTCGGCGTGTCGATCGGCGCGTTCCTGTCGGGCAACGGCTTCAAGGCCTCGGTGCGCGCCGGCATGAGCTGCGCGCACAACGGCGAGTTCTCGTTCATCATGGCGTCGTTCGCCATCTCGAAGGGGATCCTCGGCGATTGGGTGTTCCCGGTGGCCGTCGGCGTGTCGGTGCTGACGCAGCTGACCGCCCCGCTGATGATCGGCCGCTCGGAGTCGGTGGCGCTCGCGCTCGAGCAGCGGCTGCCGGCCAAGCTGCAGACGTTCATCACCTTCTATCAGTCGTGGATCGAGCAGCTCCGCAGCGCGCCGCGCACGGTCTCGGTGTGGTCGCAGATCCGCGGCGACGTGGTCGTGCTGGCGCTCGACGCGGCGCTCCTGTGGGCCGTGCTCGCCGGCTCCAACCTGGTCCACTGGTGGGTCGTCACCGAGCTCACCGAGCGCTTCACCCTGCCGCCGTGGCTGGTCGAGCTGACGTGGCTCGGCGGCACGCTGCTGCTCGCCGCGATCTTCCTGCTCGGGGCGCTGCGGCGCGCTGCGGCGCTGGCCCACCGCCTGGCCGAGATGGTGATCCCGGTCCGCGGCGGCAAGCTCGACCTCGGCTCCGCGCCGCGCCGCCTGTTCGTGCTGGTGCTCGAGCTGGCGCTGTGCCTCGTCGTCGGCCTGCCGCTGGTCGGCATGGCCCAGCCGTTCCTGCCGCTGAGCGCCGCGCCGCTGGTGCTGCTGGTGGTGGTCGTGGCGCTGGTGATCAGCGTGTGGCGCAACATCGCCCACCTTCACGGCCACGTCCGCGCCGGCACCGAGCTCATCGTCGAGGTGCTGGCGAAGCAGAGCCGCGAAGGCGGCGGCGAGACGACGGCCCAGAGCTCGCTCGACGACGTGCAAGCGCTGCTGCCCGGCTTCCCGGACATGACGCCGGTGCGCCTGCACGAGGGCAGCGCCGCGGTCGGCCTGACTCTGGCGCAGATCAACCTGCGCGTGCGCACCGGCGCGACCGTCCTGGCAGTCAGCCGCGACGGCGCCAGCGCCGAGGTCCCGTCCCCGCGCGAGCTCCTGCGCCCCGGCGACATCCTGACGCTGACGGGCTCGGAAGCGGCGATCACCACCGCGAAGACGCTGATCCACGAGGGTCCGGCGGCCGACCCGGCGCGGCTCGAATCCCAGGACGCCTGATCCGCTGATTCGCATCACCAATCATAGCAGCTCCGCGAAGACGCTGAGCCACGAGGATCCGGCGCAGCTCGAATCACAGGGCGCATGATTCAAAGAATCGCAGCACCCATCATGGCAGCCCGCAAGCGCAGCGAGGCCGGCTCCCAGCCGGCGCCTGCCCGGGGCATCACCCGGGCCCGCCAGCGACCTACTCGCCGCGCTTCATCCCCGGCAACGGCTGTTTCGAGTCCGCCGCCACCGTCCCGCAGCCCGCCCCGGAGAACGTGATCACGAACCCGTCGCTGCCGCTGCCCCTGCTGCCGACATTGCCGTCATCCCGCACGCGTCCGAAGCACAGGCCGGCATCGACGGTGATCGGGCGCAGTTCGTCGGCCGCGAGGTGCAGGCGCGGCGCGTCGGCCGGCGGCACCTCGAGCTCGCACGGCATCATCGCCACCTCGATGTCCTCGCTGCACCGATTGTGCAGCTCGACGCGGACCGTCTCACCGATCAGCTCGTCCGCGATCGACTCGGCGGTGCGATAGCACTCGCGCTCGCCGCACCGCCGCAAGCGCCCCCCGTCCCGCATCAGCCTCAGCCCGAACCCGCCGTTGGCCAGCCCGAACTGCCGCCCTTCCCCGAACACGGCATCCACCACCCCGTCCCGCCCCGCCCGCAGGCGCAGCCGGACCACCCGTCGCTCGCCCGCCTCCAGCGCGATCGGCCACGAGCCCGGCCCCTCGACCCGCGTCAGCCCCTCGAGCTCGACCCAGCCAATCCCGCCGTCCATCGCTATCGCCTCGTCGCCCGCGTACGCGATCTCCACGACCACCTCGTCGCCCTGCAGCAGATACCGCATCCGCCAGCGCCACGTCCCCCGCCCTCTCGACGACGAGCCGCTGGGGCCGCCGATCCACGCCTCGCCCACTCCCGCGCCGGCGAAGAGATCATCGGCGAAAGCGCCGGCGCGGTCGGCCGCTCGCCCGTCGGCGAAGCCGTCATTCACGAGCGCGCCGTCGTTGTCGGCCGCTCGCGCGTCGCCGAAGCCGCCATTCACGAGAGCGCCGGTCCCGGCGGGATCGACCTCTCGCGCCGGAACCCCGGCCATCCTCGACGCCGGCTCCGCTCCCACCCCGGCCGCCGCACCTCGACTCTCACTCTCGTCATTCGCCACACACCCGCGCACTGCCCACATTCCGCCGGCGCTCGCAGTCAGCACCCCGAACAGCGCCAGCGGGGTCGTGAGCGCCAGGCTGCCGCGCTGCGACGATTCGCCGAACAGCGGCAGCCACAGCCACGCGCCCCGCCGTTCACCCCGCCGCCGCGCCATCGTCCGCTCGAAGCCGGCCTTGGCGACCCGCAGCCGCGCGTACACGGTGCTCAGATTGACCCCGAGCTCGGCCGCGATCTCCGTCCCCCGCAGCCCCTCGATCTCGGACAGCACGAACACCGCCCAGCGGTCCGGATCGAGCTCGCCCAGGAACGCCTGCAGATCGGCCAGCGCCTCCTGCCGCGACGACCAGCTCTCCGGGTCGAGCCCCGGCGCCGGCAGCTCCGCCTCCTCGAGCGCCCCCGGAGCCCGCTGGGCGCGCTCGCGGTGCCGCCGCGCGATCTTGCGCGCCACCCCGGCCATCCACTGCCGCAGCGAGAAGCGCCGGTCATAGGCCCCGATCCGCCGCACCAGCACCTCGAACACGTCCTGGACCGCGTCGTCGAGCCCCGCCTCCGGCACCCCGAGGCCGCGCAGGCGCCCGCGCAGGTACGCCTCGTGGCAGGCACAGGCTTCGCTCAGGAGGTCGATCGGGCGGCTCCGCGGGGTCGTGGTCATGCAGGCTCCTCGCACCCCTCCTTGCAGGCAGGCCGCCCGGATCGTAACGCGAAATGCAGGGCAGGACCGCGCGAATCCGCGCGATGCCCCCGGAGCTCTCGCCGCCCGTCGCGTCGATGGCTCGCTACCATTCGCTCGCCGTCACGAGCCGGCCCCTCCGACTATTCGTCGCAGGCGCAGCCCGGCGGCGTTTGGCACACCTTGTCGCGCGCGATGCAAGTATTGCCGCAGGCCTTGCCCTTGTGACACATGCGGCAGCACGAGCTGGCCGGCGACGCGTCCGGCGTCGGCTCCGACGCCGGCGGAGTCGGCTGTTCCACGCGGATGTGGGTCTCCGTGGTGGTGCTCCGGCTCTCGACGGTCGACGACGATTCGCCGCGCTCGACGGTCGGCGGAGGAGGTCCCCGCGGCGGCTCGGGCTCCCGCTCGACGACCGGCTCGGGCGGCGTGGTCGCGCCGGTCCTCGCGGAGCCGCAGCCCAGCAATCCGGTCACCACGATTGTAGTGAGGACACGCATGGACCGGCGGCGCGGCCCGGGTTCTGTCGGAGGCGCGGGATCGATACATTGCATGGCCATGCTGAGCCGGTGCATCGCCGCCTTATCACTCGCCGCGCGCGCCGGCGTCAACACCGGTCGGATGCGCCGCTGCGCTTGACGCATCGAACCTCACCTGCGCCGCCATGTCCCACGAGCCTCGCTTTCAGCATCACGGTGAACGGGCCGAGACCCGCGAGCAGTGGGCCGCGCGTCAGCGAGCCCCGCACGCCCGGACGCAAGGATCAGCCCCCTCTCCGGCAGTCGCGCCGAGCCGGCCATCACCACCTGAATCCCCGCGGAACAAGCCCGCCTCCCGGCGACCACGCCGATGGCTCCGCGGCCTCGGTGCCGCATTCCTGCTCGCCGGCGGGGTCGCCACGCTCGCGGCATTCGGCTCGTCCTCGTCGTCTTCGCCCGCCCCGCATACCGACAATCGCGCCGCTCATGAATCGCCTCATCGCAGCCCGGGCCTCGACAATCCCGCCCCGCCCGTCAACCTTCCGCCGCCCGCCGAAAAGCCCGACGTTTGGGGCGGGCTCACCGCTCGCCGGGCCTGGGCCGACAATCCGTCCATCGCGCCGCAGCCCGACGGATGGTGGTGCTTCTGCTACAAGACGCAGACCGGCGCCGACCACACCGCCTGTCGCCGTCTCGCCGGCGAATGCACGGAGTTGCTGAGCAAGGTCCAGACGCAGGGCTCCGGGTCGATCCTGCGTGGATCCGCGACTCCGGCCTCGTGCCAGCACGTGAGCGGCGATTTCCCCTGGCTGCGCCTCGACCACCGAGGCGCCTGGGCCGCATCGGAGTACCCGGGGGCGACCCAGGCATACAAAGTCTGCGCGCTGGCGAACCCGAATCGCAGCTCGAGCGATTGATCTTCGTTCGCCCCGCGGGCGCTCCGCCTCTGGCTCGCATGAGCCGACGAACCCAGGGCTCACGACACTACCGGACGCTGCGGAGCAGCCCCAGCGCCAGCGAGACCAGGGCGAGCGCCAGACACACCATCCCGACCGCATCCCTACCCTGCCGCATGGCGGCCACGGCCTCCTCGATCTGCTCCGGCGTCAGCAACGGCTGACCCCCCTCGACGTCCGCCGGGCTCTCCCGCACCTGCTCACAGGAGCCGGTCGCCAGCACGTTCGCCGCCCACACGATCGAGCCCATCAAGGCATACATGGCGGACGGATCGGCCGCCCCATCGAGGATGGCCGCCGCCTGCTCGATGACGACCCTGTCCCCCCAACATTGTATGGTCGGCTCATTGGCAAACCCCGCCCAGGAGAACGGGCCTTGCCTCAGCATGATCGCTGACGGCTCTTCCAGAGACCCACTCGAGCTTCCCGTCGATTTCGCTATGACCAGCGTCTCGCCCTCGCGGCGGACGACGCTGGCATCACCAAGATCCGCGACGACCCTCGGCATTTGCAAATCGCGGCGGCCCATCTCCGCCAGGAAGTCGCCATCCTTCCCCAACTCCGTGAGCAGCTCGACGAGTGAGCCGTCCTGCAGCTCGAATCGCAACTCGACCGGCACATCGCGGCGACGCAGCCGCGTCTTCCCGAACCCCGCGGATAGCACCGCCCCCTGCGCGAGGTTATCGCACCGCCCCCTGAGCCGCAGCACGCGCTGACCGGATTCGGAGACGTCCCCCTCACTACGCTTGAGATGACAGCCCCCGACGATCGTCTCGTCCCGCGACCACAACTTCCCGTCGACCCCCTCGTCCATGCGGCCCAGCACCACCGCCGAGACCTCGATCGTCTCCCCGTCCGAATCGACCATCGCCGGCCCGAGCCGCAGGATCGTGCCTTCCTTTTCGATGTCGCCTTCCGCGTGCCGGCACGTGGCGACCTCGCGGGCGTCGAGCGTCCGCTTCATGATGTCCCACGGGTCGGGATCCGCGATCCGCGGCCCCGGATCGAGGACCACGCTCGTCAGTTGATACGCCCGCGCCGCGAGCTCGACGAGGCTGAGCTCGATCGACACCCGCTCGGCCGGCGACACGTCGGACCGCGCGCAGTGGCTGCCCCGCGAAAAGCGATCGGCTGCGGCGGCCACGATCGCCTGCGCCAGGCCCTCCCGCGACGTATCGCGCACGTGACAGAGCACCGCCTCGACCCACCGATCCGTCGCCTCCTGCCGGGAGATCGCCGCCCACGGCGACGACGGTGGCTCGCACGGCGGCTCGCGCCCCGGAGTCGCCTCGCCGACGCGCAGCTGGACGAACGGCGGCAGCAGCAATCCGAAGCCGAGGATCGTCAACACTGGCGTCGCCAGCGCCCACGCCAGCGAACGTCCCCCGAGACGGCGATGTGCGAGGCGCCGCTCGTCCTCGGTCAACGGCCCGGAGAAGCGCCGCGGCCAGTACAAGAGCACCGCGGCGAACGCGATCACCACGAGCGCGATCCACAACAACGAAGCAGCGGTCCCGGCGATCACGGCGAGAAAAATCATCGCTACCTCAAGATCTGCAGCAAGCGGCCGTCGGCCAGCGCTTGCTCGACGTCGTGCGAGTGAAAAGTCGTGGCGATCACCGCCAGACCGCCCGTCGTCATCTCGAAGATGCGCTCGATCTGGTCGCGCCGGCGGCAGAACGCGGCGAACACGTCGTCCGGATCCCAGTCCGCGCGGTCGACCCATACGCCCGAGCCCGCCAGGCGCCCACCTTCGATCATCGTGAATTCGTCGGGGCTGTAGATCATCACGCCGCCCACGCGGATCCCCGCGCCCTCCAGCGAGGCGAGCCAGGCCTGCAGCGCGCGCTCGTCCTCGTGCTGGAAGTCGGACACATACACGACCGCGCCGCTCTCCGGCAGCTCCGCGGGCCACGGCGTCGCGTCGCGCACCGGTGGTTGACGCAGTCGCAACAGCAGGCTCTGCTCGGCCTCCTCGTGGCCCGGGCTCAAGCGTTGCGGCGGCACGATCTCCGTCTCCCCGGCGATCCCGACCGCGGACATCGCCACCTCGCCGCCGATCCGCCACGCCGAGGCGGCGATGTGCATACCGATCTGCCCCGCGCACCGGCCCTTGCTGCGCTCGCCGCTCCCCGGCATCCGCATCGACGCGCCGAGGTTGAGCAAGATCCCCGTCGTCGGCGCCGCCTCCTCGATGCGCAACGCCACGCGCGGCAGCACCTGCGTGCCCTGCAGCTGACGCACGAGCAAGTCGCTGAGCACGGCCGCGCCGGCGCGATCGCCGGGCTCGATCGGCCGATAGCCTCCGAAGGCGCCCGTGCGCGGCCACGTGGTCGCCCGGCCGTCCCAGTCGCCCCCCGCGGCGACGACGGCCTCGGGCGGATCGTAGCGCCGCTGCACGATTTGCTCCGCCTGCCGCAATCGGCGCTCCGCCGCCCGGCCGCGCGTGCGACGAATCGCCCGACGACCCCACGCGACCAAAAATACGCATGCGAGCAATCCGAGCCCCAAGGTCCGCGTGCGCACGCGCGGCTGAATGTCCGCAGCACCGGCGAGCAACAATCGGCCGCCCGAGTAACGCGCGAGCTGCTCCAGCGCCTGGACGGCCGCCATGCGACTGCTCGTGCCCTCGACCTTGACGGGCGGGCAGGCAACCACGACTGCCTCGTCGGTCCCGAGAGGTCTCAGCGGTTCGCACTCGGCGAATTTCTCGAGCTCGACCGCCGGCAGGGCGTAGGTGTAGAGACCGCGCTCGCTCGAGAAGTCGACCAACGGCGCGTCGATGCTGCCGATCTGCTTCGTGTGCACCTTCAGCGCACGGAGCCCCTGCGCCCCCACGGCGTCGCGTGTGACGGTGATCCACAGCGCGCCGTCCGTCTGTTGCTTCACGCCGACGATCTTGCCGTGCACCTCGGCGATGAACGCCTCGGTATTTTTATAGAGATCCTCGATCAGGTCCATGCCGCCGAGGACATGCTTTCGGGTGCTGACGCCCGCACGCCAGGACTCACCGCTCGACTCGTCCTCGAACGGCGAGTAGCTCATGAGCAGCAGATGCCCCCGCCCGACCATCGCCCCCACGGCCAGCGGGCGCTCGACGAGGCCTCCGTCAGTGGTCGTGGCCGCCAGCTCGACGGCCATGTCCCGTACTCGCAGAGCACGGGTCGGCGGCTGCTGCCACCAGTTGAAGCGAATCGGCGCCTCGGTCGGCACCTCGTCGCTCGCCGTGCCCGGGTGCGGGAAGCGCGAGAACACCTCCGAGGTCCGCTGCCACGCAGCTCGCGTCTGCGCGGCGAGGCTGAGTTGCGAAGCGCCACGGGACTGGCTCGCCTGGATATCGAAGAGGGCAGGCATCCTCCTCGTGAAAGAACATTCCTGCGGCGGGTGCGGCCGCGCATCCAATGTGATCTCAGAGGAGAGACGCATCGAGGGATCGGCGACGACATCAGGCCATCCAGGGGGATCCATCTCGCCCGGGTGATCCTTCCACGCCGTCGACAAGGAAGACCCATAAGGATCTTCGATTCCTATCATATGAATCGATATAGGCAGCGACTTTATCGACCTGAGCGGAGGATCCTCGCGCGGGTCGTGGGTGAAGATGACGAGATGCTCGTTCTCCCAGACATCGCTTCGCGCCTTGCGCTCGCGCATGTACTCCGAGACCGCAAACCGCGGGCTGCTGTGCTCGATCCGCTTGCAATCGGCGCTATCCGGGCACGAGACCTGACGAGTTGTGTCACGTCCCAGGTGACGCACACGCGCGGCTGCCTTGTCGCTCGGCAAGCAGTCACCTGTGCCCATGGGTCCGCGGATAAACTGTGTCTCCCTGCAGATCTCAGCAGCCAGCGTCTTCTGCGCTTCGATCGAAGGTTCCAACCGTCGAGAGACGTTCGGCTCGGCGCAGCCGATGACGGCCGTGGGGCTCTTGTCGAGACCCTTCTCGAACTCCTCGTCGAACATGAACGTCAGCCGGGGCGTCCGATCGAAGATGACGTCCTGGGCCTCAGGCATTCGCTGGATCGGCAGCTTGCAGTTCGAGAAGAACTCGCCTTCGGGTTGCGCGACGACCACCGTCGCGCCTCGCCGGAGCAACATCTCTGCCACCTCGCAGCTCTCCGGCCTGCGCGGGCGGTCGAGCACCAGCATCGACGCGTCCTTCGTCAGCGCGTCCGTCTCCATCACGACGCTGGCGACTTCGAGCCCGGCCGACTTCGTGAGCCCGGTGCGGATCCCCAGACAGTCGGCGGGGCTCTGCGAACACGCCCCGCTACCCGCCTCGCCCGCCTCGATCTCCTTGACGAAGGCTTCGTCGCTGGAAGCGAATACCACCCCGGCGGTCACGATCTGCACGTAGGCCGTCACCGCCTCGTCGGGCCGCTCGCTCGGCCAGCAGCGCAGGCGGTGAAACCGCACCTTTTCTCTCTCTGTTTCCTCATCTTGGTGATCGATGAGCAGATCGAGTCGCGGATCGGAAGCGACCGGCTCGTCGTCGATTTGGCACTGCATCGATCCCTGCGCGCCTGGCAGCTTGGGATAGATCTTGTCGGTGTACGATCGTGGAATGGGAGTCGTCGCCGAAAACCACTCCTCAACGTCTTCGTCTGCGGCGCGCGCAAGTCGGATCTCCTCCGTCGTCGGGAGAACCCCCTCGGCGAGCTTCACATCGACGGCCACGCGGGCGCGAACTGCGAGCTCGACCAGATCGCCGAGCGCGATGGGGGCCACCAGATCGCGGGGCTCGACCGTCACTTCGACGCGGCCACGCGGGCGCAGCATCCACGTCCAGCGGTCGAGCGCGGCCCGCAGGCGCTCTTCCAGCGGCGCCGCATTCTCGGCACCGGCAGCCAGCCTCTCTTCACACAAGGCGCGCGGCACGGCGAACGACGCGTCGGCGGCCGTCACCAGCATCGCCACGCACGCCGCCCACGACAGCGCCAGCGACAACGTCCGCGGCGTCGTCTTGCGGCGTCGCCACGCCATCGCCGTCACGATGGCCGCCGCCGTCGCGGCCAGCGTCACGACTGCCAGCGCCAGCCAGTACGCCAATTCACCAGCTCCCCGGTCGCGCCGCGTTCGGTGCGTTCTTCGGGTTCGCCGGCGATCGCAGCACCGACGCCACCGCCTCCTCGACCACCTGCCGCCCCACCTGGGCCCGCTCCTGCCCCGCGGGGTTGGCGGCGCTGCCGATCGCCTGATACGTCCGCTCGTACAGCTCGCCGACCTGCTTGACCAGGTGGACGTCGACCAGCGTCTGGCCCGGGCGCAACGCCCGGATGAGCGCCCAGAAGCCGTGCATGGCGATCTGCTGCACATCGCCCGGCGTCGCGTAGGGCTGCAGCACCCCGTCGACAGTGTTGACCCAAATCCGTACGTGCTCGGCCGTCGGCAGCAGCGTATTGCGGTAGTGTGGATAGCCGCGCACCAGCGTCGCCACGAACACGCGGGCGTGGACGTAGTCGGCCACGATCTCCGCCAGCTGCGGCTCCGCCAGCTGCGTCGGCGCGAAGGCGTGGACCGCAGGCGAGGCCGTCGGCGCCGCCTTCGCTCGCGCGTCGTGACCGAGGCTGGCCGCGAAGCCCGGCGTCCGCGTGATGCGCTGCACGATGTTGAGGATCAGCCGGTCGCGCCGGATCCCGAGGTTCGGGTTGGCGCCCTCGTTGAACTTCTCGCGGACCTTGTGGCTCAGCACGTGGACCGCTGTCTCTTCGAGGTGGATCGGCGCCACGCTCGTCGCCCCTTGCGTGGCCGCGCGGGCCATCGCGCAGCCGATCCAATCGGTCACCGCGCGCGCGTCGGGCCCGAAGTCGATCAACGTCGCCAGCTCGCGCATGTCACGGGCGAGCGAATCGCTCGCCGCCATCAGCCGCGTCAAATGAGAGCGCGTCGCGCGGGTGAGGAAGAAGCGGCCCTTCGAGTCGGCCCCCGGGTCGCCCCACAGGCACAGCGTCGCCCCGGCCGCGAGGTAGCGGATCTCCTGCGACACCGCGGGCGCGCCCGATTGAGTGTAGGCGCGCGCGAAGTCCTGGATCTTCGACGGCATGATGCCGTGGACCAGCACCTCGATGTCGGGCTGCGACACGCGGAACGAGCGGGTGATCCGCGCCTGCAGCGGCGGGCTGAGCTTCTTGGCCGTGACGTCGTAGCCGGGCGGGTTGGCGGTGGCGACCACCACGATCGGCACGTAGTAATCCTGGCCGCGGCGCACGATCTTCCGCTCCTCGAGCAGCGCGAGCAGGCTGTCGAGGAAGCCGTCGCCGAAGCGGTTGATCTCGTCGAGGAACAGCACCATCCAGTCGCGGTTGGTCCATAGCTGCGTCGGGTCGTCGATCCCCGCGCCGCGCGGGATCCCCGGCCAATCCGGAAAACCCTCGCGCGGCACCGAGCCGCTCTCCTCGAGCGGGCGCAACGCCAGCGCCTTGAGCAGCTTGACCTGCGCGCCGTCGTCGACGATGAGCATGTCCTCGCTCAGCGCGTCGCGCGGGATCTCCCGGTTGCCTTGCAGGAAGCGCGAGCCGCCGATGATCCCCTGGGCCTTGGCCAGCTTGATCGCCTGCTCCGCACAATAGCTCTTGCCGCACCCACGCGGCCCGGTGACGAGGACCGACCGCCGCAGGCGGATGTTCTCGAGGATCGCCTGCGTCAGAGCGTCGCCGGTCATCATCAGCGCCGGGTCGTCCTCCTCGTCGAGCAGCGGCGTAGCCTTGTCGCCGGCGCGCTCCGCCTTGCCGAGCCCGAAGTATTGCAGCACGCGCGAGCGCATCAGGGACCTCCGACGATTTCATCGATCTGCTGCGGCGAGAGTTCAGGACAGGCTCGAGCCAGCGCGTCCTTGTTCCTTGCGCCGCCGCCTTTGCTCGCCTTGATCTGCTTTTTGCAGGCAGGGGACTGCGGCTCCGGCTTGGGCGATGTCCCCGCCTCCTTGAGCGCTCTCATGCCCTCCGAATCACCGACCCCGCGCTTCTCGAGCGCCCCGTGGATCTTCTCGATCACGGCCGCGCCCTGGCGCACCAGCTTGATGTTCTTCTTGAACTTGGGCGCCGACAGCTTGCCGGTCTTCGTCGTCGACATCGCCAGCGCCACGGATACCTGCAAGATGTTCTCGAACGTGAGGTCGCCGTCGATCAGCAGCGCTGCGAGCACCGCCTCGACCAGCGCCGGCGACAGACCGAGGAGGGGCCCCAGCGTCGCCGCGGCCAGGCCGAGCAGGGCTTTCTGAACCAGCGGATTGTCGAGCCCGAACTCTCGCATCAGCTCGGAGAAACCGGACGGCGCTGGCGCCTTTCCGGCCTGCACCTCGGCGATGCCGGCGGCCTTTTCGAGCGTCTTCTTCGTCTTCGGCGGCAACGCGGCGACCGCCGCCGGATCGAACCCGAGCGCGCCGAGGTCGCGGTGCGGCACCTCGATGCCGCGCTCTTCCGCGGCCTTCAGCGCCCGGCCGAGGGTCTCGAGCGTCTTCGCAGTCTCCTCGGCCGCCTGCGCCTCGCGCAGCGCCTCCGGCGAGCCGGCCGTCGCCTGCGCCTCTCGTGCGCTCGATCGCAATTCTTCGGAGGCCGTCTGCATCGTCAGCTCCGGCCGCAGGTCGGCCAGCGACAGCGCGATCCAGGCCGGCAAGATCAGGCAGGCGATCAGAAGACCCCAGCGCAGGACCACCGGGAGAAAACCGGTCGAGCGCCGCCTGGCCAGGCCGATGGCGAAGGCCGCCGCCACCAGCCCGCCGAGGATCAGCGCCGGCCAGCCGCCCGCCCACACCGAATCCACGTCGGCGCCAAAGAGCTCGGCCCGCCACAGCACGAGCCACACGAAGCACAGCACGAAGGCCAGATCGGCGACGAAGCCGAACCGGCTGCCTTCCTGGGCTGATTTATCGAAGGGGTTGGTCTGCTCGGCCATGCTGATACCTATTCACCGGACGTCACGTTTACGATGCTCATACCGGCCAACTCGATGTTGTTGCACCTCGACGCACCCTTCTCCTGAATCTCGGCCTTCGCGCGGTCCTGAGAGTCGGAGTCGAGGCTGATCCAACCGCTGATCGGCGAAACGAACTCTTGCCCGATCCGGAACGGCAGCTGTGGAAGTGAGCTCGCCGGAGCTCCCGTGTCCGGCACGATGTCCAGCATCACGACCACGCCCGCGAGCTCTGCGGACGAGACGCTGTGGGCGCCCCCGCTCGAGCCGCAGGAAGAATCATGACACTTCACCGAGGCGGCGATCTCGACCACGCAAGGCTCGCCGATCTCTACCCGCCACGCGTCGCCCACGGCGGCGCCGCGGCTCTCGAGCGCCTGAACCAGCAGGCCCGGCGCCACGCAAACGAGGATCCACGCCGCCCGCGTCCGCCTTCTCGCGCGCCACCTCGACGCGGCGCCGATCTCGCCGTACTGGCGCCGCGATGTCGTCACGACACTCCGCCTTTCGCAGGAGAACATCGGACGTGCTCTCCCACGCCGCGCGGTATACCATCGTCCGGGGTGAGTCGCGGATTTATTTCGCCGGCGGACCGTAGCGACGCACCGGATCCGCCTCCAGCCGCCACTACAGATCCGCCGTGCCGCGGCGAGGAGACGATGACCTTCGGTCCTGAACGACACAGAGAGGACGGGCCCCACGCCTCGCGGCGCCTATGGCGCGAGGGCAGCATCCCGGGGCTCGCGGAGCCGCGAGAGCCCGCCGTAGCGTTCGTGCCGATCCCGCCGGTGTCGGTGCGAACGAACTCGGCTTCGGGCTCGAAGTTCCGGCCAGGCCGGCTCGTGGGTACGCTGTTCATGATCGGGGTCTTCGGGGCTACTGCGTATGTGGCGGGAGCCGCCCGACCCGGTCTGTTCGTGACCGAGGTGGTGACCGTGCAAAATCACACGAGTCTGCCGGACCCGCCTTCACCTGCACCGCCCGTGGAGGTCGCACCCCGACCGCCGATCGACCCGCCGCAACCGCGGACCGGCGACGTCGTCATCCCTGCCCCTCTCCCGCAGCCGGCCGCCCCGACCGCCACGCCGAGTCCTCCTGCCGCTCTGAAGAAATCCACGCGCCGCACCCCCCGAAAAAAATCTCGGCCCCTACCTGCAATCGACGTCGAGCGAGTCAGCGGCACCCACGGCCTCGGCACGATCGACATTCGTGTGGCCGTCGATCCGCTGCGCCCGCAGCTCCGGCAGTGCCACGCGAGCGCCCTCGATCACGGCCTCCTCGCCACCGTACAGGTCACCGCCAAGCTGACCGTCCGCGGCGCCGCGGTCGAATCCGTCGCGCCGGTCACCTCGCCCCCTTCGTCGAACTTGTGGCGCTGCATCCGAGGTGTTCTGCAACAGGCCACCTTCAAGACGGCGCCGCAGTACGCCGAGGTGACCATCGAGCTGCGCCTCGGTCCCCCGAATCGCCATGAATAGCTCGATGCCTGCGCCGCACTACGATCACCCGTTCGCCACGCACCCACCATCCCACGATTCGCAGCCGGCCGCGACCTCGCCACCGGCCGCGAATCGTCTGATCCTCACCGCAGGAACTCGCCCATGCGGCGTGCGATGAGTCCGCTGTCGGGTTCGCTGCCGCTGAACATCGCCGCCGAGTCGGCATCGAGCGGGTGATACTTGACCTGCTCGGGCGGCGTGCTGCGCAGCGCGCACGTGTACGACGTATTGAGGTCGAGCTCGATCTCGCCGCGGTCGGGTTTGCCGACCACGATCACCTCGATCTCGCCCTGGAACGTGCGGGCCGGCTTGTAGCCGAGCATCGCTCGCAGGCCCGCCTCGTACATCTTCATGCGGTGCATGAACAGGTGCTCCTCTGCCGGGCTCTTGAGGAAGCCTGCCTCGCGCATGAAGGCCGTCACGAACGAGTAGCGGTCCGGCTCGGGCAGCGCCCGGATCTGGTCCATCGGCAGCACCACGTGGATCCCCAGCATGCGCTCGAAGATGAAGAGGTGGTCCTCGATCGCGCGCAGCTGCAGCGCGTCGGTGCCGGGCAGGCAGGCCCACGGGCGCAGGAACACCGGCATCACGTTGAGCAGCAGCGCCACCTCCTCACCCTGGGCTTGCAGCTGGCAGGCCACCTCGTACGACGGCAGGCCGCCCATGCAGAAGCCGCCGATGTAATACGGCCCGTGCGGCTGGATCGCGCGGATGTGGCGGAGGTTGTACGCCGCGATCTCCTCGACCGAGCCGAACGGCTCGCGCTCCTCGTCGAAGCCCGGGGCCTGGCAGCCGTACAGCGACACCGACTCCGGCAGGTGCGGCGCCAGGTAGCGGAAGTACGACGCCCCGCCGTCGGTCGCCGGGAAGAAGAACAGCGACGGCCCGCCGGGCGCCCCTTTCTTGAACTGCACGATGTTGGAGGGCACCTCGGCCGCGGCGCGCGCGGTCGTCTGCTCGCGGTTCTTGATCAGCGCGCGCAGCAGGTCCTGTTTGGTGTTCGACAATGACTGGTCCATGCTCGTCTCTTTTCGTCCTCACGCATCGAGGCGCGCGAGCAGCTCGTGCGCCTCCTCCTCGCGCAGCCCGGCGAGCATCGCCGTCAGCGCATCGAGATCTCCGCTCGCGGCCGCGGCCCGCAGCCGCGCCAGCTTGATGGCGCTCGCCAGGCCTGCGACCGTCGGCGCCTGAAACAGTGCGGTCATCGTCAGCGCGACCTCGTGGCGCTGCTTGACCGCGAACAACAGGCGCGCAGCCAGCAGCGAGTGCCCGCCGAGCGCGAAGAAGTCGTCGTCGCGGCCGGGCGCGCGGCCCGGCAGCAGCTCCGCGAACAGCTCCGCCACCGCCGCCTCGATCGCGTCCGCCGGCGGCGCGTAGCGGACCTCCGACTCGACCTGGGCGATCCGTGCAGTCAGCAGCGCCTGGCGGTGCAGCTTGCCGTTCGGCGTGCGCGGCAGCTCCGGCAGCACCACCACCCGCGCCGGCAGCATGTACGCGGGCAGGCTGCGGCGCAGCGACTCGAGCAGCTCGGCGGTCCGCACCACCTGACCGCTCGCAGCGCACACGAACGCCACCAGCTGTCGCTCCCCGTCGGGCCCCGGGCGGGCCGCCACCGCCGCCTCGCGCACCGCAGGGTGGCGCGAGAGCGCGTGCTCGATCTCCCCGATCTCGATGCGGTGGCCGCGGATCTTCACCTGATCGTCGAGGCGCCCGAGGAACTCGAGCTGACCGTCGTCGCGCAGGCGCACCAGGTCGCCGGTGCGGTAGCAGCGGATCGGCGCAGGCAACAGCCCCGCGGGGTTGTGGTCGACGAAGCGCGCCGCGGTCAACTCCGGGCGGCCGAGGTAGCCGGCGGCCACGCCCTCGCCGGCGATCCACAGCTCGCCCGGCGCGCCCGGCCCGAGCGGCTGGCCCTCGGGGTCGAGCACGAACACCTGAGTGTTCTCGATCGGTCGGCCGAGAGTGATCGGCTCGCCCGGCCTCAGGCGGGCGCGCGTCGACCAGATGGTCGTCTCGGTCGGCCCGTACATGTTCCACAGCTCGGCGCAATGTGACGCCAGCCAGTCGACGAGCCCGCGCGGCGGGTGCTCCCCGCCGCACAGCGCCCGCAGCTCGCGGTCGCCTCGCCACCCGGACGCCACCAGCAGCGACCACGTCGCCGGCGTCGCCTGCATCACGGTGACCGCCTCCGCGGCCAGCAGCGCCTGCAGCTGCGCCCCGTCGGCCAGCGCCGCCGTGTCGGCCAGCACCAGCCGGGCCCCGTGCGTCAGCGGCAGGAACAGCTCGAGCGCCGCGATATCGAAGCCCCAGGTCGTGACCGACAGCAGCACGTCGTCGCCGGCGATCCCCGGCCCGCGCGCCATCGCCGACAGGCAGCTGACCAGGTTGCGGTGGCGGACCACCACTCCTTTCGGCGTGCCCGTCGAGCCCGAGGTGTAAAGCACGTACGCGGGGTCCTCGGGGCCGCTGTGATGATTCGCGGGCTCCGCGACCGCGACGATGGATTCATGACCATGCCGATCCGCGGGATCGAGGCATTCATGATGCTCCGGAGATTCACGCCCATGGCGATTCGTGCCGCTCGATTCGTGTCCGTGTCGATTCGACGCACCCGAGGAGAGCGCCTCGATCGTCACGCTCCGCGACGAGCCCGGCACCGCCCGCGTCTCGACGTCTCGAATGACCAGCGTCGCCCCGCTGTCCTCGATCATGAAGCGCAGCCTGTCCTCCGGGAACGCGGGGTCGAGCGGCAGATAAGCCGCCCCGGCCGCGAGCACCCCGAGCAGCGCCCCCAGCAGCTCCGCCGAGCGCTCGCCGAGCACCGCCACGATCTGCCCCGGGCCGACCCCGCGCTCGCGCAGCCCCGCCGCGATCGCCTCGACCCTGGCCGCGAGCTCGCGATAGCGCCACGTCCGCCCCGCATGCGTCACTGCCGGCGCCTCCGGCGTGCGCGCGGCCTGCTCGCGGATCAGCGCCGACAACGTCGATTCGCGGGGGAACGGCGCCGCGGTGCGGTTGTAGGCCAGCACCACCTCGCGCGCGCGCAGCTCGTCGAGCATCGGCGCCGCCTCGATCGCCGCCACCGGCGCGGCCGCCAGGCCCGCCGCCAGCTGCACGAACGCCTCGACGAAGCGGCTGGCGAACGCCGCCTCGAACAGGTCCGTCGTGTACGTCAGCGTCCCGCGGGTGCCGCCCGGGCCGGTGACGAACTGGCACTCGAGGTCGAAGGTCGCGACCTCCGGATCGAACGGCCACGCCTCCACGACCGCGCCCGGCAGCGCCGGCGGCTCGGCGGGCCCTTGCGCGCCGAAGAACACCGAGAACAGCGGCGTGCGGGCCGGGTCGCGCGGCTGTCCCGACAGCTCGACCAGCCGCTCGAAGCCCACGTCCTTGTGGGCGAACGCCTCGCGGCAGCAGGCGTCGACGCGGCGCAACAGCTCGCGGAACGACAGCCCGCGCGCCACCTCGACGCGCAACACCACGGTGCTGACCAGGCAGCCGATCAGCCCCTCGATCCCGCGGTCGTCGCGGTTCGCGTGCGGCGTGCCGACCACCAGATCGCGCGTCCGGCACAGCCGCTGCAGCGTCACCAGGAACACTGCCAGCAGCGCCGCGAAGCGGGTCACGCCGGCGTCGGCCGCCGCCCGCTGCAGCGCGTGCTCGACCTCGCCGGGCAGGTTGAACCCGAGCTGGCGCCCGCGGTAGCTCTGCAGCGGCGGCCGCGGCCGCTCTTGCGGCAGCTCGACCACCGGCAGCTCGGCCAGCCGCGCGCGCCAGAACTCGAGCGAATCCGCGGCCGCGTGGACCCGCCGCTCCCACGCCACGAAGTCCGCGTGGCCGAGCGCCGGCGCCGGCCCCCTCGCCTCCGCGCCCGCGAGCTCGGCGGCGTACAGCGGCCCGAGCTCGGCGGCCAGCAGCGCCAGCGAAGCCCCGTCGATCACCAGGTGGTGGAACGCCAGCACGAAGATCGCTCGCTCCGCCCCGCAGGCGATCAGGCACGCGCGCACCGGCGGCTCCCGATCGAGCGCGAACGGCCGGCACAGCGCATCGCGGGCCGCCTCGGCGATCGCCGCGTCGTCGGCGGTAGAATCCAGGCTCAGCCTCATCAGCAGGGGCGACCACGCGGGCAGCACGAGCTGCACCGGGTAACCGTCGAGCTCCGCGAAGGTCGCCCGCAGCGCCTCGTGCCGGGCCACCACCAGCGCCAGCGCCCGCGCCAGCGCGTCGGCCTCGACCGGCCCGCGCAGCGCATACGCCTGAGTCACCAGATAAGCCGGCCGCGTGCTGTCGAAGCGCGTCAGAAACCACAACCTGCGCTGCACGCTCGACATCGGCGTGGCAGCCCGCCCGGCCAGCAGCGCCAGCACCTCGGCCTTGGCGGCGCGCAGCGCCTCGCGGTCAGCGGGCGTCACCACCCCCGGCTCGGCGCGCAGCCGCAGCTGCTCGCCCTCGGCCCACAGCCGGACCCCGCGCTCCACCAATCCACCGACCAGCATCGCCGCGCTCACGGCCTCGCGCGCCATCGATTCACCGCTCAGCCTCGCCAAGCTCCCAGGCCTTCCGTCCTCGCGCTCCACCGATTCACCGCTCCGAATCGCTGTGCTCACTGGCTTCTCTCCCTCCAACGATGCACCGCTCCGAATCACCGTACTCGCAGGCCTCTCTCCGCCCCCACGCTCCAGCGATTCCCCGCCCGACATCACCGCGCTCGCAGACCTCTCTCCGACCTCACGCGCCACCGATTCATCGCTCCGCCTCGTCGCGCTCACAGCCCCTCCTCCTCCATCGCCGCCGCCAGCTCGCCCGCCGACGCCACTCGCCCGCGGCCCTGCGCCGCCAGCTCCGCGAGCGCCAGCGCCAGCGCGGCCACGCTGCGGTCCTCGAGGAACAAGGGCGCCGGCGCCTCGACCCGCAGCGCCTCGCGCACTCGATTGCCCAGCCGCATCGCCCCCAGCGAGTCGAGCCCCAGCCGCCGCAGCGACAGCGTCGGCGACAGCGCCCCCGGGGCCAGCGCCAGCAGCTCGCCTGCCACCCGCTGCACGAACTGCTCGATCCGCGGCGCCGACGGCTCTCTCGCCAGCGCCTCCGCCAGCGCCACCAGCTCGGACTGCCCCGACGCCTCCGCGCGCGCCGGCCCGACATCGGTCTCACCGCCCGCCAGCGCCGCGGGCCACAGCCGCCGGCGCTGGAACGGGTAGGTCGGCAGCGACACGATCGACCCCGCGCGCGGCAACACTGCCGGCCACGCGACCGCCAGCCCGCGCTGGTACAGCCGCGCCAGCACCTCGAGCAGGTGCGCCCGGCCGCCGCCGCGGCGCAGCGACGACAGCACCCGCGCCGGCGCCCCGTGCTCGGCGATCGTCTGCTCGCACGCGTGCGCCAGCACCGGGTGCGGGCCGACCTCGAGCAGCACGTCCACGCCGTCGTCGAGCAGCGCGCGCGTCTGCTCGTGGAAGCGCACCGGCTCGAGCGCGTGGCGCAGCCAGTAGTCGGCGTCCATCTCGGCGCCGTCGATCCGGCGCCCGAGCAGGGTCGAGTAGATCGGGATGTGCCCGCGCTGCGGCGCGACGCCGGCGAGGTCGTGGGCGAGCGCGCCCGCGATCGGGCGCGACAGCGCGCAGTGGATCGGGAACGGCAGACCGGTGAGGCGCGCGAACGCCCCGGTCGCCTGGAACTCGCCCACGATCGCAGTCAGCGCCGCGGCCTCGCCGGCCAGCAGGAAGCTGCGCGGGCCGTTGCGGGCCGCCACGCTGACGCGCCCGGCGTGGCGGGCCAGCGCGAGTTCGAGCGCCGCCGGCGTCGCGTCGACCAGCGCCATCGTCCCGCGCCCCGCGAGCGAGCCGATGAGGCGGCTGCGGCGGGAGATCAGGCGCGCCGCGTCGTCGAGGGTCAGCGCCCCGGCCACGTGCGCCGCCGCGACCTCGCCCATGCTGTGACCGACGACCGCCGCCGGCTCGACCCCGTAGGCCGCCCACGTGCGCGCCAGCGCCACCTGCACCGCGAACAGCAGCGGCTGCACGCGCGCCGCGTCCTCCGGCGCCTCGCCGCGGGCCAGCGCCTCCGCCACCGAGAAGCCGGCGTGGCGCCCGATCGCCGCGTCGCAGGCGTACAGCGCCCGGCGAAACGCCGGCTCGCCCGCCAGCAGCTCGCGGCCCATGCCCGCCCACGCCCCGCCCTGCCCAGGGAACACCAGAGCCACCCGCGGCGAGCGCAGGGCCGGCCCGCCCGCGTCGGCCCCGCTCGCCAGCGCGCCCGCCAGGCGCTCGCGCAGCCCATCCGTCGTCTCGGCGACCACCGCGACCCGGTGCGCCAGGTGCTCGCGCCCCAGCGCCGCCGTGTGGCACAGGTCGTCCAGGCCCGGCGCCGCCGGCTCCGTCAGCGCCGCCACCAACCCGGCCACCCGCTCGCGCAGCGCCTCGCGGGTGTGCGCCGAGACCGGCAACAGCCGCAGCCCCGCCGCCTCGTCACCCGGCTCCTCGAAAACCCGGACCGCGCCCCGACGCCGCGCCGCCGCGCCCTCGACCGGCACCAGCCGCGGCCCCGCGACTGCCTCTCGCGCCTCCACCGGCACCAGCCGCGTCCCCGCGACTGCCTCTTGCGCCTCCACCGGCACCAGCCGCGGCCCCGCGACTGCCTCTCGCGCCTCCACCGGCAGCCGCCCTGCCTCCTCGCCCGGCCCGTCGATCGCGGCGATCCGCACCCCGAGCGTCCACAACGCCGCCGCCGCCGCCGCCAGCTCGCCCGCCCCCGGCCCCTCGCGGCGCATCGACGCGATCGCGTGCCCCTCGCGCCCCGCGTGCGCCAGGCACTGCTGCAGCGCCGGCGCCAGCACCGGGTGCGGACCTGCCTCGAGGAACAGGTCGGCCCCGCCGCGCACCAGCCCGTCGATCGCCGCCGCGAACGCCACCGGCGCCCGCAGGTTGCGGGCCCAGTAGCTCGCGCCGAGCGCGCGGCCGTCGATCGCCGCCCCGGTGACCGTCGACACCAGCGGCACCTGCGTCGGCATGGCGACGATGCCCCCCAGCCCGGCCACCAGCTCGTCGAGCAGCGGCTCGACCTGCGGTCCGTGGGCCGCGTAGGCCGCCTCGACCAGCGCGCACGGGATCTCCGCCTTCCGGCACTCTTCCGCCAGCCGCTCGAGCGCCGCGCGAGCGCCCGACACCACGGTCGCCTGCGGGCTGTTGTGGGCCGCGATCGTGACCCCCGCGGACTCGACGATCTGCGCCGCCACCTCGGCCGCGGGCCGCTCGATCAGCATCACCCCGCCGAGCCCGGCGATCCGCCGCGTCAACCGCCCGCGCAGGCAGATCACGCGCACCGCATCGGCGAGGTCGAGCGCGCCGGCCACGTGGGCCGCCGCCACCTCGCCCGCGCTGTGACCGACGATCGCCGCCGGCACCACGCCGTGCGCCCGCCAGGCCGCCGCGATCGCCACCTGCACCGCGAACAGCAGCGGCTGCACCACGTCCGCCTCACGCAGCCGCGACGCCTGCTGCGGCGCCCACAGCTCGTCCAGCAGCGACCACCCCACCTGCGCCGCGACCTCGCGCTCGCACGCCAGCAGCACCGCCCGCGCCGCCGGCGAGCTCGCCGAGAGCGCGCGACCCATCCCGAGCCACTGCCCGCCCTGCCCCGAGAACACCAGCACCGGCCGCCGCGACGCGGCCACTCCGGTCACCAGCCCCGGCGCCGCCTCGCCGCGCCCGAACGCCGCCAGGCCGTCGCGCAGCGCAGCCCCGCGCCCCGCGATCGCCAGCCGAAACGGCCCACCGCTCGGCTGCGCGGACACCTCGCTCGGGTCTTCGACCGCCAGCCGCGCCGCCGCCTCGACCGCCAGCGCCCGCAGCTCTGCCTCGCTGCCGGCTGCCAGCGCCACGATCGACTCCGGCCGCGGCGCCGCCTCGAGCACCGCGTGCGCATTGGTCCCGCCGAACCCGAACGAGCTCACCCCGGCGCGCGCCGGCCCCTCGCGCGTGGGCCACGGCTCGCCGCGGTCTTGCACCGCCAGCTTCAGCGCCGCGAAGTCGATGTCCGGGTTGCCTGTCCGAAAGTGCAGGTTCGCCGGCAGCGCCGCGTGGTGCAGCGCCAGCGCCGTCTTCATCAGCCCGGCGATCCCCGCGGCGGCCTCGGTGTGGCCGATGTTCGTCTTGATCGAGCCGATCCGCAGCGGCCGCGCGCGTCCCGGCCCGTACACCGCTGCCAGCGCCGACGCCTCGATCGGGTCGCCGAGCCGCGTCCCGGTCCCGTGGGCCTCCACGTAATCGATCGACGCCGGCTCCACCCCGGCGCGCGCGCACGCGGCCGCCAGCACCGCCCGCTGCGCCCGCGGGCTCGGGGCGGTCAGCCCGTTGCTGCGCCCGTCGTTGTTGACCGCGCTGCCGCGCACGAGCCCGTAGATCCGCCGCCCCGCCGCCAGCGCCCGCGCGAGCGGCTCCAGCACCACCAGCCCCGCCCCCTCGGCGCGCACGTAGCCGTCGCCGGCCGCATCGAAGCTGCGGCAGCGCCCCGTCGGGCTGCGCGCCCCGAACCTCGCCATCTGCACCATGCTGTCGGGCGCCAGGATCAGGTTGACCCCGCCCGCCAGCGCCAGAGTCGACTCGCCACGGCGCAGGCTCTCGCACGCCAGATGCACCGCCACCAGCGACGCCGAGCACGCAGTGTCGACCGCCATGCTCGGCCCCTCGAGCCCGAGCGCGTACGAAACCCGATTGGCGATGACCGCGTGGCTCAGGCCCGTCGCGGTGTGCTGCTCGATCGCAGTCAGCCCCGCGCGCGCCAGCAGCAGCGCGAAGTCGTACCACAGCGCCCCGACGAACACCCCCGTCGGCGAACCGACCCGCGAGCCCGGAGCCACTCCCGCGTCCTCGAGCGCCTCCCAGGCCAGCTCGAGCACCACCCGCTGCTGCGGATCGCAGACCGCAGCCTCGCGCGGCGACATGCCGAAGAACAGCGGGTCGAACCCATCCACCTCGGCGAGGAAACCGCCCTCGCGGGCAGTGCTCTCGCCGGTCGCCGCCTCGAGCCGCGCCAGCGCCTCGAGGTCGAGGCGGTGCGGCGGGATCGGTGCGATCGCGTCGACCTCGTCGCTCAACAATCGCCACAGCGCGGCCGGCGAGCTCGTCCCGCCGGGGAAGCGGCACGCCAGGCCGACGATCGCCACCGGTTCGTCGCTCGCCGCCACGCGCATCGCCTGGGCCTCCGGCCGCGCCTCGCCGGCCAGGTGCGCCGCCAGCTCGACGACGCTCGGGTGCTCCCACAGCGCAGTCAATGGCACGGAACGGCCGATCCACGCCGCCAGCCGCGCCACCAGCACCGCCGCCGCCGCCGAATCGAGCCCGTGGCTGCGAAAGCTCGCCCGCGCGTCGATCCGCCGCGACGGCGCCCCGAGGATCTCCGCGACCGCGCCCGTCAACCACCGCCGCACCTCGTCAGCCGATCGCACCGACCACCTCCCGAACAATCACAGCAGCGCCGTCCATCACGGATACGCCGATCCGATCGACGCAAGGATTCACGCAGCGAGGAATCGCGCCGATCGCTCTCGCCCCGCCGGGCCGACCCTGCGGCCCGCGCCCTGATCGATCTACGCGGCCCCGCGCGCGAGGACCATCGGACTTCGATCGGTCCTGCCGCCCGCGGCCCGACCCTGACGTCGCACGGGACCCGGCCCTGCCGTGGCCCCGCAAACGATCGCTGAAGGGCCTGAAGAGCTCTCTGACAAATTGACTCATGCGATGAACCGTCGGCGCCGTCGCGTCATTCTGGCGAGAGGAGGACGACGCCGGCGCAGACGTGCGCCGGCGGCCTCGATGAAGTGCTCGCCGGTCGACGATCAATTGCGGGCTCGAGAACAGCGAACGCACCTGCAGGCTCGTCGAGTCCCTGAAGCCCGCTCTGGCTCGCGGACGGCGCAGCCGGGTCCGCAGCGGCGCGCCGGAACTCCCTCGCCCAGCCGAGAAATTCGAGGCCCGCCGTGTTCGCGGCAATGCTCGGTCCATGCGCAGCGACCCCCACGACCTCGCATGAGAGACGCGACGAGCCTCCCTCGACAAAGATCGAGAGCGCACCGCCGTCGATTCCAGGATCGCTCCACTGTGGTGTTTTTGTCTTCGCCGGTCTCCTCTTCCGTGGGGTGAGCGAGACACGGTCACCCGTCCGCGGGCGGTGACCGCCTCGCCCATCTGACAGTGAGCGCAGAGCGCTGGCGGCTTGTTCCTTCGCCCCGCGAGCTCGGCGAGCCGCCGAGCAGGGTCGCGCGCCAGGCAAAGCCCTCGGCGAGTGAAGAGGTGGGCAGCGCCGCCCACCGCGACGGCCGGCCGAGCACGCCGGGCGACGCCGTCGCCGAGGACGAGGCGGGTGCGCGGCCGACGGCTCCAACCCCGGGAGCAAGCGACGCTCGAGCCCGACCCTTCGCCGTCAAGTCGCCGACGAGCGACGATTCATGGCATGTCGAGCAGTCCCTCGCAGCCGCTGTCCCGGGTTCCCGTACCCGACCGACCCTCGCCACGGCCTCGCGGTCACCGCGGCGGCAGGCCGTCCCAGACCTCCAGGTCGTCGATCTGCCAGCCGGCGCACACCCCTTCGCCGTCGACGCATTCGGCGTAGTCCCGCTCGTCGCCCGTCGACGCGTAAAACAGCTGGAAGCCGGTCCAGTGGAACTCGCGCTCCGGCCCGTACGGGATCCGACCGTCCACGAAGCGCTCGTCGTCGGCCACGACGTGGCCGTCGACCCAGACCGTGAAGTAGCGCTCGTCGTAATCGATGAAGTACTCGAACCGTCGCCAGCTCCCGGGGCCCGGGCTCACCGCCGGGTGCTGCAGCCACAGCGCCGAGTAGCCCCAATTGTCGCAGGTCCCGTCCGCGCGACACGCCTCGCACACGTCATCCGCGCCGGTGCAATGGGCCCATTGATTCGACTGACACCCGTTGTTGTACGCGATCGCGAGATCTCGGCTGTGCAGCTGCCCCCCGAAGTACGCGTCGAGCTGGCAGCCGTTGGCGTCGACGAAGTAGAACAGCTTGCCCTCGTTGCCCGCGGCGTACGTGAAGTCGTCGTGGCGGAACCAGTACGAGAAGTACATCTGGTGCGGCGTGCGCTCGGCGATGTCGTGCCCCGCGCCGCGCCAATCCAGCAGCGCATTGCCGATGCCGGGCAACCCGGTGATCGGGTCGGTCACGCTGGCGAACTGGTTGCCTCGCAACGACCGCGAGCCGCCGTGCGGCTCGTGGGTGACCACCGCGACGTGACCCTCCCACGTCGGGCGGCCCGTGAATTCTTCCTCCCAGCCCTCGGCCTCGAAGTCCTGGCGATACAGGAGCTGGGCGCCGGCGGGGCTCGACGTCGCAGAGGTTCCGCGGGTCGGCTCGACGTCCGTCGTCTCGCTGCCGCCGCCGGTCGATGCGCTCGACGTCGACGGGTCCGCGTCGGTCGTGCTGCCCGCTCCGCCGCTCCCGCCGCACGCGGCCACCAGGCCGAGGACCAGGCTCCGCGCGCACCACCTCGTTGCCCTCGTCATGCGACCGATCTTCGCCCGAGGCGCAGGGCGGTGGCGCCCCGGCGCCCTCGCAGATTTGCGAATGCCAGTCGCACCGACGCCGCGGGCACCCGACGCGAGCTCGGGAACGGCGCCCGCCCCCCGCGCGTCGCTCCAGCACCGCTGCGCGCCGAGGTCGGCGAGGCTCGCGCCGCCGCACTTCACCGCGAGGGCCACCACCTCGACCGTCGCCCCGCGCCCGAGCTCCACCTTTACCGTCGTCCCCGTCGGTCCTCTCGCCATTCAAGTCCCAGCGAGCAAACCTTCGCGGCAATGTCTCCGCCGCGACGACGCGCCGGCGCGCGCAGAGGCGATCACGATCAACCGCTCCGAGCGATGTCGGCCTGCTCGACGAGGACCCATCCGCAAGCTCGCCCACGCCCACGGCGATGTCCCGTCGACCGCGCCTCGCGGCGAAGACCGTTCGATACGACCGACTCGCGCGCCCGGTGGCTTGCATCCGCGCAGCGTCCCCGCCACCATGGCCCGGGCTCGACCATGACCACCGAGAAGAGCATCTTCGACTGCGTCGAGGGCGACGAGACCGCGGACCCGGACGAGTACCCGCTGGGGCTGCCGACGAAGATCCGCCCGCCGCGGCTGTTCCGCGACGGCGGCTTCGACCCCGTCGGCGCCGAGGTCGTCGCAGTCGAGACGCACCTCGGCACCTACGGCATGGGCGGCCCGGGCTTCTTCGGTCTCCGCCTCGCGGGTGGGCAGCCGCCCGAGCCCCGCTGGCTCGTGGTCACCCTGTGGGCCGCGGCGAGCTGGGCCACCCTCGACGGCGACCTCGTCCGCGAGGAGTTCTTCGAGGCCGAGCGGGCCGAGCTCGAAGCGGCCGGCCGGCGGTTCCGCAGCGTCAAGGCGAGCCTGCTCGGCACGAGATTGCTGGCAGCCGAATGCTCCGACGATCTGCTCGCGCTGGAGTTCGAGCGCGACGGGGCGCGACAGCGCTTGCAGATCCGGCGCGACGGCCTCGACGTGCCGCCATGGAGCGGCAGCGGCCAGCCCCGCATGCTCGGGCCGGGCGAGTCCATGCGCGACGCCGTGGTCGTCAGCGAGTCCGGCTATTTGTGGACGGCCGACGACGACGAGTACGACGACGAATAACCTCGCGTTCCGGGCGGCGCGTCCGAACGCCCGCGCTTGTCGCCGCGGGTGCGATCGTGGCACCGTGGCGCATGGGCATCGCCCACCAACGCTTCTATTTCTTCCCCGCCGCGGCCCCGACGCTCCCGCCGTTGCTCGTGCGCGTCGTCCGGCCGACCGCGCCGAACGCCGCCGAGCCGGCCGTCGAGTTCGCCGAGGCGCTCGCGGACGCGAAGGCCGGGGCGCTCGCGTGGGCGTGGTCGGGCGCGGGCGGGCCCCCGGCGCCGCTCGGCGACTTCTCCCCGCACCTCGACGACCAGGACCCGCAGGACGCCGAGCTGCTCGCCTTTCACGGTCGCACTCTCGAGCTGTGGTGGACCGCGGAGGAGCTCCTGCCTGCCTCGTTTGCGATCGGCCCTGGCGCCGACGAGGAGGCCTTCTGGGACTGGCTCGCGGCCTCGCGCGACGACGACGCCTTCGTCGCCCGCCTGCGCCGCCCGGCCACGCGGATCGCCGTCCGGCTCGTCACCGAGGCTGACGCTCGCCTCGTCGACACCCCGCTGCTGCTCGTCGACGACGTCGACTGGTTGACCGCCGACGAGTTCGCTCACCTGGCACACGGCGGCGGCCTCGCGGCCCTCACCGCCAGACCGCCGGCGACCAGCCCCGCGGTGACGCAGGCCGAGTTTCGCGCCGCGAAGCTCGCCCTGGTCGAACGCGCCCTCGCCCACGACCTCGCGCACGGCGATCGCCGATCTGCAGCATTCCGGGCGAGCGAGCTCGCGCGCTTCGATCCGCCGGCCGCCCTCGCGCTGATCGAGCGCCTCGCCGGCTCGCTGAAGCGCAAGGACGACCGCAAGGGCATCGTCTGGGCCCTGGCGTACGCCCTCCACCGCCTCCGCCGCGAGCCAGCCCGCGCCGACCTGCTGGAGCGCTGGCGGGCCGCCTCCGATGCCCTGCGGAGCGACATCCTCGCGGAGCTCGCTCGGCTCGATCGCTACCCGTGATAGACGATATGTCCTTTAAGACATGTCGTTCATCGATCGTCACTGCAGTTCGAGGCGCCGCGGCTCCTCGCATGTCTCGAAGGACACCTGAGCTCCGCGACCCGCAGTCCGAGCAGGGCGCCCGAGGCGACGCCGACAATCTATCCCGCGTCGACAAGACGCCGCACACCGCTCGCGCCATCGCAGTATCAAGCTACGTCGACGAGCGAACGCTCCCAGGCTCGCCGAGGCGCCGGCGCGGACTCCTCGCTACTGCCGTCCCGAGCGGCTGAAAGAGTAAATTTTCCGACCGCCGTCGCTCACCTTCGTCCCTATCGCCGCTGCGTCGGTGCCGCGGTTCACGCAGTGCATCACGCGAAGTTGAATCCGCATCAGCGCCTGAGTGCGCGAGCATGAACGCTCTGTGCGCCCCGGAAGAGAGCGAATCTCGGCGTACCGGCCGGCCGACTTGCGCGGTCAAGCTTGACGGCGTCCGATTCTGCGGATAATCCTGAAAGCTGGAGACTAATGTACAAACTCAGCTACGCCCCACGCGTTCCCGCAGCCGCGTCCAAAGCCGTCAGGCCGTCTCCAAATCGATCCAGTCAAGCGATGTTCGATCGGAGACGCGCCGAACTGGAGAGACAAGCGGAATCCGTTGGGACCTCGTTCGCTCACGAGCTGCGACGGCCCGAAGAAAACGATCTGGACCCAGACCGTACCGCTGCCTGGAACTCCGGCCCCATCGATCCCGAGCGCAAACTCCCCGCACCAGTCGCCCGGACCTTGAATACGGTCGCAGGCGGGAAGGTGGGGGAGATCCGAGTTCATGCGGACGGACGGGCCGACGCCCTCGCCCGCCGACTGCACAGCCAAGCCGTCACCGTCGGGCCGGACATCTACTTCGCGCGCGGAGAATTTGCGCCGCGAACCCTTGAAGGCTCGCGCCTGGTCTCTCACGAGATGGTCCATGTCGCTCAGCAACAGCGCGCCGGGCACTATTTCCCCCAGTGTCGATTGAAGATCGGCTCCGACGAGATCACCAAAATTCCGACGTACTTCCTCAAGCTCGCAGCACCGGACCCCGTGACGAGGTTCGTCGTAAGATACATGGAAGAAGCCAACGCGCTCTTCGAATTCGATTCCCACGAGGAGTTCGCACGAGCAGTCGCAGAGAGGGCCGGAATCATCAACCGTTTCCCCGCCGTGAAGGCGGCGCTCGTCGAGCGCGAGTCGGCTCTTGAGGCCGCACCGGACTACGAGGACGAAGGCGGCTCCAAGCGACTGAAGAGCCGCGTCAGCCGGGCCTTGTACGCGCCTTTCCGCCGTCCGGACGGGACTCGGGGCGTGGAGCCGGCCCGACGCGAAGCGCTGGAGACCGGCGCCGTCGAACTGTCAGAGTTCGAGCGCCGGGTCGAGCTCATGGCGCTCTCGCTGGCAGGACAGGGCTACAGCCTCGGGTTCGCGGACAACCGGCTCCGTAACGACGCGGAGCTCGCCAGGAATACGCTGGATCAGCGAGAAGCCGAAGGTTGGTACTCCAAGGGCAAGCATGTCGGTTCTTTCAAGGAGATCCTCGTCCTCCTGATGCAGGAGCGGCGCAACCAGGTCTTGAGCGGACAGTTGGCCCAGGACGAAGGCTTCATTCGCGAGCTCGCCATCTACGGCCACGGGTTCAGTACCACGAATAAGAGTCAGACCGGCTTCCAATTCGGCGAAAATTTCGTGACGCTGGAATTCCTCGAGCAGCAGACCACGGGCGCGCTGGGGCCGCTGTTCGTGAATGGCGCGACCATCGACCTTCTGGGCTGCGACGCGGCGAAGGGCCCGAACGGGGAGAAGTTCCAGCGCGAGATCGGGCGGGTGTTCTTCGGGCGCGAGAAGCGGGGATACATCCGGGCCAACACCTGCATGACGAATGCGCTCATCCCCGGCTCGGACACAGCATTTTTGCCGTGCGGTCCGAAGACCCTCAAATGGACGGGCACGCTCGAGTGAGCCCCAAAAGCCGGCTCGCGCTCAGCGCAACATACACACTGCCGGGAACCCGGAGTCCGACAGCGCATCGATCGCCGCCACCGTGTCGCTCCAGCGCGTGTCCGGGTCCACGTACAGTCCGGCGACCGGGCATCGGGGAGGCTTCATTGCGAGGTCCGGCGCCGAACGACGGACGAAGTCGCGGATCCCGTTCGCGCGCGGCGCTCTCCCGAACACGACCTCACGGACGCCCGCCGTCGCCGCGAGTGCCTCCTGCGCCTCGTCACCTGGCCTCAATACGCGCAACAGCTCGCGGCGCCCGAGCTCGGTCTCCGTGATGGACCAGAGGATCTCGGCCCGCTCGGCCTCGAGAGTGAGCACCGCGTCCACGCATCCGCCCCACCCCTCGACCTCCCAGGCATAGGGGGGCGTGCGGGGTCGCAGCGGGAGTCCCGCGGAACGACCGGCGGGATCGGTGACCACAAACTCGCTGAACGCGAGCGAGCCTCCCGGCCAGTCCCCGCGGGTCGGCGCGAGGACGGCCCAGGTCCTGGCCTCCCCGGCGCCGACGATGCCGACGCGCTGTTCTTCGCGGCCTGTCAGCCGCAAGGCGAGGTGGAACAGCGGAGCCGCTTGGGCCGGATCCAGCGGACGCGTGAGCGTGGAGCCGCCGAGCCGCAACGACCAGGCCTCGGTCGACACCTCGAGGCGCACATCGCCCTCCGCTTTCGACGGCACGCCGTACATCACCTGCGGCGGCGCGATCGACATCCTTTCGCCCTCCGTCGCGGTCGGGGGGGCGGCGCACGCGAGCAGCAGTAGCAGCCCACACGAGGGATTCGTCGATCGCCGTGCCATAGTGATCGAGAGTGTACTCCGGCGCCGGGTCGCGGTCATTGGCGTCGCTCGTACCCCCGCATCCTCCTCACTTCACCGCGTCGGCCACCACCTCGATCGTCGCTCCGCGCCCGAGCCCCACCTTCACCGTCGTCCCCGCCGGCACCGCCGACAATTCGTGGAACAGGTACCCATTCGGCCCCGTCACGTCCTGCCCGTCGACGCTCACGATCTCGTCCCCGATCTGCAGCCCTGCGCGCATCGCCGGCCCGCCGGGGCGGATCGACGCCACGATCAGCTTCGCCTCGCCCGGCTCCGTCTCGGGCTCCGGCGGGCGCACGCGCAGACCCAGATCGCCGGGCGCTTCGCCCTGTTTGACGCGCTGCTTGGCGATCCGCAGCGGCGGCAATTCCACCGACGTCGCCCCCGTGCTCGGCACCTGCAGCGCGATGGTCGTCCAGCCGTAGCCGTTGTCCACCCAATCTTTCGGCAGCACCACCGCCTCGGCCCCGCCGGCCGGCACCTTCTCGACCTCGAAGCGGCCCTGCTCGTCGGACGTCTGGCCCTTCGGCGTCTGGTCGGACATCGTGAAAAACTGCACCAGCCCGCGCGCCCGGATCCGGACCTCCATCCCCGGCACCGGCTCGCCCGAGCGCGCGTCGAGCACTCGCCCGCGCACCGTCAGCAGCGGCAGCAGCTCGACCTGAACCTCCGCGCGTCCGCCCTCGCTCACGCTCGTCTTGGTCGAGCTCGAGCCCTCCGCCGCCTCGACGATCACCCTGTAGCTGCCGCGCGGCACCTCGGGGAAGCGGAATACACCACCTGTCCGAAAGAACTTGTCGCCGGTTCGCCAGCCCGTGCTCGGCTCGTGCAGCGTCACCTCGAACTCTTGCGGCGTCCCGCCGCCCTGGATCCGCACCATCCCGGACACCGATCCGGCGTCCGCGATCTTGATCTCCACCTCGCTGCCCGTCTTCACGTGCTCGACCGAGCCCTCGCCGCCGCCGCGGCGCTGGGCCACCAGCGTGTAGTTGCCGTCGCCCAGCCGCGACAGTTCGAAGCGGCCGTCCTGGTCGGTCAGCTTGCGCGTCTCGCCGCCCCACATCGACCAGCGCGAGTCCCGGAGCGCGTCGCCGGCCCCGGCCGCCGCGCTGTCGCTCTCGCGCGTCGCCTCGACGAACGCGTCCGACAGCGGCCCGCCGGCGGAGTCGACCACGCGCCCCACGATCCGCCCGTGCTGTGATTCCACCACCAATTGCACCTCGCGCACCTCGCCGGTGGCGACAGTCACCGCAGTCCCCTGCACATCGTCGTCGGTGGTCCCCGGCGCCTGCAGCGGCACCGACGCGCTCACCGCCTGCACCCGGTACTCGCCCGCCGGCACGTGCGCCAGGCGGAAGCTGCCGTCGTCGAGCGTGCGCGTGGTCGGCAGCTCGTTTTGCCCGCCGCGCAGCATCACCTCGACCCCCTTCACCGCCAGGCCCTCGCTGTCCTTGACCGTCCCGCGCAGCTCGCCGGTCGCCGGCACGGTCACCAGGATGTCCTCGAGGTCCTGTCCTTCGGGCAATTCGACCTCCAGCGGCGGCTCCAGCCGCGGGTGGTCGTCCGACGACGCGCTCACGCGATAGCGCCCCGGCAGCAGCCCGAGCAATTCGAACCGGCCGTCCTCCGTCGTCTGCTCCGACCACGCCCGGGTCGTCCGGGCGCGCGCCGCCGCCGCGTCGGCCTGCGGCTCGGCGCCGACGTGGAACCCGCGCGCACCTGTCCCTCCGGACAGCAGCACCCGGCCGCGGATCGCCTGACCTCGCTGGACCTGCCAGCGCAGCCCGCGGATCGCCGCGTCGACCACCGCCACCGGCTCGTACGAAGGCTCGGCGATGTACGTGTCGCACTCGACCTGCGCTTCGTACGTCCCCGGCAGGACCCCGCGGATCCGCACCAGCCCGTCGGCCTCGACCTGGCCGGCGCGCGCCCCGACCGCCTTGTCGACCAGGCGCACCCAGCCGCTTTCACACGATTCGCCGCCCGCGATCACGACTGTCCCTTCGACCAGGAACGCCGGGTGCGCCTTGATCACGATCGGCTCCGACGTCTCGCCGAGCCCGAGCACCGCGCTCTCGGGCCCCGTCCCGTAGGCCTCGTCGTGGAACGCCTCGAGCCCGTAGGCCCCCGGCTTCAGGCCGACGATGCGGAAATTGCCGTCGGCGTCGGTGACCGCCTGCATGAACGTGTCGAGGTGCTTCTCCGCGTACACGCTCGCGCCGGCCACCGGCGCCCCGTCCTCCGCGCGCACCACTCGACCGACCAGCACCGACTCGGGCGTCAACGCGATCTCGAACGTCATCCCCGGCGCCACGCCCATCATCCAGCCCCGCGCGTAGCCGTCGGCGTGCGCCTCGATGTACGCCGAGCCCGGCGCCACCCACAGGGTGAACGTCCCGTCGGCGCTCGAGCGCGCGTGAGCGAAGCCCGACGACACCTGCGCCCCCTCGAGCTCGCCGCCGCTGAGGTCGCGCACCACCCCCTTGAGCTCGACCCCGCCGGCCGCCAGCAGCACGTCGATCCCCGTCGTCTCCTGGCCCGCGCGCAGCGTCACCAGAGTGCTCGCCCGCCGGCCCGGGCCCGCGCGATACTGCCCCGGCACGTGCCCCGGCGCGCTCGCGTGGACGAATTGCCGCACCGGCAACAGTCCCTCGATGCGGTAGCTGCCGTCGCCCGCGCTGGTCGTGCAGGCGCGGGCCGCCTGCTCCTCGCTGCTCAGCCCCGGCGCCGAGCTGCCGGCGCATACCGTCGCGCCGGCGATCCCGCGGCCATCCGCCTCGTGCACCCGCCCCGAGATCGCCGAGCGGTCGGCGCGGCGCGGGTCGAAGCGCGCCAGCCTCGCCTCGTCGACGAGCGGGCCGATCGCAATCGCCGGCCCGCCGCTCGCCCCTGCTGCGTCCTCCGGCCCCGCCGTCGACTCGCCTCGCCGCCCCGCCGACCACCACCACAAGAGCAGCGCAATCACCCCGATCGCCGCCGCGATCACGAACTTCCGTGTCGTTTGGGTCATTTTGAAAGATCCTCGGAGCGCCGGGCTTGCACGTTTGTCCAGCCCCGGCCTGCCGCGCAAAGCGTCATCGTAACACGCCCGCGCCCCCGCGACGCCCCGCCCGACTGCGCCCGAGCAGCCTGCGCGCGCCCTCCGCCGCCTCGGAGCAGCTCCTAGCCCGCCTCTGCGCGGCTCCCAGCCGTCGCGCGGAGACGCGCAGGCGACCGATGATAGGATTCACACATGTCGGAAACGCCGTGCCGACCGCCGTGATTGCGAGTCGCCGGCCCCGGCGCCGATACCGATGATTGGCGAATCGCCGTCTACCCTGCACATTCGCAGCCGACAATGCGCAGCCGACGCCCATGATGCACGGACCCCCGCCCGCGGCGGGCCGCGAGCCGCTGCACCGCCGTGCGCGACCGCTGGGTTCGCCGCGCCGAGCCGGCGATCGCCCGCACCAGCGCTCCGATGCAGACCGCGGCGCCGACTCGGCGAATGCACTCATGGATCCCCGGACACGCGCCGATTCGTCGCGAGGGCCTGCGGTCGCGCGAAACCACGGAGAGAGGCCCGTCGGTCCAATCGACACAAAGCATGGCTCGGTGATCACGACCTCGAGTGCGTGATCCGAGGTGAGCAGACAGCGACATTCACACCTGTTCAGCCGCGCACACTGGGGTCCCGAGACCTCAAGCTATCTCGCATGCCCGGGGGCAAATGCATCCTCCCTGGATCGGCGGCGTGTGTTCAAGTCGTGGGCCAAGCCGATGCCTGAGAACGCCGAGATCGCCCGCCTACAGGCGGAGAACGCTGCTCTTCGCCGCCGGATCGCCGAGCAGGACGCCGACCTCGACCGCTTGGGGCGCCTGCTCCAGACCACGATCGATCACGTCGACTCGGTGATCTACCTACGGGACGCGACCGGCATCTTCACCCATATCAACAACACCTACGAGCAATTGACGCATCTGTCGCGCGAGGCCGTGCTCGGCCGCCGCGATTCGGACGTGTTCCCGAAAGAGGTCTACGAGGCCTTTCGGATCGCCGATCGCGAGGTCATCGAGAAGCTCACGACCTTCACGCAGGAGGAGCTGCTGCCGCAGGAGGACGGGATGCACTTCTTCCGCTCGTACAAGTTCCCGGTGCTCGACGCCGCCGGCCAGCTGATCGCGCAGGGCGGGATTTCGACCGATCTGACGCAGCAACGGCGCGCCGAGGAGCGGCTGAGGGCGACCAAATCGATCCTGCAGGCGATCGTCGAGAACGCGCCGCTGGCGATCCTGGCCACCGACATCAACAACAAGTACGTCCTGGTCAGCCACGAGGCCGCGCGCCAGGTCGGGCGCACGCCGAACGACGTGCTCGGCAAGCGGGTCCCGGAGATCCTGCCGCCGGGCGCGGCCGAGGCGATGCAAGAAACCACCGCGCAGGTGTTCCGCAGCGGCAAGACTCTGGTGCTCGAGCAGACCGTGCCGTGGGAGGGCAGCACCAGGATGTTCCTCACCCACATGTTCCCGATCCGCAACGACGCCGGCGAGATCGAGGCAGTCGGCACGGTCGCCACCGACGTCACCGACATGCGCCGGGCCGAGAGCGAGCACCTCCGCCTGCAGGAGGAGGTCATCCGGGCCCAGCGTTCGGCGCTGCTCGAGCTGTCGACCCCGATCATTCCGATCGCCGACGGCGTGCTCGCGGTGCCGCTGATCGGCGCCATCGACCAGGAGCGCAATCAGCAGATCGCCGGCGCGGTGCTCGATCGGATCACCGCGACCCGCGCCCAGGCGGTCATCCTCGACCTCACCGGCGTGCGCCAGATCGAGCCCGAGATCGTCGACGCCTTGCTGCAGACGGTCCGGGCCATGCGCATGCTCGGCACCGAGGCGGTGGTGACCGGCATCTCGCCGGAGGTCGCCAAGATGCTGGCCGACCTCGACGCTCCGCTGCGCCAGCTCACCGTCCGTCAGACCTTACAGCACGGGATCGGCCACGCGCTCACGCGAATCCGCGAGCGCAAGGCCGGCAACCGCCGCGTCGCGGCAGGGGGGTACGAACAATGAGCAGCGTCATTCCTGCAGAGATTCCCGTCATCGACATCGGCCCGTTCGGCGACGGCGACGCCGCCGGCGCGGCCGAGGTCGCAGCGGCGTTCGACCGCGCCTGTCGTGACCTCGGGTTCGTGGTCGTCGTCGGCCACGGCGTCCCGCAGGACGTGATCGACGCGGCGCACCGCAGCTCCCGCGCCTTCTTCGACCTCGACCTGGCCGTGCGCGACCGCTACGCCGCCCGGCCCGGCGGCTTCGTCGGCTACCGCGGCCTCGGCGCGGAGGGCCTGTCCTATTCGCTCGACCAGGAGACGGTGCCTGACTTCAAGGAGACGTACACCGTCGGCCGCATCGACCGCGGCGACGAGCCCTACTTCACCTCGCAGCTCGGTCGCATGTACATGCCCGACCCGACCTGGCCGGCCGAGGTGCCCGAATTCGCGGCCGCCTGGACCGAGTTCTACCGCCAGATGGACCGCGTCGCCTGGCGACTCATGCGCGTGTTCGCGACCGCGCTGGCGCTCCCGCGCGAGTTCTTCGACGACAAGGTCGATCGCAACATCAGCTGCCTGCGCGCCCTCAATTACCCGCACCAGTCGACCCCGGCGCAGCCCGGCCAGCTCCGCGCCGGCGCCCACACCGACTACGGCAGCCTGACGCTGCTCAGCATGACGGACGCCCCTGGCGGCCTCGAGGTCCAGCGCGAGGACGGCACCTGGGCGGCCGTGCGCGTGCCCACCGACGCGTTCGTGATGAACGTCGGCGACCTCATGGCCCAGTGGACCAATGACCGCTGGCGCTCGACCATGCACCGCGTCATCAATCCGCCGCCCGACGCCAATGGCGACACTCGCCGGCAATCGCTGGTGTTCTTCCATCAGCCCAATTACGACGCCGAGGTCATCCCCCTGGCGAGCTGCTGCAGCCCCGACAACCCGCCGAAGTACGCCCGCACCACCTCCGGCGAGCACCTGTTCATGAAGATGACCAAGGCCAAGAACCTCAACGTGTGACCCGCTCCAGGCCTACAGCGACACCCGCACCGACAGCGTGTACGGCATCCCGACGCTGACCTGGACGTAGTCCGACCGCCCGTCCTCGTTCAGGTCGGCGAGCACGAAGCCGCGGGCGTAGCCGATGCCGAACTGCGACACCGAGGGCGCGACGATGTCGCCGTCCTCCTCGATCGTGCGCACCAGAGTCTCGCCCTGGTTGCCGGTGTACACCAGGTCGGGCCGCGGCTCGTGGATCAGCGAGCCGACCGCGAGCTGCTGCTTGCCGGGCCCCGGCAACGAGCTGCTCTTCGGGGCCGCCCACCCGCCGCCGAGGTTCTCCACGTAGAGCAGTCCCGCCCAGCCCGCCTTGTCGGCGGCGATGATGTCGTTGTCCCCGTCGCCGTCGACGTCGAGCGGCACGATCGGCATCGCCCCGAGCAGCCAGTTGTTCGGCACCAGCTTGCCCAGATAAGTGAACCCGCCGAGCCCGTCGGCCCGCAGCCGGTGCGGCTGCTCGACCGTGCGATCGGTGGCGACGATCACGTCGAGGTGCTCGCCGTCGAAGTCGCCGATCCCCAGGTACGGCGTCCACGAGCTGTAGATGACGTCGCCGACGAACATCGTCAGCGGCTGGACCGCGTAGGTCCAGCTGCTCGAGGCGACGTTCGTGATCGTGCTCAGGCGCTTGGGGGTGATGTTGCTGACGCCCTGGTGAATGGCCACCGCGTCGAGGTCGCCGTCGCCGTCGAAGTCGCCGGCCGCCAGATGATTCCCGACCGTGGGCCCGCTCGCGAACGACGTCTCGACCACGAACCCGCCCGCGCCGTCGCCGAGGAGCAGGTCGATCCGCGGCGCCGCGCCGGCGAAGCTGACCACGAGGTCAGGCAGCCCGTCGGCGTCGAAGTCGCCGAGGGCCGCGCTGGTCGGCGCATCGACCGGCGTGATCACCGGCGCCGCGAGCCCGCCCGCGCCGTCGCCCAGGAGCACCGCGATCCCGCCGACCGCCCCCGGCGCGATCACGTCGACGTGCCCGTCCTGATCGACGTCGCCGGCGAGCAGCACTGCCGTCCCGGGCACCTGCACGTACGGCACGGCCGGGGCGTAGCAGGTCTCGATGTCGGGAGCCACGAAGCTCTGGACGCACGCGGGCTCGCCACCCGTGGTCGTGTCCTCGCCCGTGCTCGTGCTCGTGTCCCCGCTCGTGCTCGTGCTCGTGTCACCGCTCGTGCTCGTCGTGCTCGTGTCACTGCTCGTGCTCGTCGTGCTCGTGCTCGTGTCACTACTCGTGCTCGTACTGGTGTCGCCGCTCGTGCTCGTGCTCGTGTCACCGCTCGTGCTCGTGCTCGTGCTCGTGTCCTCGCCGCTCGTGCTCGTGCTCGTGCTGCTCGTGCTCGTGGTGGGCTCGCCGTCGTCGGGGGGCGGGCAGGCGCACAGCCCGAGGAAGACCCAGCCGACATGGCGCATCGCAGGTTGCATCGTTGTCATCGCTTCAGTCTTGCCCGGCCGGCAGGCCCCGACAAGCGGCGCGGACTCACCTTTTAAAAAGACAGACGGATCGTCCGGTCCGCGGCCATCTCGAGCATGAGAGTCGAACTCCGCACGCTCGCCGCCGCACGCCGCTCTCGAATGACATGACCTCAAGGCCATGCTCTTTCGAGCATGTTTATAAAAACATGTCATTGCCTCACTCCGCCGCACAGCCCAGCTTCGCCAGCGAGCGGGCGACGATCTCGTCGCGTGACCCGCCGGGGAAGCGCTCGCGGTGCTCTCGCCAGTGAGCGCAGGCGGCGGCAGTGTCTCCGAGCTGGCGCTCGAGCAGCGTGCCGATCTCGAACGACACCAGCTGGCGCGAGCGCGACGACCAGGCCCGGGCGTCGGCCGCCCGAAGACGCGCGACTGCAGCCGGATAGCGGCCCTCCCGGCGCAATTCCGCGACCTCGGCGAGCAGCTCGGCCAGGCCCGCGTCGGCGCTCGGCGGCGCCGCGCTCGCCGGGCGACGCCGCGACGGCGGAGGCGCAGGCACCTGCGGCAGAGCCGGCCACGCGAACTCCTCGCCCGCCGCCAGCGCGACCACCGAGCCGTCGGCTCCGCGCACGCGCAGCCGACCCTCGAGCAGCGAGACCCTCCCGGCCCCGTCGCGCTGGCGGACGATGAAGCGCGTCCCGACCACCTCGATGTCGATCACCCCCGCGAGCACGTGCAGCGGCCGTCCGGGCCGCGGCTCGACCTCGAACATCACCTCGCCGTCCTGCACGGTCACGCGATCGCCGGCCCGCTCGAGCGTCGCCGGCGCCCACGCGCTCACGCGCACGCCGTCGCCCGCGAGACAGCCGTCGCTCGCCAGGCGGAGCGCGCCCGTCCCCAGCGGATCGCAGCGCGGCTCGGGCGGCAGGACCACCTCCTGGCTTGCGATCGGCGGCGCCTCTGCCTCGCGCCGCGCCACCGCCCCGCGCTCGCCGCCCTCGCGTCGCTCGAGCAGCAGCACCGCCATCAACGCCGCCCCGGCCGCGAACGCGAGCGCCGGCCACCAGCGCAGCCTCGCCCGCAGCGACCGCGCCTGGGCGTGGCGCGCCAGCGTCTGCCGCACCCGCTCGCTGGCCACCGGCGACATGTCGCGCCGCCCCAGCGCCTCGTCGACCGCGCGGATCTTCGCAATCACTCCGGCCTCGCGGTCAGTCATCGAGCGCCTCCTCCAGCCGCGCGAGCGCCCGCGCCAGCAGCTTCGACACGTAGCCCTTCGACAGGCCGAGGGTCTCGCACACCTCGCGCTGCGACTTGCCGTCGAGGTGACACATGCCGACGACCACCCGCTCGCGCGCCGGCAGGGCCGCCAGGGCCGAGCGGGCCCGCTCGAGGTCGCGGCGCGCGAACACCTGCTGCTCCGGCGAGGCCTCGGCCACGCGGTCGCGCGCGAGCAACCACCGCACCAGCGGACGATTCAAGAAGCTGTCGCGCCGCAGCTTGCGCAGGCAACGATTGGTCGTCACGCGGTACAGCCAGCCGTCGAGCTGCTCGACGTCGGCGAGCGTCGGCAGTCGATCGAACAGGGTGAGGAACACGTCCTGCACCACGTCCTCGGCCCACGCCTCGTTGCCGAGGCCGTAGCGCAGCGCCAGCTGGTAGACCGCGCGGTGGTGCCGGCGGTACAGCCGGTCGAGCAGGGCCGCGACGTCGCCGTCGCCACCGACCGCGTCGATCCCGTGGACCTTCGAGACCGCGGCCCGACCGCTCATCGCCGGCCTCCGCGACGCAGGGCGATGTCCCAGCCGGCGCCGACCTCGAGCCCCAGCACCAGGCCGGCGCGCCGCCAGCTGACCTCCGTGTCGTAGGCGTGGACCCACCGACCGCCCGACCAGCCGGCGCGCAGCCCCGCGAACAGCAGCGCGCCGCGGCGGCCGAGCCAGCCCACCCGCACAGTCGCGCCGGCGCTGGCGCCGACGCGGGTCTGGCGAGCGCCGCCCGTCTGCGCGAAGTGGTGCAGGTGAACGCCGGCGAACAGACCGAGCGCGACCACGCCGCTGCCGCCGACGCCGATCCGCCAGTCGACCGCCGCAGTCGGCACGGCCTCGACCACGCGCAAGTGCTCGGCGCGCGACGGCACGACGATGCAATCGATCACCCCACCGAGGCCGCGCCGTCGACCGAACCGCACGCCCAGTCCTGCCAGGCCGTCGACGGGCCCGCCGGTGCGCGCCAGCAGCCCGCCGTGGGCCGCGATCGTGAACACCGGCGCGTTGCGCTCGACCGACTCGAGTGATTCGTCCGGGGGCGACGTCATCGACATGCTCGCCGACTCCGGCACCCCCTTCGTCGCCGGCGAGCCCTGCCACGCCACCGGTTCGGGCACCACCGCGTCCAGGGCCGCCGCCGCGCCGGCCAGCAGCAACTCGCGGCCGCGCCCGACCGTTTCGCCTGCCGGCACCTCAATCGCCGAACCATTGTCCGTGCAGCTGCTGCCGCCGGCAATCACGTGCACGCGGGCCTCGCCCGACTCCGCCACCGCGACGCACAGCCGGCGATCGTCGGCCCCCGGTCGGCGCGTCAGCGCGAAGCCGCGGCCGAGCAGCCCGCGCTGCAGTCGCTCGCGCAGCTCCGGGTCCGCCCGCGCGCCCGTCACCTCCAGCGCCACCGCAGGCTCGGGCTCCGCGGGGCCCGGTTGCACCTCGTCGACCAGCGCCGTCGTCAGTTGCTGGATCTCCAGGCTCACCAGCGCTGGATCTCCGGCCGGCACCGTCTCGATCCGCTGCGTCGCCCCGCGCGTCTCGATCGTCGCCCCCGTCGCCTCGAGGTGCACCCACACCCGCACCCCCGCCGCTCGCCCCGCCGGCACCACGCGGTACCCGTCCTCGAGCAGGCGCGCCCCGAGGCGCTGCACCAGCGCCTGCTCGAGCAGCTTCGCCGCCCCGTCGTCGACGGACGTCACGCGCAGCTCGACGCTGGTCTGGGGCGGCATCGGCGGGCCGAGGAGGGTGGCGAGGAGCAGGAGCACGAGAACGCGGTCCGCTTACTTCATGCCCGAGCCCCCGCGAAGTTTCCTCGCCGCGTCATTTATTTTTTCTCGCCGGCCCGGCGGGCCCGCGCAGGAAACTCCGCGGCCCGTGAGGACTGATTCAGGGCATGATACACGCACCCCCGATCCTCCTCGTGCTCGCCGTCGCGCTCGTCGCCCCGGCCTGCGACGACCTCCTTTGTACCCCCGTGCCTGCCTTGCCCGGCAACCAGAGCGCCGAAGACCTCGAGGCCTGCCCCGAGCTCCCGCCCGGCGTCGCGCCGATCGAGGGTCTGGCGATCGCGCGGGCCAGCGAGCGCTTCGACGGCCTGGTGTTGACGATGTCGACGCGCCCGCTCGCGTGCGGCGAGCCGGCCTCGCAGCACGGCTATTGCGCCAGCGACGACGACCGCGGCCTCACTCTCGGAGTCCCGGCCGAGCAATCCGCGCCCGGCACCTATCCGCTGCGGACCCCGGTCTACGTCGAGTTCGAGACGCCCGACGCCCGCGTCCACGGCGGCGGCGGCGAGCTCGAGCTGGCGAGCGTCGAGCTGTTCGCAGTCACCGACACCTGCGTGACCGGCCGGATCGTCGGCCTCGTCGATCAGCACGGACCCTTCGACGGCGGCTTCCGGGCCCCGAGGTGCGCACCATGATCGCCCGTACGTTTTTTACTCAATTGCTCGCCGCCGCCTGCGGCCTGTCGCTCGCGCTCGCCTGCGACCCGCCGCAGTGCATCGACGGCCCGGCCCAGACGCCGCTCGACACCGCCGCCTGCGAAGCGCCGCCGGTCGCCGCCGATCCGCAGATCGCGGTCGCCCACGCCGAGTGGCTCGAGACCGGCGACCTCGTGATCACCTGGACCTCGTTCGGCCTCGAGTGCGGCACGCGAGCCGCCAACGTCGAACTGGCCGGCGACTGCGAGCGCACTGGCTGGGTATTCACGGTCGAGATCCCCTCCGAGCTGGCGGTCGCGGGGACGATCGAGCTCGACGCCCACCCGGAGGTGATCGGCACCATGACGGTTATGGACGGCGGCAACGGCGGCAAGACCGGCACGATCGGCGACGAGCCGTTCTTCACCGGCCACCTCGAGCTGACCCAGGTCGCCGCCGACTGCGTCACCGGCGTGCTCCACGGCTTCGGCTCCGGCATCGCCGACCCGACCCTCGGCGGCCCCGAGCTGAACGGCGGCTTCCTGGCGCCGACCTGCTGAATCACATGTCCTCATGAGCATGTCGTCATGGACATGCATGAATGAACATGTCGCACCCAGGACGGGTCGGCGCGACCCGCGGTAGCTATGTTCATCCGACCATGTCCAAAACGACATGTCCTTGAAGACATGACATCACTCACGGCGCTGCGCCGTGCGCCGCCAGCCACTCGGTCGCGCGGCGCAACTCCGCCTCGCGCGACTTGCCGCGCCAGCCGGCGATCGCCGCGTCGACCAGAAGCCGCGCCTCCGCCGGCACCTTTGGGGCATCGCCCGTGAGCGCCCGGGCGCGGGCGAAGCGGGCGCGCAGGGCCGGCAGGTGGTCGGGCTCGGCGACCGCCTCGTAGACGGTCAGCGCAGCGCCGGCGAACTCGGCCGCCTCCTGGAAGCGCCCGCGCTGCAGCGACAGCTCGGCGAGCACCAGGTTGGCTCGGGCGAGCACCAGGTTGTTCGGCGGGGTGAGCCGCTCGAGATCGGCGCGCGCGCCTTGCAGGCTGCTCTCGGCCTCGTCGAGGCGCCCGAGCTTCAGCTGGATCTCGGCCAGGCTCACCGCGGTCGGGGCGGCCTCGATCGGGAGCTCGGCGGCCACCAGCGCCGCGTGCAGCTGCTCGAGCGGCTCCAGGGCCTCGGCCGACCGTCCGAGTGCTTCGAGGCCCCGGCCGCGGGCCGAGAGCAGCCACTGGTACTTGTCGTCGCTGACCTGCGGCGGCGCGGGCAGCCGCGCCAGGCCGCGGTCGTACTCGCGCTGCATCGCCTCGGCGTCGCCCAGCAGCGCGAACAGGCGCACGCGCTCGCTCAGCACCACGTCGACCTGCATCGACGTCGCGGGCGCCTCCGCCAGCGCGCGGTCGAGGTGCGCCTGCGCGGCCGGCAGCAGGCCCTCTTCGAGCTCCATCTGCGCCATCCCATGGAGGATCATGCTGCGCACGTAGGCGTTGTCGAGGCCGTCGAAGCGCTGCTCGATCGACCGCATGGCCGCCAGGGCCTGGCGCGGCCGGCCGAGGCGCCACTGGCTGTCGGCGAGCATCCACGCGTAGCGCATGTGGCTGGAGTGGCGCGGCCCGAGCAGCCCCTCCGAGACCGCGACCGCGCGGCCGTACAGCGCCGCCATGTCCTCGGCGCGGTGCTGCGCCCGCGCCAGCCAGCCGAGGTTGGCCAGCGTCTCCAGGCCCTTGAGGGTCTCGCCGCGGCCGTGCGCCTCGCGCAGCGCGGCCGCCCGCTCCCAGTAGTCTCGCGTCGCCTCGCGGTCGCCGCTGACCGCGGTCACCGCGCCCATGTTGTTGAGGAACTCGGCGTACAGGTCGACGTCGGCCTCGACGCGGTGGTTGAGCGCGGTCGCCAGCGGCACGTCGGCGCGCGCGTCCTGCGGGCGGCTCAGCGGGATCGCCCGCAAGTACGCCAGCTTCGAGCTCGACTGGGCGGCCACCGCCGCGTGACCGCACCCCAGCGCCGCCAGCATCGCCTCGCCGAAGGCGGCCTCGGCCTGGGCGTGGCGGCCGGCCTCCATCGCCAGGCTGCCGCGGTGCAGCAGCGCCTCCGCGCGCAGCGGCTCGTAGGCCAGCGCCGAGCTGTCCTTCAGGACATCCTCGACCAGCACCTCGCCGAGCGCGTACTGCCCGGCGTCCTCGCGGGCCTGGGCGCGCGCGAGGGCCTCGCGGTGGGCCTGCACGGCCACGCGCAGGTGCGCTTCTTCGGGCGGCGGGATGTCGGCGACGAGCGCATCCACCTCGGCGCAGCGGGACAGCGGCGGCAGCGCGGCGGCGGCCTGCACCGCGCCGCCGAGCCCCGCCGCGTCGACCTGCGTCAGGGCGGCCACCAGCGCGTCGAGCCCGGCGCGGCGCTGATCGAGGCACGCGGTGCGCAGGTCGAACAGCTGCGACGACTGGCGCGCCTCGTCGTGGGCCGCGCAGGCCTCGTTGCGCATCTCGACCCAGGACGCCGCGTAGCGGTCGATCCGCGGCAGCACCCCGGCCAGCGCGTCCGCGGCCGCCGGCGTGCCGATCGCCTTGAGCGCGTCGCGGACCGCCGCCGCCCGCGTCGCGTCCCACACACCCGCGAGCTCGGCCTGCGCGTCGGGGCAGCGCTGCACCGCGGGCACGCGCGCCGCCGCGAAGAACGCCGCAGTCGCGGTCACCACGGCCGTCAGCCCGAGCGCCGCCACGCGGCGCCGGGTCGCCCCGGGGTCGTGCTCGAGCTCGGCGAGCAGCGCCGCCATCGACGGGAAGCGCTCCTCCGGCGCGCTCGCCAGGCCGCGGCGGAGCGCGCGGAACAGCCGCGCCGGCACCGGCGTGCTCGCGGGCGGCGGCGCGACCTTGCCGCGCCGCAGATCGGCGAGCAGCGTCGCCATCGACGTCGTGTCGAACGGCGGCTGCTTGTAGAGGCACTGATACAGCGACACGCAGAAGCTGAACTGATCGCTGGCCGCCGTCGACGGCTCGCCGCCATGGGCCTCGGGCGACATGTACGCCGGCGTGCCGAGGACCACCCCGGTGCGCGTCAGCGGGGCCAGGTGCGAGTCGGCCTGGTTCACGTGGCGCGGCAGGTCGATGGCCATCTGCGTGCCGTCGTCGGCCGCGCGCGCGAGCCCGAAGTCCAGCACCTTGACCGCGCCGTCGTCGCCCACCATCACGTTGGCCGGCTTGAAGTCGCGGTGGATGAGGCCGGCGCGGTGGGCCGCCTCGAGCCCGCGGCCGGCGCGGACGAACGTCGCCACGACCTCGCGCCACGGCCGGTCCTCGCGGACCCACGCGTCGAGGGTCGTGCCGCGCACGAATTCCATCGCCACGAACACCTGGTCGTCGCTCTGGCCGACCTCGTGGACCGTGACGATGTTGGGGTGCTGCAGGCGGGCCATCGCCTGGGCCTCGCGCATCAGTCGGCCGCGCGACAGCGCCAGGTCGCGCACCGCCTCGCCGAGCAGCACCTTGACCGCGACCTTGCGATCGAGGAGGTCGTCGTAGGCCGCGTAGACCACCCCCATCCCGCCGCGACCGACGAGGCTCAGGATCTGGAACCGCCCGATCTGCACCGGCGTCGTGCGGCGCGGGAACAGGGCCCGCTTGACCAGCTGCTTGTCGATCGGGTCGTCGCTCTGCGGCGGCCCCGCCAGCGCCCGCGGGATGGTGTCGCTGTCGCCGAGGGCAGGCTCCGGCGTGGGCGGACCCCCGGCCTCTTCCGTGTCCGCGTCTGTCTCGAGGTTCGCCATCGCAACGATCGACCGCGACAGTGTGGCTGATAATGATGGCCACATGACGCCCGGCCCGTCGTGCCGACGCTCGATCAGGTCACACGTCCGCGCGACGGGGACGCCCGCGGTCCGCGCCGGACGACGGTCCTGAGCCGCTCGCCGATGGAGCGGCCAAAACGCGACCCAGAGGCGCTTTGCCGCGGTTTCCGGCCGGGGAGAGAGAAACTTTCGTCCGGGGCCAATTGATCGCCGGCCGGCGATCACCTGCCGGGTGTAGTTCGGGCACTACCATGAACAAGCTGAAGAACTCCTGCTTCCTCCTGGCTTCCACCCTCTCCCTCGCCGTCGGCTGCGACGAGCCGCGCGCGGGCGACCTCGACGACTTCGACGACTTCGGCGCCGGCACCGCTTTCCGCTGTGAGGGCTCCTCCTGCCCCCCGCCGGTGATCGGCAACACCTCGTTGATCGGCGACCATCCGATGTCGAACCTCAAGGAGGCGCTCAACTCCGACGCCGCCAACTACAGCGCGGACATCCGGATCACCGGCGGCACTGGGCTCCACGACGAAATCCCGCGCACGATCACCGAGATCGACGTCAAGGAAGACGGCCAGCTCAAGCTCAAGCTCGGCACGTTCGGCTGGATCGACGGCGAGTGGGTCGAGGGCGCAGTGTTCAACCTCCTCGTCACGCCGCACGACCCGAGCGAGCCGGCGTTCACCGGCCGGCTGAAGATCCAGGACGCCGAGTGCGAGCCGGGCCAGTACCTGCCCGAGATGACCATGTGCCGCTACGTGTTCGTCACCGACGTCGAGCCCTATGACGACGAGGTCTATCCGGAGACGACGAAGGGCTCCGGGTGGTACCACACGTGCCCCGACGACAATGAGGGCGGCACGCTCGGCGCGGCGTATCGCTTCAGCTCGGTCCTGAACCACGAGGTCTCGCTCGGCTACACCGTCGTCGGCGGCCCGACGATCGACCTCGCCCCGGGCACCTTCATCAACGGCTGCCTCAACGGCGCGGTGTCGAAGGCTCAGTACCGGCTCAACGTCTTCTACGAGCCGGGGCTGTACCGCAACCTCCAGGCCAGCCAGCGCACGGCGATGTTGCGCATGTGGATGGCGTGGCATGGTGGCGAGCCGCGCACCCAGCCCGGCAAGCTGATCTCGCCGCACGACCCGATCGGCGGCCTGTTCACCTGGACCTCCGATCCGGCCTGGCAGATCGAGGGCGCCTACACCGCGACCGGCGCCAGCTGCCGCGGCGGCGCGCTCGCCACCGGCGTCCATCGCCGGTACCTCAACCCGGTGGCGAACCTGCCCGGCTGGTCCTCCCTGCCCCACTGCAACACCGCGGCCAAGGTCGCCGAGTTCGGCGTGCTCGGGGTCAAGGTCAACAACTGAGCCCAGTCGCAGCTCCTGCGAGCGGTCTGGCATATTCATAAAAACGATGCGCGGCGAATCGGCCTTCCCGGCTCGCCGCGCATCCTCGCGATCACGCGATGGTGCTCGCATCCATGTTCGATGCAAGGCGCTCCCGGCTCTGCCGCGCATCCTCTCGACCGAGAGACCTCCTCGCATCCATGTTTCGATGCAAGGCGCTCCCGGCTCCGCCGCGCATTCTCTCGTCCGGGCGACCCCGCGCTCCGCTCCGTGGTAGCGTCGGCCATGCTCGCTCGCCGGCTCGCCCTCGCCTGCTCGCTCGCCGGCGCCTGCACCCCGCTACAACCTGTCCCCGAGGACATCTCGGAGCCGCCTCCCAGCGAGCTTGAGCCTGTCCCTTCGGACAGGGAACACTCGAGCCGCACGCTGCAGCTCGCCGCAGTGTCCGACGAAGCGCTCGCGGTCCGTCCGCTGGCGGGCGGCAGCGTCGCGGTGTACGGCCGCGGCGTGCTCGCGCTCGCGCTCGGCGACGCCCCGCTGCACAGTGAGACCGAGTGGCGACGCGGCTGGCCGGACGAGTGGGTGATGGCAGTGGGCGGCCGCTGGCCCGACCACGCCTTCCTCAGCGCCGTGGCCAGCGTCACGCGCACCGGCATGACCTACGGGGTCAAACGCTGGCGCAATCGCGCGTGGGTCGACGCCCCGCTCGCCGGCGCCCCGCCGATGCTCGCGTACTACAGCGACTTCGCGGTCACGCAGGACGGCGCGCTCCTCGGCCTGCGCGGGCACGTCGACGACCCGACGCTCGGCGGCGACCTCGCCTCGTCGCAGCAGGCGTCGATCGACCGCCTCGACGACGGCCCCCCGCCGCCGTGGCCGGCGCTGCCGAAAGGACTCGTCGCCGATCGGCTGCTCACCTTCGGCGACGGCTCGGTGATCGTGGTCGGCATCGCCTCCGCGTTCACGCCGGCGATCCATCGCTGGACGCCCGGAGCCCGCAAGTGGACCGCCATGCCGCCCCCGCCGGAGCGGAGCGACCCGGAGCTCGGCCAGGCCCCGGCCTTCGTGGTCGGCCGCGATCCCGCGGGGCTGTACGCGTACCGCTGCCTGGTCGCCGAGCAACCTGCCCTCGAGCGCATGTCCCAAGGGACATGGCAGCCGTTCCCCCAGCCGGGAGGCGGCTGCATCACCTCGCTGGCCGAGGCCCCCGACGGGACTCTGTGGCTCGTCAACGATCGCGGCCTGCACCGCCGGCGCCAGGGCTCGGCCCCCTGGGAGCCAGTCCCTCTCGCGCCGGTCGACGCCCCCGGCAAGCCGGTCGCCGCCCTGCCCGGCGCCCCGGAGCCGCCGCCCCCGGGCCCCGAACCGCTGGTGCCGCAACAGGTGCTGGCGCTCGACCGCGGCGAGCTTTGGGTGGTCGCCACGATCCAGGATCCGAAGCAGGAGCGAACGCGCTGGGCGGTGCTGACGACGCGTACGGTGATCGCTCCGCTACAATTACGCCCACTGTCCGAACGCACAGGTTCTTAAAAAAACGCCGCCTGAGCTCGGCCATGAACGCCGCTGAGCTTGCGACTCAACAGAAACTCTCGCCGCATGTGGAACCTCGCTCGCCGCCGGCTCGTCGGGCACATCCCTGCCCCTGATTTCTCGCCCGAGCTCGTCGCGCGGCTGGCCCGGCTGCGCGCCGACGATTTGCTCGAGCTCGTCTGCGATCCGCGCGAGACCTGGTGGCGGCGCCAGCCGTGCGCCCTCGCCCTCCGGGGCCGCGTCCCGTCCGCGGGCGTGCCTCGCCTGATCGCCCGGATCCGCGACGTGAAGGACGTCGCCGAGGTGCGCCGCGCGATCCTCGAGGCCCTCGGCGACGCCGAGCTCGGCCCACACGCCGGCGAGCTGCTCCAGTGGTTGCGCGCCGCTCGCGAGCCCGAGGTCGGCTACGACATGGCGCCGGCGATCTTGCTCGCCCGCGCGCGCCTGCGCGACGCCTCGGCCGCGCCGCAGCTCGCCGAGCTCGCCGCCGATCCCTGGACGCACCGGCGGCTCGCTGGCGAGGCAGCCGTCGACGTCCTGATCGCCACGGTCGGCCTCGACTCAGTGCTCGCCGCGCTCGGGGCCGCCGACCTGCCCGCCCTCGCCTTCTCCGCCGAAGCATGGGCACACCGGCTGCTCGGCGTGCGCCTGCTCGACAGGTCAGGTGGTGACATCATCCCGGCCCTCGCCGACGCCGAAGTCATCGTCGCTCACCAGGCGCACCTGCTGCTCATCGGCTCGCCGCTCCCCGACGAGGTCTTGTGGGCAGTCGTCGCCGCGCACGGCCCCGCCGCGACCGCCTGGACCGGGGATGAGTGCCCGCGCGGCCCGGCGGGCGCGTGCCTGTGGGCGCTGTGCGTCCTCCGCGGCCGCGGCCGCGACGTCGCTGACGCCTGGCGTTCGCTCGGCGGCCCGCGGGTGCCGCCCGACGACGTGCGCCGGGCCATCGCCACCGCGTACGTCCCCGGCCAGCGGCAGACCGATCCGCGCTGGCTGCTCGAGGCCGCCGTCCTGCCGTTCACCCCGCCGGACGAGTCCGCCCTGCTCGCGCAGGCCCACGCTGCCCTCGCGGCCGCCGCCCTCGCGCCCCAGCCCGCGCGCTCCGCCGGCGAATTGCACAATCAAGGCGAGGGCACCTATTCCGACATCGCCTTTACTGGTGGCACCGTCTCGATCAGCGCGCTCGGGCCGTTCGCCTCCTTCGAAGACGACGACCGCCGCGCCCGCGACGCCCTGGTCGCGGCCGGCTTCCGCGTCATCGACCCCGCCCCCGCCACCGACGAGGTCACCGGCCTCCACGTGTACTTCTTCGGCCGCCGCGGCCCGCTGTGCGTCCACGACCTGCTGTTCTACTGGCAGGATTGAGCCGGCCGCGTCACGCTCGAACCGAGCGACGCGGGCCCGGCTGCTCGCCAGCCGGGCAGCTTTTGACCAAACGTAGAATCAGCGCAGGAACGGCAGGCCTTTCGCCACCCGCTGGCGCAGCTTCGTGTCGTCGAGCTCGATCTCGTCGTCCTCTTCGCCGCGCAGAACCTCGTCGACCAGGACCTCGCGCAGGTTCTTCGGCACCAGCGCCTGGACCCGAGCCTTGAGAGCCGCGGGCACCCGGTACTCCGCCCCGTGGCCGACGACCGCCTTCGCCTCGAGGCTGCCGCGAATATTGAAATGATGGTTCTCGGGGTGGAACAGCGGCGTCACGACGTCCTTGCCGATCGTCGCGCCGTAGTCGTTATAAAAACCGATGAGGGCCTCGGTCGCCGTGAGCGTGCCCGCGACGCCGAGAGTGCCGGTCGTGATCACTCGCCTGGCCGTCATGTCCCCGAGGACGAACACCCCGCAGGCCGGATCGTCCGTGTCCTCGTAGAGCCCCTCGACGCGGAGCGAGCCGCGGACCACGAGGCCCATCAGGCCGTGCTTGAACGTGTCGAGATCGCCGTCGACGTCGAGATCGCCGTCGACCACCACGATGTCGTAGACCGCCCCGTCGACCATGTCGTCCTCGAACAGCGGCGCCGCGTCGGCGAAGCCCTCGGTCAGCGCGCGGATCTCCTCGATCGTGACTTCTTCGGCCTGCCAGGATCGTCCGAGCTTCGGCTTCTGCGTGTCGGTCATCAGTGCTCCTCTCGCGCCATCCTACGCGATCGAGCGCCGCCCCACGAGCCGCCTCGCGCGAGCACGAGGCGACGTGCGCCTCGTGATCGTCATCCGCCCTGCGGTGCTCGTCGCAGCAATCCGCGATCACTGCAGCGGCGCCGGCCCGACGTAGCGGGACGCCGGGCGGATGAGCCGGCCCGTCGCGGATTGCTCGAGCACGTGGGCGCACCAGCCGGCGACGCGACCGGCGGCGAACGTCGGCGAGAACGCGGCGCGATCGAGGCCGACCGCGTCGAGCAGCACCGCCGTATAAAACTCGACGTTCGCGGCCAGCGGGCGATCGGGGTACTTCGCGCGCAGGGCTCCCTCGGCCGCGCGCTCGACCGCGCGGGCCAGCGCCAGGCGGCCGTTCGACACCCCTGCTTGCTCGAGCCGGGCCAGCGCCGCCTCGAGCACCGCCGCTCGCGGATCGCGGACGCGGTAGATCCGGTGGCCCATTCCCATGATGCGCCGGCCTGCAGCCAGCTCCGCCTCGATCCACCGCGCCGCGCCGGCCGGCTCGCCGATCGCGTCGAGCATGTCGAGCACCGGCCCCGGCGCGCCGCCGTGGAGCGGCCCCTTCAGCGCCCCGATCGCCGCCACGATCGCCGACACCGCGTCCGAGCCGGTCGACGCCACCACGCGCGCGGCGAACGTCGACGCGTTCATCCCGTGGTCGGCCACGGTCACCAGATAGGCCTCCAGGGCCGCCACGCGCGCCGGATCGGGCGCCTCGCCGGTGAGCATGCGCAGGTAGTCGGCGGCGTGGGGCAGCGCGGGGTCGGGCGCGAGCGGCTGCCCGCCCGCGCGTACGCGGGCCCACGCCGCGGCGAACACCGCCACCGCGCCGGTGAGGTTGGCCGGCGCGTCGAAGCCGTCGTCGGCGCTCAGGCGGGCCATCGCGGCCCGCAGCGCGTCCATGCCGTCGGCGAAGCGCCCCAGCTCGTCGGCGTGCAGCCGCGCGAACGCCCGCACCCTGCCCTCGGCCAGCGCCTGGCGGGTCGCATCGGCCGCGGCGGCCTGCGGCAGCGCGCCGGTCCACAGCAGCCCCGCGAGCGCCTCGAACGAGGTCCCGCCGGCCAGGCGCTCGATGTCGTGGCCGGCCAAGACCAGCCGTCCGCGCTCGCCGTCGACCTCGCTGAGCCGCGTGTCCGCCACCACCACGCCGTCCAGACCGCTCCTCGTCACCGTCGTATCCATGCGTTCCTCCTGGCCACGAGCTTGGGCCGGCGGATGACGTTGATCAACGTTGATTCGACAATCCATCATTCGCTTGATATCACCCATGGCGACACCATGACCGAAGGCCCCGACGCGCACGACGAGGACCCAGTCTTCTTGAGCGGCAAGGAGGCCGCCGCGCTGCTCGGCGTCAAGCGGGCCACCCTCTACGCCTACGCCAGCCGCGGCCTCGTGCGCAGCGAGCCGGGCGGGCCCGGGCGCGAGCGCCGGTACAGCCGCGAGGACCTCGAGCGGCTCAAGGCCCGCAGCGACGCCCGCTCGGGCCACGGCCCGGTGGCCGCCGGCGCGCTGCGCTGGGGCGAGCCGGTGCTCGAGTCGGCGCTGACGGCGATCGACGCCTCCGGCCCGCGCTACCGCGGCCGCCCTGCCGTCGAGCTGGCGGCGTCGAGCTCGTTCGAGGCGGTCGCCGAGCTGCTGTGGTCGGGCGCGTTGCCCGAGCAGGCCCCGCAGTGGCTGGCCCCGGGCCTCGGCCTGCGCCTGCCCTCGCTCACCGCCTTGCTGCCCGACGGCGCCCCGCCGCTCGTGGCCCTCGCGCTCGCAGTGCCGGCCCTCGGCGCCGCCGACCCCGACCGCTACAACCCCGCCCCCGGCCCCGAGCTCGTCCGCGCCCGCGCCCTGCTCGTGCGCATGGCCGCGCTGGCCGGGGCGGGCCTCGCGGTCGACCACGTCCGCCCCGCGCTCGCCGAGCCCGACGTCGCCGGCGCCCTCTTGGTCTCGCTCGGCGCCCCCGCCGGTCCGCGCGCTCGCCGGGTGATGGACCGCGCCCTGGTCCTGTCCGCCGACCACGAGCTCAACGCCTCCGCCTTCGCGGTGCGCGTCGCCGCCTCCGCCGGCGCCGACCTGTACGCCTGCGTCAGCGCCGGCCTGGCCACCCTGTCCGGCCCGCGCCACGGCGGCATGGCCGACCGCGTCGAGGCGCTCGTCACCGAGGTCGGCAAGCCCGAGCACGCGCGCGCAGTCGTGCAGGAGCGAGCCCGCCGCGGCGAGGAGGTCCCGGGCTTCGGCCACCCGCTCTACCCCGACGGCGACCCACGCGCCGCCGCCCTGCTGGCCGCCGCCGCCGAGCACGCCCCGCGCAACCCGAAGGTCCGCACGCTCCTGGCGATCGTCGCCGCCATGCGCGACGCCGGCCGCGACCCCGCCAACTTCGACGTCGGCCTGGTAGCCCTCGGCGCCGCGCTCGGCCTGCCTCCGCGCACCACCGTCGCCATCTTCGCCGTCGGCCGCGCCGCCGGCTGGCTGGCCCACGCCTTCGAACAGCGCGCCGCCGGCTTCCTCCTGCGCCCGCGCGCCCGCTACGTCGGCCCGTAAATGTTGCGACCGGCGCGACTATCGACAGTCGCGCCGGTCGTCGCGAAACCCCGAATCGATGACAGTGCACGAATTCTGGATTCGACCCGTTCGGTCATTGCACGCCGCTGATTCGCCGCGACGTCGACCGCTCCAGGGGCGGATACGCCCGACGCTCCGCCGCACCGTCGGCACGCACGCCCTTGAAGCGGCAGTCGCCGCGCGAGTACGCTTCGACGGCGATGACCGAGCGCCCCGCCTTCTCGTTCTTCTCGCCCGAAGTGCAGCAAGACCCTTACTCGCGGTACGCACGGGCGCGCGCCGAGGAGCCGATCTTCTACTGCGAAGACCTGGGCATGTGGGTGGTCACCCGGCACGCCGACGTCGCGGCGATCCTCCGCGACACCGACCGCTTCTCCTCGCGGGTCGCCACCACGAGCGTCAAGGAGCCGCCGCCCGAGGTGATGGCGGTGATGCGAAAGGGTTTTCCGCGGACCGGCTCGATCGTCCAGCTCGACCCGCCGGAGCACACCGCGGTGCGGCGCAAGCTGAACGCAGCCTTCACCGCCGACCGGATCGCCGCGCTGGAGGGCACCGTCGTCGCGCTGGCCAACGAGCTCGTCGACGCCTTCGTCGCCGACGGCCGGGCCGAGCTCATGTCGCGCTTCTGCGGCCCGCTGCCGGTGGCGGTGATCGCCGGCATCCTCGGCGTCTCGCAGGCCGACGCCAGCAAGTTCGGGCAATGGGCAGACGACGCCGCGCGCCTGTTCATGGGCGGTCAGCTGCCCACCGACGAGTGGGTACGAGCGGCCGAGAGCGTGGTGGCGATGCAGCATCACCTCGCGGGCCTCGTCACCGCGCGAGCGAGCGAGCCCTCGACCGACCTGCTGACGACCATCATTCAGGCCGCGACGGACCCCGGCGGTCAGCTCGACGTGATCAAGGCGGTCACCCATGCGACCACCTTCGTGTTCGCGGGCCACAAGACGACCACCGACCTGCTCGGCAACGCAGTGCGGCTGCTGCTCCTGCATCCGGATCGGCTCGCGGCGCTGGTGCGCGATCCGTCGCTCGCCGCCGCGGTGGTCGAGGAGACCCTGCGCCGCGACTGCCCGGTCCCGGGGACGACCCGCGTGGCCCGGGTCGAGGTGAAGCTCGGCGACGTCACGATCCCGGCCGACGCGCGGGTGTTCCTGGCCCTCGGGTCCGCCAATCACGACGAGCGCGTGATCGCGGACCCGCTGCGCTTCGACCCCGAGCGCCCCGACGTCGGCGAGCACCTCGGCTTCGGTCGCGGCGTGCACTTTTGCCTCGGCGCCGCGCTGGCGCGCCTGCAGGGGCGCGTGGGGCTCTCCGTGCTCGCCTCGCGCCTGCCGGGCCTGCGCCTCGCCGGCGACGAGCCGCTGAAGTTCCGCCAGGTCGTGATGTTCCGCGGCCTCGTCGCGCTCGAGGTCGCCTGGGACGCGCCGACAGCCGAGCCACGCAGCTTCGCCGGCGCCTCGGCGCCATCGACCGGACCCACCTAGCCGAGCCCGCGGTCCTGCCATTCTCGAGTGCGCGGTCCGAGTACCGTCACCGCCTCTTCACGCGGCGGCGCAGCGCGCCCGCATCCTCGGGGAAGCGCTCGGCCCAATGATGCAGGGCGGTCAGCGTCGCCTCCGTCACTGCAGTGCGCAACGCCGGGTTGGCGACCTTCAACTTCGTTTGGATGACGTACCGGGCGTCGGAGTGCAGCGCTGCGACCGCAGCCACGAGCCCCTCGAGGCCGCGGTCGTCGCGGATCTTCAAAAATTCGCGGACGCCCGCCAGCAGACCGCTGACGTGCGGGCCGTCCGCCTTGCGCTGGAGATTGACGAAGCTGTGGATCTGCGCCGGCTGTCCGTACGGTGAGGTGCGCCAGGCGAGGGCGACCTCGACGACGGTCGGCCCATCTTCGGTCGTGCAGTCGCTCCGGTGGTGCGCGACCTCGCCGAGCGCGCCGCGGGCCTCGGCGCGGACCCGTGCCACCAGGCCCGTCGCGCCCTCACCCGCGAAGCTCCACGACAGCGCCCTCGCGGGCAGCAGGTACGCGACGTCTTCGAGGCGCTGCGTCAGTTCGACTCGCGGCACGCGCGTGCCCTGAAAGATCTGCGGATCGGGACGAAACCGGACGCGCGTGCCGGACGGCCGCGACGCGGCGCTCACTCGCAGGGAGTCGCGCCGCAGGCCGGCAGCGTACGCCACGGTCGCCTGCTCGCCGGCGTGGACGGTCTCGACCTCGAACGGATCGCAGAGCGCGTTGACGATCGGCAGGCCTGGGCCACGGAATCCGAAGCGGACGTGCAGGCGGTCCTCGTCGCCAGTCGGGGGCTTCGACGGCTGCTCGAGCAGCTCGACCAGCGAGCGCGCCGGGATCCCCGGGCCGTCGTCGGTGACCGTGACGAAGTCGTCAGCGTCGACCCGGACGTCGACGTGAGCGCAGCGGGCGAGCAGGATCTGGTCGATCGCGTTGGCGACGATCGCCAGCAACAGGTGCAGCGGTCCCGCGCCGTCGTCGGTCGCACCGATGTACATGCCGGGTCGCTTGCGCGCCGCCGCGGGCCACGCGACGACCTCGATGTTGTCCGCCGTGTACTCGCTCGCCATGCGCCGACGTTAGCGCAGGACCTCGCCGCCCGACATTGCGCGTGATGTGCGGGCGCACCGGCTCTGCCCGCCTTCGCATGGGCGACGCCCGGCGCGAGGTCGAGCGTCCCCGGGCGAAGCGCCGCGAGCCGTCGCTGACGCGCGGCGCTGCGGGTATGCTCGCGCGGTGAGCCGCACCGCCGAGGCAGAGACATTGGCGCAGCTCGCCGGCGACCCGCAGACCTGGGTCTCGTGGCTCGCGCGGCTGCAGCGGGCGGTCGCCGACGGCGAGCTCGAGCTGCTCGAAGAGCTCGTCGAGGTCCTCGCGCGCCAGCGGCCGACGTACCTCGACGTGGCGCTGCAGGCCCTCGTCCTCGTCCCCGGGGACGCCGCGGCAGTGCGCGCCGTCGCGACGCTGCGCCGGCACGACAAGCTCGGGTCGCCCACGCGCACCGGGCAGCACCCGGACGCCGGCGCCCGGCTCCGGGCCGGCGCGCTGGCGTCGCGCCACGGGCCGGCGACGCTCGCCCACGCGATCGACACGCTCGGCCTGCCGGACGACCTCCTCTCGCTGATGGCCTGCTGGGCGCAGGAGCTGGTGATCCGCGGGGCCGCGCTCGCCGGACCGGCGATCGACGCGCTCGCCCGTGCGCTCGTCGCCTGCGATCATCCGCTCGGATCGTTGCCGATGCACCGACTCGCGCTCGAGGTCGGGAGCGAGGCCGTGGCGGCGACCTACCGCGTCGGCAGCATGAGCTGCTGGGGTTGGTCGGCGCCGACCGGCCCGACGATCGCGCCGGCGTCGACGCTCCCCGAGGTCGTCGCGATCGGCCAGCCCGACGAGGGACGACGGATCGCCAGCGTGTTCTCCAGCCATTGCGCGGTGTCCAACGGCCGCGTCAAGGCGCGGATGTTCCGCTTCGATCGCGCAGTGCAGGGCCCGTGTCCGGCGCTGCTGCGAGCGCTGCCGCTCGGGGTCCTCGCCGGCGCGACGCGGGTCGACGTCCGGCCGCTGTCCGCCGAGCAGGTGTTCACATTGCTCCTCGCATTCGCGGCCAACGGCGGCGACTACAACGTCGGCATCAGCGGCGCGTACGGCCGCCTTCACGCCTGGCGCTCGCTCGGCGGCTTGGTCGACGCGCCCGCCGACGCGCCGCTGGAGGCGATCGAGGCCGAGGCCCGCGCAGTCGAGCGAATCGGCGGCTTCGCCCACTTCGCCAGCGACTCGCGGTGGTTTAATCATGTCGTCACCGACCTCGGTCTGGCGACGGTCCGCGTCGACGGTCGCTCGCTCGCGGTGCTCGCGGGCACCGACACCGACTGATCATAAAAGCGGCAGAGGTTCGTGTTCATCGCTTCGCGAGGAATTCGCGCCACCGGTCCGATTCGGCGATCTCCCGCAGCACCCGGTTGCGCTCGACCAGGAGGTCGCGCATGTAGCGGGTGAGGACCAGCGCGTCGGCGAGTCGACCGAGCGGGCCGAGCGGCGACGTGAAGTCGAAGCGGTCGCGCATGATCGTGCCGTCGGCGTCGGCCTCGAACAAATGGTCGTGGTCGAAGCGGGCGAACGCGCCGCGCACCATCGAGTCGCGGAAGCGACGCGGACGCTCGAACTGGGTGATCCTGCTGGTCAGCTGTTGCCACACGCCGAAGTGACGCGCGCGCCAGGTGACCTCGTCGCCCGGGCCGAGGAGGCCGCGGACGACGCCTGCCACCGCGCGCTCGCCGGTCTCGCCCGTGCTGGCGAGGTGCAGTTCGACGCTGCGGGAGAGGTCGAAGCAGCGCTCGATCGGGGCGCGGATCGGCGTGACGAGCTCGATGATCGGCATGGGACTACACCACCTCGCTGATCAGCGGCTCTCCGGCGAAGTGCCGGTCGAGGTTGGCCACCAGCAGCGCCCCCATGGCGTCGCGGGTCTGACGCGTGGCGCTGCCCTGATGGGGCGAGAGCACGACGTTGTCGAGGCCGAGCAGCGCCTCGGGCACCTGCGGCTCGTGCTCGAAGACATCGAGCGCGGCGCCGCCGAGGCCGCCGCTCTGCAGCAGCGCGATCATGGCCGGCTCGTCGACCAGCGAGCCCCGCGCGACGTTGACGAGCATGCCCTCGGGGCCGAGAGCTTCGAGCACCGAGCGAGAGACCATGCGCTCGGTGCCCTTGCCGCCGGGCGCGATGACCACCAGCCAATCGCTGTCGCGGGCCATGGCCTCGAGATCGTCGTAGTACACGTACTGCACGCCCGGCTGCTGCTGGCGGCCATGATACACGACGCGCATCTTCATGGCCTGAGCGCGCGCGGCGATCTCCTTGCCGATCCGGCCGAGACCCACGATGCCGACGGTCTTGCCGTTCAGCTCGGAGAACAGGCCGAAGCTGCCGCCCGGCCACTTGCCGGCGCGCACGTACCGGTCCCCTTGCGGGATCCGCCGAGCGAGCGAGATCATCAGGCCGAGGGTCAACTCGGCCACCGCGTCGTTGAGCACGTCGGGCGTGTTGGTGACGCGGATCTTGCGGGCCCTGGCGGCGCCGATGTCGATATTGTCGACGCCGACACCGAAGCCGGCGATGATCTCGAGGTTAGGGAGCCTGGCCATCAGCGACGCCTGCACGCCCGAGCCGGCGTGGGCCCGAATGCGCGCGCCATGGGTCGCGAGCCACGCCTCCGGATCCGCCTGTTCGTGCAGCCTGTGCACCGTGTAGCGCTGGACCAGCGCGCGTTCGCACGACGCGAGGAGCGGGCGGGTCTGCAGAATCTCGATCGCCATGGCCGGGCCAGAGTCTAGCGAACGCCGGCCGCGAGCGCGTCCACGATCGGCGCACGGCGGACCCGGCGCCGCCATTCGTCCTCATCGCGCCTCGACCGACCGTGTCGCCGGTCTCGCCAGTGCTTCAAGGGACGAGCCATCGTCACTCCGCGTCGATCCACGTCACCCGCGAGGGATCGACCGGCACTGCGTCATCCGAGCGCAGCAGGCCGCGCGGGCTCGCATGGCGCCCGGGGTTGTCTCCCCAGCAATGCACCCCGCCGTCGGCGACCACGGCGCAGCTCGTCTCGCGCGCCAGCGCCACGGTGGTGACCTGCGCGAGGTCCTGCACCGGGGCCGGTTCGGCAGACCACGGCGAGCTCGCCCCGCGGCCGAGCTGACCGCGATGGTTGCGACCCCAGCACCACAGCTCGCCGGCCTCGGTCCGGGCACAAGCATGAGCCTCTCCGGCGGCGACCTGCACCACCGGCGGCAACGCATCGATGCGCCGCGGCCCGCTGGCCGCTGCACCGCCGCGACGGCCCTCGCTCGCATCGCCCCAGCACCACAGCTCGCCCGTGGCAGTCCGCGCGCACGCGAACCCGCCGCCGACCGCGACGGCATCGACCGGCGGCAGACCGGCGACTCTCACGGTCGCATCGATGGCCACAGCGTCACCTTGCCCGTCGAAGCGCTCGCCCCAGCACATCGCGCGTCCGTCCGCGAGCGCCACGCAGCCACGAGGTCCGTAACCGCCGAGAGAAACGACAGCCGGCAGCGATATTCGGCGAACCCCCGCGAGCCACGCCGGCGCCACCGCGTCGACGGGCAGGGTGCGGTAGAAGCATCGCAGCGTGCCTCGCTGGATCGCACAGCCCCACCCCTCGCTGACCGCGAGCGCCGACGTCTCGGCCAGCTCCGGCAGCCGCGCGAACCCGTCCGACCCGCGAGCGCGGAGGTGGTGGAGCCCGTCAGCGAGCTCGGCGTAGAGCCCGTCGACGCCGAACATCACGCGCTGCACCCCCTCGCCGAGGCGGACCGGCACAGGCCGCTCTGCCTCGACCCCGGACAGCGACTCGCCCCAGCACCACAGCTCGCCGGCCTCGGTGCGTGCGCATGCGTCGGCCCGACCGAGCTGCACATCGACTGCCGGAGGGATCCCTGGCACACGCAGCGGCCGGGTCAGGAACGACGACGACTCCGGATCGCCGAGCCCGAAGCGATGGTTGTCTCCCCAACACCACACGCCGTCGTCGCGGTCGCGCCCGCACGCATACTCGTCGGCCATCTTCAGCTCGACGATGCCGGCCGCGCCCGGGACCCGCCGCGCGGCCGACCTCGCCGAAGGATCCCAGCAAGCGACTCCGCCGTCGGCCAGGCGGGCGCAGCCCATCGCCTCGCCGACTGCGACGGCGACGGCTCCCTGCAGGTCCGCGACCGGCCACGCGGCGCTCCCGCTCTGCCAGCACGACACGCCGCCCGAACGCAGGGCCGCGCAGGCGGTCCCGGAGCCGACGGCGAGGTCGACTGCCGCCTCGACATCGGCGCGCAGGCGGGCCGCCGCGCCGCGATGCCAGCACTTCACCGCGCCGTCGCGCAGGCGCGCGCAGCCGATGCTGCCGCTCGCCGCGACCTCGACCGCCCCGCGGATCCCTCGCACACGCGAGGACCGGCCGTCGCTGCCCCAGCAATGCACCCCGCCGCCGACGAGCAACGCGCACACATCGGACTTCGGATTGTCGTCGAGCGCGCGGACCTCCGTCCCGCGCGCCGCGCTCGCGTCGACGACCGCGCAGCTCGGCGCCCATGGCTCCGCGGCGAGGCAGCCCGTGCGCGCGCTCGCGGGCAACGTCGCCAGGCCGGTCAGCGGCGTCGGCACCTCGCTGCCCCAGCAGCCCGTGCGCCCGGCCGTGGTGGTGATGCAGCTGAGAGTCCCCCAGATCCGCCCGACCCACAGCCTGCCCGGCGAGAGCGCCTCGACGGGGCCATGCAGCGCCGGCGCGCCCGCGATCGCGATCTGCAACACAGGGCCGCGCCCGCCCGCGGCGCATCCGGAGCCCCCGAGCGACATCCAGCACCCCAGGGCCCAGGAGGCCCAGAGTCGAGGCGCTTTCGGGGAGCGGGCTGCGGACAAGAACTTCACGCCGGCCCCCCCGAGCGTAGCACGCCGGACTCCTGACAAGCCGCCAGCGCGGCGTTACCACGACATCGATGCGGCCTGGCCAGCGCGAGATTGCGATGATTCGGTGGCCGCCGGTTCTCCGACGACTGCCCGCTCCCGTGCTCCGCACGCGCCGCGCCATTCCGGCTGCGACGCGCTCCTTCGGCAGCGTCAATCGTGGCGGAGCGCCAGCATCGGGTCGATGCGCGCAGCTCGGCGCGCCGGGATATACGTCGCCAGCAGCCCGACCAGCGCCAGGCCCAGCGCCACCGCGACGTACGTCAGCGGATCGGTCGCGGCGACCTCGTCGGTCAGCAGCGCCGTCGCCAGGTGGGTCGCCCCGAGCGCCACGATCGCGCCGACCCCCAGGCCGACGCCGACCAGCGTCATCCCCTGGCGGACCACCAATGCGACCACCGCCCGCGGCGGGGCGCCGAGCGCCATGCGTACGCCGAGCTCGCGGGTCCGCTGCGCCACCGCGCTGGCCATCACCGCGTACATCCCGATCGCCGCGAGCAGCAGCGCGACCCCGGCGAACATCGCCAGCAGCTTCGCCGCCAGCTGACGCGGCTTCATCGACCGCTCCAGCCCGCGCGCCAGTGGTTCGACGCCGATCGTCGGATCGTGCCCGTCGACCGAGGCGATCGCCTCGCGGATCTGCGGGGCCAGCGGCTGCGGGTCGCTGTCCCCGCGGATGAGCATGTACATCAGGAGGCCGACGCCCAGCGACTGGACGGGCAGCTGCTGGTACGAATAATACATCTGGTACGGCGTGCGATCGGGCGTGTCGAGGCCCTCCTGCTTGATGTGACCGACGACCCCGATGACCTCCACGCTCGGCTGCCCGCTCAATCGGTCCTGCAGGTGCTTGCCGACCGGGTCCTCCCCCGGGAAGAATTTTTCGGCGAGCTGCTTGTCGATGACGACGACCGTCGGACCGGTCGCGTCCTGCGGCCCGAACGTGCGCCCCGCCAGCAGCGGGATCCGGACCAGCTCGAGGAAGCCGACGTCGACGCGGTGCAGCGTCGCCATCTTCGCGTTGTCCGGCGTGCGGCTGACGCCGAACGGATAGACGGTGTCGTATTCGCTGCCGATGTAGCCCGGCAGCCCCGAGCACAGGGACACCTGAGAGATCCCCGGGATCGCGGCCACGCGGCGCTGGACCTCGTCGAAGACCTGGCGGATGTCGGCGGGCGTCTTGTAACGCTCCGGCGACAGCGAGACCATGGCGCCGACCACGTTGTTTGGGTCGAACCCCGGGTCGGATCGCTGGATCGCGCTCAGGCTGCGCGTCGCCAGCACGGCGCCGACCGACAGCACCAGCGCCAGCGCGACCTCGACGACCACCAGCAGGTCGCGCGCGCGCAGGTGCTGGCTGCCGGCCGACGCGTGGTGGTCGGCGTTCTTGAGCACCTGCGCCAGCTCCTCGCGCGACGCGAACAACGCCGGCGCCACCCCGAACAGGATCCCCGTGCCGAGCGCTACCACCAGAGTGAAGGCCAGCACCTGGCGATCGATCTCGATCGCCCCGTTCAGCGCGAAGATGAAGTCGAACGGCATCGAGACGCGGATCAGGTCGACGCCCCACACCGCGACCAGCAGCCCGAGCCCGCCGGCGACCAGCGCGAGCAGGACGCTCTCGACCAGCATCTGCCCGACCAGCCGCATGCGACCGGCGCCCAGCGCCGCGCGGATGCTCAGCTCGCGTCGGCGTGCCATCGCCCGCTCGAGCGTCAAGTTGGCCACGTTGGCGGCGGCGATCAGGAGCACGCAGCCGACCGCGCCGACCAGCAGCAGCAGCGTCGTGCGGTAGTCGCGGACCAGCTCGCTCTGGAACGGCAGTACCTGCGGCCGGCTGGCGCCGAACAGCTCCGGGTAGTCGCGCTGCAGGCCCTCGCCGATCGCCTCGAAGTCGGCCTGGACCTGCGCCAGAGTGGTGCCCGGCTTCATGCGGCCGACCGTGTACGACTGGCTGCGAGCGGCGCGGTCCTTGAACAGGGTCTCGTCGGCGCGGGTGCCGATCGGGACGGCCGCGTGGAACGGGAAGAACGCCCGGTGCTCGGGCGGCAGCACGCCGACGACCGTCCACGGCTTGCCGTCGAGGATCAGCTCGCGGCCGACGATCGCCGGGTCGGCGGCGAAGCGGCGGGTCCAGTACGCGTGGCTGAGCAGCAGCGAGCGCGGCCCGTGCGGCAGGTCCTCTTCGGGCAGGAAGAGGCGCCCGAGGATCGGCTCGACCCCCAGCATCGCCAGGTAATCGTGCGACTGCATCTCGACCAGCAGCTTCTCCACCTCCCCGTCGCCGGCGCCGGTCGTGCTCACCAGGTCGTAGCCGGTCGTGCCGAGCCCCGAGAGCGTGCTGTTGCGCGCGCGGTAGTCGAGGAAGTTCTGGTACGGCACCGCCATCCGCTCGAACTCCGGCCGGTTCTCCAACACGACGACCAGCTCCTCCGGCTCGTCGTACGGCAGCGGCCGCAGCAGCATCAGGTTGATCGCGCTGAAGATCGCAGTGTTCGCGCCGATCGCGAATGCCAGCATCAGGACCGACACGAGCGTGTAGCCCGGGGTCTTGACCAGCATCCGCAGCGCGAATCGCACGTCATGGAACAGGCTGCGCATGGTGGCTCTCCTCGACGATTCGGCCGTCGAACAGGTGGATCGTCCGCTGTGCCTGGCGGGCGTACTCGGGGTTGTGGGTGACCATCACGATCGTCGTGCCGGACCGGTGCAGCTCGTGCAGCAGCCCCATCACTGCGTCGCCGTTGCACGAGTCGAGGTTGCCGGTCGGCTCGTCGGCCAGCAGCAGCAGCGGCTCGCCGGCCACCGCGCGGGCGACCGCGACGCGCTGCTGCTGGCCGCCCGAAAGCTGAGCCGGCAGGTGGCGCGCGCGGTGGGCCATGCCGACCCGCGCGAGCGCGGACTCGACCCGTCGGCGCCGCTCGCCCGCCGGCATGCCCCGGTAGGTCAGCGGCAGCTCGATGTTCTCGGCGACGGTCAGGTCGCCGATCAGGTTGAAGCTCTGGAACACGAAGCCGATCTGCTCGTTGCGCACGCGGGCGCGCTGCACCGCGGACAGGCTCGACACCCGTCGGTCGCCCAGCAGATAGGTCCCGGCCGTCGGCGTGTCGAGCAGGCCGATCAGCGACAGCAGGGTCGTCTTGCCGGAGCCCGACGGTCCGGCGATGCACACGTACTGCCCGCGCGGGATCTCGAACTCGACGTCCGCGACCGCGTGGGTCTCGACCTCGTCGGTGTGAAACACCTTCTTGACGCCCTCGAGCCGGATGATCGGCGCGTTCGACCCTATCATGACGACCTGCTCCCCTGAGGTGATTCGGGCCCGCTCCGGTCGGCCCGCCTCCCCGGGGTCCCGACGCGCGTCGCCCACGTGCCGAGGGCCGCAAGGACCGCGCTCTCGTGACGACCGGGCGACCTGTGACGCATGCGGGGGAGGTCCACGGAGGAGTGGGCGGGGAACGGGTCGGGGCCCGGGGCGGGGGCTCTCTGCTGCAGTGTCGCGGCGGCCCCGGACCCTACAGGCCGACGTCGCTTTTTTTCGCGGCCGGCCCGGCCAGGGCGGGAGCGCGAACATGACCTCGACGATCCAGCCAAGCCGAAATCGATCGCCACGGACAGCTTCCTCGTCGGGCACTGTGCCAGCTCGTGCCGGCACGGTGCCAGCCCGCGCCGACGAGCGGCGGGCGCCCACACCACCAGGCACGCGTCCGCCTGCGCCCCGCGACCGCCCGGACGCGAGCATCGAGGATGGCATGGAACTTGGAAGACCCGAGACCGACGCTCGCGCCGCGTCGATGCCAGTAGGCCGGAGGGTGGCGCAGCGAATCTGCGGAGAGCTACGAAGGAGAATCGGTCATGACATTTGTTTATCAGGGGATCGCGCGAATCATCATGGCGGGCCTGGGATGCGCCGCGATCATCACTGCATGCGGCGAGGCGGACGGCGACTCGAGCGCGTCCGAGGCCAGCCCCGACAGCGAGGGCTCCACCGCCAGCGGCAGCCCCACCACGAGCGAACCGGACAGCACCAGCGGGACCGGCGACCCCGACGCACCGGAGGACCCGACCGGCGGCCCGACGGCGACCGGCAGCACGAGCGACCCGGCAAGCACCACGGGCACCAGCGGGACCGGAGATCCGGTCGACACCACCGCCGACACCACCGGCACCAGCGGGACCGGTGACACGACGGACACGACGGAGAGCACCACGAGCAGCACGACCGGCGACGAGGACACCGAGGACGGCCCCTGCGCCGATCTGGCGGCGCTGCAGACGATCGCCGCGGAGAAAGGCGGGCAAGCGCAGTGCCCGGGCTGGACCGGCATCATGACCTTCTCCGGCGATTGCCCCGAGCCCGACCAGGGCTGGCACGCGGAGAAGGTGTTCCCGGGCGCGATGGGAGAGTTCGGCAAGTATTGTTATTACCAGTGGATCGACGGCCAGAACAGCGAATGGGACCTGTGCGGCCTCCCGCCGGACGGCGTGCGCGCGTCGTCGGAGTGGCTGGGTCCGGACTGCAACTTCTGATCGGCCCGCGGATCCACCGCTCCGGTTCAAATTGGACGGGCGCGCTGGTGCTCGCGAACGTGCGTACGCGGCGGGGGCAGCGACCCGGTGACGCCGGTCGGCACGAACCCGTTGCGGGCGTAGAGGGCGATCGCCGCGGCGTTGGCGTCACCGACGTCGAGCACGAGCCGGCGCAGTCCCTCCGCGCGGGCCCAGGCGACGACTGCATCGACCAGCGCATCGCCCACGCCGCGCCCGCGGGCAGCCGGCGCGACCCACATCGACAGGAGCTCGCCGGTGTCGGGCTCGACCTCGTGGCGCGCCGCGCGGACCATGCCGGCGTCGCCTCCCTCGACGACCGCGACGAAGGTCGCCAACTCGACGAGCTGCCGCCGCCAGTCGTCTGCGGGACGGACGGCCGCCTCGGCCAGGGTGCCGCCGAAAGCGTCGGGCGCGTCGCCCAGCGCCGCCAGGCGCACCGCTCGCAGCCGCTCCCCCTCGTGCGCCCCGAGCCGAACGATCTTCATCTCGCTCACGGTATCAGCGCGGCCGGGACGGCGCCAACCCGGCGCGCGCCGCACGAGTCCGCGCCCGCTCGTCTCCCGCCATTTCCGTCGCGGCGCGACATCGGGTAACACTCGTCGCTCCGTGCCTCGCCCTCCCCCGCGGCGGCCTCCGCAGGTCATCACCCTCGACGGGATGGGCGCGGGCGACATGCGCCTCCACGTCACCCGCGTCCCGAGCGGACCGCCGCCGCCGACCGGTCCGCTCGTCTCGACCTTCTTCACGATCTTCGTGTTCACGGCGGGCAGCGGCCGAGGGCGACACCTCGAGACGGTCGATCTGCGCGCCGGCGACGTCCACCTCGTCCCGGAAGGCGTGGAGCACCAGCCGCTCGAGATCGGCGATCTCGCGGGCTGGATCGTCAGCGTCGATCCGCTGCTGCTCCGCGCCCTCGGGCCGCCGCTGGGGCCGGGACAGCCGCGCATCCGCGGCGAGGCCGGGCCCGTTCCGGCGCGCAGCCTGCTGATCCGCGGATTGCTGCGCCTGCGCCCCGATCCGGCCCGATTGCGGCGAATCGAGCATTTGGTGAGCGAGATGGACGCGGAGCTGCGCGAGCGCAAGTGGGCCGCGGAGCACGCCGCGCACGCGTGGCTCGTCCTGCTGCTCGCGGAGCTCGTGCGTGAGCTGCAGGAGCACGCGCCCACTGCCTCGCCGCTGGTCGGTGGGATCGTGCGCGACGCCCTCGCCTTCATCGAGGCGCACTGCCTGGAGCCCCTCTCGCTGAAGGACGTGGCCTCGGCGGTGGGCCGCACGCCGTCGCACCTGGCCAACGCGATCCGCCAGGAGACGGGGCTGACGGTCAGCGACTGGCTGCGAGAGCACCGCATGTCGGAGGCGCGCCGGCGCCTGCGCGACACCGACGAGAGCGTCGAGGCTATCGCCAATGCGGTGGGCTACGCCGATGTCACCCACTTCATTCGCGTGTTTCGTCGCGCCCACGACATGACGCCGCGCGGCTGGCGAGAGCGACGCCGCGCCGCGCAGTGACAGGCCCCGCCGGCGACCCCAATCCGCGCCGATTTCTCCGCCAAGCCGCGCTCTACCGGGGCCGCGGTCGGTCGCTACCCTCGGGCCATGACGAACAGCGCAACGACACGCCGCCCGCGCGTCCTGGTGGTCGGGCTCGGGATCAGCGGCATCGCCACGGCCCTGCGGCTGCACCGGCTCGGCTGGCAACCTGTGATCATCGAGCGCGCCCCGGGACGGCGCCGCGGCGGCTACGCGGTGGCCCTGTTCGGCACGGGCGTGGCGTCCGCGAGCCGGCTCGGCGTGCTCGAGGCAGTGGGCAATCGTCTGGGCCCGCCGGTCCAGACGTTCGAGATCGATCGCAGCGGTCGCAAACGCAAGGGCATGGGCCTGCCCGACCTGCCCGGCGGGCCGCGGCTGGTGCTGCGCGGCGACGTGGAGAACGCGCTCTACTCGGCGCTGCCGGCGGACGTCGAGGTCCGCTTCGCCACCAGCCCCGTGGCGATCGCCCAGGACGAGCGCGGCGTCGACGTGACGATGCTCGACGCCGCGACCGGCGCGACCGCGACCGAGCGCTTCGACCTCGTGGTCGGCGCGGACGGCATGCGCTCGACCGTCCGCCGGCTGGTCTTCGGCCCGCACGAACAATTCCTCCGGCCGATGAATTACATGATCGGCGCCTGCGTGCTCCAAAGGCCCATCGAGGGCCACAGGACCAGCGACGGCCTCGTCCTCGCCGAGGCCGGGCGCTCGGCGTGGGTGTTCCCGTTCGTGAATCACAACCCCACCGTGCTGTTCTCGTACCGCGTGGACGACGTCGCCGGGCAGTTCCGCCGCCCGGCGATCGATTCGGTGCGCGCGGCGTTCGCCCCGGAGCCCACCGGACCGGTGCTGCGCCAGCTGTTCGACGATTACGCCGCGGCGGACGAGCGCCTGTTCGATTCGGTCAACCAAGTCTGCATGGATCGCTGGCACGAGGGCCGCGTCGTGCTGCTCGGCGACGCTGCGTGGTGCCTGACCCTGTACTCGGGGATGGGCGCTTCCACCGGGATGGCGGGCGCCGAGCTGCTCGGCAACCTGCTCGCGCAGCACCCCCACGACCTGCCCCGCGCGCTGAGCGAGTGGGAGGCGAAGCTGCGCCCGTTCACCGCCAGCCTGCAGCAGACCGCGGCGACGATGCGGCAGCTGTTCACGCCGGCCGGCGAGCTGCAGCGGATCATCCGCGCCACGATCATTCGCCTGAGCAACAGCCCGGTCGCGCCGGTCCTGCGACGGCTGCTCCGCCCCGGCGCCCTGACGGAGCTCGACATCGTCGCGGCGTGACGCGCGAGGATTGACGGCCCCCCGCGGGGCCGATACGCTCTCATGCCATGAATGACTCGAGTCGATCGGCGTTCGAGGCGGAGCTGCGGCGGCTCGGATACGGCCAGCTCGATTCGTTCGACTCGGATCCCTGCGTCCACCAGGACGCGGACGAGTGCGCGGTCTTCGTGATGCCGACCCGCGAATGCAAGGATGCCGCGACCTATGGACAGCTCGGCTGGCTCGTATACGAGGGTTGCCGGGACTGCTGCGAAGCTTGCACCCGGACCTTGAACTGCGGGGGAATGTTCACGCACCTGCGCGTATTCGCCGGCGGGGTGCTGACCGAGCGCTTCGACGACGACGAGATCCGGCCTGCAGCAGCGCCGGTCGACGACGACGAATGACGCCGGTGCCGGCCCCTCCGAGCGACGGCCTCTGGACGGAGCTCGACATCGTCTCGGCGTGACCGAGCCGCCCGTCGCGCCTTCACGCGCGTTGACGGCGCCCCGCGGCGCCGATACGCTCTCGCGCCATGAATGACTCGAGTCGTTCGGCGTTCGAGGCGGAGCTGCGGGGGCTCGGATACGACGAGCTCGATTCGTACGACTGGGACCCATGCCCCCACGCGGCCACGGACGGGGGCGCAGTCTTCGTGATGCCGACCCGCGATTACCGGGACGCCGAGACCTACGGACAGCTCGGCTGGCTCGTGTACGACGGTTGCAAAGAATGCAGCCTGTCGTGCACCCACGTGCTGCTGTGCGGCGGCCTGTTCACGCACCTGCGCGTGTTCGTCGGCGGGGTGCTGACCGAGAGCTTCGGCGCCGCCGAGATCCGGCCCGCAGCAGCGCCGATCGAGAGCGACGACGACCCGCCGGAGGACGAGGACGACGAGTGACCTCGCCCGCTCAGGCGTCGCGGATCCGGGTGTGGACATTGTAGCCGGCCTCACCGAACGGCGAGGTCCGCTCGATCCACACCTGCTCCAGCAGCCACAGCTCGTCCTCGTGCGGACCCGCCTCCTCGTCCTGCGGCGTCACCACCTCGGCGATCGTGAATTCGAACGCCTCGGGCCCGAGGCGCCGCCAGTCCTCCTGCAGCGCGCGAATCGGATGGGCTCCGATCGCCAGCGCGAAGCGGTGGCGATTCAGCGGACCGTGCAGGTTCATGCTGCTGCCGAGCAGCAGCTTGCCGCTGACGGTGTTGCGAATGACATAGATGCCGGCGCGCCGCGGCTGCTCGCGGTACTCTCGCTTCTGCTCGGCGCGGGTCCGGGTCGGCGTGGAAGAGCTCATGGTTCGTCTCCTTTGGGGAACGCGCCCTCGACCATGCGCGCCAGGTGCTCGCGGATGTCCGCGGGCCAGCGGCGGATCTGCTGCGCGAAGCGCTTCGAGTCGCGCGCGAACAGGGCGCGCGCGGCCTCCTCGTAATGGGGAAGATCGCCGGCGAGCGCGGTCATCACCCGGTGCGCGGCTTCTCGCGCCAGCCGGGTCCGCTCCTCGTCCGGGTCGCGCCGGATCGCCTCCTCGACGAGGCGGCGCAGCGCCGCCGAGATCCCGCTCGGCTGCCGCTCGAGCCATTCCCAGTGCCGCGGCAGCAGCGAGACCTCGCGCGAGACGACGCCGAGCTTCGGGCGACCCGGACCGGCGCGCACCGGCGGCTCCTCGGCGGCCAGCCTGGCGTCGAGCTCGACCTGGTGCCCGCTGGCGTCGTCGAACACGAGGACGGGCCCGTCGCACGGGCCGACCTCGCCGAGGCGCCGCAGCACCTCCCGGGCGCTGCCGGAGGCGAGCCGGCGAACGCCGGTAAAGGCGGTGTAGGTGCGCTCCGAGGTCACGCGGGGATAATACCCGGGAAATATTCTCGGTCAATATTCCCCGGGTGAAATTTGCCGCGCGAGTAGCGCCATCGCGTCGACGGCGGGGCGAGCGCCCAGCCGTGACCCCGAACAGTGCTCGCAGAGGACGACGCTCCGGGGACATCACGACATGTCCGAGAGGACATGTCCCGAGTCACTCGCAGCCTGCCCATCGCTCGCTCTCGAAAGCTCACTTCGCCGCACGCGACCCCGAGCCTCGCGTACGGCGGCCTCGCGCTAACTTCCGCCAGGCTTCAGGAGGCCGCATATGCGCGAGGGAACAGTCGTCCTCATCACCGGCGCGTCGTCCGGGTTCGGCGAGGCCGCCGCGCGGCTCTTGGCCGCGCGCGGGCCCTATCGCGTGTTCGGCACCAGTCGGCGCGCCGCCGGCGACGACACGCTGGGCGGCGCGGAAATGCTGCCGCTCGACGTGCGCAGCGACGCCTCGGTAGCAGCCTGCGTCGACGCGGTGATGCAGCGCGCCGGGCGGATCGACGTCCTCGTCAACAACGCCGGCTACACCCTCGCGGGCGCCGTCGAGGAGACCGCGATCGACGAGGCGAAGGCCCAGTTCGACACCAACTTCTTCGGCATGGCGCGGATGGTGCGGGCAGTCCTGCCGGTGATGCGCGCCCAGGGCGGCGGCCGGATCGTCAACGTCTCCTCGCTCGCCGGGCTCGTCGGCGTGCCGTTCCACGCCCACGACTCGGCCAGCAAGTTCGCCATCGAGGGCCTCAGCGAGGGCCTGCGCCAGGAGGTGCGCCGGTTCGGCATCCACGTGTCGCTGATCGAGCCGGGCGACTTCAAGACGGCCGGCACTGCCGCGCGCGAGCGGGCGACCGGCGGCCTGCCCGCGTACGCCGCCGCCCGCGACCGCGCGATCGACATCATGGCCCGCGCCGAGCAATCCGGCCCCGACCCGCGTAAGCGTCCAGTCTACCGCGTCGTGACGCCTCCAGGCTCGGGGCGCTACCAAGCGCTTCGGAGGCTCGAGGATGAACGACGAGGAGAACGCGAACGAGCGGGGGGCCCTGGTCTTGAGGCCGGAAGCGCCGAGGCGAGGCAGGTTCAGCCTGGTAATTTCAGATTCCTTCTGCTTTGAGGTCACCGAGTCCGGGGACACGGTGCGGCTGGACTTCAGGCCGCGGACCATCCGGGAACGGGTGGAGCTGTGGCGCAGGAAATGGGGCCTATGACGACGCAGGAGCGATGGCAGGCCCACGTGACGGCGTGGGCTTCGAGCGGGCTGTCGTGCAAGGACTATGCGGCCAGGGCCGGCGTCAACCCGCGGACGTTGACTTGGTGGAAGTCGAAGCTGGCGAGCGTCGGCGCGGCCGGGCCAGCGCCGGTGAGCTTCGTCGAGGTGACGGAGCAGCTAACCGCGCCGGCGAGCTCAGAGGTCGCGGTGATCGAGCTCGACGTCGGCAGGATTCGGATCCGGGTCCGGGGGCGCGTCGAGTCCGAGGCGCTCGCGCGCGTGCTCGATGCGCTGGAGGGGCGCCGATGATCCCGTCGTCGGTGCGGATCTTCGTATGCACGCAGCCGCAGGACATGCGGCGCAGCTTCGACATGCTCGCCCTCGAGGCGCAGCAGATCCTCGGCGAGGATCCGCAAAGCGGAGCGATGTTCGTCTTCACGAACCGACGGTCGAACCAGCTCAAGGTGCTGTGGTGGGACCGGAATGGGTACTGCCTGCTGTACAAGCGCCTGCACCGGGCGCTGTTTCGGCTCCCGAAATCGGATGCCCCCGAGGACAGATCGGTGCGGATCGATCGCGCCGCCCTGGGCGAGCTGCTGTACGGCGTCGCTACGCCCCGATGTCGCGGCGAGCGAAATCGCTCTTGACGTGGAGGCTCGGATCGCTAAGAAGCGGGTGTGCTCGGCGCCACGCACGGACCCGGCGACTGCGAGACGAAGACGCTGGTCGAACAACTGAGCGCCGAGCGCGACCACTATCGCAAGCTCTACCTCGAGACGCTCGAGAAATGCGCGATGCTCGAGCGCGGGATCCTCGTCGGCAAGAAGGCCGAGCGCTTCGAGGACGAGACGCCGCAGCTCGCGCTCGACGTGCTCGACATGCTCCTGGGCCAGGGCGAGACGGATCAGGCCGATGCGCCGGCGCCGGACATGACCGAAGAGGCAGATCCAGTCCAGGGGCGTCCCGAGCGGCGGCGGCGGCCCGCGGGCCGTAGACCGCTCCCGGAGCACCTGCCGCGGGTCGAGATCGAGGTGCTGCCGCCCGAGGTGCTGCGCGAGGGTCTCGACGCCTACGAGCGGATCGGCCAGGAGGTCAGCGAGGTCCTCGAGCGCCGTCCCGCGTCGCTGGCGGGGACATCATCGACGAATCGCCGGTGAAGATCGCCGAGCCGCCGGAGCGGCCGATCGAGCGCGGCCTCGCCGGGCCGGGGATGCTCGCCATCACGATCGTCCATCGCTGGCAAGACCATCTCCCCGTGCATCGTCTCGAGAGCATCTACGCGCGCGACGGCCTCGACATCTCGCGCTCGACGATCTGTGGCTGGCACGAGCAGCTCGCGGACCTCGCCGAGCCGCTGGTCGAGGCGATGCTCCGGGACGCCTTCGTCCAGCCGTACCTCTGCACCGACGCCACCGGCGTCCTCGTGCAGGCCGCGGAGCAGTGCCAGCGCGCGCACTTCTGGGTGCTCGTCGCGCCCGAGCGCCACGTCCTCTACCGCTACTCCCACAAACACGACAGCGAGGCCGTCGACCGCCTGCTGGCCGGGTACAAGGGCTACCTCGTCGCGGACGCCGCCTCCGTCTTCGATCACCTGTACGCGCCTGGTGACATCGTCGAGGTCGGCTGCTGGTGTCACCTGCGCCGGTACTTCTGCAAGGCGCTCAGCTCCGATCCCGAACGGGCCCAACACGCCCTGTCGCTGATACGGGCGATGTACAAGGTCGAACGAACGATCAAGGACGCGCCCCGCAAGAAGCGAGAACAGGTCCGCAGCCAGAAATCGAGGCCGCTCGTCGACGCCTTCTTCGCGTGGTGCGTCGAGCAGAGCGCCCGCGTCCTCGGCGGCACGCCGATCGCTAGAGCGCTCGGGTACGCATCCAACCAGGAACATGCGCTCCGGCGTTTCCTCGAAGACGGCCGCCTGCCACTCGACAATAACATCTCCGAGCGCCACCTTCGGCGCGAGGTCGTCGGCCGGAAAAACTGGCTCTTCCTCGGCAGTGACGAGGGCGCGCGCGTCAACACCGTCTTCGTCTCGCTCCTGGCCAGTTGCCAGCTCCACGGCATCGAGCCCTGGGCCTACCTGCGTGACCTCCTCTGCCTGCTCCCCTCCTGGCCCATGAACCGCATCCTCGAGCTCGCCCCGGCCTTCTGGCAGCAGACCTTCCAGCAAGAGGACACTCAGCAGCGTCTCGTCGCCAACGTCCTCCGCTCGATAACGCTCGCCGAGCCTGCACCTGTTCTGTCGTCCGTCTGCGCGACTCGGTGGTGCGGGACAGGGGCTGACGGCGCACCCGCGACTTCCCGGCCACGTCGACATGATGACCGCGTGATCCCGCGGCGCGGCGCGGTCGGGTGCGTACGGCGGTGCGAGGCGCGACGTCGACCACCGCGCCTGCGGGGACCGCGACGCAGATCGTGTGCTACTCGAGGACGGTGACCACGACGCACACAGGGTTCGCAATCGCCACGGAGACGATCCTGGAGACCGACTGGAGGCGCGTCGGGATGGTCGTAGCGATCGGGACAGTGGTCCCCGCGACCGTCGGCGCGCCGTTCTGGCAGGCGTTCATGGCTGATACGGGCGGCCTCCTGAACGCGTTCCAAGCGCTCGCGCGGACGCTCTTCTTTGTCATGGGGGGGCTGATCGTCGTCTGGCTCATGGTGCCCGGGGCGACCTACATCCGGCGGACCGCGATCCGCATCGATCTGTTCGAGCACGGCGTCGAGCTGCGCGACGCCGCGGGCGCGGTGCTCGGCCAGACCGCCGACGGCAGCCTGCGGGTGACGCACGCCAACCTGCGGTCGACCAAGAGCATGCTGGGCGGTCTACGCCTCGACCATCGCGGCGGCGCGCTGCTGGTCTCGCCGAACCCGACGCTCGCGCCGTGGCCAGGTCAAGCAGCGCAGGATGGCATGTGGCACTTCGTGTCCGGCCCGATGTACGAGGGGCTGCGGCGCCTCGCCGCGTGAGCATCAGGGCGCGTGCGTCAGCTCGAGGGTCTGCCACTCGAGGTCGAGTGCCAGCCCGGAGCTCCGCAGCGAGCCGGTGGCGTGCCCGGACGCTGCGCCCCGCCGCGGGCGAGTCCGCCGCTCCACAACCGCGTGACTGTGGGCGCGACGGTCAGCACGAGCGGGTGGGAAGGAGTGACTTCGTTGTCGCGGAAAGCTCCGACGACGAGGACGTGGTGGACTTCCGCGTGAGTCACCAGATCCGCGAGCAGCCCGAGGCTCGCGTGATCGGGCGGCAACCGCCGGCCCCCGAGTTGCCGCCGGCCGAGGCACAGCACCTCGAACCTCCGAGATGCCTGGTAGCGCCTCGAGGCCGAGCTCGTCACGACGTCCAAGTTCTCGTTGTCGTCCATCCTCGAACCTCCGAGATGCCTGGTAGCGCCTCGAGGCCGAGCTCGTCACGACGCGGTTCGCCGCACGGTTACGACCCGCTCCGCTTCGCCGAGCTGCTGCTGCAGATCCTCGGCGCTCGCCGGCCGCGGCTGCGCTACCGCCTCGGCACCGACGCAGTGTGGGTCCCGCGGGCCCGCCGGCTCATCCCCGAGTCGCTGTTCGAATGGCTCATGCGCGCAAATTACCAGATGAACGAATGACCACGGACCGCCACCGGCCTCGACCGTGAGCGCCTGACACCTCGGGCCTCGCGCGCTACGCTGAGCGACGATGGCGATCACCCTCAATCACACGATCGTGCCGGCCCACGACAAGGTCGCGTCCGCCAAGTTCTTCGCCGAGCTCTTCGGCGTGCCCTACGACGGCGAGGTCGGCCCGTTCGCCGCGGTGCGCGTCAATGATTCGCTGACGCTCGACTTCGGCGACGACGAGGGCGGCTTCGAGTCCCACCACTACGCGTTCCTCGTCGACGACGCCGAGTTCGACGCGATCTTCGCCCGCGTCCGCGCGGCCGGCCTGCCGTTCGCCTCGAGCCCGCACGGCGGCTTCGACAATCAGATCAGCCACTACGACCGCGACGGCCGCCGCGTGTACTTCGCCGACCCGAACGGCCACTTCCTCGAGCTGATGACGCGCGTCGACGCCTGAGCCGCGGCCCGCCGCGCAGGCCACAGCGTCGACGTCGCCGACCCGAACGGCCACTTCCTCGAGCTGATGACGCGCGTCGACGCCTGAGCCGCGGCCCGCCGCGAGCGCACCCGACGCGCCCGGCGCCGGCCGCGCGCGCCGCTTTGCCCGTCTGCTCTCGCCGTCGTGTCGCACCGTCATCGCCTGCGGGCCGCGCCCGCGGGAGCGGCGCTGCCCGAGTGCGCGATCGCCTCGCCAGCGCGCCGCGACGACTTGCAGCGAGCCGGCAATTTTTCTCCCGACAGCGGCGACTCCACGGCCGGAGCGGCGCCGCGGTGGAACGGACCCCGACGGCTCGCCCCTCCCACGGATAACGTCATGCTGCGCTCTACTCTCTCTTTCCTTACCCTTACCTTCCTGTTCCTCACCGGCGCCTGTGACCCCAAGCCGGGCGACACCGACAGCGGCACCGCTTCGGCCTCGACCACCGACGCCTCCACCACCGACGCCGCCACCACCGACGCGTCGACCACCGACGAGTCGCCGACGTCGAGCGCCACCGAGGACGGCGCGACCACCGACAGCGACGAGCCGACGGTCGCCACCACCAGCGACGACACCGGCAGCGAAACCACCGGCCCCGTCGACCCCGAGCACCAGAGCGCCTGCGAGGCCGCCTGCCAGCTCATTTTCGAGTGCGAGGGCGGAGGCGACGTCCCCCTCGCCGAGTGCGCCCAGGACTGCGCCAGCGAGTTCCAGGGGCTCGAGCCCGAGTGCGTGCCGCTCAACCTCACCTTCGTCCAGTGCATCGCCCAGCTGACCTGCGCCGAGCTCGATGGCGAAGAGGAGCCGTGCGCGGCCGAGCTCGAGGCGGTGGAAGTCTGCGCAGGCGTCGGCGACCCATGCACCGTGGGCGTGAGCGACGAGGGCGACGAGGGCTGCGGCGTGAGCACGTTCTGCCCCGACATGCCGACGCAGGAGATCTTCTGCGACGCCGAGACCTGCGTCTGCAGCGTGGACGGCGTCGAGGTCGCCCAGTGCCCGGCCGACAACGTGTGCGCCGAGGGCGACGCGATCTTCGACAAGATGGCCACCTGCTGCAAGTTCGAGTGATCGCAAGCGTGCGCCGGTCCGACGAATCGTCGGACCGGCGCGCGACGTCAATCGTGCTTCGCCAGCCAATCACCGACGCGCGTCGCCGACGAAGGCGTCGGCGCGCAGTTCATCGCCACCCATTCCATCGTCGCGTCAGCACACCTGGCCCTCAGGGAAGCACTGCGTCGGTGGCGTGTGCGGGGTCGTGCTGAGGCCGCGGGGTGCTGCTCTCACTGAGCCAGATCGCCGCGATCCGCCGCAATTCGCTGCTATGCGCGACCCCCAGCTTCTGCTTGATGCCAGCCTGATGACGCTCGACTGTCTTCGTGCTGATGCAGAGGGCCTGGCTGATCGCGCCGGCCTTCATCCCGCGACCGATCAGCTCGAAGACCTCGAGCTCGCGGTCGCTGAGGTTGGCATAGCGCGACTGCCGGCGCTCGCCGCCGTACGCCGAGCGGAGCAGGGCGGTCGCGGTGCCCTCGCTGAAGGCCAACTCGCCGCGCAACGCCTTGCGGATCTCCGCAATCATCGCTTTCGGCTTGAGCGCCTTGGTGATGTAGCCGACCGCGCCGGCGCGGACAGCACGCTCGGCGTAAAGGTGCTCGTCGTGCATCGACACCACCAGGCAGCGGAGCGTCGGGTGGAGGACCCGCAGGCGTCGCACGAGGTCGATGCCGCCGCTGCCGGGCAGCGACACGTCGACGAGCGCGAGGTCGGGGAGGTCGTGGGCTCGCAGCGACTCGAGGGCGCCCGGTGCGTCCTCGGCTTCGCCGCAGACCGCGAGGCCGCTCTCGGCCTCGAGCAGCTGGCGGAGTCCGTGGCGGAACACCGGGTGATCGTCGATGAGGAAGATCCGCTGGGTGTGGGTCGTCATCGTGGCTGTCTCGTGTCAGACGGTGAGCGACAGCTCGCAGCAGACGGTGGTGCCGCCGGCCGTGTTGCCGTCGATCCGTAGTCGCGCCCCGAGCACGTTGGCGCGGTGCTCCATGATCCGCAGGCCCATCCCGCAGCCCTGGGCGCTCGCAGGTCTGCGGCCCATCCCGACTCCGTCGTCAGCGACCGTCAGGAGGAGCTGATCGTCGTCGCCGACGAGGCGGATCTGGATTCTCGTGGCGTCGCTGTGACGGGCGGCATTGCTCGCCGCCTCCTGAGCGATTCGGAACAGCTCGGTGGCGGTCGGTATCGAGGGTTGCGCGCCCCGGAGATCGACCTCTGCGCGGCAAGGGACGCGGTAGAGGGCCTCGATCGAGCGGGCGAGGTCGTCGAGAGCGCCCGCGATCCCGCCGACCTCGAGGGCGATCGGATGGAGGGCGCGGGCGACCTGCTTGCTCTCGCGGAGGGCGCGCTCGATCAGTTCGCCGACCTGATCGAGCGTCGCGGCGTCGATCGGAGCCGCGTCCTCCGAGCCGGTGCGGTGGGCCAGCGAGCCGACGAGGAGCGACAGCCCGGCGAGGTGCTGACAGAGGCCGTCGTGAAGGTCGCGCCCGAGCCGCCTGCGCTCGTCGCCGACAGCGGCGACGACCTCGCGCTCCAGCGCCCGCTGCTCGGTGACGTCGCGGATGAGGACGAGCACGTCGTCGAGACCCGCGAGGGCGACCCGGGCCTCGTGCCGCCGCTCGCCGTGGCGACCCGGGAGCGTGAGCTCGAAGCGCTGGGTGGGCTCTCGGGCGCGAGTGCGGGTGATCGCGGCCTCGATCTCGCGGGCTGCGGCTGGCGGGAAGAGGACATCCAGGGGGCGGTTCTCGGCCGGTCCGGCGAGCGCTGGCAGGTCGCTGCAGGCGGGCACGTGGACGAGTCGACAGACCCGCCGCCGATCGAGCTGAAGGACGACGTCGGGGACCGCCTCGAGCAGCGCGGACTTCGAGCGTTCGCTGGTGGCGAGGGCGACGAGGGCCGTGCGGAGGCGGCGTTGGGTCTGAGACAGCAGGCGGAGCGCCGGCCGGAAGATCAGCAGGGCCTCGAGGATGAGGGTGACGAGGCAGGTGGCGACGAGGGCGGTCTCGATGTCGCGGATCGACTCGACGCCGGCGAGCGACTCGCGCTCGTGCGCCTCGACGATCGCCTCCATCGCCGGGAGGAAATCGCGCTCGTGCGCGAGGATCGTCGCTACCGCGCCGGCGTCGGTGGGTGAAGGGACCGCTCCGGCCGCGGCGCGCTCGAGGCGTGCGCCGGCCTCGGTGATGGCGAGGAGGTGGACCTCGGCGGCCTCGACGAGGCGGGCCACGACGTCGCTGTTCGGGCCGGGGAAGCGCGCGTTCGGGCGGTCACGCAGGCTCTCGTGGGCGTCGCGCCACTCCGCGAGTGCGGTCGCCAGCTCGGCGCCGGCGGCCGCGGCCTCGCGCGGCGAGGCGGCCGCGCGGGCCCGATCGATCTCGAGCGCCAGCTTGCTGACCTTCTGGCTCAACATGCGCTGGCGACCGGCGACGTTGATGAGCGTCGCATCGGCGACGTGCCGCTGGACGACGCCGTGGATCAGCACGAGGCCGGCGAGGCAGAGCAGGGCGACGAGCGCCAGCGCCAGGACGTAGCCGTGTCCGAGCCGCCGGGTCAGCGACGCCTCGCGGACGAGCAGGGCCAGGACGGTGTCTCTTTCCGTCACGGCCCATCCACTCGAGGTCTGCGCGCCTCTGCGCGCTCCGGAGGCGGAAGTCGCCATACGCCCATCGAATTAGCAGCGGTTCGCTCCCCGCTGATTGAGGCTTTCCCCCAATCGCGGGGTGCGAAGGCTCGGTCAAGCTGTTCGTGGCGGACGAGGACCGCAGAACCGGCGAGTTTCGCCTCGTCGGGGCGCCTCGTGCGACGCGCCGCACATCCTCGCAAGTCCGCACGGACGACGGGTCGACGCGGGGGCGCCGCCGGCGTCGCAAGGCGGCCGCGCGGTCCGGCATTCATCGCGCGTGGGGGCTGCAGGAGACAGGAAATGATGACACGAGCGAAACAACGAGGTGCGTCACCCGGTGCGGCCGCGGTCGTCGCCGTCGCGCTGGCGCTCGCGCCCGGGCTCGCCCGCGCGGGCGAGGCGGTCGCGCTCGATACGGGGACGACCGCGTGGATGTTGACCTCGACGGCGCTCGTCCTGCTGATGGTGCCCGGCCTGGCGATGTTCTACGGCGGCCTCGTGCGGACCAAGAACGTGCTGGGGACGATGCTCCATTCGTTCATGGCGATGGCGATCATCGGTGTCCTGTGGACGATCTGCGGCTATTCGATGGCGTTCGGGGCGACCATCGGCGGGGTGGTCGGGTGGGATTGGGACAAGTTCATGCTGTCGGGCATCGACGCCGCGATCATGAGCGATTACGCGATCCCGGAGTACGTGTATGCGATGTTCCAGGGCAAGTTCGCGATCATCACGCCCGCGCTGATCGCCGGGGCCTTCGCCGAGCGGGTGTCGTTCCGCGGCTACTGCCTCTTCATCGCGCTGTGGAGCCTGCTGATCTACAACCCGCTCGCACACATCATCTGGGGCGGAGGATTCCTGTGCGGTGAGGCGATCGACTTCGCCGGCGGCACGGTGATCCACATCTCGGCCGGGGTCGCGGCGCTGGTGTGCGCATTTTACCTCGGGGCGCGCCGCGGCTACCCGCGGACCGCGATGCACCCGAACAACATGGTGCTCACGCTGGTCGGGGCGGGGCTGCTCTGGGTCGGTTGGTTCGGCTTCAACGCCGGCTCGTCGGTGTCGAGCGGCCTCAAGACGGCGCAGGCGTTGACGGTGACGCAGATCGCGGCGGCGAGCGGCGCGCTGGCGTGGATGTTGATCGAGATGGTGATCCACCGCAAGGCGACGAGCCTCGGCATGGTGTCGGGAATCCTGGCCGGGCTGGTGGCGATCACGCCGGCGGCCGGCGACGTGCTGCCGACCGGCGCGCTGCTGCTCGGCGCGTTCGCCTCGCTGGCTTGCTATCTGGCGATCCTGCTCAAGGCGCGGCTCGGCTATGACGACACCCTCGACGTGTTCGGGATCCACGGGATGGCGGGGATCATCGGGGCGCTCGGGCTCACCTTCTTCCTGCGCGAGGTCCCCGAGCACGGGGTGGCGATCCAGTTCTGGTACCAGCTCAAGGGCGTCCTGCTGAGCGTCGGCGTGTCGGCGGTGGGGACGCTGGCGCTGCTGGTCTTCGTCGATCGGACGGTCGGGATCCGCGCCAGCGCCGAGCAGGAGCGCGTCGGCATCGATCACAGCATGCACGGCGAGCACGGCTATGGGTTCCTCAATCCCAACTGACGATGAGGCGGGGCGAGCATGAAGATGGTGGTTGCGGTCATCTCCAACGAGCGGCTCGACGAGGTCCGCGAGGGGCTCCTCGGCGTCGAGGTCGCGCACATGACGGTCTCGCGGGTCACCGGACACGGTCGATTCCGCGACGCCGAGCTCTACCGCGGCGTCGAGTTCGTCCCCGACCTCACGCCGAAGATCCGCGTCGAGTTGGTGGTGCCGTCGAGCGAGGTCGAGCTGGTGATACGGACCATCATCGAGAACGTACGCGACGAGCAAGGCGACGGGAAGATCTTCGTCCTGCCGCTCGAGGAGGTCGTCCGGGTCCGCAACGGCGAGCGCGGCATCGACGCCCTGTAGGCATTTTTCCACGGAGTCACGGCATGAGCAGCACCACCACGAGCAACATGAACGGTAACAAGGGCCGGCAGGGCCGCGAGGACCGCCGCGAAGAGCGGGACGCCCGCGAGTACCGGCTCCTCACCTCGCTCGACAGCGAGAACAAGAGCTACATCTTTCGCAGCGACCTCGAGGAGGCGATCGCCCGCGAGGGCCTTTCGCTCGACGACTACCGCTTCAAGGAGACGCGCAAGCTCCTCGCCGAGATCGGACCCAACGACCGGCTCGATTATCGCGCCTTCTGCGAGATCATCCGCCCGAGCATTCTATTGGCCGAGCGCGCGCTCCAGGGAAACATGGTGATCCGCGACTTCGACGAGTTCTGCGGCGACATCGGCGACATCTACGAATCGACGCTGCCGAACACCGAGGGGAAGGTCGCCTCGTACATCCCCCAGCTCGCGCGGGTGAACCCCGATCAGTTCGCGGTGTCCCTTTGTACGGTCGACGGCCAGCGGCTGTCGCTCGGCGACGCGAAGACAGACTTCAGCGTGCAGTCGACCTGCAAGCCGATCAACTACTCCATCGCCTTGCAGCTCCACGGCGAGCAGGTCGTCCACCGCCACGTCGGGCGCGAGCCGAGCGGCCGCGGCTTCAACGAGCTGACGCTGAACCACGACGGCCGGCCGCACAACCCGATGATCAACGCCGGCGCGATCATGTGCTGCTCGCTGCTCAAGCGCGACGGCGAGGTCAACGTCGCCGACCGCTTCGACCTGGTGATGGACACCTGGCGGCGCCTCAGCGGCGGGGCCAAGGTCAAGTTCAACAATTCGGTGTACCTGTCCGAGCGGACGACCGCCGACCGCAACTTCGCTCTCGGCTACTTCATGCGCGAGAAGCAGGCGTTCCCGGTCAGCACCGACCTGCTCGAGACGCTTGAGTTCTACTTCCAGTGCTGCTCGATCGAGGTCAACGCGGAGCAGATGGCGGCCGTCGCGGCGACGCTGGCCAATGGCGGGATCTGCCCGATCAGCGGCGAGCGAGTGTTCGAGACCAAGACGGTGCAGCACTGCCTGTCGCTGATGTACTCGTGCGGGATGTACGACTATTCCGGCGAGTTCGCCTTCACGATCGGCCTGCCGGCCAAGAGCGGGGTCGCCGGGGCGCTGATGATCGTGGTCCCGAACGTGATGGGGATCTGCACCTGGTCGCCGCGGCTCGACAAGCTCGGTAACAGCGTGCGCGGCATCGAGTTCTGCCGCCGCCTGGTCGCGACCTTCAACTTCCACAATTACGACACCCTCACCGGCCACACCGAGAAGAAGGATCCGCGGATCAGCCGGGTCCAGGCCCGGGCCGAGAGCGTCAACGAGCTGATCTGGGCCGCGAGCAAGGGCGACCTGGGGGCGATCCAGCGGCTCGTGGTCCGCGGCACGGGGATCGACCGCGCTGACTACGACCGGCGGACGCCGCTGCACCTCGCGGCGGCCGAGGGCCAGGTGGCGATCGTCGAGTGGTTCGTCGGCCGCGGCACCGACGTGAACCCGCGCGACCGCTGGGGCACGACGCCGCTCGACGACGCCTACATGCAGGGCCACGCGGGCGTGGTCGCGGTGCTGGAGCGGCACGGGGGCGTGCGATCGGGGGTCGAGTTCAGCCCGCCTGGCGACCCCGCCGAGATGGCGGAGCACAACGAGTCGGGCCTGACCAATGAGCTCATCTGGGCGGCGGCGCTCGGCGAGGTCAAGGCTATCCAGCGGATGATCGCCCGTGGCGTCGACCTCGACGGCGCCGACTACGACCGGCGGACGCCGCTGCACCTCGCGGCCGCCGAGGGGCACGCGCACGTGGTCAAGCTGCTGCTCGACCAGGGCGTGCGCGTGAGCCCGAAGGACCGCTGGGGCGGCTCGCCGCTGGACGACGCCCGCCGCCACCGCCACAGCGAGGTGGTCGCGCTGCTCGAGCGCCCCGCCCTCGCCGCGCACGTCGAACCGGAGTTCGAGCCGGCCCCGGCGATCTACTGCAATCGGCTGTCGGACTCGTGACCGCGGCCGCCGGTTTGCGGCCACAACGAACAAGGAGCTCTTGACGATGGGCAATTACAAGGCTGAATACATCTGGCTCGACGGCACCAAACCCACGCCGCTGATGCGATCGAAGACGAAGATCCTCGCGGTCGGCGAGGAGCCGCCGATCTGGGGCTTCGACGGCTCGTCGACCAACCAGGCAGCGGGCCACGCGTCGGACTGCGTTCTGCAGCCGGTCTGCGTCGTCCTCGACCCGATCCGCGGCGGCGACCACAAGCTGGTGCTTTGCGAGGTGTTCCTGACCGACATGACGCCACACCCGACCAACACGCGGGCGCTGTTGCGCGGGCCGGCCGAGAAGTACGCCGAACACGAGAGCCTGTTCGGGCTCGAGCAGGAGTACACCTTCCTCAAGCCTGACGGCACGCCGCTCGGCTTCCCGACCAATGGCTACCCGGCGCCCCAGGGGCCCTATTACTGCGGCGTCGGCGGCAGCCAGGTGTTCGGGCGCGAGATCGTCGAGGCGCACCTGTCGGCCTGCCTCACGGCTGGGCTCGGGGTCTCGGGGATCAACGCGGAGGTGATGCCCGGGCAGTGGGAGTTCCAGGTCGGCCCACTGGGCCCGCTCGCGGCCGCCGACCACCTGATCCTCGCGCGCTGGCTGCTGTGCCGGATCGCCGAGCAGTTCAGATGCGACGCGACCTTCGACCCGAAGCCCGTCCGCGGCGACTGGAACGGGGCCGGTTGTCACACCAATTACTCGAGCAAGGCGATGCGCGAGTCGTACGACGCCTGCGTCGCCGCCTGCGAGGCGCTGCGCGAGCGCGCGGCGGAGCACGTCGGCAACTATGGGCACGGGATCGAGGACCGGCTGACCGGGCGGCACGAGACCCAACGCTGGGACACCTTCTCGTTCGGGGTGTCCGATCGCGGCGCGTCGGTCCGGATCCCCTGGCAGGTCGCGCGTGATAAGCGAGGCTACATCGAGGACCGGCGTCCGAACGCCAATTGCGATCCGTATGTGGTCACCCGTCTGATCGTCGAGACGGTCTGCGGCGCCGCGGCTGCGCCCAAGGCCGCCTGACCGACGAGTGGCTCGACAGCGAGCGCAGCGAGGATGAGGGGGTGACACATGTGGATGGCGATAATGGTCCTCGTGTCGGTGTTCGCGTCGCCGTCCGCCGGTGTCGGCGACCGGGCCGCGCCTCCGAAGCTCGGGCCGTGGTCGCCGGCGGACGGCGACAGCCCGGCTCCCGCGGCGCCGGCCGCGTCCGTGCCGCCCGTACCGCCGAAATGGTCGCGCGCGCCGTCGCCGGCGTGGGTGGTGGGCGGGTTCGTCGACTCGCAATATGTCGTGAACAGCAACTTCCCCGCCAATCATATCTTTCGCGGCACGCCGGTGACGGCGCGCACGGGGGAGTTCAGCCCGAACTTGCTCGTCGGCTACGTACGCAAGGATCCGGGCGCGTCTCCGTGGATGCTCGAGGTGGCGATCCAGGCGGGGGCCGCGGCGGCCGCGGTGTATGCCGCCGACCCGACGCCCGGCGGTGACACCAGCCATTACGCCGGTCCCGAGACATGGAAGCACATCGGCCGCGCGTGGGGCGGCGTCCGGCTGCGCTCGGGCGTCGAGATCGCCGCCGGGCTGATGCCCGCGCCGACCCACTTCGGGAGCTTTTGGACCAAGGACAACTGGCACGCGTCGATCACGTGGGGCTATTCATCGGTGCCCTTCGTCCTCACGGGGCTGCGAGCGCTCGTCCCGCTCGGGGCCCGCGCCGGCGTAAATCTGTGGGTGGTCAATGGCTATGGCACGCTGGCCGACGCGAACCGGGCCCCGAGCGGACTCGTCAACCTGGTCGTCACGCCGGCGCGAGGTTGGACGCTAGTTCAGAACGTGTACGCCGGACCGGAGGGCGTCGACCTGCGGGTGTCGGCGTGGCGGGTGCTGATCGACAGCCAGGTCGTATACCAGCGCGAGCGCTGGGGCTTCGCGCTGGTCGGCGACTACGGCCGCGAGCGGTTGACATGGCTCGGAGGACAGCCGGTGGCCGCGTGGGCCAACGGGATGGCGTCGCTGCGTTGGCACGTGCTCGCAGGCCGGCGCGCCCGTTGGGGCATGGCGGCGCGTTCAGAGTTCTTCTGGGACCACCGGGGTCGCATGTTCGGCGGGCCGGCGCTCGATCGGTGGCTCGTCGGCGGAACCTATACGAACGACGTGCATCTCTTCGGGGCCCTTTTGCTCCGCGTCGAGTATCGCTACGACCGCGCGCTGGGCGAGGGCGGGTTCTTCTACCGCCATGCGGCGACCGCCGACGACGCCGAGGGCCTCGCGGTCCAGCAGCACAGCTTGATCTTCGGCTTCGTCGCGTACATCGAGCGCAGCCTCGCGGCGTGGCGACGTTGACGCGAGCGCCTTTCGCCCAGAGCTCGGCCGCGGGTGTCCGGAGGCGAAGTCGGGCCGCTGCTGCTGTGCGGCGGGGTTACCGTCGACTCGCCGCTGCGGACATGGGGCGTGGCTCGCCCTCGCGAGCTGGAATGACGAGCCATCGTCGCTTCAGTGCCTCACGATGGGCGGACCCGCGAAAGCCTCTCACACTCAGTCGTGACTCGCCAGCCAATCGGCGACGCGCGTCGCATCCGCGTCGCCGATCGGCGTGGCGAGCGAGCGAAAGCCTTCCTGAGCGCGAGCGGCCAGGCCCAGCGCCTGCTCCTGGCTCCGGCCGGCATCCCACAGGGCCCGCGCGAGCAGGAAGTGTACCCGTGCGAGCAGCGACGGGAAGATCTGGTGCTTCTCCAGCAACGCCTGCGCGCGCTCGAGCGGAGCTATCGCAGTCGCCGCCTCGCCGCGCATCACGTGTGCCTCGCCGATGCCTGCGAGCGCGAACGCGTTGTCGATGAATTCGGCGCCGAGGGCCTTCTCGCGCAGGGCCAGCGCCCGCTCGTAGTGGTCCAGCGCCGCCGCGACGTCGTTTCGGCGCAGGAGCACGTCGCCGAGGTTCTCCAGCACGTTGCCGACCTGCTCGTGCTCCGCGCCGAACACTTCCTCGTAGATCGCCAGCGCCGAGCGATGGGCGGCCAGCGCTGCGTCGAGGTCGCCGAGATCGCTCTCGGCGCGCCCGATCGCCGACAATGCGTCGGCCACCAGCGGGCGCGCCCCCTCGGTGGCCTCGAAGCTGCGGAGCGCTCGCCTCGCCGCATCGAGCGCTGCGCGCCCCTTCCCCAGCTTGCGCAGCGCGCCGCTCGTGTTCAGCAGGATGACCGCCACCTGCGGATGGTCCTTGCCGCGCGCCGCCTCCACGAGCGCCAGCGCCTCGGCGAACAGCGCCTCGGCCTCGGCCGCCCTGTCCTCGAGCAGCAGCTGGTTGCCCGTCCGCACGAGGATCGCCCCGTAGGCCGGATGCTTCGCGCCGAACAACTTCCGCGACAGCTCCGTGGCGCGGCCCAGGTGAGCGCGCGCCGCCTCGGCGTTGCCCTGCGCGCTGGCAGCAATCGCTACGAGCTCGAGCGACTGCGCGGTCTGGCGGTGCTCCGCTCCGAGCGCCTGCTCCCGGACCGCCAGCGACTCCGCGAACTCTGCCCGCGCCGCGGTGAAGTCGCCGGCGTTGTAGAGCAGGCTGCCGAAGTTCGCGTGCAGCGATCCTTCGAGCTCCGGATCTGCGCCCCACCGCTCGAGGGCGGCCCGCGCATGAAACGCCCACTCGCGGCCCGCCTCGGCCTGGAACAGCTGCGAACCGACCACGAACACCAGAGCGATGGCCGCGCGCGCGGCGATTCGATCGTGCCGCCCCGCGTGGGCCGTCGCATACGCCGCGCGCAGCGAGGACTCCGCCGCCTTCGGATCGACCGCCTCCAGCTGGATGGCCCCCAGAGTCTCGAGCGCCTCCGCCTCGGTCGGCGGGTGTGCGAGCGCCCGGGCCCGCTCGACCGCCCGCGCGGCCTCTGCGAGCCCTGCCTCGTGGCGCCCGAGCGACGCCAGGAATTTCGCCTGCGCCAGCATCGTCTCGATCGCGCGCGCCTCCACGGCCTGTTCGCCGCCTTCCGGGGCCCGCACGGGCATGCGCAGCGCCTCGAGGTTCGCGCAGGCCGCCACGCTCGTGAGGCCGAAGGCCGCGTCGACAGCCTTGGTGACCCCGTCGGCATCCACTGCGCCGAGCAGGGCCGTCAACGTGCGCACCTCCGTCAATCGACGATCCAGGCACAGCATCCGCAGCGACAGCAATTCATCGGACTGCTCGCCGCGGACGCGCGTCGCCTCGCACGCGTCGGAGTGCATCGCCGACCACCCGCGCCCGTACGCGTCCAGAGTGCGCGACACCGTGTCCCAGATGTCCTCGGCGTGGGCCATGCCGGTCGCCACGAACCTCGCGTGGATCGTCTCGCGCGCCTCGTCGCTCCAGACCTGGGCGAACTTCGCCGCGCTCCCCTGACACAGCGGCGCCGGCTCGCCGGCGAATTGCGCCGCCGCAAATATCGACACCCCGAGCGCGCCGACCCCGAGCCCCGCGAAGGCCATTCGCCGCCAGGTCTGCCGCGGATCTCGCGACAGCGCGGCGAGCAGCTCCGCCATCGACGAAAAGCGCTCCTCCGGAGCCAGGCGAAGCCCGCGCTCCAACACCCGTCGGACGAACGCAGGCACCGCCGGGCCGCCCTCCACATTCGGGAGCTTGCCCCGCTGCGCCTCGGCGCGGATGACCTCGCGCGTGTTGATCGAGTACGGCCGCCGCTGATACAGCGCCGCGAACAACCCGACGCAGAAGCTGAATTGATCGGCGCTCGCATCGACCACGCTGTTCTCGAACTGCTCGGGCGCCATATAGGCAGGTGTCCCGAGGAACGCCCCCGCCTGGGTGATCTCGTCGAACGGCTCGACGACCTCCGCGGCGATCGAGACCTCCGCCTCGGTGCGCGCGGCGCTCGAACGGACGAGGCCGAAGTCGACCACGCAGACCCGCCCGTCGCGACCGACGAGCACGTTGGCCGGCTTGAAGTCGCGGTGGATCAGCCCCTCCGCGTGGGCCGCCGCCAGCCCCTGCCCGACCTTTTTAAAAATTTCCACGATCACACGCCACGAGTGCTTGCGCTGCGCCAGCCAGGCGGCCAGCGTCATCCCCTCGATCAGCTCCATGGCGATGAACACGCTGGAGCCGAACGTGCCGACGTCGTACACCGCGACCACGTTGGGATGGGACAGCCGCGCCAGCGCCTGCGCCTCGCGCATCAACCGGCCGCGCTGCTCGTGCGAGCGCTCGAACGCCGGGCTGCGCAGGAGCTTCAGCGCGACCTTGCGGTTCAGCTCCGGATCGTACGCGGCATAGACGACGCCCGCGCCGCCGACCCCCAGAGTCTCGAGCACGACGTAGCGGCCCACGAGGGCGCCCCGCGCCAGCGATCGCTGCGACGCGACGTCTTCGTCGGGGCCCGTGAAGGAAGCCGAAGCGGCGCGCGAGGGGCTGCGGGCGAGCGCGGACAACAACCTGCGACACGCCGGGCACGCGGCCGCGTGCGCCTCGACGCGGGCGCTCTCCTCCCGGGACAGCATCCCGGCCACGAACTCGGTGATGGTGTTCTCCTCGGGGCAGACCATCGCCGGCAAGAGATAGGGCGCCGCGCCAGGCGTGTCCACCGGGCCTGCCCCGCGCCGCTCAGGTCCGGTCGATGACGCCACCGACGCTGAGCTGGCTCTGGGCGAACTCGAGTAAGCGCTCGAGCTCGTCGCCCCACAGCTTGTGGTGGCTCATCAACGACCGCCGCACCTGCGCCAGCAAGAGGCCGCGGATCCGGGCCAGATTGCGGCTGATGGTCGAGGGCGCCACGTTGAAGAGACGCCCGAGCTCGACCACCCCGACGCCGTCGAGGTGGTACTGGAGCAAGAGCATGCGGTCGCGCGCCGGCAATCCGGTGATCGCCCCGTTCAGCGCGGTTTGCACGATCTGGCGCGCGTCCTGCTTGAGCTGCGCCAATTCCGGGCTGTGCCCCGGATCGACGCTGAGGGCGTCGAGCAGGTCGTCGTCCGTCGGCTGCTCGCGGGCCGGCCGGGCGCTGTCGATCGCGACCCGCGCCGCCACGGTCCGCACCCAGCCGCCGAGCTCGCCGCGACCGCCGTAGCGGGCGATCCGGGGCGGCGTGTCGCCGTGGGCCAGGAACAGCTTCTGGCGGAGGAGCTGCTTCTCGTCGTCCGAGGTGCGTCGGTCGCGGGCGATGAACTCGGCGTCGAACCCTGCGATCGCCGCCGCGGACCCGGCCGCGCACGCGCACGCCAGGAACAGCTCCGCGAGCCGCAGCTTCGCCAGGGCCTCCTCGACCGGCTCGCTGCCCGCGGGCACCCGCGCGGCGACCCAGGCCACGAAGGCCTCCGGGTCGAGGCTGACGCCGGGCCAGCGGCGGGTCGCGTCGTCGATCGCCCCGCCGAGCAGCCGCTCGACTGCCTCCGCATCACAGCCCCGCGCTCCGCCGAGCAGCGACAGCAAGCGCGTGGAGAGGCGCATGGGCGCGGATCCTAAGCGACAAACCGCGAGCCCCGGGCGCGACAAATGGGTCAGGGTATCCCGGATCGACGCGTGTGGACGTCCTGGCCTTCCGTCGGCGCGCGACGGCGTTCGAAAAAAACCCGCAAATCGTCAGGTCGGTCCCCGTCTCCCTGTCGGACCCGGGCCTCGTACCCGGAGAAGCGAACATGTCCCTCACATCTTCCCGAAAGACGGCCCGTCCCGACTCTCTCCTTTGCCTCATGCTGCTCGCAGCCGCCGCTTGCGGCGATGACGCCCAGATCCCCGGTGCGACCGACCCCGCGACCTCCGAGTCGGGCAGCACCGTCGGTGACCCCACGGGCAACCAGCCGACCGGGACGACCGCGGGCGACGACTCGACGACGACCGCCGACACCACGGTCCCGACCTCGACCTCGACGGCCGACACCGGCACGGACAGCACCTCGCCCCTCACCTCGACGAGCAACGAGACGGCGACCAGCAGCACCAGCACCAGCACCAGCACCAGCACCGGCGAGACGACGGAGGACGGCACGAGCACGTCCACGGGCGCCACCGACACCACCGACGGCGAGACCGGCGAGACCGGCGTGGATCCGTGCGGTCCGGACAGCGAGGGTCCCCTGCTGAATTGCTTCGTCGGCTGTCCCGACGAGCTGTTCGCGGTCCCGCCCTACGTCGAGGAGTTCGACGCCCAGGCGCAGTACGACGCCCACTGGGGCGGCACCTGGGCCGCGCCGACGCTGGCCGGCGGCGCCCTGAACTTCGGCCCGCACCCGATGACCATGGACTGGTGGGACAACTACAGCCCGACCTGGTCCAAGCAGGAGTACGGCGACGCCCTGCTGTGCGTGCGCCTGCGGCTGACGCCGCCGATGGTCGGGATCCCCGACGAGGACATGTTCGAGATCACGTCCCGCCTGCCGGCCGACGCCGCGTTCGAGACCGGCGCGATGGCGCTGGGGCTCCTCACCGCCGACGAGCAGGTGGTGTTCCGCACCCGCATCGCCGAGGCCCAGTGGCAGGAGCACGCCGAGGCCCCCCTCCCGCTCGACCGCGGCGTCGAGAACACCCTCGACGTGCTGATCTACAGCCAGGGTGACGACTACGTCGCCGAGCTGCGCAACGCCGCCCATCCCGACGACATCACGGTGCTGCCGGCCACCGCGCAATTCAGCCCGAAAGGCCTGGTGACGCTGCTCGGCTGGCGCAACAGCGAGGCGGTCCACGTCGATCGCCTGGTCCTCGGCGCTCCCTCCGCCGACGCGTACCCCAAGCTGGCCGCCGAGCTGCCGTGAGCCTCGGCGGGGCCGCGCGCGCGTCCCGCCAATGCACGCACATCACCGGCGGGGCCGCGTCCCCGCCAATGCACGTACATGTCCCTGCGGACATCTTACTTCGCCGCGCGCGCGGCCTTCTGCTCGCCGAGCCGGGCGATGCAGTGCTGCAGCGCGTCGCGCAGGCGGGCGTGGACCGTCACGTGCGACAGGTCGACGCCGATCGCCACCATGGTCTGGGCGATCCGCGGGTGGATGCCGGTCAGCACGCCCTCGGCGCCGAGCAGGCCGATCGCCCGGATCATCGCGATCAGGTGGCTGGCGGTGCCGGTGTCGACGACCTCGACGCCGGTGAGGTCGAGGATGGCGAAGCGGGCGCGCAGGCGGCCGACGGCCTGCAGCAGCTCGTCCATGATCTCGGCGGTGCGCACGCTGTCGACGAGGCCGAGGATCGGCACCGTGATGATGCCCTCCCACACCTCGATGATCGGCGTCGAGAGCTCGCGGATCACCTCCTGCTGCTTCTCGATCAGGTCGAGCTTGCCCTGCAGCTCGGCCTCGCGGCGGAGGGACTCGCGGAGGTCGAACGAGATGCCGACCATCGCCGCGTCGGTGTCGCCGGGGTCGGCGACCGGCAGGTACCAGTTGCGCCACGGCACCCCGAGCACCTCGACCTCCTCGCCGCGGTAGGCCTCGCCGGCCAAGGCCCGCCGGACCACGCCGTGCCCCGGGTGGTCCGGGAACGCCTCGAAGATGTTGCGGCCGACGAAGTGCTGCGGCGACAGCCCGACCGCCTGCATGCCCTTGCCGTCCTGGAACAGGTAGTTGCCGGCCTTGTCGAGCGCCCACACCGAGACGTCGAGGCTCTCGATCACCGCCTCGAACATCTTCTCGGCCAGCGCGGCGCGGCGGTAGCGGCCGATTCGGGCGGTGACGTCGTGGCCGTGGATCGTCGCCCCCGCCGCGCGCCCGTCGGCGTCGCGCTCGAGTTGCCACCACGCCTGGAAATGCAGCACCTCGCCGCCGCGCCGCACCGCCTCGACCTCCGGCGTCTCGCGGTCTTCCGCCAGCAGCGCGGCCCAGTCGCCGGCGACGAGCGGCACGACGTCGCCGAGCCCGCGCCCCAGCACCTCCGCCTCCGCCGCCGCGAACACCTGCTCGGCGCGGCGACTCCAGCCAGTCACCCGCAGCGCCTCGTCCACCTCGATCACCACGTGCGGGCCGCGCTTGCTCCGGTCGTCCATCGTCGGTCCTTATCTATCATGTGCCGACCGGCGCGGACGGCGTGCGGACTCCGTTCAGACCGTGTGCGCCGATTTCCCCACATGCTGCGCCGAGCCGGCCAGGCGCGGCGAAATCATCGGCTCTCCGGATGCAGACAGCTCACAATCGCCCGCGTCACCGCCTGGCCGATCGGACATGTCGCCAGCGCGGTTGCGTCCCTGTCTCTTCGGACATCCCGGTCAGCGCGGCCACCACAGGTAAAACGACAGCGGGCCGAGGGTGGCGAGCATCCCCCCGGCACACACGAAGTGGAGGACGCCGACGAAGACCGCGGCGCCGCCCTCGACCTCGCCGTGGAGGAGGCGACCGCTCGCGGCGCGGCCGAACAGGACAGTGCGGCGCAAGGTCACCCCGCGCACGCCCCAGCGGATCGTCAGCGCCACGCCGACCACCAGCAGCACCGGCAGGAGCAGCCGCAAGAACGTCACGTCGCGCAGCTGGTCGGCCGCGCCGGCGAAGGCCTGCAGGTATCCGTTCACGCGGTCACTGTACTGCGACCCCCCGACGCGCGGCGCGCGGGGACCCCCGCGCCCGCGCCAGGGCTTCGGCGCGCCTGCACGCAGGAGGCCGCGAAATCGCCCGCGCTCCGATGGCGATTCCACGCAATTGACCCCGGCGCGTCCGACACTGATCCTCCGCCCTTATGACCGGCGAGGACGAGAGCCTGGGGGCGACCCTCGCCGCGACCGGTCAGACGACGAACACCGACTCGGGCGAGGTCGAGCTGCGCGCGCCGCCGCCGGGCGCGGGCACGCGGGTCGACAAGGAGATCGTCAAGCGGGCCCTGTTCCCCGGGCGCGGCGGGCCGCTGCGGATCGGCCGCTTCACCGTGCTGGGCCAGGTCGGCCGCGGGGCCATGGGCGTGGTGTACGCCTGCTACGACGACCTGCTCGACCGCAAGGTCGCGGTCAAGCTGCTCAAGCACACGGCCGCCGGCGATCCCTCGGCGGCGCAGGTCCGGCTGCTGCGCGAGGCCCAGGCGCTGGCCCGGCTCGACCACCCCAACGTGGTGAAGATCCACGACGTCGGCACCTTCGAGGATCGCGTCTACCTCGCGATGGAGTTCGTCGACGGCCAGACGCTCGGCGCCTGGCTCACGGCCGCGCCGCGCCCGTGGCGGGAGATCCTCGCGGTCGTGATCGCCGCCGGCGAGGGCCTCGCCGCGGCCCACGCGAAGGGCCTGGTCCACCGCGACATCAAGCCCGACAACATCATGGTCGACGGCGACGGCCGCGTGCGCGTGATGGACTTCGGGCTCGCCCGCGCCGAGGCCTCGGCGGCGCCTTCCGGCGAGCTCGCGGGCGCGGGCCCCTCGACCGCGCTCACCCACACCGGGGCGATCATGGGCACGCCGGCCTTCATGGCGCCGGAGCAGTTCTTGGGCGAGCCGGTCGACGCCCGCTCCGACCAGTTCGCCCTGTGCGCCACCGCCTGGGAGGCGCTCTACGGCCAGCGGCCGTTCGCCGGCGACACCCTGCCGACCCTGATGGCCAGCGTCACCGCCGGCGTCGTCACCCCGCCGCCGCGGGCCCGCGCGCCGCAGTGGCTGCGCAGGGTCCTGGAGCGCGGCCTCTCGCGCGACCAGGCGGCCCGCTTCGCCGACACCCGGGCCCTGCTGCAGGCCCTGCGCGCCGACCCGACCCGCCGGCGCCGGACCTTCGCAATCGTCGCCGGCGCGCTCGCGCTGCTCTCGGCCGGCGTCGGCGCGGCCCAGGTCGCCGAGCGGCGCACGCTCGCCGCCTGCGAGGCCACCGCCTCGGCGGTGTTCGCCGACTGGGACGAGCCCGCCCACGCCGCGCTCGAGCAGGCCTTCCTCGCCACCGGAGCCGCCCACGCCGCCGCGACCTTCGCCCGCGCCGCGCCGTGGCTCGATCGCTGGGCCGCCTCGTGGCACGCGGTCGCCGACGCCGCCTGCCGCGCCCACCGCCAAGGCGCCACCTGGGACGGCGAGCAGTACGCCCGTGCCGTCGACTGCCTCGCCGAGGCCCGCGGCAACTTCGTCGCGCTCGTCGGCGAGCTGCGGCGCGTCGACGCGGCCAGCCTCACCGAGGCCACCAGCGCCGCCGCAGCGCTCGCCACCCCCGAGCTGTGCGCCGACCCGACCTACCTGCGCGAGCGGCCGCTCTTGCGCTTCGACCAGCGCGCGCAGATCTCCGCGGTGCGCGCCCGGCTGGCCCGGGCCGGCTCGCTCGCGGCCGCCGGGCGCTACGCCGAGGGCCTGCCGGTCGCGCGCGAGGCCCTGCACGCCGCCCGGGTCGTCGGCTGGCCGGCCCTGGTCGCCCAGGCCGAGCTGCGCGCCGCCGGTCTGGCCGAGCACACCGGCGCCTACGCCGAGGCCGAGGCCGGCCTCCTGCGCGCCCTGGCGGCCGCCCGCGAGGCCCGCTCGGCCCGCCTCGCCCTCCAGGCCAGCACCGAGCTGGTGTTCGTGGTCGGCTACCGCGGCTCGCGGCTGGCCGAGGGCAAGGTGTGGGCCGAGTCGGCGCGGACCCAGCTCGCCCTGCTGGCCGGCGCCCACCCGCTCGAGCAGGCCGACCTCGACAGCAACCTCGCTGGCGTCCAGTACGTCGGCGGCGAGCTCGGCGCGGCCGTCGACCTCTACGCCCGCGTCCTCGGCGCCCGCGAGGCCGCCCTCGGCGAGCAGCACCCGCGCGTCGCCGACAGCGTCAACAACCTCGCCAGCGTGCGCTACGCCACCGGCGCGATCGACGAGGCCGCGCGCCTCTACGCCCGCTCTCTGGCGATCTACGAACAGGTCCTCGGCGAGGACCACCCGCAGGTCGCGACCACCCTCAACAACATCGCTCTGGTCCACGAGGCCCTCGGCACCTACGACCCGGCGATCGCCGCCCTCACCCGCGCCCTGGCGATCCGCGAGGCCACCTTCGGCCGCGAGCACGCCTCGGTCGCCACCTCGCTGTGCAACCTCGCCCTCGTGTACGAGGCCAGCGGCGTCTTCGACGAGGCCGCGCGGCTGTTCCTGCGGGCCCTGGCGATCCAGGAGCGGGCGCTCGGCCCCCACCACCCGCTGGTCGCCGACACCCTGCACAACCTCGCCACCGTCCGCTACGACACCGGCGACCTCGCCGAGTCGGGGCGCCTGCTGAAGCGCGCCCTGGCGATCTACGAGCGCCGCCTCGGCCCGCACCACCCGTCGACCGTCTCGAGCGTGGCCGCCCTCGGCCAGCTCCTCACCGCCACCGGCGCCCACGAGGACGCGCTGAAGCTGTTCGCCCGCGCCCTCGCCAGCCAGGAGCAGGTCTTGGGCTCCGACCACGCGAGCATCGCCCACACCCTGCTCGGCCGCGGCGACGCCCTGATCGGCCTCGGCCGCCCCGCCGAGGCGGTCCCCGAGCTCGAGCGGGCGCTGGCGATCCGCGAGGCCGCGCAGGTCCAGCCCGAGGAGCTCGCCGAGGCCCGCTTCGCTGTCGCCCGCGCCCTGTGGGACGCGGGCAGCGACCGCACCCGCGCCCGCGCCCTGGCCGAACAGGCCGCCACGACCTACCCCACGGCCCCCGGCACCGAAGCCGCCCGCGCCGACCTGAACGAGTGGCTGGCCCGCCACCCGGCCCCGTGAGCGGCGAGTATCGCGTGTCATTCAGGACATGCCCTAAAGGGCATGTCCCTATCAACATGTTTCAAAAAGCATGTTCATTGGGGCATGTCCATTCGCTCTCACGCCCGCCGGCCTCGACAGCGCCTCGCCGCGCTCCTCGAGCCTCCGCCCGACAGCGCCGCTCGCAATCGTCTGTTTCCACCGGGCACGGCCTCGTTCATCGCCTGAGGGCGACCGCGGCGCTCCCCGGGCCTCCTCTCGACGAACGTTTGCATGCGTCGGTTTCCGCCGAACTCACCACCTCACGGTCTCGTCCGCATCGTCGACAAGCAACGATCTCGAGCCACGTACCCGCTACGCCCCAGGAACGCTCGCAATCGTCTACTTCACCGAGCTCCCCCCACGGCCCTCCGACATCACCTCGCCCGGGCGACGCACGCCGCCCCTCGAGCTGCGCACGCCAGCGTCTGTTCCACCGCCAAGGACGTCCGTCGCCGCCGCCCGAGCCTCGCGCGGCGTCCCTCGAGCTGCACCTGACAGCGTCTCTTCCGCTGCCAAGGACGTCCGTCGCCACCGCCCGAGCCTCGCGCGGCGTCCCTCGAGCTGCGCCTGACCGCGTCTGTTCCACCGCCAAGGACGTCCGTCGCCCTTCCTCGCCGGGCGACACCCGGCCCTCTCCGAGCGCACGCGCCCGACCGCGCGATCCCGGCAGAGCCGCGAAGCGAGCTCGACGGCCGCCCCGCAAGGCATCGGCGTCGCTATCCGCACGAGCTGAGCGGTCGCCCACCGGTACACACGAGCATTGCCCTGATGCCGCGGCGGGCGAGTCCCTGCATTGCCCGAGACCCGCCGGCCGGTGCGGCGAACCTCATGGAGCATCGGCGTCACGCGAGTGCGGCGAATCCGTCACGGCTCCGCCCAGTCCGATCATTCGCCTCAGGTCCGGCACGATCGGGACGCCGCCGCGATCCTGATCGTCCCCTCCGCCGGCGCCGGCCACGACGGCGCTCTTCTGTCTTTTTGGGAGAGTATTACGAATGCGTCACGGCGCCAGGTTCGCACCGCGAACTCGGCGCCGATCGCCTGTCTCCACGAGTCTCGACATTTCATCGACCCTTGCCCCGCCGTAACTTGGCAGTGCACGCCGCGCATGCCAGCCTGGCCGCACAGTCGTGGCTCGCTATTCGCCGTACCTCGCTCCGACCGGCGCACGCCCGTCATGAGCGCTCCATCCCGCATGTTCGCGCGCGCCGTCGCCCCGCTCGGGGCCGCCGGCACGCGCCTCGCGTGGCGGACCGCCGGCGTGGCGATGGTCCTCCACTGGCTGCAGGGCCTGCGCTCCGCGACGCTGCTCGACTACCTCGGCGCGCGGCCCCTCGGCTTTCACCTCGCCGGCCTGGGCGGCCTCCTGCTGGTCGCGCTCGGCCCCCGCCTCGCCCTGCTCGTCCCGCTCGCCGCCGCCTGGTCGTGGCTCTGCTACGCCGTGCCCGCGGGCGCGGCCGGGCCCATGGTCAAGGTCGTCGACGAGTACGCCCTGTTCGCCCTGCTCCCGCTGCTCGCAGTCGCCAGCGCATGCGTCACCTGGTCCGAAGGACATATCGGTGATCGCGGCCGCCCCGCCGAATCGGCCGGTCAGCGGTGGGTCCTACGAATCTGCGTCACCGCCGCGCTCGGGTTCGCGGCCCTGCACAAGCTCAACACCGACTTCCTCGCCCCTGCAACCTCGTGCGCCGACCTGGCCGGGCGGTTGAGCGAGTTCTGGGCCGTCCCCGCGCCCACGCCCGCGCCGTGGACCCTCGTCGCCCTCGAGGCCCTGGCCGTCCCGCTGCTGTGGTTCTATCCGCGCCTCGGCCTGCTGTGGACCCTCGCCCTGGTCGCCGGCCTCGGCCACATCGGGCCCGCCGCCTTCAACACCCTGCTCCTCGGCGCGGCCCTCGGCTTCGTGCCCGAGCGCGACGTCGCCGCTCTGGCCGTCACGCTGCGGCGGCGCGGCCTGTGGCTCGCGCTCGCCGGCCTGGTCCTGCTGTCGATCTCCCACGCCCTCTACCGCGGGCCCAACAACTGGTCGATCTTCGCCGTCTTCCAGGCCGTCCTGCTGCTCGCCGCGTGCCTCGCGGCCGTGGGCCTGCGCGACGCCGCCGGCTCGTGGTCGTTCGCGCCGAGGCGGTCGCGCCTGCGCCTGCCCGGCGGACCGCATCACCGCAGCTTCGCCGTCGCCACGATCGCCCTGCTGCTGGCGCTCGGCTCCTCGCCCTACCTCGGCCTGAAGTACCGCTACAGCTTCGCCATGCTCAGCAACCTGCGCGTCGACGACGCCCGGTGGAACAGCCTGATCGTGCCGCGCCAGATCCGGCTGACGCGCCACGATCCGTTCGTCCACGTGCTCCGGGTCGAGCCCGCGTTGCCGCGCGGCAAGAAGCGCGAGCCCGTCCTCGCCCCCGGCGTCTACAGCTCGGACGAATTCCGCCGCCGCTTCGAGGCCGCGCGCCGGCACCAGCGCCGGTCCGCGCTCGAGCTGCGCTACCACGGCCAATTGTTGAAGAGCCCCGACCTCGCCGCCGATCTCAACATCCTCGGCTTCGTCGAATCGCTGCCGGGAGCGCCGCTGTACCAGCCGGCCCTGACGCTCCGCGCCCCGCAGCCCTGCATCCATTGACGCGTCGCGTCCTCGGCGGGCGAGCGCGCGCAGCTCGGCAGCCCCCTCGATTCATCCATCAGCTCGCCCTGTCGCGCCGCGCTCGCCGGGAATCACATATGTAATCGATTCACCGAAAATCGAGCCCACGCAACATTCACCCTTCGCGCGGCGAATCTCGACTTCGTTAAATCCTCCAATCCGCACCACTGTCTACCGTGCGAGGCTCGCTGCGAGGCGGCGTCTTGCCATTCCCTCGCCGCTCCTCGCAAGACGGACAATCCGCCGGTCCCGGCCGACCGTCTCGCCGACAAAAACAGTCATTGCTGTCCGCGCTCACAGCCGCGGCAGCGCCGCGAAGCTGCGGGCGTCGTGCGCCGGCAAGAGCACTATTTCGGGAAAGCGCGCCGCGATCGCGGCGACCCGCAGCAGGTTCTCGCGCACTCCCTCGGCGTCCGCGTCGGCCAGCACGCGCAGCAGCCAGGCCCGCTCGGCCCGCTCGGTGATGCCCTCGAGCTGCCACACCAGATCGCCGAGGAAAGCGTAGCGGCGCTCCCCCGGCAGCGTGACGAACACGATCACCGACCCGGGCGTGTGCCCGAAGGCCGGCACCACCACGATCGCGCCGTCGCCGTACAGATCGTGGCTCGCGGGGAAGCCGAGGTAGGGCCCGCCGTCGAAGCGGTATGCCTCGTACCGGACCTCCGCGAACCCCCGCGCCACCGCGGTGAGCGAGCCGCCCTCGGCGACGAACGCCCGCTCCTCCGCGGGGACGAGCACCGGCGTCCCGGGGAAGTCGGGCACGCCGCTGACGTGATCCCAGTGCGCGTGAGTCAGAAGAATGCCGCGCAGGCGCTCGCGCGCGTAGCCGGCCGCGTCGAGCTGATCGGCCGCCGGCGTCGCGGCCTCGTAGCGGGTCGTGGCCCGGAAGTAGAGCGGCATCTGCCCGAAGTGCGCATCGATGTCGCGACCGAAGCCCGTGTCGATCAGGACGTCGCCGCGCGGGTGACGAACCAGCGCCGCGCTCATCGTGAACTCGCGGCGATCGGAGAACGCCCCGCCGCGGTAGGCAAAGCCCGCGCTGCGCCGCGTCAGCCCCGTCGGCAGGTGGACCAGCGCCATCTCGGCCGGCGGCGACGCGCGCGGCAGCTCGCCGACGAGCTCGGGCGGCGCCGGCAACGGGTCCGCCCGGAAGGAGCTCGCCAGCAACGCGAGCGGCACGCCCACCGCCAGGGCGAGGACGAGCCAGCGCGCGCGGGTCCGTCGATTCACCCCCCCAGCATAGACGAGGACGACCCACGCCGGGGGGCCCCCCCGACCGAGCGAAGGCGCTCCGGGCTCCGGCCGACCCCGCGGAGCTTGCTCCGCGTCATCCGCGATGCCTCCCTGCCCTCCGTCACGCCCAGGAACGGGGGTACCTACCTCACTGAGGTCAAAGCGATACACAGTCGGGCGTGGTTATCACGCCAGAATGCCTAGGCGCCCGTGGTAAAAATCGCCGGCCCCGCGAGGCGCGGTCGACGAAGGGCGGCGAGGATGACGGCGAAGAAGAAGACGGCGAAGAAGACCGGCACGAAGCCCGCGCCGGCCAAGCAGGCGAAAACGACGAAGCCTGCGCCGGCCAAGGCCGCCGCGAAGAAGCCGGCAAAGGCGAGCAAGAAGCCTGCGACCACCAAGGCCTCGGCGAAGCCGGCCGGCGCGAAGCCGGCCAAGCCCGCCGCCAAGAAGCCGACGAACAAAAAGCCTGCGTCGACGACGTCCGCCGCGAAGCAGCAGGCAAAAGCGACGAAGAAGCCTGCGACGACCACGGCGAAGCAGGCGAAGACGACGAGCACGAAGTCGGCCAAGCCCGTCGCGAAGAAGCAGGCGAAGCCGACGAACAAGAAGCCTGCGTCGAAGAAGACCGCGAAGCAGACGAACAAAACGCCTGCCCCGGCCAAGGCCGCCGCGAAGAAGCCCACGACCACTGCGACCCGCGCCGAGAAGCCCGCCGCGATCGCCAGAAGGGCCACCCCGCCCGCCGAATGGCTCGTCGGCCCGCTCGCCCCGCTGCGCGAGCTCGCCGAGGCCGTCGCCGATCTGGGCGTCCGCGCCGTGGACGACGACGCATCCCAGGAGGCCGGCGAGGCGCTGCGCGAGCGCTACGCCGACAACTGGACGCTCGGCGTCTTGTGGTCGCCCGCGTTGTGGGACGCCTGTCAGGCGCGCGCGCGGCCGCTGCGACTGTGGGCGACCGGGCCGGTGCAGCGCGGCGCTCACGGCCGCGAGTTCACCCCCTCGTTCTACCTCGATCCCGCGGACCCCGGCCGGCTCTGGTACACCCCCGATCCCGCCCTGCCCGCGGCGCTGTTCGTGCCCCTGCCGGCCACGCGAGCGGCGATTGAGCAAGCGCTGACGGAGTTCGGCCCGAACACCCCGCCGCTCGACCTCGCCGAGGCGAAGACCGTGCGCGCGTTCATGGGCGAGGCCAGCTTCCTGCGCGTGCCCAGCCCCTACTCCGGCGAGCTCGAGCCCGCCGGTCCGCACGAGCTCGACCGCCACTTCAACTTCAGCCCCGTCGTCACGCCGCACGCCTGGGGCAGCGCCTTCGCCGACGACCCGCTGCGCGACGCCGGAGCGCTGTCGGCCAGCCAGGAGATCGTGGCCCTGCGGGAGATCCGCGAGCAGATCGCCGAGTCCGTGCCGCGCTTCACCCGTCGCGCCTGGTTCTCGCGGGCCCACCTCGCCATCGAGATGCACACCGAGGGCCGCTACGTCTGGGAGGTCACCTACCGCCCGAGCGACTTCGCGTCCGAGGTCATCGCCGAGCTCAACAAGATCGTCGACGCGCCGTTCCCCGCGGATCTGCCCCTCGACGTCGCCGCCGCGCTGCACGGCTTCCTGTTCCTCGACGCCGCCTGGTTCGAGGCCACGCTCGCCGGCGAGACCGACCTCCGCCAGCGCGATGCGCTGGTCAGCGCAGTCCTCGCCGTCGTCTCCGACGACATCGTCGAGGCGGCCCGGATCGCCCGCGCCGCGATCCTCCGCCACGAGGCCGATCAGATCGCAGTGGCCAACGCCGCGCTGCAGTACAACTGGCAGTTCTTGCTCGAGGAGCTGGGCAGCACGACCGCCAGCGCCGAGCTGCGGGCCCAGATCACCACGGTGCTGGCCGAGGGCATCGCGCCGCCGCAGGTGGACGAGCACGGCGAGCCCGTCGACCTCTACGACAGCATCCGCGACGCCGAGGAGGAGCAGGACGATGCCTGACTTGCGCATGATGCCCAACCCCACGCTCCCGCGCGCCGAGCTCGACGCCCGCCTGCGCGCTCTCGGCTACGCCCACGCCGGCCTCGAGCCGCGCACGCACCTCGGCTACCGCCTCCAGACCTGGCGCCACCCGGCCGGCTCGAGCGTGACCCTGTGCGAGGCCCACGTCCTCGGCGAGCGCTGCGCCATCATCCACGCCGAGACGCTCGACGAGCTCACGCAAGCGCTGGAGACCGTGCCGTACGCGGACCTGCTGCAGGCAGCCGCGGCCGCGCCGAGCCCCCGCGAGGCCTTGCCGTGGCTGCGCCGGCTGTGCCTGCTCGCGTACGACGTCCTCTCGCCCGAGCTGCGCGAGCACCTGACCCGCGCCCTGACCGATCCCGACCTGTTCGTCCGCAGCGCGGCGACGGCCGCCGCGCTGAGCCTCACCGGCGAGCACGCAGTGTGGGCCCTCGAGGTCGTGGCCAAGGCGGAGACCGAGCCGTCGCTGCGCAAGATGTACGCGCGCACCGCCAAGGGAGAGCGCGCCCGACTGACGGAGGCGAACACGCCGACCGGCGAGAGCAAGAAACCGCCGGCGAAGAAGCGCGCGAAGAAATCATAGGACTCCGGCGCTCCTCCCGCGTCGCGCGTCGCTCTGCCTGCGCGACGCGGAGCCAGGATAGCGGCACGCATGAAAGCGCTGCCGCGTCCGAAACCGGCCAGCAACCCGGCGCTTCATGAGGCACGCTCGCGTCCATGAATGACCCCGACCGCCAAGAGGCGCTCCCCGACTGCGAGCGGAGCGCGCCAGTGGCCGTGCTGAAGGGCATGTACGCGGCCGAATCCCGCTATCTGGCCGCTGGCGGCCCCGGCAAGGCCGACTTCGCCACGCTCGCGCCGTTCTTCGCCCCCGACGTCGTGCTGTTTCAGGCCGAGGGGCTGCCATACGGCGGCATCTGGCGGGGCCACGAGGGTCTGGAGCGGTTCTTCCTCGTGATGAGCGAGACGTGGGAGGTGTTCGACATGCTCAGTCAGGAGTTCCTGGCGACGGAGAACCCGGTGGTGGTGAGGACCCACGTCCACGCGCGTGCGCGTGCCACCGGCCGCGAGCTCGACTTCCCGATCCTGCAGACAATCACCGTCGTCGAGGGGCGGATCGCCGAGGTCCACCCGTTCTACTGGGACACCGCTGCGATCGCCCGCGCCTGCGCGCATGGGGGATTGGCCGGCTAGCGTCGGCCGTCGCGCGGTCATGGGGCGCTTCGGACTCCCGACCCCTGAGCCGCATCGAGCGAGGTCGTCTCGCCCGCGAGGGCCGCTTCGTTGTGCGGCGGGCGTGGTACCGTCACGTGCCCCGTCATGCCGCTGCGCTCGATCTTCGCGGGCTTGCTGGCCGCCGCCCAGGTGCCCGAGCCGTTGCCACCCGCAAGCGGCGCCGCGATCCAGTGGCGCTCCCCGGCGTCGTGTCCGGATCGCGGCGCGCTGCTGCGGGGAATCGAGACGCGGCTCGGTCGATCGCTGCGGCCCGGCGAGCTCGGCGTCGACGGCGTCGTCACGGTCCACGCGACCCCGCCGCTGTACCGCCTGACGCTGCGCCTGCGCGCGGGCGGGCCCGAGGAGCGGCGGACGCTGGCCGCGGCGACCTGCGCCGCGCTGACCGACGCGACCGCAGTGCTCGCCGCGTCCGCGGTCGCCGCCCGGGCGCCCGGGGACCCGCTGGTCGGGCAGGCGAACGCGCCCGCGCCGGCGGTGCCGGGGCCCGCGGGCGCCCGGCCGCACGGCAAGCCCCCGAGCGCGACCCCGGCGAGCGGGGAGCCGGCGGGCGCGGGCGAGCCCGCCGGCGCGCCGACGAGCCCCGGGGAGGCGGTCGAGGAGGTCACGCCCCCCGAACCGCCCGCGCAGAACGACCCGCCGGTGGCCGACTGGGAGCCCGGACCGGCGGACGCGCCGGTGTCGGTGCCAAAGACCGTCGAGGAGCGCGCGCTGGAGCCCGTGGAGCCGGCACCGCCGCGAGCCGAGCCGGCGCGGCGGCGCGCGCTCGGGGGCTTCGTGCGCGTCCAGGGCGGGCCGGAGTACGGCGCCCTGCCCGGGATGACCGGCGCGGTCGGCCTGGCGGCGGGCCTGTTGTGGCGGCGAGCGCGGCTGGAGGTCCAGGGCGTCTGGCTCGCCCCGCGGACCGCCGACCGCGCCCAGGGCGAGCTGCGGGCCTCGCTGGCGGCCGCGGCGATCCAGGGCTGCGCGCGGTTGGGGCGGGGGCGAGTCGAGGTGCCGGTGTGCGGCGGGCTCGAGCTCGGCGGGATGCGCGGAGGCGCGCGCGGCGTACCCGACGCGCGCACGACCACCGGCCTGTGGCTCGCCGTGGTCGCCGGCGCCGGCGCCGCGGTGCGGCTCGGCGCGCGCTGGAGCCTGACGGGGGCCCTGCAGCTGGCCGGGACGATCGTCGGTCCGGACTTTCAGGTGGCCGATCCGGGCCCGGCCGTCCGGCTGTTCGCACCCGCGCCGGTGAGCGGCCGGCTGCTCGTCGGGGTCGAGGTGCGGCTCGGCGATCCGCGGTGACGGATCGCCGCGCGAGCCGGGCAATCTATCCGGAGGAGCATGTCCGCGACCCGACACACCGACCCGCAGCGCACCCGCGAATTCCGCGCGATCTACCGGCGCGAGTTCGAGTTCGTGTGGGCGTCGGCGCGGCGCTTCGGGGTCGCCGCCGAGGCGGTCGACGACGCGGTCCAGGAGGTGTTTCTGACCGCCTACCGCCGCTTCGATCAGCTGCATTACGAGGTCTCGCCGCGGGCGTGGCTGTACGGCGTCACCCGCAGGGTCGCCGCCCACTACCGGCGCGGCGCGTCGCGGCGGGCCCGCAGGGTCGAGGCGGTGCGGGTCCTACCCCCGCCGCCCGAGTCGCCGCAGCAGCGCCTCGACGCCGCTCACCAGCTCGATCACCTGCTCGGCCGCCTCAGCCCCGGCACCCGCGTCGTGTTCGAGATGGTCGAGCTGCTCGGCATGAGCGGGCCCGAGGTCGCGGCCGAGCTCGGGCAGCCGCTCAACACCGTGTACTCGCGGCTGCGCCTCGCGCGGAACCAGCTGCAAGCGCTCGTCGAGCCGCTGGAGCTCGCCGCCCGCGTCGCCGCCGCGCGCGAGCGCGACGCGCCGCCGCCGGAGGCCGAGCAGCGGACGTGGGCGATCGTACTACCGCTGCTGGGCAAGCCGGCCGCGAGCGCCGGCCTCGGCGCGTGGCTCACGGCGCGGGCGGGCTTTGCGACGACGCTGGTCGCCGCCGGCGGCGCGCTGGTCGTCGCGCTCGTCCGCAGCGCGCCCGCTCCGGCCCCGACCCTGCCGGACCCGACGCCGGCGCCGGTCATCGCGGCAACGCCGGCCCCCGCGGCCGCGCCGGCGCCCGGGCCCGACGCGCTCGCCCGCGAGGTCGCGCTGCTCGACCAGGCTCGGCTCGCCGCCGCCGACCCGCCGCGGGCGCTCGAGCTGCTCGCCGAGCACGCGCGCGAGTTCCCGCGCGGCGCGCTCGCGGACGCCCGCGAGGCCGCGCGGATCGCCGCGCTGTGCCGCCAGGGTCAAGTCGAGGCGGCCGAGGCGGCGGCGCGCGAACTGCTCGCCGGATACCCCGCGTCGTCGATCGCCCGCCGCCACGAAATTTATCGCTGCACCCGGTGACGGACGGACGGACGAGCCGGGCAAGTGGTGGACATGGACTCACTCACCCGCTTTTCATTATCGACCCTGGCGCTCCTCACCCTCGTCTCGGCCCCGGCCTGCCTCCTCGATCACAAGATCGGCGGCAACCCGACCGACGGCTCGTCCGGCGACGCCGACGGGACGGCCACCGACGGCGACGCCACCTCCGAGGCGACGACCGAGAGCAGCACCGACGCGAGCAGCACCGACGCGAGCAGCACCGACGCGAGCACGGACGGGAGCGGCACGGACGCGTCGACCGGTGAGACGACCGGGACCGGCAGCACGACCGCCGATCCGTCGTACGAGCGCGAGTGCGAGCCCGGCGACTTCGTGTGCGACGATTGGGGCTGCCAGGAGGCGACCCAGGCCGGCGAGTGCTACAAACCGTGCACGCCGAGCGGCGAGATCGGCGGGGTCGACAGCGAATGCGACGAACCTGAGCGGCCGTTCTGCAGCCAGCTCGGGCTGTCGTTCGGCGGCGACTTCGACTGCAACGGTTGCGCCCACGTCTGCCTGGCCGAGCCGCTCAACTGGTGCGACTACGGGGCCGACCAGTGCGAATGACGATAGTCGGGGTGATACCGCCGAGGGGGGGACCGGGGCGGCGACCAGAACCCCGAGCCCACCTGTTCGACCGGCAGTCAGGCCGGCGGTGAATGCAGCGGCGCCGAGGGCGGCGCCGCTGCCTGTCAAGCTGTACGCTCCGCGCACGCTCCGGCGGGGAGCGCTCCTTTCACGAACTCGCTCGACGCCTCGCAGCAGCCTCGCTAGCGTCTCGCCGTCGGCCCGCCACTGTCGCCCTCGCAGCAACCACGCCGTCGGCGACGGCCGAGCTCGCTGCCAGCGCCCGAGCCGAGTACGCCGTCGCACTCCAGCAACCGTCGAACCGTGCTAGATCCGCGGCCCATGGCCTCTCCCAAGCCGGTCGTCGTCGGCGTCATCTCCGACACCCACGGCCTCGTCCGTCCCGAGGCCCTCGCAGCGCTGGCCGGGGCCGACCACATCGTCCACGCCGGCGATGTCGGCGGGCGGGCGGTGTTCGACGCGCTCGCCGCGATCGCGCCAGTCACCCTCGTGCGCGGCAACAACGACCTCGACCGCTGGGGCCGCAGCTTGCCGGAGACCGCCGACGTGCGCCTCGGCGGCGCCCGGCTCCACGTGCTCCACGACCTCGCCGACCTCGCAGTCGACCCGCAACAGGCCGGCATCGACGTGGTGATCTCGGGCCATTCGCACAAGCCCAAACAATCCCACGACCACGCCGTCCTCTACCTCAACCCCGGCTCGGCCGGCCCGCGTCGATTCAAGCTGCCGATCTGCCTCGCGCGCCTGCACCTCGGCGCCGGCGCGCCCACCGTCGAACTCGTCGACCTCGTCCCCACCCCCGGCTGACCTCGCGGCCTACGATTTCACCGATCTGACCCGAGAGACATCTCCTATTAAAAATAAAAGCGCACGCCGCTCGCGATCAGCCCGGCGCGCCGGGCGTGCGCGGCACGTCGGTCAGCTCGAACCAGCAGCGCCCCGACGTCACGTCTTCGACGCGCACCCCGCCCGCATCATCGAGCGCATCGGACCGCAGCGAGTTGTCGGGCAGGCGCAGGCGGAACTGCGCCCCCGCGAACGAGCGTCCCGGCTCGTCCGCGTCGACCACCGACACCGCCACCCATCCCGGCTCGCGCCGCGGCAGCTCGGGTCCCGGCGTCGGTCGGTCCTCGCGCGGCCTCACGCCCGGCCCGAGCCACAGCCCGCGCGTGTCGGCCACCGCGATCGTCACGAACTCGTCCATCAGCAGCCGCGCCAGCGCCGGCCGTGGGTCGCGGTTACCCACCTGCAGCAGCCGCTGCACCAGCTCGCGGAACCCGAACGACGCCGCCGATCCGGACAGCAGCACCTCGGCGATCGCGGCCGCCTCGCTCGCCGCGATTCGCCGCCCCTCGCTCGCGCCCGGGGCCCACGATCGCAGCACGCGAATCGTCGCTCCGCCGGGGACCAGCTGGATCTCGGCCGCCTCGTCGAACATCCGCGCCACCATACATCCATTCGAATCACCGGCCTCGCCGCGCCCCTCGCGCTCCGCGCCTGCGGGCGCCATTCGCTCGCGGACGCCGAGCGAGGCCGCCGCTGTCGACAATACACCGCGACTCCTCGCCGCGCGTCCGCGCCCGCCGAGCTGCGGCCCTTGACAGCGGAGCCCTCCGCTTCTCAAGATCCGCAGCCATGCCGCCCGAGCGACCGATCGTGCATGTCGACCTGCGCGCCGACGGCACCATCGCTCGCACCGGCCTGACCACCGGCGAGCACAGCCTCCTCGTCGTCCATCGGCCCCGGGTCCACACCTCCGAACCGGCGTGGACCGCTTACCTCGCGCGCAGCGTCCTCCTGCTGCCGCGGGTCGGGCCGCATCACCCGTGGGCGCCCGTGGTCGCCTGGCTGCGTCACCTGCAGCAGCACCTCGATCACGGCGGGCTCGTCGTCGGTCACCGCGAGGCCGAGGAACCGCCGGAGTTCGCCGCGCTGCGGGCCCGCGCCCTGCTCCACTTTCTGCGCGACGAGCAGTCGGCGTGGGTCGCTCTCGCGAGCGCGCACGGGCGCGTGCAGGACACCCAGGCCTACCTCGATTACCTGCACCGCGTGTGCGGCTGGGACACCGCCGTGCAGTCCATCTCCGACGCCGCCGACGCCGCCACCGCGCGCGCGGTCGAGGCCTTCCAGCGCACCTACAACCGGGCCTTCCGCGCCGACATCTACGAGGACGGCGTCATCGGCGAGCAGACCCTCGGCGCGGTGTTCGAGGTCGCCAAGGCCGAGCTCGTCTACTGGTTGGAGCTCGGCGGCACCAGCCTCGACGCCTTGCGGCCCTATGCCGGAGACCTCGAGTGGGCCGTCGATCCGGCGTACGACGGCCGGCCCTGGACGCAGTTGCTCGCGCTCCCCGCGGCCGATCGCTACGACCTCGCGCGCGAGCCCGCGGGCGCCGGCCTCTACCCGATCGCGCGCCAGCTCCCGCTGCCCGTCGCCGACGTGCCCGCGCCCGTGCGTCACGTGCTCGAGATCCGCGTCCTCGACGAGTGGGGCGAGCCGCTGCCGCACCTCGCCTACGAGCTCACAGTCGCCGGCGAGACGCGCTTCGGCGAGACCGACGAGCACGGCCTGCTCGCCGAGCCGATGATGCCGCCCGGCGACATCGTGCTCCGCCTCGCCGACGGCGCGCCCGTGCTGTTCCACGACCTCTACCAGCCGCGCGGCGTCTTCCCGCTCGCGGCCGGCGGCGAGCCGCCCCACGACCTCGAGGACGAGTTCCACGCCCGCGACGACGACGACGATGACGACGACGACGACGATGATGAAACCAGCGACGAGCTCGGCGACGACGACGACGGCTGGGGCGCGCTCGCGGAGGACGGTGCCCGTGCGGACTAGCGCCCTCGTCGGCCTGCTGCTCGCCGCGTGCAGCCCGGCCACCCCGGTCGCCGCACCGCAGGCCGAGCCCGTCGCGCCCGCCCCCGAGGTCGCGCCTGCCAAGCAGGACGCGCCGCCCGCTCCGACGACGCCCGCCGGCCCGCCCGCGCCCAACAAGCTCACCGTCCCCGGCGATCCGGCCCCGAACCTCGCCATCGGCAAGGACGAGCAGGCCGCCATCGACGCCGCCTGCCCCAAGCTGTGCAAGACCCCGCAGTGCAAGTGCGACGCGGCCCGGCCGATGCAGCAATTCCTGCTGGTGCGGCGATTCGACCCGACCGAGGCGCCCGAGCGCGGCTACGGCTGGTACGTCCTGCAGCGCACCGATCGCGGCTGGATCACAGTGATGGACACCGAGACGCGCCCCGGCGGCGACGACGTCGCGCGCCCGCACGAGGCCTGCGGCCTGCGGGGACCCGATCCGCTGCCCGCGGGCCTCGGCCTCGTCGGCGTGCGCCTCCCCGACCTCGACCTCGACGGCCGCCCCGATCTGCTGTTCGAGTGCCGCACGGAATGGCGGCACGACGTGCATTATTGCACTGCCACCAACGAGACCTGCGCGACGATCCCCATGCGATTCGTCAACGAGGGCGAGCTCTACCTCGACCTCGACCTCGAGTACCGCGACGGCTGGTTCCTCCGCACCGTCCGCGTCGACCGCTGGAAGCAGGCCCGGGGCAACGTCCGGGTCGACGGCGTCGACAAGCCCGACCCCGCCCCCGGCCGCTGACTCATTTTTTTAAAGCTGCTTGCGCACCCGCGCGAACGCGGCCTCCATCGCCAGCAGCGGCGCCGACTTCTTCTTCGGCTTCTTGCTCTTCTTGCCCGGCTTGCCCTTCGCGTCCGGCGGCGCCTCTGCCTCGGCCTCTGCTTCGCCGGCCTCGGGCGCGCCGCCCGACGTCGTCCCGGCCGCCGCCTTGCCCACTGCCACGATCTCCCGCGCCGTCTTGAACAGCCGCGCGTCGGCCCGCTCGCCCCCGCCCGCGTAGCGCATCACTGCGCGCAGCCACGAGCACGGGTACTCCGATCGCCCGAGCTCCGAGTCGACCGCCAGCGGCGCGCCGAACAGCTCCGGCCAGCGCGACGCCGGCGCGGTGCAATGATAGGACGCGTCGCCCGCGTTCGCCGCCAGCAGCGGCTGCTCGGAGCTCAGCTGGAAGCGCTCGAGGCACCTGGCGCACTCGTAGCGCTTGCCGCCCGGCACCTTGCCGTACGTGCAATTGCGGGCCGGCGCGTCGCTCGCCTGATTCGGCGTGAACTTCGACACCAGCAGGTCCCGCGCCCGCGCGCACGAGCTCTCGGCGCCCATCCAGTTGCCCGGCGTCGGCATCTTGCCGTCGCTGGGCACGGGGATCCCGGCCACCCATTCGTAGCCGTCGACCTGCTTGCCACGGCCGGCCGGGCTCACGCCGGCGAGGATCGTCGGCAGCGTCACCTGGCCGCCGCCGACCCCGCGCGAGTGCACGAGCGGCCCGAGGTAGCCCGGGTGCTCGGCCTGGACCCGGCCGACGCTGTTCGTGAACAGCTCCGAATAGGCGTACTTGGTCACCGAGCCGCCCTTGCGGCCCCAGTTGCTCCAATCGATGCCGTTGATCGGCACCCGCCGGGCCTTCTCGTCCTTGCTGGTCGCCAGGTCGCCGACCGCGTCGGTGGCCCGGTAGCCCGACTCGTTCTTCTGCCGCTCGAGCATGATGAACGGCGGGACCACGAACACCCCGCCGTCCTTGCACGCCTCGATCACCAGATCTGCGTACGCGTCGAGGTCCTTGGGCTCGCCCTCGATGTTCGGCGGGAAGTGATAGACCAGCTTGCGCCCCGGCTGCTTGGTGACCTTGCCGCGGGCCGAGCCGATCGGCACCTCCGACAGCATCGCCAGGATGTAGAAGGCGGTCGCGTGATCGACGATCGCGTTGCGGTGCAGCGCCTCGCGGTAGGGCGTGAACGTCTCGGGCAGGCCGCCGACGATCCGGCGCAGGTCCGCGAGCTGCTCCGGGGTCGCCGCCGCGATCACAGCGGCGTATTGCTGGTAGCGATCGATCGGGGCCTGGAACTGCTTGCGCAGCTTGTCGTCGCCCGCGAGGTCGGTGAGCACCTGCGCCAGCGCGGCCACGCGCCGGGCCTCCGGCGCCGCGTCGCACGAGATCACCAGCTCGAGGTCGCGGACGAAGTCGACCCACGGATCGTGGTCGGGCTTCTCGCGCGGGACGTCCTTGAACTGCGGATGCGCGATCACTTCGGCGAGGCTCCGCGCCTTCCGCTCGGCCTTCGAGGTCTGCAGCGCCGCGAGATCGAGCGCCGGCACCTCCTGGGGCAGCTGCCGCATGCCCTGTCGCAGCGCCGTCAACGCCTGCGCCCGCAGCTGCGCCGCCTTCTTGGCCGCCTGCCCCTCGGCCCCGGCCTGCCCCAGCAGCGCGAGCCCGCGGTCGTACGCGGCGTGCGCCGCGGCGAGCGCCCGCAGCCGCTCGGCCAGCGGATACACCAGAGCCTCGGCGATCGCCCGGATCGGGTTGTCGGGCAGCTTCGGGTCGAAGTAGATCGGCTTGGCGAACGTCTCGAGGGTGGTCTCGCGCAGCTCCGCGTCGCTGACCATCGTCTGGCTCAGGTCGGTCGTGGTCGGCACGCCGTAGAAGAACGAGATGTCGAACTTGAGCGCCAGGATCGCGCCGACCAGGGTCGCCTCGAACACGTGGACCCCGCCGTACTCGGCGCCGACGTTGCGCTCGCGGTTGCCATAGTACGCCAGGTACAGCAGGTCGCGCTTGAGCTGGCGGACGTGCATCGACCTGGCGACCACGCCCGGCTCCGCGTCGCCGTACTGCCGCGTCAGGTCGCTGTTGCCGGGGCGCAGCAGGTGGCCGTCGTAGGGCCGCACGTTCAGCCGGTGCGCCACCGCGGGCCCCGTCTTCGCCGGCTGATACTCGGCCGCCTGACCGCCGACCGTCAGCCGCTCGAGCGCCCGCTTCCACACCGACACCACCGCGTCGAACACGACCGGCACCGCCGTGCGCATGTCGGGCGGGGCCTGGCGCAGGTGATCGTCGACGTAGATCAGCATCCCGTCGCGCCCGGCCCGCGTGCACGCCGGACACTGCACCACCCGCTTGTCGGCCCTGGCCGCCTCGTAGCCGGGGATCCCGTCGTGCGGGTACAGCAAGATCACCGTGGCCAGATCGAGCAGCGGCGAGCGCACTTTGAGCGCGCACTCGGCGTGGGTGCAGGTGACGAGGATCTCGGCGTCGGTGGCCATTCGCAGGGAGTCGACGCAGACGCGCGCGCTCGCCGATGATAGAGAAATTCGCGGCGGTGTTGGCCCGACGAACGCAGGCGCGCCGGCGCGCGCGGCAGCCGAGGATTGCGCCGACGAATCCAAAGATGTCCCGAGAGACATCTTTTTAAAATTGCGCGACGCCCCGGGCGGACGTCGGCGAGCGGGCCCGCCGGAACCGATTGCACATACGCGATCCCCCGCCCGGCGAGCGCGGCCCGCCTCCGCGAATGTCACGACCCCGCCGCCGCCACGCAGCCGTCGACCCCACCCGCCGGCGCAAACCCAGGCTCGCCCGCGTGTCCGCCAGCCTCGCACCACGTGCGCGCCCCGGCTCGCCCGACCCGCGCGATTTCGCCCCCAGCGCCCTACCTCTGCCCCGCCGGCGAGCCCTCGCGAAAAAATTCGTCGCGGTCGTGTAGGGTTCTGTTGGCGAGCGACACTCGAGCTCCGCGATGACCCATCTGCTGGCCACAGACCCCTACACCTTGCTGGCCGAGGCCCTCGTGTACCTGGTCTACGGCATGGGTCTGCTCACCTTGCTGGTGATGCCGACGATGCGCCTGTGGGCGCTGGCGCTGAGGGCGGCGCGGTGGCTGATGCGAGCCCTGCCGCAGCTGCTCCTGTCGCGCCCGGCCTTCGGCGCCTCGCCGTCGCGCCCGCTCCAGCTCACCGGGCTGTCGCGGCCGCTGGTGAAGGTGATCCAGCAGACACGCACCCTCACCTCCGAGCTCCGCCGTGCCAGCATCGAGGCCGCCGACTGGCCGGTCGACCCGGCCGAGCCGGCCCGCAGCGGCTGGCGCGAGCTGTTGCTCGGGGTCTCCGAAGGGCGCGCCCCGCTCACCGCCATCCGCGACCAGGTGTTCGTGTGGATCGGTCTGGTCGAGGCGCTGCCGGCCGGCGACCGCGAGCGGCTGGCCGGGCTCGGGGTCGACGTCGAGGCGGTGCGCCGCACCCTGACCGAGGAGGGCGCGCCGGCCGAGGTCGTGCGCACGCTCGCCGGCCAGCTGTGGGGCATCGACGAGCGGCTCGCCTCCGCGAGCAACTTCGGCTACCGGGCCAGCGGCGCCGCGCCGGCGGCCCATCCGCGGCCGCTGGCAGCCGGCACCGGCGAGAACGACGACGAGCGAGCCCGCCGCGGGCGCTGGGCCGGCACCGTGGCCGAGCACGGCCCCGGCCTGTCGCAGATGGCGGCCAGCTACAGCCGCAGCCCCGCCGAGCGCGCCGATCTCGAGCAGGACATCGCCCTCGCGCTGTGGCGAGCGCTGCCGATGTTCCGCGGCGAGTCGTCGCTCAAGACCTTCGCCTACCGGGTCGCCCGCTACTGTTGCTTCCGCCACGTCCGCCGGCGCAAGGACGTCGATGCGGCGGTCGACCCGGCGAGCGTGGCCGACCCGGCCGCGTGCATCGAGTCGGCGATGCTGCGCGCGGACCAGCGGACCCGCATCGAGCAAGCCCTGACCGATCTGCCCGACAACCTCGAGTCGGTGATGGCGCTGCACCTCTCGGGGCACTCGTACGCCCAGATCGCCGAGACCCTCGGGATCACCGAGCGCAACGTCTCGGTCCGGCTGTCCCGCGCCCGCGCCCGCCTGCGCCGTCAGCTCGTCGCGGCCTGAGGCCCGAACGTGCCGCGGACGGCGCCGGCCCGACGCTCGGCAGACATGTCCTCGAAGACATGCCTCCGATCGCCGTCGGCGTGACGGCTTCCATGTCCCCGAGGACATGCCTCCGATCATCACCATGACGTGTCACATGTCCCCAGGGACATGCCTCCAATCATCGCCGTGACGTGTCACATGTCCCACAGGACATGCACATAATTGAGGCAGGCGCGGCCACAGCGGCCGCGTCCACCTCTCCCGTCCGGCAGCTCCCTGCCGCCGGGCGCCGGCGCACGCCTCATTGGGCGTACGCGCCGGCGCTCACGGGCTCACGCCTCGCGCGTGCGCGAGCCGGTCGTGGTCGTGCTCTGGCTGCGGCCGGTCTGGCCCTGCTCGCCCTGCGTGCGGCCGGTCTGGCCCTGCTCGCCCTGCGTCTGGCCCGTCGTCTGCTGGCCATGGCTGACGCGGATCTGGTTCTGGACCTCGCGGACGCCCGAGATGTCCTCGCTGAGATCCTCGATCAGGCGCTTGACCTCGCGGTCGTCGACGGTGCCGCTCAGGGTCACGATGCCCTGTTGCACCTTCACCTCGATCTCGCTGGCGTCGACCGACGGGTTGCGCGTCAGGGCCTCGCAGATCTCCTCGGTGATGCGATCGTCGGACCGGCGGTAGCCCTTCGGCCCGCGGCCGGCGAAGCGCCCGCGCTCCTGTGACATCCTGCCGCCCATGCCGCTCATGCCGCGGCCCTCCTCGCCGAAGCTCCGCCGGCGCGGCATGTCCTCCTGGAAGCCGCCCTCGCGGTAGCCCTCGCCGCCGAACCCGCCCTCGTAGCGCTGGCCCATGCGCGAGCCCTGCCCGTACTGGCCCTGCCCGTACTGGCCCTGCCCGTACTGGCCCTGCCCGTACTGGCCCTGCCCGTACTGGCCCTGCCCGTACTGGCCCTGCCCGTATTGGCCCTGCTGGCCGTATTGCTGGCCGCCCATGCCCTGCTGGCCGTATTGGCCGCCGTAGCCGCCCTGCCCGCCGTACTGGCCGCCCATGCCCTGATGGCCGTACTGGCCGCCCATGCCCTGATGGCCGTACTGGCCGCCGTAGCCGCCCTGCCCGGCGTAGCCGCCCTGCCCGCCGAACTGGCCGCCGTACTGGCCCTGGCCGCCGTACTGGCCCATCCCCATCTGGCCCTGGCCGTGCCCGCCGTGCTGTCCCATCCCGTACTGCCCGCCGTAGCCCTGCTGGCCGTACTGGCCTTGACCGTACTGCTGCCCGTACTGACCGCCGTACTGCCCATGCTCGCGGTACTGGCCCTGACCGCCGAACTGTGACCCCTGGCCTTCATAGCGGCCGTAGCCGCCCTGATGCATGAATTCTCCGCCGCGCTGCTCCTCGAACTCCGCGCCCTCGTCATCGTAGCGACGGCGGGTGAGGCGCTCGTCGCGGCCCGACATCCCGCGCATCTCTTCGCCGCGCTCGCGGCCCTCGTGCTCGTGCGACTGCCGGGTCCGGCGGCCGTAGTTCTGCTCCTCTTGCATGTGACGACGATCATCCTGTCGCATGAAAACCTCTCCTTCTCGATTCGGTTGGACGTGAATGGGCGACCACGCGGGTCGCCTCGGCGCGCAGAGCATGGGGGGAGCGCGGCTCCGAGCTACCCGAACCGCATATAAGCAGCCCCACGCGTATTCGCGGCGCCTGCTCATCGATTGTGCGCAGCAACCGCCGCTGGGAATCACCCTCGTCGCAACGGTCCCGCAACGCCTCGAACTCGACGTCTCCCGGCAAATGGCGGCAGGAGCGAGCTGGACCGAGACCCGCACACCCGGCGGCCGCGCCGCCAGAATCGACGTCGCGGGCGACCCGACCTCGGATTCTCGCGCCGCCACGCCGGCGAGTCCCCGCCAGACGACAGGTGTGTCCCTCCGCCCCCGAGATTCACCGACGAATCACCGCAGCGACCCAGGCGTTTTTCACGGCACCCGCTCGAGCAACAAATAGTCGAGCCCAAAGCCGGCGAAGGGCGCTCGCGGCCCGAGCCCGACCGCGTCGACGGTGATGTGATTGTCGCCCGCATGCAGCGCATGCACGCCGAGATCGCGCGGCGGGTCGTGGCCGACCCTCGATGCATACAGATCGATCGCCCCGCCGATCGATTCGTCGTTGATGGCGAGCCGGTGAATGCCGTGCGTCGGCCCGACGGTCAGGGTAGCGAACACGCGATACCTCCCCGCCTCCGCCACCGGCAACGTCAGCGTCAGACGCGCCGCCAGCACGCCGCGCCAGAACAGCTGGGCATCGCCGCTCCAGTTGCCGAGCTCGCGGCGCATGTCGGTCTGCGCCTCCACGGCGCCGAAGTGAGCCCGCGCCGCCTCGACGAGCACCTCCCCCTCGATCGGCGGGAGCAGCTCGCCCGGCAGCAGCAGCCGCAGGTCCTGCCCCGTACGCACGAGCGCCCCCTGCCGCACGCGCATCGCCTGCGTCGGTGACAGGGTCATCGCCGGGCTGTCGTAATACGACATGACGTCGTCGCGCGGCAGCGGCAGTTCGTCGCCTGCCAGGCGGCGATGGATGGCCGCGGGATCGCACTGAGTCAGGTCGCGGACGAACGGATCGGGCGGCGTGTCGCGGATGCCGTCGCCGTCGAAGATCGTCGGGTCGCCGGCGTAGTCCGCCTCCGCAGCCGCGAGGTCGGCGTACTCTCGCGCGTGGGTGTGCGCGAGGCCGAGGTAATGCCCGAGCTCGTGGGCGAACAGGAGGATGTTCTGATGGCCGCACAGCCAGGTGGCCTCGAACCCCGGCAGGGCCGCGAACCAGTAGTCGGTCCACGAGAAGCCGCCACCGGTCGGCAGCGGACCGGGACCGTGACGGAAGATCACAGTGACCTTGTCCGGACGCTCGCGCGCGATCGCGTCGCCGGCGGCGATCTCCTCCAGCCACGCGAGATCCGCGTTGCCCACCATGCGGTTGAGCAGCGTGCTCCGCACGTCGGTCCAGTCGGGCCCGTCGGCGTCGGCAGTGAAGTCGAACCGGATCCGCGCGACCTCATAAATGCGGTTCGCCTCGTCGACCCACCGCGCCACCTCGTCCGGGGAGATCGGGCACTGCCACATGCCATCGTCGTCGCTGACGCGCACCGCGTGCAGGGGCAGCGTGATCCACGGCAGATCGTCGGGCACCTGCACCGGCCTCGCGTCGACGCAGCTCGACGACACGCAGGCGCTGCCGTCCGCGCACTCGTCGTCGTCGGCGCACAGACCCCCCGGCTCGGCGGACGGCTCCCCCGGCTCGCCGCACGACACCAGCAGACACAGCGCGACGAGCGAGCGAAGCGAGGCCGACATGCGAGGTTCTTCTCTTTTTAAAATAATCCACGCGCCCCGACCGATCCACGTCTTCGAGCCCATGACCTCCTGTCGATCGGCATCCGGACCGAGCGAAATTCGCGCGCCCCGCTGTCACGCCTCGTCCACGATCGAGAGGTTGGCCATCATGCCGGTGTCTTCGTGGGGCGGGAGGTGGCAATGGTCAGACAGCCTCGCCCGCCCAGTCATCGAAGCGCATTCACACGACATTCTGCATGAAAGCCGTTCACGTGAATCTGGAACACGGTATCCGCGGACCTCGGCTATCGGCCGAGCGCGGCGCTCACTTCCCGCCGGCCATCTGAAACTGCATCAGGGCGTCGTTCGTGAGCTTGAAGTCGGGGCTCAGCGTGGTGTGGCAGGACTTGCAATCCTTGATCGCAGGGTTCTTGGCCTTGGCCGTGGCCAGGAATTTCTTCATGACCTTCTTGGCCTCGTCCTGGCCGCCCTTGGTGCAGGCGTCCTTGATCAGCTGGGTCTTGAACTCCTTGCGGACGCAGGCGTCACCGGCCTGAGCGTCCTGCGACATCGAGGTCAGGGACAGGAGGCAGGCGGTGGCAGCAGCGAGGGCGAGAAATGCAAACTTCTTCATGTCGTGTCGTCCGGTGGGTAGCGCCCCGGTCCGGCTTCGTCCGGGACGACCGGCCAGCCGGGCTCGCGGGTGAAGAGCGCCGACCGTCCTGTTCCGATCCAAAAAAGTCCGAACTATTTTCTCTGGGGCGGCGCGCGCCGGAAAGCCCGCCGGCGTGATGCTGAGGGCTCGCGCACGCACCCTCGCCGGTTCGCGGTCCGGGTCGGCTCTTCCGGCCGTCGTGTTCGCTGCGAGCGGTGTCGCTCTGCCACCCCACGCGCCGGCGGCGGCCTGGCGCGGTAAGATCTGCGATCGCATGCGCACTTTCGTCGCCTCCCTCGGATCGTTCTTCGTCACTCTCCTCGCCGCTTGCGGCGACGACCTGACCAGCACCGTCGGCACGGCGTCGGAGACCTCCTCGACGAGCACCGGCGAGACGAGCAGCAGCACCGGCACGACGGCCTCGATCCCGACGACCACCGACACTGGCGGGACCGACTCGATCACCGGCACCACTGGCACCACCGGGACCGTCGAGCCGACCTCGACCTCGACGACCACCGGCGACGGCTCGAGCAGCTCGAGCGACGCGACCTCGACCTCGACGACCGGCGAGAGCACGACCACGGGCGAGAGCACGACCACCGGCGAGGCGTGCGTCGACGGCGTCGTCTGCGAGGGCAACATCGCCATCAGCTGCGAGGGCGAGGTCCCGTCGATGGAGGAATGCGGGCACCTGTGCGTCGACGGCGTCGGCTGCGTCGATTGCGTCGCGCCGGGGCCCGAGGTGTGCGACGGCCTCGACAACGACTGCGACGGCGTCGCCGACGGCCCGGGCGTGTGCGGCCCGGGCAGCTGCAGCGCGGGCGCGGGCGTGTGCATCGAGCTGACCATCCCGGACGAGCAGCCGCTCGTGTCCGGCTGCCGCCAGCAATTCCCGCCGGCCCAGAGCCTGCCGTGCCCGATCGCCGAGCCCGGCCCGGTGTTTCACGTCAGCGCCCAGACCGGCGACGACGCCAACGACGGCACCACCCCCGAGACCGCCTGGCGGACCCTGTGTCACGCCGTCGGCGCCGCCCCGGCCGGCAGCACCCTGCGCGTCGCCGAGGGCCAGTACGCCTCGGCCGAGGTCTACGTCGGCAAGGAGCTGACGATCAAGGGCGGCTTCGACGGCACCTTCACCACCTGGGACCCGGACCTCCACCCCGCGACCTTCTACGGCCGGCTCAACCTCGATCACAACGGCGCGGTGTTCGGCGGCTTCCGCATGATCGCCAACCCGCTGCACGCCGACGCCTGGAGCTACCCGCACCACTTCGTCGGCGCCGGCACTCTGGTGCGCAACTACGTCGAGATCGTCGCCACCTCCGGCGGCGACATCAACACATTGAACCTCTACGGCATCGTCGCCAGCGCCTGCTCCGGCGGCGTCTCGGTGCTGCGCTGCAACGACATCTACGTGCGCTCGGACGCGCCGCAGACCTTCGTCGTCAGCGCGGTCGAGTACGGCAACCACGCGCTGCACGCCGGCCAGGGGGTGCTCGACGCCAACCGGATCTGCCAGGACGGCGGCGGCTTCGCCACCGACGCCGTCGGCGGCTACGGCTCGTGCTTCCCGGCCCCGGTGTCGCTGCTGATGCGCAACAACGTGATCGAGACGGCCGGCTCCGGCGGCAGCGCGATCGACTTCTACAGCTGCGGCAGCGACGACATGTCGTTCACCCTCACCAACAACACCGTGATCGGCGCCAGCGAGGCGATCCGCGGCTCCGGCGACCCCGCGGTGATGATGCGCTGGAAGCTGACCAACAACATCTTCTTCAGCGCGGGCGGCGGGCAGACTGCGGTCCATGCGGGCGACGTCGGCGTCGAGATCACCAGCAGCGAGGGCAACCTGGCCTTCGGCTTCGCCGACAACACGATCCACCCTGCCCCGCTGCTGAGCGCCGGCGACGACGTCAGTGGCGCGGCCACGCCGGCCTCGGTGTTCGTCGACGCGATGAACGGCGACCTCCACCTCAAGGCGGACGGCCAGGGCGTCGACACCGGCCTCAACGTGTTCGGCCTGCCCGCCTACGGCGTCGTCACCACCGACGTGGCCCAGCAGCTGCGGCCGCCGCAGGGGACGTGGGATCGCGGAGCGTTCGAGCTCTGACGGGCGGGCGCGAGAGTACCCGCCTGCTTCCGCGCCTTCCATGACACCGCGCTTACGCCTCCGGTGACGCCTGAATCGGTGCCTCCCGCGCCGAATACCACCAGCGCCCTTTGCTACGAGTCCGGCGACATTCCGCCGCAAGCGACGCCGCCGCGCTCATTGGCTCGGGTTGCGCAGGTGGGCCTCGTCGACCTCAGGGGCGATGTCGACGGCCGACAGCGCTGCGCTGACAGCGAGCGCGCCGTGAGCTTTATTATCCGTGCCGCGCGGCGACGTCCCCTGTGCTGCGCCGGTCGGCCGATGATTCGTGTTCCACTGCGGCCGCACCTGCGAAACACCGGAGGCATTACCTTGAATCGCCATACCATCCCGTTCGCCGCGACCCTCGCCATCCTCCTCTCGACCTCCCCGGCGTCGGCCTACGACCTCGTCCCCGACGCCCTCGATCCGCAGGCCTGCCAGGGTCAGGGCTGCTGGACCAATCACCTCCGCGTCACCGACCTCGACGGCGACGGCGACCTCGACATCCTGCTCGCCAATTACGCCGACTTCTTCGCCGGCGCCGACAAGCCGCAGCCGCTGGTCGTCTACCTCAACAACGGCATGGCCGAGTTCAGCAACGAGTCGGCCGCGGCTGTCGGCGACTACGTCGGCAACGTCCGCCAGGTCGCCGTCGGCGACGTCGACGGCGACGGCGACCCCGATCTCTACGCCCCCGACGGCGCCGGCGGGCCGCACGTCCTCTTCATCAACGACGGTATGGGCGTGTTCACCGACGAGGCCGCGATGCGCCTGCCCGGCGACTCGTTCCCGCAGGGCGCAGCGGCGCGCATGGGCGACGTCGACGGCGACGGCGACCTCGACATCCTCGCCGGCGACGGCTACTCGCAGGCCGGCGCGACCCAGTTCGTCCGGCTGTACCGCAACGACGGCACCGGCGCCTTCGAGGAGGTCCCGGGCGCATTCCCGGACCAGCTCGCGGGCGAGGACGTCGACGACTTCGACCTCCTCGACGTCGACCGCGACTTCGACCTCGACCTGCTCGTCAATCCCCACGCGGCCGGCGGCGGCAACCTGTGGATCAACGACGGCACCGGTCAGTTCACCGCGGCCGAATTCCCCCCGCCCGGCAACTCCGGCTTTCACTACAACCCGGCCGTCTGCGACGTCGACGGCGACGGTGACCTCGACGTCTGGATCGACAACATCGGCGGCGGCTACAACGAACAATTGCTGATCAACGACGGCGCCGGCGGCTTCACCGACGAGACCATGGCGCGCGTGACCGGCAACGGCGCCGGCGACGACGACAACGGGGTGGTCTGCGCCGACATCGACGATGACGGCGACTTCGACGCGGTCGTCGTCTCGCTGAGCAGCCCCGAGCGCTACCTGGTCAACGACGGCGCCGGCCACTTCTCGGCCATGGCCGGGGTGTTCCCGGGACCGACCGATTGCAGCCTGTGGGCGGAATTCGGCGACCTCGACGACGACGGCCGCCTCGACCTCGTCACCGGTCAGGGCGAGTGCAGCAGCTCCGACGAGGTCTACCTCGCGGGCGACGACGACCCGGTCGACGCCCAGCCGCCGAAGCTGATCGCGGTCGAGGAGGTCGCCGGCCCGGTCGAATTCGACGACGCGCCGGTGGTCCGCTTCGCGGTCAGCGACCGCACCGTCACCGACGAGGGCCCGCGGCTCGCCCGCGCCTACGCAGTGATCGACCCCGACGGCGCCGCCACCACCGTCGACGCCGACTTCATGGGCGGCGATCTGTTCCGCGTCGTCCTGCCGCCCGCGCGCGGCGTCGTCGTGTTCCGCGTATGTGCAGAGGACGCCAATGGCAACACCGCCTGCGCCGCCGATCAATCGTATGAGGCCGGCGAGCGCCCGAGCACGACCTCCGACAGCGACACCACCGACGGCGATACCAGCGACGGCGACACCACGGCGACGACCGGCAATGACGGCACCACCACCGGGACGCCCGGGACCACCGGCGAGACGCCGACCACCGGCGAGGCTCCCACCACCGGCGCCACCTCCGACGCCGGCACGTCGGACGCGAGCAGCGGCGGCGACGAATCATCGGCCGGCGCCACCGGCTCCGGCATGACCGACAGCAGCGGCTGCGGCTGCGCCAGCGACGGCGACCGCGGCTCCGGCTGGCTCGCGGTGCTCACCGCGGTGCTGCTGCTCCGCCGCCCTCGCCGCTGAGCCCGCGCCACGAGCCGCCGTCATTCCCGCACCGACAATGCCGCCGATCTCGCGCAAATCCGGCGCGGGGGCGCTCCAGCTCCCCGCGCCGCGGCACGCCTCACGAGGAGTGCTCGTTGCCGGCCTGTTCGCCGTCCCCGGCCTTGATGCCGGTCTTCAGGCGAAGGCGGCGCGTGGCGGGCGTGGCGTCCTCCGCTGCGCGCTGCTCCTCGGTGCGGGTCTCGTCGATGCTCGGTGCTGCCGGCTCACGCGTGGTCTGTTGCATCCCTCGACGATACCCGAGATTCACGAATACTAGACCTCTTTCCGACACCACTCACTGCAGCGTCGCGTAGTCGAAGCCCGACTCGGTGACGAGATGCACCCCGGGCGTGGCATCGACGAGCGGCGTCTGACAGCTGGCGTCGATCGCCATCTCGCCGCCGTACAGCGGCCCCGGCGCCATGAAAGAGGCGTACGCGCTCGTGTCGAGGCGGCCGGAGATCCACAGGGTCGCGCCGACCGTGGTCTTGACGACCACCAGCAGGCTCTCGGCCTCCACCTCCGCCTTGTTCCAGGCGGCGCTCCACTTCGGCGTCGCCGAGCTCGCGCCGACCTGCACGTTACAGGCGGCGCGGCCGTCGTAAAGCCCCGAGCCGTCCCACTCGACCGACAGCGCCGCGCGGAAGGTCAGCGTCACCGGCGTGTTCTTCGGCAAGGTGTCCGAGGCGACGACGAAGCGGTCCTGGAAGCGATTGGTGGTGTTGGCCGAGACCGCGCCGGGGAAGTTGGTCGCGTCGACCCGCTGGGCCTCGGCGGAGACGTGGCTGGACAGCGAGCCGAGGTCGGTCCACGCGAACGCGCCGGCGTCGGAGTAGAGGATCTGCGTGTAATAGTGAGCCCAGGTGACGCCGGCCGGATCGTGCTGCGCGTCGACGGAGGTCTGACCCATCAGCGGCCCGAGATACGAGGCGCCGGCGCCCGGCGTCCCGCCGGTGACCGCGTGCGCAGTGACCGAATAATTCGGGCCCTGCGCGTGCGCCGGAGCAGCCACGGCGAGCAGCGACAGACAGACAGCCGCGAAGATCGTCAAGATATGCATGCCCGGTTAGCGCCGCGGAGCCGCTCGGAGGATCAACGACGGCGACGCCGCGTGAACGCACACCACCCGCAGTGAACCGGGTCGGCCCGCGGCCTACACGGGCATCCCCGCAGCGAGCGCCGGCGGGAAGCTGGTCGAAAGCAGGTCGTGCAGCGCTCGCCACGGCGCCGCCAGATTCACGTGGCCACGCGGAGCATCAGTTACCCGCGAGCTGTCACATTCTCGGAGGTCCCGCGGCGATCCGTCCTCGATGCGCACCGGCTCGAGCTGCTCCCCGTGCTGTCCACGGTTCTCGTCGACAAGTCCGACCTGCCCTGAAGGACATGTGACTCGGGCAGACCGGCCTCGTTGCGGCCCGGCATGCGAGCGTCGGCGACAACTCGCGCGCTCGCGCGCCCGAGCCGCCGACCTGCGCGGCCCCGCACGCCCCCTGCCCGCGACCTGGGCAGGCGATGGCCATCTGCGGCCAGCACCTGTCGACCGGGTTCCCTACGCTCATCTCATCGACCGGGCTGCGGCGACCGGGGGCGCTGATGCCCCTTTTGGCGCCTCGATGCATTTCCTGCCCGGACGGAGTTTGTCATGTCCAAGGTCCTCGCATTCACTCAAGCGGCCAAGCTCGTGTCCCCGTCGATCGACGGCGGCCTCCCGGAGGGCCTGCTGCTGCAGCTATGGATCCGCCGCACCGGCGACGCCGCCTCGCAGACGATCGTCGAGCTCGCCGGGGCCAAGACGCGGATCGTGCTCGGCACCGGCGACCGCGCCGACGTCCTGCGCTTCTCCGTCATCACGGGCAAGTCGGGCCCCGAGCTGACCATCCCGGGCGGCCTGCCGCGCGATCGCTGGGTGCAGGTGCGCGCCGGCATCGGCCCCGAGGGCAAGGGCTGGATCCGCGTCAACGGCATGGCCTACGCCGAGGGCCCCTTGCCCGCGCCCGGCAAGGAGCCGCGCACCCTCGCGCTCGGCGGCTTCGCAGGCGAGCTGGCCCAGCTCGTGGTGTGGAAGCACCCGAAGCCGACCAACCTCTCGTGGGACCCGCCGCCGCTCGGCTCCCCGCAACTGTGGGCCTATTACCCGCTCGAGCAGACCGTCGCCGACGCCGGCGGCAAGCGCCACACGAGCGAGGACCTCGGCGTCAACAAGCGCCACCTCTCCGGCGCCAGCGCCCTGGCGACCGTTCGGCACCCCGCCCCGCTCGCCGACGGCCCGGCCGCCTACTTCAACTTCGCCAAGGACACCGCGGTCACCAACCTGTCCCCCGTGACCGGTATGAACGGCAAGCTGACGCTCGAGGCGTGGGTCCGCCTCGACACCGACGAGGCGCAGCCCGGCGCGCTCGTCCAGCTCGGCGCCGGCTCGCGGCGGCTGGTGCTGGCCGCCGGCGGCAAGGACGGCGAGATCGCGCTGATGCTGGTCGTGGGCGACACGGCGACCCGTCTGTGCAGCGCCAAGGGCCTGGTCAAGAAGGGCCAGTGGACGCACATCGCCGCGACCACGCGGGTCGACGACACGGGCCTTGGGATCGACAGCCAGGTGTACTTCCAGGGCACGCCGCGCGCGAAGGGGAAGACGACCCTCGACCCGACGAAGCCGGCGCAGTTCACCGCGCTGCGAACCCTGCTGAGCAGCCCGGTCACGTCGCAGTGCAGCCTCGGCGGGGCTGCGCCCGGTTTGGCGCGCCTGCGCGGCGGCCTGGCGGAGGTCCGGATCTGGCGTGGCGTCCGGCCCGAGCGCCTGGCGCAGCACTGGCTGACCCGCGTGTGCGGCGACGAGGACGGGCTGCTCGCCTGTTACCGCCTCGACTCCGTGACCGAGGGCCTGTTCCACGACTACGGCCCGCGCAGCGGGTGGGGTCACGCCCCCAGCGGCGTGACGCTCGCGGACACGAACGGCCCGCCGCTGCCGGCCACCACCGGGGCCCCGTACCGCCTGCGGACGCGCGGCAAGCTCGTGCGCGAGACGGTGGCGGGCCCGAAGATGTCGAACAAGATGCTCGGCCTCGGCGGCAGCCAGACCAAGCAGCTCTACGGCACCACCCTCGTGTACGACGCCACGGTCGAGGTCACCACGCCCGCCGGCGACGGCGCGAGCGACCGGTCGCTCGAGGTCCGCATCGACCGCCCGCTGTCCGCCTTCGTCGGCCCGACCGAGAAGGGCGAGCTGAAGCCGTGGAAGGCCGACGAGACCCAGGTGGTGCCGCTGAACGGCGCCGGCAAGGTGCGCCTGCGCTTCCTCGCCGACGACCTCGGCTGCCCGACGATCCGCGTCCGCGTCGCCGGGGCCGCCGGCGGCGTGTGGACCGCCATTCGCCCCGACGCCCCGGTGCAGCAGCGCCTGCGCACGATCTCCAGCGGCGATCTGACGAACCCCGGCCCCGGCCGCCGCAACCCGCTGCCCGCGGGCACCAGCAGCGAAGATGCCAACGCCCTGACCGACGCCTTCCGCCGGCTCGCGACCCAGTTCCCCGCGGCCGCACAGGCCCCGGCCCCGGCCCAGATCACCCCGCAGACCAAGCCGAACCTCAAGCCCACGCCCCGCGGCTTCTTCGGTGACCTCGGCGACGCGATCGAGGACGGCGTCAATGCGGGCGCCGGTGCCATCGAGGATGGCGTGAACGCGGGCGCCGACGCCGTCCAGGACGGCTTGAACGCGGGCGCCGACGCCGTCCAGGACGGCGTGAACGCGGGCGCCGGCGCCGCCCAGGACCTCTGGGAAGGCACCACCGGCGGCCTCGAAGACGCCTGGTACGACACCACCGACGCCATCGAGGGCGGCTGGAACGCCACCCTCGGCGCCCTCGATCCCGCGGCGCTCGGCAACAAGATCCTCGCCACCGGCAGCGGCGTGATCGCGGGCGCCGAGCGGGCCGCGAAGTCGGCCGCCGGGCTGATCGTGCGCGGCGTGAACGAGCTCGACGCCTTGCGCAAGAAGGTCGAGGGCGCGTCCCGCCGCGCCGGCACGCAGGCGATCACCGCGCTGGTCGACAGCGCCGAGACTCTGGCCGTCGAAGTCTCCCAGCTCACCGACACCGGCATGCAGTGGATCGAGATCATCGGCACCACCATCGTCGACGGCGCCGAGGCGGCCTGGCGCGTGGTCGTCAACGGGGTCGAGGAGGCGTTCGCCGCCATGGAGGCGCTGGTCAAGCGGATCGCCGCCGAGATCCGCGAGATCCTCGAGTTTTTGGCCTACCTGTTCATGTGGGACGACTTCCTCGCCGCCTCCGACGAGGTCCACGCCCTGCTCGACGACTCGTTCCAGCAGCTGCGCGCCAAGACCCCGCAGCTCGGCGAGTACAAGGCCCAGCTGGCCGACGCGCTGCGCAAGGGCGTCGAGCAGGCCGTCGGCCAGCGCTCGGTCGGCGACCTGTTCGGCCTCGACATCGACGCCGCGCGCCCCGTGCTCGAGCCGCTCGAGTACCTGCTGGAAAAATTCTCGGACGCGCTCGAGTCGGTCGACGCGGTGTTCGACCTCGCCGACGACGTGACCTCCGGCCTCGGCGCGCCCGATGCGGCCGTGCTGAACACCGCGAGCGGCCTCACCGGCAAGCTGCCCGACCTCACCCAGGTGAGCACCGTGCTCGGCACGCCGCTCTCGCAGCTCCTCGCCCAAAACGGCGCGCTCGCCGACGGCTCGTCCTCGCTGCTCGACGTCCTGTTCGACGGCGTGGTCACCCGCGGCGTGGACGCCTTCGACCTCGCGGGCAAGCAGTTCCGCGCCCGCATCAAGGTGCCGGTGCTGACCGACGCGATCGAGGCGACCATCCTCGGCGGCCGCTCCTTCACGGTCATGCGGGTCGTCGCGCTGGTCGGCGCGATCGTCGGCGTGCTGACCGAGAAGTCGACGAACAAGGCCCAGGGCAAGAGCAACGTGTCGCCGACGATCACGCCCAAGTCGGGGGTGCAGCCGAAGAGCGGGCAGCCGCAGTCGAACCGCGACGCGCGGCGGATCTTGTGGGCCTCGATGGCGCTCGGGCTCGTCAACTCGATCGTCCTCACGACCAAGACCGCGCTCGAGCTGGCCGGCAAGGCCGCCAAACAGTTCTCGGCGATCCTGGCCGCCACCGGCGGGATCTGCACCTCGCTGCGCGGCGTCCTCACCCTCGCGCGGCTGCCCAGCCTGCCGCAGAAGGTCCGGCCCTACTCCGGGGCCAACGCGGGCCTCGAGATCGTCACCGGCGCGTGGACGGTGTTGTCCGCGTACGTCACCTACAAGGTCGACGACCTGTGGCGCCCCTTCGACCTCGTGGCCTTCGGCCTGCTCGGCCTGGCGACCACCACGCTCTCCGCGGTCGCGCTCGGCACCGGCAACCTGCAGGGCGACAGCCAGATCGTCACCTTCTCGCTGCGCTGCGGCTCGTGGGTGAGCAGCTCGCTGATGCGCCTGTCCGAGAAGTACGACGACAGCGACAAGTCCGGTCGCCTGAAGGCCGTCACCGTCGGCCTCGCGGTGGTCTCTGGCGTCATCGACGTCGCCGAGGCGGTCTACGGCAACGTCGACGACGTCCAGCAGCAAGTCGGCTGAACCACAGCGCAGGTAGCGACAGGCGGCCCGTCGCGGCGACGACGGGCCGCCTGTCGCATTCGCAGTACGTCAGGTCGCGCGAGTCAACGCTGCGGGGAGGACGCATGAACCGCGCGCCGTGCACGTCGCGCACGACTCGCTCCGACGCACGTCGCGGTCGCGGCGATCGCGTCGCTACGCGAAGCCGTCAAGCCCGTCGAGGGGCTGCTCGCAGACTCGCAGCGACGGAGCCGCGCGGCCATGCGCCCGCAGAGTGTGGGAAGCTCGACGCATGGACGACCTCCTCCGCGACTGGCCCTTCCTCGGGCTCGCGCTCGCCCTCGCGCTGATCGTCTGGCTGGCGCTCCCGCGCCCCGCCGCGGCCCCGCCGCGCTGGCGCGATCCGGCGTGGGTGCTGCCGCTGTTGTGGCCGATGTACCTCCTGCATCAATTCGAGGAGCACGGGATCGACCTGCTCGGCCGGCGCTACGCGTTCCTCGCCGACCTGTGCGCCACGCTCGGCTACGCCGGCGACCTCGCTCACTGCCCGGCCGACGAGGCGACCATGTGCGCGGTCAACGTCGGCGGCTGCCAGATCGCGTTCGTCACCGCGGTGGTGTTTCGCCGCCGCAACCCGCTGGTGGCCGCGTGCGCGTGGGGCATCCCGCTCGTCAACGGCCTGCTCCACATCGCCGGCTCGCTGTCCCCGCCGGCCTACCGCCCCGGCCTGCTCACCAGCGTGGTGCTGTTCCTGCCGCTCACCCTGTGGATGCTGCGGACCGTCGTCCGCGCGGGCGTGGTCCGGCCTGCCCAGTGCGTGTGGGTCGTCGTCACCGGCTTGCTCGCCCACGCGACGCTGATGGCCTCGCTGCTGCTGGTCGCCCGCGGCCTCTTGTCGCGCGAGGCGATGCTGGCGATAAACGTGCTCAACGGGCTCCTGCCGCTGGCGATCGGACTGTGGGCGAGCCGCAAGGGATAGGGTCATTGTCCGCGAGGGGCGATTCATCGCAGCGCCCGATATCGTGCGACCCATTCGAATGGCATGAGGCTCGGCGAGGCCCGGTGACTGGCGAAGGCGAGCCCCGCTCGGGCCCCCCGTGCTCGGCCGACGGCGACCGGCCGCGTGCTCGCGGGTCGGCAGACGCAGCGCCCGGGCTTCCACCGCGGCCGCGACGCCCTCCTGAGCACGAGCCGGATCGCGGCGGGAGGTTCGCCCGCCCGTCGTCGTGCGGGCGCCGTGGCTCGCGGTGCGAGAGCGACGCGACCGTGACCGCGAATTGCCAGTGACGATCGCGGCCCGGCCGCGCCGCGGCGGCTCCTGGCGACGCCATTCTCGGCGCCGGGCGGATCTCCCTCAGGGAGCGCCGACGTCGTCCGATTCGCCGCCGCGTCGCTCGCCGCGAGCGTTTTGCCATTCGCGTCGTCGGCCCGGCCTCGCGCCGCGGGGAGCCGATGCGGGCGCCGTCTGGAGCCCGCGCGAACGATGTGGCAGTTCGGCCGACGTGTGGGATGCGAAGATATGTGCATACCGCAAAATGGCGGCCCTGGCGGGGTTCGGGCGGGTGAATGCGCGGCCCCCTCCGCGAGACCGCCGCGGTCGCGCCGCAATATGAATGATCATAGGCAATTATGAGAGTCGCCGGACGGGCGTCGCCGTCGCCGTCGCCGGGCGCCGGCTATGAGCAATCCACAGCGCGGCGGGCGGCGTCGACGAAGCGGTGAAATCAGGGCCAGATCGGCCGCCGACGCCGCCGACGCCGGGCCCGTCGCGTCGCTGGCAGAACCGCGAATTCGCGGCGAACGAGGCATCCTGTCGCAGCTTTGCCCGATCGGGCGCGCCCCGGACGATGCGATTCACCACAGTTCTTCATTGCGAGGCTTCGGGGTCCAGCGAATATTCCGGCAGTCGACGCCGGAGAGAGCCGGCGTCGCTCCGAGAGAAGACAAGAAAGGAACTCCCCATGTTGCGCAAGATTCTGCTGCTGTGCCCCGCCCTGGCGTTCGCCCTGCCGCTCATCGCGGCCTCCCCGTCGGAGGCTCGTCCCCTCGCAATCCCGGCCGAGCCGGCCGAGTGGTGCTGGGGCGACCAGGACAACTGTGGCTTCGGCCAGGACCTCCTGCTCGCGGTCTGCGTCCAGACCCAGATCTTCGTCCAGACCGGCCAGGACAATCGCGCCTACGATTGTGACACCCTGAGCGGCCCGAGCTGCCTGGCGAGCTGCGACAGCCTCGCCGGCGACGACTCCGGCACCTGCCGCAGCCAGTGCGACGGCGACGGCGCGATGTTCTGCGCGCCCGCGCTCAAGAGCCGCTGGGGCGGCGACTGGGGCCCGGGCTGGGGCCAGGGCATCGGCCCCTGGGGCCCGGGCTGGGGCCAGGGGGGCTGGGACAACGACGACCAGGGGTTCGACGAGGACGAGGCGATCTTCATCGACACGCAGACCTGCCTCCAGCTCGACCTGAACGAGGCCTGAGCGCACTGAGCTGACAAGTCCACCTGCGACCGGCATTGCCGCGCCCAAGCGCGGCAATGCCGGCGCTCGGCGTTGCCCACGATCGGGGGACGCCACGGGTCCCTTCGCTACCGGCATCGCCGCGTCTGGCGCTGCGATGCCGGCGCTCGGCGTGCCCGCAATCGGCGGCGCCACGGGTTCATTCGCTACCGGCATCGCCGCGCTCGAGGCGGCAATGCCGGCGCTCGGCGTGCCCACAATCGACGGCGCCACGATACCCTCTGCGACCGGCATGGCCGCGCCTGGCGCGGCAACGCCGGCGCTCGGCGTGCCCGCAATCGGGGGCGCTACGTGCCCAACTGCGACCGGCATGGCCGCGCCTGGCGCGGCCATGCCGGCGCTCGGCGTGCCCGCAATCGGTGGCGCCGTCGACGTCGCCTCCGAGGGGATACGCATGCCTCGCTCGCCGTCGCCGCCGGCGGCACGCTCGCCGCATTGGAGGCCGCGCCGGCTATCATCCGCCCGTGCCTGCGAGCGACCCGACCGAACCCGACCTGTTCGCGGCGTATCTGGCGCGCTGGGGCCTCGTCCCCGACGGCGCGCCGATCGTCACTCGCGCGGCCCGCCTGCTCCCCGTGCGGCGCGGCGACGAGCTGGCGATGCTCAAGGTCGCGACCGACCCCGACGAGCGCCACGGCCACATCCTGCTGCGCTGGTGGGCCGGCGACGGCGCGGCGCGGCTGCTCGCGGCCGACGACACCGCGCTGCTGCTCGAGCGGGCCACCGGCACCCGCTCGCTCACCGAGCTCGCGCGCAGCGGTCGTGACGACGAGGCCACGATCGCCCTGTGCGACGCGATCGCCGCGCTTCACCGGCCGCGCCCGACCCCCATCCCCGCCGGCCTCGTCGATCTCCCCACGTGGTTCTCCGCCCTGGGGCCCGGCGCGCGCCGCCACGGCGGTCTGCTGCGCGAGGCCTTCGCCACGGCCTCGCGGCTGCTGGCCGACCTCCGCGACGTGCGGCCGCTCCACGGCGACCTCCACCACGACAACGTGCTCGACTTCGGCGCGCGCGGCTGGCTGGCGATCGACCCCAAGCACCTCCTCGGCGAGCCGGCCTTCGACTACGCCGTCGTCTTCGCCAACCCCGACATGGCCGGCGGCCCGCCGCTGGCCGTTCAAGAGCGGGTGTTTCATCGCCGGCTCGAGCTCGTCACGCAGCGCTCGGGCATCGCGCGCGCGCGCCTGCTCGACTGGCTGCTCGCCTGGTCGGGCCTGTCGGCCGCGTGGATCCTCGCCGACGGCGACGCGCCCGAGATCGACCTGCGAATCGCCGAGCTCGCTGCCCGCGCGCGATGATCGGCGAACGCTCGGACTTCGAATCGCCGAGCTCGCTGCATGATACGTGAGGCAGCACCTCCGACCGCCGAGCTCTCGAATGCGCCGAGATCGCTGCGCCCTGTCGCAGCGGATCCTCCGATTCGCCGAGCTCGCTGCCGACGCGGCCTGTGCGCCCCGGCGGCCTCGAGCGTAAGGCCGGTCCCCGCCCGCGTGCGCCCCGACGACACCTCTCGCTGCCGGATGCAGGCGCAGCGAACCGTGCCATGAATCAGGCGATCGCATGCCGCAGCCGCCGCGCCTGACCTATCCGACCGCGCTCGATCCGAGCGACCCGATCGCCCAGCTCAACGACGCCTTCCTCGAGGCCTACGCTGCGCGCCAGCGGGCCGTGCTCGCCGAGCTGGGTCCTTCGGTGGCCCAGGTCGACGACACCCTGTACTTGCGGATCGACGGGCGCCGGAGCGTCGGCCCGGCGCGGACGCGGCTCTACCACCAGCTCAAGGCGATCTGCCACGTGCCGCTGGCGCTCCAGACCATCCTCGGCGACGAGGGCGGCAGCCTCGACGAGGACGCGCGCGGTCAGTTGCAGGAGCTGAGCCGGCGCACCGACCCCGTGGTCGAGGCGATCGCCGAGGCCGGGCTCGACCGCACCCAGCTCGAGCGTCAGCGCCGGCTGCTTGACGCCTCGCGGCGGTTCATCGCCGAGGTCCTGTCGGCCAACGGTGTCACCGGCCCGACGCTCGTCGCCTTCCTGCGGGGGCAGATGGACGACATCCGCGCCAACATCGCCGACGCCGCGCGCGACCAGCTGCACACCACCCACGCCACCTTCTCCGCGTGGGTCGCCGACATGACCCCCGAGCAGTGGACGCAGCTGCGCGTGGTCGTCGGCGCCGGTCACATGGATCGCACCGGCAACCTCGCCTCGCAGTACTTCAGCCGCGCGCTGGGCGATCGGTGGGAGGGCCGCTTCGAGCGCGAGGACCACGACGATCCGGGGCGCCGGGTCATGACCTCCGAGGACGTGACCGACGAGGAGAGCGCGTTCGCCTTGCTCGCCACCCACGTGTTCGACACCCGCACCTCCAACGCCTTCTTCGGCGAGGAGAGCCGGATGGGCCGCGACGTCCTGGCCGACGCCGCCGAGCGCGAGCTGATCGCCATGTTCGGCGAGCAGCCCGCGCCCGTGCCCTGCGACGTCACTCCGCGACCAGCTCGAAGTCGATCGGCTTCAGGCTGCCCGCGTTCGTGACCTCGCTCGAGCAGGCGGTCAGGCCGACGATCATGTCCATCTCGGCGCGCAGCTCGATGCAATCGCCGGCCGCGCTGGGCGGCGGCGCTATCGTCATCTTGCCGGTCGTCGGGTCGAAGCGGACGTCCATGAAGATGTTGAAGGTCGAGCCGATGCTGTCGGCCTCGACCCCGAACGCCGCCAGCGGCCCGCGCAGGTTCTCGTAGCAGCTCGGGTGGGTGCCGTCGTCGCCGCGCAGCCTGCGGTACATCTCGGGGCTGCAGGGCGTCAGCACCAGGTCGTGCCGGCCGACGTCGTCGCGCCCGATCGTCCACATCGGCCGCTCGCGGTTGCTGTAGAGCACGTCGCCGGTCGTCAGATACAGCTTGTCGGCGTAATCGATGCTGCGGCCGGAGCTGAGGTGCTCGCGCAGCTCGCCGCGGGTCAGGCTGTAGAGGTCGCACACCTGCCGGCCCTCGGGATCGATGATCCGCAGCAGCTGGCCGCGCGCGATCTGGAAGGCCACACCCGACTGTTTGGGGATCCGATAGCGCACGCCGGGGCGCGGCTCGACGACATGGGTCGCGGTCACCCGCGCATGATACGGACAGCCGCTCGTCGGCGCCTGCGGCTCGTCCTCCGCCTCGCTGCCGCGCGGGTGGAACGGCGCGTGCCAGTCCGGCTCGACCTGGCGTCCGCTGTACTGGCGGGCCTCGCTGTCGCCGCCGAAGTCGTCGAGGGCCGGGTTGATGTCGCCCTGCAGCGCGCGCTCCTTGTCGCGCACCACCGCCTGCATCCGCTCGTACTTGCCGGTCTCGCGCAGGCGCTCGAACTGCGCGTGCGGGTTGAACACCAGCGCGGGCCACGGGAACTGGCGGCTCAGGCGAGCGCTGCCGGGGTGCAGGCCGACGATGAAGTGGGCCGTGCCGGCGTAGCTGAACGAGAAGTGAGGGTCGTCGGGGTCGCTGCTGACCGACGAATCCCACGGCGCCGCGTCGGCCTCGTGCAGCGCCTGCAGCTGGGACCACAGCGCGCGCTCGAAGGCTTGCTCGTCGAGGTCCTGGGGCCCGGTGAACAGCGCGACGAAGGTGGCGAAGGGGCCGTCGATCTGGTCGATGTCGCGGGTGAACGACGCCAGGTCGCGCGCCAGAGCGGCGGTCGCCGCCGGGCTGCCGAGCGCGTCGTAGACCCCGAGGCGGTAGCTGTTGTTGTGGACCGCGCTGCGCGCCCCGACGCACGGGTAATGCGGGTCGAGCACGAACGCGCGGAAGGCCCCGTGCATCGCCGTCGCGGTGAGATCGGCCTGGTCGACGTCGTCGTCGCCGGCGATCCGCAACAGTCGCTCGGGATGGTTCGGGTCGGGGCGGTAGAAGCGGGCCGGCCTCTCGGGCGCGTCCGCGTCGGGCGCGCTGGAGCCGGTCGGTTCGGGCGCGCACGAATTCGCAGCGTCGTGGCCCGGGTGGAAGTCAGACATGGTCGTCCTCGTCGCGGGCTCGGCCGCGAGGCCCGAGCGCCGGGCTGATAAAAATGGCACGGAGCGGCGGGGCGCGGCGATCGCCGCACCTCCGCCGCTGCCGCAGCTCAGCACTAGTTGTTCGGCTTGCCGTCGTTGGCCTTGAGCAGCTCCTCGCGCTCCTCCAGGCGGTCCTCGCGGTTCTCGAGGCGCTCTTCCTTGTTCGCGCTGTTGTCCGGGTCGGCCTGCTTCTCGTCGATGTTCTCCTGCCGCCGGTCGATGCGCTCCTCCTGGCGCTCCATCCCATTTTCGGCCGACTCCTTGCGGTCGAGCTTGGTCTGGGCGCAGCCGACGGCCGAGACGAAGGTGAAAGCCAGGGTCATGAGGACGGGTGTCTTGAACTGCATGGTGATTCCTCTCGTCGAGCGCGACGGCTCGGGTGGCGTGACTGGCATCGGGCGAGGAGTCGCGCGACGCCGAATGTCGGCAGTGGCCGGCGCGACGCGCCGGGTGGCGCTGCGCCGAACGAGCGCGCTCCCCGATCACGACGGGGAGCCCCGGTGGACCGGGCGCTCGGAGGGCCTGCAATCGATCGTGTGTTCGTGAATCTGCCCCTTGAGCCTGCTGCCATTGCCCTCGGACCTCGCTCGCGCTGCGTCCGGGGCGCTTGTCCTGGCACCATTGTTTGTGCAGTTGCGTGCGCCGGCCTTCCGGCTAACGGCGTCATCCGCGGCGAAACCGGCCGTGCGGGCCGCGTTCGCGGTGTTCCCTTTGCGCTGACAGACCGCACGGAGCCAATCGCGCACAGCGCGCGCACTCGACCCGCATCCCGGCTCTGCCGCGAGGCGCCTCGTCCTGCGTGTTTGGAGCTGTAAATGCGCGATTACGACCATGCCCGAGGCATAGATAACATCGTTTTACATCATTTTAAATCAATGACAGTTTTAAGAGGGTGATATGGTAGTTTCCAGAGGCCCGATCTCTGCCCTCTCCTCTCCTGGCCCTTCGCACAGGTCCTTCAAGACATGTCGATCCGCAACCTCTCGATCGCCCTCCTCGTCGTGACCGCCTGCACCGAGCGTCCGCTCGGCGACTCCGAGGCCAGCGCCGGCGGCCAGACCACCGAGACCACCGCGATGCCCCTCCCCGACGCCAGCGGCTCGACCTCCGCGGAGCCGACCACCGGCGCGCAGGACCCCGTCACCTCGACCACTGCGGCGCCCGACCCCGGCACGACCGGCAACACCTCCAACGGCTTCATCCTCCCCCCGGACGGCGGCGGCGCGAATGATGATTGGTGCGACCAGTGGGTGCAGGACTGTCCCGAAGGCCAGAAGTGCATGCCGTGGTCCGGCGACGGCGACAACTGGTGGGATAGCTTGAAGTGCGTCGACGTCGTCCCCGACCCCGACGACGTCGGCGAGCCCTGCACGGTGTTCGGCTCCCCCGCCAGCGGCGAGGACACCTGCGACGTCGGCCAGATGTGCTGGGACGTCGTCGACGGCGTGGGCACCTGCGTCGCCATGTGCGTGGGCTCGCCCGATTCGCCGGCCTGCGAGGTCCCGCAGACCACCTGCACGATCGGTTCCGACGGCGTCCTCACCCTGTGCCTCCCGACCTGCAACCCGCTGAAGCAGGACTGCCCGGGCGGCGACCTCTGCCTCCCCAACCCGATCGACATCGCCGGCTTCCTGTGCGTCCTCGACGCCAGCGGCGAGGAGGGCCAGGCCTTCGACCCCTGCGAATACGCCAACGCCTGCGACCCGGGCCTCGTCTGCCAGAGCCCCGAGTTCGCCGGCGAGTGCGACCCCGCGGCGCTCGGCTGCTGCCTGCCGTACTGCGACCACACTCTGGAACCGACCGACTGCCCCGGCCAGGACCTGCAGTGCCTCCCCTGGTTCGACCTGGGCACGGCCCCGCCCGGCCTCGAGAAGCTCGGCCTCTGCGGTCTTCCTCGACCGTGATACGGCGTCCGGTCGATCGCGCCGACGCCGACTCGGATCAATGCGTCCCGCGCCGGCGCCAGGCCTGCGGCGAATGGCCGGTCCAGCGCTTGAATGCGCGGTGGAACGCGCTCGGCTCGGAGAACCCCAACAAATAGGCGACCTCGGAGATCGACAGCCGGCGGTCGCCGAGATACCCGCGCGCGAGCTCGCAGCGCAGCTCTGCGAGTAACTGTTGAAAGCTCGTGCCCTCGCTCTGCAGGCGGCGGTTCAGGGTGCGCACCCCGATCGCCAGGCGGCGGGCGATCTGCTCGCAGGTCGGCGTGCCGCCGCGCAGCTCCTCGCTCAGCGCCTGCCGCACTTGCTGGGTCATGTCGCTGGCGGGCGGCAGACGAGCGAGCACCGCCGCCGCGGCCCGCTCGAGCACGAGGCGCAGGCGGGCGTCGGCGCGCGGCTGCGGCATCGCCAGCACTGCGCGCGGGAAGCGGATCAGGGTCTCGTCGGCGTCGAAGCGCAGCGGGCACGCGAACACCCGCCGGTACTCGTCCAGGTGGCCCGGCGCGGGGTAGCAGAAGCACATCTCGCTGGCCGCGAAGCCGTCGCCGACGATCCCGCGGAAGCGCGTGAAGATGCAGGCGAGCGTGAACTCGGTGGTGTACGACGCGACGAGCCCGAAGCTCGGCGGCAGCTCGAGGTAGAGGCGGCCCTCGTCGTCGTCCTCCTCGAAGCGCACGCGAAAGTCGGGGCGGACGATGCGGAAGTAGCGGGCCAGCGCCGCGATGCCCTCGCCCAGGGTGGGCGCCTCGGTGGCCACGTAATCGACGACGTCGAAGTGGCCGAACGGGATGACCTCGGCGGCGTGCAGCGCCAATGCCGGGTCGCGGCTGCGCTGCAACGATTCGCGCCACAGCGCGACCCGCAGCGCCGGCGGCAGGCTGGCGTCGGCGTCGTCGGCGGTCTGGCGATCGATGCCCAGCTCGGCGAGCAGCGCGTCGACGTCGACCCCGGCCAGGGCCGCGCCGATCAGCGGCGGGCACACTGCAGTGTTGAGCGGCACGTCGAACGCCGGCGGCGGCCGCGGCAGCACCGCCGGCTTGTCGGACTCGGTCAAGTCTTTGACGCGGTCGGTCATCGCTCTGTAAGCCGCGCCGAACTACGGTAACAGCATGCCCACGACCGATCCACCCGCCGGCCGTCCCTCGCGCGTCCTCGCGCTGTCGCTCGCCCTCGCCGGCTGCGGCGTCGCCGATGCCGGCCCGCCGCAGCGGCCGCCCGCGAGCGCGCCCGCCCCGTTCGTCGGCCCCGGCGCCCCGAGCGAGCCGCTCCCGCTCGCGGGGCGCGTCGAGGAGCGGCTGGTGGCCGGCTCCTACGTCTACCTGGCCGTCCGCGGCAGTGACGACGCGCTGCGCTGGGCCGTGGTCCTGGGCGACGCACCGCCGGTGGGGGCCGACGTCGCGCTCACCAGCACGTCCCGGCGCACCGACTTCCATTCACCGCGGCTCGGGCGCGACTTCGCCGAGCTGCACTTCGCAATCCTCCGCTGATCTCAGGAACATGACCATGTCTATTCGCAACCCCCTACGATTCATCACCCTCGGCCTCGCGCTCGCGGCCTGCAGCGAGCCCGGGAGCGCCAGCGAAGCCGGCAGCGACGGCTCCGGCACCACCCACGGCGACGATTCGACCGGCACCGGCGCAGCGGCGTGCGTCGACGACGACCTCCAGGTCACCGACTTCGCCGGGCCCGGCTACGACGCCGCGAAAGGCGGCCTGCTCGAGCCGCTGCAGGACAAATACATCGCCAGCACCACGGTACTGGTGCTCCGGCCCGAGACGGCGGAGGAGTTCCGCGCGACCGTGGGGGCGATGATCCCGGTGCTGACGCAGAACCCGGGCCTGGTCGGCTTCTCCACCGGGACCTCGATGAAGTGCGGCACTGCGCGAACTCTGGCGGTGTGGCGCGATCAGACCGCGATGATGAACTTCGTCGCCTCGGACGAGCACGTCGCCGGCATGCAGCGGACCCAGGAGTTCAGCACCACCGGCACCGTCACCTCGTGGGAGGTGACGCGCGCGGAGCTGCCGCTCGCGTGGGACACCGCGATCGCCAAGGCCACGGCGGCGACCCCGTCCTATTGAGCGGCGCAACGATCCGCCTGGCGCCCGCGATCGCGCGGGCGCCCGCGACGCTCGGTCATGATGGCCGCGAGGACATGTCCTGACGGCCAGCTAGTTCGCCGGGACCGCGGTGACGGTGTTGGCGAGGATCCGCCCGTCAGGCGGACCCGGCGGCGCCGATGCGGGCCGGCAGGCGCACGCGGACCGTCGAACCGGCCCCGAACTCGCTGTCGACGAAGATCTCGCCGCCCATCATGCGACACAGGCGACGGCTGATCGACAGGCCCAATCCGGTACCGCCGTAGCGGCGCGTGACGTCGGCGTCGACCTGCGAGAAGCCGGCGAACAGGCGCTGCATCTGCGCCGGGGTCATGCCGATCCCGGTGTCGCGGATCGTGAACTCGACGCAATCGACGCCGGGCAGCAGCTCGTCCTCGCCGGCGGTGTCGAAGTCGCGGGCGCGCCCGGGTCGCCGCTCGACCAGCAGCTCGATGCTCCCGCGCGTGGTGAACTTGCAGGCGTTGCCGAGCAGGTTGAGCAGCACCTGGCGCAGGCGCGTCGCGTCGGACACCATCTCGCCCACGCCGCTGCAGCGGCAGCGGTAGGTGTTGTCGTTGCGGCCGACGAGCGGGCGGATCGCCTCGTTGATCTCGACGACCAGCGCCTCGAGGTCGAAGGCCCGCATCGCCAGGTCGAGCTTGCCCGCCTCGATCTTGCTGAGGTCGAGGATGTCGCTGACGAGCGTCAACAGGTGGGTGCCGGCGGTGTGGATCCGCCGCACGTCGTCGGCGAGCCCGGGGACGTCGAGCGCGGCCAGCTCCTCGTGGAGGATCTCGCTGTAGCCGAGGATGGCGTTCAGCGGGGTGCGGAATTCGTGGCTGACGCTGGCCAGGAACATGCTCTTGGCGTGGCTGGCCGCGGTCGCCTGATTGCGCGCGTGCTGCAGCTCGGCGTTGAGCTCGCGCAGCGCCTTGACCGAGCGGTTGCGCTCGACCGCGTAGCGGATCGATCGCTCGAGCTGGCGCGGGCCGAACTCGCCCTTGACCAGGTAATCGACCGCGCCGGCCTTCATCGCCTCGACGTCGAGCGAGCGGTCGGACTGCCCGGTCAGCAGGACGATCGGGATCGTGCAGCCGCGCGCGACCACCTCGCGCAGCAGCTCGAGGCCGGTCTTCTCGCCGAGGCGATAGTCGAGCAGGCACAGGTCGGGCCCGCCGGACAGCAGCGCCTCGACGCCGTCCTCGTAACAATCGACCCATCGCAGGTCGTAGGTCCCCTCCCCCAGCTCCTCGAGCAGCTCCGAGGTCAGCAGGTAGTCGTCCCGATCATCTTCGACGAGCAGCACCGAGACCGATGTGTCCACGCATGAACCTCCGCGGCCCCGTCACGAGGGCCGACTCTCGCCTTCGGCCGCGCTCAGGTCCGGGACCCACACGCGCAGCACCGTCCGGCGCACGCCCTCCGTCTCGACGAACAGCTCGCCGCCGAGCCCGCGACAGACCCGCCGGCTGGCCGCGATCCCCGACTCCGTCCAGCCGCCCCGCGGCGCCACCCCAGCGTCGGCCTGGGGGATGCTGGCGAACAGCAGCTCGAGCTGCGCCGGCGTCATCCACAGGCCGCTGGGGCGGATCGCCAGCTCGACGCCCTCGATCCCGTCCTGCGAGCGGCGCGCGACCGTCAGCTGAATGCGGCCGCGACGCGCGAACTTGCAGGTATTGGCGAGCAGCGTGAGCAGGACCCGTCGCAGGTGCGCCGGGTCGGTCTCGATGGCGCCGACGTCGTCGGCGACGCTGACCTCGAGGGTGTTGTCGTTGTGCCCGACCAGCGGACGGATCGCCGCCACGACCTCTTGGACGAACGGCGCCAGCGCCAGGCGCCGCGGCTGGATCACCGGCGCCTCGCTCCCGCTGGTGCTCGCGCTCATGTCGAGGACGTCCGTCAACAGCCGCTCGAGGGTGCGACAGGCGTCGCGGACCTCGCGGGCGTAGCCCTCCGCGATCGCGTCGCGCCCGGCGATCCGCGCCTCGATGGCGTCGTTGCAGGTGACGATGGTCCCGAGCGATTCGCGGTAGGCCTGGCTCACCGCGGTGAGGAGGTCGTTCTTGGCCCGGTTGGCGCGGACGGCCTGATCGCGCGTCAACTCGAGCTCGCGGTTCAACAGGCGCAGGGCCGACAGCGACCGCGACCACTCGAGCGCGTAGCGGATCGACCGCTCGAGCAGGTCGGCGCGGATCCGGGACTTCACCAGGTAGTCGGCGGCGCCCAGGCGCGTGGCCTCGACGTCGAGCCGGCGCTGGTCCTGCGCGGTGAGGAAGATGATCGGCACCTCGACGCCGGCGGTGGCGCTCTGCGCCAGCAGCTCCATCCCGGTCCGCTCGCCCAGCGCGTAATCGAGGAGGCACACGTCGAACGAGCCCTCGACGAGGCGCTGCAGCCCCTCCTCGAAGGTCTGCGCCCAGGTGAGGGCACATTCCGGTTCGTCGATTTCCGAGAGCAGCGCCTGCGTCATGATGAAGTCGTCCTCGTCGTCCTCGACGAGCAGCACCGAAATTCGTCGCCTCATGATCGCCGCCTCGTCCCCAGACTACCCCCGCTCCGCCGATTGCGGGGCGCGAACAGCTCCGTCAGCCGGGTGGGGCCGCCCCCACCGGTCGATCGTCCGCTCGCGGCGGCGGGGCCGCTACGGCGGGGGAATCTCGACGATCTGGAACCAGTACGCGCCCAATACCTTCATGATGTCGACGAGCGAATCGAACGTCACCGGCTTGATGATGAACGAGTTCACGCCGAGATCGTAAGTGCGGTAGATGTCCTCCTCGGCCTTGGACGTGGTCAACACGACCACGGGGATCCGGCGCAGCTCCGGGTCGCCCTTGATCACCTTGAGCGCCTCGCGGCCGTCCATCCGCGGCATGTTGAGGTCGAGCAGGATCATGTCGGGCCGCGGGTTGTCGGCGCCGCTGTACTTGCCGCGCCCTTGCAGGTATTCGAGCAAGTCCTCGCCGTCGTCGACGAAGCGGATGTCGTTGACGAGGCGGCTCTCGCGGAGCGCCTCCTCGGCGAGCATGCGGTCCTCGGGGTCGTCGTCGGCGACGAGGATGCTGATCGGTCGTCGCATTCTCACGTCCGCTGGCTCCTTTCAGGCTGCCGGACCGGCAGCAGGATCGTGAAGGTCGTCCCCTCCCCCGGCACGCTGGCGACCTTGATGTAGCCGCGGTGCTGCTCGACGATCTTGCGGCACACCGCCAGACCGACGCCGGTGCCCTCGTACTTGCCGCGGCCGTGGAGGCGCTCGAAGATGCTGAAGATGCGATCGTGGTGGCGCGGCTCGATGCCGATGCCGTTGTCGCGCACGTGGATCTTCACCATCTCGGGGTCGTCGGGGCCGCGATCGGCCGCCGACGCCGGCTCGGCAGTCACCTCGACCACCGGCTTCACGTCGGGCCGCGTGAACTTCAAGGCGTTGCCGATCAGGTTCTGCAGCAGCTGGCGCATGTGCACCGGGTCGGCCTCGATCGTCGGCAGCTCGCCGAGCTTGACCTCGGCCTCGTTCTCCTCGATGCGCACCTCGAGGTCGGACAGCACGCTCTTGGCGATCTTGGTCAGGTTGATCTTCGCGTAGGCCTGCTCCTTGGCGGAGATCCGCGAGAACATCAGCAGGTCGTTGATGAGGTCCTGCATCCGCTTGGCGGCGTTGCGGATCCGCTCGAGGTAGTCGCGGCCGGTCTCGGCCAGCTCCGCCTCGAACTTGTCGCGCAGGCGGTCGGCGAACGCCTGGATCTTGCGCAGCGGCTCCTGCAGGTCGTGCGAGGCGACCGAGGCGAACCGCTCGAGCTCGCGGTTGCTGCGCTCGAGCTGCTGCATGTAGTCGCGCAGCTGCTGCTCCGCGTAGCGCTTGGCCTCCTCGGCCTGCCGCTCCTGGGTGATGTTGCGCGTGATCAGGACGACGCCGATCGAGCGGTCGCCGTCCATGATCGGGCCGAGACGGCTCGAGTAGTTCTCTTTGCGGCCGTCGGGGTACATGGCCACCGTCTCGTACGAGACCAGCTTGCCGGTCTCACGCACCTCGTCGTAGCGGGCGCGCATCGGCTCCTGCTCCTCGGGGGCCGCGAACGCGAGCATCGGCGTGCCGATCGTGTCGGCCACGGTGAGGCCCGGCGGGACCCGATTCACGCCGTTGAGCACGCCGTGCTCGTCGGTGGTAAAGACGATGTCGTGCATGGTCTCGAACACCGCCGCGAGCCGGCGCCGGGCGTCGTCCCGCTGCTGCCGCAGCTCGTCGAGGTCGGTGAGCTCGCGGACTGCGATCACGATCTGCCCGAGCGACGGCTCGCGGCCGTACCGCAGCACCGCCGCGCGATAGCTGGCGCCGGCGCAACGCAGGCGGCACGCCTGCTCGACCACCGTCCCGTCCTCGCCGGCCCTCACCACCCCGGTCGCGACCCGCTCTCGATCCTCGGGATGGACCTGATCGGCGAAAGCGTGGCCGACCAGCTTGGCGCTGGTGCTCTCGAGCAATTGCGCCGCGGGCTGATTGACCGCGACGATCCGGCCCTCGCTGTCGACGCAAATGAAGGGCTCGTGGGCGAGGGCAAACAGCGCGGGAAAGTGAGGCAACTAATCCTCTCCTTACGTGCTGTCCTCTATACCAGCGTTCCGCGGGCCCGAGAAGCGCCGGACAGGCGCAGTCGAGTGCGGTGAGTCGCGGCGCACGGCGCGGTTGCGAACCAGCGAATGCCCGTCCGGCCGGCCGGCGCGCCCGCCCGGACGATCAGCGGCCTGTGCCGCGCAAGTGCGCGTATATCGGGCGATCGGGGTGAACCGTCGCGGTCGGTCGGATCCCTACGTCCTGCCCCGGCAGCACGTCGATTCGGAATCGCGTCAGGATCAGCGCCAGCGCCGTGCTCAGCTCGTAAAGCGCGTAACGCTTGCCGATGCACGCGCGCGGCCCCGCACTGAATGGGATGTGTGCATACCGGTGACGAGCCCGCACCCGCTCGGGCGTGAAGCGCTCGGGCCGGAACGCCGTCGGCTCGTCCCAAAACGCGGGATGGTGGTGGCAGAAATAGGCCGAGAACATGATGAAGCTGCCCGCGGGGATCCGGCGCGCGAACAGGACGTCGTCCTCGCGCGAGACCCGGGTCTGCGCCCAGATCGGCGGCCGCAGCCGCATGACCTCGTCGAAGACCATTCGCGTGTAGGTGAGACGATCGAGGTCCTCGATGGTGGGCGCTCCCGTGAGCCCGAGCCCCGCAATCTCTTCGCGCACCTTCGCGTACACGTCCGGATGCTGGCCGAGGAACCAGAACGTCCAGGTGAGGATCAGCGCAGTCGTCTCGTGGCCGGCGACGTACTGGGTGACGATCTCGTCGCGCAGCTGCTGGTCGCTCATGCCGTCGCCGGGGCCGTCGCCGCGCGCCTCCATCAGCAAACGCAGCAGCGTCGGCTGAGCCTCGGGCCCCGCCTTCCGCGCGTGCCCGATGATGTCGTAGACGATTCCATCGAGGGTGCGCAGCGCCCGACGAAAGCGCAGATTGGCCGGGGTCGGCACCGACAGCGGCAGCGCCATCGCGCCGCGGTTCATCCGCTGGCCGGCGATCTCCAGGCTCTCGGTGACCGCCCGCGAGGAGGCCGCCTCGCGATCGCTCAGGTCCATGCCGAAGAGGGTAAACCCGACGATCCGCTGCGTGAGGTGCATGATCTCGGCGTGCAGGTCGAGCGCCGCGCCGCCGCGCCGCCGCGCCTCCCACTCGACCATCATGTCGTCGACGCAGCGCGCCATCACCGGCACCATTCGCCGCAGGTTGTCCATGTGGAACGCCGGCTGGGTCAGCTTGCGCTGGCGGACCCAGAAGTCGCCGGTGCTGGTGACGAGGCCGTTGCCGAGGAGCGGACGGATCGGGTCGTAGCCCTTGCCCTTGTAGTAATTGTCGACCCTGCCGTGGAGGATCCGCTCGATCGCGTCCGGGTGGGCGGTGAAGATGATGCTGCTGCGGCCGCCGGTGGGGATCTGGAAGAAATCACCGTACTCCCGCCAGCAGCGCTCGACGTACTCGAAGACGCCGTCGCGCAGGATGGCAGGGAGCGCGCCGACCAGCGGATAGCCGGCAGGCCCGGGCAACCGGAGCGCCTGCTCCGTTCGTGGATGTAAGAGTGTATTCATATCACCTCGCTGGGCCGGTCTCGAAGCGGAGCGGCCCTGTGGCGTACCAACGATGAATGCAACGGACGAGACGGGACAGCGTGGCCGCGAACGGGTCGCGCGTCCCCAGGCGATCGAGGTCCTGCTGCAGCAGCCGCTCGTAGCCCTGCCGCTGCGCCTCGACGAAGGCGCGCGCCTGCGCCGGCGAGAGGTCGTGCTCGAGCAGGAGGACCGCGTTCGACACCCGCCCGGCGTGGCCCTCGCGGCGCTCCTTCTCGGCGCTCACGAGGTCGTTGAGCAGGCGCTGCGACAGGTAGAGGTAGCGCTCGACGTTGACGATCCGCGGGTCGTCGTGCCGCCGCGGCCGGTCGAGCCGCCGCACCAGATAGGCCGCGGTGAGGATGCTCGGCAAGGTGGTGCTGTGCGCGCCGGTCTCGATGCACTCGACCAGCGAGCGCGCCTCGGCGTCGCGCGACATCCGCTCCTCGGCGTACATCGCCCGGAACACCTTGGCCGAGCCGACGCGGAACCACCGGTGCTCGTCGGGGTGCCCGGCGAGCGGCCAGAGCAGGTCGCACAGGCGCTGGAAGAAGCGCACCTCCGACGTGTCCCCGAGGACAGCCGGCGGCTCGTCTTCGCCGTAGGCGATCAGGGTGTCCCAGTCGACCGGCGTCTGCTCGGCGCGCAGGAACTTGTCGCTGCGATCGTCGAACCAGAACCAGAAGGCGCTGACCAGGGCGATGGCGAACACCTCCTCGCGGCCGTCGACCTCGGGGTCGACGCAGGCCTCGGCGACGTAGAGCCCGTCGGCCGCGTGATGCACCGCGAAGTCCTCGATGTCGGCGGCCCAGGTGGTGATGCGATGCAGCAGCACCTGGTCGACTGCGGCGGCGATCCGGCTCATGTCAGGCCGCTCCTTCCGGGACCGCGGCGATGCACGGCGACCAGGGCCAGTTGCGGCGCAGCGCCGCCCGGATCCCGCCGACCACGAAGGCCTGGGTGTGGGTGGTGAAGTGGCTGAGCAGCGGCCGCGGACCGAACATGTCCGGATGGCCAGGCCAGGTGCCGTCGGCCCGCTGGCCGTCGACCAGGTATTGCAGGGCCCGATCGACCCGCGCGGGGTGACGATCGACGATCGCCTGCAACGCCAGGCCGGTCGCGCTGGCAGTGCTCGCGCCACCGGCCTCCGGCGACCAGCCGCCGTCCTCGTTCTGCCGGGCCGCCAGCGCGTCGACGCCGTGACGCACGAGCGGGTGGTCCGGCCCGAGCGCGCGCCCGATCTCCGCCACCGCGTACGGCTCGCCGCGGTACCAGCTCGCCGCCCACACGCCGCGCCGCTCGACCTCGGCCGCCAGCCACTGCCGCGCCGCGCCCACGGAGATCCGGTGCCGCCCGCGATAGGCGTCGAGCGCCGACAGCACGTGCGCGACGACGTCCTCCACGGGCGGGTCGTCGCGGAATTGCCAGGTGCGCCACAGGCCGTTGTCCATCTGCACCCGCGCGAGATAAGCGAGCGCGCGATCCTTCGTGCGCTCCCCCTGCATGGTGCCGCGCAGCGCCAGCACCACCGCGCCGGTGGTGTCATTGTCGGACTCGACGCCCGAGCGGAAGGGCCAGCCGCCGTCGACGTTCTGCGTCGCCTGCAGGAAGTCGAGCGCCGGCTGCAGCGCAGTCTGCACGAATGCGGGCTGCCCGGCGAAGGCGCGGACGATCAGCGAGGTGTCCCAGACGTCGCTGGTACAAAAGCGCCAGCTGCCGTCGGCCTGTTGATGCTCGAGCAATTGCGACCTGAGCACGAACCACGGGTCCGACGTCGGCGCCGCGATGCACAGGGCGATGTAGGCCAGGGCGGTGCTGATCGGGTTGAAGAAGAACCCGGAGCGCGGCGCCTGCACGTGCACCAAATCGAAGCCCGCCGCCTCGACCGCGGTCTGCCGCCCGGCCCGCGCCTGCAGCAGGATGTGCAGCGCGATCAGCTCGACCTTGCTCCACTGCTTGTGCTTGGCCCGGGTGCAGCGCTCGTACTCCCGCGCGACGAGCTCCCGCAATTCGTCCTCGGACCGGCGGGCCCGCACCTCGAGCCCGGCGTGCAGCGCCAGGGTGTGCAGCAGCATGGTCCGGCTGGCCAGCACCGGCGCGTCGAGCTCGGGCGCGGTCAGGTCGACCGCCCCGCCGGCGCCGACGATGATCCGCCGCAACGTGTCCTCCAATAGAAAGGACACCGGGTGGTGCTCCTGCGGCGCCGCCGATTCGACCCACGCCCGCGCCCGCGCGACCGCCCGGCGATCGAGCCGACCGGGCGTGTGGGCCAGGGCGTACCCGGCCAGCGCGGTCTCGAAGATCCGCCCGTCCGGCGCCACCTCCCACGATCCGTCGGGCCGCTGCAGCGAGATGCAATGATCCACCGCCAGGCCCACACACGCGGCCACCCGCTCACCCAGGGGATGCACCGGTCGCGATGATGATTGTAAAGCCTCGCCGGTGCCTTCGGCGGAAGGAGATTCATGCCGAATGGCGCTGCCGCGAGGACTCCGCGCGTTGATTGTCACGTGATGGTCCTATCGCATGGGTGGTTTGGGACAGTCAAGTACTGACATGATTCGCCGGAGCTGCCAGTCGAGTCCAAAGTTTGTCGATCGAAGCGTCTAACGGCCAAGCTTCACTCCAGCGCAGCGGAGCTGCGAGTCTCACGACCCGGGCTCCACCGTCGCAACACTTTTAATAGTGATCCAAATGTCGCCACGGATCACGCCCCGGCGACATTTTTCGTCGTGTCATGATTTAAGGCGCCGACGCCGCGGCGTCGGTGAGAATCGCAGGTCACTCGTCGCAGACGCGAACCATGTCCTATGAACATTGTTCAAATGACGTTTCGTATGCTCCGCGCCGCCTGCCGGCGATTCCTCGTCCCGGCTCGCCCGGCGGGCCCTCGACCCGCGACGGCAGACGCTGGGACGCGTCATTCATGAAGCCAACCGCGGGACCGCGTCGGCGGAGACGGGGACGGCCCGATCCACGTCGGCGAGGTCGAATCGCCAGGCCGCCCGTGAAGGCCTTGTAGAGTGAATCGCCGGGCATCGAGCGGAACCTGATGCCGACTCGGGTCGATCCGAAGGAAGCTTTGTCGAGCCCTGCCAGTCACGCCGGTCGACCTGCCGCCACGGCAGGTCGGCCGCACCGGCGAGGCGCTCGCGCTTCGCCTCACGCCCGAGGCGGCGCGATGGTACAGCGTTTATTGCGGCCTATCATTCGATCATTGCCCTGTGCGCAATTCCCGTCGGCACTGCCGCGTCGCCATCGGCCGGTCCATCCCGTGAAGGATCGGGCCGTTCGCTGCATGGACACGTCCCCGGGACGCGGAACAACCCCTGCGCCGCGGTCGACGCGGGGAAGCGCGTGTCCTGGAGCCGGACGGTGCCGCGAGACGCGACGGTTTGTGCACAGTGGCTGAGAGATCTCGAAGCCGCCGCACGGCGACCGCCGCTCCCCGCATTCATCAGGCCGCCGGGGTGCGGTCGATCGTCGCAGGGACGGTCGGTCGCTGCGAAAGTGGAAGCAGGGTCTGCATCGGCGCGCCGGCGGTCCGATCGAAGTCCGGCGCCGGCGGGCCTCGACCGACGCCGGCGTCCGCGGGCGCGGGCGCGTTCGCGGGATCGCCGGGCATCGCTCACCCCGCTCCGGAGGTCACGGTTTTGTCCGCAAGACCCACACCGAAGCCCCGCTATCGGCCACGATGTCTGGATGCAGGGCGCGTCGATGTAGATCACGTGGAGCTTCCACCACTCCCGCGAAGGCGCCACCCCATCGCCGTCGACGTCGGCGACAGGTCGCTGCGACCAGGTCTGGAGTTGCTCCGAACCGTCGGTGTCGCGTGGGCCACGACATGGGCCACGACATCGTCGTCGATGTCGCCGTCGGCGACACGGTCGTACGCGGTGACGCCGACGCCGGGCAGCGCCGCCACCGAGGTGAAGCCGTCGTCGGGCGCGTACCCGAGGATCTCCCCGCTCAGCGGTTCGGCGCGCAGCATCACCACGTCGAGCCGCGCCTCGCCGGCGAGCGAAACCCCGGGGCCCCGGCGACCGCGAACACGAGCGCCGCGGGACGCTCCCTTCCAATCGTCGTAGTCGGTCTCGCCCGATGGAGCGCCCGAAGACGCCGGCTGCCCCGCGGAAATTGAACGATCCATCGCCCGACAGTCGCAATCTCGCACACTCACCGGCGATCGTGATCGAGTACCCTCGCCGCGCGCATGCCCAAGACGAAGCGACCCGTCGCCGCCCCAGCGGAAGCCCCTGCGAACCCCGAGCATTCCTCGCGCACGCCGCTCGAGATCGGGCTCGGGCGGGCGCTCGCCGCTTACGCGCGGCACCTGCTCGCGGGGGACCGGATCGTGCCCGGCTTCGCGACCAGGCTCGACGGCCCGCACGTCCTCGTCGACGTGCAGGCGCCCGACGGCCCTGGGCACGTCCGGCGCCGCGCCAGCGCCTACCTGCGGCTGTGCGCCGACGTCTGGGGTCAGAGCCAGTCCGCGGCCGAGCGCGCCGCCTTGCCGTCGCTCGTCGCCACGCTGACGTCGCATCCGAGCGGCGGCTCCAACGGTTGGTCGCGGTTCCACGAGCTCGAGACAGATCCGGATTGGCTCGAGGGTCTCGAGGCGATCGCCGAGGCGCTCGTCCCCGGCGCGCCCGAGGAGGCCATCCTGCTCCTCCGCCGCCTCTACGACGTCGACGGCCGCTTCGGCCCCGATCGCGGCCTCTATTCGCGTGACTTTCGCAAGCGCAAGGCCCCCGCCGCGATCGCCCGAGCCGTCACCGCGCGCTCACCCGTCACGCCCGAGTCCGAGTGGATGCGCAGCACCTCCCCGCACGGCGCGATCAAGCGCGTCGTCCCGTTCGCGACCTCCGAGAGCGCCGCCGAGCGCCTCGCGGTCGCGTCGCGGATCGCCGACGTGCTGCCGCAGCTCAGCCTCTCGAATCACCTCACCTGCTACGCGCTCGTCGACAAGGCACTGCCCGCCCTCCTGCAGGACGGCGACGGAGCGATCCACGAGGTCGCCCTCGGCGTCGCCCAGAACCTCGGCATGAAGCTGCTGTACCACCGCGCCTACGCCGAGGCGAAGCGGCTGCTCGACCTCGTCGTGCCGTATCACGTCGCGCTGCCGGAGTCGCTGCGCGCGCGCTGGGAGTGCCGCCTCTACCTCGATGCATGTACAGGCGCCGCCGACCTCGACGCCGCCGAGGAGGACTGGCACCGCGCCGCCGCTCTCGACGCGCCGACCGATCCGAGCATGGTCGGCCGCTGCATGTTCTGGGCGGGCGACGTCACCGATCGCCGCGGCGTCGCGCTGGCGCGGGTGGCCAAGGGGCTGGTCGCGCGCGCCGAGGGCGGCGATCCGTGCAAGGACCGCAAGGTCGTGAGGCCCCCGACGGCGGACGAGAAGGCGCGGCTGGTCGCCCGCGCGGCCGCGTTGAGCGGCAACGCGTTGGCGACCGCGGCGCCGCGGATCGAGCAAGACCTCGAGCGCGCGCGCGCGGAGGGCACTGCGAGCGGGCGCGGGTTTCAGGCCGAGGAGTACGCCGCCCGCGCGAAGGTGCGAGAGGCGTCGGGCGACCTCGCGGGCGCCCTCGCCGACTACGAGGCCGCGCGCGAGCTGTCGATCGCGGCCGGGCTGTCGTGGCAGATCGATCACCACGGCGAGCCGATCCGCCGGTTGCGGGCGCAGCTCGCCCCGGCGGCGCCAGGCACCATCCCGGCGGGCTTCGATCCGCCGTGGTTCCTCGATCCGGCGCGCACCGCCGACGAGCGCGAGCGGGCCGCGGCCGCCTGGTTCGCGCAGCCGTGGCGCGAGTTCCCGGCCACGCCGCAGGCCGCCGCGGGCCGCCCGTTCGCGTACGTGCTGCTGCGCGACGCAGTCGCTCACAGCGCGGCGCTGTGGCAGGTCGCCGAGACCGACGGCATCGACCTCGGCGACCGCCTCGCCTTCGCCGCGCGCGCGCTCGTCGTCCTCGATCGCTGGACCGAGCGCCGCGACGCCTCATTGCTCGAGAGCGTGCTCCGCGACTCGCACGAGCTCGCGTTCTTCGGCACCGGCTGCGCGGTCGACAAGAAGCCCGCGCAGGAGCGGCGGCCGCTGCTCGACTGGCTGGGGCAGCTCGTCCGCGCCGACCCGCTCGACGAGGCCGCGGTGCTGCAGGGCCTGGACAGCGTCCGCTGGACCTCGCTGGCGGCCGAGTTCGCCGCCAAGGTCGGCGACTACGATCCATTGCGCGACCTGTTCGATGCGGTGCGCCGCGCGGGCTGCGACGGCGAGGCGCTCGCCACGGTGTTGCACGCCTACCAGCCGTTGATGAGGAATGACTGGTCGAACTTCGGCAAGCCGCGCGGAGCGGCCGCGAAGTGGGAGTCACTCGGCCGCGCGCTCGCGTCGCTCGACGGCCGCAAGCTGGCCCCCGCGCTCATCGCCTGGACGCGCGCCCAGCAGGCGGTCCCCGGCTATTACGGCCTGCCGCGGCTGAGCAGCAAGTGGCTGTGGCCGCTCTATCACGCGTGGTCCGAAGCCCACGTCCCGGCCTTCCTCGCCGAGGTGAGCAAGGGCAGCCTCGACAACGGCAAGTCGCTGTCGAAGACGCAGAAGGCGACGCGCCGCGAGTGCCTCGACTGGTTCGCCGCGCGCACGTGAGGCCGCGAGGTAGCGACGCGCACGGCCGTCGTAACCGAGGCGGTGGTGATTCCACACCACCGCCTCGGGTCGCGGCTCACGGTTCACCGACCGATCGCCGGTCCCTCGCTCACCAGGGCCAGGGCAGCGCGGTGCCGCAGAGGAAGTTGTCGTCCCACGTGTCGGGATCGGCGTACTCGTGCCACTGCACACAACGATTGCCGCGGTCCGGCCCGTCGTACCGCCAATTGAAGATCCACTTGCTGTTGGTCGGCACGCACAGATAATTGTCGTTCCAGGCGTGCGGGTCGGCCGGCTCGACGATCTGGGTGCAACGCATGCCCGGAATCGGGCCAGACATCGACCACTGCGCGCCGATGTCCTTGTCCGAGCAGAAGTAGTTGTCGTCCCAGGCGTACGGATCGGCGTGCTCGGCGACCGAGATGCAGTGCTTGCCGGGGATCGGTCCCCACGCCGAATACGACAGGGTGAGGCGATGACCGTAGAGCGACTGGATCCCGACGAGGTCGTCGTAGCGGAGGTTGGGCTTCGGCTCGTCGTAGAACGCGAACATCACCGCGTCCGGATCGTCCGAGTGATCGAGGCCCAGCGCGTGGCCGATCTCGTGGAGGGCGACCGAGCGCAGGTCGATGACGCCGTCGCCGCCGCCGAGCGTCCAGGTCTCGTCCTCGTCGAAGTGGACGTCGCCGAGGATCCCGCTCCCCGGCGGCCACGCGTGGGCGAGCACGCCGCCGGCGCCGTCGAACGGCCAGTTGTCGCCGTGATTGCCGGCGCCGAAGCTGATCTCGATGTCGGCGCTGTTGTTCTCGTAAAACAGCAGGTTGGTCGCCGCGCCCCAGCGGGCGAACGCCTCCGCGATCACGGCGCGGATGTCGTCCTGCGACAGGTCGGGGCTGAAGTTGCGGAAGCGGTAGTTCACCGAGTTGGAGCCCCAGGTGGAGCCGGAGGGGGCGAACTGCGAGGTGCCCTTGATCGGGCGCGGCTGCACGTAATAATCGGGGATCCCACAGCGCGGAGCGGCCATCAGCCGCTGGGTCTCGGCGTTCAGGGTGCCGTCGACGACGAGCCCGTGCGCGGCCTGGAACCGCGAGACGGCCTCCTCGAGCACCTCGTCGAACTCCTCCGGGTCCTCCGGCTCGTGGTCGAGCACCGGCTTCCAGCCCGGCAGGCGCTCCAGCGCTGCGTTGGGGAAATAGCCGTACTGCTTGAGGTAGGCGTGGGCGCGCGCGACCTTCTCGCCGCGATCGCCGACGGCCGGCTCGGGGTCGGGCGCGTCGGCGAGGTCGGCGACGAACGGGTCGGCGTCGGCGCCGGTGTCGTCGTCCTGCGCGGGCAGCTCCTCGCCCTCCACACACGAGACCGTGAAACCGATGCACGCCAGAGCCGTGAGGCCACGCCGCGCGAAACGACCGTGGATCGATGAAACCATGGGTAATTCTCCTTAGTCCTGTAAAAAAGCCCCGGCATCGCCGGGGACCGAGTCCGACGAATATGCGGCGCGTCGACGCGGCCCGGATCAGCGCCGCGATCGCCGGACAAGCTCGATTTGTCATAAAGAGGCCCTGCAATCGCGCCTGCGCCCGATCCACGAATCCCGTGGCAAACCGCACGACCGGCGCCTGCAGGCCGTGAAACCGCGAGCCCGCGATGAAACCTCCGAGGCAGCGCGTGCGACCCCTGCCCGTCCGCCGCGAGCTTATGTGCGCAGAGCAGGCCGCCATCGATGTGCCAGTGACGTCATTGCCTCGCGCGGCGAATCATCGGAGCGTCGCCTGGACTCGCGGCCCCTGCGGATCGAGGTCGCTAGACCCTCCCCTCGGAGCCCCAGGCATGGCGACGAACCCGGTTCCGGTGAAAAAATCGCACGGGGTGACGGAAGCGGCGGCGGGCGGGCACGAGCCGCAACAGAGGTCTCCCCTTGCCTTTTTCCCCCCGTCCCGCGCTCCTCACCCTCTCCACCCTCCTGCTGCCGGCCTGCGTCCCCTCGGTCATCGTCGGCGACCAGCCCCAGGACAGCGCCACCGCTCCGGGGACCAGCGAGAGCCCGCCGGACACAGCCACGCCGACCACGGTCACGCCGACCACGGCCGCGCCCGGCACGACCACCAGCGAGACCGACCCGACGAGCTCCACCGACATGCCCGTCAGCGCGACCGCCGACACGACGAGCACGGCCACCAGCGCGACGAGCGACACGGCCGGCACGACCGGCACGACCGGCACGACCACGACGGAGGGCGTCTCGGGCACCGATGTCAGCACCACCCTCGACCCGAGCGACGGCACCACCACAGGCCCCAAGCAGGACCTCCCGCCGACCGACGCGCTGGTCGGCTGCACCCTCGACGCTCCGGCCGGCACCCTGGTCCAGGGGCCCACGGAGTTCGGCCAGTTCACGTCCCAGCGCGCCTACTTCGGCTGGATCGGGACCGGCGACCCGTTCAGCCCGCGCCTCGTCCTGCTCTCGCCGGGCGCGGACGCTGCGGCCGAGCTCGCCAACGTGACCGGCAGCTCCGGGCCGGTGATGGACAACTGGGTCTGGACGGACAAGTCGCTCGCAGAGGGCGGGTGGCCCGGCACCTGGGAGTCGTTCGCCTGGATCTACGACAAGGGCATGCAGGTCGGCCTCGCCGATCCGGACGTCACGGTCACCGCGCTCGCGGGCAACTGGGACGCGTTCGACCCCGCCGATCCGCCGCGCCTGGTCGGGACGATCGCGGGCGCAATCTCGGGCTCGTTCAACGCGGTGTACTGCGACAAGCTCATCGCAATCATCATCCCCGAGTGAGGCGACCGGAGCTCGCGCACGAGGCCGCGACGATGCGGCGATCGAGCCACCTCGCCGACCACGCGCGCCGCGGTCGTCGCCCCGGCGCGCTCCTCGGCTCTCGCCGCGCCTGCGCAATCACGAGCAGCGCGCCCATCGCCGCCTGCGGGCGTGACCCGACGCATCGGCGAGGTGGCCTCGAATTGCCCGCAGTGCGGGCGTGGCCCACCTTCGCTCGGAGCGAGGAGACGTCGCATGGATCCGGCCGAGCGATTGCGAGAGTACAAGCGGAACGCCAAGGCGATGGGTCCGAAAGAGCGCATCGCCGCGCTGCAGAGCGAGGAATTCGCGCGCCTCATCGAAGCGGCGACTTGCTCGGCCAGGTTCGCCGTCCTCTGCGAGGGGCACTGCTGCAATCACTGCGGCAACCACTGCGGCAATCACTGCGGCTCGCACCCCGACCGCTCGCGCACCCGAGGCGCGACCGGCGACGCCGGGAAATGACGCCCGCGGCGTCGCCGACGTCCGTTCGCGGCCGCGCGAGCGCACTCCGAGGCCGCACAGCGCGCGACTGCACATCACCTTGCTGCGAGGAGGTATTGTCCGTGGACCCGAGACAACGACTGCAACGATTCAAGCGCAGCGCCAAGGCGCTTCCGTGCGAGCAGCGGCGCGCGGCGCTGGCGAGCGAGGAATTCGCGCGCCTCGTCGATCGGGCGACCTTCAGCCCGCGGGCAGCCGCCGCCTGCGAGGTGCACTGCGACGCCCACTGCGTGACCCACTGCGAGGCCCACTGTCTCGCGCACCCGGACTGACCGATTTCACCGACCGCGCAGCTCTGCCGCCCAGGGGGGCGTGTGACCGTAGCAATGGGTCTCGCAGTGCCCCACGCAGTGAGCCTCGCAATCCGTGGCTGACGGGTCCGAACAGGCCACCTCCTCCACGAGGCGCTTGAAATCCTCGCTGGTCAGCGCCGCGCTGCGCTGCGCGGCCCCCATCGTCTTGGCCCTGGACTTGAATTCTTTCAGCCGGTCGGCAGGATGCACGTCTCTTCCCTCCTGCAATGAAAGGTGGGATACGCTTCGGCGCCGGCAACGCTCGAGAGATTGACACGTGCCGCGTGGCACAGGCCATGACGATCGCCCTTGGAAGATCCTCGCGCGGGTCGCCGCAGCGACAGCGCGCGCTCAGCCGTGGCGGATGCAGTGGCCGCCGCAGTGACCGCGGCACTGCCACCCGCACTCGGCCTCCCCGCGCGCCTGCCAGGCTGCCTCGTCCACGAGACGCCTGAACCCCTCGCTCCTGCCCGGGAGGTCGAGCCGCGCGCGAGCGCCTGAAAGTGCAACGAGGCACACCTCTCGGAGCGCCTCGTCGCTGCCCTGCCATCACTTTTATCTAAAGCGAACCCGACGCGGCGTCCGGGCGCTGCACGACGTGGCCATGGCAATGGCTGATGCAGTGGCTCACGCACTGCGTCCCCGCGGTCATGCGGCGGTCTCGTCCCGAGCTGAAGACCCACAGAGTCTTGGTCGTGTCCATCGTCTCGAGCGCGTCCCGCGGGGTTCTTCGCAGCGTCAGCACGCGACCCACCTCGTCCGTCGTCTCGAGCAACGTGCTCTCGCTGTCGAGCTCGAACGGCCGGCGAGAGGCCAGGCTGACGATCCCGAACAGGTCGGCCAGCTCGAGCTCTTCCAGGCGGTCGGCGAGCGCGTCGAGGAACTCGACCGCAGCCCGGATCGTCTCGATCTCCGCGCGCGCGTCGATGTGATGCTCGGGCAGCGGCTGCACGAATTCCAGCGGGTACCAGCCCTTGCCGCTCGCTCCCCGGTCGAACTTCCACAGGTACGGCAGGTGGCCCCGGCACTCGCGGGCGCGCTTCGGTCGCATGAACGCCGCGTCGCCCTCGAACTCGCGCAGGACCAATTCGTCGTCGGCCAGCTCGAAGTGCTTGTGGATCAGATTGATCCCGACGCTGCCCTCCAGGCCGTACTCGGTGATGACATTTCCCAGCCGCGTGACGTCCTGCACCCGGCGCTCCAGCTGGTCCCGCGCGCTGGAGAAGTCGTTCAGACGGCGGAATACGTCGGGGTCGTACTCCAACAAGTTCATTTCGCCGAGATGCAGCATAACTCGCTCCGAATGCTCCTCGTCCGAGGCTTGACGAAGATCGCGCCGGCGCAACCAACGGGAGCAAGGGGAACCCCTACGCCGCGCAACCGGGCGCGCCCGCCCCAGCTGCGCAGTCACCGCGCCAGCCGCGAAATCCCTGCAGACGCTGCGGGCGCTCGACTCCGGCCGCGTCCGTCCAGGGCGACGAGCGTCCGGACGCAGCGCCGTCGCTCGCTGGCGAGCGACGGCGACGGCCCCCGCCGAATTCGCGCGGCTCACGGCCTGGGGCCGGCGATACGCGTGCTCGGCTCGTTTTGACATGTCCCGAGAGACATATGCATCAAAACGCCGACACGGGCCGAAATGACGCGACCATCGAAATAGATGCACCGCATCCTCGAGTCGCCCGTCACGGACGGGCCATGCATTCTTAGCACCGCGCCAGCCCGGCCTCAGCCGGTGCCGACGCGCTGGTGGAACAGCTCTTCGAGGGCGGCCACGACTGCGCGGATCCGCCGCACCTGGCGCAGCTCGCGGTGATACACCAGCCACACGGTCACCGACGGCGGCGGCTCGTCGACCTCGATCCGGACCACGCGGTCGAGCTCTCGGCCGACCACCTCGGCCAGCATCGTGATCCCCTGGCCGCGCTCGGTCGCCTCGACGATGGCGAGCATCGAGTTCGAGCGGAACGGGAAGTGCTTCGCGCCGCGGGCGACCAGCCAGTCCTCGCCGACCTTCTGGCGCGCCGCCGGCCCGCTGTGGCCGACGAAGTCGTGGCGCTCGAAGTCACCGGGGCGCAGGCGGGCGCTCCGCAGCCGGCGCTCGACGTACGACTGCGACGCGTAGAGCCCGAGGCGCAGCACCCCGAGGCGGCGCTCGATGAGCACCTGCGACTCGGTCCGAGTCGTGCGCAGCCCGATGTCGGCCTCTCGCCGCGCCAGGTCGGCCAGGCGCGACTCGGACATCAGCTCGATGCAGGTCTCGGGGTGCTTGCGCCGGAAATCCGCCAGGCCCTGGGTCACCGCGCGCACGAAGCCGTCGCCGACCGACAGCCGCACCGTCCCGGCCAGGCGCGAGGCCTGCCCGCCCGAGTCGCGGCGCACCGCCTCGAGCCCGTGCTCGAGCTCCTCGGCCAGCGCCACCAGCCGCAGCGCGTCCGGCTCGATCGACGTGCCCGCGCTGCTGCGGTGCACCAGGGTGCTCCCGAGCGCAGACTCGAGCGCCTCGATCCGGCGCGCCACTGTCGAGGTCGACGTGCCGAGCTCGCGCCCGGCGGAGAGGAAGCTGCCGTGGCGGTGCACCGCGAGCAGTACGCGCAGGTCGTCCCAGGTCGGCGGGTTGGTTTCCATGAGCGCAAAACGGTTTAGCAGAAATGCCCATCGCTGCGAAGCAACCCGGCGGCCATGCTCCGGGTCGGAGTACGCAAATGAATCCACGCGTGAGAGGTCGGGGCGCCGGCGCAGCCCTGTGGGGCATGCCATTGTTCGTTCTCGTGGTCGCCTGCAGCGGCGGCGACGGCGACGATTCGACGACCGGCACCGCCGGCGAGGACGCGAGCGTCACCTACTGGCAGGACGTCGCGCCGATCTTTTATTCCCGCTGCGTCACCTGTCATCAGGCCGGCGGGATCGGGCCGTTCGCGCTCGACGATTATGCCGAAGCCAAGCAGTGGGCCGGCGCGTCGGCGGCGGCCGTCGAGGCGCGGACGATGCCGCCGTGGCTGGTCACCGACGACGGCTCGTGCGGCACCTTCGAGGGCTCGCGCGCGCTCGCGCCGGCGGAGATCGAGGCGATCCGCGCGTGGTCCGACGCGGGCGCGCCCGAGGGCGAGCCGCGCACCGACCTGGCAGTGCCGGAGGTCGAGGTGCTCACCGACGCGGTCACCTACGAGACCCCGAGCTTCGTCCCGGAGGCCGAGGGCACCGACCTGGCGGCCTTCGACGAGTACCGCTGCTTCCGCGTCGACACCGGCCTGACCGCCGACCGCTTCCTCACCGGCTACAGCGTCGAGCCCGGCGTGCCGGAGATGATCCACCACGTCCTCGTCATCACCGTCGATCCGGAGGCCCCCGGGGCCGGCGGCGTGAAGAACAGGGACATCATGGAGGCCCTCGACGCCGAATCGCCCGACCGCGACGGCTGGCCGTGCTTCGGCGCCGCCGGCGAAGGCGTGCAGCCGCGCGGGATCCCCGTGTCGTGGGCCCCCGGTCAGGGCATCAGCGAATTGCCCGAGGGCACCGGTTACCGGATCGCCAAGGACGACTGGATGATCGTCCAGGTCCACTACAACCTCACCGAGGAGGCGCTGGCCGGCACCGAGGACAAGACGAAGTTCAACGTCCGCTGGGCCGACAGCGTCGAGCGCGAGGGTCACTTCTTCCTGCCCGACGACCTCCTCAACAGCCTCGCCACCGAGGACCCGATCGAGCTCGCGCCCGGCGAGCCGTCGGTCAAGTTCAGCTTCGACTTCGAGCCCGGCAACTTCCTCAAGTACCTCGGCGCCGAGTCGGGCCAGCTGCTCGGCGTGTTGCCGCACATGCATCAATACGGGCGCAAGCAGCGGGTCGAGCTGGTCGAGGGCGACGCCGGTCCCCAGTGCGTCGCCGACGTGCAGCGGTGGGACTTCAACTGGCAGCTCTATTACTTCTACGAGCAGCCGATCCAGCTGACTCAAGATTCGAAGCTGCGCATCACCTGCGATTACGACACCCGCGGCGCCAAGGATCCGGTGCTGCCGGGCTGGGGCACGAGCAACGAGATGTGCCTGGCCGGCGTGTTCATCGTCCCCGACCTGTGAATCGACGGTCGCCGCATTCGCCCGACCCGCGAACCTCGCATCCGCGCCGCTACGCGACGTCGCCACGCCGCGTCGCGGCCGTCTCGAGCAGCGCGCGGACTTCGTTCAGCAGCGCCGCCTGCGAGTAGCTGCCCTTGCGCAGCACCCGATGCACGCCCGCGTGCAGGAACTCGGACTCGCTCGCGGTCAGCTCGCAGGCGGTGATGACGATGACGGGGATGTCGCGCCAATCCGGCTCGGCGCGCATCGTCTGGATCACCTCGAAGCCGTCGACCTCGGGCATCATCAGGTCGAGCAGCACCACGTCGGGCACGGCGCTGCGGAGGGCGCCGATCGCCTCGCGGCCGTTGGCGGCCTCGCGCACCGACCACTGGGCCCGCTCGGCCAGCCGGCGCAGCAGCTCGCGGATGTCGGGCTCGTCGTCGACCACCAGCACCGACGCCGGCAGGCTCGGCTTGCGGTAGCGGGCCAGAGTGGCCAGCAGGCGGTCGCGGTCGATCGGCTTGAGCAAGTAGTCCGAGGCGCCGAGCGAGAAGCCGACGTCGCGGTCGCTGACGATCGTCATCACCACCACCGGCACCTCGGCGAGCTCCGGGTCGCGCTTGAGCGCGGTGAGCACCGCCCAGCCGTCCATGCCCGGCATGATCACGTCGAGCGTGATCACGTCGGGTGAGACCTCGCGGGCCAGCCGCAGCGCCTCGGCGCCGCTGCGCGCCCCGATCACGCGGTAGCCCTCGCGCGCGAGGAAGCGGGCCATCAGCTCCTGGACCACCGCCTCGTCGTCGACCACAAGCACCGTCGACGCGCCCTCGGGCGGCGGGCCGACCTCGGCCAGCTCGCTCCATTCGTCGGGCCGCTCGAACACCGCGGGCACGAACCGGCGGGCCGGCAGCGTCACCGTGAAGCTCGAGCCCTGCCCCAGCACGCTCTCGACCGTGATGTCGCCGCCGAGCATGCGACAGAAGCGGCGCGTGATCGCCAGGCCGAGGCCGGTGCCGCCGAAGCGCCGCGTGGTCGAGTCGTCGGCCTGGGTGAAGGGTTCGAACAGCGCGCCGATCTTGTCGGGGGGGATGCCGATGCCGGTGTCGCGGACGACGACGCGGAGCTCGTCGAGCCCCGCGTCGACGTCGACCGTGCGCACCGCCTGCAGGTCGATCCGGCCGCGGCTGGTGAACTTGGCCGCGTTGCTGAGGAGGTTGTAGAGGATCTGCCGCAGCCAGGTGCGGTCGGTCTGCAGCACGCCGACGCCGGGGTCGACGTCGAGGACGAACGCGCTGCCGTTCTTGTGGGCCAGCGGTGCCAGCGCGACGGTCACCTCGGCGGCCAGCTCGGCGAACACCACCGGCTCGATGTGCGCGTCCATCTTGCCGGCCTCGATCTTCGACAGGTCGAGGATGTCGCTGATGACGGACAGCAGGTGCGTCGCGGCCCCGTGGATCTTCGCCAGGTCGCGCACCACCTCGCGCTCGCCCGCCGCCGACGCGTCGTCTTGCAGCAGCTCGGTGTAGCCGATGATCGCGTTGAGCGGCGTCCGCAGCTCGTGGCTCATGTTGGCCAGGAACGTGCTCTTGGCCCGGCTGGCCTCGAGCGCGCGGTCGCGGGCGGACGACAGCTCCTCGTTGAGCCGCTGCAGCTCCAGCTCGCGCTGCTTGCGGGTCGAGATCTCGACGTGCAGCTCGGCGGTGCGGGCGTGCAGGCCCTCGATGAGCTCGCCGAGCTGGGCCACCATCGCGTTGAAGGCCCGCGTCAGCTCGCCGATCTCGTCGTGGGAGCCCTCGTCGGCGCGCGCGGTCAGGTCGCCGCCGCGCATCCGCGTCACCGCGGCGGTGAGCCCGAGGATCGGCCGCGACAGCACGCTGCCGACCCCGAACGCCACGCCGGTGACCAGCGCGGCGATCAACATGGCGATCAGCGTCGCGTCGCGGTCGCGCGCGGCGATCGGCGCCAGCAGGGTCGCAGTCTCGATCGTCGCGGCGACCTGGAGGCCGCCCGGCCCCGGCGGTCGCAGCTGGATCTGCAGGTCGTCGGGCTGCTCGCGCGCGCTGGCCACCGAGCGGGTCGCCGCGTCGGCCCCGGCCCGCAGCAGCGGCTCGCCGTCGGCCCCGAACACCAGCACGCCGACATCCTCGCCGACCACCGCCGCGACCTCGCCGAGGGCCTCGCCCAGGGCCCCGGTGGCGTAGCGGACCCGCAGCGTCGCCGCCCGCGTGCCGTCGCGCGCGAGCACCGGCGTCGCTACCTCGACCGCGTCGGCGCCCAGCCACGCCTGCACGCCGTCACCGGGCTCGAAGCGGGCCGGGCCGACGTCGCCGGCAGACGCCCACACCTCGCCGTCGCCGCCCACCAGCGCCGCGCCGACAGCCGGGCTGAACTCGCGCCCCACGAGCGCGGCCACGGCCGCCTCCGCGCGACCACGGCCGTCCGCATCCGCACCCGCGGTCACGAGGTCGGCCTGGCGGGCGTCGCTGGCCGCGAGCGCGCGCGCGTCGGCGAGCGCGTCGTCGACCAGCTCGGCCGCCGCGGTCGCCACGTGCCCCAGCTGCGCCGCGGTGCGGGCCTCGAGGTCCTCGCGCATCCCCATCCCGCCGAGGCCGACGTGCAGCCCGACCCCGCCGAGCGCCACGAACAGGAACGCGACCTGCAGCTTGGTGGTCAGCGGGTACTGCTCGAAGTCGCGGACGACGAGCAGGAACAGGCCGACCATCCCGGCCGACGTCATGATGTACAGCCACGTCTGGAACAGCGGGAAGACGGCCTGGAACGGCGGCGCCATCGCGTCGGCGGCGATCAGCGCGATGCCGATCAGCGTGACCGCCAGCATCGTCCGGTTGACCTCGCGGAAGGACAGCACCCCGGGGGCCAGCGCCAGCGCCGTGATGAAGCCGGTGAGCGCCAGGCTGCCCGCGGTCCCGGCCATGAGCATCGAGCACACGATGACCGCGACGGTCATCACACGAATGGCAATGCGGACGGCGCCCTCGAGATCCCCCGCCCGCGCGCGAGGAATCACCACACGCGCGTACGCGGTGACCAGGCTCAGCAGCACCGCGATGATGCCGTCGAGCTGCCACACGTGGGCGAGGAAGATCGTGATGCCCGTGTTGCCGACGGCCGCGACCAGGCAGGCGACCACGAGCACCTGGGCGCTCTGCACGATCCGTCGCTGCAGCTCCTCGGCGCGCGGCGCCGTCATGGCGCGGAGGGTATGATCATTCATGTCGAGGCATCCGACATGCCGGCACAGGGGCGCGGGGCGGACCCCTCTTGCCCCCTGTGCCCACATTCACCCCAGCACGCGTGAATGTCGCGGCGAGAGACCGACGAATTGTCTTGGCGGCGGCGCCGCCGGCTTGGTACGGTGATCCGGCGGTATTGCGGCCGGAACGCGCGAGTTTCCGGCACCAGGCGCTCGTCTGCGTCGGCGCCGACCCGCGCGGCCGTGACGAATGATCGGAGGGACGGAGTGATGACAGATCGCAAGCGGACGTGGACGCGCAAGATTGCAGCGGTAGCGACAGTGGCGGCGGCGGCGACGGGTCTCCTGGGGAGCACCTCTGCCGAAGCCGGATTGCTGTCACCCAGCATCACGATCGAGAAGCGTGTCGACTTCGTGGTCACGCTGTCCGATGACCAGGACTACACGGTCGCCGGGCATTTGTCCATGAAGCTCGGTGGCGCGTGCGGGCTGCTCGAGCCCAGGACACTGCAGGTGCTCCTGCACGGGGGGACATACGACCACGAGTACTGGGACGGCCCACAGATCAACGGCGAGCGTTACTCATACGCCGACTACATGACCGAGCGTTGCTACGCGGTCCTCGCTCTCGACATGCTCGGAGCCGGCGCGTCGAGCGCTCCGCCCGGCGATCTCGCCGACCTCGCGGAGAGCGCCAGCGCTCTGGACCAGGTCCTCGCGCAAGTGCGCTCCGTCGGCCCCTGTTGGGACCCGGTGTTCGACAAGATCGCCCTCGTCGGTCACTCGATGGGCACCATCACCTCGGTCTACACTCTCGGCAGCTACGGCCCCGTCGCCGACGCGCTGGTGGCGACCGGCTGGGCCCACGCCCCGCGCATCATCCCCATCGATCCCGCGGCCTTCGCCGAGCCACTGCAGCAGCCCTACGTGGTCATCCCGCCGCCGGTCCGCGAGCTGCTGTTCTACTACCCGCCGACCTCCGACCCGGACGTGATCGACTACGACAATGCCAACATGGTGTCGGGCCTGCCGCGCGGGCTGATGCTCGACGTCCTCGACATGATGACGGCCCTCGCCATCGGCGACCCGGAGGGCATCAACGGCCTCTCGCTCGTCGACCAGGTCGAGGTCCCCGTGCTGTCGCAGCTCGGCCAGTACGACATCCTCGCCTCCGCCGACGTCGCCGCCGCGGAGGCCGCCTTCTACAGCAGCTCGCCCGACGTCACCGTCGAGGTCCTGCCCGACATCGGCCACGACCTCAACCTCCACCTCAACCGCGAGGCCGGCTGGGCCCAGATCGACGCCTGGCTCAGAGCGACGCTCGGCGACTAGGCCGCGCGCGGCGAGCCGCCCGGCGAATCACGCGCGTGAACTTCGATCGCAGCGCGCGCGCCGGGCGGCGGGCCTATGTACATAGGCGTCTTCAGCGCGACTTCGGCACCGCGTAGCGCAGCTCGACCATCCCGCGCGGGAAGCGGGTCACCGCGGTGAGCTCGAGCGTCCCGGGCAGCGCCGCGGGCAGCAGCGGCGCGCCGGCGCCGAGCACCACCGGGATCACGCCGAGCCAGATCTCGTCGAGCAAGTCGCGGCGGGCGAACTGCGCCACCAGGTTGCCGCCGCCGACCAGCCAGATGTGCTTGCCCCCGGCGGCGCCGACCATCTGCTCGTGGACAGCGCCGACGTCGTCGGCGGTGAAGCGGATGTCGGCGCCGGCGAAGCCGGGCAGCTCGCGGTGGGTGAACACCCAGGTCGGGATCCCGATGTACGGCCACGCCGCGAGCTTCTCGCCGAGGATGAACTCGTAGGTCGCCGCGCCCATCGCCAGCGCGCCGACCCCGGCGAGGAAGGCCTTGTAGTGGGCCTCGACGCCCTCCACGTCGTTGAACTGAAACAGCCATTGCAGGTCGCCGGCCGCGTCGGCGATGAAGCCGTCGAGGCTGGCCGCCACGAAGTATTGGGTTCGGATCATGCGTCGAGGCTGACAGCAGACCCTGACAGGACCTGTCAGCAATTTTCCGGCATGATGCGCGCATGCGGTCGAGCCGGCTCCTCGCGTTGCTCCTCGTGCTCCAGCGGCGCCAGCGGGCCACCGCGGCGGAGCTCGCCGAGGCGCTCGAGGTCTCGGTACGCACCCTCTACCGCGACGTCGCCGCGCTGGTGGCCGCCGGCTTCCCGCTGTGGACCGAGCCGGGCCCGCACGGCGGCATCCGCCTGGTCGAGGGCTGGCGCACGCGGCTCGACGGCCTCACGGCCGAGGAGGCGAGCGCGCTGTTCCTGTCGGGCGCCCCGCAGGCGGTCGCCGACCTCGGCCTCGGCGCGGTCGCCCTGTCGGCGCGCGCCAAGGTCGACGCCACCCTGCCCGCGGAGCTGCGCGACCGCGCCGGGCGGATCCGCCAGCGCTTCCTGCTCGACGCGCCGGCGTGGTTCGCCAGGCCCGAGCCGCTCGCCGCGCTGCCCGCAGTCGCCACCGCGGTGTGGGAGGGCCGCAAGCTCGAGCTGCGCCACGGCGGCCGCCCGCACAGCCGCCGCGTCGACCCGCTCGGGCTCGTGCTCAAGGCCGGCACCTGGTACCTGATCGCGCGCTCGCGCGGCGATGTCCGCACCTACCGCGTCGGCCGCATCGACCACGCCGAGCCGCTCGCCGAGACCTTCGCGCGGCCCGACGACTTCGACCTCGCGGCGTGGTGGGCCGCGTCGTCGGCCGCGTTCGACCAGTCGCTGCTCGTCTATCGCTGCCGCGTCCGCCTGTCGCCCTACGCCCAGAAGTCGCTCCCGCGGGTGGTCCCGCACGACGCAGTCCGCCGCATGCTCGCCGAGGCCGGCCCGCCCGACGCCGAGGGCTGGCGCGCGCTCGACCTGCTGCTCGAGAGCGAGGAGGTCGCCGCCGACCAGCTCACCGGCTTAGGCGGCGGCGTCGAGGTGCTGGAGCCGCCGGAGCTGCGCCAGCGCATGCACCTCGTCGGCCTCGAGATGGCCCGCCGCAACGCGCTGCCCTGCGCCTGACGCGGCGCGCTTCGCTGCGCCGACGTGCGAGCGCGCGGGCGGCTTGATACCCTCGCCGCCCTTCGGGAGGTCAGCACGCATGAAGAATTTCGACATCGATCAGGCGACCGCGGGACAGACTGCGCGGGCCGTCGCCGACGGCACGATCACGGCGCTCGCGGCCTGCGAGGCGGCGATCGCCCGCATCGAGGCGCGGGACGGATCGATCCACGCGGTGGTGGTCCGCGACTTCGATCGGGCGCGCGCGACGGCGCGGGCGTTCGACGCCGCGGGCGCGGCGAAGCAGGGCCTGCCGCTCGCCGGCGTGCCGATGACGGTCAAGGAGTCCAACGACGTCGCCGGGCTGCCGACCACATGGGGCTTCGCCGACTTCGCGCAGCGGCCGATCGAGGCCGACTCGGTCGCGGTGGCGCGGCTCAAGGCGGCCGGCGCGATCATCCTCGGCAAGACCAATGTGCCGGTCGGCCTCGGCGACTGGCAGGCAGTCAATCCGGTCTACGGGCGCACCCTCCACCCCCGCGATCCCTCGCGCACGCCGGGCGGCTCGTCGGGCGGCGCCGCGGCGGCGCTGGCCGCCGGCATGGTGCCGCTCGAGCTCGGGTCCGACATCGGCGGATCGATCCGCGTGCCCGCGCACCTGTGCGGCGTGTTCGGCCACAAGCCGACCTACGGCCTCGTATCGATGGCCGGGCACGCGTTCCCGGGCACCGACGGGGCCGAGCCCGAGCTCGCGGTGGTCGGACCGCTGGCGCGCAGCGCCGCCGACCTCGCCCTCGCGCTCGCTGCGATCGCCGGGCCGGACCACGATTCGGCGTACCGCCTGGCCTTGCCGCCGCCGCGCCGTCGCACCCTCGCGGAGCACCGGGTGCTCGTGCTCGACACGCACCCGGCCGCGGGCACCGACGCCGGCGTGCGCGAGCCGATCGGCGCGCTCGCCGAGGCGCTCGCCCGCGCCGGCGCCACGGTGCTGCGCCACCACGACGCGCTGCCCGACCTCGGCCAGGCGCACGGCCACTTCCGCGACATGCTCCTGACCATCCTGTCGCGCGGGGCCCCGAACGCCGCGCCGATCGACGCGCACGCCTGGATGGCGCTCAAGGACGCCCAGGTGCGGCTGGTCCGGCGCTGGCGGGCGCTGTTCACCGCCGTCGACGTCGTGCTCACCCCGCCGTTCGGCGTCGCCGCGTTCCCCCACGACGACCGGCCGGACTGGGCGACGCGCCGGCTCGTCATCGACGGGGCCGAGGCGCCGTACGGCCCGCAGATGGCGTGGCCGGGCGTCGCCACCTTCCCCGGCTTGCCGGCCACCGCGGTCCCGCTGGGCCTCACGCGCGAGGGCCTGCCGACCGGCGCGCAGGTGATCGGCGACTTGTTCGCCGACCTGACGACGATCGCCTTCGCGGGCCTGCTCGAGCAAGCGGGCCTCGCCGCGGTGCCGCGCTGATTGTGCATATGTCCCGCGGGACATCTCATTAAAAGATAAAAAAACATGACGGCGACGTTCGCCCCGACGAACCCCGAGTTCGCGGGGCGCGCCTGATTCACGTTCGGCGCCGCGAGCGCCCGCTCGATTCGCGGCGCGCCCTCCGCTGTAGCCCTCGGTACGTCACGATGACTGCGAGAGCAGCGCCGGCGAATCATGTTCTGCGAGGCGAGGCCGCAATGCGCAGCGGCCGCCCCGCCTCGACGAGAATCACCGGTATGATGGATCGCCCTTGGACTTCAGAAATGGGGTCCATCGGCCTCGCCTCCCGCGTACGAGGTCTCGGTCGCGGCCTGTGACAGGATTGGTGCGCGGGTGTGGCCAATGTCGAAAAGGACGACGTTATGTTTGTTCCGCCCGATTCATGCCCCGCGAGCTGCGCACCTACACCCGGGGCGGCGGTGGCAGGCCATGCCTTTGTGCTCGCGACGAAAATTGTCTCTACCTTTAAGGGTGCCGCTGTGTATAATCATAGTCAGCGCTGAAGCCAGCGCCGCCACCGCCGCCTCGCGCGGCGCCTGGACGTTCATTGCACAAACTCTCACGGCCCATCCGGGCCTGGCGCTCCGGGGGAGCAGGAGGACGGGATGACGCGGTCGAGCGATTCTCTCATCGATGCTGCCTGGTGTTCGCCCTCCGACCGCGCCGAGGACGACGACATCCACGGCGCTCTGGCGGCGATCGAGGCGGTGCTGCTGGCCAGCGGCTTGCTCTCCGACGCGGCGGTGACCGTCCACGAGGGCGCCCACGGCGACAAGATCCTCGTCGCCCACCTGGTGCCGTGCGCCCCCGCCGATTTCCGCCCGGACGCGTTGCTCGAGCGGCTGCGCGACAAGCTGCCCGGCTGCCCGATCCCCTCGCGCTTCGTCCTCCTCGACGCCTTGCCGCAGGGCCCGGGCGGCGAGGTCGACCGCGACGCCCTCGTCGACGGCCAGCCGCAGTCGGGCGTGTTCAGCTCGGCGCCGCTCATCGCCGCCACCTACGACCCGCTCACGGCCCAGCTGGCGGCGCTGTGGGCCGAGACCCTCGGGGTCGCGGTGGTGCTGCCGGACGACGATTTCTTCGACCTCGGCGGTGACTCCTCGCGGGCCGCCCACCTGGTGCTGCGAATCGCCGACGCCTATCGCGTGCAGTTCCCCGTCCACGCGCTCTACGAGGCCCGCACGCTGCGCGCCTGCGCGATGGTGGTCCAGCGGGCGCAGCTCGGCGAAGAGGCCCTGAGCGGCACGGGGCCGGAGCACTGGCTGACCGACTCGTGCCTGCCGGCGGACCTCCTGACCCTGATCGACGGCACTGCAGCGCGCGAGCGCCCGCCCGCCGACGCGTGGCGCTCCGGCGAAGTGTTCCTCACCGGCGCGACCGGCTTCCTCGGGTCCTTCCTGCTGCGCGAGCTGCTCATCTCGACCACCGCCCGCGTGCATTGTCTGGTGCGCACGACCAACCGCCAGGTCGGCCTGCTCCGCCTGCGCCAGGCGCTCAGCCGCTACGGCCTGTGGCAAGAATCCTTCGCGCGGCGGATCCACGTCGTCCCCGGCGACCTCGGGCGGCCGCGCTTCGGGCTCGACGCCCCCAGCTTCGAAGCGCTGGCCTACACGATCGACGCGGTGTTCCACGCCGGCGATCACCTCAACTTCGTCGAGCCATACCTGAGCCACCGGGCGACCAACGTCGGCGGCACCGCCGACGTGCTCCGCCTCGCGGCCACCGGCGTGCCGAAGCCGGTCCATCACGTGTCGTCGATCCGCGTGTTCGGCCCGAGCGGGTTCTTCGGCGGCGCCCCGCGGGTCCACGAGAGCGACGACCTCGACGACTATTTGCAGTACCTGTCGTTCGACCTCGGTTACGCGGCGAGCAAGTGGGTCGCAGAGGCCATGGTGTGGGAGGCCGCGCGCGCCGGGCTGCCGGTGACGGTGTACCGCCCCGGCTTCCTCGCGGGCCATAGCCGGTCCGGGGCCGGCAACCCCGAGGACTTCATCGGCCGCCTGGTCCGCGGGGCGATCCAGATCGGGGCATTCCCCGACCTGCCGCGCCAGCGCATGGAGCTCGTGCCGGTGGACTACGTCAGCCAGGCGATCTTGCATATCGCCAGCCAGGCCGATCAGCAGAATCGCGCCCACCACCTGGTGCCGCCCGACCCGGGGCTGTCGATCGACATGAACGATTTTTTCTCGATGATCGCCAGCTTCGGCTACCGCCTGTCGCGCCTGCCCTACCGTCAATGGCTCGAGCACACGCTCCGCGACTGTCACACCCGCGACAATCCCGTGTGCCCCCTGCTGCCGATGCTGTCCGAGCGGGTGTACAAGGGTGAGTTCACCCGCTGGGAGCTCCACGAGGACACGCCGACCTACGATACGTCCAATGCCCTGGCAGCGCTGGCCGGCAGCGACCTCGAGTTCCCGGTGATCGATCGCCTGCTGATGGCGAAGTACCTCCGCCGCTGGCTCGCCGCCGATCGCCTGCCCTCGGTCCGCGCCGCCGCCGCGGCCCGCTGAGCGCAAAGACGCCGTCGGCGATCAGGCCTCGACCTCGACCCCGCGCGCCCGCAGCGAGCGGAGAATCGCGGCAGTCTGCCGGTGCCGCGCCCCGCCCTCGCGCCAGAGGATCGTGACTTTGACGAGATCCGGCAATCGGCGGAGCGGCGACAGATCGACGCTGCGACTGCAGCTCAGGTCGAGGCTGCGCAGCGCCGGGCACTGCTCGAGGCCGGACAGGTCGCCAATTTTAAAATCGTCCTCCTCGCCGCTCCACTGCGGGAAGATCCACCGCGAGAGGTGCTCGTCGGGCCAGGTCAGCGCCTCGACGCGCGCCAGCACGGCCGCGGGCAGCTCGACGGCGAGGAGCGCGTCCACGACGTCATGGTTGACCGCGTAGATGCTGCGCTCGGCGTCGGGGTCATCCCAGTCGGCCTCGTCCTCCTCGCGGGCGACTGGCAGGCGCTCCTCGTCCAGCTGCGGGATCAGGCGGGCAGCGAGCAGGCCGGAGAGCACCGCGAGCTGGAGGTTGGAGTCGGCGAACAACCGGGGCGCAGCGACCTGCTCGCGCTCGACAGGAGACACAGGAGAAACGCTCGGCGAACTACCAGACGGCTGGCCCCGCTCGCGCGCGGCCATGGCGAGGAAGCTGCGGATCTGCCACACCACGTCGAGGCCGAGCTGCTCGCACTTGTCCAGGCTGGCGATCTCCTGCGCGATCGCGGGGTGGGAATCCCCGCGCCACGATTCGTACCGCGCCCGCTCCTCGGCCGTCAGGACCTCCTTCGGCCGCCTCTGCGACGCCTCGATGCGGTCGGCCACTGCCCCTGCCTGTTCGAGCAGCCGACGCGCCGGCGAATCGACCGGCAGCGCCTCGATCGCCGCGCGCCCGTCCTCCACGCTGACGCGCTCGCCGTCGAGCTCCGACGACAGCCACTTCCAGCCGCCGAGGTTGCGCGACGCCTGGGCCCGCAGCGCGGAGCCGTGGACCGGGTCGTCGAACATCGCGTACGCGCCGAGCTTGCGCTCGCGTGCGCCGACGCGCTCGGCGATCCAGACGTCGAAGCTCGGGTGCGACAGCGAGACCGTCGTCATGAAGTCGGCAGAGACCTCGAGGATCGGGAACTCGCCCTTTTCATCGGCGACGCCGAGGTAGAGCGCCACGAGCGTGCCGTCCTCCTCGAGCAGCGGCACCACGTCTCCGGGCAGCAGCGTGGCCAGAGTGTTCCAGGCCTTGCTGCGGCGCGGCTTCCACTCGCTTACGAATTCGCGGAAGGGCCGCGCGACGAGCTGGGCCTTGCGACCGCGCCCGAGCACGCCCACGTAGCGCCCGTCGCACTCGAGCCAGCGGCGAAACGACGGCGGCAGCGGCCGACCCCCCGGCAGGCTCAACGTCGCCAGCGCTGCCGCAGGTACGGGCGCCGGCCCTGCACCGGCGAAGCGCTGGCGGGCGTCCCACGGCCAACCATGCTGCGCGACCCACGCGATGGCCTGCTCGACGAGCGGCAGCTCGCTCGCACCTGTCGGCTTGCTGGCGCCTCGCCTCGGCATGTCAGCGACCACGCTCGCAGGAATCGCCGCGAAATTCCACTTTGACGGCCCCGGCCAGCAGCGAACGGCGCGAGCCCGCAGGCGCGGACGCCTGCGGCCATCGCCTCGATCGCAAAGCACGACGAGTCCCTCACGACATGTCCCAAAGGCCACATCATCGCCGAGCGCGCCCCGGGCCGTACATCCCCCCCCGCGCCCACGAACAGTGGTAGCCTCGGGCCGTGAACCCGAGAACCTCGCGCTCTCTCCTCGCCCTCGCGCTCACGGGCTGCGCCGGCGACGACCCGAACACCGCCACTGCCGGCCCCGACGGCCTCGCGCCCGACTGGCGGCTCGTCGACGTCAACCCGAACTCGGCGACGCACGAGCAGCCGCGCGGCCCGAGCGACTACGCCGGGTCGGTGTCCGGCTGGTACTTCGCCCACGCGACTTGAGGTTACTGCCGTAGCCAGTTCGGCTACCTGAACGACCTGCAGACCGAGCTCGACGGCGAGTACCCCGACCTGCGCATCGCTTTGCTCGGCGTCAACGGCGTCGGCTACGAGTCCGGCCTGCCGCAGATCGTCGCCGGTCGGATCATCCCGCTGTTGCAGGACACCGCCGACGTCGACGCCTGGGCCCAGTGGGAGGTCACCTACCGCGACGTCGTCATCCTCGACCGCGACGGCGCGCCCGTCGGCGTGTTCAACCTGACCGAGCACGACCTGTCGCAGATGGGCGAATACGAGGCCCTCAAGGGCATGCTGCTCGACTTCGCCATGATGTGAGCCGCGCGGCGATCCCCTAACTCGTCGGCACCCCGCCGCCGTAGATCGCCGCCAGCCAGATCGCCAGCAGCACGTCCACCACCTGCGACTCGTCGATCGTCGGCGCGTGGCCGGCGAAGCCGGCGTGCAGCACTCGCTCGTTCATCCAGTTCAGCGCCACCGCCAGGTCGCGCGCCGGCACGCCGCTGCGGGCCGCCCCGCGCGCTCGCTCGCCCTCGATGGCCGCCGCGGTCTCCTCCACCAGCCCCGTCATCACCTGCGACCACAGCGCGCGGACCTCCGGGTTCGTCACCCGCGCGTCCGCGGCCGCCACGCTGACCGCCCGGTGGGCGCGGAAGATCCGGTAGTACGTCTCGATCGCCGCTCGCCACGCGCGGGCCGGATCGCCGGCCGCGCTCGCCAGCGCCGCGTCGCGTTCGGCTCGCGCCTGCTCGACCATCTTGTCGAGCAGCGACAGCAGCACCGCGTCCTTCGACGGGAAGTAGAAATAGAACGTCGGCCGCGAGATGCCTGCGCCGCGGGCGATGTCGTCGATCGAGATCTCCGGCAGCGCGCGCCGCTCGAGCAGCGCCTCGAAGCTGGCCAGGATCGCCTGCTCGCGGTCGTCGCCGCTCGGGCGACGGGCCCGGCGGGCGCGCGTGGGCCGGTCCTTGCCCTCGGTCATGGCCGGCCTCGCACCGCCGCGGTCAGCCGGCGACCGAGCGCCACTGCGGCGCGCTGATACGCCACCGGGAACGCGCGCACCAGCACGTCGACCACCCGCGCGTCGTTGCCGACCAGCACGCGCGGCTGGTCGCGCGCCACCCCTTCGAGGATCGTCTCGGCCGCCAGGTCGGGGCTGAGCTTCAGCAACTTCTCGTTGTACACGCGCTCGCGGACCTCATCCTCGCCGGTCACCGCGAGCCCGGCCGCCCGGGCCCGCGCGAGCGCGGCGCTGGCGATGTTGGTCTTCACGCCGCCAGGATGCACGACCGTGACGCGCACCGGCGACTTCGCCGCCAGCATCTCGATCCGCAGCGACTCCGTGAACCCGCGCACCGCGAACTTCGTGGTGCAGTAGTGGCTCATCTGGCCCTGCGCCATGAAGCCGTTGAGGCTCGAGATGTTGACCACGTGCCCGTCGCCCGACGCGATCAGGTGCGGCAAGAATTCCTTCGTGCCGTGGATGACGCCCCACAGGTTGACCGCGAACACCCGCTCGTAATCCTCGTAGCTCGAGTCGAGCACCGACCGCGAGAACGCGATCCCGGCGTTGTTGTACAGCTGGTGCACGACCCCGAAGCGGCCCGCCACCGCGGTCGCGTACGCCTTCACCGCCTCGCGGTCGGCGACGTCGAGCTTCGCCGCGTCGACCTCGGCCCCGAGAGTGCGCGCCACCCGGGCGGTCTCTGCCAGGCCGACCTCGTCGACGTCCGACAGCGCCAGCCGGGCCCCGCGCCGCGCCAGCCCCAGCGCCAGCGCGCGCCCGATCCCCGACCCCGCCCCCGTCACCGCCGCCACTTTCCCGTGAAACGTGCTCATGGCCGCAATTTGACCCGATCTGCGCTGCCAGTCAACACTGTGTTGACACACTCGACATGGTGTTGAACAATCCCTCGCACATGACGCCCGAACACCTCGACGTGCTCATCATCGGCGCTGGCCTGTCCGGCATCGGCGCCGCCTTCCACTTGCAGCACGGGTGTCCTGGCAAGCGCTTCGCCCTGCTCGAGGGGCGGGCCGACCTCGGCGGCACCTGGGATCTGTTCCGTTACCCCGGCGTGCGCAGCGACTCCGACATGCACACTCTCGGCTACAGCTTCCGCCCGTGGAACGAGGCGCGGGCGATCGCCGACGGCCCCTCGATCTTGCGCTACCTGCGGGACACCGCGACCGCCTACGGCATCGATCGCAAGATCCGCTTCCATCACCGCGTCGTCGCTGCGCGTTACTCCTCCGCCGACGCGCGCTGGACCGTCGACGTCGTCCGCGGCGACACCGGCGAGGCGCTGCAGCTCACCTGCGACTTCCTGCTCGGCTGCACCGGCTACTACCGCTACGACGAGGGCTACACCCCGAAATTCGCCGGCGCCGAGCGCTTCGGCGGCCGCATCGTCCACCCGCAGCACTGGCCGGCCGACCTCGACTACGCCGGCAAGCAGGTCGTCGTCATCGGCAGCGGCGCGACCGCGGTCACGTTGATCCCGGCCATGGCCGAGACCGCCGGCCACGTGACGATGCTGCAGCGCTCGCCGACGTGGATCTCCAGCCTGCCGACGAAGGACCCCGTCGCCCACACCCTGCGGCGCTGGCTGCCCGAGGCCGCCGCCGCCGCCGCGGTGCGGTGGAAGAACATCCTGTTCCAGCTCGGCATCTATCAGACCTCGCGCCGGCGCCCGCAGGTCATCAAGCGCCTCCTGCGGCGGGCGCTCGAGCGCCAGCTCCCCGCCGGTTACGACATCGACACTCACTTCACCCCGCGCTACGACCCGTGGGACCAGCGGCTCTGCCTCGCGCCCGACGGCGACTTTTTCAAAGCCATCCGCCGCGGCAAGGCCTCGGTGGTCACCGACGAGATCGAGACCTTCACCGAGACGGGCCTGCGCCTCAAGTCGGGGACCGACCTCCCGGCCGACGTCATCGTCACCGCCACCGGCCTCAACCTGCTGCTGTTCGGCGGGATCCGCATGTTCGTCGACGACGAGGAGGTCCCGATCTCCGCCCGCAAGACCTACAAGGGCCTGATGCTCGAGGGCGTGCCCAACTTCGCCTTCGCGATCGGCTACACCAACGCCTCCTGGACCCTCAAGGCCGACCTGACCGGCGAGTACGTCTGCCGCTTGATCAAACACATGGACGCCCGCGGCCACCGCCAGTGCGTGCCGATCAACGACGACTCGAGCATGAGCGAGCGGCCGCTGCTCGACTTCGGCGCCGGCTACGTGCTCCGCTCGCTGGCGACGCTGCCGAAGCAGGGCTCGCGGGCGCCGTGGCGCCTGCGGATGAACTACCCGTCCGACCTCGTCGCCCTGCGCCTCGGGCCCGTCACCGACAGGGCGATGCGCTTCTCGAGCCCGCCGCGCGCGAGCGCCTGAGCCGCGAGCGCCGACGCGGTCCGCGGAGGAGGCCTCCGGGGGGCGCGGACACGGCCGCGCGGCGCGGCGAGCTCATGGGCGACGAGGGGGCTTCCCGGACTCGCCGCTCGCGGCGCATCATGTCCCCGGACGCCGCATGAAAGCCACGATCCACCGCACCTGGACCTCACTCCTCCCGGAGGCCGACGCGCATCCTTATCGCACCGGCGCCTGGCGGCCCCAGTTGAACGAGTGGGACGCCGACGACCTCGACGTCGTCGCCGGCGCCATCCCGGACGACCTCGCCGGCCTCTACGTGCGCAACACCGAGAACCCGCTGGTCCCCGCGTTCGAGCGCTACCACCCGTTCGACGGCGACGGCATGCTGCACGCCATCCGCTTCGCCGGCGGCCGCGCTCGCTACCGCAACCGCGTCGTCCCGACCCGCGCCCTCGCCCAGGAGCTCGCCGCCGGCGGCCCGCAGTACGCCGGCATCGCCGAGGACCCGCGCCTGTCGCGGCACCCCGGCTGGGGCGCGCGCGGCGGCATGAAGGACGCCTCGAGCACCGATGTGATCGTCCACCGCGGCCGCGTCCTCTCGACGCATTACCAGTGCGGTGACGCCTACGCCTTCGACGCCGAGACCATGGAGCCGCTCGGCCCCGAATCGTGGGTCCCGCAGGACACCGGCATCTCGGCCCACCCGAAGGTCTGCGCGCGCACCGGCGAGCTGCACTACTTCCGCTACGGCAAGGCCGCGCCCTACTTGCATTACGGCGTCGTCGATGCCCGCGGCGAGCGCGTCCACGACGTGGCGATCCCGCTGCCCGGCCCGCGCCTGCCGCACGACATGGCCCTGTCGGAGCGCTTCGTCGTGTTCAACGACTTCCCGATCTTCTGGGACCCCGCGCTCCTGCCCCGCGGGATCCACCGCCCGCGCTACGACCCGTCGCTGCCCTCGCGCTTCGCGGTGCTGCCGCGGCGCGGCCGGACCGACGAGGTGCGGTGGTTCGAGGCCGCCGCCACCTACGTCCTCCACTTCACCAACGCCTTCGAGGACGGCGACGAGCTCGTGCTCGACGGCTACGCCCAGCGCGACCCGATGCCGCGCCCGCAGCCCGAGCTGCACGGCGAATACGCCTGGCTCATGCGCCAGGTCGACCTCGCCAGCCTGCGGCCGTCGCTGCGCCGCTGGCGGATGAACCTCGCCACCGGCGCCTGCCGCGAAGAGGACCTCTCGCCGACCCTGACCGAGTTCCCGACCATCGACCCGCGCGCCGCCGGCGTGCGTCACCGCCACGTGTGGTCGATGACCGGCAAGCCGGGGTGGTTCTTGTTCGACGGCATCCTGCACACCGACCTCGGCACCGGCCGCGAGCGCCACTTCGGCTTCGACCCCGGCGTCTACGCCAGCGAGGTCGCGGTCGTCCCCCGCCCCGGCGGCGCCGGCGAGGGCGACGCCTGGATCGTCACCTTCGTCAGCGACACCGTCCACGACCTCTCGGAGTGCCAGATCTTCGCCGCCCACGACGTCGCCGCCGGCCCGATCGCCCGCGTCCGCCTGCCCGAGCGGATCGCCAGCGGCACGCACGCGACGTGGAGCCATGCATGACCCTTGGGACAGGTCATCCGTCGCCGCGAACGAAACTGCGAGGCCCGCCTGCCTCCCATGAATGGATCAGCGCCCCTGCGCCGTCGCCCGGCGCAGCCGCGGCGGCCACGGGGCGACGCGTGACGCGGCCATCAACACCCGCGCCAGGCGGCCGCGCGACGGCAGCGGCTGCACCAGCCTCTGTGGGTGACCCGCGTCGGCCCCCACCAGCTCGGCCGCGCGCCAGCCCGACGCCGCGGCGCTCTCCATCGACGACGGCAGGCCGGTGCGCGTCCAGTCGCCCGCCAGCAGCAGCCCCTCCACGGGAGAGCGCGCAGGCGGCCTGCGGGCCTCGAAGCCGGGCAACGGGGCCTGCACCGCCAGCGGGATGCGGTGCACCGTCGCGTGGCGCAGCGTCGCCGCCCTGGCCGCGGGCAGGTTCTCCATCAATTCCTCGCGGGTCCGCTCGACGATCGCCGCGTCGCTCCAGTGGGCCACGCGCGCGGCGTCGATGATGTTGCTGCCGACGAGCGACGGCCGCGCGCCCCAGTCGGGATAGATGTTGGCGTAATCATAAAAGTCGCAGTTCAGATCGTCCGGGTGATAGGAGCGGGCCCAGAACTGCCGGGCGGTGATTCGCCGGTCGAACCACAAGTACACGCTGATGTACGGCACCGGCGAGAACCACCGCAATGAGTCGAGCCCCGCCCGCGCCTGCCACGATTCGGGCAGCAGCGGCGCCAGGTCGCCCGGCGGCAACGTGCTGACCACGTGACGCGCGCGGAGGATCCGTCCGTCGGCGAGGCGGACCCCGGTCGCCCGCGCCTCGGTGCCGAGGATCTCCGCCGCGGTCGTGCCCGTCCACACCGGGTGGCCCGCCGCCTCGAGCGCCGCCCGGGCCCCGGGCGCGAACAGGTCGCCCAGGCCGACGCCGGGGAAGCCGACCCGCACCGCGTCGCGGGTGATCGCGTGATGAAAGGTGCGGAGCAGCGAGCCGGCCGAGACGCGCTCGAGCGTCGTGTTCAGGATCGACATCGCCGAGAACTGCCAGTAGCGGCGCTGCATGGCCGGTCGCACCCCGAGGGCGTCCAGCGCGGCGCCGCCGTCGAGGCCGTCGAGCCGGAGCACCTCCTGCTCGTCGAGCCCGAGGGCCACCCGGGCCGGCGCGCCGTTCGAGGCCAGGTCGAGCAGGCCGAGCGCAGGGTCGGCGCGCAGGGTCGCCAGCATCTGCACCGGCGGCGGCAGCGACGAGCGGCGCAGCTCGATCGCCCGGGCCCCGTCGAACATGGTGTAGAGCAGCGACTCGGGCTCCCACACCACCCGGTCCGCCGTGCCCAGCCGCTCCAGCAGGCGGAAGAAATTCGGGTAGCAGTCGGTGACGATGTGCGGCCCGACGTGCACCGGATCGCCGGTGGTCGGGTCGGTCCAGCTGCGCGCGCGGCCGCCGAGCAGCTCGTCGCGCTCGACCACCGCGAGGCGCAGGCCGGCGTCGAGCAGGCCGACCGCGCAGGTCAAGCCCGCGATGCCGCCGCCGAGGATCACCACATCGAACTCGAGCGTCGAAGACACCGGCGCCAAGCCTCGCACCGCCCCCCGCACCCGTCAAACCGACCGCGTCTGCTAGCCTCCGATCATGCCGGCGTTTCACCTCCGGAGCGACTGGACCTTCCTCGCGCCGCCCGCGAGGCTCTGGCCGGTGCTCGCCGATTCACCGCAGTACCCGCGCTGGTGGCCGGGCTTCGAGCGAGCTCGACAGCTCGACGACATCGGCGACGTCGTCCATTGTCGGGTGCGCGGCGACTTCGGCCTCACCCTCGAATTCCTTCAGCGCGTCGTGGTGCGCGAGCCACCCTGGCGGCTCGAGTTCCTGGCCGACGGCGACCTCATCGGTCGCGGCACCTGGACGCTCGCGGCCCACGACGGGGGCACCCGCGTCGTCATGCTGTGGGAGGTCGACCTGGGCCGCCCCGTCCTGCGCGCCCTGAGCCGCCTGCCGCCGGTGAAGCGAGCGATGGCCCGCAGCCACCACCGGGTGATGGAGCAGGGCCGACGCAGCCTCGTCGCCCTGCTCGAAGCTACTCGCCCTGCCTCGGCTCGATGAGCGTGTCCGCGGTCGGCGTCATCACCACCTCGTGCCCGTTCGAGAATTTCACCCGGTACGCGGGCGCCTCCTCGAGGCCGAGGACTTCGACGATCTCGCCGATCATTTCCGCATTCAGAGCATTCACGTGGATTCGATCTCCGACCTGTGCTCTCATGACGAAGCCCTTCGTGCGTTTTTCGTCCGGGCGTGTCAAGCGGGCTCAGCAGCTTTGCGTCGGGGGACAGTCCGGCGCAACGGGGTAAATCCACGGACCGCGGCTGCCCACGAAACGAGCAATCCTCGCAGGATTGCCCGCTCCGCTCGATCTTGGCGCGACATTTCGGGTGCCGCGCGACCCACTGTCGCACGCCGAGCCCGTCGTGCCGCTACTGGATCACCAGGTCGGCCGGCGAGCGCGGGGCGACCTCGTAGGTATCTTCATATTGAAACGCGAGGCCCGTCACCGCGAGCGACTGGCCGGCGGTGAGCGCCATCAGGGCCGCCGCGTCGAACCCGGCCGACACGTGGAAGAACAGCTGGATCTCCCCCGACCCGTCGTCCACCCACACCTTGTAGCCGTAGGGAGCGTCGTCGACGAACGTCTGCGTCACCGCGCCGGTGACTCGCACCAGGCGGCCCTCGACGTCCTCGTCGACCTCGCCGGTGGCGATCGGGGCCGGGGTGACCGCCGCGTTGTTGCCGAGGGACACGACGGCCGCCGGCTCGGCGGTCACGACCCGCAGCTTCGCCATCTGTCCCAGCTCCCCGGTCACCTCGACCTCGTCGCCGAGCGCCACCGACGCGGCCTCGTCCATCTTCACGTAGATGCCCGCGCCCTCGTCGGCGATGGCGAAGCCGCGCTCGAACGTCGCGGACTCGAAGGTGCCGGGCGCCACCGAGACGTGGCCCCGCACGGTCACCTGGGCGCCGTCCTCCTGCTGGCGGGCGGCGGCGATCGACGCGTCGGTCGCCTCCGGTTCGCGGCACGCGGTGAGGCTGGTGATCAGGCACAGGCCAACGAACAGGGAGCGGAGCGAGCGTGCGTGCGGCATGGCGATGATTCATACAACGCCGCGGCCGGGCCCGCGAGCGCGCCCCCTGCGCTCTACCGATCTCTCGCGCGCGGACGACCGAGCAGGCGCCGACCGACGGCGAGGAGGTGATGGCGCAGGGTGTCGTCGTCGAGGCTCGCGTATTCGGGGGCGCCGCCCGCCATCGCCAGCCCCGTGAACACCACGTGGAACGTGATCGCGTCATCGAGTTCGGGATTGTCGCCGGCGAGGACTGCTCGCATTCGAGTCCGCAGATCCTCGCCGCGCGGCTCCTGGAACGTCCGATTCACGACCCGCTGCATCCCTGGGTCGCTGTTGTACACGCCGAGCAGCAGGCGCTGACCGATGATGAGCTCGACGAAGCCGCGCAGCACGTGATCGACCTGCGCGCCGCGGCTCGGCCGGGTCCGCGCCGCCTCGATGACCTGCTCGAGCGCGTGCAACGTGGGCGCGGCGACGGCCTCGGCGATCTCGTCCTTGGTCTTGAAGTAGTAGTACACCGCCGCCTTCGTCACGCCGAGCGCGTCGGCGATCATCTGCAGCGACGTGCCCTCCACGCCGTGCTCGCTGAACAGCTTCAGCGCGGTGCCGAGCAGGCGCGATCGGGTGTCGTTGGCGGCGCTGCTGGCGGTCATCGGCCCTCCCCGGATGCTCGGCCATCGGCGCGCGCGCGACAAGGCCCGCACTGGCCGATCGGCTTGCAGGGCACTAGCCGATCGGCTAGTTTGGGCCCCGTCGCGGACGGCGCCGCCCGCGTACGTGCCCGATCGAGGTGTGATCAATGTCAGCCGAGCTCCTTTCGCCGCTCCCCATCAAACGAACCTGCCCTTACGCGCCGCCCGCCGAGCATCGCCGGCTGCGCGAGGAGCAGCCCATCGCCAAGGTGCAGCTGCCCAATGGCAGGATCGCTTGGGCCGTGACCCGGCACGAGCACATCCGGGCCATCCTGTCCGACCCGCGGTTCAGCTCGAACCGGCGTGATCCCGGCTTCCCCTCGCTGTCCCACGAGCCCCCGCCCGCGAGCGACCTCAAGCCGCTGCTGCTCGAGATGGACCCGCCCGAGCACGGGCAGGCGCGGCGCGCCGTGCTCGGCGAATTCACGGTCCAGCGGACTCAAGCGCTCGGGTCGCGCATCCAGCAGATCGTCGACCAGCACATCGACGCCATGCTGGCCGGTCCGAAGCCCGTCGATCTGGTGCAGGCGTTCTCGCTGCCGGTGCCATCGCTTGTGATCTGCGAATTGCTCGGGGTGCCCTACGCCGATCACGAGTTCTTCCAGACGCGCTCCTCGGCGCTCGTGAATCAGAAGACCCCGGCCGAGGAGATCGCGCGGGCGGTCGGCGAGCTCATGATGTATTTGGGCCGGTTGGTCGCGGACAAGGCCCAAAACCCCACCGACGACCTGCTGGGCCGCCAGATCGCCAAGCAGCGCGAGAGCGGCGGCGTCAATTACGAAGACCTGGTGTCGATGGCGTTCCTCCTGCTGCTCGCCGGGCACGAGACCACGGCGAACATGATCTCGCTCAGCACCCTGGTGCTGCTGCAGCAGCCGGACAAGCTGGCCGCCCTCCAGCGCGATCCGTCGAAGACGTTGGCGGCGGTCGAGGAGCTGCTGCGCTACTTCACGATCGCGGAGCATGCGCTCGGCCGCGTCGCCAAGGAGGACGTGGAGCTCGGCGGCGTGCGCATCGCCGCCGGCGAGGGCGTGCTCCTGCTGGCCAACACTGCCAACCGCGACCCTGCAGTGTTCGGCAACGCCGACGAGCTCGACCTCGAACGCGGCTCGCGCAACCACCTCGCGTTCGGCTTCGGCCCGCACCAGTGCCTCGGTCAGAACCTCGCCCGCCTCGAGCTGCAGATCGTCATCGACACCCTGTTCCGGCGGATCCCCGGGCTGCGGCCCGCAGTCCCGGTGGACGAGCTGCCCTTCAAGGACGAGACCACCGTCTACGGCATCCGCGAGTTCCCGGTCACCTGGTGACCGCCGCGAATCGACAGAGAGGAGCTACGAACATGCGAGTACTCATCGACGAGAGCAAGTGCTGCGGCGCCGGCCAGTGCGTGATGATCGCGCCCAGGGTGTTCGATCAGCGGGACGACGGCATCGTGATCCTGCTCGACGCTGCCCCCCCGACCGAGCTGCACGCCGCCGTGCGCGAGGCGGCCTGCGTGTGCCCCGGCGCCGCGATCGCGCTGGACGAGGGTGCGTGACCCCCGGGCCGCCCCGCGCGCGAACTGAAGTTCGGGCGCGCGACCGGGCGCGTGCGTCTTGACCTGGGCGGACCGGCGCGACAACGAACCCCGGCCCTGAACGGGGCGCGCGCCGGCCCGCAGCGCCCCATTTAAAAATTTCGCCGAGAAAATTTCGGACCGTGTCGATCCCGCCGGCCCTCGTTCGACGTGCTGTCATGGTCATGAAGCACATCTCGATCGCCGCGTGTCTGTTCGTCGCCGCCTGCGAGAGCGAGCCGGACGGGCCCATCGCCTACGAGGACATGGATTTCGCGCAGCGCCACGCGTTCATGAGCGAGGTCGTCCTGCCGCAGATGAAGGAGGCCTTCGTCCGCTTCGACGCCGGGTTCGAGGCCATGAGCTGCGCCACCTGCCACGGCGACGGCGCGAGCGACGGCACGTATGCGATGCCGAGCCCGCAGATCCCCCGGATCCCCGCCACCGAGGAGGCTTTCTTCGAATACCTCGAAGATCCGGAGCACGCGCGGTGGGCTCAGTTCATGAGCGAAGAGGTCTGGCCGGACATGGCCGAGCTGCTCGGGGTGCCGGTCTACGACCCGAAGACCGCCCCCGACGGCTTCTCGTGCAGCAACTGCCACATGGTCGAGGGCCAGCAATGAGCCGGCTGCCGCTCACGGGCCCGGCGGCAGCTCGCTGACGAAGCGGGCCAGCAGCGTGCGCACCCCGTGCGGCGCGCCGAAGTCGATCACCAGCTTGCGCGCCTCGCCGTCACCGATCTCCTGCAGCACCCGGCCGGCGCCGAACTTCGGGTGCAGGGCCCGCCGCGCCGCCGCGACCGCCGCCGCGACCGGCCGCACCAGCCGGGGCACCAGCGCCGGGGCGGCGTCGGGCCGCGCGTGCGCCGGCACGGGCTCGTGAGCGTCCGGGTCGACCAGGTCGAGCTCGCACAACATGTCCCAAAGGCCATCCATCGGCTCGTCGGCGATCCACTTCTCGAGGCTGCGCGGCAGCAGGAGCGTGCCGTCGGCCCACGCGGCGATCGCCGTCGACGCCCACGGCCGCAGCCGCCGCGGGACGCAGTAGAACACGCCCTGCGTGCGCGCCACAGCCACCTGGTCGCGGGGACAGCCGCGCGACCACGCGGCCTCGGCGTGCGCGGCGACCTGGGACAGGGTCATGTCGTAGTGGTCCTCGAGGTGCGGCACCTGGCACGCGAACACGGCCAGCAGGGCGTCGGTCAGCTCGGCCTCGAGGTCGCGCTCGACCCGGGCGACCGCGTCGAGGTCGAGCTCGGGCGGCCCTGCCACGCGCCGCGCCCAGTCGTGACGCGGGTCGAGGCCGGCGAACAGCGCGTGGAGCTGGCGGTATTCGGCGAGGGTGGTGAGCAACGCTTCGGGCGCGGCGATCGGGCCTTCGGTGCGGGACACGGCGCCGCCATGCTACCCGGTCGCGCTGCCGGATGGTCACCCCGGGTGCATCTTCCGGGCGGCCGGCGTCGGACGCTGGCGATGCTCGAGCGGTCGGTGCGGGTCGGAGGCTTCGTGATCGCGGCCTCGTCAACTGGGTCTTCCCGCGAGGCCCACGACCACACCCACCTGGGGCCGCGAACCTTCACCTGCCACTCCCGAAGCTGTCGACCCAGCATGCATCCGCGCATTCGCGCGACGGGTGCGACATTGTTGCGGGCGCTCCCTCGCTGCAACGACAGGTTCGCCCCGATGTGAACGAGGCGCTCCGACTTTGGCTCGTGTCAACTGACCATGCCCCGCCATTGCCGATGGAACATTGAATCGGACCCGAATGCTCCGGAGACCGGCGCGAGGCGTTCATCTGACATTGCGCCCCGGCGCCGGGTGGAACATTGAATCGGACCCGAAGCTCCGAAAACAGGCGCGAGTCGTTGTCTCTGCCCAGCGCGCCGAACCACGTTGCGATCCTGGTGGAACATTGAATCGAACCAGGAGCTTTGAAAATGCAAAAGCGAGGCGTCCCGAGAGGGTGCAAGCCCCCGAAGCAAAGTCGGTCCAGGGGCCGAGTCTGCCGATATGAACTCCGCTGCGAGCGGCACTCGACACGCTGCGCTTCCAGCCCGGCCCGATCCATGCGACCCTGACGTGAAGGGCTCCATGTACTGACTCTATCACCGCGGCGTTGCCGTATGGGTGCGATCATGAGTGAATATGAAGATATCGTGCGCATGGTGTTCGACAATCTCGATGTCATGGCCTGGGCGACGGACGCCCGAGGCATCGTGAAGCTCTCGGAGGGCGGAGCGCTCCACGCGATCGGGATGAAACCCGGGCAGCTCGTCGGCATCGACGTCATGGACATGTACCGCGACCGGCCCGAAAACATCGGGCCCCTCAAGCTGGCGCTCGCCGGCGAGGCCCACACCTCCCTCTCCCGCGAGAACGGGAGGATCATAGAGACTCAACTCAAGCCGATGCGCAGCACCTCGGGCGAGCTGCTCGGCGTCGCCGGGCTCAGCGCCGACGTGACCGAGCGCGAGCTGGCGAGGCAGGAGCTGGCCCGCCAGACCGACGAATTGCGCAGACTGGCCGAGCTGCTCGACCTCACCCACGACGCGATCATCACCCGCACCATCGGTGGCACCATCACGTATTGGAATCGCGGCGCCGAGCGGCTCTATGGCCACGAGAGCGCGGCAGCGATGGGACGCGCCTCGCACGAGTTGTTGCGGACCCGCTTCCCCGCCGAGCCCGAGACGATCGACCGCCAAATGCTGGCGGCCGGCTACTGGAACGGCGAGCTCGCCCACGCCCACGCCGACGGCCGGGAGATCGTCGTCGCCAGCCGCTGGGTGCTCAAGCGCGGGAAAGACGGCCGAGCCGAGGAGGTGCTCGAGCTCAACACCGACATCACTGCGCACAAGCGGGCCCAGGCCGAGGAAGCGCAGCGGCAACAGCTGCTCATCGCCCAGGCGCGGGCGATCCAGGAGCTGTCGACGCCGCTGATCCCGGTCACGGACGAGATACTCGTGATGCCGATCATCGGGACCGTCGATACGGCGCGTGCCACGCAGATCACGGAGGCCATCCTCCGCGGCGTTTCAGAATCACGGGCACGATTCGTCATCCTCGACATCACCGGCGTGCTCGTCGTCGACACGGCGGTCGCGGGCGCAATCCTCCGCACCGCTCACGCGGCGCGGTTGCTGGGTACCGAGGTGATCATCACCGGGATCCGCCCAGAGATCGCGCAGACCCTGGTGCAGATCGAGGCGAACTTCGAGCGCCTCGTCACCTGCGGCACGCTCCAGCGGGGCATCGCCTTCGCGCTCGGGAAGCGCCAGCTCCACGCCTGAATCATCGCGGCGGCCCTGCTCGCGGGCGATCACTCGAGACGGAGCGCGCCCCCGACCGTCATGAATGCGCCGTCGCGAGTGGCGACGCTCGGCAGGTCGACCTCGAGCGCATACGACCCCGGCGGCAACGCAGGGCCGGGCTCCCACGCGGGGTCCGGCCCCAGAGTCCAGCCGTTCGCGTCCGGCCCGGGATCCATGCGCACCCAGGTCCGCGTCTCGACCTCCGCGTCGAACCGGAGCGTGGCGCCGGGCCGCAGATCGACGGCGAGACCGGTCATCGCACAGAGCAGCTCGCCCTCCTCCTCGGGCGGCAGGTTCGAGGTGCCGTCGGCAGCGCGCACGCGCGTCCGCAGCGGGCAGTTCAAGACGAGGCGGACCGGCCGCGGCTCCGCGTTCGTGACCCGCACTGCGAAGCGTGCGAGCGCACCCGAGCGGACCACCAGCGGGTCCGGCACGATCTCGAGGCGAAGCGAGGGCGCCGGCGTCCGCTCCTCCGTCGATACGAGGAGACCGCCGCAGCGCTGCCTCACCGACTCGAATTCCTCCTCGCCCACGACCTCGCACGGCGCCGTCGCCGTCGTGACGGACACGCCCGCCTGTTCGACTCGCGCGCGCTGTCGCGGACCCGCACACGCGCACAGCACGAGCAGCAGGAGAGCGCGAGGCGGAGCCGTCACGCGCACCAGGGTGACCGATCGCGGGCCGAGAAGGAAGCGACGCGATCGAGCATTGCGGCTCGCGCGACTCTGCCACCAGCGCCATCCGCTCGGCGCATACCCTCGCGGTGCGCCATCACTGCGGCAGGACGCAGGCGCCGAGGTCCTCGTTGCCGGGCGGCGCCTCGCCGGGCCCGTACCACGGGAGGCACTGCTGCAGCGCGCCGGGGCAGCTCGGCGGCAGGTCGAGATCGCAGTACGCGAGGCAGCAGCCGACGACCTGCGGATCGCACTCGCTGGCCGACAGAGAGTCGGCGCAGAACAGGCCGGGATCGCAGGCATTGAGGAACTCGCAGGGGTCGAACAGCTGCCCCTCGTCCCCCGATGCGTCCGGAACACACGTGAACTCGACGCCGACGGCGGCGCAGAGCTCGTCGGCCGCGCAGACCGGCGCCAGCGGATCGCAGGCCGGCAGGCACAGGCTCAGGACGCCGTCGTTGGCGATCGCGCAGGCGGTCGCCGGATCGTCGCAGATCGGCTCGTCGGGGTGCCCCTCGCACATGGCGACGCAGGTGCCCTGCAAGGTGTCCTCGTCGACGTGCCAGCACACCACGCCGCGGTCGCAGGTGTCGACGCCGCTGGCGATGCTGCCCTCGACGGTGCACGGCTCGCCGGGCTGACCGGGCTCGGGGAAGATCGGGACGCAGCGCTCGCTCTCCCAGTTGTCGTCGCCGTCGCCGGAGTACGGCACGCACTTCTCGCCGCGCGGGCAGTCCTGGTCCCACACGCTGCAAGGCAGCTGGCTGCAGCGCAGCCCGAGCTCGCCGCCGGAGACGAGGCCGCAAGCGTCGGGCGGGACGATGAACTGCGCGCCCTCGCTGGTGCTGCCGTCGCTGGGGTCGGTGGTGGTCGGCACAGCGGTCGTGCCGGCGGTCGACGTCGTCGAGGTGGTGGCAGGGCCCGTCGTCGTCGTCCCGGTCGTCGTGGTGCCGCTCGCGGGCTCGCCCGTGGTCGAGGGATCGTCGGTGGTCTGGGGCGCCTGCGGACCGCAGGCGAGCGCGAGCAGGAGCGGCACAATCAGATGTCCCCGAGGACAGGTACGAGACGACGCGATGGGAGGCGTACGGCGGGGCACCCGGGCGAGTATATCGCCGTCGTGCGCAGCGCGCCCAGACCGAGCGGCGCCGAGACCCGGACCTGCCCGCCGGCAGGTGCTATGTACATACCGAGAGTGCGCGCCCGGAGCCCTCGCCGAAGCTGCCCCCATTCATAGGAGCGCCGGAGCACCGGAAAGGACATTGTTTCGGCCCGGGCGGTGCGAATGCGTGCAGACGATCCGAGCTCGCCGGCGGGCCCGAGCCCCGGCGTCAGGGCTGCCTGGCGGCGCGCGCGGGCGTCGGCGCAGCGAGACGCAGCGTTCGACCGCGATATGGGGCGTGCCGGGGTCGCAGCGCCCGTCGGCGCGGGAGGCGGGCGCGGTTCCGGCTCGGCGGCCGGCGCGATGTGCTGTAGACTGCGGCGCCCAGGGCCGCGGCTGCGCCCGACAGGTCGAAGATGCCCGAGCTCGGCGCCGGAACGCTATTCGCCAATCGCTTCGAGATCGACCGCCTGGCCGGCAGCGGCGGCATGGGAGTGGTGTATCGCGCGCGCGACCGCGCCAGCGGCGAACATGTCGCGCTCAAGCTGCTCCAGATCGGCGTGGGTGGCCCGGACGACGCGGCCCGGTTCACCCGCGAGGCCCGGCTGCTGGCGGAGCTGCGCCACCCGGGGATCGTCGGCTACGTCGATCACGGGCAGACCCCGGAGGGCCAGCGATTCCTGGCGATGGAGTGGCTGGAGGGCGAGGACCTGAGCGGTCGCCTGGCGCGCGGCCGGCTGCCGCTGGCCGACTGCGTCGCGCTGGTCGATCGGATCGCGGACGCCCTGGCGTGCGCGCACGGGAGCGGCGTGGTCCACCGCGACCTCAAGCCGAGCAACGTGTTCCTGGTGGGCGCGGAGATCGGCCGGGCCACGCTGCTCGACTTCGGGATCGCGCGCCGCCTGTCCGCGTCGCACGTCCTGACGGCGACGGGGCGGGTGATCGGGACGCCGGAGTACATGGCGCCGGAGCAGGCCCGCGGGGCCCGCGACCTGACGCCGGCCGCCGACCTGTTCGCGCTGGGGTGCATCTTCTACGAGTGCCTGACCGGCCACTCGCCGTTCGCCGCCGATCACCTCGCCGCGGTGCTGGTGCGGATCCTGTTCGAGGCGCCCGCGTCCCTGGCCGAGCGGCGGCCCGGCCTGCCCGCGCCGCTGGTCCGGCTCGTCGAGCGGCTGCTGGCCAAGGAGCCGGCCCAGCGCCTGCCCGACGCCGAAGCGCTGCGCGCCGAGCTGGCGGCGCTCGGCGAGCTGCGGGAACCTATCCTCGGGGACACCCTCGCCACGCGCCAGGTCCACGCCTTCGCGCTGCGCGAGCAGAACCTGTGCAGCGTCGTGCTCGCCGCGCCCCGACGCGGCGAGGCGACCGACGACCACAGCCGCGGGGCCACCTTGCTCCCGCAGGAGCTCGCGGCGGCCGACGACGAGCGCGACGCGCTGCTGCGCACGCTCCACGGCCTCGGCGTCTCCGCCGACGTCCTCGGCGACGGCGCGCTGGTGGTGGTGGCGCCGCCGACCGAGAGCGCCACCGACCAGGCCACCCGGGCCGCCCGCGCGGCCCTGCTGATCAAGGAGCGCTGGCCGACGGCGACCGTGGCGATGGCGACCGGACGCGGCGCCCTCGACGGCCGCACCGCCGTCGGCGAGGTCGTCGAGCGGGCCGCGAACACGCTGCAGCGCGCCGATCTGCGGCTCGTCGACACCGGGCCCGGGGTCCTGCTCGACGCCCTGAGCGCCGATCTGCTGGCGGGGCGGTTCAGCCAGACGCCGCGCCCCGACGGCGCGCTGCTGCTCGCGGAGGAGCGAGCGGTCGACACCGGGCGGCCGCTGCTCGGCAGGCCCACGCCGTGCGTCGGCCGCGAGCCCGAGCTCGCCGCCCTCGAGGCGCAGCTGGCCGGCGTCGAGGACGACTCGCAGGCGCGCGCGGTGCTGTTCATGGCGCCGCCGGGGGTCGGCAAGTCGCGCCTGCGGCACGAGTTCGTGCGCCGCGTGGCGCAGCGCGGTCGGCCGGTCACGCTCCTGTTCGGGCGCGGCGACCCGATGCGCTCCGGCGGGCCCCACGGGCTCCTGGTCGACGCGCTGCGCCGGCTGTGCGACCTCGAGGGCAGCGGGCCGCTCGCCGAGCAGCAGCAGCGGCTCCGCGCCCGCATCGGCGCGCACGTCCCCGCGGGCGAGCGGGAGCGCGTCGTGCTGTTCCTCGGCGAGATGTGCGGCGTGCCGTTCCCCGACGACGGCGCGGCGATGCTGCGAGCGGCGCGACAGGAGCCGAAGCTCATGCGTGGCTGCCTGAGCCGCGCCTTCCTCGACTGGCTCGCCGCCGAGTGCGAAGCGGCCCCGGTCGTCCTCGTGCTCGACGATCTGCAGTGGAGCGACGGCGCCACGGTGGCGGCGGTCGACGAGGCGCTGCGCGACCTGCAAGAGGCGCCGCTGCTGGTCCTCGCGTTCGCCCGGCCCGAGGTGGACGAGGCGTTCCCGCGGCTGTGGCAGGCGCGCGCGCTGCAGCGGGTCCCGCTCAAGGCGCTGAGCAAGCGCGCGTGCGAGCGGCTGATCCAGCACGCGCTCGGGCCCGGCGTGGCGGCGGAGGTCATCGCCCGCGCGGTCGAGCGGTCGGCCGGCAACGCGCTGTACCTCGAGGAGCTGATCCGCTCGATCGCCGCCGGCAAGTCCGACGAGCAGCCGTCGACGGTGCTGGCGATGCTGCAGGCTCGGATCGGGGCTCTCGCGGCCGGGGCCCGGCGGGCGGTGCGAGCGGCCGCGGTGTTCGGCGAGCGGTTCTGGCGCGGAGGCGTGGGCGTGGTCCTCGGGCTGCCCGGCGGGTCCGACGAGCTCGCGGGCTGGCTGTCCGCGCTGGTCGACGCCGAGCTCGTCCAGCCGACGACGACCAGCCGCCTCGCGGACGAGCAGGAGTTCGCCTTCCGCCACGCGCTCGTGCGCGACGCCGCCTACGGCCTGTTGACGGCCGAGGACCTGACGACCGGACACCGGCTCGCGGCCGGGTTCCTCGAGGCCGCCGGTGAGCACGACGCAGTCGTCGCCGAGCACTGGGAGCTCGGAGGCGACCCGGAGCGCGCGGCCGCCTCCTACGTGCGCGCCGCGGAGGGCTGCATCGATCGCGGCGACCACGCCGGCGCGCTGCGCCACGTCGCCCACGGCCTCGCCTGCGCCCCTGACGGCGAGCTGCGTGGGCAGCTGTGCAGCGTCAGCAGCTACGCCGCCTTCTGGCTCGACCGCCACGAGGGCCTGGCCGAGACGGCGGAGGAGGCGATGGCGCGGCTCCGGCCCGGCAGCCGCGGCTACTGCCGCGCCATCCTCCCGGCGATCCTGGCCGCCATGGGCCGCGCCGACGAGGCCCGGGTCGGCGAGCTCGTGGCCCGCCTGCTGGCGACCGAGCCGGACGAGGACGCCCGCGCCGCCGACGTCGAGGCCGTCGCCACAGTCACGTCGTCGCTGCTCGGCGCGGCCGCGCCGGCTTCGCTGCTCGCGGCGCTGCTGCACCGGCTCGAGGCGAGCGTCCGCCTCGCCGAGCCCGCGCACCCGGCCAGCCGCCGCTACCTGCAGGACGTGCGCGGCGGCCTGGCCTTCTTCCGCCAGCCCCGCCCGTGGACCATGCTCGCGGCGTGGGGCGCCGGCGCAGTGCTGTGCCGCGAGGCCGGCGACAGCAGGCTCGAGCTCAGCCTGCTCGGCTCGCGCGAGTGGGGCTGGCTGGAGCTCGGCGACGCGGAGGGGGCCCGCGACCGCCTGCGAGCGCTCGCGCCGGCGATGGCCACGAGCCAGGACGTCGTGACCACGGCGCTGTGGCGCAACCGGCTGGCGCGCGTGCTCTGCGAATTCCCGGCCGCGAGCGCCTGGGCCGAGGCCGAGGAGCTGGTCGCGCCGATGCTCGCGCACACCGGCGGCATCATGCACTTCCGCGTCCTCGCCCAGGGCATCGTGGCCCGCGTCTCGCTCCTGCGCGGGCAGCCGGGCGACGCCGAGGCCCACGCGCGCGCGGCCATGGCTGTCTTTTCGGACATGCCGCTGTGGTTGTTGCACACCGCGTCCGTCCACGTGCGCGCCCTGCTCGCCCTCGACCGGGCCGACGAGGCCGTCGCGGTCGCCGAGCGGGTCCTCGGCGTGCTCCCCGGCCTCGGCGGAGCCGGCCACCCCGAGATCGAGCTCCGCCTCGCCGCCAGCGAGGCCTTCCACGCCGCCGCGCACGTCGAGCGCGCCCGCGCCGAACTGCGCGAGACCCTGCGCCAGATCGACCTGCGCGCCGACGACATCGCCGACCCCTCGTGGCGGCACAGCTACCTGTCCCGCAATCCGTACTGCCTCCGCGCCCGCACGCTCGCCGACGCGTGGGGCGTGTCCTGAACACCCCGCCGACGCTCCACCGCGGTCCGCCCTGGCGTCGCTCGCGGGCCCGCGGCGAGCCCCGCTCAGGCCTCGCCGTCGCGGAGGCCCAGCCGGCGCTTGAGCTCGGCGATCGCCCGCCGACTGACCTGGGCGCGCTGGCCGTCGGACAGCTCGAGCACCGCCGCGCCGTCGCGCTGGTGCAGCGCCCGCGCCTCGCGGAGGTTGACGAGCTCGCTCCGGTGCACCCGCAGGAAATCGAGGCCGGCGAGCCGCTCCTCGAGCATGTTCAAACTGTCGTCGAGGACATGTTCTTCGGGACCGACGCGGAACACGGTGTACTTGTCGGAGGCGTGGAAGCGGGTGATCGACCGCGGGTCGAACAGCCGCACCGAGTCGCCGGCGCGCGCGGAGATCCGGACCGGCGCGGCGGGTCCGGCGGGGCGCGCCCGGGCCGCGACGCGCGCGAGCGCCTGCTCGAGCCGCGCCTGCTGCACCGGCTTGAGCAGATAGTCGTGGGCCGCGACCGCGAACGCCCGCACCGCGTAGTCCGGGTGCGCGGTGACGAAGACGAGCGCCGGCAGCTCGGCCGTGGTCTCGGCCAGCTCCATGCCGTCGAGCTCCGGCATGTGAATGTCGAGCAGCACCACGTCCGGGCGCAGCGCGACGATCTGGCGCAGGGCCGAGGCCCCGTCGTCCGCCTCGCCGACGACCTCGACGTCCGCGATCCGCTCGAGCATCCGCACCAGCCGGCGGCGCGCCGGCGCCTCGTCGTCGACCACCAGCACCTTCACGCCGGGCCCTCCCCGCGCGCGGGCGCCACCGGCAGGCGCAGGCGGGCCGAAAACCCGCCGCTCGCCCCGGGGCCGGCCTCGAGCCCCGCCGCCGCGCCGTAGGCGAGCCGCAGCCGCTCGCGCAGATCGGCGAGGGCCGTGCCGCTGCCGGGGCGAGTCGTTCGCGGCGCGGCGGGCCGGGCCGCGTCGTCCTCGACCCGCAGCTCGAGCGACCCGTCGACGCGGGCGGCGACGATCCGCACGGTCGCGCCGGCCCGGCTCGCGGCGACCCCGTGGCCGACCGCGTTCTCGACCAGCGGCTGCAGCACGAGCGGCGGGACCAGCAGCGACTCGGTCGCAGGATCGACGGCGAACTCGACCCGCAGGCGCTCGCCGAAGCGCAGCCGCTCGACCTCGACATAGTCGCGGACCGCCGCGAGCTCGTCGCGGAGCGGCACCTCGAGCGTGCGCGACCCGTCGAGGCTGTAGCGGAACAGGCCGGCGAGGCGCTCGACCGCCTGCTCGGCGAGCGCGGGGTCGTCCTCGATCAGGCTGGCGACCGTGTTGAGGGCGTTGAACAGGAAGTGCGGGTTGGTGCGGGCCTGCAGCGCGGACAGCTGGGCGCGCAGCGCCTCGCGGCGGAGCTCCTCCTCGCGGCGCTCGAGCGCGCGGCGGCGGTCGTGGATGCGCTCGAGCGCGGCCGCGGTGACGAACAGGGTCACGGAGACGACGACGGCGATCCGCAGCACCCGAGTGCGGCTGGCATCGACGTCGGCGACCCACCCGAGCGCGGCGTAGAGACGCACCGAGAGCTCGGCCGCGACCACCACCGCGACGCCGACGGCCCCGGCGCGGGCGACCCACCGCAGCGGCCGACCGCGACCGGGGAGCAGCGGCGCGAGCACCAGGTTGAACAGCCCGCTGGCGAGCAGCTGGACGAGGACCATGATCGTCGCGTTGAAGGCGAACGTGCGCGCGAGCTCGGCGAAGCTCGAGCGGCCGAGTGCGGCGAGCATCGCAGTCAGGGCCACCGGCACGAACGCGACGATCCACGCGTCCTCGCGCAGGTCGTCCGCCCACGCGCGCAGGCGGGTCCGCAGCGACGAGCTTCCGGCTGCCGGCATGCACGAGAGGGTAGCAAGCGAGGGCTCGCGCCGCTCGCTCGTCACGCCCCGTCCCGGGTGTAACGAGCCTTCCACGCCCTGGCCGCGGGCACACCGATCAGCGTCGGCAGCACCCACGGCAAAAACGCGAGGTCGGCCGGCAATCCGGCCCCGAACAGGCGACTTACGTTGAACACGCTGAAGGCGGTCAAGGCGGCGACGGCGGCCCCGAGCATGCTCTCGAGGTGGCGCACGAGCCAGGCCCGGCGCTCGGTCTGCGGTCGCGAGTGGTAACGCAGGTCGTGCCATCCGCCGTGACTTCCGATCGCGCCGAAGATGATCATCAACGCGCTCCCCTGGCAGATCCCCGCGATCGCCAGCGCGGCCCCGGTGCCGAGCACGAACACCGCCATCGCTCGATCGACGAGCGCGCCGTGGACCGCCCGCCGGCGCCCGACCGCGACCGCCCGCATGCCGCTCGTCACCGCCTGCAGGATGAGCACCCCGAGGTACGCGAGGAAGCAGCCGAACTGGCGCATCCCTGCGATCTGCGCCGCCGCCTGTTCGGGGCTCTGCGGCGACGACGGCGGCTTGACTGCCAGCGGGACCGCGATCCACAGGCCCGCGATCACGAGCCCCGAGACTGCAGTGATGGCCATGGCCGCGACGAAGATCATGCCGACCCGGCGGTGCAGCGCGCCGCCCTTGCGGGCGACCAGCGGCGGGACGAGGGTCAGCAGGCTCGTCACGCCGGCGCCGATGTGGAGAGTGAGGAGGGGCAGGTAGAGTTCGCGCATCGGCTTGGTCTCGCAGCGAGGATAGGCCCCTGCCCCCGCGCGGCGCCGCAGCGTCCGGACAGGCGGCGGCCGGCGTCCGACGAACGGCGCGTGCGGGGCGATGAACGGCGCGGCGAACCATCGCCGCCAGTCGTGACAGCGCACCCTCGTGGGAGCGCGAGCCTCACGACGAGCGCGGTCACACGAGCGAGCGAAACGCCGCGAGCATTTGCCGGCCCGCGACTCCCGTCATTCGCCGTCGCTCCGACGAATGCCGGCTCGCTTCTCCCCGAGCAGCGCGAAATCTACGTTCGCCCCGATCGCCGCCGATGCGCCGTCTCGACCCTCTGTCCACATCAGAAGACCTATCTATGGTGCAAAACTAGCACTTCCCCTGGCTTCTCGTTTCCACAAAACTAGGCGTCGATCGGTCAGAGTCGGTCAAAGTCGACGAAAATCCGCGCACATGCCGCGTTTTACACCGATATTTACGCTTTCTTGAGGTCAACGGCCGCTCTCCTGACGTCCTCTTTATCTCAGGATCGGGAAACTAGTTGAGGTCAGACGAGGGGTCCACAATGCTGAATCGAATCACCACTTCCGGGAATGATTGCTCGTTCAATGCGCCGATCGCTGGTGCGACGACCGCGCGGTACTTCCGCGAACTCGCCGATGTCACGGTGATGGGGAAGGACGAGGAGATGGCCGCGGCCACGCGTCTGATCGAGCTGAAGAAGGCCATGTGGGCCGCCTTCCTGAGCTACCCGCCGTTCGTCTCGGCCATCTGCGCCCTGATCGCCGAGCGCCTGTCGGCCGAGGCCGTGGCGCCGGCCGTGCTCGAGGCCGTCGAGAAGACCTCGCGGGCCCTCCGCGACCGCGTCCTGAAGAGCCACGAGGAGGCCTTCAACGCCGCGCGCAACGCCCTCATCGATCGCCTGGTGTTCGCCGACGTCGACAGCGTCGTCGCCGACTCCATCCTCGCCGACCTCACCGGCCTCGAGGGTGACCGCGGCGTCGCCACCAACATGAAGGTGAAGCCGCCCTACCGCGACAGCGCCCCCTTCGTCCGCTACGTCGCCGCCGCCCGCAAGTCCCACAACGCGGTGATGCTGGCCAAGAACGCCTTCGTGCGCTCGAACCTCCGCCTCGTCGTCGCCATCGCCCGCCGCTTCGCCCGCAGCTCGATCCCGCTGCAGGACCTCATCCAGGACGGCAACATGGGCCTGATGAAGGCCGTCGACCGCTTCGACCCCACCCGCGGCTGCCGCTTCGCCACCTACGCGGCCTGGTGGATCCGCTACGCCATCACCCGCGCCATCGTCGACACCGACCGCAGCGTCCGCCTGCCCCTCCACATGATCGATGCCTGCAAGAAGGTCAACCGCGCCCGCCGCGAGTACGAGGTCATGTACGGCCGCACCCCCACCGACGAGGAGCTGTCCTCGGCCACCGGCATCAGCATGGAGCGCATCCAGCGGATGAGCTGGTCGCTCATCGACCAGCCGCTCAGCCTCTCGCTGCCGGCCACCCGCGACGGCGAGAGCAGCCTCGCCGACACCCTCGTCGACGCCAGCCAGGCCACCCCCTACGAGCTGATGGACTCCGCCCTCCTGCAGGACGCCCTGCTCGAGGTGTTCGAGAAGCTGTCGCCGATGGAGGCCGACATCCTCCGCAAGCGCGTCGGCCTGGACGGCGAGCCCGAGCTCACCCTCAAGGAGATCGGCGCCAACTACTCGCTCTCGCGCGAGCGCATCCGTCAGCTGCAGGAGCAGGCGCTGCGCAAGCTCCGCTCGGAGTTCGAGCGCCGCCAGCTGATGTAAGAAGTTCCTCGGACCAGCCCGACCACGAGCCGGCCGCCCCCACCGGGGGGCGCCCGGCTCGCGGCTTTTGGTCGGTGCGCTGATTCGCGAATCGTCGGCCCTGCGCCGGCATGGCGAACGTGAAGCAGGTGGCCTCGTCGCGGGAGCGACCTCGACCTCCGCCGCGATGTAGAGGCCCACTCTCGGGCGCCGCGGCCCAGCATCACGGAGCGACGCGGACGACCTCGTTGGCGCCCGCGTCGGCGTACCACAGGTCGCCCTCCGGACCGATCGTGATCCCCATGATGCGCTTGGCCGGCGTGGACATGCGATCGATCTCCTTGCCCTCGAGATCGAACGCGATGATGTCGCCGGTCCCGTGCTCGGACACCAGCAGCCGGCCGTCGTGCAGCGCGAGGCCCGAGGGCTCGTCGAGACCCTCGACGAGCACCTGCACGTCGGCACCCTCGACGCCCGTGTACTCGGCGCCGTCCCAGTCGCCGGGGAGCTTGCCGGTGTTCGTGCCGGTGGCGGTGTCGAGGCGCAGCAGCCGGCCGGCGCCGGTGTCGGCGACGTACAGCATCCCCGTCGCGTGATCGAGCTCCATGTGCCCGGGGATGTTGCCCAGCCGGGTCACCGTGACGTCGGTGTAGCGGGTGATGATGCCGTCGGAGTGGTCGCCGCCGCCGGGTCCGTGATCGGCCTGGAAGTCGTAGCGCACGATGTTGCCGTGCATGCCGTCGAAGGCCCAGAACGCGTTGCCGGCCTCGTGGGCGATGCCCATGCACAGCGGGCTCTGGTGCAGCATGTCGAGGTGGCTGCCCTCGATCCCCTCGGGCGGGAACGCCTGGCCGACCTTGGCGAAGATGTCCAGGTCGGCCGGCCACAGCGCCGGGCCCATGAAGTCGTCCGGGTCCTGCGGCCCGACGTTCCACTCGTTGCGCGACTCCTGACAGGTGGCGAACGTGTTGTCGTCGGTGAACGCGGCCGATGAGACGTAGGCCATGAAGTGCTGCCCGTACGCGTCGATGCGCTCCTCCGAGGTCTGCTGCGGGGTGCCGGGCTCGAAGTAGATGACGACGCCGTGGCTCAGCATGTTGAAGGTCCACAGCTGCTCGGGCGCGGCCGGGTTGAACTCGAGGTCGCGGACCGCGTGCAGGCCGTCGTCGGCGGTGCCGATGACGACGAAGGTCCCGCCGAACTCGGGGACGACGTGCGCCTCGCCGGTGGTGCCGCTGGTCGGCGCGTCGGTGGTGCCGGCCGTCAGCTCGTTCGCGCCGGTCGTCGTGCCGGGCTCGCCCGTGCTGCCCGTCGAGGTCGCGCCGTCCGTCGAGTTCGGGTCGCCTCCGCAAGACGCGACGGTGAGCGAGAAGAGGAGCGAGAGCGAGAGACGCGGCGACATCGCGGGGAGGATACACCACGTCCACGGAGCTCGCCGCTCGTCGCAGCAAAACGCGACTCGCGCACCAGACGGCCGTTGCGTGGGAAATTACGCGCCCTGCGCCCGAACGACGCGGTCGAGCCCGCCGCCTTCTGGCGTGCGCAGCGAGCCCGCGGCGAGCGGCGCCGAGAGCGGGTCCGGAGACAACCTCGCAGCGCCGTGCGTCGCGCTGGAGCTCCGGCGCTCCATTCGATACGTCTTATATATAGCATGTCCAAACAGACATTACATTAGGAACATGTCTCATGAGACATCACGTCCACGACGTCGCCAGCTGCCCCGACCTCGAGCGAGACGGCTTGCGAGAAACACGCATGACCGATGGCCCACGGTGACGGCCACCGTGCGCCGTCGCTATGCGAGGAGTTTCGGCGACACGTTCGCCATCACCTCGTCGCTATTTTTCCATCCGCCACGCGCGGGCCTCTCCCTCATCGTGAGCCCGATGCCGCCATACGCCGCGAACCGCTCGACGTCCCCGACGGCAGGCATCGCGTATTCGCTCTCGCGCCCGCGTCGCTGCCATTTCACCACGACGCCGTAACTGCGGATCACCGATTCTCGCCACGCACGCGCTGCCGGACATGTCCCTCGGGAGCGGTACATGTCCCTGCGGACCCGAAGCCTCGGCGAGCGGATCCGTCGGGCGCGAGGCCGTGTCTTCGTCGCCGCTATTGGGGGGAGCTGTCCATATCGAGGCGAGCACGGCCGCTGTTACACTGCAGCCGTGGTTCAGCTCGCTCGCCCGGCGCTCGCGCTCCTGCTCCTGGCGTTCGGATGTGCGAGTGACGTCGACGGTGGTGACGACAGCGTCGGCAGCAGCGACAGCGACAGCGACGGCGACAGCGACACCGGCGGCGACGGCACCCCGGAGGCGACCGCCCTGCCGCTCGAGATCCTCGGCCCGGCCGGCACCGCGGTCGCCGTCAGCATCGAAGTCCCCGACGACCTCGCCGGCGCGTCCGCGGCCGAGCTCGCGCTGACCGTGCACAACGTCCTCGAGGCGGGCGCCGCCTTCGTCATCGTCGGCGACGGCGAGCCGATCGATCTCGGGGCGCCCGCGCATCGCCTCGCCCGCGCTTCGGGGGGTCACGCGACCGCCTCGCTCGCGCTCCCCGACGGCACGCTGCACGCGGGCGCGAACCGCATCGTGTTCCGCTATGACCGGGAGATCCGCGACGTCTCGGGCTTCCGCGTGCTCGACCTGGCGCTCGTCGTCAATGGGAAGCGCCTCGAGACCGACCTGCCCGCCGACGATCCCGCCACCTGGACCGCGCCCTCCACCGACGCCGACGCGATCGCTCGCGGCCAGCGGTTCTTCACCGCCGAGAGCCGCGACGGCGGCCCGCCGTGCGCCCGCTGCCACGCCGACGACGGCGCCGACCTGGCCTACTTCGCCTTCTCCAACCACAGCGTGATCGCCCGCGCCGAGCATCACCTGTTCACCGCCGAAGAGGCCGCCGACATCGCCAGCTACGTCCGCTCGCTCCCCGTCGCCGCGATCGGGCATCCGTTCGACCCGCCGTTCCAGCCCGGCGAAGCCAAGGTCGGCGCCGCCGGGGCCGGGCACGGCGCGGTGCTCCCCGAAGACGACGCGCTCGCTGCGGCCCTCTTCCCCGACGGCTTCCCCGACGCGCCGGCCTGGGACATCGCCGCCTCGTTCGACACCTCGACGATCGCCCTGCCCGTCGCCACGCCGTCCTGGTCGCGCTGGCTGCCGCGCAAGATCGACGCCACATGGTTCACCCGCGGCGACGGCATGCTCGCCATCGCCGAGGCCGCGCTCGCCGAGGGCGGCAGCCTCGAGGCGGCGCAGGCGTTCTCGAGCGCCGCGGTGCACCTCGGTACGGAGATCTTGATCACCACCGGCGACCACGCGAGCCGCGTCGAGTTGCTGCGCTACGCCGCGGTGAAGCTGTGGGACTGGCAGCGGCGCCACGGCGGCTTCGACGGCCCCGACCACGGCTTCCCCGACGGCGGGCCCGCCTTCCCTTACGAGGTCGGCTTCGCCTTCTTCGAGGCGGCGTTCGCGGGCGGCCTGCCCGATGCGATGCACCAGGCCTTCTCGTGGTGGACGGCGCAGGCGGCGGTGAACCCGGGGCGCGGCCACACCACCGGCGATCGTCCGCTCAATTGGCGCGACGTCCTCACGGTCGCGGACTCGGCGGGCGCCGGGCCCTGGACCCTCACCTACCTTCACCTCGTCGGCAGCCTCGAAGAATCCCAGGGCGCGCTCGCCGACGACTTCGGCACCGATCGCGGGCCGGTGCGGCTGCTCGCGGTGCCCCTCCGTCGCGTCGCCGGTCCCGTCCGCGCCGCGCTGCTGCGTCGCTTCCTGACCCGCGAGGCGGAGTTCCTCGCCGGCGGCGGCGCGCTCACCTCCGATCACCACGTCGTGCTGGGCAACGCCTGGCGCGACGGGTGCGACGGTCTCACGTCCGAACAGCGCGCCGAGCTGCGCGCGCTCGCGCCGGTCGAGGCCGCGACCGACCTCGCGGCTTGTCCTTAGCTAGCTTGCTCGAACGGAGGAACCCATGGCCAGGTCACCTGTCACGCTCTGCATCGCGCTGTCTCTCGCGGCGGTCCCCGCCGCATGTGGTGGCAATGGCGGCACCACCGGCACCGACACGAATGGCGGCACCACCGGCGACACTGCCACGAATGGCGGCACCACCGATACCGCCACCGCCACCGACACCGAGGGCACCAGCGACTCCGACCAGCCCACCGGCGATCCAGTCACCCCCACCGCCTGCGAGGACGGCGGCACCTGCTCGTTCTGCGCCCCCGACACCTGGGGCGGCACTGCGCCGAACGCCGAGACCGACGTCGTGATCCCGGCGGGCAAGACCATCGTCGTCGATTGCCCCGCCGAGGCGCGGACGATCCGCATCGAGGCGGGCGGCACCCTGTTCGTCTCGCGCGAGGTCTCGACCACCCTCACCCTCCACGGCAACCTGCTCGTCGAGGGCACCCTCGACTACGGCACGCCCGACGATCGCGTGCCCGACGGCGTGACCGCCGAGATCATCTTCGCCGGCATGAACGACGCCGAATACGTCGGCACCCCCAGCGCGGGCGGCGGCGACGGCATGCACTCGGTCGACACGCCGATGACCGTCGTCGACGGCGACATCGGCCTGTGGGTGATGGGCGCCGGGACGCTGCGGGCCGCGGGCGCGGCGAAGCGCTCGTGGGGCAAGCTGGTCGACGGCGCGGCCGCGGGCGACCCCGGCTTCAGCCTCGACGGCGCCGACGGCTGGAAGGCCGGCGACCGCGTGGTGCTCACCCCGAGCGCGCCGCTCAGCGAGGGCGAAGGCATCATCGAGCACTTCGACGAGGGCACCATCGCCGCCGTCAACGGCGACGACATCACCCTCGCCGAGGCGCCGAAGTACCCGCACGACGGCTGCGCCGATTGCATGCGGCGCGGCGAGGCGGCCAACCTGTCGCGCAACGTCGTCATCCGCTCCGCCGACGACAGCGCCCACGCGCACATCCTCGTGGCCGAGCAGGGCCACGTCGAGATCGACAGCGTCGAGCTGCGCTGGCTCGGGCCGATCGTCCCCTGCACCGGGCTGCCCGAGGGCCACGCCTTCCCGCTGCGCCGCGCGCCGATCTGGTTCCACCAGCAGAAGGACGCCTCCGCCGGCTCGTTCGTGCGCCACGCCGCGATCTGGGGCGGCGACCTTCACTTCATCATGGTCGAGCAGTCGAACGGCATCGAGATCGCCGACGTCGTCGGCTACGACACCCAGGGCATGGGCTTCGGCCTGTTCTACGACAACGGCGGGTGCGGCACCTTCTGCGACGACCGCGAGAAGGCGTCGGCCGACGTGGTGTTCGACCACGTGCTCGCCGCCCGCGTCGGCGTCCCCGAGCGGGTCGACGGCTGCATCCGCGTCGACCACCGCATGGTCGGCGTCGCAGTCTCCGGCGGCGAGGGCTCCGGCGCGCGCGACTCGGTCGCCGTCGGCGTCGGCTACAATGGCAGCGGCGAAGACATCTCGGGCTTCGGCTGGCAGGAGGGCGGCTCGGGGCGCCCGACCAGCTTCGTGTTCGACGACAACGTCGCCCACCACAACCGCGGCCACGGGGCGATGATCTGGCACAACACCGAGCTGGCCCAGGCGCCCTACGCGACCAACGCGTTCTGGTCGAACGGCGCCTACGGCGTGCTGTGGGGCGCCTATCAGAACCCGTTCCTGCTCGCCGACGTGGTCGCGGTCGACAACGGCATGGCGTCGATCGGCGTCAAGGCGATCCCGTTCGACGACACCGCCCGCTTGAAGGGCGGCCTCGTCGACGACATCCGCGTCCTCGCCTACGTGTTCATCCAGGAGGGCCCGGCGATCTTCGAAAACGTCACCTTCACCGGCGACCGCGACGTCGCGGTGACGCAGCTGCACGAGAGCTGCGCCGAGGGCGACGAGGACGACCCGGCCGACACCAAGTGCCTGCGCGTGTGGCTGCGCTTCATCGATCCGGTGATCCCGGCCGGCGTGCTGCCGTTCGACTTCGGCCAGACCTTCAATCGCCACTCGATCTGGGAGGTCCGCGGCTTCTCCAGCCCCGACTACCCCGACCTGCCGCCGGACTTCGACCTCCACCGCGCCGACAACGAGGTCGAAGGCGGCAGCTACTACGCCCCCTTCGACGCCTGGCTCGTCCCGCGCTGAGCCCTCGGAATCATCGACCGCCGCCGCGCGGCCATCGCCCACGACCCGGACCTCGCCCACGACAGCCCGTTCTGGCACTCGTGCATACCAGGGCCGTGACGCCAGCGGCCGCGCTCGCCACGTCCGCGTCGAGGCGGGCGGCGAAGTCGGGGCGGTCCTCTGTATGACGTTCTGCCTGCTGGCCTCGCTGACCCTGGTGCCGGCATGCCTGCGCCGACCTCGCCGCCGAGGGGCTCGAGGAGCGCGTCGAGTGTCCTGCCCTGGGTAGCGACTGCAGCCACGCCCTCATACACCGGGTCGAGCTGCTGCCCGAGGCCGCGGACCCCAGCCCCGATCTGGGACACCAGCACCGACGCGGCCACGAGCTAGCCCAGCGTCAGCTCGCGGGAGATGACGAGCCAGCCGCCGATCGCCAGCACGCTGACGGTTGCCAGCACCTCGAGTGCGGCGCCAGTGACGACGTGACGGAGGAGCGTTGAGAAGTAGCTACCGCGTGCCTGCACTTGCAATTGGGCTCCCGGAGCGCCCGCGCCTCCGCGCCGAGCCCGGAGAGCATGACGGCGCGGCGCTGGGTCTTGCGACGTGAATCGACGGGCTGCTTAGAGAGGCACTTCTTTGTAATGGAGCTGCATGTCCCAGCTCGTGAGCCCCTGCCACATCCCCGAACACGTCATCTCGCTCCCAGTCTTCGAGCGCAACGTCATCGTGTAGGGGACGTTGAGGGTGCATTTCTCGACGGTGCAGGTGACCTTTACCGCGGAGTACGCGTCGACGTCCACATCAACAGTGAAGGAGTACTCGTTTTCGTAGGACTGTTCCTCGCCGTACGTCCGGGTCGTCTCGGTCGAGAGGCCCAGCTCGAGCGAGGCGCCGGCCTTGCGCTTCACCTTGGGGATCGGCGCCTTGAACTCCTTCCCTACCTGCAGGGAGACGCTGGAAGACTCGCTGTTCTCAAAATAGGAGGTCTCGGTCGTAGTCTCCCTCCTCGAAAACGAGAAGTGTTGCGGCTTAGGGTATTCGTTGCGGAGGGTAGTTGTATAGATCTCGGTGAGCTCTGGGTCGGTGCTCTGGGCGTTTTCCAGATCGTAGGTCACGCCGACGATCTCCATCGCCTCGTGGACATACTTCCAGAGCTGGCCGTTGTTGCCTCCGCCCTGGTAGAAGACGGCCAGCTGCGCCATGGTCTCGACTGCCCCCGGGCTCCAACTGACGCTGACGCCGCTGATCATCTGGTCGGTGTACCAGCTCGACCCGTCGTGGGTGAAGGTGTACCAGAGCTCACCGGTCTGGCGGGGACCACGGTGGAAGACGTAGAGTGTGGTGGCGCCGAACACGACTGCCGAGGGAGACGCGCTCACGCCGACGCTCGCCATCTTGACGGCGGAGGACCAGGTCGAGCCGTCGAAGGTCTGACACCACAGCTCACCGCTGTCGCCTCTGCCCTGGTAGAAGAGATAGAGCTTGTCCTTGAAGACGACTGCCGACGGGCTGGCGGACATCCCGACATTGGGGATCTGCCGATCGGAGGCCCACGTGGAGCCATTCGTGCTGGTGGTGTACCAGATCTGGCCGTTACCGCCCTTACCCTGGTGGAATACGTAGAGCGTGTCCCTGAAGACGACGGCCGAAGGGCTATCGGTGATGCCGATGTTGGAGATCAGAGTGTCGGCGGACCATCCTGCTCCATCGGATTTGGTGTACCAAAGCTGGCCGTTCTCGCCAGAACCATGGTGGAAAACGTACAGCGTGCCGTTGAAGACGACACCACACGGGCTGTACGAAATGCCATGGTTGGAGAGGCGTTGATCCGAGCTCCAGTTATTCCCCCCGTCGGTGCTCTGGATGTACCAGATCTGGCCATTCTCGCGGGAACCCTGATGGAACAGGTAGAGAGTGTCTTGGAAGACGACCGGTGCAGGGCTGCAGGACAGGCCGACGTTGGGAATTTGGGTGTTCTCGCCAGTGGCAAATGTAGCTTCGTTCATGGTGCTCCTGTTGATGACCACGACGGGTGACCGTCGTCTAGCTGAGATTGGATGGTGCTGAGGGTAAGCGGAGAGCTCACCGTGCGGGAGCTAAGCGAAATATCCACGACATGTCAATCGCCAAGAACGAGCGTGATGGTGGCTTTCGCGCGCATCAACGATCGGCGATTCGTCTTGCTCGGCGCGCGCGTATGCGCCGAGGATGTCGTGGTGTTGCTCTTTGCGCAATAGTGTTGCTCGTCCCGGTGGGGTGTGCAGACAACGGGCCAATCGCGCGTGTGAGATCGAGGTCGGAGCACGCCGCCCGACGCCTTGCGGCTCCAGCGTTTGCTGAAGGCCACCCTGAGGCGAACAGTCCGCCCGAACACGGCGGATCCGGCCGCAAAGTCGAGCCATTGGGGGGCCGTGGCGACGGCCTCGCCCTGGCCATGTCCAGACTCGTCGCCCTGGCCTGTGTGGTCCAGCGGCACGCACGAGGGGGGCCGTATCAACAGCGTGGGGCCCCAGGGTGTGGCGTCGGACGCTCAAGGTCGAGCGCATCGCCGCATCGACCTGCGCATCGCGGACTACCTCCTCGCGCGTCTCGAAAGAATCCGCGGGGACGAGGTCACGGTGGTGCTCCCTACGCCCGGTGGCTACGCCACGTCGAGCGTGATGATCGCCAACGCCCTCGGTCGCTTCCCGCGTTCGACCGCCGTGGTCCCGTACATGGCGCTCTCGGGCGGCCCTCTGATCGCACTCGGGGCCCGCGAGATCGCCATTGGGCGCTGCGCTGCGCTCTCGGCGGTCGACCCGGTAGGCCTCGTGTAGCGACGTCAGCTCCGCATCGTCCCCGACGGTCCCGACGAGGTCACCCCGCTTCGTGCTCGCGTTGACCCGCCACGAATACACCACCGAGGCCCGCGAGCTGCGCGAGCTGCTGTGGCGCGCAGTGGCGGCGAGCTCCGCCTCGCACCTGATCACGCCGCCCGGCCTGGTCACGCCGCCGGCACCGCCGCCCCCGCCCGCCCACACCGATCCGCGCAAGCTGTCGCGCGACCAGGTCGTGCACGTGCTGGCCCGCTGCGGCGGCGTGCGCGAGCGAGCCTGGCGCGAGCTCGGCCTCCGCAGCCGCGATCAGCTCAAGCGCCTCCTGAAGCGCCACGGCCTCGCGTGAGCGTGAACGGACGCGGCGGCGACGACTGCGAGTCCCGCTGCTCGCGGCCGCGGCCCAAGCGGGTGCGGATCTCTCTGACGACCCCTCGGCGACGCGACGAACCACTCGCTGCATCGACATGACGCAAACGTCGGGCACGCGAATCTTCAAACCTGCGCGAGGCGTCCGCAAGCACCACTCGGGCCAATCATCAGCGGCCGGCAGGGGAAATCTGCCCCGTGCGGCGCGCTCGCGCTCTGCTATCACGCCACCATCGATGGACGCATCTAGCTTTCGAGAGGCAATATTCCAGGTTCACAGCCACGGTCGCGACCGCGGCCACTATTTCCTGGCGGCGGAGGACCCGCGATTCGACGACCGCCACATCAGCGTCGCCGGCAAGCGGTTGCTGTCGTTCGGCAGCTGCTCGTACCTGGGCCTGGAGTTCGACCCCCGGCTGATCGACGGCGGGGTCGAGGCCTACCGCCGCTACGGCACCCAGACGTCGTTCAGCCGCGGCTACCTGTCCTGCCCGCTCTACCCGGAGCTCGAGGAGGACCTGCTGCCGCGCATCTTCGGCGTGCCGCAGGTGCTGCTGCTACCGAGCACCAGCATCGCCCACCACGTCGTGATGCCGGCGCTGCTGGCCGAGAACGACGCGATCGTCTGCGACCACCAGGTCCACCGCTCGGTCGACGACGCGATCACCCTGCAATGCGCGCGCAGCGGCGCGGCCAAGGTGGTCGTGAAGCACGGCGAGCTCGAGCGGGCGCTCGACATCGTCGGCCGGCTCGCGCGCACCCACCACCACGTGTGGTTCGCGTGCGACGGCGTCTATTCGATGTACGGCGACTTCTTGCCCGCCGGCTTCCTGCACGACCTGCTGGCCGTCGCGCCCAACGTGCGGCTGTTCATCGACGACGCCCACGGAATGAGCTGGGCCGGCGAGCGCGGGTGCGGGCACTTGCTGTCGCGCTTCCCGCTGGGCGACCGCGTCGTCCTGGTCACCTCGCTCGCCAAGGCGTTCGCCACCGGCGGTGGCGTCGTCGTCGTCCAGGACCGCCGCCTCCTCGAGACCGCGCGCCTGGTCGGCGGCCCGTTCTCGTTCTCGGGGCCGCTGCGCCCGGGCGACCTCGGGGCGAGCATCGCCTCGGCGCGGATCCACCTGAGCCCCGAACTGGCGACGCTCCAGGCCGCGCTGCGCGACCGGATCGCCCAGGCCAACGCGCTGTGCCGGACTCTGGCGATCCCGCTCGTCATCGCCAACGAGGCGCCGATCTTCTTCATCGCCCTGGGCCGCGTCGAGGCGGTGTACCTGATGGCCGAGCGCCTGCGCGACCAGGGCTTCCACGTCAACGTGTCCGGCTTCCCGGCCGTGCCCGCGAGCCGCGGCGGGCTGCGGATCGCCATCACCGCGATCCACGGCGCGGCGCAGGTCGACGCCCTGTTCCACGCGATCGCCGAGCACCTGCCAGCGGTGCTGGCCGCCGTCGGCGTGACGCGCGACGAGGTCGCGGAGCAGTTCGAGGGCGTGCTCCCGTCGTTCCTCCGCGCCGCGCGTCCACTGGCCCCCGCGGTCGAGCAGCTGCCCGAGCGACACGCCGCGCCGGCCGACGCGCTCACCGTCGAGACCCACGCGAGCGTCGATCGGCTCGACGCGAAGCTCTGGGACGCACTCGTCGGAGATCTTTCATACATCGACGCGCGCTCGATGCGGGCGGCCGAGCGCGTGTTCCACGGCGAGCACGCGCTCCGCGAGCACCGCTGGTCGTTCCGCTACGTGTTCGTCCGCAAGGGCGACGAGGTCGTCGCCGCGGCCCCGTTCACCACGGTGTGGATGAAGGACGACACGTTCATGAGCGCGACCGTCAGCGCGGCGCTCGAGCGCGAGCGCGTCGCCGATCCGTACCTGTTCACCTCGCGCGCGGTGGTGATGGGCAACATGGCGTCCGAGGGCGAGCACATGTTCCTCGCCCGCGGCCCGGGCCGCGCCGCCGCGCTGATCGCCCTCGCCGAGGCCGGCGTCGCCGAGATGAAGGCGCAGGGCTGCAGCACCCTGGTCCTCCGCGATCTCGCCGACGACCCCGAGCTCGTGCGCGTGCTGACCGGCCAGGGCTTCGTACCCGTCCCGCTGCTCGAGCGCTACCTCGTGTCGCTCGACTGGCGCGGCGAGGCAGCCTTCATCGCCGCGTTGCCGAGCCACCGTCGGCGGCGACACGTCCGCGCCGTCCACGAGCAGTCGCCCCTGTTCGAGGTCGAGGTGTGGGACAGCCGCAGCGCCGCGTCGGACGACGAGCTCGGCCACCTGTACGCGCTCTACCGCAGGATGGCGGCGAAGAACCTGCGGATCAACATCTTCCCCCTCCCGCCGGAGCTGCTGCGGGCGCAGCTCGAGAGCGGCTCGTGGGAGTTCGTGCTGCTGCGGCGCCGGGGCGGCGGCCCAGTGGTCGCGTGGGCCGCCACGCGCCCGGCCGGTCGCGAGTACCGCGCCCTGTACTGCGGCGTCGACTACGACGATTTCCTCACCGGCGAGGTCAACCCCTATCGCCAATTGCTGTGGCAGTTGGTCCGCCGCGCCGGCCAGCTCGGCTGCGAGCGCCTGCACCTCGGCATGGGAGCCGACCGGGAGAAGACGCGCTTCGGCGCCACGGCCTCGCCCGCGCTCGCGCTCGTGCGAGCGGACGACGCCTTCGCGGCGACCCGCCTGCAGGAGTTCGTGACGCAGACGGCCCTGCGCAGCGCCGGCCGCTCGTAGGCCGATCACGGCAAACGTCGTAGACGCAAAGGACATGTTCAAAGGGACATGTCCTTTGCGACTGCAGCTTCCGGGTGAGACCTGCGATCCCGAGCAAGGCGAAGAGCGGACGCGCGACTCCGGCGACTCGACCGCGCGGGCGCCGGCCTCACGACCTCGGCTCGCGCCGATGTCCTCACCACGTGCCGCATCTCGACACTCGCCATCACCGCGATGATTCCCGGGCGCAGTCCTCGCGCGCAGCTCTCGCTCCCCGTCCGGCCGATCACGACCTCGCCCGAGCTCTACGGCCTCGACCGCCCCGCCGGCGGCCGATATGCTTATTAAATGTCCTTCGAGGCATGGCGCGCCAGACTCCCGCGGCTGACGGGCATCTCGATGCTCGCCAGGCTCGCCACGCTGCGCCCGCGCGACGCCGACTACGTCGTCCTCGAGATCGACCCGGGCGGGCCGTGGACCGCCCTGCTGGAGGCCGTCCCGGCGACGCAGTGCTTGCTCGGCGCTGCCGCGGCCGGCCCGAACCTCGAGCGAGCCCTCGCCGCGCGCCTCGGCGACGACGCCACTGCGCGAGCCCTGTGCGAGCTCCTCGCCGGCCCGTTCCCTCCCGTGCGCCCGCTCTGCCCGCTCGACGACGGGTGGCGCCCCCGGCTCCGTCCGCTCGCGCTCGGGCGCCCCGGCGACCCAGTCGACCACGGCCTCTTCCCCTCGCGCACGAGCAAGCTGGCGCGGCTGCTCCTGGCCGCCGCGGGGGACTACCCGACCGACGTGGTGCTCCAGGCGGCCCGCGACGCCTACGCCCGCGGTCGGCCGTACCACGCCCACGACGCGATCGCGTGCGCCCTGGTGTGCGCGGGAGCCCCCGCCCGCACCCTGCTGCGCGAGCGCCTGCGAGACACCCGCGCCCAGCGTGGCTGGCGCTCACGCAAGCAGACGCACACGCTCGGGCGGTGGGCGCAGCGAGCCGGATACCTGTCCGAAGAGACAGACTCATAAAGCTTGCGCAGAAGCGAGTCGCACGCCGCTATCCCGCCCCGCCCTCGACGCCGCAGCCACGGGCTCCGCAGCCGTGGAGCGGCGCGAGCTGCCGACTCCTACCTTTTTTTGCAGGACCGAGCGACCGTGGTCGAAGAGACCAGCCACGCGAGCGCCAGCGCCGCGTCCCACTCGTTCGTCACATCGGCCGCCAGAGACAGCCCGGCGGGCACGGTCGATCAACCGACCGCCGTCTACCTCAAGACCCTGCGCCAGGGCGGGCGGATCGGGCCGCAGCGACGGCCCGCCTACCAGCTCGCCTCGCTCACCGCCAAGCACGACTACCCCTCGGTCGACGCCGGCGCCAAGGCCGTGCGCGAGCACTGCATCGGGCGCAAGGCCAACCAGTCCGGCAAGTCGGCCACGACCATGCCGGAGATCATCGCCCTGCAGGGGACGCGGTAATGGATCGCATCCGGGACAGTCGTGATCTCGTACTTGGTTAAGCGCCCACCGGAACTCGACCCGCTGGCCCGAGTCGGTCAGTTCCGGGCCGCTCATGCCCAAGCATGCCGACGACCGCCGACGCCCAGCAACACGGCGCCGACCACCATCATCGTGCCGCTGGCGACCGCGAACCCGAGGGTCTGCGCCTCCTGCCGCTGATAGTCCCGCCACAGCGCGGCGTCCTGGGCGAGCTGCTGGTCGGTTGCATAGCCATCGACCATGTCGTGAAGCGCACGCGCTTCGCGGCGTGTCTCGAGCAGACCGGCACCCGTATAGGTGGCCACACCGGCGAGCGAGAGGCTGCACGCGAGCGCCACGCCGCCGGCGATCATCAGGCCCCGACCGGCACTGCACCTCCGGGATCGCGGGGCCATCCCCGACGTCGACCGCGAGCTGGGCGACGATGCGGGCGTGATGGCTGCGGACGGACGAGGGCGGGCGGACGACCTTCGTCCGCCCGCTTCGCCGGACGCGCCACGCCGGGCCGACGAGTTCATTTTATTGAATCACCCGAGGAGGCCCTGTCGCGCATCATGTGCACGTGATCGAGGTCGGGCCCGAACCCGTGCGGCCTGACCTCGACGACGGAAAACCCGTGCTTCGCGTAGAAGGCCTGCACCTTCTGCGACGTGTGCGTCTGGATGCGGCGGATCTGCGGGTGCTCGGCGAGGAACGACTCGAGGCGGTGGGCCAGCAGCTTCGTGCCGACCCCGCTCCGCTGGCGGCTCGCGTCGACCATGCCCCAGCACAGCGTCGCCGTGATCCCGTCCCGCTCGGCCGCGATCCCGCCGGACGCGATGATTCGTCCGCCGTCCTCGACCACGAAATACGGCCCCGGCAGCGTGTCGAGGAAGCGCCCCATCTCGGCCTCCTCGGCGGGCGAGAAGTGCTCGGGGGTGTTGCTGCGCAGGAGCTCGAGACAAGCTTCGCGGTCGGCCGGAGTGTAAAGGCGAATGTTCATGGCAGGCGCGAGGAACATAGCCCAGCCTCGCGGCTCGCCGCGGACGATTCTGCACGCCAGCGAAGACGCGTCGCGGCGGTCGATCAGAAGCCGACCTTCAGGCCGAGGACCGGCAAGATCGGCAGGCCGACGACCGCGCGCGTGCCGGCGTAGGTGGCCGAGTAGAGCACGCCCTCGGCGTTCTGGCGGTTATAGACGTTCATCACGTCGAGGTAGGCGGAGACGATGCAGCGGTGCAAGATCCACGTGCGATCGACGCGCAGGTCGAGCTGGTGAAACACGGGCATGCGGGCGCTGTTGGTCGCGCCCGTGAGGGGCACCACGGAGCCGTCCGCTCCCTCCACGCCGCCGACGAAAGGAGTGTAGGGCAGCCCGGTGACGAGGCGGAAGCGAGTGGCGATCGACCAGCGGCGCGGGAGCCTGTAGCCGACGAGCATGACGAGGTTGTGCCGCTGATCGAAGTCGGCCGGGGTGCGGTCGATGCGAGCGGCGAAGGTGGTGCTGGCGGTCGAGTGCATCCACGTATACGCCAGCCAGCCGTAGAGCCGCGCGGTGAGGTCGTGGCGCAGCATGACCTCGACGCCGTGGGTGGCCGAGCCGCTGGCGAACACTTGAGGCCCGGTCACGGACGGGTTGGCGGGGTCCTCCGCCGCAGGGTCGTACGAAGGGGGCGGGAGGTTGTCGCGGATCTGGCGATAGAAGAAAGTCGCCTCGAGGTCGAGCGAATCGGTGAGGTCGAGGTGGAGGTTGGCGCTGTACTGGGTGGCTCGCATGGCGCCGAGTCGGCCGGTGGGCGCGAACTCGAGCTGCGGATCGAGGAACCGGGTCGCCCCGGGGAGGATGAGCCCCGAGTACAAAAAGCTGCTGGTCGGGGTGCCCTCCCAGCTCGACACCAGGCCGGCGGAGATCAGGGAGCGGTTCAGGCTCGGCTGCGAGTAGAGGCCGGCGGCCAGCTGGATTCGTACGCGCGGGTGCGGCGTGTAGCGCAGCAGCACGCGCGGGTCGAACGCGAACGCGTGATTCTCGGCGCCGGTGAAGGCGTTGAGGCGCGCGCCGGCGATGACCGCGAAGCGGCCGACGTCGAGCTGCGAGGACAGGTACAGGCCGGTGGTGGTCAACAGGCCGCGGCCGGACTCGTCGACCGGCGGCTGCATGTACGGGGAATATTGCAGACGCGTGGTGTAGCGATCGAGCTGGGTGTCGAGGCCGAGGGTGACGTGGAGCGGTCTCACCGGGCGCACGCTGGCCTCGGCGCGCAAAAGGCCGACGACGTCGCCGCGGCGGTGATGCGAGCCGCTCTCGTAGAGGGTGCGATCGAGGCGCACGGCCGGCGCGAGCAGGAAGTCCCAGCGGCCGAGGCGCTTGCGATACGCGAGGTCGACGCGGTGGAAGCTGTTCTGCATCGTCAGGAAGAACTTGCCGTCGAGGCCCGGGACATTGAAGGTGTCCTGGGCGCCGAGCAGGCGGGCGGTGATGGTGCCGCCGCGGCCCGCCGGGTGGTCGATGATGAATTGGTAATCGTGGTAGCGCGGAGCGAGGAAGTCGGAGATGACGTCATTGGGCAATGCCTGGAGCGCGAGGTCGAGGTAGCCGCGCTGGGCGGCCAGGAGCATCGAGCCGCCCTTGCCGAACGGCCCCTCGACGAGGGCACCGACCGAGGTGATGTCGAGCTTGGCGTGGCCGTGCACCCCGTCGCGCCGGCCGACGCGCGGGGTCAGGTGGACGATGCCGCCGACGGCGTTGCCATAGTGGGCGGAGAAGTTGCCAGGCACGTATTCGAGGCCCTGGAGGACGCCGGGCTGGACGACGCTGGCGAGGCCGGGGATGTGGAAGGCGCGCGGCAGCGGGTGCTCGCCGAAGAAGACTTGCGATTGATTGGGGGCGGCGCCGCGGAGAATGAGCAGACCGAGGCCGCCGGGGACGCGGGCGACGCCGGGCAGGTTTTGTAGGGCGCGCAATGGGTCGCCCTGGCTGCCGGGGAGGTTGCCGATCTCCTCGGGCGAGAGGCGCGTGCTGGTCGCGCTCGGCCGGGTGACGCGCTCCTGCTGGACGATCGTGCGATAGCCGCCGGTGCCGGCGGGTTGCAGGTAGATCACCGGTGGCTTGCGACGGCGCCAGAAGCTCGCGGAGGTCGGTTGCTCGAAGCGCTGGTGACCGGCGGCGACGATGACGAGGTCGAATTCCTGGCTGGGAAGGTCCGCGAGGACGAACCGACCGTCGGGGCCGGAGACGGCCGAACGCTGCCACTGCCGGCCGCGGCGCGCGCTGGCGACGACGCGCGCGCCGGCGAGGGGGACGCGCTCGCCGGCGCTGCGCAGCTGACCCTGTACGACGGCACGAGCGGGCCGTTCGACGGCCGCGGGCGCCGCGAGCGTGGCGGCGACGGCGAGGGGGGCGAGCAGGCCGAAGATCATGGCGCGGAGCCGTCGGCGACGAAGCGCAGCTCGGCGAAGTCGACGCCGCCACGTCCGTCCCTGACATCCACGTAGAGCGTGGTCGGCACGACGTCGTGCGGGACGGTCCACTGCAGCTCGGTGTGCCAGGCGTCGGCGTGCGGCTCGTAACCGTCGATCGGGGCGCTGAACCAGCCGCGCCACTGGAGCGACTCGTTCCGCAGCGACGGCTCGCCCGACCCGGGCTCACCCCCCTCCCCGTTCGTCATGACGTAATACGATTGCGCGGAGCCGGCGGCGAAGATCGGCTCGACGGAGATTCGCTCGCCGCGGCGCACGGGGACGTCGGCGCCCGGGTCGGCGACGAGCTCGATGCGCGTGCCGCTGCGCTCGCGGGTGACGGCGAACGCGGTGATCTCGGGGTTGGTGTCGACCTCCTGCTCGCGGAACTCCTGCGGGAGCGCGGGCAGATCGCCGAACGGGAGGACGGCCCAGGCCGGGCCGAAGTACACGTGCGTCCTGCTGAACAGGCACGATTCGGACGGCGAGATCGGCTGCGTGCTCAGGCGTTCGAGGCAGGACGCGGGCGCGAGCTCGGGCTGCCGGCTGCCGATGACGATGAGCGGGAGGAGGTACGGGATGTCGCCGCCGGAGGAGAAGGCCCCCGCCAGCCCGGCGCGGATCTGCCAGCCCTCGCCGAGTCGACAGGTCTCGGGGGGCGAGAGCGGGAGCGGCGAGGGACAGTCTTTCAGCCCCACGAAGTCGAGCTGGGCGATGGCGTTGTTGACGCCGGAGTCGATGCAATTGTTGTCGCAGACGAGCCAGATCGGCGGCGGCAGCTCGTCCTCCGCGGCGGTGACGTGCCAGGTGAACTCGACGGTGTCGAGCGGTAGCAGGGTCGCGCGGCGCTTGCCCTCGGGGACGTGGAGCAGCGACGCATAGCCGCCGGGCTCGACGACCTCGACCTTGACCCCGCGGAAGCGAGGGTCGGTGACCACCCATTCAGGCTCGACGGGGATGCAGGCGCCCGCCAGGCACGAAAGGACACCGGTGAGGGCCCCGAAGCCGGCAGACCGCATGCGGGCGTCAAGGTAGCGCACGCGACCGGTCGAGGCCAGCGCGCGTGCTCGTGCGCGACGTGCGGGCGCGTGTGTCAGGTCCAGTCGCGTGGTGTGCGACGCGCCTGGCGCTCGGGGCATGTCCGATGGGACAGCCTCGATCATCGGCCCGGCCAGACGTCGAGGGGCCGCCGCCGGGCCGATCGATTCCTGCCGGCACGGAAGCTTCGCTCAAGCTCGCCGGCGCGATGCGACCGCGAAGCGCCGGCGATACTCACCGGGCGACAGGCCGAGGATCCGCTGGAAGATCTTGCGAAACGCCCCGGGATCGCCGTAGCCGACCTTCCATGCCACCTCTGCGATCGACAGGTCGAGGCGCTCCAGCAGGTCGCGGGCCTTGCCGACGCGGAGGTGTTGCAGGTACTGCGCCGGCCGCAGCCCCGTCGCCTTGACGAAGCGGCGCAGGAACGTCCGCTCGCCGAGCCCCGCGCAGGCCGCCATCGCCGGCAGCGCGATCGCCTCGGCGCTGCGCGCCTGCAGCCAGCGCTGGACCTTGCGGATGGCAGCGTCGCCGTGGCCCAGCTCCGGCGAGAACACGCTGTAGAAGCGCTGCTCGCGGCCGCCCGGGTCGACCAGGAGTAACGCGCGACCGTCAGCATGATCGCCGGGCCGAACAGGCGCTCCACCAGCTTCAGCCCGAGGTCGGTCCACGCCATCAGCCCCCCTGCAGTGATCACGTCGCCGTCCTCGACCAGCAGCCGGTCCGTGGCGAGCGCGATCTCGGGGAAGCGCGCCGCGAACTGCCCCGCGAGCGCCCAGTGGGTCGTCGCCACCCGCTCCGCGAGCAGCCCGGCCTCCGCCAGCAAGAACGCCCCCGCGCACACCGAGCACACCAGCGTCCCCTCGCCGTGGCGAGCGGCCAGCCACGCCGAGGTCGGGCCCGCGCTCTCGCCCGGCGTGCCCTCGAGGCTCGGCGGGACGATGACGACCGCGAGCGGCGGCGCCGGCGGCGGCCCCTCCTCCGGGCGCCAGTGCACGACCTCGGCCCGGGCGCGGGTGCCCGGGCGCTCCGCGGCGAAGCGGTTCGCCACCTCGAACAGATCGCTCAGCCCGTACACCGCCGACAGCTGGGCGCCCGGGTACACGAGGATGGCGACGCGCTGCGACTCCGGCCTGGCAGGCATGTGTCAGTTTTGCCACGAAGAAAGTCACTCTTGCCGCTCGTGGACCCGTGGCGCGGCCCCTAGCCTCACGCCATGCCTCGACGCGCCCTGATCGTCATCGACCTCCAGAACGACTACTTCCCCGGCGGCAAGTGGACCCTCGTCGGCATCGACGCGGCCGCCGCCAACGCGGCGCGCCTCCTCGCTGCGGCTCGCGCTGCCGGTGACCTCGTCGTCCACGTCCGCCACGAGAACCCCGCCCCAGGCGCCCCCTTCTTCGTCCCCAACAGCGACGGCGCCAAGTTCCACGCCTCCGTCCATCCGGCGCCCGGTGAAGAGGTCGTGCTCAAGCACCAGATCAACTCCTTCCGCGAGACCAACCTCAAGGAGATCCTCGACCGTCACGACGTCCGCGAGCTCGTGATCGCCGGCGCCATGAGCCACATGTGCATCGACGCCGCCACGCGCGCCGCGGCCGACCACGGCTACGCCGTGACCCTGATCCACGACGCATGCGCCTCGCGCGACCTCGAGTTCGGCGGGGTCCGCGTCCCGGCGGCCCACGTCCACGCCGCCTTCATGTCCGCCCTCGGCTTCGCCTACGCGACCCTCGTCGCCACCGACGTCTTCCTGGCCGAGCGCTGAGCGCCCTGCGAGCCCCGCCCGCGGCGCTCGTTCACGCCTTGGCCCGCGGTTTCGCGGGCGAGCCCAGGAGCTCGCGCGCCGGCACACTCGCGATTGAGCTGGCCATCGGGCTCTGGAGGAGCTCGCCGAGCTCCCGGAGCGAAAGAGAGGGAAGCTTCTGCTTCAAGCGCTCGAGGACGTCGCCCGTCTCGAGGTCTGCGAGCGCGTCCTGGAACTGCTGGCGAATTCGCTCAACTGGGGTCACGGGCGGACTGTACAATGTTTCCTGGCATTTTGCGCCCGCGGTGATGCCGCCAGCCGCGGCGTCACCACCGCGACGATCGTGCGATAGCAGCAATCGCAGACGACGTCCTCGAGACGACCTCTCGCTGCGCCACGACGAGGTCCGCGTCCGCCGATCGAGGACCCTGCGACGACCATCGCCGATGCAGAGCCCTCTTCCGGGCGACGCCCGTCAACCGGGCCGGACGCGGCGCAGCAGCAGGGCGACGTCGGCGTCGTAGTCGAGCACCGCGGGGTCGTCGATGAATTGCTCGACGTCGATCGCGTAGCTGCGACCGTCGTCGACCGCCAGCTCGCCGCGGTGGCCCGAGAACAGCGCCAGCGCCTCGTCGACGCCGAGCCCGGCGACAATCGCCGCCCTGGTCGGGGCAGGCGGTCGCCAGATTCACCATTGCCAGTACGAAGATAAGCCGAAGACCGTAATGCATGCGAAACGGTGCGCAATCGCCGATGACGCGTCAAGCCGCGAGCCCCTGCTAGCTCGGCGAGCGTCTCGTGGCCGGCCGCGAGCACTCACGCGTCGCTCGCTAGTTCTCGCTCGTCGTCGCGCCGCAGAGCCGCGCCGTCAGCGAGCCGGACCCGCCTCGACGAGCTCGTGAAACGAGGCGTCCAGCTCGGCTCTGGCGGGCCGCGCCAGCTGGCGAACCACCGCGCCGTCGCGCATCCACACGAAGTTCGGCCACAACTTGACCCGGAACGAGCGCCCCAGCGCCCGCCCCGGGCCGTCTTCGACCTTCACGTGTTCGACCTCGGGGTGCCGCGCCAGCAAGGCCTTCACGCCGGGCGCCGCGGCCTGGCAGTAGCCGCACCAGGCGGTGCCGAACTCGACGAGCACGAGGCCCTTCCGCTGGTCCAGCTGCTCGCGCGTGGGCGCGTGATCGGGATCGAGGTACTCGGGCGCGAATGACATTTTTCTTAAAAAAGCCGTCCTGCCGGGAGTGTGGCCGCGACGGCGCGGGATACCAGTGCGCATCGACCGCGAGGACGAGAGGCGGCCGCATGGCCCCGCTGCCGACCGCTCCGCGACGCCCGCCCGCGCGGCCCGAATCGCATCGGGTCCGGCCGAGCCGCCCGCGGCGCGCCAGCGCAGCCGACGCGGCGGGCCCATCGGTGCGCAGCGGGCCGCTCCGCTGCTGTCCCACGGGACAGGTCAACGGCGCGACCGCGCGAACACCAGCGCGGCCATCGGCAGCACCAGCCAGAAGCCCGAGACGGGGATCGCCAGGCCGCCGAGCAGCGCCAGCGCGAGCAGCCACCAGCCGAACTCGCGCGGCAGCGGGCGCTCGCGCTCGAGGAACGCCAGCGCCCGCCCGCCGATCATCATCAGGACGCCGGCGACCAGGAACCAGAACACCACCTCGCGGTCGCGGTCGACCTCGACCGCGCCGACGTAGCCGTCGCGCACGATCGCCAGGGCAACCCCGCCGCCGAGCGCGAGCCCGACTGCCTCGTGGAGGATCCCGCTCCACAACAGCAGCGTCCCCACCCCGACTCCATACGCTCGCGTATGTCCCATACGCTTGCGTATGTCCCATACCCAGGCGTATTGTCAAGCCGTGACGAAGCGCGCCACCCGGGGACGCCGTCTCGTGACCCGCGAGGACTGGGCTGACGCCGCGCTCGCGGCGCTGGGCGAGCGCGGCCTCGCCGGGGTCGCCGTCGAGCCGCTCGCGCGCGCGCTCGGGGTCACCAAGGGCAGCTTCTACTGGCACTTCAAGGACCGGCGCGAGCTGGTCGCGGCGGCGCTGGCCCGCTGGGAGGCGGTCGCGGTCGACGACCCGATCGCCGCGCTCGCGGGGGTCGACGACCCGGCCGAGCGGCTGCGCCGGCTGGTGGCGATCGCCTGGGAGCGGCCGGAGCACCTGCGCGCCGAGCAGACGCTCGCGGCCGCCAGCGAACCGGAGATCGCCGGCGTGGTCGCCCGCGTGACCGCGCGTCGCCTCGAGTTCCTCGTGCAGGCCTACCGCGAGCTCGGCGAGCCCCCGGCGCGCGCGCGGCAGTGGGCCGCCACCGCGATGGCGACCTACCTCGGCACGGGCCTGCTGCTGCGCGCCGCCCCCGAGGTCGCGCCGACCGACGCGGCCTTCCGCGCCCTGGTGCGGCACTTCGCCGCGACGCTGCTGCCCGCGAGCTCACGCTGACGCGCGACGGCTCGCCGCGAGCGACTCACGAAGAGTCGCTCGCAAGATTTTTGGCTCGACCGGATGCACGCGGCACCCGCCGACCTGTTCGCCGCGAGCGACTCACGGACAGTCGCTCGCACGATTTTTGGCTCGACCGGATGCACGCGGCACCCGCCGACCTGTTCGCCGCGGCGACGCCTTGCCGCGCGCGGCGAACGAATCCGGCTCAGCCCTTGTTGCCCGGCTGCGGAACCAGGCGCAGGTACGGCTTCACGGTCTTCCAGCCGTCGGGGAACCGCTCGCGCGCCTCGTCGTCGCTGACCGACGGCACGATGATCACGTCCTGGCCGTCGCGCCAGTTCACCGGCGTCGCCACCTTGTGCTGCGCCGTCAGCTGCAGCGAATCGATGACGCGCAAGATCTCGTCGAAGTTGCGGCCCGTCGACGCCGGGTAGGTGATCGACAGCTTGACCTTGTTGTCGGGGCCGATCACGTACACCGAGCGCACCGTCAGCGTGTCGCTCGCGTTGGGGTGGATGAGCCCGTACAGCTCGCTGACCTTGCGGTCGGCGTCGCCGATCACCGGGAAGTTGACCGCGGTGCCCTGCGTCTCCTCGATGTCCTTCTCCCAGCGGTGGTGGGACTCGACCGGGTCGACCGACAGGCCGAGCACCTTCACGCCGCGGCGCTCGAACTCGGGCTTCAGCTTCGCGGTGTAGCCGAGCTCGGTGGTGCACACCGGCGTGAAGTCCTTCGGGTGCGAGAACAGGATGGCCCAGCTGTCGCCCTTCCACGCGTAGAAGTCGATCGGGCCGTGGGTGGTGTCCGCCTGGAAGTTCGGGGCAGTGTCGCCGAGACGAAGTGTCATGGTGTCTCTCCGTTCACTATGCTGCGCTAGACTTCGTCAAAGTAGACACGCTGTCAAGCCGCGCCGACGCGATCGCCTCGGCGCGCGCTGCGAGTCGCGCGCTCGCCAAGCGAGCGTCGCGTCTCGCCGGAGGTCCTTGAAATTTCAAGCCTTATGGAGGCTGCTGCCAGCGCCTCGAACGACGCGCAGGTGATGCAGAGCACCCGCGCGATCGTCGTCCGACCCGCCCGCGTTTCCACGTCGTCCGCGCGGCGCCCGGGCGAGTCGCGCCGCGCGTCGGGTCACGGCTTCGGCGGCTCCTCGTTCGGGTCGAAGCCGAGGTCGAAGTGGATCACGAACGGGTACGGCTCGACGCCCGTGTCGTCGAGGATGTCGCCCTCCACCACGCGGCAGCGGCGCACGCTCCCCTCGATGCTCCCGCGCAGACGGCCGTCGCTGAAGTCTTCGAGGTGGGCGCTCGGGACCTCCTGGCCGCACACGACCGCGTCGCTCGACTCCGGGATCACGCCGTCGGCGAACTCTGCCTCGCCGAGCAGCAGGTGCTGGCGCAGCGAGGCCAGGTCGGCGTCCACGAGGATGTCGCTGGCGAACGCCAGCCGGAGGTCGTAGTCCTCGCCCTCGAAGCGGAAGTAGCGGATGTCGGGATCGCAGGTGCCGTCCCAGTTGCACGTGGCGTGGAACGAGCCCTCGAGAGCGTCGGGGAGGTCGTCGGGGTCGTCGTCTTTGCCGCAGGCGAGAGTGAGCGCGAGCATCAAGGTAAGGTGAATCGGGCGCATATCTCGAGATTCAAGCAAATTCCTGGCCTTCTCGCAAGCATTTCACCGCGCGCCCCGGCAAGCGAAGCCGCCTCGACTGCGCGACCTCCTCCCCGCTGTGGGCAGGGCTGCGACTCTCTCCGGGGAGCTGGATGTGCTGCGAGCACCACGCGGAAGCGACCGACACCTCCGGGCATCTGCCTTGTCGAACAGAGTCACACCATTGCTGCCAGCGCTTCGACGTCCGGTCTATCGCGTGCGGGACTCCGAGGTGCTCCGATTCGTCACGCCGGACGAAAGACAGCGCAGTAGCCGCGGCGTAATCCAGCGAGCGGCACTCGAATTCCCGATCGACGTATTCGTCGCTCTGACGGCCGCGGACGCGTCTCCTCCGCCTCGCAACACGCGGTCCGCCGCCGCTCGCGCCCGCCCGCGCATGGGGGACGAAGCCGCCGGCGGACGTGCCGCGTCGTCCGTCACCTCGACGCCGACCAGGGAGGGCGGGCGAGCGGCGCACGAGATCAAAAATCGTTTGATCGCCTTGCGTGCATGCGGAGCCACAATCATGCTCACCGCGCATTTCGCAACGTCGTCGGCGACGATCCGCCGCCCTCACCCGCAGAGAAATGGGGCCTCGATGTCGATCTCATGCTTGCAAGCCCTGGCGTTCAGCTACACCGCGCTGAGCGGCGCAAACCCGCAGAACCTCACGGCAACGCCCGAGCCGAGCCTTCAGTCCCCCCAATGGGTGCAGGCGACGATCGCGTCTTGCGACAACTCCTGCAAAGCGGCCGGTCTGACCGCGGTGATCTCCGGATACGGCGGCAACGGCGAGGCCTTCTTCGTCTGCGCCGCGGACGCTCACGGCGGCGGGCGCCGCGGCGGATACAACTTTCGTCCCAACTGGGCCGACAAATGCTACGTCGGCTGGGGTGGGGCCGAAGAGGGCATCACGCCGTACTACTGCCTTTGCTACTAGCGCCCGCCCACGGCGCACCGGAGAACGACGATGAACATCGCACCGTCGATCCTTTATGGGGCGCTCCAAACCCTCACGGGCGCGCCCGCAACCGAACCGCCCGGCGACGCCGGCCGCCCTCCCACGATTCAGGCGACGAACGAGAGCGGCTCACCCGAAGTCGAGCCGGCCCATGAATCCGCGTCGACCCGAGATTGCATCTTCTGGGCCCGGGCGCACGCGGGCCTGTGCACCAACGCGATCGACGGTACGCCCTCGATCCTCTCGAACAACCTCTGCGCCGACGGTTGCGGCAACACCTACGAGGAGGCCGCCTACGCGGCGGCCCTGAGCCTGTCCGTCCAGACGTGCCTCGGACCGGCATGGGGCTGTTGCCTCTACTACGTCGACATGAACTTCAACACTTGCGGCGGTTGAGGCGAGACGCTGCTCGTCCGAGCTCACCTCGAGTGGCGTCGAACAAGGGCGACGGCTGACCGCGCCCGACTGCGTGGGGCGGGCGAACGAGATCGGCATGGGTGACAGCGCGAGCGCCAGCCAGCCGCGAACTTCCGCTCGTCGCGGGCCCTCGCGCCCGCCCGTCACGGGGTCGGCAAAATAGAGGCCCGGCCGTCGCGCAGCGGGGCCGCGCCGGTGTCGGGGAGCCTTCTCGGTTTTTGCGAGAAAATCGGCGAAGCTCGGGCGGCCCGATGCTTCGCGTCGCTCTCTCCGCGCTCCTCCTGTCCGCCGCTTGCGACGGCCCTGCTCCGTCCGAAGAGCGCCCGTCGACCGTCGCGCCGCCGCCCGCGATCGCGCAGGAACCCGCGCCGCCGCCCGCGTCGCCGCCGAAGGACTCGCAGCCCCCACCAGTTGCGGCGCGCGAGCGCGGGCCGCACGAGATCGACGAGCATGGCGTGGGGCCGCTCCGCCTCGGCATGCGCGACCAGCAGCTCGGCGAATTGGGCCTCCACGGCGATCACCCGCAGGGCAGCGCCTCCTTCGTCCAGGACGGCAAGCCCAGCCCGATCACCTTCCGCATGGGCGGGACCCGGACGCTCGAACAAGACGGCCAGCCGCAGATCGTGGCCGACGTCAATCCGGTCGAGATGCGCGTCACCTCGCTGCGGATCGTCGGCCCCGTCCCGAAGACTGCGGAGGGCGTGGGTGTCGGCGCCGCCCTGCAACAAGTGCGAACAATCTACGGCGAGCCCGAACACACCTGGGGACCGGTCGGCTTTCTGATGTGCGCCCAGTTCGCGGCGCGGCCCGGGGTCGACGTCTGCTTTCAATCCGGGACGCTGACGCCGATCTGGGCGGACATTCCCCCGGAGGCTCCTGTCGCCGAGCTGCGCGTGCCCGCGACGCGCCCCTCGCCGCTGACGCTCGGCGAAGATCTGGCGCAGATCGCCGCCGCGCTCCAGGGTCACCTGATCGACGGCGGCCTCGTGGAGGGCGCCGAGCGAATCCGCCTCGACGGGGAGCGGGAACCATTCGAGCTGCTCGCGCCGTGCGTCCTGCTGCTGCGGAGCGGGCCCGGCAAGAAACCTTCCAGCTGGTCGTCTTTCAACGCAGTGGTGCGCGGCGGCGAGGTGTACCAGGTCGCGGGCGGCTGGCGCCGCGCCGACGGCTCGATGCTGCTGTGCGACGGCAACAGCGCGTTCGTGCGCGACGCCGACGGGACCGCAGTGCGCTGGAGATCGACGCACGATCAGCGCTGGCAACCCGAGCCCGCGACGTGCGACGTGCACGCGGAGCTGGTGCCGCCGCGGGTGGTCTGCAAGGGCATCACGGATCCCTTCGGCTTCAAGGCGGTCATGATGGGCGAGCTCATCGTCGCCGAGCAGTACGCCGACGACCTCGCCGAGCGCAGGGCGGTGCATCGGGACCGCCGGGCCGGCCCGTTCACCCCCGAGGGTCAGTGCCAGCGCATCGCCGATCGGGCGTGGGAGGAGACCGTCCCGGCGCTCGCGTTCGCCGGGGCGCCGACCGAGCTGGTGGCCAGGCTCCACTATCTGCAGGCCAGCTCCGACGTGATCGCGTCGTGCTCGGCGGAACCGCTGGAGCAGCGCCTGTGCGCCCTCACCACGCCGGAGTTCTTCGAGGCCGCGCGCGCGTGCCCGTCCCGGTTGGCGCGGTTCCCCGACTGGATGGACGTGGTGCGCGAGCCGTTTCCCAGACCGACGCCCATGCCCCCGGCCGAGCTGAAGCGCCGCACCGCGGCGCTGACGGGCACGTGGTCGAGGGTGCATGCGGACGAGCGGATGCCGCCCGAGCAGTGGACCTTCTCGTCCGGCGGACGGCGGCTGCAGATCGACGGCGGCCCGGACGAGGGGAGCTACGAGCTGTCGCCGACCCCGGAGGGCGCGTGGATCGCCCGCCGCCCGCTGCGCGAGCTGTGGCTGCAGCTCGCCTTCCTCGACGCCGACCACTTCTACGACGTCGATTCGCCCATGGCGCGGCTGGTCGATCGACAGCGCTTCGACGTCCGCCTGGCCCCGGGCCGCGAGGTCCTGCTGATGCGCGGCGAGGTGTGCAAGACGGTGACCGCGGCCGGACAGCTCCGCGACGCCCGCTGTCGGTTCGTCACGGACGACACCGGCGAGCGGCTCGAGGTCGAGTACACCGACGACGAGGGCGGAGCAGCGACGACGACGCTCGCCGTCGTCGACGGCTTCCTGGCCCCGCTATCCGCCCGGCCGCAGCTCGCGCTGTTCGCACGCCAGCGCTGAGCCGTGATGGGCCACGAGCGCGTCGCCTGCGATTTATGGTCGTGGTGCCGCGATTGTCACGGGCGCATCGACCCGGCAGCACAGCGCATCATTCGCTCTCGCGCTGCTACGATTGCCCCGCCGCGTCCTCGTAGCGCCGCACCTCGGCGATGCCCGCCTGATACAGCAGCTCGGCGATCGGCGCGTTCCCCTCGCGCGCGGCCACGATCTCGCGGGCCCAGAGTTCGCGGGTGTCGAAGTCGTCGCTGAAGCTCAGCATGAGCGCGGCAATTTTAAAAATGTCGCGCTCCGCGGTCATCTCGTAGCCGGCGGCTTTCACCGTCGCCGCGCGCACGACCTCGAGCCCCTGCGGATCGCCCGGCCACACCTGAGTCGGTCCATAGTGCTCGCGCAGGAGGGCGAAGATCCGCCGCTCCGACGCGTCGCGGGCGGCGGCACCGATCTCGCTGCGCTGATCCGGGTCGAGCTTCAGCATCAGTCGTCGTCCGCCTCGTCGGGGGCTGCGCGGTCGATGTGCACGTGGCTGGCGATGTCGAACAGCGACTCGACCTTCGAGCCGCCCGAGGTCGCCGCGTCGGGGATGCCGTCCTCGTTGTTGTCCGGCGTCTTCGGCGTCGGCTCGGGCACCGCCGCGCTCGACGGGTAGACCGCCTTGGGGCCCTTCTCGAGCAGGACCACGCGGGACCGCACCGAGCGCGCCGCGTTGTAGAGGCGGAGGTAGGCCGACCGCCGGGTCGCGCCCGTCATCTGCTTCGCGCCCACCGGCTGCATGTCGAGCGCGCCGCCGTGCTGGTGGTTGCTGTTGGGCACCTCGCTGCCGGCGGCGAGGTTGCGCCGCGGGTTGCGCCAGCCGCTCGACACGTAGACGCTCGCGCCGTACGCCGCCTCGGTCGCGGTCAGCAGCTCCGTCATCGCCGAGTCGAGGATCAGCTGGTAGTTGCCGCGCAGGTCGGCGCGCGTGGTCTCCTTGATCCGCGTGCGGTAGGGGACGTGCAACGTGAAGCCGCGACGCCACATGCGCTGGTCGACGTACTCCTGGCGGATGATGTCGCGCTCGTCCTGCGTCACGATCTCCGTGATCTCGTGCGACTTGCCCTCGTGGGAGATCGTGGCCTTGATGCTGTACTGGACCGGCGGGTTCGGCTTGCGCGAGGCAGTGATCGGCCGCTGCGCATTGGTGACCTCGGGCGTGTAGTCGAAGCGGTTGCCGGTGCCGGTGGGCTTGGCGATCTTGCCGCTGTGATCGCCGATCGGCTTGACCTCCCAGGTCGCCGACGCGCCTTCGGGCTCGGCCACGCGGACGCTCAGGGTGCGAAACTTCGTGCTCACGTCCTTGCCGACGAGGAAGATGAACTTGGCGGCGACGACCCACTCCTTCTCCGAATAGCGGGTCTTGGCCGTGTACTGGCTGCGGTGCTCGAGGCGGAGCCGCGGCGGACAGGTCGCACAGTCGCCGCCCGCCGGCTTGTCGCCGAGCTGCTGATCCGCGGCCGTACCGGCGTTCTCCATCTTCTTGGAGAAGCGGTTCGTCTCGCCCTGGATCGGCTCCGGCGAGACTGCCTTGCCGGTGAAGCTGCCGAGCGGCCCCGCGGGGTTCGGGTCCAGCATCGCCCGTGTGAACCGCGGCGCGGTCAGCCCTGTGTCCCCTGTTCCGCTCATCGCCCTGCCACCCGCTCCGCTCGCGACCGTAACAGTCCTCGCCGCGAGAGATCAATCCGGCGCCCGCGGATCGCCCGACGCAGGCCCGCTCCTGCCTCACCCGCCGCGCGGGTCGTGGGTGAGCGCGACCAACTCGTGCGGCGACTCGTACAGCATGGCGTCGAGGTGGCGCAGCAGGTCGGCCCGCTGGTCGGCGGTGAGCACCGGCGCGACCGTTTGCAGCGCTCGCGGATCGTAGAAGCGAAAGAAGACCGGGTGCGCCTCGCCCGCGAGGTCGATCCTCAGGAAACGGCGCAGCTGGCGACGCACGACCTCGAAGTCGGCCCCGCTGACGACGAAGATGCCCCACGCCTCGCCCCAGCCCTCGCCGACGATCCGCTCGAGCAGACCGGAGTCGCGCTCGAAGCGGATCAGGTACGGCGCGACGTCGTCGAAGGCGCGCCCCTGCTCGCCGTCGTAGAGCGAGGCGTAAGGGTCGACGCTCTCCTCGATCAGCTCGATCGGCCGATCGGCGCGGGCGGCGTCGACGATCGCGTACAGGGTGCCGGCATCACGCAGGCCGCGGAGCTGCGCGAGAGCGGCGAGCGCCGCCTCTCCGGGATGCACCGGCGCCGGCGCCGGCGTGAAGTCCTCGACGAGGAAGCGGTAGATCGTGCGACCGGCCTGCATCCACCCGCGATTGGCCATCTCGCCGATCCAGCACGGCTCGCCGCCGACGACGATGCGGTGCGGATCGATCGCCTGCACGTGCGCGCAGACGCCGTCCCACACGACGTGGAACTGCGGGCTGCCGGCGCGATCGGGGTGAACCACGACCTCGGCGTCGGCAGTACCGACGGTCCGCCCGATCCCGGGGTCGAGCACGATCTTGCGGAAGCTCTCGCGCCCCGACCACACCTGCAACACGCCGCGACGTCGCCGCGGCGGGCCGCTCGCGAGCACGTGATAGCGGGCGAACGTGTAGTCGAGCTCCGCCAACCAGTCGGCGTATTCGGGGTCGAGCTCGGCGAAGTCGCGGACTGCGAGCGGGCCGAGGTTGGTGCGCCCGCGATCGTCGGGGTGCGGCACGCGGCCGCGGGCCGTCTCGCGGGCCATGAACTCGAGCTGGCCCTCGATCTGCCGCAGCGCCGGCCAGCGCGACGGATCGTAGGCCCGGGTGCGCGCGCGGGCCTCGGCGAGCACCTCGGCGAAGGCGTCGCGCGACGTGATGCGCATCAGGCCGGGCACGCCCTCAGCCCTCCGCCGGCGGGTGGAACTTGCGCGGGATCATCACCTGCGTCGCCCCGCCCGCGCAGTACACCGCCAGCAGCGTGTCCTTGCGCGGGTCCTTGAGCGACCAGTCGTCGACGATCGGCGCCGCGGTGCTCTGCAGGCCGAGCGCCGGGTCGCCGAACTCGACCTCACGCGGCTCGCGGACCAGCGGCGGCGGGCCCGGCTTGCCGTCGACGAAGCCGTAGCTGATCGGCGAGCAGCCGACCTGCTCCGGCGTGATCGACGGGTCGAGCGTGAAGTACTGGCCGACGCCGGCGCCGGGGATCGATCTCTGGTGCATCGTGTGACCGGCGAACGAGCGCACGACGACAGGCTTTCCGAGATCGATGCCCTTGATGTGCGAGAGGATGTCGCTCGGCTTGATCGGTCCGGTCGCGTGGGCGGCGTAGAACTGATAGGCGACGGCGTAGCGGGCCTGCGCCCGCGCCTCGCCCAGGCCGTCGTCCTCGTCCGGCTGGCCGGCGAGCTCGTGCTTGGACAGGTCGAGGTCGGCGAAGGCGTCGCGCCCCGGGAGCCCGCCCGGCGGCGACGCCTCGTCGTCGAGCGTCGCGGTCTCGAGGTCGGGCTCGTCGGGCACCGCCGAGTCGTCGTGGGTGTCGTACTCCAGCCGCTTGCGCTCGCACTCCTCACAAAAGGGCGTGCCGATCTTCGCCGCCGCGCGGAACACGAAGCTCTGCGTCGAGTCGCCGATCACCACCGAGGGGCAGCCGCCGACGATCCGGTCGCCGCCGATGTGGACCGCCGGATCGGTGCGGCGCGCCGCCTGACGGTGATTGATGAGGACGGTCGCCGAGCCCTGCTTGATGCGATCGCTCGGGCCCACCGGGAAGCACACCACGCTGTCGCCCTTGCGCGCGGCCGGCAGGAAGCCGACGATCACGTTGGCGCTGCCGCTGAAGATCGGGCCGCCGACGTGCGGCACTGGACCGGGCTCGACCTTCGGGCACACGTGAAAGTCGCTGATGCGGGCGGCGTCGGGCATACGTCCAGGAGCGTCCGCACGGTAACAAAAACCGCCGACGCGCGGCGCGCAGCGCTATCGTGGCGGATCGTCTGTCATTGCCATCATGCGATCCATGGGTCGGCAGATGTGTGAATGACGATATCGCGCGGCGCGGTTTCGCCGGATAACAATGGACAGAGGCGGACCGCCGCGGGCATGATGCGAGCTTCCTCCGTGACCGCTCCCTTCTCGCCGCGCGTGGGCGACCGTGTCCGCGGTCGCTATGAGCTCATGACCCCGCTGCGCGCCGAGGGCCCTGCGCAGGTGTTCGTGGCCGTCGATCACCAGGCCGGACGCGAGGTCGAGCTCACCTTGTTCGATCCGTCGCTCGCCCAGGCCGACCCCTGGGCCGCGTTCGCCCGGCTGATCATCGCGGCGACCGCGGCCAAGATCCCCGGCCTGGTCCTACCGCGCGGCGTCACTCGCACCGCGCCGACGCCGCCGTACTGCGTGACCGACCTGCAGATGGCCCGCGGCTTCGATCGCCAGGTCGAGCAGGGCCCGACCCCGTGGCGGCGCGCGCTGACCCTGTGCGAGCGGGTCGCGGAGATCGTCGAGCGCGCCCACACGGCCGCCGGCGCGGCCCACCGGGCGCTGACCCCGGCGCGCTGCGTGATCACTGCGCGCGGGGACGTGAAGGTGCTGGACTTCGGGCTCGCCGAGCTGGGCCCCGGTCACGCCGCCGATTCGCCCTACCGCGCGCCCGAGCTGCCCGCGGCCGCCGGCCCGCGCTGCGACGTCTATGCAATCGGCGTGATGCTCTACGAATTGCTGGCAGGCCAGCGCGCCCCCGCCGGGCCGCTGCCGCGATGGAGCGCCCCGGCCGACGCGAACCGCGAGGTCGAGGCGCTGGTGGCTCGCGCCACCGCCACCGACCCGGACCAGCGCCACGCCGATCCGGCCGCCCTGCGGGCCGCCCTGCGCGCGCTGCTCGACGCCGACGACAAGTCCACCGCGGCGAAGCGAGCCGCGGCGCACGCCGCCGCCGAGGCCGAGGCCGGGGCCGCCGGGGTCCGGGCGCCCGAGGCCCCGGAGACCGCCGCGGCCCGCCGCGCCGCCGAGGCCGAGGCCGCCGCGATGGACGGGCCGCCGCTCCTCCCGGGCGGGATCAACCTGTCCTCGGGGACATCCAGACCGCCGACGCCGCCCCTCGCGCGCGCCGCCGACATGTCCGAAAGGCCATCTCAGGCGTCGCCCCCGGCGAGCCTCATGAACCTGTCCGCAGGGACATCCGGCGCGGACTCGTTCTCCGCCGCGTCGTCCTCGTCGCTCGCGTCACCCGCCTCGTCCGGCTCGCGCCTGGCAGGCTCCTCCTCTCCCTCGCGCTCCTATCCCACCCTCGCCGGCGATCCGTCCTCCGCGTCGTCGTCCTCGTCGCTCGCATCGCCCGCCTCGTCCGGCTCGCGCCTCGCAGGCTCCTCCTCTCCCTCGCGCTCCTACCCGACCCTCGCCGGTGATTCGTCCTCCGCCGCGTCGTCCTCGTCGCTCGCATCGCCCGCCTCGTCCGGCTCGCGCCTGGCAGGCTCGTCCTCTCCCTCGCGCTCCTACCCGACCCTCGCCGGCGATTCGTCGCCCGGTTCGAGCCTGCGAGGTTCGACCTCGCCGTCGCGCGCACATCCGACGGTCCCTCCCGTCGATGCCTCTCCCTCGTCCTCCTCGCTGACCTCGCGCCCGCGAGCCCCGGGGGCCTCTCCCTCGCGCTCTCATCCGACCGTTCCGCCGGCGCCCGCATCGGCGTCGTCCTCGTCGAATCACGAGCGCCTCCCCGGCTCGGCCTCGCCCTCCCGCTCGCACCCCACCCTCGCGTCCGCGCAAGCTCAGGCTTCCGCCTCGTCGTCCTCCCTCAGCCGCGCGCGCACCCCCGGTTCGGCCTCGCCCTCCCGCTCGCACCCCACTCTCTCGTCCGCGCAAGCCCAGGCCTCCGCGTCCTCGCTCTCGCGCCCGCGACCGCCCGGCGCCCCTCCCTCTCGCTCCTATCCGACCCTCGCGCCGCCCGGGTCTCCCGCGCCTGGCGACCGCACCGAGATACTCGCGCAGAGCACGATCGTGGCAGCCGAGCGCGCCCGCACCGGCGCGCACCCGCCGGTCCCGCCGGTGCCCGCAGCCGACAGGACCGAGATCACCCCGCGCCGCTCGGTGCGAGGTCTGCCCGGCGCGAGCCGGCGCGACGACGCCGGCTCTCTCCATTCATCGGACCTCGGCGATTCGACGGTCATCGCCCGCGCCCCTACCGATCAGCATACCGAGGAATTGCCAGTACCCGCCTTCGCGCGGCGCGGCCCCGGCGATCCGCCGACCGAGCAATTGCCGGTGCCGGCCTTCGCCGACGCCCGCGGCCGCCACGTCGATCCGCCGACCGACCGGATCCCCGTGCCCGCCTTCGCCGACGCGACCCAGGTGCTCCGCGCCGACGATCTGCCGCTGCCGGCCCCGGCGAGCGACCCCGACGCCACCCGGATCTGGCGCCGGCCGCCAGATCCGTCCGAAATCGTCGAACCGGCGCGCCCGGCCCCCGAGTCGACGATGATGCTGCCCACCACCGGGGAGACCGTCCTGTTCCATCACCAAGCACCTGTCCCCCGGGCCATGTCGCTGATGGCCAGCATCCGCGGGTGGTCGCTGCGAAAGAAGCTGCTCGTCGTCAACCTCGGCCTCGCGCTCGTCATCCTGTTCGGCGTGCTGGCAGCGGTCGCCTGCTGAACCGCGGAGCTCGAGCTCCTGCCATGAATAGGTCTTCCCTGGCTCCGGGCGGCGGCGCTCTGGCCGACGGCCTCGCGGCCGGGTCCGCAAACAGAGCCCCACGTCGCTCCTCCGGGCTCGCCCGAGCTGAAGGAGCCAGAGAAGCTCGTCCTCGTCCAGGCCCGCCGCAGCGCATAAAACCACCGCCCTCATTCTAGGACGCGTCCCGACGCCGGCCCCTGAGCCGAATCGGCGAATCGAGTGGATCCCCTCGGAGCGGCCGCGGGCCCTCGGCACGCGGCCTTCGCCGTTCTCCTGTACAGTCGAGCGAATCGGGGCGAAAGCATGCATCGTGGTCACAATTCCTGTCTCCTTGGCCTTCTCGCGTTCACGTTCGCGTGTGGCGACAGCGGCACCGCTGTCACTGCCAGCGATGGTTCGACCGCCGGCACGGTGACGCTCACCGGCGGCGTCACCCAGACGAGCTCCACCACATCGACGGCGACCACGGCGCCGACGACCACCGACACCGGCTCGGGCAGCAACAGCAACAGCGACACCGGGACCGAAACCACCCCGACGTCGACGACCAGCACCGCGACCACCGACACCTCGCCGGTGACCTCGACGACGACGACGACCGACAGCACCACCGCCGCGGAGACCCTGAGCACCAGCAGCACCACGACCACCACCACCACCGGGCCGAACATGCTGTGTAACCCGGGCGCCGTGCAGTGCCTCGACAACACCAACTACCAGACCTGCTCCGACGACGGCCAGGCGTGGGACGGACCGACGCCGTGCGGCGCCAAGGAGGTGTGCGAGTTCGGGGCCTGCAAGTCGCTGTGTGCCAAGGCGCAGGACGCCCTGTCGTCGGTCGGCTGCGAGTACTACGCGGTCGACGCCAACAACGACCCGGTCGAGTCGTTCGACTCTCAGCCCTACGCGGTGGTCGTCTCGAACGTCGACCCCGACTTCACCGCCGACGTTCAGGTGCAGGTCCACAACGGCAACGCGTGGATGACGATCCAGCAGACCCAGGTCGGGCCGAACAACCTCTACCAGTTCAACCTCCCCGATCGCCACGTCAACTACACCAACCTCAACGCGCGCGGCGCCTACAAGATCATCAGCGACGTGCCGATCATCGCCTACCAGTTCCAGCCGATCAACGGCGAGACCTCGTTCACCAGCGACGCCTCGCTGCTGCTGCCCGTGACGGTGTACGACGAATACTACTACGTCATCGGCTGGGGCGAGAGCAGCTTCGGCAACGCCCAGCTCAACATCGTCGCCGCCCAGGACGCCACCACCGTCCAGATCACGCCGACCGTCAACACCGTCGCCGGCGGCCCGATCCAGGCGATGGTCGCCAACCAGAACTACACCTTGCCGGTGATGAACGAGGCCGACGTGATCCAGATCGAGTCGTCGGTCGCCATGCTGTCGGGCACGTTCATCACCTCGGACAAGCCGATCGCGGTGTTCTCGACCCACTGGTGCGCCAACGTGCCCAACGACGGCTCGTGCTGCTGCGACCACCTCGAGGAGCAGGTGTACGGCCTGCAGACCTGGGGCACCAGCTACGTCGCCAGCCGCTTCCCGGTCCGCAACAACGGCACGCCCGAGCCGTCGTACTGGCACCTGTTCGCCGCCGAGGACAACACCAAGGTCCACATCGACCGCCACGCCGAGGTCACCGGCATCGCCAACAACGACTTCACGATGACCAAGGGCCAGCTGATGACGATGACCGTCGGCGGCACGGTCGCCAACCCGGGCGACTTCGTGGTGACCGCCGACAAGCCGATCTATTTGATGCAGTACATGTCGTCGTCGTTCAACACCAACGTCCCGGCGCAGCAGGCCGGCGACCCGGCGATGGCGCAGGGCGTGCCGGTGGCCCAGTTCCGCAAGAACTACGTGATCCTGGTCCCGAGCGCGTGGCTCTACGACCGCATCGTCCTGACCAAAAAGGCAGGTGCCACCATCATGCTCGACGGCCAGCCGGTGGCGCAGAACCTGTTTACCAAGGTCGGCCCCGCCGACATGCCGTCCGAGTGGGAGGTCGCGCGCGTGCCCAGCGAAGACGGCGTCCACGTGCTCGAGAGCGACGAGGACTTCGGCGTGGTCGTGATCGGCTACGACCAGTACGACTCGTACGCCTACCCGGGCGGCCTCGACCAGAAGCAGATCAACCCGCAGTGACGGGCCCTCGTGCGCGCGCCGGGGCCTCGTCGGTGGCGCCCCGGTCTGCGCCGCGAGGAGCGGACACCACCTCGCAGCCTCGCGCCGATCCGCGCCGGCGATCGCGCTCGACACGCGGACGCGGCGCTGGTCCAATCACGGCATGAACAGCCCGCCGTCCTGCATCCGCTGCAACGTGGCGATGGAACTCGGCTTCGTGCCCGAGCTCTCCGGTCAGGTCATGGTCTCCGTCTGGCATCCGGGAGCGCCGACCACGGTGAAGAAGTCGTGGAGCGAACGCCTCGCCTCGCCCGGCGGGATCCGCTTCGCTGCCGACGAAGTGCTGGCGATCGACGCCTATCGCTGCCCGGACTGCGGCCGCGTCGAGCTGTTCGCGCTGCGGCCGCCCGGCTCCTCGTGACGGGCGGCCAACGCCGCATCCGTCGCCGCCGCGACCTCGTGCGAAGTCCACGTCGCGGCGCGGCCCGCGAGCGCCCGCGATTGCCCCTCCGTACCCACGCATCGGTGCGTGCCGCAGTCGCTGCGACTCGAGTTCGCGACCCGCTCCGTCGCTCGCGCGTCACGATCTGCGATGCGCGCAAAGACGCGTTGACGCAGCACCACCCGCGTGCAAAGCATGGTCGGAAACGGTCGACTCGGCAATTCTCATGAACCAGCCCGATCTCGTCTCCTCCGGCTCCGGGTCGCTCGGAGACCTGTCCGTGTTCACCCTGGACGTGGCCGACCTGCCGCTGCACGTTGTGCGATTCACCGGGCAGGAAGGCATCTCCGAGCAGTTCCGCTTCGCCGTCGAGGTCGCCAGCGCGGCGGAGATCGATCCCGAGACGTTCGTCGGCCAGCCGGCGCTGCTGACGATCCAGGGCCTCGACGTCGACCGCGTGGTCCACGGCATCGTATGCGAGGCGGAGTACATCGGCGCGACCCGCTATCTGCAGCGCTACGAGCTGATCGTCGAGCCCTGGGCGCACCGCCTGCACCACCGCCACGACTGCCGGATCTTCCAGGACAAGACGACGCAGCAGATCGTCACCGAGGTGCTGACGAAGGCCGGCCTGCCGCGCGACTGGTTCCGCTTCTCGCTGACCGGGACGTACGCGCCGCGGAACTACTGCGTGCAATACCGCGAGAGCGACCTCGCGTTCGTCAGCCGGCTGCTCGAAGAGGACGGCATCTTCTACTTCTACGAGCACGAGCAGAGCCGGCACGTGTGGGTGATGGCGGATCACGTCGGCGCGCACGACCCGATCCCCGGCACCTCCACGGTGTGGTTCAACCGGCCCAACAACCTCGTCCAGGACCGCGAGCACGTGAAGGAGCTGCAGATCGGCAGCCGCGTGCGGACCGGCAAGGTCACCCTGCGCGACCTCAACCTCCACCGGCCCGACCAATCGATGGAGGTCAAGGAGGCCGCGAAGTACAGCCCCGAGCTCGAGCAATACGACTTCCCCGGCGAATATCAGGACCCGGGCCGCGCCGGGCCGCACCAGGGCCAGACGATGGCGCGGATCCGCCTCGAGGCGCACCAGGCCACCCGCAGGCAGGCCGTCGGCACGAGCGACTGCCCGCGCCTGTTCGCCGGGGCGGTGATGACCCTGGTCGGTCATCCGCACGAGGAGCTCAACGGCGAATATCGCCTGGTCCGCGTCGAGCACAAGGGCGAGCAGCCGCAGGCGCTGCAAGAGGACGCCTCGGGGGAGATGTCCTATCATAACAGCTTCACCGCGACCGAGCTGAAGGTGCCGTTCCGGCCGGCCCGCACCACGCCGAGGCCGGCGGTGCGCGGGGTGCAGACCGCGACCGTCGTCGGCCCCGCGGGCGAGGAGATCCACACCGACGAGCACGGCCGCGTCCGCGTGCAGTTCCACTGGGACCGCGAGGGCGAGCACGACGAGCGCAGCACCTGCTGGGTCCGCGTCAGCCAGGCGTGGGCCGGGCACGGCTGGGGCGCGATGTTCCTGCCGCGCATCGGCCACGAGGTGCTGGTCGACTTCATCGAGGGCGACCCCGACCGGCCGATCATCACTGGGCGCATCTACCACGGCATGAACGAGACGCCGTACACGCTGCCGGAGCACAAGACGCGCAGCACGATCAAGTCGGACAGCTCGATCGGCGGCGGCGGCTACAACGAGCTGCGCTTCGAGGACAAGAAGAACGGCGAGCAGATCTTCCTGCACGCGGAGCGCAACATCGACGTGCGCGTCAACAACGACGCGTTCTCGACGGTGTTCCGCCACTCGCACGTGACCGTCGGCAACGACGAGCAGGGCAAGGCCGGCGACAGCTTCGTCCAGCTCTACCACGACCACCACCTCAAGGTTCACCGCCACACCACGGCGCACCTCGGCGGCGACGTCCAGCTGCTCGTGGGCGGCATCGACGCCCCCGGCCGCGTCGACATGCACGTCCGCAGCGACAAGCTCGAGCTGATCGACGGCGACAGCCACGCGCACGTGCGCAAGAGCCTGCTCGAGAAGGTCGACGATTCGGTGTCGCGGATCGTCGGCGGCAACGAGCAGGCCCGGATCGCCGGCCGCCTCGCAGTCGAGGCCGGCGACGAGATCCACTTCAAGGCCAGCAAGATCGTCCTCGACGCCGGCGACGCCCTGACCATCCAGGGCCCGGGCGGGTTCATCACCATCGACGCCGGCGGGATCTACATCAAGGGCAGCATGGTCTATATCAACAGCGCCGGCTCGCCGGTCCGCGCGGCCGCGGCCGATCCGCGGACCGCGGCCGACGCCAAGGACGCCGAGCCCCAGCACGCGATCGAGTCCGAGCGCGGGTCGAAGTAGACGCGATGCTGACGATCGGCAAGGACCAACTGGCCCGCTTCCGCGAGCCGCCGCGCCGCGCCTTCGAGGCCGAGATGGTCGAACACCTGGCCGCCTTCTCGCCGCCGCTGTTCAAGACGCTCGGCGAGGAGCAGATGCTCGTGGTCGTGCGCACGGGCATGGCCGCGGCCGAGCGCCACGGCTTCAGTCTGCGCGGCCCGGTGCGCATGTACCTCGAGCTGATGCTGCTGTTCGGCAGCCGCTTCGACAGCGATCCGCAGTACCCGTGGTTCCACGAGCTGCTGACCGCCGATCCCGACGCGCCGCAGATGCAGCGGGCCGAACAAATCCACGCGCGGGTGACGGACTACCGCCGGCAAGTGGCCGGGCCGGACGACGACTACACGTTCGCGGCGCTGCGGCGGATCCTGCAATTCGCGGAGCAGCCGCTGGAGTACCCGCCGGCGCAGATCGTCGCCGAGATGGCGCGCCAGTTCGCGGCGGTGTACCCGGAGAAGGCCGCCTACGTCGGCGAGCCGGCGTTGACGAACCTGATCGAGGAGGGCGTCGAGACGGCCCGCAACCTCAAGTCGCCGAGCGCCCGCGGCGAGGCGCTGATGAGCGTGCTGATGTTCGCCTTCGGCCACGGCTGCGCCGACGACCCGCTCTATCCGTGGATCGCCAACACCATCCGCGACGGCATGGTCCCGGAGCCGGCGAGGTGGCCGGTCCGGCTCGAGAAGAAGGCGATCACCTGGCTCAAACACGTGCTGGGTGACCTGCCGAGGAGGAGCTGAGCATGGCGCACCGCCAGGGACTGACCGATCTCAACGCCAAGTCCGGGGCGAGCTCCGTCGATTCGGCGGTCGGCGCGTGCGTGGGCGACTGCCCGCGCTGCTGCGCGAAGGTGACGGAGGAGCAGATGAAGGCGATCTTCACCACCGCCTCCGCCACCAAGATCACCGGGGTGACGAACGCCTTCAACAGCGCGTTCGAGAAGTTCGAGCTCAACCGCTGCCTGCGCAAGGCCCACTTCTTCGCCCAGATCCTGCAGGAGGTCGGGACCTCGATCAACGCCCTGTCGGAGGACCTGCACTACAGCGAGGCGCAGCTGAAGAAGAGCTTCTCGTACTTCCGCAAGAACCCGGAGGAGGCGACGCTGTACGGCAAGACCGCCGAGCACGGCGCCGATCCGGAGGCGATCGGCAACCGAGCCTACGCCGACCGCAACGGCAACGGCAACATCGAGAGCGGCGACGGCTACAAGTACCGCGGCCGCGGGTACATCCAGATCACCGGCAAGGGCGTCTATCGGGACGTCCAGAACGAGATGAACGCCCGCTACCCCGGGAACGGGCTCGACATCGTGGCGAACGTCGAGCAGACGCTCGAGCCCAAGGGCGGGATGCTGTCGGCGATGGGGTACTGGCGACACAAGAAGCTCAACGATCGCGCCGACAAGGGCGCCACCGGGGCGGTGGTCGACACGCTCACCCAGGTCATCAACTACTACACGCACACGTACGAGAATCGCCGCACCAACTTCGAGAACACGAAGGTGGTGTTCAAGGTCCCCGAGTGCACGAACCTGCCGAAGTGAGCGCGGCGCGTCAGCGCAGCTCGCGGAGCTGGCCGTCCTCGCCCTCGTAGAGGAGGACCTCGAGGTCCTGCAGCAGCTCGGCGCGCTGCTCGGGCGTGAAGACCTCGACGGTGGTGCGCATGACTCTCGGGTCGTAGAAGCGGAAGAACAGCCGGCGCGGCTCGCCCTCGCCCTTGACGACGAGGAATCGGCGCAGGTGCCGGCGCACTGCCTCGAAGCCGGCGCCGCTCTGCAGGAAGATGCCCCACGCGTCGCCCCAGCCCTCGTGGACCAGGCGCTCCAGCAGCCCGGAGTCGCGGCGGAACTGGACGAGGTACGGCGCGACGTCGTCGAGGGCGCGGCCCGGCTCGCCGTCGTACAGCGACGCGTGGGCGTCGACGCTCTCCTCGAGCAGGACGATCGCGCGATCGGAGCGAGCGGCGTCGATCACCGCGTACAGGTCGCCGGCGTCGCGCCGGGGCCGCAGCGCTTCGAAGGCGGCCGAGCTCGCGGGCGTGGGCGTGACCGGGGAGCGCGGCGGGGTGCGGTCCTCGACGAGGAAGCGGAAGGTGGTCGCGCCGGCCTTGATCCAGCCGCGATTCGCCAGCTCGCCGTACCACCCGGGCGTGCCGTCGATCGTGATCTGCTGCGGATCGTGGGCGCGCACGTGGGCCGAGACCCCGTCCCACACGATCTGGAATTGCGGCGAGCCGGAAGCGTCGGCGTGGACCACGAAGTCGGCGTCCGCGGTGCCGACGGTGCGCGGCACCCCGTGCTCGAGGATCAGCTTGCGGAACGCGTCGCGGCCGGTCCACACCTGCAAGATGCCGCGGCGCACGAGCGGCGGGCCCTTCGGCAGCAGCGAGTAACGATGGAAGGTGTAGTCGAGCTCCTCGAGCTGGTCGGCGTACTCGGGGTCGACCTGCTCGAGCTCGCGGGCGGCGAGCGGGCCAAGGGTCGTGCGCGCGCGCTCCTCCGGGTACGGCACGCGGCCGTCGGCCGTCGTGCGCGCCATGTACTCGAGCTGCGCGTCGACGTGGCGCAGCAGCGGCCAGCGCGACGGGTCGAGCTCGCTAGTGCGCTGCCGGGCCTCGCGGAGCACCTCGGCGAAGGCGTCGCGCGACAAGATCCGCATGGTGTCGGCCATGGCGAGCCTCCTACGGCAGCACGAGGCTGGCGCCGGCGTGGAAGACCTTGGGGACCATGAGCTGGGTCCCGCCGCCCTCGCAGGCGACGAACTGGCCGGGGTCGTCGACAAGCGCCGGCATCGACCAGGTGTCGGTGATCGCCGCCGCGGTGCTCTTGAGGCCGAGCGCGGGCGCGTCGTCGTCGAACGCGATCACGCGCCTGTCCCGCGGGACAGGCGGCGGCGTCGGCTTGCCGTCCTGCAGCGCGTACACCAGCTCCGACACGCCGAGCTCCTCGGGCGGGACGTCGGGCGCGAGCGAGAAGTACTGGCCGGTCCCGGCGCCGGGCAGGCCGCGCTGGTAGAGGGTGCTGCCGGCGATGTCGACGACCTCGACCGGCTGCGAGATGTCGATCCCGCCGATGTGCGACCAGATCCGGCTCGGCTTGACCTTGTCGCCGGTGTGCGCGGCGTAGAACTGATAGGCGACGGCGTAGCGGGCGGAGTGGCGGAGGTCGTCGAGGCCGTCGCCCTCGTCGAGCTGACTGGCCAGCTCCTGCGGCGTCAGGCCGTCCGTCAACGTCAGCGCGGCGCCGATGAGCGCGCCCACCGGCGGCTCCTCGTCGACGAGGGTGACCGTGTCGGTCTCGACTTCGGCCGAGTCGTCGCGGTCCTCCATCTCCCGCCGCCGCCGCTCGCACTCCTCGCAAAAGGGCGTGGCGCGCTGGGCGGCCGTGAACATCGCCATGCTCTGCGGCGAGCCGCCGACGATGACGGAGGGGCAGCCGGCCGTGATCTGGCCGCCGTGCGAGGACGGGTCGGTCTTGCGCGCGGCGTCGCGGAAGTTGATGAGCACCGTCGGCGAGCCGTCCTGGACGCTGTCGGCCGGGCCGACCGGGAAGCAGACGATGCTGTCTCCGACCCGCGCCGCGGGCGAGAAGCCGATGATGACGTTGGCGCTGCCGCTGAGGATCGGCCCGCCGACGTGCGGCACGGGCCCGGGCTCCACCTTGGGACAGCTGTGCATATCACCAATACGTGCGGCGTCGGGCATGCTCCGCGATCCTCGTTCCCCGCGCTCGCGCGGGCGGCGGAGGCACTCTAGCAGAGACGCGCGCGCCTGGTCCGGCGCAGGAGAACCGGCGTGGTGCGCGACGTGAGCCGGGGCGTCCACGACGTCCGCTTCGGTGAGCGCGCGAGCGGGCCCGACGCGGCGCGCGCGACGTGGATGGCCGTCAGTGTGGCCCTGCCCGGCCGCGCGCGTTCACGACCGCGCGGCGCCGCGGCCCGCGAAGCGACCGGAGCGCGACCGGCGGCTCCGCGGCGGCAGGCGGACATCGGCGCGATCCCTGACGAGACCGGGAGGCCCTCGTCGACGACGTCATCGCCGCCGCTCCGCTCTTCCCTGTCGCCCGCGGAAGGAGCAGCAGCCCGATGCTCCGCCGATTCACGCGACGCCGGACCGAGCCTATGTCCATTCGTGCATGCACCGAATAACATGTCCTTTGTGCCACAAAATAGCGACACTGCGCGGATCGGCGCGGCGGCGAACGGCGAGAGATCTCCGGGGCGCGGATCCGCGGTGTTCACAATTAAACGCGGGTCGGATCGAAGCCCTCGGGCCGGTCCGTTAATGTTGGAATCGATGATCGTTCTCGGCCATCGAGCCGGCGTTTTGCCGGTCCGCGAGCGAATCGGACGATATCGACGTACGTGGATTCCCTATTACGAGGCGAATCGATGGCCTCTAATCTCGCAGCATGGCCGTCCGTCGTGGGATCAGCATCCTCGATCTGTTGCCGCAAACCACGGGGGTCGCGTTGCAGATCCCCGATGGTATCGTCGAGCAGATCGGCGTCCTCACGATCTTGGACCACCGGTCCACCACCAGCGACGACTACTTCCTCCACGAGGGCACCCTGCAGGCGCTCGCGGACGTGTTCGACCTCGACACCGACAAGTGGAAGCTGCGGCTCCCGGGGCTCACCCACGGATTGCCGTTCCGGCTGGCGATCCGGCGCCCTGGGGCCCCGCCGGCGGGCGAGCAGGAGGGCGAGCCGACGCTGTGGACAATCGACATCCAGGTGTGGGACGTCGAGGTCCAGATCCCCGGCGTGAAGCCGGCGCAGCCGGTCGGCGGGACCGGCGTCACGCCGCTCACGCTCCAGGAGATCAAGCCTCCGCCCCCGGCGCCCGCGGATCGCGTGTATTTGGTCGCGCGCGGGGTCGTGCGGATCAGCGGCGGCGGGCCCGGCGGCACCCAGGTCCAGGTCGTCGATTCACCGGACCCGCTCGATCCGACCGCCCCGACCGGTGCCATCATTCGTCTGACCGCGCGGCCGACGAGCTTCCTGATCGCCGACTCCGACTTCGGGATGACGCTCGATCAGTTCGTCATCGACCTCAGCAGCACCTTCACGCCGGCGGAGATCGAGGCTCGCGGCCACGACGAGACGTGGCAGGGCCTCGCGTTCCGCGAGACGACCTTCTATTTCCCGCCCAGCACCCCGCTCGTCCACAGCCTCTCGGTCAGCGCCCGCGACTTCATCATCGGCGACCCGGGCGGCCTGCAGGGCGAGATCCGCATCGAGTTCGGGCAGGACTTCGACGACGTCTACAACAGCCGGCTGACGATCCGCGAGGAGCAGGCGGGCGGCACCGAGGTCGAAGTCGCCGAGACCACGATCCCGCCGCCGGGGACCCGGCGGGAATACGCAATGACGCTCGGTCCCGGCGGGGCCAGGCGGCGCATCCGCGCCGAGTTCGACGTCGGCGCCGGCGAGCTGATCCCCGGGCACACCGACCTCGCGGTGGTCGGCGTGTGGTGGAAGCTCCCGAACGGCGACGAGGGCAACGAGCCGATCACGCCGTGGTTCGATGCGCCGACCGAGGAGCAGTTGCAATACCGATTACGGGTCGGCGATCCCAGCACTGCGGTCAACACCGCGACCCCGCCGAGCGCCGTGCCTGCCGATCAGACCGAGCTCGTCGAAGTCTATGTCACCTTCCCGCTGCAGGCGGGCGGCCCGACCGGCATCGGCCCGGTGATCGACGCGACGATCGGCGTCGAAACCTTCCGCAACGTGCTGCACCTCCGCGGCCCGCGGGCGCTGCTGGCGACGGTCTCCCTGCAGCTGCGCAGCGGCACCGCGGACTGGCGCCTCGGCACCGGCGGCGCGCCGTTCACACCGCAGCGGGGTCGCGTCGATCGACTTGCCGCCCCTGGCCGAAGGCCAGAACTCGACCGACCTCGTCGCCTCGAACAATGACGGCGTCCGGCGGGTGCGGATCGACGTCGTGCCGAACGGACCGCTCGCGATCGGGCACCAGAGCACCGACGTCAACACCTCGCCGGCGCGGGTCACCGTGGTCGGCAGCGGCCCCGCCACGCCGACCGCGGTCGTCGAGACCTTCCTCGCCACCCCGTTCCACGCGGACGCCGAACGACCCGCGGCGCCGAACCCCGCCACCATCGCCGGCACCGACGTCACCGTCCCGCAGGGCGCGGACGCCGAGGTCGAGGTCCCGGTGCCGACCGGCGCCAACGATCCGCCGCCGCAGCCGCAGGTCGCGAACGAGACCCCGCGGGTCGTGCAGGTCCAGTACGAGTGGGATCAGAACGTCCCGATCCGCGTGCTCTACCCCTACGCCGGCAGCTCGACCGTCGGCGAGGGCCTGCACGAGCCCGACGCGCGGCCGCTCGCGCTCGAGTTCACCGGCCGCTCGCCGAGTCGGTCGGCTTCACCTCGCCGCCCGAGGGCAGCCCGCCGGCGCGGCTCGTCGGCGCTCGCCGCCTGGCGCTGCCGTGGCCGCAGTCGCTGGTCTTCGCGGCCGGCGAGGCGCCGGTGTGGAACCGCAAGTGGAGCCCGGACAGCGAGACGGGCCGCAACGCAGCGATCAACGACCCCAACCGGCCGCCGTACCGCTGCGCCGAGATCTACGCGGTCGACACCACCGCGCCGCCGCCCCCCGGGCCGGTGATACCGGGCCCGGGCGTGTCCACGCGGCTGCTCGTGCCCGGCCCCGACGGCGCGCCGGACCCCGGCCGCGAGACGACCACCACCAAGCCGCCGCCGACCGACTACCGCGTGCGCCTGCGCGTGAAGTGGGACAGCCCGACGGTGGTGAGCCTCGCCGACGCCATCCCGACCGAGGCCGAGGCGCTGGTCGCCTGGAAGGCCGCGGCCGTCGAGCTGCCGTCGGGCGGGCCGCCGCTGCCGCCGCCGACCGGGCCCGATTACTGGGAGATCTTGCTGCGCTGGGTCTACGACGCGCGCAGCGGCCAGACCGAGGCCAGCGGCGCCCTCAGCCTGCCGGACGGCACCTTGACCTGGCAGAGCGACGCGCTCGCCGGGGCCCTGGCGTTCGGACCGGTGCTCACCGCGATCGTCGACCCGGCCGAGGTCATCCCCGATCAGGTCGGCCAGTTCGTCGCCGCCGCGGCGATGATCGCCGCCGGCGCGACGATCGGCGAGCTGCTCAACACCGGCAGCCCGCCGAGCAGCGTCGACATCGACAAGCTCTCGATCTCGTACAAGTGGAACGGCGCGCCGCACGTCGCCGCGACCCTCGACTACACGATCGAGCTGCGCGTCAACGTCAGCATCAACGGCATCGGCTCCGTCGAGGGCCACCTGCGCATGCGCTACAAGGGCGTCGGCCTGCGCTTCGACGGCGCGCCCGGCGGCGGCCTCGACGGGCTCGCCCTGACCTACGACAGCATGAGCGTCGAGGTCGTCAATCCCGGCACGTGGGCGCTCGGCGGACCGCTCGGCAACCTGATCCGGATCGCCGCGTCGCGCATGGGTCACGGCTCGCAATGGATGGAGTTCGACCTCGAGTTCGCGCTCGACCTCGGCGTCGTGCGGCTCGAGGGCGCGACCATCCGCATCAAGCTGCCCGACGACAGCGCCCCGTTCTCGGTCGAGTTCCGCGGCCTCACCGCCTCGGTCGACGTCCCCGGCGCGATCAAGGGCAAGGGCTCGGTCACCATCGGCGACGGCGGCTCGTTCCGCGCCCTCCTGTCGCTCGAGGTCATCCCGGCCAAGCTCAGCGCCTACGGGTCGCTGGCCGTCGACCAGGACTTCGTCGCGGTCGAGGTCGGCGTGCAGCTGCCGGTCGGCATCCCGCTCGGCGCCACCGGCTTCGGCATCTTCGGCTTCGTCGGCCGGTTCGTCGCCAACGGCACCCGCAACCTCGACGGCCTGACCGCCGCCGAGCCGGTGCAGCGGCAGCTCGACTGGTACACCCGCTCGCCCGAGCTGAAGTACAAGCGCAAGTCCGGCCAGTACGCCTTCGGCGTCGGCGCGGTGGTCGGCACCCTGCCCGACAGCGGCTTCACCTTCAACGCCGAGGGCTCGCTGACGATCGGCTTCCCCGACGTCTCGGTGATCTTCGGCATCGACGCCAAGCTCGTCACCCAGCGCAAGAGCGCGGCCACCGAGTCGGGCACGACCTCGAGCGGCGGCCTGCGGATCCTCGGCATGGTCCTGATCGAGCCCGACTCGATCATGATCGGCGTGCGCGGCTCGTACGAGATCCCGAAGGTCCTCAAGCTCGAGATCCCGATCTCCGCCTACTTCCCGCTCGCCGGCGGCGACGCCTGGTACATCCGGATCGGCTCCGACAACCACGCGACCCGCCCGGGCAACCCGGTGACGATCGTCCTGCTGCCGGAGATCCTCGACGTGCGCGCGTGGGCGTTCGTCATGATCGAGGAGCGCCAGCTGCACGGCCTCGGCGGCACTCTGGTCCCGCTCGACCTCGCCGACCCGCTCGACTTCGACGGCTTCTCGATCGGCATGGGCGCCGGCTTCGACCTCAAGTGGTCCGCGGGCCCGTTCAAGCTCGAGATCAGCGCCTTCCTGCTGGTCGGCCTCGGCACCAAGCCGCTGCTGTTCGCCGGCGCGGCCGGCATCAAGGGCGAGCTCGACCTGGTGCTGATCTCGGTCGGCGTCGACGGCCTCGTGCACTTCCACGTGTCGCCCGGCTACAGCTACTTCGAGGGCCACTTCTGCGGCCACGTCGACCTGTTCTTCTTCGAGATCTCCGGCTGCGTCGACATCCGGATCGGCGACGACCCGCCGTCGAACATCCCGGTGCCCGAGTCGCCGATCGCCGGCATGGACCTGTGCGACCACCTCGCGGTGGTCAAGGGCACCGCGGCGCGGGGCGGCGCCGGCGCGGTGCCGACGGTGTGGCCGGACACCATCGCCGTGCTGCGCTTCGCCCACTTCGCCGAGGACGGCCTCGGCGGCGCCGCCGACTTCGAACGCCGCCTCGCCGCCCCGGCCGCGCTGTCGCCGTGGAGCGGCTCGACCGAGCTGAAGTACGCCTTCCGCCTCAAGAACGTCACCCTGTGGAAGCTGACCGGCGCCGACCCGAACAACGCGGCGCACTGGACCCACGTGCCCGGGCCGTTCGACTCGGCGTGGTGGCTGCCGTCGTGGCGCGCCGCGATCATCGAGGGCGGCGACACGACCGGGCCGAGCACCGAGGAGGGCCGCGAGCTCGGCCTGTTCAGCTGGGACCCGCGCGCCTGGTCGCGCTGGCTCGGCGAGGGCTCGCAGGAGGTCCCCGGCAACCCGGCCAACACGGTCGAGCACGTGTGCGACGAGGTCGCGCCCGCCGACCCGTCGTGCGCCTACGGCCGCGCCCGCGAGTACGCGTACGGCGTGCTCGGCCAGTTCCGGGCCGAGCCCCCGGCCGGCGCGGTGTTCCCGAGCCGCTTCAAGGTGTTCGCCAGGTTCCCCGACGGCCTCGACGCCGGCATGCTCGCGGCCCTCGGCGCCGACGCCGGCTGGACCTGGATCCCCGGCGCAGTCGCCCCGCTGCACGGCGCGATCGACCTGCACGGCACCGTGCTCGCCGAGGGCTGGCGGTTCCCGTCGTGGCGCGCCGCCTCCAAGATCGTCGGCACCGCGCCGATCTTCCTGCCGCTGTCGAAGCCGCTGCTCGGCGGCGAGCTGGTGCTCGAGGTCTGCACCGACAAGGACGCCGCGGTCGTCTCGAACGGCATCTGCGACGAGATGCCGAAGGGCGACGGCATGATCGACGGCTTCACCGGCAAGTCGAACACGAAGTACTCCGGCAGCTCGCTGCAGCCGTTCCTGTCCGGGAATCAATGGGCGCTGCGCCTGCTCAAGAACGTGCTCGAGGGCCAGTACCCGGGCCAGGTCGACGCGGTCGCGGTCGACGTCGACCCCAATGGCAGCACCGCGATCCTCACCGCCTACGGCGCCAACAACGTGGTGCTCGGCACGGCCCAGACCGTCGGCGCCGGCCGCCAGTGGCTGCGGATCGAGGCGCCGGGGATCGTGAAGATGCGGCTCACCGGCGAGAAGCAGCCGGTGGTGTACGAGGTGTGCTGGGGCCGCAAGCGGCCGATCCTCGACCTCGTCACGTTCGAGCAGTCCGACTGGCCGCAGGTGATCGCAGTCGACATCCACGACAAGCAGACAGTGCTCGAGCCCCAGGTCCTCAAGGGCGAGGGCGAGTGCCCGAAGCTGCTGTACAAGCTGCCGCAGGGCGACGGCTGGACCCGCGTCGAGGTGGCCCCGTGGAACCGCGGCGACGTCGCCCTCGTGGCCCTGTGCGGCGTGACCCTCGAGGCGAGGGCGGCCCAGCAGGCCGAGGTCGACTACCGCGCCTCGCTGATCGACCTGATGCAGCAGTGGGTCCTCGCTGCGACCGACAACAAGCCGACGCACACGACCTACCTCGACGACGCCGCGACCTACGAGATCCGCGTCGCGTGGCAGTACCAGGGCTTCCGCCCGTCCAGCCCCGGCCAGGAGCCGTCGCCGCCGAGCTCCGGCGGGTGGATCGATCCGCCGGGCATGCCCGAGCGCTTCCGCTTCCACACCGCGGCGTTCGGCCTGGCCGCCGCACCGCCCCCGGTCCAGAACTCGAGCCTCGAGGACCCGGCCCAGGGCGGCCCGGGCTTCGACGAGCGGACCTTCGACCCCCGCGGCGTGGCCCGCTACCTCACCCGCGCGGCGCCGTCGCACGAGGACCCGCCGCACTTCCTCGACGACCACGCAGGGTTCTGGTTCATGGTCGACCACCTCGAGTCGCTGGTCGACAAGTACGACCGCACCTTGCAGGTCAAGGTCCTTCACACGCGGCCGCCGGCCGGCTCGATCGAGCCGAGCGCAGTCCACCATTCCGGCGGCCTGCACGTGCTCGACGTGACGACCTCGGTCGAGTGGAAGGTCGACACCAGCGCCTGGTTCCTCGCCGACCAGCAGCTCATCGAGGCGGTCATCGCGGCCCCCTGCATCGGCGGCACGCCGGCGGTCGGCTCGTCCTCGGTGTCCGTCACCGCCGACCTCGAGCCGCGCACCGAGTACGACCTGCTGCTCAACGCGGCGCCGAAGATCGTCGACGCCTTCCCCGAGGTCCCGATCGCCCGCAGCCACTTCCGGACCTCGCGCTACCGCAACCCGACCGAGATGCTGCGCGCCCTCGGCTTCGCCACGCCGGTCGGACTGTCGCCGCCGACCGACGCCCTGGTCACCGCGCCGCTCGCCGCCGGACCGCTGGCGATCGGCGACACCGAGCTCGACGCCGCATTGACGACCCTCGGCCTCGATCCGTGGCCGCTGCCGCCCGCCCCGCGCACCACGGTGCTGTGGCTCGAACCGACCGCACCGGGCCAGCCGTGGCGCGTCGCCGGCGTGCTGGTCGAGGCGGACGAACCGGTGTGGCGCGCCGGGCTGCGCACCGGGGCTCTGAACGAGCCGCTTCCGCCCCCGCGGCTCGAGGTGATGAGCCTGCAGCTCTACCGGTCCTTCGACACCATGGTGCCGTTCCCGACGCCGCACCTCGTCACCCTGCGCGCCTTGTTGGCGTCGCTCGGCGAGCGGGTGCGCAACGCCGCCGGCACGCGCTCCATCTTCGTGCCCAGCGCGCCGATCCCGATGCAGGGCGGCCGGATCTACGACCTCGAGGTCAAGTTCAGGGAGAACGGCAGCCCGGGCGCCACCGGCTCCGCGCCGCTGGTCGACCGCCCGTTGTTCGTGCTGGAGGAGGGCGAGTGATGCCGAGGACCACGCTTCCCACCACCGCGGAGGAGTCACGATGAGCAGCACCCAGGCCCCCGTGTGGGCGTTCCATGCCGAGGCGATCGACGGCGTCGCCGATACGCACCTGCCGACCGGCATCCACGTCCGTGCCCTGCCGTCGGCGCGCCTCGGCCTGCCCGCGGCGCCGCTGGTCGTGTACCGCGCGGTGCTCGACCTCGCCAAGTTCAAGGACCTCGTCCACGACGGCGGCGTGACGTGGATCGACAGCCACGGCGCGCCGCGGACGGTGCCGTTCGACGTCACCCCGGACAACCCGGTGTACGGCTACTTCCCGGCGCCCGAGGTGTTCTGGGCCGAGCTGCTCGCCGAGCCCGGCGACAAGCTCGACCCGCCCAAGGAGCCGCCGTTCAAGGACATCGGCGAGCTGGCCAAGGGCGGCTTCAAGAACGAGGAAGAGCTCGAGAAATTCACCGACACTCTCGGCCCGCTCCTCGCCGAGCAGCAGAGCCCCGCGGGCGTGCTGCGCTTCGAGGCGCTGACCAGCACCGGCGTCGGCACCGCGCCGATCCTGTCGCGCTCGACCGAACGCTACGCGCTCGCGGCCTGGACGATCCAGCAGGTGCGCGTGGTCGGCAAGGGCACCGTCAAGGGCATCCGCTGGCTCGACAGCGCCGCGCTGAAGAAGGCCCAGCTGTCCGAGCAGCTGTGGCAAGTGTGGAGCCTGCCGGTCAAGCCGAAGGCGCGCTACCACCCGACCGGCAACGCCGAGTCGGAGGCCAAGGACCGGGTGCACCGCGGCGGCGCGACCCGCCAGCCGATGTACGTCGCCCACACCGCGATGACCCCCGGCACCGCGCCCTCGGCGATCCCCGACGACGCGTTCACGCGGGTCGATCAGGTCAGCGGCGAGATCGATCGCTGGCTCGACCTCGTGCTGAACGACACCAGCGTCGAGACCTGGCAGGTCACCGATCAGCAAGACGTCGACGGCAAGGACGGCAACATCCGCGTGCCGGTCGAACCATTCATCCTCGCCGGCGCGGTCGACCCCGACGTCGGCCACTGGCTCGGCTTCGGCGACGTCGACCTCAAGCCGCCCGCGGGCGTCGGCTCGCTGGTGTTCTACCGCGTGCGCGGAGTGTGGCGCTGGCGCGCGAAGCAGTGGAACTCGGCCCAGCAACAATCATTCGCCGCGGCCGTGCGCTCGGACTCCAAGGCGGTCGAGGCGAGCTTCCCCGAGCTCAAGGAGTTCGGCCTCGTGCCGACCGAGAAGGGGCAGTTCGTCGACCTGCACGCGACCGCGGTCGCGTTCGTCGGCACGCCGCCCGAGCTGCCGCCGGCGATGACCTTCGACAGCGCAGAGGACCGCGGCTGGCTCGCCGAGCCGCCGCCGCCGGACGTGCGCCGGGCCCTGCGCCTGCTCGCCAGCGAGTTCCGCCCGCACGCAGTGGCCGCGCTCGCGGCGACCGACGTCCGCGGCGACCGCACCCTGCACGCCTACCCGAAGCACGGCCGGATCACGATCGGCGAGCCGTTGCCGCCGGGGCTGCCGCTGCCGCTGGTGGTGTCGCGCCCGATCGATCAAGGCGCGCCCGGCGAGGGCCGGTTCGAGGAGCGCGACGCGCCCGAGGGCGCCGTGTTCTACCGCCTCGCCGAGGGCGACTGGTTCGGCCGCTGGTCGCCGTGGCGCACCCTGCTGGCCCCGGCCAAGCCGCGCACCCCGCCGATGCGCCCGGTGATCGAGATCTATCCGCAGCCGCCGACCGTCGGATCGCCGGTGCAGGACGGCCTGCTGCACTGCACGATCACGGTGCGGATCCCGATCCCCCGCACCTCGGAGCTGCCGCCCGGCGGCGCCCGCCTGGCGCGCCTCGACCTGGTCGAGACCTTCGAGGGCAGCCCGACCACGACCGTCAGCTACCTGCTCGCCAGCCCCGCGCCCGCGACCATCGAATCATTGCCGCCGGCGCCCGACATGCTGCTCGTCGTCCGCGACGGCCCCGACCTGCCGCGCTGCGGCTCGAAGAAGGTCACCTACACCGCCCGCTGGATCGACGAGCTCGGCCTCGTCTCGCCCGACGCCTTGCCGGCGCAGCGCACCATCGTCGACCCGCGCCCGCCGCCCCCGCCGCCCGTGATCACCGAGCTGCGGTGGACCGCCCGCCCCGACGTCGAGGGCCACGCGCGCGTCGACCTCGACTTCGGCTCGACGATCGGCACCCGCTACCGCGTGTTCGTCAGCAACGAGACCTTGCTGCTCAAGGCGCTCGAGCAGGACGGCCACCACGCCGCGCGCGCCGAGATCCTCGCCGCCGAACCCGGCGCCCCGCGGGCCGAGAAGTTCAAGGACCACAAGGCGCTGTTCGGCTGGGACCACTTCGAGGGCCTGACCCGGCAGCCGATCGTCGCCGCCGCGACCACGACCCGCTTCGTCCACCGCGTGTCGGGCTCGCTCGAGGTGCTGACGATCTACCGCGTGCTCGGCGAGGGCCCCTCGGGCGCGCTGTCGGAGATGTCCGAGGCCGACCTGGTGCCGTTCGCGGTGCCGAACCTCGGCCCGCCGACGAGGCCGCAGGTCTCGGCGGTCAACGCCGGCCTCGACCCGACCACCGACGGCGTCAAGCTGCGGGTCAAGGTCCCGCGCAGCAAGGCGGTGCCGAAGGCCTGGCGCCTGCGCCGGACCAGCACGCCGACGCGCGAATCGCTGGCGATGCAGGTCGTCGACGCCGGCCCGGTGAGCGGCGCGCAGGTCGACGGCGAGGGCACGAGCTTCGACATCCTCGCCGCCACGCCGCTCAAGGCGTGGCGCGTGTACAAGTTCGCGGTCGAGGTGCAGGCCGACGACCCGCCGGGGGCGCCGACCGTCGGCGTGATCCTCCCGGGCGAGTGGAGCGAGGCGAGCGCGCCGGCGACTGTCTCGGTGATCCCGCCGAACCCGCCCGCGGCCGCGACCGCCATCGCGGTGCAGAACGTCCCGGGCGCGCTGCAGATCACCCTCAGCCACCCGAACGCCGACAGCCTGTACGGCTCGCCGATGGGCATGCACCGCTTCGAGCTGTGGCGCATCGAACCGGGCCAGCGGCCCGCGCGGCGCGAGGTCACGTTCACCCGCGGCGCCGCCGACACCTGGGTCGGCTCCGACCCCGGAGAGGCGCCCGCGGGCACCTACGTGACCGTCTCGATCATCGACCCCGCCGGCCGGCGCAGCGACGCGACGCCCTCCAACCAGATCTGAGGTCCCGATGGCCATCACGCTGAATCCTCCGATCGACAACCTCGGCATCATGGCCCCGGTCCTCGGGCCGTGGTTCTCCGACGCCGCAGTCAACCTCGACGTCCCGGACCCCGCCGACCTGCTGCGGCTGACCGTCAACTTCGCCGCGAACACCGACTGGTTCGCGCCGGCGACCGGCACCCTGAGCCTGTTCGTGACCGGCGGCGCGACCCCGCCGGCCCTCGACGCGCTGCAGGACAGCAGCGGCGCGTGGCCCTTCCCGGCCGGCCGGATCGTCGCCCTGTTCCGCCTGCTGCCCGAGGTCGAGGCCCGGCTGCACGCGCTCGTCGGCCTCATCCCCGCCGCGACGTCAGATCCGGTCGACGACCCGCCGACCGAGGCGAGCGCGCCGACCCGCCCGCAGGTCCGCAGCCTGGCGATCGTCCTGCCGGCCGGGACCCCGCTGACCCCTGCCGGCATCTACCCGTTCTTCGGCGGCGAGACCGGCATCCCCGGCGACAATGCCGCCGAGAAGATGGCCGCGATCGGCCTCGCCATCGAGGGCGGCAACCTCGTCAACGCCGCGCTGCCGATGACGTGGTTGCGCCGGCCCGGCGGCGAAGTGGCCGATCGCGACGTCCTGCTGCAGGACCTGATCGGCGACGTCGACCTGTGGGCCTTCGATCGCCGCGGCCGCGCGATCGATCCCGGCGCGGTCGCGTGCTGGTGGTCGTGGCTGCTGTCGACCGCTGTCGGCGACGACCCGGCGACCGACGACGAGGACATCCAGCTGCTCGCGCCCGACATCGACGCGGCCGACTACCCGCAGCAGGGCGGCCAGCCGGTGGTCGTGCAGTTCGCCGACCAGCGGACCGCGCACCTGGTCGACGCGCACGAGGGCCCGCTCGCGGCGCCGTTCCTCGGCGATCGCCTGCAGGTCGACGGCGCCGTCGCCAACGAAGCCCTCGTGCAGGTGGGCGGCGACGACGACATCGCCCTGACCTTCGCCCCCCTCCCGCCGCCGGGTGTTCCGCCGACGATCGACAACCCGCAGGTCGACAACGCCCCGCGGGCCCGCATGGCAGCGCTGCCGACCGGCAACTACGGCACCGAGGTGACCCTGTGGCCCGGCGGTCCGGTGCACGCCGGCTTGACGCGAGACTTCGTGCGCGTCGCGGTGGTCGACGAGGAGCGCCACCTGGTCGGCCTGGAGCGCCGCGACAGCCGGGCCGGGGGCACGCTCGCAGAGGAGCGGCGATCGGCCCAGAACCGCCCGAGCACGCGGATCCACGTCAACCGCACCAGCACCACCGACGGCGTCCTGCTGGCCAACTCGCGGGCCACCGCCGACGCCCTGCTCGCGCTGCCCAATCCGACCGACCCGACCCGTCTGGTGCTCGGCCTCGGCGACTTCGCGTGGGGCGGGACGCCGGGCGCCGCGGCCCCGACCCCGGGGGCAGGCCCGCTGCCGTCGACCCTCGCCGACAGCGGCACCGCGGCCCCGGCCGTCGGCGAGTACCGGGTTCGCGCCCTCACCGGCGGCGGCGCGCTCGCCGAGGATCACCAGACAGTCCTCCTCGAGATCAACCTCGGCCCCGCCTGCGCGGGCGCGTGGGTGCGGGCCTGGCCGCTCGGCTTCAACCTCGACATCGCCCTGCACTTCCGCACCAGCGGCGGCGCCGGGCGCGTCAACGCGGGCGGCGTCGCCCACCTCACGATGGTGCTGATCAACGGCACTCTCGGCGCCAGCGGCCTGCTCGGCATGGACACTCTGGTCCTGCTGCCCGACGCCACCGGCGCAATCGCGGCCCAGCGCCGCTACGCCGATCGTCGCTTCACCCGCCCCGCGCCGGTCGCCGGCGCCGCGGCGACCACCATCGCCGGCGACTGGGTGGTGTGCGAGACCGGGGCCACCGGCACCGGCGCCCTGCCGAACGGCGCGGTGCCCCCGGGCGGCCACGTGGTGCTGCTGTCGGGGACCCCGGCGATCGTCGACCGCACCGCGATCCCGGCCGCGGCGTGGGACGACAACACCCTGCGCAACCGCCTGCAGGCGACCGACATCGTCTCGCTGACGTCGCCCGCGTACGGCTCGACCCCCGATCGCGCGAGCGTCACCGGTCGCCCGTTGCCGCGGACCCCGACTGCCGGCGGCGATCCGCGCGGCGGCATCGACACGATCGTCGGCAACCGCCTGCACTACCTCGACCGCGACCTCATCGGCTCGGCGACCGCGTCCTCGGTCCCGTACACCCTGCTCGACCGGCTCGAGGTCGCGGCGGCCACCACCAGCGACGACGCGGCCACTGCAGTCATCGGCGCCTCGCCGGCGGTGCCGTGGGCTCTCGAGCCCACCCGCGACTTCTTCCTCGGCCACCCCGGCGTGCCGGCGGCGATCGAGATCCACGGCACCGGCGTCAGCCTCACCGGCGCGCCGGCGGTCGCGGTCGCGGAGTACGTGCGCGAGCGGACCGCGGGGCTGTCGTTCCCCGAGGTGCAGGCGCTCACCGAGCCGGTCCGCTCGGCGGCGATCCAGAGCGAGCTCGCGGTCGCGGCCGAGGCCGCCACGCCGCTGCCGACGATCGCCGACGGCGAAGGCGCCGGCCCGGTGGTCGCGGTCCTCCGCACCTCGGCGCTCGGCATGGAAGGCGCGCCGGGCGTCGGCTACGCGGCGGTCGACGACGACATCTTCCCCCTCAGCCAGAACGAGGCCCAGCTCGAGGCCTGGCTCGACGCCAACATCGCGTTCGCCGGCGGCGCGGGCACGGCCCTGCGCAACGCCATCGGCGACGAGATCGACTCGATCACCCGCGCGCTCGATCGCCGGATCTTCACCGCCGCACACGGCGCCCGCGACACGTTCATCGCCCTGCGCGAGGCGATCGGGCGCGCCCAGGACTTCGTCTACATCGAGACCCCCGCGCTCGACGACCTGGGGACCGACGGCGAGGACGTGCCCGATCCATGGTGGACCCTGCTGCGCGACCGCATGACGGCACGCGCCGGCCTGCGGGTGATCCTGTGCGTCCCGACCCAGCTCGGCCCCGGCACGCCCGAGCGCCTGCAAGAGGTCCGCGACTACAGCCTGCTCAAGGCCGTCGACGCCATCCGGGCCGCCGCGCCCGACCGCTTCGCCCTGTTCTCCCCGGGCGCCGGCGCCGGCCGGGCGGTGCGATTCGCCAGCACCTCGGTGGTGATCGACGACGCGTTCGCGCTGACCGGGACGACCCACCTCTGGCGCCGCGGCCTGACCTGGGACTCGTCGCTGGCGGCCGCGGTGTTCGACGAGCGCGTGATCGACGGCCGCCCGCAAGACGTCCGCGCGTTCCGGATCCAGCTGCTCGCCGACCGCCTGGGGATCCCGACCAGCCGCGTGCCCGACGACCCCGCCGAGCTGGTGCGGGCGATCCGCGAGCTCGACGCCCGCGGCAGCAATCGCCTCTCGGTCACCTCGATCGTGAACCCGAAGGAAGAGCCGACCGTCGCCGAAGTCGACGCCTGGAACGCCGACGGCACCAAGTCCGGGCTCGACTTCACCTTCGTCGCAGCCCTGCTGATCTCGTTCCTCGCCTTCACCGACGTCGAGCACGCGATCGTCGAGGGCTGACGCCCGCCGCAAACGACCCGCCCGGCTACATGCGCACGCAGAGCGTGCCATGAGCCGGGCTTCGATGTCTCGGCGGCCTGTCCGAAGAGACAGGACAAAGAGACAGCCACGGCACCGGCCTCGACCGCTCGAAGGCCCGCCCACGGCCCGTCCGCGGCCGATTTCTCAGCGAATCAGTTTTGAAGAAGCAACGCCAGGAGGCGAGCGGTACACCGAGGTCCGAAGAGAGGTGCCCATGAACCGCAACAACTGGATCCGACAGACCCACCGCTGGCTGTCCATCGCCTTCACCGTGGCCGTCCTCATCAACATCGCCGCCATGGGCCAGGAACAGCCCGCCATGTGGATCGGCTTCCTGGCGCTGTTCCCCCTCATCCTGCTCATGCTCAGCGGCCTCTACCTGTTCGCGCTGCCGTACCTCGGCAAGCGGCGCAGCGCGCGATCCATCGGGTGAACACGCCCGATGCCCGACGAACAGCGCGTCGACCTCGCACAGCCGGTCGAACTCGCAGCCCCCGGGCTCTCGCTCGTGGCTCGGTCCGGTGCCGATTCAGGCACCGCCTGCCGCGAGCCGCCGACCTGCCGTTTTACCGCCTTGCCGCTCCCGGCGATGCAGGCCTCGGTGAAGCGCGTGTTCGAGGCCGTGGCCGCCGACCTCGAGAGCGACATCCCGCAGACCTACCCCGCCCTCCTCTCGCCGCTCGACATCCTGCGGACCTCGATGGGCGTCGCGGTCACCGAAATCACCGCCGGCATGCACTTTCTAGCGATCAGGTCGGCACGTCGATCGTCGCGGCGATCGCTAACGTCCCGAGACTCCCGCGCGCGTCGCCTCGCAGCGTCAGTGTGCGCTGCGGCGATGGAGTCGCGTCGATCGTGGCGGCTACATCAAACGCCCCGAGATCGCCGCGCGCATCGTCTCGCAGCGTCAGTGTGCGCGCTGCGGCGTCGCGGTCGCGTCGATCGTCGCGGCCATATCAAACGCCCCGAGATCGCCGCGCGCGTCGTCTCGCAGCGTCAGCGTGCGCGCGGCGATGTCGATCGCTATCGACGGGTCGCCGTCGCGGGCGGTCGTCATCGCCTCGCCGCCGGCCAGCGACGCGCCGGTGCCCGTGCACGGGAAGTGACCGCCCGCGTACACCGCATGGCCCTCGCACTGCACGTTCGCCTCGCAATTGCCGTCGCCCGGCGCCACGCTGACCGTGCAGCGCGATCCGGTCGCCACGCCCGCGAGCCCCGACGCGCTCGTCACGGTCGCGGTCCACGACTGCATCCGCTCGATCAGCGCCAGCTCGTCGCACGCCCGCTCCACCCGGTGGCGCTCCGACGGGTCGCGGAACCTCTCCGCCTGCGCGCAGACCCCCGCGAGCAGCGAGCGCGCGAACGCGGGTTCGGCCGGGCCGCCCGCGCCCGCCACGAGCATGCGGCCGAGGTACGCGCACGAGAGGGCCTCGCCGCCCCGGCACGCCCGCACGTAGAGCGCCCGAGCCCGCGGCCGATCGAGCGGCACCTCGTGGCTGGGACCGCCGGTGCGGTAGGTGAGCGCCAGAGTCGAGCAGGCCCACAGATCGCCGAGGTTGTCGCACTGGTCGGTGCACCCCGCGATCCCGGCTCCGCCGTAGCGGCAATAGAACTTCCCGGGCTCTGCGGGATCCATCTGCACCGGGCCGCGAGCGGGGAACTCGATCGTCGGGATCGCGAACGGCACCTCCGCCCGCGCCTCGCCCGGCGCCTCGCTCACCGCCGCCCGCGCCTCTCCCGGCGCGTCACTCACCACCGCAGACGCGACGGCCTTTGCCTCGCCGGCTCGCGGGAGGTCGGCTTCGGGGGCCGGCGCGGAGCAACCGGCGAGGCAGAGCGTTGCGAGCCAGAGCGCGTGACATCGAGGCATCCGCCGCGAGGGTACCCGACCCTCCTGCGCAGTCGATGACGATGAGAGCCGACCGAGCAGCTACGCCACGTGACCCTCGCGTGGTAAACAACCGTCATGGCTTCGGACGCACTTACGATTCGAAACGCCCGGCCGGAGGACGCTCCGGAGCTCGCGGCGGCCGAGCGCGCGATCGCGCGCGTGCCGGGGAGGCTCGCCCCGAGGCCCGAGGAGATCGACGACGCCAACATTTTAAAAATGATCGTCGACCTCGGAGCGCACGACTGCGGCATCTACCTCGTCGCGGAACGCGGAGGCGCGATCGTCGGTCAAGCGCTCCTGGAGCCGCTCTCGCTCGCCGTGACGGCGCACGTCGTCCGCGTGACGCTCGCAGTCCACGAAGGCCATCAGGGCCAGGGCGTCGGAAGGGCCCTCATGAACGAGCTGCTGCGCTGGGCGCGGGCGAACCCGCGGGTCGAAAAGGTCGAGCTCCAGGTGCGCTCGGTCAACGCTCGCGCGATCGGGCTGTACCGATCGCTCGGCTTCGTCGAAGAGGGACGCAAGACCCGGCGCTTGAAGATCGGCCCGAACGCGTACTTCGACGACATTTACATGGCGCTGTGGGTCGGTCCGTAGCGCCGCGACCTCGCAACGACGCCGCGCTGTCACCCCTTCCATTCGCAAGACACCGCGATCGCCTCCGCCTGACGCAGGCGACTCCGACGCCGTCCCGCCCGTCTGCCCTGAGGGCGCGATCGTCTGCGAGGGCGACACCAAGAAGGTGTGCGACGGCATGGGCGGCTTCTCCGAGCAGACCCCCTGCGACGACGTCTGTGTCGACGGCCTCGGCTGCCTCCTGTGCAATCCGGGCGAGGGCATGTGCAACGGCGACGTCGCCCACGTCTGCAACGACGCCGGCGACGGTTATGTCGACACCTACTGCGACGGCGTCCAGGGCGTGACGTGCGACCCGGACCTCGGCCACTGCGTCGGCGCCTGCGCCCCCGCCAACCTCGGCACCTCGTACATCGGTTGCGACTACTACCCCACGGTGACCACCACCCGGGTCGAGCAGACCTATCATTTCGCCGTCGTCGTCTCCAACACCACCGACGAGACCGCCCACGTCACCATCACCCGCGGGGCGACGAGCGTCGTCGAGGACGACGTCCCGAGCCAGAGCGTCAAGGTGATCACCCTCCCGTGGGTCACCGAGCTGCGCGACGGCGGTGACAGCAGGATCGTCGCCGACGGCGCCTATCGGGTGCGCTCGACCCAGCCGATCACCCTTTATCAGTACAGCCCGCTCGAGTACGTCATCGACGACGAGTATTCGATGGCCAACGACGCCTCGCTGCTGGTGCCGGTCAATGTCTGGAGCGCGGACTACTGGGTGGCGATCCGCAACACCCATGTCTGGCAGCCCGGCGCTTACGCCGTGGTCGCCAGTCAGGACGGCACCAAGGTGACGGTGACCCCGTCGGCGACCGGCAAGATCGTCGCCGCCGGCGCCGGGATCGCCGCCGACGGGACCGGCGTCGTCATGCTCGACGAGGGCGACGTCCTGCAGGTCTTCTCGAGAGACGGCGGCGGCGAGCCCGCCATGCCCGACATCTCCGACCTCACCGGCACCCACGTCACCGCCGACAAGCCGATCCAGGTGATCGCCGCCCACTACTGCACCTACATCCCGTGGAACGTCGAGGCCTGCGACCACCTCGAGGAGTCGATGCTCCCCTACGAGAGCCTCGCCAGGGAGTATCTCGTCACCACCCCGCTCGTGAAGCCGAAAGATCAGGACCCGTTCACCAAGGCGCGCATGGTCCGGGTCATCGCCACCGAGGCGGCGACCACCATCAGCTACGAGCCGCCCCAGGACGGCGCGCCGACGACTCTCGCCAACCCCGGCGATTACTTCGAGATCGCGGCCACCGACAAGGACTTCATGATCACCGCCAGCGCCAAGGTCGTCGTCGCCGAGTACATGCAAGGCCAGCAGGCGGGCGGCGACACCGGCGACCCGGCGATGACGATCGCCGTGCCGCTCAAGCAGTACCGCACCGACTACCTGTTCCACGCCCCGACCAACTACGAGAGCTCGTTCGTCAACGTCACCGCGCCGATGGGCGCGAGCATCACCCTCGACGGCATGCCCCTGCCCGCGCCGACCCCGATCGGCAACACCGGCTACGGCGTCGCTCGCGTCCAGCTCTCGAACGCCGGCGACGGCACGCACGCGCTGGCCGGCGACCAGAAGTTCGGCATCCAGGTCTACGGCTACGGGCAGTACACGAGTTATTGGTACCCCGGCGGCGCCGACCTCAAGTTCATCCCGAACATCCCGGAGTAGCCTCCGGGTCGCCTACGTACGCACCCTCCGGCCCAGCACCGGCGCGCGAGCTCTCGCGCGTCCGACGGGAAAATGGTCGGACGCGCCGGCGCTGCGGCATCGGTTGTATCCTCCGCCGACACATGGCACGCAGGTTCGAGATGGAAGAAGGCGGCTCCCGCAAGTTCTGGGAGATCGCGATCGAGGGTCACTCCGTGACGGTCCGTTACGGGCGCATCGGCACCGACGGGCAGACCAAGGTGAAGCAGCACGGGACGCCGGAGGAGGCCGCCAAGGACGCCGCCAAGCTCGTCGCAGAGAAGACCAAGAAGGGCTACGTGGAGGCCGCTGGCGCCGGCGCGAGCGCCCCCGAGGCACCCCAGCCCGCGAGCACGCCCGAGGCACCCCGGCCCGCGAGCGCCCCCGAGGCCGCTGCACCGCCCACCGCTCCCGCGAAGCCCGCGGGGCCGCAGTTCGGGCGGCTCTACAACGCCGACGGCTACGACGAGGTCACGTGGGTGTGCACCAGCACCGATCGCCGGCGGCGCGTCGACCCCGACGCCGGCAGCACCATCGCCGCGCTCGTTCGCGGCTGGCGCATCGAGGTGCGCTCGCGCGAGGAGGCCGAGGCGCTGCTCGCTCGCGTCGCCGCGCTGCCGGGCCAGCCGCCGCGCGAGCCCGCCGCGCTGCTGGCCTACACCGGCTGGGAGATCTCGGAGGCCCACCCGCGCTCGGTCGTCGTCGGAGCGATCCTCGCGGCGCGCGGCTCGGACGTCGGCCCCGACGACGCGTTCGCCGGCGCGAAGGGCCCGAGCGGCGCCCCTCCCGAGGTCGTGCAGGCGCGCGAGGCCTGGGCCGACGGCTGGATCCGCGAGGCCTTCGCGGGCTTCTCGGCCGAGACCGAGGCGCCGCCTGCGACCTACTTCGTCGCCGCCGGCGACATGGGCGACGCGTACCTCGTGCTCGGCCGGATCGGCGCGAAGGTGGCGGGCCTCCCGTTCTCGCGGCGCACCGCCGACGCCAACGGCAAAAAACACTCCGATGGCATCGCCGGCATCCTCCTCGCGCACGCCGCATGGGACGAGGCAGCGTGCGTCGCCGTCGACCTCTCCGAGGCCGCGCTGGCCGCCAATCTGGCGAAGGTGACGGGCGCGGCGATCGCCAAGCCGCTCGTCGTGATCGCCCCGCACTACGACTCGCGCTCCTGAGCCGCGGAAGTCCGAGCGCGTGCTCCCGCGTCGGGGCACGCGCTCGCACGACGACGAAGGCCGACCTTCGAGGGCTCCGCGGCGAGCATTGCGAGACCGGCTCGAACGTCCGGACGCTGTGCTCGTCGCTGCGAGGGCCACGGTCCGCGGCATGCCAGCGCACGCAGTGAACGACGTCGATCCGTCACCGACGTGGATTCATCCCCGCTCTCCTGCAGAGCCCGCTCCGCGGGGCGAGGCCGATTTTTTTGCCTGGCTCGCGCGACATCGGTTCGGGGCGCCTGTCATGCCGTTGGAGGCTCGCCGACGCGACCATGAAACCAAGCATCACGACACGAACACGGATCGCTGCAGGATCGCTGTGGACCCTGACCCTCGTCGCTTGCGACGACCCGGACGCGTGGGCCACAGCCGACGAAGCGGCGGTCCTCGACGCCGAGGAAGCGGAGCTGCAGGACGGGCCCATGGACGCCGAGGAGGAGCTCCACGAGCTCTGTGAACTCGCGCGCCTCCCCGCCGAGGAGTCACCCGTCGCGGACGAGCTCGCCGCCGACACGCCCGAGGCCAAGGGCGAGTGCAGCTACGGCGAATGGGATTGGGTGTACGTCAGCAAGCCGTGCGGGAGCTGCTGGCACACCCAGATCGACAAGCCGGGCTGGAGGCACGAGATGTACCGCCGCTTCTGCTATCGCGCCCCGAGCCCGCCCTCGTGCGGCTGCGAACCCGACGAGCTGTACACGTGGTCCTGTAACGGCGCCGGTGTCTGCCAGTAGGAGCGATCGCCATGAACATTCGAATCTCGACCTGTCTCCTGACCTGGGCCCTGTGCGCCCCCGCGTGCGACGAGGCGGAAGAGGCGTCCTGGCGCGACGCCGCCGCCCTCGCCGAGGCGCCGCCCGAGTCCGCTCCACCGCTCGACCTCTGCGCCGGCCTGTCGGACGAATCCACCGCGAGCGAGCTCGTCCCGCCGCACCTCACGGAGTTCACCGACGCGCCGCCCGCCGCCAAGGGCGTCTGCTCGACCGGCGAGTGGAGGACCACGACCGTGGGCTCCGGCTGCGACAGCTGCCCGTTCCAGCCGGGCGTCCCGGGCGAGAAGCTGACGCTCTATCGCCGCTGGTGCTACACGGCCCCGAGCCCGCCGTCGTGCGGCTGCGAGGAATGGGAGTACCAGTTCTACAGCTGCTACAAATGCACCCTGCCATGAGTCGCCACAGCGCGTGACCCGGGCCCATCGACACGGCGCTCTACGCGGGCGCCGACGTCGGCGGAAGCGAGAATTCCGCCAGGATCTCCGTGTGCAGCACCGCCGGCTCGAAGTGGGCCGCCCGCACCGCCCGGTAGCGCTCGTCGGCGAAGAAGCGCTCCTTCGCCGCGCGGTCGGGGAACACCAGAGTGAAGACGCGGTTGCTGCGAGCATCGGCGCCGCGCAGCGCCTCGGCCACCACGAAGTCGTGGCGGAACGCGCCGCCGTGCGCCGCGAGGATCGGCGCCATCGCCTCCCGGTAGCGCGCGTATGCGGCCGGGTCCGCGACCACGAGCGCCACCAGCATCGCGTGCCCGCCCTCAGCGGCCATGCGAGTAGCCCCCGTCGACCTCGAGCGTCACCCCGGTCACGAACCCCGCCCGCGCCAGGAACAGCACCGCATCGGAAGTGTCGCGGACCTCGCCGACGCGCCCGAGCGGGTGGACCCACGCCAGCGCATCGGCGTCCGAGATCAGCGGCGTGCGAACGATCATCGGCGCCAGAGTGTTGACGCGGATGTCGTGTTTGGCCAGCTCGGCGGCGAGCGAGACAGTGAGCGCATGGACCCCGCCCTTGCTCGCCATCGCCGCCGACGCCGGCAGCGCCGCCATCGCCTGCTGCACGAGCGCCGCGCCGACGTTGACGATCGAGCCGCCGCCGGCCGCGATCATCAGCGGCACGATCGCCTGGGTCACCAGGTACGTCCCCTTCACATTGGTGGTGAAGAAGCGCTCGAGGTCCTCGACCGTGCTCTCGAGGAACGGCCTTGCGCCGAAGACGCCGGCGTTGTTGACCAGCACGTCCGCGCCGCCGAGGTGCTCGCGGGCCGCCGCTGCCAGGGCGCGCGCGGTGCCGGGGTCGCCGACCTCGCCCGCGACCGTGAAGACCCGCGAACCGCTGCTGTCGAGCTTCCGCCGCACGTCTTCCAGCTTGTCCGGGTCGCGCGCGTTGAGGACCAGCCGCGAGCCCTCGGCGAGGAAGCGGCGCGCCAGGTCGAGGCCGATGCCGCTGCTGGCGCCCGTGATGATGACCCGATCGATGCGATTCGCCATGAACTCCTGAACCTCCGTGGAGACAGTTCTAGGCGAGTTCTCCATGCCAAGAAAATGGTATGTTTCGATGAACCCGATTACCCTTGGTTCTGGAGTTTCACCGCGTGACGTACGACCAACTCCTCGCCTTCCTCGCCGTCGCCGACGCGGGCGCGTTCACTGCCGCTGCTCGGGCGCTTCACAAGTCGCAGCCGGCGGTGAGCAAGCTGGTGCGCAACCTCGAGGACGAGCTCGGCCTCGAGCTGTTCGATCGCGGCAGCTACCGCGCCAGCCTCAGCGACGCCGGCCGCCTGTTCCGCGAGCGCGCGGCCGCGGTCATCGAGCAGGTCGAGGCGCTGAAGAGCTTCGCCGGCCAGCTCGCCGGCGCCGTCGAGCCGATCGTCCGTCTCGCGGTCGAGGCGGTCACGCCGATAGGCTCGCTGATGACGATCCTCCGCGCGGTGGGGGCCCGCTTCCCGGCCGTGCGCATCGAGCTGGCGACCGAGCGCCTCACCGGCGCCGCCGCCGCGCTGCAAGACGAGCACGCGGACCTCGTCATCGCCACGCGCCTCGGCGTGTCCGCGGCCCGGGTCGAGAGCGCCTTTTTTAAAAGCGTGCGCATCTTGCCCGTCGCGCGCCGCGACCACCCGCTGGCGATCTGCGGCGTGCCCATCCCGCCGGCGCTGCTGCGGGCGCACGCGCAGATCGTCCTGCGGGACAGCGCCCAGAGCTCCGAAGCGCCGTCGCTGAACGTGCTGGAAGGGGGTCTGCGCTGGAGCGTCACCGACGTCACCGCGAAGAAGGACATCATCCTGGCCGGCATGGGCTGGGGAGGGCTGCCGGAGCACGTGGCCGCGCGCGAGCTCGCAGCGGGCGAGCTCGTGGTGCTCGAGGTGCCCGAGTTCGAGGTCGACAGGATGGAGCTGTTCGTCATGCGGCGACGCGACCGCCCGCACGGCGTCGTGGCGAGCGCGCTGTGGGACGAGCTGAAGCGCCAGGCCGCGGCGGCGCCGGCGAAGCCGGAGACCCGGCGCGCGCCGGCGGGGCGCGCGAAGACCCGGACGCACGCTCGACGACGCAAGTAGAAGAACCTCCGGAAATGAGGGCACGCCGGAGCTGTGCAGCGCGCGGACGAGCCTCCGCGGCACGCGGCCGTGACCGCAGCAGAAGCGACCCGCAGAAGGGGCACTCGCGGTTATCCGCGCATGCGCTGGTGCCTTCGAGAGAATCGCCGCGGACTGCCCATTACTCGCGGGCGGGCCGCGGTCTCCGCCCTCAACCTCGCCCACCGTCGTGGTCGAACGAAAAGGCGTGTACGTTGGCGGCGAGCGGACAACAATTAGCAGCACTCGCTCGCCACCCTTCTCAGTCCGCCGTCGCTGGCACGCCCGAGCGCGTAAGATTTGCGCTTCGGAGGAGGTGCGGCTTCTGGTCGGGGGCGCGAGACCGAACGTCGAGACGGTGAGGTCTAGACACCTCGGCGCTCGGAAGCGGCCGATACTTCCCATGGCGTCCGGCTCACGGCATCTTGGGTGGGATGAGCAAGTCCAGGGGATTGCCGCGGCGACTCGGTCATTTTTTGTTGGAGAGCGAAATCGGCATTGGAGGGATGGGAGCGGTCTACCGGGCCCTGGACACGCGTAACGGTAAATCAGTGGCACTAAAGCAACTCTTCGACGTCGAGCCCGAGGGCGTCTATCGACTCAAGCGCGAATTTCGCCGCATGGCTGACATCACCCATGAGAACCTCGTCGCGCTCTACGAGCTCTGCCATGAAGACGGTCAGTGGTTCTTCACCATGGAGCTGTTGGAAGGACACGACCTCCGCGAGGTGATGTGGTCGGCGGAGGACGGGCAACTGCGTGAATTGTTCCGGCAACTCACCCGCGGAGTGCATGCGCTGCACCAAGCGGGCAAGGTCCACCGCGATCTCAAACCCAGCAACGTCATCGTCACCACCGCCGGGCGGGTCGTCATCATCGACTTCGGACTCGTCGACGAATTGAACCGCGGGACACTCTTCGGCCTCGACGGCCGAATCGAAGGCACACCCGCCTATATGGCGCCGGAGCAGGTCGCAGGTCAGCTCGCGGTGCCAGCCTCCGACTGGTACGCCGTCGGTGTGATCCTGTTCGAGGCGCTGGCGATGCGGTGGCCATTCATCGAGGATCCGCTCAACGATAAGCAGTATCAGGAGGCACCTCCCGTCACGGCCTTCCGACGCGACGCTCCCCGCGATCTCGCCGAGCTCGTCGCCAGGCTCCTCCGTCGCCTGCCTTCCGAGCGACCCGGAGCGGCGGAGATCCTCCGTTGGTGTGCGCCCAATCGGTCGTTGACGATCCGCGGCAGGGCCTTGACCGCCACCGATCTGATCGAACGGGAAGCCGTGATGCTGACCCTCCACGAGACCATCGAACTCGCGGCCCAAGGTGCGCCAGCTTGCGTCGACCTCATCGGGGAGGCTGGATCCGGCAAGACCGCGGTCGTCGATCGTTTCACGGCCGAGGTCGCAGAGAGCGGAGGCGTCGTCCTTCGCGGCGCCTGTTCACCACGCGAGTCGGTTCCCTTCCGGGCTTTCGACAGCCTACTCGACGCGATCACCGCCCTGCTTTGCACGTATCCGCCGTTCGAGTGCGAGGCGCTGACCCGCGATCTCGGCGGCAAGTTTGACGCGTTGACGCAAGTCTTCCCGGTGCTCGCACGCGTCGAGCACCGGGTCCCCTCGCGGGTCCAGGCAGGGTCGCACTCGAACGAGATCCGGCGCCTCGCCTTTCAAGGCCTCAAGCTCCTGCTGTACCGAATCGCAGAGCGCCAGCCCACCGTGATCTTCCTCGACAATCTACAATGGGGCGATCTCGACAGCGCGTACCTACTCAACCACCTCCTCGGATCGCCCGGCGTACCACCCGCGCTGTTCATCAACGCCTATCGGCGGCTCGATGCGCCGCTGCTGCACCAGCTGGCCCTCCAACGCGCGATGAGCACGCCCGCCTACGTCCTGCGGGAAGTCGAGCTCAACCCGCTCTCGTTCAAGGGGACAGTCGAGCTCATCCGCCGCCTGCGTTCGACGCCCACGGCGTTCAGCCGCCACCTCGCGGAGCTGATCGCTCGCGAATCGGGCGGTAACCCGGCTCTCATCCGCGCCCTCATGGAGGAGGTCGAGCGTGGCGGGGGTGCGGACCTCACCTCGCCGGGAGACGGCGACCTGCTGCGCCGCCTCGTCAAGTCGCGCCTCGCCCGAGTCTCGGACGAGGCGCACGAGCTGTACGGCCGGGTCATCGTCGCAGACAGAGCGATCCCGCTGTGGCTACTGCCGCAAGTCGGGGCTTGGTCGGGCGATCTCCAGGCCCTCATCGCGCAGCTCCGCGGACAGGGGCTGATCCAATCCGCCGGTGAAGGCGAGGCGCAGTGCATCGAATCACCCAGCGAGCCGATGCAGCAGGCGGCGCTGGCGATCCTCGATCCTGAGCTCTTGCGGCGAAGTCATGGTGATCTCGCTACGGCCTACATCATTACGGACTCCGCCGGGTCAGCGCGCATCGCTCGTCACCTGCATGCCGCCGGCCGCGACGACGAGGCCGCCGAACACGCCTCCGCGGGCGCATCCGCGGCGAACCGCGTGTTCGCCTTCGATCGCGCCGCCGAGCTCTACGCGCTCGCCTTGGAATGTCGCCCGGATCGGTGGACACTGCAAAAGAACCGGGCCGAGGCGCTGGTCCGGGCAGGGCGAGGAGTCGAAGCCGCGCCGCTGTTTCTCTCCGCGGCCGAGCATGCGCCCGCCGCCGCGGCCTGGCGGCTTCAGCTCGCAGCAGCCGAGCACCTCTTCAACAACGGACACCTCGCGCGTGGCAACGACATCCTCCGCCCGCTGCTGCTCGCGGCCGGGGTGCAGGAGTTCGGCGCGGCGCGCGAGGCACGGGCCCAGCTCAGGGAAGAGAGCGCACGACTCTTTCGGCGCGGCTTCGGCTTCACGGAGCGCAGTGAGTTCGAGCTGTCCAGGCGCGAGCTCGACCGCATCGATCTGACCTGGATCGCGGGCAAGGGGTTGCTGCTGAACGACCCGCTCCAGGCGGCGCTGTTCCTCGTCCAGTGCATATCGCTCGGGCTCGAGGCCGGCGAGCCGAAGCGCATCGCCCGAGCCCTCGCCTTGGGCGGGCTCTCACTCAGCAGTCGCAGCCTCCAGATCGGCACGGGCATGCTCGAGGAGGCGCACCGGATCGCGGAACGGATCCGCGATCCCTATGCCTCGGGCCTCGCCATCCTCTGCAAGGGTATTGTCGCGCGACACCAGGGCCAGTGGCGCTCCGCGCTGGCGGACATCGACCTCGGGGTGCAATACCTCCGCGATCACTGCCCGGGCAGCGTGTGGGAGTGCGGGCTGGGCCAAGCGAGTACGATGGCCGCGCTCGAGGCCATGGGGGAGCTTCGCGTCATGAGCGAGCGCTCGGAGTCGCTGTATCAACGCGCACAAGCGCTCGGCGACGTCCACAGCAGCCGGATCGCCGCGATTTACTCCGGGCTCACGCTACTGGCCGCCGGCCAGCCGAAGCAAGCCCGCGCTCGCGTGCGCAGCGCGCACGAGCAGGGTCAGCGCGACGCTTTTCATGTTCAGGATCTCCATGCGCTCAAAATCGGCGTGTATTGCGATCTGTACGAACGGCGCTCGCTCGACGCGTGGCAGCGGATCCAGAAGGTGTGGCCGATTCTCGTCGCGTCCGGCTTCCTCGATGTCGCCGCGCGAAGAGCCGAGGCGTTCCTGCTGCGGGCGCGCGCGGGTCTGGCGACTCTTCGCGCCGGCCACAAGGACCTCGCGGAGGTTACCGAAGTCGTGACGCAGGATATCACCCAGCTCGAGAGCGAGGGCCAGGCACATCTGCGCGCAGATGCTCAACTCCTCCGCGCCGGACTGGCCGGGGCGATACGCGACACAGCCAGCGCATTTCGCCATCTCCACCTCGCCCGGCGGGCATTTCAGGAGACCGGCATGGGCCTCCACGCCGAGATCGCGGAGCGACTTCTCCACGGCTTCGCCAACCCCGTCGACACGCGGGCGTTGGCCCGGCTCGATGCGCGCATGCACATGCAGAACATCGTGGATGTCGATGCGTGGCTGCGTGTGGCCAGCCCGGGGCTGGTCGATTGACGGGCCTCACTGACCCCCCCGAGCGCGCCCAAACAACATGTCCCAAAGGACATCAGCGGTATCAGGACCTGCGGCGCGGAAGCTTCGCCAGGGCGACCGCGAACGACCCGCTGGCCACCGTGAACGTGACGATCGGCGGCAACGGCAGCAGCACCGCCGCGACGGCGAGGAACACCAGGGACGCGACCAGACCGAGGCCAGCGGCGCCACGCGTCTGCTCGGCGCTGCCGGCCGCGCGGGCGATCATCAGGAACAGGACCCCGACCACCACGAGCGCCAGCCCCATCGCGATGCTGATGCCGTTCACCACGTCGAGGCTGGTGCGCGGGATACCGCCGATGGCGAACACGTTCTCGCGCATCGCCGCGTTCAGCCGCGCGGCCGCGGGGGACGGCGGGGCCCGCGAGAGCAGGGCGTCGACGCTCAGGTGGCCGATGCCGGTGACGATCCAGCACCACGCCCCGACGCGATACGCGAGGGTCGGCGACATCAGGCGCTCCATCCTCGCAGGCTCGTCGGCGGTCGGGTGAGCGTCGTGTGAATGCCGCGCATGTCGCCGATCCTACACGTGCCAGCCCGATCGGAGAAGGCGTGGGGCGGTAGTTCCGCCACGCGCCGCCGGTCGCGGCTGCTGCTCGCGCGCCGCCGGCGGAAGTGACGCGGCCCGCCTAGCAGGACGCCGGGCGCTCGGTCCTCACCGTCGAGCCTGCCACCACTGCGCCCGCCCCTGCACGGACTGCGACGGTTCAGCCGCCTCTCCTGCCGAGCGCGCTGGAAGGACGCGCAAGCGCTCGCAGATTTAGGGGTCCGCGGCCTCCGTCACGGACGAGCGGCGAGGCGGTCGACCGGGCCCGGCGACACGAGCGTCATCTGGGAGCCGTGGCAGAGGAGGTCACGCGACCATCCCATGACCCGTGATTCGCGCTACCTCGACCTCGTTGTCCTCCACGAAGGGGCGGACAACGTCGTCTATCGCGCCCGCCGCGGCGACGACGATCGCCCGGTCGTGCTCAAGGTGCTGCGCCGCGACCACGCCGGCCCCCGCGCTCTCGGTCGGCTGTACCACGAATACGAGATCGCCCGGGCGATCGACGCCGCGGTCGTCGTCAAGCCCTGCGCGATCGATGCGCTCGACGGCCAGCCGGCGCTGGTCCTGGAGGACTTCGGCGGGCGCTCGCTCGATCGACTCGTCTCCGGGCCCATGCCGCTGGAGCGCTTCTTCCCCCTCGCCCTCCGCGTCGCCGCGGCGCTCGCCGAGCTGCACCGGCATCGCATCATCCACAAGGACATCAAGCCGCAGAACCTGCTCTACAACCCCGACACCGACGAGCTCAAGATCACCGACTTCGGGATCGCATCGCAGGCGCCCCGCGAGTCGCAGCGCCCCGCCCACGCCGGCCTCATCGAGGGGACCCTCGCGTACATGGCCCCCGAGCAGACCGGCCGCATGAACCGGTGGGTCGACGAGCGCAGCGACCTGTATTCGCTCGGCGTCACGTTCTACGAGCTGCTGACGGGCACCCTGCCCTTCCGCGCCAGCGACCCCGTCGAATGGGTGTTCTGCCACATCGCCCAGGAGCCGCGGCCGCCCCACGCGCTCGTCCCCGCCGTCCCCCCGGTCCTGTCCGCGGTCGTGCTCAAGCTGCTGGCCAAGGGCGCCGAGGAGCGCTACCAAAGCGCGCTCGGCCTGCGGCACGACCTGAACGAGTGCTTCACCCGCTGGCAGGAGAGCGGCACCATCCCCGCATTCGCCCTCGGCCAGCGCGACCTGTCCGACCGCTTCCAGGTCCCGCAGCGCCTCTACGGCCGCGAGCGCGAGGTCGAGGCACTGCGCGCCGCGTTCGCCCGGGTGGTGACGCACGGGCGAGCGGAGCTCGTGCTCGTGTCGGGTTATTCGGGCATCGGCAAATCGTCGCTGGTCGCCGAGCTTCACAAACCGGTGGTGCGCGAGCGCGGGTTCTTCTTGGCCGGCAAGTGCGATCAATACAACCGCAGCGTCCCCTACCTCCCGTTCCTGCAGGCGTTCCGGGTCCTGTTGCAGGAGATCCTGTGCGCCAGCGAAGATCGGGTCGAGCGCTTCCGCCAGCGCCTGCGCGAGGCGCTGGGCCCGAACGGCCGCTTGCTCGCCGACGTGCTGCCGGAGGTCGAGCAGCTCGTCGGCCCACAAGAGCCGATGCCCCCGCTCCCGCCTGCCGAGGCCCAGAGCCGACTGCACGCCACCCTCGCCCGCTTCGTCGCCGCGGCCGCCCGCAAGGAGCGCCCGGTGGTGCTGTTCCTCGACGACCTGCAGTGGGCCGACGCGGCCAGCCTGAAGCTCTTGGGGCAGCTCGCCACGTCCTCGGAGGCCGCGCACCTGCTCCTGCTCGGCGCCTATCGCGACAACGAGGTCGGCCCCGCGCACCCGCTGAAGCTGACGCTCGACCAGGCCAAGAAGCACGGCGCAGTCGTCTCCGACATCGTCCTCGCGCCGCTCTCGCCGACCCACGTCGGCGCGCTCGTGGCCGAGGCGGTCCACGCCAGCCCGGAGCAGGTCGAGCCGCTGGCGCAGCTGGTCCACGAGAAGACCGCCGGCAACCCGTTCTTCGTCCTCCAATTCCTCATCGCCCTCCACCAGGAGGGCCTCATCGCCCTCGACGCGAGCGCCGGCGCGTGGCGCTGGGACATCGCCGCGATCCGCGACAAGGGCTTCACCGACAACGTCGCCGAGCTCATGGCGAAGAAGCTGCTGCGCCTCCCGGTCGCGACCCGGGACGCGCTCAAGCTCGCCGCGTGCCTCGGCGACCGCGGCGATCTCGACACCCTCGCGGTGGTCGCCGGCCGTCCGCCGGCGCAGCTCCGCGAGGCCCTCGAGCAGGCAGTGCGAGAGGGGCTGCTCCTGGGCCAGGGCGGGACCTGGCGCTTCCTCCACGACCGCGTGCAGCAGGCCGCCTATTCGCTGATCCCGGCAGAACAGCTCCCCGAGGTGCATCTGGGCATCGGCCGCACGCTCTTGCAGGCGCAGCGCGACGAGGTTCGCGACGAGGCGCTCTTCGACGTCGTCGGCCACCTCAATCGCGGCGCGGTGCTCATCCGCTCGCCAGCGGAAAAAGAGGAGCTCGCCGGGTTGAACCTGCGCGCCGGCCGGAAGGCCAAGGCCGCGGCGGCCTTCCACGCGGCGGCGGCCCTGTTCGCCGCCGGCGAGGCCCTGCTCGCGCCGGACCGCTGGGACACGCAGTACGAGCTGGCCTACGCCCTGACCTTCGAGCACGCCCACGCCGCGTACGTCACCAGCAGCTTCGACGAGGCCGAGCTCCGCATCGACGCGCTCATGACCCGAGCGCGGACCGTGGTCGAGAGAGCCGCGGTCGTCGAGCTCGCTGTGGCCTTTCACATGACCCGCGGACACTGCGCCCGCGCGGTCGAGATCGGCCTCCCGTTCCTCCGCGCCTCCGGCATCGCTCTACCGATTCACCCGACCGACGCCGAGGTCGAGGAAGAGACCGAGAGCGTCTGGCAGGCTCTGGGCGACCGCGCGATCGCGGATTTGATCGATCTGCCGCCCATGACGCATCCGGAGATCCAGGGCATCATGAACGTCCTGATCGGCGTGTCGGTCCCCGCCTATTTCGTGGACCCGATGTTGATGTTCCTCGCCGCGGTGCGCATGATAAGACTCAGCCTGCTGCACGGCAACGCCGAGCTGTCCTCGCAGGCGTACGTCTCGTTCGCTACCCAGATCGGCCCGAAGTTCGGGCGATACAGGGAGGCGTACGAGTTCGGCAAGCTCAGCTACGACCTGGCGAGCCGGGGCCGCCTCCTCACCGCCAAGTCGATCGTTTATTACGCGTTCGCCAACTACATCGTCTTCTGGCGCCACCACTACCGAGAGATCCTGCCCTACACGCGCAGCGGCTTCGAGGTCGCGGTCGAATCCGGCGACTTGAACTACGCGTGCTATCATTGCATCCTGGCCACGGAGATCCCGCTCCTGTGCGGCGAGCCCCTGGAGGACGTGCTCCGCGAGGTCGAACGCCGCTTCGATTTCGTGCAAAAAACCGGCTACGCCTTCGTCCACCGGATCCTCCTGAGCGTCCACTACCTGATCCAGTCGCTGCGCGGCCGGCCGGTCCACTTCTCGATGCTGGACGGCTCGGAGCTGGACCAGGACGCCTTCGAAAAGGGCCTCGACCCGGCCGACTTCCAGAGCGCCTACGCTTATTATTACAGCGCGAAGGCGCAGGCGCTGTTCGTGCTCGGCTCTCCCCGGGAAGCGGCGGCCGCGGCGACCGTCGCCAGCGTCGAGTTCCCGTGGAAGAACGACGCGAACGCGTGGATCGTCGAGAGCTTCTTCTACCGCGCGCTCGCCCTCGCCGCCTGCTGCGACGAGACATCACCGCCGTCGGAGCCGCCCGAAGCGTTGCACGCCTGCGAACGGCAGCTCGGCGAGTGGGCGGCGAGCTGCCCGGAGAATTTTTTCCACAAACACGCCCTGGTCCGCGCCGAGCTCGCCCGGCTTCAGGGCCACGACACCGAGGCTCCCGGGCTCTACGAACAGGCAGTCACTGCGGCGCGAGAGCACGGCTTCGTCCAGATCGAGGCCATCGCCTGCGAGCGCGCGGCCGCGTTCTACCGTGCGCGCGGCCTCACCATCCCTGCCGACGCCTACCTGCAGCGGGCCCGCGCCGGCTACTTCCGCTGGGGTGCCCACGCCAAGGTGGAGCAGCTCGATCAGCGCCATCCCCGCCTCGTCGAGCGCAAGCCGATCGCCCCCACCCTCACCTTCGCGGTGCGGGCCGAGCAGTTCGACGTCCTCTCGGTGGTCAAAGCCTCGCAGACCATCTCCGGGGAGCTCAAGCTGCCGCGCCTGCTGGCGACGTTGCTGCGCATCGTGATCGAGCACGCCGGCGCCGACCGGGGCTACGTCCTGCTGGTCCGCGACGAGCGCCTGGCGATCGCGGCCCAGATCACCGAAGGCGGCGGCACTGCGCGCGTGCTCGAGGCCGGGGCGGAGTCCACGGCCGCGCTGCCGCAATCGATCCTCCACTACGTCCGCCGCAGCCGCGAGCGCGTCCTGCTCGACGACGCCGCCGCGCGTCACCCCTTTTTGGAAGACGAATACTTCGCGCGCGAGCGGCCGAAATCACTGCTGTGCCTGCCGATCGCGCGCCAGGCCCGGCTGCTCGGCATGCTCTACCTCGAGAACAGCCTCGTCACCGGGGCCTTCACCGCCGCGCGCCTCAGCGTGCTCGAGCTGCTCGCCTCACAGTCGGCGATCTCGCTGGAAAACGCGGTGCTCTACGCCGACCTCGAGCAGGAGAACGCCGAGCGGCGGCGGGCGGAGCGGGCGCTCGCCGCCAATCAGGAGACCCTCAAGGGCATCGTCGACAACTCGGCCACGGCCATCTATCTCAAGGACCCCCAGGGCCGCTTCCTCCTCGTCAATCACCAGGTGAGCAACCTGCTGCGCGTGCCGAGCGAGCAGATCCTCGGAAAGACCGACGCCGACTTCTTCCCCGCCCCGGTCGCCGAGGCGATCTTCGATCACGACCGCCGGGTGCTCGCGGCGGGTGTGCCCATGGAATGGGAGGAGGAGCTGCCGATCGCCGACGTCCTGCGCTCATTCCTGTCGATCAAGTTCCCGCTCGGCGGCGGCACCATTCCGCGTGCGCTTTGCGGGATCTCCACCGACATCACCGAGCGCAAGCGGACCGAGCAGGCCCAGCGCTTCCTGGCCGAGGCGAGCCGCAAGCTGATGGCGCTCGGCTACGACGCGACGCTCGAGAACGTGGCCGCGCTCGCGGTGCCCGAGCTCTCCGATCAGTGCCTCGTCACCGAGGTCGCGGAGGACGGCGCGCAGGTCAAGACTGCCGCCTCGGGGGTCGCTCCCGAAGCGCTCGAAGCATTGCGTGAAGCGCTGACCCGCGCCGCGGCGGCCTCGCCCACGGCGCCCGAGCTCGGGGACGCCCACGTCACGCCGCTCTTGCAGCAGTTCCACGTCCACACCTACCTCCGGGTCCCGCTCCTCGCGCGCGAGCGGTGCCTCGGTGTCATGTTCCTGCTCGCTACCAATCCCCGGCGCCGCTACGGGCCCGCCGACCTGGCGCTGGCCGAGGAGGTGGGGCGCCGCGTCGCGCTCGCCCTCGACAACGCCCGGCTGTACGCCAACGCCCAGGAGGCGGTCGGCCTGCGCGACGAGTTCCTCATGATCGCCTCGCACGAGCTCAAGACCCCGCTCACCTCGCTGCAGCTCCACATTCAGATGATCGAGCGTCGATTGCGTCGCAACCCGTCCGCGAACCTCTCCCCCGAGCGGATCCAGGCCACCCTTCAGGTCCTGAACCGGCAGATCGCGCGCTTCGGCCACCTGGTGAACGAGTTGCTCGACGTCTCGCGCCTTCACACCGGACGATTGACCCTCACCTTCGAATCGGTCGACCTCTCCTCTCTCATCCGCGAGCTCGTCGCGCGCATGGCCCCGCAGCTCGCCGCCGCCGGCTGCTGGACCGTGCTCGAGCTGGACGACGCGGTGGTGGGGTACTGGGACAGGTCCCGCCTCGAGCAGGTCCTGCTCAACCTGCTCTCCAACGCGATGAAGTACGGCAAGAATCGACCGATCGACGTCACCGTGTGCAAGCGACCCACCTCCGCGTCGATCTCCGTCCGCGACCACGGCATCGGGATCGTCGAGGCAGATCAGGCCAGGATCTTCGATCGCTTCGAGCGCGCAGTGTCGGCCCGCAATTTCGGCGGCCTCGGCCTCGGCCTCTACCTGGTGCGCTCGATCGTGACTGCGCACGGCGGGACGGTCCGCGTGGAGAGCAAGCCGAACGCCGGCTCGACCTTCATCGTCGAGCTGCCTCTGCGCCCCCCGGGGGCGGAGCTCCCGGAGGGCGCGAATGCGGATGAACACCCGGCGCGCTCGTCTTGAGCTCTCTCGAGAGGCAGAAGCACGCGCGTTCGTGACCGCGCTCGGTGGCGATGGCGCGGGTGCGGCACGCTTCGTTCGAGCGCGACGCCAGAGGGCCTGACCGCCGCGGGCGGCCCCAGTCGCGCAAAAGGAGCTCCCCCGCATCGGCTTACGCCGCGCTCCTGTACCCTGACGGTCATGAGACTCGGAGCGTTCCTCGCCTTCACGTGGCTCGCTTGCGACGCGCAGACGCCCACGGCGCCGCCTTCCGCTCCGACCGCGACGCCTCCCGTTCCGACCGAGACGACCCCACCGGCGCCGGCTCCGGCCAGCGCGCCACCCCCGTCAAGCCCGGCGCCCGAACCGGCGAAGACCAAGGTCGTGGCGATCGAGCCGTGGGGGCTGGAGATCACCCTCCCGGAAAGCGCAGGCCATGTCTTCGATCCTGCCAACCAATGGTTTCACGCCGACCTGGCATGGGAGCAATTCGCCTATTTGAAGAAGATCAAGGCGCCGCCCCCCAAGACCCTGGCCCAGATCCCGAAACAATGGAAACAGGGGGACGCTCTGCAAGTCATCGAGGAGAAGCTGTGGCCAGATGGCTCGCTGTCCTGCGCGGTCCGCTTCGAAGGGGCCTCTGCCAGCGAATCAGGCAAGACCATGCTGCATACGGTCTCTCACCTGTATGTGAGCAAGCCGCTCGATGCCAGGAGCTACATCGAGTGTAGCGTCCGGATGGGCTTCGAGGCCGGCGAGGCCATCATCGCCGCCAATCGCGAGATGTGCATGTCGTTGCGGCCTGTGAGCAAATGAGGCCCGGCGCCTGGCCGGCGCGGCGCCCGGGTGTGGCAAGTGGGTCGCCGTCTCGACTCGACGGCTTTGTTCGGGCCACCAGTGTCGAGCTGGTCGGGCTGGTCGACTCGCTGACCGCGCTCCAGGTCCTGGGCATGCTGCTCAGCCGCGATGAAGGGCTCGGCACCCGCAGCTCTCATCGACCCCCTTCTAGCGCTCCGAGACGGTCGGCGTGATCACCAGTCGGTCGAGGATCCCCGCGATCGTCTCGATCGGCAGCTCCTCTGGTTGTCTCAGCCACCAGCCGATGATCTCGATCGTCGCGGACGTCGCGTAGGTGACGCGCAGGTCGATCGGGCACACCGCCGCGGTGTTCGTGTCGGAAGCTGCCGCCAGCGTGCGCGCCTGGCCGACGAACTGTTCGCGCAGCCGCGGCGCCGCCCCGCCCGTCAGCAGCGCGCGCCACAGGGTTTTGCGCCGCGAGACGAACTCGAACAGCGCCACGCAGGCCCGGCCCGTGTTCTCGGCGGAGAACAGCGGCATCGCGGCGCCGAGCAGCCCGGCGATCTCGTCCGCGGCGAGGTCGTCGAGCAGCGCCTCCTTGTCGGGGTAGTGGCGGAAGAAGGTCGCGTAGCCGACCCCCGCCTCCGCGGCCAGCGCGCGCACGGTGATGGCCTCGAACGGCTCCCGTTCGAGCAACGCGAGCATCGCGCGCAGCAGCTTGGCGCGGGTTCGGACCTGGCGGGCGTCGGTTGCTGAGGCGTCGGAGACCATTTATGATACAGTGTGTCTCATAATCTGAGAAGGGGAGCTGGCGGCCGATGAGCGTGGATTCTGCGGCGAAATGTCCTTTCACTGCCACCCGCAACGACAGCAAGAGCGCGGCCGTCGTCACGCAACGGATCAAGATCGAGCCCGGGGCCGAGCATATTCGCGCCTTCGAGCGGGCGCGCGAGGTCCTGCTGGACAGGGACCTGCTGCAGGGCGGCGCCGGGGCGGAGTTCGTCGACATCAGCGATCCGGACAAGGCGCCGGTGTTCTTCCTCGACGGCGCGCCGCACCGCGAGAAGCGCACCAGCATCGCCCGCTTCTTCACGCCCAAGGCGATCACCAGCCGCTACCACGCGATCATCGAGCGGGAGACCGCGCGGCTGCTCGGTCAGCTCCGGCGCGACGGGCGGGCCCAGCTCGACATCATCAGCTTCGAGCTCACCGTGGCGGTCGCCGCCAACATCGTCGGGCTCACCGACAGCGACATGCCGAAGATGGCCCGGCGGCTCGCGCTGATGTTGTCGGCCGGCTGGCACCACCGGCTCAACGTCTTCGCCAAGCTCGCCGCCGGCCTGCGCAAGGGGCGGGCGATGCTGGGCTTCTACGTCAACGACATCACCCCTGCCCTCCGCGCGCGCCGCAAGGCGCCGCAGGACGACCTCCTGTCCGAGCTCCTGGCCAGGGGCGCGTCGCAGCGGGCGATCCTCACCGAGTGCATGACCTACGCCGCCGCCGGCATGGTGACCACGCGCGAGTTCATCGTCATGGCCGCCTGGCACCTGTTCGACGACGCTGCGCTGCGCGCCGACTTCCTCGCGGGCGACGAGGCGCGCCAGTTCGCCATCCTGAACGAGATCCTCCGCCTCGAGCCTATCGCCTCGCTGCTCTACCGGCGCAAGACCGATTCGCCTGACAAGGGCAACGAGAAGTACGCGCTCGACCTGCGGGCGATCCACGAGGACGAGGCCGCCGTCGGCCCGTGCCCGCGCGCGCTCGACCCCGATCGGGCCCAGCGGATGAAGGCGAACGGCGCCTACCTCAGCTTCGGCGCCGGCGCCCATCACTGCCCCGGCAAGCAGGTCGCCCTGCACGAGACGCGCATGTTCCTCGACGCCCTGCTCCGCGTCCCGGGCATCCGCCTCGAGCGCGCGCCCGACGTCGGCTGGTCGGAGATGCTGCTCAGCTACGAGCTGCGCAACGCGGTCGTGACCTGCGACCGCGCTTGACGCGGACCCGCGACGACATCGAGCTCGACCTGCACCTGTCTCATGGGGCAGGTCGAAAGATGCCGCGCGCCCGCAGTCACCGCGGTGCGCGCTCGGCCCTCGCGCGGGCGACGATGTCTTCCACGAACTCGGTCTTGCGGTCGGTGTAGCCGACGTTGATGTCGCTCGTGGACGTGATCGTCGCGTTGAAGCCGGTCGCCAGCTCGCGCTTGAGCTGCGCGTACGCCTCCGCCGCCTCGGGGTGTCTTCGCAGGTAGTCACGGAACAACAGGTGCGCAGTCCAGAAGTCGCCGCCGTGTTCGACCATGTGGACGTGATAGGCGCGGCGGCCGTCCCCGTCGTTGCCGCGGAGGTAGCGACGGTGCGGCATGCCGGGGCCGGAAGCCGTGTCTTGCTCGAACTCCGGCACGTACTGGTACCCGAGCGCCACCAGCCTGGCGATGATCGGCGGCGCGTCGTCCAGCGAGCGCAGCCCCGGCATCATGTCGATGATCGGCTTGGCCGCGAGGCCAGGCACCGACGTGCTGCCGATGTGCTCGATGGCGACGAACGCCTCCCGGCCGCAGGCGGCGAACATCGAATCGCGCGCCGCCTCGAACTTCGCAACCCACGCCGGGTCATAGTCGGCGATGACGATCGGCTGGCCGCGATTCGAAGAGCCCATGCGACGACCAGTGTATCAGCCGAATGCGACCGTCGCGGTCACTCCGTCAGCAGCTTCATCAGCGTCTTGATGTCGACCCCGAGCGCGCGGGCGGCGTGGGCCTTCACGCCGCCGTGCTGCGCCACCGCCCAGCGCGCGTACCGGCGCTGGATCTCTCGCAGCGGCAGCACCGCGTCGCCGAACGGCCCCGGCCCGTCCTCTGCCGCGTCCGGGTCCTCGCTGCCGAAGCCGCGGGGCAGGTCCGTCGGCGCGATCACCTCGTTGCGCGACAGGAGCACCAGGCGCTCGACCAGGTGACACAGCTCGCGGACGTTCCCGGGCCAGCGGTAGGCGAGGAACGCGGCCATCACGTCTTCGCCGATCCGGCGCGGCGCCGCCGTAGGATAGCGCCGGCGCGCCGACTCGAGGCACTGCTCGACGAGCAGCGGGATGTCTTCGCGGCGGTCGCGGAGCGGCGGGATCTCGAGCACCACCAGGGCGAGGCGATAATAGAGGTCCTCGCGGAACTCGCCGGCGCGCACGGCCGCGGCGAGGTCGAGGTTGGTGGCCGCGAGGATCCGCGTATTGACGCGGCGCTCGCGGGTCCCGCCGATCGGCCGGATCACCCCGCGCTCGATCACGTGCAACAGCTTGGCCTGCAGCGCGGTCTGCAGCTCGCCGATCTCGTCGAGGAACAGCGTGCCCTGGTCGGCCTCCGCGAACAGCCCCGGGCTCGCCTGCGTCGCGCCGGTGAAGGCCCCGCGGGTGTGGCCGAACAGCTCGCTCTCGAGCAGCTGCTCGGGGATCGCCGCACAGTTGACCGCGACGAACGGCGCCGACGCGCGCTGGCTACGGGCGTGCAGCGCCGCGGCGATCGTGGTCTTGCCGGTGCCGGTCTCGCCGGTGAGGAGGACCGGCACGTCGGTGTCGGCGATGCGTGCGATCACCTCGAACACCGCGCGCATCGCCGTGCTGCGGCCGACGAGGCCTTGCGGCGCCGCGTCGTGAAGGCGCCGGCGCAGCTCGCCCGTCTCGCGGCGGAGCCGGCGGTCGTCGAGCGCGCGGCGCAGGAACAGCACCAGCTCGTCGACCCCGAACGGCTTGGTCAAGTAGTGAAACGCGCCGCGCCGGATCGCCTCGACCGCGGTGTCGATCGCCGCGTAGGCGGTCATCACGATCGTCGGCAGCTGCGGCACGAGCTCCTGCGCCTGCACCATCAGCGACACGCCGTCGCCGCGCTCCAAGCGCAGGTCGGTCACCAGCGCGTCGAATTCTTGCGACTCGAGCAGCGCGAGCGCGGCCGCGGCGTCGCGCACCACGTGCACCTTGAAGCCGCGGCGGCCGAGCTCCTCGCCGAGCGCGTCGCCCCACTCGGGCTCGTCGTCGACCAGGAGCACGTGCGGGCGCACGACCTTGTGTTCGCTCGTCATGGGACCTCCCGGGGCAAACGCAGCGTGGCGATCGCGCCGCGAGGCGACCGCGTGGCGAGGGTGACCGACCCGCGGCTCATGCGGGCGATCTCGTTGGTGAGCGCGAGCCCGAGGCCGGTGCCGTGCGCCTTGCGTGAGAAGAACGGCTTGAGGAGGCGCTCGCGATCCTCCTCGCGCACGCCCTCGCCCTCGTCGAGCACCTCGAACACCACGTCCTCGTGCTCGTGGCGCAGGCGCAGCGTGACCTGGCCGCCGCGCGGGGACGCGTCGCAGGCGTTGACGAGCAGGTTGACCAGCGCGTGCTCGACGAGCAGCGCGTTGACCCGCACGTCCGGCATCTCGGGCGCGACCTCCACCTGCAGCGCGACCTCGGCCGCCTGGAAGCGGTGCGCGAGCAGGTCGCGGACCGCCTGCGCCAGCGTCGCCGGGGCCACGCGCGTCTGTTCGGGCATGCTGCCGCGGGCGACGCGGAGGAACCCCTGGACCACGTCGCGCAGGCGGTCGACCTGCCCGAGGATCGTCTTCGCGTCCTGCTCCTCGGGCGAGTCTTGCAGCGCGTTGCGCAGCGCCTCCGCTTTGACGCGGATCAGCCCGAGCGGCGTGCCGACCTCGTGGGCGACCCCCGAAGCCAGCGTCAGCATCGTCGCGGTGCGGTTCTCGCGGGCCAGCACCTCTTCTCCGGCCCGCCGCTGCTCGGCGAGCTCGAGCTGGTGGCGCGCCATCACCTGCGCGCGGAACTCCCGGAACGCGAAGTAGCCGAACGCGACCGTCGTGATGCCGGTCAGCAGCACCTTGATGATCACGCGCAGCATGCCTCGCCGGTCGCGCTCGACCTCCTCGCGGGTGCTGCCGACGACGGCGACGCGCCACGTCCCGAGGACCCCGCCGTCGGCCGCCGCCACGCTGACGAACGCGGGGTACGCCGGCAGCCCGAGCTGCTGCGCCTGCTCGTCCGACAGCATGCCGGTGTCCTCGCCGCGCCCGACCAGCGCCGCCAGCACACCTGGCCCTGCGGACAGGCCGTGAAGATCGAAGAACTTCGCCGCGCCGGGCGGCTGCACGAACACCCGCTCGTCCGCCGAATGGAGGTGATCGGCGACGTGGAACAGCTCGCCGATCCGCACCTGCACCCCGAGCTCGCGGCCGTCGCCGCCGGCGACCGGCGCGGTCCACGTCCCGGGCTCTGTCGCCGGCGGGTCCGCGGTCGGCGGCGAATCGCGCGCCAGGTTCGCCAGCTCCGCCGCGAGCTCCACCGACAACAGCGACGCGAGGTCCCCCAGGCGCCGCTGCTCGCGCTGCATCGCCAGCTCCGACTCCGCGTCCTCGAACCGGATCCCCACCCACGCCACCATCGCCACGCTGAGCACCGCGCCGAGGACCAACACGAGGCCGTTGATCCGCACACGGCTGCGTTCGGCGGGGGCGAAGGGCTGGCGGGTCATGAGGAGGCCTCCGCGGCGAGGGTACCGCGGTTTGTTTCGGCGGCTGCAATCCGCGCGCCACGGCGAAGCCCGACCGCGAGGGTCCAGGAAAACCCGCGCCGCGCCTGGCTGCGACGGAGCCGCGACCCGCCGCAGCGAACTCTGCGGTCGGCCCGCGCGCCGCCCGGGCGAGGACGACGATGGGAGGGGCTCCCAGGGAGCGCTGGGAATTTTTCCAACCGGGCCGCGCCCTCCTGCGATTTCCTCAACCATTTTCTATCGATACGCCCCCGGCATCGCACGTGTAACGGCGTGGGCCAGGCCCGAGCGGCCGCGGCCCCGGCGACGGACACCGTTGCGCCTGGGCCGTGCGCGAACAGACCTCGCGCCGGACAGGCAAACCTCGATGAACGACAACCTCCCAAGCGCGCTGCGGCGGCCCCGAACCTCGATCGTCCTGGCGATCGTGCGCCTGCTGCTCGGCCGCGCCGCTGACAAAAGATTGCTGCCGCGACTCCTCTCGCTGGCCGGCGCGCTCACGGCCGTGTGCCTGCTGGCATGCCAACACCCGCACGAGCATCACGAAGAGGCGGGAGTCTTCGCCGTCACGACTCCGCTCCGACAGGACGTGGAGCTGACCCGCGATTACGTCGCCCAGGTCCACGCGATTCAGCACATCGAGGTGCGCGCCCAGGAGCGCGGCTATCTGACGGGCATCTTCGTCGACGAGGGCCAGCTGATCGAAGAGGACACCAAGATGTTCCAGATCATGCCGCTCATCTACCGAGCGGACCTCCACCGCGCGGAGGCGGAGGCGGAGGCGGCCTCGATCGAATACAAGAACACCAAGATGCTGGCCGACAAGGACATCGTGTCCTCGGCCGAGCTCGCGCTGGCCGGGGCCAAGCTCAACCGCGCCAAGGCCGAGCTGGAGCTCGCGCAGACCCACATGCGCCTCACCGAGATCCGGGCCCCGTTCACCGGCCTGATGGATCGGTTCATGGTGCGGCTGGGCAGCCTCGTGGAGGAGGGCGACCTGCTGACGACGCTGTCCGACAACCGCATGCTGTGGATCTACTTCAACGTGCCCGAGGCCGAGTACCTCGATTACAAGGCCGACCCCGAGCAGAAGATGGTCGTCAAGTTCAAGATGGCCAACGACAAGATGTTCGACCAGGAGGGCAGGGTCGAGACCATCGAGGCCGACTTCGACAACACGACCGGCAACATCGCCTTCCGCGCGACCTTCCCGAACCCCGCCGGCCTGCTGCGGCACGGCGAGACCGGCAACATCATCGTCACCACCAAGTACGCCAACGCCCAGCTGATCCCGCAGAAGGCGACGTTCGAGATCCTCGATCGCCGCTACGTCTTCGTGGTCGGCGACGACGGCATCGTGAAGCAGCGGCCGATCGTGGTCGCGGCCGAGCTCCCGCACGCCTTCATCGTCGAGAGCGGCCTCGAGGACACCGACCACATCCTCCTGGAGGGCCTGCGCAAGGTCCAGGACGGCAAGCACGTCGACGTGAAGCTCGAGGAGCCCGCCGAGGTGTTCGCGCAGCTGAAGTACCACGCGGAATGAGGAGGCCGACATGTTCGCACAGATTCTCCGCCGCCCGGTCCTCGCCATCGTCGTCTCGGTCCTGATCGTCCTCCTCGGCCTCTTGTCGATCGGCACGCGGCCGGTGTCTCAGTTCCCCGAGATCGCGCCGCCGCAGGTCCAGATCACGGTCGCCTACCCCGGCGCCAGCGCCGACGTCCTGATCCAGTCGACGCTCATCCCGCTGGAGCGCGCCATCAACGGCGTGCAGGGCATGCGCTACATGCTCACCGACGCGACCAGCGCCGGCGAGGCGACGATCCAGGTCATCTTCGACCTCGGCACCGACCCCGACCAGGCGATCATCAACGTCAAGACCCGCATCGATCAGGTGATGCCGCAGCTGCCCAAGTTGGTCCAGCTCGAGGGCGTCATCCTGATGCGCGTCATGCCCAGCATGTTGATGTACGTCAACGTGTTCAGCACCGCCGAGGGCGCCGACGAGAAGTTCCTGTTCAACTTCGCCAACGTCAACGTCCTGCCGGAGATCATGCGCGTCAAGGGCATCGGCCAGGCGCGCATCCTCGGCAGCCGGCAGTTCGCCATGCGCGTCTGGCTGAACCCGGACCGCATGCGGGCCTACAACGTCTCGCCCGAGGAGGTGCAGGACGCGATGGCCGACCAGAGCATCATCGGTCGCCCCGGCCGCGTCGGCCAGGCCACGGGCAAGACGGCGCAGTCGCTCGAGTACGTGCTCGTGTGGGAGGGCCGCTACAACAAGCCCGAGCAGTACGAGGACATCATCATCCGGGCCACCCCGGACGGCCACATCCTGCGCCTGAAGGACATCGCCAAGGTCGAGCTGGGCAGCGAGTTCTTCAACATCTACTCCAACCTCGACGGCCACCCCTCGGCGGCGATCGTGCTCAAGCAGACGCTGGGGAGCAACGCGCAGGAGGTGATCGAGAACGTCAAGAAGACGCTGGAGGAGATCAAGGCGACCACCTTCCCGCCGGGGATGGACTACGCGATCAGCTACGACGTCTCGCGGTTCGTCGACGCCTCCATCGAGCAGGTCACCCACACCCTCGTCGAGGCGTTCGTGCTGGTGGCGCTGGTCGTGTTCGTGTTCCTCGGCGACTGGCGCTCGACGCTGATCCCGACGCTCGCCGTGCCCGTGTCGCTGGTCGGCGCGTTCATCTTCATGGCGGTGCTGGACATCAGCATCAACCTCATCACCCTGTTCGCGCTGGTCCTGGCGATCGGCATCGTCGTCGACGACGCCATCGTCGTCGTCGAGGCCGTGCACGCCAAGATGGAGACGACGAGCCTGTCGATCTACGAGGCGATGAAGGCGGTCCTGAACGAGATCAGCGGCGCCATCATCGCCATCACCCTGGTGATGACCTCGGTGTTCGTGCCGGTGGCGTTCATGCCCGGCCCGGTCGGCGTGTTCTACCGCCAGTTCTCGGTCACGATGGCCTCGTCGATCGTGCTGTCCGGCTTCATCGCCCTGACGCTCACGCCGGTGCTGTCGGTCCTGATCCTCAAGCCGGTGCACGACCACGGCAAGACCCGCAACCCGATCACCCTGTTCATCCGCGGCTTCAACCGGGTGTTCAACTGGGTCACGTCGATCTACGTCCGGGTGATTCGGGCGACCCTGGGGCGGTTCTACGTCACGCTCCTGGCGCTCGGCCTGTTCGTGTTCGGCATCATGCAGGTCAACCAGGTGCTCCCGGCCGGCTTCGTGCCCAACGAGGACCAGGGCATCATCTACGCCATCATCCAGACCCCGCCGGGCACCACGATCGAGCGGACGAACGCGGTCTCGCGGGAGCTGCAGGACATCGCCAAGGAGCTGCCCGAGGTCGCGTCGGTGTCCGCCCTCGCCGGCTACGAGATCCTCACCGAGGGCCGCGCCTCGAACGCCGGGACGTGCCTCATCAACCTGAAGGACTGGTCCGAGCGCCACAAGTCGGTCACCGAGGTCATCGAGGAGCTCGAGGAGCGGGCCAAGGACATCGGCGCGGTGGTCGAGTTCTTCGAGCCGCCGGCGGTCCCCGGCTACGGCGCGGCCGGCGGCGTCTCCTTCCGCATGCTCGAGAAGACCGGCAGCACCGACTACTACGAGTTCGATCGCGTCAACCAGGAGTTCATGGCGGCGCTGCGCGAGCGGCCCGAGCTGACCGGCCTCTTCACGTTCTACGCCGCCAACTACCCGCAGTACGAGCTCGTCATCGACAACAAGAAGGCGATGCAGAAGGGCGTCTCCATCCGCAAGGCCATGGAGAACCTCGATCTCATGATCGGCAGCAACTTCGAGCAGGGCTTCACCCGCTTCAACTTCTTCTACCGCGTCTACGTGCAGGCGCTGCCCGAGTTCCGGGCGCTGCCGCCGGACGTCCTGAAGATGTGGGTCAAGAACGAGGCCGGCGAGATGGTCCCCTACTCGTCGTTCATGACGCTCAAGAAGCGGCAGGGCCCGAACGAGATCACCCGTTACAACATGTACAACTCGTCGGCCATCCGCGGCAACAACGCGCCCGGCTACACGACCGGCGACGCGGTCAACGCCATCAAGGCGGTGGCGGCGGAGGTCCTGCCGCGCGGCTACGACATCGCCTGGGAGGGCCTGTCGTACGACGAGGCGCGGCGCGGCAACGAGGCGATCTACATCTTCGGGATCGTGCTGGTGTTCGTCTATCTGGTGCTCGCGGCTCAGTACGAGAGCTTCGTCCTCCCGCTGGCCGTGATCACGTCCTTGCCCGCGGGCGCGTTCGGCTCGTTCCTGTTCCTGCAGATGATGGGCCTGGCGAACGACATCTACGCGCAGGTCGGCCTGGTCATGCTGGTCGGCCTGCTCGGCAAGAACGCGGTGCTGATCGTCGAGTTCGCGGTGCAGACCCGGCGCGAGGGCGCCACGGTGTTCGAAGCCGCCGTCGCCGGCGCCAAGGCCCGCTTCCGCGCGATCCTCATGACCTCGTTCGCGTTCGTCGCCGGCCTCTATCCGCTGGTCGTGGCCAAGGGCGCCGGCGCCGTCGGCAACAACACCATCGGCTCGTCCGCGCTCGGCGGCATGGTGATGGGCACCGTGTTCGGCGTGGTCCTCATCCCGGGGCTCTACTTCATCTTCGGCCACATCGAGCGGTTCGAGAAGTTCCTGCGGATCGGCGGGCCCACCGAGCCGTCGGCGCCGACCGACCCGTTGCCGCTGTCCGAGGTGTCGCTGGCGGATCTCATCACCGAGACCCTCGCGGACGCCGGGTCGATGTCGACGGCGCGCGCGCCGGAGCTCCACCAGCCCCAGGACGCGACCCCCCGCGCGATCCGGCCCGAGCCGCCGGCGCACTCGAACCCCGCGCACGCGGAGGAGGATTCCCGTGAATAAGCGGTGGCGCTCGATCTTCGCCCGCACGGTCGCCTGCGCCCTGTCGCTGTCGCTCGGCTGCGCGAGCATCCTGGGCAACAACAAGGCCAGAGAGGCGAACAAGACGGCCCCCGAGAACTTCGGCGCCCTGGCGACGGAGTCCGGCCCGAGCGTCGCGGTGCAGAAGCAATGGGACCAGTTCTTCGCCGACCCGGACCTGAGGTCGCTCATCCAGGAGGCGATGGAGAACAACCAGCAGCTGAACATTCAGCTGCAGGAGATCATCATCACCCAGAACAACGCCGCGGCGATCCGCGGCGACTACATCCCGCGCCTGGACGCGGAGGTCGGCGCCGGCCTCGAGAAGCCGGGCGAGTACACCGCCCAGGGGGTCGAGCACAGGGCCCACAATTTGCCGAGGCCGCTGGCGGACTTCCGCTTCGGCTTCGTGGCCTCGTGGGAGACCGACATCTGGAGCAGGCTCCGCAACGCCAGGAAGTCCGCGCTGCTTCAATACGAAGCGACGATCCAGGAGCGGAACTTCCTGGTCACCGAGATCGTGGCGGAGATCGCCGGCTCTTACTACGATCTGGTCGCGCTCGACCTCCAGATCGAGATCCTCGATCGCAACATCGAGCTGCAGAAGAACGCGCTCGAGGTCGTCAAGCTCAAGAAGTTGGCCGCGCGCGGCACCGAGCTGGGCGTCCAGCGGTTCCAGGGCGAAGTGCTCAAGAACCAGGGCCGGAGGTTCTCCCTCGAGCAGCAGCGGATCATCGTCGAAAATCGCATCAACTTCCTGGTCGGAAGGTTCCCGCAGCCCGTCGCGCGCAACCCCCGGACCTTCATGGCCGCGAAGCCCGACGTGGTGGCCACCGGCCTGCCCTCGGATCTGCTGGAGAACCGCCCCGACGTGAAGGCGGCCGAGCTGCGGCTCGAGGCGTCGAAGCTCGACACCAAGAGCGCGAAGGCCCGCTTCTACCCCTCGCTCCGCCTCGACGCCGGCATCGGCTTCGAGTCGTTCAACCTGCAGCACCTGATCGACCCCCGGTCGCTGGCCTACAACATCGCCGGCGGCCTGGTGGCGCCGCTGCTCAACCGGGCAGCGATCAAGGCCGACTACCGCTCGGCGAACGCCAGGCAGGTCCAGGCGGTCTTCGACTACGAACGCTCGATCCTGCAGGCGTACACGGACGTGTACAACCAGCTGACGGCGCTCTCGAACCTGCGCCAGCGCTACGAGCAATTGTCCGGGCAAGTCGCAGCGCTCCGCGCGGCCATCGAGACGTCGAAGGCCCTCTATCAGTCGGCGCAGGCGGATTACAACGAGGTCCTCATGACCACGCGTGACTCGCTGGAAGCCGAGATCGATCTCGTCGAGGCGCAGAAGGACCAGATGCAGGCGGTGGTGGCGATCTATCAGGCGCTGGGCGGCGGCTGGCGGCAAAACCAGTAGTCACGGACTCGACGTCCGGCTCAGCGAATCCCGGGTCGACTGACTGGTTGCCTGCCCGAGGCCCGCCTATATTCGGGCCATGCGGTTCGTCGACGAACGATCGGTTCGCGCAGCGCTCGCCGCCCTGTCACCCGCGCTGCAGGCGGAGCTCCTCGCCATCGCCGGAGCCCTCCGTGTCCTCCCGGAAGTCGCGCTCGTCGTGTTCGAGGTGGAGGCCGAGGGAGCCTTCGACAGCTTCCCGGTCGTGCTCTCCACCTACGACGCGCACGGGGACGTCCACGACTGCTCGCTCGACGGCCGGTCGTTGCTCCCGGGCCGGACGCTCCTCCCGCCGCGCGACGCCTACCCGCTCGGGCGGATCGACTTCTTGGGGGCCGATACGACCCCCGACCTCGAGCTCGTCGAGCGGGCGATCGTCGAGCAGCTCCTCGCGCTTTGGCCGCGGCTCGAGCGCGTCCGCGCCTACGCGGGCCGGATCCAGGTGAGCGACGGAGGGCCGGAGCCCAGCTCGCTGGTGAGCCTCGACGACGGAGCGCTGCATGTCGTCACGCTGCGCTGGGGCTGAACTTCGGTGCGGAACGTCAATCGCCCTGCTCGAGCGAGCACGGGCTCGCGGAGGTCAGCGCGTAGCCGTCGCGGTTGCTGACGAGGAATCCGCGCAGGCCGAGGTTGCGCAGGGTGGTCAGCGCGACGTGGACGCGGTTGGTGCCGGCGCTGTCGCCGACGCGCTCGCCGGGCCAGCCGGCGGCGAGCAGCTCCTCGAGCGCGAGCGCCTCGCCGGGCGCCTCGATCCGCTTGCGCGCGAGCGCCAGGACGATCCGCTGCAGCGGCACGCGGCGCCGCAGATCGACGTCCGCCGCGGCTCCGGGCAGGCGCAGCGCCCGGCCGCCGGCGCGGACGATCAGCGGCTGCCCCGACGGCTCGGCGCGCGCGAGGCAGGCGAGCGCGGCTCGCAGCGCGAAGCGAGAGTCGTCGCTCGGGTGCGCCTCGGCGAGCGCGCGCGCCTCCTCGATCAAGCCGGCGCGCGCCCCCGGAGCGCCCGCCATCATCCGCACTGTGAGGCCGTGGATCGCCACGGTCGCAGTCAACGCGCGCTCGGAGCGGCACGCTGCGGCGGCCTGCTCGGCGGCGGCCAGGCAAGCGCGCGCCGACTCGAGGTCGCCGGCGAACGCGAACAGGGTCGCGCGACAGCTCTCGGTCAGCGCCTGGTAGCGAGGGATCTCGAGGTCGCGGAACATGACCAGCGCGCGCTCGAGCAGCCTGGCCGCGTCGTCCCGCTGGCCGCGCTCGAGGTGCGCGCCGGCGAAGTAGTAGAGCGCGCTGGCCTCGAGGTGGAGGTTGCCGCTGACGCGGATGAGCTCGAGGGCGCGGACGTAGTGGTCGAACGCGGCGTCGAGGTCGCCCCGCTCCTGCAGGAGGATCGCGCGGACGTACAGCAGCGCGCCGCGGGCGTGGCGGGCGTCGCTCGCCTGGACCAGCGCGAGCCCCTCGTCGTAGCGGTCCAGCGCCTCGTCGTGGCGGCCGCGGAACCACGCGATCACCCCCGCCTCGTAGAGCACCAGCGGCAGATCTTCGGAGTGCTCGGCCGCGCGATGCCGCTCGAGCGCGCGACGGATCTCCCGCTCCGCGTGCTCGAGCTGCCCCTCGCGCCGGTACGCGTGGGCGAGGCGCGTCCGCACGTCCGCCTCGTGCAACGGGCCGAGCGGGTCATCTGCGACCCGGGCCAGGCACGCGAGCGCGGCCGTGAAGAGAGCGCGCGCCTCCTCCGTGGCGCCGTCGAGCTCGACCAACTCGCCGAGCAACATGTGGCCGAGCGCCTCGAGCGTCGGGTCCGCGGCCGCGCGAGCGAGCGCGAAGCCCTCCTCGAAGTCGGCGCGGGCTCGCTGCCCTGCCCCGAGCAAACGATGGGCCCGACCTCGCGCGAGCACAGCGGCGGCGAGGTCGGCCGGCGCCGCTGCGGGCCGAGCCTTCTCGATCGCGCCGTCGAGCAAGCGTAGCGAGTGCCCGACCAGGCCGCGGCGGATCAGCGCGCGATGAGCCCCGCGCGCCAGGGCCAGCGCCTGCTCGGCGGCATGGGGACCGTCGCCGACGAGCGCGTGAGCGTGCGCCGCGATCAGGTTGTCGAGGTCGAGCTCGAGGCGCACCGCTGCTGGTCCGCCGCCGGCCGCCGCCGGCACCGCGAGCGCGCGACCGAGGTCGGCGTACACGGCCGCGTGACGCCCGGCGAGCCGGACCGCCAGCTCGGGGGCTGCAGTCAGGCGCTCGGCCGCGAATTCGCGGATCGTCTCGTACAGCGAGAAGCGCAGCTCGCCGTCGAGGTCGAGGCGAGGCGTCGCGCGCACCAGCGAGCGCAGGCACAGCGACTCGAGCAGCGGGAGCACCGGGCCCACCTCGTCGGCGAGCACTGCCTCCGCGGCCTCGAGGGTGAAGCCGCCGGCGAAGATCGTGCACCCGGCCAAGCAGTCCTGCTCGGCGGCGCGGAGCTGGTCCCACGTATCGGCGATCGCCCGGCGCATCGACGCGTGCCGCCCGCCCTCGCCGTGGCGCACGAGCAGGGCCAATCGATGGACCAGGCGGTCGCGCAGCTGGACGACCGAGAGCACAGTGATGCGCGCCGCGGCCAGCTCGATCGCCAGCGGGATCCCGTCGAGCCGACGCACGACCTCGGCGATCGCCGCCAGGTCGTCCGGGCGCAGCACGAGGTCGGGGCGGAGCTGGCGGGCGCGACGGACGAACAGATCGATCGACTCGATCGCGGCGAGACCGGCCTCGTCGCGCAGCCCCGGCGGCGGCAGCTGGAGCGGGTGCAGCGGCCACAGGTGCTCGCCGGCGAGGCCGAGGGCGACGCGCGAGGTGACGAGGAAGCGCGCCCGCGAGGCGGCCCGCAGCCAGCGACCGAGCGTCGCCTCGGCGATGTCGGCGAGCTGCTCGAAGTTGTCGAGGACGACGAGGATCCGCCCGCGCCGCGCGAGGGTGCGTGCGAGGTGTTCGGCCAGCGCGGGCTCGTCGGCCGCGAGCTGCAGGCCGAGCGCCGACGCGACCGCCGAGCAGGCCGCCATCGCCCCGTGCACCCCGGTGAGATCGCAGAACCACGCCCCGCCCGCTCCTGGCGCGGTGTAGCTGGCCGCCTGCGCCTCGGCGAAGCGCTGCGCCAGGCGGGTCTTGCCCATGCCGCCGAGCCCGGTGATCGTCACGAGCTGCGCGCCGTCCTCGAAGCGGCCGGCGATGGCGTCGAGATCGGCGACGCGCCCGACGAACGAGGACGAGACGACCGGCACATGCGTCGCGAGCACGCTGAAGTCCGAGCGGTCGTCTGGCGCGGGCATGCCGGCCGAGAGCATAACGCCGCGTCGGGCGAGCGACGAAGCCGCGACTCACGAGAGGGCATCCTCGAGACGCGAGGATGCGTGCGCGCGAGGTCGTCTTCGAGCTCGACCGCAGAAACCTACGGAACGACCGCAGTCCTGGCGACGCGGACGATGAAATCGTGGCCGGGCGGCGGGATGTCGCCCTGCGCCACCCTGACCGAGAAGTAGAGGTCGTGCGCGTCGAGATGCAGCCCGCGCCGTTCGATCTCGACCCCGTGCCACACGTGCCGCGGCGTGCCGCCTGTCTTCGGCACCGCGAAGATGCCTGCGGGCGCCTGGTGGAAGAACACCTCGTCGCCGTCGACCAGCACCTGATCGATGCCGATGTCCATCGCCGGGAACAGCGGTGTGACCGGTCCGCCGGTCTTGGCGACCCGTGACACGTTCATCGGCGCCGGCTGCACGCCGTACACCTTGCTCGGATCGCCGGTGGCGAAGTAGACGAAGTCGGCGTCGACCGCCACGGATGGATCGATGCGGGTCGAGGCGTCGCCGGCCAGGACGGTCTGGGCGCCGCCCGAGAGGCGCACCAGCGCGCCATGGAGGGGCCCGCTGCCATCCTCGTCGAACGGTGGGTCGTTCCAGGTGAAGAACAGGCGCTCGCCGTCGTAGGCGGGCGCCGAGCCCAAAGACTTGCCCTCGACCTTGTCGGCCAGGAGGACCAGCTTCGTCGGGGTCAGGTGCGCGAACGACGGGCGGATCGGCCCGAGGTCGTCGTAGGTGACGACGCCGGCGAGCGTGCGCGTGAGCGCGGTGTTCCAGTAGCTGTTGTCGGCCGGATGGGCGTGCGTCTCGCCGATCACGGTCTCCTCGCCGTCGACCCGCGCGCTCACCTTCATGATGAGCGGGTCCTCGGTCTGCTCGACGATGTAGAGCGCCGCGTCATCGCCCTCGAAGTCGACGAGGACGGGGACCTCGCGGATCCACTGCGCGTCGCCGCCTCGCTTCGACACGCGGTAGAGGGCCTGAGGGCAGCCCACGCGGTGGCCGAGGAACCACACGTCTTCTGCAGTCAACGCAGTGCGGTAGACGAATGCGTCGCTGGCCCCCGCGATGGCGGTCCCGTTGCCGCACGCCTCCGGGATGGGCTCGCAGGACGGCGGGCTCGGGAGCGGCGCCTGGCAATCGTCCGGCGGGACATCGCCGCTGCTGCTGCTGCTGCTGCTGCTGCCCCAGCTCGGGTCACCGCTGGTCGGCACTGCGTCGCTCGTGCTGCTGCTCGTGCCGGCTTCGCCGCTCGTGCCGGCCTCGCTACTCGAATCGGAGTCGGGGCCGCTCGTCGCGCTCGTGGTCGCAGTCGTGCCGGCGGGGACATCGCTGTCGCAGGCCCCGAGGCCCGCGAGAACGCCGAGGATGAGAATGTCGATCGACCGAGTACGCACGCGGCGAGGGTGCGCCAGGCGTCGCCCGCGGCCCACTTAATCCCCGCTTAAATCTCCGTTTCAGCGGCCGCCGCGGCTCACCGAGGCGCACATCGATGCACCCGGCGTCGGGCGAGCTGATCGGCGACCGCGAGCGCGTTCTCGCGCTGATGTGAACGAGTCACAGGCCGCGCTTCGGGGCGTCGCGGATACGCGGTGCGATATCCCTTCGAGCGCCGAGCGAAGATCGCAAACGTCGGGCCTTCCTCGTGTATAGGTAACTCAAGGTGCAGGTCCTGTGCGCTGCGATACTGCGGACAGGGCGGCGCCGTCCTCCGCCTTCAGGAGCCGTTCGCTTTGCGTAGCCTCGCCTCGATCACCCTCGCGCTCGTCGCATTGAATCCGCTGTTGTCCGCCTGCGGCGACGATGTCACCTCGACCGACAGCCTGAGCGCGCCGAGCAGCTCGTCCGGTTCGGCGGCGACCGAGCCCGACACCTCGACCACGACTTCGGACCCGGGCACCACCACGGGCGAGCCGACCACGACCGCGCCGACGACCACTCTCGGCACGACGGCCTCGACCACCGACACCGAGACGGCGACCACGACCACCGGCTCGACCACGGAGACGGGGGTGACGAGCACGGAGACGACCGACGCGACCACCGGCGAGCCGCCGGCGGTCTGCTGCGAGCCGACCCTGTGCAGCGACCCTGCCATCGAGGCGTGCGTGTGCACGGTCGATGCGTCGTGTTGCCAGGGGCCGTGGACCAGCCAGTGCGTCGCCCTGGTCACCGAGCTCGGGTGCGGCGCGTGCCCGCCGCTGCCCGAGGGTGCGTGCTGCGAGGCCGGGATCGGGCCCGGCTGCACCGACGACGCGATCGAGAGCTGCGTGTGCCTGGCGCTGCCCGACTGCTGCGCGGGCGTGTGGGGGCCCGAGTGCGTCGCTGCGGTCGACTCGCTCGGCTGCGGCGTCTGCCAGGAGCCGCCGAAGGGCGAGTGCTGCGAGGCGCACCGCGGCGGCGGGTGCCTCGACGCCGGGGTCGAGAGCTGCGTGTGCGCCCTGGCCCCGGAGTGCTGCGCCGACGTGTGGAGCGAGGCCTGCGTCGCGCTGGTCGACGAGGCCGGCTGCGGGATGTGCGAGGAGGAAGAGAAGACGGCCTGCTGCATGCCCGGAGACGGGCCCGGCTGCAGCGACCCGACGATCGAGGCCTGCGTGTGCGCGCAGGACCCGTTCTGCTGCCAGGCGCAGTGGGACGTCACCTGCGTCGACAAGGTCGATCTGCTCGGCTGCGGCGTGTGTCAGCCGGAGCTCGGCGACTGCTGCGAAGCGGGTCAGGGCCCGGGATGCGCGGACCAGGCGGTGCAGGCGTGCGTCTGCAACAACGCGCCGGGCTGCTGCCAGGACGTGTGGAGCGCCGACTGCGTGGCGCTGGTCGAGCCGCTCGGCTGCGGCATGTGCGAGGGTCCGGCCCTGGGCGCCTGCTGCGAGGCGCACGACACCCCGTCGTGCGAGGACGCGGCGATCGCCGAATGCGTGTGCGCGCAGGACGACCTGTGCTGCACGGGTGCGTGGACCGAGCAGTGCGTCGCCGAGGTCGAGGCGTTCGGCTGCGGCATGTGCGAGGGCCCGGCCCTGGGCCCCTGCTGCGAGGCGCACGACACCCCGTCGTGCGAGGACGCGGCGATCGCCGAATGCGTGTGCGCGCAGGACGACCTGTGCTGCACGGGTGCTTGGACCGAGCAGTGCGTCGCCGAGGTCGAGGCGTTCGGCTGCGGCATGTGTGAAGGCCCGGTCGAGGCCGCCTGCTGCGAGGAGCACGACACCCCGTCGTGCGACGACGCGGCGGTCTCCGAGTGCGTGTGCGCCCAGGACCCGTTCTGCTGCGAGGTCGAGTGGGACGGCCTGTGCGTCGCCGAGGTCGAGACGCTCGGCTGCGGCACGTGCGGCGGTCAGGGCGGGACCGGCTGCTGCGAGGAGCACGACTCGGCGTCGTGCGACGACGCGGCGATCTCCGAGTGCGTGTGCGCCCAGGACAGCTTCTGCTGCTCGGTCGAGTGGGACTCGCAGTGCGTCGCCGAGGTCGAGTCGTTCGGCTGCGGCATGTGCGAGTGAGCCCCGCCCGGTAAAACGAAGAGCGCGGCCGAGGCCGCGCTCTTCATGCTGCATGGTGCACCCCAGCGGCCGCCCTGAGCGGCCGTCGCGGGCTTCGCCGTCAGAACATCGTGCCCTTGATCGCCTCCATCGGCGTGGTCGACATCGGCCCGCCGGCGCCGATCGAGGTCGCGCGCGGGTCGAACGCCTGGAGGCAGGTCAGCAGGACGTCGGAGATGTTGCCGTCGCTCATCGGGTACGGGGCGGCCTGCACGTGGATGCCGGGGAAGATCAGCTTGTTGCGACCGTGGCCGGCGAGGATGACCGGCTGGCGCTGGATCGAGTGGGTCCAGCCCTCGGCGCAGTCGCTGCTGCAATAGATGATCGAGGTGTCGAGCAGGTTCTTGCCGTCGATGTCCTCCGAGGCCTTGAACTTCTCGAGCATGTCCGCGAAGCGCCCCATGATGTGCACGATGCCGGTGTGCAGCTCCTCGGAGTTGGGGTTGTGCGAGTTGTTGTGGTGGCCGCTCCAGATGTCGATCTCCGAGAAGACCGTCTCGGCGGCGCCGCCGTGGAACAGCATGCTGGCGACGCGGGTGATGTCGCACTGGAAGGCGTACACCAGCAGGTCGCTCATCACTGCGTTGACGGCCGTGATCGGCTCGACACCGTTGATGTCGGTGTTGGTCTCGGTCGGCTTGTCCGGCAAGGCGCACAGCGGCACGGTGGCCTCGATCTTCTTCTCGAGCGCCCCCACGCCGTCGAGGTGCGCGTCGAGCCGCTCGTTGTCGTGCTTGCCGAGCTTCATCCGCAGCGCGGCGGTCTGGTCGCGCACTGCGTCGAGGATGCTGGACCGCAGCGCGCGGTCGTCGGCCTGGGGGGCGAACGCGCCGAACAGGTCGGTCCACGCCTGCTGCGGGTTGAACTGCGGGTACTGCGGCTCGTTGGGGCCCTTGTGCGAGAGGGCGTGCATGGTGGTGCCGGAGTCCATCACGCTGAGGTGCTTCGAGACGCCGAGGTGGATCGACGCGACCGGGGTGTCCTGGCCGATCTTCGCCGCGATCAGCTGGTCGATCGTCGGGCCGCCGGCCTTGGAGAACAAGCCGCTGAGCTCGGTCATCGTGTAGCCGTTGAAGGCCGTCATGCCCTCGTGGTGGGTGACGGTCACCTCGCAGCGGTTGCGCAGGCCGGTCAGCACCGTGACGTAGTCGCGCACGTTGGCGAGCGGCTGCAGCTGGTCGCTCAGCGGATAATTCGCGCCGGTCGCGGCCGGCTCGAAGCGCGGCAGGATCACGCCGTTGCCGAAGAACCAGGTGACGAACCGGGTCGGCAGCGGGGAGCCGTCGGCGAGCGCCTCGCCGTGGCTGTCGAGCATCGCCTCGAGCAGGGGGAGGCCGACGACGGCCGCGGAGCCGCCGACGAGGCCGCGGAGGAAGGTGCGACGGGGAATGGTGCGACGGTTGATCATAAAAAGCTCACTTGGGCGCACCGACGGCGCGGAACACGGGGCTGACGGCCAGCTCGACGAGGAGGTGCTGCAGGCGGTGATCGTTGGCGACGAAGCCGGCCTCGAGGTCGTCGAGCACGTCGATCTCGCCGAGGCGCTCCATGTGACCGAGCGAGCCGCGGACGAAGTTCTTGATCACGCACGCGGTGATACGCGGATCGTCGAAGAGCAGCTCGGCGAGGTCGCGGGCGGAGGCGAACTCCCCGAGGTCGGCAGCGTTGGCGCTCGGATCGATCTCGAGGCCGTCGTCGAGGGTCCGGTAGGCGCCGACGGGGTCGTAGTTCTCGAGCGCGAAGCCGAGAGGGTCGAGCAGCGAGTGACAGCCGCTGCAGCTGGGGTCCCGCATGTGCTGCAGCAGCTTCTGCTTCATCGTCTGCGGCTTGTTCGGGTCCTCGGTCGGCAGGCTGGCGTCGACGCCGGGCGGCGGCGGCGGGACCGCTTCACACAGCAGCTTGGCGCGGATGAACTGGCCGCGGCGCGTCGGCGAGGTCTCGGCCGGGTGGGCGAAGCGGGCGAGGAAGCTGGCCTGGCCCAGGAGACCGGCGCGGCCCTGCTCGGCCGCCAGGTCGACCTTGGCGAAGCCCTGCCCGGGCGGCGGCGGCAGGCCGTACAGCGACGCCAGCGCGGGGTTGACGAAGGTGTAGTCGGCGTCGAGCAGCGTGCGGAAGTCGGCGTCCTTGTCCCAGACGATGTCCTCGATCAGCCGCAGCGTCTCGTACTTCATCGCGTACGCGAGCTCGGGGGTGAACTGCGGGAACAGCTCGTTGCTCTTGTTGATCGTCGACAGGTCGCGCAGCTGGAACAGCTCGGAGTAGAAGTTCGACAGGGTCGCGCGCGCCTCGGTGCGGGCGATCATGGCCTCGGCGACCGCGCGCACGTCGTCGTCGGTGGTGAGCTCGCCGGCCTCGGCAGCGGTGAGCAGCTCGGCGTCAGGGGTCCGCCCGATCAGGAAGAACGACATGCGCGCGGCGAGCTCGGTCGGCGTCAGGGTGCGCACGGCCGGGTCGACGGGGTCCGGCTCGCCGACCTCGACGAGGTAGATGAAGTACGGCGACTGCAGCAGCGCCATCAGCTCGTACTGCAGACCGGTCGCGAAGCTGCCGCCGCCCCAGGCACTCGCGTCCTTGGCGATGGCGACCAGCGGGCCGACCTCCTCCGCGGTCAGCGGGCGGCGCCACGCGAGACGCCCGAGGTCGGCGGCGATTGCCTCGTAACAGGTGTCGCCCGGATCGGCCTCGAGGACGCACGGGACGTGGCCGCCGAGCGTGGTGCGGTCGGCGACCGCAGCGACGGCGACCGCCCGCGCGGACGCCTCGAGCTGCTCGATCGCGCTTTCCTGCAGCGACAGCTCGGCCGCACCGATCGCGTCGAAGCCGTGCAGCGAGTAATCCTCGGGCGGCGCGGCTGCCCCGGCGGCCGCGTCACCGAGAAGATAGCGGACCGAGCCGACATAGTGATGACGCTGCAGCCGGCGCAGGCCGCCCGGAGCGGGCTCGAAGTGCTCCCCGTCGTCGCCGGTCGTCGACGTCGAGGCGTCGGTCGTCGGGGAATCGTCACCGGTGCTGGTGGGCACGTCCCCGGTGCTGCCGGGACTGTCCCCGGTGCTACCGGTGCCGGGCGACGTGGTGGTCGTGGCCGCCGTGGTCGTCGTGTCGCCGTCGGACGTGTTGGCGACGGGATCGGACGGACAGGCAGCGAGAAGGAGACAACCGCCGAGCGGCAAAACCAAACGCATCATCGCAGCTCCACCGTAGCAAGGTAGCGGGAACGAACGAAAGAATACAACTTCTCGCAGCCGCTCCGGCGGCCGCGCCAGCGTCGTGCCGACAGGCGACGGATCACGCGATCGATGGATCACCCGTTCCGACGGATCACCGCGATCGTGGCCAACCGGTGCAGTACGGCCACTCGACTGGTCTGCCGGTCATTTCGATGGAGACGCCCTCGCGCGCGAACACGCGCATGGGCTATTTCAGCGATATGCCCGAAGGTCTGCAATCTGCAGCCCGGAGATGTATGGATGAATCGACGGCACGAACGGGAGCAGGCCAACTCCGGCAATGCCCGACGCGTCGCTGTCACGGGTCGCTCGCCGGCGCCTTCGCTCGCGCAGGGGTAACTGCCTGTCTCGACGTTCTTTGCTCGAGTCGCTCACCGGGGACCTTCAGGAGTTACCCGTGAATTGCATCGCCACCGTCGCTCCGCCGCGAGGACGAACGCCGTGAACCGAAGGAGTGCGAGCGCCGAGCCCCAGGTGCCAGGAACGCCGCAAAGTACGTGGCGTCCGCACGCTCGCGCACGAGGTCGACGGTCGCGCAAAGCGTGCGATCGTCGACCTCGCAGCGGCCCGAGCCGGTCAGCCGGGCGGGTTGCAGAACGGCGTCGACAGCAGGGCGGCGTTGTTGTCGAGCTTGCACTCCTCCTCGCCGGCGACGGCGCGGACGACCAGGCTGTCGTAGCCCGCACCGTCGACGTCGAAGCCGATCGCGGTCGCGTACTCGCCGGGCTGGACCACCTCGAAGAACTGCTGCGAGGCGAGCAGCGTCTCCTGCCCGCCCATGTCCCCGTACACTTCGATGGTGGCGCCGGCGGTCAGCGCCGAGGCGCCGGCGTTGCCGACGTTGACCCACAGCTGCAGCGCGGTGTCCTGGCACAGGTATTGGCAGATCGACGCCTCGAGCACGACGTCCGGCGCGGCGGTGCCGTCGGGCGGGGAGTCGTCGCCGGAGCGGTAGTTGTTGTGCGCGGTCCAGTTGTGGACCGGCATCGCCGGGATGGTGCCGTCGTCGGCGACGTTGGTGATCGAGTAGGCGAACTGGTTCCAGATCTTCCGCCCCGGCCGCCACGACAGCGCTTCGTCGCCGATGACCGAGATCCCCTTCGGCGCCGCCGGGTCGTAGAACTGGTTGTTGCCGAACACGATCTCGACCTGGCCGTCGCCGTCGACGTCGGCGACCGCGGGCGACTCGAGCTGGGTCGCGCTGCCGTGGCCGTCGAACTCGAGCTTGACCGCGCCGTCGACCCCGGAGAACACCCACACGCGGTTCTCGTCGGCGTGGATGACGTCCGCGATCCCGTCGCCCTCGAAGTCGTAGACGATCGAGCCGGTGGCCGACTCGGTCTCGGAGATCGGTGCCTGCCACATCAGCGAGCCGTCGGTGTCGAACACCACGTAGAATTCGCTGCCGGCGACGCCGGTCTCAGGCTCGCCGTCGCCGTCGTAGTCGGCGATCGTCGGCGCTCCGCCGCCGCCGCCGGGGACCGCGGACGACCACAGGACCACGCCCTGGTTGTCCTGCAGGCGCACCGTCCCGGACGCGCTGACGACGATCTCCGGCTTCGAGTCGCCCGTGAAGTCGGCGACGCCGGGGATCCCGTCGCTCTCCATGTTGAACCATTCGACCCCGCCCAGGCCGTCGTAGGCGGCGTTGCCGACCACGAGCTCCTGCTGGCCGTCCTCGTCGATGTCGGCGGCGAGCGAGATGCGAAAGCCGTTGCCGTGCGGACCGACGCCGCGCTCGTTGCCGTCGGCGTCGAGGATCACCGCGCCCGCGAACACCTCCGGCGACCCGTCGGCGTCGAAGTCGGCGATGCCCGGCGAGGTCGAGCAGTGCAGCGTGTAGATCGGGCTGGTCCACTTCGGGGTGCCGTCGTGCTCGAACACCTTGACCGCGCCGCCGGTGGTCACGACCACGAGCTCGACCTGGCCGTCGCCGTCGATGTCGCCGGCCGCGAGCCCGGAGTGGCCGCACACGTCCTGCCCCTCGACGTTCAGGACCTCCTTCTGCCCGTCCCCCGACATGGCCCGAAGGACACCCGGCCCGTAGTGGTCGCCGAACACGTAGGTGACGAACGCGACGTCGGGCACGTCGTCGCCGTCGAGGGAGGCGACGATCGGCGACATGAGCACCTGGTCGGAGGTCGGCGCGGTGGCCCAGGTGCCGCGGTTCCACTCGAGGATCGGCTGGAACGTGCCGACCTGCGGCGCCGCGGCGCACGTGGGGTCGGAGCGACCGGCGAAGCCCGGCGGCGGCGTATCGACGCACGTCGCGTCGGATCCGGTCGTGTCGTCGGTCGTACTCGACCCGGAGCTCGTGCTGGTGGTCGGCGCCACCGTGGCGCTGTCGGTCGCGGTGCCCGCCTCCGAGCCGGTCGACCCCGTGGTGGTGGGCACCGTCGACGAGCCCGTGGGGTCCGTTGCGGACGACGTCTGTGCGTTCCCCGTCGCCGAGTCATCGCGCCCGCCGCTGTCGCCGCACGCAGCGCCCGCGATCCACAAGATTCCGAGCGAAAACCCTCGCCATCGCATGCGCCCCACCTGACCACGAGCCCTCCACGCGGTCAATCCGGACGCGCAGCAGCGGAAGGCGAAGCGCTCGACGAACGAGGCGCGCGCGAATCCCCCACGCTCCCGGAGAGACCGTCTCTCGGGCCGATCCGGACCCCCCTCTGCCGAAGTCTCCCCGAAATTCCGCAGGCACGAGGTCGACCGCCTCGCGACCCGTCGAACGATGACGCGCCGAGGGACGACCCGCCCGTTCGCCGCATGAAGATTGTCTTGGTACAATTAATTTTCTATCCTGATACGCACACCGTGCCCGCTCCGTCCTGGACTCCCCGTCTCCGCCGCGCCGAGGGGCCGCTCTACGCCGCCATCGCCGACGCCCTCGCTGCCGACATCACCCGCGGCAAGCTGCACGCCGGCGAGCGCCTGCCGACGCACCGCGAGCTCGCGGCGGCGGTCGGGGCCTCGATCGGGACCGTCACCCGCGCCTACGCCGAGGCCGAGCGGCGCGGCCTCGTGCGCAGTCAGGTCGGCAGCGGCACCTTCGTCCGCGACCTCACCGATCCGGCCTCGTACTCGCCGATGCTCGATCGCTCGCGCATCGACCTCGGCCCGACCGCGGCGCCGATCGTCGCCGGCGACCTCGGTCACTGCGCCCTGGCGGCCGCCCTCGCCGGCCTCTCCGCCCGCGCCGACCTCGGGGCCCTCGCCGGCTACCAGGCGCACGGCGGCAGCGAGGCCCAGCGGGCCGCGGGCGTGCGCTGGCTCGCCACCACCGACGTCGACGCCGACGTCGACGAGGTCACGGTGTGCAGCGGCGCCCAGCATGCCACCGTCCTCGCGCTGGCCGCCCTCGCCTGCCCGGCCGGCGTGCTCGTCGAGGAGCTCACCTACCCCGGCGTCCTCGCGGCCGCCGGATGGTTGCGCCTGCCGACGCACCCGGTCGCGCTGGACGAGCACGGCCTCGTGCCCGACGCGCTCGCGCGGGCCTGTCGCGACAGCGGCGCCAAAGTTCTGTACTGCACGCCGACGCACCACAACCCGACCACGACCGTGATGCCGAAGGAGCGCCGACTCGCGCTCGTCGCAGTCTGCCGCGAGTACGGCGTGACGATCGTCGAGAACGCCGCGCTCGCGCCGCTGGTCGCCGCTCCGCCGCCGCCGCTGGCCAAGCTCGCGCCCGAGCGCACCTGGCACATCACGAGCCTGTCGAAGGCCACCGTCCCCGCGCTGCGCGTCGGCTTCCTGCGCGCCCCCGCGACCGCCCGGCGCGCGCTCGAGACCGCGGCTGCGGCGACCTTGTGGTCGGGCTCGCCGCTGCTCGCCGAGATCGCGGTGCAGTGGATCGCCGACGGCACCGCGACCGCGATCCGCGACGCCCGGCGCGCCGAGGCGGCCGCGCGTCAGCGGCTCGCCGCCGACAAGCTCGGCCATTGGCAGTACCGCGCGCACCCGACGGCGTACTTCCTGTGGCTGGAGATCCCGCCGCAGCGCCGCGCCCTCGAGCTGGTCGAGCAGGCCCATGCGCGCGACCTGTTGATCGGCCCCTCGCACGTGTTCGCCGCCCGCCCCGGCAACGCCCCCAACGCGGTCCGCGTCTCGCTCGGCGCGGCCCGCTCGCGCGCCGAGCTGGGGCGCGGTCTCACCATTCTGGCCGAGCTGCTGGGCAGCCCGGCCTGGAGCGCCCTGCGATGATTCACCGCGCCCTCGTCCTCACCGCCGCGCTCGCCTCGACTGCCGCGTGCCACGCCCACACGCGCCAGCGCCCCGAGCCTGCCGCGCCCGCCGTCGCCGATTCGCTGGAGGCCCGCCTCGATCGCGCCGAGCAATTCTTCCGCCGGGCCGAAGGCATCCGCGACAGCCTCAGCGGCCAGGTCTGGCTGCCGGACGGCCGCTTCGTGCACTGGCCCGGCGTCGGTCCGAATCACGGCACCTTCGAGGTCGTCGATCCGCAGGCCCGCACCGTGGCCCCGTTGCTGCCCCCCGCCGAATTGCGCGCCGCGCTCGCGGGTGTGACGGTGCCCGAGCACTACCTGCAATTCGCGCTCGCTCCGGACAATGCGCGGCTCGTGTTCCGGATCGCCGATAAAAACTTCGCGCTCGGCCTCGCCGACCGCCGGGTCGTCGCCCTCGCCGAGGACGACGTCGCAACGCACCTGTTCGCGCCCGACACGGTGCTCGCCCCCGATCGCCGCGCACTCCTCGTCCGGCGCGGCGACGGATTCGCGGTCGTGGCCGCCGACGGCCGCGTCGTCGTCGCCCGCGAAGGCGAGCCCGACGCCCTTTTTAAAATTCCGCGAGCCGCGTGGTCACCCGACAGCCGCCACGCCGCGGTCTGGCGGCACGACGCCCGGGCCGTGCACAAGGTCCCGATCGTCGACTACACCAGCGCGATCGAGACGGTGAAGCAGGTCCCGTACGTGAAGACCGGCACGCCGCTGGTGCGCGCCGAGCTCCACCTCGTCGAGCCCGCGACCGGACGCGCCGTGAAGGCCGCGCTCCCCGGCGACGAATCGTACGACTGGCTCGCCGGCTGGCGGCCCGACGGCAGCGAGGCCCTCGTCCTGCGGTTGTCCCGCGACGGCAAGCGGCTCGATCTGCTCGCGGTCACGCCCGCCACCGGCGCCGCGCGCCTCGTCGTCCGCGAGGAGCGACCGGACAGCTTCGTCGCCGACCTCGGCTTCGAGGTCGGGGGATGGCAGCAGCAGGTCGTGCCGTTGCCGGACGGCCTGCTGTGGATGTCGGAGCGCGACGGCTGGCGCCACGTCTACCGCTATGATTATAGCGGCAAGCTCGAGCGGCAGATCACCCGCGGAGGATTCCCGGTCCATCAGGTCCTCGCGGTCACGCCGCAGCACGACGGATTGCTCGTCGTCGCGTCCGCCGAATCGGCCGCGCCCTACGATCGCCTCGTCTACCGCGTGCCGATCGCCGGCGGCGCGCTGACTCGCATGTCCGCCGACCCCGGCATGCACCGCGCGCGCGTCTCGCCGTCCGGCAGTCATTACATCGACGGCCACTCCGCGCGCACCCGGCCGCGTGCGTGGGACGTGATCTCGATGACCGACGGCGCTGCGTTTCGCTACGCCGAGGCCGACGCGAGCGCCGACTCGACGCTCGGCTACCGGCCGCCCGAGGCGATCGTCGCCACCGCCGCCGACGGCGTGACCACGCTTCACGGCGCCCTCTTCAAACCCGCCGACTTCGATCCGCGAAGGCGCTACGCCGTCATCGACGTGATCTACGCCGGCCCTTTCGTCTCCGTCGTGCCGTGGAGCTACGTCGGCACCGCCGAGAGCCAGATCGCCGAGGCCCTGGCACAGATGGGCTTCGTCGTCATGGTCCTCGACGCGCGCGGCACCCCCGGGCGCGGCAAGGCGTTTCAGGACGCCACCTACGGCCGACTCGGCCAGCTCGAGATCGCCGATCACCTCGCCGCGCTCGACCAGGCCGCCGCCACCCGCCCGTACATGGACCTGGACCGCCTCGGCGTCTACGGCCACTCGTGGGGCGGCTACTTCGCGCTGCGGGCCATGCTCACCGCGCCCGATCGATTCGTCGCAGGCTACGCCGGTGCCCCCGGCGACCTCACCGAGGACGCCCTGTGCATGGAGCCCAACCTCGGCCTGCTCGCCGCCAACCCCGCCGGTTATCAGGCCGGCTCGAACCTCGCGCTCGCCGGCAACCTGCGCGGGGCCCTCAAGCTCATGCACGGCACCAGCGACGACCAGGCCCCGCTCTCCACCACGATGCGCATGGCCGACGCGCTGATCCGGGCCGACAAGCGCTTCGAACTCCTCATCATGCCCGGCGCCGACCACAACCCCGAGCCGCGCCGCTATTATTATGACGACGTCCGGCGATTCTTCGCCGACAAGCTCGGCCCGCCGCGGTAGGCCGCGGCGCGCGGCTTCCCGCGCTCGCGCGAGCAGGCACGCGGCGCGGGCTGCTCGTCACCTGCGAGCGCGCCCGCGAGCGCGACGAGAACCTCCGCTCGAAGCAGCGCCTCCTCGCGCTCATCGAGCCCCGCCGAGGCTCACGAGCTCGGACCGCCACCGCGCGTTCGCCGCTTCGCCGCACGAGTGACCTTCTTCCTGCTCCCGCGCGGCGATCCGGGTACGATGCCCGCCATGGGAACACAATACGGGGCCATCGTGCATGGGCGGCGCGCAGACACCGACGCGGCGTCCACCGTGGAAGCGCGTGCGGCCGAAGACGGACGCGTCGTCGCGTTGATCGCGGTGCAAGGCAACCTCGCCACCCCCTCGCTCGAGAGCGTCAAGGGGGCCTTCGCACGCGTGGCTCACGTGACCGACGGCGCCGCGGTGACTCTGGCGAAAGCCGCACCACCGCCCCCCTACGCTTCGGGCGTGGCGGTCGTGCTGTTGTCCGGCGACGTCGCGCACGTGGCCACCACCGGCGGCGCGCGCTGCTACCGTGAACGCGACGGCGTCCTCGAGGAGCTCGCCGCAGGAGCCCACGACGCGAAGTCCGGCGACGCGTTCGTCGCCGCGAGCCACGCCAGCCTGCGGGTGGGGCAAGCGTTCTTCACGACGCAGCTCCAGGCCGCCAGCGACGCGGAGTTTCGCAACGACACCCTCGACGCCGCCCTCCAGTCGGCGCTCGCGCCCTACTCGACCTTCGTCGCCCTGGCCGCCGGCCGCATCTCCTGAGGCGCGACGCGGATCCTCCTGCGCCCCGTCAGTTCGAGGCGCAGGCGGAGTTCTCGACGCTATCGCCGAGGCAGTCCGAGCCCTCGTTGCAGCGCTCGCCGTCCACGCACTTGGGGCAGGCCGGCCCGCCGCGCCTGCTCACGCCGCGCCGTAGCGCGTGTGCCCGACGGTGCCTTCGCCGCGAGCGCTGCTCGTCGAGCCCGCGGACGGCTCCTGATTCGCCACGACCTCGCCCCACCCCCGGCTCCCCGCGCCGGAGAAGATCCGCGTCGGATCGCGGCCCTCGGCGCCCTCGGATTCGAATGGCGGCAGCTCGGCGGTGACCAGCCGCAGCAGGTCACCCACCTGGCGATGACCGGCGATCGCGGGGCGCAACGGCTGGCGGTGATCCACCACATAGCGATTGCGACGACCGTTGCGCTCGCGGGTGAGGTAGCCCGAGAGCGCCAGCTCTTTCACGATTCGCTGGACACCGCGCTCGGTGAGCCCGACCTCGGCCGCGACGTCGCTCAATCGAATCCCGGGGTCTTTGGCCAGACACAGCAGAACATGCGCGTGGTTGGTCAGGAAGGTCCATCTATCTTGATCTTCGGGCATGAGCTCGTACCATCCGTCCAATGCGTTCGGGGGGGTCTTTCGATGTTGCGGCAAGGAGCCGGTGGCGTCAACGGTGGAGCCCCGCCCTGCCCCCGCCCTGCCGGGCCTGCGTATCGAAATGCACGGCCACGGCGCGGCCGTCCAGGACGCCGGCGCAGCCCGAGCGCAGCAGGCTCAGCCATGAAGACGAGCTCGAATGCACCGAACAGGCGGCGCAAGTCCCTCGCGGCCGACCTTTCGCACCTCGCCCGTGCCCGGCAGCCACCCACGACAATGCGCGATGGCTGTGAAGCCGGCGCAAATAGATGAATCAGCCGCGCCTGGCCGGAGCCACGCGCTGCCGTCACAGGGACGGTGTACTGCGAGTAAAAACCCCTGTCAATCGCTGCGCGGGGCCCGTGATCGATGTGCCCTGCCCGTGCAACACGTTCTCGCAGGCGCCTTTCGATCCTGTCATGGATGGGCGATATCGGTATAGAGCCGACATCTTTGCGGCAGCCTCGGCGGCAACCACCATTGGCCTTTTTGCACCTCCGAGCCGGGCTCGGGGGACGGCGCCCGCACGCCCTCGGTCCCAGCCCCCGATCTACATCACCGCAGATTCGCGCAGTAGAACATGTTTCTTACTGTGAGATCGACCCCCGACCCTGCATCGAGCGGCCCCAGGACTTTCGATGCTGTCCGAGCAGGTCCCGAGAATGTTTCCGGCGACCGCCCTCGTCGGGCCACCGATTGAGAAACAGTCGCCCTGATCGCTGATAATGACGCTACGGCGCCGACGACCGCCGCACGCGGCGGGCGTCGTCCGAGCGCCGCAGCTCGCCTGGTCGCGGCTCAGATCGTGAACAGGCGGATGAAGGTCATGAAGATGTCGTAGCTGCCGTCGTAGGTCGCGTCGTGGACGGTGGCAGGGAAGGTCGCGGCGTTGATGCCGGTGTTGCTGCTCGAGTTGGTGCCGCCGACGCCGACGAGCGTGTCGAACCGTTGGTCGACCGCGAGCACCGACTCGTCGTTCCCGTCGCCGCCGTTGTACGAGCCCCAGACCTCGCCGCCGTCGTCTTCGAAGTTGACGAACAGCCCGTCCCACACCGTGCCATCGTGGGCGTTGTCGAAGCCGCTGGTGAAGAGGCCCGAGGAGGTCGTCGCGCCCGAGAGGTAGACGTCGCCGGCGGCGTCGATGCCCTCGAACTGATCGAAGCCGCTGCCGCCCCAGTAGCGCGACCACACGGGGATGTCGCCGTCGACGTCGAACTGGGCGAGGAACGCGTCGGTGACCCCGGACTTGCTGGTCAGCGCGAAGGTGCCCGAGGCGATGTCGCTGGTCGAACCGGCGACCCCGGCGAGGTAGACGAGGTCGTCGGGACCGGTGGTGTCGACGGCGACGCCGCGGCCCTGGTCGTCGCCGCTGCCGCCGAAGTAGGTGGCCCACTCGAGCGCCCCGTCGGTGTCGTAGCGGACGAGGAAGGCGTCGTGACCGCCGCCGTGGGTGTCGAAGAAGGCGCCGTCGAGCTCGTTGTTGGCCGAGGTGCTGTAGCCGCCGACGTAGACGGAGTCGTCCGAGCCGACGCCGCAGTCGAGCGCCCGCGTCGAGCCGGCGCTGCCGCCGTAGTAAGTGCCCCACAGCAGCAGGCCGGTGTCGCCGGAGAACTTGGCGACGAAGGCGTCGACGGTGCCGTCGAGGGTGTCGTCGTGCGGGGTGAAGTCGAGGACGCCGTCGAAGAGGTCGTCGGAGGTGGTGGTGCCGACGATGTAGACGTCGCCCTGCGAGTCGAGGCAGGTGGCGAAGGCCTCCTCGTGGCCGCTACCGCCGAAGTACGTGCCCCAGCGGCGCGTGCCGTTGCCGATGAACTTGACGAGCATGGCGTCGCCGTCGCCGTCGAGGAAGGTCTGGTGGGTGCTGGGCGTGGCGATCACGTTGTTGACGGTGTTGGCCGAGCGGGTGCCGCCGGCGGCGTAGTAGACCGCGGCGTCCTCGTCGTAGATCACGTCGTGGAAGGTGTCGTCGCCGCTGCCGCCGTAGTAGTTGCCCCACACCTGGCCGCCGCTGGCGTTGAACTTGGTGAAGAAGGCGTCATGGCCGCCGTTGTGGCTCGAGTCGTGGAGCGAGCTGGCCGCGAGGCCGCTGGTCGAGGCGATGTCGCCGACAGTGACGACATTGTTGTCCTCGTCGAGGACGACGCCGCGCGCGGTCTCGAAGGCCGAGCCGCCGTCGTAAGTGCCCCACATCCGCGTCGGGTCGGCGTGCGCCGCGGGCACGATGCCGGCGAGCGTCGCCAGGGCCGCGGCCGCGGTGATGCAATAGCGAGTCGTGTGAATGCGATTGTCGAATGTCGAGTGCATGATAGTCGATCTCCGGAGGCGGCGGGCAGACCGGAGGACCGCACCCACCGGCCGCGACCGCCCTCAAGCAAGCGCCGCACCGAGCGGAGAAAGCCGCGTCATTTCGCCGTCCGGGGCCCCGCGGGGCCGATCGGAGCGGCCGCTGCCCCAGGGGTCCGCCGCATGGGGCCGCCGCATGGGGACGGCTGCGCGGCGGCCCGCGAGCGCGCTGACGGTCATGCTGTCCATATGGACATGCTCTGAAAGACATAATTTCGGTCCGGCGGTCGAAAATGCGCCGGGCCGCGCCCCCGCGACGGAGACACGCGATCCAGGTATCCTCGGGTCGCCATGAGCCCGACCGAGGACGAGGTCAAGGCCGCCATCGCGGCGCTCGCCAGCCCGGGGCTGCGCGCGCGCGACGATGCGTCCGCCACGCTCGAGCTGGGCGGCTGGGCGGTGGCGATGCAGCTCCTGCAGGCCTCGCGCGAGCTGAGGCGGACGGCGAAGGCCCGGGCGCTGTTCACATTCGTGGCGATCACCTACGCCGAGCAGATCCGCCGCGTCCGCGGCGCGCCGAGGCCGCTGCAGCTGCGTCTCAAGGGGAACGCCGGAGAGGTCTCGGCCGCGCTGCAACCGCTCGTCGGGCTCGATCTCCGGGTCGATCCGGAGCTGGTGGACATACCGGTCGCGCTCGAGTGCACGTGCGCCAGCACGATGGCCGCGCTCGACCTGCTGGCCTCCGCGATCGGAGCACGCTGGCAGCAGGACGAGTTCGGCGCGGTCGACGGCTGGCGGCGACCGCCTCGCTGCGCGGTGAGAGTGACCACCTGGCGGAATTTTCGATCGCGGTCCCCGACGTCCAGCCGGGTTCCCGGCGGATCGAGCGCCTACACGTCGTCGTCGACGCGCTGTTCCCCGAGACCCACGAGATCCTGCGCCTCGACGAGCTGCGCCCCGGCGCGACTGTGACCGGCACCCTGTGCCGATTCGAGGTCGTCACCGTGGAACCCGACAGCGTGCGGCTCGTCGGTCGACCGTCACCGTCGGCCGAGCCCTATCCGCCGGCGATCCTGGCGCGAATCGTCGACTCGGCGTTCCTCGCGGTCGCCGGGGAGGAGGAGGAGCTCGCCGATGTCGAGTCCTTCCGTCCCGCCGGGGTAACGGACGAGGTGCATTGGGGATTGCGGTGGAAACGGCTGTCGACGGAGCAGATCGGCGAGCTGCGGATCCGCGTCGCTCGCTCGCTGTGGCTGCGCTCCACGCCGCTCGAACTGCGAGACGTGCCGATCCCGTGAACTGCCGAGGCGGAAGACTTTGACGCGGGGTCCGTCGAGCGTGGGCGAGCGCGCCGCGCCCGTGCGCCGCCCGCCCCGCCCGTCCCCGCTCGTGGTCCTCGTCGCCGCGCGTGAGTCATCCTCGACCGCACGCCGATCGCCAGAACGATCACACCCGACTCCTGGCCGGGAATCCGGGGTGTTTCGCGTATCATGGCCGCCGGAGACCGGCGTGCCCCCTGCCCTCATCGACATCGGCGTCAACCTCACGCACCGCTCGTTCGCCTCTGACCTGCCGGCCTTGCTGAGCCGCGCTCGTGCGGCGGGGGTGGCCCACATGGTGGTCACGGGCACGAGCCTGTCCGGGAGCAGCCACGCGGTGGAGCTGGCGGAGGCGCATCCGGGGCTCCTGTCGGCCACTGCGGGGGTGCATCCGCACGACGCCAAGCACTGGGAGGGCGATGCGCCCGCGCGGCTGGCGAAGCTCGCGGAGCGGCCGCAGGTGCTGGCGATCGGCGAGTGCGGCCTCGACTTCGACCGCGACTTCTCGCCGCGCCCCGCGCAAGAGCGGTGCTTCGCGGCGCAGCTCGAGCTCGCAGCCACGACCGGCCTGCCGGTGTTCTTGCACGAGCGCTCGGCGCACGCGCGCTTCGTGGAGATCCTGGCCGAGCACCGCTCGCGGCTGTGCGACGCGGTGGTGCACTGCTTCACCGGCACCAGGGCCGAGCTGCATCGCTACCTCGACATGGACTGTCACATCGGCATCACCGGGTGGATCTGCGACGAGCGCCGCGGGCTGCACCTGCGCGAGCTCGTGCGCTCGATCCCCGCGAACCGCTTGATGCTCGAGACCGATGCGCCGTTCCTCACCCCGCGCGACCTCAAGCCCACCCCCAAGCGCAACGAGCCGGCCTTGCTGGCGCACGTGGCCGCGGCAGTGGCCAGGGCCCGCGGCGAGACGCTCGAGGCGCTGGCGGCCAGCAGCACCGCCACGGCGTGCGCGTTCTTCGGGCTGAAGCTCGCGGCGGGCTAGGCCGAGGCCTGGTGAGAAACTCGAGGTTGCGAATGGGTGCTGTTCGTCACCACGGCGCCGCTGAATCCGGCGATGGCCATGTCGTCCGTCCATGCATGCCAGCCGCACTCGCTCGGTCACGCCGCGTTCTCCTCGCCCTCGTCTGTCTCGCGGTCCAATCGAGCTGCGGCCCAGGTCAGACCGCCAGCCCCGCGACGGCAACACCCGAGGCCGCACCGGCGCCCCAACCTGCGCCAGCGACCCAGCCTGCGGCGCAACCCGTGCCAGCGCCTCAACCAGCGCTGACGGCCGACCCGCCCGCCGCGTCCGGGTCCGCGCCTACACCTGCACCCACCGTCGATCTGGCGACCATGACGGCGGGCCGGTTCAGGATCGTCGCCATCCCCAACCGCAAGAGTTGGGTCCCCTGCGGGGACCGCCATGTCGTCGGTGCGCTCGAGGTCGAGGTGCTCGACGCCGGCGAACCGCCGCCGCGCATGGTGCTGCTGGTCTCGTGCCCGACCGACGTGCGCGAGGTGAACCTCGCGGTCGGAGAGACGATCGCGGCGAAGCTGCATCACCGCAAGCAACCCTGGCCGAGTGTCGCGGGTCTGGCCAAGGACTTGCCCCGTCGCCAGGTCGCGTCGTTCGAGGCGCGCCCGGCCGACGACCCGCAGTGATCGCGCCCGGGGGCCATGAGCCCTAAGCCACCAGCCGTGCCGGCGCGCCATGTCCTCGAAGACATGTCCCGATGCGCACGTTCGCGGGCCTCGCCACTCGAACAGCCGCACCCACACGTCCGGCGGATTGAGGACGTGCTGATACGCGAGCGCGCCTGCGCTCGTGTTATACGGCGGCCATGAGCGACGACATCGGCGAACTCGTGCGTCTGGCTTACGCCCTCGACACCGCCGGACGCGAGCGCGAGGCGATAGCGTTCTACGACCGGGCCTGGGCCCTCGGCGGACCCGCGGACGACCGTGTCGCCTTCCTCATCGGCTACGGTTCCACCCTGCGCAACGTCGGCCGCCTCGACGAATCGCTCGACATCCTCCGCCGGGCCGACGCCGAGCGTCCGGGCGACCCCGCCACGCGGTGCTTCGAATCGCTGACCCTGCACAGCCTCGGCCGCCACGCCGAGGCCCTCGCCACCATGATCGAGGTCGCGCTCGCGCTCAAGGCCGGCTCGCCCTCGCTGCTCCGCTACGCCCGCGCGCTCGCCTGGTACCGCGACGAGCTCCGCGGCACATGACCGATCTGCGCCCTCACGCCGCCCGTCCTGTCGACCGCCGCCATGCGGCGTGCTCTCGCTTCGATCGGCAATTCCTTCGGAAAGACATCGCTGGGGCTCGGCGAGCGCCAGGTTGCGGGAGAGGGCGCGACGGTGATACGAGAGCGCGTGCGTCGGTGCCTCTTCTTCTTCGTCCTTGTTTCGTGCGTGGATGCGGACGCCCCGGCGACGGCACCTCCGGCGCCGACGCCCGGCGAGGCGGGCACGCCTCCGTCGGCGGCGGCCGGCGAGGCGACTGCTCCGGACGCGACGGTGCTCGAGGACCTCGAGTGGAAGGACCTCGTGACCGGCGTCAGCGCCTCGGGTGACGTGTTCGCCGATGTCCGCGGGGTCTGGCGCTGCGAGGACGGCGCGTGCCAACACCGGCCGTGGAGCGGCGGAGACGGCGGCCGGCAAGCGCTCCCGTGCGACGCGTCGAGCGACGACAATTTCGCGGTCTCTCCGGCAGGCACGCGCGTGGCGCAGGTCTGCGAGGGCAAGCTGGCGATCTCGACGCTCACCACCGGCGAGGTGGTGCGGCGCAAGTCGCCCTTCCCCGAGCTCGACGATCTCGAGGTCGACGAGAGCGGCGTCGTCACTGCGATCCACGAGCACCGCGTGGCCCGCGTGACCGCGAAGGGGCTGCAGGGTCCGTTCGCGCTCGAGGTCCCGAAGGAGGCCCTCACGCCGACGAATTTTGCCTCGCTCTACGCGGCGAACGGACCGTGGCTCGCCTACACCCACGGCGCCTACTCGGACGAGGTCGCCTGGCGGGCGTCGACGCCGGCGCCCACCCAGGTCGCGCTCGGGGGCGGCGCGCTGTTCAACGGCGAACAGATGTGGGTCAGCCTCATGACGAACGGCTACGTGCGGATGACGGAGAGCGGCCCGGTGCCCGTCGCGGGGCGCATCGGCGGCGGCCTGCCCGGTCACGGGCTCCTGCTGAGCGTGTTGCCCTGGGGCGCCGACGGGCTGATCGCGCAATACGAGGACGCGGCGCTGCTCGTCGATCGCGAGCTGAACACGCGGCGGCAGCTCCGCACGCCGAACGCGAAGGGCACCTACGGGACGATCGGCAGCGACCCTTCGGGGGCGTGGCTGTTCTTCGTCCACGAGGACGGCAGGATCGCCGTCGCTGCGCTCTGAGCCGGCGAGGACGCCCACGTCCTGAGGCGATACCGCCGGCTGCCGCGGCGTTGACACCGGTCGGGCGCCTGGGTAATCGCGCGATGGTGATCATCGATCTCACGTGTCAGAAGTGCGACGCGAGCTTCGAGCTGAACGCGCAGGCGCTCATCGACGGGACGGAGCCGCTGAAGTGCCCGCAGTGCGCGGCCAGGGCCCCTGCCGACCTCACGCGGGAGTTCGTCGCGGCGCTCACGGAGTTCCGCGCCCAGGTCGCCGCGCTGGACCGGAAATTTTTGCTCAGCGTGACGTTCGAGTCCCCCTCTCTCGCCGATCTCGACGACCTCGGCTCCGAGGACGACGACGAGCCCTGAAGCCCGACACTCGCTCGTCGGCGTCATCCGTTCCGCGTGATGTAGAAGAAGCCGATGCACATCTCGTCGTCGGTCCCGAAGCCCCACCGGGTCGTCGTGTCGCGGCTCGTGGTGTCGTACGTGCAGGTGATCTGCAGGGTATCGCCCGCGAGGACGTGCAGCGGCTGCTCGTAAAAAGCGAACCGCTGCCAGTGGAACTGGTAGCGATTCACCTGAGCGAGGCACGATTCGCTCGCCCCGTGGTTCGCAGTCACGCGCAGATGCTTGCCGAGGTTGTGCATGTGCGGCCACACGCCCCACACCGTGTAATCGGCGTCCATCGTCATCTCATTGGACTCCGTCACCGCGGGCAGACCGGGCGGGAGCTCGAGCTTCGTATCGGCGATGCGGGCGATGACGGCCTCGTGCTCGACCACCGGCTCGAGCTTCAGATCGATGACGGTGCGGTCGGGCGCGGTGCCGTTCTGCCAATTGTAGTGCATCTGCAGCACGGCCTTGCGCCCAGCGCCGATGCGCAGCCCCGTACCCGCGGGCAAGTCGCCGCCCCTGTCGCTCGGGCCGCTGCCGACCAGCCAGCGCGACGGCACGATCGTGTCTCCGAAGCACGTATAACCGGGGCCTTCCTCGGCGGCGTCGAGGTCCGCGGCGGCCTGCTCGTCCTCTGCGGAGTCGAGCGCGTAGAGGGTCAGATGATGGACCACGTCGGGCCGGCCGAGGCGCACCTCGAAGGCGGTGACGAACGCGTCCTGGGGGAGATCGGGCTCGACGATGAAGCAGCGGTAGTCGTCGATGATCGGCTGAGTCGGGGCGTACGGCGCCGGCATCGAGATCGTCAAGTCGACGCGATCGAGCCGCCAGGCAGTCGGGCTCTCGAGGGTCTCCCCCGTGATTTCGCCGGCAGGGGCGCCGGCCTGCGCCCACGTCGCGAGCGTCGCAATGTCAGCCTCGGACAGCCAGGGCGCGCCGACGTAGGTGTTGCAGCCGCCGCCGTTGTCGAGGTTGAACGGCGGCATCGAGCGCTCGACGGCGGTCCGGGCGATCAGCGCGGCGAACGGTGCAGCCTCTTCGTATGTACTGATGGCGAACGGCGCGATCCCCCCCGAGCGATGACACTCCGTGCATCTCGCGGCGAGGATCGGCGCGATGTCCCGATAGTACGTCGGACCCTCGGGGGGCGCGCCGGACGACGCCAGGGTCGACGCATCCGCTGCGTATGCCGAGGTGTCGGATGAGGCGTAGGTGGAGGTGGAGGTGTCGGAAGGCGCGTCGGACGATGCGCCGGCGCAGCTACCGGCACATGTCAATCCCACGTGGCCAGCCACGATTGCGATGGGGAGTCGTCGCATGCTCGCAAGAGACCTCGAGTGGATGTGAGAGCCAGAGGTGTCGAGCCCGCCCGAGGGTCCTTGTCCACGAAACGCATGCGGCAGAGCGCCTGGAGGGATCTCGCCGATCGACGCGGAGCGTCCGCCGTGAGGCGAGGCGCGCGGCGTTCGGTGAGCCATTCACCCGGACTCGCCGACACGTGCAGGTGTATCGCCTCGATGTCGACCTGCGAGAAGGACTCACGTGGGGTTCACCCGATCGCGGGGACAAACATGCATCGGCTTCTCTGCATGCTCACGATGTAAATGGCCTCGCCCGGAGCGCTTCCCCGCTGCAGCTGTCCTTCAGGCGAGGCTTCCCGACGTCGTCACGCTCCCTCGCGTTCGACACGAGCCGCGCTCCGGCGCGAAGCAAATCGAGCACCGCCGAACGAGACATCGCCGCGGCGATGACGGCGCATCGCATCGGGATCGCCGAGCAATGACGCGAGTTGCTGGGCACGCGCGAGGTCACGATCTCCCCGGCGGCAGATGCACGCGCAGGGGCGTCGACGCCGCCGTGTCTCGTCTCCCCCGTCGCTGGCGTGCACCCGGGGCGGAGCGGTCATTTCATTGTCCCTCTCGCTCCCGCATGCCCACCGCCTGCGCGCCCGGCGACGAGGCCGAAGCTCGCGCCGGGCTCGACCTGGCCTGCTCGCGGACGGTATCGTCGCCGCGTTCATGTCCCGCGCGAGCGATTCCGCCGCCCCGCTCCACGACCTCGCCCCGAGGCCGAGGTCGGCGCCGCCGCGGCTCGCCGCGAGGTCTTGAGAGGCGACCATCATGAATTTCCGGGATTGGGCGGTACGCGCCGTCGATGCAGTGGCCGAGTGGCAGGCGGGTTGGGGCGCCTATGAGTCTCACCCGTCGCTCGAGATCGGTCCGGACGCGCTCGCGCGCGGCCTGGCCGAGCTGAGCGAGCGCCTCACCGGCAATTACCCGTTCTTTCACCCGCGTTACGCGGGGCAGATGATAAAGCCCCCGCATCCGGTGGCGGTGGTCGGCTATCTCGCTACCATGCTGATCAACCCCAACAACCACGCCCTCGACGGCGGGCCGCCGACCGCGGTGATGGAGCGAGAGGCCGTCGACGCGCTGGCGCGGATGCTCGGGTTCGAGGAGCACCTGGGCCACCTGACCTCGAGCGGGACGATCGCCAACCTCGAGGCGCTGTTCGTCGCGCGCGAGACCCATCCGGGCCGGGCGATCGCGTTCAGCGAGGAGAGCCACTACACCCACGCGCGCATGGGTCACCTGCTGGGCGTGCCCACCCGGTCCGTACCCGCCGATGCGCAGGGCCGCATGGACCTCGACGCGCTCTCGCAGCTGCTCGCCGGGGGCGAGGTCGGGACCGTGGTCGCCACGCTCGGCACCACCTCCCTCGGCGCGATCGATCCGCTCGACGCCATCGTCCCGCTGGCGCACGCGTACGGGGCGAGGATCCACGTCGACGCGGCGTACGGCGGCTTCTACGCTCTGCTCGCGGGAGCGGGTCCCGACGGGCTCGACCCGGCGCCGTGGCGCGCGATCGCCGATTGCGACTCGGTGGCGATCGACCCGCACAAGCACGGCCTGCAGCCCTATGGATGCGGCGCCGTGCTGTTCCGCGATCCGGCGGTCGGCCGCTTCTATCGCCACGACTCGCCCTACACCTACTTCACGTCCGGCGAGCTTCACCTGGGCGAGATCAGCCTCGAGTGCTCGCGGGCCGGAGCCGCCGCGGCTGCGCTGTGGCTGACGCAGCGTCTGTTGCCGCTGACCGCGGACGGCCTCGGCGCCGTGCTCGCCGCCAACCTCCGGGCCGCCCGCGACTGGGCGCGCCGGATCGCATCCAGCGAGGCCTTGACCCTGTACCAGCCGCCGCAGCTGGACATCGTCAACTGTTTCCCGACGCTGGACCGCCCGACGATGACAGCGATCGATGCGGCCAGCGCCGCGATGCTGCACGCCGGCATGAGCGAGAGCGATCCGGTGTTCCTTTCGACGTTGCGGGTGACCCGCGAGGCGCTCGAGCGGAGGCACGCGTCGGTGGTGAAGGACGCAGCGAGCGCGAGGATCCTCCGCAGCGCGCTGATGAAGCCCGAGAGCGAGAGCTGGGTGACGTGGTTGCATGATCGCGTCGCAGGACTGGCGGCGCGGGCCCGGGCAGGCGCCCTCCCCTCCTCGTCTTCTTGACGGGTCGACCGACCTCGCCCGGGCGCACGCTGCCGCGCGTCGTCGACTTGCGCCACGCCACCGGCGCCGCCCGGCATCGCGGCGGCGTTCCGGGCGCTTCAACCGCGCGATCGACACCTGGGGTCCCCGCTGCTCCCTCTGTGCCGGACCTTCGCGTCGGGGTACCGTGTCGCCCATGCTCCGCGGATCGCTCCCGTCGCTGACGCTCGTCGGGGTCGTTGTGGCTCCGCTGGCGGCGTCGGCCGCGAACGGTCTCGAGCCGCGCACGCCGGTCGCGTGGCCCGACTCCACCCCTTGCCTCACGGTCGTGGACCGCCAGCAAGAGGTCATGCTGCACCTGGCTTACGGGGTGCCCTACGAAGACGTCGACGTGACCGTCGACGAGGTCGCCGACAGTCGTCGCCACCAGTTCGTCGCCTTCTGCCGCGATCACAGCCGGGAAGAGTTCCTGCCGATCTGGCTGACCTGGAAGGATGTCGAGGCGGCCGCGGCCAAGATGCTGGTCGACCCGATGCTGGTCGAGGACGACGCAGTCCTCGAGACCAGCAGCGTGTGGCAGGACTGCTGGTTCCCGATCACGCCCGATGATGCACGCCGGCCGATCACGTTCGCCGAGGCGAAGAAGGGCGTCGACTGGGACACCACTGCGCTCCCGGCCGGCGCCTATGTCGTCCAGGGCTACACCTGGGAGCCGGCGGTCAACATCTACTCGCAGCGTCCGGGCGTGGTTCACGTGGTGGACGGGCTCGACCTGGCCGCGGTAGGTCCGGCGGCGGCAGTGACCACCACTCTGGACTTCACCTTCGCGGAGGACACCTACGCGATCGACGGCTGCACGCGCGCGCTGCCGGGCTCGACGCTGAGCGTCTACTGGTCGATCACCGGCACCGGAGGGCTCGACTGGAAGCTCTACAGCGAGGACGTACCCGTCGAGGGCGAGTCCTTCAGCCTGCAGTTCTTGCCGCCGCCCGAGACTTCCGGACGCACCGTGGCGCTCCGCGTCGACGTCACCGACCCGATGCAGCGGACCTTCAGCGCCTACCCGCTCAACCTGCTCACGGTCCTGCCGGGCAGCTCCGGCGGCACCACCTCCGGCACCACCGCCGGCTGCAACCCCGAGGCGGCCTTCGTCGGCGATCCGTGCGAGACGAGCACCGACGGCACGACCGGCGCGCCAGGCAATGCGACGACCTCGACGACGAGCACGTCCCCCGGCGCTCCCGCGACGACGGGGACCTCCGCCGACGGCTCGGGTACCACCGAGCCCGCCTCGTCGACCGGACCGACCCTCACTGCGGACGCGAGTGGTTGCTCGTGCGACGCCACGGCGTCCGCCAGCCTCGCCTGGATGAGCCTCCTGGCGCTGGGTCGTCGGCGTCGCCGGGCAGGTCGCCGGAACGGCAGCCGCTGCCCCATCGCGTCGGGGTGATCCCGCTGCGACTGGAGCGGAACGCTCCATTCGGCAGCGCCGCGTGATTCCGGGCCCCCGTTCTACAGCGTCTTGCGCGTATCATCGCGCCGCCATGACCCGCAAACGCACAGCGATCGTCCTCGGAGGCTCCGGCTCGGTCGGAGCCGCGCTGCTCCGCGAGCTGTTCCACGACGATGGCTTCGACGCCGTCATCACCCTATCGCGCCGCTCGCTGCCCGAGGTCGTGGCGATGGCTCGCACCGCCGGCCGCAGCCTGGTGGAGAAGCTCGTCCCCGAGATGAACCCCGCGGCCCTCGCCGCGGCGACCCTCGATGCTGCGAGAGACCTCGACGGCGACGTGGAGGGATTCAGCGTCCTCGGCGTCGGTGCCGGCACCGCGAAGCTCACGCTCGAGGAGCACCGCGCGGTCGACGTGGCGCTGAACGAGGCGTTCGCGCGGGGGCTGCGAGACTCGGGCAAGGTCCGTCATCTCGCGTTCATGAGCGCCGCGGGTGCGGACCCGACTGCGAAGGCCAGCGGCAGCGGTGCCGCAGGCATGTCGAGGTACAACCGCGTGAAGGGCGAGTCCGAAGAAGCCGTGCGCGCGAGCGGGCCGGCGATCGTCAGCGTGTTCCGTCCCGCGATGATCATCGGCTCGCAGCACACGCCGTGGCTGCTCGAGAAGGCGCTGCCGCTGTTCTCGTTCGTCACCCCGGCGAAGTACAAGTCGATCACCGTCGAACAGATCGCCAAGGCGATGATCGCCGCTGCGAAGCACCACCCCGCGGCGAGCGCGACGTATCACTACCCGGAGATGATGGCGCTGATCGCGAGCGGGCAGCCGTAGCCCGCGCCGAGCGGCCTGGGCATTGGCTGCGCCGCGCGCGGATCGACGCTACGCGCCGCTCTTCACGTACTGGAATTCCGGCACGCCGCCCGCGGCCCAGACCCCGACGATCTTCCTGGGGAGACCCCACATGCTCGCCAGATTCAGCCCATCGTCGCCCGCGAAGCCCTGCTCCAAAGCCTCGAGCAAGGACGTGAAGCCGGTGTTGAGCCGCTGCTGCGCGGTCGCTAGTCCGTCGCTGCCCGTCTGCGGGTAGATCTTCAGCGGCTCGCCGAACTTCAGCATCGCCTGGACCATGCGGAAGCGAGCGAAGTGGCTGAAGCGGTCCTCGAGATCCTTCAGATCTTCCGGGCGCAGGTCGGGCTCGATGAACGGGCCCCTGCTGCCCTCGCCCTGGCCGATGATCGCCTGGATCATCTGGTCGGCGGTCTTCCGCGCCGACGCGCTGTCACCCGAGATCGTCGCGCTGAAGCCCGTGTAGTCGGCGTCCGGATAGCCGGGGTCGGCGAACTCGCTCTTCTGCCGGTGGTCCGCCGCGGGGTCGTAGAGCCGGTCCCACAGCGCGTCGATCCCCTGCTCGATGGCCTTGTAGAACTGCCCGATCGAATCGTAGACCTGCTGCGGCCCGTTCGGCGGCCGGTCGCTCTTCGGCTCGGGCGTCTCGATCGCGGCGAGCAGCCGCATCTGGGCGTCGTTCACCGGCCCGAGCTGCACGGGCACCGTGCCCGCGATCCACGGCGGGAACCCGTCGAAGCGCGGCGCCCACTCGCCCGTGAACTTCGGCGAGTACCCCTTGGCGGCGAACAGCGCGTTGAAGAGGTTCGAGGCCAGCTCGAGGTGCAGCATCTCCTGCATGGCGATCGAGTAGATGTTGTTGAACGCGAGCTGCTCGGGGCTGCGGTTGTTCGCGTTGCGCATCGACTCCAGCCCGGGCGGATTCATCGCATCCGACCCCGGCACCTGCAGCGAATAGGCCGCCGTCAGGTACAGCGGAATGGTCCACATCTCGAGGTACACGGCCTTCTGAAGGTGGTCGGCGAGGGCTTCGGGCGTCCAATCCTGATTCTGCATACCCAGTCTCCACCGCTCGGCAATCGAGCGTCGAAGCCATGGATCTATCACGCTCGATCACCGCGACCAAGCGCGATGTTCGAGCCAAAGACGCAATACAATGCACCGTCGGGCGCCCGCCCACCGCCCGCCCACCGCCCGTCTATCGACATCGAGCATTCACGACCATTCGCACGACACTACCTTTAAAATGATATTCAATATCAACATTCATCATACACCCGCTCGCACGATCGCCCGCGTCGCCGCCGCGCGGTAGCGAACCCGGGCCGCGTGCGTCGCTCACGAGCGGCTGCGGAGGACCCGGACGAACAAGATCAGGGAGGGCACCCATATCAACAGACCGAGGACGATCCCGGCGATCGAGTCACCGAGCGGCGCGGCGCCGGAGTTCACCGGGCGGCTCACCCACGGATCTTCGGGCAAGTAGCGCACCGCGACCTTCCTCGACATGCGGGCGGTGTCCCAGTCGCCCCGGGGCAGCGCCGTCCACAGGCCCTCGCGGCCGGTCGCGTCGCTGAGGCTGTACGTCTCCGCCGCGCCCGGGAGCGTGAACGCGTACCGGACTTCATACGTGGTCCCGGAACCGCGCGCCGTCATCACCCGGGTGTCGACCACGTCGGCCTCGACGATGTCGCCGCCGCCGCGCAGGCGCAACTCCGCCTCGGTTTCGACGACGCCGAGGTAGGTGATCGCACCGCCGATCAGCACGCCGATGCGGAGTCCGAGGAGCACTCCGAACGAGGATGTGCGGGAGCCTGGATGCGCGGCGGTCACGGCCGCATTCTCGCAGATCGCCGGCTCGCCGGTCCGCGGCCGGTGCGTGCGCGACCTCCAGCGCGCGAGCGCCGGAGACGGCATCTCACCAGGCTCAGGCGCACACGCCAGGATGCCGTGCACGAGCAGCCCCAGCGCCATGGCGAAGCACGACGGCGACTGCGCTCGGGACCCGGGGCATGGGAGCTCGAGGCCTCGCCCGTCAGCGCCACACGACGGGCACCGGCCGGCGCCGCGCGCCCTCGATCGCCGCGGCGTTGACCGGGCTCTCGGGATCGGGCCAGCCGAGCAGCACCACCGCGACCAGCGACTGCTGCGGGTCGATCCCGAGCGTCTCCTTGAGCTCGTCCTCGAACGCCAGGTAGCCGTACTGAATGCAAGTACCGAGGCCGCGGGCGTGGGCGGCGAGGCACAGCGACAGCACGAAGCCCACGCAGCTGTCCCGGCGCACGCGGGCGTTGAGGGGGCCGCTGACGAAGGCCGTCACGGAGGCCGGCGCGTGCCACCGAGAATCCAGCGCGGCGCGGGTCCACGCGCCCGCCTCCGCCAGCACCGCGGGGTCGGGCGGCGCGGGCGGCCGGGTGTGCACCACGAGCGCCCACGGAGCGCCCCGCACGAGGCCGTCGGCCTCGATGCGCGCGTGGATCCGCGGACCCACCTCGGCCATGGGGAGCGGCCCGCCGGCGGCGGCCTCGAGCAGCGTGCGCACCTTGGGCACGCGCCCGGCCCACGTCCGCTGCTCGAAGCGCTCGCGCAGCCCCGCGCACTCGCGGGGCGACAGCGCCATCACCTCCCACGGCTGCTCGTTGCCGCCCGAGGGCGCCCAGGCGGCGTCCTCGATCACCTCCGCGACCCGCTCGCGGCCCGGGTCCGCCGCGGTGAAGTGCCGGACCGAGCGTCGCTCTCGCAGCAGCGCCAGCGTGCTCATGTGGCCTCCGGGAAGGCGAACACCTTCTCGCGCGGGTTCTCGAGGCGAATCGCAGGATCGATGGGGATCTCGAGCACCAGCGGCCCACGCAGCTCCCGGCCCGCCGCCGCCTGCAGGTCGGCCTCGCTCTCGATCCGCATGGCGTCGGCGCCCAGGGCTCGCGCCCACGCGACGAAATCGACCGGCGGGAGCGCGTAGGGATCGGAGCGGCCGTAGATGCGAGTGACCCCGTGATGGACCATACCGAGGTGGCCGTCGTGGAAGATCGCCAGGACGACGGGCAGGCGGTACTTCACGCAGGTCGCCACGTCGTTGCCCGCCATGAGGGCGCCACCGTCACCGCAGATGCCCACCACCGGCCGGACCCCTGCCGCGGCGAGACCGAAGGCCATGCCGATGCCCGAGCCCATGCCGCCGAGGCCTTGCGAGATGTGGAGCTGACCCGCTCGGCGGACGCGGAGCCGGGTGAGCGTCGCCAGCAAGTGATTGCCGATGTCGGAGGTGAAGGTGGTGTCCGCCGGGAAGCAGCGCTGCAGCGCCACGACCACCGCGCGGGGATCGAAGGGCGTATTCTGCAGCGGCAGGGCCACCGCGACCGGGCGCCGCGGAATCGACACCGAAGCGCCGGGCATGCGCGCTGCGATCGCGGCCACCGTCGAGGGGATATCGGCGTGGATCGCTACTGCGGCGGGCAGCCCTCGCGCGAGCCGGAGCGCGGAGTGATCGATCTGGACCAGCCGAGGCTGGTGGAGCTCCGCGGCATAACCGTTGGTGGTCGTGTCGTCGAAGCGCGCGCCGATCGCAAGGATGGCCCCGGGCGGGTGACGGGTGAGCCACGCATGGGCGGCCCCGTCGTCGCCGACGCCGAAGCACCCGACCCGCAGCGGATGCTCGTCGGAGATGACGCCCCGCCCCTCGGAGTCGGTGATCACCGGCCAGCCGAGCCGCTCGAGCGCGGGCACGAGCGCCTCGCCGAGGGAGCGCGCGCCCACGCCGAGCCACACGAGGCCCTGCCGCACCCGCGACAGGACGCTCACCGCCGCTTCGAGGGCCTCTTCGCCGGCGGCGGGCACCGGAGCGGGCGCCCCGAACACCGCGCACGGCGAGGCCTGGGCCCGCAGCACGTCGACCGGCACGGACAGGACGGTGGGCGACGCCGGCGTGGCCGCGGCGCGGAACAGGGCCTGGCCGAGGCGCGCCTGGGCCTGGAAGGCGTGGCGCACGGTCTCCGCCTCGCCGGCGAGCGCCCCCATCGCGGCATCGAGCTGCAGCCCGCGCGCGCCTCCATCCTGCAGCGCGCCACGATCGGCGTTCTGCCGCATCACGTCGCCCGCGATCACCACGAGCCCGTCGTCGTCCAGGCGCGCTGCGGCGAGCGCCGGCGCAGTGTTGAGCACGCCCGGGCCGGAGGTCACGATCACCACGCCCGGGCGGCCCGTCGCGCGGTGGTACCCGATCGCCATGTAGGCCGCGAGCGCCTCGTGCTGGCACGTGATCATGCGGATCCGCGAATCGAGCAGCGCGTCGTCGAGGGGCGAGCAAGCGCCGCCGGGGATCCCGAACACCTGCTCGATGCCGAACCGCTCGAGCTCCCGCACGAATGCGCGGGCGACCGTCACGGGCGTCGCCAGGTCGAGCGCAGGCAGATCGAGCAGGGGAAGATCGTGCGTCGGTGCGACGCGGGGCAGTGACGTGGCCAAGGAGGATATCGTAGTCATGTCAGTCGACCTATCGGCAGCGGGGACGGGCCCCAGCGGCTCTCGCTCGCGCCCCAGCGCAGGCGAGGCTCGTGCCCGCTCGGTGCCGTGAGCCGAGCGGAGCGCTTCGATAGCGCGGCTGACCGTCCCGGCGATCACGGGCGCGAGACGAATTCGTGGTTGCGCGACGTCACGCCGAAATTGCGCAATCACGCCAATTGCTCGTCCTCGGGCCGACACGGCCCCGGGCGCTATTCGGCCCGTAGCGTCGCACCGGCGTCAGCACCGCCCGCAGCGACCGACCGACCCTTGCGCCCGCCCCATTCACACACGTGCCCTCGCAGATACGCCCGCGCGTGCCCGACCTCGTTGCGCAACGCCCCGTCCGGGCCCAACGACGTGCCCACATTTCCCCGCTCGACCATGACGACAAGGAGGGTCCCATGCCCCCGCGCAATGTTCATACCTCGACGCCTCCTCTCCGGCGGGCGGCCGCGCTGAGCCTCGTCCTCGCCTGCACGCCGCGGCCGGGGGAAAGGCCCGCGACCGGGCAGGAGCCACCCGCCGAGGCACCCGAGCTCGCGCCGCCGATCGCCCCGGAAGGCCTCGCCGAGCCGGAGGCCGCCGCCCGGCCTCCCGGCCCCGGCTACGATCACCCCGACCAATTCCTCAGCGCCCGTACCAGCCGCCCGGCCGCCAACATGGAGCCCGTGGTCACCCACGCCGCGCAGGTCCGGGCCGCCCGCGACGAGCTGGCCGCGCTGCAGCGACGCACGGGCAAGCGGCCCAACGTCCTGATCTTCCTGATGGACGACGTCGGCTGGATGGACCCCGGTTTCAACGGCGGCGGCGTCAGCCTCGGCAACCCCACGCCGCAGATCGATCGGGTCGCCGCCGAGAGCCTGGTCTTGACCTCGGCCTATTCGCAGCCGAGCTGCTCGCCGACCCGGGCCACCATCATGACCGGCCAATATCCGGTCCATCACGGCATCCTGCGCCCGCCGATGTACGGCCAGGCCGGCGGCCTCGAGGGCGCGGTCACCCTCGCCCGCCTGCTGTCGGAGCTCGGCTACGTCACCCAGGCGATCGGCAAATGGCACCTGGGCGAGAACAAGGGGTCCCAGCCGCAGAACGTCGGCTTCGACGATTTCCGCGGCTTCCTCAGCGTCTCGGACATGTACACCGAATGGCGCGACCCGCACTTCAACCCGGAGATCGCCCTGAGCCCCGCCCGCACCGCGTTCATCCGCAGCCTGCCGTTCTCCCGCGCCGACGTCCACGCGGTCCGCGGCGGCGCGCTCGAGACCGTCCAGGTGATCGATCTCGAGACGATCCAGGACCTCGACCAGGAGTGGGCCGCCTACGGCGAGCAATTCCTGCGCCGCATGGCCGACGAATCGCGCCCGTTCTTCCTGTATTACAACACCCGCGGCTGCCACTTCGACAATTACCCCAACCCGCATTACCGCGGCCGCTCGCGCGCCCGAACCACCTACAGCGACTGCATGGTCGAGATGGACGACGTGTTCGGCCGCCTCTACCGCACGCTCGAGCAGACCGGCCAGGTCGACAACACCCTCGTGCTGTTCACCTCCGACAACGGCCCCGAGCAGGAGGTCGCGCCGTACGGTCGCACTCCGTTCCGCGGCGGCAAGGGCTCGACCTGGGAGGGTGGCGTGCGCGTGCCGACCTTCGCCTCGTGGCGCGGCACCATCACCGCGCGGCGGTCCGAGGGCCTGTTCGACCTGGCCGACATCTTCAACACCGCGCTCGCCCTCGCCGGCCGGCCCGGCGGCGAGCTGGCCGCGCTCATGCCCGAGGACCGCTACGTCGACGGCGTCGACCAGACCTCCTTCCTGGTCGCCGACGACGGCGAATCGAACCGCCGCAGCGTCCTCTACTTCTGGAACGACCGCCCCGTCGGCACCCGCATCGACGAGTTCAAGTTCACCACGATCGCCCAGCTGCCCCAGCTCGTGACGCAGCGCGGGCAACAGGGCGGGTTCACCGGCGCGATCGCCCCGAGCGCCGGCGCGATGATGTTCAACCTTTACACCAACCCGCAGGAGGACGACTCGATCGCGATCCGCCACGCGCCGGTCGCCCTCGCGCTCGAGGCAGAGCTGCTGCGCTACCGCGAGGTGTTGAAGAAGTTCCCGGCGCGCAAGCAGATCGAGTTCACGCAATGACCCGCACCCGCCTCGCCACCTGCGGTTCGCTGCTCGCCGCGTGCCTGGCAGCCTGTGAATCCGCGTCTCCCGAGCTGGTGTGGATCCCCGCCGGCGAGTTCTGGATGGGCTCCGACGATCCGCGGTTCACCGACGCCCATCCGCGCCACCGCGTCGCGGTCTCGGGCTTCTGGCTCGGCGCCACCGAGGTCACCAACGCCCAGTTCGCCGCCTTCGTGCGCGCGACCGGGTACATCACGCTCACCGAACGGACCCCGCGCGCCGAGGATTATCCAGACGTCCCGCCCGACCGCCTCGTCGCCGGCTCTGTCGTCTTCAGCCCGCCAGAGCGCCTCGCCTCGCTCGCGCGCGCCGACGCGTGGTGGCGCTACGTCCCCGGCGCCGACTGGCAGCACCCCGAGGGCCCCGCCAGCGACCTCGAAGGTCGCATGAATCACGCGGTCGTCCACGTCGCCCACGCCGACGCCGTCGCCTACGCCCGCTGGGCGAAGGCCCGCCTGCCGACCGAGGCCGAGTGGGAGTATGCGGCCCGCGGCGGCCTCGACCGCAAACGCTACGTGTGGGGCGATGCGCCGCTCGTCGACGACGCGCACCCCGCCAACACCTTCCAGGGCCGCTTCCCCGGCCACGACACCGCCGCCGACGGCCACGCCGGGGCCGCCCGCGTCGCCAGCTACCCCGCCAACGGACATGGCCTTTACGACATGTCCGGGAACGTCTGGGAGTGGACCGCGGACTGGTACCGCCCCGATATTTACGCGAGCCGCCCCCCGCGAGCCGTCGACCCACCTGGCCCTCCGGACAGCTTCGATCCGGCCGAACCCGGCGTCGCCAAGCGCGTCCAGCGAGGCGGCTCCTACCTCTGCACCGACCAGTACTGCGGCCGCTACACCCCCGATGCCCGTGGCAAGGGCGCCACCGACAGCGCCACCAACCACCTTGGCTTCCGCATCGCGCGCGACGCAGCGGGGCAGTGAATCACAGACCCGTGGCTCACGGATCGATCACGACGACGAAGCCGTCCCGGCCGCCCTTGGAGGCCTTGGCGCCGCCGCCGAGGTCGATCGCGCCGAGGAAGTCGCCGGTGACTGCGACGGTGCCCGTGGCGGATCCGGCGATGGCGGCGCCGAATTGGTTGTCGGCGCCTCCGAGGCCCCTGCTCCAGCCGTGCTCGCCCTTCGGGCTGAACTTGCCGACGAACACGTCGCCCAAGTCGATCGCCACCAGCGGCGCGCCGCCGAGCTCGCACTGGTCCGCGTATTCGCCGGTGACGAGGACGTTGTCGAGGCCGTCGACGACGACGTCCTGGCCGAGTGAGTAGCCGAGGACGCAGAGCTTCCGGCTCCACAGGTGCGCGCCGTCGGTGTCGAACTGGGCCAGGTAGCTGAAGACGGCCGGCTCTTTGAACAGGCCGCCGCCGAAGTCGACGCCGCCGTTCACCGCCCCCGTGATCGAGACGCGCCCCTTGCTGTCGACGGCCACTGCGTTGGCGCCCTGGCCACCCACGTCGCCGAAGCGCTTGGCCCAGACAGTGGCGCCCGCGGGGTCGAGCTTGAACAGAAAGATGTCCTCGGAGCCGACGGAGATCAACGGACCGCCGCCGGGGTCGATCGTGCCCCGGAACAGGCCCGTCACGTACGAGTTGCCGGCCGCGTCGACGGCGATGCCGAGGCCGTGCTGCGCCACCGAGTCGCCGATCCCCCGGCTCCACACGTGCGCGCCCGCGGCCGTGAACCGGGCGACGTAGATGTCGGCGTCACCATTGCCGCTCAGGCCCACGTCGTCGAGGTCCAAAAAGCCGTAGAAGCCGCCGGTCAGCAGGATGTCGCCGTTATCGGCGATGGCCAGGTCCTGCACCGCCGTGTGCTCGCCAGCGTTGAACGACTTGCTCCACACGTGCTCGCCGTCGCCGTCCAGCTTGACGAGGAAGATGTCGGCCACCGGCGACGGGTTCACCAGCGGACCCCCGCCGAAGTCGATCGCGCCGTGGAAGTGCCCGGCGAGCACGACGTCCCCCGCGGGCGTGACCGCGAACCCGTACTCCGGCCCGCCCTGGTCGTCCGCGTCGCCGAAGCGCTTGTTCCACAGCAGGTCGCCGGTGGGCGAGAACTTGGCGAGGAACACGTCGCGGCCGCCGTTTTCCAACACGCCGCCGCCGAAGTCGATGGGGCCGTTGCCCCACGCGGCGACCACGACGTTGCCGGCGCCGTCGAAGGCGACACGTCGGCCCTGGTCGTCGCCGCCCTGGCCGAACGTCAGGCCCCACGCGAACGCGCCGTCGCCCAGGCACGGGTCCTCGCCGTCGCAGTCCTCGTCGCCCGGTTCGTCGCAGGTCTCCGGCGCCGGCACGACCTCGCCGACGCACGGGCCCCAGGTCTCGTCGGGGCCGCACTCCTGCTCGCCGCCCTGACAAGCGCCGACGCCCTCGGTGCCGTCCGGGCCGCTGTAGCAGCTCCGCGAATCACCCGGCGCGCACTCGCCAAGGCCTTCGGTCGTGCTCGTGGTGTCGAGCGTCGTGCCGGCCGTCGTCGTGGCGCCACTCGTCGTCGTCGTCGGGGCGTCCATCGTCGGATCGACGCTCGTCGTGGTGCCCTGCGACTCGCCGCCCGCGGTCGTCGACGTCGTCGTCGTGGCGCCGGAGTCGGTCGCGGTCGGTTCTCCCGGAGCTCCGGAACAAGCCATGAGCAATGCAGGGAGCAGCGCCAATACGGAGGTCCTCGACGTCGTTCCGGGACGATGCACGCGACCAGGCCTGGAATTCGAGCTCATGCTGAAGGACAGAGTACCACGCAACCCGCCCCTGTCCGAGCGCCCATGAAGCGCCCGTCCGGCCGCGCGGCCGACTGCGCCTCGGCGGCCACGACAGACGCCGACTCGTCCCACGGCGCGCCCGCCAGCACGCCCGAGACGACCAGGTTCGTGAGGGTCATCAGGCGCTGTCCAGCTGAAATTGACCCGCTCGCTGGAATCATGTGGAGCGGCAGACGCCGATCTCCGACCGCACAGCCTCCCGCCATTCCTCGATGACGCACCTGCCGAGGGTCGCACGGCGAAGTGCTCGAGCGCTTACTTCATCCGCTCGTGACGCTCTCTATCGAAGTTTCGACGCGGAGCAGACAGCTCGGGCCGAGCCGAGCGTGAGCGCTATCGCCGAACTCGAGCGCGCGCGTGGCCGAGGCGTCGGGCGCGAACTCGCCTGTCATCCCACGGTGATCGCCGATGACGGCATCGCGGCGCGCCTGTTGCGCCCGCCATGTGAGTGATATTGCGGCCACGATGCGCGGATGCGGTGACTGTCCCGTGATTCGACTGTCGATATTGCGCTCGAAGGCGTCTCCGCTTGACAGCGTAAAATTATCGCAGGCAGTATGCCCGCGCCGCGGCGCCGCGCCGATCGCGGTGAGAGGAATTATCACGATGCATCATTTCCCGCTCCGTCTCTCCGCGATCACCACAGTCGCCCTGCTCGCCCCGCTCGCCGTGACGCTCGCCGCCTGCGGCGACTCCGGCTCGTCCACGACCGAATCCGCCGGCACCGACACCGACGCCCCCACGGGGACCACGACCTCGACATCCGCGCCGGGCACCACCACCGTCGAGCCCACCTCCACCGGCACCACCGAGGCCCCGACCACCGGCACCACCGAGGGCACCACCGAGCTCACCACCACCGGCACCACCGAGCTCACCACCAGCACCACCGAGGGCACCACCACCGGCACCACCACCGAGGGCCTCACCACCGACACCACGGACACCACCGGCGAGCCCGTGACCCCGGAGGGTTCGCGGGCCGTGCTCGCGCTGCTGGAGACCACCGATCTCCACACCACGATCCTCGGCTTCGACTACTACAAGCTGACCGAGGACCCCTCGTACGGCCTCGATCGCACTGCGACCCTGATCCAGCAGGCGCGCCAGGAGTTCGGCAACACCGTCCTCGTCGACAACGGCGACACCATCCAGGGCACGGTGCTCGCCGACTACCAGGCGCTCGTCGAGCCGCTCGCCTGCGCCGACACCCTGGCGATGTACAAGGTGATGAACCACCTCGAGTTCGACGTCGGCGGGATCGGCAACCACGAGTTCAACTTCGGCCTGCCCTTCCTGTCGCAGGTGACGCACACGCCGTTCGACGTCCCCGACCTCGACCTCGCCGGCTCCGACGAGTGCGCCGGGCCGACCTTCCCGCAGCTGTCGAGCAACGTCTTCAGCGCCAAGACCGACGCCACCCTGTTCCCGCCGACCGTCCTGCTGTCGCGGACGATCACCGCCGTCGGGCCCGACGACGCCCCGATCACCTCGACCGTCACGATCGGCTTCGTCGACATCACCCCGCCGCCGATCCTCAACTGGGACAAGAAGTGGCTCGAGGGCAAGGCCTACACCCAGGGCGTGCAAGAGACCGTGCCGCCGCTCGTCGACGCCCTGCGGGCCGAGGGCGCCGAGATCGTGGTGGCGATCATCCACGGCGGCCTCGACGACTCGCCCTACACGCCCGCGCTCGAGAATCAGGCCTGGTACCTGGCCCAGATCCCCGGCATCGACGCGATGCTGATGGGCCACTCGCACCAGATCTTCCCCAACCCGGCCAGCACTGCGCCGCAGTTCGACCTGCCGATGGTGGACAAGGATGTCGGCACGGTGGCGGGCGTGCCCGCGGTCATGGCGAACTTCTGGGGGCAGCACCTCGGCGTGATCAAGACCGGACTCGTCTACACCGAGGGTCGCTGGACGATCGACGCCGGCCAGACGATCGTCGAGGCGCGCCCGATCGCCACCACCTGCGTGGGCGGCCTGCCCGTGGCCTGCGACGCCGACCAGCGCTGGCGCACCGGCGAGCCGTGCGCCTTCGCCGGCATGTGCGAGGGCCAGCCTGACGGCACCAAGATCCGCGTCGACGCCGAGCCCTCGATCGCGCCGCTCGTGGACGCCGAGCACCAGGGCACGGTCGCCTACGTCCAGACGCCGATCGGCACCACCGACTTCGGGATGACGACGCTGTTCGCCGACCTCGGCGACGTCGGCGCGATCCAGATCGTCAACCAGGCGCAGGCGGACCACGTCTCCGCGTACATCCAGGCCAACCTGCCGGAGTACGCGACGCTGCCGGTGCTGTCGGTCAGCGCGCCGTTCAAGACCGGCTTCGCCGGCGGCAACGACTTCACCGACGTCCCCGCGGGCAACATCGCCATCAACAACGCGGCCGACCTCTACCTCTACGCCAACACGCTCCAGGCGGTGAAGGTGACCGGCGCGGAGCTCCACGACTGGCTCGAGAAGGCGGCGACGCGCTTCAACCACATCGACCCGATGGTGGCGACGCCGCAGCCGCTGATTAACCTGGCGATGCCGGGCTACAACTTCGACATGATCACCGATCCGCGGGTCAGCTACGAGATCGACGTCACCCAGCCCCTGCCGCCGATGGGCGAGAAGGCGAGCGGCCGGATCAAGAACCTCACGTTCGACGGCGCCCCCATCGACCCCGCCGCCGAGTTCATCGTCGCCACCAACAACTACCGCGCCGGCGGCGGCGGGCAGTTCCCCGGGCTCGACGGCAGCAAGACGATCTACGCCTCGCCCGACACCAACCGCGAGGTCCTGATCGCCTACATCAAGAAGATCGTCACGCTCACCCGCCAGGACCACGGCTCCGCCCAGAGCTGGCGCTTCACCAAGGTCGCGACGATGGGCCCCGTGGTCTTCTCCTCGGCGCAGAACGCCCTGCCCAAGGCGCAGGAGGCCGGCCTCGACAACATCTCGCTGGTCCAGCAGGACGACGGCAGCAACAAGATGCTGTCGCTCTACGCGATCGATCTCTCGCAGTGAACCCATGCGACCGACGCCGATCCCTGTCGTCCTCGTGGCCGCGCTGGCCCTGTGCCGGTGCGCGCGCGAGGAGCCTCCGGTGCCCGGCCCGCGCGAGGCCGTCGCGCCGGTCGAGCACGCTCCGCACGCCCCGCGCGCGTCCCACGACGCGCACGCGGCCCACGACGCGCACGAACCTCCGCTCGCCGCCCTCACGGCCGCGGCCGAGTCCGGCGATGTCGACGCGCAGGTGGCCCTCGGGCAACGATACCTTCGCGGCTCGGCCCAGGTGCCCGCCGACGTCGGCCAGGCCCGGGCCTGGTTCTTGCGAGCCGAGGCGGCGCGTCCGGGCAGCGCAGCCTACGAGCTCGGGCGGATGAGCCAGAGCGGCAAGGGCGTGCCGGCGGACCCGGTCGAGGCCGTGCGGTGGTTCGAGCTGGCGGTCGACGCCGGCTCGGCCGACGCGATGTTCCTGCTCGCGGGCGCCGCCCGCACCGGCGCCGGCCTGCCCCGCGACGACGCCCGCGCGGTCGCGCTGTATCAGCGCGCCGCCGCCATGGAGCACCCCGAAGCCTTGCAGGCGCTCGCGCTCGCGTACCTGCACGGGGAGCTCGGTCTGAAGGTCGACGAGTCCGAGTCACGCCGTTACATGGCCGCCGCCGGTCACGCGCTCCAACACCATCACCGCTGAGCGCGCGCCGCCCGAGGTCGATGCCACGGGCGCCGCAGACGCTCGGCGTCCGCCATCGGCGCCTTTAGACATGTCCTCTTCGACATGTTCAAAAGGCCACTTTGCCATCGGCCTGCGGTTCACGTGAGGTGCAGCGGCAACGCGCGCAGGCCGTGCAGGTTGATCGAGCTGCGCCACCGCAGCCGGGCAGGGTCGACGGCGAGACGCAGCCGTGGGAAGCGCCGGACCAGCGCCTGGATCGCGATCCGTCCCTCGAGACGGGCCAGCGGGGCGCCGAGGCAATAGTGGAGGCCGAGGCCGAACGCGACGTGACGATTGGGCTCGCGGGTGATGTCGAGCCCGTCGGCGCGCTCGAACGCCGCCTCGTCGCGATTGGCCGCGGCGAGCAGGGGCATCACCGCCTCGCCGCGCGGGATCGTAACGCCCCGGATCGTCACGTCCTCGCGGGCGAAGCGCGGCGGGGGCTGTTCGACCGGGTTCGAGAAGCGGAGCAGCTCCTCCACCGCGCTCGTGATCAGCTCCGGGCGCGCGCGCAACAGCTCGAGCTGGTCGGGGTGCTGCAGCAACGCGAGGGTGCCGTTGCCGATCAGGTTGACGGTCGTCTCGTGCCCCGCCAAAACCAGCAAGAACAGCATCGCCACCAGCTCGTCCTCGCTCAGCTTGTCGTCGCGGTCGCGGGCCTGGATCAGGGCCGTCGCCAGATCATCGGCCGGCTCGGCCTGGCGCAGCCGGATCAGGCGGCGGAGACAGCGGGCGAGGAGGAGGAGGCTCGGCATCTGACGCACGAGGTTGAGCAGGCTCGTGCCGCTGTTCTCGACCATCGCGTTCATCCAGCGGCGCAACTTCATGCGCTCTGCCTCCGGGACCCCGATCATCTCGGAGATGATCGTCAACGGCAGCGGGAGCGCGAAGTCGGCGATCAGATCGACGGAGCCGCGCTCCGCGGCCCGATCCAGCAACGTCTCCGTCAACCGCTCGATCGCGCCCGACAGCGCCTCGATCCGCCGCGGGGTGAACACCCCCTGGACGAGCGCGCGGAGCCTGCGGTGCCCGGGCTCGTCCTGCGAGATCATCGACGTGTTGAGCGTGCGGACCACCGGCGGGAGCCACCACTGATCGGGACTCCATCGATTCGCGCCGGCGTTCCGCGGGTCGCTCACGAGGCGCGGATCTCGCAGCGCGCTGTACACGTCGTCGTAGCGCGACAGCAGCCAGACCCGCCCGAAGAACGGCAGACGAATCGAGGCGACGGGCGCCTCCCGGCGCAGTCGGGCGTACAGCGGATAAGGGTCCTGGCGGACCTGCGGGTCGGCGAAATCGATCTTGAACGTCATGCAGGGCTCTCGCGGCGGGCCGAGCTCAGCCTGACACGGCGGGCTCGGGCTCTGACACGCTCGAATCGTAGCGCCCCGCCCCTCCCCCGGCACGTACGAAGCGCATCCTCCGGGGCCACGGCACCGCTCACCCGTGCCCGCCGGGCGGGCGGGCGACAGGGTCCGATCGTGGCGAGGGGACGGCGACGCCCGTCGCGTCGCTCCTGATAAACAGGATTTACTCCGTTGCGACGGGGGCGATTCGCCGCACCCGCAGGGCATCAGAGACCTGGGGCCGCTTCCGGACGCTCTGACGCCGCTGGCGCGATGATGGGTCGGCGGGGGCTGTAGCCCCGGCCACGGGCCGGCGGGCGCGGCGGCGCTATGGTTTCACGACGATGAGCGCGGCGCGGCGGCTGTGGATGGCGATTCCGGTGACGGGTGCAGCGCTGATGCCCGTCGAGGCGGTCGCCAAGGACTGCTGGTACTCCTGTAGCTGGGACGCGTGGCTGTCGATGACGCCGCGCAACGCCGCGGCGATCCCGATCGACGGGGTGCTGGTGCTCCAGGGCGAGCTGCACGACGAATGGGTCGAGCCGCTGGGGTCCGTCGCGCTCGAGGTGACGAAGAACGGCGAGCCGGTCGCGGGCGCGCTCGAGTCGACGCCGATTCGTGGGGTGATGGTGTGGCGGCCGGCACAGTGGCTGGAGCCGGGCGCGACGTATCAGGTCCACGGGATGGTGCATAACCCGCCCCTCGACGATTGCCCCGACATCCCTGATATCCCGCTCGATTTCGAATTCCACGCCGACCTCGGGCCCTCGGAGCCGCTGCCGGCCGTACTGCCGCCGCAGCAGGCGACGGAGACGATCGAGGCCCGCGACTTTTACTACCTCGGGTCGATGGTCTGCTGCGACGGCGCGTACCCGCAAACTCAGTGGGGAGATTGTTTCGAGGAGCTGGGTCCCGGGTGGTCGGAGGGCTTCTGTACGCCGGCCAGCGGCACGAACCTGCTGAAAGTACAGGTGTCGCAGGAGGTGCCGGTCGGGCCGGCGACCGCGGGCTTGCTGGCGCGCCAGCTGCTCTGGGACGGCGGCCTGCTCGACGGCGGCCTCGACGGACCGCTCGAGCACTGGCACTCCGATCCGTTCTGCGCGGCGGTCAGGGTGCGCAACCTGGCGACCGGAGAGACGCGGTTCGGCGACGAGCGCTGCTACGGCGTCGATGCGCAGGTCGGCTGGTACTCGATCGACATCGCGACGGCGACGGCTGCCGCGTGCGCCGAGGTGCCGTACACGTGCGAGCTCGGGGGCGAGGACGACATGTGGGACCCGGACGAGTGCTGGACCTGGCCGGATGGTGCGCCGATTCCGGCTGAGGACGAATCGACCACTGGCGAGATGACCACGGGCGCGCCGCCCGACAATGGCACCACCTCGGGCGACGGGCTGTCGACGGGCGCGTCCTGGGGACCGGCGGAGACGGGGACGGGCGGGCCGGCGCCGAAGCCCGAGCCTGAACCCCAGCCCGCGCCCGCGCCCGAGCCCGCGCCCGAAATGACGACCGGCGCGAGCCCCATCCCGGACGGTGGCGGTGCGGATACCGCCAGCTCGAGCGCGGGACACGAATCGTCGGCGAGCGCCTCGCTCGACTCCGGCTGTGCGTGCAATGAACGCGGCGGCGGGCCCTGGCTCATGGCGTGGGCGTTGCCGCTATTGTTGCGACCGCGACAGCGCTCGCGTCCCGTGGATCGATCGCGGTAGGGACGGCCCTTCGCCCTTCAGCTCGGGCCGCCCCCCGCACAGATCCGAGCGAGCGGAACTACCGCACTCGGCTCCTGCCTCGGGTTCGATCGTCGAAGCGGTCCCAGGGATATGGGTGAAGGATTCGCGCTGGAGGGATCCATCGGTTCGCCAGCCGGTTCATGCGTTCCCAGGTCGTCCGGGTTCGTTGGCTCCGACGCCGCAAGGCGAAGTGCCAGGAGCGGATTACCTGGGTGCGGAAGTCGCCGAGGCGTTTGATGTTCGAGGGCACGGCATGATACGCGAAATAACCACCGACGACGCCCTTGAGCCATCGCCCCTGAACGGGCACGGGCACGTGACGCCGTTTGTGGAGGACTTCGCGTATCGATTTGAGCTTCGCTCGCATCCGCTTCTTCGAGGTGCGTCGGAGCAGCAGGAACTTCCCCGCCCTCGACTTCCCGCAAATGTGCGTGAAGCCGAGGAAGTCGAAGGTCTGCGGCTTCCCCTCCCCGCGTTCGCGGTGGTTCGCCGCGGCATGTCTACCGAAACGAAACAACCGGGTCTTCTCGGGGTGGACCTCGAGTCCGAAGCGACCGAGACGCTGCTCGAGGTCGGTCCGGAACCGGACCGCATCGGCCTCGTGCTGGAATCCCAGCACGAAGTCGTCGGCGTAGCGCACGACGATGACCTCGCCCCACGCCACGCGTCCTCGCCATTGCTGTACCCACAGGTCGAGCCACGTAGTGCAGGTACACGTTCGCCAGGAGCGGCGAGATCGTCGCCCCTTGCGGCGTCCCACCTGACGTGGACGACCACTTCCCTTCTTCGAGGACTCCCGCGGCCAACCATTTCTGGATGAGCCGCACGATCCTCTTGTCCGCGATACGGTGCTCGCTGGTCCGGCGCTGTGTCCGGGGCGCGTTTTGCCCTCCCGTGTTCCCCTTGGCCGGGCTCCTTCCCTCCATCGCCTCCTCCGCCGGCGGGCCGGCCTCGTTCAGCGACTTCGTCGGTACTACGAGCCCGTCTGACTTCTCCGGGCCGTGCATTGTCGGCTTGCGGCTCATGGCCTTCCCGACACGTCCCTTTGCGACGCCATCGCGGCGGGCGTCCCGGAGATCTCCCGGTTCTCGCGCAGAGAGGTTCCGTGCGTGCACGGGGTCTTCGACCGCGCAGGGCCGCACCGAGCCTCGCGTTTACGGCTCGATACGTGTTGCCTTCCGCCTCGCTTAACGACGTCGGCGCCCTGGAGTACCTGATTTCGCGGCTCAATACCCGGCCCGCACGTGCCCCTGTCCCATGCTTTGCCTTCACCCTCGCGGATGCCGACGCAGGACTCGGGGTCGTCGTGGGTCGCTACTCCTTCGACGTGAAGCTCTCGCATCTTCTCCTCTCTGCCGGTTTATCCCGGCGCACTAAGCGTGCGACGAACCGCGTCGTGACGAGTTCGGCCTTGGGCGCTATCAGGCATCTCGAAGGTTCGAGGATGGACGATGACGATGCCGAGGCGCGGTAGGTTCACGCTGCTGGTCTCGGATTCGTTCTGGTTGAGGTGACCGAGTCCGGCGAGACCGTACGGCTCGACTTCAGGCCGAGAGCTCGACTCCTCTGCGTCCTGCCATCCTCAAGAGCCACGTCCGCGAGCTCGCTCTCGCCTTCTGGAAGCAGACCCGCCAGCACGAGGACGCTCAGCAGCGTCTCGCCGCCACGTCTTCCACGCCATCACGCTCGCCGACCATGCCGCGCATGTGTAGTCCGGGCCCGGCCGCGCCGTCACGATGTGGTTCGTCGCACACGACTCATGAACAAGTCATGGAGGGAGCACCGACGCGGGACTGGTGCCGGTCACTCGACGGGGTCGAACGCCTCGACCGCGCCGACCACGTCGCGGTCGAATCGCACCTTCTCGTCGAACCATTCCAGCGTGTCCGTCAACACCGGCACGACGTGAGGGCCGAACTCGTGATCGACGTAGTGCGTCCCGAGCGTAAACTTCTGGTCCTCGGAGACCAGCGTATGGCAGCCCTCCCAGACGAACGCGTGGATCGTGCGCTGGGCGGCGAGCCGGTTCAGATGACCGTTGGCCTTCGAGCGGGTGCCGAACGCGTCCGCGAGCGCCGCGACGGTGACCGGGAGCATCGCCGTCACGCCCAGCTCGATCATCTCGTTCACGTGTCCGCGCAGCATTCCGCCGGATACGATCTCGTCGACGTACAGGAGGTGGTCGAAGCCCATCGGGCCGATGCACCAGTCGCGCAGCCGGCGGAGCTCGAGGATGTTGGCGTAGCGACCGCTGGCCCGACCGCAGCCCTTTCCGCGGATCTCGAGCGCGTCCGGGTACATCACGAAGCTCGACGTCGCCGCGTGGTACTCGACCAGCCGCCCGGCGGGGATCTCGCGGAGGTACCGCTTCACCGCGCGCCAGATCGGCAGCGCCCCGCGGAGGGGCAGATAGACCAGACAGCGTCGGCTGCCCGCGATCGCGGTCTCGACTGCGCGCGCGAGCTTCTCGGCGGCGGCGCGGTAGCTCTCGTGGATGGCGAGATCGTAGGTGTAATGTCGCTCGTGCGGATGCGACCGCTTGTAGAGGTGGGGCCCCACGAGAGGGATCCGGAACCCGCTCGGTTTCAGCACCGATGTGATGATCTTGTCGCCGACGGCCTCGATCCTGGCCCTCCACTCGTCCTGGGAGTCGACCTCGAAGCAGTGGTCGAACTGGACGTGGTCGCGCCGGTCCCCCGGCTCCTGCGTGCGGATGTAGAGCTTCATGTCGGCACCTGCGCGGGAGGGCCCTGGGTCCGTTCGGTCACCAGTTCGTGTGGATCGGCATGCCGACGACCATCCATATCACATTCACACGGGCACGGGACGCTGGTCGGCCTCGCGCGCCGCGACTGTCGATCTCGCCGGTCCCCTGCCCTCGCTGGCGCCGCCGCAGACGGCAGGCGAATCACGCGAGCGTCGTGGCGACGTCGACCAGGACATCGCAGCCCTGGACCAGCGCCGACTCGCCGCCCAGCTCCACCAGCGTGGCCACGAACACGGCCCCGAGCGGGCTCGAGAGCGACGCCAGCACATCCTGGGACTCGTCGAGATGGCGGGTCAGCCAGCGCGCCCAGAGGGGCGCACGCTCGTCGGCCGGCAGGCAGCGCGAGGCCAGGCACGCCGCCGCGAGCTCCTCGGCCGCGAGCGACGAATCGACCAGGAGCTCCGCCACCACCTCGCGCAGGCGCGTCGCGGCCTGCGGCCCGTCGAGGTTGGCGGACTCGAGCAGCACGAGCAGGCTGCGCCGCCGCGCCGCGCCCCGGGTGCTGGTGTCGATCGCCGCGAGCCACGGCATCAACGAGACACCGCGCGGCAGCGCCCCGATCACGGCCGCGACCGCCGCGGCGCGGCAGTCCTCGTCGCTGAGCGTGCCGATGCGTGCCAGCAATTCACCGGCGACGTCGGGCCGCACGATCACCTCGGAGCCGCCGAGCTCGCGCGCGAACGCCTGCACGTAGACGAGGCGCTTCGGGTCCGTCGTGAGCGCCGCGTCCACGGGACCTATCGCGCTCTCGCCCCGGGCCGCCGACAGGGCGAACATGCGGCCGAGCTCGCGGGCGCCGGCCGGGCCGTCGTCGATGCCATGAATCATGGCGACGGCCTCCCCACAATGGCCGAGCTCGAGCAGCCGTCCGGCGAGCTCGCCCACCAGCTCGAGCCGCTCCTCGCGCGGGTCGTCCTGCCGCAAGATCCACGCGACCGCTCTCCGGACCTGCCCCGGCTCGAGCACCGACGCGTGGCCGTAGAACGTCTCCAGCGGCAGGGGTGGGTGGGCCGCCTCGATCGCGTCCAGCCCGCGGTCGACCACCGCGCTGCGCTCGTGCTCGCCGAGCAGCTTCGCGTAGCGCAGCAACAATTCGCCGGGCAGATGCCCGCTGTGGACCTCCTCGGCCCGGATCCGCTCGCTCCACAATTCGCGGTCGAGGGCCGAGGCCGGGAAGCTGAGGATCTCGTTGGGCAGCTCGAACTCGGTCCCCTGCACGCGGCGGTAGAGATAGCGAAGCCTCTCGTCGTCGGGCCCGGCCAGCCGCTTGAGGGCCGTCCATCGCGCGTCGCGATCGCGCAGCTGGAACGCCTCGTAGAGGCTGCGCTCGCCGTCCGCCGGCTCGTCCTTGCGAGGCTCCTGCTCGGACGTCCCGGACCTCGCGGCCTGCAGGTCGGCGAAGGACGGCGCTCGCTGGAGCAGGCCTTGTCGCTCCGACTCCGGCAGCCGCTCGGCCCATGCTCGCAACACGCCGGCGAACGCTCCCGCAGCGTCGCCGGGCCCGGCGTCGTGAGAGCCTCGCGGCTGCTCGCGCAGCGCACGACGCAGGTGGCCGAGCACCAACACCTCGCGCAGCCGTCGCAGCAGCTGCCCGACAGGCTCCTCGTCGCCGGCGGCCGCCATACCCGCCACGACTTCGGCCTCGGCTCGTCGCAGCAGGTCCAGGCGGAGCGGATCGCCACGGTATGCTCGCCAGAGCTCGCCGATGTCGGGCTGCATCACACGATTTCAGCACCGGACGCCGACGAGATCAACCGGCGCCGCTGCGAGGCGTGCGCGACCGCATTGTCACCTGCGCACATCACGCATCGCACGCCGCTCGTCGTGCTCGCGCCTCGGCCTGGCCACTGTGCGGTCCAGCAACCCCGCTGCCGCCGCCCCACCGCCCGACCCTCTTACCTCATTGCGCTTCCGACGTCTGCTTCCATGGCCTCATGTGCGCTCCTGATTCACCAGAGCCGCTGCGCGCACACGTGTGATCGACGAGGACCCCTCACGGACTCGAAGCGAGCCACGCGGGGATCACGGTGCGGAGCCTCTCCGCCTCGGCGAGATCGACTGGCATGCCACCTTCGTGGTCCGCGCAGAGCTCGACGAGGATGCCATTCGGATCGCGGAGGTACACGGAATGACACCAGCCGTGGTCATGCTCCAAGACGACGTCGAGCTGCGCGTCACGGACCTTCGCCACGAGTCGTTGCTGCGCCTCGCGGTCGACACGGACTGCGACGTGGTTTACCCAGATCGGGTACCCGAGGTCGGTGGAGATCGCGGTCTTGGGTGGCGTGGGTTCGCCGACGCCGTGAAGCTCGAAGAATGCGATCGAGGCGTCGTTGCCGAGATCGTAAAAGAAGTGGCGGAACCAACCCTGGCCGAATCGGCTGAGCTCGGTATGCACGAGGGGGAAGCCGAGCACTTGCGAGTAGAATCGATGCGTTGCCTCGGCATCGCGGCATGCAAACGCCACGTGATGGATTCCTGCGGTCATGGTCGGGTCACTCCACAAAACAGTTCGCGAGGTCTCGAGCCGGAGCATCGCCTCGATCGGCTGGCGAGCGGTCCATGCTTGGGGCGATGAACCCAGCCTGGGGCGTGAGGATGATCATGGCCCATGCCGATGCATGTGCGAGCCCTGGCCCGATGGTCGTAGCGAGCACCATGAGCGCCATTGTAGGGCGCTTACGACGTTCGGCCGTCACGGTCGCAGCGGACGCGTATCGAGGGCTTTTTCGCGGGATCGTGGCGCGGTACCGCGTCCGCGAGAACCGGGGCCGCGTCTGTTAGGATGAGGCGATGACGGACCTCTGGCCTTCGCTGGTCGCGCTCATCGGCGCTCGCCATCCCGGCTTCCTCGCGACGGCGGAGGGTGTCGAGAGAGCCGAGCTCGCGTGCTGGGAGGCGCGGTTCGGCCTCACGCTGCCTCGCATCTACGTCGACCTGATGCGGACGATGGGCCGCAGCAGCGGAGACTTCAACCCGCTCGGGCAGTACGAGCACAGGCTCGACCCTCTCGCAGAGCACTGGGCGTGGATGGCGGAGGAGGAACCCGCCCCCTATCCACGGGATCGGTTCTTCCTCGTCGGCTTCGAGCCCGACCCGAGCGCCATCTCGCCCTTCGAGCTCTTCCTCGACCTGAGCCGCGGCGACGGAGTGGATGCAGCCCTCGTCGAGATGGGAAGCAACGGCGTCTACGAGGCCGATGCCCGACACGACCTCGGCCAGACGCTCGGCGAGCTGCTGGCCGAGCAGGTCTTGACGTCCTTCGAGTTGAGCGCCTGGCCGGAGCGCAGCGGCCTCTTGATCTTCGGAGACGAGCCGAGACTGCCGTCGATCAAGTCTGAAGTAGTCCAGCAGCTCCGTGACCTCGGCGGGAGCCTCCTCCCACCCGACCTCGCGGGCGTCACGTGCCTCCGGCTCGCGGGCACGAGTGTCCTGGTGAGCCTCGAGGCCAGGCTGGGCTGTGTGGCGGTCGCCATCGCAGGGAACGCCCGCGAGGACGTGGCCGCGCTGCTGAACCGGCTGCGCGCAAGTTGGCCACGATCGACGCCGAGGTCGATGTCAGGCGATCGAGCGCACCGGTGAACTCGAGCGGGCCAACGACTTCACGCTCGCGACATACTCCTACGAGGCCGCGGACTGCGAGCCGGCGCCGCCCTCCGCCGGTGCATCACCGCGTTGCGGACCGTTCTCCGTGGCGAGCGCGCGCTCCAGCCCGTCGAGGATCAGCCCGAGCCCGAATTGGAACTCGTTCCCGTAGGCGTACCCCGGCTTCAAGATCAGCTCGGCCGCCATCGCCCCGAGATGCGGGAATGCGTTCGACATCATGGGCTGCTGCTCCAGAATGCTCTCGGTCGCTGCCTGGATGCTGCCGGACGGGTCGAGCGGCAGGGAGGCCTCCTGCATCGCGAAGCCCCGCACGTAGCTGTCGAGGATCGACAGAGCGTGCGCCGCCATGGGGATCGAGAACCCGGCGGCCCGCAGGTACCCGATCACCGTGTCGGAGTACCGGAGCGTCGCGGGGCCAGGCGTGGTGCGCGAGTCCAGAATCGCTATCGCCCACGGGTGCCTGGCGAGGACGGCGCGCGTCGACTCCGCGCGCCTCCGCATCGCCGTCTTCCACGCCTCTCCCGGCGACGGGAGCTCCATCTCGCCGAAGACGATGTCGACCATCCCGTCGAGGATGTCCTCTTTGCTCTTCACGTGGTGATAGAGCGACATGGCCTCGATCCCGAGCTCGCCCGCGAGCTTGCGCATGCTGAGCGACTCGATTCCGCCGCTGTCCGCGAGCACCATCGCGGTCTGCAGCGCTCGCTCGCGAGTCACCGGCGTCCGCGAGGCGCCCTTCGCTCGACCGGCCCGCCCCGATCTCGTCCTCGTCACTCTTCCCGGCTCCGGTCCCGTCGATCCATTGACGGACCTTACACCGTATGGTAGACCAGCGCCACAGCGACCTTACACCGTAAGAGTCTCCCCAGCCGATCGAAGGAAGTCATGCCCTCCAGCGCCCGAGCCGAACCGCTCCACGCGAGCCCCGCAGCGTCCGGCCACACCCCGCACCGGCCGCTCGACCTGCCCACTCCACCGAGAGACCGGTCGCGAACCGCGGCACGCGTCGTCGGAATCCTCATGCTGGGCGCGTTCCTGACCTACGGCATCGGCAGCACGCTCGCCGTCGCCAACACGAGCCCGGGTGGCTCCTCCGCCCTGCTCCTCGCCGGCACGGGCTCCATGCTGCTCAACTCCCTCATGGTCATCACCATCGGCGTCCTGGTGTTCCCGATCGTGGGCCGCTTCAGCAGGTCCGTCGCCTCGATCTACCTGGGCACCCGGATCTTCGAGGGCCTCGCCCTCGGCGCCGGGGCGGTCGCTCTGCTGACGATGACCGGCCCCGCAGCGATCGCCACCAACTTCGTCGCCTACAACGTGGCGATGGCCGGACTCGGCATCGGCAGCCTCGCGTTCTGTCTGGAGCTCCTCCGCTCGGGCTTGGCCCCCCGCTTCCTCGCGCTCTGGGGCCTCGTCGGCTACGCCTCCTTCGCCGCGGGGTGCCTGCTGGAGCTCGCCGGCGTGACAGGTGCCGGGCTCGTCTCCGCGATGCCCGGCGCGGGCTTCGAGGTCACGTTCGGCATCTGGCTGATCGTCAAGGGCTTCCGCACCGGCGTCACCCGGTCGGCCCCCGCATGAACGGCGACCGCACGCGGCGAACGGGAGAACCGTCCGCGACAGGCCGATGAGGCCCACGCGTCGTCGTGGCAGCACGCGGCGGCGAAACGAGGTTCTTCCGCGAGTGAAAGCGCGGCTTCCGGAAAGATGATAGGCCTTTCCACGCCCGCCCCGAAGTCGCCCTGCTCGCCCGCCCCTTCCGACCTCTGTGTCGCGGCGATGCAGGGCTCTTCCCCCGCCCTCCCATGCGATCTCGCATCCCGTTCACGCGCATCCGCCTGCTGCTGTTCGTGTCGACGGTCCTCGCTTCCTGCGGTGGACAGCGCGCGACCGCTCCATCGGCGAAGGCTTCACCGGTGAGCGAAGGGCTGCAGGCACCGCCCCGCGGCGCGGGGCTCGAATCGCCGCAGATCGCCGAGTACGTGGTGGAGGTGTTCGAGGACAGCAAGGGCCAGCTGTGGTTCGGCACCATGAGCAAAGGCGTGGCCCGTCACGACGGCCGCACGCTCACCTATTTCACCGAACGGGACGGTCTATGCGGGGATACCATCCACAGCATCGCCGAGGGCAAGGATGGTGCCCTGTGGTTCGGCGGGCACACGGGAGTGTGCAAGTACGACGGCAAGACTTTCACCCGCTTTTTCGCGGGCGAGGGCCGTGTCCGCACGGATCGCAGCGGCACCGTGTGGGTGAGCACCGACGACGGCGTGCTTCGCCACGACGGCACCTCGTCGACCCCGTTCGCCATCCCGTTCCGGGCGGAGCGGCCCGCCGCTTACAGCATTCGGCCCGGCCGCATCACCTTCCAGTTGGAGGACAGCAAGGGCAACCTGTGGTTCGGCTCCGACGGCCTCGGCGCGATCCGTTATGATGGCAGTACCTTCACGCAGTTCACCAAGAAGGACGGCCTGTGCAGCGATACCGTCTGGACCATCCGCGAGGATCGGCAGGGCCGCCTGTGGTTCACGTGCGTCCAGGCTTATCAACCCGCCATGACCGGTGATGGCGGCGTTTGCTATTACGACGGCAAGACCTTCACGAAGTTCGCGGACGTGGCCGGCCTCAGCGAAAACGACATCTATACCCTCTACGAGGACCGCGCAGGGAACGTCTGGATCGGCGCCTCGCACGTGGGTGCGTACCGCTACGACGGCAGGACCTTCACCCTGTTCAAGGACACGGACCGGCCGGACCTGACCGTGCATTTCGGTCTGCAGGCCTTGCTGGAGGACAAGAACGGCACGCTCTGGGCCGGCTTCTCCGGCGGGCTCTTCCGCTTCGACGGGCAGTCCTTCGTCCATGTCGGCCAAAATGGGCCCTGGTAGTCGGGCCCTGGTAGTCGGGCCCTGGTAGTCGGGCCCTGGTAGCAGGGCCCTGATCGCCCGCCGTGGCGAGGGCAACCCTCAAGGGCAGTCGAGGTCGACCTGCGCGCTCCCTGATGAAAGCAATCCCTCGCAGGCGGCCCCGCACAGCCGGACGCGTGAATTGCTGCCGTCGGTGTACACCCAGCCGTCGCCGGTCGAACAATTCAGGTTCGGCGAATACGCGTAGTTCGTGCCGTCGACCGTCACGCGGGTCGCCGTCGGATCGGCCGGCGTGTCGTCGAGGATGAGTTCGCAGCCGAGGGTCACGCGGACCGCCTCGTCGAGGTACGCGCCGAGCTCGCTCTCGTCGGAGGCGTCGTAGAACTTGGCCGCGCCGGCCCGCGGGCGCCCACCTGCTTCGGCGAGCGTGTTGAACTCGACCACCGGATTGGTGTTGTCCGGGTTGCCGTCCTTCAGGGCCTGGCTGTAGGAGTCGAGCAGGCCGACGCCGACGACGGCCGTCGGGATCTGGTCGTTCGACCAGGCGGCGCCGACGATCGCGTGGACGCTCGTGTCGAGGACCTCGAACAGCCCCTCGACGTTGGGCGCGCTGTCGGAACAATTCGGCGAGCCGTCGCCGATGAGCACCATCGCCCGCGCTTCGTTCGCCGGCGCCGAATCGAGGGAGGAGAGCGCACCGTCGAGGCCTCTGGCCATCGGCGTCGCGCCCTTGAGCGTCGCGTTCGCCGCCGGCAGCGCGGCGCCGATCGCCGCCGCGCTATTCAACGCCGGGGCGACCTCGGGGCTGCCGTTGGTGACGCACGCCCCCTCGCTGTAGTCGGCCGTCGCGGCGCTCGACGGGAACATCATCAGGCCGAGCTTGTGCTGCGCCTGATACTTGCCGATCACCGCGGTCAAGGTCTTGTGCAGGCTGCTCCACTTGCTGACCGCGGGGGTCCCGGGGTTGCCGTCGTGATCCCAGGTGCCGACGGAGAACGAGCCGCTGCGGTCGAGCACGAAGATCAGGTTGGTCGTCGGCGCGTCCAGCTGGAGGTTCTTGCAGTTGCCCGGCTCGCCGGTGGTCATCGGCGGATCGGTGGTCGGGTCGCTGTCCGACGTCGGCCCCGGGCCGCCCGTGACGGTCGGATCGCTCGTCGGTCCGCTGGTCGGATCGCCGGACGGATCACCGCCCGGCCCCGCGCTCGTGTCGCTGGTCGAGCCGTCGGTCGGATCGCCGCTCGGGTCGCCGCTCGGGTCGCCTCCGGACCCACCGCCGGGGCTCATGCACAGGTTGTTCCCCTGGCAGACGAGGCCGTCGAAGCACTGCCCTTGAATGCACGCCCCGCTGATGAACCCCGGATTGATGCCCGCGGAGTCCAGCGGATCGCTGTCATTGGTGCAAGCGAGGGAGAGTAGCGAGATTGACGAGAGGAGACGTATCGACACACTTGGCATGACTCGGACGATCGCGGCCGGCGCGGGCTGATAGAGCGGCAATGTGTGGACGCGGCGGCCGGTCGGCCGGGTTCGCCGCCGCGCGGTTCGGTCAATCGTCTACGTGTATCACAGGCACGGGTCACTTGCGGGGCGACGGCGGGGCGGCACCGCTGGTCGTGGATCGGCGCGCAGTCGGACGCCCGACGGCAATGGGGCGAACACGAAGCCGACGTCCTCGATGCGCACCGCCTCGATCCCGGGTCGACCGCCGCTGCCGGACGGACCGCGAGGCCCCTGGCGCCAGGCGGGCTCGTGCGGCACCCCGAGCAGGGCGTGCGCGAGGGAGCGCCCATGCACCGCGGCACCGGGCGCACCTCCTGCGACATCGATGCGGACCCTCTGGGCCAGGCTCGGCGACGCCGTGAAGGTCACCCCGGCGGTCGGGCCGATCGGGGCGCGCCGGGACGCGAGGCCCATGACGCCGTACGGCCGCGTCCGCTCACGCGTCGATCAGCGACTCGCGGACGATCGCTCCCGTCAGCGTCTCGCCGCCGACGGTCACGTAGAGCTGCCCGTCGTTGCGCGTCAGCTCGAGCTTGCCCTTGCGATCGATCTTCGCCTCGAGCGCGTCGAGGAACGCCGGCTCGAGCCGCCACACCGCGATCGTCTCCGCCTTGTGGATGGCCCGGTTGGCCGCGTCGCGCCGCAGTTGCGTCAGCGGCGTCGACGTGAACAGCGACACCTGGCGCGCCGCCTTGGTCGCCTTGTGAAGCCGCTCCGTCGCCGGGCTGCCGACGTCGATCCACTCGAGCAGCACGCCGGTCGGGTCGCGCACCGCGATCGTCGGGTCGTCGGTCGAGGCGATGCCGTCCTTGCTGAAGGCGATGCCGTCGGCGAGGCTGAGGCAGTAGGCGATCGTCCGCGTCAGCATGAAGCGGAGGCTCTCCGACGGGTGCCGCGCGATCCGCAGGTCGAGCTCCTCGTACACGTTGCGGTCGACGTCCGAGAGGCTGATCTGCAGGTGGTAGAGCGTCGCCGTCAGGGCCATGTCGCGGCGTCATACCACGGACGCGGCCAGACGCCGGGCCGCGGGCGCCTGCGCGGGCTGCGGAGCGGGCCCCGCCGGGCCGCTTCGGGCCACCGCTCACGCCCGCGGCCCCTCGCCCCCCGCTCGATGACGTGGGTTTGCCGGCAAATTCCCACTACTCTCCGGCCACCCATGATCGCCCTTCGCCGTCTCGCCGTCGCCCTCGCCGTGGTCGCAGCGCCGCTGGCTTGCAAGCACACCCCGGCCGCCACCGACGGGGCTACCAACGACATGTTGTTCGCGGTCGCGTGGCTGCAGACCAGCGCCGAGTACGAGGCGTCGGCGCTGCAGGCTTACGGCGCCGCTGGCCCGGCGCTCGAGCGCGCGCTCGCCGACACTGCCTGGACCGCCGCCGTCGAGCAGCAGGGCGACTTCTCGGCCTTACCGCCGGCGATCATCGTCGACGTCGACGAGACGGTGCTCGACAACAGCGCCTACCAGGCGCGGCTCGTCGCCAGCGGCGGCGAGTTCGCCCCCGACACCTGGAACGCGTGGATCGAGGAGCGCAAGGCCACCGGGGTGCCGGGCGCCGCCGCGTTCCTGAGCGCCGCCGCCGCCAAGGGCGTGCGCGTGTTCTACGTGTCGAACCGCGACGTCCCGCAGGCCGAGCCGACCCGCGACAACCTCGCGCGGCTCGGCTTCCCCGACACCGCCAACCTCGACACCTTCTACTTCCGCGACCCCGATCGCGGCTGGAAGGAGAAGAGCCCGCGCCGCGCCGAGGTCGCCAAGAAGCACCGCGTGGTCCTGATGTTCGGCGACAACCTCTTCGACTTCGTCGACAAGGACCACCCGACGCTGGTCGAGCGCGCGGCGCTCGTCCGCGATCACGCCGCCTGGTGGGGTACGCGCTGGTTCGTGCTCCCGAACCCGATGTACGGCTCGTGGGACGACGCCCTCTTCAATTACGACCGCACCAAGACGAAGGCGCAAAAGCAAGAGCTGCGCCTGCAATCGCTGGACCCCGCCGAGTGAGCGCCCCCCGGCGCCGCGCGACTCGCCAGCGCCATCCCCAGGAACCGCGAGGGGGACGGGTGGGTGAACGACAGGGGCGCCGGGGTCACTTCTCGAGCGCTCGCTTGGTGAAGCGGTCGTCGGGCAGCGCCGGGTTGACCTTCCACGACTTGCGCACGAGCCGGGTCTGGCCGCCCTTGACGCTGTCGACCATCTTGAGCTCCGCGGGTGAGCACACGTTGCCCTCGCAGGAGTAGCCGGTGCGGGTCTCGGCCTTGAGCTGCTTGCCCTGGGCATCGAAGTACTTGAGCTCCCCGGGGAGCTTGCGCTCTTTGTTGACGGCGATCTCGATGCGAGCGTACGGCGTGTCCATGCCGGCCTTCGGCGTGAGCACCAGCTTCCAGGTCGTAGCGTCCTCGCCGGTGCGGGTGGCGGTGTAGCGCGGGCCGTAGGCGGTGGTGGTGAGGTCGTCTTGGCTGTAGACGAGGCCGAAGAAGCCCTGATCGGCCGCGGTGCCGGCGATCCGGCGGACCTTGCCGAACGCGGGCAAGAACACGTACATCTCCGTCGGAGAGAGCACGAGGGCCTTGGTGCCCTTCATGTCGGCCGGGGCGCTGAACTCGATGAGATGCTTCTTGCCCTTTCTCGACAGCTTCATGGCCATCGTCCGCTCGGGCGCGCCCGCCTCCTGATTCAAGACCTCGAAGTCGAACACGAGGGTCTGGGCGCGGTTCATCGCCGCGTCCATCTCGGCGAGGAGTTGGTCGCCCGCCGGGTCGGCGGCGGCGGAGGTGGAATGGGCGAGAGCCGCGACAGCCACAGCGACGAATACGACAGCACGATGCATCTTCATAAGGACCTCGAACAGCGACAGGATGGATGAATGACAATCACGACCCATCGAGCGCCGCTCCAGGGTGAAGAGCCAAGACCGTCGGGTTGCGATCCAAAAGACTTTGAACTTTTTTCGCGCCCTTGCGGACGCCATCCTCGGTGCGGGGCGGGGTTTAGCCCGACGCTCTCCGCTTGATCCGTAGCCACCCGAGACGGGGCCCGCGGCCGGGCGGGGTCGCCCCGTCGAGCGAGCGCGAAGATGCGCCCGCAAGGGCACGAAAAAAGTTCGAAGTTTTTTGGATCGCAACCGGAGGGTCCTGGCTCTTCACCTCTGAGCCTCCCTATGGCCGGTCGTCCTCCGGCGGAACCTGAACCGGGCGGACCCATCCACCCCGAGGCTCGACGAGAAGCTTTATGACCTCTCAGAAGAAACCTTCGCCTGGCAACAACCGGTCCCATGTCGCGCTGACGCTCGATCGGCGCGGCTTCCTCTCGCTGGGCGCCACGCTTGGCGCGAGCTTCTTGCTCCCCGAGCTCACAGGTTGCAGTCCGGGGGATGACGACGCTCCGCGGCCGGTTTCGAATGGAGAGCTCTTCACGCCCGCCAGCGTCCGCTCTCGGGACGGCGTCCTCGATATCGAGCTGACCATCACAGAGACCGAAGTGACGGTGGGCCAGCATACGTTCATGACCCGCGCGTACACGGGTCTGAAGGTCAATCGGGGCGAGTCGAGCCTCGGCGATGCGCCGTACACGGGGACGGTCCCGGGCCCGACCATCGAGCTCCGCCCGGGTGACCAGCTCAAGCTGAAGCTCATCAACCTTCTTCCGGACGACGACAGCGCCGTGGACCCCCCCGACTGCGCCACGGGCAGCGGCGGCGGCGGCGGGCACGGCGGCGGGCACGGGGCGGGCACGCACAACAACTCGACCAACCTCCACACGCACGGCCTGCACGTCGACCCCGGGCCGCCCGGAGATGACGTCTTCTTGATCATCGGTCCTGGTGAGAGCTACGACTTCGTCTTCGACATCCCGCGAGACATCGCCATGCCGGACGGGACGAAGGCCAATCACCCCGCCGGGACCTACTGGTACCACCCGCATATGCACGGATCGACGGCGATCCAGGTGGCAGGTGGCATGGTCGGGGCGATCATCATCCGCGACGAGGAGAGAGACGACCTCGACAGGCTGTTCTCTCCCGAACCCGGGCCGGGGCAGGGCAAGGAGCAGCTCCTCGTCGTCGGCGAGTACATGATCCAGACCATGGATTCGTGCGATGGCAAGACCCGCCTCGCTACGTATGGGGAGATGGGCCATGCCGGTCCCCTTCCTCCTGGCATCGATGATTTCTTCCACGTCAACGGCCAGCTCGATCCGATCCTTCGCATGCGCCCGGGCGAGGTGCAGCGCTTGCGGCTGCTTCACACGGGATTTCGTGCCCCGCTGGACGTCGCCTTCCTCCGCGTGCCGGACGATCAGCTGGATCCCACCACGTCGTTGCCGAAGCCTGACTACGATCCGTTCGGCTACTCTTGCGCCTCCTCGAACGGCCCGCCCATGCTGAACCGGGACGAGCTGCGGGCGAAGTCGGCCACGTACTACCAGGTCGCCACGGACGGGATCACGTACGGCGCGCCCCTGAAGATGCCGCTCGCCGACCCCGTCTCCGAGGTCGAGTACGTCATCCCGCCGGGCGGCCGCGTGGACATGCTCGTCCAGTTCGAGGCGGGCACCTACCAGATGGTGGCGCTCGGCTACCTCGACTTCGTCTGCTGGGCGCCGCAGGTCCTCGCCACCGTGGTCGTCTCGGGAGATCCGGACACGAGCCTCCAGATCCCCCAGGTGCTCACGCCGCCCGCGCTTTACCCGTCGTTCGACGACATGGCGAAGCCCGGCAACGAGGTCACGAACACCCGCCAGGTCGAGTTCACGGTGACCCAGGACGCCGCCGGAGCGCACTTCCTCATCGACGGCAGGCCGTTCTGCATGAGCCGGGTCGACCAGTGCATCCTCCTCGACGCCGTGGAGGAATGGACGCTCGTCAACAAGGTCACCGACACCGCGGGAGCGACGGTTCATCCCTTCCACATCCATGTCAACTCGTTCCTCGTGACGTCCATCAACGGGAAGACTCCGGCCCAGCCGATCTGGCGCGACACCTGCCTCATACCCACGAACGGCATGAACGCCGACGGCACCCTCAAGTTCCTGTCGCGCTTCCTGCATTACAAGGGACAGTACGTGCTGCACTGCCACATCCTCGAGCACGAGGACGAAGGCATGATGCAGATCGTCGAGGTGCAGGAGGCGGCCTGCCCGGCGCCGCCGGTGGACGACTCGTGTGACTCCGAATGAGTCTCCAAAGAAGGACGAGAAACTGCCACCTCGCCCGAGTCAATAGGATCGCCGACGCGCGTGGGCATGCGTGCAATCGCACTCTACACTGACCAGTCGGGCGCCCGTCGGGCGCCCATTGGGCGCCCACCCACCGCTCGATGACGTCAGCACACCACGCCTCGTTCGATTTGCCCCGAGCAATCCGCCATTTCTCAACGATGCGAATTTCGAACGAATTATGGCAGGAACGGCGACAAGACCGTCACGGGCAGGCCGCGGGGCACCCACGCCCGCAGCACGATGATGTCTTTTCTCTCGTCGAAGACGAGACGAATGTGAACGCGGTTTTCCTCGATGACGGCAAGCTCCGGCTCCCTGCAGAGCGTCAGCGGCGGCGGCATCGCCATCGCACTCGAGGATGAGGAAGGCGAGGTTGCCGAGATCGATCACCAAGGCCGGTGGATCCCGAGGTCGACCCGCGGGCACCGGCTGCATCCCGTGATCGGTGCGAAGCTCGGCATGGCCTGCGCGCGAATGGATGCCAGGGGAATCGATCAGGACCTACGATGAGCATGCACGACGAGAGCCGGGACGTTCGGGGGTTCGAGCCGAGGTCGGAGCAGTATGTCGCGGCACCGCAGGACGCAGGCAGCCCCGACACCGCCGCGGGCGTGCTCCCCTGGGCCGCCGCGGCCGACCTGACGCGCCCGATCGAGCACCTGCCCATGCTCACCTCGGACGAGCTGCGTCAGCTCGCGGCGTGGAACGACACGGCGGTGGCGTATCCGCCGGCGCGGTGCATCCACGAGCAGTTCGAAGATCAGGCCGCACGGACGCCGGACGCGGTGGCGCTGGTGTTCGGCGTCCAGCAGCTGACGTACCGCGAGCTCGACGAGCGCTCGAACCAGCTGGCCCATCACCTGCGCGGCCTGGGCGTCGGTCCGGAGGTACGGGTCGGCCTGTGCGTCGAGCGGTCGCTCGAGATGCTCGTGGGGCTGCTGGCCATCCTCAAGGCGGGCGGAGCCTACGTGCCGCTCGACCCGAGCTATCCGCAAGAGCGCCTGGCCTTCATGCTGGCCGACGCGCGGCCCGCAGTGCTGCTCACGCAAGCGCGACTGCGGGACAGCCTTCCACCGCACGACGTGGTCGTGCATCTCGACGCGCCCACCTGGCAGCAGCAACCGTCCACGTCCCCTGCGGTCGACGTCGGCCCGGATCACGCGATCTACGTCATCTACACCTCGGGCTCCACGGGCCGCCCCAAGGGCGTGCTCAACACCCATCGCGGCCTCGACAATCGCCTGCGCTGGATGCAGCGGGCCTATGGCCTGAACCCGAGCGACGCCATCTTGCAGAAGACGCCGCTGTCGTTCGACGTGTCCGGCTGGGAGCTGTGGTGGCCGCTGCTCGAGGGCGCCCGCATGGTGATCGCCGCGCCCGAGGGGCACAAAGACCCGCGCTACCTCGCGGCCCTCATCGCGGCGACCGGCGTCACCGTGATCCATTTCGTCCCGTCGATGCTCGGCGTGTTCCTGGCGGCGACCGAGCCCCGCGAGCGCGCGTCGCTCCGCCACGTCTTCGCCAGCGGCGAGGCATTGCCCGCCCACTTGCGCGAGGCCTGGTATGCGGGCAACCGCGGCGAGCTCCACAACCTCTACGGTCCCACCGAAGCTGCGATCGACGTCACGAGCCATACCTGCCGGTCCGAAGAGACGGGGCCGGTGCCGATCGGCCGGCCGATCGACAACACCCGCACCTACGTGCTCGACGCTGCGTTTCGCCCGGTCCCCGTCGGCGTCGCTGGCGAGCTGTATCTGGCGGGCGTGCAGCTCGCCCGCGGCTACCTCGGCCGCCCCAGCCTGACGGCCGAGCGATTCGTGCCCGATCCGTTCTCGGAGCCCGGCGCACGCATGTATCGCACCGGCGACCTGGCCCGCTTTCGCGACGACGGCGCCCTCGAGTTTCTCGGCCGCATCGATCACCAGGTCAAGATCCGCGGCTTCCGCATCGAGCTCGGCGAGATCGAGGCCGCGCTCGCGGCCCACCCTTCCGTGCGCGACTGCGTCGTCGTGGCGCGAGAGGACGCGACCGGCGACAAGCGCCTGGTGGCCTACGTGGCCGGCGACGACGCCACCCTGAGCGAGCTGCGAGCGTCGCTCGGCGCGAGGCTGCCGGAGTACATGGTCCCCGCGGCGTTCGTCTTCCTCGACGCCCTGCCGCTCAATCCCAACGGCAAGGTCGACCGCAAGGCCCTGCCCTCTCCCGAGACCACCCGGGGCGCGGCAGAGACATTCATCGCGCCCCGCACCGACGTCGAGCGCGCCCTCGTGGTCATCTGGGAAGAGCTGCTCGAGGTGCGCCCCGTCGGCGTCAGCGACAATTTCTTCCTGCTGGGTGGTCATTCGCTCCTCGCCTTTCGCGTCGTGTCCGCCATCCAGGCGCGGTTCGGGAGCGCGCCGAGCCTGGCCGCGCTGCTTCGCAACCCGACGATCGAGGCGCTGGCGGCCCTCCTGGACACGAGGGCGGAGCGACCGGCGCCGCAGCTCGGCCTCTCGCCGCGAGCGGACGGTGAGGCGCCGTTCGAGGGCCTTTCGGGCACGGAGCGGCGCATTTGGTTTTTGGAGAAACTGTCGCCCCAGGCGAGGTCGTACCAGATCCCGCACGTGTTCGAGGTGGCGTCCGCGCTGTGTGCTCCGGCGCTGCGAGAGAGCGTGCGCGTGCTGGCATTGCGCCACCCGATCCTTCGCACGACCTATCCGGAGGTGGACGGCACGCCGCGGCGAGAGGTGTCTGACGACGTGCGCATCCCGATCCGCGTGGAGGACGTCTCGTCGCTGCCCGAAGCGGAGCGCGATGCGGCGCTGCGGGCGATGCTCGCCGCGGAGGTGGAGGCCCGCTTCGACCTCGAGCGCGGGCCCCTGACCCGTGTCCTGGCCGTGACGACTGCCGCAGACAGGCACGTCGTCGTGGTGCATCAGCATCACATCATCACCGACGAGTGGTCCTGGGGGCTGCTGCTCGCGGAACTCTCGTCCCTGTACGAAGCGTCGTGCCGCGGAGAGACGGCCGCTCTGCCTCCCCTCGCCTACCAGTACTCGGATTATGCGCGCGCGGAGCGGTCGGCGCTCGCAGGCGACGGGCTCGCAGCGTCACGGGCCTACTGGAGAGCGGCCCTCTCCGACGTTCCTCGGCTCGACCTCTCGATCGTCGCTCCCGCTTCGGCAGCGGTCTCGGGGCCCGAAGGGCAGGCCTCGCTCCGCCTGTCGCCGGAGGCGAGCCGCCAGCTGCAGGCGCTCGCCCACGAGAGCGCCGCGACCCCTTTCATGGCCTGGTATGCCGCGCTTGCGGCGGTCCTGTCGCGGTACAGCGGCCAGCGGGACTTCGGGCTCGGCGCGGTGGTGGCAAATCGCCAGATCGCCGGGACCGAGGGGATGCTGGGGTTCTTCACCAACACGGTGGTGCTGCGGACCGACCTCTCCGGCGATCCCACGTTCGCCGAGCTGCTCGCGCGGGCGCGGCGAACGGCCCTCGACGCTTATGAACACCAGGCGCTGCCGTTCGACGTCGTCGTGCAGGAGCAGGGGCTGTCGCGGCAGGCCGGCGAGAACCCGCTGTTCGACGTGACCTTCTTCGAGGTGACGCCGCCGACCACCGGCGCCGCTGCCGGTTGGTCGCCGCGCCTCGATGCGGTGCCGCAGGGGCTGGCGACGGCGAAGAACGCTCTGGCCGTGTCCGTGCAGCACGCGGCCGAGGGGACCCTGGTGGAGGTCCTGTACGACACCACACGCGTGTCACGAACGGCGGCCGAGCGGCTGTGCGGGCACCTGAGGGCGCTGGTGAGCGACGCGGCGGCGCACCCCGAAAGACGGGTCTCCGAGCTCGAGCTGCTGACCGACGAGGAGATTGAAAAACTCGCGGCGTGGAACGACACGCCGCCGGCCGATCCGGCCGCCCGGTGCATTCACGAGCTGATCGCCGAGCAGGCGGCCAAGGCCCCGCAGGCCGTGGCGCTCGAGCAGGACGGGCTGCAGCTGCGCTACGGCGAATTCGAGGCGCAGGCCAACCGGCTGGCGCACCACCTGCGTGCGCTCGGCGTCGGGCCCGAGGTGCGCGTCGCGGTGTGCGTCGAGCGGTCGTTCGACATGGTGGTGGGTCTGGTGGCGATCCTGAAGGCCGGAGGCGCCTTCGTGCCGCTCGACCCGTCGTCTCCGCCGGACAGGCTCTCCCTGCTGCTGGCCGAGGCCGAGGCGCCGGTGCTGCTGACGCACGCGGACGTCCGGCTCTCGGCGCCGGGCGTGACGGTGGTGCGGCTCGACGCCGATGCGGCGCAATGGGCCTCGCAACCGATCACCCCGCCCGAAAGCGGCGTGACCCTCGAGAATGCGAACTACGTCGTGTTCACCTCGGGCTCGACGGGCAAGCCCAAGCCCGTGATCAACGAGCATCGAGGCCTCGCTGCCCGCGTCGCCTTCCAGCGCCTGCACATCCCCGTCCATCCCAGCGATCGCATCCTCTTCAGCGCCGCGATCGCCTTCGACGGCGCGATCGTCGACTGGATGCTCTCGCTGTGCAACGGCGCCGCCTGCGTGTTGCCCAGCAACGCCTACGACGCCGTCGAGGGCATCGCGGAGTGCCTCGAGCACCGCGCCATCACTTTCTCCTTCATCCCGCCGGCGATGTTGCGCGCGCTCCGCTGCCCCGCGCCGGCCCTGCGCCACATCACTCTCGCCGGCGACAGCACGCCGCCTTCCCTCGTGGCGCAGTGGGCCGAGGGTCGCCAGGTCCTCAACTCCTACGGCCCCACTGAGTTCAGCATCTTCGCCGCCCAGGCCTGGTTCGATCCGTCGCGGCCGCAGAGGTTCTCGATCGGCCGGCCCATCCATGGCGTGCACCTCTACCTGCTCGACGCCGCCAAGCGACCGGTCCCGATCGGCATGCCCGGGGAGATCCACCTCGCCGGCGTCGGCCTCGCCCGCGGTTATTTGAATCGTCCCGCCATGACGGCCGAGCGCTTCGTGCCGGATCCGTTCTCGGAGCAGCCCGGCGCCCGCATGTATTGCACCGGCGACCTCGCGCGCTGGAACGAGGACGGCGAGCTCGAGTTCCTCGGCCGCGCCGATCATCAGGTCAAGATCCGCGGCTTCCGTGTCGAACTCGGCGAGATCGAGGCGGTGCTCTCGTCCCACGCCGCGGTGGCGTCGTGCGTCGTCGTCGCGCGAGAGGATACGCCGGGCAGCACGCGCCTCGTCGCCTACGTGGTCGCCCAGGACGGCGCGCTCGCGGCGAACGTGCTGCGCGAGCACCTGCGGAGCCACCTGCCCGACTACATGCTCCCGTCGGCGTTCGTCTTCCTCGACGCCCTGCCGCTCTCCGCCAACGGCAAGGTCGACCGCAAGCGGCTACCTGCCCCCAAGGACACGCGGCAGGCCGTGGACACGTCGTACGTCGCGCCGCGCACCGAAGCGGAGCGAGCGCTCGCGGAAGTTTGGTCGGAGGTGCTGCGCGTCGCGTCGGTGGGGATCCACGACAACTTCTTCTCGCTGGGCGGAGATTCGATCCTGGCGATCCAGGTGGTGGGTCGGGCCAAGCGAGCTGGCTTGCACGTGACCGTGCGCGACATGTTCATGCACCAGACGGTCGCCGAGCTGGTGCAGGTGGCGCGCAGATCGAGCGCGGCCGTGGCCGAGCAGGCGGTGACCGGCACTGCTTTGCTGACGCCGAGCCAGCAGTGGTTCTTGGGCAAGGACCCCGAAGACGCCCACCACTTCAATCAGGCCTGGATGTGGACGCCGTCGTCCGCGCTGTCGCCCGCGCTCGTGGCCGAGGCGTTGCAGTTCGTATTGCGGCAGCACGACGCGCTGCGATTGCAGTATCACCATACGGAGTCCGGGTGGGTGCAGAGCCACGCGGAGGAGGTGGCGCTGCCGCTCGAGCGGACGGACCTCTCGGCGCTGCCACCTGGCGCGCGCAGGGCGGCCGTGGAGGCGTCGGCGGACGCTCTGCAAGCCAGCCTGTCGCTGTCCGCGGGGCCAGTGGCCCGCGCGGCGTGGCTGGATCTGGGCGACGAGGGCAAGCGGCTGCTGCTCGTCGTGCATCACCTCGTGGTGGACGGCGTGTCGTGGCGGATCTTGCACGAGGACCTCGAGCGCGCCTGCGAGGCCCTGCTGGCCGGTCGGACGCCGGAGCTCGCGGCCAAGACGACCTCGTTCCGGCAGTGGTCGGAGCGGCTGCACGCGTTCGTCGCTGCCGGCGGCCTGTCGCAGGAGGAGGACTTCTGGCGAGCTCAGTGCGCGCGGGGCATCACGCCGCTGCCGCAGGACCACGAGGCGGCGCCGGGCACGGTCGGAGACAGCCGCACCGTGGACGTGGAGCTGTCCGAGGCCGAGACCCGGGCGCTCCTGCACGACGTGAGCGCGGCTTACCGCACCGAGATCAACGACGTCTTGCTCTCGGCGCTCGCAGCGGCGCTGAGCGCGTTCTGCGACACGGACACGGTGTGCGTCACCCTCGAAGGGCACGGACGCGAAGCGCTGCTCGAGGACGTGGACGTGTCCCGCACCGTCGGGTGGTTCACGTCGATGTTCCCGGTGTGGCTGACGGCTCCGGCGACCGACGATCCTGCGGCGCTGCTGAAGGGCGTCAAGGAACAGCTGCGGTCGGTGCCGAACCGCGGCTTCGGCTACGGCTGGCTGCGGTACGCGCACCCGGACGAGGCGGTGCGCGCCTCACTCTCGGTAGATCCGCCGGTGGTGTTCAACTACCTCGGGCAGTTCGACATGGGGGCGCAGGGCCGGGGGATGTTCGGACCGGCGACGGAGCCGACGGGGCGGACCTCGAGCTCGCGGATGGCGCTGTGGCACGCACTGGCGGTGAACGGCGGCGTGTGGCAGGGACGGCTGCGGTTCGAATGGACGTACAGCTCGGCGATCCACGACGACTCGACGGTGGCGCGGCTCGCAGCTCGGTTCGTCGCCTCGCTGCGGCGAATCATCGCTCACTGCACGGCGAGCGAAGCGTTCGGATACACGCCCTCGGACTTCCCGCTCGCGCGGCTCGAGCAGCCGGCGCTGGACGGGCTGTTCGGGGCCACGCGCGACGTCGAGAGCGTCTACCCGCTCTCGCCGCTGCAGGCGGGGCTGTTGTTCCACGCCCTGAACGAGCCGGAGTCGCCGACCTACACCGTCCAGCTCGCGCTGCAGCTCGGAGGCGACGTGGACGCCGCGGCGCTCGAGAGCGCGTGGAAGACCGTGTTCGCGCGCCACGCGGTGTATCGGACGTCTTTCCTGTGGCAGGGCGTCCCGGAGCCGCTGCAGGTGGTGCGCAGGAGCGTCGCCTTCGCGATGCCGACCTACGACTGGTCCTCGCTGGACGCGATCGAGGCGGAGGCGCGGTGGGAGGCCCTGCGGCGCGACGAGCGGGCGGCCGGCTTCGATTTCGGGCGGGCCCCGCTGGCGCGGGTCGTGCTCGTGCGCATGCCCGGCGGCAGCACGTGGATGGTGAAGACCACGCATCACATCCTGGCCGACGGCTGGTCGATGCCGGTCGTGCTCGGAGAGCTGCAGGCCGCCTATGCTGCGCACCGGGGCGGGCGTCGACTCGCGCTGCCGGAGCCGGTGGCCTACGAGCGGTACATCGCCTGGCTCGCGACGCGAGACCAGAACGCGTCGTCGGCGTTCTTCGCCCAGTACCTGGCCGGCGTCGAGGAGCCGACGCGGCTGCCGTTCCCGCCGCTCGCCGCGACGCTTGCAGAGGCGACGCGCGAGCACAGGCAGCGCGACACCGCGCTGACCGCCGCCGAGACCGAGGCGATCACGGCCTTTGCCCGGCGGCATGGGCTGACCCTGAACACTGTGGTGCAAGGGGCGCTCGCGCAGGTCCTCGGACGCACCACGGGGCGCACGGACGTCGTCTTCGGCATGACGACCTCGGGTCGCGGCGCGCCTCTCCGCGGCATCGAGCGGATGGTGGGCCTGTTCATCAACACGTTGCCGCTGCGGGCGCGATGGTCCGGCTCGGAGGGCGTCGTCGAATGGCTGCAGCGACTGCAAGCCGAGCAGGTCGAGCTGCGCGCCCACGAGGCGACCCCGCTGTACGAGGTGCAGCGCGCGAGCGCGGTGGGTGGAGGTCGCGCGCTGTTCGACACGCTCCTCGTGTTCGAGAACTACCCGGTGGACGACGCGGCGCAGCAGGCCGAGGTCCTGCCGATCGAGGACTTCCAGGCGTTCGAGCAGACGAGCTACCCGCTCGCCATCACGGTGGCTGCTGGAACGACCCTCGACTTGCGCTGGATGTGGGAACCCTCAGCGCTCCGCAGCGAAGACATCGAGCAGCTCTGGGGCCACCTGCGAACCGTCCTCCTCGACATGGTCGCGCACCCGGACAGGCACCTGTCGGAGCTCGGCCTGCTGACGGAGGCCGAGCACGCGGAGCTGGCGGCGTGGAACGACACCGCGGTGGCGTATCCGCCGGCGCGGTGCATCCACGAGCAGTTCGAAGATCAGGCCGCACGGACGCCGGACGCGGTGGCGCTGGTGTTCGGCGTCCAGCAGCTGACGTACCGCGAGCTCGACGAGCGCTCGAACCAGCTGGCCCATCACCTGCGCGGCCTGGGCGTCGGTCCGGAGGTACGGGTCGGCCTGTGCGTCGAGCGGTCGCTCGAGATGCTCGTGGGGCTGCTGGCCATCCTCAAGGCGGGCGGAGCCTACGTGCCGCTCGACCCGAGTTATCCGCAAGAGCGCCTGGCCTTCATGCTGGAGGACGCGCGGCCCGCAGTGCTGCTCACGCAAGCGCGCCTGCGGGACAGCCTTCCACCGCACGACGTGGTCGTGCATCTCGATGCGCCCACCTGGCAGCAGCAACCGTCCACGTCCCCTGCGGTCGACGTCGGCCCCGATCACGCGATCTACGTCATCTACACCTCGGGCTCCACGGGGCGCCCCAAGGGCGTGCTCAACACCCATCGCGGCCTCGACAATCGCCTGCGCTGGATGCAGCGCGCCTACGGCCTGAACCCGAGCGACGCCATCTTGCAGAAGACGCCGCTGTCGTTCGACGTGTCCGGCTGGGAGCTGTGGTGGCCGTTGCTCGAGGGCGCCCGCATGGTGATCGCCGCGCCCGAGGGGCACAAAGATCCGCGCTACCTCGCCGCCCTCATCGCGACGACCGGCGTCACCGTGATCCATTTCGTCCCGTCGATGCTCGGCGTGTTCCTGGCGGCGACCGAGCCCCGCGAGCGCGCGTCGCTCCGCCACGTCTTCGCCAGCGGCGAGGCATTGCCCGCCCACTTGCGCGAGGCCTGGTATGCGGGCAACCGCGGCGAGCTCCACAACCTCTACGGTCCCACCGAAGCTGCGATCGACGTCACGAGCCATACCTGCCGGTCCGAAGAGACGGGGCCGGTGCCGATCGGCCGGCCGATCGACAACACCCGCACCTACGTGCTCGACGCTGCGTTTCGCCCGGTCCCCGTCGGCGTCGCCGGCGAGCTGTATCTCGCGGGCGTGCAGCTCGCCCGCGGCTACCTCGGCCGCCCCGGCCTGACGGCGGAGCGATTCGTGCCCGATCCGTTCTCGGAGCCCGGCGCACGCATGTATCGCACCGGTGACCTGGCCCGCTTTCGCGACGATGGCGCGCTCGAGTTCCTCGGCCGCATCGATCACCAGGTCAAGATCCGCGGCTTCCGCATCGAGCTCGGCGAGATCGAGGCCGCACTCGCGGCGCACCCTTCCGTGCGCGACTGCGTCGTCGTGGCGCGCGAGGACGCGACCGGCGACAAGCGCCTGGTGGCCTACGTGGCCGGCGACGACGCCACCCTGAGCGAGCTGCGAGCGTCGCTCGCCGCGAGGCTGCCGGAGTACATGGTCCCCGCGGCGTTCGTCTTCCTCGACGCGCTGCCGCTCAATCCCAACGGCAAGGTCGACCGCAAGGCCCTGCCCTCTCCCGAGACCACCCGGGGCGCGGCAGAGACATTCATCGCGCCCCGCACCGACCTCGAGCGCGGCCTCGTGGCCATCTGGGAGGAGCTGCTCGAGGCGCGCCCCATCGGCATCGACGATGACTTCTTCGCGCTCGGCGGCCACTCGCTCCTGGCGGTGCGCGTCGTGTCGGCGGTGAAGGCGAGGCTCGGGCTCGGGCTGACTCTGGCCACGTTGCTTCAGCGACCGACGATCGCGGCCCTGGCGGCGTTGCTCGCCGGGACGGAGACGCGACCGGCGCCCGTGGCCGCGCTCGCACCCTCCCCGCGCGGCGCGGCCGAGCCCGCGTACGACGGCCTCTCGGGGACCGAGCGGCGGATCTGGTTCGTCGACAAGCTCGCGCCCGAGGCGCGGTCGTACCAGGTCCCGCACGTGTTCGTCGTCCGCGGCGCGCTCTCGGAGCCGGCGCTGCGCCAGAGCGTGGAGCAGCTCGCGCAGCGGCAGGAGATCCTCCGCACCACCTATCCCGAGGTGGACGGCGTGTTGATCCGAAGGGTGGCGGAGAGCGCTTCGATCCCGCTGCGCGTGGAGGACGTCTCGGCGCTGTCCGAGGCGGCGCGAGAGGTCGCCTTGCACGCGCACCTGGAGGCCGAAATCGCGGTCCCCTTCGACCTCGCGACCGGACCGCTGACGCGCGTGCGGGTCGTGAGCCTGGAGGCCGAGCACCACGTCGTGCTCGTCCTCCAGCACCACATCATCACGGACGAGTGGTCGAGCGGCGTGCTGCTCGCCGAGCTCTCGCGCCTGTACGAGGCGTGCTGCCGCGGCGAAGCGGCGGCACTGCCGGCGCTCTCCTACCAGTTCGCCGACCATGCACGCGCCGAGCAGGAAGCCCTCACGACCGGGGGCTTCGCGCCGTCGCGGGCCTACTGGAAAGACAGGCTCGCAGGCGTCCCGCGGCTGGAGCTGCCCATCGTCCGCACCGCCCCTGGCCGCGGCCCCGAAGCGAGCGTCGCGCTCGGCGTCCCGGTGGAGGCGAGTCGCGGGTTGCAAGCGCTCGCGCGCGACCACGGATGCACGCCCTTCATGGCCTGGTATGCCGCCCTCACGGCGGTGCTGTCGCGGTACAGCGGCCAGGCGGACTTCGGGCTCGGCGCGGTGATCGCAAACCGCGAGGTGCCGGGCACCGCCGACCTGCTGGGGTTCTTCACCAACACGGTGGTGCTGCGGACCGACCTCGCGGGCGATCCGACCTTCCGCGAGCTGCTCGCGCGGGCGCGGCGGACGGCCCTCGACGCCTACGAACACCAGGCGCTGCCGTTCGACGTCGTCGTGCAGGATCAGGGGCTGTCGCGACAGGCCGGCGAGAACCCGCTGTTCGACGTGACCTTCTTCGAGGTGACGCCGCCGACCACCATTGCTGCGTCCGGTTGGTCACCGCGCCTCGGCGCGGCGCCGCAGGGGCTGGCGACCGCCAAGAACGCGCTGGCCGTGTCCGTGCAGCACGGGGCCGAGGGGACCCTGGTGGAGGTCCTGTACGACACCACGCGCGTCTCGCGAACGGCGGCCGAGCGGCTGTGCGGCCACCTGAGGACGCTGGTGAGCGACGCAGCGGCGCACCCGGACAGACGCGTCTCCGAGCTCGAGCTGCTGACCGACGAGGAGATTGAAAAACTCGCGGCGTGGAACGACACGCCGCCGACCGATCCGGCCGCCCGGTGCATTCACGAGCTGATCGCCGAGCAGGCCGTGAAGGCCCCGCAGGCCGTGGCGCTCGAGCAGGACGGGCTGCAGCTGCGCTACGGCGAATTCGAGGCGCAGGCCAACCGGCTGGCGCACCACCTGCGCACGCTCGGCGTCGGGCCCGAGGTGCGCGTCGCGGTGTGCGTCGAGCGGTCGTTCGACATGGTGGTGGGTCTGGTGGCGATCCTGAAGGCCGGAGGCGCCTTCGTGCCGCTCGACCCGTCGTCTCCGCCGGACAGGCTCTCCCTGCTGCTGGCCGAGGCCGAGGCGCCGGTGCTGCTGACGCACGCGGACGTCCGGCTCTCGGCGCCCGGCGTGACGGTGGTGCGGCTCGACGCCGATGCGGCGCAATGGGCCTCGCAACCGATCACCCCGCCCGAAAGCGGCGTGACCCTCGAGAATGCGAACTACGTCGTGTTCACCTCGGGCTCGACGGGCAAGCCCAAGCCCGTGATCAACGAGCATCGAGGCCTCGCTGCCCGCGTCGCCTTCCAGCGCCAGCACATCCCCGTCCATCCCAGCGATCGCATCCTCTTCAGCGCCGCGATCGCCTTCGACGGCGCGATCGTCGACTGGATGCTCTCGCTGTGCAACGGCGCCGCCTGCGTGTTGCCCAGCAACGCCTACGACGCCGTCGAGGGCATCGCCGAGTGCCTCGAGCACCGCGCCATCACTTTCTCCTTCATCCCGCCGGCGATGTTGCGCGTGCTCCGCTGCCGCGCCCCGGCGCTGCGCCACATCACCCTCGCCGGCGACAGCACGCCGCCTTCCCTGGTCGCGCAATGGGCCGAGGGCCGCCAGGTCCTCAACTCCTACGGCCCCACCGAGTTCAGCATCTTCGCCGCCCAGGCCTGGTTCGATCCGTCGCGCCCCGAGAGGTTCTCGATCGGCCGGCCCATCCATGGCGTGCACCTCTACCTGCTCGACGCCGCCAAGCGACCGGTCCCGATCGGCATGCCCGGGGAGATCCACCTCGCCGGCGTCGGCCTCGCGCGCGGCTATTTAAATCGTCCCGCCATGACGGCCGAGCGCTTCGTGCCGGATCCGCTTGCGACGCAGCCCGGCGCTCGCATGTACTGCACCGGCGACCTCGCACGCTGGAACGAGGACGGCGAGCTCGAGTTCCTCGGCCGCGTCGATCATCAGGTCAAGATCCGCGGCTTCCGTGTCGAGCTCGGCGAGATCGAGGCGGCGCTCGCGTCCCACCCCGCGGTGGCGTCGTGCGTCGTCGTCGCGCGGGAGGATACGCCGGGGAACAACCGCCTCGTCGCCTACGTGGTCGCGAAGGACAGCGCGCTCGCGGCGGCCTCGCTGCGCGAGCACCTGCGGAGCTATCTGCCCGACTACATGCTCCCGTCGGCGTTCGTCTTCCTCGACGCCCTGCCGCTCTCCGCCAACGGCAAGGTCGACCGCAAGGCCCTGCCCTCCCCCGAGGCGACTCGCGGCGCGGATGGGACCTTCATGGCGCCGCGGACCGACGTCGAGCGCGCCCTCGTGGCCATCTGGGAAGAGCTGCTCGAGGTGCGGCCCATCGGCATCGACGACGACTTCTTCGCGCTCGGCGGCCACTCGCTCCTGGCGGTGCGCGTCGCGTCGGCGGTGAAGACGAGGCTCGGGCTCGGGCTGACTCTGGCCACGTTGCTGCGGCAGCCGACCGTCGCGGCCCTGGCGGCGTTGCTCGCCGGGACGGAGACGCGACCGGCGCTCGCGCTCTCTCCCTCCCCGCGCGACGCGGCCGAGCCCGCATACGACGCGCTCTCGGGGACCGAGCGGCGGATCTGGTTCGTCGACAAGCTCTCGCCCGAGGCGCGGTCGTACCAGGTCCCGCACGTGTTCGTCATTCGCGGCGCGCTCTCGGAGCCGGCGCTGCGCCAGAGCCTGAAGCAGCTCGCGCAGCGGCAGGAGATCCTCCGCACCACCTATCCCGAGGTGGACGGCGTGCTGATCCGAAGAGTGGCGGACAGTGTGTCGATCCCGCTGCGCGTGGAGGACGTCTCGGCGCTGCCCGAGGCGGCGCGGGAAACCGCCTTGCGCGCGCACCTGGAGGCCGAGATCGGGGCCCGCTTCGATCTCGCTACCGGGCCGCTGACGCGCGTGCGGGTCGTGAGCCTGGAGGCCGAACGCCATGTCGTGCTCGTCCTTCAACACCACATCATCACCGACGAGTGGTCCAGCGGCGTGCTGCTCTCCGAGCTCTCGCGCCTGTACGAGGCGTGCTGCCGCGACGAAGCGGCGGCATTGCCGGCGCTCTCCTACCAGTTCGCCGACTACGCGCGCGCCGAGCAGGAGGCGCTCTCGACCGGCGGCTTCGCGGCGTCGCGGGCCTACTGGAAGGCCAAGCTCGCGAGCGTACCGCGGCTGGAGCTGCCCATCGTTCGCGCCGCGCCGGCGGGCGGCCCCGGCCTCGAAGCCAGCGTCGCGCACCGCGTCCCACCGGAGGCGAGCCGCGGGCTGCAGGCGCTCGCGCGGGCCCACGGGTGCACCCCCTTCATGGCCTGGTATGCCGCCCTCACTGCGGTGCTGTCGCGGTACAGCGGCCAGACGGACTTCGGGCTCGGCGCAGTGATTGCGAACCGCGAGGTGCCGGGCACGGCCGACTTGCTGGGGTTCTTCACCAACACTGTGGTGCTGCGGACCGACCTCGCCGACGATCCCACGTTCGCCGAGCTGCTCGCGCGGGCGCGGCGGACGGCGCTGGAGACCTATGAGCACCAGGCGCTGCCGTTCGACGTGGTCGTGCAGGATCAGGGGCTGTCGCGGCAGGCCGGCGAGAGCCCGCTGTTCGACGTGACCTTCTTCGAGGTGACGCCGCCGACCACCGGCGCCGCGGCCAGCTGGTCACCGCTCCTCGACGTGGCGCTCACCGGTGTGGCGACCGCGAAGCAGGCGCTGGCGCTCGGAGTGCTGCATGACGCGGAGGGGACCGAAGTCTCCCTGACCTACGATACGACCCGCGTGGACGCCGGCGCAGTGGAGCGGCTCGGCAGGCACCTGCAGGTGTTGGTGCAGGACGGGGTGCTCCACCCGGACAAGCGCCTGTCGCAGCTGGACCTCCTGACGGAGACGGAGCACGCGAAGCTCGCGGCGTGGAACGACACCGCGGCGGCCTGTCCCGCAGAGCGGTGCACGCACGAGCTGTTCGCGGAGCAGGCCAGGCGGACGCCGGCCGCGGTGGCGCTGGTGTTCGGCGAGCAGCAGCTGACCTACCACGAGCTCGACGAGCGCTCGAACCAGCTGGCCCATCACCTCCGCGGACTCGGCGTCGGCCCGGAGGTGCTGGTGGCGCTGTGCGTCGAGCGGTCGCTCGAGATGGTGGTGGGGCTGTTGGGGATCTTGAAGGCGGGCGGGGCTTACGTGCCGCTCGACCCGAGCTATCCGCCAGAGCGACTGGCATTCATGTTGGAGGACGCGCGGCCCGCCGTGCTGCTCACGCAGGCGCGCCTGCGAGACAGCCTTCCGCCGCACGAGGTCGTGACAGTGCACCTCGACGCGGGCGCGCCCGCGTGGCAGCAGCCGCGCACGCCCCTCGCAGTCGCCGTGAGACCGGACCACGCGAGCTACGTGCTGTACACGTCGGGTTCGACGGGGCGGCCCAAGGGCGTCCAGATCCTGCACGCCGCGCTGACGAACCTGCTGCACTCCTTCGCCGAGCAGACGGGGATCGGGCCCCAGGACGCGCTGCTGGCCGTGACCTCGATGTCGTTCGACATCGCCGGGCTGGAGCTGTTCATGCCCCTGATCCGGGGGGCCTCGATCCACCTGGCGTCCCGCGACGACGCGAGCAACGGCGAAGCGCTGGTGAGCGCCCTCGCGCGCGCGACGATGATGCAGGCGACGCCGGCCACGTGGCGCATGGTGCTGGACGCTGGCTGGAAGGGTGAGAGGCCCCTGCAGGTGCTGTGCGGCGGGGAGGCGATGACGCCAGATCTGGCGGTCGAGCTGGCGCGCAGGGCGTCGCCGGTGTGGAACGCGTATGGGCCGACCGAGACGACGATCTGGTCCGCGCTCTCTCGCGTCGACTCCGGGCGGAGCCCCGTGCGGCTCGGCCGAGGCATCGCCAATACGCAGCTGTACGTGGTCGACAACCACCTGCAGCAGACGCCGGTGGGCATCCCGGGCGAGCTGTACATCGGGGGAGCCGGGCTCGCGCGCGGCTATCTGGGCCGGCCCGCACTGACCGCGGAGCGCTTCGTGCCGGACCCGTTCTCCGCGGTGCCCGGGTCACGGATGTACCGCACGGGCGACCTCGTCCGCTGGGACGCGAACGGAGCGCTGGAGTTTCTCGGGCGCATCGATCACCAGGTCAAGATCCGCGGCTTCCGCATCGAGCTCGGGGAGATCGAGGCGGTGCTGTCGTCGCACCCGTCGGTGCGAGCGTGCGCCGTGGTCGTGTGGGAACCTGCGTCCGGTGACAGGCGCCTGGTCGCGCACGTGGTGCTCGGCGAGAGCGGATGCACCGACGATGCACTGCGCGAGCACCTCGGGGCCGCGCTGCCGACGTACATGGTCCCCTCGCTGTTCGTGCGGCGCACGGCGCTGCCGCTGAGCCCCGCCGGCAAGGTGGATCGCAAGGCGTTGCCGCCGCCCGACGCGATGCGTGAGGCGGTCGAGACGTCCTGCGTGGCGCCGCGGACCGAGGCCGAGCGCGTGCTCGCCGAGCTGTGGTCGGCGGTGCTGCAGCGCTCGCCGCTCGGGATCCACGACAACTTCTTCTCGCTCGGAGGGGACTCGATCCTGGCGATCCAGGTGATCGGTCGCGCGAAGCGAGCCGGCCTCCATCTCACTGCACGCGACATGTTCATGCATCAGACGGTGGCCGAGCTCGCGCTGGTGGTGCGCCGAGAGAGCGCAGTGCTGGCGGAGCAGGACGCCGTCAGCGGGACGGTGCCGCTGACGCCGATCCAGCACTGGTTCCTCGACGGGGACCCAGTGGACGCGCATCACTACTGCCCAGCGATGCGCTGGACGCCGCCGCCCGCGCTCTCGCCCGAGATCGCCGCAGAGGCGCTGCGAATCATCGCAGAGCAACATGACGCGGTGCGGTTGCGGTATCGTCGCACCGAGTCCGGGTGGGTTCAGGAGCACGAGCCGGGGGCGACCCTCGTGCTCGAGCGGGTCGATCTGTCGGCGTTGGATCGCTCGGCCCGCGACGCCGCGGCGGTCGAGGCGGTGGCGGAGCTGCAGCGCGGCATGAGTCTCTCCAGCGGCCCGATCTGCCGCGCTGCGTGGCTGGATCTGGGCGAAGCGGGCGCGCAGCTCGTCCTCGTCCTCCACCACCTCATCACGGACGGCGTGTCGTGGCGAATCGTGTGCGAGGACCTGCAGCGCGCATGCGATGCGCTGATCGCCGGGCGGACACCGGAGCTCGGAGCCAAGACCACGTCCCTGCGCCAGTGGTCCGAGCGGCTCCACGCGTTCATCGCCGGCGGCGGCCTGTCGGAGGAGCTCGGCTACTGGCAGGCGCAGTGCGCTCGCCGCATGACTCCGATCGTACGAGACCGCGACTGCGCGCCGGGGACCTTCGGCGACAGCCGCACCGTGGAGGTGGAGCTCTCGCCGGCAGACACCCGCGCACTCCTCCGCGCCGTGGGCTCGGCGCATGGGACGGAGATCGACGCGGTCCTGCTGTCGGCCCTCGCATCGGCGCTGAGCGCCGCCTCCGCGACAGACACTGTCTGCGTGGCGCTGCAGCACCACGGTCGCGAGCCTGTCGTGGCTGACGTGGACGTGTCCCGCACCCTGGGATGGTTCTCGTCGCTGTTCCCGCTGTGGCTGACCGTGCAGCAGGGCCACGATCCTGCGGTGCTGCTGAACGACGTGAAAGAGCAGCTGCGGTCGGTGCCCGGCCGGGGCCTCGGATACGGCTGGCTGCGGTACGCGCATCCGGACGCGGACGTACGTGCGTCGCTCTCCGTACCCATGCCGATGGTATTCAACTACCTCGGCCAGTACGAGGCCGGCTCGCCCTGGACCTTCGACGGGACGGGGCATACGAGCATCAGCCCGAACATGGCCTTGTTTCATGAGCTCGTGGTGAGTGGCATCGTGGTGGACGGGCGACTGCGGCTCGGCTGGAGCTTCAGCAGCGCCATCCATGAGGCCTCGACGATCGAGCGGATCGCGGAAGCGTTCCTCTCGTCGCTGCGGCGACTCATCGCATGCACCTCGGTTGACGGGGAGGACGCGTCTTGGAACTGACAGATCCATCGCAAGCTCGGCTGTTGTGCGCCGAGCAGCTCGACGAGCAGAGCGCCGGTCTCCCGGCAGCGACTCGCGCGCAACTGCTGGAGGTGCTGACGTGGCTCAGGACCTTCATCTCCAGGCCGAACCCGATCATCGGTCGCAAGGGGTCCGTGTGTCCCTTTGTCGAGCCCGGCCTGAACCGATTTCGCTCGATCCGCTTTCACGTGTACGAGGGGGAGCTCCGCCCCGCCGCAGTGGAGTCGGTGATTCGCGCGCTGGTGGCTCGCTTTCCCACGGAGCTCCCCACCGCCGGGATGGGTCGCGAGTTCCGCGCCATCCTGACCCTATTCCCCGAGTTGCCGAACGACGCGGGGCTGCAGTTCATCGATCCCGTGCAACAGGCGCTGAAGCCCGAGATCACCGCCCAGGGTCTGATGATCGGCCAGTTCTATCCCGGCTGCCGCGAGCCCGGCTTGCACAACCCCGACTACCGCCCGCTCGAAGCGCCGCACCCGATGCTGGTGATTCGTCCGATGCAGCTCACCGATCTGATGTTCCTGTTCTCCCGCCCGGAGTACCTGTCGGCCTACGTCCGGCGGTTCGGCATCACCGCCCGCGACGAGCTCACGACGCGCATCGCCGCCGCCGGCGTCCCGCAGCTGCCGGTGAACTGGGAGGCGGTCCTGGACGCAGCGTTTCCGCCGAGCCATGCAGGATGAGATGAGCACGGCGCGCCCGACATCGATCGCCCTGAACGGGTCAATGGCTGGCGCTGTCGGCGGGGCGCTCGACGCTGCGGATCTGTCCCTGCTCCATCGTGATGACCCGGTCTGCGCAGGAGAAATAACGGTCGTCGTGGCTGACCGCGAGGACGGTCTTTCCGCGGGCCCGGAGCGTGGGGAGCAGCTCGGTGTAGAAATACTTGCGGAACTCGGGGTCCTGGTCGGCGGCCCACTCGTCGAAGACGTAGATCGGGCGGTCCTCGAGCAGCGCGACGATCATCGCCAGGCGCTTGCGCTGGCCGGTCGACAGCTCGCGCTTGGTGAAGCCCCCGTCGGCGAAGGACGTCTGGCTGCGAAGGTGCATCTGCGCGAGCAGCCGGTGAACCTCGCTGGCATCGATGTCGGCGAGGCCGTAGAGGCGCGAGAACAGGTGGAAGTCGGAGTAGATCGTCGTGAACAGCTCGCGGTAGGCGGCGGCGTTGTCCTGGTCGACGGAGATGCCGTCGGCCAGCAGTCGCCCGCCGCTCGGCGCGTACAGGCCTGTGAGCGTCTTGACCAGGGTCGTCTTGCCGCTGCCGTTGCCGCCGACGATGAACAGCACCTCGCCGGCATTCACCGTGAGGTCGATCGGGCCGATGTGGAAGCCTTGATCGGTGCCCCCGGCATGGCCGTATTGAAGGCCGCGCAGCTCGATCGACGAGAAGCGCCCGCCCCAGGGGTCCTCACCGGGTTCGGAGCTCTCGAGGCCGACCGCGTCGAGCTTGGCCTCGAGCGCCGCGATCTCGGCCAGCGCCTGGTTGGAGCGGGTGAACGCGGCCACGCCGTTGATGATGCCGCTGAGCGGACCCCAGATGAACATCGTGCCGGCCACGAGGGTGCCGGTCATCGCCGTGTCCGCGGGGACGTACTGGGGGAGCACGAACACGACGGTGCCGAGCAGCGCGAACAGGCTGCAATTGGCGAAGATCCAGTTGTCGTCGAAGATCCGGCCGGACTGGACCGTCGCGCGGCGCATTCGCTCGGAGTGAGCGACGAGGCCGGCGCGCAGCTCGCTACCGCGGCGACGGCTGTACTTGACCTCCTTGAACCCGCGCAGCAGATCCGTCAGAGAGTCGAAGAAGCGCAGGCGCGTCTCCGCCTTCTCCTGGAAGTAGCCGTCGAGCTCGCGGAGCCTGGCGCGGTAAATGCTCACGCTGATCGCGGTCAGCAGCGCGAGCAAGATGAACGCGGTCGGCGACACGTACGCGAGGTAGAGGCAGGCGAACACGGAGATGCTGACCGACTGCAGCACGTGGGCCATGTTCCCTGCCCATCCGGAGATCACGGCCACGTTCTCCGTGAGGCGGTCGAAGATCTCGGCGGAGCCGATGCGTTCGATGCTGGCGAGATCGGCGCGCTCGATCTTGTCGACGATCCGGGTCTTCATGCGGTGCAGCGCCGACTCGACGATCGCCACACAGCGGTGGTACGTGGCGCGCCCCGTGATGGCGTACAGGATGACGCCCAGCGCGAACATCGCAAAGATGCGAAATTCGGTCGGGTCGGACGAAGCGCTCGCTGCATTGACAAGCGCGAGCACCAACACGTTGGCGACGCCGGCGAGGCTGGCCGCGGCCAACACGGCGCGCCGCTCCCTGCCTGCCTCGTCGAGGAACAGTTCGACGATAGTCATGAATCGATGCCGTCGTACGCCAGCCGAGCGGGCTCAGCCCGTCGGGCCTTCCGCGGCCTTTGCCATGGCGAGCCGCAAGGACAGCGGCCGCAGGTCGGTCCACGCTTCGTCGATGTAGGCGAGGCACTCCTGCTTGGTGCCATTCTTGCCCGCCTTGCGCCATCCGACCGGCAATTCGCGGTCGGCGGGCCAAAGCGAGTACTGCTCCTCGTGGTTGACGACCACCTCGTAACGCTGGGTGGCATCCGTCTCGTCGTCGCTCATGGATGTGTTCCTGATCGGTGGGGATCCAGATGTGGAGAACGGCAGGACGCTCGCACGTCGACCGGTCGCCGTCAACACCCGGAGCGCGCCGTGTGGCGAACGACGACGATGAACAGGGTCGTCGAAACACGCGGTGTCTCCAACCAGCAGACGGGGATTCGTCGGCGCAAACGGCGTCGCACGGGGCCGCTCATGGCCACGATTTTGCACACGAGCGAGAGCCGATCGAGGGGGCCGCCAGGCGACGATCGGACTCGTGTCACACGGGCCCCGCCGAACCCTACGAGCATCCCATCCGGTGCTCCGGAAATACGCCCCCCTCGGGTGGGCTCCGGAGGCCTCGCAGTGCAATGCGCGACGAATCGTCACGACAGACGACCGCGCCGGGCGGGAGCGTGCATGCGTACCAGACGGGGCCGTAGCGGGCTCCTCGGCTCGAACCGCGCACCGCGCGCGACCCCGAAATCGATGCAATGACCTTGACATTGGGACTCAAACGCAGTGAGGTACTGTCCATGGTGAGCGAGACGACACAAGTGAAAGAAGTGGCCTCTGATCCGGAGACGCGGCTGATGCAGGCCGACGCGATCATTCATCGTAACGTCCTGTGGGCGCTCGGCGCCGGGGTGGTGCCGATCCCGATCGCCGATGTGCTCGCCGTCAGCGCCGTGCAGGTCAAGCAGCTCAAGGAGCTGTCCGCGCTCTACGGCATCACGTTCCGCGAGGATCTCGTCAAGAAGCTCGTCGGTTCGCTGCTCGTCGGGATCGGCGGCGTCGGTGTCGGCGCGGCGCTCGGGGGGAGCCTGGCGAAGCTGATTCCGGTGGTCGGGACGGCGCTGGGGATCGTCAGCGTGCCGGTCGCGGCCGGCGCCTTCACTCACGCCATTGGCCGCGTCTTCGTCATGCACTTCGAATCCGGGGGCACCTTCCTCGATTTCGATCCGCACCGGATGCGCGACCACTTCAGGCGCGAATTCGAGGGCGCGAAGGAGAAGGTCGCCGAGATGCGGAATCGGCCCGGCGCGCCGTCCGTGTCGCCTCAGGGGCCGGCGTAGTCCGAAGGAGCGATCGATGGAGTTGACCTTGCTCTTCGTCTACGCACTGCCGGTAGTGACCGTGTTGGCGCTCGGGCTGCTCGGCACGACCCGGCGCCTCGGCTTCTGGTGGACGGTGCTGCTGTCGATCGTGCTGACGCCGATCGGCGGATTCATCGCCACCCTGCTCTCGGGTCCGCGCAAGGCCAGACGGCGAGCAGGTTGACGTCTCATGGCGAAGACCCGGGAGAAGAAAGAGGTCGGCGACCGGTCGTCCTTGCGCGAGTGGAGCGAGAGGACGCTCGGCCAGGTCGAATACCTCACCTACACCGCGCTGGTCGTGGTGCTGCTGTTGCTCGGCTTCCTGTGGCCGCGGATGTTCATCACCGTCCCGACTGGCAGCCAGGGGGTGATGTACCGCTATTTCGCCGGAGGCACCGTGACAGACAGGGTGTGGGGCGAAGGGCTGCACGTCATCCCGCCGTGGGATCACCTGACGCTGTACGAGGTGCGCCTGCAGCAGAAGACGTTGAATTTCGACGTCCTCAGCGACGAGGGGCTCAACCTGCAGGTCGCCGTATCGGTGAAGTTCCGGCCGTACAGCGACATGCTCGGGCATCTCCACCGCGACATCGGCCCCGATTACTTCGAGCGGGTGATAAAGCCCGACATCCAGGCCCACGTCCGGCGGACCTTCGGGGATCGGTCGGCGCACAAGATCTACTCGAGCGCCAACGACCTGATGCTCGAATTGCGGCGGATCTCCGCGCTCAGCCGCAAAGAACTCGGCGACGGCGAGGAGAAGAAGCCGTACGCTCAGATCCAGGAGCTCGATCTGGTCGACCTCGAGTTGCCCGATGCGGTCCTCGCCGCGATCGCCGAGAAGTACCGCCAGGAACAGCTCACGCTCGAGTATCGCCACAGGCTGGAGCGCGAGGAGGCGGAGGCCCAGCGCAAGCGGACCGAGGCGAGCGGCATCCGCGACTACAACACGATCATCGGCGAGCTCTCCCCCGACGTGCTGCGCTGGCGCGACCTCGAAGCGACGTCGGAGCTCGCCAAGTCGTCCAACTCCAAGGTGGTCGTCCTCGGCGGAGGGGCCGGCTCGAACTCCTCGCTGCTGTTCAACGTCGGTAATGACTCGACGACGGCTTCGTCGTCGGCCTCCGCGTCGTCGGCCTCCGAATCGGCGGCCCCCGCGTCGCCGGCCGCGCCCTGAGCTCGCTCAGCTCCGGCCGGTCGCGTCTCGCCACAGCTCGAGGAGCCGGAGCAGCACCGGCCCGTCCGGCCGCGGCGGCTCCTCGAGGTTCGGCTCGAGCTCGACGCCAAAGCGACGCATGTCGAGGAAGGGGTTCTTCTCGAGGTCGAAAGCGCCGAGCGGCCGGTCGAGCCGCCCCGGGCGCAGGCCATATGAGATCGCGCTCCGCTGAACCTCTTCGCGCTCGAGGTATTGCAGCCAGCGCCGCGCGGCGTCGAGTGCAGGCGCGCGCTCCCCGTCGTCGGGCCACATCAGCACCGCGGGGTGCTCGGCGACGATGGTCGGCGACGGGTAGTACACCCGGACCTCTCCGAGCTCGTCGGATTTGAGTCGCGCGAGGATCGGGAAGACGAGGCTCTCGTAGGTGATGACGCCGTCGTAGCTCTTCGGGCCGAGGTCGAAGACGTGGTCGGTCAGCAGGAACGCGGAGGCGAACCACTCGTCACGCCCCGCGTTGCAGCGCCGCATCCACCGCTGCAAGACCTCGCCCTCGCCCTCGAGCGCGAGCGAGATGTCGCCGGCGGTGCCGGCGAGGAGGTATTGCCGGGCCATCAGCAGGAGCGTCGACATGCCCCCGGCGGAGGACGTCGGCGCGGGGAACCCCAGCTTGACGCGGCCCCAGGAGCGCAGCTCTTCGGGCGTCGGAAGCAGCAGAGCGGCGGGCTTCGGCGGGACTCCAGGGGTGGAGCGCTTTTTTTTCGCCGCGAGCCGCGAGTCGGGCGGCGGCGGCGGCGGGTTCCGCTGGGTGAACCAATCGAGCCAGGTACCCGGGAGCATGTCCTCCTGCAGCACACCGTCGAGCGCGGGCGCGCGAGGAATCGTGGGACAGAGCGCGTCGACCCAGAACCCCAGCCCTTCGCGGTCGGCCTCGCGGATCGCCTGCAGCGTTCGGAGCTGCTCCTCGTGGAGCAGGGCGACGAGCGGCGAGCGGACGAGGGGGCGCCGCTCGTCCAGCCGGAACAGCAATTCGGGGGACTGCTCTCGCCAGCGAATTTCCAGGTAGCGCAGGGTGAGCTCCTCGGCCGCCGCCCACAGCGTCGGTCGCAGTTCACCGCGGAGAATGGCATTGGCAGTCTCGAAATCGTCGCCCGCGGTCAGTCGCAGCTGGATGTTCGGGCACTGCTCCATGAAGGCGTCGGCGGCTTGCGAGAGCCAGGGCCCCTGATCGATGCTGTGGACGACCTCGACGAGGTGCGGTTTTCCGAGCGGGCCAGGAGGGCCGCAATCGGGCGCTGCGTCGCCGAGTTCGTCCCGGACCTCGACAAAGTCGGCGGCCGGTGGGACGGCGTCGACCAGGTTACCGCCGATTGCCATGAACGCCGCGATGACGCCGACCAGGGCCCACAAGGCGCCGAGAAACAGCGCATTGCCGACGATGGAGCCCCATCCCCGGGGGCCCTCCTCATCCTCACGCGAGGCCGGTTTGCGGCGGCCGAGCCTGAACAGCGCGATCACGAGTGCGGAGAGCGCGATGGCGAGGCCGATGCGAATCGCCGCCTCCATCACGCACACCTCGAAACGCGGCGACCTGCGCACACTGGGGCGTCCGTAAACATTGCGAGGGCATCCTCGCACACGGGCTTCAGGGCGTCAAACGATGTGTAGATCATTCCGTTCGCATTCACGCCGAGCCGATACGAGGGGGCGCCGACCTCCTCGGCGCAGCTCGAGCGCGATCGTCGGCTCGGCGCAGGACCGTCACGGTGCGCCGATCACGAGGTCGATCACGGTCTCTCCGGGGTGCTCCCGGTGGCGCCGGGGTCGCGGGTCAGCGAGGGCGCCGGACGAGCGACTCGTGTCGTCAGTCCAGACCGAGCAGATCCGCGATGCGATCGACGTCGGCCGGCGCGAGCAGGTACACCGGACGCGCGCCGCGTCTCCACCCGCCGACGACCACCTCGTCGCGGCGCGCCGGAGAGTCCTGCGCCGCCGCGCTGGGCTCGCTCGACGGCCCGCCCAGGGCGCGCCCATCGAGGCTGACTTCCAGGTGCGACCCGGCCTGCCCGGAGAGCGCAATTCGGACCCGGCGCGCGCGCCGGCTCGCGCCTCGTCGCACCACCCGCAGGCCGACACGACGGCCTCGCCCGACGCGAACGAACAGCGGTACGCAGTCGAACTCGACCACGAGTTCGGCCACGTCGAGCCAGCGCGCAGGCACGAGCTCGAGCGAGGGCACCACGATCTCTTCGCGCGTCCCGGGCACGGTCACTGCGAGCCCGGCATTCGCTCCGCCGCTCGTGGCCCGGAGCAGGCGCGCGAACTGCCGCCGCTGGATCGCCTCCCGGGCCGCGCCGTACGTCGCCGAGATCGCCGCGACCAGGTCCGCGAGTTCCACCGCCGGCGCGAGGCCGGATCGCCGCGTTCGCGTCGACGCCGTCATGTCTGCAGCCATTGGGGTCGGCGCGTGAATCCGACTTGGTAGGTCGTCCATTGCAAGACGACGTTGTGCTCGCCGACCTGCAGGATCGAGAAGCTCTTCTCGATCCCGACGATCCTCCCCTTCGGTTGGCCGGAGAGGCATTGGTTGAGCAGGCGGACCGCCTCCCCGACGCGCTCCTCGCTCTGGAGGTCGGCCGGGTTGCTGCTCCCGATCACGATCCGCTTGATGAATACGATGTCGGTCAGATCAATCATCGGGGCCTCAGATCAGCTTGTTGAGCCGCGCCAGGAGTCTCGACACACCCTCGGGGACCTCGCCCGCCCGCACCTTGAGGGTCACGGTCGCGGCGCCTTGCTTTCGCTCCTCGGGGCCGGTCTCCACGTCGATCGTCGTCACGCGCTTCCGGCCGCTCCACCCTTGATGTTCACGCGCGGTCGGGCCGGCGTCGGGGTCGGCGCCACCGACCGCGTGCGCGCGCTCGTGGACCTCCTCGGACACGCTCCCGAGCTCGGTGGTGAAGTTGATCTCCATCTCCTCGATCGCAAGGTGCGTGACGTTGACCATGGCGATCAGCGGCACCTGCAGCCGGGCGAGCTCTCCGGGTCGAGCCCCCGGGTCGCTGCGTGGCAGATCGAGGTCGACCATCACGGGGTGATTGTCCGCGTCGAAGAAGCTGCGGATATCGCTGAGCTGGTGGCGGCGGATGACGTGCTCGGCGTCGACGACTGCGTCGGCGAGCGCCGTGACCAGGTGATCGAAACGTATACGGGGCATTGTCAAGACCTTCGCGGGTGAGAGAGGCTCGGCGCTTTCCTCGAGCTCGAGGACCGCCGATCGCGCGGGACGACGCCCCGCGCGCGGGCGTACACGACCCCCGAAAAAGGGGTGACGACGTGTCGCAGGCTCCCGGGCGGTGAGTCGGCCGACGCCGGCTCACCGCCCGGAGCGCTCGTTCGCTACGTCAATGCTACGGCGTCGACGCGGGCGCCGGCGCCGGGCTGGGGTCGTTCGCGGCCGCATCGGCCGGCTTGCTGATGGCGATCGGCGCGATGGCCGACTGCACGATGTCGAGGACCCGCGCCAGGCCCTCCGGCATCCCGTCGTCGCGGGCGTGCACCTCGACGTGGTACTTGGCCGACTTGTCCGTGCTGCGCGTGTTCTCCTTGTGGGCGGCGATCGACCCGTGGACGTGCACCTCGAGGCTGAACGGGCCCCACCCCGCCTTCCCCGTCGCGTCGAACGAGCCCTCGGAGTCCGAGGAATCCTTCGACGCCTCGGCGCTCTTGACCTCCATGTCGAACACGATGTCGACCGACTTGACCATCAGCGACGGCACGTTGAGGATCGCCAGGAGGGGCACCGAGAGCTCGACCGTCTCGAGCTTCGCCACCTTCTTGCCGGTCTCCTTGTCCTCGCTCATCTCCTGACTGGGACGCACGAATGAGAAGTCGACCTTGCGCGCGGTCGACCTCCCGGCCGGCGCCCCGTCCTTGTTGTCGCCGGCGGGCTGCTCGAAGCCGACCGTGTTGATGAAATCGGCCGTCGCCTTGGCGAGCCGGACCTGCGCGTCGCAGGCGGCGCTGAGCGGCGCACCGATGAGCTCGCCCATCGGCAGCCCGCTGAATTCGTTCCCCATGACTGTCATTTGTCCTCTCCTTCTGTACTCCGTACTCTAGCGTTTTCAAACCGTCCTCGACCCTCGACGCCGAGGGCGACGACATGATATTCAATCGATGCCGAGTCTAAGCTTGATTGGAAGCGACAGCGCCCGGGCGAGCTCGACCCTCGCCGCGCGCTTCACGACTGCGACGGCGCACGCACGAGCCAGCGCGGGAGCCCGCGGAGGTGGTCGCTCATGATCGTGTCGCGGTCGTACTGGATCGTCTTCGCGGGGCCCGGCCCGTGCTGGAGCATCTGATAGCCCCGCGTCTCGACGTCGGCGACCTTCATTCCCGCCTTCCAGTAGCTCGTGAAGGCGAGCTGCCTGTAGAGTTGGAGGCCGGACAGCGCGAAGGTACCGACATAGAGCCCGGGGGTGAAGCTCGCGCCATGGACAGCCTCGTACCAGGCGTTGGCGTAGGCGATGATGTCGGCGGTCTGCGTGCCGGCGCCCTCGAGGTCGCACCACAGGCTGAGCCCGGGCGGGCAGCCGAGCTCGGCGGCGTAATGTGCCGCCAATTGGCCGTCCTTGCCCCCCAGCGCGGCCGTCGGCGCCCAATGGCCGGGGCGCCGGACGTGCTGGACGAGCATCAATGCCAGCCCGGCGGCGAGGATCGCCTCGGCCTCCGAGGTCGTCATGTCGTGCGCGCCCTCGTCCTCACGGTGGCTGACGTAGCGCACGCAGAAGCGATAGCCGTCGGCCGCGAAGGCCCGCGCGAGCTCCGACGTGACGACCGCGTTGGTATCGAACCCCTGGGCGCCAGGCTCGGCGTCTGCGATGATTCCAATGGGCTTTGTCACCTGCATTCTCCTTTGTCGTGCAACACCTGCGTCGACGGGCTCTACGGGCCTCGTCGCTCACAATGGCGATAGACAGGACCTTAGCTCGCCACGACAGCGGCGAATAGACCGTCGCGTGAGCACGGAGATTGTCCTGCGGCGGATGAATCTCGGTTGAATACGAACAGCGCGCGCCTCCGGACACGAAGGTTGCGAGTCCTCGGCGCGTCGCCGCGCCCCCGGTCGGCGCCGCGCCGCCGCGTCTGGCCGCGGCGTGGTCACCGGCGCGCGTCGAACCGGCGAGCGCTCGCGGCGACTCCAGTGATCCAAGGAGAGGGCGAACTCGGCGCGCGCCGTCGCGGCGACGCTCGACCTCCGCAAGGAAGAGGCCGCCGAGCGTTCGCCGCCGATGTTCGCCTCGCGCCCCGCGAGCGTCGAGCCGGCCGTCGCCGGCGGACCTGTTCCGCGCCCGCGCGGGCGCTCGTGGTCGCGCGATCGAACGCTGCTATCCACGGGTCGAGCCAGCCGCGCAGTTCGCCGGGGCCGCGGCGCGGTCATGAGGGAGGGACGTGCAGTCATGAAGACCGTCGTCGAGCCGTTCGACGAGTTCAACGCGGCCGAGCCCGCCGTCCGGGTGACGGGAGCCCTGCCCCGTCGCGGCGCGGCCGAAGCCGACGGGTTGCGCGAACGCTCGGCGGCGAGCTTGCTCGGCGACGACTACCCGGTCGCCCCGCGTCCGCGACCGGGGGCCTGAGGTTCGACGATGGCCTTCGGCGAGGGAGCGACGGACGGCCCGGGCGAGCCCCAGGACGCGCTGAGCTCCGAACGCAGCGGAGCCCTTCATCGCCTCGAGAGCTGGCTCGAGGGCCCCATGGTCGTCCTCGGGCTGATCTGGCTCGCCTTGCTCGTGGTCGAGTTCATCTGGGGCCTGCCGCGCTTCCTGGAGCTGACCTCGACGGCGATCTGGATCGTCTTCATCGTCGACTTCGCGGTCCGCTTCGCCCTCGCCCCGGCCAAGCTCGCCTACCTGCGCCGCAACTGGCTGACCGCGCTCTCGCTGACCCTCCCCGCGCTGCGCCTGCTGCGGATCTTCCGCGCGTTCCGGGTGTTCCAGGTCGCCCGTGCGGCCCGTGGCGTCCGCCTGGTGCGTGTGATCAGTTCGGTCAATCGAGGCATGGGCGCGCTCGGCAAGAGCATGAGCCGCCGCGGCCTCGGGTACGTGGTCTCGCTGACGTTCGTCGTGCTCCTGGCCGGCTCCGCCGGGATGTACGCCTTCGAGTACGATCCCGAGGGCAACGGCCTCGACTCCTACGGCGACGCGCTGTGGTGGACGGCGATGCTGATGACCACGATCGCCTCCGAGTACTGGCCCCGCACCCCCGAGGGCCGCCTCCTGTGCCTGCTGCTCTCGGCGTTCTCGATCGGGATCATCGGCTACCTCACCGCCTCGCTCGCCACGTTCTTCGTCGGCCGCGACGCCGAGAGCGCGGAGAGCGAGATCGCAGGAGAGCGCGCGCTCCGGGCCCTGCAGCTCGAGATCGCAGCGTTGCGCGAGGAGCTCGGCGGCCGGTCGTCCCCGCAGCCGGCCGATTCGCCACGAAAGAGCGACGAGGCGTCCGGTGGCGGCACGTCGCCCGGCTCGCGGCTGCGGCCGGCCACTTCGACCGACTGAGCGAGCCGAGCGAGGTCTCGCCCTATTTTCAATCTGCTGACCATGGTCACGACAATACGACTTCAACGTCGCCCGAACTCGGCTCCGCGGTGCGAGGAAATTTCGCGCAAGGGATCAGCGGAGTGTGACGCGCGCCGTGGTCATCATCCCGCTCTTGCCCAGCTTGCGGCTCGTCTCGAGAAGGACATCCTCGCCCGCCCGCCGTGACTCGACGACCACCGCGAGCTCCTCGATCGTGCGCAGCCTGTACGGGGCTCCCATGCCGCGGTGGCGGGCGGCGTAGATGGTGTCGCCGGCCTTGAAACCGGTCTCGAAGTGCGTCGCGGCCGATGCAGGCGGGCCCACCTTCGTCACGACGGGCACGCCCGAGCTGTCGTCGAACGCGAGCCCGAGGCGCTTCCACAGCAGTTCGGCCGCGGCGTCGTTCGCCGGCGCGACCCGGTAGCCGGCGCGCTTCTTCGCCTCCACGGCCTTGGTGAAGGCTGCGCTCGCCTTCTCTTCGGAGGCGAGCTCGTAGACCTTCTCTTCGCGGTCCGGCAGCACGCGCCGCCCGTACTGTGCCTTCCAGGTCGCGCCGTCCTGCGAGGCGATCCACACCTTGTCGCTCGTGCCCTTCTTGAGCCAGAGGATCGCCCGCTTCGGCGCGGGCTTGCTCGGCGCCTTCTTGGCCCTGGCCTTCGCTTTCGCGGCTTTTTCTTTCGCGGCCTTCTGCTCCGCCAGCGTGGCCGGCTTTGCCAGCACCGTGTCGTCCGCGAACATCGGCAGCTCGTCGTCGACGTGCGCGATCCACTTCGGGTCGGTCACCTTGATCCGCAGGGTGAAGGTCGGCCAGGCGGCCGAGAGAGCCGCGAGCGCCGCGGGCGGCGTGAGGGCGTCGAGCGCCGCAGCGGTGAGCTTCTTCTTCGGCTTCGTCGCGCCCTCGACGGTGAACGACGCCACGTAGGCCCTGGCGACCGCGGGGTACAGGTCCTCGTCGGTGCCCAGGCTCTGCTCGCGGAGGTCCCGCGTCAGCGCGTCGCCGAGCGGCGCCTTCGTCTTGAAGCCTTGCCTGAAGAAGTCGAACTCGAGCGGCCCGGCGAGCAGCGCGAGCACGTCGCTCTCGCTGGCGAACGGCACCTTGCGGCCGTCGGGCGGCAGGCGGCAGGTGAGCTCGAGCGTGTCGCCCCGCTTCTTCACGAGCGCCGCGCTGATGCGCACGCGCTCGAGCACCTCCGCGTACGACGCCTTCGTTCCCCGCCGCCCGGGCTTCAGGCGCAGACGGCCGATCGCCTCGACCTTCGACCAGCCCCAGCCTTGTAACGACAGCAGCGCGAACTTGTCGGCCGAGCCCTTCAGGAGCCCGAGCGCGCCCTCCTGCGGCCTGCCGGAGGCGATCACCCGCACCGCCTTGCCGTGCCAGGCCTGGAGCCGCTTGGGAGCGAGCTTCCCGGACAATTCGTCGACGACCTCGTACGCGCTGAGGGAGTACGCCGGCACCTGGACGAACGGAGGGAGCGGCTTCACGATCCTGACGTCCCCGTAGGCTTCGCGCGGGACCCAGAGGAAGCCATCGCCGTCGTCGAGGTCGGAGTCGTCGACCTCGGGCGGCCCGGCGGCGCCCGTCGTCAGCAAAATCGGCGGGTGCCTGTCGTACTTGTCGATGCGCTGAAAGGCGGCGGTATCGAAGCTCTCGCCCGGCGCCATGTGATCGAGCCAGGCCGGATCGGAGACGGTGATGGTGAGCCGCCCGCGCTTGGCCGAATTCCCGGTGGGGGTCAGCGCGACCGATTGGATGAAGCCGCTGGCGTACTTCTTCAACCACACTCTGTCGGTCTTGTCGCGCGTGGTCAGCTCGCGCGCCAGGAGCGAGTCGTTCGCCGCCTCGCGCAGGATCATCAGCGCAAAACTGCGGTCCTCCGGGATCGTCGAGATGTCGGGGTGGATCACCTTCACGTCGAAGACCGCGGTCGTCGCCTTCTTCGAGACCACTTTCACGCGATACAGATCGGAGCCCATGGTAACGCCACGATAGAGGGCCTGTCCGGTGACGTCAAACCCGATTGCGGGTGCACCGGGCAATGCGTTGCGGAGACGGACGACCACGACGTCGGTGCTCGACGCGAACCGGTGCAGCCCCGAGGCAGGCCCCATTCACGATCGCCGCGAGCGTAGGAGCGGATTCCCGCCGCGCTGATTCGACAGCTCGCGGGGCATGCGCTGCGGACGGCGATCTCGAAGCGGCCGCACGACCGGACGATGATCAACGTCACGTGTTTTCTGAGTCGTGCGGTGATACCGCGGAGCACCTGCTCGCGTGCTTCGTCCATGCCGGAGAGCCGCGTCGGAACGGACCGGCCCGCCCGTCGGGCCGTGACTTCGTCGGTCGCGCGGGATTGCCCGTATCCTCCGCAGACCGCCGGTGTGACCCTGTCGAGGACATGCGTCGCATTGAAGCCAAGAGCCGTGCCTTCGACAAACACCTGCTCCTCTTGCTCGGCCTGGGGTGTGGGGCCTGCGGGTCCGACACCCCCGCCACCTCGATGACCGAGACCGAAACGGGGGCCACGACGACCACCACCGGTGACGTGCCGACCACCGAGGATTCGTCCACGGCACCGGACTCGACCACCTGCAGCACCGCCGGATGCGGCGGCCCGACGACGTCCAGCAGCGACGACACCTCTTCGAGTGAAGGCACCAGCACGACCACGCCCGTGGACCCGACGACAGGGACGACCGGCACGACCATGGTCACGGACCCGACCGATACCAGCGAGACCGGCACCGACGTCTGCGCTCCGAACCCCTGCCTCAACGACGGCACCTGCATCGAAGGCGGCGACGGTTACACCTGCGAGTGCGCCCCCGGATTCACCGGACCGAACTGCGAGACCGACATCGACGACTGCGCTCCGGAGCCGTGCCAGAACGGCGGCACCTGCATCGACGGCATCGACGGATTCACCTGCGAGTGCGCCCCTGGATTCACCGGACCGACCTGCGAGACCGACATCGACGACTGCGCCCCGAACCCCTGCCAGAACGGCGGCACCTGCACCGACGCCGTCAATGGCTACACCTGCGCGTGCGCCCCCACCTATACGGGCGAAAACTGCGACGCCTGCACCGGCACCCTCGGGGACTGCAATGCGGACCCGGTCGACGGCTGCGAGGCCAACCTCCAGAGCAGCGCCGACCACTGCAACGCCTGCGGCAACGCGTGCGCGGCGAACGACATCTGCAGCAACGGCGACTGCAAGCCGCCCCCCGCCGGCCAGGTCCCCGGCGTGCCGATCGACGTGCCCGCGACGCACACCCCGCTGGCCCCCGCGGTCGCCGACATCGACAAGGACGGCAAGCTCGACATCCTGGTCGCCAACGCCGAGTCCGGCTCGGCGATGACCCCCTCCGGCTCGCTCTCCGTCTTTCTCGGCAACGGCGACGCCACCGTGCAAGCGGAGGTCAACTACGCCGGCGCGCCGCTGTCGAGCAACGCTGTCGTCGCGGCGGACGTGGACGGCGACGGCTGGCTCGACGCCGTCACCGTCGACGGCCAGACCAACCTGCCCGCCATCCACGGCAACCTCAGCGTCTACCGCAACCTCGGCCCGGACGCGCCCGGCACCTTCGGGGCGCCGGCGCCGTTTTCCACCGGCGCCCCGGGCTCCCTCCACCTCTGCGCCGCCGACTTCGACAAGGACGGCGCGATCGACGTCGCTACCACCAGCGTGACCTCGAACCAGGTGAGCGTGATCCCCGGCACCGGCACCGGCACCTTCGGCCCGCCCGTGCTCATCACCATCCTTTCGACCGGCGGCGTGCAGTCGACGATCGCCTGCCGTGACGTCGACGGCAACTCCCACGTCGACCTCGTGGTGACCAGCCCCAGCTCGGCGCGCCTGTCGATCCTCGTCAATCAAGGCGATGGCACGTTCGCTGCCCCGGTCGCCTACGCCAACGCCCTCAACGGCCAGACCGCGGGCCTCGCCTTCGGCGACGCCGACGGCGACGGTACGCTCGACATCCTCGCCAACGGTGCCGCCGGCGGCTACCTGTTCTTCTTCAAGGGCAACGGCAACGGCACCTTCGCCAACGGGGTGCAATCCGCCACCGGCGCCCCCCTGGTCGCCAACTCGGCGCTGGGGGTCGTGGCCAGCGACTTCAACGGCGACGGCAAGCTCGACGCCTACATCCTGTACACCACGGCCGCCGGCGGAGTGTTCCCCATGACCGGCACCGGCACCGGCACCTTCACCGCAGCCCCCCTCGTCGCCACCGGCGTCTCGCCGGGCCTCAACGCCATCGCCGTCGCCGACCTGAACGTCGACGGATACGACGACCTCATCCTGACCAACAAGGGCTCCGCGACGCTCACGGTGATCCCCAACGGCCTCTGACCGTCCAACGACAGGCAAGCGGATCGCGCCCGGGCCGGGCGAGCGGCGGTCGTCCGGCCCGGCCGACCACGGAAGAGCCTCTCGACCGCGGTCGCCGCGAGCGTCACGACGGCGGCTTCACGTCCAACCAGTAGTTCTCACCGTATCGGCTGTCCCAGGCCGAGCAGCCCGTGTGATCGCTGTTGTGGAACCATAGCTCGATTCGGTCGGTACCCGGCGGCACGTCCACCTCGAGCGCGCCCGACGAGATGTCGCCGGCCCGCTCCTGGTTGCCAGGGTGAAAGCGAAGGTGGGCGACCAGGCTCCATGCCTTCTGCCCGTAGCGCTCTGCACGGCACTGGCAAGACCTCGCCAGGTCGTATTCGAGCCGCAGGGGCTCGCCGGGGCGAATCTCGGAGTTCGATGGATTTGACCAATCCGACAAGAAACGTACCGTAGCCATGATCCCTCTTTCCCGCCGGAAAGCTTCGCGCCTCGGCGATGGACCCGTCAACAGAAAAGCGCGACGCCAACGACGACGGATGCGCGCTCGTGTCGGGGCGAGGGAGTCGAGCGCCACGACCCGATCCGTTCAGGGTCGGGCGCACCGACCCTCATGGTCCGCCAGTCAATCATCAAACCTGTCGCCCTGCGACGTCGGGGGTCGAGCGGCCACGCTGAAGGCGCGCAAGCGACGCATTCGCGCGGGCGAAAAAATTCGAAGCTTTTTTGGATCGGAGCGGAGGGGTCGCGGCTCTCTCTCCGGTGAAACCATGATGAGAGAGTCGATGCACGGACGGCGCTGTCGTCTCGAGCGTCGGCCTCGCCAGGCTCCACAAGCCCGCGCTCGCCCTGCAGATGCCGGGCCTGTTCACCACCTGGGCGAAGCTCGACGCCGCCCGCGCCGCGTTGGCCGGGGAGCTCGAGGCGGGGCTCCGCAGCCCGGGGCCGCTGCCGTCGGTTGGTGCGACGTGGGCATGGTGTCCATCTTCTCGCGCGGCTTTCCCGTGCGGCCCGCTACCAGCCTCAAGGGCAGGAAACCGTGGCTGCTCCGCGACGACCCGATCGTGAAGGCCCTCTACCAGAGCATCGGCGGTGTGACTGCGGTGCCGCTGAGTGCCCCCGAGGTGCTGCCCCGGCTCGACACATCCGCGGTCAACGCGGTGCTGCAGTCACCGCTCGCCGTCGAGCAACTCCAGTGGGCGAGCAAGCTCGACACCATCACCGACCTCGCGGTCGGGCCCCGCGTCGGGGCCATCGTCCTCTCGCAGAAGAGGCTGGACGCTTTGCCCGCCGATCTGCGGGCGATCGTGCTGGACACGGGCAAGATCGCTGCCAACGCGCTCCAGACCCGTGCTCGCCAGGAAGACACGGCCGCGCTCGCGCGGCTCAAGGGCATGATGACGGTCGTCTCCCTCACCGCCGACGAGCGCGGTTTTTGGAACGCGCGGTTCAAACAGACGCGCCAAATCCTGGCGCAGGGCACCTTCTCTCCCGAGCTCGTCGCTCGGCTCGAGTCGATGGCCTGAACGAGCGTCGCGCCGAAGCCCCGATTGACTCTTGAATACGATGGAGGTTGCTTGCCAAGCAAGGAGAACACCATGAAGAAACTTCTGACCATCGCCGCTCTGTTCGTCGCAATGACCGGGACCGCGTTCGCTGCGAACTACTACGATCTCAACATCGTGAAGCCCGCCGCGAAGGTGAACGTGAAGGCGGTCGCAACGGTGAAAGTCACCGCAAAGGCCGATTATCACATCAACAAAGAATACCCGGCCAAGCTGTCGCTCACGGCGCCCGACGGCGTGAAACTGGACCGCAACAAGCTGACCATGCAGGACGCCACGCTCACCGAGAATGTGCTCAAGTTCGAGATCGGGCTGACCGCCTCCACGAGCGGCAAGAAGACGATCACCGGTGAGCTCAGGGGCGCTGTGTGTACCGAAAATGACTGCATACCCTTCAACGAGAAGGTCAGCATCGAGGTCGACGTCGCCGCCAAGTAGTGCGATATGGGTGAGGGGCGCGAGCGGCCCTGGCCCCGCTCACGGCCCTGCGAGTCGGCAGGGCCCGCGGCGCGTCGCGGCGGGCCTCTTTATCGTGGTAAGTTCCCATACACACAACTGGCGGCGGCCAGGGGCGTCGACGCGCACGTGACAGAGCACGAATCGAGGAAGAACGGACGGCGAAAGTCCGATTACTGGCGCTCGGCCGAACGTGGGAGACCGAGGTCCCTGTCGGCTCGACGCTCCTCCCGGCGGCGAAAAGCGTGGGCGCACCGGAGGGCGACGTGTGCGGTGGCGTCTGCGCCTGCTCCACGTGCCACGTCTACGTCACGAAGGGCCGAGAGCTGCTCTCCGAGGACGAGGAGGACGAGGAGGACATTCTCGACAAGGCGTTCGACGTGCGCGCCTCGAGCCGGCTCGGCTGTCAGGCGAGGATCCAGAAGGACGGCGACATCGAGGCGGAGATCTCGCGCGAGAGCCTCGACGCGTTCTACCACGAGCACCCCGGACGTGAAGGACCCCCGCAAGGGTCGAGCGCGCGGCACCTCCCTCTTCGGTCATATCGCGCCGGCTCCAGCACTCAGGTCCCGTTGCGCTGCAGCAGCACCGACGCCTGCGCGCGCAGCGGCGCCGCCGCCTCGGACTTCGTGGCGAGCACCTGCTCGAACCATCGCCTCGCGGCCGCGCGCTCGCCCTGAGCGGCCGCGAGCTCGCCGGCCCGCAGGGCAGCGCGGGCGCCCGGTTCGCTGTCGCCGGCGCCGACCTCCGCGTAGACGGCCGCTGCCTGCTCGAATGCTCGCCGCGCCTTCGCCGGCGAGCCGGCCCTGGCCGCGAGCTCGCCGAGCCCCGCGTGCGCCTCGGCGAGGAAATTGTCGCGGACCCCGTTCGCCTCGGCGACCCGGAGCGCGCGCGAATAATCGTGTTCGGCCTGTTCGACCTTCCCGGCCCCCGCGTAGGCGTGGCCGAGCCCCACCAGCGGGTACAGCAAATAGCGGTGTTCGGCGTCGTAGGTCGCCTCCATCAGCGCCAGCGAGCGAAGATAATGCGGGATGGCGTCGAGGTGGCGACCGCGGCGGACCTCGACGTCGCCGAGCCCGTGGATCGGGTGCGCAAGTAGCGGGTGGTGTTCGCCGAGGATCGCCACGAACAATTCCGAGGAGCTGATGAAGTGGGTCCACGCGGCCTCGAGCTGGCCCTGCTCGAGGTGCATCAGGCCGAGGTTGTTGTGGACGATCGCCTCGAAGGGCTCGCGCTCGCCTCGCTGCCGCAGCCGCGCGAGCGCCTGCTCGTATTCGCCGCGGGCCGCCGCGAGCTCGCCGCGATTTTGGTGGCTCGTGCCGACGTTGTTGTGGAACAGGACGCGCAGGGCTGCGTCGTCGCCGGCGCGCTGGATCAGCGACTCGGCGAACGGCGCCGTCGCCAGCGCCTCGGCCGGGCGGCCGAGGTGGTTGCCGAGAACGAACATGCGCACCGTCGCCGCCTCGGCCGCGGTCGCGTGCAGGTCGTGGCGGATCCCCAACCGCGTCGCTCGCTGCAGCGCAGCCTCGGCCTCCTCGCCGCGCACCAGGTTCATCAGCACGCGGCCCTCGACCAGTGCGGCCTCGGCGTCGAGCGGAGCGTAGCCGAGGCCCGTCGCCTCCTCGCGGGTGCGCCGGGCGAGCGTGAGGCCCTCCTCGTATCGACCTGTCCGATCGAACACGTCGGCGTGGGCCAGGTCGCCGCGCAGCGCGGTCACCCGCTCGGCCACCGCGGGGTCGTCGGGCAGCACGAACGACAACAGCCCGCTGGCGTCGGCGCAGGTGGCGAGGCTCGGCAGCGCCGTCGCGGCCTGGACCGCGTTCTCCACCACCGCGTTGTTGGCGGCCGCGAACACGTCGACGAGCGCCGACAGGTGAGCCTTGCGGCGATCGAGGCAGGCGACGCGGAGGTCGGCGAGGTGGTCGGTCTGCGCCCCGGAGGCCCGGTCCTCGCACGCTGCCTGGCGCTCGGCCACCCACGCGCGCGCGTAGGCGTCGATGCGGCTCTGGACCCGCCGGGCCGTGTCTGTCGCAAAGGGCAGGTGCGTCGCCGCGAACGCGCGCGCCACCGCGGCCTCGCGCGCCGGGTCCCACACGCCCACCAGCTGCTCGCCGCTCACCTGGCAGCGCTGGCCGTCCTCGGCCCGGGTGACCGCGACCGCGTAGCTCGCCAGCGAGGCCGCGCCGATGAGCGCGGTCGTCGCCGCGACCCGCGCCCGCACGCGCCACGGATCGTACTCGAGCGCCTCGATCATCGCCGCCATGCTCGGCCAGCGCTTCGCGGGGTCGATCTCCAGCCCGCGCACCAGCACCTTGAACACGCGCCGCGGCACCTGCGACTCGAGCGGCGGCGGCGGGACCACCCCGTGCCGGACCGCCTCGCGGATCGCCGCCCACGAGTCGCCGGTGAACGGCCGCGCGCCGTAGAGCGCCTCGTACAGCGTGACGCTGAAGCTGAACTGATCGGCGAGCGGGCTGGCCACGCGCCCGAAGTGCTGCTCCGGTGACATGTACGCCGGCGTGCCGAGCGTGTTGCCCATCTGCGTCAGCCGCACCGACCAGTGCAGGTTGCTCGAACGGTCGGGCGCGGATGTCCCCGGGGACGGGTGTGTGGACTGCGGCGAGCGCATGCCCTGCTCGGTGTCGACGAGCTCCTGCTCGAGCAAGGCCGCGCGGGCCGAATCGTCGGGGCCGCCCTCGGCCTGCACGAGGCCGAAGTCGAGGACGCGCGCGCGACCGCGATCGTCGACGAGCACGTTGTCGGGCTTGAAGTCGCGATGCACGAGGCCGGCCGTGTGGGCGGCTGCGAGGCCGCGACCGGCGTCGCAGATCGTGCGCAGGACCTGCTGCCACGGCCGCGCCTCGGCCCGCAGCCAGGTCGCCAGCGTCTGGCCCTCGATGTACTCCATCGCCAGATAGATGCCGCCGTCGTGCTCGCCGACCTGATAGACCTGCACGACGTTCGGGCTCGACAGGCGGGCCATCGCCTGCGCCTCGCGGGTCATCCGCTCGCGCACCGCCGGATTGTTGAGAAGCTGCCGGCGGACCAGCTTCAGCGCCACCTTGCGCTCGAGCCGCGCGTCGTAGCCCTCGAAGACCACGCCCATCGCGCCCTCGCCGAGCTTGCGCAGCACGCCGAAGGGGCCGATGAGGGCCGGATCTGCGCTGGTCTCGCTCATCCGCGCAGCTCTACGGGGCGCCCACGATCTTTCCGCTCTGGAGGAGCCCGCCGGAGGCGAACGGCGTGCCGCAGGCGGGCAGCTCGCAGCTCAGCGCCTGCGGCCCGAGGCGCATGTTGTTCGCGTTGAGGCAGACCGCCCCCTCCGGCCCCCACTCGGCCTCGACCACGAATTGAAGGTTCGGATCGACGCCCTGGATGCCGAGCTGGTCGAGGACGTGAATCGCCGTACCCTGCTGCGTGTGCGCCACGCCGTCGCCGCAGTAGTCGGCGCGGACCAGCCGCGTGCAGGCCTGGTGGACCTCGTGCAGATCGGCGAGCCACGGCCTGTAACCCCATTCCACGCACTTCGCCAGCGCCGTGTCGCGGCACGCGAACGTGACGCTGCTGGCCGTGGCCGGCATGCGACCGCCGGTGCCCGGGTTCCACACGTCGGCCAGCAAGATCGCCTGCGTCGGCTCGCCGGCGCTGTCGATGCACATCGGGCCCCAGCCGCCGGAGTCGACCTTGAGCGAAACATCGAACAGCCACACGTCGGAGCCGGGGGCCAGCGGCGCGACGTCGAGGATCTTGAGCAGCTTCTGGCGAGTCGTCCCGCCCTCCTTCACCTCGAAGTGCAGCTTGGCGTCGTCGAGCTCGAGGCCCGCCAGCTCCTCGCCCTGGTGCGACGTGACGACCAACATGCTGCCCTCGATCCGGGCGTCTTCGGCCACGCCGTCGCCCTGCACGTTGACCTGCTTCAGCTGGATCTGGTCCGAAGCTCCATTGGGGCCGTTGAGCAAGCCCCCGTTCAGCAGCGCCCCGTTCAGCAGCGCCCCGTTCAGCAGACCCCCGTTCAGCAGCCCCCCGTTGACCTGGGCGCTGCGGGCCTCGACCTCGTCGCAGCCGCAAGCGCCGTCATCCGCCCGCGGCTCGTCGCACGCCGCCATCGCGGTCACCAACACCACCGCTCCGCACAACGAAGTGATTCGCATCGATCCCTCCCCCGCGTCCGATCATTATACACAACAATCTTCAGCGGTGGCCAGTTCGAATGAAAAGCCGTGTGTACGACCCTGTCGGCCGGTTCCTACGAATCCCTCGCTGTCCTATCGCGGATGAACAATGTTGACTCTCCCGAGAGTCCGAACCTCGCCGCGAGCGGGACACATTGGAATTCTCGGCCCCGGCGCCCTCGAACATCCGTTCGCATCGCGGCGCACGCGGTCGCGCGAGCGGCCACCGGAGAAGCGCCCGGGGGCGTTGTCGGGGCAGGTCGTCAGATCTGCCAGCGCAGCGCCGTGGCGAGGCGCGTGTAACACCTTGCGATGCTGCGGACCCGGCGCCGGATCGCCGCCGCGCACGGTGCCTTCAGACCCCGGCTGTCGCAGCGAGGCTTCGACCCTTCATTCGCATCAAGCCAAGTATGCACATTCACCAGTGACACGAATGCTCCATGAACCGCGAGGACAGCCGTGAATACCCGGCCGCTCGTCGGTCCGCACGAACCGTCACCGCATACCCCATTCAACGCGCCTGCAGCCGGACCCCGCGGAGGCGCGCCAGCTCGACCGCCGCCTCCGCGTGATCCCACACCGTCGATACCCACGTGTCGCCCTCCACCCGCGACTCGAGCGCCGCGACGAGCGCCTCCGGCGTGTGCTGGGGTCCGAGCGCGAGCGCCAGCGTGCGAGCGCTCGCAGCGTGGCGGTTCGTCCCGAGGTCGTCGTCCGGCGCGTACTCGACGTGCACGACCACCTCCTTGCCCAGCGGCGAGAAGTCGACCGGGGCCGCCAGCATGTCGCTGTCGATCGCCAGCACCCGCAGCGCTGGCAGCCGTGACTCCCGCAGGAACACATCGAGCAGCCCCCCGCCCAGGCCCGTGAGCAGCACCTCTTCAAGACTCTCGCTGGCGATCGCCGGCAGCGTCGGCGACAGGCTGTGGACCCCCAGCTCGGCCAGCCGCGGCAGCGCCCGCACCGCCTCCGCGAGCCCGCCCAAGTCATCGAGCACGACGATCAGCGACTGCAACCACGGCAGCGGATGCCTGGCGATCGTCGCCAACCACAGGGGGTCGTCGACGTCGTGGAGCTGGCGCAGCACCGGCCAGATCGCCGTCTGCGGCAGCGCCTCCGCCTGGTCCGCCGTCAGCGTATGCCGCACCAGCAGCCGCCTCTGCCCGATCCATTCCGGCTCCTCGTCCCGCTCGCGGTCGATCACGCTCCCGTACAGCAGCTCCGTCTGCCGATCCCAGTACGGCGGCTCCACGATCCCGACCGCCTCCCACGGCGCGTCGTCGACCATCGCCACGCTCCACACGAGCGGGCGCCCGTCGGGCCAGTGCGTCGGGCGCTCGCCCCGGTCGAGCCGTCCCGCCAGCCAGCACGCCTCCTCCGCGGTCAGCAGGTGGCGCGCAGTCGCCTCGAACGGCTCGCTCCCGCCGTCGAGCAGCTCGACGATCTCCGGGGTGTCGCTCGCCCCGAGCGGGCTCTCGCCGTCCATACGAATCAAGAACCCCGAGCCCACCGCCTCCGGGTCCTCGTCGAACCCCGTCCAGTGGATCGCCGCGTAGGTCCGTCCGACCTGCACCGCGATCTCGAGGTTGTCCCACTGCTCCCGAGGGTCCGCGAACAGCCGCGCGAGCTCCCCCGTCATGCTGTCCGAGTCGCTCCCGTCATCGATCGTCACTGTCATGATTTTCTCCGCCGGCGGTACTCGTCCGGTCCACGACGCGGGCGCCGTCGGGCACCTCAGGCGCGTCCAGGATGTCCCCGGGCCGCATCCTTCGCACTGTAGCTCAACCCGGCGCTGCAGACCGAGGTGCGTGACCGGCAGGTGGTGCCCACCGGGTGTCCAGCGGCGAGCGTGATGTTGCTCGTCGCTCGAACTTGCCCGTCTCCGCCCCCGCTCCCGACGTGATATCCACTCACCATGGCCGAGGAGCCGCGCCGCATCGCCGAGTACCTGCGCTCCGACGACGAGCGGCCGTTCATCCACAAGGCGTTCGACCAGACGCTCGGCGACGCCGATCGTCTCGCCTACGCCGAGCTCGTCGAGGGCAAGGACCCCGAGCGCGCCGAGTGGCTGCGCCTCGAGGTCGCCCTCCATGCGCGTGCGACCGACGACCCCGCCGTGCTCGCCCGGTTCGTCGCGCTGTCGCGCGAGATCGGCCTCGATTACGCCAATGCGCTGCGGCGCGAAGAGATCATGAACTGCGGCAGCGCCGGCGCCAAACAGGCCGCGCCGCGGGTCCGCTTCGCCTTCGCCTGCCCCAAGCGGTGGGAGACGCTCGCGCCGGCCGACAGCGAGTCGGTCCGACTGTGCCAGCAATGCAACGAGCGCGTCTATTACTGCGAGACCGTCGCCGACGCCGAGGTCCGCGCGTTCGCGGGGCAGTGCATCGCCATCCCGAAAGGGCTCACGGACGGCGGCGTCCAGACCGTACAGCTCGGGCGACCGGACCCAGTCGGCCACTGGGCCGACCGCCTGTTCTCGTACGGACCCGGCGCCCCCAAGCTCGTCGACGCCCTCGTGGTCCTCTATTCGCTGGACGCCGAGCTCGTCGGACGCTCCTTCGTGTTGAAGCCCACGGGCGTCACCGTCGGCCGCGGCCTCGACAACACGATCGTGCTGTCCGGCGACTCCGTCTCGCGCTGCCACGCCCGCCTCGAGCCGCGCGACGACGGCTGGTGGGTCATCGACAACGACAGCACCAACGGCACCTACGTCCACGACGAGCAGGTCCAGGAGGCGCGCCTGGCCGCGGGCGACCACCTGAAGATCGGCAGCACTGTGTTCAAATTCGTCGGTGCCCCGGAGTGACCGGCTCGGACGCTGAAGCTCGTATGAACGAGGACGCTCCACCCGCGCGCCGGCTCACCCAGGCCGCCCAGCGCAAGCTCAACGAGCTCGTCGCGCAGGGCGTGCCCCTCGCCAGCGCGATCCAGCAGGTACGTGCCGAGCCCGGCGCGTTCGAGCAAGTGGCGCCGACCGAGCCACCCGCACCCACGCCGCGGCCCGCGTGGCCCGGCGATCGCACCGACTGGGAGGGCGCGGTCGAGAAGCTCCAGATCTTGCGCGAGCTCGATCGCGGTTACGCGACCTTCGGCGCTCGGACCCACCGGTACCTCCTGCGACCGAAGGCCACCACGCGCCAGCTCGCGGCGATCGAGAAGAAGCTCGGCGCGAAGCTTCCGCCCGGCCTTCACGCGTTCTATCTCACCGTCGGGGACGGCGGCGCGGGACCGGACCATGGCCTGTTCGCTGCGGCGGAGCTCAAGCCCCGGCGGCCAGGCACCGCGTACCCGGGAATCGCGGCCTTGCGCGCGCTCGGCGTTCGCACCCACGCGCAGCCGCCCGAGCCGACATACGCCGACCTGTCGCCGTCGCGGCTGACCGGCATCGTCACGATCCTGTTCTCCGGCTGCTCGCTTTACTCCGGCGTGGTGTGTACCGGAGACGTCGGGCGCATCGTGCACTGGGATGAGGACCGTATCGTCGAGACCGACGACACACTCGTCGGGTGGTACGAGCGCTGGCTCGACGACGAGCTCGCGCAGTTCAAGCTGGTCCAGCGGATGCGCGACGAGGGCGCCACGATCGACGCGGTGGTGAGCGCGATGAAGCGACTGTTGCCCTCCGGCCTGTCGCCCGCGGCCAAGACGTCCCGCGCGCGCGAGCTCGTGGAGGCGAAGCTCCGCGGGCTCTCGCCGGAGGGGGCGGGCTAGTACAGCCGGCCGGGTCGCGCTCGATGCCCTCCACGAGGCGGCAAATCAGCGGCGTGGGTCTGGGCCGAGCAGGTCCCAGCGATTGCCCGCGATGTCGCGGAACACGGCGACGCGCCCGTACGGCTCGGCGCGCGGGGGAGACACGAACTCGACGCCGGCCGCGACCATGCGCGCGTGCGCGGCGTCGAAGTCGTCGACGCGCAGGAACAGGCCGACGCGCCCGGCGAATTGGTCCCCGACGACCGCAGCCTGGCGCGCCCCGTCGGCGCGCGCGAGCAAGATCGCCGTCTGCGCCCCGGGGGGCCGCACGACCACCCAACGCTTCAGGCGCCCGTCGTTGGTGTGCGCCGGCGAGTCCTCGACCAGCGTGAAGCCGAGCGCGCCGACGAAGAATTCGATCGCGGGGTCGTAGTCGTCGATGATCAGGGCCACGAGCTCGAGATGGGACATGCGGCGCGGAGTATGCCGGATGTCCGAGGGCGCTGGAGGAGATCGTCGCCCTCAAGGCGCGCCGAGGAGCTCGTCGATCTGCGTGCGGAGCTGGCTGGCGGAGACGCTGCCGGCGTCGTTGTCGGAGATGCCGGGAGCCTGGGGGTTCTTCACCATGACCTGGAGCTGATCCGGCGGCGCGATGCTCACGGGCTTCCTGCACGTCGCCTTGCCGTCCTTGTCGAGGACGACCAGGTTTCCGTTCGCCCAGCCACCGTTGAACGTCTTTCCGTCGAGCGAGGTCGCCACGCCGCCCTTCTGAAGGTCGACGACGTGCCACACCGCGGCGTCGGCCAGGGCGTCGGCGCTCGCCTTGTCGCGCCCGCGCAGGTAGCTCGCCGTCGTGGTCGAGCTGTTCGGGTTGATCTGGACGTCGGGGTCCGCCCGGAGCAGGAGCGGGCCGCCCGCGAGGATGCGCAGCTCCTTCTCGTTCATCCGGATGCCCTTGCCCACCGCGTCGGGCGTGCACTCCGGCAGATCGATGGTGGCTTCGAGGGCTTTCACCACCTTGGCCGCGCGCTCCTTCACCCGCGGATCGTCCGCCGGTCGGCTGGGCGCGACGTTTCCGATCCCGAAGCGCTGGGCGAGCGCCTCGGCGTGGAGCGTCTCGATCTTGGCGTCGCCGCCCGTCGACCGAGCCGCCGTCGACCGGTCCGCCGGCGCGCCGGTGTGGGGGTCGTAGCCATTGTCGTCGATGAACTTCAGATCCTCGACGGTCTGCCCGCCGGCCTCGACGTCGAGGGCGAAGGAGCAGACGAGCGTCGCCTTCGGGTGCTCGAACAGGAACACGTCGGCGCCTCGCTGCGTCTTGCGCGTGACGAGGACGAAGCGGACGGCGCTCGCCGCATCGAGCTTGCGCTGCTCGAACTCGGGATCGACGGGCATGCTGAGCGACACCTCGTCGTTGCCCACATCCGCCTCTTCGACCACGCGCAGGAGCGGCCCCTCGCCGTCGACGAGGCTCCCCGGCGGCGGGGCCGAGGCGAGGCTCTCGAAGTACCAGGCGTCGAGCTGCTCGGTGACGGCGTCGCCCCGGGGCGCGACCGCGGACTTCGAATCGATGGCGACGAGCCCGGGGCGGGCGCACGCGCCGTTCACCTCGGGCGAGGGCGTCGCCTCGACGATGCGCTTCATCTCCGCGAAAGACTTCTTCGCGGCCTCGATCGCGGCGCGATTCTTCTCGCGGAATTCGCCCTTCGTCGGCTTCGAGCTGCATCCGGCGAGCGCCAGGAACGCCGCGCAGGAGAGGATGAGGCCGGGTGACAAGCGCCGCGTGGTGTTCATGCGCGGCAATGTATCGAGCGGGTGGCGCGGACGACAGGGGGTGAACGGCCCTCGCGCTGGCCCTCGCCGTGAGCGAAAGCCGCTTGGACGACGCGGCCATGCTGCAGTTCGCCGCGACGTCGGAATCGTGAAGGCGGTGAACGACGGTCGGCCGGCCCGGTCGAGACGGTGGAAACCCCTCATTCGGACCCGACGACGACGCATCCGGCGCTCAGGTCCGGAGGCGATCCACCGACCGCGGCCCACAAACGCGGGAGGAGCCGCGTGCCGGGTCGGTCTCGCCGAGCGCATGCGCCAGCCACTGCGGGCGGGCGCGACGGCCTGGGCTCGCTCCCTCGCAGGTCAGCTCCGGGTCGAGCCCCGGAGCGCGTTGAACACGGCGGCAATTTCATCGCTGCCGTGACCGAGCTGCAACGCCCGATCGAAGTAGGTCAGGGCCAGCTCCGGGAGCCTCCCGTCGACGTTGTTCTCCCGGTTGAGGCGCACGATGTGCCGAATGGCGTTCGCGTGAATGTCCAGAGTGCAATCGGTCCCCTTGAAATTGCCGGTGGACAGCATCTTCTTGCACATGTCGGCGGTGATCGAGATGAGCGGCATGATCGCCTGGAACTTCTCGAAGTAAGCGTCGAGGGGAAACTCCTCCGACGCGCAGATCGCCGCCCCCTGCAGGACCGCCAGGGTGGCGCCGTAATAGCTCCCCAGCAGGGCGCAGTCGAGCGCCGCCGCGGCCCCGATCGGCTCGCCGACGTGGGAGGTGGCCCCGCCGAGGACGCGCAGCGTCGGCTGGTGGCGCTCGTACAGGTCCCTGGGGCCGGAGTAGAACACCGCCGTCTGCTCACCGCCGATGTAGCTGGGGTAAGCCAGGATGCAACCGTCCAGGTAGTCGATCCCGAGGCTCGAAGCCCACGCCGCCCCGCTGCGGGCGTCGCTGGGCGTGCCGCTCGTCAGCTGTACCAGCGTCCGACCCTTCGCGGCCGCGGCCACGAGGGGCGTACGGAGGACCTGGTCGCTCGCCTCGTAATCCGACAGCGAAATGATCGTCAGGTCGCTCGCGCCGCACGCCTGCTCGGGCGTCGCGGCCACGGTCGCCTGGCCCTGAAACGGCTCCGCTTTGCCGGGGCTGCGGTTCCATACGGTGACTCGATGACCGGCGTCGATGTAGGCGCGCGCCAGCGCGGCGCCCATTTGACCCAAGCCGACGATGGAGACGGTCGCTTTGTGCGTCATGCGTTATTCTCTCTCTTCCTTCGGTGCCATGCGGGTATGCGAGCGCGTGCGCGCAGTGACCTCATTTGTTGCTCTGCTGCGAATCCTCGGCTCGCGGTTCGAGGTCGCCGTCGTCGTGCTGCCCGGGCTGTTCGACGTGGGTGCGATGGCGGTGACGGCCGTCGACGAAGACGCCGGCGGATGGTCGGTGCCGCAGTCGAGAGCGGCGAGGACAGCGACGAGACGAAGCGCCACCCGCGAAGGGTAGCGCGGCGCTCGAGCGGTTCGAAGGGGGAATTTCGTCGAGGTGTCGAGTACAAAAACGCCTGGAGGTCCACGGAGCAGGGCCAGCGCGCGAACCACGATGCTCGACCTCGAACAGTTTTAAAGGGCTCGGGCGGCAGGTATCCTGAACCAGGACACGGCGAGACGAACAGCTCCAGCGAGCCGCTGATCGTCGGATGTAGCCGAAGGCGCCCACCTGCACGATGCACTTGAACGCTTCGACCGGTCCGGCTCCCCCGCGATGATGCACCCGTCACGCACTGGCTCGCCGCCTGGCGTCGTGCCAGTGCCAGCCTCGACACGTGGCCCACGGGCTCTCAGCGTCACCGGATCGGCTCGCCCTCGCCTGCGTCCGTGAAGCGCAGATAGGAGAACAGCTCTGCGAGGTTGCGCAGCACTCGCGAGCGGGTCAGGCGCGAAGAGCTCGCCGCGCTCACGATCTGCGCGAGCGTCGCGGACTGCGTGGGACCGTGAATCTGCTCCACCACCGCCAGCAGCTCGTGTTCGATCGCGGCAGGCGGAGCGAGCACCGCGGCGTGCAGCGGCGACGAGCCGAAAGCTGGCACTCGATCGAGCTGAGCCAGCAGCGAGAGCAAGAGCAAGCTGCCCTTGAGCGCGTGGCTCACGGTGGAGGTCGTGACCGCCGAGCCCGCGGTGGCGGCGACCACCTCCAAATACAGCGCGAGCGCGAGCACCATCCGATGCGCGAGCTGCCACAGCTCCGCGCTGCCGAGCGAGGGCGTCAGACGCGACGCGAGGGCGAGCCGCACCCGCGGCGCGAGCGCCAGCAGCAAGCGCTCGCAGGCGATGTGATCGACCGCGAGTTCGTCCTCGCACGATAGCAGGGTCGCCATCGCCCGCAGCCGCACCCGCGCTTCTTGCCGGCCGCGCTCGAGCTCGGCGCTGGGTGGGCGTGCGGCCGGCCAGCCGTGCTGCGCGTTCCAGGCGTCGATCGCACAGTACTCGAACAGCCCGAGCTGCGGTTCCGCCTGCACCAGGTCGCGCAGCCACGCCTCGTAGTCGAGCCGCGCCGGATCGAGCCGCGGCACGCCCGCCTCGTCGGTGGCTGGCGGCTCGGCCAGCGCGAGCACGGTCTCGAGCTCGGCGTGCAGGTCGTCACGCAGCTCTGCGTGACGCAGGACGAAGTCCTCGGAGCCAGCGTGGAACGGACGGATCGGACACAGCTCGTGCAGATCGACCGCCAGCCGCTCACCCACGCGGATGAAGCGTACGGCCGGGAACAACCGACAGAATAACGGCTTGCGCTGCCGCCCATACTGGGTGTGTATCTTGCACTGACCGCTGTCGCCGAGGAAGAAGCAGTCGTGATTGACCACCGCCAGCAGCCGGTCCTGGGCCGAGCGCGCGGCGTTGAGCGTGAACAACGCGAGCGAAGGATAGCGCTCGCTCAGAAAGGTGTGCTCGGCCACGGTCGGAAAGAACCCCGCGCCTTTACAACAGCGAAAGCCGCACTCGCGACAATGATAGCCGAAGGCTCCGTCCGCGAACGGAAAGTAGAGCTCGCGACGGCGGCCTTCTACAGCGAAAATTTCCCCGACAGGTTTCGGACGTATTACAAGTTCGCATTCGTCCGCAATCCATGGGACTGGTTGGTGTCCAGGTACTTCTGGAGCAGAGATCATCAGCGTCTGTTCGACTATGAATTCCCCGAGATGCTACGACGGCTGAAGAACGGGGTCAGGCTGTCATCCTCGGCGCTGTGGCTGGAGGACGCGTTGTCGCCGCAGGTGACACGCCTGAGCATCGGGGGGACGATCGCCGTCGATTTCATCGGCCGTTTCGAGGCGCTTCAGAGCGATTTCGCCAGGATCTGTTCCCATCTTCGGATCGGGACCAAGCAGTTGCCGCACGTCTTCAAGACTGACCACAAATTCTACGTCGACTACTACGACGATGACACGAGGGCGATCGTCGAAGAGCTATACGCGGCCGACATCGCAGCGTTCGGGTACCAATTCGGCGCCGGGGCGCGTAGAGATGCGGGATGATCGAGCGTAGGCTCGAGGGACCGGGCGAGGGCCCGGCCCCGACGAATTCGCCGACCCGGCGCGTGCGATGGACCCGCAGAGCTTGGAGCCCGCCGCGCCGCTCACGGTCCGACGGCGAGGCACGGGCCGGGCCGCGTCAGATTGCAGATCCGTCCGTCCACGGTCGGCGCGACGCCCTGGGCGCCGGCCGCTTGCAGGCGCTCGATCGTCCGCTGTTTGAGGTCGACCTCCGGCATCTTCTTGAGCATCTTCTCGGTCAGCATCGTGTAACCGTCCTGCCCGCGTGCCGGGTTGACGAGGAAGCTCTCGGTGACCGCGAGGAAGCGGTCCTTCGGCTTCACTGCCACCCAGCCCTTGGCGGTACGGCGGCTGAGGCCGGTGACCGCGCCGGTCGCCGGATCGAAGCGGAATGCGAAGCCGGCGATCTGCAGGAAGTGGCCCTGGCCGGTCCAATCGGAGACCGAGCGCTCGGCGACCTTCTGCAGGGTCGCGCCGTCGATCTGGATCAGGCGCAGCGGGCTCGGGTACGCGAACAGCTCCTCGATCATCTGCCGCGTCACCGGACCCGCCGCGAGGTTGCGGTTCAGGCGGAACGACCCGGAGTTGTAGAACGCGACCTCGGCCCCGTAGGGCTTCGCGGACTCGAGCATCCAGTCGACGATCAGGTTGCCGAGGTTGGTCTCGAACCGGCGAATCTCCAGCTCCTCGCCGACCAGCGTCACGCCCGTGCGCCCGATCTCGCCCGCGAGGCAGGCGGGCTGCTCCTTCGCCTTCGCGCAGAACTCGGCCTCGTGCTTCTTGCGCCAGCCGTCGACCACCGCCTGCAGCGCCGGGTCCGGCGCCGGGCTGGTCCCCTTCAGCGGCACGTACTCCCACTCGATCTGGGGCTTGCCGTCGACCTTGCGCAGGCGCACCACCGCGGCGGTCGCGGCGTCGGCGTCAGCCTTCACCACCGCCGCCGTCCCGACCCGCGCGTCCTGGTGATTGTGCTCGTGTCCGCCGAGGATCAGGTCCGGGCCCTCGGCGCCCAGGGCGGTCAGCAGCGCCTGGTCCGCGGGCATGTCCAGATGCGTCAGCGCAACCACGAAGTCGGCGCCCTCCGCCCGCAGCGCCGCCGTCTCGGCCTTCGCCACCGCCACCCGTTCGCGGTGGGCCGCGATGTACTCCGCCTGGACCGAATCGAGCGTCAGCCCGAATAGCCCCACCTTGTAGCCGCCGCTCTCGACCAGCCGCCGGGGCACGAGGTTGGCCGCCGCCACGACCGGCTCGCCGCCTTCGCCCTTGGCGAACTCGACGCTGGCCGACAGCCACGTGAACCCCGACGCCTCGACGCGGCCGTCGAGCGCGCGGCCGTCGTCCATGCCGCGCTTGTCGAACTCGTGGTTGCCCGGCACCACGAACATCCGCGGGTCGAACGCCTTGCCGTCGCCGTCCAGGTGGTTGAGCACGTCGACCATCTGGTCGCCGCCGTACAGCCGGCTCATGAACGACGGCTGCAAGAAGTCTCCGCCGTGCGTGAGCAGCAGCGTCGGGTGCTCCTGCTCGAGCTGCGTTCGCAGCCCCCGGACCCGGGCCATCCCACCCTCGCCTGCCTCGGGATTCCCCTCGATGCGGTAGGTGTCGTTGATGTGCAGGAGCACCGCCTCCTTCGGCGCGGGCGCGGCGGCTGGCGAAGTCGCCGGGTCGCCCGCCGACGGTGGGGTCGTGGGCCTCGCGGGTTGCTGACACGCGAGGATGCCGAAGAGGGGGAGGAGCAAGTTGCGCAGTGGGAGGTGGCGTCTCACGGCGCACGATGGTACCCGTCCGGATGCACAAACACATCCAGGCACGACGACGGATGCCAAGGGCGCCGGCGACGCTCGGCTCGCCGTTCCGCTGCCTCACGCGCCTTCTCTTCCTGGCGGCGCCTTTCGTTTCCGCCGCCGGGAGATGGAGTCCTCGGAAGGATGGATCAGCTCTCCGGTCTCCGGTGAAATCTGCACCTCTTTCTGAGCGGACCGCTTCGGGCGCAAGCAGATCCTGAGCGACGACTGGCTCGTCGCAGGCACCGGCTGGCGACCGTCGTCGTCGGCGGCCCCGTATCGACGCTGTTCCAGGCGCTGCTCGTCCTGCAGTTCGCGGCCCGGCCGGTGCGGTCCGGTCACCGCGGCCCGCCGCCGCCGCGCTGGAGAGTGACTGTGAGCCTTGCGGTGGCGGTCCCGCTCGATCTCACGCGGCTCGAGCGCGGCCAATTGCGGAGCCGGACGGAGCGTGTCTGTGTCGTTCGGGACATGGGCGAGCCGCTCTGCAGCGACCTCATCACATGTCCCTTCGGACATCTTGGTTTGGCGGGGAGCGGCGGTCCCTGCTACCGGAGTTCGTCAAGCTGGAGCTCGAAGCGTTCGCGGAGTGCGGCGCCTTCGAGAATGGCTTCGTGCGGACGGCGTGCCGCCAGCGACGCCAACACCAGAGCGGCTGACGGCCGTGCATCCGGGCGCAGCGGATGCACGGCCGCATCGTGACCGACACGAGCTATTGCGCCCTCTGGCCGGTCTTCATCATCGAGGAACTCGAATGTGTTCCACGGCTGCGCGGCCGTGAGGTGAACGAGACCACGGCCGCCCCTGCTCGGCCGTGATAGCGAAGGGTGCAGGAGCCCCCGGACTCGGCCGTCGCCCAGCACTTCAGGCCGGACGAGAAATTGATATGGTGCCTTCCATGAATCGACAATCCATTGGCTCGCTCCTCCTCGCTGGCCTTCTCGCCGCGTGCAGTTCGCCGCCGGGGGCGAACTCCACGCACGCGGAGGTCGAAACCGACCCTTCGATGACCGATGCGAGCACGGTGTCCGCTGCGAGCACGATCACCGGTGCGAGTACGATCACCGATGCGAGCACGAGCACCGATACGGGCACGGCGACCGATACGGGCCCGATGACCGGCTGTTCTATGGAGGATCCGCTCGGAGACATCGCCAACGACGGCTTCGAGAGCTTTGCCGACGACACCGTAGCGATGGGCAGCCCGGGCGGCATCGAGTGGACGGACAACCACTACACCCGCGTCAGCACGGCACTCGCGCGGCGAGGCACGCGCTCGCTCCGATTCACCTATCCTGCGCAGCCGAATCCCCCGCCCTCCGATACGGTGATCGAGCAGCGTTTTGCGTTCAATCAGCACCTGACCGACTTTTGGTTCAAGTACGACATCTTCATCCCCGCGAACTATTTTCATCGCTCGACCGCGGGATCGAACGACTTCGGCGGAGGTGAGAAGGAGCTGGTGATGATGTCGGAGGGCTACTCGGCGCCTTCACCCACCGAGATCTACCCGACCATGATCCTCGGACGCCTGTTTCGTCGCGTCGATCAGGACGACCCAAACTGGGTGAACGAGGGGAGCTCGTGGCAGTACGGCTCGTTCGCGTACGCGGCCGCGGACGGCGAGCGCACCTGGTACTATCTACCCAGCGCGGGGATCGAGACTGGACCACGGTTCGTCGACATCAACGTCGACCCAGGCACCTGGGTGCGCCGCATCCTTCACGTCCGCATGCCGACCACGACGAACTCGAACGACGGCGAGGTCGAGTATTGGGCCACGCGGTGCGACGGGACGACGATCAAGGTCGTCGACGAGCACAATGGCACGTTCCACGGCGCTCTCCACCCCAATAGCGCCGGCGGAAACTACATCACCGCGGGCTACCTCCTGGGCTCGTCCAACAGCGGCTTCGACGAGGAGACGACGTTCTACATCGACGACGTCGTTGTCTCGTCGACCAACTTGTGGGGCGTCGAGTAGGCGCCTCGAGGGCGCGACTGCGGGCTGAGGACCCGCCCGCCCCGTCCCATCGGCCGTCGCGCCTATGGCGATTCCACGGGCACGTCCGTCGCCGGGCGCTCGACGAGCCAGCGCTCGATCTCCTCGCGCTCGGTCGTCCATTCGGGGCCACCGCGGGCCAGCACCTCGCGCGCCGCGACGGCGAGGTCCCGCGCCCGCCTCCGGTCGCCCTCGGCGGCCCACAGCGCCTGGGCCAGCGCCGCCCGGGTGGAGGCGACCTGGTATGGATGGACGTCGACCTCGGGGTAGCCCGCGAGCGCGCTGTCGAGCAGTGGCAGCGCCTCGCGCTCGCGTCCGAGAGCGATCAGCGTGCGGCCGACCGACGTGCGAACATAGCCGAGGATGGCGCCGCTTTCGGGTCGCAGCGCCTCGAACAGCGAGAGTGCCGCGCGCCCGAGCTCGAGCGCCTCCTGCGGGCGGCCCGTGCGGCGCAGGACCTCGCCGAGGTTGAGCTGACAGCGCGCGACGAACGGGTCTCGCTCGCCGCGGGTGCGGCGATGCATCGCCAGTGTCTCGCGCATCAGCGCGACGGCCTCCTCGGGGCGTCCCATTCCGAGGTACAGGCCGGCCCGATGCTCGGAGAAGTTCGCGACCTCGGGGTGCTCCTCGCCGAGGGCCTCCCGCAGGATCGCCAGCGCGCGGCTGTTGTGGACGAGCGCCTCCTCGTAGCGACCGAGTGCTCGCAGGACCTCGCCGAGGTCGAAGTGCAGGCGCCCGAGCTCGACGGGGCCGTGGCCGTGGCCGGCCGTGTGCGAGCTCAACGCGGCGCGCAGGTGTACCAGTGCCTCCTCGTCGCGGGCGAGCTCGTGCAGCGCCGCCGCGATGTTCAGGCGGGCGAGTCCGAGGTCCGGATGCTCGGGGCCGAGCTGTTCGCTTCGCAGCTCGAGCACGCGCTCGAGCTGCTCCGCCGCCGCCGTGAAGCGGCCCTCGTCGATGTAGGCGAGTCCGAGCCCCTCGAGCAGATCGATGTGCGGCTCGCGGCCGGCCTCGCGCATCTGCAGGGCAGCGCGCTCGTACCACGCACGCGCGGCCGCAGGATCGCCCGCGCGCCACGCGAGCATTCCGCGGTAGTACGTGACGCGCGAGGTGAGGTCGAGGTCGCCGCCGAGCCGCTCGATCGCCGCGTCCGCTTGCTCGGCGTACTCGCGCGCGCGCTCGAGGTCGCCGAGCCGCTGGGCGGCGTGAAACACGAGGAAGCTCCACGCCTCGGCCGCGACCCGATCGTGTCGGACCGCCTCGGCGTCGTTCGCCGCTCGCCGCACGATCTGGGCGCCGAGATGCGGATCGGCGCCCTCGGCCTCGAGGATCCCCTGGAGCAGCAGCGCCTCGGCCGCGACCGGTCGGTACGCGAGCGCCTCGGCCCGGCGCACCAGCGACCTGGCGCGGTCGCGAGCCTCGGCGAGCGCCCCGGCGGTCTGGAGCACCTCGACCTCGGCGAGGGCGGCGCGGATCGCCTCGACTTCGGTGCGGCTCGCCGCGTCCTCGGGCACGGGCAGGCGATCCTGGCCTGGCGCCGGGCGCAGGCAGGTGTCGGCCGCGCGCAGGGTGTCGATCACTCGCAGGGCGCGATCCGGATCGTCACCTGTCCCACGGGACAGCACCGTGGTCACCGCGGCCAGATCGTTCGCCCACGCATCGAGGCAGCGCGCCCCTGCGACCCCCGCAGCCGAGTCGCGGTCGACCTCGCACAGCTCGCCGTGGACCCGCTGCCACATTGCGATGTGCCCGTCGAGGGCCCCCTCGACCCGGCGCCACACGAATTGCACGCGCGCGCTGTCGTCCACGAGCAGCGCGGCCCGGACCGCGGCCCGCCGCTCGTCGCTCCAGGCGCTGGCCAGATGCAGCTCTGCCCCCGCGCAGACCCGGGCGTGCTCGTCGGTGCCGCCGCCGACGGCCGCCGCCGTCAGGGCGACGGCGGCCGCGAGAACACCCGTCCCGAGAGACAGATAGAGCGCGACCGGCCGCGGCGGCGACAGTTCCGCCAGCAGCGCGCTCATCGACGGGTGGCGCCGCGCGGGCACGGGCTCCAGGCCGCGCAGGACGGCGCGACGCAGCCACCCCGGCACCCGGGCGTCGCGGCCCGGAGGATGCGCCGGCGGATGCGCCGGCGGACGGCCGGCGAGCGGACGGGCGCCGTACAGCCCCTCGTGGAGCGCGACGCAGAAGCTGAACACGTCCGAGCGTTCGTCGGCCGCCTCGCCGCGCTGCTGCTCCGGGGCCATGTACGCGGGTGTACCGACCAGCGCTCCGGAGCGCGTCAACGCCGTGTCCGCGGCCGAGTCGACGGACCCGACCGTCTCTTCGTCGCCGGCGGCCTCGCGCGTCGGCGCCGAGACGACCGTCGGCGGCGGGCTCGCCTCGATGGGCCGCGCCAGCCCGAAGTCGGTCACCATCACGCGCCCGTTGCGATCGACGAGCACGTTGTCCGGCTTGAAATCGCGATGGACCAGCCCCGCCTGGTGTGCCGCCGCCAGCCCGCGTCCGGCTTGCACGAACACCGCGAGCACCTCGAACCAGCGCGGCCGGGTCTTCAGCCACGCCCGCAGCGTCTGGCCCTCGACCAGGTCCATCGCCATGTACACCTGGCCGCCGCACACGCCGATGTCGTGCACCGCGAGCACATTCGGGTGCGAGAGACGGGCCATGGCTTTCGACTCGCGGATCAATCGCCGCTCGAGGTCCGGGTCGAGCGTCGAGAGCTCGGGGCGGATCAACTTCAGCGCGACCTTGCGGTCGAGCCGCGGATCGAACGCCGCATACACCACACCCATGCCACCGCTGCCGATCCGCTCGAGCACCTGGTAAGGCCCCACGTCGGTGCCCGGGGCGAGCAGGGCGGGCGCTGGCAGCGCCGCATCGCCGCCCCGCGACGCCTCGCTCGACCGACCGACGAGCGCCGCCAAGAGCCCGCGGCAGGCCTCGCAGCGGTCGACGTGAGTGCGCATGTGCTCACGCTCGGCCTCGGTCCTGCCTCCGGCGAGCAGGTCGAGGACATCATTGTCGCTCAGACACGTCGTACCGGGCTCGCTTTTCGTTCGCATGACCGCGCCGCGGAGATGTATCAGTTTCGGCGCGCTCCTGGGGCACGTGGGGACGACGTCTCCCCACGCGCGCGTCCGCTGACTTGTGCGCGCCGCGGGATTTTGCGAGGTTTTGCGGACCGGCCGATCCCCGATGCGCCCCCTCTCTCCCTCCGCGGCCGTCCTGGCGGTCCTGCGCAACCGCTGGCACGAAGCGCAGGCGCCGTGGCCGAACGTCCGCATCGATCGCGAGGCGTTCATCGCCCACTGTCAGGGCCTCCTGCCGGACGACCCCGAGGCCGCGGTCCAGGCCGTCGCCGGCCTTCACGTCAGCGACCTCTATCTGGCGTACGCGTGCGCGGTCGCGGCCGACCCGCTCGCCGTCCGGCTCTTCGAGGACAAGATCCTCGCCGAGGGAGCGGACGTGCTGAAGTCGCTCGACTCCGACCCGACCTTCGGCGACGAGGTGTGCCAGACCGTCCGCCAGCGGCTACTCGTCGGCACGGAGAGCGGAGGCCCGCGCCTGCTCGAGTACGCCGGCCGCGGACCCCTCGCGGCGTGGGTCCGGATCAGCCTCGTCCGCACCGGCCTCTCCCTGCGCCGCCAGCAGAACCGCGAGCAGCGGCGCCTGAGCGACCTCCAGGACAGCGCGCTGGCCACCGCCGGCGACCCCGAGCTCGACTACCTGCGCAGCCGCTACCGGGTCGAGTTCGAGCAGGCCTTCCGCGACGCCTGCGCTCGCCTCCCCGAGCGCGAGCGCGCGGTCTTGCGGCTCGCCGTGATCGACGGCCTGAGCGTCGACCGGATCGGGCTGGTGTACGGCATGCACCGGGCCACTGCTGCGCGCTGGCTGATCCGCGCCCGCACGCTGCTGTTCGAGGAGACGCGGCGCCTTTTGACCGCCGCTCTGGGCCTCTCGCCCTCCGAATTCGGCAGCCTCGCCCGGCTCGTCCATAGCCAGCTCGACGTCCAGATCTCGGTCTTGCTCCGCGACCCGCAGGCGTGAGGAGCCGCGCGTCGGCGAATCGCCTCTCTTCGTGCGACCGAGGCCCGGAGTCGGCGTGTCGGCGAGCCGGTGCGACCGAGGTCGGGACGCGGCGTCATTCGCGGTGAACCGAGCGCGACGCTCGAGGTTTGCCATGCGAAGCTCAGTCCCCATCTTTCTGTCCACATTGCTCGCCGTCAGCCTCGGCGAGCCGGCGCCTGCGCGAGCGACCGCTCCCGAGCCTGCGATCGACGCGCGCGCCGAGCCCGCCGAGCCCGCCGAGCCTGCCTTTGCGGCCGATCCCGCCGCGGTCGATCCAGCGGCCCTCGTCGCCGAGGCCGCCGTCGCGGAGCCGGCCGTCGCCGGGGAGGAAGACCCCGCCGTCTACGCCGCGCGCCTGCGATCCCAGATCTCGGTGATCCGCGGCCCCCTGCTCGACAGGCTCGCCGACAAGATCATGGACAAGCAGTCGCAGAAGATGGACCAGATCTCGGGCGTCCTGTCGCGGATCGCCCTCTGCGGCCTGTTGCTGCTGCTGCTCCCCCTCGTATCGATCCGCCGCTACCCGGGCAAGTTCGGCGTGCTGTTCCGCTACAGCGCGCTGGCGGCGGTGACCTTCGTGATCGCCGTCAATCTGTTCAGCGGCGCGCTGATGCTGCTCCGCGGGATCCAGGCGGGCCTCGGCTCCGTGTCGAACCCGCAGGTCCAGATGGTCGAGGCGACGCTCGCTCTGCTGGACGAGAAGGCCGAGGAGATGGCGCCGATGGGGCCTCTCATCATCGAGCCGACGCTCGCGCAGCTCAGCCTCGAGTCCGAAGAGCCGCTGCCGGTGATCATGCTCGAGAACGTGCAGAAATTCCGCGACGATATGCAGGTGTTCAGCACGGTCGCCAGCTTCTTCAAGAGCGTCAGCTGGGTGCTCGCATACATCCCGGTGGTGCTGACCCTGCTCACCGGCGCGCTGTTCTTCCTGGCGATAAGGCCCACGCTGCTCGAGATCGTGCGGCTGCCCGGGCGCGCCGCCCGTGGCGAGGCCGGAGTCGGGCGTACCGTCATCAAGAAGACGCTGCAGCGGATCAGCCGCGAGTTCCTGGCGACGCTGGGCGTGATCGTCGTGTTGATCGCGCTGACGCTGCTCGCGTCGGTGCTGACGACCTACATGCTGCAGCCCGCGCTCGAGACGTTCATCGCCTACCTCTCGCTCGCATTCATCTATGTCCAGGTCGAGCCGAACGCGTCGTCCTCCGCGGTGCTGGCGAGCCTGGTCGGCGTCACCCTGTTCCTCGTGTTCAACCTCGTCGCCGTGGTCGCCGCGAGCGCGCTCTACCTCGGCAAGTCGCAGAAGATCTTCCAGCGCCGCTTCCACGACAAGGTCCCGCTGGCCGCGCACCGCCGGTTCTGGCGCTGGGGCACGATCGGCCTGCTCTGGGTGCAGCTGTTCCCGATCGCCTACATCTTCGCCGCCAAGCCGCTGGTCGAATTGCTGATCGACAAGACCCTGGACCCGGCCGCGCCGGACTGGGGTTTCGTGCTGGTGTCGGGCCCGGCGGTCCTGCTCGTCCTGTTCGTGATCACGTTCTGGCTCGCGCGCGGCGTGGGAGCGCTCCGTTTCCTCGCCCGTTACCGCCCGCAAGACGTCCACGCGAGCTGACCGCAGTCGGGGAGCAGGCACCGAGGTGCACCTCGAGTCGACGGCCATCGTCGACTCGAGCTGGACACGAGGGACGAGCGCAGGGCCCGGATGACGACGGCCGAGAGCGACACCGTGCTCGTCGTGGGCTTCGAGCAGCACGCGCTGGTGAGCGAGGCGAAGCACGCCCCGTCCCTCGGAGAGGCCTCGTCTGCGGGACGCTGGCCATGGGCGAGCCGGTGGACACCGATTCAAAGGTGCTGCTGCGCCGCGTGATCACGTCGGACGGCTGACGTCAGCTGGTGGTACTTTGATGAGAGAGCGGTGACGGCCGGTCATCCTCGAACCTCCGAGGCGCCATTCGCCGAGCGCGTACCAGTTCACGGCGCCGCGGTGTGGTCCGGTGGCAACGTCGAGCCAGCGATGAACCCGCGAGATCGAAGGCCCGGCACGGCTCCTCCGCCGCGCGCTTTACGACGGCTACTTCTGGTTCGTCCAGCTCATCCCCCCTGCAGCAAGCGCAGCGCGGGCGTGAGCGACGCGAGGCGTGAGAATCCGCCATCGGCGACACATGCGACGGGGACGCGGCGACGGCGTGTCACCGATGCGGCGGCGACCGCTGCGACCACGACGAGGGGTCGGCGTCATTGTGGTGAAGCGACTCGCGTATGTCTGTCATCTCCGCAACCGCCCTTTCTCTCGTCCTCGCTCTCACGCAGGCGCCTCCCGTGGCCGACGCTCCGCTCGCATCGAGCGGCGCGGCCGACGACGCCGCGCCCGCACCCACGAACAAGACCGAAGGCCCCGAGCCGGCCCCCGAAGTGACGGCGTCGGCGTCGGCGTCTGCAAAGGACAGGCCCTCGCCGCCGCGTCGCCGCGGAATCGGTCTGATGGCCACCGCCGGGGTTTTCGGCGCGCTCGGACTCGGCGCCAACATGGGACGGATCATCACCGTCAAGCGCGGCTGCAGCGACGTGGGCGGAGATCCGGCCGACTGCCTCGGCGACGCGGTCAGCCTCGCGGCGCTCGGCCCGGTCGCCCTCATCTCCAACCTGTTCGCGTTCGGCTTCGCCGGCGGAGCGGGTGGTACCCACGGTCGTCATGCCGCGTATCAGACCGCCTACGCCGGCGGGCGCGAGCGGCTCGGCCGACTCCACGCCGGTCTCGGCGCCGGTCTCATGACGCTCGGGATCCTCGGCTACATCGGCGTACGGGTCGGCTCGCTCGTCGACGTCTTCGGCGCCTCTTCGTGCGACCGCAAGTATCCGTACGACGAGGCCTCCGGCATGTCCGACCCCGACTACGGGCAGTGCGTGCGCGGGCGGTGGGCCGGGTACCTGAGCGGCATCATGCTCACTCAGGCGACCGGGATCGTCGGCGTCGGGTTGCTCGCCCACGGCGCGAGTTACAACCGCAAGCTGCGTCGCTACCGCCGGGCCATCGGCGAGCACACTCGTCTGACCCCGAGCTTCAGCCCGACGTTCGCGGGCGTGTCGCTCGTCGGCCGATTCTGACTCCAACCTGTCGAACGCCGGGCGCGACGGCTCGGCCGCCGTCCGTTGTTTACGGCGACAGGACCGCGACGATCGACTATCTGCGGCCGGCGGAGCCGGGCACCGAGGTGCGACGCGCGGTGAACGACGGACACGAGCAGGGCGGTCGGCCCGGCGTCCACGAGCGCGAGGCGGCTGTCGACTGCGACGCCACACATCGCGGCGGAGTGGCCTGACAGGCCACTGTCCGTCGGCGAACGCGGCCAAGGGTCCGCGTATTGCCGAGCGGCGTCGTTGGTACGCGTTGTGCAATACAGGTGGCGTCGCGGTTGACGCCGCGGCGTTCATCTCACCTGGAAAGACAGATCGCTCATGTTCAATGCCAATGTTCGTAGTTTCGTCGCGCTGACCACCCTGCTCGCCGGACTGCTCGCCGTGCCCGGCTGTGACGCGGGAGATCCGGCCGCCGCGAGCCTCGCCGCTTACACCCCCAACTATGAGGGTGCCGAGGATCCGGTCGCCGGCATGTCGCTGAAGCTCGCCGGTTCGGCCGCGATCGAGCTCGCCGACGGCGAGGTCGTCGAGCTCGCGCTCAGCGACGAGCAGCGCGCCACCCTCGAGTGCGACGGCGACGCGCGCGTCTCCCAGATCCTCATCGATCCGCTGCAGCTCGGGGACCGCGGCTTCGTGGCACCGGTGCTCGAGGCGACCTGTGACGGCGAGAGCCCGACGGCGCACGTCAACCTGCGCGAGGCCGGCGAGTCGTGCGATGGCGAGGACTGCATCGCTTTCATCCCGGCGCTCGGCGGCGCCGACCTGCCCTTGAGCGCGCCAGAGGGCCTGCCCGCGTCGCTTTGCCTGCCGGCGGGCACCCAGGCCTGCATCGGCTGCGGCCTCGGTCGGGTGCGCACGAGGATCCTGACGTCGAGCACGTTCGATCCGTCGACGGGTAACTGCTCCTACGGGTACACGTACGGCACGTGCGACTACGACATGTGCACGATGTGAGCACGGGGGTCGCGGGCCGGGGCTCGTGCTCGCGGCAGGCCTGTGGCTGCGGGCGAGCTCCCGCGGCCACGCCCCCGACGGCGAACCGTGCGAGGACGGCCTGGGTAGCGCCGGCCTGTGCATGCCCGCCGACGACACCACCACCGGCGGCGAGAGCACCACCGAGAATGACAGCACCACCGGCGAGGACAGCGACGCCGGGAATGGCGATACCACCGGCGAAGGCAGCACCGCCAGGAATGTCGACACCACGAGTGATGTCGGCGCCAGGGACGGGAATCCGGGCACCCCCGCCGACACGAGCGGCGCCAGATCCAGCGACGCCCTCGCGGACGGCGACTCCGGCTGCAACCTCACTGGCGATCCCGCTCTCGGCCTGCTCGCCTTGCCGTGGTGGCTCGCCCGCCGTCGCCGGCGCTGACCTCGGATCTCAGCCCAGCGGCCCCGAACGGCGCGGCCCGACCACGAAGGTCACAGGGGGTTCAGCCAGGCGCTGCCGCTCTACGGGCCATGAACGGCGGGGCGCACACGGGACAGTGCGGCTGCGAGAAGACTTCACCGGCGTGCTCGAGCCGCTCGACGGGCTCCTCGAAGCGCGGCGAGGTCCGGTAGCCGGCCGTGCGGAACGCGGCGGGGTCGCCCTTCCACGAGCGCAGCAAGGCGCCCCGGTGCTCGCCGGTCATCGCTTGCAAGGCCAGGCGCACCGCCAGCTCGGCGGTGCGCACGGCGTCGAGCGAGCCGAACGGCGTGAAGGCGTTGCCGCACGCGGCCAGCTCGCGCGTCACCGCCTGCCCAGGGGCCGCGAACGCAGCGCGATTGCACAGGGCCGGGGCGCGCTCCTCTTGTGCGGGGGTGAACAGGCAGTCGAGGCAGCCCGCCGGGCGCGGCTGCTTCGGTCCGTGCCCGGCGATCAGCGCCGCGTGGCCACCGAGCCCGAGCGGCTCGAGCCAGGTGTAGACGATCGGCGGCGCCTCGGCAGCGTCGAGCGCGGTCTCGTTGAGCCAGCGGTCGACGTTGGGATCGCCGGTGGCGGCGATGACGATGTCGAAGTCTGCGAGACGGATCGTGCCGGCCTCGATCGCCTGTTCGATGGCCGCGACGACCGGCTCGACCGTGAGCGCGGGATAGTGCGTTCTCAGCTCGAAAGTCAGCAGGTGGACCTTCGCGGGCGACTTGAGGAACGCGCGCAGGACGTCGCTCGCTAGCGGTTGACCGAGCACGTGGCGGTAGGCGTTCTCGGGGCGGAGCTCGTCGGGGTCCACGAGGGTGAGCGCTTGGACGCCGGCGCGCGCGAGCTCGCCGGCGACGTGACCCCCGACTGCGCCGCTGCCGATCAGCAGCGCCCTGGAGCGCCGCACCGCCGCGAGCCCACCGCCGCGGGCGACCAGGTAATCGAGGTCTTGTCGGAAGACGGTGATCGCCTGCGCTCCTGCGGTGCCCGGACGCCTCGTCAGCGGATGCTCGCCCTGGATGCCGAGGTACTCCACGCCGATCAGGCACTGCCCGCCGCGCGGCAACGGGACGCGGACGACGACGAAGCTGCTCGCGCGGGGCTTGCCGCGCAGTTGCGTGTGCAGCGACTTGCGCTGCGCGTCGGTCAGGTTCTGCTTGATGAAGCGGGTGATCTCCGTGGTTCCCCACTCCGACGGAGTCGAGTCGATCGGCCGCGTCACCTCGTGGAGCGGGACGTAGAGCACCTGCTCGGCGGGCAACCCGGGCAGCGCGCGGTTCGCCTGCGCGCGATTGTCGAACAGGTGCCACAACTTGGACATGCGGACGCCGCAGACCCACCGGATCTCCTCGCCTGGCGACACCATCGACAGCGCGAGGGCTTGGCCGGGCCAGTACAGCGCCAGCTCCTCGATGAACGCGGCCGAGTTGTCGCCGCGTAGCCCGCTGGCGACGAGCTCCAGCGCCATGCGCAGGGCGTCGGCGACGACCGCGACGGCGTCCCTGCGATCGAGCAGCACGCCGTCGTGCTCCGAGTAGCAGACGTACCCGTGCTTGTGGACGTGAGGCAGCCGCGAGTCGAGGTCGAGGACGTAGATCCGCGGCAGGACGTTTGGAAAGCGCCGCGGGATGCCGATCCGCACACGGAGCGCGCGGCCCTCGACGCGGGCTCGGCCCGTGAACGCGCCCGCGAGCCCATTCGCCCAGCTCTGAGCGAGGAGCTCGGGCCCGGCGGGCGCCGCGTCCTCGAGGATGCCCGCGGCGCACAGCTCGGCGAGCAATTCGGTCGGGATGGGTCGCTTCATGCCGCCGACCCCGAGGCGACGATCGCCGAACGCTTGCGCGTGGGTTTGCCTTCCGGGCCGGGGAAGTCGTCGCCGAACACGCGGCGCAGGGCGTCGCACGCCCCGTCGCGGTCCGGGCTCCCCAGCGCGGTCGTCAGCGCTCGCTCGAGGCGCTCGAGCTCCTCACGGAAGATCTCCATCTGGCGATCGGTCATGCGGTCGAACGGGTCGTTGCCGGGAGCGACCGGGAGCTTCGCTTTCAGCCGCCGCTCGGGATATTCACGCATGGCCTTCACCAGCGCCAGGAGCGCCGCCGCATCGTCGTAGTGAACCTGCCTGTCGACGGGATCCTGGCGACGCTCGACCCGAAACCACTTCAGCGCCGCGGCCGTGAGCGCGATGCCCCTGGGCGCCGCCTCTCCTTCGCTGGAGAAGCGCTCGTCCTTCCAGCGCTTCAGGACACGTACCACCCGACGGAATTGCACTTTGTCTTGATCCTTGAAGCGCCCGTCGATGAAGGCGCCGAGCGCCTGCGGATCCGAGGGCTGCCAGATCCTCATGTCCTGCCGATCGCCGGGCTTGCCGCACGCGAGATGGAGGCGATCATGCGCGTCGCGGGCGTACACCGCGAGGTCGACGTGATACAGTTGTTCGTCACCGCGCCGGTAGAACACGGTGACGCACGGGCGACGGAGCCGAACCGAGCTGCCGAGGTCTTCGAGACCCGCGAGCACTCGCTGCTTGAGGGCGACGGGGTCGGGCCATTCGTCGATCGTGGTGTTGAAACGTAGGGCGACGTCGATGTCGTAGTCGCCGCTCAGCGGGTGGACGCCCGTGCGCAGGTCGTAGCTGCCCTGATTGCAGGGGTCGAAGCTCGGGCCGTCGAGCCGCGCGCGGAGGTGCTCGAGGATGACATTACGTCGCTCGCGGAGGACGCCGGTGTGGTCCCAGTCGAGCTTGATCGTCTCGTCGAAGGTGGCCAGGTATCGATTGATGTTGGTCATATGCCGTGGTGGGGACAGTTGTGTGTCGGTCGCGCCGCCGATCGATCACCGCGGGAAGCCCGCGTCGTCGCGGGCCAAGATGGGTCGAGCTCGCGGCTCGACCGTAGTCCTGTCGCCGCGAAATTCGGCTCACGACTCTCCGGCCGGCCGGCGAGCCCGTCGCAGCCCTGGCTCGAGCAATTGTTGCACTAGAGAGCGCAACCGAGCGCCGAGCAGGCCAGAGCAACTGGACCACGACCTCGCACGATGAGGCCATGCGGGCGGCCGGGCGGCAGGTCGGCGACGCGACGCCCGGCAATATCGTCGCGGTCAGGGCCTGGTGTCCGGCCACGGCGATCGCCCGCCGGCCGCCCCGGCGACCGGCCGGTTGTCATCCCGGAGTCGGCGCGCGCGGTCGACCTTCTGCGACCGTCCCGCAACTCGATCACCCAAAACCTGAACCCCTGGTCAGCTCTCGCCGCAGCAGACCTCTGTCCGAACTGACTCGCCGGCGTCGAGCGCAGCCTCGACGTGCCTCCGGCGCCGCGAGCCTCGCAGGGGCCCGGCGAATCCACGTTTTCAAATGCCGTGTGGTCTGCCGAGGATACGATGGCGCGGTGCGAGCCGACCCCGAGAACGCGACACTCGAGCAAGACATCATCGACCGCCCCGACGATCGCCGAGCATGGGTCACCTACGCCGAGCGGCTGCAATCCCAGGGTGACCCGCGGGGCGAGCTGGGCTTGATTCAGCTCGCCCTCGAAGAAAACGAGGACGCTGCGCTACGCGAGAAAGAGCAAGCCCTCCTGGCGGCCCACGCCGTCGAGCTCTCCGGCGCTTTTCCTTCGCGGGGTGACGCCGAGCCCGCGGCGAGTTGCGAGGTGATCTACCGCGGCGGCTTCTTCCATACCTTATGTTTTGCAGGGCCACCCGAGGTGCTCCGGCAGGTCCTCGCGCATCCGTCGGCGCGGCTTTTGGTCTCACTCTCCGTGCAGTACATGGAGGACGACAGGGAGGACTTCGCGCCTCTCGTCGAGGCGCTTTCGACGGAGCCGCTGGCGGCTCTGCGCGCGCTGTGCATCGGCGGACTGCCTGATCCTCACGGCGAGGCGTCGTTCGCCCTGCGCAGTTGCGGCTCGCTGCTGCCGCTGGCCAGGGGGTGTCCCCGCCTGGAGCGGCTCGGTATCCGCTGCCCCTACTTCGTCGCCGCATTCCACCCTGCGCTGCGCATTCTCGATGCGCGCATGGGTGCGGCGCCACCCTCCGTGCAGTCACTGACCCGCGCGGAGCTGCCACGACTCACCGAGCTGCACCTCGGCTACGAGACCCGCACCTCGCGACAGCTCTCGGATCGACACGAGGAAGCCCTCATCTGGGACGATGCGACCGTGAATGCCCTCGGCAGCGCTTCGGGACTCGCCGTGCTGCGGCGGCTATGCCTGTGGCCCACGCCGTGGAAGCGCAACTGCCGTGTGGCGACGCGGCTGCGTGCTTCCCAGTTGGCCAGCCGGATCGATCAGCTCGAAGCCTGCAACTGGCGTGACTTCGACGACTGTAGCGCGTTCCCGCTGTAGTCATTCGCAAGATCAGTGGGCAAACGCAGCCTATCGTGCAGAACGCGCCGCCTTCCGGCGTGCGAGCACGTCGCCACTCGGCATGCGCTGCGTCGCCGAATGATCAAGCTCGGGCTGGACGACCCGAGGTCACATCGGAAATTGAGCAACGCCAGCCCCTGAGGTGCAGTCCTCCGCGAGATTTCGATCGCTGACAGGCGCCCCGCAGCGCCGCGAGGTGAGACCCCGCAACGTCGCCGTCACGCTGGCTCGATGGCCGGCGCGCGTCGCTCGAGTCGCTGCGCTTGTCGGTCAACGACATCGTCGACGTCGCGCCGCTCGTCGACCTGCCGGCTCTGAAGTCGCTGTCGCTCGACAGCAACGCGCTCGTCGACCCGGACCCGCTCGCCGGGTTGCACGGACTCGAGTCGCTTCGCCTCGGCCTCAACCCGCTGAAACCGGACATCGGCGCGCTGGTCGAGCTCGACGCGCTCGTCGACCTCGGCATCGAGTTCACGGGCGTCACCGCCCTGCACGCGTTCGCCCCGCAGACGCTCTCGCAGCTCTCGGCCGCCGGCAACGCGATCGTCGACCTCGGCCCGCTCGCCGGCCACGTGGCGCTGTCCCACATCGATCTCCGGAGTAACGCGCTCACGACGCTGCAGCCGCTCCTCGCGGCACCGTTCTGGGACTCGCAATGCGTCGACCTCAACCTCGCTGACAATCCGCTCGACGCCGACGTCCTGGCCGAGCAGATCCCCGCGCTGTGCGCCCAGGGCGAGTCGATCCAGGGGTCCGGCGCGGGGTGCCTCGCGTGCGAGGAGGGTGAGGGCTTCTAGCGGGCCTTGCGGCTCTTGCTGTCCCAGTAGGACCCAGGGCCGGTCACCTGCCGAAGGCCCTGCCTCGGCGGCACGGGTGATCGCGCGGGCGTCGTCGTCGAGCAGCGCGTTGCTGAGCCAGGGAACGACCGTTTCAGCGCCGCGGCGCTCGGGGGGGACTCCGGGATGAAGTACAGGCCGTCTACCGCCAGGATCGCGTGACCGGCCGTCCGTGGGCTCTCCCGAGCGGCTCGCGTTCACCAGTGAGATAGCACGCGCGGGGCTCCGGTTCCCGATCGCGACCTGCGAACGCTACCACCGGCGAGACGGTCGGCGAATACCACGACCAACGACCGCTCAATCGACCTGAATGGTCGCGTGGAGCTCGCGCGGCCGCGATCCGGAAGCGAATCCTATGACTAGACATTGCACCTTGATGTTTTCGCTCGCCCTCGCCTTTGCCCTCGGTACGACCGCCAGCTCCGCCGAGGCCGCGCATCCGACCTGCTCGCAATCGTTCGCGATCACCAACGTGCGGGTGTTCGACGGCGACAAGGTGATCGCCAAGGCCACCGTGCTCGTCGTCGACGACGAGATCGCGGCGGTCGGGCCGAAGGTGAAGATCCCGCAGGGCACGCCGACGATCGACGGCGCCGGCGCGACGCTGATGCCGGGCATGCTCGACAGCCACGCCCACGCGTGGCAACGCGGCGACCTCGAGCGCGCGGCGCAGTTCGGCGTGACGACCGAGTTCGACATGTGGTCCGACCTCGCCTTCATCCAGGCGATGACGGCCGAGCAAAAGAGCACCGGGGCGCCGGACCGCGCCGACGTGTTCAGCGCGATTCACCCGGCGACCATCACCGAAGGGTATCCCTACAACTGGACCCCGGACGTCATCGAATCGCCGACGGTCGACAGCCCGCAGGGGGCCAAGAAGTTCGTCAAGGATCGGATCAAGGAAGGCGCCAACCACCTCAAGATCATGATCGAGGACGGCACCCTGACCGGCCCCCCGATCCCCGTGCTCAGCGACGCCACCATCGCGGCGTTGACGAAGGAGGCGAAAAAGCGGGGGATGCTGAGCATGGCGCACATCACCAAGCAGGCACCGGCGTTCTCGGCGGTCGACAACGGCGTCGACGGCCTCGTCCACGTATTCGTCGACGAGCTCGCCACCGCGCAGTTCGTCGAGCTGGCGGTGGCGAAGGGCATCTTCGTCGTCGGCACGCTCGGCGCCGAGGAGGCGTTCATCACCACCGACGGCGGCGCCGCGATCATCGCCGACCCCGACCTCGGCCCGTACCTGACCGAGCTCGAGAAGGAGTACCTGCTGTCTCCCGCGCCGCCGAGCGTGCTGACGCTCGAGAACCTGCAGATCGCCGAGGACAACGTGCTCGCGCTGCACGACGCCGGCGTGCCGATCCTCGCCGGGACCGACCTCGCGACCCACGGCGTCAGCATCCACCGCGATCTCGAGCTGCTCGTCGACGCGGGCCTGACCCCGACCGAGGCGCTGGTCGCGGCGACTTCGGCGCCGGCCGACGCGTTCGGCTTCGGCGACCGCGGCCGGATCGCGCCCGGGCTGCGCGCCGACCTGGTGCTGGTCGATGGCGACCCGACCACGGACATCCTGGCGACGCGCGCGATCCGGAAGATCTGGAAGCTCGGCGTCGAGGTCGAGCGCGCGCTGCCGTGAGCGCGACGAACTCGTGACGGGTCAACCTCCACACACCGGGTTTCGGACCTCGCTCGCGGCGAACCCGGCAGTCTCTGCGGTCTCCGGGTCAGCTTCCCGCGAACGACTCGACAGCCTCACCGTAGCCACGCCGCCGGGCCCACCCACGCGCCCGAGGCCGCCGGCGTCGCGCTGGGGCGTCGGCCCCGAGCGCGCCTCGCGGCCCACGAGCTGCTCGGCGGCGACCTGTCCTTGCCGGTCCACTGGGGCATCTCCTTCGGCCACCCAGGTGTGACGGCAGCGCTGGCGGGCGCCGGCCAGTTGCAGGGGCTGAACACCCGCAGCGTGATCGTCGCCAAGGCGGCGGGCTTTAGCCTGCTGCTCGGCGGAGACCCCAAGGACTCCCAGGAGCATCGGCAGATCATATCGGTATCCATGTACGGGAACGGTTTCAACGGGCATCGGACGTTCGCCGACCTGCCATCGCCGTTCGTGTGGGGCGATCGGGCGGCAGTGCTGGCGTCCGCGCCGGCGCCGTTGCGCAGCTTTGCGATGCCCCACACCGCCAATGTCCTCCGCGACGAGTGGGAGGTCAGCGGCCTGTCTTTCTCCGCCGGTTACGACAAGGACGCCGTCGTCGGCCAATACTCTGTAGGAACCGCGCGGTGACGGAGCGGCCGGACTCGCGGCGCGGAAGACGTTGGCGGCGAGACGCTCCTCACCGCGGCACTGCTCTTGGCCGCCATGAGTCAGTTGGTGGGGATATAAAGATCGATCAGCGGACCTTGCCGCGGCGCCACCGCTGGGCCATGAATTGCTGGAAGTCGAGGGCGCTGCGCGGCTGCTTGGCGCCGCCGCAGCACAGGAACGTCACGCCTTCGGCCGCCAGCGCGGCGAGGCGGCGCCATTGCCCGACCTGCTGGCGCCGCGGCGGGCGGAACCCGACGCCCATGGACACCACTTCGCCGCCGCATTCGGGGCAGCGCGGCGCTCGCCACTCGCCGTCCGGATCGACGTCGGCCTGCAACCTCCGCTTGAACGCCTTGCGGCAGCCGAAACAGGCGAACTGCGGCTTGTAGACGAAATGCGCGTACCAGCACGAAGCGTGCGAGCCGTTCGGGCAGCAGGGAAAGTCGGTTCGGCGCGGCATCGCCCTTCTATCCTAGCAGACGGCCGCGCCGTCATGCCCTATCGTCCGTGACGCAGCGCCTCCGCGGTCGCGGGGTCGGCGGGGAAGAACGACTCGATAGCGAGCTCCGACAGCGTGACGTCGACGGGACTGCCGAAGATGGTCGTCGTGCTGAGGAACGACAGCACGGCCTCGCCGACGCGCAGACGCAGCGTCGCTACGAGGTCGGTCCCGTGGCCGGTGACCGCCTGATCGCCGCCGAGCTCGGTGCGCAGCGCGACGAGCACCGGATCGGCGCTCGCGTCGATCTGCTGCTGCAGGCGCTGCAGGACGTGCGCGCGCCACTCCGCGGCGTTGACGATCCGCGGCCACAGCCCGTCGGGCGCCAGGCTCGCGCGCAGCACGTTCATCGGCGGCTCGCGCAGGCGCGCCGGGAGGTCGCTGACGAGGGGCGCGAACGCTCGGTTGGCCGCGACGAGGTTCCAGTGGCGATCGATCGCTATCGCCGGGTACGGCTCGTGACCCGCGAGCAGCAGATCGATCGCCCGGCGCGCGCTCGCCAGCTCGGGCGCGTCGAGCGGGTGCTGCGAGTACATCGGCGCGTGCCCGGCGGCGAGCAGCAGCGCGTTGCGGGCGCGCAGCGGGATCGACAGGACGTCGGCGAGCTTGAGCACCATGTCGCGGCTCGGTGTGGCGCGGCCGGACTCGAGGAAGCTGACGTGCTTGGTCGAGATGTTGGCCGTGGCGGCGAGCGCCAGCTGGCTCATGTGCCGTTGCTCGCGCCACTGCCGCAGGAGAGTGCCGATCGGCCGGGTTGGACTCTGCATGGCTTTGGCGAGTGTAACCGTCCCGCGCCGGCGCTCCATTACCTCGCGGGTAATCTGATCGTTACCCCGCAGGTAATCGACCCCATGGCGGCGCGAGCCCAAATTCGGTGCATGACCACGACCACCGAGCCCCAGCACCTCGTCGACCGCTACCTCGCCGCCTGGAACGAGCGCGACGACGCCCGCCGCGCCGCGCTGATCGCCGCGACCTTCACCGCCGACGCGCGCTACGTCGATCCGCTCGCCGCGAGCGAGGGGCACGCCGGCATCGACGCGATGATCGGCGCGATCCAGGCGAAGTTCCCCGGCTTCGCGTTCGCGCCGCGCGGCGCCGCCGACCGCCACGGCGACAACCTGCGCTTCGCGTGGTCGCTCGCGCCCGCGGGCGGGGCGGCGGTCGCCGGCGGCACCGACTTCGCGACGGTCGCGCCCGACGGCCGGTTCGCCAGCGTCACCGGCTTCCTCGACGCGCTGCCGCCCCGGCCGCGCGGCCACACCGTGACGCTGCCCGACGGCGAGACCCTGTTCTATCGTGACAGCGGCGGCGACGGCCCGGCGATCGTGTTCGTGCACAGCTGGGGGCTGTCGAGCTCGATGTGGCAGTACCAGGTGCATGCCCTGCGCGCGGCCGGCCTGCGCTGCGTCACCTTCGATCGCCGCGGCCACGGGCGCTCGAGCCCGGCGACCGCGGGCTACGAGCTCGACACGCTGGCCGACGACCTCGCGGCCGTGCTCGCGCACCTCGACCTGCGCGGAGTGACGTTGGTCGGTCACTCGCTCGGCTGCGCGGAGATCCTGCGCTACGTCGCCCGCCACGGCTCGTCGCGCATCGCGCGAATCGCCCTTCTCGGGCCGCTGACGCCTGTGCTGCGCCAGCTCCCCGACAACCTCGAGGGGATCCCCGACGCCGTGTTCGAGGCGGTGTTTGCGGGCTGGGCGCGCGACTTCCCGCGCTGGGCCGCCGAGAACGAGGCGCCGTTCTTCGTCCCCGAGACGTCGGCGGCGATGCGCTCGTGGCTGGTGTCCGAGCTGCTGAGCACGCCCGTCGACGTGGCGATCGCCACGCAGCGGGCGGTGGTGTTCTCCGACCAGCGCCCCGACCTCGCGGCGATCGATCGCCCGACGCTGATCCTCCACGGCGACCGCGACGTGTCCACGCCGCTCGCGCTCGGCCGTCGCACGGCGGCCGGTATCGCCGGCGCGCGCCTCGAGGTCTATGAAGGGGCGCCGCACGGGCTGTTCGTGACGCACGTCGATCGCGTGAACCGCGACCTGCTCGCGTTCATCCGCGGGTGAGCCGCCGTGCGAGGGGCCACTCGCCCGCGGCTCAGCGCTCCATGCAGCGCCCTCGGGACATGTCCATGAAGACATGTCCAGAGAGACTCTCCGTCAGCCCGGCGGCTCCGGCAGGCACAGCCCGCCGCCTTCGATCTGGCGTTCGTCCGGAAGGTGTTGAAGATCTTCCAGTTGTCGATCGGCGTGGTCGGCAGCGTGCCGTCCTCGCGCACGTTGGTGATGTGGTGTAGAGGCAAGGCTAGGCCCCTCTACGGTCCCGTTTACGAGGCTCTGTCTTGGAACCGCTAGAATCGCTACGAATCGGTACGATTTTTCGAGATATCTGGCAGATCGCAACGCCGCGCATAATCCGTTGGGTACGATGCTGCACCATGCTCCCGGCCGAGCCCTGAAGCCGCCGGCCGGCTGGCCTTCGTGCCATGCTGGAAGATCAATGACGCCCTCGACGAAGGCCAATTCTGACCCCACTTAGGATTGGAGAGGCAGACTTCGACGTCGCCTTGTTCTTGCTGGTGATGTGCCGATCGTCTCGGCGGGGTTCGACGGCGGGGTGCCGTCTTCGCGGACATTGCTGACGTGGTCGGTGTGCAAGCCGCTGTGGTCGTCACGACTCTGGACAGTACGGGCCCGTCATCGTCACTCGCCAGTCGTCGCGCTGGTCCTTGGCGGCGAACCGCCAACCCGGCTGATCGGGCATCTCGCCTGGCTGGTCGCCGATGTACTGGGTTTCGCCAAGGCCGAGCTCGCTACCCCTGCGAACATGATGCAGTTCGCTGACGAACCACACGATGCAGCGCTCACCTCGATCTGCAGGCCCGCACCGTTGTCATCTAGGTCGTGAGACCTGCGGGGTTCCAGAGCTGCGGCTTCCAGGTCGTGGCTTCAAGGATGCCCTTGAACAGATCCTTCAGCTCGCTCGAGGTCACGCGCTGGCGCTGCATCTCCGCGAACACGGTCTGGTGATGCAGCGAACGGATGTCGTCGCGCAGCGCGTGGAGCTGATGAGCTGCGACCCTCGCGGTCTTGCTCTCCCGGTATTCCTTGAGGCGCGCCCGGAAGCTGCCATAAGCGCTCGCTCTCGCCGTGACGAGCTCGTCTCGCTTGTTGAGACCCAGCGTATCGATCGTGTAGCGCGCCCGGTGCCAGGCTCTTGTACCTTCGTCGGCGTTCTCGGTGAAGACGAACTCTTCGAGGTCGAGCCAGAGGTACTCGAGTGGGTCTTCGGACCGTGGGTCGATGAGGGCGATCGGTCCCTTCGCCGGCGGCTTCACCGGGTCGTTCTGACCGCGGGCCACGAGCGTCGGCTTGCCACGGGAACTCGTGAACACGGCGAACTGGTTGCCCTTCGGTCCGTTACACGGGCCACAGGTGTAGGCGTAGTTCTGCCAGCGGAACACGTGCTCGGGGTAGAGGTCCTTCGGTCGGAAGTGCTCCACTTCGTCCGCGTAAGAGTCCTCGCAATAGGCGCAGCGACGAGCCCCACAGCACATCCGTGCGAGCGTCGACTTGACGGGGTTGAACTTCACGCTACGATGAACTTGTTCCCACCGCTCCTTCGCCAGCTCGACGCGCTTCTTGTACGAACGTGAGCGATCGACCTCCGCCTGGTACTTGTCCAGCGCCTTGGCGGTGGATTCGTCGAGTTCATGGTCGGGTAGGCGGATCACGATTCTTCCCCGCTAGCGACTGCCGAGTTGGCGCGTGTGGGTATCTGCGCCTGCAGTTGCGCCCGCCTCCGCTTCTGTTCAGCCGTCAGCTTGCCTTGGGTCGCCAATCGGTTGAGCTTCGCTAACTCCTCGACGTCCTTGCGCCCAGCCTCCGAGCGCCCGACGTCCTCGCCGAATAGCTCGGTGCCCATGGCTTCGAGCAGGTTGCCGCGTACGAGCCGCTGTAGCTCGACGCCCTCCACTCGCCGACCGATCTCGTCGGTTCCCGGGGTCGGCAGCCGCCATACGCTGCCCTTCTCGGCGGCCTGGCAGACCAACGGGCTGTGCGTGGTCACCAGGAATTGCAGTTTTGGGAACACCCGCGTGAACCACAGGCCGATCCGCCGCTGCCACGGCGGATGCAGGTGAGCGTCGACCTCGTCGATGATGACGACCCCCGGTAGCGCGATGATCGAATGACCCTGCCGCACGTGCTCGAACACCGCACCCGCGCCGTAACAGTGGACCAACTGGCGCAGTAGCTCGAAGGTCATACTGAGCACCGAGCGATAGCCGTCGCTGAGCTGGGTCACTGGCACCTGGCAGCCGTTGCCATCGACGAATAACACCCCTTCCTCGTTGACGTCGACCAGCTTGGTCTGGTGCGGTAAAAACCCCGACTGATTGATGAACGCCTTGACGTCCTCAAGGAGCGAGTGCGTTTTCGGGTGGCGGAGTCGCTCGACGTCGAGCTGCTTCAACCACTCGAGCGCCTCCGTCAGCGCAACGTCCTCGCCGAAGACCGATAGGTGCCGCGCGAGCCGGCGGTAGATGTGGAACAGCTTGTCGTAGGCCATGTCGCCGCCCGAGAACCGGCGAAACGGCCCGTACGACGCGGAGAACCATCCAGGCTTGTCGCTCCAGGCATAGCGCGTCGGATCAAAATCGCGCCCAGCGATTTGGTAGTGTTTGGCTTCGATGACGACGCGGCGAGCGGATCTCTCATCTCCCCATGACTGCAGATTGAATCCAACAGCGGGCAACCATTTGGGGCCCATCGTCCGTCCCCCCTTGCCCACCTCGTCGAACACTCTGTCACGTTGCAGATCGACGTTGACGCTGCCGGTCTCGGATTCGGTGCGCAACCACTCGCGCCAATCGATCGGCAATTTCGCGGCCTCTTCCAGGCCGACCAGCGCGAGGGCCACGGCGCGCGCAAACGTTGACTTGCCAGCTCCGTTGTCGCCCAGCAATACATGCCAGCCGGCGCACTCCTCACTCTTCAGCTTCAGCTCGAACTCACGGATCGACCGGATGTTCTCGATCTTGAGTTCGCGGATGTACATCGCGGCGCGCGGCTATCACAGGCGTTTAAGCGTTTCTAGACGGAATTTCGCCAGCCGACGGGGTCCGAGGAGGGTCGCCGGGTTCCTTGGAAGCACGGGACGGGTGAGACCGGCATCACGGGCCGCCTGCCCGGCGGCGGAACGTACCTTGCGGTCCACCTCGTCCGCGGCGTGAACCTCTGGCAAAAAATGGAGGCCGGACCGCTGCCGTGGGTGCAGGTCTGTCAGATCGGCCCCCACGTTACCGATGGGCTAGCGGCGGCGCACACGGCGGGGATCGTTCACCGCGACCTGAAGCCCAAGAACATCCTGCTCGAGCCGCGACCGGACGGATCGATGCACGTGTAGGTCGTCGACTTCGGGCTGGCGCACGTGTCGACGGCGGTGGGGTCCCGAGCCGAGCCGCGCAAGCCGACGCGGGTCGGCCTGGTCCTCTGGACGCCGGAGACCATGTCGCCGGGGCAGACGTGCGACGAGGCGTCGACAAGCGCGAGGGCCGGGACGTCGTCGGCGGTTCGGCCGGCTTGGGGCCGCAGCCGCGGTGTACGCGTCGAATGCGCCCGTTCCACAGTGAACAACAGGGTGCTGTACTCTCTGAAGAACGGCGTTCGGCGACGGGTTTACTACTGGATCTTGGTGATGTGATGTACAACCCTAGCTAGACCCCCCTGCGGGCCCGAATTCGTCGGGTCGTATCGAAAACTGCCCGAATCGCGACAAAATCGGGACGAATTTTCGAGACAACCCGGAGATCGCGCCGCCGCGCATCCCGGCTTCTATGCCACCCTCCCCCTACCTCCGGACAAAGTCCCGAGGCCGGAGGCCACTCGGCCGCCGAGACAGAATAACCAACCTCACCGCGTGTTCGTGGGGGCTCGGCGACGGGGCGTCAGTGCGTCGAGATGGTCGTGATAGGGTCACTTCCGTCCATGTCCGACGAACGAGCCAGCGCGGACGACGGTGCGGAGAGCGCCATCCGGCTCGTCGATCGCAAGACCAGGCGTGAGTACGCCACGGCTGCCGCCTCGGCGGTCCTTCACGCGAGCGCCCGGATTCCCTGGCGCTCGCCGCTCGTGTTCGAGCTCCATCGAATCCCGCCGTACGAGCACCAGGAGCACGTGGTCGTCGGACATCAGCTCATGGTGAACCTCGGTGGGCCCGTGCGGTTCGGCTGGCAAGAGGATGACCGCCGCCGCGAAGCGATTTTCGCCACAGGAGCGCTGTGCATTCAGTCCGAGGGAGACGCGAACGCGCCGTTTTGGCGCGACGAGATGACGTTCGCTACCGCCTCGATTCCCCCGACCATGGTCGAGGCCCTGCTGTCCGAACGGGCGCCGTCACCGGCTTCGACGTTCATCAAGCGGCACTGCGTCGCCGATCGATCTGCGGAAGCGTCTGTGCGTTCGCTCGTCGCCGAGCTGTCGTCGCCGAGCGAGCCGCTGCATGCGGAGATGCTCTGCCACGTGTTCGTGCTCCACCTCCTCGGCGTCCATGGGCAGGCCAGGCGCAAGCAGCTCGCGCCGCGGGGCAAGCTCGGCCCGGCGCAACTGCGCGGTGCGGTGGAGCTCGCGCACGAGCGGCTCGCCTGTGATCTGACCCTAAAAGCGATGGCGAAGGTCGCGGGATATTCCCCGTTCCACTTCGCGCGCCTGTTCAAGGCGACGACCGGCCTCGCCCCGCATCAGTTCGTCCTGCAGCTCCGGCTGGAGCGGGCCGCTCGCCTGCTCCGCGGCCGGGACCCGAAGCTGGGGGACATCGCCCTGGCGACGGGTTTCTACGACCAGGCGCACTTCACGACCGTCTTCCGCAAGGCGTTCGGGGTGACCCCCGCCGCGTTCGCCGCACGCGCGCGCTGACAAAATGCGCAAGATTTTACAAGAGCCCCGGGCCGCGTCCCGCCACCCTCGACGGCCTCGAAGGAACTCACATGAAAACCTCCCAGCCTGTGAAGATCGGCCTCCCGTCCCTGCTGACGCCGGACAATTGCGTTCTCCTGCTCATCGACCACCAGCCGTTCCAGGTGAGCGGCGTGAAGAACATCGACGCCGCCCTGATGATCAACAACGTCGTCTCTCTCGCCAAGACGGCCAAGGCTTTCGGCGTGCCGACGCTGCTCACCACCGTCGTCGCCGATCGAGGCGGCCGCCTGATCAAGCCGCTACAGGACGTGTTCCCCGAGCAGACGCCGATCGATCGCACGCAGATCAACACGTGGGAGGACGAACAGTGCGTCCAGTGGGTCGAGCGCACCGGTCGCAGGAAGCTCGTCATCGCCGCCCTGTGGACCGAGATCTGCCTCGCGTTCCCCGTCCTCCACGCGCTCGGCGATGGTTACGACGTCTACTTCGTGACGGACGCGTCCGGGGGGACCAGCGTCGAGGCCCACGAGATGGGGATTGCGCGGATGATCCAGGCCGGCGCTGTGCCGCTCACCGCGAACGTGTTCGGCGCGGAGCTCCAGCGCGACTGGGCCCGACCGACGGCCGGCAAGCTCTCCGAAGTCATCCTCGAGCATGGTGGCGCCACCGCCACCAACCTCGCCTGGGAGCTCCAGCTCCTGGAGGGACGCCCCGGCGCCGGCGTGTGACGCGAAAGCCCCTGCGGCTCGCTGTGCGAGCCAGCCATCCAACAGCCACAAAGAGACCACCATCATGACCATCGCCATCATCGGTTCGGGCGCGATCGGCCACGCGCTCGCAATCCAGTTCGCTCGCAAGAAGATCGACGTCCTCCTCGCCAATCGTCGCGGTCCCGACTCGCTCGCCGACGTCGTCCGCGAGCTCGGCGCGAACGTCACGGCCACCTCCGTCGCCGATGCGCTCCGTTCGGACGTCGTCTTCCTCGCCGTACCGTTCACGTCGGTGAGCGACTCCGTGCGCGAGGCGCCCGCGTGGGACGGCCGGATCGTCGTCGATGCCACCAACGCGATCGACTTCCCTGCCTTCACGCCCACCGATCTCGGAGGTCGCCCGTCGACGGAGATCGTCGCCGAAGCGGTGCCGGGGGCCCGGGTGGTGAAGGCCTTCAACACCATTCCGGCCGCGGTGCTCGCCGCCGATCCCGCGAGTGACGGCGGAAGGCGCGTGGTGTTCCTGTCCGGCAACGACACCGGTGCCAACGCCGAGGTCGCCACGTTGATCGAGCGCCTCGGCTTCGCGGCGATCGATCTCGGCAGGTTGTCCGAGGGAGGTCGCCTGCAACAGTTCGGCGGCGCGTTGCCCGTCCTCGACTTGATCCTGCGTCCCCCCGCACGCAGGTCGCACTGAAGCCGCGGCGAAGATGGTTGACACCTCCCCAAGGCCCAAACGACGAGAATCATGAGCCCGCTGTGTCTGCGGCACCAGGCCCTGTCAAGCGCACGTGCCTGCCCGCGACTGCAGCTCGATTGTGGACAAACTCGGGGAGGCGTGCGCCTCGCAGGTGGACACCTGCGAATACACGTTGCCATCCACGACATCGGGGGTACCTGTACATGGCTCTCGCCTGCGGCATGGAGACCACGGCCCCGAGCGCGAGCTGACGACCGCGGCCTCGCCCAACCCCCGCGAGCCTCAAGTCCGTTGCAGCTCAGCCGAGGAAGTACAGCTGCAACAGGCAGGGCCGGCCCGGGCCCTGTATGCCTGCCCACGTTCCTGCTACGCCTCGAACATGCAGCTCCCCCTCGCACAGCTCCTCCGAGCCTACATCCGCGCTTTCTCGGCCCGACCCGACGTATCGATCATCGACGCCGCGTTCGCTCCCCCGCTCACCGCCGAGGAGCGGGCCGGTCTCCCGCTGCCTCCGGAGCTCGACGTCTTCGCGGAGACCCTCGGGGGCGTCGAGTTCACGTGGATGTTCGAGCAGGACAAGCACAACCCCGACCAGAGCAAGGGAGAAAACGGCGGCCGCCTGGCGATCCCGTCGATCCGGAATTTCGCATGGCACCTGCGGCCGAGCGGCGTGCGCGGCAACTTCGCCGCGCGCGCTGTTCTCGACTCCATGACCCCCGAAGGCATCGGCTGGTGGATCCACCGTGCCAACGAGTCACCGAAGGAGGCCCGGACGGCCTTCGAGAACGCCAACGACTGCACGCTGAAGCCCATGGACTCGCTCAAGGCCTATCTCACCATGGGGGCCCGTTACGCCTTCGTCTGGTACTGGCAAGCCGGGACCGGGACTGGCCGGGGCTATTACGACCGCCTGCGCGGCGCGAGCGTCCCGTTGAACACGTCCACGGCCAAGATCGAGGCCCGCCTGGTCGACGTCGGACTGCTGCCGGAGGAGGCGGCGGGCCTCTACAAGTGGCTCGGCGCCAGCGTGGTGCTGCTGCTGCACCGCGACGGCAGCCGAACGACGCCGAATACCACGTCGTCCTCCGAGAAGCCCCCGGCCAACACCACCAAGAATTCGGCTGTAACGAACGCCGCTGCGAAGGCGACCGGCGAGAAGACAGCCAAGAAACCCGCCGCCGCGAAGGCGACCGGCGAGAAGACAGCCAAGAAACCCGCGGCCGCCGCGAAGGCGACCGGCGAGAAGACAGCCAAGAAGCCCGCCGCCGGGAAGACTGGCAAGAAGATGGCGTGACAGCGGGTGGCCGAAGTCCGGCACGTCCTCGCCGCGCCGAGGTTGCCGCCTCGGACGTCCTCGCACCGGGCGCGAGTCGGCGAAATGCGCGGAAGACGTGGCGGGAGTCTGCGGCAAGCCAGCGTCGTGACGGGCTCTGCCTCGAGGAGCTACTACCAAGCGCCGCAGAGGACGACGACGAGAACTTGGACGAGCGCGGGGCGCTGATGGAGCGCCGCGCCGGCCGCTCGGCGCGACCCTGCACGTCATGCGCGGCCGCGCATCGAGGGCCGGGATGAGCGCGCCAGTCAGCGTGACGCCCCGGCCGGGCTCGCGGTCACCGAGGAGCACCTTGCACGCTCGTTCTAGCGGACGCGGACCGTATCGGCGACGATGACGACGTGTCGTTCAAGACGTTCAAGTGCGGTAGCGACCTCGATCGCCGCCTGCGATCGCCAGACCGGGCCACGGTGCTCGCGGCGCTGGACGAGGCCGAGCGCGCCCCCCACCCCGCGCTCGAGGATGCCGTGTGCAGTCACCTGCTCAGCGAAGACTTCGAGATCGGAGGTCGAGCCGCCGAGCTGCTCGGCGCGATTCACAGTGCGGGGAAGCGACCGGAGCAATGGCCGATCGATCTCGGCACGGATGGGAGCCCCGAATCCATCGCTGCTACCTTCGATGCGGTCTGGGAGGAGGTGCAGGACGAGTTGGTCGCGGACGAACCGTCGTCGGCGCCGACGAGCATCGAAGCGATCGAGGTGGCCGTTCGCGAAAAGTTCGCGCCCGAGCGCACGAGCTTGCCACTCGACTACCGCCGTTACCTGGAGAGGTCGATGCAGCACGGCTGGATCAGCCGCAATGGCATGTTCCACCTGTCGGGCGCCGGCCTCCATCTCGATGGCTATCGTCCCGGCATCGTGATCGCCTGGTGGTACGACGATCACTTCGTGTTTCTGGATCCGAGGGAGCAAGAGAGCGCGCGACCCATCAAGTACTACAACATCGACGAAGACGAGGATCCGTACGCCGAGTACCCGAGCTTCAGCGTCTGGCTCCTCACCGAGATGCGACGGCGCAGGCGATAGCCGTCGCGGGCCGAGAACGCCCTGGGGGTACTGTAAGGTTTCAGCCCCTCGTCGCAGGCAGCGCTGCCAGCCGCTCGCCGCATTGCGATGACCATCGACCAGCAACGCCTCGACCTCGCGCTCCGGGGCCGCGGGCGCGCTCGCCGCGTCGACCGGCACGCTGACCACTGACGTATTCGTGGCGCCGGCCCCGCAAGCGCGTGACCTGGCCACCGCTCCGTCTCCGTCGACGGACGCGGTGTCGCGGTTCGTGAATGGAGCGTCACCTCCCTCGGGATACGCCGCGTCAATACGGTGCGTCCACGCCCGCCGCGAGGGCCTGCACCGCTTCGTGCTGGTGATAGACGAGCGCAACACCGCTCGCCGCAGCGACGACGTCGAGCGCGACGTCCCGCTACGAAGCGCGCGTCCGTCAGCGTGTCGCCGATCGAGAGGCCCTCGCCGTGCTGACCGCGTGACGCGCGGGGTCGCGGCGCACGCGGCCGCGCGTCGCACGACTCGATCGGCTAGGCAGTGAGCTCGGTGATGAGTGCGTTCACCTGTCGCGCGCAGTCCTCCCACTCCGGCAGAGGCGAGGGAGGACTGGCGAGCAGGGCCCCGAGGATCGATCGCGCCCGGTTCGCCGCGTCGAGGGCCAGCGTGCGGTCGCCCTGCGCCCGGCGGAGCCGCGCGAGCTCGGTGAGGGTGACGGCAAGGTTCCCTTGCGCCCTGAGCTTCTGCGGGAACGACCGCACCAACTCGTCGAGGATGGACCGCGACTCTTCGTACAACGAGCGCGCCGCCTCGAGCTCGCCGCGTTCGAATTGCACTTCGGCCGTTCGGTTGAGCGCGAGGGCGAGGGTGTGCCGCCACCGGTAGTCCGCGGGATCGCGCGCCAACACGACGCGGCGCGCCGCGAGGGCCCCTTCGTACGCGGAGAGCGCCCCGTCGAGGTCTCCTCGTTCGAGCCGTACGTCGCCTACGCACTCGAGCGTGACGACGAGGGAGCGGCGCCACGCGAGACAGGTGGGATCGCTTGCGAGCACCATCTGGCGCAGCCCGAGCGCCTCTTCGTAGAGCGCCAGGGCGCCCTCCCCGTCGTCTTGTTCGCGTCGAACATCGCCGAGGTTCTCGAGCGAGAAGGCGAGCCCCCGGCGCGACGTGAGACGGGCGGGGTCGTGGGCGAGCAGAGCTCGACCCAGCGCGACCGACTCTTCGTAGAGAGTGCCTGCTCCGTCGAGGTCGTCGCGTTCGAACTGCAGCGCACCCAGCTTGTCGAGCGAGATGGCAACGTCGCGGCTCCATCCGCGAGGATCGGTCGCGTACAGGGCTCGGTACAGCACGAGCGCCTCTTCGTAGGCCGCCCGTGCCCCCTCGAGATCGTCGCGTTTGCGCCGCAAATCGCCCACTCGATCGATCTTCGCGGCGAGGTCGGGATCGCTCGCTAGCACCATCTGGCGCAGCCCGAGCGCCTCTTCGTAGAGCGCCAGGGCGCCCTCCCCGTCGTCTTGTTCGCGTCGAACATCGCCGAGGTTCTCGAGCGAGAAGGCGAGCCCCCGGCGCGACGCGAGACGGGCGGGGTCGTGGGCGAGCAGGGCTCGACCCAGCGCAACCGACTCTTCGTAGAGAGTGCCTGCTCCGTCGAGGTCGTCGCGTTCGAACTGCAGCGCGCCCAGCTTGTCGAGCGAGATGGCGACGTCGCGGCTCCATCCGCGAGGATCGGTCGCGTACAGGGCTCGGTACAGCGCGAGCGCCTCTTCGTAGGCCGCCCGTGCCCCCTCGAGATCGTCGCGTTTGCGCCGCAAATCGCCCACTCGATCGATCGTCGCGGCGAGGTCTCGGCTCCACTCGCGTCGGGACGAGTCGTCCGCCTGTACGACGACTCGACACAGCGCGATCGACTCTTCGTACAATGCGAGCGCCTCGTCGAAGTCTCCGCGCAACACGTAACAGTCCCCGAAGGCGACGAGGGCGCGACTCAGTTCGACCGAGACCTGCCAGCTCGCAGGCTTCGCTATCGCGTCGACGCGCAGCTCGCGAACGGCCTTGACCACCTGCGATTCCGCTCCCCGCCGGTCGCCCTGCGCCAGGGCGATCTGCCCAAGCGTGAGCCGCCAGGCCGCGCAGAGGCCCATGCCCTGGCAAAGCCTCGGCTCGATCGCCACCATCAGCTCGACGGCCTCCAGCGCCGCGACGCACACCGCGGCCCCGGCTGCGGATCCGGCCCGTTCCTGGACCGCACTGAGCACGTCGGTCAGCGCGCGCCTTCGCAGCTCGACCAGTTGCCATTGGGATCCGTGGCGTCGATCGCGCGCGAGCTCGCGCGTGGCCTCGAGCACCTCGTCCACCACGCACTGCTCTTCGGGCAGGAGCGTCCCGTACGCTTCGATGGCCGCGTCGTCGTTTCCCTCGGTGGGCGTCTCGAGGGTGATCGCGAACACGCCACGGCAGACGGACCAGAGTTCCGGCGCCATCTGGGCGAACAGCCGGTCCGTGCCCGCCGCGGCGAGCAGCACGAGCTCGCCTCGCACGTCGCGCAGCAGCTCGTCGTGCACCCTTTCGAGCCGCGAGAACAGCGCCGCGAGCGCCTCGCGGTCCTCCGCGCGCGCCTGCGACGTGTCGAGCACCAGCAGCTCGGTGCCCTCGTCCGCCGCGCGCTTTCGCATCAGCCGCTCGACCGCCTCCTCGGCGCTCGTCCCGTCGTGCGGCGGCCACTCGACGCAATCGAGAGAAACCGGTTTCCCGCGGAGCAGCGTGAGATCGTCGCGCAGCGTCTCGATCGCCGCGCGCGCGGCGGCGGGGGGTGACGTTTCGAGGAGGTAGAAGTCGTGCCGCGCCGAGTGGGAGAGCGCGCGTCTCAGACGTTGATACGCAGGGTGTACGTACACCGAATCGGACTGGTCCATCGCTATCGGGCCTGCTCGGAGTATTCGCGCGCGGCACCGTCGGGTGCCGCTCGAACGACGACGCGTCGTCCCGCTGCCAGGCAGGCTCGTTGTGCGCGGAGACTACCACGCCGCCCGCGTAGTTCTCCGACGACTCCGCGCGCGCGCTGCGACGCAATCGCCGGCACCGGCGACCGCATGGTATTTGCGAGCCCGCTGAAGGCCCGCCCAGGTGGCTGCGCGTAGGCCGCATCTGGAACGGTTCCGCACGCCGGCCACGTAGGGCCGCCTACAAGTGGCTGTAGCACCGCGTTGCGAGAGACTTTTGGTGAAATCATGCACAAGCGGCGCTAGACCCCCCTACGGGCCCGAATTCGAAGGGGTGTCCCGAAAACATCCAAGATCGCAACAAAATCGAGACGAATTTTCGAGACAATCGGGAGATCGCGCCGCCGCGCATCCGCGGCCCTGAGCCAGCCCTGAGCCCTGCCCGAGCAAGCCTCGAGGCCGGAGGCCGGCGGGCCGTCGTACCACGGTTCGCCCCAGCCAGGGACGGCGACCTGCGCCATGGGCCATGTACGATCGGCGTGGTACCGCTGACGGCTCGGCGCCGTCGGAGGCGTCCGCCCCGCTGAGCCAATCTGTCCCCGAGGACATCCCGCCGCCGGTGCTCACAACCTCGATGTCGGTGACGACGAGTCCGGGCTCAACTCGCGGCTCGCTCGACTCGCGCGCTCGCTCGACTTGTGGTGCTCGCGGTGCTCGCTCGGTGCTCGGTGCTCGCTCGACTCGTGCTAGCGACGTCGCTCGACTCGCGCCAGCTCGAAGCCCGCGCTCGCACGGTGACGACGCATCCGTGGTCGTGTTCAGCATCGCCGGCGTGCAGGACGGAGAGAAGTGCCAGCCGTATGATCGGATCTGTCAGCTTGTGAAGTTGGTCCCCTACGCACACTCGATTCTCGCGGATGAGCCGGACTACGGGGCGGGGTTCCTCGGCCGGGGTCCCGTCCGAGTCGGTCTCGGCAGTCCACGTGACGAGCGTGACGACGAGGAGCGCGTCGTCGCGGAGGAAGCCCTCGTTGCAGCCGCCGGCGCCGTTCAGCTCCGGGCTCACCGCGTGGACCAGCGCCTCACCGAGCAGGTCGCCGCCGTCCGTGCCGACCTTCGCGATGCAGGCGAAGCGCTCGGGCAAGTCAGGCGTGTTCCGCGTTAAGTAGCGGCGGCCATCTGCGTCTGTGCGACAGCCTCGACTGGACGGCGCGAGTGCGCGGCCGGTCGGCGCTCAGCTCCCGCCGAGGTTCCACGACTCTTGCAGCGAGCGCGGAATGCGGAACGTGACCCGCCCGCCACCTGTCTCGGAGGTGTGCAGCCCCTCCAGGAGCTTGCGCGACAGCGAGGCGGAGATCTTCGCCACGAAGCCTGCTCGGTCCTGTGTCTCGTCGGACAGGTAGAACATCCACCGCAGCGGCTTCATCAGGTGCTGGGTCCAGTCCGTCCGCTCGAGCCCGATCGCTTCCGTCACGGCCGGGCTGCACAGCTCGCGGATCGTCGCCACCGCGATGCCGTCCATCATCGTGCCCGGGATGCGCAGCTTCAGGTACTCGACCAGCGCCGTTGTCAGCGCGACCCCGTCCTCCGAAGGCCGCACTTGACGCTGCTGGATGGCCTCCCAGAGCTGCTCGGCGTCCTCCAAGTCGCGGGGCAGCAGGGCCTCATGGATCCCCAGGTAGTGACCGATGACCCTCCAGCAGTGGAAGTACGCGTCCTCCTCATCGCGGGAGAAGTCCATCCCCAGCTTGGTCAGCACGCGCGGGACCAGGGCCAGCGTCAACAGCGTCGCAACGTGGTCCTCCTGGTTGGCCGGCGTGCCCCACTCGGACGCCCGCCACTTCGGGTCGCGCCCGACGTGGTAGCGGATGGTCGCGTGCAGCAGCCGGATCTTCTGCGCCGTGCGCACCCCGAACCCCTTCGGCTCGAGGCCGCCCTCCGCCATGACATCGAGGACGAACTGCGCCGTCTCGATGATCCTGCGGTGCACGTTCTTGTCGATGCCGCCGGTCCAGGTCAACACCTTGGCCGCCTTCGCCCACGCGTAGCAGCACGGCAAGGACCAGGTGAAGTAGGCGAGGGTCATCTGCATGCCGTAGCGCTGGAACAGCCGCTCGCCGAGGCGGACCTTGTCCGGGTCGGCCCACGCGGGCCAGTCGTCCGTCTGGTTCAGGTAGTCCTCGACCGCATCGGGCATCTCCGCCGGGACGATCTGCGTGTTCGACTGGATGCTTTTTAGTATCTGGTTGACGGTCTCGACCTCGTTGTCGGCGAAAATCTTGTGAATGACTGCATCTGCCCCAGGCTCGCCCATGCCGCGAAAGGGCTCGAGCACCTCGTCGGTCCAGCGGCCACGGGCGGATGAAGTTGAAGACGTTGAGTTTTCGCGCATCGTGGATCCCGGGGTTGTTCCCGGAGTAGTCCCACGGCGCCTCTCGAGCGGTCAAGCGCCGCGCCGTCGCGGCGCCTTCGCCTTGCCCCGCGCCGCGCGGGCGATCGTCTTGCTCGTCCGGTTCACCGCCTCGCGCAGCGCCTTGTCGGCGATGTGCGCGTAGCGCTGGGTCGTGCGGTAGTTCTTGTGGCCGAGCATCTTGCCGACGACCTCGAGCGGCGTGCCGTCCATGATCGCGTCGCTGGCGAACGAGTGCCGAAGGTCGTGCAGCCGTACGTCCTTGAGCCCGGCCAGCCTGCGGACCGTGAGCCACGCGGACTGGAATTCCGCGTTCGGTAACACCCGTTCGCATCCGCTCGCCTGACAGTGCGGTTCTGCGCGGGAACTCGCTGACCAGTTCCCCGACCGCACCTTCGACGTCCGCGTCACGGACGAGCCCGAGTCCTACGGCCCGACCGTCACCGTGACCTCGGCGGGCGAGCGGCGAGAAGACAGCCAAGAAACCCGCCGCCGGGTTCGCGGCGGCGGGTTTCTTGGCTGTCTTCTCGCCGCTCGCCTTCGCGGTGGTGGCGTTCGTTACAGCCGAATTCTTGGTGGTGTTGGCCGGGGGCTTCTCGGAGGACGACGTGGTATTCGGCGTCGTGCGGCTGCCGTCGCGGTGCAGCAGCACCACCACGCTGGCGCCGAGCCACTTGTAGAGGCCCGCCACCTCCTCCGGCAGCAGTCCGACATCGACCAAGCGGGCCTCGATCTTGGCCGTGGACGTGTTCAACGGGACGCTCGCGCCGCGCAGGCGGTCGTAATAGCCCCGGCCAGTCCCGGTCCCGGCTTGCCAGTACCACACGAAGGCGTAGCGGGCCCCCATGGTGAGATAGGCGTCCTCGAAGGCCGTCCGGGCCTGCTTCGGTGACTCGTTGGCACGGTGGATCCATCAGCCGATGCCCTCGGGGTCATGGAGTCGAGAACAGCGCGCGCGGCGAAGTTGCCGCGGCACGCCGCTCGGCCGCGGGTGCCATGCAAAATTCCGGATCGACGGGATCGCCATGTTAGCGCCGGCCAGAATCCGCGTGAATTCGCCGACGAGAGGCGCGTCGACGGACCTAAAGGATCGTAGAGGGCCGAATTCGGGGCGACGAGCCCCGACTGCTACCGTTGAGTGACGCATCATGGTTACAGGTGTTCAGTGCACGGAACACCTGTATTCGAGGAGAGGCCTTAGGGGCCACTTGCCGGAGCGCGCAGGAGGGGTCAAGGGCGGCCGTAGGCCGGCGACCGAAGGGAGCGCACCCTTGACCCCCCCGAGCACTTCGGCACGCTGGAGGGCCGCCTACGCGCTCGCGCATCTCCCCCACGAATTTTGTCGGCGCATTCACGCGGATCGTGACCGGCGACAACATCGCCAGGTGGCCGCCGTTTTCTCCCTTGCTCTGGTCGGGGTTGTACTTGTCCTGCTCGAACATCCACGTGAACTCGACGCCCCCGAGGGTCTCCGCGAAGACGTCGAGCTCCGGAGGCAGCGGGAGACCGGCCCGCTCCTCGGCGGTGAGCGGGGGAGCGAACGCGGCGTCGATGATCGATACGTCGGGTCGGGCCGAGAAAGCGCGGATGTAGGCTCAGAGGAGCTGGGCGAGCGGGAGCTGCATGTTCGAGGCGTAGCAGGAACGTGTGCAGGCATACAGGGCCCGGCCGGCCCTGCCTGCTGCAGCTGTATTGGTGTTTTGGCTCAGCTGGAATGGGACACGCCCCGGCCTGGTAGAAGGAGCCGGGGCAAGGATTGCCCATGAGCAAGAAGACACGTCGTCACCACACCCCTGACCAGAAAATCAACCTGCTGCGTCGACACCACCTCGAGAAGGTGCCGGTGTCGGAGGTCTGCGAGGGCGCCGAGCTGCAGCCGAGCGTCTTCTACGGCTGGCAGCGCCACCTGTTCGAGCACGGCGCCGCGGCGTTCGGGGAATCTCGCAAGCGCGTCGAGACTAGCCGGGAGCAGGAGCTGCTCGCGGAGAACGAGCGGCTAAGGGCCCGTCTGGCCCGCAAGGACGAGGTGATCGCCGAGGTGACCGAGGAGCTCGTCCGCACAAAAAAATCTGTTGGGGAGCCCTGACGGACCGCTGGGTTCCCCACGACGAGCGCGACCAGGTCGTCGACTTCGTGCATCGGCTGTCCGAAAAGACAGAGGTGCCGCTCGTGAAGTTTGTGGGGTGGCTGGGCATCGCCCGCGCCAAGTTCTACGAGTGGCGCCGGCGATACGGCAAGCTCAACGAGCACAACGGCAAGACCCCGCGCGACCACTGGATCGAGCCGTGGGAGCGCCAGGCGATTGTCGACTACTTCGATGCGCACCCGCTCGAGGGCTACCGCCGGCTGACCTTCATGATGCTCGACGACGACGTCGTCGCCGTCAGCCCTGCGACCGCCTACCGCGTCCTGCGGGCGGCCGGTCGCCTCGATCGTCATCGACCGAAGCCGAGCAAGAAGGGCACCGGCTTCGTCCAGCCCCTCGGCCCGCACGTGCACTGGCACATCGACATCGCCGTCATCACCATCGCCCGCGTCTACTACTACCTGTGCTCCGTCCTCGACGGCTACAGCCGATACGTCGTGCACTGGGAGTTCCTCGATCGCATGACCGAGGCCGACGTCGAGCTCATCCTCCAGCGTGCCCTCGAGGCCCACCCTGGCGCTCACCCGCGGGTCATCTCCGATAACGGCTCGCAGTTCATCGCCGGCGACTTCCGCCGCTTCATCGACCTCGCCGGCCTGACCCACGTCCGGACCTCGGTGAACTACCCGCAGGCCAACGGCAAGATCGAGCGGTATCACCGGACCCTCGACAAGAACACCATCCACGCCGTCACGCCCGACGGCGCCCACGCCACCATCGCCACCCGCATCGACCACTACAACAACCACCGCCTTCACAGCGCGATCGGCTACGTCAGCCCGCGCGACAAACTCCTCGGACGCGAGACCGAGATCTGGGCCGGCCGCGATCGCAAGCTCGAGGCAGCCCGAGAGCTCCGACGCAAGCGCCGAGAATTGGACCACCTCGGCACCGCCGCGTAACTTCTCTCGACCCTCCACTTCACCCTCAGCGTCTCCGTTCGTCAACCCACCCTCTGTCCCGTTCACGCTGAGCCAATACAGTACCAGCTCGGCCTGGTCTTCCAGGCCGGCGCGCTGATCGTCCCGGTCAGCGCCGCCACGCCCCAGGGGACCTGTGAGTCCGCCATGAACGCGGCCCGGTCGGCGTCGAGGTCGGCCGCGAAGGCGGCGTGGGCCTTGGCGCGGTCGAGGAACAACAAGCCGTCCTGGGGCGGCAGGATCGACGGAACTGGCGCGCCGGGCGGAGCTTGATGAGCGACGAGACCGATTCGCCCTGGTCGGGGGCGAACGCCGCGATGTACACGAGCCCGGCCACTTTCGGATCGTTGCTGGCCTCGGTGATCACCACGCCGCCGTAGGAATGCCCCGCGACTGACAACCCTGTGCCAGGAGCCTTCCCCGGCGGCTCCTCGGTGGACTGGCGCGGAGACCGGCAGCCGACGTACAGAGTGAGTCGCGGTGGGGGTCCTGTGTGCCGGTTGCAGGACACCTGCGGCCGTGGCGAGCAGCGGCCGCCGTCGCGGGAGCGCGTTGCCCGCATCGGGAACGGTTCCACTTGGGGCCGCTCGAGACCGTCCTAAACGCGGTTGCAGTGCAGCGCTGCGCGAGACGTTGGTGAAATCATGCACAGGCAGTGCTAGGCCCCCCTACGGGCCCGATTACGGTGGGACGTCTCGAAAAGAGCCAAATTCGCGACGAAATCGACACTCGCGCCCTCAGAAACACCCCGCTCGCCGAAAGCCGCGGATTCTCCATTAAACGGGTGTTTCGAGAGGGGTCGCGGGTGTCACGCGTGGGTCCGGAGTGAACCAGGAGCCTCCGGGTTTGGCCACCACACGGCCACCGACCCGCGCGTCGTCGACCCGTGTCCGCTCCACCTCCGCGCCCCAAGGTCGTCGGAGGCGCGGTAGCGACGAGCCGCGCTCGATGGCCCTCACGCCGCACCGTGGAGAGGGAGGCGCGCACGAACGCGTCGTGGTCCATCATCTCGCCGAGGTCAGGCATGGAGTCATGGATGCTCTCGGCGTCGAGTCGTCCTTTGGCATCAACCTGTACGTAGCTGAAGCTTGGACGGACCATCGTCATGGTTCCGTCGACCTCGCGCTGAAGAATCACGGAGACGTAGCGGACCTGCAGCGCCACACGACGGCCCGGCTGCTGCGCGAGCACCCCGGGCCACCCAACGGTGATCGAGACGCTGCTGCGCGCGAGCCAGACGGAGCTCGAGCTCGAGCGCTGGCCCGAGGCGATCGACCTGCGCGCACTGGCGGTCGCGCGCGAGGGCGAGCACGCGACCGGGCGCGACTACGCCGAGCTCGCGGCGGTCTACTACAAGGGGCTCGACGTCGAGAACGCCGACAGGGTGCGGAAGGAGGCCGAGGCGCGTGGGCCGGCAGCCTGGCGGGTCTCGCCTAGACGTGCCGCCGGTGCGTGGCGGCTTCGGGCGTCTCGCACGACCGCGTGTACCACTCCCAGGCCGCCGTACCGCACAGCACCAGCGTCGCCAGTGCAGATACTGCCAGGGCCGGCAGCGCGCCCGCGGCCAGTCCGATAAGTCCCAGCACCACCAGCCCCAGCCCATGCGCCGTGCGTGCGCGTCCGAGGACGGCGCACTTGAACAGCAGGTTGCCCAGCAGATACAGCCCCGCGCTGCCCAGTACCGCCAGCGCCGCGCCCGGATGCGGGTGCCCGACCGGATGCGCCAGCACGAACTCGTCCGCCACCGCGCCGACGATGATGCCGGCCACCAGCAGCACATGGATGTACGTGTAGGCGAGCCGCGCCAGCCGGCCCGGGTCGGTGGCATGCGAGATGGTCTGCGCGCCGCGTTCGGCGATGGTGTCGAAGTACAGCCACCACATCGCCAGGCTGCCGATGAACGACACCGCCATCGCCGCGATGTTGGCGGCGTCCCAATCCAGCCCCGCGAAGGTCGACCCGGTGACGAGCACCGACTCGCCCAGCGCGATGATGATGAAGAGCGAGCAGCGCTCGGCCATGTGGCCGCCTTCGACGTTCCAGTCGCCCACGGTGGAACGGCCCAGGCCCGGCGTGTAGAAGCCCACCGTCGGGCCGATCCACTCGATGCCCAGCGCGAGCATCCAGCAGACCCAGCGCGTCGATCCGTCCGCCAGGCCGCCCGCCAGCCACGGCAGGGCGGAGGCGCCCAGCCACGCGGCAATGCGCTGGAAGTTGCGCCGCATGACCCGCGATTCGCCGCGCACCGCCCACAGGAAGAACAGCGTGCGCCCGAATTGCATGAAGACATAGGCGAGCGCAAACGCCAGACCACGCGAGCCGAACGCCTGCGGCAGCGACGCCGACAGCAGCAGCCCCGCGGTCATCAGCACCAGCAGCAGCAGGCGGATGGCGAGTTTCTCCGGATCCAGCCAGTTGGTGACCCACGAGGTGAAGATCCACACCCACCATACGGCCAGCATCAGCAGCAGCGCCTGGGCGCCACCCACGAGCGTGAAGTTGGCGATCAGCAGATGCGACAGCTGTGTCACCGCGAAGACGAACACCAGGTCGAAGAACAGCTCGATGTTGGTGACGCGGTGGTGGCCGTTCGTGCCCGAGAGTGCCGGGCGGAGGTAGCTGCGGGGCATGGTGGCAATGCTTTGCATGGAGGCGGGACGCGCTCGGTCGCCGCGCCGCACGGTCGTGATGTCCGCTGTGTCGGCCCGGATTTCTTACCACGGGTCGCTGGGCCCGCCGGAAGGCCGACCGGTGGGGCGGGCGGTCACTGCGCGGGGCGATGGGCCGCAATCGGCCGGGGGCAGGACGCGCGCGGCGATCAAGGGGCGCGAGCAGGCGACGGCTCAGACGCGCGGCGGGACGAACCGCGCGTAGAGCCGCCGATAGCGCTCGAGCAGGCGGTGGTCGCACGAATAGCGGCCCGGTCCCGTGGCGACCAGCGTCGCGTAGGGGAGCGCGTAGAGCAGGGCGGACTCGACGTCGGCGCCCTCGAAGCCGCGGGCGGCCATTGTCAAGACCATGAGCATGGTAAAGACCACCGGCAGGGCTGCGAGCCGCGTCAGGAGGCCGAGCGCGACGAGCACGCTGCACAGGCCCTCGGAGAGGAGCGCGAGGGCGAGGCTGGCGGGTGCGCCGATCCCGAGCGGGTCGGGGAATTCGCGCAGCTCCTCGTCGAATCGCAGCAGTTTCGGGCGCATGTGAAAGGTCCAGATCAGGAGGCCGGCGCCGATGCGCTGCGCGAGCAGGCCGAGGTCGCGGGCCTTCTCCAGCGCCGGCGCGAGGCGAGGGTCGATCACGTTCATGACGGCTCCGGAGGGTGGTGAGCGGAGAGGTGGCCGCCGCGAGCGCGGGCGGCCGCGTCATCGGTCATCGGCGTCGCCATGGGCGGGTTCGGGCGCCGGAGCGCCGGTGATCTTGGGCGCGCGCTCGCGGGCGAACCACGCCGCGGACAGCGGCTCTCCCACGAGCACGCGCCGCGCGATCGGGCCGACCTGCTCGCCGAGGAGCATGCCGAACAGACCGAGCAGCGCGACGAGCGGCGGCGCTGGTGAGCGCACGCCGAGCGCGCTGTACAGGGCGCCGACGAGCGCGCCGACTGCCAGCGAGACGAGGTAGAGCTTCATGGGGGGGGGACCCTAGTGCCCGCCCTCCGACGCGCCGAACATGGTCTTCGCGTAGATGATCCCGAGGCCGTAGGCGCCGCCGAGCTCCTTGGCGAGGCCGGTGACTGCGTCGTAGGTGCCGACGCGGGCCCAGTCGCGCTGGAGCTCGAGCAGGTACTGCAGCGAGGTCATCGGCCGCGCGCCGGCCTGGACCATGCGGTCCATCGCCCGCTCGTGGGCCTCGTTCGACACGTCGCCGCAGGCGTCGGCGATCACGTAGACCTCGAAGCCCTGGTCGAGGGCCGACAGCGCCGGGCCGACGATGCAGACGGACGTCCACAGGCCGCCGAGGACGATACGCGGCTTGCCGAGCTTGTTGACGCGCTCGGCGATCTTCGCGTCCTCCCAGGTGTTCATCGACGTGCGGTCGATGACGTCGTGCTCGGGGAACGCGGCCTTGATCTCCGAGAAGATCGGGCCGGAGAAGCTCTTCTCGGCGACGGTGGTGAGGATCGTCGAGGCGCCGAAGATCCGCGCCGCGTGGGCGACGAGGCCGGCGTTGTTGCGCAGCAGCACGGCGTCGATCGACTTGGTGGCGAACGCCATCTGCGACTGGTAGTCGATCAGGATCAGGGTGTGGTCGTGGGGCGTGAGGAGGGTCTTGCCGGGGGCGGCGATGGCGGTGGGCATGGTTCGGTCTCCAGGTTTGCGTTGCGGTGCGGTCTGCGCTCTCAGAACTTGAGGGTCAGCCAGGTGGCGAGGAAGTCGACGTCGCGGGTGCGTCCGGCCTGCGCGAGGAACGGGCCGCGGAAGAAGCGGCCGACGGTGACGACGAAGCCGACGTGCCGCCCGAGCTCGGCCTCGAGGGTGGCGCCGGCGCGGTGACCGACGAACCGGGCGCCGCCGGGGTCGGCGATCGTCGGCTCGCCGGGGACGTTGTAGAGGCCGTCGGCGAGGCTGTACCGGCCGAGGACCACCCAGTCGAGGGTGAGGCTCAGTGGCTCGACCGGCGTCAGCGTGAGCATCGGGTGGGCGTCGAGGAAATTGGCGGGCCCGACCAGCGCGTCCTCGCCGAAGTACGAGCCCTTGGGGAACAGCGCGGAGAAGGTGCCGAAGGGCCGCCCCGGGCCGCGATCGCCGGAGGCGACGTCGAGCCGCAGGCCGAGCCGCGGGTCCCACGGCAGCAGCAGGCGCACGCCGGTGTCGCTGGCCACGGTCCACGCGAGCAGCGGCGCGGCGCCGAAGCGCCCCGTTTGCAGCACCGCCTCGACGTTGTAGTCGAGTCGCCCGGCGGCGCCGAACCAACGTGTCCCGAGGGACAGGCGGCGCTCGTGGGCCCGGCCGCGGTGGTACTCGGCTTCAGGGCGGTCGAGGTAGAGCGCGTAGACGTCGACCTGGCCGCCGCGCAGCGGCGAGGGCACGGTCAGGTAGGCGCCGGCGAACCACTGACCGCGCTCCCAGCCGTCGTCGAGGACGCCGGGCACGGTGGCGACCGGGCGGGTGACGAACAGATGCGCGTGGACCCGGCGGACGGACAGGATGACCGACACGCCGTCGAAGCTGCGGCGCACGTTGGGGCCCTCGCGCGGCGAGACGAGGCGGCCGGAGCCGAACGCGAGCTCGTGCCGGCCGGCGCGGACGATGAGGCGCAGGCCCGGGCGCTCGAGGTCGAAGTCGGCGAAGGCCTGGTGGAAGTCGAAGTCGTCGCGATCGATCGCCCGCGGCCCGCCGGGCCGCCCCGTCTCGAGCCCGCTCTTGACCTGGGCGAACGCGCGGAAGTACGGCGCCCGGAGCTCGGCGTGGAACATGTACCGCTGCATCCACGACAGCGAGCGCGGCGGACCGGCGCCCCAGTCGAGGTTGCGGAACCAGTCGAGGCGCTGGCGCGTCTCGCCGCCGAAGCTGAGCGCGACGCGGCCGCGCGGGCCGAGCGGGATGTACTTGAGGACATCCAGGAAGTCGGCCCGGTGGCCGCGGTCGCGCAGGTAACGGTAGTCCTCGTCGGCGCGCAGCAGGCGGTAGGGCGGCGGTGCGGCCGGCCGGCCCTCGCCGCGGCCGGCGAGCGCGGCGGCCTCGGTCGCGCCGGCGGACTGCGCCGGCGATCCGGGCTTCAAGGCCGGCGGACGACGCATGTCCGCGGGGACAGGGGCACGCGCTGCCGGAGCGCCGCGGAGGTCCGGCACCGGGGCGGAGACCTGCGGCGGCGCGGCGTCGCGACGGGCGAGCGCGGGGCCGACTGAGAGGCTGTCCGTGGGGACATGTCCGCTCGCCGGGCGCTGCGTGCTAGCGAGGCTGTCCGTGGGGACATGTCCGAGCGCCGGGTACCGCGCCTTGGAGAGGCTGTCTGCAAGGACAGGCTCGATGGGCCAGGTCGTGGGTCGCGCGAGCGCGTCCGACGACGCCCCGAGGGCGACCGCGAGGACCGCGGTCGAGGCCGCGCGCGCGCCGGCGCGGGGGCGCGAGCCTGGTCGGCGCGCCCCGCATGCCTGAAAGGACATGTCCATACGGCTAGAACACGGCGCAGGGGCAGGCGAGACCGGCGGCGTGGTGGTGATGATGGCGGTGGGCGCGGTGCAGCGCGCGCGCCACGGCGCCCGGGTCGTAGCCGCCGTGGTGGGCGGGCGGGGCCCAGTCCGGGCTGAACGGCAGGGGCGGCGGCGCGAGACCACCGAAGTCGCCGCTGGCGTGGACGACGTCGCCGCCGACCACGGTAAGCTCCGAGGTGATGCCGCGGATTTCCGCTTCGGGCACTGCGAAGTAGTCGGCGGACAGCACTGCGAGGTCGGCGAAGCAGCCGGGGGCGATCCGGCCGCGCTCGCCGTCCTCGCCGGAGAACCAGCCGTTGCCCGCGGTGTACAGGCGCAGCGCCTGCTCGCGCGAGAGCCGGCCGGAGGGGCCGAGCAGCTCGGTGCCGCCGACGCTACGGCCGGACACGAGCCACCCGAGCCCGACCCACGGGTTGTAGCTGGCGACGCGCGTCGCATCGGTGCCGCCGCCGACGGGGAGCCCGGCCGCGAGCATGCGACGCACGGGCGGCGCCTCGGCGGCGGCCTGCGGCCCGTAGCGGCGCATGAAGTGCTCGCCCTGGTAAGCCATGCGGTGCTGGATGGCGACGCCCCCGCCGAGCGCGGCGATCCGATCGATGTTGCGCGGCGAGACGGTCTCGGCGTGGTCGAAGAACCACCGCAGGCCCTGAAACGGGACCTTGCGGTCGACGGCCTCGAACACGTCGAGCATCCGCGCGATCGATTCGTCGTAGGTCGCGTGCAGGCGGAACGGCCAGCGCCTGGCGACGAGGTGCTCGACGACGGCGCCGAGTTGGTCCTCCATGTGCGGCGGGAGGTCGGGCCGCGGCTCGAGGAAGTCCTCGAAGTCGGCGGCCGAGTAGACGAGCATCTCGCCGGCGCCGTTGAGGCGATAGTAGCCGTCGCCGGCGCCCGGGGTCAGGGAGCTCGACCAGCGGGTGAAGTCCTCGAGCTCCTGGCCGGGGCGCTGGGTGAACAGGTTGTAGGCGACCCGCACCGTCAATTGCCTGGCGGCCGCCAGCTCCTCGATGATTTGATAGTGCTCGGGGTATTGTTGAAACCCGCCGCCGGCGTCGATCGCCCCGGTGACGCCGAGTCGGTTGAGTTCGCGCATGAATTGACGGGTGCTGTTACGCTGGTCGTCGAGCGCGAGCCGCGGGCCCTTGGCGAGCGTCGCGTAGAGGATCCACGCGTTGGGCTTGGCGACGAGCAGGCCGGTCGGCTCGCCGTGGCGGTCGCGCACGATCACGCCGCCGGGCGGATCGGGCGTGTCGCGGGTGTAGCCGACGGCGCGCAGCGCAGCGCGGTTGAGCAGCGCCTGCGCGTAGAGGTGCAGCACGAACACCGGCGTGTCGGGGGCGGCGGCGTTGAGCTCGTCGAGCGTCGGCATGCGCCGCTCGGCGAACTGGAACTCGGACCAGCCGCCGACCACGCGCACCCACTGCGGCGGCGGGGTCCGTAGGGCCTGCTCGCGCAGCCGTCGCAGCGCCTCGCCGAGCGAGGCGACGCCGTCCCACCGCAATTCGCTGTTGTAGGTGAGGCCGCCGCGGATCAGGTGCAGGTGCGAATCGATGAGGCCCGGAATGGCCGTGCGGCCGCGGAGGTCGATCCGCCGGGCGTCGGCGCCGGCGCGACGCAGGACCGCGGCGTCGTCGCCGACCTCGATGAATCGACCGTCCCGCACCGCGACCGCCGAGGCGGCGGGTTCCTGCGAATCCATGGTCGTGATCCGGCCGTTGTAGAGGACGAGATCGGCGTCGGCTGCATCTGTCATAGGGCTCTCGGGCGCGGCGAATCGAAGCGGCGCCGGACGAAGATGGCCGTCTGGCGCCGCGCCGTCTTGTACGATGTTGATGTCCGCCCGGCGCGGCCCCGTGAATCGTCCGGGAGAGATACCGACGATTCGCCGAAAGTGCCGCGCGAAATGGCCGGGAGCGACCTCGTGCACTACTTCGGGTTCGAAGAGTCCTGGTGAGCGACCCGCGCCTCGGCGTAGAGCCAACCCCGGAGCAGGCGAACGTAGCGCGGCATGATCACGAACGTCACGATCGCGACGATCACGGCCGCGGTCACGACATGCCGCACCCCGTAGGCCCCGAGCGGTTCCGCGGCCTCGAAGAGCGGCGCGAGCAGCGGTGGCACGAGCATCGTGAGCGGCGCGATGACCGAGGTCGTCACGAGCCACTGCTTCCAAGCGGGTGGGCGTCCCTCCGCGGGCAGCGTGAACCAGAAGTCGATGCCGCCCTTCAAGAGCGTGTCGTCGGTCTCGATGATCTCGCGGATCTCTGCGACGAGATCCCGTCGATCGTCCGACTCGATCCAGCGGCGCGCGTCGTCAACGGTGGCGAAGCGCAGCATGCTCACGTACTCGCCGTCGAGCGCCGAAGGACGCACGACGTGCCGGCCCTGATATCCGGGATAGCCGTTGGCCGTGCATAGGATCTTCTCGAGCCAGGCCTCGTAACGCGGCCGTGCCCCGGTCTTGACGCGGTGACGGACCATGAAGACGGTGCTCTCGTCGGTGCTCATCGAGGTGCGATCGTACAGCAAACGTCGCGCCGTCTTGTACGATGTTGATGTCGCGGCTTACGCTCCCCGGCGCGGTCCCATGAATCGCCCGGGAGGGATGCCGACGATTCGCCGAAAGTGCCGTGCGAAATGGCTCTGGTCGTGAAAGCCCAGCGCGAGCGCGACATCCGAGATCGCCGACCCGGCGAGCAGAGATTGCTTGGCCTGCTCGATCCGGGCGTTGAGCTGGTACGAATGCGGCGCCAACCCGACATCCGCGGTGAAGCTGCGCACGACGTGCTCCTTGCTGACGCCGGTGACTGCCGCGAGCTGATCGAGCGTGACAGACGCGGCGAGGTGTGCGTCGAGGAATTCTCGCGCCTGCTTCACCAGCGCCCGCTCGCGGCGGCGCGGAGCAGGTTCGCGGCGGCCGCGGAGCAGGCGAGACGTCAGGGCGAGCCAGGCCGTCTGGGCAGCCAGCGGGGTGTCGTCCAGCGCCGCGGCGAGTTCGGTGACGAGCTGCCCGCTGCCCAGCTCGTCGGTGAGCTCGAAGCGTACGGCGCGACCCAGCTCTCCCGCGGCGTCGGGCTCGAGCTCGTCGGCCGCGCGCTCGAGCGCCGCAGGCGAGCAATACAGCGAGACGAACGTCCAGCCCTCGCGGTGCGCGGACGCCCCGCTGTGGACCTCGTCCGGCGGGATGACCAGCACGTCGCCCGGTGCGAGCGTGTGCTGGCGACGACCGACAGTCTGCTTGCGCGCGCCGGCGAGGACGTGGATGACATGGGCCGCCGCGTGGAAGTGGGGCTCGAACGCGTCGCGCACCTGGACTCCGTGGTGGACCTCGACGTCCGGGAGGCTCTGTCCCCGGATCACACGGACGGGGCAGCGGTCGTGCCTGATCGAGTCTCTGAGGCTCATACGTGCCGCCAGTTTCGCACCGAAGGAGGTGAAATAAAGCCCGAGATTGATGCCGTCAGGCGAACAGTCTTTCCACTTTCCTTGCGGTAGTCTTCGAGCGCGATAGGGCGGCGCGCGCGTCTCGCCGACGGTGAGCTCGGTCGGTTCGGGCGCGTCGAGCCGGACCGTCATTGTAGGGGGCATTGCGTCGACGAGCACGCCGGCCATCTTCGCCATGTGCTTGCGGACCACCGCGGCGGCCGCGGCCGCGGCGTCGCGGCCCATGCCGGCGGCCTCGAGCTTCATGGCGACGGCTTGCAGGCCTTCGCCCGCTACGAGCAGCGCATGCGGCCCTACGTCGCCAGGGCGCAGAAGATCCCCCCGGGAGCGCTGAGCCTCGCGCAGCCGCAAAACCGGGCCGGGATAGCGATCTCTCGCGCCCTGTTGGGCTTCGCAGCCAGACCCGCGGTGCGCCGGCTCCTGGGACGACTCACGGCGACCAAGAGCGCGGACACGATCGACTTGCCCGACTACGAGGCCGCGTTACTGCTGGACCCAGCATGACACGAGTGCTCGCCTTATGGGTGTCGGCCGCGACTGCAGCTCGATCGTGGACAAACTCGTGGAGGCGTGCGCCTCGCAGGTGGACACATGCGAATACACGAGCTGTGCCGAGGCGTTGGCTGCCTCAACTTGCTGGGTCAGGCCGAGCGAGTGCTCACCGATCAGCATGTGTCTCGACGGGGCGAGCAGTTCCGCGGTAGTAACTGCGAGGTCCCGCACGCCGACGTCGGCCCGATCAAGATCGAGTCCGGCCTGCTGCAGCAGGCAGGGCCGGCCCGGGCCCTGTATGCCTGCCCACGTTCGTGCTACGCCTCGAACATGGTGCGTCCTGACGACGCGGAGGAGCACGACCCCGAAGGGGGCGGCTCGACCGCGTCATGCTGCACCGTTCCAGCGGGTGAAAGTCCCGCCCGGGTAAGCGGTCAAGATCGTGAAGAATTCAGGCAAATCGGTCACGCAGGTGGCCCAAGAGATGGGCCTGACGGTGAGCGCGCTGAGGAACTGGACGAGGCAGGAAGAGATCAACCAGAGCCCGGCCCCGCGAGGAACGCTGACGACGGATGACTTCATGCAGCGGTGGCCTTCGCCGCGGGCGATGAAGCGGATCCGCAAGGTCCACACGCTGACCTCGGTGCGACAAAACCGGGTCAAGGAAGTGAAAGAGCTCATCGCGGCCTTGAACCCCGTGCTTCGTGGCTGGGCCAACGACTTCAGGACAGGCAACGCAGACGCGAAATTCAACCAGGTCGATCACTACGTGCGCGAGCGGATCGTGCGCTGGTTGTGGCGCCGTGGTGGACAGCGCACTCGTTTCTCGCCTAGCAAGTGGTCCCACGAGCGCCTCTGCGAGATGGGCCTCCACAAGCTCCGCACGACCGTGAACTACCCGGCGCAAGCCACTCCTCGCAGGCCACGGTCGACGCCGTCCTCCGCTCGTCGACGTCGGCGACGACGACCTCGAGCACATGCTCGCCGTCAACGTCCGCGGGGTCGTCGTCGCCCGCATTGTTCCCATTGGAACCCTCGGCGCGGCAGCGGTGCAGCGGTACCTCGAGGTGCGCCGCCAGTTGCTCATCGCCCCAGCCCCGCCCCTCTTCCTCGGCAGGAACGGCACCCGACTCAGCGACCGCACTGTTCGAGAGCTGGTGTATCGCCGCTGCAAGGCGGTCGGGGCCAAGGTCCGCGTGGGGCCTCATGGGATCCGCCACAGCTTCGCCACGCACCTGTTGCTGCGGGGCTGCGACCTGCGAAGCATCCAGGAGATGCTGGGCCACGCGAGCCTGAGCAGCACGCAGCGCTACACGAAGCTCGACCTTGGCTGGCTCGCGGCCGAGTACTACCGAGCCCATCCACGAACGTGAGGCAGGGATGTTCATCTTCATCAGCTACGCCTGCAGCGAGCCCGAGGCCGGCTCCGACGTGGCGTCGATGAAGACCCGCCTGGTGCGCGACGGCAACGGCTGGCGCCTCACCGGCCAAAAGCGGTGGATCACCAACGCCGGCCACGCCAGCATCTTCACCGGCTTCGCCACGTAGCGGAACGCGATCGGCGCGCCGTGGCGCCGATACAGGTCGCGCCTTGCCGCGACGGTCCCCGTCACGCGTACTTTTTGCCGCGCCCTCTACCTTTCTTTAGAAAGTCGATCAGCACCTCAAGCTTGGGGGCGAGGTTCAGCCGGCTCGGGTAGTAGAGAAAGTAGCCCGGGATGTGCGGGCAATACCCGTCGAGCACCCGCACGAGTCGCTTCTCGGACACGAGCCCGCTCACCATGTCTTCGAAGACGTACGCGAGGCCGACGCCCTCGACGGCGGCGTCTACCAATACCGATCCATCGTTGGTCACGACGCGGCCGTCGACGGCCAGCTCCAACTCCTTGTCGCTCTCGACGAACTTCCACCGGGCGACTGCGCCCGTCGACATGCGCAGACCAATGCACTCGTGCCCGTGAAGCTCGCGCGGATGCGTGGGCTTGCCTCGGCGCGCGAAGTAGTCCCGTGAGCCGACGACCACGAGGCGCTGGTCCGGGCTAACGCGAACAGCGATCATCTCGCGATCGAGGCTGTGGCCGAGGCGTATCCCCGCGTCGAAGCCTTCGGCTACGATGTTCGACAGCGCCTCCTGGAGACAGATGTCGATTCGGATGTCGGGGTACGCGGCGAGAAAGGCCGCGAGCTTCGGCTTGATGACGTCGTTGTAGCCGGTTCGGAGCATCGTCAGGCGCAACAGACCCGACGGGCGGCCGTTCATGGCCCTGAGCGACTCGAACGCGACGTCGATGCCGTCGAATGCAGGCCTGAGCTGCGCGATGAAGTGCTCACCGGCCTCGGTCAAGCCGACGTTGCGTGTGGTTCGTTGAAGCAGGCGCACACCGACGCGCTCTTCGAGGGCGCGAACGATCTGACTCACGGCAGATGGCGTTACCCCCAGCTCGGCGGCCGCCGCCCGGAAGCTGCGCTTTTCGGCTACGCAGAGGAGGGCTCGAAGCCCGGATAGGTCGTCACGCATTGTTTAGCCTGGCTACCTATAGCATGCACGATTCAGCGTATTTTTTTTTTAGTTTGGCGAGACTAGTCTCTCCGAAGCGAACCAACGCAGAGGAGAATACTCATGGCGCCCGCACTCCCCAAACCCATCGCCGCCTATGTCGCGGCCAACGCAGAGCTCGATGTGGACGGCATGCTGAAGCCTTTCGCGGCCGATGCGGTCCTCTCGGACAACGGAAAACGTCACGAGGGCCACGCGGAGCTGCGAACCTTGTTTGAAGACGAGGTGATCGCCGTCAAGGCGATCTTCACGCCGGATGCCGTTCGCCAGGAGGACGGTCTGGTCGTGGTCGAAGGCCCTGCCCATGGCGACTTCAAGGGCAGCCCGATCCGCTTCACCTATCGCTTCACGCTCGAAAACGACGCCATCAAAGCACTGGAGATCACGACATGAACATCAAAACTGATCCCACGGAGTTCGCTGGAAAGCGTGTGCTCATCAGCGGCGGCAGCAAGGGTCTGGGCCGCGCCACCGTCGACCGCTTCCTGGCCGGGGGCGCCCGGGTGATCACCGCAGCCCGCGGAACCCTGGAGCCCATCGACGGCGTCGAGTTCGTCCGGGCGGATCTGACGACCGCCGAAGGCGGGGAGACCCTGGCCAAGGCGGCGCTCGAGCGTATGGGCGGCGTCGACATCCTCGCCCACGTGATCGGCGGCTCGGCCTCGCCGGGCGGCGGCTTTCTCGCCCTGACGGACGAGCACTGGCTTGCCGAACTGAACCTGAACCTTATGGCCACGGTCCGCCTTGATCGCCTCTTGGCTCCGCAGATGATGGAACGGGGTGCCGGCGCGATTGTGCATATCACGTCTATCCAATCGATCCTGCCGCTTGTATTGGCTCAGCGTGAACGGGACAGAGGGTGGGTTGACGAACGGAGACGCTGAGGGTGAAGTGGAGGGTCGAGAGAAGTTACGCGGCGGTGCCGAGGTGGTCCAATTCTCGGCGCTTGCGTCGGAGCTCTCGGGCTGCCTCGAGCTTGCGATCGCGGCCGGCCCAGATCTCGGTCTCGCGTCCGAGGAGTTTGTCGCGCGGGCTGACGTAGCCGATCGCGCTGTGAAGGCGGTGGTTGTTGTAGTGGTCGATGCGGGTGGCGATGGTGGCGTGGGCGCCGTCGGGCGTGACGGCGTGGATGGTGTTCTTGTCGAGGGTCCGGTGATACCGCTCGATCTTGCCGTTGGCCTGCGGGTAGTTCACCGAGGTCCGGACGTGGGTCAGGCCGGCGAGGTCGATGAAGCGGCGGAAGTCGCCGGCGATGAACTGCGAGCCGTTATCGGAGATGACCCGCGGGTGAGCGCCAGGGTGGGCCTCGAGGGCACGCTGGAGGATGAGCTCGACGTCGGCCTCGGTCATGCGATCGAGGAACTCCCAGTGCACGACGTATCGGCTGTAGCCGTCGAGGACGGAGCACAGGTAGTAGTAGACGCGGGCAATGGTGATGACGGCGATGTCGATGTGCCAGTGCACGTGCGGGCCGAGGGGCTGGACGAAGCCGGTGCCCTTCTTGCTCGGCTTCGGTCGATGACGATCGAGGCGACCGGCCGCCCGCAGGACGCGGTAGGCGGTCGCAGGGCTGACGGCGACGACGTCGTCGTCGAGCATCATGAAGGTCAGCCGGCGGTAGCCCTCGAGCGGGTGCGCATCGAAGTAGTCGACAATCGCCTGGCGCTCCCACGGCTCGATCCAGTGGTCGCGCGGGGTCTTGCCGTTGTGCTCGTTGAGCTTGCCGTATCGCCGGCGCCACTCGTAGAACTTGGCGCGGGCGATGCCCAGCCACCCCACAAACTTCACGAGCGGCACCTCTGTCTTTTCGGACAGCCGATGCACGAAGTCGACGACCTGGTCGCGCTCGTCGTGGGGAACCCAGCGGTCCGTCAGGGCTCCCCAACAGATTTTTTTGTGCGGACGAGCTCCTCGGTCACCTCGGCGATCACCTCGTCCTTGCGGGCCAGACGGGCCCTTAGCCGCTCGTTCTCCGCGAGCAGCTCCTGCTCCCGGCTGGTCTCGACGCGCTTGCGAGATTCCCCGAAGGCCGCCGCGCCGTGCTCGAACAGGTGGCGCTGCCAGCCGTAGAAGACGCTCGGCTGCAGCTCGGCGCCCTCGCAGACCTCCGACACCGGCACCTTCTCGAGGTGGTGTCGACGCAGCAGGTTGATTTTCTGGTCAGGGGTGTGGTGACGACGTGTCTTCTTGCTCATGGGCGGTCCTTGCCCCGGCTCCTTCTACCAGGCCGGGGCGTGTCCCATTCCAGCTGAGCCAAAACAGAACAAGGACGCCCACCGACGCCGGCGGAAGATCGCTTGGCGGTTCACCAAGGAGCAAGCCCGAGAGGTCTTCAAACTCGACCAGATCACTACGTCGCAGTCGGAGCACTAGTGCTTCGACCGTAGCTTAGCGATCCGAAAAGGATGCGCGAATTTGCGCTCTGGCCCGGAACCTGATCTACAGGTTCCATGAGGCAGAAGAAGCCACGGCCCCGGTTCCCCGGTCTCAAGCTCAAGGCCGAGGACCGAGAGCTGCTGCGGCGAAAGGCTCGGGAGCGGCTCACGGTGCGGACCTGGAAGCGAATCCGCATGCTGCAGTTGCTGGACGAGGGGAAGACGCTGGCGGCGACGGCGGCAGCGGTTGGATCGGCGGTCCCATCGGTTCGGCGGGTTGGAGAACAGTATCTCGCCGCGGGCGTCGAAGTCGCACTCAAGGACGCAAAGCGGCCGGTCCCACCGCGGAAACTCGATGCTTGGCAGGAAGCGGCGATCGTCGCCATGGTCTGCGGTCCACCTCCCGAAGGACGCGCTCGGTGGACAATCATGCTCATCGTCGAGGAGTGCATGAAGCGCAAGCTTGTCGACCAAGTCGGCCGGGAGACGATCCGGATTTTGCTGAAGGACCACGAGCTCAAGCCCTGGCGGGAAAAAAATGTGGTGCGTTCCCAAGATCGACGAGGAATACGTGGCTCGGATGGACGACGTGCTCGACACCCTGGCCCAGCCGGCCGACGTGTCCGAGCCCGTCGTCGCGCTCGATGAGCGCCCAGTCGTGCTGCGGGATGCAGCTCGACCGGGACGCCCCGCTTCTCCGGGCCGTATGGCGCGGCAGGACTACGAATACGTGAGGCGCGGTACGGCGAATATCTTCTGCATCGTCGAGCCCAAGACAGGGCGACACCTCACCCATGCCACGCCCAACCGAACGGCGAAGCAGTTCGCTCGGGCTCTTCGTCGAATAGCTCGGCGGTATTCGTCGGCGAGGACGATCCACCTCGTCATGGACAACCTCAATACGCACTGCCAGAACTCCCTGTGCACGACATTTGGCCGGGAGGCGGGACAGGAACTCTGGAGTCGTTTCACCGTGCACTACACCCCGAAGCACGGCAGTTGGCTCAATCCAGCAGAGATCTATATTGGCTCAGCGTGAACGGGACAGAGGGTGGGTTGACGAACGGAGACGCTGAGGGTGAAGTGGAGGGTCGAGAGAAGTTACGCGGCGGTGCCGAGGTGGTCCAATTCTCGGCGCTTGCGTCGGAGCTCTCGGGCTGCCTCGAGCTTGCGATCGCGGCCGGCCCAGATCTCGGTCTCGCGTCCGAGGAGTTTGTCGCGCGGGCTGACGTAGCCGATCGCGCTGTGAAGGCGGTGGTTGTTGTAGTGGTCGATGCGGGTGGCGATGGTGGCGTGGGCGCCGTCGGGCGTGACGGCGTGGATGGTGTTCTTGTCGAGGGTCCGGTGATACCGCTCGATCTTGCCGTTGGCCTGCGGGTAGTTCACCGAGGTCCGGACGTGGGTCAGGCCGGCGAGGTCGATGAAGCGGCGGAAGTCGCCGGCGATGAACTGCGAGCCGTTATCGGAGATGACCCGCGGGTGAGCGCCAGGGTGGGCCTCGAGGGCACGCTGGAGGATGAGCTCGACGTCGGCCTCGGTCATGCGATCGAGGAACTCCCAGTGCACGACGTATCGGCTGTAGCCGTCGAGGACGGAGCACAGGTAGTAGTAGACGCGGGCGATGGTGATGACGGCGATGTCGATGTGCCAGTGCACGTGCGGGCCGAGGGGCTGGACGAAGCCGGTGCCCTTCTTGCTCGGCTTCGGTCGATGACGATCGAGGCGACCGGCCGCCCGCAGGACGCGGTAGGCGGTCGCAGGGCTGACGGCGACGACGTCGTCGTCGAGCATCATGAAGGTCAGCCGGCGGTAGCCCTCGAGCGGGTGCGCATCGAAGTAGTCGACAATCGCCTGGCGCTCCCACGGCTCGATCCAGTGGTCGCGCGGGGTCTTGCCGTTGTGCTCGTTGAGCTTGCCGTATCGCCGGCGCCACTCGTAGAACTTGGCGCGGGCGATGCCCAGCCACCCCACAAACTTCACGAGCGGCACCTCTGTCTTTTCGGACAGCCGATGCACGAAGTCGACGACCTGGTCGCGCTCGTCGTGGGGAACCCAGCGGTCCGTCAGGGCTCCCCAACAGATTTTTTTGTGCGGACGAGCTCCTCGGTCACCTCGGCGATCACCTCGTCCTTGCGGGCCAGACGGGCCCTTAGCCGCTCGTTCTCCGCGAGCAGCTCCTGCTCCCGGCTGGTCTCGACGCGCTTGCGAGATTCCCCGAAGGCCGCCGCGCCGTGCTCGAACAGGTGGCGCTGCCAGCCGTAGAAGACGCTCGGCTGCAGCTCGGCGCCCTCGCAGACCTCCGACACCGGCACCTTCTCGAGGTGGTGTCGACGCAGCAGGTTGATTTTCTGGTCAGGGGTGTGGTGACGACGTGTCTTCTTGCTCATGGGCAATCCTTGCCCCGGCTCCTTCTACCAGGCCGGGGCGTGTCCCATTCCAGCTGAGCCAAAACAGATCGAAGCGAGCCTATGGTCCCGCGAGTGCCTCGGGCGCCTACGGATCGGCTCGCTCGCCGAACTACGTCGGCGAACATCTCTCTGGAACTCCGATGCCCATCGGCGACGCCGCAAGATCACCTGGCGGTTCACCAAAGAGCAGGCTCGATCCGTGTTCAGGCTCCAGCAGATCACTACGCCACGGTCGCGGCACTAGTGCCGGGCCCGGGGTCGTATCGATCTGGTCGAGCTTGAACACGGAGTAATCGTTCGACAAAGCGCGTCGTGACGCCCGAGCGGGGCAGCGCGCTCAGCGAGACGCGATTCCGCCGAGGAACACGTCCACCAGGTGCGCGACGCGCGACTTCGACGACGCGCTCTGTTCGCTCGCGAGCGAGATGGCCGTCGCCACGCACACGAGGTCCTCGAACGTGACGTCGCGACGGATGACTCCGGCCTTCTGCGCACGTCGAACGAGCCGCCGCCCTTCATCGCTCGTCGCGTGGCAGCCCGGCGTGTCGGTCTGAAGCACAGTCCCGAGCGAGCCTGCGATCCCTCGGTAGACGTTCGTGTGGAGCACGAGCTGTTCGAGGTAGGCGCGCACGGACTCCGTTGGTGTGAGCTCGCCGTCGCGCGCACGACTCGCCTCGGCGAGCTCCAGGAAGCGCGCGCTGTACGCCGCCCCGAGGAGCGCCTCGCGCGTCGGGAAGCGCCGATAGAGGGTGCCGATGCCCACGTTCGCGCGCTTGGCCACGTCCTCGAGCGAGACGTTCGCCCCGTGCTCGAGGAACATTTCCTCGGCTGCCGCGAGGATGCGTTCGCGGTTCAGCTGGGCGTCGGCGCGAAGCAAGACTTCGCCGGTTCTTGAGGATTTCTTCTTCGCCACTTGCAACTGGAGGATGCCTCCACTATACAAGTGGAGCAACCCTCCACTTTGTGGAGGAGGAAAGGAGCCTCTCCGATGACGAAGCGATTCGAGAACAAGGTTGTGGTGATCACGGGCGGCAGCGAGGGCATCGGCCTAGCGACTGCCAAGCTCTTCGCGGCCGAGGGCGCGCACGTGTACGTGACCGCCCGGCGTCAGGATCGGCTGGACGAAGCCGTGAACGAGATCGGCCAGGGCGCGGTCGGCGTCCAGGGCGATGCCGCGAAGCTCGCCGATCTCGACCGGCTCTACGAGCGCATCGAGCGTGACCACGGTCGGGTCGACGTCGTGTTCGCGAACGCGGGCATCTCCGAGAGCGGGCCGATCGGCGGGCTCGAAGAGGCACACTTCGATCGCGTGTTCGAAACGAACGTCAAGGGCACGGTCTTCACCGTGCAGAAGGCGCTGCCGCTGATGAAGGCCGGAGGCTCGGTGATCCTCGCGGGCTCGGGCGCGGGCAGCAAAGGACTCCCCGCTCTCTCAATCTACAGCGCCACGAAGGCGGCAATCCGTTCTTTCGCGAGGACGTGGACGACCGACCTCAAGACCCGCGGCATCCGTGTGAACGTGGTCTCCGCCGGGATGATCATGACCCCGGGCATGCAGAAGTACCTCCAGCATACCCCAGGCGCGGAGGCGGCCATCAAGGCGATGACGCCGCTCGACCGACTCGGTACGCCCGACGAGGTTGGTAAGGCCGTCCTCTACCTCGCGTCGGACGACGCCAGCTTCGTCGCCGGTGTTGAGTTGTTCGTCGACGGCGGCGTGCTCGCGGCTTGACCGTCAGTGGACGGAGCGCCTTCCGCGTGGCGGCTGCAACGCCGAGTCGGGGGTGCGCTCGAGGCGGAAGGGCTCACTCGGGCATGCGAAGACCCTGGGCGGTTATGTGACGCTTCCAGCGTGCGCGAAGATCGGTCTGGCTGCAGTCGATGCGCTCGTCGATGAACTGCGCAGCGACGATCCGGTCGGTGCGGAAGTGGCGAAATCCCTGGCGTAGCTCGCACCACCCCGCGACGAGACGCACTGTCTCGGCGTACCCGACGACGACCGGCCAGATGGTGCGCTCGGTCTCCTCGTTTCGCTCGTCGAGATAGCGAAGTCGGACCTTGCGTCCGGTGCGAATCCAGAGGCGAAGCTTCGTGAGGTCGATGCCATCGGTCGTCGCGGAGAGCGGCGCGGGCGCGCTGACCGACGGCTCGATGAGGAAGGCTCGCAGTCGCTCGGGCACGCTCTGCGTGATCTTCGCGAGGAGGTCGCGAGCGGCGTTTGCGAGCACGGGGTCGCCACGCATCGCCACCCACTGGGCACCGAGGACGGCCGCCTCGAGCTCGTCGGGCGTGAGCATCAGCGGCGGCATGTCGAACTGGCGATCGAGCACATACCCGAGCCCGGCTTCGCCACGAATCGGCACCTGCTGCGCCATCAACTCAGCGATGTCGCGGTAGACCGAGCGCTTCGAGGTCTCGAGTTCACCCGCGAGCGTCTCGGCGGTCACGGGGCGCTTCGCCCGCCTCAGGAGTTGGATGATCCGAAAGAGCCGGTCAGCGCGTCGCATGTTCGCTGCTGCCATCATGCTGTCAGCAGCACCGCGCTACAAGTCTTGCTCGTACGCCAACAACGAAGGAGCAAGACATGAACCTGGTCTCGATTCGAATCATCACGAAGGACGTGAAGCGCTTGGTGCAGTTCTACGAACGGGCGGTGACGCCGGCGAGGTGGCTCACCGAGGAGTTCGCCGAGGTGGCGACGCCGACCTGCACGATCGCTATCGGCAGCGAACGCACGATGACGATGTTCGGCGCAGGAGCCGCGAGTGGCGCGAACAACCACTCGGTCATTCTCGAGTTCCGGGTGGACGACGTCGACAAGGAATACGAGCGCCTCGAGGGAGTCCTCCGCGAGGTCGTGCAGGAGCCGGTGACGCAGCCGTGGGGCAATCGCTCGCTCTTGTTTCGAGATCCCGACGGCAACCTGGTCAACTTCTTCACGCCGGTCAGCACGGAGGCGCGCGCGCGATACGGGCTGTGAACGGAGCCCGTCAATGACGGTGCTGCTCAGGTTTAGTGAATGTGAGAGTTCGCCGGAGGTGGCATTGCCCGCGAGGGCAGTTTATGCCGACCTCCGGCCGCGCGCGGGGCTCGTGGTCGGGCGAAATCGGGAACGACCGGAGCATCGGCCGGAGGTGACGGCTACACCTGCGCCTGGGGCCGCTATGGACATGCCCGATGCGACATGTCCTTTCGGCGCGGTGACCCCGCGGGCCCGGCGTGACGTTCCGCGGCTGGCTGCTCGCCGCCGACCGCGCCTGGTACGGCCTCGCCACCGCCACCTCGCGCACCGCCCACGCCACGCTCGACGCGGCGCTCGCCGACCTCACCGCCTTCATGCTGTTCGACGAGGAGCTGCGGGCGACCCCGTTCGTGCGCCTGCTCGCCGTCGATCACGGCGTCGTCCACGACATCGACCTCGCCCCGCACGTCCACCTCGACAACGGCCAGGGCCGCCTCACCTTCGCCGATCCAGCCGGCTGCACCGCGCTCTACGTCGCCGGCGATCCGACCGATCGCTGGCTTCCCCCCCCTGCCCGCTCGTCGGTGATACGCCGCCGACGGCCTCGGCGATCACACCATGTCCGGCATCGGTCTGGTCGCGCCGGGTGACGCCATTCGCCTGCCCAGCACGCTCGGTCCACCGGCCAGGTACGTGGTCGACGCTTAGCCCCAACAGCTCCGACACCTCGTTCGCCGCCCCGGTGGTGACCGGCGGCGCCGCGCTGTTCATCGACGCCGCCATCCGCAACGGCTTCCCGATCTCCTCGCGCCTCACCACCAACAATGCATGCTCACGGGACGCGTGACCGCGGGCGCGGCAACGACCTGAAGCGGCGTGGAGGCGATGGCGCGGCCGAGCTCTGCCACGCTGGCAGCGCGGCGGTGAGCTACGCCCATGACGGCCAGATCCTGATCGATACCGTCGTCGCGGCTCCGATGAGTGAGGTGTGCGGGCAGAAGCTCGTCGTCGTGGTCACCTTCGCCGCCGACGCACCCGACTTCGCATTCGTCAGCCTCAGATCCGGCCGACACCAGCACCGGTCCGTGACCGGTACTGCGCCGAGCATGACGAGCGCGGGGCTGAAGACGATTCGCCGCAGCGTGGTCGGCGAGCGCTCAGGGCTCGTCTTCGCCGGTCTCGCTGTCGACGCCGCGCATGGAGAGCAGCCACGCCTCCCGGCGCGCGCGGGCGCCGTCGCGCGAGTCCTTGGCGCTCGGGCGGGGTTCGACCCATCCGCGTCGCTCGAGGGTCTCGGCGCGGCCGGGTCGACAGAGGGCCTCGTTCGGACCGCAGAGGAGGCGGACGTGGATGTGGCCCTTGTGGCCGCGCGCGTGCTGGATGATGGACTCCCACTTCTTGCCCTTGCGCGGCCAGTGGATGATGGGCGCCAGCTCCTCGGGGGTCTTGCCGTCCCAGCGCGCGGCCCAGTAGAGGTGCTCTTGCAGGCGCTCGTCGAGGAAGATGACCGAGACCTGGCCGGTGTCGAGGAAGGCCTTGATCAGCTCCCAGAGGGCCGGCCAGTCGACGGCCTCGGCGGTCGGGTAGGTCTCGAGCGGGATGGTCGGCAACAGCGGCAGACGAATGTCGATGTCGAGGCCGGTGCGGTGCGATTTGTGCGGCCTGAATTTGCCGCCCTTGCGGCGGCTGACGGTGCCGACGAAGACCTCGCCGTCGTAGCCGCTGTCGACCCGGAGGCGCGTGAAGGCCTCGATCATCGTCGCGAGGGTGTGCGAGCTGGCCCACATCTCGTCCTTCTTGCCGCGCTTCCACAGCGGCGAGAGCGGGACGAGGATCCCGCGGATCAGCCGTCCGCCCGACGGATAGCCGCGACTCACGGCGTCCTTGCGAAATTCGAGCGGCGGCGGGGGCTCGCCGCGCCGACAATGGACGGTCCGCGGGGCGCCGGGATCGGTCCAGATCGCCAGGGTCATCCCGGGCTCGAGCGAGCCGGTCTTCTTCCAATTCCAGGCCCGGAGGTCGTCGAGGTTGACGCGGTGACGGATCGCCACCTCGCCCCAGTCATCGCCCGGCTCGGCGGTGTACGTGATCCGCTCCCGCGGCGGCGGCACCCGGTCGGTGAGCACCTTGAGCCGATTGCCCGAGCGCACGCGGGCCCGCACGCCCTCGAGCTCGTTCCACTCGACCAGCGCCTCACGGGTCACGCCGTAGCGGACGCCGATCTGCCACAGGGTCTCGCGCGGCCGGACGGCATGGTCGATCCACTCGGGCTCCTCGAGGAACCTGGTCTGCTCGAGCAAGCGGGCGCACGCCGGATCGCCGGCGACCGTGGCGGTCACGGGCGCGTCCGGATTGGCGCCCCCGACCACGATGAGGGCCAGCAGGGCGGTGAGAGCCCCCGACATTCCAGACGGCACGTTAGCCCCGATCGCGGCGCGCAGCAAAATTTGTGCGGCGCCGCGGCGGACGCCGCGAACGACTCACGATCGCAGGCGAGGAGCGGGGCGCGCGGCTGTCGGTCACCGGCGGCGGTACGCGCGGGTGCCGGTTACACGCACACGCGCCCGCCCTGCCAGTCGGTGCGGAGCACGGGTGGGCGTCGTCGCAGACGGCGAAGCAGGCGTTGCTGGGGAATGCATGCACATGTCCATCAGGGCATGGCGGAGCGAACAGGGGCTTCGACGGCGATCGTGAGGAGCGCGAGCTCGACGACGTGCGGTCGTCGGCCTCCCAATTTTGCCGGTGCTCGGCCTGAAGATCAGCTTCTGACCGCTCACGCTCGCGTGGACTTGCTCATGCGCGAGCGAGACCGCCAAAACCGCTGTCCGTCGCCCTCGCACGATCACGCCCATCGTCCCGCTTGGTGAAATGAGGTCGAGGTTGACCAGGTCGAGCCACCGTGCTCGTTCTCCCGCCTCGTTTCGCCAACGACGCTGACCGCGAGCCAACGACGTTGGCGGCGTCCTCTCGAGATTCTCGGCACTTGCGCCGGCACGCATGATGCTCGTTTCTTCCCATGCGCTCCTGCCCGTGGTCGTTCGGCCTTCTCGCGCTCGTCGCCTGCGAGTCGGCCGGCATCGTCGTCCCCGACCCTGACAGCGCGACTGAGGGCGCCTGGCAGACGCTGGCGTGCATCGAGCGGCGCAAGCTCGACGTCTTACTGGTCGTCGAGGATTCGCCGGCGATGGCCGAGGAACAGCCGCAGATCGCCGAGGCCGCGCGCGTGCTCGTCGAGGTCCTCGAGGCCGACCAGAACACCGACTACCGCATCGCCGTGACGAGCACTCACGTCAACGGGCCGCACTGCCTCACGCGCCCGGGCGATGGCACTTTGAGGTCGACCTCGTGCCGCGCGCGGCTGACCGGCTTCGCGGACGACGGCGTGTGCCTCGCCGAATGTCCACTCGACGGCTCGCTCGTCGACAGGCCGTGGCTCGAGAGCATCTCCGGGCGCACCAACCTCGAAGGCGGCGTCGACCTCGGCGACGCCGCCGCCTGCCTCGTAATCCAGGGGCTCGGCGGGTGCGATTTCCCGTCCCCCCTGGCCGCGATGGAACTGGCGCTGACGCGCGCCCTCGACCCCGCCGACCCCGCGTACGGGTTCCTGCGCTCCGACGCCCAGCTCGCCGTCGCGTTTATCGGCGTGACCGCCGACTGCTCCGTCGCCCCCGCGCACGTTGGCATCTTCGACCCGGACGGCGACCGTCGGTTCTGGAGCGACCCGACCCAGCCGACCCCCGGCGTGTGCTGGAACGCCGGCGTCCGCTGCAGCGGCACGGCGCCCGAATTCAGCACCTGCGCCCCTGAGTCATGGGACATGTCCGGAGAACCAGGCGCTTCCGCCGGCAACGCTGTGCTGCTGCCGGTCGAACGCACCGTCGCGCTGCTCGACGCGCTGGTGCAGACCGGGTCCACCGCCGGGGTCGTCGTCACCGCCCGCGGCGGCGTGCCCGTCGGCTACGATACCGGCGGCGTCGTCATTAGGTACTCGACCTCGTGTACGCCCGACACGACGACCGCTGACGGCATCTGCCCCGGGTGTATGTCCGAGCACGGCGCCGGTACTCCGCCGGTGCGCGTCGCCGCCGTCGCGCAGGCCTTCGCCCCGGAGGGCGAGCCCGGTGTCGCGTCGATCTGCAGCGACGAGCCGGCGGGGCTGTGGGTGCCGCTGGCGAGCAGGTTGGAGGGGCAGATCAGGCCCGCGTGCGTCACGGCGTGCGTCGCCGACACCGATCCCGCGACCGCCGTGCTCGACCCCCGCTGCGAGGTCGTCGAGCTCGTGCACGGTGAGGAGCCGACCCCGGTGCCGCGCTGCGACACGCAGATCGTCGACGGCGAGGCGGTGTACACCGCCCCCGACGGACACGAGCTCTGCCACGCCATCTTGATTGACGCCGGTGGCCTGACCGCGGATTCGCTCGACAATCTCTCGCACGAGTGCGTCGACGCCGGCTACAACGCCGAACTCAGGCTGATCCGCACCGTGCAACCGCGCGACGACGCCTGCATATCACTGCGCTGCCAGCGCTCCGCGAACCCGGCGGTCGACTGCCCGTATCTCGATTGAGAGCTCCCCCCATGCGGGCCCGAATTCGAGGAGTTGTCTCGAAAACTGCCCAGATCGCGACAAAATCGAGACGAATTTTCGAGACGGCCGGGGGATCGCGCCGTCGCGCATCGGGCCCTGCACTGGCCTAGATCCCCCCGCCGGGCCAAGGTTTGTAGCCGGCGGCCGCCCGGCCGTCGAGACATGTGCGGGCGGTGCTGCAGTCCCGCCGCTCGCGGGTGAGCACCGGCGGGCCAGCTCCGGGGCTGGTGCTCGCAAGCCGCGGCGCGCACCCACGGGTTCTGGAGCGCACGTCGAGACCACCGTCCGGGTCGTGATCGACGGCCGGGCACCTGGTCGTGGCGGAGCTTAGGCCGCGGCCGACGTCGTCTCCGGGGCGCCGTGTTTTCGTTCTGTGTTGTACAAAAGAGAATCTTGTACAACACATTACTGGCGCACTCTTGCGTCCCGATGCTATCTGTTGCCATGTCTAAGCAGACACCCGTAGGCTCCGACGCATGAGATTCTCTGCGTTATCGATCCTCGGTTTCACAGCAGCGACACTGGGTCCGGCGTGTGGCGACAGCGGAGGCAGCGCGTCGACCTCGGGCAACACCGCCGGGAGCACCGACACGTCGACCGGCGAGTCAACCCTGTCGACCAGCGAGCCCGGCACGACCGTGGGCACCGACGTGACCTCGACCCCTACTACGTCGAGCACGACCGGCGACCCGACGACCAGCGACACCACGCCCGTCGACACGACGACCGGCGACACCACGACGACCGGCGACACCACGACGACCGGCGACACCACGACGACCGGCGACACCACGACGACCGGCGACACCACGACGACCGGCGACACTACAACCGGCGAGAGCTCGACCAGCGGCACCACCGGCATCGGCGGCGAGGCCAACGTGCTGTACGTGCGCGAGGACGGCCAAAACGGCAACCCCGGGACCGTCGAGCTGCCGCTGCGTACCATCCAGTGGGCGATCGACAAGGCCGGGCAGTCGGGCACGATCGACACCATCCGCGTCGCCGAGGGCGACTACGCCGTCGACTACGCCAACGACGATCACATCGTGATGATCGACGGCGTCTCGCTGTACGGCGGCTACCGGGCCGATTGGGGCGAGCGCGACCCGGCGCAGTACGTCACACACATCGTCGACGAGTCACCGGTGGCGCTCCCGTCGTCCGAGTCCAACCCCCACCGCTCGATCGAGATCCCCTCCGGCGTGTCCGGCAGCACCGTGCTCGACGGGTTCCACGTCGACGTCGCGCGCGGGCAGCACCGGGCGGCGCTGCTGGTCGCCGGCGACGCCACGATCCGCAACAACGTCATCGAGCCGCTCGCGGACGTCGGCTCGGTCCGGATCGTCGGCATCCGCGCCTACTTCGGTGCCCCGAACATCGTCGCCAACCGCTTCCGCTTCGCGGTCGAGCAGGTCCAGAAGCCCTCGCTAGCGATCACGGCCGTCAGCTCGAACGGCCTGTTCGCCGACAATGTGATCGACATGTCGAGCGTGCTGGGCAACGCGTACGGGATCTACCTGCAAGGCGGCACGGCGAGGGTCCTGGGCAACAGCGTCTACTTGCCGGACGCTGGCGACGCTCACGCGCTGTGGCTGGCCTCGAACGCCACGCCGATCGTCGACAACAACCTGTTCGAGTCGGAGAACTTGTCCGGCATCTGCGTGTTCTCGGAGGGGGGCGGATCGGTGCCCAACAACGCGCGCAACAACGTGCTGGGCTGCAACTACACGCTGTTCGGGAACAGCCCGCTGCGCATGTGGACGACGGTGACGCAGTTCGAGGACGGGCTGGCAAACGCGGCGGACAACCTCAAGCTGGCCCAGACCGTGATCGAGGCCGCCGACGACATGGTCCTCGACGCGCAGAGCCCGTGCCAGGTGACGCAGGGCGGCCGCGACATCACGGCCGACGTCCCGGACGACATCAACGGCCTCACGCGCACGCCGCCGCTGAGCATCGGCGCGCACGAGTGGGACGGCGGCTGCCAGTGACGGCAGCAACGGACATGTCTCCGAAGACATGCCCATTCGTTCATGTCACTCGTGCTTGACGCTGGGCAGCTCACCCGCCGGTCAGCGGCCCGGTCCAGGTCTCCTTCTTGCCCTCGCCGAACACCACGCGCGACACGGCCCACCGCGTGGTCCCGCTGTCGGGCCGCGTCCACGCCACGAACGACGCGTCGTCGCCGGCGGCAGCGATCGCGCGGAGGCCGTCTCCGTCCTGCTGCTGATCGCTTGCCTGCGTGTCCAGTGCACCGACGAGCTCGAGCGCGAGCACGTGATGGGTCAGCGTCCCGTCCGAGCTCTCGGATCCGACCACGTCGCAGCGAAGGACCCGAGCCCAGGTCGTGCTCAGGCGGCCAACCAGCGCGCCCTGCTCGCGCAGCGCGACCCCACGTCTCGCGTGGGCAAGCCACGCGAGCCACAGCCCGATCCCCAGCGCGCTCGTCCCCATCAGCAGAAACGCGCCCCAGAGAAGCGGCGAATCGGTGTGGCCATCGTCGTACCTCGGAGGCTTGGCGAGGAACAGACCGCCGAGAAACATCGTGATGAACGCGAACGTCAGCGAGAGGCCGAGGAGCGACGGCACCATGTTCGGCGGAAGTGGAGGCAGCCTCGTCAAGGCGGGACTTTGCGTAGGGGCCGGTGCAGGGGCGTGCAGCATCGGTCAACTCACGATGCCGCCCGAGTTGTCGCCCTGGGCGCCGGTGTCGCTCGACACGCGCTGTCGCTCGCCGCGGCGCCGCCGGTGTTTGCTTTCGGCCGCCGATGTCGTTCCCGACGAGGTCCGGCAGGTCGAGCGGAGACGTCCTGTCCCGAGGAACAGGCGATCGTCGAGCCTCGTCTCGCTGTCTCGAGCAGCGCCCCGTCGCCGCAGCCAGCGTCATACGCCACAGCGTCGCAGAAAACGACGCGCACCTGCGGCACCTCGCGCGACATCGCGTAGCTGGCGATCGCCCCGAGCGCCTTCGCCAGCAGCTTGCGGTCCATCGAGCCCGAGGTGTCGAGCACCACGCCGAACGTGCGCCCGTCGTCCTCGCGCGCCGCAGGCACCCACATCGGCCGCGGGATGTCGGGCGTCGACGACTGGCGGCGGCTCGCCCGTGCAAAGCTGCGGCGGCGCTCGAGCGGCGCGAAGTGTTCGTCGAACCACCGCGCGAGCTCGACGTCCCATGGCAGCGGCGGCTGATCCAGCGCACGGATCTCCTCGACAAGCCCGCCCGGCAGCAGCCCGCGGCCCTCGGCGCGGTGGTACTCGAGCCCCTGCGCCAAGCAGCGGCGGAAGAACGCGTCGAGCGTCACGCCCTCGCCACCCGGCTGCGCGTCATCGCCGAGCATGTCGCCGAGCCCGAACCCGCACAGCGTCGCCAGCTTTCGGTAGCGGCGCAGGTTGACGACGATGTGGTCGTAGATCGCCTCCGCCGCCCAGTCCTTGAGCTCCGGGTCGTGCAGCAGCCCGAATTCGGGCAACTCGCCGATCCCCATCTCGACCAGCCAGCCGTTGATCACGTAGTCGCATGCGACGTTCCACAGGTACGGGTCGCGGCCGCCGGAGGGGCGCCACCTACCGTTCGTGCCGAAGGGCAGGATATTCCGCTTCGCGTGAGCGCTTACCAGCCGGTCGAGTCCCAGGACGTGGTCGCTTGGCGGGTCGCTGAGGCCGGTCTGCGCTCTAACCGCATGTGGAACGGTTCCACACGCCGGCCACGTATGACCGCCTACAAGTGGCTATAGCGCTGTTCTGTGCGCGGTTTTTGGTGAAGTCATGTACAGGCGGCGCTAGGCCCCCCTACGAGCGTGTTTACGGTGGGCCGTCTCGAAAAGAACCAAATTCGCGACGAAATCGAGACGAATTTTCGAGACAACCGAGAGATCGCGCCGTCGCGCATGAGGGTGTCCAAGCCAACGTAGGCCCGCTGCTTGGCCAAGCCTTCAGGCCGCCGGTCGATGGGCCGTCGAGACAAGTCGACCGACCTCCACGCGCCGACGAAGGCCGCGGCGTCCGGGCGATGTCGCGGCAGCGCTGCCGGAAAGCCAGGCCCTGACCAATGCAATCCACAACGCGAACATGGAGAAGCAGAGTGCCCTCAATGCCACGTCCCAGGCCCTCACGAATGCGGCCTACAACGCGAACGTGGCCTAAATGCCACGTCCCAGGCCCTCACCAACCCGACCTCGCCGAGTACCTCACGAGCGGCGGCCTATTCGCCCGGCGACATGCCGGGCGAATTGCGCCCGTGGAGTCGGCAGGCGATCACATCAAGCGGTCAGGTTCATCGGCCGCGTCGGCCCGGTCTCGCCCGCGCTGGCGCTCGGCAACCCGCGCAGCGCGCGGGTGTCGTTCCCCGAGGCGAAGGTGATGGTCGGCTGAGCCTCACAGCAGCTTGTCGAGCGTGATCGGCAGCTCGCGGATCCGCTTGCCGGTCGCGTGCCAGACGGCGTTGGCGATCGCCGGCGCGACGGCGACGACGCCGATCTCGCCCAGGCCCTTGGCGCCGAGCGCGTTGACGATCTCGTCGCGCTCCTCGACGAGGATCACCTCGATGTCGGGGACGTCGGCGTGCACGGGCACGTGGTAGTCGGCGAGGTTGTGCGTGATGAAGCGGCCGAGGGCGTGGTCGATCACGCTGTGCTCCTGCAGCGCCGCGCCGATGCCCCACACGACGCTGCCGATCACCTGGCTCTCCGCCGTCTTCGGGTTGATCACGCGGCCGCCGGCGATCGCGGTGACGACCCGCGTCACGCGGATCGTGCCGAGCTCGGGGTCGACCTTGACCTCCGCGAACGCGGCGGAGTGGGTGTAGCGCGAGTACTTCTCGTGGGCCTTGCTCGGGCGCGTGGTCACCTCGTCGGCGAGATGGTCGATCCCCGCGCGGTGGAGGACCTCGGCGAAGGTCAGCGCCCGCGACGGGTCGGCGCGCGCGCGCAGCAGGCCGCCGATGAACTCGACGTCCTCGGGCCGCAGGCGCGCGAGCGGCGAGCCCTCGAGCTGCTGCGCCAGCTTGAGCAGCTTGCTGCGCAGCTCGCGGCAGACGGCGTCGACGGCCGAGCCGACCGAGGCCACGGTGAACGAGCCGCCCTCGACCGGCGCGCTCGCCAGGGCCGAGTCGCCGAGCTTGAACGTGACGCGCTCCAGCGGCAGCCCGAGCGCGTCGGCGGCGATCTGCGTCATCGCGGTGTACGTGCCGGTGCCGATGTCCTCGGTCGCGCTGGCGACGGCGAGCCGGCCGTCGGCGGTCAGCACGGCGCGCGCCGAGGCCTTGCGCTGGGTCGACTCCCACGCGCCGGTCGCCATGCCCCAGCCGACCAGCAGGTCGCCGTCCCGCATCGAGCGCGGCTCCGGGTCGCGCTGCGACCAGCCGAACCGCTCGGCGGCCTGGTGATAGCAGGCGCGCAGCTCCTTGCTCGAGTACGGCCGCTTCTCGTTGCCGTCGTGCTCGGCGTAGTTGATCAGGCGCAGCTCGAGCGGATCCACGGCGAGCGCGACCGCGAGCTCGTCCATCGCGCACTCGAGCGCGTAGACACCCCACATGGCCCCGGGCGCGCGCATGTCCATCGGGGTGAACAGGTCGAGCGCGACGACCTCGTGAGCGAAGCGGACGTTGTCGCAGCGGTACATCAGGCCGGTCCAGTCGACCACGGTCTCGCTGTAGTCCTCGAAGCGCGAGGTCTCGGCGACGGCCTCGTGGATCGCCGCCGCGAGCGCGCCGTCGCGGGTCGCGGCCAGCGAGAGGCGCTGCCAGGTGGTCGGTCGGTGGCCGATGGTGAACATCTGCTGGCGCGTCAGCGCGACGCGGACCGAGCGCTGCAGTTGCCGCGCGGCGAGCACCGCGAGCACCACTTGATACTGCGGCCGCAGCCCCGAGCCGAACGCGCCGCCGACGAAGGGGGCGAGCACGCGGATCTCGCCCGCCTCGGCGCCGAAGATGGTGGTCAGGTAGCTCTGGACGTTCTGCACGCCCTGGGTCTTGTCGTACACGGTCAGCGTGCCGTCCTCGTCGACGACGACCGTCGTAGCGAACGGCTCCATCGGGTTGTGATGCTCGACCGGCACACGGTACTCGGCCTGCACGCGCACCGGGGCGCGGGCGAACGCCTTGTCGGCGCTGCCGCGCGAGGGCGGCGTCACCGACGGGCGCTCGTGCGGCGGCGGTTTATAGGCGCGCTCGCGGTGCGCCTCGAGGTCGGTCTCGTGCGGCGCGGGGGCGACCTCGACGCGCACCAGCGAGGCGGCGTGGCGCGCGAGCTCGAGGCTGTCGGCGACGACGAGCGCGATCGGCTGGCCGCTCCAGCGGATCTCCGCGTCCTGCAGCGGACGGAACGGCGAGCCGGGCGGGGCGAGCTCGTCGCGCCAGCGCTTGTCGCCGCGCGCGAGCCGGGGCGCGTTCTCGTGGGTGAACACCTGCAGCACGCCCGGCAGCGCCAGCGCCTGCGAGGCATCGATCCGCGTGATCGTGCCGCGCGCGACCGCGCTGCCGATCACGAAGCCGTGGACGAGGTCCGGCGCGGCGTGCTCGGCGGCGTACCTGGCCTTGCCCGTCACCTTGGCGCGTCCGTCGACGCGGCTCACTCGCTCACCGACGTGCGTCGTCACGGCTCGTCCTCCCTGCGGCGTGGCTCAGCGCGCGGACGATGGCCCGCCGCGCCAGTTCGATCTTGAAGTCGTTGGCGCCGCGGCCGACCGCGCCCTGCAGCAGCGCGTCGGCGACGCGTTGGAAGTGCTCCAGCGCCACGCGCCGGCCGACCAGCAGCGCCTCGGCCTCGCGGTCTCGCCACGGCTTGTGAGCGACGCCGCCGAGGGCGACACGCGCCTCGGTGACGGTGCCGCCCTGCAGCTCGAGCGCCGCGGCGACCGAGACCAGCGCGAACGCGTACGACGCCCGGTCGCGAATTTTCAAATAGGCGTGGTGCTCGGCGAAGCCGAGCGCGGGCAGCTCGACCGCGGTGATCAGCTCGCCCTGCCGCAGGTTGGTGTCGAGCTGCGGGGCGTCGCCCGGCAGGCGGTGGAACTCGGCGAACGCGATCGCGCGGTCGCCCTCGGGGCCGGTGACGTGGACGACCGCCTCGAGGGCCGCGAGCGCGACGCTCATGTCGGACGGGTTGACGGCGATGCACTGCTCGCTGGCGCCGAGGATCGCGTGCATGCGGTTGAACCCGCCGAGCGCGGCGCAGCCGGTCCCGGGCTCGCGCTTGTTGCACGGCGTCGTGGTGTCGTAGAAGTAGCTGCAGCGGGTCCGCTGCATCAGGTTGCCGCCGGTCGACGCCATGTTGCGGAGCTGCGCCGAGGCGCCCGACAGGATCGCCCGCGACAGCAGCGGGTAGCGCCGCTCGACCTCGGGGTGGTACGCGAGGTCGGAGTTCTTCACCAGCGCGCCGATCCGCAGGCCGCCGCGCTCGCCGGGCCCGATCTCGCCGAGCGGCAGGCGCGTGATGTCGACGATCCGCGTCGGCCGCTCGACGTTCTCCTTGATCAGGTCGACGAGGTTGGTGCCGCCGGCGATGAACCTGGCCGATGGGTCAGCCGCGACCGCGCGCACGGCGGCGCCGACGTCGTCGGCCCGGAGGTAGGCGAAGCGGTTCATCGCCCCTCCTCGTGGCCCATGGCTTGCTCGATCGCGGCGACGATCTGCGGGTAGGCGCCGCAGCGGCAGATGTTACCGCTCATCAGCTCGCGGATCTCGTCCGGCGTGCGCGCCCGGCCCTCGCGGATCAACCCGACCGCCGAGCAGATCTGGCCCGGCGTGCAGTAGCCGCACTGGAACGCGTCGTGATCGATGAACGCCTGCTGCAACGGGTGCAGCGCCTGACCCTCGGCGAGGCCCTCGATCGTCGTCACCTCGGCGCCGTCGCGCATGATCGCCAGTGACAGGCACGAGTTGCTCCGCCGGCCGTCGACGAGCACCGTGCACGCGCCGCACTGCCCGTGATCGCAACCCTTCTTGGTGCCGGTCAGGTGGAGCTGCTCGCGCAGCGCGTCGAGCAGGGTCGTCCACGGCGAGACGTCGAGCTGCTTCGCGGCGCCGTTGACCCGCAGGGTGATCCGCGAACAGGCGTCGTTGTAGTTGCCATCGTTCATGCTGCAACGCTCTCCGCGCGAGGCCTGTCCCGTAGCACCGCTCGCCGCCGTCGCCACCGGACGGCGGGTGGTGCGACGGTGACACTGGAGGAGCAGTGTTCGCTGACCGGCCCGCGATTCGTCAGCGTGGTCACCGCGCTCGCCAGCGCGGCGCTCGGAGGACTTGGACCCCGGTGGTCGCCGGGTGTCGAGGTCGGTGGATGCGGCGGCGCGGATCCAGTTGGCTGTCCGCTGGGACATGTGCGACGTCCACCTCGACGCGCTCGGGCGTTGTCGCGTTCGCCCGCCTCGCCGTCGAGGTCGGTCGTGGGGGTCGTCGTGACTTGCGAGCCGGCCCGAGGCGCTCCCTCCGCCGCCCATTTGACAAAACTGCACACAGACGGCTGAATCTCGGCGCCTCGTGGTCGCCATGACTGCCCCCTTTCGCCGCCTTACGGGGTGACGACGATCAGATTGTCGACGCTCCGGACCCCCGGCGCCCGCCAGGCCGCCCGCTCGGCCTCCTCCTTCTCCAGCCACGAGCGGACGTGGCCGCGCAGGGTCACCTTGTTGTCGTGGACCTCGACCGTCACCCGGCGCGCGTCGAACTCGGCGGTGCGCTTGAACGCCTCCTCGATCTTGCTCTTGATGTCGGTCGGCGACAGCATCGGCTTGACCGTGATCGCATTCGTCACCCCGAGCACCCCGGTCAGGTAGCGGACCGAGCGCTCGGCCGCCTCCTTCTGGTACTGCCACTCGACCTCGCCCTCGAGCGTGACCCAGCCGTCCTTGACAATCGCCTTGATCCGGTCGCTCGGCACCAGCACGTTCGACTTGAGCGCGTTGACGGCCGCGATGGCGACGTCCTCGTCGGTGCGCTGGCTCGACCCCGGCAACTTGACCTCGAGCTCGTTGGCCACCGCCGCCACCCCGTAGACCCCCTTGGCCGCCTTCTCCGCCGCGTACTTCTCGGCGTACGAGGGCACGTGCCCGGTCAGCGTGACCACCCCGCTCTTGACCGTCACGCCGATGTGGGCTGGATTGACCGACGGATGCCAGGCCAGCTCGCTGAGGATCTCACGCTGCAATTCGATATCTGTCTTCATCGCGGCTCGCTCCATTCACGCGCGATCCCGCGCCTCATCTGAATAGCACCCGACCCCGACCCGGCAAGCAGCCCCGGCACCCCTTGGCGGAGGTCGGCGCGCCGGCCCGCGCCCGCCCCCGCCCCGCACACACTCGATCGCCGCCGGCGCCGGGTGGGGCACCGGTCAGGCTCGGTGCGATGAATTCGAACCAATTCGTTGCAGGGACCGCCGCAGCCATGCGAGCCCATGCGAGCAGGCGTAGGGCCCGATCGGACCGGCGCTCAAATCGCCGGTTGATGCCATTCGCCGGGGGGACAGCGCTGAGCAGCGGGCGGACCGGCGCGGCGGCGACCATTACGCATTGACATCCGGCGTGGGGGGATCAAGCTTTGTCGCGTGCAACGATCGACCATTCTACAGCCCGGCGTCGAGGCCCCCGATTTCACGCTCAAGGCGACGCCGGATCAGGCCGTCTCGCTGTCCGACTTCCGCGGCCGGCCGATCGTCCTCGCGTTCTACCCGGCCGACTGGAGCCCGGTCTGCGGCGATCAGATGAGCGTCTACAACCAGATCCTCGACGAGTTCCGCACCCACGACGCGCAGCTGCTCGCAATCTCGACCGACGGCGTGTGGTGCCACCTCGCGTTCGCGCGCGACCGCCGGCTCGGCTTTCCGTTGCTCGCCGACTTCGAGCCCAAGGGGGCGGTCGGCCGGGCGTATGGCGCCTACGACGACAAGGAAGGGGTCTGCGAGCGGGCGCTGTTCGTGATCGACGGCGACGGCCGGATCGCGTGGAGCTACCTGTCGCCGAGCGGCGTCAACCCCGGCGCCGACGGGATCCTCGCGGCGCTCGAGCGGCTGCGTCCGGACGAGCCGCGCCAGACGCGACCCCGACAACAGGAGACACACCCATGAGCACGCTCAAGCCACCCCTCGATCGCGACGATCACCTGCGCGGGCCGTCGTCGGCGCCGATCCAGCTAGTCGAGTTCGGCGATTACGAATGTCCGTACTGTGGCCAGGCCCACCGGACCATTGCGGCGCTGAGGGCCGCGCTCGGCGACCGATTGGGCTTCGCGTTCCGCCACTTCCCGCTGGTCGGCGCGCACCCCCACGCCGAGCTCGCCGCCGAGGCCGCCGAGGCTGCGGGCGCGCAGGGGAAGTTCTGGGACATGCACGATCTGCTGTACGGCGACCAACGCGCGCTGAGCCTGCCGCACCTCGAGCGACACGCGCGCGCGCTCGGGCTCGACATGCAGCGCTTCGCCGACGATCTGCGCTCCCACCGTCACCTCGGCAAGATCCGCGCCGATGTTCATAGCGGGGCGATCAGCGGGGTCGGCGGGACGCCGACGTTCTTCATCAACGGGCGCCGACACGACGGCGCCCACGACTTCGACTCGCTGCTCGCGGCGCTGACGTTGGACCCGACCGAGCGCCTCCAGGCGCACGGGTGACGAGACGGCGATTGGCCCGGACCGAGCCGCACGTCGGCCCGGGGTCACCGGCGTCGGAACACGGCTCGAATCCACAGCCGCCTTTGCAGGTCGCCCTCCCGCAGCTACAGGTGAGGTTTGAGACAGACCTTGGTCCAGCCGTGGTCGCGCCGGTCGAAGTGCTTGTACGCCTCCGGCGCGGACGAAAGCGGCAGCTCCTGCGAGACCACGAACGACGGCAGTGCCTTGCCGGACGTGATGAGCCGGAGGAGCTGGCGGTTGTACGCCTTCACATTGGTCTGGCCGGTCGCCATGGACTGGCCCTTGAACCAGTGCATGCCGTAGTCGAAGACGAGCTTCCCCTGCTTGCCCAGCTCGTCCTTGGCCCTCGGATCTTCCGGAACGAAGACTCCGACCACGCCGATCCCGCCGGTGAACTTCACCGAGTGGACGAGGTTGTTCAGCGTGATGTTGGCCTGCTCGTTGCCCGCCGCGTCCTGCGCCTGGTAGCCGACGCACTCGCAGCCGCTGTCGGCGCCCCTGCCCCCGGTGAGCTTCAGGACCTCCTCGACCGGATCGACCTTGGAGAAGTCGATCGGGATCGCGCCGATCTTCTCGGCGAGCGCGAGCCGGTCGGAGTGACGATCGACGACCATGACCTTGCTGGCGCCCTTGATGACCGCCGAGTACGCCGCCATCAGGCCGACCGGCCCGGCGCCGTAGATGACGACGGAGTCGCCGGGCCGCATCCGCGCCAGCTCCGTCGCGTGATAACCGGTCGGGAAGATGTCGGCGAGCATGACGTAGTCGCTCTGCCGCTCCGGCGCGTCCTCCGGCAATCGCAGGCAGTTGAAGTCGCCGAACGGCACGCGCAGATACTCGGCCTGCCCGCCATTATACGGCCCCATGGCCGCGAAGCCGAGCGCCGCCCCTGCGGTGTGCGGGTCGGTGGTGTTGGTGACGAGGCAGAAACCGGTGAGGCCGCGCTCGCAGTTCTCACACGTGCCGCATGAGACGTTGAACGGCACGCACACCCAGTCGCCCTTCTTCAGCTTCCAGACGTTCTTGCCGACCTCGATCACCTCGCCGACGTTCTCGTGCCCGAGGACCCGACCCTCCTCGAGCGTCGTCCGGCCTTCGTACATGTGCAGGTCGGAGCCGCAAATGTTGGTAGTATGGACTTTGATGATGACGTCTTTCGGATCTTCGATCTTGGGATCGGGCACGTTCTGCACCTTGACGTCGCGTGGGCCGCGGTATACGAGCGCTTTCATGGCTTCTCCTGTGGTGTACCCGGGCACTCTGGACCAGGCGGGTCTGGGCGCCATCGCAGCGTCCTCCCGTATCGCCGCGCGAAATCGTACGTGGGGCTCGGCGGGATTCTGGATGGTGCGCACGGCCGTTCCGCGCGCGCCGTCGTCGACAGAGCCGCGCGTCGGCAGATAAGCGCAGCCGCTCTTCCCGCTGCGCATCCTCCCGCCGAGATACGTCATGATGCGTTCCCGGGCGAATATGCACACCACTGCTCATCACTGTCTCGTGTGGCTCGACACTTTAATGCGCAGGCAGCGCCGGCGCGCCCAGTGACCCTCCGTGACGTGTGCGGCGGACATGTCGTGACCGCGCCGAGATGGCGCATAAACATGTCTCGAATTCTGCCCGACCACGCGGCTGCCGAGTAGCTCGTCCCGCGCTTCTCCAAGCCATCTCCGCGCATCGGTCCCGAGTGGGGATTCACGGAACCGCTCAGAACCCCTGTTTAGGAGCGCGCAGCCCAACTGTCGCCGGGGCGCCCGGGCGGGCCTGCGCGTGAGCGTCGGCGCGGCGGGGGCCCGTCCGCCCGCGCGTCCGAGCGCTCCTTGACATTGCAATTCATCGGGCCGGTGTACGCCGAGATGGAGGCCGACTTCGTCGCCGACCTCGCCCGCGCCCTGCGCGGCGCGCGCGCTGGAAGGACATCGGCACGTCGGCGAACGACCTCTCCGAGCACCTGTACGACGTGTCGTCCGGGATCAAGCACCGCGTCGCCACGCCGGCCGAGTACCGCGACCGCATGAAGGTTGTGGTCCGCCTCGTCTGCCGGCGGTGAGCGATCACGCGGTCGGCCCCGCGCGCAGCAGCTCGACGACCCCCGACCGCTCTGGAGTTCACTTTCGTGGGAAGTGTTCGAGCTCGAGCGAGACGAAATGGCCGCGTCGTCGTGTCCATACGCAGCGGCCTTAGTCGTGCTGGGATGCCTCGGACTCCGCGCCGTCAGCGACGCGCCGCGGCTCGGGGTCGGCGAAAGCGGTCACTTCGACCGAGTCCCAGGAGGTCGGCAGGCACAGGCGATCGCCTGCCGTCCAACAGCCCGGCCGTGTCCCAGCACCCGCAGGGGCCGCGCCAGTTGCGGCGCTGCGGCCTCAGGGCGCCAGCTTGACGACCCACGCGTCCCGCACGGTGTCGGCCGTCGTCGCGCCGCCGACCAGGGCGACGCCGGATGGATCCACGGCGATGCCGTTGAAGCTGTCCAGTTTGTTGAAGCCGCCATCCATCGTCATGCTGGATAGCAACTCGCCGTCCTCCGTGTACAAGCCGAAGAAGCCGTCGTGGTCCCAGGTACCGACCCCGCCGGTGCTCCTGCCACGCTGTGCGTCGCTCGATCTGCACCCGGTCGAGCGCGTCGATCTGCTCGCGCAGGGCGTAATCCGTCCCCTTCACGTGCTTCAGCGCCGCCGCGGCCGCCTCGCGCCCGTGCGTGGCGCCGACCGCTTCGCGTCGCAGCCGCGCCAGCGCGGCCTGGTCGATGGGTGGCGGCGGCGGCTTCGTCCGCGGCCGCCCGGACAAGGTCTTCCGCGCGAATGCCATGGTTCTCTCGACCGCTGGCGCCTTAAAGACACTATCGCCGGACGCTTGGCGGCTTGAAGGTTGTTCTCGAGATCTTGGTAGTCTGAAATGACTTCTTCGGACGGCGACGCGCTGCGCACGAGATGGAGCGGGATCCCAACATCTCGAACAGATCAGGCTACCAGCACGGCCCGGAAGCGGGCCTTGCCCTGACGGACGTGCTCAAGCGCCCGCGTGGCCTCGGCCATTGGGAACGTCTCGACCACCGGCTTGATGCCGTGGCGGGCGGTGAACTCGAGCATTTGCCGGGTCTCGATCAGTGACCCCGGAATCCCGCCCGCCACCACCTTTTCGTTCGCCAGCAAGCCGATCGCGTGGATCGAGATCGGCTTCTCCGGCACGCCGACGATGCACAGCGTGCTCCGGGGCCTGAGCGCCGCGATATAGTCGTCCCACGGCAGATCGGCCGACACCGTGCTCAGGATGAAGTCGAAGCGCCCGGCCGCCTGCTTCAGCTCGTCGGCGTCGTGGGTGGCGATGAAGTGCCGCGCCCCGAACTCGCGGGACTGCGCCTCCTTGTCGCGCGACGACGAGATCGCCGTTACGTCGCAGCCCCAGTGCGCCAGGTATTGCAGCGCGAGGTGCCCGAGCCCGCCGATGCCGACGACCGCGACGCGGTCGGTCGGCCGCACACCGTGGCGCAGCAGCGGCGTGAACACCGTCGCGCCCGCGCACAGCAGCGGCCCGGCGTGCTCCGACGCGATCGCCTCGGGGATCGGCTGGACGAACTGCCAGTGGCTCGCGCGCACGTGGCTGGCGAAACCGCCGAGATGGCCGCGCATGACCGTGTCGACCCGGCCCGAGCAGACGTTTTGTTTGCCGCCCTCGCACCACTCGCAGCGCATGCACGACCCGCAGATCGCCCCGACGCCGACGCGCTGGCCGACCCGGAGTCGCTTCGTATCGACGCCCGGACCCATCGCCGCGACGGTGCCGACAATCTCGTGGCCGGCGACCACCGGGAAGTTCGAGATACCCCACTTGTTGTCGACCATGTCGACGTCCGTCAGGCAGATGCCGCAGTGCGTGACGGCGACGTCGACCTCGTCGGGGCCGAGCGGCGGTGCCTCGTACTCGAGCGGTGCAAGCGGACCTCTGGCGAATCTGGCGGCGTGGGCGGTGACTCTCATGGTGGACCTCTCGATGCAGTGAAGGCGCTGATGGTGCGAGCGACCGGTGCGTCGTATCGCACGGCGTCCGGACAGCGGACGCCGTGCGAGACGACGGGCTCGCCTCGCCTTATACGTATTGTACAACTTTAGTTAAAATTGTAAAGTTCGAACGAACGAGTGCGCCGCCGGCACGCGCCGGGCGGGCTCGCCGGTCTCGACCACTTGACAAAAAATCAGTGGCTGTCAAAACCGCCGGCATGACGAGGGTCCAAGACGACACCGCCGCCGACCCACGCCGCGCCCGGCTGCTCGAGGCCGCGCTGACGACCTTCATGCACTTTGGCTACCGCAAGACGTCGATGGAGGAGGTCGCCCGCGCCGCGCAGGTGTCGCGCCAGGCGCTGTATCTGCACTTCTCGACCAAGGAGGGCCTGTTTCGAGACGCGGTCCGCCACACCCTGGCGACCGGCCTCGAGCGCGCGTCCGCGCTTCTGCAGGACTGCGCGCGGACGTGCGAGGACCGGCTCTCGGGTGCGTTCGACGTCTGGGTCGGGCGTCACGTCGGTTTCCTTGGCACCGACGTGACCGACCTCGAGGAGGCCCGCGACCTGCTCGTCGCGCCGATGGTCTCCGAGTACGACGAGCGCTTCAGCGACACCGTCACCAGGGCGATCCGCGCAGCCGGCCTGGCCGCGGCGTACAAGCCGGCCGGGCTGACCGCGCGCCAGCTCGCCGACATCCTTTATGCGACCGCCCGCGGCTTCAAGCACCGCTGCAGCTCGCCGGAAGAGTTCTCGCGCCACTTCGGAGCCGCTGTGCGCGCGATGTGCCTGCCACTGCGCACGCGAGGCTAGCGCGCTGCCCGAGCAGGCGGCTTTCGGCGTCGGGCTCAGGGCCGGCCTGCGCCCGATCCGAACGCTGCCGCCTGCGAACCGGCGGGGCCGCGAAGGCGGGGTGGAACTTGCGCGGTCGAGGACTTTCGGATCGTTGCTGGCCTCGATGATCACCACGCCGCCGTAGGAATGCCCCACGACTGACAACCCTGTGTCAGGAGCCTTCCCCGGCGGCTCCTCGGTGGACTGGCGCGGAGACCGGCAGCCGACGTACAGAGTGAGTCGCGGTGGGGGTCCTGTGTGCCGGGGGCAGGACACCACCTGCGGCCGTGGCGAGCAGCGGCCGCCGTCGCGGGAGCGCGTTGCCCGCATCTGGAACGGTTCCACTTGGGGCCGCTCGAGACCGTCCTAAACGCTGTTGCAGTGCAGCGCTGCGCGAGACTTTGGTGAAATCATGCACGGGCAGCGCTAGACCCACCTACGGGCCCGTTTACGGCGGACCGACTCGAAAAGAGCCAAATTCGCGACGAAATCGAGACGAAATTTCGAGACAACCGGGAGATCGCGCTCCCGCGCATCAGGGCGTCCACGCCGACCTGGACTATCCATCGGGCCAAGCTTTCGGGCCGCCGGTCGTCGGGCCGTCGAGACGAGTAGAGGGGGGACGGAGACGGGCAAGTTCGAGCGACGGGCGACATCACGCTCGCCGGTCAAGCGCTCGACGTGTACCAGAGGACAGGCAGTTTCCTTCATGCCGCCGGCGACCTGCGGGAGCGCGCACAGTCACCTGTCTTTTCAAGCAGCCTGTGGGCCCGTTGCTCGCGTTGCCGTCGCGCACGCTCGCGTCGCTGCAGAACATCGGCGACGACGAGCTCCCGACCAGCATCCCGCCGATCGCCCTCGGCGGCAAGGCCGTCCAGATCTCCGCCGCCAACCACGCTCGCCCTGAATGATCTCCAGGGTCGCCGCGGTCTCGTTGGCCACGCGGTCCGTGACGCTCAGCGAGGTGCCGAGGTACGACATCATGTGCATATTCTCGAAGCCGATCGACTCCGTCTCGCTCTTCGCCGCGAAATCCAGCGGCTGGCTCGAGGCGAATCGCTCGGGATAGTCTGCTGCGTCGAGGCCCTGCGTCGACAGGGCGAACGCGGCGACATCAGGGGCGATGTGACAGGTCGCGCAGTCGATCGACTCCGACGAGTGGATCCGCGGATTGAGCACGCGGACCACCGCCGCGAACGCGGCCGCCATCTCCTCCTGCGACGCGACGTTCTCGTCACGGGTGCAGTTCCCGATCGATCGGTCGCGTCGGCTGCTTCATGGCCGGGCTCGAGGACGGCACCCACGGGGTCGCGTCGAGCCTGCCCTGGGCGATCGACCTCGGCGACGGTGTGGCCAGGCACCCGCTGCCGCTCGCCTACCTCGGCTATCGCCTGGGCATCGAGCTGCTCAAGCCGGAGCCGCCGGGCGAGGCGCCGCTGCACGCGGGCACGCCGACGCATTACGGCTGCCCCTACGACTGCGGGCTGTGCCCGGACCACGAGCAGCACTCGTGCCTGACGCTGATCGAGGTGACGGACCGCTGCAACTTGACCTGCCGACCTGCTACGCCGAGTCGTCGCCGAGCCGCGGCCGCCACCGCACGCTCGCGGAGGTGGAGGCGATGCTCGACGTGATCGTCGCCAGCGAGGGTCGCCCGGACGTGGTGCAGATCAGCGGAGGCGAGCCGACGATCCACCCGCAGTTCTTCGAGATCCTCGACGCGGCGAAGCGCCGGCCGATCCGCTCGACCGGCAATACGGTCGACGGCGTCGCCCCCGAGCTGCAGGCGCTGCTGTGCTGCCTGCCGCAGGTGGCCGCGCTCGGGCTCAGCTACGAGAACATCTTCCGCGTCATCGTGATGTAGTTCATCGACGCCTACAACTTCGATGTGCGCGCGATCAAGCGCTCGTGCGTGCACATCGTCAGCAAAGACCTCAAGATCATCCCCTTCGAGACCATGAACATGTTCTACCGCGACGACAAGGCCGAGGGCCTCGTGCAGCTCAGGAGGTCGTGATGAGCCAGGCTTCCGGACGCCCGGCGGACATCCTGTCCTCCGGGACATCCGCCTCACGCGCTCACTGGCACGGGCAGATCGAGCGCCGGCCGTTGGCGCAGCCGACCCCGAGCGCGTCCATGTTGTTGAGGTGCTCGTTCGGGCACCCGGCGTATTGCGAGCAGTACATCTTCCCGACCAGCGCGTTGTTGACGTGATCGCCAGCATCGTCCTCGAGGCAGGCGTGCGTCCAGCCGTTCATGGCGATCCCGTTCAAGCCGAACGCCGTGCTCAACGCCTGGCACTCCTCCGCGGAGTCCTGCGCCGCGAACCACACGTTCGGATCGGGCACCGGCGTGAGCCCGTAGAACGAGCACACCGCGTTGCACGCCTGCCCGCACGCGGTCGGGTTGTAGCACCAGTTGAGCCCGTTGACGTTCCTGCAGGTCGTGCCGCAGCCCGGGTTGCAGCCGTCGTTGGGCACGTTGTTGCCGTCGTCGCAGGTCTCGCCGATGCCCGGCTGGACGAAGCCGTCGCCGCACTTCGCCGGCACGCACATGTTGGTGCACCCGTCGGTGTTGCTCGGGTTGCCGTCGTCGCACGGCTCGCCCGGCTGCACGAAGCCGTCGCCGCAGGCCGCGCTCTTGCACGTGTTGGTGCACGCGTCCTGGTTCACCTGGTTGCCGTCGTCGCACTGCTCGCCCGGCTGCACGAATGTGTCGCCGCAGACCGCGTTCTTGCACGCCAGCGTGCACAGCCCGGAGTTGCTGTTGAGCAGCCCGAGGTCGCACTGCTCGCCGGCCTGCACGAAGCCGTCGCCGCAGCCGGCCAGCTTGCAGACGTTGGTGCACATGTCGGCATTGCTCATGTTGCCGTCGTCGCAGCCCTCGCCGGGGCCGACGAAGCCGTCGCCGCACACGTTCTTGCTGCAGTCGGCCTTGCACGCCTTGTCGTTGGCGTTGTTGGGCCCGTCGTCGCACTGCTCGACGTTGGCGTGGATCAGCCCGTCGCCGCACGCCGCGTCCTTGCAGCCCGCCGTGCAGGCCGCGGCGTCGCTGTTGCCCGGCCCGAGGTCGCACTGCTCGCCGACGCTCGGCGACTCGAAGCCGTCGCCGCAGGCGGGCAACTTGCACACGTCGGTGCAGCCGTCGTCGTTGTCGCCGTCCTTGCCGTCGTCGCAGTCCTCGTTGGGATCGACGATCGAATTGCCGCAGCCCTCGAGCTTGCACCCCGCCGAGCAGCCGTCGCCGGCCATCATGTTGCCGTCGTCGCACTCCTCGTCCGGGCCCTTGTCGACGTCGCCGCACACGTTGAGCACGCACATCGCGTTGCACACCGCCCCCGGCCCGTTGTTCGCCCCCTCGTCGCACTCCTCGACGCCCGCCTGGGCGAACCCGTCGCCGCACACGTTCTCCTTGCATTCGAGGGTGCAGGCGCCGCTGTTGCTGTTGTCGGGCCCGGCGTCGCAGCCCTCGCCCGGACCGACGAATCCGTCGCCGCAGGCCGCCGCCGTGCAATTGTTGGTACACTCGTCGGTGTTGTCCTGATTGCCGTCGTCGCACGCCTCGGTCGGCGCGACCAGGCCGTCGCCGCAGCTGGCGAGCGCGCAGCTGTTGGTGCAGTCGTCGTCGTCGACCTGATTGCCGTCGTCGCAGCCCTCCCCCGGCCCGATCAGCCCGTCGCCGCAGGCCGCCGCCGAGCAATCCGACTTGCAGCTGTTCATGTCGCCGTTCATCGCCCCGTTGTCGCACGCCTCGTCGGGGCCCTGATCGCCGTCCCCGCAGACATTGAGCGCACAATCGGCGTTGCAGCTCTTGCCCGGTCCATTGTCGGCACCGTCATCGCACGCCTCGCCCTCGCCCACGATTCCATCGCCACATTCCGGCACGACGTCACCGGTCGTCGACGTCCCCGTCATCGGCGTTCCGGTCGTCGGCACCCCCGTCGTCGGCGCCCCCGTCGTCGGATCGGGCGCCGTCGTCCCGGTCCCCATCGACGTGGACGTCGACGTCCCGTTGGACGTCTCCGTGGTCGTTGGGTCCGTTTCACCACACCCCACCGCAATGAGGACAAACACCCCCACCGCACCGAGCCAGTTCCGCTTCATCGTCAAATTCTCTCCGCACGCGACTCTAGGGGTCGGATCTCGCGCCGAGACGCTCCTCAACCCTTCTTCTGCAGGGTGTCGCAGGTCTCCTTGTGGCGCGCGAGCGAGAGGGAGGGCGAGGAAGCTGCGAATCTTCTGCATGCCTGGCATCGAGGCTACTGACCCGCGCCCATGCGCCACGTCGCTAGGACAAAATCCCACCGGCGCAATCGCAGCACAGCCCGCCATGCGCACTTCCGCGCATTCCGCCCATCCCCCGTCACGGCGGCGATTTGAGCGCGAGGGCGAGGAAGCGACGTCTCCGCACCGACGACGCCTTCGAGGAGGCCGGCGCCGACGTGCGCTTTTTGCCCGCCGCGACGTCGACGCCCTAGCAAGCGCCACGAGACCCGCTCTACGACGCCGCCGCGCGCGTGGCCGAGGTCCGCGTCGTCCGGACCCCACCCGCGGCACCAGGCCGGCATGGCAGCACCCTGTCGATCAGGCCCGCCGCGTGGAGCATCCACAGCATCCGCGGCTCGCGCGCCATCGCCCGCGTCGACCAGCCGGCGCACCGAGCACGCTCCGCCCAGCCCATCCCCCGGGCCAGGTGTTGTTGTTCGCCTGCTGACCGCGCGCCCCTGGCGTCGCGCTCCGACCCGCACGTCCCCGACCCGCCGAAGTGAGCAATTTCGCTCGCCTGTCGCGCCGGCTCACGCCATGACGTCCAGTTCGCGCTGTAGTCGGGTTCGATAGCGAGCGCCCTGGACGACGATGCGACCCTCATCCGCGGACTATCCGCGACTCAGGTACTGGACCCGGCGCGAGAATTGTGGCTTGAAACTTCTTAAGCGCGATGCCGGGGCATACGCCGATGGCCGCACCGCGGCGAACGGATCTGCGTAGGGAAACTTGGTTCTGCTTTTCGTCGTAGATCCGGGCGCGAGATCGCCGCAGAGTGGGCCGCGATGCAAGACAGTGTTTTGGCTCAGCTGGAATGGGACACGCCCCGGCCTGGTAGAAGGAGCCGGGGCAAGGACCGCCCATGAGCAAGAAGACACGTCGTCACCACACCCCTGACCAGAAAATCAACCTGCTGCGTCGACACCACCTCGAGAAGGTGCCGGTGTCGGAGGTCTGCGAGGGCGCCGAGCTGCAGCCGAGCGTCTTCTACGGCTGGCAGCGCCACCTGTTCGAGCACGGCGCGGCGGCCTTCGGGGAATCTCGCAAGCGCGTCGAGACCAGCCGGGAGCAGGAGCTGCTCGCGGAGAACGAGCGGCTAAGGGCCCGTCTGGCCCGCAAGGACGAGGTGATCGCCGAGGTGACCGAGGAGCTCGTCCGCACAAAAAAATCTGTTGGGGAGCCCTGACGGACCGCTGGGTTCCCCACGACGAGCGCGACCAGGTCGTCGACTTCGTGCATCGGCTGTCCGAAAAGACAGAGGTGCCGCTCGTGAAGTTTGTGGGGTGGCTGGGCATCGCCCGCGCCAAGTTCTACGAGTGGCGCCGGCGATACGGCAAGCTCAACGAGCACAACGGCAAGACCCCGCGCGACCACTGGATCGAGCCGTGGGAGCGCCAGGCGATTGTCGACTACTTCGATGCGCACCCGCTCGAGGGCTACCGCCGGCTGACCTTCATGATGCTCGACGACGACGTCGTCGCCGTCAGCCCTGCGACCGCCTACCGCGTCCTGCGGGCGGCCGGTCGCCTCGATCGTCATCGACCGAAGCCGAGCAAGAAGGGCACCGGCTTCGTCCAGCCCCTCGGCCCGCACGTGCACTGGCACATCGACATCGCCGTCATCACCATTGCCCGCGTCTACTACTACCTGTGCTCCGTCCTCGACGGCTACAGCCGATACGTCGTGCACTGGGAGTTCCTCGATCGCATGACCGAGGCCGACGTCGAGCTCATCCTCCAGCGTGCCCTCGAGGCCCACCCTGGCGCTCACCCGCGGGTCATCTCCGATAACGGCTCGCAGTTCATCGCCGGCGACTTCCGCCGCTTCATCGACCTCGCCGGCCTGACCCACGTCCGGACCTCGGTGAACTACCCGCAGGCCAACGGCAAGATCGAGCGGTATCACCGGACCCTCGACAAGAACACCATCCACGCCGTCACGCCCGACGGCGCCCACGCCACCATCGCCACCCGCATCGACCACTACAACAACCACCGCCTTCACAGCGCGATCGGCTACGTCAGCCCGCGCGACAAACTCCTCGGACGCGAGACCGAGATCTGGGCCGGCCGCGATCGCAAGCTCGAGGCAGCCCGAGAGCTCCGACGCAAGCGCCGAGAATTGGACCACCTCGGCACCGCCGCGTAACTTCTCTCGACCCTCCACTTCACCCTCAGCGTCTCCGTTCGTCAACCCACCCTCTGTCCCGTTCACGCTGAGCCAATACAACAGGAGCTGCACCCGATGCCCGCGAAGATGAAGGCGCCCGCGAAGAAGAAGGCGACGTCTGCGAAGAAGAAGGCGACGAGCGCGATGTCCTCGACCACTTTCTCGGCGCCGGTCGCCAAGTTGTTCTCGTACGGGCACGCTTCGTCGCGAACCAAATGGCCCAACTACGTCGAAGAGCTCGGCCTGCGAGCCGAGCATGTCGCGGAGCTCATCGACGTCGTCGTTCGTTCGGACCTCTCTCACGTCAACTCGGGATTTCCGGTCGAGGAGAGCGCGGCGCATCATGCGTGGCGAGCCCTGGGACAGCTCCGCGCGGTCTCTGCCGTCACGCCGTTGCTCGAGGCCCTGCTCGAAGAGAAGAACGCTGAAGCCTTCGAGGCCTCCTCCGAGATCCCGACGGTGCTCGCGTCGATCGGCCCTGAAGCGATTCCGGCGATAGAGGCCTTTGCTGCCCGCGCCGATGTCGACTGGAACTTCAAGCTCATCGCCCTCGATGTCCTGACCGCGTTCGCGCGGAGCGACTCGCGATTCGAAGCGCAGGTCGAAGCCGTCGGGCTCGGGATGCTGGCGAGCCATCGCGAGAACGATCCGTATTTCAACTCGAAGCTCGTGAGCCGACTGATCGGCTTCGACCTTCGCGAGCCGTCTCTGATCTTGGCGGTCATCGAGGACGAGACGAGCGACGCGCTCGAGGTCGACGGCGCAGCGCTCGCTCGATTCATCCAGAAGTACAACCCGGCTGCCCACTTCATGCGGCGCGGGTGGGGCGCGAATGCCGAAGCGTTCATGACCTCGGCAGGCGCGCAGGTGCGAGTCTCCGGTTCGTCTCGACTGGTCTTCGACTGGCCCGTGGATCAGCTCGATCGGTCGATCGAGATGGAGATGCGCAGTGAAGGCACGCTGCTCATCGTGACGATGTTCGCCTGGATGACGCCCGTCGCACCGGCGACGAAGGAGCTCGTCGACGTGCTGGGCACGGATCTGTGTGGGGCCCGAGGGGACGGGACCACCGTGGACTTTGATTGGCAGTACTCGGACGACCAGAGCGAGCCGGTCGTGTTGAGCTTGAGTGAGGTCTTTGAAGCCACGGACGGAGCGTGGATGGAAGCGTCGAAGGCCGCCGTGCTCCGGCTCGCTCGCATGTTCGTGGAGCTGGATCCTGTCGTTCGCGCTGCGATCGACGGGGAGCTCGATGTACGAGCAGCGCGCGCCGCGGTGCGGCGCATTCAGCTGGGAAGCTCCGAGGGCGACGCGCGCTGAGCTCGCTCGACGTGAGCGGAGGCGCCGTCTGCTGTCCCATCGTGTGATGGTACACGGGCGTCGACGATCCGAGCGGCGGTCACCATGAAGAGGCGGCTAGCCTGCCGAACGCGTGAGCGTCGAAAAGCCCAAGACGATCCTTCGGCGGCTAACCACAGAACGCAAGACGGTGTCACAACGCCGCGCTGCCGGGACTGTGACGCGGCATGCCTGCTCGTCGCCATCATCGGTGGCGGTTTGTCCCAAAGACCATTCGCTGTGGGCCTGCCGCGCCGGGTCTGATCTGAAACCGGCCGATTCCACTTCCGAGAGGAGTGAGCAGGGGCGAGGCTTGAACGCCGTTCTGGCGGACGCCGAGGCCGGGCTTTGGTGACGTCGTAGGCGTGCTGGTTCCAGATCCGGCGCGCCTGGATCACCGGTCCTCGGCGTCGCGCAGGACCTGCAGGGCCGGCTGGCCCGTGCGCGAGGTCAGCAGGATCTCGGCCAACCCGTCGTTGTCGACGTCGACCACGATCGAGTACTCGCCCAGCGTGAGACACCGGTCAGCGGTAGAGCTGCGACGGGCCGAGGCGGGCCTCGAGAGCAGTGAAGAAACCGTGCTGCCAGGTCTCGCCCCATTCCTTGAGAACCCCCGTGCGCTCCTGTAGCGCCGCCAGCTCGCGCCTCTGCGAGCGCGCGGACGGCGGCCCCGACCAATATCGCTACGACCATCACGAGCCACGCTGCGGGCCGGGAGATGAGGACAAGGATGACGATGGCGCGGGCGGACGGGTCCGACTCCGTCTTTGCGGCTTCGAGCGGGTACACGCGCACGCCGATCTCCGTGCGATCGCCCCGCGACTGCACGCGGACCATCAGCGACAGCGCGCGCTCCCGGTCGTGCAGGTCCCAGCCCGCGGCGCCTGCGTGCGAGTGATCGCGGAGACCGTAATCACCGGCCAGCTCGTGGATCGCCGCGACGACCGCCGGCGTCGGCAGGGACAGCACGCGCCACCACTGCGGGGCCAGCACCATCTCCTCGCGGATCGCTACCGCCTGCGTGAACGGCTGCGCCTCGTCCTCCGCCGGGCCCGCGCGGCAACTCGGCGCGGCAGCCACCGGCATCGCAGTCCCCACGCACGCTGTCCGCTCCTGGTCGGAGCGCCGGAGCAGCTCGTCGCGCTCGCGTTGCGGCAGCAGGTCGTAGTTGTGGACCGCGACATCGCAGCGCCGACAGCGGCGCCGCAGGACGTCATCGCCGTCGAGGCGGTCGAAGGACTGCTCGCAGACCTGCAGGAGGCGGAGCCGGGCCGTCATGCGTCGTCGAACGACAGTGTGACACGGCAGGCCCCCGATCTGCCAGCTCGGGCCAGGCAACGGGCCGCCGCGCGGCCCGTAGCTCGGCACGGCGCAACGAGGCGCGGCACGGCCCGTGGCTCGGTACGGCGCTACGGTCAGGCCGCCGCCTCCCCCGTGCCCGCCGCAAGACCTCACGGCACCAGCACCAGCTTGCCGAGCACCTCGTCACTCACCCGAGCGCTTCCTCCACCGGAGCGGCAGCGCCTCCTCGGTCCCTAGCCGGAGGGCGAAGTGCGGCCGCGGGTACGGCGGGTAGTCGAACGGCCCGCGCACCCTCCGGAAGCCGAGCCGCTCGTAGAGCTGCGCGTTCTTCTCGATTGTGACGACATACGCCGCATCGATGTCGGCGCGCTCGATGAGCCACCGGGAGACTGCACGCGACAGGTGGACGAAAACGTTCGCCTCGTCCTTCCGCTTCTGGAAGGCAGGCAGCACGGCCAGCTTGGTGAGCTCGCAAACGCGTTCGCCCGGCCGCATGACCTGCTCGACGATGTCGCCGGCCTCGAAGAGGCTTGTGTCGTGCACGAGCGCCCGGACGGTGCCGACGGCCTCGGCGTGGCCGTCCACGTAGGCGACGAAGCACGTCGCGGAGGCGTCGCGGTGATCTCCGAGGTACGGATCTGTCGACGGCTCGACGTGTCCCGCGTCGACGTAGGCGTGGTATCGGATGGAACGCGCCTGGCGCAGCTCCTCGACGGACTTGGCGATAACGACGTGGACGAGGGTCATGGGGCTCCTGGGGCGGGATCGGATGAAGCGGGTGAGGGCTGCCGGGCTGCCGAAGGCTGCGCGGGGAGGACAAAGAACACGCGTTCGCCGACGCGCACGGTCGGAAGGGCCGTGTCCGCGAGCCGGCGCATGCATTGCGTGTAGCCGTGCCAGGGGCACACGATGCCGGTGCCGCGCTCGTCGGACACGCCAAGGCTCAGAGGGCCGCCGCGGTGCTTGCAGGCGTCGGGGACGACGCGCAGGCCACCGCCGCAACGGAGGAGGAACAGCCGCGTACCGCTGTGGAAGAAAGGTCCCTTGCGCGACGCCTGGACGACGCCGACGCGCGAGGCCGTCTCGCGCCGCACGCGGTAGTCGCCAGCGCGGACCGAGACCTCGTGCGAACTGGTAGTGCGGGCGTCCCGCCCGACCTCGCGCGCACTCATGGCGACGCGAGCTCCTGCACGCGGTAGGTGCACGCACCATCCACCACGCGCGTTCCGTGGAGGCGGCCCGCCGGGATGACGATGGACGCGCCGGCTTCGAGGACGACGGGCTCGAGGCCCGCGTACATCTCGAGCCGACCCCGTTCCACTGTGAAGAGCTCGTCGGCGTCGTGGACGTGCGAATAAGAGAGCTCGCCCTCGGGCTCCTCGAACGTCAGCGGCTCGTCGGCGGGGCGACGTCCGCGCAGGGCCGGCCCGCTCGTGGCCTCCGCGGCCAGGCCGTCGGCGAAGGCGACCTGCTCGAGGTAGTCGAGGTCAGCCACCTCTTGGAGGTGACGGAACGCCTCGAAGCCGGCGAGGACCTCGGGGATGATCGTCGGCCCATACAGCCGTACGGCGGGCGCGAGCAGCGCCTCCAGCACCATCGAACGGTGGTGCTTGTCGATATGCACGTGTTCGTCGAAGTACGATGTATCGACCGTTGCCCCGAAGGCGCGCCGGAGTGCGCGGCTGAGCTGACGGTTGAAGTGCGGAATGGACGCCTCGGTGAAGTACAGCGCCCCGAGGTATCGGAACCACGCCTGCTTGTTGGCGCAGACGCAGTGGAAGTAGTTCACGAGTGCGAGCGAGCTGGCGAGGTAGTGGAAGTAGTAGTCGTGTACGCCGTCCGACAAGCCCACCGAGCGCATGCACGCCGCGAACAACGTCGAGTGCTTCCTCTCGTGGACGCCGTAACCGTACTCATCGATGAAGACCTTCATGAGCTCGGACTGGGCGGGCCCGAAGCGCCCGAGCATCGCACGTGCCATCGCCGAGGCCTCGCTGAGGAAGTCCGGCGCCTGCTGGACGAGCAGGTAGAGCAGCGCCGCACGCGGCCGGGGCGTCGCCTCGATCGCAGCGACCAGCGAGCTCGGCGACTGCTCGTACTCATGGATGGCGCTCTGGAGGTACTCGATGAGCGACCCGAGGTCCCAGGGGCCGCTCGCCTCGATGTACGCGTCGAGCGCCCCGAACGCCGCGCGCTCGAGCGCGGGGCGCACCTGTTGACCCATTGCGACGAGCGCCGGGTCGTAGAAGGCCGCCATCGCTCGATAGTCCGCTTCGCTGAGCGGGCGCTCGGGCAAGAAGAGCATCGACTGCTCGTACGCGTTGAAGAGTAGCCGATGCAGGGTGAGGCCGCGCGCCGTTGCGATGGCGCCTGGGTCGATCGGCGACTCGAGGTCGCCGATCGACCCGAGGTCCGAGACACGCATGGGCCTGTGCCAGGGGGAGTCGGGGCGGAGCCTCGACGATGGAAGGAACGCGGGAGCGCTCGCAAAAGAGAGTAGTGCAGTCATGACGGATTGGGGGCTAGCCGCCGGGCGTAACACGGCGGGGGTCAAGGGGCCGTCAGGCGCGGCCCTCATCAATGAAAAGTGTCTCGCGGGGGGAACGGATCGACGCGTTGCATATGTCCAGCCACGGTGCGCCACGAGGACCTCGTCCTCGTTCCTGAAGTCCGCGGCCATCGCGCTCACGGGCCCGAATTGCTCGTTCCGCTTTTCGAGACTGGGCTGGGCGCCCCAGGGGCACGCGGCGGCTCACGACGAAGCCGCCAGGCGTAGATGCTGAACACGAATGCCCCTAAGACCACCGACGGTCCAATCGTGAGGGCGATCTGCGGCGTGCCCGCAAACCAGTGCGCTCCGGCGGTCACCAGCGCGCCGAGGGTCGTCGTTCCGCCGGCCGCGACGACGCAACCTACGTTCTTGTCGCTGGACAATGCGAATAGTCGTTCGAGAACCGCCGTCAGACCCAGGGTGAGCACAAAACTCGTAAGGGCCTGGGCGAGCCCGGCCTGGAGCATCAAGTCAGTCCCTCTGTTGCAGAGAAGGGCCCATGACCCGTAGATAAGCGCCGCACCCGCAGCCAGTCGCATTTGCCGCGACGCCATGCCCGGACCCGTCATCGAGTCACACGGATATTTGTTAGTGATACGGAACACGGTTATTTCTGACGGTTGTCGTGAGGGTGCGTGCAGCAAGGTGAGGACAGTGATCGGCCCACGAAACAATGAAACAACCCTCCCGAGTTACTCGGGAGCGGCTTCGTTGTGCTCGCAGTCTCGGTCTTGGAGTGCAAGGAACCTCGCAATCGATCACGAGCTTCTTCAAAAGCTGTGGCCGGCGGCCGAATCCAACATCCGGCGCGATCGACGAATCGCGCGAGATGCGCGGGTCCGTTCGGTAAATTCCAGCGGCCCATGGGAATGCGTCAGGCAACGCGGTAATGGATCACGGTCGGGACAACCAAGCGGATCGGCGGTCAAGCCGCGATCGCAAGACCCTCGCGCTCGACTGATTCGGCGGCGCGGCCGCCGGGGCGGCCAAGCGAATCGCATACCCCCCGCTCCTCGTTCGCCCGTTCAAAGTCGATCTCCCGCCAGCAGCGGACAGCGCCGAGGGCATGGCGAATGTAAATTCCCACGACTGCAGGGTCAGCACATGGCCTTGCCCGTGCGACCACACGCCGCTCGCACAGCCCGCGGCATCCCTCTGCACGGCCGCGACGCGGCGCAAAGCTCGCCACGGCCTACCTGGAAAGCGACTCGCGCGCTTCATTTTTGCGCTCGTCCGGGTCCGGGCTATCGCTACTACCGAGCGCCGAAATGTCGGAGCTGCGAAGCTGCGCCGAGGACGCCGGCGGCTAAACCGCCCTTCACTGCCCGCGTTTGACTATTATCGTCAATATGATCAGTACTGCTGCGATCGCGTCGGCAGGTGTAATGGGATTACATGATACTTCCGCAGCGTGAAGAAGGCCGAGGTCGGCGCGCTGCATGCCAAGCTCAAGAGGAAGCGCGGCGCCTCCGTGGCGAATTACGTCCTCTGCGGGGTCGGGAGCCTCTACTCCCGCAACATCGAAGATGGGAGCTGGCGGACGTGCGCAACCCGGCCCACAAGGTCAACCGATTCGCCATCCCCGAGCGCGAGCGCTTCCTGACCCCCGAGGAACGGCAGCGCGTGCAGGCGGTGCTCCTCGCCGAGCTCAAGATCCCCGCCGGGCGCAAGGGGCACCTGAAGATCGCCAGCGTGTGGGCGATCGATCTGCTCGCGCTCACCGGCCGGCGACGCGACGAGATCCTGACGCTACGTGGCCGATGGTCGACTGGCAACACTCCCTCTTGAACCTCCCCGACACCAAGACGGGACAGCTCAAGGCGCCCGTGTCCGGCCGCGTGCTCGCGCTCCTGAAGCACGTTCACGAACAGACCGGCAACCCCAGCACGGGTACGTGCTGCGCACGTCGAGTGGCAAGCGCCTGCGGAGCATCAATCGCACATGGGAGAACATCCGCGCCGCCGCCGGGATCCCCGACGTCCGGCTGCACGACCTCCGGCACTCCTGCGCCAGCGACGCGATCATGAGCGGCGCGTCGCTCAGCACGGTCGGCAAGCTGCTGGGCCGCAAGCAGGAGCGGACCACGAAGCGCTACACCCACCTGGCCGACGACTACGTCCGCAACGCGCTCGAGACCGCGACGGATCGGATCGTGGAGGCGGTGCAGCCGATCGCCGCCCTGCCACCGGCGCCGTTCGAGCCGATGCGCGACGCGCGGTGGAAGACGATCGAGGCGATGGTCACGGCGGTCGAGGCGGCGGCCTCGGGCTAATCGCGCTCGTGTGTCCCCGCGACCGCCCCCGGTGCTCGGCACGGGGGGCGCCGTGTCACCGCTGGCTCGCAGCGCTGGCCGTGGCCGTGCACGAGCGTCGTGTACGTCGTCACCGCTGCAAGCCGCCTTCGCGGCGGGCTGGGCGTCGATCACCAGCTCCTCCACGCCACGACCGCGCGTAAATAGCTCCCATGCCGGCCTCATGGCCTGGCAGAATGGCGCTCGTGAAGGTGACCCGCCTGTTCCTCATTTTCGTCGTGTGTGCGGGGTGCACCGAGCCGGCCCGATCCGCGGAGCCAGCTCGGCTGGTCGAGCCGCCACGAACCCGACCTGTGCCGCCGGGTCCCTGGCACATCGTGTACGTCTGCGGCGCCGAGAACCACGGCCTCTTCTGGTCGAAGGAGTGGCTCATCGATCTCGGCGCGCAGCGGAGGATGTTCACCGCGCGGGAGGGAGCCAACAACGTCGTCGGCCTTCCGTCTGAGACCACGACGGCCGCGCTCTCACCCCAGACGGCGAGCGAACTCGAGTCACTGACCCGCGACGTTCTTGCTTCGGCGCCCTACACGACCGAGGCAGCAGAATTGGGCGGCACGGCATGTGTGGTCACGATCCGCTCCGCGGACGAGCCGCACGTGGAGCATCTGCGCGTGCAACGGCAGAGCGAGGGGTCGGATCCGCCTGGCCGCCTGGTCGCCGCACTCTTGCGTGCTTTCGAGAAGACCGAAGTCCAGTGACTCTCCCGCTCCGGGCGCACTCGCGGGGCGGTTACTGATTAACAGCGCGAGCGGAGCACGTCACCTCGGTCCTCTGAAGGGGCTCTCTGACCGTTTGCGCGACCTCGCGCTCGGCGCTACCAGGGCACTCGAGCGGCCCTGGGCGCTCTCTCCACTATTCCTGGCGCTCCCGGTGAAGGCGAGGCCGCAGCAGCCCTGCGAGCGGCCGAGGTCGGGGTGGAGACGCAGGCCGTGGGCGTCGCCGGGGTTGATCGTCACGGAATGATCGGGTCGGTCTCGCGCGCGGTCGACGACGAAACAACCACCCGCCACCTCGTTGCAGCGGTCGCAGCGGCTGCCCGGACCGAGCGCCGCGGGCAGCGCTCGCAGCGGACCCGTCAGCGCGGCGTGACACCCGGCGCAGGTGAAGATTCGTGCCATGACGCCCCCTGACACCGACCTCGACGCCACTCACAGGACCTTTTCAAGAAAACCCACGATCATGCTCGCGGGTGCGTCGGCTCCGGGCTCGAGTGCGTTGCGAAAAAATCGACGCGCCTCACGGGCGGCGCCGCCGGGTTCAGGGGGCGGGCTCGACCTGCAGGACACACTTCGTGGGCGGGTTGTAGGCGGAGACGGTCTCGAGCGTGAAGCGCCAGCCGAGCGCGACCTGCGGCGCGGGGGCGTCGTCGCGCTCAAGTGACAGGGTCACGCGCTCGGCCCCGCGGCGGACCTCGAGCCGACAGTCCTGCATGTTGCGGTCGTCCTTGCCGTGGGCGTAGCCGGCGGAGATGACCTCGATCTCTGTCCCATCAGACAGGCGGGTCGGCTCGCGCGCGATGGCCTTCAACTCGAGCGGCCCGGCGGGTGGAGCTGCGACGGCGGCTGGAGCGGCGGCGGCGACGTCCGTCGGAGGGGCGGGAGCCGGGACGGGCGACGGCGGCGCGGAGGAGTTGCACGCGAGCAGCAGCGACAGGACGAGTGCGTCACGCATCGCGTCGAGTGTAGAGGAGCGCACGGCCGGCGATCCAGCGGGCAGTTCGTCAAACCCGACAGGACATAACGCGGCGCGCAGGTCGGGACGCCGCCAAGCGTGTGCATGATCTCGTGGAGGATCGCGAAGTCGGCGTAACCCGGGGTCTCGGCGGACGCGCCGATCGGCTTGGTCGCGCACGCGGGACCTTCGAATGGGCGAAGGTGCCCTTGAGGTAGAACGCGGCGACGCCGACGACGAGCGCGGGGGGCACGGGTCGCCGCTGCTGTTGCAGACCGAGCGCTGGACCGACTGATCTCGCGCTCGGTGGTCTGCAGCTCCGGCTCTGAGCCCCGCACGGGTCGGTCTGCCTGTCTCCATACCCAGTGCTTCGACGGCTTCCGCGCGTTCGCGCGATCATCGGTCCGATCACCGACCTCACCCCGCTGTCGAGCCTGAAACACGTCGGCGGGCGCCTCACGATCGACGGCCGGATACATCCGAACAGCAAGCTGCTGGCGCTCGCCGGGCTCGAGAACCTCCAGTCTGTCGGCGGCCTCCTCGTCGAGGGCATCTGGATGCAAGCGCTGACGCCCAGAAGGGCGGACAAGGCTGCCCGTCGTATCTTCGTAGGCGTGCGACGAACCGCGTCGACGTCACCCTATGCCGCAAGTGCGGCGGCCGGACGCGCGTCAGCGACGTTGTCGAATCGCCCGCATTATCGATGTTCTACAGCGGGATCATGGACTCGATTCGAAGATGGACTCCCCGAAGGTCGCTGTCGGGAACATCTTCGGCAACGCGAACTTCATCCGCGCAAACGTCGGGTCGTTGCGGTTCAGGTAGGCGAGCTGCCAGTGGTGGAAGCCCCGTGCCCGGTAGGCGAGCTCGACGTACTGCGCGAGTGTCACGTTCATATCGACGATCCACGGGTCTTGCTCTTGCTGAAGGAGCCATACCCGGTCGCTCAACGCGCCCGAAGCACCCTTGCGGACCAGGGCGACGACGCCCCAATGGTACTCAAAGGGGTAGAACGCGCCGACGTCGACCGGCTGCCCATCGATCTTGCAGTATTGCAGCGCACCCTTGTAGCCAGCGTCTGGCGCGCGGTTTTCGAGAATCATCGACCCGAGGTCCAGATAGGCCATGTCTCCACTGAAGAGCTCTTCCAAAAAGCTGAAGCTGTAGCCCTGGTCGAGATAGTTCGACCGGATCCACGCGTCGGCTTCCAGCGCGCGAGCCAGAGCCGAACTAGGCGCAAGATGCCATGAGATTTTCACCATCGACAGGCTCGACAAGAACGCGTGAAGACCGTCGGTCAGGCGAATCGACCAATCCGCGATCTCGAATGCGAGATTCTCCTCATTCGGCGCCACCACCACGGGAGGATTGCGCATCCGAATTCCCTCGGACGGAATCGTTCGACTCAGGTCGCTATAGCGATCATGCATTGTGCTCAGTGTCATGGCGGTCATGATAGCGTCGGAGTCCGACCCCTGTCAACGGGAACCAGCGGCGAGTTCGCCAGGCCAGTCGATGTGTGAGATTCATTCTGTACTGGACGAACTCATCTGAATCGCGGGGAGGTTCGGTCGCATGGCGAGAGGCTGGCTCGACTCGGGCACGAGACAGCGGCCATGCGGATCGCAGACGGCGCCGCCTTGGTTTTCACTCGCTACCTGCGCGGCCTTTTGTTCGAGCGCAACCGAGTGCTGCGCGAGATCGTGGAGTCGAATCGATGGGGCGAATCCCTCGCGGGGACATGAACGCAGGCCGCCGGCCTGCCGCTCGCAGCCTCGGTCGTCCTGCCAATCAGCTCCGCGGCAGGAGCGTCACGCCCGTGAAGACAACGTGCCAGGCCTTCGAGATGGGCAGCCGACTGCGGCTCACGGTGACGCGCGGATGTCCCTCGCGCTGAAGGTGGAGTTCCGCGCCGACCTTCGCCGGCTTCATGGCGGTCTCGGCGCTCTTTGGGCTCTAAATCTTCGTCGGTGAGGCCGGTACCGGCCTGAAGCGCCGAACTGCTCGCTTCCCGGCCTCACCGGTTGGGATACGCCAGACCGATCGCCTGGCCCTGGTTGTGGTGGACCTGGGGCTGGGCGGTGAGGTTGACGTTGCACGCGGCCTCGAACAGGACGATGTGGTCCGAGCCGCCGAACTGGAAGTACGCGAACTCCTCGCCCTTGTACAGCGTCTTGCCGACGTCCGCGGTCATCACCACCGACGAGACCTGGGCCATGCCGATGGGGAGCACGGCGACCAGCCCGATCGGCGAGTCGAGGACGATGAGGCCGCGGGCCTGCGCGAACTGGTAGCCGGTCTCGTCCAGCGCGTCGAATTTCTCATAGGCGCGCTTGTGCCGGAGGGGCACCAGGCGATGCTCGCCATCCGCGCTGCCCTCGACCGGCTGGGCCACGACGTTCAGGTAGACCTGGCCGTGGATCGCCCGCGACTCCAGGACCCGGCCGCCGACCGGGACATGCAATCGATGGTAGTCGGTGGTGTTGAGGAAGGCGTGCATGAAGACGCCGCCCTGGAACCGATCGCGGTAGGGGCTCCCCTCGAGGAGCTCGTGGATCGACCACTCCAGCGATTTCACCACGATCTTGGACTTGCCGTTGATCTGCCACCAACCGACGAACTCCGAATCGGCCGCCGACACGATCACGCGCGGGTCGCTCATGGCCGCGATCGGACGCATGCCCGGCTTCACGTGGCGCGCGAACAGCTGGTTGAACGTCTTGTAGCCGCTCGGCGGCGGCATATACTCCTCGAGGTTGAACTTGGGCGAGTTGGAGAACGTGCGCAGCGTCTCCTCGTCGATCGATTCGGCGGTGTCGAGGAAGGTGCCCCAGGCGTCGGCGTAGTCGACCATCCACTTGGACAGCGGGGTCAGCGGCGCCGCGCGCTCGGCCGGCACGATCGGGTTCTGCAGCTCGCGCATCGATGGCTGACCAGACGTGAGCCGCTCGGGCACCCTAGCGGAAGGCCCGGCGCGCCGCAATCACGACGGCGACACGGATGTTTACCATGTTAAATGGACATTGTTCAGAACAATCATCACGAACTTCGTTCGCCCATTCGTGGCACCTCGGACCCGAGCGAGGGCGGCGCACGGCGGCGGGATCGACCGCGACTGCGTGATGGTCGGCCGCTGCGATCGAGCGAGGCCGCGCCACCTCGCTCGATAACGAACGCGGCCGCGGCAGGCCCGGCGCGAGCGGACGGATCGGACCGCCACGCTCGCGCCGAAGCGCGGGCTGAGCGTCCTCGTGCTCGCAGGTCTGTTCTATAGGTTCTTCAGGACAGGCGCCCAGTCTCATGGCAGCCTGTCCCGACGAACATGTCACATGTCCTAAAGATCATACTATCGAGTCACGGCAGACGGATGCCGTCGACGCCCCACAGCGCCGTCGCCGAGCTGCCGGTCGGCAGCCGCGTCAGCTCACCCGTCTTCCAGCGCCGCACGAACGCCCCGTCGCCGTCGCCCCAGCCCACCAGGAAGTCGTCTCCCGATCCCAGTCGGAGAGGCGCTCCGGTTGCTACCCTGTGACTGCCTACGGCGAATTCAGGTCGGGTTGCCGGGCTTTGCCACGGCGTTGCCATCGAACCGGTCGAAGTTGCGAGCGCGCACGCCCCGCGGGTATGCTGGGCGCGCGTGACCTGGTTCCTCGACAAGCAATTCCTCGAAGCGGTCGACCTGCAGGCGTACGACGCGGCCGCCATCGCCGCGCGGGTCGGCCTGCCGCGAGAGGCGGTCGCAGCGTTCGTCGACCCCGGGCGCCGCTATTGGCTCAAGAGCTGCCCCGAGTACGGCTGGCTCGTCGGCGCGAACACCGAGCGCAAGCCGACGATCCTGTTTGTCGGCACGCCGCGCTTGGCGGCCGATCGTTCGGCCGGCATCACCGAGACTTTCGCTCACCGCGCCGCCGATCTCGCGGGTGGCTGCCACGACTGGTCGATCGTCGTGCAGGCGGTGACCTGATCGCGCCGCGCCCCGTAGGACGGGTCCAGGTACAGCCCATAAGCCACCTCGCAATGGGCGGGCGTCGCGTAGCAGGAGGTCTTGGTCGCATCGCCGCGGTAGAACGTGAGGCACGCGACCTTCTGCAGCGCCTTGCAGCCGCCGAGGACGACCAGGCCGCGCTCCTTCGTCTCGGCGAGGTCGCGCGCGCACCACTCCTGCAGCGCGTGGCATGCGCTGACCTCGGTGCCTTTCGGCGAGACGTGCTCGAAGCAGTAGAACGGGGTGTCGGCGGCGTGGCGGAAGTCGCGGCCGACGAACTCGGGCACGCCGTCGGAGCCCATCACGGGCTGGTCGACGGGCCCGGGCCGGAGGGACTCGGGGAGGGCGGCGGCGATGTCGGTGGGCCGCGGGACGGTGGGCGCGACGGGCGGCCCCATCGTGAATTTTTGGGCGGGGTAGCACGCGGTCAGCAGGCACACGGCGAAACACACCATTCGAGTCATGTCGGTCGGTCTCCTGGGTTCGCAGGGACCGGACACGGGCAGCCCGGAAATGTCGCATCACCTACGGCACTTGGGGGCCACGCGCGCGAGTTCGAGCTCCGGCGCGGTGGCGCGGAGCTCCGCCAGCACGCCGGCCTGGGCCAGCGCAGCGTCGCAGCGGCCGATGCCCTCGAAACACTCGATCGCGTTGATGGCGTACTTCTGCATCTCCGCGCGGGTGGTGGCGAGGGTCGTGACCCATGTCGCCCGATGCGCGCAGGCCGCTGGCGAGCGGCCGCGGGACCCTTGCGTGAGGGCTCGCTCGGCCCGCCCCTCGACGATGTCGCCGTCGGCCGGGCAGAAGTCTTTGGCGACGCCGTCGGCCGCGGCCCCGAGCCTGGGCCGCATTGCGGCGACCGCCGCCTGGCAGCGCCCGGCGAGCAGCTCACAGAACGGGCGGTACTCCTCGTGGCGCGCGTCGATAGCGACGAGGCTGGCGAGGTTGTCGGCGCACTTGTCGGCGTCCTTCTCCCCCAACGCGTCCTTCAGCGCCTTCTCGAGCGCCTCCGCATCGGCCGTCGAGCTCGGCGTGGCCGGGACCGGGGGAACGACGCTCGGCGGCGCGCCCGGCCACACCCACACGGCGAGCGCAGCGACGACGAGCCCTACAGCAGCCGCGGCGAAGCCCCAGCGGCGGCGCGGTCGCGCCTCCAAGGCCGCCACCAGCTCGGCCACGCGAGCGAAGCGGTCGTCCGGCCGCACGGCGATGGCGCGAGCCAGCACGTCGCGCGCGCCCGCGGGTATCTCTCTCGGCAGCGCGGCGGCAGAGGTGCCGGCGGGCACGACCGCCCCGGCCACCGCGTGGATCATCGCCATCGCCAGCCCGAACTGGTCGGCGCGGACGTCGATGGCCACGCCGGCGGCCTGCTCGGGAGCCATGAATCCGGGCGTGCCGCCGAGCGCCGCGGTGCCGTCGCCGACGAGGCCGAAGTCGCCGAGCCGGGCGCGCCCGTCGCGGCCGACGAGCACGTTGGCGGGCTTGACGTCGCGGTGCATGAGCCCGCGAGCGTGAACCGCCATGAGCCCGCGCGCGACTTGCAGATAGAGGTCGCGGACTTGCGGCCAGGTCGGTCGCACGCGTCGGCACCAGACGTCGGCGGAGTCACCGTCGACGAGCTCGGTGACGAGGCAGATTCCGCGCTCGCCGTCGAGCACGTCGTGGATGGCGAGGACGTGCGGATCGGCGACGAGCGCGAGGGCGCGGGCCTCGGCCAGTAAACGGTCGCGCGCGAGCGGCTTGTCGGGTCGGACGATCTTGATCGCGACGCGGCGCGACAGGAGCGGATCGAACGCCTCCAGGACGACGCCCATGCCTCCCCGCCCGAGCGGCTCGGCGATCTCGTAGCGGCCGATCTCCGCGCCCGCGACGGCGTCGCCCGGGGCCACGAGCTTCGCCACCTCGGCCACGATCGCGGCGCACGAGGGACAGCCGGCCAGGTGCCGCTCGAGCTCGACGCGATCGTCCTCCGCGAGCGCCCCCTCGACGAGGGCCGCGATCGTCTCGTCGCTCGGGCACGTCGTCACGGTTCGGTCTCCGCGAGCAGGCGCGACAGCGTGATCTCGACCTGGCCGTCGATATCCCGCTGCAACGACGCGAGCTCGCCGTCGTCGAGCGCGAGCGAGGCCTTAAGGCCGGCGAGGGTGCGCTCGACGAGGCGCTCGCGGGCCTTGGCCAGGCGGCGAGCCGCGGTGGCGCGATGGATGCCCAGTGCCACGCAGAGCTGATCGATCGACAGCCGGTGGACGACCCCGAGCCGGAGCACCGCGCGCTCGGAGCTCTCGAGCCCGCGCACGGCCGCGGTGATGGCGGCGCGAAACGCATCGCGGTACTGGGCCTTGAGGAAGTTCAGCTCGACGTCGTCGTCGCGATCCACGAGGTCGGCCAGGCCGCCGGTCGAGGCGTTGGGGCGCGCCGGGTCTTGGCCGCGCTGCGCGTTCAGGCAGACCCGCAATGCCGCGACGCGCAGCCAGTTCTCGAAGTGACCTCGACCGGTGTACTGGGAGATCCGCGGCGGCGTCCCGGTCAGGAGGCGCACGCGGACCAGCTGACGCAGCTCGTCGGCGTGCTGCGGATCGGTGGCGAAGCGCGCCGTCACCGTCCGCAGCACGGGGCCGAATCGCTGCTCAAAGGTCGCTATCGCCCTGGCGTCACCGGCGGCGCACTCACTCGCCAGCGCGAGGTCGATCGCGTGTATGTCCGTCGCTCCCACGGTCGCCGCGAGCTTAGGACCCGCGCACGAGGAAGTCGACCGACGGTCCCGGCGGCCGACTGCTCGAGGTTGACCCCACGCGGGCCGCCCGTGTGCAGCGTTCGCTCGTCGCCCTGTACCTAGTTCCCGCGCCCGAGTTCGGGGAGCGCGGCTGTCGCTAGCCGGGCACACGAAGGCCCACTGCGCGTTCCAAGTGGAACCGTATCCTCTGTCGCCGTTCCAGTTCTTCTTCGCGGGTGCCATCGCCCATTCGTTCGGCGGCGCATGTCGAACGCGAGCGGGTCACGAGGCGCGCGGCGTCACGCCGGGTGATCGCGGCGGCTACACCGCCTCGCGTGCGCCGAGGACCGGATGTTGCTCGACCTGTAGCCGTTTTTCGAGCAGGCGACGGGCCTCGTGGACGTCGCCTGTGCCGACTTCGTGCCGTCGGCCCAGACCTCGGTGTTGAGCTCGTAAGGGAACTGCTTGACGAGCTGACAGAGCCTGTCGGCGTCATGGCAGCCGGGGACCATCGTATCGCCGATGTTCAGGAGCACGATCGACTCCGGATCGTCATGCTTCGCCGCGAACGCCGATGCCGCCCACGATCCCGGGGTGCCCTTGGAGTCGCCTACGGTGTCGTAGGTGTTCGAGATGAGCGTCACCATCAAGAGCGCGTCCTCCCGCAGAAAGCCGTCGTTGCAGCCGCCTGGGGCGTTCGACGCAATGCGTTCGCTCGGTGATCCCGAGCGGCCGGAACAGTTCCAACCGGGGGGTGAGTAATCGGGCCGGACCTCGCCCGACGTCGAGCCCGTTGATCGCTCGGTGTCGAGCAGGCATGCCGCATCACAGTCCCGGCAGCGCCCGAGCGCCGGCATCACCCTCCCCGACGGCCACTACCGGCGGGGCTAGCTCGCGCGGGGTCCTCTCGTTTTGCGTCGGTTGGCAACGCTGCGCCCCGACACCGAACACAAGGTGGCGAGGTCGGCCATGATCACCAGGGCCCGCCAGCCATGGCGGCCGCCAGCGAACCCCTGATGGAAGGCCTCGAGCGTGCGTGTATCTTGGGCCCCGTGAAGAAGACGCTGCTCGCCGTCGCCCTGTGTCTGGCGGCCACCTCCGCGCACGCCGGCGTCGTCTTCGTCAAGGAGATGCGCACCAAGGTGGTCTCGGGCGCGCCTCCGAAGGTCGTCGAAGAGACCCAATCGCGGACCACCACCTGGCGCGAAGGGCTGCGCGAGCGCTCCAGGCAAGAGGGCAACGCGTTCGTGCAGGTGGGGACGACGCTCCACGACGCGCGCACGGGGGAGACGTGGGTGCTCGACGAGGCGCAAAAGAAGGCCGCGCCCTTGATGGTCGAGCCGCAAGCGGGGCTCGTCCTCCTGGCCGCCGACTACGGGCTCGAGGTGGACGCGACCGGAGCGATCATCACGACATCCTCGTTTCGCGCGATGGGCGACTCCGAGACCATCGCGGGCGCCCAGGCGGCGCGCTACCTACTCGAGACCGGATCGAAGACGCTCCGGGTCGAGGTGTGGGTGGCGAACAACACCGCGTTGTCGAACGCCGACTGGGTCGGCGCGCTGCGTCGCCGCCTCGGCGGGAAGACCGATCCAGGCGCCGAACGATTCCTCGCCGCATGGGCCGCCCTGCCGGGCTACCCGGTTCGGGTGCGCACGACGGCGACCGCGAACAACACGACGCTGGTGATCGACAACCTCCTCGTCGAGGCTCGCTCCGAACGGATCGCGCCCGCCCTCCTGCGCATTCCGAAGGACTATGCGCGGGAGGCCGACGGCACGAGCCTCCTCGTTTCGCAATACCTCGCGCGCGAGCGCGAGAAGGACCAGGCGTTCCTCCGCGAGCACGGGCTGAGCACCCCCTTCGTGCCGAGCGCCGCGAAGCCGCTGCCGCCGCTGCTCGCTGGCGGGTCGTGCACGCAGAAGGACTATTGCTTCGAGCAGTTCGGCCGTGACATCACACCCCTCAAGGAGTTGTGCAGCGCGGGCTACTCCGACCAACCCTGCAGTCGGACGCGCCTGCTCGGCATCTGCGCCGAGCGGACCGACCAGCAGGTCTTCTACCGCTACGAGCCCCTCGACAGCGGTCGCTGGAAAGAGCCGCATACCTTCATCCAGGACGAGTGCCCCGGCCGATTCATCGAGAACCCCGCGGGCATCGTCGAGGCGAAGGCGCGCGCGCGAGCGTTCGTCGCGTCGGGCGGCAAATGGCACTGCAAGCAGCCCTATCACTGCGTCGACCTGTTCGCTACCACCGCCACCGACGCGAAGGCGGCTTGCTTCCTCGGTGACTTGGCCCAGGGGCCCTGTCCCCGGGACGAGTGGGTCGGAGCTTGCTGGGAACGGCAAGGGCTGCGCCGGGTCAAGACGGAAGGCTACTGCACCGGCGCGTCCTTCGAGCGCTCAGGGCCCGCGTCGACCGGCTCCGGCCCCGCGGCAGATGTGCCGTTCTGAGAGACTCGCAGCCGCGAGGTCCCCACCGCGACAATCACTTCGGAGGCATCGGCACCGCCCATACGCCGTCCTCGGGCGCGTCGTTGTCGACGTAGTCGAGCGTCTCGTCCTCTGACACGTGGGCGAGGCTGACTGACCATTATATATATAATTAAACATCGCAGTGTTGTTCCAATCCCACGTGTCACTGGTCGCACCGTTTCCCGACAGGATGACCAGAGCTATCGTGCTTGATACTTCCACGCCATCGGGGGGGTCGGATCCGACGTCTGACTGTCGCCGCCGGTGCCGGTACTCGTCGTCGGCGCGCCGGTGTGGTGCCGCCGTCCGTCGAGCCGCTGCTCGACTCCGTTCCCGTCCACGGCGGGGCTGCGGTCGTGACGTTGCCGGAAGCGCTCGCGCTGTCGCTGGGATTCCCGAGCCCGCCGCACGCGCTTGTGCGGCCGGAGAACTTAGCGACGCGCGGATTGTCTCAGCGCCCATGCAGCGTACCGCCCTGCTCCTCGCCGTGCTCGCGACCCTCTCGCCCGCGCCGGCCGCAGCCGACCGGCTGGCGTCCGCCCGCGGGCAGCCGCTGACCGAGGTGTCGCACGAGGCGACGGTGCGGATCGAGGACGGGATCGCTCGTTACCGCGTGCGCCGGACCTTCGCCAACGCCGGCACGCAGGCCGAGGAGGCGGCGCTGCGCATCGACCTCGCCCACGGCGCGGCGGTGACCGGCCTGCGGATCCGCGCCCGCGACCGCTGGTACAGCGGCGAATTGATGGAGGCCGAGGAGGCGCTCGCCAAGTACCGCGAGCTGACTGGCATCGGCGCGTCGGAGGCGAAGGACCCGGCGCTGCTGCAGTGGGTGTGGGCCGACTCGGCCCACCTGCGGGTGTTTCCGGTGCTGGCGGGCACCGTCCACACCGTCGAGTACACGCTGACCGCCCCGCTCGAGTACCGCGATGGCCGCTACGTGATCACGTACCCGCGGCCCGACGCGAGCACTGAAGGCACGCTGCCGCTGGCGGCGCCGATCTTGCGCGTCGACCCCGGCCACGGCGACGCGCGCACGGTCGTCCGCGTCGCCGGCAACCGCGTCGCGCCGGACGCCGCGGTCGTGCTCGCACCGCCGCCGAAGCTCGAGTGGGTCGGCGACGGCGCGCCCGATCCGGGAGCGGGATACGTATTCAGCCGCCTCGACATCGAGCGCGACGAACCGGTGCTCGCCGCCGAGGTCGACCTCGAGATCGACCACACCTTCTCCGGCGACCTGCAGGTCCACCTCGTCACGCCCGCCGGCGAGCACGTCGAGGTCACCCGCGGCGCCAGCGGCAGCAACGACATCCGCGGCGCGTTCAAGCTCGACCTGCCCGCGCCGCAGGCGAAGAGTCCCAAAGACCCTGTCCCGAAGGGCATGTCATCGCTCGGCGCGTGGCACCTGGTCGTCTCCGATCACGCCGGCTTCGACGTCGGCAGCCTCGACGCGTGGTCGCTGACGCTGACCCCGGCGAAGGCCGGCGCGGCGCCGATCCGCGCGGCCGCGGTCGACCTGCCGCGCTTCATCCCCGACGCGCCCGACGGCGACGGCGACGGCGACCACGTCGTGATCGAGGTCGAGCCGCCGCCGCTCGCCACCCTGGCCGCTCGCCTCGGCCGCGTCGTCGCCTCGGCCGAGCGCGGCTTCACGCGCCTCGAGATCGACGCCGCGCCGCGCCTGCGCGAGCTGCCGCGCCGCGCGTCGGTCGTGTTCGTGCTCGACGTGTCGCGCTCGGTGCCCGAGGCGGAGACCGCGGCGCAGCTGCGGATCGTCGACGCCTACCTGTCGCACGTGCCCGACGCGTCGGTCGAGCTCGTCGTGTTCGACCGGACGGCCCGCCGCGCGTTCGGGCAATTCGTCGCGGCGAAGGACATCGCGGCCGCGCTGGCCAAGGCGCGCGCGGCCGGGACGTTGACCGGCGGCAACGGCAGCGCGCTCGAGGAGGGTCTGGGGCTCGCCGCGACCGTATTGCAGGGCCGCCACGGGCCGACGCGGATCGTCGCGCTGACCGACGCGCTGCTGCGCTCCCGCTTCCGCAACGCGCTCGCCGACCCGGCGCTCGCGCGGGCGCCGGGCGCGACGGTCACTCACCTCGTGATCCCCGAGCAGGACAGCGAGGCGTGGATCCGCCGCGACGACGCGCACGACCTGGCGCCGATCGTCGATGGCCACCGGGGCGTGCTGTTCGCGGTGTCGGCCCCCGAGGGCGACAAAGCGCTGGCGAAGACGGTGCTCGGGCTCGTGCGGCCGATCGCCATCGACCACTTCGCGATCCGCGGCGTCGACCTGTCCGAGGCGCAGGCGGTTCCCGAGACGCTGCGCGAGGGCGCGGGCTACCGGGCGATGATCGCCGCGAAAGATCCGACGCGCAGCGTCGTCATCACCGGCAAGATCTGGGCGACCCCGTTCCGCAGGGTCGTCCGCCACGAGCCGGGCTTCGACGCCGCCACCGCCGCGTTCGTGTTCTCCGAGGACGAGCATGATGAGCTGACGAAGGAGGAGATGCTGCGCGTCGCGTTCGCCGGCCGCGCGGTCTCGCCGGTCACCTCGTACCTCGCCACCGAGCCCGGCGTCCGTCCATCGACCGAGGGCCTGCTCGACGAGGAGATCGGCGAGTCGCTCGGCCTCGCCGGGCTCGGCCTGGCCGGTGCCGGCGCGGGCGGGGGCGGGTCCGGCGCGGCGCCGTTGCCGTCGTTCGAGAGCCTCCTGGCCCCCGCCGTCGATCGCTGCGTCGCCGCGCACAAACCGGCGAGCGGCTGGAAGGTCGAGCTCGAGCTCGAGACAACCGGCGTCGAGATCGTCGACGTCCAGGCGACGAGCCCCCACGGCAAAGGCATGGGCGAGTGTCTCGTCGAGGCGGCCTGGCAATTGGTGCTTCCGAACGGCGACTGGCCATCCCGCGAGACGCACAAGGTCAGCCTCGGCTGACAGCAAGTATGCCGCGGCTTGATCCGTGAAGCATGGATCAAGCCACGCAGGCACATGGCTGAGCCAGATTGCGCGGAAACGCCCATGTGCTCTTCCTGAGCATGCCCATCCCATCTCCAACGATCTTCGAATTCGCATTGTCGACGCCCGTGCTCAGGAAAGGCAGACCTACGAGCAGCTCGCCGAACGCTTCGGCGTGGGGCGAGCCACCGTCGATCGAATGCTGCGGCTGGCTCGGGAGACCGGCTCCGTGGAGCCGCGGCCGCATGGTGGAGGGGCCGCGCGACGGACGGGCCAGCAGGAGCAGGATTTGATCGTCGAGCTGGTCCGGGCGGCCTCCGCTCGCCGCGGCTCGAGCTGGCCGGCTGGATGCTGGCGACGCTCTGCAGGTCGGTCGTCTACCACGGCGTGCTCGAGCGCCCCGACGACACCCGCTCGGGCGCCCTCGTCGACGAAATGGTCGGTATGCTCGCCGGCTGGTTGCGCGGCGACCGGGCGCGCGCGGCCCGCTGAGGCCGCGCGTTTCACCTGTCCTTCGGGACATCAGAGAGCGACAACTTGCCAGGCGAGCGGGGAGCGTGGACCTCATGGGGGATGAGGCCTCCAATCGACCGCACGGGCCGAGTCCTGCGCGAGGACGAGTGACGTCCGATCCGGGAGAGATCTGCGATCTCCGCTGGCTACGGCCTCTGCTCGAGAGATCGGGCGCGTCGGGTCGTCGACGCAAAAACAGTCGCGCGGAATAGACTGCGTCGCGGCCTTGTTCAGCGCCTCGTCCGCGCATGCGGGCGCTTTCAAAGGAAAAAACAGTGACACTGCGATTTCGAGGGATGATCATCTCCAGTCTGTTCATGCTGCCGCTCTTGTCGGGATGCGACGACAATAAGGGTGGAGAGAGCGCAAGTGGCAGCACGAGCGGCGAAGACACGACCGGAAATAGCATGACCGAGGGGAGCCCGACCGAAGGGGGCACCGGGGGCAGCGCCGACAGCGACAGCACGACCGGGGGCGGCACGACCGGGGGCAGCACCGGCAGCGACGGCACCACTGGCAGCACCACCGGCAGCGACGGCACCACGGGAGACTCCGGAGACGCGTCGCTCTGCCAGGACGCCTGCGACAAGCTGGTCTCCTGCGAGCTCGAGGAGAACGTGCCTGAGTGTCTCTCGTGGTGCGATCCGCTGGCAGAGGAGGTGAGCGACCCTCACGTCTTCCCCGGGTGTGCCGCTCTCGTCCAGGGCTTTCTCGAGTGCGTCGCCGAGGAGCCCATGTGCTTCGAGCGCGACCCGTGTTCGGGGCTCGACGTGGCGATCGAGGAGAAGTGTAGCTGCGGGCGAACGGCCGGGGGCGCCATCGACGGAAGCGAATGTACCTACGAGGAGGAATGTGGGGTCGTCTCCCGCAAAGTCCACTGCGTCGGCGGTACCTGCATCTGTGAAGTGAACGGCGAGGACGTGGGCGGTTGCCAGGCCCAGGCGAAGATCTGTGGGAGCCTGGACCAGGGCGGCGCTCTCATGGCGATCGCCGCGGGCGAGTGCTGCGGCTGGGAGCCGTTCGAGCTGGGCGATTGAGCCCACCGAGCGCCCGGGTCCGGCAGCCCGCGCGGCCGCGAGCGCGAGGCGACGGGGTTCGGGCGGCGCAACGCCGGCGCGGGGCTTGCCTGTGGAGCGCGGGACATGTATCGAGGGCCATGCGGATCTTCGCGCTCGACGGCTCGCTCGCCGGTGACGGCGGCAACTCCTCGGCGATGATCGACGTGGCGGTCGAGCAACTGCGTCCGCACGCGGCGGTCGAGCGCGCCGCACTGGCGAGCGCGCCGGGGTTCGAGGCGCACCGCGCGGCGCTCGCGGCCGCCGACGCGCTGGTGATCGCTACGGGTACGTACTGGGACTCGTGGTCGAGTCTTCTCCAGCAATTCCTCGAGCAGGCGACGCCGAGCGAGGGCACGCCATTGTGGCTCGGCAAGCCGGCGGCGGTGCTGGTGACGGCGCACGCGGTCGGCGGCAAGGGCGTGCTGTCGCGGCTGCAGGGGGTGTTGGCGACGTTCGGGGCCCTGATCCCGCCGATGGGCGGGCTCGCTATCACGCGCGTCGGCGAGCTCGCGCGGGCGCATGGTGGACCTGGCTGCGAGGACATCTGGAGCGTCGACGATGTCGCGGTCGTGTGCCACAACCTGCGAGCGTGCGTCCGCGGCGAGCGCGAGTTTCAGGCCTGGCCGGTCGACCGCGGCGACCCGGGCGAGCGCTGGCTGCGGCGCGAGTGAGTCACCAGCCGAGGCGCGCCTGCAACTCCATGGCGAGGTGCATGCCCATGCGCGGCACCTCGAAGTTGACGTTGGAGCGGACGCGAGTCCGCCTGTCGCGCCCCGAACGGCGGCGCGGCAGCGGTGCGTCGGCGACCCCGCCCAGTTGAACCCTGGCCCGCAAGTCGTGGTTACTCGTCGACAGCCTTCGAGCACCTCCGATGCACAGCGCCGGCCTGACGAACCCTTCCGAGAACGCCCATCTGGCCAGGAAAAGAGGGGCTGCGACGCTGGCCCGCGACGCAGTATCATGCGACCGATGACGAGCGCGCCCTGGCACAACGATCCCGCCCTCCGCGACCGTTTCCACCCGGACCACCCGGACGACCTCCAGGTGCTCTTACATGACGGCGAGCCGCGCCGCTGCGGACGCACGCCCGAGGGTTGCTGGGTGACTGTACGAGGCGTGCGGCAGACACTGCGGATCCCGATCGCGCCGGAGGGCACCAGCCCGCCGCTGCTGGCCGACGCGGTCCGATGGGTCGAGCGACCCGTGTACGAGGGGATCCTCCTCAACGAGCCGCAGCAGCTCATGACGGCGCACAAGGGCGACTCGCTGCTGTTCGTGACGAGCCCGGGGATCCCGCATCCGGTACGGGTGACGGAGGCGTACGTCGGCGAGCGCAGCAGCTGGTCGATCCAGCCGTGCAACCGCTGCGGCGCCGACCAGGCGCTCGATCCGCCGACGATCATGGCCCATACCCGCTTCCCCGACGCGCCCGCCGGATCGGTGCCGGTGGCCTTCAGCGCGTTCTGCCCGTGCGGTGGGACGATGCTGCTCGCGCTCGTCGAAAATGCCGCGGCGCTGCCCGAGCAGCCGCCGGCGCGCAAGCCGTGGTGGAAGTTCTGGTGAGGCCCGCGTGAAGGGAGACGCGGGGTCGGGCCCGCCGCCCAAGCGAGGCACGGGCCGACGGCCAAAACCTCGAGGCTCGGTATCGCCTCGGCGGGCGATCATGTCACGACGCGGTTCGCGGAACGGATACGGCGGGGACGACCGCGTAGAGGGCCTGGGCTTGGGCCACGCCGCGCAGGCGGTGACTACCGAGCGCGACCAGGCGCATGCGGGCCGCGGGCAGGGCGTCGGCGAACGCCTGCGAGACAAGGACGTCCTGCGCAAGCGGGCGGCACATCGCCGATATCCGCGCGGCCTCGTTGACGGCCGGGCCGATGACGGTGAAGTCGAGACGGGCGGCGCCGCCGATGTTGCCGTAGAACACGTCGCCGAGGTGCAGCGCGAGGTAGGCCCCGGTCGCGGGCAGGCCGACGGCGACGCGACGGGCGCTGACCTCGGCGAGCGCGGTGAGCACCGAGTCAGCAGCCGCGAGCGCGCGGCTGGCGGCCTCGGCGGTGCTGTCGCCGACGGGGAACATGCCGAGCAGGCCGTCGCCGATGAACTTCAGGACAGTGCCGCCGTGGCCGTGGATCGCCTCCACCTGCGGGTCCGCGTAGTCGTTGAGCAGCGGGAGGACGAGTTCGGCGTCGGTCGAGTCGACCATGCTCGTGAAGCCCTTGAGATCGCTGAACCACACGACTGCGCGGATGCGTTCCGCGACGCCGCGAGCGATCGCCCCGCGCAGCACGCGTCCACCGGCGTCGCCGCCGAGGTAGGTCTCGACCACGGTACGGGTGATCTGGCGGACCGTGCATGACAGCATCGCCGCGGCGAGGAACGGGCCGAGCGCGGCGACGAGGTCGACATCGGCCTCGGCGAAGCCGACGGGCGCGTCGCTGCCCCACGACGAATACACGCAGTCGAACTCGCCCATCTTCACGGCGTCGCCGAGCCGATGGACGCACGCGATGTAGTCGGTGATCCCGGTCGCCGCGAGCTCCGCGAGCACCGGGAACGGGTAGCGGCCGTCCGCCGGCGGGCACCGGAAGCGGTACAGCGACTCGCCCCCGGCGAGCAGATGGTGGAACGGGCTCGCCACCCACATCGGCGCGGTCGGCAGCGACGCCTCGCGGGTGATCTCGTCGCACTCGATGCCGACGTCGCGCCGCCAGGTGTACAGCCGACCGCCGACGAGCGGGTGCAGCGTGTCGACGCCGACGATCATTCGTGACAGCGGCACCCCGCCGGCGACCAGCCGGTCGCACACGCCTTGCACGACCGCGAGCTCGGGCACGCCGGCGAGAGTGTCCTCGGTGATACTGCGCGACAGCTCGAGCAGCAGGCTCTCGCGCGCGTGTAAGTTGGTGGTCATCGGCTCCGGCGAACCATCTTGGCAGCACGGTGCGTTCGCGGACAAGCGAGGGCAGGCCCGCGCGTCGTCGACTCGCCGCGGTCGGCGCGGGGCTGCCAGCGCGCTCGTCGCGGCCCGCGACGCCTGCTGCTCGTCCACCGACCTCCGCGCTGACTCGCGGGTCCCGACGCCCGCCCCCATGCCCTTGACCGACGTCGAGGCCCGCCTGATGACCGTGCTTGCGCGCGTCTTCCCGGATTGAGCCGCTCGCGCTCGCCCGCGGCGGCGAACCCCGCGCTCGCCTCCGCCTCGCCGACGTTCCGGCGTACGTCTCCTGGCCTGGCGGCGGCGGGTTTCAGGCGTGCGCGATCATCAATGACCGTGACCCGGCCGGTCTGGTCCGCGGCGCCGAGCGCCCGCATGCCGCCCATGATGCGCGCCCCGTCGAGCGGGACATGACGGGCGCTCAGCGGCGCGGCGACTTGGAGAGCGAGCCCAGACAGCCACGCAGGGCCTCCTGAAGGTTTCGATACACGAGCAGGCCCGCCATGTCGACGCCCAGTTCGGTGAGCGTCTGGGCGATGCCGGGCCGGACCCCGCACAGCAGGCCCCGCGCGCCGAGCAGGCTGACCGCGCGGGTGATCCGCAGGATCTGGTCGGCCGTCGTCGTGTCAATCGCGTCGACCCCGGTGAGATCGAGGATGGCGAAGCGAGCGCCGAGATCGCTGACCTCGTGGAGGAGGCGGTCCATGATCTGCGTCGCACGCTCCGGATCGAGCGCACCCACCACCGGCAAGGTGATGATGTCATCCCATAGCTGAATGATCGGGGTGGAGAGGACGCGAATGGCCTCATCCTGTTGGGCGATGCGGGCTAGCTTCTCGCGCAGATCGTTCTCGCGCTGCTTGATGTCGGTGATGTTGCGAAACGCCCCGTAGATCCGCGTGAGCTTGCCGTCCTCGTAGTAGGGGCGTCCGGTCGCGTGGACGTTGATCCGCCGGCCGGTGTACGTAATGAGGTCGAGCTCGACATCGAACGTCTGGCCGGCCTGGCAGCGGGCGACCGCTTCGCTGATGACGGGGACGTGCTCGGGGGCGTAAAAATTGATCGCTTGCGCGAGGTCCGGCACAAAGCCCGGCGGGACCTCATGGATGCGGTGCGTCTCCTCGGTCCAGTACAGCTTGTTGACGACCAGATCGATTTCCCAGCCGCCGACCTGCGCGGCCGACTGCGTCTGCAGCATCAGATCGGTGTCACGCTGCGCTCGCTCCATCACCCGCCGTTGCTCCGTGATGTCGCGGACGACGCCCAGGAGCCGCCATCGACCGGGATGAGCTGCGGGGCGAGCATGGCTGCGCTCGTGCAACCACCGCGTCTCGCCTGCCACCGACAAGCGGTATTCCAGTTCGACGACCGCGTCCGGGGCCGCCATCTGTCGCCTTCGCGCGGCTTCGACCTCGGCGCGGTCGTCGGGGTGAATCGCCGCGAGCCAGGCGCCGACGGTGGGCTGCGCCCCCGCGGCCAGCATTGCCTGCAGTCGCGGCGAGTAGTTGGCGGGCGCGTCATCCCCGAGCGGGTCGGCGGGGTCGAGATCCGCGAATTCCCAAACTCCATCCCCGGCGAGCTCCATCGCCCACACGGCGAGCTCTGGCGTGATCGTATCGGTTGCTGTCGACGAGGTGAGAGCCATGAAAAACCCTGGCCGAAGTTACGAGACCCACGGACGGCCTGTCCAGCGATACCTGAGCCACACGGCGGCCGGACCGCCTTGCTCTCCTCATGCGGGTACAGGGCGTCTGCGCGCATTGCGAGTGAAACTTGTTACAAAGGTCGTCGACGTGCTCGCACGCGCCGAGACCGACTGCGGTATCGCTCCGTTCGGAGCCCGCGTATTGGACACTCGGCGCTGTAGGTTGTAAGGCGCTTGCTGCGCCCTGGTCACGTCAATCTTGGAAATGGGAGGGAGCCGCCCGCGGCAACCCTGTAGTACGGCGCGAGAACGTGAAAGCCTGGTCCATGCGCGCCGGTGGCGCCGTCCCGCCCCGAGAGTGAGGTCCCCGAGCTCGCCCCTGCCTTCTCGCCGACGCAGAGCCCACAGCACGAGGACGCGGCACGGGCGAGTGCGGGCAATCGCCACTGACGACAATGGAGTGGCAGGCGTAGCCCGGGGAAGTCGAATATGAAGCCCCGACCGCTCGACGTGACCATCACCGCCGACCGGGCGCTGATCATGATCCTCCACTTCGCTCTCGCCCTCAGCATGCTCGCGCCGCCGTCCCCATGTCCTGATCGGCGCGCATGACAGCCTTCGCGCGCTCCATCGGGCCGAGCCGACCGAGACGCGCCACCTCTTCCGAGCCCTCGACCTTGCCCGAGAGGTCCTGCGCCGCGACGACCTCGGGTGCCTCGGGAGGCGGTTCAGTCGTGGCTCGCTGTTCGGGGAACGGATACGGCGGCGACGACGGCGCGCTCGTGATCGCCCTCGACCCGGGCTCGCAGGTCTGCAAATGCCGTCGCCTAAAAAGAAAAACGATTATTCGTTTTTTTGGTGACACCCCGGCTGCGAGGAGGTGTTGAACCGGCCGGAGAACATGACGATGCGAGCTTCGAACTGGATGTGGATGACCCTGTGGCTATCGGCTTGCGACCCGGCGCCGTCGGGCGGTGATTCGTCGCCGATGTGCGACACCGGCATGGAGCCGGCCGGGCCCGCCGAGCGGGACTGGTGGGACCTGGGGATGGCCGATCCGGTGCTGAACGAGGTCGCCCTCTATTATCTCGGGCAAGCGTGGATGGGAGCGACCGACGTCTCCGAGGTGCTCGAGACGCTGACGCGGGTCGATCCCGCGGATGAACGCGGGTGGACGGCGGCCTTCCAGCAGACCTCACGGCGCCTGCGAGCGCTGGCTGAGGCGACCGAGGAAGGCGGGCACCCACTGACCGCCGCGACGGCCTATCAACGCGCCGCCACCTACCTCCGCGCCGCCCTGCACCGGCATCCCGATCCCTGGGACCCCGAGGTCGCGGCGCTCGCGGCGGAGGCGGTCGACCTGCACGCGCGCTACCTGCTGCTGTCCAACTCGCCCTGCGCTCCGGTGGCGATCCCCTACGAGTCGACCACGCTGCCCGGGTACTTCTGCCGCGCGCACGAGGCCGAGGGCGCCCAGCCGACCCTGATCTTCCACGAGGGCAAGGATGGTTGGGCGGAGGACGGCAAGTTCGTCGTCGATGCCGCGATGGCCCGCGGGTACAACGTGCTGCTGTTCGACGGCCCTGGCATGGGCAAGACCATCCGCCTCCAGGGCCTGCCGTTTCGCCACGACTGGGAGGCCGTCGTGACGCCGGTGGTCGACTTCCTCGAGGACATGCCCGAGGTCGATCCGGCGCGGCTCGGGTTGTTCGGCGTGAGCCTGGGCGGCTATCTGGCGCCGCGCGCGGCTGCCCACGAGCACCGCCTGGCCGTGCTGGTCGCCAACCCCGGCGTGCTCGACTGGGGGGCTGCGATCCGGGCCGAGCTCGCGCTCATCGATCCGGGCCTGCCGGACCTGTACGACTCGGACCCCGGCGCCTTCGACGCTGCCATCATACAGTTCATGGAGCACAGCGACTTCGTGCGCTGGGGCATTCGCGACGCGTACTGGCACCACGGCGTCGACTCTCCGTCGGCCTTCATCGCCGAGGTCGATCGCTTCCGACTCGGAGATTCGGCGGCCGACATCCGCGCGCGCACGCTGGTGTTCGACGCGGAGGCCGAGGGGCGCGGACAGGCCGCCGAGCTGTACGCGGCGCTCACCTGCCCCAAGGACTACCTGCGCTTCACGGCCGAGGAGGCGGCGCAGTTCCACGTGCAGCCCGGCGCCACCGCGATGCTCACCCATCGGCTGTTCGACTGGCTCGACGACAACCTGTGAGCCAGGCGGTGAGCGCTCGTCCGCGGCCTCGGTGCCGCGGCGCGAGCGGTTCTGGTAGACAGGCTTGGAGGTCGCTGTGCCCCGCGTCACCCCCGAGCACACTGCTGCGCGTCGCCGGTTGATCCTCGACGCCGCTCGCGCAGTGTTCGCCCGCAAGGGCACCCGAGCCGCCACCATCGAGGATATCTGCGCGGAGGCAGGGATCAGCGCGGGAGGCATCTACACACACTTCCCGAGCAAGGCCGCGATCCGCGAGGCAATCCACGCCGAGGCGCGCGCGGCGAACCGGCGGTTCCCCGCGGCCATCCGCGCGGCCCCGGACCCGCTCGCCGCTCTGCAGGACATGGCGGGCGACATGTTCAAGCTCCTCGACGCGCCCGAGCTGCAGGCCGACCACCGCATGTCCTTGCAGATGCACGCGGACGCGGTGACCGACCCCGAGCTGGCGGCCAGCTACGCCGAGATCCACGTCGACATGATGCATGCCATCCGCGGCATCCTCGACGAGGCCGTCGCCGGCGGTCGCCTGCCCGAGACGCTCGACACCGAGTACCTCGCGTGGACGATGGTCGCGCTGTACCAGGGCGCTCGCGTCCAGAAGCTGCTCGTGCCGTCGCTCGACACGGCGCGGCTCGGCCAGATGGTCCGCCGGTTGTTGGCGGGCGTTCTGAAGGGATGAGCCGGGGCGACGGGCTCCAGCCACGCAGCGAAGCGATCGGCGCGATGCGAATGGTTCTCGGGCAAAGCACTGGTACGAAGATCTACGCTTTGCTCAGAGCACCTGCAGGCTCAGAGTTCATCACCGGGGATCAACCTGTCGTCATTACGCATCATCGCCCTCTGCCACTCTACTATCCCATCTCGCCCCAAGTTGCCCCTGCTGTTGGAAACAGACCACTCCGAGCCCGGCCGGATCGAGGTTTGTCTGGATAACACCGAGGTCCTTCGCTGCCATGAAAATATCATGGCAGTTGCATTTGAGCAGATATATGGAGCTCGCAAAGCCGCACTAGAGGGTCCGCTTGCTCCGCACGCGCCCTCCGGCTAACTGTGCGGTTTCGGAGGGGCGGGGCGCTGGCCAGCGCGTGGGCGATGCGTTATGACGCCGCATGGCTCTCGAGCCCCAGCCCTATACCGCCCTCCCCGGCGCGCGGTTTCAACCGCTGGCACGCGAGCTCGGCCTCGCGCGCTACAACCTGCTCGCGGTCAGCGACGACTCGGTCAATTACGAGGACCTGTTCGGCAGCCGCGAGGTCGACTTCAGGGTCCACCAGGGAACGCTCACGCTGAGCGGACCGACCTACGTGCAAAACGAAGACCCGATGGTGTGCGTCGTCGAGGGTGACCTGGTCGTCGACGGACCGCTGGTGATCCGCGACCTCGACCTCTACGTGCCGCTGTGGATCAAGGGCTCGCTGATCGCCCGCGATCTCGTGCTCAGCCTCGACGCTCAGGTGTTCATCGAGGGCGACCTCAAGCTGACGGGCAACCTCGTCACGGACGGCACCGACGCGACCCACCTGGTCGTCCACGGCGAGGCGCAGGTCGGCGCGTGGCTGCGGCCCAGTCACCGCGGCGCGATCTACCTCCCGGCATCGGTCCCCGATCCGCTCGAAGGCGATGCCCTCTCGGCGCGGCTCGCCCCCACGCTCGACCCGCGGCGAGGCCTGGCCCTGTGCGAGCACGTACTCGCGGGCCAGCCGCTGCTTCGCGACTGACGCGCATCGCAACCCGGACAAAACCGGGTAATCATCGGATCACCGCACTCCACGACGTGGTAGCTCGCACCGCACGCGATGTCAGCTGACCCGGTCGGCGCGGGAACCCGCCTCAGGCCGTCCGCGTGCGCAGCTGCCCCTCGTAGTCGCGCTTGCCGATCGGCACGCCGCGCGACCGCAGGATGTCGTAGGCGGTGACGGCGTGGAAATGGAAGTTCGGCAGCGAGAACGAGAGGATGAAGGTTTCCGAGGTGAAGGCCAGCCTGCGGGGGCCGATCGGGAGGTCCAGGTCCTTGCCCGCCCATCCGTCGACCTCGCCGCGGGGGAACGCCTCCAGCGCGGTCTCTGCCCTGACCATCATCGCTTGCAGCTCGGCGAAGGGGACGGGCCCGACCAGCGCGGGCGGAGTGAACGCTCCGGTCTTCAGCGCCTCCACGCCCCACACCGCGTGGTGCCAGGCCGCTTCGATCTGGAAATGGAAGGGCGCCATGTCGTCGAACAGGCGCGTGTGCACGAAGGCATCGGCATCGACACCCGTCTCCGCGAAATGATCGGCCGCACGGCCGAGAAACCCGCCGATGGCCCGCACGGTCTGCAGGAAGGTCGGCACGCTGAGGTCATAGAGCGATGTAGGCATTGGCTTCCCCACTTCCGGCAGGACCGGGCGTTGCTTGCTCGCCTGATAAGGTACGGGTCCTCGTCGAGCAAGACAAGCGCTCCGCGCTCGTCCGCGGACTCGTCGTCCGGCGACATCGAAACGCTTGGTAGCTCCTCGCTCCTTGCTTCCCGGCTCGACGTACAACGGGACGCCCGAGTTCCGGGTCGAACAGCTCGAGCACGACCCCCGGCGCCGGGCACGGTCGGCCGGCACAAGCCGACCGGGCGCCAAGCCTTAAAAAATTGCCGGTCGGCGCCCGGCGAGCCGTCAGTCGTGCTCGCCGAGGTTCGCCCGGCGCGTCTGCGGTCAGACGCTCGCCGCCGCGTGAGCACCGCGCAGCGCCATCGACGATCCCGGGCCCTGATCGTCACGCGCAATTGGTGTAGTATATATCTATCGCCGCACAGTGGGTGGCCTCGAATGGCCCGACGATGTCACCGGAAAAGCTGCCGAATAACCGCGGTGGTTCGACCGGATCCGCACTCTCCCAGTCGCCCGCGTGGCTGTCGATCGTCATCGTCGCCGTGAAAGGGGTGTCGTCGGCTAGCCAGCCCTTGGACAACGTGATCGCCGATCCACGGATCGAGCGCGCATTCGATCCCGGCCCAGACGATGGCCTGGCGCTTGTAGGGGTTGTTGCCGAGGTAAAGCCGCTCGAGTGCCAGCCCCTTGCCGCACGCGCCGTAGGTGATTCCGAACGTGATCCGCGTGACCGAACCGAGCGCTGCCGCCGGCTCGAGGTCCCCGATGTGCTCGTCGTCCCTGAGGCGCTCGACGTCCCCGAGGTGTCCGACGTCCCAGGCCCACAGGCCGCCATGAGCATCAGGCCGAATACCCGCGAGGACCTCGCCATCCATCCAGGATACGAAGACCTCCATCCAATCGATGCATCGTCGGCACCGGCACACTCTCCCCCGCCGAGTCTGCCGACGCGTGCTTCGGCGAGGTCGCGTGCGACAAGGAGCGGGCCGGAGACGGCGAGCGAGCCTGGGTTGCAGTCGTGCTGTGAGCCGAACTGCGACCCCACGGCGCCCGCGCCGGGGGCGGACGTGCGATGCTCGCGGGTGTGAACCCTGGCGTCCACAATCCACTTCAGGTCGAGCTCGGGCAGTGCGTACGACCGGACCGCGAACTCGTCGAGGTCGCGGCGGGCGCGAGTACGAACATCATCGCCGTCGCCGAGGGGATGGGCGGCCACGGCTGTGGCTGGCTCGGCGCGCGTCGCGTCGTCCACGCGGTCGTCGCGGCGCGCGGCGATGCAGCGGTGCCGCCCACCTTCGTCGGCGCGGCCAGCGAGCGATACCTCCCCGAGGCCCGGCGCCGGTGGTTCGGTGCGCATGCGAATGTCGAGGTGGAAGCTCTGCCCCTCGACCTCGCTGAGGCGTTCGTGACCCTCGCTCGCAAGGCGCTCTCCGTCCCCATGCCAGCGGGGCCGCCGCTCACGCTCGCCGTCGGGTGCATCGCCATCACGCTCGACGGTGTGCGCGTGTACGGGGCGCACGCGGGTCCTGGCCGCGCCGTGGTGCTGCGCCGCGGCTCCACGCGCCCCGAGGAGCTCGTGGGCCCGCAGCTCGTGGAAGGCTTGCCGTTCGAGGTCGTCGCCAACGCGATCGGCATGCTTGCGTCGAGCGGTCGCGCCGTCGAGCGCTTCGAGACCGCGCTCGCGGCCGGCGATGTGTTGCTCGCCTCCTCGCGTCCTCTCGCCGTCGACGACACCGATTTCCTGGCGCTCGTCGATGCGCACGTCGATGCACCGCTTGCCGCACTCGCCCGCGCCATCGAGTCCCGCGTCGGCGACGCACGCAGCGGCGGCGACGCAGCTTTTACCCTCGTACGGTGCGTCGTGCTCGAGCCGTGACGGACACACTGCCGCAGTCAGGGCGGCGCGGAAGGCCTCGTGGTACTCGGCCTTGAGGAACCTGAGCTCGATGTCTTCGCCGCCGTCGACGAGTTCGACGTCATCCGGCAGATCACGGGTCACGCTGACTTCCGGATCTTGCAGGAGTACCTCCACGACGATGTGGAAGCGACGGGCATGGTCCGCTCGAGGTTGGCGGACCTTCATTTCGACCACGAAGCGGCCGCGTTTGGAGAAATACTGGAGAAGCCCTCCGGCGCGGAGGCGCACATCCTCGCCGAAGCGCGGCGACGGTAGCGTAGCTGCCCTTGCGCCGAGAGAGGCCTGTAAACGCGACGTAAACCGGCGGTAATTCCGCGGCGGGCCCCGTTGCTCGCGTCGTGGCCGTTTGCTAGGTACGTACAACGAACGCATGGCTCTGCCTCGCTTCCTGGCGCCGCTCCTGACCGTCGTGCTCCTCGGCGCTGGCGGTTATTATGCTTACCAGCGCTTCGCCGTCGCCGAGGCGCCGAAGATCGAGTACCGGACGCAGCCGGCCGAGCGCGCGCGCCTGACCGCGACGGTCACCGCGAGCGGCACGCTGTCGCCGGTGAAGACCGTCGCCGTCGGCAGCCAGGTGTCGGGGCGGATCGTCGAGCTGTTCGCCGACTTCAACTCCGAGGTGAAGAAGGGCGACGTGATCGCTCGCATCGATCCGAGCCTGTTCCAGTCGGATCTGATGAAGACCAAGGCGAGCTACAAGTCGTCGCAGGCGGCGGTGACGCGGGCGATCGCCGACCGCGAGAACGCGCGCATCAACCTCGAGCGCGCCAAGCAGCTGTTCGCCGACAAGGTCGCGCCGCAGGCCGAGGTCGACGCCGCCGACGCGGCCTACAAGGTCGCCAAGGCCAGCGTGGAGTCGGCCCAGGCGGCCCAGGCGGTCTCCAAGGCGGCGATCGACACCGCCGACGTCAACCTGCTCTACACGACGATCCTCTCGCCGATCGACGGCGTCGTGATCTCGCGCGACGTGTCGGTCGGGCAGACGGTCGCGGCCTCGCTGTCGGCGCCGCAGCTGTTCTCGATCGCCGAGGACCTCAAGGCGATGGAGGTCCACACCAACGTGGCCGAGTCCGACGTCGGCGCGCTCAAGCAGGACATGAAGGTCCGCTTCACCGTCGACGCCTACCCCAACGAGCGCTTCTTCGGCACTGTGGCGCAGATCCGCAACTCGCCGCTGACGCTGCAGAACGTGGTCACCTACGACGCGGTGGTCCGCGTCGACAACGACGCGCTCAAGCTGCGCCCCGGCATGACCGCGAGCGTGACGTTCATCGTCGACGAGCGCCGCGACGCGCTGGCCGTGCCCAACGCGGCGCTCCGCTTCACGCCGTCGGACCCGAAGATCGCCGCGCTGGCGCCCAAGCCCGAAGGCGGCGAGCGCAGCGGCAAGCGCGGCGGCAAGCGCGGCGAAGACTTCGGCGAGGCCAAGGCCGAGGACGCCAAGACCGAGACGGTCGACGCCAAGGCCGAGGCCGCGGACGCCAAGGCCGAGGCCAAGTCCGACGCCAAGATCGAAGCCAAGGCCGCCGACACCAAGGCCGATGCCAAGCCCGAAGAGTCCAAGGCCGGCGACGCCAAGGCCGAGGACGCCAAGGCCGAGGCGCCGGCCGACGAGAGCAAGGGCGAGCGGCGGCGGCGTCGCGGGCAGAGCTCCGAGCTCAACACCAACCGCACCGTGTGGGTGCTGGTCGACGGCCAGCCGAAGCCGGTGCAGGTGCAGATCGGGATCAGCGACGGCTCGATGACGGAGATCGTCGGCGGCGAGCTGACCGAGGGCATGCAGGTGATCGTCGGCGCGACCGGGGGCGAGACCGTGACGAAGGCGGCCACGGGGTCGCCGTTCAACACCATGGGCGGCGGCGGCGGTCGTGGCGGCGGTGGCGGCGGCGGCGGTGGTCGTCGCGGTGGCTTCTGAGCGGAGGGCGACGATGTCCGAGCCGATCCTCGAGGCCACCGATCTGGTCAAGACCTACAAGATGGAGGACGTCGAGGTCCGGGCGCTGCGCGGCGTGTCGCTGGCGGTCCGTCCGGGCGAGTTCGTCAGCATCATGGGCACCTCGGGGTCCGGCAAGTCGACGATGATGAACATCCTCGGCTGCCTCGACCGCCCGACCTCCGGCAGCTACAAGCTGGCCGGCAGCGAGGTGTCGAAGCTCGGGCGCGGCGACCTGGCGACCGTCCGCAACAAGGTGCTGGGCTTCGTGTTCCAGAGCTTCAACCTGCTGGCCCGCACCAGCGCGCAGGAGAACGTCGAGCTGCCGATGGTGTACGCCGGCGTCGGCGCGGCCGAGCGGCACGAGCGGGCCATCGCCTCGCTGGAGAAGGTCGGCCTCGGCAAGCGGCTCGACCACACGCCGGCGCAGCTGTCGGGCGGCCAGCAGCAGCGCGTCGCCATCGCCCGCGCGATCGTCAACCGGCCCAAGGTCATCCTCGCCGACGAGCCGACCGGCAACCTCGACTCGCGCACCAGCATCGAGATCATGGCGCTGTTCCAGGAGCTCGGCCGCTCGGGCATCACCATCGTCCTCGTCACCCACGAGCCCGACATCGCCGAGTTCACCAATCGCGTGGTGATGATGCGCGACGGCAAGGTGCTGTCCGACGTGACGCAGACGCCCGTCGACGCCCGCGAGGCGCTGGCCAACTTGAAGGAGGGCGAATGAACCTCTTCAGCACCTTCCGCGTGGCCGTGCTCGCGCTCTTGCTCAACAAGATGCGCTCGTTCCTCACGGTGCTCGGCATCATCATCGGCGTGGGCTCCGTGATCGCGATGGTGGCGATCGGCGAGGGCGCCAAGGCCGAGGTCCAGCGCGCGTTCGACAAGATGGGCACCAACCTGCTGGTGATCCGCTCCGGCTCGGCGCAGACGAGCGGCGTGCGCGGCGGGGCCGGCTCGCAGCCGACGCTCTTGTGGACCGACGTCGACGCGATCCGCAAGGAGACGCTGTACGTCACCAAGGTCGCGCCGAGCCTGCGCCAGAGCGTGCAGATCCTCGGCGAGGGCAAGAACTGGACGACCTCGGCCGAGGGCACCACCCCGGAGTACTTCGAGATCCGCAACTGGACATTCCAGTACGGCGGCCCCTTCAACGAGCAAGACGTGTCCACCAAGGCCAAGGTCGCGGTGCTCGGCGGCACCGTGGTCGACAACCTGTTCGGCAACGGGGCCGACGCCGTGGGCTCGACGGTGCGGATCAACAACGTGCCGTTCGAGGTCATCGGCGTGCTGGCGCGCAAGGGCCAGGCGGCCACCGGCCAGGACGCCGACGACGTGGTGATGGTCCCGGCCGGCACGTTCGCGGCCAAGGTCCAGGGCGGCCTGCGGCAGTACCTCGGCGGCAGCATCTACGTCGGCGCCGCCACGCCCGACGACACCCGCCGGGCCCAGGCCGAGATCACGCAGCTGCTGCGCGCCCGCCACAAGCTGCGCGACGACGAGGCCGACGACTTCACCGTCAGCAGCCTGGCCGAGGCGGCCAGCGCCCGCCAGGAGGGCACGGAGACGATGACGCGCCTGCTCGCCGGCATCGCCCTCGTCAGCCTGCTGGTCGGCGGCATCGGCATCATGAACATCATGCTGGTCAGCGTGACCGAGCGGACGCGGGAGATCGGCCTGCGCATGGCGATCGGCGCCCGCCCGGGCGACATCCTGATCCAGTTCGTGATCGAGGCGGTGGTCCTGGCCTCGGTCGGCGGCCTCCTCGGCGTCGGCCTCGGCTTCGGCGTCGCCACCTACCTGTCGAGCGAGTTCGGCTGGGCGACCAAGATCGACCCGCAGATCGTCGCCCTCGCCCTCGGCAGCAGCGCGCTGGTCGGCATCGGCTTCGGCCTCTACCCGGCCCACAAGGCCTCGCGCCTCGACCCGATCCAGGCGCTCCGCTACGAGTAGCAAGCCTGCCCCTTCGGGCATGTCCCGCGGGACATCGTGCGAAAACGTGCCCGCCCCGCCCTCTTGCGCGGCAGGCCCGGCGCGGGCGTGCGGCGCGGGTGTCAGGTATAGTCGGAGGTGATGCCCGTCGCCCCGCCGACCGACCTCGATCAGATGTTGCAGGTGCTCGCCGACGGCGGCGAGCAGGCCCGCGAGCACCTGCTCGACCACCTGCGCGCGCTGGTGTCGCAAGGCTCGCCGGCGGCGTTCTCGCTGCGCGCGGCGCTGATCAAGATCCTCTCCGCCGACTCGGCGGGCCGCGTCGACGACGAGGAGCACCCCGGCTCGTGGACCCGCTCGTGGCAGCTGTCGGCGCTGGTGGTGGTCGCCGGCGACGACGCCGAGGCGCGCGCGCTGATGGACATGGCCAGCGACCGCGCCCGCGAGCCCAACCGGTGGGTCCGCTACTGGACCGTGGTGACCGCCAACGAGCGCAAGGAGCACCACGCGTGGACGCTGGCGCGCGCGCGGGCGCTGGCCGAGGACACCGGCGAGCGCCTGCAGCTGCGCTGCCTCGGCTGGGCGCTGCTGGCGGCCGACCACGAGGACCGCGACGCGGTCGCGGCGCTGCTGTGGTGCATCGAGGGCGCGCGGCAGCCGATGCCGGCGGGCAATCGCTACCTGGTCGAAGGGCCAGTCGACCCGACGCACGCCCAGAGCGCGGCGCTGCGGGCGCTGCGGGCCACGCCGCTGGCGCAGGCGTTCGACAGCGTGCAGGCGATCGTCGACGCCGCGCCGTTCGCCTCGTACACGTGGGACGCGGTGTCGGTGATGGCGCGCTTCGGCGGCACCTCGCGCGCGCCCGAGGCGTCGCACACCCTGGCGCGCTTCGTCGTCACCAACCGGCGCCGGCGCGAGTACTACGACATGGTCGGCCTGGCGGTCCGGGCGATCGGCCGCCTCGGCATCGCCCAGACCGACCTGCTGATGGCCGAGCTCGACAGCGCCAGCCCCGGCGTCGCGTTCGAGGCCGCCGGCGCGCTGGAGCTGCTGCTCACCACGCCGCGCGCGGTCGAGCGGATCCTCGACGTCGCCACCCTCAGCGCCGACCGCGACGACAAGCTGGCGTCGGCGCTGCGCAGCATGCAGCGCGCGGCGGTGGTCGAGACGCTGGCAGCCGGGCTGCGCTGCGGCAACATGACCCGAGAGACAGCCGCGCGCCGGCTGCTGATCGAGCTCGGCGGCTCGGTGGCGCTCGACCGCCTGCAGATCCGCCACCAGGACCTCGAGAGCCGGCGCAAGGTGGTGGCCGACCTCGACGACCGCCAGCGCGAGCACATCCGCTGGATCGCCCTCGGCGACGGCGTGGCGACCTGGATCTCGGTCGGCATGTGGATCGTGGTGTTCATGGTCGGCGTCTCCGCGATCTCGGCCGGCCTGCTGCTGACGTTCCGCCAGGGCTACGACGCGTTCCAGGCGGTGGTGCTGGCCGGCGCCGGCACCGTGTTCACTTTGCTCGGCAAGGTCGGCTACCAGGGCCGCCTGGTCGAGGTCGCGGGCGCCCGCGCGGCCGCCCGCCTGGCCGTGTTCAACGGCTACCAGCGCCGCCTGCAGCAGGTCGACCTGGTGCTCGCGCAGCGCTTCATCGACGGCGTCCAGGTCAGCGCCGAGGACCTGCGCGAGCTGTCGGCCCTGGTCTCGACCGCCCAGACCGAGGCCCAGTCGTCGCTGCTGGCCCTGATCCCGAGCGACAAGGAGGCCGACGCGCTGCAGAAGCGCCTCGCCGCGGTCGGCCAGTCGCTGCCGGGCGGCGACTCCTGACCTGTCCTGACAGACATTTTCCGATAGGCATGTCGCTTCGGACATGCCCATCAGGACATGGTCGAAGGGCTCACTCGGCCGCGACGACGCGGACCGGGATGCACTCCTCCTCTTCGTACTCGACCTCGACGGCCAGGCACGTCTCGCCGGCGGCCACGCCGACGAGCACGAAGTTGTGGGCCCCGGGGGTCGCCTCGGACAGGAGGATGTCGCGGTCCTGACTGTTGAGCGCCAGCGCGTCCTTGTTGGTGAACTCGATGCGGGCGCTGCTCTCGATGGTGACGTGGACCGAGACCGCGATGCCGGCGGGGATCTCGATCTCCTCGCCGGTCAGGCGCACGGGCACCGGCGGCTGGCTGCGCAGCTCGAAGGTGACCGTCTGGTAGCGCGGGCCGCAGGCGGTCAGGGTCGCTGCCGCGGCCAGGGCGGCGAAAGCGGAGGCGAAGCGGGTCACAGCACACCTCCCGTCGTGTCGGTCGTGCTCGTCGCGTCCGTGGTCACGTCGGTGGTGGCGTCCGTGGTCACGTCGGTGGTGGCGTCCGTCGTCGCGTCCGTCGTCGCGTCGGTGGTCACGTCGCTGTCGGTGGTGGAGTCGCTGTCCGTGCCGCTGGTGGTGAGCGCATCGCCCTCGACGGTGATCGCTAGCTCGGCGGCGAGCGCCCCGAGGCTGGCGCGGACGGTCGTCATGCCGGCGGTGCGGGCGCGCACGATCACGTGGCCGTTGCCGGTGCCGACCACCTCGAGGATGCCGTCGTCGGCCAGCTCGAAGGTGAAGTCGAGCAGGCCGGCGAGCACGTAGTCGTCGGAGTCGCGGGTGATCGCGTCGAACTGCAGCTCGCTGCCGGGCGCCATCGTGTACGCGGTGTAGTCGACGCGCTGGTGCTGGATCGCCACCTCGGCCGGCGCAGTCGCGTGGATGTGGATCAGGTCGCCGATGCCGCTGTCGGGCAGCAGCGCCAGCACTGCGGTGTAGCCGGCGGTGACGGCGGTGAAGATCTCGCCCTTCAGGGCCAGGCGCTCCGCCGAACCGGTGCGGAGGTCGGGCGGGGGCCGCGAGAGATCTTCATTCCAGGTGTAGTCGAGCTCGAAGCGGCCGCCGACGGCCACGCGGGCCGGGAAGTTGCCGACTGACTCGCCGTCGGGACAGGCGGGATCGTCCTCGCCGACGCAGCGCCAGTGGAACTCGCCGTTGCCGAGCTCGCCCGGGCCGGGCTGGGGGTCGTAGGGGGCATCGCTGCAGTCGTCGAGGCACCCGCCGAGGGCGAGCAGCCCCGCCAGCAGCAGCGGGCGGGAGGAGGAACATGTTCTTTGGGACATAAGCTTAAGGACAGGTCGTAACGGTCAGGCGGCGACGCCGGCGGCGTCGCCTCACGATCTTGACCGGGCGGCGAGACGGCCGCAAGGGGAGGCCGGGCGACCCCGACGCGGATTTCGGGCGCGCATCGTGCGCGGCGCCGCTCGCCCGCCGTGTCACTTGGTTGTCACCAAGGTGTCACGTTCTCTCGCCTTTTTGCGCCCTTCCTGTGACTGACAGACCGCTCGACCCCGCGTAGATTTCCGAGCGCAGGCGGCCTTCTGGCGGCCTCGACCGAGGAGAACCCCCATGGAGGCGATGTTCCACGGACTCACGACGACGACCGGAGTCCTGCTCGTCGTCTCGCTCCTCATCGCGTTCGGGTTCGAGTTCGTCAACGGCTTCCACGACACGGCCAACGCGGTGGCGACGGTGATCTACACCCGCTCTCTGCGGCCGTGGACGGCCGTCATCCTGTCGGGGATCTGCAACTTCCTCGGGGTGTTCGTCGGCGGGCTCGCGGTCGCGCTGAGCATCATCCACCTCCTGCCGATCGAGCTGCTGGTGTCGAGCGGGGTCGGCCTCGGCCTGGCGATGATCCTGTCGCTGCTGCTGGCGGCGACGCTGTGGAACCTGGGCACCTGGTACTTCGGCCTGCCGTCGTCGAGCTCGCACACGATGATCGGCGCGATCCTGGGCGTCGGCATCGCCAACTCGATGCTGCCGGGCCACGAATTCGGCGCCGGCGTCAATTGGGCCAAGGTGTCCGACGTCGGCATGGCGCTGCTGCTGTCGCCGCTGATCGGCTTCACCCTCGCGGCGCTGCTGCTGCTGGCGGCGAAGCGGCTGATCCGCGACCCGCAGCTGTACCGCGCGCCGCTCGGCTCGCGCCCGCCGCCGCCGTGGATCCGCGGCATCCTCATCTTCACCTGCACCGGCGTCAGCTTCGCCCACGGCTCCAACGACGGCCAGAAGGGCGTCGGCCTGGTGATGCTGATCCTGATGGGCATCGTCCCGGCCGGGTTTGCCATCAACCTGGCGCTGAGCGAGCCGCAGATGCGCGAGGCCAGCGCGGCGGTGGTGACGATCCACGACGCGCTCGGCTCGGCCGCGACCTCGGCCCCCGACGTGCGGGCCAAGCTCGACGAGGTCGAGGACGAGCTGCAGTCGCTCAAGGCCACGCTCGGCACCGCGTCGCGGCCCGAGCAGGTGCCGGCCGAGCAGCGCTTCGCGGTCCGCCGCGACGTGCTGCTGATCGACTCGACGCTGAAGAAGCTCGACCAGTCGGGCGCGCTGGTGCTGCCCAAGGAACAGGCCAAGCAGGTCAAAGAGGCGCGCGCCGACCTGCGCGAGCTGACCGACTACGCACCCAACTGGGTGCTTTTTTGTGTCGCGCTGTCGCTGGGCATCGGCACGATGGTCGGCTGGAAGCGCATCGTCGTGACCGTGGGCGAGAAGATCGGCAAGGAGCACCTGACCTACGCGCAGGGCGCCTCGGCCGAGCTGGTGGCGATGAGCACGATCGGGATCTCCGCCGGCCTCGGCCTGCCGGTCAGCACCACGCACGTGCTGTCGTCGGGGGTCGCAGGCACCATGGTCGCCCAGCGCGCCGGGCTGCAGGCGGCGACGGTGCTGAAGATCGCGTCGGCGTGGGTGCTGACGCTGCCGGCCTCGATGCTGCTGGCCGGGGTGCTGTTCCTGGTGTTCCGCGCGATGCTCTGTTAGCGCGGCGCCGCGCCCGGGCGAGCGGCTACAATGCGCGCCGGAGGTCGCTTCGATGCGCAACAGGTCCTCGCTCCTCGTGCCCGTGTTCGCCGTCGCGGCTGTGGCTTGCGACAAGTCGACCACGCCGCCCGACGCCAACGTCGGCGGCACCTACGTCGTCACCCGCGACACGCCCTTCTTCGACAGCGGCTGCGAACAGGACCGCCTCGGCGACGGCAAGCTGCGCAAGAAGACCCGCTTCACTCTGGTCGCCGCCCGCCCCGGCTGCTGGACGATCAAGCTCGACGACGAGGACGAGACCTACATCGTGCCGACGCAACACGTGCGCGCCGAGTGAGGCCGTCGCGTCGGCCGCCGCGCCGCGGGTCGCTACGACCGATTCTTGCACCGCATCACTGCACGCGATGACTCGGTTCGTCGCGGCCGCCCGACCGCGGACGAGCGAGCGACCACTCTTCCCGTCGCCCGCTCGGTGACATGCGTCGTCCGCCCGGCTGCGAGGCGCGACCGCCTCGGCCGCCGCAGCCAAGGCCGCTGACGAGGCGGCGCGTGCCGCTCTCTCGCCGAGCACCAGGCAGGGCTCGCATCGAATCGGCCTGCATCTCGCGGAGCGCCGACGCTCGATCGCTGCGCGCCGGCCCGTCACTGCGGCTCGCCGCGTGGTCCGCGGCACAGCGGCGAGGCGCCCGCGGTAGCCGGACGCGGACTTGGTTTCAGACTTCCCCCGGGACGTCGCGGCTGCCGCGGCTCCAGGGGGCAAAAGCGAGATGGTGCGACGCATGTGCTTGGCTGTGGGCGCGGCCGGTCTCCTGGCCATTGGGACAGCTTGCGACCTGGCCGCCGCGCCGCCGCCTCCGCCGCCCTGCGGCGCGCCGGACGACGCGCCGTGCCCGTTCGGGACCCAGTGCGAGGACGACCCCGACGACGACTGCGACCCGCTGCGCGCCGCCTGCCCCGGCCGCTGCGAGGCGGTCCCGTGCGGCGATTCGCTCGGGCTCACCTGCGCCGAAGGACAGGCCTGCATCGACGACCCGCACGACGACTGCCAGACCTTCGTCGGCGGCCCGCTCTGCCCCCAGGTGTGCGCCGAGCTCCCCAGTCCGATCCTGTGCGCCGAGCCGGGCCGCACGTTCGTGTCGCACAGCCAGGACCTGTGCGAGCAGATCCTGTTCATCTGCGAGGTCGGGTGGGTCCCCTTTTATAACAGCTGCGGCTGCGGCTGTCAGTTCCTCGGCTGAGCGGAGGGCCAGTGATTCGGGCTCGCACGCGGTCTCGCCACGCAGGTCACGCGCCCGCCGGGCGCGTCTCGGGCTAACCCGTCCAGCGAGCGACAGCCCGTGCGACGGGCCGCACGAGCCCGAATCACTGGCCCTCCGCTCGCCGGCCCTTCATGTCCCGGAGAACATGTCCCCGGGGGCATTCATGCGAGCGGATCACTCCGGCCCGCGGAACAGCCCGCTCATCGACAGCTCGAGCTGGCTGCGCACCAGGCCGAGGATGCTGTCGACCTCCGCGCGCTCGACCTTGAGTTGGCGCTCGAGCAGCGCCTGCGTCCCGCGCAGCAGGGCCTCGCGGCCGCGCGTGACCCAGCGGGCCGCGGTCGCCCGGTGGACCCCGTAGACCGCGGCGATCCGGTCGATGCTCAGGCGGTCGAGGAAGTACAGGCGCAGCACGTTGCGCTCATCGGTGCCGAGGCCGGCGAGCGCGTCGCGCAGCGCCTGCTCGACCTCGCGGCGGTACTGCGACTTGAGGAACGACAGCTCGGGGTCGGGTGACGCGGGGTGCTGCGCCTCGTCGAGCTCCGGCGCCGGCACGAGCCTGTCGGCGCGCGCCTGCTCGCGGAAGTTGAGGGCCATGCGCACCGCGGCGACCCGCAACCACCCGCCGAGCGGGCCCCGGCCGGCGTAGTCGCCGATCTTCGCCGGCGCCCCCGGGCGGCCGACCAGCAGCTTCTCCCACAGCGCCTGGCGCAGGTCGTCGCGCTGGGCCGCGGGCACGTTGCGGCTCCTCAGCACCGCCTCGAGCTCGCCGCCGTGGCGGGCCTGGATCGCCGCCGAGGCCCCGACGACGCGCAGGTAGCACGCGCACGCGAGGTAGAAGTCGGCCGCGTACGCTGCCGCGAGCTCGGCGGCGTGGCGCTCGGCGTGGGCGTCGAAGCCGGCGCGCGGGAGGTCGAGGTCGGGCCAGGCGGCGCGCCCGTCGGCGTAGCTGCGTGCCTGCAGCGCCACGCGCTCGGGGCCGGCTGCTCGCGCGCCCCCGGACACGTCGTCGGCGGTTGACTCGTCGCGCATCGCCGGGCGCGACGATACTGCCCGGCCCCCGGGCCGTAAAGCCGCGCTCGCGCGCCTCCGCGTCGCTTGCGCCTACGCAGCGCCGGCTCGCCTCTTCATGACCGCCAGCCAGTCGCGCGCGTCGGTGTCGCTCGCCTCGGCGTCTCTCCCGGGGAGTCGCGCCTCAGGGCGCCTCCACGGCGGCCAGCTCCTCCGCGATGCCGACCACCTCGGGGTGCTGGGCCCCGAGCGCCGCGGCGTAGATGGCGTGCGCGCGGCGGTACAGCTCGCGCGCCTCCGCGGTCGCGCCGGCGTCGCGGCGCAGCTGCGCGAGGTTGTAGATCACCGAGCCGACCTCGAGGTGACCGGGGCCGAGCGAGCGCTCGAAGGCCGCGAGCGCGCGCTCGTACAGCCGCTCGGCCTCGAGCGGCGCGCCCATGTCGAGGCGCAGCAGCGCCAGGCTGTTGAGGCTGCTGGCAGTGCGCGGGTGGTCGGGCCCGAGCGCGCGCTCGTAGATCGCCAGCGCGCGGGTCTGCAGGCCGAGCGACTCGTCCACCGCGCCGCGGGCCCGCTGGACGACCGCGAGGTCGTGCAGCGTCTCGCCGACGCCGGGGTGGTCCGGTCCGAGCGCGCGCTCGGAGATCGCCAGAGCGCGCTCGTACAGGCGGACCGCGTCGTCCAGCGCCCCCGCGCCGTAGCGCACGCCGGCGAGGTTGTGGAGGATCATGGCGACGTCGGGGTGCTCCGGCCCGAACACGCGCTCCTCGATGCCGAGGGCGCGCTCGTACAGATCGCCGGCGGCCGCGAGCTCGCCGAGCGCGTGGCGAGCCGCGGCCAGGCCGACCAGGCTGCGCGCGACGTCCGGGTGCCACGGGCCCAGCTCCTGCTCGCGCACCGCCAGCGCGCGCGCGTGCAGGCGCGCCGCCTCGGCGTAGTCGCCGACGACGTCGTCGACCGCCGCGAGTCGGCTGTCGAGGTGCGCCTCCTCGAGCGGCGACGCCCCGGCATGCAGGGCCAGCTGGGTATGGGCCGAGCGCGCCCACACCCGGCCCTCGGCGGGCCGCGCCGCCGCGTAGCCGACCACGTAGGCCAGGTCGGTCGTGATCGCCAGCGCCAGGCCGCGCGCCCGCGCCTCTTCGGCGGCCGCCAGAGCGCGCAACAGGCCCGCCTCCGCGGCCGGGTAGTCGCCGCGCTTCTCGTGCAGCCCGGCGGCCCGGAATTCCGCTTCGCCGACCAGCCCCGGCAGGCCCGAGGCGCGCGCCGCCCCGACCGCCGCGTGCGCGGCCGCCAGCGCCGCCTCGTAGTCGCCCACGGCCTGCAGCGAGCGCGCCCCGGCCAGTCGGACCCGCAGCTCGCGGGCGGCGCTGCGCTGCGCCTGCGGCACCTCGGCCCGCTCGCGCAGCGCCGCCGGCTGGGTGCAGGCCGAGGCCGGCGCCAGCTCGGCGGCGGCGTTGGTGGCCTGCGTCAGCACCACCACGTCCGCGTCGCGCAGCTCGTCGACCAGGGCGACGAAGCCCGCGCGCGCCTCGTCCAAACAGTCCTCGGCGCGCGCGCGCAGCTCGGCGTCCCAGCTCGCCTCGACCGTGTGCGCCCGGCAGGCCGCCTCGGCCGCCCCCCGCCAGTCCGCGGCCCAGCGGTCGAGCCACGGCACCGTGCGGGCGAAGGTCGCCGACGCGAACGCCTTGCCGGTGGCCAGGAACGACCGCTCGACCTCGCTCCGCGCCGCCGCGCCCCACACCTCGTCGATGCGCGCCCCCGCGGCCGCACAGGCCGCCACGCGGCCCGCCAGCTCGCGCGCCTGCACCTGCTGCCAGCCCCACGCCGAGAGCGCCACGAGCAGCCCCGCGAGCCCCAGCAGCAGCGCCGCACGCCGCCGCCGCGCCCCCGACAGCCCGCGCCCCAGCGCGTCCAGCAGCGCGGTCATCGACGCGTGACGCCGCGCCGGCGCGCGCGCCAGGCCGATCGCCAGCGGCGCGCGCAAGCCCGCGGGGATCCGGTCGACCCGCGCGACCTCCCGCCCCGGCCCCGTGCCGGCCAGCGCCCCCGGCGTGAACGGCCGCACCCCCTGCAGCGCCTCGTACAGCGCGACGCAGAACCCGAACTGATCGCTGCGCGCGTCCGCCAGGGCCCCCTGCCACAGCTCCGGGGCCATGTACGCCGGCGTGCCGAGCAGCGCCCCGGTGCGCGTCATCGCCTCGCTGGCGGTCGGCAGCGGCCGCGCCGGATCGAAGGTCTCCTCGACGCTCGCAGTCGCGGCCACGCGCACCAGGCCGAAGTCCGACACGCGCACGCGCCCGTCGCCGCCGACGAGCACGTTGTCGGGCTTGAAGTCGCGATGCACCAGCCCGGCGCCGTGCAGCGCCGCGAGCCCGCGCCCGGCCGCCACGAACATCGCCACGACCTGGGCCGAGTCGCGCCGCTCGCTGGCCAACCACTGCCGCAAGGTGCCGCCCTCGACGAACTCCATGGCGAGGAACACCTGCCCCTCGAAGCGCCCGGCGTCGAACACTGTGACGATGTTGGGATCCGACAAGCGCGCGAGCGCCTGGGCCTCCCGCAACAGCCGCGCCGCCGCAGCCTCGCGCGCAGCCCCTGCCAGCAGCCCGTGGTGAACCAGCTTGAGCGCGACGCGGCGATCGAGCTCGGGATCGTAAGCGGCATAGACGGTCCCCATGGCGCCGGCACCGACGAGGTGCAGCACCGTGTAGCGACCGACCCGATCGCCGGCGAACAGCCGTCGCTGCGCCCCCCCGCCGCGCGCCGACGGCGACATTGTCGGCGAATCCTCGAGGTCGTCCAGAGGCGCGAGCGGCGAGCGCGAACCATCTTCCCCGGCGCCCACCCGCACGAGCGCGCCGGACGACGCGCCCGACCTGTCCTCGGGGCCATCCCCGCGCGCAGGCAGCGAGCGCGACCTGTCCTCTGGACCAGGCGTCAAACGCGACCTGTCCTCTGGACCATCCCCGCGCTCAGCCGCGTCGCACGCTCCTCGCGACCTGTCCTCCGAACCATCCCCGCGCGCGAGCACGGCCGCCCCACGTGGCCTGTCCTCTGGACCATCCGCCCGCGCGCCGGCCGACGCGGGCGACCTGTCCTCGGGACCATCCACGCGCGCGAGCGCGGCGAGCAGCTCGCGGCAGGCTTCACACCCATCGAGGTGCTGCGCCACCGCGGCCTGCTCTGCCGGCGACAACCGCCCCGCGCTCAGCGCGTCGAGGGTGTGCTCGGCGAGACAACCCGCGCCGAAGCCGGTCATCGCCCCGGCCATGGCCGCGCGCTCCTCCCCCTCACCGGCGGGCACGGAGCAGCGACGTCGAGACCTCGCTCGCCGCCCGCCCCGCTCTCGCCTGCCCGCCCCGTCATCGCCCTCGCGCCGCGACGATAACAAGGAAGCGGCGCGATCGCGGCGCGCGAGGTCGTCCGCGCCGCGTGGAACTGCGCGTCGACATGTCCCAAGAGACACATTCAATGGGGCCCGGCCCGATGTTCGAGCTCGCCGACGAGGCCCGTGAGGCCTGCCGCGCCCGGCGCGTCCGCCAGTCCCATCATTGCAACGACGCGGGGGCGGCTTGCCACCTCGGCGTCGCGCCGCATCGCCGCCCCATCGCTCGTGGTGCCCCATGTCACGCCAATCGGCGTGGGCGCAGGATGTCACCGAGGCTCTCTCGGAACGGCGCCCCAGCCATCGACAAGCGTTTCTTTGGGGCGTTCCAGACGCAGCCAGCGCGCGAGCAGTCAGCGCCGGCATTCGCCTCTGATCGCCGAGGTAGCGCTCCACTTCATCGGTGCGAGCACATCGGCGCGCCAGCGCAGCCCGCCAGCACCCGTGCAGCATGGCCACGCCCCACCACGGGTGCTCGCGACAAACCACCCGCGAAGGGCCGCCCGCGTCCACCTGTGCTGGAGCGCGTCGCCCCGGCCGTCACGCGAGCGTCGTCGCAACTGGCCGCGCGGGCACCAGCAGGGCCGCCGCGCACGGAGCGATCACCGAGCGCAGACAGTCGGCGCGCAGCGCCTCGCGCGCCCGCGCGGGCAGTCGCCCGTGGCGGCGCAGAAGCGCGGCCGGCAGCAGATCGGGGTCGGCCGCCTGCGGCCGCACGGTGAACGCCGCGGCGGCGATGCCCCGCAGGCGATCGTCGCCGCGGGCGAGCACCCACTGCACGGTGCGCCACGCCAGCACGGCGTGCCGCTGCTCGTCCGCGGCGAGCGAGCTCAGCCGGGCCGCGACCGCCGGATCGACGCAGCGGCGCGCGGCCTCGGCGAGCTCCGCCGCCGCGAGCGTCTCGCCCACGCACCCCTCGACGATCACCGCCGTCAGCACCGATGCAACGTCGCCCGTCTCCGCGAGCGCGTCCGCGACCGCCAGCGGCCCCGGGCCGACCGGCGCCCCCGCGTACGCCGACGCGAGCGCGAAGCAGCGGCGCGCGTGCTTCACCTCGTCGGCCTGCGCGGTGCAGGCGTCGACGACCAGCGAGGCCGGCGCGCCGAGGCCGAGCAACTGCAGCACGAAGCGGGCGAACGACGCCACCGACGCGTGCTCGGCCAGCGCGTCGGCGGTCCACAGCGCCGCGAGCCCGGCCCGCGCGTCGGCGTCGAGCTCGGCGAGTAACGCGGGAGGCGCCTCGGACATGTCCGATGGGTCTTGTTCTTCGAGATCCCCGTCGCGCCAGTCGGTCCGCTCCGCCGGAGCCGCGGTCCGGGCCGCGCCGTCGACCATGAACGGGCGCCCGTCGCCGCACGGCCCCCACTGCGAGAAGATCTGGCAGCACTGGCCCTCGTGCAGCAGCGGCCCGCACACCCACTCGAACTCGACCCATTCGCACAGCGACGACAGGTCGACGCAGCCCGGGCCGCAGGCGTCGCACGACTCGCTGCCCTCCGGCAGGTCGCCGCAGACGCGGTAGTACCCCCCGCACCCGACGTCCGGGAGCACTCCTTCGCAGCCGAGCGTGTCCATCATGTCCGCGGGCATCAGCGGCTCGCCGAGGCTCCACTGACACCGCTCGCCGGTCGTCGTGTCGTCGGCGACGGTCGTCCCGCTGCTCGTGCCGCCGACCGGCTCGCCGGTGCTGCTCGTGGCCGGGCCTGTACTGCTCGCATCCGGGCCGGTGCTCCCCGTGGCCGGGCCGGTGCTCCCCGGACCCGAGCCGGTGCTCCCCGGCTCCGCGCCCGGGCCGGTCGACCCGGGCGCGCCGGTGTCGCCCGTGGTCGTCACGCTGGCGCCGGTCGTCGGCTCGGGCGCCGCGCTCGTGTCGGCCGCAGTGCTCGCCGGCGGCTCCCCGCCCTCCGCGCTCGTGTCCGACAGCGGCCTCGCCGAGCAGCCGCCGAGCAACGTCAGGCCGAGCGCCTGCAGCAGCGCCGCGCGCAGTGAAATCAGTGAGGTCGACATCGCCTCACGCTACGCCCTGGCGACCGGGCCGTCCACCACCGCGCCGCCGTGCGCCTCGCGCCCGACAGCGCCATGCACCGTCCCGCGAGCGCTTCCGTGCGCGACGCCCGGCGCCGGTTCACCAAAGCTCGAGCCGATCGGAGCGAACCTCCAGATCTCGCGGCGCCGGCCTACCCCGAGCCATCGCCGGCAGTGTTCATCCCGCTGTGAGGCGCTCGAGTCGCGCCCGGCGTACGGGCGGGAGTCGGCTCTCGAATCTGTGCCTGCTCGAAATGGTGGCGGAGAACGGCTGCGCCCCGCGATCGAGTAGTGCATGCCGCGCGGCCATGACTTTCACCAAAAATATCGCTCGCACCAGGCTGCTCGCGGGCCCCGACGCCGTCTCAGCGCGCCGTCATCACATTATTCAGACTCTCGGCCAGCGTCGGGTGGGCGAACGTCGCGTCACGAAGCATCGACGCAGTCAGTCCGCCCATCATCGCCACCTCGAGCACCGACATCAGCTCGCCCGCCGCGACCCCGAGGATCGTCGCCCCGAGGATCCGCTCCGTCTCGGCGTCGATCACAATTTCGATAAAGCCGCGGGCCTCGTCCATCTCGAGCGCACGCGCGACCCGGTCCATCCCCATCCGCGCCACCCGGATCGCGCGCCCTTCACCGCGCGCCTCGGCCTCCGACAGGCCCACGCGCGCCAGCTCCGGATCGGTGAACACCACGTACGGCACCATGCGCCCGCGCGTCGTCGCTTCTCCCCCGCCCAGCAGGTTGGTGTGCAAGATCCGGTAATCGTCGTACGCGATGTGCGTGAACGCCGGCCCGCCCTTCACGTCGCCGACCGCGAACACCCCCGGGGCGCTGGTCGCCAGGCGCTCGTCGACCTTCACCTGACCGCGCGCATCGACCTCGATCCCCGCCGCCGCCAGATTCAATGAGTCGGTGTTGGGCGTGCGCCCGGTCGCTATCAACAGGTGCGATCCCACGAACGTTCGCTCGCCGTCCCGCGTCTCGCACGTCAGCGCGATTTGCTCGCCGTCTCGCGTCACCCGCCGCGCCTGGCTCTCGAGCCAGATCTCGATCCCCTCGGCCGCCAGCACCTCGCGGATCGCTGCCGCCGCGTCGACGTCCTCGCGCGGCAGCAGCTGCTTCGCGCGCTGTACGATCGTCACCCGGCTGCCGAAGCGGCGGAACATCTGGGCGAACTCCAGGCCCACGTATCCGCCGCCGAGGACCAGCAGGTGCTCCGGCAGCGTCCCCAGCTCGAGCATGCCCGCGTGGTCGAGCCACTGCACCTGCTCGAGGCCTTCGAGGTGCGGCACCGCAGTGCGCGCGCCGGTGTCGATCACCACCACCTCGCCGGCGATCCGGCGCGAGCCGCCTTTGTTATTCAATGAGACCTCGAGCTGCCGTGGGCCGACGAAGCGGCCGGCGCCGAACATCAGCTCGACGCCTGGCTGGGCCTCGAGGGCCGCGCGGCTCGAGTCGGCGAATGGGCGGACGATCTGGCGCGTCCGCTCGCGCACCCGCGCCATGTCGACGTTCACCGCCGACGTGTGCACCCCGAAGTCGCCGGCCCGGCGCGCCAGGTAGGCCACCCGGGCGCTCGCCACCATCGTCTTGGTCGGCGTGCAGCCGGTGTTGACGCAGGTGCCGCCCAGGTGCGCGCGCTCGACGAAGGCGACCCGGCGACCCGCCGCCGCGAACGCCAGCGCGAGGGGCTTGGCCGCCTGCCCCGAGCCGAGAATCACCACGTCGTAGCGGTCCATCGCCCGGAGGGTGACCGCGGATGCTCATAAAGACAACCGGGCGGCCGCTCCGACCCCGCGCGCCGCCGATCGCTCGGGCCGCCTTCTTCCTCGCGTCGGCGATCGTCTGCGCCGCCGCTCCTCGCCACATCGGCTACAGTCGCCCGCAGCATGACCTCGGCGCCCTATCCTCTGCCCAACGCGTTCGCCCCGCTCCGCGCCGCCCACCTCGGCGGCAAGCGGGCTGCAGGCGTCAAGGATGTCCTCGCCGCCGGCGAGCTCGTCCTGACCAGCGGCCGCCTCGTCGCCTGCGATCCCCTGATTCAGCCCGAGCGATCGCCGTTCACGCGCGCCCTCGTCCCGGGCAGCTACCCCGTCTATTTGTTCGTCGCCAGGGCCGGCGGCACGATCGGCTTCGCCGAGGTCCGGCTGGGCACCGCTGCGGTCGCGCGCTTCGAGATGGCCACCCTCCCGGGCCAGGACGCCGCCACTCTCGGCCCGCGCGAGACCTTTTGTTATCCCGTCGACACCGGCCTCGGCTGCTTCGCCGACGAGGTCGCGCTGATCCGGCTGCGCGAGGCCGACGCCGCGCGGCGACAGCACTCCGACGATCCCGGCTATTACGACGCAGTCGTCCGCCCCGGCCTGGAGGCCAATGGTGGCACCTGGCTGAATCACCGCCCCGAGCCCGGCGCCGCCGACAACGTGGTGTTCTTCCGCTCCGGCGACGGCGATGGCAGCTACCCGACCTGGTTCGGCCTCGACGCCGACGATCGAGTCGCCTGCGTCGTCACCAGCTTCCGCTGCTTCCCCGAGCCCGAGACCGCCGAGGACAGGCAGGCCAGGCTCGCCCAGGCGTTCGCCCCGCTGATCGCCGCGGTCGAGCGCGACATCGGCGAGGGCCTGCGCGCGCGCGGCTTTGTCGGCCCCGAGGCGACCTACAAGCTCAAGGACCGCGAGCTCAAGCTCGTCTACACCCGCGATGACGGCCTGAGCTTCGAGGTGCTGAGCTCGACCCACGCCAATCATCACCTGTTCACCACCCAGTTCCGCTGGGCCCGGGGCCGCACCACCCTCGACGTCGGCAACGAACACCGCAAGGCCGGCATCAAGCTCGACCTGAAGGAGGGGATCGCAGTCGGCGACGCCGCCTTCCTCCACGCCGCCCGCCTCGGCGCCTCGTACGTCGCCCACTGGGACCCGCTCGAGCAGGCGGTGCTCGGCTACCTGCCGGTCAAGCGCAAGAAGTCGTCTGTCCCGTAAAACCTGTCTATAGAGACATGTTCATAAGAACATCGGCGATATTCGAGCGCTCCTCCATGTCGAGCATTGGATGGACGGCCGGGACGCGCTTGACGGGCGCAAACGCGAGGAAGCCGAAGGGAAAGCCATCCAGGCCGAGAGCTGTTGGAGCGCTCCCGATTTCCGGTGTCTGGGAGGGCGCGGGACCGCGCTCCTCACACACGATGCTGCAGAGCCCGTAGGATACGCCGCTCCGCGCCTCAAGCAGGGTTGTGGCAACATGCTCGCCAGGAAGCACGTGCCCAAGATAGCGAGCTTGTTTCTCCTGGTGGCCGCCTGTGGCGACAATGAGTCGGTGACGACCGAGACGGCGGGCACTCCCACGTCCGCGCCGAGCACCAACAACCCTGTCACCACGAACGACCCCCCGACCACCGACACCGATGACAGTACCGGGACGACCGCGGGATCGACGGACGCGACCAGCACGCCGCCCACGACCGGCACCTCGTCCGTCGAGGGAGGCCCGATGTTCCTCAGCTTCAGCGCGAACGTCGCCACGCTCACGCAGGACGAGTCGGTCACCTTCTCTGCGGTACTGACCGATCCCGACGGTGTCACGGATATCGTCGGAGGCACTCTTCGCAGCGCCGACGAGTCGCTCGAGTTCGGAGTGTTCGTGGCCGCCGACAGCCCGGGACGTACTCGATCTCGCTGTCCTGGGCGCAGATTCATCAGTCGGCTCCGATCGAATTCGACGGGGGCCAAAGTCCGCGAGTGTTTCGCGCGGTGTTCTTCGATCAGGGAAGTCACAAGGCGACCGAGGAGGCCATGCTCGACCTGGTGTGCGCCGGCGGAGCGGCCTGCGACGGAACCTGCACGGATCTCGCCGTGGATGGCCTCAACTGCGGCACCTGTGGCGTCACCTGCGACGGGGGCGAGGATGCCTGCGCATCCGGGGCGTGCGCACCGACGTGGGGCCGGTGCGTGAATTTCGACGAGGGGCTGGAGACGTGCACGGCGATCTGTCAGCGAAGCGGTGAGACCTGCGTCGAGAAGGGCTGCCTGGGCGAGAATACGGCGGAGTACTTCGGTAACTTCGAAGATTGCGAGGACGGCCACGGCCCCGGGTACGGCGATATGCCGTGCGACCAGCCACATGAGTGGGACTCCGGCAAGTTCGCCGTTAAGTGCTGCTGCACCGACACGAAGCAATCGCGATAGGCCGCTCATACCTCGCCCGCCGTGATGACGCGGATCGAGCCGCGCCCGGGCTTGCGGGGGTCGTCGGCGAGGCGGAGGATCTGACAGTCGGGGACGACGTACAGGCCCTCCATGTCGCGCATGTGGTGGATGGCGCGGGCGTCAATCCGGAGCCCTTGACGGCGAGAACGCCGGGGACGATGGCCTCGAGGGTGAGGCGCTGGAGCGAGGCGCCGCCGCGCTCCGTGCCCGATGCACCGCCGGCGAATGTGGCCGCTGCCAGGCGGCCTAGCCCGGCGGCGGCGGCGGCGGCGGCTTCTCGAAGCAGACACCGATCTCCAGGATCATGTAGAGCAGCACCAGCTCCTGCGGGTTCAGGCCCGGATGGTTGTCGCTCGAATTTTCAAACGTGCTGTACATCATCCGGCCGCAGCCGTACTGGCCGGTGATCGCCATCGGCCGGATCATCTGCGGGTTCGAGCAGCTCGCGCACGGGCCCTCGACCCACGTGTGGTGGCCGACGTCGACGTCCTTGCCCTCCATGTCCTGGACGATGACCGGCGAGATGACGTCGATGCCCGAGTAGTTGAGCCGTGTCAGGATCCCGGGCAGTTGGTTCAACGTCGGGTTCCCGCCGCCGATGTCCTTCAGCGCCGGCGGCAGCGCCTGCAGCCACGCGAGCAGCTCCGGGTCGACCACCGTGCCGTTGGAGTCGTACGCCGGCTGGATGTCCGGCATGGCCGGCGCGTGGAACTCCTGGTAGTCGGGGAACGGCTGCTCGATGTACTCGTTCGAGTGATCGGTCGCGTACCACTTGCCGCCGCCGGCCACGTACGCCTTCACGTTCTCGCGGCGCGAGTCCGGCACCGTCGGCGCACCCGGCCAGAACTTCGTCGTCGCGCACGGCACGAAGATGATGTGGTACTTGTTCATCTCCGTCAGGTTCTCGAGGAACACCGGCGAATCGTCGTTGATGAGCGTGAAGTTCTGGGTCCCGCCGATCAGCGAGCCGTCGCCCGCGACCTGGCCGAGTCCGAACTTGGCCAGCACGTTCTTCACCTTGTCGGGGTCGGTGTCGTAGACCGCGATGCGGGGGATCCACATCCCCGCGTCCGGGTTCCATTGACCGGGCAGGTTCGTCTGATCGGCGGCCAGCGCCGTCGCCCCCGGCGCGATCTCGAGGTCGACGACGCGCAGGAACTGCCCCTTCTGCACCACCAGCTTCTGGTTCGGCCCCGAGACCACCGGCAGCGAGAAGGTCCCGTCGGGCGCAGTGAACGCGCTGGGCGTGTCGCAAGCCAGCTTGACGCACTCCGCGCAGTAGGACCCGTCGGTCGGCGGCTCCACGGGACCGCTGGTGACGTAGACCAGCGCCCCGGAGATCGGCAGCTGCAGGTTCGGCGCGTAGACCGTGCCGGTGAGCATGGCGTCGGGGGTGATGCTGCAGCCGTCGGTCTCGCTGCCGCCGAGGTCCGAGCCGCCGACGTCGAACTTGGGCCCGCTGGGATTCCCGGTGGTGGGCGCCTCGGTGGTGCTGCTCGTGTCCTCGCTGGTGCTGCTCGAGCTCGTGGACGTCGAGGTGCTCTCCGAGGTACCGGTCGAGGTACCGTCCGAGAGGGTGCTGGGCAGGGAAGTCGAAGTCAGGGGGCCCGGCGAGGTCGCCTGCGTCGCGGTCTGCCCCGCGCCGTCGTCGGAGCAGCCTGCCGACAGCGCCGAGACCAACGAGAGCGCCCGCCAGGAGGTCGCGGAACGCATGCGAAGCCGATCGTCACATCGATGCACGAGGCCCACGGTACACCCTGCTGCTGCGTGGCGTCTACCGCCACGCAGCCAGCGCCGAGAAGTTTCTCCGTGAGTTCCATGAAGTCGGCGCTCGCACGGATTGAAGCCGGACCTGCCATACGGCGCCTCACCCGCGCGCTCGACCGGCGAGGCATGACAGCTCGCGGCGGTCCGCTCCGCCGCCGACGTCCAGTGCGTCGATGATGCACCGCGACGCGTCATGCCGAGGGTGCACCGCGAGCTCCAGGCTCGAGCCTCGAGCGAACGCCGCATCATCGGTGAGCTGCTGCGCGTGAGCGATGACCCGGAAGTCATGCCCACGCAGTCGCTCGAACAGCCGCTGCCGGAGCGGCGGGGCCGGCTGCCCCGGAGAGGCAGCGAGACACGGCTTCACGCGCTCCTCGCCCCCGTCGAATCATAGAAGTGGCGGACCTTCCCGCCGCCACCTGCGAGTGATGTGATTGCCCGCGATCGAATCCCGCTCGGCCGTCCGGGCAGGCGCCAGGCCCGACGCACATGGCCCAACAGCCACCGCTCCGCGACAGTTTTTTTTAAAAAAGAGAAAATCGCCGAGCGCCCCGCCGGGCGGGGCGCTCGGCGCGGGGCTCAGCCGTGATGGCTGGTACCGGCCTTGACCTTGCTCTTCGTCTTCATCGGGACCTCCTCCGGGTACCAAGCTTACTCGCCCCGCCGCGGCCGACGAGGACCGCCTTTGCGCGCGCTCGTCGGCGCTCCGCGGCGTGAAATCGCCACCGCCGAGGCGCACGGCCGCTCGCGCCGCGACCGATCATTGCCCGTCGGACATGTCCATCGGAACATGTCCTATCGACCCGGCCGATACGACCCGATCACCGTCACCGGCTCCGGCAGCGGCGCCGCCGCGAAGCGTCGCAGCTCCTCCTGAAATTGCCGACCCTCGGGCAGGCTCGGCAGCGGGTTGTCGACGCCGTCGTCGAGCTCGAGCAGCGCCACGTAGGTCGCGCCGTCCGGCAGGCGCCCGTACCAGTAGCGGACCCCGGCGGGCTGCTGGCGGTGGACCGCGGCGAACAGGCGCTCGATCGCCGCGTCGAGCTGCGGCGCGTCCTCGGCCTGGACCGTGTAGCGAACCATGAGCGTCCTCACTTGCATCCTCCTCGTGTTCGGGCCGAAAGCGCCCCGTCCGCGGCGCTTCGCGGTCACGTCGGCGCGACTTCGGCGGTCTTCTGTTTGAAAAGACCCACCGCGACCGAGGGACGTGACCGATGGAACAGCGAGACTGGCTGGCGACCCACTTCGAGGCGCACCGCGACCACCTGCGAGGCGTCGCCTACCGCATGCTCGGCTCGCTGAGCGAGGCCGACGACGCCGTGCAGGAGGCCTGGCTACGGCTGAGCCGGGCAGACGTCGGCGCCGTCGACAACCTGCGCGCCTGGCTCACCACAGTGGTCGCGCGGATCTGCCTCAACCTGCTGCGCTCGCGCGGCACCCGGCGCGAGGAGCCGCTGGGCCCGCACGTGCCCGACCCGATCGTGCGGCGCGAGGACGGCGTCGATCCCGAGCGCGAGGCGCTGCTGGCCGAGTCCGTCGGCCTCGCGCTGCTGGTCGTGCTCGACGAGCTCGCGCCCGCCGAGCGGCTCGCGTTCGTGCTGCACGACAGCTTCGGCGTGTCGTATGGCGACATCGCCGCGCTGGTCGGGCGCACCCCCGAGGCCGCGCGCCAGCTCGCCAGCCGCGCGCGCCGACGCGTGCGCGACGCGGCGCCCGTGCCCGACCCCGACCTGGCCCGCCAGCGCGAGGTCGTGTCCGCCTTCTTCGCGGCCACGCGCGCCGGCGATCTCGGCGCCCTCGTCGCCCTGCTCGCCCCCGACGTGGTGCTGCGCGCCGACGGCGGCACCGCGCGCGCCGACGTCTCGGTGGTCGCCCGCGGTCCGCGGGCCGTCGCCGAGCACTCCCTCGGCTTCGCCGCGCTGGCCCCGTTCGCCCGCCCTGCCGTGGTCAACGGCGCCGCCGGGGCCGTCGTCGCCCCCGAGGGCCGGCCGTTCTCGGTGATGAGCTTCACCGTCACCGGCGGCAAGATCGCCGCCATCGACGCGCTCGTCGACCCCGAGCGGCTCGAACGGCTCGACCTCGGCGACCTCGACGAATGACATGTCTTTTGAGACATGTGCCATTCGCCCGGGCCGAGCCTCGCGCGGCGCTCACGCCCACTCGGTCAGGCCCTCGATCGCGTACAGGCGCCGCCAGCTCGGCCGCGCCTTCACGCGCCCGGCCAGCGCCGCCAGGTGCGGCCATTCCGTGGCCGGCCGCGGCATCTTTCGCGACCAGCGCATCAGCATCGTCGCGTACAGGTCGGCGGCGCTGACCTCCGCCCCGAGCAGATACGGCCCGGCCGCGCCGAGGTGCGCGTCGAGGCGGTCCCAGGCCGCCTCGATCCGCCGGCGCGCCGCGGCCAGCACCGCCTCGCCCTCGGCGCCCTCGGCCTCCGGATAGAACCACCAGCGAAACGCCGGCTGCAGCGAGTTCGCCAGGTACAGCATCCATTGCAAGTAGTCGCCCCGCGCCGGCGAGGCCTGCGGCGGGGCGAGGTTCGCCTCGGGGTGGCGCTCGGCCAGCAGCAACGCCAGAGCCGCCGTCTCCCAGCGCGGCGCGCCCTCGACGATCAAGGTCGGCACCACCCCGCCCGGGTTGAGGCGCACATAGGCCGGGTCGCGCTGGGCCCCGGCGTCGAGGTCGACGCGGCGCAGCTCGTGCGGCGCGCCGATCTCGAGCAGGAGCAGGTGGACCAGCATGCTGGCCGAGCCGGGCGAGTAATAGAGCGTGTACATGCGGTGGCGCGACGATACCCGCGCGCCCCCGCCGAGCTCAAGCGGCTCGCGGCGTCACGGCAGGCCGCACAGGCCCACGTCCTCGTAGCCCGACGGCGCCTGCATCGGGTCGAACCACGGCAGGCACTCCTGGCCGACGCCGGGGCAGAAGTCGGGGTCGCCCACGACGCAGAACAGCATGCAGCAGCCGGCCGCCATCGGGTCGCACTCGCTGGCCGTCGACGGGTCGGCGCAGATCAGCCCCGGGTCGCAGGCGTTGGCGAACTCGCAGGTGTCGAACACCTGGCCTTCGGCGCCGCTGGCGTCGAGGACGCAGATGAAGTTGTCGGTGTCGGGCAGCGGGATGCAGGCGTCGGTGCCGGGGCAGTTCTGGACGAGCGGGTCGCAGTCCGGCAGGCAGACATTCAGGCCGCCGTCATTGAGCACGGCGCAGTGGCTGCCGGCCTCGCAGGTCGGCGCCTCCGGCGAGCCCAGGCACAGGCTGACGCAGGTGCCCTCGAGGGTCTCGGGGTGGGCGTCCCAGCACATCGCCCCGATCTCGCAGTCGTCTTCGCCGCTCCAGAACTCGCCGGTGATGTGACAGGGATCGCCGACCTCTTCGGGCGTCGGGTCGAGGTCGACGCAATGCCACGCGTTCCAGGACGGGCCGAGGCCGCCTTCGGAGTACGGCGCGCACTTCTGGCCCGCCGGGCAGTCCTGCGCCCACGCATCGCACGCGGGATCGCCGGTCTCGCCTTCGGTGGTGCTGCCGGTCTCGCCGGTCTCGCCGGTCTCGCCGGTCTCCCCGGTCGCCGTCTGCGATTCGCTCGAGCCCCCGCTCGAGCTCTGCCCCTCGGTGGCGTTCGTGCTCTGGCCTTCGGTGCCGCCCGAGCCCTGACTGCCGCCCGAGCTCTGCCCCTCCGTGCCGGCGTCGGAGCTTGGCCCCTCCGATTCGCCGCTGTCCGAGCCCTGGGTGTCGCCGAATTCCCCGAGCAAGATCTTCGGGTCGCAGGCGACGAGCGAGAGCCCGCCGAGCAGGAGCCCTGCCGCGCGTGTGATGAATGGAGATGAAACGATTCGCATGCTCATGGTCCTCACGCGAAGATTGTCCGCCGGCCGCTCATCGCATTAATAAAAAGCATGCGTCGCGACCGGGCGCTTCACTGCGCCTCTGATGAGTCCTTTAAAACATGTCCCGTGGGACACGCTGCGGCCACCCGCGCAGCGTAGGTCGAGCGCGGGTGGGCGCCCAGGAACACTGCCGCCTCGTCGGCCCCGCGCGCGACCTCGCCTGCCGCGCACAGCGCCAGCACGCGCAGCGCCTGGCGCTCTTCCGTCATGCTGCCGGCGGCGAAGTCCTGCGCGTGGCGGTCGAGCAACCTCAGCGCCGCCCCAGGCTGACCGCTGCGCAGCGCCGCCTGGGCCTCCTGCAGCAGCGCCATCTCGGCGAGCACCCGATCGCCGTCGGCGACCGCGTCGCTGTCCCCCGCGAGCCCCTGCTCGTCGGCGACGACCTTGCTCGCACGCGGCTGCGCGCCGCGAGCCGTGCCCGCCGGTCGCTGGCGCCCCGCCGGCCCCGCCGCAGCGGGCCCCGCTTCCGGCCGCACCGTCTCGTGCCAACGGACCCCGCCGGAGGACTCCTCGCGCGTCCGCGCCTCCTGCGGCTCGGCCTCCGCGGCGTCGTACGCGGCCTGATCTCGCATGTCCCTCAGGACATGTCCCGACGCGAACATCCCGGCCAGGCCGAGCTGCCAGGCCGCGAGCAGCAGCAGGCCGGCCGCCAGGGCCAGCCACGGCGCCAGGCTCGGCGTGGACCTGCGGGCGCGCCCGTCCTCGCGCTCGGCCGCCGCGAGCGTCGCCCACAGCTGCGCCTCCGCGGCCGCCGACGGGCGCGCGCAGGACTTGTACGCGGCGATCAGCGCGCGGGCGGACGTCGATTCATCGGTCATGGCGGCCTCCGGACGGAGCGAGCGCGCAGGCGCTGGCTGAATTGCTCGAGCTTGAGCCGCGCGGCCCGCAGCCGCGAGAACACCGTGCCCAGCGGGATCTCGAGCGCCTCGGCGATCTCCGACGCCGTCAGCCCCTCGATGTCGGCGAGCAGGAACACCAGGCGCTTGTCCTCGTCGAGCCCGTCGAGGAACTCCTGCATGAACCCGGCCGCCTGGCGCAGCTCGAACGACGCCTCGGGCTCGCGCGGCGGCAGCGGCGGCTCGACCGCGGACAGCCGCCGCTCGCGTCGCGTGTGCGCCCGGCGGCGCATCAGCACCACGTTGCGGGTGATCCCGAACAGCCACGCGGGCAGCGAGCGGGACGGCTGGAACGTGTGCAGCCGCCGATGCACCACCAGGAACACCTCCTGGGCGACGTCGTCGGCCTCGTCGGCCGGCACGCCGAACGCCCGGGCGATCCGCCACACCGTCCCGAGGTGACGGGCGAACACCTCGCGCAGGCTCGGCGCGCCGCAGTCGACGTCGGCCGCGAACTCGGCGGACGTCAGGGGCGTGTCGAGCGTCTTGCTCACCGGGCCGATCTTTTCCGCCGAGGTCCGATCGCATTAACCCCGGCGCACGATTTTTTTCGCGCGCGCACGATCGCTCACGGGAACCGCGCCTCGACCTGCAAGAACCCGCGGAAGGCCGCCGGACCGACGCGGCGGATCTCGCGGTCGCCCTCGAACACGAACTGCGGGCGGCGCAGCGCGAACGCGGCCTCGGCCAGCAGCCCCACTGCGAAGAACCCCCGCGACGCCCGCGGCGCCCACATCAACCCGGCCCCCACGGTCGCCGCCCCCCACAGCGCGGTGGCCGTGTAGTTCCGCTCGCCGCCGAGGCCCGCGGCCTGCAGGGCGCCCAGCTCGAGCCCGGCCTGCAGCGGCAGCTCGAGCGGCCCCGCGCGCAGCACCGGCCCGCCGCGCAGCTGCCCGGCGTGGACCGCGAATTCGGCCCCGTACGGCAGCTCGCCGGGGCGCCACACCTCGGTCGTGAACCACCGCGCGTAGCCCAGGGTCAGCCGCGCCCGCGGCCACACCAGCCCGGCCCCCACCGCCAGCCCGGCCTGGACCGGCAGCATGCCCACCTGCACCCCCGGCCCCACGTACACCAGCCCGCGGACCGCTCGCCGCCGCGGCGCCCGCGAGCCAGGTGCCAGCGGCGCGTCGGCGGGCGGCGCCTCGACCTCCGCGAGGGCAGGCGCCGGTCCGCCCTCGCTGACCGCCTCGGGCTCCGGCCCGGGCTTCGGCGGGGACGGCGTCGGGGGGTCGGGCGGCGCGGGCACGACGTCCTCCGGCTCGCGCTGCGCCGGATCGACCGCGATAGCGATCACGAACGCCGCCGCGCGCACTGCCGCGTCGCAGCTGGCGACCGCGAGCGTGCGCTCCTGGGTGCGCCCGTCGGTGGCGATGGCGACGGCCACATGCCAGCCCGCGCCGTCCGGGCGCGCCTGCACGCGGATGCTCCCCGTCGCTCCCGACGCGGCCGCAGGGTCGAGGTGGCGGGAGATCTCGGCCCGCAGCACCTCGGCGTCGGGGCAGCCCGCAGGCGCGTCCCACTCGATCGACGGCAGCGCGGCGGCCCGCGTGGTCGCCGGGGCGCTCACGCCCAGGCCCAGGCCCAGGAGCCCCGGCGCGCAGCGAGAGAGCGATACCCGACCCATGCGGTCGCCGCAGGATACGTGAGACGCCCCGTGTTGCAAACGCGGACGTTCCCGGTCGCGCGCTCCCGGACGCGCACCTCGCGGCCGGCCCGGGCCGCGATCGCGACATGTTCCATAAAACATGTCTCAAGGAACATACCAAACCGCGCCACTCCAGCCCCGCCCGAGGTGCCATCATTCACGCCTCGCCGGCGTGCCTCGCTGGCGACCGAACCGGCGATCTCTTACCCTCGTCGCATGCCCCGCGCTCTTCGGTACGCGCTGACCCTCGCGCTGGTCACGGCCGGCGCGTGTACCCACGCCAGGTCCGGGCCGCTCGCCGAAGACCGAGCCGACGAGCCCGCGGACGCAATCGCAAATCCCGGAGCCCCCCCACAAAGCGGCGACGTACCGCCGGCCGTCGATCAATACCTCCCGCCGGGTCAGGAGCCCGGCCCGCCGCGCTGGCGCATCTCCGAGGTCGACCCGCGGCTGGTCGTCCGCGAGGGCAGCGACGAGCTCGGCTTCCTCGAACAGCCGTGCGCCTACGACGATCCGTGCGGCTGCCTCGTCGCCGCCGAGCACCGCTATCGCCGTGGCGAGGACGGCTGGTCGATCACCGTCGTGCTCCCCGAAGTCGAGTTTCGCCAAGTCGTCAAGCGCGGCACCTGCATCCAGGGCTGCGGCCACCAAATGCCGCCCGAACCGACCTCGGTCCGCTCGCTCGGCGCGATCGACCCCGCGGCCGTCGAGATCGTCGTGCAGCACCCGCGCAGGGTCGTCAAGAAACAGACATGCACCGATCCGCTGACCCCACCGTGACCGCGCCCCGCGGCTGCGTGGGATGATTCCCCGCTCGGGCTCTGCGGATGGAGCTGTGGCGCTGAATCTCAGAACGCCTTGGGCGACCCGCATAAAGCCCGAGGCGCGCCCCGCCGGCCCGGCGCGCGCGAGCTTACGACGCGCACGGCCTCGCCGGTCGGGCTCGCGCGCCCCGCCCGGCCGTCAATCGTCGACCGCCTGATACGCCAGCGTCCAGAAGTCGCGGCACACCGGCGGAGGTTGCGGCGAGCTCCACATGCGCTGCGTGAACAGCAGCGTGATCATGTCCTCCTGCGGATCGTTGCGCCACACCGAGCCGAGCCCGCCGTCCCAGCCGTACTGGCCGATCGGCGTGTACGCGTGGTCGCGCCGGGTCACGACCGAGACCCCGAAGCCGAACCCGGACGCCGCGAAGTCCTCCGGCGTGAAGCCCGACCGGGCCTTCTGCGCCGGCGTCAGGTGATCGGTCGTCATCAGCTCGACCGACGGGCGCGACAGGATCCGCTGACCCTCGTGCGTCCCGCCGGCCAGGAGCATCCGCGCGAACGCCAGATAATCGTCGGCGGTCGACACCAGCCCCGCCGCGCCCGACGCGAACGCCGGCGGCCGGCTCCACTGCCCGCCGCGGCCCTCGTCGTAGACCGTGAGCGAACCGTCGGGCTGCGGCCAATAACTGGTGGCGAGGCGATCGATCTGCGCCTCCGGCACGAAGAACCCGGTGTCCTTCATCCCCAGCGGCTCGAAGATCCGCGCGCGCAAGAACGCCGGGAACGCCTGGCCCGCCGCGCGCTCGATCAGGATCGACAGCAGCTCGGAGCCCATGTTGTAGAGCCACCGATCGCCCGGCTGGTACATCAGCGGCAGCGTCCCCAGCTTCGCCAACCACGCGTCGCCGGGCGGCACCGTGGCCGGCGCGGGCGGGCCCGAATCCAGCCCCAGCGCCGCCGCGGCGCGCTGGATCGGGTACGTCCCCGGCATCGCCATCAACATCCCGTAGCCGAGCCGGAAGGTCAGCAGGTCACGCACCGTGATCGCCCGCTCCGCCGGCACGGTGTCCTCGATCGCCGCATCGATCGCCCGCAGCACCCGCCGATCGGCCAGCTCCGGCAGCCACGCATCGACTGCATCGTCGAGCCGCAGCTTGCACTCCTCCACCAAGATCATCGTCGCCACCGCAGTGATCGGCTTGGTCATCGAGCTGATCCGGAACACGCTGTCGCGCCGCACGGGCGCTCCTCCAAACGCGAGCGCCCCCATCGCCTCGACGTGCGTCTCGCCGCCACGGCTCACCACCGCGACCAGCCCCGGCACCTCGCCGCGCTCGACACAGTCCGCCAAACCGTCCCGCACGCGCCCGAGCCGGGTCTTCGAGAGTGATTTTCTTGAAGAAGAAGCAGCAGTTCGTTCCATCGTCTCGCCTTTCGTGGGACCCTTCGAAGACGTGGACCGGCGCGCTGTGCGAGACTCATCGGTGCTCACCGCTACGGGAGCATGACTCAGCGCACGCTCCCGCGCTCGAACGAGCCCATGCATGGCGACATGACATGCTCCTACGGGTGCGACAGAGCTCCGCCTTGACACCCGCCGGGGGCATCGCTCAGCCTGTTCGCATGCACTTGCCTCCTCTTGCTTATAACGTGGTTCTGGTGACGCTCACGTCGCTCTTCGCGTGTGCTCCCGGCGCGCCCGGAGCCTCCGATAGCGGCTCGATCGCGCCGTCGACCTCCGATGCGACCGCGGCCTCGACGACCAGCGTCGAGTCGACGAGCTCGGCGGGGTCCGACTCGTCCGAACCATCTTCGAGCACCGCGACGAGCGACGGCACGTCGTCCACGGGGGGCGAGTTCCCGGCCGAGTGCGACAGCGCCGACCCGGCGGTCGCAGCGATGTTCGAGCTACAGATCGTCGATTGGCCCGACAATGCGCTCGTCCCGCCCGGGGTGCCATGCACGGTCGACGGCGTCACCTCCGAGGTGACCATGGTCGCTACCGCGCTCACCTGCGACGTCGAAGGGGTGACCCTGCCGGCGATCGTGGCGATCTCGGCCGCGCCCGAAGGGCAGGTCGCGTGGGTGACCGGCGACGCAGTGATCCTGCAGTACGGTGATTTCGGCACCGAGAGCGGGCAGGTCCACTATCTCCAATTGCGCGACGCGGACGACGACTCGGCGCTGCTGTACGCCGCGAAGTCCAGCTATCATCACAACGTCGGCACGGACATCGAGCCGGTGAGCTACGAGCTCCTGCAGGCCTGCGGGGTCGACGGCTACCGCCCGGCGCTGCTTCGATTCGCGCTCCACGACGCACAGGTCGAGATCTTCAGCGGCCACCGCGGGTCGCTGGCGATCGACGGCAGCGACGCGTACGCGATCGACGTGGGCGAGGCGCTGACCTCAGATCTCCACAAAAACGCGTCGTTGCACCTGCTGCTGCGGCGCGTGGTCATCGGCGAATGACGGCTCCGCTCAAGCGCTCGCCGGCGATCAGACCTCCCACGAGCCCTCCACCGATTTCGGCGCGTCATCGCGGCGGGTCCGGACCCCGCGCCGCGTCCGCGCCATTGCGTCGGCCATCCCGCTCTGCAGCGCCCCGAGCGTGTCGCACGGAGGCACAGGCGACCCGGCCTCCGCGCAAAACCGCGCAGCCCGCGGGCACGCGCGAAATCGCGTCTCCGCGCTGCCCATAATCCAATCACCACAGCGACGATCGGCCCTCGCAGTCCCGCGAATCATCTGACTGCCGCGATTCGCCGATCGAGCCGCAGCGACCTCGGCCGCGCTCGCTCGGGCCACCGGTCGCGTCCGCCGTGCCGCCCGTGACCGGCCCGCCACAATCGTCGGTCCACATGCGTGGATCGACGCACGCTCCCGCGCGCCGATATTCAGCCTGGCTTGATCCGCGCCAGACCATGGTCGCGCGCTACAAACTCGGCATGCCTCAGTTCATCCTTGAAGATTTCAACCTCGAAAACGCCGAGCGGCGCCTCTGCCTCGAGGCCCTGGAGCGGGCCGGCAACATCGTCGGCGCGGCCAAACTCCTCGGTATCACCCGTCACGCCATGAAGCGCCGCATCATCAAGCTGCGGCTCGACTGGACGCGAGGCGCAGTGCCGCCGCGAACTCCGTCGTCGGGGTCGACCGGACCCTCGTGAGCCCGGCGCGGTCGAATGCGCGCACGCATGAATGCGCGCGTCGTTCGTCCGCGCCGCGGCCCCTGGCGCGTCGGAGCGCGGGGTCGCGCCTCATTCGCAGCGCACGCGCACGTCGACCACCTCACCCGATCGGCGCTGGCCCTGTGAGCGACAGGCCGCTTCTTCGCAAACCTCGGACCGGTGAATGAGCGCACCGCAGATTGTGGGCAGTCGTCCCCGGCTTCGCCGCCGGGCCCATCACAGGGCCGCTCGCACGGGCGGCCGACGATGCCGACGAGGCCGCCCCGTCGCACGTCGACTCCAGCCTGAACGCTGGCAAAAGCGGTGAGTTAGCGCTCGCAGGCAGGCTGCTCCTGCGCCGGAGCGCGCCGCTGCCTGGCATATTCTCGCCGAAATGCGAGGCACCGGTCGCCACCGCGAGGCGCGGACCGACTGGTCCCCGTACGAGGTGCCTTGATGTTGCCATTATTGCGTAGCCTGACTTGGACCGCCGCGACCTCGCTCGTCGTCGGCGCTTGCTTCAATCCCAGCGGTCAGAACCCCGGGGCGACGACAGGCCCGGCCACCGACCCGGGCGGCGCGACCGAGCCGACCAGCGCGGGGGACAGCGACGCGACGGTCGCCCCGACCAGTTCCGGCACGACGATCGAGCCGACCACCGACGCCGCCACGCAGGCCAGCGACGGCGACACCGGCCCCTGCCCGGCCTGCGCCGCGCCGACCGCCTACTGCGCCGCAGGCGGCTGCATCGGCTGCCAGGACCTCCCCGCGCACGGCCTCCTGTGCGCCGACTTCGACGCCGCCAAACCGCAATGCGACCCCGGCGGCGAGTGTGTCGCCTGCGTCGTCGACGACCACTGCGACGCGCCCCTGCACTGCGACCCCGCGCAGAAGACCTGCGTCACCTGCGTCGACGACGTCCATTGCGGCGACCCCCTGAGCTGCGTCGACGGCCAGTGCGTCGGCTGCACCGGCGACGAGCAGTGCCCCGCGATCCAGCCGATCTGCGACCCGGCCTCGCAGACCTGCCGCTCGTGCCGCGCGCACGACGAATGCCCCGGCTCCGCGTGCGAGCTCGACGTCGGCACCTGCTTCCCGCCGCTCGCTACCCGCGACTGGTACGTCGATCCGGGCGTCCCGTGCGCCGACGACGACAAGTGCGTCGTCGCCGACGAGTGCTGCTCGGTCGAGCAGGCGATGGCCCGCGCCGCCGCCGACCCGGCCGCCTACCACATCCTCCACGTCAAGCCCGGGGTGCAGACCCGCCCGGTCCGCCTCGCGGTCCCCGGCAAGCGCGTCGCCCTGCTCGGCGTGCCCGACGTCGTGTTCACGGTCCCGAAAGCCGGCGCAGTGTTCGGCGTCGGCGACGACGTCGGCCTCCAGCACCTCGACAGCAAGCTGTACGTGTCGCGGCTGTACGTCACCGAGGGCCAGGCCACCACCGTCGCCGGCTGCGTCGAGGCGGGCCACCTCTGGCTCGACGAGGTCGGCGTCTTCGACGTCCCGGGCGAGGTCCTGTCCGCGGACCATTGCCTGCTCACGGTCCGTCGCTCGAGCTTCCGGGCCACCGGCGCCGGCATCACCTCCGGCGCAGGTGGAGTCGTCCACCTCGAGAACAGCATCGTCGGCGAGACGATGACCGGCGCACCGCTGCAGTCGACCGGCGGCGGCCAGCTCGACCTCCTCTACACCACCGTCGTCGACAAGGGCGCCGGCGGCATCGGCCTGCTGAACTGCCAGGACCCCGCGACCGTCACGATCCGCAACTCGATCCTCGCCGGCGTCGGCGGCGAGATCCAGTGCCCCGACGCCGAGCTGAAGATCGCCGACACAGTCACCACCGCGGACGGCCTCGGTGGCGCCAACATCACCGAGCTCGGCGTCGACGACCTCGCGTCGATCTTCGCCGACTACGCCGGCAGCAGCTACCACCTCGGACCCGGCGCGGCCCTGCTCGACCACTCCGCGGTGTGGCAACCCAGCGACCCGCCGATCGACATCGACGGCGAAGGCCGCCCCATGACCGCCGGCGCCCCCGACTTCGCCGGCGCCGACCGCCCCTGACCCTGCAGGCCCGATCGATCATGCCTTCTAAAAAAACATGCTCGATAGGACATGCCCTTTCGCACATGTCCCACCGACCATGCCCGCGACGCGAGCCGGCATCGCACCCGTGAGCCGCCCCGTCGCCCCCGGCCGGGCGCCCGGATCCGGGGGTTGACAGCGCGCCCGATCGCTTGCACAGCATGGACATATGCCCGAAGCACGACCGCCGCTGCCTCCGTTCACCGAAGAGACGGCCCGCCAGAAGGTCCGCGCCGCCGAGGACGCGTGGAACACCCGCGACCCCGACCGCGTGGTGCTGGCCTACTCCGAGGACACCCGCTGGCGCAACCGCGCCGAGTTCCCGGTCGGCCGCGAGGAGGTCCGGCGGTTCCTCCAGCGCAAGTGGGCCCGGGAGCTCGACTACCGCCTGATCAAGGAGCTGTGGGCCTTCGGCGGCTCCCGCATCGCAGTGCGCTTCGCCTACGAATGGCACGACGACTCCGAGCAATGGTTCCGCAGCTACGGCAACGAGAACTGGGAGTTCGACGCCCACGGCCTGATGGTGCGCCGCTACGCCAGCATCAACGACCTGCCGATCGCCCGCGCCGATCGCAAGTACCACTGGCCCCTGGGGCGGCGGCCCGACGACCACCCGGGCCTGAGCGAGCTGGGGCTGTGACGCCTCGCTCACCTGTCTCTCGGGACATCTCGTGATTCGCCGCGCGCCCGGCCGGCTCGGCGGTGCGACGCGCGCCTGCAGCCGCGAACGGGCGGCCGTCGCGCCCGGGCGGAGGCGGCCCCGCTTGAGCCGGTCCTGATCCGGCGCGGGCGACGAGGCCGTGAGGCGGTCCTCACGCGCACGCGCGCGGCGCAGGGCGGACGACGGCACACCGAGATCCGAGCGGCGTCGGCGTCGAGATTTACCGTTATTTTAGGGTGCGGCTCCCGTCGAGCGCTCGGTATTGTTGGAGCGTCTCGTGTCCTCGCTCCGCTCGACAGAATCGTCCAGTTCCGTGTTCACGGAGCTCGAGCGCGTCTCGCCGTTCCTGTTCTCCTTGCTGGAGAACAGCCCGGATTACGTGACGATGATCTCGCCCGAGGGCATCATTCGCTTCACCAACCGCACGCACCCGCGCTACGCGATGATCGGGCTGATCGGGCACAGCGTGTTCTCGTACCTCGCGCCGGAGTCGCACGAGGTGGCGCGCGCCTGCTTCCGCCGGGTCGTCGAGACCGGCGAGCCCGGCTTCTTCGAGGCGCTGGCGCACGTCGGGACCGAGGTCCGGCGCTACCACACCCGCGTCGGTCCGGTGCAGAGCGGCGGGCGGGTCGTCGCCCTCACGCTCATCTCGAGCGACGTCACCGAGAGGACCGAGATGGAGCAGCGACTGCGCGAGCAGCGAGACACCCTCGAGTTCGCCGCCGCCGCCACCGGCCTCGGCCTGTGGCACCTCGACGTGCGCACGCGCGAGCTCGTGTGGGACGACGAGATGATCCGGATCCACGGCCGCGGCGTCGCGCCGCGCGACTACACCGCGGTGCTCGACTGGGTCCACCCCGAAGACCGCGCGCGGGTCGACGCCACCGTCCGCGACAGCCTGACGAGCGGCACCTTCCAGGACCTCGAGTACCGCGTGGTGCGGCCCGACGGCGGCGTCGTGTGGGTGTTCGCCCGCGGCAAGGCGCTGCGCGGCGAGGACGGCCAGGTCACGCGCCTGCTCGGCGGCGTGCTCGACATCAGCGAGCGCAGGCGCAGCGAGGAGGCCCTGCGCGCCAGCGAGGAGCGCTACCGGACCTCGATCGCCGCGCTCGAGGAGGGCATCGTCCTGCAGAGCCGCGACGGCACGATCCACACCTGCAACGCCAGCGCCGAGCACCTGCTCGGCCTCACGCGCGACCAAATGCTGGGCCGGACCTCCCTCGACCCGCGCTGGCGTGCGGTCCACGAGGACGGCGCGCCGTTCCCCGGCCACACCCACCCCTCGTTCACCACCCTCATGTCAGGTGAGCCGCGCTCCGGGGTGATCATGGGCGTGCACAAGCCCGAGGGGCAGCTCACCTGGATCTCCATCAACTCGCGGCCGCTCTACCTCGCCGGCTCGCAGCAGCCCAGCGCCGTCGTCACCTCGTTCTTCGACATCACCGCGCGCAAGCACGCCGAGGCGGAGAACGAGCGGCTGCTGCGGGTCGAGCGCGCGGCTCGCCGGCGCGCCGTCCTCCTGGCCGAGACGAGCAAGCTCCTCGCCGCCTCGCTCGACGTCTTCGCCTCGCTCGAGGAGGTCGTCCGCCGCCTCGTGCCGGAGGCCGCCGACCTGGCCGTCGTCGAGCTGCTCGACGAGCACGCCGCGTTCGGCCCCGAGCACGCGGTCGCCATCGCCGCCGGCGAACCCGACCTCGAGGCGTGTTACCGCGAACTGGCGCGCCGGCCAGGCGACGGCCGCGGCGAGCTGCTCGAGCTCGTGCGCCACGGCGAGGTCCGGTTCACTGTCGTGCAGATCGACGGCGAGGCGCCGGTGCTGCCGGGCGTTCCGAAGGCCGAGCACCTGGCCGAGCGGCTGCGGCACCGCTCGTCGGTGCTGGTGCCGCTGACCGCCCGCTCGGAGCCGCTCGGCGTCCTCGTCCTCGGCGGGCGCACGCGGGCCTTCGACGCCGACGACCTCGCCCTGGCCGAGGAGCTGGCGCTGCGGATCGCCCAGTCCCTCGACGTCGCGCGGCTCTACCGCGACATGCAGACCGCGCTGCACAAGCGCGACGAGTTCATCGCGGTCGCCTCGCACGAGCTGCGCACGCCGCTGACGCCGCTGATGCTGCAGCTCGGGCGGCTCGAGCAGCTGTGCCGCGGTCGCAGCGAGCTGGCGACCGCTGTCGCGGCGCCGAAGATCCACACGATCTTGCGCCAGACCGAGCGGCTGCACCGGCTCATCGAAGAGCTGCTCGACGTCTCTCAGATCACCGGCGGGCGCTTCCACCTCGAGCCGGAGGCCCTCGACCTGGCGGCGCTGGTGCGCGAGACGATCGACGGCTTCGCCGAGCGGCTCGAGCGGGCCGGCTGCCCGGTCCGGCTCGAGATGCCGGCGCGGATCGAAGGACGCTGGGACCGCACCCGCCTCGAGCAGATCGTCAGCAACCTGCTGGCCAACGCCATGAAGTACGGCGCCGGCAAGCCGATCGACATCAGCCTGGCGGACCTGCCCGACTGCGTCCTCCTGTCGGTGCGCGACCGCGGGATCGGCATCTCGCTCAAGGACCAGGCCCGCGTGTTCCAGCGGTTCGAACGCGCCGTGTCCGAACGCCACTACGGCGGCTTCGGCCTCGGCCTGTGGGTCACCCGCCACGTCGCCGAGGCCATGGGCGGCTCCGTCACCGTCGAGAGCGCCCCCGACGTAGGCTCGACCTTTCGCGTCCGCCTGCCGCGCCAGACGCCCACCGCCGCCGCCGCGCAGCTCGCCCACCCGCCGCCGTGACGCGGCATGAGATGTCCTTCGGGACATATGTGTAAAAATAACATGTCCCTCGGGACATCTATCGATAACGAGACTTCGGCGTCAATCGACCGGCTGTTTGCGCGACCACAGCACCAGCGCGGCCGAGACCGCGAGCGCCGCGAGGGCCACGAGGCGGCCCGACCCGGGCAGCGGGAACAGCAGCCGGATCGCCCCGTAGAGCGCGAGGTACAGCGCCAGCCCGTCGCGGACCACGTGGCCGAGCGCGCGCGCGAGGGCTCGCCGCGGCGCCCCAGGATCGTCGCCCGCGGCCGCGGCGGTGCGGCCCCAGAAGCCCAGCGGGCGCGCGCGGCGGTAGAACTCGAGCCGCGCGTCCGGGTCGCTCGGCCCGGTCAGCAGCGCCACGATCGTCGTGATCCCCGTCGACGCCACCGCCATCACCGCCAGTCGCCAGTGCGCGTCGTCGGACCAGGCCAGCAGCGCCGGCGCCAGCACCAGGCTCGCGGCGATCGCCGCGAACTCGCACCACAGATTGATGCGCTCCCACAGCCAGCGCAGGATCAGCACCGCGCCGATCCCGGCCCCGAACAGCAGGCTGACGTGCCACGCCGCCTGGATCGATCCGATCCGGGCCGCCAGGACCAGCGCCACCGCCAGCAGGGCCACGTTGGCCAGGCGCGCCACCCACACCAATTCGCGGCCCGATGGTTTGCGCCCGCGCAGCGCCTCGCACCACAGCCGGCCGTAAATGTCGTGACTCCAGTAGCTCGCGCCCCAATTGAGGTGAGTGTCGATCGTCGACGCCAGCGCCGCCAGCATCGCCACCAGCATCAGGCCGCGCGCGCCCGGGGACAGCAACAGGTCGATGCCCTGCACGAACGTCTGCTCGCGCGCGGCCACGTCGATCGGGCCCGGCCCCGGGGGCAGCAGCACCAATAGCCCTAACGCGGTGATCACCCAGGGCACGCTGCGCAGCACGATCTGCAGCCACGCGAACACCAGCCCCGCGCGGCGGGCCTCGACCTCGTCGGTGCAGGCCATGCAGCGCTGGGCCAGGTAGCCGGTGCCGTCGGCGCTGGCCTGGAACAGCCACGGCAGCACCAGCACCACCAGCAGCGCCGGGCCGGCCTCGTCACCTGGCCAGAGGGACAGCCACTGATGCGCCTGCGCCTCGCCGTGGCCGGCCACCAGCGCCGCGGTGATCTGCTCGGGCCCGCCCACCGCCGCCAGCACCGCCCCGGCGTACAGCACGGTGCCGACCAGCATGATGGCGAGCTGCACCACGTCGGTCGCGACCACCGCGCGCAGCCCTCCCGTGAGCGAGTAGAGCGCGGTGAAGCCGAGCAACATCACGAGGCTGAGCAGCGCGTCGGCGCCGGCGACGTCGGGCGCGGCCCCACCGATGGCGACGAACTGCCCGCCGAACGCGCGCACGAACGACAGCACCGGCGAGAACCACGCCTCGGGCAGCCACGCGTGCCACGGCATGAACACCTCGGTGAAGCGCACCGCGCCGACGACCACCATCGCCAGGGCGGCCCCGTTCAGCACCCCGCCGTAGTAGAGCGCCTTGCAGGCGCGCAGCGCCAGCGCCCCGCGGCCGCCGTAGCGCAGCTCGACCAGCTCCGCGTCGGTCAGCACCCGCGCGCGCCGCCACGGGCCCGCGAACACGTACGCCAGCAGCAGGAACGACAGCCCGTAGATCCACAGCAGCCACAGCTGAGACAGCCCGCCGGCCGCGACCAGGCCGGTGACCAGCAGCGGCGTGTCGGCGGCGAACTGCGTCGCCGCCATGCTGGCGCCCGCTTGCCAGCCGCGCAGGGTGCGACCGGCGAGGAAGAACTCGCCCAGGTCGCGCGACGCCAGCCGCCGCGCCCGCAGGCCCGCGCTCACCGAGTAGGCGACGAAGGCGAGGACGAGGACGAGATCGAGCACGCGCGCCAGGTTTGGTCCGGGCCGAGCGCGCCGGCAAGTCGCTGCACGCCGGGAGCGCCGGGCATGAGCCGGAGGCGCGCTTGCGCTACAGTCGGCGCGCGCATGACTGACGCCGCCGAGACCCCGCTCGCCGAGCTCGCGCGCCTGCGCCGACAGGTCCTGGAGCTCGAATCCGAGGTCACGGCCCTGCGCGCCTCCGAGGCCGAGCAGCGGGCCATGTTCTCGGCGATGACCGACGCAGTGCTGATCGTCGACCGCGACGGCCGCTACCTGCGCCTGCCGGAGACCGCCACCAGCGCCCGCCACAAGCCCGACCCCCGGCTCCTCGGCAAGACCATGCACGACGCCTTGCCCGCCGCCGAGGCCGACGTCTTCGTCGCCGGCATCCGGCGCGTCCTCGCCGAGCGCCGCGTCCTCAACGACGTCTACAGCCGCACGATCGCCGGCGAGGAGCTGTGGTTCAGCGCCAACGCCTCGCCCCTCGGCGCCGACACCGTCCTCCTCGTGGTCCGCGAGATCACCGACGAAGTCCGCCACGAGCAGGCCCTGCGCGACAACGTGCGCCAGCAAGAGCGCCTGCGCGAGCACGAGGCCGCCCTGCTGCGGCTGTCGACGCCGCTCATCCCGATCGGCGACGACATCCTCGTGATGCCGCTGATCGGCCGGCTCGACGCGGCCCTCCTCGAGCACGCGCAAGACATTCTTCTGAAGGGGGTCGCTGCTGCACGCACGCGCGTGGCGATCGTCGACGTCACCGGCGTCGGCGAACTCGACGAGCCCGCCGCCGCGGGCCTGCTGAGGATCGCCCAGGCAGTCCGGCTGCTCGGCGCGCGCGTCGTGCTCACCGGCCTCCGCCCCCGAGTCGCCGCCGCCCTGGCATCGTCCGCCACCGCGTGGACCGACGTCACCGTCCGCGCGAGTTTAAAAGAGGCAGTCGCCGAGGTCACGGGCGACGCCCGCCGCGCGCCCTGAATCGTCAGGCGATGAATCGGTCGACCTCGCCCTTCTGTCCTTCAAGACAGAATCATCGCGGACACATCGCTTCCATGCCTGTCCTTCGGGCCATATGATTCGCATCGCAAGTACGACCGCTCGCCGTCGTTTCGCAAACTCTATCACCTGTCCCTCGGGCCAGCCGCTCAGTGTGCGCGCACCCACCACGCAGTCTCGCCGGCACCCAGCTCCTGCGTCCCCGCGGCGAGCACTCGCCCGAGCGGCGAGATCGCCAGGGACATCGTCGCCTCGAACGCGCCCTCGCCCGGCGGCTCTGCGCCGAGCGTCGACACCGGCCCGAGCGTCCCGTCGGCGGCGACGTGAAACAAACTGGCCGCGATGCCGGGCCCGTCGCCCTCGCTGCGACCGCCGACGAACACCCCGCCGCACGGCGACGCCACCGCGGCCATCAGCGTGTGCTCGCCGGCCTCGCCGTCGTCGCGGCCGATCTGCCACGCCGGCGCCCCCTCCGGCGACAGCGCCTGCAGCACGAACCCCGCGCGGTTGCCGGCCAGTGCGTACACCTGATCGCCGAGCCCGAGGTCGACGTTGACCACCCCGTGGTCGGCCACGAACTGGACCGCCTCGGACTGCCAGCGCAGCCCGCCGTCGGGCGCGAACGCGAGGACCTGCAGCGCCCAGGTGTTGTGCATGCCGTCCGACGCGACGATGTCGGCCAGCGCCACGTAGCTGTTGCCGGCGGCGTCGACGGCCAGGGCCGGGGCAAAGCCCGAGTCGCCGACATCCGCGCTCCACACGTGCCCCAGCTCGGCGTCGAAGCGGTCGAGGCGGAAATGGCTGCCGAGCGCGCCGAACACCTCCGCGACCGCGAACACCTCGCCCGCCGGCGCCGCGGCCACTGCGACGATCGGCTCGGCCTCGCTCCCGGCCAGCTCGATCACCTGCGAGCCAGCCGGCTCACCGTCGGCGCCCACGCGCATCAGCACGCCGCTCTCGCCCTCGGCGCCGCCGAGGACGACCTGTCCATCGGGCCAGGTCGCCAGCGCGAACACGACCTGCTCGTCGACGAACGAGCGCGACCACACCGGCCCGTCGGCGCCGAAGCGCAGGAGCTCCCGCGACAGCAGCACCAGCGCGTCGCCGCCCGGTCCGCTTGCGATCGCGCCCACGCTGGCGGCCGCAGGCGCGTGCCACAGCGGCGCGTCGAACACCGCCGGCACTGCCTCGCAGTCGAGCTCGGGCTCGCCGGTGGTCGGCGCTCCGGTGGTCGGCCCGTCCGTGGTCGTCGCCTCGGACGTCGACGCGCCCTCGGTGTCGCCGCCCGGCTTGGGACCGCACGCGCCCAGGCTGACCGTCACCACGGCCGCGCCGATTCGTCCTGCAGGAGAAGCTTTCATCATCCAATCCAGGGCCTCGCACGCGAGGGCATAGCACCGGCAACGCCGCTCACGCCAGCCCTCGAACACGCCGAGGATTCACCCCGCTTCGCGCCTGCGGCCTTCGGCCCCCCGGCGCGAGGTCGCACGTCATGCACTTCGAGACATGCTCACGAGGACATGCCCAAAAAGACATGTAAAAATATCGAGACCCATGTTAAAAATAGAAAGAAACTACGCCATCGCTCCGCCTCACGCGTGGGCGAGGAAGTGGCGCAGCTGGATGTCCGCGTCGTCGACCGCGCGGTGCGGCAGGTCGACGCGGAAGCTGCGGCCGCGGGCCTCGAACCACGACGACGCGCACACCGCCTTGAAGCCGAACGGGTTCTCATTGAGAAAAGTCCACGCGTACCAGACGATCCACGGCCAGTCGAACGCGGCCGGCCGGGCGATGAACGCCGCCCGGCGCTCGCGGTGCGGCAGCGTCCACGCCGCGAACTTGCCCATCGCCTCCGCGGGCGGCAGGCCCGAAGTCCGGGCCCGCGCGAACGAGCCGCGGCTGGTGATCACCTCGTCCGAGAGCGGCGCGATGAGCACCTCGAAGCGATCGATCACCCCGCGCTCCGCCGAGCCGACGACCGCGCCGAGCTCGGTGAGCGAGTGACGGCCGAGGATCGGCCCCGACGTCTCGACGTCGACCATGATCCACAGCTTGTCGCGGCTCATCGCGGCCTCCGTTCGTGGCGGGTGGCGATCGCCGCGCGGCCGATCGCGTACGGCAGCAGCCGGGCGATGTTCCGCGCGTCGTCGATGCCGCGGTGGTGCGTGCCCGTCGGCTTCAGGCCCACGCGCCGCAGCGCCCCGTAGGTGCCGCTCTGGCCCTCGCCCGCGGCCCGGGCGAACGCCTCCTTCAGGTTCAGGTGACGCGGCCCCAGCGGCGCGCGGACGCCGGCGCGCCGGGCGTCGCGCTCGAGCTGGTTGCGGTCGTAGCCGCCCCACGAGCAGAACAGCGCGCCCTGGCCGAACGCGGCCAGCTTCGGCGCGACGATCTTGAACGTCGGCGCGCGGGCCACGTCGGCCTGGCTGATCGTCGTCAGCTCGGTGCAGAACTGCGACAGCCGCGGGTGGACGAGGGGACGGACGAAGGTCTGGAACTCGGCGATCGGCTCCAGCGTGGCGCCGTCGACCAGGACGGCGCCGATCTCGATGATCTCGCTCTCCTCGCGCGGCAGGGCCCCGGAGTCGTCGCAGGTCGCCTCGAGGTCGACGACGAGGTAGCGGGTAATGACTTCAGACATGGTCGTGCTTGCTTCGGAACGGCAAAGCTTCCTTTCGCGGCCAGGTATAGTGCCGGCGTGGCCGACGAGGGCGGACAAGATTCCGGACAAGCCGCGGGCTTCACCTGGGGCGACCTGCTGGCGGCGCTGATCGAGCAGCACGGCACGCTCGCCGCGGTCGCGTGGAAGCTGATCGAGCAGGCCCCCGGCGACGACGTGGCCTCGATCGAGCGCGCGCTGCGACGGCTGCGGCAGCGCGGCCAGCTCGACGGCGGGGTGTGGGGCCAGCGGCTGCTGCGGGTGTTCGGCGTGCCCGCCTCGGTCGAGTCGCGCGTGCGCTGGATGGGCCTCTATCACAGCCCGTTCGGCGACCTGCCGCTGCCGCTGTGCGTCGACCAGCTGCGGCTGTGGGACCGGCCGCCGGTGTCGACCTCGCGCGCGCGCGTGTGGCTGCACCTCGGCCACGCCAGCTGCGCCCTGCGAGCGCGCGCGCTCGACGATGCCTCGGCGCAGCTGGTGAAGGCCACCGCCGCGCTCGCGGGCTTCGCCGGCCACGACGACGCCCGCGTCGAGCTCGCGCTGGTCCAGGCCTACGCGGCCAGCCAGCGCGGCGAGCCGGTACTCGCGGCCCTCGACGCCGTCGCATCCACGCTCGCCGCCGCCGCGCTCGCGCCCGCCGACGCGGCCTGCTTCCGCGCGCGCCTCGTCGACCAGCGCGCCTATCAATTGAACCGCGCCGGCGATCACGCCGCCGCGCAGGCGCTGTTCGAGTCGCTGCCCACGAGCGACGTCCACCCGTTCGCCAGCTATCGCCGCGACGCCGGCCTCGCCTTCGGCTGCCTCCGCGCCGGTCGCCCCGACGAGGCCCTGCGCCTGGCCCTGCGAGCCTGCGAGCACGCCGGCGACGGCGGCTACACCCGCCTGCGCGCGATGGGCCTGCTGCTGGTCGCCCGCATCCAGGGCCAGCCCGACGGCGACCGCGCCCGCGCCCGCGCCCACGCGATCGCCCGCCGCCTCGACGACCACGAGCTGCTCGCCCGCGTCGAACGTCAAGCGCGTCGAAGCAGCGAGCGCGAATGAACGATCGCGCAGCGACGCACTGAGTGACGACACGTCGCCCGAACGCGTCGTCCCCTCGCGCTCCGTGAAACCTCGAGAGCGCCCCGATTCACCCATCCGCGCCGGTTTCACCGCTGTCAAAATTTGTCGATGCGTGTGCTCACCGGCACCGGCAACGCCTGCCCCGCCCGCTCGCCGCGACCCTCGTGATCCGCGGGCGCCGTCGGCGACACTCACCTCCCGGCTGCGGCATCCGGGGAGGCGAAGCCCTCGCCCCGCTGCCGCGGAGCTCCGCGGTTCGGCGCGCGCATCTATCGACGCGCGCCGGCCTCGTGACGGCCACCACCTCGAATTCGTTCGCCGGCGCTCGTCCGCCGCGCGCGCGGACCGGCGGAGCTCCGTCCGAATCACCCCACCCTCACCCTGCTCAAGGTCCTTATGCATTCGAAAAAAATCTGCTCGCTCTCGTTGCTCGCCGGCCTCACCCTCGCTGCAGTCCCCGCCACCGCCCACGCCGACGCGCCCGACGCCCTCGACTTCTGGTGGAGCGACTCGTACAGCGACGTGTACTTCGCCCGCCCGCACAACACCTATCAAAAGACCGCCGAGTACCCCAACCTCGATTATGCCCTGTGGGACGGCTTCCACGCGCTCGAGCTCGACGTCCACGAGTACAAGCAGGTCGGAGGGGTCAAGCAGTTCCCGGTCAAGCACGACGCGTGGAACAGCGACACCGGCAACAACTGTCGCTGGGGTCAGGGCGGCTACCTGCGCGACTGTCTGCACGACATCCGCAACTGGAGCGACTACAACCCCGGCCACCTGCCGATCACCGTGCAGATCGATCTCAAGGCGATCAGCCCCTACGCCTGGGGCGACGCGCAGTACGACGAATTGCACGCGCAGGTGGCCGAGGTGCTCGGGAGCAAGCTGTACAGGCCCAACGAGCTGCGCGCCTTCACTGGTAACGACAGCCTGCGCCAGGGCGTTTATACCTCCGGCTGGCCGTCGCTCAGCGCGCTGCAGGGCAAGGTCATCGTCCTCATCATGGGCGGGCCGCTCGGCGACAAGAACGACTATCAGGAGAACTACGTCCGCCGGTACGACTACAACGCCAACTTCTTCGTCTGTCCCAACGCCGACAGCCCGGCCGACTTCGACTGGTGGGGCAACGCCAACGACTTCGACGAGCCCCAGACCAACAAGTGGGTCATCTGCGGCAACGTCGGCTCGCCCGCCGGCTGGGACAGCATCGCCGCCCGCGCCGACGCCAATCACCAGCTGATGAACCTGTGGAGCGGCAGCTACGAGCACGACGAGTTCTGGCGCATGTACCTCGCGGTCGGCTGGGGCGCGTCGATGATCAGCCGCGGCAACGCCGACACCTTCTACGACAAGATCCCGCTGGTCGGCCTGCGCAGCTCGGTGCCGGTCCAGTTCCAGATGGTCAACGACAACAGCAACAAGTGCGTCGACGTGTGGAACGGCGCCTACTCCAACGGCACGGACATCATTCAATGGTCGTGCAACAGCGACCCGAACCAGGCGTGGATCTACACCGGCGCGGGCCAGCTGCGCTCGGCCGGCAACACCGCCTATTGCTACGACATCGAGGGCGGCAACGGCAACCTCGGCGACCGCCACCACATCTGGAAGTGCGACGGCGGCGACAGCGAGAAGTGGCGCCTCGAGTGGTTCGGCTCGTTCCGCGGCATGAAGGACCGCTGCATGGACGTGCCGAACAGCAGCACCGCCGACGGCGTCCAGCTGTGGCACTACGACTGCAACGGCACCGGCGCCCAGCGCTTCCACCTGCAGTGGTGGTGATCCGCGCGGCCGCGGCGCGTCAGTCTGCGCGCGCGACCGCGGCCGCCCCGAAAGCCGCGCCGGCCAGCAGCGCGAGGACGTTCTCCAGGGCCCACTGGAACGATTCGGCCGCCGATCCGGGGATCACCGTGGCGGCCGAGCAGACGAACCACAGCGCGGAGGCCAAGATACCCGCGACCACGTACCAGGACCTTCGCCGGCTCGGCTTCATGCGTCTCCCTGCCCGCGCTCTATACCACGTCACGGGACGGACGCATCGAGCAAGATCGCGCCGGACGCGGTGCGTCCACACTATCACAAGCTCCGGCCGCTCCGGGCCCTGCGGGTCAGCGTTCTGCCCGCGCACCGGCGCCCGGGCCCGGCGTGGGCCGTGCCCCTCCGGCGTCGCTTCATGCTATCGATCGGCCTCATGCCTTGCTTGCGTTCTGTCGCGCTCGTGCTCGCCGTGGGATGCAGCGCGGCCTGTGTCAGGTCTCCCGACGGCTCCACCGAATCCGCGTCCACGACCTCGTCGTCGGAAGTGTCGACGGGCCTGTGCATGTCGGAGTTCCACGGCCCCTATTATTGCGAGTGCCACGACGGCACGAAGATGTGCGACGAAGGCGGCGTGAGCGTGTGCGTCTCTCGGGACGACGACGTCATCACGGATTACAAGTGGAGCCCGTGCGGCGAGTGTCTCCCGGGAGAAGTGCGCGCCTGCGACGTCGCAGGCGCTCCGGGCCGGCAGTTCTGCAACGTCCTTCGGTTCCCCGACAACCAGATCGACGACCTGCCCACCCCGGAATGGGGGACCTGCTTGCGCGAGGACGAGATCGAGTGCGAGCCGGTTCAATCGAAGTCATGCGGCGGCGACGTCTCCGTCGAGTGCGACGTCGACGGAATGGGCGTCCCGTACTGGCCGTCTTGTTGACTCGCGCGGGATCGCGTCACGCCAGCAGCTCGCCGTACTCGCCCTCCTCGCGGCCCTTGCGGCCGAACGCGGTGATCGGCGACCCGTCCTCGCCGCAGCAGCCGACCGCGTTGAGCAGGGTGACCAGCAGGCGGTTGTGCGGGTATCGCAGATCCCACGGGTCCTGGCCGGCGACGAGGCGCATCGAGCGAGATCGCGCCGGCGGAACACCGCGAAGACGCGCCTGGACGGACAGCCCGTGGAGCACGTCTCACGCCGGGTGATAGACGTGGTCGTCCCAGACGAGCTCGCCGGTGGCGGCGTCGATCGTACCACCGTGCGGGTCCTGCAGCAGGTCGAAGGCCTCGATGACGCCATCGACGCAGGTATAGGGCCCCTGCAGGCCGTAGTCCGAGAGTATATGGTCGAAGCTGTCGGCCGTGAACTTGATCGACCAGTGACACAGCACGACGCCCATGGGACTGAGGCCGCACTCGAGCATCTCGTCGCTCTCGAATTCCTTGCCGACCAGGAAGTCACAATCGCTCAAGGGAACGCCCGTCGTGCTCGAGGTGTCGTCGGTGGTCTCGACCGGACCGGTGCTGGTGGAGCCCGTCGCGTCGGTGGTCCCGACAGTCTCGCTGCTCGCGGTGTCGTCGGTGGTCTCGACCGGTCCGGTGCTGGTGGAGCCCGTCGCGTCGGTGGTCCCGACAGTCTCGCTGCTCGAGGCGCCGTCGGTGGTATCGACCGGCCCGGTGCCGGTGCCGCTCGTCGGCTCGCTGGTAGCAGTATTGGTCGGTCCGACCGTGGTCGAGTCGCTGGTGGCGGTCGAGTCGGTCGACGGGTTCGACGTGGTCGATTCGGTGCCACTGCCCTGCTCCTGAGGCGAGCAGGCCGAGCAGGTGACACACATCAAGGCGAGGCCAGGCAAAAATCGCATAAGCAGAGCCTACAAGAGCTACCGCGTCCCGTCGAGTGCGGCGAGCCGCGGGCGGTGGACTGCCCCGTATGATCAGCGAAGGGACAAGTCCCCCGGCAGCACCCCGACGCTGGCGAGGGTGCTTCCGGGAGCATGGCGGGTTTGCGATCGCATGTCCTCGAGGACATCCTCGCTGGGGCGAACTGCGAGCTCGCACACACGGCGCCCGGCCACGACGTCGGTGCCGCAGCGGCTGAGCGCTCGACGCGTGCCCCCCGGGGCCCGCGTCACGCCAGCAGCTCGCCGTACTCGCCCTCCTCGAGCCCCTTGCGCCCGAACTCGGTGATCGGCGACCCGTCCTCGCCGCAGCAGCCGACCGCGTTGAGCAGGGTGACCAGCAGGCGGTTGTGCGGGTATCGCAGGTCCCACGGGTCCTGGCCGGCGACGAGGTCGATGAACTGCCCCTGCTTGAGGTAGCCGCCGGCGCTGCCGGCGATCACCGTCGGCAGGTCGACGTACGAGTGGACCTTGCCGTCGGACAGCTCGTGCATCCACACCACCGCCGAGCGGTCGAGCACCGTGCCGTCGCCCTCCTCGTAGGCCGACAGGCGGTCCAGCAGGTACTTGAATTGCCCCGCGTGCCATTGATCGATCTGCGACAGCATCTCGCGGTAGCCGACCACCTCCTCGCCGCTGTCGTCGTCCTTGGTGTTGCCGTGCGACAGCTTGTGGTGGTTGTATTCGTGCTCCATCCCGTCCCACTGGTAGATCGGCCCGCCCGAGCCCGAGGCCCACTGGATCGTCGCCACGTGCGTCGCCCCGCACGCGATCGCCATCGCCAGCACGTCGAGCTGCATGCGGCCGATCGCCTTGAACTGCGCGTCGAGCTCCACCGATTCGGGGTCGACCGCCTCGAGCTCGGCCGCCCGCGCGGGATCGAGGGCACAGGCGACGAGGCCGTTGCCGGCCATCTCGACCTCGAGGTCGCGGATCGAGTCCGCGTGCATCTCGAGCTTCATCGCGTCCTCGTGCCCGAGGCCTCTGGCCTTGAGCGCCTTGAACTCGTCCTCGACCAGGTCGAGCACGCTCTGCCGGCGCGTGGCGATCCGCAGCTTCTCCACCTCGGACAGCTCGCCCAGGCCCATGAGGTCCTGATACGTCAGCCACGGGTTGCCCTCGGGCGACACCGGCATGCCGCTGCCCGCATACGAGATGTGGCCGAGGTGGTCGGGGTGGCGCCACCCGACCGAGAGTGTCAGCGACGGCCGGCCGTCGTGATTGAGCTGCGCGGCCGCGAATTGATCGACGGAGATGCCGGTCGCATACAGCGTGTCTGGATCGAGCGGCTGCGCAGTGAGCTTGTGACCCATGCCCATGGCGTGGTCGTTGCCGGCGGTGCCGGGATCGTGCCCCCAGCCCTTCGGCACCATGTGCAGACCTCGCGTTACCAGCAGCCGGTCACGATAGGCCGCCAGCGGCTCCAGCGCCGATCCCATCAGCGATTCCATGGTCAGCGGGCCGGGCGTCTGCGGAAAGAAAGACTCCATGTTGACGCCGTTGCAGGTGAAGAACACGACGAGGCGCTTGCCGCCGGGCTCGGCCGCTCGCGCGGTGCCGCGGCGTCCGACCAGCGATTCGAGCAACGGCAACGCGACGGCGACCCCGCCCGCGCCTCGCAAGAACATCCGTCGCCGCATCCTGCTCGCTCCCGTCCGCGCGGCAGGCTCGAATCCCACCACCAGCGACGCCCCGATGTACGCTCCGGAGCTCGCGCCGCGAACGACTTCCAATTTGTCACACTCGTCGGCCACTACCACGAATTCGTGTTCGTGTCTCGAGCAGCCCGACGTCACGCCCGCCGCCCGACGGATGCCCGCACACCTGGCCACGACCCCGCGTCGTTGACGCCGTTCCTCTCTCTGCCCCTCCGCAGCGCGGTGCAGACTGCTCGTACGCGGCGCGCGAGATTTCCTGTCCTCGGAGACATATGATGGCAGTCGCGCCGCCCGCGACGCACCTCGCGGCCCCGTCGTCCCCGGGCGAACGGAGAACGATCACGGCCCCGGCGTGAGCGCACGCGGCGACCGGGGAATCACAGGACGTCCGCGCAACGTACACGCACCTCGGCCGAGCTCATCCGTAAATCGCCCCAGGTGCCCATTCCTCGCCGCTGCACGGCTCAGCCCGGCCGGCGCTCTCAATATACAGTCCAGCCCGGTCCATCGCAGCAGTGGCCCTTCCGTATACCCAGCGGGCGACCGTCGCGCTACCCTCGCGCGCCGTGTCCCTCGCACGCCGGATCCTCGCGCTCTCGCTCGCCCTGACCGCCTGCCAGACGGTGGGGCCGCAGTCCATGAAGTACGGCCGCGGGCAATACAACCAGACCGTCCAGCGCACCGACGCCGAGCAATTGCTGCTGAACCTCGTCCGCCTGCGCTACCGCGATCCGCCGCTGTTCCTCGAGGTGACCAGCATCGCCACCAGCCTGTCGCTCGAGCTCGGCACCGGGGTCACGGGCAACGCCGGCGGCATCAATACAGTGACGCCGAGCGGCAGCGTTCTGTACACTGAGCGGCCGACGATCACCTACGCCCCGCTGCACGGCAGCCGCTTCGGTTCATGACCCCGATCGAGCCGCGGGTCCTGCTGCTGCTCTACCACTCGGGCTGGGCGATCGACCGCATCTTAAAAGTGTTCGTCCAGCGCATCGGCTCGCTGCCGAACGCGCCGCGGGCGTCGGGGCCGACGCCGGACAACGCGCCGAAGTACGAGGACTTCTTCCGCGCCTGCGAGATCTTGCGCCACCTGTGGCGCGACGGTCACCTCGAATTCGGCGAGACCCGCCACGGCGAGGTCCCGGTCCTCGTCATTCACATCGACCCCTCGCGCGCCGAGGACCCGATGGTCGCCGAGCTGGCCCGCGTGCTCGGCCTGCCGCAGCCGACCACGACGGTGCTGTTCGGCGCGACCCTGCGCTCGAACGATCCGGCGCTGGTGCCGATCGTGACCCGCTCGCTGCTCGCCGCGATGTACTACGCCTCGCAGGGCGTCGACCCGCCCGAGCTCGACCTCCGCCGCGGCAAGGTCACGCGCACCCAGGAGGCCGACGGCGCCGACTTCGACTGGACCCGCGTGACCGGCAAGATCTTGCGGGTCCATCACGCCAATCGCCGCCCCTCCGACGCGTTCGTCGCGGTGTCGTACCGCGGGCACTGGTGGTACATCGACGACACCGACCTCGATTCGAAATCGACGTTCTCGTTCCTCAGCCAGACGGTCGAATTGCTGTCGAACGACGTCCGGACGGCCACCCCGGTGCTGACCCTGCCGATCAGCGCCGGGTGACGCGCGGGGCGCCCTGCGGCGGCCGATCTAGCCGCGACGCGAGCGCGGCCACAGCCGCGGCAGCAGCAGCGCCACCGCCCGCATCTCGAGCGACTTGCGGATCACTCGCTCGGCGGCCTCCGTCGCGCGCGCGCACCAGCCCGACGGATCGCCGCCGAGCAGCGCCGACGGGTCCGCGCGGGCCTCGGTGAGCAGCTGCTCCATCGCCGCGATCGCGCGCGCCAGCGAGGCAGTCGCGGGGGCGCGCCAGCGCGGGTCGTCCGCGAGCGCCAGAGCGCGGATCACCGCCTCGGCGTCGCCGTTTCGCGCCGCGGCGATCACCGCGTGGAGCTGGCGGTAGCGGGCCTCGGCGCGCTCCTCGCCCGGCAGGATGAACGACCCGTGCGGCGTGCCGAGCGTCTCGAACACGTAGGCCTGGCGCGCATCCATCTCCGACGTGAAGTGCCAGCGCTGCTCGTCGTGGTGCAGGAACGTCCAGATGTCGTTGATCCGCATGTCCTCGCCGCGCGGCAGGATCGCGTCGGTGATGAGCCCGTAGCGCAGCTGGTGACGCTGGCGGTCGAGCGAGCGGCGGTCCATCAGCACCAGCGGCCGCGTCACCTGCTGCAGCGGGATCCACACGTTGAGCAGCGCCAGGCGCGACAGGCGATTGCGCCGACCCGGCGACTCGTGGCGGAACAGCCACGGGGCCGCCCCGCGCATCATCTGGCGCAGCGGCGTGCCCTCGACGTCCTGATCGGCGTGGACGGCCACCGACGCGTCGTGCTCGTTCATCTCCGGGGTGGGCTCGCGGATCAGCGCCATCCCGTTAGGCCCGGCGCGGCGCATGAAAAAACCCTCGCGGGCGATGAACAGCAGCCACAGCCGTTCGCCGCTCGGCAGCGTGAACGCGCGGCCGAGCAGGTTGCGGCGGATGTCGGCCACGTCGGCCGGGCCCAGCCGACCGGCCATCCGCACGCGCCCCAGCGCGGCCTGCAGCTCGCTACGCGCCGACAGATCGATGCGGGCAAAGCCGTGCTCGCGCAGGTCGGGCTGCAGGCCGCCCGGGGCCGAGCCATCGTAAGCGCGACAGATCCGCCGATCGTAGGCCTGCGGATCGGCGCGCGTGCTCGGGTCGAGCGTCCGCGCGCGCCGGGAGTTGCGGCCGTCGAGCGAGACATCCTCGAGCCGCGTGAACGCCAGCTCGGCGTCGATGGCAAGGTTGGGGTCGGCGGCGGTCGGCATGCGGGCTGTCGCCATCTTACCGCACCCGGGCGCGTGCGGCCGCCTGCGCTGGGGCGCGCTCGCCTCACGACCGGGGCCAGCGCCCAGTCTGGTGCTGAATCTGCGGCTGGGGCATCTTCCGCCCATGCGCTTCACCTTCGCCCTGCTGTCCACGGCCCTCATCACGCTCGCCGCCTGCCCTGATTCCGGCGGCGACACCGACTCTGCCACCACGACGACGACCGCGACGACGACCACCACCACCGACGCGAGCGCCGGCACCGCGACGACGACCACCAGCGATGGTGGCACCTCGGCGCCGACCACCGGGTCGACCGGCGACCCGGTGTTCCCGTGCGAGGGCTCGCTGCCCCCGGCCGGCAGCGCGTGCGAGGCCGAGGGCGCGGTCTGCCCCTTCCAGGACGACCTGTGCGTGGCCTTCACCGCCGCGACCTGCGAGGGCGGCGCCTGGGTGCATTTCGACAACGTCCCCGGCCCCGAGTGCGGCGAGGATTCGTGCGACCCGAGCGACCCGCCGCTCGAGGGCGACCCGTGCACCACCGAGGGCGCCTCGTGCTCGACCGACTGCTCCGACGTGTGCCTGTTCTGCAACGCGTGGAGCTGCAGCGAGGGCATGTGGCACCGCATCGAGGTGTTCCCCGAGCCGTGCCTCGAGTGCGACGCGATCTGCGACTTCGTGATCGTGCCGATGTGCGCCGGCGGTCCGCCCGACAAGGCGGCCTGCGTCGCCGGCTGCGAGGACAGCAAGACCGGCGCCTGCAAGGCCGAGTTCTCCGACCTGCGCGCGTGCGCCGGCGAGCAGCCGACGTTCACGTGCGACGACGCCCAGCGCCCGCTGGTCGCCGGCTGCGAGGATGCGTTCACCGCGTTCTACGACTGCTCGATGCCGTGACCGCGCCGGCCTGCTCGACGCGAGCGGGCGCCGGTGACATCCTGTGCGGGTGAACCAGCCCGTGGACACCTCGCGCACGATCGAACTCCTCCACTCGCCGCTGAAGATGTTCGGCTTGCTCGTCCTCGGCGTGTTGATGACCTCGCTCGCGCTGGTGTTCGTCCTCCCCGTCTTCCCGGGGCTCGGCAGCGACCCAGTGACTCACGCCGTCGGGATCGTCGGCACTCTGTTCTTCGGCCTCTGTACCCTCATGATCCTGCGCCAGTGGTTCACTCTGGAGGCAGTGATCACGATCTCGCCGGCCGGCCTGCGCGATGTCCGGATCGCGCAGGAATTCATCCCCTGGCCCGCGATGGAGCGGCTCTCCACCTGGACCCTCCAGGGCCAGACCATCCTGGTCGTCGCGGTCGCGCCGGAGGTCGAGTCGCGCTTGACCTTGACGCGGACCGCCCGCTGGACGCGCGGCGCCAATCGCAAGCTCGGCGCCGACGGCCTGTGCGTCACGGCCCAGGGCCTGAAGCTCGAATTCGCCGGCCTGGCCGCGCTCGTCCACGCGTACGCCGCGACGTACGGCGCGCCGGCTGCCAGCGCCGCGCCCTCGCCCGACTGACGGCTGCCGCGAATGCGCGGTGCTCACATTCAGGCGAGCTCCGCAAATCACGGGACCACGGACGCGGCGGTCTGGAGGCACGGCGCGAGCTCGCAGATTCGCCATGTCCTCTTCGCCATGCCCTCACGGACATGTCCGAACCTGGATGCCCCGCGGCCGCGCACGTCTACTTCCGCCGGGTGCTGCGCACGGCCATGATCGTGAACACCACGAACGCGAGCGCCCCGCCGCCGATGTACGGATACGTGTTCGCCTCGCTCGCGCGCAAGAGGCGGAGAGTGCCCGCGCCGCTCTCCATCGTCGACATCGCGTCGATGTACTGCGCGCGGTCCTCCGGCAGGACGTCGCCTTGCGGGTCGTACTTCACCCGGGCGAGGCTGGCTTCCGCGGCCTCGAGCCGTTCGCGCGTCTCGGCCAGCGTGCCCTGGAACTTCAAATAATCGCTGATGCCGGCGCCTGCCACCAGCAGCGCGACGAGCGCGAGGAACCCGGCGGCAAAGGTGGTCGAGTTGAAGGAGCGGCGGGCTGGGGTCGAGGTCACCATCTCGTGGGGGAAGGACGTCGCCTTCCGGGCCAGGTCGCACGGGAAATCGCGAAAGGGTGGTTTCGTCCGCGAACGCGAGCCGACCCCAGGGTGGCCCCGACCTGCGCTGTGGTGGCAGGTGTCGCTGCTCGTCGCTCAGGATGCGGGTATGCTGACGCGACTCGGCACGCTCCCCGGAGATTGATGACATGCTGGCGATCGAGCGACTGTTTTGCGATGAACTGTTTCGGATTCACCGCCGGCAGGCGCGCTTCCTCGACGGACTGCAAGCCACCTCCTACACGTTCCACAAGGAGACCGGCGTGCTCGCGTTCGCGGATGGCATCACCTTCGAGACGCAGATCCTCGGGCTCGAAACTCCCGCAAAGCAGTGGATGTGGGCGTGGGCAGACGCCGGGAGCCTCGACTCGCGACTGACGACGGGTGCGCGCCGGGTGAAGGCGTTCGGGGACACGCGCGGGCTCGCCGAGCTGACCACGGGCACGCTCGCCGTGGACCATCTTCGCTGCGCCGGTCACACGTTGGCCGCGATCGCGTCGGTGGTTCACGAGGTCCATCCCTACTTCCGCTGTCAGCAGCCGGACGGCGTCGCGCTATTCGTACTCGTGACCTCCGCGACCTTGAAGGACGACGCACGCGGCCTCGATCGCAACACCGCGAGGCAGGCCATCTCCGATATGTTCGCCGCGTACGCGCAAGCGGACGACATGCTGACCTTGCGCGCGGCGATGGAGGCGGCGGGCTTCGCCGTCGAGTTCACTGAAACCGAGGTGATCGGGCGACGCGGTGACGACGCCCCCATGGTCTTCCAGCGCGCATGGTTCGATTGATCCGCGCGCTCGTGATCACAGGGACAGCTGCCGCGAATGCGCGGTACTCACATTGATGAGAGCTGCGAAAATCACAGGACCACGGACGCGGACTATCTAGAGACACGGGGCGAGATCGCACGTGCGTAGACGGCTCGCGCGGTGCCTCGCGCGCTGGCGGATCCGTCGGCTAGACTCGCGTTCGACGCGCAGATGAGCGATCCATCGCCGCAGGCGGCTCCATCCTCCGGTTCGAAGGAGCTCGCCCACACCATGCGGAAGACCCTCGACGCCGGCGGCCCCACCCTGCCCTCGGCGAGCGGCATCCTCACGCCTGCGGCCCTCGCTCCCGGTCAGCTGCTGGCCGAGCGCTACACCGTGCTCGGCTCTCTCGGCGAGGGCGGCATGGGTCTCGTGCTGGCCGCCTACGACGCGCGGCTGGACCGCCGCGTCGCCCTCAAGCTGCTGCGACACCGCGCCGACGGCTCGAGCGGGCGCGAGGAGCAGGCCCGCCTGGTGCGCGAGGCGCAGGCGATGGCGCGGCTGAATCACCCGAACGTGGTCGCGGTGTACGACGCCGGCGCCCTCGCCGACGGCGCGCTGTTCATTGCGATGGAGTACGTCGAGGGGCAGACGCTGCGTCAGTGGTGCGAAGAGCGGCCGCGGTCCTGGCGGCAGGTGCTGGAGACCTTCCTCGCGGCCGGGCTCGGGCTCGCGGCGGCCCACGCCGCTGGCCTCATCCACCGCGACTTCAAGCCCGACAACGTGCTGGTCGGCAAGGACGGTCGGGCTCGCGTGACCGACTTCGGCCTGGCGCGCCACGACCGACCCTCCGAGACGCCGCCGACGAGCGCTGTCGGCGAACCGCTGGGGCCGGGCGGCACCGTCCTCGCCGCCGAGCTGACCGTCTCGGGCATGCTGGTCGGCACGCCTCGCTACATGGCGTCGGAGCAGCTGCTCGGGGGCCGCACTGCCGATGTCCTCACCGACGTGTTCTCGTTCTGCGTGGCCCTGTACGAGGCGCTGTACGGGCGATATCCGTTCGCCGGCAAGACCCTGTCGGCGCTGCTGGAGGCCCACGCCGCCGGCCGGGTGAGGCCGCCGCCGGACGCGTCGGACGTGCCGGCCTGGGTGGCTCGCACCGTCTTGCGAGGCCTGAGCGCCGACCGGTCGCGCCGCCCCGCGTCGATGGAGGTCGTGCTGGCCGAGCTCGCCGACGATCCGCAGGCGCGGCGCCGCGGCCGGGCGCTGGCCGCCGCGCTGGTGCTGGTGCTCGCAATCCTCGGCGGGCTGGTCGTGTGGGGCCGGCTCGATGCGCGCGAGCGCGGCTGCGGCGGCATGGAGCGGCAGCTCGCGGGCGTGTGGGACGCGGACACGAGAGCCCGCGTGACGCAGGCCTTGACGGCCACCGGCGTGCCGTACGCGGCCGACACTGCGCAGCGCGCCGCGGCGCTGCTCGACGGCTACGCCGATGCGTGGGTGCGCGTGCGGACCGAGGTGTGCGAGGTCGAGGGCCGCGATTCGGCCCAGCCGGGCAGCCTCGCGGCGCTGCGCGAGTCGTGCCTCGAGCGGCGGCGCAGTCGCCTGCGCGCGCTGACCGAGCTGCTGGCGAGCGGACCCGATCGCCGGCGGGTCGACCAGGCAGTGCAGGCGGTGCAGGCCCTGCCCGCGCTCGACTACTGCGCCGACGCCGAGGCGCTCACCGCCGCAGTTCCGCCGCCCGAGGACGCGGCAGTGCGCGCCCGCGTCGAGGCCCTCGAGGCGCAGGCGGACCGGCTCGAGGCGCTCTACGAGGCCGGCGAGTACCCGGAGGGCCTGGCGCTCGGCGAGGCCCTGCTGCGCGAGGTGGAGCCGGTGGGCCACGCGCCGCTGCACGCGCGGGTGCTGTTCATCATGGCCGAGCTGCGCGAGCCCACCGGCGACTACGAGGGCGCCAAGGCGCTGGCCCGCCAGGCGATCGTCGCGGCCGCCCAGGGCAAGGACACGCGGCTCGGCGCGCGCGCGTGGAGCCAGCTGCTGTTCGTGATCGGGGCGCGCCAGGCCCGCGGCGAGGAGGCGCTGGCTTTGTCTCTGGCGCTCGAGGCCGCGGTGGAGCTGGCGGACGACCCGGTCGTCCGCTCCGACGCCGACAACACTCTGGGCCTCACCTTCGTCAACCTCGATCGCTTCGAGGAGGCCCGCCAGCGGCACGCGCGGGCCCTCGTGCTGCGCGAGCGAGCTCTGGGCCCGGAGCACCCCTACACCACCCTGTCGCTCAGCAACCTGGGCCGCGCGCTGCAGGGGCTCGGCCGCTACGAGGAGGCGCGCCAGACCCACGAGCGGGCGCTCGCCCTGCGCGAGAAGGTCCTGGGCCCCGAGCACCCGACCAACGCCTTCTCGCTCAACTACCTCGGCGTCGCGCTGGCCGGCCTCGGCCGCTTCGAGGAGGCGAAGGACGCCTACGAGCGGGCGCTGGCGCTGCGCGAGCGGGCCGTCGGCCCCGGCGATCCGGTCACCCACGGCATCCTCACCGGCCTGGGCAACACTCTGGCGGCCCTGGGTCGGCCCGACGAGGCGCGCGAGGCCCACGAGCGGGCGCTGGCGCTGCGCGAGCAGACGCTCGGGACCGAGTCGCACCACCTGGCGCTGGCCCTCAACGGCCTCGGGCGCGCGCTGCGAGACCTCGGCCGCTTCGAAGCGGCGCGGCTCCACCACGAGCGCGCGCTGGCGCTGCAAGAGCAGGGCCTCGGCCCGCTGCACCCCAACCTCGCCGCGACGCTGCTCGGCCTCGCGGAGCTCGAGCTGGCCCTCGGCCGCCCGACGCAGGCGCTGCCCCTGCTCGAGCGAGCGCTGCCCCTGGCGACGGTGGAGGAGCGAGCGAACGTCCAGCTCGCCCTGGCCCGGGCGCTGTGGGAATCACAGCAGGACCGCGCCCGCGCCCGCAGCCTGGCGAGCGAGGCCGAGGCGTACTGGCGCGAGCTCGGGCACCAGCCGAACCTGGCCCGCGCGGCCCTGTGGCTGGCGACGCACCCGGAGGCGTGAACTTGTGGACATGTCGAAAAGAGCATGTCCACTTGAACATGTCCTTCAGCGCCTCGCCGCCACCGCACCGATGAGCCCCGAGACCGGTGTCATGGCCCCATGTCTCGGGCCCACGTCTTGAAGCGCCCACGCCCGGTCATGCGCCCCGCGGGGACGCGGCCGCTCCATCGACGTCGAGCTCGATCGTGAACTGTTGATCCGCGTCGACGAGGTAGCGGTCGAGCAGCGGCGAGTACGTCCGGACGTGGACGGTGCGGCCGTCGGGCATGAGCTCGAGCAGGCGCAGGTAGCCCTCGCCCCCGACCGCCCGCATCTGGTAGTTAGCGAGCATCTGGTGGACGACGCGGCCGTGGTCGTCGACGCTGGCGAGGTAGCCGGTGCCGTCACCGAGGATGTGCCCGCTCAGGGTCATGACGAAGCGGTGGCGGCGGACCAACTTCTGCCACAGCTCCTCGCCGTCGTTGACCGAACCGGGGGTCGCGTAGTCGTGCGGGTTGTGCTTCTGCGGGTGCAGCTCGTCGCCGTGGTCCTGACGGAGGTCGTCGTTGTCGAGGTACGCGTGGGTCACGAGGATCCCGAGGCGATCGGGGTGCGCGGTCATCACCGCATCGGCCCAGGCGACGACCTCGTCGCGCGGGCCCCATTCGAGCAGCAGCGCGATCCAGGCGTGACCGCCAGCCTCGAACACACGGTAGGTGTTGTCGAGCTTGCCCGCCTCGAAGGCCCCGCCGAAGCTCGGCGCTGCCGCGGCGTCGGCGAACGAGAACCATTCGTTGAGGCCGGAGTCGCGGCTGGTGGCCGTGCCCGAGGGGCCGTAGTCGTGATTCCCGGGCACGAGGGCATACGGAACGGTGCCGTCGAGCAGGCTCATCGCGGCGCTGGCCCGCTCCCACTCGAGGTCGGTGTTGTTGTGGACGATGTCGCCGAGATGAAAGACGTAGGCGATGCCCAGCTCCTCGGCCTTCTGGGAGATCCACCAGGCCTGCATGTCGAGCAGGCCAGGGTATCCGAGCGCGTAATACTGGGTGTCGGGCAGCACTGCGAACACCGTCGAGCCGGGGGTGAACGGCGACGACTGCAGCGACCGCGCGGCGCTCGCGGGCGGCTCCTCGGGGACGAGCGTCGCCATCCCGCCGCGGCGCCCGGAAGGGTTGCCATCGTCGATCGCCTCGAGCTGCGCCGACTCCTCGTCGGCCTCCCAGCCCGAATCATGACAGGCCGATGCGAGCAGGCCGATGCCCGCGAACCACGCGTCCCCGAAGCGCCTCATGCCGCGAATGCTGGCAGTCGCGGACGTCGACCGGGCGGAGCGCCGGAAACTTCTCGCCGTCGATTGTCACGAGCCCGTGGCGAGCGGGCGCGCCGCCGGGGCGCGACGAGGCGATTGGCCTGTCTTTGCAGACATGTCCGAAGCGACCGTCCGGCGGCGCGAGCGCGGCGCCGACAGCGGAGACGGAGCCCCCCGCCGCGCATTGATTATAGGGCGTTCAGGACAGATCTTCGTCGCCACGCTCACGGCTCGTCGCCGATCACCGCGTTGGGAAACATCGCCCGCAGCTCGTCCGCGGTCGCCTCGAAGTAGGACAGGAGCGCGTGGATCCGCCGCAGCCCCGGCATCACCACGTCGTGCGGCATCGGCATGCGGTGCGAGACCGAGGTCAAGGTCAGCTCCTCGAGCGCGTGCAGGCCCGCGAACTCGGCGGGTAATTTATTAAAAATTTTCTCGGGCCAGCCGCAGCTGCCCGGCTCGCCGAGGGTCAGCGACGACAGGTGCGGCAGCTCGGACAGCAGCCGGAACAGCGCCTCCGGCGATTGCTCGAAGCGCGGGTCGAAGTGGGCCGGGCGCTCCCAGTCGTGCAGGTACACGTGGCGCAGCAGCAGCGTCAGCGAGCGCAGCTCCTGCAGCGCGACCAGGTTGTCCGGCAGGCGCGCCAGGTGGTGCGAGTCGATGTACAGCTCGCGCAGGCGCGTCAGCCCGGCGAAGCTGCGCGGCAGCGAGGCGAGGTGGAACAGCTCGAGCCGGAGGCTGCGCAGGCGCGTGAGCTCGGCGATCGCCGCCGGCAGGCCCGGGAGCTCGTCGTCGACCAGCTCGAGCTGCTGCAGGCCGCGCAGCTCGGTCAGCGCCGGCGGCAAGGCGCGCACGCGCGAGCGCAGGCGCAGCCCCTTGAGGCCCCGGACGTCGCGCAGCACCGCGAGCGCGGTCGCCAGCTCGTCGGGCTCGACGTCGCCGGCCCGCAGCTCGAGCGCCGGGACGTCGCGCAGCGCCGCGACCTCGAGCGATCCATGGGACAGGTCGACGACGTGCATCGTGGCGATGGTACACGCAGCCGGCGAGCGCGACGACGGCCGCGCGGCTCGCTGGCGGCGCTTGGAGGTGTCACGGACGGGTCGGAGCCTCGCAGTCCCTGCCGCGCATCCGCGATTGACGGGCCTCGTGGGACGTGCTGACGTAGCGGCGTGCGGCTGACGACGGCGGCGATCGTGGCGAGCGTGGCGCTGGCGGTCATCGGCGAGGGCGAGGCGCGGGCGTGCTCGTGTCGGTCGTGGGGCTTCGGCCCGGGTCGGCTGTATCTCGGCGCGAATGGTTCGCTGCCGCCCGACGCGCGCGGGTTCCCGTGGGCGGGCGCGGAGCGGCTCGCCGATTCGCCGGACCGCGTCTCGGTGGTGCGGGTCGAGGGCAAGCGCAGGGTGCCGATGAAGCACCGGATCGCCGCGGGAGAGGACGGGATCGAGTGGATCGTCCTCGCCAGGAAGTTCTCGCCGGGCCAGGTGTACGAGGTGACCGTCCGCGAGGGGAAGCTCGCCGACGAGTCGCGCAAGGGGCGGAGCGCCACGCAGGCCGAGGTGCCGCCGGCCGAGGCGACGACGACGGTCACGATCGCCGCGGCGCCGCTGAAGCTGGTCCGGGCGAGCCTACAGGCTGGCGCTTCGGCCGAGCAGCCGCTCACGATCGCCGCGCCCGGCATCTGTGCCGAGACCGTGACGGCCGCTGCGGTGCCGCTGCGGGTCGAGCTGCCGCCCGGGGTCGAGCCGTTGCGCGACCACCTGGTCTTTGCGACACGTATCGACGGACAGCCGTGGACGCCGCGGCACAACCTCTGTACGGTGATCGATCCGGGCCGCACGTGGAGCGGCCAGACAGGCACCGACCTGCTGTTCACGGTGTGCGAGCCGAGCCCCCCGCCCGAGCACCGGGCAGCGGTGCCGCTGGGCGGTCTGACGCCCGGGCTCCATCGCGTCGAGATCGAGGTAGCCACCCCCGACCGCCGTCAGGTCGTCACCACGCCGACGGTCGACGTCATGCTCTCGTGCTCCATCGCCGCGGCCACGCCCGCAGCCGGGCCGCCCGCACGACCGCCGGCGACCGAGCCGCCCGCGGACGCGCCGCCCGAAGCCGCCCCGCCCGAGGCCGCCCCGCCTGCCGCTGCCCCGCCCCCGGAACCTCCGCCGGTGGCCACGCGAGGCTGCGCGGTCGGCGAGCCCGGGTTTGCGTGGGTGCTCGGCGCGGCGTGGTGGTGGCGACGGCGGCGACGTGCCGCCTGTCCCTGAGGACAGGCGGGCTCACGGTCGCCGACGAGCCCGTGAACTTCAGAACAGGCATGTCGAAATAAGTATGTCCTCGGGGACATTCCACGGACATGCCCCCGAGAGACAGCTCGCACTTTTCTTTTTTTTAAAAAAATCAGTGCGCCTCGCCCCAGCTGTGGCCGACGCCGATGCCGACCTCGAGCGGGACGTCGAGCGGGTACGGCTGCTCCATCGCTCGCCGCGCCACCTCGACCGTGGCGGCGGCCTCGGCCTCGGGCACCTCGAACACCAGCTCGTCGTGGACCTGCAGCAGCATGCGCGCGTGCGGGGCCGCGGTCGGCAGCTCGCGGTCGATCTGCAGCATCGCCAGCTTGCACAGATCGGCCGCCGAGCCCTGGATCGGCGTATTGGCGGCGATGCGCTCGCCGGCGGCGCGGTCGGTGTCGTTGCGGCTGGTCAGCTCGGGGATGTAGCGGCGCCGGCCGAGCAGGGTGGTGACGTAGCCGCTGGCGTGGGCCTCGGCGATCGTGCGGTCGAGCCAGGCGCGCACGCCGGCGTAGTATTCAAAATACTGCTCGATGTAGCTCTGGGCCTCTTTGCGGGCGATGCCGAGGATCTGCCCGAGCGCCGTGGCCCCCTGGCCGTAGATCGTGGCGAAGTTGACGGTCTTGCCGACGTTGCGCTGCTCCTTGGTGACTGCCTCGGGCGCGACGCGGAACAGCAGCGCGGCGGTGCGGCGGTGGAGGTCGAGCTTGTCGCGGAACGCCTCGACCAGGCGCGGGTCCTTGCTGAAGTGGGCCAGGACGCGCAGCTCGATCTGGCTCCAATCGGCGGAGATGATGCGCCGGCCCTCGGGCGCGACGAAGGCCCGGCGAATGCGCTGACCCTCTGGCGTGCGCACCGGCGTGCGCTGCAGGTCGGGGTCGGTGGAGATGAGCCGGCCCGACACGCCGACGGTCTGCTGAAAGCTCGCGTGGATCCGGCCGGTCTCGGGCGCGATCGCGTCGCGCAGCACGTCGGTGTACGTATTGATCAATTTGGCCAGCTCGCGCTGGGCCAGGATCTCGCGGGCGATCTCGTGCTTGGGCGCGAGCCGCTCGAGCACCTCGGCGTCGGTCGAATAGCCGGTCTTGTTCTTCTTGATCACCGGCAGCTTGAGCTCCTCGAACAGCACGTCGGCCAATTGCTTGGTCGAGCCGATGTTGAACTCGTGCCCGGCGAGCGCGTAGATCCGGGCCTCGATCTCGGCCTTGCGCTTGTGGAACTCCTCGCCCATGCGGGTGAGGTCGTCGCGGTCGACGCGGATGCCGGCCAGCTCCATGCGCGCGAGCACGTAGGCGAGCGGGCGCTCGACCGCCTCGTAGTGGGCCGTCTGGCCCGCCTCGGCCAGGCGCCGCTGCAGCACCGGCCCGAGCGCGAGGACCACGTCCGCGAGCTGGGCCGCGTAGGTGGCAGCTGCGGCGACCTCGACCGCGCTCGGGAGCCGCGCCGACTTGCCGCTCTTGAGCACGGTGGTGACCGCGGGGATCGATCTCTGCACGTACTCGCGGGCGACCTGGTCGAGGCCGTGCGGGATGCACTTGACCGGGTCGACGAGGAACGACGCGATCATGGTGTCGAGCAGCTCGCCGCCGAGGGTGAGGCCGTGGCGCCAGGCGAGGATCGCCAGCTGCTTGAGGTCGTGGACGTACTTCGGGCGGGACGGATCGCCGAGCAGGCCGCCGAGGAGCTCGATCGCCGGATCGCCGAGCGCCCCGGACGGGCCGCGGAAGGCCAGGTAGAGCGGCTTTTTGCCCGCGGTCGCGATCGCCACGCCGACCAGGTGCGCGTGGTGGACCCGCGTCGGCGGCTCGTACAGCGGCACCACCGCGACCGCCTGCCCGGCCGGCAACCCGCCGATCGCCGCGCGCGCGGCCTCGACGGTCGCCGGCACCTCGACCTCGATGTCGGGCGCGTCACCGACCTTGGCGTCGCTGCCGCCGCCGGTCAGCAGCGAGAAGAACTCGAGCTCGCGGTAGAGCGCGTCGAGCTCCTTGGGGTCGGGCGGCACGAGGCGCAGGGCCTCGAGGTCGACCTCGAGCGCGGCGCGGTCGTCGACGGTGGCCAGGTGGCGCCACAGCTTGACGGCCTCGCGGTGCTCCTCGAGCGCGGCCTTCTGCTTGCCCTTGAGCTCCTCGATGTGCGCGTACACGCCGTCGAGCGAGCCGTACTTCTCGAGCAGCCCGGCGGCGCCCTTCTGGCCGATGCCGGGCACGCCGGGGATGTTGTCGACGGTGTCGCCCATCAGCGCCAGGAGGTCGGCGATCTGCGCCGGCGGGACGCCCCACTTCTTGCGCACCAGCTCGGCGTCGTAGGTGACGTCGCGCATCGTGTCCTGCATGCGGATGCCGTCGCCGACCATCTGCGCCAGGTCCTTGTCGCCGGCGACGATCACGACCTCGAGCCCGGCCTCGACGCCGCGCCGCGCCAGCGTGGCGATGATGTCGTCGGCCTCGTAGCCGGGCTGCCGCAGCACCGGGAAGCGATTGGTCGCCACCAGGCGATCGATGACCGGCAGCTGCTGCGCGAGCTCGCCCGGCATCGACGGCCGCTGGGCCTTGTACTGCGGGTACTTGAGCTCGCGGTGGGTCGGCGCCGAGGTGTCGAACACGACCGCCCCACGCTCCGGCATGCGCCCCGAGAACAGCTTGCGGAACATGGTCGCGAAGCCGAAGATCGCGTTGGTCGGCAGGCCCGTCTTGGTCTGCAGGTTGGCCGGGATCGCAAAGAATGCCCGGTAGATGAGCCAGGAGCCGTCGACCAGCACGAGCCGCTCTGCCTTCGCCATGCGCGGCATCATACGCCGGAGCGCGTTCGCGCGCGAGCCCCCGCCGGGCTCGGCAGCAGCGCTGCAGCGAACGGCCGCTTGCGAGCCCGCAGGACCTCGCCGCCACTCGCACGACACATGCTTCGTCCCGCGATCGGCGCCCGCGCGACGCGCTGGGCCGCAGCCGAGCCCGCGAGCTCACGCGGCCGCGAGGTCGAAGCCGACGCGCCCCGGCGCTCGAACCTCTCGCCTTCGATCATGAAGCGAACCCGGGTACGTGCCTGTCGCCGTCCTCGGACGCGACCCGAGCGAATGCGAGGACGATCGTCCACGCGGTGAGCCGGATCTCGCGCGCCGACGCCCGGTGCGATGATTCGCCGCCTGCCGCCAATCACCGCGCGTCGCCCGGGCCGCCAGAGATCCCGCGGACGTGCGTTGCGCCGGTGCGGGGCCGCACCGAAGATTCGCGGGCTAATCTGCGCGGCGCACCTCGGGCGCCGCGAATGTTCAATGTGCGCCCGGGGGCGCCGAAGGTCGTCGCTGCCACCGATGCGGACCTGGCGTGAAGGCCAGGTGCACGAACGCCGCGCGGCCGGCGAGATGTGCGACGGGTCGCATGAAATCTCGCGCCCGCCGCCCACATTTCATCGCCACGGAGGACCGATGCGGCCGGGTCGGGGGGGAGTGACGATCATCGTGGCGCTGGGCCTCTGCCTGCTGCTCGGCGGTCCGGCCGGCGCGGCGCCGCTGCTGCGGGCGCAGATCGTCCAGCGCGGCGACTTCGTGCTGCTGGGCAACACGCTCGCCCACGATTGTTCGCCCGTGACCCCGGCGCCGCTGGTCGGGGCGGTGGGCGACTGCGGGGCGGCCACCGTCGACGGGGCGGCCGACGTATTGTGGCGGGCCGACTCGCCGTTCGCCGGCACGGCGGCGGCGAGCGTGGCGATCGAGGTCGACAAGGCGCGCAGCTCGGCGGTGCTGCTGCTGCCGCCGGGCGCCGAGATCACGCACGCGTTCCTGTACTGGGGCGCCCAGCTGGCGATCGCCAGCGCCGACTCCACAGTCGATCTCGAGCGGCCCGGCTTCCTCGACACCGAGCTGGCGGCCGACGCCTGCTACGTCAGCGCCGACGGCAGCTACGTGTGCTCGGCCGACGTCAGCGACCTGGTGGCCGACTTCGGCCCGGGGCTTTACCGCGTCGCCGGCGTGAAGGTGCGGCCGTTCCTCCACCTGTTCGACGAGGAGGTGTTCGCGGCCTGGTGGATGGTGGTGGTGTACGAGCGGCCGTTCGACCCGCTGCGCAGCATCGGCGTGTACGAGGGCCTCGACGCGGTGCGGCCGCTGCAGCCGTGCGAGACGGCGCTGGCGGGCTTCGTCGTGCCGACGACGGGCGTCGCCGGCACGCTCGGCCTCGCGGGTCTCGCCGGCGACCACGACGTCCTCGGCGATCAGGTGCTGATCGCCGACGTGCCGCTGGGCGACGGGCTCAACCCGATCGACGACTTCTTCAACGGCACGCGCACGGCCTTCGGCTTCCCGGTGTCGGTCGCCGGCGATCTGCCGCGGCTGTCGGGCCTGCCCGCCAGCACCTCGGGCCTCGACCTCGACGTCCTCGACATCTCCAGCCGGCTCGACCCGCTGCAGACCTTCGTGCCGCTGACCGTGACGACCGCCGCCGACACGCTCCTGCTGGCCACCGCGGTCGTCTCGGTCACCACCGCCGCGCCCGACCTCAGCATCGTCGAGACGTGGGAGGACCTGAACGCCGGCGCGTGCGTGCCGGGCGACCTCATCGAGTACACGATCGAGGTCACCAACATCGGCAACGACGCGGCCGTCGAGGTGGTCCTCACCGACGAGCTGCCCGACGGCGTCACCTTCGTGCCGGGCACGCTCGAGATCGTCGAGGGCGAGGAGCCGGGGTTCCTGTCGGACGTCGCGTTCGACGACGAGGGCGAGGTGCTGGACGACGAGCTGGTGGTCCGCCTCGGCGTCGGCGCCGACGATGAGGTCGGCGGCTTGCTGGCGATCGGCGCGTCGACGGTGGTCCGCTTTCAGGTCGTCATCGACGACGAGGCCGAGGGCATCATCGCTCACCAGTGCACGGTCGAGGCCGCAGGCGAGCTCGGGGCGCCGGTCGCCGAATTCCCGGCGCCCGAGCTCGAGCAGGAGCCGATCGAGTTCCTGGTCGAGGAGTGCGACGAGTTCTCCGCGTGCCCCTTCGACGTGCCGCTGTGCGACCTCGGGCCGGTGCCGAACGTGTGCGTCGAGTGCCTGGAGGACCTCGACTGCGGCCCGCTCGAGGCGTGCGACCCGCTGACGAGCACCTGCGAGTGCGCGGCCGACGGCCCCGAGCTGTGCGACGGCCTCGACAACGACTGCGACACCTTCATCGACGAGGACTTCGCCCTCGGCGAACCCTGCGAGGTCGGCGTCGGCGAGTGCGTCGTCGTCGGCGCGCTGGCGTGCGACGTCTTCGGCGACGTCGTCTGCGACGCCGCCCCCGGCCCGCCCGGCTTCGAGCTGTGCGACGGCCTCGACAACGACTGCGACGGCGCGGTCGACATCGGCTGCGCCAAGTGCGAGCACGACCTCGAGTGCGGCGGGCCGTTCTCCGGCCGGATCTGCGTGGTCGGCTTCTGCGTCGACGGCTGCCGCGGCGTCGGCAACTTCTGCCCGCTCGGCCTCGAGTGCTCGTCCGGCGGCGTGTTCCCCGGCCAATGCTTCGACCCGGACTTCTTCGACAACTTGCCGCTCGATGACCCGCAGCTCGACGACCTCGTGGACGAAGGCGGCGGCGGCCTGGTCAGCTGCGCCTGCGACGACTACCCCGGCGACCGCGAGGGTCCGTGGCTGCTGGTCCTGGTCGCGCTCGCCCGCCCGCGCCGCGCGCGAGGCCCCGTGGCGCCGCGCGGAGCAGAAGGCTGACGGCCGCGCGACGGCGGCAGCACCGACGGGCGAAGTCGCAGGACCTCGAGGACATGCCTCAAAGAGCATGTCCTCGAGAGCATGATCTTTCAGCCATGCCCCCGAAGACACCCCTCGTCGCAGGGCCGCGCGCGGCGGCCCGTCGGATCACATGCGGATGATCTCGCCGCGGTGGTAGCTGAGCTTGCGGCCGGAGGGGTCGAACACGATCACGCTGTCGTCGGCGCCGACGCTGGCGGCCCGGTGCGGCCCGAGCTCGAACAGCAGGAACGAGCGCTGGTTGAGGCCGACGCAGGCGTGGTGGCGGAAGCGGCGCGCGAGGTACGACAGGTTGTCGGGGTCGTCGGTCTGGATCCGCTCGGTGCAGTGGGGGAACAGCTGGATGTCGCGGACCAGAGGCCGCGGTCGTAGAGCTGGAAGTCGCGGCGCTTGGTGGCGAAGTCGTCGTAGATGATGACCCGCTCGCACAGCACCATCGCGCCGGCCGACATCGCCACCAGCTGGGTGCCGCGGCGCAGCGCCTCGGCCAACGCGTCGCGCAGGCGGAAGAACCGCAGCGCGTCGAGCAGCAGGTCGAGGTGGCCGCCGAACAGGACGATGCTGTTGGCCGAGAGGATCCTCCGCTCCAGCCGCTGCTGCGCGGCGCGCCAGGCCGGGTCGTAGTGCAGGCCCACCGCGTCGAAGGTGCGCTGCTCGATCTGGTCGAGCAGGCTCACCAGGTGGTCGTCGTTCGCCTCGAGGGTGTCGAGCGCGTGCCGCAGCTCGCGTGACAGCGTGTAGCGCAGCAGCTTGCCGCCGTGGCCGTAATGGCCCTGGTCGCCGGCCAGGCGCGCGACCGTGATCGTCGGGTCCTCGCGCTTGGCGACCGCCAGAGTGCGGCGGAACAGCTGGATCAGGTGAGCGTTGTGCTCGAGGTAGAAGGCCCGCGCCATCTCGGCGATCCGGCGCTCCTCGTGCCACGCGGCCAGAAGCCGCGGGGCGGTGCGCGCCAGGCCGCGGACCTCGTGGAGCAGCGAGAGGTTGACCAGGTTGGTGTCGTAGCCGTCCTCGTAGTGCGAGGGCAGGCCGATGCCGTTGAGCGACCGCTTGACGTGACCCTCGTCGTGCTCGCCGTCACCCCAGGCGGCGGTGACGAGCACGACCCGCCGCGAACGCGCGACCTCGGGGTCCTCGTGCCGGGACGACAGCAGGAGCGGCGCCGCCGTCTGCACCAGCGCGTCGACGGTCTCGGCGTTGCCGTTGAAGAGAACTGCACCTCGCATGCGGCCGCGATGGTAACGCAAGCCGCACGCCGCAGGGTCGCGCGGGCGACGCCGGACAACCCTGCCCGCCCGCGGCCTGGGCGCGCCCCGGACCCGTGTTTGGGGACGGCACGCCCGCCGGGACGGCCGCCGCAGGGCCACGCGCCTCGACGATCCATTCGCTTCTGAAAAAGACCGGCCGCCCGACGGCCGCACGCCGCCGAAGCTCCGCCGATCCGCTGTTTCATTTATTGAAGAAACCGAGCGGCGGACTCACGGCTGCGCGCCCTCGACGATCCACTGCTGGATCGCCGCCATGTCGCCCGGCTGCAGCTCGTCGTTCGGCGGCATGCGCTTGCCCGCGCCGCCGACCTGGCTGTGGCTGCCGGCGATCTTGTGCCACAAGTAGCTGTCCTCGTACGCGCCGGGCGCGACCAGGAGCATCCCCTTCACGTCGTTCGCGGGCACGCCGACGATGCTGTCGTAGGCCCGACCGATCCCGAGATCCGGCTCGGGCGCGCCGTCGCCGTGGCAGGTGCAATAGTCGGCGAAGATCGGCTGGATGTCGGCGACGAAGCTCAGCGGCGCGGGCACGTCGTCGCCCGAGCTGCCGCTCGTGTCGCTCGTCGTGGTGCTCGTGCTGCTCGTGGGTTCGCCGGTCGTGGTCTCGGCCGCGCCCGTGGACCCGCTGGTCGGCGGATCTTCGGGCTCCCCGGTGGTGGTGGTCGAGCCGCTGCCGGCGGCCGCGAGGGTGGCTCCGCCGGTCTCCGGCCACGCCGGGCTCGTGGTGGTGTCCGTCTCGCTCCCGCCCTCGCTCGCGCCGGCGACGTCGAGGTTCTTCTCGGCCACGCAGCCGACCAGCGCCCAGCCTATTAACAGCAGCGCTGCAGAGCAACTCAAGCGCAAGCGAATCATCACAGCGAACGTATCGCCGATCGCGGGCCGCGCCAGCGCGGGCGGCCTGCGGTGTGACGCGGCTCGACATTCGCGCGAGCGCAGGCGCGCGAGACCGTGGCGGCCCGCACGATCGCGGCGCGCGAGCGGCCGTCGGCGGCCCGGAGGAATCACCGAACCGCGTATTTCTCGGCGACGCTTCGAGAATGGCATGACATGTCTAAAAAGACATGTTCTTGAAAGGGGCAGCGCTTGCGAAGCGGGCCGGGTTGACGCCAGAAAGGGCCTTCGCGCGGCACGAGCGGCGACGTCCCTCCGGTCCGAACGCCGTCAAGCGCTCGCCGCGGATACGCGCGGCGCCTGCTCTTGCATGTGCATTTGGACATGCCCGATCGAACATGCCCGATCGGTCATGCCCTGCCGCGGCTCAGCGTCCCGGCTCGAACAGCACTCGCCACGGGATCACGGCGATCTCGCCGGACGTGGTCGGCGGATACAGCGTGGCGGCGGCGATGTCGGCCACGCAGGCGCCGACCTCGGGCGCCTCGCGGATGTTTTCCAGAATGGCCACCGCCCGGGCGCGACCGTCGCCGGCGATGGCGATCTCGAGGGCCACCCGCCCGTGCAGCGTCAGCTGGCGCGCGAGCGAGCGGCGATAGCAGTCGCCGAGCTCGAGCCGGCGCTCGGCCATGGCGAGGACCACGTTGGCCTGGTCGAGCGGATCGACGCCGATGAACGCCGGCTCGCGGCGGGCCGGGCACAGCACCGGCTCGGCGCCGCAGCCCCGGCGCATGAACTCGGCCGCGTCCGGCTCGCCGAGGCCCGCGGCCGCCGAGATGCACGAAGGGGCATGTCCTCCGAGACAGGCGGACACGTACAGCGACGTCGCCGCGGCCGGGTCGCGCTGCAGCCCCTCGCCGCGCTCGAACGCCCGGGCCAGCGCGGCGCAGCCGAACGGGCTGGCCAGGTCGCAGGCCCGGCGGGCGTACGCGGCCGCCAGCGGCAGCTCGCCGAGCTCGCGGTACTGCGCCGCCATCTCGACGCACGCCGGCCCGTCGCCGCGGTCGCAGCGGTCGGCCAGCACGTCGTAGGCGCTGGCGGGCGGCGGCGGCGAGGTCTCGGGGCTCTCCACGGGCAAGGGGCAGCCCGGCAGCGACAGGACCGTCGCCGCCAGCGCCGCGAGCCCGAGGCACCGGCCCTTCATGCTCCCAGCATGCCACGCCTGGCGCTCGTCGGCGATGCCGGCCGGCGACATCCCGCTCGCGCGACTCGCGGGCTTCGCCCCGGATCGCCGGCCGCCGCCCCCAGCCCATGCGCAGAGTCGCTCCCGGTTCGGCGAACGCCGTCCGCGAAGCGTGATGCGGCCCGGCGATCGGACCGCTCCGCCGCAGCTCGCGCGGTCGGACCCGACATCGGTGACCGGTCAACGAGTCGTCCTCCGCCGACCGGCCGAGCGGGTCGCCGGACTAGCGAGTCGCCCGCGGCCCGCCCCACGGCCAGGAGCCGCCCGCTCCGCGAATCACCAGGGCCCTCGGCCAGGAGCTGCCTTGTGCTCCGCGAATCACCCGAGGCTCGCCCTTCGGCCCGCTCCGCGAATCACGCAGCCCGCGGCCCTGGATCTCCCCGCCCTGCGCCAGTCGCATCGGCCCCTCGCCGCGACCGGACGCTCGCCGCGGTCAACCTGCGCGGTCGTACCAGGCCTTCGCCGCGGCCGGCACCTGCTCGGCGATCGGCGAGTCGAGGGCCAGGCCCAGCGCCACCCGCAGCGCCCAGTCGGCCAGGCGGTGCGGCGGCTTGCGGTGGTGCGCCTGCCAGCGCGCGAGCACGACCTCGGCGAAGCGACCGAGGCTCCAGCGATGCCAGGCGTCGAGCTGCGTGCCCCCGGCTTCGCTGTCCTCGCGGCGCGCGACGAAGGCGATCGGGTGCCTGCGGTGCAGGGCCAGCAGCCACGCGCGCAGGTCGGCCTCGAAGGCGCGGCTCTGGCGGAGATTGGGGAACGGCTGGCCGACGCCGAAGCCGAACGACTCGTCGTCGTCGTCGGGATCGATCTGCTGCGGATCGCCGAGCGCCGCGTAGGCCATGCAGATGTGCAGGTTGATGAATTGATCGCCGCTGCCGGCGTACAGCACGAAGCTGCCCCACTCCGGCGCGCGGCGGAACGGCTCGGGGATCGCCCGCACCAAGCCAGCCCGGGCCGCCCGCGGCGGCGGCTCCTCGAACCACACGTAAAGGCTGCCCCACTCGAAGTAGCTGGCCAGCCCGGCGCCGAAGAACGGGAACGGATACTTCGCCGCGGCCTTGCCACCTCGCTTCGCCGCCCCTGCTTCACCACGCCCGCGCACCGCCCGCGTCGCCTTGCTCGCAGCTTTGCCGCTCCGCTTCGCCGCCCCTGCTTCACCACGCTCACTCACCGCACGCGTCGCCTTGCTCGCAGCTTTTTCGCCTCGCTTCGCCGCGACTGATTCACCGCGCTTGGGCTTCGCCTTACTCGCGGGCACGACCTCGACACCTCGCTTCACCGCACGCGTCGCCTTGCTCGCAGCTCTGCCGCTCCGCTTCGCCGCGACGGATTCACCGCGCTTGGCTTTTGCGGTGCGCTTCGCCTCGCCATCGCGCTTCGACTTGCTCGCGCTCACGACCTCGCCGTCGCGCTTCGCCGCCGCACGCGTCTTGCTCGCAGGCCCGACCTCACCGCCTCGCTTCGTCCTCGTCGCCTCACCGCGCCCGCGCTTCGCCGGGACGCGCTCCCCGCCCGCGGCCGCCTCGGTCCGCGCCTTCGCGCCTCTCCCCGACGCCGCCCCGGCCGCCGCCGCAGCGCGAGTGGAAGCAGCACCCTGGCGGCGTTTCGTGACGGCCATCCCTCGCAGTGTATCGCAGGCGCTCAGCGACGTGCAGCGCATCACCCCAGCGACGACCGCCCTCGCTCTTTTTCACCGCGCCCCCAATTTTTCCCGCCGCTGCGGCGACTCCCGATCCAGCCCCGCCCGAGCGCCCCGTTTTCCACCTTCAAAAGACATCGCCATGAGATCGCACCAGCCCAAGATCGCCGCCATCCTCTCGATCGCCGCCGGCTTGTCGTTCGGAGCAGCCCTGCGCACCGGCGACGCCGGCGCGTACGCCCTCGAGTGCGAGGAGAACGAGTACGGCGAGCTGCTCGAGGTGCGCCGCGTCTCTGGTGACGGCGACCTGGCGGCGCAGGCGTGGGGCAATTTCTCGATCTTGCGCGTCCCCGACCGCACCTTCACCGCTTACGACGAGCAGGAGAGCGAAGCCGGCGCGATCGAGCTCGAGCTGGCGCGGGAGGTCGAGCGATGACCCTGCAACGACTGCGCGACGCCCTGCTGTTCGTCGCCGCCGCGCTGCTCGGCGCCGCCGCGCCCGGCCTCGGCTGCAGCGAACCGTGCCCCGAGGAGCCGCCCGAGGGCACCTACGCCGTCGACACCGTCCGCGCCGGCTGGAACGCCGGCGCCCGGCTCGAGGTCACCGCCACGCGGATGATCGTCGAGTACACGACCGACGACGGCACCGAGTGGGAGGCCGAGTACATCCGCGTCCGCGATCCCTACTGATCGCTACGAAGCAGAGCGCCCGTCGCGGTCGCGCGGACGCCCTCTCCTCACCGCCTCTCGTCACCTCACTTCGGCGCCAGCTTGGCCCGCGGGTACAGCACGATCTCGATGCGGCGGTTCTTCGCCTTCGACTTGCTGCTCGGGCGGTACTGACCGAAGGCCACCGCGGCCAGGCGCGACGGATCGATCTTCGCCTCGTCCTGCAGGTAATGGACGACGGTCAGCGCGCGCGCGGCCGACAGCTCCCAGTTGGTGACGAACGGCAGCACCGCGTCGTTGGGCTCGGGCGGCGCCTCGCCCTTCGCGGCCTTGGGGTCGACCTTCGCGTCCTTGGCGTTCTTGTCGCCCTTCTTGGCCTTCGGATCCTCGCCCTTCCCCGGCTTCGGCTTGCGGATCACGATCGGCGAGTCGTCAGTGTGCCCCTGAACCCACACTTGCTTGTCCTCGATGTCCTTCAGGGCCGCACCGACCTGCGCCAGCACCTCGCGGCCGTTGTCGGTCAGGTCGGCCTCGCCGACGGGGAACAGGATCTTGTCGATCAGCTCGACGCGGACCATCCCGTCTTCGGTGGTCACGTCGCCGAACTTGCCGACCACCTCGGTCAGCTTCTTCTGCAGCGCCTCGGCCTCGTCGGCCTTGACCTTGAGCTCGGTCTCCGACTTGCGCAGCTGCTCGCTCTCGGACTTCAGCGCCTCGAGCTCGCGCTTGGCCGCGCCGAGCTCCTCCTCGAGCCCCTGCACCCGCGGGTCCGGTCCGCGTTCGGCTGCGGGCCCCGGGGCCGAGCCGGCCGGTTGCTGCGCGCCGCAGGCGGAACCTGCCATGAATGCCGCGATCGCGACGACTGCACGGAGTTGCTTGTTCGGCATGGCGAAAGCGTAGCGGACTCCCGTCCGCCGCAGAAGCCCACGATCGTCGAACGGTGCCGGCGGGCCGCGGTCGGGGTCGCTGGCCCGCACAGTCGAGTTCGCTGGCGGGCCGCGGACGATCGTCAATCTGACACTATCGTCATACTGCGTGAAACGCATTCACCGCAGATCGCCTGCGAGCCCGACCGGGCGAGCCCCGCGATGTCCGCCCGGCCGCCGCCTCGGACACCGCTTCGCTGCACGGAGCGGCGCTTTCGTGGCTATGTCCGCCGACCGGGCCGGTCGGACACGTCGCCGCCGATTGATTGGGGTGACCTCGATCACGACCATGATTCAGCGATCAGGTGACCTCCGGTGATCGGGGAATTCACCGGTCGCGTTCGTCGCGCAATGCGCGGTCCCCCCGCGTGAGAGCGGAGATACACACATCGCAATCCCGAGAATGCGCGCGAAGTGTACACATGTGGGGGCCTAGGGCCGCACACGGAACGGCGTTGGGGGCGGTGTTGCACCGTCCTCGCCGATGGATCACGAATATCTTCCCGAGATCGGCGTGACTATGAGCGGACGCGGCGACGAAAAAATAATGGTGCCTGGACGAGGCCGATCGTGCATTCTCAGTACCGCTTCGTGGGCGCGAATGGCGCCTCCGAGTGAGCGCATTCGTACGCGCGGACGAATGCGCGTCCGTCCACCATTCCTTTGGTCATTACCCGCAATAAAGAGAGAACGTCATGAGCAAGAACGACAAGAAGAGCAAGAAGCAGCTGAAGGACCTGTTCATCGAGGACCTCGGCCAGGTCACCGGCGGCAAGGGCCCGATCTACACCACCCTCGCCATCGGCGAGGAGGGTCCGGAGGCGACCACGCTCGCCATCGGTGAGGAGGACCCGCCGATGACCACCCTCGCCCTCGGCGAGGAGGACGGCCCGACCACGAAGGCGCTGGGCGAGGAGTAATCCCTCGCCGACGCCGGGGGGCGGCCTCCGCTGCCCCCCGGCGTCCGTCGCTCGCTCTTCCTTGCACCTGCAACCTCTTACCCTTCTGGCGATTTTCCCATGTCCGATTCACCGATCGTCATCGTCGGCGCGCTCTCCGACCCGCACGCGGCCGCCGTCTTCGAGGGGGTGCGCGCCCGCGGCTGCGAGCCGGTGGTGCTCGACGCCCAGCGCTTCCCGGAGGACCTGCCGATCGCGCTGGGCGAGGCGCCCGAGGACATCGTGATCGAGGGCCGGCGGATCGGTCGGCCCGCGGCGGTGTACGTGCGCAGCCTCTACCAGAGCCCGGCCGCCTACGGCGTCGACGCCGACGAGGCGATGAAGGAGGACTGGCGGCGCACGACTCTGGCGTTCCGCGAGCGCTCGACCCTGCTGTCGGCGATCCTGCTGCGCTGGGAGGCCCAGGGCGCCGCGTTCTACAACCCCTCGTCGAACGGCCACAACATCACCAAGCCGTACCAGCTCGCGCTGCTGCAGGCCGCGGGCCTGCCGGTGCCGGCCACCCTGTGGAGCAACGACCCGGCGGCAGTGCGGCGGTTCTGCGACGTCCACGGCTCCGTCGTCTACAAGCCGGTCGCCGGCGGCGCGGCGACCCGCAAGGTCGAGGCGAAGGACCTCGGCGACGAGCGTCTCGACAAGCTCCGGGCCGCGCCGGTGTGCTTCCAGGAGCTACTGCCGGGCGACGACGTGCGCGTCTACGTGATCGACGGCCGGGTCGTGTGCGCCCTGCGGATCGTCACCGACGCGATCGACTTCCGCCAGCACGAGCAGCGCATCGATCCCATCGCGCTCGACGACACGGTCCAGCGCGAGTGCGTGCGCGCGGCCGAGATCATCGGCTTGCGCTACACCGGCATGGACATCAAGGCCGACCGCCACGGCCGCTACAAGATCCTCGAGCTGAACCCCTCGGCGATGTTCCTCGGCTTCGAGGCGCGCGCCGGCGTCGACATCCGCGGCCCGCTGTGCGACGCTCTCGTCGCGCATCGGGCCCAGCGCGGCGCGTGAAGGACACCGTGAGCGAGCCCAGCAACACCGAGGCGGCCGACCAGGCCGCCCGCCGCGTCATCTTCCGCGGCGCGGCGCTCGAGGCCCACCGCCGCGCCTCGCGGCCCGGGCACCCGCTGCACATCGTCCCCACGTGGACGCGCTGGGCCGTCACAGTGACGATCTTGCTGGTCGGCGCCGGCCTCGTGTTCGCCGCCACGGTGCGCGTCGGCGAGTACGCCGAGGGCCGCGCGGTGGTGCGGCGCGAGGGTCGATTGGTCGTCACCACCTCGGCCTCGGGCACCGTGCAGACCATCCCGGTGCGCCTCGGCCAGCGCGTCGAGGCCGGCGAGGTGCTGGTGCGCCTCGACGACGCCTCGCAGCAGGCCGAGCTCGCGCGGGTCGAGCGGGAGTACGAGCAGCGCCTGGTCGAGCTGCTGCGCGCCCCGGCCGACGACAGTCGGCGCGAGCGGTTGGCCGCGCTCGACGGGCAGTTGCAGCTCGCGCGCGCGCGCGCGGCCGAGCGCTCCGTGGTCGCGCCGGAGCCCGGCGTGGTGTCCGACGTGCGCGTGCGTCCGGGCCAGGCGCTGGCGCCGGGCGACGCCGTCGTCGCGGTCGAGCAGGACGCCGCGCAGACCGTGGTCGTCGGCCTGTTCCCCGGCCATTATCGACCGCTGCTCGGCGCCGCCGACACCCGCGTCTCGCTCGCCCTCGAGGGCTTCCCCGACAGCCGCCAGGACGTCGTCGTGCGCTCGGTCGCCGACGAGGTCGTCGGTCCGGCCGAGGCCATGCGCTACCTCGGGCGCGATCGCGAAGGAGCGCTCGCCTTGAACGGCCCGGTGGTGGTCGTGGTCACCGTCTTGCCGTCCGACACCTTCGTCGCCGACGGCACCGAGTACCGCGTATACGACGGCATGCAGGGCACGCTCGAGGCCAAGGTGCGCTCGGCGACGCTGCTGGAGACCCTGGTCCCGGCGCTGCAGCACCTTTAACCTTCGGCGGCCGCCATGAGCACCTCGCCCGAGCCCGACCGCGCGCTGTCTCGCCGCTTTCCGGCGCTGAGCCGGCTCGGCGCGCCCGGCCCGCGCGGGCAGCTCGAGCACGTGCAGCAGATGACCGCCGCCGACTGCGGCGCCGCCTGCCTGGCGATGGTCCTGCGCTACTACGGCCGCGAGGTCGGCCTCGACGAGCTGGCCACCGCCATGGGCGCCGACCACAACGGCGTCAGCGCGCTCGGCATCCTCCGCACTGCCCGCAGCTACGGCTTGCGCGGCCGCGGCGTGCAGGTCGAGGACCTCGACGACCTCGGCCTCGTCCCGCGCGGCGCCGTCCTGCACTGGGAGTTCAACCACTTCGTCGTGTTCGATCGCCTCGACCGGCGCGGGATCCACATCCTCGATCCTGCCCACGGCAGGCGGCGGATCACCCCCGCCGAGTTCGACCAGGCCTTCACCGGCGTCGCCCTCCTGCTCGAGCCCGGCGAGGCCTTCGCGCCCGAGCGGCGGCAGCGGCCGCTCGTGCGCCGCTACCTCGGCAAGATCCTCGCGCACCCGGCCCTGTGGACCCGCTCCTTGTTGATGTCGGTGCTGGTCCAGCTGCTCGCGCTGGCGCTGCCGCTGATGACCACCTTGCTGGTCGACCGCATCATCCCGCGCGGCGACATCGACCTCCTGCAGGTCCTCGTCGCCGGCCTGGCGATGATGGTCGTCTTCACCTTCATCAGCTCGTGGGTGCGGGCCAACCTGCTCGTCCAGCTGCGCACCTTGCTCGACGCCGACATGACGATCGGCTTCCTCGACCACCTCGTCGACCTGCCCTACGCCTTCTTTCAGCGGCGCTCGACCGGCGACCTCATGCTGCGCCTCGGCAGCAACGCCGTGGTCCGCGAGATCCTCACCTCCGGCGCCCTCTCGGCGGTGCTCGACGGCACCCTCGTCAGCCTCTACCTCGTGCTCATCTTCTGGGCCAGCCCGCTGATGGGCGGCGTCGTCGTCTTGCTCGGCGCCGTGCAGCTCTCGCTCTACTGGGCCACGCGGCGGATCCAGCGCGAGCTGATGAGCGAGAGCCTGGCCGCGCAGGCCAAGACCTCGAGCTACGAGGTCGAGCTGCTCGGCGGCATCGAGACGCTGAAGAGCATGGGCGCCGAGTTCCGCGCCGTCGATCGCTGGTCCAACCTGTTCGTCGACGCGCTCAACGTCTCGCTGCGGCGCGGCCGGCTCGACGCGCTGGTCGGCGCCTTGCTCAGCAGCTTCGGCATGGCCGCGCCGCTGGTGATCCTCGGCACCGGCGCCACCCTCGTGCTCTCGGGCGAGCTCAGCCTCGGCGCGATGCTCGGCCTGTCGGCGCTCGGCGCCGGCTTCCTCGGCCCGCTGTCGGCGCTGGTCGCGGTCACCCTCAAGTTCCAGCTGCTCGGCAGCTACCTCGAGCGCATCGAGGACGTCATGCAGTCCGAGCCCGAGCAGGACCCGACCCGGGTCAAGCGGGCGCCGAAGCTCTCGGGGCAGATCAAGACCGAGTCGATCTCCTTCCGCTACTCCGACAGCGTCCCGCCGGCCGTCGTCGACGTCTCGGTCGACATCGAGCCCGGTCAGTTCGTCGCCGTCGTCGGCGCCTCCGGGGCCGGCAAGTCGACCCTCGCCAAGCTGCTGGTCGGCCTCTACCGCCCGCAGCAGGGCCGCGTCCTCTACGACGGCCTCGACCTCGCCGGCCTCGACCTCCGCAGCGTGCGCGAGCAGCTCGGCGTCGTCACCCAGCGCGGCGAACTGTTCGGCGTGTCGATCCGCGACAACATCGCGCTCGGTCGGCCCGACATGACGCTCGAGGAGGTGATCGAGGCCGCCCGCGCCGCGTCGATCCACGACGCGATCGCCGCCCTGCCGATGGCCTACGAGACGATCCTGGCCGACGGCGGCGCCTCGCTGTCGGGCGGTCAGCGCCAGCGGCTCGCGCTCGCGCGCGCCCTGGCCGGCAAGCCCGCGATCCTCCTGCTCGACGAGGCCACCAGCAACCTCGACACGATCAGCGAGGCCGCCATCCAGCGCTCGCTCGCCGCCCTGCAGTGCACGCGGATCGTCATCGCCCACCGCCTCAGCACCGTGATCGCCGCCGACGTCATTTTGGTGATGGACCAGGCCCGCCTGGTCGACGCCGGCCGCCACGACGAGCTGCTCGGCCGCTGCCTGCAGTACCGCCGGCTGTACGAGAAGGGGGCGGCGTGAGGCGGTTCCAGCCTCATGTTCTTTCGGCCATGTCGTCGAGGGCATGTCTCCTCGGCCGTGTCTCTTCGGGCATGTCCTCGGTGACATGCAGCCAATCGCCGCCGCGGCTCGCCGCGCTACCTGTCCATTCGTCCATGTCCGCCTCACCATCTCGCGCGCGCCTGACGACGTGGCTGACGGCCCTTCTGCTGACCGCCTGCAGCGAGCCCGCGCCCGCGCCGACCGCCGCCCCGGCCGAGCAGGCCGCCGCGCCCGCCCCCGCCCCTGCGCCCGCCCCCGCGCCGATGGTCGGCGTCCTGGTGCCCGAGGCGGAGGTCGTCCTGGTCTCGTCGGGCTTCTCGCGCCTGGCGCGGCTCGACCTCGAGGTCGGCGATCACGTGAATCAGGGCGACGTCGTCGCCGAGATGGACGTGCGCGGCGATCGCAGCGAGCTGGCGATGGCGACCGCCGCGTGGAAGGCCTCGAGCGCCGAGCTCGAGCGGCTCGAGCTCGAGCTCGAGCGGGCGAAGATGGTGCGCGCCGACGTCGAGCAGCTCGAGGACTACGTCTCGCGCGCCGAGCTCCGCGAGCAGCGCTACGCCGAGAAGCTGGCGGCCGCGCGCAAGCGCGGGGCCGGCGCCTCGATGTGGCAGCAGCGCAGCAAGATGGAGGAGGCCACCGCGCGGATCGCCGAGGCCGAGCTGCGGGCCCCCTTCGCCGGCGTGATCGCCAGCCGCCACGTCGACGCCGGCGCCACCTTGACCGCAGGCGAGCCGGTCGTGCGCCTGATCTCCGACGCCCGCGTGCTCCGCTTCGCCGTCCCCGAGGCCCGCAGTCAGGCCCTGCGCCTGGGCGCCCCCGTCACGGTCCGCTTCGCCGACGACCCCGAGCTCGCCGGCGAGGTGATCACGATCGCCCCGGAGATCGAGGTCGGCACCCGGCTGATCTTCGCCGAGGCCCGCCTGCACGGCGCCGAGCCGGCCGCCCTCCGCGTCGGCACCGTCGCCCAGGTCCGCTTCGGCGGCGAGTGACCTGTCCTTCAGGACATGCCGCGCGCGAAACCTCCCGCTCGCCCCGCGCATCCGAGTCGACGACCATGCCTCGCGCCCGCTCCCGCCTCACCCCTCCGTCCTTTCGCCGGTTCGCCTCGCTGGGCCTGGCCGGTCTGCTCTCGCTGGCGTGGACCGCCTGCAAGCCTGCCACTCCGTCCACGGCCCCCGCCTCGGCCGAGGCGCCCGCGGTCCCCGTCGCCCTGACCACCGCGATCTTCGTGCGTCACGGCGAAAAGGCCGCCGACGACCCGAACGACCCGAGCCTGAGCCCGGCCGGCGAGGCCCGCGCCAAGGCCCTGGCCGAGCTGCTCGGCCACGCCGGCGTCACCCACCTGTTCGCCAGCGAGTACCGGCGCACCCAGGACACCCTGCGCCCGCTCGCCGACGCCGCCGGCCTGCAGATCACAGTCCTGCCCGCGTCCGCCCCGCAGGAGCTCGTCGCGGCCCTGCGCGCCCTCCCGGCCGGAGCGATCGCCGTCGTCGCCGGCCACTCGAACACGGTGCCCGGCCTGATCGACGCGCTCGGCGGCCAGGTACGTGACACCGTCGAAGCTGGCGGCCAACCCTCGCTCCCCGACGACGCCTACGATCGCCTGTTCGTCGTCACCCTGCCCGTCGCGCCCGCGACCGGCCAGACCCAAACCCTCGAATTGCGGTACCAGGGCAAGCCCTCCGCCCCGTGATTCCCCCCGCCGGGGGAATCCTCCGTCCGGGCCCCCCCAGCGCGCCGCGCCGAGATCTCCCGTGAGCGCGCGGGTCGCCGCGCGCCCCCGTCGGCGCCGCGAATGACGTTAAGCGAGCACGCGCAGATCCAGCAACGTCGATAACGTTCACGACCGCGCGAAATCAGCGATCTGACCGGCGTCCGGGATCATCGGCCGACTCGCCATTGTCGCAGCGTCGGGGTTGTTTACAAGGTCATCTTTGGCGATTTCGCACTCTACGTATTTCGCCGCGCCGGCTCGACGCATACGTCCGCCGCATCTTTTTTAAAGCGTGACGAATTGCTTTCGGCGTATGGTGCGGTCGCGAGTTTCGACCGCCGCGAGCACCACGGCCCCGCCGTGCGTGCAGGGCGGGCTCGTGCCTCGATCGGCGCAATGGCGCGTCGAGGCGACTATCTGCATTGCCGCCACCCGACCGCGAACCCAGGAGCCGCCATGATCACCTCGAAGTCCACCCAATGGACCACCTTTCAGACCCCCGCCTGCCAGGTCGATTTCCCCGACGGCACGCTACAAAACCGGATGAACACGCTGTGGAACACCAACCTCAGCGGGTTCACGCGCCAGGGGATCACGGGCAACCCGTGGACCGCCACCAATTCCAGCGATCAGACCTGGTATTTCGACCCGACCACCACCGACATCAGCGAGGGGCAATACGCCCAGATCGTCTGGTCGCCGGTGCCGGGGCGGATCAAGTACTACTTCCCGAACACCTCCAACGCCGACGTGTGGTCGCTGGCCGACACCGGCTATGACACCAAGGGCCAGACCTTCGGCCAGATCCCGGCCGACCCGTGCGACGCCTCGGACACCGCCACGATCCCGTACGGCCCCTACGGCCCGCGCGGCTGGCAGGACGAGTATTGCGAGTGGAGCATCACCCGCAACGCGCAGGGCCAGATCGTCCGCATCGACTTCACCTGCGAGAACCCGGAGTACTGGAACACGCTGTGGATGGTGAGCCCGCAGCGGGTCGTCGAGCTGTACCGCAGCACCCTCGACAAGCCGCAGGTCGCGCTCGAGGACCTGTACCTGCGCGACAGCGCCGGCAACCCGGTGATCGACGCCTCGACCGGCCGGCCCGCCTACGACCCGCTCAACAAGTGGAACCGCGGCACCGCCTCGACCACCACCGCGGGCGGCGCGATGCACCTGACCAGCACGCCCAACACCCTGCAGACCGAGATCGGCCTCGGCTCGACCGCCACCACCCCCCGCACCAGCGGCAACTCCAACCCGAACACCCTGATCTGCTGCGCCCAGTACGGCCAGATCGGCCGCAACTCCGACCCGCACATCGGCCAGAGCGTCAACCTCGTCGTCACCCCGCCCAATCCCGTCATCCCGTCGGCCAAGGCTACTCTGGCCAATCCGCCCGGCCTCTACATCCAGGCCCCCAATTTCGGCCGGATCACCGCCCCGGGCGGCGTCGACCCCCGCACCTTCTGGACCGTCAAGCGCGGCCAGCAGTCGCTGACCGACCCGGCCGGCAACCAGCTGCCCGGCAACTTCATCCTCCACGCCGTGTTCGAGGTCCCGGCCGCGCTCGGCTTCACGATCAGCGACCTCCAGGTCGACGGCGTCCAGGTCCAGTGGGCGGCCCAGATCGCCCAGACCTTCAACATGCAGATCGCCGCCATGGCCCTGCCGCAGCAGCCCGGCCCGGTCGCGCAGGCGTGCGCCGGCAGCCCCGCGGTCACGCAGGCCCAGGCGCTGCAGCTGTTCAACACGCCGGTGTTCGACGCCCTGATCGCGACCCCGGTGGACAACCCGGTCGGCCAGCCGATGAACCTCGCCAGCAACAGCACCATGATCGCGCCGCACATCGAGCCCGGCGCCGTGCGGCGGCCGCTGACGCTGGTCGTCACCGGCCTGCTCGACCCGCCGATGCTCCCGAACGTCTCGTTCGGCGCCGGGGTCAGCGTCGTCGTCGGCGCCATGCAGCGGGTCAACTACGCCATCCCCGGCAACACCTACCCGTCGGACAGCTGGGCCGTGTCGCTGCTCGTCAACGTCGCCGCCGACGCGGCCCCCGGCCTGCGCGACGCCCTCGTCAACAACCCCGGCCAGACTGCCACCATCGCCATGCCAGCGCTGCTCAACGTCGTCGACCCTGTCACCAAGGACATGGTCTGAAGACCATGTCTTCAAGACCATTGATGCTCGCCCTGCTCGGCCCGCTCGCTTGCGGCGCCGGGCAGGAGCCCGCCGAACCCGCCTCCACGCCGCGCGAGCAGCCGCCCGCGGCGAAAAAGGCCGACGCCAAGGCGCCCGACGCCGACAAGCCCGACGCCAAGGCGACCGCCGCCGGCGCGAGCGCCTCGGCCTACCAGTGCGCCGTCCCGCTGGCGCTGAACGGCACCGTCCCGCCGGACATCTACCCGCACAACAACGACCGCGACGCCAACTGCTTCGGCTGGCAGGAGTTCATCGCCCTCAACTGGCCCGTCGCCAGCGGCGCCGGCTTCGGCGACCCCGGCGACACCGGACCGGTCGCGTGGCAGGGCTACATGAGCAGCAACCAGCTGTTCCGGCCCGACGGCAGCGCCCCGCCGCCGTGGGGCACGCCGCCGACGATCACCCCCGAGTGTCTGGCCGAGGCGGGCCTGACCGCCGCCGCCGCGCGCGCCGCCGTCCCGCTGACCATGTCGACCAAGTTCTCGAGCGAGTTCGAGTCCAGCGACGGCCAGCAGGCCGCCCCGCGCAACGCCCCCGCGTGGCTCGGCGACGTCCGCGGCAACAACGTCTGGTACGAGGTCCGCGTCAGCGAGGACGAGTACGACACGATCGTCCAGAGCCAGCTGTACAACCGCGACGGCCAGGCCGCCTATTATCAAAAGAACCCGAGCACCGCCCTGGCCCTGCCGATCGGCACCTTCCAGCCCTCGGAGGTCGGCGCCCTCGAGCTCAAGGCCGCCTGGATGGAGGTCCCGAACCCGGACGACGCCCAGTGGAACCGCTACAAGTTGGCGCAGGCGGTCGTCGTCGATCCGGCCACGCAGAAGTGCCAGGCGCTGACCGTCGCCCTCGTCGGCCTGCACATCATCCACAAGACCCAGGCCCAGCCGACCTGGGTGTGGGCGACCTTCGAGCACGTCGACAACGCCCCCGACGTCGCCGACGCCGCGACGACCCAGAAAGTCTGGAACTTCTACGACCCGAGCTGCCAGCCGCGCACCGTCCAGGTCCCCGCCGCCTGCCAATACAACGACCAGGCGAGCGTCACCGTCAGCTGCGACGCCAACCTGCCGCCGCAGTACTGGATCGGCGACGGCTGCCCGGCCCCGACGCCGATCCGCGTCACCCGCCTGGCCCCGATCGACAGCGACTCCCAGACCGTCAACCAGACCGCGTGGACGACCATCCGCGCCGCCTACCCCGATTCGGTGTGGCTCAACTACCAGGTCGTCGCGGTGCAGTGGAGCACCAACCCGCCCCCGCAATCGAGCCAGCCGGTCAGCGTGCCGCAGGTGTTCAACAGCCCGTCGCCCGACTCGAACCTCGCCAACACGGTGCTCGAGACCTACGACCAGCGCAGCAAGTGCATCGACTGCCACCAGTACGCCACCATCTCGGGCAGCACCACCCTGCCGTCGGACTTCAGCTTCGCGCTGCAGGACGCGCAGCCGGTCACGACCGGCAAGCCGAAGCCGCTCAAGACCGCCGCAGTGAAGGCCGGCTACCGGCCCCTGCGACGGATCATCGAGTGACCCGCCGGGCCACGTGAATGCCCCTTCGGGCATGTCCCACGCGACATGCCCGAAGGGTCACCTAAACGCCCGGGCAGCAGTCCCCGCCGTCGCTGCCGAGAGCGCACAGGTCTTTAGAAAGCCGACCTCGTCGCACATTCACCGGCCTCCACGGACGCGGACCGCGAATCACGTCGGCGAAGCGAATGTCGTGTGTGAGCATCGGCGACGCACCGCGAGGCGCCCTCCTCCGCTGCCATCAATCTACCGGGCTCTGTGCGGCTCCTGTCATTTGCATCAGGCGCCTCGGACAGTTGTCCGTAGCGTCTCACGCGACGTCATGGCAATCTGGCCCTCCTCCGGGCATGCCCGACCCATCTGCCACTGGTTCGTCCCCCCTGCTGCGGGGGGTATTTGCCGTCCGTAGCCAGGATCACGACGTGGTGCGGCGGGCGCGCTCGTTCATCACCCTGTGCATCACCTTCGCGGCGATCACGGTGCTTCTGGCGATTCCGATCGCCCTCGCCGATCCGGCCGGCGACCTGCCGATGAGCTTCGTCGTGCTCACCTCGGTGATCGCCAATTACACCATGGGCATTCTGCTCGCGCGGCGCGGGTGGGTCGACCTCGCGGGCATCTTCGTCAGCGCCAACCTCAGCGCCAGCGTCGCTATCGCCATCCTGTTCCGCTTCCGCGAGCTCAACGACGGCATCTGGTTCATGGCCCTGGGCGTCATCATCTCCGGGCTGGCCCTGCGTCCGCGGCTGATCTGGTGGATCCTCGGCTTCAACCTCGGCCTCACCACCCTCATGCTCGTGTTCGTGCCGCCGAGCGCCGCGGGGCCGTACTACAACTTCGGCAAGCTCATGATCCTCGACGCCTTGCTGGTGACGACGGCGATCGCCGCCTTCATCGACGCCACCCGCAGCCGCGATCTGTTCCGCCGCCAGGAGCGCGCGGTCGAGGACATCAAGACCGCCCGCGAGCGCGCCGAGCAGGCCAACGCCACCAAGAGCGTGTTCCTCGCCAACATGTCGCACGAGCTGCGCACCCCGCTCAACGCGATCATCGGCTTCTCCGAGATGCTGCAGGAGGACGCCGACGACCCCGGCGTGCGCGCCGACCTCGGCAAGATCCACGGCGCCGGCCAGCACCTGCTCGCCATCATCAGCGACATCCTCGACCTCTCCAAGGTCGAAGTCGGCAAGCTCGAGGTGCGGGCCGACTGGTTCGACCTCGACGAATTCCTGGCCCGCCTGCACGGCCTCGCAGTCCCGCTCGCCGCGGCCCAGCGCAACTCCTTCACCCTCATTGGCGCCGCCTCCGGCACCGTGTTCACCGACGAGCTGCGCCTGCGCCAGGCCCTGCTCAACCTGCTCAGCAACGCCTGCAAGTTCACCCAGCGCGGCGCGATCGAGCTCCGGGTGCGCAGGCGCATCGCTCGCGGCGAATCGTGCCTCGAGTTCGAGGTCGCCGACACCGGCATCGGCATCGCCGAGGACGACCTCGAGCGGATCTACATGCCCTTCGTGCAGGTCGACGACTCGCCCACGCGCCGCCAGGGCGGCACCGGCCTCGGCCTCACCCTCACCCGCGAGATCGTCCTGCTGCTCGGTGGCACCATCCAGGTCGACAGCACCGTCGGCGTGGGCACCACCTTCACGCTCACGGTCCCGCGCCGCTGGTCGCCGGACGCCGCGGTCGCCCCGCAAGCCGAGCCCGTCGCCAGCGAGGTGCCCGCCGCGCTCGCCGGCTGACGCGCGGCGCCGCTGCCCCCGCCTGCGCATTTGCTCGCCTCGATCGTAACCGCCGCCACGACCCCCCGGTGCGACGAGGTACGGCACCGGTGATCCGCGCAACCCTTGGCGGTCGGAGGAAGCGATGGGACATCATCACCACAAGCGCGGCCAGAACTGCAATCACGGCTGGTGGGCGACCTCGGACGACGCCGGCCATCACCACCACAAGCGCGGCCACGACTGCGTCCACGGCGTGTGGGCCACCGACTCGGTCGACGGCCATCACCACCACAAGCGCGGCGGCGACCGCGTCGAGCACCACCAATGGGCGACGGGCGAAGACGTGGCCGACGACCGGCACCTGACCGACGAGGAATTCCCGGACGATCCGTCGCTCGAGGTCGATCTATCGACCACCGACCGCCGCTCGTACGCGCAGATCGAGGCCGAGCTGGCCGCCCTCGATCCGCCGCAATGACGCACCGACGCGGACCGCCCAGCGACGCCGACGACCCTCGACAGTGCGAGGCCCCGAGGTCCTCGGGCTCGCCAAGGGAGCCGATGACGTTCCAGCCGGCTGGTTGCGCCACCGCTGGACGGCGTCACTCTGCCAGGCCATGAACGTTTATGAAGCAGTCACGAGCCGCCGGGCAGTACGTGGATTCACCGACCAGCCCGTGTCGCGGGAGGTGCTGCAGCGCGTGCTCTCTGCTGCAGCCTGGTCGCCGTCCGGATCGAACATCCAGCCGTGGAACACCTACGTCGTGACCGGCGGGCCGCTGGCGGAGCTCAAGAAGCTCGCCGTGGAGCGCGTGGCTGCCGGCGACCCCTGGGACGAGCGGGAGTTCGAGATGTACCCGCCGGTACTGAAGTCGCCGTACGGGGAGCGCCGATCCGCCTTCGGCAGGGAGCGCTACGCTTCGCTCGGCGTCGCTCGCGAGGACTGGGAGGCGCGGAAGAGGGCCGCGATCGCGAACTGGGACTGTTTCGGCGCGCCCGCCGCCCTGTTCTGCTACATCGACCGCGATCTGGGCCCACCCCAATGGGCCGACATCGGCATGTATCTGCAGACCATCATGCTGCTGCTGCGCACCGAAGGGCTGCACAGTTGCCCGCAGATGGCGTGGTCGCAGGTTCGCAAGACCGTCGCGCGCGTCCTGTCCCCCCCGGACGCGCTCGTCCTCTTCTGCGGCATGTCGATCGGCTACGAAGACGCCACGGTCAGTTATCCTCGTACGGGCCGGGCGCCGCTCGACGAGACGGTCACGTTCGTCGACGGTTAGAACAGACGACACGCGCGATCGCAAGGGCTCCCGTCTCGCCGCGACAGCGAAAACGCCGCGTCGACGCCCCAGGAGCCGCTCGCCCTTTTTCGCGGCTAAAACCCGTCGCGATCGGTCTGCGTCAACAGCATCTGCAGCCCGCGCGACGGCCCGCCGTTGAGGTCCTGCGGCATCGCGCGCAGCAGCTCGAGCACCGCCGTCCACAGCCCGCGCGCCTGGCAGGCCGCGAGCAGCGGCTGATTGCGATACGAGCGCTTGCCCTTGCTGATCGCCATGAACGCGCGGTGCGCCCCCGCCAGATCGTCGTGCCCGGCCAGCACCCCCGTGACCTCCTCGAGCGCGATGTCCGGGTAGCCCTCTTCGCGCGCCAGCTCGATCGCCTGATCGAGCAGCGTCGCGCTGACCTCCGTCAGCCCGCCGCGCGCCGCCAGCCCTGCCAAGTGCTGGCTCGTCCTGCGCTGCTTCGGCAGCTCCTCGCGTGTGCGCGTGAACCACTCCTGCCACTTCGCGTGCTTCGGGTCGAGCTCCGCCAGCACCCCCGCGCGCACCTCGAACCGCTCGAGCGGCGTCTCCACGAGCCGCTCGAGCTTCTCCGCCGCTTCGAACCGCCCGAGCCGCGCAGCAGCGCCGGCGAAGTTGCGGAGGAACCCGTAGTCGCCCTCCTTGTGCAGCTTCGACGCCTTGGCGATCTTCTCGAAGGGACCCGCGGCCTGCTCCGGGGCCACGCGCGCCAGCGCCAGCAGGAACTCGGCGCAGCTCGTGTACTTCGGCGCCAGCTCGTCCTTCGCCACCGCCTCCGCGCGCGCCGGCTCGCCCGCGGCCGCGATCGCAGTCATCAGGCGCACGAGCCCCGCCGACTTCGACAGCCCGTCGAATTCATCGAGCCACGCGCGCGCCGCGTCCCACTCTTTCAATACGATGAGTCGCTCCAGCCCGCGGTCGAGCAACGAGAACTCGTTGTGCGCCCCGCGGCCCTTCATCTTCGTCACCAGGTGCTTCAGCTCCGCCGCCGAAGCGCGCGGGCAGATCGCAGAGAACGCCGCCCGCGTCTCGGTCCACGACGGCTCCTTCTCGCCGTCGGCGAGCACGTCGATGGCCTCGCGGATCCGCCCCACCGCCGCCAGCGCCTCCGCGACCACGCGCCGGTTCTCGCTCGCGTTGTGCTCCGGATCGGCCTTTGCGATCGCCGAGGCCAGCAGCGCCTCGCCGTCCGCCTTCTCCCCGAGCAGCACCCAGCCCGCCCCGATCATCGCCTGCGGCGGCGCAGGCGAGCGCGCCTTGGCCTCCTTCCGCTTCAGCAGCTTCTCCGCCTCGCGCAGCCAGCGGCGCAAGATCCCCGTCTGCACGTCGGTCAGCGGCGGCCCTTCCTTTCGCAACGTCAGCGCCGCCACCACCGTCTCCGCGTGGGCCCGCGCCGCGAACCATGGGTCCGTCCACTCCTTCCAATTGCCGCGCGCCTCGATCGCCTCCGCAGCGCGGTCGAACAGCCCCAGCGCCATCATCCGCTCGGCCAGCTTTCGCCGGTAATCATTCCCGTGATAGCCGTCACCGATCGTCTGCACCCCCTGCTCGACCAGCGCCGCCACCTCGTCGATCGAACCACCGGGCGGCGGCCACTTCACCTTGGTCGCGCGCGCCGGCGCGGCCGCCTTGCCCTTCTTGCCGAACTTGCGCTTGAACGCCGCCGGCACCGCCGGATCGCCCGCTGCTGCCGTTGCGTCGGGCCACACCTTCGCCTCGCCCCAGCGCCACGGCCACGCCCACTTGCGCTCCACGACCCACGCGATCTTGCCGTCGACCTCGGCCACCGTCGCGCTCGCCTCCGCCGGACCTACCACCACGCCTTCCGGCAGCGCCGCAGCCACGCGTTCTCGGTCGAGCGGGAACGCCGGGTTCCAGTCCCACGTCGAACCGTAATCGTCGCCGTCGGTCATCAGAGGGCTCTCGCCGCTGGCCTCGACCGCCGGCTGGAAGCGACCGATCTCCGCCCCGTCGCGGTCGCGCAGGAACGCCAGCCCCTTCGCCGAGTGGCAGACCAGCACCCCGTCGCCGTACGCCACGCCGCCGCTCGGCTCGGCGATGTCGAGCAGCCGGTTCGGCTTGTCGCCGAGCTCCCAGATCTGCAGGCGCCCCTTCACCGAGATCGCCGCCGCGCGACCGTCGGGGCGCCACGAGAAGCCGTACTTCTCGCCCTCGTCCTCGTCCTCGTCCTCCCCGGCCTTCAGCGCCGGCACGTCCGGGCTGTAGCGGTACTCGCCGCGATCGTAGATGAAGATCCCAGGCTCCGCGCCCCACTTGTTCCCCGGTTGCACGATCGCCGCCAGCCGCGACCCGTCGCGCGAATAGATCAGCGACTCGGCGCCCACGTGCATCGGCAACTTCCCGTTGGGCATACCGGTGCTCGCGTCGTAATAGACGATGCCCGCCGGGTGCATCGCGAACTCGGTCCCGTCGGGCGAGAACGACACCGGCTCGTGTGCCTTCGCCTCCCACGCGATCTTCCCCGTCTTCGCGTCGAGCGCGAACAGCTGCGACCACCCGCTGTAACCGACGATGCGATCGGGGTGCGACCAATCGATGCCCTTGAGCGGCTGCAGCCGCGGCTCCGAGTTCGGGTCGCTCGGGTCGGTCAGCCCCGCAGACTCGCACCAGCGCGGCTGCGGCCGGCGCCCGACCAGCGGCACGATCGCCCCCAGGGCCAGGTTCGGCCCCCAGCAGGCGATGTACACGTCGCGGCTGTTCGGCGACCACGCCCACGACGGCGGCCGGCTCCACCCGTCAGTCACGTACGCGCACGAATCGGGCTCGCCCGTCTTGCCGAACGGATCGAAGCTGCCGACCCCGTTGGTGTCGAACGCCAGGCCGACGCGCTTGCCGTCGGGCCGCCATTGAATGCAGCCGCCGTAATCGGGCCAGCCGACGCCGCCGTGGATCCGCAGCAGGTTCACGCAGCGGCCGGCGCGGACGTCCCAGATCTGCAGCACCCCGCCGCGGTCGTAGTCGTCGCCGACCCACGACCCGGTGGCGAGGAAGCGCCCGTCGGGCGACAGCTCGCTATATTCGACCTCCACGTCGTGCCCGTGCGCGTGCCCCAGCGCCGCGTGCGGCCGCAGGCGCGCAGTCGCGGCCCGGTGCGCCGCAGTGATCCCGTGCGCCGCCTCGTGGGCGTACAGCGCCTCGCGCAGCGGCGGCAGGTCGCGGTCGGCAGCGAAGTCGTCCCACGGCAGCGCCTCGATCGCGGCCGCCAGCGTCGACCCGGGCGCATTGCCGTCGAGCCCGGCGAACCCCGAGACCGCCGCCTCGGCCCCCGCCGCGCTGTCGCTGCCGTCGTCACCGGCCAGCACCGCCATCAGCTCCGCCTCGCCGAGCACCGTGATCCCGAGCCGCCCCGCCGCGTCGATCTTGCTGCCGGCCTTCTCGCCGGCGAACAGGATGTGCGTCGTCTTGCCGACGCTGCCGCCGATCTTGGCCCCGAGCGCCGCCAGCTGCTTCTCCGCCTCGGCGCGCTTCAACTTGGAAAAGGTCCCCGTGAGGACGACGGTCTTGCCGCGGACATCGATGGCCATTGGCTCCGATGTACCCGTTTTCGCGCCCCCGATCCATCACCCGCGCCAGCCCCCGGTCGACGCGTCGCCGGGTGGCTCGTCGGCCTCGACTTTCGCCTGGAGCGGAAGGCGACCCGACGTCACGCCGCGATCACGCACCGCCACTGCGATGGACGGCCTTGTACAGGCGCAGACGGACGCGCGCGGCGGCGCTGTCCAGCGGCGCCTGCTTGGCGTGGCGGCGGGCGATCGCCAGCGCGTCCTCCCCCCTGCGACTGGTCGCCGCGACCCGGGCGCCGTGGGTCAGCAGGAGCTCGACCAGCTCGAGGCGACCGTGCTCACTGGCCATCATGAGCGCGTCGTAACCGTTGTCGTCGCGCAGCTCGAGGCGAGCGCCCAGGTCCAGCAAGGTGCGCACGCTGGCGAGCGCGCCGTTCATGGTGGCGACGTGCAGGCTCGACCAGCCGGAGCTCTCGGTGGCATCGATATCGGCACCGGCCGCGAGCAGGACCCGCAGCGCCGCCGGGCCGCCTGTGGCTCGCAGCAGCGGGGTCGCGCCGCTCTCGTCGCGCGTGTGGACAGAGGCGCCCGCGGCGAGAAGACGCTCCAGGACCGCCGGTGAGGCGCTCGTGGCGGCGCCGAGGAGAGCATCGTCCAGCACGGCCTGGGCCGGCGCCGCGGCGAGGGCCACCTCGAGGCCAGCGAGGTCGTCGGCGAGCGCGGCGAGGAGCAGCGGCGGGGTGCACTCGAAAAAGACGCTACGCGCCATCGGCGTGACCGCGTAGGCGTCTTCGAGCGCGGCATCGAGGCTGGCCCAGGTCTCGAGGGTATGGAAGTGGATCGCGTAGTCGCGGACGAGGTGCGCGCGGATCCGTGCGAGCGCGGGCGGAGCGTCGCCACCCCGCAGCGCGTAGTCCAGCGAAGCCACGATGAGCTTCATCAGGGCGAGGCGCTCGTCGACATCCAGCGCCTCACGCTCGTAGGCGGCGAGGAATATTTCAATGCGGTTGCGATCGGCGTGCTCGAAGTCCCAGTCCTGTCCCGAGTTGCCGACGCCCACCAGCGCGGCGACCCGATCGATCGCCGCCCTTCGCTCCCAGCGCGGCGCAGTGCGGTACATCGCCGGCCAGCGTAGACGGGGTGACTATCGCCGTCAACGGCGAGCAGCCGGCCGGAAAGCCGAGCCCGGCGAGCGCACACGCGAGGCTCGGCTCCGTCGCTACCTGTCGCTCGCCCGTCCTCCACGTCCTTGCCGGCGCCGAAAGTCTGGCGACTCGCAGCCCGCGCTAGGCACCGACCCAATACCGAAAGACTCCGACGAATCCGGGGATTCGTCGGAGTAAGCCAATCTCTACTCGGCCCGCCGGAGCGCGCGCCAAGCCCTTTCCACCGCGTGCGCGGCGGAGTCTCCGATCATGCCACGAGTGCAGCAGGCGGACGCGCCCCATTCACGCAGCCCGGTCGCGTACGGCGATTCGGACCCGCGAGCCGCGAGCGCGCCGGCGCTCCTTCAGTTCGCCTGAACGTCGCCGGAGTCGGCGCCCTCGCAGGGCCCCGACTCCGCGCCGTCGGTCTCGTAGCAGACCCCCGCGAGCTCGTCGTACACCAGCTCGGGAGCCGCCGACATCTGCTCGCCTTCGACGCACTCGGGGTCGCAGTCCTCACAAGTCGACGGCGGCGGCGGCTCCTCCCGCTGGCAGATCGGCGCGCTGCAACAAATCGCCGAGGCCGTCTGGGACGCCAGACCGACCCCGCCGAACGCCACCACGACCGCCATCATCGACCACAATTGAGCGAAACGCATAGGTACCTCCAGTAGTTTCCAGCATGTGCCGCCGTCCCCGAACAATTCGGGCGAGGCGACAAGACGAGATTCGCAGAATGAGAATAGGAGTCAAGCACGTCCGCGGCCCGTTGCCTGCGAACCATCGCCAGCGCCGTCAAGACGGCCCCTGGCGAGCGAGCGCCGCGCTCCTTGTGGGATTCCGTCGGAACGACGTATTCGCCGATCTACACCGTATCTCGACCGACTGACCTGCTACTCCGCGCAATCGGACCCGCTTCGGACATCGCCTCCATCGACGCCTGGAGGGCCGTTGGCGGGATCGCAGAAGCGTTTGGCGGGATCGCAGAAGTCGGTACGGCGAGAGGCCTGCTACCTTCATTCCAACGGGGAATCATCCACTAGCGCTCACGCGAGCCCCGTGATCGACGTGAGCGAGAAGCGTTGGCATTCATGAAAACCATTCTTCCTGCTCTCGCCCTGATGCTCTCGGCCGTGTCCTTCACCGGCTGCGATTCGAACTACGACGGCGCCGTCGAGGCCGAGGAGGCCCTGATCGACGACGAGGACGCCGCCCTGGCCCTGAAGGCCCAGAGCGACGACGAGGACGCCGAAAGCGCCCTCGAGACCGAGTTCGACCTGGCCAACGCCGGCCGCCCCACGCGGGCCCAGACCTGCGCGCAGTGGACCCCCCCTCCGGGCCTGTGCAAAAAGGCCGACATCCTGTGTCTGGACCCGGAAATCACGCCGGGCCCGTGCGCGACCCTGACGCAATGCATCAAGTGCAGCGTGGATTGGAGCGGCGAAGTTTAGGTCGACTCGCAGGCCCGAAGCTCGCCGAGAGATGCGAAGCAAAGCGCTCCGTGGCCGGGACCCCCCGGACACGGAGCGCTTTTTTTATTTACGAGAACGAAGCTCGATTCGACTCCTCAGGTTCGGAGAATGCGCAGGCTGACAACGGCCGAACGCACGGCGTCACGCGCCTCGTCCGCCGGCGCGGTCCTCGATGCTGCCTTCGATCGCGCCCGCGGCCCCCACTCTCGGGCCCGCGTCGGCGGCCTCGCGCACGCGCCGTCGCCACTCGCTCGGCGCCTCGCCGGTGAGCCGGCGAAACATCGTGCTGAAGTTTGCCAGCGAGCTCGCCCCCACCTCGAGGGCGATCGTCGTCAGCGTCAGCGACCGATCTCGCAACAGCACCTGCGCCGCGCGCACCTGGGCCGAGGCGTGCTCCGCCTGGAAGCTCGTCCCATCGTCTCGCAGCCGGCGCTGCAGCGTTCGCGTCGACAGCCCCAGCTGGCGCGCAGCGCTCTCCAGCGTCACCTCCGACAGCGGCGGGACGAGCACCCGCCGCAGGCGCTGCACGCAGTTCAGCTCGCCCATCGCCGACGCCACGATCTCTTCGAGCTCCTCGATCAGGTCCGACCGATCGCTGCGACCGACCCACGCCAGCGCCTCGCCGAGGGACTCGTGGACCGCGACCGGGTGTGTCGGGCGGACGACCTTGTCGAAGCCGGCCACGATCGCGCCGGGCAGGCCGTTCGGACGCACCCGCGCCTGGCACGTCACGAGCTCGCGGTAGAGCGGCGCGCGCGCTTGCAGATGGGCGGCGAACGCCACGAACGCCAGGGGATCGACGCTGTGTAGACGGCGCAGATCGACGAGCGAGGCGTGCGGCACGGCCTCCGGGCGCACCTCCACGTCCAGGAGCTGACAGAGCCGCCGGATCTCCGCCTCCTCGGGGCGACCCCAGATGGCCACACCGTAAAACCGCGGATCCGCGCACCAGACCACGAACGAGGTCGAGACCACGTACGAGCCGGTCGGTGCGCTTCGATACTCGGCGAGCCCCGTCGCTTGTCTCAAGCGGGCCGTCCTCGCAGGGCCCATGTCCGTCGTGCTCGGCGTGGCGCTGTCGCAAGTTCTCTGGCGGATCGGCATGTACCTCTCATACGGGGAGAGCGAACGATCCGTGACACGATTTCACCAGCGGCTCGCGACGACCCGATGGCGCCAGTCCACGGGGTCGGGCCGCCAGGGCGACCCCACCGAATCCCACCATGACCCCCGTCATCGACCCCGCTCGAGCCGAACGCATCGGTATCCTCCAGGCTTGAATCAAGCAAGTACCGCCCCCCGAGCGAGTCGGCGAGGCGACGATATGAGACTCGCAGAATGGCCATAGGAGTCAAGCGGGCGCGCGGCCCGTTGCCTGCAAACCACCGTGAACACCGTCGGGACGCCCCCGAGCGGGCGAACGCCGTGCACCTTATGCGATTGTTCGGAACGACGTATTCATCGCTCCAGATGCATTCGCGCAAGCGGATTCGCGTTCTGGTTCGCCGCCCGTCGGCATGAATGTGCATTGTTTTCCACACCTGGCATCTACCCTGGCCGCCTACCTGTAAGCCCGCTCCCGACGGCGTGTCACCGGGCAATCACCGCACCCTGGGGGGCGGTCATTCACCCCACGGAGCACTCACGCCATTTTGCGTGGCGCACGGCGAACACCTGCCCGAACGAACCTGTCTCTCGCGCCATATCCCGCCCGCCTGGCCAATCCTGCATAATCCGAGCGTTTTCGCACCTTCATTAAAATTAACGGACGGACATCATGGAAGAATTATCTTCCAATGAAGACACGCCCGATACGCCGGTTTTCTCGCCTCTAGCCGGCGAAGTCGGCCTGGAGCCGCAACCTTGCGCCTTCAGTTTAACTTGCACGGCATCTTTTTTAATGGATTCCTCCACGCAGCATGTCCCTTCGCCTCGCCTTGTACGTCCCGCTCGCGGCCGCACTCGGTCTGACCCTCGCGCCCCGCGGGGTCCTGGCCGCCCCTTGCGCGGATCTCCCGAACCCCGTGATCGGCATCGGCGGCAGCGCCAGCAAGCCGCTGCTGGCCAAGGTCGCCGCCGCACTGCACGCCATCGACGCCCCGATCGACCTCGTCTACCAGAGCCCCGGCGCCTGCTTCGGCATCACCTACTTCGTCGACGGCACCAAGATCACCGGCACCGCCAACTACTGGGACGGCGACGGGACCGAGCAGACCTGCGACCTGCCGCTGACCGGCGCCGACCCTGACTTCGGCATGCTCGGCGTCAAGGGCACCCTGTGCGAGGGCGTCGACGCCATCCCCGACGGCATCGCCGAGTTCCCGGGCCCGATCACCTCGTGGAGCCTCATCGCCTCCAACGACTCGAGCCAGACCAACATCAGCGCCGCCGCGGTCTACTTCGTCTACGGCTTCGGCGCCGCGCTCGGCCAGGTCGCCCCGTGGACCGTCGACGCCGAGCTGTACAGCCGCAACGCCACCTCCGCCGCGCTGATCGCCATCGCCCTCGGCGCCGGCATCCCGCCGACCAAGTTCAAGGGCATCGACGTCGGCACCAACCAGGCCATGATCTCGAGCGTCGGCCAGTCGCTGAACCCCGAGGCCGCGCTCGGCTTCGTCAGCACCGAGGTCGCCGACCTCAACCGTGACACCGTCCACACGCTCGCCTACCAGGCCCCCGACCAGAGCTGCGCCTACTGGCCCGACTCGACCGCGACCGGCTTCGACAAGCGCAACGTCCGCGACGGTCACTACGACCTGTGGAGCCCGTACAACTTCTACGTCCCGGTCGACGGCGGCGGCGAGATCACAAACCCCGAGACCCGGCGCCTGATCGGCTTCTTCACCGGCGCCGAGCCGCTGCCGGACGGCCTGCCGCTGCTCGACATCATCATTGACAACGGCACCATCCCGCAGTGCGCCATGCAGGTGTGGCGCGACGAGGAAATCGGTCCGCTGTACAGCCTTCAGCCCGACGCGCCGTGCGGCTGCTACTTCGAGTCGCGGGCGGCCGGCGGGACCGACTGCCAGGCCTGCGCCGGCGACGGCGACTGCTCCGGCGACGCCCCCGTCTGCCGCCATGGGTACTGCGAGGTGATCTGACCCTTGCGACCTGTCCCTCGCGCCACACACGAAGCTTCCAGGAGCCCCATGCCCATCGCTTACCCCACCGTCCGCGCCCTCGCGCTCGCCGTCGGCTTCCTCGGCGCCTGCTCCAACGAGCAGGTCGAGCCGCCCGGCGACGACACCGACGACCCCGCGACCTCCGCCACGCCGACCGGCACCCCCACCGCCACCGAGCCCGGCACCACGACCACCGAGGACCCGACCGGCACCTCAACCTCCGAGGATACCACCACCGACGACCCGCCCGACCCCATCACCGGCACCACCGGCGACCCTGCCGAGTGCGAGACGCCGGAGGGCTGCTGGAGCTGCACGCCCACCACGCACAAGCAGCACCTCAACGCGTGCACCGACGCGACCTGTGAGCCCTTCCCCAACACGAAGGACCGCCTCCCGCTGCTCGAAGACGACGGGACGCTGCCGCCGCTGCCGTGATCGCCGCTCCTCCTCGCTCCCTGTCGTGGCTCGGCGCGCTGCTCCTGGCGCTCCCGCACGTCGCCCACGCCGCGCCCTCGGTCTCGATCGAGATCGAGGACGAAGACGACGCGCCCGCGCCGACGCCTTCTCCAACGGCCCAACCGCCCAAGTCGACGACACCGACCACGACGCCGCCCAAGTCGATGACCTCGACTTCGACGCCGCCGAAGACTTCGCCCGCGCCGACGACGACCTCGCCGCCGTCGTCTGCACCATCGACCACGACCGCGCCCGTCACGACCGACGTCGACGCAGTGCCGGTCGATGAACCAGTCGTCGAGTCGCAACCCGTCGCCCCGGCACCGGACCCCGAGTTCGCCCTGTTGCGCGAGCAATTGGCGGCAGTGCAGGCCCGGCTCGAGACCGTCGAGAAAGAGCGCGCCGCCGAGAAGGTCGAACTGAAAAAGGCCAGCAGCGCCCCCCGTTCGTGCGCGTCGGCGACGTCGGCCGCGCCGAGATCGCACCGACCCACATCGGCTTCGGCCCCGGCGCCGGCGTGTCGCAATGGGGCGTGCGTCTCTCGGGCTACATCCAATCGCAGTACCAGTGGAGCCAGCTCTCCGAGGACCAGATCCAGCAAGGCGGAGCGACGCTCAACCAGAACCGCTTCATGGTCCGCCGCGGCCGCCTGCGGATCAGCGGCGACTGGAAGTGGGCCGCCTTCGACTTTGAGCTCGACGGCAGCACCACCCGCGGCCCGTTCGTCGGCGTCCGCCAGGCCAACGCCAGCTTCGTCTGGCGCAACCCCGACGCTGCCCGGCCGCCCTACTTGATGGTCACCGCCGGCCTCACCGAGGCCCCGTTCGGCCACGAGCTGCGCCTCGGCCAGCGCGAGATGATGTTCATGGAGCGCTCTCTCGGCTCGCTGGCGTTCTTCCCCGGCCCCGTCGACGTCGGCGTGCGCGTGCGCGGCGGCATCGCTGCGTTCCGCTACGACCTCGCGATCATGAACGGCACCCCGCTCGACGACCGCGCCGGCGCCCGCAACACCACCGACCCGACCCGCGCCCCCGACTACATCGGCCGCTTCGGCTTCGCCGCCCGCCCCGGCAAGCACGCCCTCAGCGGCGGCGTCAGCCTGCTCTACGGGACAGGTTTCCACCGCGGCAGCGAGGCCACCAAGAACAAGCTCGAGTGGATCGACCTCAACGAGAACGGCGCGATCGACACCGGCGAATTGGTGGCAGTGCCCGGCCAGGCCGCCACCCCGTCCGTCAACTTCCGCCGCTGGGCCGTCGGCGCCGACTTCCAGGTCGGCCTGCGCTCCAAGGCCGGCTGGACGCAGATCCTCGCCGAGGGCACGATCGCCAGCAACCTCGACCGCGACCTCATCGTCGCCGACCCGGTCGTCGTCGGCGCCGACCTGCGCGAGCTCCACGGCTACGTCGCGGTCATCCAGGAATTGTTCGGCCGGGCCGTGGTCGGCGCGCGCTATGATTATTACGACCCCAACACCGACCTGCTCGACCGCCGCCGCGGCGAGTTCGTGCCCAAGGCCGCCGCCATCCACACGATCTCGCCGATCGCCGGGGCCCTGTTGCCACCAGGGTGGATCCCCGGCGTGCGCGGCCGCCTGGTGTTCCAGTACGACGCAGTCCTCGACTCTCTCGGCCGCGACAGCCGCGGCGTCCCGGCCAACCTCAAGAACGACCAGTTCATCATCCGCCTGCAGGGGGAATTTTAATAAACATGCGCGCCGTGCTGCTCGCATTTGCTCTCATCGCCGCCTGCACCGGCGAGGTGGAGCAGCAGATCGGGCTGTTCGAGCCGATCCGCGTGCCCGACGGCGAGCTGCTCGACGACGAGCCGCCGCTCGCCGAAGCTGGCCCGAAGGTCACCTCGCTCGACACCTCGTCCGGCATCCTCACCGTCGGCCAGAAGGGTCGCCTGCTGTCCGGCCGCACCACCGAGGACGCCCACGCGATCGCGGTCCGCTTCGACGGCCTCGGCAGCGGCTGGTGGGTGCGCCCGGTCCAGGACAAAAACCCGATGTTCCCCGGCGAGCGCGACTTCCAGCTCCGCCACGACATCGGCGGCGGCGCCCCGCCCGGCGTGCACACGCTGCTCCTCGCGGCGATCGACGAGGCCGGCCGGCGCGGCCCCGCCTTCGAGCTCGAGGTGTGCGTCCGCGACGACGGCCTGCCCGACAACCTCAACGCCTGCGACGCCGCCATCCCGCCGCCCGCGCTGGTGATCACTCTCGAGTGGGACCAGGACGTCGACCTCGACCTCGTGGTCGAGACCCCGGGCGGCAAGAAGATCGCCCACGCCACCCCGACCTCGGGCGAGAAGGTCGAGACCGAGGTGCCCTCCGGCGTCGTCAAGGATCCGTCCACCGGCCGGCTCGTGCGCGACAGCAACGCCGGCTGCGCGATCGACGGCCGCAACAGCGAATCGGTGGTGTTCCAGGAGCCGCCGGCGCGCGGCACTTATTTGATTTACGCCGATCTGTTCGACGCCTGCGGCGCGCCCGGGACTTTGTTCTCGGCCGCGGTGTACCGCCGCGTCGAGCGCGACGACGGCACCTTCGCCCTCGTCGAGGACGCGCGCACCGGCGGCGCGCTCGTCGACCTCCAGGCCACGGGCGGCGGCCAGACCCCGCTCTACGTGATGGCCAGCAAGCAACCGTGAGGACCGTGCCTTATGAACGTCGTCGATGAACTGATCAAGATCGCCCTGCTCGGCGCGACCTGGGTGCTCTACTTGCTGTTCGCGCTGTCGGTGCTGTCGATCGCGGCGATGGTCGAGCGCTGGCTGTTCTTCCGCAAGAACCGCGCCGGCGGCGAGAAGCTGCGCCAGGACCTGCTCGCCGCCATCGCCGCCCGCGACGAGGCGCGCATCGACGCTGCCCTCGCGAACAGCAAGACGGTCGAGGCCGAGGTCCTGCGCCAGGCCATGCTGTTCAAGGACGGCGGCTCCGCGGCCTTCCTCGACGCAGTCGAGAGCGGCCTCGCCTCCGAACGCGCCGGCCTCGATCGCGGCACCGTCCTGCTCGGCACGATCGGCAACAACGCCCCGTTCGTCGGCCTGTTCGGCACCGTGCTCGGCATCATCGAGGCCTTCTCCTACCTCGGCACCGGCGACCAGGCCGCCATGGGCAACGTCATGAGCGGCATCTCGGAGGCGCTGGTCGCCACCGCCGTCGGCATCTTCGTCGCCATCCCTGCGGTCATCGGCTTCAACGTCGCCCAGAAGAAGGCCGGCGAGCTCGAGAACAGCGTGCTGGCGCTGGCGCGCCTGCTGTCGGCCTGGCTCAAGCTGGCCGAGGCCCGCGCCGAGGCCGAGGCCCAAGACCCCGACAACCTGGCGCGTCTGCCCGATCGCGCGGCCCGGCGCGCGCTGGAGCCGATCCGCAGCGGAGGAACTTAGGGACATGGCCGGAACGACAGACACCGGCGGCCGCCGCCGCGCGCCGATCGCCGCCATCAACGTCACGCCGCTGGTCGACGTGATGCTGGTGCTGCTCGTCATCATGATGGTCTCCGCGACCTACATCGTGTCGCAGACGCTCAAGGTCGAGCTGCCCAAGACCGCCACCAGCGACGGCAAGACCGCCACGGTCGCCGCGGTCACCATCACCGACGCGCACGCGCTCTACCTCAACAAGCAGCCGGTCGACGAGGCGGCGCTGATCGCCGGCCTGCGCGGACTCTACGCCTCCGACAAGGCCATGACCCTGGTCGTCAGCGCCGACGAGCGGGCCGACCACGGCGCGGTCGTCCACGTCCTCGACCTCGCGCGCGTCGAGGGCATCACCAGCTTCGCAGTCAACGTGGAGCGCAAGAAGCTATGAGCGACCGGCGGCGGCTGTCGGCCCGCACCGTCTACGTCGTCAGCGCGCTGTTTCACGGCGCGCTGTGGCTGGGCGTGCGCAGCGTCGACAGGCCCGAGCCGCCGCCTCCGCCGCCGATCGTCATCAAGGTCACCGAGGTCCCGCCCGAGCCGCCGCCCGAGCCGCCCAAGCCGCCCGAGCCCGAGCCCGAGCCGCCGCCGCCCGAGCCGGCCGCAGAGGCCCCGCCCGAGCCCGCGCCCGAGGTCCCGCCGCCGCCCGCACCACCTGCCCCGAAGGCCAGGAAGGCCGAGCCCAAGCCCGCGCCCGAGCCCGCGGCCCCGGCCCCGCCGGCCGCCCCCGAGGTGCCCGACTTCGGCGGCCAGATGGGCAACAGCAGCGGCCCCGGCGGCCTGCCCGTCCCGCCGGGCAGCGCTGGCGGCCCCGGCGGCCCCGGCGGCGGCAAGCGCGAGAAGGTCGAGACCAAGACTCGCTCGCTCGACCCCAAGCCGAAGAAGGCCGCCGCCGACGATTGCGCCGAGCCCGAGGTCAAGCCCAAGCCGCTCGAGCTGCCGCAGCCGCAGTACACCGAGGCCGCGCGGGCGGCCGGGATCGAGGGCAAGGTCCGCGTGCAGCTCGAGGTCAAGGCCGACGGCAGCGTCGGTGCCGTCACCGTGCTCGCCTCGCTCCACCCCGACCTCGACGACGCCGCCAAGGTCGCCGCCAGGGCGGCCCGGTTCGAGCCCGCGACCCGCTGCGGCAAGCCGGTCGCGACCACGCTCACCATCTCGATCAAGTTCACGCTGTGACCGCAGGATCATGGCTGCTCGTTCGCACATGTCCTTGAAGACAGCCAATTCCGCGCTCCTCGCGGCGCTGATCGCCCTCGCCCCGGCCGGCGCCGCCGCCCACGTGTACGCCCCGCCGGCGCCGCAGCTGACCCGCGCGCCCGAGATGGTCGAGTTCGTGCCGGCCGACTACCCCGAGAGCGAGCGCGCCGCCGGGCGCCAGGCCGCGGTGGTCCTGCGCCTCCACATCGACGACACCGGCGCGGTCAAGTCGGCCGAGGTCACCGAGTCGGCCGGCCCGGCCTTCGACGCCGCCGCGGTCGCGGCTGCCCTCAAGTTCAGGTTCAGCCCGGCCGAGGTCGACGGCAAGCCCTCTGCGATCAGGATCGCCTACCGCTACGAGTTCGAGCTCGCGCCGGCCGCCCCGACCACCGCCGCCTTTCACGGCGTCATCAAGCGCCGCGGCACCGGGGCGCCGGTGCAGGGCGTCACTGTCACTGTCACCGCCCCCGGCCTGGCCGCGCCCGCGGTCGCGGTCACCGACGCCGCCGGTCGGTTCCAGTTCACCGACCTGCCCCCGGGGACAGCCACGGTCACCCTCGCCGGCGAGCGCCTGCCCGCGCTCGAGGTCACCGAGGAGCTCGAGTCGGGCAAGGAGCACGACCTCGCCTACGAGGTCTCTCTCGTCGACCCCGAGCCCGAGGCGCCGAGCGGCGACGATCTCGAGATCGTCGTCGTCGCCCCGCCGCTGCGGCGCGAGGTGGTGTCGACGGCCGTGCGCGCCGAGGAGGCCGGCAAGGTCCCTGGCACCTCCGGCGACGTCCTGCGCGTGGTCGAGAGCTTGCCCGGCGTGGCCCGCAGCGCCGCAGGCTCGGGCCAGCTGATCGTCTGGGGCGCCGCGCCGCAGGACACCCGCGTCTACGTCGACGGCGTGCCGATCCCGCGCCTCTACCACGAGGGCGGCCTGCGCTCCGTGATCCATCCGATGCTGGTCGACAGCATCGAGCTGGTGCCCGGAGGTTACGGCGCAGCGTTCGGCCGCGGCCTCGGCGGCATGGTCTCGGTCGGCACGCGCACGCCCGACGGCAAGCGCGTGCGCGGCCGCCTCGCCGCCGACACCCTCGACGCCTCCGCGGTCGTCTCGGTCGCCCTCGACAAGCGCCAGCGCGTCCGCCTCGCCATCGCCGCTCGCGTCTCCTATCTGAAGCTCTGGGCCGATCGCCTGCTCGACCCCTCCGCCCGCGCCTTCTTGCCGATCCCTCGCTACGGCGACGGCCAGCTGCGCCTCTCCATCAAACCGACCTCGCGCGACCGCATCGAGATCGTCGGCCTCGCCAGCGGCGACCGGTTCTCGCGCGGGATCCCCAGCGCCGATCCTGCCCTCGCGGTCCTCGACCAGCGCAGCCTCGACTTCGGCCGCGTCTACGCCCGCTGGACCCGCGACTACGACGACGGCGGCAGCCTCACGGTCACCCCCTTCGTCGGCTACACCCGCGCCCGCCAGGTCAGCAGTTACGGCGACGTCGCCACCTCTCTCGCCTCCAGCAGCTGGCTGGTCGGCGTGCGGGCGAATCGGCGGATCCGCGCCGCCCGCTGGTTGCACTTCGACGTCGGCCTCGACGCCGAGGTCAACATCACCGCGCTGGCGCGCCGCGGCTCGCTCGGCCTGCCCGCGCGCGAGGGCGACATCCGCGTGTTCGGCCAGCCCCCGCCCGACCAGATCGGCGGCGACGACTGGCAGACCACCTCCATCGGCCTCGCGCCCTACGCCCAGGCTGAGCTGTCCTTTTGGTCAGGCAAGCTGCGCGTGCTCCCCGGCCTGCGCATCGACCCATATGCGCGTAGCGTCAGCCGCCGCAACCCGCCGACCCGCGGCGCCCCGGCCGTCGGTCTGTTCGAGCAGGACTTCGCGGTCGAGCCGCGCTTCGCCATCGTCGGCGAGCCGCACTGGCGCGTCCAGCTGCGCGGCGCCGCCGGCCTCTATCGCCAGATGCCCGCCGCAGAGGACCTCTCGGCGGTGTTCGGCAACCCGCGCCTGCCGACCTCACGCGCGCTGCACACCGTCGTGGGCGCCGCGGTCAAGTTCACCAAGACCCTCTCGCTCGACGTCACCGCCTTCTTCACCCGCAGCAATCGCCTGGCGATGCGCAGCCCGGTCGACTCGCCGCTGCCCGCCCAGGCGCTGGCGCCGATCGGCAGCGGCCGCTCCTACGGCGCGCAGCTCCTGCTGCGCCAGGAGATGTTCAAGGGCCTGTTCGGCTGGGTCGCCTACACCATCATGCGCTCGGAGCGGCAGAACGGCCCCGACGCGCCCGTGCGCGTGTCCGACTACGACCAGACCCACATCCTCACCGCGGTGCTCGCCTACGCCCTGCCGCGCGGCTTCGAGGTCAGCGGCCGGTTCCGCTACGCCACCGGCTTCCCGCGCACCCCCGTGGTCGGCGCCTATCACGATTCGACCTTCGACCGCTTCCAGCCGGTCTTCGGCGCCCACAATTCGACGCGGATCCCCGCCTTCGTCCAGCTCGACCTGAGGATCGGCAAACGCTTCGACATCGCCAAGACCCACCTCGACATCTTTTTGGAAGTGCTCAACGCCTGGAACCGCAAGAACGCCGAGGAGATCGCCTACTCGCCCGACTTCGCCGCCCGCGACTACATCCGCGGCTTCCCCGTCCTGCCGGCCTTCGGCCTGCAGTGGGAGTTCTAAGGAGTGTCACGGCAAGTTTCACGCGCGTCGAGCCCGGTTGCGGGCATGCGACTGCCACTTCGAGTGGAAGGCTCGCTTGCCCGCCACGCTCGCAACGGATACCTTTCTCACTCGAAGGTTCAGGACAAAGAGATGTCGAGCTCGAATGTACTCACGTTCACGGAGCAGAATTTCGAGCAGGAGGTCGTCCAGGCCTCCTGGTTCGTGCCTGTGTTGGTGGTCTTCACGGCGACCTGGGCTGAGCGCTGTCGCGAGCTCTTGCCGATCGTCGAGAAGATCGCGGACGACTACCAGGGCAAGGTCAAGGTGGGCACCCTGGACATCGACGGTGCCCCCGAGACCACTCAGAGGAACGGAGTCAAATCCGTCCCGACCTCCATCGCGTTCAGAGGCGGGAGCAAGGTGAGCATTGAGCCGGGTCTCACGAGCCAGGAAGTCCTGCTCAGTATGCTGTGCTTGGCATAGCCAGGACGGCGGCGCTGTAAGGTAGTGGATTGCTCCCGCCTCAAGCCGCATGACACCTGCGGTCACAACATGTCTCGAGAGGCATATCGTGGCAACGACCTCGCGGCGCCCCGAACGCGGTCCCCGGCCCTCGACATGACCGTGAGAACATGTCCCATGCGCCATCTCCTCGCCCCGCCCGCTCCCGTCCGCGGCCCCACGCGCCCCATTCTGCCCCTGAGGACATGTCCCATGCGCCATCTCATCGCCCTCCCCGCTCCCGTCCGCGACCTCCCGCCCCGCCCGGCCTCGCACTCTTCTTGCTGCCCCTGAGGACAGGTCCCATGCGCCACCTCCTCGCCTTCGCCCCGCTGCTCGCCTGCGTCCCCGACCTCGACGTCGACCTCGCCCGCGTCGACGCCCCGCGCGTCCTGGCCGTCCGCGCCGAGCCGGCCGAGGTCGTGCCCGGCGAGCCGGTCGCGCTGTCTGCCCTCTACGTCGACGCCGGCGGCACCCTCGTCGACGGCCCGCTCGAGTGGGCCTTCTGCGCCGCCCGCCGCCCGCTCGCCGAGCTCGGGCCGGTCAGCCGCGCCTGCCTCGGGCGCGACGGCGGCGCCCTGCTGTCTCTCGGGACAGGCCTCGCAGTCGACGCCCCCGCGCCCGCCGACGGCTGCCGCCTGTTCGGGCCCGAGCCGCCGCCCGCGACCGCCGATCAGCCGGCGGGGCGCCCCGTCGATCCAGACATCACCGGCGGCTACTACCAGCCGCTGCGGATCTTCGCCGGCGAGGACGACACCGACCTGACCCTGTTCCAGCTGCGGATCACCTGCGGCCTGGCCGGCGCCGACCAGCAGCAATCCGCCGAGTACCGCACCCGCGCCCGCCCCAACCGCGCGCCCGCGGTGGTCGCCCTCGAGCGCGACGGCGACACGATCGCGCCCGGCGTCGCAGCGACAGTCGCCCCCGGCGGCGAGCTGCCGCTGCGCCTGGTCTGGGAGACATGTCCCGAAGAACCAAGTTGCGGCGACGCCCTGTGCACCCTCGACGAGGCCGCCGACACCTGCCCCGGCGACTGCGGCGGCCCGATCGGCTGCGGCGGCGCCGAGACCTACCTGCGCTTCGACCCGACCGCCCTGGAGCTCGTCACCGAGCGCGAGGCGATCCGCGTCGCCTGGTACGCCACCGGCGGCCGCTACACCGCCGCCCGCACCGGTCGCGCGCCGGACGAGCGCGAGGCCTTCAGCGACAACACCTGGACCGCCCCCGACGCGCCCGGCGATTACACCTTGTGGATCGTCGTCCGCGACGACCGCGGCGGCGCCGACTGGCGCGAGCTGCCTATCCGCGTCGAGTAGCCCCCGCTGCGCCCTCTCGCGGCGATGCGATCGATCGGTCGCCGCGACGACGCGGTCGAGCCGTCGTTCCGCGTCGAATCGCCCCAATCAGCCTTCGGCCGATGTCATGAATCGCTCGCCGCGACGGCGGGGCCGACGGCGATCCACGCATCCTGTATTTTTGCGCACGCGCGTCGCTCCGCGCACGTCGAGCGATACCGCGACGAGCACGGCTGCATACCCCTGACCCCGAAGACCGCCCAGGGTTCCTCCGATCGCGCCCGATCGCCGCCGATCCACGAATCGACGTCGACCTGCAATTGATCGACCCGGGACGAGGACCTTCCCCACGAGGTTGCCCAAACAGGCTTTCCCATGAAAAAACACCCCACGCATTCACGATTCTCCTCCGCCCTCACGGCCCTTCTCCTCGTCACCGCCTGCTCCGAGCCGTCCGCCGACACGGAGAGCCGCACGATCAGCGCGCTGAACAGCGACGCTTCGGCAGAGGCCGTCCGGGGCTACGCCGAAGTCGCCGGCCCGGTGCTCCTGACCGACCAGACCCGCCCGGCGGCGCTCGCGAACTGCGACCCCCTGGCCCAGAATTGCCCGACCGGCGAAATGTGCGTCATCGCCTTCTTCTCTTTCGACGAATTCGAGTGCATCCCCGACGTCCACCCCGACGAGGGGAGGGCGTTCGCCCCCTGCGATTACTCCGACGCGTGCGCGCCGAGCTTCTTCTGCATGGTTCCCGCCGTCTCCCCCGAGTGCGATCCGGAGGAGATCGGGTGCTGCGTCCCGGTGTGTGACCTCGAGGCGCCCGACTGCCCCGAGGATCACACCTGCGAACCCTGGTTCATCCCCGAGGAGGCCCCTCCCGGCCTCGAACACATCGGCGTGTGCGCCAACTTCTAGCGCGCCCTCCGGCATCGCGAACATCCACGCTCGCGGCGCCGGTCCATCCGGCGCTGCGGGCCGTCGACGTCGACTGCCCATTCACCACGACCTCGCAATCGCTGCTTCTCGTCGCCGCACCGCCGTCGCCCGCTCGGCGTCCTGACGGGCGACGACGTGTGGGCAATGGTTCGAACGCGACGACGATCTGCGGACGCTCGCCGCCCATTCGCCGAGCACAACAATCGACGCTGTTCGGCCTTCGGCTCGGCGCCGATCTCGGCGTCGAGGTGCTGAACCGACGGCAGACAGTCGGCTTCAACGCCCTCGCGCGCCCGCGATTCGAGGTCGGCCGCCTCGCGGTGCGAGACGACCTCCTGACCGCGCTCGGCGGCGGCGTCCTGGTGTCGGTCGGCATCTCTGGCAACTGCCTCGGGTATGGACGCCCGCGCCCCGTCGTACCGCGCATCGACCCGTCCCAAAAGACAGTGTATCGCGGCGTCGCGCCGCGGCAGCGCACAGGAGGTCGCTCCAGTCGGCGAACGCTCGCCCGCGCGAACCTGTGCCGGCCCGCCCTCCGCAAAACCGGCCTCCGCGCGCCCTCGGGCGACCTCCCTTGTTCGGCCACCCGGGGGGGCGCATACTTTTCAGAGAAGACGATGATGACGATCGGCGCCGCGTCGAGTGGGTGGGAGCGAGCCGCACGGGCGGCCTTTGCCGGGCTGGCCGCCTCCCTGGTCGCCTGCCACTGGTGCCCCTGGGACAAGGACTGCGATCGCTGGTACGGCGCTGCCCACGACGCGCCGCTGCGGGTCGTCTCGCACAACCTCGCGGTCGGGCCCGGCGGGGCGCTGGCCGTGGCCGAGCAGGTCGAAGGGTTCCCCCGCCTCCGCTACGCGCCGCGCCCCAGCGGCACCAGCGTCGACCTGCACGCCGCGATCTCGCCGGCCGGCTTCGAATGTCCGCTCGTCGCAGTCGGCGATCGCGGCACGATCCTCGTGTCCGAGGACGACGGCGAGCGCTGGTCGACGCCCGCCACGCCGGTCCGCGACGCGCTCCGGGCCGTCGACATCGATTGCCCCTTCACCACCGCGGCGGCCGTCGGCGACGCCGGCGCGCTGCTCGTCGCCCGCACCAACCTCGACCTCTGGACCCCGCGCGAGACCGGCACCGACCGGACCCTGCGGGCCGTGGCGCTCGCCGGCGACCTCGGCTTCGCCGCCGGCGACGGCGGCACCGTGCTGCGCAGCCTCGACCGCGCCGACACCTGGGCCCCGATCGCGCTCGGCACCTCCGTCGACCTCGTGGCAGTCGAGTTCCTCGTCTACCCCAGGCAACGTGACACCGCGGTGATCGCCGGGGTCGACGGCGTGGTGTGGGCCAGCGACGACGACGGCGAGCGCTGGCGGGAGATCGACACCGGCCTGCCGGAGCCGCTGCTGCAGCTCGAGATCGGCCCGTTCTACCCGCGCGACGGTCGGCTCCAGCTGTCCCTCAGCATGCTGACCGACAGCGGCGTGTGGCACTGGTACGACCGCGCCGACGATCCGCTGAGCCTGCCCTACCCGCTCGAGCTGCGCGTCCACTCGTTCACCGAGGCCTCCATGTTCGGCGACCCCGGGCCGGTCGTGCTGGTCGAAGGCGGCCTGCAGGTCTGGCGCCCCTGCATGACGTGCGACTGAGACATGGCGATCGGGACATGTTTTGAAAGACATGCACGATAGTTTCCCGGCGAGGCCCGCCAGCGGCAGAGGCCGCCGAGTGGCTGCCAGGCTCGGCGACGGAGCCGGGCGAGCGTTGAGCACGCGGGCTCGCCCGTGGTATGGGGCCCCATGCCCAAGCCGACGAACTGGAAGAAGCTCTTGAAGAAACTGAGCGACGACCTGCTCGACGAGGCTCAAGACGAGGCGGACTTCTGTCTGGAACAGGAGGTGTACGAGCGCGTGATCGCGGACCACTGGCTCGGCCGCCCGGGGGCGTCCGAGGAGGCCCTCCGCGCGGCGGAGGAGCGCCTGGGGCTCGCGCTGCCGGCAGACTACCGGGCGTTCCTCGCGGCATCCAACGGCTGGTACTGCTGCTTGATGTTCCCGAACGGCCTCGCCTGCCTCCTGCCGGTCGAAGAGGTCCAGCGGTCGCACGCTTCGGAGGCCAACGTGGACTGGGTCATGCAGCACCACGCCTCGGAGCTGCAGGGGGTCGACCTCGGACGCGAGACGTTGCTCATCGGCGAGGGCGACGGCAACGAGTACATCTTCTTGCACCCCGGCAAGGGCCCCTGGGGCGTGTGCAACTGGGACCACGAGATTGGGATCACCCTGTTCCCCAGCTTCGAAGCCTTGATGCGCTCGCGGTGACGCCGCGCGGGACCGTGCGACCCCCGGCGCATCGACGCGCGCGACTTTTTCGCGCGAGGATTGTTGGCACCGCGCGCACTCTCCACAAACGCGACGGTCTCGATATTACTGTCCGCCGCTGCCGACCCACTGTCACGATCGGCGGGCGCGGGGCGCGAGGGAACCCACGCCCCCACCTCGAGGCCGCTCGTTTTCGCACATCCGCGCCGACCGCGGATGCGTTACCCTGGGGCCCGCAAGGCCCAGCGGGCCGGAAGACCGGAGGCCCAGACGTGGAGCAGGACCGCAATTTCGTGTTCGAGCGCTACATCCCGCTGCTCGACCCCGACACTTTCTCGGACGTCGCCTTTTATCAGGAGCTCGAGCGGATCGGCTATCGCCAGGTCCTGCTGGGGGGCACCGGCGCGGCCGACCTGCCGGGGCTGACGCTGAAGCTCAAGGAGCACACCCGGCTGCAGGTCGTGCTCTACCCGGCGGGCCCCGACTCGCTGGCGCCGGCGGACGTCGTGCTGCTGCCGGACGTGATGAACTCCAACTCGCACTACGCGCGCCCGTTCGGGTCCGGCTCGGTGGCCACCGCGATGCAGGTCGCGCGTCGCGGCCTCAACTTCATCCCGCTGGCCTATTTCATCATGGGCAACAGCACCGCGCGCTGGTACTTCGACGCCTTCCTGGTCCCGTCGCCGAAGATCATCCTCGGCTACGCCAGCTACGCGCGGATGGTCGGCTACCGCTACCTCGCGCTCGACTACGAGGACCCGGCGCTGGCGATCGACCCGAGCCTGATCGCCGCGATCAAGCAGGTGCCCGGGCTCCACCTCGTCATCTCCGACGAGTTCGACCCCGCGAGCGGCCGCGAGGCCCTGCGCATGGGCGCCGACACCGTCGTCACGCCCTCCGACATCTTCGAGGACGCCGGCGACCCGCTCCGCCTCGCCCGCGAATTCCACGACGCCCTGCTCAGGCCCGCGTGAACGAGCCCCCCCACGACCCCGCAGGCACCTCCCCTCGCCTGCGCCTGCTCACCCGTCCGATCCCCGTCGCCAGGCCCGACCTGCCGCTGCCGCCGCCGGGCCAGCTGCTGCGCGTGTTCGCGGGCGCCATCGCCATCGGCTCGACCGCCGCGGCCGTCGGCGCCTATTACATCACCCTCGCCGCCGACTTCCCGCCGGACGCGCTGCCGCCATTCCTCGCCATCCTCGCCGTCCTCGTCGTCACCTCGATCGCAGTCGTCTACCTCCGCCACCGCCGCTTCGTCGATCGCCTGGAGCCGTGGCTGCGCCGCCCGAGCGACAGCGTCGACCTCGACGCCTGGCGCCAGGCGCTGTCGTGGCCGGCCCGCCTGTCGATCTTCATCGGCCTGTCCGCGGTCGCCGTCGGCCTGAGCGCGGCCGCGATCATGATCGCCATCACCGGCGACCGGTGGCTCGGCCTCCACATCGCCGTCGGCGGGCTGCTCGCCGCGGTGCTCGACGCGATCTTCGCCTGGCTGTACACCGACGCCGCGACCCGCCCACTGCGCCGGGCATTGATCGCGCGCAGCCCGATGCTGCCGGTGACCGGCCCCGGGATCGTCCGCCTCGGCCTCGGGGCGAAGATGGCGATCGTGATCGTCGGCGTGCAGCTGGCGGGCGCGGTGATCTCGGGCACCCTGGCCTATCGCGGCGCGAGCGCGGCGGTTGCCGCCCACGAGCCGACGGCGCTGGCGCTGCACATCCTGGTCGTCACCGCGATCGGCCTGCTCGTCAGCCTCTCGGGCTGCCTGCTGGTCACGCGCCACACCACCGACCCGCTGCGCGAGCTGACCGACCTGGTCGGCACGCTGACGCCGGACCAGCTGTCGCGGCGGGCCCTGCCGATCGGCGGCGACGAGGTCGGCCAGCTCAGCGCCGCGGTCAACGGCATGCTCGGCGGCCTCGAGGAGCGCGACTTCATCAAGGACGCCTTCACCCGCTACGTCACCCGCCAGGTCCGCGACGTGGTGCTCCAGGGCGGCCTCGAGCTCGGCGGCGAGCTCGTCACCGCGACGATCCTGATGGCCGACATCCGCGGCTTCACCCCGCTGGTCGAGCACATGCCGCCGAAGCAGGTGGTGCGGATCTTGAACCGCTACTTCACCGAGATGGTCGAGGAGTGCATGGAGCACGGCGGCCTCATCGACAAATTCATCGGCGACGCGATCCTCGTCGTGTTCGGCGCCCCGGTCCGGCTCGCCCCCGAGCTGTCCGCGCGCGCGGCGGCCCGCGCGGCCCTGGGCATGCAGCGCCGGCTCGCGCGGCTCAACGACGCGCTCGCGGCCGAGGGCACCCAGCCGCTGCGGATCGGCGTCGGCGTCCACACCGGCGAGGCGATCGCCGGCAACATCGGCGCGCCGCAGCGGCTCGACTACACGCTCATCGGCGACTCGGTGAACACGGCGACGCGCATCGAATCGGCGTGTAAGGAAGTCGGCTCCGACGTCCTGATCTCCGAGGCCACGCGGATCTTGCTCGGCGACGCGGCCAGCGTCGGCGCGCCGGTGACGGTGCACCTCAAGGGCAAATCGCGCCCCACCGCGGTGTTCCCGCTGCTGGGCCTGCAGCCCTGATCGCGGACGTTCGGGGTCGCCGCGGTTCGCCGGCGCGCCTGCTCGCGCGGTCCCGTTCGCCGCTGCATTCGCGTCCGCGGCGCCCGCGGTGGACGGGGCGTTCGCCTGCGAGTACAAAGATCTGTCATGGGGACGAGCGACCTGAACTACCAGTGGGCGGTGCGGCGCCCGGCATGGACAGTGCGTCAGGCGGGCGAGCTCGTGCGCAGCGTCGCCGACACCGTCGAAGACGCGTGCCAGACCCATTTCCCGCCGTCGGAGGGCTTCCGCACCGAGGCCACCGAGCTGAACGGCCTGGTCGAGGGGGTGCGCCTGTCGGTGTCGCGCGGGGAGTTCTCCGCGGTGGTCAGCGCCCAGTGCTACGCCGAGCAGGTGCCCCTGGAGACATGTCCTTCCCGCCAGGTCTCGGTGCGCCTGGTGGCGGCCCGCCGCGACAGCCCGCCCCCGCCGCCCACCGTCCTCCGCCTGGTCCAGATCGCCGGCCCCGTGGCCCTGCTGCTCGGCGTCAGCGCGCTGGTGTTCGCCCTCATCTGCGCCGCCGCGGTCCCCGGGGTCGGCGGCTACTTCCGCCTGTCGCTGTGGATGAGCTTCATGCTGATGATGGCCCCCGCGGTGGCCTGGCTGGCCGGCGCTCGCACTTCCATGCAGCTCGAGGCGGTCGAGGCCAGCCACGCCGCCCTGTCGAACCGCGTGGCCGCCCTCGCCGACGCCAACGTCCGCTGGCAGCGCCTGCTCGCAGTCGTCCACGAGCAGCAGGCCGTGGTCGCCCAGTACAAGGCGCTGCCGTTCCGCCGCTGAAGGACATGTCCTGAAGGACATGTCCATCGGGCGCCGAGCCGCGGCGTCGGGCGTCAGTAGCCGATGCCGTAGCCGACCGGGTACGAGTCGTCCGGGGCGCTGTGATGGCTCTGCTCGGTGAAGCCGCCGTCGCAGTTCGAGCGCCAGACCGTCACGCCGTTCGTCACCGCGTTGAACCACAACACGTCGTCGCAGCCGTCGTAGTTGAAGTCGCCGGGGATCGGGGAGTAGTCGCCGTTGACCGTCCTCGCCACCGACGTGTACCCGCCCGACGAGTTGAACAGCCAGATCGAGTCGCCGCCGCTGCCCGGCTGGTACCAGAAGATGTCGGCTCGACCGTCCCCGTTGAAGTCGCCGACGAACGGCTTGTAGTACCCGCTGACCGGGTGGTTGAGGATCGTCGCGCCGCTCTCGAGATCGTCCCAAAGGCTGCCGTCGAGCAGGTTGAGCCGGTCGGTCAGGCTGCCGGGGCCGTACCAGAAGATGTCGCCGTAGCCGTCGCCGTCGAAGTCGCCGAGCAGCGGGATGTGGCGGTACGCCTCGGCGCCGACCGGCGGCGACAGGTCCACGTATTTCGTCTCGAACCCGTGCGTACCCGTGCCGCGCGTGACCCACCCGGCGCCGACGGTGTCGAACGAGAGGATCTCCGCGCCACCGCCGCCCTGGAACCCGAAGTTGCCGACGAGCGCCTTCGAATGGAAATCGAGGGCGGAGAACGCCCCGCCGTTGTAATCGGTCGTGGCGGTGGTCTGCGTGATGCCCATCGAGCCGTTAGCGCGCCAGAGCAGGCTACCGCTACCCGGCGACCACCAGAGCACCTCGGTATAGGTGCCCTGGTGAAAATTGCCGAGCAGCGGGATGCTCCACCCGTTGATGGTCGCGGCCGAGGTGGTGAAGGTGCCGTCGTTGTCGTTGGCGATGAGCTCGTCGGTCAAGCTCCCGGGCGCGAACATCACCACTTCGCGGGCCAGGTTGGCGTCGCCGTTATTGTACCACTGCACCGGCAGAGGACGCGACCACGAGCTCGCAGAGGTGGCGACCGACGTCGTGCCGGTCGCCGGCTTGGTGAACGCGATCGGCGTGCTGCTGGTGCCGGGGCTCTCGCTGGTGCTCCACAGGGACAATCTATAGTCGGCGGGCGTGTACCAGAGCACGTCGTCGCTCTCGTAGCCGCGGAAATTGTTGTATTGATTGTAGAGCTGGCCGAAGAGCTTGCCGTGGCCCTTGGGCATGCTGTAGAGGTACCACATGCCGGCGTAATCGAGCCGCGAGAGATCGTCGTTGCCGCTGTTCATGCCGCCGCAGAAATCGTACCCCATGATGGAGTCCGAATCCGCGAAGGTCACGCCGCGGACCGGAATGCCGTTGTCCTCGGCACAATTGGACCCTGCTTCTTGACCGAAGCGCAGGTGCTCGTGGTGGAGACCCAGAATGTGCCCGAGCTCGTGCTTGGTGGTTTTGAGCAGCCCGGCGTCGCTCTGCCCCAGGCCGAGATCACAGTAGTTGAGCGCCGCCGAAGCAGTACCCGGAAGGTCTGCGAAGGCCAGCCGGAGCGCAGGACAGGTGCCGACGCGAGACACGGTGAAGCGGATGTCGGAGACGCCGCCGGTGGCGCAGCCGATGCCGTCCTGATCGCTGACGTAGATGAAGTTGATGTCCGCGGTCAGCTCCCACGCCCGCGTGGCCTCGTTCAGGGCGGCCTCGACCCGATCTCGGTTGGTCTGGTTGCCCATGTCCCCGATGCAATAGGCGAGGCTGAGCTTCTCGTGCGCGTTCCAGACCCGGTCCCGGCCGGTGGAGGTCTGCCCGACCGTACTGCGTGGACACACTTCGCCGTCTTCGCACCCCGGCTCGTCGGCGACGGCGTATCGCTGCTCGTAATAACGCCGGACCTCCTCCTCGTCGTCGAACGCGATGTCTCCCTCGACGACCCAGGTCCCGTCGGGCTCGCGGGTCACGTACCGCCGAGCATAGGCGTCGAAGCCGCCCGCCTCCTGCGACGCGTCGGCGAGCGGCTGTTCCGGCCGATCGACCTCCGGCTCCGTGGCGCCGTGCTCGACCGCGGCGACGTCGTCGCACGCGCTCGGGAAAAGCGAAATCGCAAGAACAATCCATTTTTGCTGGTGCATCATCCAAGTCCTTTTCAAAGCTATTCTTATTCACAGTCCGAGCAATCGACGCAGCAAAGGCGTTTCGGGCACCATCGGCGCTGAAACACCTCGCCCCCGGCAACGCCGAGTCGTCACAACTGCTTGGGACTGAATCTATAGTTCCAGGGCATCCGAGTCAAGCAAAACGAACGCGCTGCAATTGCGCCATTCAGATGGCTCGACAGAGCGCAGCGTCGGGGTTTCGAGGATGAGGCGCCACGAAGACCGAGCGGGGAAGCATCGGCGGAGCCACGCGCGGCGCGGCTCGGCGCTCACCGTACTCGCCGCGGTCCCGCGTCGCCGCGTCGGCCCGGGCCGGCGACGGGCTCCTCCTCGCGCGTGAATGGCCGTGCCTCCAGACGAGTGGATCGCCGGCACCGTCGGCGTGCCCCTGGCGAGTTGGAACTCCCCGATGACGCTGCCCGCATCCGCCCTGACCCTCTCGCCCTCCGCGGCCGCTCACGCCTTCGAGACCCTTGCGGGCCGTCTGGTTCGGCATCGATGCCCACGACCTCCGAGGCCAGCCAGTCCGCGCTGACGTCTCGCGCCGCCGCCCTCGCCGACGTCGACGCCCGCGTGCAGCGCCTGCTCGCAGTCGTCCACGAGCAACAGGCCGTGGTCGCCCAGTACGAGGTGCTGTCGTTCCGCAGTCGACGCATATGACTTGAGAGACATGTCCTTTAAGGACATTCAATTGTTATGTACATGCCCGAAAGAACCTATGATCATAAATGTTCTTCCGAAGGCCCGCCGCCGATTCACGACCGTGGCCTGCCCCGGCGTCAGCGCAGCGCCAGGACCAGCACTATCACCACCAGCAGCACCGCGTTGACGGTGATGAGCAGCAGCTTGATCGGCGGGCCGGACGCCTTCGCCGGCGCGGGGGCGCGAGCCGCCGGCTGACGCGCGGAGTTCGGCGTCGACCTCGGCTGCGCGGGGCGGGGCACCGCCACGCCCGGGTCCGCGACTGCGCGCCCCAGTTGCGGCGGTTCGACGACGGACGGCCCGGGCGGCTGCAGCTCGGTGCGATCGGAGCGAGCCGCCGGTATCGCGCCGTCGGCGATCAAGATCTCCGTGCGCTCGGGCCGATTGGCCACGAAGATCTCCGTCCGCGCTGCCGGTGCGTCGCCCGTGGATCGCAGGCGCGCCATCGGCTGCGGGACGAGCTCCGTCCTCGCCGCCTGCACGAACGATTGCGGGACGAGCTCCGTCTTCGCCGCCTGCGCGAACGATTGCGGCCAGACCTCCGTCTTCGCCCCCTGCGCGGCCGCCTGCGCGAACGACTCCGGCAGCATCTCCGTCCTCGCCGCCGGCGGGCGGTCCGGGTCCGACTCGGCCTCGGGGACGTCGATCCTGTCGGCGTCCGGCTGCACCAGCTTCGAGTACCTCAGCGAGCCAGCGCTGTCCGACGGCGTCGTCCCCGGGCGCGGCCGCGACCAATCGATCTCCGTCCTGTTGCTCGCGGAGGCGCTCGCTGACGAGTCGACGCTCGCAGCCGGTCGTGACTGCGGCGGCGTGACGGCCAGCGGTTCCAGCGGCGGCAACAGCGACCCGCGCCGCGGCGTGGTCGCGTTCGAGCGCGCAGGGCTCGGCGACCCCGACAGCTCCAGCGGCGGCAACAGGGGCCCGCGCGGCGTCGGGGACGCGCTGGGGCGCGCCGGGCTCGGTGACTCCGGCAGCTCCAGGGACGGCAGGACGGGCCCACGTGGCGGCGTCGGAGATGCGCTGGAGCGCGCCGGGCCCGACGACGCCGGCCCCGGTGTGATTCCCTCCGGCGAGGCCGACGCGATCGTCCGCGCCGGCGACGGCAGCTCCATCGTCGTCGCTCCGCCCGGCGGCGTCGACACGATCGATCGCACGGGCAGCTCCATCGTCGACTCCGGGCCCGGCGACGTCGACACGATCGATCGCGCGGGCAGCTCCATCGTCGACTCCGGGCCGGGCGACGTCGGCACGATCGACCGCGACGGCAGCTCCATCGTCGTCGCTCCGTTCGGCGGCGTCGACACGATCGATCGCGACGGCAGCTCCATCGTCGTCGCTCCGCCCGGCGGCGTCGACACGATCGATCGCGCCGGCGTGGGCGCTGCGACCCCGCCCGGCGGAGCCGACACGATCGACGGGCCTGGCGACGGTGTCGACGGCATCGGCGCTGCGACTGGCGACCCCAAGCTCGAGCGCCCGAGGCTCGGCCCCGCGATCACGGGGGCAGGCGCGCTCGGCGAGCCGGGCAACACCGGCAGGTCGCTGCGCGAGAGGTCGGCCTCCGACGCTTCGCTCGTCGGAGCCTCGGCGGCCGCAGGCGTCGCCCGAACCACGGGCGCCGACAAAGACACCGCGGGCGCGGGTCCGAGGCCGAGCGCGTCGCGCAGCGCCTCCCGCAGCTCGCCCATGTCCGCGTAGCGCTGCCAGGGCTCGACCGCCAGCGCCTCGGCGAACAGATCGTCGACGGCTTGCGGCACCCCCGGGACCAGCGACCGCAACCGCGTCGGCATCCGCGGCGACGGGCGCTCGCCCGCGATCAGCTCGAACAGCACCGACGCCAGCGAGAAGACGTCGCTGCGAACATCGCCGCGAGCCTTGGCCTGTTCGGGCGCACGGTAGCCGCAGTCGTCGGGCCGACCGGCGCTCGGCTCGAGCTCGCCGACGCCGAAGTCGAGGATCACCAGCTCGTCAGCCTCGGTGAGGACGAGGCGCTGCGGGACGAGGGCCCGATGCGGGACCCCGAGCGTCGCGTGGGCGGCCCCGAGGATCGCCGCGGCCCGCTCGCCGAGGCGGAGCGCCCGCTCCCACAGCGGCGCGGCCTGCTTCTGCCACGCCGGCGGACCGCCCTGGCGCAGGCGATCGAAGCTCCAGCCGACCGGCGGATCGGCGAGGCAAAACAGCGGATCGGGCGGCGCCGCGGGGACGTTGCGCAGCGGCACGACGCCGGGCAGCCCACGCTCCGTCGCCGCAGCGACGACCCGTGTCAGCTCGGCCCACGCGCCCGGGGTGCACGCGGACGGATCGAGCAGCACCAGCACGAGCGGCCTGGCGGACCCTTCGGAGGCCGTGAACACGCGCGCGGGGCCGCTGCCGCGGAGGAGCGCGCTGAGCTCGAAGCGGCCGGCGAAGCGTTGGCCGACGGCGGGTGCGAAGGCTTCGGGCACGGGCGCTCGCGGCTCAGCAGTTGATCTTCACCAGCTTACCGTTGAGGATAAGCTGCTCCGAGGCGAGGACGCTGATGTTGCCGCCCGCGGCCAGGGTGATGTTGGCGGTCGCCGACACCGCGACGCTGCCCTCGGCGATGATGAACACGTCCGGCCCGTTCAGGACGATCCGCGCGGCCCCGCTGGTGACCTTGTAGAACGTGTCCTGCATCGTCGTGCCGGTCGCCGGGACGGTCGGCGGGGGCGTCGACGCCTGGGCGATCGTCACCGAGTGCACCGCGCCGACCAGGCACGAGTCGTTGTTGCCGATCGTCGTCGTGCGGTTGGAGCCGACCGACGTGGTGAGGTTGGAGCCGATCGTCTCCGTGCAATCGACGCCGACGTTCTCGGTCAGGTTGTTGAGGATCTCCGTGTTCCAGTCCTTCTGGGCGTGCAGGAAGATCTCCTCGGAGCCCTTGCGGTCCTCGAAGCGGAGCTCGTTGAAGCCGCCGCCGCCGGGCGAGCTGTCGCTCTTGATCGTGCTCTTCGTCTTCTCGGCCGGCAGCGGGTACGGCGTGTCGTTGCCGCCGTGGTAGATGCGCCCGATCACGATCGGTCGGTCGGGGTCGCCCTCGATGAAGTCGACCAGCACCTCGTGGCCGATCCGCGGCAGGAACATCGCGCCCCAGCCGTTGCCGGCCCACGCCTGGCTGACGCGGACCCACGTCGTGCTCGTCTCGTTGTGCAGGCCCTCGCGGTCCCAGTGGAAGTGCACGCGCACGCGGCCCTCCGCGTCGGTGTGCACCTCCTCGCCCTCGGGGCCGACGACGGTCGCGGTCTGCACGCCGCGCATCACCGGCCGCGGGGTCCGCCGCGCCGGGCGGAACGGCAGCCGCAGCTCGGTCACCGTGAAGCGGTTGCGATACTCGCTCACGCCCGCCTCGTCCTGGCCGAGGGTCTGCGGCTGAGTGCCGGTGTGCTCGACCTGGACGATGCGGTACTCGCCGTTGAGCTCGTGCTTCGGGTGGCCCGCGAGGGTCAGCGTCCGCCCCGCGGACAGCCGCGGGCAGTCGCTCGTGCCGGAGCCGAACCTGCGGTTCGACTGCAGCTCCTCGAGCCGCGTCTTGGCCAGGAATTGGCCCTGATGCGGGCCGCCGCGCCCCGGCTCCTGGTACTCGCCGGGGAAGTCGTAGACCTCGAGGTCGGCGTTGGCCCGCCCCGTCTCCTGCGCCTCGAGCCCGAGGTCGGGCTGATGGAGGTTGTAGTCGCGCAGCGAGAACTTCCCGGGCCGCATGCGCCCGCCGAACCGGAACTCGAGGATGTGCTCGCGGTCCTGGATCGCGCCCATCGGCGGGTTCCAGTCGAGCGTCGGCGTGCCCTCGATCGGCACGTGCGCCTCCGGGCGGTCGGCCATCAGCAGGACGTGCCGCTCCTCCTCGTGCTTGAAGTAGAAGAAGATCCCGTCCTCTTCGAGCAGCCGGCTGACGAACGCGAGGTCGCTCTCGCGGTATTGCACGCAGTAGTTCCGCGGCCCGTATTGGGCGGACAGATCGAAGGCGAAGAAGTCGCGCGGGATGCCGGCCGCGACCAGCACGTCGGTCACGATCTGCTCGGTCGTCTTGTCCTGGAACACGCGGCAGCCCTCGCGCAGGGCCAGCTTGTGGACCTGCGGCGCGATGGTGAGCTCGTAGAGCTGGTGGCTCCGCGTCTGCCCGACGTACTCGGCCTCGATCACCATGCCGTGGACCAGCCGCGGCGCGTCCAGGCCGCGGATCTCGAGCAGCGCCGGCTGCCCGAGCAGCGTCTCGGGGTCGAGGTCCAGGTCCGCGACCTCGACGTGGAACTCGAACAGGCTCGAGATGGCCTCCCGCCCGGCGAATCGGACCACCCCCATCGGCGTGCCCGCGACCTTCAGCTCGAATACGGTGAGACTTGTATTGTCGACAGTCATACGTAGGACGAGCGGGAGCGCTCCGCATTCGGAGGTTACACCCGCCGCGGACGCGAGGTCAAACGTGCGCGCGGGCGAACGTGAACGGTCGATCACGAATATGAGTAGTCACGGGACGAACGATTGCGCGCAGGCCCGCGCGCCCGCGCGCTGAGCTCGGCACGCAATCGCGCCCCGCCGCGGCGCATGACTCGGCCGCGTCGGGCTGATATCGTGGCCGCTGCGCGCGACCCGGCGCGATATGGCGACGACATGAAGACAGACGAGACGATGAAGGACTTCGAGGAGACGTCGGCCGGCGAGGGCATGATCCTGCCGATTCCGAAGACTTGGGGCAAGCAGGCGATCGTCGCATTCACGAACGGCCACGAGGGCGAGGAGGGCGCGAGCGTCGTCGTGCGCGTCGAGACGATCGACGCCCGGACGAAGCTGACGCGCTTCGTCGACGGCCTGATGATCGAGCTGGCGCGCACGTTGCCGGGGTTTTCGCTGATCGAGCGGCGCGACGCCAGGCTCGGCGGACAGCCGGCGCTCGAGATCGAATTCACGTGGACGGCCCAGGGCGTCGTCTACCGCCAGACCCACACCAGCGTGATGTACTCCCCCGGGCAGGTGGCGTGCGTGATCACCTCGGCCGCGCAGCGCCGCCTGCCGGAGTTCAAGGCGACGTTCGAGGCGGTGCTGCAAGGCGCACGATTCGTGCCGGCGGGGAAGTGACATGAGCGGGGCCGCAGTCGCACGCGTCACCGATCCGATCGAGCACAGCCCGGGGCTGCTCGGGTTCGCCGTCGGCGCGGTGGTCGGCGCCGTCGCGGTGGTGGCGATCGCGGTCGCCACCGCGGCGACCGGCGGCGCCGCCCTCATCGCCCTGGCCGCCGCGGGCGCGGTCGGCGGCGGCATCGCCGGCGAGCTGCTCGCCCGCGCCTTCGGCTCCAACATCACGACCGGCGCCCTGTCGCAGGGCTACGAGGACGTGCACGTCAACAACCTGCACATGGTCGCCGTCGGCAAGAAGTGCGAGCCGTGCTGGATACCGATCGTGTTCCCGCACGGCGAGACGATCGTCGTCGAGGGCAGCGGCACGGTCCTCGTCCACTGCGCGCCGGTCACGCGGGTCGGCGACCAGCTGCTGTGCGACGCGATCGTCGGCGCCGGCTCGCCGAACGTGTTCGTCGGCGGCCCCAAACACCGCGTCAAGGGCACGGAGAAGGGGCTGCTCGACTTCCTGCTGCCGCGCCTCGGCTTCGTCATCACCGCGACGACGATCGCCGTCTTCCCGGCGTCGGCGCTCGGCTCGCTGGGCGCGGTCGGGCTGTACCAGGCGGACTACGGCACCTACAAGGGGATCAACACGGCCGTCGGCAACGCCCTCGGCATCGACCCCGGGTACGCCGCGATCGGCATCGAGCTCACCATCGGCATGTTCGGCGGCGCCGCGGCCGGCAAGCTGCCCCGCGTCGGCTCGTGGAACGCGACCAGCTCCGTCGCTCGCTCGCAGTCATGGCAGCGCTACCTCGCCAAGAAGGCCGCCGAGGGCAAGACCCCCTGGTCGTACCAGAGGTGGTCGCAGAACTGGACGCACCTGGTCGGCAAGCAGGGCGTCCGACCGGGCACGACGCGCAACCAGCGGCTCAACAACGTGATGACGTCGTTGCTGTCGGCCGGCCCGCTCGAGCTCGGCTCGCCCGACCTGCTCAGCGCGATCAACTCGGCGTTCCAGAAAGCGATGGAGATCAAACCTCCCGAGGGCCACGACTGCGACGCTTCGTGGCATGCTCCGGCGCCAGGATGAGCCGCATGCCGCACACGGACGACGACGAGATCGACGATATCCTCGAAAAATTCATCGTCGAGGCCGACCTGGCCGGATCCTGGCTGGAGCGCCACTTCATGCCGCCGCGGCTGATGTTCTGGCGGCAGAAGCTCGACTTCAGCCGCGAGTCGCTGGCCAAGCTGACGCCGGTCATCGCCGAGACGCTGGCGCCGACATCGCCGCCGGACGCGCTCGAGGAGGTGGCTCGCCGCGTCGCGCAATACCTCGGCGAGACGATCCAGGCCCACGCCCGCTCGTTCTGGCAGCGGACCGACGGCCGCTTCGAGCTCCGCATCGAGCGCGCCACCGGCCGCGTCGACGTGCTGGAGATCGCCGAGCCGATCGCCCGCCTGATCCTCGCCGTCCGCAGGGACGACCCGAAAGCGGCCGATCTGCTCGGAGAAGTGTTCGACGACGCGGTGCGCGACGGCGCCCCACCCATCGAGCGCTGAGCTCGCGGCCGGCCGAGGCCGCGGTGCGCGAAATATCGAGACCATGACGCTGCCGTGATTGCAGCGGCGATTCATACGACCCGCCGTCCTTCACGAGCGGGCGATCATTTGCGCAATCGCCGGAGCACGCGCGGCGACGTCCCGGCGGCGAGCCAGCGCTTGCCGTCCTTGGCGAACATCACCGATCCCGAGCGCCGCGGCTCGGCGATCGCGGGCCCTTCCGCCTCGCTCGCGGCGACGGAGCCCGAGAGCACCGTCCGCAGGCGACGCCGGCGCTGCCGGCTGTCTCGCCGCTTGTCCTGCTTCTCGCTGGTCGCCGCGCTGACGCCGATCACCGGGCGTCGCTTGTACGAACGTGCCATCGTCCGTCGGCCTGCGTCCTGTCCCCAGGAACATGTCCCGAAGCTCACCCTCCCGCAGTGGCCAGTAGCGCCGCGTCGGCGACCGGCTGGAGCACCACCCGGGCCAGCCCGCGCAGCAGCGGCTCGCGGGCGATCACCCGCGCGAGCGGCGGGCTGTGGGCATAATAAAAGCGGATCAGGTCGACGCCGGTCGGCGTGGTCTTCAGATAATCGTCGCGGAACGCTCGCAGCGCCGCGACCTGGGCCGCCCACGGCGCGCCCCAGGCGGCGGTGGCGAGGAAGCAGAAGGTGTCGACGGTCTGGAACTTCTGCGCCTCCGTGGTGATCTGCGCCATCACCAGCGGGCTGCGGTTGGTGCACGCGTCCTCGTAGCGGACCCCGAACTGGTAGGTGTAGTCGGCCCACAGCTCGCCGACCTCGACCGTCACCAGGCCCTCGGTGACGTTCAGCTCGGCGGCGGCGAAGCTCGACTGGTGGGCCGCGCCGAGCAGGTCCTCCGTCAAGCTCGCGCTGCTGGCGATCGAGAACACCTGGACCTCCTTGAGCGCGATCGTCGGGTCGGCGGGCGGCGGCAGGCGGAAGCTGACCTGCACGCGGTCGAACGACTCGCCCACCAGCACGAGGTCCTCGACCGGCACCAGCGCCTGGACCTGCGCGCACGAGCCCCAGCCGTCGCCCGGATCGTCCCCGGTCGTGCTGCCTGCCCCGGTGGCGCCGCCCGTGTCGCTGTCGCTGCCGCTGTCGCTGTCGCTGGCGCTGCTGGTGGTGCCGCCCTCGCCGGGGCCGCCGTGCGAGTAGACGCCCCAGCGGAACGTCTCGCCGTTCTTCGTCATCACCTGCAGGCGATCGGCGCCGCTGCCGTCGGCGGCGCTGATGGTCGCGTCCGGCGGGTGGAGCGTGCCCGTCGCGCCGTCCCAGTCGGCGTAGCCGGCGTAGTCGGAGGTGCCGCGGAAGCCCTTGGTGTACGGGTCGAACGGCACCGCGTAGACCACCGACGGCTGACCGAGGTACTCGACCCCGTAGGCCGAGAGGTCGGGATCGACGTAGTGGTCGTTGTCGCGGTCGAAGCTGTAGGCGGCGTTCTCGTCGGCCTCGACGCCGATCTCGAGGTATGCGGTGAGCGGCGCCTCGGCCATCGCCTCGGGCCGCACCAGCACCGTCACGAAGGTCGCCTGGTCGCCGGGCGGCGTCGCGGCGGTGACCGCGTCGAGGTCGTTGAGCTCGGCGTAGGTCTGGATCTCCTCGGCGTCGACCGCCGGGTCGTACATGAGGATGTCGTTGCGCGGCGGGTACCAGCTGATGTCGCCGCCCGGGTCGAACTGCCCCTTGTCGGAGTTGAACACCTTGGGCGACGGGCAGGTCATCGTGTCGACCGAGATGGTCTCGTGCTCGGACGGCGACAGCGGGCGACAGAAGTAGGGCTCGTCCGACGAGGTGTTCTCGTGAAAGCCGAGCGAGTCGAGGTCGCCCGGGTCCTCGTCGTGCAGGATGATCTTCGGGTACGTCTTGCCGCGCCGGTGGGCCCACACCGGCAGCACCGACACGCGCGGCCCGTACGGCGCGCGCCAGCTCGACAAAAAATTCCAGATCCCCGGCCGGTTGCCGATGCCGTACTTGCCGACCGCCTGGGTCACCATCACGTCCTGGACGTACTCGCCGTTGGCGTCCTCGAGCCAGACGGCGATCTGGGCGCCCGGGACCGGCGTGAAGTGGAACTCGACCAGCACCGGCTCGTCGGCCGCGGCCGCGCGGGAAGCCGGCGTCAGGCCCAGCAGGAGCGCGGCCAGCGGGAGCATGGGCGAGCGCGGCACGAGGCGACGATAACACAGCCCGCCCTCGCATCGCCGGCCGCGACGAGGTGCGTCGCGCAGGTCGCGGCGCTGCGCAGTGGAGCCACGAGCGCCACGCACTCACGCGCGCAGCCTGCGAGGCCCGCTTTGCGAATCATGCGAACGAGGTCGCGCGAGCGCCTGCGGTTCGCGTCAGAACCGCAGCATCCACGTGAGCCCCGCCGAGCGCGGGCCGAACGTCGGCGCCACCGCGAAGCGATCGGCAGCGCGGCGCTTGAGGCCGACCGCCAGCATCGCCGCGCCGGCGGCGAGCAGCGCCGGCGCCAGGATCACGCCGACAGTCGCCACCGCCGACGACGAGCGGCCGCGGCCGTCGATCTGCGCACATTCACCGGTCGGGTCGCTGGGCGGACAGGCGTTGACTGGATCGTCGTATTGGCGCTCCGCCTCGCGCGCGCGCACGAAGCCGCCGACGAACATGCCGAGGCTGGCGAGGCCGAGGCCGAGCGACACCCCGCCGCCGATCGTCAGACCTCGCCACGGCCGGGTCGGCGCCGGCGCGTCGATCGGGTCGCTCGGGACGGACGACGGTCGCTCCGACTCCGGCTCCGGCGAAGGCTCGGTGGGCGCGACCGCGGCGTCGCTGGCGGCCCGGAACCGCTCGCGCGTCTCGACCACCGGGGCCGACAGCGCCTCGCCCGGATAGGCCGCGGTGAATTGCTCGGCGTAGGCGTCGAGCACCGCCAGGCCCTCGCGCACGATGTCGAGGCCGGCGCCGTTCTGCACCGACTTGCGGTACGCCTCGGCGATGTAGCCGTAGACCGCTGCGCGGTTGTCCTTGTGGTCGGGCGTCTCGCGCAGGCGCTCGACCGCGGCGCTCCACGTGCGCGCGGCCGCCAGGTACTCGCCGCGATTGAACTGCTCCTGCCCCTCGCGGAAGCCGAGGTCGAACTTCACCAGGTCGTCGGCGGGAGCCGGGGCCGCGACGACGACCGCCGGCCCGAGCGAGAGCGACGCGCACAGGGGCCAGGCGAGGAGCAGACCCTTGCGTCCTCGCACGCGACTGCGTTGCATGTCGCGAAACCTAGCACATCCGCCCGCGCGCAGCGGACGCGGCACCGTGCCTCGAGATCGCGCCGCGCATTAATGCGCCTCGGCGCCCGCGTTGATGCGGTACGCGCATTGGTGGTAGAGAGCCCGGAATGGTGCCTGACCGCGACGCGCAGGTGATCGGCACGGTGCTCGAGAACCGCTATCGCGTGCTCGAGCCGCTCGGCCGCGGCGGCATGGGCGACGTGTACCTCGGCGAGGACACCCGGCTGCGCCGCCGCTGCGCCCTGAAGATCTTGCACGCGAAGCTGGCCGAGGACCGCACCAGCGTCGAGCGCTTCCTGCGAGAGGCGCAGATGATCGCCTCGCTCGACCACCCCCACATCGTCGACATCTACTCGTTCGGCGAGGAGCCGTCCGGGCTGGTGTTCTTCGCCATGGAGCTGCTGCAGGGCGAGGACCTCGACGCCCGTCTGCGCCGGCGCGCCGCGCACCCGTTCACGCCCCACGACGCCTGCGTGTGGGCGATCCAGATCGCCCGGGCGGTCGCCTGCGTCCACGACAGCGGCCTCATCCACCGCGACCTCAAGGTCTCCAACGTGTTCCTGGCCCGCCGGCGCGACGGCGAGGAGATCTGCAAGCTGCTCGACTTCGGCATCGCCCGCGCCGAGGACAGCTCCGAGCTGACCGAGACCGGCGTCACTCTCGGCACGCCGAGCTACATGTCGCCGGAGCAGATCCGCAACGCCAACCTCGACCGCCGCAGCGACATCTACTCGTTCGGCGTGGTGCTGTTCAAGCTGCTGACCGGGCGCGTGCCGTTCACCGGCGAGCCGATCCAGGTGGCGATGCAGCACTGCGAGACCACGCCCCCGGCCCCCTCGAGCGTCGCCCCGGCCGCCGGTATCTCGCCGGCGCTCGACGCCCTTGTCCTCAAGGCCATGGCCAAAAAGCCAGGTGACCGCTTCCAGTCGATGCAGGAGATCGGCCAGGCGCTGGCGGAGCTGCTGCAGCGCGAGGCCCCTGCGCTCGCGCCGGTCGCCGCCGCCCGCCCGCCGTACGACGCGCAGACGTCCGTGAGCCAGCCCGTGCCGACCGCGCCGGCCAGCAGCGGCGCGGAGCGGGTCGCGCTCGCGTCGGCGCCCGCGCTCGCGCTCGACGCCGCCACTCCCGGCCAGGGCGCGCAGACCAGCCCTCCGACGGTGGCCGCGTCCCCGCAGCCGCGCCGCTCACGAACGCTGCCGGCGCTCGCCGGCGCCGGCCTGCTCGCCGCGGCCGCAGTGGCGTTCGCGCTCACCCGCGGCGACGCGCCGCCGTCCCAGCCGCAAATCGTCGCACCACCGCCGGCGCCGCCGACGGCCACGCCGGCCGCGTCCCCCGAACCTCCCGCGCAGACCAAGACTGCTCCGCCGCCCCCCGTCGAGCCGCAGCCCGAGCTCGAGCCGCCGCCGCAGCCCGAGGCCGCGACCTCCAACGAGGCCCTCCCGCCGCTCGAGCCCGAGGTGACGCCCGCGCCCGCCGTCGAGAAGAAGAAAATCATCAAAGCGGCGCCGCCGGCCGACCCGCTGAAGCAGGTCGAGCGCAAGGCCCAGAAGTGCCGCAAGGCCCACGGCGCGCTCGACGGGCCGAAGATCGTCGTCGACTACGCCGTCGGCCTCGACGGCAAGGTCACCCGCTCGGTGCCCTCGGTCCATGACGCCCTCGGCAAGTGCCTGGCCGAGGCGGTCCTGTCGACCCCCTTCGAACCCAAGCTGGCGCTCGGCCGCAAGATCTCGCTGTGACGAGCTGACCTCGAGGGCATTACCTCGAGGACATTATCTCGAGGACATGTTCTAAAGGACATGCCGCGAACGGCGGGCCGAAACCTCCGCGTCGTCCCGCCGCAGACGCGGCCGCGTGACCCGCGGCTTGCCCTCCCGACAGCGGCCGGTCGGCATCTCGCCCACGCCGCGGGTCGCGGCCCGATGGGCGGGCGCTCCGCGGGATCGATATGGCCCGAGGGACATGTTCAGGCGGGCGAGTGCCCCGCCGGGATCGCGCGAGCGCACGCGGTCACGATCGATATGGCCCGAGGGACACGCGCGAGCATGCTCGCCGACGTGCTCGAGCGGGCCCGCGGGCGCGGCGCCTCTCACTTCTCTGTCTGTTTAGTCGAGCCGCCCCGTCAGGACTGGGCCTGCGCCCGTCGGCCGGTGCGCGGCTCTTTCTTGCGGGTCGGCGTCGCGCGAGCCTCGGCGATCAGGGCGTGGGCGTGTTCGCGGGCGCTGGTGGTCACGCGCGAGCCGCCGAGCATGCGGGCCAGCTCCTCGACGCGCTCTTCGTCGGACAGCTTGACCACGCGGGTGATCGTGCGGCCCGCCTGGGTGTGCTTCTCGACCCGGAAGTGGGCGTCGGCGAACGCGGCGATCTGCGGCAGGTGGGTGATGCAGAGCACCTGGCGCTGGCGCGACGCCACGTACAGGCGGCGGCCGATCGCCTCGGCCACCGCGCCGCCGACGCCCGCGTCGACCTCGTCGAACACGTAGGTCGTGACGCTGTCGCCGGTCGACAGCACGCTCTTGACCGCCAGCAGCACGCGCGACAGCTCGCCGCCCGAGGCGACCCGATTGAGCGGCGCGACCGGCTCGCCCGGGTTGGCCGAGAACATGAACTCGACGCGGTCGAGCCCGCGCGGCCCCAGCTGCCCCGGCGCCAGCTCTTCCACCCTGGCCTCCAGCCGCGCCCGCGGGATGTGCAGCGCCGCCAGCTCGGCCTCGACCGCGCGCGCCAGCCCCTCCGCGGCCGCTGCTCGGCGCGCGTGCAGCTGCTTCGCGCGCTGCAGGCACTTGCCCAGCAGCTCCTGCTCGCGGGCGTCGAGCGCCTCGAGGTGCGAATCGGCGTGCTCGAGCTGCGACAGCTCCTCGCGCATCGCGGTCAGCTTGGACGGCAGCGCCTCGAGGTCCCCGCCGTGCTTGCGCTTCAGCGTCTCGAGGTCGTGCAGGCGCTCCTCGACCTGCTCGAGGTCACCTGGCTCGAAGGACATCTCGTTGGCGAACCGGGCCGCCGCCGCCGCCGCCTCCTCGCACGCCACCTGGGCCGCGATCAGCTGCTCCTGGATCTCCCCCAAAAGGCGCGAGCTGTCGGCCCCGCGGCGGGCCTCGTCGAGCAGGATCGCCAGGCGCCCGGCGATCGCGTCGTCGGACTCGTACAGCACGTCGTGGGCCTGGCGGGCGAACGCGGTCCAGCGGTGGGCGTCGCGCAGCAGCAGCGTCCGCTGGCGCAGCGCCGCCAGCTCGCCCGGCTCCGGGTTGACGCGATCGATCTCCTCGATCTGGAAGCGCAGGAAGTCGGCGCGCGCCGCACCCTCGGCCGCGCGACGCCGCAGGTCCGCCGCCGCCTGGGCCGCCGCTTGCCACTCGCGGTACTGCTCGGAGTAGGCCGTCGTCTCGGCGTCGAGGCCGGCGTAGGCGTCGAGCAGGTCGATGTGGCGGGCCACGTGCGTCAGCGAGTGGTGCTCGTGCTGACTGCAGATGTCGATCAGCTGCTCGCCGACCCGCTCGAGCATCCCCTGGGTGGTGAGCACGGACTGGACCACCGAGCGCCCGCGGCCGGCGCGGCCGACCACTCGCTCGAGCACCAGCGCCTCGCGGCCCTCCTCGATCCCCAGCTCGTCGAGCGCCGGCGCCAGCCGCCGCAGCGAGCCGGCGTCGAGCTCGAACTGCGCGCTGGCCCGGGCCGCGTCGGCCCCCTGGCGCACGATCTCGGCCCGCCCGCGGGCCCCTCGCAGGAGCGCCAGGGCGTCGACGATGATCGACTTGCCCGCGCCCGTCTCGCCGGTGAGGACATTCATCCCGCGCCCCAGCTCGAGGGCGACGTCGTCGAGCAGCGCGAGCCCGCGGATGTGCAGATAACTGAGCACGACGGCGCTATAGCATGCGCACAGCCGCGCGTCAGCGCGTCAGCGCGTCCGCCCGCCCATACCGGCGCTCCAGCCCAGCTTGGTGGCCAGCACCCGGAACACGCTGTACTCCGGGGGGCACAGGCGCAGCGGGTCCGGCGCGGCGTCGATGACCATGCGGTCGCCGAGCTCGAGCGACACGCTGGTCTGACCGTCGATCGTCAAGAAGGCGCCGCCCTCGACCGGGCCCTCGTAGGTGATCTCGATCAGCGACGCGGCGTCGACGACCACCGGCCGGTGCGTGAGGCTGTGCGGACAGATCGGCGTGATCGTGAAGGCCGTCGCCGAGGGGGCCACGATCGGGCCGCCGGCGGCCAGGTTGTAGGCCGTCGAGCCCATCGGCGTGCACACGATCAGGCCGTCGGCCTTGTACGTGGCCATGAACTGCCCGCCGACGTCGGTCGCCAGCGACAGCAGCCGCGGGAACTCGCCGTGCTTGATGTACGCGTCGTTGCAGGCCGCCTCGCGCAGGAACACCCGGCCGCCGCGCTGCAGCTCGACCTGCATGCGCAGCCGCGGCTCCCACGTCAGCTCGCCGTGGACCGCCGCGGCCAGCCCGATCTCCCCCTGCTCCGCCTGGTACGCGGTGAGGAAGCCGAGGTCGCCGAGGTTGATCCCCAGCACCGGCACCCCGGCCTCGGCCGCCCACCGGCTGGCGCGCAGCAGCGTGCCGTCGCCGCCGAGCGCCACCACCAAATCACAGTCCTCGGCCAGCCCGTCGCAGTGCGGCACGACCTCCGCGCCCTCGCGCCGCAGCGATTCGGCGCCCTCGCCCTCGGTCAGCGCGCACACCTTGACCCCGACGGCGTGCTCACGCAGCCAGCGGGTGGCGTTGACGGTCGCCTCGAACGCCCGCGCTCCGTCGCGCGGATAGAGGAGGACGCGGCGGACCGCGGGGATCGGCACACGCTTCGACATCAGTCGTCAGGCGAGTAAAGGTAACCCTGGTGCTGGAACAGGCAGATCTTGCCGCCCTGCTCGCGCCGGGCCCGCTCGAGCGCCGCGTCGACCAGGTCGAGCAGGTCCTGCAGCGAGCGGGTGTCCTTGTTGGGATAAAACGACACCCCGATCGAGACCGAGAAGCCGTGGGTCGCGGCGGCGCGGGCCGCCGAGGGGTGGAGGAGCGGCCGCCGGGCCTCGCGCGCGACCCGCTCGGCGACCGTCAGCGCCCCCGGGAAGTGCGTGTTCGGCAGCACCAGCAGGAAGCCGCGGTCGTCCGTCCGGTGCACGAGGTCGATCTTGCGGACGTTGCCCTCGATGATCGCGTGCAACGCCGGCGTCAGCTCGACCGCCGGCCGCGCACCCTCGCCGCCCTCGTCGACCTCGATCCGCAGGCAGGCCAGCGGGTCGCTGTAGCGCTCGGCCCGCTCGAACTCCTCGCGGAGGCGGCGGCGGAACTCGTCGGGCGCCAGCTCGAGCCGCCGCGCCCGCGGGCCGTCGCCCTCGGCGCCCTCGCCTTGCGAGAACTGCGCCCGCGTCCGCAGCAGCACGTCGATGCGCGCGCGCAGCTCCTCGGGGTTGTAGGGCTTGCCGAGGTAGTCGTCGGCGCCGCTGCGGAGGCCCTCGACGCGGGCGTTGACCGAGTTGCGGGTGCTGACCATGAGGACCGGCAAGAACCCGCTGGCCTTGGCCTTGAGGATCCGGCACACCTCGAGGCCGCCGATCTTGGGCATGACCACGTCGAGCATGACCAGCGCCGGGCGCTCCCGGTTGTACAGCTCCAGGACCTGCTGGCCGTCGGTCGCCTCGACCACCACGAAACCCGCCTCGGTGAGCACCGAGCGGGCCGTCGCGCGCTCCCCCGGCGAATCGTCGGCGACCAGGATCTTCACGCCGGAGCTGGATGGGGCCGCCGTCACGCCGTTCAGCTTACCTTCAGGCCCGCCGGGCCGTGTCCTTCGGGCCCGCGGGGCCGAGGGGGTTGTGTCTGCCCGGAAACCACGAGCCCCAGTATGTCCGAGTCACCGGCGTGGGCCCAGCCCTCCCCGCGCCGGGGGCCCCGGTAGAGATCGCCCATCCGCCGCCGCCGCCCGGCATGTGAGTCTGAGCCCGAACCTCGCGCCGCGTCCCTGCTGGGAGCCTCGCAGGCGACGCCCACGCCGCGACCCGCGCTTGACAGCCCCGGAGTGCTCGCGTATCCATCCCCGGCCCATGGGTACGCACTACCCCAATCCCGCCGATATCCGCCGCGACTGGCTGCTGATCGATCTCACCGGTCTCACCCTCGGTCGCGCTGCGAGTCAGATCGCCAACATCCTTCGCGGCAAGCACAAGGCCACGTTCACCCCGCATCTCGATGTGGGTGACTTCGTGATCTGCGTCAACGCCGACAAGGTCAAGCTCACCGGCGACAAGCTCGACAAGAAGTTTTACTACTTCAACTCGGGCTTCCCGGGCGGCATGAAGTCCGCCTCGGCGCGCACCCTGCTCGGCAAGAAGCCGGAAGAGCTGATCACCATCGCCGTGCGCCGCATGCTTCCCCGCTCGCCGCTGGGTCGTGCCACCGTGAGCAAGCTCAAGGTGTTCGCGGGGCCCGAGCACAATCATCAGGCGCAGCAGCCCAAGCCCTACAAGCTCCCGTTCTGACACTCCAGCACCCACGGTTCGTCTCATGGCCAAAGACACGATGAAGTACTACGCCACCGGCCGCCGCAAGAGCGCGGTCGCCCGCGTGTGGCTGTTCCCCGGCGAAGGCAAGATCCTGATCAACCGCCGCGAGGCCGACAGCTACCTCTGCCGCCCGACCAACCTCAAGCTCATCGAGCAGCCCCTGGTCGCCGCCGGTAGCCGCGAGAAGTACGACGTGTGGGCCACCGCCAACGGCGGCGGTCTGTCCGGCCAGGCCGGCGCGATCCGTCTCGGCATCGCCCGCGCCCTTCTGCAGGTCGATCCCGAGGCCCGCAGCGCCCTCAAGAGCTCCGGCTACCTCACCCGCGACTCCCGCGCCGTCGAGCGCAAGAAGTACGGCCGCGCCGGCGCCCGCCGCCGCTTCCAGTTCAGCAAGCGCTGAGCCCCACCCCGGCTCGTACCCCTTCGAGAGCGGAGCTTCACAGCTCCGCTCTCGCTGCTTTCGGCTGCTGCTCACGACTCGCGGCCCAGCCCCGCGAGCGGCTCGCTTCGAGGCTTCGACCAGCGCATCGCCGGCATCAGCTGTCTCTCGAGCCAGACCACCCACGAGCATACCGCCGAGCGTCGCCTGTCTCTTGGGTCAGCCTTCTGACGAGCACGCTGATCTGCAGCGACCAGCGCATCGTCGAATCCACCTGTCTCTCGGGCCAGCTTTATGTCGAGCGTGCCGGTGTTCTGCGCCGACCAGCGCATCGCCGACGTCATCTGTCTCTCGAGCCTTCCGACTCGCCGGCTCGCCCTGCATCGCCGGTCGGACGCATGGCCCACCCGCCTTGTCGCGTATCCGCGAGCGAGGCGGGTGCGTGCGGAAGAACCCGGCATCCCTGGGCCAAGCGAATGAGCAGGAGCTCGGTCCGGGTCTCTGCGCATCGCCGGCCCTCGGCCAGCGTCGCAAATTTCACATTCCATCGCGACAGCCACCGCGAGCGAGCCTCGCTCGGAGTGCTGCGCATCAACCACCCGCGCCCTCGCTGTCTCCCGCCGGCGACCACCTCATCGCAGGCTCGCGCACTACGGACTCGGCCGACCCCTCTCAAGCCATGTCACAAAAGACATGTCCTTCGAGCCATCCTCGCACGACAGCGGATCGTCGCTCCGCGACTGTCCCATCGACCTCGGCTCCGAAGCCATGATCATGCACCCGCCCGGCGCCCGCTTGACGGAGGTCCGCCCAGCGAGGGGGATCGCCTCCGCGAGGAGGCCCTTTCGCCGGTCACGCCGACGTCCTCCGCGTCCTCAATTGGGATCCCGCCGACCTCTCGCGACAAAGCTGCCTCCCCTCGCTGCGACGGCCGCCTTGCCGACCGCCGCCGTGCTCCGCTACCTCGCGGCCTGGCGCCGTCGCCTTCCTGGTCGCGCCCGCGGCCGCCGTGCGACGCGTCGACCGCTCCTCGCGACGACGGCGGCCTTGCAGACCGCCGCCGTGCTCTGCTTCCCGCGTGGGCCTATCAATCCACGTCGAGGTCGCCGTCGCCTTCTTCGTGGCGCCGGCGGCCGCGGCCCACGCGTTTCTTCGCGCGGGCCTCGTCCTCTTCGCGGTCACGTCCGCGGTCGCGCTCGCGGTCGCGACGACCGCGGCCCTCCGCGGGGGCGGGTGCGGGTGGCGGCGCCGGCGCGAAGTTTCGCGCGGGCGGGCCGCCGCGGTCATAGCTCGGGCCCGAGTCGAAGTTGCGAGGCGGGCGCCCCTGGCCCGCGGGGGGGCCGGAGGGGCGGGGGGAGAAGCCGCGGTCGCCTGCGGGCGCCTCGCGTGGCGGCTGGGCGCGCGAGTCGGGCGCGCCGCGGTCGTTGAACGGGCGGCCGGGTCCGCCTGGGCGTGGGCCGTCGGCCGAGCGTGGCGGCCCATCGGGACGCGGCCCGCGGGGCTTGTCCTCGGCGATGCTGACGCGGATCTGCCGCATGTCGAGCGCTGCGCCGTCCATTGCTTGCATCGCCGACTCGCTGTCGGCCGGGTTTTGGAACGCGACGAAGCCGAAGCCACGCGAGCGTCCGGTCTCGCGGTCCGTCACCACCTTCGCCTCGACCACCGTGCCGAAGCGACCGAATGCGGCTCTCAACCCCTCGTCGGTCGTGTTCCAGCTCAGGCCACCGACAAATAATTTCCTCGCCATTCGCTCTCTTCGCCCTGTCGCGCGTGCGCGCGGCGCCTCCACTTCGGATGCTGCTCGCGATCCATGTCTCTGTCAATCCGCGCCCGGTCTCGCGGCGCGACGCCGGATGCAGCCCGCGCCACAAGCGGGGCCGAAATGTCGTACAACCCCACGGCCCCCACGGCCTGCGGCCCTGAACTGCGTCACGCCCCCGCGCCCGGCGCCGGCGCGCTCCCTCCCCGGACGGCACCCGCTTCATGTTCTTCTCACGCCACGAAATGATCCTCGCGGCCCTGGAGACGCCGCGCCTGATCGAGCTCGCTCGCGTCCTCCAGATCCCCGAGCCCGCGCAGCGCCAGCGGGGCCAACTCATCGATCTGCTCTGCACCGCTCGCTATGACCAGTTCCGCGGCTTCCTCGAGCGACTCAGCGTCCTCGAGCTGCGCGAGATCTGCGAATTCGTCGGTCTCCGCGAGGCTTACGGCGATCCGGCCGACCTCATCGATCGCCTGCTGTTCATCGAGCGCCGCTCGCCCCCGCCCCCGCCCGCACCTGCGGCTCCGGGGGCCCCCGCGCCTCCGGCTGCAGGCGCACCGGGGGCGCCGCCGAAGCGACGCGGCGCCAAGACGCAGGCCCGCGGCGAGCTCGGCTTCGAAGCCACCTTGTGGCAGGCCGCCGACCGCCTGCGCAGCAACATGGACGCGGCCGAATACAAGCACGTCGTGCTCGGCCTCCTCTTCCTCAAGTTCGTCGGCGAGGCCGGTCCGCCGCTGCGTGCCGCGGGCGCCAAGCCGCCGCCGACGCGCGGCTTCAAGGTGCCTGCGGCGGCGCGCTGGGACACGCTGCTCGGCAAGGCTCGCTCGCCGCTGCTCGGCCGCGACCTCGACCAGGCGATGGCCGCGATCGAGGCCCAGAACCCGACGCTGCGCGGGATCCTGCCGCAGATCTACCAGCGCCCCGGCCTCGAAGCGGCGCGCCTCGGCGAGCTGCTGCACTTGCTCGACGACATCCCCGATTTGGGGTCCCAAGGCCGCAAAGCCCACGACGTCCTCGGCCGCGTCTACGAATACTTCCTCACCTGCTTCGCCTCGGCCGAGGGTCGCAACGGCGGCCAGTTCTACACCCCGCCGAGCGTCGTCGGCCTGCTGGTCGCCCTGCTCGCGCCGACGCGCGGCACCATCTACGACCCCGCGTGCGGCTCGGGCGGCATGTTCGTGCAGAGCGAGCGCTACTTCGAGGAGCACGGCGGTCACCGCGGCGAGCTCAAGATCGTCGGTCAAGAGTCGAACCCGACCACCTGGCGGCTCGCCCGCATGAACCTGGCCATCCGCGGCATCGAGGGCGACCTCGGAGCTGAACCTTCGGACAGCTTCATGCGCGACCTGCATGCCGACCTGCGCGCCGACTACATCCTCGCCAACCCGCCGTTCAACGCGCGCGCCTGGGGGGCCACCGCGCTGGCCGAAGACCCGCGGTTTTGCTTCGGCCTGCCGCCCGACGCCAACGCCAACTTCGCGTGGGTGCAGCACATCCTCTACCACCTTGCGCCGAAGGGCCTGGCCGGCCTCGTGCTCGCCAACGGCTCGCTGACCGTCGGCGGCCGCGAGGGCGAGATCCGGCGCCGGATCGTCGAGGCCGACCTGGTCGACGGCATCATCGCCCTGCCCGCCCGCCTGTTCTACAGCACCGCCATCCCCGTGTGCCTGTGGCTGCTCGCCCGCGACAAGGCCAGCGGCCGCGACCGCCGCGGCAAGATCCTCATGATCGACGCCCGCGACATGGGCGCGATGCTCGACCGCACCCACCTCGCCCTGCGCCCCGAGGAGCTGGCCGAGATCGCCGGCCTCTACCACGCCTGGCGCGGAGCACCTGCCCCTGAGGGCATGTCGCAAAAGCCATACGCCGACGTGCCCGGCCGCTGCTGCGCCGTCGACCTGCCGACCCTCGCCGAGCACGAGTTCATCCTCGCGCCGACGCGGCACGTGCGACCGGCCGAGGCGGCCAACGCCGCGCCGGACTTCGCCGAGCAGTTCGCCGCGCTGCGCCGCGACCTGCTCGACCAGATCGATCGTGCCGCCGCGCTCGACCGCGAGATCGCCGACGCGCTCGCGCGGGTCGAGGTCCCGTGAGCGCGCCGGCCCACTGGGTGCGCTGCACCCTCGACGCCATCAAGGCAGACAGCGACAACGCGATCGCCGGCGGCCCGTTCGGCTCCGACCTCACCCAGGCCGACTACGTCGACGACCCCGACGGCGTGCCGGTGATCCGCGGCTGCAACCTCGGCCACGGCGAGCGGCGCTTTTACCCGGACGAGCTGGTGTTCGTGCTCCCGAGCAAGGCCGACGCCCTGCGGCGCTCGCAGGCCTGTCCGGGCGACGTCATCTTCACCCAGCGCGGCACCGTCTCGCAGGTCGGGCTCGTCCCCGACGACCTGCCGTGGCGGCGCTTCTTGCTGTCGCAGAGCCAGATGAAGCTGACCTGCGACCCAGCGCGCGCCGACCCCGAGTACGTCTATTACTGGTGCCGCTCGCCCGAGGTCCAGCGCTACGTCGAGAACTGGACCATCGCCGCCGGCGTCCCGCACACCAACCTCAGCACCCTGCGCCAGACCCCGCTGCTGCTCCCGCCGCTCGCCGAGCAGCGGTCGATCGCCAGCGCCCTCTCGGCCCTCGACCGCCGGATCAGCCTGTGCGACGACCAGCGGGCCGTCCTCGTCCAGGTCATCGACCTGCTCTTTCGCACATGGTTCATCGACCATGCGCCGACCGCCGACAAGGAGAACGGCCTGCGCCACCCGACCGTCGACGAGGCGCTCTACAGCCGCCTCGCCCCGGCCTTCACCGTCGAGGGCGACCGCCGGTTCCCGCTGGCCTACCGCCTGCTCCCGCTGACCGAGCTGGCCGAGTTCCAGAACGGCAGCGCGTTCGGCATGACCGACTTCAGCCCCGCCGGCGAGGGCCTGCCGATCATCAAGATCGGCGAGTTGAAGCAGGGCATCACCCGCCAGACCCGCTACTGCGTCGGCCGCGACAACGCCCGCCGCATCGACCGCGGCGACCTCCTGCTGTCCTGGTCCGGCAACCCCGACACCTCGATCGACACCTTCCTCTACTTCGGCGGCCCCGCCTGGCTCAACCAGCACATCTTCAAGGTCGCCACCAAGCGCCCCGAGGACCGCGCCTACCTGTTCGGCCTCCTGCGCAGCCTCAAGCCCCGGCTCCTCGCGTTCGCCCGCGCCAAGCAGACCACCGGCCTCGGCCATGTCACCCTCAAGGACATGCGCACCGTCGTCGTCGAGTATCCGCCGGTGATGATGCGCGACGCCTTCGACGCCCTCACCGCCCCCTACTTCGCCAAGATCGGCGCCTGCGACGAGCTCCGCGCCTCGCTCGTCGCCACCCGCGACGAGCTGCTGCTCCGCCTCATGTCCGCCGAGGCCCGCCTGCGCCCGTGAACGGGGCATCGGGGCGACATGTCCCCAAGGGCATGTCGCGCCTCGCGCCCCGTCTGCGCCCGTGAGCGGGGCCCGCGAGCGACATGTCCCCGAGGACATGTCGCGCATGGCCCGGCGTCGCCGCTCCCCTTGGCCCGCAGCGCGCGACCAGGGTATCGTGGCCCCATGCACGCTCGCGGAGGCTCACCGATGGAGAAGCTCGTACGGATCTGCGCCCTCTTCAACGCGAGCATGATCGCCGCCTTCTTGATCCCCGGGTTCTTGCCGCTGCTCGGCATCGTGCCCCCGCCGTCGCCGTTCTGGCTGTGGCTGCCGTCCCTGCTGGCCCTGTTCAGCGCCCTCGTGCTGTGGCTGTCCGCCACCGATCTGCGCCGCTACGGCACGTTCCCCTACTGGAGCGGGTGGAGCCGCATCAGCTTCTTCTTCCTCGCCTTCAGCCTCGACTTCCCCGCCACCGCCGGCCGGATCGTCGCCCTGATCGCCGTCGTCGACATCGTGCTCGGCCTCGCCTGCGTCCTCGGCCTGCCCCGCGCCACCGGACGCACCCCGCTGCAGCTGCTGATCGGCCGCGGCGCCGATTGACGCGCCCGGCTCTTTCTTTTTAAAAATGTCTTTGTGGGCATGTCCGTAGGGACATGTGCCACGATCGCTCGAGGTCGCGTCCGCGCAGCGACGATCCCCTGCCCGACTACTCGCGCCCGCGCTACAGTCGCCCGCATGCTCGCCCGTCCGCGCGCCTGCGTCGCCGTGCTCCTGCTCGGCGCCTGCCCCTCCGCCACCTCGACCAGCGCCACCACGACCGGCACCGGCGACACCACCACCGACCCCGGCCCCACCACCACCACCGAGCCCACCACCGGCGAGCCAGCGGGCTGGCAAATTGCGCTTGAGCTCGGCGTCGACCAGGGCGCGCTGTTCAGCGTGTGGGGCCCGCAGGCGGACGACGTGATCGCCGTCGGCGGCCAGGGCGTCGGTCCGACCTCGAAGGGCCTCGCGCTCCATTGGGACGGCGCCGCCTGGACCGAGCTCGCGCTGCCGCCGGGCACGACGCGCCTGCACTGGCTCGCGGGCGTGGGCGACGCGCTGTGGGCCGTCGGCGAGGCGGGCGTGGCCATCCGCCGCGACGGCGACACCTGGACCACGATCGCCACCGGCGTCGACGTCCCGCTGTGGGGCATCTGGGGCGCCGGCCCCGACGCGATCTGGAGCGTCGGCGGCGACGGCTTCGTCGGCGGCCCCTCGCTGCTGCGCTGGAACGGCGACGCCTGGACTCCCGAGTCACTCCCGCCGCTCCCCGACGACTGTCACGCCCTTTTTAAAATCGTCGGCACCGGCGTCACCGACGTCACCGCGGTGGGCGACCTCGGCGTCGTCCTGCAGTACGACGGCGCCGCCTGGACGCAGCAGGACGTCGGCTCGATCGCCGACCTGATCAGCGTCAGCGGCCCCACCCACGCGCGCCTCGCCGTCGGCGGCCGCGCCAACGCGCGCCTGGCCTGGTGGGACGGTCAAGCGTGGACGGGCGCGACGCTCGATCGACCGGGCCTCTCGGGCGTGTGGATCGACAGCGACGGCGACGGCTTCATCACCGGTTCGAACGGGCAGATCTTGCGAGTCACCGCGGGCGACCTCGAGCCCGAAGCCGAGCCGAGCCCGACCAACCTGCTGCTCCACGCCGCGTTCGGCTTCGCCGCGGGGCCGCGCTTCGCAGTCGGGGGCAACCTCGCCGGCATGCCGCCGCACGTCGGCGTCATCCTCCAGCACCCGGGTCCGTGAGCGCGTATCATGCCTCATGCGCTCGAACTCGCGGCACGTCCTGCTCCTGCTCGCTGTCTCCGCGTGCACGCCCGACGAGGGCGCGACCACCGACGCGACCACCGGCACCACCCGCGAATCGACGAGCACGAGCACCGGCGAGGACACCACCTCGACCGCCTCGACCACCACCGTCGCCACCACCGACGCGCCGACCACCGGCGACCCCGGCACGACCACCACCAGCAGCACCACCGGTGAAGCCGGCTACTGCTGGGGCTTCGACGCCGACGCTCCCGCGCCCTTCCTCGCGCTCTACGACTACCAGCACGCCGAGCTCGCCGAGGGCGTCACCCTGCCGCTCGAGTGCGGCGGCCAGGGCTCGTGGATGTTCGGCCTCTACCCCGAGTTCGGCGGCTACGAGCCGACCGGCGACTCGGTGGTCTTCGACCTCACCGTCGACGTCGACGGCTACGACATCAACCCTGCCGGCCACTTCTTCAGTGGCGAGGTCTACTACTACGTCGGCTGCGACGACGTCCTCGGCGGCGTCCTCGGCGTGGTCCCGATCATCCCGCCCGACGAGCTCCCCGACCCCGCCGTCCTCGACGGCCTGACGGCGAAGGTCCACGTCGAGCTCGACGCCGGCGGCCAGCTCGTCAGCTTCGACGCGACCATGCCCCTGTCGGCGCCCCCGGAGCTGACCGAGGACGGCTGCATGTTCCTCCTCGCCGATCCGCCCGACGACCTGCGCGCGCGCCCCTGAGCGCGCCTGTCTCTTCGGACACCTCGTGCGGAGGATCGACCCGTGAAGATGTACATCCTGATCCGCGCCAGCGTCCCGCTCGGGTTCGCCATGGTCGCCTGCGCCCACGCCTCCCTGGCTGCCTACCTGCGCTTCCGCGACGAGCCCGAGGTCGCCCAGTGGCTCGCCGGCCCGTTCCGCAAGGTCGTGTGCAAGGTCGGCGACGCCGAGTTCGCGGCCGCCCGCGCCGCCGGCGACTTCGTCGTCATCACCGAGTCCGCCCTCGACGGCGCCGAGGTGGCCCTCGCCTTCAAGCCGCGCGCCGAGTGGCCGCGGGCCTTCCAGTTCTTCCCGCTCTACCGCGCGTAAAACCACTGCGGTTCACGAATCCCGCAGGCCCAACGCCGCTCGGAAGGCCCGAGCGAGACCGCCGTACAAAGCGTCGCTCTCCCCTTCTGCGAGCGCGTTGGCGAACGCTCTCCGGTGGCTCGTGTCCTCGGGGACGTGCAACAACCAACACAAATGCCACTGAACCCGCGGCCACCAGTGCACCGGCGGAGCTCCTCCCAGGAGCTCGCGCCAGCGCGCGCTCCCAGGCCACGTCCCCGTCGACAACGACTGCGTCCACCCGAGCGCGAAGTACAGCGCCAGCATGGTCGGCTCGCTCGACCCACCGCCCTGTCGCTCGAGCGCCAGCCAGTTCTGTAGCACCCATTCGCGCTGCTGCCGGATGACCGACGCGTGGCGCTGCAAGTCGGCGTTGCCCTCGAACACCTCCGCGGCCGCGAACACGTGCCCTGCGTGGATCGCCAGCAGCCGGACGGTCGCCTCGACGGGCTCCTCGGACTGTTCGCGCGCACACGCCATGCCCAGCACGAAATTGTGGCCGTCGAGCGCCCGACATGCGTCGGGCCGCGGGACTTCGGCGCTCCCCTCGAGCACAGAGATGTTCAGTTGCTGGCCGAGATGGTAGGCCGCATTGAGGTTGAACTCTTTCAGCGGATATGAGTTGCCATAGTCGAACACCGCGACGTCGCCATACTCGTCCGGCTCCTCTTCAACACCCTCGAAAGCATACGGACTCGACCAGAAATCTTCAGGCGTCAAAGCGCTGGGGCCGGCGAGATAACTGAACCCGTGAACGCTGCCCATCCTATGATCGGCTAGGAGATCGAGCTCGACCGTCCCTCCCTGGCCAAGACATGGGACGAAGTGCGTCAGCCGGTGCACGAGGCAAGGCTCCGGTAACCGATGATGCTGCGCCTCGGTCGGTCTCGGACCCAGTCCGTAGAGCGTTGCGACCCGCATCGGCCCCCCACGGGCGAGCGGCAAGAGCACTTCACCCGGCATCACTCGCAACCATAGAGACGATCGTACACCACGAGCGGTCACCGCGTCTTCGAGCAGGAGAGCGTCGAGCACGAGTTGCAAGGCCGCTCCCGCACGCACGCACGAGTCGCCCTCTGCCATCAGCGCCATGACCCCCACCCCGATCACCTCGCTCGCGCGCCACCGTCGTCCGCGAAACAACTCGAGCACCGCCGATACATCGAGCTGAGACCACGCCCACCGCGCTATCTCCGCCAGCCATACCTTCGACAGCGGCCACCTCTCACTCGTCGGGAGCGGCCACATCCGCACCGCCAGCTCGATCGCCGCGCTGCCTTTGTCGGCTCGGGCACCGAGCGCGCAAAGCGTCGACTCGACCTCACCGGCAGCGGCGCACATCCAGGCGACCCATGAGGCGAGATGGACGGACTCACCTGTGACTCGCTGGGAAAACCACCGTCGCAGATGCGTACCATGGCGTCGGCTGAACCGCCAAAGACGCGCGAGCACAGCGCCCTTCTCTCGAAGCGGCGCCTCTGCGGCGCACATCGGCGCGACGGCCTGCGCGAAGATCTCCTCGACTGCAGCGTAGTCGAAGCTCGCCTCTTCCAGCAGACACGCCAGGAGGAACGACCACACCTCGCGCGGCGTGTCGCTCCGTTCCTTGACCCGTTGGAACAGCCGAGCACAACGCCTTTCATCCCCGGCGAGCAGACCGACCGTGAGCAGGCATGTCTCATGCTCGCGCGCGTCGGTCGACCGCTCGAGCAGCGTCTCCGTCGGATCGACGTCCGCTCGCACGTGCCAACAAGCCATCAAGTACTCTTGGAGGACGCGATGGACGAACGCGTGGCGACCAGGCGCGGCCTCCACGACGAGCCCGGAGACCTCGCCGAGGAACTCGATCCAGTCCCGTACTCTCGACCGCACTTCGCGGGCTTCGGGATCCAGCTGGCGCAGATAACCTTCCAGCGCATCGAGCAGGGCCCCCTGGTCGATCAGATGAGGCGTCGCGCCTTCCCGCAACCGCCCCATGTGCACCTCGACAGCCAGCCGCTCGAGCATCCGACGCTGGTGATCGATGTCGATCGCGGAGAACGACTTGCCTCGGGCCGCCGGCCAGGTATGGAGCAGGGTGTGAACGCATGACTCGTACAGAGCGACCCGCTCTGCAGGCAACCGCGACTCGTTGTGATGGATCAGCACCATGAGCCCCGCGAGCAGCGGGTTGCTGGCCAGCTCGCGGACGCTTGGATCCGCCGCGACGCTCACCAACAGATCTGTGGCACCACGACTGCTGCGGCCCTCCACCTCCGGGACCAGCGCCGCGTATGCACGGGACATGAACTCCGGCAGATCGTCATCGCGCAGGCCTTCGATCGCCAACCGAAGGAACCCCCCGTCGCCGGATGGCAGTGGTACCTCGTCGTATCCGACCATTCGGCTTGTGATCACCGCCGGAACACGCGGGTACTTCGCACAGAACGCAACGACGCGATCGCGGTACTTCTCGCGAGAAGTCGCGCCGCCCGCCTCGTCGAGACCATCGACGAGCAACACCGTGCGTCCCCGTTCGCTCAGCTCCTCGAGCTCCCGCTCGCTCACCGCCGCGCCGAGCCCCTTGGCGCGCTCCGCGAGGTATCCCAACAGCGACATCTGCGGGTGCTGGCTGCAGGCGTCGACATAGTCGCGCAGGGCGACATGAAGCGGGACGACCTCGGCAGGCACGTCGATCCCGGGGACTCGCGCCCCACCTGCGAACACCAGCGCCAAGAACCGCGACAGGGTGGTCTTTCCGCCGCCAGGCTCGCCGAGAATCACGACGCGGGCGGTCCCTCGCACCGGCGCCAGCAAGTGCGCGAGCAGCCGCTCCACTGTCCAGGGCGGCGTACCCCAGCGGCGCCGCAGCTTCGGCGGCACGAACACATGCTCCAGCCGCCCTTCTGGCTGTGCGTGTCCATGCCGGAGCCCGATGACCCTTATCGAGCCGGCCACCGCTCCTATCACCGCGCGATAGTGCCGGATCGTCGCGTCGCGCCGGGCGTCCATCTGCCCCACCGCGGGCCATTCTTCGGCGAACGCAGCGATCTCGGATTGACGACGTGCGCGATGAGTTTTCAACTCGGCGAACAGCTCTCCCACCAGGCCGCGCTCCTCTGCCATCCGCACCGCTGCGAACGCGATATCCCGCCGTGACGCGGGCGGCGACGGCAGGTCCGGCACCAGCACGCGAAGTTCCGAGCTCAAGGACAGCAGCTGGATCAGCTCCCGAGCTTCGAAGAGCGTCGTCAACAGCTCGACGAGTCGCCGCTCTCGCGTGGATTCGCGCATCATCGCACGAAGATGCGACGTCACGACGCGAGTCGTCAAGCAGTGCCCGGCCCGCCAAGCTTCGGCCGCTCCGCTCTCCGACGACTCCCGCCGAGCAGCAGGCTCGACAGACTCACGCGAACGATGGCATCGGTGCACGCTCCGTGCACCGATGCCATCGCCGCCGGACGGCGGGGCGTCACGCCGCGCCGACCGGCGACCCCGGGCTCACACGCCCTCGCAGACCTTCATCGTGCCGTCGAACGCCTGGGCATTCTGGCACACGTCGACGGTCGAGCAGCCGCAGGTGCCCTCGTAGCACTTGTCGGAGTACATCGTGCCGGCGCAGTCCGAGTCCTGGGCGCAGCCGCAGACGCCGCTGTTGCAGGTGGTGTAGCCGGGCACGCCGGACGCCGCGCAGTCGTCGTCGGTGCCGCACTCGCAGCGACCGGTGCCAGCGTTGCACACCGGGTGGCCGGTCTGGGCCGGGCAATCGGTGTTGGCCTCGCACGGGTCGATGCAGGCCCCGTTGTCGCACTTGACCCCGGTCTTGCCGCAGACGGCGATCTGCGCCCCGCCCTCGATCGGGTCGGCCATGACCTCTTCGAACGTCAGCGTCTCGCACATGATGAAGTCGCTGGGGACGACGGCGCACTTGCCGACGCCTTCGCCGATGTCGACGCAGGCGTAGCCCATCATGCAGTCCGCCTGGGCCGCGCAGTCGACGACCCACCCGCTGAAGGTCGCGTTGCACTGCGTGTCGGTCGAGCACGTGAGCGAGTCGTTGACGCAGCGGCTGTTCTGGCAGGTGTAGCCCATGTCCACGCCGCCCAGCGTGCAGTCCGCATCGCCGGCGCACTCCTCCTGGCAGAACTGGCCGTTGCCGCCGGCCGTCGGGTCTTCCGTCGTCGGGCCCGCGGTCGTCGGCACGTTCTCGGTGTCGGTGCCAGGCGTGGTGTCGGTCCCGGGCGTGGTTTCGGTCCCGGGCGTGGTTTCGGTCCCGGGCGTGGTTTCGGTGCCCGCAGTCTCCGTCGTCGGACCCATCGTCTGCGTGCCCTGCGTGCCCTGCGTCGTGTCCGTCGCTACGCCGGTCTCCGTGTCGCCGCCCTTGTCGTCACCGCAGCCGAGCGGAGCGAGCAGCGCCACGAACAGAGGAATCACCGGCGTCTTCACAAGAAATGAGAGTTGCATGGCCGCGAGGGTACATCACGCCGCCGCCGCCGACCACGCGCGGGATCGCAATGTGCGATGTGTTCTTTGAGACATATAGAACGTGTTTCGCCATCTCCGCCGTTTGCATGACTTTTTCCTTACGCGGTGAATAATCACAACAGCCCCGGCTGCGCCCTCGTCTGCGACGCCCGTCGAACGCGCAGCGGGCTCGGCCGTGACACGCGCGCAACACATGCACACGTCGGTGTGGGGCAATGCGAGCTATCCGGAGAATGCACGCTGCTCGCTGCTCGCGGGGCTTACCTCGGTTTCGGCAGTATCTGCGGTTTCGCGGCCCCGCGCGATCTGCCGCGGGCAACTGTAGCGAGCAGGCGTCCGCGCGCGCCCTTGCTCTGCCGTGGTGACGCCTTCGCGCGCGCCCGGTCGGACGCGGTCACGCCATTCACATCGCCGCCACCGCGTCGTGGACGCGCTCGAGCGCCAGGCCGAACGCGAACCACACCGGCGCGTAGTCGAACCGGATCAGCCCGTGCAGGTGATACCGCGAATAGCTGTAGTCCCACGGGCAGCGACCGGTCAATCGACACAGCGCCGCCCCGCCGACGTACTCGACGATGAAGATCAGCACGGTCCACAGCGCCCCGCGCCCGAGCCACGGCCAGCTGCGGATCGCCTCGTGGACCCGCTCGAACAGCAGCCCGCCCACGCCGTACAGCGGGAACATCCACAGGTACGTGTGACCGAGCAGCCGCAGGCGCTGCTCACGGCTCAGCTTCAGCAGGCCGACGTCGTCGCCCAGATCGCCGCGCACGCCGGTGATCAGCGCCGACAACGCCGTCCACAGGATCTCCGCGCACCAGCCGAACACTCCGTACACGAGAAGGTGGTGGCCCATGAGGTCCTCGCACGACGTCGACTCTGAGACATGACGCCGTCCCTCAGCCCCGCAAGCGGCCTTGGCCGCCTCTCCGCGAGCCTCCCGGCCGCGCCGCACAGGCCGGGCCGGATCGCCGCACGAATGCCGCGCAGCGCGGTCGAGCCTCTCGCGGCCGCCCGCCTCGCGCAGCCGGCGTCGCTCCGTGACTCGTCTCGCGCGACCGGCATGGTCCAGCGCGAGCGGTCGCTCGTCCGTCGCGTCAGCGGCCGGCGCCTGCTCGTCCGCTCACCGCATTGCCCTTCCGCCATGCCCGGAGGGTCATGTCCCGTGAGACACCTCAACCTCGCCGCGCCCGCGCGGCCGCCTGTCAGATCGCCGCCGGCAGGTCCCAGCTCTGGATCATGCCCTCCTGCGCCTGCAGGTACTTCGCGGGCACGTAGTAGAGCTTGCCGCTCGGGCTGACCGCCACGCGGCCCTTGTCGGGCATGGTCGCGAACACCTCGAACACCCCGGTGAAGGGCTCGACCGCCAGGACCTCGAGCGAGGACATCGACGCGTAGACGAGGCCCGAGAACGAGTCATGGCTGAGCCCCGTGACGTGGGCCCCGAGCTCGGTGACGAGCTCCGACTCCTTCGTGATCACGTTGTAGCGGTACAGCGCCCCGCCCTCGACCGCGACCAGCAGGTGCGCCGGGCTCACCGGCGCCGACGCGGTCACGCGCGCCGGGAAGTTGTGGACCACCGCCACCGTCGCCTGCACGAGGTCGGCCGTGTTGTACTCGCCGTTCGCGGTGCTGTTGCCGACGTACAGCACGCGGTCCTCGCCCCACGTCAGCCCCTGCGGCCCGGCGTCGGCCACCGGCGCCATGAACGGCCCGCCGCCCATGGTCTCGGTCGCCGGGATGACGATCGGCAGCGGATCGTCGGGGTCGTCCTCGACCAGCCGCGCGACCCCCTGGATGATGTCGCCGAAGCAGCCGCCGATGCACGTGTACGTGATCGCGACCTCGCCCAGGCCCTCGACCGGCTGCGGCGGCGCGACCGGCCCGGAGGCCACCGGCGGCACCTCGTGCAGCTGCGGGATCGTCAGCCGCCGCAGCACCTTGACCTCGCCCATGTCGAGGTTCGACACACCTGGCCATTCGGTCAGCTCGCCGTCGGGCCGCAGCCGCCGCAGGTAGTCGGTGCCGCTGCGCAGCGTCACCATCCACGCGGTGCAGTCGTCGGCGAAGTCGATGCCCATGATCTTCTCCGCGAACGGCCCGTTGAGCTGCTCCAGGCTCGGGTCCTGGCACTCGATCGGCCGGTCGCAGGCGCACGCCGCCCCCCAGCACGCGCCCGCGCTGGTACACGCCACGTCCGCGCACGGCGCCACCGGCACGCAGGCCCCCTGGCCGTCGCACACGCTGCCGGGCCCGCACTGCTTGTCGCCGCACGCCTCGCTCGCGCCCGCCAGGGTGCAGGCGTCGGCGAGCGCGTGGCAGGTGCCGGAGATGACGTCGCACACCTGTCCCTCCGGACAGGGATCTAATTCTTGCCCCTGGCACAGGGTGACGCACAGGTCGTCGACGCACTGCTGGTTGGGCTCGCTGCACGCCCCGCACCCGGCCGGCTCGGTGGTCGCAGTCGGTTCGCCGGAGGTCGGCGCGGTCGTGCTCGTGGTCGAGGCCGCGGCGCTCTCGGACTCGCCCTCGCTCGTGCTCGTCGTCGGCGTCGTGCTCGCGGTGGTCGACGGGCCCTCGCTCGTCGCGCCCGTCGGCGCCGTCGTCGTGCCCGCGCTCGGCGTCGCCGACCCGGAGTCGGCGCGCCCGTCGTCGCCGCAGCCCATCACGCCCACGCAACACACCAACCCACCCAGAGCCCATCGCTGCATTGTCCGCCGCTCCCCCGGCGCGCACGCTATCACGTCGCCGCGGGCGACGGCGCGCGCCGCAGGGCCCTGCGCCCGCGGACTGCGCGAGCGCCCGAGCGATCGCCCATACGCGCTCTTTCGGTCGGGTGAGCGCGCGGCGAGCTCTCCGGACATTGCGCCCTCGTCGCGGCGCTCGCGGCCCGCCGACAGCATCGCGCTTGACGCGTTCACCTCCGGCGCGAACAATGACCAATGCCATGAGGATGACAATGCAGCAAATGAAGCCATCCGAGCCCCCCGAATCACAGCCGGCCGAACCGACGTCGCGCGATGATTCCCCCGCATCGGCCCGGGCCTCCGCCACCCCGCTGTTCGCCCGTTATCTCCAGCGCTGCCTCCCGCTCAAGACCGGCGTCAAGGCCGGCGAGGGACGCGGGGGCAAATGGCCCTTCGGCGCGTGATCTGTTCTCGGCGTGCCCTGGGCGATGGAGCCCGGCGCCCGCGACCCGAAATTGCGCGGCCGCAAGAATCGCCAGCGCCGAGCTTGACGCGTCTTTCGTGCGTGGGAAAATGGTTCGACGATGGAGCCGAATATGAAGCCACAGGAATTGGAGCACGAGCAAAACCTCACCCGCGAGCAGCCGACGGCCGCTCCTCCTTCCCCACCCTCGGTCCCGTTCTTCGCGCGATACCTTGAGCGGCCGATGCGGGTGAAGACCGGGGTCCGGGCCGGCGAGGGCGGAGGCAAATGGCCCATCGCCGCCTGACCCCGCGAATCAAAGCACCGTGAAGCTCGCGCCATCATCACCCCCCGCGAGGTCGCCGATGACGGTCCTGATCGTCGCGTTCCGCGACTATCGCGACGACATCCCGAGCGTGACCGCAGCGCTGGCTGCTCGCGGCGCGCGATGGCTCCGCTTCGACACCGACACCTTCCCTGGCGCGACCAGCCTCTCGCTCGCGTACGGCGACTCGCGCGGGGCGGTCCTGCGTGCGGGCGACGAGCCGATCGATCTCGGCTCGATCTCCGCGGTGTGGCTTCGCGGCTTCCGCGAGGGGTCCGCCCTGCCGGCCATGGAGCCCGAATTCCACCGCACCTCCGTGCAGGCCGCGGAAGCGACGACGACGGCGATGCTCGCCGGCCTGGGCTGCTTTCAGCTCGACCCGCGAGAGATCGTGCGCCGGGCCGAGAACAAGCCGTTCCAGCTGCAGCTGGCCCAGGAGCTCGGCCTTGCGATCCCCGCCACCTTGATCAGCAACGACCCCGCGGAGGTGCGAGCCTTCGCGCGGTCCTGCCCGGGCGGCCTCGTCACCAAGATGGTCGTCCCGCAGTTCGTCCGCGAGGACGGCGAGGGCGAGCTCGAGAGCGTCTACACCAGCGTCGTCACCCCGGAGGAGCTGGCCTCGCTCGACGGCCTCCATCTCTGTCCGATGATTTTTCAGGAGAGGGTGCCCAAGGCGCTGGAGCTGCGCGTGACCATCGTCGGCCGCCGGGTCTTCACCGCGGCCGTCGACTCGCAGCTCGCCGACGGCGCGCGCGTCGACTGGCGCCGCGATCAGGGGCCGATCCTCGGCACCTGGCGCCCGCACGCGTTGCCGCAGGAGCTCGAAGACGAGCTGCTGCGGCTGCTCGACCGCCTCGGCCTCGAATTCGGCGGCGTCGATCTGATCTTGACCCCCGAGGGGCGCCACGTCTTCCTCGAGGTCAACCCGCTCGGCTCGTTCTCCTGGCTGGAGCAGCTCGTGTGGGCTGACACTGCCCCGATCTCGAACGCAGTCGCCGACCTCCTCCTCGGCCGCGCACCGCCGCGAATCTCGCGCCACTGACCGGGCGCGGCCTCGACCTTCTGCTACGGCGGACCGATCGGTCGCCGTGTTTTTTTTCCGGTCACGACGACGTCGCCGCGGCGGTCTAATCCGCCGTGACCATGACGCGCCAACCTCCCGACATCGACGCCGAGACAGTCACCCTCGCTGCTGCCGGCGACGCGGCCGCAGTCGAGGCGATCGTCCGCGGCCTCCAGGGCCCGATCCACGCCATCGCCCGGCGCATGCTGCTCGACCGCGACGACGCCGAGGATGCCACTCAGGAGTCGCTCGTGCGCATCGTCACCCGCCTCGCCCAGTTCCGCGGCGAGTCGAAGTTCACCACCTGGGCCTTCCGGATCGCCGTGCGCCGAATCCTCGACTTCCGCGAGCAGCGGGCCGCCGCTGCGCGCTACAGCTTCCCCGCGTTCGCCGAGCAGCTCGCCGACGGCCGGGACGACGGCGCCGTCGAGCGCGTCCAGGACGGCGTCCTCTACCAGCAGATCAAGCTCGCCTGCAGTCGGGCCATGCTGCACTGCCTCGACGGCGATCACCGGATCGCCTTCGTCCTCGGCGAATTGCTCGAGCTGTCCGCTGCCGAGGCCGGCGAGATCCTCGACATCGAGCCTGCCACCTATCGCAAGCGCCTCAGCCGCGCCCGCGCGGCCCTCACCGAATTCCTGACCCGCACCTGCGGCGTCGTCGATTCGCGGGCCCCGTGCGCCTGCCACCGCCGGCTCGCGCGCGCCACCGAGCTGGGCCGCGTCGACCCGCGCATCGGCCACATCGACGGCGACACCCTGGTCCAGCTGCGCAGCCACATCGCCTCGGTCTCCGAGGCGCGGCGGGTCACCGCCTTTTATCGCCGCGAGCCCGAGGTCCACAGCCGCCGCGACTTCGTCGCCGACCTGCGGCGGATCCTCGGCACCCTGCATCACCCCGCACCGGAGCATTCATGAACACTCACGCCATTTCCCCCGAATTCCCCTATACCAAGCATTCCATCGATGTCCTCGGCGCCAGGATGGCCTACGTCGACGAGGGCGAGGGCGACCCGATCCTCTTCATTCACGGCAACCCCACCTCCTCCTATTTGTGGCGCAACGTCCTCCCGCACGTGCGCCACCTCGGTCGCTGCATCGCCGTCGACTTGATCGGCATGGGCGACTCCGACAAGCCCGACATCGCCTATCGCTTCGACGATCACGCTCGCTACCTCGCCGGCTTCATCGCCGCGCTCGGTCTGCGGCGGATCACCCTCGTCGTCCACGACTGGGGCTCCGCCCTCGGCTTCGACTGGGCCATGCGTCACCCCGAGCTCGTGCGCGGCCTCGCCTTCATGGAAGCGATCGTCACGCCCATGCCGAGCTGGGACGACTTCCCCGCGGCTGGCCGGGCCATGTTTCAGGCCTTCCGCACCCCCGGCGTCGGCGAGCGGCTCGTGCTCGACGACAACGTGTTCGTCGAGCAGGCATTGCCGGCCTCCGTGGTCCGTGGCCTCACGCCCGCCGAGCTGCAGCACTACCGTGCCCCCTTCCTCGACCGGGCCGCGCGCCGGCCCGTGCTCGCGTGGCCGCGCGAGCTGCCGATCGCCGGCGAGCCCGCCGACGTGGTCGCCCGCGTCGAGCGCTACCGCGACGCCCTGTGCCGCTCCGATCTGCCCAAGCTGCTCTTCACCGTCGAACCCGGCGTCCTGATCCCCGCGGCCGTCGCCCGCTGGTGTCGCGCTCATCTGCCGCGGCTCGAGGTCATCGAGCTCGGTCACGGCCTGCACTTCGTACAAGAAGATCATCCGCACGCGATCGGCCGCGGCCTCGCCGACTGGCTGTCGCGCCTGCCCGAGTGACCGCGCCGCGCGCTCGGGGAACGCAGGAGCGGCCGCAGCGCACCCGTCGGCATCGACCTGGCTCTTCGGACATAATCTCTTGTTTAAACCCGTCTGTGCCGGCCCGGGCGAAAAAATGAGTCCGCGAGAAATTGGTCGACGGGCGGGAGACACCATACCCGCACGGTGCCGGCCAGAGGTCCGCGGCGAACGGCCTCATGTCCCCCGGGTCCTATGCATATCCCTCGTCGAAGCCCGACGTCGCGGGACCTCTGGCCAGCACCTTATTTTTCTCGAATCGACATACGACGTGCGCTCGGTCGACATGTCCATGAGGACATGTCCGCCCGTCCGCGCTCACGCCGGCTTGTGCACCTGGTACGTCGCGCACAGCGACTGCCACGCTTCGTCCGCCAGCTGGTACGGGCGGAAGCACCACAGCTCACTCAGCCGCCCCAGCCGCGGCTTCGCGGCCACCAGCGCCGCGACTGTCGCCTCATCGAATTCCGTCCCCGGCAGCTCCAGTCGCTCGAGCCCGCCTGCCCACGGCGCGTCCGGCAAGCCGCGCAGCAGTTCGTCGCCCTGCAGGCAGTAGCGCAGCTCCACGTGCCTCAGGCGCGGCAGCCCGCGCGCGGCGCACAGCGCCTCGAAGTCCGCCGACTGCCAGCCGACGTACCAGTCGTACTGAAAGTCGATCGCCAGCCGCTCGAGGGCAGGCAGCCGGGCCTCGCGCAGGAACTCGATCCCCGACCCGCGCGGCGTCGGTCCCGGGCCCCAGTCGCGCCGATCACTCGGGCCGAGCGGCGTCGACCCGAGCCAGCCGATCTCGAGCTCGCGCAGCGTCGCGTGTTCCAGCGCATCCAACCACAGCTCGGCCCGCGGCAGGCTCAGCATCGTCAGCGCCGGGCACTGCGCCAGCACCCGCGCGATGGTCCGCGTCGCCACCCACTGCACCCAGTCGCGCTCGTGCGAGCGGTCGCACGTCAGCGCGAGCGAGCGCAGCTGCGGCCACGGCCCGGCCGCGACCACCAGCTCCAGCGCCCAATCGAGGTCGTTGCGCCCGCGGCCGTTGCTAGCGAGGGCGATCCGCCGTAACTCCGGCGCGCGCTTCAGCATGACCTGCAGCGCCGCCAGGATCGGCGCCACGTCGCCCGGGTCGTCGATCTCCAGCCCCAGCGACTCACTCGCCTCGTCGAGCTCGAGCACGTCTTCCCAGCGGTCGCTCCAGTGCCGCCGGCGATCGAGCACCAGCCGCTGAAGCCGCGGCGGCAGCCCCACGGCCGCGATCGCCTCGGCCAGCGCCGCGAACTCCTCCTCGTTGCCGCCCAGATCGCAGCGCAGCGTCAGCGCCCGCAGCCGCGGCTCGGCGCACAGCCTGTGCCACCACCGCAGCCCGCGATCGACCATCAGCGCCAGGTCCAGCGGCGAATCACCCGCCTGTCGCAGCTCCTCCGGCAGCTCCTCCGCGCTCACGCCCGCGAGTGTACGCCGTTTCGAAGCACCGGCGCCGGCTTCCCCCACGCGCGATACCGCCAGCCGCGCCCCCGCGCCGACCCCCGGCATCGCGCCACTCCCATCAATCAGAGATCCTCAGCGATGCACTATCATCAATGACCATTCGCTGCCGGCGCCCGCGCCGCTGTCACGGATCCGTGACGCAGCGTCGAGCTCCCGTCACCGAGCTGCCCGCATTGTCGCCTGACCTGCGCGGTAGTTGACACGATCGTCGCCCAATCTCCCGCAGAGCGTCGGCCGGGCGTCATGTTCGAGCATTAGCGTCCCCGCGCCGGCGCTCGCTCGACGGCAGGAGACCTCGATGCCTCGCACTCGCTTCACGCTCCGCCTCACTCATCCTGCTCTGTGGCTCGGCCTGATCGTCGCGCCCGCGTGCGGCGACGACTCCGCCGCCGCGACCGACACCGCCGGCACCGACGGCCAGCCCGGTGAGCCCGGCGAGCCCGGCGAACCGGGCCAGCCCGGCCAGCCCGGCCAGCCGGGGGAGCCTGGCCAGCCCGGCGACCCCGGTGAGCCCGGCGAGCCCGGCGACCCTGGTGAGCCTGGTGAGCCTGGCGATCCTGGCGACCCCGGCGATCCGGGCGAGCCCGGCGACCCCGGCCTCGACTTCGATCGGGCCCCGCGCTCGAGCGTCGTCGCCCTGCACTTCGCCGACGACCTCGGCACCGGCGCGACCGACATCGCCGGCCTGGTCAAGACGCTCACGGGACATGTCGCGACGGACAGCTTGCCGATCGGCCTGCAGTTCCCGCTCGCGCCCGCCTCGACCGACACCGTGCGGGTGATCGCCGGCCTGCGCCACAACGTGCTCGTGCGCTGGCTCGACCCGCTCGGCCACGAGGACCAGCCCGAGTCGCCGCGGTTCGGCGCCAACAATGATTATATCGCCTACTTCGGCGACGGCTGGAACGACGCGCCCGGGGCCGTCCCGCAGTGGCACGGCAGCGGCAGCGGCGCGTGGCTGTGGGTCAATCACGAGTACATCTCCGGCAGCAGCCCGACCAGCACCTCCGCCCCCGACGGCCAGCACCTCACCTTCGCCCAGTTCCTCTACCGCCTCGAGCTGCTCGCGCTCGACGTCGGCGGCGACCTCTGGGACGACGCCTCGCTCATCACCTACGGCGCCGAGTACAAGCGGCAGCTCGGTGGATCCTGGCTGCATGCGGTGCAAGATCCGGCCAGCGGCGAGTGGTCGCTCGACCGCAGCCGCCCCGCAGTCCGCTACGACTCCACCAGCGCCACCCTCACGAAGATCACCGGCCTCGCAGGCCTCAGCGGCGACAAGGACGACGCCGGCGCCGATCTGCCGGAGGGCGTCGTCGCCGGCATCCTCGGCGACTGCTCGGGCGGTCAGACCCCGTGGGGCACCGTCCTCACCGCCGAGGAGAACGTGCAGGACTACTACGGCGACATGGAGACCTGCTGGAACGGCCAGCAGTTCGTCGCCGGCGCCGGCTGTGACGCCGGCCAGGACATCGCGCTCGACGTCGCCGCGAGCGACAGCAGCGAGTTCGGCCGCTCGCCCGATCCGAACGCCAGGCACGCGCGCGACCTCTACGGCTATCTGGTGGAGATCGATCCGGGCGCCCCGGCCGACGAGTTCTACGGCAAAAGCAGCCCCGGCGTCGGCCACCGCAAGCTCGGCGCAATCGGCCGCGCGCGCTGGGAGAACGCCACCTTCGCGGTCGACGGCGAGTGGAAGCCGCTGGTCGGCGAGCCGCTCGTGATCTACGGCGGCGACGATCGCCGCAGCGGGCGGATCTTCAAGTTCGTCTCCAAAAACCCCTACACCGCCGACATGACGAAGGCCGAGGCGCGCGCGCTGCTCGACGAGGGCGACCTCTACGTCGCGCACTTCGCCGACCTCGACAACACCACCGGCACCGAGCTCGCCGGCGGCGTCGCGCCGACCGAGGCCAATCCGGGCCAGGGCCGGTGGATCCGCCTCTCCGTCGACAACACCACCGACGACGCCCCCAACGCCGGCAGCGCCGCCGGTCCGGCCGGCACCAAGGTCGGCGCCGCGCTGAAGTCTGCCGAGTGGAACGCGATCGGCGGCCTCGCCACCGACGACGACGTGCGCCGGGTGCTGTTCACCACCTGCAACAAGCTCGGGGTCATGGAGCTCAACCGGCCCGAGGATCTCGAGTGGAACCCGAACGACCCGAGCGGCACCCCGCGGCTCTACGTCGCCTTCACCAAGCACGGCGGCCAGACCGCGCTCGACGGTGACGGCGTCCTGTTCGCGCCCGACGAATACGCCGAGAAGGCGCCCAAGCGCAGCGACGCGGTCGGCACGATCTTCGCCATGCAGGAGGCCGACCCGGACAAGCCGGGCAGCTCGCTGACCTTCACCTACTTCAAGGCCTTCCATGGCAGCGAGGGCGACGGGGTGTTCGACGCCGCCGACCCGGACAACCTCGTCATCGATCGCAACGGCGGCGTCTGGTTCGGCACCGACGGCAACTTCGGCGTCAGCGGCCACGCTGACGCGGTCTACTACCTCGACCTCGATCCGGCCCACAAGGCGGGCGAGCCCGGCATCGTCAATCCCACGTGGGGCAAGGCGCTGCGGGTCGTCGCCGGCCCGAGCGACAGCGAGGCGACCGGTCCGGCGCTGAGCAGCGACATGCGCACGCTGTTCTTCTCGGTCCAGCACCCGGGCGAGGCCGTCTACTCGGCCTGGCCCGGCACTCCGTAGGAACTTCGGGACATGTCACGCATGCACGGCCAGGGCTTCCACTTCGCCTCTGCGCTCGCCCTGCTCGGCCTCGCGGCCGGGCAGTGGTGGCTGTACGACCGCGCGAGCTCGGAGGCCGCGGCCGCGCCTGCGCGCACCACTGTCGAGCATCACGACCCGCTGGCCGTCGCGCGCGCCGCCGGCCTGCGGGACGGCAACGCCGAGGCCTCGATCCCGCCGCAGTGTTACACGCGGACCGGCGCGCGCTCCAACCCTTGCTACGCCTGTCATACTGCCTCGCAAGATCCGAACGGCATGAACGACTGGCACTTGCAGGAGGAGTACGCCTTCTCCGACGAGGGCCGCGTCAACCACTGGACCAACCTCTTCGTCGATCGTCGGCCGGCCCTCGCCGCGATCGCCGACGACGACGTCCTCCGCTACGTGCGCGAGGACAACTACCGCCCGCTGCGCGAGGCCCTGCAGGGCCGCAGCGACTTCGCCGGCTACGTCCCCGACCTCGACCTCGCCGCCGGTTTTGGCCCCGACGGCCTCGCGCGCGACGGCAGCATGTGGCGGACCTACGCCTACAAGCCGTTCGTCGGCGCCTTCTGGCCGACCAACGGCAGCGCCGGCGACGCCTTCATTCGCCTGCCGCCATCCTTCAGGACAGGTCCTGAAGGCCATGTCTCCGAGGACATCTACAAGCTCAACCTCGCGGTGCTCGAGGCCGCGGTCGCCGCTCCGGCCAAGCTACCCGCAGGGTTCGCCTGGCCGACCGAGCCGCTCGACGAGCGCGTGGTCGGCGTCGACCTCGACCGCGACGGCCGGCTCGGCGCTGCCACCGTCCTGCGCGGCTTGCCGACGCACTACTTCGGCGGCGCCGCGCGCCAGCCGGTGCGCCGCGGCGTCTATCCCGAGGGCACCGAGTTCCTGCACAGCGTCCGCTACCTCGACCCCGACGTCCCCGGCCTCGTCGCCGCGCGCATGAAGGAGCTGCGCTACGCGAAAAAAGTCGACGAGCTCGACCGCTGGGCCATCCTGCGCGCCTACGAGGAGGAGTTCGACTCGCGCCAGGAGGGCCAGCTGCCGCGCTGGAAGGGCTCGCCCGAGGTCGGCCTGCTCGGCGACTTCGGCTGGCAGCTGCAGGGCTTCATCGAGGACGAGCAGGGCCGCCTGCGCCTCCAGACCGCCGAGGAGCACCGCTTCTGCATGGGCTGCCACAACGGCATCGGCATCACCGTCGACCAGACCTTCTCGTTCCCGCGCAAGCTGCCGGGCGCGCGCGGCTGGAAGTACCAGGACCTGCGCGGACTGACGGACGTGCCCGCCGCCGGCCACGCCGAGCCCGAGTACCTGACCTACATGCGCCGCGTCGGCGGCGGCGACGAGCTGCGCGCCAACGCCGAGATGCTGGCCCGCTTCTTCCCCGGCGGCGCCCTCGACGAGACCGAGGTCCGCCGCGCCGCCCCCGGAGGCGACCGCGACCTCGCCTGGCTGCTCGCCCCCTCGCGCGACCGCGCCCTCGCGCTCGACAAGGCCTACTGGCTGATCGTCCGCGAGCAGTCGTTCACCCGCGGCCGCGACGCCACCCTCGCCCCGGCCGAGAACGTCCACCGCGAGATCGGCAGCAAGGCCACCGAGCTGGCCGCCGCCGAGACCCGCTGGCTCGACGCCCGCCTGCAGCTCGCCTGGCCCGAAGTACAGGCGGCCGCGACCGCGACGCCGTGACTGCCCGCGTCCGCCGGTTCAGCGCAGGCGGCTGCCCGCGTCGCCCCGCTCATCCGCACGCCGCCGCCAGCGTCAGCCGGTGCAGCCCGACCAGCTCCGCGCGATCGAGCGTCGGGCTGATGTAGCCGCCCGCCAGCACGAACGCGACCGCGGCCCCGCGGCGGCGGCACCACTCGAACACCAGCCGCTCCCGCGCCGCCAGCACCTCCGTGGTGATGCCTGCCAGCGCTCCGTCGCCGCTGCGCTCGTGGAGGTCCATCCCCGCGTTGTAGATGCACAGCTCGAATCGCGGAGCCGCGCGCTCCAGCGCCGCCAGCCGCTCGCGCACCGTCGGCAAGTAATCCGCGGCTTCGCGCACCAGGTCGAGCGTCCACCGCTCGGATACCTCGTACACGTCGTAGTCGTCGACCGACACGTCGACGTGCCACACCCGCGGCTCATCCGCGAGCAGCGAGTGCGTCCCGCCCCCGCAGTGCGCGTCGAAGTCGAGCACCAGCACCGCCCCCGCCCCGGCCTGCAGGGCCGCTCTCGCCGCCAGCGCCAGCCCGTTGAACGTGCAGCTGCCCGCGCCGTGCCGCCGCCGCGCGTGGTGCAGCCCGCTCGACAGCGACCCGGCCGTGCCGCTCGCCAGCGCCGCCCTCGCCGCCGCCACCGCCCCGCCGTTCGACGCCCGCACCATCGTCCACAGCGCGGGATCCCAGGCGAAGCCCTGCGACTCCGCCAGCTCGCGCGGCTCACCCGTGCGGACCGCCTCGACGTACGCCGGATCGTGCACCTCGCCCATCTCGGCCGCGGTCAACGGCTCCGGCGCCCGCACCTCGATCCCGGCGATCGGAGCCGCCGTCAGCGACTCGTACGTCCATTGCGCCTTGCGCGTGGTGTCGAACTCGTGCCGCGCCAGCACGTAGTCGGGGCTGAAGTAGACCGGGACGGAATGCACCATGGCGTGAACGTACTACGAACATTGGCCCGGAGCGAGCCGCCCGCGAACGCGCACGATCGCCCGCGCCCGCACGCTCATCGCTGTCTCTTCGCACATGTGTTCTTCGCCATGCCCAGAACGCCCCATCACAGCTCCGGACAGTCTCCGTACGGATTCGGCGACTCCCGGCACCAGGCCTGGTAGTACGTCCCCGGCGGATTGGGCTCGGACTGCCACAGCTCGAGCGCGAGGTTGTAGCCCTCCTCGGCGCAGCGCGGGTCGAGCTCATCGTCGGTGCGGACGATGTAGCAGCGCGGCGAACCGCCCTGGCTGGCCCACTCGCCGTCCACGCGGACGCACGGCGGCACCGGATCCCACGAGCGCAGGGCGAGGTTGACCGCGCTGACGTCGCAGACCGGATCGAGCCCCGGCGTCTCCGGGTCCCAGTCGCGGACGCAGCCCGGGTAGCAGCTCGGGCCCAGATTTTCGCTCGCCACCCCGGCGACCTGCGTGAACGCGTCCGACCAGTCGGCCTCGCAGATCGACGCCGCCGGCAGCTCTTCGAGCTCGGTCGCGTCGTCCGCCGCTAGCAGGCGGACCGGCGGCGGCGCGGCGACCGTGTCGCTGCAGCCGGGCCCGATCCCGTGCTGCGTCTGGAACCCGGGCTCGTCGGCGTCCGCGTACGGGACCGCCTGCCCCTCCGGCGGCACCCCGGCGACGCTGAACAGCCGCACCCGCGCACGGAGGTCGAACGTCTGCCGCAAGAGCTGCAAGTACTGCAGCATCTCGGTGAAGTGCTGCGCCGGCGTCAGCACCGCCTGCTCGGGGCTGGCCTCTGCACCGTCGTCCCCGCGGTCGATCGGCCGGCAATCGTCGTAGACCGGCCCGGGCCCGTCGCAGACGACGCCGGCGCGCCAGCAGATGCCCGGCGACAGATCCGGCAGCTGCAGGTCGCCCCAGAACACCTGGTTGTCGCTGAAGATCGCCTCGTGCCCGGGCGCGACCGAACAGTCGTTGCCCGCGCTGACCACCACCACCAGCAAGTCGGCCGTCTCGCGCAGGAAGCCGTACGCGGGGTCGGCCTCGTCCTCCGAGCGCGCGACCGCCCGCTCGAGGCTGGCGAGCGGGCTCGTGAACTCGCAGCCCGCGACCCCCTGCGGCACCGCGCAGCGCAGCGCCTCGGCCAGGTCGACCCCGTCCGGCAGGTTGTCCCAATTCCCCGCGACCTCGAGCCATGGCCGCACCGCGACCTCGCCGTCCAGCCCCAGCGTCGGCGTCAGCCCCAGCGACGGCAGCGAGCACGCGGCAGTGCACGCCTCACGCGCGTCGACCCCTGCGTCCGCGTCCGCGAATTCGTCGAGGCGCGCACGGCAGCTCTCCATCCGCAACGCTCCCACTTCGGCGGCCGCACACCGCGGGTTGCCGGCGTCGGTGGTCGTCACCCCGAAGCGCAGCGACGGCTGCGGCTTCGTCGCCTGCAGCGCCGCGGCGAACGCGGTCATCGCCTCGGCGAGCTGCGGCAGGCGCGGCGCGATCGCCGGGCTGTCGTCGATGACGAACAGGACGTCGAGCTCGTTGAAGAGATCCAGCTCCACCGGGTTGTTGCCGGTGCTCGGAAACCCCGGCGTCGACATCGGCGTGACGCAGGCCCCCTCAGCCCCGTCCGGCCCCAGCAACACGCACACCTGTCTCTCGGGACAGTCCCCGACCACCGCGCAGGCCCCGACCACCGCCGGCTCGTCGGCGCAGCCGGGCCCCAGGCTCACGACGAGCGCAGCGCGAGCACCGAACCGCGCCACCCCGCGAGCCGCCTTGAATCCGGGCACCCGGCGACGTTACCCTGACCGGCGATGCCCTCCAAGCCGAACCGTCGCCGGTGCGTCCTCGCGCTCGGCCTCGGTCTGGTCGCCTGCCCCGAGCCCGCGAGCAGCGAGGGCGCCTGTCTGTCGCCCGGGCGCCCCGTCGAGGAGTCCACGAAGATCCCCCTCCTCGACCTGGCGCCCGAAGCTCCGCCCTGGGCCTCGGATCTGAACTGGTACTGCGAAGAACCACCGCCCGAGGCGCTGCTCCACGGCACGTACAGGTCCGAGCTCATCTGGGTCGACGGCGAAGAGTGCGACCCCTGCGACCTCGAGCGGATCGCCAGCCTCGCCCTCACCCAGGTGTGCTACGGCGAAGGGCCGCCGACCATGCGGCTGCTCTGTGGACCCGTCCCCCTCTCGCTGCAATCGTGGCAGCGCAAGGGCTGCGCTTACGCGGTCGCGGTCACGAACAACTGCATCGAGGATTGAGTTCACCCGGTTCCGGGGCAGTCCGTCGCGCGACTCGACCTCATCCCGCGGTCCCGGCAATCATCACAGTCGCTACCGCGCCGCGCCGGCCTCACGCCGCGGCCGACGAGCCGCGCAGCCCGGAGATCACGTCCTCGAGGCGGTCGTAAGACACTTGCATGCCGCCCTCCATGCCCGAGTCGATGTGCCCGTCGCGGTGCTCCTTGCACGAATGCTTCACCAGAGTCCGCATCGTCGTCACCCCGTCGACCTCCTCGAACGTCATCGTGTTGAGCGCCTCGCCGTCGGGGAAGCCCTCGTACACCTCCGTCGACACCAAGCGGCGCGGCCGATCGATCTCGCGGAATTCTCCGTGGAAGCCGACCTCCATGTCGTTGTCGCGGATGACGTAGCGCCAGCGGCCGCCCACGCGCAGGTCGACCTCGCAGACCTGCCACTCCGACGTCTCGAAGCCCCACCAGCGCTTGACCAGCTCGGGCGTGGTCCAGGCCTTGAAGACGAGCTCGGCCGGGTAATCGAAGGCGCGGGTGATGAGGAGCTCGGTGTCCGACGGCAGGGTGACGACGGCCGAACCATGGCGATTGGGGACATTCTTGTTGCTGGTCATGACTGCTTCTTCTCCTGGGATTGGAGCTCGGCGAGGAGGTCGTCGAGCCGGTCGAGACGGGTGTTCCAGGTGCGCTCGAAGGTGCGTACCCAGTCGTGGATGGGCTTCAGCGCCGGACCGTTCAGGCGGTACCAGCGGTGCTTGCCGTCGACCCGCACGTGCACGACCCCGACTGCCCGCAGCACGCCGAGGTGCTTGGACACCGTCGGCTGACTGAGGCCCAAGCGCTCCGCCAGCTCGCCGACCGTCGCCTCCCCGCTGCCGAGGGCATCGAGGAGGTCGCGTCGGCTCGCCTCGGCGACGGCGTTGAAAACGTCGGTGGTCGTGGGCGTGCGAGCCACTTCGATATCATATTCCCATATCGGAATATGTCAAGCCGAAAACCACCGCCGCCCGACCGGGACGGTCTGGGCGGCGGACGAAGGTCTCTTCTTGTTTCTCAAAGAGAAACGCGGCCCTGCCCGCGCCGGGGCGCGAACGGGGCCGCCTCGCGCGGACGCGCGGGTGCGCGGGCTCAGCTCCAGCGGACGCGCGCGCGCAGGCCGGCGAGGCTGCCGTCGGCTGCCACGCCGACGATGTAGACCGGGTGGAGCGGGCCGCCCTCGGGATCGGCGCCGACGATGTAGACCTGCAGGTCGGCGAGGGTCGACTGCATCGCCTGCGCCAGCGCCACGGCCTGCGCGGTCTGGCCGGGCGTGTGGTGCTCGACGAGGCGGCGGAAGAAGTCGGCGGCCGACTCGATGCGGGCGATCCGCTGGGTCGGGTCGTCGATGTTCAGGCCGAGCGTGGCCACGAAGCTCTGGGCGGTGAGGCTCTCGAGCTGGGCCGGCGCGTGGAAGCTGAGGAGTTGCTCGTTCGTCAGCTCGGTGCCGTAGTCGTCGAACACCAGGTTGAAGGCCAGCGCCTCGAAGTGGTTCGCCAGCTCCTCGCCGCTGCGCTGGCGGTGGCGCGCGACCTTGACCGCGAGGCGGCCGAGCGGAGGCATCGCCGCGACCTCGTCGGTCGACAGGCCGTTGTCGTTGGTGTCGAACGCGGCCACCAGCTGCTCGCGGGCCACCACCAGGGCTCGCTCGACGTCGCCGCGGTCGACCCGCTCGCTCGGGTTGCCGTCGAGGCGGACGATGAAGCGGTAGAAGAAATCGACCAGATCGCGCTCGGCCCCGGTGAGCTCGGCGATCTTGCGCCGGATCTCCGCACGGCTGGTGATCTTGTCGCGGCCGCCGGCTTCAATGATCTGGGCGGCGGCCCACTCGAACGCTGCATTGACCTCGGACTTGGCGATGCGTGACACGGCCGCGAGTGTGCCGGGGAACCGCCGGCGGGCCAAGCGATTTTCGCCCGCCCGTGAGCCTGCAGGAGCGCCGCAGAACCCGCAGACAGCCCGCCGCGGCCCGAGGACTGCCTCGTGTCGGGTCGGGTCGGACCCCACCCGGCCAGCGCGGGGTCGCGTGAGCTCGACGATCTCCGTCGACGGCCCGACGCGGACGGCGACTGCCGACCCGGGGCCGGCCGCGTCGGCGCCCGCTCGCCCCGGGTCGTCGCCCGCGCGAATGCCCGTACAGACATGTTTTAAAAAACATGTCTGAAAGACCATGCGGTTGTATGCCCCCGTGCAGGCGCGGGGATGGACCCGTTGACAGCAAACGGCCGGGTTTGCCACGCTCGCGGCGATGAACGAGGGCACCAAGGCGCTGCGAGCGGTGCAGATGTGGGACGCGTGGGGCACGGCGCTGACGCGCTGCGGCCGCGATCTGCCGGCGCTCCTGGCAGGGGCCTCGCCGCGGATCACGAGCCCGCGGCCACCCACGCGGGTGCGGCTGCTCGTGCGGCGCAGCGGCCAGCACGGGCAGGTGAGCTTCGAGCTGCGGGTCGACTTCGTCGGCGTCCCGCGGGCCGAGGTCGAGTTCGACGGCACGGTGTATCGCGAGAACACCATCATCGAGGGTGAATCGAGCGGCGAATGGGCCTCGGTCGAGTTCGGCCGCAAGCACGTCGAGCTGCACCAGATCCACGCGGCCGTGCCGAAGCTGATGGACGCCGTCTACGACCGTTCGACCTTCGTCCCGAAGCTGCGCGCGCTCGCCGACATCGCGCGGATCGTCGCCCTCCAGACCGCCTTCGACGTGGAGCTCGGCGCGGCCCAGCGGATCCACTTCGAGCTCCGCTACGGCAAGGACGAGCGCGAGGCCTTCGCGCGCATGGGCTTCGAGCTCACCTACGCCAACGGCGTGCCGTTCACCGACGCGGACGAGGCGCGGCTGGAGGCCCGCCAGGGCCCGAACTACAGCTGGCCGAGCGGCGTCGCCTGGCGGCGCAGCGACGCCACGATCGACGGCAACACGGCCAGCTTCGGCGCCAACGCGGCCAAGATCTTCCGTTGAACCGGACCTCTTGCCCGACACCGGCATGATATGTTCGAAAGGACATGTCGCCGAGTCGGCTCAGCAGCGCGCGGCCAGGGCGAACACCAGCGCCAGCAGCGAGCCTCCCGCGAGCAGCCACGGAGTCGTCGCCGACCACCGCGCCTGCGCCTGCTGGCGGGCGATCGCCTGCCCGCGCCGCGCCTTGCGGCTCGGGGGCGTGAAGTCTTCCACGTCGGCGACGAACCACCGCACCACGGCCGGCACCGCGATGTTTCCGCCGATCACCGTGACGTCCCCGCCGGAGCGGAGGGTGAACGCCGGCTCATGGGCGCGGCGGGCCGCGTAGCCGCCGGGCAGCAGGGCCGTGTCGCCCGTCGCGGCCTCCAGCGCCGCCAGCAGCGACTCTGCCAGCGGGCGTCGCTCGGCGGCCATCGCCTCGATCTCGGCCAGCTCGGCCTCGAACGCCGCGAACTCCGGCTCCGCCACGCGGGCCGCGAACTCGGCCAGGTCGACGTCGTACAGCGAATACCTCCCGTCGGTCAGCGCCTGCAGGACCCGGTCGTAGACCACGTCGACCGAGCAGTTCCAGGCCGCGTCCTCGTCGTCGGTGTCGCCGACCGCCTGGCGGCACAGCCCCGCGCTCTCGGCCGAGAAGCCGCGCGTCCACCCGTCGAGGGCGACCTCGAGGTTGCCGCCGCCGACCCCCCGGTGATAGCCGAGGCAGATCCCCGCATCCGCGGTCGCGCCCGCGAGGCGCGCGGCCTCGTCGACCCGCACCAGGGCCGCCTCCGCCAGGCGGGTGCGCAGCCGCGGGAACTCGGCCAGCGCGGGGTGCTGCTCGGGCAGCCGCAGCCCGCGGCGCGCCGCGACCTCGCGCGGCACCAGCCACCGCTCGTCCTTCGTGTCGGACAGCTCGAAGCGGGTCGCCTTGCCCGCCAGCGGCCCGCGCACGAGCTCCGCCTGCCCTCGCCCCTCCCACCGGTGCGGGTCGATGGCCACCAGGCCGGGGATCACCAGTGCTTCGGGCATCCTGCCTCCACGCCCGCGGAATAACACGCCCGCGTACCGGCCTCCAGCCTCAAGTCCGCCGAGCTCCCTCGGCCCGGTCGCGCGCGTGCCGGACGGCTCCCGCCTTCGCCTGCCCCGAAGCGCAGCCGTCCCAGCCGGGCGGCCCCGCGGTGCTCATGCCCGATGGAACATGTCTCTCACGACATTTCCGTACGGACATGTCTTCTTCGACATGTCCGAACAGCCATCACGGCCCGACGTGAGTCACCTCGCCGTCGATCACCTTCCCGACCCACTCTGCCAGCTGGACCCCGTCGATCACCGTGGTCCAGAACGACGGCGAGCGCAGCACCGTGTGGCCCTGGCCGAAATTGTAGAGCACCTGAGTCTGGCCGATGTAGTACGTCGCCGCGGCGTCCTCGTGGTCGGCGCGGAGCGACAGCAGCCCGTCTTCGTACACCTCGGCGGGCACGCTGATCGGCAGCCCCTCGCACGTGTCGTACTGGCCGTTGCCCCAGCCGAACGACATAAAGCCGCGGATGATCGCGTCGGCAGTGTTGGAGAACAGGCCGAAGCGGATCTCCGGGTACGCCGTCAGCGTGTGCTGGAGGATCCCCGTGGCGAAGTCGTCGGGGTCGGCGCAGTCCGGGCCGCACGCCGCGAGGATCGTCTGGTCGAGGCCCCACACCTCGCGGAACGTCTGCTGCAGGCACGGCGGGATCACCTGATTGGACACCGGCGGGCCCGAGTCGTCGATCACGATCATCTGCGGGCCCGGGCCGAACGCGTCGGCCACCTGCACCGCGTTGAGCCCGGCCCCGAAGCCGCCCGCGCTGATGCCGGTGAGCAGCACCTTCTCCGCGCCGGGGAACGTCGGCACCCACTGCTGCAGGTACTTCGTGATGTTCGTGTAGCCGCGGAAGTGGCGGACCTGGCCGCCGAGCGTCGTGTCCTTGTCGCCGCCGTGGATGTCGCCCGTGCAGTACGGGACGTAGATCATGCTCCAGTCGCGGACCGGGTTGACCGGGTTGTTGCGGTTGAAGATCCCGTCGGGCGGCGGGATGAACGGGATGTTGAACGCCGAGAAGTCGCACGCATCATTGAAGCAGGCGCCGCCGCCCTCGAGGTAGATCATCACGTTCTTCGAGGCCGGGTTCAGGCTGACGCCGAAGCCGGCAGTGGTGCCGTTCATGCACATCGTGCCGGGCACCTCGAAGTACTTCCATTCGAGCGGCGGCGCGTCGATCGGCGCGACCGCCGTGCAGTCTGCGAGGCAGCCGTCGAACGGATCGTCGTCGCCGTCGTCGCACGCCTCGCCCGGATCGAGCTGGCCGTCGCCGCACGCCGGCACCGGCGGCTCGCCGGTCGTGCTGCTCGAGGTCGCCCCGCCAGAGCTCGAGTCTTCCCCGTGCGAGCCGCTCCCGCCCTCGCTGTCCGGCGGCGCGCTCGTGGCCTCGGTCGGGACCACGCTGCCGGCCGTGTCCGTGCCTGTCGCCTCCGTCTCGCTGCTCGGCGCGTCCGAGTCGGACGCGTCCTGGCCGGTTGACTGCGGCCGGTCGCCGCAACCCGCGAGGGACATGCTCGTCGCGCACAAAAGGCGCGCGACGGGGGATGAGAGCCGTGCCATTCGATGCGACCTCCCGACCGGCGGATCTCCGATCGAGCCCGACGATCGTCCCCGGCGGGCGAGAATGCAAGGAGGAGCGCCGCCCCCAGCCCTCCGCAAATGTCGGCGGGCGGCGAGGCCGCTTCGCATCACATGTCCCGAAGGCCAGCCTCTCCTACGGGCTCAGGCGGGCGATCCACGCGTCGCGCCCGTCGACCCCCTCGTCCATCCCGCCGGCGACGACGACCGTGCCGTCGGGGGCCGCGCGCACGCAGCGGGCCTGGCTCGCGCCGCCGCCCGGGCCGGCGATCACCGACGCCCACCGCTGCGTGCCGTCGAGCGCGAGGCGCCGCACCCACGGCTCGCGCTTGCCGGCCTGGATCGTCGCGCCGGCGAACAGCAGGTCGCCGTCGGCGGTCAGCGCCAGCCCGTAGCACAACGCGCCCGCCGCCTCCGGCCCGGCCCCGATCTCGGTCCACACCATCAGGCCGTCCTTGTCGTAGCGGCGGAGGAAACTCTTCCACGGCAGCGGATCGACCGCGGACTCGTAGCCGCACACGATCACCCCGCCGTCGTCCAGCGCGACCGCGCCGTGCAGGTAATCGGCCTTGCTGGCGGCCCCGTTGTACAGGCGCGACCACAGCAGGTTGCCGTCGGCGTCGTAGCGGGCGACCCACGCGTTGTTGCTCTCGCCGGGCGCCGCCTCGTAGCCGGCCGCGTAGATGTAGCCGTCGGCGGTCACCGCGACCGCCTGCGTCGCGTCGTTGCTGCCGGCCGCGCCGTCGTACGTGCGCGTCCACAGCACGTCGCCGGTCGGCCCGTACTTGCGCAGCCACGTGTCGTTGCCGGCGTCCTGCGTCGCAGTCGCCCCGCCGATCACCAGGTTGCCGTCGGGCGTGAGCACCGCCCCGCTGGCGGCGTCGTTCAGCATCGCCGCGCCGGCGAACTTCTTCGTCCACAGCGGGCTGCCGTCGGCCGCGTGCTTGCGGACCACCACGTCGTTGCCCTGCATCGGCTCCTGGGCGAAGCCCCCCAGATAGACCGTCTCGGCCGCATCGACCGCGATCGCCCGGCCCTGATCCTCGAGCATCGCCCCGCCGGCGTAGGTCTGCGTCCACAGCTCGGCGCCGTCGGCCGCGTACTTGCGGACCCACAGGTCGCTGTCGTCGGTGCCGACCCCTACCAGGCCGACCACGTAGATCGAGTTGTTGGCGTCGACGTCGCAGGCCAGTGCCTCGTCGACCATCTTGAGCCCGCCGGCGTGTGTGGTCGACCACAGCACGCGCCCCGACGGCTGGCAGTCGGCGTTGCAGCCGTCGCCGTCGACCGGATTGCCGTCGTCGCACAGCTCGGGCTGCTGAATCACCCCGTCGCCGCAGCCCGCCGCCGGACCGGTCGTCTCGCCGGTGCTGGTGAGCGCCTCCGTGGTGCTCGTCGTCGTGCTCGTGGAGGTCGTCGTGCCCTCGTCGGAGGTCGCAGTCTCGTCGGGCCCGGTCGAAGTCGCAGCGTCGCTCGCAGCATCGGACGACCCGGTCGTCGTCGCCTCGGTCGCCGCCTCCGAGGTGGACGGCTGCGCGCCCTCGTCGTCGCGCCCCTGCCCGCTCGCGCACCCGGCGACCAGCGCGAGCGCGGCGAGCCTCTCCTTCGTCACGAACATGGCCCATCCTAACCGCGACGCCGCCCGCCTGGCACCCGCGCATGTGCGGGCGCCCTGCCCCTCCGGGCGCGTGAGGGCCGACCCGAGCCCAGGTCTCCGCACCTCGCCCACGCGCGCGGTTCCGGGATCGCAGGCCGGGGTGCGCCCGAGTTCGCGCAGGCCCGGGTCAGGGACAATCACATGTCCTCGAGGACGTTTTATCGACACGGTCCCGACTCGGCACTGTCGCTCGCCACGGACTTTCACATGTCCTCGAGGACATCATTCAATCACATGTCCTTGCGGACATATCATCATCTCCTGCGCTCCTCGCCGCCTCCGAATCATCACGCACCCGTCCGACGTAGTGCATCGTGACCGGCCTCCGCCGAGGCGCGATCGCATACGCTCGCAGGCTGGCGGTGGAAGCTGCGACGGCGGACAGCGGCGCCTCTACGACCGCGGCGGCATCGTCAGTCGTCGCCCGCCCCGAACACGTCGCCGACGACGATCGATCGCATCCCGTCGTCGACCGTACGCCACAGCAAGAGCCCGTCGTCGGCCGTCACCGCGTAGGCCGCGATGTCCGGCGACTCCACGCGGCCGTGGTTCGTCGCGTCGATCCACCACAGCCCGCGGCCACGGACCAACCAGAAGGCTCGCTCCGAGTCGGAGACCAGCACGTCGAGCGCGGGGGGCACCGCCGCGAGCGAGAACAATCGCCCGTCCGCGGTCGACCGCAACAACTCGAGCGCCTCTCCCCGCGCCCGGAACAACAGCGAGTCGCCGGCCCAGGCCGGGCATCCGAGCAGACCCTCGCCCGCGTGTTCGTGGCGGATCGCGGCCAGCGGCAGCTCGCCCGAGTACAACGCGCCGTCGGGGTGAGCGCGCCAGGCCAGTCGCTCGCCACGAGCGACGACGCAGGAGGGGCGATGGCCGAGCTCGATGGCCTCGACGACCCCGTTGCCCTCGAGCTCGGCGCTGACGAAGCCCGACAGGGCGGGGAGCACCACGCGATCGCCCACGAGCAGCGGCCCCTGACCGTCGAGGCGCGGGTGCAGCGACGAACCGAGCGACTCCGGCCACGGCAACGTCGCCGCGGGCGCAGGCGCACCGAAGCCGCTCTTGTCGAGGACCGTGACGTCGATGCGGTCGTCGTGAACCTCGGCGCACCACAGCGAGTCGTCGCGCTCGCCGAGCAACCAACCGCGGCACGGGAAGTCGTCGCGGATCCACCGGTGATCGAGGTCTCGCGGGATCCGCAGCAGCGCCGCGCCGGGCTCCGGCTGGGCCCAGTACGCCTGGTCATCGACGAGCGCGAACGTCTCGGTGAACAGCGCGTCGGCGCCGGTCCCGGGGCGCCAGATCCCCCGGGGCGTGCGCAGCGGACCGGCGGCGAGGTCGACGAAGAGGACCTCGCTCGCGCGAAAGAGCCGGCTCGTCGCAGGCTCCGGCGCGGGCGCACGCAGGAGCTCGCGCGAGTGCACCTGCGGAGTGTGCGATGCGGTCGCAAGCGACTCGTCGGACCTCGCCGGTCGGCTGCAGGCGGCCAGCACGAGCGCGAGCAGCAGAAGGCGAGGACGCTCCGGGTCGGCGGGCATGTCGGGCGTAGGTCTCCCACCCTAGCACTCTGGCCGCTGCGGCGGCGAGCTGGCCAGCTGTCAGATGCACGGCATCGAGCCCCTCAAGAGCTTCAGAGACGTCGTCCGCGCAAACGCCCGACCAGCACCACCGCCACCGCCAGGTTGAGCAGCAGCGCCGACGCGCCCGCCGGTCGGGGGTGGCGCAGCAGGTGGTGGACCTCGAACGGCACGAACGACAGCGTCGTCACCACTGTCACGTACTCGGCCCAGCGGCGGCCGAGCCACAGACCGACGCCCTCGACCGCGAACAGCGCCGCGTACAGGAACGAGCCCACGCCGAGCTCGGCCAGCTGCGCCGGCGACACCCCGGCGAGCCGCGCCAGCAGCTCCTCCAGCCGCGCGCGCTCGCTGTGCAGCGCCAGCGCCGACAGCCACGCGTGGGCGCGCTCGGCGACGCCGGGGCGCAGCAGCTCGAGCGCGCCGAGAGCGACTGTCCCGAGCAGCGCCGCCTTGCAGAACTTGAACAGCGCGATCGCCCGCAGCAGCCGGTCGCGCCGCCCGTCCGCTCGTCCGTGGGGCCCCCGCCGGCTCGCGCGATCCATCGCAACTGCGCAGCGTGACGGACATGCGCCGCGCCGACGCGTGATCGCGGCCACGCGCGCGCCGACTCCGGCCCGTTGTCCCGCCGCACAGGCGCGGCCCGGCCGCACGGCTATGGACAGCAAAAGCGGGAGGCTCACGACGATGCTGGGGCGCAGACAGTTCGGCAAGCTCGGTGGATGGTTGGCGCTCGGCTTCGCCTGCGACTTTGACCGCGGCGGCGACCCGCAGCTCGACGACGATCGCTGGCAGCGGGCGCTGCAGATCGCGCGCGACCTCCTGCTCGTCGGGCCCGAGGGCGAGGACCTCAAGCTCGAGTACCTCAAGGTCCTGATCGACGACGGCCTGCCGGCGACCGACGCGCCGAAGAAAGTCCTCGTCATCGGCGCAGGGATCGCCGGCCTCACCGCCGGGCTCCTGCTCAAGCAGGCCGGGCACGATGTCACCATCCTCGAGGCCAACGCCAACCGGATCGGCGGCCGGATCAAGACCTTCCGCGCCAGCGATCCGCTGCAGCCGGCGCCGTTCGCCGACCCCGCGCAATACGCCGAGGCCGGGGCGATGCGCCTGCCCGACTTTCACCCGCTGTCGCTGGCCCTGGTCGACAAGCTCGGCCTGCCGCGGCGGCTGTTCTACAACGTCGACGTCGTCGCGCCGAAGCCGACCAAAATCCCGCCGGTCCGCTACAAGTCGTTCACCGGCGAGGTCTGGCAGAACGGCGAACCGATCGCCGACTTCCTCCCGCCCGACCAGGCTCTGCGGACCTGGATCGCGGTCAACGGCCTGCTCGTGCGCCGCAGCGAGTACGCCGACGATCCCGCGCTCGTCAACGAGGGCTTCGGGGTCATGGGCATCGACACCGATCGCACCACCGCCGAGATCTTCAACGCCGCGCTCGATCCGGTCCGCGACTACTTCTCCGACCCGCTGCCCGACGGCACGCGGGAGAACAAGCCGACCGCCGAGTGGATCGAGGGTTGGGCCCGCGCGATCTACGACTTCGACGGCTACTCGATGAGCCGCTACCTGACGGAGTACGCCCTGCTCGACGAGGCCACCGTCGACGCCATCGGCACCGTCGAGAACGCCACCTCCCGAATTTGGTTGTCGTTCATGCACACCTTCATCGGCCGCAGCGACATCAACCCCGGCGCCCGTTACTGGGAGATCGAGGGCGGCTTCTGGCGCCTGCCCTACGCGCTCGAGCCGATGCTGCAGGGCCAGCTCGTGCTCGACCGCCGGGTCGTCCGGATCGTCACCGGCGACGGCCACCACGGCCCCGCGGTGCGCGTCGAGACCGTCGACGAGAGCGGCGCCCCCGCCACCGAGTACACCGCCGACCTGGCGATCGTCACGATCCCGTTCTCGAGCCTGCGCCACGTCGAGTTCGACCCCCCGCTGTCGTACGGCAAGCGCCGCGCGATCATCGAGATGCACTACGACTCTGCGACCAAGATCGTGCTCGAGTTCAGCCGCCGCTGGTGGGAGTTCACCGAGGCGGACTGGCAGCACGCGCTGGAGGCGATCGCGCCCGGGCTGTACGAGCAATACGGCGAGGCGCCGGCGACGCACGTGTTCGGCGGCGGCTCGGTGACCGACAACCCCAATCGCAACATCTATTACCCGTCTCACGCCATTCCCGGCAGCCCGGGCGGGGTCGTCCTCGCCTCGTACACCTGGGCCGACGACGCCGCGCGCTGGGACTCGATGACCGACGACGAGCGCTACGAGTTCGCCCTGCGCGGCCTGCAGGACGTGCACGGCGAGCGGATCGCCGCGTTTTACACCGGCCGCGGCCGGACCCAGAGCTGGATGAACGACCGCTACGCCTTCGGCGAGGCCGCGGTGTTCCTGCCGAACCAGCTCATCGAGCTCCACCTGCACACCGCCAGCGTCGAGGGCCCGCTGCACTTCGCCGGCGAGCACACCTCGCTCAAGCACGCGTGGGTGGAGGGCGCCCTCGAATCCGCCGTCCGCGCGGCGCTCGAGGTCCACCGCCGCTGATTGCGCCGACTCACGATCGCCCCTGCGCTCCTCGGCGGCCTGTGAGCGACAGCGCCGCCGCCGCCCTTGCACCGGCCGGCGGCGGCATCACCCTGGTCTCTGCAATGTGGGCCATCGATCCACAATACATGCTGTACATGGTGCCCGGGCTGCTGCTGTCGCTGCTGGCCTCGTGGTACGTCAAGTCCACCTTTCGCCGCTACGCCCAGGTCCCGCTGCAGGCGGGCCGGGGCGTGACGGGCGCCCAGGCTGCCGCGGTCGTGCTGGCGCAGGCGGGGGTCCGCGACGTCCGCATCGAGCCCATCGACGGCGCGCTGTCCGATCATTACGACCCCGCGCACAAGGTGCTGCGCCTGTCGCCCGACGTCTACTCCGGCCGCTCGGTCAGCGCCGCCGGCGTGGCCGCGCACGAGGCCGGTCACGCCATTCAGCACGCCCACGGCTACGGCCTCATGCGCGTGCGCCAGGCCCTGGTGCTGCCGGCGCGGATCGGCTCGCAGCTGTCGTACGTCGTCATCATCGCCGGCCTCGCGTTGCACATGCTCGGCCTGGCGTGGTTCGGCGTGTTCCTGTTCGCCGGCATCTTCCTGTTCGAGCTCGTCACCCTGCCGGTCGAGCTCGACGCCTCCCGCCGGGCCCGCGAGCGCCTGGAGGCCGCCGGCCTGGTGAGCCGCGCCGACTACGTGGGAGTCAAGCGGGTGCTCGACGCTGCGGCCTTCACCTACGTCGCCGCGCTCGTCACCACCGCGCTGCAGATGCTCTACTTCGTCACACGGATCCGCGGCGAAGAGCGCTGAGCCGAGGCCGAGGCCGCCGCGGGCCGGCGAACAATGCTGGCAGTGGAGCCAGGCCTGGCGCGCGATCGCGGCGCGGTGCAGGCTTTCTCGGCGACGCAGTCGCGCGAATCATCGCAGCTCGCGCGCCGGCGTCGTCCGGGGGTCCGTCCATGTTCCACCGACGATTCGACGCGGCGTGGTTCGGCGCGGCGCTGGCCGCCTGTCACGCGGCCGACGAGGAGGTCGTGCCGCGCAGCGGCGACGACGATCGCACCCGCGACGTGGTGTTCTCGCCGCAGCCGCTGGCCGAGAGTCACAACGCCCGGGTCGCGCGCCTCATCGACGAGGCCGAGCGCACGCTCGACATCGCCATGTACTCGTTCACCGACGCCGGCATCCGGGCCGCCCTCGCCGCCGCCACCACGCGCGGGGTCGAGGTGCGCTTCTTGTACGAGACGGCCAGCGAGGACCGCAAGCTCGCCGGCGCCGCGCTGCAGGACTCGCCGTCGGGCCGGCTCGAGCGAGACGGCGTCGACGTGCGCTGGGTGAACAAGATCATGCACCACAAGTTCATGATCGTCGACGGGCCGCGCGACGACCTCGCCGCGGCCGACGGCGCCCACCTCGTCACCGGCAGCGGCAACTGGTCGCGCGGCGCGGCCACGATCTACGACGAGAACACCCTGTTCCTGCGCGGCGAGCGAGAGCTGGTGCTGCGCATGCAGCAGGAGTTCGAGCTGCTGTGGACGCACTCGCGCGAGTTCGCCGGCGACCCCGCCCTGAGCAGCCGGCCGTCGACCTTGATGCTCACCGACGCGATGATCGCCGACGAGCCCGGCGCCGACGTCTACTTCACCTCGGCCAACTTCGACCTGCGCGGCGGCGACACCTTCGTCGCCAGCGGGCGCGAGGCCGTCGGCGACGCGCTGGTGGCCGCGATCGCGGCCGCGAGCGAGTCGATCGACATCGCCTCCGGCCACCTGCGCCTGCGCGGCGTCGCCGAGGCGCTGATCGCCCGCGCCGCCGACCCGAAGCTGCAGATCCGCGTCTACCTCGACGGCCAGGAGTACATCGCCGCCGCGACGCACGCGGCCCAGGTCAAGGCGCTGGACGATTGTTTCGAGCAGGCCGGCGCCGACCCGGGGAAGCAGCGCGAATGCGAGGACCGCGGCTTCCTGTTCGGCTACGCGGTCGGCGAGGCCGGCGTCGCAGTGCGCTACAAATATTATGCGTACCGCTGGTACGCCAGCTACGCCGAGCAGATGCACCACAAGTACCTGGTGATCGACGGCGACGAGCTGTGGACCGGCAGCTACAACCTGTCGGACAACGCCGAGCACAACACCTTTGAAAACATGCTGGTGTTCCGCGGGCCCGCCTACGCCGAGCTCGTCGCCCGCTTCGCCGACAATTTTTCCGAGATCTGGGACACTGGCCGCACCGAGGGGCGCCTGGCCGCGCTGCACGACGACATCGAGGACGGCGGCCCGGTGCCGCTGGTGTTCCCGGCGATGGCGCTGACGCACGCGGAGATCTGGGACCTCAAGGACCAGATCCGCGCGGCCTGCCCCGCCGTGGACTCGCAGCCGTATCGCACGCACCCGGAGTCGCACCGGACGTGCGAGTGAGCGGTTCGCCGCCGAGATCTTGGCCGGCGACGGCTCGAGTTCGCCGCGGCTCGGCCATCATCATCGCTGCGGGTCACCACGGCGGCCTACCGCAGACACCGACATCCTCGAGTCCGGGCGGCACGTCTCCCTGGAGCTCCTGGAGGCACTGCAGGCCGATGTCGAGGCACACGTCGGGATCGGCCGTGAGATCGCAGTAGGGCAGGCAGCAACCCCCTTCGGGATCGCCCTTGCACTCGGGGATCATGAACGGCGAGCCGCACTTCAGGCCCGCGTCGCAGGTGTTGCTCTCCGTGCAGGAGTCGAAGGTCTGGCCCTTGGCGCCGCTGGCGTCGTCGAGGCACATGAAGGCCTGGTCATCGCCGACGTCGTCCGGCACGCACAGGTCGTCGCCGGGGCAGTCCTGCGCGAGCGGGTCGCAATGACGGACGCAGAGGTTCGTGATGGCATGAAAATGCTCGCACACGAGCCCGGGCTCCGCGCACGTCGGGTCCTCCGGCGAGCCCGTGCACAGGGCCAGGCACGTGCCGAATGCTTTCCCGATATTGTTTCGCCAGCAGAACTGGCCCTCGGGGCAGGTATCGAGGCCCTCGCCGCTGGTGCCGAGCACGGTGCATCGCTCGCCGAGCGCATCCGGGTCGTCGACGACCGGACGGCACCGCGCGGCCTCGTTGCCTCGCACGCCGTCGAGCGAGACCGGCATGCACTTCTGCCCTTCGGGGCAGTCTTGCGTCCAGATGTCGCACTTCTCATCCGGGGGCGCGTCCGTCGTGCCAGGCGCGTCCGTCGTCGCGTCGGTGCTCGTGGTCGAGGTCACCGGGTCGACCGTGGTCGGATCGCCGGTGGTCGGGTCCGTGGCCGCGTCCGTGACCGGTCCCGTGGCCGGGCCCGTGGTGGCGTCGGGGCCGCTCGTGGTCGTGGTTGTGGTCGCGTCCGTGGACGTGGGCTGCGGCATCTGCCCGGTGGTCGACGCCCCCATCGTGCTTGTCGGCGCCGTGTCCGTGGTGCCGGCGGTCGCGGGCTCGGTGGCAGAATCGCCCTTCGGGCGCTCCGTGCATGCGAGCGGGAGCAGCAGGAGCGCGACAAGAATAAGATGAGTGCGGGACCGGGGCAGCATGGCCCGCAGGATATCGAAAAGACCACGACCCGGCCACCCCGCGGTCCGCTGAGAATCAATGGGGTCGACGAATCACGCGACGTCCCACTCGAGCCACATCGACACCGGACCGCGGATCGTCACGTGCGAGCGGTAGATCGGCGCCGGCTCGGCCGCGAGGCGCAGCCCGGGCAGGCGCTCGGCGAACAGCTCGAGCGCGATCCGGGCCTGCGCGCGCGCCAGCAGGGCGCCGACGCAGTAGTGCGCGCCGCGGCCGAAGCCGAGGTGGTCCATGACGTTGGCCCGCGCCGGGTCGAACTGCGCCGGGCAGCGGAACTGGTCCTCGTCGCGGCTGCCGGACGCGTACAGCACGTACACGCGGGCGCCGGCGGGGATGGTCTGACCGCCGAGCACGACCTCCGCGGTCGTGACGCGGAGCATGCCGAGCGCGGTGCCCTCGACGCGCAGCGCCTCCTCGAGGTCGCGGGCGATCCGGCCCGGGTCGGCGACGATCGCCGCCCACGCGCCGGGCGTGGTCAGCAGCACGCGCAGGGTGTTGCAGAGCATGCGGCTGGTCGTCTCGTGGCCGGCGGCGATGAAGGCCCCGCTGATCAGCGAGATCAGCTCGGCCCGCGAAGGCGGCACCTGCTCCGCGCGCCCGGCCTGCAGCATCTCGCTCAGCGCGTCCTGGCCCGGGTTCGCCGTGCGCGCGTCGATCATGCGATCGCAGTAGCGCTGGAACTCGAGGTAACTCTCGACGCGCGCGACCTGCTGCTCGGGCGGCACGCGGGCGAACAGCAGCTCGAACCAGTCGTCGCTCCACCGCTTGATCTGCGGCAGGTCGGCCAGCGGCACCCCGAGCATGTCGAGGATCACCCGCAGCGGGAACGGCTCGGCGAAGGCTGCGGCGATGTCGACCCGACCGGCGCTGACGAAGCCGTCGAGGAGCTCGCTCGCGAGCGCGCGGATCCGCGGGCGCCACTGCTCGACCTTCTTGCCGTTCAGCGCGCTGCCGACGATCCGCCGCAGGCGCGCGTGCTCGAGCCCGTCGTTGTCGAGCAGCGTGCGCGTCAGCGGGTGCCCCGTGGCCAGCAGCGCCCCGGCCTCCGGGGTGAACTCCGCCCCGATGGCGTAGGCGTCGAGCGAGGTGAAGCGCTCCGGATCGCGGAGGACGCTGCAGATCTCGGCGTGACGGCTGACCACCCACATCCCGAGCGCCGGGCTCCAGAACACCGGCTGCTCGCGGCGCATCTGCTCGAACAGCGCGAACGGATCGCGGTGCTGCTCGCCGTCGAAGGGATTGAACGTGTGGGCAAAATTGGGCGCGCTCGAATTGGAGTCAGTGGGCATGATAGTTCCTCGCGCGCCGGGAATACCGGCGCGAAGCAGGGCTGACAGCATGCCCGCATCGGCCGCGAGCAGCCCGTGAGCATGGCTCCGCCGAACATTCGCCGGCGCGTGAAACCACGAGCGCAGCAGGGTGCGCCGGCCGATCGCGCGAGGCCGCCGCGGATCACCGCGTCACGGGTGATTTTCGCCACGGCGGTCGCTACGACGACGTCCACGCTGCGCACCGCTCGCAACGAGCTCGCTGTCCGATTCGGGTCCGCGGCCGCGAGCGCGGCCGTGATAGCATCCACGGCGATGCGCGCGTCCCCCCTTGCGATCTCGCTGCTCGCCGCGGCCGCCTGCGGCACCGAAGAGCCCGAATCCTGCCTCCTGCGCTCCGCCAGCAGCTGCGACGTCCGCGAGGTCGATTGCCAGGAGCACGCCCACGCGGTGATCGCCTGTATTCGCGGCACCGATCATCCGCTGCCGCAGATCGAGGTCATGACCGCCGACGAATACGCCGACGCCAACCCGCCGGCCCCGCCGCGCACGCCCGCGGAGCAGCGCCTGTGGGACCAGCACGTGCGCGCCTACGCGCTGCTGAATCTATGGCCCTCGAAGTGGAAGGAGCCCGCGCCGACCCCGGTCGTCGCGCCCCACATCGCCTACGATGCGACGAGCGACACGATCATCGTCGTCGCCGACCGCACCCGGCGGGACACGGAGCTGTACGGCCTGCTCTACGCGCTGGCGCTCGCCGACCGCGACCGCGAGTCCGACCTGAGCGGGTTGCTCCTGACGGAGGGGGGCACCTTCGACAGCAAGAGCGGCCTGTCGGCCCTGTTCGCCGGCGAGGCGACCCTCTTCGCCGGCATGGCGGGGGCCCGCGAGCTCGACTACGGCGAGCTGGCGGAGCGCTTCTCCTACCTCGAGGCGATGGACGGGGTGCGGGAGAAGTTCGCCGATCGGTCGGCGACGTGGGGGGAGGCGATGTCGCTGTTCCAGTACATCTACGGCGCCCACTACGTCCTCAGCGCGTTCCAGCGCGGCGGCATGGGGGCCGTCGACGCCCTCTACGAGGATTTCCCGACGTCGACCGCGTACGCGCTGGCCAGCGGCAACAGCATCGACGCCGCCTTCTCGGCGATCGACCTCGCCCTGCCGGCGCCGCCCGAGGGCTTCCGCTACCTGTCGCAGGACAGCCTCGGCCCGGTGATGCTGCAGATCCACCGCACCCGCGAGACCGGCGACGAGAACACTCGGGCCGTCGAGCAGTCGCTGGCCCGCTCGTGGGTCGGCGATCGCCTCCTGGTCGCCGGCAGCGACACCAGCGACACAGTCGCGGTGGTGTGGCAGATCGCCGGCCCGGGCGGCGAGGTCGCCGAGACCATCGTCCGCGCGACCGACATCGCCACGTGGGACGCGTTCGAAGCGCTGTTCCCGGGCTGACCGCGGCCCGCTATCCTGAGCGCGTGCCCCTCCTCCGCCGCCGGCCGCGGATCCAGCTGTACACCCCGCGCGTGGTGGTGGCGGGCCAGCCGTTCGTCGCCCGGGTGGTGCTGCTCTGCCGCGAGGAGGTGCCGCTCGAGTTCGTCGACGTCGAGCTGCGCGGCGCGCTCGACCGCTTCCGCGAGGGCGAGGGCGGCACCGAGGAGCGCGTGGTCGAGTTCCTGCGCCAGCGCGCCCGCGTGCGCGAGGCCGGGCCGCTCGCCGTCGGCGAGCACTCGTGGAGCGTCACCTTCCGCCTGCCCGCCGGCGCGCCGGTCAGCTACAGCGGCGGCTCGTACCGGATCTCGTACACCTATCACGTCCACGCCAGCGTGCCGTGGTGGCCCGACGCGCGCGCCGCCTTCGTCGCCCACGTCGAGAGCGCGCCGGCCGAGACCGCGAGCCCGCCGGCCACCAGCGTGTTCGCCTCGGGCCCGACCCAGGGCGAGTCGCCCGACTTCGAACTCTCGCTCGGCACCACGGTCGTCGGCCCCGGCGAGCCGCTGCGCGGCGCGATCGCCCTCGCCGACCCGCAGCGCCACGCCTACCGCGAGGCCACTCTGGCCCTCGTCGCGCTCGAGAGCGCCGACGGCTTCCTCGGCCGCACCAGCCACCGCCGCGAGGTCTGCCGCTGGACCCTGCCGGCCGAGCGCCTGCGCGAGACCGAGCCGCTCGGCTTCACCTTGCAAATGCCCGAGGGCGTGGTCGCCGGCTTCGACCACGGCGGCGTCGCGCTGGCCTGGTACCTCCACGCGAAGGTCGACGTCCCGTGGTCGCGCGACCCGGAGGTGTGGATCCCGCTGACCATGGTCGGCCGCCGCGAGCCGGCGCTGCAAGGCGAGCGCGCCCCGCCGGCCGTCGGCACCCGCCGCGTCGAGGCGCTGTGGCGCGACGTCGCCGCCCGCTGCGGCCTCGCCTTCGAGCCGGGAGCGATGCACGGGGCCGTCGCCGGCGCGACCCTGCGGATCTCCCGTGAGCACGTCGACGGCCGCGGCGCGGTGGCCGTCGCCCGCCTCGCCACCCCCGACCTCGGCCTCGGCCTCGGCCTCGCCGGCGCCCCTCCACGATTGGTCGGAAGAGACATGTCGCAAACGACATGTCTTAATCAACATGTCTCTAAGTATCTCGACCGCTGCCCGCCGCGGACCGCCGACGATCGCGGCCTGGTGTTCGAGGTCGACGAGCCGGGGCGCGACGCCGCGGCGCTGCGCCGGTTCATCGAGGACGTCAAGGCGATCGCGGCGGCCCTGGCGGTCGCGCGCGAGGCGATGCCCGCCCCGGCGGCGATGGCCGCGTCCGTGCCGGCGTGGGAGCGCGCGGCCGGCCAGCTCGGCGGCCGCCTGCAGCGCGCCGGCATGGCGTTGACCGGCGCCCTCGACGGCGTGGCGATCGCCGTGCGCACCGATTGGGACGCCCGCGGCCGCCCGCGGCGGACCCTGTTCGAGGCCCGCCCCGGCGTCCCGATCGATCACCGGCACCACCTCGTGTGGCGGGCCGAGACCGACGCCCCGCCGGACACCGAGCTGCCCCTGGCCCCGCTGTGGCCGGGCGCCAGCGAGCTCGTGGTCGACGCCGGCTCGATCCGCGTCGCGGTCGACGGTCCGCTCGCCGATCCGCTCGAGCAGCTCGACCGGATCACCGCGCTCACCGTGGTCGGCAAGCACGTCGAGGGCCGCCGCGGTCATTACCGCTGACGTCCGAGGTCCGCCGGACGAATGACCTGAGGGTCATGTCGTGCGCGACAGGTGACCGCGCCGCTCACAACCGCCGCCGCCGCGCAAGGCCAGGCGGACCCCGGCGCCGAGATCGCGCCGAGGGCCATTCTCGCGCGCAAAAACGGCGTTCTACGACATCTCTCGCCTTGCTCCCGCGGGCGGACCTCGGCTACCGTCGCGGCCGCGTTCGGCGAAAAAAAGTCCGCGGTGGTCGGGAGGGTCGGATGGCAGCGCTCGCAACTATTCTCGCGTTGATCGGCAATCGTCCGGTCTACACCTTCACCATCGACGGCGCCGACGCCGAGACCCGCGTGCTGCGGTTCACCGGCCAGGAAGGCGTCAGTACGCTGTACGAGTTCCGGCTCGAGCTCGCGTGCCCGCACATGCTCGAGGTCGACCAGCTGGTCGGCAAGACCGGCGTGCTGGAGATCGCCGGCGTCGACGAGCCGCGGTTCGTCCACGGCATCGTCGCCCACGCGGAGTACGTCGGCGAGAGCCGCGAGTTCGCGCTGTTCGCCGTCACCGTGGTGCCGCGGGTGTGGCGGCTGACGCTGCGTCAGGACTGCCGGATCTTCCAGGAGCAGCGCACGCCCGACATCATCCGCGCGGTGCTCGAGGTGGCCGGCTTCAAGCCGAACGCCTACCGCTTCGACGTCGTCGGCTCGTACGCCCCGCGGAACTACTGCGTGCAGTACCGCGAGAGCGACTGGGACTTCATCAGCCGGCTGCTCGAGGAGGACGGCCTCTTCTATTACTTCGAGCACGACGAGGACAAGCACGTGCTCGTGATGTCCGACCACAAGGGCACGCACCGGCCGATCGCCGGCGACCCGCAGGTGTGGTGGAACAGCGCCGACGGGCACGTCGAGGACCGCGAGCACATCCACGAGTTCCGCTTCGGCCAGGCCATCCGCTCCGGCAAGGCCAGCCTGCGCGACTTCTACTTCCCGACCCCCGAGCAGGGTATGGAGGTGCGCGCCGAGGCCAAGCAGGACACCGACCTCGAGGTCTACGACTACCCCGGCGAGTACCGCTTCCCGACCGGCAACGACCCCGACAAGGGGCCGGGCATCGCCAAGAACCGGCTCGAGATGCTGCAGGCCACCCGCCGCAGCGGTGCCGGCAAGGGCGACTGCATGCGCCTCGTGCCCGGCTTCACCTTCACCCTGACGAACCACCGGCGCAGCGAGCTCAATGGCGACTACACCCTGCTGACGGTCAGCCACCGCGGCGAGCAGCCGCAGGTCCTCGACCAGGACGCCAACAGCGGCAACGCCTTCGTCTACGAGGCGCGGTTCACCTGCATCGAGAAGGCCACGATCTACCGCCCGCCGCGGAGCACCCCGCGGCCGTTCGTGCGCGGCCTGCAGTCGGCAGTGGTCGTCGGCCCGCCCGGCGAGGAAGTGCACGTCGACGACCAGGGCCGCGTCATGGTCCAGTTCCACTGGGACCGCCAGGGTCGCTTCGACGATCACAGCAGCTGCTGGATCCGCGTCAGCCAGCTGTGGGCCGGCGCCGGCTGGGGCGCCATGTTCATCCCGCGGATCGGCCACGAGGTGTTGGTCGACTTCCTCGAGGGTGACCCCGACAAGCCGATCATCACCGGCCGCGTCTACCACGGCAACAACCCCGTCCCTTACCCGCTGCCGGCCGAGAAGACCAAGAGCACGATCAAGTCGGAGAGCTCGCTCGGCGGCGGCGGCTACAACGAGTTCCGCTACGAGGACCGCAAGGGCTCGGAGCAGATCTTCATGCACGCCGAGCGCGACCTCGACATCCACGTCAAGCACGACCGGATGGAGAACGTCCTGCACGACCGTCACCTGCGGGTCGGCGACGCCGTCAACGGCGAGAAGGTCGGCGACTTCAACGAGCTGGTGATGCGCGACCGCCACGTCCGCGTCGACCGCCACCGCCACGAGCACGTCGGCGGCGACGCCTACATGCACATCGGCGGCATCGACGGCGACGGCAACCAGCACGTCATCGTCGACAAGCACCAGTACACTCTGGTCCGCGTCGACCGCCACGACCACGTCGAGGGCTCGGCGATGGCCAAGGTCGACAAGACCACCTCGCTGACCGTCGGCGACGAGGCGCACGTCAAGGTCGGCAGCAAGACCGCGCTCGAGTCGGGCGCCGAGGTCCACGTCAAGGCGCCGACGATCGTCATCGAGGCCGGCACCGGCATCACCGTCAAGGGCCCCGGCGGCTTCATCACCATCGACGCTTCGGGCGTGGTGATCCAGGGTCGCCTGGTCAAGGTCAACAGCGGCGGCGCGGCGCTGGCGGGCAGCGGCTGCGCCCCGATCGCCCCCGAGGACGCCAAGCCGGCCGAGCCCGTGTCGCCGCGCCCGGCCGACCGCGGAGCGGAGACCTGAGCCATGCCTCCCAGCGCACGCATCACGGACGGTCACACCTGCCCCGTGCACGGCGGCGGGCCGATCTGCGTCGGCGACGCGACGATCATCGTCGGCAACGTCCCCGCGGCCCGCCTGGGCGACGGCCTCATCTGCCCGTGCGGCCCCGACCTCATCGCCCAGGGCGAGAACACGGTCATCTTCGGCAACATGCCGGCCGCGCGCATCGGCGACAGCACCGCCCACGGCGGCGCGGTCGCCCAGGGTTGCCCGACGGTGCTCATCGGCTCGACCGCGCAGACCGAGGCGCTCAAGACCGACAAGCCGTTCTGCGAGAAGTGCCCGTACGAGCAGCGGCCGCCGGAGCTCGAGGGCTTCCCGCCGGTCATCATCGACGCGCACATGCACATCCAGAGCGGCAACTGTGCCCCGCTGCCGCCGCTGCGCGACAAGGCCATGGGCCTGCGCATCGATCGCGGCACCGTCAACTTCATGGCCGGCGTCCCGCTCCTCAGCTCGCTGATGGTCGGCGACATGGGGGAGGTCGCGCCCGAGCCGACCCACGTGGTCGGCGAGCGCCTCATCAGCGAGAACAACGGCATCGACTTCCTCGCCGGCGGCGCCGGCGGCTACTTCGTCGGCGTCTCGATCGTCCTGACGATGGACATGGACTTCTGCCACCTCGACGCCTACGAGGGCCTCCACATCTATCAGGAGGACGAGGAGGGCCGGCGCTGGTACGCCAACCGCAAGGACGGCACCCAGCGCTACGAGGATTGCCGGCGGGTCTACCTCGACAGCAACGAGGACCTGCCGATGGACCACGAGGAGACCGAGCTGCAGGCGCAGGAGGGCCCGATCGACAGCTCGCGCCAGTTCGACCGCTACCTCAAGGACCAGCGCTCCAACTGCTTCGAGACGTGGCGCCAGCAGCGGCGCCGCACCGAGATGGTGGCCGCGCAGAACCCCCTGCGCCTGCTCCCGCTCTACCACTACGAGCCGCGCCGCTACATCAAGCTGGAGAAGGCCGACGCCCCGTTCAAGAACCTGGTCGAGAGCGGCGGCCTCTACGTCGGCCTCAAGATGTACACCTCGCAGGGCTACATGCCCAAGGAGTCGACCGAGCGCGGCAAGCAGACCGGCGAGGTCACCCGCGCCTTCTTCAGCCGGCTGGCGAGCGAGGACCTGCCGCTCCAGACCCACTGCACCCCGGAGGGCTGGTACACCCACCACCGCAAGCTCTACATCGACCTCGCCAGCGAGGAGGTGCGCGAGCAGTACAAGCACCCGATCGACGGCTCGCTCGACGACCGCGAGCGCATGCAGTACTTCCAGGACCACTTCGTGCATCCGGAGGCGTGGCGCCTGGTGATGCAGGACAACCCGTCGATGCGGCTGTGCCTGGCCCACTGGGCCTCCGACGACAAGCTGTGGCGCGACTCGGTCGCCGACTTCAAGAAGCCGACGCTGACGCGCGCCGAGCTGCGCGAGTTCACGAAGTGGGCGATCGGCCGCAACGGCTCGCGTTATTACAAGAACATCCACGAGCTGTGGCCCGAGTCGCCGTTCGCCAGCAAGGCCATGCCCTCGGTCGACGCCAAGGACACCATCTACGCCAAGAGCTGGATCCGCAGCATCGTCGAGCTGTGCGGGGAATACCCCAACTTCTACACCGACCTGTCCTACCTGCCGATCTTCAACAAGTACAAGGCGTGGGCCGGCGACGAGGTGCCCTACTGGCAGCAGTTGGTCGATGTCCTGCGCGATTACCCGTACATGGTCGACAAGCTGATGTTCGGCACCGACTGGTACATGATCCTGATGGACAAGCACGGCTACCGCAAGTGGTACGAGGAGACCATCAAGGCGCTCGAGGAGGTCTCGACCGCGCTCGAGGGCCAGTGGTCGGCGCACTTCCTGTTCCACCAGTTCGCGCTGATCAACCCCATCAAGTTCTACCGGCTCGACAAGATCGTCGACAAGCTCAAGGACAACCTCACCGCCGCGATCGGCAAGCTCGACGGCGGTGACAAGGCCAAGATGCTGTCCGACCTCGAGCGCCGCCACCAGGTGCTCGCGGCCGCGTGCGACAAGGCCCGGATGTCGCGCATGCAGAACGCGGTCAAGCAGGGCCCGCTGCGCTTCACCGGCCCGGAGGGCTGGCTTTGATCGTCCAGCCCGGCCCCGACGTCGAGCGCCGCGAGCTGCTCGCGGTCGCCTTCCACGATTATCCGCTCGACGACGCCCTGGTCGCCTGCGTGGTGCCGGTCGGCTCGCCCGCCGCGGCCGCGGTGATCTCCTACGAGAACGCCCTGTGCTCGCTGCAGGTCGACGAGCACGGCGCGGCGATCCGCGAGCACCACCTCGACGTGGTCCCGGCGATCGCCAGCGGCGAGCTCACGGGGGTCCACCCGGCGACGCTCAGCCGCGTCTGCACCTACCTGCAGAGCCGGCGCATGGTCCGCTACGACCTCGACCACAAGGTCACCCGCCAGCTCCGCATGGGCCGCGACGACGACGCGCTGCTGGCTGGCATGTGGCTCTCGGGACAGGAGACCCGCCTGGCGGTGCAGGTCGAGGACACCAGCCGCTACGACGACGGCGGCCTGGTGCTCGGTCGCATCGACGTGTTCGACCTCGCCGCGGGGCGCCGCCTCGGCGCCGCACCGCTGCCGAAAGCCCGCGACGCCGGCCAGGGCTGGGCGGCCGGCGCCGACGTGGTGGCGATCGCCCAGGACGGCGGCCTCGCGGTGTTCGACGCCGCGATGCAGCCGCTCGCCGATCACCCGCTGGCCCGCGCCGCCCGCGAGGCGCTCGCCGAGGCCGGCGCCTCCGAGGTGCACGCGCTGCGGATCCACCCGTCGCAGCCGCTCGCGGTGCTGGCCGCCTGCACCGCCGATATGATGGGCGTCCGCGACTTCACGCTCCACCGCGTCACGTGGGGCCGGGCCGGGGCGCCGGAGGTGCGCCGCTTCGCCAAGCTCCACGCCGTCGGCGACGTCGGCTTCGGCGCCTTCGCCCCCGCCGGCGACGCGCTCGACGTCAGGGTCGCCACCGGCGGCGTCACCTGGATGCTGCTGGCCACGGGCCCGCGCCTGCTGCTCGACCTCGGACCCTCGCGCGGCCTGCAGGGCGCGGTGTGGTCGGGCCCGCAGCGCTTCCTCGCGTTCGAGCGCGGCACGGCCCAGATCGTCCTGTGGAACCTGCCCGAAGGGACAGCATGAACGCGGCCCGGCGCGGCATCCTCGAGCTGTGTTGGGGCCCGCAGCAGGGCGCGAAGGCGATCGTCTCGCCCGGCCAGAGCCTGACGATCGGGCGCGACCCGCAGGCCGGACTCTTTCTCGACGATCCTGCAGTCGCCCCTGCGCACGCCGCGGTCGAGTGGGACGGCGCCGAGGCCCGCCTGCGCCACCTCGGCGGCCCGGCGCTGACCTTGCTCTCGGGACAGGCGGTGACGACCTCGGCGCCGCTCGGCCACGGCGAGTGGATCCGCGTCGGCGGCGTCGACCTGATCTTCCACGTCGAGGCGCTCACGCCGGCCCCGTGGTCGCGCGAGCCCGCCGACGAGGCGGCAGCCGAGGCGGCGCTGACGGCCCTGCAGCGCGTCTCCGGGCCGCTGTTCGCCGTCCTTGACACGGCGGCCGAGCCGCGCATCGCCGAGCTCGTGCGCGAGTCGGTGGCGCCGTGGCGCTCGCTGTTCGACGGCGTCGAGGGCGCCCGCCTCGCCGACGCCGCGCCGCACGTGGTCTCGCTGTCGGCCGACCCGCGCCTGTGCGCCGATCTGATCCGCGAGGGCTGGGGCTACCGCTGGGGCATGCTGCTGGTCAGCGACCGCTCGCTGTTCGAGATCCGCCAGCACCTGCGCAAGTTCCTGCTGGTCCAGCGCGAGGGCACCCCGGAGGCGACTTACTTCCGCTTCTACGACCCCGACGTGCTGCGCGTGTACCTCGAGAGCTGCACGCCGGCCGAGCTGACCCAGTGGTTCGGAGGCGTCGTCCGCAGCCACCTCGGCGAGGACCTCGACAGCCCGACCGGCTGGTGGCGCATCGACGCCCGCTGAGGACCCCGAGATCTCGCAGATCTCTTCGGTCATGTCCCTCAAGACATGTCCGATAGATCATCTCAATCCGACGAGATCGACACCCGGCAGTTCACGGCGAGTTGAACGACGGGATGTCGATCTTGTCGAGGCCGTGCAGCGAGGCCCTGACGCCGCCGCCGATCCAGATCAGCGGCGCCGCGATCGTCACCACCAGCCCGACGAGCACCGCCGCGAGCGCCGGGCCCCGCACCAGCGCCGCGCGATCGGCCCGCCACAGCCGCACGCCGGCGATCGCTGCGACCACGCCCCCCGCCGCCTGGGCGACCGCCGGCGCGAGCATCAGCGTCACGCCGGGCTCGCGCAGCACCGGCGCCAGCAACAGCCACAGCAGCAGGTGCGCCCCGGCCAGGCCCGCCGCGATCTGCGTGCAGCGGCTCGCGCGGGCGCGCCGAGCCTCCAGGTCGGAATCCATTTCGCACAGCTTCGTCGATGTCACCCAGCCGGTCGAGGCCCGCGATCGCGCGCCGCGGCCTCGACCACCGCGCCGTCACACCGCGATCACGACCTTGCCCTGGGTGTGCCCCGCGGCCACGTGCCCCAGCGCCGCCGCAGCCTCGGCGAGCGCGAACTGCCGCTCGATCACCGGGCGCAACTTCCCCGCCTCGACCAGCGACGCCAGGAACTGCAGGTCGGCCTGCCGCGGCGCGGCCATCAGCGAGGTCATCCGCGGCCCCGGGAGCGCGTTCCGCAGCGACATCGCCACCAGGCGGAACATCGGCCCGAACCACTCGCCGCCCTCGCCCGCCGAGGCCACGTACACGCCCGTGGGCGTGAGCCGCGAGCGGCAGGCTGCGAGCGAGCGGTCGCCGACCAGGTCGAGCACGACGTCGTACTGCTCGGGGCGAGCGGACCAGTCCTCGCGGGTGTAGTCGATCACCCGCTCGGCGCCGAGCGACCTGACCTTTTCGCCATGTCGAGTGCTGCACACCGCGGTCACCTCGGCGCCGTGCGCCCGGGCGATCTGCACCGCCATCGTGCCGACCCCGCCCGAGGCGCCGACGATCAGCGCGCGCTGGCCGGCCTGCAGCTTGCCCGTGTCGCGCAGGCCCTGCAGGGCAGTCATGCCCGAGACGGGCAGCGCGGCCGCCTCGGCGAAGCTCGCGTTCGTCGGCATCGCCGCCAGCTGCGTCGCCGGCACGCACACGTACTCGGCGAAGCCCTGCTTCACCTGGCCGAACACCGCGTGACCCGGCGCGAACGCGGTGACGCCCGCACCCGTCGCCTCGACCACGCCCGCCACCTCCTGCCCGGCCACGCCATGCGACGGCCGCCGCAGCCCGAACATCAGGCGCAGCAGGTACGGCTTGCCCGTCAGCAGGTGCACGTCGCCCTTGCACACCGCCGCCGCGTGCACCCGCACCAGCACCTCGCCGGGGCCCGGGACCGGCACCGCGACCGCCTCGATGCGCAGCACCTCCGGCCCGCCGTAGGCCGGCTGGACGACCGCGCGCATGGTCGCAGGGAGGGCCTGGACGGCCGTCTGGGAGGGGATGGGAGCGCTCGCGCTGCGGGTCGTGGTCATGTCGTCTCCGCCGGTACTTACGTTGTAAGTTGACCGCTCGGGCATTGTGGCTTACAGCGTAAGTATGTCAAGCAAGAAGTCGCCGGCGCGCGCCGTTCGCCGCGGCAAGCCGGCCCGGCGCGCGCCGCTGAGCCGCGAGCGGGTCCTGCGGGCGGCGGTGGAGCTGGCCGACGAGGAGGGCCTGGCGGCACTGTCGATGCGCAGGCTCGCGCAGGCGCTCGGGGTCGAGGCGATGTCGCTCTACAACCACGTCACCAGCAAGGACGACGTCCTCGACGGCATGGTCGATCTCGTGGTCGGCGAGATCGAGGCGCCGGAGGTCGGCGGCGACTGGAAGGCCGCCATCCGCAGGCGCGCGGTCTCGGCCCACGCGGTGCTGCTGCGCCACCGCTGGGCCCCGCAGCTCGTCGTCTCGTGCCTCAACATCGGCCCGGCGATGCGCCGCTACGTCGACGCCACGATCGGCTGCCTGCACGCCGCCGGCTTCTCCTACGCGCTGGCCGACCGCGCCTGGAACGCGATCGACAGCCACATCTACGGCTTCACCCTGCAGGCGCTGAACTTCCCGCTGGCGCCCGGCGAGTACGCTGCGGCCGCGCAGCAGTTCCTGCACCTCATCCCGCCCGAGCAGTACCCGCACATGCACGCGCTGTCGCGCCTCGTCATCGACGGCAAACACGACGGCCTGCAAGACTTCACGTTCGCCCTCGACCTGCTGCTCGACGGCCTGGAGCGCCTGCTCGAGCGCAACAAGGCCGCCGTCTGATTCCCTGCCGGAACCCCCCACGCGAACGAGGCTCGGGCCGATACGAGGCTCCTCAGCCGCCGTCGCGGCTGCCATCGAGCCATTCGCAGGCGTCGGCCGCAGCATCCGCCAGCTCGGGGTCGGGGTCCGAAGCGAGCGCGCGAAGGTCGGGCAGCAGCGCGTCGAGCCCCTCCGCGCCGTAAGACTTCGCCTGCACCACCACGCCGATCGTGCGCGAGGGGTCTTCCGCGAGCCTCGCGCGCAGGAACGCGACGCTGTCCGCGCCCCACGTCACCACGAGCTTGGCGATCCGCCACAAGACATCGCGATACTCCGCGGCCGCCCACACGCGCCGCAGCAGCTCGGCCCCGCGCTCGGGCCCGAGGCCCTCGGCCGCGGATGCGAGGTGCGCGAGGCGCTCCTGGTGCGCGAGCCAGGCTTCGCCGGGGCGGCGCTCGCTGTCCTCCGCAGCAGGGTCGTCGACTGGGTCTGCCACGGCGGGAAGTCTAGCGGAGTGGGACGGCGCTCGCGGCTCACGGCTCGCCGGGCCAGGTCTGCAGCGAGCGGCTCGGCGAGCCGTCGTGGATCCGCGGCCAGCCGTTCTCCCACACGACGCGGTCGACGAGCACGTTCCGGCCCGCGCCGCCGTCGTGCGTGCCGTTCCCGGCGTTCGTCCACGCATGATAGATGAAGAAATCGAGCCCGCCGACCGGCAGCAAGGTGCCGTGGCCGGGGCCGACCCAGCGCTCGTTGTTGGTGAGGATCGGCGGGCCCAGCTTCTCGTACGGCCCGAACAGCGACGCCGAGCGCGCGACGCCGGTGCGGTAGCGGTGATCGTAGACGTTGCCGCTGTACAACAAATAATAGAAGTCGTCGCGCCGGACGAGCCACTGCGCCTCGACGACCCCGCCCTCCCAGGAGTTGGGGTCGTTCGTCAAGATCTGGACCTCGGCGCCGGCGAACTCCAGGCCGTCCGGGGTGAGCTGGCGGATGAAGATCGGCGTCGGCTGGCCCTGCGAATTGCCGTCGATCTTGTAGGTGAGATACGGCGTCCCGGAATCCTCGTAGTAGCTGGCGTCGATGACCCCGAGCGGATGTTCGACGAGCGGACCGCCGGTCTCGACGTAGGGCCCGAGCGGCTCGTCGGCGTACGCCGCACCGATGCTGAGCACGTTGGCGCCGTTGACCGTGGTGAAGTACGCCACGTACTTGCCGGCCACGCGGTGCAGCTCGGGCGCCCAGTTCCGATTGCCGTTGGCGGCCCACGCGGGCTTGCCGTTGGGCAGCACCGCGGCGCCGGTGTCGCTCCACAGCACGAGGTCGCGCGAGTGACGGATCGGGAACGAGCCGCCGGTGCAGACCATGTAGAAGTGCGGGCCGTCCGGCTGCTCGACGCCGATGACCCCGGGGTCGGGGCAATCGAACGGGATCACCGGATTGCCGTAAGGCGGCTTGGGCGGACCCAGCTCGGCCGGCGGATCGGCCGCGAGAAGGTTGTCGACCGGGATGACCTGCTCGGGGATCGTATCGCTCGACCACAGCAGCCTGGCCGACGCCTCGATGTCGATTTCAAAATAGTCGACGCGGATCGGCGTCGGCACCCCGGCCACGAGCTCGACCGTGGCCTCGTTGCGCGTGACGTAATGCGGGGTCCAATCGTCGATGATCACCACGTCGTCGACCCACACGCGCACGCCGTCATCGGTCTCGGTGATGATCTTGTAGGTCCCGGTCGCGGGCGCGAGCAGGGAGCCGGTCCAGCGGATCGAGTAGCGATCTGCCGGCAGCGAGGCATCAGGGGGGTCGAGACCCCAGACGAAGTCGAGCCCGGGGTCGACGCGCGACAGGACCGGGTCGATGTAAGTGGCGAAATACTCGGCCCGCAAGCCAGGCAGCGGGGGCGGCGGCGGGACGCTGCCGGTCGAGCCGTCGCTCGCTTCGCTGGTGCTGGCCTCGGTCGGGCTTCCGCTGCTGGTGGGCGCCGTGGTCCCGGTCTCCGCGGTGGTGGAGGCGTCCGTCGTGGAAGCGCCCGTCGTGGTCGCCGCATCGGTCGTCGCCCCGGACGAGGCATCCGGGTCGCCGCAAGCGAAGACAGTGACGACAGGGACGAGCGCCGCGAGGCTGCGTGGATGCATCGCCGCGGATGCTAACCAACACAGCCTCGCGCCTCGGACGTCCGCTGATGCAGCCCATGCGGAGCCCGATCAGTCGCCAAATGCAGGAATGCTCAGACCCGAGGCGTACCAGCCTGCGCGAGAACCCGTCGATGCTCGAGACGAGCCCGCAAGTAGCGCTCGAGGAACCCGACGAACAACACCGGGCCAGCGCCAGCGATCACGGCTCTCGTCCACGCGGGCACGAGTCCCCGGACGAATAGCTCGAGGAGCACGGTCCACGAACAGACGAAAGCGGCCGTCCAGGGCCCGGCGATCTTCCAGACCTCGCGTCGCCTCCAAAAAGCCAGCGTGGGCAAGAATCCGAGCCGCTGCGGCCGAGCGAGCCGAGCGAGCCGATGGTCGGCAGGGATTGGTACGAGCGCAGGCATGGCTCGCCTATGCAATGGGGCAGTCGGGCTTGCACTCTTTGGAGCAGTCGATTCCTGCCTCATGCTTTGGAGACATGCGATTCGTCCGACGCGGCGCTCGTCTCGACCGCAGGAGCCGCGGTAAAAAAGAGGGAAGGCGGAAGGGCGACGATCGCGGGGTCCATGCCCCCTCTGTGTCTCGGCAATCGGCCGCGCGGTGCGCAGACAATCGCGAGGCACAGCAGTCATTCCGAGACAGTTCGGCGACTGTTCCTCCGCAGACCTGCGGGGACAGCGACGATCAGGCGTCCGCGGCGCCGCTGCCGCCGAGCGGTCGACCGCCAGCGACGACGGTCGTCGGCACGGACACCGAGCCTACCGCACCACCTCGAACATCCCGTCGATGCGGCTGATGAACACCGGCAGCGACCACGCGTTGCCGTCGGCCGCTTGCCCGCGCAGCACTGGTTGGTCGTCGCGGGTGCGCGGCTCGACCACGCGGCCGTCGCAGCACAGGTGCAGCACCACGTCGTCCGGGCGCAGCGGCTCGACCGTCCACGCCCCGTCCTTCGACAGCTCCGTGAATTGCTGCAAGAGCCCCGCGCGCGCCGACTCGGGCGTCATGCCGTAGAGCGGCGCCAGCTCGGCGAACTTGATGCGCTGACGCGACAGCAGCCCGGGGATGTCGCCCAGCACCAGATCGGCGTGCAGCGCGTCGAGGAACATCAACAACTCGGCGGTGGTCGCCGCGTCGAGCGACAGCCTCGCCGCGGTCTGCCACGCCCACGTCGGCCCCGGCGGCAGGCGGAACTCGTAGGCGATCCGCAGCGGCAGCGTCGGCCCGGGGTCGTCGGGCGCCGGCGCGTAGGTGAGGCCGTCGATCGGTTGATCTTCGCCGGCGGGCACGATCTCGCCGAGCGGGCCGACGCAGCGCTGCACGATCAGCCGGCGCGGCGACAGCGGGTCGGCGGTCGCCGCCGGCGGCGCGATCGCGTCGATGCGGACGGCGATCTCGTTGTCGCCGCTGACGAGCCACTCGCTGACCGAGGGGATCGCGGTGTACGGCACGTCGACCGGGGTGCGCAGGATCGGCGCGCGGTTGACGAACACCTCGCAGGCGTAGCCGTGGATCGAGACGTTGAGATAATCGACGGTGGACACGGGAATCGTCACAGGATCGTGCGGGACCAGATCGGCCGCTTCTCCCACAGCGTGGCCGATTTGGTCACGCTGAAGAAGAGCTTGCTCTTGGCGGTGAAGGTGCCCTTGCCGGGGGACAGGTCGAAGTTGGCCTTGAGGGAGAACGGGCCCAGCTCCATCGTCGCCGCGCCCTCGAAGCCGGCGTTGATCTTGCCGACCACCTCGACCCAGTCGCCGAGCGCGCCGCGGACCCCGATCTCGCCGCCGACCGACGGCGGCACCGACACCGTCCCGGCCGGCCCTGTGCGGTCGGGGTTGGCCTCGCGCGAGAACGTCAGCTTGAGCTCGCCCGTCACCGCGCCGTACACCTGGGCCTTCGCGCTCAGCAGCTCGAGGCCGAACGCGATCTCGGCCTTCGCCGACACCAGCGTCAGCGCCACCTCGACCTTGTAGTATTTATAGACGGTGTGGTTCTTCGGCCACTCCTTGTAGCCCCACTCGTACTCGAGGCTGCCGGCGAACACCTCGACCTCGACCGAGAAGGTCCAGCCGATCTTCGGCATCTTGTTGCCGAGCGCCTTGAAGAACTCGATGAGCCCGAGGATCTGCTTGCGCAGGTTCAGCACGAACTCGATGAACTCGGCGGCCTTGAACGACTGCGTCCAGTCCTTGCCGTTGCGGGTGAACGTGAAGCTCTTGGCAGTCGCCAGCGTGCGGCTGTCGACCGCGCCGCCGGTCTCGTACTTGTCGGACGAGTAGTCGCGGCCGCGGATCGTGCCGAGCTGCTGGGTCTGGGTGATCGTGTCGTGGCGGTTGCCGGACGACTCCGTGCGGCGATACAGCTCGGTGTTGCCGCTCGTGCGCATCTCCTCCTTGGTCGACTGCGACGTGCGGGCCATGCCGCGCGTCTCGGAGCTCGAGTTGTTGTCGTAGCTGACCTTGCCCTCTTTACCCCACGAGCTGGCCTTCTCGCGCTTGCGCACCGAGGGCAAGCTGAGGCCGATCTTGAAGATGTCGGGCGGGTAGACCGCGATCTTGTGCTTCCAGCTGTAGAACGCCTTGGGCTGCGGCGCCGGGCGGGCCCCGCAGGCCGCCATCGTCACCACCCACACCGCCGGCGGCGGGAAGAAGAACTGGCGCAGGCCCGCGAAGAAGCCGATGCGCGTGATGTTGGCGAGGCGGTTCCTGAACCAGTTGGGCTCGTAGCTGACCGCGACCTCGTGGACCGGCCCGCGCAGCACCTTCGCCGGGCCGAGGTTGGCCGGCGGCTGGACCGTCAACGCCGGGTGCCCGGGCGAGTAGCCGGGGCCGCCGGAGGCCTTGACCGTGATCGTGTCGGCGTCGATGACCTCGAACCTGTCCGTCACCCGCGGGTTGCGCTTGTTCGGCGAGTGGACCTGGTTGGTCATGATCTTGCCGCGCCCCTGGTCGAGCCAGAACGCGACGCTCTTGATCTCCCGCTTGTCGGCCACGCCGCAGTGCTTGCAGCTGAACTCGAGCTTGTCGAAGTCGCACGGCGGGACCTTGCGCGGCTGCTGCTTCTGGCAGGTCGCGCACGGCTTGTTGGCCGGCTGACCGGCCTTGCTCTTCAGGGCGGGCGGCGGCGTCTTGCGCGGCGCGGGTCTCGGGGCTGGTCTTTGGGTCATGTCTCTGCCGGGCTCCCGTACAGGCTGGCGAGCAGCTCCATCGGCTCGGGCCACGATTGCAGCTCTTCGAGGTTGTGCAGCACCCCGATCGCGTCGTCGGAGTCGGCGAACCGCTCGTCGAACAGCGACGCGACCTCGAGGTGGCGCAGCAGCGACACCTCCTCGACGAGCCCGAGTTGCAGCCCGCGAGCCAGCCGCCGCTCGACCCACGCGCCAGCAACCTCGTCCGTCGCCTCGGCCCACCGCTCGGGGTGCGCGTCGCGGAGGTGGACGACCCCCCCCGCGACCAAGCGTCGGCGCGACAGGTTCGTCAGGGCCTCGATCTGCGGACGACGGATCTTGAGCATGGGCACCGTGACCGAGCGACGGGGCTCGACCATAGCGAACGGCTCCGCGTCCGCCTACAGCGTTCTGCGAGCACGGCGCGCGATACCGCGACGCGCAGGCCACGCTGTGCGCGTCGCTTCGCGCGTCGCAGCCTCGCGCCGCGGCTCGCCATGGTCAGGTGACCGACGCCCGCGGCCCGTATCGTGCTTCGCCGCGCCGGGGTCGAACGACTGTCCGCATGCCCTCGCGCGCCCCCGAGCGAGCCGCGGCGCAAGTGCTACGATCGCGCCGTCATGCACCGGAAGATCCTCCTCGCCATCTCGCTCGCGTGCCTGCCCTCGACCGGCTGCGACTCGCAGGCGTGTACGCTCATCGGTTGCGGCAGCACGTTCCAGATCGCGCTGCAGCGCGACGCCTGGACCGCCGGCGAGTACACGATCACGGTGGTCGCCGACGACAAGACGATCGAGTGCACCGCGACGCTGCCGCTGCAGTGCGAGGCGCCCCCCGCCTGCCCGCAAGATTCGCCGTTCATCCTGGGCCTCGAGGGCTGCGCGCTCGACCCGTCGCAACACAAGCTCGGCAACGTCGAGTTCCAGCAAGGCCACGCCCCCAAGTCCGTCGCGGTGCAGGTCCACCAGGACGGCGCGCTGCTCGGCGAGGGCCAGTACTCGCCGACGTACTCCGAGTCGCAGCCCAACGGCCCCGACTGCGAGCCGACCTGCGTCGGCGCCGACTCGGTCACGCTCGCGCTGAAGCAATAAATTCTTTGGCCCGCGAGGACATGTCGCCAAGGACATGTCCCTCTGCGCCGGTCCCATTCGACATGTTCATTGAGACATGAGCGGGGCCGGGCGCTGATGGAAGATGAAAGGCCCCGCCGCTCGACGTCGTCACCTCGCCGCGGGCGACCGCTTCAATTGCCGAGACGGCCGCGCGACGCGCCGCAAGCGGGCGCGTGACGGCGATCGCCTCGCGCCCGCGCAGCCGCGGCGCCCCGCCGATTTGCCCGCACGCTTCTTTATTGAAAGAAGCGTGCTGTCGCTCGATCCACTGCGCCCGGACGATCTCGGCGAATCGCGCGAACGGGCGCGGCTCGCCGCGCACGGCGGGGGCGGCGTACTCGCGCCGTATGGCCCTGCCCGCGCGAGCTTGCGGCCGCTGGTGTTGGTCCACGGGATCCACGGCCACCCCGGCGAGCTGCGGGCGCTGGCGGAGCGGGCGGTGGCGCTCGGCGAAATCCAGCCGTACCTGTTCCTGTACGACGACCTCGGGCGCTACCTCGACCGCAGCGGCGACGATCTCGCTCGCGCCCTCGCGCAGCTCGCCTGTCACGCGCCGCGACCGGACGTCGTGATCGTCGCCCACTCGATGGGCGGCATCGTCGCGCGCTGCGCCCTCAACTCGCTCACCGAGCCGCGGTGGTTCCCTCTGTTCACCCATCGCCGGCTGCGGCGCGGCAAGGTCCGCGTGCGCGGCAGCGCGGAGGCGGTGCACGCCGGCGTGCGCCTCGAAGCCGCCTGCGCCGCCGACTTCGCCGCCGTCGATCTGCTGGCGATCGACACCCCGTGGTCCGGCTTCGCCGCCCCGCGCGTCGATCTGCGCAACCTGTGGCGACGCGAGCGGGCCTGGGTCGACATGGTCTCCAACAGCGCCGTGCTGACGCGCCTGCACTCGGTCGCCTTGCCGGCCCACTTCCGCGTGCATCACCTCGAGGCCGACCCGCGCGCCGCCGGCCTCGCCGACGACAAGATCCGCACCCTCGGCGACCTCGCCGACGCCGACCTCCTCCGCTTTCAGCGAGCGATCCTCGGCGATCGTCGCGCCCTCGGCAGCGATCCACGCGATCGCAACCTGTTCGCGGCGCTCACCGGCGAGCGCAGCTTCCCCGCCCTCGCGGCCGGCCTGCGCGCGAGCGGGCCCCTCGCCGCGTCGGCGTTCCGCGCCGAGCTGCTGCGCGCGGTCCCGCGGCTGGCCGGCAGCCACACCTCCGTGCTCGGCAACACGGCCCTGTTCGCGCTGCTCGACGAGCTGCTCGTCCGCGGCGCCACCGAGGTCCTCCGGTCGGCGCGCCCGTGAATTGACCGAGCTCTTACAATCACCCCGCGGGGCCGAGCCTACGCTGGGAGCATGCATCGCTTGACGCTCGTCCTCCTCGCGCTCGCCGGTTGTCAGCCCCCGCCCTGCCTCCGCGAGACTCCGACAGTGATCGCCTGGTCGCCCACAGAACACGCCGCCACGCCGGTGCCCGGGCGCACGATCACAGTCTCGGGCGCCGCCGAGATCCTCACCGCCCCCGACACCTTCGAGTTGACGATCGGCTTCGACCTCCAGGCGACCAGCCTCGAGCAGGCCCGCGACGACAGCCGCCGGCGGGCCGCCGCCCTGCTCGACGTCGTCTCCCAGAGATCGATCCCCGACAGCGACGTGCAGACGCAAGATCTCGCCCTGCAGCCGCGCTACGACAACTACGAGCACCGCAAGATCGTCGGCTACCAGGCCACGCGCAACCTGGTCGTCACGCTGCACGACCTCGACGACGTCGAACCTGTCCTTTACGACATGCTCGCGGCCGGCGCCAACCGGGTCGACCGCGTGCAGTTCCACAGCAGCGTCGTGCGCGACAAGCGGGCCGAGGCGCGCGTCCTCGCCGTCCAGGCCGCGCGCGACAAGGCCACGGCGATGGCCGAGGCGCTCGGCCAGGCGCTGGGCGAGCCGCTGCGCGTCGACGAGGTCGCAGTCGACACCTGGCGCCCGCCCGCCATGAACAACTTCGCTTTGACGAACGACTCGACCCCGCAGATCAGCGACACCGTGGCGACCGGGCGGATCCGCGTGCAGGCCAACGTCTCCGTCACCTTCGCGCTGGTCCGCCAGTGACATGTTCTTTTAAAGATCCAGTCGGCGATCGCATTCTTGCGAGTCGCTGACACGCTCTGCTCCCCGGTGTAAGCTCCTCCGCACCAACTACATGGAAAAACTCCCCGCGCGCTCTTTCGTGGCGCTGTCCCTCCTCGCCTTTGCCTGCCGCGAACCGACCGCAGGCACCGACTCCGGCGGGGCGATGAATACGACCACCGATACGGGCACCAGCACCGAGCCCTCCGTCCCGACCGGCCCGACCGACACCACCAGCGAATCCACCGACACCGAAGGCACGTGGCGACGGATCTGCGACGGGTCGGACGCTTTGAGGCTGACCCTGCGCACCGTGGGCGGCGAACTGGTCCACACCGAGCTCCTGCGCGAGCTCGGCTGGAGCTACCTCTACGTGCGCGGTGATTGTCGCTACTGGGTCATGGGCGACGACCAGAGCAACTTGCAATATTGGCGGGTCACCCACACCGGCACGCTGTCTGCCGAGCAGGAGGAGGAGCTCTCACGCGCCGTGAACTACGATCGCTGGGCCGAATTGGCCGGGCATTACTTCGTCCCGGAGAGCGAGAACTCCCCCGGCTACGAGATCCAGTACTCGGACGGCGTCTCGACGATCCGCTGCGCAGAGATGTGTCCCCCGGCCGCCGACGCGCCCGACGTGCTCAAGGACATGACCAAGCCGGCCCGCGAGTGGATCCCCCGCCTGTGGAAGGAGGGCGAATCGATGGAGCCCGGCGCGCCGCTCCGCGTCGACGTCCTGCGCCTGCCGAGTTCCCAGCCGCTCGACGAGGACGAATGCGCGTTGGCGTGGACGTTCGCTCTCGATCCGAAGTCGATCTCGCGCGGCAACGACGACCCACCCGGCAGCGTTGCGATCGCCGACGGGGACACCACGTCCAAGCTGCGGTCGCTGCGCGAGCAGTACCTCGCTGGCGACGTCTCGCCGGGAATGTGTAATCCCGTGCTCCTCGACGGACCATTCCGGTTCTACGAGCCCGCCGACGTCCTCACCGGCTTCTCGCTGTGGATGCGCGACGCGATCCCGTTCGAAACGGCTGACGGGCGCGTCGAAATCCCCAGCGTCCCGCTCTGAACCCGCGCCTGCTGCGAGCGGCCGCGCTGTCGGAGCACCGGTCGAGGACGTCCTGGGCCCTGGCCTGGCACCTGGTCTTCCGCAAGCTCGGTGCTCAGGTCCCTCGGGCTGGTGACCTACCCGAACCCCGGTCACGCGCTCTTTCTGCCCGAGGAGGCCGTCCGACGCCTGGCTGCGAAAGCAGGCGCGAACAAAGCGGTCCTCGGTCGCTGGCGCGCGCCAGGGCGCGTCGTTCAAGCTGACCTTCGAGGTGCGCCCAGAAATTTCGGGCGTTCGCGAGATCCGTCACGGAAATCGCGGCGGCCGGGAAATTACCCGCCACATGTCGTCGACGCGCGCTTCGGAGCTCCAGACCCGTATCGTCCTCATCACCTCGCTCGTGGGAGCCTCGGGCTGTCCAGTACAGGGTGATCTAGGGTCTTACACGGATTCGAACCCAGGCTCGGAGTCGGGCTCGGGGACGGACACGACCCCGGTCACCGCGACCATGAGCGCGAGCCTCACCGGCGACGAGCAACCGCTGACGACCACCGCGAACGGGCCGACCGGTACCAGCGAGGGATCGACCGCCGACAGCGAAACCACCGAGACCACCGCGACCACCGCGACGACCACGACGTCGGCGGACACAACCACCACCCAGGGCGAAACGACCGCCGTGGAGACCGGCGAGACCGGCGAGACCGCGAGCACGGGCGGGCAGGATCCGGTGTGTGCCGACGGCGAACCAGGGCCCGACGACTACGCGCGGGTGCTGTTCGACGTGTGGCCGGAGATCGTCGGCAACGAGCAGAAGTTCACCGGCGTGTGTACGGTCGTCGAGGTCACGCAGCCCGACCTCTTCGAGATCTCGCTCGACTGCGGCGACCGCACGGCGATCGTCGAGGTCGCGGTCGCACCGGTCGAGTTCACGCTGTCGCTGCAGCCGGGGCAGGTGCTGCAGCTCGATTGGCTGGCCCGGGGCGGGATCTTCTGGACCAATCAATGGCTGGCGCTGCGCGACGAGACCCTCGACCCGCCGTTGCTGCTCGCCGCCCACGAGGCCGACACCGCGCTGCCCGCCGGGCTGCCTGAATTCCTGGCGCCGATCTCGATCAGCTTCGACGGGGACAGCTGCGGCGTGCCGGTCGACTGCCACGACAACGACTCGTACGAGCGCCTCCTGCTCGAGTTCGTCGAAGCCGGTGACGTCGTCCTGGTGCCCGACCGGACCCGCGCCGATGTCGGTGACTACCGGGTGATCGTGAACTACGCCCGGCGCCACCACGACCTCCACCAGATGGCCGGCGATTGCCCCAACCCGACCGACCCGGTGCCGCTGTACTTCCAGGGCTTGGCGCTGCTGCGAGATTTTTAATAAGATATGCCCCTGTGGACATGTCCTGATGGAAATGTCCTGATGGGAATGTCCTGATGGACATAATAAAGGCTCTGGCGACCTGCATGCAGCCGTCGCCGCTCCTTGAGTAGGTTCGGACCACCGGCCCGCTCAAGACTCGCCCGCGCCGACAAGGCGGCATCGAGGCCGAGCCCGAGAAACCGTCACAGGCTCAGCGAGTCAGCTGACCCGCCCGCGCTGCCTCGCTCGCTGGCGAGCCCCTCGAATCACGATTGGCAGGCAACGGAAGTAGACGCCGGAGCGAGCTGCCGTCGTGTCGGCCGCATTCGCTCCCGGCCTACCTCATCCCGGGCCCCTTCTTCGGCGCGGCCTTCTTCGGCGCGGCCTTCTTCGGCGCGGCCTTCTTCGACGCCGCCTTCTTCGACGCGGCCTTCTTCGGCGCGGCCTTCTTCGACGCCGCCTTCTTCGGCGCCGCCTTCTTCGACGCCGCTTTCTTCGGCGCGGCCTTCTTCGACGCGGCCTTCTTCGGCGCGGCCTTCTTCGCTGCGGGGGCCTGCGCCGCGTCCCTCTCGCGCGTGAGGCGGCCGTACTCCGCCCAGAGGTCGAGGGGAGGCTTCACTGCGGCCGGCTTCTGAGCGGCCAGCCATTTGCGGAGCTGATCGGCCTCGGCGCCGCGCGAGAGCTCGCAGAGCCGGGTGAGTGGCTCGACGAGCTTGCTTGGATCGCGGGCGGCCTGAATCGAGAGCGCGAGGTCCCGCAGCACCGCCTCGCGCTCGTCGAGCTGCACGAAGGAGCGCTTCGAGTGGAGCACGGGGCCCGCAGTGCTCTGCGTCGAGCGCTCCGCGAGGAACAAGGCGTCGAGACCGGCCAGCGCCGACGTCACCTCACCACGGCCAAGGCGCGCCGCGAGGCTCAGGCGCTCGGCGCGACGAGGGAAGTCGGGGTTGCGCTCGAACGGTCGCGCCTCCTCGGCCGTGGCTTCCGCCTCGGCCCACAGGCCCTCCTCGAGGCAGCGCGCCGCATGCACGAGGAGGGCGCGGTGCAGCAGCTCCGGATCGCCGTGCGCCCGCAGGTCCTTCAGCAAGGCTCGCCCGTGCTCGACGACCTCCCGGACCGGCCATCGCTCGAGCGCGTCGAGGCGGGCCGAGAGGAGCGCCGGATCGTCGGGGTGCAACGAGATGAAGAGGCCGTTCCGAACCCAGGTCGTGAGGTGCTCCGCGGAGCGCAGGCTCGAGTAGACGTACTCGGAGCGCATCCTGCCGGCGACATCGCCGGCTCGCTGCGACCAGGCCGCCAGGTCGTCGCTCACCGCCACGAGCTCCTCGCAGAACGACGCGGGCGCCGCATCGCCGAGGACGCTCTTGGCGAGCCCCTCGAGGAGCGGCTCCCAGGCGGCCGCCTCACCGTCCCACAGATCGTGCACCCGATCGAAGTCCGGGTTCAGCAGCTCCGGGTCGAAGAGATCCGCGCTGGTCACGTCGTGTTCCTTGAGCAGCTGGCGGATCGGCTCGTCGACGTAGAACCCGTACACGAGATCCTGGTAGCTCGGCGACACGATCACACCCACCGCGCCCGACCGAATGCTTGTCACGATCGCGTCCCGCCCGGTGTTGTCGTTTTCGCCATCGTCGACGAAGCGCGCCGCCCCTTCGCCATCACCACCGAGCGCCGTCACGAAGGCGCGAGCTTCCGCCTCTCGAGCGAGCGACGGGCCGCGGAGGTAGAGCACCACCGGTCCGGCGCGCATCCGGTCAGGGAGGGAGCGAGGTGGGTGGCGACGCGAATCCGGCTTTGTCATCTCGATGGCTCCGGCGGCGAGGCGCATGATACACGCGCCCGGTCCGCGCGCTCAGAGCTCATGACGCGCCCGCGCCCGGTTTGCCGCCACGCTCGAGCAGCGCCCGGCGCGAGCGGGGCACGTCGGCGACGGGTCGCGGCTGCGCTCAGGTCGAGGCCTGGCGGAGCGGGTCGCAGTACGGCGCGTCGCCGTCGCTGCGGGTCACGTCGAGCCTCGCCTCGTGCGCGAGCAGCCACTGCTTGGCCGCGAGGCCGCCGGCGTAGCCTGTCAGCGCCCCGCCGGAGCCGATGACGCGGTGACACGGCAGCACGATCGACAGCGGATTGCGGCCGTTCGCGGCCCCGACGGCGCGCACCGCCCGGGGGCTGCCGATCGCGCGGGCGAGCTCGGCGTAGGTGCGCTGCTCGCCGAAGCCGATGTCGGCGAGCGCGCGCCACACGGCGCGCTGGAAGGCGGTGCCGCGCGGCTCGAGGGCCACGGTGAATCCGCGGCGACGGCCGGCGAAGTACTCGTCGAACTCGCGCGCGGCGACGTCGAGTACGGGGTGGCGCGCCGCCTCTTCGCCGGCGTGCGCGGGCGCGGGGCGGTGATCGGGGAAGTAGACGCCGACGAGGGCGAGATCGCTGGCGACGAGGCGCAGCGGGCCGAGCGGCGAGGGCAACGAGCGCTGGACGAGGCGGGTCATGTTGTCATCCTCCGGAAGACGCGGCGGAGCTCCACAGGTGCATCACGCCGTAGGCCCGCCAGGGCCGCCAGGCGGCCGCGCGAGCTTCAGCGGCGCGGGTGGTCGTGACTTCGAGCGCGCGGCGGACCACGAGGTCGCCGCCGGGGAAGCCGTCAGGCCAGCGGAGCGACCGCATGGCGATGTACTGCGCGGTCCACGGGCCGATCCCCGGCAGCGCCTCGAGCGCGGCGACGGTCCGCTCCGGATCTGCCCCGATGGACAGGTCGACACGGCCGTCCGCGACGGCGGCCGCGAGCGCGACGACGGTGCGGGCGCGTTGCTCGGGCAGGCCGATCGCCCGCACGTCGGCGAGCGCGGCGCTGGCGAGCACGTCGGGCGGCGGGAACACGGCGCTCAAGCCCGGCAGGGTCTTCGGGACAGGTCGGCCGAAGCGGGCGACGAGCCGCGCGCACAGGGTGGTCGCGGCCCGGACGGAGACCTGCTGGCCGAGGACGGCGCGCACGGCCAGCTCGAAGCCGTCGAAGGCGCCCGGCACCCGCAGCCCGGGGCGCGCGATGACGCTGTCCCGAAGGACAGGATCGCTGCGGAGATGGTCGGCGATCGCGTCGGGGTGGGCGTCGAGATCGAAGAGTCCGCGCAGACGGGCGACGATCGGCATCAGCTGCGGGGCGAGCTCGGGCGCGAGGCTCACGCGCAGCGCCGGGCGGGCGGGGTCGGCCTGGACGCACAGCCAGCCGACGCAGTCGCCGAGCGCGACGACGCGGGCGTAGCTGTGATCGTCGACGCGCTCGACGCCGGCGACCTCGCGCCCGCGCAAGAACCCGAGCAGCGCGAGCCAGTCGAACGGCGGCCGATAGTCGAGGCGCAGCTCGATCGCGTCGCCGGTGGCGACCTCGTCGCCCTCGCGCCGCAGCGCCGACGGCGGCCGGCCGAAGCGCTGCTGCACCAGCGCGTTGAAGCGGCGCACGCTGGCGAACCCGGCCGCGTACGCGACCTCCGCGAGCGGCAGCGCGGTGTCCTGCAGCAGCTGCTTGGCGAGCGCGAGCCGCCGCGTCTGCGCGAGCTCGACCGGGGTGGCGCCGAGCTCGGCCTCGAGCGCCCGCCGCAGGTGCCGCCCGCTGACGCCGAGCCGCCTGGCGAGCGCGTCGACCGAGCCGTCGTTGAGGTCGCCGGCGTCGATGCGCGCGAGCGCGGCGGCGGCGAGCCGCGACAGCGAGTCGATCGCGGCCCGCCCGGGCGCAAGCTCCGGCCGGCAGCGCAGGCAGGCGCGGAAGCCGACGCGCTCGGCCTCGGCGGCGCGGCGGAAGAACTCGCAGCGGCCGCGCCCCGGCGTGCGCGCGGGACAGACGGGTCGGCAGTAGATGCCGGTGGTGGTGACGCCGACGAAGAACACGCCGTCGAAGCGGCGGTCGCGGGCGCAGAGCGCGTCGTAACAGGCGTCGGGGTCGAGCTGCACGCGACCGATCTAGCTCACCGTCGCGCGGTCGTCTCGCCATTTTCGGACGTCGCCGCGACAACGCCGCAGACGCGTTCGCAGCGAGGTGAAAGCCGAACTGCGTCGTCCTTTGTGTCGCCGCCTGGCAAGGCAATCGGCCGGTGGCGATCGAGCGTGCTCGGCGGCTCCGCGCGTCACCCCCCGCGCAACTTCGACTCTGACGATTTCTTCGCCGCGTGCGGCAGCCGCTGCGAGCGCTCCACCATCGCCGCCAGGTACGAGGCCGCGTTGTCGCGTTCGGCCATGTGTTGCCGCGCCCGCGCCACCACCGTGTCGAAGTCCGGGCGCCCGGACGGGTTCGCGGGATCGGGGTTTTGCACCGCCGCCAGGATGCTGAGCAGCAGCTCCTCGCTGCGCGCTCGCTCGCGGACCTGGGCTCGGCGGCCGAACAGCTCGCGCACCAGCAGGACCGTCACCAGCAGCAGCACGACCCCGAGCCCGATCGCCAGCCAGCCGAACATCCCCATCGACGCCTTCTTGTTGGGGCTGATCGAGATGCCCAGCTCGCTCATGCCGTCATTGACGCCGAGCACCAATTGCTTCGACAGCGCGCGACCGAAAGCCCCCACGGCCCCGCCGTCCTCGCCGCCCGCCACTGCCAGCATCGTCGGCCCCAGGTCGCGCTCGAGCACCATGCGCAGCGCCGGCCCGAGGTTGTCCTCGACCACGCGCTGCACCGCCGGCCCGAGATCCTGGGCGACGACATCGCCGAGCGCCGGCCCCAGCTCCTCGCGCAGCCCCTGCGCCGTCGATTGCATGAACGCCGACAGCGCAGTGCGGGTGACCCCGTCGACGAACTCGCGGGTGAGGCGGCGATTCTCCGGGCCGATCGCCCCCGCCATCACCGCCCCCACCAGGTCCTTCACGCTCTTGGTGACCGCGGGCGACACGTCCTCGCCGACCGCCCGCGCCAGCGCCCCGCTGAGCGTACGGATGTAGCGATCGCTGGCCTCGCCGACCCGCTGGATCCGCTCCTCGTCGGTGAGGCCGTCCAGCGCCCCGCCCGTGATCGACTGCGTGAGATCGTGGACGGCCGCCTGGATCTCCGGGTCCCGCAGCAGCCGCCGCAGCCGCGCGCGGTTGTCCTCGTCCTCGAGCGCCTCGAGTGTCCCCTCGAGCCCGCCCTCGACCCCCCCGCGCGCGATCTCTCGGGCCCCGTGGGCACAGGCGACCTGGGAGGCCGCGAGGGCGCCGGCGAGCCAGAGCCTGCGGCGTGCGGAGTGAGGAGTGGCGTGCATGCGAAGGTCCAGGCAGCTCGTGCGCACCCCATGCGTGACCGGGCAGCCGGGCGCTCCTCGGGGCGCGTGCAGCACGACCGGCTGCTCGCCGCCCTGCCGCTATGATCGACCCGCCCGCACAAGCAACCGCACGAACGGCCCCGGCGCTGCAAGCCGCCGCAGAGGCCGGTCCCGCCCGCCCGCCTCTCGCACCCGGCGGTCGGCCCGCCTCGGCCGCGGCCTGCCACTTCGCGTGGCCGCAGCGAGGGCGCAATCCGCACAACTCGGGGCCACCGCGAGTCCCTTGGACGGATCGTTCCCCGGACCCGATCCGTCTCGCCCAGGACAGCTCGGATCTTCAAGACGCCATGCATCGCCGGGGCGTACGCGCCCGACCATTCGCCGAGCGAAGAGCGCTCGTCGCTGCACCTCCGCGGGGCGTTGCGGCCGCGAAAGCGCTGCGCCATCCTCCGCCGGTGTCACGCCCCCTGTCGCGCGCGTTCGCGGTTCTGGTGCTCGCCGGGTCCGCTGCGACCGCGCGGGCCGCGGGCGAGCGCCTCGTGCTGCGCTGGGACGGGCCCGAGAGCTGTCCCGCCGACGGCTTCAGCGCGATGGTCGAGCGCTACCTCGGCCCGCGCGTCGGAGACGGACCGCCGCTGTCCGTGAGGGTGCGGGTCCGCGAGCGCGCGCCCGGACGCTGGTCGCTCGACCTGGACGCAGCCACCTCGGCGACGACCGGCACCCGCCACCTCGAGGGCGAGAGCTGCGAGACAGTGCTCGACGCGGCCGCCTTCGTCGCCGCCCAGGCGATCGGGGCCGCCAGCGGCGACCCGCCCGAGTCCGGGGCCGGCGACCCGCCGCCCTCAGCCGTCGCCGAGCGCGAATCCGCGCTCGTGCCCGACCCGGGCGGCGCGGAATCGCCCCTGCCCTCGCCGACCAGCGACGAGGTCCCCGCGCCGCCCGGGCCGCTCGCGGGCGCCCCCGCGCCGTCCGGCTCGCCCGAGACCGCCGACACGTCGCCGCCCGGGGACGACCGCCCCGCGCCGGCTCCGGCCGGCGGCATCGTCCGGGTCGCGCGCCGGCCCGCACCGCTGCGCGCGGCCATCCGCCTGACTGCGGGCATCAGCGGGGCCGCCCTCCCGGCCGTGAGCAGCGAGCTCGGCCTGACCGTCGCCCTGCTCGGCGCGCGCTGGCGCGCCGAGGTCGTGGGCCACGGCCGCCTGCCCGCGCGGGTGCGCTCCCTGGAACAGCCGTCGATCGGCGCCGACCTCTCGCTGTGGGCCGTGGGTGTCCGCGGCTGCGCGGTCCCGCGCGTCTCTCGCCCGGCGCCGTCGCTGCGGAACGTCGAGTTCCCGCTGTGCGCCGGAGCCGAGGTCGGGCAGGTCCTCGGCCGGAGCGTCGGCCTGCAGGCGCCCGGGCGGGCGGCCCTGGTGTGGGTGGCGATCACGGCCGCGCCGGGCGTGCTGTGGGTGCCCCGCCCGTGGCTCGCCGTGGGGTTGCAGGTCGAGCTGGCGGTGCCGCTGCTCCGCCACGAGTTCGTGATCCGCGGCCTCCCGCCGCTCCACCGCCTCGGCCCCGTCGATGTCCGCGGCCTCCTCGGGGTCGAGTTCCGCCTCGCGGGCGCTCCCGCGCGACGACGCGGGCCGTGACGGATCGGGACCTCGGTGGGAAACCCGAGCATGCCGCCGCCTCGCGAGTCCGCCGCCGGCCCTGAAGGGGCGCGCGAGGACGCGCGGGCTCGGCTCGGTGCGCTGTACCAGGCGCACGCCGACTTCGTGGTCCGGATCGGCCGCCAGCTGAGGGCCCCGGCGGCGCAGCTCGAGGACGTCGTCCACGACGTGTTCCTCGTGGTGCATCGGCGCATCGACGAGTACGACCCCGACCGCGGCTCGCTGCGCGCGTGGCTGTACGGGATCACCCGCAACGTCGTGCTGCACCGCCTCCGCGGCCAGGCCCGCGCCGAGCAGCGGCTCCGCCTGCTGCCGGAGCCGGAGCCGCGGCCCGAGCCCGACGAGCGACTGGCCCGCAGCCACGCCGCCTCGCTGGTGCAGCGCTTCCTCGACGAGCTCGACGAGGACCGGCGTATGGTCTTCGCGCTGATCGAGATCGAAGGCATGAGCGCGCCGGAGGTCGCCGAGGCGCTCGGCGTCAAGCTCAACACCGTTTATTCGCGGCTGCGTCTGGCCCGCCAACAGTTCAAGGCGACCGTCGACCGCCTGCAACGCGGGCGAGGAGGACCCCATGGAGGAGCTTGACCGGAGCGCTCACGAGCTGCTGCGCGAGTACCGGGTCGAGGCCGGCCTCGACGCCCCGGGGCGGGCGCGGGTGTGGCGACGCCTCGAGGGCTCGATCGAGGCCTGTCCGATCGAGCAGGTCGCGCCGACACGCCGCCCGCGCCGGCAGCTGGCGGCCGCGGTCGTCATCGCCTCGCTGGCCGCGGCGATCTTGCTGCTGGTGTGCGACAGGCGGGGGTTGCTCGCGTCCGGGCGAGGGGACGACGCCGAGGCGGCCGCCTACGCGGCGTCGGGCGCGGGCGAGACACGCGAGCTCGGGCGGCCTGACCGACCGAAGGCGGAAGAGGCCGAGACGACCCCGCCGGCGCCGGAGCTCGAGGCCGTCACCGCTGCACCGGTCGCCCCCGAGGCGAACGAGACCCCGGCTCGCTCCCGCGGGACACGCGTCGGCCCGCGCGGCCGCGGCGGCGCGATCGAATCACAGGTCGACAAGGACATGTCGAAAGAGACAGGTCCTTCGAGCCAGACGGGTCTCGCGGCCGAGATGGAGCTGCTGCGCCGCGCGCGGGCGACCCTCGACGGCGGCGACGCGGGCGCGGCCCTGCAGGACCTGGCCGCCCACGAGCGCGCCTTCGCGGCCGGGCAGATGCTGCAGGACCGCCTGCTGCTGCGCATGGAGGCCCTGTGCGCGCTCGGCAAGGGCCGCCAGGCGCGGGCCGAGGCGGCGGTGTTCCTGCGCACGTACCCCGGGTCGACCCATACTGCGCGAGTCCAGACGATCTGCCCGGAGTCGCCGAATGTCGTGACGGATTGAGGGGGGCGAGGGAAACCAGCGCATCATGCTTGAACTAATCCGACTTCGTCCCCTCGCCCTCGTGCCTTGCCTGCTGCTGCTCCCCGCCTGCCCCGGCAAGGAGGGCTTGCTGACCGGCTTCGACCCCTCGACCACGGGCGACTTCCCTGACACCTCGACCGGCGGCGCGTCGAGCACCAGCAACGGCGTGAGCACCGGGGAAGGCGTCAGCACCGCGGACTCCTCGACCGCGGTCGAGACCGCCGGCCTCGAGACGGAAGGGGCCGCGACCGACACCACCTTCGACCCCGAGGATCCCCCGCCGCAGACCGTCACCTCCTTCACCGGCGGCGAGGAGCACGAGAGCGAGGGAAGCGGCGGCTGGCCTCCCGACCTGTGCGCCGACCTCGGCTGCGGTGCGGATCAGATCTGCGTGTCGCCGAGCTCGTGGTGCGACTACGGGCAGGACCCGCCGGAGTTCGTCTATCCGCCGCCGTTCTGCGCCGATTTCCCGGTCCAGTGCGAGTCGGCGCCGCTGCTCGATTTCTGCCTCGCAGACGAGTTCTGCACCGAGAATTTCGCGGACTATGCGGACGAACACATTGTGTTTTGCGCGGGCGCTCCCGATTGTTTCTGACGACGACTTCCCGATCCCGTGAAAGCGGGCCGTACGTGGTCACGTGCAGCCCGCTCGGGTGACCGGGCGTTTCGCGCAGCACCATGAAGTGCACCCGCGAGGCATACGGCGGGAGCGACCACGACTTCGTCGCGCGCACAAGAAACGTATGTGAGGACCACGCCGATCGCCGCACGAAGGTGATCGGCGCGTCGAACCGACCGCGACGTCTGCTTCACAGCGAAGGCAGCCGCGCGCTCGCCCGCCTCTCGTCGCCTCATTCATTTTAGTAAATTAAAATTCACCCGCCCGCCGCCGCGCGAGCGAATCGGCCCGCCGGTCGCCCGCACGACTCGCGCCCACGTCCTGTCAGACCGGCAAGTTTCGGGGATAAGTTCCCGCCATGCCCAAGCTGAGCTACTTCGATTTCCCCGGCAGCCGCGGCGAGGAGTGTCGCCTCGCGCTGCACCTCGCCGGCGTCGCCTTCGAGGACGACCGGATCAAGGGCCCCGACTGGCCCGCGCGCAAGGAGCAGACCCCCTACGGGTCGCTGCCGACCTTCGAGGTCGAGGGCCGCGGCGTCCTCGCCCAGAGCAACGCGATCCTCGTCTACATCGGCCGCGAGCACGGCCTGCACCCGCGCGACAACTGGCTCGCAGCGCGGCACGAGGAGCTCATGCACGCGGCCGAGGACCTGCGCGCCGCCGTCATGCCGGTGCTGCGGGTCCAGGACCCCGAAGAGCGCGTCAAGGCGCGCGCGGAGCTGGCCAGCGGCTTCCTCAAGCGCTGGGCTGGTGCGGTCGAGCGCCGCCTCGGCGAGCTCGGCCCCGGGCCCTTCATCTCCGGCGAGACCCTCCACGTCGCCGACCTCAAGCTCTACATGGTCGCGCGGTGGTTCTCGTCCGGCAACGTCGACCACGTGCCGAGCGACGTGTTCGCCGAGTTCCCGCGGCTCAGCGGCATCGAGCGGGCAGTCGCCCAGCACCCGAAGATCGTCGCCTGGTACGCGCGCTGACGCGGAGCTCGTCCCGCGCCCCGGCCTGCGAATCGCGGCCGCTCACCGCCTCGTGGCGCGGACGACCGCACCTCGGCGGCATCGAGCGGGCGGTCGCTTGCTACGCGCACTGACGCGGAGCTCGACCAGTGCTTCGGCTCCGCGAATCGCTGTCGCTCACCGCCTCGATCGTCACAGCCCGCCGGTCTGGCAGGTCCCTCGGGCCCTCGCTCAGGCCGGCGCCGTCACGCTGCCCGCCATGTCTCTCGGGACAGCCGGACTCGCACTCCTTCGCCCCTCGATCGCCCCGCTTCGCATGCCCTGGCGTCCGCAGCGCGATTGCGATACATCGCGACTCGCATGCCCCCCCGTCGTGACTATGGCGCCTCGCGCTTCAACGCCCCCGGCACGTTCACCGCGGTCGGCTTCTCCCCCGACTCGCGCGGCCTCGAGGCGCTCGTCATCGGCCAGGGCGCCTCGCGCTGGCTGACCTTCGCCGTCGACACCGGCGCAATCACGGCCCGCCGCGACCTCGACGGCGAATGGCGAGACCTCCGCGTCCTGCCTGACGGCGGGCTCCTCGTCTCGACCTGGGGAATCACTCGTCGCCTGTCTCCCGCCGCCGCGACCGTCTGGAGCGTGACCGGCGAGCAGCGGCTGCGCCTCGCCGCAGTCAGCCCCGACGGCGCCGCGTGCATCACCTTCATCGGCGCGACCGCCGAGGTGCGGGACTGCGAGCGCGGCCGCGTCGTCCACACCCTGCACGAGGCCGAGGGCGACCTCTACGCCTTCGCCTTCAGCCGCGACGGCCGCTGGCTCGCCACCGGCTCGTCCAAGGGCGTCGTCCGCCTGTACGACGCCCGCACCTGGGCCGAGCTGGGCAAGCGCAAGAGCACCCAGGTCCTCGCCCTCGCCTTCTCGCCCGCGGGCGACCACCTGCTCGTCGGCCACGGCAACGGCAAGGTCGAGCTGTGGCAGCTGCCGGGCCTGAAGCCGGTGCGGGGCTTCGTCGGGCGCCACCAATTCGACGTCGGCGGCGACGCCGGCTGTCGCTGGGTCGCCTTCTCGGCCGACGGCGCGCACGCCTTCTCTCTCGGCAACGAGCACTGCCTGCGCGCCTGGAGCGTCCCCGGCGGCAACCAGGTGTTCCATCTCGACGTCCCGCGGCGCCACGCCCAGGGCCCCCTCACCGCCCTGTCGCCCGATGGTCGCTGGATCGCCAGCGGCTCGACCACCGGCGCCCTGAGCGTGTGGTCGGCCGCGACCGGCGAGCCGCGGGTCGAGTACGCTGCCCCCGCGCCGATCGAGGGGCTCGCGCTCACCGCTCGCACCGTCGCGGCCGGGTCCTCCAGGGTCTGCGTCTTTTGGGATCGCGCCACCGGCGAATCGAGCGCCCTCGCCACCACCTTCCCGCCGACCGACATCCACGGCCTGTCCTCGGGCCAGTTCGTGCGCCTCGACTACGACAAGATCTTCGTCGGCGACGCGCCGGGCGACGCCGAGTCGCCGAACTTCGAGCTCGCCACCTACGCCTCCGGCCCGATCGCAATCTCGCGCGACGAGACGCGCCTCGCCGCCCCGGCCCAGTACGCCGTCGAGCTGTGGGACCTGCAGCGCAGCATCAAGCTCGCCAGCCTGCCCCACGCCGAACGAGCCCGCGCCTGCGCCTTCGGCCCGCGCGACGCCTGGCTCGCCACCGCCGACGACGTCCTGCACCTGTGGCGGCTCGGCGCCTCGCCGACCGCGATCCGCGACATCGAGCTCGACAGCGGCGGCTCCGACAAGATCGTGCGCGGCCTCGCAGTGTCCGCCCGCGGCCTCATCGCCGTCAGCGTCGACGCCAGCGTCAATCACGTCGACGCCCGGAGCTCGATCCTCGTCATCGATCCGCGCGACGGCCGGACCCTCGCCCGCCTCGCCCGCCCCGGCGTGCGCCTGGGCCAGGTCGCCTTCGTCGGCAGCCGCCTCGCGGTCGCCGACTCCGCCGGGCGCCTGTTGCAGCTCGACCTCTCCGAACCCGCGCACCCCCGCTGGCTCGAGACGGACGAGGTCGACGTCTTCCCGCCGAACGATCGCGAGGAGCTGCCGATCGCGGCCCTGGGCGACGACGTGGCTCACGTCGGCCCCGGCGGCGACGTCGTCGTGCAGACCCTGGAGTCCGTCCAGCCCGAGCTCGGCGAGCCTATCCTGCTCGCCCCCGATCCGTCCCAAACGAGCGCCCCGGCCCGCCCGCCCGCATTGTTCGAAAAGCGCCTGGCCGGCGCCCGCTTCCTGTTCGCCGGCCGCTTCAAGAACCTCGGCACCGAATTCCGCGAAGCCACGGTCCCCGAGCTCGGCGGCGAGATCGCGAGCAAGCCCGACGCGCGCGTCACTCACCTCGCGCTCGGCGACCGGCCCTCGGCGGCGGTGCTCAAGACTCTCGGCAGCAAGGGCGCCACCTTCGAGACGCTCTCCGAGGCCGCGCTCGCCCTGCTGCTGCTGCCCACCGCCGAAGAGGCGCGGGCGCTGCTGCGCGGCGAGGTGAAGCAGGCCGCCGAGCGCTGGAACACCTGGCGCCGCCGCTACAGCGAGCTCGGCGGCGAGCGCTTTCCCGTCGCCCTGCAGGGCATCGACCTCGCGGGCGCCGACCTGCGCGCCTACGCCCTCAAGGTCGTCGACCTCACCGCGGCCAACCTCGCTGGCGCCGACCTGCGCGGCGTCGACGTGTTCGACGTCGTGTTCCGCAACGCCGACCTGAGCGGCGCCGACTTCACCGGCGGAAAGTGCTATCGGACGATCTTCTCCGGCGCCAAGCTGACCGGCGCCCGCCTCGGCGCCATGCTCGCCGGCGCCCGCTTCGACGGCGCCGAGCTGACCGACGCCGACCTGCGCGACGCCGACCTGCAATACGTCGACTTCTCCGGCGCCGACCTGCGCCGCGCCAGGCTGCCGAAGTCGCTGACCGACGTGAAGCACGACGCCCGCACCCAATGGCCCGAGGGCGTGCGCCCGAAGTGAGCGGCGACGGTCGCGGCATTCCCTCGTGGCTCTCCGCCGACCGAACAAGGCCGCAGCAGTCACCGTATTCCGGCAACGCCGCCACGGCCTCAGCATTTCCTTCGCGGGCCTCGCTCCCCGCCGTCACAGCAACGCCGCGACAAACGCAGCATCCCCTGCGGCTCCCTCGCCGCGTCCGGGCGAGGCCGCGACGGTCAAAGCATTCCCCGCGCTCGCTCCCCCATGTCCGAACAAGACCGCGACGGTCGCAGCATTCTCCCACGCTCGCGCAATGCCGCGACTGTCGCAGCATCCTCGCGCGTCTCGCCCAGTCGCAGCCTCCGAGCGGTCGCCCCGCCGCGACCGCGCGGGGCGCCCCTTCGCCTCCGTCACCGATCGCAGCCGCCTCGCTCGCCCGCCGGGCCCTCGCGCGCGCGGCCTCCCGTCGCCCCCGGGCCGGTCCCGCCGTACAGTCGATCCGGGCGGCATATCTCGCCGCGCGGAGGTTCATCATGCATCTGCATCGTCGTTCGTTCCTCGGCCTCGTCGCCGGCGGAGTGGCCGCCGGGGCAGCCGCGACGGACAGCACCGCCGCCCCGCCGCGCCCGCGGCTGCGCGACGGCAGCGGCGTCCTCGACTGGTCGGCGGTGCGCGGCGAGTTCGCGCTCGACCCGGCGTGGATTCACCTCAGCAGCTTCTTCCTCGTCTCGCACCCGCGTCCCGTGCGTGAGGCGATCGAGACCTGGCGGCGGCGGCTCGACGCCAATCCTCTGTTGCTCGAGTCCGCCTTGCTCGACCCCTCGGCAGCGTCTCACCCGCTCGAGCGGATCAAAGCCGCCCTGGCCGGCTACCTCGGCGGTCGCGCCGAGAACATCGCCCTCGTCCCGAATACCACCACCGGCCTCGCCCTCGTCTACAACGGCCTGTCCCTGCGGCCCGGACAGGAGGTCCTCACCACCGAGCACGACCATTATTCACACCACGAATCGATCCGCCGCGCGGTCGACAAGACCGGCGCCGGCCTGCGATTCGTCGCCTTGCACGACATGCCGCGCGGCGCTGCCACCACCTCCACCGCCGAGCTGGTCGAGCGGCTCGAGCGGGCGATCCGCCCCGAGACGCGCGCAGTCGGCCTCACGTGGGTCCACTCCTCGACCGGCCTCAAGCTCCCGATCGCCGAGATGGCGCGAGTCGTCGCCCGCGCCAACGCCGGCCGCGCCGCCGGCGATCGCTGCCTCCTGATCGTCGACGGCGTCCACGGCGTCGGCGTCGAGGACATCGACGTCGCCGACCTGGGCGCCGACTTCTTCGTCGCCGGCGCGCACAAGTGGCTGCTCGCCCCGCGCGGCACCGGCTTCATCCTCGGTCGGCCCGAAGCGTGGCCCGAGCTGCGCCCCACCGTCCCCAGCTTCGACCTCTCCGACAGATCGATCTGGGACGCGTGGATCCGTCGCACCGGCACCCCCACGACCCGGGCCTCGCACGTCTCGCCCGGCGGCTTCATCGCCTTCGAGCACCTGTTCTCGGTGCCCGACGCGATCGCCTTTCATCATCAGCTCGGCCGCCCGCAGATCGCCGCGCGGATCGCCGAGCTCAACCAGATCTTCCGCACCGAGCTGGCGACGATCCCCGGCGTCGTCGTCCAGACCCCGCAGGACCCCTCGCTCGCCGCCGGCCTCGTCGCCTTCGAGGTCGAGGGCATCGAGCCCGACGACGTCGTCGCCCGCCTGCACGCGCGGAAGATCCACGCCACCAGCAGCCCCTACGCAGTCTCCTTCGTGCGCCTCGCCGCCGGCGTCATGAACTCGCACGCCGACGTCGACGCCGCGCTCGCGGCCGTCCACGCCATCGCCAGCGGCGCTTGACCACCTCCGCGACCTCGCGAACAGCCACCGAGCGCAGCGATTCACGCGTCGTCGAAGCCGCACGATTCGTCGCGCTCCGGCCCCGCCCGAGCTGCCCCGATCGCCCCGCGGCCGATGCCGCGCATGCGCACCGACCGCGAGCGCGCCGCCGGAGGATTTGCCGTGCAGGAGGCGCAGCAGCGCGGATACCATCCTCGCAATGAGGGCGGCGATGCGACGAAGCGTGGCGATGTTCGGGACGGTGCTGACGCTGGCGTGTGGTTCTTCTGGGGGTCGAGACGTCAGCGCGACCGCAGTCGTCACCAGCGATCCCACCACCGGAACCACCACCACCGGCGGCCTCACGCCGACGACCACCGAGCCCGCGAGCAGCACGACGCAGCAGGCCACGACCGACACCACCGGCCCCGACATCACCACCAGCAGCACCACCACCGGCGGCGGCCCGATCTTCGACCTCGGCGGCCTGCCCGACATGCCGCCGCCGCCCCCGCTCCCGCTCCCGCAGCTGTGGTACTCCGTCGAAGACCTGCTGATTTACATCGAGCTGAACCAGGCCGACGGCAGCGTCGCCCAGCTCGTCACCAACACCATCGTCAACGACCCGACCATCCCCGGCGTCGTCAATTCGTGCAGCCTCACCATGCTCGAGGACGGCTCCCTGCTCGGCGGGCGCGGCGTCGACGGTCAGACCCGCCTGTTCCATGTCCCCGCGCCGCCGACCGACGGCAGCGACGTCGAGGTCGTCATCCTCGGCGACATGCCGGACGGCATCTACGTCGAGGCGCTCTACACCGACTGCGACGGCCGCGTCTACCTCATGGACACCGGCCTCGACAGCGTCAGCAACATCGGCAATCGACTGCTGCGGTTCACCGGCGACTACCTCGCCGGCGACCTCTCCTATGAAGTGATCACCGACCTCATGGTCGCAGTCTCGGCCGACATCGACGACATGGGCCCCGGCATCGACGCCCAGGGCGCAGTCATCGACAACCCCGGCTTCGGCATCGACTCCGGCGCGATCTACAACCTCGATTACACCACCGGCACCGGCACCATGCTCGGCATGGGCGGCACCTACGGCATTCACTCGCTCGGCGGTCCCCTGTTCGACGACGGCGTCTCGCGCCTGTACGTGCTCAGCGTCGACGCCGAGGTGTTCGCCGCCGACCCCGTGACCCTCGCGCTCTCGCCCGTCCTGGCCACCGGCCCGACCCTCACCAGCGGCAATCCGCCCGGCGACACCGGCTTCGCCGGCCCGCTGACCGAGTGCAACACCGGCTTCCCGCAAGGCTGAGCCTCCGTCGAGCTGGCACAGGCCATCCAGAACGCCCTGCGCAGAACCTTCAGCGAATGATCATTCGGCGTCCCGATCGCCTCCTCACTGCGAGACGCAGCGGCGCCCGAACACTCTGTACCAGTCACCGTCGCCCACGGCGGCGAACGGGTGAAAGCCACCCGGCAGCGTATCATACGAGTTCCCGTCGTGCCGCCAGGCCGAGACCTCCCATTGGCCACAGTCCCCCTCTTCGGCCCACGCGACCAAGGGGCCGCTGTCCAGCGGACAGCCGGAGACGAACGCGAGCCCGGCGGCGAAGCCGAGCGCCAGCGTCATGCACGAGCGCATGTCGATTCTCATCATCAACCTCCGAATCGGCGAGCACGCCGTGTCACGGAACAATCGCCGCGACCGCCGAATATTCCCGCCAGGGCGAGGACGACGTCACCGACAAACGCCGAGCGCCCGAACGATGGCGACGGCCGGCGAAGATCCTGCGCCACGGCTCGCGCGAGCAGGACGTCGAGCGCGATGGATCGGCGCCGTCAGCCGTCGGAGATCCACCCGAGGGTCTCTCCGTCGGCCGTCCGCTCGCCCCCGACCTTCATGCGCGCGGCCTCGCTCCGCGTTCAGTGGGGCGCCGTCGATGTTGCTCGTACATCGTCGCACGCGACGTCTCGTGTCTGTGGCCATGAATCGGCCGAGCGTTCGCGACCCGTCCGCGATCCAGAAGCCGGGCCGGGCGCGTCATCGATCGCAGGCAATCTCATGACGCCGACCCCGAGGAGGCGGCCGCGCCGTCGGAAACGGCCGTCGGACGAAGTTCTCCATGGTCTCCGCGCCAAGAACGTGTTTCAGTCGGGGTCACCACATGATTGAGCGCGCGACCCTGGGGGGACTGGAGTTCGAGTACGACGCCGACCGCGGGAATATCCGCATGGCGGGCAACCCGGCGATCTTTATCTGGACCGAGAGCACCCTGGCCGGCCTGATCTCCGGCCTGCAGCGTATGGTCGGCACCGATCGTTTCCGGCTCGCCCTTCACGGCGGCGGCCGCGACGGCGTCCACGACGACTGGGCCTTTATCTCCCAGTATCCGACCTTCGAGGAGGGCTTCGCCGCGCTCGTCCACGTCGCCGCGACCTTCGGCTGGGGCCGCTGGGAGCTCGTCTCGCTCGACCGCGCGGCCAAGCGAGCCGTCCTGCGCGTCCACAACCACTGGGAGACGAACATCCAGAAGGTGCTGGGCGTGAATTGGGGCGCGAGCTACCTCGGCGGCAAGTTCGCCGGCATCTTCCAGCGCCACTTCGGCGTCCCGCAGTGCTGGGCCGAGCAGGTCGCGTTCGTCACCAGCGGCGACAAGTACGACGAATTCGTGATCACCCCCTCGGACGCCAGCCTCGAGGACCGGCTCGAGCACATGCTCGCCACCGACGACGCCACCAAGGCCGACCTCGCCGTCGCGCTCGAGCGCGTGCGCAAGGAGGTCGAGGAGCGCGTCGAGACCGAGCAGCGCCTGCTCGAGAAGCTCAGCCTGATCGCCAAGCAGGAGGACGCCATCCGCGCCCTGGCCGCTCCGATCATCGAGGTCTGGGACGGCGTGCTCACCCTGCCGCTGATCGGCACCGTCGACAGCCAGCGCGCCGCCGACACGATGGGCCGCCTGCTGGACACGATCATCCAGAAAAAGGCCAGCTACACCATCATCGACCTGACGGGCGTCGAGCTCATCGACACCGCCACCGCCGAGCACCTGCTGCGCCTCGTGCTCGCGGCCGAGCTGCTGGGCGCGCGCTGCGTCATCACCGGCATCCGCCCCTCGATCGCCCAGACCATGGTCTCGATCGGCATCGACCTGACCCGCCTCACCACCCTCGCCAGCCTGCGCGACGGCCTGGTCTACTGCATCGACCAGACCCGCAACAAGGCCAAGCGCTGAGCCGCCGCGCACGCACTGCCACGATTGCCGCCGGCCGCGAGCGACCGGCGGCACGAATCACCACACCTGCTCAGAGCAGCGTGATCTTCACCTGGCCGTGGCCGGCCCGCACGCCGTCCTCCTGCAGCTTGTTGGTCCCGGTCGTGAGCGACTTGCCGCCAGTGCCGTAGGAGACGCCCGTTCCTGAACCGCCGGCGTCGCCGCCCTGGTAGCCGCCGCCGCCCGGACCGCCGTTGCCGCCGTTGCCGCCGCCGCCGAAGCCGCCGAGACCTGAATCGACGCACTGCCCCGGGCGCTCCGTGTCGGCCCCCTTGCCGCCGTTGAGGAACGACTTGCCGCCGTTGCCGCCGCCGTCGGTGTTGAAGCCGCCGCCCGCGCTGCCGTCGCCGCCGCAGCCGCACCAGCCGCCGTCGTTGCCGCTCGTACCACCATTGCCGTTGGCCCCGTCGGCGCCCTTGCCGTTCTGCGCCGTCATATCGGCGACGCCGCAGTTGCCCGGGGCCCCGCCGCCGCCGGCCACGATCAGCGGCACGTTGCCCATGGTCTTGACGACGAAGGTCCCGCCGCCGCCGCCGACGTCGTAGTACATGCCGGTCTTGCCCATCTGGCCGACGAGGATCCGCAGCACCTCGCCTTGCGTGAGCGCGACGTCGCCGCGCACGTGCGCGCCCTTGCCCCCGGGTCCGTATTGCGACTGAGTGCCGCCCTCGGCGCCCCAGGCCTCGATGCGATAGGTGCCGGTGACCGGCACGGTCCAGCTCTGGATGCCGGCAGTCACCGTGACCTTGCCCTGCAGCTGGTTGCCGTCGCCGTAGGTGGCGTCGCACTGCGCCTGGCTGGGCCCGTTCTCGAACGTCTGGCCGCAATGGGTGAAGAGCACGTCGACCGGCGGCGGCACGCAGGCGTTGCTGCAGCCGTCGTCGTCGACGTCGTTGCCGTCGTCGCAGACCTCCACGCCGGCTTGCACGTGGCCGTCGCCGCACGCGGCGTCCTTGCAGCCGGCGACGCAGGCGTCGGTGTCGTCATCGTCGCCGTCGTCGCACTCCTCCACGCCCTCCTGCACGATCGAGTCGCCGCACACGGCCTGCTTGCAGGCGTTGAGGCAGGCGTCGGAGTCGAGGTCGTTGCCGTCGTCGCACGCCTCCACGCCCGCCTGCACCGAGCCGTCGCCGCAGCTGGCGCTCTTGCAGGTGGCGAGGCAGTCGTCGGTCTCGTCCATGTTGCCGTCGTCGCACTCCTCGCCCTGCTGCAGCTCGCCGTCGCCGCAGGTCACAGGCGCGCAGTCGTTGTTGCACGCGTCGTCGTCGACCTCGTTGCCGTCGTCGCAGCCCTCGGGGCCGTTCTGCTCGCCGTCGCCGCAGAACGGGCCGAGCTCGAAGCAACCGGGCTCACAGCCGCCGTAAGCGCCGTCGTTGACGCCGTCGTCGCAGACCTCGCCCTCGTCGACCAACCCGTTGCCGCACGTATCGGGCGTCGAAGTCGCGGTGGTGTCAGGCTCGGTGGTACCGGTCGTGGTCGTCGCCTCCGACGTGCTCGTCGTCGTCGTGTCCGTCGTGGTCGAGGTCGTCGTCTCCGACGTGCTCGTCGTCGTCGTGTCCGTCGTGGTCGTCGGGACGCCGGTGGTCGGCTCACCGGAGGTCGTCGTCGAGGTGGTCTCGCCGCCCGATGTCGAGACGTTACCCGTCGCATCCGTGGTTCCGACATCGTCGCCGCAGCCCGCGACGACCCACAATCCCAGCGCCCACGGAGCGATGCCCCGATTCCAACCCATCATGCCTGTCATCATTCCCCCTCGGTGCAATGGTGCCCGCCCGCGCGAGCTCCCGGCCCAGGCTATCGCATCTCGCTCGACCTCGGCCACGGCGACAAATGCGGACGGGCGCGGCCGATCGCGCGCCAGGAGGACGCCCTCCGCGCGTCGGCCGCTCCTATCAATCGCGGTCCGCAGGGGCGCACCGCCGCATCACTGCAGGCGGATCAGGCGAATGTCCTCCCCGCCGACGTTCACCCACACGATCGCGTGCATCTCGGGGAAGTACTCGAGCTTGGTCTCGGTGTTGAAGTTGACCTCTTCGGGGTAGTCACCCTCGAGCTGGGCGCGCTCGAGCGTCCAGGTGGCCTCGTCGATCCACGCCCACAACATGCCCTCGCCGAGGGGGTAGAAGTTGGTGAGGTACTGACCGGTCTCGGCCACGTGGGCCAAGGTGCCGCCGTCGGACCCGCCCTGCGGATCGAACATCAGCCCGTCGGTGGACGGGCCGTAGGCCAGCTCGTGGCTGACGATCTCGCGAGTGTCGATGTCGGTGACCAGGAGCTGGTGCGGGCGCCCGCCCTCGTACACGAGCGAATGCAGCGTCTGCCCGCGTTGATCCTGGGCGATGCTGAGAGCAGTCCACCCGCCGGTCGGGTAGCCGCCCTCCCAGCGGAAGTCGGTGCCGCCGGCCAGCACCGACCAGGTCTGCGACTGATTGTAGTTCTGCGTGGCCGACACGTAATAGCGACCCTCGGCGGCGTTCCACCAGCCGTTCATGTTCTCGCCGGTGTAGCCGGTCTCGCCGGAGTAGTTGGCCGCGGCGTCGAAGGGGAACTTCGGCAGGGCCCACGTCGCAGTCTCGACGTCGTACTCCCAGTAGCGGCGGCAGCCCATGAGGATCTTGCCCGCGTTGCCGAGCTCGGGCACGAACACGGTCGAGCCGTAGGTGTGGCGCGAGGTCGGCGTGCGCGACGAAATCTCCGGGTCGTCGGGGTCGAAGAATTCGTCGCTGTACACGCCCTCGGGGTTGCTGGGGTTGTTCTCGTAGTATTCGACGGCGGGGTTGAAGTTGGTGAAGTTCGCGCTGTACGAGGCCGGCCACTTCGAGCTGTCGCTCGGCATGCGCTCGATGTTCCACTTCATGGCGCGCAGGTCGAGCCGGTACACGCCGTCGTTCGACGAGCCGTCGTGGCCGCCGCCGACGGTGACCCAGCCGCGCTCGGTGCCCTTGCGCGTGTCCCAGGCCATGCCGACCCAGTCCGCGAGCACCCCGTGCCAGTCCTCGTTGCCGCGGTCGCTCCAGCCCGGGACCGCCGCCTTGACCTCGGCGTCGAGCGCGTCGAGCCGGGTGCCCACGACGCGCACCCAGCGACCGAGCGGCACTGTCTGCCACGATACGCAATTGACCCGACCGTCGCCGTCGCGCCCGGGCGTCCACGCGTCCCCGTCGAGCATGCCCACGTCGTCGCCCGCGCCCCACCCGCTGTCGAGCCCGTCGTCGCAGTCGAGGCCGGGCATGCCGGTGCTGCTCGTGGGCGTCTCACCGCCGTCGGTGGTGCTGGTGGTCGGGACACCGGTCGTGACGGTCCCCGCCGACTCGCTGCCGCTGCTGCTGCTCGTGACGTCGCCCGACGTCTCGCTGCCGACGCTTGTCGACGCGCTCGATGTCGACGTGGCGCCGTCGCTCGTCGTACCGGTTCCACCACCACCCCCATTGCACGCAGCCACCAGGCCCAAGACCAGGCACCCCGCGCGTCCCATCGTCCCTGTCGTCATGCGAGCGACTCTCCCCCAGCTCGCCCGCCCGCGGAGCGCTGCGACGGCGTTGGCCTGCGCGGGGGTATGCGACCCCGAATGCGCGTGAATGCGACGACCGCCGATCGGACTCGCACCGCACCGCGCGCGACTGCTCCTCGTGTTGCCGCGATTGCTACCAAAGCCGCGCGCGCTGATTCGCCGCCCCGATCGTCAGACGACGATCGGTACCACGGCACAAACAGGACGACCGCGAGCTCCTGTTCGAGGGCCGCGCCCTGGCCCAGCTCCCCACCGGCTTCGTCGACGAGGCCATGGCCTTCTTCATGACCGAGATCGTGCCAGATCCGTTGACCTTCAAGCGCAATTCCGATCAGGAGTTGCTCGGCAACTTCACCGCCGCCCTGCAGACCGTGACGGACGGGAAGTGAGAAGATCATCGTTCGCGGCGGCCGCCCTGCTGCACGGGCCCCGCGCGCGCCCGCCCGCCCTGTCGCCTTCGACATCGTCTAAGATCGGCTCCGCGGTCGCGCCATATCGGCCGCGACATTTCCTCCGAGGCCACCCATGCATTCCGAGAAATTGGATGTCCTTCTAAAACCGTCGCCGTCGTTCTTCGTGCGCGAGTATCTGCGCAAGGGCCGGCCCGCGCTCCTGCGCGGCGTCGCCGATACCTGGCCGGCCGCCGCGTGGACGCCGGAATACCTCGCAGATCGGTTCGGCGGCCTCGACGTGAAGTACGAGACCTGGACCGACGCCGCCGACGACCTGTTCGAGTTTCAGGCCACGCAGAAGCACACCTCGACGACGCTGCGCGAGTTCGTCGGCCTGATGCGAGGCGCGGCTTCGCCGGCCTCGCGCAGGGTGTATTTGACCGCGTTCGAGCTGTGTCGGGCCTTGCCGCAATCTCGCCAGGCCTTCGGCTCCCTCGACCCCTTCATGGGCTGGTCGCCCCTCACCCCGCCGGCCCTGCGCGAGCGCCTGCGCGTCGAGCCTTACCTGTGGATGGGGCCCGCGGGCACCCTCTCGATGCTGCACTTCGACCGCCTCCACAACTTCTTCGTCCAGCTCCACGGCACCAAGCGCTTCCTCCACATCGACCCCCAATACAGCGAGCGCCTCTACTACCCGCACGCTCGCTTGCAGACGGGCCTCCTGCACTGGAGCCCCGTCAACCCGGCGCAGCCCGACTACGAGCGCTTCCCGCGGTTCCGCGGCGTGCCCGTGATCGAGACCATCGTCGAGCGCGGCGACGTGCTGTTCACGCCGCCGCGGTGGTGGCATCACGTGGAGTCGCTCACGCCCTCGATCTCCGCCAACTTCTTCTGGATGTTGCCGCTGCGGACCACCTGGGCGATCCGCGAATACCTCTACGTGCTCGGCCGCCGCCGCGCGCTCGAGGCCGCCGGGCTCGCGCGCGTGCTGCCGGCGCTCGAGTCGACGGCCTGAGCTCAGGGCACCGGGACGAATCGATAGAGGGCGCTCTCGACGTCGGACGAGACGTAGATGGTCCCCGAGCGGCCCACCGCGACCCCCGTGGGCACATAGCCCGGCGGCAGGCCCTCGCTCTCCGGCAGGCCGATGCGCAAGCCGGTCGCCAGCACCGTGGAGCGCCCCGTGGCCGGATCGATGCGAACCAGCCGCTTGCGCCCCACCTCCGCGACGACGAGACCGCCGTCGGGGTGGCGCGCGATGCCCTCGGGCGCGCGCAGGCCCTTCGCCACGGTGCGCTGCTCGCCGTCGGCCAGGCGCACCCGCGTCACTCGCCCCGAACGCACCTCGGTGACGTACACCCCCGGCTCCGGCCCCTCCAGGTCCGCCACCAGCCCCACCGGCCCCTTCAGGCCCTCGGTGATCACAGTGACGCCCGCGGGCTCGGCCTTGTCGATCCGCACGAGCCGGCCCGTCGTGGCCTCGGCGACCAGCAGCGTGCCGTCGTTCAGCTCGATCGCGCCCTGCACCCCGTTGATGTTCGGGATCGTCCGCAGGACCGCGCCGGTGGCCCGATCGAGCACCTGCAAGCTGCCGAGGTAGGCGCTGCTGAGCACCACGTGCTTCGCGCCCAGGCTGACGTGCATCGGGAAGACCATCGGCGTGGACAGCACCCGGGTCGTCTGGTGGATCTTGCCGTCGCGCCCGCCCACGCGCCGCAGCGCGTACACGTCCGCCACGTACAATTGCTCGTCGGCGTCGTCCGGCGCGACCGCGAGGCCGGCCGGCACGGTCAGGCGCGCCGTGACCACCGACTTGACGGAGCCGTCGGCCGGGTTCACCACGCGAATGTCATTGTCGACCATGTTCGACACGTAGACCCGATCGTCGGGACCGACCGCCAGGTTGTCGAGCCCGGTGGGCAGCTGCGCGACGACCTTCTTCTCGCCGGTGGCGACGCGGACGCGCACCAGCTCGCCGCGCACCGCGTCGACCACGAACAGGTGCTGGCGGCTCGCGTCGAAGTTGACCGCGGTCGGCATCATGAAGCCCCCCGCCACCACCTCGATCTTCCCCGTGTCGACGTCCACCCGCACGATCTGCCCCTTGAGCAGCAGCGGGCCGTACAGGCGGTCGTCGGGCCCGAATTCGAACCCGTTGAGGAAGCCGGGCGCGGCCAGGACCTGCCGCGGCTTCTTCTTGCCGTCCGGGTCGACCTCCCACAGCGCGTCGGCCCGGCCGATCTGCGTGACGTAGAGCCTGCCGTCGCCGCGGAACGCCAGCGAGTTGAGGCCCGGCAGGTCCCTGGCGATGACGCGCGTCTTGCCCTTCGGCGTGCGCCGCATCAGCTCGCCGGAGAAATAGCCGGTCCAGTAGATCGATCCGTCGGGCCCGAGAGTCACATCGTCCGCGCCGCCCTTCGGCGGCCCCACCAATGTCGACACCGCGCCGGTGCTCAAGTCGACGGAATGGACCGTCTGGCCGAGCAGGTTGCTGGCCAGCAATTGACCCTTGCCGTCGACGACCAGCCCGTGGACGCCCTGGAAGGGTGAACCCGCCACCACCACCTCCTGGCGGTACGCGGGTGGCGGCGCAGCCACGGCCTGGCTGCTGCCCAGCAAGACGCTGGCGATCAGGGATGAGTAGAGCCATCGACGCATGAGGTCCTCCGGGGTGGGGCGCGAGTGATTCATCGGTCGGGAGCGGTCGCTCCGCGCGTGAGCTCCAGGCCAGCGAGGTCGCCGCGCTCGCGCCAGGCGTGCAGGAGCTGCAGGAACTCGAGGGTGCCGCCCGCGTAGCCGGCCATGCGGATCTCGCGAGGCCCGAAGCTGGCGCCTTCGTTGTTGTAGTAGCCGGGCGTGCACTCGGGGCCGCCGAAAGCGACGCCCTGGGCGAGGGTGCCGAGGATCGTCTCCCACCACTGCTGCTGCGCCTGCTCCGTCGCCTCGATCGTCTCGACGCCGCGCGCCCGGCACTGCTCGATGATGTAGGCGGCGTGCTTGGCCTGCTCGTCGAGGATGTGGACGAAGTTGATCGCCCAGCCGCTCTGCGTGGTGCTGAAGATCAGCAGGTTCGGGTACCCGCGGCTGTGCATGCCGTGGAAGGTCTCGGCGCCCTCGGCCCAGCTGTCGCGCAGCGACTTGCCGCCGCGCCCGCGGATGTCGAAGCCGAGCCGGCGGGTGTACTCGCTCGAGACCTCGAAGCCCGAGGCGTAGATCAGGCAGTCGACGGGGTACTCCTTGCCGTTGACGACCACGCCGGTCGGCGTGATGCGCTCGACGCCCTTGCCCTCGGTGTCGACGAGCTGGACGTTCGGGCGGTTGAACGTGTCCAGGTATTCGTCGTGGAAGCAGGGCCGCTTGCACAGCTGATAGTAGTAGGGCTTGAGCGCTTCGGCCGTCGCCGGATCTTTGACCAGAGTGTCCACCCGCGCGCGGATCTCCTCCATCTTGCGGAAGTCGGCCATCGCGCGCAGCTGCATCGCCTCCTCGGGGCTGGTGGCGCGCGCGCTGCCGTTGTCCTCGAAGATGTAGGTCCAGCCGTCGCGCACGAGGTCGACCTCCTGCGGCCGGCCGGACACGATCGCCGAGAAGTTGGTGATGCGGTCGCGCTGCCAGCCCGGCTGCAGCGACTTCGCCCACGCCTCGTCGGTCGGCTGATTGGCGCGCACGCCGATGCTCGAGGGCGTGCGCTGGAAGACGTACAGCTGCTTGGCCGCGGCGCCGAGGTGCGGGATCGCCTGGACCGCGGTCGCGCCGGTACCGATGATGCCCACGCGCTTGTCGGCGAGCCGGTCCATACCGCCCGCGGGTCCGCCGCCGGTATAGTCATAGTCCCAGCGGCTGGTGTGGAAGCTGTGGCCCTGGAAGGTCTCGATCCCGGGGATGCCCGGCAGCTTGGCCTTGTGCAGCACGCCGCCGGCGATGATCACGAAGCGCGCCGCGAGGCGGTCGCCGCGGTCGGTGGTGACGATCCAGCGGCGGGCGTCGTCGTCCCAGTCCATGCCGGCGACGACGGTCTGGAACAGCGCGGCCCGGTACAGATCGAACTGCCGGGCGATCCGCTGGCAATGGGCGAAGATCTCGGTGGCCTTGGCGTACTTCTCCGTCGGGATGTAGCCGGTCTCCTCGAGCAGCGGCATGTAGATGTAGGACTCGACGTCGCAGGCGGCGCCGGGGTAGCGGTTCCAGTACCAGGTGCCGCCGAAGTCGCCGCCCTTCTCGACGATGCGGATCGCATCGACCCCCGCCTGGCGCAGCCGCGTCGCGGCCAGCATGCCGCCGAAGCCGCCGCCGACGATCAGCACGTCGGTCGCCTCGTTCACCGCCGCACGCGTGAACCCAGGCTCGACGTGCGGGTCCCTGTCGAAGTCCGCGTACACCCCGCTGAAGTCGACGTACTGCGCGCCGCCGTCAGGGCGCAGCCGCTTCTCGCGCTCGAGCCGATACTTGTCCCTCAGGGCCTCGGGAGAGAACGAGGCTTCACCCTTCTTCGTCGCATCCATCTTTCGCGCTCCTTCTTGCTTCGATCGGCGCCCGCCCCACCGTCGCGGAACACGGGCGCCTGCGTGATTTCTTCGTTGTTTGGTTCGAATCCGGGCGGACGCCCCTTTGCGCCTCCGCCCATTTTTAAATTCATCGCGGTCCGGTGACGGGGGCCAGCCACAATCCGACGAGGGCGTCGACGAGTCCGGTGGCGGTGGACTCCCACGTCGAACGTGGCGAGGCCGTGCCCTCCTGCAGCGCCCGCTCCCGCTCGGCGCACATGTGCACGAGCATCAACCGGCCCATGTCGTCGCGCTCCCGCCGGACCTCTTCAGGGAGCTGCGGGACCAGCCGGAACATGCCCTCATGGCAATGCCGAAACGACCGCGAGGCGAACGCCTCGTCGAAGACGAGCTTGCGATACGTCGGATGGGTCATCGCCTGGGCGATGAATCGCGCGTACCAGGAAGGGACCCCCAGCGACGCGAGGTGCTCGACCGCCGGCCGCACCAGGCACGACACCCAATCGCGCAGCGCAGGCGCAGCGGGCAAGGCTGCCACCATTTCGGCGCACCGGCGCTCGATCGATTCGGCGTGCCGGCGCACGATGGCCACCACGAGGTCCTCCTTGGAACCGACGTGGTAGCCGACGGCGAAGTTGTTCGATTGACCCGCGGCCTCGCTCACCTGGCGATTCGAGACGCCCTCCACCCCGTACTCGGCGAACAGCCGCTCGGCGGTGAGGAGGAGCAGCTCGCGCGTCTGGCTGCCCCGGTCGGATCTGGCCGCCTTCACTCCAGGACCTGCCTGCTGTCGTCGACGCGCATGGTGACCGTTTGGGGGCCTGTCCCGGCCCGCGGAGAGACTAAGTCATGCGCCTTAAAAGTCAACTGACTTAGATCGCGCCACAATGAGGCTTGCAGACCCCAACAATGAGGGGATACCGGAGGCAAATCACCGCACGCAGCCCTGGTTCACCGTGAGCGCCAATGCGCGGGCCGCGACCGCGCGTTACCTGTCCCTCGGGACTTGTGAAACGATTGGCCCGAGGGCGACGCTGGTCCGATCATTCTCCGCAATTGCATGCAGACGCGAACGAATCGGCCGGCACTCTCGCGGACCCGAGCGTCGGGGCCGATGCAGGCATCACCCTCGCTCGCCGCCCCTCACGATTTCCATTCAAACGAGCGCGGCCGTCATCGAGCCCCGCCCTCTACCGCTTCAGCTGCTGCCCATGGCGTAGGCGATGCCGCTCTGCAGCGTGCCGCGCACCACGAGCCCGTCGAGCTCCAGACCGAGTCCCACCAGCGTCCCGGCGACCTCGGGCCGGATGCCGGTGAGCACCACCTGCGCGCCCAGCAGGCGGACCGCCCGCGCGGCCTGCACGAGCCCGTTCGCCACCGCCGAGTCGACCATCGACACGCCGGTCACGTCGAGGATGGCGATCGCGGCCCTCCGCTTGCTGATGCCGTCCAGCAGGGTCTCCAGCACCTGCTTCGCCCGCGTCTCGTCGACCTGGCCGATGAGCGGCATCACCACCACGCGCTCGCTGATCGGGATGAGCGGCGTCGACAGCTCGGCCAGCGTGACTGCCTGGATCCGGATGACCTCGTCCTGCAGCCGCTGCCGCTCCTCCTCCACGCGCTTCATCGACCGCAGGTCGCGCGTGATCGTGGCGAGCCCGATCGGCTCGTTCTTCGCGTTCCTGGCGAGGAAGAGGCTGTAGTGCACCGGGACGATCGTCCCCGTCACCATGTGGCGGAAGCGGAACTCCCCCGTCCACTGGCCGGTGCGCATCACCTCGGGCAAGATCGTGCTCTCCACGTAGGCGAGGTCCACGGGATCGAAGTAGCTCTGGACCAGCGTGCGCCTGGTTTCTTCCATGCTCGAGAGGCCGACCATCTCCCGCCCGGCCGCATTGACGTAGAGGGCGTGACCCTCCATGTCGGCGAAGCCGATGAAGTCGGTGCTGCAATCGATGAGACGGAGCAGCGATTGTTGCACGTCCTGGCTGACGAGGCTCCACGCGTTCGCCTCGCGCAGACCGTCGATCGTGCGCTGTTGTTCGCCCACCTGTCGCTCCAGCTCCGCAATGCGCTGTCGCAACGCGTCACTGGAGGACTCGTCGACGCCGGCGGTGGGACCCTCTTGAGGCGACATGCCGGCGAAACGTACCGACGTTCCGGTTCGGATGCAATCTCGCGACGATCGGCGTCCACGAAGGAGTCGCGGGCAGTAAAGCTCGGCTCTGTGGGGGAATGTAGCCTGCCCGGAAATGTGGTCTCCAGCGCGCTGCGCTCGCCGAGCAGCCGCAGCGGCTTGCGCTGCGTGTCGCAGCGAGAGCCATGAGGGACAGTCGCAGTGGGCGAGCGGCGCGCCCCCGAAGCAATCGCGCGCGGCTCGACCACGTGCGGGCGTCGAGGCTGATGCGCACTGCCTCGCGGCCCCGCCATGACGCGGCCGAAGCGCCTCTCGTCCGCCACATACGCGCCCGGCGCGTGGCCTGCACACGCCGGAGAAACGCGTTTCAATCGCGCCCGACCCGCACCACCCGTGGTGCATCGCCGCGCACCGCCGCGGTGCGCGCGGCGGTAGGCCTGTCGTGGGATGGACGGACATGCCCATTCCCTCAAGCGCTCGGATGCAAAGGCACCCTGACTATGATGATAGGGTGAAAGTTGTTCATGACGCAGCCACGGTCCGACGTGGCGCGATTGATGATGACCTCGACGGCCCGGAGAACCGTGGGGCGAGCGCAGGCCTCCAGCGCCGGCTCCGGAGCGACGCTTCGAGGAATCAGAGATTTCGCATCGCTTGGCTCTCGCATGATTCGGACGCCGACGCGGTCGCCTGTCGGCGCTTCGGCGCGCGCGGGACGACGTCCCCGGTGAGTGCGGTGCCCCTCCGGACTCCTCCGCTGCAGGGGCAGCCGCAGTTCGTCCTCCTGTCGGCCGGCCCGGTGGTGACGATTGACAGCCGCCGGCCCCGGGGCCTAAAACGCGCGCATGTTCAGGCGCGTCCTCCCCGTGATCGCCGGGCTCGGCTCGCTCCTCGCGCTGCAGTGCGGGGGTGAGCATTCACCCCGGACCGAGCCCGTGCCGCGAGTCACCCCACAGTTGCCCGCTCCCGCAAAGAAGCTGCCGGATCGCTCCCAGTGTGCCCGCTGGACCAAGGGCGCAGTCAGCGAGCCAGCGCCCGCGGAGGCGCTCGCCGGCTCGCCGCCGATCGCCGCCGTCGTGGATTTCGACCGCGGCCTCGGGCCCGGCTTTCGCCAGGACCTCCAGACGCTCGTCGACGAGGTCCTTCCCGACCTGGCGGGCTGCGGCCTCCGCCCCGCGGACCTGCGCTCGCTCCGCCTCGTCGTCACGCCCGCTTCCGTGGTGGAAGCACGCGTCCTCGGCCTGCCGTCGCTGGAAAACCTGCGCGAGTGCCCCGTCGTCCCCGACCTGCTCGCCGTCGCCGCCGCCAAAGGCTGGCTCGTCGCAGACGAGCCGCAGGGTGCGTTGCGGGTCCGACACACCCACGCGGCGCCGCTGGCCGACGAAGCATTCGACTTCGATCATCCGGCCGGGCGATGGTTGCACGTGCGAGCAATGGCGGGGCCGCAGGACCGCCGGGTGACCGTGACGCTGGAGGACAGCGACGAGCGCGGCATGCTGCTCCGCATCGAAGGACCCGCGGACGTGGTCGACGGGGCCGGCTCCTGGTGTGAGAGCGCGCTCCGGCGCCAGGATGCGCTCGGCTTCCGCTACATCCGGGATTGCCGCGAGCCCTCCCCCGCGGCGCTCGAGATCTCGCCGCACCCGCAGGAAGCCGCGGACATCGCCGCCTTGACTGCCACGTTGCGCGACGAATTCTTCGAGAACTTCGAGGTCCACGGGGACAGCATGATCCCGACCCTGCGCGACGGCGACGTCGTGTTCGTGGACAAGCTCGAGCGGGGCAAGGTGCCTGCGCGGGGCGCCATCGTGCTGTTCGAGGGCGATGGCGGGGAGAAGTTGATCAAGCGGGTGATCGCGCTGCCCGGCGAGGCGCTCGAGCTGTCCCCGGACGGGCTCCGCATCGACGGCCGCGCGCTGCCTTCGTCCGCGGCAGGAGACACCGACGCGGCGTCGTCGTGCGGAGTGCGATTGCTGGCGCAGGACCTGGACGCCTCCCGCTTCGAATTCATCGCCGACCCCCGCGCGGGCGCCGTGACCGCCCGCGTCCCCGACGGCCACGTCTTCGTGCTGGGCGACAACCGACCTGTCTCGAAGGACAGCCGCACGTTCGGTCCCGTCGCCGTGGGGCGGATCGCCGGCGTCGCCCGCTTCATCGCCTGGAGCGCGCCCGCCGGGCGCTTCGACTGGGCGCGGAGCTCCACTCCGCTGAGCGCCGCGAGCCCGACGACGGACACCGGGAAGTGAAGTCACCGCGGGCGCTCGACGACGACGGCCAGTCGGCGTAAACCGAGCGCCTCGATCGCCGCTGATCGATGCGAGAGACGATCGCTCCGTTCATCGATCGGCACGAGCGTGGGCCTACCGGACCGCGCTGCTCAAGGGGCCGCCGCCGGGTGCGGGCGAAGCGAGTCGAGGAAGCGTGCCCCGTCGCCGCGAGTCTCCGCGTCGTTCGGGCCGATGGCCACGAGGTGAATCATGCGCCCGCCGAGGATCACACAGCGATCTTCCTCCCACCCGCCGTTCGGCAGCGACGCCGACGGCGGGGCGATCCCCGTGACCGCGATGGCTTCCTGACCAGCGAGCACGAGCTTGCGAGGATCCTCGGCGACGAACTTCGAGTTCTGAAACGGCGCGAGGCAGTCGATGCGCAGCAGCGACTCGACCGGGACGCCGGGCGCCGGGAGCAGCACGTACGACGATACTTGCAGCTGCCCGCGCGACTTGCGATCGAGGTTCACCCGCTCGACCTCGGTCATCGTCGGCAGGGTCAGCTGCTGCTCGACGGTGACCGTGGGCGTGCCGGGGAGCTCGACGGCGATGCCGGCAGTGCGCGACTCGAAGGGCAGCCAGGCCGGTGCGGGATCCTGGCAGGCGAGCGACGCGAGGAGAGGCACGAGCGCGAGCGAAGGGCTTGGACGAGCGGCCACCTGCCGAGTCTACGCGAGAACCGTAGCGCGCGGGCTGCAGTCGATCGGCTCACCCGGCCCTGGCCGTGCGCGCGCCGCTCGGGCCTTTGCCGGCAAAGAGGTGCGGATCGGCTCCGCGCGGCGGAGTGACGACTCTCGCTCGCCCCTCGTCGCCGGTCCTGCCATCCACATGTCCCGAAGGACATCTCACTCCGGCAGCCTGCACAACCCGACGTCCTCGAGCCCTGCCGGCGCCATCCCGGCCTCGAACCACGGCACGCACTCGGCACCCGCGCCCGTGCAGGTCGGCATCGTCACGTCGCAGAACTTCAGGCAGCACTCGAACCCCCTGCCGCCGCACTCGGTCGCCCATCCGGAGTCGAGGCAGGCCAGCCCCGGATCGCAGCTGTTCTGGAGCGCGCACACGTCGAACTCCTGCCCGCCGTCGCCGCTGGCGTCCTGCACACAAACGAACGCCAGGTCATTGCCCACGCTCAAGCACACCTGGTCGGCCTCGCAGTTTTGCGCGAGCGGGTCGCACGCCGGCAGGCAGAGGGTCAACACTTCGTCGTTGGCGATGAGGCAGCCGGTGGCCGGATCGTCGCACATCGGCGCGTCCGGGCTGCCCGTGCATTGCGCCACGCAGGAGCCCTCCCAGCAGAACAGCCCGACGTCGCAGTTGTCCGTCTGCTCGGGCCCGTTCCCCTGCAACACGCACGGATCGCCGGCCTGCTCCGGCGACTCTGCCACCGGCGCGCAATGCAGCGAGTCCGGAGCGCCGATGCCGGATTGCGCGAACGGCATGCATTTCTGACCGATCGGGCAGTCCTGCACCCACGGGTCGCACTCCTTGATCCCCGAGCCGCCCATGTCGGGCGCCGCGTAGATGAACCCTCCGCCCTCGCTCGAATCGCTGCAGCTCACGCATTCGGTGGTGCTGCTGCTCGACGTCCCGCCCGTGCTCGTGCCCGACTCGCTGTCGCTCCCGTCGGAGGTCGTCGGCGTACCCGTCACCGTCCCGGTCGTGCTCGTGCTCGTGCTCGTGCTCGTGCTCGTCGCCTCGCTCGTGCTGCCTGACGCCGAATCTTCCTTGCCGGGCCCGCACGCCGCTCCCAGCATCGCCAGCCCGACCGCCCAGCCCCACGCAGTCCCCGCGCTCACCTCGTGCTGCGCCGCCCCGCAGAACGGACACACGGCCTCGGAGACACGAACGTGGCGCTCACAGCGAGTGCAAGGCTTCATTCGGCGACGGTACCGCCGCAGCCCTGCCAAAGCAACGAGACCGGCAAAACTTCACCCCCAAATTCCCCTTCTCCTCCTCCGAGCCGCCCTTGTCACGAGCCTTTTCGCCCCTCACCAGCGGCGAAGCGCGCCGAAGACTCGACCGCGCGGCCAGTTCCGGCCCACCGCCCTCGTCGCGGCTCGTCTCGATGCTCTGATTCCTCGGATCTCGAGCACCGCGCCATCAGCAGGCGTACCGCAATTCGGTGCAGAACGTCGCCGGCCTCGACCTCCTGCGCGAGGACCTGGCGGTGCTCGACGGCCACGCCGAGCATCTTACGACGGCCTATCCGGGCGATCCACGAAATCTGCGGGTCGGACCGCCGGAGCTCGAATCGAAGTACGGCCTTGTTCGAGGCAGCAGTTCGGAGGCTCCGAGTCGTGGCACAGCCGCGGCGCTCTCGCTCGAGGCCCGGCGATCTCGTGCGCCTTGGTGCCCTCGTTCGTCGCGCAGCTCGATCTGTCTCGAGCCGAAGATCTGCGCGGCTTCTTCGCTATCGATCCACCCCAGCGCGAGCACCTCGCCGGCGAGGGGCCTTCGCGCCGCGCGCGACCCGGCGGGTGGACCTTGCGCATCGAGCGCCCGGCCCTGTCGGTGCGTCAGACGCGCGAAACTGCGACTTGGCGCACACATCTTGCGATCAAATTAGGCTAACGGTTCTTGAAATTAGATTATCTCCGGGTCTATTTAGCCTTCATGTCCCGCCCTGAAGCGCCCACTGCCCTCCGTGACTTCCTGGAGATCCCCTATGACCGCCTCGAGGAGCTGAACCTCGAGGTCAAGAACGCGCGCATGGCTCGCGTGCCGCAGGACCAGGTGCGTGAGCAGCGGGTGAAGTATCTGACGGACGAGAAGCGGATCAAGGCCGTGACCGTGTGCTTCACCGACCTCGAGGGTCGGCTGCACATGCTCGACTACGACAAGAAGTTTTTGCTGCGCTCGGCCGACAACCTGACCTTCGACGGCAGCTCGGTGCGTGGCTTCTCGCAGCAGCACGAGTCGGACCTGCGCCTCAGCATCGATTGGTCGGCCTTCTACTGGCTGCCGTCCGACGTGTTCGGGCCGGGCAAGGTGCTCGTATTCGCCGAGGTCCGCGGGCAGGACGGCCTGCCGTACCTGGCGGACATGCGCGCGCGGCTCAAGGACTACACCGCGGCGATGTACGAGAAGGAGGGCCTGGTCGCCCAGTTCGCCCACGAGATCGAGGGCTTCCTTTTCCGCGGCCGCGACGCCGAGCGCAATTACCCCGAGCGCGGCGCGTTCGAGTTCATCTCGACCGGCGGCTACTATCATTCGTTGCCCGGCGACGCCCTGCGGCGATTCATCGATTCGGCGGCCGAGGTGCAGCGGGCCATGGGCTTCGGCAACGAGAAGGACCACCCCGAGGTCGCGCCGTCGCAGTTCGAGATGAACTTCACCCACGCCGAGGCCCTGATCGCCGCCGACCAGGTCCAGCTGTACAAGCTGCTGTGCCGCCAGGTCGCGCAGAACTACGACATGACCGCGTGCTTTTTGCCCAAGCCGGTCACCGGCATCAACGGCAACGGCATGCACACCAACATCTCGCTGGCGCGCAAGGGCACCAACCTGTTCCACGACAAGAACGGCGACAGCGGCCTGTCCGCCTCCGGCTGGAGCTTCACCGAGCGGATCCTCAACAGCGCCTCCGACATCTGCCTGATCCTCAACGGCAGCGTCAACGCCTACCGCCGCCTCGACCCGCACTTCGAGGCACCCAACCAGATCAAGGCGTCCGCGACCGACCGCGGCAGCATGGTCCGGATCCCTCTCGGCAACGAACGCTCGGCCCGCATCGAGGTCCGCTCGGTCGCCCCCGACGCGAACCCCTACATGACTGTCTACACCCTGCTCCGCACCGGCCTCGAAGGCCCGCAGCCCGACCCGGCCGAGATCGCCAACAAGCGCGCCCGCACCCGCTTCCTCCCCGACAACATCAACGACGCGATCCGCCTGTTCAAGTCGTCCAAGTTCGTCGCCGACCTCCTCGGCGAACAGGTCCAAACCCGCTTCGCCGAGGTCAAACAGGCCTCCGCCGAACGCTGCCCCCGCGCTCTCGGGTCCCTCATCAAGACCGCCGAAGTGCAGTTCCATCATGAAGTGACGAATCAGTACTTGTGGAACAAGTTCTGACCCGCCGGCCACCTCCCGCAAAAACCCGGCAAACCGTCAAAAGGCCGCTGCTGTGCTCTCCACGGGGTTCTGCGGAGGGTGGGGTCTTGCCTCCCCTTGACCCGGATTGCCCCGGGGAACCCCGTTTTCTTGTTAAGTCTGTGTTAAGTCGGCTGTTTTAAAAGACAGGATTCTTTATTCGACAAGAGGTGTTCGCCGAGCGCGGACACCTGCGGGCCGCGGACTGCGCCCAGGACGGCGACCCGGACGCGTCCAGCGTGGCGCTGCTGGCCACGCTCGTCGGTCGGCGCACGCTCGATCCTCTGCACGCAGTCCCCCGAGCGTTTCCTGCGCAAGCGAAGCGAGTGGCTCAAGTGGAACGCCCGCCGCCGGTCGGGCAGCTTCGGCGGCATGTCCCTGTCGTGGACCGAGCTGGAGGATACCGATCCGCTGCCCGAACCCGAGTGGGCGGAGCGGGTCGGAGCGGTGATCCGCGCCAACGGCCCTTCGACAGCTGGACGACGGCCGCGGGCACGCGCGAGCTGCTCGACGCCGGCGACTTCGCCGGGCTCGCCGCGTGGATCCGCGAGCTGGTGGCGGCGCAGAACCGGGCGGTAAACTCCGCGGGGTCGCAGCTGCACTGCATCGGCGAGGCAGCGATTCCGTCGCTCGAGCGGCGAGTCGCCGCCGGGGACGCCGCCGCGGCAGCGTCACACGCAAGAGAATCGCCGCGCGCGGACCCGGGACATCACCGCGCGCACGGCCGAGTACGACGCGCTCTACGGCCGCGATCGCAAGCGTCCGCGCCTGCCGGACGACCTGCTGGCGCTGATCCGCCGCGGCCAGCTGACCGCGGCGCTCGCCGCCTACCGCGAGCGCTTCCCGGCGCTCGCCGATCAGGCCGCACAGGCCATCGAAGACGCTCGCGCCCACTTCGCGCCCGAGATTGCGCCTTTGGGCCCGTAGGGTGGACCGAGCTGAGCTCAGCGCAGCGTCTCGAGGGCCTTGTCGAGGCCCTCGATGTCTGACTGGAGAGACTTGATCTTGCCCTCGCGTTTTTCCTTGGTGGACTTGTCCTCTTTCGGACCCGCCGGTGCCTCGAGGCGCTTGATCTCGTCCACCTTGTCTTTCCGCAGGGCCTCGAATGCCGCCCTGGCACGCGTCACTTCCTCGGCGCTGACGGTATTACTCAAGATGAATGACTGAAGGACCATGCGATCGATCTCGGCCTCGGATCTGTTGACGAAGTCGACAGCGGCGAGGAGCTGGATGGTTTTGAAGGCATCCGTGATGAGCTGCTGGCTGATGTCCTTGACGCCTTCCTTGTCGGCGCTCTCGAGCATGACGCGTAGCACCTCGACCAGCTTGCCGACGTTGTCCCGCTGGCCGAGCATCCGCGTCGTGCGCATCGCGTCCGCGAAGATCTTTGCCGCCTGCTCGTTGGTGAGCACCTGGTTGGCGTTCATCTCACAGACTCGATAAAGCATGTCCCGCATCCCGAGGACGAGCTCCGTCCGGGTCGCGGCGTCGGCGATCTCGCTCGTACCTTTGGTGAGCGATTCCCCGCCGCCCTTGCCGCCGACCTGCAGCGCCGAATATTGGACCATGAGCTCGAGGTTCGCCTTGATGCTGGATTCGGCGCTCTCGTTCGCGGCGACGTCGGGCGGCGGCTCGGCGCAGATCTTCAGCGCCTTGGCGCCCTCACCGGGCTGCACGATATAAGCGCCGCGTTGGCGCGCGTCGTAGGTGACGACGTGGCCGTTGTCGCCGAGCGTATACAGGGTCGGCTTCGGGGCCACGCTGTTCACCGGCGGCTTGCAGCCGACGAGCGCGGCCAGGACCAGCGCGAGCCCGGTCAGCGCCCGGCGCCGCGATGGCTGCGTGGAGGGTGGTGGGGAAAGTTTCGTTGTCATGATCGTCCTGCTCCTTGTGGCGCTGCAGATGTAAATCGCTAAGGGAGATGTCGAGCAAAGTCGCCCACACGCGTGATCGCTTCCGCTCCACGCCGTGGTCGGATGTTCGACCACGGCGTGGCAATGATTGCCGTCACGCCACTGCGGTCATCCGCGAGCTCTCGCGGGCGCGGGGCTGGACCTGCTTGCCAGGCGTCGGAAACTCGCTTCCACCGCCTCGTGCAGGCCCACCATCAAGCGGTGGCGTCGCTGACGACCGCTCACGATTGCGAGGGTTGAAGATGCAAGCGGCCGTGAGGGTCGGCGTAGACGGCGTAGGCCAGCCAGGTCGGGTCATTGCGTCGCCGCGCCGCGGCCCTCGCCTGCGCCACGGCCTCGGCGAAGTCACCTCCGCGGTGCAGCGTCTCGTAGAACGCCCGGGCGAAGTGCCGCGCCGCGTCGTCGCCGACGGCCCACAGCGGCGCGACTACGGCGCCTGCACCTCGCGACAGGAAGGCGGAGGCCCAACCGCCCATCGAAGTGAGCAGCTGCTGGCCGCGCCCGACGGTACAGGCGTTGATGAACACCAGCGGCCGCTCGCCGTCGGGGCCGCGCATCGAGCCGTAAGCCGCGACCTCGCCGGACGCGAGGTTATCCTCGGCCCACAAGCCGTCACGGACCGCGCCGAGCAGCAATTCGGCGTCGCCGTCGGTCAGCTCGCCGTGGCAGATGAAGTGCAGCAGGTCGAAGCTGCCGCCGCGCTGCACGAGGTCGAGGACATCCTGCGCGCCGGGCTCGAGCAGACGAGCCGCGAACAGGGCCTGCAGCGTCGCCTGTTCGGCGGGCGAAGCCCGCAGCGCGCTCGGCGGCGGGTAGTCCGGGGCGACCACGTAGGCGTTGCGCACGCGGATCTTGGCGGCCAGCGTCGCGTCCCACAGCGAGCGGACGAGGCCGAGCTCGGCGAGGAAGCGCGAACCGTCGACGATCTGTCCGTCGGCCTGGGTCAGATACACCAGCTCCCACGGGATGAACTGCTCGTCGGAGACGATCTGCAGGCCCGCAAGTCCGTCGCGGTGCTTCCACAGCAGCTCGCGCAGCGGCGGCGGCATCAGCTGGGTGAACAGCATCGACCCGATCGTCGGCAAGATCCGCTCGAACTTCGCGGGGTTGCGCTCGGCCTTGTCCCACTCCCGTTCGATGCGGGCGAACAGGTTGTCGACGAAGCGGGCCAGGTCCGTGGCGATCCGCCCGGTCTCGAACGGGACGCGCAGGTCGTTCGCGGGCGAGATCAGGTTGTAGCGCAGACGGATCGCGCCCCCCGGCTCGTACAGGGTGATGATCTCGAGCTGATGATCCGGCAGCCTGCCGCCCTGGCCCACCAGGGCGCGGTTGCTCGCCTCGGTCGTGAGCAGGGGCGCGTCGATGGCGTCGGCCTGCGCCTCGAGCTCGACCTCGGTGTGCATGACGACGACGTCGCGCTGCCGCACGACGACGCGCAGCTGGACCACGCCGAGAGCGAGCGCGCGAGCGCTGAGACCGAGGCGCACGGAGACGCCCGGGTCCGGCGCTCGCACCGTCACCCGCGCGGCGGCACCGACCTCGGCGTTCCGGCGCGCGACGAGCTCGACCTCCACGAGCTCGTCGTGCTCGATGCGGCCCTTCGCGCCGGGAGCGACGCCCAGGGTGGCGAGCTCGGGCGCGAGATCGACGAACACCCAGAACAGCTCGCCTGGTCGCACGGCGGCGGCCGCGTGCGAGTGCATCCACAGCTCCGAGAGCGCCGGGGTCCGCGGCTCCGCGGCGGCGACCGTCGGCGTCGCGAGCTCGCCCGCGAGCGATGGCGCCGACGCTTTCAGCGCCTCCGGCAGATCGATCCCTCGCATGAGCGCCGGCGCCATCGACTTCTGCGAGAGCCCGATCTGCAGCGCGAGCGCCGACAGCTTCGACTTCTGCGAGCCATCCAGCGCCTTCAACCCGTGCAGGAGCGCGAACTCCTGAGCGAGCGGCTCGACGAGCTCGGCGACGTCCGTCGGCGCAGCGTCGAGGCCGAGCCAGGTGACCAGCTTGCTCGCGACCTCGGGCGCGGCGAAGAAGCCGATGTGGTGAATCGCTCCGCCCGCGATCTCGTGCAGCTCGACGCCGTCGCCCGCGCCGAAGCGAGTCGAGTCGTTGTCGACCACGAGGTCGTTGCCGGCCTGGCCGAACAGGCGATCGACGACGCGATCGACCGCCCACAGCAGCGGCGCGCGTAGGGCCTCGCCCAGCCCCGAGCCCGCGGAGAAGTTGGAGAACACCGCGAGACGACGGGGGCACAGCGCGGCGTCCCACGGCGGATAATCCCGCCGCAGTTCGTCGCCGGGGGTCATGGCCGCCAGGCCGGGCACGGTCTCGCCGTCGAGGGCGCCTTGCGCCAGCCACTTGATAAGGGACGCCACGCCGCCGACGATCGCCTGCACCGCGACCGTGGCCAGGGCGGCGCCGCCGAGCGCGGTCCAGGCGAGCCCGCTGGCCGCGGCGAGGTTGGTCATCACGTCGGCGAGCTCGTGCCAGCGGGTCGGGTCGGCCATCTTCGTCCCGTCCTCGGTGGTGGCGACGCACACGACGCTGCGGATCGGTCGTCGGCCGCGGCGCGCGAGCTCGTGCGCGAGGCTGCGAGCGACCAGTCCGCCGCGGCTGTGACACACGATCTCGATCGTCGCGTCGTCGGGGCCGGCGGCCGTCAATGCGTCGGCGATCTGCCTGGCGTTCTCTGCCGGCGTCTTGCCGAGGGTGTGATGATCGAAGCCGACGACGCAGTACGACCGCTCACGGGCCCGGGTCACCAGCTCATGACCGTGCGCCAGCGACAGCGCGCCGAAGCAGCCGACCGTCGAGCTGAACGTGCCGTGGAGAAGGAGCAGCAGCCGCTTCGCCGGAGACGGGCGTTCGACCGGGACCCAGTCGTTGAGATGGGGTCCTTGCAATTCGACGAATCCCTCGCGTCGTCGGCCCTCGAACACGCCGATCGCCAGCCGGGCGGCGCGCGCGGCGACGAAGCGGAACACGCGGAGCTTGACCCGCCCCCACCACCCGCTGAGTCCGCGACGGACGCCGCCCGCCGTCGGCAGATCGGCGGGTGGCAAATGGAAGCGCTGCAGCCCGTGACGTGGATCTTCGGCGGCGATCAGCCAGTGATAGGCGCCATCGCGCTCGATCAGCGCGACAGCACCCTCGTCGTCGCGTAAGGGGACGTCGAAGCTCAGCGCCTCCGCCTCGGCCGGCCCGCTGCGGCGGACCTCGCTCCTCGGCTCGGGCGTCAGCACGATCTCTGCGACGAGCCGCAGTTCGTCGCGCACCAGCGCCTCCGCGACCAGGTCGGGCTCTGCCTCGTGCAGGGAGGTGCGCCGTCGGGGCGTCGATACGTCGCCAGTCGCGGCGGTCATCGTCCATGAGACGCCGCGCGGGACGTGGCGAAGAACGACGCCGCGGTGGGTCATCGCCGCCTCGATGGCGGTATCTTCGTCGGGGAATTCTGCGTCCTGCTCGTCACCGTCCCAGGTCGGCTCCGGCACGGCGTCGCCGCGCTTGCTCGCGCCGCGGCGCTCGTCCCACGCGCGCGGGATGGGCAGACCGGAGCCGATCTTGAAGCCATCGCCGCCGTCGTCGAGCCCGAGCTCGCGCTGGGCCCACAGCCCGCCTGCGCGCCAGATCGCCTCGCCGGGGCAGGCCGGTCGATTGATGCTGGCCTGGCGGTGCGCATGGACGCGGGTGATCTTGCCGCCGTGGTGCTCGACCTCGGCGCAGACGAAGCGGATCGCGCGTCGCAGCCCCTCGACCATCGTCGGCGTCAATTCGCTGGGTCCGCGGCCCTTCTTCCAGTAGGTGCCCGCGCTGCCCTCCTCGCGGCGGAAATTGCCGGCGACCTCGATCGCCACGGTGCTGGCATTGAAGCCGTTGGAGGCCCACAGATAGGCCTGGAGCGGGTGAATCCAGTACACCCGACCGTCAGAGTGGACGCCGAGGTGGGCCGTGACGCGCGGCCACACCTTGCTCGGGAAGCCATGGACCGCCGTCTGGTGCAGGGTGATGCCGGTGATCTGCGTCCACTGCCGCGTGCGCTTGCGCTTCTCGGTCGGGCTCAGGTGCGTCACGTCGATATCGGGCTTACTCCGGGTGTCGCGACGGGGCGACGCGATTGCATCGACGTCGCCATGTGCGGGGCCGTCGAAGCTGCCGCGCTCGCGCGATAAGCTCGCGCCGTAATCGCCGTAGTCCTTACCGCGGAGGATGCGTCGGCGATCGCCGATGCGCCGCAGAAACTCCGCCTCGAGCGCGGCGGTCCACTGCGACGGATCGGCGAGGTCGCGCCCGGGCGTGGCGACCTCGAGCTCGGTGAAGATCGCCTCCGACCACGTCCGCACGAAGGTCGGTGCCATGTTGTAGAGGCGCGCGAGGATCCCCGCCCCGTACTCGGAGGTGACGAGCGCGCCGATCGCTACCCCGCGCACGCGCACGCGCAACGCGGGTCGCAAGAAGCGCTCGAGCCAGAAGCGGCACTGCTCGCCCTGGATCTCGGGGACGTTACCGGCCAGCATCAACAGGCCGAGCAGCCGCGGCTGCGTACGGAGGAAGGCCCACGCACGATCGCCGCGGAGCTCGAGCTCGCCGGTGCGGATCAACACGTGGACGCCGCGCCGGGTGACGTAACCGCCGGCCTTCAGCGCCGGATAGTCACCGCTGGCGACGTCGACTCCGTTGGCCTGGAACCACCGCGCGAAGAGCTGCGGCTGTCGACGCCGCAGGTGGGCCAGCAGCGAGGCCAGCGTCCCGGCGCGCCCGGCGAATTGCGCGACCCCCCATGACACGAGCTGTCGGTCCCAGGTGTTGACGGCGCCGAACTTGCCCCGCGACTCCTTGTCGCCGTTCTCCGCGAAGATCTTCCGCTCGCTCGCGCTGTAGCCGAGCTCCGCGAGCTCGCGCTCGCCGACGAGGCCGGAGCGGGCACCCTCGTAGGCGTCGAGGTTGTAGGGGTCGTCGTACGTGCGGCCGTCGGCGGTCCGCCGTGGGCCGCGCCAGAAGCGGAAGTGGACCTCGTCGCCGCCGCCGCGGACGACGAACTGGCGCTCGCCGCGATCCTCGACGCTCAGGACGACGGCGTCGGCGAGCCCGTCGCGGCGATCCGGCGCCTCGCCGACGAACGCGTCGAGCTCGAGCGCGTCGGGCTCGTCGTCGAGGACGTCGGCCAGACCTTCGAGGGTGGGGAGGATGTCGAGGTATGCATCGAGCGTGCAATAGGCGAGGTCGATGGATGGCGAGCTCATGATGGGTCTCCGGCGCGGACGTGCTGGTCGCGCCGGCCTGCGCCCGCCTCGCCGCTCACGATCAAAAGTGACGGCGGACGAAGAACCCGTGCATGCATCCGGGCGAAATCTCGGGCCGTTTCAGCGCGCGAGGCCGCGCGGCGGCTGGCCGTTCGCGGTCCGAGCCGCCCTTCACGTCGCAGGCGAGCGCTGCGGGCGGACCGAACGGGCCCAGACCTCGAGGTTGGTGCGGGTGCTGTCGAGTAGCTCGCGCGAGCGGGCAAGACGCTCGAGGACCTCGCCGACGCGGATCCGCGCCCGGCGCAGGCGGCTGCGCGCGGTGTCCTCGGGGACGCCGAGGACTTCCGCGAGCTGCGGGCCCGAGAGATCCTCCCAATAATAGAGCTCAAGGATCACCTGACACTCGAGCGGCACGCTGCGCAGCGCCTCAAGCAACAGCCGCTCCTCCTCGCGTGCGCCGAGCAGAGTGCTGGGCCCCGCGCCGAGTTCGACCGCCGAGCAGGCCTCGACGTCGTCGTGGTCGTCGCGTCGCCCGGCCCGGTAGTGCTCGCGCAAGATGTTGTGGGCGATCCCGAGGAGGTAGGCGCGGAAATTCGCGGCCTGGCGCAAGTTTTCGGGGCGCTCGAGGCAAACCAGGAAGGTGCGATGCACGAGGTCGCGAATCTGATCGGCGGCGACCTTGTTGCGGAAAAACCGGTCCAAGGTCGGAAAATGACGAACGAACAGACGGTCCCCGGAGCTGCGGTCTCCGGCTCGCCAGGCGGTGAACAACGCTCCATCGCTTTCGGACGAAACCACCATGGCGAGCACGGTATCACGTTTCATCGCCCGCCGGCCGTGCGCCCGAACGCGCGCCCGCATCACCACCCCCTTCCTTCGCAGAGCCTGCGGAGCGAGTGAACGGATACGTCGGGTCGGATCACTTTCTGAGAGAATGCGGATCGCGAGCGAACGCGGGGGGACAGTCCCGCACCGAACGCCGAAAGGAGAGGTGATGGACGAGCCGCGTTCCGGTTGGCAATCGTCGTCGGCGCCGGACCCGGGGTTCGACGCGACGACCCCCGCCGATTGGGCCGCCCCGGGGCTCGACCTCGACGCACGCGCGCGAATGGCCAGCCTCCGCGCCGAACTGTTCGGCGTGAGCGTCGAGCCCGAGCGCGTCGATCGCTTCGTCGTGCTCGAGAAGCTCGGCGTCGGCGGAATGGGAGAGGTCCGCGCGGCGTTCGACCCCCGCCTCAATCGCCGGATCGCGCTCAAGCTGGTGAAGCACGACGTCACCGCGCCGGCGAGGCACGGCGAGGCCCGCCTGCTGCGCGAGGCGCAGGTGATGGCCCGCCTGTCGCATCCCAACGTGGTCCAGATCCACGAGGTCGGGCTGTGGGAGGGGCGCGTCTTCATCGCCATGGAACTGGTGGTCGGTTGCTCGCTGAAGGCCTGGCTCGAGGCGAAGCCGCGCGAGTGGCGGGAGATCGTCCGCGTCTTCGTCGAGGCCGGCCGCGGCCTGGCGGCGGCGCACGCCGTCGGCATCGTCCACCGCGATTTCAAGCCAGCCAACGTGCTGCTCGGCGACGATGACCGCGTTCGTGTGACCGACTTTGGCTTGGCTCGCGGGACCGTCGACGGCGAGATAGCGAGCACCGAGCCCGATGCGAAAGATCCGCTCGTCGCGCTGGCGGGCGCATCCCCGACGCTCGCGGGTACCCGCGCCGGGACGCCGGGATACATGTCTCCGGAGCAGATCCTCGGGGGCACGGCGACCGCCGCCAGCGATCAATTCAGCTTCTGTGTCGCACTCTACGAGGCGTTCTATCGTGAGCGTCCGTTCTGCGGCTCGCAGGCGTCGATGAGCCCGCCCGCGTACCTTGATGCCATGCTGAGCGCACCGCTGCGAGCGCCGCCGAGGAGCCGAGTGCCGCAGCGGATCTTCCGGGTGCTCGCTCGCGGGCTGCGACGCGATCCCGCCGAGCGGTACCCGAACATCCAGGCGCTGCTCGCCGACCTGGCGCCGCCGACCCATCGCTGGTCGACGTGGGGCCTCTCGCTCGCCATGGCCGGAGGTCTCGGACTCGGCTTCGTATTTGCGGGGCCGGGTCGCAACGCGTGTCTGGAGCACGCCGACGACGCTCGGCTCGCGTGGGAGCAGCGCGCGCCGGCGATCGAACAAGTATTTCTCGCCACCGGCCATCCATCGGCCGGGGCTCGCTTCGCAGCGGTTGCACGGCTGATAGAGCGCCAGACGGAGGCGTACGGTGAGGCCCGTCGTCAGGCCTGCGATCCAGAGGCCATGGGAAACGACCCGGCCCTGCGCGCGCGCAGTCTGGTCTGCCTCGATCAGCGTCGGGACACCCTCACCGCGGCGATTCAGGGGCTTCTGGAGGTCGATCGCAGCTCGCTCGACGGGGCGGTGGATCGACTGGCATCATTGCCGCAAATCGAGGACTGCAGCCATCACGTGCTGCTCGCCGAGTCGTGCACCGCGCTGCCGACCGATCCCGCGAGCGAGGCGCTGCAAGCCGCGCTCGACGAGGTCCGCCAAACCAATGTGAGCGGCCGCCTGGCCGAGACCGCGGCCGCGTCGGTGCGTATCGTCGCCGAGGCCGAGGCCCACGGCGTCGCGCCGCTGCGGGCCGAGGCACGCCATCTCCACGCGACGATCCTTGCCGAGCTCGTGCGCCCCGCGGAAGCGCAGGCCGAATTCATCGCCGCGTTCGAGATCGCCGAGTCGGCCGGCTGCGACGGCCTCGCCTTCGACGTGGCGACCGGAATGACCAAATTGGTGGCCCTGAACGATCAGCTCGACGCGCAGATCGGCGATGATTGGTCGCGCTACGCGTTCGCAAAGCTGGGGCGGATCGCCGGTGACAACCACCGCCGAGCGCAGGCCCTGTCCGACCGCGGAATCTACCTTCAGGAGCGGCGAGGCCAGTTCGCGGCGGCCGAGCAGGATTATCGTGAGTCGCTCGCGCTCACCGCCGAGTCGGGCGACGGTGCGGGCGTACGGACCTTGACCCTGCTGAACCTCGGACACGCGCTGGCCGAGCAGGGACTGCTCGAGGAGTCGAGGGCGACTGTGCTCCGCACGATCGATGCGTTCGCCGAGCTGTACGGGCCCGATCATCCCAAGCTGTGGAAGCCGCACTTCAATCTCGGCTCGGTCGCGCTCGAGCTCGGCGATCAAGCGACCGCGGAGGCGGCGTTCGTGCGGTCCCTCGAGCTCGCGCAGCCCTATTTCGGCTCCGGGCATTCGCAGATCGCCGACATTCATCTCGCGCTGGCGACGGTCGCCTTCGACCGGCAATCCTGGAGCGCCGCGGTCGGCCACGCCCGCACTGCGGCGAGCTGGTGCGCCAACGCCGACGACGGGCGCTGCCTGGATGCGCGCAGGTTGCTGGCGCAGAGCCTCGGTGAGCTCAAGCGGCACCCCGAGGCCCTTGAGATCCTGCGGGAGGTCGCGGCCTCGGACGCGCTGCCCCCCGCGGAGCGGCCAGCCGTCGCGGTGGAGCTCGGGTGGCAGCTCCTGCACGCGGGGCATACCGACGAGCTGCTGGCGTCGCTCGACGTCGACAACGCGCGCCCCGAGCAGGATATCCTGACCGTGCAGCGCGACGTGCAGCACGGCCTGGCGCTGCTGAAGCTCGGTCGGCCGCGTGACGCCATCGCCCCGAGCGAGCGCGCCCTCACGGCGATGAAGCCGGGTGACGACGCGAGGCTCCGCGCCGAGGTCGACATGACGCTCGCGCGCGCCTATTGCCGCGCCGGGCTGCGCCGCGACGACGTCGAGCGGCTCGCGGCGAGCAACATCCCGGATCCCCGGCAGCTGAAACGGTGGATCGACGATCACTGTCCTGACAATTGATACCGAGGAGAAAACGTGGCACATCCTGCTCCATTCACCCTGACTCTTGGCTTCAACGGCACCGAGATTATCATCGGCTGCCTGGATGCGGACGCATCGACCGACTCGACGACCCAGGTGCTCACGCTCGGGCGTTATGCCCTGACGGCCCCGCCGAATCCCCTTCCTGCCGACCAGTTCGTGGCGATCTTCGTGCCGGACACGGCGGGCACCGTCTCTGTGACCGCCGTGTCGTCCCAGGTCTATGGCGAATCGCCCGTGGGCTGGAGCGCGAACGGCAGGCTGTTCGAGTCGCCGAGCGGCAAGTTCACGTGGTCCGAGACGTTCACCCTGACGGTGAGCGGGAGTAACGCGACCGGGTCGTTCTCGGGGACCCGTAACATCAAGATCAAGCAGAAAGGCGGCGGCGGAGACGGCCGTGTCGCCCCGCCGACCGCATAGGCTGAATCTCTCGGCAATCGATAGATCGATAGGAGTGGACGATGGCGATTGCACTGTTGCTCGGCGGAGTCACGGGCCCTGCCCGGAACAAGTGGCCGGTGGAAGCCGGCCTCACCGCAGTAGCGAAGCTGCTCACAGGCCTCTCCAGACCAGGCGCCGCCCCCTGGAGCGTCGAGCGGTACAAGGCCGATCCGAGCAAGCGGACCATCATGCGCGCGCTGGCTGCGCTCGCCGAGCGACTCGAGGCCGATCCGGCGCACGCCGGAGAGGCCGTGTTGGTGTATTTCATCGGTCACGCCGAGTGGCGCCACATCCCGACCCGAACGGAAGTCATCACGGGGGACGAGTTGAGCCGGGCGTTGCAGCGCGTGGCGGCGGCTCAGGGGGAGAAGGTCAATTTGACGGTCGTGCTCGATTGCTGCCACGCTGGCGGCATCCTCGACTTGGACCTGGGCATGCTCCCGTCCGCCGACGAGCGCCTGTCCTCGCGGGTGGTGGTTGTCGCGGCCGCCTTCGACGGCGGCAGAGCAACGCACGCGCTCGGCGTTCCACCCGACCTGACGCTGGGGCTGTGCTCGGCCCTGACGTTCGACTATCCACGGTGGGAGTCCGTCATCGCCCATGTTCGGGGCCACGTCCGTTCGTATAACCGGGTCTCCCAGCCCATCTTGCACGGGCCGCGCCAGCGGAGGCCATTTACCCTGGTCGAAAGTCGCTTGCCGCGCGATGTCTTTCGCGTGGATCGCGAGGATGTCCAGGATCCGATGCAGCGCTACGTCCTGCACGCCTCGCCGGGCGACAGTATCGATCCAGATCTCGACCTCTTCGATCTCTTCGACCTGACGACCGCGGACTTCGAGGCCGCGCAGCCGTCCAAGCCCGGACGAAGAGTGGCGGCGTTCCCCGAATGGATGGGCCGATACACGCTCGACCTCGAAGCCACCGACGAGCAAGTGAGAGTCGGGAGCCAGACGCCGGTGTATGGCTATTACGCGCGCCGTCGGCCGCGGACTCTGGGCTTCGTGCAGGCGCTGGATGGTGCGCCGGACTCCGCGCTCGAGGATGCCATCAAGACGGCGAACCTTGCGCTTCAGAGCGGAGGCGGGCCCATCGTCGCCTACGTCGACGCGAAGGACCATCAATACCTCGTGCAGGAGCCGTCGCAGCCGCAGATTTGGCGGCACAAGACCGACGGCTGGCAAGATCAGGCGGTCAAGCAGCTCGACCGCCTGCGACGCTGGAACGCGCTCAAGCGCTGGATCGATGACAGCCCGAAAACAGCGGCAAGGGACGTCGACCTCACGATCGAGCATGGAGCGAGTCGATTCTTCACGTCGAGCCAACTCTCCGGGAAGAGCTCGTGGAAGGACGTTTTGATTCGCCCGGACGACACGATCAGGTTGACCGTGAGGCGGACCACGGCCCCGGCCGAATTCTATGCCGCCGTGTTTCGCGTACGGGCCGATCGGGCGCTGACCCCCTGGACCGAGGCCTTGGCCGCGTTATGGGAGCTCCCAGTGACCCTCGGGATCACGCAAAATGGGGGCACGCGCACGTTGATGGTCACCGCGCCGGAGGATCTCTCGCCAGGGACCTACCACGAGTCGCTGCTGGTCGTGATCTCGGTGAAAGAGCCGTTCGAGCCCTATTTGCTGCGCGCCGCGCGAAGAGCCATGCGGGCGTTCAGCGCGGCGTCGAGCGGTCCCCGAGCCATCGCTCGAAGTCTGGCCTCCTTGGTCGAATCGACAGCGAGTAGCACCCCGCCCAAACTTATCTATGCGGTCGTCGAGGTCCCGTATCAGCTCCAAATTGGTGCTCGAGGATGACATCGCGACAGCTCAAGAGCGCTTCATGCAGTGGAGACGTCGCGGAGACGCAAGATTCCGAGCACTCGAAAGTGCTCGGAATCTTCAAGACGTTCTTACCTCACTGCTCGAAGCAATCGAACGCGGATTTTCTCAACCCATTGATCGCACTCGCAATTTCGCTGAACTCCGCGTACCGGTTCACGAATTCGTTCCTGTTTTGAGAGCCCGCGAGTCCCCAGGACTCGCGGGCTTCGACCTGTGCGTGGAGACGTCGGGGAGACGCTCCAGTTTCCGGGCAAAGCCGCTCGCCTCGTTTCTACGGAGGGTGGGTCTTGCCACCCTTGACCCGGGCATCGTGCTTCGACCTGCGGCGACGGGTTCGAGCAGCCGGGCGAGCGTTGCGGACCGCCGACCGAAGTACTCCTCGTGCAGCAGCGCCAGCGTCACGCCAGGGCGTCGGCGCTCGGTGTGCAGGGTCGGGGAAGTCCGGCAGCGGCCGCGCCGTCCTGGACGCCTCGACGGAGCCGTAGAAGGCCCGCTCGAGCGCCTCGTCGCTCATGCCATCGACGGCTTCGAGCGTCAGCCCGCGCTCGTGCACGTCGCCGACGATCTTGCTGATGGCCGATGCTGACGCCGACGCTCGCCGCCACGTCGCGGTGGTGGGACATGGAAGGCTCACTGAACTCGCCGTCCGTAGCCCATAGGGGCCGCGACGGGCTGGTTCAACCTCGCCAATCGTGGTTCCGTGCGCGGTTGCGGCCGAGCGCCAGCTTCTGGCGCAGAAATTCTCGGATTTTTCGCATGGTCAGTCGCTGGGTCGCCATCTCGCCTCCCGTGCGAGATGACCGGTGGTTCAGCGCCGAACTCGCCTCTCCGCGCGTCGCGTGCGCGTAGCACGCGACGACCGCGGGGTGTTCACGATGACCGATCCGGCCGTTCATTCAGCCGATCTCGGCGTTCACGATGCCCGATCCGGGCGTTCACGATGCCGATCGATGCGTTCACGATGGTCCGCTCAGGCGTTCACGGCGGGCCGTCTTCCGCAATCATCGCCGGTCCGAGCCGGATCTGTGGTGTCATGGGCTTATGATGTCGTCCTTGGATCTCGAACTCGAGTCCCTCCGCGCCGCCACGGCCAGCCCATCCGTGGTGCGGACCACATACACGACCGAGAAGTTGCACACAAATATCATCGCGGCGGCGCTCAACAACAAGGCGAAGACGGCAGAGGCGCGGCGCCTCGCGGCAGCGCTGTGGAACCTCCGCGCGAAGGAGACGATCGAGGCCGACAGGATCACGGCGCTCGCGGCCGTCAAGGAGCAGCGGCTGGTGGAACAGGGGCAGTATTCGATCGTGGACCTGTTCGTCACGATGACCGTCGACGGTCAGGAGCGCGAGTTGGCCGTCGAGGTGAAGGTCGACGGCACCCCGAAGGGCGAGCAACTGGCTTCGCTGGCGGCGGGGCCAGGCTGCGGGGTGCACCGCCGGATGATCCTCCTGTGCCTAGGGTCAGCGCAGGCATGCCGCATCGAACCGTTCGAGGGTGAGATCCCCGAGGTCACGCGCTGGTCGGTCGCTGACCTGGTCGGCCTCAAGTTACTCATTGAGGCGGCAGCACCCAAGCTCGGCGATGCCCTGGCATGGCATGAGGAGCTCGCGCACGAGGAGCTCCGGCGCCGACGCGCATGGACCGACGAGGCGGCGCTCGCAGAATGCGGGTACCGCGGCCGGGTGATGATCGCGTACCGCTATCACGCGGGGGCGGAGGCGTTGAAGCAGTCGGGCTCGCTGTGGGAGGTCTCGATCCAGCCGTTCGGTGTGGTCCTGCACGGCAAGTCGTCGCATCACGAAGTGCCGTACGAAGACACGGTCGTGACGCTGTATCTTGAGGTGGCCGACCGCAAGCTGCGAATCAAGGCGGGCGCGTGGTACAAGCTCGTTGACGCACGAGCTGCCACGGAGCATCTGATCCCGAAGATCGAGGCGGCGATGGCCGCGCGCGGGCTCGCGGTGAGGCGTTCGCGGCGGGTGGGCGGCGCGTCGGTGTCGCTGATGTCGATCGGGCAGGAGCCGGTCGACGAATCGCGCGAGGCATTCGTCGAGCTCCTGCGGTGGGTCCACGAGGTGTGGAAGTCGATCGTCTGGTGAGGCGTCTCGGTGCACCCGGGCTCGACCGCAAGGTGGCAATTGAGCTCCTCCGCTGCCATGCGCACCGTGAACGAGCGACGAGAAATTACCGTCAGCCACGCGGCCCGCACCGGCCACAGCTCCCCTGTTGGCACTTCCCGCAGTTTGGGCAACGGAACTGTCGAGGGGCTTGTCGACAGGGCTGGGCCCACGCATCGCGTCCGAGCACCTTGTCCGGCCAATCCGTCACGGAGGTGTTGGTTGCGACCTGTGACAGATCTAGCCCGACTGCCGGCATCAGCGCCCGGAACCGAGCCCCGCAGCTCGTACATGGTCGGAGGCCCCACTCGCTCTTGCATGTGGCGCAGCTGGCCCACCACGTCGCGTCGGAGCCGTCAGGCTGCTTGCCCGGTCGCGGTTCGACGCGACCCTTGTCGCTGCAGACGGGGCACGCGTCGAGGCTCTCTAGGACGCTCGCGTCCTGCTCGACGAACCGACGAAACGTCGTGAGCGCGTCGAGCGGTGCCACCGTGACGGCCTGCCGCGTGAGCTTCGCAAGCTGCACCTGGGCCTCGACGTCGGCCTGCTGCCTGGCGCACCAGGCGAGCGCGTCGACCTGCTCGTATGCTTCGGGAGCCTGCAGCGCGACGAGATGGAGGCCATCGAAGCGTACCCATCGCCAGGCGGCCGGCGGGTGGGGCAGGTCGCGCAGCTTCTCATGCACCGGATAGCGGTGGACGGTCGCGCGGTGGAGCCAGCCGTTCAGCAGGCGAGCCAAGCGCTCCTCGCTGTCGATGCCCCACGGGGAGCAGCCGAGGAGCGTCGCCCTTCCGCCGAAGCTCCAGCCGCTCGCGCGATCTGGAGCGGTCAGCCCGACCGGGAGATGGACCGCGTCAGCTCCGTCGCCCGCGAAGGTCCGGTCGGCCAGAGGTTGGACGTACACGCCGACGAGCTCGCCGAGGCGGTCCCACGCGCGGAGCTGCTCGAGGAGCTGGGTGTCGTCGCTCGCCGCGAAGGAGGCGCAGAGCGGTAGAAGGCGCAGAGTGGCTCGCTCCGCGCGTAGGACGATCACGCCATTGTCGTCGACTGCGACGTCGACGTCGACGTGGCCCGAACGGGAGAGCGTCCAGCCCGCGGGCCCGGGCGCGGCGGACCACGAGAGGTCGGTGAAGGCGCGTACGACCAGATGGAACACGAAGCGGTCCCACGCGAGCGCCTCGCTCTGTCGCCGCGCCGCGCGCTGCTCCCGGGTCTCCTGCCGCTTGTGGCCGTACTTGACCCACGCTCGCCAGAGCGCGGCTACCTTGCGGTAGTGCGTATCGTTGACGAGGATGTTGGTGGCCATCAACGCCAGGGCGACCTTCGCCCGCCGGGGCACCCGCTGGTACAGGGGCGCGTCGACCAGGGCTTGCAGGTCGCGCTGTGCGTGCTCGAGGCGTCGCCGGGTCGCGCGCAGGTCGTCCTCGATCCTCGCGTCGAGCGCATCGGCCCACAGCTTCATGATCCGTCGCGCGCGCCGGAACGAGGTCGTGCCCTCCTCGACGTTGTCCTTGTGGGCGCGGAGCGACTTCTCGACCTGCAGCAGCTCCGCCAGCCGTCTGGCGACGTACGCGAGGAGGTGATCGACGAGCCGGACGGCGACGCGGTTCTCGTAGAGGTCCCACTCGTCGTCGATCTGGCGGGCGAGCACGCGCGACGGCTGGATGCTGCGCAGCGTGCGGTGCTCCCAATCGCCGGGGTGCGAGACGAGGTCGGCGACGGCGCGGACGGGGGTCCGACGAGCACGCGAGACCGGCAGGCGCTCCTCCTCGACACGGAGGTACAGGCGCGGCCGGTGGCAGACATGCTGGAGATGGGGGAGATGGCGCAGGAGCTCGAAGTCGAGTGGCTGGAGGCGCGCGCGCTCGGCGATCCTCTGCACCACCGCCGGCGCGGCGGCGAGGGCGTCCCAGGAGGCTTCGTCGCCGAGCGCGCAGGCCAGGCTGGTCGCGGCCTCAGTCTCGAGTTCGTCCGGCCAGCGGCCGAGCACGGCGCCCTCGGTGAGGCCGGGCCATTCGTCGCCGAAGCGCCGGCTGTCGGCGGTCCAGGCGTCGCAGAGAGCGGGCCGTGGCAGCACCTCCGCGGCGCCGCCGAGGCGATCGCGGAAGCGCGTCACTCGTTCGACTCGACCTTCTTGGCGGCGATCTCCTTGCCGAGGAGGTCGAGGCAGCGCTCGGGCCGCGTGGCATCGAGCTTCCGCCAGTCGGTGACGAGTTGCTCCTGCAACTGCTCGAGCGCGTCGACCCGGACGTCGTGACGGTCCTTGAGCTTGCGCAGGACTTTGGTGACGAGCAGGTGATCGATCGCCTCACCGATCGTGCCGCCGGCCGCGACGACCACCGGGAGGTAAGCGGCCAACTGCTGCTCAAGACGGTTGCCCCAGCCGATCCGGAACCGTTGCTCGATGGTGCCGGCGAACGGCGCGCTCTGCAGCCATGTCCTCGCCCGCTCGACGGCGACGGCCTGGTCGGTGCGGGCCGCCTCGAACACCTCAGTGAGCGCCTTGTAGGAGATCGCGGTGCGGGTGCCGCGGCTTTGGATCTCGAAGCGGGCCGCGCCGGTGTTTCTCGGCATCTCCATCACATGGGCGCGGTCGTACGTCTTGTCCGCGAACTCGGCGGTGGTCTCGTCGTGATTGGCGGTACCGATGAACCAGACGTTGGGCGGGATCGGCAGGTGGCGCCCGTCGAGCAGCAGCCGCGGGGCGTCGGCGACGGGATCGCTGACGAGCGTGAGCCGCCGGGACTCCTGCGGCTGCTCGAGCGCGGACAGGAAGTCGGCGAAGAACTGCTCGGGGCGCGAGAGGTTGATCTCGTCGAGGACCATCAGGAACAGCCGGTCGCGGTACGCCGGTGTACCGGCCCGATAGAGCGCCTGCAGGAAGTTGGTCGCGTAATAGTGGCGGTGGAAGGCGTTGTAGTAGCCGACGAGGTCCTGGCGGTCGCGCCAGCCGGCCTGTACCTCGATGACCTCGCAGCCGCCGTCGACGGCCTTGGCGAAGGCGAGCGGGAGGCTGGTCTTGCCGGTGCCCGAGATCCCCTGCAGGAGCATCAGCCGGGTCATGGCCAGGCCGCCGAGGAAGGCGCGGATGTCTCGCTCGGCATAGTAGAGCGTTCGTCCCTCGACGCCGGTGGCGATCCGGTGCCGCAGGTCGTCGGCGAACTCGCGCAGGGTCGGCGTGGCCTGGCGGAGCGGCGACGTGGTCCGCTTCTCGTTCTGGAGCGCCTCGTCGTGGTCGAGGCTGGTGAGGGCCGTCATCGGGTTACGGTGCTCCTCCTGCCGGGTCAGCTCCTTGACGCGGGTGTTGAGCTCGGCGAGCGCGCAGTCGAGGAGCTGCTTGTGGACCTGGAGCGCCTCCTTCTCCTTGCGTAGCGATTCGAGCTCGATCGCGGCGAGTCGACGGGTGGCGAGCTCTCCCATGGCCTTCGCCAGGTCGCCGCGCAGGACCGCCTGCTCCTCGAGCCAGCTCGAGCGCTCGCGCTCGAGTGCGACGAGGCGCTCGCCAGCGCGGGCGTCGGGCCGCTCGCGGAGCTGCTGGGTGAGCAGGTCGCGCTCGCGCTCGTGCTCGATCAAGTCGGCGAGGATCTGTTCGGGGGCCTTGCTGCCGAAGCGCCGATCCAGCTCGCGGCGCGCGTCGAGCTCGGTGGCGTAGGCGTCGCGCTGGGCGCGAGCATCCACGAGCTGCCGCGCGAGCGAGGCGGCTTCGTGTCGCAGGCTCTCAGTGCGCTCGCCGACCAGGCGCTCGACCTTCTTCGTCAGGGCGGCGCGGTCGTCGGCGAAGAGCTCCTGCTCGGCCTGCAGGTCGCGCTCGGCGTTCTTCGACTGGCGCTCCTTCTCGGCGAGCGTCCGGGCTCGCGCATCGAGGGCGGCCGCCTCGGCGTCGAGGTTGACGCGGCGCGCATCCTGGTACTTCTGCAGCTCGACGTCGGCGCGAGCACGTCGGTCTTGCAGCTCGCTGCGGAGCTTCGCCTGCTCGCTCTCGCGGGTGCGGGCGAGCTCCGCGTCGAGGGCGCGTCGGGCCTCGGCGGCCGCCTGGCTCCGGCGCGCGTCGTCCTGGGCCCACGCCGCGGCGCGTTCGTCCGCGGCAGCGCGCGCGGCCTTCTCGCTGGCGGCCTGTTTCGCCGCGATCTCCTGCGCCAGGCCGTCGCGCTCGTCGCGGAGGCGCGCAGCCTCCTTCTCGACGGTGGCGAGGATCCGCAGCTTCTCGGCGCGGAAGCCTTGCTCGGCGTTCAGCTCGCGCTCGGTCAGGGCGGCGGACCTCTCGACGAGGACGACCTCGCGCGCGTCGAGCTCGGACTCGCGGCGGTCGACCGTGCGCTCCCGCTGCTCGCAGGCCTCGACGCGGCGCAGCAGTTCGAGCTCGGAGGCCTCCTGTTCTTGCTTGCGCGCCTCGAGTTGCGCCTCGGCCGCGCGCCGAGACTGCTTGAGCGCTTCTTCCTGGGCCCGCTTCTCGCCCCCGAGGCGCTCCTCTTCGGTCTTCACGGCGGCCTCGCGGAGTTTGGCCCTCTCGAAGACGGTGCGCGCGTCCTTCAACAGGGTCTCGACGCGGCGCAGGCACGCTTCGAGGGTCGGGCCGGGCGGCTCGGGCGGCGCTTCGACGACGGCGGGGCCGAGCTCGGCGGACAGCGCCTCGACCTGGACGTCGCCCTTCTCGAGGCGCGCGCGCTGGTCGGCCGTCGGTTCGTTCACGGGGAGCGGCGCCGCCGTCGCAGTGAGATGGGCTCGCGCGGCCGGATGGGGTTGGCTCTTGGCCTTCTTCGATTTGTTGCTCATGCAGGTACGTCTCGGATTCAGCGGTGGAGGAGGAGCGCCTCGACGACGAGGAACGCGGTCTCGCAGTGGCGCTCGACCGCCCTGCCCGGCTGTCGGTCGCTGTCGTGCGCGGCGCGGTCGCGGGCCTGTGCGAGCGTGTCGAGGCGCGCGAGCAAGTCGGTGTGCTGGCGGGCGGCGCGACGCAGGGGATGGGCGGGGTCCCGGTCGGCGCCGAGCAGCGCGAGGACGACGAGCGGGCGCAGGCTGCCGCTGCTGCTGCTCTCGGCGTGTTGCACCTTGCCGCGGCGCACCGACGCGAGGGTCGCCGGGAGCGGCGTCGAGAAGCCGAGCTCGCCGGCGATCGCGTCGAGGAGCTGCTGGTTGAGCGCCTTGTCGGACTCGGCGAGCTCCGCGTGGAGCGGCGGGGTGAGGCCGCGCCGTGGCTCGTGCACGGTCCGCAGCGCCCGTTCGGCGGCTCGCTGGGCCTTCACCAGCACGTCGTCCCACTTGTCGGCGGGGGCGCCGTCCTGCGACGCCTCGAGCCACGCGCGCTGCATCGCCACGAGGCGCTCGCGCACGGGCTCGTGCTGGCGGATCGACATGGTCAGCCGATCCTCGACCTCCAGCGTCGCTTGCGTGTGCAGCTGGATCAGCGACGGCGGACCCGCGTCGTCGCGGACGAGCCCCGTGATCCGTCGGCGCAGCTCCTTGTGACGGTCGAGGTGGACCTCGAGCTGCGCGCGCAGCCCCAGCGACTCACCGCCGCCGAATGGGTCTTCGACCATCCAATCGCCGGACTCGTGGCGGCGCACGCACACGGCGAGCCAGTACGACTGGGGCCGTTCGTCGACGAACGAGACGCGTTGCAGCCGCGGGACGTCACGCGGGTCGGCGTCGCCGAGGTCGCGGTGCCGTCGGTGGCGCCGCGCGACGCGGAGCACGTCGCTGGCGTCCGGTCGGGCGAAGCGCTGGGGGTCGCTCGGGCCGGGAGTGACGCTGAAGGTGCGATCCTTCCACGGGTCGCCGGCGCTGCCGCCGAGGAGCACCGGCCAGCCGTCCTCGTCGGGCTCGACGTCGGCGAGCGGGAGGTCGCCGGTGACGAAGCGCGGCCACGGCTTGCCGGTGAAGGGATCGCAGAGGACGTGGCCGAAGGTCGCGTCCTCCGGCGGATCGAGCTCGATGTCGTCGAGCGTCTGCAACCCGCGACGAGTCGGACGAGCGATGTGATCGAGCAGCCCCATGCCGCGCAGTTCCTGGACGACGAGGCCGGCGAGGTCGGGGGCGATCATCAGGCGCTCGGCGAGGTCGACGACGTGGACCACGCCGGCGCGCGCAAGCGCCAGCACGGCGCGCTGGAAGAGGTTGAGCCGTTGCTCGCGCGGCACCGGGGCGACGACGCGCCAGACGAAGACGGGCCAGAGGATCCATACGGCGCCCGGGACCTTGCCGCGGCGGAAGCGGAGGATCGGGGTGGTCTTATCGAACGGTGCCATGCGACCCTCCGCAGAGCTCGATGAATGCCTGCAGGGCCCGCAGGGGGGCGGCGGCCTTGACGAAGGCGAGGTCGCCGACAGCGACCAGCAGGCGCTGTTGCCGGCTCATGGCGACGCAGAGGCGGTTCTCGAGCATCAGGTGGCCGTACTTGCGGCGCTGCTGCTCGTCGGTGTCGGCCGGGAGGTCGTTCGACCGGGTGACGGAGAGGAACACGACGTCGAACTCCTTGCCCTGAAAGGCGTCGACAGTGCCGATCCGGAGGCGCTCGACGGGTTTTCCGGCGGCGTTGTAGGTGAGCGCCCATCGTTCGGCGACCCGCCATCCGCGCTCGTTGTTGGCGCGCTCCGTCAGGCCGACCGCGATCATCGCCTCACCGATCGCGTCGACCTGGGCGGCGTAGAAGGCGATCACGCCGAAGGTCAGGGTCGGGTCGTGGTCGATGAGGCGGTGGACCTCGCGCGCGATGGCGTCGGCCTCGGCGGGGCGCGACTTGCTGCGGCCGCTGCGTTCACGCGCGCGGACGCTGTCGCCCGGAACGTCGAGCCAGGCGGCGGCGCACGGCTCTCCCGCCTTCACGTAACCCGGAAGGTCGTGCGCGAACTCGGCGGCGCGGCGCGGGCTCTCGATCTCGCCGTCGCCGTGGACCTCGTAGAACTCGCGGCTGACGAACCGGCCGAGCTCGGGGTGCATGCGGTACTGGGCGTCGAGGGTCACGGTGCGACGGATGCCGTCGCGCTGTTCGAGGGCCCGCAGCATGACCCACAGGCGCTCGAACAGGCTGGCCTGAACGGCCTGCAGGGTCTGCGCGGCGACGGTGCCATGATCGACGCCCTCGGCCAACTGGCGCTCGACGTCCGGCTCGAGGATGTGCGGGAGCTGGCGGTGGTCGCCGACCAGCACGACGCGGCGCCTGGCCATGCTGAGCGGGATGAAGAGGTCGAGCGGGTTGGCCCGCGCGGCCTCGTCGACGATCACGGACTCGAAGGTGGTCTGGCCGCCGTCGATGCCGCGGACGCGACGCATCTCCTTGCCCGCCGACTGCTGGAGCGTCGCGGCGAGGACGACGGTGTAGTGCTGGAGGGCCTCGCGCACGCCGTCGGGGTCGGTCTCGAGGTCGTGGAGGTAGCTGGCGATCGCGGCCCCGTCACCGGCGCGGGTGGCCGCGAGGCGGCGATCGACGGCGTCGAGGATGCCGAGCAGGAGGCCCCGCGTGTCTTCGTCGAGGTGCGGCCCGGCGGCGGGCGAGGGGCGGCTCAACCGATCGATCAAGGCGTCCCGGTGGACGCGCCCCTCGGCGAGCCAGGAGGGGACCTGCTCTGGCTCGACGGCGGCGCAGCGCTCGAGGAAGGCGAGCTCGGGCGCGGTCAGGAGCGCGTCGAGCCGGCGGAGCGCCTTGCGAGCCTGGAGGGGTCCGTCGTCGGAGAACGGGCCGTCGTCGACGCGGATCGCCCGTGCCGCCTGGATCATCAAGTCGAGCGCCTCGGGGTCGCTGGCGCCGGTGGGGTGCTCCAGCGCAGCGGCGCGCTCCAGCGCCCTGTCCCGAAGGTCATGCGGGACGAGGTCGTCGAGGTGGCGGACCAAATCGCGGATCCACCCGGCCTGCTCGGCGGGGAGCGAGCGGGTACGAATGCAGGCGACGGCGAGGCGGCGGGCCACGGCGAGACGCTCGGCCATGGGCGGCGCGCCGACGCGGGCGCGCAGGGCGTTGAGTCGTTCGTCGGCGAAGACCTGGGCCGGATCGACGGCGGCGTCGGAGCCGCGGCGTCGCCGACCGACCTTCATCGCCGGGAGCCCGAAGACCTCGCTGCGCTGGACGACGTTCTCGACCGCGTCGTGCTGGGCCGCGGTGACGAGGATCCGCTGCGAAGGTTCGACGCCGTCGTCGGCGAGCTCGGCGAGGCGACGCTCGATCGCGGAGATCACCTGGGTCTTGCCCGTGCCCGGCGGCCCCTGGATCAGGCAGATGTCGGGGGTGTTCAGCGCGCGCTCGATCGCCTCGATCTGGCGCTGGGTCGGACGGGCGGCGCCGAAGACCTCGCGCACGGCCGGGCTCATCGCTTCGCGCCTCGGCATCCGCGCGGCCGGTGCCGGCTGGCCTTCCATCAGCAGGCCGAGCTGCGGGAGCGGGCAGTTGCCGGTGCGGAGCGCCTCCTCGGCGCGCCTGCGACGCTCGAGGCGCGCCTCGTCGCCGCCGGTCGCCAGGTAGAGATAGCCGGACTTCGGCGGCCTCGGCTGCTCGTCGTCGTCGTCGGGCGCAGCGAGATCGATGAACCGCTTCTGTTCGTCGATGTGCACGACCGCCGCGGTGAGATTGGGGGACTTCGGACGAGACTTGCGCGGGGCGCCGGCAGGGCCGCGATCACCGTCGAAGACGGGCGGGGTGTCGCCGGCCTCGAGCTCGAAGCGTTCGGACTCGCCGAGCAGCGCGAGGCGGCTGGCGAGGTCCTCGATGGACGCGAGGGTGAACCGCCAGCCGCCGTCCTCGCGGCGGAGCGCACAGGCGGTGTACTCGAGCACGCCGAAGGTTCGAGCGCGTCGCTGGACGGTGTCCTGTTCGATCTTGTGGTACGTCTGCCAGATCTGCAGATAGCTGTCGCCGCTGGTGACGGCCTGCGACAGGGTGGTGCGCACGTTGCCGTGAAGCTCCGCGGCGAGGGTGGCATCGACGACGGAGACGGGCGCAGACAGCAGGGTGAGGCGTTGATGGTCGTTGCGGCCGCCGCGGACGACCCGCTCGATCCGCAGCTTGTCGTCGACGCGGCGGACATCGGCGGCGATCCGATGACCGTAGATCCTGAAGGCCTCGAGCCGGCCGCGGGCGTCGTTGGCGATGACCAGCCGCCGCAGCTGCGTCGGCTCGCGGGCGACCGGCGGGATCAGGAGGCGATCCTCGAGCCAGACGCCGACGTCGGCGACGGTGCCGCCGAACCGGTGGACGAGGCGGATGTCGTCGAGCACCTTCTCGTCGACGCCGAGCTCGAGCGGCTCGGTGACCCGGAGCTCCTGCGTGAAGCGGCGGGTCTCGAGAATGAGGACATCGGCCGTCGCCTGCACGACGAAGGCGACCATGGGCAGGCCGCTGCCGACGCTCGTGGTCAGCTCGGAGTCGTCGGCGGGCGTGACCCCCGCGACCGCCCAGACGGCGCCGCCGAACGAGAGCAGCGTCTGATCGGCCGAGCGGGTCAGCTGGACCTCCTCTTCGCGCGGTGGGACGGGTTGAAACGGACCGCTGGTGGAGCGGACCCGCAGGGTGGCCGCGAGGCCGCCGGTGACCTCGGCGATTTTCATGGGTTCCTCCCGAGCAGGGCCACGCGCTGCGGTTGCGCGGGGTCCTCGAAGAAGACCATCCAACCGCTCGGTGGAACGATCCGGGGGCGTTCGGCGAGCGAGTGACGCTCATGGGGCCGCGCGACCGGGGCGATCCAGGCGTCGCAACCAGGTCGAGCGCGTACGGAGATACCGCGCTCGACGGGCGCGAGCTCGATGTGGAACTCGCGCGCGGCCGTCCCCGTGTGCCCCAGGGTGTCGCGCCGGGTGAGCCTCAGGGGTTCGGTCGTCAGCGGGAACTGGCCGAGCTTCACGGCGCCCGAGACCAGGCCCCTGTCCGGCTGCCAGCGGGTGAGCCGCACAGGGATGACTGCGGGGCGCGGCTCGTCGCACCACGGGCAGGCCGGCTCGGTGACGAAGTACGTCCCTGCGCATCCGGGGCACAGGACGGTCTGGTCGGCGGCAGCGTGCAGGCGCTCCACCCAGTCCGACACGCCGGGGCGCTTCTTCCGATCGTGGAGGCCCGGCTCGAACGTGCGAGCGGCGAGTTCGACGAGGCGAGCTCCCATGACTTGCTGGGATGGCAAGCCGCGGCTGCAGACATTCTGCGGATCGGTGGAATGTCCGACCCACGGGAGCTCGCCGGCGAAGGCCCGCTCCTCGAGCTCGGGCTCGCCGTCGTGGACGAGGTCGCCGATGAAGGGGTGCGTGAGCGTGAGGGTCTGCCAGACCAGGACCGCGAAGGCCCAGGCGTCCGAGAGCGTGGTGCAACCCGCAGTGCCGGCGACGACCTCCGGCGCACCATACCCCGGGGTGTAGAGCGCGCGTCGCGGGTCGGACTCGTGCGCGAGGTTGTCGAGGTCGATCAGCCAGGCCTCGTGGGCGGTCACGGGCGCGGAGACGAAGACGTTACAGTGCGAGGCGTCGCCGTAGATGACGCCTCGCCCGTGCAGGCCGAGGAGCGCCTCGCCTGCGTGCGCGAGGAGCCGCAGGCGGCGGCGCAGACCGCCGGTCTCGATGTGCCAGCGCAACAGGTCGGTCGCGGGGTGCTTGAGCAGGGCGGCCAGCGGGGTCATGTCGCCGAGGAACTCGGCGACGTAGCCGACGTGGGGCGGCTTCAGGACGGCGAACGGCCGGGCGACGTGGAGGCCCGCGAGGTCGAGCCTGCGCACGAACAGGAACTGCCGCCGGAGGGCCTCGGGAGCGCCGCGGTCGAGCAACTTGACCACGCGCCGGCCGCCCTTGACCAGCCAGACCACGCCCTGACCGCCGGCGCCGAGCTTGCGCTCGAGCGCATGGACGGCGCCGGTCTCGTCGATCACTTCTTGGAGGTGGGGGTATTCCATAGAACGAGGAGGGTCTTGTCGTCGCGGTGATGGGGGACGGGCCAGCGATGCAGCTCCGTACGCAGCAGTCGGCCGGCGTGAGGATGGGGACCGAGCTCGTCGATCACCCAGGCGATCAGCGCTCCGAGGCGCGTGAAGTCGAGGTCGTCCGATACGCCGTCGGTGGCGAGCGCGATGGCCTCGCCGACTCCGAGGGGCGCCGTGAGGCCCAGCGACCAATCGGCGAGCGTGTGCGGCGTACCGAGCGCCTGGGTGCGGCCGAGGCCCTCGGCGCGCGAGGGATGCACGGTCACGGTGCCGGTCGCGCTGCGCCGGACGATCAGCCCGTCGCCGAGCTGCGCGAGCGCGGCGCGCCCGTGACCGTCCTCTGCGTAGAGCAGACAGGTCGTCGCGGCTTGCTCCGCGGGGACACGCAGGCGGAGCCGCCAGCAGACCTCGAGCAGTCGGATCAGATCTTCGACGCTACCCGTCGCGGATCGGCTCCACATGCGCCAGGCGTCGCGGGCCGCCTGGGTGGCGGCGCGTGAGCCCTGCCTGGCGTGCGGGCGACTGCCCATGCCGTCGCACACGACGGCGAGCGCGGCGCGCGGCCCAGGTACGGCCATCCAGGCGTCCTGGCACGGTAGCCCCTCCCCTCGGTGCGCCGGACCGCGGACCGAGCTGGCGACCACACGCATCATCAGAGGTCCCAGCCGTCATCCGCGAGCGCCGGGGCGCTGTTGGGGTTCGCGCTCCGCGACCGACTCGACACGCTCATCGTCACGAGCTGGAAGAACGTCCGGATCTGCTTGGCCTCGTCGGCGCGGTACACCCGCCCCGCTGGGTCGGCGAGGAACGCCTTGAGCACCTCGTGATCGGCGTCGGACCCGATCGCCAGCGCCATGCGGAAGGCCTTGCCGCCGCGCTCGCTGGCGAGGAACGCCGCGAGCGGCGGTTGCCAGGCGTCCGTGGGCTGCCCGTCGGACACGAGTACGACGGTCGGGCGGTACGACCGGCTCGAAACGACGTTGCGATCCTCGACCGCCTGACGGGCGAGCTCGAAGGCGGCCCCCATCGGTGTGCCCCCGGCCGCACCGAGGTCGCTCCATTGGGCGTTCCGCGCCGGACCCAGCGGCAGGTGCGTCCGCGCTTGCCCGCCGAAGGTAATGACGGATACGTGGATCTCGGCCCTCAGATCGGCCTCCTCCTGAAACGCCTCGAGCATCTCGCGTACGGCGTGGTTGAGGGCCTGGATCTTGCCGTCCACGCCCATGCTGCCGGAGATGTCGGCGAGCACGATGACGGGGAGCGGGCGGGCACTCGGGACGGTGAAATCCTTGAGACGGCTCATGGGTCGGGTTTCCTTGACACGGGGGTATGTGTCGCTACCGAAGCGACTGATGATGTCTTCGCGGTACGATGCGAAACCCATGCGGCGCTCCCTCAAGCTGCGTGACGAGCCAGGCGATCGCGGAGCGCCCGCGGGTTCTTGTTGCGGTAGACCGTGAGGACCTGGCCATCATGCGCGCAGACGACCTCGATACCCTCCCAGCGGGAGAGGTCGATGCCGTACCGCGCCTGTAGCCGGACGTCGCGCCAGCCGATCGTGTACACGTCCGCCCCGCGGATCGCGCGATGCTTGCCGAACACGAGCGCGGCGTGGATCGCTTTCGCAGGGATGCGTCGGAGGCGGGACCGCTCGACGGCGTGATGTGTGAGCCTGAACTGTGCGTGCATGGGGACCTCGCTGCCCCACCATCGCGGTGGGGCCATGCCGCATAGTCCACACGCCGTGCCGAACGGCTCACCCAGCGCGTAAGCAGTTGAAATACGGAAGCTATCCCGGACCGGCCTGTTTCACGCAACGGGCCGCCCGGTCCTTTCCGGCACACTCATTCCGGGACCCCGGCATCTTCTTTCCGCCGCCAGTTGCGGAGGGTCCGTTCGTTCATCCGGGTCAGCTCCGACTCGGGCCGCCCGGTCCGTTCCGAAAGCCCGGGGACCTGCTGCGCGAACCATCGCTTGAAGTCGGCGATCAGTCGCTCGGGATCGAGCGGGCCATCCTCGAGCAGGTCGGGCGCGAGGGCGACGCGATCGGCGAAGGCGCGGGCGAGGTTGCGCGAGCTGGCCTCCGCGAGGTCCGGCGCCCCGCCGTCGAGCGCCTGGAGGGCGTAGTCGACGGCGTCCTTGATGGGGAGCGGCGCGTCGTCGTCGGCGCGGGCGGCGAGGAAGCGATAGGCGACGCGGAACAGGTCGCGCACGTTGCCCGGGAGCGGGTCGGCCCGCAATGCGCGGACGATCTGCGCGTGTTGGGGCTCGGCGAGCCGGGCGTATCTCGTCGGTGCACCGGAGCGCCGCGCGGCCGCCTCGAGCACGACGGGCCACAGCCAAACGAGCTCGTCCTGGATCTCCCGGAGCGGCGGCACCGTGAGGGTGAAGCTGCGGATGCGGTCGAGGAAATCGGGGTCGAGCTGCTTGCGCAGAGCGTCGCGAGGGAGATTCGTCGCGGTCAAGAGGCGCAGGTCGGTGCGCAGGACGTCGGTGCTGCCGAGGGGCTGATAGCTGCCCTCCTCGAGCACCTTGATCAGGAGGCGCTGGAGCTCCCGCGAGATGTCGCCGATCTCGTCGAGGAACAGAGTGTCACCGTTCGCCCGCGCGAGCAGGCCCTCGTGCTCCCGGTTCGCCCCGGTGAACGCCCCCTTGACGTAACCGAACAGCTCTGCCCGCATCGTCTCGGAGGTGTACTGACCGCAGGGCACCGCCGGCCACGCCTGGTCCTGCTTCTCTTTGCGGAACGGGCTGCGCAGGCGGATCCACGACGCCAGAGTCGTCTTGCCGGTGCCGCGTTCGCCGAGCAGCAACACCGGCACCTTCAACCGGGCGACGCGCCGAGCCTCGTCGTATAGATCGCGCAGTCGGGTGGACCGGAATTGCCGGGGATCCCAGACGGCCCGTTCCCCTTCTTCCGTGGCGACAGGACGGGTCGCCTGCCAGCGGCGGAAGAAGGTGCCGACCTCGAGCCCCAACGGCACGACTGCCGGCCGCCCCCGCCGCTCGCCGGCCCGGAACGACTGGACAGCGGTGAACGGCGGCTCGATGAAGCCGGTCGCGGCCATCAACGCCCAGACGGTGTGCATCGCGGCAGTCCCCGGCGAGAGATGGATGACGAGCTCACGCTCCTGAAATTGCCGCCGAATCCGCGGCAGGAGAGCCCGAAGGTACTCGAAGATCGCAGCGTGATCGGTCGGGTCGTCGTGCTCCCAGACGTGCGGATGAAGCCGGAGCGACGGGGCCCGCTCCGCCAATGCGGCGACCAGCTCCTCGTACACCCGCTCGTGCGCCGCAGCTTCCGCACCACCCTGGCGGAGGACCACGACGTCGTGGATCCGGTCGACGTAAATCGACTCGGGGTCGGTGAGCAGCGTGAGCATCGGCCCGGGGATCCGCCCGTTCGATGTCTCGCGGTAAGCCCCTCCGCTGTGCATCCGCTCGAAGGGGTCGCCTCGGGTGGCAAGCCAGGTCAAAAGAACCGGAGGTTTCATCGCATTCAGGCGGAGAAACGGTGAGACCGTCCATGCTTCCTGCCATTCGTCTCTTCGCAGGCTCGGTGGAGCAGCAACCGCATATGCATCAAAATACTTGGACCGAGACCGAGAATTCAAGCACCGGGCGTACGGCCGCTGTCCCCAGCGATTTCGGGTCCTGGCGGCTGAGCTCCCGGCGCCGCGGCGGCTCGCCGTTGGGGCCGTCCATGACTCGCCGCTGCGTTCGCTTCCGCTCAAGGCTGGCGCAGAGCAGACGTCGCAGAGCGCGGCTTCGCGGAGCCGCGGGGGGAGTCGAACCAAAAGCGCGCGTGCGGCTGGGAGCCCGAACAGCCAAGCGTGGGCGGCGCGTCGCTCCGGCGTCCAGATCGCGCTGGGAGACGGCCCCCCCCCGATAGCCCGGCGCCGCGCGCCTCCTTGTCGAGCGCGGGGCGAAAAAGTTACCGGCTGTCACGATCTCTGATTCGGCTGCACCGAACGGCCCCGAGGCGCCAGCAGCGAGACATTGTTTCCGGACAAGATCTTCGTCACCGAACGGCGGCGGCGCATCCTCGACAAGCTGGAACGAGCGCTCGCCGACGCCGTCGAGTGCGCTCTGGGTCCGCTGCTGCGCGCGCTGCCTAGGGAAGTCGCCGATGTCGCGGCATTCCGCGAGCCCCGCGTCCTTCGCCGCCGCAGTCGTCTGAGCCGCAGTTGCCCGGAGGCGCCTGTCTCGATGCTGGGGCACGTCGCTCTGGGCCGCTTGGAGCTGTCGCTGTGCTCGGTTATGTTCGCGGCGTGACGACGCGCCGGGTCCTCCGCTCGGATTTGCACACATGGATCTTGCAGCGCTTCAGTCTCGAGCGCCTGCACGGGGGCCAGGAGGACGTTATTCGCGCCCTCCTCAACGGCCGGCGTGTGCTCTACGTGGCACCAACCGGGCACGGCAAGTCGCTGTGCTACCAAGCCCTCGCCGCAGACACAAGGCGTCAGGGAGTCGTCCTCGTGTTCTCACCGCTGAAGGCACTGATGAACGAGCAGGTCGAGCGGGCAAGACAGTCCAAGTTGCGCGCGGCGACCATCCACAGCGATATCCCGGGGCCCGAGCGCGACGACACCTTCGCGGCGGCCAAGGTGGGAATGCTCGACCTGCTGTTTGTCGCCCCTGAGCGGCTCGGTACCGACTCGTGGCTCGAGCATGTCCAGGATATCGAGATTAAGGGCGTCGTCGTCGACGAGGCCCACTGTATCAGCCAGTGGGGACACGACTTCCGGCCGTGGTACCGTCGCCTCGTTCGGGCGATCCAGAGCCTCGGCTTACGCACGCCGGTACTGGCGACCACGGCCACAGCACCTGCCGCGGTCGTCGACGACATCCGCGAGCAGATCGCGCCCGATGGCCGAGACGTGCTGGCCATCCGGATCCCGTCCTACCGACCCGAGATCGGTTTTCAGGTCGTAACGGCGGCCGACTCGACCGAGCAACTCGCCCGCATGGTCGCCGTGGCCGCGGCGAGGCCTGGCCGGCCCGGCATCGTCTACGTGCTCACGCGGAAGAGCACGGAGATCGCCGCCCACTGCCTCAGGCATGCCGGGATCACGGCGGAGACGTACTTCGGTTCAATGGATGCAGAGGAACGCACCGAGCGTCTCGCGCGGTGGAGCGCCGGCGAGATCCAGGTCCTCTGCGCCACCTCGGCGCTGGGGATGGGCCTCGATCGACGCGATCTCCGATGGGTAGTCCACCTCGGGTTGCCGACGAGCCTGCTCGAGTATGTTCAGCAGGTCGGTCGCGTCGGCCGCGACGGCGAATCCGCGGAGGCACTTGCCATCGTCTGTCCGGAAGACCAGGCTGCCCAGCGGGCGCACATCATCTCGGGGTGTCCACCTATCGAAGAGTACAAGGACGTCGAGGCTATTCTCGCCGCCGGCGAGGACGACGAGACTTTCACACGCACGCAAATCGTCGAGAAGCTCGATCTCCCGGAGAGCCACGTGCGTCGGATCCTCGACGACCTTCTCGACGCAGGTTGCGTCGAGCGGTTTACCGGGAACCCGTGGCAGTATCAGTGGGCATGGGGCGTCGAACGCCCAGAGGATGTGCCGGACCCCGACGCCCAGGAGCATCGTCGCCAACTCTTCGCGGAGTGCGAGGCATACCCGCAGCTCGACACCTGTCGGGCGCGCGCCTTGGCAAGCGCGATGGGCGACGAGCGACCGCCGATTGGTTGTGGTCGCTGCGATCGGTGTCGGCCTTGCGAGCTCGGGCGGCCCGACACTGAACTCGTCCGCGCGGCACTGGCTTGCCTCCATCCGCCGCTCAAGTTCGCCGGCAAGCCAGGCAACCTCCAGAAGGGTGTCGCGCTCGCCTACTACAACTTCGGCCTTGGAGTCTCGGTCGCTAGGGCGAAGCGGGCGAAGTCTCCGATGCCCCAGGACGTTCGCCAGTCAGCGCTGTCCGTCGTCCGCTCGCACCCCTGCTACAAGGAGGTCGCGTTCGACGCCGTGGCGTACATGCCGCCGACGGAGAGTCCCGACCACGTGGTCGGGGATTGCGCGCGGTGGCTGGGCCAAAAACTCGGGTGTCGGACGATCCTTCTGCAAAAAGTGAGGAAGACTTCTCCCCAGAAGGCGTTGCGCTCGCGCCCGCGCAAGCGGGAAAACGTTGAAGGCGCCTTCGCCTGGCCCCAGGTGCCCTCGGCGCGGCGAGTGCTCCTGGTCGACGATGTCTTCGATACCGGGCAATCTATCCTCGCCGCCGCCAAGGCGCTCCCCTCGAAGGTCTTTCCGCTGACCTTCGCCCGGACCGTGAGCCCCGACGATCCATGAGCCTTCACCCGCAGGAAGCCGCCTACTGGCTGCATCTCGCGTTCGGCCCCGAGCGGGGCTCGCGCCGCGAGATCAACGGCCTGGTGCTGACGGCCCATCGGCGTGAAAGGCTGGGTCTCCTCGACCTTCTCCGACTCGATCCGGCGGAGTTGCCGCCGACGCTCCAGCCCTACACCCGCACGCTCGAGCGCTTGCGGGCCGCAGAGGGCCTGGTCGCAGCACAGGCATTCACTGCGGCGGAGCTCGAGCGTCGCCGCGTCCGCCTGCTACCGATCACTGACCCGCAGTACCCCGCGCAACTCGCTCAGCGCCTGACCCCCGGTGCCGCTCCCACGGTCCTGCTCGTCGCCGGCGAGATGACTCTTCTGGCGGCGCCAGGGGTGGCCGTCAGTGGCAGCCGCGACGCCGGAACGCGTGGCCTCGCCTTTGCCAGGGCCGCTGCTGGTGCGCTTGCAGGACGGGGATTCCCTGTCGTCTCGGGCCTCGCGCGGGGTGTCGACAGCGAGGCGCTCGAGGGGGCGCTCGAGGCGAACGGGGTCGTGATCGGTATCGCGCCGGAGGGGTTGCTCGCCAGCAGGTGGGCGCGCGATCGTCGTCTCGCAAGCGGCAAGTTCGTCGTGATCAGCGAGTTTGCACCGAAGCAGCCGTGGCAAGCCGGCGCAGCGATGGCCCGCAACCGCACGATCGCCGGCATGAGCCGCGCGCTCATCGTCGCCGACTGCGTCGCCGACGGAGGCACGACGCATCAGGTCGAGGTGCATCTCAAGCTCGGGCTGTCTGTCTTCGTGCGTCGGGGCGAGGGGGAAGGCGGTAAGAACGCCGTGCTCGCAGCCCTGTCGGGTGTCGACGGCATCCCCTGGGAAGCTGGCGTCGTGGTGCTGCCTGAGGCCCTCCGCGATCCCTCGGTGAGGGATGTGTCGGCTATTCCTGATGTGACGCCGCCGGTGCGCCCACCGGACGCATCACCCGAGCAGCGCTCGCTCGAGCTGCCGAGTCCGGCCGAGCCCGCGCCAGACCAAACCTCGCCGCAGCACCAGGAAGGCGACGCGGAGCGCGCGGAGCAGGTGCCCGATCACGGTATCCAATCGCCACGTGCCCTGATCCTCGCCGCGTTGGCTCCCGGCCCTTGCAGCCTCGACGAACTCACCAAGGCCACCGCGATGACCGAGGGCAAGCTTCGGCGCCACCTGGAGGCGCTCCTGAAATCCGAGCAGGTCCAGCGGTTCAAGCTCGGGCGGCGATACTGTTACTCCCGCTCGACCAGGGCCAGGTCTGAGGAACACGGCCCGCTCTTCGCCAGCACCTGAGGAGCTCGGTGAACTGGACGAGCCGTGCGACGACGGCAACGTGTCCAACACGACCCCGCGGCACTGTCCCCTGAAACTCCGTGACGTCCGGCGCTATTGTGCCTCCATACGATCGACCAGTACCTGTACCAGAGCTTCAACGTGGTGATGCTCGCCGTTCGGATACCAGATTGGTACAATTCCATGCTCCGCAAGCGTCTTCTCGCGGGACACACGATCTGAGTCTGCAACTGGCGCCTCTAAGATGGCGTAGTGCTGGTCGGGAGGATCGTCGGTCGCTATGAGAGTGCGGAAGAAACGCATGGTCCGATCCGGCCCCAGGCTACATCCCAGGAACAGTAGTACCTTCGAAGTAAAGGCCCGCTTCAGAGCTTTGGGCAACGGGCGGGCGAAGTCTATCGCTCCGTCACCGTAGGCGGCCTTGTAGTGCGTGAAAGAGAGTACCCTGTCCTGCGCCCGCTCCACGTCGCCATGCACCTTGAGCAGATAGGGCCTATTCTGGACCAGCGCTCTGTGAAACTCCTCCGCGTTTGAACCGATAGCTCGCTCAAGGGAGGGCTTATGGTCGCTAAACACAGACTCGATGACATGATCAAAGTTGGTGGTAATCAGGCAGGTCTTCGTGAGCCGAGGAAGCAGGCACACAGCGCCCTTCGACTCGACAACTCGGCCGAACTCCGTCACGATCTGCTCGGAGAACCATCGCTCACCCATATTGTTGCAAAGCAGTTCGGCAGCCTCTTCGTATTCGCCAGCCAGGATGTGACTCTCGATGATGGCGCGGTCGGTGAGAGACTCGTCGGCGAGGTGGTACAGGAATGATTGCCATCCCTTCATGCCACAGGGGATGGTCAGGCCAGCGCCCACGAAGGGCACGACCGCTCCTCGTCGAGCCGCATCCACCAGGCGCTCGAAGCGTTGGCGTTGGCTCTTGCGCCAGTCCAGACATGCATTCCCGGAATCCCGAAGGTCGCCGAGGCGCTTGTCCTCATATTCCGCATACTTTGCATGATATCCGTCCCGATCAACTGCGAACAACACTTCGCTTCGGGTGTAGGTACCATCCTCGATCTCGATGACCGGTCCACGGCCGTCCAACCACCGGTTGTACGCAGGCCGTTTGAGGTATTCGGTCCGGTCGCTGGAATTCATTCCTGCTCCCCCCACTCCGCGCAACGCGCCTCGGCCTGCTTGATTACGGTCTCCAGCGCCTTCTCCGCCTTGTCTGGTGGATATCCGTGCCGACGCAAAAGGCGCTTCACCCGTGAGCGCATCTCCGCGCGCACGCTCTCCTTCTGGGTCCAGTCCAGGGTCACACTGGAGCGAATAGCTCTCACCAGATCCCGGGCTACTGTGCCAAGCACTGCGTCGCCCATAACCGATCGCACGTCGCCATGGTCGGCAAGCGCATCGTAAAACGCCAGTTCATCGTCCGTCAGCCCGAGGCCGGCGCCGCGCTTGGGGTTGTCACGCACGGCGCGCGCTAGATCGATCAATTCCAAGATGACCTCGGCGGACTCTAGGGCGCGGTTGCGGTACTTTTGGATGGTCTCGGTCAAGCTCTCGGAGAACTTGCGCGCGGCGACGACGTTGGTGCGCTCCAGCGCGGTAATGTTCTCCGAGAGCAGGCGGCGCAGCAGCTCGATCTGAAGGTTCTTGTAAGGGGTCTGCTGAAGCTCCTCCAGGAAGGGCTCGCTCAGAATGGTGATCTCGGGCTTGTCCAGGCCCGCGGCCTCGAACACGTCGATCACCCGGTCGCTCACGACGGCGCGGGAGACGATCTGGCGGATGGCGGCGTCCAGCGCCTCGGGGCTCTGTTTCCTGGGGGTGCCGACCTTACGGATCGTGGCCTCAACTGCTTGGAAGAAGGCCACGCCGTCGCGGTAGCGGCGGGCCTCCTCCAGGTGCAGGGCCAGGGCGACGGCCTTGTTAAGCGCCGCCATGTTGTCCAGGAAGCGCTTGCGCCCATCGTCGCCCTGGGCCAGGGCGTGGTCGGCGGCGGCGCGGACAGTCTTGAGCTGGACGGCCAGGTCCGACGAGAAGTACCCGCTCCAGTTGAAATCGTGGTACAGGTCGGAGACCTTCTCGTAGCAGCCCTGCAGCGCCTCGAGCGCTTCCTGGATTGGCACGCTGGGACGATCCTCGCGGCCCTGGGTGTAGGTTCGGACGGCCTCGCGCAGCGCCTCGGCCACGCCCAGGTAGTCCACGATGAGCCCGCCCGGCTTGCCTCGCCAGACGCGATTCACCCGCGCGATGGCCTGCATCAGGGTGTGGCCCTGCATGGGCTTGTCCAGGTAGAGCGTGTTCGCGCAGGGCACGTCAAAGCCCGTTAGCCACATGTCCCGCACGATGACGAGCTGGAGCGGGTCATTCGGGTCTTTGAAGCGCTCGGCGAGGCGCTCCATCGCCGCCCGGTTGCGCAGGTGCGGCTGGTAGTCGGCGGGGTCCGTCGCCGATCCCGTCATCACCACCTTGATCCGTCCGTGCTCGTCGTCGGCGCCGTGCCAGTCCGGCCGCACGCGCACCAGCTCGCGGTACAGGTCCACGCAGATCCGCCGGGACATGCAGACGATCATCGCCTTGCCGTCCAGCGTCTCCTGGCGCGCCTCCCAGTGTTTGACCAGATCCTCGGCGATGAGCTTGAGTCGCTTCTTGAGCCCGACTACCTTCTCTAGGCTGGCCCATGTCGCGCTCAGCGTCAGCGTAGTGTCCTGTTCCTCGTCCTCGGTCACCTCTTGGAAGTCCGCGTCTACCCGGGGTCGCTCTTTTTCGGGAAGGTCGAGGCGGGCCAGCCGAGACTCGTAGTAGATGGGCACCGTGGCGCGGTCGGCCACGCTCTGCCGAACCGTATAGGTGTCGATGTAGTCGCCAAAGACCTCCGGTGTGGAGCGGTCCTCTCGTTCGATGGGCGTGCCAGTGAAGCCGATGCGCACGGCGTTCGGCAGGGCCTCGTCCAGGTTGCGCGCCAGACCGTCCACGGTGTCGTAGTGCGAGCGGTGGGCCTCGTCTGCGATGATAACCACATTGTCGCGCCCGCAGAGCACGGGCATGCGCTCGCCTTTGCGGGTGCCGAGTTTCTGAAGCGTCGAAAAGATAACGCCGCCGCTCGGCCGGTCGAGTAGCGTGCGCAGGTGCTCGCGCGACTGCGCCTGCTCCGGGGTCTCCCGCAGCAGGTCCTTCGCAGCGACGAACTGCTGATAGAGCTGGCCATCCAGGTCGTTGCGGTCGGTGAGCACCACCAGCGTGGGGTTACGCATCGCCTTGTGTTGGAGCATCCGGCCCGCGAAGAAGACCATGCTGAGGCTCTTGCCGGAGCCCTGGGTGTGCCATATCACGCCCGCGCGGCGATCCCGGCCCTCATGCGCGGCCACGGCGCGCTCGACGGCGTGCTCGACCCCGTAGAACTGGTGGTAGGCCGCGATCTTCTTGACCGGATTCTGGCCCTGCTCCCAGACGCAGTAGCTCCGCAGGTAGCGGAGCAGGCGCCCCCGATCGAAGAGCCCGTGCAGCAGCACCTCCAGCTCCAGTTCAGCCTCGACGTCTTCGGGACCATCGACCCGCCGCCATGGGCCGAAGCGCGACCAGTCGGAGGTCAGGCTGCCCAGCCGTGCCGTGTAGCCGTCGCTAGCTATCAGGAGGTCATTGGTCTCGAAAAGGACGGGGATGTCGGCCTTGTAAGTCTGGAGCTGCTGCCACGCCTTCTCGAGTGTCGCGGCTTCGTCGAGCGGGTTCTTCAGCTCGATCACTGCAAAGGGCAGGCCGTTGACGAAGACCACCAGGTCGGGCCGGCGCTTGGGACCGCCCTGCTTGACGGTGAGCTGGTTGACTACCAGCCAATCGTTGTTGTCGGGACTGTCGAGATCCGCGAGCAGGGCGCGCTCGCCTACGATCTGGTCGCCCCGGCGGACCTCGATCTCCACGCCCCAGGTGAGCGCCCGGCGCCAGGACAGGTTGTTCTCGACCAGCGAAGGTGAGAGCGGGGAGAGGAACTGTCGCGCGACGGCTTCGCGCTCGTCCTCGGAGAGGTGAGGGTTCAGGGTGGCGAGGGCGGTGTGCAGGCGGTCGGCGAGGATGACCTGATCGTAGCCGGCGCGCTCGGGAGACTTGCCGTCCGACGCGATGTCCGGCCCGTGGCGGTGGTCGTAGCCGAGCGCACGGAGCCAGCGGATGGCCTGCTGCTCGACGGCGTCCTCGTTGATGCGCCTCATGGGGTGACCTCGGCGGAGAGGGCTTCGAGGGCCTGATCGAGGGACTCGGGGACGCGGAGTTGGCCGGAGATGAGCTTCGGGAGGAGGAGATCGCGGAGGGCAGTGAGGGCGCGGGACTGCTGTACGTTCAAGGCGATCTTATCGTATATCGGCTCCACAATGGCATTGTACTCCGCAGCTCGCGAGCGGGGCGGTATTGCAACCAGGTGATGGCAGAGATCCTTCCAGTTAGCGCGTGGCATCTTAGTGCCATCTGCTGCGGCGGAGGCGTGAGCCACCATCGCATCCGAGAAGAGATGACCAAAGGCGAACCACCGCCAGTCAGGATGGTGCGGCCGGATAACCAAAATGTCTGTCGACGACACACCATCCATAAAAGCAGGTGCAACCTTGTGGAAATATGGTCGCAGCTTGCCGAAGAGAATATCCCCCCTGCGAAATTTTGACTTAGCGGACCCTGCCTCCGACGCTCGCCCCCATGTCTCCAGCGCCGCGCTACGCCGCGGCATGTGTTCCAGGCCAATGTATGGAGTGTCCGGGGCGAGTCCTGCTGGATCGACGATGTCGCGCACAATCTCGGCAACGTGTCCAATCCCCGCCACACGCCAGCCCACCGGAATGGCGCCGATGGGGGTATCATCAATCTCAACAAGATCATCGAAGTTGACAAACCAGGACTTGAACAGGACCTGCGCCATCTCCTCCAGGGTGCGGATTTTCTGACGGTTTAGCTCGATCCTGTCGTCAACCGAGCCGAGAACGGCAGCAATTCGACGCTGCTCATTGAGGGGTGGCAAGCGGATCGGAATCCACCGCACCACACTCTCATTGAGATTTGGCATGGTTGCCCCGATGGCGTGCTGTTGAATCCACTCGTAGGCGGTCTCTGTCGATAGCGCGAACGAGAGGAAGGAATGATCTACCACGCCGCCGGGGATGCGCAGTCTGATGGCTCCTGTCCCACATAGCCATCCTTCCTGTTCAGGTGTGACAAGCGCCGAGAGACCAGCAGCCTGCACACCACGCCGGGCGAACAGAATGTCACCCGTCTTGAGGCGATGGCGCTCTAATTCGGCTGCCTTCGCAGATGAGATTCTCGGCACGCCGTTCCCATCTATCCGCCGGCGCCCGATTGCACTCGTGGGCACCACTCGAACTGCGCCGTCTTCGGTGTAGTCGTACGCATGCAGTTGTGAGCCGAATGGACCTGTCTGAAGCTCGCCCCCGGCGGAGTCGATGAGGTTGCCGATTGTGGTCGTCTTCCAATCAGCGACCATGACTGAGGCTCCTCAGTGCTACAAGCATTACCTTGTTCAATCGCTGCTCTTGCTCGATTTGGGTTTCGAGTAAGGCCAAGAGGCTGTCGAACTCGTCACCGGACACGGCACTTCGATCTTCAACCTCCTCCACCCCCACGTACCTCCCCGGCGTCAGCACAAACTCGTGTTTAGCGATCTCCTCCCGCTTTGCACTCTTGCAGAACCCAGGTACGTCCTGGTACGCTCCGCTCACCGTCCGCCAGGCGTGGTAGGTCTTAGCGATCCGCTGGATGTCCCCACCCTCCAGAAGCCGATGCACTCGGGTGTCCATCGTGCCGAGCTTGCGCGCGTCGATGAACAGCACCTCACCGCGTCGGTCCCGCAGCAGCTTCTTGTCCCAGCTCCGCCCGTTGTTTCGGTTCCGGGCCATTACCCACAGACAGACCGGGATCTGGGTCGAGTAGAAGAGCTGGGGCGGCAGCGCCACCATGCAGTCCACCAGTTCCATCTCGACCAACTTCTGCCGGATCTGGCCCTCGCCGGACTGCATGGACGACATGCTGCCGTTGGCCAGGATGAACGCCGCAACCCCGTTTGGCGTCAGGTGGTGGACCATGTGCAGGATCCAGGCGTAGTTGGCGTTGCCCACCGGAGGAGCGATCATCGGCGCCTTCCAGCGCACATCGCTGCGCAACTCCTCACCGTGCCATTGGCTTACGTTGAAGGGCGGGTTCGCCAGGATGAAGTCGAAGCGCTCGTCCCTGAACAGGTCCTCACGGAAGGTATCGGCGTGGCTCTGACCCAGGTTGGCCTCGATGCCCCGGATGGCTAGGTTCATACGCGCCAAGCGCCAGGTGGTAGGATTCGACTCCTGGCCGAAGATGCTGGCCTGCCGGCGCTGGCCGCCGTGCTCCTCGATGAACTTCACCGACTGCACGAACATGCCGCCCGAGCCGCAGCAGGGGTCATACACGCGCCCGCCGAAGGGCTCGATCAGCGCGACCAGCAGCTTGACCACGCTCTCGGGCGTGTAGAACTCGCCTCCGCCCTTGCCCTCGGCACTAGCGAAGCGGGACAGGAAATACTCGTAAACCCGGCCCAGGATGTCCTTGCTCCGCCCGTGTTCGTCCTTCTCCACCATCCCGATGCCCGAGACCACGTCCACCAGCTTGCCCAGGACGGCTTTGTCCAGCATGGGGCGGGCGTAGATTTTCGGGAGGGCGCCACGCAGGCGGGGGTTGGCGCGTTCGATCGCGTCCATCGCGTCGTCAAGGCGCTTGCCGATCTCTGGCTTGCGTGCAGCGGCGCGTAGCTCGGCCCAGCGCGCCTCGGGGGGTGCCCAGAAGGCGCCCACCGACGTAAACTCGTCGGAATCCTCCAGGAGCGTGGCCAGTTCCTTCCGCTGGGCCGCCTCGCCTTTAACATAGTAGTCGCTGCCGGGCTTCTTTACCGCGATGGCCAGATCCGTGGCGCGGGCGTCGAAGGCGTCCGAGATGTACTTCAGGAAGAGGAGCCCCAAAACGACGTGCTTGTACTCCGCCGGATCGACGTTGTTGCGGAGCAGATCGGCGGCCTCCCACAGTTGGGCCTCAAATCCGATGCTGGCAGTAGGGGTGGTCGCAGCGGGCATCAAAAAACCTCCAAAGCGGGCACATCGTTATTTGGCGCTCTTGAGCAAGTTCGAACCTGAGAGGCCACGATCACTCGATCGGGGATTTCCGAGCACGCCCCGGCCACGAGGCGGGTGTTGCCTGGATCACGTTTAGCGGGGAGACCGAGGAAGGGGCGCCGTGCATGGCACTGAGGTACTTGGACGGGCCGAGCCTGGAGGGGCGACTGCGAAGCGCCGCTGCCGTGGCGGGAGGTAGTCGACCAGGCGACGAGGTCGCGTGCCCCCAGATGTCCCCAGAAGCGGTCCCACGTGGCGTGGTCCGGCTCCAGAAGCCACTGGGGGCGTCGCTCACTCCGCGCGAGGGCGCGGAGGCCGGCAGAGGCGGCGAGTGCGGCCGCGCTCGCGTCGGGAGGCAGGTCTGGGACCGCGAGCATGGGGATTAGTGTCGCCCATGTCCGCGTCCCCTGTCTAGGGAAGGGCCGTATGGACCTAGCCGAGCCCCATGAGCGTCGTGAAGGATTTTTCCGGCCGGGAGGGCCGTTTTTTCTCGGCTCCGAAGCACCCCGCTGATGCTCCACTTCGCCTCGCCTCTTCCGGGGATATTGCTGAGCTCGGGGCTCAAGAAATCCACGAGATCCTTGATCATTCCGATCTTGACCTTGCGTCTTTCGGGCAAGGTGACGAAAAACATCACCGGAGTGCCCCTTCCAAACCGAGCGAGCGCGAACGAGTAGTGGTGGTGGTACGCGCGTTGTGCGCGGCGAACGCCTCGCCACGGAACCCGCGCGTCGCCTTACCGTCACACTGGAATGCCGTCAGATCGTCACGTCCGTCGTCGGGAGCCGGATGTCGAGGGTCTTCTTGCGGCCTCCCAACTCGATCTTGTACTTGCCGAGCCGGACCTTGAACGCCGCTCGACCGGAGCCGCCCGTGGTGATCGGCAGCACGGGCTTTCCCTGCTCGTCGAGCACGGTCCCGGCGACCGGCACGCCCCCGTCGTCGTGGTGGACCACGACGTCGCTCCACCCGCGCGGGACTGTGATTCGTGCCTTCTTCTTCTTGCCCTCGAACTTCACGAACTCGTCGGTTTCGACGAGCTCGTTCGGCTGGGCCGCCTCCTCCGGATAGACCACGTGCAGGCGATACTCGCCGCTTCGCAGATCGTCGAATACCACGGTCGACTTCTTGCCGACCCTGAGCGTCCCGAAGCTGCGGTCCAGGTTCGGACCGTGGATGGTGACCAGCGCACCCACGGCCGCGCCGCCGGTCGCCTTGCGCACCCAAACCGTGAGCTCGCCCCGCTGCTCCGGCTGGCCCTCCAGCGAGGTCTCGAGGAGCACCTCAGCGGTCGTATAGCCGCGGACCTCGGCCGGCTGCGTGACCCCGTCGACCTCCTCCAGGTAGACCTCATAGGACCCCAGCGGGAGCCCGTGGAAGACCGCCACGCCGGCCTTGTCGGTCGCCTCCCAGGCGTAGGTCGCAAACTCGTGCGACAGGACGACAGTCACCGTCTGCTTCGGCGGCATCCCGTTGGCGCCGAGGACGTGAACGATCAGGCTGCCCTGGGTCTCCGGGTCCTGCGGCTCGGGCGGTGGAGCCGGCTTCATCCCCTCGAGAATCTCCTGATAGACGCGGAAGAACTCGATCGGGTTGTAGTGCCAGACGTGGGTCCCGTTCGCCGGCAGCACGTCACGGGCTTTTTCCCACCACTGATAGGGCTCCAGCGCCTCCCACACGCCCATGGTGTTGAATTGTAGCTCGTCGATTCGGGCGATCGTGCGGTCGAGGTCAAGATTCCACTCGCTGCGAAAACGGCACGCGGTGCGCCGGAGCTCGTGGCAGGCGTCGCTCTGGTAAAACATGAAGATCTCCGACTCCGTCACGATCTTGTCGGGGACGAGGTCGATCCGTTCCATCAGCGTCGCCGGGAGGTCGGCGTGGAGGTCGTCGTCCTTGTCGTCGATCACGTCCCAGCTCGGGAGCAAGAGGTCCTCGGAGAAGACCTCCCAGTGGATCTCCTGCCGGAGTTCGTGCTCGCCGGCCTCGTTGAAGCTGGCTGCCCGGCCGGACTTCCACAGCGGCTCTCCTCCCGAGATCCGGACATCGAGGCCGGTGACGACGTCGGCGAGCCCGTATCTGTCCAGCTTCGCCACCGCCGCCGCGAACGCGGGGTCGATCGGGTCGGATTTCTTGCCGCCGGCAGCCGGCGTGGTCTGCTTCTCGGCGGCGAGCTCGAACGCGGTCTTGCGCAGGGCCTTGTCCGTCTTCCCACCCCTCGACACGATCCCGTCCCAATTCGCGGGCTTGGTCGGCCACGGGTGCTCGGCCTGAAACGCCTTGATCGCGGCGTCGAGGTCGAGGTCTACGGCGCCTGTCGGCTCGCTGCGCGACTTCAGGAAGCCGAGAGTGATCAGACGACGCTCGACCCATTCGATGTCAGCGGTATTGGTGGAACCGATCGCCACGTCGGCCTTGATCCGGTGCGAGTCGGCCTCCTCGCGGTTGCGGAGGTCCTCCGCGGGACCCTCCTGCTCGTCGGGCTCCTCGGCAGGCGCGTCGGACCCCCCCGTCAGCTTGACCTTCTCGACCCATGAGATGTCGGCCGCGCGCGCCTCCTTCAGCGTGAGCGGCTGGAGGTGCATGAGGAGGACGTAGATCGTGCGGTTGGGGTCGGTGGCGGGCTCTTGCGGCGCGGTAGGCTCCTCGCTCGACTCCTCGGGCGGGAAGAGCTCGTTCCACGTGTGGCCCGGGATGTCGATGACACCATCGGGCCACCGCTCCGGGTGCTTTTTGTAGGGGTTCGTGATCGTCGCCTGGAACGCCTTGATCGCCTCGCCGAGCGCGGCCTCCACCTGGCCGTCGTTCAGCCGGGCGGGATCGTCGGGGAGGTAGTGTCCCAGCTCGTGCAGCCTCGCCTTGATCTTGTTGACCGCCGCGGGGTCCTTGACCTTGTGTCCGACGCCGATCTTTCCGCTGTAGGTCTTCGCGGGCTCCTGGCCCGGCTTCGGCGCGTCGTGGCCCTTCTGCATGCGCTCGAAGACCGACTGCGGGACCTCGTGGCGGATGAGGATGAAGCTCGTGTGCCCGAAGGTCCAGCTCCCGGATGCCTCGTCGGGCGCGAGCCGGACCGCGACGATCGTGCCGTTGCAAGGAGCATGGACCAGGTTGCCCTCGGGCGCCGGCAGATGCACCCCGCCGTGCCAGAAGTTGTTGGCCCCCAGCGGGAAGTAGCCGCCGTAGGACTCGACCTCGACGCGTCGATGCAGTCGTTCGACGAGCTCCGACTCGAACAACTCGCCCAGGGGCTCGAAGACCTGCTTCGGTCCCCAGGGGCCGAGCTTCTCGAGCTCCTCCAGGGGGTCGAGCCTCGGGCTCTCTTTTCTATTTCCGAGCTCGCGTTCCCATGCATCGCCGCCCACGACCCTCGTGTACGTGGGCTTTTCAGCCCCGGCATTCCACGGTGAACGAATGACCTCGAAGTGAAGGTGGGGCCCTCCTGCCTTCCCCGTGTTCCCGACCTTGGCGATAACCTGGCCTTCGACGACCTCCTCGCCTTGCTTGACCGCGATGGACCCGGCTTCGCAATGCGCGTACCAGAACAGGAGCTCGCGCTCCCGATCGTAGATCGCCACGGCCGTCCCGTACCCGCTGGACTTGCCGTCCCACTCCTGCGTCCACACGACGGACCCGTCGGTGACGGACAGGATCGGCAGGCCCTTCGCACCTTCCCCCAACACGGGCTCCTCGACTCCCGGTGCGAGTTGCCCGAGATCGATGCCCTGGTGAAAATGAAAGTACTTGTCGGTGAGCTTGCGCGGATAGAGGAATGCTCCTGCCTCGCACCCGTTGCTCCCGCCCTTGTTGGGGCAGGTGAATTTTACCCCCTTCGTCTGGAGGGCGCGGTACTTGTTCCGACAAGAGCTGCCCGGGAGTTGATCGGGATTCAGCGTCGCCGGGTCGAGGTCGACGCACGGCAAGGGTCGCTTCATGACCGTCCCCGGGACGGGATTTCGATAAATGACCCTCTTGGGCGGCATGGATGCGTCTCCTCTCGCTCGTCGCGTCAGCCCTGAGCGGGGGCGGCGCTGACGTCGCGCGCGCAGCGGAAGCCTCTGTACGGCGATTGATGCTTGTCGGTGCAGCTGTCGCCGCCCGAGAAGGGCCATTCCCCGCGGCCCACAGTGTTGAAGCGACAATCGCTCGGAGCGGGCCGTCCGGGGACTAAGGCATGGGTCATCATCTCCCCGACGCTGTCCGTCATGTCGCACAGGCCCTGCTCCGTGTCGTCCTTCGGGGAGCTACAGACCTCCCGCATCCAGGGGTTGGGGCCGGAGCGGTCGCACTTGACCTTCGGCGAGTACCCGCCACCCCATGAGCAGGCGTACTCCGACTTTCGGCTGCGTGCCGCGAATTCCCACTCCGCATCGGTCGGCAGGCGCTTCCCCACCCACTCGCAGTACTTCTTCGCCTCCCAGCCCGCGACGCAGGTCGCCGGGTGCTTCTCACGGCCGGGCCTCGGATCGCGCATCGGGGTGTAATTATTGATGCTGCATTCCTTGCGTAACTCCGGAGGCGGGCTCTTGGTGCCGGCCGAGAGCACCGGTTCGTCGGCGCAGAACCCGGCCTTGTAGCAGGCGTGGAACTCCTCCGCCGTGACCTCGGCGCGGTCGATGTCGAAGGTGGCGACATCCACCTCGTAGGTCTTGATGTAGGGCCAGCCCTCGAAGTCCTCGTAAGCCTCTTGGTAGTTGAAAGTCGGGTCGTAGTGATCCGGTCCTGGCGGCCCCAGGCGGAAGTGGCCGCCGGCGATCCGCACCATGTCGGGCCCGGACGCCAGGACCAGCTCGCGCTGGTACGACTTGCCGGCCTCGAACTCGATGTCCTCCATGAAGCCCTCCAGGCCGTCCGCGACGAGCCGGAGACGCAGCTGGCACGCCGGGATCGCGGTCGGCTGGGCGGCCGCCCCGGGGACCTCCCAGTCCCCGAGAAACACCGCCGGGTTCGCGGGCTTCCCCTCCGGCGTCTTGGCCGTGACGGTGAGCTGCGCGACCTGCAGCCCCGCGAACTGCGGCGCGCTCACGGTGGTGAGCGCGCCGACGGCGGCCTCCACCGTGGCGCTCGCCTTCCCGCACGGGCCGTCGAGCTCGAGCGTGTGCTTGCCCGGCGCGACGACGAGCGGCTCCTGCGACGTCTTCCCCCGCGGCTCGCCGTCGACGGTGACGGCGAGCCCGGGCGGAACGTCGAGCGCCAGGCGGGTCTCGGCGGGGCCCGCCTGCCCGGTGGGGCCGGACTTCTGCTCGCTGGTCGACCCCGTGTTCGGGCCTTGCACGCACCCTCCGAGCGTCAGCAACGCGAGGAGAATGGGCGTTCGGGGGCGGGAGCTGAAATCATGCATGCGTGACCTCCTGGTGCTTCGTGCGCGAGATTCGTCGCTTGCGTCGATCGCCGGAACCGGAAATAGTGGCCGGGATGCCGGAGTCGCAAGACCCAAAGTCAACGGAAGACGAGCACGAGCCCGAGCCCACGGAACCCCGGCTCATCGGGACGTTCGCGGCAGCTCGCTCGGACCGCGAGCGTGAGACGTTCAACACGCTCGAGGTCGGGCCGCGCTGGACGTTCTCTTCCTGACCTCGCTTCAGCACCCGTGAGCCTCCTGCAGGGCGGCGATCGTCGGCCCGTCCAGCGCCCCCGTCACCTCGAGGCCGCGCAACGCTTGAAAGCGGCGCAGGGCCCGCTGGAAGCCATCGTCCGGCGTCGAGGGCTCGGCGCCGTACACACCGAGGCTTCGCAGGCGCTGCGCGGCGCCTCGCCAGTGGTCCGCGGGTTCGAGGTGCCCCACCTTGAACTCGTACTTCTCGCCACGCTCCGGGAGCACCAGCGTCGCCCTCGTCACGTCAGCCGGGATCGCGGCCTCGAGGCGTCCTTCGTCGTCCGCCGTGCCCTCGAGCGTCAGGCCGCCCATCGTGAGCGCATAGGGCTCGCTCGCCAGGGGGTTGCCGTTGCGCTGGAGTCGCAGGCGAAACATCGCCCTGGGGCGCTTCACGCGGAAGCAGTGCGCGCCGTCGACTCCGACCTCGAACGTGCGCGGACCTGGCTCGGGCAGCGAGACCTCGTCGCCGGGCGCGAGGACGTTGGGATCGCGCTTGGCCTCTCGCAGGGGGTCGTTGCCCGGGTCGTTCCAGATCCTGTCGAGAGGAAGCCAGGTACGCTCGGCGAGGGAGCTGATGCACTCGCCTTGCTTGATCTTGTGGGTCGGCATGAGTGAATGCTCGGGTGGTCATCCAGCGACAGCGGTGTCACGCGGGCCCGGCCTCGCCACCAGCTCGCAGACGCTGCCGTCGAGGTCCGGAAATGACACACGGCAGATACCGGGCGGAAGGCGTGTGATTCGTCGTCGCCGCCGGCGCCTACTTCGCGCGCCGGCAGGCCGCGCAGCCCGCCGGGGATCCCCCTCAGACGCCCGCGCCTGACCCCCAGACCATCCCGGCGCCCAAGCCGACCAGCACAGGCCCGATCACCTGGGACGGCGCGCTGCCGCTGCCTACCACCGCCGACGTCAAGGGCGACCTCGATCGCAACTGGGGCACGACGCCGGCGGATCTGCGCCCCCTCTTTCTGCTCGCGGAGGAGGCGAGCGGCATCGTCGGGGCCGCGCGGATCCTCGCGGTGATCGCCTACCGCGAGTCCCGCTTCATCCCCGCGGCCCACAACGGTGACGCCGAGAGCGAGCAGTCCGAGCGCAACTATTCCTATAACGCCTATCACAACAACAAGGACCGCAACCCCGCCCTCATGCACGGTGACGCCGCGGCCGCGTTCGGCAGCGGCGGCCTGTTCGGCGCGCTCGCGCCGTACTTCCTGTGGACAGGCGTACAGGAGCTCAAGGACAAGGCGCCGCTGCTCGGCTCCGATCCGCGGATCATGTTCCTGCCACGCGTCGCGGCCTTCGCCGCCACCGTCTACCTGCAGCGCCTCCTCAAGCACTACGACATCCGCGACGTCGCAGACATCAAGGTCGGCTGGGGCAGCATCTCGCTCCTGATCCCACCCGGCCGCGACGGCGACACCTACAACAAGATCCGCTCGCAGTTCTGGGAGGACGCCAAGACGGTCGGCATCGATCTCGGCGACGTCGCCACGGTCCCCACCAAGATGCGCGCCGACAACTGGCCTGGCGTCGCTGCCGTCTTCCAGAAGCTCGTCGGCCAGCTCCCCGTTCCGAAGGTCCTCGTATGAGCTACCTGACCACATGCTACGGGGCCGACCTGGAAGCGGTCGCCGACCTCGTGCCCGAATTCGATGCACGCTCTCCCGACGCTCTGGCGATGTTCAACCTGTCTCAATGGTCAGATGTCGCCCAGACGCTCGGGTTCATCACCCAGCTCCAGATCGCCGCCGGCGCGCTGCTGAACGCCCGGCAAGGTCCGGCGAACCTGCACGCTGCCGCCCTGGCGAGCTTCGAGACCTGGCATCGCCAGCGTCCGCGGACTTCCTCGCCGGCGATCTCCGCCGCCGTCCGCGCCGCGCGGGCGAAAGTCCGCCACGAGGTCCTCGTCGGATACACCGCCGCGTACTCCAGCGAGCTCTGGTTCATCGATCGGCAGCCGTCCTCGCTGCGTGACAACGCCTGCTTTGACCGCGGCAGCACCACGCTCAGCGGACGCGCCTTCCTCGACGACGCCCCCGCGAACTTCTTCCACAAGAATCGCAGCCTGGAATCGACGGCCGCGTGCGGCTGGGCCGGCCCTGTGCTCCTGTCCCTTGGGACGTTCCCATGGGTCTACGGCGGGCGGCTGTACCGCACCCCGCCGGCCCTCGACTGGGACGCCACCGCCACTCACAACCCCGCTGTCTCCGCCATGCGCCTGTGCGCGGGCTTGTGGCAACCGGAGGGCAACCTCCGCCAGGACGCGCGCACGGTCGTCCACCACTACCGGTACTTCCGCGAGGCGGTCGACCTCGTCCTGCGCGACATCCCGCTCTACGACCCGAGGGCGCTCGTCCCCGGCCGCCTCTACCGCCGCGGCCTCCTGCTGCACGCCGAGCAGGCGAGCCTCGAGCTCGCCACCGTGCCGACGCCATTCGGCCCGCTCGCGGCCAACGCTCACAACTACATCGTTCGCCGCTTCGCGGGCTTCTTCGCGTTGCGCCGGGCGCTGCTCCGCGACGCCACGCGCCTCAGCCCGGCGCTCGCCGCCCTCGTCGCCCAAAACCCCGATCCCTGCCTGCGTGCCTTCGCCCCGAAGGGGCTCGCCGGCGCGGTCCTGCAAGCCGCGGAGGTGCGGCCGTGATCATCGAAGTCACCTCCGACCGTTACGCCAAGATCTTCGGGCATCACCCGTTCGCCACCACCGCCTTCACCAGCGCCGGCACGCCCTACGAGGCGATGGTCGCGTGCCTGAGCGACCCCAGCTCGTGCGACACCAACTTGGATCGGCTGCTGAACGGCAAGCTCCAGAATCAGATCGGCACCCGCGACTTCAAGCTCGGTGCGCAGTACATGGTCCACCGGATCGTCACCGCCGCGAAGGAGTCGATCGACCTCGGCGCGCTCCAGACCAATGGCGTGCTGCGCGGGCTCGACGGCGCGATCGACCTCGTCATGACGCGGTTCTCCCTCCCGGACCTCATGGACGAGGACATGGTCTTCAAGGCCCTCTCCGACGCCGCCTTCGGCGCCGGCATGAAGGCCCTCGGCGCGACCGGCCCAGTCGGCAAGGTCATCGCTGCGATCGTCGGCTTCGGCGTTGCCATCGGCCAGGCTCACGCCGCGCGCCAGAAGGCCGCCAAGATCAGCGAAGAGCAGGCCCGGCGCGCCGTGTTCGCGCGCATGCCCCCGCTGCAGCAGCCCTCGAAGGACACCGACGACTACCTCGTCAACACCGCGCTCCTGCCGATCCTCGCTGGCGGCGACTGGACCAAGATCTTCGCGCCGCGCTTCGACGGCGACGAGTGGGTCGGCGTCAAGCGCAAGCACGGCTACGCGTTCGCGCCTGGCAAGTCCACTGGCGGCAAGGACGAGGCAGGGGAGGACGTTGCGATCTTCGAGCCCGGCGAGGGCCTCGGTGTGTTGCCCGGCATGGACCAGATCACGTCGGTGATCCAGGTTAGCCTTGATCCGTTCGGCCCTGAGATCGCCGCGTTCAACGCCGATCGCAGCTACGCCTGGCCGATCAAACAGGAGCACGTCGTCGACGTCGGCCAGTTCTACATCAACCTCGGCCGGCTCGGCGCGACCGCCTGGGCGCTCGCCACGCAACAAGAGCAGAGCCTCGACCTCTACAAACTTCACATCGCGGATCTGCACGCTCGCTGGAAGCGCTATTGCGACGGGGGGATTCGCTTCTTGCGCGACAACGGGAAGGCGTGGGCCGAGGGCGGCAAGCGCTTCGACGATCTGCGCTACGTCTACGGCAGCTCGATCGGCTGCGCCGTGGGCGCCTGGCAGTGCTACGTCTCCGGCGGCACCACCTATTCGCCCCAGTACGGCCGCAGCCTCCCGGGCAATGTCCGCAGGGACATGGGCCGCTTCGACGGCCTGAGCCCCATGTACGGCTGCGTTCTCCACCCGAACCTCACACGGGCGATCGGCAAGGGCGAACTCTGCCTCGTCAGCATGTACGACTCGCATCTCAAGGCCACACTCGACATGGTGCGCGCGCGGCAGGTCCACTACCTCCGCCATTCCTTGCAGTGCGCCTACGTCCGCTCGAGCTGGGACGCGTTTAGAGACGATAAAATGATGATACTGTTGAATCAGATGCGGGGGCTGCTGCTGGAGCACCCCGACCGCCGGCTCGTCGATCTGAGCGATGTGCCGGTCGGCGAGAAGTTCCAGGGCCAGGACTGGAAGGACCAACTCCGCAAGGCGGGCGTCCAGGATCGGCCGCCCGGCGTCCTGGGCCTCAAGCTCAGCCCCGGCTCGCTCGAGCCCACCAAGGATCCTGCGCCGGTCGTGCCCGAGGCATCGCTGGCGATGCCGTTTGCAGACCCGCAGCGGTGCGACAGCGACTGCACGACGCAGCGCAACGGCTTGCGGGCGGCGGGGATCCTGGGCGGCACGGCCCTGGCCGCCGGAACAGGTTACTGGATGTACCGGCGCGCGCGCGACCGGAAGGAGAGCCGGCGATGACGGACGCGACCTTGCAGGAATGCCTCGACAGCTACACCCAATTCCGCGAGTACGCCGCGCGCGCCCAGCGGCGCTGGCGATGGATCGCCGCGATCTCGGGAACCGCCGGCCTCGGGCTCGGTGCCCTGTTGACCGTCGCGTTGCGACCACGGCGCGAAACTTCTGACGACGAACGCACGAGGTGAACCATGGCACGCGAACTCACGATCGAAGAGCTGCACCCGACCGCGTGGCACCTGCGCCTGCGGGATCACAATACCGGCAAGCTGCACGAGCTCGACCTCCGCGGCCCGGGTCCCTGGACCGTCGAAATGAACGGCAAGGCGGTCGCTGCACAGGCCGCGTCGGCCGCGGCACTCGAGCCGATCGCGCCCGCCGAGCTCGAATGGGTCAAGACCGAGCGCGAGGGCCGGCAAGCCTACGAGGCCCGCCACGGCGACGGCACCTTCCAGCTCCTCAAGGCCAAGTGCCCCGGCAAAGGCACCTGGGGCCTCTTCTACTTCGCGGCGGACGGGACGTGGCGCGACATCGCCTGCGGTCCGCTCGCGGAGATGAAGGCTGAGGCCAAGCGCCTTATCGGCGCCCCGCCGAGCACCCGCGGCGACCACAGCCCGGCGGACTGGGCGCGCGAAGCGATGAACGCTGACGCCGCGAAGGAGCCAGCGGAAGCGGCGCCCAAGCGCAGCGAGAAGGCAGAGCGCGGCGAGAAAACGGAGCGCAGCGAGAAGGTGGAGCGTAGCGGGAAGGTGGAGCGTAGCGGGAAGGCGGAGCGCAGCGAGAAGGCGGACCGTCGCAAGGCCGAGCGCAAGGGCAACGTGTCCGAGGCCGCGCCGCCACCCAAGCCGAAGGCCCCATCGGTCGATCTCGAGTGGGAGGAGGTCACGGACGCCGGCCGCCGAGGCTTCCGCGCCGCCTTCCACGGCGGCGCGTACAAGCTGCTGCGCGTCGCAGGCGACCGCTATGCGCTGTACTACGAATGGAAGAACGGCAAATACATCTACCTCGGCTGCGGCACGATCGATGAACTCGAGAACTTCGCCGGCGAGCACGCCGCCAAGGGCCTTCCGAGCCAGCCCGAGAGCAGCCTGACCGAAGATGTCGCGCGGCAGGCTTGCGCGACCTCCGCGGCGCCGACGCCCCCCGCACCTGAGCCCGAGACGCCCCCCGCCGTGCCGGAGCCGAGGCGTCCGCCCAGGCGCGAGCGCGAGCCGGAACCGCCTGCGCCCGCTCCAGCCGAACCTGCTCGTGAAGACCCCGACGAACCCGTCGACCCGGAGAAAGACGCAGGCATCACCGAGTCGCTCAAATCGGCGCTCGCCGCGATGGACATCTGACGGAGCCGATGATGACCACCAACGACCAGAAGGGCCATTACTATCAAGCCGGCGATGAGTGGTTTGTGGATGCCCAGTTCATCCGCAACGCCTCGCGCGAGGCCGGTATCGTGGTGTGGGACTCCGGGGACGGCTATCAAATCACGAGCGCTGGGCAGGCGGCCCTTCACTGCCGGCCCGTACAGCGCGCCTTTCCGCAGCAGAGCGGTCCGGCCTTCTTCTGCGGAAAAGGGCCGGCGGACGGAAAACTGGTCGCCATGGCCGCTCGCTCCGGCAAAGTCGGGGTGCTCACGACGACTGACAGCCGCGCGAGCAAGGAGGATTGCGGCTGCAACTCGTGCAGCCGCGGAGACGCTTGCCCCTGCGGAAAGACCCCCGCGGGTGGCGACCAGCACGACGTGCTCGGTCACGTCATGCGTCTCATCATGAGCGAGAGCCTCGGCACTCTCCTCGCGCATCAAGATGGCACGAGTACGCTCTCTATCCATGTGCCGTACGAGGGTGTCGTAGCACCTGAATGGGCCGCGGGACGCTTTCACGATTGCATCCGCGAAGTCATGCACTTTCCGGACTTCGCTCCGGGCACCATGCTCGCGCATGTCCTGCTGCATGAGCGCCGCCCGACGATTCGGTGGTCCGCCATGCTCGATCGGCGTCGGGCGCACCTGCTTGAGGACCTTGTGCGTCGCGCAGCGTCTCTCGCCGCCCAGGCGTCCCGAGGCGCCCTCGTGCATCCGATTTCGCCTTCGCGCCGCAGCCCGGGCGCATTCGCGTGGGAGGCTGCTACCGAGGTCGCCGCGGACGCCGAGACCGGCACCTGCGAGATCTGCCCGTATGCGCTCGGCACCAACCTTCGTTGCCCTGCCTGCCGGACCTGGCAGCGCTCGCGGATTCTTCCGCCTGTCGCCGACCAGGAGCATCTGATCGCCAAGGTCCTGTACGAGCAGCACGATCTCGAACAACTGACCCGTGCGAGCCTCGACAGGCTTGCCGCGGCGGTGGCGCAGATCCTCGCCTCGAACAAGGTCGAGCCGCTCACCGATCTCTTCTTCCTCCGCCTGGAGCGCGCCGTACTCGCGGCAATCCGCGTCCTCGAGCTGCGGGTCACCGCCCGCGACACCGACGCCATCCTCGACGTCGTCGAAGCGCTCCTCTCTGAGCCCGGTATCCGGCTCGGCAGCCCGAAGGAGTCCCCATGACCGCCCATGCAGCCGACTTCCTCGACAAACTGCTCCCCGTCTGGCGCAGGATGTTGCCGCCCAACGTCTCGCCCCGATACTTCGACGGGTTCGTACGCAGGAACCGAAGCGCGCTCGAGGCCATGCTCGGCGAGTGGCTCGAGCGGCGCGCGCAGAAGAAGGCCGCCGCGAGCTCGCACGAGCTCCCGCCGGATCTCTGGACTCGGTCACAGCGCACTCGCGCCAACCTCGAGGCGATGCGCGTCGTCGCCAACCGGTCGCCGACCGAGATGACCGCGGACGAGCGGCGCGCCGTCCTCGCGTACTCCGGATGGGGCGGCCTGTCCATCAAGGACAACCACGACAAGTTCCCCAAGGATCTGGTCCCTGAGACCTTCGGCCTGATCCACGAGTATTACACGCCGACCGTCGTCGCCGAGGCGATCGCGGAGGTCGTCTGCCCCTTGCTCGCGCAGCTCGCCGGCAACGACGGCACCGTCCGCGCGCTCGAGCCGAGCGCCGGCATCGGCCGCCTCGTTCGCGCGATGGGCCCGCCGCGCTGCATCTTCCCCACCGCCGAAGTCAAGCGCGTGCAATGGACGACCGTAGAGTTCTCGCAGGTCTCGTCGCGCATGCTCGAAGCGACCTACCCGGCGGCGACCCACTTTCACATGCCATTCGAGCGGTGGATCCGTCTCCACGGTGCACGTCACACCGGCACGATCAACCTGATCCTCTCGAACCCGCCCTACGGCGACCGCGGCGAGTTCGCGCTCGAGGACACGGACGCCTTCTACCGCGAGAAGACGGCCTACACCTACTTCATGCGCCGGGCCCTCGATCTCCTCGTCCCTGGGGGTCTCGGCGTCTTCCTCGTCCCCGCGGGCTTCCTGAGCGGCGTCAGCAACCGGGCGATCCGCGAGAAGCTCCTGCGCCGCCACCACCTCGCCGGTGCCTACCGGCTCCCGAGCCACACCAAGGACCGCCGCGAATTCGTCCCCGGCGCGAATGTCGTCATGGACATTCTGTTCTGGCGCAGCCGCGGCGGTGAGCTCGCCGAGGTCGACACCGACGACCAGTTCATCCTCGACGGCAACTACTTCGTCGAGTTCCCGCAGCACCTCCTCGGCGTCGAGCAGGGCAGCTTCTCCGGAGACGACGAGGCCGGCACGGCGACGTCCTGGCGTTACCAGGTGATCGGCGACTTCGCCGGCCTCCCGCAGGTCACCGAGCGCCCGCTCTGCACCGCCTGCGTGCTCGGCCCGATCGTCCGCCGTGAAGCTCCCCAGTACCAGGCGCTCGCGCGCGCCGAAGAAGGTCTGCCGGACGACATCGGCGAGGACGTGCGCGGCGCGCTCCTCCTCGGCCGTCGCGTCGGCCGCTACCTCGCGGCTCTCGGCGCTGACGAGGCCGAGCGCGCCGCCCAGCTCTGGCCCGAGCTCCACGCGGCGCTGGAGTCTTTCACGGGCTCCTTCGGCAACCCCTGGCGCCACAAGCTCCTGCGCGAGCTCGCCGACAAGCGCGAGCTCGTCGCGGCCCAGCAGATCCTCGGCGCTTTCACCAAGACAGGCGAGATCGTCGCGGCTCTCAAGGCCCCGCCCGAGATCGAGCGGAAGTACACCGGCCGCCCCGACGACGTCATCGCGCAGGCCGAGCAGCTCTTCCGGCAGCACCGCGCCCTCTCTGTCGGCAAGCTCGAGGCGTTCCACAAGCAGGTCGGCGGCGAACTCGGTCGCGTCGAGATCGTCGACGCCTTGCTCTCCGCCGAGTGGAACCTCGAGGGCGACGGCTGGGATCAGCTCCTGCCCAAGGACGCCTACCTCACCGGCAATCAGCTTTGGGACAGGTACGACCGCGCCGCGGCCCGCGCCGTGCGAGGCGACGAGCAGGCCAAGATCCAGGCCCGCCGACTCCTCGACGCCATCAAGCCTGCTGTCTTCGAGGACATCCAGGACATCAACCCGCAGAACGTCTATGACGACCTCGAACTCCTCGCAGGCTGGCTCTCGGCGACCCTGAACAGCAAGTACGGGCCCGTGCGACTCGAGCGCCAGGGCGGCTTCGTCCAGGCGGTCGGCGTCGACTATGTCGACAGCAAGAACACGGTCGGGCTCTCCCCGGACACGCTCGCCTTCCTCGGCTACTACAACCACGACCCCTCTCTCTTTCAGCCGCCGCGGGAGAAGCGGGATCGCAACGACCCCCCGCCGAGCAAGGAAGAGCGCCAGGAGAACAAGAAACGCCTCGCCGAGCGGCGCATGGAGCTGGCCAATCAGTGGGCCAAGTCGTTCCGCGACTGGCTCGCCGCCGACGACGCCCGCAAGGACCGATTCGTCCACGCCTACAACCGGGCCACGCGCGGCCGCATCGTCCCGACCTTCACCCCGGAGCCGCTCGAGATCGCCCGCTGGGGCGCCCAGGCGCCCAAGCTGAAGGCCCACCAGATCACCGGCGCACGTCGCGTCCTCGCCGCGCGTGGCGGCCTCGTCGCCTTCGACGTCGGCGTGGGCAAGACCTACACCGCGCTGGCGATCATCGCCCGCGCTCGCCAGGAGGGCTGGGTCCGAAGGCCCGTCATCCTCGTCCCGGGCTCGCTCGTCTGGAAATGGCACGACGACATCCTCTGCACCTTGCCGGACTACCGCGTCGCAGTGATCGGCTCGAAGCGCAAGCGGATCTCCCGCGGTCGTCGCAAGGACGTCCTCACCTCGGAGACCGATACGCCGCAGGAGCGCGCCGCCAAGTGGATCGCGCTGCAGAGCGGCCAGGTCGACGTGGTCATCCTCAGCTTCGACGCGCTCGCGCGCACGCGGATGAACGAGAATGCCGTCCTCGACTACATCAGCAAGGTCGAGTCGGTCGAGCGGGCCATCGGGCTGCGCAAACGCAACCTCGAGGAGAAGGCCGAGAGCCGCAAGGGCCGCGACAAGATGAGCGAGCGCGAGCGGGCGCTGCTCGAGCACGGTGTCCGCGCGTGGGTCCGCGAGATCCTCACCTTGCCCGAGGGCTACGAATACGATCCCGGCGTCGCCTGGGACGAGCTCGGCATCGACATGCTCGTCATCGACGAGGCTGCGGCCTTCAAGAACCTCCACATGCCGCAGGCTCGCGAGGACGGCGTGCCGAAGTTCATGGGAGGCGGCGGCGAGGGCAGCGATCGTGCCTGGCAGGTCGACTTCCGCGCCGCAGCGGTGCGCAAGAGCACCGGTGGCGCCGGCATCGTGCTCCTGACCGCCACGCCGGCGAAGAACTCGCCGCTGGAGTTCTACAACCTGATCCAGTTCATCGACCCGACCGCCTTCACCAGCGCCGGCATCCACGATCCCGAGCAGTTCATCGATCGATTCTTGCGGATCGAATATCGCGAGGTCCTCGACTCCGCCTTTGACGTGACGATGAAACCGGCGGTTACTGGCTTCAAGAACCTCGACGACCTGCGCACGATCATTTTCACCTACGGTGAGTTCCGCACCGCCGCCGAGGTCAACCTCGAGCTCCCGAAGGCGGTAGTCGAGACGCTCACGATCGCCATGGACGAGGAGCAGGAGCGGCGCTACCGCAAGTACGTCGCGCAGATCGAGCACATCCTCGAGAACCCGAGCCCGGACGGTCCGAGCAACATCATCCTGGGCCTGCTCGCGCGCCTATCGCTGGTCGCGCTCCACGCCTCGCTCGAGGACGGCTACTCCTACGCGACCGCGCTCGAGGGCGGCATCGTCAGGAAGAAGGTCACGAACGCCGACGGCAGCGTCGAGCTTGTCGAGCTCCGCCTCCCGAAGCCGGCCTACGAGAGCCCCAAGCTGGTCGAGTGCGCCAAGCGAGTGGCCGCGAGCGCGCACTGCGGGCACATCATCTTCTGCGAGCCGACCACGGTGCATTTGTGGATGCGCGAGGTCCTCGTCAGCCACGGAGTGCCGCGCGAACGAATCGCCATCCTCAACGCCGAAGAGACCGCGCCGGCCGACCGGATCCGGATCGCCCGCGAGTTCAACGGCTTGGCTTCCGAAGCACCGGCACCGGGTACCTGCACCCGGCCGACCGACAGCAAGACGGCACCGAAGTACGACGTCATCATCGCCAACTCGGTCGCCTACGAGGGCGTCGACCTGCAAGTTCGGACCTGCACGATCCACCACCTCGACCTGCCGTGGACGCCCGCAGATCTCGAGCAACGCAACGGTCGGGCCGTCCGCCAGGGCAACACCCTCGGCACCGTGCAGATATTCTACTACTTCGCCGACGGTTCGACGGACGGCTACCGCTTCAGCCTCATCGACGGCAAGGCGACCTGGCTCGCGGACCTGATCAAGACTCAGGCGCGCGACACCAACAATCCCGCCGCGCAGCAGCAGCTCACGCCCGAGGACATCCTGCTGATGATCTCGCGCGACAAGGCCAAGACCAAGAAGCTCCTCGAGGACAAGAAGACGCGGCAGATCACCGAGGCCCGCGCGAAGATCGCCAAGGAGTCCGCGCGCCTGCTCCGCCAGGCAGCGGGCCGCTTCGCCGACGCGCGCCGCTCCACGGATCCGGAGCGAGCGGCCAAGCTGCGCGAGGAGGGTGAGCAGCGCCTCGCCGACCTCGAGCGCATGGACCCCGAGGCATGGCCGTGGGCGCCGTGGATGTACGCCGTCCGCGACAAGGACGTCCTGATCCCCGAGAACGGCGGCGCGCCAGTCTACGAGGGCCTGCGGATCGTCAAGCCACGCGCCGGCCACACCGACCAGTTCGAGCACCTCGAGTTCGGGCGCGTGACGAGCGACGAGCACGGCGACACCATCGGTCTCCGCGCAGCGGGCTCGCCGAGCTGGCAGGTCATCGCGTACAAGGACGGCCTCCTCGGGGGCGCGCCGCTCCAGCCCGAGCACTTCCCCCGCGAGGGCAGCCCCGCGTGGCCCGCGGACGACGACGTGACGACGGGTGAGGCCATCGAGAAGAAGATCGAGTCGTCGCTCCGCTACGGCAAGTTCGAGAACCTCGGCTGGCGCGGCGCCGCTGACGCCTGGCTCGACCGCTGGTGGCCGCGCTTCGCCGACACCATCGCCGACAAGATGGCAGGCGCCTACGCGCGGGAGAAGGCGCCCATCGTGCTGGATGGCAAGCTGGTCCTTGCGACAGGCGAGGCGCTCCGCGAGGGCTCGCTGCTCCCACCGACGCGCGCCGGCTGGCAACGCTTCCTCGAGCTCGCCCCGTCGAGCGGCGAGAACTTCACTGTCCTCAAGGACATCGGCCTCGCCTGGTGGGGCCGCAAGGTCCCGCAAGACCTGCTGTCGAAGGAGCGCAACCTCCTGCGGCAGCTCATCGTGCCGCGGCTGCTGGACGATGCCGGGTACCGCAACGCACGCGAGAACTCCGACGAGCAGAACGCCCGCATCGAGCACGACAGGGCGCTCGGCCGGGTGATGCTGGCTCTCTTCAGCGAGGACCACGAGGCGCACGGCCAGCTCTACCGCCGCTACGCCGACGACGAGTCGTTCCGCCGCTCGCTCAGCGAGCAGGCATTCGCCGCCACCTACTCCACGAGCGACAAGCCACGTCAGGGCGCTGGTGAGGCGGCGGGCGCCTCGGGCCTGCTCTCGAGCGAGAAGCTCGAGAGGCTACAGATACTCCTCGCCGCCGACCACGACGATGACAGCGAGGACGACCCCGAGCCGCCCGAAGACGTTGACCAGCGCGTGGTCGATAACCTGTTTCTTCAGCGCGCCGCGATGAACGACGCCCTCGTCATGGGCCGCGCGAGCAAGGCCGATCGCCAGAAGCAGATGGCGCAGGCCGAGCAGACGGTAGAGCGGATCACCCTCCTCCGCGCAGAAGCCAGTATCCTCCGACGTCGCGGCTACCGCGTCGTCCTCGAAGGCGGCACCGAGCAAACGTTCAACATCATCGCCCGGGACAGGAAGGTCCTGGCCGCGCGCGGTGGCAAGGTGTTCTTCGCGCCAGAGCTCGACGCCGAGGCAAAGGCGCGGATCGAGCGCGACCTGGGCAACGTGGGGCAAGCCGTACAAGCAATCATGCGCGAGGAGCGAAAGGCAGGCTCGCCGCTCGACGATAAGACCATACTGTCGATCTGGCGCCGTGCCCGTGCCATCGGCGTGGAGTCGTCCGATCAGACGCCGGCGCCCCAACCTCCTGAGCCCGAGGAGACCCCCCCCCGCGCAGATGCGGCGACGACCGCCAGATCGTCTCCCAGGAGCGACCCCGATCAAGTGCACGAGGAGGCGCGCACCGCGATCAGGGCGTTGGGCCTACCGGTCACACAACACGTCAAGTACCTCCGCCAGGTAGACGAGGCGATCGCCAGCGGCAAGAGCTACCAGCCGATCGTCGAGCGCGCCCGCAAAGCTGTCGAGAAGCTGAAGGGGCCGAACGGTAAGGCGGGTGGCCGCAGCGCAATCCGGCAGCCCGCGCGCCCTCGCCAGCCGGGCATCGACGTCGTGCTCGACGCATTCAACGCGGAGCCGCGCTGGCGCCTCTCACCGCTTCGTGGTCGGCCGAATGGGTATGTCCTCGCCGTGTACCCGGAGGGCGCGGGGCCTGATGATGCGGTCGCGGCGATCGACGTGCTCGATCTGAACGTGGACGAGGTCCGCTGGCTCGATGATCGGCTGGCCTCCGCGGAGCAGGACACGATCCTCGAGCGGGTCGAGCGCGCGCTCTGGGCCGCCTACGCGGCCGAACAGGACGATGAGGGGGACGACAAGGACGACGACAAGCCCGCGCCGCCGCCTTCGCCGCTCCAGGACCTCATCGCGCTCATGGAGCGGCGCACCATGGCGCTCGGGGCACGACCCGAGACAAGCAAGAGCCTCGGCCGCACGGACGGCTACCAGGAGATCGCCCGCGCGTTGCACGAGCTCGCGGGCCCCTCGGGGCTCAGCGCCGAGGAACTGCAGAACTGGCTCGAGTCGCAAGACTTGATGGAAGCTGGCGAGGTCGTCGCGCGCTCGCGGGTCGAGGCGATCCCCGTGCAGCGGCTCATGCAAGAGCTATGGGACAGCCTTCTCGATGCATTCAAGGTCGTCGAGGTCGACGAGGTCGACGGCGTCCTGCGCGTGCCCGACGAGGCAATCTTCGACATCAGCAATCACGAGACAATCCTCGAGAGGGTGCAAGAGGGCGACGTGTACTCGTTGCGCCGGCATCGACTCAAGGACGCAGTCCGCCAACTGCCAGACGAACAGGGCAGGGTCACGGTCTGGGACGTGAAGGGCGATCTACTCCCGGGTGTCCTCGTGCATCTTCGCGGCCGCAGCGAGCGCGCGCTGGAGGAGGTGTACAAGCGAGTCCGGGCTTTCCACCGCAACCTCGTCCACGCGCCGAAGACCCTCCAGGACGTCCGCGTGCTGCTCTACTGGACGGCGGCGATGCTCGACGCGCCGCTGTGCCAGGGCGACGTCAAGAGCCGGGCGAGCTCGGCCTTCGAGCAGGCGAAGGCGTACTACGACACAGCCCGGCGCCGGCTCATGGAGGGCCGCACCGTGGACGCGGTTAGGCGGATGCACGAGGCGCTGCGGCGGATCAGCGCCGCCGCGGCCGAGATCGCCCGGAGCTGCGGCGAGGGCCAGATCGACATCACCGTGACGTCGCCGCACCTGCCCGTCTCGTCCGAGGACAGGGCCGCGATCGAGGGCGGCGAAGTGGAGGTGAGACCATGACCGATGAAGAGTTCGTGCAGCGGACGCAGGAGCGTCTCGATCATCCACGGAGTGAGCAACGGCGCCTCCATGAGCAGTCGGCTACGACGCTGAGGTTCGACCTGCAACGCGGCATGCTCGCCGGCACGAGGAGGCGCTGACATGGCCCGCTCACCTGACTGGGAGAAGATCCCGATGGCCGGCGGGGCCGACAAGCCCGCGTGGCCGCTGCCGACCGTAACACCCAAATTCGCCACGTGGAGTCTCGGCGGCGGTCGTCCCTTCGGCTGCACCACGCAGACCTGCGAGCGGTGGCACGCCGGCGTCGACCTCACGAACGCGCAGAACGGCGCCCTCGTGATCGCGCCCGAGGACGGCATGATCGCCGGGCTCGACAAGGGCTGGACCGATGGCACTCGCGCCGTCTTCTTGCGCACGGACTCGGGCCTCTTCCTCGTGCTCGGTGGCGTCATCGCCGGGTCGCACAAAGAATTCGGCGTCGTCCACGGGCAGCGTGTCAAGAAGGGTGACAAGCTGGGACGGATTGCGGGCGGCTACGGCATGCTGCACCTTGAGGCGTACAAGGCCGAGCCGGCCCGCACCGCGAACTCGCGCTGGTGGAAGGACGATCCGCCGCCGACCGGTCTGCTGAATCCCACGAACTACATCGAGCGAATGGTCGGCGACAACATGTCGCTGCTCCAGACACGTCAGCGCCTCCAGGCGCTCGCCGACCTCGGCTTCTACAAGGGCGACGTCGGCGCCGCTTGGGGCCCCGCGGCGGTCGAGGCCCTCAAGGCCGCGCAGACGGCTCTCAAGATCGGCGTCGACGGTAAATGGGGCCCTGAGACCGAGGATGCGATCCAGAGCGCGCTGCAGGCCCAGCCCCCATGCGGTTCGTTGGAGGACTGCAACAGCGAATCTGTCGCTGAGGGCTCGCCCTCGAAATCGACGGACCTCTTCGTTTCGCTCAAGATCATCGGTGGCGTGGTCGCCGGCCTCACGCTCGCGGGTGTCGCCGCGGCGTTCATTATGAGTAGTTCTCAGTCAAGATGAGCCGCATACGCGGCGCAAGGAAGGAATCGAAATGGATCTCCAGATCGACGACATCATTCATACCCTGCGAACCACCATTCGAGAGCTCAAGGACCTCCGCGATAAGGCGGCCCCGGCGCCGCAGGTGGAGCATCCGCTCGACCTCTGGTTCGGCCTCGCACTCACGAAGCTCACCTCGTTCTCGAACATCCTGCGCACGGCTCAGCTCGCGCTGGCGAGCGACGTCGACCCTGCGGCGGTGCGGCAAGCGCTGCTCCAGCACATGCGCGACGGCGTCCAGGTCGAGGCCAGCCTGATGCAGAGCCTCATGCGCGCTGCGGGCCCGGTCGCCCACGCGAAGCCGGGGGTCGGAACCCGAGGGGCGACGAGCTCGTGCGCGGACGAAGAGGCCACGCCGGCGGAGCGCCCTGCCGACTCGCACCGCGACGGTTCGCGCGCCCCCGTGACGGGATCGACTTCGGCCGACGGCCTCTCCTGAAGGACGACCATGCACTTCGGCCTCACCAATGTCCGCGGCGGTCGCTACAACCTCGGCGCCCTGGTCATGGTGCGCGGCGAGCACTGCGTCGAGGTCATCGAACCGGGCGAGGCGCTCGCGTTCATCGTCGTCCGCGGGCAGATCCTCATCACCCGTCAGCGCGCGGGGGAGCCGGCGACTTTCAAGCTCGTCGCCACGCCCCGCGCCCCAATCCTTGTCGTCAACCCCGGCACGTATACCGTCGTCGCGGAGCAGAACACCCTCGGCTTGCGCGGTGCCCGGCACGCTCGAATGTAGGAGAAGACATGTCCCAACAGACACCCTCGTCCTCGGTGCAGAACATCCTCCACATGCTGGCCGCCGCTCGACGGCCCGCGCGACGCCAGGAATCGCCCACGAGCCCGGCGCCCGCCGCTGGCGCGGACCTGACAGCCCTACTCAGCGGGCCCTACGGGCCGCAGATCGCCGCGTTGCTCTCGGGCCAGACTCCGGTTGTGCCACCTCAGGCCCCGCACGCTGGCAGTGCGCCAGGTTTCGTCGGCGCGCCACATTCCTGGCCAATGCAGTCGCCTCCCTTCGGGGTCCACCCCGGCCCAGCAGCGCCTGTGCCCGCGCAGCAGCCGGTCACGCCGCAGATGGCGCCGCCATTCGGATTCATCGCACCGGTCTTCGTGCAACCTCAAGCTGCCAGTCAAGCCGGAAGAACACCTGCACAGGGGCAAGCGCAGGGGTACCCCTTCGCTCCACCGCCTTCGTTCGTCCCGACCGCCCCCGTCCAACCGCATCCCGCGCATTCACCCGGCGCTCAGCTCGTGGGGCAGCCAGGTCCGTCCATAGCCGCGGCGCCGGTCGCGGCGCAATTCCAGCATTCACCCGGAAACTCGAATGGCGGACCGCTCCTCGGGCCCTTCGCTGGCCACGCAACCCCGGAGCTCCCGTCGACCCCCACGCTGGCCGTCAATGGAGCTGCACCTACCTGGAGCGCTGGAGCTTTGTCCTTCGGGTCGGCTGCCCCGAGCCCTGTCGGTGCCCCTCGCGCCGGTGGAGCCGCCGTTTCACTCGCCGACGCGCCGCGATCCGGCGGCGACACGAACGGAGAGCGCCAGCTCGAGATGCTGAGTGCGCACATCGACGTCCTCATCGCGCAGCGGGACGGGCTCAGGACCTCGCTCTTGAGGGCAGCCTCGGCGCCGGCGCCTACGTCAGAGCCCGGCCGCCAGCACGCTGAGGTGCCGCCTGGCGTCGGGGCCCACCCGGCCGAGCAGGTAGCTGCCCTGCTCGAATCGCTACACGCCATCCTCCATGACCTCCAGGCCGAGCACCGCGCCGCACACCAGCGCCTGCAATCCGAGCATCGCGCCGAGCTTCAGCGTATCCAGGACGGGCACCGCGCCGAGCTCCAGCGCATCCACTCCGACCACCGCGCCGAGCTCCGCCGCCTGGTCGACGTCGTACAGGTGACGATACGAGACGATGCGACCCGTTTGGAAGAGCAGATCGCGCAGAGCGCCGCAGAGCAGCACCGAATCCTTCAGGCCGCACTGTGCGGCCTACACGACCTCTTCCGCCAAAAAATCTCAGGACCGCCACGCTCTCAGCCGGGCCCCGAGGCGCCACAACGTCGCCCCGAGTCACCGCCGAACGTGTCGGAAGAGTCAGATAGCCATGCAGTCGTCAGACTCACCCGTCCCGATCAAAGCACGAAGAGAGCGAACATCGACACCTCCTCTGGCGACGCCCGCGGCTCACCCCCGAGCGAACCTGCACATAGAATGTTTTGAGACCATTGGGTTCGAGGCGTGACTCGGCGCCGTTCGATCGACGGCGCTGCTGCCGCTGCATTGCTAAATCCCATGGGGGCACCCCCGGAAGATACGCGTCATGGCACAACCGACGACCCAAGATCCGCCGGGTCTCCTGGAAATGGAGACGAGCTCGCAGACCAAGAACTACCGCGCCGATCGCCTCAAGCTTTGGCAGCTTCTCCAGGCGAAGCACAAGGAGAGCCGCGAGACGGCGATCAAGCACGGCGCGACCGAGGCCGCTGCCGACGAGTACGGGTCACGCACGCTCCGCGGCGAGATCAACGTCTTCATCGACGAGCTCCTCACGCACACGCGCAAGCTCGAGGTCCTCAACTTCATCATGGCGGCGCCCCGCGAATGGGGCCTACGCGGCGAGCTGCTCCTCGGCGCCGATCCGCTGGTCCCGAGTCTCATCGCCCGCAGCTACCCCGTCGCCGCCTGGGTCGAAAAAGTCGACGCGCTCGACCTCGCCGTCGCCGCCGATGCCAAGAGCTGGCGGGCCTGGCTCGACACGCGCCTGGAGGCGCTCGGCGAAGCCGGCAGAGCCGCGAGCGAGCACGTGTTCGGTGCCGTCGAGCACATCGGCAAGGGCCTCGGCGAGGGCGTGGGCGCTGTCGGCCAGGGCATCGGCAAGGCGTTGATGATCGGCGTAGGCGTTCTCAGCCTCGGCGCCGTCGTCATCGGCGGTATCGTCGTTTTCCGGTCAACTCGGTGAGGGCGTGATGGTCCTGCTCGTCGTACTCGCGCGGCGCTGCGGAAGGACCAGACATGCCGCCAGATGGACGGCGTGGGCGATCTCAGGGGATGCGCGACGAGCGCGATGGTGCGCGGATGGCGGGGATCAACACGACAGCCGGATCGCGTGAGGCGGCTCTAAAGCTCCTCCAGGCGGCGCTCCCGCCTGTCTCCTACGTGCCCCAGATCGCATCCTTCTTCGGCCGCACCCCAAAAGCCCTGCGAAATGCCCTGGAGCGGGGCACCTTCCCTGCCGGCAGGATTATCGCCGGTAGGCGTTGCTGGACGCACGAAGATCTGGTGGGCTTGCTGGTGGCGACACAGCAACGGCCTTCGCACCCGAAGGCCGAACTCGTGAAGGTCAATACCAGACCAGCACCGCATAACCCCCAACGCGTCCAAGTCGACATGATGTTCGACTGCAAAGACCCCCGCAGCTCCAAAGATCGTCCCCTCCGGATCCAGAAGACGGCTCCGGCAGGCTACACCTTGGAGTCCGCCAAGGAGTGGGCGGACCAGAACGCGGAGCGGTTTCTTGCCGAGATCGTCGGCAAGACGATGAGGAAGGAGGCAGAAGGAGAAACCAGGCCCCAGCCCAAGGCCAAGCCCCAGCCCCAGCCCCAGCGAAAGGCTGAGCCCGAGCCCGAGACCACGAAGGCACTCACGCTCGCCGACATGTTCGTGCAAATGGAAGATCGGGTAATCCGGCACCAAGAGCCGACGACCCGGGATGCATGGAAGAGCATCTGGCACTGCCACCTGATGCCCAAGTTCGGCGAGATGCCGATCGGTCTCATCACCAAGACGCGAATCCTGGATTACCGCGAAGAGCTGCAGAAGCGGCATGCCGCATCGACGTGCAATCACATCATCGCCAAGCTGCAGGGGATCCTCAGCTACGCGGTCGAGAAGGAGAAGCTCGCCGCGGTGCCGAAGATTGGCCGCCTGAAGATCCCGAGCGCCGCGGAGAAGGACCCCTACACGGACGAAGAGATGCGACTGCTTCTCGCAGCCGCGGAGGGGGATGAGGTCGGAACCCTCGCCCTCCTGCTCAGCCTGGACGCCGGGCTGAGGCGGAACGAGATGCTCGCGCTGCGCTGGTGCGATGTCGATCTCAAGAACAACGAGATCCACGTCAAGCACTCGGCCCACCGGAGCGGGCTGAAGTGTACGAAAGGGAAGAAGGCCGTCTCCGTGCCCATGCGGGCACGGCTCAAGGCTGAGCTGGTGAAGGCGAGGGGGGATCGGAAGCTGACCGACCACGTCTTCCAGGGCGAGCGGAACGCCTGGATGTCCGAGAGCGCGTTCCGCAACTACATGCGCGCCCTGGCCGCCAAGGCCGGGGTCGAGTGGAGGGGCTTCCACAAGGGGAAGCACACCTTCATCACGCTCCTCCTGGAGAAGGGGGCGACCCTCAACGAGCTCCAGCTCTTGGCGCGCCACAAGCACGCCAGCACCACCGAGGGCTACATGCACGTCCGCAACGCCGCCAAGGCCATGCGCGCGGGCATCGCCCGGCTCGACGATCCGGAGCCCGATCCCGCGCCTGTCCCGGGGCCTGTTAAGTCCGTGTTGAGAATCGTTAAGTCATAGCCAAAGGGCGGTATCTCCTCGCCGGCAAGGAGATGCCCACCAGCTGTGGAACAAGTTCTGACCCATCCTCGCCAAAAGCCCCTCCGCTGCCAAAACGCCGCGGATCTCCACCCGGAGGGGCTTTGGCGAGATGGGCGACTTGCCACGGGTTGCCTCTGGGTGCCTCTGGTTGCCACAAATCTGCCCCAAAACCCGGACGATTTCGGGTAATCGTCTTGACCGGCGCTCTCTGCGCCACGCGGCCGCCTGTGTGCTCCAGCGCCTCCGGAGTCTGGAAGCCTCGATGCGGGCGAACGCGAGGCTGCTCGGCCGCCGGGATCGGGGCGAGGAACCGCTCCCACGCGTCGGGGAACAGGGCGACCCGCCGCCTTCCGACGTCTGCCACTAGGTGCAAACGTCGGGGCGATGACCTCAGACGGTCCGGACGGTGCCGCCGTCGATGATGAACTCGGCGCCGTGGATCGCGGCGGCGCGATCCGAGGCCAAGTAGGCAATGAGATCGGCAACCTCGTCGGGCTCGGCCGCACGCCCGATCGGGATCCCGCCCAGAGCATCAAGGACAACTTGCCGCGCCTCCTCGACCGTGCCGCCATTGGCGGCCTGCAGACGCTTCAGCAGGTCGACGGACGACTCGGTCATGATCCAGCCGGGGGAGACGGCGTTGACCCGCACGCCCTTCGGCCCCAGCTCCTTGGAGATCGACTTGCTGTAGGTCCTGAGCGCGGCCTTTGCGGCGGCGTAGCCAGTGGTCGATTCGGGAAGCGGCAGGATCGATTGGATAGACGTGATATGCACAATCGCGCCGGCACCCCGTTCCATCATCTGCGGAGCCAAGAGGCGATCAAGGCGGACCGTGGCCATAAGGTTCAGGTTCAGTTCGGCAAGCCAGTGCTCGTCCGTCAGGGCGAGAAAGCCGCCGCCCGGCGAGGCCGAGCCGCCGATCACGTGGGCGAGGATGTCGACGCCGCCCATACGCTCGAGCGCCGCCTTGGCCAGGGTCTCCCCGCCTTCGGCGGTCGTCAGATCCGCCCGGACGAACTCGACGCCGTCGATGGGCTCCAGGGTTCCGCGGGCTGCGGTGATCACCCGGGCGCCCCCGGCCAGGAAGCGGTCGACGGTGGCGCGGCCCAGACCCTTGCTGCCGCCGCTGATGAGCACACGCTTTCCAGCGAACTCCGTGGGATCAGTTTTGATGTTCATGTCGTGATCTCCAGTGCTTTGATGGCGTCGTTTTCGAGCGTGAAGCGATAGGTGAAGCGGATCGGACTGCCCTTGAAGTCGCCATGGGCAGGGCCTTCGACCACGACCAGACCGTCCTCCTGGCGAACGGCATCCGGCGTGAAGATCGCCTTGACGGCGATCACCTCGTCTTCAAACAAGGTTCGCAGCTCCGCGTGGCCCTCGTGACGTTTTCCGTTGTCCGAGAGGACCGCATCGGCCGCGAAAGGCTTCAGCATGCCGTCCACATCGAGCTCTGCGTTGGCCGCGACATAGGCGGCGATGGGTTTGGGGAGTGCGGGCGCCATGAGTATTCTCCTCTGCGTTGGTTCGCTTCGGAGAGACTAGTCTCGCCAAACTAAAAAAAAATACGCTGAATCGTGCATGCTATAGGTAGCCAGGCTAAACAATGCGTGACGACCTATCCGGGCTTCGGGCCCTCCTCTGCGTAGCCGAAAAGCGCAGCTTCCGGGCGGCGGCCGCCGAGCTGGGGGTAACGCCCTCTGCCGTGAGTCAGATCGTTCGCGCCCTCGAAGAGCGCGTCGGTGTGCGCCTGCTTCAACGAACCACACGCAACGTCGGCTTGACCGAGGCCGGTGAGCACTTCATCGCGCAGCTCAGGCCTGCATTCGACGGCATCGACGTCGCGTTCGAGTCGCTCAGGGCCATGAACGGCCGCCCGTCGGGTCTGTTGCGCCTGACGATGCTCCGAACCGGCTACAACGACGTCATCAAGCCGAAGCTCGCGGCCTTTCTCGCCGCGTACCCCGACATCCGAATCGACATCTGTCTCCAGGAGGCGCTGTCGAACATCGTAGCCGAAGGCTTCGACGCGGGGATACGCCTCGGCCACAGCCTCGATCGCGAGATGATCGCTGTTCGCGTTAGCCCGGACCAGCGCCTCGTGGTCGTCGGCTCACGGGACTACTTCGCGCGCCGAGGCAAGCCCACGCATCCGCGCGAGCTTCACGGGCACGAGTGCATTGGTCTGCGCATGTCGACGGGCGCAGTCGCCCGGTGGAAGTTCGTCGAGAGCGACAAGGAGTTGGAGCTGGCCGTCGACGGCCGCGTCGTGACCAACGATGGATCGGTATTGGTAGACGCCGCCGTCGAGGGCGTCGGCCTCGCGTACGTCTTCGAAGACATGGTGAGCGGGCTCGTGTCCGAGAAGCGACTCGTGCGGGTGCTCGACGGGTATTGCCCGCACATCCCGGGCTACTTTCTCTACTACCCGAGCCGGCTGAACCTCGCCCCCAAGCTTGAGGTGCTGATCGACTTTCTAAAGAAAGGTAGAGGGCGCGGCAAAAAGTACGCGTGACGGGGACCGTCGCGGCAAGGCGCGACCTGTATCGGCGCCACGGCGCGCCGATCGCGTTCCGCTACGTGGCGAAGCCGGTGAAGATGCTGGCGTGGCCGGCGTTGGTGATCCACCGCTTTTGGCCGGTGAGGCGCCAGCCGTTGCCGTCGCGCACCAGGCGGGTCTTCATCGACGCCACGTCGGAGGCGGCGACACCGTTCGACCCGCTGGACCTGGGCGGTGTTCGCCCTCGCGTGCGAGCGCGCCGCGCCCGAGCTGCGGATCAAGCTCGCCGCGACGGCCCCGCGATCGCCGACTGGAACGTGCGCGTGCCCGGCGACGGGCCGTGCCGGTGAGCGTCACTTTGCTGGCGCCGGGCCGGTGAACGGCGGCCTGCCCCATTGGCCTGCAGGCGGCCGCTCAGGAGTCGAGGCTTTACGCGCCCACGAGCATGCGGTGGCGACTGCAGGTCTCGTCATCGCCGGCAGCTTCGGCGAGCTCGGGCCACATGAGCGGACCGGGCAGCGTCCGGGCATAGGCGTCGAGGGCCGCTGCGGCGCGCGCGAGCTCGACTTCGGCCGGATAGACGATAAAGGCGCAGAGCCCCGGATGCTCGGCGCCTTCGGGCGAGACGATGCGATAGCCGGCACCGCTCTGGAGCTGGAGCGCGCCGCGGTGAGCCTCGACGACACGGCGCAGTCCAGCGAGCGCGGGCTCGCCGGGATGGACACCATCGATGCGAAACGCGAAGCAGCCCCCGCGCGCGAGCGTGGCGAGCTCGGCGTAAATCATGACGGGCGGGTCGGCTTCGTTCGGGCCTGGCGCGTCTTCGACGGCGAGGGTATCGAAAGCGACCCGATCGCCATAACGCTGCGGGTGCCGGAGCGAGGAGATCTGAAGCAGCTTCGCCGTGCAAGGGCCCGAGCGTCGGGCCCACAGATCCTGCAGCTCGCCGTCGGGGTGAACGACGCGGATCTTGCACAGCTCCCAGCATTCGTCGATCGGGCCAGCGTCGCCGGCGATCGTCATACCGAGCCGAGCGGCGCTGTCGCGGACCTTGTCCCACGCACCAAGCAGGGTGGCAGCGAGCATGCGTTCCCAGTGATGGCCGCCGCCGCCGAGATTGGGGTCGAGCGCGAGCACCTCGTCGATCAAGCGCAAGACCGCGGGCCAGTCGCGCTGCGCGCGGGCGTTGCTGGCGCGGAACAGGCGCGCGGCGACGGCGTCGCGCTCATCGGTGGCCAGCGCGACGAGGTGCTCGTTGCTGCCCGTGAAGTCGCCCTGGCGGGCGAGACGGCGGGCGCTGATCCACCGCCCGACGCGGCGCGAAGCGTCGTCGCCGGCGGCCAGCAGGCGCTCGCCGAGGGCGCGGTGGCGGTCGGACTCGCCAGCCGCCAGGTAGGCGTTCTCGAGCAGGCGGGCGACGTCCAGGTCGGGTCGTTCGGCGAGCAAGCGCTCGAGCAGCGCGGCCGACTCGCTGGCGAAGCCAAGGTCGAAGAGCGCGGCGGCGTGGCGACGGGCGAGCACGCGGTCGCCCAGGCGTGCGGCGCTGGCGGCGGCGCGGACTCGCAGGATGTCCTCGGGGTCCGACGGACGCGCGGCGATCGGCTGACTCTCGGCTATCTCGAGGGACAGACGCGCGCGGGCAAGGCGGTCGAGGCGGCCCAGCGGGCGACGCAGCTTGCTGGCGAGCCGCTCCATGGTGGCGACGTGGACGCGGGCGACCGCGGGCGACCTGCGGCGGCAGGCGAGCTCGACCGCCTCGGCTGCGATCTGAAACGGCCTGTCGAACGACCCCTGGGCCTCCAGGCGGGTGATGAAGCGCTGAAGCAGCCGATCGAGGGCGCGGTCGTTGGGCCGCGCGCCGATGGCGACGAGTTGGACCACGGCGTCGGTGTAGATCCCGTAGAGGGCGGAGATCGGGAGAATGTCCTCAGGGACAGGTACTTCCCGCATCGCGTCGTCGGTCCGACCCATTCGGGCGTAGATCCGGGCGAGGTCGATCCGCCGCGCCCGGCGGGTGTGGTCGTCGCCACGGCCATGGGCGATCGCCTCCTGACAGGCGACCAGCGCCTCTTCGACGCGACCGAGCTCGATGAGCGCGCCGATCCGCTGCGGCAGCAGCTCGTGGCGAGCTGGCGCCATCACCCGCCGTTGCTCGTCGAGAAAGTCGATGCACGCCTGAGAGGCACCCTGGTCGCGCAGGGCGCCGGCGAGCTCGTTGCTGATGCAGGCGTAGCACGGCCAGCTCGGGTCGATGCGCCTCAGGGCCTCGCGCGAGACGTCGATCCGCTCCGGCGCGTAGCCCGGGCCGTCGACCCAAGCGTAACAGGCGGCGAGATCCTGCACGGTGCATACGGCCTGGGGACAGCCACGGGCGGCCTCGCTGTGCGAGAAGTCGACGAGCGCGACGGCCTCCCCGAGGGCCATGTCCCCCTGCGCGCGGTAGAGGACGCGACTCTGCAGGTGCCAGTGGCGTACGAAGACCTCGACCCACGGGAGCCGAGCGGCGCGGGCCAGCGCGAGGGCGACGGGCGCGATGGCATCGACGCGATCGTGTCGATCGGAGGCGGCCGCGCGCGGGAGCTCGCGCATCAGTTCGGCCAGGCGCTGGTGCCCGGCGGCTCGCAGTTCGGGCTCAAGGTCGTCGATCCACTTCCAGATGTTCATGCGAACGCGCGCCCTCTCTAGGCCAGGCATGCCTCACCGTCAAGCGCCGACGCTCCCGGAGCGAGATCGCGGAGCCGTACGGCTGCGGGGCGCAGGGGATCGCGCCGTTATGCGGTTGTGGCCGCCACCGTTCCTTCCGGGTCAGGGGAGAGCCGACGCCGTTCGGCCCGCGTCGCTGGCCGCGCGGAGCCTCTTCAGGTCGCGAAGGGGCGGCGCGCCGAAGAGGCGGCGGTACTCGCGCGTGAACTGAGACGGATCGTTGTAGCCCACGCGAAACCCCGCGGTTGCGGTGTCGATGTCCTCCGCGACGAGGATCCGGCGCGCCTCGTGGAGCCGGAGCGTCTTTTGGTACTGGAGCGGGCTCATCCCGGTTACCGCTCGGAAGTGAGAGTGCAGCCCCGAGCGGCTCATCCCGATCCGCTTCGCGAGCTCGTCGACGCGCATCGTCTGCTCGAAGTGCTCGCGGAGCCACGCGATCGCTCGGGCGACGGGGTGGGTGCCACCCGTCCGGGTCTGGGAACTCCGAACCGGCGAACAACTGCTCGTGCTGGACGACCACGAGCACGCGGTCAAGACGGTGCGCTTCTCGCCGGACGGGAGGCGCCTGGCCTCCGCGTCCAGCACCGTCCGCCTGTGGGACGCCACGACCGGGCGCCGCCTCGCGGTGCTCCCGGGCGCGCTGGTCGTCGCGTGGTCGCCCGACGGCGACCAGTTGGTGTTCGCAGACGAGGATGATCCCACCGCGCTGTCCCTGTGGACATTGACTCACTGGCCCGCTCTTGAGCGTGCGGCCCATCGGGTAGCCGTCGCTATTAGGAGCACGCGGCGCCGCACCGAAAATGTTGCAGCGGATCGAGCACCCGGCCGGCGCCTGGGCTCGGCCGGGCGGTGTCACCGGTCGAGGCCTCGCTGTGGGTGCCTCCGCTGTCGGACGCCAAGGGGGCCTGCCTCGGTGCGCTGCGATCCGACACGCCCGGCATATCTCGCGCTTCGGGCAGCATTGCCCTGTCGGCCGACGGCCGCACCCTCTACACGGGCGACAGCGACGGCTGCGTGCATGCCTCGGACCTCGAGACCGGTTGCGGCGCTGGGCGAGTCGAGAGCGCCACAAGACGACCGTGAACGACCTCGCTGTTTCGCCCGACGGCGCCCGTCTGGCCTCCGCGGCGGGTGACGGGACGGTGCGTATCTGGGACGCTGAAGACGGTGAGGAGACGGGCCTCCTCTTCCACACGGCATCGGTCAACGCAGTGAGGTTCTCGCCGGACGGCGCGCGCCTGGCCTCCGCGGTGGAGGACGGCACGGTGTGGCTGTGGGACGGTCATGCCGAGAAGCCGCTCTGCATTCTCAAGGGCCACGAGTTTGAAGCCTTCGACGTGAGCTTCTCGCCGGATGGGGTTCACCTGGCGTCTTCATCGTGGGATCGCACGGTGCGGGTGTGGGACACCCGGAGCGGCGAGACCGTCCTCATCCTCGATGGGCACGCGGATCGTGTCCATTGCGCGAGCTATTCACCCGACGGAAACAAGTTGGCCGCTAGCTCCTTCGGAACGGTGAGAATCTGGGACACTCGCACAGGCCGGGCGCTCCACGTCCTCGACGCGCATCGACGGTGGGTCCTCGATGTGAAATTCTCGCCAAACGGCGCTCTCCTGGCTTCCGCGGCCGAGGACCGAACGATACGCATATGGGACGTCCGGACCGGCGCCTGTCTCGGGCGCTTCGTCCCCGGGGAGTACGTCCAGCAGGTCGTATGGTCCCCGAACAACGCGTTCCTGGTGTCGGTGCAGGGCGGCGGGGACGTCTTTTTCTGGGACACGCGCGCGCTCCTCACCGTGGACACCGTGCAATAGAAGCTGAACGGATCGCGGAGGGTCCAAGCGCAGGCGATTTCTCGACCTTCCAAGCGCGCGGGTACGGCGTTGGACGACAATGATTGTAGCGCTTCCCGAACTGCTCGAGGACCTGTCCAATTGCTGACGAGCTCGCGTGTCTCGTGCCCATGATGCCGGACGCGGCAACTCGCGGCGTATGCAGGGCACCGAGCGAATGTCCGACTAGCGACATGCGTCCGGATGACTGCATCGAGCATCATAGGTGCCCACGTCGCGGGGGCCTCGAGGTCGGCCTCCTCCCGCGATGCGCGACCTCCTCGGCGACAGGTTCAGTCACGGCGGCTCGATCCGTCCTGGGCCCGCGAGGTGAGTTCGTGGGCCGACGACTGTAGCGCGCACCCTCGTGCTCGGCGCGTATCACCGGTCGCACGAACGTCTGACACATGTACCGAAAGATCCGTCGTGGGGTAGGTCCGCGGCCCTGCACCGGCCGCCGGCTTGTGGCGCCGATGCATGTGGTCTATGACCCTTCGCATGCGAACAGTCGTGATCGAGGCGTTCGGGGGTCCCGAGGTTTTGAAGCTGGTGGAGCGGCCGCAGCCGCAGCCCGGCAAGGGCGAGGTCCGGATCCGCGTACACGCGGCCACGGTCAACCCGACCGACCTGCTGCTGCGCTCGGGGGAGATCGCACGGCTGGTGCCGAAGCTGCCGCCGTTCCCCTACACGCCGGGCATGGACGCGGCCGGAGTGATCGACGCGGTCGGGCCGGAGGGTGACGGGCGGCTCAAGGTCGGCGATCGCGTCGTCGCCGTGGTCATGCCGCTCGGCCCGCACGGGGGCGCGTACGCCGAGCAGCTCGTCGTGCCCGCGGCCTCGGTCGTGCCGGTGCCCGCGGGCGCCGACATGCCCGCCGCGTCGACGCTGCTGATGAACGCGCTCACCGTGCGGCTCGCGCTCGACGCTCTGGCCCTGCGCCCCGGCCAGACCCTGGCGGTCACCGGCGCGGCCGGGGCCATCGGCGGCTACGCGATCCAGCTGGCGAAGGCCGACGACCTGCGGGTCATCGTCGACGCCTCCGTCACCGACCACGCGCTGGTGCAGTCGCTCGGCGCCGACATCGTCCTCGAGCGTGGCGACGACCTCGCGCACAAGCTCCGCGAGGTCGCCGCGGACGGTGTCGACGCGGTGATCGACGCCGCGATGCTGCACGAGCGCATCCTCCCGGCGATCAAGGACGGCGGCGGGATCGCCACGGTGCGCGGCTGGAGCGGCCCGACCGAGCGCGGCATCGTGGCCCACCCGATCTTCGTGACCACCGGCCTCACCGACACCGCCAAGCTCGACCGCCTGCGCCAGCAAGCCGAGGACGGCGTGCTCACGCTGCGCGTCGCGCGGGTGTTCCCCGCGGCCGAGGCCGCCGAGGCCCACCGCGTGCTCGAGGCCGGCGGCCTGCGCGGTCGCCCGGTGCTCGACTTCACGTGAGCGCAACGCCCCGCGTCGGCTCGTGCGGGAGGCAATGACCGAGCCAGCCAAGAGGCGACGCTGGATGCTCCCTCCCCCGGGATGGACCCTGAGCATCTGCGAATGTGAGGCCCGCGTGGGCGGCCCGTTGAATGTGGCTTGGAAGAACGACGACGCCGATCCGGTCATGACTCTCCAGGGCGTGTTCACGGAGGCCGTCCCGCACGAGCGCGCCCCCGCGGGAAATGACGAGCTGCGACGCCGGTTCGTCGAGCGCGATCGCTACACGGCCGGTGTCCAGGTAGTCCCATCCGCGCGGCTGGGCCGCCGCGCGACCAGCACTGCACGACGCCGGCGTCCAGCACTGTGCAGTACCGGCGACGCCAGTCCCCACGCCCACGAGGTTGCGTGACAGATCGGCGAGACGCGCGAGTGGTATCCCTCGCCGACGAGGTCCTGAGCTGGTCATGCTCGCGGATGGAGATGCCCGGTAGGACCTGGTGGAAAGGTCAGGGCGTGGGGAGCTGGCAGAGGCCGACGTCGATGTTGAAGGGGGCGGCGTCGGCGGGGTCGTCATACCAGGGGACACACTCCTGGCCCTTGCCAGGACAGGTGTTCGGCTCATCGACGTCGCAGAACGGGAGGCAAGCACCTGGCTTTCTGCGATCGCCGCGTTTGGGTAAATCTCACCGACCACAAGTACCACATGAACGACATGGTGTCTTCATACGAGACCGGCGTACACACGGCCCACCTCGCTCGGGACGTTGATGGTAAGGGGGGCTGGTACCCCGGCCCTACGGGCTACTGCAGGGCGGAAGAATCTATGGGAGACTGGAACGATAAAGTCAGCTCGATCTTCGTTGAATAATGGATCGCGCCTGCAGGCCGGCGCTGCCGCGCGCGACCCGCTCACCAAGTGGGCGAGATGCCTACCGAACCTGCACGCCTCGTCGTGACGTCCTTGGCCTGCAGACCGGCCGGGTGGCCGCCCACTGGACGGCCGCCACGGGGCGAGCGCACCTTGCGCCGGCGCCGGTGGGCGTCCTTGTTCCACAAGGACGTTCGACGACGCAGTTCGGAGAGAGAGCCGATCCGGAGACGCCCGAGGCACTCACGTGACCATAAGCTGGCCTCGTTCTCAGCAGGGTTGAGCCAACTCCCGTGCTTGGGAGTGTAGTGGACGGTAAAGCGACTCCAGAGCTCACGCCCCGCATCACCGCCGAAGGTCGTGCACAACGAGTTCTCGCGGTGCGTGTTGAGATTGTCCATGACGAGGTGAATCGTCCGCGCCGAACGATATCGTTGAGCTATTCTGCGGAGAGCCTGCGCGAACTGCTTCGCCGTGCGGTTCGGCGTCGCATAGGTCAGGTGGCGCCCTGCCTTGGGCTCGACGATGCAGAAGACATTTGCGGTTCCGCGCCGCACGTATTCATAGTCCTGGCAGGCCATGCGGCCAGGTGAGGCTGGTCGGCCAGGACGAGCGGGATCTCGAAGTACGACCGGCCGTTCATCGAGCGCGACGACCGGCTCCGACGCGTCGGCCGGTTGCGCCAGGGTGTCGAGGACGTCGTCCATCCGCGCGACTTCTGCTCCGGCGTGAATGCTCTTCGCTTCTTCTTGCTCATGCCCTTCAACCCTCTCTACTCCCGACTCATCGAGGATGTCCACCAGAGCGGGGCAGCTTCACTTCCAGATCCGCTCCGTGAGCCGCTCCCGAGCTTTTCGTCGCAACAGCTCTCGGTCCTCGTCCTTGAGCTTGAGTCCGGGGAACCGGGGCCGTGGCTTCTGCAGAGCAGCTCGATTCGGACGTGCCTGATCCCCCGCGATGCGTGGTCGCTGTGAACAACGTGGTAAACTTCGTAGACAGTGTGCTTTCTTGGGGGGTCTTCTATCGCCACCTTTTGTGTCGAACGAGTATTCGAGGGGGGAGTGACCCCTCTCCAAGGGACATCTACGACAGCCTGAAAGCAGTAGAGACGGCACGTTTACACCCCATGCGCGCCGTCTTCCGGTGCGAAAACGACGCAAATTCATTAACATTACCCCGGGGGACATGACGTCGAAAGACAAGCTAGCACTTGGGCTGGTTGAGATGAAACTCTCGGATGCGGAGCCCGAAGATGGCGAGCTCGCGGGCGAGTAGTACGACCACGGCCTGGCGCTCCCCGTCGGCGCGCGATGCGGGTGATCGAGCTTCACCTCGAGGCCCTCGCCGAGCCCGTCCCCTCGCACCAGCAGCTTGCACTCGACCTCGCCGACGCCGCGAACGATGGCTCTGGCGAGGGGTCGAAGCGTCGTCGAGGCCGCGCCGCCTCGGGTGGGCCAACCTCCTCGCCCGGGTCTTCGCTATCGACATCACGCGGTGCCGCAAGTGCGGCGGCCGCATGCGCGTCCTCGAGGTGGTCTCGGACCCCGACGACATCGTCCGTGTCCTCCACGGTGCGCGAGCCCCACCGCGACCGCCCCGGCCCGCTCCTCCGGGGCAGGTCTTGCTGTTCACCGGTTGACCGCGCCGGCCTCCAGCGCCGCTCCTGCTGTTCACCGGTTGACCGCGCCGGCCTCCAGCGCCGCGCTCGGCCTCCCTTGTCGTGGCCTCCAGCGCCGCTCCTGCTGTTCACCGGTTGACCGCGCCGGCCTCCAGCGCCGCGCTCGGCCTCCCTTGTCGTTTGCCCGACGAGGAGTTCGTCTCGGCGTGCCCCTTGTCGTTTGCCCGACGAGGAGTCCGTCTCGGCGTGCCCGCCGGGCCCAGGTTCACGATACCTGCCGACCGAGAGCTCTGTAGAGCTTCACGATACCTGCCGACCGAGAGCTCTGTAGAGCTGTTCGAGGTCGAGCATCGTGGTTCACGAACTGACCCTGCTCCGTGGACCTCCAAGCGTTCTCGTACTCGACACTTCGACGAAATTCCCCTTCGAACCGCTGACCCTGCGACCCTGCTCCGTGGACCTCCAAGCGTTCTCGTACTCGACACTTCGACGAAATTCCCCCTTCGAACCGCTTAAGCGCCTGTTCTTCGGCCTGCGCGCGTTGCGGCCGCAAGACACGGAGGCGCTCGTGCCGCCGGTGGCGGTCGGCAGCCTCGCGGACGAGACCCGGACCGCAGTGCACGGTCAGGTCACCGAGCTCTTCGGCAACAAGTTCGTCCTGGCTGACCCGACCGGCCGGGCGCTGATCGAGACCGGCCGCGCCGGTGGGGGCGGCGAGCTCGTCGCCGTCGGCGAGACCGTGACAGTCCAGGGCCGCTTCGCCCACGGCTTCCTGCACGCCGAGGTGCTGATCCACGAAGACGGTCGCGTCGAGGAGCTGCACCCCCGCACCCCGCAAAGCACGGCCCGAGGCGCCACGGCCCGCACACGTAGGACCCCGGCCCAGCCTGCCCCGGCCCCCGATAGAGCCTCTGCTCCGCGGCCACAGCCCGATCGTGGCCGCCCCCGCCCTTCTTCAACCGCCGCCTCGGCGACGAAGACCCCACGTGGAGCTCCACTCCAGAGCACGAGCCGCTCGTTGGCCACGGCGCCGCTCGCCGCACCGCTCGGGATCCTCCGCGCGAGGATCGGGCAGGCCCTCGCCAGATCGCGCGAGCTGGCGAAGGGAGCATCGCGGCGCTGGTGCTCGTCCTGCCGATTCTGACCGCGGTCGAGGCATGGCTACCGGCGCCGCTGCTGTCGCTCTGCAGCACGGGGCGTCGGCACAAGGCGATGGCCCGTACGCGCTGCGTGACCCACTTACGAGCGCGCTGGCGCTCCACGTGCGCGCGCCCTGCAAGGTCGACGGGCGTCGAATTTTTCTCGGACCCCCTGACAAACGCGCCGCGACCCGGGCACCCTGCCACGGACGCGAGTCACCATGCGATACGAATTCATCTCTCTTACACCTTGGATCCTGACGTTCACCCTCGCCGCCGGCTGCACGCCCGGCTCCACCGGCGAGACCGCGACGACCGACGAGACCGGCTCGGACACCGGCGGCGCGACGAGCACCTCGACGGGCACGAGCGACGACCCGACAACCACGGAGGGCCCCGGGACGAGCACCACGGAGGGCCCCGGGACGAGCACCACGGAGGGCCCCGGGACGAGCACCACGGAGGAGCCCGGGACGACTACTGCGGGCGACCCGACCGAGACGGACAGCTCACCCGGCACCTCGACGGAAGACGACACCACGACGACCACCGGCGGGCCCGATCCGGTCGAGGAAAATTGTCAGGGCCTCGAGTTCCCGCCGGAGGCGCCCGCCATGGTCGAGAGTGCCCGCTGGACCGGGCCGATGTCGATTCGGCTGACCGACGCCGAGGAATTCCTGTGCGGAGACGTCTCGGCCGACAGCTTCGGGACCAGCTGCAACAGCGGCTTCCTCGTCAACGCCGAATTCCCGGGGCCGATCGTCCCCGGACAGTACGTCGACGGCGAAGACATCACGATGGAAGGCGTCTCCGCCGTGTGGGACCGGGAATGCGCGAACGGCGGCTACGGCGGATTTGTGCCCGGGGGGACCTTGACGATCTACGCGGTCAGCGAAACTTGCATCGCCGGCGCGATCGTCGACACCGAGGACGGGGTCGAGGGCCGCTTCCTCGCGCCGAAATGCCCGTGAGCCCGCCGCGGGCCGACGCTCCCGCACCGGGGGCGTCCAGCCGCGCGTCGAGCACCGCGACGTCCTCCGGGTCACCGGGGCGCTGCAGTGAGGGGCCGCGCAGACCAGAGCTCGACGAGCGCGCTCCATCGGTGCGGCGATTTCGAGGTCCCCGAGTCGTCGCGCCACTCCTGTTCCTCGCCGCTGGAATTCCTTTTCTTGGTGAGAAATCCGGGCTAGGGGGAGAGGAGTACGTCGAGCTCCTGAGGCACCTCGTCGTGGACTACCCTCGGCTCGACACCGCGACATACATTCCGAAGGCAACCGGCTTCGAGCTTCTCGAGTCGGGCGATGGCTATGCTCTCGACGTGAGGACAATCGATCATGAGCCCGTCGGACAGACCCGCGACCCCGACGACATCGTCCGTGTCCTCCACGGTGCGCGAGCCCCACCGCGACCGCCCCGGCCCGCTCCTCCGGGGCAGGTCTTGCTGTTCACCGGTTGACCGCGCCGGCCTCCAGCGCCGCGCTCGGCCTCCCTTGTCGTTTGCCCGACGAGGAGTTCGTCTCGGCGTGCCCCTTGTCGTTTGCCCGACGAGGAGTCCGTCTCGGCGTGCCCGCCGGGCCCAGGTTCACGATACCTGCCGACCGAGAGCTCTGTAGAGCTTCACGATACCTGCCGACCGAGAGCTCTGTAGAGCTGTTCGAGGTCGAGCATCGTGGTTCACGAACTGACCCTGCTCCGTGGACCTCCAAGCGTTCTCGTACTCGACACTTCGACGAAATTCCCCTTCGAACCGCTGACCCTGCGACCCTGCTCCGTGGACCTCCAAGCGTTCTCGTACTCGACACTTCGACGAAATTCCCCCTTCGAACCGCTTAAGCGCGAGCGTCACGGCTGCGCCAACTGCGGTCGTGGCATCGACCCCGCCCTGTGCTGCCCCGTTGCCGCGTCGCCGAACCTGCTGTCACTTGTACTCCGGTACCACGTTCGGTGGGCGACCGATTTGCAAGCCTACGCGCACGGGGCGATCGATTGGCCTTACGGCCCCAGGTGGGGCCTGCTTTCGAGCGCAAGCCCCGCTGCAGCGTACGTGGATCGCCGAGCGGGCTGGGCGCGGAGACGTGATCGTCGTCTACGGGGCCGCAGGAGGGACCCATGTCCCGCGGCAGACCCACGATTGCTACGCCGCAATGCTCGGCCCCGGCCGACTCATCCGGGGATAGCGAGCGACTCTCATTCCTGAACGCGGCGCGGGAGCTCGACGATGAATGTCGAACCCCGACCAGGTGAGCTCTCCACGCGGATGGAGCCATGCAGCGCATCGAGGATCTGGCGCACGATCCATAGCCCGAGGCCCAGCCCCCCGTAGTGGTGGTCGGAGACCGCCCGCTCGAAGCGGTCGAAGATCCGGCTCTGATCGAGCGGCGCGATCCCGATGCCGTGATCACGTACGGAGACCATGGCCCGCTCCGCGTCGATACCGAGGACGATGTCGATGGGTTTTCCCGCCCCGTATTTGATCGCGTTCGACAGGAGGTTGTCGAGCACCTGCTCGACGCGCATGCGATCCCACCGCCCGAGCAGCGAAGCGGGAACTTGCATGGTGACGGTGCAGCCCGCATCCGACAAGGACCGGTGAAAGCTGTGGACCACGTCGCGCACGACCCGGGCGAGGTCGACTTCCTCCCAGCGCAGCTCGATCCGTTTCGTGGTGATACGGGTGACGTCGAGGAGCTCGACCGTGAGGCGGGTGAGCCGGTGGACCTGGCGCTCGATGCACTCGAGCTTCTGCTGCAGGGCGTCCCCGGCGAAGTTGCCCGCGCCCCTTCTCAAGATGCTCTGGAGCTGCAGCACGAGGGGGGTGAGGGGCGTTCGGAGCTCGTGGGAGGCGATCGACAGGAAGCGATCGCGGACATGGATCGCCTCCTGGGCCTCGCTGTAGAGCCGGGCGTTGTCGAGGGTGAGCGCGGCGACCCGAGCGAGGTCCGCGGCGAGGGCCTGATCTTCGTGCGAATAGTGGCGCTCCCGCAGGGATACGAGGATGAGCGCGCCGAACCGGCGATCCCGGGCCGCAAGAGGCACGATGACGTACGAGCGGATGGACAGCTCCGGCGAGACAGCACCTGGCGCGATCCGCGTCAACGCGTCGGCCGGGGCTTCCTCGGCGAGCACGGGTTCCCCGCCGCGCAGGACGGCTCCGAGCTCTCCCGGTGCGTCGACGTTTGGAGGGTGGTGCCGGCACAGGAATTCGGCGACCCCGGGCGCGGCAGCGGCCGCGATCCGCCGCACCACCCCGCGATCGTCGAAGACATCGACAAGGACGGCGTCGGCGAACGCCGGCACCGGGAGCTTGGCGAGGAGAGCGACGCGGACCGCAGCCTCCTGAGGTGCCGCCACCAGCGCCGCGCTGGCCTCGACGAGGAAGGCCGCGCGGCGGCGGCCGGCCTCGGACGCGTTCCGTGCCGCCGCCAGCGCGTCGAACACCCGGGGCATCTGGAGCACGCCCGCGAACACGAGCCCGGCGACGGCCAGCCCGATCGTCTCGGCGATCACGCCGCGGAAAGTTTGCTCGAGGGCCGGGAAATAGAGCCCGAGGATGGTCACGACGCGCCGACTCGCCATGAGGAGCATGGCGAAGGCGAGGAGGAGCCACGCGTGGCCGGCGGCGGTCGTCCTGCGGATGAGTCGCAACGCCAACACCGCCGCCGCAACCTGCAGCAGGATCGAGAGTGCGAGGACCGAAAGAATGACTGCCGGCAACGCCGAAACCGCCGCCGCTCCCTCCTCGCTCGTACATCGCACGAACATACAAGTATAGGGAGCGCTCAAAAGCGGGCAACGCAAGCGACTCGCGCCTCTGCTGGTCGACTGTCGGGTTCGCCCGGGTCCGCGGCGGTGTTTGGGACGCTTGTCGTCGCCCTCGCTTCCACCTTGAAGCACCGCGGCGTCAACGCAGCCTCGACCACCGACCCCGGCGGTCGGTGGGTTCCTCGGCATCGACGCGTTCGCGCGCCGCGCCGACACGGTCAGCGCCGTTCCGCTCCAGTGAGCCAGACGCTCCGGCCCGACGGGACGGAGCTTGCGACTCCACGCCGCGCCGCCGATCGAGAACATGTCTTTCGAGACATGTCACCGTAGAGCGCGCTAGCCTGCGCACGGCAGCTCCGGTGCCCTTCAGCTCGCCGTCCTGCACACGCCGCTCGCGCATGCGCTCGGGCTCGCGCGGGTCCACCGCGCCGCGTGGACCCGGTCGTGCTCGCGCTCGCGGCGCTCGTCGCCGTCACGGCCGTGCTCGGGCGGCTCATCGAGCGGGCCGGGGGACCGCCGGCGCGAGCCGCGACGGAGACGGCGGTTCGCCCGGGGCAAATGACGGGACCGGAGGCCGAGCGCGCGCGCGCGTCTGAATGTCTACACCGCGGCGGTGCACGAAGGGGCCGATGTCATCGGGAAAGCGCAGACGATGGGTCCGCAAGGCGCAGCTCGGGCTCGGGGCGGTCGCGGTGCGTGTTGAGATTGTCCATGACGAGGTGAATCGTCCGCGCCGAACGATATCGTTGAGCTATTCTGCGGAGAGCCCGAGCGAACTGCTTCGCCGTGCGGTTCGGCGTCGCATAGGTCAGGTGGCGCCCCGCCTTGGGCTCGACGATGCAGAAGATATTTGCGGTTCCGCGCCGCACGTATTCATAATCCTGGCGGGCCATGCGGCCAGGTGAGGCTGGTCGGCCAGGACGAGCGGGGTCTCGAAGTACGACCGGCCGTTCATCGAGCGCGACGACCGGCTCCGACGCGTCGGCCGGTTGCGCCAGGGTGTCGACGAGGTCGGCCGAGAGACGATTCGGGTGTTGTTGAAGAACCACGCGCTCAAAGCTCCGACGACGAGGATGTGGTGGACTTCCGCGTGAGTCACCAGATCCGCGAGCAGCCCGAGGCTCGCGTGATCGGGCGGCAACCGCCGGCCCCCGAGTTGCCGCCGGCCGACGACACGACGACGACGACCCCGGACCCGACCACCGGCACCACCACCGACCCGACCACCGGCACCACCACCGGCACCACCACCGAGGGCCTCGACACGACCACGGGTACGAGCAGCACCACCGACGGCGCGACCGAGACGGCGACCACGGACGAGGAGCCGTGCGTGAGCGATGACAGGGCGATCAAGCTCGGCAGGCTGGTCAATCCCAAGGACGGCACCGTCCTTGAGAACGCGATCGTGGTCGTTCACGGCGACCGGATCAGCCAGGTCACCACCGACGAGGACGAGATCCCGTGCGGCGCGCAGATCATCGACTGGACGGCCTACACCGGCCTTCCTGGGCTCGTCGACGCGCACACGCACTTCGCCTATCAGACGGACCAGGAGCCGAACACGACCGCCTGGGAACGGCGGAATTGGCTGCACCAGAACGCCCCGCTGGTGCTGGTGGAAGAGGCCCGCAAGGCCGCCCTGGCGACGCTCAAGAAGGGCGTCACCACCACGATCGACAAGGGCGCCGGCAACCTCGAGTACGCCGTGGTGACCGTGAGAAACGAACATCCTCGCCGGCGCCGACTCGATCGAGCACCCGGAGGGCCTGGAGGAGACGGACTTCTTCGACATGATCGACAAGGACGTCGTCTACGTGCCGACGATCGCGCACAACGAGTACTACGGCCAGAACCTCGAGCTGTTCGGGTACCCGCCCGAATTGGTGCCGTAGCTCGAGGCGTTCACGCAGCTCAATGTCGTGACCGTCAGCGCGGCGCACGACGCCGGTGTGAAGATCGCCATGGGCCCGGACGCCGTGTTCACCGGGTTCGGACAGAACACGCGCGAGCTCCACTGGCTCGTCGAGGCGGGCATGACCCCGCTCGAGGCGATCCGCGCCGCGACGATCCACGGGGCGGAGAGCATCGGCGCCGGGGACGAGATCGGAAACGTCGAGGTGGGCTATTACGCCGACATCATCGCCATCGAGGGCGACCCGCTGACGGACATCCACGCCGTGATCGACGGGGTCGCCGCGGTGATGAAGGGCGGCGAGCTGGTCGAGTTCTGACCCGCCCCATGGCGGCCGCTCCTTCCCCGGACCCTGGCACGGCTGCAGCCGTGAGCGGCCGACTCGCCGTCGTCGGCTCCGAACGTAGCTGTCCTCTGGGACATGTCATGAGCACCTGTTCGACGGCCAGGGCTGGCCGCCGAACAGGTGCCATGTGTCGACCATGACGGCGCGGCCTCGTACGGCGGCGATGCGCGCCGGTCCGAGCTCGCAGGTTCGAGCGCGCGCCGCAATTCGCGCCGCATCGATTCGCCACACCCATTCGTCACCGGCCGCGCCGCGACGGCGCGCCGCTCAATTCGGCGCCGGCGGCGACCCGCACGCGATCCACTGCGCCAGCCGCTGGCGATCCGCCTCGGGCACCAACCCCGCCGGCGGCATCGGCGACGCCGCCGCCTGCGGATCGATCGCCACCGCGTGCGCCTCGGTCACCGCGCGCTCGTAGACCAGCCGCTCGAACGGCTTGTAGCGCGCGTACGTGTCGAAATCGACCGCCAGCGGCGCGCCTTGCCGCGCCTCCTCGGCCAGCGAGCTGCTGTGGCAGCCCGTGCACCACGTCAGCAGGAAGCCCGCGCCGAAGCTGCGCCACGTCAGCACGTTCTCGGGCGGGCACGGCGGCAGCGGCGGTCCGCCGGGCGCCGCCGGTGACGGCGAGGACGGCATCGTCTTCGCGTTCGCCCGCGCGTCGACCTCCTTCGCCGTCTTCGCCTGCTTCCCGGCTTTCGCCTGCTTCCCCGCCTTCTTGGCCGGCGCCTCGCGGGCGATCTTCCCCGCCTTCTTGTTCTGCTTGTCGGCCCGCGCCTGCTTGCGCGCCGCCTTCTCCTCCGCGGTCGCCGGCGCCAGCAGCACCGCCGACACGGCCGCCGGCTCCGCCTCGCGCGCGACCGAGTCGCACGCGAGCAGCCCGATCACCAGCACCCCGAGCTCACGCAAACGGCCCACGAAACGGCTCCGCGTTGGCGATCCAGCGCCTGGAAGACACCGCGAGGTGCTCGAGCAGCCCGGCGGCGAAGTTGTCGAATTGCAGCAGGCGCCCGCCGTCGGACGGCTTGCCGTCGTCCATGCGCACGCGCATCGCCCCCAGCTTCTCGTCGGTCGCACCGTAGACCCCGGGCCTCACTCCGCCGCCGAACACCAGCGCGCTGGTCAGCGGCCAGTGGTCCTTGCCCGGCTCCGGCTGGCTGTTCAGCTTCGGCGTGCGCGTGAACTCCGACAGCACCGCCACGGTCGTGCGCGCCAGCAGCCCGGCCTCGTCGAGCTTGCGCGCGATCGTCCCCAGCTCGGCGAACAATTGCTCGTGCGCGGTCCCCTGATCGGCGATCGCGTCGTGCGTGTCCCAGTCGAGCCGCGAGTCGAGGAACGCCGCCGCCGCCACGCCGCCGCGGAACATCGCCACCGCCAGCTCGCCCTGCTGCGCCAGCGACGTGGCCGTGCCGACCGCCATCGCCCGCAGCTGCGGATCGCGGCGCAGCGCCTCCGCGCGATCGAGGCTGGTCCGGAAGCCCTCCAGCACCTGCGCCTCGGGCCCCGTCTTGCCGGCCCTGGCCGCGTCGGCGCGCCCGGCCACGAACTTCGCCAGCGCCGCCTGCTCCTCGCCGGTGAACTCGAACCCCGGCTGCGCCTTGCCCTTCGGCGCCCCGCGGAACGCCTTGGCCCGGTTCAGCAGCGTCACCAATTGATTCGTGTTGCCGACCCGGCCCATGAAGCTCGCCAGCGGCCCCGCGTACGCTCCGCCGCCGAGGTCGACGTACGGCAAGGCCAGCGCCGGCTGCTTCCCGGCCGCCTCGGCGGCGAAGATCGCCGCCACGTCGGGGTTCCGCTCGCTGCGCGTGCCGGTGAGGATCCGGACCCGCGCCGGTACGTGGGCGACCGAGCCGATCCAGATGCCGTTGACGATCGCCGCCCGGCTCGCGTGGGCGTCGAAGAACGCGCGGATGCTCGGCCGCTCGCTGCTGGTCAGCACCCGCAGCCCGGCCGGGTACGTCGTCACCTCGCCGGCCGGCACGTCGCAGCCTGGCGGCGCCTTCGGGTCGAGGCAGTAGGTCACGTCCCAGGCCCCGCGGGCGAACACCACCAGCAAGAACCGCTGCTCCGCCGGCGCCGCGAAGCTGGCCTTTGGGACAGCCAGCGCGCCGAGCCCGGCGGCCGTGCTGACGAGGAAGTGGCGACGCGACGTGCTCATGCGATCACCTCAGTGGAACGCCACCCGCGGGTCTTGCAGCAGCGCCGCCAGCACGAGCGTCCACCCGCGCCGCCCGTCGCTCGCCGCCTTGAACAGCGCGTAGGTCGCGTCGACCTCGGGCCCGCTCTCGGCCACCGGCTCGGCCAGCACCCGCTCGTGCAGCCGCACGATCTGGGCCCGCACCGCCGGCTCCGATGCCTCGCCGTCGTCGACCTCCGTGAACAGCCGCCGCTTCGCCCGCGCCGTCGCGAACTCGCGCTCGACCGCGTGGGCCGCCGCCTCGGCCGCCAGCGTCTGCAGCACCAGCGTGCGCGTCGGCCCATAGGCGTGGCTCGGCTCGGTGATCTGGAACCCCTCGACCCCGCCGGCCATCGCCCGGTAGCCGAACTGGTCCGAGTTCATCAGCGCGACCTCGCCGATCTTGTCGACCTTGCCCGGGTGGGCCTTCCACTCGAACCCGGTCAGATCGGCGACCAGGCGCGCCAGCTGCTCCGGCCGCGTCGTCTTGCGCCCGGCGATCCCCTCGGCCGGCGAGCCCGCGCGCGCGCGTGCGGCCCGGAAGTCGTCCGACATCACGATCGCCTTGACCAGCGGCTTCACCTGCATGTCGCCGGCGATCAGCGCGTCCTGCAGCGACACCGCCGTCGCGTCGGGCACCTCGTTCCAGCCGACCTGCATGAAGTAGCCGTAGAACCGCCGGGCCGCGCACATCGAGAACCGCGGGTCGCCGGCGATCTGCTGCGCCAGCGAGCGCAGGTCCTCGCTCGGCAGCCCGAAGTAGCCGGGCGGCCGCCCGGTCTTCTTGCGCCACTGTTTGGCTTGCTGCGGCCGGTACTCGCTCAGCGGGTAGCACAGCCCGCGCTCCTCCTTGACGCACTCGCCGCCCTCGCCGCGCGCGTACGAGCGCTTGACGGCCCCCGGCGTCACGCGCACGAACCCGAACATGTGGCTCGCCAGCGGGTCGAGCGTCTGGTGGCAGCTCACGCACCCCGGGTCCTCGACCAGCGCGTTGTTCACGGCTGTCTCATCGGACAGGTCGATGTCGTTGAACAGCGGCACGTCGCGCTCGAGGAACCCGCTGCACAGCAGGGCGTCGGCGATCACGTGCGCCTGACCGCGGTGGAGGTTGGTGCCGTTCGACGGGTGGCGCAGCCACAGCGCCCCGCTCGACAGGATCCCCGCCATCGGCTGCTCCGAGTCCCACGCGACCTTCTTCCACCCCTCGGCCGGCGCGTCGCCGTCGGCCGGCAGCTCGCGCCCGCCCCACACCCGCAGCCCGAGGTCGCTGGCGATCGCGTACTCCGCGGTCACGATCTCGGTGAACGGCCGGTCGTGCGTCACCACGTGCTCGATCAGCCGCAGCGGCTCCTCCGACACCTCGCGCACCCAGTCGGCGTCGGTGCCCGCGCCCGCGAGCGGCCCCAGCCGCGGCAGCACGAAGCGGCCCTCGACCCGCAGCAGCAGCACCTCGTGCCACATGTCGCGGACCACCGCGCCGAACGTCGGCGCGTCGAGGTAGCGATCGACGATCGATCCCAGCGACCCCGGATCGCGGCGCACCGCCGCGATCTCCTCGGCCGTCGGCCGCCGCCCGGCCAGCACCAGCGCGATCCGGACCAGGTGATCGTCCGACCCCAGCAGCTCGAGGTCGGCCGCCGGCGCCAGCGGCCGGAGCGGCGCGTACGGCCGGCTCGTCGCAGCGATCGGCGGCGCCTCGCCCGGCCGCGCCGGCTCGACCGCCTGTTGCCGCCGCGGCTCGCGGGCGCACCCGCCCAGCGCCAGCGCGGCGACCATGCAATTCAGTGCGATGCGACGACGTCTCATCTCAACACTCGAGCGGCAGCACGAACTCGCGCCCCCGCGGGCCGCGGACGATCACCTCGGCGTCGCCGGTGTACTCCCACGCCAGCGCCTGCCCGTTGCCCCACGCGATCTGCACCTCGCCGGCGCGCGGGCACTTGTTGCCGCAGATCTCGACCGCCGTCGCGGCGACGCTGATCGCCAGCTCGTCGACCATGAACTCGGCCCCGAGCTCGGCGTCGACGCAGCCGTCCTTGCGCGTGAACGTCAGCTCGTGGCGCAGGTGGAGCTCGCGGTCCAGCTTGTCGGTGAGCTCGACCTCGGCGGTGTAGCTGCGCGGCTCGCCGGGCGTGGTCGGGATCCGCAGCACCGACGTCGCCGCGCTCACCAGCGACTTGCCGATCGTCAGCGCGTCGAGCCGCGTGGTGTAGACCGTCGCCGCCACGCACTCGACCCCGTCGCAGGTGCCGGCCTCGGTCGTCAGCTCGACGCGCAGGCCGCCGTCGAGCAGCACGCCCTTGAAGCGGCAGCGGTCGAACTGCAGGTCGAGGAAGCTCGTGCGATCCGACTTCAGCGTCAAACACGTCGGATCGGCGAGCGACGTGTCGAGCCCGCCCTCGACCTGCTCGATGATCTTCTGCGGCGCCAGAGCCTGCGACACGCCGGCGAGGTTCACCGGCCCGAGCAGCCCGTCGTAGAGGCTCAGCGTCGCCGAGTTGGCGTCGAGCGCCGCCAGGGTCACCTGCGCCACCGGCTCGTCCTCCGGCTCCGCCGGATCGGGATCGCAGGCCGTCGCCCACGCGATCGCGGCTGCGCCGACGATCGTCGACATCGCTCGCGTGCGCGTGAGCACCGGCCTCACCGGCGACACCTTACCAAAGGACCTGCACGGCTGCCACATGACGGCCTCACGGCAGGTTGTCGATCATCTGCAGGTAGCCGAGGCACATCTCGTCCTGCGTGCCTTCGCCCCACTTCACCTCGACCGGCGGGCCCAGGCCCTGGGCCGCGCGGTGCTCGGCGGTGTTGTCGTAGACGCAGCGGATCTTGACCTCCTCGCCGACGGCCACGCGGATCGGCTCGACCAGCGCGTAGCTGCCCTGCCAGTGGAAGTCCCAGCGCGGGATTTCGAGGATCGTCTGCTCGCCGCCGCCCTGCACCAGCGACAGCGAGAACGCGGTGCCGAGCAGGTGCATGTGCCCGGCCACGCCGACGATGAAGGCGTCGCCGTCGGGGTAGTTCTTGGCGGTCACGCGCGCGCTCATCACCTGCTCGACGACGATGTCCTTCTCGTCCGGCGGCAGCGTGAACGCCGGCCACGGGAACGGGTTCGTCTTCAGCCGCTCGATGCCCGCCTCGTCTTCCTTCGGCGCGAACGCGATGTCGAGGCGCGTGCGATCGGGGTCGGTGCCGCCGCCGAGGTTGTAGTGGATCTGCACCACCAGCAGCGCGCCCGCCGGCACGTCCACGCCGGTGCCCGCCGGGAAGTTCGACGCCGTCACGCCCGGCACCCAGCCGCCGAGCGCCCCCGCGGCCGTCGCCCCCGGGATGTTGCTGTAGCCGCCGAAGCACGACCACCCCGGCTCCGGCGTCTCGTCGTCGACCGCCTGGATCGCCGCCAGGCTGTCGGGCGTGAACAGCGTGCTCAGCACGTGGTGGACCGTCTTGCGGTTGCCCGGCGTGTATTGATAGCCGAGCGCCACCCGATCCTCCGCGGTCCCGAGGTCGATCACGAAGCAGTGATAGTCGTCGGACAGCGAATCGTCCGGCACGTAGTCGTGGCCGATGTCGGTCGCCAGATCGACCGACGGCAGCATCATCGTCTCCGGCTCGCGCAGCGGCGCCGGGTCGCTCACGTCGCCCTCCGGCGCGCCCGCCTCGACCCACGCGGCCAGCAATTCGCGCTCGGCCGCGGGCAGGCTGCGATCGTGCTGCAGCGGCGGGGTCGTCCCGCCCGGCGGCCACGGCGGCATCGTCCCCGCCTCGACCGACGCCAGCATCACCGGCGCGAACGACGACGCCTCTTCGTAGCTCGCCAGCGCGAACGGGGCCGCGCCGCCGCTCACGTGACAGCCGACGCAGCGCTCGTTCAGCAGCGGCGCGATGTCTTGATAATAGGTCGGCCCCGTTTCGGCCCCGGACGTGGTCGTCGGCTCGGCGGTGGTCCCGGTCGACGATCCGGCGGTCGCGTCGTCGGTGGTCGCCTCGCCGGTGCTCGCGTCGGTGTCGGCGGGCTCGTCCTTGCCGCAGCCGACGAGCACGCAGGCGATCGTCAGCGCGGCGGTGAGTTCGCGGATCATGGTCATGCGCCGGCATGGAGAGCACGCCGCGTGCCGGTCGCTCGCGCTTGAGATCACACGCGTCTTCGCGTCGGCGCGGCGTCCCCTTGACTCGAGTCGAGGGCCGCGGCTCACGGGCAGAACGGCGGGACCTCGTCGGGGCAGATCGCGGGTCCGCAGCGCAGCGGCACCGTCAGCAACGCCGCCTCGACGTCGGCGAGGTCGGCGAAGCCGCACAGCCCGCGGTCGGCCTCGCCGCAGCCGAGGCGATCGTGGCCGAACACCGCGATCTGGCGCGTGTCGTCGAGCGCGGTGTCGACCAGCGGCTGCATCGCCGCGCGCAGGGCCGCCTCGAGCGCCGCGACCGTCGTCACCGCGTCGAGCGTCACGCAGCGGCGGGCCAGGGTGCACAGCGCCCCGTCGTCGACCCCGTAGACCTCGACCGACACGCTCGCCAGGCCGGACAGCCGCGACTCGGTGCACGACGCGTCGCCGGCGAGCGCGAGGTCGACGACCTCGTCCTCGACCTCGACCGGGCAGCCCGCGAGCGCGAGGAGCAGGCCGATGGGCGCGAGCTTCATCCTCATGACGCCGACCGACTAGCGGACCACCAGCTGCAGCCGCGCCTCCGGCGGCTCGCGCAGGCCCAGCCCGAGGCCCAGCCCGAGCGCGACGCTGCCGAGCGCCGCGCTGGCCAGGCCGACCCACAGCCCGGTCCGCTTGCGCGGCATGGCCTCGACGCGCGGCGCCGAGGGCTCGATGGGCGCCAGCACCTGCCGCACCGCCGCGGCCGCCGACTCGGCGCGGGCGACCCGACGCGGCTGGCCGTCGACCACCAGCCTGGCCACGAACTGCGCGTCGGCCTCCTCGACCCACACGACCTCGCGCGTGCCCGCGAACCGCTGCACCGCGTCTCGGGCGCTCGCGGACATCGGCGTCAGCGTCCCCGCGAACCACCACGGTCCCAGCTCGGCCGCCGCGTCGGGCCCGGGCGCCGCCCGAATCACTTCCGCGCCCTCGACCACCTGCGCGAACACCCCGTGCCCCGGCGCGTCGACGCGGACCGCGTGGAGCCCCGGCCGCAGCCCCGAATCGGCCGCCAGCGGGCGACAGTCGACCGCCACCCGGGCGTCGTCCGGCGTCACCTCGACCGTCACCGGCCGCGACGGCCGGCGGGCCGCGGCGTCGACCGCCTGCGCGAACGCGAGCCCGACGTCGGGCCCGTACAGGGCGCCCAGCGGCCTCCGCTCGCCGTCGAGGGCCCAGGCCAGGGCGAACCGCGCCGAAGCCCGCTCCGCGTCGCCTGGGCCCTTGCGCGCCCCGTACGCCAGGCCCAGCTGGAACTCGAGCTCCCACAGGGTCGCCGCGCACAGCGGCCCCGGGGGCAACGCCGCCACCGCCTCGGCCTCCGCGCGCGCCAGCGCGACCAACATGTCGTCCGGCCTCTGCGCCAGATAGGCCGCCCGCACCGCCTCCAGCCCCTGCTCGACCGCCTGCAAGGCCGCGCGCAGCCTCGCCTGCGCCGCCGCGTCCTCGGCCTCGAGCCGCGCCCGCAGCGACGCGAACCCGCGCGCCCGCGACCCCGCGGCCCGCACCGCCTCGTCGCCGCCCGCGATCGCCGTGCCCGGGCCACGCGGCCACACCGTCACCTCGCTCGCTACCGCGGGGGCCGCATCCGCGGGCCGCGTGATCGCCAGCGCCGACCCCACCGCCACGACTGCGCCGACGAGCCGTGCCGAGAAGCTGTCGCGGTGCCGTATCATGGGGCGGTGAGCGGGGCCAGGCGTCTGGGCCGATACGTCATCGGCGAACGGCTCGGGAGCGGCGGGCTCGGCGAAGTGTATCTGGCCCACGTAGAGGGTGCCAGGGGCTTTCGCAAGCGCCTCGTCGTCAAGCAGGTCCGCCGCGAGCTCGCGCGCCGCCCCGATGTCGCGCCGCTCTTGCTCGCCGAGGCCGAGGTCGTGCAGCGCCTCGCCCACGGCAACATCGTCCAGGTGCTCGACGTCGGCGTCGACGACGACGCGCCCTACCTCGTGATGGAGCACGTCGACGGCGTCTCGCTCGCCGAGCTCGCACGCGACCTCGAGCAGCGCGACACCCACCTCGGGATCGCCGCCGCGCTGTTCGTCGTCGAGTCGGTGGCCGCCGCCCTCGCCCACGCCCACGCCGCGCGCGACGGCGACGACGCGCCGCTCGGCCTCGTGCACCGCGACGTCACGCCCGCCAACATCCTCGTCTCGCGCGACGGCGTCGTGAAGCTCACCGACTTCGGCATCGCCGCGCTCACCACCGCCGCCCGCGACGTCGGCCCCGGCTTCGGCACCCCCGGCTACGCCGCCCCCGAGCAGCTCGCCGGCCGGCCCGTCGACGCCCGCGCCGATGTCTACGCGCTCGGCGTCGTCCTCGGCGAGCTGCTCGCCGACACGCCAGACACCGACGAGCCGCGCACGATCGCCGCGCGTGCCGCATCACCGGCGCCGCACGATCGCTTCCCCGACATCTCGAGCCTGGCCGCCGCGCTCGAGCAGTGGCGCGCGAGTCGGCGGATCTCGCACGAGCCCGCGGAGCTAGCCGCCTGCGTGCGCGACCTGCTGCACCGCCGCGACCACCTCGCGCGCAACCTCGGCGCGGCGCTCGACCAGCGCGTGCGCCCGCCGCAGACCGCCGCACTCCCGGCCCCGCGACCACGCCGCCGCGCCCCCGCGCTGGCCGCCGCCGCCGCGTTGCTGGGGGTGCTCGCCGGCGTCGTCTGGCTCGCCGTGCCGACCGCAGACGCCCCCGCGCTCGCGCCGACGATCTTCGCGCCCGAGCCCGAGCCCGCGGTCGTCCCCGTCGCGCCCGAACCCGCACCGCCCGCGCCGCTCGCCGTCACCCCGCCCAAGCCACTCCCCGCTCCGCCGACCTCGCCGACCGTCGCCCCGCCGCGCACCAGGCCGACGCCCGCCCGCGCCGCGCACGGGCGCCTGCTCGTCAACCTCGTCCCGTGGGCCGAGGCCAGCGTCGACGGTCGCACGCTCGGACGCACCCCGCTGACCGTCGAGCTCGCGCCCGGCAAGCACACCCTCGAGCTGCAGAACCCCGACCTCGGCCAGCGACGCACCCGCGCGATCACCATCACCCGCGGCGCCGACACCCACGTCACCGACTGGTGACCCGCGCATCCTCAACGACCGCCTCTCACCGACTGGCAGACATGGAACCGTCCACACCGCACACGCAGCAGATCCGCGACCCTCGCGGCGGCGTCAGCCTCCTCCGCAACCCGCTGCGGATCACCGTCCTCGCCGGCCCCGACCGCAAGCTCGCGCGCGAGTTCACCGGCGATCGCGTCGTCATCGGCACCCACGACAGCTGCGACCTCGTGCTCGGCGATCCGACCGTCTCGCGTCAGCACCTCGAGATCACCCTCGTCGCCCACGGCTGGGCGCTCCACGACCTCGACTCGCGCAACGGCACCTTCATCGGCGACGTCCGCGTCGGCGACGTCGTCGTCGACCGCGACACCCGCGTGCGGATCGGCGGCACCGAGCTGCGCCTTCAACCACTGCGCAGCACCGTCGAGGTCCCGCTGCCCGCCGCCGACGGCTTCGGCCCGTTGCTCGGCCGCAGCCCGGCCTTGCGCCGCGTGTTCGAGGTCCTCGGCCGCGTCGCCGGCAGCGACGCCACCGTCCTCGTCACCGGCGAGTCGGGCACCGGCAAGGAGGTCGCCGCGCGGGCGATCCACGAGGCCAGCCCGCGCCGCGATCGACCGTTCGTCGTCGTCGACTGCGGCGGCCTGCCGGCCAACCTGATCGAGAGCGAGCTCTACGGCCATCAGCGCGGAGCCTTCACCGGCGCCACCGCCCCGCGCGACGGCGCCTTCGTCACCGCCGACGGCGGCACGCTCTTTCTCGACGAGGTCGGCGAGCTCCCGCTCGAGCTGCAGACCCGCCTGCTCGGCGTGCTCGAGCGGCGGCAGGTCCAACCGCTCGGCACCAGTCGCCCGCGCAGCGTCGACGTCCGGGTCATCGCGGCCACCAACCGCGACCTGCGCAAGGAGGTCAACCGCGGCGGCTTCCGCACCGACCTCTACTTCCGCCTCGCCGTCGTCAGCGTCCACCTCCCGCCGCTGCGCGAGCACCCCGAGGACATCCCGCAGTACGTCGCCGCCATGCTCGCCGAGTGGGCCGAGGGCGGCTCGCAGGTCGCCATCGACCCCGAGACCGTCGCCCGCCTGCAGGCCCAGCCGTGGCCCGGCAACGTCCGCGAGCTGCGCAACACCATCGAGCGCGCCGTCCTCCTCGGCGACCTCTCGGCGTCGCCGGCGCCACCGCCCGCGACGCCCGCCGGCGAGCCCCCCCCCGCGCCCCCGTCGGAGCCGATCGCCGCCGACCCCAACATCCCGTTCAAGGTCGGCAAGGCCCTGCTCATCGAGCAGTTCGAGCGCAGCTACATCACCGCGTTGATGCAGCGCTTCGATCAGAACATCACCCGCGCCACCCGGGCCGCCGAGATCGATCGCGTCTACATGCTCCGCCTGCTCGACAAGTACGGCCTCCGCCCCGGCCGCACCCGCGGCTGACCGCCGCTCGCCGCGCCGCTGTGACACTTCCTACTCGACCGCTGGCACGGGCGTCGAGCACCACCTCGCCGGGGCCGACCGCGATCCGCCGCACCCCGTCGACGTGAAACCCGAGCATCACCAGCTGCAGCACGAACCACGTCAGCGTCAGCAGCACCACCGCGAGGACCACGTCGCCGACGCCCGAGCCGCGCGTCCACGCCGCGTAGGGGATCAGCCCCATCAGCACCACCACCAGCGCCAGCAGCCAGTACAGGGCCCCGCGCAGCAGCCAGTCTGCCGCGCTGCGGCGCCGCGTCAGCACCAGCCGCGCGCCGTCGTCGACCGCGACGAACGGCCGAAACGGATCGCGGATCGTCGTCATCCCCGCGATCCTACCGCAACTCCGCGCGCCGCATGGACTCGAGTCCAGGGTCCGGCGACAGCCGTCGCCCGCCGATCGCCGCTGGCGCCCGCTCCGGCCGCTTCCTCGCCCTGGCACGCCGCGTGCTCTGTCGGCCGCGATGGCTTCGACCTTCGCCCCGATCTCCCTCGCGCTCACGACCGCGCTCCTCCTCGCCTGCGGCAACGGCAACGGCGCCGCCACCGACGGCACCACCGCCGAATCGACCACCACCGACGCCGGCACGGCCTCCACCACCACTGGCACCACCGACGTCGAGCCGACCACCGGCGCTCCCGCCGGGCGCCCCAACTGGCACGAGGACGTCGCCCCCGTGGTCGCCGAGCATTGCCAGGGCTGTCACATCGCCGGCGGCATCGCCCCCTTCACCATGGAGACCTACGAGGACACCCGCGACTGGGCCGCGGTCATGGCATTCGACGTCGCCGAGGGCCTCATGCCGCCGTGGCACGCCGTCGAGACCGACGCCTGTCAACCGCCGCACGGCTTCAAGCACGACGCGCGCCTGTCCGACGAGCTCAAGGCCATGTTCCAGGCCTGGTCCGACAACGGCGCCCCCGAGGGCGATCCGTCGCTCGCCGCGCCGCTCCCGACCCCGCCCTCGCTCGATCTGCCGGACCCCAGCGCCACCGCGATCATGGCCTCCGGCGTCACCGTCGAGAAGCTCGACAACACCCTCGATTTCTTCAATTGCCTGAGCATCGATCCCGGCAACGAGACCGACGTGTTCGTCACCGGTCTGCAGCTCATCCCCGGCAACCGCAAGATCGTGCACCACGTCCTGATCTACGTCGACGAGGCCGCCGAGTCGGCCGGCTGGGCCAACGGTATCAAGCCCGACTGCGGCGGCAGCTCCGGCCTCAGCGGCAAGGCCCCGCTCGTCAGCGGATGGGTCCCCGGCGGCCTGCCGATGGAGGTCCCCGCCGATGTCGGCATCGCCTTGCCCGCCGGCGCGCGGCTTGTCCTCAACGTCCATTATCACGCCACCGGCGCCGGCCCCGAGCAAGATGACGCCACCGGCCTCGCCCTGCGCTGGACCACCGAGCAGCCCGAGTGGGTCTCGATGTTCTCGCTCCTCGGCGCCCCCGGCGACGGCAACCCCCTCAGCGGCCCCTTCGTCATCCCCGCCGACACCACCGACCACGTCGAGGAGTTCGAATGGAAGGTCACCGGCCCCGGCAACACCGACTTCCCCGACTCCGTCGAGGCCCGCCTGTGGGCCGTCGCCGCCCACATGCACAAGGTCGGCGTCGATCTGCGCGTGTGGGTCGAGGATCGCGACAGCGGCGCCGAGACCTGCCTGCTCGAGACCCCGCGCTGGGACTTCGACTGGCAGCGCGTCTACGAGGTCGACCGTCCGCTCGGCGACATGGTCCGCCTCAAGTCCGGCGACACCATCCGCGTCCGCTGCGTCTATGACAACACCATCCAGAACCCCGGCGTCCAGGAGGCGCTCGCCGAGGTCGGCCTCGACGCCCCGATCGACGTCCAGCTCGGCGAAGAGACCCTCGACGAGATGTGCATCGGTGCGATCGGCGTGGCCGTGCGCCAGCCCTGAGCCCGCCTGGCCGCACCGCGCATGCGACTCCCCCGCCGACTCGACGATCCGTGTATCCGTCTCCCCTCTCGGAGACGCCGGACCCGCTTCTCCGTCATTGGCGACCCGAGGGTTCTTCGAACCCGAGCGCCCGCTCGATATGGGTAGCGATCCACGAGAGCGTCCTAGGGTCGTCGAGCCCGCGCAGCAGCGATTGATGTCTACCGTGGCGATCGAGGAGCACAAGCTCCAGGCGGCGCTCCTCAGGGCGCTCGGCTCGCGCGAGAGCGCACACAAACACCCCTTTCACGTCGTCGACCACGAAGCGCTGGCCGTGGTGAAGAGGGACGCCATCACCTACGACGGTGAGGCTATCGGGCGTGGCGATGAACCGCATGACCGAGATCCTGGGAATTAGGCTCCACGCAATCCCGCCGACGGCGAGCGCCGCGAGGCCAGCCATCATCGCCACGGGGAGCTCGCTTCTGGTCACGACACCGACGAAGAAAAGCGCGGCAGAAGCTGCCGCTACTCGGAACTGCTGCTGTCGGTGCTCGACAAGAATGTCGAGCCGGGTCTCCTCGGCGGCCTCGCGGTACGGATCGCGCGCATCGCTTTCGGTTAGCGCCGGAGCTGCTCGACACGTGACGCCAGGCGGGAGGGCATCGTCCATCTGGTGGCGTGGCGACCACTCCAGGAGCAGGCAACCGCACGTGTCGCAGTAGTCCAGAGCGCGCAGGTCCTCGGCGATGGGACTCTCGCACAGTGGACAGCGCTCGTCGGCGTGCGGATCTCGCTCGGACGGCTCCACCCTGCGGCTCCTCGGGGTCAATCTCTCATGGTCCTCGCTCGCTGCCAACCCTGTCGCTGCTTGCGAGCCGCACAGTGCTCGGGTCGTCCGTGGCAAGCGTGCGTACGTGTAAGCCGTGCGGTGAATGAGGCCGGGAGTTGGCTTCGCCGCTGCCGTCGCCGCTCTCACAGCGGCGCGTGACCAGCTCTCCGGCGGCCGCGGCGTCACGCCGGCTCGGGACACCGCGGCGTGCTCGCGGTGCCGGTCGGTCGCCAGTCCTCGATCAGGAAGTAACGGCCGTCGCCGAGCTCGCGCCAGCTAGAGAGGTCAGCCGCGAACACGAGCTCACTCCGGCCAGGGAACTCGGCCTGTACGCGGTCGTCGGGTAGCGGCCGCACGGTGTCGAGGATCCATCCCTCTCGGAGCACGGTCGGCCACGGCTCGCGCTGGCAGGCAAGTCGCGCGGCCGTCGGCGTCGACCCGCCGCGGCAATCGCGGGTCTAGCGGCACGGCGGCTTCGAGCACCGCCCACAGCGCCTCCCCGAATACGGCCCCGGCGACGCGCCAGCCCCACCGGCATCTTGACCAACATCCTCATGTCCGGCGTGGTCACCACGCGCGAACGACCGACCTGGCTGATGCGTACGCGTCGAAGGCGGACGTCAACCAGCGGACGCTGACGTGGTGGAAGTCGAAGCTGGCGAGGGCCGGCGCGACGGGACCAGCGGCGACTGACTTCGTCGAGCGCCGACGCTGGCGTGATCGAGCTCGACGTCGGCAGCGCACGGATCCGGATGCGCGGCCGCGTGGAGGCCAACGACGTCGGTGCGGATCTTCGTCTACACGGAGCCGCTCCTACCTGCAGACGCTCGAGCGGTGCGCGACGCTCGAGCGGGGGATCGTCGCTCATGTCGATCTTGGCCGTCCCGCTGAGCAGCTACTTTCAGGAGCTCTTCGCGGCTGGGGCGGGACTCGCACCGGACACCGATCCAGCTCCACCTCCGCGGGCGACGCGACGCCCACGACGTCGGGGATCGGGCGTCCAACCGTCACCGGGCCGTCAAGTGAGACGACGACGACCTGGGAGCCGGAAACGTCCTGGCCGCCAGGACGCGCCGGCGGCACGTTTCATCCTGCTCCTCTGCCGTGAGGGCAGGTGAAATGCGCGTACGACCTTTGGCTTCGATCGGGCCACGGGCGAGCCGATGCCGGGCACGCTGATGCGCGATGTACTGCCTCGGCCTCGAGGCGCTACCAGGGAGTCCTCCAAGACCGCCTGCTCGAGCGAAGACCGCCACCGCTCCTCCGGTGCTGGTCCGCCGACCTCCTGCAGGCCCGCCAATCGGTCGAGCGGCGCTTGGAGTGGTATTCGTTGCACGTCCGGGTCGCACGCGTAGGTCTGCGTCGCTTCAAACACGTGCGGCCGCGGTGGGTGTCGACTCACCCGAGCTCGCAGGGAACCGAGGGCGCAGCAGGCTGCAGGCGACGTGCTCCGTCCCCGGCGCGAACCCACGTTGGCGCCACGGCACCACGCCGTCCCCGACGCGCCGATCGCCACCATCCCGCCCGGGCTGGTGCCGCCAGACTTCAGCGCGACGATCTTCGTCTCGCACGTCCCGGGCTCGATTTCGCGGGCACGGCCGGGGTGACCGCGGCTGCTGTACAGTTGTGCGGCCCGGCGTTACTTCGGCGCAGCGATGGATCGCGGCGACGGTGATTCCGGCGGGAGCGCGGCGAGCCAGCGATCGATCGTGTCGTGCTCGGACGCCCAGCCGGCGCCGCCGCGGGCGAGCGTGTCGCGGGCCGTTCGCGCGAGCTCGCGGGCACGGACGCGGTCGCCGTCGGTGGCGAAGAGGGCCTGGGCGAGGGTCGCCTGCGTCAGCGCGCGCTGGTAGGGGTTGGTGTCGTCGGCGGGGTAGCTCGCCAGCGACTCCTCGAGCGCGGGCAGAGCCTCGGAAGCGTGACCCGTCGCGATCAGCACGCGGGCGACGGCGGTGCGGGCGTAGCCGCGGAGGGCGCTGCTCGCCGGCAGCAGCGGCTCGAGCTGCGCGAGGCCCTCGCGGGCGTGTGCGAGGGCCTCGTCGGGGCGGCCAGCCCGGCGCAGCGCGTCGGCGAGGCTGAGGCGGCAGTGGGCGATCAGCGCGCCGTTATCGCCGCCGGTGCGGCGGTACGACGCGAGGACCTCGCGCAGCAGCGCGATCGCCTCGTCGTGTCGCCCGAGGTCCAGCAGCAGGCCCGCGCGGTACTCGCGGACGAGCGCGACGTCGGAGTGTTCGTCGCCGTGGACGCGGCGCGCGATCGCCAGCGCGTGGCTGTTGTGCGCGAGGCCCTCGTCGGGGTGGCCGAGCGTGCGCAGCACCTCGCCGAGGTCGTAGTACAGGAGCCCGACCTCGTGGTGATCGGGGCCGTACGCGGCGGCGTGGAGGTCGACCGCGGCTTGCATGTGTGCGAGGGCCTCCTCCTCGCGGCCGAGGTCGACGAGCTCTGCGGCGAGGTTGGTGTGGGTGTCGACGAGGTCGGGGTGATCGGGGCCGAACTGCTCGCGGCGCAGGGCGAGCACGCGGGTGAACTGCTCGATCGCCTCGGTGTGCCGGCCGGCCTCGCCGAGGGCGAGGGCGAGGCCCTCGAGGACGACGACGTGGGGCTCGTGGCCGGCCTCGCGGTGCAGCGCGATCGCGCGTTCGAACCACCCGCGGCCGCCCTCGGGGTCGCCGGCTCGCAGGGCGATGAGGCCGCGGTAGTGGGCGACGCGGGCCGCCCGCTCCGGGTCGCCGGCGAGACGCTCGATCGCGGCGTCGGCCTGGTCGGCGTACTCGCGCGCGCGCTCGAGGTCACCGAGCCGCTGCGCCGTGACGAACGCGAGGTAGCTCCACGCGTCGGCCGCGGCGCGCTCGTGCCGGCTCGCCTCGGCGGCGTTGGCGGCCTGCCGGACGATCCGCGTGCCGGCGTACGGGTCGCCGGACTCGCCCTCGATCATGCCGCGCAGCAGCAGCGCCTCGGCGACGACCGGCCGGTACCCGAGCGCCTCGGCGCGGCGGACCTGCGGCTCGATCGCGGCCCGGGCCGCGGGGAAGGCCCCGGCAAGGAGCAGCGCATCGGCCTCAACGAGCGCGGCGCGGATCGCCGCGGCCTCGGCCCGGCCAGCGATGTCGTCCGGCGCGGGGTCGCGCGGCTCGTCGGCGTCGGCGCGCAGGCAGGCGTCGACGGGGCGCAGGGCGTCGACGACCCGCAGCGCGCGGTCGGGACCGTCGTCTGTCCTGTGGGACAGAGCCGAGGTCGCGGCGGCGAGCTCGGCCGCCCGCGCGGTCAGGCAGCGCGCCCCGGCGAGCGCGCCGGGCGGGGCGCGGTCGGGCCCGCACAGCGTGGCGAAGGTCCGCGTCCACGCGGCGACCTGCCCGTCGAGCGCCTGCTCGACGCGGCTCCACGCGAAGCGGGCGCGCGGGGTGTCGGCGACCAGCAGGGCGCCACGGACGAGCTCGCGGCGCGCGTCGTCCCACCCGTCGCCGAGCCGCGCCGCGCCGCAGGCCTGCGCGCGCTCGTCGGGCGGTGCGCGCAGCAAGGCCGCGGTCGCGCCGACGGTCGCCGCGACGATGACTGCCCCGACGGAAATGTAAGCCCGGACATGTCTCGGCGGCCTGAGGGCGTCGAGCAGCGCGTTCATCGACGGGTAGCGGCGGTCGGGCTCGCGCTGAAGCCCGCGGGTGACGGCGCGGTGCAGCCAGCCCGGGACCCGCCGGCCCGGCGCGGCGAGCCGCCACGGCGCGTCGGGATCCCTGGGTGGGGCCCCGGCGAACGGGCGCTCGCCGTGCAGCCCCTCGTGCAGCGCGACGCAGAAGCTGAACACGTCGGAGCGCTCGTCGGTCGCCTCGCCGCGCTGCTGCTCCGGGGCGCAATAGGCGGGCGTGCCGACCAGCGCGCCGGTGTGGGTCAGCTCGTCGGCGAGGTCGCCCACCGGCGCCGCGCGACCGGAGCCGGTGACCGCGGCCTCGGCGGGTCGCGCGAGGCCGAAGTCGGTGACGAGCACGCGTCCGCCGCGATCGAGCAGCACGTTGTCGGGCTTGAAGTCGCGGTGCACGAGCCCGGCGGCGTGCGCCGCGGCCAGCCCGCGCCCAGCGGCGACGAACACCGCGAGCACCTCGCGCCACGGCCGCGGAGTCCGCAGCCACGCGCGCAGCGTCTCGCCCTCGACGAGCTCCATCGCCAGCCACACCTGCCCGGCGAGCGCGCCGATGTCGTGGATCGCCAGCACGTTCGGGTGCGACAGCCTCGCCATCGCCTTCGACTCGCGGACCAGCCGCAGCTCCATCCCCGGGTCGAGCGCCGCCAGCTCGGGGCGGAGCAGCTTCAGCGCGACCTTGCGATCGAGCCGCGGATCGAAGGCCGCGTAGACGATGCCCATGCCGCCGCTGCCGATCCGCTCGAGCAGCCGGTACGGCCCGACCTCGGCGCCTGGGGTCAGCGGCGAGGTCGCCGGCGCCCCGTCACCCGGCGGCGTCGGCCCCGCGAGCCCAGCAACCGCCGCGAGCAGCTCGCAGCAGGCGTCGCAGTCATCGAGGTGGGCGCGCAACGGGTCGAGCTCGCGCCGGTCACCGCCGGCGAGCACGTCGAGCACGTCGTTGTCGCCGAGGCAGTCGGGTCCGCGTCGCATCGCGCCGGATCGAGATCTATCAGCTCGCCGCGGGACTCACACCAGCCCGACGCGCGCCGCCGCGACTTGTGCGGGCCGGCGAATTTTGCGAGGTTTGCTGACCGCGCGATTAATGCGAGTGCTCCCCCCAGCCGAGGCGGTCACGGCGGTGCTGCGCAACCGCTGGCCCGAGGCGCAGGCCGCCTGGCCGACGGTCACGGTCGACCGCGACGCCTTCCTCGCGCACTGCCGCGGCATCCTGCCCGCTGATCCCGAGGCCGCACTGCCGGTGGTCGCCGGTCTGCACGTCGGCGACCTCTACCTCGCGTACGCCTGCGCCGTGATGGGCGACCCGATCGCCGTGCGCTGCTTCGAGGCGCGGATCTTCGCCGAGGTCGGCGACGTCGTGCGGTCTATCGACGCCGACCCGGACTTCGGCGACGAGGTGCGGCAGATCGTGCGCCAGCGCCTGCTCGTCGGCGACGACGCGGGGCCGCGCCTGCTCGACTACGCCGGGCGCGGCCCGCTGGCGGTGTGGGTGCAGATCATCCTCGTCCGCGCCGCGCTGACGCAGCGCCGCCAGCAGGGCCGCGCGCAGCAGCGCCTGCACGACGCCGGCCACCTCGCGCCGGCGACCGCCGACGACCCCGAACTCGACTACCTGCGCGTCCGCTACCGCGTCGAATTCGCGGCCGCGTTCCGCGAGGCCTGCTCTCACCTGCCGTCGCGCGAGCGCGCGGTCCTGCGCCTGTCGGTCGTCAACGGCCTGACGATCGACGTCATCGGCCAGGTCTACGGGGTCCACCGGGCGACCGCGGCGCGCTGGCTGACCCGCGCTCGCGCGCTGCTCTTCGAGGAGACGCGCCGCCTGCTGACCGCGTCGCTCGGGCTGTCGCCCTCGGAGTTCGGCAGCATCGCGCGCCTGGTCCACAGCCAGCTCGACGTGCAAATTTCGTCGCTGCTGCGCAAGCCGGACCTGTGAGCGTTGCCGCGCGGCGAACGTTCGCGCGGCGAACGACCGCGACGCGAGTACGGCGCGCAGCAGTCGCGGCACGATCGGGGCGGCGGCTCGGCGTCATGTCAGCCTCGAGAGGTATGCCCGAACCACCTCGAACGAACGGGTGATCAGCGAGGCGGCTCGGGCAAGCACAGCCCGGCGCCCTCGATCTGGGCGTTCGTCCGGAAGGTGTTGAAGATCTTCCAGTTGTCGATCGGCGTGGTCGGCAGCGTCCCGTCCTCGCGCACGTTGGTGACGTAGTAGGCGTGCTGGTTCCAGATCCGGCGCGCCTGGATCCACCGGTCCTCGGCGTCGCGCAGGACCTGCAGGGCGGGCTGGCCCGTGCGGGAGGTCAGCAGGATCTCCGCCGAGCCGTCGTTGTCGACGTCGACCACGATCGGGTACTCGCCCAGCGTGAGGCTGAAGCGGGGCTGGGTCACGAGCACCTCGCCGCTGAGGCCGTCGTAGACGCGGAAGCTCTGCTCGTCGGCATACATCGCCTCGGCCACGCCGTCGCCGAGAAAGTCGAACGCCGTGCCGCCGGCCGCGCCGGATTGGTCGAGCACCTCCGTCTCCCACAACACCGCCGCCGGGTTACCCTCGAAGACCGAGTAGAGCTTGGCGGACGACGTAGCGAACTCCGGCTGCCCGTCGCCGTCGAAGTCATGAACCGTGGCGGGTCGCTGCCAGGTCAAGTAGCTGCCACCAAACACTCCGTTCGGCGTCACTGGGCCCCACTTCGGGGTGCCGTCGTGCTCGAGCAGGTGCAGCCCGAAGCCCGAGGTGACGAGCACCTCGGGGAACGGGTCGTCGTCGAGGTTGGCGACCTGCGGGATCGACTGGTACGGCACGTTCGGATGGGCCTCGTAGTAGAGCGTGCCGTCGTGGTGATACGCCGCGTGGCCGGTGATGACCTCCATCTTGCCGTCGCCGTCGAGATCGGCGGCGGTGCTCGCCTCGATCTCGCCGGGCTGCGGGTTGGCTTTCTCCCACAGAAGCACGCCGTTGTGGTCGTAGACCTCGTGGTTGAAGACGATCTCGGCGTCGCCGTCGGCGTCGAGGTCGTGGATCGCGATCGACCCGGACTCGCGGTAGAATTTCTGGATCGGGTCGCCGCCGTTGGTCGTGTTGGCCCACTTGAGCGTGCCGTCGTGCTCGAACGCCTTGAGGTGGAAGTTGCCGTCGAGGTTCCACAGCGCCACGATCTCGGGCAGTCCGTCGCCGTCGATGTCGGCGAACGCCGGCGTGGAGAAGCACGACACGTTCTCGGACTTCGGGATCGCGAAGTGCTGGGCGCCGGTCGCCCCGTCGAGCAGGAACACCTCGCAGGTTTTGGCGTAGTCGATCGCCTCGCCGGCGACCAGCACCACGTCCGGGACGTCGCACAGATCGATCTCGCCGTCGCCGTTGTCGTCGGTGAAGTTGCCGACCAGCGGCGTCACCATCGCCTGCAAGTCGGGCCCGAACGACCATTGCAGCTCCGGGGCGAAGCTCTCGGGCGGCGCCTGGAGCTTGCAGCTGCCGACCGCATCCATGTTGTCCTGCACCTTGCACACCTCACCGACCGGGCCGCCGGTCTCGCCGAGGTCGCTGACCGGGAGGTCGAACTTGAATCCGCCGCTGCTCTCCGTCGGCGTCACCGACTCGGTCGTCGAACCGGCCGACTCGCTGCCGCCCTCGGTCGGCGTCGATGCGCTGCCGGTCGCGCTGCCGGTCGCGCTGTCGGTCGTGGTCGACGGCGCCGTCGTTCCCGTCAACCCCCACGCGGTCGCACTTTCGTTGTCGTCGCCGCCGCAGGCGGCCAGCAGGAGCGGAGCGAATACCAGAGAGCGATGCACAAGCGACGTCATTGGTAGATCCTTTCTTATCAATCGCGGTCTTCCGCACGGAGACAGACAGGACCCCCGTTCAAACCGTGCGTGCGGATTCCCGCACACGGCTTACCGGTGGTCTCTCAGGCCGTCGCATTACGCGGCCCCCGGGTACTGCACGGTCCCCCGCAAGCGGTGGAGCCCATGCTGAGGATGGAAGAAGTCGCTTGCGCGGGCGGTGATCGAGACATGCGGCGCGCCTCACTTCAGGGTGCTACGGCTGCTGGACGAAGGAGCGAGGCGCAATCCCCCAGCGCGGGTCTCCCGCCAGCGCGGCGCGGCACGCAGGGAAGTTGGAGGCTTGAGCGATCCGCGCGAACGCAGCTTCCGCGCCCTCGACCTGCCGATTCACGCACTGAGCGAGCGCGCACATCGCATATTCGAAGTAGTCGCCGCCGAACGCCTGCTTCACCGGCATGCCCTCGAAGCCGAGGGTGTCCCAATTCGTGGCGTGAATGTTCCCGTCGTCCAGATCGGGGCCGTTGGGGCGGCCGGCGAAACGTTCGAACGCGATGCCCCAATTCGCGTCGAATTTGGCTTGGTCCTGATTCTCGGGGAAAGCGAAGGTGCTGAGGATCGGAGAATAGGCCTGATAGGCCCAGTGCCAGCCCTCGGGGTTGGTGCCGTCCGACATGCGCTGGACCAGGCCCTTGCCCATCCACTCCATGAACGCCGTCGCATCGGCCTCGTGGGTCGCCTCGACGACTTTCAGGTCGAGCACCCAGGCGACCGAGCCCACCACGTAATCGCTCATCCAGGTCCGTTCTCCGCCGATGTCGCCCCAGTAGACCTGGTCCGGCTCGATCACGACCCCGAGCGCGTTCGTGTGGAAGCCGCGCATCCACGCGAGCGACGCGCCCACGGCGCCGGCGTACCCGAGGTGCTCCGGATCGTCGTCGGGCGTGATCGCAGCCGCCATTCCGCAGTTGCGAATCTGCCAGGCCGTCCCGCGCGGCTGGAGGCTGCGCACCATGAGGCCCGCGGCGCCGCCGCGCGACTCGACGCTTGTGCTGAAGTGGACCCACTTCACGAAGTACTGCAGCTCCTCGAGGTGCCACCAGTCGCCTGTGACCAGATAGGCGACATAACCGGGCAGCCATCCGTGCGAGATGTCCCAGTCGGTCCCGTACTGGCCCGAAAAGTACGCGCGGCCTCCGTACATGTCTCCGGTCGACTGCGGGAGCTTGGCGTCGGGGTGCGCTGCGAACGTCGGCGGGGCATTCGTCGCCGCCTCGCGGATGTGCACGCTCCATGCCCCGGAAGCGAACGAATTGACCAGCACCGATTGCAGCGCCCGCGGCGCGGCCGAGACGACGTAGGTAGCGTCCCATTGCGAAAGCCAGCCGATCGACGGGCTGTCGCCGCCGCTGCCCAGGGCATCTCCCGGCAGGTTGTGCTGCGCGTAGGGGACGTAATTGTCCGCGAGGTTGTCGAAGAGCGTCTCATTGATCGACTCGGCGAGGAAGGCGGGGACCGCCCCGCTCTGTTGCAGGTACGCGGGGTCGTGCGCGACGACGATCTGCGGATCGGCGTCGAGCCACAGCTTGCCGCTGTGCCCGTCCGTGCAGACGATCCGCGTGTGGTGTTTGATGTCGAGCTCGCTCGTCGAGTCGTAGAGCGTCTTGTCCTGCGACGTCGCGACGACGCGACCGATCTTGTTGGTGGCTCCCGTGTAGTCGAACCAGCCGTTCTCGACGCTGACCAGCGTCTCGACGGCGCCCCCCTTGTAGAGGCGGACGAACAACCAGACGACCAGTTGGTCGTCGATGTCGAGGCGATAGCGCCACTCCGACGCGACCGGGCCGGAGAGGATCTGCTGGACGGGATTTCCCAGCGCGGACGCCAGCGAGACGGCGCCGAGCATGCCCACCTGGATGCCGAGGTCCGGAGCTGCCGCGACGAGCTCCGCCTCGGTGATCGCGGGCGCGGGATCGGAGGCCTCGGCGACGCGCGAGAGCTTCACGATCCGCGGTGTCCCCGCGGTGAAGTCACAACGCCCCGAGAGAACGGCGAACTTCACCGAGCCGTCGGGCCAGCGATTGCGAACGACGGCCTGGAATTCGTCGACGTCCGCCGCGATCCGGGCCTCCGACGGGATGTCTCCTTCCGCGAAGAAGTGCCCGATCGTCCACGGCAACAGTTCGCCGGACGTGCCCGCGGTGAGACTCACCGTGGTGATGTCCTTGGGCGTCACGCCGGATCCGTCGGTCTCCCCCGTCGTCTCGTCACCACCGGTGGAATCGGGTTCCCCGCCTGTCCCATCCGTCGGGGTGCCGCCGGTAGAACCGGAACTCCCGCCTTGGCCGGTCGTCCCGTCGCTGTCGGTAGAACCGGATCCCCCCGTGTCACCGCCGCATGCGCCGAGGCCCCAGGCGCCGAACAGTGTGAGAGTGGACTCAAGAAAAGTTCGTCGATCGATCGTCATGGTGACTTCCCCACGAAATGGAACGTAAGTCGCGCCTGTGCTCTCGTCGCCGGTGATGCGGCCGTCGACGCCGACCGTCCGGGTGTCCTGTCCGCGGAACGGACAGGGCGACATGGCGCTTGAATGAGGCCCGGCGTCACTGCAAGCGGATCAGGCGGATGTCCTCCTCCGCGACGTTCACCCACACGATCGCGTGCAGCTCGGGGAAGTACTCGAGCTTGGTCTCGGTGTTGGTGTTCACCACGGCGGGGTAGTCACCGGCGATGGCGGCGCGCTCGAGCGTCCACGTGTTCTCGTCGATCCACGCCCACAGCATGCCCTCGCCGATGGCCTCGAGGTTCGCCAGGTACTGGCCGGTCTCGGCCACGTGCGCCAGCGTCCGGCCGTCGAACCCCGACTGCATGTCGAACATCAGCGCCGCCGCCGACGGGCCGTAGGTCAGCTCGTGACTGACGATCTCGCGGGTGTCGAGGTTGGTCACCAGCATCGTGTGTGGGCGCCCGGCGTCGTACTGGAGCGTGTGCAGGGTCTGCCCGCGTTGATCCATCGCGTTGCTGAGTGCGGCCCAGCCGCCGCTCGGGTAGCCGCCCTCCCAGCGGAACTCGGTCCCGCCGGCCAGCACCGACCACGTCTGCGAGGCGTTGTAGTTCTGCGTGGCCGACATGTAGTAGCGGCCCTCGGCGGCGTTCCACCACCCGTGCATGTTCTCGCCGGCGTAGCCGGTCTCGCCCGAGTAGTTGGCGGCGGCGTCGAACGGGAACTTCGGCAGCGACCACGTCGCGGTCTCGACGTCGTACTCCCAGTAGCGGCGGCAGCCCATGAGGATCTTGCCCGCGTTGCCCAGCTCGGGCACGAACACGGTCGAGCCGTAGGTGTGGCGGGAGGTCGGCGTGCGCGTCGAGCTCGCCGGGTTGTCGGGGTCGAAGAACTCGTCGCTGTACACGCCCTCGGGGTTCTCGAAGTTGGCCTCGTAGTACGCGACGGCCGGGTTGAAGTTGGTGAAGTTCGCGTTGTACTCCGGAGGCCACAACGAGCTGTCGCTGGGCATCCGCTCGATGTTCCACATCATCGTGCGCAGATCGAGGCGGTACACGCCGTCGTTCGACGAGCCGTCGTGGCCGCCGCCGACGGTGACCCAGCCGCGCTCGCTGCCGTGGCGCGTGTCCCAGGCCATGCCGACCCAGTCCGCGAGCACGCCGTGCCAGTCCTCGTTGCCGCGATCGCTCCAGCCCGGGATCGCGGCCTTGACCTCGGCGTCGAGCGCGTCGAGGCGCGTGCCGACCACCCGCACCCAGCGATTTAGCGGCACGGTCTGCCACGACACGCAGTTGACCCGACCGTCGCCGTCGCGCCCTGGCGTCCATGCGTCGCCGTCAAGCGCACCGACGTCGTCGCCCATGCCCCAGGCGCTGTTGATCTCGTCGCCGCAGTCGAAAGCCGGCGCGCCGGTGGCGCTCGTGCTCGTGTCGTCGCCGTCATTCGTGCTCGACGTCGTGGTCGGGCCGCTGGTCGGGACGACGCCCGACGTCTCGCTGCCGCCGCTGCTCATGTCGGTCCCAGCCGTCTCGCTGCCGCTGCTGCTCGTTGTGCTCGCTGTCGACGTGCTGCCGTCGGTCGTCGCGCTCGACCCACCACCACCACCGCACGCGGCCACCAGGCCCAAGACCAAGCCCCGCGCGTACCCCTTCGTCCTCGTCAGCATGCGGCCGACTCTGGCCCAGTCCTAAGGGCGAAGGCGAACCCGGTCGAGACAACGATGACGACGAACGAGTCGCCTCCAGGTCGCACGCGCTTCGATCGACGCCGCGGTCGCGTCGTGTCGCACGCGGGTGAATGCGAGGAAGGACACGACCGCGACGACCGGATGCGCGCCTTCCTCGAACATCCGATGCTCGGATCATCGCGCACAGCGGGCTCCCCTCGTCCCACCAGGATGCCGTGCACCGAGCGGATACGTATCGTGGACTCAAGTCGTATGAAATCTGCACCACGTCGGCGTCCTCCACCATCGCCTGGCTGATCCGGCGGAAGTCGCCAGCGATGAACTGCGAGCGCCGCCCGGCGCGCTCGTCGGGCTCGCCCTCGTCTCGGCCCGCTCGCCGCGAACATGAGCGCCAAGCGTCCATCACCATGGATCCGCGTCACTGGTCGTCGTGATCGTCGGCGCGGCAGCCGTCGGTCTTCACCGATTGGTGTGCCGGTACCACGACGCGCGGGTCTACCGCCGCGCGGAGCACGCGTCCAACACATCAAGCACGCAACGTGGCTGCGCACGTATGCACGCGCAGCGGCGGCGGTGAGACGCGAGGTCGGAGCGTGCGGCGACTCGCCGCCTGCGCTCGCGGGCGCGTCAGTCGTGTGTAAGCTTTGCCCGGGTCGGCGCGTAGAACCAATAACATGTCGCGCAAGGCTCTCTCCCTCACGCCAGTCGTCGCGGTCGTGATCGCGTGTTCGAACGGCGCGGCGGTCGACCGGTCGACACACCCGACACGCTCGACGGCGCGGCCCTCGCTAACGACGCCGGGCGCGCACGCGACCACGGTCGTCGCGGGGTACAACCATACGTGCGCCCGCATGGCCGACGCGACGGTCCGCTGCTGGGGCGCCAACGACCACGGTCAGCTCGGCGCGCCGGCGCCGACCGCGTGCGCCAACACGGACTCGATGTTCGGCGTGACGGGGAGTCCGCAGTCGTGCCGCGACACTCCCGCCGACGTGGGGCTCGTCGACGTCGCGGCGGTGGCCGCCGCGGCGGACACGACGTGTGCGCTGCTGGGCGACGGCACGGTGCGCTGCTGGGGCGGCAACACGTACGGCGCCGTCGGCGACGGCACGACGACCGACCGCCCGTTGCCGACGCCGGTCGCGGGGCTCGCGAACGCGACGCAGATCGCGCTGGGGCCGAAGCACGCGTGCGCGCGCCTCGGCGATGGCGGCGTCGCGTGCTGGGGCAACGGTTTCTACGGACAGCTCGGTCCCGTGCCTATTGCACCGCTGCCGCCCGGGGTCGTCGCGCGCCAGGGCGACACCTCGGTGAGTGTGCTTACGCCGCAGCGGTTGGCGGGGCTGACCAACGTGGTCGACGTCTCGGTCGGCGAGCAGCTGACCTGCGCGCGGCTAGCGACCGGCGACGTCACGTGCTTCGGACAGTCGTACCGCAGGGCGCCCGCCGACCCGACGCCGCGGGTCGTGCCGGCGCTACACGGCGCGACCGCGCTCGCGCTCGGCACGGTCAACCACTGCGGTCTCCTGCACGGCGGCGTCGCCCGCTGCTGGGGCGCGAACATCGGCGGCGAACTGCTCGACGGCACGCGCACGGAGCGACCGGAGCCAGTGCCGAGCACGGGGCTTCCGCCCGTCTCGACTATGTGCATGAGCACCGTGAGCTCGCGCGTGTGCGCGATCGGCGGCGGCAGCGGTGGCGAGGTGCAGTGTTGGGGTGAGTCCGGGACCGTGGGCGTTGGCGGGCTGCTGCGGCAGGTCGCACTGCCGATCGCGGCCGCGCAGGTCGCCCTCGGTGCGAACCACGGTTGCGCCCTCGGGGGCGACGGATCGGTGTGGTGCTGGGGCGATCGTTTCTGGGGCGCGACGGGGGCGCGCGACGCGCAGGCAGCGCCCACGTCGGCCTTCTGGACGCCGCCGCAGCGGGTCGCGTTCTAATGGCACCTGCTGAAGTTGGTTGACGGCATCAGGCACTCACCAAGGCAGTCCTGACAGCATGTCTCATTTGCCTTGAGGCGTGCTGACGCGGCAGTGCTTGAACCATCCGGCGGCATCGGCGGGTGTGACGAAGCCGGAGACGGCGCAGATCGCGGCCTTTAGAAGGGGGACCGTTCGCGCTCCGAGGCCGCGGAGCGCCGCCTTGATCTTGGACCACGCGAGCTCGATGGGGTTCAGGTCCGGCGAGTACGGCGGTTGATAGACGACCTGCGCGCCGCGAGCCTCGATACGCTCGCGGACGCCGGATGCGTGATGCGCTCCCAGGTTGTCCATGACGACGATGTCGCCCGGGCGCAGCTTCGGCGCCAGATGCTGGTCGAGGAACTCGAGGAAGACCTTCGCCGTCGTACCGCCTTCGACGGTCATCATCGCCTCGATGCCGTCGATCGACAGCGCGCCGAGCATCGTCGTGACGCGGCCGCGATTCCGCGGCACCACGCCCTGGGCGCGCTTCCCACAGGGCGCCCAGGCCCGCGTGCGGGTCATCGAGATGTGCGAGCCGGACTCGTCGAGGAAAATCAGGCGCTCGGGGTCGCAGGACTCGTGTCGGCCATGGACGCGCCGACGCCACCGCAGCGCCCCTCGCAGAAGCGGGGGGCGCTTGTCGTCGCCACGATCCTCGCCGACTTCGCGTGGGTAGCGACGCACATCCCGGTCCTCGGGGCGCTCGGCCTCGCCGACGGCGAAGCCGGGTTCTACGCCGGCTACCAAGCTGGCCGCTGTCTGATCGCGGGTGTCGCCTTCGCGTGGGCGCTGCGCTCCGGCTGGTTCAGTGCGCCTGAGCTGGGGCTTGCCGTGGGGCGGCACGGGCCGGCGCTGCGCTGGCTCGCGAAGGTCGCGGCCGTCGCGCTCCTCGCGGCGGCGGTCGTGCTGGTGCTCGGGCGGCTCGCGCTCCCGAGTCTCGTGTGCGATCTCGGCGAGCGGGCACTACGGGCCCCGGTGGTCTATCCGTGGCCCGTGTTCGTGCGAGACACGATCTGCATGGTCCTGCTCGCGCCGCTCTACGAGGAGATCGTGTATCGCGCTCTCCTGCTCTCCGCCCTCCGCGAGCGGTTCAAGGACCCCCAGGCGCTGGTGATCGGTGGCGGCGTGTTCGTGGTCCTGCACTACCTCTACGGCTACGGCTGGAACACGGGCTATCTCCTCGTCGCCCTGGCGCTCGGCTGGGTCTTCCTCCGCACCGGATCGATCCTTCCCGGTATCCTGCTCCACGCCGCGAACAACCTATGGTTCACTGCGAGCACGCACGCCCGGCACACGCTCGGGGACGCCGCGATCCTCGGCTGGTTCTGCGGGCCGTGAGCCAAGCCCAGGTCTCTGAGGTGCCACGATGCCGCCCACGTCTCGGTCGGTCGACTCCGAGACACCAGTCGTCGGCCCTGGATGGGCCAGGGTCGGAAGCATCTCATTCGAGCGCGGGGCGCGCCCTCCGCCGTTTGCGGACCGACGAAGTACTCCGCGATCACGGAGGCGCCCGCCTGCTCCCGGCGCGCGGCATGGTCCGGGACTGCCGACGATCGACCGGCAATTGCTCGAGCGTGAGACGGAGCGCCTTCCGGCGGCGGGCCCGATCGTCGGCCCGATCGCTGATGGCCCCGTAGATCCCGAAGCCGGCGAATACGACGAGGAGTATGATCAGTGGAGACATCCGACCTCCGATGGTTGGGTCATGTGGGCTTGCCGCCGAAGCGGTGGGCGAACACGCCTGCGACGTTGAAGAACACGGTGTGCTGGTCGCGCGCGAGGCCCATCCCGTCGTCGGCGATCGCGGCCCCGCGGTAGAAAAAGCCACTGGGGTTGGTCGAGTGGTCGTAGCGGTACTCGACGCGCAACAGGAGGTTGTTGAACACGCGGAAGTTGTTGGTGAAGGCGCCCGAGATCAAGGTCTGCGGGACGCCGAACATCCGGCCGTCGCGGTCCCAGAAGAACTCGGGGCGCAGTGCCATGTCCCACGTGCGCTCCTTCCCGAGCACGCGCCAGCGGGTGAAGATGGCCCCGTTCATCCACATCTGCCACGGCGACAGGGGCAGGTCGGTGCGGGGGTCAGCGCCGACGTCGAACACCCCGCCGATCCCGAATCGGTCGGTGTTGTAGGTGAACTGCGAGTCGGAGAACAGCCGCCAGGCCTTCGGGCGCATGTCGGCCTGCTCGGGGCCGATCCACACGTACTCGCCGAAATTGAAGCGCTCGCTCGCGGTGAAGGTGTAGCCGAGCATCACGCTCGGCGCCTTGTTGTTGTCGGCGAGCAGCTGCCAGCCGTTGACCACCCACAATTGGACCTGGTGCTTGTCGCGGATCGTCTGCGCGAGCTTGAGGCCCGAGAGATAATACGGCACGCTGTTGAGCTGCCAGGTGACCGTGTAGTTCCAGTTGTAGGGACTCCAGTGGATGCCGATACCGACCGGGCTCAATTGAAGGCCAGCGACTACCTCGGTGCCGTGGCGGGTGCGAAACCCGATGGTGGCCCGCGAGATATGCTTCCACACCTCCGGTCCGGCGAATTTGCCGTTGGCGCCGCCCGGGTTCGGCTCGTAGGCGACCAGCGCGTCGGCGGCCGGACCGCCCTGGGCGGCGAACTCGAACAGCGGCGAAAAGCGGCCCGGAATCGCATCGCGGCGGATGTACGCGACGGCGTGGTTGAGCGAGAACTCGCCGGTCCGCGGCTGCACGCTCGTGCCGCGGTAGACATGATTGTCGGGGTTGTTGCTGTTGTAGCTGTAGTTGACGTCGATGAAGCCGCCGACTTCCCACGCCTTGAAGCCAGTGACCCCCGTCGGGTCCATCTTGTCACCGGCCGAGATCGCGGGGTTGTTCACCGCCGCCGCGTCCGTCCCCGGCAATGCCTTCTGCACCCGGTCCTCGTCCGCCTCCTCGCGGGGGCCGACGGGCACCGCGGCCGGCGCTGCCGGAGTTCGCCCGGCCGAGATCGCCGGGTTGTTCACGGACGCCGCATCGGTGCCGGGCAGCGCGCCCTGGACCTCGTCCTCGTCGTCCGGGGGCGTCCAGGGCGGAAGCGAGCGCGTAGCCCCCGGGTCTGCAGAGGGCGCCGTGGACCCCGCAGACGGGGCGGAAGGAGCGGCTGCGGGCGCGGTCGGGGACGCCGAGCCGGGCGGCGACGGCTCGGCGGGGGCCACGGCTGCCAGCAGCCTGACGAGCAAGATCAAGAGCGGAACCGGCATGCACATGAACGATGTGCTGCCAGCGTAGAGAGCTGCGGGTTAAGACGATGCTAATTCGCGGTCGAGCCGAAGACGGTAGCCCACGCCGGGCTCGGTGATGATCCAGCGCGGGCGCCCCGGCACGGGCTCGAGCTTCTGCCGCAGCGCGACCATATAGACGCGGAGATAGCGGGTCTCCGTGGAATGTCCCGGTCCCCACACTTCGTTCAGCAGTTGCCGGTGCGTGACGACCCGATCCGCGTGTCGCAGCAGGACCTCGAGGAGCTTGTATTCGTGCGGGGTCAGGTGAATCTCCTGCCCCGACCGCGTCACCACCCGACGACCGAGGTCGACCCTCACGTCGCCCAGCTCGACCACGGGATCACGAAGCGGGGTCCGCTGCGCGACGTGCCGCAGCGCGACGCGGATCCGCGCCAGCAGCTCGTTGGCACTGAATGGCTTCATGAGATAGTCGTCGGCGCCGGAGTCGAGCGCCGTGACCTTGTCGTCCTCCTGGCCGCGCGCCGACAGGACGATCACCGGCGCCAGCGACCAGGCTCGCATCGCCGTGACGACCGTGAGGCCGTCCCGGTCGGGCAGCCCGAGGTCGAGGAGGACGAGGTCGGGGTTGTGCTCCCTGGCCCGCAGCACGGCCTCGGCCGCGGTCTCGGCCTCCACGACCCGAAACCCGCAGTCGAGCAGGATCGTCCGTAACGATCGCCGCACCGACGGTTCGTCCTCGACGATGAGGATCAAGGCTCCGGGCTCGCTCATGCTGTCGCCTCCTGCGCGGACGGGAGGGCGGTCTGCGTCTCCTCACCGATCGGCATCGTGACGCAAAAGAGCGCGCCGCCCTGCGGTCGGTTGGCCGCGGTGATGGTGCCGCCGTGAGCCACCGCGATCGCGCGGCAGATCGCCAGACCGAGCCCGAAGCCGCCCTGAGCGGGGCCCCCGACCCGGAAGTACTTCTCGAAGATCCGGTCCTCCTGGCCAGCGGGGATCCCGCCGCCGCGGTCCGCGACCTCGACCACGACCGAGGCGCCTTCGACGCGCGCAGACACGTCGATGGCGCTGCCAGGCGGCGTGTACTTGGCGGCGTTCTCCAGCAGGTTGAGCATCAGATGCTCGAACAGCACCTCGTCGAGCAGCACTGGCGGTAGGTCGGGCGCGAGCGACACGTTCACCATGTGACGCCCGAGCGCCCGCTCGAGCCGGGTCAACGCCGCGCCGATAGGATCCTCGAGCGGCGTCCACTCGCGTCGCAGCGCGACACCCGGGGTCTCGAGCCGCGTCATGTGCAGGAGGTTCGTGACGAGCCGGCCGAGGCCGAGCGCCTCTTCGTAGATCGAGCTCGCGAACTCGCGCCGTTTTTCGTCCGCCATCGGGCCCGCCTGGCCGAGCACGCTGGCGGCCGTGCTGATCGCGGTCAAGGGCGTGCGCAAGTCGTGGCTGACCGAGCTGAGGAGAGCCCCGCGCAGCTCCTCCGTGCGCGCGCGGAGCTCGGCCTGTTGCGCCTCCTGAGCGAGCAGCACGCGGTGGAGCGCCAGCGCGACCTGGCCGCTCATCGCCGCCAAGAGCTCCTGCTCCGCGAGGTGACGCAGGCGGACGGGGTCCCCGGTCGTCACGCCGAGGACACCGATCGTGCGACCGACCGCCTGGAGCGGCACGTAGAGGGCTTTGGCGGACGACAGCGTATCGGTGCCCGCGCCCGCCGGGCCGCGCTCGAGCGCCTGGCGGGCGGCGGCCTGCTCCAGCGGATCTGCCACGAGCTCGACGTCGGTCCCTTGCAGCGGCGTCAGCGAATCGTCCGCTCCGGCGACGAGGACGACCACGCGTCCCCCGGCGAGCTCGGCGACGTGGCGAGCGGCGCTCGTGCCGATGCTCTGCTTGTGGCGGAGCTGCGCCAGCTCGCGGCTCAGCGAGTAGAGGATCGCCGTCCGCTGCTCGCGCCCGCGGGCCGCCTCGGCCTGCATGCGCACGCGCTCGGTGAGGCCGGAGATCACGATGCCGACCAGCAGCATCACCCCGAAGGTCAGCATGTAGCGGGCATCGGCGACCGCGAACGTGTAAAACGGCGGGACGAAGCAGAAGTTGAAGGCGGCGACGCTCACGACCGCGGCCAGGATCGACGGTCCGCGGCCGAAGCGGGCCGCCGTCACCATGATCACCAGCAGGTAGAGCATGATGATGTCGGACAGGTCGATGTAGCTGTAGAGCAGCGTACACACGCCGGTGACACCGACGACGCCGGCGACCGCCCACGCGTAGGGGATCGGCGACGCGCCGCTCGGCGTCGCGGGCTGCAGCGTCGGCCGGCGCGCCAGCGGGCCTTCGTCCCCGGAGATGACGTGGACGTCGATCGCACCGCTGCCGCGGACCAGCGTGTCGAGCACCGAGCCACCGAGCAGCTCGCGCCAGCGCGGCTGGCTCGGCTTGCCGACCACGAGGCGAGTGACGTTGCGCGCGCGCGCGTACTCGAGGATCCGCTCGCCGATCGACTCGCCGCCGATGTTGACGACCTCGGCCCCGAGCGACTCGGCGAGGCGGATCGTCTCGGCCAAGGTCCCGCGGCCCGTCACGCGCACGAGCGCCAGGCGCGGCGTCTCGACGTGCAGGGCGATCCACTCGGCGCGCAGCCCCGCCGCCATGCGGGCTGCGGCGCGGACCAGCCGCGGCCCGTTCTGGCTCGGACCGATGCACACGAGGATCCGCTCGGACATGGCCCAGGTGGTCGAAATACCGTGCGCGCGGCGATACGCGTGCACGTCGCTGTCGACCCGCTGGGCCATGCGGCGCAGCGCCAGCTCGCGCAGCGCCAGCAGGTTGCCCTTGCGAAAGAAGGCCTCGGTCGCGTGCCGGGCCTGCTCGGGCAGGTAAACCTTGCCCTCCTGGAGCCGCTCGAGCAGTTCGTCCGCGGGCAGGTCGCACAGCTCGACGTCGTCGGCGCGGTCGAACACCGCGTCGGGGACCGTCTCACGGACGCGGACCCATGTGATCTGGGCGACAACGTCGTTGAGACTCTCGAGGTGCTGGACGTTGAGCGTGGTGTAGATGTCGATGCCGCTGGAGAGAAGCAGGTCGACGTCCTGCCAGCGCTTGCGGTGTTGCGAGCCGGGGACGTTCGTGTGCGCGAGCTCGTCGACGAGCAGCAGGCCCGGCCGGCGCGCGAGCGCGGCCTCGAGGTCGAACTCCTGGAGCGGCTTGCCGCGGTACTCGATCGTGCGCGGCGCGAGACGCTCTAGCCCCTCCAGCAGGGCCGCCGTCTCGCTGCGCCCATGCGTCTCGACGACGCCGACGACGACGTCGATCTTCTCGGCCCGTGCGCGCCGCGCCGCCTCGAGCATCGCGTACGTCTTGCCGACGCCCGGCGCCGCGCCGAAGAAGATCTTCAGCTCGCCGCGCTTGGCCCTGGCCTCCTCTGCGCGCGCGACCTCGAGGAGGGCCTCAGGATCGGGGCGGTCGCCGTCGAGCTCCGTGCGGTTCATGGCGACGGCTGGATCTCCTCGAGGGCGCGGTTGAGGCGGAGCACGTTCACGCGCGGCTCTCCCAGGATACCCAGCGTTCGCCCCTCGGTGTGGCCCTCGATGAGCGCGAGCACTTCTGCCGTCGGGAGGCCGCGCGCCCGCGCGACGCGCCGCGCCTGGTAGCGGGCCGCTGCCGGCGAGATATGCGGGTCGAGCCCCGACCCCGACGCGAGCACGAGGTCGGCGGGGACCGGCAGCTCCGCCTCGGGGTCGGCCGCCTGCAGCGTCGCAATCCGCGCCGCGACGGCCTCCTGCAGGCCTTCGTGCAGCGGCCCCATGTTGCTCGCGCCCGAGGACTTCGCGTCGTAGTGGACCGCCGATGGACGGCTCCAAAAATCACCCGGCCTGGTGAAGTTCTGGCCGACGAGTTCGGAGCCGACGGGGCCCGCGGTCGCTACGACCAGCGAGCCGTGGGCCTCGTCGTGGAACAGGAGATCGGCGATCCCCGTGACGGCGAGCGGGTAGACAGCGCCGGTGACGACGGTCAAGAGGGCCAGGAGGATCAGGGCAGGACGAATGGCGCTCAGCATGCTCGTGTCTCCTCAGGCGACGCCGATGGTCGTGATGACCAGGTCGATGAGCTTGATCCCGATGAAGGGCGCGACGAGGCCGCCGAGCCCGAAGACCAGGAGGTTACGCCGCAACAGCGCCGCCGCCGGGTGCGGCCGCACCTTCACGCCGCGCAGCGCGATCGGCACCAGCAGGATGATGATGATCGCGTTGAAGATCACCGCCGCCAGCACCGCGCTCTGCGGCGAGTGCAGACGCATCAGGTCGAGCGCGCGCAGGTCCGGGTAGGTCCCCGCGAACGCGGCCGGGATGATGGCGAAGTACTTGGCGACGTCGTTGGCGACGCTGAAGGTCGTCAGCGCGCCGCGGGTCATCAGCATCTGCTTGCCGATCTCGACGATGTCGAGCAGCTTGGTCGGGTCGGAGTCGAGGTCGACCATGTTGCCGGCCTCCTTCGCCGCCTGCGTGCCCGTGTTCATCGCCACCGCGACGTCGGCCTGGGCCAGCGCGGGCGCGTCGTTGGTGCCGTCGCCGGTCATAGCGACCAGGTGACCGGCCGCCTGCTTGCCGCGGATCAGCGCCAGCTTGGTCTCGGGGGTGGCCTCGGCCTGGAAGCTGTCGACCCCGGCCTCCGCCGCGATCGCGCCGGCGGTCTGCGGGTTGTCGCCGGTGATCATGATCGTCTCGATGCCGATCCGCCGGAACTCGGCGAAGCGCTCGCGGATCCCGCCCTTGACGATGTCCTTCAGGTGCACGACGCCCAGCGCGCGCGACCCTTCGGCGACGACCAGCGGGGTCCCGCCGCTCTTGGCGATCGTCTGCACGAGGGCCTGGATGTCGGGGCTCAGACCGCCGCCCTTGGCCTTGAGGTGCTTGCCGATCGCGTCGGCGGCGCCCTTGCGGATCTCTCGCCCGGCGAGGTCGACGCCGCTCATGCGCGTGTGCGCCGTGAAGGCGATGAAGCGCGCCTCGGTGTTGGCGAGCTCGCGCTGGCGCAGGCCGTACTTCTCCTTGGCGAGGACGACGATGCTGCGGCCCTCGGGCGTCTCGTCGGCCAGCGAGGCGAGCTGGGCGGCCTCCGCGAGCGCCTCGACCTTCACGCCCGCCGCCGGCAGCAGCTCGACCGCCTGACGGTTGCCGATCGTGATCGTGCCAGTCTTGTCGAGCAGGAGGACGTCGACGTCGCCGGCGGCCTCGACCGCGCGCCCGGACGTGGCGATCACGTTGACGCGGATCAGGCGGTCCATGCCGGCGATGCCGATCGCCGACAGGAGCCCGCCGATCGTGGTCGGGATCAGACACACGAGCAGCGCGACGAGCACGGTGATCGGCACCGGCGCGCCCTGGCCGCGCGTCTCGAGCGCGTAGAGCGAGAACGGGTACAGCGTCGCGCACGCGAGCAAGAACACCAGCGACAGCCCGGCGAGCAAGATGTCGAGCGCGATCTCGTTCGGCGTCTTCTTGCGCTTGGCGCCCTCGACCATCGCAATCATGCGATCGAGGAAGGTCTCGCCGGGATTGCTGCGAATCTCGACGATGATCCAGTCCGACAGCACCCGCGTGCCGCCGGTGACGGCGCTGCGATCGCCGCCGCTCTCGCGGATGACCGGCGCCGACTCGCCCGTCACGGCGCTCTCGTCGACCGAGGCGATGCCCTCGACCACGTCGCCGTCGCCGGGGATCGTGTCGCCGGCGATCACGAGGACGAGGTCGCCTCGGCGGAGCTGCGCCGCCGGCACCTGCTCGGCACGAGCATGCCGGTCGCGCTCGGAGAGCCGGCGCGCCTGCACATGCTGCCGGGCCTTGCGCAGGCTCTCGGCCTGCGCCTTCCCGCGGCCCTCGGCGAGTGCCTCGGCGAAGTTGGCGAACAGCACCGTGAACCACAGCCAGACGGCGACGCCGGCGATGAAGCCGAACGACGCCTCGCCCTCGCCGACCAGCGCCTGGGCGGCGAGGATCGTGGTGAGGACGCTGCCGACCTCGACCACGAACATGACGGGGTTTCGCACCATGCGTCGGGGGTCGAGCTTCGTGAACGCCTCGATGGCGGCGCGCCGGATGATCGGCCCGCGGGCCGGCTTGTGCTTGGGCGAGTGCATGACGGCGAAATCTCAGGGGTGAGCGCCGGTCATCTGCAGGTGCTCGACGATCGGCCCGAGCGCGAGCGCGGGCACGAACGTCAGCGCACCGACCAGGACGACGATCGCGGCGAGCAGGAACACGAACAGCGGCGTGTGGGTCGGCATCGTGCCGGGCCCCGGGGGGACGGTCTGCTTGCGGGCGAGCGCGCCGGCGAGCGCCAGCACCGGCACGATGATGCCGTAGCGCCCGATCAGCATGCAGAGCCCGAGAGCCAGGTTGTAAAAGAACGAATTGGCGCCGAGGCCGGCGAACGCACTGCCGTTGTTGTTCGACGCCGACGAGAAGCCGTACAGCACCTCACTGAACCCGTGGATACCGGGGTTGGAGATGCCGGCGCGCCCGGCCTCGCTGGCCACCGCAATCGCGGTGCCGACCAGCACGCCGGCGGACGGCAGCAGGATCACCAGCGCGGCCATCTTGACCTCGAAGGCCTCGATCTTCTTGCCGAGGTATTCGGGCGTGCGGCCCACCATCAGGCCGGCGAGGAACACCGCCAGGATAGCGAACACCAGCATGCCGTAGAGGCCCGAACCGACGCCGCCGAACACGACCTCGCCGACCTGCATGAGCCACATCGGCACCAGGCCGCCGAGCGGGTTGAAGGAGTCGTGCATCGCGTTCACCGAGCCGTTCGACGCCGCGGTCGTCGCCGTCGCCCACAGCGCCGAGGCGGCCGCACCGAACCGCACCTCCTTGCCCTCGAGGTTGCCGGCGGACGGATCGACGCCGAGCTCGACGAGCTGCGGCGCGAGCTGTCCCTCGGACCAGACGCAGAGCCCGAGCAATGGCAGGAAGATGGCGAACATCGCCCCCAGCACGGCCCAGCCCTGGCGCCGATCCGCCACGATCTTGCCGAAGCTCAGGCACAGCGCGGCCGGGATCAGCAGGATCGCCAGGCACTCGAGGACGTTGGTCAGCGGCGTCGGGTTCTCGAGCGGGTGCGCGGAGTTGATGTTGTAGAAGCCGCCGCCGTTGGTGCCGAGTTGCTTGATGGCGATCTGCGAGGCGCCGGGGCCGAGCGGGATGGTCTGCTGCGTGATCACCTGTCCCTCGGGACCGGTCGCCGCACGCATCAGCTCGACCTCGGCTGCGGGCGCGAACGTCTGCACCACGCCGTCGGCGGCCAGCGCGACCGCGAGGACGAGCGACAGCGGCAGCAGGATGTAAAGCGTCGAGCGGACCAGGTCGGCCCAGAAGTTGCCGATCGTCTCGGCCCGCCGGCGGGAGAACGCCCGCGCGAGCGCGGCGAGGACAGCGATGCCGGTCGCCGCCGACACGAAGTTCTGCGTCGTCAGGCCGACCATCTGCGTGAGGTAGCTGAGCGTCGTCTCGCCGCCGTACGCCTGCCAGTTGGTGTTGGAGGCGAAGCTGACGGCCGTGTTGAAGGCGAGGTCCGGCGCGACCGGGCCGAGCTCCTGCGGGTTGAGCGGGAGCAGGTGCTGCAGCCGCTGCAGGCCGTACACGACGAGCAGCCCGAACAGGTTGAACCAGAGCACCGCGCCGGTGTAGTCGCGCCAGTCCATCTCGTCGTCCGGTCGGACGCCGGCGGCGCGATAGAGGCCGCGCTCGAGCGGGCCAAGCAGGCGTTGAACCAGCGTCGCCTCGCCGCCCAGGACCCGCGCGCAGTAGCCCCCGAGAGGAACCGCCAGAGCGACGAGGACGACGACGTACACGCCGCACTGCAGGAGCGCGTGCGCGGTCACGAGAACTTCTCCGGCGCGAGGAGGGCGAAGAGGAGGTAGACGCCGAGGCCGATCGACACAAGGCCGGCGAGCCAGTGCATGACAGACATGGGATGGTCTCCTGATCAGAGCCGGCCAAGGAGGCGCATGAAGCCCCAGGTAGCCGCGAACGACGCGAGTACGACGGCGATGAAGAAGAGGTCGGTCATCGGTGCCTGGGTCGGGATCGGCTCGTGTGAAGAGGCGAGCTGGAAATGCACCTGCCGCGCAGCTCCCCGCGATTGGAAGCTGCATCGGGCCGAGTTAAGAAGGGGTTAAGACTGCAGCGATGCCGAGGTCAGCATCACCTCGATCGCCGTCGGCAACGCCGCGGCCAACATGACCCCGGCGCAAGCCGAGGCTCGCTTCGACATCCGGTTCAACGACTGCCATACCCGCGCGTCGCTCGAGTCACGGCTCCGCCGCCTCGCGGCCGGGCAGCTCCACGAGGCGTACGAGCTCGAGCTTCGCTGCAGCGCCGAGCCGTTCGTGTGTGCGCCGGGGCGCTGGCACGAGGCGATCGCGCGGGCCGCGTGCGAGGTGGTCGGGCGCCCGCCGGAGTTCAGCACCAGCGGCGGGACCTCCGACGCACGCTTCATCCACCCGTACTGCCCCCTGGTCGAGCTGGGGCTCGTCGGAGCGTCGATGCACCACGCCGACGAGCACGTCTCCCTCGCCGACCTCGGCTCGCTCACGGCGATCTATACCCTCATGCTCACCGGTTTCGCGCGCGTGGCCGCTCACTGAGCGGCCGATGGTCGGCGAACGCAAGGCCAGCCCCTGGAGCACTCGCCGTTTTAACTCCTTCTTAACTCCGGCCAACCAATCATCCGGGACCGCATGAGGAGCGCGTCCCTGCCCCGCCCCGCCCGTCGTCTTCAGGCCGCGCACGTCCTCGGGGCGACGGTGCTGAGCATCATCGGCGTGCGCATCGTCGTCGATGCCAACCCAAGCAGCTTCCTCGGCGACCCCGACCAGCTCGTGGCGCTCGGCAGCCTCTACTGCATCCTCGCCGGCCTCACGGCGCTCCTCGCCGTCTTCGGGATGCTTCGCGGTAGTCGCTGGGCGCTACCCGCGGAGCGGGTGGTGCTGTCGCTCAACATCAGCATGGGCGTCCCGATGATCGCGGTCGACGTGCTGATCGCCGGGGTGCTCGTCTTGTGGAACCTGCTGCTGCTCGGCGACAGCCTGTTCGCGGTCAGCGGACATCCTCGGCGCGCACGCCGGTCCCGGGAGCGCGACGTCGGCGAGCTGTGGCAGCAGCGCTACGGCGCCGCCGCGCAGCACGCCCTGCTGGTCTCCTTGCTCGGCAGCCTCGCGGTCCTCGGCTACCCGATCCGCGACGCGTTCGTCCCCGGCGCGCTGGCTCTCGCGTTCGCGCTGGCCACGACCGTCATGACGGCGCCGTTCGTGCTTCAACTGCTGAGGCGGCGCCGGCGCTACGGGGTCGCGCTTGCGCTGTTACTCCTGTTCTGGCTGCCTGGCGCGCTCACGAGCCTGACGGTCGCGCTGGTCCTGCTCTGGATCCTGCACGCGAGCGTCCTAGTGGTGCTCCTCGCCGGCGGGCCCGTGTTCGCGGATCTGCTGCGGAGCTTCTACGAGCGCCCGGCGCTGCTGATCCTTTCGACGTTCGGCCTGCTCGCGTTCGCCGGCGCGCTGATGCTGACCTTCCCCGCCGCGTCGGCCGCAGGGTCCTCCCTGCAGTTCATCGACGCGCTCTTCACCGCGATGAGCGCCACCTGCGTCACTGGCCTCGTCGTGCTCGACACGCCGGTCGCGTTCTCGAGCTTCGGGCACCTCGTGATCCTCGTGCTGATCCAGCTCGGTGGCCTCGGCATCATGGTCCTATCGACCTTCGCCGCGGTGCTCCTCGGTGGGAGGCTGGCGCTCCGCGGCGAGCAGGCGCTCGAGGAGGTCCTGGACCTGGCGAGTCCCGGCTCGGCCTACGAGCTGACGCGCTTCATCGTACTCTCGACCCTCGCCATCGAGGCGCTCGGCGCCGCCGCGCTGGCGCTGTCGTTCTATTACGAATACAGCATGGCGCCGCTCGACGCTGTGTGGCGCGGGTCGTTCCACGCGATCTCGGCCTTCTGCAACGCCGGCTTCTCGCTGTGGAGCGATTCTCTGATCCAGTTCCAGAGCGATCCGTGGGTCCTCAGCGTCCATGCGGGACTAATTATTCTGGGAGGCCTCGGCTTCCCTGTTCTCGCGGCGCTGTGGTGGCGAGCGCGGGGCAACGAGCGCCGCCTACCGCTGCAAGCGCGCCTGGTGTTGATGATGTCCCTCGGGCTCCTCGTCGCCGGGGCGGTGCTGTACGCGATCGCGGAGTGGGACGCCTCGCTCGCGGCGCTGTCCGTGCAGGATAAACTGCTCAACGCGTCGTTTCAGAGCGTGTCGCTGCGGACGGCCGGCTTCAACAGCGTCGACTACGCGCCCCTCGAGCGCTCGACGATCCTGATGATGATCGTCTTCATGTTCATCGGCGCCTCGCCGGGGAGCACTGGCGGCGGCATCAAGACCACGACCCTCGCGGTGGTGCTCGCCGCGATCCCGGCGCTCGCGCGCAACCAGGCGCGGGCCCTGCTGCTGCGCCGGACAATCCCGCACGACATCGTCTACCGCGCCGCGACGATCATGACGATCGCCACGCTCGTCGCGGTCATCGTCAGCTTCGCCCTGCTCGCCAGCCATGACATGGCGTTCGAGAAGGCGGCCTTCGAGACGGTGAGCGCGCTCGCTACCGTGGGCCTGTCGATCGGCGGCACGGCAGAGCTCAACGCGCTCGGCAAGTGGCTGATCATCGTCACGATGTTCATCGGCCGCGTCGGACCGATCTCGCTGGCACTGGCGCTCGGTACTCCGCGAAGCGCCCACGTGACCTTCCCGGAGACCAAGCTGATGGTCGGCTGACGCCGCGGCGGATGAAGTTGAGGCGGCGGACGTGCTCCGGCTCGTACAGACGGTAGCCGGCTCGCCACGCGTCGATCCTGCCGCGGCGCGTCCCGAACGTGGCCATGGGTGCTCGTGCGTCTCCTCGCACGCGCCCGCCGCCGGGCCTCGCTTGACCTTGTAGTCGCTACGGGGTCTAGGCTGACCCCACCCTCAGAGGTCCGTCATGGGCGCAAGATGTTGCGGAACGCCGTTGCAGACCGCGTCTGGCTACAGCCGGGTGCTGTGGATCGCGCTGGTCGTCAACGCGGTCATGTTCGTGGCCGAGGTCGTCGCGGGGCTGTTCGCGGGCTCGCTGTCGCTGCAGGCGGACGCGCTCGACTTCCTCGGCGACGCCGGCAACTATGCCCTGAGCCTGTGGGCGGCGTCGCGTGCGCTGGGCGTGCGGGCCCGCGTCGCCACCGTCAAGGGCGCGACCATGGGCCTGTTCGGCCTGTGGGTGCTCGCGCGCGCGGTGCTCGGTCTCGCCGGCGGCGAGCTGCCGCACGCCGAGGTGATGGGCGCGACCGGCGTCGTCGCGCTGGGCGCCAACCTCGCCGTCGCCGTGCTGCTCTACCGCTACCGCGACGGCGACAGCAACATGCGCTCGGTGAGGCTGTGCACGCGCAACGACGTGGTCGGCAACCTCGCGGTGCTGCTCGCCGCCAGCGGCGTGCTCGCCCTCGGCTCGCGCTGGCCCGACCTCCTGGTCGCCGCCCTGATCTCCGGCCTCGCGCTCGTCAGCGCCGTCCAGATCCTCGCCCAGGCGCGTCAGGAACAGCGACTGTCCGCTGAAGCGCGGCTATCGACGCTCGCTCGCTCGGGCCCTCGAGCGGAGCAAGCTCGTGCTGGTGCTCGCGGGCTTCATCGTGGCGCTGGCCGCTGGCCTGGCCGTGCGGCTCGGCTCGGAATTCGTGCCGCGGCTCGGTGAGCAGGCGGTCGTCATCAACACCGTGCGCGTGGCCGGCATCTCGCTCGACGAGTCCGTTCGCTACGGGACGCAGCTTGAGCGGCGACTGCTGGAGCGCTTTCCCGACGAGGTCGAGCACGTCTGGACGCGGACCGGCACCGCCGAGGTCGCCACCGATCCGATGGGCCTCGAGGTCTCGGACGTGTTCATCACGCTGACGCCGCGCGAGCGATGGACGCGAGGCGAGACCCAGGACGAGCTCGTCCAGGCCATGGCGGCCGAGCTCGAGGGCATGCCGGGCATGCGCAGCGTCTTCACCCAGCCGATCGAGATGCGCGTGAACGAGATGGTCGCGGCGGTCCGCGCCGATGTCGGCATCAAGCTGTTCGGCGACGACTTCCTGACGGGCCAGGCGATGCTCGTCATCGAGGTCGATCGCCAGGCCGCCGGCCGCCACGGGCTCCCGGTCGGGGAGATCCTCGAAGTCATCGAGTCTTTGGGAACCCGCAAGGTCGGCGAGGTCGTCGAGGGCCAGCGGCGCTTCGATCTCGTGCTCCGCCTGAATGACGATGCCCGCGGGTCGGCCGAACGAATCGGTCGCGTGCTGATCACCACGGCGTCGGGCGCCCAGAGCCCGCTGTCGCGGGTCGCGCGGATCGACGTGGTCGAAGGTCCCTCGACGATCCAGCGCGAGTGGGCCAAGCGGCGCGTGATCGTGCAGGCGAACGTGCGCGGGCGCGACCTCGGTTCGTTCGTGGGGGACGTCCGCCGCACGCTGCACAAGGACGTAAATCTGCCCGACGGCTACTACACGACCCTCGGCGGGCAGTTCGAGAACCTCGAGCGAGCCCAGCGTCGCTTGCTGGTGGTCGTGCCGATCTCCCTGCTGTTGGTGTTCTCGCTGCTGTACCTGACCTACGGTCGCGCGGTCGATGCGATTCGCGTGTTCACCGGCGTGCCCTTCGGCACGGTCGGGGGCGTCGTGGCCCTGTGGATACGCGACATGCCGTTCTCGATCTCGGCTGGAGTCGGGTTCATCGCGCTCTCGGGCATCGCCGTGCTCGGCGACATGGTGCTCGTGTCGCGGGTGATGCACTTGCTCGAGCGAGGTCGGGCGCCGAGCGAGGCGATCCGCGAGGCCGCGGAGACCCGCCTGCGGCCGGTGCTGATGACCGCGACGGTGGCCGCGTTCGGGTTCGTACCGATGGCGCTCGCCACCGGCGTCGGCGCGGAGGTGCAGCGCCCGCTCGCGACAGTGGTCATCGGCGGCGTGCTCACCTCGACGGTCGCCACGCTGTTCGTGCTGCCCGTGCTCTACGCGACGTTCGGCGCACGTCGGCCGGAACGCGAGGGCTCGGCGTGAACTGAGACGGACACGAGGGAGTCGCCTGTCCTCTGGTTCACGTCACGCACTTTCGCCGGGCAGTGTGATGTCGCCCGTCGCTCGGCGCTGCGCACCCGCCTTTCCCGTTCCGCTTGTCTCTTCGGTCCGGCGGCCGGCGGCCTGAAAGCTTGGTCAAGCGGGAGGTTTAGGGTGCTTTGGAGGCCCTGATGCGCGACGGCGCGATCCCCTGGTTGTCTCGAAAATTCGTCTCGATTTTGTCGCGATCCGGGAAGTTTTCGAGACGACCCCTCGAATTCAGGTCCGCAGGGGGGTCTAGTTGGGCTTGTACACCACATCACCAAAATCTTTCACGGACGACTGTCTGGAGCTCTCTCCTGGGCCTGAATCCAGGCCGAAGTGGAACCGGCGTTTCAGATGCACGGTTTCGGACTCTTGACAGGCGAACCAACGTTGCTCCCCTGCGATCGTCACGTTCGGTTTGGCTATCCCTTCATCTGGCTCGGCCGACGGGACGTCTCGATCCGGCTCGAGGTCGGCCGCAGCGTCGACTACCTGTCTCCGGAGGGCACGCACAAGGCGAGCGCCATTCACATCGGCGTGCTCCTCGCGGAGGACTCGGACCCCGAGGTCGCGCGGCGGGGCCGCGAGCGCCGCGCGAGCGCGGCCCGCACCGGCGCGATCACGGCGGCGGGGAGATGTCCTGGCAGCGCGTCGGCGCGCCGCTGCAGTCGTCGGGCATCACCAGAAGGCGCCGCGCTCCGGTAGCGACGTCGAAGATCTGGAGGTACGCGCCGTGGCTCTCGCGGCCCTCCATGAGCGCGAGCGGGCCCGCGAGCGTCCAGCGGACGATGTTGCGGTACTTCGAGTGGCCGTCGCCCACCAGGATCTCGTTGCCGCGCCAATTCACCGCACCGGTGGCCCGATCGACGCAATAGGTATTCGTGCCCATGGAGATCGGGCTGTGGAGCGTGAGCACCAGGCGGTCGCCGGCGGCCACGGCGTCGACGGCGCTGCCGTGGGCGCCGGTCGGCAGGGTCCAGCGCGGGCGCCGGGTGCCGGGGTCGAGCAGCTCGATCTGCTGGCGCTTCTCGTCGACCACGAGCAGGCCCTCGAGCGTGCCGTCGGCCCGCTCTACCAGCGCGGCGACGGCCCGGTCGAGCGCGACCACCTCGCGGCCGTCGGTGAGCGAGAGTACCACGGCGCGCGCCCGGTCGCCCGGGTAGATCGAGCCGAGCAGCAGGTGCCTCGCGCCCGCGCTCTGCCCGTGGAGCTCCCGGGTGTAGAGGTACTCCTTGCCCTGCACGTCGACGCGTGTGTGGGGGACCTCGCGGGTCCATCGCAACGCCCCGCGCGCGTCGTGGCACGAGAACTGGTAGCTCAGCGACCGGTCGCCGAGCATGCACACCACGGCGCCGTCGCTCGACGCGAGCAGCATGCTCGCGGGGCTCGACGGCAGGCGCTCGCCCGGGGCGGCGGGGACGTCCGCTCATCGTCGCCCCCGGGCGAGGTGGACCGGGAGCGAGTCGTGTTGGGCCCCGGTCGACATGTACGCAATTCATCCGATGACGACCCTCCCCTCACCGCCTAGTGTCCGCGCGGCGGCTCCGAGTGCGCCCGGGTGGCCGCAGGATACATGCAGCCCATGCAAAAGCTCGCCCTTGCTTTCCTTTTCGCCTCGCTCGCCGCCTGCTCGGGAAGCCCCGGCGAAACGACCGCCAACGACCCGACCGCGGGCACCGAGACCGCGGGGACCACGGCCGCCAGCGAGACGGGGAGCACCCCGCCCGCGACCACGCAGGAGCCGACGACCACGAGCACGGACACGGCCGTCGAGACGCAGTCGAGCGGGGGGGACACGACCTCGGGAACCGTGGGCACCGCGACGGACTCGACGACTGGAACTTCGGGATCCGAAACGACCGGCGAGGGATTTTGCCAGGCCCACGACGATTGCCGACGAGGTGAGGTGTGCGTCCAGCAATGCACGGACGACTGCGATCAATCGATGTTCCCGAACCCGTGCTGCGAACGCTTCTGTACCGCGTTCTCCCCGCTCAGTTGCGAGGCCGCGGGCGGGACGTGCGAGTCGCCGTGTCTCCGGGGCCAGTACGCGGTCGCCAACCCCGAGGTCTGGGCCTGCGACAACTTCGGGACCTGCTGCTTCGTCGAGGTCCCCTTCTGCGAGGAGCACTCGGATCGATTCATGTGCGAGTCCAAGGGCGATTGCGAATGGGTCCTTGCGGATTGTCGAATCGTGAACTGCGATACTCCCGACAAGGGCTTGTGCCAGACCAAGTGAATTGCCGAGCAGCGTGACCTGCTCGCCGACCAGGAATGCGCCTGGGCCCGCGATCGCCGCAGGGCGACTCGGCTCGGTGCACGAGCTCCACTGCCGAGGTCGAGCACGTACCGCTGCCCGAAGCTCGAGCGCGGCCACTCATGGATGCCGTGGAACGTTTCCGGCGCCAGATTTCAACTTCGAGAAGCTCAAGCGCGAGGTCGGCGACCTTGATATGTGGCTGCGCCCCGCGTAGGGTCACCGTCCAGGGTCTACTTCTGGATTCGGAGCTGCATTGACGTGACCAGGGCTTGTTTCTTTCTACACAGGGCGACGCCTTCGCGCCGTTCGTTGTCGTTTGTCCGGCCGCTGGGCGTCGTCCTTTTCCTGACGGGCTGCGCCGGCGCCACGGTGGCGGCGCCCAAGCTTGCGGGCCCGGATGCCGACGCACGCGCGAGCCGGGTTTCCGCCCGCGTACTGGAGCTCCTGGTCGAGGCCAACGGCGTGCCCGGCATGGGCGCGGCGGTCTGGCGCGACGGCAAGGTGGTCTGGAGCGGCTCGGCGGGCTATCGCGATCTGGAGACGAGGGCGCCCGTCGATGACCAGACCGTCTTCCGCCTGGCCAGCGTGTCCAAGGTGATAACCGCCACGGCAGCGGCCAAGCTGAAGGAGGAAGGGCTCCTCGACCCCAACGCCCCGGTGAGCACGCTGGTCCCCTACCTGCCCGCCGACCGCTGGCCCGCGATCACCGCCCGCCAGCTCGCCGCCCACACCTCCGGCATGCCGCACTACCAGGACACCGACGAGAGCTTGGGCGGCCACCGCTACGCCACCGTCCGCGAGGCGGTGGGCATCTTCCAGGACCGTCCGCTGCTCTCGCCGCCAGGCGAAAAGTACGGCTACTCCTCCTGGGGCTACACCCTGCTCAGCGCCGAGATCGAGGCAGCCGCAGGCAAGCCCTTCCTCGACTACCTGGCGACGGAGATCACGCCCGGCCTTCGTCTCGGCCCGGACGCGACCGACGGTCCCGATCCGCGCGTCAGCCGCGCCTACGACATCGAGGACGGCCCGGTCCACCGGGAGCCGCCACACGACGTCAGCTATACCTGGGCTGGCGGCGGGCTGTCAGCCACGGCGCCCGATCTGGCGACGTTCGGGGGGCGGGTCGTCACGGGCAAGATCGTCACGCCGGCGACTTTCGCCTGGATGACGACGCCGATGACGCTGAACAGCGGCGAGCCGGTGACCGAGGGCGACTACAAGGTCGGTTTTGGCTGGCGGCTGGCACGCGATTTCGACGGCGAGTCGATCGTCCACCACGCGGGGATCACGGTGGGCGCCCGTAGTGTCCTGGTGCTCTATCCGGATCGGAAGTTGTCGGTCAGCTTGTTGTCCAACGCCCTGTGGACCTCGGCCATCGAGCCGACGGCGATTACTTTGACCGCGCCCTTCCGGCCCGGCGCCGCAGCCGGGCTGCCCAAGCGCGCCTGCCCGACCGGCGCCGTCCGTTTCGAAGGAATCTTCGAGAGCAAGCCGATTGTCGGCACGGCCCGCTTCGCCAAGCGCCAGGGGCTCTGTGAGGGCGAGATCTCCGCCGACAACGCCTTCGGCGCCTGGCTGAACGGCTTCCCGCAAAAGGACGTGGCGAACCTTCGGCTCGTCGGTCTCGACCCCGAAGGTAGTTTCGCGCGCGCGGCCCTGGTCACGCCCATCGGCGTCTTCGACCTGCGGAGCGAGGGCGCCGACGGCTACGCTGCCCGACTGGGCGGCAAGAAAGGCAATCTGACGCTGGTGTTCAAAGCTCCTGGAACTTGAATGATCGCCCAGCGGCCTGTTTCAGTATCGAACGTCTAACGGTCGATCCTTGGCCCGTGTCATGGGTTTTGGAGCATTCGCAGCGGAGGGAGTGTTCCGCGACGATTGCTCGCTGCACCCTTGCCGTCGGCAAGCGCGGCCGGCTGAAAGGGAATGCGGGCCGCGGGGTACCATGCCTGCCATGAATTCGAAAGTCCTGAAGAACGCGCCATCGGCCGAGACGACACCTTGAATGAAAACACCTCCAACGTCGCTCCGCACCGCGATTAAGGGTTTGAAGCAGGAATGCGGCGGGGTGGATATGGAGAGGTCGAGGATGTCGCACTCGCTTATTCGCCACCCGGCGAGCAGGACGCTGTCGAACCCGTCACCGGGCGGAACGGACGCTCGGTTGCGTGCCGACGCGCCGCTGGCCTATCCTCTGCGCGAGGCATGCTGGACGCGACGACAGCCGCGGAAGACAGCGGCGACGGGCGACGGGCGACGCCGGCCGCCGCCGGCTACCCGGGGGTCGCGCGCGGGCTCGTGCTCGGGCGCTACGTCGTCCTCGGCCCGCGCGGCACCGGGGCGATGGGCGTGGTCTACGATGCCTACGATCCAGAACTCGACCGCAAGGTCGCGCTCAAGCTCCTTCGCTCTCACGATGGCGCGTCGACCTCGCGGATGATCCGCGAGGCCCGCGCTCTGGCGAAGCTCTCGCACGCCAACGTGGTCACGGTCCATGATGTCAGTTGGGTCCCCACTGCCGAGACGAGCGACGAGCTCCTCTTCATCGCCATGGAGCTGGTCGAAGGCGTCGATCTCGGCCGCTGGCTGGCGGCGAGACGACGGAGCTGGCCGGAGATCCGACGGGCGTTCGTCGCCGCCGGTCGCGGGCTGGTCGCCGCCCACGAGGCGGGGCTGGTCCACCGCGACTTCAAGCCGGCCAACGTCCTCGTCGGCAACGACGGCGTGGTCAAGGTCGCGGACTTCGGCCTCGCCGCGCCGACCGGCTCGGTGGCGGCGCCGTCCCTCGACGGCGACGAGAGCCTGGGCGGCGTCGTCGGCACGCCGCGCTACATGGCGCCCGAGATCCACGCGGGAGGGGCCGCCGACGCCCGCGCCGATCTCTACGCGTTCTGCATCGCCCTCTTCGAGGCGCTCCACGGCGCGCCTCCCTTTGTCGGCGCGGGCGAAGCGGAGCTCGTCGCCGCCAAGCGACGCTCGCTCCCTCGACCACCGACCGGCGGCATCGGACCGCCGCACCTCCATCGCCTCTTGGCTCGCGGGCTCGCGGTCGATCCCGCGGACCGTCATCCGTCGATGGCGGCGCTCCTCGAGGAGCTGGAGTCGGAGCCCTCCTGGCGAAGGCTCCGAGGAGCGCTGTCGCTGACCGCCGCCGGGCTCATCGCCGTGTCCGCGGCGGCCTTCTGGCCCACCGCGCCGTCGCCCGAGGTGCTGGCCCGCCGGCAGATCGACGAGGTCTGGTCGCCGGCGGCGAAGGAGCAGCTCCGCCGGGCGACCACGAAGAGCGAGCGGTCCTTCGCCGAGGCCAGCGCGACGACGGTCGAGCGAACGATCGACGCGTACGCCGAGGCCTGGATCGCCGGCTACGTCGACGCCCACCGGGCGAGCGCACGTGGTGAGCACTCGACCACGCTCCTCGACCTCCGCCTGTCGTGCCTCCGCCGCCGTCTCGCCGCGCTCCAGGCCCAGATCCAGGTGCTCGCCAGCGCGGACGACGAGGTCGCCCTGAAAGCCGTCGACGCGGTCGCCCGACTGCCGTCCGTCGATCGCTGCGCCGATCTCGAGGCGTTGCGCTCGCGGGTCGAGGTGCCGGAGAGTCCGACGGCCATGGCCGCGGTCGCCGAGCTCCGCCAACGTCTGGTCGAGGTCGACGCCCTCGAGCGCGCTGGCTCTTACCAGGAAGGCCTCCGCAAGGCGACCCGCGCCCGCGCGGACGCGCTGGCCCTCGCTAGCGATCACCCGCCGGTGCTCGCCGAGGCGCTCCTGCGCCACGGCCTCCTCGCCGAGCGGACCGGCGACTTCGCCACGGCGGAGACCGAGCTGGTCACGGCTGCCGAGCTCGCCGAGTCCGTCGGCCACGATGAGATCGCTACGGTCGCGGCCGCGGAGCTGCTCTTCGTCGTCGGTTATCGGCGCCAGCGCCCCGCGGAGGCGCTCCTCTGGGCCCACCACGCTCGCGCGCTCACCCGCCGCGCCGGCGCCGACCCAGAGCACCGGGCGCTGCTCCTCGGCTACCTGGGGAATGTCCACGAGACGGCGGGCCGCCACGACGAGGCCGAGGCCGCCTACGGCGAGTCGATCGCGATCTACGAGGCGGAGCGCGGCGAAGATCACCCGTTGACGGCGCTCGTCCGGAGCGACCTCGCCAACCTCCATTACCGCCGTGGAAAGCACGCGGTGGCGATCGCCGGGCACCGACGCGCGCTCGCCGATCTCGAGCGCTGGCTCGGTCCAGAGCACCCCGAACTGACGTACCCACTCCTCGGTCTCGGCACCGATCTGGCGGTGATCGGTCAGCTCGATGAGGCCCGCGCGGTCGTCGGGAGGGTGCTGACCATTCGTGAGCAGGCCCTGGGCGCCGAGCACCCGGACGTGGCGATCGTCCACAATAACCTGGGCTCGATCGACTCGCGCAGGCGGGCCTGGCCGGAGGCGCTGGCGCACTACGAGCGAGCGCTGGCGATCTGGCAGCGCGAACTTGGAGCTTCGGATCCCAGCGTCGCCCTGGCGCTCGGCAACATCGCCACTCTTCACTTCAAACAGAGCCAGTACCGCGAGGCCGCCGCTCGCTACGAGGAGATCCTCGCCATGACCAAGGACTCCGTCGACGCGACGCACCCGCAGGGCGTGGCCGTCCGGTACAACCTCGGCAACGCCTTGCGCAAGCTCGGCCGCTGTGACGAGGCCGCGCGGGTCCTCGCCGAGGTCCGCGCGCTCGTCGAGGCGAGCGGCGACGCTGGCTCACCGACGGGGACGGCGATCCTCGTCGGCCTCGCCACCGCCGAGCGCTGCCGAGGTCGCCTGGACGAGGCGCTGCGGGCTGGGGCTTTGGCCCTCGGTCACCTCGCGGCGGCGGAACCCTCGACCCTGCGCTCGACCTCGATCGCCGCTGTTCGGATCACCCTCGCGGAGGTCGAGCTCGAGCGCGGCGATCCGCGTGCGGCCGCCGAACACCTCGAGCGCGCAGCCGAGGCCGGGCCGGAGGTCCGCCTCCGACCGCTCCTCGATCTCGCCCGGGCCAAGCTGCTCTGGAGGACAGGTAAGCGCCCCGAGGCGCGAGCACTCGCCCTCGCTGCACGGGCCGGGCTCGCGCGCAGCGAGCCGGAGGGCTCCATGGACCTCGACGGCGCCGACCGCTGGCTCGCCGAGCACCCGGGCTGAGCTCACTCGGTCGCCAGCTCCCCGGCGAGGGCGAGCGCCCGGGTGAGGGCGGCGCGCGAGCTGATCCCGAGGCGGGCGTAGATGTGGTCGAGGTGGCTGGTGACGGTCCGGGGACTCAACCCGAGCTTCTCCGCGATCTCCGTGTTGGTCATCCCGGTGGCGACGAGGCGCGCGACCTCGAGCTGGCGCGGGCTCAGCGGCAGGGGTTCGCGCTGGCGCGCCGCCGTGGGCACGTCCTCGAGGGCGAGCTGGAGGACCACCTCCGGCCCGAGCTGGATCTGGTCGCCTTCGCGGACGGCACTCAGGCCCACGCGGGTGCCGTTGACGAACGTACCGTTCGTGGAGTCGAGGTCGAGGATCGAGATCAGGCCGCCGCTCGCCAGGAGGAGCTTGGCGTGCAGGCGCGACAGGCCTCGATCCTCGAAGCGGAGCGTCGCGCTCGCGTCGCGTCCGATCGTCGACTCGCGGCGATCGAGCACGAACGCCTCGCCGCGGCGCTTGCCGACGATCACCCGAATGAGCGGTCGCGCGGTTGTTCGCCGGTGGATCGTCACCGGACGGAGGGTCGTGTCGTCGTCGGTCATGACGCCCCATGAAGCTACACGCTGCGCGAGGCCCACCGCCACCCCGTTTCGCAGCGGGTTCGGGTATCGCCGTCGCGCGTCGCGTCCGCGGCCGGACCACGAGGTGCGACGGCGTCGTATCAGTACACCGAGACAGGACCCGCGGTCACCGGCGCTTCGTCGTCGCCGATCGTCGTGACATTGGCGTGGCCGAGCTTCCCGTAGGTGCCGCTGCCCCAGCAGCGCAGCCCGCCGCCCGCCAGGATCGCGCAGGTGTGATGGCGGCCGGCGGTCACGGCCACTGCGACTCCGCCGAGGTTGACGTTGCCCGCGGACGCCGGCGTCTCGTTGTCGCCGATGTTGTTCGTGTTGCCGTACCCGAGCCGGCCCTCGGCGCCGGAGCCCCAGCAGCGCACCCCGCCGTTCATCAGCAGGGCGCACGTATGGTGCCAGCCGGCCGTGATCTGGACGACCACGCCGCCGACGTCGAGGTTGCCCGCGGACGCCGGGGTCTCGTTGTCCCCGATCGTCTTCGTGTTGCCGTAGCCGAGCTCGCCGCTGGCGCTGGCGCCCCAGCAGCGCACGCTGCCGTTCTCCAGCAGGGCGCAGGTGTGCGTCTGTCCGGCGGCGACCTGCTTGACCGCGCCGCCGACGTTGACGTCGCCCGCGGTCGACGGCACCTCGTTGTCCCCGATCGAATTGACGTTGCCGTAGCCGAGCTGACCGTCCGACCCACGACCCCAGCAGCGGACCTTGCCGCCGGCCACCAGCGCGCACGTGTGATCGTCGCCGGCGCTGACATCGAGCACCTCGGCACCGACCTTCACGTCGCCGGCGGCCGCGGGCGCCTCGGTGTCGCCGATGTTGTTGAGATTGCCGTAGCCGAGCCGTCCGGCGCTGCCGGCGCCCCAGCAGCGGACCTTGCCGCCGCTCACCTGCACGCAGGTGTGCAGATCGCCCGCGGTGACCTTGACGACGTTGGCGCCGACGTTGATCACGCCGACGCTCGCCGGTGTCTCGTTGTCGCCGATACTATTGGTATTGCCGTAGCCGAGCCGGCCCGAGCCGCCCGCGCCCCAGCAGCGCACGCCGCCTCCCGTGAGCACCGCGCACGCGTGTTGGTCGCCGGCGCTGACCTGTAGCGCCGTCGCGCCGACCTGGACGTCGCCGGCCGCCGACGGCGCCTCGTCGTCGCCGATGGACGTCAGGTTGCCGTAGCCGAGTCGGCCGCCGTCTCCTGCGCCCCAGCAGCGCACCCGACCGCTCGCCGACAGGGCGCAGGTGTGCTCACCGCCCGCCTCGACCGCCCGGAGCGTCGGCGAACAGTCGGCCTCGCAGCCGTCGCCGTTCGCGCCGTTGCCGTCGTCGCAGCTCTCCGCGCCGGCGAAGAGCAGGCCGTCGCCGCAGACCCCCGCCTTGCAGGTGCTCGTGCACGCCGCCGAGTCCGAGTTCGCGGCGCCCTCGTCGCACTCTTCCACGCCCGTCTGGATGACGCCGTCCCCGCATTCGGCGACCGTGCACGCGGCCGTGCACGCGTCGGTGTCGACCACGTTGCCGTCGTCGCACGCCTCCACGCCCGCCTGCACGATCGCGTCCCCGCACGCGGCCTCCTCGCACGCGGCGGTGCACGCGTCGGTGTCGAGCTCGTTGCCGTCGTCGCACGCCTCGATCCCCGCCTGCACCGCACCGTCCCCGCACGAGGCGAGCAAGCAGGTGGTGAGGCACGCGTCGGTGTCGACTGGATTGCCGTCGTCGCACTCCTCCACGCCCATCTGCACCACACCGTCGCCGCACGTCGCCGAGGTGCACGTATTGGTGCAACCGTCGGCGTCGTTCATGTTGCCGTCATCGCACAACTCGCCGGGTCCGACGATCCCGTCGCCGCAGGCTGCGGCCTTGCAGGCGTTGGTGCACGCGTCCGCGTCGTCCGCGTTGCCGTCGTCGCACGCCTCGACCCCGACCTGCACCACCCCGTCCCCGCAGACCGCGGCCGTGCAGGCGTTGGTGCACGCGTCCGCGTCGTCCGCGTTGCCGTCGTCGCACGCCTCGATCCCCGCCTGCACCGCCCCGTCTCCGCACGACGCGGCCTTGCAGGTGCCGAGACACGCGTCGGCGTCGTCCGCATTGCCGTCGTCGCATGCCTCGACCTCCGCCTGCGCCACCCCGTCCCCGCACGATGCGGCCTTGCAGGTGTTGAGACACGCGTCGGAGTCGTCCGCGTTGCCGTCGTCGCACTCCTCGATACCCTGGACGATGCCGTCGCCGCACGAGGTCGAGGCGCACGCGCTGGTGCAGCCGTCGGAGTCGTCCGCGTTGCCGTCGTCGCACAGCTCGCCGGGACCGACGATTCCGTCGCCGCACGCCGCTTCCGCGCACGCGTTGGTGCAGCCATCGGAGTCGTCCGCGTTGCCGTCGTCGCACGCCTCGCCGGGCTGGACGATGCCGTCGCCGCACACCGCCTCGCCGCCTGTGCTCGTGTCGCCCGTTCCCGTCCCGGACTCCGACGAGCCGGTCGTCTCCGCGCCCTCCGTCGGGGTCGCCTCGGTCGAAGCGCCCGCCCCGGTGGTCGAGGTCACCTCGGTCGAAGCGCCCACCCCGGTGGTCGAGCTCACCTCGGTCGCGCTGCCGTCCGCCCCCGGATCCGTGGACCCACAGCTCGCCGCGAGGCTCAGGCCGAGGAGGCAGGCCGCCGCCGCGGGAGCGAAGTGAATCGAGAAGTTCATGCTACGTGCTTTCATGGGTCGGGCGAACTATCACGGATCGCCCGATCGATGCATCGAAAATTACCGCTCTGCGCGGACCCGTGCTTGCACCATAGCATGATCTCGACAGTCCGCATGCTCGGGCCCGGTCGTCTTACGTGGCCGTTGCAATGCAATCGACACCACCGGGCCAGATCGGAGATCTCGCCCGCCCATGCGGCGCGTCGTTCCGGCCGGTCATTTCGCCTCACATGCTGGCAAAGACGGCGCGCTCGATCGCCAGCGCCGCCACGCACGCGTGTCAGCTCACGACGCCCGGTCGCCGCGTACGCAATTCGTCCGATGGCGACCTTCGCCTCGCCGCCTAGTGTCTGCGCTGCGGCTCCGGGTGCGCCCGGGCGGCTGGGCAGTCATGATGCCCACATTGTTTCATTCGACATACGTATCCCTCGTCCTCGCCTTCCGGCGCGCGCGGGCCCGTCAGTCCCACCGAGACCGCGACGTCGACCGGCGACGATTCGACGAGAACCGGCACCAGCACGACGAGTGAGGCGCCCACGACCGAGGCGCCGACCACCGCGGGTCCACGGGCCCGACGCTCTCCGTCGCCCGCACAGCCGCACCTCAGTCCCACGAGCATGTACGACGATCTGCACAAATCCCTGGGGAAGCCCGAGAACCGCATGCTTCCCGACGAATCGTTCCTGACGAGCGATCTGGCCCAGGCCGACGAAGGTCTGCTCGAGCTCTGGAAGAGTGATGGCTGGTCGCGGTACAGGGACGGCTTGTTCTGGACCGTGGACCCTCGCGAATTCTCGGGCTTGTCGAACGACTGGACCGTCGTTCCCGGCGACGCGATCGTGTTCGCCAGGAACGCGTTCGCGGACCTGTATTTTCTGAGCGAAGGAAACACCCGATTGCTGGACGGGCAATGGGGGCGCATCCTCGATCTCGGTCCTGATCCGTCCGTGTTCCTCACCTTCGGGTTGAAACCGCGCAATCGGGGCAACCTACTACGCGAGAAGATCTTCAAGGCTGTCCACAAGAGGCTCGGCACCCTGGAGGCCGACGAGTGCTATGGGCTGTTTCCGGCGCTCCCACTGGGCGGCAATGACGAAGATCCGGCTGCCTACAAACGGGTCAAGCTGCAGGGCTACCTGCGCATACTCGCTCAATCTCATGCCTAGTACAGCCGCTCCGAAGTTCTCCAGGGGTTCGCGGGACCCTCTCTGCGGGGGGTCCAGCCGAAGTTACCGGGGAGTATCTCGAAGCGACACTCCTCGTCCATCCGCTTAACAAGATCGATCTGGCCATGCAAAAACTCCCCCCCTTTGCTCTCCTTTTCGCGTTGCTCGCCGCCTGTTCGGGAAGCCCCGGCGAGACTACCGCCAACGAACCCACCGCGGGCACCGAAACCGCGGGCACCACGGCCGCCAGCGAGACGGGGAGTACCACGCCCACGACCACGCTGGCGACCGCGGGGACCGAGACGACTGTCAGCCCAACCACGGCGGGCGACACCACCACAGTGGACACCAGCACGGGTCCTGACACCGATACCGGCGCCTCCGAAGACTGCGCCCCCGACGATACACGAGCCTGCTACAGCGGCCCGGACGGCACCGAGGGCGTCGGCCAGTGCAAGGCCGGCGAACAACAATGCGGTCCGGACGGGACCTGGGAATTGTGCATCGGCGAGGTCGTGCCGGCGCCCGAGAGCTGCGACCTGGCCGGCGACGAGGACTGCGACGGCGCCGACCCCTGCATGGGCGAGGGCACCGTGGGGTGGAGCCGTATCTTCGGCGGTCCGACAGAGGATTACGGCAAAGGCGTCGCCTTCGACGGCGCCGGTAACGTGGTGGTGGCCGCAACCTCGACGCAGTCGATCGACTTCGGTGGCGGGCCGCTGATCGGCGCGGGCGTCTACCCGGATTATGACGTGTACGTGGCCAAGTTCTCGCCCACCGGTGCCCACCTGTGGAGCAAGCGCTTCGGCGACGCGGACGACCAGGGCTTTCGGCTCGCGATCACGACGACCGCAGCCGGCGAGATCGTGATGGCCGGCGACGCCAGAGGCACGATCGACTTCGGCGGCGGCCCGCTGGTGAACGGGCCGAACCCCGGCGGCTTCCTCGTCAAGTTCACCGGCGACGGCGAGCACGCGTGGAGCAAGGCCATCAAGGGCGGCAAGGAATTCGAGCCGCACCTCGCGGTCGACGAGGGCGGCAACATCGTCCTCGCCGGCTCCTGCAGGAGCGACATCGACCTCGGCGGCGGTGTCATGGTCGCGGCCGGCGAGACCGACGTTTTTCTCGCCAAATTCTCGTCCGCCGGGGCGCACCAGTGGAGCCGCCGTTTCGGCGACTTACAGAGCCAGAGCGCCCACGGCGTCGGAGTCGACGGCGCCGCCAACATCTACGTGACCGGCGGGTTCCGGGGCGCGATCGACCCCGGCAGCGGCCCCCTCATCAGCGCCGGCGAGTTGGACATGTTCGTCGCCAAGTTCGACCCCGCGGGCGACGCCGTGTGGGGCGCGCGGTTCGGCGGCGCCGGCGACGAGTGGGGCGAAGGGCTGGTGGTCGACAGCAAGGATCGCATCACGATCACGGGGATGACGAACCAGAGCATCGACTTCGGCGGCGGGCCGCTCGTGACGCCCGACGCCGCGGGCGTGCTCGCCCAGTTCGACACCAGCGGGGCGCACCAGTGGAGCCGCCTGTTGTGCACCACCGGTCTCGGCAGGGCCCATATCGCCACCGACGGGTTCGACAGTGTCCTGCTCGCCGGGGTGGTCCAGGGCCAGTGCGACGTCGGCGGCGGTCTGCTGACCGCCGCCGACGAACTCGCCATCCTCGTCGCCAAGCTGACCCCCTCCGGCGATCACGTGTGGAGCAAGAGCTTCGGGGAAGTCGGTCAGCCGGGCGCGTCTGCCGTCGCCGGCTCCGCCGCCGGCGTCGTCGCCGCAACCGGCCGCATCTACGGCGCGGTCGATTTCGGCGACGGCCCGCAGACCAACACTTTTGGCTTCGAAGACGGCTTCATCGTCACCTTCAACCCGTGATGTCCATAGCACTCACCCTGGCGCTCGAGCAGGTTAAGCCGTTCACTGCACGTCGCGCTCGCGGGTTCGGAGTGAGACGCAAGGGTATCGCCGCGCGTCCGCGCGGACAACGTGCGCTTATCGCGCGCGCCTCCCAAAATAGATCGCGCGCGCCGATCAAGCGCCAGGAGGTCGACACTCGTCGGCTAGCCCCCGCGGCGCCCACCGAACGATTGACTGCGCGGCCTCCACGACCTGACCTCGGAACTGACCATGTTCGAAACTGCCTTCTCCTCGAGCCCCTCGTCCACAATGTCCACCGCCGTCGTGCTCGGCGGGCTGCTGTGCCTCATCGCCTGCGAATCGAAGGAAGACGCGACCGACGGCGGCGGGTCAGCGTTCGAAGAACAGCTCGCGGAGTGTCCCGTCCTTTCCCTCTCGAGCGATCCCTCTGCGGGCGCATGCCTTGCCGAAACCTACGAAGGAAAGACACCCTCGGGCGAGGCCTGCAGCCTTGAGCTGGGGGAGGGCGGTACTTACGAGTTTACGAGCCCATCCCTGGTGGTCTCGCACACGGCACCCGACAACACGATCTTCGTCTTCGATCACACGGTGGTGGGCGACTACGAGCAAATCGTGTGGAAAGTGTCCGATCCGACCTCTGTCGAGCCCTGGTATGACTTGGATTTTCAGGCTCGTTTCGGCACGGGAGTGCCCGATCTCGATTCGAAGATTCAATTCGAGGTTACCGAGCACGGGGAGAGCTCCACAAAAAGTGTTGTTTGCGTTGTCGAGCTTTGACGCCCCCGCACGCCAGGTCGCTCCGCAGCGCGGCGCCAATCGACGTGGTGAACGGCATCTGGCCCTGGCCGGCCTCCGCGACCTTCTCTGCTGCTGTCTCAAGCGCGGGTAAGGGTGGTCGCATTACTGTCGCGGCGGCGGAACAGTTTGGACTCGTCGAGCATCGCGCGGCGCGACGGCCCAATCATTACACCCGGCGAGGCACCGAGCACGCCGACCCGAAGCCGAGCTCGGCCGGCCTCGCGACTTCGGGGGACTCGCGCCAGGGAGCACGGTCCTGCAACGCCTGGCCCGTCCCCTGGAGTCGCTCGGGGGCGGGCGTGACGGCAGGACCTTGGGTTCGCGTCATGCACGACATCCAGGAGCTCTTCCAGCTCCATTTCCTCCGCGACGCCACCAACGTCGTCTTCATCGGCCCCAACGGCGTCGGCAAGACCATGCTCGCGCAGAACCTCGCGCTCCACGCCCTCGTCCTCGGTCACACCGCGCGCTTCGTCTCGGCCTCGGCCATGCTCACCGACCTCGCCGCGCAGGACGGCGCGCTGGCGCTGAGGCGCCGGCTCCGACGGCTGAGATAGCCCATCTCGTCGACGACCAGCAGCTCGGGCTTGGCGAATCGGCGGCAGGATCGGCGTGGACCTTGGCCTCGGCGGGGCCTCCGCCTTGGCCGTGTCGGCCCTGTCCGCATTGGCTCCGTCGGGCGATCCCGCGACGACCTCGGGCGAGCCGGCCGACGAGTCGCCCTACTTCCTCTTGAGCAACGACTTGGTGTTCAGTTTCAGGCTCCCCGCACATCCGAGAGCCAGCGACAGGAATGCGGAGATGACGACGAGCTTGTTCATGAACTCGACCTCACAAGGGTGTGGGCGCGAGGGATGTCCGCAACCATGCACATGACGCGATTGCGCGGTCTCCCCTGGCGCCCGCGAACACTACAAAGACGACCCGGTGGGACCATCCGGCGAATTGCGTAGGCCGACCGGCTGTTGGCCGTGAGCTGGCGCGCGGCGGCGTCGGGGCCAGGACGGGGGTGCGGCTCGAGGTACACGTTGCGCACCGCGGGAACGGGCACCCGGATCTTGACCTCGAAGCGTGGATGAGCCGCTCGATATCGTCGGTGCGCAGGTGTCGGGGACGGCTGTGCGCGCTGGCGCCGTGCGGTGGGCTCGTTGTCGGTCGAGCGCTGGTGGGCGCTGGCGCGGGGGGGCTCGCAACCCCGGAGCGGACCGAGTCGGCGTCCTTGTTCGGCCCGCGGCCATCGGTTATCCACGTGGACATGAGACTCAATGACTTGAACATCTTGGCGCAGATTCTGGCGGCGCTCGCCGTCGCTGCCGCCTGCGGGGAGTCGTCGGACGAGACGACCGGCGACTCCGGCACCGGTGGCTCGACGGCGTCGATGGAGACGGTCGGCGCGAGCACGGCGACGACCGGAGGTTCCACGGCGGGGTCGAGCACGGCACCGACCGAGGGCGGCGGGAGCGACGGAGAGACAACCGGCACCACGGCGCCCGCGACCGTGAGCAGCGACGGCGGCAACAACTGCGACGGCTTCGTCCAGCCGGGATGCGTGAGCAATGCCTGTCCAGAAGGACAATACTGCGAGTTCGAGTTCGGCTGCGCGCCCTCGAGCTGCGACTGCACCGTGAGCCCACCGGTGTGCGCAGACGACTGCGAGGGCGGGACCTGCATCGACGTCGAGGACGCGCGCTGCCAGCTCGGCGCGTGCGATCTGTACTGCGAGTTCGGCTTCATGGAGGGCGATGACGGGTGCCCGATTTGCGCGTGCGCCCCGCCACCCGGCTGCCTGTGCCAGACCGACGCGGACTGCGTGCGGATCACGTTCGGCTGCTGCGACTGCGCGCTCGGCGGGCTCGAGCTCGCGGTCGCCGAGCAGTGCGTGGACACGTTCGAGGCCTGCACGCCGCCGTCCGAGGCCGACGCCGACACCTGCGCGGGCGCCGATCAATGCACCGACCGACAGCCCGCCTGCGTCGCGCAGAAGTGCGTGTTGCAGTAGCGCCGACCGCGTCCGAGGCGCACGAACTACCGCCTGTGCGCTGTCAGCCCGCCGTCGAATGACGCCGCGGGTGCCCGCTTGCGAGATTCACCAAACGCGGCGGTGCCGTGCTCGACAGGTGATGCTGCCAGCCATGGAAGACGCTCGGCAGCGCCTTCACAGACCCTCCGACACGGGAACCTTCTCGAGGTGGGTGTGGTGACGTCGTGTCTTCTTGCTCGTGGGCGTCCTTTCCCTCGGCCGCCGCCGGGACGCTGGCCGGTCTTGGTGTCCGGGAGGTTGAAGAGGGCGTGCTGCCAGTCGATCATGGACCACTTGAGGTCCAGGATCTCGTCGCGTCGCAGGCCGGTGAGCGCGAGGAGCTGCAATGCCCAGACGGTCATCGGCTCGATGTGACCGCGGGTGGCTGGGCGACGCCGCAACCCTTCCTCGAGGACGGCCTGAAGATTGCGGCGCTCCTCCGGGGTCAGGAAGCGCTCGACCTCGCGTGAGCCGTAGCGTCGGGACCCGTCCACTGGATTTCGGATGTTGGCCAGGCGGCAACCTCGAGCAGATCAAGCAGTGCGTCCTCGGCCGTTGCGCGGCGGTGTTCGACGAGCCGGGGCTGGCCGAGCTGGCCGCCGGCTGCGAGTGGTACGTGCAATGGTACGAGGCGGCCGACAACCCGAACCTGCATTATCAAGAGGTCGCCTGCCCGCCGCAGCTGGTGGCGATGTCCGGCATCGACCGCGGTCCGCTCGGCGACATCCAGGCCTGCAAGGGCGGCGGCGGCAACTGCTCGCAGGAAGAGATGGACAACTGCGACTTCGGCTGGACGAACGGCGGGCAGAACTGCGGGCAGGACGACGGCTCGTGCTGCTGGACGGCCTGCTGCGGGCGGTGAGGCGGCGCCGCCGCGGGGATGGGTATCGCGGCGCCGTTGAGCAGCGCGCCGCGCTGCGAATCGTCGCCGTCTGCAATGATACGTATCGCGGCAGCGGGCCGCTGCGACGCGATGCATCGCGGCAGCCGCGGTGATGCCGAAACGGTCGCTCAGCCGTCGGCCAGCACGGCGGCGAGGATGTCCCGGGTGCGCGTCCACAGCAGCGCGCTGCCGGCCTCAGGATCGATCACGTGCGGCGCGGCGCGCAGCCGGCGGGCCAGGGTGACGCCGTGGTCGGGCGAGTGTACGGGGCTCGTGTCCTGGGCGCCGTACCAGAGGTGTACCGGCGCGGCGATGTCCTCGACGGCGAACGGCCACGGGGCCAGGGCGATGGCGAGGTCGCGGGCGTAGCCGCGGGGGCCCTGGGCGAAGCCTTCGACCAGGCTCTGGCGAAACAGCGGGGCGAACGGCGGCCGTTCGTAAGCGGCGCGATCGGCGGGACCGCTCATCACCCGCGTCATGGTCGACAGCCAATCGGCGCTGGCAATCGCGGCGATGTCGGCCTCGAATCGGACGTGGTCGGTGCGCGCCGCGTCGACCATGACGGCGACCTCGGCCGGCAATTGGCGATACACGTCCGGAAACGTCAGCTCGTCCTGGCCGGAGACGATCGCGGCGGCGCGCACCAGGCCGCCGGCCGCGAGAGCGAGCGCGAACGGAGCCCCCTGCGAGAAGCCGATCACCGGTAGGTCGGCGAACCCGCGCGCCTCGGCCAACGCGCCGAAATCGGTGGCGACGCTGAAGAGCGTCTTGCGACGATCGGGGCTCGAGCCGCCGAGGCCCGGGCGATCGACGACGATGAGACGCACATCGAGCGCCGCGAGCACCTCCCGGTCGAGCCCGAGCGCGCTGCTCATGCCGGCGCCAGTGCAGAGGAGCACCGGCCTACCGCGCTCCGGGCCCCACTCGCGCCACGCGAGCACTCGCCCGCCGGCGAGCGTCAAGCGATCGCTGCGCTCGGCGGGGCCGACCTCGATGGCGGGAAGGGGAGCCTGCATGATGGTGCGAGCTGCGTAACGCGTCGGAGGCGGGACCGCAAGCGCTCACTGCGGCACGAGCACGCTGACGCTGTAGGCCGGCATCTCGTAGAGGGAGGCGTTGGTGGCCGCGAGAGCGAGATCTGTCCCGGAGGTCAGCTCGGGCTGGGGTCCGGTCAGTTGCCACACGGCGACGCTCGAGTAGTCGGCGTAGGCGGCGAGGGTGACGGCGGCGGTCAGCGGGCCCAGGAGGACGCCGCCCGGCGGCGGCCCGCCGAGCCGCGAGGAGGCCGTGGTCCGGCTGCTGCCCGACAACTCGATCGAGATCCGGCGAGTGGTGCCGTACGGCAGCGACGAGCATGCGCGCCTCTTGCCGCTCGCGGCTTCACGCCGCGACGGGCCGCGTAGGCCAGAACCCAAAGGCCCGCCGGTTCGCTGGCGGGCCTCGCTCGGTGTGCGCGCCGAGGCTGCGCTCGGCGCTCGCCCGGCGGCCCTACTGATCGTCCTCATCGTCGGGGACGCGGTAATTGGGGTCCCGCGTGAGCGTTTCGTCGTCGATGATTGCTGGGCCCCGGGGCCGCAGTTGCTCGGCCGTCGGCCGTGCGAGTGCCAGCGCGAGCTACCGGGCGGCGTCCTCTGGGACGCCGAGCGGGATGCGGGCTCGGCCGTCGAGTAATTTTCACGGCCGTCCGCTAGACGATGAGGGGGAGTCCCACCACGGTTTGTGCCCCGTGGCGTCGCCAATATGCTGACGCCACGGTTCACTCAAAGGAGACGCTCGATGCTGTTCTTCACTGCTGTCACGAACTTCCTCCAGGCCGCGCTCTTCAGCACCCTCGCCGTCAACTCCCCGGATGTCGTCGCCCCCGAACCTGAAGACGACGCCCTCGAAGCCATTGAACGGGCCTGGTACGAGTGCTCGGCGGCATGGATCGACGGGAAGCGGCAGGTGGCGCGGGTCAGGGTCAGGCCCGGGGATCCGGACACGTGCATGCGGGAAAAGCTTGGTTACGAGGACACGGGCTATCGGGTTTCTTGCATCCAGTTGTCGAAGGCGATCGGTTGCACCAAAATGGTGGACCTCGGCTAAAGCGCTGCTCGCCGCGACAAACCTCCCGACGACCTTCCTCGGTCATTGATCACGCCGCGGGCCACTCGAGGCTCGCGGCGGCCCGCCGCGGGTTTCAAGGATCGCGCGGATCGACGACCAGCGCCTCACTGTCACCCCGCTCTGCCGCTGCGCCGGCTCGTAGCCTCGCCTGGCTTTGCTGGGGCGCCTGATCAAGCTCAGGCTGGCCGGCACGTCGCGTCGATCGCCCCGCAGGTGATCGTGCCGGTCTTGAGGTCCGCGCTCGTGACGGCCGACGCCGGCGAGCTGTTCGCGGCGCTCTCCGAGGACCTCTCGCGGACGATGGGCGGCATCAGCGGGATCCTGCTCGCCAGCTTCGCCGCGGCGGTCGGCGCCTGCGTCGGCGCGACCGCCGATTGGCCCGCCGCGCTCGCCGAGGGTGTCCCGTCGCGTGCGCGAGTGCGGCGGCGCCGCGCCCGGCGATCGCACCATGCTCGACGCGCTCGTGCCAGCGATCGCCGCGCTCCAGCGGAGCGGTGACCTCACCGCTGCCGCCCACGCCGCCGCCGAAGGAGCCGCACGCACGGCCAGCATGGCGCGAGCCAGCGCGGGCCGCTCGAGCCACGTCCGCGAGGAGGCGCTGCGCGGCGTGCCCGACCCGGGAGCGACCGCCGTCGCAGTGGTGTTCGCGGCCGTCGCCGCGGTCATGAAGACGGCCGAGTCGCCGCCGACCCGCCGGTAGCGACCGGGCCGCGGCCGACCGGGCCTGCCGAGCGGCCGGGCCAGTGACGCGCGAGACGGATGCACGCGTGTGCCGTGATCACGCGGCAGGCCCCGAGCCGCGCTGGCGGGACGCCCCGCACGGCCCTGCTCATCGGGAGATCGGCCCCGAGCACGACGAGGCGCCCGCGACTTCCGGCCTGCGCCGCGCTCACGGCCCGAACACGGCGACGAAGCCGTCGTACCCGCCCTTGCTGGTAGACGGGCCGCCGCCGAAATTGATCCCGCCCCAGTACTCGCCGCACACGGCCACCGCACCGGTCGTCGACGCGGCGACGCCGAGCCCCGACTGCGAATCGTCGTCGCCGAAGTGATCACTCCACACGTGATTGCCGGCGGGCCCGAGCTTGAGCGTGAACACGTCGCTGCCGCCGTTGTTCGGCAGCAGGCCGCCGCCGAGGTCGACCGGGTCGTTGAAGTATCCGGTCAGCAGCAGGTTGCCGAGCGGGTCGCTGGCGATCGCCCACGGCAGCGCCGGGTCCTCGGCATTGCCGAGAAACTTCGACCAGCGGTGCGCGCCATCGGCCTCGAGCTGCACCACGAAGCCGCCGAGGTTCGCCGCCATCAGCGGTCCGCCGCCGAAGTCGAGCGAGCCGTCGAACACGCCGACTGCCGTGATGCGCCCGCTGGGTGCGAGGGTCAGGTCGAGCAGCTGCTGGACGTCTGCGTCGCCGTAGCGGGCGGCCCAGATCGCGTTGCCGATCGTGTCGTAGCGGACGAGGAACGCGTCGTCGTTGCCCATGCTGACCAGCATGCCGTTGCCCGGGTTCATCGCGCCCGCGAAGAAGCCGCCGACGATGACCTCGCCGGCCGGGTCGATCGCCAGCGCCCGGACGGTCTGAGTGTCCGAGTCGCCGAAGCGCAGGCTCCACACGTGCTCGCCGGCGCCCGTGAATTTGCCGACGAACCCGTCGATGCCGACCCCAGTCGCGACCATCTTGCCGCCGCCGAGGTCGAGCCCGCCGCGGAAATGACCGCCGAGCACGATCTCACCGTTGGCGCCGATCACCACGTCGTTCGGCTGCACGGAGGTCTCGGTCTCGAACGACTTGCTCCACACGTGCGAGCCGTCCCCCTTGAGCCGGGCCATGAACGTGGCGGGCATGAACTGGTGCGGCAGCGGGCCGCCGCCGAGATCGATCTGGCCCAGGTAACCGCCGGCCACCACGATGTCACCCCCCGGATCGACCGCCAGCGCCCAGCCGTACTCGAACTGCGCCTCGTCGTCGCCGTAACGCTTGCTCCACACGTGGGCGCCGTCGGGGGCGTACTTGGCGAGATACAGGTCGTGGCCGCCCGCGCTGACCAGCGGCCCGCCGCCGAGATTCACGGTGCCGACGCCCGACGCCGCCACGATCAGCGCACCGGTCGCGTCGAAGCCGAGCCTGACCCCGCGCTGCGCCCCGCTGTCGCCCCACACCTTGTGCCACGCGTAATTGCCGTCGCCCGCGCACGGGTCGAGCCCGTCGCAGTCCTCGTCGCCCGGCGTCTCGCAGCTCTCCGGCGCCGGCACGACCTCGCCGACGCACGCGCCCCACGTGCCCTCGCCGTCACACGTCGAGACCCCCGCCTTGCACAGGCCGACGCCCTCGGTCGCGTCCGGTCCGCCGTAACACGGCTGCTCGTCGCCGGCGCGGCACGGCATCGATTCGGTGGTCGTGCCGTCGGTCGTGCCGTCGGTCGCGTCGCTCGTCGCGGTCAGATCCTCGGTCGTGCCGACGGTCGTGGCGTCGGTGTCACTGCCGGGGTCCGTGGTCGGGCCCTCGCTGGTCGGGCCTTCGCTGGTCGGCACGGGCTCGCTGGTCGGCACGGGCTCGCTGGTGTTCGCGGTGGTCTCCCCGGTCGGGTCCGTCGCCGTCGTGGTGGCTCCGCTGTTCGTGGTGCTGTCCGTCTCGCCGATCTGGCTGGTCTCGCCGGGATCGGCGTTGCAAGCCAGGAGGTAGATCGGGAGGGGGAGGCACCATAACGCCGTTCGCATGGCGGGCCTCATACCTGCTCGCCCGGGTCGACACAACGGTGTATCTCGCGCGCGAGGGTCGACGCCGCGCTCTTCGTCGATCACGGTCGGCAGCAGGGCGCGGCACGGCGCCTGCAGATCCGCCACACGCCGAGCGCCAGCGCCAGCGCAGCGACCCCCGCGCTCGTGAACGCGACGGGCCGCACGAACGGCGCCGCGCTGTGCGAGACCCCGCACCGAGGCCGAAGCTCGCGAGATACGCGGCGACGCACATGGGGCACTTGGCGACCAGCAGCGATAGGTCCCTCGTAGCGCAAAATGCGGGCGTACAGCGCCGACAGCATGATCCTCAACAACGCGATCTGGTTGTGGGTTGTCTGCGGATCATAGTCTCTCGCAGTTCCTTCGTGAATGTACTGTCCTCGCAACATCCCGAGCACATCCATCTCCGCCGTCCAAGGTAGTCCCAGGCTCTTGAAGGCCCCTCGTACCTTGGACGGCTCCGTGGACAAGCCGCGAACAGTGTCGATGAATGTCTCCTCGTTGCCGGGGGTCGCAAACTTCTTGATCTCGTCGGAATGCTCAGCAACCCATTCGGACCACCCCGAATGGTCTGCGAGTTTGGCTTCTCTTTGGGAATGAGTCCGTGGACCATCCCATATCTCACTAGAGATTCCAGAGCGATCCATCCGTGTGAAGAGTTCGACTCGACGACCTCAAGCGCCGCGACTTCTCGCGCGTGCTCTACCACTGGGATTGCACCTGAGGGCCTTTAGGCCATCGACGGGCACTCGCGGATGTACAGGCCGAGGTAGAGGTAGCGGAGGCCCCAGGCGCGGCACAGCTCGAGCTGCTTCTTCATGATCGAGAAGACGCCGGGAGACAGCGGCTCGAGGCCCCCGTTGTAACCCTCGCTGCTGCTGCCGGCCTCGGCCAGCATGTCCTTGAAGACCCAGCAAGAGTGCATGGGGCCGGTCTCGGCGGCGAGCGCGAGCGCATGTGCGAGAAGCCGGCTCGCAAGCGCGGCCAGAGTGGCCGCGGAGACGGGGGAGCGGTGTTGTGCAGGAGGTGGATGTCCGAGCGCGCGGAGAACACGCGGGTCCAGCAGCGGAGCAACTGCGCGATCGCAGCACCGAGTGGGGCGAGCGGGCAAAGATTCGCGAAGCCCGGTGGCCGAGGCGAAGGGACGTAATGCCGGTGAGCGGCGGCGCGCCAGGCGGCATCCGAGCGTGGCTTGGCACTCCTCGGATTCCGGGCTATATGGCGCCCCCTTTGACACGCGCCCAACCCTCTCCGGCCGCTCAGCCTCGCTTTCGGACGCGTGCCTCATGACTGCCATCCGACTCAGGGTCTTCGCCTTCCTGCTGCTGCTGCCGCTGGGGCTGACCCTCCTGCCGACGCTGCAGCTCTATCGCGTGCACGTGAGTCGGGACGAGCAGCGCGAGCTCACGCGGGGCGCGCAGCAGGCTCAGGAGCGCCTGCAGTCCGAGGGCGTTGCCGCCGCTCCCCGAGCCGAGGGCCGCCTCACCCGCGACACCGAGAAGCTTCAGGAGCTCGTCGCCGGCAACGAGCGACTGGCCGAGCGGGAGGTCTTGGCGTGGCTGGGCTTCGGGGTGGCGCTGGCCGCGTTCGTGGTGGGGTGCGGACTGCTGCTGCTTATCCGCCGTGACAGCCGCCGCGCACAGGCCTCCTTCGAGACCCTGCTCGCAACGCTGGGCCCGGGTTGGAGAGCCGTCTCGCGCGGGGTGCTCCTGCACGTCGCGCTCATGCTCGGGGCCATGGTCGCCATGGGTCTCTACGAGGTGTCGTGGTCGTGGAGCCACTTCGCCTCGGTGGGGTGGATGCCGCTCGTGTTCCTGCTGCCGCTGTGGGGCGCGATCATCGCCACGAGCCGGCTGATGCTGCGCTCGGCCCGCTCACTCGCCCAGCTTCCCCCGCTCAGTCTGGAGCTGCTCGGACGGGTCCTTCCCGCCGACGTCGCGCCGGGGCTCTGGAGGTGGGTGCGCCAGATCGCGGAGCGGGTCGGCGCCCCGATGCCGGATCACGTCGTGGTGGGCCTCTCGCAGGGCTTCTTCGTCACCAGCACTCCGGTGTGCATGCTGCCCCGCCGGCAGGAACTCAGCGGGCGCACCCTGTACCTTCCTCTCACGTTCCTCAGCGTCCTGAGCCGCGACGAGGCCGCCTCGATCGTGGGCCACGAGCTTGGCCACTTCGCGATGCAGGACACCGAGCGTGGCGTGCAGCTCTCCGTCACCCATCGCCGCATGCAGCAGGGGATCGAGCGCCTCGCCGCACAGGAGGAAGAGGCGCCCAGCCTCTTCAACCTACCTGCGCTGTGGACCTCGATCGTCTTCCTCGAGCAGTTGGACCGCGCGTACTTCCACTTCAGCCGCGAGCACGAGCTGCGCGCCGATGCGATCGGCGCGCGCGTGGAGGGCCCCGAGGCCTGTGCCGCGGCGCTCCTTCGCGTGACCGCGCTCGCCGAGCACGTGGATCGGGCGCTCGAGGCCTCTCAGCGGGAGGCGGGCGTCAACGCCGTCGACGCGCTCGTAGAGGCGCTCCAGCTGCATCCGATCGAGCTGCCGGAGGAGATCCTCGACCACACGCTCGCGCACCCCATCGACACGCACCCGCCGACGCGCGTGCGGATTGAGGCGCTCTCGGTCCCTCTGGACGCGGTGCTGATCCAGCGCGCGGTCCGAAGGCCCAGCGCGTCCGATACCTCGTGGTTCCAGTCCCTGCTCGACAGCCCATCCAGGGCCGCCTGAGCGCTTCGCCGTTCCCCCCCATCCGGAGCACCAGATGTCCCAGCCGACCCAGCGCCCTCAGGGCCTCGCCCAGTCCCTCAGCGACGAGCTTCACCAGTCCAGTCAGTCCGATCGCGCCGAGACCATTCGCGAGCTTCAGGCGATCATCGACGCCGCTCCTGAGCGCAGCAACTTCACCGACACCAAGAAGATCCTGGTGGGGGCCGCCCTCGGCGCGGTGGTGTGCCTCGGCCTCGCCGCGGCCCTCGCTGGCAACCCCGAGGTGAAGGCTGCCGCGCCCATCGGTCTCGGCGCCCTCGGCGTGTTCGGCGCCATCGTGGCCTTCCAGCACCGCAAGGACGGCAACAAGGTCCTCATGACCCTGACCCGTACCGAGCTGCTGGCCTCGAACCTCTCGGCGCCGTTTCCGCTCAGCGCGATCCACGGCGTCGAGCTGGTCGACGCGACCCACACGTACACCAATCTCCACGTGGACGCGGATGCGAAGCTCCCCCAGGCCACCCGGCAGCGCGGGTTCCTCCCCTGCCAGGTGCTGGTTTTTGACAAGGGCAAGGACCGCAAGCTGGTGCTCGCTTCGGCGGGCTTGTGCGTGAACGGCAAGAAGCTGAGCCTCGAGGAGGGGGTCGAGCTCATCGAGCTGCACCTCGGCGCCGCCCAGGCCTCTCGCGAGCTTGCGGCCTTGAAGAAGGGCTGAGCTCGATGCGCTCGGCGCACTGGGCTCTCTGGCGGGGTGGCGCTCTCGATCCGCGGGAGCTAGGTGCAGGCCGACGAGCGAACGCTGCGCGGTGGCTAGCGAAGAGCCGGGGCGACCTCAAGGAGGACACCCTGAAGCTACTTCGGGAACGCCTGGACCTCGACGAGGGGGAGCCGGGAGCCTGGCCCGGCTGTTCCAGTCGCGGCTCGAGAACAGTTTTCCTCGCGTCCTCGCGCCGGACTGATGCGACTTTCCCGATCTCGCGGGTTAACCCGGCATGCGAGCCTCGACGCTGGCCGGAATCGCCCTCGCGGTAGTCCTCGGCGGGTGTGACGATCAACTCTCGGAAGCGGACGTAACCGACCTCCCGGCCGGCGACGCGCTCGGCGATGCGTTCGCAGGCGACTACACGATGGAGCTGACGACGCTCTCGTGCGAGGGCATCTGCGCGCCCGTGCGGCTCTCGGAGCTGGTGGTGCTCTCGGTCTGCGACGTCGGTGCCCGTCAGTCGGGGACCGCGAGCGTGTCGCAGACCGACGGCCGGCTGCAGCTCGACATCCGCGGCGCCTTGCAAGCGAGCCGGCTGCTCGGGGGCGTCGACACCGACGGGACCTTCGTGGTGGGCGGAGTGGCGACCGCTGCGAGCGGAGCCTGTCAATGACTTTGAGACACGTTGCTGGTCAGGTTTAGTGAATGTGAGATTTCGCCGGAGCTGCAATCCGAGGATGGGTCAATCTTGGTGCATCTGTCCGAAAGGACATGGACGTCGTACTCGCGAAGACCGCGGTCGGGACGCCGCGGAGGGTTGATGTAGACCGCGGCGGGAGGCCGGCGCGGGGTGGGCCTTCCGCGGACGAAGCGCTCGGGGTGGGCCTCGTAGGCGGCATGGAGGGTGGCTGCCCTGACGGACAGGATGGCCTCGGTGCGGCCGTAATGCACATCGGCAGGTGCCAGGAAGGCGATGCCGGAGTGGCGGTGGTGATGGTTGTAGCCGTCGACGAAGCGGACGCAGAAGCCGTGGGCGTCGTCGTAGGAGGCGAAGCGCGCGGGGTAGTCGTGGGTGTACTTGAGGGTCTTGAAGTGGGCCTCCGAGTAGGGGTTGTCGTCGCTGACGTGGGGCCGGCTGTGCGAGCGGCGGGCGCCGAGGACGTCGTAGAGGTCGGCAAGCTCGCGGGACGTGGGGACGGCACCGCGATCGGCGTGGATGGTCAATTGGTCAGGTTGGATATTCTGCTTGTCGCAGGCGGCGCGGATCAGCCGCGCGGCGATGTCGGCGCTCTCGCGGCGCGCCAGGGTCCAGCCGACGACGCAGCGGCTGTAGATGTCGAGCAGGACGTACAGGTAATAGTATTGGCCCTTCGTCGGTCCTCGCAGCCAGGTCACGTCCCACGACCACACCTGGTTCGGCGCGGTCGCCAACAGCTCCGGGCGCTTGTACTGGGGGTGCCGCCGCTGTCGCCGGCGCTCGCGGAGCTCGCCCTCGGCGGCGAGCAGGCGATACATCGTCCGCGCGCTGCACACCCATCGCTGCTCGTCGAGCAGCGTCGGCACGATGACCTCGGGGGCTTTGTCGACGAAGCGCTCGCTGTGCAGCAGCTCCAGCACCTCCTGGCGCTCCGCCGCGCCCAGCGCCCGCGGCGACTGCCGCGGCTTCGCTTGCCTCGGCGACGGCGCAGGGCGGCGCCGGCGGTACACGGTCGCCCGCGAGACCCCGAGCGCCTCGCACGCCCGCGGCAGACCTGTCCTCTCGGACAGCTCGTCTGCCTGCGCGATCAGGGCTTTTCGGACGGATCGATCGTCGCGAGCGGGATCCCGAGCAATTGCGAGACTTTTTTTGGACGTCGATGATCAGCTTTGCCGTCTCGAGCTTGTGCTCGAGCTGCGCCACCCGGCGGCGCAGACGCTCCAACTCCTTCTGCTCGGGGTCCTGCTTCGGCTTCGGTCCGCGCTTCTTCGGCTTCAACGCCCCCAGGGTCCCTCGTCCCGCTGTCGCCTCCAGGTCGACAACAGCGAGCTGTACAGGCCTTCCTCGCGCAGGATGGCGCCGATCTGCCCCTCGCTGGCCTGGTCGGTCTGCGCGAGGATCTTCCGCTTGTACGCCGGCGTGAAGCGGCGTCGCGTCGCCTTCTCGGCGGTCTCGGGGTTGGGCTCTCGTGCTGGAGTCGCCATCGGATTCATGCCTCCGTTGACTCGCCCGATTGCAGGCCGAACTCCACTCTCGGGTGCTCTTCGCCGAGCGTCGACCCCGGTGAAGCAAGGATTTCGATGGGGCTACACCGTTGCTGACTCGTCGCCTCGGTGGCCGACGACCTCGGACGCGCTCTCGCCCTGCCTACTCGATTGCTCCTCGTTGCCGCTCGTTTTGAAGGCGCTCCTGATGTTCGTCGTCGCCGTAGGCACAGCAAGAATTTCGACCGGACTACACTGTTGCTGAATCGTCGCATCGGTGGCCGACAACCTCGCCCCACTCACGCCCTGCCTACTCGATTGCTCCTCGTTGCTACTTCTCTTGATGGTTGGGTTGCTCATGCTCTTGATTCACGGACTCGCCCTGCTCTCTAAACTTCGCGGGGGCCGTGTCTCACACGACATTGGCAGGTAGGGGCCGTCGACTGTGCCGGCAACATCGTCGTCGGCGGCAGCTTCACCGGCAAGCTCGTCATCCAAGGCCAGGTCCTCACCGCAGTCCCAGGTGCCGAGGAGCAGATCGACGTCGTCTACCCGACCGAGGACATCTTCCTCGTTAAGTTCGGCCCTGACGGTGTGCGCCACTGGGCGCGCCGTTTTGGCGACGAGCGCCAGCAGCGCATTCACGACCTCGCAAGGGCACGCTTGAACTCGGCGGTGAGCCGATCGTCAGCGACGATTACGTTGTTGGCGCCGCCGACGACGATCGTGCCAACGGAGCGCCCTCGTTGGCACAGGTTCGTTTGAGATTACGGATAACCGGACCCAGCCTCCAGGCGTGAGTCCGCCGCTCAGGTCGCCGGCAGCAGGCGCGCGAGGTACTCGTACATCGCCGCGTCGGCGAGGCGGCCGAGGGCGATCGGGAAGCTGTTGAAGCCATGCACGCCGTGGGGCCAGACGCGCAGCTCCCCAAGGTTGCCGGCCGCGTGCCAGCGGGTCGCCATGAACAGGGTGTCGTCGAGCAGCGGATCGAGGGTGCCGACGGTGAAGAGCGCGGGGACCAGTCCGCGGAGGTCGGCGTAGAGCGGCGAGATCTCGGGGACACGGCGCTGCTCGAGCGAGCGGCCCGGCGCGAAGGCGGCGCCGAAGTACTCGATGAGCGGGCGCGAGAGCACGAGGTTGCGCTCGCCCCAGGCGCGCTGGCTCGGCGTCAGCGACAGGTCGTAAGCGCCATAGACGAGGTTCGCGGCGCGAAACGCCCGCGCGAGGTCGCCGTGGTCGCGCAGCCGCAGCAGCGTGAGCACGGCGAGGTGAGCACCAGCAGACTCGCCGCCGAGCGTGAAGACGGGCGGCGCGTCGAGGACCCGGGCGCCGTGCTCGACGAGCCAGCGAGCCGCGTCCTCGCAGTCGTCGGGCCCGGCCGGGAAGGGGTGCTCGGGTGCGAGGCGATAGTCGACGCTGACCGTGACGAGCCCGGTCGCGGCCGCCAGCGCCGTGAGGGCGGGGTCTTGAAGGTCGGCGGCGCCGAGCATCCAGCCCCCGCCGTGAATGTGGAGATAGACCCCGCGGGCGGCCGACGGCGGACGGGCGACGCGGAGCCGCAGCGGGCCGCCGCGGGCCGGGATCTCGAGGTCTCGCATGTGCGGGAGGAACACCGGCGCAGGGAAGATGCCCTTGCCGGCGCGCCGTCCGGCGCGGACGAGCGCGGGCGGGACCGTGTGCGCGGGCGGGATGTCGGCGAGCATGGCCTCGAGCCGGTGGTTGAAGGCGAGGGTCTCGGCGACGACCTCGGGGGCGACCGGCTCGACGTGGAGCATCATGGCGCGCAGGGTATCACGCGGCCAGATCGACGCTCAGGCGGGCATCTCCGCGAGGACCACGAGGTATCCGGTCTCCACGAACAGGACGCGCTCCGGGGCCGCGACGAGGCCCTGCGGCGGGCTGGTCGTCGGCTCCTCGGCGGCCAGCGCAGGGCGGGGGCGGCAGCACGGCGACAGCGCGCCCAGGCCGCCCTCTACGGTCACTTCACCGCGTCGAGCTGGCTGATGATCTTCTTCCACACCGCGGGGGTGACACCGACCTCGAGGTGCCCGAAGGGCACGCCTTCCTGCCGCGAGCGCGCGGCCTTGTCGGCGCCCGGCCAGCCCTGAGTGAGCTGATCGCGCGCCGCCACGCTGACATCGAACAGCACGCCGTCGCCATGCACCTCGCAGGTCGGGCAGCTCATGCCGTCGATCTCGAACGGGGCGCCGGCGCCGCCCGTCGTGCCGTGGACCACGTACAGGAAGTCGAGCTCGCTGCTGAGGCCGTGATGACGGAGCCGCTCGATGAAGTTGCCGCCGATCTCCATCACGGCCTGGATGCCGATCCCGTCCATCAGGCGATAGGTCGCGTACCCCCACGAGTAGTCGTCCGCGTTCTCGGCGTCGTAATAGACGTGCTGCGCCTGGCAGGGCGAGCCGGCCGGATCGAACGCCGTCTCGCGGCACATGATGTGACCGTCGTCGTCGTCGAGGTAGCCCCCGAACATGTACGTGAGCTTGTACGACATCCACGTGCGCCATTTGGTCTCGTCGGTGTCGAGCTCCGACCAGTCCTCCCCGTCGCTCTGGCGGTCGGGGATCGGGTAATACGGGCGCAGGTCATACGCCGCCTGCAGCTGGCCGAGGTACGCCGAGACGTGCTTCCCGTGCTCGTCCACCGACCCCCACATCGCCAGGTTGTACTTGTCGAAGCTGACCTGGCTCGCCCCGTTCGCCGCGTTGAGCGCCTCGAGGCTGCTCGAAGAGACAGGCCGCCCCGCCGCGTCGAGCCCGGTGATGTTCGAGCTGTAGATCCGCGAGAAGAAGTCCGGCCAGGTGCCGCCGCGGCCGTCGCACACCGACTGCGCGAACTGGTTGGGGAGCAGCGGGCTCCCGCCGTAGCCCCAGTTGACGCACTGGAGCGCGCTCATCCATCCCCATGTCACCGGCCCCTGGCCGACCGGCGCGTTCTCGAGGGTGCTGTAGATCAGCAGATCGTCGTACGGATGGCGGAAATTGAGGTCGATGCCCAGGTGCGGGCCCGACAGCGGCACGTAGACGCGCACGTCGTCGCGGAACGTCGGCACGCGCTTCGCCTGCTCCGCCGCCAGCCGCTCGAAGTGCTTCGGCCCGAAGTCGTCCCACGTGGCGACGTCGCCGGCGTAGAGATCGACGGACAGCACCCCCTTGCTCCACGCGATCACGTCGACCTTCGGCTGCCCGGTGAGCTCCTTGATCCGGTCGATCGCGTTCGCCACGTGGGTGGCCTGGCTGTAATTGTCGCCGTGGAAGTTGCCGAAGGTGATCGCATACGTGCAGCGGCCGGTCGCCTCCAGCGCCTGCACAAAGCCGGTCTTCTGCGTGGTGCCCGGGTACGCGGCGCCGGACCCATTGCGCCCGCCGGGCAAGAGCCACACGTTGCCGTTCTGCAGCGCCCCATGCACGAGCAGCACGGGCACCTTCCCGGGATCGCAGGCATTCTTGCCGGTCTTCGGCCCGTGCTGCAGCAGCACGAAGCGGGCCTCGGGCCGGGTCGGCCCGACGGACGGGCACGACGGCGCCGACTTCGAGCCCACCTTCCCGGCGCACGCGCTCTTGTAATGGAGGTTGAACCCGTCCACGAGCTGCTGGTTCAGCGCGCCGAAGTAGGTCTGCAGCGGATAGGTGCCGTCCTCGTAGGTATCCTGCCAGCGAGGTTTCTGCGTCCGTAAATTGTAGCCCTCGGTGCGGTAGGCCTGGAGTCCCTCGAGGAGCTCGATCTTCCCCCACGACCACGACGGCGGCGTGAGCTGGCCGACCACCCGATAATCATCCTGGTACACGTCGTCGGCCGGCGGATCGAAGTATGCGTCGAACGGCGCAGGGATGGCCTCTCCAGGATCGGGCAAGTTGCGAGCGATGGGCACGGCGTCGCCCGTGTCGCTCGTGCGGTCGGCCTCGTCGAGGTCGACCGCATCGTCGGGCAAGTCGACGCAGCCGGCGGATACCACCAGGCCGAGGCCAGAGAGCGCGATGAACAGGTGCGACAGCGGGGACAACGAATACCGCATGACACTTCTCCTCAATGTCCGGACAGACCGGGACGTTAGGCGCGGGACCCATGGATGGTCAAGCGATTTGTTTTGCGCTGCAACATAATGCGGTGATGCCGGATGGCATGATGCAGAACGATGTTCATCCGGCGATCTCAGGCCCCTCGGCGACGCTGCGGCCACGAGCACCCACCCCAGGTGGGCGCCCGCGCGCATGGCTCGACCTCGGGATCGAACGCCCCCTGCGATCAGGAGAACGGGCGAACGCGGCGCTCGCCGCACGCTCGCCGTCACGCCGGGCACCTGCGCGCGCAGGGGTACGCAATGTTTTTGCGGTGCAAGGTGCCGTGTCTGGCGCTGGCCGGAATAAACGGCCATGCACGGAGAGTTATGTTGCGGCGCAGCAAAGATGCAGGCGCGTTGCGATCTGCATGCCTATGCAGTGCCACGACCTGCAACGCCGCTGACCGCTCGCACGGAGCCGGCCCACGCGTCGGGGCTCGGCCTGGCGACATCCAGTTCCTGAAGAACTCGGTCGTGCTGCACAAGCGCACCACGTACGAGGATTGGGATGACCCGGCCGAAAAAACGACGCCTCTTGCGCCTGTGGCTCGCGGCGCCCGACTTCGACGACGGCGACGTGCAGCTTCGACGCGGCGGCCGTTTAGCTTGAGCTCGAGAATTCGGCGCCGCAGCGCGTGCCGAGTGACGCCGAGCAAGGCCGCGGCACCGACGAGTGAGCCGGCGCGCTCGAGGGCGAGCTCGCAGAGCCGGCCTTCAGCGTCGAGGAGATTTAGCTGTCGAGTTCGATTCGCGTGGGTTCCGGCGCGGGGTCGTTCATGATCATCGGACTCGCGTCGCAGAGCTGGTGTGATCGCAGCGTCCCGCCTTGATTCGCGCGGAAATGGTTGTTGCAACGCGGCCTCGGCCTCCGATGCTTGAGCCCGTCGTATCATATGATACGGCGGGCTCAGTGAACGGCCAAGCCAGCCACGGCCTCTGCCTCGGCCTCGGCCACCTCGCGCGCCTCGCTGCGATAATAGTCGGGCGGCAGGCCGTGGCGCGAGCGCCGACGAGCTCGCTCAGATGCTCCCCCAGACGGTCCCCGCGGACCGCTTCCTGCGCATCGTGCTGAGAAACCGGCTCGCGAAGAAGTGGCCGCTCACGTCGGACGAGTACCAAGACGCGTGCATCTTCTTGGCGGCGGAGCGCGTCGGGGCGGGCGGGCGGGCGTTCGCGTCCGAGCTCGGCATTCCTGGCCACGAGTACGCCACCCTCAACGACGCGGTGTTGGAGCGCCACATCGAGGCGACGGAAGCCGATCACCGGATCGCGGCCGCGCAGATGATGCGGCCGGGGCACCTGCACCTCATCGAGCGTCGACTGGCTGTCGAGGACGACGAGCGCGCGCGCGCCGGTCTGCGCGAAGCGGGCCAGCGCATCGCGGGCGAGAGGGGCGCTCCGCCGAGCGCCCTGCTGAGCGGGCCCGACCGCCTCGCGCAGCTCGTTCGCCTCTTTGGCCGCGACAAGGGGTGGTTGCGGTGGAGCACCGCGGCCGCGTGTTTTGGCCAAGACGCGGAAGAGCTGAGGGCCGCGGCGAGCGAGCTGCCCATGATCCACTCGTCGGGCGCGTTCTTCTTCGTCGCGGAAGGAGGACGCACCCCACCTCCGCTCGTCCCCGACCTGGGGGATGCGCGGGAGCTCGCGCTTCGAATGGCCTGCTCGGACGCGCTTGGCCGAGTGAAGGAGTTCACGCCCACGCACGCGCGTCAGCTGGCCGAGTTCTGGTTGCGCGCCCAGACCGGCCTGTGGCTTCCCGATCTTCGCTATTGGCTCGGGCTCCCCGACCTGGCGAGCGCCTTCGAGGGGGTGCTCTTGCGCGCGGGGACCACGCCGCTGCGTTGCCATGGCGGGCAGATCGAAGGGGGCGTGGACCTCAACGCGGTATTGGTCATGCATCACCCCATCCACGGCGACTCCCCGTGGCAGGACGAGGCGCCGAAGTGGCAGACGAACCGGCCGCGCCTCGGTCAAGACGAGCTCCCCGATTTCGAGGCCGCCCCCGAGGTGGCTTTCGCCGATTGGACGCGTCGCACCAAGGCGCTCGGCTACGAGGGCGTTCGTGAGCAGCGGGCGGTGATTCACACCGTTCGAGCCGTCGGCAACGTCAGGATCCACCACTCCGGACACGGCGAGGGCTACGGCAAGGGACCGCAGCGGATCCGGGAGGTGTCGTTTCCGACCCACTCGGACGCCGCAGTCTCCGAGGTGGTCTGGGACCTGCGAAGGCTGCTCGGGATCGACCCGCTGAAGGGCTAAAGCGCGTCGCCTTGGGCCTCGCCGAGGCAGCCGCCTGGCCCATCCTGCCGGGGAGTCATCTTCACCTTGCCGGCCGTGCCCGCAGGCCGCGCGCTGTAGTTCGGCGAGGCGCGCCAGATCGATCCGGCGTAGTCGGGGCCGGGCGCGAGCGCCGGTTGCTCGGGGTGGTGAAGTCGGGGACCACGCCGGCCTCGGGCCTGAGCTGGGCCACGGGGGCGCCGCCGAGGTCGAGCACGGCGACGCCGCCCTGGAGCGCGCCGTAGACGTCGTGTTGGATGTAATTGACGAGCGCGTCCTCGATGGCGATGTCGCTCATCGAGGCGATCGCCGGGGCCCACGCGCCGAGGTCGTCGCGGTCGAACTCGAGGTCGTCGGCGTAGCTGCGCAGCACCGCGGCGCCGGCGCGGATGTTGCTGCGGCGGTCGTTCTTGACGTCGTCGAGGCTGGCGTCGATGAGCCCGGCGCCGAGACCGAAGTGCTGTGGCGGAGATCGAAGAGGCCGGGCGAGTCTACATGCTCCGCTCGAACCACCCGCGCACCCGCCACAGGGTGACGAACACGCAGGGCACGACGTGCAGACACAGCGCCGTCGACACCGCCAGGCCGCCGAGCACGATCGCACCGACGCCGCGATACAGCTCCGCGCCGGCCCCCGGCACCAGCACCATCGGCAGCAAGGCGACGAGGGACGTCAGCGAAGTCATGAGGATCGGTCGCGTGCGGGCGCCGACAGCATCGGTGGTGGCCGCGACCAGATCGAGGCCGGCGGCCAGCCGCGCGAGGGCCCCCTCGACGATCAGGATCGCGTTGTTCACCACGACGCCGATCAGGATCAGAAAACCGATCGCCGTCATCACGTCGAGGCCCTGCCCGCCGCCGAAGCGATCGAGCACCAGCAGCCCGGCGACGCCCCCCGCACCGGCGAGCGGGATGGTGACGAGCACGGCGATGGGGGCGAAGAAGTTCCCGAACAGGGCCGCGAGCAACAGGTAGGAGATCAGCAAGGCGACCCACAGCACGCGCGTCAGCTGGCCCTTGGCCTGGGCCAGCTTGCCCGCCGTCCCGGCGATCGCCACGTCGACGGTCGCCGGGATCCGACCGTCGGCCAACAGCTCGCTCACCGTGCCCTGGATCTGCTGCATCGCGCGCTCGAGCGGTAGCTCGGGCGGCGGCGTGACCTGCAAGGTGATCGCCCGTGCCCCCTCGATGCGACGGATCTGCGTCGGCCCGAGCTCGACCGTGATGTCCGCGAGGGAGGAGAGCGACACCGGCTCACCGCGCGGGCCAGCCAGCGGCGCAGCGACCAGCTGCTCGACGCGCATGTTCGACGACGCTTCACCCCCGACGAGCGGCTCGCCGCTGCTGCGAGCGCGCAAGACCACCTCGAGCTTCGCCTCGCCGGTCGGCCCCCACTCGCCGATCACCGCGCCATCGACGATCGCGTCGACGGCGAGGGCGAGTTCGGCCATACCCATGCCCATGCTCGCGCATCGCTCGGACCGCGGCGCGACCCGCAGCTCCGGTGCGCCTGGGTCGAGCGAAGGGATCGCTCGCGCCTGGGCCGCTGGCACGCGCTCGCTCAACTCTGCCAGCAGCGCCTCGCTGGATGCACGCAGCACGTCCAGGTCCGGGCCACGCAGATCGATCTCGACGGCGCGACCGTCACCGAGGCGGCTGGCGAACAGGCTGGCCTGGGTGGCAAAGCTGTTCGCGTCGGGGACCTCCGCCAGCGCTCGGCGATAGAAGCCCGCCAGCTCGCCGGCCCGCGCGTCGTCGACCGTCGAGGCGCCGCAGAGCACCTCGTTGGCGTCGCCGACGAAGAAGCTTCGGCGGACCGCCGGCACCCCGCCGCGGTCGACGCCTTCGTGAGCGACGACCTCCGCTTGCACACTCGCCCCCATCGCCTCGAGCTCGCCGACGCTGTAGCCCGGCGGCGGCACGATGATCCCGAACACCAGGTTGCGGTCTCCGCTGGGCAGGTACTCCATCGCAGGCAGTCTCACGACGACGGCGACCGCCGCGGCCATGAACAGCACCAGGAGCCCGACGCTCCGGGTCGGAGTCTGCGTCAGCCAGCGGATCTGGCCGGTCAGCAGCGAGCGCACGCCCGAGCTCGCCGCGGGCCCAGGCGCCCGGTCACGCTCTGGTCGCGCTCGGAGCCACCACGCCGCCAGGCTCGGCAACACCAGGTTCGACACCAGCAGCGAGACGGCGACGGATGCCGAGATGGCGACGGCGATGTCCCGGAGCAGCTCGCCGACCTCGCCGCGCCACAGCACCACGGGCACGAACACGACGGCGGTCGTCGCCGTGTTCATGACCAGCGCGCCCCACACCTCTTCGACGCCGCGCCGCGCCGCCTCGACCATGCTGTCACAGCGCCCGCGCCACACTTCGATCGACTCGAGCACGACGATCGAGTTGTCGACGACCATGCCGACCGCGAAGGTCGTGCCCGCGAGGGAGACCACGTTGACGCTGCGTCCGAAGCTGGCCATGCCGAGCGCCGTGCCGCACACGCAGATCGGGATCGACAGGCCGATCAGGCCGGCCGCGCCGGCGCTGCGCAGGAACAGCCATAGGACGACGATCGCCAGCGCGCCGCCCATGAGCAGGTTCTCGGTCACGAGATCGAGGGCCCGCTCGATGTAGTCCACCTGGTCGTCGAAGACCTCGATGTGCAGGCCCTCGGCCGCGACCCGCTCGCGCGCGAGCCCGTCGACGAGGGCACGGATCTCGCGCGAGACCGCGAGCACGTTGGCGCCCGCCTCGGCGAACATGACGAGCCCCATCGCCGGGCTGGTCCCGGCCATGGCCACCCCCGTCGGCTTGCGCAAGCCCGCGCGCACCGTCGCCACGTCCCCCAGGACGATCGGCCGCAGCCCCGCGCTCGGCGCCCCGCCGATGACGATCGCCGCGAAGTCCTCGACCCTCTCCGGCGCCAGCGGCGTGCGCACCAGCAGACGGCGCTTGCCCAGCGTGACATCGCCCGCCGAAGCGTCGACGAGGACCGCCTTGATGCGCGCAGCCACGGTGGCGATCGACAGATCCCGCGCCGCGAGCGCCGCGAGGTCGAAGTCGATGTGCACGACCTGATCGCCACCGCCGGTCAGCTCGACGGCCGCGACTCCCGGGATGCGGCGAAATCGGGGCAAGACATTGCGCTCCACCCAGTGCCGGTGCCCCGCCACCGCCTGGTCCTCGCGACCACGAATGATCACGATCGAGATCGGCTGGCCGACGGTGCCCGCCGTCGCGATCACCGGCTGGCGTGCGCCCGCCGGGTGCATGTCGACCTCGCTCATCGCGTTCGCCACGCGCAGCCGTGCGACCTCGAGTTCGGTGCCGACCTCGAAGATCAGGCGAATCCGGGCCTGACCTGGCTTGGCCTCGGACTCCATGCGCAGCAGGCCGATGACGCCCTCGAGCGCCTCCTCCTGCTCCTCGAGCAGCTCGGTCTCGACCTCGGCGGGGCTGGCCCCCGGCCACGCCGTCGTCACGCCGATCTCGGGGGTCGAGACCTCGGGGGTCAGCTGGATCGGCAGGTCGATCAGCGACACGAGGCCGGCCAGGACCACCAGGATCACGGCCACCATCACCGCGACCGGATGGGCGATCGCAGCGTGCAGGAGCCCGCGTGGGGTCGGGTCTGCGACCCTCGTCGTCACTCCCTCGCCTCCACGATCCGCACGTCCTGCCGGTCGCGCAGGCGCTCGTTGCCCCGCGTGACCACGATGTCCCCCGGCCCGAGGCCCGCGCCGAGCACCAGCGCGCTCGCGCCAGCCATCGCCAGCAGCTCGACTCGGACCGCGCAGGCGTGGCCGTCGAGCACCTTCAACACCCGCGTCTCGGCGGCGCCCTGGACCACCGCGTCGCGCGGCACGACCACCGCACCGGGGCCCTCGTGGCGGACCGGGAGCGCGACCTGGACGATCATCCCGGGCAGCAACCACCCCTGTCCACGCGGGTTCAGGCGCAGCTCCACGGTCTGCGTGACCGGCTCGACGATCGCCGAGATAGCGACGATCTCGGCGGTGAGCTCGGCCGGGTCGCGAGCGGCTCGCTCGGGCGTGCTGCCGAGGCTCGGACGCAAGCTCGTCGCCCCCCCGACGGCCAGCTGCTCGCGCAGCGTCGGTGAGACCGCCGCGCGCACCTCCACCGGCCCCTCGGCCACCAGCTCGAGCACGGCCTGCCCGGCCGCGACCCAGGCACCCGCGTCGACCTCGCGCGTGCGCACCACCCCCGCGAAGGGGGCTCTCAGCTGGTGCTCGGACAGACCGACCCGGGCCGCCCGCAGCTCGGCGTGGCGACGATCGCGACGGGCCGCGAAGGCCTCGGCGCGGCCGAGCTCGCGCTCGATCGACTCGCCGGCCAGCACCTGCGCGCCCAGGTCCCGCGCGCGCCCGGCCTCGCGGCGGGCTTGCGACAGCTCGTGCTCGACCTCGTCGAGGTTCGACGAGGCCGCCGCCATCTGGGCCCGAGCCTGACGCGGATCGAGGGTCGCCAGCAGCTGGCCGAGCTCGACCCGATCGCCCTCCCGGACCTCCACCGTGAGCACCCGACCCTGCGCGCCGAAGCCGAGCGCCGCGGCTTGCATGGCCCGGACCTGCCCGGGGAAGACGTGCTCGCTCGCCAGCACGCCCGCCTCCGCACGAGCGACCACCACCGGGGCCGCAGCGGGCTCGGAACCCGCCTGGACCTGCTCGGGTTCCGCACAGGCGAGCTGGGCCGTGAGCAGCAGCGCCCCGGATGTCCGCGGCGATGTCACGCGGCGCCCGGGTCCCCGATGGCCTCGACGAGGGCCAGGTTCTCCGCGGGCGTACGCAGGGATATGCGCACGTGGCCATCGAGCCCATAGCAGCCCATGTCCTTGACCAGCATGCCGCGGGCCGCCAGCCGCGGCAGCACGACCGCCGGGTCCGCGGCCACGATCACGAAGTTGGTCTGGGTCTCGTGGACCGTGAAGCCGCGCGCGCGCAGGCCCGCGACCACGCGCCCGCGCTCCTCGATCAGCGCGCGGCAGCGGGCCTGAAACTCATCGACGTGGTCCAATGCCGCCGCGACGGCGACCAGACTGGGCGTGCTCATGCTGCAGAACCACTGCCGCGCCCGCATCGCCCCGATGTCCTCTGCCGGACCGATCAGCGCTCCCACGCGCAGGCCCGCCATCGCGAAGGACTTCGAGAACGAGTGGAAGTAGAACCCGCGCGGCCCGGGCGCGAGCGCGGCGAGGGGCGCGTCGGCGTAGCCGGCGTACGTGCGATCGACGAGCAGCCCCCCGCAGCGCTGCTGGAGCTGCTCGAGCTGCGCCTGCGTCGTGACGACCCCGGTCGGGTTGTCGGGGTCCGCGAGCAAGACGAAGTCGTCGCGCTCGAGGGCCTCGACGTCGTCGCGGGCCAGCTCGAAGCGCGGGCCGACCCGACGCAGCGCGAAGCTGCGTCGTCGCATCACCGCGATGCGATCCCAGTAGCCGTGGAAGCCCGGCCAGGTCGCGACGAAGCGCATGGCCTCGAAGTGGGTGATCAGGCGATCGACGCACTCGTCGATGCCCTGAGTCAGCATCACCTCGTCCCGCGTCACCCCGAAGTGCTCGGCGACCCGCGCCAGGGTCCGCTCGGTCTGCGCCAGCGGGTAGCAGTGGAACTGATCGGCGCTCTCGCGGACGCGACGCCGAACGACCTCGGGCAGACCCAGGGCGCTCTCGTTGAGGTCGAAGCGCGTCATGCTCATGGCGACCCCCGATCGCCCGCGAAGATCGCCACGAGCTCCACGAGCAGGTCACGGGTCCTGTGCTCGACGTCGAGGCAGGGGTTGAACTCCGCGATCTCGAGGCCGACCACGCGAGGGTCTCGCGCGAGCCCGCGCAGCGCTTCGAGCAGCTCGGCGGCGTCGAGACCCCCCTCGACCGGCGTGCCGACGGCCGGTGCGAAGCGCGGATCGAGGCCGTCGAGGTCCACGCTGATCCCCAGGTACTCGACGCGCCCGGCCATGCTCGCCACGGCCTCCTCGACCACCGCCCGCAGCCCGCGCGCGACGACCTCGTCCATGAAGTACACGCGCACCCCATGGCCCGCGAGGAAGCTCCGCTCCTCGGCCTCGTAGTTGCGCGCGCCGATCAGGATCAGGTCCTCCGGCGCCAGCACGGCGCCGTCTACCAGCGCCGCGAGGTGCGGGCTGGCGTGGCCGAGCAGCGCCGCGAGCGGCATGCCGTGGCAGTAGCCGCTGGGGCTCGTCGCGGGCGTGTGGCTGTCGAGGTGAGCGTCGAACCACAGCAGCCCCAGCCGCCCCTCGCGCGCGGGTGTGCGCTCCCGCAGGGCTCTGGCCACGCCGGTCCAGGTCCCGACGCCGCTCGAGTGATCGCCGCCGATGACGATCGGGAAGTGTCCGGCCAGGGTCGCCGCCCGGGTCTCGCGGGCCAACTGCTCGCACACCTGCGCGACCGCTGCGCCCGCCGCGTGCCCGCGAAGCTGGGCGAGCGCGTCCGGGTGGCCGACGATGCTCTGCCAGCGCCAGGCCGAGCCGATGTCTGCCAGGAAGTCCTGCAGCGCCGCCGGGCCCTCGCGGCTCGTCGCGTGCTCCGAGCCGATGCCGCACGCGTAGCCGATCAACCGCGGCGACCGGACATCGACGCTGAAGGGCACGAAGTCTCGCAGCAGGGCGAAGTCCGCCGCGATGTCCTCACGCGAGGCGCTCCACAGGCGCAGCGAGCCCGCCGCCGGGGAGGCCAGATCCGTCGCGTCCACGAGCGAATCGCCGACCGCGATCGCCCAGCGGAGCTCGAAGCGCGAGCGCAGCGCCGGGACCTTCAGCTCGGTGACCTGGCCGCGGCGCCGGGGGTACACGCAGAAGGCCGCGTGCGTGCGCGGGCCCTCGCGCGGCTGGAGCTCGAAGCCGGCCCCCGAGCGCAGGCGAAAGTGAGCCTCTTCGATGTCGACACCGTCATGGGTGGCGTAGATCCAGACGAGGTCGCCGCCGCCGGGCCGCGCCGAGGCCTCGACGAACACCAGCTCGCCGTCGCCGCGCTCGAACACCTCCATGTGGAGGGCCCCGTCTGGAGGCTGGAGCGCGGCGACCACCCGGTGATTGAAGGCGCACAGCCTGGCGTGGATCGGCGTGCCCTCGAGCACCACCTGGACGACCATGTTGCGCCCCGCAGAGTAATCGAGGCAGGGCCACGCTCCCTCGCCGGCGTTGACGTGGATGACCTCGCCGCCGCGGACGATCGAGTCGACGGTGTAGAGCACCCCGGCCACGAAGGACTCGAGCTCGTAGTTGCGGTGCTCGCCGTTCACCCGGGCCCAGGCGCGCAGGGCCTCGAAGCGCTCGCAGACGACGACTCCCCGGCCGCTGGTGCCGTCGGTCGGCTTGACGACGAGCGGCAGGCCGACCTGCACGATCAAGGCGTGCAGGTACGCCTCGCCCTCGGCGGCGTAACGCTCGGGACAAAAGCCCGCGAAGCTGGGGCAGCGCACCCCCTCGACCCCACGCAGCGCCGACTTCATGCGCAGCTTGTCGCTCATCAACCGCGCCCGCTCGGCGCCGTCGCCGGCGAGGCCGAAGCGAGCGCGCAGCGCGGCGAGAACGACCTCGACGCACTCATCGTTGGTCACCAGCTGCAGGCCCGCGAGCTCGGCGGGGTCGAAGTTCGCCTCGATCAACCGGCTCAGGGCTTCGACGCTGAAGTCCGCGACCTCCACGACCCGCTCGAAGCGAGCAGCGTTGCCTGGCGAGAGCTTCTGCAGGCAGCGCGCGCTGGCGAACAGGTCGGCGGGCTCGCCCGCAGGCAAGCAGCGATCGAGCTCGACGCGGATCACGTTCTCGTCGACGACGATGAGGTGGCGACGCGCCACCGCGCTGTTGTTCTCACTCATGGCGGTCCCCGCTCCGATCCCCGTGAAACCACCGCTCGAGCTGCTCGAGGTGGGTCTGCATCGCGCCGATCGACTCGCCCTCGACCATCGCGAAGGCCGCGAACTTGGCGACGTCGTCGACCGCACCGCAGGGCGCCGCGGCCGGCTCGTAGTCGACGATGAATTCGAGCTCGCTGCGGACCGGCGTCTGCCAGCCGCCGGCCACGTCGCCCGGAGCCAGCAGCAAGAAGCCGTAGGCGCGCTCGCTGCCCGGCGACGCCCCGAGCCACGACCGATCGCGCCCGTGCGAGGCCTGGAGCTGGACGGTGGCTCGATCGGGGTTGAAGCCGGCGCTGCGCTCGATCAGCTGCGGCACGCCGGCGCCGCCGCTGCGGCTCGCCGCCTCGCACAGGACGACCTCGTCCGGGCCCACGAAGGCCTCGATATGAAAGCCGCCGTGACCCGGGTGCGGGAAGTGCCGCAGGAGCTCGCGGCAGAAGCGGTCGAGGCGCGGGACGTCGGGGTGGTCCGCCGGGACCTGGGCCAGGCCGACGGACTTGCACGCGCGGCTAGAGTAGTCGAGGCAGGTATTGACATAGCGGAGCGCCTCGAAGAACACGACCTCTCCGCCCGCCAGCAGCAGGTCGACGGCGTACAGGTCGCCCTCCACGAAGGCCTCGACCATGGCGGGCGGGCCGACGTCGATGTCGGTGTAGAGACCTCGCACCAGGAAGCGCGCGAGATCGGCGTCGTCGTCGAGGCGCATCACGGAGCGGGAGGCCGTGCTGAGGCGCGGCTTGACGACCACGGGGTAGCCGTTGGCGTCGATGAAGTCGCGCAGGTCGCCCACGTCGTCGATCCTCGCGTAGGCCGGACCGGCGAGGCCCGCAGCCCGGCAGCGGTCGCGCATGTCGAGCTTGTCGCGGAACGCGAGGGCGCTCACCAGGTCCTGGCCGGGCACGCCCAGCGCCTGGCGGCACCGCGCCGCCCGGATCTGGTCGACCTCGCTGTACGCGACGATCGCCTCCACCGCGATCCGCTGGCCGAGCGCGCGCGCGCACAGCTCGACGTTGGCATTGTGGACGTAATGTTCGAACTCGTGGATCTCGGCATAGGCTGCCCGCGCCGGCCCCAGATCGTCCGCCGTGCCCGCGTCGGTCAGCAGATAGAGAGCGTGCGCGTCGAGGTCGAGCCACTCGTGATAGGGGCTGCGCGACAGCGGCACACGATTGAGGATGATGATGTTGGTTTTCACGGACATGAGGTGTTTCGCGCGGCCAGCGACGGCGATGTGAAGGGGAAGATCCGGGAGATGATCAGGCTCGCGGCGGTGCCCACGAGCCAGCAGCCTGCGAGCGCCGTCGTGGCCGCGAGATAGCCGCGTGCGTCGGCCTCGCTGGCCCGCGCGGCCACGAAGCTGGTGGCCGCGATGCCGAGGCTGCCAGCGATGTAAGACACGGTGTAATAGCTGCCGACGAGCATGCCCTCGGGCCCCCGCTCGATGGCCGCGAGCAAGGCCGCGTTCACCACCGTGAACACCGCCGAGAAGCCGGCGCCGAGCAGCGCCAGCCCGCCGAGCAGCCCGTACGACGAGTCCTCCGGGCGCCCGAGCAGCAAGGCGGCGACGCCGAGCAGCACGAGCCCGTGACCGAAAAGCGCCACCTTGTCCTGACCCAGGCGCTCGGCGAGCACGCCGGCGGCGAAGGAGCCCGCCGCCGCGGTCGCGGTGAACACGGTCAGGATCAGCCCTGCATCGACCACACCGAGGCCGAGCCCGAGCTGAAGGAAGATCGGCAGCCAGAACAGGCACGAGTAGGACACGGCCTGCAGCAACACGCGGACCGCGACCACGGCGAGGAAGCGGCGATTGTCGAAGATGGTCAGGCTCAAGATCGGTCGCGGCAGGCGCCGGTTGAGCGCGACGAACGTCACCGCGCACAGCGCCGCCACCCCCAGCAGCCACGGCCATAGACCCGGCGGCAGCGCGCCGCCCGAGGGGCCCGCGCCGAGCTGCATCAGCACGGTCATCCCCCCCAGCACGGCCACGGCGAAGATCACGTTCGCCGCCAATTGCACCCCCGGCCGGTCCGACCGGGGCGACTCGAGCGGCGGGTGCTCGGGCCCGCCGTGGAGGTTCTTGAGCAGCACCCACACGCAGGGCGCGCAGAGCAGCACGTTGACGAAGAACAGCGAGCGCCAGCCGAACTGCTGCGTCATCACGGAGCCGATCACCGGCCCGCTCATGCTCGAGAGCATCGCCACCCCCATGAAGATGCCCATGCCCACGTTCTGCTGGCCCGGGGGCAGCAGCCGCTTCATCAGCAGCATCATCATCGAGAACGTCAGTGCGTAGCCGATGCCCTGCACGAAGCGCCAGACGACGACGGCGAGCAGGCTCGCGGCCAGAGCCCCGCACAGCGAAGAGACCACGATCAGGGCCACGCCGAGCGTCAGCGTGTCCCGGATCCCCAGCCGATCGCCCAGGAAGCCCGCCAGCAGGAAGAACGACGCCGACGACACGAAGTAGGCCGTCATCACCGACTGCATGCTCCCGAGCTCGCCGCCGAGCTCGTACGCCATGCTCGGCAGCGCGACGGTCAGCGCGCTGACGTCGACGTTGTCGACGAACAGGATCGCCGCGACGGCGAGCAGTACCGGCAAGGCGCGCCCGCGGAGCAGGGACCCCGCGGGCGCACGAGCGGAGGAGCGTGCTGGCTCGACCATGGTCCCCGCTCTCCTCAGGCGCGGAGCAGATAGCCGAGCTCGAACCCCGTCGAGTCGACCTCGGCCGAGGTGGTCGCCCGCGCCAGCACCTCGAAGCCCGACCGCGCGAACACCGACATCCAGTACTCGTGGGTCTCCAGCTTCTGGCTGGTGAAGTAGTGCAGCAGGTAATACGGGTTGTAGTAGGCCCTGGCGAGCCCGTGCTGCATCTGCTTCGCCTCGTCGATCTGATCGCTGACCTCGATGACCACGACGTGCGCGCCCCGGTTCTCGCCCCGGATCTTGCTCAGGAAGTCGATGACCCCGCGCTCTCCCTCCTGGCCGAGGATCTCGTGCAGCACGAAGCCGAGCACGTAGAGGTCGGGCTTGGTGGCCTTCGGATCGGCGACGAACTCGACCGCGCTGTTGCAGACGATCTCGATCCTGTCGCTGAACCCGGCCTCGGCGATGAAGCCGCGGGCGGCGGCGCAGCTGGCCTCGCTGGGCTCGATGCCGACCGCCCGCAATCCGGGGAAGTAGCGGCAAAATTCGACGAGGTACATGCCGTTGCCGCACCCGAGGTCGCACACGACCTCGGGCTTGCGCCGCATCTTGTCGATCAGCTCCTTGGTCAGCGGAAACGCGTCGTGACGGCTGATCCCGCAGCTGCCGACGCCGACGTGCACGATGTCCCGCGAGGCCCCGCCGGAGCCCACGCCGAGGTGGTCTCCGATCGCCAGGAAGGTCTGGCCGTAGCCGCCGATCAGCATCGTGTACCAGGCGCGATACCTCGCCAACGACCGCCCGCGCCGGGTCAGCGCGACCACTCCGTCGCTGAGGGACACCAGCTCCTCGTTGCGCAGGTAGCTGAGGAGCCCCTGGAGCTTGGCACGATCGTGGCCCAGCGCGCTGGCCAGCTCCGCGACCGAGCTCGGCGCGCCGTCGATGCGATCGTAGATACCCGCCTCGAACAGGTGAAAGATGGCCGTCGCCAGCGCGAACTGACGGATCGGCTCGATAGCCTCGACAAGGCCGTCCTCGAAGGTGACCGTATCGATCGTGCTCACATTGGCTCGTTCAGGCATCGTCGACCTCCTGCGCTCGCATGAGTCCGTGCAACGACAACATGAAGCGCTCCGTATCCCGGCACGCGTGCTCGAAGCCGAGCACGAACTCCTGGAAGTCCGCGGCGTCCTTGACCGCGACCTCCGACAGGACCACCGTCTGCCGCGCGTGCTCCTCCTCGCCGGTCACGTCGAGGTGAGTGTCGAACCACGTGTTGCCCGCGACGGCCCCGGCGCCGAAGTGCCGGCGGGCGAAGGCCGCGACCACGGCGATCTGATAATCGGCCTCGACCTCGACCGCGAGGGCGTAGCCGCAGGAGTGCGGCAAGTTGAGGGTGTAGCCCCGCTTCGAGGCGGCGATGAATTCCAGCGCCGGCGCGCGCGGCGGCCCGGCGACCACGCCCACCGATGCCATGAACTCCTCGAACAGGATCGCGTGGTTGCGCGGCTTGCTCTCCTCCAGCCGGATCTGGCGGATGTAAGCGCCCCACAGCGGCTCCTGGTGCGCGTTCAAGGCCAGGGGCATGACCTCGCGCAGGAAGCCCGCGATCGATCCATGGTAGTATTCGGACAGGAACAGCGCGACCTGCCGCGGGCGCAGCTCGTCGGCGAACAGCGCCTGATACATGGGATTGAACAGCAGGCTCTGGCGCAGGATGAGCTCGCGGTGAACCCGGTCGAATTCGTCGCGCTGCGCGTATCGGACCCGGTGGCGCAAGCGCGACTCGATCAGCGCCTCCAGGCCGGTAATGTTGGTTGAATTATTCAAGCGAAGCAGCTCCTTTAGTCGGTCCTTCTCGGTCCACGAGCCGTCAGCTGGCCTTCGCGTGGATCTCCGCGCCCCACCACGCCTGCCAGAACTCGACCGCCCGATGGCCGCCTTCGAGGATCGCCGCCTCGTCGCAGCCGAGCTCCGCGACGATCTGGGCCATCAGCAGGCTGTCTTTCTGGTGCTCGGCCTCGACCTCCTGGTGGGTCGCCATGTACACCGAGCCGTCGATCGCTTCGGCCGCGACGCCGGCCTCGAGCAAGCACCGGCGCAGCAACGCGAGGATCTCGTAGGCGGGGGCCTCGAGGCCGATCAGGAAGCCGATCGACTGGCCCTCGCCCATCGTGGCGATGACGGCGAGGTTTTGTTCGACGACCCGGGAGAGGTCACTCTCGCTGAAGGCCTCGCGGCTGCGGGTGATCACCGGCCCGACCAACTCACCGAGCAGCTTCGAGTGCATGGCCGCGGCGTCGCCACCACCGCACTCCCCGGTGATGTTCTTGGCCACCAGGCACTGCGCGGCGGGCAGCGGGCTGCGCGCCAGGATCGCGCCCAGGAACCGGGGGAACTGCTCGGAGAGGTATCTCCACCGGCTCAGGACATCGATCGGGTCCTTGTACTGCTTCGGGATCGCCGCCTCGCAGATCGGCTTGCTAAGCTGGTTTTCAATCTTGTGAAGGTCAAAGTTTGGCATGAGATTGTCTTGGTAAAGAGGGCTTTTCGGCGTTTCGATGATGGATGTTGATTGGGGACCAGGATGCGCGCAGGAGCCCGGCAGAGCGCCGATCCGGCGCGCCGAGCTTCGCCACGACCCGCGACGGCAATCCACCGTCGACGGTCGCTACCCGCCGATCAGCCCGGAGCGGGCGGCCGCGGGCGAATCGACGCGCATTTGTTCGCGCCCATGACGAATCCAGAGACCAGGTCGCAGCGTCGGGCGAGCGAGCGCCTCGAGTCATCTCCACGGGGACGAACTGGCCGCCCCCGTGCTCGGCGTCATGATTTCCTCCACGCCAGTGTCCAGTGCCGGTCGCTCGTCATGGTCACGGCTGCCGCCGGAATACCCAGCGGAGCGACCATCGCCGCGATCTCGGCGACGGTGAGCGAGGCGCACAGAGAATCGCGAAAGAGGGCGCGCTGGCGCTCGAACGAGGCGACGAGCGCGGCGTCGCGGGGCGGCTCGCCCGCGTAGAGCGCGACGAGGCGATCGACCTCGGCTTCGCTGTTCGGACGATGCAGATCGCGCACGAAGAGCACGGCACCCCGGGCGGCGACTCGCCACATCTCGGCGAGGAGCTGCCCTGGCTCGGGGATATGATGAACGATCGAATTCGAGATGACCGCGCCGAACGAGGCGTCTTCGAAGCCGGTGCCCTTGGCATCGGCCCTCTTAAAAAGGATGCGCTCTCCGAGCTTCGCGCGCGTCACGTTGTCGCGCGCGAGCGCCAGCATATTCTCAGCCAGCTCGATCGCTACCACTGAAAAGCCCGCCGCCCGCTCGCACAGCGCGATTGGAATGAGGGCGGTGCCGGTGCCGAAGTCGACGATGCACGCAGGCGGCGGCCCCAGAGCGAGGAAATCATCGCAGAACGCGGCGTTGACCGCGGCGTGGTCCATCGCGTCGTAGTCGCGAGCGTCTTCGGGCGTATCCATCACTTCGTGCTCCAAGATTCGCTGAAGCATGGGAGACCAACATAACAGCACGAGAGCCCCTCAGACAGACTTTTAGCGGGCGCGGATACGCCTTAAAGCGGTCCCGACGCCCTTGAATATGCGATAGCTATGACAACGTCCGCATTATGGAGACTGTCGTAAGAAACCTCACCGGTGGTAAATGGCGATATCGGTCGGCGTCTTTTCGCGTATGTCGCCCTTGGCCCTGCTTGCGGCATGAAGGCCACGAGATGCGCAAATGCCCCGAGCCGCCGACCAGCTGGCAACGACATGGCGCATCGCCGCGCGTTTGGTGGCAGGGCGAGGTCGAGCGAAAGAGTGATAATTGCACCGCGTCGAGGCGGATCATGCCCGCGCAGCCCTGACGGAACGCCATGAAGGCCGAAAGTAGCTGAGGGCCTCGCGCGAGGGGCGTGTATCCCCCCCAGGCCACTTAGCCGGATTTTTCAGCGAGCCGCTGCCGCCGTTGGTGATCTGGCGACAGTAGTGGCTGCCGGCTCGACTGGCACCGCACGTGCTGTCAGTACGAGAAGATCTTGGGCGCATGCTCGCCGAAGCTGGCACAGGTCGCGGTGAGCACCACGTCGTCACGGCGCCAGGCGACGCCGCGCGGCAGGCCGGCGTCGGGGCCGCGGCGCGCGAGCCAAGCGTGCTCCTCCGCGTCGGTGTACGGGGTGCGGTCGGCGCGGCACAGCGAAAAATCCATGCCGTCGAACGCCGTGCGCTCGTCCTTGCCCTGGTGCAGCTCGAAGTGGACCCGCTGCGCCGCGCCGAGAGCCGCGTCGACCCCGAATTGCAGCCAGCGGATGTCCGCCACCTCGGCCAGCGCCGGCAGCTGCGGCATGAATTCCGAGCAGGCGTATACCGCCTCCATCAGCCGCGGCACGTTTTCGTGGACCACCCTGAACTCGACGAACTTGCCGCCGAAGACGGCCCTGCACCACGCGTCGGACCGGTCGCCGGACAGGCTCGACCTCTCGTCGTAGACCACCCTGTCCAGCTCGAGCTCGGCCTTCGTCGTCCCCTTGAAGTCGATCCGCAGCTCGAGCACCACCTGCGTGCCCGGGCCCGAGTGGCTCAGCCCCAGCCGCAGGCGCGCGACCGGCCTGTTCGCGGTGACCGCAGCGAGATGGTGGAGAGGAGGACCCCCGGGTCGCCGCCGCGAGCCAGGATCTCGCCCCAGGCGTGCCACAGCTCGACCGCGCGCAAGCCCTTGGTGCCCTCGGTGTACATCGCCGGCGAGGGTCGCCGGCCGCGCCCCGGCTGTCAACGACGTGCCCCTCGGGACAGGTCGCGCCTCCGCGTCGTCCGCACCGCCGGCTCGTGGACGATGGAGGTGGCTCCCCGGCCGACATGTCCTCCGAGACAGCAGGCGGTGCTCGGGCAAGGCCCGGACCTCGGCCGCGAGCTCGGCGAGAATCGGCGCTCGCTCGGGTCGACCATGGCGTGAGTGGCGTCGAGATGGCGGGCGTGACAAGCGGCCATGACGGGCCGCGCAGGACAGCCTTGCGACAGCGCCGCCGCCGCCGCGTCGCCGTTCGGCAATGCGGCGACGGCACCCTTGTCACCGGATCAGAAGCCGGAGCTTTGCAGCGTCTCCACCGGCGTGTTAAGCAGCTGCTGCTCCCACAGGAACGCAATACCGCTACCCGCCGCATGCTCCTTGAGCACCTCCACGAACTCGGCGGTGTGTTCGGTTCGCGCATGGTCGCGCAGCCATTCGGATGCAAGCGCCAGCCACGTCATCACGTTGGCGCCGGCGGCGATCATGCGCTGGATGGCGACCTCATGCGCCTCGAGCGAAACACCGCCGCAAGCATCGGTGATCACCGTCACGTCCCAACTGTCGCCGAGGGCGTGGATCACAGGCATCGCGACGCAGATCTCGGTGTAGAGGCCGGCGATGACCAACTGCTTGCGGCCCGTCGCCTTCACGATGTCGACGACTTTCTTGTCTTCCCAGGTGTTGAGCGTGGTGCGATCGATCACTTTCTCGTCGGGGAAGACATCGGTGATCTGCGGAAAGATGAGCCCGCCCCGATCGGCGATGACGCTGGTGATGATGGTCGGGACGCGAAAGGCCTTGGCGGTTTTCGTCAGTGCCGCCACGTTGTTGACCACGACTTGCGGGACGTGGCTGTTGAGATTCGCGAGCTGGAAGGGCTGGTGGTCGATCAGGACGAGGACGGAATCTTCGGGACGAAGAAGCGAGTCGAGGCCGTTGCGAAAGCTCATGTGATCCTCTGGTGTCGTTGGAAGGGGCTGTGGCCGGGTGGCAGGCAATGACATCAGCGTTGCCTCGAAGCACATTGACAGCCCGTCTTTTGACACGCTAGCCTCGTTTCGACCTACTTGGTGTCGCAGATCGGGGAACGCCAGATGGATATCGAGGAGTTGCAGACCTTCGTGGAAGTCGCCGACGCCGGAGGCATCACGTCGGCGGCACGCAGGCTCGGCGTGGCCAAGGCCATCGTCAGCCGGCGGCTCATCCGGCTCGAGGCAGACCTCGGCGTGCAGTTGCTGGCGCGGACTACGCGAGGCGCGTCGCTGACAGAGGCGGGCGCGACATTTCGCGACTACGCCGCGAAGGTGGTCGCCGAGATCGACATCGCGCGCGAGACCGTCCTGCCCAACGGCGAACTGCGCGGCCGCCTGCGGATCGCCGCGCCGCTCTCGTTCGGCCCGACGCATTTCGCACCGGTGCTTGCCGAGCTGGCGCGACAACACCCGGCCCTGCACATCCATGCGTGTTACAGCGATCGGTTCGTCCACCTGATCGACGAGGGGTACGACTGCGCGATCCGGGTCGGTCGGCTGCCGCCTTCGACGCTGCTCGCGCAACGCGTCGGACCGATCTACGCCACGCTGGTCGCGAGCCCGGACTACATCGCGGCGAACGGGGTGCCCGAGACGCTGGAGGACCTCCTCGACCACGAGGCCATCCTGCAAGGCACGGAGTCGTGGTACTTCAGGGACGGTGAGGAGACGATAGCGATCAAACCCCAGGGCAGGGTCAAGGCCGACAACGGCGTCGCTATTGCAGCCGCGGTGGTCGCGGGGCTCGGTATTGCCATGCTGCCGGATAGGCTGATCGCCGAGCATCTGGCATCCGGCGCGCTCGTCCCGGTGCTGACGCGTTATCCGCCGCCCGAGTTCGGCATCTTCGTCGTGCGTCCGCCGGCGCAGCATCCTGCGCGCAAGGTCCGGGTGCTGACCGAGCTCCTGATCGAACGCTTCGGAAACGCGCCGCACGTCTCGGGCACGGCGCCGGGTTGAACGCACCGGCAGCGAGAGCGGACGTCGCTTCCCCGTCGTCCCGGCGAAAGCCGAGACCCAGCGACGTTGCTTGGTGTCCACGCCCCGAAAGCACTCGGTCGAAGCGACAGCAACGCCTTTGAGCCCCGGCTTTCAAAGAGGATCGTGTGCGTCCAGACCTCCCACGCGCTGCTGCTGCCGCACGCGAACACCGTGCGGATCTTACCGCACACCTCGACCGTGTTGAGTGGAACAAGTTCTGACCCGCCGACCGCCTCCCGCGAAAACCCGGCAACCGTCAAACGCCCGCGCTTCTGCTGTCCACGGGGTTTTTCGGGGAGGAGGGTGCGGGACCGACATGAGCCGCTGGGCCACGCTCGTGTCCTAGCCCTCGCCGCGACAGACATGTCTCAAAGGTCATCTCCGACGAGCCGGCACCTGCAGGGGTTGAACGCGTGCGCAAGATCCGGTAGGTCCGGGCTTCATGCGCCTTCGTCCACCCTTGCTGCTCGTCCTCCTCGCTCCCGCCTGTTATTCGCCGGACCTCGGGGGCGACACCACGGCGTGGTCCACCCTCAGCGCGGGACCTACGGGCGATAGCAGCTCGGGCACCACCGAGCCGGCCGGCACCACCGACGCGCCCGAGCCGACGACCGCGTCGACCTCTGGCTGGACGACCGACGCGAGCAGCACGAGCGGTCTCGACTCGACCGGTACCGATCCGTCCGATCTGACGACCACCACCGAACCCGGCACCTCTACGACCACCACCGGCGTGATCCCGGACCCCTCGTGCCCGCGCGTGCGCGTGCTCGTGCCGCCGGGCCAGGTCTTGAATGTGCGGCCGCAGCCGTCGACCGCGATGGCACCGGTGGGGTCGCTGGCCGGCGGGGCCATCGTCGACGTGTTGGCAATCGTGCAGGGTGAGGCGATCGACGGCGTCGACACCTGGTATCAGGTCGCCGGCAATTGGCCCGAGGGCTATGTATTCGGCGCGTGGGTCGAGTGCACGACCGACGAGCCCTCGGAGGCCGGGTTCTTCTTGCCGCTCGAGTGCGGCACCACAGCCACGGTCACGCAGGGCAACTTCGGCCCCTTCAGCCATCAGGGCACGTCCGCCTACGCCTTCGACTTCGGTCTCGCGCTGGGCACGCCGCTGGTGGCGATCGAGGAGGGCACGGTGTCGCACGCCTACGGGGGGACGATGCCGGGCGACCCCTGCTACGACGGCGGCGGCATGGAGTGCATCAACTCGGCCAATTACGTCACTTTGAAGCACCCTGACGGCACCCAATCGAATTATGCTCACCTGAGCCAGGTCTCGGTGACGGTCGGTCAATACGTCCCACGCGGCGCCATCGTCGGGCTCACCGGCTCGACCGGCTGGTCGACCGGCCCCCACGCCCACGTCGCTCGCCAGGAGGGCTGCGGTCTGGCGTTCTGCCAGTCGATCGCCGTCCAGTTCGCCGACGTCGCCCCCGACGGTGTCCCCGACGGCGGAGAAGTCGTCACCTCGCAGAACTGTCCCTGACAAGATCGGGCCACGACCCGCGAGGCCGGTCGACGCTCGACCACCTCGACGACCTGGCCGCATCCGCTGGAACGGGTCGAGGCCCCTCGCGCACGACCTCGGGCGGCGATGCGGACTTGATCGCCGCGGGCGTCGAAGTGAATCACGTCAACCGGCTGGGCTGGACCGCTGCTCGAGGCCGTCATCCAGAAATCACGAGTTCGCTGACGAGGGGCGAGAGCAGCTCCGTCAGCCAGGTCATCACGGCTCGCACGCGACGCGGTGCGGAGCGCCCGTGCGTGTGCAGCAGCGTGATGGGCACCGGTCGCGCGGTGAACTCCGGCAGGATCTCGACGAGCTTGTTCGCGTGCCGTTCGTGCCCGGGACGCGGCACCTGCACGATGCCCAGGCCAGCGATGCACGCCGCCTCGTACGCGTCGAAGTTGTCGACGGTCACCGCGCTGCGCATCGGCAGCTCGTTGTACGTCGTGCCGTCGAAGTACTCGAAGACCGGGGCCGAATCGGTGGCGTAATGGACGACGAGGTGGTCGCGCAGATCGTCCAGAGTGCGCGGAGTCCCGCGCTGGCGCAGGTACGAAGGGCTCGCGCAGTTCATCATCGGCGCCTCGCCGAGGCGGCGCCCGACGAGCTCCGGCTCGTTGACCGGTCCCACGCGCAGCACGAGGTCGAACCCCTCGCGCAGCGCCGCCACGATCCGGTCGCTCGCGCAGATCTCCAGCTGCAGCTGCGGATGGCGCGCGAGCAGCTCGGGCAGCCGGGGAATGACGAACTCGCGCGCGATGAGGACGGGCAGCTCGACGCGCACCCTCCCACGCAACCCGCGACCCGCTTGAAAGAGCGCCCCGATCTCCTCGGCCTCCGCGAGAAAGCCGTGGGCACGCTTCAGCAGTGACTCACCCTCCGGCGTGAGGCGAACGACGCGCGTCGAACGGCGGAGGAGCTGCGCTCCGAGCTCGCCTTCCAGCCGTTGCACGTGCGCCGACGCCCGCGCCTTCGGCATGCCGAGCTGGTGAGCGGCCTGCGTGAAGCTCTGCAGCTCGGCGACCCGGACGAACACCTTGAGAGAGTCGAGGTCGAAGCTCATTGTCTGAAAGTAACAGACAGTGTGTCGGAGCGCGCGCCCTTTTTCGCGGCTCGCGTGCTCCTTACTCTACCGCCATGAAACTCGAGGCCCAGAACAATCCTCGTCACCGGTGGAGCGTCACGGCGAACTGGAAGACCTCCGACATTCCGCCTCAGAAGGGCCGTCTGGCCGTCGTCACCGGCACCGGAGGGCTCGGACTCGAGGACGCTCTGGCGCTGGCGCGCGCCGGTGGCGAGGTCATCATCGCGGGCCGCAATCCTCAAAAAGGGGCGGACGCTGTCGCCAAAGTCCTCGCCGAGGTGCCTTCGGCGACTGTCCGGTTCGAGCAGGTCGATCTCGCCAGCCTCGAATCCGTGTCGAAGTTCGCCGCGCGGTTGCGGAGCCAGACAGACAAGCTCGATCTCCTGATCAACAACGCCGCAGTGATGACGCCGCCGAAGCGGCAGGAGACCTCGGATGGCTTCGAGCTGCAGTTCGGTACCAACTATCTCGGCCACTTCGCCCTGACGGCCCGACTCATGCCGCTGCTGCGAAACGGGACGAGTCCACGCGTCGTCACGCTGTCGAGCGTCGCCGCGCGGGACGCCGCGATCGACTTCGACGATCTGCACGCGGCGCGGAGCTACACGCCGATGCGAGCCTATGGCCAGTCGAAGCTCGCCTGCCTGATGTTCGCCTTCGAGCTGCAGCGGCGCAGCGAGGCGAATCGGTGGAGCGTCGCCAGCATCGCCGCGCACCCCGGCATTTCGCGCACCGATCTCCTGCACAACGCTCCCGGGCGTTGGAGTGCCGCCGGCATCTCGCGGACGCTCCTGTGGTTCATGTTCCAGCCTGCGTCGCAGGGCGCGCTCCCGACGCTGTTCGCCGCGACCTCGCCCGAGGCGAGGGCCGGCGCTTACTACGGCCCGGACAAGATGAACGAAATGCGGGGCTCTCCGGCTCCGGCGAAGGTGCCGCCGCAAGCGGAAGACCGGGCCGCCGCCGAACGCCTATGGCGCGTGTCCGAGCAACTCACCGGCGTCCGCTTTTAATTAGCCGACTTGTGCATCCCCGGTCTAGCTATTCCGCTTGTCTCGCCGCCCGGCGACCTGCGTCCACCTCGCTCGGGTCCTACGCCCGCTCCGCGAGCTTCTACAGGCCGCAGAGAGTCACGTCGGTGGCACGATGTGGAGGAAGTAGCCGCGCTCGCCGGGCTCGGAGAGCACGACCGCCTCGGCGAGCGGGTCGAGCGGGATCATCGCCACGCTCATGGGACCGGTAAACGAGTCAACGCCGAGGCTGACGAAGAACTGCCGACCACTGGGCGAGAAGCCTTGCCACAGCGGACGGCCGGCCGGCAAGAAGTCCGCGAGGGCGATGGCAGCAGGCTCGGGAGTGGCGAGGTGGACGTGGAACAGCTCCGTGTGATTGACGACGGGGATGTTGCTGAAGACGATTTGCGAGCCGTCGGCGCTCTGGTGCACCGAGCTGATGAGCGAGTCCACCTCTGGAGGATTGAGGGTATGGGTGACCGACGGTCCATCGATCGTCGCGCTGACGATCCGCTCGTTCGTGAAGTAGACGAGGCGCTCGGAGTCGTGGAGGAACTTCGAGTCGAACACGAACTCGCCGGGTTCGAGCGGGCCGTTGAGGCGCTTCGGAGGCCCCCCTGGCGCCGCGCGATCGACGAGGTAGATCTGCGCGACGCCGGGGCTCTCGTGATCGGAGTAGTACGTGAAGCGAGCGCCGTCGGCAGCGAAGCACGCGATCTCGGATGGAGAGTGGAAAGCGTGGCCGGGCGCGCTCGCATGGATGGGCTGCATCGGTCCGGCGGCCGCGCCGTCGACCTCGACGAGGTGGAGGTCGCCGAAGCCGTTCGCACCGGAGAAAAGCAGCAACGCGGACATGTCGGGGGCCCACAGCGCCTCGTGCTCGCCGCCGAGGAGCGGCGGGTGCAGGGCGACTGGCGGCCCGGGCGGATCGCTGGTGAGGTCGATGGCGACGTGCTTGAGCGATTGAGTGCCGGCGCCGACCTCGATGTAGAGCGTGCCATCGTCGAGAGAGCGCGCGGTGCGGAGGCTCGTCGCGGTCGGGAAGCTGGCGAGCGTGAGCGGGGCGTCGAGGCTGTCGAGGCCGGCGAGGTGGACGTCGACGCCGTCACCGAGCTCGGGCCGCGTCGTGTAGACGACCCATCCGCGGCTGGCCGACAGCTCGCGGACATCGTCCAGCACGACGCCCGCGGGCAGCAGCGGGTCGAGCTCGAGCAGCGGACATGAACCGCCCTCGTCGATCGCACAGACCATGAAGGGGGCTTGCTCGGCGCCCTCGGCGGCGGGGAGGATGACGCCCGAACCGCGGTCGTCGAGGCGCGGCCAGTCGAAGGCGCTGCCGGGCGGGACGGCGCTCTCGTGCGCCGACAGCGTCGTGGTGTCGACGATCCAGAAGCGCGACGGATCGGCACCGTGGGTGGTGACCGGGAGCCAGCGCGGCAGCTCGAGCGAGCTGTAGATTTGCAGCCCACTGTCGGGGGGCGCGACCAGGATGTCGAAGGGCGGCTGAGGAGCGCCGTCGACGATCTCGACCCCGCGGAGCGCGATCGTGGTCGATCGCTCGCCGAAGCGGCGGTAGACGACGCGCGTCACCTCGGGCTCGGGATCGCCAGTGGGCTCGGCGCTGGTGGCGGAGAAGCTCATGCCGCCCGATGCTCCTGTCGACGCCTCCGACGCGGTGCCGCTCGTCGCAGTGTCGTCGCCGCAGGCCGCGAGCGAGAGCAGCGCGACGGCGGTGATAACCGTGAATGTCGATCGGCGTGCCATGCTCCGGCGATTGTCGATGAGGGCCGGCGTATGCGTCGACATCCTTGTTGAAGTCGCGGGCATCTGGTCGACGCCGATGCACATGCCTTGCCAACCTCGCCGGAGCCTTGCAGGGCTGTTGAGCGGGGATCGGAGGCGTGGACCCCAAGCTCCATTGGCAAATCCGGTTGGGAGGACCAACCGCGCTTGATCGTCGCCCGCGAAACCGCTGCGGGTGGTCGGCACCTCGAGGCGATGACTTTGCACGAGCGCCGACGAGGCCACCGCGGGCGGCGCTCGTCGACGTCGACCCGAACGACGACCCCTTCGCCGGGCTCGCGGGATGTTGCAGCGCGGCCCCTGGGTCTGCGTCCCCTCGCCTATCGCCGCGGGGCTGCGGCTCCGGAGCCCGGCCGATCAGACCAGCAGGCCGTGCAGCTCGTCGCCGCCGAGGATCTCGAGCGTGAGGTCGGAGAACTCCTCCTGCGGCAGGCCGAGCGCGGCGGCGACGGTGCGCAGATAGATGTCCTCCGCGAGGTCGAGCTCCTCGTCCGCTTCATTCACGCTGGCGACCAGCTCGAGCAGCTTGCGCTTTTCTTCCTGGCTCAGGCCGTCGAGTCCGGTGGCGACCTGCTGCACGTTGAAGGCGGCCGGGCTGAACGTGTTGATCTGCCGGAGCAGCGTGTCCGGCACCTCGGCCCCGCCGAGCAATGTCGACAGGAGCGAGCGGATCCGCGTGATCTCGGCGCCCGCGAGGCGCTTGTCGGCATACGCGGCGCCGAGCAGGAGCTGTGTGATCTGTTCGATGTGCTGCTTCATCGCGTCCTCTGCGCCCGGGCCCGGGCCCGCGGCGGGGCGAGGGTATCGCAAAGGCGCAGCGTCCGCACGACGATGCGCCGCTCCACGCACCCGTCTCCGCCAGACCTCGCCCGTGGCGCTCGCCGCTGCGACCGTGCGGGGCCCTGCAGCGAGCGCACGCACCGTGGAGACCGGCCGCAAAATCACGACCGCCGCTGCGTCGTCCGCTCGATGGCGCGCGCCGGTGCGAGCACTCGCCGACGACCCGCGCAGCGGCCACGGGCGCGCCGACCTGCGCCCGTTCGCTCGGACCTGTCTTTTGGGTCATTCAAGTGAATGACGAATCATCGGTCACGACACATGCAACTTCCTCAGAGCACGCCGATGCTCGCCGAACCTCCGAGCACGGCAACTCGGCGGGCCCGCGGCCTGACCGTGCACGTCGAACAATCGTCCCCACACGGACTCGCCCTGCGAACTGCGGGCCCAGTGCTTCAAACGCGGCCTCGCGGAACGGCTCCCACCCAGCACTCGACACCCCGTTTTTCGCTGCACCGGCTCAACCGATCGCCCGCGTACTGATCCGCCCAGCCACGTCGACCGCCTCGACCACGACCCTGCCCTCGCCCGCGATCGCCGGCGAAGACAGCTCCATCGCGCCGTCACGTCCGCGCTGCGTCGACCACCGCGGCGTGAACACGCCATCTTCGCCGCGCTCGTCGATCGCCCACTCGACGATCGCGTCGACGCCCGGCGAGGTCCAGCAGCCGGCGCTGTCCGGTCCGGCGTAATCGGCGAGCCGGATCGCCCGGCCCGCGGCCGTCACTTCGACGGCGAGCGAGAGCCGCGAGGCTCGGATGGGCCCGATCGACTCGCCCTCGACGAACGCGCGCGGCACCTCCCAGAGAGTCACCTCGGGCGCGTCCACGTCGTGCGCCGAGGGCTCGAACGCCCACGCGATCACCTCGAGCGCCGCGGCCCCAGCCCCTCGCGCCGCGGCCTGCCACCTCGCGATGTCGCCGGCGGTCGGTCGCTGCTCGCTGGCCGCCACCACCACTGCCGCCTCGCCGCGTCGTCCGTGGATCTGTCCCTCGGGCCATGTCGTTTCTCCGGCTGCGTTGCCCGAGCCTTCGACTGCAACCTGCGCCGTGACCTGTCCCTCGGACCAGGCTGTCGCTCCGTGCAGCGCCAGCAAGCGGCCGCGCAGCTCGGCCTCGCCGAGGCGCTCGACCAGCGCGCGGCGGGCGGCAGGCAGCGCGTCGAACACCGCGAACGGGCCGGCCTCGCCGCGCTGCGTCATCGCCCGCAGGCGCCGGCGGATGACCGTGAAGGCCGGCTGCGAGCGATCGATCACCACCCAGCGCCGGCCACAGCGAGCGGCCACCGCGGCGGTCGTGCCGGAGCCGGCGAACGCGTCGAGGATCAGGTCGCCCGGGCGCGAACACATGTGGACGATCCGCTCGAGCAGCGCCTCCGGCTTCTGCGTGTCGTAGCCGACCCGCTCGGTGTGCGTCCCCTGCAGCGCGCGGATGTCGGTCCACACGTCCTGCAGCGGCACCCCCTCCTGCTCGTCGAGGTAATGCTTCTGCCGCGGCACCGCGCCCGGTCGGCTCTGGTACACGCGGCCGCTGCGGTGCAGCTCCGCCATCGTCGCCTGGCCGTAGCGCCAGAACCGGCGCACGCCGAGGAACTCGTAGCTCGGGTTGCCCTTGGCCGCGCCGCCGGGGGCCGTGAGCGGGCTCGACATGAAGCGGCGGCCGGTCCCGGGCTCGACGTGGCGGTACCACTTCGCCACGTAGTCCTTGTCGTACGGCGCGCGCAGCGTCGTCCACGTGCGCTCGGGGCCCATGCCGTAGATCAGCAGCACGTCGTGCACCGCCCCGAGCCGGCGCGCACCCTGGCCGGCGTCGTTGTGGGCCGAGTAGCGCTTCCACGCGACCTGGTTGACGAAGTTGTCGGCGCCGAACACCTCGTCCATCACCACGCGCACGTGGTGGCACACCTGGATGCCGACGTGAACCACGATCGTCGCCGTCGGCTTCATCAGCGCGCGCAGCAGCACCAGGCGCGGGTACAGCATCGACAGGTAGCCGGGGCCGCCCCACGTGTCGCGGTAAGCCAGGACCTCGACCTCGCCCTTCCTTAAGTAGTGCGACGCGCCGACGTCGAACGGCGGGTCGATGTAGACCAGGTCGACTGCGGCCCCGAGCTCCTCGCGCAGCGCCGCCAGGGCCAGCGAGTTGTCGCCCCAGATCAGTCGGTCGTGCCAGCCGCTCGCCTCGCCGACGCGCTCGCGCAGCATCAGCGGACCCGGCGGAACGGCGGCGAGCAGCGGGACCTTGCCGGGCCAGGTCAGCTCCACTCGCCCCTCGCTCGCGGTCGTCCGCCTGGGCATCGCCGGCCATCGTACCCGACCTCCACGGGGCCCAGAACCGACTCTGGCGGCTCATTGGGCGCTCTGGTGCGAAATCGCGCCGCCTCTTGGCGGCTCTGGCGGGATCGCGCACACTGGCGGACGGGCCATGTCGACCGCCGCCGCGCCTCGTTTCTACTGCGACGCCGCCGAGCACTTCATCGGCACCCGCGCGACCGAAGCCGACCCGGTCTACGCCGGCTCTCGCGGCGCGCCGGGGCGGATCGACGGCCCGCGGCGCAAGGCCCGGTTTCACGGCCCGCGGGCGCTGACCGAGGGCGGCGCCTCGCTGCTGTTCGTCGCCGACACCGGCAACGGAGCGGTGCGCAGCATCGACACCCGCGCCGGCGTGGTCAACACGGCGCTCACGCTCGCGGACATCTGCACGATCGCACATGTCCAGGAGTTCACCCCGAGCGGGCTCGCGTGCGACGGCGAGTGGCTGGTCATCGCCGACACGCGCAACCACGTGGTGTGGAGCTACGACCTGCGCAGCCATCGACTCGCGCTGCTGGCCGGCTGCCCCGGGACGCCCGGCGACGTCGACGGCGACTGCGAGCAGGCGCGCTTCTGGTTGCCGGTCGCCGTCGCGCTCGCGGACGACGGCCGCGGCTTCGTCGTCAGCGAGGCCCGCGGCCGGCGGCACGTCAGCCGTCGCGGCGACGTGCGAACTCTCGGTCGCTGAAGCTCGCGCGTGGCTGCGCCGATGCGCGCGGGCCTGCGCACCGGCGCGACCGGGTTTGACACGCCAGGCCGCGGCGTGAAACACGGGGTCATGCACGTGCATCGCCTCGGTCTCGTCCTCGCTGTCCTCACCGCCTGCGGCCCGGATGGTCGCGCCGACGCCACCGACACCGCGACCGCGCCCACCGGCACCACCGCGCCGGCCTCGACCTCGAGCAGCAGCGGCGACGTCGCCCCGACGAGCACCGGCGACCCGAGCACCGGCACCACCACCACGTCGAGCAGCAGCACGACCGAGGAGCCCGGCACCATCACCGCGGTCACCGGCACCACCGCGATCGACACCTCGACCACCGAGCCGGTCGACCCGTCGACCACCACAGTCGGGCCCAAGCTCGACCTGCCGGCGGAGATGCCGATCCCGGTGAAGGACATCCCCGGCCTGGTGTCGATCACCTTCTACGAGTCGACCAGCGGGGTGATGGAGTTCACCTTCTCGGTCGACGGGCCCGAGCTCAACACCCTGCTGGCCGACCCGCTGACCAACGCCAACCGCGACATCGAGGGCACCAGCGTCGAGTTCTACGACGTGTACTACTCCGACGTGGACGGCGTGTTCGATCCGCTGGGCAGTTACCTGACGATCGCCGGCTCGTTCGAAGCCAAGCTGCCGGCGGGCGGCGGGCTCAATCTGGCCGAGATCTCCCTCAACTTCGACAACAACGAATTCGAGTTCGGCAGCTACCTCGCCAGCTTCGTCGGGCTCGGCGACAACTACATCATGGGCTCCGAGCCCAACGCGATCGACAACAACCTCGACACGCACACGACCATGGGCAACACGGTCGACACCCCCGGGCAGCGGCTGCGGGTCACGCTCGGCTTCAAGTCGTCGCTGATGCCGGGCTGACGCCTGCCCGATCGGGCATGTCCCGATCGCCATGCGCCGTGAGTCGCCTCCCGGCCGGGTCCGTCCGGCCACCTGACCGATCGGGCATGTCCCGATCGCCACGTGCCGAACGGCCGGCCTCAGGTGGCCATGTCGGTGGCGTCGGCGGCGAAGTCGGTGAGCTCGACGCCGGTGAGGCGGAGCGAGGTGCTGAGCACCGAGTAGATGAGGAAGGCCGCCAGGGTGGCGCGGCTCTTGACCCACGACGGCTCGAACCGCGGCGGGGCCAGCGCTCCGGCGCGGAAGAACGGGTCGAGCTCGATGGCGTCGCCGAGCGCCATGCGGCCGGAGAACAGGTGGTGCAGCAGCTCGGGCCGGCCGCTCTGGATCGCCTTGAGGAAGAACGTGTGCACGCCGAGGAGGCCGCGCAGGTAGACGATGTCCTTGGTGAACACGACCTTGCCCGCGACGTCGCCGCCACGGAACACCCGCGCCGCCGAGTGATAGCTCTCGCCCGGGTCCTGGCCCGCGTCGTGGAAGAAGCGGAACAGGTCGATGAAGTCGGCGCCGGACAGCGCGAGGTCGACTGCCTTGACGCGCAGGGCCAGGCGACGGAGGCGGGCCAGGTCGATCGCGTTGGTGATCATCTCGGCGAAGGTCGCCAGGCCCTCCTGGGTCGCCGTGGTCCGCGGCGCGCCGAGCCCGAGCGAACGCACGTGCGGCTGCTCGCGCCCGTTGAGAGCGGTGAGCGAGTGGACGAACACCTCGTGCTCGACGAGCTGGGCCACGTCGTAGGGGCTGAAGCAGGTCGCGCCGCGCAGGCGCACGCGGGTCGGACCGGCGGCCGCCTTGGCCGCCATGTCCGGGTCGACGACGACCGCGATCGGCAGGTCGCCGAACACCGGGGTGATGCGCGAGCGCAGCGCGTCGGCCGCCTGCTCGGGCGTGACGAAGAAGTCCTGCTCGGGGATGTAACCCTCGGCGCGGAAGTCGTCGGTCAGCGCCAGGAATTGCTCGGCCGCCGAGAGGTTGCTGACCTGCCCGGGGCCGACGGGGTCGCGCGGACCGCCGTAAAGCTCGATCGAGCGGACCGTGAACTCGGGCGTGCCGGCCTCCTCGATCATCGCCGCCGCGAGCTTGTAGCTGCGGGCGGTGCGGTACAGGTAGCGGCCGACGGGGTGGTCTCGGTCGCACTCGCGCATGATCGAGGCCAGCGCGCGGATGTTGGAGTCGAAGCGCACGCGTGGCGGCTCGACCGCGGGCAGCCGGGGATCGCCGGCGTGCCAGCGGGCCAGGAACTCGGCCCCGACCTGCGGCGGCCAGGCCAGCTGGCTGAGCACCTTGATGTCCTTGGCGGCGTCGACCAGGCGGCCGTCGAGGTCTGCGAATTGTTCGAGCGCGGTGTCCACGAGCGTCCTCGGTCCTTGAAGATCGCACGCACGGGCTCGCTTCCCAAGGCCGCGGCTCGCGCCGATACCGCACCGGTCGCGTGCGGCGTTCCGCGAGCAGGAGCGGCGTCGACCGTGTCTCGCGGAGCAGGCGCCACCCGGCCGCGGACACGTGTCCTCGCCGAGCGCTCCTCAGCTCACGCCGAGGCCGTGGCCGTCGGCGCGGGCCTGCATTACTCTGCTGCTCGATCAATCCATGGTTTTCAAAGTCGGCGGAGACATCGACGCTTATTGCACCAAGTGCCGCCTCGACACGATTCACGTCGTCGTCGCGCTCAAGCCGGGCAACGAGGGGCCGAAGCGGGTCGAGTGCAAGAGCTGCGGCGGGCAGCACATGTACCACGCGCCCAAGCTGCCCTCGCGGACAGAAGCGCCGAGCCAGCCGGCGGTGGTGAACCGCAGCGCCGTCGCTCGCAACCCGCCGCCGCCCAAGCCGCCCAAGGCGGCCAAGCCCGCGGCGGCCAAGCCCTCGGCGCTCAGCCCCCCGGCCGGCGCCGGCGCGCGCGAGTGGCTGCGGCGCATGGAGGACCTGGCGCACCAGGGCGGCACGCCGATCAAGGCCTACTCGATGCGCGAGACCTTCGCCGCCGGCGATCCGGTGTCGCACCCGAAGTTCGGCAAGGGCGTGGTGCTCGAGGTGCTCGAGGCCAAGAAGTGCGCCATCCTGTTCGAGGAGGGCCGCAAGGTCCTCGCCATGGGCAGCGCCTGACAGCTTCGTGAGCTGCTCGTTCGGCCATGTCGCGTGCGACATGGCCGAATGCACATGTCCCCGCGGACACCTCATCCGACCTCCGGCAGCGCGCGCAGGTGGAGCGCCTGGGCCACGTCGACCTCGGCCGCGGGGGCGACCGGGCAGCGATCGTCGTCGGCGAGGTCGGCGATCGTGCGGGCGACCCGGCGCAGGCGGTGCTGGGCCCGCGGGCTCCAGCCGCGGTGCTCGGCGGTCGCGGCGAGCAGGCGCTCCGCCGCCGGCGTCAGCGCGCACAGGCGTTCGATCGACCCGGCCGCCGCCGGCACCTCGGCGTTGGTGCGCCACGGCGTCCCGCGCAGCCGCACCAGCTGGCGGGCGCGGGCCCTCGTCACGCGCGTCCGCACCAGCGCGCTCGACTCAGGTGGGTCGGCCGAGCGCAGCTCGTCGGGCCGCGCCGGCGTGACGGACACCGAGACGTCGATGCGGTCGAGCAGCGGCCCCGACACGCGCTGCTGGTAGCGCAGCACCGCCGCCGGGTTGTCGACGCAGGTGCGATCGGGGTGGCCGAGGAAGCCGCACGGGCACGGGTTCATCGCCGCCAGCAGCTGGAACCGGGCCGGGAAGCCCACGCTCCCGCGCGCGCGCACGATCCGGACCACGCCCTCTTCGAGCGGCTCGCGCAGCGCCTCGAGGCAGCCGCGCGAGAACTCGGGCAGCTCGTCGAGGAACAGCACCCCGCGGTGCGCCAGGCTGACCTCGCCCGGGCGGAGGAACGGCCCGCCGCCGAGCAGACCGGCGACGCTGACGGTGTGGTGCGGGGCTCGCAGCGGCACCTCGCGGACCAGCCCGTCGACCGCGCGCAGCCCGGCGACGCCGAAGATCTTCGTCACCTCGAGCGCGGCCTCGTCGTCGAGCGGCGGGTAGAGGCCGATGGCTCGCCGCGCGAGCATCGTCTTGCCGACGCCCGGCGGCCCGTGGAGCAGCACGTTGTGACCGCCGGCGGCCATCACCTCGATCGCGCGGCGGGCGAGCACCAGCCCGCGCACGTCCTCGAGGTCGTGGAGCTCGCGCAGCGGCCTGGGCGGCGGATCGTTGGCCGCGTGCGCGCCGATCTCGCGATCGCCGCGGAGGTGGGCCACGAGCTGCGGCAGGTCGCGGACCGGCAGCACCGCCAGCCCGCCGAGCACCGCAGCCTCGTCGGCGCTGGCCTCGGCGACCGCCAGAGTGGTGAAGCCCATGCGCCGGGCGCAGTCGGCGATCACCAGAGTGCCGGCGGCCGGGCGCAGCGAGCCGTCGAGCGACAGCTCGCCCCACAGCATCAGGCCCTGCAGCCGCTCCGCCGGCACGACCTCGTGGCTCGCCAGCAGGGCGCAGGCCACCGCGAGGTCGATGCCCGGGCTGTCCTTTCGTTCATCCGCAGGCGCGAGGTTGACGACCTGCTTGCGCGGGTGGAGCTTGTGCCCGCAGTGGCCGAGCGCGCTGCGGACCCGCTCGCGCGCCTCCATCAGCGCCCCGCTCGCCCGCCCCACCAGAGTGAGGCCCGGCAGACCGAGGCCCACGTCGGCCTCGACGGTGACGACAAAACCTTCGACGCCGAGGACGCTGGCGGAGTAGGAGCGAGTCAGCACGCGGCCACTCCCTACAATCGCCGTGCTCGGCCGCCGCGAAGCAAATCAACGACTTGCCCGCGCGCACGCGCCGTCGCTGTCCCGCCCGCTGGACACCGTCCGGCCCGCCGGACGTGTCCCACCCCAGCGCCGCACCTGCGCCGACGCTCACCCGAGGTCGCCGCCCCTCGCCAGTCGCCTGCGCCCGACGAACGCCGGTCGCATCGCGTTCACCGGCGCCGATTCGTCGTTCCGCCGATTCGTCGCTGCATTGGCGTGCGTTCACCGAATCGCTATACATCACAATCTCGCGCCGCAATACTTGCTCTTGCCGGAGCTCGGATTGTTTGCGAAGATGCAATCACGACTTGGGGGAGCTGGTTATGGGGAATACGGGGAATCAGATCAAAAAAGCGATGGAGATCGACGGGGCGATCGCGGCGGCGCTCGTCGACAGCGAGAGCGGCATGACCCTCGCCACCGCCGGCGGCGGGCCGGCCTTCGACATCGAGGTGGCCGCGGCGGCCAACACCAACGTGGTCCAGGCCAAGCTCAAGGCCATGAACGCCCTCCGCCTCGCCGACGAGCTGGAGGACATTCTCATCACTCTGGGCAAGCAATACCACATCATCCGACCGCTGCGCCGGGCGCCTGCGGTCTTCTATTACGTCGCCTGCGATCGCAACAAGACGAACCTGGCGATGGCCCGACGAACCCTGGCGGAGATCGAGCACGCGACGGCGCTCTAGCGCCTCACCTGCTGCGGCCGCCTCCACCCTGACCGGGGCGCCCTCCTACGATTCGCGTGTGTCGGCGCTCCGCACCGGGAGAACTACCCTTGGCTTCGCTGCTCATCGTCGAGGACGATTCACATTTTCGCGGCGAGCTCACGCGCGAGCTCGAAGGTCGCGGCTTTCAGGTCGCTTCGGCGCCCTCGGTGCATTCAGCCCTCGCGGCGCTGGCCCGCCGCCCGGCCGACGTGGTGCTCACCGATCTGCGGCTGGGCGGCCCCGACGGGCTCGACCTGCTCAAGCTGCTGCCGAGCGTGTCCCGGCGGTCTCGCTCCATTCTCATGAGCGCGCACGCGTCGGCCCGCGACCACCAGGTCGCGACCGAGCTCGGCGCGATCGACGTCCTCATCAAGCCGTTCACCCCGGCCGAGCTGCTGCGATCGATCCACAAGGCGATCGACTGCGAGACCGGGTTCGTCGGCAGCGTCCACGGCCTGTCGCTGATCGACGTGGCGCAGATGTTCCACCTGGCGCAGCGCTCGGTCACGATCGTCGTCACTGCGACCGGGCGACCGGCCAGCAAGATCCACCTCCGCCGCGGCGAGATCGTCGGCGCCTCGCACGGCGACCTGGTCGGCTGCGCGGCGCTGCGGGCGATCCTGGCCGCCTCTTCGGGGGCGCTGCACACCACCGGCCTCGAGGACGACGCGGCGCCGACGATCGACGCGCCCTTCGATCACCTGCTGCTGGCCAGCCTGAGCCGCCTCGACGAGGAGCTGCACGACGGCCGGGGACCGACCGAGACGCCGGCGCTGTTCGACCTGGGCGACTTCGGCGAGACCGACGAGATCGCCGCGCCGGCGCACGCGCTCGACGACGAGCCGTCGTGGGCGGCGCGCGAGCCAGCCGGCGCCCGCGACGACGCGCTCGACGACGCGTGCCGGCGAATGGCCGAGGCGGTCGAGGGCGCGCTCGCGTGCGCAGTCGTGGCGGTCGACGGCGGCGGCTTGCTCGGTCACCACCGCCGCGGCGCCGCCGGGCCCACGTCGGAGTCGGCTCTGACTGCGGCGGCGCGCGAGCTGTTCGGCGGCGCCGGCCGGCTGGCGGTCGGCCGCCTGCACGAGGTCCAGCTGACCGCCAGCGATCATTATCTATTCGGCAAGCTGCTCGGCGATCGCCGCCGCGCGCTCATCCTCGTCACCGACCGCACGATCAGCGTCGGCCTCGGGTGGGCGCAGCTGCGCGCGCAGCTCGGCGCGCTCGAGCGTCCGGCGAAGTGACGAGAAAGGACCGGTCATGGCAGTCTACGAACGAGACCGCGCGCGTATCGTCATACGCGTCGTCTACGACGGGCCGGGGCGCGCGGGCAAGACCACCAACGTCGAGCAGCTCGCGCGCATCTTCGGCAACAAGCCCGGCAACGAGCTGCAGGTCTATCCGGCGGCCAGCGGGCGCACGATCTACTTCGACTGGTTCAGCTTCGACGGCGGCATGATCGACGGCCACCAATTACAGGTGCAGGTCGTCACCGTCCCCGGTCACAAGAGCCTCGAGCCGCGCCGGGCGCACATTCTGCATACCGCCGACGTCGTCGTCCTCGTGTGCGACTGCGCTGCCGCGGGCCCGGACGCCGCGCGCGAGATGCTCGACAGCCTGCGCGAGCACCTCGCCACGAGCACGCGCCCCGTGCCGCTGGTCGTGCAGGCCAACAAGCAGGACCTGGCGAACGCCATGTCGCCGCAGAAGCTCGGCGCGGCGCTCGGCGTCGGCTACGACACGCCCGTCGTCAGCGCCCAGGCCTCGGCCGGCATCGGCGTGCGCGAGACGGTGATCGGTGCGATCCGGGCGGCCGTGCGGCAGATGAAGCGACGCATGGCGCGAGAGGGCGTGGACGCGATCCTCGGCAGGGCCGGCACCGCCGACGAGCTGCGCGCGGCCCTGCAGGACATCGAGGCGGTCGGCGCCGGCCGCAGCGTCGGCGAGCGCCGCAGCCCGGAGGACGAGGCCCGGGGCGCCCTGCCCGCTGCCCTCGTCGACGAGGGCCGGGTGGTCTACATCCGCTCGCAGAAGTTGGCCACCCAGCTGGCCGCCGGCGCCCACGGCGAGGCGACCGCGCGGGCCCGGGCGCCGCTGAAGACCAGCCTTTCGGACATGTCCGAAAGGCCACATGCCGAGCGCCCGCGCGGCGGCGCAGTCCCGGTGTCGGCGATGTTCATCGAACCGCGCCCGGCCAACGATCCGCCCGAGGTCGCCGCGATCACGAGCGGCGCGGTGCCAGCGGGCGTCCCTCTCCCGCCCCCGCCCACGGTCGCTCGCGGGACCCGGCTCGAGACTCCAGCCGCGCCGGACTTCGCGCCAGGGCCCGCGGCGGAGCCCGATCTGCCCGCGCCAGCCATCGCCGCGCCGAATCACAGCACCGGGCCCGGAAGCCCGCTCGCCGTCCTTCCGCTCGCAGCCGCCGCAGCGGGCGACCGGCCGGAGCCGCGTGACCGCGACGAGGCGTCCCAGCCGCCCATCATTCCTTCCAGCGACGGCGTGGCGAGCCCCACGCGCGAGTCACTCGAAGCCGCGTCCGCACAGGTTTCTTCCGAAACTGCCTCGCCGGACCTCGCAGCCCCGCCTGTCGCCCTCCCGTTGCGCCCTGGGCCCGCTCTGCCGCCCGGGCACGTATGGCCGGTCCCCGGCGGACGCGGCGTGCTCGAGCAGATCGCCGGCCATCCTCTGACTCTCGCGACAGGTCCCGAAGGGCATGCTCAAAGTACCATGTCCTTCAAGTCAGGTGGTTACCGCCTGCATACCCGCGCCGAGTGGCGGTTCGCCGAGCGCGAGCGCGGGCGCGAGGCGCTCCTCGAGCACGTCCGCCGGACCGCGCGGCTCGGCCCGCTGCTGCCGGCCGGGATCGCGGTCGCCCTGGCGGTGGGCGACGACGACGCCGCGCTGTGGCACATCGTGCCCGACCTGCAGTCGCTGGGCGCCGAGCTACGCGACGCGGCCGGGGCCGAGCGCCCGCGGCACCTGCAGCGGCTCGCGTCTGCCTACGCCGCCGCGCTGCGCCTGCTCGCCCGCGAGGACCTCGGCCTCGAGCTCGACCCGCACGCGTTCGCCGAGCAGGACGGGCGGTGGGTCTACATCGGTGACCGCCTGCGCGAGCCCGATCCTGCGCCGGCGCTGACCCGGGCGCTGCTGGCCCCGGGCCTCGGGGCCGACGAGCGCGACGCCTGGTCGGGTGCGCTCGAGCAGGCCCTGCCGCTCGCCTTGACGCGCGAGGACGTCGCCGCGCTGGGCCTCGAGCAGGCGCTCGAGGCCGCCACGGGCACCGCCGCGGAGCGCGTGCGGGCGGCGCTGGGGCGCTGCCCCTGAGCCGCGCCCCTGCGCCGACCTGCTCGCTAGTTGAACAGCTTGCCGAGGCGCATGGCCACGCCCATGTCGCCCTCGATCTTGATCTTGCCGGTCATGAACGCGGTCGTCGGGTCGAGCTTCTTCGACGCCAGCTTGGCGAAGTCTTCGAGCGAGACCTTGACCGTGCACTTGGCCGGGCGGTCGGTGTTGTCGACCGTATTGGGGGTGCTCTCGCCGTCGATGTAGAGCACTTGCGCGTCGGAGAACACGAACTTGATCGTCGCCTTGAGGCCCGAGTCGGCGCCGACCTTCGCGCGGATCTCTTCGGTGAACTTTTCCAGGCTGATGTCGCTCATGACGCCTGCCTACCACAATCTACCGGCGCCTTCGACGCCCGCGGCGTCTCCGACCCGCGCCGCGAAAATCTACTCGCCGACGCGGGTTCGATCCGCCCTACCCCCACGTCAGCGCATACGTCGTTCCCGGGACCCTCCCCGCGCCCGGCGGCGATTTCCCGCTTCCCCTGGTCCCGCGGCTGTGTACGATGCGGCGCCATGAGCGGGTACCGTTCCGTCTTTCGTCCGGGGCTGTTCGCCGGGCAAACGATCGTCGTCACCGGCGGCGGCAGCGGGATCGGTCGCTGCACCGCGCACGAGCTGGCCGCGCTCGGCGCCCACCCGGTGCTCGTCGGCCGCAAGCTCGCCAAGCTCGAGGCCACCGCCGCCGAGATCGTCGCCGACGGTGGCGACTGCTCGCTGCACGCGTGCGACATCCGCGAGGAGGCGCAGGTCAAGGCCACCGTCGCCGCGATCGTGGCCGCGCGCGGGCGCGTCGACGGGCTCGTCAACAACGCCGGCGGGCAGTTCCCGGCCCCGCTGGCCGCGATCTCGCAGAAGGGCTTCGAGACCGTGGTGCGTACCAACCTCGTCGGCGGCTTCTTGTTCGCCCGCGAGGTCTACGCCCAGTCGATGGCCGAGCACGGCGGCGCGATCGTCAACATCGTCGCCGACATGTGGCGGTCGATGCCGGGCATGGGCCACTCCGGGGCCGCGCGCGCCGGCATGGTCAACTTCACCCAGACCGCCGCGGTCGAGTGGGCGCCCTCGGGCGTGCGCGTCAACGCCGTCGCGCCGGGGTGGATCGCCTCGTCCGGCATGGACAACTACGACCCCGACATGCTGAAGGGCCTGCTGCCGCGGCTCAAGGCCGCCGTCCCGCTGCACCGCCTCGGCACCGAGGCCGAGGTCAGCGCCGCGATCGTCTTCCTGCTCAGCGAGGCCGCCGCGTTCATCAGCGGGTCGACGCTGCGGGTCGACGGCGCCGCCCCCAATTCCAGCGCAGTGTGGCCCGCGAGCGAGCACGACCGCTCCAAGCCGTACGAGGGCTTCCACCGCGCCGAGCTCCCCGACAACCTGCGCTAAAGGCCAGCCAGTCATGCCCGTGCTCACGTCCCGCATCGACCTCCAGGGCGACCAGTTCCAGAGCAACCGCGCCGCCCAGCTGAAGCTCATCGACGAGTTCCGCGCCGCCGAGCAGCGCGTGCGCGACAACTCGGGCAAGCAGGCCGAGAAGTTCGCCAAGCGCGGCCAGCTGCTCCCGCGCGACCGCGTGGCGCGGCTGCTCGACCGCGGCGCGCCGTTCCTCGAGCTGTCGACCCTGGCCGGCTTCAACATGCACGACGACGACGGCAGGGGCGACGCCAGCGGCGGCGGCTGCATCGTCGGCATCGGCGTCGTGTCCGGCGTGCGATGCATCGTCAGCGCCAGCGACAGCGCGATCAAGGGCGGGGCGATCTCGCCCATGGGCCTGCGCAAGAGCCTGCGAGCCCAGGAGATCGCGCTCGAGCACAAGCTGCCGATCATCTCCTGCGTCGAGAGCGCGGGCGCCAACCTCCTCTACCAGGCCGAGATCTTCGTCGACGGCGGCCGCGTGTTCGCCAACATGGCGCGGCTGTCGGCCGCCGGCGTCCCGCAGATCACGATCGTCCACGGCAGCAGCACGGCCGGCGGCGCCTACCTCCCGGGCCTGTCGGACTACGTGATCGCGGTGCGCGGCCAGGCCAAGGTGTTCCTCGCCGGCCCGCCGCTGGTGGAGGCCGCGCTCGGCGAGGTCGCCACCGACGAGGAGCTCGGCGGCGCCGAGCTGCACGCCACAGTCACCGGCACCGCCGAGTACATGGCCGAGAACGACGCCCACGCGATCCACCTCGCGCGCGAGCTGCTGGCCAACCTGCAGCGCGCGCCGCTGAGCCGGTTCGCACATGACCTTTCGACCAGGCCGCACCGCCCGCCCCGCTTCGACGGCGAGGACCTGCTCGGCATCGTCCCGGTCGACTTCAAGAAGCCCTACGACGTCCGCGAGGTGATCGCCCGCCTGGTCGACGACAGCGACTTCTTCGAGTTCAAGGCGCTGTACGGCTCGGCGACGGTGTGCGGCCACGCCCAGATCGAGGGCCACGCCGTCGGCGTCCTCGGCAACAACGGCCCCATCAACCCCGACGGCGCCTGCAAGGCCGGGCAGTTCATCCAGCTGTGCTGCCAGAGCGGCACCCCGCTGGTCTTCCTGCAGAACACGACCGGCTACATGGTCGGCACCGCGGCCGAGCGGGCCGGCATGGTCAAGCACGGCTCGAAGATGATCCAGGCGGTCGCCAACGCCGACGTCCCGAAGCTCACCGTCATCCTCGGCGGCAGCTTCGGCGCCGGCAACTACGGCATGTGCGGCCGCTCCTACGACCCGCGCTTCGTGTTCGCCTGGCCGGGCAGCCGGATCGCCGTGATGGGCGGCGAGCAGGCGGCCAAGGTCATGGAGATCATCACCACCGCCAAGTTCGCGCGCATGGGTGTCAAGCCCGACGCCGACGCGATGGCGCAGATGGGCAAGTCGATCAAGGACCGCCTCGACGCCGAGTCGACCGCGCTCTACGCCACCGCGAGGCTGTGGGACGACGGCCTCATCGACCCCCGCGACACCCGCCGCGTGCTCGCCCTGGCGCTGGCCGTCTGCCGCGAGGGCGAGGCCCGCCGCGTCCGCCCCAACACCTTCGGCGTCGCCCGATTGTGACGTCTGACCTGTCCCTTCGACCACCCTGACCCGAGAGCCAGCCCCGACATGCCGCTGTTCACCGACGAGCACGACCTCCTGCGCGACAGCCTGCGCAAGTTCATCGCCCGGGAGATCAACCCCTACTGCGACGAGTGGGAGGAGGCGCGGATCTTCCCGGCGCACGAGCTCTTCAAGAAGCTCGGCAACGAGGGCTTCCTCGGCCTGACCAAGCCGACCGAGTACGGCGGCTCGGCGCTCGACTACTCGTACGCGCTGGTGATGGCCGAGGAGCTCGGCCGCGTCGACGCCGGCGGCGTATCGCTGGCGATCGGCGTGCAGACCGACATGTGCACGCCGGCCCTGGCACGGTTCGGCTCGGACGAGCTCAAGAAGGAGTTCCTCGCCCCCTCGATCGCGGGCGACCTGGTCGGCTGCATCGGCGTGTCCGAGGTCGGCGCCGGCTCCGACGTCGCCGGCCTCAAGACCTACGCCCGCAAGGACGGCGACGACTACGTCATCTCCGGCGGCAAGATGTGGATCACCAACGGCATCCAGGCCGACTGGATGTGCTGCCTCGCCAACACCAGCGACGACAAGCCGCACAAGAACAAGACCCTCATCGTCGTCCCGCTGAACTCGAAGGGCGTCGAGCGGGCCCGCAAGCTGCACAAGCTCGGCATGTGGTCGTCCGACACCGCGCAGATCTTCTTCGACGAGGTCCGCGTCCCGCAGCGCTACGCGATCGGCCCCGAGGGCGCCGGCTTCATGCTGCAGATGCTGCAGTTCCAGGAGGAGCGGCTGTGGGGCGCCGCCAACTCGCTGACCGCGATGGAGACCGCGATCACCGAGACCGTCAAGTACACCCGCGAGCGCAAGGCCTTCGGCAAGTCGATCCTCGACAACCAGGTCGTCCACTTCCGCATCGCCGAGCTGCTCACCGAGGTCGAGTCGCTGCGCGCGCTGATCTACCGCGCCGCCGAGCTGTTCATCTCCGGCAAGGACGTGACCCGCCTGGCCTCGATGGCCAAGCTCAAGTCCGGCCGCCTCGGCCGCGAGGTCGCCGACAGCTGCCTGCAGTACTGGGGCGGCATGGGCTACATGTGGGAATCGAAGATCTCGCGGATGTTCCGCGACTCGCGCCTGATCTCCGTCGGCGGCGGCGCCGACGAGGTCATGCTCGGCATCATCGCCAAGCTCGAGGGCATCCTGCCCGGGAAAGGCTGAAAGGACATGTCCCAGACGACCTTGCCCGAGTGCCAGGCGCTGCTGCTGCGCCGCGACGGCTGGCGCCTGCACGTCACGCTCAACCGGCCCGAGGCGCGCAACGCGATGTCGTTCGCCATGGTGCGCGAGCTGCAGGCGGTGTTCGCCGCGATCGCCGGCGACCGTGAGGTGCGGGCGGTGGTCCTGCGCGGCGCCGAGGGCAACTTCTGCGCCGGCGGCGACATCAAGGACATGGCCGGCGCCCGCGGGGCCGAGCCCGGCCCGGACGGCAAGGACCCGCTGGCGACGACCAACCGGATCTTCGGCAGCATGCTGCAGCAGATCGAGGACGCCCCGCAGGCCGTCGTCGCGGTGCTCGAGGGCGCGGTCATGGGCGGCGGCTTCGGCCTGTGCTGCGTCAGCGACGTCGCGGTCGCCGCCGACGACGCCAAGCTGCGCCTGCCCGAGACCGGCCTCGGCGTGCCGCCGGCCCAGATCGCGCCGTTCATCGTCCGCCGCGTCGGCTACAGTGAGGCGCGCCGGCTCGCGGTCACCGGCGGGGCGCTGACCGCAAACGAGGCGCTGCGCCTCGGGCTGGTCCACCACGTGACCGATCGGGCAGGTCTCGAAGGACAGGTCGCGAAGGTCCTGGCCGACATCGGCCGCTGCGCCCCCGAGGCGGTCGCCACCACCAAGCGGCTGGTCCTGGCCGCCAGCGGGGCGCCGCACGGCGACGCCCTGTCCGCCCTGCTCGACCTCGCCGCCGACGACTTCGCCCGCGCCGCCCGCGGCTCCGAGGGCGTCGAGGGCATGCTCGCATTCATTCAGAAGCGCAACGCCGCCTGGAACGACCAATGACCTTCTCCACGATCCTGATCGCCAACCGCGGCGAGATCGCCTGCCGGATCATCCGCACCGCCCACGCCCTCGGCTACCGCACCGTCGCCGTCTACAGCGACGCCGACGCCGGCGCCCCGCACGTCGGCCTGGCCGACCGCGCGGTCCGGATCGGCCCGCCGCCGGTGCGCGAGTCGTACCTCAACGTCGCGGCGCTGATCGCCGCGGCCAAGCAAGCCGGCGCCGACGCGGTCCACCCGGGCTACGGCTTCCTGTCGGAGAACGACGGCTTCGCCCAGGCGGTGCTCGACGCGGGCCTCGTGTTCATCGGCCCGTCGCCGGCCGCGATCCGGGCGATGGGCAACAAGGCCGCCGCCAAGCGGGCGATGATCGCCGCCGGCGTCCCGTGCATCCCTGGCTTTCAGGACAGCAGCGAAGCGGGCCAGTCGGCCGGACGCCTCGCCGCCGAGGCCGAGCGCATCGGCCTGCCCTTGCTGATCAAGGCGGCCGCCGGCGGCGGCGGCCGCGGCATGCGGATGGTCCGCGACTGGGACGGACTGCCGGCCGCGCTGGCGTCGGCGCGCAGCGAGGCCGAGAGCGCGTTCGGCAGCGGCGAGCTGATCCTCGAGCGCGCGATCACCAGCGGTCGCCACGTCGAGATCCAGGTGTTCGGCGACAGCCACGGCCACGCGATCCACCTCGGCGAGCGCGACTGCTCGGTCCAGCGTCGTCACCAAAAGGTCGTCGAGGAGTCACCCTCGCCGGCCGTGTCGCCGGCCCTGCGCGCCGAGATGGGCGCCGCCGCGGTGCTCGCCGCGCGCTCGATCGACTACGTCGGCGCCGGCACCGTCGAGTTCATGCTCGACGCGGACGGCAAGTTCTACTTCCTCGAGATGAACACCCGCCTGCAGGTCGAGCACCCGGTCACCGAGCTGGTCACCGGCCTCGACCTGGTCGCCTGGCAGCTGCGCGTGGCCGCCGGGGAGCCGCTGCCATTGACGCAGGAGCAGATCGAGCTGCGCGGCCACGCGATCGAGGTCCGCCTCTACGCCGAGGACCCGTACGCCGGCTATCTGCCGCAGGCCGGCGAGGTGGTCGCGTGGCAGCCCGCGAGCGGCGACGGCGTGCGCGTCGACCACGGCCTGCACCGCCAGCAGACCGTCTCGCCGTTCTACGACCCGATGATCGCCAAGGTCATCACATATGGCCGCAACCGCGACGAGGCCCGCCGCCGCCTCGTCAGCGCGCTGGGCCGCAGCGTCCTGCTCGGCCTGCCCAACAACAAGCGCTTCCTCGCCGACATCCTCGAGCACCCGGTGTTCGCCGCCGGCGGCGCGACCACCCGCTTCCTCGACGAGCACCTGCCCGCACCCGCGCGCCCCGAGCCCGACGCCCGCGCCTGGGCGATCGCCGCCACCATCTGGACTTTGGGACATGTCCGCGGGGACTACAGCCCGTGGCGCAGCGCCGGCCGGGCCGCGTTCCCCCTGCCCCTTCGGACAGGTGAGCGCGAGCGCGAGCTGGCGGTCGACCTCGACCCGAGCGGCATCACCAACGTCACAGTCGACGGCGTCGCCCTGCCCGTGCGCGTGCTCGGGCGCGACGGCGTGGTCTATCGCGTCCTCGTCGGCGACGTGCAGGAGACCGTCCACGCCGCCGTCGTCGGCGAGCGCCTGTTCCTCGAGGCCCGCGGCGTGCAAGCCGAGTTCGTCGAGCCGCCGCCGAAGGGCGCCGAGGCCGAGGCCGACGTCGGCGGCGACGGCAACCTGCTCGCGCCCACGAGCGGCCGCGTCGTCGCGGTCCACGTCCAGGTCGGCGACCGCGTCCGCCGCGGCCAGACCCTCGTCACCCTCGAGGCGATGAAGATCGAGAACGCCCTCGCGGTCGCCGTCGCCGGCGTCGTCACCGAGGTCAAGGTGAAGCCCGGCGATCAGGTCCCACAAGGCCGCCTCCTCGCAGTCGTCACCCCCGACGACGGCCCCGAACCCGGCGCCGCCTCCGCCGCCGCCTAGGCGTGCTAAGGTGCAGTCATGAGCGCCGCGCGTCTCCTCGACGAGATTCTGAGCCTCCCTCCCGACGAACGGCGCGCACTGATGCGCAAGGTCGCCGCCAGCCTGGGCGACCCGGCGTCTGAAACGCCGGGTGCCGCCAGTATCGAAGATGCATGGTACGCGGAGATCCAGGAGCGACGGCGACGCCTCGAAGCCGGTGAATCGTCGCTCATACCGTGGGGGGAAGTCCGCGACGAACTCCTGGCGGACGATCGGTGAGCCGCGCATGGCGCGGTGTACCGCGAAAATAACGAGCTCGTAGAACCAGGGCATGAACAAGCTCTTCTTCACCCTCGAGGCTCGCGCCGACCTCCGAGGGGCACGTTCGTGGTGCCGAACTGCCTATCCAAACGAATATCGTCGCCTTTGCCAGACCTTCGCCGATGCATTCGACGAAATCGCCGAGTCCCCGCTCCGCTGGGCTCCATGGCGAGCTCCCGATTACCGCCGGCGCCTCTTACCGCCCTATCCGTATGCCATCGTCTATCACCTCGCCGCCGATCACGTCATCATCGATGCGATCCTTCACCAGCGCCAGGATCCCACCCGACGCTTCCCGCCGTGACCCCTGCGCCCCGGAGGAGGAGAGCATCGGCCCCACGCCGGATGCCCTCGCCGAAGCGCAGTACCAGGAGGTGCTGCGTCGTCTGAGGGAGCTGGAGGACGGCGAGGACGAACTCATCGAGTGGGAACAGGTCCGTGCCGAGCTCCTGGCGCGTATCGACCGCCGGCTCTCCTGACTCCGCTCCTCGCCATGACCCACGACAAAGCGATCGTCACCTGCGCCCTCACCGGCGTGCTCACCAACCCCAAGCAGCACCCTGTCCCGGTCACACCGGAGGAGCTCGCGCGCGCCGCTCGGCAGGCGCGGGACGCCGGCGCCTCCGTCGTGCACGTCCACTTCCGGCGCCAGGAGCCTGGCATGGGCTTTTTGCCGTCGTGGGAGCCCGAGGTCGCCGTCGCGGTGCGCGAGGCCATCCGCGCCGAGTGCCCCGACCTCATCTTCAACATGACCACCGGCGTCGTCGGCGAGGACATCAGCGGCCCGGTCGCGTGCATGCGCGCCATCAAGCCCGAGATCGCCGCCTGCAACGCCGGCAGCCTCAACTACCTCAAGGCCAAGAGCGACGGCACCTGGGCCTGGCCGCCGATGGTGTTCGACAACCCTGTCGAGAAGGTCAAGGCCTTCCTCGACGTCATGGCCGAGTGCGGCACGGCCCCCGAGTTCGAGTGCTTCGACCTCGGCATCGTCCGCTCCGTCGGCCTCTTCGTCGACGTCGGCCTCGCCCGGCACCCGCACTACAACTTCGTCACTGGCGTCGCCTCCGGCATGCCGACCGACCCCGACCTCTTGCCGTTCCTGCTCAAGTACATCAAGCCGGGTTCGCGCTGGGAGGTCACCGCCATCGGCCGCGAGGAGATCTGGGCCATCCATCGCCGCACCGCCGAACTCGGCGGCGACCTGCGGACCGGCCTCGAGGACACCTTCTACTTGCCGGACGGCAGCCGCGCCGACAGCAACGGCCGGCTCATCGAAGCCCTCGTCGCCAGCGCTCGCGAGGTCGGCCGCGAGATCGCCTCGCCCGCCGAAGCTCGCCAGCGCATGCACCTCGCGGCCTGAGCCCGCGAGCTCGTCCTCGCCTCCCGACTCGACGCGCCGCGCGAGCGAAGCTCGCCGCGATCGTCCGGGCCTCGCTCCTCGTGTATGCGAGCGCCACGAGTGACGCGGTCGCGATCGCCACGCCCGTCGCCGGTGCGGCCGTGATAAAGTCGGCCGCAAAATGTCCGTCCTCGACGACGCCGACCGCGAAGCCCTGCGCGGCACCCTGCGTGGATTCATCGAGCGCGAGGTCATGCCGCACATCGACGCCTGGGAGGAGGCCGGCGGCTTCCCGCGCGAGCTCTACCGCCGCGCCGGCGAGCTCGGGATCCTCGGCCTCGGCTTCCCCGAGGAGCTCGGCGGCAGCCCGGGCGACAGCACCTCGCTCGTCGTCCTGTGCGAGGAGTTCGCGCGCACCGGCGCCGGCGGCCTCATCGCCGGCCTGTTCTCGCACGGCATCGGCTTGCCGCCGATCTTGAACCTCGGCGACGACGCGCAGAAGCGGCGCTTCGTGCCCGACGTCCTCGCCGGCCACAAGGTCGCCGCGCTCGCGGTCACCGAGCCCTCCGGCGGCTCCGACGTCGCCAACCTCAAGACAGTCGCTCGCCGCGACGGCGACCACTACGTCGTCCACGGCAGCAAGACCTTCATCACCTCCGGCATGCAGGCCGACCTCGTCACCGTCGCGGTGCGCACCGGTCCAACGGGGCTCGGCGGCATCTCGCTGCTCGTCGTCGAGGCCGGCACCCCCGGCTTCACCCGCACCGCGCTGGACAAGAAGATGGGCTGGTGGTGCTCCGACACCGCCACCCTCTACTTCGACGATTGTCGGGTCCCGGCTGCCAACCTGCTCGGCGAGGAGAACCACGGCTTCCTCGGCATCATGCAGAACTTCAACCGCGAGCGCCTGATGCTCGCGGCCATGGCCATCGCCTTCGCCCAGGTCTGCCTCGACGAGTCGATCGCCTACGCGCGCCAGCGCGAGACCTTCGGCAAGCCGCTCGCCACTCGCCAGGTCATCCGCCACAAGCTCGTCGACATGGCCACGCGGATCCACCCCGTGCGCACCTGGCTGTATGCGCTCGCGCGGCGCATCGACGCCGGCGAGTGGCCGATCGCCGAGATCTGCATGCTCAAGAACGCCGCCACCCAGTGCGTCGAGTTCTGCGCCAAGGAGGGCGTGCAGATCTTCGGCGGCGCCGGCTTCATCCGCGGCAACAAGGTCGAGCGGATCTACCGCGAGACCAAGGTCCTCGCCATCGGCGGCGGCGCCGAGGAGATCATGAAGGACCTCGCCGCCAAGCAGATGGGCCTTTAGTAAAACCAAACACTCTCGCCAGGAGCACGCCGTGGCCGTCGACACCATCCCTGCCCGCTTCTTCGCCCGGGGCCAGGCCCACCCGAACAAACCGGCCTACTACGTGCGCAAGGACGGCGCCTGGCGGCCGACCACCTGGCGCGAATACAACGACCAGGTCCGCACGGCCGCGCGGGCGATGATCGGCCTCGGTCTGCAGCCCGGCCAGGGCGTCTGCATCCTCGCCTACAACCGCGCCGAGTGGGCCATCACCGCCTTCGCAGCCATGGCCGCGGGCGGCGTCCCGGCCGGCATCTACACCACCTGCTCCGCCGGCGAGGTGCAGTACATCGTCCACCACGCCGAGGCCCCGCTGGTCGTCGTCGAGGACCGCGCCCAGTACGACAAGCTGGCCGCCCAGCGCGAGCAGCTGCCCGGCCTGCGTCACATCATCCTCATGCAGGGCGCGCCGGCCATCGACGACCCGCTCGTGCTGTCGTGGGAGCAGTTCCTCGCCCGCGCCGACGCCGTGCCCGAGGCCACCTTTACCGAGCGGCTGTCGGGCCTGCACGAGGACGACACCAGCACGTACATCTACACCTCCGGCACGACCGGCCCGCCGAAGGCCGTCATGCTGTCGCACAAGAGCGTGCTGTGGACCACCGAGGTGCTCGTCCGCCTGGTCGAGAACAGCCCCGACGACCGCCTGCTGTCGTACTTGCCGCTGTCGCACATCGCCGAGCAGATGCTCTCGATGCACGGCCCCGCCTGCTGCGGCCACGCGATCTACTGGGCCGAGGCGCTCGAGCGCGTGCCCGACAACCTCAAGGAGGTCCAGCCGACCGTCTTCTTCGGGGTGCCGCGGATCTGGGAGAAGTTCCACGCCGCGGTCGCAGCACGCCTGTCTCAAGTAACAGGTCCCAAGAAACAGCTGGTCACCTGGGCCGCCGACGTCGCCCGCCGCTACCACGCCCTCGCCACCCGCGGCCGCCCCGTCCCGCTGGCCCTGCGCGCCCAGTACCAGCTGGCCCGGCGCCTGGTCCTGACCAAGCTCAAGACCGCCCTCGGCCTCGGCAGCGCCCGCGCTTGCGTGTCCGGGGCCGCGCCGATCGCCGCTCACGTGCTCGAGTTCTTCACCGGCCTCGACGTGGTCGTCGCCGAGGTCTACGGCCAGAGCGAGGACTGCGGCCCGACCAGCCTCAACATCCCCGGCGCAACCAAGCTCGGCAGCGTCGGCCGCCCCATTCCTGGCCTCGAGGTCAGGCTCGGCGAAGACGGCGAGATCCTCGTGCGCGGCCCCAGCATCTTCAAGGGCTACTACAAGGACCCGGCCGCCACCGCCGAGGCGCTGCAGGACGGGTGGCTCCACTCGGGCGACCTCGGCGCCTTCGATCCCGACGGCTTCCTCTCGATCACCGGCCGCAAGAAGGAAATCATCATCACCGCCGGCGGCAAGAACATCGCCCCGAAGAACCTCGAGGCCGCGCTCAAGGAGAGCCCGCTGATCGAGGAGGCGGTCGTGATCGGCGATCGGCGCAAGTTCCTCAGCGCCTTGCTGGCGCTCGATCGCGCCGCCGCTGCCAAGTGGCTCGCCGGTCAGGGTCTGCCCGCCGACGAGCCGCTGCACGAGAACCCGGCGCTGGTGGCCGAGATCGGCAAGTGGGTCGAGAAGTCGGGCGAGCAGTTCGCCCGCGTCGAGCAGGTCCGCAAGTTCAAGCTGCTGCCGCGCAGCCTCAGCTCCGACCAGGGCGAGCTCACGCCCACCCTCAAGCTCAAGCGCAAGGTCATCGAGAAGCAGTGGGCCCCGCTGATCGAGGCCATGTACGAGGGCGGCGAGTGAGCCGCCCGCCCGCCACCGCCGGCGGGCGCGGCTCGGGATCAGGGCACCGTCACCAACACGCCCGCGCTCTCCACGTTGTGCTTGCCGGCGGCGCTGATCGCCCATGTCCCCGGGGACAGGTCGATGCTCGTCGCCTGCGCGGGGACGATGCGGTCGATCATGAACTCCTGGCCCGACTGGGCGTACACCACCCACGCGCGCAGGCTGTCCGCGTCGGCGTGGGCGAGCGTCGCCTGGGAGCCCTCGAGCGTGACCGTGGGCGGCGCCGGGACCTCGTCGACGAGCGCCGCGATCGGCGGCGTCAGGGCGGGCGTGGCGTAGAACTCGGCCCGCAGCGCGTCGGTGACCCCGAGCAGGTTGTCCTGCAGCGGCGCGATCTGGAAGAAGATGTTGCCCTGCGAGCCCTGCTCCGCGTATTGCCGGCTGAGCAGGATCTCCTGCTTGAACTCGTCGAGCGACCACTTGTCCTCGGTGCCGAGCTTGCTGAGGTAGTTGCCGGCGAAGATGTAGCGCCCGCCCCCGGTGATGCTCGACCACCACTCGATCAGCTTGCCGTACGCCTGGGCCGCCTGGGTCGTCGGCCAGTACAGCTGCGGCGCCAGGTAATCGACCCATCCTTCTTGCATCCACAGCAGCGGGTCGGCGTAGAGGCCCTCGTATTGATCGAAGCCGTTGATGCCTTCGGGGATCCCGGGGCGATAGATGCCGAACGGGCTGATGCCATAGCGGACGTGCGGGGCGATGTCGGCGACGGTGTCGCCGACCGCCTGGACCATCGCGTTGACGTTGTCGCGCCGCCAGTCGGCGCGCGACAGCTGCCCCCCGCCGCCCTGATAGGCCTCCCAGGTCGTGTCGTCGGGGAAGTCGACCCCGTCGACCGGGTACGGGTAGAAGTAATCGTCGAAGTGGATCCCGTCGACGTCGTAGCGGGTCACCAGATCGGCGACGACCGCCAGCAATAGGTCCTGCACCTCCTTGGCGCCCGGATCCATCCAAAGGAAGGTCGAGTACTCGTAGGCGTACTGGGGCAGCAGCGACGCGACGTGATTGTCGGCCAGGGCGTGGTTGGCGTTGGCCTTCGCGCGGTACGGATTGAGCCAGGCGTGGACCTCGATGCCGCGGGCGTGGCCCTCGTCGATCAAGAATTGCAGCGGGTCGACCCCGGGATCCTCCCCTTGTTCGCCTGTGAGGTAACGACTCCACGGCTCCAGGTCCGACGAATAGACCGCGTCGCACTCCGGCCGGACCTGGAAGACCACGGTATTGAGGCCCGCGGCCTGCACGGTATCGAGGATCGCCAGCAGCTCGTCCTGCAGCGCCGCCGCGGACAGCCCGGTCGCGCTGGGGAAGTTGATGTTGGACACCGTCGCCACCCATACGGCCCGCAACTCGCGGGTATGGGCCACCGGGACCAATTGCTGCGGCTCGCCGCCAGTCGTGCCAGTGCTGCTGGTCTCGTCGCCGGTGGTCGGCTCGTTCGTGGTGGTCGTGCCGGTCGCTGGCACATCCGCCGTCGTCGCGGTGGTGGCCGGTGCATCGGTCGTGTCCGCGCTGGACGTCGAAGCTTCCGTGGTCGTGGCCGGGTCCTGGCCGCAGGCCGGCAGCGCCGACAACACGACCACAAACGACAATCCTGTCGGGCGAAACAGCGCCATGTCTTCCTATAACACGACCACGCAGACCCGGGGATTTCCAACCATCAGGGGCCGGGCGCCCGGCCGCAAATGTGGGCGAACGCGCTTGCGTACGCTGTCACAATTCTCCCCCTGGACCCCTGGCTTGAGTAGGATGCCGCGCATGCGCAACCCCTCTCGCATCTTCTCGGCCGTCGCGGCCCTCGGCTTCATGGCCTCCCTGAGCGCTTGCCAGGTGAAGCCCGGCGAATACCGGATCTACAAGATCACGTCCCTGCCCGTGCAGGAGGGCGCCGACTGCGGCACGAACCCCGATCTGCGTGACTCCACCACGTTCTTCACCGCGGGCACGCTCCAGATCTTCGCCACAGACGCCGACGATTTCTTCCTCGAGTACGGGGAAGACGTGCTGATCGGCTCGCGCTCGGGCACGGATTACACGTTCGAGGGCGACGACGTCCAGGTCGATGACCCGGGCGAGAACACCACCACCACCACCACGCGGTCGCTCGACGTCGCCATCTCGATCAAGGGTTACAAGATCACCGGCGACTTCGTCCTGTTCACCTCGCAGTCCTGCGGCGGCGACTGTGACGGGTTCCCGTCCTACCAGTGCACGGTCACCGGCTCGTTCTTCGGCGCCGAGATCAAGGACGTCGAGCTCGAGCGCGGCGTCTGAGCGCCCCCCTCACAACAGCCCGTGCAGCGGCCCGCCCGGGGCCGCCCACTCGCGGACTCGGCGGGTCACCGCCGGGTCCTCGATCAATTGCGGGGCGTGATGCGGCTTGCGGCGCGCGTCGATCACCAGCGCGCCCTCGCAGCCCCAGTGCTTGTGGACCGTGCGCGCGCCGACCCCCTCGATGTCGACCGCCGGGTTCATGCGGGTGAAGGTCGCCCACAGGAAGTTATTGGTGGTGCGCGCCGCGAACTCGCTGTCGTCGACCAGCACCACCAGCGGGAAGCGATTGATCGCGTCCTCCGGCGTCAGCGCGGCGCAGAATCGCTGCAGTGCGCCGTCGCCGGCCACGGTGCACGCCGGGCTCGTCACCGCCAGCACCCCCGGCATGCACACGCGCGGGTCGGAGAAGCCCGGCGGCAGCCGCAGGTCGGCCGGCACCTCGACCGGCAGCGGACGCCGCGGCGCGCCGACGGCCGCGATCACCACCTTGCTGCCGACGTTGAGCCCGCCGCCCGAGTAGTCGAGCGTGTCGATGGTCGTCTCGGTGTGGAAGTGCAGGTCGCGGCGCCAGTCGACGCGCTCCAGGACATGTCCGAAGAAACCTGTCACATCGTGCAGGTCGAGGTTCGGCGCGTCGTCGGCCGCGGCGATCATCAGCACCTTGGCCAGCGACATCTGGCCCTGGCCGAGGATCGCGCTGGCCTGCGTCAGCAGCTCGGCGGGCCGGTCGCGCGGCGCGTAGGGCGTGTAGCGCTCGCTGCCGAGGGCCAGCAGCAGCGGGTGGACCCCGGCCGCGTCGACGGCGTGGACGGCGTGCACCCCGGGGATCACCGCCGGGATCGCCGGCCCCGTGATCTCGTGGATGATCGCGCCGAACTGGGTGTCCTCCTGCGGTGGCCGCCCGACCACCGTGAACGGCCAGATCGCGTCGGCGCGCGCGTACACCTTCTCGACGCGCAGCACCGGGAAGTCGTGCGCCAGGCTGTAGTAGCCGAGGTGGTCGCCGAACGGCCCCTCGGGCAGGCGCAGCTCGGGGTCGACCGTGCCGCAGATGACGAAGTCGGCCTCGCCGGCGAACGGCAGCGCACCTGGCCTTTGGACCATCCGCACCCGCCGCCCCGCCAGCGCCCCGGCGAACGCCAGCTCCGGCAGCCCCTCGGGCAGGGGCATCACCGCCGCCAGCGTCAGCGCCGGCGGGCCGCCGACGAAGATGTTGACGCGCAGCGGCTCGCCCTTGCGGATCGCCGCCGCGTGGTGGACCCCGATCCCGCGGTGGATCTGGTAGTGCAGCCCGATCTGGCGGTCCTGCGCGTAGCTGCCCCCGCCGAGCTGCGCGCGGTACATCCCGAGGTTGCTCTTCATCCACCCGGGCCGCTCGGGGTCCTCGCTGTAGACCTGCGGCAGGGTGATGAACGGCCCGCCGTCGAGCGGCCAGGACACCAGCTGCGGCAGGTCGGAGATCCGGATCTCCCGCGCCATGACCGGGCCGGAGCCGACGAACTTCGGCCGCGCGTGCCAGGCCGTGCGCACGAGGCCCGCGTAGCGCCACGGCCGGCGCATCACCGCCCCCGGGTCGCCGCGCAGGGCCACCAATTGCTTCACGCGGGCCAGCGTGTCGCGGAACAAAAACCGCGTGCGCTCGGCCGTCCCGAACAGGTTCGAGACCATCGGGAAGGCGCTGCCCTTGACCCGCGGGAACAGCAGCGCCGGGCCGCCGGCCTCGAAGACGCGGCGCTGGATCTCCGCCGCCTCGAGGTGCGGGTCGACCTCGACGTCGACGCGCGCGAGGTGGCCGTGCCGCTCGAGGTCGGCCACGCACTCGCGCAGCGATCGGTACGCGCTCATCTCGCCGGCTTGGCAAAGAGCCGCGGCGCCTGGCCTTCAGGACAGGCGCCACGGCGCTCGGATCACATGCAGACCGAGCCGACCAGCGCGCCCATGTCGAGGTCGACGGCCGGGTCGCTGCACATCTGGCCCATCGGGCAGTCGGCATCTTCGTTGCACTCGCCGCAGACGCCGAGCTTCAGCAGGCCCATGACGCTGGCCTCGCCGCAGAAGCCCGACTTGCAGGCCTTGTTGCCGGCCGGGTTGCCGCCGTCGTCCTCGAGCGAGCAGCCGAAATTGTTCTCCACCGAGCCGTCGGCGAGGCAGTCGAGCTGGCCCTTGAAGTTGGGCACGTCGTAGGTCGGCGTGCAGTTGGCCAGCGCCGGGTCGGTGCAGTCGGCGTTGTCCTTGCACTGGCCGCAGGTGGCGACGGTGATGATGCCGGGGACCTCGAGCAGGGTGCCGCAGATGCCGAACTCGGCATCGGCGCAGACCGCGTCGGTCTGGCAGCCCTCGCCGGGGCCGCCCATGTTGCAGGTGGCGCCGACGCCGGCGATCGGGTTGGGCACGGAGCAGCCGCCGGGCGAGCAGTCGGCGTCTTCGAGGCACTCGCCGCAGAAGCCGCCGAGGGCCGGGACGACGAAGCACTTCTCGGTGTCGCAGCCGCAGCCGGACGAGTCGGTGCAGGGGCTGTTGACCGGCTGGTCCTCGGGGTCGTTGCAGAGCGAGCCGGTGGTGACCGTGGTTTCGGTCGTGGTGGTCGTCGTCGGGTTGTCCGGGGTGGTCGTGCCGGTCTCGGAGTCGGTGCCCGTGCCGGCGGTCGGCTCGGTCGTCGTCGTCGGGGTGTTGGTCGTCGTCGAGTCGCCCATCGTGGCGTCGGTCGTCGTCGGCGCCGTGGTGGCGCTGTCGCTGGCCGTGGCCGAGTCGCCCCTGTCGTCGCCGCAGGCGACGGTGGTCAAGGAAAGCGCCAGCGCGCTGGCGAAGAAGAAGCGCAGGTTGGTACAGGTCATCGCGGTCTCCGTGGGGTGCGTCCCCCGACTCTTAGGATCAGGCTCGAACAGGGCTTGAGAGAACCAGGGTTTGGCCCCCGCAGGGGCCGTGGGAGCGAGAATCAGGGCCAGGGGCCCCGAGCTGGAACCAGGGTTTCAGCCGGTGGTACAGGGCCCGGGCCCTGGCGCGGCATGAAGCGATCGTCACGAAACGGGGCCCTGGCGGCCCCACTCGGGGATCTTCGCCTTACTACTCTGCTCCTCCATGCCGGCGCAAGTCCCCGCCGAAAGCACCCGCGAACCGCGCAATCCCGGCGCATTCGGGCGCGAACAGCAGCATGTTCTCGAGCTAGAGTCGGGAGTGATGAACCCCACCGTCCGCTGCGGCCTCATCCAGTGCAGTAACCCCATCAACGACGAGACTGTCCCGGTCAAGGAGATCCAGCAGGCCATGCTCGACAAGCACCTGCCCTTCCTGAAGGAAGCCGGCCGGCGCGGCGTGCAGATCCTCTGCCTGCAAGAGATCTTCAACGGACCGTACTTCTGCCCGGGTCAGGACCGCCGCTGGTACGCGGCCGCCGAGCCGATTCCGGGGCCCACGACCGCGCTGATGCAGGAGTACGCGAAGTCGCTCGGCATGGCGATCGTGGTGCCGCTCTACGAGGAGGCGATGCGCGGCGTCTACTACAACACCGCGGCCGTGGTCGACGCCGACGGCACGTACCTCGGCAAGTACCGCAAGCAGCACATCCCGCAGACCTCGGGGTTCTGGGAGAAATTCTTCTTCAAGCCCGGCGACCTCGGCTACCCGGTCTTCCGCACGCAATTCGCCACCATCGGGGTCTACATTTGCTACGACCGGCACTTCCCGGAGGGGGCGCGCGCCCTCGGCCTGAACGGCGCCGAGATCGTGTTCAACCCGAGCGCGACGGTCGCGGGCCTGAGCCAGTACCTGTGGAAGCTGGAGCAGCCGGCGCACGCGGTGGCCAACGGCTACTACGTCGGCGCGATCAACCGCGTCGGCACCGAGGCGCCGTGGAACATCGGCAAGTTCTACGGCCACAGCTACTTCGTCGACCCGCGCGGCAAGTTCCTCGCCGAGGCCAGCGAGGACAACGACGAGCTGGTGGTGGCCGACCTCGACCTGTCGGTGATCGACGAGGTCCGGCAGACCTGGCAGTTCTACCGTGACCGTCGCCCCGAGACCTACGGCGACCTCACGAAGCTGTAACGCCCGCGCCGCCCCGTCCCCCTGCGCCCCGTCCCCTGCGAGGTCTCGCATGTCCGGCATCGTCATTCGCAACGGCCAAGTCGTCACCGCCCTCGATCAATACGTCGCCGACATCTACTGCGAAGGCGGCAAGATCGTCGCCGTCGGCGAGAACCTCGACGTGCCCGCCGGCACCGAGGTCGTCGACGCCTCCGGGCAGTACGTCCTGCCCGGCGGCATCGACGCTCACACGCACATGGAGCTGCCCTTCATGGGCACCGTCAGCTCCGACGACTTCTTCACCGGCACCGCCGCCGGGATCGCGGGCGGCACCACCTCGATCATCGACTTCATCATCCCGAGCCGCAACCAGAGCCTCATCGAGGCCCGCGACTTCTGGATGAACAACGCCAAGAAGGCCTGCGCCGACTACGGCTTCCACATGGCCGTGACCTGGTACGGCGAGCAGGTCGAGCAGGAGATGCGCCGCGTCTTCCAGGAGGACGGCATCTCCTCGTTCAAGGTCTTCATGGCCTACACCGGCGCGATCGGGGTCGACGACGACGAGATGATCGGCGTCATCGACACCGCCGCCTCCCTCGGCGCCCTCGTCACCGCCCACTGCGAGCACGGCCTCGCGGTCCAGGCGCTGCAGCGCAAGCTGATCGCCCAGGGCAAGACCTCCCCGCGCCACCACGCCGAGAGCCGGCCCTCGTGGGTCGAGGGCGAGGCGACGAACCGCGCGATCATGCTGGCGCGCTGCTCCGGCCAGCCGATCTACATCGTCCACCTCACCTGCAAGGAGTCGCTCGACGCGGTCGTGCGCGCCCGCCAGGAGGGCCAGCTGGTCTACGTCGAGACCTGCCCGCAGTACCTGCTGCTCGACGACAGCGTCTACGACAAGCCCGACTTCGAGGGCGCGGCCTACGTCATGAGCCCGCCGATCCGCCCCAAGGGCCACCAGGAGGCGCTGTGGCACGCGTTGTCGTGCGGCCTCATCCACCACGTCGCCACCGACCACTGCCCGTTCCGCCAACATGACCAAAAGGTCATGGGCCTGCACGACTTCACGAAGATCCCCAACGGCGCCGCCGGCATCGAGAACCGGATCGCCCTGATGTACACGTACGGCGTCGCCACCGGCCGCCTCACGCTGAACCAGCTGGTCGACGTCTGCTGCACCCAGCCGGCCAAGATCTTCGGCCTCTACCCGCGCAAGGGCGCGATCCGGGTCGGGGCCGACGCCGACCTGTTCACCTACGACCCCGCCGCCTCCTCGACGATCAGCGCCCGCACCCACCACCAGCGGGTCGACCGCAACATCTTCGAGGGCTTCGAGATCCGCGGCGCGGTCACCAACACCGTCGTCGCCGGCAAGCTGGCGTTCACGAGGGGCGAGCTCCGGGTCGAGCGCGGGGCCGGTCGCTACCTCCACCGGGTCTGATCGGCCAGGCGTTCGGCCTGAACCTTCGGTCATGTTCTAAAAAGCAGGCTCGAAAGAGCCTGTTCTTTTATTTCTTTCAGGCTCGCCGTCGCGCGCGGGCCCCCGCAGCGGGGCGCCCGGCACCCGCGTCAGCCCACGCCGGATCTGTCCCGACGGACCTGCCGCGAAGGACAGCCGCCGCCGCGTCTGCGCCTGCGCATCTGCGGGCGCTGCTGTCCGATTCGGGATTCACGGATCGTCCCGTCCTGTCCCGAAGGTCAGCCTCAAACTCCCCCTTGAGAGGGGCACCTGCGGTATTGTGCGCTGGATGCGTGTCTCGCAAGTCTGGCCTGCTGTCCTGGTAGCTCTGTATTCGACCCTGGCTCTGGCGCAGTCGCCTGCCATCTCTCCAGGACCGCGGGGCGAGCCGGCGCCCGCGGCGGCCCCCGCCAGCGAGCCCACGCCCGACGCCGCCGCCACCGAGCCCGCCGTCGCGCCCGAGGGCCCCGCCGAGGACACCGCGGCTGCTCCCCCGCCCGAGCCGGCACCCAACGCCGCCCCGCCCTCGTCGCCGGAGGGCGTCGCCGACTCGTCGCGCACCCCGGTCGTCGAGCCGCGCGCCAAGCCCGACGGCACCGGCGAGCTGCCGCCGCTGCCGGCCCGCCATCGCCTCGTCTACAGCAACCTGCTGGTCCTGCGGGTCAACCCGCTCGGCGCCGAGGACCGCTTCACCCTCGGCTACAACCTGCGCCTCTACAACAACCCGAAGCCGCTGTTCCGCGACTCCTACTTCGGCGTCGGCTTCAGCCCGACCATCTCGCCCTCGATCTCCCGCATCGGTGGCAACATCGACTTCGCCCCGCTGACGATCCTCCGCTTCCGCGGCGCCTACTACCTCGCCACCTGGTACGGCAGCGACCGCTTCAAGGCCCACCCCTACTCGTCGCCGACGACCGAGTACGGCCCCCAGAAGCTCAAGAACGAGGCGGGCGCCAACGTCCTCGGCGGTCAGGTCGAGCTCAGCGCGCTGTTCCAGGTGCGCGTGAAGATGATCGCGATCCGCAACGAGGTCACCTTCTACAACAACAACATCCGCCTGCCGACCGGCAACGACGTGTTCTACGACCTGCGCCACGACGTCCTGGTGCCGGCCAAGGGTTGGTTCCTCACCAACGACACCGACCTGCTTTACATGACCAAGTTCGGCCTCAACGCCGGCGTGCGCAACTCGCTGGTCCACGTGTTCTACACGTCGAAGATGTACGGCCCCGGCGAGGTCACGGACAACCCCAACACGCCGATGGACCGCCTCGGCCCGGTCCTGACCTACACGTTCTTCGACCGCCCCGAGAAGCGCTTCAACAAGCCGACGCTGATCTTCGCCGCCCAGTGGTGGCTCAAGCACCGCTACCGCGGCCAGGGTGCGCCGGGCATGGAGGACCGGATCCACCAGGGCATCCCGCTGTTCTTGCTCGGCTTCTCGTTCACCGGCGAGCTGGTGAGAAGCAAGCACTGAGCCGCCCGCCCCCGCGAATCGCCGCGACGCCCCGCGCTCGCGGCGATTTGTTTTTAAAGAAATGGACCGATTTCGCCGGGCTGCAGCGCCCGCTGTCACATGTCCCTTGCGACATGTCATCGCCGACCTGGCGTAAGCCGAGGTCGAGGTCGTCGCTCGCCGACATCGAGCACGTCCGCGCCCGCTCGACACAGGTGCCGCTGGCGCGATCTCTTCGCGCGGCCCTGATACGATCCTACGCAAATGACGACGCGTGACTGGACCACCGCGGGGGCTGGCGGCGAATCCCTGTTGCAAGCGCTGACCGACTTGCCGGGCTCCGTGTTGACATCGTTCCTCATGACCCTCGCCGAGCGGCGGGCTCGCGGGCGGGGCCCGGCCGACGTCCTGCGGCAGTGGGAGAGCGACACCTTTACCGGCCTCTCCGCCGTCGACCTGCGCCTGGTGCTGCGCGCCGAGCTGCGGCTCCTGGAGGCCGCCGCCGCCTTCGAGGCCGTCGACCTGCCGCCCCTCGCCCCGCTGGCGACCTGCACTGCGGTCGGCCCGATCAGCCAGAACAAGATCGTCACGACCTTACGTGGCACCGAGGTCGTGTCCGACTCCACCAATGTGCTCGCGCTCGAGTGTGCCCGTCGGCTACGACGCGACCCCGATACACCGGTCCGATTGACCACCTGTCAGCGCGTCGTCCGGGCGCAGGAGATCCCCAAGCTACCGGGCTACTCCCACCACTTCAGGCTGTTCACGCTGGCGACGGCCGGGCGACAGACGCGAGATCACGGCTTCTTGGTGGATGCCCTGATCGAGCATGTGCGTACCCTTCTGACTGGTTTCGACGAATTGACCCAGGAAGGCTACACATTCGGCCGACGGTCCGTGCGCCTGCTGGCCACCGCCGCTCGCAGCGCCCTCGCCGATCGCATCTCCGAGCAATTGGCACCAGTCGTGGACGTCGTCCGCGGGCCGCTCGATCACCCGTATTACGACGGTCTGCGCTTCACGATCGAGCTCATCGCGGCGGACGGCAGCGTCTTCCCGATCGCCGACGGCGGCGCCTTCGACTGGGTCGCCCGGCTGGCCGCCAACCGCCGCCTGGTGTTCGTGGCGAGTGGACTGGGCACCCAGTTGGTGAGCCTGTTGTTCCGGCGGTAGGTCCGCCTCTTTACAGTCGCGGAATCGACAGCCATCATTCGCCGGCGTGGCCGCGGATCCCTCCGACCTCGATCGGCCAGATCGTCCACGGGACCGCGATGCCGACGGTCTCACGCGCGCCGACGGCATTTCCTCGGCGCGGTCGCCCCCGCCGCCCGTCTCCGCGCACGGTCGGTACAATGGCGCTCAGGACCTGTCCGAACCGCCATCTATGGTCAATGCCCATCCGCTGCGGCCGCTGATCCGGACCGGCGCGGCGCGGGTGGTTTCGCGGCTGTCCGGTCCTGCAGCAAATGTCCCTTGGGCCATCCTCCACGGCGACGTGCGCGACGGCCTGGCCGCGCTGGCCGACCACTCGATCGCCTGCATCGTCACCAGCCCGCCGTACTTCTGGCAGCGCGACTACGGGGTCGCCGGGCAGCTCGGGCACGAGCCGACCATCGCCGCCTACGTCGCCTCGATGCGCGGGGTGTTCGCCGCGGCCCGGCGCGTGCTCAAGAAGGACGGCGCGCTGTTCCTCAACCTCGGCGACACCTACTACTCGGCCAAGGGCCGCCCGCACGGGCGCGACGACAAGCACCGCGGGCGCATGCTCGCGCGCAGCACCCTGCGCGCGGTCGACGGCCCCGGCCTCGGCCTCCCGCGCAAGAGCCTGATCGGCATCCCCTGGCGGGTCGCGCTCGCGCTGCAGGACGACGGCTGGACCCTGCGCAGCGACATCATCTGGAAGCGCCCGGCTACCATGCCCGAGCCGACCGCCCGCGACCGCCCGTGGAACACCCACGAGCACGTGTTCCTGTTCTCCCTCGCCCCGCGCTACCACTTCGACCGCGGCGCGCTGCAGGGCGAGGAGGACATCTGGCAGATCACCGCCCGCCCCGACAACCCCGCCGCCCACTTCGCACCCTTCCCCGCCGCCCTCGCCGACCGCTGCATCCGCGCCGGCTGCCGCCCCGGCGGGGTCGTCCTCGACCCCTTCGCCGGCTCCGGCACCACCCTCCTGGCCGCCCGCGGCCTCGGCCACCCCGCGATCGGCATCGAGCTGTCGCAGAGCTACTGCGACGCCATGGCCACGGCCCTCGGCGCTAGCTGACCCTCGGGACATGTCCTCATGGGCATGCCCGTCGGACATGCTTCAGCGGACGAACGGGTCGCCGAACTTCGGGTCCCCGAGCATCGCCTCGTCGGTGAGCGTGCCGAGGAACGCCACCAGCGCGCCCTTCTCGGCCGGCGTCAGGTTCATGCGCCGCGGCTGCTGGTTCGGCCCGCGCAGCCGCGGGTCGAGGTTCGGGTGCGGCTTTATCCCGCTGTCGTAATGGTCGATCACCTCGGCCAGGGTGGCAAACCGCCCGTCGTGCATGTACGGCCCCGTCACCGCGATGTTGCGCAGCGACGACGACTTGAAGCGCCCGTCGTCCGCGGGGTCGCCGGTGACGTCCCCGACGCCGTTGTCGTCCGCGAGCGGTCCGGCGTCGAGCCCGTTGTTGAGCGGCTCCAGCGGGAGGAAGATCGCCTGATTGGCGAAGTCCTGCCCGGGCGGCGGCGGCGGTCCGCCGAGGTGGCAAGCCACGCAGGCAGTGCGCGGCTGCAGGAACAGGTCCTTGCCGAGGTTCTCCTCGGCGGTGAAGTTGGCGAACTCGCCGCGGATCGATCCGGCCGCGGCGAGCCCCTCGTCGAAGCGCGAGCGGTACGACGCCATCGCGCGCACGAACTGGGCCAGGGCGCGGGCGATCCGCTCGGTCGTCACCTCGTCGTCGCCGAACGCGGCGATGAACAGCTCGCGGTAGTACGGCCGCGTCGACACCCGCTCGACCAGCTCCGTCAGCGTCAGCCCCATCTCGACCTCGTTCTGGATCGGCCCCAGCACCTGCTCCTCGAGCGTCGCCGCCCGCTCGTCCCAGAAGAACCGCCCGGTCGCGTACCAGCGCGACTCCGACAGCCCCATCGAGTTGCGCCCCGTCAGCCCGCCCTCGAAGCCCTCGCTGAACTGCGTGGTGTCGCTGAAGCCCGCCGCCTGCTGGTGGCACGTCCCGCACGCGACCGTCTCGTTGCGCGACAGCGCCGTGTCGTAGAACAGCACCCGGCCGAGCGTCGCCCCGTGGTCGGTGATCGGGTTGTCCTGCGGCGTGTTGTCGAGGTCGCGGACCGGCGGCGTCCGGAAGTGCGCCGGCAAGTCCGGGTTCGCGTAGTCGTACGGCGTCGCCGGCAAGTCGAGCCCGTCCCCGTCCTCGTCGTCGCCTCCGGTGCTGCTGCCGTCGGCATCCGTCGTCTCGGCGCCTTCGGACCCGGTCGTCTCGGCGCCGCCGTCCTCGCTCGTGGACGACGTGCCGCTCGCATCATCGCCGCCGCTCGCCCCGGACCCGCCGGCATCACAAGCGCCGGCGAGCGCGAGCACGAGCGCGAGGCTCGTTCGAGAGAGGTGACCTACGCAGGAGTGCTTCGAGATCGTGACGGGCATGCCCCCGCCTCAAGCACCCCGCGAGCCGTCGCTCCGCGCCCCCCGATCTGCAACCACCGCGGGCACTTCCATCGCCCCGGCGGACCTCGCAGTCCAGGCCCCGGCAAGATCCGCCGACCGCGTGCGGCGGATCTCGCCGACCGTCTACAGCCCCATCTGCTTGGCGATGATGATCTTCATGACCTCGTTCGTGCCGGCGAAGATCCGCTGCACCCGCGCATCCATGTAGGCGCGCGAGATCGGGTACTCGAGCATGTAGCCGTAGCCCCCGAACATCTGCAGACAGGCGTCGACCACCCGGCCCAGCATCTCGGTCTGCCACAGCTTGGCCATCGAGCACTCCTTCACCAGGTACTCGCCCGACATGTGCTCGGCGATCAGGCGGTCGAGGAACACCCGCCCGACCTCGACCTCGGTGGCGCACTCGGCCAGCTTGAACTGGGTGTTCTGGAACTTGACGATCGAGCGGCCGAACGCCTTGCGCTCCTGCACGTACGCCAGAGTGTCGGCGAGCACCACCTCGGCGCCGGCCTGCGAGCCGATCGCCACCACCAGCCGCTCCTGCTGCAGCTTCTGCATCAACATCAGGAAGCCGGCGCCGGGCGAGCCCAGGATGTTTTCGGCGGGGATCCGGCACTCCTCGAAGAACAGCTCGGAGGTGTCCTGCGAGTACATGCCGGCCTTCTTGAGCTTCTTGCCGCGGACGAACCCGGGGCGGTGGCCCTCGACCACGAACAGCGACAGGTTCTGGTGCGGGCTGTCGGAGCTCTCGGAGCGAGCCGCTACGACGCACAGGTCGCACAGGATGCCGTTCGAGATGAACGTCTTGGCCCCGTTGATCACGTACTCGTCGCCCTCGCGGCGCGCAGTGGTCGCGATCGCCGCCAGGTCGGAGCCCGTGCCCGGCTCGGTCATCGCGATCGCGGTCACCAGGTCGCCCGACACGCAGCCCGGCAGCCACTTCTTCTTCTGCTCGTCGGTGCCGAAGGTGGCGATGTACGGCACGACGATGTCGCTGTGCAGCGGCAGCGCGAAGCCCGACTCGTGGACCTTCGCCAGCTCCTCCATGATGATCACCGAGTGCAGGAAGTCGCCGCCCGGCCCGCCCTCCTCCTCGGCCAGCCACGGGCACAGGAGCCCCGCCGCGCCGGCCTTGCGCCACGTCTCGCGGTCGACGATCCCCTCCTCCATCCACCGCTCCTGATGCGGCACCACCTCGCGGGCGAAGAACTCCCGCGCCGTCGCGCGGAACAGGTCGTGGTCGGGGGAGAAGAGGCTTCGCTTCATCGCGCCCTGTTTATCGCACAATCACAGGAACGGAGCGACCACCGCTTCCAGCTGTGGCCCGAACACCGCGCCCGGCTGACGGAACGCCAGTTGCCCGCCCTGATACACGCACAGCGTCGGGATCGACTGGATCTGCAGCGTCGCCGCAGTCTGCCGGTGCTGCTCCGTGTCGAGCTTCAGCACCAACAGCTTGCCCGCGTGGCGCGCCGCCAGGTCGGCGATGTGCGGCGCCAGCTGCCGGCACGGCCCGCACCACGGGGCCCAGAAGTCGACCAGCACCGGCACCGGCGCGTTGGCCACCGCGCGCTGCAGCTCTGCGTCGCTCACGTCCTGCGGGTGCCCGGTGGTGTCGAGCTTCTGCTTGCAGCGGCCGCACTTCGGCGCGTCGAAGCGGCGCTCGCCCGCGATCTTGTTCATCTGTCCACACGCCCCGCACCGGAAGAACAGCGCCTCGCTCATCGTCGTCACCTCGCCGCGCGTCTGCGCGCCCGAAAATTAGTCACCACCGCCGACTCTGGCAACCCGAACGAATCTCTCGGGCCGCGTGCGCGTACCACTCCTCGTGCCTCGCCTCAGCCCGGTCGTCACCGTCCTCGCCGCGCTCGTCTGCTCCGTCCCGCTGATGCCCGCCGCCGAGGCCCAGGCCGGCGACTTCCTGCAGCGACAGCGCCGCTACCCGCGGGTCAAGGCCGCGCTGGAGCGCCACCAGGACGACCTCGCCGACCGCTTCCGCGCCGCCGGCGCGGCGTGGCCCCCGCGAGACCTGTTCATCCGCAGCTTCAAGGCCGAGGCCGTCACCGAGCTGTGGGCCGCGGCCGAGCGCCGGGGCGATCCGCACGTGCTCGTGCGCACCTTCCCGGTCTGCCAGAACAGCGGCGTGCTCGGGCCCAAGCGGCGCGAGGGTGACGAGCAGGTCCCCGAGGGTTTCTACCGAGTCAGCCTGTTCAACCCGCAGAGCAGCTATCACCTCTCGCTCGGCGTCAGCTACCCCAACGCCGCCGACCGCCATCACAGCGCCGGCCAGCCGCCGGGCGGCGCCATCATGATCCACGGCAATTGCGTCACGATCGGCTGCATCCCGCTGCGCGACGGCCCGATCGAGGAGCTCTACGTCGCCGCAGTGTTGGCCCGCGACGCCGGCCAGCGCGACATCCCGATCCACATCTTCCCGTGCCGACTCGACGAGCCGACCTGCCAGGCGCGCCTGGCCGCCGACTCCGCCGCGCGTCCCGATCTCGCCGCGTTCTGGGACGGCCTCGTGCCCGGCTACCTCGCCTTCCTCCAGACCGGCGCCCCGCCGCGCGTGGTCGCCGACAAGCACGGCGCTTACAAGCTCGAGCGGCCGCCGCGCGAGCGTCGGCCGCTGATCGCCGCCGGCGAATGATATGTCTTTGAGGACATGTCGTTAGACACATGTCCTCCACGATTTGTTTCACGCCATGTCGAGAGCGATCGGGACCGCCCTGACGCTCGCGGTCACGCCCGGCTGCAGGGACCGGACTTGCCGCGGCGCATGAATCGGGCCAGCATGCCCGCATGCTTGTTTACCTCCATACACGTATCGAGCCGCTGCGGCTCTCGCTCTTCCTGGCGATGGGTCTGCTCGGCGCCTGCGGCGACGACGGCGCGACCTCGGCGGGCACCGACACCCAGACCAGCACCGGCACGACGCAGTCCACCACGGATGGCACCGGCACCCCCACCGGCACCACCGACACCACCGGCGCTCCGACCACCGGCATGACCGGCACCTCGGACACCGGCACTGACACCACGTCCCCCACCACCTCGACGACGACGACCACCGACGGCGAGACCACCGCCGTCAGCGCGACGACGCTCGACACCACGACGCTGGGCACGACCACCGTCGACACCACGACCACCACGAGCACCACCGGCGACACCGACACCGACACCGACACCGGTCCCGACCCCGAGTGCACCATCCTCATGCAGGGCATGACCGATCCGCCGGTGCCGTCGGGGTGGGTCAAGTGCGGCGACAAGCTGCCCCACCGCGTCGCCGAAGAGGTGTGCCTCGTCCCCGCGCCGCCCACCAACTGCCCGCTGAACGGCCAGCCCTGCCAGACCAACGACGACTGCACCGATCAGCCGTTCGGCTCGTGCCAGTACTTCAACGTCGGCTTCGAGGGCTGCGGCTGCACCTACGGCTGCGAGACCGACGCCGACTGCGACGCCGGCTTCGTGTGCCGCTGCGGCGGCGACATCCTCGGCGCGGTCTCGCAGTGCGTCCCGTCCGAGTGCACCAGCGACGCCGACTGCGGCGACCAGCTGTGCCAGTTCTCGCAGTCGATGGGCTACGACTGCGCCGCCGAGGTCGTCAACGGCGCCTGCACCACGCCCAACGACCTGTGCGACACCGACCCGCCGTGCGGCGACTCGCCGTGCGCCTTCAACACCGACAACGACGTCTGGGAGTGCTCGCTGGTCGCCTGCGGCCGCCCGTTCATGGTCGACGAGCAAGCCGTCACCGCGCCCGCCGCGGCGCGCGACGACTGGCGCGCGGTCGCCTCGGTGCCCATGGCGCCGTCGCAGCTGCGCGCGGCGCTGGCGGCTCACTGGACGCAGATCGCTCTGGCCGAGCACGCCTCGGTCGCCTCGTTCGCGCGCCACGTCCTGCAGCTGCTCGCCGTCGGCGCGCCGCCGGAGTTCGTGCTCGACACCCAGCGGGCGCTCGCCGACGAGATCGAGCACGCGCGTCTGTGCTTCGCGCTGGCAAGCAGCTACGGCGGCGCGGGCGTCGGCCCGGGCCCGCTCGCGCAGGCGCACGAGCCCGGCGCTGCGGACCTCGAGTCGGTGGTCGCCGCCGTGATCCGCGAGGCCTGCGTCGGCGAGACCCTGTCCGCCCTCGAGGCGCGCGAGGCCGCCGAGCGCGCCGAAGATCCGGGCCTGCGCCGGATCCTCGGCCGGATCGCCGACGACGAGCAGCGCCACGCCGAGCTCGGCTGGCGCTTCGTCCGCTGGGCCCGCGAGCAGCTGGGCGACGACGCCCGCGCCCGCACCGACGCGGTGTTCGCTGACGCGGTCGCCGAGGCCGCCGCCGCCGCCGGCAACATGGCCCGAGAGGCAGGCACCCCCGAGCTCCGCGCCCACGGCGTCGTCGACGCCCCGCTGCGCGCCTCGGTGTGGCTGCGCGGCCTCGAGGGCCTGGTCCAGCCGGCCGCCGCCGCCCTCCGCGCGGCCGCCTGAGCGAAAGGACATGGCGAAGAGGACATGTCCTCGGCGCCATGTCCTCATCCCGAACGCGGGCAATACGCCCGAAGGACATGTCCGATGCGACATGTCCTGTTCGCCGCGTCACCTCAACCCCCGCGGCGCACCTTCGCCAGCACCGCGGCCATCTGTGCGTCGTCGGCGTAGAACTCCGCCACCCCGCTGAGGTCGGCGATCGACTCCGCCAGCGCCCCCGCGTCGTGCATCCCGTGGGCCAGCAGGTGCGCCAGCCGCCCCTCGACCTGCGGCCGCGAGCGCGGCGTCACCAGCTCGAGCAGCCCGTCCTGCAGCAGCGCCGCCACGATCGCCGCCGCCCGGCGGTCGGCCGCGTCGTCCGGCGTCGGCTCGTCCGGCGACTCTTCTTCCTCCTCGAGCCCGAGCAGCTCCGACACGTGCCCGAGGATGTCCTCCGCAGTCGACCGCGGATCTTCATCCTCCTCGTCCTCGGCGAAGTCCTCGTCCTCCTCCGGCGGCGGCAGCGGCTCGTCGTAGCACTCGACCGCGGTCGCCGAGATCACCACCACCAGCGTCGCCGGGCTGACGAAGCGGAGCTCCTGTTCGCCACGGCCGCCGACGATCGACATCACCGGGAACGCCTCCGACACCGACTCCGCCACCATCACCGGATTGACCTGCAGCTCCGCCGGGATCGCCATCGACTCGAGCAAGCGCCGTGACATCGCCGCAGCATAGCCGATCCTCGCCGCGACGGCGGGGAATCACCCGTCCTTCTGACCTGTCCATTCGACCAGATCACGCCAGCGACAGCGGCCGCAGGCCCGTCACGATCCGCACCGCCAGCGCCGCCTCGGCCGGCACCTCGCGCAGGTCGATGCGGAACACCCTGCGGTCCTGACCCGTGAAGTGATGGCGGATCCACCGGTCCGCCGCCTCGCCCGGGCTCGTCAGCCGCACGTACACCCGGTGCTCCGCCGGCAGCCTGGCGCCGTGGATCTCGAGCCACCGCGGCGCCAGCCACGGCACCCGCAGCGTCACCCCGCGGGCCGCCAGCGCCGGCGCGTCCACCCGCCCGCGCCGGTTCGGCCGCGGCACCACGAAGCGCTCGAACACCCTGCCGATCAACAGCCCGAAGTCGATCGCCAGCGCCACCGCGCGGCCCTCGCCGTCGAGCCCCCAGTAGCTGGCGTAGATCCCGTCACCATGACCCGACGAGAACACCACCACCGAGTGTCCCTCGACCTCCACGCGGGCCCACGTCCAGCCGCCGCGGTCGTGCTTGTCGAGCAGCCCCAGCAGCTCCTCGGCCACCGCCTCCGTCGCCAGTCCGGTGATCGCCCCCGCGCTGGCGAACGCCGCCATGCCCGCGTCGACCCCGAACACTCCGCCTTCGACCTCGACCCACCGCGCCACCGGCGTCTCGGCCAGCACCACGCGGGCCGCCGCCACCTGCTCCACGCCATCTTCTGCGCGCGCCAGCGCCAGCTCGACCCGCCCGCGACCCGCGATCGTCCCCGTGGGCGGCGTCGCAGTCTGCAGCTCGCTCGCCAGCGGATCGCCGATCGCCACTCCCGCGAGCTCGAGCTCGCCGAGCGGCTCCACGCGGACCGCGATCGTCGCCCCGTCGTCGTCACGGAACAGCTGCCCCTGTGACATGAAGGCCAGCTCGAGGTCGGAGCGCACGTGCGTCACGGCCGCCCGTCTACTCCGACCGCGCGTCTCCGGCAATCCCCCGGAAGCCCGAGAAAGCCGCGTTCCCTGGTCCGCGCGAGCTCGCGCGCCGGGCTCCTCCGCGAGGGTTTCCGGGCCTGTCGTGCCCCACGGGCGGCCCGTTATCCTGAGGTGATGCTTCGCCGGTCGCTCGCCCTCGTCCGCGCCTTCGCCGTCGTCTCGCTCGCTGCCTGCACGGTGCCCGACGACGACGACAGCGCCTCGGCCAGCGACGCCGGCACTGCCCCGCCGAACAGCGGCACCGGCGACACCGCGCCGACCACCGGTGCGCCGACCACCGGCGAGATCGTCCCCGAGGTCGACTGGCCGACCCTCGAGTGCGACCCGCTGGTCCCGAGCTATTGCGGCTTCCCGTTCCCCTCCAACGTCTTCACCAGCGCCGACCCGACCACGGTCACCGGCCGCCGCCTCGCCCTCTCCGCGGCCTTGATCCCCGACCGCGCCCAGGGCCAGCCGGCGCAGCCCGACCTGTGGAACCGCTCGGACGGCTTCTCGCCTGGCCTTGCGGTCATGTCCCATCTGCCAGGTGCCACGGTCGCCGGCCTGCCCGGCCCGTGGACGCTCGAGGACTCGCTCGCCTTCGACTCGCCGACCGTCCTCATCGACGCCGACACCGGCGAGCGGATCGCCCACTTCGCCGAGCTCGACATGTCGCACGACCAGGACGACCGGCGCGCCTTCATGCTCCGCCCCGTCGTGCGCCTGACCGACAATCACCGCTACATCGCCGCGATCCGGCGCGTCGTCGACGGCGACGGCGACGCGCTGCCGCCCTCGCCGGCGTTCAAGGCCCTGCGCGACGACGAGGCCTTCGACGACCCCTCGATCGGCGAGCGCCGCGGCCTCTACGCCGACATCTTCACGCGCCTCGAGCAGGCCGGCGTCGCCCGTGACGACCTCCAGCTGGCCTGGGACTTCACCACCGCCAGCCGCGAGCACAACACCGCCGGCCTGCTCGAGATGCGCGACGAGGCGCTCGCGGCGGTCGGCGACGACGGCCCGGCGTACACCCTCACCCTCGTCGACGCCGAGCACCCCGACCCGCGGATCGGCCTCTACGTCGAGGGCACGATGACCGTCCCGCTCTACCTCGACCAGCCGGGCCCGGGCGCCCGCCTCGTGCTCGACGACGACGGCTTGCCGCAGCAGAACGGCACCGCCGAGTTCGAGTTCACCGTCGTCATCCCGCAGAGCGCCTTCACCACCCCGGCCACGCCGCTGCAGTACGGCCACGGCCTGCTCGGCTCGGGGCGCCAGGAGCTTCAACTCGACCCCAGAGTCGCGTTCGCCGACACCTACGGCTACGCCCTCTTCGCAGTCGACTGGATCGGCATGGCCGCGGACGACTCCGTCGCGATCGCCGACCTCGTCGCGGCCGGCGACCTCGAGCAGTTCGTCACCCTCGTCGACCGCCTCCACCAGGGCATCCTCAACGCGCTGCTGGCCATGCGCCTCGTCAGCGGCGCCCTCGTCGACGACCCGATGCTTCAGCCCATGGGCCAGCCGCTGATCGACCCGAGCGAGCGCTACTACCACGGCGACTCGCAGGGCGGGATCCTCGGCGCCACTTACATGGCCCTCAGCACCGACGTCGAGCGCGGCCTGCTCGGCGTCCCCGGCCAGCCGTACAGCCTGCTGCTCAACCGCGGCGAGGCCATGGGCGAGCTCTTCGCCCCGCTGAACAGCGCCTTCCCCGACGGCCTCGATCGCCAGCTGGTGCTCGCGCTGTTGCAGATCCTGTGGGACCGCACCGAGCCGACCGGGTACAGCCACACCATCCGCACCGGCAACCTGCCCGGCTCGCCGCCCAAGGAGATCCTGATCGAGGTTGCGATCGGCGATCACCAGGTCAGCACTCTGGGCGCCCACATCATGGCCCGCGCGATCGGCGGCATCGCCAACATCGCCCCCGAGAACCGCGCGATCTGGGGCATCGACAGCGCCGCCGCCCCCTACACCGGCTCGGCCATGGTCGAGTACGACTTCGGCCTCGCCCCCGAGCCCACCACCAACATCCCGCCCTCGGACGGCGAGGACCCCCACGCCAAGCCGCGCGAGCTGCCCGGCGCCGCGCAGATGCTCGACCGATTCCTGCGCACCGGCGTGGTCGAGACCTACTGCGACGGGGCCTGCGACCCCGAGTGAGCGCCAGCGAGCGGCCGCCGCGCGCGGGCTTGGGCCGCGCCGGCGATCCATGGCATCCTCGGCAGGACGATGCTCGTGGCCCTCGCCATCGACCCGCTGAGCGCCTCGACCTCCGTGATCGCCCGCCTGTTCCCGGTGGTCTACGTCGGCGGCCTGGTCGCGCTGGGCCTCCTGGTCTCGTTCGTCCTGCGCAAGCTCGCCACAGTCGAGACCTTCCGCCAGGTCCACCCGTGGATCCCGCTGCTCCACCTGGCGGTGTGGTTGCCGCTGGTGTGGCTGCTGCAGCACCGCCTCGCGCCCGCGGCCAGCAGCGCCGACGGGTGGTCGCGCGGCCTGTGGCTGCTGGTGTTCGCCGTCGCCGCGCTGCCGTGGCTGCGCAGCGTGTGCCTCGGGGTCGTGTTCGCGGTCGAGGCCCGCTACAAGATCGGCGACGACCTGCGCGTCGGCGACGTCGAGGGCCGCCTCGTCGGCGTCGGCCTGCGCGCGATCACCCTGCGCGGCCTCGCCGGCGTCGACGCCACCATCCCCTACGAGCGCCTGCTCCGCGAGCCCGTCGTCCGCCTCAACCTCGGCGAGCACGACACTCCCTGCGATCTCACCCTCGACGTCCCCGCAGGCATCGCCCCCGCCCGCGCCGCCGACCTCGCCCGCCAGGCCGCCGCGCTCAGCCGCTACGCCTCGCCGCGCCGCCCGCCCGAGGTCTTCCTCGCCCCGCGCCAGGGCAGCGCCCTCGATCTGCAGCTGCGCGTGCGCGGCTACCTCTACGACCGCGAGCACGACGACCGCTTCCGCAGCGACCTCGTCGAGCGCCTGCACGCGGTCTTCACCGCCGAGCTCGCGGCGGGCCGTCCCCAGTGATTCTCTCCGCGCGCACGCGACTCGCCGCGCCCGGTCGCTCCCGTCGCCGCGTCACCGCGCCTCTCGCCCATGCGAATCGCCGCGCTCAGTGACTTCCACATCGGCGCGCGCGCCGGCATGGACGAGTTTCGCCACGACGAGGCCGCCTTCCTCGACAAGCTCGCCCGCGTCGTCGCCAGCCACGATCGCGTCGTCCTCGTCGGCGACATCTGGCAGACCGACCACGACCTGTTCACCGGCCCGCGCGCCGCGGCGCGTCAGCTCCACCGCGCGCGCAGCCGGCTGCCGCGGCTGACCCGCGCCCTCGACCGCCTCGACTACGTCCACGGCAACCACGACTTCATCGCCCGCGACGAGCTCGGCGCTCCGTCCGAGCTGCAGCTCGACGCCGACGGCTGCCGCGTCCTGTTCATCCACGGCCACCAGCACGACCCGGTGTTCGCCCGCGCCTACGCGGCGGCCCGCGCCGCCACCTGGTTCACCGGCCGCCTGCGCCGCGCCGGCCTCGGCCCCGTGGCCCACTACTTCGAGAAGAAGGACGTAGCGATCAAGCACCGCCGCTTCGGCCACGCCGCCGGCCCCTACGCCGCCGCCGCGGCCGCCCTCATGCGCGAGCGCGGCGCCGACTTCGTCGTCATGGGCCACACCCACGTCGCCCACGCCCATCACCTGTCCGAAGGGACAGTCATCAACACCGGCACCTGCTCGGCCGGCCGCTTCACCGTCGTCACCATCGACACCGCCGCCCGCACCGCCACCATCGCCGACGGCCCGCCGGCGTGACCTGTCCCCGGGGACATGCACGAGCGGCCCCGACTCACCGCCCCGTCGCGGCGAGCGTCTGCAGGGCGATGCTCTCGATCGTCTCGAACACCCCCACCCCGGTGCAGGCGACCGCGGCGAAGGCCGGCCGGCCGTACGGGTTGCACTCGGCCTCGAGCTCGGCCACGGCACGCGCTCCCGGCAGGTCGCGCTTGTTGAGCTGAAGCGTCAGCGGCAGGTCTTCCAGCCGCCGCCCCTGGGCGGCGATGCAGCGCTCGAGCTGCTGCAGCGCGTAGGTGTTCGCGTCCGCGACGTACGGGTGCGAGTCGACCACGAGGACCACCCCGTCGACCTCCGCCAGCACCTGCTCCTTCGCACCCTCGATGTGCAGGCAACCTGGCGAGCACACCAGGTGCAGCCGCACTCCCAGCCCACCCGGCGACCGCAGCGACTTCGCCAGGACGAAGCACTCGAGGCTCCTCGACGTCTCGGTCGCGAGGCTGACCATCCTCGTTTTGTTCTCCGGCCGCGTCCTGTTGTAGATGTACTGTAGATTCGTCGTCCGCCCGGCGAACGTCGCCCCGTGGTACACGATCTTGAGGCGGATCTCCCCCGCGGCCGCGTCGACGAAGGCCATCGCTTCGACCCTACCGCAACCTCGCCCCGGTCCGGGTGACGATCGAGCACGGATGCCGCGGCGCGGGCGAAGGGTGCTATGGATACGTTCGGCGCGTCTACGCGATGGTCCCATGACGGTCCGCCCATGCCGCGATTTTTGCATCTCCGCCTGAGCTTCGCATGCAGCTGCCCCTCGTCACCTCTGCCGGCGTGTGGCCCCCGGTGCTCGTCACCGCCGGCCCGGGCGCGCGCAGCGAGGCCCACGCCCACCACGCCATGCACCTCGTGCTCGCGCGGGTCGGCACGCTCGCAGTCACTGCCGGCGACGCCACTGTGCGCGCCGCGGGCATCGTCACCGCGCCGGACCACGAGCACGCCCTCGACGCCCGCGGCGTCGACATCGTCCTCGTCTTCTTCGACCCCGAGAGCGACGCTGGCGAGCGCCTGCGCGCCGGCCTCGACGCGCCCGTCCGCGCCATCGATGCGCCCGAGCGCGACGCCTTGCTCGCCGACCTGCCCGCCGACGCCGGGCCCGAGGCCCTGCACGCGTGGGGCCACGCCGCCGCCGAGCGCCTGTCCTTCGAGACAGCTGTCCCGAGAGTCATCCACCCGCGCGTGCGCAAGCTGCTCCGCGCCCTCCGCAGCGCCGAGCCCGAGGCCGACACCTCCTTGCCGGGCCTCGCCGCCCTCGCTGGCCTGTCCGAGGGCCGGCTCGTCCACGCCTTCCGCGACTCGGTCGGCATCCCGTTGCGCCCTTACCTGCTATGGCAGAAGCTGCAGCGAGCCGTCGTCGCCATGGCCACCGGCGAGCCCCTGGCCCGCGCCGCCCACTCGGCCGGCTTCGCCGACGCCGCCCACATGAGCCGGACCTTCCGCCGCATGTTCGGCATGACCGCCTCCGAGCTGCAGCGCAACCTCCCGCGCCCGCCCTGAGCCGGCGCAGGCCGGGCGTGCCTCGCCTGCGCTTCCGCGTGCCACTTTCGCGACCGGTGTCGCTCGCGGCCGGCAGATCGCCAGGTCGACGGACTCTCTCGCGCAGGGCGTGTCCTTTCGTGACCGATGCCGCTCGCAGCCGGCGGATCGCCAGGTCGACGGCTTCGCAGCGTGCAGCAGCGCCACCGGCGTCGGCCTCCATCTGCCTGCGGGCCTCCGGTCGATCGTAGCCAGTCCGTTCAAGCCGCCCGCCGGCCCCCGCGGTACACCCTCCGCATGCGCCCCGACCTCCTCGCCTGGCAGTTCGAGCACTACTCGCTGAACCACGCCGACCGCGCCAACCTCGCCCTGCACGCCGTGACCGTCCCGCTGTTCGTCCTCGGCCTGCCCCTGTTCGTCCTCGCCCTCGCCGGCGGCCGCTTCGGCCTCGCCGGCGTCGGCCTCGTGCTCACCCTCCTCGCCCTCGCCGCCCAGGGCCGCGGCCATCGCCGCGAGCAGCACGCCCCGGTCCCGTTCCGCTCGCGCGGCGACATGATCGCGCGCCTGGTCGCCGAGCAGTTCGTCACCTTCCCGCGCTTCGTCCTGTCCGGCGGCTTCGCCCGGGCCTGGCGGACCGCCAGCCAGCAGGACGCTCAATAAACATGTCCTCGAGGACATGTCTCATGCGCCTCAGGGCGAGCCCTCGACCCCTTGCGGCTCGGGCACCTCGCCGCGACCGCCGGAGAGTCGGCGAGCTCCTGCACCTGGCGGACCTCGATCATCTCCTTGTCCGTGCCGGGCAGTAAGAGCTGTCCCCAAGAACATGCCCTGAAAGACATGGCCGATGCGCCAGCCATCGGAGGCGGCCAGGCGATCGGCCCGGAGCTCGCGCACTCGAGCCGCCTGTCCCGAAAGACAGCCCGCCGTCACCCCCCGCGGGACGGCACCTGCTCGACGCGGTCCTCGTCCTGGCACCACGCCGTCAGCGACCCGCCGTACACGCAGCCCGAGTCGAGGCCCATCGTCTTCGGCCCGCGGTAGTGGCCGCGCCACGCCCAGTGGCCGTGGATCACCATCGGCTCGCCGCGGTAGAACTCGTCCCACGGGCGATACGGCGGCGGGCAGTCCTCGGCCTTGCGGTCGAACTTGCTGCGCTCGCCCGACGCGGTGCAGCAGCGCACGCGCGTCATGAACGACAGCTCCGGCGACTCCAGCCACGCGTCGTCGTGCGGCGCCCCGTTGACCCGCGTGGCCAGCCCGTGCAGGTCGTTCCAGCGCGGATGGAACCCGGCGTGGACCGCCCACACGTCCGGCCCCTTCGAACCTGGCCCCGCGGGCAGGAATTGCAGGGCCGGCATCGCGCGCAGGCGGGCGAGCAGCTCCGGCCCCTCGGGCGCGGCGAGCAGCGGTCCGAGAGTGTCGTGCTTGCGCGGCCATCGCCCGGCGGCGATCAGCAGCGCGTAGACGTCATGGTTGCCGACCACGCCGCGGCCGCCGACGTCCCGCCACAAGCGGAGCGCCGCCAGCGAGTCGGGCCCGCGATTCACCAGGTCGCCGAGACACCACAGCTCGTCCGCCTGCGGGTCGAAGCCGATCTTCCGCAACAGGTCCTCGAACTCCCGGGCGCAACCTTGCAGGTCGCCGATGAACCACCGCATCTTCCGCGCATTGTAGCCGCCTTCCCCCAAGTCGGGAGCACGGCGCCGCCGAGAACCCTTGCCGGCGAACGAGCTCGGCTGTATAGGCGAACACGGGAGGCTATTACCCGTATGCGAACCGTTTGTTCGATCTCCGGCGCCTGCGCCCGCGTCCTCGCCGCGCTCGCGGTCACCCTCACCGCTTGCGGCGACGACGCCGGAACCACCGCCACCGCCACCGCCGGCACGCCGACCACCGCCCCCACGACGCTGCCGCCGCTCACCGCCGGCACCACCGACGACACCGCGGGCACCACCGACCCGGGCACCGCCACCGCCACCGAGACCGGCGGCCCGACCACGTCGACCGGCCCCGCCCCCACCACCAGCACCGGCAACGACAGCAGCGGGATCAAGCTCGACCTCGGCCAGCCCGACTTCCCGAGCGACCCGACAGCCGACACCGACGCCGCCAAGGGCTGCACCGCGGTCGACCTCCTGTTCGTGATCGACAACTCGGCGTCGATGGGCAAGCACCAGGAGGACCTGAGCGCGGTCTTTCCCGACTTCGTCGACGCGATCATCGCCGCCCTCCCGCCCGGCACCGACCTGCACGTCGGCATGACGACGACGTCTTTCTACGACGGCAGCTGCTCGGAGAGCACGGTCAACTGCGTCAGCCAGTCGAGCGAGCAGCAGATCCTCCAGCACTACGTGGCGCCGCCGGCGACCACGAGCGAAAACGGCGGGCAGGGCCGCCTGTTCGAATGGCAAGGTCAGCACTACTTCTCGCTGAACACCGACGACGACCCGGCCGCGCTCAAGGCGTGGTTCACGGCCGCAGCCACCGCCGCCGGCGAGACCGGCTGCTCGTTCGAGATGCCGGCGGCCGCCGCCGGCTGGGCCGCCGACCCGGCCACGGCGCCGACCAACGCAGGCTTCATCCGCGACGCCGGCGCAGTGCTGGTGGTGTTCGTCCTCACCGACGAGCCCGACAAGTCGCCGGAGCCGGTCAGTCAATGGGTCGACAAGCTGGTCGCGGCGAAGCAAGAGTGCGGCGGGATCAACTGCATCCTCGCCTCGGGCCTGGTGCCGTCGTTCTGCTACGACAACCCCGGCGACTCGACGCTGAAGACGTTCCTCGAGTCGTTCTCGGCGCCGCCCTTCACCGGCAACATCGACGGCGACCCCAGCGACTACGCGATGGTGGTGGGTGACGCGCTGGCAGGGGTGATCCAGGAGAAATGCGAAGAGATCGAGCCGCCGGGCTGATCTTCGCTGCATCTTGGGGATCTCGAGTGTCTGGTTTCGCGAATTGCCGACTGCGCCTCGCGGGGGGTCCGGGGAAGGCTGCAGCCGTGAGAGGCCGACCCGCCGCCTCGGGCTCCGATGCCGGATGTGCTCTCGAGCAGGCCCCGTGGCGCCTGGTCGGCGGCCAGGACTGGCCGCCGACCAGACGCCATCTCGCGACCTTACGGCGTGTCCTCTTCCGCGACGACCTCCTGCCCCGCGTCGCGCCAGCTGGCCGCCGACCCGACGCCATCTCGCGACCTTACGGCGTGTCCTCTTCCGCGACGACCTCCTGCCCCGCGTCGCGCCGGCTGGCCGCCGACCCGACGCCATCTCGCGACCTTACGGCGTGTCCTCTTCCGCGACGAACCTCCTGCCCCACGTCGCGCCGGCTGGCCGCCGACCCGACGCCATCTCGCGTCCTTGCGGCGTGTCCTCTTTCGCGACGGATCGATCACTTGCGCCCCTTCGCGGCGAGCGACATGTCCCCGAGGACATATCCGTCAGGCGCAGCGAGCACCGAGCGGGTGCGCGGCTTGTAGCGGCAACTTTTTCCGCCGGCGCCGCACGCGAGCGCGCCTGACTCGGGCGAATGCGCGCGACTGCGTCGACTTCACGCCCGCGTCACGGGTTTGCAACGATCTCGCGTTCCGCACTACGCTGGTGGGCGTATGAGCACGCTTCGTCCGCCGGGCCTCGGCCCGATCATCGGCCACACGACTGACCGTTCCTGTCGCCTGTGGATGCAGGCGGCCGCGCTCGACGACCCGCGCAAGGTCGTCGCCGACGAGGACCGGCGCACCGTCGGCGTCCTCGTCGTCATGCAGAAGGGCGAGCACGTGATCCCGGCGCCGGTGCGGCCGGTGTTCTACTTCCGCCTCAATCGCGAGTTCGATCGCACCGGCACCTTCATCCTCGGCTTCGAGGCCGGGCTCGGCGGCACCACTCCTGTCTTCGCGCTCGAGCCCGACACCACCTACCACGTGCGCCTCGCCTCGCTCGCGCTCGACGACGCCGAGGACAACGAGCTGCGCGCCAGCGATCAGGAGCTCGCCGCGACCTTGCCGAACCCGCAGGTGTGGGCGGCGCAGATCGAGCGCCTGCCGGACGTGGCCTGCGAGGCAGTGTTCCGCACCTGCAGCCCGCGCAGCACCGCCGCGCCGGCCTTCGCCTTCATGCTCGGCTCGTGCCGGTACCCGGGCCTGATGTGGAAGATCAAGGAGTCCGACCGGATCTTCGGCCCCATGTTCACCGAGCTGTCGTCCGAGAGGCTCGGCGCCCGGCCCAGCCTCGTGGTCATGTGCGGCGACCAGATCTACGCCGACACCTTCCACCGCGCGGTCCCGGTCGGGCTCGCCGACACCCACGCCGAGTTCACCGACCGTTACCAGCAGGCGTTCGGCTCGTTCAACATGCGCAGGCTCTTGCGACATGTCCCTACGTACATGTGCCTCGACGACCACGAGATCGAGGACAACTGGGCGCAGGACCGCCTTCACAAGCCGGGCAAGAAGATCCTGTTCAACCTCGCGATCGGCGCCTACATGAGCTATCAGTGGAGCCACTCGCCGCGCAACTACGGCAAGCGGCTCTACTACAGCTTCGTCAGCAGCGGCTACCCGTTCTTCGCCCTCGACTGCCGTACGCAGCGCTACATGGACGATGTCCCCGACACCGTCGACGACAACCACATGCTCGGCCGGCCCTCGCTCGACCCCGACGAGCCGAGCCAGCTCGACGTGTTGTGCGAGTGGTTGCGCGACCAGCAGGCCGACCGCGGCAACGTGCCCAAGTTCATCATCAGCGCCAGCGTGTTCGCGCCCAACCCCGTGTTCGCCATCCACGGCGCCAGCGTCGCCCACCTCGAGAAGACCGACGCCTGGCCGGCCTTCCCGCAGACCCGGCGGGCTTTGTTGCAGACCATCGTCGACAGCAAGATCCAGAACGTCGTGTTTCTGTCGGGCGACGTCCACAGCGCCTCCGTCGCCCGGCTCGACTTCCAGGGCGGCGGCAGCGAAGACCTGCGCGCCTACTCGCTGGTCTCGTCCGCGTTCTACTGGCCGTTCCCGTTCGCCGACGGCGACCCCGCCGAGTTCGTCCACGACTCCCGCGACCCGCGGACCCCCGACACCTTTGAAATTCGCCCCGGCGTGACGATGGACTACCGCGCCTGGAATTTTTGCAACGACGACAACTTCGCCCGGATCACCGCCGACCGGGCCAGCCACACCCTGACGATGGAGCTGATCGGCCGCGACGGCAACCCGATCGCCACCAAGGGCCCGTACAAGAAGCCGGTCGACATGACCAGCCAGCTCGAGCTGGCTCCCTGGTGATGCACCGAGGGGCATGTCCTGTCGGGCATGCCCCTCGAAACCTGTCATCCGGGACATGTCGACAGGGACATGTCCTCCTCCTATTAAAAACTCAGTGCGCGCCCTTTTTCGGGCGCAGCGGCTTGCCCTCGGACACGAACTCGTTCCAGGTCGCCGGCTTGAAGCCGTTGTCGACCGCGGCCATCGTGATGCAGTCGGGCACCGGGCAGACGATCTGGCACAGGTTGCAGCCGACGCACTCCGACTCGTCGACCACGGGCACGCGGGTGCCGGCCTCTTTGGGCGCCGGGTGGATGCACTGGTGGGCGCCGTCGTGGCAGGCGACCACGCAGGCGTGGCAGCCGATGCACTTGCCGGGGTCGATCTTGGCCACCGTCTCGTAGTTGAGGTCGAGCTCGCCCCACTCGGAGAACTGCGGCACCGCCTTGCCGCGCATCTCCTCGATCGTCGAGAAGCCGTGCGAGCGCATGTACTCGGTGAGGCCCTCGATCATGTCGCCGACGACGCGGTAGCCGCGGAGCATCACCTCGGTGCACACCTGGACCGACGAGCAGCCGAGCAGGATGAACTCGACCGCGTCGCGCCAATTGGCGACCCCGCCGATGCCGCTGATCGGCAGGCCGAAGTCGGGGTCGCGGGCGAGGGAGCCGATCATGTGCATGGCGATCGGCTTGACCGCGGCGCCGCAGTAGCCGCCGTTGGTCGACAGGCCGCTGACGCGCGGCTCGGGCACGAAGCGGTCGATGTCGATGCCGATGAGGCTTTTAATCGTGTTGATGAGCGAGACCCCGTGGGCCCCGCCGCGCTTGGCGGCCAGGCCGTGCGGGTTGATCTCGTCGACGTTGGGCGTCAGCTTGACCAGCACCGGCACCGTCGAGAACTCGACGGCCCAGCTCGTGATCTTCTCGTTGAGCGCCGGCTCCTGGCCGACCGCCGAGCCCATGCCGCGCTCGCACATCCCGTGCGGGCAGCCGAAGTTGAGCTCGAGCCCGTCGGCGCCGGCGTCGATGGCCCGCTTGATCATGTCGCGCCACTCGTCGCGCGTCTCGACCATCAGCGACACGATCACGCCGTGCTTGGGGTAGCGCTTCTTGACCTCGGCGATCTCGCGGAAGTTGACCTCGAGCGGGCGGTCGGTGATGAGCTCGATGTTGTTGAAGCCGATCGCGCGGGTGCCCTTGAAGTGGAGCGCGCCGAACCGCGACGACACGTTCTGGATCGGCGTGCCGAGGGTCTTCCACACCGCCCCGCCCCAGCCGGCGTCGAACGCTCGCATGATCTGCGCGCCCGAGTTGGCGGGCGGCGCCGAGGCGAGCCAGAACGGGTTGGGCGTGACGATCCCGCCGGTGTTCGAGGTCAGGTCGACAGATGTCCCGAAGGCCATGTGGTGTGGATCCTTTACTTGCTCGCGCCCGTCGTGAGCGCCCGATCGATCGCCAGCGCCGCCCGCTTGCCCTCGGCGACCGCGTTGACGACCTCCTTGCCGCCGTTGGCGCAGTCGCCTCCGGCGAACACCCGCGGGTTGCCCGTGGCCCCGTCGGCGTCGACGAGCAATCGCCCGCCCTCGAGCTGCACCCCGCCGAGCCCCGCGACCAGCTCGCCCAGCCGCGCCTGCCCGATCGCCAGCAGCACCAGCTCCGCCGGCACCTCGAACCCCTCGCCCGGCAGCGGCCGCTTGTCGGCCCCGAGCTTGACGCAGCGCAGCCCGGCGACCCGCCCGTCGCGGCCGACGTAGGCCGTCGGCTGGGTGTGCCACAACGACCGCACACCCTCGATCTTCGCGGCCTTCCACTCGTGTTCGTAGCCGCTCATCGCCGCCTCGTCGCCGCGGTACAGCATCGTCACCTCGGGCACGCCGAGGCCGACCAGCTCGCGCACCGCGTCGACCGCAGTGTTGCCGCCGCCGACCACGATCGCCCGCTGGACGCCGGCGAGGTCGACGCGGCCCAGCTTGAACTTCTCGATGAACGCGACCGCCCCGTCGATGCCCCCGAGCTCCTTGCCGGGGATGTCGAGCGTGCGGTCGGCCCCGAGACCTACGCCGATGAACAGCGCGTCGTGGCGGGCCAGCAGCGCGTCCCACGTGACGTCGCGGCCGACCTGGACGCCGGACTCGACGGCGATCCCGCCGATGCCGAGCACGTAAGCGACCTCGGCCAGAGCGTCGTCGGCGCGCAGCTTGTAAGGCGCGACGCCGGTGGTGTTGAGCCCGCCGAGCCACTTGCCCGCGTCGTAGATCGTGCAGGCGTGGCCGCGGCGGCGCAGCTCGTGCGCGGCGGCCAGCGAGGCCGGACCGCCGCCGATCAGGCCGACCGAGCGGCCGCTGTCGGGCCCGGCCTCGAAGTAGCGCCAGTCCGCGGCCAGCGCCGCGTCGGTGGCGTAGCGCTGCAGCCTGCCGATGGCGATCGGCGGCGCGTCCATCTCGTTGTACACGCAGCCGCCGACGCACAGGACCTCGACCGGGCACACGCGGGCGCAGCTCATGCCGAAGATGTTGGCGTCGAGGATGGTGCGCGCGGAACCCTTGAGGTTGCCGGTGGAGATCTTGCGGATGAACTCCGGGATATCGATGCCGGTCGGGCACTTCTGCACGCACGGCGCGTCGGCGCAGTAGAGGCAACGGTTGGCCTCGGCGAGCGCCTGCGCCGGGCCGAGCGCGGGCTTGTAGTCGCCGAAGCCGGCCTCGGAGCGGTCCTCGGGGAGCGTACGTGAATCGACCATCGGGCCTGCGATCATACACCCGCCCGCACGCCCGCGCGCCTTTTCTCGCGCGGCGGGACCCGTCCGCCTCAGCGAACCGCCGCCGCGCCCGCTGCCGAGGCTCGGGACCTGCGCAGGCTCCTCCGCCGCTTCTGCCCGAAGGCCAGTTCGTGGCGCTGCACGGCCCGCCCGGCCCGGTAAGTCTTTGCGGCCAGACCGCCGCCCGGGGTATGCTTCGTGGGAGCCCTACGCCCGCCCGGACGCCCATGAACGACACCGTCAAGATGTTCCTGATCTCGCTGATTACGGCCGTTCTGGTCCAGGTGCTGCTGGGGCCGCAGATCCAGCGGATGCAGCAGCAACAGCACCAGGGCGCGGCCCCGGTGGCCGTGGCGCCGGCGCCGGTGCAGGCCGCGCCGACGCAGCCGACCCCGCAGGCTCCGGCCCAGCCGGCGCCGCAGGCCGAGGCGGCGATTCCGGCGCCGGAGTTCGTCGGAACGACGATCAAGGACGCCCGCAAGATCGCGGTGTCGCAGAGCATCATCATCATCCAGGACGGCGACCGCGAGGCGCCGGACAAGACGCCCGGCGAGATCCTCGAGCAGAACCCGACCGCCGGCACGATGCTCACCAGCACCCGCGAGATCCGGGTCATCGTCGCCCGCGCCCGCGAGGCCAAGGTCCCCAACCTGGTCGGCAAGCCGATCGCCGAGGCCAAGTCCACGCTCGCGGGCCTGGGCGTCGAGTTCACCGAGATCCCGAAGGACTCGAGCAAGACCCCGGGCACGATCCTGAGCCAGAAGCCCGCCGCCGGCGTCAAGGTCCAGCCGGGCACCAGCGTCGAGCTGACGATCGCCGCCCTGCCGCTCCTCGAGGTGCCCGCCGTCACCGGCAAGTACCTCAACAAGGCCAAGACGGTGCTCAAGGACTCGGGCCTCGACGTCGGCGACGTGAAGCGCGTCGAGCACGAGGAGCACGGCGAGAACTACGTGCTCAAGCAAGACCCCGCCGCTGGCGCCAAGGTCCCGTTCGGCACGACGATCACCCTCACGGTGGTCGCCCCCAACTGATTCTTTAAAAAAACATCGAGAAGGCCCCGCGAGGCCGCCGACGAACCGCCACCGCGCCGCGCTGGCGGTTCGCTCGCGACAGGGACTCGCCGGCGGGTCGCCCCGTCGATTTTTGAAGCCCTGCGGAGCCGCTGACGAACCGGGCCTGCGCCGGCTGTTCGCTCGCGACCGATCCTGCGGGGGGCGTGTCGACGAACCGCCGCCGCGCCCGCGCCGGCGGTTCACTGGCAACCGGGACCTGCTGACGGGCCTTGCGGCGCCGGGACAGCGAGCGCGTCCCGGAGCCGACCTCGGCGGGTCGGCGTGCACCCTCACCGACGAGTCCGGCTCGCGGAGGATCGTGGCGCTCGCCCATCGACTCGGCCCGCCGACTGGTCGGTCGGCGGGTGCTCACGGACCTCCGGCTGCTCGCCTGCGACAGACAGTCGTCCGGCTCGCGCGGGCCGCTGTTTTGCGCTTTACTCGCCTCCTCATGGGCCGGATCGCCGCTCTCGTCCTCGCCTTCGCCGCCGCCTGCGCCAGCCCGCCGGAGGTCCGCAACACCCGCTTCGTCGTCGGCGGCATGGTCTGCCACTCGTGCGAGGAGGGCATCTGCGCCGCGGTGCGCAAGCTCGACGGCGTCGAGGCCTGCACCGCCGACCACGCCGCCGGCACCGCCGAGGTCCGCCACGACCCGGCCCGCGCCCCGGCCGCCGCGATCGCCGACACGATCACCAAGCTCGGCTACACCGCCGCCCCGGACGCCGCTCCGGCCGCGCCCTGAGCTGTCCTTTCAGACCTGTCCTCTCGCACCTGCCCCTCAAGACCTGGCCTTTACGACATGTCCTTGCCTTCCGAACTGTGCTGCCCGGCCTGCCGCGGCCCGCTCGCCGTCGAGGGCGTCGGCGCGGCCTGTCGCGCGTGCGACCGGCGCTACCCGGGCGACCGCGGCTACCTCGACTTCCTGCCCGGCCTCGGCGCCGCGGGCGAGGGCCTCGGCCCGCGGCTGATGCACAGCCGGACGCTGGCCCGCGTGTACGAGCGGCTGTGGCGGCCCTTCTTCGTCACCGTGGCCAGCAACGGCCTGCCCGACTACCGGGCCGAGTTCGAGGCGGTGCTGGCGGCGCTGGCCTCGGCGGAGGGCGGCGCGGTGGTCGACCTCAGCTGCGGCCCGGGCTTCACCGGGCGCAAGCTGGCCGAGTCGGGCCGGTTCGCGCGGGTGTTCGGGGTCGACTGGTCGCTGGCGATGCTGGCGCGCGCGGCCGCCGACAACCGCGGCCTGATGCGGCTCGTCCGCGGCGACGTCGGCCGCCTGCCCTTCAAGACAGCCAGCCTCGCCGGCGTGCACGCGGGCGCGGCCTTCCACGTATGGCCCGACCCGCAGGGCGCAGTCGCCGAGGTCGCGCGGGTGGTCCGCCCGGGCGGGGCCTTCGTCGCCAGCACCTTCGCCCACACGAGCGGCCTGCGGCGCCAGCTCGAGGCGGTCGTCTCGCGCGTCGGCCAGTTCCACGTGTTCGAGGTCGACCAGCTGCGCGGCATGCTGAGCGCGCACGGCCTTATCGACTTCGACTGCGAGCGGCGCGGCTCGCTGATCCTCTTCTGGGCTCGCCGGGCCGGAGCCGCCGCCGCGTGACCGCGTCGATCCTGCGTCCGGCAAGCCCGGCTGGCGCGGCGCGAAGGTCTCCCTGTCACCTGTCTCTCGGGTCAGCACGGGCGCCGACCTCGGAGGTCGCGTGATCGCCGAGCACCGGGTCCGCGCCGCCGACGGCTGGCGCCTCTCCGTCCTCGACCTCCAGCCCGCGGGCGCTGCGTGGGGCGTCGTCGTCGCCGGTCACGCGATCATGGTCGACCGCCGCACCTTCCTCCGCCGCGATCGCCCGTGCCTGGCCCGCACCCTGTGCGACGCCGGCCTGCGCGTGCTGCTGCCGGATCTGCGGGGCCACGGCAAAAGCGGCCCCGACCCCCTCCGCGGCGGCGACTGGTCCTACGATCAATTGGTGGAGGACACCGCGGTCTACCTCGACCTGGCCCGCCGCCTCGCTCCCGATCTCCCGCTGGCCACCCTCGGCCACTCTCTGTTCGGCCACACCACCGCCGCCTGGTGCACCACCGCCGCCGCGCGCGAAACCGCCCCGGCCGCCCACGTGGCCCTGTGCGGCGACTTCTGGCTGCCCGGCACCGAAGATCGCCGGCTCGTGTGGGCGCTCAAGCGGCTGGTCATGGCCGTGGGCACCCGCTTCACCGGCGTGCTCGGCCGCGTGCCCGCGCGCGGGTTCGGCGTCGGCAGCGCCGACGAGGCCTACTCCTGCTTCGACGACCTCCGCCGCTGCATCGCCGAGGACGGCTGGCGGGCCCGCGGCGGCCACGACTACCGGGCCGGCCTCGCCGGCGTCGACCTGCCGGTGCTGCTGGTGATCAGCGAGGGCGATCGCGTCGCCTCGCCGCGAACTGCAGAGCGCCTGTGGTCGCCTTTGCCGCGCCGCACCACCTGGCGCCTCGCGGCCGGCGGCGCCACCGACCAGGACGGCCGCGGCCTGCCCGAGCTCGCCGGCGTCGGCGCCCCCGGCCACATGGCCCCGGTCACCGATCCCGCCAGCGAGCCGCTGTGGCGGGCGATCGCAACCTGGCTCAAAGGCCAGCTGGTCGCCTGAGCCGGCGCGGCTGTGCTATCCCCGACCGGTGCTCCCCCGCGACCACGACGGACGGCTCCTCCTGAAGGGCGTGCCCCGGCCGCAGCTGCTGGCGTGGGCCGCCGAGCAGGGGCTGCGTCCGGGCCAGGCCGACGCGCTGTGGGCCGCGCTCTACCGCAAGCTGCGGTCCGACTTCGCGGTGATGCCCGAGCTCGACCGGGCCGTGCGCGACAGCTTCGCCGCGACCACGCGGCTCGACGCGCTCCGCCTCGAGAGCGTCAAGCAGGCCGCCGACGGCACCAGCAAGCTGGTCTTCGAGACAGACGACGGCGCCGCCGTCGAATCGGTGCTGATCCCTGGGCCCGAGCGGGCCACCTTGTGCGTGTCGAGCCAGGTCGGCTGCGCGATGAACTGTCAGTTCTGCCTGACCGCGACCATGGGCCTGGCGCGCAACCTCAGCGCGGCCGAGATCGTCGACCAGCTGGTGATCGCCCGCCGGCGCTTCCCCGACGTGTGGATCTCCAACGTCGTGTTCATGGGCATGGGCGAGCCGCTGCACAACCTCGACCAGGTGCTGCCGGCGATCGCCGTCATGGTCGACGACCAGGGGCTCGGCCTGTCGCAGCGGCGGGTCACGGTCTCGACCTCGGGGCTGGTGCCGCAGATCCGCCGGCTGGTCGCCGAGAGCCCGGCGCAGCTGGCGGTCAGCATCAACGCGACCACCGACGAGGTCCGCGACGCGATCATGCCGGTCAACCGCAAGTACCCGCTGGCGGTGCTGTTCGCGGCGCTGCGCGAGCTGCCGCTGGCCCGGCGGGCCCGCGTCACCCTCGAGTACGTGCTCCTGGCCGGCGTCAACGACAGCCTGGCCGACGCCGAGCGGCTGGCCGAATGGGTCCGCGGCCTGCCCTGCAAGCTCAACCTGATCCCGTGGAATCCCCATCCGGGCAGCGAATTCCGCCGGCCCGAGCCGGAGCAGGTCGCGGCGTTCAAGGCCCACCTGCAGGGCATGCGGCTCAACACCTCGATCCGGGCCACGCGGGGCGACGACACCATGGCTGCATGTGGGCAGCTCGGTCGGGCCCCGGCGGAGTCCCCGCGGCGGCCCCGGCGCCCCCACGGGCTCCCCGTGATCGCATCCTGATCTCCGCCCCGCTGCGGCGTCGCCGCAGCCCCGGGGGTGGGGTCTGGTCCGCCGAAACACCGTCCGGCGCCGCGAGATCGGCCATGCGAGGCGAAATTCTCGGGCTTCCGCGGCGCCGCGACGGGCCTCGGCGGTTCCCATGGCCGCGGCTTGTGGGGTACCATGGCAGCAGGCGCGTGAGCGCCGCGTCCTCTCTCGAGACACGCCCAGGATGTTCGACCCCTTCAAGAAGCTCAAGCTGGCGAGCGCCTTCCTCGGCGTCGCGGAAGATGCGGTGCGGGCCGACGCCAACCTCGAGCTCGGCGACTTGTTCGGCCGGCTCGATATCCGCAGCCTCGGCCTCGACGTCGCCCGTCTCCTCGATCAGGACGGCGTCCGGCCGCTCTACGACAGCCGTTACCTGCCGCAGCCGGAGTCGCTCGACCGCCTGCACGCGTACGGCGACGGCACTCTCGGCCGCGAGGTCGCCCGCTACCTGCGGGCGCACAAGCAGCAGCGGCTCATCGGCCCTCCGGCCGGCTTCGACTTCCGCGACCCGGCGGCCTACCTGGCGCTGCGGGTCCGCATGACGCACCCGATCATCCACGTGTTGACCGAGTACGACGGCAGCCCGCTCGGCGAGCTCGCGGTCCAGTCGTACTACGTCGGTCAGCTCGGCAACCTCATGAGCGGCGTGATGATCTCCTCGGCGCTGCTGCAGATCACCCGCGACATGCCAGCCAAGCTGGGCGACGCGCTGGCGCTGCTCGCCGAGGCGTACCAGCGCGGGCAGACGGCCAAGCCCTTCCTCGGCATCGCCTGGGAGGAGCTGTGGTCGGCCCAGGTGCCGCAGCTGCGCGAGCTCGCCGACCTCGTGCCGCGCACCTCCAACATCGCCATGCTCGACCTCGACGCGATGGCCGAGGCCGAGGCGCCGCCGCCCCCGCGCGTCAACCTCAGCGGCTTCGGCGGCGGCCCGTCCGAGGCCACTCCGCTGCGCAACGCAGTCGCCGCGCCACCCGAGAACCGGGCCGAGCCGCGCAAGCAACCGGTCTCGCAGTCGTCGCTGCTGGCCAGCTTCATGGCCCTGGCCGAGCAGCAGGAGCAGGAGAAGCAGGCCCAGGCCCAGCCGCCGCGGACGCACGAGCCCGAGTCGGAGGACGGCGAGGCCGAGCCCGAGCTGGTCGACCCCTCGCCGCGGCACGTCGCCAAGCCGCCGCCGCCGCCGCTGCGCGTTCAGTCGCAGCCGCAGCCGCAGCAGCCGCAGCCGCCGCGGCCGCCCTCGAAGCCGCAGCCGCAGCCCGGCTTCTCGATCGAAGAATCCGACCCGAAGATCATGCCGGCCATGTCGCCGGACGATCCAGACTTCTTCTGAGCCACCATGCCTGCCCGTCTGTCGCCCGAAGCCCGTGCCGCCGCTCTCGCCGCTCTGCCCGGGTGGCGCGAGGTCGAGGGGCGTGACGCCATCTTCCGCAGCCTCCGCTTCGCCGACTTCGGCGCCGCGTTCGGCTTCATGGCTCAGGTCGCTCTGGTGGCCGAGCGGATGAACCACCATCCGGAGTGGTTCAACGTCTGGAACCGCGTCGACGTCACCCTCAGCACGCACGACGCCGGCGGCCTGTCGAACCTCGACGTCGAGCTCGCGCAGGCGATCGACCGCATCGCCGCCACGCTTCCGCCGCCGTCGGCGAGCGAGTAGGCTGGGCGCCGTCATGCGCCGCCTGCTCTTCGTCGTCGCTCCGGCCCTCGTCCTCGCCTGCAGCGGCGCGACGGGCACCAGCAACCCGCCCGCCGGCAAGCCCGTCCCCTCGACCGAGCCTGTGCCGGCCGACAGCGACAGCGCCGGCTTCGCCGCGCCCGCGGGGGCCGAGGAGCCGCCGCGCGGCGACCCGGCGCAGACCGAGGTCTCGCCCGAGCTGGCCGCGCAGATCAAAGAGAAGTTCGGCGAGCGCTGCCGCTATGAGCGCGCCTGCGGCGACCTGATCGGCGTCGACTGCGAGTCCGCCGTCGACGGCCCGTACCACTACGTCCGCCGCGACTCGCTCGAGGTCGTCAGCCGCTGCGGCGGCGCCTGCAGGCTCGGCTGCACCGACTGCCCGCCCAAGGCCTGGACGTGCCCCACCTACTGACCCGGCCGCGGCCTCGGCTCTTCGCGTGCCGCTCCGGGCGCTCGCTGCGCGCCTCGCTTCGAGCAGCCTCGCCCCGGCGACGAGGCGACGCATGCCCGCCTGCGCCGCGCTCCGTCATCCCGTCGTGCTCAGCGGCGCGACGCAATCGATCGACTCGCAGCCTCGCGCCGGTTGATTCGCCCCGCGCCGCGGCGACTTCCTCGCGGTCGCGCTCTGCGGGCGACCGCCCCGCGCGCTCCGAGCGTCGGACCGATCTGTCCCTTCGGACCTGCTCTGTCGGACCTGCCCCTTCGGACCTGCCCTCTTCGACCTGTCCCATCTGACCTGTCCTCACGGAGCTCACGCCCATGTTCGTCTTGCCCCTCGCCGAGCGCATGATCCGGCGGCGCCTCCACTCGCTCGGGATCGCCAGCCAGTACCACGCCACGCCGCAGGGGCGGCTGCACTACTACGAGGCGCGCGGCGAGGGCCAGGCGCCGCCGGTCGTCATCCTGCACGGCTTCGGCGCCAGCGGCAGCAGCTTCGCGCGGGTGATCGCGCTGCTGCGGCGGCGGATCGGCCAGATCTGGGTCCCGGAGGCGCCCGCTCACGGGTTCTCGAGCGCCCACGGCCGGCTCACGGTCGATGACGCCTACGCCGCGATGGCGCACTTCCTCGACGCGCGGCTGCGCGAGCCGGCGATCCTGTTCGGCAACTCGCTGGGCGGCGCGTTCGCCATTCGCTACGCGCTCGAGCACCCCGAGCGGGTGCGCGGGCTGCTGCTCGCCTCGCCGGCGGGGGCCCTGCTCGACGCCCAGGACTTCGCGGCGCTCACCGGCAGCTTCCGGGTCCGCTCGCTCGGCCAGGCGCGCGATCTCCTCGACCGCCTCTATCACGAGCCTCCCTGGTACAACACCCTCCTCGCGCCCGACATCCTGCGCCGCTTCGCGCTCGGCCCGCTGCGGCACGTCCTCGAGTCGTTCCGGCCCGAGCACATGTTCACGCCCGACGAGCTGGCCGCTCTGCAGCCGCCGACGCTGATCTTGTGGGGTCGGTCGGAGCGGCTGCTACCGAGCGCCTCGCTGGAGTTCTTCCGCAGGGCCGTCCCCGCGCACGTGCGCATCGAGGAGCCCGACGAGTTCGGCCACTGTCCCTACCTCGACCGGCCGCGCGCCGTGGCCGACCGGATCGCCGCGTTCGTCGACGAGCTGAGGTGAACGGCCCGCGTCTTGCGCCCGCGCGACGGGCCGCGGGTGCGGACCTGTCCGCCGTGCTTTTCGGCCGCGCCGCAGGCGCCCCCTCCGGTTCTCCCGCAAGCGGTGCTAAGGTGGCGTCGTGGCTCATCCAGGCGTGGTCTTCCTCGACGACGACAAGGATTTGCGCGACTTGTTCGTGGATGTGGTCGCCCTGCTGGCCGAGCGCGAGTGCTTGACGGTGGGCAGCGTCGACGAGCTGGTCCACAACCGCAAACGGGTGCTCGACGCCGATCTGGTGATCCTCGACATCAACCTCGGGCCCGGCCTGCCGAGCGGGCTCGATGCCTACAAGTGGTTGCGCCAGCAGAACTACCGCGGCCGGATCGTCTTCCTCACCGGTCATGCCGCCTCGCACCCGCTGGTCGCCGAGGCGCGCCAGCTCGCCGGTGTGCGCGTGTACGAGAAGCCCCTGCCGGTGCCGACGATCGCCCGCTTGCTCGAGCTGGAGCCGCATTGACGACCCAGAGCTTCGCCGCGTTGCACGCCCGCCACGTCTGGCGCGGCACGTTGATCGCGGCGCTGCTCAACGCGTGCCTCTATCCGCTCGACGTCCTGCGCGGGCGCGACATCGGACCGGCGCCGTGGTGGCCGATCCTGGGCGCGAGCGCGGTCGGCTTCCTCATCGCCGCCTTCGTCCTGGGGGTCCATCGCCGGCGGCCGCAGAGCGTCTTCCTCGGCTCGACCCTGTTCATCGTCAACCAGGCCGCGATCCTCGCGTCCGCGCAGATCATGGGCCCGTACCAGCTGCAGGACCCCAACCTGATCCCGTTCCAGGTCCACAAGCTCGGCGCCCTGACCGTCGCCATCCTCGCCCCCGAGCGCTGGGCCGGCCTCCTCTGCATCTTCGCGTTCGCGCTGATCCCCGTGCTTCAGTTCGTCCGCCTCGACCCCGCCCAGCAGGGCCGCATCGACACCAGCGAGCCGCTGGTCATGCTCGTGTATGGCGCAGTGGGTGCCGTGCTGCTGCTGTACCGCCTGCGCGGCCTGGCCACCGAGCGCGCGCTCGTGCAGGCCCAGACCGAGGCCTCGGACGCCCGTCGCACCGCGCGTCTGCTGCTCGCCGTGCGCGACCTGTCGAACACGCCGCTGCAGGTGATCGCGCTCGCCAGCGCCACCGTCCGCCGCCGCAGCCCCGGCGTCGGCGAACCGCTCGACCGCCTCGATCGCGCGCTCGAGCGCCTGCGCGCGCTGAACCAGCCGCTCAAGGCCTACGAGGCCGACCTCGAGTGGCGCCCGGGCGACGAGTCGATCGACGCCGAGGCGGTGCTCGCCGCCGCCGGAGAAGAGGCCCGGATCCGCCGCTCGAGCGCCTCCGTCTGACACCTGTCCCCCGGGACATCTTTTAACAATAATTGCCCGTAGCGGCGTCATGCATGTCTCGAGAGACATGCCTCGTGCGACATGTCCTCGGAGGCATTCTCGTTCCGCTCCGCCTGACCCCAGTGTGACCCGCCGACTCGCGGCAGGTCACCTCGCGACGACGCCGGCTCGTGGAGCCGGCGCCGTGGGCCCGCGTGACTCGCCTGCTGCAGGTCACGCCGGCCGAGCCTGTCCCGCGGGACAGCTCACTGCAGCTTGAACTCGATACGGCGGTTCTGCGACTTGCCCTTCGCGGTCTTGTTGTCGGCGATCGGCTCGTCGGGGCCGGCGCCGCGGGTCGAGATCCGGCCGGCGTCGATGCCCTTGTCGACCAGGTACTGCTTGACCGCGTCGGCGCGGCGCTTCGACAGGTCGACGTTGTGGTCGCGGTCGCCGGAGCTGTCGGTGTGGCCGCTGATCTCGACCTTGACGTCCGGGAAGTCCTTGAGGACCTTGACCGCGTTGTCGAGGGTGGCGCGCGACGTCTTCTTGATCGAGTCCTTGTCGACGTCGAAGAAGATGCCCTTGATGACGCCGGTGAACTTGGTGACCGCGCGCGGCACCTCGTCGGCGCAGCCGTCCTGGTCCTGGTATTGATTCTTGGTCTCCGGGATGTCGGGGCACTTGTCCTCGGCGTCGGGGATCCCATCCTTGTCGCGGTCGGGCGGCGGGCAGCCGTCGGGCGCGACGCCAGGGACCTCGGGGCACTTGTCCTTGCTGTCGACGAAGCCGTCGCCGTCCTTGTCCTTCTCCGGGCAGCCGTCGGGCGCGATGCCCGGCTCCTGCGGGCAGGCGTCCTGGCTGTCGAGGAAGCCGTCGCCGTCGCTGTCGGGCTCGGGCGCGGGCGTGGCCAGCGGACAGCCGTCGGGCGCGACGCCCTGGGTCGTCGGGCACTTGTCGACCCTGTCCTTGAAGCCGTCGCCGTCGCTGTCCGGGTCCGCCGGGGCCGGCTTCTTCTTGTTGAGGACGATCGACAGGCCGAGCAGGACCTCGAGATGGTTGGTGCGGCCGCCGTCGGTGCGGTACCGCGCGGTCGCGTTGTCGCGCACGTCGACGCGGAGCAGCAGGCGCTGGTTGATGTAGAACTTCACGCCACCGCCGAAGTGGAGCGTCGGGTCGATGTCCTTGCCGAGCCCGCTGGTGCCCATGAGGCCGTAGCCGATGAGGGCGAACGGCGCGATGCGGTACGGCAGCTGGAGGATACCGTAGCCGCGGAACATCCCGATCACCGCGCTCTGGTTGGACGTCCCGGTCTTGGTCGGCGCCACCCCGCCCTCGATCTCGAGGCCGAGGAACGACAGCGGGTAGTAGCCGAAGCGCAGGCCGATGTCGGGCGCGACCGTCTTGTACGGCTGCCAGGTGACGCTGGGGTCGCTCGGATTGTAAAGCTCGTGCTCCTTGGACGGCAGCAGGATGCCGCCGTAGATGCCGAGCTCGAGCTGGTTGCGGGTCGGGCGGTGGCGCTTGATCCACGGGGTGTTGTCGCCGTCGGCCGCGCTCTGCTGCTTCTTCTTGTTGGCCCTCTTCGCCGGCTTCGACGCGTTCGCGTCGGCCGGCGCGCCGGCCGGCGAGACGGACACGGAGCCGCCCGCGGCCGCGCCAGCGGGCTCGGCCGCGCGCGCGGTCGAGGAGATCGAGAGGGCCATGGCTGCCACGACAGAGAAGGAGAATTTGGACATGGTCGAACCCACGCTGAGACGACTGCCGTCGCACGGACGACGGCGGTCAGGTTTGTACATAAGATCGGCGGCGCTGCCTAGCGAATTGCTCGCACGAGCGACGACGCGGATCACAGTGAATCACGTGCACACCCTCCGCAATCGCGACCTGTACGTTCCGACAGATTTTCGCTCATAACGCTACCTATCACAGTTTTGCTGAGGTTCTACGAGGCGCCCACGCGGCGGTCCGGGCGCCCGCTCGCCGCCCGCCCGCGCCCGCCCGCCCCCAAGCTGGTCTTCGGGACATGTCGTCCGGCAGGTGTGCGTCCACGCGCCGGGGTCTGCTCGTGCGCTTGTGCGTGAGCGACGACCTCGACGCGCTTGACGCCCCGGCACGCCCGCGCTCACCATCGCCGCATGCTTCGATTTGATGTGCGAACCAGCTTGGTAGGCGGCCTCGGCCTGCTCGCGCTCGAGGGCTGCGGCAACGTGTGCGGCGACGACGGCCTCGTGTGGAACCAGGCCGACAACCCGGCGTGTCAGCAGGTCACGGCGAGCGACGGCGACTCGGACACGACGACCGAGACCACGACGGTCGATCCGACCGACACCGCGCCGACGACGACGATGGACACACCGACCTCGACCATGGGCATGGGCGAGATGTGGTGCAAGGACGCCGACGGCGACGGCTTCGGCGACCCGACGATGTGCCAGCCGGACATGTTCCCCGGCTCCGTGCCCAACGCTGACGACTGCGCCGACGACAACGCCGACGCGTTCCCCGGCTCGGCCGAGGCCGAGTCGATGACCGCCTGCATGGAGGACGCCGACGGCGACGGCTGGGGCGACAGCAACCCGCCCGAGGGCGTCGAGCCGGGCACCGACTGCGCCGACGACAACGCCAACGCGTTCCCGGGCGCGGCCGAAGCCGAGTCGATGACGGCCTGTATGGAGGACGCCGACGAGGACGGCTGGGGCGACGACATGCCGCCGGAGGGCGTCGAGCCGGGCACCGACTGCAACGACGACAACAGCACGATCTTCCCCGGCGCCGCCAAGGACCTGCCCGCCGATCAGTGCACGCAGGACTCCGACGGCGACGGCTCGGGCGACAGCATGCCCGACGATCCGGACGTCCCGCCGGGCAACGACTGCGCCGACGACGACCCGGCCACCTTCCCCGGCGCCGCGCCCAACGACAGCCCCGAGGCGTGCATGACCGACGCCGACGGCGACGACTGGGGCGACGACATGCCCTCGGTGCCCCAGGCCGTGCCCGGCACCGACTGCGCCGACGACAACCCGAACGCGTTCCCGGGCTCGGCCGAGAACGACTCCGAGAGCGCGTGCATGGAGGACGAGGACGGCGACGGCTGGGGCGACGACATGCCGCCCGAGGGCGTCACGCCGGGCACCGACTGCGACGACACCGACGCGGCCACCGGCCCCGGCGCGGCCGAGAACGAGGTCGACCCGAACGTGTGCCAGACCGACGCCGACGGCGACGGCTGGGGCGATCCGGACCCGGACGACGACGGCGCGGTGCCCGGCACCGACTGCGACGACAACGACGCGTTCACCTTCCCCGGCGCCGCGCCCAACGACGACCCGACGGCGTGCATGACCGACGCCGACGAGGACGACTGGGGCGACATGATGCCCGAGCCCGGCGTCACCCCCGGCACCGACTGCACCGACCGCGACCCGAACGTCCACGAGAACTGCGCGCGCTGCAACCCGAACGAGGTCAAGTGCGTCGACAAGGACCTCCACACCTGCAACGAGAGCGGCACCGCCGAGGACGTCCAGACCTGCGACCACGGCTGCGACGACGACGGCCTCAAGTGCTGGGACCCGCTCTCGGTCGAGGCCGGTGACAGCGTCTGCGTCGACCTCAACATGCCCGCGCAGCTGAGCGCGGTGGCCATGGGCGGCGACGGCAACTACGCCTACAACTGGACCCCGGCCGACACCCTGAGCGACGGCATGATCGCCAACCCGACGGCGACCCCCGTCGGCCCGACGACCTACACCATCGACGTCAGCGACGGCGAGGGCAACATGGCGTCCGACAGCGTCACCGTCTACCTCAAGAACCAGACGCTGCAGCTCGACCCGCAGATCTGCGAGACCTACGACTTCCCGGACGAGGCCGACGCGGCCACCAACTGGGTGTGGAACAACAACACCAAGACGCTGTGCCAGACGATCAACGGCAAGAGCGCGGCGCTGTTCTGCGGCTGGGACCTCGACAACGCCACCATCACCGGCTCGTTCCAGGTCACCGACGACGCCAACGACGACGACTGGATCGGCTTCATGTGGGGCCTCCAGGACACCGATCACTACTACCTGTTCTCGTGGAAGCGCGTCGGTCAGGACTTCGCCAACTGCGGCGGCAACCTGCCCGCCGGCATGCAGGTCAAGGTCGTCGACGTCGCCGACCCGATGAACGCGCCTCAGACCTGCGCCGACCGGCTCCAGCCGGCCGACACCGCCAACTCGAAGCTGCTCGTGCCCGTCGGCGAGTTCACCACCATGGGCTGGACCGAGGCCACCGAGTACACCTTCGAGCTGACCCACAAGGCTGACGGCGAGATGACGATCATCGTCCGCCTCAAGGCCAACAACAACGTCGTCGCCATGAAGACCTTCATGGACACGACCTACCCCAACGGCAAATTCGGCATGTACACGAAGTCGCAGATCAACGCCTGCTTCTCGAACTTCGTCGCCAGCTGCGTGCCCTGAGAGACGTGTCCTCCGGGACATGAAACGAGAGGCCGCCGCGTCACCCGACGCGGCGGCCTCGCCGCTTCGAACGGACATGCCCTGAAAGACATGTCGATAAAAGAGAAGGCGCGCCGGCCCGAGCCGGCGCGCCTTCCAGGATGCGTCTTTTTACGATGCACCTCCCTTCGCTTGGGGAACGCGACCTCGCAGGGGAAGTGAGGTGGACTTACGCCGACTTGACCGCGATCTGCCGCGGCTTGACGCGGCTGGCCTTGGGGAGGGTGAGCTCGAGCACCCCGGCCTGCAGCTTGGCGTCGATCTTGGAGGCGTCGACGGTCTCGGGGATCGAGAACCGGCGGACGTAGTCGGCGGCGGTGAACTCGGCGCCGAGGACCTCGCCGTGGCCGTTGTCGGCCCGCGACGCGCGGATGGTCAGCTCACCGTCTTCGAAGCGGATCTGCACGTCGTCGCCCTTCACGCCGGGCAGGTCGGCGAGCACCAGGTACTGCTCCTGATTCTCGTAGATGTCGACCGGCGGGGCGATGACGGGGCGGCCGCGGGTGGTCTCGGCGGCCGGCCCGTTCGGCTTCGACTGGGTCGTCACTTGGGGGTTGGTCTCTTGGGACATGGCTGAAAGTTCCTCTCGTGTGAAGTCGTGGGGTCGCGCTCGCTCAGGCCGCCTTGACCGTGATCTGCTTGGGCTGCGACTCGGGGTGCTTGGGCATGGTCACGACCAGGAGCCCGTTCTTGAGCTCGGCGTTGACCTTGTCCACGTCGATGCGCGCCGGCAGGGCGAAGCTGCGGGAGAAGCGGAGGTCGCCGCGCTCGCGGCGGTGCACCGCGTAGCCCTTGGGGGCGGTGGCCTTGCGCTCGCCGCTGACTGTCAGGCTGTCCTGAGTGGCCGACAGCTGCAGCTCGGCGTCGGCGAGGCCCGGCACCTCGGCGACCAGGACGAACGCGTCCTTGGTGTCGCGCAGGGCGGCGCGGGGGAAGGCCAGATTCTGGCCGCGGCCCTCGCTGTCGGCGTACTCGCGCAGCGCCTGGTCCATGCGCCGGCGGAGGCTGTCAAAGGTGCGCAGTGGGTCGTTGAAGTCCATCCAGTAGCTCAGCATGGTCGTGTCTCCTGTGTCGCTCTCGGTCGGTTTTGGTGGTGCGGCCCTGGCTCCGCCGTCACTCCGCGCCCGGCGGGCACGTGACGGCCCGCGGATCGGTGGTAGATTGGCTGGCGTGCGCCGGAGCCCTCTGCGGGCTCCCCGGCGGCCTCGGCGGGTCGTCCCGCACCGGCGCTGACAAACTATTGCCGCGGCCTCGACTGTCAAGGGCGCCGCGAACAGGTCCCGCGAGGCGCGACCCGGATCACGCGCGCGCGACGCCGGCGCGCGGGCGACCGCCTGATCGATCCGCTGTCAGATGAGCCCGGTGCCGTGTCAGGCGCCGGCGCTTCGCTGTCAGAACTCGAGCCGCACGCCGAGCGACGGCAAGATCGGCAGGCCGGTCTGCAGCTGACGCTGCTGCAGGTTGTACGAGTAGACCCACGCCTCGCCGTTCTGGCGGTTGTAGACGTTGATGATGTCGAGATAGAAGTTCGCCGTCACGCGCTTGAACGTGAAGCGCTTGTCGACGCGCAGGTCGAGCTGATGGAAGGCGGGCAGCCGCTCGTCGCGGCCGAACCACGGCTCGTAGCCGTCCTGGACGAACGCGCTGTCGAAGTAGGCGACCGACGGGTTGCCGCTGACCAGGCGGAAGCGGCCGCCGATCTGCCAGCCGCGCGGCAGCTTGTAGACGGCGAGGATGGTGAGGATGTGCGGCTGGTCGAAGCTGAACGGCCGGTAGTCGGCGCCGGGCCGGGCCTGGATCAGGCTCTTCATCAAGGTGTAGCTGACCCACCCGAACAGTCGCTTTGTCAGCGCCTTGCGGACCAGCAGCTCCATACCGAAGATCTGGCCGGTGCCCTGGTTGGCGAAGTTCTCGAGCCGGATGTCGCCCGACACGGGGTCGCGCATGAGCACGCTCGAGGACGTCGAGCGGTCGAATACGTACTTGTAGAAGCCGGTGACCTCGGCCTCGACGCCGACGCTGTCGAACACCTGGGCCACGCCGAGGCTGGTGTGGACCGCCCGCTCGATGCCGGAGCGCGGGTTGCCCCACACGGGCGCCAGGCTGATGAGGTCGGGGATCTGGCTGTAGAGGCCGACGCCGCCCTTGATCGCGGTGTTCTCGCCGACCTGCCAGTTGAAGCGCACGCGCGGGTCGACGGTCGCCTTCTTCACCGCCAGCGCGTAGTAGGTCATGCGCGCGCCGGGGTAGAGCGTGAAGCGCTCGCCGAGGCCGATCGTCGCGGTGGTGTAGATCGCCGGGGTGGCGTAGTTCTGGCCGACGTCGGCGACGTTGTAGACCCCGGTGTCGCCGGTCCCGGCCGCGGCCGGCACGCTCGGCGCGCGCGCCCCGATCTCGTAGCGGCCGGCCTGCAGCTCGGTGCCGATGCGGATCGCCGAGCGCGAGCTCAGCTGCCGCGACGCCTCGGCGCGCCAGCTGAACTCGTACTTGGGGAAGTTGAAGGTGAACAGCCCGCCGAACGCCCCCGACAGCGACTGGTAGTTGATCGACGGCGTGATCAGGAAGTCCCACGGGCCGTCCTGCTTGCGGTACACGAGGTCGAGGCGGTGGAACAGGATCGCCGTGCGCGCCTGGTTCTCCGAGCCCGTCATCGTCTCGTTCGGGCCCTGGGCGATGACCCGCAGGCGGTCGTCGGAGCCGAACCACCGCACCGACAGCTCGCCGCCGCCGACCGGGTAGTCGAACAGGAATTGATAGTCGTAGTAGCGCGGCGCCTGCGACAGGCCGAGGCCGATGTCCTTCGGCAGCGCGGCCTTGAGGATCGCGTCGACGTAGCTGCGGCGGAAGCTGGTGACGAAGCTGCCCTTCTTGATCGGGCCCTCGAGCATGATGCCGGCGTCGAACACGTCGGCGTCGACGTAGCCGTGATAGCCGTCGCGCCGGCCCTTGCGCGGGTTGACGTTGATGATGCCGCCGATCGCGTCACCGAACCGGCTGTCGAAGTTGCCGGGGATGAAGTCGATCTGCGCGAGGATGTCGGAGTTGAAGGTCGACGACAGCGCCCCGAAGTGGAAGAGTTGCGGGATCTCGTGGTAGCCGAGGTACGTCTTCGAGTCGCCCGGCGCGGCGCCGCGGATGATCAGCAGGCCGAGGCCGAACGGCGCCCGCGCGACGCCGGGGAAGTTCTGCAGCGACTTGAGCGCGTCGCCCTGCGTGCCCGGGAGGTTGTAGATCTCCTCGGGCGTGATCGTGCGCCGCGCGACCTCCTCGCGGGCGTCGCGGCGCTGCTTCACCACCGTGCGGAACGGGTTCGACACCAGCCGCCGCGCGAAGTACTTGACCTCGAGCAGGTCGCCCTTGGCCAGCTCCTCGACCACCTCGTAGCGGTCGAAGCCCTGCGCGAGGGCGATGATGCGGATCTTGCCGTCGGGCACGCCGCGCAGCTCGAACGAGCCGTCGGGGGCGGTCTCGGCGCGCATGGTCCAGGCCGGTTCGGGCTCGTCGCCGTAAATCTTCTTGGTGACCTGTCCCACCGGCCAGTCCGGCGGGGCCGGCACCACGAGCACGCTCGCGCCCGAGACCGGGACGCGCTGACCGGCCTCGAGCAGCACGCCGCGCAGCCGGATCGGACCTGTCCCTTGGGACTGCTGGGCGGGTTCGCCCGCGTCGGTCGCGGGTTCGCCCGCGTCGACCTCGGGCGGCTGCTCCGCCGGCTCCGGTGGCAGCGGCGGCGGGGCGGCGATGTCGATGCCGACCTTGAGCACGACCTCGATCGGGCGGCCCTTGTAGAGGCCGGGCGCGTAGCGCAGCTGGGCGACGGCGGACTTGGCGAGCGCGTCGAGCTCGGGGTGCACGCTCTGCACGACCTCGAGCTCCTTGGGGACGCCGTCGACGCCGACCACCAGCTTGACGACGACTTGACCCGACGGCGGCGCGGGCAGGCGGCGCAGATCTTCGGGGTACTCGAGATCGACGCTGTTCTGCAGCACCGGCTGGACCAGGTCGGCCGGGTCCTGCGCACGCGCGGAACCGGCGTGCAGCGCCGCCGCGAGGGTCAGCACCGCGCCCAGCCCACGCAGGCCGACGGTCCCGATCCGGTGGCAGGCGAGGCGGCGAGGTCGCGGGCGCAAGCGGCAGGAGCATGCTCCAAGCCCGGCGCCCCTGGCTAGTGCCGCCGAAGCCGGCCGCGCGGGGGTGCCCCCGGCGTGCGCGAGCCCGGGAAGCCGGGGCCCCACCTCCTGCGTAATGTCTCGTTCCCGGGCTTGCCTCGGCGGGCCGCCGGACAATCGTTTTTCCCCGGGGTCGAAAGCCGCGCCGACGCGGCAAGGCCGCTGGCCCCCGGTGGTACACTCGTATCGGCTACCTGCGGCCCCTTGGCCGCGCAGCTCCGCTCCCATGCGCTCCTTCGGCTGGCTTCACTTCACGGACCTCCACCAGGGCCTCGACGCCCAGGGATGGCTGTGGCCGGGCGTCCGCGAGGTCCTGCTGGCCGACCTCGAGAAGCTGCACGCCCGCTGCGGCCCCTGGGACCTGGTCCTGTTCAGCGGCGACCTGACCCAGCGGGGCAGCGCCGCCGAGTTCGCGCGCCTCAACCAAACCCTGCAGCAGCTGTGGGATCACCTCCGCGCCCTGGGCTCGACCCCCGCGCTGGTGGCCGTCCCCGGCAACCACGACCTCATCCGCCCCGACCCGCGCCGGCCCGAGTCGCTGGTGCTCGGCCGCTGGGACACCTATCCCGAAGTTCAGGTCGAGTTCTGGCGCGACGCCAGCTCGCCCTACCGCGCCCTCGTCGACCAGGCGTTCGCGCCGTACAGCGAGTGGCTGAAGAACCACCCGTTCGCCGGCCTGCAGCTGCAGCGCGGCATGCTGCCCGGCGACTGCTCGGCGGTGCTGGCCAAGGACGGGCTCAAGCTCGGCATCGTCGGCCTCAACAGCGCCTTCTTGCAGCTCGGCGACGGCGACTACACCGGCAAGCTGGCGCTCGACGTCCGCCAGCTGCACGCGGCCTGCGGCGGCGACGGCCCGGCGTGGGTCAAGGAATGCGACTTCGCCCTGCTGATGACGCATCACCCGCCGAACTGGCTGCAGGCCAAGGCGCGCGACGAGCTGGTCGCCGAGATCGCCCCGCCCGGCCGCTTCGTCGCTCACGTCTACGGCCACATGCACGAGCACGCGAGCAGCGTGGTCGCCATCGGCGGCGCGCAGGGCCGGCGTGAGCTCCAGGGCAGCTCGCTGTTCGGCCTCGAGGTCTACGGCGGCAAGGTCGATCGCCGCCACGGCTACACCGCCGCGCGGATCACCGTCGACGACAAGAACGAGGCCACCCTGCGGCTGTGGCCGCGCGCGGCCAAGAAGCACGCGGCCGGCCACTGGCGCATCGTCCAGGACCTCGACGCCTTCGAGCTCGGTGACGATCAGGGCACGCGGCCCGAGTCGCTGCCGCCGCCCCGCCGCCGCACCCCGCCTCCGCCGCCGCCGCCGCCGGTAAACCCGGCCAACCTGATCGCCACCGGACCTGTCCCTTCGGCCAGCACGTCCGGCTCGCACCCGTCGATCTCGCAGACCGCCCCGATCCCGCTCGGCGTGATCACCTCGCTGTCGGGCGGGGCCCCGGGCGACTCGGGCATCTTCTACTCGTCGATCGCCGCGCGCGTGCAGCCGCCGGGCGCGCCGTACAACATCAACTGGCACGTCCACCGCGCCGAGGAGGAGCGCACCGCGCTCAACTACCTCGACCAGCCGGGCGCGCCGGTCGTGCTGTGGGGCCCCGACAAGTTCGGCAAGACCTGGATGTCGCAGTTCTTGACCGACATGGTCTACCAGGCCGACGGCGGCGCCTGCCGGGTGGTCGCCATCAACCTCGACACCTTCGACTACGAGTCGCGCAGCGACTACGGCAACTTCATCCGCGAGTTCGCGTTCCAGATCGTCGGCTCGATCGGCGGCCCCGAGGACTGGGTGCCGACGCTGTGGAAGTCGCCGGGCAGCGTCAACCAGAAGCTCGGCCGACTGATGCGGGACAACGTGCTGCCGCTGGCGAGCACGCGGGTGATCCTCGCGCTCGACCGCGTCGACGCGGTGTGGGGCCTGCCGTTCAAGGACGACTGGTTCGGCATGCTGCGCGCGTGGGCCGAGGACCCGCGGCTGGAGAAGCTGCGGCTGGTGCTCGGCATCAGCACCACGCCGCGGCGGCTGATCGAGCGGACCACGCAGTCGCCGTTCAACCTGAGCCCGCCGATCGTGCTCGGCGACCTCACGCGCGACCAGGTCGAGACCCTGTCGCACCTCTACGGGCTCGAGTGGACGCACCAGGACTTCGCCGCGCTGATGAGCCTGGTCGGCGGCCACCCGTACCTCGTGCGCCTGGCCATGCACAGGGCCAACCTCGCCGGCGGGCTGTCGGCGCGCGAGCTGCTGGCCGAGCCGTCGAACCTGTTCGACGACTTCCTCCAGCGCTACGCGCGGCGCCTCCACCTCCACCCCGAGATGATGGCCGGCGTGAAGCGGCTGCGCAGCGACTCGCTGGCGGAGCTCGACTCCGACACCTCGGCGGCGCTCGAGAGCAGCGGCATCGCGGTCGAGGAGAAGGTCGGCTTCTACCGCCTGCGCTACCGGCTGTACGAACGGCTGCGGCCATGAGTCCGGCACATTCGAACTCGGGCGGCCTCGGACACCACGGCGCCCAGTTCCAGGTCGGAGGCGCGGTCCAGGCCGGCGCCTTCTACATCGAGCGCAAGGCCGACCGCGAGCTGTTGTCGGCGCTGATGCGCGGCGAGTTCTGCTACATCCTCGCGCCGCGGCAGATCGGCAAGACCAGCCTGCGCGTGCGCGCGGCCAAGCGGCTGCAGGCCGGCGGCGTGCGCTGCGTCAGCATCGACTTTACCAACATCGGCTCGACCCTGGTCTCGATCGACGACTGGTACTTCAGCATCGCCGTCGAGATCGCCGAGTCGATCGGCCTGCCGAGCCCCGAGCTGTTCTGGAGCACCCACCAGAACCTCACCCCCGTCCACCGCTGGTACCGCTACCTCCGCAACGAGCTGATCGATCGAACCGACGCGCCGATCGTCGTCTTCATCGACGAGGTCGAGTCGGTGCTGGCGCTGCCGTTCAGCTCCGACGACTTCTTCGCCTCGATCCGCTCGGCCTACAACCTGCGGGCCGAGGACCCGGCCTACGAGCGCCTCACCTTCTGCCTGCTCGGCGTCGCCGCCCCGGCCGACCTGATCTCCAACTCGGTCCGCACCCCGTTCAACATCGGCCGCGAGATCCGCCTCGAGGACTTCTCGCGGGCCGAGCTCGACGCCTTCCGCCCCGGCCTCGAGGGCCTCGGCGGCAGCCCCGACGCCCTGCTCGACGCCGTGTACGCGTGGACATCTGGCCATCCGTACATGTCTCAAAGGCTATGCGACGACCTGGTCCGGCGCGGCCCGGTCAGCGACAAGACCGAGGCCGGGCGGGTCGACGACTCGGCCTACACCCTGTTCGTGCGCAACGGCCGGACCGCCGACGCCAACCTCGCGTACGCCGAGAAGCGGCTCAACGCCAACGCCAACGCCAACGCCAACGGCCCGCGGGCGCGCGCGCGCGACATGCTCGACCTGTACCGGCGGATCTTGAGCGGCGAGCCGGCGCCGGCCGAGCCGAACAACCCGGTGCAGATCGAGCTGCGCCTGACGGGCCTCGCGGCCGAGGCGCGCGACGAGACGGGCGACATCGGGCTGCGGGTCCGCAACCTCGTGTTCGCCGAGGTCTACGACCACAAGTGGCTGCGCGAGCGGGAGAAGGAGCAGCGGCTGGCCGAGTTCGTGGCCCGCTGGGACACCTCGGGGCGGCACGACGACTACCTGCTGCGCGGCGCGGCGCTGGAGGACGCGCTGGCGTGGTCGCACGGTCGCAGCGACCTGACCCTCGGCGACCACGAGTTCCTGCTCGCCGGCCTCAACTTCGCCCGCCGCGAGGCCGAGGCGCGCCACCGGCTCGAGGAGGCCGCGCGCATGCAGGAGCAGGCCCGCCTAGCCGCGCTCGAGGAGCAGCGCAAGGCCGAGCGCGAGCGCTACCGGGCCGACATCGAGCGAGAGCGGCGCGAGCGGGCCGAGGAGGGCGCCGTGTCGCAGCGGCGCACCATCTCGATCCTCACCGGCACCGTCGCCACCCTCGGCGTCCTGCTCGCGCTGACCGTGTGGCAGTTCGTGGTCGCCGAGCAGAGCAAGGACCAGCTGTCGCGGATGTCCGAGCGCCGCAACGAGGACGCCCGGCTCGACCGCCTCGGCGCCGACGCCCTCCTCTACGCCCAGCAGCCCGGCAAGGAGCGCGACGCCTTGCTGACCGCGATCAAGGCCGCCGCCGACGCGCTCGCCCGCGACGGCGAGGTCCCGCCGCGCGTCATGCAGGGCCTGGCCGCCGCGGTCGCCACCCCGGTCCAGCGGCCGCTGGTGCTGCGCCACGCCGAGGCGGTCCACGGCGCCCACTTCTCGCACGACGGCACCCGCGTGCTCACGGCCAGCAAGGACGGCACCGCCCACCTGTGGGACGCAGTCTCCGGCAAGACGATCCGCGTGCTCGAGCACGCCGCGCCTGTCCTTTCAGCCAGCTTCTCGCGCGACGACACCCGCATCTTCAGCGTCGGCGCCGACAAGAGCGCGCGGCTGTGGAACGCCGCCACCGGCGACAACCTCGAGGAGTACAAGAACGTGTCCGTGCCGCCGCAGCGGATGATCGCCGGCCTGTCGGACAACGGCTACAGCGTCTACTTCCTCGGCGTCGACCGCGGCGCGCACCTCGTCGACATCCGCGGCAACAAGGCCCGCGACCTGCCGCGGACCCAGAGCGGCAACGTCACCGCGATCGCCCTGGCCGACGGCGACCCGCTGGTGGCCACCGGCGGCAGCGACGGCGTCACGCGGCTGTGGGACCTCGACACCGGCGAGCTCAAGACCGAGCTGAAGCGGCACAAGGGCAACGTCTCGGCGGTGCAGTTCTCGCCGCTCGGCGACCGCCTCGTCACCGTCGGCGAGGACGGCGACGCGCGGGTGTGGACCACCGCCGGCGCCGCGGTCACCAGCCTGCCGCACGGCGATCCTGTCCTCGGGGCCAGCTTCTCGGCCAGCGGCGACCGCGTGCTGACGTGGAGCCTGGCGCGGGCGATCGTGTGGTCGAACGCCGGCAAGCAGCTCGCCAGCCTGACCGACCCGCGCGAGCTGCTCAAGCAGGCCGCCTTCTCGCCCGACGACCGCCGCGTCGCCACCGTCGGCGCCGGCACCGGCGGGGCCGCGGGCACCGCGGTCAAGCTGTGGGACCCGGTCAAGGGCGAGGTCGCGGCCACGCTCACCGGTCACACCGAACAGGTCCTTTCGGTCAGGTTCTCCCTCGACGCCTCGCGCGTGCTGACGACCAGCGAGGACAACACCGCGCGGCTGTGGAACAGCGCCAGCGGCCAGCCGATCGCCACCCTCGAGGGTCACACCGCCGCCGTCCTGGCCGCCGAATTCTCGCCTGACGGCGCCCGGATCCTCACCGTCGGCGGCGACAACACCGCGCGGATCTGGGACGGCTCGCTCAACAACGCCGTGCCGACCCTCAAGGGCCACGGCGCCTCGGTGCGGCTGGCCCGCTTCTCGCCCGACGGCAGCCGGATCGTCACCACCAGCGACGACAAGACCGCGCGCCTGTGGGACGTCGTCAGCACCCGCAACATCCGCACCCTCGAGGGCCACGCCGGCCCGGTGGTCGCCGCGGTGTTCGCCGGCGACGGCTCCGGCCGGCTCCTCACCTGGGCCGAGGAGGACTCCAACCTGCGCCTGTGGGACGCCAGCAACGGCGACGAGGTCGCCGTCCTCGGTCACGCGGGACATGTCCTCGGGGCCAGCTTCTCGCGCGACGGCACCCGCATCGTCTCGGCCGGCGCCGACGACACCTTGCGCCTGTGGGACGCCACCACCGGCGCCGTCGTCGGCGAGCCATGGCAGGGCACGCGCGGCCAGCAGACGGTCGCCGGCTTCGCCCCCGGCGGCCGCTACGTCGTGCTCGCCAGCCGCGACAGCAACACCGCCCAGCTGATCGACGCCGAGGCTTTGCGCTTCATCACCGACCTCGTCGGTCACAGCGCGCGGGTCGAGGGCGCGGTGTTCTCGCCCGACGGCGAGACCGTCGTCACCATCAGCGCCGACCACACCGCCAAGCTGTGGGTCGCCCGCTACGGCAGCGAGGTCGCCACCCTCGACCCCGCCGCCGGCGCGATCGCCTCGGCCGCCTTCTCGCGCGACGGCGGCCGCCTCGTCCTCGCCACCGCGCGCGACGCCTGGGTGTGGTCGATGGCCGGCCCCGACGACCGCCCGCACGTCCTCGCCACCCTGCTCGGCCACTCCGCCTCGCTGCTGCACGCCACCTTCTCGAACGACGGCCGGCGGATCGTCACCGCCTCGTCCGACAACACCGCCAAGCTGTGGGACGCCCCGGTCGACTCGTCCAACTACGACCTGCTGGCCACGCTGCACGGCCACGCCGCCGCCGTCAACCACGCCGAGTTCTCGCCCGACGGCCGCCTCATCGTCACCGCCGGCCGCGACGGGCGGATCAAGCTCTTCCCGACCTCGGTCGGGGACCTGCTGCGCAAGGCCTGCGAGGAGCTCGCCCCGCACCGCGACGACTTCGAGCAGGTCGAGGCCGACTGCCGCCTCGCCGGCGGCTGAGCGGACCTGTCCCTGCGGACATATCACTGGCTCGCCGACGCGCAGCTCCGGTCCGACATGTGCGACGGCGCCTCCTGTGACCTGTCCTATCGGCCATGTATAGTCATTCCCGTGTTCGCCCGTCGCGCCGCGCTGATACGATGGCTGCGATGCACTTCGCCCGTTGCGCGACCCCGGCCCTCGCGGCCCTCACCTTGCTGGCGCTCTCCGCTTGCGGCGACGCAGTCGCCACCACCGACACCCTCGACCCCTCGTCTACGACCACCGACGGCAGCTCGACCGAGCCCGGGACCACCGACGCGCCGACGACAGGCGCGCCGACCACCACCTCGGACACGGAAGACGGCACCGCCTCCGACGGCGACTCGACCACCACCGGCGAGCCGACCACCGGGACGACCACCACCAGCGACGACAGCTCGACCACCACCCCGCCCGGCCACCTCCCCGAGTGCGGCAACGGGATGGTCGAGGACGAAGAGGAGTGCGACGACGGCGACAACAACGGCGGGGACAAGATCTGCCTCGCCGACTGCGTCCTCAACGTCTGCGGCGACGGCCACCAGGGCCCGGGCGAGGGCTGCGACGACGGCAACACCGCCGATCGCGACGGCTGCAGCGCCGCCTGCGTCAGCGAGCTGTGCGGCGACGGCGTCGTCCAGGCGGGACTCGGCGAGGCCTGCGACGACGGCAACACCGACCCCGACGACGGCTGCAGCGCCGCCTGTCTGCTCGAGGCGTGCGGCGACGGCGTGGTCCAGGTCGGCCTCGGCGAGACCTGCGACGACGGCAACACCGACCCCGATGACGGCTGCAGCGCGACCTGCGTGCTCGAGAGCTGCGGCGACGGCGTCCTGACGATGGAGCTCGGCGAGACCTGCGACGACGGCAACACCGTGTCCGAGGACGGTTGCAGCGACACCTGCGCGATCGAGGCGTGCGGCGACGGCGTCGTCCAGGCCGGCCTCGGCGAGACCTGCGACGACGGCAACACCGACGCCGACGACGGCTGCGGCCCGACCTGCGAGACCGAGGCGTGCGGCGACGGCGTCGTCCAGGCCGGCGAGGACTGCGACGACGGCAACGTGGTCGCCAATGACGGCTGCAGCCCGACCTGCGAGGTCGAGGTGCTGTCGCTGTGCGGGCCCGGCCAGCTCAGCCTGCTCGTCAACGAGGGCTTCGAGTCCGGCGCCCTGGCCCCGTGGACCACCAACGGCGGCGTCACCGTGACGATGAACCCGCACGACGGCGTGTGGGCCGCCCAGGCCACCGACAACTGGCACATCCAGCAGACCTTCGCCGCCACCCCGGTCGCCCAGCTCGTCAGCGCCAACTTCTGGACCTGGCACGACGCGGCCGACAACCCGGCGATGTACGTCGAGTGGGGCTACGCCGACAACACCACCGGCAACACGCTCTACTTCAACGAGCAGCTGTCCGGGTGGGTCCTTCACGACATCCTGCCCCTGCTCGACCCGAACAAGTCGCTGGTCCGCCTGCAGGTCTGGGGCTACAACGGCGGCCAGGCGCTGCCCGACATCACCCGCTTCGACAGCTTCCGCCTGTGCCGCAACCCGTGAGCGCCGCGCTCGCCGCGGCGGTGGCATCGCCGGGCGTCTTGGGCTATCCCCGGTGCGCATGCGCTCCCGCCCGCTCGCCCTCGCCACCCTCTCACTGACGCTCGCGAGCGGCTGCCTCAAGATCCCGACCGAGGCGTCCAAGTCCCCGGAGACAGGTTCCGAAGGACAGGTCACGCTGTCGTGGCCCGGCGCCGCGGTCGACAAGCTGTACCGCCCGGGCGAGGTCCGGGTCTACACGATGATGCAGAGCGGCAAGCCGATCGGCACCTCGTGGGGCCGCTACGAGGGCCCGGTCGACGGCGAGCCCGGCCACTTCCGCTTCGCCACCCGCATCGAGCTGCGCCCGCCCGGCCGCGACGGCAAGCCGGCCGAGCCGCTGCGCAGCTCCGGCGAGATCGTGGTCGACGCCCGCGGCGACCTGGTCCGCGGCTTCGAGCGCAGCAACGCCGCCGAGCTGACCTTCGAGCGCAAGGGCGACGCGATCCACTTCAGCTCCGGCCGCGAGCGCGACGAGATCACGTACCGCAGCGGCGACGCGTTCATGGCCTTCTCGGCGATCTTCCACGAGGAGCTGATGTTCGGCCTGCGCCGCCTCGAGGTCGGCGAGCTGGCGTGGCGCCTGGTCAGCCTGTCGGGCTCGATGCCGACCGAGTGGACGGCGACGCTGACGATCCCCGACCCCGCGGCCCCCGGCCGGGCCACGGTCAAGACCAACCTCGGCGAGACGATCGAGCTGCGCGACGGCCGGATCGAGAAGATCCAGATCGAGGCCGACGACGTCGAGGTCCAGGTCCCGGTCCAGCCGCCGACCTGGCCCGAGTGGGCGATCGCGGGGCCACCTGTCCTCGAGTACAGCCCGCCGCCGGGCGCCAAGTTCACCCGCCGCGAGGTCGAGCTGCCCGGAAGGCCAGGTGAGCCCGCGCTCGCCGGCGAGGTCCTGCTGCCGCCGGGCAACGGCCCGTTCCCCGGCGCGCTGCTGCTGCCCGGCACCGGCCAGCAGGACCGCTTCGGCTTCGCCGGCCCGCCGCCGGTCGACCTCGGCAGCCACAGCATCACCGACGCCCTCGCCGAGGCCGGCTTCGCGGTCCTCCGCTTCGACGAGCGCGGCTTCGGCAGCAGCGCCGAGGGCCCGGTCTCGTACCTCGGCCAGCTCGAGGACGCCCGCCGCGCGCTGCGGACCCTGCTGGTCCAGGACGAGGTCGACCCCGACCGCATCGTCCTCGTCGGCCACGGCGAGGGCGGCTGGAAGGCGCTCGCCCTGGCCGCCGAAGACCCGGGCGTGAAGGCGGTGGCCCTGCTCGCCACGCCCGGCCGCCCGTACGAGCAGATCCTGCGCGCGCAGGGCGAAGCGGCGCTGCAGGCGGTGCCGCCCCAGCTCCGCGACGACGCCAAGAAGACGCAGGAGAAGACGCTGCAGGCGCTCAAGACCGGCCACAACGTGCCGCCCGAGCTGGCCGCGCAGGCGCTGTGGGTGCGGGAAATCTTGCAGGTCTCACCCGAGGCGCTGATCGCCGGCGGCGAGGCGCCGCTGTGGATCGCCCAGGGCAACAAGGACTTCGAGGTCGACCCCAATCGCGACCCGCAAGAGCTGATGAAGCTGGCCAAGCGCCGCAAACGCAAGGCCGAGCTCAAGCCGTTCGCCGACCTCGACCACCTGTTCAAGCCCGAGCCCGAGAACTCCAACCCGTCCCGCTACCTCGACGCCGCCCGCACCGTCGACCGCGCGTTCCTCGGCCAGCTCACGACCTGGCTGCAAGGCCAGGTCAAGCCCGCCGCGGCGCCCGCCAAGCCGCGCGGCAAGTGAGCGCACGAGAGGACATGCCCTCGCGGACATGTCCTCCCGCGCATGTCCCTCAGGACATGTCCCTTTTTTAGGTATCCATCAGCGCCGACAGCGTGGCCGGGCGGAACACCCCGCGCTCGGTGACGAACGCGGTGACGAGCTCGGCCGGGGTCACGTCGAAGGCGGGGTTGCGGGCGCCGACGCCGGCCGGGGTCATGCGCCGGCCGCCGTGGAGGTGGACCTCGTTGTGGTCGCGCTCCTCGATCGGGATCTCGGCCCCGCTCGCGGTGGCAGGGTCGATCGTCGACCACGGCGCCGCCACGTAGAACGGGATCTGGTGGTAGCGGCACAGCACCGCCACGGTGTAGGTGCCGATCTTGTTGGCGACGTCGCCGTTGCGGGCGATCCGGTCGGCGCCGACGATGGCCGCCTGGATCTCGCCGCGGGCCATCAGCGCGCCGGCCATGTTGTCGGCGATGATGTCGACGGGGATCCCGTCGTGCCGCAGCTCCCACGCGGTCAGCCGCGCGCCCTGCAGCACCGGTCGCGTCTCGTCGGCGAGCACGCGCAGCTTCTTGCCGTTCGCGTGGGCCCGCCGGATCACCCCGAGCGCGGTGCCCCAGCCGGCGGTCGCCAGCGCCCCGGTGTTGCAGTGCGTCAGCACCGTGCCGACCTCGGGCATCAGCGGCGCGCCGTGGTCGGCCATCGTCAGGCACGCGCGCAGCTCGTCGTCGACGTAGCGCAGCGCCGCCGCGTGCAGGTGCCCGCGCACGCCGGCGACCGCGAGCCCGGCCGGGCACTCGGCCAGCGCGCCGCGCATGTGGGCGATCGCGTGGAACAGGTTGACCGCGGTCGGCCGGGTCCGCGCCAGCCGCTCGCACGCCATCAGGCACGACTCGCGGAACATCACCGTGTCGTCGGAGAAGCGCCACGACGACGCGACGAGCCCGAGCGCCGCGGCGCAGCCGATCGCCGGGGCCCCGCGCACCGCCAGCCGCTCGATCGCCTCCGCCACCGACTCGACGTCCTCGAGATCGAGCCAGTCCTCGCGCTCGGGCAGCGAACGCTGGTCGAGCAGGTGCAGCACCCGGCCGTCAGGGCTGAGCTTGACCGGACGGAGCATGGCGCTGGATTCGCTGGTCATATCGTGTCGTCTCCTGGGGGCGGCGAATGTAACGCCACCACGAGGAGTTTGTGGACGCGTTGCGGGTCGGCTCGACCCCGCAGCACCTGCATGACCCGACCAATAAGGTATCCCCATAACTCCGCCTTTCCTGCGCGATACTGCGCCACCTGCCGCGGGTAACCACGCAGCACGCTGACGATCGCGGCAGTCAGCGCCGCGTCGTCGTCCTCGAGGACCAGGCCCTCACGCGCGGCGATCCCCCCCGGGACGCCGCCCTCTTCCACCAGAAGATCCAGGATCTGTTTCGCCGCCGGTGCGCTGACCTCGCCGCACTCGAGCATACGGACGAGCTCGGCGAGCGCCGCGGGCACCACTTTCGCAGACGCCAGCTGCGCCGGCGGCACGCGCCCGATCAGCTCGACCGTCAGCCACTTGCACAGCCGCCGCGCCAGCGCCGGCCCGCGCGGGCCGAGGCTGTCGAGCGCCGCGTCGAACCAGTCCCCGAGGACAGGTTCGTCGACCAGCGTGCTCGCCTCGAGCGGCGTCAGGCCGAGCACGCAGTAGCGCATGCGGGTCCGTTCGGGCAGCTCCGGCAGGCTCGCGCGCGCCGCCGCTGCCGCCGCCGGATCGACGCGCAGCGGCGGCAGATCCGGCTCGGGGAGCCAGCGGTATTCGAGCTCTGTCTCCTTCACGCGCATCACCTGCACCGCCGCGCGGGCCGAGTCGTAGCGCAGCGTCACCGGCGTGACCGGCACTCCTGCGGCAAGCAGCGCCTCCTGGCGCTCGACCTCGGCCGTCACGGCCCGCTCGATGAAGTTGAACGAGTTGAGGTTCTTGATCTCGCAGCGCACCCCCGGCGCCGAACATGCGCGCCGCTGCAGCGAGACATTCACGTCGCAGCGGAGCGAACCATCCTCCATCGTGGCATCGGACACACCGAGGCGGAGCAGCAGCAAGCGCAGCGCCCGCAACACCCGCGCAGCCTCCGCAGCGCTGCGGATCACAGGCGCAGTCACGATCTCGACCAGCGGCGCGCCGGCGCGGTTGTAATCGAGCAGCGCGCCGGCGTGGACCTTCGCGGCGTCCTCCTCGAGGTGCAGCCGCTGCAGCGCGACCGTCCGCGTCGCCCACGGCCCCACCTCCGGATCGGGCACCTCGATCGCGCCGCCGCGGGCCAGCGGGCGCGCGTGCTGGCTGATCTGATAGCCCTTCGGCAGATCGGGATAGAAGTAGTGCTTGCGGTCCCAGCCGCTCTCCTCGGCGACCTCGCAGCCGAGCGCCGCTGCCAGTCGCACCGCCAGCGCCACCGCTTCGGCGTTGACCGTCGGCAGCGTCCCCGGCAGCGCCCAGGTGTACGGGTCGGTGGCCGAGTTGGCCGCAGCGCCAGGGTTTTTTAAAGGACAGGCGGAGAACAGCTTGCTCGCGGTCTTCAGCCGGCAGTGGACCTCGAGCCCGATCACCGGGACGAGCTCGGCCGCAGTCACGCGCCCTCCGGACCGGCGAGCAGGCGCGCACGCCAGGGCGTCGCCGCCTCGAACGCCGCCGCGATCGCCAGGAGCCGCCCCTCCTCGAGCCGCCGACCCACGAGGTGGAGCCCGATCGGCAGCGCCGGCGCGCCCGCAGTCAGGCCGCACGGCAGCGACAGCGCCGGCAGCCCGGCCAAACTGGCGGCCACAGTGAAGCGATCGACGGCGAGGTCGGCCGCGGTCCGAACCGCGCCCTGGCTGTCCTCCAAGACAGTTTTAAAAATCGGCACGCCGGCCTCCGCGCAGGTCGGGCTGGCCACGGCGTCACAGCGCTCGAGCGCCGCCTGCAGCCCGGCCGTCGCAGTCGCCCGGGCCGCCCGGGCCCGCGCCAGCACGTCCGGACGCGCCTGCAGCCACGCCCCGAGCACCAGCCGGCGCTTGACCTCGAGCCCGAAGCCGGCGCCCCTCGTCGCGGCCGCCGTCGCCGCGAAGCTGTCCTTCGGGACACACAGCCCGAAGCGCACCCCGTCGTAGCGGGCCAGGTTGCTCACGGCCTCGACCGCCGACAGCGCCGCGTAGGCAGTCAGCGCCTGCGCCGGGTCCGGCAACGCCACCTCGACGATCGCCGCCCCGGCGCCGGCCAGGGTCGCCAGCGCCGCCGCGAACGCCTCGGCCACCGCCGGCTCGACGCCCGCGAGCCCGGCCCGGTCGACCCCGATCGTCACCCCGCGCAGCCCGTCGCTCCGCCCGCGCGCCGCCATGGCCGCGTAGTCCGGCACCGGCGCGCGCAATGACGTGCTGTCCTCGGGGTCATGTCCGGCGAGACAGGCGAGGACGCGGGCCGCGTCGTCGACGGTGCGCGCCAGCGGGCCGACCGTGTCGAGGCTCGAGGCGAACGCGACCAGCCCGGCCCGCGAGACCCGGCCCCAGGTCGGCCGCACGCCGACGAGCCCGCAGCGGGCCGCCGGCACGCGGATCGATCCGCCCGTGTCGCTGCCGAGGGCCACCGCCGCCGCCCGCCCCGCGACCGCAGCCGCGGCCCCGCTCGACGAGCCCCCGGGGACATGTCCCGAAGACCAGGGGTTGCAGGGCCCGCGCCACCCTCGGTCCGACGAGTCCGCAAGGACATGTCCAGAAGACCATCCATCCGTCCCCGCCGCCTCGCGCGACGAGCTCGTCGAAACATGTCCTGAAGACCAGGCGCCTGCGGCCCCGCCCGCCGCCTCGCCGACGTGCCCCGAAGGCCATCCGGCCGCCGAAGTCTCAGCCGCGCGCCGCGGGGTCCCCGACCCCGCGCCGCTCGAGCCGGCCCGTTCGCCTCGGTCGATTGCCTCTCGAGACATGTCTCTCGGAGCATGTCCCGAATGCACCCCCCCGCCTCGCCTGTCCTCGGGGACATCCGCGCACAGGTCCCCGTGCGCGCCCATCCCGAACTCGTCGAGCGCCAGCTTGCCGAGCAGCACCGCCCCGGCCGCGCGCATGCGTCGGACCTGAGCGCCGTCGTACGGCGGGACCCAGCCGGCGAGGATCCGCGAGCCCGCGGCCGTCGCCACCCCGGCGGTCACCAGGCTGTCCTTCAGGCCATACGGCACCCCCGCCAGCGGACCGAGCGACTCGCCGCGGGCCCGCGCCGCATCGATCGCAGCGGCCTCGGCCAGCGCCAGCGCCGGCGTCGTGCGCACATAGGCCCCGAGGCGGCCGGCCGTGTCCTCGACCTGGTCCAGGTAGGCCCGGGCCACCTCGACCGCGGCGATCGTCCCGGCCCGCACCGCGTCGGCGAGCTCACCGGCGGAGAGTGCGACGATCCACGCGCGGTCCGCGGTCACGACCCGCCGCCCTCGCGTGACTGCGGCGACACATCGGCCGCCGCGAACGCGGAGACCCGCACCAGGCCGTCGGGGGTGGTCGACGGCACCCCCGCGAGCGCCTGCGATTGCGGCAGCGCCGGGCCCGGGACGTCTGCGCGCAAGACCTGCTCTGCGCGCTGGCGGGCGTCCGGCGCAGCCTCCGCAGGGGGGTCCGGCAGGGCCCGAAGGCTCGCCAGGACCGGCTGGAGCGCCGCCGAGATCGCCCGCGCCTCGCCAGCGGTCAGATCGACGAGAACCGCGCGTGCGAGCGCCACAGCCGCTTCGGGGTCCATGCGGGTGCGGCAGCCTACCACAGGGGTCGTGATCGCCGCGTTGCCCCGCTTCCGTGACTTGGCCGCCGGGCCGCGGTAATTCTGGATCCGTGACCGACCGCCCCGTCGCCTGTCGCCGGCCCGCCGCTCTGGGCCTCATGCTCGCCGCCGTGATCGCGGCGTGCAGCGGCGTCGACGAGCCGGGCGAGCTGGGCCTTCTGCCGCAGGAGTCCGGCGAGCCGGCCGCGGCCTCGCGCCTCGCCCAGATCCGCGTGGTCGTCCAGCCGCCGGGCGAGTACGGCGGCGACGAGCCGGCGCTCGAGGTCGCGGCGGTGTTCGCCCAGTACCGCGGCTACGACGAGGCCGCCGCGCGCACCCGCCTCGACCTGCCGCGCCCGCCGGCCGAGCGCCTGCGGGCCGGCCACTGCGTCCCCAGCGACCAGCTGCTGGCCGGCGACGAACCTGTCTCCAAGGACACTGTCTCGAAGGACAGCAGCGGCGCGCGCGAGCTGATCCTGCTCGACGCCGGCAACCTCAGCCTCGGCCTCGGCGACGCCGCGATCGACGTGCCGCTCGCGCTGCTGCCCGACCTGGTGCCGACGATCTCCGGCGTGACCTACGACTACCTAAGCGACAGCCTGCCCGCCGGCGCCTGGCCGCCAGGCGAGCCGGCCCCGTCCGAGCTGGTCATCCGCGTCGACGGCGAGGGCGACGAGCTGCCCGGCTTCACCCTGCGCCCGCGCCTGCCCGAGCCGGCCCTGCTGTCCGGCGCGATCGACCGCGACCGCGACGAGCTCCGCCTCGAGTGGCGCCCCGACGGCCGCGAGCCGCTGATCCTGCGCCTCGTCAGCCTCATCGGCGGCGAGCCGGTCGGCGAGGAGCTCACCTGCGTCGCCCGCGACGACGGCTCGTTCGTCGCCGACCTCGACGAGCTGCACGCGCTCGGCCTCGACGGCGGCCCCGGCACCGCCCTGCGCGCGTCGGCCACCCGCTCCGACCGCACCGTGTTCGACGCCGGCGAGTTCGTCGGCGCAGAGGCCGTGGTCGAGGTCCGCACGGTCACCGTGATCGGCGGCTGAGCCGGCCTCGAGCGGCCTTCGGGCCATGTCCTCGAGGACATGGCGCCAGAGACATGTCCGTGGCGCCCCATCATAGCCTCACGAGTCGAGCTGGCAGCCGGGGTCGTCGATGCGGCCGTCGACCGCGGGGAACTGGCACAGCACGCGCGTGCCGGGGCGACCGACCTGCAGCTTGACCGCGGTGAACTCGATGTCGGTGGGCGACACTCGCCATTCGGGGCCCGGACAGACCTCGACGGCCGCGACCTCGGGCGGGCTGGTGCGGACGAAGAAAGTGGCCTCGCGCCCGGCCTTGCGGGTCACCGCGGTGCCCTTGAGGACCATCGGCAGGGCGAACGGCTGGGTCGCCCGGGCCCGCGGCTCGACGCAGGAGCCGCTCACCAGCCCCCGCGCGCGCACCAGCACCGGCGCCGGGCCGACGTCGCCGGCGGCGAAGCTGCCGGACGCGACGAAGGTGAGACCGTCACGGAACACCTCGAGGTCGGTCACCCGCGGGCCCGCGCCGGCGCTCTCGCTCGCCGCTGCGAGCGTCGACGCCAGCGCGCCGACCAGCGCCAGCGTGGTCATCGTCACAATCAATGTACGCATCGCTCGCTCCATTCCTCGCACCTAACTCTGACCTCGCCTCCGGCAGCGGACGAGTCGACGTGATCACAACCACGGACGCCGCCGTCGCTGCGCGTGGGGTGGGTCGCAACGGGCGCGGCGGCTCGTGGCCCCCGCCGCGCTCCGCGGGCCCAGGCAGCCGCTCTGCCGGCCCCCCACGGCCGCGCCGGCTCGCGCCTGGCCTTTGAGACAGCCGGGGACGCAGCCCCCCCGCCACACCGCCGTCACAGGGCGAATGCTCACCTGTCCTCGCGGACATGCGGTGCGCAGCTCGCCCGGGTCGCAGCTCGTGGCAGCAGCGTCCGCAGACACCGACCTGTCCCCACTGCGACGCCGCGCGAGCCAGCGCCCGCCGCCGCGACCGAGCTCGCCGCGCGAGCCAGCACCTGGACTGCGATCGCACTCGCCGCGCGGTCCGGTGCCTGTCACCGCGACTGCGACCACGCCTGTCACCGCGACTGCGCCCACGCTAGCCGCGCGAGCGCACACGTTCGCCGCGACCTCGACCACCCCGACCTCGCCGCCGCGCCCCGTCCAGCGACCTGGCACTTGTCCTCACGGACATCTCGCTATATCGGCAGTCGGCTCGCGGACGCGCGCAGGCGCAGCGCCGCGGCGGCCTCCTCGCGGTCGTCGAAGTGCAGCTTGGTGGTCCCGACAATTTGATAATCCTCGTGGCCCTTGCCGGCGATCACGACCACGTCGTCGGCGTCGGCGTCGGCGACCGCGCGGGCGATCGCAGCCCGGCGGTCGACCAGCGGCACCACCTGGTCGCGGCGCGCCGGCGGCACCCCGGCCAGCATCTGCGCGACGATCGCCTCCGGGTCCTCGGTGCGCGGGTTGTCGGAGGTGGCGTAGAAGCGGTCGGCCAGGGTGGCCGCGAACTCGCCCATCGGCGCGCGCTTGCTCGGGTCGCGGTCGCCCCCGCAGCCGAGCACCACGAACAGTCGCCCGCTGCAGGCCCGCCGCACCGCTTGCAGCGCCCGCGCCACCGCGTCCGGCGTGTGCGCGTAGTCCACCAGCACCACCGGCCCGTCGACGCCCGCCACTGTGACCCGCTCGAGCCGGCCCGGCGCCCCGCGGCAGCTCGCCAGCGCCGCGCCGATCGCCTCCAGCTCCAGCTCCAGCCCGAGTCCCAGGCCGATCGCCACCAGCAGATTGTCGAGGTTGAACGCGCCGACCAGCGGCGAGCGCAGCGCGAGCGGCCCGGCCGGCGTGTCGACGTGCGCCTTGAGACCTGTTCTTTCGGACATGACCGAAGAGGCGACGATCTCCGCCCCCGGCGCCCCGCCGCGCGACGCTCGCCACACCGTGGACCCGGACCGCGCTGCTGCCAGGAATTGCTGCGCCGCCGGCTGGTCGTCGACCGCCGCCACCACCACGCCGCCGGCGCTCAGGTGCTGCGCCGGCAGCAGGCACTTGGCGGCCAGGTACTCGTCCATGGTCGCGTGAAAATCGAGGTGGTCCTGCGAGAAGCTGGTCAGGCCGACCGCGTGATAGCGCAGCGGCCTCACCCGGCCCTGCGCCAGCGCGTGCGACGACACCTCCATCACCCCATCGGTCGCCCCGCGCTCGCGCGCCCGCGCCAGCAGCTCCTGCAGCTCGAGCGGGAACGGCGTGGTGAAGGCCGCCGTCTCCTCGCGGTCGCCGACCCAGTTGCCGGTCGTGCCGATCCGCGCGTACTTGCGCCCGGCGGCCGCCAGCATCGCCGCCACCAGGAAGGTCACCGTCGTCTTGCCGTTCGTCCCCGTCACTCCGGCCAGGCGCATGTGCTCGCCCGGCTCGCCGCAGGCGCGCGCGCACAGCCGCGGCAGCGCGTCGGCGATCGCCGGCAGCTCGACCCGCGGCTCGGGCCCCGGCTCGGCCAGCCGCCCGCGCTCGACGATCACCAGCGCCGCGCCCGCCGCCAGCGCCGCCGGCACGAACGCGTGCCCGTCGTGCGCCAGCCCCGGCACCGCCACGAACACCGCGCCGGGGACCACCCGCCGCGAATCGACGACCAGCCGCGTCACCGCAGTGTCCGGCCCGCAGCCGTGATAGCTGGCATCTTCGCCGGCGAGCAGGGTCCCGAGGCGCAGCGTGTCGGACATCGCCGGCAGGCTAGCGCAGCCGCGCCCGCCCGGGAAGCACCCGCGCGGCACCCGTGCTCGGCGGCCCGCCCGCAGCGGCGACCTGTCCCGCGGGACATCCGCCGTGGATCCCCGGGTCGAACCTGCGAGTCGCCGTCGTCGGCACGACCGGTCGACCTGTCTCCGGAGACATCTTCATCGGCCCCGCCAGTCGTCTCGAAGAGCTCGCCTCGTCCGCGGCTCGGCCCCGGCATCAACATGTCCCCGGGGACAGCAAAGACCTCGCCAGCCGACCTCGAAGAGCGCGCCTCGTCCGCGCCCCGGCCTCGACCTGTCCCGCGGGACAGCGTCAAGACGACCTCGCGGCCAACGACCCCGAGCCGTACTCCGATTCGAGCCTCACCCCGATCAATGACCCAATGGACATGCCCCGAAGGACATGCCCTTTCTTTTTATGAAATTCTCAACCGCCGCTGGGTGTCTTGACCAGGCGACCGATCCGCAAGTTCGGGATGAACGCCTCGGTCAGGGCCGCCGGCGTCTGGATCTTGCCGCGCATGGTGTCCTCGAGGCGGCGCGGCGCCTCGGGGATCGGGGGCGGCGGCGGGACGTCGTCGGCCGGCAGCGCGGCGAGCAGCGGCGGCGGCGGCATCGTCAGCTGCGTCGCGGGCATCGGCGGCGGCGGCGGCAGGTCGGTGTACGCGTCGTACTCTTCGTGCTCGTGCTCGAGGTCGATCTCGAGCTCGCCGGAGATGGCGATCGGCGCCGGACGGGACGCGGGCGTGACCGGCGTCGGGTGGAGCTCGGCGAGGCGGGCCTGCAGGTCGGGGCGGCGGATCGGCGGCTCGGTGTGGACGATCGACGAGCCTGCCGGTCGCGGATAGATGCCGGACTGCGCCGCGACGTCGAGCTCGCCGCGCAGCGCGGCCAGGTCGAGGCGCTCGAGCCACGCGCGGTCGACCAGGTAGCGCCCGTCGAGCGGCACCAGAGTCAGCGACCCGCGGGTGATGCTGTGGAGCAGCTTGCCGCCCGCGTGGTGACGCAGGCGACGGCCGAGCTCGGCCACTGCCTCGTCGTCGTCGTCGAGGGCGCGCGTCAACGCCGACAGCACCAGGCCCAGCACCTCGCGCGCGCGGTCGAATTCTGCCTGCACGCCCGGCGCGGCCTGGGGGCTCGGGACCGCCGGCGCTGCGGGCTGCGATTGCGGCTCCTGCTGCGCCTGACGCAGGCGCTGCGCCAACCCGGCGGCCACCTGCAGCTTCTTGTTCAACTGGCGCGACACCTGAGCCCAGTGGTCGCGTTCGTGTCGACCGGCCGCGACCGCTCCCTCGAGCTCCGCCACCCGCGCCTCGAGCTGCTGGATGTGCAGGACCTTCGCGTCGTAGCGCTGCCAGATATCACCGGAGTCCGTCATCGGCGGGTCCCAAGCATAGTCGGGAATGCCAGCCGAAGCGAACATCGACCGCGGGCAGCCGCGCGCTTCAGGTCAGCACGATGCGGGTCAGCGTGAGCCCCCGCCGCGCCCCGTGGGCGACTGCGACGGCGAACACATGTCCGCCGGGCTTCCAGGTCTCCTCCCGCAGCGGCACGACCTGCGCGATGTACGTCCCGGGCAGACGCCCCGGCGTCACGCCGGCGATCCGCACCGGCACCCCGCCCACGCCGACGATCATCGCGTCGATCCGGATGTCGGCGATGTCGACGTCGGTGATCGGTGCCCCGTCGTCGGAGCTGACCGCCAGCGCGATGCTGGTCGGATCGCGGTTGCCCGCCGCCGCGATCGTACCCTCCGCGATCGCCTCGAGGATGAGCCGCGTCATGCCGCCAACATGTGTGATCTCGGTCGCTGCGCCAGCCCACGTCGCTCGTCGCAATTTCAAGGGCCGGCGCTACCCGCGCCGCCCCGTGTTTGGGGGCCGATCCCTGTCTCTTGCGCCAGGAACTCGCTTCAGGCCCCCTCGGGGGCGCTCTCAGCCGCTGGCGGGTGCAGGCGTCGCGCCAGGGCCGGCAGCCGGCGGTCCGGCACCGCGGTGAACAGGTGGTGCAGGAAGTGGAAGCGCACCCCCAGGTAGTTCTCGCGGCCCACCAGCGCGATCCACAGCCACCGCAGCGGGCGCGGGAACTCGGGTGGTTCGACATGTCCGTAGAGCCATGGCTGATGGACCAGCCACGCGAACACCAGCCAGGCCAGGGCGTTGCCGATCCGCACCACCAGGTTGTAGGCGACAAAGCCTCGCAGCCCGCCGAACCACATCAGCGCCGACCACGTCGCCGCGTGCGTGAACATCTCCACCGCCAGGCGTGGGTCGAGGCCGCGGCGCCGCAGGTACCACCACGCCATCAGCTCGGGCTGGACCAGGCACAGCAGCGCCGAGCGCAGCGGGCCGCACTCCATCATCTCGCGGTCGGGGTCGGCCTCGCTGCCCTCCTCGCGGTGGTGCATCACGTGCAGCTCCTCGAGCTGCGCGCGGCCGAGGTAGACCGGCGACACCACCACCAGCAGCGCCCGCGCCGGGTGCCAGCGCGCCGCCCCGCGCTGGTCGGAGTGCAGCGCCTCGTGCCAGCGGTTGAAGTAGCGCAGGAACAGCACCACCCCGAGCGGGCCGAACAGCCAGCCCGGCAGCACCTCGGCGACGAACGCGAAGTAGCTGGCGTGGAAGGCCAGCGACCAGCCGAGCATCGCGTCGTCGTAGCGCGTGCGGGGGTCGCCGGGGAACAGCGCGCTGACCTCTCGCCGCGTCATGCGGAGAGTGCGCGCCGCCATCGTTCGGAGGTTTCCCGCCACAGCCCCGTGATAGCGAGAACCACCCCGCCTCGCAAAGCGCGCTCCGCGGCCCGACCCTCCCCCCTCGCGGACGGCGAACGAAGTTCACTCGCGCGGCGGTGATCGATGCAAGTGCAACCGAGGTTTCTGGCCCTCTTGACGGCCCTCGGGAGCCACTGCGGGTCCGCGGCCCCGATCGGCCCGCTTGCAGAGCCGGCGAACTCATGTACGCGGCTCGCGGGGTCCTGCCCCGAGCGGTGCGCCGGGCCCACGCCCGGGTCCCCTCGGCGCCGCCCGCAGCAATCACAGGACATGTCCGCGAGGACATGTCCTGCGATACCACCGCGACTCACCGCCGCGACGCGCTCAGTTCGGCTTCTTGACGTAGAACTTGTACGTCCCGCTGCCGCTGTACGACTGGACCAGCCAGGCGTAGTAGCCGGCGGTGCCGTTGTACTTGACGGTCTCGTTGGTCGACGCGGTCTCGGCCCCGGCGACCTGCACCCAGCTGGTGCCGTTGTGCTTGTACAGGTAGAGGTCGAAGTCGGTGCCGGCCGGCCCGACCAGGTAGCCCTCGTGCGCGCCCGAGGTGGTGCTCTGGTAGTAGCTGCCGTTCGGGTGCTGGTCGGAGTCGCCGGCGCCCGAGAGCGTGCCGCCGTACTCGGTGCAGTTGGTGCACGGCGCGTTGTTCGGCGGCGGATCGACCGGCGGCGGGTTGCCGCCGCCCTGGTACGCCGCGCCGCAGGTCTGGCTGTACGCGCCGCTGGGGGCGCCCGCGTTGCATCCGCCGGTCCACGTGTCGTTCACGCTGCCGGGGTTGGTCTGGAAGTTGTAGCAGCCGGGGCCCGGGTTCCACGTGCCGTCGGCGTTGTGGCACGGGGTCAGGTCGAGCGCGGTCTGCTGCTCGAACCAGCTGATGCCCTTGTGCATCATCGAGTACATGCCGCCGCTGCCGCACGCCCCGCCGTACGAGGTGATGCCGAACACGCGCCATGTCCCATCGGCCAGCTTGATGAACGCCGGGCCGCCGGAGTCGCCCTGACAGGTGTCCTTGCCGTTGCCGCCGATCGAGATCTCGTCGCCGTCGAAGCCGTTGATCGTGGTCGTCACCTGGCGCTTGACGCCGTAGGGCCCGTTGTCGGCGTTGCCGAAGCCGACCAGCGTGACCTGCTTGCCGGCCTGCAGGTTGCTCGTCTCGCAGCCCATCAGGATCGGCACGATCGGCACGTCGTTGACCGGCGTCGACAGCTTGCACACCGCGAAGTCGTTGCCGCTGCCGGGCTGGCCGCCCGGGTAGACCTTGCACCACTGCGGCGTGACCGTCTTGGCCGGCGTCGTGTACTTCTCGCCGAAGTAGATCTTGCTGTAGCTCGCGCCGCAGTGGGCGGCGTAGATGACCACCTGCGGGTGGACCAGAGTGCCCGTGCACGAGCCGCCGAGCTCGACCGTGGACGCCCAGCCGCACGCCGGCACCGTGGTGCCGCCGTAGATCGCCTCGCCGTCCTCGTCGACCTCGGCCGTGAACTCGTCGCTGGCCCCCTCGTCGCTCGGCGGCGCCGGCGGCGGGTCGGCCAGGCCGGCGAACAGCTCCTCGTGGCTGAGGACCGTCGGCTGCCCGGCGTCGCTGATGTCGGCCTTGCCGGCGGCGACGTCGACGGTGTCGAGCTCGGCGTCGGTATCGATCTCCGGGTCGCACGCGCCCGCGACCAGCGCGAGCAGCGAGAGCGGCGTGAACAGAACAATCTTCCGAGGAAGCGGGTGGTGCGTCATGGCGAGCGTCCTTGTCGATGAGCTGATCGGTCGATGGCGGCGCGGAGCCGCAGGGCCGGGCCTCATACGCCCGGGTCGGCCAGGGTCGAACGTGCCAGTGACGTCAATTCTCGCCCCACCACAATGAGGAGGTGCGAGTCGGTCGAATCGTACGTCGCAGCGTGGGCACGCAATTCCTAGCTCATCCCCTCGCTATCGCGAACGGGTCCAGAGAGTCAAGCGAGAAAGCCATTGCCGGGGCCCGAGCCCCCACGTGGGGGCTCCAGCGGGCGCAATCCGGGGCCCCCGATGAATGATCGGTGCGCCACTCACGACTCGCCGTTCGGGGATGCGATCCGCGCACCCTGCCGCATCCGGCGACCCCCGCGTCGAACTCGCCCGCGCGCTCGCTCGTGGCCACCACGGCGCTTGCTGCTATCACGGCGCTTACAGCTATCACGGCGCTTGCTGCCATCACGGCGCTTGCCGCCATCACGGTGCTTGCAGCTACGACGGCGCAAGCACGATCGCTTGCAGCGACAACGGGCACGTCCGGCTACTCGAAGCGGATCGGGTGCGGCACCGGGGCCGCGAACAGATAGCCCTTGTCGTTCGGCCGCTGCTGCGACAGCGGCGGCTGCGTGTGCCCGTGCTCGTCGGCCGCGCGCGGCGTGATCGTGAGGTCGCCCGGCGGCGCGTCGAGCTCGATCTGCCACCACGTGCCGGCGACCGGCAAGTTGTCGCCGACGAGGCGCGCAGTTCGAGTGAAGGTGCGGCCGCCGTCGAGGCTGACGTCGACCCTGGCGATCTTCCCGAACGGCGACCACGCGAGGCCGTGGATCGTCCGCCGCCCGGCCGGCAGCACCGCGGGCCACGGCAGACAGACGGCGCTCTTGCTCACCGCAGTCGTCAACACCGGCGGCGGCCTCGGGTAGTCAGCGCCGAGCAGCACGTAGTCCTCGGTGTTGGTCGCGACCGCGGGCTCGCGCGCCGAGACCTCGAGCGCGCCGACCCACTTCACGCTCGCCGCGCCGATCCACCCCGGGACGACCACGCGCGCCGGGAACCCGTGGTCCATCGGCAACACCTCGCCGTTCATGCGATGGGCGAGGATGGTGTCGGCGGTCATGGCCTTCTCCAGCGGCATCGGCCGCGCGTAGGCCTCGGCGTCGAGGCCGACCGGCATCACCCACGCGGCGCTGTCCCGCAGGCCCGCCAGCTCGAGCAAGGTCGCCAGCGGCACGCCGGTCCACGCCGCCACCCCGTAGGCGCCGTCGCGCCACGGATCGCCCTCGACCGCGACGCCGAGCAGCTCCGAGAAGTAAGCCCGGCCGTTGCCCGCGCACTCGAGGTACCGCGTGATCGTCACCGTCGGCAGCGCGACCAACTGCTCGTACGTCAAGCTGACGGGCCGCTCGACCGCGTCGCCGCGGATCTCCAGCCGCCAGTCCGTCGGCGACAGCCGCGGCGTCGGCCCGTGGTTGCGCACGTAGAAGCGATCGTTCGGCGTGACGAGCCGGCCGACCGGCAAGCTCTCGAGCCGCGTCTCGGCGTTGTGCGCCCCGTGGCGGACGAACACCGCGGGCGGCAACGCCATGACGAGCTCCCCACCGCCGCGCCCTCGCCCGCCCGCCGTGCACGCGAGCGCGGCAGTGATCCCGCCGCCACCCGCGAGCGCGAGGAACCGACGGCGCGAGGGTTCGTGGATCTGCACGCCTGAAACCATGGGCAAGACCACCGATTCCGCCAGCCCCCGCCGCGAGCGAGCGGGCTTGGCCTGCATCGTCCGCCATCGCTCGTTTCCGGCCCGCGTGCCGCCGCCGCCGCGACCTCGCGCGCCGGACTCATGCGTGGCGCCCGCGCGACCGATGCGCTCCCTCGGACATCGGTATGCGCAATCGCAGCGAATCGCCGCGAGCGAGCAGCAGTCGACTCGACCCGCTCGCCTTCACCACTGTCCGTGGCTCGCACGGCCGTCGTCACCGCCGCGACACTGACCCACGCGTCACCGCCTCCGCGAATGTCATGACTCCCTTCAGCCTCGCCCCTTCGCCGTCCCCACGCCAGTTCACGACCGCAGCGGCTGCGGTCGACGCGACGCGCCCGCAGCTCGCTCCGCGCCGCGTCAACCTACCCGCGCAGCTGCGGCAGCACCCGCGCCGCGAAGTCCTCGATAAACCGCCGCTGTTCGCGTCCGACATGATGGAGCGACACCAGGTCGACGCCGAGCTCCGCGTCGCGCGCCAGCCACTCGACGTGGCGCGACGGATCGGCCGCCACGCGCACCGGGCCGCGCATCGCCTCCGGCGTCACGAACGCCGCTGCCGCCTCGAATTGCGCCGGCGTGCGCAACTCAGCCAGCACGTCGCTGGCGAACACGTTGGTGCGCCACTGCTCCCACGCCCCGCGCAGCGCCGCCGCCTCGCCGGCCGCGTAGGCCAGCTGCACCTTGAGGTGGACCGGCTTGCCCTGGCCGCCGCCCTCGCGGAACGCCTCGATCACCCGCGCGTGCCCCTGGTCCGGCTGCGCCGCGGTGATGAGCCCGTCGGCCCAGCTCCCGAGCCAGCGCGCGGTCTCGGCGGTCAGCGCCGCCCCGAACAATTGCGGCGGCTCGCGCGGCCGCGAGTACAACTTCGCCGCCTCGACGCGCACGAGCCCGCGGTGCGTCACAGTCTCGCCGGCCCACAGCGCGCGCATGACGTCGGCGCACGCGCGCAGTCGTTCGTTGCGCCGCGGCTTGGTCGGCCACGGCTCGCCGGTGATGCCCTCGTTGAGCTGCTCGCCGCTGCCGATCGCCAGCCAGAAGCGGCCGGGGAACAGCTCGAGCAGCGTCGCCACTGCCTGCGCCAGCACTGCAGGGTGGTAGCGCTGCCCCGGGGCAGTGACCACGCCGAAGCCGCACGTCGTCGCCTGCAGCGCCGCGCCGAGCCACGTCCACGCGTGGCCGCTGTGGCCCTGCGCCTCGCTCCACGGGTGAAAATGATCCGAGCAGGTGACCGCGTCGAAGCCCGCCGCCTCGGCCGCGCGCGCCAGCGCCAACAGCTCGCTCGGCGCGAACTGCTCGTGAGAGCAGTGATACGCCAGCCTCACGCGCACGCCCCCACGCTGCGCTCGCGCGCCGGCGGGACCGCGAACGTCCGCGTCTCGCCCGGTCCGACCTCCTCCGCGCGGCCGTCGACGCGCACCGTCACCGCGTGCTCCGCGTCGTCGTCGACGCGCACCGTCACGCAGTCGTTGCGCACCGCCAGCGACAGCCACGCGCAGCGGTGCCGCAGCCGGAACGACACGCTCTTCAGCTCGTCGGGCAGCGCCGGCCGCAGCCACAGCGCCCCCTCGCGCGCCTCGAGCCCGGTGTAACAGCGCTGGAAGATGTCGATCGTGCCGGCCATCGCCCCGAGGTGGATGCCCTCCGCGGTCGTCCCGCCCTGGATGTCGCCGAGGTCGCTGCCCAGCGCCTCGCGCAGCATCTGCCACGAGTGGGCCGGATCGCAGCGCGCCAGCACCCACGCGTGCACCACCCGCGACAGCGTCGAGCCGTGCGACGTCCGCTGCAAGTAATAGCGGGTGTTGCGGGCCAGCATCCCCTCGTCCCACGCGTAGCCCAGGCCGGTGAAGATCGCCCGCAGCTCCTCCGGCGCGAGCAAGTAGAACAGCATCAATACGTCGGCCTGCTTCGACACCTTGTAGCGATTGGCCGAGTCGCCCTCGGCCTCGAGGATGTTGTCGAGCCGGTGGATGTCGTCGCGGTAGCGGGCGCGGTACAGGTCCCAGTCGAACTCTGCCAGCCGCTCGTAGCCCTCGAACTGGCTGATGAGGCCCTCGCCGTGGAACGGCACGAACATGCGGCGGGCGACGTCCTCCCAGGCCGCGCGCTCGTCGGCGCCGAGCCCCAGCTTGTCGATCAGCGACTGCCGCGCCCCCGCGGGCAGCAGCTCCAGCGCCTGGCGGGCGCGCATCAACGTCCACACCGCCATGACGTTGGTGTAGGCGTTGTTGTCGAGCCCGGGGCGGGGCGCGTCGGGGTAAGCGTCGTGAAACTCGTCGGGGCCGCCGACCCCGCGGATCACGAAGCGCTCGCGCTGCGGGTCGAACTCGGCCGCGCTGGCCCAGAAGCGGGCGATCTCCACCAACATCTCGGCGCCGTGATCGACCATGAATTCGCGGTCGCCGGTGATCTCGTAATAATGCCAGACGTTGTAGGCCACGGCCGCGCCGATGTGCCGCTGCAACGAGCTGTTGTCGGCGATCCACCGGCCCGAGCGCGAGTTCTTGCGCCGCGGCTCGCTGACCTCGCGGCCGTCGCTGGCGCTGCGCCACGGGAACATCGCCCCGCGCAGGCCGGCCTCGCGGGCCGCAGCGCGCGCGGCCGGCAGGCGGCGGAAGCGGTACAGCAGCAGCGAGCGCGCCAGCTCGGGCAAGCGGTAGGCGAGCACCGGGAAGATGAACAGCTCGTCCCAGAACACGTGCCCGCGGTAGCCCTCGCCGTGCCAGCCGCGCCCGGGGATCCCGGCGTCGAGGCCGATCGTGCGCGGCGAGACCGTCTGCAGGATGTGGAACAGGTGCAGGCGCAGGGTCGTCGTCGTCGCCTGCTCGTCCTCGACGTCGACGTCGAAGCGGTCCCACAGCTCGGCCCACGCGCGCGTATGCGCCGGCAGCAGCCCCGCGAAGTCGTCGGCGCTCGCGACCGCCTGGGTGGCCGCCTCGAGCGGCTCGCGGATGGTGCGATCGTGGCGGGCGTACAGCGCCGCGATCTTCTCGAGAGTCACGCGCCCGGCGGTCTGCAGCTCCACATCCGCCTGCAGCGCCACCGCCTTCGCCCCCTCGATGCGCGCCTCCAGCGGCCCGACCTCGCCGCCCTCGACGAACACGCGCGTGCGCGTCGCCAGGGCGAACTCGAGGCGCGAGCCGCAAGTGCGCGCCCGCAGCGTCAACAGGCCCGCGCCCGGCGCCGCGACCTCGAACTGCTCGAGGTGGTCGCCGTCGGCCCCGCGGTACTCGGAGGCGTTGGCGTTCGTCACCTGTCCGTCGAGCCAGGAGCGCAGGTGGACCTCGGCGCCCGCGCCCTCGACCTCGAGCTGCAGTTGCTGCGCCGCCAGGTGCGTCTCCCCGAGGTGGACCAGCCGCCGCTCGGTCAGCGTCGCCCGTCGGCCGTCGAGCTCGAAGCGGACCCGGCGGATCAGGAGCCCCTGGCGCAGATCGAGCTCCTGGCGATATTCGAGCACCTCGGCCCGCGCGAGCGAGAACCACTCGCCCTCGGCGAGGCCGACGTCGACGCGGACCCAGTTGGGGAGATTGACGAGACCCTCGTGGTGCAGCGATTGCCCGTCGACCACGCTGGTCTTGTGATTGTAAAGCCCGGCGCGGTAAGTACCCGGATAGTGCGGCCCGCCCGCGGCCGCCCAGGGCACCGCGCCGCGGGTGACGAAGTGGCCGTTGCCGAGCGCGCACAGGGCCTCGCGTTGCCCCTCGTGCTCCTCGTCGAAGGACTCGTAGACGATCGACCACGGCGCCAGCCGGGCCCCGTCGCGGTCGTGCGGGCTCATCGGACCCGCTCCCGCCCGCCGCGGGCCCGCTCGAGCTGCCCGCGATCGGGGTAGGACTGCTGCGACCCGTAGACCGTGCACGCCAGGCTCGACGCCGCCGCCGCGAACTTGACCGCCTGCAGCAGCTCCTGCCGCTCGAGCAGCGCCACCCCGAGCGCCCCCGCGAACGCGTCGCCCGCCCCCGTCTTGTCGACGACCTCGATGTCGAGCGGCGCCACGAACTCGCGTCGGTCCGCGCTCACCAGCGCCGCTCCGCCGTCGGGCAGCTTGACGCACGCGACCCCGACGCCGCGCGCGACCAGCTCCTCGCCGGCCCGCACCGCGTCGGCCTCGGACTCGACGGCGAAGCCGAGCAGGCCGCGCGTCTCCTCGGGGTTGGGGGTGATGACGTCGACCATCGCGTAGAGGTCGTCGGGCATGCGCTCGGCCGGCGATGGATCGAGCAAGACCTTGAACCCCCGCGCCTGGGCCGCACGAACCGCCGCGCGGACCACCGCGACCGGCACCTCGAGGTCGACCGTCAGCACCGAACCAGCCGGCGCCGCCTCCACGACCTTCACCGCCGCCTCGATCTCGCCGTCGCCCCACGCGTCGTTGGCGTTGGCCGCCAGCAAGATCGTCTTGTCGCCGTCGGCCCGCAACACGATCATCGACAGCGCAGTCGCCTGCCCCGCGACCTTCACCACCGGCGAGACGTCGACCCCGACGTCCCGCGGGCCGCGCAGCACCTCCTCGCCGAAGTCGTCGTCGCCGACATGTCCCAAAAGACATGCGCGCACGCCGAGCCGGCACGCCAAAAAGGCGCGGTTGGCCGCCTTGCCGCCGCCCGTGCGGAGCAGGTCGCGGACCGGCAAGGTCTCGCCCGGCCCCGGCCAGCGGTCGGCGCGGACCTGCAGATCGAGGTTGATGCTGCCCAGCGCGAGCAGGATGGGATCGTCGGCGCTCATCTTTTAAAAAGTCCTCCGAGTCGGGGCCGCAGGACCGCGGCGCGGGTCAGGCCGGGAACGCGATCGTGGTGATGAGCGCGTTCTCGGCCTGGCGCGAGTCGAGGCGAGTGTGCTGGACCACGATCGGCTGATCCGACTCGATCACGCACGAGAAGTCGGTGGCCCGCGGGATCGACTCCGGATCGTCGAGGTCGTTGAAGCGCACGTGTCGCGTGCGCCGGGCCGGCACCGTCACCCGGTACGGCCCCGCCGGCTCGCGATCGGCGAAGTAGATCGTGAATCGTACTTGCGCGTCGCGGTCCGAGGCGTTGAGGATCGAGGCCGTCTCGTGGCTCGTCATCTCGGGCTCGGGGCCGTGGCTCCCCTGGGGAATGTACCCGTCGGCGATGGCCCAGCGACGATGACCCAGCGGTGTGTCGTTCACGCGGGGACGGTGAGCGGTGTTTTCACCGCGCGCAAGCCGTCCGCCGCGGGCCTCGCCACGGCTCGGGTCGGCGGTGCCCCAATCGTCGCACATGGTCGAGCCCGCTGGTTCCGCGGTCCCTGCGCGAGCGCTCGCGCCTTTTGTCCGGAGCCGCGTCCGTGGTCCCGCGCGCCGCTTCTTCGCGGTGTATGCATTGCCCGGACCCGGCCGTCGCCAAAGGCTGCCGCGCCATGACAACGAACAAAGCCGCCCAGAAGGTCCGTTACGCCGTGGTCGGCGCCGGCAACATCGCGCAGGTCGCGGTCCTGCCCGCGTTCGCCAACGCCGAGGAGAATTCCGAGCTGGTCGCGCTCGTCTCCGGCGACCCCGTCAAGCGCGAGGCCCTGCCCGAGCGCTACGCCAGCATCGAGGCCCTCGGCGACTACCGCGAATTCGAGGACGTGCTGCGACGCGCCCGCGTCGACGCAGTCTTCGTCGCCACCCCGAACACCCACCACCGCGAGTTCACCGAGCGCGCCGCGAAGCTGGGCGTCCACGTCCTCTGCGAGAAGCCGATGGCGCCGACGGTGGCCGACTGCGAGGCGATGATCGGCGTGTGCCGCGAGCACCGCGTCAAGCTGATGATCGCCTACCGCCTCCACTTCGAGGCCGCCAACCTGCAGGCGATCGAGGCCCTCAAGGGCGGCAAGATCGGCGACCCGCGGATGTTCAGCTCCCTGTTCACCCAGCAGGTCCGGCCCGGCGACATCCGCACCCGCGCCGAGCTCGCCGGCGGCGCCCTCCTCGACCTCGGCGTCTATCCGATCAACGCCGTCCGCTACCTGTTCCGCGAGGAGCCGATCGAGGTCCTCGCCGCAGTGTCGAGCAGCGGCGACGCGCGCTTCGAGGGCGTCGACGAGACGACCACCGCGGTCCTCCGCTTCGCCAGCGGCCGCGTCGCCCAGCTCACCGTCAGCCTCGGCGGCTCGTCGATGGGTTATTATCGGGTCGTCGGCACCGAGGGCGACCTCTACGCCGACCCGATCTACGACTACGAGCAGGGCCTGAAGTTCGTGCTCACCACCGAGGGCAAGAGCCGCGAGCACAAGTTCCCCCCGCGCGATCAGTTCGCGCCCGAGCTCGTCGAGTTCTCGCGCTGCGTGCTCGAGGACCGCGAGCCCGAGCCGTCGGGCGAGGAGGGCCTGGCCGACATCCGGGTGGTCGAGGCGATCTTGCAATCGGCCCGCAGCGGCCGCGCGGTCCAGCTGCCGCCGTGGTCGCGCGCGCAGCGGCCCGACGCCGGCCAGGAGCAGCGCAAGCCGCCCGTCGATCCGCCCGAGCCGATCCGCGCGCCGTCGCCGACGATCCGCTGAGTCGAGCGAGCGCACGAGCGACGCGCCGTCGACGGACGCGTCGCTGCGCTCCCCTCGAGCACCGCGAGGGCGAGCGCAGGCCCCGAGGTGAGGCGTGCGCCCCTCGGCTGACCACGACCGCGGACAAGCCCCTCGGAGCGGGCCTGACATTCGCAGCGCCGCGCGTGCGTCCACGCAGGGTCGGCTCGCCGCGAGGGCCCTTGCCGGAGGCGGCGGACAGCGGTGAAGTCGCGGCATGCATCGCTTCAGCTTGCCCCTCACTGCATTTGCGATCGCGCTCGTCGGCTGCGGCGACGACGACTCCGCCGTCTCGGCCAGCCAGACCCAGGGCACCACCGCGACGACGACGGCGCCCGACACTCAGGGCACCGCCACGACCGACGCGGCGCCGACGACCTCGACCACCGACGCCTCCGGCACCGGCACCGCGTCCGACTCGACGACGACGCCGTCCACCACCACCGACGCGAGCACGACGACCACCACGTCGGAGACCGGCGTCGTCAGCACGACCACCGACACCACCACCGGCACCACCGACGCGTGCACCTGCAACCCCGGCGACATCAGCGGCTGCGACCGCGACGGCCAGCAGCTCGTGTGTCAGGACGACTGTCAGACCGTCGCGCCCGAGCCTTGCCCCGGCGGCGGGCAATGTGTCGACGGCGCGTGTCCGGCCACCTTCTGCAACCCCGGCCAGAAGGTGTGCGAGGGCGAGGACGCCTACAAGGAATGCAACGAGCAGGGCGACGCCTGGCTGCCGCCGGTGGACTGCGCGCCCGAGGAGACCTGCGCCGGCGGCCAGTGCCTGTCGCTGTGCAGCCTGGCCGAGGAGACCCCGAGCTCGGTCGGCTGCTCGTTCTTCGCGGTGCGCCAGGACAACTACGACTACGCGAACGTCGACTCCCTGGTGGTCGGCAACACCTCGAAGACCAAGACCGCCTCGGTCCAGCTCTACTTCACGCCCGACGGCACCAACAACGAGCAGCCGTCCGGCGCTCCGACCAACCTCCTGCCCGGCGTGACCCTGCAGTTCCAGCTGACCAATCCGACCTTCAACAAGACCTCGGCGCTGCGCAAGGGCGGCGTCTACCGCGTGCAGAGCTCGATCCCGATCGTCGCGTACCAGCACTCGCCGATCACCGCCCAGGCCACCAACGACTCGTCGATGCTGCTGCCCGAGCACGCCCTGCGGCAGGACCACGTCATCACCGCCTATGGTGACACCGTGTTCGGCGAGGATCGCCCCAGCTACTTCAACATCGTCGCCACCGCCGACACCACCGTCGTGCAGTGGACCCCGCCGATCGGCACCGTCGCCGGCGCCGGCGTGCCCGCGGTCGCGGCCAACCAGACCGGCACCGTGACGATGAACCGCTTCGACGTCCTGCAGGTCCGCGCGCCCAACGACGCCGACCTGTCCGGCACCTTCGTCCACGGCGACAAGCCGATCTGGGTCATCGGCGCCGTCAACTGCGCCAACGTGCCCGCCAACGTCTTCTTCTGCGATCACCTCGAGGAGCAGGTGATCCCGCTCGACTATTGGGGCAAGCAGTACATCGGCGCCCACTCGCCCAAGCGCGGCTCCGAGAAGCACTACTGGCGCGTCTACGCGGGCGAGGACCAGACCACGATCACGACCACCCCGGCCCAGCCGGGCACCCCGTTCACGCTGAACAAGGGCCAGTGGAAGGAGCTCGTGATCCCGAACAACACCAGCTTCGTGTTCGACGGCGACAAGCCGTTCATGCCGGTGCAGTACCTCGAGGGCGAGAGCGGCGGCGCCGGCACGGGCGACCCTGCGATGTATCAGATGGTCCCGGTCGAGCAATTCCTCGACCGCTACGCCTTCGTCACCGGCATCGGCTACGACATCCATTTCGCGCAGATCATCCGCCTCGCCGGCAACCCCGACGTCGTCATCGACGGCCAGGTCGTCGCCGGCTACTACGCCGTCGGCGGCTACGAAGTCGCCGACTTCCCGATCTCCGAGGGAGCCCACCTGGCCGAGAGCGACGCGCCGTTCGGGATCCTCAACATCGGCTACACGCAGGTGACGTCCTACGCGTATCCGGGCGGGCTGAAGCTCAAGATCATCAACCCGCAGTGAGACGGGCGCGGGCCGCGATCACCGGCGTGAGGGCGCCGGCGACCTGCGACGAACGGGGCGGCCTGCTCATCGGTTCGGGTCCTGATCGCCAGGGCCCCGCCGCGCGCGCCCGTCGGCTACTTGGTCCTCTTCTTGTTCGCTGCCGACTTCTTCGTCGGCTTCTTCGCCCCGGTCTTTTTCGCGGCCTTCTTCACCCCGGTCTTCTTCGCGCCCGCCTTCTTCGCGGCCTTCTTCGCGCCCGCCTTCTTCGCCGCCTTCTTGGCGCCTGACTTCTTCGCCGACTTCTTCGCGCCCGACTTCTTCGCCGACTTCTTCGCGCCCGACTTCTTCGCCGCCTTCTTGGCGCCCGACTTCTTCGCCGCCTTCTTGGCGCCCGACTTCTTCGCCGCCTTCTTGGCGCCTGACTTCTTCGCCGCCTTCTTGGCGCCTGACTTCTTCGCCGACTTCTTCGCGGCTTTCTTCGCCCCCGCCTTCTTCGCCGCCTTCTTCACGGCCTTCTTCGCCCCCGCCTTCTTCGCGCTCCGGGCCGCGCGAGCCGGGGGATCTTCGCGCTCTGCGAGCTGGCGCAGCTCGAACGAGTCGTAGGGCAGGTCGAACTCCTGAAAAACTTCCGAGTGATTGACGAAGTTCGGGAACGCGTCGACCACGTCCGCGCAGGCGCGCAGCGCCCGGCGTTGCACCTCCGACAGCCGCTCGGGCTCGCCGTCGGGGAAGAGCACGAAGAAGAGCGTCTCCAGCGTCGTCACCTGCGACAGCGGGTCTTGCTCGCGCAGCGTCTCCGTCAGCGCGTCCATGTGGCGTGCGAGCACCTCCTCGGGCAGATTGGCGCGCGCGACCGTGGCCACGTCCCCTTCGAAGAACGGCGCCAGCTCGGTGAACGAATCTTCGATCGGCGAACCGTCGATCGCGTACGGCTCGATCGCCGCGATCCACTCCGGCGCCGGCTTCTTCGCGCGCGAGCCCAGCAGCACCGCCAGCAGGAAGCGCACCATCGGGTCGCTCTCGGCCGCGAACGCCGCCTCGAACGCCGCCCGCGACGCCTCCTTGCTGGCCGTCATCCCCAGCCCCATCGCCGCGCGACCGCGGTCGGCCGGCGTCGCGCCCGCTCGCAACCGGCGCGCGAACCACTCGATCACCTCTCGCTCGCCGCGCCCCGCGTGCGCCATCAAAAAAGCACCTGCGTGCGCCAGCGTCTCGTCCTCGCCGGACGCCAGCGCCACGAAGCGCGCCAGCGACGGGTGCATCGCCGTCATCCACGCCTCGTACGGCTTGCGCGCCTCGGTGATGTACGCCAACTGCAGCACGGCGACCAGGAAGTCGATCACGCGCCGCTCCACGGCCGGCCGCGACGCCTGCAGCGGCAGCATCGTCGCCAGCGCGGTCGCCACCCGATACGTCGCCGGGTACACGCTGTTTTGGTGCTCGATCTCCGGCCAGATTCTCTCGAGCGAATACTCCGCGATCGCCGGATCGTCCGCGAGCACCCCCTTCACGTACAGCGGCAGCTCCTTGCCGTCTCCGAACGCCGTCTCGACCCGCGCCCACGAGACCGGGCCGAGGGCGGCCACCAGCTCGGGCGACGCTTCCAGGCGATGCAGCGCCGCCGCCACGAGCTCCTCCTCGTGGGCCTGGCGGAACGCCTCGCGCACGCTCGACGGATCGTCCTGCGTGCTCTCCACTTCATAGCTGGCGAAGCTCGGCAGGAAGCAGTCCCAATGATCGTACTCGTTGAGATCGTGCTCGCTGTCGGTCGCCAGAGTCAGCTCCGCCGCGCCCGTCGCGTCGTGCAGCGTCCACACGCCGTTGCCCTCGCCCGTCGACGCGTACGAGACCAGCAGCGCGCCGGAGAGGTCGTAGTATTCGACCTTGGTCGGCGGCTGCTTGGGGTCGGCGCTCGAGATCACCTCGAACACCAGGCGGTCGTCGTAATAGCGGCGCTCGTGGTGCGGCGCGACCTCCTCCATGCGCACCGAGTACAGCCTCTGCCCCTGCGCGTCGAAGAACGTCTCCGTGCGGTCCTTGTCCCCGTTGCGGTAGAGCGTCGCGCTGCGGACCGCCGGCGGGTCGGTGTCGCCATAATAAAACGACTGGACCATGTCGCCGTCGTCCGCCCACCGCTTGGACATCCACAGCTGGCCGCTCCTGTACGTGTCCTCCTCGCGGGGCGTGCCTGCGGGCTCGTGCAAGCTGCGCTCGCCGAGCACGCCGTTGCGGTCCCACAGGCGCCGCTCCCCGCGGAGATCGCCGGTCACCAGCGCGCTCCGCTGCAGCACCCACCCCTGCTCGTCCGGATGATAAAACGCCTCCGCCGGCACGTTCGCCGGCCGCGGCGGCAGCGGATCGCCGTAGCGCCCCACCGGCCGCCCTTGCGCGTCGAAGGTCCGCTCCGTCACGATGTAACCGTCGTCGTCGAACTCGCGCTCCATGACGCGTACTGCCTCGCCGAGGTCCGGGTCCCAGTACTTGTCCTCCGGCGACGGCCCCTCCAGCCGCGTCCACCGCATCAGCCCGGTCCACACGTCTTTCAAAAGGTTCTTCGCCCCGCGCTGCGACTCCGAGCCGTCCGGGTGGAAGCGCCGATACTCGAGCCGCTGCGTCCCGTCGCCCCACTCCTCGACGCACTCGACCTCGCCGTTCGCCCGCCACGACGTCCACGTGCCGACGCGCCGGCCGCTCGGATCCTTGGGGCCCGAGTTCCAGACGTCGTCCTCCCAGAACGCGTCGGCAGGCAGGTGGGCGGGCTTCTGCGGGTGCTTCGACATGGCCGGCAGAGTGTCCGCCTCACCCCACGCTGTCAACCCGAACGCGGGCATGCGCCCATTCGCGCATGTCCCCGCGGACCTATCCCATCGGCCAGGTCATGATTCACGGCTCGGAGACAATCATGAGAGCCGAAGTGCGAGGGGTCGGCTCGCTCTCCAGCGAATCATGAGCGCGGCGCCGCCGAATCACTCTCGTCCGGCGCGCGCCGATTCTCAGGCCCTGGTGAGCCCCGTCGGGCACGACACGCCCGTCCCGCCGATCCCGCAATAGCCGCCCGGGTTCTTCTCCAGGTACTGCTGATGGTAATCCTCCGCATAATAGAACGTCGGAGCCGGCAGCACCTCGGTCGTGATCTCGCCGAACGCCGCGTCGAGCAGGCGCTTCTGGTACGCGTCGCGCGACGCCTCCGCGGCCTGCTTCTGCGCCTCGCTGGTGTAGTAGATGCCGGAGCGGTACTGAGTGCCGACGTCGTTGCCCTGGCGCATGCCCTGGGTCGGGTCGTGGTTCTCCCAGAACACGCGCAGGAGCTCCTCGAAGCGGACGCGCGACGGATCGAAGACCACCTGGACGACCTCGTTGTGGCCGGTGCGGCCGCTGCACACCTCACGGTAGGTCGGGTTCGGGGTGTAGCCGGCGGCGTAGCCGACCTGCGTCGAGATCACGCCGGGCACCTGCCAGAACTTCTTCTCGGCGCCCCAGAAGCAGCCCATGCCGAAGATGGCGATCTCGGCGCCGGCCGGGAACGGCGGCGACATCGGCCCGCCGAGGACCGCGTGCTGCGCGGCGACCGACATGGGCGTGTCGCGACCGGGGAGCGCCTCTTGCGGGCGCGGCATTCGGAGCTTGTCGGACGAGGCGAACCAGGACATCCCCCGCAGGGTGACGCATGGCGGCGGCCACGGCCAGCGCCTCCGGCTCCGGCGGGGCTGCGTGCCGGATCGCGCACGCCGGGGCGGGCCGGCGGCCGGGCGCATCCGGGCGGCTCTGCTATATCTTCGCCCCTCCCCCGCATGTCCACACTCACTCGCGACCGGCTCGTCACGTCCCTGCAGCAGCTCAGCCAAAGCGGCGGGGCCGACAACAAACTGGTCGTCGTCGCGGGGGACTACTACGTGGTGGTCCACGGCCGCCTGGGCGGCTCCGACCTGGCGGTCGAGGTCGTGTCCAACTTCTACCTCGGCGGCCCGTCCCAGCTGACGCCGGCGCGGCTGCGGTCGCTCGGCGATCGCGGCTACTTCGAGCGCAGCGGCTACAACAACTTGTTCCGCGACGTCCGCCTCACCGGCGCCGACGCGGCCGGCAAGCTGGCCGACGAGCTGCTGGCGCTGTTCGCCCAGATCTTCGGCGTCGAGGCCGACGCGCCGGCGAGCTTCGAGCTGCAGCTCGGCGACCCCGAGCCCACGCGCAACCCCGACCTGGTGCGGGCGATGAAGGCCCTGGCGGTGCGCCGCGACATGGACGCGCGCCAGCGGGTCTACGTCGCGGTGATGAACGCGACCTTCCTGATGCCGGTCAACCCGGCGGGCCGCATCAGCGACGAGCCGCTCGAGGTCGACCGCCTCGGCAACTTCCCGGTCATCGCCGCCTTCACCGAGGCCGACTCCCTGCGCCTGTGGCAGCCCAAGGGCTGGCCGTTCGCGCTGATCCCCGGCGCGCGTCTGGTCCCGCTGGCGGTGTCGCGCCGGGTCGGCTCGCTGCTGGTGAACCCGCGCGGCAACGTCGGCGGCGAGCTCTACATCAACGAGCTCGAGGCGATCGAGGGCGCGCTGCGCCGCCGCAACAACTGAGCGATGGAGGGCGAGTTCTCGCGCGCCGCGACGCTGACCGCCGACGAGCGGCGCGAGCTGTACGCGCGCCGCGACGGCCCGGGCGTCCTGCGCTTCGCCGTCCAGCTGGGCCTGCTGCTCGCCGCGGCGATCGCCACGGTCGCGCTCGCCGACGCCGACGCGCTCGTGTTCTGGCCGGTGTTCGCGGCCTACTGCGTGCTCCTGGCCTCGATGTTCGCGCCGACGCACGAGGCCGGCCACGGCACCGCGTTCGCCAGCAAGCGGCTCAATCGCCTGGTGCTGCGGATCGCCGGCAACCTGTCGCTGCTACCGCCCACCGCCTTCGTGGCCTTCCACTTCGAGCACCACCGCAAGACCCACGAGGTCGGCGACCCGGAGGTCCCCGGCGGCAACCTCGAGCTGGCGGCCTGGCCCAGGAACCCGATCGCGGCGCTGATCGTGCTCAGCGGCCTGCCGCTGCTGCTCGCCAAGCTGGCCGCGCTGGTCAACCTCGCCGTGCCGCGCGGGCCGAAGTGGTTTTTGAAATGGATGCCGTGGTTGCCGGAGGCCCAGCGCCCGGCGACGATCCGCGAGGCCCGCTTCATGCTCGCCGGCCTCGCCGCGCTGGCGCTCCTGGCGTGGTTGGTGTGGCCGCCGTTTTGGTGGCTGCTGGCCGGCGGCGCCGGGGCGCACGTGGTGCTCGGGCCCTACCTCGCCGCCGAGCACACCGGCATGCCGACCGAAGGCGACGTGCTCGCGCGGACCCGATCGATCCGCAGCAACGCCGTCGTCAGGTGGCTGTTCTGGAACATGCCCTACCACGCCGAGCACCACGGCTGGCCCGCGGTGCCGTTCCACGCCGTGCCGGCCCTGCACCGCCGCGTCGCCGCCGGGCTGCCGCGGCGCTACCGCGGCTACCTTCACGTCTACCTGGCCGCGCTGCGCGGGCGCTGAGCCAGGGGACATGCTCCCGAGAGCATGTCCATCGAGACATGTTCCATCGAGCATGCCCCCGAGGGCAGGTTACTTCTTCGGCGCGAACGCGACCTGGACCACCCGGCCGCTCTCGACCTGGCCGGGCGTCACGTCCTGCGACACTGCGACGCCCGAGCCGGTTGCGCGCAGCTCGACCTTGGCGCGGCCGGCGAGGTCGACCGCCTGGGCGAGGGTGAGGCCGGTGAAGTCGGGCATGCCGGTGGTGATCTTCGGGTGGGCGGCGGCGCCGCTGCCTCGCTCCTCGACGCCGGGCAGCGACGGCTCGACGTCGATGTCGGCGAGCACGCCGAGCGCGGCCTCCATCTGCTTGGCGGCGACGACCACCGGCTTGGGCGGCGGCGGCGTCTTGCCGTCGTCGCGGGGCACGCCGAGGTGGGTCATGATCTGCGCGCCGAGGCGGGCGAAGCTCGGGGCGGCGACGTCGTTGCCGTAGTGGGCGCCCTCGGGCACGTCGACCGACACCAGGATCACCACCCGCGGCGCGCGGGCCGGCAGCGCGCCGATGAAGCTCGAGTAGTACATGCCGTCGGCGTAGCCCTTGCTGCCGGCCTTCTGCGCCGTCGAGGTCTTGCCGGCGACCAGGTAGCCGTCGACGTGGGCGTTCTCGCCGGTGCCGAGCGCGGTGTGGACGACGTCCTCGAGCATGCGCATCACCGTCTTGGCGGTCGCGCTGCGGACCAGGCGCTCGCCCTCGGGCGCGTGCTCCCACACGGTGCCGCCGTGCGCGTCGAGGATCTTCTGCACGATGGTGGGGTCGTGATAGACGCCGTCGTTGGCCAGCGCGCCGAAGGCCGCGGTCACCTGCAGCGGCGACGCGGCCATGCCCTGGCCGAACGAGATGTTGGCCATCTGGATGTCGGACCACTTCTCCGGCGGCGCCAAAAGGCCCGCGGTCGCGCCGGGCAGCTGGACCCCGGGGCGCTCGCCGAAGTGGAACTTCTTGACCCACTTCGACAGCGTCTGCTTGCCCAGGCGGTCGGCGATCTTGGTCGTGCAGATGTTCGACGACGCCGCCAGGATCTCGGTCACCGTCAGCCACTCGGCCGGGTGCGCGTCGTGGATCGTGTTGCGCGGCGTGTACTTCCAGCGGCCCTTCTCGCAGTAGAACGTCTCGTTCTCGCGCACCGCCCCGAGCTCGAGCGCGGCCGCGACGGTCACGGCCTTGAGCGTCGAGCCCGGCTCGTACGCGGCCTGGACCGCCAGGTTCTGCGTCTGGTGGGCGCTCTGGACCGGGTGGTTGGGGTCGTAGGTCGGCCGGTTGGCCATGGCGAGGATCTCGCCGTTGCGCGGGTCGAGCACCAGGATCGAGGTGCCGACCGGGTTCCACTGGCGGACGAGGGTGTTGATCTCCTCCTCGACCATCGCCTGGATCTGCGAGTCGATCGTCAGCACCACGGTGTCGCCGCGCGCGACCCCGGGGTCGGGCACGCCGTCGACCAGCAGCTTCTTGCCGGCCGCGAAGTAGGCCGGCGACAGCGCCTCGCGCCCGCGCAGCTGCATGTCGAGGCCGAGCTCGACGCCGGCGGTGCCGCTGCCCTGCGCGCCGACGCGGCCGAGCACGTGCGAGGCCAGGAGCCCGCGCGGGTACACGCGCGCGGTCGACGGCTCGAACGACACGCCCGGGATGCCCTTAGCCTGCAGCGTCTTCACCTGCGCGTCCGACAGCGGCAGGCGCAGCAGGCGGTAGGCCTTGTCCTTGGCGATCTCCTCGCGCAGGTAGTCGGCGCTCTCGTCGGGCTCGATCTCCAGCACCGCCTCGATCAGCGCCTCCTCGGCCGCGCGCGCGCGCACGAGCCGGGGGTTGATGGCGATCTTGTGCACGCGGTCGTCGACCGCCAGGGTCATGAAGTCGCGGTCGACGATCTCGCCGCGGCTGGCCGCCAGCTTGAAGCTGCGCAGCTGCTGGCGGTTGCCCTGCTCGGCGTAGGCCTCGTGCTCGACGGTGGCGAGCCGCGTCGCCTTGACCCCGGCGCCGACCAGCGCGGCGCAGATCGCCGCGCCGACCAGCGACGCGCGCCGCCCGACCGCCCGCATGTCGCTCGCCATCGGCGCGGGGATCAGGTTCTTGCGCATGATGTTGCCGCGGTTTTCGGACATGTTCGATCCGCCCTGTCTCATCCGCCCTGTCTCGAGGGACCTGTCTGCTTGGACTCGTCGCGCAGCCGGATCGCCTGCAGCCGGTCCGGCGTGGCCGGCACCATCTGCATGCGCCCCGCCGCGACGTCCTCGATGTAGTCGGGGTGGCGCAGGTAGGCCCGCTCGGCCTCGAGCCGGCGCTTCTCGTCGAGCAGGCGCCCGTGCTCCGCGGTCAGCTCGGCGATGTCGGCCCCGAGCTCGAGCACCCGCGCCCGCGTCCGCACCTGCACCACGCCGGCCGCGGTGAGCAGCCCGAGCGCCAGCATCAACACCAGGGGCAGCCCGGTCGGCCGGCGCGGCGGGGGCGGCGGCAGGCGGTCGTCGGCGCGCTGGAAGCCGTGCTCGAAGCTCGCCGGCGCCCCGCCGCGCCGCACGTTGCCGGTGCGCGGAGGATGGGTCGTCGGCGTCATGGCAGCGCGCGCTCCAGGACGCGCAGCCGGCTGCTGCGGCTGCGCGGGTTGGCGGCGATCTCGGCCTCGCCGGGCGCGGCGCCCTGGCGGTAGCCGGCGGGCACGACGAAGCGCGGCCGCGGCAGGTCGCGCGCGGCGATCGGCAGCCCGGCGGGCGGCTGCTCGGCGCGGGCGAGCGCGGTGAAGCGCTGCTTGGTCGCGCGGTCCTCGAGCGAGTGGAAGGTGATGATGCCGAGGCGGCCGCCGACCTGCAGCAGTTCGGGCGCGGCGGCGAGGAGGCGGTCGAGCTCGCCGAGCTCGTCGTTGACGCGGATCCGCAGCGCCTGGAAGGTGCGCGTGGCCGGGTGGATCCGCAGCCCCAGCTTGCGCCGCTGCGGCGCGCTCATCGCTGCGGCCACGACCTTCGCCAGCACCCCGGTGGTGGTCGGCCGCACCGCCACGATCGCGGTGGCGATCCGCCCGGCGTCGGGCTCCTCGCCGTAGTCCCGCAGGATCTGAGCGAGCTCGCCGGCGCTGATGTCGGCCAGCAGCTGCGAGGCCGACAACCCGCGGCTCGGGTCCATCCGCATGTCGAGCGGCGCGTCGGCCTGGAACGAGAAGCCGCGCGCGCCCGTGTCGAGCTGGTGTGAGGACACTCCCAGGTCGGCGAGGATGGCCGTCGCCGCGGTCACGCCGGCGGCTTCGAGCACCTCGGGCAGGCGGCCGAAGCTCGAATGCACGAGCTCGACGTCGTCCGGCAGCTTCCGGCGCGCCTCGGCCAGCGCCTCCTCGTCGCGGTCGAGCGCGATGGCCCGCAGCTTGGGCCCGTCGGGTCGGGCGTCCGCGTAGGCGGCCAGCATGGCCAGCGTGTGCCCAGCCCCACCACAGGTAGCGTCGACGAACACCGGCGCCTCGGCGCGCAGGAGCGCCGGCGCCAGCGCCTCGCACACCTCGCGGACCAGTACCGGCCTGTGGAACTCGGAGGACATCGCGCGCGCCAGGCGGGTGTGACAGCGCTCGCCGGCCCGGTCAAAAAACAGGCCGGTCGAGCCCCGGGGCCGGCCGCGCGGGCGATTCGGGCGCCCCGCCCGACCGGACTCGACTGCGGACGGGCCCGCGCGCGGGTAAATTTGTCCCGAGAAAACAATATCTTGGGCACTTTTTCATTGACCCCCCGGGGCCAAAATTTGTAGGTTGCGCTGCCTTATTTCGAGGGAGCCCGCCGTGCTTTCGACGCGGATGAAGAATTATCGCCAGCTCTTCGAGTCCTCGGAGCTCCTCTGGGAAAAGCTCGGGATGCTCAACGCCGCTCAGCGGCGCAACTTCGACGAGCGCTTCATGATGTCGTGGATCTTCCACGACTTCGCCCTCGAGGGGCAGATGCTGTCGGTCGCAGAGATCAAGGCCGCCATCGACGACGAGATCATCTCGACGCCGAGCCTGATCCCCGCGTATCTGCACGTCAAAGCGGTCCGCGACGGCATCTACATGTTGCTCGAGACCCGCGGCAAGCGCCTGCAGCTGTCGCTGGAGTGGCTGAAGAAGCTGCACCAGACTCTGCTGCCGCAGGGCAAGAAGGATCAGGTCCAGTACCGCAAGGACAACCCGATCCACCGCATGTACTTCCACGACCTCGCGCCGGCCGACAAGATCAGCTACCGCATGCGCAAGCTGACCGACTGGTTCCGCACCGAGGAGTGCCGCAAGGCCCATCCGATCGAGCTGGCGGTCGAGGTCCACCGCGAGCTCATCCGGATCTTCCCGTGGCCGGACATCAGCGGGCGCGTGGCGCGCTTGGCGATGAACGCCATCCTCATCGCCGAGAACTACTGGCCGTGCATCCTGCACCACAACGAGCGCCAGACCTACTACGACGTGCTCAGGCTCGATCAGGACCAACTGCTGCAGCTCGTCCTCGACAGCATGGACGAGGGGATCCGCTCGTCGAGTCGGCTCTACCAGAGCATTGTTGATTCCTCGCGGGCGTGACATGCAATAGGCACCGCATGCCCGTGCCGAACAACCTCCAGGCCCGACCGCTGCGCGTCGTTCGCGGTGCGCAGGTGTTCGCCCGAGCCCGCTTGCCCTCGCGCCACGGCGAGTTCGAGATCGTCTCGTTCATCGACGACGTCGGCCGCACCCTCGACGACGTGGCGATCGTCCGCGGCGACGTCCGCGGTCGCACCGAGGTGCCGACGCGGATCCACTCCGAGTGCCTGACCGGCGACGTGTTCGGCTCGTTCCGCTGCGACTGCCGCGACCAGCTCGAGCTCGCGCTGCAGCGGATCGCCGGGCGCGACGCCGGGATCATCCTGTACCTCCGCCAGGAGGGCCGCGGGATCGGCATCGCCCAGAAGATCCGCGCCTACCACCTCCAGGAGCAGGGCCTCGACACCGTCGAGGCCAACCTCCACATGGGCTTCGACGATGACCTCCGCGACTACTCGGTCGCCGCCGCGATGCTGCGCGCCCTCGAGGTCGGCTCGGTCGTGCTCCACACCAACAACATGAGCAAGGTCGCCGGCCTGCAGCAGGGCGGCGTCACCGTCGCCCGCCGGGAGCCGCTGATCGCCGAGGCCCGCGAGCAGAACCGCCACTACCTGGCGACCAAGCGCGACAAGAGCGGCCACCTGCTCTGACGAGCATGCCCGATCGGGCATGGCGCCATGGCCATGTCGATCGGGACATGCTCCTTCGGGCAGGCTGCTTCTGGGCTCGCGCTCACGAGCAGTCGCCGGGGGCTCCGTAGATCTTGGCGGCCGCGATCCCGTCGTTCTCCGACAGCACGGGCGCCCAGCCGGCCGCCCCGCCGCACTGCGGGTAGTGCATCACCGATTCGCTGTCGTACGGGGTGAGCGGGCGCCAGGACAGGTTCTCGAAGCAGCGCCGGCCGGCCTCGGGGCGGGTGTGCTCGTGGCGGAAGCCGAGCGCGTGGCCGACCTCGTGGCGGAGGATCCCCGTCAGCGTCAGCGGCTCGTCGACCGTGAACGATGAGCGATCGATCCGGATGTTCCGCTGCGAGCGCCGGTTGCTGGGGAAGAACGCGCGCGCGAGGTACTGCTGGCCGGAGATCGGCCGGACGTCGAACAGGACCTGGGTGTTGCGGTCGTCGCACCGGTCATCCTCGGTGAGGACGTGGCGGAATTCGACCCCGGCGACCTCCGCCCACGTCGAGGTCGCCTGCTCCATCGCTGCCACCACCTCCGCGTAGCGGCCGCCGAAGTCCCGCGACACGCAATAGCTGATGTCGCAGCGCAGCTTCTTGTTCCAGATCGCGTCCTCCCCCATCTCCAGGTGGACGATGAGCTCGCCGCCGGTGCCGGCGTTGGCCAGGTTCTCGGTGGCCTGCTTGTCGTCATGGGCGCCGAGGATCGCCTCGTAGAATCGCAGCAGCTCCTCCTTCGAATAGATCGCCAGGTCACCGTCGACGATATAGGCCCCTGTCGCTGTCTCGCGGGTCGTACAGCGCTCGAATTCCGCGAATGACGGCGCCACTTCGAAGTCGCACGATTTCGGCGTCTGCGCTGCCGAAGGCTCCTGGCAGGCCCCTGCGACGACGATAATCGAGGCACCGATGATTCTGAGTGTTTTTGACCGCATGATATCCACGCGCCTCACTTCCTGTGAGGATGAATCATGCGAAGCGAGGGTGAACCCGCAAACAGTACGGTGATCGCCGTCACGGCGGATTCGCTGGCCCGGATGACCTCGATTCGGCGCCCGAATCGCCTCTCGGCGGGTCCGGCGGCCCACTTCGGTCGTCCCCGACGCTCCCTGCGGAGGCGCACGCGCGGCGCTCGGGTTCATCGATTCCGTCGAGCTCAAGACGCTCGTACCGCGGCGCGGCCGTCGATGAATCGATCGTTCCTCACGCGCCGCCGGGCCCGCCACGGCGCTCTGCACGACGCCGTGGCGCCCGTTTCGCCTGCGAGTGGGTCGGAGTCGAGCGCGACGTCGAGGACGCGGGCCGAAGCGCCGCCAGGCGCCTCGGCTCGCGTCGCGCGGCATTTCAGCTCGCCTTCGGTCCCTTCAAAACGAGCCGTCCGTCATAGGCGTTGGCGTACTGCAGGTCGATCACGTCGCCGCAGGTCGCTTCCCCGAGCACGAGGAACTCCGCGCTCGAGGCGTCGTACGTCGGGTCTTCCTCCTTGCGCTGCAACAGCTTCTCGCTGAAATCCAGCTTGGAGCGCAGGGCAGCGGCATCCTCTCCCTCGACTTCGCCGCCGCTCGCGTCCGTGCCTACGCAGGCGAGCACGCAAGCGCCGACGACGACGATCGCCCCGCATCTGCCCTCGCTCGCACGACCGAGGGCACGTTCCTTAACACCAGTCATTCCTACCTCCTGCCGGCTCTCGACATTGAGAGCCCGCCGCCCGAAGTCTGGAGCGCGAATGCGCAAAGTGTCCAGCGCCCTCGACAGCCGCTGGCAGTGGTTTTTACGCGCGTCTGACCGGCGCCAAGAGGTTGCCCGCCCGCACCTTCGCGGCCGCGCGCGAGCCGCCGGAAAAGACCCATCCTGAGGACGCTCGATCTTTCGCGGCCTCATGTCACGGTCTGTGCCCGAGGAGCCATCACCCATGCTGACGACGATTGCCATCGCCATCGCCCTGGGGGTCGCTCTCGCCGAGGTCGCCCCCACCTACGAGATCGTGGCGCCGCGGACGAGCGACACCAGCGGCGCCCTGGAAGAATGCGGCTACCCCGTCGAGACCGACGCGTTCACGATCGCGGCGGCGGAGCTCCTCGGCGACGAGCTGCAGGTCCGCGTCACGTACCGCGGCGGTTGTCTCGCGCACGCGTTCTCGTACTGCTGGGACGGGAGCTTCCGCGAGTCGTATCCGGTGCAGGCGTTCACCGCGATCGATCACGCGGCGAACGACGACTCGTGCAAGCTCGAGATGACCGAGCCGCTTTCGTTCGACCTGAGCGGGCTCAAGAGCGTCTTTCAGAAGCTCTACCGGAGGCCGCACGGCCAGGTCGTGATCCGCCTGACCGGCTGGGAAGACCTGCTCTACGCGTTCTAGCGCCCGACGCGCTGCCATGCGCGCCGCCTCGATGGAGCCTGTCCCTTCGGACATGCCTTCATGCGCATGTTTCAAGAGACATGCCATGCGCACCGCCGCTGCGGCCGCGGCTCCTGGAGCGCAGGCGGCGTGCTCGCTGCGACGAGGTGCGCGCCGCGATCGCCGACCGCCGTGAGCCGGATTGCCCGCGAGCAAAATTCGCAGTCGAGGTGAACGCCAGCTCGACCCGACCGGAGCCGGGCCGGCCTCACGCAGGCCCCTCTCGGTCTGCGCCACGAGACGACGGTGAGGACACTCGTGGCCTCCAGGTCGCGGTCACGCAGGAGCACCCTGCGCGTCCCGGCGCGCGTCGTGGCCCCTTCGACCACGCGAGCACCGTGCGCCGCGCCCTCGCTCGTTCCTGCGCGGCGAGTTCGCCCGCGGGCTGCGCGACCGGCCGCAGCGCCCGCCGCGGACGTCGGGCGACCAAACAAGAAGCGGCGGAGCACAATGCTCCGCCGCGGGTCCCCTCGGGCGCGATGCCGGTTCTGTGTTGCGGGGCGGTGAGCCCCGTCAGGGGTTTCCGGCCGTGGTGGGCCGGGTGCCACGGACGTGGCGTGGGTCAGTCGCCGGGCTGACCGGTGGGTGACGTACGGCGGCGCGGCGGCGCCGTCGCGGGTCGGTTCGCGGGGAGCGAACCGGTGAAGGGCGTGACTTTACGGCCGCGGTCGCGCGGCCGGGGGTGTCACTGCGTGTGCGCCCCGCAGAGCGCACACGGGAAGGGCGGCTCGGCGAAACGAGCCTCAGACCCCGGCAAAGGCTAGTGCGCACCTCCTGAAGAGCAGGACAGTCGAGGCGCAGCGCAAGTACTCCACACACAACGATCTGCTTGGTTCATCAGCTACCTCCTTTTGCCGGTGGCCTGAGGGTGACGGTCCAACCTTAGCAAGCTTGTGTGCGCTGGCAAAGAGTTGTGACGCCCCTCGCCCCCTCTCGCGGCGGACCCGGCGAACGGTGGCCGCGGATCCAGCGCGCGGGCGGGTTTGACAGTGCGCCGCCCCGCGTGGCAAGAGCCTCGGCGATGAGGTCCGCGTGGTGAGCTCCGAAGTGGTCCAGACCGGCCCCGATCACGCGCCGGTGTTCGCCGCTCCGGCCCGCTGGGGCCTGCGCATGCACTCCGGCCGGCTCGCGGTCGAGGACGTGGCGCTCGCCGAGATCGCCGCGGCCGTGGGGACGCCGACGTACGTGTACGGCGCCGGCGAAATCGCCGCTCGCTTTCATGCCCTGGCCAGCGCGTGCCGCTCGCACCCGACGCTGGTCGCCTACGCGGTCAAGGCCAACAGCAGCCAGGCGGTGCTCGCTCACCTGGCGCAGCTCGGCGCCGGGGCCGACATCGTGTCCGGCGGCGAGCTGCGGCGAGCGCTGGTGGCCGGCGTCCCGGCCGACAGGGTCGTGTTCTCCGGGGTCGGCAAGCTGGACGAGGAGCTGGACGCGGCGATCGCCGCCGGGGTGCGGTCGATCAACATCGAGTCGGTGGCGGAGCTCGACCGCGTGGCGGCCCGCGCCCGCGCCCTCGGCCGCGTGGCCTCCGTGGCCCTGCGGCTCAACCCCGACATCGACCCCGACACCCACCCGTACCTGGCCACCGGCCTGCGCGAGAGCAAGTTCGGGATCGCCATGGGCGACGCCGCGGCCGTGGCCGCCCGCGCCCGCGCGCTGCCGGAGCTGCGCCTGGTGGGTCTGGCCTGTCACATCGGCTCGCAGATCCTCGAGGCGTCGCCGTTCCTGGCCAGCTTCGAGCGCCTGTGCGGCCTCGTGCGCGCGCTGCAGGCGGACGGGGCGCCGCTGCGCCAGCTCGACCTCGGCGGCGGCATGGGCATCACCTACGCCCCCGGCGACCGCGAGCTCGACGTCGAACGCCTCGGCGCCGCCCTCACCGCCGCGGTCGCGCCCCTCGGCCTCGAGCTGGTCTTGGAGCCAGGTCGCTACCTGGTCGGCAGCGCCGGGGTGCTGCTCACGCGGGTGATCGGGCGCAAGCGCAGCGGCGAGCGCGAGTTCGTGATCGTCGACGCGGCGATGAACGACCTGCTGCGCCCGGCCCTCTACGGCGCGTACCACCCGATCGTCCCCGTCGAGGCGGCCGCCGGCGAGCGCCCGACGATCCGCGCGGACATCGTCGGGCCGGTGTGTGAATGCGGCGACTTCCTGGCCCAGGACCGCCTCGTCGCCCCAGCCGAACCCGGCGAGCTGCTGGCGATCCTCAGCGCCGGCGCCTATGGCATGACCATGGCCTCGACCTACAACACCCGCCCGCTGGCCGCCGAGGTCATGGTGCACGGCGGCCAGTTCGCGGTCACGCGACCGCGCAAGACCGTCGACGCGCTCATCGCCGAGGAGCAGCTCCCGGCCTGGCTGGCGCGCTGACGCCTGTCTCTCGGGACATGTCGTTCGCCGACCGGCGCCAAGGCTGTCTCTCGGGACATGTCTTCGGAGACGAGGAGCTCCTGTCCCTCGGGACATGCGAGTCGAAGACGCGAAGTCGCCTGTCTCTCGGGACATGCCGCTCGCCCGGGGTGAGCGCGGCCGTCGCTCGCGTGCTACGAGGGCCGGCGTGACGCGGCCCATCGACCCCCGGCTGCACGACGCCAAGCGGGCGGCGATCCTCGACGCCGCCGAGCGCCTGGTGGCGAGGAAGGGCTACGACGCCATGTCGCTGCAGGACCTGCTCGACGCGCTCGGGATGTCGAAGGGCGCCTTCTACCACTACTTCGAGTCCAAGCCGGACGTCCTCCTGGCGCTGGTGGAGCGCCGGACCGCGGCGGTCGAGGCCGACCTGCGCGCGCTCGTCGAGGACCGCGGGCTGTCCGGTCGCGACAAGCTGGAGCGCCACTTCGCCGCCGTCGACGACTGGAAACACGACGAGGGACGCATCGTCGTCGACGTCGCCCGCTCGTGGTACGCCGACGAGAACGCGCTGCTCCGCCACCGACTGCTCGTCCACGGCCTCGGGCGCGTCACCCCGTTGCTCGCGCAGATCATCCGCCAGGGCGTCGACGAGGGCGCCTTCACGGCCCCCGACCCCGAGCAGACGGCCCGGATGCTCCTCTGTCTCCGCCACGACCTCGGCCGCGCCATCGCCGAGGCAGTGGTCGCCGACCCGCATGGCGAGCCCGACATCGCCCGAATGGCCGAGGCGACCGCCGACGCGATCGAGCGCCTGCTCGGCGCAGCACCCGGCTCGATCTGGCCGGCGGCCCGCGCCCTCCGGCGTCGCTCCGCCGCGACCTGAGCGGCGCCCTCGAGGCCAGCGCGCCGCGACCCGAAGCGGCCGCGCGCGTCATCGCGCGGGCTGCCCGACACACATCGCCTTGACACCCACTTCGCGTCGGTTATTCTTAGACTAACAGTCTACGAATCAACGACCCCCGCGGTCACGACCGAGGAGCAGCGCCATGCCTGCCACGCCAGAGTCGAGGGCCCGGACCCGCGCGTTCGCTCGCGTCATCGGTCCGTTCGTCCTCATCGTCCCGCTCATCATCGCAGTTCGCTTGCCGGCGATGGGCGACCTCGACTTCTTCGCCCTGCCGATCGTCGTCTGGCAATTCGGCGCGCTGCTGCTGGTCTCCGGGCTGATGATCATCGCCCATCATCCGTACTGGTCGAGCCGGCCGGCGATCGCGATCTCGCTGTTCGGCTGGTTCCTGGCGCTTCGCGGCCTCGCCCTGCTGGCGATCCCCGACGTCATGGCGCGCGGCGTGACGGCGTCGATGACGATGGTGCCTGCCGCGCAGGCCGGGTTCGCCGCGCTCGCTGCCGTCGGCGCCTGGCTGACCTTCGTCGGCTACCTCGCCCGCGCGCCCGCGCCCGCGCCCGCTCGCTGACGCGCCGAGACCCGCGCCAGACAGGTGCGCGCAGGCGGCGAAGCACGCGAGCTGCCGCCCCGTCAGCCTGCCCTCGACGAGCGCGGCCCCGTCGGCCCGAATCGGAGCGCACCACGACCCATCTTCGGGCACGGGCGCGCCCCTGCGCCTCGCCGAGGCGGCCGCGAGCGCGGACCACTGCGCACCGGCGATCGCGGCTGGCGTGCGCGGAACGGATTCTTGCGCCTTGTCGCCGGCGCTGGCTATCGTCCGCGCGATCGAGACTCTCATGACTCATTCGCGTGTACGCACCCTCTTCACCGACCTTCGTACCCGGCTGTTCGCCCTCGCCCTCGCGCCGCTGGCGGCGGTGGCCTGCGGCGGCGGCGAGGAGAGCGACGACGCCGGCGACGGCCCCGAGATCGACTGCGCCACCGCGACGGTCCCGAAGTTCTCGGAGATGTCGACCGTGTGGAACAAGTGCACCACCTGTCACGCCTCGACGCTCACCGGGGCGTCTCGCGTGAACGCTCCCGTCGGCGTCGACTTCGACACCTACGCCACCGCCAAGACCCACGCCGCGACGGCGATGCACGAGGTCTACGAGGGCGCCATGCCGCCGGCCGGCCTGCCCGCCCTGAGCGAGGACGAGGAGGACCAGCTGTACCGCTGGGCCAGCTGCGGCACCCCCGAGTGACCTGCCCCGAGGGGCATGCCCTTTTTGCCATGTTTTAAGGGACATGCCCCGACGGGCATGTCCCTCAAGCGTCGCCGGCGCTGAACTTGAGGCCGACGATGGCGACCACCAGCATCGTCAGGAACAGCACCCGCAGCGGCGCGACCGGCTCGCCGAGCAGCAGCATCCCGCCGACGGCCGCGCCGGCGGCGCCGATGCCCGTCCACACCGCGTAGGCGGTGCCGATCGGCAGCGACTTGCTGGCCTGGGCCAGCAGGGCGAAGCTGGCGATCAGGGCGACGACGGTGAGGATGGTGGCGACCGGCTTGTTGCGGACGTCGAAGCCATCGCTCCATTTGAGGCCGAGGGCCCAGCCGACCTCGAGCAGGCCGGCGACGAAGAGATACATCCACGCGGTGGACATGATGACGCGCTCCTTCCGCGTCGTCTTGTCCTCACCGGGTACGGCGCACCTCGTCCGGGCCCGCAGCGCGAGCTAGCTTCACTTTAGCCGCTCGCGCGCGCCGGGCCCGGCCGGCCCGCGTGAGCCAACCGACCTGTCCTTCCGTACAGGCGCGGCGAGGGCGCCTCAGCCCGGCGGCACGAAGTTCTCGCAGGCCTGGTCGATCACCGCGATCGCGTCGTGGAAGAACGGCTGGAACGAGGCGGCGCAGATCTGGCCGATGCTGCCGTAGGTGAACATCTCGGCGAAGTCGATGATGCGGTGGGCGATCTCGGCCGCGCTCTCGCACTCGGGGTTCTCGGGGCCGATCAGCGCGAGGGTGACGATGTTGGTCTCGATCCCGCCCTTGAGCGCCACCAGCTCATTGAACCAGTCGGGCGGGTCGCCGGACGAGCCGTCCTCCTCCTCGTCGGTGATGACGACGAGGACCAGCAGCGCGTCCTCGCGGACGAAGCCCTCGTTGCACTGGCCCGGCTGGGCCAGGTCGGGCCCGAGCGCGCGCAGGGCCGCCTGCAGCGGCTTCTCGTTGCTGTCGCCCGTCGTGCCGACCTGGGCCGCGCAGGCGAAGCGGGTCGCCAGGTCGTCCTGCTCCGTCATGTAGCGCTTGCCGCTGACGTACGGGCCGCAATATTGGTTGCTCGAGTTGCTGCCGTCGGTCTGGGTGATGAGCCCGCCGAGCACGCCGTCGCACGGGTTCTCGTTGCCCTCGTACTTGTCGGTCGACACCACCCCGATGTGCAGGCTCTCCGCGTCTACCAGCTGTTGCTGGATCTCCTGTACGAAGCCCGGGAAGCTCGCCACCAGGTTGTCCTGCTCGTCCTTCATGCTCGCCGAGTTGTCGACCACGAACAGCAGGTCGACCTTGAGGCACGCCTTCGGCTCCGGCGGCGGCCCGGCGTCGGGCGTCTCGCCGATGTCGAACTTCGGCCCGCCGGCGCCGGTCGGGTCGGGCGCGCTGCTGCCGTCGTCGCCGGTGGCGCCTGCGGTCGTGCCGGTGGTCTCGCCGGTCGACGTCGGCGTCCCCGAGGACGTCGCGTCGTCGGTGGTCAGCGGCAGCGTGCCCACGCTCGAGACGATCGCGGCGGTGGCCGAGGCGCGGCCGCTGCCGTCGTCGGAGCAGGCGGACAGCGCGAGCGAGGCGAGCGTGACGAGGGCCGCGGCGCGGAGCATGCCGCGACGGTACGACCGCGCTGCGACGCGCTCAAGACGAACGCTGCGTCGCGTTTGCGAGCCTCGACTTGCAGTTCTCGGGTCGGCGCCGATTCACAGGTTGCGGACCTGCCCGGGGGCGTCGCGGAGGAACGCCGTGCCGGCTGGTGGGAGCCCCGAGCGAGCGTCGCGGGTCCGCGGTCCGCGGGTCCGCGAGGCTCGCAGGCCTCAGGCCGCGCGGCGGACCAGGTGGACCACCGCGAAGCGGGCGGCGTCGTCGGTCCACGCCTGGGTCAGGGTCAGACCTGCGCTGGAGGACATGCCCGAAAAGCCATCCAGCGTGTACTTGTGCGACAGCTCGGTCAAGATCGCCTCGCGGGCGCGGAAGCTGAAGCTGCGGCCGCCGACGCCGACGACCTGGTCGATCTTGCTGACCAGGTACATCTCGATGCGGCCCGCCGCCTCGTCGTAGACGGCGCGGTGGGAGAAGCGGCCGGGCTGGAACTCGCCGCCGAGCTCGCTGTTGATGCGGTGGAGCAGGTTGAGGTTGAACGCCGCGGTCACCAGGTCGCCGTCGTTGTAGGCGGCCTCGAGCACGCGCTTCGACTTGACGAGGTCGATGCCGACGAGCGCGCCCTCGCAGCCGGGCGCGCGGGCGATGTTCCGCAGCAGCGCGGTGGCCTCGGCCGGCTCGAAGTTGCCGATGGTCGAGCCGGGGAAGTACACCAGGCTGCGGCCGAGCGCGCCGACCGGCAGGCTGAACGGGCGCGTGAAGTCGGCGTGCAGCGGCAGCACCTTGAGCTTGGGGTACTCGGTCTGGATCGCCGCGCTGGCGGCCAGCAGCGGCTCGCGCGACACGTCGACCGGCACGTAGGCGGTGGCGTCGAGGTGGTCGAGCAGCAGGCGGGTCTTGATGCTCTCGCCGCTGCCGTACTCGACGATGATGCGGCGCGGGCCGACGGCGGCGGCCATCTCCATCGCGTGGTCGCCGAGGATCTCGATCTCCGCGCGGGTCAGGTAGTACTCCGGGGTCTCGCAGATCGCCTCGAACAGGCGCGAGCCGCGGGCGTCGTAGAAGTACTTGGACGGCAGGCGCTTGGCCGGGCGCGACAGGCCCTCGATCACATCGGCGAGGAACCCGTCGGCCGGCGCCTGCGTCGCCTCATCGAGCGTGCGTGGGAGCGGTCGCATCATGCATCCTTGGTGAGACGGATCCCCGTGAACGGCCACCGTGCCCGGGGCGGAAAGAAATTGCGGTAGCTGGCACGCAAATGATCCCGCGGGGAAGCGCACGAACCGCCGCGGAGCACCATTTGGTTCGACATGAACTTCCCGTTGTATTCGCCGAGCGCGCCCTCCGGCGGGCGATAGCCCGGGTACGGCAGGTACGCGCTGGCCGTCCACTCCCACACGTCGCCGAACAGCTGCGCGGGCAGGTTTTCGGCCCGCGGCGGCGGGTCCGCTGCGGTCGGGTGGAGGCGGCCCGACTCGACGAAGTTGCCGCTGACCGGAGCGCGCTCGGCCAGCGCCTCCCACTCGAATTCGGTCGGCAAGCGGGCCCCGGCCCAGCGGGCGAACGCGTCGGCCTCGTAGTGCGACACGTGGACCACCGGCGCGTGCGGGTCGAGCGGGCGCGGGCCGCCGAGGGTCATCTGCCACCATGTCCCTTCGGACATGTACCAATACAGCGGCGCCGTCCAGCTCTCGGCCTGGACCTGCGCCCAGCCGTCGGACAGCCACAGCGCGCTGCGGCGGTAGCCGCCGTCGGCCACGAACTCCGCATATTCCGCGTTCGTCACGCAGCGCGACGCAAAAACGTAGGGCCGCCGCAGCGCCCTGTGGCGCGGGCCCTCGTTGTCGAAGTGGAAGCCGTCGCCGGCGTGGCCGACCTCGCCGACCCCGGCCGGCCCCGGGCACCAGCGCAGCGGCGCAGCCGGGTGTGACGACGGCGGCGCCGCGTCCGCCCGCAGCGCCGGGCGCAGCGGGTTCTGGGCGTACAGGTGCAGCAGGTCCATCAGGACCAGCTCCTGGTGCTGCTGCTCGTGCTCGAGCCCGAGGCGGACCCGCTCGGCCAGCCACGGCGGGCCGTCCTGCGCCAGCAGCCCTAGCATCGCCGCGTCGACGTGGGCCCGGTACTGCAGCACCTCGGCGCCGGTCGGCCGCGACAGCAGCCCGCGGCGCGGCCGGCTGAACTGCGGGCCGACGGCCTCGTAATAGGAGTTGAAGAGGACCTCGAACTCGGGGTGAAACGGCCGGTAGTCGGCGCGCGCCGGGCCGAGCACGAAGGTCTCGAAGAACCACGTCGTGTGCGCGAGGTGCCACTTGGCCGGGCTCGCGTCGGGCATGCTCTGGACCACGAGGTCCTCGGCGGGCAGCCCGGCGACCAGCGCCTCCGTGGCCGCGCGCACGCGGGCGTAGTCGCCGCGCACTCAGAACCTCCCGCCGAGGGCGACCCCGAAGCCCTGTCCCGAAGGACCTGCTCCCAAGTGCAGCTGACCGCGGCGGGCCGTCTTGCGCCCCTGGCCGGTGTCCTGCCGCTCGAGCGTCTTGAGCTCGGCGCGCGACGACAGGGCGTCGACGGCCATGAACGCCGAGCCGGCCAGCCCGAGGCCGCCCGCCAGGCTGGTGACGCCGACGAAGCGCAGCGGCTCCTTGTCGCCGTACTGGCCGATCAGCCACAGCATGCTGAACACCGCCGCGCCGGCGTAGAGGGCGTAGCCGAGGCCGCGCGCCCAGATCTTGCCGCGCACGCGCAGGTCCCGGCTGGTGCTCGCGCCGCCGATGGCGACGATCGGCGTGCCGAGCAGCGTCGTCGTCAGGCCGAGGCCGGCGTACATGAAGTGCTTGATGTTGTGATCGCTCGGGTCGGGCTTGCCGGCGCGGCCGGCGTCGTACAGCACGCCCATCAACATGCCGACCGCCGAGAAGCCGATGCCGACGCCGGCGCCGACGCGGGCCCACTCCGACGGGGTCGACTCGCGGCCCTCGACGCACTCCCACGAGTTCTCGTGCACCGCGGTGACGGCCCCCAGCGGGGCCTGCTGCGCGCCGTTCTTCGGGTGCACGTAGTAGACCGCCGACTTGTCGGCGCGGGAGAAGGTCACGCACTCGCGCCCCGCGGTGCCGAGGATCACCAGCACCCGCCGCCCGCCCAGCCGCTGCCACTGCGCGTCGGTCAGCGGCGCCGGGTAGTAGCGCGGCATGTCGTCGACGGCCGGCGCGGGGGCCGGCGCCTCGGCCGTGGCTGCCCCGGCGGCCACCTCGGTCCCCGCGACCGAGTGGTGGATCAGCGTGACCTGACCTTCGGGCAAGGTCCCATCGAACATGTCCGAAGCGCCATCCACGAGCACCGCCTCGGGCCCGTCGTAGCTGCGCAGACCGGCGGGCGGGGCGAGGGCGAGCGACACGACGGCGAGCGCGACGAGCATGGCCACATTCTACACGGCCTTGGGCGGCGCCTGCAGCAGGGCCTCGACGACCCGCTCCAATCGCATGCCGCGGCTGCCCTTGACCAGGAGGGCGCCTGGCCGCTCGGCGAAGGCGGCGCGGACGGCCGCGACGAGGTCGGAGACGCAAAGTCCGGCGTGCCACGATGCGATCCCGCCGGCCTTGGCCGCGTCGGCGGCGGCCTGCGACTGGGTGCCGAAGGTGAACAGGGCGTCGAGCTTCAGCGCGGCCGCCAGCCGGCCGACCTCCGCGTGCAGCTCCGGGCCGCGCTCGCCCAGCTCGAGCATGTCGCCGATCACCGCGGCCAGCGGACCCGGCCGTGACGGGCGCAGCGCGGCCAGGCTGTGCAGCGCCGCGGTGACCGAGCCGGGGTTGGCGTTGTAGTTGTCGGCGATGAGCAGGTGGTGGTCGTCGAAGCGGAGCACCCGGCCGCGATCGCCGACCGGCTGGACCCCCTCGAGCGCCTCGATCATCGGCCCGACCGGACAGCCCAGGTGCAGCCCGACCGCCAGGGCGGCCGCCGCGTTGCGGGCGTTGTGGGCCCCGAACACCCGCAGGCTCAGGCGGATCTCCTCGCTGCCGCCGCGGGGTAATTGCAGCTGCAAGGTCGCGTGGGTCCGCTCGTCGAGCTCGACCCCGAGGATGCGCACCGCCGCGTCCGGACCTTCCCCGAAGCGCAGGATCGAAAGGCCAGGCGGGAAGTGCGGCGGCAGCAGCGGCTCGTCGTCGGGGACCACCGCGACTCCGTCCGCCCGCACGTGGCGCAGCGGCTCGGCCTCGGCGGCGGCGATCGCCTCGAGGCTGCCCATGAACTCGAGGTGCTCGAGCGCGACGCTGGTGATCACCGCGACGTCGGGGCGCACCACCGCGGCCAGGCGCTCGTTCTCGCCGGGCGCGCTCATCCCCAGCTCGAGCACGATCGCCTCCGGATGATCGGGCCCGTTCAGCAGCGACAGCGGCACGCCGAGGTGGTTGTTGAGGTTGCCGCGGGTGGCCAGGACGCGGCCGTGGCGGCTGCGCAGGACCGCCTCGATCAGCGCGCGCGTGGTCGTCTTGCCGTTGCTGCCGGAGATCGCCACCACCGGGCCGCTGCAGCGCTCGCGGGCGGCGCGGCCGAGGACCGTCAGGGCCGCGAAGGTGTCGGCGACCTCGATCACGGTGACCGTCGGCTCGTCGGGCAGCGGGTGCCCCGGGGCCTGCAGGACCGCCGCGGCGCCGGCCCGGATCGCGTCGGGGATGAACGCGTGACCGTCGCGGGCGGCGACGATCGGCACGAACAGGCCGCCGGGCACGGGGTCGCGGCTGTCGACGAAGGCGCCGCGGATCTCCCGCGAACCCGCGCGGAGCAGGCGTCCGCCGGTGGTCGCGGCCAGGGTCTCGGGGGTGAAGTGCACGCCTGACCGTTAGCACCCCGACGCGTCGGCGCGCCACTCTTCGGCTGGGCCCGCCGCGGCGGCTGCGCAGCGGCCCTGCGGCGAGGCGAGGGCGCGGGTCATCGGGGGTCGTCGGCCCGTGACGGGGCGAACGTCCCCCGCCCGGTCCGCGCGGTCGCGGCGGCCGCCGGTCCGGCATTTGTCCCATCATATGTCTTTATGGACATGTCCCTTCGGCCTTGTGGTAGCGCAGCTCGCCGTTCCGCGCCGGTCGCTGCGGCCCTCGCTCGCCCTCGCTCGCCCCGCTGCCGCGCGTGGACGCGCGCCTGCGTCGCAGCCGTCACGGGGCCGTGGCCGCGTCGACGCCGGGTCATGCTAGCCTCGTGGATGGGCAACCCCATGCATACGCTGGTCCTCGATCCCGGCTTTCTGCCGATCAAGGTCATCTCGTGGCGGCGTGCCCTGTGCCTGAGCTTCCTCGACAAGGTCGAGGTCATCGCCAGCTACGAGCGCGAGGTCAGGACCATCAGCCACAGCTACCCCACGCCCTCGGTCGTCCGCCTGCTGCACGCCGCGCGGCCGGGCCCGCAGGTGGTCCGGTTCTCGCGCAAGAACGTGTACCTGCGCGACAATCACCGCTGTCAGTATTGCGGCGTCCAATACAGCGACCACGAGCTCACGCTCGACCACGTGGTCCCGCGCGTCGACGGCGGCAAGACCACCTGGACCAACGTCGTCACCGCCTGCGGCGCCTGCAACCGGCGCAAGGGCGGGCGCACTCCCGAGCAGGCCGGCTTGCCGCTGCGCACCCGCCCGGCCCGGCCCAAGTGGACCCCGATGACTCTGGCCCAGCGCCTCCCGACCCACGACGTCCCCGAGGCCTGGCGGGCCTGGCTGGGCGCCGCCTGAGGCCGCCCGCGACCTGTCCTCGGGGACACGTCTCCGCCGCGGCCGAGCCCGCCGTCGGGCCCGCGGCGCAGGAACCGCCGCGCCTCGCGGAGATTTCCGAGCTGTCTTCCGGGACACCTCGGCGCCGCGCCAGCTGTCCCGCAGGACAGCTCAACCCGGGATCGTCGTCATGCACTCGGTGAGCGGGCCGGCGAGGCCGCTCCAGCCGTTGTAGCCGCTATTGAGGTCGAGGTCGGGGCCGGTGACCAGCGGCCGCGTGTTGGAGAAATCGCCGAGGTCGACCTCCATCAGCTCGGCGCCGGCGTCGCCCTCGCCGGAGCTGAGGATGTAGAGGCGCGGCTGCAGGTCGTCGAACAGCGGCCCGCCGAGCGCGTGGATCCCCCACGTCCCGTCGGTGTCGGCCAGCTGCATGCCGGTGCCGGTCGTGTAGTCGATCTGCCACAAGTTGCTCGAGTCCATGGCGAAGCCGAGGCTGTCGCTGACCTCGCCGTCGACGATGCCCGGCGACATGTCGTCGATGTCGGCCACCGACGCGTTGCCGAGGTCGGTGATGACCTCGAACGCCAGGTCGCCCTGCAGGTACGCGCCGGTGAAGCGGAGCAGGCGGTTGCCCTCGTTGTTGCCCACGTCCTCGCCGGTGTCCATGAGGTAGACCCGGCCGTCGCAGTCGGTGTAGAGCGCCTCGATGCGGATCGGCTGGTCCTGGCCGTCGTTGGGCACGGTCCCCAGCAGCGTCGCCTGGGCCGGCGTGTTCTCGGTGGTCGGCGGCTCGGGGATGTGGAAGATCTGGGTCCCCTCGGCCGACTCGCGCGAGCCGATCAGCGAGCCGTCCTCGAGCATCGTCAGGCCGTTCTGGCCGTGGATCAGCGGCTCGTCGGCGACCAGCTCGTTGTGGACGAGCGTGACGACCGAGCCGTCGGCGGGATCGATCTGGATGTAGATGAGGTGGTTCTCCACCGAGTACCAGAGGTTCGGCGTGTCCCACAGGACGTTGCCGCCGGTCGTCTCGGTGGTCGTCGTGTCGGTCGTCGTCGTCGTCGTCGCGTCGGTCGTCGTCGTCGTCGTCGACGTCGTCGCGTCAGTCGTCGGCAGCGCCTCGGTGGTCGGCCCGGTGGTCGTCGTCGTGCTCGCGTCGCTGGTACCGAGCGTGGTGTCGGTCGCGGTGGTCGTCTCGCCGTCGCTCGTGGTGTCGGTTGTCCCGGCGGTCAGCGTCGTCGCAGTCGACGCGTCGGACCCCGCCGTATCGGTCGAGACCGGGTCGCTCGGGGTGCAGGCAGTGAAGCCGAGCGGAGCGACGAGAAGGGACAGGAGCGCGGCGCGGGTGGCGTAAGTCATCGGCAAGCATTCACCTCGTTCGAGACGTCGGTCGCCCAGTGTCGCGGCGCCCGCCCGGCTTGTCCAGGCGGGCGCATGTCGGCCGCGAGCGCAGGTGTTCGCACCGCACGCGCGGCCGCCGGGCCCGCGCGCTCCGGCGCTCGCCGATGCGCGCGACGAGCTCGCCCGGGGTTTGCGAATGCGGCGCGCCGCCGAGACCGCGAGCGCGCGACTCTCTGTCTCGAAACTAAAATGTCTGAAAGGACATATCCATCGACGCAGGCGCTCGCTCTCTCCGCTCGCCCGCTCGCGGCTCGCCGGTCGGGGTCGCGCCGTGCCGACCGGCGCTTCGCTCGCGCGCTGGAGCTCCGCGTCAGCGGCTCGCCGAGCGGCGTTCGCTTCACTTCGATGTCCGATTCTCGACCTCGCACGCGCCCACGAGCCACGTCCGCCGGGCCTCGCATCGACGGCGCCGCGGACCTCGACTCGCGCGAGCGCCGTCCCGCCTGCGCCACGAGTCGCCGTCACCTCCGCGACCTCGCACTCGCGCACGAGCGACGTCCGCGCGCGCCGCGAGTCGACGCGCCGCTGGATCTCCGCCGCGCCCCTCGAGCCGCCGACCTCCAGACCTCGCACTCGCGCACGAGCGACGTCCGCGTGCGCATCGCTCACGAGTTCCACGTCCGTCGGCCGTGCTTCCGCGTCGCGCGATCGGCGTCCACCGACACGACGTTCGCATGACTGTCGCGACCGCGCCGCGAACCTCTCGCGAAGCAGCGAAGTCGGGTGCGAGTCGGACGAGCGGACTCGCTCGATCACCCGAAAGCGGCCCCGCCGACGTGCGCTGGCTCATTTTTGACAGTGAAAATCATTTTCACTATTAACTCCGCCTCATGACGAACAAACAAGCGGTGGCTCTCGGCGACGTCAGCGAGACGCTCATGATCCCGCTGTGGTGCCGGGCGATCGAGACCTCGCGGAGGCGGCCGATCCTCCGCGACCCGCGGGCGCAGGAGATCGTCGCGCAGCTGGACTACGACTTCGAGCGGCGGTTCGCGTCGCAGCGTGACCTGGCCTTTCGGGCATGTCTGCGGACCGTCATGATCGACCGGTGGGTCCAGGAGTTCTTGCGCATGCACCCGGGCGGCACGGTCGTCGAGATCGGCACCGGGCTCAACACCCGGTTCGAGCGGGTCGACAACGGCGCCCTGCGGTGGTTCGACGTCGACCTGCCCGACTCGCTGGCGCTGCGGCGGCGGTTCTTCACCGACACCGCGCGGCGGCGCATGGTCGTCGGCGCGTTCGGCGACGACGACTGGCTGGCGCAGCTCGGGTCGGCCGGCGACGGACCGTTCCTGTTCATCGCCGAGGCCGTCCTCGTCTACCTGACCGAAGAGACAGTCCGTCGCGGCCTCAACGCGATCGCGGCCGCCTACCCCGGCAGCCAGTTCGTGCTCGATACCGTCACGCGCAGCGCGATCGCCAGCCAGGCCCGGCCGATGATGCAGACCTACCGCGCGCCGTTCGTGTGGGGCTGCGACGACCCGCGCACCATCGAGGCCTGGGGCCGCCACCGCTGCCTCGACTCGATGACCATGCTCGACCTCCCGCCCGAGCTGCGCAGCCGCGTCCCGCTCAAGCACCGCCTCGCGTTCTCGTACCTGCGCGCGCGCAAGCCGGCGGTGCTCCGCTCGCACGCCCTGCACCGCTTCGAGCTGCGCCCGCCGGCGTCCGCCTGAGGCCACGGGCCGCTCGCACGGGCGCTCGTCCCGATTCCACGCAGCGGCGCGCCACTTCGAGGTGGCGCCCGTCGGCGTCCCCCCGGTCCTCCGATGTGCCGGCGGCCCCACACGACATGGCCTGAAGGACATGTATGAATCGCCCGCCTCTCCGACCCCACGACTCCGCCACCGGCGGCGCGAGGCCCTTCGCGGGGTCTTCCGGCGACATGCCTCTCGAGACATGTCATTCCCAGCCGTGAGCCATGCGCCCTGCGCGATCGCGCCTTGCGACGTCGAGGCCGTCGACGCGAACGAGTTCACGGCAGTGTCACGATTCTGATTATCAAAATCCTACCTCTGTGGCGCAAATACCCCTGAGAATTCTCTCCCGAGCGCGTCACGATTAATTTTGAAAATCATTATCTCCTGAAAGTACTTTCCGGCCTATGCGAACGACCTTGCGACGACCCTTCGGTGTCCTGCTGAGCGCGGCGTGCCTGCTCGCGTGCGGCACCACCAACCCGGCGGACGAGACCGCGACTGGAGCGACCGCGACCGCGGCCGACGCCACGGGTCCGACCACCGGCACCGGCGCCGGCACCGGCACCGACGCGAGCACCGGGTCGAGCAGCGACGCGAGCACCGGCCCGACCACCGGCGGCACCTCCGATCCCGGCGAGGCTCAGTGTCAGGCCGACCTGCAGGACTGCCCCGACGACTTCAAGTGCGTGCTGCGGCGCGGCGCCGCCGACTGGGAGTTCGTGTGCTTGCCGGTCCAGGGCGACAACGCGGCCGGCGACAGCTGTCATCACGACGGCGTGATCGCCGGCACCGACGACTGCGACGAGACGTCGTGGTGCATCGGCTCGTTCGACACCACCGGCGCGCCGTGGGAGGGCCTGTGCTACCCGCTGTGCGTCGGCGACGTGTGCGGCAACGATCAGCGCTGCGTCAGCATCGGCGCGCTGCCGGTGTGCGCCCCGGTCTGCGACCCCCTGCTCGCCGTCGGCTGCACCGCCGACGAGGCCTGCATCTTCCGTGAGCCCGAGGGCTTCGTGTGCTTCCCGCAGGGCGTCGACGGCCACGCGATCGGCGAGGACTGCGAGACCGCGATCAGCTGCGCCCCCGGCCTGCACTGCGCGCAGCGGGTGGTCGGCTGCCCGCCCGACTCGTACTGCTGCACCGACTACTGCGACACCGAGAGCGGCGAGAACACCTGCACCGCCAAGAGCATGGGCGCCACCTGCGAGTCGATCGGCGCCACCGCGCCCGAGCAGGCCCACGTCGGCGCGTGCGTGATCCCGGAGTGAGCCATGACCACGCGCGACGAGACACGACTGGGTGAGCGCGACGACGCGGCGTTCGAGCCCGCCAGCCGGGCCCTGCTCAGCGCCCTCCTGCGCGAGCTCGACGGCTGGACGAGCGAGCGCGCCCCCGGGCGCGAGTGGCTGCGCCTCGACATGCCCGCGCAGGGCGGCGCGATCGAGGTCCCGCTGGCCCGGCCCGCCGGCGTCGGTCGGGTCGCCGCTGGCCAGGCCCGCTGGCGGGACGCCGGCGGCGCCAGCGAGCCGCTGCCGCTCGCGCGGCTGATCGCGCGCCTGGTCGAAGAGCCAGGCGTCGCCGCCGCCCTCGGCCTGTCCTCCGGGCCAGGTCTCGATCGCTTCGTCGCCCGCGTGCGCGCCAGCGCGGCCAACCTCGAGGCCACCCTCGCGGCCCGCGCCGCCGACCTCGACGCCCTGTTCACCGGGCCGCTCGGCTTCATCGAGGCCGAGCAGGGCCTGCTCCTCGGCCACTCGGTCCACCCGGCCCCGCGCCTGCGCGAGGGCCTCGGCGACGGCGACGAGGCCCTGGTGCCCGAGCTGCGCGGGCGCACGCCGCTGTGCGTGTGGGCGGTCCGCCGCGAGCGGCTGCTGCACGGCGGCGACGATCCGCACGCCCTGCTGGCCCGCCTGATCGCCAGCGACCCCGCGTGGGCCGCCCAGGCCGCGACCGTCGGCCCCGAGTTCGTGATCCTGCCGCTGCACCCGCTGCAGCACCGCGCCCTGCTCGACGATCCTGTTCTCGACGGCGGCCGGCGCCGCGGCGACCTCGTCCCGCTCGGCCCGCTCGGCCGCGCGTGGGCGGTGACCTCGTCGCTGCGCACCCTCCACGCCGACGGCGCGCCGTTCATGCTCAAGCAGTCGCTGCCGGTCCGCCTCACCAACTCGCGCCGCACCCTGTCGCTGGCGGAGCTCGACCGCGGCCTGCTGCTCGGGCGCATCCTCGGCGACACCGACGCCCCGCTGCCGCGCCACCCCGACTTCCACATCCTGCGCGAGCCGGCGTGGTTCGGCCTGCGCGGGGACGACGATCAACCTGGCCCTTCGGTCAGCTTCTTCGCCCTGCGCGACAACCCGTTCCGCGCCGACCAGCCGGCCGAGATGCTGGCCACCCTGCTGCAGGACGACCCTCGCAGCGGCCGCAGCCGGCTCGCCCTGCGCCTCGAGCGGGCCGCCGCGCAGCTCGGCGTGCGTCCGATCGCCCTCGCAGAGAAGTGGTTCGAGCGCTTCCTCGCCGTCGTGTTCGCGCCGATCGTCGCCGCCCAGGCCGAGCTCGGCCTGCTGCTCAGCGCGCACCAGCAGAACCTCGTGATCGGCCTCGCCGACGACGGCCTCACGCCGACGCGCGCGTGGTTCCGCGACGCCCAGGGCACCGCCTACACCGATCTGGCCCTGCGCCGCCACGGCGAGCGCGTCCCGGGCCTCGAGCGGGCGGTGTTCCGCTCGCCGCTGGCCGAGCGGGTGTGGGCCTACTCGGTCGTCATCAACGGCGTGTTCAACACCGTCGCCTCGCTGGCGATGATCCCCGGCCTCGACCAGGGCCTGCTGCTCGAGCACCTGCGCGCCTGCCTGCAGGGCCTGCGCGCGCAGGAGCCCGCCGACCCGCGCGCGATCGACTACCTGCTGCAGTCGCCCGAGCTGTGGACCAAGGCCAACGTGCGCTGCTTCGCCAGCGGCGTCGACGAGGTCTCGCTCGCCGACCCGCTGACGATCTACCGCGCCATCCCGAGCCCGCTACACCGCGCGCCCGCGGACCTGCCCGCCCCGACCTCCGGCCGCGCCGCCGACTTCGCCGGCGGGGACGCGCAGGTCGACTTCTCGCAGGTCACGCCTTCGCAGTTCCGCGGGCAGATCGACGCGCACGCCTTCACGCTCACGCTCGCCGACGGCCACGCGACCGTGCAGTGGCAACAGTTCGATCCGCGCGCGCGCGACCTGCTGAGCGATCGCCTGTTCACCGGCCGCCTCGGCCTGCGTCACCTCGCACATGTCCACGAGGACAGCCGCGAGGTCATCGCACGCGAGGCCTTTTATCAGCGGCCGCTGTGGCACCACCGCGGCGAGCGGCTGCCGGAGGCCACGCCGCTCGTGCAGACCGGCGCGATCGTCCACCCGCTGCGCACGGGCGACGGCGAGTCACTCCTCTATCGCCGCCACTGCGCGGCGATCGATCGCACCTTCAGCCTGCGTCGCTTCGACATGGCGCGCGACCTCGACCTGTTCTGCGAGTGGATGAACGACCCGGTCGTCGCCCAATTCTGGGAGCAGGCCTGGCCGCGCGCGCAGCTGGTCGACTACATCGAGCAGCGCCAGGCCGACCCGCACACGATCCCCGCGATCGGCTACTTCGACGAGCGCCCGGTCGCCTACTACGAGATCTACTGGGCCAAGGAAGATCGGCTCGGCCCGCACTACGCGGCCGACGACTTCGACCGCGGCTTCCACATGGCGATCGGCGACGCCGAGGTGCGGCACCGCGGCTGGGGCCGGCAGTGGTTCCTGTCGATGGCGCACTACCTGTTCCTCGACGACCCGCGGACGCAGCGGCTGGTCGGCGAGCCGCGCGTCGATCAGGCCCGCGTGCGCAGCTGGGCCAACACCACCCCGTGGGAGGAGTGGGGCGAGGTCCGCTTCCCGCACAAGACCGCAGTGCTGATGGTGCTCACCCGCGAGCGCTTCTTCGCCAGCTTCGAGGACTAGTGTCGTGAACCCCGGCGAGACATCCGAGTGGCGCGAGCACGCCCGCCTGGCCGGCCGCCGGCGGCTGGCGCAGGCGATCGGCGAGCTCAGCTTCGAGGGCCTGCTGCACCCGCGGGCCCTCGGCGGCGATCGCTGGGCGATCGACCTGTCCGAAGGGACATTTTATCAATTCACCGCGCGGCCGAGCGCCTGGGGCGGGCTGCACGTCGACGCCGCGGGCATCACTCGCCGCGTCGGCGACGGCCCCGAAGAAGCCGCCGAGTCACCGGTGCAGTTGGTCCTCGACGCCCGCGCCGCGCTCGGGGTCGGCGCCGACGCCCTGGCCGAGTTCCTCGAGGAGCTTCACAACAGCCTGCTGGCCGAGACGAACCAGTGCGCGCGCCTTTCGACGATGCGCGCCCCGGAGCTCGCCTCGCTCTCGGGCGCCGCGCTCGAGCAGCACCTCGACGGCCACCCCAAGTTGATCGCGCACCGCGGCCGCGTCGGCTGGGGCGTGGCCGATCTGGCCGCGCACGCCCCGGAGTCGGCCGCCCGCGTCCACCTGCACTGGCTGGTCGTCGCTCCCGAGCTGGCCCGCTGCAGCGGGATCGCCGGGCCGGGTCGGCTGCAGCTCGTCGACGAGAGCTGCGACGCCGACGCCCGCGCGCGCCTGCTCGAGCAGCTGCACGCGCGCGCCCCCGGCCTCGCAGACAGCGGCGTGCTGGTGCCGGTGCACCCGTGGCAGTGGCAGCACCACCTCGCCGCGCAGTACGTCGGCGCCCTCACCCGCGGCTCTGTCGTCTCGCTCGGCAGCTTCGGCGACGCCTACGCCCCGCGCCTGTCGATCCGCACCCTCGCCGACGCCTCGCGCCCCGAGCGGGCCGACGTCAAGCTGGCGCTGACGATCCTCAACACCTCGTGCTGGCGCGGCCTGCCCGGCGAGCACGTCGAGCAGGGCGTCGGCATCGGCGCCGCGCTGCGCCGACGCGTCCAGGGCGACCCGCGCCTGCACGGCGTCCACGTGCTCGGCGACCTCGGCGGCGTGCACGTGCCGCAGCCCGAATTCGAGGCCCTCGGCGGCGCGCCCTATCGCCTGCGCGAGCAGCTGGGCGCCCTGTGGCGCGAGAGCGCCAACCCGCGGCTCGGCCCCGAGGAGCGCGAGGTGGCCGCGGCGGCGCTGCAGCAGACCGACCTCCATGGCGAGCCGCTGCTGCGCACGTGGGTCGAGCAGAGCGGCGCCTCGATCGTCGGCTGGCTGACCGCGCTGTTCGAGCGCACCGCGGTGCCGCTCTATCACCTGCTGTGCCGTCACGGCATCGGCGTGATCGCCCACGGGCAGAACCTCGGCCTGGTGCTGCGCGGCGGCCTGCCGACGGCGATCCTGCTGCGCGACGTCCACGGCGACGTGCGCCGGGTCGCCGACGACGGCTTCGATCACGAGGCGGCGCTGCGCGGGCTCAAGGCCCTGCCCGCCAACCAGATCGTGCACGACCTCTACACCGGCTACTTCGTCAGCGTGCTGCGCTTCGTCGCGCCGCTGTGCGAGCGCGGCTTCGGCCTGCCGGAGCGCGAGTTCCTGCGGCTCTTGTCCCGGGCGCTGCGCGATTACTGTGACTCGGTGCCGCGGGAGACGACGGCGCGCTTCGACCTGTTCCGTCCGGAGATGGAGCGGATCTGCTTGAACCGCGCGCGTCTGCGGATCGGCCACGGCGGCGGCGCCACGCGCCCGCTGCCCGCGCTCGGACCGCCGCTGCACAACCCGTTGGTGAGGGAGGTGGACGATGAACGATGAGATCGATCTCGCAGGCGTGGGCGTCGGGCCCTTCAACCTCAGCATCGCGGCGCTCGCCGACGAGCTGCCCGAGCTGCGCACCCGCTTCTTCGAGAAGCGCGAGCGCTTCGCCTGGCACCCGGGCCTGATGTTCCGCGGCTCGCGGATGCAAACCTCTTTCTTGAAGGACCTGGTCACCGCGGTCAGCCCGACCAGCCAGCACTCGTTCGTCAACTACCTGGTCCAGCACGGCCGCTTCCACGCGTTCCTGGCCCAGGAGAGCTCGGCCGTCGAGCGGGTCGAGTTCGCCGACTACCTCGGCTGGGTGGCGAGCCGGCTGCCGTCGCTGCGCTTCGGCGTCGAGGTCCGCGACGTCGCCCCGGTGCCCGGCGGCTTCGAGCTGCGCCACGACACCGGCCGCACGCGCACCCGTCACGTGGTCCTCGGGACAGGTCGGGTCCCGGCCGTGCCCGAGTGCGCGCGGGCCCACCTCGGGGCGAACTGCTTCCACGCGATCGACATCCTCGCGCGGCCGCTCGACCTGAAGGGCTCGCGGGTCGCGGTGGTCGGCGGCGGCCAGACCGGCGCCGAGGTCGTGCTCGAGCTGCTGCGCGGCAGCTGGGGCGAGGTCGCCGAGCTGAGCTGGGTGTCGCGCCGCCTCAACTTCGAGCCGCTCGACGAGAGCCCGTTCACCAACCACCTGTTCACGCCCGGCTTCGTCGCCGCCTTCCACGAGCTCGACCGGCCGCGCCGGCAGTCGCTGCTGGCCCGCCACAAGCTGGCCGGCGACGGCATCTCGCTGTCGACCCTGCGCGAGCTGCACGACCGCGTCTACCAGCTCGGCGCCCTGCGCTCCGGCCCGCGCGTCGAGCTGCTGCCGGGCCGTGAGCTGCTGTCGCTGAACCCGCGCGGGTCCGGCTTCGAGCTGCACACCCGCAACAACCTCGACGGCGAGCACGAGGCCGTCCCGGCCGACACGGTCATCCTGTGCACCGGCCTGCGCGAGCACCTGCCGCCGTGCATCGAGTCGCTGCTGCCCGAGCTCGAGCGCGACGAGCACGGCGGCCTGCAGGTCGACAACAACTTCGAGCTGCGCCGCCGCCGACCCGGCGACGGCCGGCTCTACATCGTCAACGGCGGCCGCACCACCCACGGGATCGCCGAGTCGCAGCTCAGCCTGATGGCCTGGCGCTCCGCGGTGATCCTCAACGACGTGCTCGGCCGGCGCCGCTTCGCCGTCGAGCAGGAGCGCGAGCTGGTGCGCTGGCGCGCCCGCCCGCGCGAGGACGCGAGGTCGCGATGAGCGACGCCCCGCGCAAGTCGGGCGCGCGCGCGCAGTTCGGCCTGGTCGTGCTCGCCGGCGCGGCCGCGGGGCTGCTCACCTGGCTCATCGCCCGCGCCTGGCCCGACCTGCCGGTCGAGCGCGCCACGGTCGCCAGCGTCGCCTTCATCCCGATCTGGACTTTGCTCGCCCTCGCCCTGGTCACCTGGCGCCGCCACGCCGCGCCCGGCTCCGGTCGGCGGCGCCTGTTCGCCATCCACCGCGGCCTCGGCGGCGCGCTGGCGCTCGCGGCCATGCTGATCTTCGGCTCGGGCGTCGGCGCCGTGCTCGACCGCGCCCTCGCGCGCTGGCAAGTCGTGCACGTCGCGGCCACCGACGTGCCCCCGGTCGGCGCGCAGCCGCTCGACGCGGTGCTCGCCGGCCTGCTCGCGGCCCAGCCGGCCCTGGTCCGCAGCGAGCTGTCGATCCACCCCGCCGGCCCCGAGCACCCGTGGATCGAGGTCGTCTACTTCGGCCCCACGCGCGAGCCGGTCCGCGTCGACTTCGACCCGATCACCGGCGCCCAGGTGGCCGAGGGCCGCGGCCCGCTGTGGGTCGTCCGCGACCTGCATCGCCACCTCCTGACCCAACCCCTCATCGGCGAGGCGGTGCTCGGCCTGCTCGGAGTCGCGCTGGCCCTGATCCTCTGCACCGGCCTGGCCACGCGCCGCGACTGGCTGCGCAACCTGGTCCGCCGGCGCCGCCCGGCCCAGCCGCTGGCCATGCGCATGCACCAGTGGGTCGGCTTCTTCACCTTGCCGGCCGCGCTGGTGTGGGCGTGGTCGGGCGCCTTGCTCGGCCTGACCCTGGTCGTCGTGCCGATCGTCGGCGGCGGGGCCTACGGCGGCGACCGGGTCGCCTTGATGCGCGACGTCCTCGCCACCGATCGCCCGCCGCTGGTCGACACCGCGGTGGAGCGGCCGAACCTGCAGCGCGCGCTCGCGGCCCGCTGCCCCGTCGTCGACGCGCACCTCGCCGACGCCGAGGTCCACCAGCTGCGCGTGCGTCACCCGGGCCTCGCCAGCGGCACGGTGCGCGTCGATCTCGAGGGCGACGGTCTGCTCGAGCGCGGCTCCTTCACCCGCGGGGCCGACGGCGCGCTGCGAGACTGTCGCGCCCTCCCGGCCGCCGGCCCCGGCCTGCAGGCCTTCATGGCCTCGGTCGTGCTGCACTACGGCGAGTGGGGTCCGGCGTGGCTGGTCGACCTCGCCTACGTCCTGCTCGGCGCCGGCCTCGTGGCCCTGTCGTGGCTCGGCGGGGTCCTGCTGGCGCGCCGGCGCGAACGCGACGGCGAGGCCCGCGCCGCCGAACGACTGCGGCGCTGGCTCGCCGGCCTCGGCTACGGCCTGCCGCTGGCGATCGCCACGCTGCTGCTGCTGTCGCGCGTCCCGGCGCTCGCGCGGGCCGAGAGCCTGGCCCTGCGGATGTTCGTGGCGGTGCTCGTGCTCGCGTTGCTGCTCGCGCGAACCTTCTCACGCGCCCCCGCGCTGCTCCACGGCGCCCTCGTGGTCCTGCTCGCCGCCGTCCCGCTCGCCGGCTGGCTCGTCGCCGGCGTCGCCCCGGGCCCCGTCGAGGTGGTGCTGGTCGTCCTCGCCGTCGCGCTCGTCGGCCTGCGGCGACGCCCCGTCGCACCGGCCTGAGTCCCCGAGGTGCACGCGCCCGCCGTCGTCGCACGCACCGGCCCGAGGACCCCGGCGACGGCCGCTTCGCGCTCACCTGACCCGATGCACCGACATGCACGCGCGGCCCTCCCGCCCGTATTCCCGGCGCGTCTGCGCGGCCCGTGCGCCGCTGAGAGGCGCGTTCGGCGAATAGTTGCGCCGCCAGGGCCATGCATGGCAAGCCGGCTCGCGACGTGCTGTACCAACTCCTATTCGCGCTCCACGACGACGTGAGCTGGCTGAGCTGGCTGAACGTCCTGCGCTACACGTCCACGCGGATCTTGCTGGCCACGCTGACGGCCCTGGTCCTGTCGCTGATCCTCTACCCGTGGTTCATCCGCACCCTGCAGAAGATCCAGCTCGGGCAGGTCGTGCGCGACGACGGGCCCAAGTCGCACTTCTCCAAGCGCGGCACGCCGACGATGGGCGGCAGCCTGATCCTCTTCTGCCTCATCATCCCCACCGTCCTGTGGTCGGACATGAGCAACGGCTTCGTCCTGCTCGCCACCGCGGTCACGGCCGGGTGCGGCGTCATCGGCTTCATCGACGACGGCCTGAAGATCCGCAAGAAGAACTCCGGCGGCCTGCCCGGCAAGATGAAGCTGCTGCTGCAGTTCCTCATCGCCGGCGCCGCGGTCTGGTACCTCTTCAGCCCGCTCAGCGGCCTGATGCCGGAGGCCATCCGCTTCCGCCTGGCGATGCCGTTCACCGACTTCTACGAGCACTTCTTCGTGCTCCCCGAGTGGATGTACCTCGTGTTCGCCACTCTCGTCGTGGTCGGCTTCTCGAACGCGGTCAATCTGACCGACGGCCTCGACGGCCTCGCCATCGGCCCGGTGTGCATGAGCGCCGCCACCTTCCTCGTGCTGACCTACGCGGCCGGCACCTTGATCGCCGGCTTCGACATCGCCCGCTACCTCAACATCCCGCACATCCCCGGCGTCGGCGAGCTGGCGATCTACTGCGGCGCCATGTGCGGGGCCGGCATCGGCTTCCTCTGGTACAACACCTTCCCCGCCAGCGTGTTCATGGGCGACGTCGGCAGCCTCCCGCTGGGCGCCGGCATCGGCTTCCTCGCCGTCGCCTCGAAGAACGAGTTCACCCTCGTGGTCGTCGGCGGCATCTTCGTGCTCGAGGCGGTCAGCGTGATCGTGCAGGTCGTCAGCTTCAAGCTGACCGGCAAGCGCGTGTTCAAGATGGCCCCGATCCACCACCACTTCGAGCTCAAGGGCTGGAGCGAGCCCAAGGTGGTCGTCCGCTTCTGGATCATCAGCTTCATGCTCGCCCTCATCGGCCTCGCCACCCTCAAGCTGCGCTGAGGACCCGTGACCGCCGCCAACAACTCGTCCCCCTCCGACTCCGCCGACGCGAGCCTCTCCGCGTCGGCGGTCGCCGTTTCGCCCTCGACCGCGTCGGCCGCTGCTTCGCCCGCGACCGCCGACTCACCGACTCTCTCTGACACGCCGTCAGACCTCGACTTCGCCCGCAGCACCGCCCTCGTCATCGGCGCCGGCGCCAGCGGTCGGGCCGCGGCCGAGCTGCTGGTATTCCTCGGCGCCCGCGTCCGCCTCTACGACCAGAACCCCGGCGCCACCGTCCCCGAAGGCGTCGAGCCGGTGCTCGGGGCCGCCGACGTCCCGGCTGGGGCCTTCGCCGGCGTCGACCTCATGGTCCTGAGCCCCGGCGTCCCGCCCGAGCGCTTCCGCGCGGCCCAGCAGCAGTTCGCCCCGCAGGCCCGGGTCCACGGCGAGATGAGCCTGTCTCTGGCGATCGCCTCGGCCCGCTTCGGCCGCCTGCCGACCGTCCTCATCACCGGCACCAACGGCAAGAGCACCGTCACCGCCCTCACCGGCGCCCTGCTCGCCGCCGGCGGCCTGAAGCCGTTCGTCGGCGGCAACCTCGGCGTCCCGCTCGCCGCCGCCCTGCTCGACCTCCTGCGCACCGGGGCGCCCGCGCCCGACGCCCTCGTGCTCGAGTGCTCGAGCTTCCAGCTCGAGACCCTCGGGCACGCCGCCACCGACGTGGCGATGGTCCTCAACATCACCCCCGACCACCTCGACCGCTACCCCACCCTCGACGACTACGCCGCCACCAAGGCGCGCGTGTTCACCGGCCTTCACACCGGCGGCCTCGCCCTGCTCGACGCCGGCGACGGCTGGACCGCCTTCCTGCGGGCCCGCGTCGGCGCCGGCCGCCTCGTCCTCGTCGACGACCCCGACGGCGCGCGCATCGTCGGACCTGGCCCCGGGGACAGCCTCGACCTGCCCGGCGGCGACAGCTTCCCGCGCGCGGCCCTGCCGATCCCCGGCCGCCACAACAGCAAGAACGCCCTGTTCGCCCTGCTCGCCGCCCGCCACCTCGGGGTCGACCCCGCCGCCTGCCTGCGCGGCCTCGAGGGTTTCCACGGCCTGCCCCACCGCATGACCTTCGTCCGCGAGCGGGCGGGTGTCCGCTTCTACGACGACTCCAAGGCGACCAACGTCGCCAGCGTCCTCGCGAGCCTCGACGGCTTCGACCGCCCCTTCGTCCTGATCGCCGGCGGCCGCGCCAAGGGCGACGACCTCACGCCCCTGCGCGAGCTGCTGCGCCGCAGCGGCCGCGCGCTCGTCGCCATCGGCGAGTCGGCCGACTCCTTCTATCCCCTGGCCGACGGCGTGGTCCCGGCGCGCCGGGCGAGCACCATGGCCGAGGCCGTCGAGGTCGCGGCCGCGCTCGCCGGGCCCGGCGACGCGGTGGTCCTCTCACCCGCGTGCGCCAGCTACGACTGGTTCAAGAATTACGGCGAGCGGGGCGATACCTTCGCCCGGCTGGTGCGGGCGCTGCCTGCGGAGAAGTGATACACCCGCCGCATGCGGCTCGACTCCGTGCGCGGCAACACCCAGCGGCTCGACGGCGGCGCGATGTTCGGCAACGTCCCGCGGGCCATGTGGCAGCGCTGGGCCCCCCCGGACGAGCAGAACCGGATCTCCCTCGCCTGCCGCTGCCTCCTCGTCCGCGACGACCGCGGCCGCACCATCCTCTTTGAGGCCGGCATCGGCGCCTTCTTCGAGCCCAAGCTGCGCGAGCGGTTCGGCGTCGTCGAGTCGGAGCACGTCCTCCTCGACTCGCTCGCCGCGCTCGGGGTGAAGCCCGAGGACGTCGACATCATCGTCCTGAGCCACCTCCACTTCGACCACGCCGGCGGCGTCCTCACCGCCTGGTCCGACGGCCAGCCGCCGGCCCTGGTGTTCCCCCGGGCCAGCTACGTGGTCGGCGAGGACGCCTGGCAGCGGGCGCTGCACCCGCACCCGCGTGACCGCGCCTCCTTCATCCCGGGGCTCACCGACTTGCTCCTCGCCACCGGGCGCCTCGAGCGCGTCAGCGGCGAGCGCAGCGAGCTGCTCGGCCCCGGCTACACCTTCACCGTCTCCAACGGGCACACACCCGGCCTCTTGCTCGCACGCATCGAGACACCGCAGGGGGCGGTCACCTTCCTGGGCGATCTCGTGCCCGGCGTCCCGTGGGTCCACCTGCCGATCACCATGGGCTACGACCGCTACCCCGAGCTGCTGATCGACGAGAAGGAGGCCTTGCTGGCCCAGATCCTCGCCGACGACGGGACAGTGTTTTACACCCACGATCCCGATGTCGCGGCCAGCAAGCTGACCCGCGACGCCCATGGCAAGTTCACCGCGACATCCATGGTCGGCGAGCTCCACTGGGCCTGACACCGCTGTCACATCGGGGGCGGTGGCAGAGGCCGCTCTCTTCTATTGTTAAGAGTCGCGCTGTCGTCGAGGGCGCAGCGCGTTCGCCCGGACACATGCCCGTGACGGCCGGCGTACCGGCCGCCGCGGGATTTCGTTAAGTCAGCGCAAGCAGCTTCTTCTGCAGCCTGCGGACCGAGCGCGGCGCCGTCATGAGGTAGTAGACGCCGGTCAGCACGTAAAGGGGCAGCTTGGAAGCATTGGGGGGGGTCATGGCACGTTCTCCGCGATAAGGTCTTTGTCGTGATAGCGGCGGGGGGCCGCGTGTTGGATCACTCGATGTCCGACACCGTTTTGATCTCGCACGTCTCGGTGGTCTCTTGCAGATCACGCACCGAGATGCTGATCGGACTCAGTCGGAACGCACGGCATTCCTGTGAGATTCCGTCGCGACTTTTTGTCAGGCAGGTGTAACGGACGGCGCCTCAGGCGGCCAATAGACCTGGCTGTCAGGACATGCTCGACGAGACAGGTACTCGCGGGCGCCCGGGGAACAGCGCCTCGACCTCGCGAGCGACCGCCAGCACACGGTCCTCGCGGCCGACCGGGGCGACCAACTGGACGGCGATCGGCAGGCCCTCGCGCGAGCTCGCCACCGGCAGCGCGACCGCCGGCTGACCGGTGATGTTGAACGGCGCAGTGAACGCCCCGTAGACCGCGTAGGCGCGGAACACCGCCTCGCCGTCAGGTCCCCGCCACGCCCCGATCGGCGGCGGAGGTCCCACCACTGCGGGCGTCAGCACCAACTCGGCGTCACCGACCCACGCCAGCACCCGCTCGCGCAGCGTCATGTAGGCGGCGTGGGCCAGCGTCGGCGAGTTCCGCCGACCGGCCTCGACCAACCACCGGGTCGCCGGCTGCAGCCGGTCCGCGCGCACCCACGGCACGTCGGCCAGCATGCGCTGATAGATCGGCAGGAAGTCGTCGACCGACCCGCGCGCCATCTCGACCTCCTCGACCCGGTGCCCCGCCGCCGCCAGCGCCGAGCCGACGACGCGCGCGGCCGCGGCCCACTCCGGCTCGGCGGCGGCGATCGGCGAGTCGACCGCCAGCTTGATCCGCAGGCGCGGCGACGGCTCCGTCATCTGTCCATAAGGACATGGCGGGGGGGACAGCCAGTGCGGCCGCCCGACGGTCAGCCCGGCCATCACGTCGAGCAACGCCGTCGCGTCGGCGACCGAGCGCGCCAGCGGGCCGCAGGTGTAGAGGAGCGTGCGGTCGTCGCGGCCGAACGCGTTGGCGACCCGCCCCCGCGACGGCTTGACGCCGACGAGCCCGCAGAAAGCAGAGGGGATCCGGATCGAGCCGGCGCCGTCGCTGCCCTGCGCCCACGGCAAGAGGCCGGCGGCGACCGCCGCGCCGGAACCCCCGCTCGAGCCGCCGGCCGTGCGCGTCGGGTCCCACGGGTTGCGCGTCGGCGGGTGCGTGTCCGGTTCGGTCACCGGCAAGGCCCCGAGCTCCGACGTCGCCAGCTTGCCGAGCACGATCAGCCCCGCCGCGCGCAGCTTGGCCACCGTCGCGTCGTCGACCGGCGAGTACAGCGGCAGCACCCCGCGCGAGCCCATTCGCGTCCGCGAGCCGCGGACGAAGTTGAGGTCCTTGACGCCGATCGGCACCCCGAGCAGGGGCGGGATCGAGTCGGGCGCGCCGCGCCGCGCTGCGCGGTCGAGCGCATCGTCGGCCGCCCGGGCCGCCCGCCGCGCGCGCGCGTCGAACACCGACACGAAGGCCGACAGCGCGGGGTTGTGCGCGGCGATGCGGTCGAGGTACAGGCCGACCAGCTCCTGGCTGCGGATCTCGCGGCGCCGCAGCAGGCGCGCCTGTTCGAGGGCAGAGACGTGTACGAGCTCGGCGAGCGACATCGGCCGCGCAGTCTTGCGCCGCCGCCCGCCGCGAAGCAAGCTCGAACCTCGCGGAAGCGAGCCCCAGGGGCGGCCAACGCCGTCCCGGGCGGCCATTGTGCTCCCGCTGGCGCTTGGGTTAGCGTGACCTCGGGGAACGGGGAGGGAACCGATGGTCCCGCGTGGGGATAGGAAAAGCGCGAAGCCTCGCTCAGACAACGCCGCGGCGCTCGACCTGCTCACGGTCGACGAGGTCGCGACCATGCTCAAGACCAGCCGCAAGGCCATCTATCACCGCATCAGTCGCGGCCAGATCCCCTCCGTCCGGCTCGGACGCAGCGTCTTCATCCGCCGCAGCGACCTGGCCGCCTGCCTCGTCCCCGGCGCCTTCAACGACCCCTGAACAGCCCCCGACCGCGCCCTCCCCCAGCGCGACCGGCCCTGCCGCATCGACACCTCGGCCCCCGTCGCCGTGACGCCACACCCGGCGGCCGGCCACGTCAGCCGCGCGCGCATGAGTTGCTGCGCCTCACTCGTTCGCCCCCGGTCCTCACTCGCCGCGAGTCGGCGCCCGAGCTGCCGCGATGACGCCTCGCTCACCGCGAGTCAGCCGCGCTGACGCGCGTCACTCGTCCGCCCCCGGCGGCGCACCTCACTTGCCTCGCGTCAGCCGCAGGCGCGCCAGCTGCAGCGTCGCAGTGAAGCCGCCGCAGCTGTCGCCGACGCACACCTGCCACTCGCCGGGGGCTGCCGAGCCGGCCAGGCTGGCCAGATCAGGCCCGACCGCCGCGCCCGGGTTCGGCGTGTAGCTGCAGGCCATGTCGTCGGCGCAGATCGTCTCGTCGGTGCCGAGCCCGTCGCCCATCGACTCCGCGTCCTTCTCGCCCGCGAGGCTGAAGGTCAGCGGCGCCGCGGCGCTGACGTTGGAGTTGTCGCCGCTGCAGCCCGAGCCGTCGTCGGCGGCCTCGTCGAGGCCCGGGCGGCTGACCAGCGTCACAGTCTCCGCGGCCGGCGACAGCAGCTTGATCGTCAAGTCGCCCGCGTAGCCGGTGTCGATCCCGACCTCGACCTCGACCCCCGCGACCACGTCGAACCCGGTCGCCGGCACCGTCAACGTCGCGCAGGCCATCGTCGCCGGCGTCCCGTCATAAGACCCGTCCTCGATCGCCGCGCCGAGGTCGACCTGCGCGAACTCCTCGACCTCGGTCGCGCCCGGGCAGTTCTCCGGGTCGACCGCCATCTCCGCGCACAGCGGCTGGAGCGCCTTCTGCAGCCCCGCCGCGTCGTCCTCGTCGGCGGCGGCGTTCGTCAGCGCGACGCCGAGGTGGCCGAGCATCGCCACGAAGTCCGCCGACGTGATCGGCGTCCCGCCGAGCATCTCGTTCTTCACCCCCGCGTGGACCGGCTGCATCGCCCGGCACGGCGTCGCCGCGCTCACGCCTGGCTCGAGCCCCGGCGGCGGGTCGACCTCCTCGCCGTAGACCGTCGGCCCGTCGACGCTCGCAAGCTGTCTCACGAGACATGTCCCGAAGCGCACCTCGTCGATCCCCGCGAAGAACCCCGACAGCGTCGCGTCGGCCATCACCCCCGCCAGCCACGAGCCCGGCGCCTCGGGCGAGCCGACCACCGCCTGCAGCCCCGGCTTGCGACCGAGGCGCTGGTACAGCGTCGCGTCGTCGCCCGCGTCCTCGACCACCTCCCCCGCCATCGCGGCCAAAGCGTCGAGCAACGTCACCTTGTCGGCGTCGGTCAGCAGCGGCGCGGGCCCGGCCTGATGGTCGTCGAGCGCAGTCGCCACGTCGGCCACGAAGTCGGAGAAGTCGATCGCCGACACCCCCAGCCCGGTGTGGGCCGACTTCATCCCCTTGCACGTGTAGGTCGCGCCCGGGCAGCCGGCGAGCGTCGCCAGCTGGTCCACGAGACAGTCGAGGAAGCGGCCGCCGTCGAACTGCGCGTTGAGGAAGTAGGCGTTGATCCGCTCGTCGGCCGCGACCTGCCCGGCGATCCCCACCGCCAGCGCCGAGGCCCCGGCTTGCCCGCCGAGGCGCATGCACAGCGCCTCGTCGACCACCCCCGTCGTCGGTCCGACGGTCGGCTCGGCGGTCGCGGTCGTCTCGTCGCCGGTGGTCGTCCCCGTGGTCGTCGTCACCGGCGGCGGCGTCGTCGACTCGGTCGTCGCGTCGGTCGTCGTCGTCGTCGTCGCCTCGCCCGAGGCCGTCGGCTCACCTGTCGCTTCGGCCACGTCGTCGGCGCAGCCCGCGACCAGCGCGAGGGCGAGGGCGCGCCCGGAGATCGTCCGCATCGCCTCATCTAAGCACGAAGGCCGCACGCGCGCCGCCGGCAATCCGTTCGCGCCGGACCCGTTCGCTGCCGGGCCGCGGAGCCCGGGCCTCGGCCTCATGGCGCCGGAACGACGCCCGGCGGGCCCGTCAGCCGGTCGCCACCAGCAGCGGCGCCGACGCCCGCGAGTGCTCGCGCCGCATGTCGCGGAACACCAGCGCGTAGCGGGCCCGGTCGGCGTGGACGCGGAGCCACGCGTCGAGGCTCGGCTGCACGTGCGCGTCGAGCATCTGCCGCATCGCCGCGATCACGCTCTCGTGCAGCTCGGGCGGCGTCAAGAAGCCGTCCATGTAGCGGACCAGCGCGGGCGCCTTGGCGGCGCTCTGCTCGCGCAGCCCGAGCCACTTGTCGCTGGTGAACTCGACCGACGAGTCACAATGATCGGCGACCAGGCGGGCCATCTGGGCCCAGTCGCCCTCCTCGGCGAGCTTGCGGATCTGCGTCCCGATCAGCGCGAACACGTCGGGATGGATCGCCAGGATCTCGTGCGTCGGCTCGGCCGACAGCCACAGGTCGGGCTCCTCGACGAACACCGCCCCGACCAGGCCGGAGGCCAGCGGCAGGGCGCAGGTGAGGTGCTGCAGCCCGAACGTGATCGCCCGCCAGCGGTCGCGGATCTCGTGCTGCCACAGAGTGTTGACCAGCGGCGCCAGTTGGTCGGGCGCGGCCATCATCCGCGCCACTCGCCGCTGGCTGGTGCCGATCGTCGGTCGGTAGGCCTCGAGGACGCGCGGCTGGGTGAACAGCAGGCGCCACTCTCCGCTCAGCAGCTCGACGCGACGATAGTCGCGCCCGATCAGGTCCAGGACCTGTTCGCGGCTGGCCGTGGCCAGTTGTTGCAGCAAGACCTCCTCGATGTCGAGGTAGCGCTCGCTGCGTATGAGGTACGCGTGGCAGCGCAAGGCGCAAACGCTACCAGATTTGCCGCCCGACCTCAGCAGGAGTCCTTACCTCCTCGGACCTTCGCCGCGGCCCGGTCGCTCGCCGTGGTATTGCCGCCGGATCCCGCGTTTCGGCCCTGCAGCGGCCCTGCGGAGGCGCGGCGGCCGGACCTCGCGCCAGCCTCGACCCACATTTACACGGATACGGCCGGGCAAAGCCCCGCCTCGCGGAGATCGCACATCCGCGCATCACCCCCCACCGCGGCGACGCCGCCTCGCCTGTCCGTACGGACATGACCCGAAGCTCGGGTCGCCCCTGCGCCCCTGCGAACGCCGCTCCGTGCATGTCCCCGAGGACATGCCCCAAAAGCCACATCCTCCCGGCCGCCCCCTGCGACCGCGACCGGCGCGGTCGCGCGCCCTCCGGCCTCCGCTCGATCTGTGCGCCGCCGGCCGCCCGCGGCGTAAAGTCACTCCTGCCTCGCCTGGCGCGACGAACCGCGTCCGCGAGCCCGTCTGCGCGGGACCGCGCCGCGAGGGCCCGTGAATGCCCGGGAGCACCCGGGTCCGCGTCGGGGGCGACCCCGCGATATGGTTGCGCCGGTCGCCACATGATCCAGCTCCACTCCGATCCCGCCATCGCCGAGCAGCAGATCGAGGCCCTGATCTTCTACCTCACCACTCTGGGCTACATCGACAGCGAGTTCGACATCCGCGAGAAGGCGTTCGTGCGCGCCTTCCTGCGCGAGCTGGTGACCGCGCGGATCGACGAGGGCGGCCCGCTCGACCCCGAGCTGCGGTTCGAGCGGATCGAGAACCAGCACGAGCACTACGTCCAGCGGTTCCAGGAGATCGACCGCGAGATCAAGAACCTCCTGACCGAGGCCGTCGCCGACGGCGAGGACCCGCAGCGGTTCGTCGTCTCGCAGCTCAAGCTGCGCTGCTTCGAGATGTTCCAGGAGCTGGACGAGGCCAACCGGCAGCACCTGCTCGAGGTGGTCGACCGCTTCATCGAGGCCGACGGCCAGGTGCATCCGGACGAGGCCGCCTTCCGCAACGACCTCGCCGAGTTGCTGGGCGCCGAACTGATCCTCGACGACAGCGCGCTCGAGAGCGTCAGCATCGAGGTCCGCGAGCCGATCCAGCTGGCCCTGCCGGCGCAGGACAACCACCCCTTCTTCGCCAAGTTCGAGTACCACTACTCGGCCGACCCGTCGCAGTTGCAGCGGCAGTTCGCGGCCGACCTCGCGCTGCTCGACAAGGTCGAGGAGAAGTGGGAGGAGTACCGCGTCCGCGGCCGCGGCCGGCTCGAGGGTCACGCCAGCGTGGCCGACTTCGCCGGCGGCGACGAGTTCCTCGACGAGCACGTCTACGTCCTGCCGTCGAAGCCCGGCCGTCAGTACGAGCTCATCGTCCTGGGCGACCTGCACGGCTGCTACTCGTGCCTCAAGGCCGCCGTCCACCAGAGCAACTTCTTCGAGAAGGTCCGGCGCTTCAAGGCCGACCCCGACAACAACCCCGACGTCCGCCTGGTCCTGCTCGGCGACTACATCGACCGCGGGCGCTTCAGCTACAACGGCGTCCTGCGCACGATCTTGAACCTCTTCCTCGCCGCCCCCGACCACGTGTTCGTGCTGCGCGGCAACCACGAGTACTACATCGAGTACCAGGGCAAGGTGTACGGCGGCGTCCGTCCGGCCGAGGCGATCAACAGCCTCACCCCGCACCTCGGCGCCGACGTGTTCGGCCGCTTCCTCGACTTCTTCGACGCCATGCCGAACATGCTGCTGTTCGACCAGATGCTGTTCGTCCACGCCGGCATCCCGCGCGACAGCATGATCGCCGAGAAGTGGGCCGACCTGGCCTCGCTCAACCGCGAGGACATCCGCTTCCAGATGCTGTGGAGCGACCCGAGCAAGGCCGACATGGTCCCCGACGAGCTGCAGAAGGCCTCGGCGCGGTTCGCCTTCGGCCGCCTGCAGTTCCGCAAGTTCATGCAGCGGATCGGCTGCAACGTGCTGGTGCGCGGCCACGAGAAGGTCAACGCCGGCTTCAAGAACCACTACGGCGACGCCGACGTCCGCCTCTTCACCCTGTTCTCGGCCGGCGGCGCCAGCAACGACGACCTCCCGCAAGACAGCAACTACCGCGACGTCCGGCCGATGGCGCTCACCGTCACCAGCAAGGACGGCCTGGTCGAGGCCGTCCCGTGGGCCATCGACTACGCCCGCTACCAGGACCCGCAGCGCAACAACTTCTTCAGCAGCACGCCCGAGATCGACATCACCCCGCACGGGTGAGCGCTCAGGGGTCGGTGGCCGTGTTGCCCGAGCAGTCGAGCGTCACGTCGAGCGGCAGGTCGCTCGGGTCGTCGATGCGCACCGCCGCGAACGTCGAGCCGTTCAGGCTGGCCATCAGCGGCGCCAACAGGTCGCCCTCGACCGTCCCGCAGTAGAAGTCCGGGCCGACGAACTCGCCGACCAGCGCGAGCTGGGCCGTGATGTCGCTGCCGGTGATCGGGTTGGCCGCGCCGCTGATCATCACCACCCCGAGGTCGACCTTGAAGATGCCGTCGACCACCGGGATCCCGAAGAACACCAGCGGCTCGCCGATCGGGGTGCGCGGCGTCGTCACCTTGCCCTGATCGAGCCTGAGCGGCTGCAGCGCGGTGCGCAGCGTCTGCTGGCCCGGCGCGCCGATCAGCTCGTTGGTGGCGATGAACTGGATCGGCTGCGCGGGCGCGATGACCGTCGACACCGCGAACAAGTACTCCCCTACCAGCACCGGCGCGTCGCCCGTGGTCGAGTCACTCGTCTCGGTCGGATCGCCCGGCACCGAACCGGTCGTCGCCGTCGGGTCGCCGGTGTCGACCGCCGTCGTCGGCGTCGGCGCGTCGCCCGTGGTCGTCACCGGATCGCTGGGCGGGTCGGTGGGCGGCGCCCCGGTCGAGTCGCCGGTCGCGGCCATCGTCGCGCTGTCCAGCGGATCGCGTTCGGTGCAGGCGGCGGCGGTCGAGAACGTACAGACGAGGGCGAACAAGAAAAGCGAGCGAAAGTCCATATCCGGGCAATATCAACAAGGGCGGCCCCGCGCAAGGCGCCGCACCCGGCCGCGTTCGGACGCCGCAGCGCACCCTCCGCGCCGCTTGCGGCTCGCCGCCGGGGCCGATCGTCTACCTGTCTCTCGAGCCAGGTCATGTCCGCGCCGGGACGACGGCCCGCGGGTCGCCGCGAATCGAGCGCCCGGTCCGCCCCCCGCGAATGGCACGAGTCCTCGCGCGACCGGAGCCCCGTCGACTACGCACATTCGGCGCGGCTCGCCCGGCGAACGGCCCGTCCGCGGCAGGCCCCTCAGCCGCGGGCCGGCCCGGCTTTGCCCCGCCACGGGAGACCTCCGAAGGCCACCACGCGGCGCTATCGCTGTTTCGTGGCCGACAGCGGCCGCTCCGCCGCGCCCTGTCGAATCGCCCGCGGTCCGCTCCGGCGGCCGCCGCCGCGCTGCGATCGCGCGCCCCGGAAATGCGCATACACCCGCCGCCCGGCAAATCACCATACCGCGAGGGTCATGCGGGCGTCCTCCGAGCGCCGCATTTCATGCGATTCCCCATGGCGGCGTTCGGCCCACACCTCGGCGGGTCGACGACCCCAGCGAGGTTACCCTCGTTCCTGTGCCCAGCGGCTTTTCAGCAGTCGCTTGCTTACTTTTGCGATCCGATCCTAGCCTTGGGTTGTCGGTGCTGCTGTCCACGACGAATGCAGAGTCCCCCTCCGACGACACCACCGCCGATCCCAGCGAGGTCGTAAGGATCGGGCGGTATGTCGTGCTCGGACGTCAGGGCGCCGGAGCGATGGGGGTGGTGTACCGCGCCTATGACGAGGCGCTCGACCGCAAGGTCGCGCTGAAGCTGTTGCGCGCGCCGGGGGCCGACCACAGCCAGGCGCGCGCCCGCCTGCTGCGCGAGGCCAAGGCGCTGGCCCAGCTGTCGCATCCCAACGTGGTCCAGGTCTACGACGTGGGCGAGTGGGGCGGCCTCGACTTCATCGCCCTCGAGTTCGTGCAGGGCCAGACCTTGAGGACATGGCTCTCGGAACAGCCGAGGAGCTGGCCGGAGATCTCGCAAGTGTTCGCGCAAGCCGGGCGCGGGCTGGCGGCGGCCCACGCGGCCGGCCTGGTGCACCGCGACTTCAAGCCCGAGAACGTCCTGATCGACGGCCAGGGCCGGGTGTTCGTCGCCGACTTCGGCCTGGCGCGCTCGGCCGACTCGCCGCTGCCGGAGCAGATTTCACCGAGCGCCTCGCGCTCGAGCCCGTCGCTGGCCCGCCTCACCGCGATGGGCTCGCTGGTCGGCACCCCCAAGTACATGGCGCCGGAGCAGTTCATGCGCGTCCCGGCCGACGCGCGCAGCGACCAGTTCTCGTTCTGCGTCGCCCTCTACGAGGCGCTGTTCGGCCGGCGGCCGTTCGTCGGCGAGACCGTCGACGAGCTGAAACAGAGCGTCCTGCTCGGCAAGCTGCTGCCGCCCCCGGTGCTGTCAATGGTGCCGCAGTGGCTGCAGGACCTGACCATGCGGGGCCTCGCCCGCGACCCGACCCGCCGGTTCCCCTCGATGGACGCCCTGCTCGCCGAGCTCGACCGCGTGCGCGGCCGCAGGCGCCTGATCGCCGGCGGCCTCGCGGCGCTGGGCCTCGGCGTCGCCGGCTTCATGGTCACGCAGACCGCACCCGTCTGCCAGGGCGCCGACGACAAGCTCGCCGGCGTGTGGGACCCCAGCCGCGACCGCGCGCTGCACGAGGCCTTCCTCGCCACCGGCCTCCCGTTCGCCGCCCAGACCTCGACCTTCACCCGCGACGCCCTCGACGGCTACGCGTCGCAGTGGAAGACCGAGCACCAGGAGGCGTGCCTGGCCCACCACCAGGGCGAGCAGTCCGACTCGGTGCTCGACCTGCGCATGTCGTGCCTGCAGCGCCGGCGCGCCGAGCTGGCCGCGCGCGTCGAGGTGCTCGCCGAGGCCGACTCCGAGATCGTGATCCACGCCGTCGACGCGGTCCGCTCGCTGACCCCGGTGGCGAGCTGCGGCGACCCGGCCCAGCTGCTCGACGCGTGGAAGCGGATCGACGGCCTGCGCGACCCGACGGCGCCGACGCAGGTCGAGACCCTGCGCCTCAAGCTGGCCCACATCGACGCGCTGGGGCGCGCCGGGCAGCTGCAGCGCGGCCTGGCGCTGGCCGAGGAGGCCGTGCGCACCGCTCAGGCGATCGACGACCGCCCGGTGCTGGCCGAGGCCCACCTGCGGCGCGGCACGCTGCTGGCCGAGTCCGGCGACTCGCTGGCCGCCGAGAACGAGCTGTGGCGCGCCATCGTCACCGCCACCCGCAGCGACCACGAGGAGGTGCTGGCGCGGGCGATGATCAAGGAGGTGTACGTGCTGGCCCACGACGCCGACTCGTTCGCCACCGCCGACCGCATGGCCGAAGAGGCCGACGCCCTGCTCGACCGGATCGCCCCGCACAGCCGACTGGTCGGCGAGCTGCGCAACAACCTGGCGGTGCTGCGGTTCCGCCAGGGCCGCCACGACGAGTCCGAGGCGCTGCACCGCGAGAACCTGCAGTTTCGCCGCGCGACCCTGCCGACGCACGACCCCGACATCGCCATGACGCTGTGCAACCTCGGCGTCGACCTGCAGGAGCGCCGCCGCTTCGCCGAGGCCGCGGCGCTGATCCGCGAGGCGATCGCCGGCTTCAGCGAGGCAGTCGGCGAGCAGCACCCCAACACGCTGCAGTCGCTGGCCAACCTCGCGCTCGTGCAATTCGACAGCGGCGAGTACGAGCAGGCCCGCGAGTCGCTGGCCGGTTCGCTCGCGGCCTGGACCGCGATCATCGGCCCCGATCATCCCAGCACCGCCGAGCACCGGTCCGTCGCCGGCCTGCTCGACCTGCGCGACGGCGACGTCGTCGGCGGCCTCGCCAAGCTGGAGCGGGCCTACGAGCTCGGCGAGCGCGTCGGCGACTCGGCCGCCCGCTACCGGACCCGCCTGTCGTACGCCCAGGCGCTGTGGGAGCACGCGCCCGACCGGCGCTCGCGGGCGCTCGAGCTGGCCCACGCCGCCGAGCACGACGCGATCGTGCTCCGCGACGCCCACCGGCGCAGCGTCGCGCGGGACTGGCTCCGCGCGCGCGAGCACGGCGGAGCGGCCGACTCGAAGCACGCGGTGCCTTGACCGATCGAGGTCGGGAGGATCGCCGGCAGGGATCCCCCGAATGTGGACAGGAGCCGCCGCGTGAGCGGCTCGTATCCCTCGATGCGGATTCAGCTCGGCTCGGCCTGCGAGACCAGGAGCCCGCCGTATTCGGCCGGGTCATCGTCGCCGCACGTCGGCAACTTGCCGCGTCCGGCCGCCTCGCACTCGGCGACCACCGCGGCGCGCGTATAGTCCAGCTTGCGCGGCTGATTGAGGCACACCGCGCCGTGCGGGCCCCACTTGGCCTCGATCTGCCAATCCGTCTCCGGGGCCAGGATCGCCGGCGACAGCCCGTCCGAAATATCGATCGGTGTGCCGTTCTCCGTGTGCGCCACGTTGGTGCCGCAGTAGTCGGCGCGGACCATGCGAGTACAGGCGCGATAGTGGTCGGCGAGCGAGACGCCCCCGTGCTTGGCCCACATTCGGTAGCCCCATTCGAGGCACTTGCCGGCGGCGGTCCCGCGGCAGGCGAAGGCCAGTTCGCCGTGCTCACCCGGCCGCCAGTCGGCGGTCACCAGGTCGAAGTATCCGGGCACCACGATCGCCGAGGTCGGAGCGCCCGCACCGTCGCTGCACAGCGACTCCCACTTGCCCTCATTGATGCGGACGTCGATGTCCGTAAAATAAATATCAGGTAGGCTCGCGCTCTGAGTCACCGCCGCGATCCGCAGCTGGGCGCTCACGGGCTCCTTGCCGCCGTCGTCGACGAGCCACTGTAACCGCGCGCCCGCGAGGTCGGCGCCGCGGTACAGCAGCCCCTTGCTGCCGTACGCCTGCAGCTCGCTGGTGCCGGGCACCAGCGACCAGCCGCTCAGGCTCGACTTCGTCGTTCCTTCGCTGATGCTGGCGCTGATCAGCTTCACCCCGTTGAACCATGTCCCGTTGAAACGGGTTCCATTGAAGCGGGTCCCGTTCAACTCGACCCCGTTGTCGTGGAGCGCGCGTAGCCGCGTCTCCTCGCCCTCGGTGACGTCCTCGAACCCGACGACGACTTCGTCACACCCACAAACGGTCAACGCGACCGTCATCGCTTGTATATGCCGATACCTCCGCATGCCCGAGTTCCCCCTCGCCCATCAGCGTACTTGGGTCGCGACGAATCATCGGCGGCGCGGGCGGCCCGGCGAGCGCTCGCTCGGACCCGCGGGCGCGACACGATTGACATTTCATGCATTCGCCACATCGAGCAATCGAATGATCTGTCTCTGGAGACACCAGATCTGCGCGGCAGCCGCGACAGATCGCGGCCAGTCGCGGCGCGCGGCCCGCCTGACGCACTTTCGCTGACGACGCCGTCGGGCTCGATATCACCCCGAAAGCGCCCTGCGAATGTTCGAGCGGCTTGGAATTCTCCGAAACAAGCGCTGTCGAATGTTCGTACAGCGCCACACGAAAACAGGGGCTCGCACGCCTCAGCGCACCGAGCCCCTGCCGCCGCGGTGACCCGCGATCAAGGCGTCTTGCGTGACGCCACGAATTGCGCGAGCGCCTCGATCTGCTCCTGCGTCAGCTTGTCCGCGAATTTCGGCATCTCCGCGGTATCGCCGTACAGGTCCTTCTGACTGCTGTCACGGATGATGCGGGCGACCCACGCCGGCGAACCGCGGCCGGCCAGAGTCGGCCCGGTGCTGTCCTTGCCGGCCTCGAGCTCGTGGCAAGACGAGCACTCGAGCTTCTTGTCCCACAGCTCCTTGCCGCGAGCGACCATCGCCGCGTCCACGCTCGCCGCCGCGCTGGCGCCCGACAGGCCAATCAGGTATTCCACCACCGCCGCCAGCTCTTCGTCGCTGGCCTGCTCCGTGGTGAGTGGTTCCATGGTGTTGTGCTTCGTCGCCCCGTAGAAGCGGCGGTCTCGCGGGCTGCGGACCAGGGCCGTCAGCCACTCGCGGCTGGTGAAGCCGTCGAGCGTCGGCGCCTCCTCGCTGCCCTTGCCCTCGAGGGTATGGCAGGTCGCGCAATGCTCCTTGAACAGCATGCGGGTCTTCTGCTCGGGATCGTTGTCGAACACCGCGAGCCCGCCGACCGGCGCCACGCCTTCTCGCGCGAGCTCGCGCGCCCGGGTGGCCTCGGCGTGGGCCTGCTCGACGCCGTGCTGGAACGACTCGTTATTGTTGTCCTCGGCGATCGCCACCGCCGTCAACGCCGTCACCCCGGCCATGAGGATGCCGACCCCCGACAATACCGCCCAGCGCGAGCGCACCGCTCGCGACTTGGCGCGGTCGACGAACGGCAGCGCGAACAGGTACACCGCCGCCGCCCCCGGCAGCAGCACCGTCGCCACGATCTGCAGCGGCCCCTGGAAGTACTTGAGCAGCTGGAACAGGAACAGGAAGTACCACTCGGGCCGGGCCACGAAATTGCTGGCCGGATCGGCCGGGGCGAACAGCTCGGCGCCGTGGGTCTTGACCGTCAGGCCGACCAGGACCGCCGCGCACACCGCCATCGCCAGCACGTCGAGGAACAGCTGATTGGGCCAGAACGGCTGCGTCTTGCGCTGCAGCTCGGCCTCCGGCAAATCCGGCGGCGTCACCCCGTGCTTGCGGAACAGCAGCAGGTGGACCCCCAGGAGCCCCGCCAACGCGATCGGCAGCACGAACACGTGCAGCGCGAAGAACCGCGTCAGCGTCAGGTTGCCGTACTCCGGCCCGCCCTGCACGAACTGCTGCAGCGGCTCGCCCCCGGGCACCGACCCCATGATCCCGGTCGCCACCTGCGTGGCCCAGTAGCCCTTCTGGTCCCACGGCAGCAGGTAGCCGGTGAGCGCGAACGCCAGCACGATCGCGCCCATCAGCAGGCCGGTCCACCAATTGACCTCGCGCGGCTTGCGATACGCGCCGGCGAACACCACCTGCAAAAGGTGCAGCACCACGACCACCACCATCGCCGACGACCCGTGGTGGTGCAGCCCGCGGAGGAACCACCCGGACGTGACCTGGTCGTTGAGATAGGCCGTGCTCGCCCACGCGTCGGTCGCCGAGGGGCTGTAGTAGAACGCCAGCAGGATGCCGAGCACCACCTGTTGCATGAACAGGAACACCAGCACCGAGCCGAACACGTAGCGCAGCCGCGCGCCGCCGGGCACGTCCTCCTCGAGCATGAGGCGGGTGGCCGAGCGGATCCCGGTGCGTTCGTCGAGCCAGTCGAGCAGCGCCATCAGACCGGCTCCTTCTGGGACACGCCCTGGCGGTATCGCACCAGCCGGATCGCCACCAGCCCGTTCTCCTCCTTCACCTCGAGCGAGTCGAGCGGCCGCGGCGACGGCCCGGCCTCGACCGCCCCGTCGAGCCCGAACGCCGAGCGGTGGCACGGGCACTTGAACTTTTGCGACTCGGCGTCGTAATCGACCGCGCAGCCGAGGTGCGGGCACACCGTCGAGAACGCCTGCAGCGCCCCGTCGCGCTCGAGCACCCAGCACGAGCCCAGCTTCACGTCCGGCGTCTTGTTCCACGCGTCGACCTTGTCGGCGTAAAGCTCGACCCGCACCGGCACCGCCCCGGCCAGCGCCGAGCGCTTGCCCGCCGGCAAGAACGACCCCTCCCCGGCCTTCGAGCCGGTCGGGAACAGCAGGTAGCCGATCGCCGGCACCACCGGCACCGCCGCCAGCCCGACCCCGAGCGCCCCGATCCCCAGCTTCAACACCCCGCGGCGCCCGGCGTCCGGCTCTCCTCCTGACCCGGAGGACATGTCCCGAGATTCAGCTCCGTGCCCCGCTCCGTGACCGCGTTCTCGGCTCGACATGACCCTCCTGTGCCGCCCAAGGCGGCCACCGCAGGATACCCGACCGCCCGCGACCCACGCTACCCTGGGCGCATGCCCGCCGCCGTCCCCGCGCTGCTCTCCCCCGAGCTCGCCCTCGAGACGATCAAGGAGACCCGCTGGGGCGGCCGCCGCCTGGCCGAACTGCTGAGCGAAGGCCCCGCGCACGCGGAGCTGCGCGGGCGCAGCGTCGGCGAGCTATGGCAGTTCTCCACCCTCCCCGGCCACGAGAGCCTCACGCACGGCGGTCGCCGCCTCGGCGACGTCCTCGGCCGACCGCTGCCGTTCCTCGCCAAGCTCATCGACACCGCGCTGCCGCTCAGCGTTCAGGTCCACCCCGACGATCGCCCCGACCCCGCGCGCCCCGGCGCGATTCTGCCTGGCAAAGAGGAGGCGTGGATCGTGCTCGACGCCGACCCGGGCGCCCGTCTGTGGGCCGGCGTCCGCCCCGGCGTCGACCGCGACGACCTCGCCCGCGCCGCCGAGGACGGCAGCATCGTCGCCTGTCTCGAAGAACATGTCGCCACCCCCGGCCTGGTCGTGCTCGTCCCCGCGGGCACGGTCCACGCGATCGGCGCCGGCATCCTGCTGGCGGAGATCCAGCAACCCTCGGACTGCACGTACCGCCTCTACGACTACGGCAGCGGACGCCCGCTGCACGTCGAGTCGGCGCTGACGACGCTCGACGTCTCCGCCCGACCTCAGCTGTGGCGCTCGGGCGACGCCTCCCCACATTTGCGCGGCGCCCACGTCGAGCTCGAGCTGCTCGGCCCCGGCGAACACACGCGCGAGATCGACGAGCCGACCTTGCTCGTCGGCGCGCGCGGGACCGCGACTGCGCGAGCCGACGGCAGCGAACTCCGCATCGGCGGGATCGACCTCTCGCTCGCCGTCCGCGGACCGCTCGCGCTCCACGTCCCCGACGACGCCCTCGTCGCTCTCGGCCGCGTCCACGCGTGATCTGTCGTCACTGACAGCTTCGCCGCGCGCCCCCGATACGCCCCCACCTGTCGTCCGCGAACCAGGCCCCGCATCCTCGCCGACACCGGCGCCAGAGACGCCGCGCCGCACGCCCTGGCGATCGTCGGGATCGCCACCCCGCTCCACCACTCCATCGAGGACGTCGCCGCGCACCGGCGCGACCTCGACGAGCAGGCCGACGGTTGCGAGTACAACGGTCGCAACTTCCTCCGCACCACCGCGGTCGTCACCCGACCACACCGCGGCGCCGTCCCATCGTCACGACGATCGACGGCGGCGACGGTCGCCTGCAGACCCTGCCCGAGCGGAGCGCTCGATCACCGGTCCCTCAGGCCGGCAGCGATCTCGGACCACCTCGAGAGCGAAGGAGATCCTCACGAGCCTCGTCCGCGTCGCCGACGGCATCATCGCCTCGCCGGCGGAGGACGCGACCGACGGCTTCCGCCGCACCCGCGCCATCACGGCCGGACCCGCGTTCGACCTGCTCCTTCGGACAGCCCTGCGCGGGTTCGCCCGGGTCCGCGCACGCGGGCGCGGCGGCCCTGTAGCGCCTGTCCGCGGCCTCGCGGTCCAGCGCCCGGACCGCCGCTATCCTGACGCCGCCGTCACCTCGCTCGTGCTCGATCGGCAGCCTCGCCGCGGCTGGGTGCGCTGGCGTATAGTGAGCCGCATGACCTCGCCCTATCGCCTACTCTCGTGCGCCTTCGTGCTCCTCATCGCGTGTGGCGACGATGCAGTGACCACCGACGTCTCGCCGAGCACCGACACCAGCGACCCCACCACCAACCCGCCCGTCACCACCAGCACGACCACCACCACGGGCGAGCCGACGGGGACCAGCACGACCGGGACGCCGACCACCACCGAGGACACGGCGAGCACCACCGACGACACCACCACAGGTCCGCCGCCGAGCAATTGTTCACAGTACACCGAGATGGGGGCGTGCGGCCAGAACGGCTGCGAGTGGACGCAGATCGTCAGCTACACCCACAGCAACCAGGGCTGTCAGGGCGACATCCGCGACTTCTGCGTGCCCAAGGACCCCTCGGGCGGGCTCACCAGCGTGTGGCGCGACGACAACGGCGACATCGAGGTCTTGCAGTTCCCGTTCACCCCGACCGACCTCGGCCCCGAGTGGAACACCTGCGACTGCGACGGCCCGCTCGCCTGTCTGTGCACCTCCGCCACCCTCGACTGTCCCGAGCTGCTCGGCGAGTTCTGCGGCGCGATCACCAACGAGAACACCTGCAGCAACGCGGCCGTCGGCGGCTCGTTCGCGTGCGGGTGGTTCACGGTCTCGCAGGAGGGCCCGCTCGACGGCGCCTGCGACGATCCCCCGTGGCAGGAGGCTTGCCTGCCCGGCACCGATCTCAGCAGCAAGACCTGCGACGAGATCAGCCTGCCCTACGTCGACCAGGGCTACTGCATGGGCTGGACCGACCCGGTCTACTGGCGCGAGGTCGACGGCATCGTCGAGGTCACCACGATCTGCGGGCCCAAGCCGAGCGGCTGGACCCTGTGCGTCGCCGACGACCCCAACCAGCCTGACGAGTGCAAGTGCGGTTGCAAGATCTGAGCGGCCGCAATCATCACACCTGACCTTCAGGTCAGCAGCACCAATTTGCCGACAGTGCGCCCCGACTCGAGGTCGCGGTGCGCCTGCGCCACCTGGTCCAGGGGATAGGTCGTGATCGGCGGCGGGCGCAGCTCGCCGGCCGCGAGCCCGCCGGCGATCGCCGCCATCCCCTCGATCAGCAGCGGCGCGCGGTGGAACATGTACGACAGGTTGAAGCCGAGCACCCCGCGGTTCTCGTTGGTGAGGGCCAGCGGCGAGAACCACGGCGTGCGCACGAACCCGAGCGCCAGCTTGAGCAGGTTCGGCTTGCCACCTGTCCTCGGGAGCATGGTGTGAAAGCCATACACGATCAGTCGCCCGCCCGCGGCCAGGTGGCGGTAGCTGTGGCGCAGCGTCTCCGGGCCGTTGGCGTCGCAGGCGACGTCGATTCCGGCGGGCGCGGCCGCCTTCACTGCCGGCCACAGCGACGTGCTCGACTTGTCGATCACCACCTCCGCCCCGGCCGCCTGTGCCGCCGCGACCTTGTGCGGGCCGCCGACCACCCCGATCACCCGGCAGCCGGCGCGGCGGCCGAACTGGCACAGGGCGCCGCCGACTCCGCCGGCCGCCGAGTGGACCAGCACCGTCTCGCCCTTGCGCGCGTGCGCCAGCGCGTGGAGCGCGTACCAGGCCGTCAGATACACCGACGGGACCGCCGCGGCCTCGGCGAGGGACAGGCCCTGGGGCACCGCGAACACCTGGTGGGCGGGCACGCAGACCGACGTCGCGTAGCCGCCGAAGCGGGTCACCGCCACCACCTCTTCCCCGACCGCGAGGCCGGCCACGTCCTCCCCGAGCGCGTCGATCACCCCGGCGACCTCGAAGCCCGGCGTGATCGGCCAGCCGACGAACTCCTGCGCCGACGCGTAGAGGCCCATGCGGACCACGCAGTCGGCGTAGTTGACCCCGATGGCCGTCACTGCGATCCGGACCTCGCCGGGCGCGGGTCGGGGCGCCTCCGTATCGACCAGGGTCAGCCGCTCGTGTCCGCCCGCGGCGGGGATCACAACCTTGCGCATGCGCCGACCCTCGCCCGGGAGCGTGCGTGCGGTCAAGTCGTGAACTTGTAGCGACAAAGGCCCACCTCTGTGACGCTGATGGTGTTAGCTTGCCCGGCGCATGACCGCAGGCGCAAAGGACGACAGCCGCACCGAGACCGACAGCATGGGCCCGATCCAGGTGGCGAGCGGCCACTATTGGGGCGCCCAGACCGAGCGTTCGCTCCACCACTTCGACATCGGCGACGACCGCTTCTCGCGGCCGATGATCAGGGCGCTCGGGATCCTCAAGAAGGCCGCCGCGCTGGCCAACGGCGAGCTCGGCACCCTGACGAAGGACAAGGTCGACCTTATCGTGCGCGCCGCCGACGAGGTCATCGCCGGCGACCTCGACGCTCACTTCCCGCTGCGCGTGTGGCAGACGGGCAGCGGCACGCAGACCAACATGAACGCCAACGAGGTCATCGGTAACCGCGCGATCGAGCTCGCCGGCGGCGTCCTCGGCAGCAAGAAGCCGATCCACCCCAACGACGACGTCAACCGCGGCCAGTCGTCGAACGACACCTTCCCGACGGCCATGCACATCGCCGCCGCCGAGCAGGTCGTGCATCACCTGCTGCCGCGGCTCGACGCGCTGCGCAACGTCCTCGCGGCCAAGAGCGCCGCCTTCGCCGACATCGTCAAGGTCGGGCGCACCCACCTGCAGGACGCCACCCCGATCACTCTCGGCCAGGAGTTCTCGGGCTACGTCCAGCAGCTCGACGACGCCCGCCGCGCCGTCGAGAGCAACCTGCCGCGCGTCTACGAGCTCGCGCTCGGCGGCACCGCTGTCGGCACCGGCCTCAACACCCACAAGGACTACGCGGTCACCAGCGCCAAGCAGATCGCCGCCCTGACCGGCCTGCCGTTCGTCACCGCGCCCAACAAGTTCGCCGCCCTCGCCGGCCACGAGGCCCTGGTCGGCCTCCACGGCGCGCTCAAGACCCTCGCCTGCGCGCTGACCAAGATCGCCAACGACATCCGCTGGCTCGCCTCCGGCCCGCGCTGCGGCTTCGGCGAGCTCACCATCCCCGAGAACGAGCCCGGCTCCTCGATCATGCCCGGCAAGGTCAACCCGACCCAGTGCGAGGCCATGACGATGGTGTGCGCCCAGGTGCTCGGCAACGACGTCGCCGTCAACATCGGCGGCATGAGCGGCAACTTCGAGCTCAACGTCTACAAGCCGCTCATCATCCACAACACCCTGCACTCGGTCCGCCTGCTCGGCGACGCCTGCCGCAACTTCCGCGAGTTCTGCGCCGAGGGCATCGAGCCGCGCCGCGAGAAGCTGGCGCACAACCTCGAGCAGAGCCTGATGAACGTCACCGCGCTGAACCCGTACATCGGCTACGACAACGCCGCCAAGATCGCCAAGAAGGCGCACAAGGACGGCTCCTCGCTGAAGGAGGCCGCCGTCGCGCTCGGCCTGTTGTCGGCCGAGGAGTTCGACCGCTACGTCCGCCCCGAGGCCATGATCGCCCCCGAGGGCGACCGCTAGGACCCGCTTGAGCCACCAGCCCTACATCTCGATCCTCATCCCGCTGTACGACGAGCTGCGCTCGATCCCCGAGATGCACTCGCAGGTCACCGACGCGTGCGTCAGGCTCGGACGCAGCTACGAAATCCTGTGGATCGACGACGGCAGCCGCGACGGCTCGGCGCACGCGCTCGACGACCTCGCGGCCCGCGACCCACGCGCGCGGGTCGTCCACTTCCGGCGCAACTTCGGCAAGTCGTCGGCGCTGGCGGCCGGCTTCGAGCGGGTGCGCGGCCAGATCGTCGTCACCATGGACGCCGACCTGCAGGACGACCCGGCGATGATCGACGACTTCGTCAAGCGGATCGAGGCCGGCGCCGACCTGGTGTCGGGGTGGAAGAAGCGGCGGCACGACCCGCTCGACAAGACCTTGCCGTCGCGGCTGTTCAACGCCGTCGTCAGCCGGCTGTCGGGCGTGCGGCTGCACGACTTCAACTGCGGCTTCAAGGCCTACCGGGCCGACTGCGTGCGCGAGCTGGCCGTCTACGGCGGCTTCCACCGGTTCCTCCCGGTGCTCGCCCACCACAAGGGCTTCCGCGTCGAGGAGCTGATCGTCAAGCACCGCGCGCGCAAGCACGGCAAGAGCAAGTACGGCGTCAAGCGGATGTTCGACGGCTTCATGGACCTGCTGACGGTCCTGCTGGTCACCCGCTACCGCACCCGGCCGCTGCACTTCTTCGGCATCCCCGGCATGGTCCTCGGCGGCCTCGGCGTGCTGATCCTGATGTACCTCAGCTTCTTGTGGCTGTTCGGCTACGCGATCGGCGAGCGCCCGCTGCTCACGCTCGGCGTCCTGCTCACCATCGTGGCGATGCAGTTTATCGGCGTCGGCCTGCTCGGCGAGCTGCTCGTGCGCACCACCATCCGCTCGCAGGAGGTGTTCTCGATCCGCGACGAGCGCGAGGCGCCCGCGGCCACACGCGCCGCCATCTACGCCCAGCCGAGCCCGCAGCTCGGCCCCTCGGCCCCGCCGATGAGCGGCCGCGAGCTGCCCGTCTCGGCCGCCGAGGAGATCAGCGAGGACGCGCGCACCGTCACGGTCGCCGGCAAGCCGAACCCGCCGAGCCCGCCGAGCCCGGCCGCGCGGCGCTGACGGGCCGCGGCAGCGCGCGCGACGATTCATCGATCCCGGGACCCGCATGACCAGCGGCAACAAGCAGAAGCACGAGAGCAAGAACCCGATCCAGCGCGCCCTCATCGCCCGCTTCAAGCGCGAGGCCGCGGCGCTGGTGCGGCAGGCCGCGCCGCGGACGATCCTCGACCTCGGCTGCGGCGAGGGCTACATGATCGAGGCCCTGCTGCAGGCCGGCATCGACGCCGAGTTCACCGGCGTCGACCTGGCGCACGGCGCCATCGCCGACGCCCGCGCGCGGATCGGCGAGCGCGCCCGGCTCGACGTCATGGACGCGCGCCAGCTCATCGACGACGGCCGCAGCTTCGACATGGTCATGATGCTCGAGGTCCTCGAGCACATCCCCGCCCCGGCGCAGATGCTGCCGATCTTGCGCCGCCTGGCCCGCCAGCACGTCCTGCTCAGCGTCCCGCGCGAGCCGTTCTTCTGCGCCCTCAACTTCATGCGCGGCAAGAACCTCACCCGCCTGGGCAACGACCCCGAGCACGTCAACCACTGGGGCCGCGCCGGCTTCCAGCGCTTCATCGCCCGCGACTTCGAGGTCCTCGCCGCCCCGGGCGTGTTCCCGTGGACGATGGTCCTGGCGCGCCCGCGCCAGCGCGACTGAGAGACGACCGCCCGACGCCGTCAGTCCTCATCCAGGACGTCGTGGACCGTCGGCGCCGCGCATTCCAGCAGTTTGGCGACCTCGTGACAGCTCGAGACGTCGAGCGGCGCCTCGCCGCCGACGCGGTCGCGGATGCAATAGCCGCTCTGCAGCTTTTGCACGCGCCCCCACACCCGCCCGGTGTCGCTCTCGCCCGCCATCGTACAGATGAACCAATCGGCCCGCGCCTCGCGCTGGGCCTCGATCGGAGCGCCCAGCGGGGCGATTGCGAGGTAGGCGCCGTACAGCGTTCTCAGGCAGGAATCGGCGGCGACAGCGAAGATCGACATGGTCGGTGCATCCTTTCCGCAGCTCGGCGATTGTCGCAACCATGCAGACAATCGCGCGCTCCGTCCAGCGGACGACCGCAACTTTTCCGCGTCCGAAGAGCGGACTCTACCCAGTCCCTGAGCCCTCATTCAGACGTCGCCGATCGGCGTCGCGCAAGGCGCCGCCGTCGTCCCGGCCCGTCGCTGAATACCGGACGTGCAGCCTGCGATCACGCGACGTGGGGCCATCGGGCGCGCGCGTCTCACCGGCCCCGACATCATGTCGTCCCTTCAGGTCCTGGACGGCTCGCCGGGCGTCATAACCGGCAGTCACCTGCACGGAGCAGGCTGAGGCGAGAGCGTCTCGCTCGCTCGTCGAGCCCGTGAGGTTCGCATGGACCCGGGCTTTTTCATGGTCGCCCGCTGGACGCCCGTGGATTCCCCCATCACCCTGGAATCACCGCGTCGTCGCAATGCTGCGTCGGCGCTTTGGTGACAGCCCAAAGTTCACAATCAAAAGGAGTCGACCCATGTTGTTTTTCATCAAGATCCTGGGGGCAGCCCTCGTCAGCACCTTCGCCCTCGCCGAGCCCGAGCTCGCCGCCCCCGAGCCCGACGACGAGGCCACCGAGGACGTCATCGAGCGGGATAGCCGGCTCTGCACGATGTCCGGGGATTCGGGAACGGGCCGGGTGTGGGGGAGGGTGCGGGAGACCAACAATCCGGACGTTTGCATCCGCGAGCGGCTCGGGGGGGAGGCGCCGATTCATTACCCCAGCTGCCACGAGGTCGGCCGCAACGAATTCGGGTGCAGGACCTTCGTCTCGGCCTGAACCACCGCCCGCGGCGGCTCGGAGGCGCGGTCGACGAACTATGAGATTGTTCGCTACCGACTCGCTACCCTCGGGCCGCCTCGGGCCTGATCCCTTCACGACCTACGATGGGCGTGTCACCCCTACACAGATCATACGTCGCGTGGTTGATTCGCTGCACCATGATACTCGCAATTGCTCCCCAACTCGCCGGGACGTGGCGATGGTGTATCGCTCCGCCAATCCCGACATCTGCATTCGCCAGCGTGTGGGCGGCACGCCGACGCCCGACCTCCGGAGCTGTCACCTCGTCGCGCGCGAGCTCGGATGCAGCGATGTCATCACCATCCGACCGGCAGCGGGCGACATTTCACCGGCCCAGACCGCTCGCCGCACCAGCGGCCCAGACAGGCCCCCGCGGACGCCGTCACTCGCGTCGCGCCGCGTTCGCCAGCACTTCGCGCGCCGCGACGAGGCGCGCCACCGCGGCGTGCGTGGGCGCCGTCAGCCCATGCCGCTCGGCCAGCCGCGCCACCGCCCCATTTAAAAACTCGATCTCCGTCGCCGCCCCGCGTCGCAGGTCCTGCAGCATCGCGTTGTAGTTCGCGCGCGTCTTCTCGGTCGACGCGAACACTCGCTCGAGATCCGCCTCGCTCAGGGTCACGCCTTCGGCGGCCGCCACCGCGCGCGCCTCGGCCAGCAGCGTCTCTGCCAGCGCGCGCAGCTGCGGCACCTCGAGGATCGCCCCGTTCACCGCGTCGAGCAGCGCGCACGGTCCGCTGACCGCCAGGTTCCACAGCGACTTGCGCCACTCGCACGCCGCGATCGACGCCGCCACCGTCACCGGGTAGCCGCCGGCCGTCAGCAGACCTTGCAGTTCGGACATGTGCGAACGGGCAGGTTCATCGTCGGCCGCCAGCTCGAGCTGGAACACCCCCGCCACGCGCACCGCCGTCGGCCCGGCAAGCCCTGCGCCCAGCCAGCAGGCCACGCGCACCAGCGCGGCCGCGGGGACGCGTTCGCGGGCGAGCCCCGCGATCCCCAGCCCGTTCTGGCACAGCCCCAGGACCTGCCCCTGCGTCAGGCGCGGCGCCAGGGCCTCGAGCGTCTCCGCCAGCTGCGTCGCCTTGACCGCGACCAGCACGATCGCCCCCGCCGGCACCGACCACTCCGCCGCCGCGTCCACCACCGGCACGAACGCCCGTCGCTGCTCCGCCCCCGTCAGCTCGAACCCCTCCGTCGCCAGCGCTGCAGCTCGCGTTCCGCGTGCGACCAGTGTCACCGCGGCCACCTCGTGCAGGCGCGCCACGAGGTGCAGGCCGACCGCGCCGGCGCCGACGATCCAGATCGCTCGAGAAGAGGCCGCGCTCGTGGACATGACGCTAAGCGTTTAGCACATCACGCTACGTCACGTGAGCCGGCGAAAAACCTTCGCGCGCCGCCGCGGCCGCGACGATTCATCGTCATCGCGTCCGAGGTGACAAACGCATGCTCTTGGCCGCCTTCTCCACCGTCTCGATCCTCTCCATCGTCGCCTTTTACAACGGCCTCCTGCTGGCCGTGCTGGCCTACTACCTGTGGAAGCACCGCGGCCGCCCGTGGGAGCGCTGAGCGACCGACGCTCGCGCGACTCTCCCGGGTGCCGTCGTGATCGCACCGTCGACGCCGAGGAGCGGCCGTCTCACCCGTGGACCGCGCGAGGATCGTCGCTCAGCAGCAGCGGCCCGTCGTCGGGCGCGTCGAGCACCAGCACGCGCTGGCCATCGCGGATCTCCGCGCGCACCAGCCCGAAGGCGGTCACTTCTTCGCCCGGCTCGATCGTCCCCTCGTCGTAGCGGATGGCGATGTTGAGCCCGATCAGGTTGGTGCTCTTCAGCCCGTGGCGGCGCAGGAACGCCTCCTCGACCTCGCTCGCGTCGTCGAACGAGCCCGAGCGCGTGTGGTGATCGCTGACCACCGCCACCCGCGGCACGCTCATGATCACCTGGATCCGTCCCGTCCCGTCGTCGATCGCGAACTCGACGAAGCGCTCCTCACGGGCCACCTCGCGCCAGTGATTGCGGCCCGTCTCCTGATCGACGGTCGCCAGGTAGTACACGCTGGGCCGATGCGACAGCGGCGCCTCGAGCACGCGCTCGCCGGCCAGCACGCGCCCGCGCACGCGCACGAGCTCGCCCTCGCGGAGCCCCCGGATCGGCGTCACCGGACGCTTCTTCAGCGACCGGCGCGTGCGGGCGTCGGTCGACAGCGCGTAGGACAGCCCCACTCCGGCGATGGCGGCGGCGGCGAGGGCGAAGATCGGCACAGGCATCGGCCGCGGAGCTTACCACGGCCGGCCGACGCGGCAGCCGTCGCACCCCGACGCCGCCGGCGGCCTCTGCCGGTGCGCCTACGAGCCACGACCCGCGCGCCCTCGCACCGACCGCCGCCGCGCGGTCCCGGAGGCCACCCGAGCATGCTCTTGCGGACACATCATGAATCATCACATGTCCTTCAGGGCATGTCCCGAGCGCCAGCCGCCGCGCGCAGCCACGCGTGCAGCGGCGCCCCCGCGGCCGGCAGGCGGTCGGTGAAGCGCAGCACCTCGCCCGTGCCCGCCAGCAGCACCAGCCCGCCCTCCACTGCCGCCAGCTGCGGCCACACGCGCCCCCCGGTCGGCTCTCGCATCGGCGCCGCCAGCCCCGACACCAGGTCGACCACCTCGACCCGCCCGTCGATCCCCACCACCGCCAGCGTCTGCTCGTCGAGGAACGCCGCGTCGCGCCCCTGAGGGCCCTGCACCCGCAGCGGCGCCCCGGGCTGCGCAAGCGACCACGCCTGCAGCAGATCGCCGTCGAGCACCACCAGTCGCTGGCCCGACGGGCTGAAGCGCGACGCCACGAACGCCCCGGCCGTCTGGCTCGTCGTCGCGCCGGCGAGCTGCAGCCGACCGTCGCGCTCGAGATCGACCACCTCGACCTGCGGCTGCCCGCGGCGGTAGACCGCCAGAGTCGCCCCCACGGGCGCGAACGCCAGGCTCGCGTGCGGCGAGCCGTTGGCGCTCGCCACCGGCTCGACCACCAGGCGCGCAGCCCCGTCGCGCTCGACCACCATCACCCCGCCGTCCCCGGCCAGCGCCGCCAGCACCTCGCCGCCCGGCGCGTATTGCAGGACGCTCAGGTGGTCGTGCAGCGGCAAGCGCCGCGACGGCGCGCCCGGCGACGTCCACTCGCGGACCTCGCCGTCGGCGAAGCCGATCGCAAACCGCCCGGCCCCGAACACCGCGCCTGTCCACGGGTGCCGCGGCACCTCGAAGATGTCCTCGCGGCCATGTCCCCAGAGGCATGCAGTGCCCTCGCCCACCGACACCAGCACCTGCCCGTCGTCGGCCACCACCATCGACTCGTGATACTCGCGCCGCGGCCGACAACTCGCCGTCGGCGTCGTCGTCGCGCCCGAGCGCAGATCGAGCCGGGCCGTGCTGTCCGGCCCGCCCGCCACCGCCCAGCCGCCGTTCTCTGCCAGCCGCGCCTGCCGCTGCGGCACCGCCGACGTCGGCCACAGCGACTGCCACGGCGCGTCGGTCGGGCGCACTCGCCGGTGCCCGTCGGCGCTCGCCAGCAGCAGCTCGCCGTCGCCCAGGACCGTCGTGCCGAGGTTCGCCTGCGCGACGATCGACGTCCCGGTAGCGACGTCGATCACCTCGGTCGTCACCCCGAAGCCCCACTCGACCAACCGCCCGTCGCGGCTGGTGTTCGGCACCACCACGAAGTCGGGCGACCTGTCCGTTCGGACATCTCGCGTCCACCGCCGCGCCCCCGCCGGGTCTTCGGCCCACGCGGTCGTCCGGCCGTCGCGGTGGGCGACGAACACCAGCGCGTCGCGGGCCGGCGCCGACCAGGCCGCCTCGACCATGCGCGACGGCCCCTCGGCTCGCCACACCAGCTGGCGGTCGACCCCCGACGCGCTGTCGGCCCGCTCCGCGCCCGCGCACGGGACCACGAGCGTGCGCCCGTCCGGCGTCCATTGGTAAGCGAACAGCCGCGGCTTGCACGGATGGCGGCTGACCCCGACCTCGCCGGTCTCGCGGTCCCACACCACCAGCGACTCGTCGCGGGCCCCCGCGAGCCGCCGGCCGTCAGGCGAGCCGTGCAGCGACAGCCCGGCCACCGCGGCAGGCGCGTCCGCCCCCGGCAGCTCGCGGCGCGCCCCGGTCCGCACCGCGAACTCGAGCGCCGGCACCGCCAGCACCGGCCAGGCCCACAGCGACTCCCCGTCGGGACTCAGCGCCCAGCGATAGAAACCCACCGGCTTGTCGGTCTTGCCGGTGAAGCGCAATGACTCACCGCCGCCCGGCCGATGCACCTCGGCCACGAACTCCTTGCCCCGCTCGGAGCTCACGTGCGCCCACACCGTCCGATCGGGCGTCACCGCCAGCTGCCCGCGACCGCCCAGCTTCTCGCCCACGGCCGCTCCCGGCCGCCAGCGCCACAGCCCGTCGAGGCCGACCGCGATCCATGTCCCATCGGCCAGGTTGATGCCGTCGTGCAGCGAGTCCGTCGGCCCCGTCATCGCCGCCCCGACCACCCCCGGCTGCCACGCCGCCAGCGCCAGCGCCCGCACCGCCCCGTCGCGCGCGGGCTCGGGGGCCAGCTGCGCCAGCAACGGGTACACCTGCGCCGGCTCGGCCGCGATCGCCAGCCGCGCCTGCGCCAAAAGCAACTCATCCGCGCGTCGGTCCGCGGTCACGCGCGCAGCCTCGGCCTCGCTCGCGCGCGCCTCGGCGACATCCTGCGCCGACTCTGCCGCCGCGCGCTGCTCCTCGGCGACGTCGCGGGCCTCGCGGATCCGTCCGACCGCCACCACCCCGATCGCCGCCAGCGCCACCAGCGACGCCGCTCCCACCGTGGCCACCGCCCGGTGCCGCCGCAGCCACAGCCGCCCGACCTCCGCCAGTGAGTACGCGTGCGCGCCGACCAGCCGCCCCGCCTGATAGCGCCGCAGATCGTCGGCCAACGCCTCCGCGTCGGCGTAGCGGCGACCTGGCTGTTTGGCCATGGCCTTCTCGACCACCGCGATCAAAGCCGGCGGCGCCTCGGGCACCAGCTTCGCCAGGCGGTGCGGCTCGCCCTCGAGCACCTCGCGGATCAGCTCGGCCGCGCGGCGATCGTGGAACGGCGGCACCCCGGCCAGCACGTGGTAGAGCACCGCCCCGAGCGCATAGATGTCGCTGCGCCCATCGACCCCGTCGCCGCGCGCCTGCTCGGGCGGCATGTAGCGGACCGTCCCGAGCAACGAGCCCGCGGTGGTGAGGTTGGACACCGCGAAGTCATCGCTGTCCTCGGCCGGCGCGGCCTCTGTCTCTTGGGACAGGTACTTCGCCAGCCCCCAGTCGATCACCACCGCCTCCCCGAACGCGCCGATCAGGATGTTGGCCGGCTTGAGGTCGCGGTGGATCACGCCCTGGCGGTGCGCGTAGGCCATCGCCTCCGCCGCTGCGATCACGTGCGGCACCAGCCCGAGCCGCGCCTGGACGTCGGCGCAGCCGGCGATCCGCTGCTCGAGCGAGGCGCCCTCGACCAGCTTCATGCACAGGAACGGCCGCCCGTCGTCGGCGCGGCCGAGGTCGTACAGCGGCACGATGCCCGGGTGCTGCAGGCGCGACGTGATCGCCGCCTCGCGCACGAACCGGTCGACCGACCGCTCGTCGAAGCGCAGCAGCTCCTTGACCGCCACCGTGCGCCCGAGCTTGAGGTCCTCGGCGCGGCGCACCGCTCCCAGGCCGCCGCGCGCGAACACCGGCCCGAAGCGGTAGCGCCCGGTGGTCGGCTCGCCGCGCGTCGGCTCGCGCGAGGCCTCCGGCTCGCCCCACGACCTCTGGCCCGCAGTCGCGTCGCCCGCCGTCGTCTCGAACCCGAGGTGCGAAAGACCGGCGAGCAGGCGGGCCTGCGCGCGCGCGAGGGTGGCGGGATCGGGCGAGGGCGGGGGCGGGAGCTCGGGACGCATCGCCAGGCGAGTGCTGGTTGTCGCGACTTTGATCGGTGGAAAAAAGCACCGACTTCGCGCGCGCGACTCCGCTCACTTGCGGTCGCGGAGGTAGCCCTCGATCTTGTCGCCGATGCTGCGCATCGCGCTGTCGAGGTCGCGCACCTGGCTGTCTCTCAGGTCAGGTTGAGCCAGCAACAATTCGGTCGCCTCGCGCAGGCGCTGGCGGGCGCGCGCGATCCGCCCCGCCATCGTCCCGCCCGGCACCGCGAACAGCTCGGCCAGCTCGCGGGCGGTCAGCTGCTCGTACTCCTTCAGCTCGAGCACGATCCGGTCGTCGAGGCTGAGCCCGCGCAGCGCCTGCGACACCACGTGCTCGATCTGCCGGTCCGCCAGCAGCGACGACAGCGACCCCTCCGTCGCCGGGTCGATCGCGCTGCCGGTCGCCGGGTCGAACGTCGGCCCCAGGCGCGAGCGGTGGCGGATGTACTCGAGCAGCTTGTTGCGGGCGATGCCGAACAAAAACCCCTTGAACGACGACGAGCCGCCGCGGTACGCGTCGCGGCGCCGGCACAGCGCCTCGAATGTCCCCTGGGCCAGGTCCTCGCAGGCGTCGCCGCTCACCTTTGCGAAGAAGAACCGGTACACGCTCGCGTAGTGGCGAGCGATCAGCGCCCGGCCGGCCGCGGTCGAGCCGGCTTGCCACGCGCGGAGCAGCGAGAGGTCGTCGTCGCCCGATGCTGGTTCCACGCCTGCACCTCTACTCGATCGCCGGCTCCGGGTCACGCGGCGGCGGCTTCAGGGCCGCCGACACTGACGCCGGCGTGATCCCCTCGGCCACCACCAGCGCCGCCAGGAACGTCCCCATCGAAGTCGCCGCGGTCACCAGCGCGCGCACCAGCGGCAGCGCGACCGCGTCGGTCATCAGCGCCCGCACCCCTGCCCCCGCGGCGATCGCCAGACCTGTCCACAAGAACAGGCGGAGCAGCGCCCCGACGTAGCGGCCGGCGCCGAGCTGCAGGTGGCGCAGGGCGAAGCGGAGCAGCACCGCGAACGCGATCGGGTAGCCGATCACCCACGCCCACGCCACCGACGCGTAGCCGAGCCAGCCGCCGAGCACGATCGCCGCGATCGCGAACCACAGCGGCATCGTCACCGCCGCCACCGCCATGTAGCTCAGAGTCAGGCTCGGGCGCCCGACCCCGTCGAGCAGCGGCGGCACCACTGCGCTGACCGCCCGCAGCAGCGCCGCGATCGCCAGCACGCGCACCGCCGCCGCCGCGCCGACCCATTGCTCGTCGAGCAGCAGCAGCAGGTCGGGCGCCGCCGGCACCACGATCACCAGGAACCCGGCGACGACGATGAAGCTGAGCCGCGACAACTTCAGAAATTGCTCCGCCAGCACCGCCGGCCGGTCGCGCGCGCGGGAGAACGCCGGGAACGCCACCGACACCACCACAGTGCTGATGATGCGGGCCGGGTCGAGCGCCAGGTCGGCGGCGGCCTTGTAGAGGCCGAGCGCGGCGCGGCCGAAGAAATGACCGACGATGTAGAAGTCGAGGCCGGTGTAGACGAAGAACAGGATCCGGCTGAGCGAGGTCTTTAAGCCGAACAGCACCGCCTCGCGGGTGGCCGCCCAGTCGAACAACAGCCGCGGCAGCCACGGCTGGAAGTACTGCACCCCCGCGGTCGTCACCAGAGTGCGGCCGATCGCCCCGGCGATGAAGCACCAGATCCCCACCAGCGGCGCCGCGACCAGCAAGGCCACGTTCTCGGCCACGCTGGCGAGGAAGCGGATCAGCGAGAACTCGCGGAAGCGCATCTCGCGGATCATCAGCGCCCCCGGCACCATGTACAGGTTCTGCAGCAGCAGCTTGACGCAGTGCGCCTGCAGCATCCAGCCGACGATCGGCGCCTTGTAGTGGCTGGCCAGCAGCGGCGCCACCGCGAAGAAGATCGCCGCGACGATCGTGAGCGACAGCAGCAGGTTGAGCCAGAACACCGTCGACAGGCGCGCCGGCGTGTGGTCGCCCTGCTGCACCAGCGCCCCCGGCAGCCCGAGCTCGGTCGCCAGGTCGAGGATCGGGATCGCCGCCAGGGCCAGCGTCGCCACCCCGTACTCCTCGGGGCTGATCCAGATCGCCAGCAGCACCGCCTTGGTAGCGACGTCGAGCACGCCCATCAGCGCGGTCGCCGTGCCGACCCACGCCAGGCTCTGGTTGACGCGGACCTGCTCCTCGCGCTCCGACATCCTCTACTCCCGCCGCAGCACCGCGCAGCTGACCCGATAGGGGCGACGCAGCCAGGCAGGCGCGAGCCCGCGGTCCCGCTCGGGCTGTCCCGAAGGCCAGCCAGCTTGCGGAGGTCGCGGACCAGCAGCCACGGCCGGCGCAACAGCTCGGGCGCGTAGGTCGGCCCGTCGACGATCTCGGCGCGGACCAGGCGCAGCCCCGGGAACAGCTCGCGGGACATGTCCTCCGGGTCAGGTCGATAATACGTGTCGATCGGGTCGGGGTGGTACGGGTAGCTGAACGGCACCGTGACGACGAGCAGCCCCCCGGCGGGCACCAGCGCCGCCAGGCGCTCGGCCAGCGCCGCCCGGTCGGTCACGTGCTCGAGCATGTTGCAGCACAGGATCGCCCGCGCCCCGACCGCGCGCAGCCGCGAGAGCCCCGCCTCGCTCAGCGCGTCCGCGGCGATGTCGACGCCCGGCAGCGTCTTCAGGTCGCTGTGGACGATCTCCGCCCCGCGGGCCCGCAGCGGCGCGAACACCTCGCGGTCGATCCACGGCTGCGCCTCTGTCCGAAAGTGCAGGTCGCTGCTGCCGAGATTCAATAAAGGGGACAGCTCCCCGTCGGGGAGCTCCTGCAGCCGCGCCCGCAACCACCGCGCCTCGACCTCAAGCACCGACCTGCTCCTCGGGACAGCTCGCCACCATCATCCACTCCGCGATCGCGCGCCGCAACGTCGCCTCGGCCTCAAGCACCGACATGCTCCTCGGGACAGCTCACCACCGACTCGAGCCCCTCGGCCAGCGCCACCTTGGCGACGAAGCCGAGCCGCTCCTTCGCGCGGGTCGCGTCGAGCACGTAGCGCATCACCTCGCTGCCGCGGTACGGCAGCGCGCCGAGGTCGATCAGGTCCGTGCGGCCGAGCCGCCACGCCAGCGCGCGCACCACCATCGCCACCGCCGACTCGATCCCCGTGCCGGCGTTGTAGGTCCCCGCCGGCGCCCCGTCCTCGGCGCAGCGGGCCAGCAGGCGAGCCACGTCGCGCACGTGCACGAAGTCGCGGGTCTGCTCGCCGGGCGTGCAGGCGAACCGCTGGCCGGCGCGCAGGGCCGCCAGCAGCGACGGGATCAGCATGCCCGGGCGCTGACCTGGCCCGTAGACCACCCCCGGGCGCACGATCACCGCCTCGAGCTTCAGCCTGGCCGCCGCCGCGCGGACCTCGTCCTCGCCGCGGATCTTCGCCCGCGCGTACGGCGTGTCGCCGAGCCGCTGCGCGTCCTCGGCGAACGGCACCGGCTGCAGCCCGTACACCTCGCCGCTGCTGACGTAGACCACCCGCCGGGCCCCGCGCGCCGCCGCCACCGCCAGCGCCCGCAGCGGCGCCGCCACGTGCATCTCGGCCAGCCCCGCCTCGCCGCCCTCGCGGCCGCCGGCGGCCCAGATCAGCGCGTGTACTTCCGGACATGTCCGTTCCGACAGCCCCTCGCGACCGAACGCGATCGCCGACCCACCGGCGAGCGCGCGTGCGGCGGCGCGGCCGATGAAGCCGCCGCCGCCGCCGATCGCGACCGCGGTCACGTCGCCCCCAGCAGCTCGCGGTACCAGGCGATGGTGCGCTGCAGCCCCTCGTCGAGCCCGTGGCGCGGGCGCCAGCCGAGCACCCGGCGCGCCTTCTCGGACGACAGGAATTGCTCGCGGATCTCCCGCGACGCCTCGCCGAGGATCACCGGCGGCAGGTGGCGCGCGTCCATGTGGCCGAGCACCCGGTCGACGATGTCGAGCACGCTCTGCGGCCGCTCGTCGGAGAAGTTGAACGCCTCGCCGGCCACCTCGGGGCGGTCCATCTGCTCGGCCAGCTCGAGGTACGCCGCCACCGCGTCGCCGACGTACACGTAGTCGCGCACGAACGTCCCGTCGCTGCGCACCAGCGGCCGCTCGCCGCGGACCACCGAGCGCACCGTCCCCGGGATGATGCGGTTCCAGTTGAGGTCACCGGGCCCGAACAGGTTGCCGCAGCGGGTCACGCACACCGGCAGCTGGTAGCTGTCGAAGTAGCAGCGGGCGATCAGGTCGGTGCAGCTCTTCGAGCAATCGTAAGGGAAGCGGCCCTCGAGCCGCGACTCCTCGGTGTACGGCAGCACCGGCTGGTCGCCATAGGCCTTGTCGGAGCTGGCGACGACGATCCGCCGGACCTTGCGCTCGTTGCGGCGGCACGCCTCGAGCAGGTTGTACGAGCCGCGGACGTTGGCCTCCCACGTCGACAGCGGGTTGCGCCCGGCCGTGCCGACGATCGTCTGCGCCCCGAGGTGGAACACCGCCTCGATCTCGTGCTCGTTGATCACCCGCTCGAGCAGCGCGTAGTCCTCGAGCTGGCCCTGTACGCTGACGCAGCGGCGGTCGAGCCCGCGGCCGTGGAACAGGCTGCGCGGCACCCCGTCGCGGACCAGGCACACCGGCGCCGCCCCGCGGGCCAGCAGCTCCTCGACCATGTGGCTGCCGAGCAGCCCGGTCGCCCCGGTGACGAGCACGTTCTTGTCTGTCCAAAAGGACATGTTACCACTTCCTCCACGGCGCCGCGCCGCCGGTCCACGCGCGCTCGAGCAGCTGCAGATCGCGGTAGGTGTCCATGCACTGCCAGAAGCCCTCGTGGCGGTGGACCCGGAGCTGGTCGTCGGCCGCCAGCTGCTCGAGCGGCTCGCGCTCGAGCGTGCAGACATCGTCGTCGCGCACGTACTCGAGCATCGCCTTGCGGAACACGAAGAAGCCGCCGTTGATCCACCCCTCGGTGACCGCCGGCTTCTCGCTGAAGCGGTCGACACGCTCGCCGTCGGTCAGCAGCTCGCCGAAGCGGCTCTGCGGCCGCACCCCGGTGACCGTCCCGATCTTGCCGTGGCTGCGGTGGAACGCCAGCAGCGCCTTCAGGTCGACGTCGCACAGGCCGTCGCCGTACGTCAGCATGAAGTCGTCCTCGTCGAGGTGGCGACCGACCCGGCGCAGCCGCGCCCCGGTCATCGCCTCCTCGCCGGTGTCGACGCAGGTCACGCGCCAGCGCGCCTCGGGCGGGTTGTGCAGCGTCAGCTTGCCGCCCTGCCCGAGGTCGACGGTGAAGTCGCCCGACAGCGCCGCGAAGTCGAGGAAGTAGCGCTTGATCACCTCGGCGCGGTAGCCGAGGCACAGCACAAAGTCGTCGAACCCGAACGACGCGTAGTAGCTCATGATGTGCCAGAGGATCGGCCGCCCCGCGACCTCGATCATCGGCTTGGGACGCAGCTCCGTCTGCTCTTTGAAGCGGGTCCCCTTGCCCCCGCACAGGATGACGACCTTCATCGCGACCTCCCCAGGACCTCGTCGTAGACCGCCTGGAGGCGCTCGCGGTGGGCCTCCACGCTGTACTCCGCCTGCATCTTGCGCCGCCCGGCCTCGCCGAGGGCGACCCGCTCGTCTGCACTTCGGGACAGGCGCACCAGGTGCCCCGCCAGCCCCGCGACGTCGCGCTCTTCCGCCAAGAGCCCCGTCCGCTCGTGCTCGACCTGCTCCGGGATCCCCGCGTGCCGCGTCGCCACGATCGGCAGCCCTGCCGCCGAGCCCTCGCAGATCACCGTCGGCGTGCCCTCCTGGTCGCCGTCGCTCGCCGTCCGGCTCGGCACCAGCAGCACGTCCGCCTCCTGCATGGCCGAAGGGACAGCCGTCGTCGGCGCCGCCCACGTCACGTCGAGGCGCAGCGACTCGGCCAGCGCGCGCAGCGGCCCGGCCCCCGCCGAACCTGTCCCAAGGAACATGACCTCGAGGTCAGCCCCTTCGTCGCGCGCCCGGGCGCACGCCCGCAGCCCGTCATCAAAACCCTTCTTCTCGACCTCGCGGCCGACCATCAGCACCCGCGTGCGCGCCCGCGTCGTCCGCGGCGCCGGCTGGAAGCGCGACAGGTCGACGCCGAGCGGGACCACGCGGATCTTGCTCTCGGGACAGCCCTGCGCGACCAGCTGGCCGCGCATGTGCTGCGACAGCGCGAGGAAGCGGTCGCCGCGGCGGAACAGCGCCGGCGCCAGCGCGGCGAAGTGCCAGTAGGCCGGCAGCAGCCGCAGCCGCGAGCCGCGGACCGTCACGTCCTTGCCGTAGAAGCTCGTCACCAGCGGCAGGCCGTGGCGGGCCGCGGTCAGCAGCGCGTGGGCCCCCGTCTGTCCGAGGTGCGCGTGGATCAGCGACACCCCGCGGGCCCACCGCGACAGCCGCGGCGACAGCGTGGTCGCGCGGTACAGCAGCGCCTCGAGCGCCCCGAGCGGCTGGTCGCGCAGCGCAGTCACCTCGCCGTCCGGGAACTTCTCCCGCGACAGCCGCTCGACCGCGAACACGCGCACCGCGTAGCGCTCCAGCGACCGCATCGACGTGTAGATGAACGTCTCCGACGGCGGCAGGAATTCGTGGCGTACAAAGCCGACGGTCGGCGAGGTCGACATGCCGAGCGAAACGGCCGCGAACGTACGCTCCGGCGCGCGAGGGTGTCAACCGGCCTCGCCCAGCCATGACTTGCCGCACGCCCTCCGCAACCCCCGCGGCACGCCGTCCTCGCCGGGCTCTGGTATCGCGCGGAGCACCACACGATGCTCCTCCGCCTGGACACGCCGACGAAGCACGCCTGCGCCCTGCAGGAGCCGCTGCAGTCGCGTCGAGGGCCCGCGCCGCCGCGCCGCGAGCTCGACGACGACGAGGACCTGCGATGATCCTGCCCGATCTCACCTCCAAGGACGGCTGGGAGCTGCGTCGGCAGCCCGAGATCGACGAGGACGACCTGTGGCTCACGCCGGGTCCCGTCGTCTGGCAGGCCGAGCGCTTCCGCCGGCCGCCGCCGATGTTCTATCCGGTCTACCGCAGCGGCGACCTCTACGCGACCTCGCCGCTGCCGCTGATCGTCCACAAGGGCGCGCTCGAGCTCGACGCCGACGTCGCCCGCCAGGTCGGCGGCGCCGTCCGCTACCTCGCCACCAACGCGACCATCGACCGCCGCGTGCGTCGCGTCGGCTGCCCCGAGCTGTCCACCCTCGAGCTCTCCGATCCGCAGGAGTACGTCGCCCAGTTCGCCGCGGCCATGCGCGCCGACATCGCCCGCGTCGAGGCGCGGCGGCCCGGCTTCACCAACCTCGTCCTGTGCGGCGGCAAGGACAGCCTCAACCTGCTGCTACTGCCGTGGAAGAACCCGGTGATCGCCGTCAGCGCGCGGCCCAACTTCCCGCTCGTGCAGCAGTTCGTGAAGGACAACCGGCTCGGCATGGACGTCGTCGAGCTCGTCGACCGCGACGCCTCCTTGCTCGACAGCGAGATCGCGGTCAACGCCTGCCGGATCGGCCTCGACCACGTGCGATGGGTCGCCGAGCTGCGCGAGCTCGCCGGTCGCTTCGAGCGGCGCGCCATCTTCTGGGTCGGCGCCCTGGCCGACGTCTTCACCACCCCGAAGTGGCGCGCCTACAACCATTCGCTGGCCCTCGCGCGCCTGCGGGCGCTCCCCGGCCTGCGCGGCCTGGCCGACACCGACGCCGGCCAGAGCCTGTTCTCGTGGACCTGCTACTACCGCGGCGGCATGTGGCAGGGCGGCAACATGTCGCTGCTCAAGGAGATCACCGACGCGCTGGTGCTGTCGGCTTACCACGGCCCTGCCGTGCGGGCCCTGCTCGCGCGCGTCGACCTGCGCGGCGCCGTGACCGCCGACATCCGCTCCGCGATCGGCGAGGCGCTCGCCGGCGGCCCCGTCGTCTATCCGACCACCAACCCCTCGCCGCCGCCCTCGCCCTTCCGCAAGCGCCGCTCGCACGTGGCCGCGTTCGTCGAGGTGTTGGCGCGCCACGGGATCCGCAGCGCCTGAGGTTGCACGATGGGACATGTTCTCAAGAACATGTCCCCTCGACCATATCGCCCCGATCTACCTTCTCGAGCAGGCCCCGCTCGATCCTTCGAGCCTGCCCTTTCGAGCAGGCTCCCCCTCACCCCGCCTGCACCTCCGAGCGGTTGTCCCTTCGAGCCTGCCCTTGCGCGCAGGCTCTCTCGCGGCGCCTGACCTGCCCTTACGGACAGCTCTCCGACCTACCCCGATCGAGCAGCTCAGGTGAGCGCCTGCATCGCGCGGGCGAGGCGGGGCAGGGCTGCCTTGATCTCGTCTTCGGAGACCGCGCCGACGCTGAGGCGGAACCAGCCCTCGTCGCCGGGCACGCCGAACGCCTGGAACGGGACGATGCCGATGCCGGCGTCGGTGAGCATGTACTTGCGGACATCCTCGTTCGTCTGCAGCACCTGGCCTGCGGGCGTGCGGCGGCCGAACGGATTGATGCGCACGGTCAGGTAGATCGCGCCCATCGGCGGGATGCTGTCGACCTGCAGGCCGTCTTTCTTGAGCCCCTGGAAGCCGGTGTGCAGCAGCTCGAGCCGGCGGTCGAGGCCTTGCAGGAAGTTGTTGCCGTAGGCGTGGATGGCCTTGGCGTCGCTGAGCAGGTCGACCGTGGCCATCTGCTCCGGGCGCGGGGCCCAGGCGCCGACGTGGCCGAGCACCGCCGACATCTGCTTGATGATGTCGACCGGGCCGACGGCCCAGCCGACGCGCAGACCGGTGGCCGCGAACGCCTTGCTGATGCCGTCGACGAACACGGTGTAGCGGGCCATCTCCGGGCGCAGCCCGGGCGGCGTCACGTGCTTCGTGTCGCCGAAGCGCAGCATCCAGTAGATGTGGTCGTACATCAGGTAGACCGGGCGCTCGCCGCGTTGCTCGCGCTTGCGGTTCTCGGCCAGGATCGCGTCGCAGATGCCGCGAAGCGCGTCGGGGCTGATGGCAGTGCCGGTCGGGTTGAGCGGCGAGTTCAGGCACACCAGGCGCGCCGACGGCAGCTCTGACAGCAGCGCCTCGCCGGTGGGCAGGAACCTGGTCTCGGGGCCACATACGACCGGCACGCCGCGCGCGCCGCACATGTGGACGTAGTGGTTGTTGTTCCAGCTCGGCACCGGATAGATGACCGTGTCACCGGCGTCGACCACGGTGCGGTAGAGGCCGTAGATCACCGGGCGCGCGCCGCCGGCGACGAGGAAGCTGTCGAGCGGATAGCGCAGCCCCAGCTCGCGCTCGTAGAAGCGCTGGATCGCCTGACGCAGCTCGACCTGGCCGTTGGCCGCCGGGTAGTTGGTCTCGCTGCGCTCGAGGGCCCGCAAGATCGCCTGCTGGAGCACTTCGGGGATCGGGAACTGCTTGGGGCTGAAGTCGCCGACCGTGAGGTTGCAGACCGGGACGCCCTGGCCCATCAGCGCGCGGATCTCGGCCGCGATCTTGAGGATCTCCGATCCCACCAGCGCCCCGGCCATCTGCGACAGGCGGGCGGCCGGGTCGGGACCCGCGTCGTTGGCGTGGGCGGTGAGGTCGGCGTGCGCGCTCTGGACGTCCTGCATCGCTACAACTATGCCACACTCCAGCGGCCCATGAGCAGCGCCCGCCAGCCGCACCTCACAGCCCGCCTCCAAGGATTCGGCACCACGATCTTCACCGAGATGACGCGCCTTGCGATTCAATTCGGCGCGGTCAACCTCGGCCAGGGCTTCCCCAACTTTGATGGACCCGACTTCATCAAAGAAGCCGCGATCGCTGCGATCCGCGCCGGCGCCAACCAGTACTCTCGCATGAGCGGCCTGCCCGAGCTGAATCGCGCGATCGCGGCGCACCAGCAGCGCTTCTACGACCTCTCTTACGATCCCGACAGTGAGGTCACCGTGTACTCCGGCGCGACCGAGGCCATCTGCGCGACGCTGCAAGCGCTGTGCGACACCGGCGACGAGGTCGTGCTGTTCGAGCCCTTCTACGACTCCTATCGCGCCAGCGTCACCATGGCCGGCGCGGTCCCGAAGGTCGTCACGCTGCACGCGCCTGACTTCGCGTACCGGCCCGAAGAGCTCGAAGCGGTCATTACCCCCAAGACTCGGGCAATTCTTCTGAACACCCCGCACAACCCCACTGGGAAGGTTTTTACGCGCAGCGAGCTCGAGCATATCGCGAGCCTCTGCCAGCGCTTCGACCTCATCGCCATCACCGACGAAGTGTACGAGCACCTCGTGTATGAGGGCTCGCACGTGCCGCTCGCGACGCTCCCCGGGATGCGTGAGCGCACCGTGCTGATCTCCTCCTCGGGCAAGACCTTCAGCTTCACCGGCTGGAAGGTCGGACACACGTGCGCGCCTCCGGCGCTCAGCGCTGCGATTCGCTGTGCGCACCAATTCGTGACCTTCTGCACGGCTACACCGTTCCAGCACGCGCTCGCCAAGGCCTTCGTCGCCCACGACGCCTTCTTCACCGGCCTCGTCGCCGAGTACCGCGCGCGCCGCGATCGTCTGTGCCAGGGCCTGCGCGAGCTCGGCTTCGGCGTGCTCGCGCCGGCCGGTGCGTACTTCGTCATGACCGACATCCGCCCGCTCGGATACGCCGACGACGTCGAGTTCTGCCGCATGTTGCCGGAGCAGGTCGGCGTCGCCGCGATCCCGCCGTCGTCGTTCTACGAGCGCCCGGCGAACGGCCGTCACCTGGTGCGCTGGGCCTTCTGCAAGACCGACGACGTGCTCGACGAGGGCCTGCGTCGCCTGCAGAAGCTGCCGCGCCGCGCGCCGCTGGCGAGCGCGGGCGGATAGACTATCACGCATGACCCGAAGGACAGCACGCAGGGGGACCGGAGCATGAAGATCGCGGCGATCCAGAGCGACATCGCGTGGGAGGACCCGGAGGCCAACTTCACTCGCCTGCGCCCGTGGGTGGCCGCGGCGGCCGCCGCGGGCGCCAAGCTGGTGGTGCTGCCCGAGATGTTCGCCTGCGGCTTCTCGATGACGACCGCCAAGATCGCCGAGCCGCCCGGCGGGCCCTCGACCCGCTTCCTCGAGCACCAGGCGCGTCAGCACGACCTGTGGATCTGCGGCAGCGTGCCCGAGGTGCCGCTCGGCGAGGCCAAGCCCTACAACACGCTCGTGCTCGCCAGCCCGCACGGCCAGGTCGTCCGCTACCGCAAGATCCACCCGTTCTCGTTCGCCAAGGAGCACGAGCACTACGGCGCCGGCAGCGACCACATCACCGTCGACGTCGAAGGCCTGCGCTGCACCCTGTTCGTCTGCTACGACCTCCGCTTCGCCGACGAGTTCTGGGGCCGCGCCGAGCAGACCGACGCCTACGTCGTGGTCGCCAACTGGCCCGAGCGCCGGCGCCACCACTGGACCACCCTGCTGCAGGCCCGTGCGATCGAGAACCAGGCCTACGTCGTCGGCGTCAACCGCGTCGGCCACGGCAACGGCCTCGACTACAGCGGCGACAGCCGCATCGTCGACCCCTGGGGCGAGGTGCTCGCGGCCGCCGCCGGCGGGGAGACGATGGTGCTCGCCGACGTCCGCCCCGAGGTCGTCCGCGACGCGCGCGAGCGCTTCCCTGTCCTCAAAGACAGGCGCAAGCCCTAGCCGCGTCGCCCGCTCCCACCTGCCCCGAAGGACAGGTGGAACCTCCGGCCGCCGCGCCGCCTCGCGCGGGCCCGCCGACAGGCTGTCCGCACAGACATGTCCCATCAGACATCCTCGCCGAGCGCCAGCAGCGCGGCGCGAGTGATCACCAGCGGCGTGAACGTCAGCGCCCCGAAGCCGCACGCGACCGTCTGCCGGGCCCACGCCGCGTCGTCGTCGCCGACGATCGCCAGCAGCGCGGCCGGCCCGCCGCGGCGCAGCCCGAGCAGCGCCGCGTAGCACGGCCACAGGTACGCCCGCGCCTGCTCCTCGCGCGCGGGCGGGACCACCACCGCCAGCCACGTCGACGGCCCGCCGAGCCGGTGGAGCGCGAACGCCAGGTCGGCCGACCACTCGTGCCCGTGGGCGTAAAGCTGAGTATCGCCGACGTCGACCGGCTCGGCCCGGGCCGGCTGCTCGAGCTCCCAGCCGAGCAGGCGGTGCAGCGCGAGGACGACAAGCTCGGGCCGGCGATGCAGGAGGCCGAGGACTGGATCGACGGGCGAGGCGCACACCCGCGGGGCCATGCACGCCGCGCCGCGGCCCGGGCTCGCGCGAAATCCCCTGTCCTTTCGCGCAGCCGCCTCACCCGACCCGTCCCGCCCGCGGGACACGTCCAGCCGGCGGGACGCGCTGCCGGGCCCTACTCGGCCGGCACGTGGACCACGAGGTCGCCGCCCTTGCGCTTCAGGCACACCGCGCACGCGTCGGGCACCAGCGCCTCCTCGTAGCGCGGCTCGAAGGTCTCCTCGACCACCGCCTCGCCGTCGCGCTCGACCGCGACCACGAACTTCGCCGGGCCGCTCCAGGTGTTGCCGCGGATCTCGAGCACCTCGATCTGAAGGCCGGTCTCACCCGCGTGGGCCACGATCGACAGGGTGCCGTCGTCCTCGCCGTCCTCGAAGGGGGTGAAGAAGTCGAGCGCGCAGTCCTCGGCCGGCAGCGCGCAGCTCCACGTCTCCTCGGCGTAGTCGGTGGCCACGCGGAACGTGTACGCCCCGGCCCGCAGCCGCCCGCCGGGCTGGCCGTCGTCGACCACGGTGAGCGGCACGGAGGCCTCGCAGCTCGAGTTCATGCAGATCCCCGACGACTTGTTGCAGCCCGCCGCCGCGAGAACCAGTCCCAAGAACCATGTCCGTTGCAGCATGTCCTCTCCTTCATGCCCTCAAGAGCATCCGCGGCGACAGCAGCACCGTGTCGCGCGCCCCCGCCGGCTCGCCCGCGACCATGCTCCTGTCGCCGACTTCGATCGGGCCGAAGCGCCGATTCGCGCGGCCGATCTGCCGCAAGAGCGTCCGCTGGAGGCTCGCCAAGCCCGGCCGGCATACCAGGGCGGGGGCGGCGCAGCAACCGCCTGTTCACAGGACCGAGCGCACGAGCGCGACCAGCCGCGGCGCCTCGCGCACGAGGTCGGCCAGCGCGACGTCGCGGCGCGAACGGAACACGAAGCCGATGAGCCGGTCGTGCTGGCGCCACATCACCAGGTATGCCGACTCCGAGCTCGTGCGGCCGAGGTCGACGCTCGACAGCTGCTTGAAGCCGACCGAGAGGCCATCGATGAGCTCGACGCGCGGCATGCCCTGGATCGCCGCGTCGGCCTCCGCTCGCCGCACCGCCAGCTCCGACGAGCCGCCCGGCACCTCCTGGTAGATCGGCTCGAACTGCGTGCTGGTGTCGACCGCGCCCCCGAGGGCTCGCCCGATCTCCACCGCCACCGGCACCACCTGCTCGCCCTTCTGCAGCACCGCCTCGATGCCCGACGACGACGCCTCCGCGCCCTGGCGCAACCAGGCCTTGGCCGCCTCGGACAGCTCGCCGAGGCCGAGCTGCCCCGCCCAGGCGCGGGCCGCCCGCGCCGCCTCCGCGGTGCGCGAGCCGGCCATCTCGGCCATCTCCGCGGCCCGCGTGCGGCCCTCGGGCGCGTCGCACCCGGAGACGGCCGCTCCGACCAGGAGCCATGTCCACAGCCGACTTCGCACGCCTCAAGTCTAGCAGATCCAGCGCCGCTGCCTGACGCCGGTCTCGGTATACTGCGCGCGCGTGTCCGTCCTGCGCACGATCGTCAGCTCCTCGCGCGCCCTCGTCACCGGCGCCAAGGACGTCGCCCGCTTCCGCGAGATCGCCACCGTCTTCGTGCGTCACGGCTTCGGCTGGTGGGTCGCCCAGCTCAAGCTCCGACGCGAGCTGCAGATCGAGCTCACCGGTGGCGAGCTGACCCGCGCCACCGTCGGCAGCGCCGACACCGGCAAGCGCCTCGTCGCCGCGTTTACGCAGCTCGGCCCGACCTTCGTCAAGCTCGGCCAGATCCTCTCGACCCGGCCCGACCTGCTGTCCGACGCCGTCATCCGCGAGCTCACCTGTCTGCAAGACCAGGTCTCGCCCCTGCCCTTCGAGCAGATCGAGGCCCAGCTGCGCAGCAACCTCGGGCCCAAGTGGCGCGAGCAGTTCGCCGAGATCGACGAGGCCCCGCTGGCCTCGGCCAGCATCGCCCAGGTCCACCGCGCCACCCTCAAGACCGGCGAGCGCGTGGTCCTCAAGGTCCAGCGGCCCGGCCTGCGCCCGAAGATCGCCAGCGACCTCAACATCTTGCTGGCGACCGCCGGCTACGTCGAGGAGGCCTTCCCCGAGGCCGCGGCGATGGACCTCGTCGGCGTCATCCGCGGGTTCGCCAAGTCGCTCGCGCAGGAGCTCGACTTCTGCGTCGAGGCCCGCAACATCGCCCGCTTCCACCGCAACTTCTCGAGCGACGACAACGTCCGCGTCCCCACCGTCTACGACGCGCTCAGCACCGAGGAGGTGCTGTGCATGGAGTTCGTCGAGGGCCGCAAGTTCAGCGAGGTGCTGCAGTCCGGCGAGGACACCCGCCCGCTCGTCGAGGTGTACTTCAAGACCGCCTACAAGATGCTGTTCATCGACGGCTTTTTCCACGGCGACCTGCACCCCGGCAACGTGTTCGTGCAGGAGGGCGGCCGCCTGGCGATCATCGACTGCGGCATGGTCGGCCGCCTGTCGCCGTCGATGAAGGACAAGCTGATCGACATCCTGTGGGCGGTCATGTCGGAGGACATGGAGGCGCTGGCGCGCTCGTTCTACGCCCTGGCGATCCCGACCGCCGGCAAGGTCGACTACGCCGCGTTCGAGGCCGACGTGGTCGAGATCGCCGAGCGCTACCTCGGCGGCGTGCCGCTGTCGGAGCTGCAGATCGGCGAGCTGTTCGGCGAGCTCGTCGCCGGCGCCACGCGCCACCGCGTGCGCATGCCGACCGACTTCACGATGATGTTCAAGGCGATCCTCACCACCGAAGGCCTGGCCCGCTCGATCGCCCCCGACGTCGACCCGCTCGAGCAGGCGCGTCCGTTCATCTCGCAGATGATCCAGGACCGCTACAGCAGCGAGCGGATCAAGCAGACCCTGCTGGCCGACTTCCACCTGCTGTCCCGCGCGGCCCACAGCCTGCCGCAGCGCTTGCCCGCGCTGCTCGAGGACGTCCACGAGGGCCGCCTCGCCGTCGGCCTCGCGCCCGCGTCGCTGACGGCGCTCGACAAGGCGGCCGAGCGGCGCATGAACCAGGGCGTACGCGCCGCGCTGACGATCACTTGCATCGCCTGCGGCACGTACGCCCTCGGCCTCGGTCTGCCGGCGACGTCGCCGATCGGGATCCCGTGGATCTCGACCGTGTTCTACGCGGCCGCCGCCTACGGCGTGATCGGCCTGCGCTGGCGCTCGTGAGCGCGGCTCACTGGCAGAAGCCGGACTGACCCGGGAACGGCAGGTCGCACACGTTGCTGGCGCAGTCCTCGTTGGTGCTGCACGGGGCGAACGTCCCGCCGTCGCTGCAGTAGCCGACCACCGCGTTGGGCTGGTCCTTGACGCACTTCCAGTCGGCCGGGCAGTTCGCCACCTCGGTGCACAGGCCGATCAGGCAGATCTTGTCCTTGTCGGGCAGAAGGCCGTTGTTGCACACCGCGCCCTCGGTGCCGGTCGGGCAGGTGTCGTCCTGCGAGCAGTACGGCAGCGTGTAGCAGCTCGCCTTGTCCTCCGATTCCTGGAAGCACACCGCGTTCGACTCGCAACCGTCGTCGACCGGCGAGGGGGTGCACTGGGTCGGCGGCGGCGGGGTGCTGCAGAAGCCGCTCTTGCACACCTGGCCCTCGGCGCAAGGCACCTCGGGGCAGGTCGTGACCTCCTTGTTGTGGCACAGCATGTCGGTGTCGGTCGCGCAGAACTGGTTCTCGGCGCAGTCGCCGTCGCTGGTGCAGCCGATCGCGCAGATGCCGTTCCAGCAGAACTGGCCGTCCGGGCAGGCGTTGGCGGCGCTGCAGGGCGCGTTCGGATCGCCGCTGGGATCGCCGCTGGGATCGGTCGGGGTGCCGCTGGGATTGGTCGAAGCGGTCGAGGCGCCGTCGGTCTCGTCCGAGCTGTCGGTGCCGTCGCCGAGCGAGGCGTTGCAGGCCGCGAGGCACAGGGCGGCGAAGAGCGAGCGGAGCTTCAAGGTAGTCGTGGTCTTCATGGCGTCGTTCTCTCGTTCCATCGGTTCGTTACCGCGGCGGCGATTTTTCAGCGGAGCGGAGCCCTGAGGTTCCTCAACCCGAGGCCCGCGTGAGCCAGTGAATACGCAGCGCGGCTATCTGCCCGGAAATTCCATCTTTAGACATGACAAAAGAGACATGTACGATCGTACATGTCTCACAGGGCTCTCACCGAGCTGTTTACGCGCCGGCGCAGCTGCTCTTGACCCGCGGCGCGTGCGTCGAGTCCGGCCACTTGTCCAGCATGTCCCGCGCGACCCGCCGCGCGTCGGCCACGCGACCCGCCAGGCACAGCGCCTCGACGTGATAGGCGAGCCGCTCCTGCACCAACTGTCCGCGGACACCGAAGCGCCGCGCGTGCTCGTCGACGCCGGCCAGGGCGCGAGCGCTGTCGCCCTGCTTGAGGGCGCCGCGGATCTGGGCGATCAGCTTCAGCTCGGCGGCGAAGTCCGCGGGCTCCTCTTCCACCGGCGCCTCGGCCTTCGCCTTGGTGCGCGGCTTCTTCTTGATCTCCTGCGGCTCTTCGGGGACCGGCTCAGGAGCGGGCGCCTCGATCACCGGAGATTTCAGCGCAGGCGCAGGCGCAGGCGCCTCCACCCCTGCGGGTGTCGGCGTCGACGCGGGAATTTCAAGCCTGGCCTCGGGGACAGCTTCGATCGGCGCCGCGACGGCCACGACCGGCGCCGCCGCGGGCCTATCGCGGGCGGCCCACACCCCGACCGCAGCCGCGATGAGCGCGAGCCCGGCGATCACCTTGAGGGTCACCCCGCCGCCCGCGGCCTTCCCGAGGGTCGCAGGCGCGACATCGGCGCCGCTCGGCGGAGCTGGCCCATGGGCCAGGCGGTGCTCGACGGCGGCCCAGATCCGGTCCTCCGCGCCCGGCTCGGGCACGGCCTCGCGTTCGGCGCGGAGCAGGTCTTCGAGCCTGTCGGACTGCATCAGCGCACCTCCGTCCGCGCCGCCGCAGGCAACGCACGCTCGAGCTGCTGCCGCGCCGCTCGCAGCCGCGAGTACACGGTGTTGACGTTGAGCCCGAGGCCGGCGGCGATCTCCTGCGCAGTCATGCCCTCGAGCTCGGCGAGGACGAACACCGCCCGGCGCTCGTCGTCGAGCTGGTCGAGCAATTTTATTAAAGTGTCGGTCGCGTCCTTGCGCGCGTAGGGGTCGGAGCCGCCGTCCTCGGCGTGGGCCTCGGCGAAGGCCTCGACGCGCCGCAGGTGCCGCGAGGCGCTGCGCCGGTGGAGCTGGACCACGCGCATGGTGATGGCGAACAGCCAGGTCCGCATCGAGGCCTCGCCGCGGAACTCGGTCAGCCTGCGCGCGACGATCAGGAACACGTCCTGGACGACATCGTCGAGCGCGGGCGCGGGCGCGCCGAGCCGCCGGGCGCTGCGCCACACGAACTGGAAGTGCTCGCGGTAGGCCGCCACCAGCGCGGGGCTGGGCGGAGCGGCGGCTTGGGCGGCGGCGGACATGGACTCGCGGGTTTGTGACCGGCTCCGCGAATTATCATCACGACGGGTCACGGAAATCGGACTTCCACCGCGAGCAGCGCGCGGACGCTCGCCAGGGCGCTGCGATAGATCTCCCCGAGGTTCTCCACGACGAACCTGGGCCTTACGACGTGGACCGCGCCCTCGACGATCCCGCCGACCGCGACCCGCGGGTGGACCGCGTAGAACACGCCGGGCGCCAGGTGCAGGGCGACGAACAGCTGGCGCGCCTCGCTGGTGATCTCGTAGCCGACCCCGCGGCCGTAGAGGGCGCCGAGCTCGAGGCCGGCGCACAGCGGGAACTCGAACTTGCGCGCGTGCAGCAGCGGACACCCGCGCACCGCGCCGACCGCGAGCTGCAGGTCGGCGCCGCGGTCCGGCGTGTCGTCGAAGCGCGCCCGTCGCAGCGGGCCGTAGCCGACCTCGAACTCGAGCCGCGCGCGCGGCCAGATCAGCGCCGGCGTGAGTCGTAATAATGCGCCGACGCCTGGCAGGTCGCCAAAGCTCAGGCCGGCACCGAGGCGCACGCCGCCGCGCACGCGCCTCTCCTTCTTCTTCTTCTCCGGGGGCGGCTTCGGCGGCTCGGGCTCGGGCTGCGCAGGCTCGGCGGGCGCAGGCTCGGGCTCGGGCGCTGGGGGCTCCGGTTCGGGCAGCGGCTCGGGGTCCTCGACCGTCCTGGCTTCGGCCGCGACCTCGGCGGCGTCTGTCTCTTCGGACATGCGCTCGAGGACCGACGGATCGATCGCCATCGCCGCGATCAAAGCCCCCGCGCGCGCGAGGGCGTCGCACTGCGCGTGTGTCAGCGACCGCTGCAGGGTGCCCTCGTCGCTGACGGTCCACAGCCTCAGATCGAAGCCGCCGCCGGGCTCCTGGCGGACGCGGGCGATGGCGGTGAGCCGCGGCCCCTTGCGCTCGACCAGCAGTCCGCCGAGCAGTCGCTCGAGCTCGGCGACGACCTCGGCCTCGACCGGGCAGCTCGCGGGCGCGTCCCAGCGAAACTCTACGACCGGCCGTGGACTCGCGGGTGCAGCCAGCACCGGCTCCGCCGCGCCCGCCCACAGCGTCGCGACCAGACCGATGTGAAGCCTCCCCACGCGCGCGCGAGGATCGTCCGCCGCAGCCGACATTTCAACGGCGAAAACCCGCGCGCACGACCGCGCCCTAGGACAGCCCACGACGGCGCATGAAAGCCGCCTTGTTCTTGGCGCCGCGGCGCTCCAGGGCCGGCCGCAGCCACGCGCGCAGGCGCGGCGACAGATAGCCCAGAGTCGCCAGCTTGCCTGACGCGAAGGGCAGATCGATCTCCACCGGGCTGCGCGTGTCCTGGATGCACGCGAGCACCGCCTCCGCGCACTGCTCGGGGGTGCTCATCGGCTGCGAGAAGGTCAGGTTGCTGACGCCCTGGATGTCGGAGTCGAAGAAGCTGCTGTCGACCGGGCCGGGGTTGACGTTGGCGATCCGGATGTCGCGACGCGCGAGGTCCTCGGCGGCCGCCAGTGCCCAGAAGCGCAGCCCCGCCTTGGACCCCGAGTACACCGCCGAACCGGGCACGCCGAGCTTGCCCGCCAGGCTGGCGACGTTGACGATGCAGCCGCCCGCGCGCATGTGGTCGGCGGCGATCCGCGTCAGCACCACCGGCGCAGTCAGGTTGACGTTGAAGATCTCGGCGAGCGCCTCCGGCGGGTGGCGCAGCATGTCGCCGCGGTAGTGGACGCCGGCGTTGTTGACCAGCACGTCGAGGCCGCCGAAGCGCGTGACCACCTGGTCGATGAGCCATGTCAATCGGGACAGGTCGCCGACGTCGCACGCGATCGCCACTGCGCCCGTGCCGACCTCGGCGGCCGCCGCCTCGAGCTTGGCGGCCGTGCGCGCTACCATCACGACGCGCATGCCCGACTGGTGCAGCAACTTGGCCGTCGCCAGGCCGATGCCCGACGACGCGCCGGTGACGAGCGCGACCCTGTCTTTGAGCTCCACGGCGGCGACGCTAGCAAAACCCTGCCTAAAAGAAACGAGCCTCGATCGCGGCCGATCGGGGCTCGTACACCTCGGACCTTCGAGCCTTAAAAAGGCCGAGCCCCGTTCCTCGCGGAACGGGGCTCGTGCGCGCGCGTCCGGGTCAGCGGACGCGGGCGGGGCTCACATGTCCATGCCGCCCATGCCGCCACCCGGGTGACCGCCGCCGCCAGCCGCGGGGGCTTCCTTCTTGGGCTTCTCGGCGATCATCGCCTCGGTGGTCAGCATCATGCCGGCGACCGAAGCGGCGTGCTGCAGCGCGGTGCGGACGACCTTCGTCGGGTCGATGACGCCGTCCTTGACGAGGTCGACGTACTGGCCGCTGCGGGCGTTGTAGCCGAACGCACCCTCACCGCCGCGGACGGCGTTGATGACGACCGACGGCTCGGCGCCGGCGTTCGCCACGATCTGGCGCAGGGGCTCCTCGATCGCGCGACGGATGATGCTGATGCCGACGCTCTGCTCGTGCGTCGGGGCCTTGACGTTCTCGAGCTCCTTCTGGGCGCGGATGAGGGCGACGCCGCCACCGGGGACGATGCCCTCCTCGACGGCCGCGCGGGTCGCGTGGAGCGCGTCCTCGACGCGAGCCTTCTTCTCCTTCATCTCGACCTCGGACGCCGCGCCGACCTTGATCACGGCGACGCCGCCGACCAGCTTGGCGAGGCGCTCCTGCAGCTTCTCGCGGTCGTAGTCCGACGAGGTCTCGTCGATCTGGGCACGGATCTGCTTGACGCGGGCCTGGATGTCGGCCTTCTTGCCGCCGCCGTCGACGATCGTGGTGTTGTCCTTGTCGATCGTGACCTGCTTGGCGGTGCCGAGGTCCTTCAGGGTCAGGTTCTCGAGCTTCTCGCCGAGGTCCTCGGTGAGCGCCTTGCCGCCGGTCAGGACGGCGATGTCCTTGAGCATCTCCTTGCGGCGGTCGCCGAAGCCCGGGGCCTTGACGGCGGCGACGTGGAGGGCGCCGCGGATCTTGTTGACCACGAGGGTGGCCAGCGCCTCACCGTCGACGTCCTCGGCGATGATGAGGAGGCTGCGGCCCTGCTTGGCGACCTGCTCGAGCACCGGCAGCAGGTCCTTCATCGTCGAGACCTTCTTCTCGTAGCAGAGGATATAGGGCTCCTGCAGCGAGACGACCATGCGCTCCTGGTCGGTGATGAAGTACGGGCTGAGGTAGCCGCGGTCGAACTGCATGCCCTCGACCACGTCGAGGTCGGTCGTCGAGGACTTGTTCTCCTCGACGGTGATCACGCCCTCCTTGCCGACCTTGCTCATCGCCTTGCTGATGAGCTTGCCGATCTCCTCGTCGCCGTTGGCGGAGATCGTGCCGACCTGCGCGACTTCCTCGTCGCTGCTGGTGGCCTTCGACAGGTTGCCCTTGATGAAGCCGATCAGCGCCTCGACGGCGATGTCGATGCCGCGCTTGAGCTCCATCGGGTCGTGGCCCGCGGCGACCATCTTCAGGCCCTCGCGGTAGATCGCCTGGGCGAGCACGGTCGCGGTCGTCGTGCCGTCGCCGGCGATGTCGGAGGTCTTCGAGGCGACCTCCTTGACCATCTGCGCGCCCATGTTCTCGAACTTGTCCTCGAGCTCGATCTCCTTGGCCACGGTCACGCCGTCCTTCGTGACCGTCGGGGAGCCCCAGGACTTCTCGATCACCACGTTACGGCCGCGCGGCCCGAGGGTGACCTTGACCGCGTCGGCGAGGATGTTGACCCCGCGCAGGATCGCGTGACGAGCGGACTCTTCGAAACGAACTTCTTTGGCAGCCATGATGTGTGTCTCGTGTGTGGGTGAGAAAAAACGGTTGCGTCGTCGGGCCCGCTCAGGCCTCGAGGATGGCGAGGATCTCGTCCTCGCGCAGGATCATGTGCTCCTCACCGTCGAGCTTGATCTCGGTGCCGGAGTACTTGCCGAACAGGACCTTGTCGCCCGCCTTGACCTCGAGCGGGGTGCGCTTGCCGTTGTCGTCGACCTTGCCCGGACCGGCCGAGATCACCACGCCCTTGGCGGGCTTCTCCTTCGCGGAGTCGGGGATGAAAAGACCACCGGCGGTCTTCTCCTCCTCGGACATGCGCTTCACCAGCACGCGATCGTTCAAGGGACGAACCTTCGTCGTTGTCATCTGCGGTCTCTCCTGGGATTTCCGATGCAGGCCCCGTGGGGGGAAGATGCTGTTCGCGGTTGCGAGCGTTCCCGCGCGACTTCGCCTAACTCTGCGCAATCGCCGTGAAAATTTGCGGGGGCTCGGTTAGCAATCACCCATGTAGGAGTGCTAACGCGGCGCGGAGTGTAAAGCGAGTCCCAACCCGGTCAACCCCTCCTGTCGGGGCGTTATCGGCTCGGAATCCGTGCGGTTAACTCACATAATTGGCTTGCTTGGTCGGTCGTCTCTGGTAGCGTGGGAAAATAGGAATCTTCCCATGCCCGAGCCAGAACTTCGTTTTGCAGGCACCCTCGAGTCCTTCTTCTACGACCGCGTGGCCCAGGGAAAGACCGGTAGCTCGCTGCCGACCGAGGTTGGGGCCTATGTGGTCCACATGCTCGCCGACCACGTGCGCCGGACCAGCGTCGCCGGTCGCACCGCCGGGCCGCTGGCGCTGCAGTACCTCGCGGCCCGCGAGCAACAGGGCGCCCGGCGGGCTCAGGCGCTGCGAGCGGTCGGCGATCGGGCGCTGTTCATCGCCGGGGTCGTCCCGCACAGCATCGACCGCACCCCGGTCGACCTGCGCTACGTGCGCTCCATCGGCACCAGCGCGTATCGCCAGATCGGCGAGCCCTCCGTGTTCCGCACCCTCGCGGTCACGTTCGAGGCCGCCGCCGAGGCGATCTCCGAGGCCACCGACAGCTGTCCGGACGGCGACCTGCTCGGCCTCTACGAGCGCTGGCAGAAGTACGGCGACCGGCGAGACGAGCAGCGCCTCGGCGCCGCCGGCGTCGTCCTGGTGCGGGGCAAGCGCGACGTCCTGCAGTGACCCGCGAACTCGAGTGCGCCGCCCGCTCGGCGCACTCCAATATGGAAGTGACGCGAACACTATCGCTGCGAGCAAGTCGGCCCGGTACGGCGCCCTCGGGCTCGAGGTGAACCACGCAAGACTTCGAGGCACTCTGAGCTCGCCGAAGCATGCCACCGCGTGCGGTCTCGGCGAGCGTCACGGTCGCAGGACAGTGTTGTCGATCAGGCTCACCCACCGAAGAACGCCACCACCGCGTGCGGTCTCGGCGAGCGTCACGGTCGCAGTACAGTGTTGTCGATCAGGCGCACTCCGCCGAAGAACGCCGCCACCGCGTGCGGTCTCGGCGAGCGTCACGGTCGCAGGACGGTGTTGTCGATCAGGCGCACCCCGCCGAAGAACGCCGCCACCGCGCACAGGGCCGGTCGCGTCACCTCGGTGACGGGCTGCAGATCGTCGGCGTCGACCAGCGACGCGTAGTCGACCCGTCCCGGCGCCAGCGCAGCTGCGGGGTCGCCGAGCAGCGCCGTCGCCTCGCGTTCGCCGGCGGCGAAGCGCTGGCGGACGGCCGCCAGCCAGCGCGAGATCGCCAGGGCCTGCGCACGTGCCTCCGGGGACAGGTTGGTGTTGCGGCTCGACATCGCCAGGCCGTCGGGCTCGCGCACGATCGGCATGCCGACGACCTCGCCGCCGAGGAACAGGTCGGCGTGCATGCGCCGCAAGATCGCCAGCTGCTGGAAGTCCTTCTCGCCGAACAGCGCCACGTCGGGGCGGACCAGCCCCCACAGCTTGGCCACCACGGTACAGACGCCGCGGAAGTGACCCGGGCGCGACGCCCCGCACAGGTGGCGATCGAGCTCCTGGACCTCGACCCATGTGTTCGTCCCGTGCGGGTAGAGCTCGCGCGGGTCGGTCGGGCAGAACGCGACGTCGACGCCGCACTCGCTCGCCTGGGCCAGATCGCCGGCCTCGTCACGCGGGTAGCGGGCGAGGTCTTCGTTGGGACCGAACTGCGTCGGGTTGACGAAGATCGACAGCACCAGGCGGTCGCCGCGGCGACGGGCCTCGCGCAGCAGCGTCAGGTGGCCCTCGTGGAGGTAGCCCATCGTCGGCACGAACGCGACGCGCGTCGCGTGGCCGAGCGAGGCCCGCCACACCTGCATCTCCGAACATGTCCGAACGACCAGCATCGTCCTACTCCGTCGGCGGCTCCGAGCCGCTCACGGGCGCGGGCGACGGGTTGCTGGAGAAGCTGTGCTCGGCGCCCGGGAAGCTGCCCTCGCGGACCTCGCGGCCGTAGGTGGCGAACGCGTCGCGCACCACTCCGGCGAGCTCGGCGAAGCGCTTGACGAAGCGCGGCTTGAAGCGGTCGTCGAGGCCGAGCAGGTCCTGCATCACCAGCACCTGGCCGTCGCAGCCGACCCCGGCACCGATGCCGATCGTCGGGATCGCGAGCGATTGCGAGATCTGCCGCGCCAGCGCCGCCGGGATGCCTTCGAGCACCACTGCATAGGCGCCGGCCTCCTGGAGCTGCAGCGCGTCCTGTCGCAGCCGCTCCGCGGCCGCGTCCTCGCGACCCTGCACGCGGAAGCCGCCGAATTCATGCACGCTCTGCGGCGTGAGGCCGAGGTGCCCCATCACGGGGATGCCGGCCTGCACGATCTTGCGCACCGCATCGGCTCGGCCGCCACCCTCGAGCTTGACCGCCTCGGCCCCACCTTCTTGAACGAGCCGGCCCGCGGACAGCAGCGCTTGTTCGGCGCTGACCTGGTAGCTCATGAACGGCAGGTCGACCACCAGATGCGCTCGCTGGACGGCACGGCGGACGCAGCGAGCGTGGTAGCACATGTGCTCGAGCGTGACCTCGAGCGTGTGCGGGTGACCCTGCATCACCATGCCGAGGCTGTCCCCGACCAGCACCACGTCTGCGCCCGACTCGTCGACGAGGCGAGCGAAGGTCGCGTCGTACGCCGTAATCATCACGATGCGCTGGCCTTGGCGCTTGTATTGATGGAGCACCGGCGCGGTCACGCGGCGCGTCGTCGCGGGGATCTCCCCGGTTGCTGCGGGCTTGGCTCCGAGGGTCATACGTCGCTCGCGCGAAGCATATCGCAGAGCACCCAGGTCGCCGTCCATGAAGAATTTCGCCGCCGCGCCCCCTGGCCGGTCGGGCAGCGGATCGCGACATGTGTGCGGAACGATTCACGCCTCGCCTCGCGGCCTGGGCGCATCGTGTCCCTCGAGCCTGTGACGACGAGTTCACAGAGTGAACGCCCGCGATTCGACGTGCGCTGTTTCGCTGGACAGCGGTGACAAAAATCACCCGAGTGTGAAGTTCCCGCCGTGTCTTCACGCAGACTTATTTTCTTCACTAGGAAAAGATGACTTTGATGGGAAGGACTGATCGACGTTCCTCTCGCACGAATGTCCGTGCGACGCCCCTGCTTCGAGCCATCTGTCCTGTGGGACAGGTCCTCTGCGCCATGTCTCTCTGGGCTTGTGGCCAGCCGGGCGGAGACACCACCGACAGCGAGACGGACCCTCAGGCCGAGAGCACCGGCGACACGTCGGGCGGCACCTCCGGGACGGACGGGACCACCGCCCCCACCACGAGCGGCATCGACTCGTCGGGCTCCACCGGCGACTCGGGCGTCGTCGTCGGCGAGGCCAAGGGCCTGCTCAACTTCACCTTCTACCCCGAGACCGCCGGTGGCCTGCCGGCCGAGCTGGGCATGGCCGGGGCCTGGCGCACCGAGCCGTTCACCACCGACGACTTCTTCGCCGTCCAGGCCTGGGGCATGCACCTCCCGCCGCCGCCGGACGAGGCCAACACCATCGTCAACAACTCGATCCCCGCGCCCTACGATTGGGGCAAGGACAAGACCTGGGTCACCGGCGGCAACGCGCTCAAGCTGCGCGGCGAGACCGGCGAGTCGCTCGCGTGCCTCCTGCTCGTGCAGGACACCTTCCCGGTCTACTTCAGCGACGACGCCGAGTTCTTCGACCCGCTGTGCGCCCCCGATCCGGCGCGCTGGGTAGCCGGCGCCCAGTACGACCTGATCGCCTTCGGCGGCGAGGGCAAGGACGACATCGTCCTGCCCGCGGCCGTCACCGCCCCGCCGGCGCTGACCATCACCGCCCCCGACGTCGGCGTCTCGCTGTTCGAGCTCGACCGCGCGGAAGGCCTGGAGCTCGCCTGGGAAACCAACGGGGGCCAGCCGAACAAGGTCGTCATCCGCCTCATCGACACCTACGGCCAGATGCTCACCGCCCACGCCGTCGACGACGGCAGCTTCACCATCCCGAGCGCCGAGCTCTCCCAGCTCGCCCCCGGCCCTGCCACCCTCACCATCGCCCGCGAGCAAAGCTTCGACCTCGGCCTCCCGGACGGCGACCTGCGGGTCGTCCTCCGCTACGAAGTCTGGGCCGATCCCGACCTGATTTAAAGGACACCCACGAGACGGACCATGCAGCGCAGAACCTTCATGAAGTCCCTCGGCGTCGCCACGGCGGCCGGCGCCTCCTTCGGCATTCTTCGCCATCCGCGGCGCGCGGAGGCGTACTGGGGCGAGTGGCCGGCCGACAAGCTCGACGCCATGATCCCCGTCGAGCGCCAGGCCAAGAACGTGCTCGAGCTCTACCTCTACGGCGGCATGAACGCCTTCGACACCTTCTACGCGGTGCCGGATTGGGGTCAGGACACCGAGCGGTTCCTCCACGCCTACTACAACCAGACCCAGACCCGCTTCGGCCAGTGCGGCCTCGGCAACACCCTCACCGACGAGTTCGCCGAGGACGCCAACGGCCTCCTGGTCCACCTCGGCCCGTGGGTCGCGCCGCTGCGGGCGCGGCCCGACATCGTCGCGCGCATGCGGATCCTCGTGCAGCGCCACGACCTCCTGCCGCACGAGGGCGCCAACCCCTACGCGCTGACCGGCAGCCGCCTCGGCTCGCCGCGCCTCGCCGGCGTCGGCGCGTCGATCCAGCGCCACTTCCTCGAGCAGCCCGGCGGCCTGCGCCCGACCCCGTACGCCTACGTCCTCTACCCCGGCGTCGAGTTCCCCACCGACAACGTCCTCGCCGCCTCCGCGATCGGCCTCCACCCCGGCTCCGCGCGGCCGCTCAGCGTCACGGTCGACCCGGGCTCGTCGCTGTCGCAGCTGCTCGCCCGCCCCAGCGTCGGCGCCGGCCGTGACAGCTACGACGCCGCGGTCGACCACTACCTCGCCGCCTACCAGCAGCGCTTCCGACCCGGCGGCAAGGGCCAGCTCACCCGCTCGGCCGAGCGCAGCAACTTCGAGTTCGCCCACTTCGCCCGCCGCGGCGCCGGCGAGCTGTCCGGCGTGCTGTCGGCTGACCTGTTCGAGGGCGTCGCCGGCACCGAGTGCAGCGACATGTCCGGCACCGACAAGCCGCGCATGCAGGCGCGCATGGCCGCCAGCCTGCTCACCCGCGCCCAGGACCGCGCCCGCTACGTCCACTGGATCGACGGCGGCCTCAAGCCCAACCCGTCGGCCGGCCACGACACCCACGACAGCCACGTCGAGGACTCCTCGCGCAACGTCACGCACACGATGCAGTGCCTGGCCGACATCATCAACGCGCCGAACGAGAACGACCCCGGCAAGATCAACCTCGACGAGACGATGATCGTCATCAACACCGAGTTCGGCCGCACGCCGCACCGGCAGGGCCAGTCGGGCCTCAATCACTGGCCGCAGGGCATGGTCAACGTCCTGATCGGCGGCCCCATCACCGAGGCCGAGCGCGGCATCTACGGCGCCATCACCGAGGCCGAAGGCTTCGCCGAGACCTACATCAGCCCGGCCGAGAACCGAATGCTCGTGATGATGGCGCTCGGCATCTACCCGTTCAGCTCGCAGACGTTCGCCGTCGGCGACGTCGCCGGCGGGGTCAAGAACCAGGCCGAGGCGGCCCAGCGGCTGCGCGACATTTACATGGGGCTCAAGCTCTGAGCGAGAGGAGGCGCGACCATGACCCGACTTCATCCCAACCACGCTCCTCTCTTCGCATCTGTCCTCGCGTGCATGTCTCTCACGGCATGTCCGAACGACGACTCCGGAGCCTCCACCGCCACCGAGGGCGACAGCCAGGCCACCGTCGATTCGACCGAGGACGGCGCGTCCGCGACCGACAGCGCGCCGACCACCAGCGACGCGCCGACCACCAGCGACTCCGCGACCACCAGCGACTCCGGCGGCGACCCGGGCGAAGAGCCACCGCCAGCCGGTGACGGCGAGGAGTCGTGCGACGCCGGCGACGAGGCGTTCGTCAAGCGCGTCATCCCGCTGCTGCAGGGCCGCAAGCCCGAGGGCATGCGCGAGGTCCAGCTGCTGGTCAGCGCGATCGAGCAGCTCGACGCCAAGGGCCAGGACGGGCGGGCGATCGTCGCCCGCGGGCTCGCCAGCGGCGACCTCTACCTTCACCGCTGGCGCACCTTCTTCTGGGAGCAGCTGAAGATCAACCGGCTCGAGACCAAGTCGAACTACGGCTGCTACTCGGAGATGACCGGCGCCGGCGACAAGGGCGACCTCGCGGCCTACATCCGCGACAACGACGCCCAGGGCTCGAGCTTCGGCCCGCCGTTCACGATGGGCGACGTCATGATGAGCTCCCTGCGGCTCGACGACCTGAGCCCGATGTACCGCGCAGACATGTTCGCGCGCATGGCCCGGCCGCTGTCCGGCGCCAACATCACTCAGGAGGAGTTCGAGGTCAACGCGCGCTCGAACTATGGCGAGATCTTCGAGTCGAGCTACCTCGGTCGGCGCAGCGGCTGCCTCGAGTGCCACACCAGCACCGAGTCGGTCACCTACAACCCGGATCCCAAGTACAACCACTTCTGGGCGCTCCCCGGCGACTTCGAGGGCGCCATCTACGGCGACCCGAAGGGCCGCCCCGAGGAAGAGGTGTACGCCGCCTTCCGCTGGACCGGCTTCGTCGACGACCAGGGCTCGGTCGAGCCGTGGGGCTGGAGCGGCAGCTGCGGCCGTTTCAACCCGGGCACTGACGGCGACATCCTCGGTATCCCCGGCTACCTCGGCGGCGCGCTGCCCGAGGGCGGCCAGCTGTTCGACATCGACCCGCTGTTCAAGACCGGCTTCGCCACCCTCGCCAGCGAGGGCCTCATGGTCGACGGTGACCTGGCCGTCGCCCCCGACCAGGCGCTCGCGTACCTCACCGCCGTCAACATCGCCAACGGCGTGTGGAAGGAGATGCTCGGCTACCCGCTGACGCTCGCGCACAGCTTCCCGCGCAACGAGAAGCAGCGCGAGATCCTCGGCGAGCTCGCCGACGCCTTCATCTCCGACGACTACTCGCTGCGGACTCTCCTGGTCGAGATCGTCACGCACCCCTACTTCAACCAGGAGGCGCCGGACCTGTGCGACGCCTCGACCTCGTACCCCATGAAGGCGGTGTTCGACCCGTTCTCGATCACCGCCGCCGACCCCAACATGCGCGGCAACGGCGTCGGCGACCGCGTCCAGCGCTACAGCGCCTGGGTGCTGATCGAATCGGCGATGCGGGCGATGTGGTGGGAGCTGCCGGTGCAGCAGGTCCAGGACAACGAGTGGAACTACCCGGGCATGAACTTCTTGCGCGACCAGGGTGTGTTCCTCAAGGACGCGATCAACGGCTTCAACGGCGTCGACTTCAACGGCCTGCTGTCGTGGGAGAACCAGCTCGCCGGCGGCAGCAAGCAGTCGATGCAGGGCGGCTGCACCGGCCCGCTCGGCCAGCCTTGCGCGCAGTACGAGTGGATCGAGCTCATGCTGGTCGAGGCCAGCATGGTCCCCGGCGCCACCGTGGGTGACATCGCGGCGGCGATCAAGGACCGCCTCATCACCGAACCGACCCTCGACGGACCGGCCGAGATCGCCGCGATCGAGGGCGTCATTGGCCTCCCGCTCGACACCCCGATGAGCCAGGCCGACACCGGCCAGCTCGAGGAGGGCGCCCGTCGGTTCGCCGGCATGCTGCTCAGCACCCCGCAGTTCATGCTGTCGGGCGTGCCCAGCCGCGACCAGGACCCGGCGGCGATCCCCGCCTTCGCCGTCCCCGGCACCGACACCGAGTCGCTGTGCAACGTCCACGCCCCGCTGCTCCTCGGCGACAAGTTCGCCTGGAGCTGCAGCGCCGACGGGCTCAAGCTGCGCTGACCTGGCGTAACTGAGCGTATGGCCTTCGGGACATGGCCTCTCCGCCATGTCTCGAAGAACACGGCCTCCGGGACATGGCCTCTCCGCCATGTTTCGGGGGCTTCGTAGTATCTCGGCACCCGGAGTTGCTCGCCCGGCCCGCTCCCGCCTCGCGTCCGACGCGCTCACATCGGACGCTGCGCGGCACGCCGCCACGTTGCGCGACGCGATCACGCGCTCCGTCGACCCGTCCCTCGTCTCGCCTGCCCGGCGCTCCCGCCTCCCATCGAACGCTGCGCGGCCCGCCGCCAGGTTGCGCGACGCGATGACGCGCTCCGTCGACCCGTCCCTCGTCTCACCTGCTCGGCGCGCCCGCCTCAAATCGGACGCTGCGCGGCTCGCCGCCCTGTTGCGCGACGCGATGACGCGCTCCGTCGACCCGTTCCTCGTCTCGCCCGTCTCGCCTGCCCCGCGCGCCCGCCTCACATCGGACGCAGCTCGGCCAGCCGCCGCTCGACCAGCCGCCGCTCTGCTTCCTCGGGCTCCGGGCACGCCAGATAGCCCTTGAACAACAAGCTCGCGTTCGCCGGGTTCTTGAACGCGACCTGCTCGATCGCCGCCAGATAGAGGCGCTCGTGCAGCGGCAACAGGGCATCGACTGCCATCCGCTCGGCGCTCGATGCCAGCGGTCGCAGCAGCGTCAGCTCGCGCTGGGCGGCATCGGCCGCGCCGCTGCGGTCGTAAACCAGCGACAGGAGCAGCGTCGTCCGCACTTGCTCGCGCGAGGCAGCTCGCTCGCGGGCCCGGTGCGCCAGGTCCAACGCCCGCGCCAGATCGCCAGCCAGGAGCGCCGCCACGGCCGCCAGCCGATCGATGCGATAGCCCTCGACCTCCGCCCGCGCCTCCGCCTGCGCCAGGGCGGCCTGGGCAGTCGTCGCATCGCCGAGCCCGATCGCCGCGATCGCCGTCATGATCCACGTCATCGGCGGCGGCGCCTGACCGCGGCGGGCCGCCTCGCCGCGCGCCGCTGCCAGCCACTGCGCCGCCCGCTTGCGGCTCTGTCGCTGCGTCTCGGCCAGCGCCCCGACTTCCCCGGCCAGCTCCGACAGCGGCGGCAAGCTCGGCACCTGCGTCAGCTCGAGCATCGCCGCGGCCACCAGGACCGCGGGCGCCCCCGGGCACAGCCGGGCCCGCTCTGCCCACACGTTCGGCCCATCCGCGCCGACCGATTGTTTGGCGACCGCGATCTCGGCGGTCCGCTCGAGCTCGCGGCACTGACCCCACGGCCGGCTGCCGGCCTGGGCCCATACCGTGGGCGGGTCGGGCGGTCGGGGTTCCCACCCCGCCGGCGCCAGCGCCAGCCAGATCGCCGCGACGAACGACATGGGTAGCGAGCCTAGCATCTGGCACAGCCCGCTGCGGCCGCGCGATCGCCAACGCTCCGCGCCAAAATTTTGGTCCCTGCCCGCCGGCGACGCACACTCGCCGCGTGACTCCCCGGCCCTCCGTTCGCGCCGGCCAGGGCAACCGGCGCCGCCGGCCTCCCGCCCAGGCCGCAGCGCGCCGACACACGCGCTGGCTGATGAACCAACTCCGCCGCGGCGCCCTCGTCGTGCGCGGCCTTCCCTCGCGTCTGCGAACCCGGATCGCCTGGCGCCGGGCCGGACAGCTCGTCGTCGAACGCGGTCGGGCGCTCATGCCCGCGGCCCAGCGCGCCATCGAAGGCATGGGCAAGGGCCTCGACCACGGGGCCAGCGAGCTCGGCCGCTCGGCCGTGGCCGGTGGACGTGGTCTCCGCAGCCTGTCCCGGCTCAGCGCCGGCGGCCTCCGCCGCTTCTCGCACCTGAGCCTGCGCGCCTTCGCCCAGGCCGCCCGCCTGTCGCGCGTCGCCGGGCTCGCCATCGGCCGCGGCTGCCGCCGCTTCGGCGGAGCCAGCGCCCGCGCCTCCCGCCGCGTCGCCGGCATCCTGTGGCAGCACCGGGCAGCCTTGCGCGCGGTGGCGCTCCGAGGCGCTTGGTGGGGGGCGCTCGCCTTGTTGTGGTTCGGCGGCCGGGCGCTCCTCGACTTGCGGGTCCCGCTCGCCCAGGATGCCCTCCCGCTGTTCCTCATCGGCCTGGGCCTGTGCCTCCCGCTCTTCTTCGCGGGCGCCGCGCGTCTGCGCTGGGCCGGCTTTGCTCTCGGTGCCGGCCACGCCGTGCTCGCGGTGCTCGTCTGGACGATCACGACGTCCGGGTGACACCCCTTGGCGTCCTCGCGCGCACGCGATACGCCTGAGGCGTGCTCCCTCGTGGGCCCCTGCGTCCCGCCGCGTTCGCCCTCTGGGCCGGCCTCTGCTCGTTCGGCTGTCGACCTGACGGCGAACCGATCGACGAGGGTACCGGCAGCGACACGGGCACGGGCAGCGACACCGACTCCAGCGTGGTCCCCGACCCGGCCTTTCTCAACCCGGCGCTCGGCGACTTCCTCGTCGTCAGCACGCAACATGTCCCAAAGGACATCGTCGTCCAGAAGATCACGCTGGGCAATACTCAGCTGCTCATCGACGGCCAGACCGCCGGCACCCTCGGCCCGGGCAGCGCGCTCGGCGAGCTGACCGGCGCTCGCCTGCGAATCTTCCTCCACGGCGCCCTGGCGCTCGGGACCCACACCCTGCAGCTGGCCTCGCTCACACCCGACGGCCCGCGCTTCTCGGCCGAGCTGACCATGAACGTCGGCGCGCCGGACAACCCGCTGCCGCAGGTGTGGACCGAACTCGACCCGGAGCCGCGCGACGTCGGCGACGCCCTGCTCGTCAGCGGCGCCCCTCCGGACATCCTGCTCGGTGTCGTCTCCGGCGGCCTCGACCCCACGCTCCGCCTGTACCGCGCCGACGAGGGCGCCTGGGCGGACACGCCGGTACTCGAGACCTCGCTCAAGGGATATGTCCCCGAGGTCATGTCTCTGGGGCCAGGCGTTGCCGCGCACGTCCTGCCCCGGCCTCCGGGCAGCGACAGCACGGTCGTCCGCGTCGCGTACCGCCGCGGCCTGCCGGGTGACGCCATCGTCACCCGCGACCTCACGATCGCCCCCGAGCCCAACATCGGTCCCTTGCAGACCGCGGTCGATCTGTCGGCCGACCTCTTTCGCGACGCGGAGTTCGCCGCGCTCGGCCGCCCGTTCCTCCTCGGCGACGTCCTGCTCACGGAGTTCCTCGCCGCCGACGACGCCGAGACCGCCCACCCTGGAGATCGGGGCATCGCCCACGTGCGGCGCAGCAGCGATCGCAGCAGTTGGTCGGCCCCCGAGCGGGTCCCGACCGCCAAACCGCTCGACCTCGACGCTCTCGGGCCCGCGGTCTCCCTGCCTCAGCTCAGCCTCGGCGCCAGCATCTCCGTCCGCCTCGGCCAGCGCGTCACCGGTCTGCTCTCGCTCTCCGACGCCGGCGCCGCCCTCATCTCGGAGCCGGGCGAAGAAGTCGACCTGTCTCCCGGCGCACCCGCGGTGCTCACCACGATCACCAGCAACCTCGGCGCCCGCACCGTCGCCGCCGTCACTCCCGATCGTGGCGTGGGCGTCGCCTTCCTCGGTACCAGCGGCAAGCCGAAGAACACCGCCGTCACTGTCCCCGCCGACAAGCTGCCCGACGCCCGCATCACCGCCCAGCCGGCCGCCGGCGTCCTCTTCGGCTACTCCGCCTTCCTCCTGCCCTACGGCGACGCCGCGCCCGTACACCTGGTGCTGGGCGACGGGCTGCGCACCTACGTCCTTCCCCTCGTCGACCCCGAGCCGCTGTCGTGCCGCGCCGTGGTGCTGATGCCCAGCCTCGGCGGCAACCTCGACACGCCGACCGTCCCACTCGCCTGTCTGCAAGGCGGCTCGCTGCGCGTGGGAGTGCTCAAAGCCAGCCTCGCGGACCCCTGAGGGCCCCTCTTCGACGGCGGCGGCTGCCTGGCCCGTGATCGATCGCTCACGTCGTCGCCAGGCCGTCGGCCGCGAATCTCCCATCGTCGCCCCCGACTGCGAAGTGGCGCCCGCGGGCCCCGCCGATATACTGCCCACCTCGTGTCGATCCTCCGCAAGATCGCCCTCGGCCTCGTCCTCCTGGTCCTGATCCTCCTCGGCCTCGTCGCCTGGATGCTGCGCTCGCGCGCCGAGGAGATCCCCGACGAGCTGCCCGCGATCAACGTCGCCGAGGCCGACCCGCAGAAGCTCGTCATTCCCGGGAGCGGCGGCCTCGGCGACCTCGTGCTCGCCGATCTCAAGGGCCGCACCGTCTACATCATCGTCGAGGATCGCGAGAGCATGGCCGCACGCGAGTCGTCGGCCATGAGCCGCGCCATGGCCCGCTGGAACTATCCGGACACCGTGTCCGGTTTCGCCGTCGGCGACGCCGAGGGCTTCGGCCTGCTCGCCTCGAAGATCGAAGAATTTATCGGACCGATGCGGCCCGAGCTGCGGCTGCCGCTCTACATCGACTTTCAGGGCGCCGTCACCAAGACTTTCAAGCTGCCGAAGGGCCACGTTGGAATCGTCGTGCTCGACCCGGCCGGCGCCGTCGTCTACCGCCACAGCGGCAAGATGGAGCCCGCCGAGATCGAGAAGTTGCGCGACCTGTTGGGCGCCACGCTGCCCGCGCCCGCGCCCGCGCCCGCCTTCAAGGTCGGCGAGCTCGACAACGCCGCCTGCGCCGGCCGCACCTGCGCCTTCGTCTTCCTCGGGGGCCCGGTGGCCCGCAAGGACATCCCGGGCGGCAAGCAGGGCTTCGACGGCAGCACCGACGACAGCGTGAAGCAGTTCGCCAAGCCCGACGTGCGGCTTGCCGGCATCGTCGTCGACAGCGACGCGAAGCTCGACTCGGGCAAGGTCAGCGCGCAACTGGTCGGCCAGATCGACGGCGCCGAGCTCAAGCGCTGGAAGACCGCTACGGACAGCACCGAGGCCCGCGCGGCCTTTCAGATCCCCGCCGGCGAGGCCGCCCTCGTCGTCCTCGATCCGCAGGGGAATGTGGTCATGCGCGAGCTCGGTCGCGTGCCGATGTACAAGTTCGGCGTCCTGTCCGAGTTCATCGGCGTTGAGCTCAGTGACCGCGACGAGCCCTGAACCAGCAAACAATTGCTGACACCGGGCGGACTCCCGGAACTCGACTTCGCCGCCTCGCGCCTCCGCCGCCGGACCCTTCGGCAGCGCCGAGCCAGAGTCGATCAACAGAGCGCGGCGAGGCCCTCGCGATCGACGAGCACGACCGTGCGTCCGAGCAGGTGGACGAGGTTGCGCTTGCGAAAGCTCGCCAGCGCCAGGGAAATGGTCTCTCGCGTCGATCCGATCAGGTTGGCCATCTCCTGATGCGTGATCTTGAGGTCGACCTTGATCCCATCTTCCGTCTCGTGCCCGTACTCGCGGCCGAGCTCGAGCAGGAGCGCCGCCAGCTTGGCGTGGACATCGCGGAACACGAAGTGCTCGAGCCTGGTCTCGGCGCTGCGCCGCCGCTGCGCCAGCACCTGGGCGAAGCGGAACGCCAGCACCGAGTCGGCGAAGATCAGGTCCCGCAGCGGCTCTCGCGGCAACAGCGCCACGATCGCGTTCTTCATCGCCTCCGCCATCTCCTCGCGCGGCGCGCCCGCGAACACGCACAACTCGCCAAAGAACGCCCCCGGACCGTGATAATCGAGGGTCAGCTCCTTGCCGTCGCGCGACACCTTGCTGCACTTGACCCGCCCGCCCTGCAGGAAGAACACGTGCTCGCCCGGATCGCCCGGCAGGTACACGATCTGCCGCCGGCGGAATTCCTTGATCTCCACCACCGCGGCGAGCGCTCTCAGGTGCTCTCCGCCCACGCCCTCGAGCAGCGGGATCTTGCGCAGGTACCAGAGCACACGGCGCTCGTCCCTGGGCGGAGCAGGCTCCTTGGCGGCTTGATGCATGCGCGCTCTCGCTACCTCCTAAGCTACGAGGCTTTGCGGATCCGCGCAATCCGGGAAACGCTCCGCCACCAGCGGGCTGCGCTGCTACCCTGAACGTCCCCCCATGTCGATCGCCAGCGGGCTCCCGTCTCCCATCCGCAGAGTGCTTCAGGAGGGCGAGCTCGTCCTCGAGGCTCCGTTTACCCGCCGGATCTTCACCAACCGCGATCTCGCGTTCGACCAGATCAGCGTCATCGGCTTCGACATGGACTACACCCTCGCGCTCTACCGCCAGGAGGAGCTCGAGGCGCTGTCGATCCGCTGCACGCTCGACAAGTTGATCGCGCGCGGTTACCCCGAAGCGCTGCGCGACATGCAGGCCGATCCGGCGTTCGCCATCCGCGGCCTCGTGGTCGACAAGACGTACGGGAACATCATCAAGATGGACCGCCACGGCTACGTCGGGCGCGCCTATCACGGCAAGAACCTGCTCCCCAAGCCGACGCGCAAGGCCCTCTACCGCGCCCAGCGCCTCGGCACCGAGCGCGAGCGTTTCGCTCCGGTCGACACCCTGTTCGCGCTGCCCGAGGTCACGATGTACGCCGAGGTCGTCGACCGCATCGACCAGCGCCCCGACCTGTGGCCCTCCGGCCCGCCGACCTACGCGCAGGCGTGGAACGACGTGCGCGAGTGCATCGACCAGGCCCACCAGGACGGCTCGCTCAAGGACCTGATCCAGGCCGACCTGCCGCGTTACTTCCAGCTCGACCTCGAGCTCGGGCCGACGCTGCACAAGTTCCGTTCGGCCGGCAAACGCCTGTTTCTCCTCACCAACAGCCTCCTGCCCTACACCGAATCGGTGCTCGGCTACGTCCTCGGCGGGCAGATGTCGGCCTACGCCACCTGGCGCGACTACTTCGACTGGGTCATCGTCGGCGCCCGCAAGCCCGAGTTCTTCACCGGCAACCAACCGTTCCAGGAGCTCGACGCCACCGCCAACCCGCTCGGACGCCCCACCGGCGAGCCGCGTCGCGGACGGATCTACAACGGCGGCAATCAGCTCGGGCTGCAAGCCTCCCTCGGCGTCCATCCCGACGAGGTGCTCTACGTGGGCGACCACATCTACGGCGACATCGTCCGCAGCAAAAAGAGCTCCGGTTGGCGCACCGCGCTGGTCGTCGAGGACCTCGAGCACGAGCTCGGCATCCGCCGCGACCGCCAGATCGTGCTCAAGGAGGTCGAGCAACTCTCGTCCCTGCGGATCTCGCTGGCCGACGAGCTCTCGGCCCAGCGCTACCTGTCGCGTCTGCTCGCCCGCATGACCCCGGACGACCTGGTCCGCCAAGGCGTCGCCCCCGAGGCCGCCGAGAGCCTGCTGGCCGACACCCGCATCCAGGTCCGCCGCCGCTTCGACCGCCTGCGCAAGTACGAAGAGGAGATGGCCGCGACCCTGGAGCGCCGGATCGCCGACGTCGACGAAGCCTTCAACCCCTACTGGGGCTCCGTCTTCGCCGCCCGCCGCGATTCGAGCCGCTTCGGCGCCCAGGTCGAGAGCTACGCCTGCATCTACACCAGCCGCGTCACCAACTTCCGCTACGTCTCGCCCACCCGCTACTTCCACTCCCCGCACGGCTCGATGCCCCACTGGCACTCCTCGGCCAAGTGAGCGACGCTCGCGTGCATGAAGTCGTACCGCGAAGAGCTGTGGTTCCAGACCGACACCCGACGCGCCTACCTCAACATCACGGCGCAGGTCGAGGCCGCCGTCCGCAAGAGCGGTGTGCGTGAAGGCCTCTGCCTCGTCAACGCGATGCACATCACCGCCAGCGTGTACATCAACGACGACGAGCCGGGCCTGCTGCAAGACTACGACGATTTCCTCGAGCGCCTGGCCCCGCACGCGCCCACCAGCCACTACCGGCACAACCGCACCGGCGAGGACAACGGCGACGCCCACATCAAACGTCAGCTCATGGGCCGGGAAGTGGTCGTGGCCATCACCGAGGGCAAGCTCGACTTCGGGCCGTGGGAGCAGATCTTCTACGCCGAATTCGACGGCCGCCGCCGCAAGCGGGCGCTGATCAAGATCATCGGCGAGTGACGCCGCGACGGCGTCGCGAAGACGACCTCGCAGGTCCAGCTGATGCGCGAGATGAAAACACTTCCTCGGACCGGGCGCACTGTCCCGGCGAGCAGGTGGCGTTCCAGCGATGGACGTGTCCACGGCGCCGACGCCCGAGGGCCTCGCGCCCCCGTTCCGCGTCGCATGCACGGAGCTGTGAATTCCCTGGAACAAGCCTTCAGCATATCGCCACGCCTGCTCCGAACCAGCGCGGCAATTCTTGCATCCTCACCAAATTCAGTTGGGGCCACGCAATCACAGTAGTCCATCCCCAAATAAAATTGCATCGATTAAATCGTGGCACTGCATAACGGACTCGATTAGCTTCACCGCATGGTTCGCGCTCGACCGTCACAGGAGTGCCCCATGCTCGCGCCTCTCCCCGCGTTGCCGGGCTTTCGCCTGCAATCGTATCTCGGCTCCGGTCCTTCGGGCCACGTCTACCGCGCTCGCGACGAGCTCCATTCGTGCGATGTCGCCATCAAGCTGCTCGACCCGGGCCGCTGCACCCCGTCAGGATTGGCTCGCCTGGCGGCGATCGCATCCTCACCGCTCGTGAGCGGCGCTCGGCGCTACGAAGTCGTTTCCGACCCAATCCATCCCTTCGTGGTCATGGATCTGCTGCCCGGCGAGAGCCTGCTCCGCAGGCTCCTGCGAACCGGCCCGCTCGCATGGAAAGAGGCACGCACGCTCGGCCAGGCGGTCGCCGGCGCCCTCGCGGTCGCTCATGAGGCCGGCGTGATCCACGGCGCAGTCAAACTCACCAACATCTTCATCGACCGGGAGCACGTCTGGCTCACCGACTTCGGGATCCGGGTCCTCACCGATTCGAACGATTCTTCCGTCCTGCTCGCGGACGCCGGGCACCTGGCTCCGGAGCAGCTGCGGGGTGAGGCGCCCGATGAACGCACCGATCTTCATGGCCTCGGTCTCGTCCTGTTCGAGCTCGTCACCGGTCGCTTGCCGTTCGAGGGGCCACCGCGTGAGGTGTTCCGGCAGCAATTGTCGCGCCGCCCGCCCGCGCCTTCCAGCGTCGTCGCCAGCTTGCCTTATCGAGCCGACAGCCTGCTCCTTCAGCTCCTCGACAAGAACCCGACGCGACGCCCGCACAGCGCCGCCCGGGTCCGTACCATCCTGGCCGCCGACGAACCCCTCCAGCCATGCCAGCCGACGAGCTCCGAGCCGGCTGCATCACCCCCAGGGGTGCTGGCGAGTCGCCCTCGCCGAGCCCATGCCGTCGCCGCGACTGTCCTCATGGCCGCCCTCGCCGGCGGCCTCGCACTCACCTGTCTTTGAAGCCATGTCATCCCCCAACTCCAGTGGGTGGTCCCCGCCGGCGCTGCCCAACCCGCGTTGGGCCTCCTCCGAATCGAACGCCCAAACCCGCCACAGCGGCCGTTTGCGGGTTGGCAAGCGATCTGCAGAGGCCGCGGCAACCAGGAGCCCCTGCGCATGACCGAGCACTGTCCTGCCCCGACCCCATCCGTCCGCGACCTCGCTGCCGCCATGAATTCCGCGCTCGTCCTTCAGGACATGTCCCTTCAGACTTCCGAGCGCGTCGTCCACCGCGTCGTGCTCCGCGTCGCCGCCGGACCCGACACCGGCCGCCTTTTCACCTTCGATCTCGAAGTCGCGGGTCCTCCGCTCCGTGGGGGCCGCAGCGAGCTGTGCGACCTCGCACTCCGCGATCCCCGGGTCAGTGACATGCACTTCGAGCTCGCCGCACAGCGGGGGGCGCTCATTGTCCGCGACCTCGACAGCGCCACCGGGGTGCTCGTCGGCGATATGCGAGTGCGAGAGGCTTGGCTGGTCCCCGGGACAGGTTTTTGTATCGGCGGCACTCGCCTCGAGCTGGTAACCATCGAGCTCTCCGATATTCCCCTCCCGCCCTTCTGTCGCTTCGGAGACCTCGACGGCCACAGCCCGACGATGCGGCTGACGTTCCACCGCCTGGCCGAGCTGATGGCCCGTCCGGGCCGCTGTCACGGGTTGTTCTCGGGCGAAGCCGGGACGGGAAAGGCGCTCGCCGCCCGCAGTCTCCACCTCATGGGTCCCGACCGGGACACCGCCTTCGTCGTCGTCGACTTGCGCCGGATCGCGCGCGAGCAGATCGACGCCGAGCTGTTCGGCACTCCGACGCGTCGGGGTCGCCTGGCCGAGGCCAGCGGCGGCACGTTGCTCTTGCAGGCCATCGACGAGCTCCCGCTGGCCATCCAGACGGCCCTCGATCGCGCCCTCGCCTCGATACCAGTGCGACTGCTGGCCACGTCCCGGCGCGACCTGCAACGCCTGGCCGCGGCCGGCCTGTTCGACCACGACCTTCACGCGCGCCTGAGCGGCTTTCACGTGGTGCTCGCGCCGCTGCGCGAGCGCGGCCGCGACGTCGTCCTCCTCGCCGAGCGGCTCCTGACTCGGCTCAGCGTCGACGGCCGCAGCCGCACGCTGTCCGCCGAGGCCGTCGCCGCCATGCGCGAGTACTCGTGGCCGGGCAACGTGCGCGAGCTCGAATTCGTGGTCGAGCGCGCCCGGTTGGCCACGGGGGGCGCGGTGATCGAGCGCGCCGACCTCGGCCTCGGTCGCGACCTCGACCCGAACCTCGCCCGGGTGGCCGCGCTCATGCACAGCACCCACGACGAGGCAGTCGCCGGCTTCGAGACGCTCTACTTCCGCCACCAACTCTGCGCCCACCGCACCAAGATCGCGGCGGCTCGCGCCGCCGGAATGACGGGCGAGGGCTTTCGCCTGGCGTGTCGCCGGGTGCGTGTGTTCTGAGGATCGCCATGCCCGACGCTTCGCGCCAGGACCTCGCCCCTAACCGCGCCGGAACGGCCGCACGAGCTGCGCCAGATAACGGCGCGGCCACGGCTCGGTCAGGCCGAGCGGGTAGGTCTCCGGCCCACGAGGGCGATGATATGTCCCGAAGAGCAGGTCGAGATAGGGCGCCAGGTTGGCGAAGTTGTGCCGGGTCCGATCGAGACGCGCGTGATGCCAGTGGTGCAGTTCCGGCGCCCCGAGCACGAGTCCGAGCGGCCCGAGCGGCAGCCGCACGTTCGCGTGGATCAGGATCGCCCAAAGACCGCGAAACATCGCCAGTCCGCCGAGCGCCGCAAACGGCAGACCGAGCGCGATGCCCGGCAGATTCACGCACAGCTGGGTCAGGACACCGTCGACCGGGTGCTCGCGGTGCGCCGCCAGCCAATCGAGATCCTCGGAGCTGTGATGCACGGCGTGGAACCGCCACAGCGGGCCCCAGGAGTGGCAGGCGCGGTGAAACCAGTAGGTCAACAGATCGCCGAGCACCAATGCCAGGACGATCTGGGCCCACATCGGAAGTCCCATCGACCATGTCCGAAGGGACATGGGCCACACGCCGGCGAGCGCGTAATCCATCCACGTCAGGACAGTCACCGCGACCGCCGAGAACACCAGGTACTGGCCGAGGAAAAACGCCGCGTCGATCGCCAGTTCCCGCCGCAGCACCGCCTGCTCCGGGCGAGCGGGGAACATTCGTTCCAGCGGCCCGTAGATCGCCGCCAACACGGCCGCGCTGGCGACCGTCGCCAGGAGCAGGTCGATCACTGCGGCGCCACCTGCTGCGGCTGCGGTGCCTGCTGCTGCACCGCGGGCTCCCGCGCCGGCTCGACAAACGGCTCGGGGTGGATCGCCGGCCCCGCCTTCGAGGCGGGGAAGTAATTCTTGCCGACCTCGAGGTTCCTCGGCTCGGGGCTGTTGGCCGCCTTGTTCTCCGCGGGCGCCGTCCCCGGCTGCGGTGCCGGAGTAGGGGCATTCGCGGCCTGCACGGCGGGCGGCGCGGCTTGAGGTGCGGGCGCCGTCTTGGTGGCATCGGAAGCCGGGGGCTGCGCCGGGCTCGCCGGTTGATGTGGCGGCGGCGAGGCGGGCCCGTCACAGCCCGTCATGCCGCCTGCCCGCAAGATCAGGACCGCGGCCAGGCCGGTCGACGACAACAGCACCGCCGCTCGCAACAGGCGGCGGCCGGGGCTCGTTTCCTCAGGATAGCGGCGCTGCATCCCTTCGACCGTCGCACATTCGCGGCCGGCTGTCTCGCCGCGAGCAGCCCCCTGCACCAGGCGCCGGGCGACCCCGCGCCGGGGTCAGCGGACCTGCCGGGCCAGCGCTTGCGACAGCGCCACGGCGAGCGGACGCGTCATGCGCTCGACGTTCGCGGGGCTGATCGGCGACTCGCCGAACGGCACGAACGGCTCGGCCAGCAGCCCGCGATTCAGCTCGACACACAGCACCTGGCCGGGATAGGCCCGCGCGTACTGATATCCCATGGTCGCGGGGTGGAGCTTGTACGTCTCGTTCTCGCGCGCGTCGACGTTGATGGCCGCGAAGGCCGCCCGCACCGCTCCGACCAACTCCGGCGACGACCACATCGTGCCCTCGCCGTCGGCGCAGATCAGGTCGACCGCAGGGCGCTCGGGCCAGGTCTCGTAGACCGCCGCCTCGTATGCGCGGCGCAGCGCCGTCACGATCTGGCCGTCGATGCGGTCGATACCGACCGACCGCGGCGCGTACGAATGCAGCTGCAACGCCAGCCCGCCAGCCCCGCACAGGCGGCGATAGGCCCGCTCGGTGAGCGCGTGATAGCTGGCGTGCATCTCGGCGAGCAGCGCCTGGTCGGCCGCTTCCTCGATGTACGCCGCGAACGCCGGCGTCAACCCGTCGACCACCGCTCCTGCCGGCGCCCCGAGCACCACGCGGTTGCAATCGATGAAGGTCCGGGGCACCAGGCAGCGCAGAATCAACGTACCGTAGCCCTCGGCTGCCAGCGCCTCGCCGAGCCACTGCGCCGATTCGGGCGTGCCGATGTCGGTATTGACATAGAAGAACGCCTCGAGGTTATCGGGCAGCGTCCCCGTGAGGCGCACGCGCGTGGCCTCGTAATCGGCGGTACGCGTGGCCCCGTGCGGCAGCTCGACCAACAGCGTCGGCGCGCCCGCCCGCGGCGGCGTATACACGACCTCGCAGACCCCCGGGACGGCGACGAAATCCTCGAATACGGTCGGCATCGCGCAGCAGCTTGCCAACCCGGTCCGGGGCTGTCGACCGTCTCCGCTGATGCAGACTCACGTCGGCGCCAGTTGACGCGTCAGCAGCGCCTCGATCCCGGCCCCGCGCACGAAGTCGCGGCACATCGCGCGGACTTCAGCCGCGGTGAAGCGGAACACGCCGCGCTCCGCGAGCTCGCGGATCCGTCGCCGCTCACGCCACGAGATCTGGCCGTCGAGCAGGAACCCGATGACGATCAGCAGCACCGCCGCGCGACGCAGCCGCTCCGGCGCCGTGGCCAGCCGCGCCAGGTAGTCCTCGAGCGAGCCCTGATTCGGCTCGACGGCGATCGCGTAGCGCTCGATGAGCGCCTTCGTCAGCGCGAAGTGATTCTGATGGAAGTCGCGCTTGCTGACGGCGATGAAGCGGAACGTGTCGTAAAGCAGCGCCCTGTCCTCCGGGCTCTGCGCCAGATCGGCGGGCAGGCGCACGCACAGGTGCTCGATCAGCTTCTGGCCCATGATGATCACCTTGGCCTCGTGCAGCACCGAATGCGTGCTCCAGGCGTTGATGGCCATGTAGATCGGCATCCCCGCGAAGTCGAGCACCTCGCGCACGGCGAAGCGCCCGAGCAGCCGCTGCACCGCGTAACGGAGGATCTTGCTGCCGAGCCAGCCCTTCAGGCGCAACAGCAGGTTGACCAGGAAGAGCAGCGTCGGATTGACGCCGAGGAACGGATCGATGCCGTACTTGAGGAGCCCGCGGTGCTTGTTTTCGAGGCCGATGTCGATGAGCGTGCCCGCGACCTCGGCCTTGTTGTGCGGGCCGAGCAACCCGGTCGCCGCGGCGATCTCGTGGACGCCCCACAGGTTGAGCAGCACCAGCGCGTAGATCTCGATCACCATGAGGAGCAGGCCCCACAGCGTCTCCGCCCACGGCACCGCGAGGTCGCTGCCGAACAGCGACATCGTGACCGAGGGGAACAGCTCGGGAGCGCTGTAGACCGGCATGAAGTACAGCAGGAAGCCGACCACGCTCATCACCGCCGCGCTGGCCACGGCGACGCGATGGGTGCGCCGGACCGCTGCGAGCTCCGCGTCGCTGAGCAAATGCAGCTGACCGTCACTCGGGATCGTGCGCACGGGCAGACGGTCGAAGAATCGGCGGAACAGCGCGCTCATGACGTCCGCTCTCCACTATCACGGCGTGGCGGCGGTTCGCTACGGCGTCACCCTCGCGCGCGGACGCAGCCAGCGCGCAGCCTCGCCCGCCTCGCCCGTCACCACAGAACCGCGCAGCACCGCGAGCACCTCGGCCGGGTCGGCGCCGCGCAGCCCCGAGGCCAGCCGTCGTTGACCTCGACGCCGGCCCACCTGCGACCCTCGATCGCCCCGACGTCGCACGCGCCTCACCCCGCGACAAGTCGCCTCACATGGCCCGAAGACCAGCTCCACCAAAATCCTTTGACGACCCCGTCTCACTCGCTGCGCCGACCCGAGCGGTCCGCGAGCACCTGGGCGCACAGCACCAGCAGGGCCAGCGGCGCGCTCGCGGCCAGCGTCGGCCACCACACTCCGCGCGCCAGCTCGCTGCCGCTGCGCGCCAGCAGCTTCCCCCAGCTGGGCAGCTCGGGCGCGCTCGCGCCGAGGTACGCCAGCAGCGCTTCGACCTTGACCGCGTGGGCGAACAGCACCACCAGCGCCGACAGCAGCACCGGCCGGAGCGCCGGGACCAAGTGCCAGCCGATCTGGTGCAGCGTACCCGCGCCCATCGCCTGGGCCGCGCGGTAGTAGTCGGCAGCGCGCAGCCGCTGAGCCTCCGCGCGAGCGGCCCGGAACACCCCCGTCCACTGGGTCGCCGCGATCGCCACCACCACCGTCGACACACCTGGCCCGAGAGCCAGGGCCATCGCCAGCAGCGCGACCACCGAGGGGACCGCCGCGAACGCGTCCGTGGCCCCCGACAGCAGCCGGTCGGTCCACCCGCCGCGCAGCCCCGCCCAGGCTCCCAGCGCCCCGCCGACCGCCACTGTGCCCGCCGCTCCGCCGACCCCCGCGACCAGGGACACCCGCGCCCCCTGGACCGCCTGGGCGAACAGGTCGTAGCCGAGCGCGTCGGTGCCAAGCCATGCACCTGTCCCGGGGGACATGTAAGGCCGCCCGACCGGAACGTCCCACGCCTGGGCCCACAGCCCCACGGCCGCTCCGAGCGCGAGCACCACGAATCCGCCGATCCCGAGCAGCGCCAGCCGACCCGCACGCCCCAGCGCTCGCGTCACGCGCCGCCTCCGCCGACAACGACACGTCCTTCTAAACATGTCCCGGAGAACATCAACATGCGACGCCCACCGAAAGCCCCCGCGCCGAGATCTCCACGACATGTCCCTGAGGACATACGCAGCGCCGCATCTCGCCCGCCGTCCTCCACCTCACGCCACGTCCCTCCGCCGCACCCGCGGGTCGACCAGCCACACCACCCCGTCGCACAGCGCCTGGCCGGCGAGCGTCACCGCCGCCGTGGCCACCGCGATCGCCTGCACCAGCGCCGCGTCGGCCTCGTGGATGGCCGCGACCAGCAGCGCGCCGAGCCCGGGGATGTTGAACAGTTCCTCGATCACCACGCTGCCCACGACCACGTGCGAGAGCCGCTGGCCGACGCGCGCCACAATCGGCCCGACCGCGGCCCGCAGCGCGTGCCGCAAGGCCCGCCGTTCCGGCACGCCCCGCGCGCGCAGGCCGTCGAGGTGCGGCACCGCCAGCTCGCGCTCGAACACCGCCCGGTAGTGGCGCACGTCGGGCCCCCACTGCAGCAGCGCCCACACCAGCGCCGGCAGCATCACGTACACCAGCGGGCTCGCGCCGGCGCCGGCGAGCGGCCAGCCGAGCACCGGGAACCAGCCGAGGCGGTGCGCCAGCACGTGCTGCGCGAGCACCACCACGATCACGCTGGACGTGCTGATCACCGCCATCGACAGCCCGGACAGCGCGCGGTCGACCCCGCGCCGCCTCGCCGCCGCCAGTCCTCCCAGCACCGCCGCCGCGGTCCCGAGCAGCCAGCCGGGCAGCGCGTAGGCCAGAGTCGGGCCCAGCGCCTGCAGCATCAGCGTCCCGGCCGGCTCGCCGCGCGCCTGGCTCGGGCCGAAGTCGAACGTGATGGCTCTTGCGACATGTTCCAAAAGACGTGTCCCGACGGACCGGTCGAGCCCCATCGCCGCGCGCATTGCCTCGCGCGCCTCCGGGCTGGCGCCGCGGCCGAGGCGCAGCGCGGCCGGGTCGGCCAGCCACTCGAAGGTCGCGAACACCAGCGTCGCCACCAGCGCCAGCGAGGCCGCCGCGACCACCAGGCGCCGCAGCACGGCCGGCCAGGGGATGGGCGGGCGCGGCGAGGACATGGCCCTTCAGACAGGTCGCAACGGGAACGCGGCCTCGATGCGGTAGGCCGAGCCGTGGTGCGTCTTCGTGCTCGAGAACAGCAGCACGCGCTCGACCGGGAACAGCTCGGTGCGCATCAGCGAGTGTTCCGTGAGGTAGACCATCACGTCGTCGAGCTCGCAGTCGCCGGTGCGGGCGATCGTCACGTGCGGGATGAACTTGCGCGGGTCGGGAGGCACGTCGGGGACCTTGCGCAGGCAGGCGTCGACCTTCTGGCGCAGGGCCAGCAGCGGGGCCGTGTCGACGAGCCCGGCCCACACCGACGTCGGCAGGCCGCGCGGCGGGAACATCCCCATCCCCTTGAGGCCGAGCAGGAACGACGGGCTGTCGAGCTCCTGCAGCGCGTCGACGATCTCGCGGTGGACCCGGCCGTCGACCTCGCCGATGAAGCGCAGCGTCAGGTGGAACTTGTCGGCGCCCTCCCAGCGGGCTTCGGGCAGGCCGTAACACATCATTCGAGGTGGTCGTCGACGCCGGGTGGCAGATCGATCCCGATGAACAGGCGCGGCACCCGGCGACTATAGCGCGAACCGCCCCGCCGCGCTCACGGCGCTTCGGGCGGCTCGTGCGACGGCCGCCCGCGGGCCAGCTTGCGCTGCAGGCTGCGGCGGTGCATCCCCAGCCGGCGCGCGGCCTCCGACACGTTGCCGTTGCAGTCGGTGAGCACCTGCTGGAGGTGCTCCCACTCGAGCTCGTCGAGCGGCTTGGCCGCGTGCGGGCTCGGCGGTTCGACGATCGTCGGCTCCACGCGCTCGAACGCCCGCAGGATCTCGTCGGGCTCGGCCGGCTTGGTCAGGTAGTACGTCGCCCCCAGCTTGATCGCCTCGATCGCCGAGGCGATGCTGCCGAAGCCCGTCAGCACCACGATCGCCATGGTCGGGTCGAGCTTGCGCAGCGCCGCCACCAGCTCGAGGCCACCGCGGCCCGGCATGCGCAGGTCGACCACCGCCCGGTCCGGCGCCCAGGCCTCCGCCTCGGCCATGGCGTCGTCGAAGTTATGGGCGACGATCGCCGCGCAGCCGCGGCGGCGCAGCGAACCCGCCAGGGCGGCGCAGAACGGCTTGTCGTCGTCGACCACGAGCACCGTGCTGTGGCTGTCCTCTGCCTCCGGCATCCCGCGCTCCTCCGCCGCAAGCATCCCGCGCCGCTGACGTCGCGGCAAGTCTGCGGGCGTGCGGCCTCAACCGCCGCGACCGTCGGTCGCACCCTCGCGCAAGGCTTCGCGCAGCGGGAAGCGGACGGTCGTCGTGGTCCCGCGGCCATGCTGCGACTCGAGCTCGATCGTCCCGCCGAGCTTGCGCAGGTGGGCTCGCGCCAGGAACAGCCCCAGACCCATCCCCTTGCCCTCCGGCTTGGTCGAGAAGAAAGGGTCGAACGCGGCCGCCACCGCCTCCGGCGGCATGCCGACCCCGTCGTCGCGCACTCGCAGCAGCGCGTGGTCCGCCGCCACGTCGATCGTCACGCGCACCCCGGCGCTGCCCGGCTTGGCGCGGCAGGCGTCGACCGCGTTCGTGCCCACCGCGCGCACGATCTGCAGCACCACTTCTTGCGGCTGCGTCGTCGTCGCCGCCGCTCCGGCCGCCGACAGCTCGATCGTCACCTCGTTGCCGAACGAGCGCAGCGCCTCGCCCAGCTCCGCCAGCGGCCACGCCTCGGCCGACGCCGCCAGGCTGCCGACGCGCAGCTCGGGCGACGACATCTGCTGCAGGATGTGCTTGCAGCGAGCCAGCTCGTGGCGGATCGTCTGCATCGCCTCGGTCTGCTCGCGCGCCTCCATCACCGGCAGGTCGGCCACCAGCACGCCGATGGTCGCCAGGGGCGAGCCGAGCTCGTGGGCCGCGCCGGCCGCGAGGGTCCCGAGCGCGGCCAGCTGGCGATCCTGCTGGGCCGTCATGCGCAGCCGCTCGAGCTCGGCGCGCTGACGCGCCAGCGACAGCGCGATCCGGTGCACGAAGTAGATCACGAACGCGGCCGAGATGCCGAAGGCCACCCACATGCCGCGGATGTGGCCGAGGAAGTGCTCCTCGTGGCCGGGCGGGCCGACCGGCGCCGGGCCGAGCACGAACAGGCTGGCGAACCCGAGCAGGCACGCCCCGCCGATCGCCCACGCCCAGCCCGGCGACAGCTGGATCGCCAGCGTCATCGGCACGAAGTACATGCTCGTGAACGCGTTCGAGACCCCGCCCGACAGCGCCAGCAGGGCCGTCAGCGCCGCGGTGTCGAGCAGCAGGTGGGTGCCCGCGAGGGACATCGTCGCCCGCCCGCGAGCCAGCACGCGCCGCGACACCCAAAGGTTGGCCACCGCCATCAGCACGACGACGATGCTGGTCCCGATCGGCTCCGGCGGCGGCGGGAACCACGACACGATCTGGCGGAACAGCGTCGGCCGGACCGCCTGCAGCGTCCAGCCGAGCGCGATGAGCCCGAGCATCACCCAGCGGGCCACCACGAACAGCCGCAGCGTGATCTGGACCGAGCTCGTGAGCCGTTGCATCGCGCGACCATGCCACAAAAGTCGCGTCGGGGTCGGCGGCGCGCGGGCTTGCGACCGCCGGTCGCGCCGGTGTGCTACCGTCGCGCCATGCGTCGCGCCGCCTTCGCCTGTCTTATTTCGTTGTCCGCCTGTCCGCACCCTTCGCCCGAGGAGGGCACCTGGGAGATCGTCGAGAAGGGCCTGCCCGGGGCGCTGATGAGCGTATGGGGCAGCAGCTTCGATGACGTCTGGGTCGTCGGCGCCGACGCCGGCGACGGCCCGGCAGTCAAGCACTGGAACGGCAAGACCTGGACGGAGCTCGACGCCGGCAGCCCCGGGCACCTCTGGTGGGTCAGCGGCCGGGGCGACGGCGTGTGGATGGCGGGCGACGGCGGGCGGATCCTCCGATATGACCGAGAGGACATGTCCTTCGAGTCATGGACGGCCCCGTCTCCCGAGCGCCTCTACGGGGTGTTCCCGCTGGCCGAGGACGACGTGTGGGCGTGCGGCAGCAACGAGCAGAACACCGCCGGCGTGATCTGGCGCTATGACGGCGCCGCCTGGGCTGCGCCGACGGACCTCACCCCCGAGCTGACGGAAGGCTTCGCCTGTTTCAAGGTCTGGGGATCGCGTGCCGACGACCTGTGGTTCGTCGGCTACGGCGGGGTCGTCCTCCATTACAAGGGCGGCACCTGGAGCCGCATCGAGCTCCCGTCCGACCGACCGCTGTTCACCGTTCACGGGGCCGGCGGCGACGTGTTCGCCGTCGGGGGTGCGGTCTCGGGCTACATCGTCGAGCTCCGCGACGACGGCGCCCGCGACGTCACGCCGAAGGGCGAGGTTCCGCAGCTCGCGGGGGTCTACGCGAGCGAATCCGCCACGGTCGCGGTCGGGCTCGAGGGTGCGGTCTGGGAGCGCGGGGATGACGGTGTTTGGACCGCGATCGAGGCTGCTCCGACCACGCCGCTGGAGTACCATGCCGTCTACGTCGATCCCGCCGACGAGATTTGGGCGGTGGGGGGCCGGATCTACACCGGCAACCTGAGCGACGGACTGCTCACCCATTACGGCGCCCCGCTCCCGCAGTGAACGCTTAAACCAGCCCTTAGCACAAAGCATCGGTACCCCCAGATGACACGCAGCCAACCGCTCCTCTCGCTCTTCGCAGTCATCGCCCTCGCGTCCGCATGTGACAGCGACGGCCCCCCGCCCTGCCCGACCACCGCCGGCACGATCTGCACCTGGGCCGGCGACGGCGAGGCCGGCTTCAACGGCGACGACGAGCCGCTGTCGGAGGCCCGCCTGTACTGGCCGATCGACGTCACGATCACCAAGGGCGGCGAGTTCTACATCCTCGACTGGAACAACCACCAGGTCCGCCTCCTGACCGAGGAAGGCACGCTGAAGACCGTCCTGGGCACCGACTTCGTCGGCGACGGCCCGTTCGACCTGTCCGACCTGATGCAGCCGGGTACGGCCGGCACCAACATCAACCTCAACCATCCGACGCAGATGCTCGAGGAGGCGAGCGGCACGCTGCTGCTGGTCTCGTGGCACAACCACAAGATCCGCCGCTACGACCCGAAGACCGGGAAGGCCTACGTGATCTGCGGGCGCGGGGCCGGCTACGCGGGCGACGGCGGGCGAATCGACAACCCCGACGCGCGGCTCAACCAGCCGTCGGGCGGCGTGCTCGACGGCGACGGCAACCTCTACCTGCTCGACCAGCGCAACCAGCGGATCCGCCTGCTCTCGGCCGATGGTTCGATGCTCAGCACCGTCGCCGGCTCCGGCGAGATGGGCTTCGGCGGGGACGGCGGCGCGCCGATGGACGCCAAGTTCCACTTCCCGCCCGGCAGCAACCCGCCGCCCGCCGGCACCCTGGCGCTCGACGCCAAGGGCCGCCTCTACGTCGCCGACACCCTCAACCACGCGATCCGCCGCATCGACTTCGCCGCCGACACCATCGAGACGGTGGCGGGCACCGGCGAGGCCGGCTACGGCGGCGACGACGGCCCCGGTTCCGCGGCCAAGCTCAACAACCCGCGCGACATCGAGATCGGCCCTGACGGCCGGCTCTACATCGCCGACGAGCTCAACCACCGCGTCCGCGCCCTCGACGTCGAGTCGGGGGTCATCACCACCGTGGCCGGCAACGGCCGCGCCGAGTTCAGCGGCGACCGGGGGCCCGCAGTCGACGCCGCCCTCAACCGCCCGACCGGCGTCGCGTTCGACGCCGACGGCACCCTCTACATCAGCGACAGCCACAACCACCGCGTCCGCACCGTGGTCCTCGGCAAGTAACTTAAGTACAGGAACTTAAAGCCATGTCCATCAAGACCTCCGCCACCCTGCTCTCGCTCGCGGCCCTGACCTTCGCGGCGAGCCCCGCCTGCGACCGCGGCCACGAGCGCTGCCAGCCCGGCCCCGGCAAGATCTGCAACTACCTCGGCACCGGCGAGGCCGGCCTCGGCGACGACGGCCTCGACCGCGAGGACACCGAGCTCTACCTCCCGCAGGACCTCACCTTCGCGGCTGACGGTCGGCCCTACGTGCTCGACTGGAACAACCACCGCATCATCGTCGTCGAGGCCGACGACAAGGTGACGCGCGTGGTCGGCACCGGCGAGCTCGGCGACGCGCCCGACGGCGACGCGCTGAAGACCAACCTCAATCACCCGACCCACCTGAGCAACTCGCCCGACGGCAAGCTCATCATCTCGGCCTGGCACAACTCGAAGATCATCGAGTTTGACACCAAGGCGGGCACGCTGACGACGATCTGCGGCAACGGCATGCGCAGCTACGGCGGCGACGGCGGCCCGGCCAAGGACGCGATCCTCGACCTGCCGGTGGCCACGGCGTTCGACGCCGCCGGCAACATGTACATCACGGACCAGGCGAACCAGCGGATCCGCAAGGTCGGGGTCGACAAGAAGATCGAAACCTTCCTCGGCACCGGCATGGCCGGCTTCAGCGGCGACGACGGTCCGGCCGCGGCGGCCCAGATCAAGCTGCCGGGCGGGCAGTCGGCGCCGCCGGCCGGGCGCCTGGCGATCGACGGCGCCGGCAACATCTTCCTCGCCGACTCCGGCAACAACCGGATCCGCAAGATCGACCCGTCGGGCGTGATCAGCACCTACGCCGGCAACGGCGACCCGACCTTCGGCGGCGACGGCGGCCCTGCGCTCAAGGCCTCGCTGTCGCGCCCCAGCGACATCGACCTCGACCCCGCGGGCAACCTCTACATCGCCGACACCGACAACTCCTGCGTGCGCAAGGTCGACACCAAGGGCGTCATCACCACCGTCGCCGGCCAGTGCGGCAACCCCGGCTACGGCGGCGACGGCGGGCGGGCGGCGGCGGCCCTGCTCGACCGTCCCTACGGCGTCGAGTGGGAGGACGACCTCCTCTACATCGCCGACACGCACAATCACCGGATCCGCGTCGTCGGCCTCGAGTGATGCCTGTCCTTCGGGACATCCTCGTCCGGGCAGCGCCGAAGGCGGCGCTGCTCGCGGCGCTGGCGTGGTCGAAGGCCGCCTCGGCGGGCAACGTCGGCCTGCCGCGCACGCCCGTCCAGCACCGGGGCGAGGCGTGCCTGACCCGGGTCGACCGCAGCGTCGACCCGGTCGTCCACCTCGACTACACGATCCCCTCGATCGACATCTGCCTCACGCCCGACGAGCCGGCCGACAGCCGCACGCACCAGTTCGTGGCCTTCTGCCGCGACGCGCCGCCGGAGTCGATCCCGCACTGGCTGAGCCTGGCCGACGTCCAGGCCAACATCGACTCCGGCTACTTCGACCCGGCGGAGCTGAAGCCGGGGCAAGTCGTCGAGGACAGCCCGTACTTCACCGACTGCTGGTGGCCGATCACCGGCGCCGCGGAGCGCCGGCCGATCACCTGCGAGGCGGCGCGACCGGGCGTCGACTGGGACACCTCCGCGCTCGCGCCCGGCGCCTACGTGGTGGCCGGCTACACCTACGAGCCGGTCCTCAACGACTGGACGCCGCGCCGCGGGGTGTTCCGCGTCCACGACGGCGACCTCGACGCGGCGCCGCCGGCGGCTGCCATCTTCACCACCGCGGTCGACGTGTGGTACGGCGACCCGGTGCGCCTGACCGCGTGCGTCGACGCGATGGCCGGCTCGACCTGGCGGCTCGAGTACGCCGCGATGCCCGACGAGCCCCGGCTCGAGCTCGACTGGCAGACGCTCGTCCCGGTCTCGCCGGTCGAGTCGACCGACTTCGACATCGAGCTCGTGCTCGACGACGCCCACGCCGACGTCCGCCTGCACGTGCGCCTGGTCGTCGAGGACCCGGAGGGCCGCACCACCGTCGCCCACATGCCCACGCCGGGCACGGTGCTGATGCGCAAGCAGACCGGCGTGACCGGCAGCGGCGGCGACGAGCCGAACGACTTCGACTTCTGCCGCGACAACCCGGCCGCCGACGACCTGCCGGATTGCGGCAAGACGAGCGAGCCCGAGTCCTCTGGCCAGACGCCCGACGACCCGGCTGACGGTTGCGCCTGCAGCTCCGACCGCGGAGCCGGGCTGGCGCCGCTCGGTCTGCTCGTCCTCGTCGCCTGCCGTCGCCGCCGCGATTGAAGCCACTCGCGGCGCTTTGCGCTCATCGTTGCGTCTCGCCCCCGGCGTTCGGACGAGCGCAGTCGCCGAATCAGCCGGGGGCTGACCGCGCGATATCGCGGCCTCCTGCTCTGCAGTCCCCATATTCGTATGGTTGATGTCGCACGCGTCGACCGACGAGCGAGCAGTCAGGTCGCCATTCGGGCGTTCGTCTGGGCGGGCCGAATCGAGCGCGTCGCCGTGCTCCGGGGTGATGTCACCGAGGATAGCGCCGTCGAGCAGCGGCCCCGCTCCGCGTCCCGGGCCGCTCTCGCGGCGCGCAGCCAGGCGACGCCGCCCGGGCGCGATTCGCCGGCCGTGCCGCCGACGAGAGCGAACGCGCCCCGCTCCCGGCCGGCTCGAATTCCCCCCAAAAATGCCTCGCAAACGACCCGCGGTCGTTCTCATGTTCGGGTCGGTGCATCTCGATGACTGTGCGCTGATTCGCATCCTCGCCATTGACTCCCCACTGCGCACATCCCAATTCAAGGTGGTCACCAGGATCACTTGTCGGATTCAGCGACGGGGCAATAGTTAGTGGCAATGAGGCTCTTCATGAAAAGTTCGTTCTTGCTACTCACGACTCTGGCCGCAGCGGGAGTCGTCGGAGCCCCGACCGCGTATGCTGCGCCCCTCGAGCCCGCGCACGTCTGGGGCGACGTCAGCCTGAAGGTGACGAAAACAGCCGAGACCACCTTCAAGCGCGCGTGGACCTGGACCATCGAGAAGGTCGGCGACAAGAACGCCCTGAACCTGGACCCCTGGGAGTCCCACGTCGTCAATTACGACGTCACGGTCGGTGCCACGGCGAAGGATTCGTACTGGGCGGTCTCGGGGACGATCACGATCCACAACCCGGCCTACGTCGCCGCGACCATCACGAGCGTCACGGACGTGATCTCTCCCGGCATCGTCGCGGACGTCGACTGCGGCGTCGCCTTCCCGTACATGCTGGAGCCCGGGCAGGATCTGCTCTGCACGTATACGGCGGACCTTCCGGATGGCGCCGATCGCACCAACACCGCGACGGTCACGACGTACGGGCCTGTCGGAGGCGGTGTCGGCACGGCGCCTGTGACGTTCTACGGGCCCACGGCCGAGAAGGACGAATGCGTCGAGGTCGCGGACGACCAGTTCGGCATCCTCGGCACGGTGTGCGCCGCCGATGCGCCGAAGACGTTCGAGTACTCGTTGAAGGTCGGACCCTACTACGTCTGTGGCCCGCACGAGTTCACGAACACGGCGTGCTTCGAGACGAACGACACCGGCACGACGGGTTGTGACAGCCACGTCGTCTACATCGACTTCCCCTGCGACGCCGGTTGCACCCTCACGCAGGGGTACTGGAAGACGCACTCCCACCACGGGCCGGCACCGGAGGACGCGACCTGGTTCGATCTGGGCGACGTCGATGGCGACGGGGTGTCCGAGGGGGCCGACGAGGACTTCTTCGACAGCGGCCAGACCTGGTACGAGGTCATGTGGACGCCGCCTGCAGGCGACCCGTTCTACATCCTCGCCCATCAGTACATCGCCGCGATCCTCAACATCGAGAGCGGCGCCAGCACGCCGAGCGAGGTCGACACGGCGCTCCAACAGGCCGAGGACTACTTCAACGGGCAGCCCCTGACGAAGGCGCAGATCGTCGCTTTGGCGAAGATCCTCGACCAGTACAACAACGGGATCATCGGCCCCGGAAAGTGCGACTAGCAGTCGAGCCCGGACCGCGAGCGGTCCTCGTCGCCGCAAGCGTCGCCTATGTGGTGGCCGGCTACACCTACGAGCCGGGTCCTCAACGACTGGACGCCGCGCCGCGGAGTGTTCCGCGTGCACGACGGCGACCTCGACGCGGCGCCGCCGGCGGCTGCCATCTTCACCACCGCGATCGCCTGCGACACGAAGACCTCCGGCGCCGGCCTGGCGCCGCTCGGCCTGCTCGTTCTCGTCGCCTGCCGTCGCCGGCGTCCGTGAACGCACCTCACGACGCGTCGACAGAAACATTTCTGATCGACGCAAGACAACCAGACGAGCCCATCCTCGCAAGGACACGCAATCGGGTCGCTAGCCTTTGCAGAGAGGCAACAATGAACTCCGCGCCGGCCGGATTGACCGACGCGAAGCCAGCTGCGGCCCTATCGGACAGCGCCGGGCTCTACGGAGTCGTCACCACGGTCACCTCGGCCGTATCGAACGGGGAGCTGATGACCCCGTCATCGTCCCTCACGGTGCCCGTCACCCTGTCGATGTGGGTGAAGTCGCACTGATTACTCGTGATCCGCCCCGTGAAGGAGCAGTTGTACGTGGCATTCGCAGCGATGGTTTGCGGGACCGAACAGGTCGTGCTCACGACTCGGGGCCCGAGCGTCCCGGGGGTGGCGATGTTGCCGAACTGATCGTCCACGAGCGCCTGCAACTGCATGGAATCGAGCGTGGAGTTGTTCCTCACCGAGACGGTGTAGACCGCATCCACCTGGATCTGACAGTTCTGAGTCGACACGGCGGTCTTGGTCAGAGTCGGTGGAACGGCGGCATCGGTGATCAGGACGACCGCCGTGTCACTGTCACAGATCGCCTCCCCACCGCCTTCCGGAGCCACGCAAGCCGTGACCACGTCCTCGAACTGGACCCCGGGCGCCCCATTCTCGATCTGCGCGGAGAACGTGCAAATGGCGGGCGGGTCGTCGGGCTCGAGCACCACGCCGATCAAAGAAGGACAGGTATTGGCGGAAACGCCCGGGGGATTGCCGGCGCCGACGTCGCCGAAAGGAGCGTCGATGATGCTGACGATCTCCACGTTCACGTCCGACGTATTCTCGATCCTGACCTCATAGGTCGCCGTCCCACCCGGCTCTACGAGCGTTGGCGTCGTCGTGGTCTTCACGACCCCGAGGCTCACGACCTCGACGGGGACCGTGAAGGTGTCGTCGCACACGCACTTGGACTTCGTGTCGGGGAAGAACTCGAACACGCTCGTGTTGGGACTGCAGACCGTGCCGGCCTTGTTGTGCCAGCTGGTGCAGTTCGGCAGCCGCAGCTCGTTGGTGCCCTCGGCCGCCTCGCAGAGGACATCCTCGATGGTGAACGTCAAGGCGTATGTGCCGGCGTTGAGGTCACCGCACGCGTCGCCGTCGAGGTTCGTCGAGGGGCTGAGTGCAGGCGTGAGCGCGCTGATCGAGCACTCGTCCAGACCCCCGCTGCCTCGGGCGCTGTCGCCGCCCTCAGTATTGAACCAGAAGCCCACGTCGTAGCGCGAGTTGGCGGTCACGACCGTCTCGAACGTCGCCGTGAGGTCGAACCTCGTGCCAGCGACGCAGGTGCTCGGAAAGACCGACGTCGCCTCCGAGATCTGACGTCGTTGGCCGTGCAGTTCAGGGTGCCGCCGCCGACCTCCGACGTGAACACCTCCTGCATGCAGGCGACGTTCTCCGTCGATGGACCGTTGATCGGCGGAGGCACCTGCGCCCACGCAGAACCGACTCTCAACAGCGCCCCGACGCCGGCGACGACCGCCACGCTCGAACGCCCCGCCATGATGTATGCCCAGGTTTGGTTGTGTAATTTCATGATCACTCCTCCTTCTGTTCACAAATGGTAGGTCCGCTCGGAACGGCGGAATGGTCCGTCGTCCCTTTCGCGCACGCAGTCACCCGACCCAGCCGGCTGGCCACGCACGAACGAATCCTGTCTGTCTGCCTCCACCAGCGCCCGGCAAGCGCGCCTGGCGAATGGGTCCCCGGTCTGTCGCTCATCGGACCGACTTGCTCGTTCGGCCTATAAGCCACCGCTCTTTCGGCGCTCACGCATCACCGAGACGATTCCCAGCCACCCGTTCAATTCCGGCGCCCCCGCCCGCGCGGGCTTGCGGGCTCCGGTGCTGTGATCTCTCCTGCCGGGGATCTAGCTGCACTCCCACGATTGTACAGTGAACGCTGTCACTCGCCCCGAACATCGTCCGACTGCCGCTGCGGCCGCGTCGGAGCGAGCAAGCGGAGCGCGAGCCCGACCAGAGCACGACCGCCGAGGAGCGCCCGTGTTCTCCGGATGTCATGGTCAGACTCGACCTGCCCTCGGGCCCGCGACTCGGTGCTTTCGCGATCGGACAAAGGACCGCAGGAGCGCCCACGCCCCCCTCGCCCGTGGAATGGGTCCATGCAACTCTCGCGTATCGCCCAGACCAGGTCATGTCAGGCCAATCCTCTCGTTCGCTAGCACCGAATCGTCGATCGCTGCCCCCGTCCATTCGCGGGCTCGCTCGACCCGAACAACCATGGCTCAGGTTGTACCGGAGGCCGCCGGCGCGATGATGGAGAGCACGGGGGAACCGACGCCTGCGGTCGTGTCGCACCGCGTCGCTACGCGCCGCTTCGCGAGCGTCCCGCGTGCCTTCTCATGCTTCGGGTCGCTCCTCCCCGTCGCTGTGAGGCGCGACGCATTCTCGGCCGCTGCCACTCGTGGGGGGTGGCAGCATGTCTCGCAGGCCAGGTTCTATCGCATCACCGGCCGTCGGCCATCACACCGAGCGTCGCAGCTCGAGCGCGGTCGCCCTGCGGAATGACGCTGCGTGGCGTCGCTAAACTGACAGCGAGTTCGAGCCGCCGACGAGGCGCGCCCGGCCCCGGCGACGGGCGCGCCGATCAGCCTGGACCGTCGTCCCGGGCCGCTCTCGTGGGCGCGCAACCCGGCGGCTCCCCCGCTCTTCGAGGGCGTCTTCGCGGACCCAGATCGGCCATTGTCCGTCGGTCGAATGTCCGCAGGATCGTCGGGTTCACCATTTAAACAATCCTCGCGAATGGACCGCGAAGATTTGCGTGATCCGGGCGGCGCGCTCCGGCGGCTGTGCGCCGCCTCGCATTCCGCCCGGAGCCGCCCGCCGCTCACCCGGCGAAGCCGTCCAGCCACGCGGATGTTTTATTAAACATGTCCTCCACGCCATGGGCCACGAACAGCCGTGGCTGCAGGTCGGCGGGCGAGTACTCGGTCGCCGCGATCGCGTCGAGGTCGAACGCGCGGTGCTCCGTGTGCAGCACCGCGCGCTCGAGCTCCTCGACCGACGACAGCAGCCCGGCGCCGAACGCTCGCACCTCGCCCGCTTCGCGGACCAGGCCGAACTCGAGCGTGAACCAGTAGACGCGCTCGATGGCCGGCAGCGCCGCCTCGCTGGCGCGGAGGGCCGCGCGGCCGAAGCGGCGGTTCAGCGCGGCCACGCGTGGGTCGGCGAGCGTCGCCGCGTGGCCGACCAACTCGTGGATCACGTCGGGCTCGGGCGTGTACCACGGGCGGCTGGCGTGGCGGATGTACTGCGTCGAAAGGAACGTGTCGGCCGCCAGCGCCGCCAGGAATTCGCGGGCCGCGATCAGCCCCGCCACCGGGCGCAGACGGATCCCCGAGGCCGCGCGCAGGCGCGACGACACCCCGGCGAGCTGCGGGATGTGCCCGGTCGGCAGCGGGAACCGCCCCAACATCGCCTGCACCTCGCGGGCGGCGAAGCGGCGGTGCAGCGGCGCCAGGGCGGTCGTCACGGTCCGCCACACCGCGTGCTCGGCGGCGGTGTACGGCGCGTCGGGGATGGCGCCGTCGCCCGCGTAGCGGTCGGCGATCCGGGCGATGTCGTCGCGCCGGGCGCGGTACGAGCGGTCGTGGAAGCCGGGGTGTTCGGGATCGAGCTGGACGTGGAACATGCTGACCTGCTGGGGTTTGGGGGGACTCCCGCGGCAGGCCGATCCGCACGACAAAGGGGCCTGCCCTCCGCGGGCGGCCCCTCGTGGCGCGACGAGGTGCTACGCCCGCGCGCCGTAATAGCGATAACCACCGGCGAAGGCGGCATCGATTCGGGGCGCGAGGGCGAGGCTCACGGGATCAGCATGCCGCGGCCCGCCACGCGGGTCAATCGGCGGCGCCGCCGCCGGCCCTGAGCGATGTTCTTCGGCGACGACTCAGGCGCGGAGGCGGAGCAGCGCGTCGTGGAGCCGCTCGAGGAACAGCCCGAACGCGAACCACACCGGCGCATAATCGAGCCGCACCAGCCCGTGGACGTGCCAGCGCGCGTAGCTGTAGTCCCACGGACAGCGGCCCGACACGGCGCGCAGCAGACGGCCGAACGCGTACTCGACGGCGAAGATACCCGCGGCCCACAGCGCGCCGCGGATCGGCCATGGCCAGTGGCGAATCCACTCATGACATGGCTCGAAGGCCAGACCGCCCATTCCGTACAGCGGGAACATCCACAGATAGGTGTGCCCCGCCAGCTTCCACCGCTCGGGCGGCGTCATCCTGACGCGCACGCGTGGGTCGAGCGGATCCTTGCGGGTGCCGGTGACGAGCTCGTACGCGGCGGTCCATACGATCTCCGCCGCCCAGCCGATCACCCCGTAGATGAAGAACCGCAGCAGCACTCAGCGCGCCGCTCCCACGGCGATGATGACGACCAGCGAGCCCACGTCCTTGCCCTTGGCGACCTTGGCGATCCCGACCCCGACCGCGCCCGCGACCGCCTCCGACCACAGCTGGACGCCGTCGAGCGAGGCGAAGCTCGGCGCCAGCACGCGGTGGGTCTCGACGCGGGCGAACCGGTGCTTCTCGAGCAGCGCGTCGTATTGCTTGGTCGCGCGGCCCTCGTCGCCGGTGGCGATGCCGTCGGCGAACACCTGCGCCGCCTCCGACAGCCCGCGGTGCCAGCCGATCGCGGCCAGGCCCTTCTGTTTGCGCAGGGCGTCGACGCGGTCGCGCAGGGCCTTCGGCATGTCGGACGTCGGCGCGTCGGCGCCGACCTTCGAGTAGTAGTTCTGCGTCAGCAAGATCGGTCGCGGCGCGTCCTTGGCCTCGGTCTCGGGCGGGGCGATGACCACGCCGATGCCGACGTGGGTCACGTCGGTGGCGAGGATGTTCACGCGGTGCCCGGGGCTCTGCATCAGCCCCTGGTGGATCGCCCACGGCCCGTAGCCGCGGGCCACGTTCTCGCGCACCACCGCCGACTTCACGCCGGCGCGATTGAAGCGGTCGTCGACGTCGCCGGTCGACGGCGAGGTGTGGCCGACGAACCCGCTGCGCAGCATGTCCTCGCTGTGCGCCTGGGAGATCGCCGCCGCCTGGTTGTCCCACTGCAGCAGCGGCAGCCCCTGGCGCGCGCGCGTGTCGTTGAGCGCCGCGAAGTTGGCGCGGGCGATCTCGGCCGCGTCGACGCTCGCGTCCATCCGCTCGACCTCGATGCGCAGCGCGCCCGGCGGGTCCTCGCCGCAGTACAGCGGGAAGTTGGCGACGACCTCCGGCCCGTATGTCCCTTCGGCCAGGACCTCGATCTGATAGGCCCCGCGCCCGTGCTCGCACGAGAACTGACCGACGAACTCGCCGCGCGAGATCTTGGCGGGGATCGGCGTCCACCGGCCCTGCGGGTCGAACACCTCGAACGACGGGTTCTGCCGCTTGCCGAGCAGGCGCCCGCGGATCTCCGCGCGCCCGTTGGCCGGCAGCGCCTTGGCCATCGGCTCGATCGCCGCCCCGCGCTCGGTCAGCGCCACCACCAGGCGCATCGTCCCGTCCGGCAGCGTCGACACCCCGGCCCCGAAGTACACCCCTCCGCGCGTCAGCTGCCGCACCGACTCGCGCGCCGCCTTCGCCAGCATAGCGATCGCCTCGCGGCAGCTCGCGCCGACCTGCTCGCCGCACGGCGCCCCGTCGCGCGGCAGCTCGGAGATCGCCAGCCGCGGCGGCGGGTCGTACAGCCCGACCCACGAGGTGATGCCGGTGATCAGCGCCCCCGGCACGTTGGTGCGGTCGGGCGCGGTGCGGGCCAGCTCGCGCGCCGCTCGCGACAGCCCGGCGTCGTGGCGCAGGCCGGCGCCGTTCATCGCCTCCACCAGCGCCGCCTCGGCGGCGTTCAGCGTCTGCTGGACCGGCGTGCCGTAGCGCGGGACCCCGGCGCTCGACAGCCGCACGTCCTCGACCGCGATGGAGATCCCGCGCACCCGGGGGGCCGTGGTCGCGCCGTCGGCCAGGACGCCGCCGGCCCCGCCACCACCACCAGCGCTGCCGCCCCCGCCTTGCCCACCGGCACAACCTGTCTGTACGAACATGCTCGAGAGGACAAGTCCGAACGCACATGTCTTCAAGTTCAGCATCGTCCCCTCACTCGAGCCGCAGCACCGCCGCGTTGTCCCAGGCGTGGAAGTCGGGCGCGCGGGTCGGGCTCAGCGACAGGCCGACGGCCCGCTTGCGCCCGACCCGCTCGAGGCGGAACGCGTTGACCCGCAGCTGCATTCCCGCGCGCGGCGGGCAGGCCAGCTCGGTCTCGGCGCACAGCTCGTCCCACGGGATCGCCACCTCGACGACGAAGCCGCGGTCGCGGTCGCGCGGGCCGTCGATGGTGCCGTCCGCCTGCACCGCCGTGCGCCAGCGCGAGTCCCAGGCCTCGTCGCCGGTGCGATAGCGCGGGAAGCGAGCGTCAAAGGTGACCCCGCGCGCCGACACCTGATACTCGAGGTAGCGTCGCCCTTCATTGGTCGCCGCGACGAACAGCTCGAACGCCTCCTGCTTGTACAGCGGGTCGTCCTGCTGGGTGTACTCGGTCCACAGGTCGTCGTCGGGCACGTCGGCGGCGGCGTAGAGAAAGGCGTCGTCCCAGGCGAACGCGACCCGCGTGCCGAGCCCCGGCGACAGCGACCCGAACGGCGTCATCTGCCCCCTCGTCGTCGCCGTCGGGTCGGGCTCGCCGTCGAGCGACAGCGTCAACGGCACGCCGGTCTGGCCGCTCCACGTCGCCTCGTCGAGCACGCCGTCGACCGTGATGCTGTTCGCCCGCGGCGCAGTGACCTGCATCGGCCCGCCGGCCACCCGCACTGCCGCGAGGATCGCCACGCCGTCGGCCCGCCGCGGCCCCGCGACCGCCACGTCGCCGACCAGCTCCGCCACGATCACCGCGTGGCTGGCGTGCCACGGCGACGCCAGCGTCAGCTCGACCTCCGCGTCTTCGACGGGCCCCGCGAGCTCGACGAAGCGGTCGCGCGGATCGTCGACCGGGCCGCGCGGTACGCTCGTCTGGCCGCGCGCCTCCTGCAGCCCTGCGATCTGCGGCGCCCGCAGGCCGACCCGCAGGCGCGCGCCGGCGCCGATGCCCGTGGCCGCGAAGCGCACCTTGATCGCCTCGCCCGGGCGCGGGTCGGCCGGCGTCACCTGCCGCGCGCCGATCGTCGCCCCGCCGGCGAACCGCACGTCCCCGTCGAAGCGCTGGCCGCCCTGCGGGTCGGCGAAGTCGCCCGCGTGCAGCACCGGCTCGACCGGCGGCTCGGCCCGCTCGGCCGGCCCGCGCGGGTCGCCGCCGCAGCCCGACGCCGCGACGAGATGTCCGAAGAGACAGCTCGCCGCGAGGCCCGTCAGGCGCATCCGCGCTGACGAGACCACACCGGGTTGGCCTTGGCAAGGCGACCGCCGCGAACGCGCAAGGAACGGGGTGCGACTTCGCGCAATCGCCGCACGAGTCGCCGCAGACCCGGGAGAAACCCGCAGCGCAGACCGAGAATGGGGAGCTCTCCACGCGCTCGGGGCGCCCGGCGCGACCGTCGCGGCCGACCTGTCCGCGAGGACAGCTTTCTCGCCGAACTCTCGCCGCGGCTCAACAGCACCTGTCCTTCAGGTCATCTTTAAAAGATCATCCTCGCACGGCGGCTCGTCCGTGCCCCACGCTCGACCTCCTCGCCGTCATCGCTGAAGGGTGAGCGCGTACTCGCGGGTGGCGGGGACGTAGCTGCCGGTTACGCCGTCGGCGAGGCGGTGCTTGAGGCTGATCCCCGGCCACTCGCAGCGGTCGGAGCGGCGCAGCGGGAAGGTCGCCGCCTCGAAGCCGAGCCAGGCCGCCACCGCGGCGCAGTCCATGTCCTCCGGAACATGTCCGCGAAGACCGACGCAGCGCCCGCCGCGGAACTGCAGCGCCAGCGCGCCGTCGGCGGGGCGGGCCCATCCGTCTGCCAATTGCAGCGGCCCGAGCTGCGCCTCGATCGCCGCCTGCTTGCGCCCGAGCAGCTGCGCGGGCGGGACCTTCGCGGGCGGAGCGACGGCCTGCGCCGACGCGACTGGCCCGACCTCCGGCGTGGCTGCGTCGGGCTGCCCCGAGGCGCCTGCACTCGCGTCCGCGCCCGCCGGCGCTGACGGATCGGGTCTCCCTGTCGGCTCCCTGCTCGCGTGCTCATCCGGCGCCGATGCGTCGCTCACCTCCGCGGCCGATGGCTCCGGCCGCTCCGCGTTCGCCGGAGCTGCACCTTGCGACATGTCCTTCGAGCCAGCACATCCGGCGAACGAACCGAGCATCAGCCACGCGACGAGACAGCGCACCGCGCGAGCGTGGCACGCCCGGGCGAGCGCCCGCAAGCGCCGGCCAGGACCGACAGCCGGGCTCACGCGAGCGCCTGCAAGCGCGCCGCGAGGGCCTGAAGCGCCTCCGGGTGGGCGGCCAGCAGCTGCGCCAGCGGCGTGTCGGCGACGCTCGCCTCCGCGACCTCGAGCGACTCACTCGCCACCGCCTCGGCCTCGCTCGTCGCCGCGCTCGCCTCGCCGGCCGGCGCCAGCGCGGCCCATGTCGTCGGCACCCCGAGCAGCCCCGCGAGCGCGTCGAGCGTGGCCGGCTCGGCGCGCAGCAGCGTCGCCACCGCCAGCTCGGCCGGAGAGCGCTCGACGGCCGGCGCCGCGACGGTCGCCTTCGCGGTCGGCTTCGCCTCGCTCCTGGCCTTCGGGGCAGGTGGAGGCGCCACCGGTACGCTGCGGTCCCACGAAAATTCCCACGCCGGCAACTTGGCCAGGTCGCGCGGGAACGCCAGGCCCGCCTCCTTGACCAGCGTCTGCATCACCCCCGGCCCGAGCGGGCGCAGCGTCACCACCAGCTTGGGCAGCCACGGCACCAGCACCTCGTCGGGCAGGGCCGCGAACGCGCGGCTGAGGAACTCGACCGCGAGCCGGGAGATCCGCGGGGTGAACTCGAGCGCGAGCAGGAAGCCCGCCATGTACTCGGGGAAGGCCGGCAGCAGCATCGAGCTGCTCAGCAGGTGCTGGAAGTCGGCGCGGATCTCGTCCTCGCTGCGCTGGCCGAGGATCCACTGCGCCGCCCAGCGCAGCGCGATCTTCGGCGGGTCCTCGGGCTCCGCCTGCGCCACCGCGATCAGCAGCTGGCTGCGCTCGCAGCCCATCGAGAACGCCAGCGCCTCCTGCGTGAAGATGAACGCCAGCATCGCCGCCAGCTGACGCGGCGCAGTGCCGCGATCGGTGAACGCAGTCGGCAGCAGCGTCGCGTAGTGGCGATAGCCGGTGGACACGAAGTCCTTGATCCAATCCGGCATTCCCAGAGTGCGGTAGTAGTGGACCAGGCCGCGCACGCGCTGGAAGATCTCCGGCGCGTCGTTGCCACCGAGCTCCGCACGCAGCAGCTCCGTCGCGCGCAGCCCCAGCTCGCGCGTCAGTCGCCCGCTGCGCAGGTACAGCACGCTGTCCTCGGCTGCCTCGAGCGCCTTCGCGGCCCGCGACGTCGCCTCGAACGCCTTGGCCTTGAGCCGCTTCTCGAGCACCTGCTCGATCGTCAGCCCCTCGTAGCCGAGCTGGATCAGCGAGCCCTGGTGCTTGCCGATCTCGATGTCCCACGACTCCTGCTTCGGCTTGTGACCGAGAGTGCGCTCGCCCATGATCGGCCGCACGCCCGCGCCGAGGTAGCGCAGCCGCCACAGCAAGTCGGACGCCGGGAGTAACTCCGGTCGACCCTGGATGTCGAGCAAGGCACGCTCGATGCGGCTCGACTTGAGGTTGATGCCGAGCACCGCCAGGCGGTCGTAGACGTCCTGCGCCAGGGGCGGCAGTGATTCGTAGCCGACGCGGCCGAGGCGATCGCCGCCGAGCAAGATTTGGCACAGCCGCCGCACGTCGCGGCGGCCGGGCACGCGATCCTTCTCGAGGCACGTCACCGCGGCGTCCTGGAAGTCGTACGGCGACGGGTGCGGCCGGTCGCGCAGCCGCGCCAGCAGCGTCGAGGTGTGAAGGATCGCAATCGTGTCGGCCGTCGACGCGTTGTAGCCGTGCTTGCGCGCCAGGCGGACGATCTCGATGCACCAGCGCATCAGCTGCTCGTCGTCGGCGGTGACGAAGGTCGGCGGGCGGGTCAAGAACTCGCGCAGCCCCGCCCCGCTCACCGCCGGCGGAACTTCCACCGGCGCCGCCGGAGCGCTCGCAGCCGGAGCGGCCTTCTTGCGCACCGTCGGCTTGCCCTCGCCCTCCGCCTTCTTCTCGGCCTCGATTTTGAAAGGCTTGAGCTCGAGCGCCTGCAGCCCCTTGTCCCACATCGACTGCGCGATCGAGATCTCGCCGGCCGGCAGCGTGAACTGGCGCTCGATCGCCGCGTAGCTCGATGGCACCACGCCGTAGAACCACTGCGTCGGCGTCTTCGCCGGCACCGTCCAGGTCGCGCCTTTCGAGCCGAACTCGGCGATCGGCGAGACCGCGTGGATCGCCCCGCACACGTACATCGCCTCGCGCGGGTCGATCTTGTGCGCCTTCATGTGCTCGCGGATCCGCGTCCACATGTAGCGCTCGCGCTCGCAGTCGGCGACGCGGTCTTTCTCCGTGATCCCGATCCGTCGCAGCAGCGAGCCGATCAGGAAGAACACCTGGCGATACGTCCCGTAGTCGCAGGCCAGCGTCGGCCCCTCGACGTACTGCGTCCACCACTCGCTGTAGTGCCGCACCTTGGCGTTGCGCAGCAGCACGTCGAGGAAGTCGCCGAAGGTCGGCTGCATGTCGCCGATCTGCAGGCCCACCGCGCCGCCGTGCAGGTTGCCGGTGTTGCCCGTCGACGCGCCCTCGCCTTCGCCCTCGCCGGCCGTCTCGGCCGGCTCCGTTTCCTCGCCGCCGTCGTCGGCCTCGCCGCTGTCCTCGCCCGGCGGCGGGCCGCCCTTCGGCATCCACTGGAACACGTGGTCGACCGAGCGATCGACGAACACCAGCTTCGTGCCCGGGTTCTGCAGGCAGTACGCGATCGCCTGGTACTCCGCCGAGAACTCCGTCAATGGCAGCACCACGTTGAGCGGCGTCCAGTCGGCCGGGAACGCCGGCGCCTCGGGGGCGAACGCCTGCAGCGCGACCGGGAAGCGGCAGTGGTGCAGGCCGGCGAGCGAGGCGTTGAGGTCCTCGCAGCCCTCCATGTAGATCACCTTCGGCGCGCGCGCTCGCAGCCGGCGCAGCATGTGCAGCGCCGACGCCGGCGAGTGGTGCTTGACCGGGAACACCTCGACCGGCTCCGCGGTGGCGCGCTGGACGTCCTCGAGCATCGCGCGCAGCAGCGCCCCGAGGTGGGCCGAGTCGCCGGCGAACGCCGCCGCCGCCGCTTCGAGCTGGGTGCGCAGGGCCTGCAGCGCCGGGTCGAGGAGGGCTGGGTCGAGGATCGAGTTCACCTGGGCACCGCCTACTTGAACGACGACAGCGCCTGCTTGCCGCCGGCGACGAACGCCTGCCACTCGGGCGACTTCTCGCCCTTCGCGGGCGCCGCGACGGCCGCCTCCTCGCCCTTCTTGCGCTTCTTGACCCCGTCGGTCTCGGCCGCGGGCGCGTGCCAGAACTTGTTGAGGATCGACACGTCCTCGGGCACGCGGCGGACCAGCGTGCCGACCAGCGAGCGCGCCAGAGTGCCCGGCTGCAGCGCCTTGTCGCCGAAGAAGTTGCTGTGGAGCAGCGCGTCCTCGAGCACGCCGATCTGCTCGGCGGTCGACAGCGACGACTCGAGCCGCTGGTCCTCCGACGTCGTGTTCGCGGTCGCCTCGCGCAGGTCGGCGAACGTCTGCAGCAGGATGTCGAGCATCGTCGGCGGCACGTCGACGTCGATCGTGTGGCGCGCCATCAGCTCGCGCGTCCGGAACAGCACGATCTCCTTCTCCGACTTCTTGTTGGTGACGATCGGGATCGTCACGAAGTTGAAGCGCCGCTTGAGCGCCGTCGACAGCTCGTTGACCCCGCGGTCGCGGCTGTTGGCGGTGGCGATCATGTTGAAGCCCGGCTTGGCGTAGACCACGCCCTCGTCGCCGCGCAGCTCGGGGATGGTGATGTACTTCTCCGACAGGATCGAGATCAGCGCGTCCTGCACGTCGGAGCCGCAGCGGGTCAGCTCCTCGAACCGGCCCGTCTCGCCGCGCTGCATCGCGGTCATGATCGGCGACGGGATCATCGACTCGCGCGACTGCCCGCTGGCGATCACCATCGCCACGTTCCACGAGTACTTGATGTGGTCCTCGGTGGTGCCCGCGGTGCCCTGGACCACGTGCGTCGAGTTGCCCGAGGTCGCCGCCGCCAGCAGCTCCGCCAGCCAGCTCTTGCCGGTGCCCGGGTCGCCGATGAGGAGCAGGCCGCGGTCCGACGCCAGCGTCACGATCGCCCGCTCGACCAGCGACGCGTCGCCGAAGAACTTCTGCGCGATCGGTCGGTCGAAGCTGTCCCCGGGGCCAGCCCCGAGGATGAACGTGCGGATCATCCGCGGCGACAGGCGCCACAAGAACGGCCGCGGGTCCTTGTCGACGCCGGCCAGGTACGCCAGCTCGGCCGCGTACTTCTCCTCGGCCGGCATGCGCAGCTTGGTCTCGCTGGTCGCCGGCGCGGGCGCAGGCACGGAATCAGTCGTAGCGGGGGTCGCGATCTTCTTGGCCATGGCGATTACATCACCTTTTTGATCTGCTCGATCAGCTTCTTGGGGCTGCCGCTGAGGATCGGCGCGCCGATCTCCTTGAACTTCGCCGCGTACTCCGGGTTGACCGCGAAGTACCCGGTCGTGTGCAGCGACCCGACCGGGATGAGGTGGCAGCCCGACTCCTTCCACTGGCGCAGCACCGAGAAGAAGTCGCTCCAGTCATAGAAATCGGAGATCACGACCACCGCGGTGTTCTGCGGCGAGTCGATGCACGGCGCCGCCAGGTCGAGCGCCAGCCGCATGTCGTTGCCGCCGCCGAGCTTGGTGCGCAGCAGGGTCTCGACCGGGTCGTGCACGTACGGCGTCAGGTCGATGACGCGGGTGTCGAACGCGAACAGGTGGACGATCACCTTCGGCAGCGCGGCGAAGATCGACGCCAGGATCGTCGTCTGCACCATCGCCGACGTCATCGAGCCCGACTGGTCGACGATGATGATGAGCTTGGTCGGCAGGCTCTTCTTGCCGGTGCGGCGGTAGAACAGGCGGTCGACGTACAGCCGGCGCTCGTTCGGGTCCCAGTTGGTCAGGTTCTTCCAGATCGTCCGCTTCATGTCGAGGTTGCGGAAGATCCGCCGCGGCGGCACCCGGTTGTCGTGCACCCGCGACGTCACCTGGCGCATCTGCAGCTTCAGCACCTTCGACAATTCGTCGACGTAGCGGGCGATCAGCTTCTTGGCGTTCTGCAGCGCCGGCCCGCTGAGGTTGCCCTTGTCCCACAGGATCTGCTCGAGCAGCGCCATCGACGGCGTCAGCCGCTCGCTCAGCACCGGGTCCTTCAGGACCTCGCGCAGATCCATGCGGTGGATCATGTCGGCCTCGAGCGTCGCCAGGCCGGCCTTGAGCTCGTCGTCGCCGATCGGCGGCCGCGTCGCCTCGCCGCCCCCGCCCGACGGCGGCCCCGAGCTCTGCGCATTGCCGCTCTGCCGCAACGACCCCGGCGGCAGCCCCAGCGCGCCCTCGAGCCACTCGACGTCGCGGGCCCACGCGCCGTACTGCTGCGCGGTCACCGAGCCCTGCGTGTTGGGCCCGAACGCGTTGAGCAGCAGTTTTGACACGACCAGCGCCCGCTGCACCGTGCTCTTCAGATCGGTCGGGCTCTCCGACGGCTGCGGCGCCTCACCGTCCAGCGCCGGCGGCTCGAACCCGGGCAAGGGCCGCGAGAACTCGGGCTTCAGCTTGGGGAAGCGGTGCACGAGCACGTCGACGGTCACCTTCGGGTCGAGCAGCTCGACCGGCAGGTCGGTCGTGTTCGCCAGCTCGCGCGCCAGCGACTCGAGGTTCGGCGCCGCGTCGCCCTGCTCGAACAGGGCCGACATCAACCGCCAGTAGAGCCCCTGACGGGCCCGCTGCATCAGCTCGGGATCGGCAGCGCTCATGGTCAGCTCTTCTTGCGCAGCAGCTTGCCGGCGCGCTCCTTGAGGGTCGCGAGGTTGCCGCCCTTGGCCTTGCCGCGGCCCGCCTGCAGGCCGGTGCCGACCATCCGCGGCACCGGCTTGCCCTTGTCGATCATCACCGGCTGCAGCGACCAGCGCCCGCCGTCGAACCGCAACAGCGCCACCAGGCCCTTGCTGCCCGCGATATCCGCAGCTACCAGGTCGTCGCTGCTCGGCCAGCGCTCGAACGCCACCGGGAACGGCTGCCCGCCGAGAGACAGCTCGCGCGCCTCCTTGCCGACCGCCGCGTAACCATCGCCCGGCAGCCACACCAGCTCCTCGACGACGGCAGGGTGGCGATCCTCGGGCCGCGCGCTCGGCCGCAGCGCTGTCGGCGAGGTCAGCACCGCGGCTGCCTCTTCGGCCAGCTTCAACTTGGCCGGCAGCACCTCCGCGCGCGCCTCTTGCCACACGAGGTCGCCCGTCGCGTGCAACAACATGCCGGAGATCTTCAATCCCTGCCCGCCGGCGATCGCCTCGAGCAGCTTGCCGCCGACCTCGTTGAGCAGCCCCGCCAGATCGTCGCCCTGCAGCACGTCGACCTTGAACGCCGACACGCTGGTACGCACCACCCGCGCCGGCTTGCCCGCCTCGTGCAGCGCGCCGAAGGCCACCAGAGAGACCACGTGGTCGTGCTGCCGCAGGTCGGTGGCGAACACCCGCAGCTCGCCCTTGACCTCGCGCGTGGCCGCCGGCGCCGGCGGGGCCAGCGACAGCACCATCGAGCGCGTCCACAGATCGACCCACCGCAGCCGCGGCACCTCGGGCTTGCCGTGCGCGGGAAACACGGTGAGCAGCTCGTCGAGGAAGCCGCTGAGCAGCGCCGCGTGCCGCACCAGCGCCGGCTCGGCCATGATCGCGTCGAGCGTGGCCTGGAACGGCAGCAGCGCCCCGACCTCGAGGTTGGCGAAGCCGGCGATCGCCAGCTCCATCAACCACTGCCGCACGCTCTCGAGCAGCACCGCCGCCCGCGGCGGCGCGGCCTGCCCCGGCGTGTTCGCCAGCGCCTCGAGCTCGGCCCGCGGCCGTCCCAGCGCCGCGCTCGCCTGGGCCACCAGGGCGTCGTGCATCGCCCCGTGCGCGGCCGCCCGCGCCCCCGCGATCACTGCGAAGTGACGGTCGACGAACTCGGAGCGCCCGAGCCCGGCGATCGCCGCGTCGAGCGGTTCGGCCAGCGGCGTGCCGGCGAAGCTCGCCGCCAGCGACGCCAGGGTCTGCAGGTTGGCGCTCGACAGCCGCCCGAACCCGGACTCGAACACCTCGTCGAGGTGCCCGATCAGCTCGGCGGTCTGCACGACCGGCTCGGGGACACTCTTCAGATCCGTCAAAGGCATCAGCGCACGAACCAGGCCATGTCGGGCAGCGGCACGCCGGTCGGCGCCACGCTGACGTATTGCAGATAGGTGAGGAAGCGGCTGAACACCATGCCCGCCTCGACCTTGTGCGGCCCGCCCTTGATGAAGCGGACCAACTCGGCGCCGGTCTTCACCTTGTCGGGCTCGGCCTGCTGCAGCCCGAGGTACGCGATCACCCGCGCCGGCCCGTACTGCAGCACGCCCTCGTTGATCAGCTCGATCAAGTGCTTGCACGGCGAGCCGCGCAGGCCGCCGCAGGGGCGGTTGTTGTTCGTACTACAATAGAAGTTGCCCGTGCCCGCCTCGAAGTACGAGACGTACACCCGCTCCTCGTCCGAGCCGCTCGAGACGACGCCCTGCAGGCGGCCGGCGTACAGCTCGACGAACGGGACCTTTTGCACTTTACGCGCACGCGGCAGCACGCGCGGGCGAATCACTGAGCGGGGGGACGCAGCAGACACGCGAGCCGGACCATACAACGATCGCCAAGGGCGCCGCAACGCCGACGATCGCCCGTGCGCTGCGACGGATCAACCACACCGTCACGCACCGTCACGATGAAGCCGCGCCCCGACTCACGTCCGCGCTCATCCCATCGCGCCAGGCCGCGCAGACCTCCACCGCCGCGCCCCCCCTCACCTGGCCAAAAGTTCATGCTGACCAAATAGGCGGAGCTCCAGAGTGTAGCCTACCCTGGAGCCCCTGGGGTCCGCGGACCTGGGTGCCATCGGCACTTGCGTCCGCGGGGTCGGAATTCGAGGCTCACGGCCTTTTCCAGCCCTTAGATCTGAAGACCCGCGTCTTGACGTTGGACCACCGGCACATACGATTGGCGTGCCAGGCCGGAATCTAACCGGCATCTCGGATCGGGGTGTGGCTGGGCGTCGAGAGAGCTCCGTCCGACCTGTCTTGAGTTTGGGAGAGAAGATGAGCTTGAAGCCCTGCGAACCGCCCTCACCGCCAGGTGAAGGTGCGTCTACCGTTTCGCCACCCCGACGCGCGTGCGATGTCGGGGGAAGGACTCGAACCTTCATGGCTCGCGTGGTTGGCTGCTGAGATTGAACTCCAGCTTGAGCTTGTCTCCCTGTCGGGAATTCATGGCCTCCTTCGCGGCTGCGAGGTCGTGCGGGCGCCTGGCCCTACTTGGTCACCGGGCCCTCGGCCTGGGCCCCTTCGAAGATGAAGTCGAGGATCCGCCGGCCCGCGCCGACCTCGGTGGCCTCGATCGTGTTGGCGCGCTCGCGGGCGAACTTGACCGCTTCGCCTAACTTGGTGATGCGCTCGAGCAGCGCCTTCTTGCGCGGGCGGGGGATCGCGCCGCTGCGCTTGGTCGTGGTCCAGTGGCCGACGACCACGTCCTCGGTGATGAGCTGCGTCTGCGCCGGGTGGTGCTCGGTCGCGTGGTAGAGCACGATCGGCCGCTGCTCCTTCTTGGTCTTCTGCGTCTGCACCGGGTCGCTCTGGTGCAGCCCCGTGCCGGCGTCGTACGACCAGCGCTCGGCCGGGTCGAGCTCGACCATCTTCTCGATGAAGGTCTGCAGGTCGTGCAGCTCCTTCTCGAGGAACAGCAGGTAGGTCACCGGCACCTGCGGCAGGAACACCTTGCCGTCGACCACCACGTCGGCCCGCGCCTGGCAGTTCGACCAGTCCTTGGTGGCCACGGTGTCGAGCAGCGACACCAGCGCCCCCGTGATGTCCTTGATCGCCGACTCGTAGGTCAGCTGCACCACCTGCGAGTCGTCCGGGAAGGTCTCGCCGTCCTCGCGCCGCGGCGTGAATTTCTTGTGGTGGCCCGTCATCAGCGACGGCTGCTGCGTCGACTTGTGAAGGCTGGTGATGAGCGTGTGGAGCTCGGTCCGGCGGCCCTTCTCGACCGCGAGGATGGCATTGAGCTTGGGCATGGCGCCTCCGATGGTGGGCGATGAGGCTATCGGCCGGGCCCGGCGAGTCAAGCGCAGGTTGCGGGGACGACCGCGCGCGGAATACTCTCGCGCGTGCCCTCCGACCGCGCGCCGACGCTCCGCCTCCTGGCCGCCGCCGGCACCGGCGCCCTCCTGGCCGCCTCGTTCCTGCCGCACGGCGCACCCGCGCTGGGCTGGCTCGCGGTCGCGCCGCTGTGGGTCGCCGCCCGCGAGACCCCCCGCTGGCGCGCGGCCCTGCGCCTCGGCCTCGTCGCCGGCCTGGTGATGGGCGCGATCGGCTACCCCTGGATCGTCGATCTCCTCCACACCTTCGGCGAGCTCGATCTGTGGCTGTGCGTCCCGCTGTTCGTGGTGTTCGCGGCCTGGACCGCCGCGCCGCTGGCCGCGTGGACGGCCATGGCGTCCGCCTGGACAGGTCCTTCGAGACATGTCCTGTGGGTCATGCCGATGGTCCTGTCCGGGCTGTGGTGGTCGTGGCCGATGCTGTTCCCGTTCTCGCTGGCGATGGGCCTGGCGGCCCGGCCCGAGTGGATCCAGGCGGCCGAGCTCGGCGGGGCCCAGCTGGTCGAGGTGCCGATGCTGCTGTGCGGCGTGCTGCTCGGCGAGGCCTGGCGCGCGCGCGGCCCGGGGCGGCTGCGCCTCGCGGCCCTGGCCCTCGCGCTCCCGCTCGCCAGCTTCGCGCTCGGCGGCTGGCGAATCGCGTCGCTCGCCGGCGAGACGGTCCGCACCGTCGCGGTCGGCCTGGTCCAGCCCAACATCCCGCTGCTGTGGTTCGACCGCCCGGCCAAGCTCGAGCGCCTGCGCGAGCCGTCGGCCCGCGCCGAGGCCGAGGGCGCCGAGCTCGTGGTGTGGCCCGAGAACATGTTCCCGTGGTCGCTGAACCGCCCGTTCGAGCGCGACTTCAGCGACGACGACCGCGTGCTCCGCCGCCACTCGCTGCCGACGCTGTTCGGGGCCGGCACCGCCGCCGACAGCGACCTGTACGGCTACAACTCGGTGATCAACATGGCCGCCGACGGCCAGGTGGTGGGCCGCTACGACAAGATCTACCTGGTCCCGCTGGGCGAAGAAATTCCGCTGGTCGACCCCGAGTGGGCCAAGGGCCTGGTGCCCGGCATGGCCCACAACTTCCGCGGCGCGGGCCCGGGTCGCCTGCTCGTTCGGCCAGGTCCGGCCGGCAGCGAGGCGCCGCCGATCGCGTTCGGCCCTCTGGTCTGTTACGAGGACGTGCTGCCCGCGTTCGCCCGCGCCGTCGCGGCCCAGCCCGGCGGCATCGAGGCGTTCGTCAACCTCACCAACGACACGTGGTTCGGCGCGACCGCCGAGCCGTGGCAACACCTCGCGCTGGCCCAGCTCCGCGCGGTGGAGCACCGGATCCCCGTGCTCCGCGCCGTCAACTCCGGCCCGAGCTCGCTGGTCGATCGCGCCGGTCGCGTGGTCGCCTCCACCGACCTGCGCGCCGTCAGCGTCGACGCCCCGGTGCCGCCCGAGCACCTGGTGGTCCAGCTCGAGCTCGGCCGCGACACCGCCTCGGCGCCGACGATCTACGCCCGCGGCGGCTGGCTGTTCGGACATGTCTGCCAGGCCAGCGTCGTGGTGGTCCTGGCGCTGCTGTGGCGCCGCCGCCGGCGCTGAGCATCACTCCATCGGCGGCGACATCGGTACGCTGCGAATTGGCGTCGGCTCGCTTGGACAAGGCGGCTCACCGGCGGCACAGCATACACATTCGGCCGTGCCGTCGCGCTCGCCGCAGGTGCCGTCCACGTCGAGGCTCATGACGGCACTGCTGTGCCGACACCACTCGCTGCAGTCGAGGTCGGCCAGCCTGCCGGCATCACAGCGCACGAGTATCCGGCCCGCGCAGTGGCGCTGCTGTCGCTCGCACGGCGTCCCGGGACCCTTGCCGCATCGCATCAGCACGTTCTCCTCGCCGAGGTCGCGGTCGTCGAAGGCGAAGTCGAAGCCCTGCGAGCGGCACTGTTCGCCCATGGTCCGCGGCGCGGGCGGGGTCGTCGGCGTCGCCTGGGCCGACGATTGCACCCGACAGCCGAACAGCGCCACCGCGAAGAGGCTCGCCCGCATCGACCTTCGCTCGTATCACAGCTCGCGGCCGCGCCGATCGGACCGCGCTCGGCTCACCGCCAGGGCGCGCCCTCGGGCGTGATCACCGACAGCGGGTGGACCGGCAGCCCGCGCTCGACCGCGACGAACAGCTCCTCGACCTCCTCGCCGCGCAGCGGCAGCGCGCGCAGCTCGGCCAGGGTCACCCAGCGGGCCTCGAGCGAGTGCTCGTCGGCGGTCGACTTCGGCGGCCGGTCGTCGGTCGGCTCCGCTGTAAAAAACACGCGCACTCGCGTCATCTCGGCGTGGGCCGTGTGCTCGACGCGCAGCACGCCGGTCAGCTCGACGGGGATCCCCGTCTCCTCGAGCACCTCGCGCTGCGCCCCCTCGAACAGCGACTCGCCCTGCTCGACGCGCCCGGCGGGCAGGTACCAAAGCTGCCCGTGCTTGACCTCGCGGACGACCAGGAACCGGTCGCCGCGGCGGACCACCACGAGGGCGAAGTAATACGAGGGCACGGGGGCGCGCGGCATGACGCGTTCGAGAGTACGTCCTGCCGCCCGGGCCGCGCCAGTGGCCGCGAGCGCGCGTCAGATCGGGCAACCGGGGTCGCCCGCGTCACAGCAGGCGCACACCGCCTCGCCGTCCTGCACCTCGCACGCGCCGTGGTCGTAGGTCGCCCCCATGTCGTCGCCGATCTCCGTACACGCGACGAAGCAGTCGACCTCGCTCGTCTTGCCCCACTTGCAGCCGACCCAGGTGTTCGCGTCCTGGCAGCTCGGGGCCTCGCCCGAACAGGCCGCGCCCGAGCCCGAGCCGCACTCGACGTAGATGCTGCCGCCGTCGTCGACGCAGCCGTACGCGAAGTCGTAGCCGTCGAGCTGGCAGGTCTGGTCGAGCGACGTGTCAGGGGCCCACACGCCCCCCTCGCAGACGTAATGCGCGCTGCCCTGCGGCCCGCACGAGCTCGGGTTGGTGCAGTAGAAGCTCTCGCTGTCCTCGGCGCAGCTCGGCGGCGGATCGACCGCGTCGGGGCACGCCTCGCCGCCGCTGGTCCCCTCGCTCGTCGCGTCGCTCGTCGCCTCGGTCGGCGTCGCGGTGGTCTGGTCGGGGTCGACGCAGCACGACAGGTCGTCCGGGCTGTCCGGGTTACACCACGTGTAGCCGTCGTTGCAGAAGCACTCCTCGCCATCGAGCGTGCTGTTCGGATCGGGACACGCCCCGTCGCCCATGCCCTGCTTCTTGCAGCAGTCGGTGTTGTCCGTGCCCGGCTCGCAGCGCTCGTAGCCCGGGTCGCACACGCAGTCCGCGTCGTTGTTCGCCAGCAGCGACCCGCACGCGTGCGATCCGCCAGCCCCGTCGGTCGTGCTCGCGCCGCCGGTCGAGCTCGCGCCGTCGGTGCTCGGCGCGGCGGTCGTCGTCTGGGTCGCGCCGCTGTCGGTGAGGATCGGCTCGGAGGGGTCGCCGCAGCCCGCCAGCGCCGCGCCCACCAGCATCAAGAACCATGTCCGAAAATACATAGCCAAAAGTCCATGTTTGAAAGGACAGGCCCGATCCCCGCAACCGTTGCGGCGCCGCGGCCCGTCGTCAGCGCAAACGCTAGCACACTCAGAGCAGGCAGCCCGGCTGGTCGCGGTCGCAGCAGACGCAGGCGGCCTCGTCCTTGCGGATCGCACAGCGCCCGGAGTCGTGGAAGTTCCCTTCGGGGTCGCCGACCTGCCGGCAGTGCTGGACGCAGTTCGTCGCCGTCATCTTGCCGCGCTCGCAGGCGACCATCGAGACGCCGTCGCAGAAGGCGTCGCTGGTCTCGGGCACGCACGGCGTGCCCGGCCCGAAGCCGCACCCTCGATCGCCGCTGCCCTCCACCGGCACCCCGGCCGGGTCGTAGGCGAAGTCGAAGCCCTTGTCCTGGCACAGCTCGTCGGCAGTGCGCAGCACCGGGCCCGCGCCCGGGGCCCGCGGGTCCTCGCCGCGCCACGGCACCTTCGCCGCCATCACGTGCCACAGCTCGGTCCAGGTCCGCCAGTCGTGCCCGCCCGGGCGGGTGAACACGCGCTCGGGCGGCAGCAGCTGGCCCAGCAGCGCCCGCCCGCGGTCGGCGTCTTGCGTGCCGTAGCCGAGGAAGATCGGCGGATTTTGGGCCGCGCCGGCCTGCTTGAGCCAGCGCCAGATCTCGTAGTCCCACGGCCCCGCCTCCGCTTGCGGCTGCCAGGCCGGCGCGCCGACCTCCTCGATCGCCCGCAGCGTGCGCCGGCGCCCGAGATACGGCGCCAGCAGGACCACCCCGCTGACCTCGCCCGGGTGCATCGAGGCGGTCCAGATCGCCCCCATCCCGCCCATCGAGATGCCCACCAGCCACACGCGCGCGTAGCCGGCCGCGCGCGCCGGCGCGACGATGTCGCTCCACAGCCGCACCTCCGTCGACTGCTCGGCGTAGTAGCCCGAGTGCGCGTCGGCCAGGATCACGTCGACCCCCGCGGCCTCGAGCTCGGCGACGAACCCGTGGCGCACGAACTCCTCCGGCGCGTCGCCGTGGCCCTGCAGCAGGATCGCCACGGTGTCGCTGCGCTCGCCCGCGTGGGCCAGCAGCTGGCTCGAACGCATCGGCCTCTGGGTCGCGCGAGGGAACGGGCAGGCCGCCAGCACCGCCAGCGCGAGCGCGCCGAGGCCGGCGCCGATCCTGGGAACCTGGCTCATGAGACACCCTCTCCGAGCCGGAAACCTATCACTGTTCAGCGGCGGCGCCACAGCACGCGGCGGGCCCACTCGCCGGCGGCGATCCGGAGGTCGTCGAAGTACGTGTACGCGACCGGCACGACCACCAGCGTCAGCACCGTCGCGGTCGTCATGCCGCCGACCAGGGTCTTGCCGAACGGGCCGTAGTCGAGGCCCTCGCCGTTCGGGGTGGTGAACGCGAGCGGGATCATGCCGCCGACGGTGGTCAGCGCGGTCATCAAGATCGGGCGGAACCGCTGCATGCCGGCCTGGACGATCGCCTCCTCGCGCGACAGCCCCGAGGCGCGGGCGCTGTTGATGAAGTCGACCAGGACGATGCCGTTGTTCACGACCACCCCGAGCAGCAGGAGGATCCCGATCACCGCCAGCGCGTCGATCGGCGAGCCGGTGAGCATCAAGAACCACCACACGCCGATGAACGACAGCGGGATCGACGGCAGCACGCTCATCGGCAGGATGAAGCTCTCGAACAAGAAGCCCATCACCAGGAAGATGAACGCGGTCGACAGGATCATCGCCCCGACCATGTCGTTGCGCAGGTCGTCGGTCTCGCGGGTGTCGCGGTCGGCGTCGAAGCTGATGCCGGCGGGCAGGCGGTAGGTGGCGATGAACTGGCGCAGCTTGTCCATGACCGCCAGCCGGTCGTCCTCGGCCAGCTCGAGCCGGATCAGCGCCGCCACCCGCTTGTCGTTGCGGATCAGCGCCTGCTCCCCCTTCTGCACCGTCATCTCGGTCAGCACCCGCACCGGCACCACCGTGCCCGGCTTCTTCTCGCTCGGCACCTTGAACTCGAGCAGCTCGCCGAGCTGCTCGCGGTCCTCCTTGCGGTAGCGGATCCGGACCTCGATCTCGCGGTCCTCGGTGGCGCTCTGGAACCGCGGCAGCACCTGCCCGCGGATCGCGTATGCGATCGAGCTGGCGATGTTGCCCGCCGGGATGCCGAACCGCTCGGTCATCGTCCGGTCGACGGCCAGCGCCAGCTCGTCGCGACGGACCGCGTCCGAGCCCCGGTTCGACACCCCGAGCACCCCCGGCTGCTGCTGCAGCGCCGACTGCAGCGCCTCGCGGGCCTCCTGCACCGAGCGGTGGTCGTCGCCGTACAGCGTGACCATGAAGGTGTTGTCCTGGCCGCCGTCGGCCCCGCCGAAGCGGGCCTCCTTCACCCAGCCCGGCCGGCTGGGCATCTTGTCGTAGACCTCCTGGCGGACCTCGTTGAACGGCCGCTCGCCCGGCTCCTGCGGCTCGAAGAACACCTGCACCTGGGCGAAGCTGCCGTCGAAGCCGATGTACTGGCCGGAGATCCGGTAGTCGTCCTTGACCTCGGCGATCGACCGCTCGACCTCGCCGAAGAACTTCTCGGCCTCGGCCTTGGTGATGTCCGAGGGCATCGAGTAGTAGGCCCAGAAGTTGCGCGTGCCCATGTTCTCGCCGCTCGAGAACTTGACGTGCTGCATCGGGATCGCGCACGTGGCCACCAGCATCAGCAGCGACGGGATCACCACGTCGATGCGCCGGCGCAGGCTGCCCCGCAGCAGCGCCCCGTACCACGCGTTGAGCCGCCCGAGCGTGGCCGTGTACAGCCGGCCCATCCACTGCTTCCACCAGGCGTCGACCGCCAGCAGCGCGCGCCAGCGCAGCGGGTCCGGCGTGCCGAGGGCCATCGCGCTGGTCATCGGCACCAGCACCAGGGCCACGAACAGGCTGGCCAGCAGCGACACGCACACCGGCGTGACCATGCGGATCATGAAGAACTGCGTCGGCCCCGAGCTGAGCAGCGCCGCCGGCGCGAACACGATCATCGTCGTCAGCGTCGCCAGAGTGATCGGCAGCGCCACCTCCGAGGCCCCGTGCAGCGCCGCCGCGTACGGGCCCATGCCGCGCTCGCGGTAGCGGTCGATGTTCTCCGCGACCACCACCGAGTTGTCGACCACCAGACCGACGCAGATCATCAGGCCGAGCAGCGAGATGATGTTGATCGACTGGTCGAGGAAGTACATCACCGGCAGCGACAGGAAGATCGACAGCGGGATCGAGGCGGCGATCAACAGCGTCAGGCGGACCCGGCGCAGGAAGAACAGCAGCACCACGATCGCCAGCACCCCGCCCTGCAGGCCCGAGTCGGTGACCTGGTTGAGCGAGTAGCGGATCGCGTCGCCCTGCATGAAGAAGGCCTTGACGTCGAAGCCCGTCAGCCCCGGCTCCTGCACCGCCGCCTCGACCGCCTCGCGGATCTTGTCGCACACCTCGACGGTGTTGGCCTGCGACTCCTTGAGCACGAACAGCACCATCGACGGCCGCCCGTTGAAGCGGTCGATGCGGTCGCTCTCGGGGTAGTCGTAGACGACGTCGGCGATGTCCTTGAGCCGCAGGCTCTTCTGCCCGACGATCGTGTCCTCGAGCTGCTGGACCGTCTGGTAGGTCGCCAGCGAGCGGACCACGAAGCGCCCGTCGGGGTCGCGGATCTCGCCGCTGGCGAGGTTGAAGTTGGCCTGCGACAGCTTCTGCGCCAGCGTGAAGATGTTGACCCCGGCCGCCTCGGCGAGCGGCCGGTTGAGCTCGATGCGGATCTCGCGATCCTCTTTGCCCCACAGGTTGACGAGGGCGACGCCGTCGATGCGCTCGATGGCGCGGACCAGGTGCTTCTGCACGCGGTCGCGCGGCAGATCGATCGACTCGTCCCAGGTCACGCTGTAGAACGCCACCGGGATGCCCGCGCCCGACTGCTTGTTGATCCGCACCCGCTGCACGTCGCTCGGCAGCTCGGGCCGCGCGCGCGCGACCCGGTCGCGGACCTCGCGGTAAGCGACGTCCATGTCGGTCTCGCCCTCGAACACCAGAGTCACGCTGGCGCGGTCGGCCCGCGAGGTCGCGCTGATCTCCTCGAGCCCCGGCGTGGTCGCCAGCGACTGCTCGAGCGGCCGCGTGATCCGGTCCTCGATGTCCTGCGCCGTCGCGTTCGGGTACGGCACCTCGATCATCAGGAACGGCGGCGAGAAGCCCGACGGGATCAGCTCGAGCGGGATCCCGAAGAACGCGACCACGCCGATCACCACCGCGCTGAGCAGCGCCATCAGCATCGTCACCGGCCGCACCAGCGACAGGTGGACCATGCCGTTGTCGCGCAGCTCCGGCCCCGGGACGGACGAGCCGCTCACTTCGGCACCTCGACCTCGGGGGCCAGCTGCTCCGGCGTCACCGCCCGCACCTCGCGCAGCAGCTTCACCTCGCGCGACTCCGGCACGCCGCCGCCGAAGATCCGGTCGACCCCGGCGTAGATCGTCGGGATCACGACCAGCGTCAGCAGCGTCGAGAAGCTGAGGCCCGCGATCACCGTGATCGCCATCGGCGTGCGCAGCTCGGCGCCGTCGCCGAGGCCGAGCGCCATCGGCACCAGGCCGAGCACCGTGGTCAGCGTCGTCATCAGGATCGGCCGCAGCCGCACCTGCCCGGCCAGCGCCAGCGCGTCGTCGGTGCTGTGCCCGCGCTCCTTGAGCTGGCCGGCGTAGTCGACCAGCACGATCGCGTTGTTGACGACGATGCCCGCCAGCAAGATGAGCCCGAGGATCACCAGGACGCTGACCGGCACGTTCAGCAGCAGCAGCGTCCACACCACGCCGACCAGCGCCAGCGGGATCGTGATCAGGATGATCATCGGGTACATCAGGCTCTCGAACTGCGAGGCCATGATCACGTAGACGAGGAAGATCGACAGGCCGAGCGCCAGGTACAGCGAGCGCGACGAGGTCTCCCACTCCTCGCTCTGACCGGTCACCGCCGTCGTCACCCCGGCCGGCAGGTTGAGCTTGGCCAGCCGCTCGTCGATCTCGCGCGCCGCGCTGCCGAGACCCGACCCCGCCAGGTTGGCGGTGACCAGGCCGACCCGCTGCTGACCGATGCGCCGGATCTCGTTGGGCCCGCGCCCGAGCGTGATCTCGGCCACCGCCGACAGCGGCACCGGCCGCGCCTGGCCCGGGTTGACCACCAGGTCCTCGAGCTCGCGCACGGTGGCGGTGTCGATGTCCTTGAGCCGGACGCGCACGGGGATCTTGCGGTCCTTGCGGTTGTACTTGGTGGCCTCGAAGCCCTGGACCTTGTTGCGCACCAGCTCGGCGACCGAGCGGATGTCGAGGTTGAGGCGGGCCAGCGCGTCGCGGTTGTAGACGATCTGGACCTCCGGGCTGCCCGGCAGGATCGACGTCTTGACGTCGCGCAGGTCGACGATCCCCGCCAGCTCGTCGCGCACCGCGTCGGTCGCCTCGCGCAGCTCGTCGAGCTCGTAGCCGCGCACCTGGACCTCGATCGGCGTGGCGAACGAGAACAGCACCGGCCGCGTGACGTGGACGATCGCGTCCGGCACCCCGCGCACCAGCGGCCGGATCACCGCCAGCGCCGCCTCCTCCGCCGCCGCCGGGTCGAGCTTCTTCTCCGGCTTCGCCTGTCCCTCGGGACCTGCCCCTTCGGGCCTGTCCTTTGCGTCCTGTCCTTCGGAACCTGCCCCTTCGGCCTTGTCGGCCTCGGCGGTCTTGACGGGCGGCGCCCGCTTCTCGCCGAGCGCGACGCGCAGGCGGGCGGTGTGCTCGCCGCGCTCGCCGGCCTCGCTCGAGTCGCGCTGGCTGCCGATCGTCGAGATCAGCGTGCGCAGGTCGGGGATGCTGGCCAGCAGCTCGCGCTCGAGCGGCGCGGTGGTCTCGTTGGTGGCCAGCAGCGGCGTGCCGACCGGCAGGCTCATCTCGACCGTGAACTCGCCCTGGTGCAGCTCGGGGATCAGCTCGCTGTCGAGCCGGGGCGCGGCCCACAGGGTGGCGGCGCCGGTGCCGAGGGTCAGGGCGTAGACGACGATGCGGTTGCGCAGGCTCCAGCGGATCAGCTTGGGGTAGCCGGTCTCGAGCATGCGCAGCAGGCCGTCGAACAGGAACAGCACCGGCATCAGCGGCCAGCGCAGCAGCCAGCCGCCGGCCCGCACCGCCCGCACGCCGAGATAGCTCAGCAGCAGGAACAGCGCGGTGAACAGCTTGCCGAGCAGCTCGAACACGAAGTGGAGGACGAAGCGCAGCAGGCCGTAGACGATCGGCACCACCGTGAGCCACCACCAGCGCGGGCGAATCGCCCGCCGGAGGTCGCGCAGCGACTCCCAGTCGAGCCACAGCCGGCCGAGCGAGCGCCAGAAGCCGACCGCGGGCTTCTCGTTCGACGGCGGCCCGCCGACGAACCGACGCGAGGCCAGCATCGGGATCAGGAACAGCGCCACCGCCAGCGAGGCGAGCAGGCTGAACACCACGGTCAGGCCGAGGTCGCCGAACATCTGCCCGGCGATGCCCTCGACGAACACCATCGGGAAGAACACCGCGACGGTGGTCAGGGTCGACGAGATGACCGCGCTGCCGACCTCGCTCACGCCGCGCACCGTGGCGCGGATGTAGTCGTCGCCCTCTTCTTTGCAGCGGTGGATCGACTCGAGCACGACGATCGAGTTGTCGACCAGCATGCCGATGCCGAGCGCCAGGCCGCCCAGGCTCATGATGTTGAGCGAGACCCCGGCGATGTTGAGCGGGGCGAAGGTGACGAGCACCGAGATCGGGATCGAGATGGCGACGATGAGGGTGGTCTTCACGTCGCGCAGGAACAGGAACAGGATGATGACCGCGAGGATGCCGCCCGACAGGGCGGTGCCGCGGACCTCGTCGATGCTCGACTCGATGAACTTCGAGCGGTCGGTGAGGATGTCGACCTGGGCCCCGTACTCCTTGAGGATCCGCGGCTGCACCCGCTGCTCGACGGCGTCGGTGACCCGCTTGGCCATGTCGACGATGTTGGCGTCGGCCTCCTTGTGGACCTCGATCTCGACCGCCTCGCGGCCGTCGACGCGGGTGATGACGTCGCGGTCCTTGAAGCCGCTCCTGACCTCGGCGAGGTGGCGCAGCTTGATGTCCCTGCCGTCGCGCGAGACGACCACGAGGTCGCGGATGTCGTCGAGGTCGCGGAACTCGTTGACCGTGCGCACCAGGTAGCGCGTCCGGCCGTCGCGCATGCTGCCGCCTGCGAGGTTGATGTTCTCCGCCTGCAGCCGCTTGATGACGGTGTCGATGTTGATGTTGGTGCGGCGGAGCTGGTCCTCGTCGAGCCGGACCTCGATCTCCTCCTCGAGGCCGCCCTTGACCTTGACCGCGGCGACGCCCTCGAGCGGCTCGAGCAAGCGGCGAATGTCGCGGTCGGCGATCCGCCGCAGGTACTTGAGCCCCGAGGTGCCGGCGAACGGGTCGTCGACGCCCCCCTGGGCCTTGTCCGGATCCGGCTCGATCGGCGAGTGGATCGAGAGGGTCAGCACCGGATCGAGCGTGGGGTCGTAGCGCAGGATCAGCGGCTGCTTGATCTCGGTCGGCAGCGTCGGCTTGATCGCGTCGATCTTCTCGAGGACGTCCTGGTTCGCCTCGTCCATGTCGGTGTCCCAGGCGAACTCGAGGATCACGTCGCTGTAGCCGCCGCGCGACACCGAGTCGATGCGCGTCAGCCCCGTGACCACCCCCAGGATCTCCTCCATGGGCCGAGAAACGTTGTTCTCGACCTCCGCCGGGGCCGCGCCGGGGTACTCGGTGCGGACCGTCAGGCGCGGATAGCTGATGTCGGGCATCAGGTTGAGCGGCAGCAGGCGGATGCTGAACGCGCCGAACACCACCACCGCGAGGAACACCATCAACACCGCGACCGGCCGCGTGACCGTGAAGCGGTAGCGCTCCATCTCGCGGGCCCTGGCCGCCAGTTGGAGGTCGCCGGACTCCGGACGAACGGGCTCCACGGCTTTAGTTCTCCTTGTTGGCAGCCTTGATGTCTTCGGCCTTCGCGTCCGGCTTGCCGGCGGCCTTGGCGTCCTCCGCCTTGGCGTCGACCTTGGCCTCGGCGGGCTTGTCGTCGCCGGCGGGCTTGGCGTCGCCGCCCTCGGGCCGGCCCTGCATGTCGACGCGGACGATCTTCGCCCCGTCCTTGAGGCCCGTCTGGCCGGCGACGATCACCGCGTCGCCCGCCCCGAGGCCCTTGACGATCTCGACCCGCTCGGCGTCCTGCAGCCCGAGCTCGACGCGCACGCGGCGGGCCTTGTCGCCCTCGGGCACGAACACGTAGGTCTGCTCCTCGTCGTGGACGAGCGCGCCCTTCGGCACCAGCGCGACGTCCTCGCGGTGATCGACGGTCAGCGTGACCTCGGCGTACATGCCGGGCAAAAAGCCCTGGGCGCCGGCCAGCTCTTGCGGCAGCGCGACGGTCATCTTGACGGTGCCGGTGCCGGCGTCGACGGTGGGCGAGATCCGCAGGACCTTGCCGGTGCCCTTGCGGCCCTTCGCCGCCTTGCCGACCACCAGCGCCTCCTGCCCGACCTTGATGCGGTCGAGCTCCTTCTCGGGCACGAACACGCGGGCGACCAGAGTGTTGAAGTCGGTCACCTGCAGCAGCTCGGCGCCGTTGGTGACGAAGCCGCCCTCGATCACCTTGCGCTGGGTGACCGTGCCGGAGAACGGCGCCGTCACCTTGGTGTTCTTCATCTCGCGGGCCCGGTCGCGCAGGTCGAGCTCGGCGATGTCGAGCTGGTTCCTGGCCTTCTGGTACTCCTCGTTGCCGAGCACGCGCTCGTTGTAGAGCTGCTCGATGCGCTGGAAGTCGGTCTGCGCCTTGGCCAGCGAGGTGTTGGCGCGGAGCAGCGAGTTGGCCTGGGCGTCGAAGCGGATCCTCGCCAGCACCTGGCCTTCCTTGACCTTGTCGCCCTCCTCGACCGTGAGGTCGACGAGGCGGCCGACCGACTCGGAGTGGACGGTGACCTGGCGTTCGGCCTCGATCGTGCTGGCGGCGGAGATCGTCGCCGTGATGGCGCCGCGCTCGACGGTGCCGACGACGACCGGGCTCGGTTGCTCGACCACCTCGGCGTCCGCGGCCTTCTTCTCGACGCCGCCGGCGCTGGCCTGGCAGCCGAGCGCGAGCGCGAGGGAGAGCAGCAACCAACGACGCGACGGACGGATCCTCGTGGGGGCGGGCGAACTCAGCATGTCCGGGCCTTACGCCCCGCGGCATAGCACGAAAGCGGCGAGATCGCCGCGGATCGTCGCAGCGCTCCCGCGCTCGGTGGACCGCGCGGCGAAGGCTTGCGACCTCCGCAACCAGCGCCTGGTTTCACGGACCGGCGATTTCTCGCGTAGGGGCCCTCACGCCCCGGCGGCCACGGCCGCGAGGACGACCTCGGCCATCTCGACGAAACCGGCGCCCTCGCGGGCCTGGGTGATGAATTGCGGGGCTTCGGGCAGGTACTGCAATTGCCCGGCGATGTCGGCAGTCCCCACCGTCGCGCCGAAGCGGCCGCCGACGAACAGGCCCGCGTCGTTGGGCGCGTCGCCGATCGTCACGATCGCCCGCGGGTCGAGCCCGAGCTCGGCGGCCATCTGCAGCACCGCTGCGCCCTTGTCGGGCACCGATTCGGCGAGGTGCACATGCACGTTCGACCACACGAGGTGGACGCCCATCTCGGCGGCGAGGTCGCGCAGGCGCACCAGCTCGGGCTCGTCGCGACCGTCGCGTTCGTAGGCGATATCACCGAGTCGGCAGAAGTCGTCACCGGTGAGCCGCAGGCGGGCGTCATGCTCGCCGTTGAGGCGCTCGCCGACCTGGCGCAACCGCGGCTTGTCGGTCGGTCTGCCGAGCCAGCGCGGCGCCCGGTCGGGGATCACCTCGAGCAAGCCGTTTTCGGCCAGTCCACGCGTGACGCCGGGCAGGTAGCGACACAGTCCCGTGACTTCGCCCGCGGGCCGGCCCGACACCGGCATGACGGCGACCCCGGCGGCGACCAGGCGGGTGATCGCCGCCAGCGCCGCTGGGTCCAGCTTCCCGGCCCGGGTCAACGTTCCGTCGACGTCGGTCGCAATCAGCGCAGGCCGCGGGGACGGGCTCAGGCGCGAAATCGGCGTAATTTCCGGGGCTTTACCCGAGGTGCCTTCGGGGGTGGGTCGGCTCGGCAGGTGTGTGTTCATGGGACCGGCGGCTCGTTCGCGGGCCCCCTTGCTGTCTCGCGGGGCCCTCGTGATAGTTTTCGTGCGGGCTATGGCGCTTGTACTTCAACCCGGGGATGTCTACGCCGGAAACATCAAGATCCTGCGGGTCCTCGGCAGCGGCGCCTTTGCGAGCGTGTACAAGGTCGAAGTCCGCGGCTACGACAAGCCGCTCGCGCTCAAGCTCACGCGCGAGCCGGTGACCTCGGGCGACCAGGCCCAGCGGGCGCTCCGCGAGATCACGATCTTGCGCTCGCTGACCAACCCGCACGTCGTGCGCACCTTCGACTGCGGCCTGCGGCCCGACGGCCACGTGTACATGTTGATGGACTACCTCGAGGGCCAGACCCTCAACACGTGGCACAAGTTCGACCAGCCGCTGCACCCGGCGCAGGCGGTCACCATCGTGCACCAGGCCTGCCTGGGCCTGGCGGAGCCGCACGCGCAGGGGATCGTCCACCGCGACGTCAAGCCGGAGAACATCTTCGTCCAGGACAACGGGCAGATCAAAGTGCTCGACTTCGGCCTGGCGCGCTCGTGGGACGGCAAGAGCGTGATCGGCATGAACGCGACCCAGATCCACATGGTCGTCGGCACGCCGCACTACTGTCAGCCCGAGCAGCTCAAGACCCGCGTGCTGGCGCCGTCGAGCGACGTGTACAGCCTGGCCACCATCCTCTACGAGCTGCTGTCGGCGCGATCGCCGTTCCACGGCGACCGCCCGCTCAACGCGGTGCGCGAGGAGTACCGCGAGAAGCCGGTGCGATGGTTGCACGCGCACGCGAGCATGCCGGTGGTTCCGATCGACAAGCACGAGGGCTGCGAGAGCCTGCCGCGGACGCTGGTCAAGGGGCTCATGGCCTCGCTCGACAAGGAGCCGGAGCGGCGCCCGCACGACGCCGGGGTGCTGGCCAACATCCTCGGCGAGGTGCTGCACCGCGAGCTCGGCATCCCGGTGGCGGCGACCCTGCGCCTGCGCTGGCCGGAGGGCGGCGTCGAGGAGCGGATGTTCCTCCCGGGCAGCTACCGGATCGGCAGCGGCGAGCGCTGCGAGATCATGCTGCCCGACCACCACTCGCAGCACATCCGGCGCGTCCACGCCGTGCTCGAGTGGAGCGGGATCCCCAACCACCCGTTCCTCCGGCCGATCATCGGCGACGGCTCGGTGCGCGTGAACGACACCCCCGTCCAGCGCCCGGTCGAGCTCGAGGAGAACGACAAGATCTGGGTCGGCCCCTACGAGATCTCGATCGTCACCTGAGGCGCGGCGCTCGCCGGCCCAGTTTCACGGCCCTGCGCGGGCCCTCCGACGCCCTTTTGCTGCGCGATCTCCCTGCGCCCATCGCGTCACTCGCCGCTCGCGCAGCGCGGCTGTCGCGCTCCGCTCAATTCTCGCTCCTGAGCCCGTTTCGGCCCTCTGACCCGCGAGTTCGATCACGTTTTACCCTTTGACACGGACACCTCGTTTCCGCTATCTACCCGGCCTCCTCTTCGGGGTGTAGCGCAGCCTGGTAGCGCACCTGGTTCGGGACCAGGGAGTCGGAGGTTCAAATCCTCTCACCCCGACAACAAAAGTGAGAAGGCCCGGGTCGCAAGACTCGGGCCTTCTTGCTTTGGTCCACCGCCTGCTGTCGGCGGCGACCTCGCCGACCACGAGTGCGGACCTCACGGGCGCTCGTCGCTGGGCGCCTCCACCCGCGCCCACTCGAGTGTCTTTCGGACCATGTCCCGAAGGACATTTGATTCTCTGCGCGTAGTTGTCCGCGCGAGCGCGGCCGCGCCCCGCGAGCCCCTGTAAGAGCCCGCGGGACCCTGGCGTTCGGGCGGCTGCATGACCCGCCCGCGCCTGTTCTCCGTCGTCGCCCTGCTGCTCCTCACTCCGGCCTGCGCGAAGCGGGCCTCCTACGCGGACATGAGGGGGGGCTACTCCGCGACCCCGGCGGCCGCCGCGATGGAGGCGCCGAACATCGAGAGCTACGCGCACATCGCCGAGAACGCGTTCAAGCGCGTCGCCGACGACCCGCTCTCGACCTTCTCGATCGACGTCGACACGGCCTCGTACAGCAACGTGCGCCGCTTCCTCGAGGACGGCCAGCTGCCGCCGGCCGACGCCGTCCGCATCGAGGAGATGATCAACTACTTCACCTACGCCTACCCCGAGCCCGCGGGCGCGCAGCCGTTCTCGGTGAAGACCGAGGTCGCGGCCTGCCCGTGGAACGACCGGGCGCGGCTCGTGCAGATCGGAATCAAGGGCAAGTCGCTGGCGCCGGCCGAGATCCCGCCGCGCAACCTGGTGTTCCTGCTCGACGTGTCGGGCAGCATGTCGAGCCCCGACAAGCTGCCGCTGCTGCAGCGCTCTCTGGCCATGCTGGTCGCCGACATCCGCCCGGTCGACAGCGTCGGCATCGTCGTCTACGCCGGCGCCGCGGGCGTCGTGCTCGAGCCGACCGCCGACCGCGACAAGATCGTCTCCGCCATCGACGCCCTCTACGCCGGCGGCTCGACCAACGGCGGCCAGGGCATCGAGGCCGCCTACGCGCTGGCCGAGCGGGCCTTCCGCAAGGGCGGCATCAACCGCGTGATCCTGGCGACCGACGGCGACTTCAACGTCGGCGTCAGCAGCGAGGGCGAGCTGCAGCGGCTCATCGAGCACAAGCGCGACAGCGGCATCTTCCTGTCGGTCCTCGGCTTCGGCACCGGCAACGTCAAGGACAGCACGATGGAGATGCTGGCCGACAAGGGCAACGGCAACTACGCCTACATCGACGGCCTGCAGGAGGCGCGCAAGGTCCTGGTCGAGCAGGCCGGCGCCACCCTCGTCACGATCGCCAAGGACGTGAAGATCCAGGTCGAGTTCAACCCGCTCAAGGTCGGCGCCTACCGCCTGATCGGCTACGAGAACCGCGTCCTCGCCCACCAGGACTTCAACGACGACAGCAAGGACGCCGGCGAGATCGGCGCCGGCCACACCGTCACCGCCCTCTACGAGGTCCTGCCGCCCGGAGCCGAGGGTGCGGTGCCCGGCGTCGATCCGCTGCGCTATCAGCAGCCGAAGGCCGCGCCCGCGCCCGCCTCCGCCAGCGCCGAGCTCATGCACGTCAAGCTGCGCTACAAGCAGCCCGAGGGCGAGGGCAGCCAGCTCCTCACCATGCCGGTCGCCGATCCGGGCCACGCCCTCGATGCCGCCTCCGAAGACCTCCGCTTCGCCGCCGCGGTCGCCATGTTCGGCATGAAGCTGCGCAACTCCGAGCACGCGCGCGCCGTCACGTACAAGCAGATCCGCGGCCTCGCCGAGGGCGCCCTCGGCCCCGACGCCAAGGGCTACCGCCGCGGCATGCTGGCCCTCCTCGGCCTCGCCGCCGGCCAGCAGGGCGAGCCCCTCGACGCGCCCGCCAGCGTGGCCCGCTGAACGCGGAGGCCGTCGCGCGCACGCGTGGGCTCGCGGCGCGACCGCGGAGCGCGGGGCCTGACCATCCTCCCCCGCGCAGCGCTGCTCGACCTGTCGGCCTGGCGCGCTCGTCCAGCCCTCGCGGCCTGAGCTCCCGCTCGCTGCTCTCGGCCACGCGGGTACGGAGGCGATGCGCGCTCCGAGGCGGAGCGAGATGCATCGCTCTGCTCGCGCTCGTCCGGGTCCCGGCAGCCTGCGGCGCCTGCGCTGAGCCCCGCGATTTGCGGCCGCGCGCGGCCCGGGCCGGGCATACTCGCCGCATGCGCCGCTCCCCGCGCGCCCTCGGCCTCGCCGCGGGCCTCCTCGCCCTCGCCGCCTGCGCCACCGGGCCGCGCGGCTATCCGACCGCCCCGCCGAGCGCCTCCAACAAACCTGGCCCTACGAACACGTCCCCCGGGACAGGTCCTTCGCAACCTGTCCCGAGCAACACCAACACCGGCCCCGACCCGGCCGTCGCGGTCGCCGCGGGTGGCCTTCACACCTGCGCCGTCCTGCGCTCGGGCGCGGTCGACTGCTGGGGCCGGGGCGGCAGCGGCGAGCTCGGCGACGGCAACCTGCGCGACAGCCCGCGCCCGGTGCGGGTGGTCGGCCTCGGCGACGTCGTCCAGCTCGCGCTCGGCGACCAGCACAGCTGCGCCCTCGTGCGTGGCGGCCAGGTCCAGTGCTGGGGCAGCAACGCCGCCGGCCAACTCGGCGACGGCGCCGGCCGTCCCGGGGCCCAGAGCGCCCGTCCGACCACCGTCCGCGGCCTCAGCGACGCCGCCGCGATCGCCGCCGGACCGAGCCACACCTGCGCCGTGCGCAAGACCGGCCAGGTCGCCTGCTGGGGCGACAACCGCCACGCCCAGATAGGCGACCTCAGCCGCCAAGTGTGGGCCTCGCCCGCGCTGGTCCCCGGGGTCACCAACGCCGGCGAGGTCGTCGCCGGCGCGCGCCACAGCTGCGCGAGAGTACAGGGCGGAAAGGTCATGTGCTGGGGGACAGGTTCTCACGGACAGCTCGGCGACCGCGGCAGCGCCCGCGCCCCCGGCCCGGTCCCCGGGGTCGACGGCGTGCAGGCGCTGGCCGCCGGCCAGGGCCACACCTGCGCGCTCAAGGCCAACGGCGGCGCGCTGTGCTGGGGCGCCGGCTTCGGCAAGAACCCGGTCGACATCGCCGGGGTCGCCGGGGCCGTGGCCCTGACCGCGGGCGAGGCCCACACCTGCGCCCGCACCGGCGACGGCGCCGCGCGCTGCTGGGGCGACAATGCCAACGGCCAGCTCGGCGACGGCACCGCCGAGGATCGCAAGGCCGCGACCGCGGTGGCCGGCCTCACCCAGGCGGTCAGCGTCGCCGCCGGGGCCGACCACACCTGCGCCGCGCTGCGGGGCGGCGGCGTGGTCTGCTGGGGCAGCAACGGCGCCGGCGCGCTCGGCAACGGCGTCGCCGGCGAGGAGACCGAGGGCGTCGCGGTCAGCGTCCGCAACCTGACCGGGGTCAGCGAGATCGCCAGCGGCGACGACTTCACCTGCGCCCTGTCCGGCGGCTCCGTCCAGTGCTGGGGCGCCGGCAACATGGGCCAGCTCGGCGACGGCTCGCAGGGCGACCGCGGCGGCGCCGACGACGTCAGCGGCATCGAGGACGCGGTCCAGATCGCCGCCGGCCGCAACCACGCCTGCGCCCGCCGCAAGAGCGGCGCGGTCGCCTGTTGGGGCCAGAACGGCCGCGGCCAGCTCGGCGACGGCAGCAAGCAGACTCGCACTCGCCCGGTGGGGGTCGCCGGTCTGAGCGACGCGGTCGAGATCGGCGCCGGTCGCGACCACACCTGCGCGCAGCGCAAGTCCGGCCAGGTCGTGTGCTGGGGCCGCGGCGCCGAGGGCCAGGTCGCCGTCGGCAAGATCGAGGACGCCGACCGGCCGACCATCGTCAACGGGTCGTTCGGCCAGGTCACTCAATTCGCCATGGGCGAGGTCCACAGCTGCGCGCTGCAGTCGAACCGGATCCCGCTGTGCTGGGGGCAGAACCGCTGGGGTCAGCTCGGCAACCTCGCCGGCGTCGGCACCCAGACCGGCCAGGCAGTGGTCCCGGTGATGAAGCTGCTGCCGGCCGAGGAGGTCACCGCCGGCGCCCTGCACACCTGCGCCCGCACCACCAACAGCGAGGTCTATTGCTGGGGCAACACCGACGACGGCCAGCTCGGCGCCGGCCTCACGATCGCCTCGGTCGCCCGCGTGCGGGTCAAGGACATGCGCGGGGCGATGGCGATCGCCGGCGGCGAGGCCCACACCTGCGCCGCGGTGGCGGGCGGGCAGATCTACTGCTGGGGTCGCGACAACGCCGGCCAACTCGGCGACCGCGGCACCCAGCTCCAGCGCTTCCCCGTCGCCGGCCCCCGCATCGACGGCGTCACCCGCCTCAGCGCTGGCTCCGAACACACCTGCGCGCTGCGCCAGAACGGCCGCGTGCTGTGCTGGGGCAGCAACCAGCGCGGCCAGCTCGGCGGCGGCACCGGCAGCCAGTCGACCACCCCGACCCCGGTGGTCGACATTCCCTAAGAAGAGCATGCGCTTTCGGACATTCCCTGAAGGACATGTCCTAGCACGCATGCCCGATAGGACATGCCCCCCAGGGCATGTTCATTGAGATCGCACGCCGGCTCCTCCTCGTGGAGGCCTCGACCGGACGCGACTATCGGCGCGCGGTCTCGGTCTGTCCGGACTCGCCACCGACATCGCGTTCGCCTTCGCGCAGGTGCCCGGCCCTCGCCCAGGCGCTCGTCCAGGCCGCCGAGCTGCGGATCGCTGCGCGCGCATGGACAGACCGCGGGCCCGCGCGCATCCTCGCGACATGCGCACCGCGATCCTTACCTTACCTGTCCTTTCGACCATCCTCGCCTGCGGCCCCGGGGCGCCCGGCGACACCGACGCCGATCCCACCACCGGGAGCTCGAGCGGCGGGACCGAGCCGGGCACGGCGACCGCCGCGAGCACCACCGCCGAGCCCGCGACCACCGACGCCCTGCCCACCACCGCCACCACCGTCGCCAGCGAGACTTCGCCGACCACCCCGACCTCGGCCACCACCGACGCCCTGCCCACCACCGGCATCGAGACCACCGACGGCGAGACCACCGACGCGACCACCGGGCCCGTCGAGACCGCCACCGCCGATCCCTCGACGACCACGACCACGACCGGCGAGACCGAAGGTGTGCCCGACGTCGCCTTCGCCGCCGAGTTCTGGGCCGGCGGCCTCGATCACATCACTGTCCGCATGGCCGCGCTCAAGGACGACTTCTGCGTCGAGATCCACTTCGCCCGCCCCGGCGGCGGCGCGGACCCGCAGCCCATGCTGCCGACAGACTGGTGGTATCAGGGCGCAGTCGTCTCGCAGGGCGCGGCCGACTGCCTCGAATTCATGGCTCCGATGCCGCAGGCGATCGGCGCCAGCGGCGTCGCCGGCGTCGCCACCTGGGACACCGAGCCGTTCTGCCCGACCCTCATCGACAGCATCGACCTCGTGCTCGACTTCCCGCAGGACGAGCCGTGGGTGCCCGCCCAGGTCAGCGTCGCCACCGAGGCGCTCGCGGTCAGCGGCTGTTGACCCTCAGAGCGTTGTTCCGCCGCAGCGCCGCCGGCGACGGTCTGGGCTCAGCGCGGGCCTGGTAGCATCGCTTGCATGACCACGCAGGAGCAGGACGGGCTCGTCGAGCTCACGAGCCCGCCCGACGACGACGCCCTCCGCAACGCCGACCTCGACCCCACGCCTCGCAGCGCGCGGACGTGGAACCGCTGGAGCCTCGCCGCGCTGTGGGTCGGCATGAGCGTGTGCGTCCCGACCTACGTGCTCGCGGCCTCGCTGATCAAGAGCGGCATGAATTGGTGGCAGGCCATGCTCACCATCCTGCTCGGCAACCTGATCGTGCTGGTGCCGATGATCCTGTGCGGCCACGCCGGCACCCGCTACGGCATCCCCTTCCCCGTGTTCGCCCGGGCCGCCTTCGGCACCCAGGGCGCGCACATCCCCAGCCTGGCGCGCGCCCTCATCGCCTGCGGGTGGTTTGGGATCCAGACCTTCATCGGCGGCCAGGCCATGTCGCAGCTGATCGGCCTGTTGTGGCCCGCGTGGCACGACCTCGGCGGCGGCGGCACCTTCATCGGCCTGTCCTTGCCGATGTGGCTGGCCTTCCTCGGCTTCTGGCTGCTCAACGTCGTGTTCGTCTACAAGGGCACCGAGTCGATCAAGTGGCTCGAGAACCTGGCCGCGCCGTTCCTCATCGTCGTGGGCTTCGCCCTGCTGTGGTGGGCCCAGAGCCGCGCCGGCGGCCTCGGCGTCATCCTGTCGCGCTCGCAGGCGCTCGTGCAGGGCCAAAAGGACATGTCCTCATGGACATGGTTCGTGCAGGTGTTCCTGCCCGGCCTCACGGCCATGGTCGGCTTCTGGGCCACCCTCTCGCTCAACATCCCCGACTTCACCCGCTATTGCCGCAGCCAGCGCGAGCAGCTGCTGGGCCAGCTCTACGGCCTGCCCACCACCATGCTGCTGTTCTCGTTCATCGGCGTGGCGGTCACCTCGGCGACCCTGATCCTCTACGGCGAGGCGATCTGGGACCCGGTCGAGCTGGTGGTCCGCATGTCCCGAGAGACAGGCTCGACCCTGCTCGCCGTCCTCGCCATGCTGACCCTGGCGGTCGCCACCCTGTCGACCAACATCGCCGCCAACGTGGTCGGCCCCGCCAACTCGCTGGCCAGCGCCTTCCCGCGCGCGCTCGACTTCCGCCGCGGCGGCCTGGTCGCCGCGGCCATGGGCATCCTCGTGTGTCCGTGGCTGCTGCTCGACGTCTACCAGGCCTGGCTGGTCAGCTACTCCGGCCTGCTCGGCGCAGTCAGCGGGGTGCTGCTCACCGACTACTGGCTGGTCCGCCGCACCGAGCTCGACCTCGCCGGCCTCTACCGCTCGCACGGCCCGTACACCTACCGCCGCGGCTTCAACCCCGACGCCATGCTGGCGATGGGCGTCGGCGTCGCGGTGGTCCTGCTCGGCAAGCTCGTACCTGGCCTCGAGTTCCTGTTCTCGGGGGCATGGTTCTCCGGCTTCGCCGCCTCCGCCGCGGTCTACCTCGCCCGCACCCGCCGAGCGGCGAAGCCCTGAGGCGAAGCGTCGTCGACCCGACGGCATCGGCAGCAAAGCCACCCTCGCCGCGAAGCGACCGGGTCCGCCGACGCCGCGGCGCGATCGCGCCGCTCGACAGCCGACCCGCGTCTCCTATACTCCCCGCCATGCGAACTTACGCTTACGCGCTCCCCCTCACCCTCATCCTCTTCGCGCCGGCCTGTGCCACGACGCTGTGCGGCGACAGTAAAGACTGCGCCCCCACCGACACTGCGACCACCGACATCACCGCGTCGACGACCGACGCGCCCACCGGCACCACCACCGGCACCGCCAGCGAGCCGACGTCGACCGCGAGCGAGACCGACGCGACCGCGAGCGAGACTTCGACCGTCAGCGAGACCGCGACCACCGCGGAGACCACCGACGCCACCACCGCGGAGACCACCGACGCCACCACGTCGGAGACCACCGACGCCACCACTTCGGAGACCACCGACGGCCCGCTCCTCGGCGAACCGGGCAGCCACACCCAGGCCTGCGCGCCCAACGACGGCCCCGCGGTCGAGTTCGAGATCGCCCTGGCCGAGCGCGCCTGCGACGCCGACTGGCCCGAGGACGCCCCGCAGCTCCGCATCGCCCTCTTCAAAGACGCCGGCGAGCTGCAGCTCGGCGAGCACCCGCTGTTCGGCGGCCTCGGCTTCGCCTGGTTCGACGACGGCGACGGCACGCCCGAGAGCACCGACCAGGGCAAGATCGAGATCACCGAGATCACCGCCGACGGCGTGCGCGGCACCTTCGAGCTCACCCTGCCCGACAACAACCAGCTGAACGGCGCCTTCGACTCGCTGTTCTGCCCGGCCGACATCATGTGCGGCTGAGCCTGTCCCCGGGGGCATGTCCGCGAGGACATGCCCCTGCAGGCATGTCCTTTCGTCCGACGCGCTACAGCCGCTGGTCGATGTGCGTCTTGGCCCGCAGGCTCGAGCGTAGCTCCTTGACCGCGCGGGCGAACGACTCCTGCTCGAGCTGCATGCGGATGCGCTCCTTGGCCTGGTCGAACGGCAGCACGTTGCCGGTCTCGTGGCGGACCACCTTGACGACCAGGTAGCCCTGGCCGGTCTCGAGCGGGCCGACGGTCTCGCCGACGCGAGCGGCGAAGATGGCGTCCTCGATGGTCGGAGCGACCTCGCCGCGCGACAGCGTCGCCTTCGGCTCCTTGATCTGGAACTCCTGCGCCAGCGCCATCGGGTCCTCGCCCGAGCGCATGCGGCGGGCGACCGCCTGGGCCTTGGCGTAGGCGGCGTCGCGGGACTTCGCGGTCTGCTCGTCGGGCGTGAACACGAAGCGCAGCAGGTCGGCCTTGATGTCGACGCCGCGGACCATCTTGCGGTACTGCTCGCGGATCTGCGCGTCCGTCACCGACGTGTTCGCCAGCGCGCGAGTGGTCTGGTACACGAGCAGCTGATCCTTGGTGTCCTGCAGGTAGTCGGCCCAGTTGCCGTACTGGCCGCTCTGCTCGACCGCCTCGCGCAGCTGCTTGGTGTTCGAGAACCCGTTCTCCTGGGCGATCTGCTGCAGGTAGCGGTCGACGTCGGCGTCGGTGATGCTGATCTGGAAGCGCTGGGCCTCCTTCTTGATCAGCTGCTGGTCGATCAGCTCGTCGAGCGCCTGCGTCCGCGCCTCGCGGGTGGCCATCTCGACCTGCTGCTGGGTCGGGCTGCGCCCGTATTTCTGCAGCGCCTCCTGCAGCAGCGGCGAGCTGGCGACCAGCGTGTCGAGCTGGCTCAGGAGGATGATCTCGTCGCCGACCACGGCGACGATCTTGTCGAGCACGAGCCCCTCCGCCGCCCGCACCGGCCCCGATTCTCCCGCCAGAGCGGCGAACCCGGCGACCACGAGCGCTGCGACGCGTGCGACCCTGCGCATGCGACCCTCGTAGCACCGCCCGCCCGCCGGCACAAGGCCGCGGCCCCGGCGGCCCTCCCGCGGCCCGCCGGCCCCGGCGGCCGAGCTGTCCTCAAAGCCAGGAATAACCGCGCGGGGAGCCCCCGCAGCGAGCGCCCGGCGAAACCGCCCCGCCTCGCTCGTCGACGGCGCTCCCGCCAACGGCTCCCCGACCACCTCTCGCGGCCCTTGCGGGGCCTGCCCGCAGGGGGCCATCCTGGACTCGCATGAGCGTGGTCGAGCCCGAGGAGTGGGGCCCCGAGGGGCTGTGCGAGCAGTTCTGGGACATCGACCGCAAGATGCACAACCGCCGGTTCGCCTTCATCCTCGGGGCCGGCGCGTCGGTGCAGTCGGGGATCCCCACGGCCGGCACCCTGGTGTGGCGCTGGCTCGGCGAGCTGCACCGGCGCCTCGCTCGCAGCGGCCTGTCGCTCGAGCGCTGGGCCACCGCCGAGGCGCTCGAGATCCGCGGCTTCTCGCTGACCGACGCGGCGGCGTTTTACAGCCAGGTATTCGCCCGCCGCTTCCGCCAGCACCCCGACGAGGGCTACGCCGACCTCGAGGACATCATGCAGGGCAAGGACCCGAGCTTCGGCTACTCGGTGCTGGCCCACATCCTCGCCGAGACGCGCCACAAGCTGGTGATCACCACCAACTTCGACAACCTCGTCGGTGACGCGCTGTCGATCTTCACCGGCACCGCGCCGCTGGTGTGCGGCCACGAGTCGCTGGCCAACTTCGTCCATGTCGAGCCGCGCCGGCCGGTGGTCGTCAAAATCCACCGCGACCTTTTGATGGCGCCGATGAACCAGGCGGCCGAGATCGCCGCGCTGCAGACGGCGTGGATCGAGCCGCTCACCCGGGTGTTCCGCGCGTACACGCCGATCGTGATCGGCTACGGCGGCAACGACGGCAGCCTCATGGGCTTTTTGAACGGGCTGCCGGAGGACGCGATCCCCGGCGGGCTGTTCTGGTGCTACTACGGCCCCGCAGGCCCGCCCGGCCCCGAGATCCGCCGCCTCGTGGCCCGTCACCGCGGCGTCCTGGTCCCGATCGAGGGCTTCGACGAGCTCATGCTGCGGCTCAGCGCGCGCCTGCGGATCCCCCTGCTCGACCAGGTGATCGAGTCCAAGGCCCGCGCCCGCGTCGACAACTACCGCCGCCGCGTCGAGGAGCTGCAGGCGCGCCTGTTCCCGCCGACGCTCGCCGCGGCCGAGGAGGAGGAGGCGATGCCGGCCGAGCAGGAGCGCGCGGAGCAGGCCCGTGAACCTGTCCCTTCGGCCAGGCCTTCGACCTCGTCGCCGCTCGCACCTTCGGAGTCCGCGAGCAACACGCCCGCGCCGCTGCCCGGCCCTGCCGCCCAGCCCCCGCCCCCCCCGCGCCGCGGCCTCGAATCCGCGTCGTCGGCCCGCCCACCGCCCCCGCGCCCGGACGAGCAGTCATCGCCCGTCCCTTTGATCAAGGCACCCACGGCGCGACGCGACGGCCAGCCATCACCTGTCCCTTCGACCAGCGCCATCACCGCTCGCGTGGACGCCCGGCCCACCCCTTCGCGCAGCTCCCGCGAAGACGCGCGGTCCGACCCGTGGCACGGCTTGACCTCCGAGAAAGCCGGGTCTGCCCTTTCGAGCAGCTCCACCTCCCATGAGGACGCCCGATCCGCTCCCTCGAGCAGCTCTCGCGAGGATGACCGACCTGTCCCTTCGAGCAGCCCTCGCGCGGGCGTCCGGCCTACCCTTTCCAACGACTCGAGCGCCTCCCGGGAGGAGGCCCCGCCTGTCCCTTCGACCAGCTCTAGCGAGGACGCCCGGCCCGTCTTTCCCAGCGACTCTAGCGCCCCCCATGCGAACAGCGAGCCTGTCCTTTCGGGCAGATCTCCCCGCCAGAGCGCCCAGTCTGACCCTGCCAGCCAGTCCATCGCCTCTCGCCGAGACGGCCAGCCAGCGCCTGTCCTCTCGGGCAGCCCGCCCGGGTCGCCTCCCGCCGGCCAGCCTGCCCCGTCCACGCGGGACGTCGACCTCGCCGCCGACCTGCCCCTGCCCGCCCCGAGCGAGCCCGAAGCGGAACATGTCCCTTCGGACACTTCGCTCCCCGGCGCGAACCGACGCGAACCGGCGCGGCGCCTCGTCCGACCTGACGAGTTCCGGCTCGCGGACGCGTTCGCGGCGGTCGACGAAGCCTCGGAGCTGCGGTTCGAGGCCGACGAGCCCGCCGCGCCCCGCTCGTGGACCGCCGGGCCGTTGCAGCGTCTGCCGGCGGCCACGAATTCGCTGCAACGCGCGATGCAGCAGGTCGCCGGCGAGGCCGCCGCCGCCGACCCGTGGACAATCTCCCTCCAGGCCCGCGCCGAGCTCGACCGCGAACGCGCCCTCGCGCTGCTGCGCGCGGGGCTGGAGCAGTTCCCCGGCGATCGCACCCTGTCGCTGGACCTCGTCGAACGCCTCACCGACGCGCCCACCCGACAGTCGGTCCGCTCGGCCCTTTCCACGATCGCCGCCTTGCTCGCGGCTGACCCGCGCGACAAGCTCACCCTGGCGCACCTCATCCTGCTGCTCGCATCGACGGACCAGTTCTCGGCGGCCGGCGATGCGCTCCAGCGCCTGCGCGACCTCGTTCTCGTCTCCGAGCCCAGCGCCATGGAGACCGCCGGCCTCGCCTTCCTCGCCGGCCTGCTCCTGCGCCTGCAGGGCCGCGACGACAGCCGCGCGCTCGCCCCGTTCCAGGTCCACGTCCAGGGCATCTCGCCGATCGTCGGCCTCCCGTTCAACCTCATCGCCGACCTCACGAGCCGCCTCGATCCAGACTCGCGGCGCCTCTACCTCCACCTGGGCCAGCGCCTTGCCGGCTCGCTCACCGCGGACGAACTTGCCCGCCGTGAACCTCGCCTCGCCGAGCTCCCGCCGTCCGACCCGGCCACGCTCGACGTCTGCGCGACGTGAAGCGCCGGAGCGCCGCGGGCCCGGCCGAGACATGTCTTCGGGGACATGTCTCGAAGCCCATGCATCCCCGGCGTCGCCACGCTCCCATGCCCCCGAGCCAGGGCGGGGGCGGACCCCAAAAGCAGGATCCCGGCTTCAGAAGTTCGCCGACCCGGGCTGACTCTCGGGACACGCTCGCTTTCGCCCATCTGCCTGAACTTCGTTTCAAGCACCAAATTGTCGCCTTCACCACATCTTGAAAATGATATTCAAAACCCATATCAATTAACACCGAGAGCACCCATGCACCCCACACGCCCTTGTCAGCGGACTCGCCTCGCCACCAGCGCCATGGTCACGATCGACTCGTGCAGCTGCACGATGATCCACCTCAACGTCGGCGCCACCACCCTGCGCTTCACCCCCGAGGCGTTCGAGGGCGTGTCGGCGTTGATCCTCGAGGCGGTCGCCGAGCTGGCCGCGCGCCCGCCGAGCGACCACGACGGCGGTCTTCCGCTGCACCTGGGGCGGCGCGTGCGAGGTGAGGCGTGAGCGGGCGGCCCGACCCGCTGCTGCTGGCCAGCGCGCCGGGTTACCGCGTCGAGCTCGCCCACGACGGCGTCGTCCACGTCCACGCCGGCCCGCTCAGCTTCCGCCTGGCGCGCGACGCCTGCGAGGCGCTGACCACCACCCTCGCGCGGGCGATGGTGCAGCTCGCGCGGACCTGTCCCAAACGACCTGTCCTCGAGGTCGTGCCCGGCGGAGGCGAGGGGTGACCGCCGGCTTCCCCGCCAGCGAGCCGCCCGAGGCCGGCGCGCTGCGGCTGGTGCTGGCGCTGGCGCTGACGCCCCGCGAGGCGGCCGGCCTGCTCGCGCGCGCCGGCGAGGTCGAGCGGCTGTGGCCCTCGGCCGTCGTCGCGGCGCTCGGCGACGCCGTCGCCGGCGACGAGCAGCTGTGGCGGGAGGTCACCGCGACCCTCGACGACCGGCTCGCGCCATGGCTCGCCGAGCTCGGCGGCCGACCCCTGCGCGACCTGCTCGCCCGCGTCTCCGGCGACGCCGACGTCGACGTCCCCGCGCTCGCGGCCCTGCTGTGGTCACTGGTCCGCCGCCGCCAGCGCGCCCTCGGCCCCCTGCTGGCCCACGTCGTCCGCGAGGTCGAGGGCCTGATCGTCGCCGACGCCGGCCGCCGCGCCCGCGACCTCCGCCGCGAAGCATCGGCCTGACCTATCCGCTAGCTCGAGGACCCTCATCGTCGCCTGCGTGCGCAGTCGCGGGGCCCTCAGAACTGGCGGGTCTCCTCGACCGGACATGTTCTTTCGCTCCTGGACGAAAGAACATTGTCCTTTGGACATGCTCCAGAAGACATGCTCCCGGGACAGCTTCGTCGACGGCGGCTCGGCTCGCCGCCCGCGGTCGCCCGGGTCGCGCGGCCGGCTCGGCCTAGTTCCTGCCCGAGGTGCTCGTCGTCGCCCCGGTGTCGGTGCCCGTGCTCGCCGTGCCGGTCTCGGGCTCGTCGGTGGTCGTCCCCGTCGTCTCGTCCGTGGTCGTCGTCCCGGTCGACGTCGAGGTCGTCGGCGTCCCGGTCGTCGGCGCCCCGGTCGTCTCGCCGGTGGTCGTGCCGGTGCTCGTGCTCGTGTCGGTCTCGGTCCCGCTGCCGGTGCTGAGCGGCGGCTGGAACGAGTCCGATTCGGTCGCCGGCACCCCGTAGACGGCGGTCACCAGGCAGCCGGTCAGGGTCAGGCCGGAGACCAGCAGCGCGGCGGTGCAGAGCAGGCCTGTCCCTTCGGACAGGCTCACATCGCAGTGCGGGCAGCGGCCGGAGCCGGCCCGCAGCAGCTCGCCGCAGGCGGAACAGGGGACCAATCGAGACGAGGGCAACAAGGTCATGACATCACTCCTCACCGGCCTCGCGCGACATCAACGCAGCGACGGCCTCGCCCGCGGGGATCTCGCGCGCGAACGCGGCGGCGCACAGCGTGATCACGGGCGCGTACAGCTTGACCCGGCGGGTGTAGGCGGCGATCCGGCCGGCGCTCTCGAGGCCCTCGAAGTAAGTGCCGCCGATCGACCCGATCTGCTCGAGCGGCTGGTTCTCCGCGATCGCCCGCCCGATCGCCAGCTCGGGCCGGTCGTCGCCGGCCACCGCCGCCATCAGGTCGCCGAAGCCGGCCAGGCCCATGAACGTCTCGTGCTTGCCGCCGAGCGCCACGCCGATCCGCGCCGCCTCGGCCATCGCCCGCGTCGCCAGCATCGCCTGCGCCGCCGGCCCGAGCCCGTGGCCCTGGGCGAAGCCGATCGCGGTGGCGAACAGGCCCACCGACGTCGACGCGAACTCGGCCCCAGTGACGTCGTCGGTGCTGTAGAGCCGCACCGCCGGCCCGCCGATCGCCTCGCGCACCGCCGCCCGCACCTCGGGGAAGCGGCTGGCGACCACGCCCCCGCTCGGCGCGCCGGTCAGCAGCGCGTCGGCCACCAGCGGCCCGGCCAGCGCGCCGACCCGACGACACGGCGTCTCGCTGCGCAGCACCTGGGTCAGGCCGTGCAGGTCGTCGCCGACCACGCCGCGCGAGATGTGGACCAGGAAGTGCCCGCCGTCGAGGTGCACGCCGAGCTCGCGGGCGATGCTGGCGACGTACGGCGACGGCACTGCGAAGAAGATCAGCTCGGCCTCGGCGAGCGCGGCTGGCCCGGAGACCAGGTCGATGTGGTCGGTGCCGGCGCGCTGCGGCCGGCGGCTCCACAGCAGCGCCTGACGCCCGGCCCGCTCGACCGCGTGCGCGAGGCCCCAGCCGAAGTTTCCGCCTCCGATGATCCCGACCGGCGGCGCGCTCATGCCTTGCCTCCCTGGTTGACGATGCTGCGCGCGGCGGCCAGCGTCTCCTCGGTCGCCAGCTCCTCGGCCCACGGCAGCAGGCGGTTCTGATAGAACAGAAGCAGGTTCGGATCTTCGAGGAGCACGTCGTCGCCGACCTCGCGCGCGACGACCTTGGTGTGGTAGTCGCGCCACGCCGACAGCGCCTCGGAAACGATCCGCTCTGGCGACTGCGAGCGCAGCACCGGCCCGACGTGGACCCGCCCCTCGGCCTCGGCCTGCAGCAGGCGGTCGCGCGCCTCGGCGACCTCGCGCACCAGCTGCTCGCGCGGCATCGCCACCTCGCCGCGCCGACGCTGACGGCTGAACAGGTCGAGCTCGGGCGTCGCCCACACGAGGTAGCGGTAGAGCACGTGCGCGACCAGCTGCGTCCAGATGATCACCGTCTCGCGCTGATAGGCCTGGGCGATCGCGTCGCCGAGCTCGCGGGTGTAGCCGGCGTCGCGCGCCGGGTCGACGCTCGGCACGCCGCGGCGGCTGACGTAGGAGCCGGGGTCGACGGGCTTGCCCGAGGGGGAGATCGATCTCCCCTCGTCGTCGACGGGGTTGCAGAACGGGTCCATCGCGTCGCCGAAGCGGACCACCAGCGCCGAGCGCAGCGTGACCAGCTTGGTCATGAACGCGTAGATCCGGTCGACCCGCGAGAACTCGTCGTCGTCGATGATGTAGCGGGCCGCGCCCGCGCCCTTGAGGTGGTCCTCGATCAGCGTCTCGGCCTCGAGCACCAGCGCGTAGTTCAAGGTCGCCGGCACGAAGAACACCGGGCGGTGGAGGCCGTGGGTCTGGTTGCGCGAGAACGCCTCGACCGCGGTGCCGGCCAGGCCGAGCTTGAGCCGGCGCTCGATCACCCCCGAGCGCGAGCGCGTGCCGCCGGGGAAGAACAGCGAGTGATAGCCGCGCTCGATCATCAGGCACGAGTAGGTCTTCAGCGCCTCCTTGTAGAGGAGCGCCGAGACCCGCCGGTCGACGCGGTAGGCGCCGAGGTTGTGCATGAAGAAGCTGATCAGCGGGTTCGAGAAAAGATTTTTGCCGGCACCGTAGACCACCGGCGGCAGGTTGGCGCGCAGCAACACGTAGCCGAGCGCGACCGAGTCGAGGTTCGACGAGTGGGTCGGGACCAGCACCAGCGTGCCGATCTGGGCCAACCGGCGCAGCTTGTCGATCGGACCCTCGGCGGAGATCAGCGCGTCGAGCTGGCTGAAGCCGCCGGCCAACAGCTGGGTCGGCAGGCCCATCGGGTTCATCACCGCAGTCAGCACGCCGGGGATCAGGCGCGTCGCCAGCTTGTAGACCCGCGTGTCGAAGTTGCCGGCGATGTCCTCGGTCATGACGCGGCCGATCGCCCGCAGGCTCTCCGTCCGCTCCTCGTCCGACATCTTGCCGAGGCGCTTGACCAGCCGGCGCCACGAGCCGAGCGCCTGATCGGCCTCGGCGTCGCCCTGCGCCGAGAGCCGGCGGATCTCGGCGTGGCCGGCCTCGTTGAGCGCGTACAGCAGCTTCTTCGGATCGGCCGCGAAGTGCTGCTCGACGCGCCTTACCACCTCGGCGATGATCTGCTCGCGCTCGCTGTTGAAGCGGAAGATCTGCGGGTCACCCGGCTGCGGTTTCGGCCCGAGGACGGCCGGCAGACGCAGCGGACGGGTCAGCAGGCGATGCACGAACGAGCGCATGGGCCGGGCGAGCATAGCCGGCCCGCGGCGCCGCAACTACTCCCTCGGCGACCGATCGACTCGCGGGCGCGCGCCGCCGCGAGCGCGGCGCCTTCACCTCGAGGCGAGCGGCTCGCAGAACAGCGAGTAGGTCTCGTTGGTGTAGCCGGGATCGCACACGCAGGTCGGCTTGGCGTCGACGGGCACGCACTGGCCGGCCTCGCCGCAGAAGATCCCGCGGCACACGTTGAACTTGTCGTAGCAATAATCGCCGTCCGGCTCGCACACGCTGGTCGGCTCGTTGCACAGCCCGCCGGGCGCGCAAAAGCCTCCGGGCGAGCCCGGCGGCGGCTCCTTGGGACCCGGACCCTCGTAGCACGCACCGCCGAGCAGCGCGCCCAGCAGCGCCATGCCCAACCACTCGCGAACTCCGTGGCGGCCTGTCGTCACCCGGTCACCGTAGCCGCAAAACCGCGCGCAAGGGAAGACCGGCGACGACGGAGCCCACGAACAAGGACTGCCTGCAGCCGGGCCTCGGGGCCAGGTCGAACCACTGCGGCACCCAGACCCCGCCAAGAAATTCTCCGGTCCGCGCACGCCTCGCGGGACCGGGGTTTCGCGCCCCGGGCGCGCTGTTTTCCTCTGCCGCCGGCCCTGGTACCGTGCCCGGGATGATCGCGTACTCGACCCCGGCAAGGCGGCCTGTCCCGCAGCTCGCGGCGGCCCTGCTCGCCGTCACGCTCCCGATCACCACCCTGCCGCTGCCGGCGCAGGCCGCCGGGGACGTCACGCCGGCCAGCGCCTCGGGCGTGCGCAAGACCGTGCAAGATCGCGCAAAGCCGATGCTGAGCAGCGACCCCGGCGGCGCCGCCGAGCTGCTCCGCACCGAGGCCAAGAAGACCAGCGACCCGATCCTCTTCATCGACGCCGGCGAGGCCTTCCTCGCCGAGGGCGTCGCCGAGCGCGACAAGGCCGCGCTCGAGCAGGCGATCGAGCAGGCCTCGATCGGCATGGACATCGCGGCCTTCCAGCAGGACCCGCGCTGCGACCCGGCCTGGCAGCACCTCGACGCCGGCGATTACGACCGCGAGATGGCCCGCGCCAAGAAGGTCGTCGAGGACAGCGAGAAGGCGATCGCCGACCTCGACAAGCCGGTCGAGGCGCCGCCGCCGAAGGAAGAGCCGAAGCAGGAGAAGGGCACCCCGCGCGACGGCCGCGGCCTCATCGCCGGCGGCTCGCTGCTCACTGTGGTCGGCGTCGGCGGCCTGGCGATGATCGGCGCCGGCCTCGCGCTCAGCAACAAGGCGCAGAAGGACGTCGACGCCCTCGACCCCTCGGCGATCGACTTCGACGCCCAGTTCGCCGACATCGACAAGAAGGGCAAGACCGCCAACGTGGTCGCCTACGCCGGCATCGGCGTGGCCGCCGTCGGCCTCGCCGCCGGCATCGCCCTGCTCGTCCTCGGCGTCAAGAAGCGCAAGGCCTACCGGGCCGAGCACGGCGCCAGCGAGACGGCCCGCGTCCACGTCGCCCCCGCGCTCGGCTACGGCTACGGCGGCCTCTCCCTCGGCGGTCGCTTCTGACCTTCAGGACATTCCCCTTCGACCAGGAACTTTCGGCCATGTCCCTCCGCACACCCGCCGTCCTGACCGCCCTCGCCCTCGCCCTCGCCCTCGGCGCCGCCGCCCCGGCCCGCGCCGCCGCCGCCGCCTGCTCCGACGCCAGCGGCGTGTGCCTGTCCGACGACAAGGCCAAGTGGGAGCCCGACACCTCGCTGTCGACCAAGCAACTCAAGGCCAAGCGCAAGGGCCCCGCCTGCAAGGTCGCGTTCGAGATCGACGGCGGCCGCGGCAGCGTGTTCGTCAACGGCCGCTACGCCGGCACCGCCCCCGACGCCAACCTGTCGCTCCTGCCCGGCAAGCACGACATCCAGGTCCGCGACGGCCAGAAGATCCTCGCCGAGGGCGTGCTCACCGTGCCCAAGGCCGGCAGCCTCCAGGTCACCGTCCGCCACGGCTGAGCCGACCTGGCCTCACGGACAGGTCCCGCTCGCCCGACTCCTGCCCGCGCTTCGCCGTTGACCTGTCCGCTCGGCCAGCCTCGCCCGCGTGCCGACGCAGTCACACCCCGTTGATCGCGTCGACCACCGCGAACAGGTCGCCGCGCTCGTAGTAGTCGACCGCGACGAAGTTGGGGAAGTCGCCGCTCGCCTGCATGCACTCGACCACGCGCGCGTGCAGGACCTCGTAGGTGTTGACCTCGATCGCGTTCATCTCGCTCGGCAGGTCGAGCACGCTGTTGACCCAGTGGTTGACGAGGAACAGCGGGTTGTCGGCGTCGCCGCGGTTCAGCGCGCACGAGAAGTCCTCCGCGCTCATGTACGAGTAGGGCGTGTCCCACGCGAGGTCCCACAGGTGGTGGTACCACGCGGGAGGCGGCCCGCCCTGCTCGGCGGTGACGACCAGGCGGGTGTCGGCCGCGATCATCTCCTCGAGCGTCGGGAACGGCCCGCCCGCGTACACGAACACTTTGTCCTCGAGCCCCAGCGCCGCGTAGTCGGCCGCGATCGCCTCGACCTCGGCGGAGTCCTCGTAGAGGATCGTGACGACCTCGCGCGGGTTGTCGGCCAGGAACGCCGCGATGTCGCCGAGCACCTCGACGTGGGGCGTCTGGCCGTACGTGCAGGAGCCGTGGCACAGCGCCGTCGCGCCGTCCTCGACGCGGACGTCGAGCATCAGCGCGCGCACCCCGTCGGCGAGCTGGACCGCGACGGTGCGCCGCTGATTGGCGACGAGCTGCGTGAACCCGGCGTCCTGCGCCGAGTAGCTGTTGTGCGTGCACGGATAGGCGACCTCGTCGTAGCGGCGCGCGCACAGGGCCACGTGGCCGTTGCACGCCAGCGCCGGGTCCTCGGTGGTCGATCCGCCGGTGACCTCGGTGGTCGCCTCGGTCGGCGATCCGCCAGTCCCTGTCGACGTAGTCACATCGGTGGTCGACGCGCTCGCGCCCTCCCCGCTGGAGCCGGAGGTGGTCGTGCTCGCCGTCGAACTCTCACCTGCGTCGGAGTCGGTGGCCGAGGTCGCCGACTCGCCGGGACAGGCGACCAGCAGAAGGAGGACGAGCGGCGATCGTGGGCTCACCGGCGCAGGATATCCGACGCCCGCCGATCGCTGCACCGCGCGGGCTCGCCCGTCGCAGGCCCTCGCGACAGTGATACGCTGGGGTCACGATGATGAAAGCCTTCCCCTCGCCTACCGACCTCGCCCCCCGTCACGCCCTCGCCGCCGACCTGACGCTCGGCTGCGCCGTGGGGACCCTGTTCGGCCTGCTCGTGGGCCTTTCGGGCTCGACCGCCGTGGCCGCGATCGCTGCGGTGGCGACCGCCCTCGCCGGCTCCGTCGTGGTGCTCCGCGGCTCCGAGACCGCCATCCGCCCCGCCCGCGCCGGCGCCCTCGCCGTGGCCGCGATCGCCAGCCTGGTCTTCGGGACATGGCTTCAGCGCCATGACGCCCTCGGCCCGACCCCCGCCGAAGACGTCGCCGCCTGGCAGGCCGCGGGCCTGAGCAAGCGCGACGCGCAGGTCGTCACCGCCGGCATGTGGACCGGCTCCGCGCTGCAGATGGCGCCCGCCGCCCCGGCCGCCAAGGCCGTCGACAAGAGCAAGCTGACCCCCGCGAAGCGCATGGCCAAGCGCTCGGCCGAGCAGTACTGCGCCGACCTCGAGCGCCGCAAGTACACGCCCGCCGAGGAGCTCAACTCGTGGAAGATGCGCGGCGACTCGTGGCGGCAGGCCGCCAAGTTCGTCGAGACCCTGCCGTGCAGCGTGCGCCTCAAGACGATGAACGAGCTGCGCGCGCTCGCCTGCGGCCGCCACTGATCGAACGGCGCGCGCCGACCCCGGCCGCACCGCCACGAACCCGCGAGCTTCGAGCTCGCAGCGATCGCGGCGTGCGGCCTTCGCCATTCTGCGCACCAGGCGACTCCAGCCTGCGCATCGATGCCGGCGACGAGCCCTCCGCATCGACTCGGCCGCCGCTGCGAAGCCCCGCTGAGCTGGCGGCCGCCGCCGCGAAGCCGGGACCGCCGCACCGGCCCAGGAACAGTTCACAGCCTGCGCGAGCGACCGGCCCGCGGCTCGCCCGGGGCCTGCACGGCCGGGGGGCCACCGCCGTGCCAGGCCGCAGCGAGCGCGCCGAGCGTGCGGAACGCCTGGTCCTGGCGCAGGTCGAGTTGTTCGCGGCCTCGCATGTCCGCGATGTACTCGTCGAGCGAGCGGCCGCCACCGGTGATCGCCAGCGCGCCGAGCATGACGTCGATGATCGCCTTGGGGTCCTCGATGCGGAGGATGTGCGGCTGCGGCAGGACCTCGCCCCACTGGCGCAGGATCACGTCGTCGCTGTAGCTGGCGTACACACCGGCGTCGGCAGGCTGCTCGGGAGGCCGCTCGGCAGGGTCGTAGTCGAACTCGAGGATCGACACCTCGCTGTTGACCCCGGTCTCGCCCTTCTCCGAGATCACGCGAGCGAAGTGCTGAACCTTGCCGTTGATCTCGACCTCCACACGGAACTGCGTGGGCCGCTGGTCTGGCTCATGGAACCGGTAGTTGTGGACGAACACGCGGTAGCGGCCCGCGGGGGCGGAGCCGCGGATCCACTGCACGTTTTCGACCGGCTTGGTCGACTCGCCGCGCACGTTCATGTCGACGTCCAGCCACCCGCCGCACATCGAGCGCTTGTGGGCGTAGTAGATGTGCTCACCCGACGGCGCGATCACGTGGAGGTCGAGGTCGTTGCGGTTGTCCCAGATCAGCGACGCGCGGATGTCGACGCCCTCGTAGCGGCCGCCGGCCTGCAGCACGCGCTGGCGGATCTCCGCGTCGATGTCGGCGCGGCGCTCCGACATCGACTTCTGCGGGTAGATGAGGAACGTGTGGAACTTGTCCTGCAGCTCGCGGAAGATCGTGCGGCTGTCGACGCCGGTCGCGCCCGGCTGCTCGTAGCCGTCGCGGGGGTCGCCGACCGGCACCGGCCGCGCCTCCGGCATCTCGTGGCCGAGCACGCGCCGCACCTGTTCGGCGCTGACCTGCGGATAGAAGCCCTCGTCGCCGAGGAAGAAGAAATAGCCCTTGGCGCCCTGGTCGAGGCAGGCGAGCTTGGTGTGGCGGGCGTAGTAATAGGCCGCGAGCTCGTACGACTCCTGGCCCGAGCCGCCGCCGCCCTCTTCGATCCAGATCTTGCTGAGCGCCTCGTCGAGGCGGTTGTCGGCCTCGAACTGACCGATCTGGATCGGCGCCTTGTCGCCGGCGGTCGCGTCACCGATCGCGCAGAAGCTGATCGCGGCGCCGGGGACATAGCCCTTGAGCTCGATCTGGCCGATGAACAGCGGCAGCTTGGCGTAGATGAGGCGCGTGTCGTCGCCGCGCGAGCGGGTCACGTCCATCGCCACCACGATCGGCGTCGGGTTCATGCACTCGCGCACCCTGCCCTGCGCGTCGAGCAGCGGGTGGACTCCCCGCGCCCCGTGCGGGGCGGCCTCGCCGCGGTAGGTGAACACGTCGCCGCCGCGCGAGCGCGACTCCCTGGCCACTTCGCCGTCGTAACTTCCGCCGCCCATGTCCGCTCCCCGCGCGCGGAGGATGGTCTTCGGGACAGGTCATGCCCGGGCCGCGCGCCGGGCTGCACGGTAACGCGGCCGGCCCGGCGGCTCAACGGGCGCGAACGCGCCGCCGCGCGCCCGTCATGAGATCGCCATCGCTCGCCCTGGCCGCGCCGACGCTCTCACGAGCCTATGAGCTCAGCGGTCGCCTAGCTCGCTGAGCTTGCCGTTCAGGCGATTCACGTCGCGCATACGTGCCATGCCTTCGGCGCCCGCGGTCGCGTACGAGGCGTAGCGGGCGAAGTCGCCGTGGGCGAGGCGGTAGAGGTCGAGCGCGACCTGGACGTCGCCGTGCAGGCGCGCGCGATCGCCGAGTCGCTCGGCGACGTCGGCGCGACGCAGCAAATGTCCGTTGTCGCACACGTCGATCGCGCGCAGGGCCGCGATGGCAGCCGCATGGTCGCGCTCGCCGGTGAGCCGCTCGACCTCGGCCAGCGCCGAAGCCTCCGGATCTGGCTCCTCGCGCGCCAGCAGCTCGTCATACAGCTCGAGCCAGATCCGCCGGACGTCCTCGGCGAGCCGCCGCAGCGCGTCGTGCCGCTCGCCGGTGAAGCCGGTCGCCAGCAGCTCGATCGCCAGCGCCGGCGACTGATCGGTCCACCTGGGCTCGAGGACATGTCCTTCCAGACATGCCTCCGCGGCCAGGAGGCCGAGGCGGCCCACCTCGATCTGGCTGTCTTCGGACCCCTCGGGGACGCGCGCGAGCTCGCGGCGGACCTCGACCAGGACGTCGGCGATCGGCCGCGGGCGTCGGTCCTCGCGGTCGATGGTGGCGAGGCGGATCTGCTCGTCGGCGTGGACGAAGAAGGCGCCGCGGTGGTGCAGCGCGTTGCCGCAGCGGACTACCCCGCCGGCCGCGTCCTGCTGGAACTCGGCGGCGCCGACTTCAAAGGCGCGGCGGTAGTGGCCCAGCGCGCGGCGCAGGTGGCCGCGGCGCTCGTGCAGCCCGGCCAGACGGTAGTGCGCCTCGCCGGGGCGGAAGCAGCCGCAGCGGAGCGCCAGGCGCAGCGCCGACTCGGCCTCCGCGTGCTCGCCGAAGGCGACGAAGATCCGCCCGCGGTTGAGGTGGGCGTCGCCGTACCAAAATCGATGCCGCAGCGCCTGCTGCAGGTCGTCGAGGCCGCCGCGCGGGTCGTCGCCCTTGACCCCGCGCAGCCAGCCGCGCAGGTTCCACGCCTCGGCCCAGTCCGGGCGCCGCTGCAGCGCGGCCTGCACCGGCGCCAGCGCCTCGCCGAGCTGGCCGACGGCGACGCAGGCGTCGGCGAAGTTGTAGAGCGGCCGCGTGTCGTCCGGCCCGGCGGCGATGGCGTCACGCAGCAGCTCGAGCCCCCGACCCCGCGCACCGGGTCGTTCGGACAGGGTCGTGGTCAGCAGCCAGCCGGCGTCGTTGAGCGCCGCGGCATGGCGCGGGTCGAGCTTGAGCGCCGCCTCGAAGGCCGCCAGCGCCCCCTCGTGCTCGCCGCGTCGTTGGCGGCGCTCGCCCTCGGCGTGGGCCTCGTCGGCTGTCTTGAAGGACATAGCCCGAAGTTCAGGAGAACGGCAGCGCCGACACGCCGATCAGCAGCGGGTGGACGGCCACGATCGCGGCGGCGACCAGCAGGGCCACGCCGGCGCGCCACAGGCCGATCTCGCCGGCCACGAACTGGTTGCGACCGGCGGCGATGGCCGCGAACGGGACGATCGAGGTGACCGCCGCGTAGCGCTGCCAGCCGACCGGGTCGCGACGGGCGCGCTTGCGGTCGATGCTGAACATGCCGGTCAGCGCGGGCACTGCGACAGCGACGAACAGCACGAGCGAGGCCGCGTCGCCGTTGGCGGCCAGGTGCGCCGCGGCCCACAGCACGAAGCCCCACAGCATCGGGTGGCGAGTGACTCGCAAGATCCCGCGGGCCGGCGTGGGGGCATGCAGCGCGCGCTCCATGCCGACCGAGGTCGGGTTCGGCGTCGTCAGCGAGCCGACGAGCAGCAGCAGCGCGACCGGCATGACGACCAGCGGCGTCCACAGCGCCGCGTGGCTCGGCACCCACAGGTCGAAGTTGACGCCGGGGGCCGAGGCGCTGCGGTACGCCATCACCAGCGCGACCAGGCCGGCGAGCGACAGCAGGGAGAACATGCCCTGAAAGCCAGGTTCGCGGATCTTGGCGACGATGACGCGCCGCAGCGGCGAACCGGCGACGACGAGATGGAGCAGGATCCACGCCCCCGCGGTGACGATCAGCGCGGTCAACTCCGGCGTCATGCCGGTGACTGTCGCACGCCAGGGCGGGCGCTAGAAGAGCTTCCAGCCCTTCTTCGCGGGCGCGGCCGGGCTCGCTGGTGCGGCGGGCTTGGGCGCTTCGGGGGCATTGACGGGCTGCGGATCGGGCGACGGCACGCGCGGCGCCGAGCCAGCGGGCGGCTTGCGGGGGCCGCCGTGCTTGGCGAGCAGCGCCCGCGCGCGCACCAGCAGCGGCTGGCCGCGCGCCGGATCGACCATGGCGACGAAGCACGCATAGCCGTGGACCGCGGCCAGCACGTCGCCGCCGTTGCCCCACTGCTTGCCGGCCGGACCGTCCTTCTCGATCTGGAACAGCGTCGCCTTGAACTTGCGCAGCTCGTCGCGCGGCACGCTCGGCCGGTCGTTGACGACGATGCCGGTGACCTCTTGCCGGCGACCGCGACGCATCACCCGCGTCTTCTCCGGGTGCACGACGAAGCCCTCGTGCGCGACGATGTCGGCCACGCCGCGCAGCAGCTTGCCGACGCGCTTGCTCTCGGCCGCTTCGCCGCGGCCGCTGAACGTGAGGTCGTCGGCGTAGCGGGTGTAGACGAAGCCGAGCGCGCGCGCGAGGCCGCCGAGGCGGGTGTCGAGGCGGCGGCACAGCAGGTTGGTGATCGCCGGGCTGCACGGCGAGCCCTGCGGCAGGTAGCGCTGGCCGCGGGCGACGAACCACGTCGTGCCGTCGAGCGCGACCTCGTCGACGTCGGGCTCGGTGCAGACCAGCGCCAGGGCGGTCGCCACCGACTCGCTGTAGCCGAGGTGGCGGATGGCGCCCTTCACCCGCGGGAAGGTCACCGTGGGGAAGAAGTCCTTGAGGTCGAAGTTGACGACCACGTCGGCGCCGACGTGGGGCTTCGCGTTGGAGACGATCGAGCGGCCGGCGACGAAGCCGTGCGCGGCCGGGTCGACGTTCAGCTTGGCGAAGATGTGCTCGAGCGCCCACTTCTGGGCCCGCTTGAGGCGGGGCATCGGCGCCGAGATCAGGCGGAAGCCGCCTGTCTTTTTGGGCAGGAGGAAGCGGCGGTAGTGGGAGACGCGCGAGACCTTGCGGTTGTAGGCGAGGAAGCGCAGCGCCTTGACCTCGACGCCCATCGCCTTGGCCAGCTCCTCGGCGCTGGCGAGGACCGGCAGGCCCTCTTCCTTCAGCGTCTCGAGGTCGGGTGTCTTGTCGGACATGCCCCCGGAGACATCCTCGCCCAGGTAGACGATCTCGCCGCCCTTGCGGGCCGCCCACTTCTGGGCCCGCTCCTGGCGCTCGCGCTCGCGGCGGGCCTTCGTCTCTTTCTGCTTGCGTCGCGACTCGAGCAGCCGGGCCTTGCGCTGCTCGGCGATCAGGACCTTCTCGTTGTAGAGCTTGCGCGACTTCTCGCGCAGCTCCGCCAGCTGCCGCTCGAGCTCGCCCCGGCGCCGGATCTCCTCGGCCGGGTCGTGCGGCACCGTGCCCTGCGCCGGCCAGAAGCCGAGCCGGATCATCTCCTCCAGAATCACCTCTTCCTTGGAGGTGCTGCGGATCCGCTCGTACAGCGCTTCGCGGGATGTCGGTTGGCCGGCCATGTTCTTACGGGGGCACGTCAGGGGGCGCGCGACGGCGAGGAATAGGTGTCATGACAACGGCGAAGACCCGCTACGAAGGCTCCAAGGACTGGACCGCTCAACTCAAGCGGCCCCGGGTAGCTGTCGCTCAGTCGCTTCATGGAAGTCACACCGGAATAGCGACAGCTACCCGATGGGCCGCACAGTCAAGAGCGGGCCAGTGAAGCGTGAACGAGCATTTCGCAAGGACGGCGATCCACCGCCCGGGTTGCTAGGCTCGGCCTTCGCCGTTGTCATGACGAAATTCGGTGGTGATGCGCCTCGTGGGAATGGGGGGACTGCCGCGGCGACGCGGCATTTCAGCTGCTCCGGAGGACAGGTTCAGACGACCCCGCCCTGGGCCCGGCGGTGCTGGATCCGCAGGGCCAGTATATGCTGGCACGGGCCCTTGTACAGTTTATTTTGCTGGTAGAAGTTGCACGTGCACGACGCGGAAGCGAGCCGCTCGTCGCGGTCGAGCGCGAGCTCGGGCTCGTAGTTGTGTGAGCCGTCGCGGACGCGTCCGCGCAGCACCAGCCCGCCCTCGCCCGACGCCGACGCCTGGCGCACCGTGGCGTGATTCTGCTGGACCAGCGCCTGGGCCTCGGCCTCGCGGTCGTTGGCGAACCGCAGCTTGTCCATCGGCAGCGGGTCGCGGCTCAGCTCGCGGACGCGGTAGACCTGCTTGTCGAGGTCGTACATGGCCCGGCCGGCCTGGGTGTACGCGGCCAGGGCCCCGTAGACCGCGCTGGTGTCGAGCTCGAGCTCGCGCGCGAGCGCCTCGGGCCTGTGAAACCAGTGCTTCTTGAGGCCCTCGAACACCCGCCGCTTGGTGAACTCGTCGACGGTGGCGCGCGGGGCCATGAGGTCGAAGTTACCGGCGGTCGACCAATCGTTGGCTGTCCATCCGGACAGGCCGAGCGTGAAGTTCATGTCGCCGAGGTCGGCGATGTAGAACGACGGCAGGCCGGTGCCGAGCAGGTGCACGGTGAACTTGCTCGCCAGCTGGATGAGGCGCTCGAGGATGAGGATCCGTCGCCGGCCCCACACGCGGACCTCGTGCTCCTTGTCGCCGCGGAAGATCGAGCGCGGGAACACGACCTCGCGGTTCCACGGCTCGAACACCACCTTGACCGGGTGCCCGGGCTTGAGGATGTACCGCAGGCTGCGCGGGCCGACCTTCTCCTTGTTGCGGCGGAGGACGAAGCACAGGTTGTGCACGTCCATCGGGTGCAGGTCGAAGGAGATCGTCGGCAGCGTCATCGCCGAGCTGACCTGCAAGAACCCGCGCACCCACGAGTCGGGCAGGTCGATCTTCAGCTCCTTGAAGTCGTCCTCGGCGGTGGTCTGCACGCCGAAGCCCGACGGGTCGACGGTGAACATCGTCTGCTTGTAGCGGCGGATCTTCTGAAACTCGTCGTAGAGCGCCGCCGAATAGTCGATGTTGGTGGTGCCGCAGGCGAACTCCTTGACCTGCTTGAACACCTCGTAGCGCGCGCCGAGCCGGCCGTAGGTCGACTCGTCCTGCGAGAAGCACTCGAAGAACACCTCGTCGGGGTGGACGGTGATCACCGGGTCGAGCACGAACCAGGCGTCGCGGTCCTTCTGGTACAGATAATCGAAGTAGCGCCGCTTGGCGTTGTAAAAGCCCTGCATGCGCGTCGAGCTGGTGCGGTACAGCCCGTCCAGCTCCTCCTGCATGCGCTTGATGTCGGCGGCGCTGCGCGAGCGCTGCAGCGCGACCTGCTGCCAGTTGACCTGCTCCTGCTTGGCCAGCCACGCCATGTACTCGGTGCGGTCCTTGGGCTTGAAGCGCAGGTCGGACACGACGACGTCGTGCAGCGCCGAGATCGCCTCGCGGAACTCGAGGCACTTGCCGAGCTCGCCGACGAAGTAGGTCGGCTCGCGCCGGGTGTCCGGCGAGAACGACATGCTGGTCGCCCGCGCCGACGAGTCCACGGCGGTGCTGCCGTGATAGCGGTACTCAAACTCCACGCTGCACCTGTCCCTTCGTCCGCACCGGCGGCTGGCGGATCTCGATCGGCAACGGCACGTCGCCGAAGCGCTGGCGCACCTCGACCATCGCGACCACGCTGGCCGCCCGGTCGCCGATCGCCATCGTCAAGCTCTGGCGCGTCATCAGCTCGGCGACCAGCTGCGCCGCCTCCGGGCTCTTCTCGGCCTCGAGCGTCAGGAACCGGAACACTCGCGCCTTGGCCACCCGGCCGCGGTTGACCCGCGACAGCACGCCGAGGAAATACGGCAAGAGCTCGCGCAGCCGCTCGACCGAGCCGGCCGCGTAGCGCTCGAGGTAGTTGGTGGCGAACAGCTGCACGTCGGCCGACGGGTGCTCGCTGAGGCGGCGCAGGTAGTCGAGGCCGTGCTCCTCCTGGAAGCAGCGGGTGATCATCTCGCGGCCGAACGACTGCACGTCGGCGCGCACCGAGTCGGCGATCGCCACCAGCACGTCGGGCGGGAAGTCGCCCGGCTGCAGGCGCTCGCGGAAGAACGCGAACGCGAACGCGCGCGAGTCGTCCCACTTGGCGTCGAGGATCTTGATCGCCTGCGGCAGCTCGCGGCGGATCCGCTCGACGTTGCGCTCGAAGAAGCTCCACGCGGCCTGGCGCACCGCGAGGATCTCGTGGCTGGCCAGGCGCGCGACCTCGCCGACGTCGAGGCTGTCGGGGTCGACGTTGCGCGCCAGCAAGATCCCGCCGAGCTCCTGCGCCGCCGAGGCCTTGGCCCGCAGCAGGCGCATGACGAGGTCCTTGTCGACCGCGCCGAGGCCCTGCTCGAGGTCGGTCTTGAGCAGGCGCAGGACGAAGCTGTGCACGCCCTCGTGGACCTCCTTGACCAGCAGCGCGCCGATCAGCGGGGCGACGATCGCGGCGGCGAACGCCGGGTCGCGCGCGGCGAGGCGCTGCACGACCGGCCGGATCGCGTCGCGCTGGTCGACGTGGGCCGAGGTCAGGAAGGCCAGCATCAGCGCGCCGCGGTGGACCAGCACGCTGTCGGGCAGCTCGCCGAACAGGCGGATGCCGAGGCTGCGCACCGCGGCGTGCTTGCTCTCGACCGCGAGCGCGGCGACGAGCTGCTCGGGCAGGTCCTCGGGCCGCGTGTCGTGGTTGAGCAGGATGTTGGCGGCCAGCAGCTGGACGCCCTCGAGCGGGTGCGCGACCAGGTCGACGACGACGCCCAGGCCGATGCCGCGCAGCGGCCGGGCGAACGCCCGCATCACGGTCTCGCCGACGTCGGCCGCGACCTCGCCGGCGGCCGGGGTGTTCGGCAGCGCGAGCAGGCCGGCGACGACCCGCCCGATCAACGCCGACGCGGCCGCGGACAGCAGCGGCACGCCCTGCAGCAGCACGCGGGCGTAGGCGCGGGTGTCGGCGTGGGCCGAGAACAGCAGCGCGATCAGCAGGTCGTGGGCCTCGACGAAGCGGGCCCGGTTGTTGTCGATCCACCCGTGGGCCAGCTTGCGCGCGGCCGGCACGGCGCAGTTGGCGACCGCGGCGACGAGCGCCAGGTCGGGCTCTTCGGGGTTGTAGCGGGCCCGGGCCAGCTCGAAGCCCAGCTGCGCGGTGACCTCGAACGGCCGCTCGAGCAGCATGACGATGCCGTCGACGTCGAGCGCGCCGAGGAACTCCTTGTTGTCGCGGACCGCCCTGACCGCAAATTCATGCACCAAAGTACATGTGCTCTCGGACAGGAGGTGCATCAGGCCCATCGGCACCTGGTCCCAGATCTTCGGGAACGCCTCCTCGCGGCTCGCGGGGGCCGGGTCGCCGGGCTTGTAGTTGCCGCGGCAGCGCCAGGTCGCGCCGCGCACCCGCGGCTCGTAGCGCGGGCTGTTGCCGCCGTAGAGGATCGCGTTGAAGGCGTGGTAGGCGGCGAAGCGGTCCCAGCGGGTGACCTTGTTCTTGCGCGTGCTGTAGTTGTAGCGCGTCGCCGTCTTGACCTCCTGGCCGTCGGCGTCACTGAACGGCAGCAGCACGCCGACCGCCATCTTGACGTAGCTGAGCGCGTCGCCGGCCTCGGCCAGGCGCCGCAGCGAGCGGAAGGCCCGACGACGCAGGAAGTCGCGGGTCTTGCTCGAGTAGGCCAGGCGCGAGTCGGGGCGCTTCAGCTCCTTGGCGACGTCGGTCCAGCGACCGCCGCCGAGGAACACGTTGCGGCGCGAGCCGAAGGCCGCCGGGGTCTTCTCGACGCGGTAGGCGATGAGGCCGAACACCTCGGCGTCGCCGCGGACCTCGGCCATCTTGAGCACGTGGCGGACGTGGCGGAAGCTGCCGACCTGCAGCGGGATCGTGCGCAGCCCGGCGAGCAGGCCCGGGCGCACCGTCTCGTCGTCGATGCGGTAGATGTCCTCGAGCGCGGCGGTGTCGCCGGCGGCCAGCGCGGCCAGCAGCACCGCGGCGAACGCCTCCGGGTCGCCCTTGCCCGCGAACTCCTTCAGCGCGGGCGGCAGGGCGGCGCGCGCCCTGGCGGCGACTGCGTCCCGCAGCTCGTCGCTCCAGCCGCGCAGCATCTCGAGCGTCATGCGCATGACCATGTCGCTCTTGCTCGCCCGCGGGATGAACAGCTTCAGCGCCTCGTCGAGGCTGCTGGCCTGCAGGCCAGGTTCGTTGCGGGCCCGCGCCAGGGCGGTGAAGGTGTCGGCGTCGCCGCAGCGGGCCAGCGCCCAGGCGATGCAGTAGTCGAGCATCAGGTCGCCGGTGCCGATCAGGCGGATGAGGTGCGGCACCGCCTCGCGCAGGCGGTACTCGCCGGCGCGCCAGACCACCCGCGCCGGCTTCCACGGCTTGCGCCCGCCGCCGCCCTGCAGGCGGGCGAGGATCGCCTCTTTCGGGCTGGTGAACGCGGAGCTGGCCTTTCGGGCAGGTGCCGCCGTGGCCGCCGTCTCGCTCGGCGCGCCGCCCAGCGTCCGCGCCACGGCCGCCGCCTCGGTCGACTCGGCGTAGCCCTTGCGCTTCTTCTCGTCGACGAGCTTGGCGAACACCGAACGCGCGGTGGTCTCGGCGACTGGCGCCTCGGTCTTGGTGCCGTCCTTCAGCGGCGCGCCGCGGCGGCCGAACTGGAAGTTGACGACGAACTTGCCCTTGCTCACCTCGCACAGGTCGACGATGTAGACCTTGTCGGAGGAGCCTTCGCGCAGGCCGAGGGAGACGCGACGGATCAACTTCACGGCACTCCCGCTATAGCCCTGACCGGCTTGCACCTGCAAGCAGGTGCGAGCGCCGGCCGGGATCACGCGCGAGGGCACGCGCGCGCACCCGCCCCCACCCGCACTCGCGCCGACCGGGACCCTCCGCGGCCCGATTCGGGCCCGCGGGCGGTACTCGGCGCCCGCCGGGCCTGATACAGTCGCAGGCGATGTCGCGCCCCCGCCTCGCGTCCATCGTGGCGATCGTCCTCCTGCCCGCGTGCGCCGACGACCCGGCGAGCGGGACCGAGTCCCTGCCCTCGTCGACCAGCACCACCGGCGACGCCTCGACCTCGACCGGCGCCGAGACGCCGACGACGACCGCGGCCGCGAGCTCGACCACCGGCGACGACGAGACCCCCGCGCTCGAGTACGCCCGCGGGATCCGCCTGACCCGCGCCACCCTCAATCAGGGCGTGCAGCTGGAGATCGTGCGCGACGGCGCCGAGGTGCCGAGCGGCGAGCTCGGGGCCCGCCTGCTGTCCGGGCGCAAGGCGGTGATGCGCGCCGACTGGCTGCTGCACGCCGGCTTCACGCCCCGGGAGATCGTCGGCCGCCTGACGCTCTGGACGCCCGACGGCGAGACCCGCGTCGACGACTTCAAGGTGATGGTGAACGGGCCGAGCAACGACGGCGACCTGTTCACGACCTTCTCGTGGGAGCTGCCGGCGTCGCTGGTCGGGCCGGGGCTGCAGTACCGCATCGAGGCGCTCGAGCCCGACCCTGCGCTGGCCTCCGGCGAGATCAGCGACCCGCCGCCGATCCTGCCGCTGGCCGGTCGCGGCACGCTGCACGTCGAGGACGCGCCGATGGAGCTCAAGGTCGAGCTGGTGCCGCTGCAGCACGTGATCGACGGCATGACCTGCACGCCGACGATCACCGACGCGGACATCGAGGCGATGCGGGTGTGGCTCGAGCAACACAACCCCGTCCAGCGCGCGGTGCTGACGGTCCACGCGCCGTGGGAGTACACCGCGACGATCGGCAACGAGCCCAACGGGTTCGTGCCGATCTTGACCAAGCTCGGCGAGCTGCGGGCCGCCGACGCGCCGGCCGACAACGTCTACTACTACGGCCTCATCGAGAGCTGCGACGGCTATCCGCCGGGGCTCCTGGGCCAGGCGGCGGGGATCCCCGACTTGCCCACCAAGGGCTACGCGTACCAGCGCCTGGCCGTGGGCCGCTATCAATCGTCAGGGGCCGCCGCGCGCGACACCTTCGTCCACGAGGTCGGCCACACTCAGGGCCTCTATCACGTGCGCTGCAGCGGCGGCGAGGCCGGGGCCGACCCCGAATACCCGTACGCCAACGGCCGGATCGGCCGCTGGGGCTACGGGATCCACGACACCGGGATGCGCTCGCCGACCAGCTTCCGCGACTACATGAGCTACTGCTCGCAGTCGTGGGTGTCGGACTTCGGGTGGGAGAAGACTTTCGACAGCATCCGCGAGCTTACGTCGTGGGACGCCGGCGGGGCTCCGCTCGATCCGGCGCCGCAGCCGATCGTGGTCGGCACCCTGATGAAGGACGGCAAGACCCACTGGTACACGACCACCGGCGCGGTGCCGCTGCGCGGGCGCGCGAGCGACACCTTCGTCGAGTTCGCGCTCGACGGTGAGACCGTGCGCGAGCCGGCCGCGGCGCTGGAGATCCCCGACAGCGACGCGACGATGGTGGTCGCCGCCCTGCCCGCGGGGACGCTGGCCGGCCTGTCTTTTAAAACGGGCGGCAAGCTGCGCGCGGCGGTGTCCGCCAGCCAGGTCGTGCGCCTGCACTGACGCGCGGCTTGGCGCCTGACTCAAAGGGCATGTCTCCCACGACATGTCCAAAAAGACGTTCTGTGTAGCCCGACCTCCGGACTGCGACCGGCCTGTCTTTCTCGCAAGAAAGACTCGACCCGCGACCCAGGCGAATTACCCGGCGAGGGGCCCGGCCCCGGGATCTGGCACGAGCCGTGGGGAGTCGGTCTTGCGCGGCTCACGCCGTTCAGCCCGGTCGACGCGGGCGCCGAGCCCCTGGCGCGACAGAGCCGACAAAAGCCGCGCGGCCGGACATCGTTTGCTCGCCTCGGTTTTCCGAGCACGTCTCTCCTGGTCGCCCCGGCACCCGTCATGACGACGCGAAGGATCGACTTCAAAGTGCGGCGCGAGCGGCTCCGGCCGGCGCGTCGGGAGCTCCCGGACAGCGAGCGCGACCTCCTCGTCGAATGCCGCGGCCGCCGGGCGTGACAGCGAGAAAATACCGTGCGCATCCGCCCTGGCAATGCATACCCGCTCGGAGCGACCTGGGACGGTCGGACCGGGACCAACTTCGCCCTCTACAGCGAGCACGCCTCGCGGGTCGAGCTCGTGTTGATCGACGCCGACGGCGGTGAGCAGCGGGTGCCGCTGCGCGAGCGGACCGCCTTCGTGTGGCACGCCTTCGTCGAGGGCGTCGGCCCCGGCCAGCGCTACGGCTACCACGTCGACGGCCCGTGGGCGCCCGAGGAGGGCCTGCGCTTCAACCCGCGCAACCTCCTGACCGACCCGTACGCCAAGGCCTTCAGCGGCGTCACCCGCTGGGAGGACGGCACCTTCTCCTACGACATCGCCAGCGACAGCCCCGACCGCGACCTCATCGCCAACCCGCACGAGAGCTGGGGCGTGCCGCTCGGCGTCGTCGTCGATCCAGGCTTCGACTGGCAGGACGACCGCCGGCCGCACGTCCCGCTGCACAAGACCATCGTCTACGAGACGCACGTCAAGGGCCTGACGATGCGCCACCCCGAGGTCCCGCCCGAGCTGCGCGGGACCTACCTCGGCGTCGGCAGCCCGCCGATCGTGCGCCACCTGACCGAGCTCGGCGTCACCGCGGTCGAGCTGCTGCCGGTGCATCAATTCGTCGACGACAAGTTCCTGCTCGACCGCGGCCTGCGCAACTACTGGGGCTACAACACGATCGGCTTCTTCGCCCCCGACGTGCGCTACCGCAGCGGCGAGCGCGTCGCCGCCGAGGTCCAGCAATTCAAGGAGATGGTCCGCGCGCTGCATCGGGCCGGCATCGAGGTGATCCTCGACGTCGTCTACAACCACACCGCCGAGGGCAACCACCTCGGGCCGACCTTCAGCTTCCGCGGCATCGACAACCCGACCTACTACCGGCTCGTGCCGGACGCCCCGCGCTACTACTACGATTACACCGGCACGGGCAACAGCCTCAACGTGCGGCACCCGCAGACCCTGCAGCTCATCATGGATTCGCTGCGCTACTGGATCCTCGAGATGCACGTCGACGGGTTCCGCTTCGACCTCGCCGCCACCCTCGCGCGCGGCCTGTACGAGGTCGAGCAGCTGTCGTCGTTCTTCACCATCATCCACCAGGATCCGGTGATAAGTCAGGTCAAGCTGATCGCCGAGCCGTGGGACCTCGGCGAGGGCGGCTACCAGGTCGGCAACTTCCCGGTGCGCTGGGCCGAGTGGAACGGCAAGTACCGCGACACCATGCGCTCGTTCTGGCGCGGCGACGGCGGCGTCGCCGGCGACCTCGGCTACCGCCTGTCGGGCAGCAGCGACCTCTACCAGAACGACGGGCGCCGGCCGTACATGAGCGTCAACTTCGTCACCGCGCACGACGGCTTCACCCTCGCCGACCTCGTCGCCTACGACCACAAGCACAACGAGGCCAACCACGAGGACAACCGCGACGGCGAGGACCACAACCGCTCGTGGAATTGCGGCGCCGAGGGCCCGACCGACGACCCCGAGGTGCGGGCGCTGCGGCAGCGGCAGCAGCGGAATATGTTGGCGACGCTGCTCTTGTCGCAGGGCACGCCGATGATCGCCGGCGGCGACGAGATCGGGCGCACCCAGGGCGGCAACAACAACGCCTATTGCCAGGACAACGAGATCAGCTGGTACGACTGGGAGCTCGACGACGAGCGGCGCGCTCTGCTGCGGTTCGTGCAGCGGACCCTCCGCGTCTACCACGACCACCCCGCGCTGCAGCGCTCCAAGTTCTTCAAGGGTCGCAAGATCCGCGGCGGCGACGTCCACGACATCATGTGGCTGCGTCCCGACGGCGAGCAGCTGTCCGACGACGACTGGCAGGACCCGACCACCCAGAGCCTCGGCATGTTCCTCGCCGGCCACGGCGTCGACGACGTCGACGACGAGGGCGAGCCGATCCGCGACGACGACCTCTTGCTGGTGCTCAACGGCAGCCTGAGCCCGGTCGAGTTCGTGCTGCCCCCGCTGCACGCCGCCTGGGAGCGGCTCGTCGACACCGCCGCCGACGAGCCCCACGGCCAGGTCGCCGGCGGCGAGCGGGCCGAGCTGCCGCCCAAGACCCTCGTGCTGTTCCGCGGCGTCGATCCGGACATGACCCATGACACATGAACCTTCCGACATGTCGAACCTCGGCGCCGCGCTCGTCGACGGCGGCGTCCGCTTCCGCGTGTGGAGCACCCGCGCCGGCCGCGTCGCGGTCGTCCTGTACGAGCGCCCCGAGGACGGCGGTCCGCCGGTCGCCCGCGAGGAGCGGCCGCTGCAGCCGCTCGGCGACGGCCTGTTCGAGGCGTTCCACGACCTGCCCGAGGGCACTCTGTACCGCTTCAAGCTCGACGACGCCGAGGTCCCCGACCCCTACGCGCGCGCCCTGCCCTTCGGCGTGCACGGCCCGGCCGAGGTCGTGCGCGCGCACCACGAGTGGCGCGCGACCGAGTGGCGGCCGCGGCCGCTGACGGACTGCGTGATCTACGAGCTGCACGTCGGCACCTTCACGCCCGAGGGCACCTTCGCGGCGGCGACGGAGAAGCTGCCGCTGCTCGCCGAGCTCGGGGTGACGGCGATCGAGCTGATGCCGCTGTCGAGCTTCTCCGGCGGGCGCGGGTGGGGCTACGACGGCGTCGGCCACTTCGCGCCGCACGCCGGCTACGGGCGCCCCGACGAGCTGCGGGCGCTGGTCGACGCGGCCCACCTGCTCGGCATGAACGTCCTGCTCGACGTCGTCTACAACCACTTCGGGCCGGAGGGGAACTACCTCGGCAGCTACAGCCCGGAGTACTTCGCCCACGCGGTGCAGACCCCGTGGGGCGACGCCCTGAACTTCGCCACCCCGGCGATGCGCCGCCTGGTGATCGACAACGCCCGCTACTGGCTGACCGAGTTCGGCTTCGACGGCCTGCGCCTCGACGCCACCCACGCGATGGTCGACCCGACCGAGCGGCCGATCCTCGCCGAGCTCGCGGCCGAGGTCCGCGCCTTGCCGGAGCACCGCCTGCTCATCGCCGAGGACGAGACCCATGACCCCGCGCTGGTACTCGAACGCGGCCTCGACGCGATCTGGGCCGACGACTTCCACCACGTCGTCCACGTCGTCCTCACCGGCGAGCGCGACGGCTACTACGACGCCTTCGAGCCCAGGGTCTTCGAGCTGGCCCGCTGCATCGAGCGCGGCTTCGTCTACGAGGGTCAGGCGTGGCCGCCCTCGGGCAAGCCGCGCGGCGCCGACGCCAGCGGCCTGCCCGCGCCCGCCTTCGTCTACTGCCTGCAGAACCACGACCAGGTCGGCAACCGGGCCCTCGGGGACCGCCTGCACCACCAGGCCGCGCTCGACCTCTACTGCGCCGCCTCGATGCTGCTGCTGTTCTTGCCGATGACGCCGCTGCTGTGGATGGGCCAGGAGTGGGCCGCGAGCGCGCCGTGGCAATACTTCACCGACCACCCGCCGGAGCTCGGCGAGAAGGTCACCGCCGGCCGGCGCGCCGAGTTCAAGCTGTTCGCCGCCTTCCACGACCCCGAACAACAGAAGCAGATCCCCGACCCCCAGGACCCCGCGACCTTCGAGCGCTCGCGCCTCGACTGGGGCGAGCGCGACGCGGGCGAGCACGCCGGGGTGCTCGAGCTCTACCGCGCCCTGCTGCACCTGCGGCGATCCGACGAGACGATCAGGGCGCATGACCGATCGAACATGTCCGTGGGGATCGTCGGCGAGCACGTGATGTGGGTCCTGCGCAAGGGCCCGGGCGGCGACCGCCTGCTGGTCGTCGACTTCGGCCCGCGCGAAGCCGGCGGCCCGCCGACCCCGCCGGAGGGGCGCGCGTGGCGGCTCTTGCTGAGCAGCGGCAGCGAGGCCCACCCGGCACTGCCGCCGGCCCGCGCGGCCATCTACGCGGCCGACGGAGACGCGCAGTGACGACCCCCGCCTCGACCTATCGCCTCCAGCTCCACGCCGGCTTCGACTTCCGCGCCGCCGCGGCGATCACCGACTACCTCGACGCCCTCGGCGTCGACGCCGTCTACACCTCGCCGTACCTGCACGCCGAGCGCGGCAGCACCCACGGCTACAACGTCGTCGACCACGGCCGCCTCGGCCCCGAGCTCGGCGACGAGGCCGACTACGACGCCTGGACCGACGGCCTGCGCGCCCGCGGCCTCGGCCACGTGCTCGACTTCGTGCCGAACCACATGGGCATCGGCAGCGGCGAGAACCGCTGGTGGAACGACGTGCTCGAGAGCGGCGAGGCCTCGATCCACGAGGGCTGGTTCGACATCGAGTGGGCGCCGCCGAAGGTCGGCATGACCGGCAAGGTGCTCCTGCCGATCCTCGGGCGCCAGTTCGGCGAGGCGCTCGAGGCCGGCGAGCTGAAGGTCGTGCGCGACGGCGGCAGCTTCTTCGTCGCGTATTACGAGCGCCGCCTGCCGGCCGCGATCAAGTCGCTGCCGCGGATCTTGGGCCCCGCCCTCGCGCGCCTGAGCCTCGCGGCCGACGACCCGACGCTGGCCGAGCTCCACAGCATCCTGACCGCGATCGATCACCTGCCCGCCGAGGCGAGCACGCCGCCCGAGGCGCGCGAGCAGCGGGCGCGCGAGAAGGACGTGATCAAGCGCCGCCTGACCGCCTTGCTCGCCGAGTCCGAGCCGATCGCCGCCGCGGTCGACGCCGCCCTGCAGGAGCTCGCCGGCACGCCCGGCGACCCGCGCAGCTTCGACGCCCTCGAGGCCTTTTTGAATGAGCAGGTCTATCGCCTCAGCTTCTGGCGCGTCGCCACCGAGGAGATCAACTACCGCCGCTTCTTCGACGTCAACGAGCTGGCGGCGATCAAGATGGAGGACCCCGCGGTGTTCTCGGCCACGCACGCGCTCGTGCTGCGCAAGCTCTCCGAGGGCCGGATCACCGGCCTCCGCCTCGACCACACCGACGGCCTCTACGACCCCGCGGCCTACTTCGAGGCGCTGCAGGCCGAAGCGCGGGCGCACGCCCCGGCCGGCGCGCAGCCGCTGTACCTCGTGATCGAGAAGATCCTCGAGCCCGGCGAGGCGCTGCCGCGCAGCTGGCAGGTCGACGGCACCACCGGCTACGACTTCCTCGGCATCGTCGGTGGCCTGTGGGTCCGCCCCGACTCGGGCCCGCGGCTGACCCGCTTCTATCACCGCTTCATCGCCACCGAGCGCGACTACGACGCGATCGCCCACGACTCGCGGCTCGCCATTTTGAGCGCCAGCCTGTCGAGCGAGATCCACATGCTCGCCCACCGGCTCGAGCGGATCGCCCAGACCCGCCGGCGCTCCCGCGACTTCACGCGCGTCAGCTTGACCTCCGCGATCGTCGAGACCATCGCCGCCTTCCCGGTCTACCGCACCTACGTGCGCCCGGACGGCTCGCGGACCGCGAGCGACGACGCGTACATCGACCGCGCGCTGCGCCGGGCCCGGCGGCGCCGCCCCGACGTCGACGCCAGCGTGTTCGAGTTCCTGCGCGACCTCTTGATGCTGCGCAACCTGCCCGAAGAGGCCGAGCAGCGCGCCGAGGCGGTGCGCTTCGCCATGCGCTTCGCCCAGCTGACCGGGCCGGTGATCGCCAAGGGCGTCGAGGACACCGCGCTCTACCGCTACAACCGGCTGGTCTGCCTCAACGAGGTCGGCTGCGACCCCGCGATCTTCGGCACCTCGATCGACGAGTTCCACGCGCACAACCACCGCCAGCGCGAGTGGTTCCCGCGGACCATGACGACCACCGCGACCCACGACACCAAGCGCGGCGAGGACGTGCGGGCCCGCCTGGCGGTGCTGTCGGAGCTGCCGGACGAGTGGCGGCGGGCGGTCTCGGCGTGGAGTCGGATGTCGCGGCCGTACCGGACCGAGGTCGACGACGACCTGGCGCCGACCCGCAACGACGCCTACCTGTTCTATCAGACAGTCGTCGGCGCCCTGCCGCTGGACGAGCTCGGCGAGGGCGACGCGGTCCCGCCCGCCTTCGTCGACCGCGTCGCCGCGTACATGGAGAAGGCCACCCGCGAGGCCAAGGAGCGCACCAGCTGGATCTCCAGCGACCCCGCCTACGAGGCCGCGGTGCAGAAGTTCGTGCGCGAGATGCTGGCCCACCCCGGCTTCTGCGGCCCGGCCGCCGCGCTCGCGCGCAAGCTCTCCACCTACGGCGCGGTCAACTCGCTCGCCCAGGTGTGCCTGCGGCTCGCCTCGCCCGGCGTGCCCGACACCTACCAGGGCGGCGAGCTGTGGGACTTCTCGCTCGTCGACCCCGACAACCGCCGGCCCGTCGACTACGAGCGGCGCCGACAGGCGCTGGCCGACATCCAGGCGCGGGCGTCGGACCCGCGAGGGCGCGCGCGCGACCTGCTGGCCAACTACCTCGACGGCCGGATCAAGCTCATGGTCCTGCACCTCGGCCTGAGGCACCGCCGCCAGCACCGCGCCCTCTACCTCAAGGGCAGCTACGCACCGATCGCCGCCGGCAAGCACGTGGTCGCGTTCCGTCGCGCCCACGGCGACCAGGAGCTCGTGTGCGTGGTCCCGCGGCTGGCGTACACGCTGACGGGCGGCCGCCAGCCGTGGCCGCTGGGCGCGGCGTGGGGCGAGCAGACTCTGGCGCTGGGCCCGGCCGCGGCCTGGCGCGACCTGCTGACCGGCGCCGAGCACCGCGGCGAGACCGTGCCGCTGGCCGACGTGTTCGCCGACCTCCCGGTCTCGCTGCTGGTCCGCGTCCCCTGAGGCGCGGCGCCTGTCGCTCTCCGCGACGATGCTATACAAACGCTCAGCCTCTCCAGGCACGGAGCACCATGACGAAGAACACGTCGGATCAGGCAGACGACGGGAGCGAGGGCGACGCGCGCCGGTGGGTCGCCAGCGGCTTCACTGCGCAGGTGATCAAGAACGAGGACGACGAGGGCTGGGCCGTGACGATGACGCGCGACGGCGACGCCGAGCCGGTCCTCGTCAGCCCGTGGACCATGGGGCGCGACAAGAAGAACCCCAAGCCGCTCAACCACACCGACTTTAAAACGCTGCTGAAGGGCGCGCGAGACGTCCTCACCCGTCACGAGGCCCAGGCCCGGGCCCGGCGCCACCGCAGCGTCACCGTGATGGCCGAGGGCGAGGCGATCCGCGTCGACCTCGACGTCGCCGCCGACGAGGACGACCCGCACGCGCTGCTCACCGCGTGGGGCCCCCTCGGCGACAAGCTGGCCGAGCGCCGCGTCGCGCCGGACTTCAAGCTCTCGAGCGCGAGCGCCGGCCGCTGGATCTCCGGCGGCTTCGGCGACGCCTGAGCGGCGGGCCGACGCGCGGATGTCTTCAGGGGCATGTCCCGAACGACATGCCAGCCTTTCTACGGGGAGACGCGCCGGGGGTGATTCATCGCGGGAGAGGACACGCCGTCATGGACGCGAGAAAGCGTCTCGTCGGCGGCCAGCCCTGGCCGTCGACCAGGCGCCCAGAGATCTGGTCGAAGGGACAGCCGACCGTGGAGCCGACGACGGCGGGTCGGCCTCGTATGACGGGCGAGCGATCTACGAGCGTGCCGCCGCCATCCAGAGGTTCGCGGGGTTCGCCGTACTTATTCGGTCACGCCGAACATCGCCGCCACGAGGCCATTCTCGGTCACGCCGGTCACCAGCAGCGCGTCGCCGTCGGCGGTGCGCACGACCCGCGGGTCGTCCCATGGCGCGAGCACCTCCTCGTCGCGCGTCTCGTCCCACGCGGCCAGCAGCTCGGTGAGCGCCGCGATGTCGACCGGCCGCCAGCCGTCCGGAGTGTGCACAGCCGCGTGCTCGCGCCCGAGGGCAATCAGTGAACCTCCATGGGCCTCGATCCGCGACGGCCACGCCGGCAGCTCGATCGCCGCCGCCGCGCCGCTGAACGCCACGATCCCCGCCGGCGTATGCAGCCGCAGTGTCTCAACCGGCCCGCGACCGAGGAGACGGGTCCCAGCCCCGGTCCTTCGCGCCTGCTCCACAAGCGCCTCGCCGCGCGCCTCGACGATGACGTGCAGGTGCTCCGTCGCCGCGCCACAGGTACCGATCGACACCACCACCGCGCCGCCGCACGGCGTGAGCCGCACAAAGCCCCAGCCGTCCCGCTCGAAGTCCGCACCGTGGCGAGCGCTCACCAGGTCGAGCGAACCGGCTTGGCCGTGACGGTGCAGCGACAGGGTGCTCACGTCGTCCCGACTCACCGCGCTGACCAGCCACAGCGTGGCGTCCGCGGGCTCAAAGGCGGCCGCCCACAGCTCGCCCGCCAGCGCCTCACCGGTGAACATCGCCTCGACCGTGCCGCGCTCCCAGGACCACAGCAGGACGTCCTCGGCGGGCGCGCCGTCGAGGAACGAGCTCGTCCGGGCGTCCGGGAGTGGACTGGCGCTCAGCACGACGCACCCGCGATCGACGGAGACCGCGACGGGCAGGACCGGCACGCCGTCGACCACCGCCTCGTCGGCCTCACTCCCCGCGCGATCACCCCATACGTGGCTCGACGGCAACGTCATGGTCGCGGCGATGGTGCAGTGCGCGTCGAGCTCACACAGCACGGCCCGCCTGGGGCCGACCGGCAGCAACAGATGGGTCTGCTCGTCCGCCACCGCCGCGATCACATGTTCGGCAGCGAGGCCGCCGAGGTCGGTGACGGCCCAGCTTCGGGTGAGCAAAACATCAGCGACGGGAGCGAGGGTCAGCATATCTCGCGGCATTGTGGCACGCATGGCGAGTGGCAGGTGGCGCCGTCCTGGCCAGCGGCGCGGTCGAGCTGCGGAAGGCTCGCGAGGCGGTGGACATGCTGGCGGGAACCGCCCCGCCCCCGACGCTGGCGCCCATGGTGCCGATGCGGTCGACCCCGACCGGCCGTGGCAACCGCCGGGCACTGGCTGGCAAGTAGCCCGAAATCCGGCGTTTACGCCGGAACTAAGCTGATTTCGCAGTCGACATTTCGCGAAGCGCTGTACCCGAAGCCCGCGAGACCCGCGACGTGGCCGATCGACGCGCCCGCTCGCCCGCGCTACGGCCGGAACAGGCCGACCCAGCTCTGCTGCTCGCCGGCGACCACCAGCACGCCGCCGACGTACGCGGTCGCGTCGGCGCCGACGGCCGCGTCGTAGGTGACGACGTCGGGCGGCAGCAGGTCGGGGCTGGGGGCGCGGTGGCGGACCCGGCAGCGGACCTCGCCGTCGCCGCCGAGGCGGGCCAGCCAGGCCTCGCGCCACTCGAGCGCGGCCACCTTGTCCTTGAGGCGCAGGCTGCCGGCCAGCACGACCTCGCCGTCGGGCGCGAACGCGGCGCCGTCGAGCGACCACTGGTCGCCGTCGTTTTCATAGTCGGCCAGCGCCCGCTCCCACAGCAGCTCGTTGTCGGGCCCGACCTTGTAGATCCAGAAGTTGGACACCGCGCCCTGCAGGCGCACCGCGGTGTAGAGCACGTCGCCGGCCGCGTCGACCGACACCCAGCCGGGCCCGTGGTTGTGGACGCTGCCGTCGGCCAGCGGCGAGAACTTCCACTCGGCCGGCCCGCCGTCGGCCGCGAACTTGAGCAGCACCGCCTCGCCGATGTTGTAGTCGACGTACTCGCGGGCGCCGACGTAGATCGAGCCGTCCTCGGCGACGGCCAGGCGACCGGCGTCGTCGTTGGAGAACATGCCGTTGCCCGCGCCGCTCCACACGGTCGACCACACCTCGGTGCCCTCGCCCGCGGTCAGCTTGCCGAGCCACACGTCGCCGCCGCCGGGCCCGTCGCTGACGTCGCCGGCGATCACCACGTCGCCGTCGGGCGCCAGCGCGATGCCGCTGGCCTTGTCGTCGCTCGTCGGCTCGGCGCCGTCCTTGTCCATGGTCCAGAGGACATGTCCGTCGGTGCCATCGAGCTTGACCGCGCGGATGTCGTCCTCGTCGGCCCCTGCGACCGTCGCCACCACGTAGACGTGGCCGTCGGCGTCGACGACCCCGTCGACCGGCGTGAAGCGAATGTCGGCCGGCGCCAGCAGCACGTCCCACTGCGGCTGGCCGTCGGGGGCGTAGCGGATCGCCCGCGTGCGCGCGAGGCCGAAGGTCTGCATGCCCTCCTCGTCGCTGGTGATCTCGCGCTGGCGGGCGATCGCCACGAAGCCGCCGTCAGGCGCGGGCGCGACCGCGACCACCCACAGCTCCGACTCGGCGGAGGGCGCGAGCGCGATGGCCTCGCCGGCCAGTCCGCAGGGGATCAGGCACGCCCCGTCGCAGCCGTCGTCGTCGACGTCGTTGCCGTCGTCGCACTGCTCGCCAGCCTCGAGGTAGCCGTTGCCGCACACCGGGGCGGGCGGCTCGAAGCCCGGATCGCCGCTGCTGCTGGTGCTGTCGGGGCCGACAGTGGTGGTCGGCGCGGCGGTCGTGCCGGTGGTCGTGCTCGTGCTCGCGCCGGACTCGCTCGTGCTGCTGGCGGCGCCGGTGCTGTCGTCGGTGGTGGTGGTGGCGGCCGAATCGCTGCAGGCGCAGAGCAGCGCGAACAGGGCGGCGGAGCGGCGCGTCGCGGGCGAACCGAGCATCGCGGTCAGGATGCCGCACAGTCGCGCGCGGGCGCAACCGGAGCCCCCGCGCGAACACGACACGCGCGACCCGGCGCGTGGTGCGTCCCGGGCCCGCCGGCTATCGTCGAGGCGAAAGGAGGGTCCCAATGAAGACGAAGTCGAAGGTGAAGGCGGGCGGCCTGAACGTCAGCGGGCTGTGAGCCCGGAGCGCCACGGCGGCGCCACGAGGGCCCGGTCGCACTGCGCCGGGCCCTTCGTGCGTACGCGCGGCGTGGCCGTCACGAGCACTCGTTCTTGTCGCACGGCTCGGGCGGCGGGACCGCGTTGCCGACCCCGATCGCGCACCAGTCGGGCATGCCTGCCGGGACGCCGAACTCGTCGTAGGGCGACTCGCCCGGCGCCAGCCAGTACGGGTGGTCGAGGAAGAAGTCCCACAGCGGCGCGAAGGCGGTCTCGCCCGGCTCGACGGGGAACGGCGGCGTCGAGTGGTTGCAGTTGTGGACGCACTCGAGGACGAAGTGACCGCCGGCCTCGAGGTTCTGCTCGAGGTCCTTCGACGTCTGCTCGAAGTCGATGAGGATGCAGAAGTCGTCGGGGCCGCCCCACAGCACCATCGCCGGCATCTTGTGGGCCGGCGCGGTCCACGGCTTGATCGCGCCGCCTGTCCCTCCGGACAGGGACATGAACGACGACAGCACGTCGCCGCGGCCGCCCGCGAGCTGGCTGGTGAACAGGGCGCCGGCGCTGACGCCGGTCGAGGAGACGCACTCCTTGTTGACGCTGAACTGCTCGGCCACGCACGACAGCATGTCGTCGAAGAACCGGAACTCGGCCTGCAGGTCGGCGTCGCTGTCGAGCGCGCTGAACGGCCACTTGAACAGCAGGCCCTCGCGCGCCTCGGGGATGACCGCGATGAAGCGCTTCTGATTGACCGCGTTCTGCACGTCGCCGCGCTCGTAGAAGTCCTGGGCGTCGCCGCCGAGCCAGTGCCACAGGAAGATCACCGGCAAGCGCTCGTCGGGCCCCGCGTCCTCGGGGGCGATGACGAGGAACTGGCGCTCGACGGTGTTGTTGCCGAGCTGCTGCGGCAGGACGTTGAACGCCTGGCCCTCCATGTAGCCGATCTCGAGGGTCGGACAGCTGCCGCCGTAGGCCGGGATGTCCGGGGCCAGGGTGGCGCCGTCGGGCGGGGCGTCGTGACAGCGCAAGAACTCGCCGCCGCTGCTGCCCATGTCGGCCTTCGGCGGGTCGCCCGTGGTGCTCGTCAGCGGCTCCGAGGTGCCCGTCGGCGCGCCCGTCGTCGTCGTCTCGGCCCCGCTCATGCTGCCCTCGCTGGTGTCCGGCGGGGTCTGCGTGGTCGTCGGTTGGGTCGAGGCCGCGGTGCTGGTGTCCGTGCTGGTGCTCGCGTCGGAGGTGCCGAGAGTGGCGGCGTCGGTGTCGCCGGGGAGGTCGCCGCAGGCCACGGCCGCGAGGAGAGGGAGACAGAGGAGCCCACGACGCATGATGCCCACCATCATCGCACGGCCGTGGGCGATTTTCGCCATGCCCGTGTTCGCGGATGCCGGCTCTGGACTGCCCGCAATCGGGCCGAAGAGCCGGCTGCGACCGGGCCCTGGAATCGGGGCACCGCCGGCAATCGTGCACTCGCGCGAATGGCGGGAATCAGCGGGGCGCCGCGCGAGTCGTGGGCGGTGAATGATCGGAGCCGGTGACACCGGACTGCCACCCCCGCGGAGGGTCACGCGGAGGCCAGCTCGCCGCGGCGGCGATCGCCCGAAAGCGATTCGGCCCGCCTGTCGCGGACAGGCGGGCCGAGCTGAAACCTCGCAGCGGAGGTTCGAGTCCCAGAAGTCAGGAAACCAGGAGCTAGAAGCGCAGGCGGAGCTCGAACTGCGCGCCGATCGGCTGCTGGAACACGGTCTGGACCAGGAAGTTGCCCTGCGGCGGGAGCACGCCGCGCTGGAAGAAGCTGGTCGGCGCGTTCGGGCTCTGGACCTTGGCGTGCTTCAGGTCGTCGAGGTCACCGCCGGCGATGGCGCGGCCCTGCGAGTACGAGTAGGTCTCGTCGACGCGGAGGACGGCCTTGTTGTTGGTGATGTTGACGAGGCGGGCGGAGACCTCGAGCTCGACCTCGCCGGGCAGCGGGTAGGCGTAGCTGATGCCGATGTTGGCGAAGTAGTTGGGCTCGAGGCGGCCGCCGGCGCCGCGCGGGATGGCGTAGACCAGGAACTGGCCGCTGTAGCGGTTGTTGTCGGCGAACACGCTGATCGGGGTGCCCGACTGGTAGCGGAAGTTCAGGCCGAGGGTCAGGCGACCGGCCTTCTTGAGGTCGAACGAGTAGTACCCGTCGAACTTGACCTGGTGCGGCCGGTTGTCCCACAGCGGGCCGTAGCTGTTACGGACCAGCTCCGGGATGTCGTAGGTGGTCGTGGTGCCGAGGTCGATGGCGCCGGTGTTGCGGTTGACGAAGCCGTCGTAGTTACCGATCAGGCGGCTGTAGATGTAGCTGGCCTGGATGGTCCAGTTCTTGGCGAAGCGCTTGGTGATGTTGAACACCCACGCGTCGTAGTTGCGGACCGGCTTGTTGAAGAGCGTCCCGACCTTCGAGTAGGCGTCGGCGAGGAAGGTGCAGCGGTTGAGCTCGCGGGCGAGCACGTCGCGCTGCGGGTCGTCGTCGGCGGCCTGGTCGAACTGCTCCTGCAGCTTGGTACAGGCGTCCTGCTGGCGCTGGATGTCCGAGGCCGAGACCGACTCGCCCGGGTTGGCGATGATGAAGTTGAGGCCGCCGTTGGTCGACACGTCCTCGACCGCGCGGCCGAGGCTCTCGTGCTGCCACTTGACGCCGACGAGCAGGTCTTCGATGACCTCCTGCTCGTAGCCGACGACGAACTTCTGGGTGTACATGCCGCGCAGCTTCGGCACGACGGAGCCCGCGGTGAGGCCGGTGGTCGACTGGTTGAAGTCGGTGCACCACTCGGTCGGGGCGCCGTTGACCGAGCGCTCGCGCGACTCGCCGCCGATGAGCACCGGGGTGGCGCAGTCGGACGCGCGGTAGCTGCGGGTGACGTTGACGAGGCCGCCGAAGGCGCGGTTGTTGAGCACGACCGGCAGCTGCTGGTAGAACCAGCCGTACGACGCGTACAGGCGGCTCTTGCCCTCGTCCGTCCAGTCGTACACGAGGCTGACGCGCGGCGCGACGTTGTCGTTGATGAAGATGTTGCGCTTGCCGAACACGTCCTTCATGTCCTGCATCTCCCAACGCACGCCGGCGTTGAGGTACAGGTTCGACATGATGGACCACTTGTCCTGGACGAACAGCGCGTAGTTCTGAGTCGTCAGCGTCGAGTTGTAGGCCGAGACGCGGACGCCGGCGCCGATCGGGCTGGCGATCGCGCGCAGGTCCTCCTGCTCGTAGCGGACGCGGCCGAAGCCGAGGGTGCGGCGGTTGTCCGGGTTGTCGGCGTCGACGATGACGAGGCGGTTGTTGTTGACCCGGTTCGGGCTGACGTCGCCGCCCATCAAGTAGTTGTTGGTCGCCGGGTCGTAGCAGTACTCGCCGCCGCCGACAGTGCCGACCGGACAGTTCTGGTAGAAGTCGGGGTCGTTCTGGCCCGAGTACGCGGTGCCCTGCTTGAGGCGCACGCTGTCGATCTCGGTGCCGTACTTGAGCTGGTGCGCGCCCGCCTTCTTGCCGCTGAGGAAGTGGGTCAGCGCCAGCTGGCCGCCTACGCGGTCAGAGACCGACTGCGAGTAGGTGCCGATACCGCCCGACAGCCACACGCGCGTCGGACAGGTGAGGCCCGGCAGGTTGGCGTTGTTGCACGCCTCGTCGACGCCCTGGACCAGGCGCACCGCGCCGTCGCGGTCGAGCAGGTCGTACAGGTTGCGGCCCTGGCTGTCGGTCTCCTGCGTCAGCGGGATGTTCCGCTGCATCTCGTTGTCGAGCTTCCACGCCTGCTTCTGCGAGAAGCGCGAGTAATAGACGCCCGCGTCGATCTCGAGCTTGTCGTTGGCGACGCGGCCCTCGTAGTCGAGGCCGACCGTGGTCGAGTTGCCGAAGTCGCTGCCGAAGCTGTTGTTGACGACGCCCGAGCCGACGCGCGAGGCGCCGCCGATGGTCGCGTTCGGGTTGGTGCCGAACGAGTTGGGCTCGGAGCCCGGCGGCTGGCGATAGCTGCGCCGCTGGGTGCCGGGGCCGCCGCCGCCCGACAGGCGCAGGCGGTGCTTGGGGTTGATCTGCCAGTCGAGGGCGACCGTCCAACCCATGTTGAAGCGGCCGGTCTTGAACCGCTGCTCGGCGAACTTCACCGAGTCGATGTAGTTGCCGTTGGCAGTACAGTCGTTGGTACCGTTCTCGTAGGCGCAATCCTCGTAGCCGCCCGAGCGGTCCTTGTCGCGCCGCTTGTAGAACGACTGGATCAGCGAGTTGTTGGTGCCGCCCGGCGCGACGCCGATGGCGAAGAACAACTTGTCCTTGATGATCGGACCGGACAGGGTGACGACACCCTCGCCCTGGTAGTTGTTGATCTCGGCCACGCGCAGCGACTCGTCGGTCGCGCTGATGAAGCGCGGCAAGGCGATGCGCGGGGTCATGCGGAACAGCACCGTGCCGCGCAGCTTGTTGCTGCCGCCGATGCGGCGCGCCTTGACGAGACCGCCGGACGCGCCGCCGCTCTCGGCGTCGTACACGCCCTCGACGACCTCGACCTCGTCGATGAACTCCTGGACGATCGTCGCGCCGACAGTACCGAACGCCGGGCTGGTGGCGTTCTGGCCGTCGACGACGTACTTGCTCTCGGCGCCCGTCGAACCACCGAGGCGGATGCCGGCGGCGTCACGGCTGGCGGTCGGCGACATGTCGACCACGGCCGTGAAGTCGCGGCTGGTCCCGCCGACCGGGATGTTGCGCGCCTGCTCCATCTTCACCTTGGTGACCTGGGCGGCGTCGTTGCGCGTCTTGGTCTGGACCTCGATGTCGACGCGGAACTTGAGCTTCGGATCGATCTGGAAGTTGGCGCGCATCTTGGCGCCGGGCAGGACGTCCATCGTCTTGTTGACGTTGGCGTCCTGATACAGCACCTGCACCGTGTACTTGCCCTGCGGCAGGTTGCGGAACGTGTAAAGACCGTCCGCGTTGGTCATCACCTCGCGCGCGCCCTGGAGGCACGTACACTGAATGATGACGAGGGCGCCCGAGATCTTCTGACCGGTGTTTTGGTCGGTGACGACGCCGCTGATCGTGACGTCGGAGGCCGCCAGCGCGAGGTTGGGGGCCATCGCCGCGACCGCTGGCGGGATGATGACCAGCGGCATGGACAGCGAGTACTTGAGCAGAGAGCGGCTTGTCTTCACAGGAGGGTGCTCCTTGCGGTCACGGCGAGCGCCTCGGGCATCGGTCGGATACCAGCGGGGGGTATATCACAACGAAAGCAACACTGAATACGGGAATCTTGCCTTGAGTACCGGGCCTCCGGGGCCGGACGGCGATCAGACTTCCCCCCCGGTGCCGCGAAAACCGCGGGCCTGCGAGACAGCGTCCTGCTTTGAAAGCACGCGAGGTCCGTTACAGGTCCACGAGCTCGACGTCCTCGGGCGCGATCGCCTCGCCGAGGAAGACGGCACCGACCCGCGCGAACCGGGCCGGCGCGTCGGTGGCGAGGAAGCGGACGCCCGCCTGCCCTGCCCCGTCCTGCCCGCGGGTCCGGTGGCCGGCGCGCAGGTCCGATCGCAGGAGGCAATCGACCACGACCTCGGCCGTCGTCTCGGCCGAATCGACCAAGCGGACGCGCGGGCCGACGGCCGCGGCGATCGCCTGGCGCAGGACCGGGAAGTGGGTGCATCCGAGGACCAGACAGTCGAGCCCCGGCCGCTCGCCGACCACGTTCGCGAGGTAGCGCTGCGCCACGGCCTCGGCGACGGGCCCGCTGACCCAGCCCTCCTCGGCCAGCGCGACGAACAGCTGGCAGGCGATCGAGACGACCTCGGCGCCCGGGCGCGCGGCCCGGATCGCCCGCTCGTAGGCGCCGCCGCGGACGGTGCCCTCCGTGGCGATGACGCCGATCTGCCCGCTGACCGAGGCCCCGCAGGCGGCCGCGGCCCCCGGCTCGATGACGCCGATCACCGGCAGCGGCGCGAACACTGCCGCGAGGTGACCGAGCGCGACCGAAGACGCGGTGTTGCAGGCGACGACCAGCAGCTTGATCCCGCGGCCGACCAGCACCCGCGTGGCCTGCTCGGCGTATCGCGTGACCGTCTCGCCGCTCTTGGTCCCGTACGGCAGGCGCGCCGTGTCACCGAGATAGATGAATCGCTCGTCCGGTAACGCGGACCGCAGGGCCCGCAGCACCGTGAGTCCGCCGACGCCGGAGTCGAACACGCCGATCGGTAGATCGGCCACCGTCGACCGGGTCACGCTAGCCCCGAGCGAGGATGTTCTTGGCGATCACCATGCGCTGGACCTGCGAGGTGCCCTCGTAGATCTGCATGAGCTTGGCGTCGCGGTAGATCTTCTCGACCGGGTACTCGCGCGTGTAGCCGTAGCCGCCGAACACCTGCACGGCGTCCGAGGCGCACTTCACCACGCTGTCGGCCCCGACACACTTGGCGATCGCGCTGGTGTTGGTGCGACGGATGCCCTTGTCGACCTCCCACGCGGCCTTGTTGTAGAGGAGGCGCGTGGTCTCGTAGGCCATCGCCATCTCGGCGATCATGAACTGGATCGCCTGGTGCTCGGCGATCGGCTTGCCGAAGGTCTTGCGCTCCTTGGCGTAGCGGGCCGACTCGTCGAGGCAGCGGCGGATCATGCCGGCGCACTGCGAGCCGATCATCGGCCGCGAGCGATCGAACACCTCCATCGCCACGTAGAAGCCCTTGCCGGGCTCGCCGAGGATGTCGGCGTCGGTCAGCGGGACGTCCTCGAAGATGACGTCGCAGGTCTCGGAGGCGCGCTGCCCGAGCTTCTTCTCTTTCTTGCCGATCGAGATGCCGGGGCGATCGCTGTCGACGACGAAGGCGGTGATGCCACGGTGGCCGAGCGCGGGGTCGAGGGTGGCGAAGCCGGTGAAGATGCTGGCGTGGCCGGCGTTGGTGATCCACCGCTTCTGGCCGGTGAGGCGCCAGCCGTTGCCGTCGCGCACCAGGCGGGTCTTCATCGACGCCACGTCGGAGCCGGCCTCGGGCTCGCTGCAGGCGTAGCTGATGAAGATGAACTCCTCGACCAGCCGGCGCAGGTGCTTCTGCTTCTGCTCCTCGGTGCCGGCGACCAGCAGCGGCAGCGCGCCGAGGTGGTTGCACATCACGCTGGTGGCGATCGCGGCGCAGCCGTAGGCGAGCTCTTCGCTGACGATGCAGCCGTCGAGGGTGTGGTAGCCGAGGCCGCCGTAGGCCTCGGGGATCTCGATGTTCATCAGACCGAGGTCGAACGCCGCCTTGAACACGTCGACGGGGAACTTCTCCGCCTCGTCGTAATCGTGCGCGACCGGGATGATCGACTCACGCGTGAATTTGCGCGCGGTCTGAATGAGGGCGTTCTGCTCGTCGGTGTACGTCGGGTCGAACACGGCGCCCCCGCATACCACGGTCACACAAGCGGCGCCAGAGTCACGGCGGCGCGTCGCGGCCGTGCGAGGGCTCGTGAGTCGGCTCCGACCTGGCCCTTCGGGCAGCTGCGCGGCGGGCCACGAGATCGCGGTCGGCGGCGCTGTTGGCGGCGGCCCGACCGCCGAGGATGTACCCGATCAAGATCCCGAGCAGGAAGACGCCGGGGATGTACAGGAAGTGCCCGAGAGTCACGCCCCGGGCCCCCCGCGGGCCCCCGACCTGCCGAGCTCCTGCCGCAGGGCGTCGACGTCGGCGCGCAGCCGCGCGGACCGGCGCCACAGGAACAGGCCGTAGGCGGCGAACAGCGCCCACAGGATGCCGTAGGCCCAGACGATGTGCTGGTAGTCGCTGGCGGTCTTGGCCGCGGCCTTGTCCTCGAGGGTGGCGAGGATCTCCTTCTCCTCGCGGCTCGTGCCGACCGCGGGCTCGTACTCACCGCCGTCAGCCGGCGCGGGCGCAGCCTCGAAGACGAGGCCGGTGATCAGGACGGGCGGAGCGATCGGTGTCATGCGCGAGAGTCCTCCAGGCGGACGTAAGCGTCGTCGAGCTCGCCGGCGAGGACGAGCTGTCGGGCGCGGATGGCGAACAGGCCGAAGCTGACGAGCAACAGCGCGGACAGCCCCGGCCAGAAGGTGGCCCACATCTCCGGCGGCAGCTTGGCGACCACGCCGGTGGTCGGGTGCGTGGTCTTCCACAGCTTCACCGCGTAGTAGATCAGCGGCACGTTGACCGCGCCGAAGATCGCCAGCGCCGCGGCCAGCCGCTCCGAGGCGTGCTGGCCGAAGTGGCGCAGCAGCAGGTAGGCGGCGATCACCAGCCACAGCAAGGCGGTGGTGACCTGGCGGGCGTCGCCGGTCCACGGGGTGCCCCACGTCGCGTGACCCCAGATCGGTCCGGTCAGCATGACGCCGAGGCCGCCGAGGAAGCCGACCTCGGCCGCCGCCAGAGCGACCGCGCTGGCCGTGCGCGAGCGCCGACGCAGCTGCACGTAGGCGGCGACGCCGGAGATCACGGCCATGAGCATGCACAGCCAGCCCATCGGCACGTGGAAGAAGAAGATCTTGAAGGCGGTGCCCATGGTCCGCTCGTTGGGCGTGTGCAGGAACACCCGCTGGACGCTGTAGACCACCAGCGGCGCGGCGGCCAGGAACAGCAACGGGACCACGAACTCGGACTTCCGCTTCATCGGGGCTCCTCTCGGCCGGTCGTGCGCAGGCGGTCGCGCGCGTGCTGCCGCGCGGCCTGGGCCGTGCGGGCCGGCGCGGCCCCCACGAGCACCGGCTCGAACAGCAGCGCGCCGAGGCCGAGCAAGATGACGTCGAGCGCGGCCATCTGGCCGAGGTAGCTCGGGAGGTTGGGGTTCTTGTCGAGCAGCGCGCGGGTGGTCACCAGCGCGAACATCAGCACCGGGGTGGTGACCGGGTATAGGATCACCGCCAGCAGCATGTTCTTGCCGCCGCCGCCGGCCAGCCCGGCGGCGAACAGGGTGCCGATGGCGACGTAGCCGAGGCAGCCGAGGACCACGAGCGCGACTGTCTCGAGGGGCATGTCCCAAAAGACCTGTCCCGCGGGGAACATCGAGGCCAGGCCGGGCACCAGCAGCGCGCAGCAGACCAGCAGCACCAGCAAGGTCGAGCCGGCCTTGGCGACGTAGATCGCGAGGCGCTCGACCGGGGCGGCCAGCAGCGCGCGCAAGGTGTCGGCCTCGCGCTCGCGGTCGAAGGCGCGGGTCAAGGTGATGGTGCCGACGAACGCGACGGTGAGCCACAACAGGCCCGGCACCGCCGGCATGGTGTGCTTCTTCTCCAGCGCCGCGAACGACAGGTAGAACATGCCGAGCACGACCAGGGTGAAGAAGGTCGAGGTCAGGACCAGCTCGAGGTCGCGCAGCTCCTGCCGCAGCTCGCTGCGGAGGAGGAGCAGGCTCTGGCGGAGCAGACGCACCGGCGCCAGGTGTAGCACAGGGTCGGCGCGCGGCGGAACCGGGCCGACGCGGGTCCTGCGGGCCGACGCGGGTCCTGCGGGCCGATGCGAGCCTGCGGCGCTGGGCCGCGGCTCAGGCGGCGGCGTGATCGTCAGGGCCGACGGCGCCGAGGACCTCGCTTGCGCGGGCGGCGAAGCCGGCCGGGTCGTCGTCCCCGCGCTCGACCTCGCGGACGATCGCGCCGGCCTCGAGCAGCACCAGGCGATCGCACACGCGCAGCAGCGTGCCCTGGTCGTGCGAGCTGAGGAGGATCGCCGCCCCGCGGTCGCGCTCGGCCAGCAGCGCCCCGGCCAGCTGCGCGCGCCCGCGGGCGTCGAGCGCGGTGAACGGCTCGTCGAGCAGCAGCAGCTCGGGGTCGCCGGCGACGGCCCGGGCCAGCGCGACCCGCTGGGCCATGCCGCGCGAGAAGGTCGAGACCGGGCGATCGAGGGCCTCCGCCGGCAGACCCAGGCCGCGCAGGACGTCGTCGGCTGGCCGCGAGGACAGGCCGGCCGCGTGCCGCAGCTCGGCGAACAGCTCGAGGTTGGCGCGCGCGCCGAGGCCCGGGTAAAGCTGCGGCGCGTGGGCGACGTAGGCCAGGCGGGCGCGCAGCTCGAGGTCGATGTCGGCGACCACGCGCTCGCCGTAGCGGCGCTCGCCGCCGTCGGGCTGCAGCAGGCCGGCGAGGATCAAGAACAGCGTGGTCTTGCCGGCCCCGTTGGCGCCGACCAGGCCGGTGATGCTGCGGGCGCGCAGCTCGAGGTCGACGCCCCGCAGGACGACCTTGCGGCCGAACCTCTGGGAGATCGATCTCAGGACGATCGGGGTGATCGGCTGCTGCGCGCCGCTCATGCCTTGTCCTGCCAGGCCGCGCCCGGGTCGGCGTGGCGCGGCCGCGAGTCGAGGGCGTCGAGCTGGCAGTAGACCTGGTCGAGGGCGGCGACGATCGACTCACGCTCGCCGGGGCCCGCGGCCTCGAGCTTGCGCAGCAGCGCCGCCTTGCGCTTGAGCAGCCGCTCGCGCAAGGAGGCGCGCGGGCGCAGGGCGAACGCGAGGCCGCAGGCGAAGGCGACGAACAGGCCGAAGCCGAGGCCGAGCCACTTGTAGGTGCGCGGGCGGGAGACGAGGCCGTCGACCACGAGGTCGTAGGCCTGGCCCTGCGGCATGGCGCCGACGTCGTAGACGTCGAGGTCGACGCGGCTCTCGCCGTTCTCGTGCGGCGGCTTCACCGGCGGCTTCTTGGCGCCCTTGGTGAGCTTCAGGCCGTCGACCACGACCGCGCGGCCGTCGACGATCGGGAACGGCGCGGCCCAGTGGATCTCGGCGGTCCCGTCGTGCTCGAGCAGGTACGCGGTCGACAGGTCGATCAGCTCGCCGGGCGGCAGCGGGCCGGTGATGGTGGTGAACGGCGCGTCCGACTCGTGCTCGAGCACCTGGTCGGCGCGGTCGCGGACGACGAGGCCGGTGGCGCCGTCGGCCGCGGCCAGCTTGTAGGCCTTGCCCGGCCAGTAGGCGGCGTCACCGTCGACGTAGACCTGGAACAGGTGGTCGACCCGCGCGAGGTCGTTCTCCATCGACTCGACGCCGAACTGCACCGCCGAGCGCAGCCGCGTCAGGTCGGTGGTGATCGGGTAGACGCGCATCTCGACGGCGACGCCCATGCGCTCGTCGAGGGTGAAGAAGCTCGACTTCCACGGCGCGCCGGCGTACGAGGCCTCGGCGTGGAACAGGCCCTCGCCGGTGAGCGGGATGTCGGCGATGCGGGCGACGCCGTCCTCGCCGGTGGCGTCCTCGAAGCGCTTGCTGAAGCCGGTGGTGTCCTGCTTGACGATCGTGACCGGGACGCCGTTGATCGGCTGGTCGTCGGGCCCGACGACCGTGACGCGCACGCTGCCGGGCAAGATCGTCGGCACCGCCCGCGGGCCCATCATCTGCCGCCGCTGCGGCCCCGCGGCGCGCTGGCCGATCACCGCCAGCACCACCGCCATGCCGACGTCCTTGCCGGTGAGCGAGAACGGCTGGCTGCGCTCGGTGCCGGTCGGCAGGTCGGCCTCGGCCACCAGCGAGACGTCGGCCGCGAGCTCGTCGAGCCCGGGGAAGCGCGCGGTGCCGCGGGCGTCGCTGATCGCCTCGCGCGTCTCGACCTTGCCATCGGGACCCGTGAGCACCAGGCGGACCTTGACGCGCTCGAGCGGGGTGCCGGCGCGCAGGTCGAGGGTGCCGACCAGCAGCGTGCCTTTCGGCGTGCCGGGGTTGACGAAGGCGACGCCGGGCAGCGGCACCTCGCCAGGACCCGGCTGGCTCGGCGGAGCGGCCGGGCCCGCGGTGGGACCCGTCCCGGGGCTGGCGGCGCCGGACGAACCTGCCCCTTTGACCAGGAGCACGCGGTAGCCCTGGGTCGGCGACAGCGCGATCGGCTGCGAGCTCTGGCGCTCGCCGTCGAGGTCGGCGCGGGCGACCGCGGTGCCGCCGTGGAACGCGGCCAGGTCGGTGAAGTTGGCGCGGCCGTCCTGCCCGGCCACGGCGGTGCGCGTCTCGGTCTTGCTGCCGTCCTGCGACTTCAGCTCAAGCTCGACGGTGACGCCGACGGCCGGCTGGCTGAACGAGCCGAGCAGCGCGCGCACGGTGATCGTCCCCGGCTCGGTCTGCGGGTCGGCGCGCGGGATGCCGGACATGGCCCGCGGGTCGATCGGCGGGCCGCCGGGCGGCTGGGCCGAGGCCTGTCCCGTGAAACATGTCCCGACGAACAGGAACGCAAGGGCAGCCGCGCGGAGCGGCCGGCGTGGCGCAGTCATGGGCCGATCTCCCCCGAGCTCGAGGCGTTGCCGCGCTTCTCGCCGACGCTCACCTTGTTGCGTCCGAGCGAGACGCCGCAGTGCTTGCAGAACTTGGCGTCGTTGTCGTTGTTGCCGACGCAGTTGGCGCAGATCCGCGAGGTGCGGTCGAGATCGGGCGCGGAGATCTCGGTCATGCTGCGCAGCGGTGCCGGCGTGAAGCCGGCTTCGGGCCCGGGCGCCGCCTCGGCCGGGGCGCTGGTCGGCGCGGCCGGGGCCGCGGGGGCCGCGGGAGCCGCCGGCGGGCCGGCCTTGCGGTCGAGCTCCGCCAGGACCTTCTGCAGCTCGGGGTGGAGGTCGCCGCCACCGTCGAGGGCGCGCATGACCTCGATCGCCCGTACACGGTAAGTGCCGATCACCGCTTCGAAGTCGGCGGTCGACAGCTTGCCCATGCCGTGGTCGAACTCGAGCTCCTTGATCGCGCGCAGCAGGCGGCGCTTCTCCTCGCGCAGCTCCGACTGGCTGAAGTGGCCGACGCCGCGGCCGACCTGGGCCAGCGAGTCGGGCCGGGCCAGCGCGCGGACCATCGCGTACATGCGGCTCAGCGCGTAGACCAGCGCGGCGCCGGCGGCCGCGAGGGCGATGGTCGGCTCGTCGACCGGGCCGGCCGCGCGAGCGACCACGAGGACCAGGCCGAACGCGACGAGCGCGAGGCCGGCGGTCAGGACAGCGGTGCGCGGGAGCTTCGGCGCAGCCGCGGCGCGAGCGTCCTTGCTCTGCGGCGCCTCGGTCACGTTCAGACGTCCTCTCCCGGCCCGTCGCTCTTGCGCGTGCCGACGCAGATCAGCGAGCCGGCGAGCATGACGGCGAAGCCGAACCAGATCCAGTTGACGAGCGGGTTGATGTAGAGGCTCATCTGCGTCCACCCGGTGGTCATGTCGACCTCCTGGATCGAGACGTACACGTCCTCGCCGAAGGTCATGTAGCGCGAGACCTCGGTGGTCGGCTGCTCGGGCAGCTGGAAGTACCACCAGCGAGCCGGCAGCAGCGTGGTCTTCTGGTCGCCGTCCTTGAGCACGGCGATGTGGGCCGTGATCATCTCCTTCTGCCAGTCCTCGGTCGCGCGCAGGCCGTCGTGGCGGATCACGTAGTCACCGAGCTCGGTGGTGTCGCCGGGGCGCAGCGTGGTCTTGCGCTCGATCTTGTAGGCGTTGCCGGCCCAGCCGAGGAACATCAGCACGATGCCGAGGTGGACGACGTAGCCGCCGTAGCGCCGGCGCGCGCGCAGGACCAGGCCGATCAGCGCGTCGAGGACGCTCTGCGGGCGCTGGCGTCGGCGCAGGGCCACGCCGCGGTAGAACTCCTGGACGATGGTCCAGAAGGTGAAGGCGCACAGGCCGAAGCAGGCCAGGCCCCACGGCGAGCCGAGGCCGAGCGCCAGCAGGACGACGGTGGTGACGACGCCGGCGACCAGCGGCCCGAGGAACTGCTTGACCAGGTTGACCTGCGAGGTCTTGCGCCACGCCAGCAACGGACCGATGCCGGTCAGCAGCAGCAGCGACAGGCCGAGCGGACGCATGTAGCGGTTGAAGAACGGGGCGCCGATGGTGACGCGCTCGCCCGGGTCCTGCCAGCCGAGCAGGTCGGGGTAGCGCTCGGCCAGGACCATCCGCCACTCGGTGAAGGTCGGCCACATGGTCGCGCCGAGCACGAACAGCGCGGCGACCAGGAACAGCCAGTTGTTGACGAGGAACGCGAACTCGCGCGACAGCACGCTCTCGAGCTCGCCGCGCGAGCGCAGCAGCGGCAGGCGCCAGATCACCAGGCCGAAGCTGAACAGCACGATCGCCAGCATGAAGCCGCCGAAGGTCCACGCCAGCACCGGGTCGGCGCCGAAGGCGTGCACGCTCTGGACCACGCCGCTGCGCGTCATGAACGTGCCGACGATCGTCAGCAGGAAGCTGACGATCACCAGCGACACGTTCCACACCTTCATCATGCCGCGGCGCTCCTGGATCATGATCGAGTGCAGGAACGCGGTGACGGTGAACCACGGCAAGAGGCCCGCGTTCTCGACCGGGTCCCAGGCCCAGTAGCCGCCCCACCCCAGCTCCTCGTAGGCCCACAGGCCGCCGAGGATGAGGCCGAAGGTCAGGAACATCCACGAGAACAGGGTCCAGCGGCGGACGCTGCGCTGCCACGCGGCGTCGACCTGGCCGGTGATCAGCGCCGCCATGCCGAACGCGTACGGCACCGCCAGCGAGACGTAGCCGAGGTACAGGCTCGGCGGGTGGACGATCATGTACAGGTTCTGCAGCAGCGGGTTCAGGCCCTTGCCCTGCGTCGGGATGTCCAGCATGTAGACGCCGAACGGGTCCTTGATGAACAGCAGCAGGCCGGCGAAGAACGCGGTGATGACCGAGAGGACAGCCGCGGCGTGCGGGATGAGCTCGCGGTGGCGGTCGCGGTTGGCGTGCAGCGCCAGCGAGGCGAACAGGGTGTGCAGCAGCACCCAGAACAGCATGCTGCCGTCGAGCCCGCCCCAGAACGACGTGATCTTGTAGAACAGCGGCATCGCAGCGTCGCTGGTCTTCTGCACGTACTGGATCGAGTAGTCGCCGGCGATGAAGCCGTAGATGATGAGCGACGAGGCGAACGCCGACAGGGCGAAGCTGGCGTACACGCCCTGCAGGCCGGCCTCGATCAGCCGCTCCGACCGGCGCGCGGCGCCGAGAGCGGAGAAGCCGGTGCTGGCCAGGCTGAGCACGAACAGCAGGAGGATCGAGGCCGTACCGAGAGTAGCGATCGACATGAGACTGCTCCTTCGGACCGGTCAGCGACCGTTCTTGCTCGGGTCGGCCGAGGGCCGCTCCTCGTACTTCGAGGGGCACTTGGCGGCCATCTCCTCCGACTCGAAGCGGCCGTCCTGCAGCTCGCCGGTCAGGATGACCTCGCCGCCCTCGGCGAAGGTGTCGGGCACCATGCTGGTGAAGTGGACCGGCATGCGCCGGCCCTCGCGCTCGATGTCGAAGGTGTAGTCGCCGGCCTCGCCCTTCTTCTGCTTGACGGTGCCGGGCACCACGGTGCCGTGGACCTTGATCATGCGGCCGGAGTACATCGCCGGGTTGTCGATGACCTTGTCGACGAAGATGTAGTCGAGCACGCCCTCGCCGCTGCTGGTGCTGACGAGGTAGAACACCGCGCCGCCGACGAAGAGACCGATGAAGACCTTGGACGAGACGGGGAGCGCCATGACGGGGTTAGCCTCCGATGCTGATCATCGCCTTGTCCGGGCCTCCATGGCCATCCAGGGCGAAAGTGTGACCCGACTGCTTGTACCCGAGGACCGCGCGTACGCGCGCCGCGAGGGCGACCGGGCCGGCGGATCGCAGGACCGAGCGTAGATCGCCGGCGTCGTCGCGGGCGAGACAATTGTGGAGCGACCCTGCGGCAGACAGCCGCAGACGGTTGCAAGAGGCGCAGAAGTTCTCGGTCATGGGGGCGATGACGCCGACGCGGCGGCCTGCGTGAGGGCCCGAGGCGACGCGCCAATAGGTCGCAGGGCCGAGGCCGCGCACGCCCTCGCCGCTGTCGCTCACGAGCGGCGCCCCGGCCGCGACGGCGATGCGTTCGCGGATCTCCGCAGCCGGCATCAGCTCGCCGGGCACGTACAGGCGGCCCGCGGACATCGGCATGACCTCGATGAAGCGCGGCACGTGGCCGCGCTCCCACGCCCACAGCGCCAGCTCGCCGAGCTCGTGGTCGTTGAAGCCGCGGATCGCCACGGTGTTGATCTTGATCGCCGAGAAGCCAACGTCGCGCGCGGCGTCGAGGCCGGCCAGCACCTCGGCGAGCACGCCGCGGCGGGTGATGGCGGCGAAGCGCGCCGGGTCGAGGCTGTCGAGGCTGACGGTGAGGCCCCGCAGGCCGGCCTGGCGCAGCGGCGCGGCCACCTCGGCCAGGCGCGCGCCGTTGGTGGTGAGGACGACGTCGATCGGGATCGCCGCCAGCGCCGCGACCAGCTCGACGAAGCCGCGGCGGACCGTCGGCTCACCGCCGGTGAGGCGCACGCGCTCGACGCCGAGCTCCGCGAAGACCTGCACGATCGTCGCGACCTCCTCGAGCGTGAGCAGGTCGGCGCGGGCGATGCGGTCGATGCCCTCCTCGGGCATGCAGTAGGTGCAGCGGTAGTTGCACCGGTCGGTCAGCGAGACGCGCAAGTAGCGGATCCGCCGCGCCTGCGGGTCGACCAGCGGGCCCCCCGGCAGCGAAGGCTCCCCGACCGCGGACGGCGGCCGCGCGGTGCGGAGTTGAACCAGGGTCATGCGCGAACCACCTGCTGCGTCGCTTCATGTTACCACAGGCGCGACGAGCGCCCGGCGGCGCCAGAAAGCGAGCCCGGCCACGTAGCGGCCCTCGTTCGGGCGGCTCGTGGCCGGATTCGCGTCGTCTCGCGCGGGGCGCGAGCCGGGCTCGTGATGACTCTCAGTGCGCCGCGGCCTTGTGCTCGGCCTTGGCCTCGGCCTTGTGCTCGCCGCCACCATGGCCACCGCCGTGCTCGCCGCCGCCGTGACCGCCGCCGTGGGCTTCGATCTCGGCGAGGACCTTGGCGCGCCGCTCGGGCACGTTGTCGACGCCGACGACGAGGCCCTTGCCGGCGTTCTCCTGCTCCTTCCAGCGGACGAACGTCTCCTGCTCGTCGTTGAGGGCGTCGCGGCTCTTCATGTCGAACATGGTGAAGCCGAAGAAGATGCCGACGAAGATGATGGTCCCGAGGAAGACGAACAGGTGGAACTTGTCGTCGTACTTCAGGTGCATGAAGTAGGCGACGACCAGCGTCGCCTTGATGAAGGCGACGACCATCGCCACCGTGAGGCTGGCGGGGCCGAGGTCGGCGAACGAGACCGCGAAGGTCAGGCCGGTGAGGACGAACAGGGCGCCGATGACGCCGTTGTACGTGCTCATCGGCGAGATGTGCTCGTGGACCTCGTGCGGATGCTCGACCGGCTGACCGTTGAGGAAGACCTTTGCCATGACAATCAACTCCGGGCGAGGGTCACTTGACCAGGTAGAGGAGCGGGAAGAGGAAGATCCAGACCAGGTCGACGAGGTGCCAGTAGAGACCGGTGTTCTCGATCGCCACGTAGTTCTTGGCGCCGAACTCGCCGCGGCCGGCGCGGACGAACATCCACAGCATGATGGCGAGGCCGATCACGACGTGGACGCCGTGGAGGCCGGTCATCAGGAAGTAGACGCCGAAGAAGATGTGCGGCAGCCCGTCGATCTCGTAGCCGTGGAGGTGCGCCGAGTAGAACTTGCCCGGCAGCATGCCGTGCTCGAACTTGGCGCTGTACTCGAAGTACTTGACCACCATGAAGATGCAGCCGCACAGGATGGTCAGCACGAGCATCAGGCGCAGCTTCTTGACGTCGCCGAGCTGGATCGAGCGGACCCCGAGGGCCATCGTGTACGACGAGGTCAGAAGGACCACCGTGTTGATGCCGCCGGCCCACTTGCTGAGGTGCTCGTGCGCCTCGAGCACCATCTCCGGGTAGAGCATCCGGAGGATGAAGTAGGCGAGGAACAGGCCCGAGAACATCAGGATCTCGGTGGCCAGGAAGAGCCACATCCCGAGCTTCGCCGAGGCCGTCTGCTGGCCCATCGTGTCGAAGTGATGGGCCAGGTGCGGGTTGTGCTCGTCGTCGTCGTGGGCGGGCGCGTGGGCGTGTTCGTTGCTCATGGCTGCGTTACCCCGGGGAACTGGCGTGGAGGAATCAGTGATGGAGGGCGCCGGCCGACTTGTCGATCTCGGGGAAGTCGTAGGGGCTGCCATGGATGTGCGGCGTCTCGTGGAAGTTGTGCTCGATCGGCGGGCTCTGGGTCTGCCACTCGAGGGTCACGGCGCCCCACGGGTTCGACGGGGCCTTCTCGCCCTTCCACAGCGAGTGCATCAGGTAGATCAGGGTCCACAGCAGGCCGACCGCGAGGATGTACGAGCCGATCGTCGAGACCTGGTGCATCACCTGGTACTCGGGCAGGTAGGCGTAGTAGCGCCGCGGCATGCCCTGGTGGCCCAGGAAGAACTGGGTCATGAAGGTGACGTTGAAGCCGATGAACACCAGGAGGCAGCCCCACTTGCCGGCCGTCTCGTTGAACATCCGGCCGGTCATCTTCGGCCACCAGTGGTGCAGGCCGCCGATGAAGGCGACGACGGTGCCGCCGACCATGACGTAGTGGAAGTGCGCGACCACGAAGTAGGTGTCGTGGAGGTGAACGTCGATCGCCAGGGTCGACAGCGGCAGGCCGGTCAGGCCGCCGACCGTGAAGGTCCACAGGAACGCCATGCCGTACCAGCAGGCGGTGTTGTACTGGATGCTGCCGCCGTACAGCGTCGCCACCCACGAGAACACCTTGATGGCGGTCGGCACGCCGACGGCGAAGGTCAGGAAGCTGAACAGCACGCCCGCCAGCTCGGACTGACCCGAGACGAACAGGTGGTGGCCCCACACGACGAAGGAGATGACGGCGATGGCGACCGAGGACAGCGCGATGGCCTTGTAGCCGAAGATGTGCTTGCGGCTGTGGACCGTGATGATCTCCGAGATGATGCCGAAGCCCGGGAGGATCATGATGTAGACGGCCGGGTGGCTGTAGAACCAGAAGAAGTGCTGGAACAGCACCGGGTCGCCGCCCATCGCCGGGTCGAAGATGCCGATCCCGAGCGACCGCTCGATGATGAGCAGCAGCAGCGTGATCGCCAGCACCGGCGTCGCCAGCACCTGGATGACCGCGGTCGAGTAGATCGCCCACACGAACAGCGGCATCCGGTTCCAGTTCATGCCCGGCGCGCGCATCTTGTGCACCGTGACGACGAAGTTCAGGCCGGTGAGGATCGACGAGAAGCCGGCGATGAACACGCCTGCCGTCGCGGTGATCACCGCCGTCCCCGTACTCGTCGAATACGGCGTGTAGAACGTCCACCCCGTGTCGAGACCGCTCGTCAGGATGGCGACGATCAGGAACACCGCCGCGACCGAGTAGACGTAGAAGCTCAGCAGGTTGAGCCGCGGGAACGCCACGTCCTTGGCGCCGAGCATCAGCGGCAAGAAGAAGTTCCCCAGCGCCGCCGGTACGCTCGGGATGATGAACAGGAACACCATGATCGCGCCGTGCAGCGTGAAGACCTGGTTGTAGGTCTGGGCGCTCATGAAGTCCTGGTCCGGCGTGAACAGCTCGGTACGCAGGGCGATCGCCAGGATGCCGGCGATCAGGAAGAAGAACATGACCGACGCCAGGTACATCAGGCCGAGCCGCTTGTGGTCGACGGTGACGAGCCAGGACATCAGGCCCCGCTTCGACACCAAGTAGCTCGGCTCGACGGCGGGGTGTGGGTCTTGCGACTGGACAGCAGTGGACATGGGAAGACTCCGTGGAGTGCCGCGGGCGAAGCGTTACTTCTGGGCCTTGATGTAGGCGATGAGCGCGGCGATCTGCTTGTCGTCGAAGCGCCCGGCGAAGCTGGGCATCTGCGGGCTGAAGCCGGACACGATCTTCGCGTTGGGCTCGAGGATCGACTCGCGGATGTAGTTCTCGTCGACGGTGATCGTGGTGCCGTCGGCCAGGGTCTCGCTCTTGCCGAACAGACCCTTGAAGCTCGGGCCGGTCTTCACGGTGCCGTCCGTGGTGTGGCAGCTGGCGCAGCCGCCACGGGTGACGACGCGGGCGCCGAAGTCCTCGGCCGACTCGGCGTCGCCCTGCTTGAGCTCGCAGGCCTTGGCCAGCACCGCGTCGTACTCCTCCGCCGCGACGACGTGGACGCGGCCGACCATGCTCGAGTGCTCGTCACCGCAGTACTCGGTGCACATCAGCGGATACAGGCCCGGCTTGGTCGCCTCGAACCAGAGCACCGTGTAACGCCCCGGGACCACGTCCTTCTTCAGGCGGAACGCCGGCAGGTAGAACGAGTGGATGACGTCGACCGAGGTCATCGTCAGGCGCATCGGCTTGCCGACCGGGACGTAGAGGTCGTTCGTCAGCGAGCAGCCCTTCACCTCGGGGTACTCGATCGTCCACGACCACTTCTGCCCGGTGACCCGCACGTCCATCGCGTCCGCCGGCGGCGTCGCCTGCTTCATGTACTCGATCTCGCCCCAGGCGAAGAGGATCACGAAGAAGAACGTCGGGATGGCGCTCCAGATGAACTCGAGCTTGCCGTTGTGGGTCAGCGGCGAGGTCTTGGCGTGGCCATGGGCGGGCTTCTTGTACTTCCACATGAAGTACGCCTGGACCCCGATCATGCCGACGAAGGCGATGCCGCAGAGGATCCAGAAGAAGATGTAGAGCGTGTCGAGCGCCTCGGCGTTGGCCGAAGCCGCCGGCAGGAGGCTCCACGGGGAGTCCGACATCGGCGGCGTGCCCGGGTTCGAGGGCGGCAACGCTGCTTCCGCGGCGGCGGGGGCGATCAAGAGCGAGAAGAGCACGGTTTTCCTCCGCAGGTCCCTGTCAGGCCGTGGCCCGGCGTTCGCGCCGCCAGTACACGAGCAGGGTTGTTCCGATCAATAACACAGTCACGGCGCCCGCGATGCGCATGAGACCGAACGCAAACGGGCCGTAGCGACCGAGGGTCGCATCGTAGTGAAAGCAGCTGAGGATCAGCCGGTCGATGGTGCTGCCCACGCGACCCTCGCCAGCCTCGATGAGGCCGAACTTCAGGTCGCTGGGGTTGTACGACAGGCCGTAGACGTAGCGGGCGATCTTGCCCTCGGGGGACAGGAACGCGATCACCGCCGGGTGCGCGTACTGGTCCTGCTCCGGGTCGTACGTGTACGAAATCCCGAGCTGGGCCGCGAGCAGGCGGACGTTCAGGGCATCGCCGGTGAGGAAGGCCCAGTCGACGTCGTCGCCCCGGCCCAGCGAGTTCAGGTGGTTCTGCCGCTTCGGCCCCGCGAGCTCCGGCGTCTCGCGCGGGTCGATGCTGACGGTGACCACCCGGAAGTGCTCGTCCCCCGGCGTCCATTCGAGCTTGTGCAGCGCGTCGGTCAGCTCGTTGAGCTGCACGTTGCACAGCACCGGACAGCGGAAGTAGTTCATCGTCACCAGCACCGGGCGCTTGCCGTCGAGGTAGTCGCCGAGGGTGACGCGCTTGCCGGTGTGGTCGACGAAGCTCAAGCTGCGGTCGACGTCGAGACCGAGATGCTCGTCGACGTCGATCGCGGTCATCGCCGGCGCCAGGACCTGGTTGCTCCCCGCCGGCTGCGCGTCGCTCGGCGCAGCGCGCACGCCGGCGGCCGACCCGAAGGCCAGAGCAGCGGCGAGGCAGATTGCGGGGATCCGGCAAGACATGGCGACGAGCTTCTCAGTGCGCGGGCGCAGGCACGGGCGCGGTCGCACCCGGGTTGGACTTGGCGCCGACCGGCTCGGGCGTGCCGCCCGGGACCGGCTTGGTGCTCTCGGACTGACCCTTGTCGGCGTTGATCGGCATGGCCTCGTCCTTGGTGCCCGGCGGCAGCGCGGCCGGCGGGGTGCCCTCGGCCGGCTTGGCGGCGGCGCCGTCGGTCGCGGGCGCAGTGCCCTCGGCCGGCTTGGCGGCGGCGCCGTCGGTCGGCGTGCCCGCGGGCGCGGTGCCGTCAGCGGGGGCACCAGCAGGCGCAGTGCCGTCCGCGGGCGCGGTGCCCTCGGCACCGGGGACCACCGGCGCCGTGCCCTCGACCGCAGCGCCCTCGGGCGCGGCCGGCGTCGGCGCGGCGGCCTTTTGCCCGCCCGTGGCGACGTCGTCGGGGTGGATCCACCCCGACGGCGGCGCGAACGCGCCGAGCTTCTCCGGCTTGGCGAGGATCAGGTCGCGGGCCGAGGCCAGCGGGATGTAGCTGTAGCGCCCGACGACCTTGCCGGTCGCGTCGGTCAGGACGTCGTCGCCCGCGCCGCGGGTCCGGGTCTCCATGCCCTTGCGGTAGTCGGCCAGGAGGGTCGAGCCCTCCTTGCCGCGCTCGGCGTTGAGGTCGCGGGCCTGGTCGTTGAACAGCTGCACGCAGGTGATCAGCGACAGCAGCGTCAGCGCGCCGAGGCCCCAGACGATGTTGAACAGCTCGCGGGTCGGCGGCGCGTCGAGCTCGTGGCCGCCACCGTGTCCGTGACCGCCGCCGTGGGCGCCGTGCGAATCGTTATGATGCTCGGTCATGACTGCCTCCGCTCCGCTCAGAAGTTCTCGAACCGGACCGATTCCTCGATCCGCGGGTCGCCGGTGGGGACCAGGGCCTTGCGGCCGAGCGCCCAGGTGAAGCCAGCGATGAACACGCCCGCCACACCGAGCAGCGCCAGGAAGTCGACCGGGCCGATGTGCAGGTGCATCACGTGGTCAGCGCTCTCCAGCGCGTGGTGATGCGCCAGCACCGGCTGGACCAGCCAGTACATGTCGACGACCTGCATGAACAGGATCCACACCGCGGCCAGCGTCAGCGTGAACGCGTTGCGCTTGACCCCGCGGCGCAGCAGGAAGAAGAACGGGATGAAGAAGCGCCCGCCTGCCAGCAGGAAGGTCAGCGGCAGGAAGTCGTCGGCGATGCGGTAACCGAACCACATCGTCTCTTCCGGGATGTTCGCGTACCAGATCAGGAAGTACTGGCTGAACGCGATGTACGTGTAGAACACCGTGAAGCCGAACAGGAACTTGCCGAGGTCGTGATAGTGCTCGGTCGTCACCACGCCGCGCAGGTAGCCCGACTTGTGCAGCAGGACCACCGTCAGGCTGATGAACGAGAAGATCGAGAGCGCGCTGCCGGCGAAGTAGTAGACGCCGAACATCGTCGAGAACCAGTGCGGGTCGAGCGACATCAGCAGGTCGAACGCCGCGAAGGTCAGCGACAGCGCGAACAGGGCGACCGCCGGCGCGGCCCAGAACCGCATCGAGTGCGCGGCGCGGATGCCGGCCTCGGGGTTGCCGTCCGAGCCGGTGCTCTTCGCGTAGAAGAACACGGACAGGCCGGTCCAGACCAGGAAGTACACGCCCATCCGGATCAGGAAGGACGTCTCGTTGAGGTAGCTCTTCTTCGCGTTGAGCATGACGTCATGCTCGACCGCGGCGACGTCCATCCAGTGATAGAGGTCGTGGGCGCCGAGGAAGATGATCGGCAGGCCGAGGAGGACCATCACCGGCAGGGTGATCATGGCGTTCTCGGCGATCCGGCGGACCGCGATCGACCAGCCGGCGCGGACCAGGTGCTGGACGATGACGAAGAACAGACCACCCAGGGCGATGGCCAGGAAGACCATGTAGGCGACCAGGTAGGCGTACCAGAACGCGTGGCTGTCGCCGTGCGAGGTCGCCCAGGCGCCGCCGAGGCCGCCGGCGCCGAGCAGGAGGCCGATGATCGGCATCTTGCGCCACATCGAACCGGCCGGGATGTGGATCTGGTCGGCCGGGAGAACGAACGGCTTGTCGTGAGCGTGGCTCATGGCTACTTGGCCTCCTCGGGCGTGCGCGCGACCTGCAGCGTGCGGACCCACACCGCGATCGCCCAGCGGTCCTGCGCCGGGATCTGGGCGGCGTAGGGCATCATCGTGCCCTTGCCGTTGGTGATGACGTCGAAGAAGTGGCCGAGCGGCATGGCCCGGATCTGCGGGTCATTGAGGTTCTTCGGCGCGACGCTGAAGCCGCCGCCGCGCAGGGTGGCCACGCCCTGGCCCCCGCCCGTGTAGTCGTGGCAGGGCTGGCAGTAGATGTTGTAGCGCTCCTCGCCGCGGGCCATCAGCTCGGTGCTGAGCTTGATCGCCGCCGGGAGCCGGTCGAGCAGGCGGTTGTCGGGCCCGCGACCGCGATAAAGCTCCTCGTCGTCGTGCAGCTGCCCGACGGCCACGGTGCCGGCCACCGGCAGACGCGCCGCCCTGCCCTCGCACTGATGCGGGTTGTGGGCCTTGGCGCAGTCGACGTCCTTGAAGAAGTCGTTGACTTCCTGAGCGTCGAAGCGCTGCTGGAAGTCCATCTGGTTGATGAGGTGGACCGGCGGCAGCTCGGACCGGTTGCCCTGACAGCCGGCGAGGGCGCCGAGCGTGCCGAGGCAGAGGGCGATGGCCTGGATCTGGTTCGTGCGTGCCATGTCAGTCCTCGACCTCCTCGATGTGCGCGGCGCCGGTGCGCTCGAGCAGCTCGCGGGTCTTCTGCGGGTCGTACTTGGGGTCGCGCGCCTCGATGGCGATGAAGAACTTGTCGTCCGTGTGGCGCAGGAACCGCTCGCTGTTGAACAGCGAGTGGTACCACATGGGCAGCCGGTTCAAGCCCAGCATGCCGAACACCGCGCCGAACGCCGAGAACAGCACGCCGAGCTCGAACGTCACCGGCACGAAGGCCTGCCAGCTGAAGTACGGCTTGCCGGCGATGATGATCGGGTAGTCGATCGCCGAGGTCCAGTACTGCAGCAGCATCGCCAGCGTGGCGCCGGTCATGCCCATGGCGAACACGATCCACGGCAGCACGCTCGGCCCGAGGCCCATGGCCTTGTCGAGGTTGTGCACCGCGAACGGCGTGTGCGAGTCCCACACCTTGTAGCCGGCGTCCCGGACCTGCTCGCACGCGTGGTAGACGGCCCGGGCCGAGTCGTACTCGGCGAGCAAGCCGTAGGTCTTCTTCTTGATGGGCTTACTCATGGCTCAGTGGTGCTCCCCGTGCGAATCACCGTGGTGGTGCGGGTTGGCGATCGCCATCACGCTCTTGACCTCGCCGATGGCGACGGTCGGGAGGTAGCGGACGAACAGGCAGAACAGGGTGAAGAAGAGGCCGAAGCTGCCGACCAGGGTCGACACGTCCCACACCGTCGGCGAGTAGTAGTCCCAGCTCGAGGGCAGGAAGTCGTGGTGGAGCGAGGTCACCGTGATGACGAAGCGCTCGAACCACATGCCGATGTTGACGAAGATCGAGAGGATGAACAGCCACACGACCGAGCGCCGGATCCGCTTGAACCAGAAGAACTGGGGCGAGATCACGTTGCAGCTGACCATGATCCAGTAGGCCCACCAGTAGTCACCGAACAGGCGGTTCTGGAACGCGAAGCTCTCGTACGGGTTGCCCGAGTACCAGGCGATGAAGAACTCCATCGCGTACGCGTAGCCGACCATCGTGCCCGTCAGCAGGATGATCTTCGCCATGTTCTCGAGGTGCTTGACCGTGATGATGTGCTCGAGCTTGAACCAGGCCCGAACCGGCAGCAGCAGGGTGAGCACCATCGCGAAGCCGGAGAAGATGGCGCCGGCGACGAAGTAGGGCGGGAAGATCGTCGTGTGCCAGCCGGGCAGCTGCGAGGCCGCGAAGTCGAAGGACACGATCGTGTGCACGGAGAGCACCAGCGGCGTGCTCAGACCGGCGAGGATCATGTAGGCCTTCTCGTAGTTGAGCCAGTGGCGCGTGGACCCGCGCCAGCCGAGCGAGAACAGCCCGTAGGCGAAGCGCCGGATCGGCGTCTTGGCCCGGTCGCGCATCGTCGCCAGGTCGGGGATCAGGCCGACGTACCAGAACAGCAGCGAGACCGTGAAGTAGGTCGAGACCGCGAACACGTCCCAGAGGAGCGGGCTGCGGAAGTTCGGCCACATGTCCATCTGGTTCGGCAGCGGCAGCGGCCAGTAGATGAACCAGGGACGACCGGTGTGGAACGTCGGGAACTGCAGCGCGCAGATGACGGCGAAGATCGTCATCGCCTCCGCGGCGCGGTTGATCGACGTGCGCCACTTCTGGCGGAACAGGAACAGAACCGCCGAGATCAGCGTTCCGGCGTGGCCGATGCCGACCCAGAACACGAAGTTGACGATCGCCCAACCCCACGCCACCGGGTTGTTGAGGCCCCAGATGCCGGTGCCCATGTAGAGCAGGTAGGCGATCGAGATGAGGTACACGCCGAGCAACATCACCGACGGGATGAACGCGATCCACCAGCGGCTGCTGGGGATCTCGATCGGCCGCGCGACGGCCTCCGTCACGTCGTGGAAGGTGACGTGGTCACCTTCGACGAGTTCCATGCGGCCGGTGATCGGGTCGAGTTCGTCTTGATACTTGGCCATGTGCGTCACCTGGGCTTAGTGCGCCGGGGCGTGGTCAGCCTTGTGCTCGCCGGCGGCGGCACCGTGCGGTGCGGCGGCGGCGGGCGCAGCGGCCGGGGCCGGAGCGGACGGAGCGAGCTCGGTGTTGGGGTTGCGGATCCGGCCGAGGTAGGTGGTGCGCGGCCGCGTGTTGAGGTCGGTGAGGACGCCGTAGTGACGGACGTTGGTGCGGAGCTGGGCGACCCGCGTGGTCGGGTCGGCGACGTCGCCGAACACGATCGCCTGCGAGGCGCACGACTGCTCGCACGCGACGACGATGGCGCCGTCCTTGACGGTGTCCTCGCCAGCGACGTGGGCCTGGATCTTGGCCTCCTGGATGCGCTGGACGCAGTACGAGCACTTCTCGATGACGCCGCGGAAGCGCACCGTGACGTCCGGGTTCTTCTGCATCCACAGCAACTTCTCGTCGTCGCTGTTCATCGGGTCGCGGTTGAAGTTGAAGAAGTTGAACCGCCGGACCTTGTACGGGCAGTTGTTGGCGCAGTACCGCGTGCCGATGCAGCGGTTGTACGCCATGTCGTTGAGGCCCTCGGGGCTGTGCGCGGTCGCGGCCACCGGGCACACGTTCTCGCACGGGGCGGTCTCACAGTGCTGGCACAGCATCGGCTGCACGACCGCGGCCGGGTCCTCCTTGGCGCCGCTGTAGTAGCGGTCGAGGCGGATCCAGTGCATCTCGCGGCCGTTGGCGACCTGCGCCCGGCCGACCACCGGGATGTTGTTCTCGGCCTGGCAAGCGACGACGCAGGCGCTGCAGCCGTTGCACTTGTTGAGGTCGATGACCATGCCCCACTGCTGCTTGCCGACCATCGCCGGCGCGCCGAAGTCGGGGTGGGTGTTGTGGTCCCACAGCGAGACGAGCTGCTCGTCCTTCATGAGGTCGCCCTTGACGGCGAACTCGCGGCCGGTGGCCTTGAAGTCCTCGACGGTGGTCTCGCGCACGATCGGGCGGTCGGGGTAGCCGCGGCCCGGGTTCAGCAGCTTGGGGTCGTTGTCGTCGCGCGTCGACGCCATGTCGATCGCCGGCGACAGCGAGCCCCAGTCCTGGGTCGAGTAGATCTTGCGCTGACCGCCCGCCTTGGCCACGGTGCCGCCCTGCACGAACCAGGGGTTCGCGGCGGGCTGCAGCGGGTAGACGTCGACGCCGGCGCCGTCGGCGGCGAGGCCGATGTTCTGCCGGCCGTAGCCGAGCGCGAGCGAGACGGTGTCGTCGGCCTGGCCCGGGGCGATCCAGACCGGGATCTGGACCGACTTGCCGCCCACGGTCACGGTCACGAGGTCGCAGTTCTCGACGCCGAGCTTGCGCGCGGTGCCGATGCTGACGTAGGCCGCGTTGTCCCAGGTCAGCTTGGTCATCGGGTGCGGCAGCTCCTGCAGCCACGCGATGTTGCTGAAGCGACCGTCGGCGACCTTGGGGTCGACGTGGAAGTTGACCTCGAAGCCGGACGCGGTGAAGTCGGCGGCCTTGATCGCCTCGGCGACCTTGGCGTACTCCCGCGGGATCGGGTTCTGGCCCGAGCGCGGGACGCCGTGGACGACGCCGTCGTGCAGCCAGCGGCGCCAGACCTTGTCGGACCACATGGCGCCGAGCGCCTTCCGCCAGTAACCCTGGACGAGGCTGTAGCCGTCGACCGCGGCGTCGCTGGCGATCCACGACAGCAGCTCGAGCGCGCTCTTGCTCTGGTGGAGCGGAGCGATCAGCGGCTGGACGATCGAGATGGTGGCGTCGGCGGCCTCGAGGTCGCCCCACGCCTCGAAGTACGTGGTGGCCGGCAGGTGCCACGCGGCCAGCTTGCCGGTCTCGTCGTTGTAGAGGCCGTGGTGGATGACGGTGACGCCCTTGAGCTTGCCCGCGAGATCGAGCTCGCCGGGCGCCTCGTAGGCGGGGTTGCACTCGACCACCAGGACGGTGTCGATGCCGGCGCCGAGCGCCGCCGCCAGGGCGGTGAGCGGCTCGGCGACCACCGCGGTGTCGTCGTGGCGCAGGCGGACGCTGCTGCCGACGTTGCCGAGCATGACGTTGATCAGCAGGCCGAGCGCGTGGGCCCACGCGGGCTGACGCTCGCCGACGATCACCAGGCTGTGAGCGTCACGCGCGTCCTTGGCCGCCAGCAGGTCCTTGGCCAGGACCTTGACGAACTTCTGCTCGGCGTCGGTCAGGGTGACGGCCGGCAGGGCGTCGAGCACCGCCTCGGCGCCGCTCGGCGCCTTGCTGCTGCCCTTGATCTCGTTGGCGAGGGCGACCAGCACCGCGCCGACCTGGCTCGCGCGCATGCGCAGGCGGTGGTCGGCCTGGGCGCCGGTGATGCTGAAGTGCGGCTCGACGACGTAGAGCCGGTTCATGCTGCCGGCGTCGGCCTGCGAGTGCACGTCGCGGCCGGCGGCGAACTCCCGCTGCAGGCGGACGCTGTCCTGCTCGCCGCACAGGAAGTCGCTGTCGACCGAGAAGATGACGCGCGTGCCGGCGGCGGTGATCTGGCCGCCCGCGCTGCCCTTGCCCTGGATGTGGTAGGTGAAGCGCGTGCCGGCGCCGCACAGCAGCTCGGCGCCGGCGTTCGCGTTGCGCGAGCCGACGACGTCGCCGTCGAACAGCTTGGCCTTGGGGAAGTTGGTGGTGAAGGTCTTGACGGCCTCACGCAGCGACGGCGACAGGACCGTCGGCAGCACGACCGCGAGCCCCTCGCCCTGCTTGCCGCGCAGCTCCTTGAACTTGGCCCCGAGCTCCTCGGTGACGGTGTCCCAGTCGCTGGCGATCTGGCCCTCGCCGGCCCGCTTCAGCGGGGTCCGCGAGCGCGCCGGGTCGTAGAGGCTCATGACGCTGGCCTGGGCCCACGAGTCGGTGGCGCCGAGCGAGCCGCTGTGCCGCGGGTTGCCCTCGACCTTGGTCGGGCGACCGTCCTGCGACTCGACCAGCAGACCCTGCACGGTGCCGCCGACCTGGTACGCGGTGGCGTAGTAGACCGCCTGGCCGGGGATGGTGTCCTCGGGCCGCTTGCTCAGCGGAACGATGTGCTCGACCGGCTTGCGCACGCACCCGGCCGAGGCCAGCGCCGTCGAGGCGCCGACGAGGCCCATGAACTTGCGGCGCGCCAGCGAGGTCGCCGGCACGAAGCTGTTCGCGCCGCTGTCGCTGGCGAGCGCGCTCGCGTCCTTGAGGCCCGGGAACTCGTCGTGCTGCGGGGCCAGCGTGCCGTCGTGATCCGCGAGGCTGCGCCAGTATGCCTTGAGGTTGTCGGTGGACTTGGTCATGCGAAAAACCTGTCTGGCCGCGGGTTAGCGGTGGCACCCCGAGCAGTGCTCCGGCGGGTTGACGTCGCGCTTGCGCTTCGGATCCTTGGCGGCGTCGTACGCCTTGCCGTCAGTGGCGGGGTCCCACGCCATGTTCGTGATCTGATCGACGGGCCGCAGGTTCGGCTCCGGGTTGCGGTGACAGTCGAGGCACCAACCCATCGACAAGGGCTGATCCATCTCGACGATCGTCATCTGATCGATGCGACCGTGGCACGACGAGCAACCGACGCCCGCCGCGAGGTGCGGCCGGTGGTCGAAGAACGCGAAGTCGGGCAGCTGGTGGACGCGCACCCACGGGATCGTCTCGCCGCTGTCGAAGCTGTCGCGCACGAGCTTGAGGCGCGGGCTGTCGGTCTTCACCAGCGAGTGGCAGTTCATGCACGTCGCCGCCGGCGGCACGGCCGCGACCGCGGCGCGCTCGACCGTGTTGTGGCAGTAGCGACAGTCCATGCCCATGTCGCCAGCGTGCAGCTTGTGGCTGAACGGCACCGGCTGGATCGGGCGGTAGCCAACGTCCGTGTACTTCGGCGAGAAGTAGTACCAGACGAAGCCAACGAGGCCGGCGAGCGCGAAGGGGCCGAGCACAGCGACGGCGAGCGGGATGTTGTTGGTCCAGCGGGGAAAGATGGCCGGCACTTCAGATCACCCTCTTCTTAAAAGGTCCAGGGAGGCCGCAGGGACCCCCCGTGCTGGGACGTGTTCGTGGCGCGACATGAAAGCAGCGAGAAACGACCAGGACCCTTGTTTCGCGGCGCACCCTAACAGCACCGCGGGCGCCAGTGCAACACTCGTGATCGGGCCCGGGCCCGAATGCGCCGGCAAGTTTCGCGGCTGGTCTGCATGGATCGTGAATGACGGCTTCGGCGCCGACGACCCGTGCGACCGCCTGACTCAGTCCGGAACGGTCGAGCACGCAGCGCCTCAGCGCGTACAGGTGTTCGCAAATCGCGGGTCGGAGTCGCCGCCGGGCGACATGTGCGGAGGCACAACAGCCCCGCTGCGCGATCTCTCGAGTGCCGCTGCGGCGGTCATACGCGCTGCGGCACGTGTCTGCGCCGCAGGACCGGGTGGGCGCCGATTCGTCGCTCACGGCGCCGTCGGTGCGGGCGCACTCGGCTGGGCCTCGCGCCAACGCGGTGAGAAGGTCTTGATGTAACTCACCACTGCGCGCACGTCGTCGTCACGCAGACCACCCCACGCGGGCATTCCCTTGTCGACCCGGCCCTGCTTGATGGTATTGGCGAGGTCGCCGTCGGTCGGCAGTTCGTCGCCCGGCGTCGACTTATAAAGGAAGTGCGCCGCCCGAAAGTCTCGCGCCTCGAGGTTGCGCGCCGCGGGCCCTTTGCCGCCGCCGTCGTAGCCGTGGCACGACGCGCAGTAGCGGTTGAAGAGCTTCTGCCCGTGATTGAGGGTCTCCACCGGAACCTCGACGCCGCCCAGCACCTGCGCCTCGGTGAACGGCGGAGGACCCGCCTCGCAGGCCCAAAGCAGGCACGACGCGGCGAGGAGGAATCCTCGGACCGGCAATCGAGCGACCGCAATCGCCGTATTGAATTTGATGTTCAATGTCATGAGTCGGAATTGAACACCGTCACGGGGACCGGTTGCAGCCGCCGCCAGACCGCTGTCGCATCTCGCGGAGGACGTGCTGCGAGCGGTGGAACACCTCGTCGAGGCCCATCTCGTCGTCGCTGCCGTAGTAGCCGCGGATGTTGCCGTCGCCGTCGACGAGCACGAGCTTGGTGGTGTGCGCGATGTCGATCATGCCCGCCGGACCGGTGGTCTTGTCCATCGCGCTGGCGAAACCGCCGACCACGAGCTTCTCCATCGCCTCCAGCGGGCCGGTGACGAAGCGCCAGCGGGCCTCGTCGGCGCCGAGGTGGCCGGCGTAGGTCTTGAGCACCGCGGGAGTGTCGTTCTCGGGGTCGACCGAGAAGCTGACGAGCTTGATGTCGTCGATGCCGTGCTGGACGTAGCGCTCCTGCAGGCTCAGCATGGCCCGTGAGATCTTGGGGCACGTGCTCGGGCAGCTGGTGAAGATCAGGCCGGCGACCCACACCTTGCCGCGCAGCGACTCGGCGGTGAACGGCTGGCCGTCCTGGTCGACCAACGAGAACGCGGGCAGCTGCGACAGCACCGGCGGCGGCTCGGGCACGTGGCGGGTGCACGGGCGCATGGCGGTGACGATCACCAGGCCGAACACGGTGGCGAAGTGCCACGGGTACTGCATGAACTTGCGGCGCAGCCAGCCGCCCTCGACCATGCCAGGCAGCTCCTCGCGTTGCTCGGGACCGTCGCTCATCGCAGCACCACGTCGAGCACGAGGGCGACGATCAGCGCCGGCAGGTAGATCAGCGAGGCGAAGAAGAACCGCCGCGCCCACCGCAGCTCGCTGGCGCGGTCGCCGAAGGCCTGCAGCCCGGTGCAGGCCCAGCCGAGGAAGCCAAGGCTGAGCAGCAGGGCGACGGCGCAGTAGAGCGGACCGGTGAGGCCGATCACGCTCGGCAGGACCGAGATCGGCAGCAGCACGACCGACCACCAGAAGGCCTGCACGCGCGCGGCCTTTTCGCCGCGGACCACCGAGACGCAGCGGATGCCGGCGCGCGCGTACTCGTGGCGGCGGAACAGCATGATCGCCAGGAAGTGCGGCATCTGCCACACGAGCAGGATCAGGAACAGCGCCAGGCCGCCGAGGTCGAGCCGGCCGGTCACCGCGGTCCAGCCGAGCAGCGGCGGGGCCGCCCCCGGGAACGCGCCGATCAGCAGCGCCAGCGGCGTGCGGTACTTGAGCGGCGTGTACACCAGCACGTAGCCGACGGTGGCCCACAGCGTGAGCAGCAGGGTCAGCGGGTTGGTGAACAGCGCGAGAGTGACGACCGAGGCCAGCAGCAGCGCGGCGGCGAAGCCGAGGCCGGTGGCGTCGGACAGGCGCCGCGCGGCCAGCGGGCGGTCTTTCGTGCGCGGCATCAGCGGGTCCCTCGCCCGCTCGAGCCACATGTTGAACGCGCTGGCGGCCGCGACCGCGAGGCTGGCCCCGACCACGCCGGCGAACCCGGCGGCGAAGCCCGGCGAGCACCAACCGTCGGCGGCGGTCTCGGCCGGGAACGGCGCGTCGGACGACTGCAGCGCCATCCAGGCGGCGCCGGCCGAGGTCAGCGCGCACATGCGGGTGACGCCGGGCTTGGTCAGCTCCCACAGGTCGCGCGCCGGCGTGTGGCGCTTGCGGCGGATCGGTGGGCTGTCCGTAGGGACATGCTCCTCAGGACTGGCGGGATCGGGGCTCACAGCTGGACCGCCTCTCCGTCGGTGCGACAGAAGCTGTCGAAGGCGCGATAGGCGTCGGCGCACACGCAGTCCTTGGTGCGCTTGCACTGGCTGCCGCGCTCCTTGCAGGTGAGGAACACCCACTTGCCGTCCATGCTCTCGCTGGAGGGCAGCTGCTTGCAGCCCTCCTGGCGGTCCTGGCTCTTGAGGCAGTGGTACATCGCCTGCTTGACGCCGTGGTTGCACATCACCGCGGTCGCGTCGCACTCCTTGTGCCAGGCGATCACGGCGTCGATGCAGCCCTCGGCGTCGAGCGACTTGCCCTTCTCTTCCATCACCGGGAACGCGGCCTGGACGACTTTCTCGCCGTGGACGTAGGCGCGGTGCATCTGCCACGTCATCAGGCCGCCGAGCGCGAACACGCCGATCATCACGGTGCGCAGGCTGGGGCCTCGCCACTGCGTCTCCGGCCGCGGCGGCCGGGCAGAAGGGTCAGGGCTTGTCACGGGCGCGACGCTAGCCGCCGAGGCCGGGGCGGTCAACGGCGCGGCGACCGGCGGTCGCACCCCTCGGACGCGCGCCGCGAGGCACCCGTGTGGATCCTCCTATACACCCGTGCTATGCGGCGGGTCGCGATGCTCGGACATCTCTGGACGATCGGGCCCAACCTGCGACATCGCCTGCTGCCCCACGCGGCGCCGGCGGCGACGGCGTGGTCGACCACCCTGCACGACCGCCGCGTCGGCCCGGTGCGCCTCACCGGGGCCCTCGCCCGCCTGCCCGGCGCGCGGGAGCTGGTGGTCCTCGTCCACGGCCTCGGCGGCGCCATCGACAGCGCATACGTGATCAAGGCGGCGCGGGCGGCCGCGGCCGCCGGGCTCGACAGCCTGCGCCTGTCGCTCCGCGGCGCCGATCGCAGCGGCGAGGACTTCTATCACGCGGGCCTGGTCGACGACGTCACCGCGGCGCTGCAGAGCCCTGCGCTCGCCGACTACGCCCGCGTGTACGTGATCGGCTTCTCGCTCGGCGGACACATGACCTTGCGCTGGGCGATGGCGCCGAGCGACCCGCGGGTGCGAGCCGTCGCCAGCGTGTGCGCCCCGCTCGACCTGGCGGCCGGCTGCGCCGCGATCGACCAGCCGCGCAGCGCCATGTACCGCGCCCACGTGCTGGCCGGCCTGCGCGAGATCTACGCCGCAGTGGCCGCGCGCAGGCCGGTGCCCACGCCGCTGCCGGCCATCCACGGGGTCACCACGATCCGCGCCTGGGACCGCCTGGCGGTCGTGCCGCGCCACGGCTTCTGCAGCGTCGACGACTACTACGCCAGCGAGAGCGCCGGCCCGCGGCTGCGCGCGCTCGCGCTCCCGACCCTGATCGTCGCGGCCACCGGCGACCCGATGGTCCCCGCGGCCACGGTCGCCCCGCACCTCCGCGAGCTCCCGAGCCACGTCAACGCGCGGTGGGTCGCCGGCGGCCACGTCGGCTTCCGCGCCGGCGTCGACCTCGGCCTCGGCGACGCGCCGGGCCTGGAGCCGCAGATCCTGGCCTGGTTGCGCCGTCAGTGAGCGACTATGCTGCGGGCTCCGCGTCCGCCGTGTCGCCCGCCCACTCGCTTCCTGGCCCGTCCGGGCCCCGATCCGGGCGGTCCGCCGAGGCCGCGGGGGGCGCCGCGTCGTCGTCGCAGGTGATGCAAGGGACAGGTTCGAAAGGACAGGTCGTCGCGAGCATGTCCCATGGGACAGCTGCGAAAGACCCCGTCGACCCGGGGGCCTCCGCCAGCGGCATGCGGCTCGGGCCGGCGGCCTCGGCTCGGCCCGCTCGTCCGCCCGACCTGCTCGCGCCTCACCTGCCTCCCGAGACAGGTCCCAAAGGACAGCAGGCCGGTCCACCCGACCTGCTCGCGCCCCACCTGCCGCCGACCACTCGCCCGCCGAGCCTGCGGCCGCCCGACCTGCTCGCGCCCCACTTGCCGCGCGACGCCGGGCCGCAGGTTCCGCCTGCCGCGGCGGCGCCCCTCGCCCCGCTGTCGGCCCAGTGTCCGGCCTGCAGCCTGCACGCGCTGGTCGCTGTCCACCTGCGGCGCGCGAGCAACGGGCGCTGGCGTCAGCTCGGCGCCCGTGAAGAACCTGTCCCCGGGGACCTGACCCTCGATACATGCCCGATCTGCTTCGGCGTGTGGCTCGACCAGGGCGAGCTCGACCAGCTCGGCGACGCCGACGTCGACCCGGCCTTCCTCAAGACGATGGTCGGTCGCTCGGCCGGGCGCATGTGCCCGCGCGGCCACGGCTTCATGAACGAGCACCTGCTGCCGGGCATGCTCAAGACCCCGGTCGACCGCTGCCCGCGCTGCCGCGGCCTGTGGCTCGACGGCGACGAGCGCCACGCCCTCGCCCGCTCGACCACCCCGTCCGGCCAGGAAGATCCGGCGGTCGCCCTGGCCAAGCGCGGCGTGCTGTGGGCGGCCCAGGTGCTGACCCAGCTGCCCATCGAGGTCGACAACCCGCGGCGTGGGATCCCCTGGGTCGTCCTCGGCCTCGGCGTCCTCCTCCTCGGCTGCTACGTCGCCTCCGTGCTCGGCCTCGTCTACGCCCGCGAGTACGCGCTGGTCGCCGGCAAGGTGCTCGCCGCGCCGCTCGGCGGCTACACGGTGCTGACCCACGGCTTCTTCCACGCCGACTGGTTCCACCTGCTGTTCAACCTCTACTTCCTCTACGTGTTCGGCAAGAACGTCGAGCACGTGTTCGGCCGCCGGCGCTTCCTGATCCTGTACTTCGGGGCAGGTCTGTTCGGCGGCCTGCTGCAGCTGCTCCTGACCGACGCGACGGCCACGCCGGTGATCGGCGCCTCGGGGGCGATTGCCGGGGTGTGCGGGGCCTACCTGGTGATCTTCCCGCGCGCGCGGCTGCTGCAGACGCTGCCGCTGGTGTACGTACAGCTGAAGATCCCGGCGTGGATCTACCTCGGCGCGTGGGTCGGCTTCCAGGCGGCGATGGCGGCCTTCTCGGAGGCGCAGCAGTTCGCGTGGTTCTCCCACCTCGGCGGCTTCGCGCTGGGGGCCGCCCTCGCGCCGCCGGTGCTGCGCAGCGTGTGCCGCGAGGTCGGCGAGGCGGTGCGGGTCAAGTCGGCGGCGGCGATCTTCGGCAAGGTGCCGCGCCGGCGCGGCCCGCCGATCGTGGTCCAGCCGGGGCGGAGGTCGGCGTGAGCGAGACGTCCGACAGCGAAACGCCGGCCGCGATCGCGGTCACCCTCGCCGGCGACGTCGACGAGCAGACCGCGTCCTCGTCGCCGGCCGAGAGCGAGGCGCGGCGGCTGATCGGCAGCATGCCCGAGCGCCTCGGCCGCTACCGCCTGATCGAGCGGCTCGGCAGCGGGGCGATGGGCGTGGTCTACGCGGCCCGCGACGACGCGCTGGCGCGCAAGGTCGCGATCAAGGTCCTGCTGCGCGGGGCCACTGCCGACCCGCACGCGCTGCGCCGGCTGGCCCGCGAGGCCCAGGCGATGGCCCGGATCGCCCACCCCAACGTGGTCGTCGTCCACGAGGTCGGCGAGAGCGACGGGCTCCTGTTCGTCGCCATGGAGATGGTCGACGGCCTCACCCTCGACCAGTGGTGCCGCCCGACCGAGGGCCCGCGGCCCGACTGGCGGGCCCGCCTCGACATGTTCCTTCAGGCAGGTCGGGGCCTGGCCGCCGCCCACGAGGTCGGCCTGGTCCACCGCGACTTCAAGCCGAGCAACGTCCTCGTCGACGCCCGCGGGCGCGCGCGTGTGCTCGACTTCGGCCTGGCGCGCATCGACAGCGAGGTCGTCGACGCCGCGGCCTCGATCGTCGCCCGCGGCTCGTTCGACCTCGAGCTGACGCGCAGCGGGACGATGCTCGGCACCCCGGCCTACATGCCGCCGGAGCAGTTCGAGGGCCGGCCGGCGACCGCGGCGAGCGACCAGTTCAGCTTCTGCGTCGCGCTCTACGAGAGCCTCGCCGGGGTGCGACCGTTCGCCGGGCGCACCCCGTATGCGCTGCTGCAGACCATCCGCAGCGGCCAGATCCGCCCGCCCCCGCGCGACGTCGAGGCGCCCGCGGCGTTGTTCGCCATCCTGCGCCGCGGCCTCGCGCTCGACCCGGCGCGCCGCTGGCCCGACATGCCGGCGCTGCTGCACGCGCTCGAGCGGACGGTGCGGCCGCGGCAGGTGCGACGCGCCACCGTCGCCCTCGGCATCGCCGCGGCGCTGGCCGGCGGGTTCGGCATCGCCTCGCTGTCGCTCGGCGGCGAGGAGCCGTGCGCAGCGATCCCCGAGCGCGTGGTCGGGGTCGCCGACGCGGCCCGGCGCGCCGAGGTCCACGCGGCCCTGCTGGCCTCCGGCAAGCCCTACGCGGCCGCTCTGGCCGGCAGCGTCGACGCGGCGCTGACCGACTACGCCGAGGCGTGGACGCGCGTCGCCGTCGACAACTGCGAGGCGACGCGGGTCGTCGGCGACCAGAGCGAGCCGATGCTCGACCTGCGCGCCGCCTGCCTCGACCGCCGGCTCGCCGGCCTCGGCGCGGTCGTCGACCAGCTGCTCGCGCTCGACCCGGGCTCGTCGCAGCGCGCGCTCGACCTCGTCGACAACCTCGAGCCGCTGGCGCCCTGCTCCGACCGCGAGCGCCTCGGCGCCGCCGTGCCGCTGCCGACCGACCCCGACGCGCGCGCGCGCCTGGCCGCCGCCGAGCAGGGCCGCACCAGCGCGGTGGCGATGCGCGCCGCCGGCCGCGACAAGGAGGCGCTGGTGGTCGCCGAGGCCAGCCGCGCCGCCGCGGCGGCGATCGGCTTCGCCCCGGCGCTGGCCGAGACCGCGCTGCTGGTGTCGCGCCTCGAGATCGAGCTCGGCCAGCACGAGAACGCGACGACTCATCTGGCTGAGGCCACCACCGCCGCCGCGGTCGCCGGCCGCGACGACCTGCTGGTCGACGCCTGGTTGGCCTCGATCTGGCAGCACAGCGTCCGCGGCGCCTCGCCGGACGTGACCGCGACGCTCATCCGCACCGCCGAGGTCGCGCTGGCGCGCGCGCGCGAGACCCCGCGCCTGGCGGTGCTGTTCCACAGCACGGTCGCCTACGCCTACCAGCGCCTGTCGATGAGCGACAAAGCGACCGCCCACTACGACGCCGCGCTCGCGCTGCTCGACTCGCCCGACGTCAGCGAGATCCAGCGCCTGCGGGTCCGCCTCAACCGGGCCACCCACCTGGTCCAGACCGACGGCGGCGAGCTGGCCGAGAGCACCCTGCAGGCCGTGCTCGCCGACTTCGAGCGCCTGCTCGGCGTCGGCCACCCGCTGACCTCGAACGTCCTCTACACCCTCGCCAACCTGGCCGAAAGGCAAGGTCACCTCGAGCGCGCGCTGGCCGAGTATCAGAAGGCGCGGGCGATCAAGCTGGCGGAGTTCGGGCCCGACAACCCCGGGACGATGCTGGCCGACGAGCAGATCGCGTCGGTGCTCGAGCGGCTCGGCCGCGAAGACGAGGCCCTGGCGATCTACGAGGACCTGCTCGCCCGCGCCCGCGCCCGCCACGGCGACCACAGCACCACGGTCGCGCGGATCCTCGTCAACACGGTCTCGCTGCTGCTGCAGCGCGGCGCCCTCGATCGCGCCCACACCTACGCGAGCGAGGCCCTGGCGATCGACAGCGCCTTGCTCGGGGACGACCACGCCGACGTGGCGATCAAGCGGGTCAACCTCGCCGAGGTGCTCGCGGACCGCGGCGAGCACGACCAGGCCCTGGCCGAGCTCGAGCGGGCGCGCGCGGTGTTCCTGGGCACTCTCGGGCCGGAGCACGAGTTCGTGGCGATCACCTGGAGCGCGGCCGGCATGTCGCTGTCGGCCCTCGGGCGCCACCAGGAGGCCCTGGCGGCGTTCACCAGGAGCCGCGCGCTGCTGGTCGCCAAGTTCGGCGCCGACTACCTCGACCTCCCGACCCTCGACCTCGCGTTCGGCGAGGCGCTGATCGCCGCCGACCAGGTCCACGAGGGGCTGCAGCGGGTCCAGGACGGGGCCGACCGGCTGGCCGCGAGCGAGGGCCCGGGCAGCGTCGCCGCGATCATGGCCCGCGGGCAGCTCGGCTCGTGCCTCCTGCGGGCCCGCCGGCCGGACCGCGCAGTCGCCACGCTCGAGGCCGCAGTGCGCGACGCCGAGGCGGCCGAGGTCTCCGCCCGCGACGTCACCTCGCTGCGCCTCGCCCTGGCCGAGGCCCTCGCCGCCCGCGGCGACCGCGAGCGCGTGCGGGCCCTGGCCGCCCCCGCGGTCGCCTCCCTCGCGCCCGACGACCCGCTGCGCGCCACCGCCGAGCGCCTGCTCGCCGGCCTGCGTCCGCGCTGAAGCCCCGCGGTCGCCACGGAACACCGCTCGCGGCCGGGGCCCGGCGGCGACATGCCCGTATCGACATGTCTTAAAAGACATGCACCGGGCCGTCGCGCGGACCTCTGCCTGGAGCAGGCGCGCGGCGTTGTGGCGCGGTGACGCGACCTGTGCGACCCTGCCGGCCTGGAGACCTAACGATGTCGACTAAGCTTATGTGGAAGCGCGCCTCGTCGCTCGCGGCCGCCGCGTGTGCGGCCTTCACCCTCGCGCAGTCACGGCCCGCCGAGGCCTGTGGGGTCAACGGCTGCGACGGCGGCGTGCCCGGGCCGATGCCGGTCAATCAGGACGGCGAGAACGTGCTGTTCGTCCTCAACCCCGGCGAGGTCGAGGTCCACATCCAGATCAGCATCGACCCCGACACCAACGCGCAGAAGTTCGCGTGGCTGATCCCGATCGCCCAGATCCCCGAGTTCGAGGTCGGCTCGCAGCCGCTGTTCGACGCGCTCCTGCAGGCCTCCGTGCCGCAGTATGGCCTCAACCAGAGCTTCGAGCAGTGCGGCGACGACAGCATCTCGGGCGGCCTCACCTCGCCCAACGGCGGCACCGACGGCGGCTTCGACAGCGGCAGCACCGGCGAGGCGACCAGCGGCGCCCCCGGCGAGGACCCGGTCCTTCTCAAGACCACCGCCGGCGCGTTCGAGATCGTCGTCCTGCAGGACAAGACGGTCGCGCCGATCAAGCAGTGGCTGATCGACAACGATTTCCTGTGGATCGACGGCGCCGACGACGCCTTCCAGCAGTACCTCGACGAGGGCCAGGTGATCGTCGCGCTCAAGCTGGCCGGCGGGGCCGACGAGGGTGACGTGCACCCGATCGTGCTGCGCTACCCGTCCGACGAGAACTGCTTCCCGCTGCGGTTGACCCGCTTCTCGTCGGTCCAGGACATGGACATCCGCGTGTTCCTGCTGGCGAACGGCCGCGCCGCGCCGACCAACTACCGCCACGTCCTCGTCAACCCGCTCAAGATCGACTGGTTCGGCCTCGCCGCCAACTACAAGGACGTCATCAGCAAGGCGGTCGACGAGCTGGAGGCCGACGGCCTCGCCTTCGTCACCGAGTACGCCGGCGCGACCAGCATCACCGCGCCGTTCACCTTCAACGTCTACAACCCGAACTGGAACGAGGCGCTGTTCGTCGGCCTCGCGCCCGAGCAGGTCATCAATTACCTCAACGACCAGGGCCTGACGAACTGCTACGAGCCGGGCTTCTGCTTCTACAACCACCCGCTGATCGAGGGCTTGCTGGGCGAGTACCTGCCGGCGCCCGACGGCCTGGCCCCCGAGGAGTTCTACGGCAACCTCGCCGCCTACCTCGACCAGATCGACGTCATGAAGTGGGGCGACGGCAGCGCCTTCTCGGCCGCGCTGGTCGAACGCATCATCGCCCCCGGCCTGCACGCGCAGGACCTGCTCGACACCTACCCCTACCTCACCCGCATGTACACCGTCATCTCGCCCAACGAGATGATCGCGGACCCGACCTTCCACATCAACCCCGACCTCGACGACGTCGACAACGTCCGCGTCGCCGGCAACTACAACCTGTGCGACGGCAACAGCGTCGTCACCCTCCCCGACGGCCGCGAGATCTTCGTGCCCGACGGCGGCCCGTGGCCCGACTTCATCGGCGAGATGTGGTGGGCCGAGGAGATCAGCCAGGTCGCCCTCAAGGGCAAGCCGATGCACCTCGTCAACAACACCGCCGCGATCAACACCAAGATCGAGGAGTGGAACAAGTCGCACGGCTGGCCCCGCAGCGACGCCGCCACCGGCACCGCCGGCAGCACCGGCGACGACGACGCCGGCTGCGGCTGCACCAGCGACCCGCCGCAGAACGGCGCGGCCCTGCTCGGCGTCGCCGGCCTCGGCCTGCTGGCGCTGCGCCGCCGCCGGCGGTGAGCGAACATGGCTGTCCGGGCATCTTTTCAAAAGACACGCCCGGAGAGACATGCGAGCCGGTGCAGCCGGCCGCCGCACGGCCTGGCTGCATCTCGGGGCCCGACCTGAACATGCCCGCTCCGGCATGCGAGCCGGTGCGCTCGGCCGCCGCTCCTGGGCCTCGGCGCGCCTGCCACGACCTGGGCCTGCATCTCAGGACATGACCCGAGAGACAGGGTCTCTCGGGCATGTTCTCGGCGAGCGCTCGCCGCCGCCGTCGCTCACGGCTTCGTCGGCGTCACCGGCTGCGCGCTCCCAGCCGGGACCGCCTGCACCGCTCCGACCCCGGGCGCAGGCGCGGGCGCCTCGGCGATCGCGGGCGCGCCGGGGGCCGGTGCGACCGGAGCCGCGACCTGGGTCGGGGCCGCCGAGGGCACCACCGCCGGCGGGGTCGCTACCACCGGCGGCGCGACCGGCGGGGCTCCGGGCTGCGGCGCGGCCGGCAGGGGGCGGGCCGTCGTCGAGGCCGCGCCGCCCATGACGCCGTCGTAATGCCCGAGGTAGCTCCACTCCGGGTCGAACAGCATCGTCGCCACCACGAACTCGCCGGTCGCGGGGCGCACGCGGATCTCGAACGCGTGGCCGTCCTTCGTCGCCCGGTCGGCGACGGTAAGCAGGTCGGGGGTGGCGTCCTTGTCGAGGTCGATGTGGCTGAACTGCCCCGGCTTCTTGTTCAGCGCCTCCTGCAGCTTGTCGGCCGTCTTCAGCCGGTTGAAGCTCACCAGCATCGACACCGGCTCGACCGCGAGGTCGGCGGACAAGGGGCGGTCCTCGCCGGTCGGCGCCGGGGCGCCGGCCATCGACGCCTTGGTGAAGGTGGCGTCCTCTTTGCCGGACGGGTCGACCGGCTTGCCGCACGCGACCGCGAGGACGGCGAGGACCAGGGCTGCGCTCCGAGCTGTACTTTCGGACATATGACCTCCGCGAGGGCGACCAGGGCGAGCAGGACGACCAGGACGCGCGGCTGGGACAGCGCGGCATGGCCGGATTCCAGGGGCGAGGCGCCCGCCGGACAGTATAGCGAGGCGCCGTCCGCACTGCAGCCGGCGCGCACGCGACCGGGCAAACCGCCTATAATGCCGCCGCCGCCGTGACCTCCGCCGCAGCCTCGCCGCTACCCACCCCCGACGCCCCACCGACCGCGTGGATCGGCCACACCCTCGACGGCCGCTACCACCTGCGCGACCTCCTCGGCGAGGGCGGCATGGGCGCGGTGTTCACCGCGGAGCACCTCAACCTGCGCAAGCTGGTCGCGGTGAAGATGATCCACGCCGAGTACACGGGCAACGAGGAGATCGCCGAGCGGTTCCGCCGCGAGGCGATGGCGACGGCGCAGATCGAGCACCCCAACGTGGCGAGCGCGATCGACTTCGGGCCCTTGCCCGGGGGCGGCGCGTACCTGGTGACGCAGCTGGTGCGCGGCTCGTCGCTGACCGACATCATCAACCGCGGCCGCATGCGCTGGCAGGCCGTCTGCGACATCGGGGCCCAGATCGCCGACGCGCTCACCACAGCCCACGCGGCCGGCATCGTCCACCGCGACCTCAAGCCCGACAACATCCTGCTCGAGGCGCGCGAGGACGGCGAGGTCGTCAAGGTGCTCGACTTCGGCATCGCCCGCGTCGCCGACCACAGCCAGGGCACCACCCCGCTGACCCGCCTCGGCACCGTGATGGGCACGCCCGGCTACATGGCCCCGGAGCAGGCGATGGGCGAGCCCACCGACCACCGCACCGACCTCTACGCGCTCGGCGTGATCCTGTGGGAGTGCCTGGCCGGCCGCGCGCTGTGGGACGGCGGCGAGATGAGCGACCTGCTGACCCGCCAGCTGACTCAACCTCCGCCGCCGCTGGCGGGCGAGGTCGTCGACCTGCCGGTCGAGTTCGAACGCATCATCCAACAGCTGCTCGCGCGCGAGGCCAAGCAGCGCCCGCAGACGGCCCGCGAGGTCCGCGACGCCCTGCGCGCGCTCGGCCGCAGCGTCAGCCAGGTGGCGGTGTCGACCCTGCCGCCGCCGAGCCCGACCCCCACCCTGCCGCCGCCCGCCGCCCCGGCGAGCAAGGGCGGACTGACCGGCTTCATCGCGGTGTTCGTCGGCGCGGCGCTGCTCATCGTCGTGCTGTGGGCGATGCGCCAGCCCGACGACGAGGCGCCGTCCGAGGCCCCGGAGAGCGGCGAGCGCCCGGCCGAGTTCGTGCCGGCCGCCGGCAAGGGCGCGAGCGACGACAAGTCTCAAGGGGCAGGTCCTTCGGAACATGTCCCTTCCGCCAGCAAGCCCGACCTCGGCGAGCTGCCGGCCGGCCTGCGCGAGCCGGCCACGAGCCTGCTCGGCGAGGCCAAGGAGCAGTCGAAGGCCGCCGAGGCGGTCCTCGCCTACGAGCCCGAGGTCGACGTGCCGCTGTGGCTGCACGGCCTGGCCCTGCTCGCCAAGGCCGACAGCTGCGAGGCCAAGCGCGCCGCGGTCAAGCGGATCGCCGAGGCCAACGACAAGCGCGGTCTGCCGGCCCTGCAGCGGCTGAACAAGACGTCGCGCAAGGGCTGCGGGGCGTTCAAGAACAAGGACTGCCTCGAGTGCCTGCGCCCGACGCTGAAGCAGTCGATCGATCAGCTCGCGACCCTGCCGTGACGGTCGAAGCGCGGCGCAGCGCAACTCGACCGCGCGAGTGATTCGCCCCGATCGATGCGGCGCCGGCCGGTCGCGGCTCAGCGCGCCAGCATCGACTCGACGCAGTGATGGGCCGCCGGGCGGCCCCAGTCGCGCACGTTGATGTACGCGTGGACCAGCTGGCCGTCGGCGCCGACGAAGTAGGTGTCGGGCAGCTTCTCGCTGCCGTAGGCGGTGTGCAGCTTGCCGGTCGGGTCCCACAGCACGCGCACGCCGGTCTGCTCGAGGCCCATGCGGGCGAGGAACGGCGCGACCAGGCTCTGGTCCTGGTCGACGCTGATCGCCAGGATCACGACGTCGTCGCGGTCCGCCAGGCGCTCGGCCAGGCGGTCGAGCTGCGGCCACTCGCGGATGCACGGCTCGCACCACGTGGCCCAGAAGTTGACGACCACGAACTTGCCGCGCAGGTCGGCCAGGTCGACCGTCTGGCCGGCGCGGTCCTGCAGCGAGAACTCGGGCGCCGGGCCGCTGCGCAGCTCGGGCTCGAGCGCCCGGCAGGCCGCCTCCGCCTGGGCCTTGGTGGCCGGGCCGAGCGAGGCGGCGAACCAGAACATCCACAGCGAGCCGATCGCTATGAACACCACGTAGGCGAGCGGACCTAACAGGCCGCGACCTTCTTCCCTGTCCTCGAGGACAGGGGCTCGCGAGCCCGCGGGCTCGCCCGCCGGGGGCCGCGCGTCCGTCACTTGCCCGGCTTCTCCTCGGCGCCGGCCATGATCTTCTCGTAGACCTGGCCCCGCGGCGTGCCCTCGTCGACCAGCTTCTGCGCCTTGGCCTTCTCCTCCTCGATCAGGGCCTTGAAGGCGTCGTAGGGCTGGGCGCCGGACAGGAACCGGCCGTTGATGAAGAACGACGGGGTGCCGCCGCTCTTCAGGCGGTTGGCCACCGCCTCGTCGTCCTTGACCATCTGCTCGGTCTCGGCGGCGGCGAGGTCGAGCTCGAACATCGGCACGTCGAGCCCGAGCTCCTTGGCGTGGTTCTTGACTGCCTCTTCGGACATGTCCGAAGGGCTCTGGAACAGGCGGTCGTGCATCTCCCAGGCCTTGCCCTGGCGGTGGGCCGCCAGCATCGCCCGGGCGCCGACGCGCGCCTGCGGGTGCATCGCCAGCGGGCGCTGACGGAACACGATGCGCACGTCGTTGGGGTAGTTCTGCTTGACGTCGGCCAGCGAGGCGTTGACGCGCTTGCAGAACGGGCACTGGAAGTCGCTGAACTCGACGATGGTGACGAGCGCGTCGTCGGGGCCGAACTGCGGGCGGGCGTCGAGCGGGACGCGGTAGGTCTTGCTCGGGTCGGGGCCGTCGTCGCGCTGGCTCGGGGCCTTGCCGGGGCCGCCGCCGCCGCGCTGGGCCTTGGCGTCCTTCATCATCGCGCCGTAGACCTCGGCGCGCGGGGTGCCCTGGCTCTCGATCTGGCGGGCCTGCTCGCGCTCGTACTCGAAGATCTCGCGCCACTGCTTGGCCGGCAGCGAGCCCGAGTAGGGCCGGCCGTTGACCAGGAAGTAAGGGGTGCCGGTCGCGCCGGCCTTGCCGCCGGAGACGTAGTCGCTGTCGACCGCGGCCTTGGCGGCGTCGCTGTTGCGGTCGGCGTTGAACTTGGCGACGTCGAGGCCGAGCTGCTGCGCGTAGCCCTCGAGGCTCTTGTCGTCGAGCTTCTTCTGGTTCTCGAACAGGAGGTCGTGCATCTCCCAGAACTTGCCCTGCTGATGCGCGGCCCACGACGCCTGGGCCGCGGGCGGCGCCGCGTTGTGGCCCGGCAGCGGGTAGTGCTTGAAGATCAGGCGCACGTCGCCCTCGTAGGCGCCCATCGCGTCCTTCAGCGGGTCGGTGACCTTGGCGCAGAACGGGCACTGGAAGTCGGAGTACTCGATCACCGTGACGAGGGCGTCGTTCGGACCGAACTGCGGCTCGTCGCCGCGGAGCTCGGCGCGGTAGCGGTCGCCCTGCTCGAGCTTGGCCGAGGGCACGAAGAAGCGATCGCGGACCCACTGCCCGGCGTAGAAGCCGACCCCGATGGTCGCCGCGAACCCGAGGACCGCGACCAGGATCGAGGCGGGATTCCGCTTGGGGGGGTTGGGAGCAGGCGTCGTGGCGTCGGACATGGTCGACCTCGTGGGTACCGAATAGTAGCGCGCGATGCAAACCGGTCGGGGACGCCCGGCCCCGTCGCGCACGGGGCCGGGCGGGTCAGGACCAGGCGATGCCTGGCCCGGAGACCAGGCTCACTTGGCCGGGGCCGGAGCCGGCGCCGGCGTCGGGGCCGGCGCCTTGGCCGGCGCGCCGCCCTTGGCCGCGGCCTCCTTCTCCTTCTTCTGCGTCGCCTCGAAGCCGCCGTTCAGCTCCTCCTCGAACACCGCCTTGAAGCGGTCGATCGGCTGGGCGCCGCTCATCAGGCGGCCGTTGATGAGGAAGCCGGGCGCGCCGCGGACCTCCATCTTGCCGCACTCCGCCATGTCGTCCTTGACCCGCTGGGCGGTCGCCGCGTCGTTGTAGTCGCGCTCGAACTTGACCAGGTCGAGCCCGAGCTGCTGCGCGTAGGCCTTGAAGTCCTCGTCGCTGCGCTTGGTCTTGTCGGCGAACAGCAGGTCGTGCATCTCCCAGAACTTGCCCTGGTTCTGCGCGGCGATGCCGGCGCGGTGGGCCGGCTCGGCCATCTTGTGCATCGGCAGCGGGTAGTTGCGGAAGTAGACCGCGACCTTGTCGCCGTACTCCTTGACGATCTGCGCCACGGTGTCGGCGCCGCGCTTGCAGAACGGGCAGTCGAAGTCCGAGCACTCGACGACCGTGATCTTCGGGTTCTTGAGGTTGCCCTTGCCGGCCAGGTTCTTGGTGGCCACCTCGCGGCGCTTGAAGTCGGCCGGCGGCGGCGGCGGCGGGACCTTCAGCTCGGTCTCGAAGCCCTTGATCATCTCCTCGTACAGCTTGTCCTTGGCCGGCTTCTTCTCGGCCAGGAACTTCTCGGCCTTGACCTTCTCCTCGTCGATCAGCTTCTGGAACGCCTCGAACGGCTGCGCGCCCGAGAGGTGGCGGCCGTTGACGTAGAACGCCGGCGTGCCGTTCGAGCCGAACTTCTGCGCCGTCTGCTCGTCCTCCTTGATCATCTGCTCGAGCTTCGGGTCGGCCAGGTCCTTCTTCCACTGGTCGAAGTTGAGGCCGGCGATCTGGCGCGCGTAGCCCTCGAAGTCGGCGTCGGTGAGCGCCTTCTGGTTGGCGAACAGGAGGTCGTGCATCTCCCAGAACTTGCCCTGCTGCGCGGCGGCCAGCGAGGCCTTGGCGGCCGGGCGGGCGCGGTCGTGGAAGCCGAGCGGGAGCTGGCGGAACACCACGCGCACGTCGTTGGGGTACTTCTCCTTGATCTGCTTGAGCGTCGGCGTGACGCGGTTGCAGAACGGGCACTGGAAGTCGCTGAACTCGATGACGGTGACCAGCGCGTCGGCCGGGCCGAACGCCGGGCGGCCGTCGACCGGCACCGCGTAGTTGGCGGCCGGGTCGGGCTCGCCGACCTTCGGCTTGTTCTCCGGCGGCGGCTCCTTCCGCTCGTCCTTGGCGGCCTTCATGATGCGCGCGTACACCTCGCTGCGCTTGCTGCCGTCCTTGATCAGCTGCTCGGCCGCGGCCTTCTCCTCGTCGACCAGCTTCTTCAGGCCGTCGATCGTCCGCGGCGCGCCGCGCTGCCACTTGCCGTTGATGAAGAAGCTCGGGGTGCCGCGCACGCCGAACTTCTTGCCGAGCGCCATGTCCTCGTTGACCTGCGCCTGGAAGGTCTTGGCGTCGAGCGTGGCCTTGAACTTGGCCATGTCGAGCTTCAGCTCCTCGGCGTACTTCTCGACGTCGGCGCGCGTCATCGCCTTCTGGTTCTTGAAGAGGATGTCGTGCATCTCCCAGAACTTGCCCTGCTCACCGGCGGCCAGCGCGGCCTCGGAGCCCATCGCCGCGTCCTTGTGCATCGGCAGCGGGTACTGCTTGAACACCACGCGCACGTCGTTGGCGTACGCGGGGTCCTTGATCAGCTCGTTCAGCATGTCGGTGAACTTCGAGCAGAACGGGCACTGGAAGTCGCTGAACTCGACGATCGTGACCAGCGGGTCGGTGGCGCCCTTGACCTGGTCCTTGTCGTTGTAAGTGACCCGGAACCGCTCGCCCGTGATCTTGCTGGTGAGCGAGTCGTCGACCTGGTCCATCGTGACCAGCCCGCCGCCCGCGGCGGCCGGACCGGCGGCGGCGGCTTCTTCCTTCTTGCCGCCGCGGTTGCCGGTGCAACCAGTGAGAGGAGAAGCGGCCAGGGCGAGCGCCGAGACCAGGAACACGGGGAGGCTGATGCGTTTCATGGGGCTCTGTGTCTGTAGTTTGGTGGGTGGTTGAAAGAACATGTCACGAAAATCATGTCCGCAAGGACATCAGGAATTCTTCACTGCGGGAGATCGGCGCTGGGGAACTCGTTGGGAGGGATCGCCTCGCCGTCGAGGATCGTGCGCACCACGGTTTCGCGGGCGGCGCCGGCGGCGATCCGCTCCTGCGCGTGCGCGAGCTCGGCCTCGACGTCGGCGGCGAGCGCCTCGGCGCCGCGAAAGCCGTCGACGTAGCGGCCGTTGACGAAGATCGCCGGGGTGGCGTCGAGCCCGAGCCTGCGGGCATATACGAGGTCGTCGCGGACGACCTGGGCGACCTCGGCGCTGTCGAGGTCGGCGAGGAAGCGGGCCTCGTCGAGGCCGAGCTCGCGGGCGATCGCCGCGTAGGTGCGACGACCGAGCCGCGGGGCGGCGAACAGCTTCTCGGCGAAGTCCCAGAAGCGGTTCTGCTTGTCGGCCGCGACCACCGCCCGCGCAGCGCTGTCGGCGGCCGAGTGGATCGGCAGCGGCAGCTGGCGGTAGGCGATCCGGACGTCGTTGGGGTAGCGCCGCCGCAGCTCGGCGATGCCCTCGGTCGCGGCCTTGCGACAGAACGGGCACTCGAAGTCCATGAACGCGACCAGCAGCACCGGCGCGTCGGCGGGCCCCAGCGTGGGCGCGGCGCCGGCGTCGACGGCGTAGCGCTTGCCCGCCTCGGCGCGCTGCGGGGGCGGCGCCTCGGCGGCCTTGAACCGCTCGGCGAGGATCCGCCGCTGCTGCGCAGTGGCGTCGTCGACCTCGAGCGGGGCGATCACTGCGCCTTCCATGACTGCGGCGTAGAGGTCGGCGCGCGGGGTGCCCGCGCGCAGGCGGGCCTGGGCGGCGAGGATCTCCTCGTCGATCAGCGCATGCCAGGCCGCCTCGTCGCGGAAGCCGATCACCGGGCGCCCGTTCACCAGCGCCACGGGGCTGAAGTAGATCCCGAGCTCCACCGCCTGGCGGCGATGGCGGATCCGCGTGCCCGAGTAGACGCCGGCGTCGAGGTCGTCGAGGAAGCGCGGCACGTCGAGCCCGAGCGCCTCGGCGCTCTGCTTGAGCGCCGCGCGGTCGAACTGCATCGTGTCGTAGAGCCGGCGGTGCATCGGCCAGAACTGGCCCTGCGCGCCGGCGGCCAGCGCGGCCTCGGCGGCCCGCTCGCCGTCGGCGAAGCCCGGCAAGGTCTGGCTGCGGAACACCACCCGCAGGTCGTCGCGGTAGTCCTCGAGGAGGTGCTCGAGGACCTTCCAGGTGCGCGCGCACGGCGGACAGGCGTAGTCGGAGAAGACCACGACCGTGACCAGCGGCTCGGCGCCGCCGAGCGCGTGCTCGTCAGGGTCGAGGTCGACGCGGTAGCGCACCGACGAGGTGGCGACCGGCGCGGCTGGCGATTCAGGAGCGCTCGGGGAGCACTCGCAGGCTGCGTTGCTCAGCGTCAGGCCGAACACGACCTGGCCGAGCCAGAGATGAGGGACACGCATGAGAGGACCGTCTCGAACACCCGGAGGGCGCCGCCGAGGCGCGCAGCGCCGGCTCCCGCGCGCAGGTGCACGAGGCACCTGCAGCCTCTCGAGCGCGACCCAATGCCTCCGGCCGGCCCGAGCGGACTACGCGGGCGAGACGCGAGGCGGGGGTGCTTCGGGACGGGTCGTCCGGGACAGGAGGGGCGGGTCGTCCCGCGGCCGGGCCGACGCGAGCGCCATGCGCTGCGGCGACCACTCGTCGCGCAGGAGCGCGGCGACGGCGGCGCTCGAACCGGGCCCAAGCAAGTCGGGTGGTGGCCGCGCCGGCAAGCCGCCGGGCTGGAGCTTGCCGCAGGTCTCGTCGGTCGGGTCGCACACGGCCCGCTTGAACAGCACCTCGAGCAGACGCGAGCACGAGCCGCGCGACAACTTGAGGACCGACGGGTCGACGACCAGGTCGGCGAGGAGATCGCCGCCGCACAACACCTCGGCGTCGGGGTCGTCCTCGTCGCCGCAGAACTCCGCGACGCCGAGCAGCTCGACCAGGCGCAGGTGGATGTCGCTCCGCAGATCGGGCGTGCCCCCAACCGCGGCCTCCGCGCTCGATGCAGCCACGCCCGCGCCCAGCCACAGGCTGAGCACCAGGAGACAGCGCAAGAAGCTGGAGAACAGGGCAGGCACGGAGCGCGGCGAAACGTTAGGCGGGTTTTGCAAACTGCGCAAGCCGCCTTCTATTCCCGCGCGTGCGCCGGACCACGGGACGCCGGCCCGCTGCGGGGCTCCCGGGCCTCGGCCGCCGGCGCAGCGGACCGCAGACCGGCGTCGGACCCAAAGCACGAAGCCCCGTCACCGGCGGTGACAGGGCTTCGATTTTCTGAGCGGGAGACGAGACTCGAACTCGCGACCCCGACCTTGGCAAGGTCGTGCTCTACCAACTGAGCTACTCCCGCAGATCGTGCAGAACAACGTCCGAGGACGGGTCTCTGCCGGTTGGTTCAGGTTTTGTTCCCGCGCCGTGACGAGGGGAGGCGGAGAATATACGAGCCCCATGGAGTGTCAAGCCCCCTTCGAAAAGAACGTGCTCGACCCCGTGGAGGCGCCCCAGCCGCCCCGCGGGGCTCGATCGAGGGTCCCGGGGGGTCGGCCGGGACCCGGCCCCGTGCTCGTGTTCGAGCTCACAGCCTCGCCGGCGATGCGGCTTGACGCCGTCCCGAGGGATCGAGTACACACGCTCGCCCCGGGCCCCCAAGTCCGGGTCATTCCGACATAGCTCAGTCGGTAGAGCAGCGGACTGTTAATCCGCGGGTCGTAGGTTCAAGTCCTACTGTCGGAGCCCAAAAGAACCCCTCCAGCGCATCGCCGGAGGGGTTCTTCGTTTTGGTCGCGCAGGCGGCCGCGGCCGGCCTGTCCCGCGGGACACCTCAGCGGCGACGCCGGCGGGCCAGCCCGAGGAGCGCGGCGAGGGACAGGGCCAGGACGCCCGCCCCGCCCGACTCGTCCGCGGCGCAGGCGCAGCCCTCCCCTCCGATCCCTTCGAGGCCACCGTCGGGGCCGGGCAGGCTGCCGTCGGGGGTGGCGGTGACGACCTGGTCATGCACGCGCGGGTTGCCGAACAGGTCGTAGGAGACGAGGACGAAGTTGTAGGTCTTGCCGTTCTCGAGCCCGTGGATGGCCATGCCCTTGGTGTTGAACGTGATGTGGTCGCTGCACACGTGGTCCCAGTCGAGGGCGTGCAGGCTCGGGCTGACGCGCAGCTCGCAGGCCTCGTCGCACAGCCCCTCGGGGCCGTTGTCGTCGCCGTCGTCGCAGGCCTCGCCGGCCTCGACCACGCCGTTGCCGCAAGTGCCCGGGTCGGCCACCTCCTCGGGGGCCGTCTTGACGGTCGAGAACGGCGCGTCGCCGCACAGGTTGCCGGCCGTGAAGTAGTGGTTGTTGTCCGGCACCTCGCCGAGCTCGGGCGTCGGGAAGTCGAGGCCCGGCGACGCACCCGTCGCCGCCTCCTCGCACAGCACGCGGAAGCCCGCGATGTCGCCGCTGCTCGGCAGCTCCCAGTGGAGCGTGACGCCGCCGTCACCTGGCTCGACGGACAGGGTCGAAACCTCGAGAAGCGGCGGCATGAAGTCGTACGCGATCGTGGGGACGCCGGACAGCTGGGAGAGCGCGCTGTCGGGCCCATAGAAGAACTCGTCGGCCTGGCACGCGGCGGTGCTGTTCCCGGCCGGGTCGCACATCCAGACGCTGGTCTCGCCCTCGACGTAGTCGCCGCAGGCGCCGCTGAGCATCGTCTCGGCCCCGAGGACGTCTCGGGTCGGTGACGAGGGATCGAGGCCGGAGGCCAGGAACGCCGGGTGAAACGCGCTCGTCACGCCTTGCACGAAGTTCGCCGCCAGCACGTCGGCGAGCACGCCGCAGCGGCGAAATTGGCCGGCCATCGCGGTCTCGGCGGTGGAGCACACGGCGCCGATGAAGGCCTGGATCTTGGCGCTGAAGTCGAGGTCGGCGCCGTCCTTTGCCTGGATCTGGACGCCGATCCGCTGGCCGCACTGGCAGCGGGCGCGGTTGGTCGCGTACCTGAGGTCGCGCTCGACCATCGGTCGCACGATCTCGCCGCTCTCGTCGGTCACATAATACGACACCGAGAAATCGGCGGGCGCGGGCAGCTCGGCGCGGGCGGTCCCTGCGAAGGAAAAGGTCGCTAGCAACGCAGCATACACATACGGTGATGGAACGTCGGGCATGTCGATCCAACCAGTGACACTCGGCCGTTGTTCCGATCGCGCCCGCGATCACAAAGCGAGCGAGCGAACAGGTGTGGCCACGTGCGAGCCCACCGCCACACCCACGCGGACCGCTCGCGCCGCTGCAAGTCGCCTGCCACTCACCGAAGCGAACTGCCGGCAGCTCGACGCGCCCGCGCGAGAGACCGCAAGAGGTCTGGAGCCGGTCGGGAGGGCGGAGGGATCGGGACCGAGATGGGCGCCATGTCGGCACCATGGCCGCCGAGCCCCCGAGTCATCGACCGATCTTCGCCGCGACGCGCGGACTCATCCCGCCTGCAGCCGGATCACGCGCGTCCCGCCGGCGAACGCGTCGTGGTCGCCTTGCCGCAGCGGGCTCCTGCGGATCGTCCTGGCGATCACGACCCAGGCCGCGAGCGCCAGCAGCGGGCCGATGAAGGGGATCGATCCGAGCAAAGTAAACGCCTCGCGCCGCAGCGACTGCCGCAGCGTCGGCCGCCCGCCGTCGGGGCCGAGCACGCGCAGCCCCAGCGCCAGCTTGCCGGGCGTCGCGCCGACCCAGGCGTCGAGCAGGCTGAAGTAGAGGAACACGAACGCCGAGCCGACGAGCAGCCAGTCGAAGCCGTAGCCCATGACCTGGCCGAGGCCGACGTCGACGGCGGCGAGGACCAGGACATCGAGGCCGCGCGCCAGCAGGCGCACCGGGAATTCGGCGGGGATCGTGGACGGGGCGGACGAAGCAGCGGTCATGGCAACACAGACCGCGACCGCCGGCAGGACTCATCGGTCGCGCGTAAAAAAATCACTCAGCCGAACGGCGTCACCGGGCGCACCGCCCCGTCGGCCGCGATGCGCACCGCGAACTCGCAGCGGGTCTCCGACTCGCGCAGCACCACGATCGCGTGCTCGCCCCGCGCGTGGGCCGTGAACGACCACAGGCCGTCCGGCAGCTCGAGCAGGGCCAGGTCCGGGGTCCGGCCGAGCTCGGCCAGCGGGGCCAGGCGCGCGCTCAGGCCCGACTCCTCGAGCGACAGCGCGAGCACGCGATCGCCGAGCGGCAGCACCTCGAAGTCGAGGTAGTCGCTGGCCGGCAGCGGCGGGTGCCGTTCGACGCGCACCGTGCCCTCGGGCCAGGCGGTCAGGGCCACGATGTCGCGCGAACCTGTCCCCGAGAACATGTTGTCGTCCTTCCACAGCACGCGGCCCACGCCGCGCGTGCACGCCACCCGCGCGTCGAGGCTGTCGAGGGTGTGCAGCGCGAGCGGCGACCAGCGGCCGGCGCGGAAGAACGTGGTCGCCACCTGCGGCGCCTCGGGGCCGTGGGAGATCTCGATCGCCAAAAACGACGCCTCGCCGGCGGTGCGGAGGTGGAAGTGACACGGGTAGACACCCGGCGACGTCGCCGGCACGAGGCCGAGGTCGACGCGAGGACCGAAGCCCGCGGCGCTGACGCGGCGGGCGAACATCCGCAGCACCGTGGCCTCGGCGATCGCGCCGAACAACCACCCGCCGCGGATCGTGCCGGTCTCGGCCAGCGGGCGCCGCTCGACGCGCCCGCTCGGGTGGGCGATCACCAGCTGCGACGCGCTGCGCCAGCTCTCGGTCTCGAGCGCGAGCACCACCCCGTCGGCGAGCGCGTAGCCGGTGACCGTGCGACCGAGCGCCCACGGCATGCGCCGCTGGCCGGACAGCGGCATGAGCCGGGTCGAGCGCCCCAGGGGCTCGCAGATCCGCAGCCACAACGGGCTCCCGGGCTCTCCGGCCAAGATCTCCGCCTCTTGCGCGAGGCCGCTGCCGTGCAGGTCGGACGGGTCGGCGAGGCCGACCTCGGGGACGATCCTCACCCGCACGCGCGGCGCGTCGCCGTCGCTGCCGCTGAATTCACACAGCCGCTGGCTGTCCGGATCGAAGCACACCAGCTCGGCGGCGGGTTCGTGGTTGCGCAGCCAGGCCGGCTCGCCGTCACGGACGAACGGTACGACGACCGCGCCGGACCCAGCGACGCGGGGGCAGCCCTCTGGCGCACGCATCTGGGGCGACGCTAGCCCGAGCTTCACCCTTGCGTCGAGGCCCGGGCGATTGTCGGCGGGAGCGCAACAGTGCGTTGCTCCGGACGGGCTTGTCCGGGCGCGCGCGGGGTAACATACCGGACCCTGGCATGCCCACCACGCCCGTCCTGTTCGTCGGCCACGGCTCGCCGATGAACGTCATCCTCGACAATGCTTGGACGCGGACGTTCAACGATCTCGGGACGGCGTTGCCGACGCCACGGGCGATCCTCGCCGTCTCGGCCCACTGGTACACCCGCGGCACCTTCGTGACGGCCGGCGGCGACCCACCGACGATTCACGACTTCGGCAACTTCCCCCGCCAGCTGTTCGAGTTCGAGTACCCCGCCCGCGGCAGCGACGACGTCGCGCGCCGGGTCTGCGAGCTCCTGAGCTCGGTGAAGGCCGCCCCGCGCGGTGACTGGGGCCTGGACCACGGCACCTGGACGGTCCTGCATCACATGTACCCGCGCGCCGACGTGCCGGTGCTGCAGCTCAGCATCGACCAGCAGCGGCTGCCGGCCGAGCACCTGGCGATCGGTCGCGCGCTCGCGCCGTTGCGCGAAGAGGGCGTCCTGATCCTCGGCAGCGGCAACTTCACGCACAACCTGCGCGCGACCATGCAGCTCGCGCAGCGCGGCGACACCTCGCTGCAGGAGTGGGCCCTGCGCTTCGACGCCGACGTGGCCCAGGCCATCGAGCAGCGCGACCACGACTTCCTCGCGCGCGCCCCCGAGACCGCGCTCGGGCGGCAGAACCACCCCAGCCTCGAACACTACCTCCCGCTGCTCTACGCCGTCGGCGCCGCGAGCGAGGCCGAGACCCCGCGGTTCTTCAACCCCGGCTTCGACCTCGGCTCGATCTCGATGCGCGGCGTCCTGTTCGGCTAGTCGACGCGGGCGACCTCGAGGCAGGCCGCCCGCGCGCGCTCGCGGCTGGCCACGCGCTCGCGGATCGACGCCTCGACCATCGCCGCGATGCGGGCCCGCTGGGCCGGGTCGCGCGGCAGCGGCAGCACCAGCTCGCCGACGCGGTCGCCGAGCGAGTCGATGATGTCCTGGGTGAACCGCTTGGCCTCGATCTGCTTGCGCACCGGATCGGAGCCGAGCACCGCCAGCAGCAGGTACGGCGACAGCAGCTCGGGCCGGTGCACGCGCAGCTTCAGCAGGTGGCTCTGGAACACGATGCGGGTGTCGTGCTCGGTGATGAACGCGCAGGTGCCGATCAAGTACGTGCCGTCGCGGACCATCAGGATGTCGCCGGCGCGCACGTCCTGCTTGGCGCGCAGCGCCTCGTAGACCGCCTCGCCGACGCAGTGCTTGGGGTCGAGCTTGAGCTCCCAGTTCGACAGGTCGGAGGTGCGGACGAACGGCACGTCGCCGCCGCCGTAGGCCAGCTTGCCGACCTCGTGCCCGCTGGTGATGCCGAGGATCCCGTCGTCGACCAGTTGCTGGACCGTCACCAGCTCGTGGCTGCGCTGCAGGCCGCTGAGGATGGACGCGACCCGCGGGTCGTAGTAGCGCGGGGCCAGCACGTTGCCGCGCACCGCCTCGGGCGCGACCGCGTGGCCGAGGCGGCTGCCCGCCTCGAGGCTGCCGGCCGCGTGCTGGCGGAAGCGGTCGCCGATCTCCGGCAGCTCGTCGCGGTCGATGCTGCGGCCGCGGCTGTCCTTGCCGCACCACGCCGCCTCGGCCATGAAGATCGCCGGCCGCTCGCTCATCGGCGCCGGCTCGCGGCGGGTCAGCAGCATCAGGCACACCTTGGTGTGCGTGCCGCCCTTGCCCGACGTCTTGAACAGCTCCTCGGGCATGCCGATGACCGCGCGCAGATCTGCCTGTTCGAACATGTACTGAACGACATGTCGATACGACTTGCCGGAGATCAGGCTCTCGGGCAGGACCAGGCCGACGCGGCCGCCGGGGCGGGCCAGCGCGAGCAGGCGCTCGACGAACAGCACCTGCGGCGCGACCCCGCGCTGCAGCCGGGGCGTGCGCTGCCAGCGGTCGTCGGCGCCGCGGCGCCACACGTGGCCGAGCGCGAAGGTCTGCTGGACCTCGGTCGAGGCGGCGACGATCTTGGCGCCGAACGGCGGGTTGGCGAGCACGACGTCGAAGCCGCCCTGCTCGCACGCGATCGGCCCGCCGTCCTCGGCCTGCCAGGCCAGCGCGTCGCCGCAGTACACCCGCGCCGGCGCCATCGTGACCAGGCCGACGTGCGCGCGCGCCAGCCCGGCGAGGTAGCGGTCCTTGTCGATGCCGACCACGCTGCGCGCCACCTCGGCCGGCGCCACCCCGCGCGCCACCAATCGCCGCGCGGTGTGGCTGAGGAACCCGCCCGCGCCGCAGGCCGGGTCGATCACCCGCTCGCCGGGCTTCGGGTCGACCAGGTCGACCAGCATGCGCACCGCCGTCTGCGGGGTGAAGAACTGGCCCTCGACCCCGCGGGTCGCCGCCGCCGTGAACACCTCGTAAGCGTCGCCGATCGGGTCGCAGCGCGGGTCATCGAGGTCGAGCGTGCGCAGCTCGCGGTCGACCTCGAGCAGCGTCGCCGCGTCGAGCCCGAGCTGCGCGTCGGCGGCGAACACGTCGGGGAGCAGCGCCTTGAGGCGCGCCAGCTGCTCCTTGTAGAACCGCAGCAGCGCGCCCGCCTCGTCCGGCGCGGCCGCGCCGCTGCGCACCGTCAGCGTCCGGCAGAACACGCAGCGCAGCACCTCGTCGAGCAGCGCCGCGTCGCGGGTCGCCCCGACCAGCCGGCCGGCCAAGAAGTTGCGCAGGCGGGTGAACGCCGCCCTGGTCTCGGGGACAGGTACCGAAGGATCTGGCTCGAAGGACATGCGCGATCGGTCATCCGCGACGCAGCAGCTTGAACGCGACCTCGCGCCCCTGCCCGCCGACCAGCGCGAGGTGGATCCACAGCACCGCCATGTTCTCGAGCGCCGCCGCGTTGCGCAGCGGGCCGGCGTCGATCGGGTGGAAGCCGGCCCGCTGGATCAGCGCCGACAGGGTCGCCTTGGCCTCGGCGTCGTCGCCGGCGATCGGCACGTCGACCACCGTGTCGCCGAGCTTCGGATCGGCGTGGAACTCGGCGCCGAAGGTGTTGAACGCCTTGAGCACGCGGGCCCCCGGCAGCGCGGCCTGCAGCGCCGCGGTGATCGAGCCCTCCGGCGGCGGCGACCACACCGGGCCCTGGGACCACGTCAGCGGGTTGTTGCAGTCGACCACGATCTTGCCGCGGAGGTCGCCGAGGCCGTGGGCCGCCTGCACCGCGACCCCGCCCGGCACCGCCAGGAACACGATGTCGGCCGCGGCCGCCGCCTCGGGCGCCAGCGAGGCCGTGACCTTGCCGTCCAGCTCGGCCAGCGCCTCGGCGATCTTCGAACCCGAGCGGACCCCGAAGCTCACCTTTTTGAAGCCCGCAGCGACCAGTCGGCGGGCGATGGCGGACCCGACGTTGCCGGGGCCGACGATGGCGATGGCTGGCTCGTGCGTCGACATGGCGCGGAGCCTACCGCGAAATAGCTCGTCGCGCGAGTTCCGCAGGGCCTGCCCGGGCCCCTCGATCGAACCTACTGACAGCTCAGCGACGCGCCATCGAACACCGTCATCGTGCAGGTCGAGTCGGCCGCGCAGCCGCACGCCCCGGCGTAGCAAGTGTCCACGTTCTGTCCGCCCGCGCAATCGCTGTCGACCGCGCAGCCGCAGCGGCCGGCGATGCACTGCACGTAGCCCGGCAGGTTCGAATCGAGGCAGTCCTGATCGATCTGGCACACGCACTGGCCTGACGGCACGTCGCACACCGGATGTCCCGTCTGGGGCAGACAGGCCTCGTCCCCTGCGCACGGGCTCTGACACGCCCCCGCCTCGCACGTCGCGGCCGCCTGGCCACACACCGTCACGTCGCGCCCGCCCGCGAACGGCGAGAGCGTCTGCTCGACCAGCCCGAAGTCGGCGCAGGCGAACGTCCCGGGGGTCAGCGCGCAGCGGCCCGCGTCCGCCACCAGCACGCACGCCTCCTGGGCCGCGCAGTCGCCCGGCCCGGCGCACGGCGTCTTCCAGCCCGACAGCTCGGCCAGGCACTGCGCGTCGCTGGTACACGGCGGGAACAGGCACAGGCCGTCGATGCAGCGGAACCCGAGGTCGCCGCCGCCGATCCGGCAGTCGCGGTCGTTGTCGCACTGCGACTGGCAGCGCTTGGCCTCGGGCCCCGCGGTGGTCGTCTCGGTGCCGGTGCTCCCGCTCGTCGGGCCCGTCTCGGTGCTCGTCGGCCCCGTGGTCGGCGCGGTCGTGGACGAGGTGGTCTGCGGTTCGCTCGCGGTCCCGCTGTCGGCCGGGGGACACGCCGGCAACACCACCGCGAGCACGAAGATCCGGGATCGGCCAGGCAACGCCATCGCACCGACGCTAGCGCATTTTCGCCCCTGGGCGAAGAAACCCGCGCATGCGGACCCCGCCCGGCTCCGGGCGAGCACCCGCACCGCCGCGACCGGCCCGACGAACATGCCCCAATTGACATGTTCTATAAAACATGTCCATTCGGACATATCAGATCCATGAAGCCCGGTCGGGCGGGGGCTGGCGAAGAACGCGAGCCGGGCGCGCCTCCCCCCTGCCGGAGCCGCCGCCGCCCCACACCTTCCGCCTGCTCGCTGCACCGCCCGCCTCGCGCGGCCGCGAGCGCCGATTCCGGCCATGGTGCCGCGTCCGCGGAAGTGGCACCATTCCCGGCGAATGGAGCGCGAGCGCCAGGTGTCGTGCCCGCAGTGCGGCGCTCCTGCGCCGTTCCGCGGCACCGCCGTCTCGCTGGTGTGCGAGCACTGCGGCAGCACCGTCGTGCGCACCGGCGTCGACCTGCGCCTCCTGGGAAAGATCTCCGCGGTGGTCGACGACGGCAGCCCGCTGCTCCTCGGCGGCAAGGGCAGCTTCGCCGGCCGCGGCTTCGAGATCGTCGGCCGCCTGCAGCTCCGCTACGCCCGCGGCGCCTGGAGCGAGTGGTATTTGCAGTTCTCCGACGGCGTCGGCTGGCTGGCCGACTTTCAGGGCAACTACGCCGTCACCACCCCCGTCGCCGACGGCCCCGAGCTGCCTGGCTTTTACAACATGGCCATCGGGACATGGCACGAAGTTCAGGGCGGCGAGCACATGGTCGTCGACAAGCGGGCCGCCCGCTACCAGGGCGCCGAGGGCGTGCTGCCGTTCGTCGCCGAGCCCGGCCTGACCTTCTTCAGCCTCGACCTCGCCGGCCCGGACGACCAGTTCGTCAGCCTCGACTACGGCGTCGACCCCTACCGCACGCGCCCCGACGTCTACCTCGGCCGGGCCGTGGAGCTGGCCGAGCTCGGCCTCGACCGCCTGCGCAGATTCGAGGGCTGGCGTGACTGAGGCGACCTCTGAAGTCACCCGTCCGCGCCCCGCCGAGGCGACCCCGCCGCGGCTGTTCCGCGACGAGGCCCGCACCGAGGCCGTGCAGTGCCTCGCCTGCGGCGGACCTATCGCCCTGCGCGGCTTCGGGGCCATCCAGCGCGTCGTCTGCCCCGCCTGCGGCAGCCTCCTGCGGCCCGAGGACAGCGGCGCGCTGGCGCTGATCCACCGGGCCGCGCGCGCCCACCAGGAGTCGGTGCTGCCGCTGCACGCCCGCGGCCGCCTGGACGGCGCCACCTGGGAGATCGTCGGCATCTGCTGGCGCACCGTCCCCGGCTGGCCGTGGCAGGAGTTCCTCCTCTACAACCCCTACCGCGGCTATCGTTACCTGGCCCACTCGACGGGCGACGGCCACTGGTCTTTGGGACAGGTCATTCCTGGCGCGCCGAAGATCGTGCCCGGCAAGCGCCACGCGATCGTCCACCGCGGCCGCAGCTACCGCCACTTCTCCGGCGCCGACGCCTACGTCACCTACGCCGAGGGCGAGTTCCCGTGGCAGGTCCAGGTCGGCGACGCCGCCCACATCGACGACTTCGTCGCCCCGCCGCACGGCATCTCGATCGAGGAGGTCGCCGCCAGCGACGGCGTCGAGCTGACCCGCACTGCCATGCGCCACCTCGACGCCGCCGAGGTCTGGCGCGCCTTCGATCGCCCCGGCAAGCCGCCCAAACAGAAGGGCGTCGGCATGCTCGCGCCCAACCGCTGGCGCGAGCAGGCGCGCTCGCTGTGGCTGTCGTGCCTGGTTTTTTTGGTTGTTTGGTACTTCGCGGTCCAGCACGTCTCCGGCAGCGCGAGCGAGCGCGAGGTGTTCCAGGCCACCGACCTGCGGTTCGACAGCGTCCTGTCGCAGGAGGTCACGATCGGCGAGCCGGGCGCGTCGACGACCGTCGAGATCTCCTTCACCGCCTACCCGCTCGACAACTCGTGGGCGTTCGCCGAGGTCGTGCTGATCCCGCTCGACGGCGAGGAGGCGATCGGCCTCGGCATGGAGGCCAGCAGCTACAGCGGCTTCGAGGACGGCGAGTCGTGGTCCGAGGGCGATCGCCAGGTCGACCACGTCCTCGGCCGCGTCGCCGGCGGCCGCTACCTGCTGCAGGTCACCCCCGAGCGCGACACCAGCGCGCTGGCCGAGAACGACCCGCTCGGCCTCCGCCTCGGCACCTTCGGCCCGTTCGGCGTGCGCAGCCCCGACACCTGGGCGATCCGCGTGCGCGAGGACGTGTTCCTCAGCCGCTACGCCATCCTGCCCGTCCCGATCATCCTCGGCTTCCCGCTGCTCGCCTGGCTGCTCGGCCGCCGCCGCGAGCGCAAGCGCTGGGCCAACAGCGACCACCCGACGTGACCTCATGACCATGTTTTTTACAACATGTCTTAAAGGACATCTAAAAGCGTCGCGCCGCCCCGCGTCGCTCGGCCCTCGCTGAACACCGATCCATTTTTTTAAGAAACATGTTCCGCACTACCTACTGGATCTGCTCCGTCGCCGCCCTGTTGCTCCTGCTGTTCGGGGCCCGCTCGGGCTTCTTGCTGGCCGGCACCCCGGAGCGCGGCAAGGTCGAGCGCGACCCCGACGGCACCGTGCGCGGGCGCGCCGCCTTCGTCTGGCTGGGCGGCGGCTACCACGGCGGCAAGTGACATGTCGGCCGCGCCCGGGACCCGCCTGCTGCTCGCCTCGGTGCTGGTGGTCGCCACCTGCGGCCTCGTCTACGAGCTGATCGCCGCGACCATGGCGAGCTACCTGCTGGGCGACAGCGTCACCCAGTGGAGCCTCGTCATCGGCGTCTACCTCAGCGCGATGGGCCTCGGCTCGTGGCTGAGCAAGTTCGTGGTCAAGGACCTGCACGCCCGCTTCATCGCCGTCCAGCTGGTGATCGCGGTCGTCGGCGGCCTGTCGGCGGTAGCGCTGTTCTACGGCTACGCCTACCTCGCCAGCGTGCGCCCGCTGCTGTTCTCGATCCTGGTGATCGTCGGCACCATGGTCGGGCTCGAGATCCCGCTGCTCATGCGGATCGTCGGCGACGGCCAGGAGCTGAAGGACACGGTCGCGCGGGTGCTCGCGTTCGACTACGTCGGCGCCCTGCTGGCCAGCCTGCTGTTCCCGCTGGCGCTCCTGCCCCACCTCGGCCTGGTGCGCACCAGCCTGCTGTGCGGCCTGTTCAACGCCGCGATCGCGCTGGCCTGCGCGCGGGTGTTCCAGGCCCACCTGCCGCGCCCGCGCGCGGTCCTCGTCCAGGCCGCGCTGGTCTGCCTCGGCCTCGCGGTCGGCCTCGTGTTCGGCGGCCGGCTCGAGCGCCTGGCCGAGCGCGAGCTCTACGACGCGCCCGTCATCTTCTCCGAGAAGACCGCCTACCAGCGCCTGTCGATCACCCGCAGCGGCGACGACATCCGCCTCTACATCGACGGCAACCTGCAGTTCGCCAGCAGCGACGAGCACCGCTACCACGAGGCGCTGGTCCACCCCGCGCTCGCCGGCGTGGCCCCGCGCCGCGCCCTCGTGCTCGGCGGCGGCGACGGCCTGGCCGTGCGCGAGCTGCTCAAGTACCCCGGCCTCGAGCGCATCGACCTCGTCGACCTCGACCCCGGCATGACCCGCCTGTTCGGCCGCGACCCCCTGCTGGTCCGCATCAACCACGGCAGCCTGTCCGACCCGCGCGTCCACGTCCACAACGCCGACGCCATGCGCTGGCTCGAAGAACATGTCCGAACGAACAGCGAGGTCTACGACGTCGCAGTCGTCGACCTGCCCGACCCCAACAACTTCTCGCTCGGCAAGCTCTACACCGGCTCGTTCTACCGCCTGCTGCGCCGCGCCCTCTCGCCCGCCGGGGTCGGGGTGATCCAGGCGACCTCGCCGTACCTGGCGCCGCGCTCGTTCTGGTGCGTGGTCAAGACCCTCGCCGCCGCCGAGCTGCACCCGCGCCCCTACCACGCCCACGTGCCGTCGTTCGGCGACTGGGGCTTCGTCCTCGTGTCCCCGGCCCCGCGCCCCGAGCCGACCCGGCTCGCCGACGTCCCGCTGCGCTTCCTCGACGACGCCCTCCTGCCGACCCTGTTCGTGTTCCCGCGCGACCAGCAGCCGCCCGAGGTCGACGTCAACCGCCTCAACGACCAGCTGCTGGTCCACTATTACGAAGAGGACCTGCGCGCCCTGCCCGGCCGCGGAGGCCGCGGGTGACATGACCTCGAGAGCATGTTGCGAGAGACATGTCCCTACGGTCGCCCGATCGACTCGCGGGTCTGCGGCCGCACTCTCGCCGTACGCAAGGACATGTCCGAAGGGACATGATTCCGCGAGCATCTCGGCCGCTCCGCGCCCGCGGCCGGCTCCCGGACGCCGACCTGCCCCCCGCTCCGCATGTCCTCGGGCCCGCGCCCATCGGGGCCCCCGAGGCTGGTGGTACGGGTCCGAGGCCGGGCGCGGCCTCGGCCATGGGACATGTCCTTCTGGGCATGCTCTTGCGAGCATGAGCGGCGCCCCCGCTCGAAACCGGCGCTGCTCGAGCCAGCTCGCGCTCGGGCAGTGCGCGCTGCCGTGTCTCCCAAGACACGCCCGCCCTCGCCGTCGCGGAGCCCCCGGGTGAAGCGGCGCGACTTCCTCGGCGCCACCGCCGGCACCGTCGCGTCCGCCGCCTGTGGCCCGGGCCGGCCGCCGCCCCCGGCGGTCGAGTTCGTCGGCCCCGACCCCGAGCGCGGGCATCACCTGCGCGAAGGGACATGGCGCGAAGGACCTGTCCACGAGACCATCCGCACCGAGGTCGCGATCGTCGGCGGCGGCGCGGCCGGCAGCGCCGCCGCCTGGCGCCTGCGGCGGGCCGGCCTCACCGACGTGCACCTGTTCGAACTCGAGGACGACGTCGGCGGCACCGCGCGCGGCGGCGAGCTGCCGCGCTCGCGTCACCCGCTCGGCGCCCACTACTTGCCGACCCCGCCGCCCGGCTGTCCTGCGCTCGAGCGCCTGCTCGAAGAGCTCGGCGTCATCCTCGGCCGCGACGCCCGCGGCCGCCCCGAGTACGCGCCCTCGGCGATCGCCGCCGCCCCGCTCGAGCGCCACTTCGGCCGCGGCCGCTGGTACGAGGGCCTCTATCCCGCGGCCGGCGAGACCGCCGACGAAGCCGCCCAATGGGCCCGCTGGCACGCCCACCTGCGCGACCTCGACGGCCGGCGCGGCGCCGACGGTCGGCCCCTGTTCGCCATCCCCGTCGCCCGCAGCAGCTCCGAGCTGCGCCACCTCGACGCAGTCTCGTTCGCCGCCTACCTCGACGACCTCGGCCTCGTCAGCGAGCGCCTGCGCTGGGCCCTCGACTACGCTTGCCGCGACGACTACGGCTGCACCCTCGCCCAGACCTCGGCCTTCGCCGGCCTGCACCACTTCCTCGCCCGCGGCCTCGAGGAGACCCGCGGCGGCTTCCTCCTCACCTGGCCCGAAGGCAACGCGCGGCTCGTCCGCGGCATGCTGGAGCGCGCCGACCTCGGCGATCGCCTCCACCGCGGCGCCGCGGTCGTCGCAGTCGACCCGCACGCCGGCGAGCTCCGCGTCCATCGCCCCGGCGACGGCCGGCGCCTGCGCGTGCACGCCAGGGCGATCTTGTGGGCCGCGCCGCGGTTCGTCCTCGGCCGCCTGCTCGTCGGCGCCGACCCGCTGCCCGCCGGCGCGCTGACCTACGCCCCGTGGCTGGTCGCCAGCGTCGACGTGCGCACCGCCCCACGAGGCATCGGCGCCCGCCTCGCGTGGGACAACGTCCCGCTCGCCGGCCCCAGCCTCGGCTACGTCGTCGCCACCCACGGCGAGTCCGCCGACGCGCGCCGCCCCGGCGCAGTCCTCACCTACTACGAGCCGCTCTGCGGCGACGGCCCCGCCGAGCTCGCAGCCCAGCGCCAGCGCCTCCTCGCCGGCGAGCTTTCCACCTGGTCCGACCACGTCGTCGCCGCACTCGCGGCCATGCATCCCGGCATCGCCAGCGAGATCTCCAGGATCGCCGTCACCCGCTGGGGCCACGCCATGATCCGCCCCGTCCCCGGCCTGCTGTTCGGCGAGTCGCTCGCCCGCGCCCGCGCCCCGCTCGGCCGCCTGCGCCCGTGCGCCGCCGACGTCGCCGGCCTGCCGCTGTTCGAGGAGGCGTTTTATCAGGGTTGCGGCGCCGCTCTGGCCGCCCTCGCCGACCTCGGCCGCAGCGCCCCCGACGCCCTCGCCGACGAGCTTCCGGCATGACCCTGCACATGACCGTTCGGACAGGCCCTGTTGCGAGCCTCGTCCACCGCAGTCCGCGCCCTCGCGCACCGACGCCTCCCTAATATGGCCGTCCGGACGGGTTCTGCTTCGAGCTTCGTCCGCCGCTCGCGCTCTGGCGCACCGGCGCCTCTTGAACATGGCTGTTCGGGCAGATCGGGCTGCGAGCCTCGTCCGCAGCTCGCGCCCTCCCGCATCGGCACTTCCCGAACATGACTATTCGGACAGTTCCGGCTGCGAGCCTCGTCCGCCGCCGCTCGCGCCATCGCCCATCGGCGCCTCCTGAACATGACCGTTCGGACAGGCCTTGCTGCAATCCTCGCCCGCAACTCGCGCCCTCCCGCACCGGCGCTCCACGCACATGACCGTTCGGACAGGCCTTGCTGCGAGCCTCGTCCGCCGCGCGCACCGGCGCCTCCTGCACATGACCGTTCGGACAGGCCTTGCTGCAATCCTCGCCCGCAGCTCGCGCCCTCCCCCAGCGGCGCTTCACGCATATGACCGTTCGGACAGGCCTTGCTGCGAGCCTCGTCCGCCGCGCACACCGGCGCATTTCGCACATGACCGTTCGGACAGGCCTTGCTGCGAGCCTCGTCCGCCGCGCGCACCGGCGCCTCCTGCACATGACCGTTCGGACAGCCTTGCTGCAATCCTCGCCCGCAGCTCGCGCCCCGCCGCACCGGCGCTTCACGCACATGACCGTTCGGACAGGCCCTGCTACGAACCTCGCCCGCAGCTCGCGCCCTCACGCACTGACGCTTCCCGAACATGACCATTCGGACATGTCACGCTGCCAGCCTCGTCCGCCGCCGCGCGCACCGGCGCCTCTCGCACATGCCCCTTCGGACAGGCCCTCGTCCGGGCGGCGCCGACGCGCCACATGACCTTCCGGACAGCTTCCGCTCGCCCCGCCGCGCCCTGGGCACAAGCGGCCCCAGCGAGCCCCGTCACCCCGTCCGCGTCTGTCGATCCTGGCCTCACCGAGCGCTCTCGCCCGCCCGATGCGGCCGCGGCCGCGCTATCCTTCACGGGTGCCGCTGACGCTCGCGCAGCTCGAGGCGCTCTCCCAGCAGGCCTTTCCGGCGCGAGCCGTCGCGCGCCGCGACCCCGATGGTTACGCCGCGCTGCACGCCGCGATCGGCGAGGCCATCCGCCCGGTCGCCCACGCGCTCGAGTTCGACATGAGCAGCTTCGTCGCCCGCGACCCGCAGGAGCTGCTGGCCCTGCCGCCGCACATCCTGTTCGTGTGGTGCGACGAGGCCGACCTCATGGCCTCGTTCTACGCCCTGCCCGAGGCCGACATCGCCGCCAACGTCGCCCAGGCGCTGCACGCCGTCGCCGGCCTGCGCTTCGGCGACCCCGCGCAGCTGCCCCCCGAGCAGCGCGGCGCGGTCCTCCGGATCATGGCCGCGATCGGCACCCCGCTGGCCCGCGACGCCGACGATTTTTTTGCCGCCTACGTCGCCGTCGGCGACCCGGACCCGGAGCTGCCGGTCCGCGCCGAGGTCGAGGCCCTGTTCGACCACTTCGCCCCCTGCTACGTCCCCGACGCCGACGGCCTCGACCGCCGCTTCACCCGCGTCATCCCCGTCCACCGCCACATCGACGCGTAGCGGCTGCTCTCCAGGACATGCGCTCCGGAGCATGTCCTGAGGGACATCCGAGAGGCCTGTCGCCCTCGGCCTCCGCCCGAGCCCCCAACCCTCCCGCCGGCCCACCCCACCGGCCAGCCCTCGAGCCCGTGGTCCCGCGAGCCCACCGCGCCGCAACTGCCAAACCGCCCGGCGCTCGTTCGCTGTCCTTCAAGGCATGTCCGAAGGGGCAGCCCTCCATGCGCCCGACCCGCGCCGCGACGACTGTGCACAACGGCTGCAGGAGCGTGCTCGCGGTCACAATATTTGCACCCGCCGCGCACGCCTGCGCAGTTCGCGAGGCGCTGTTCGCCGCCACCAGCCCTCTCGAGCGCACCGTCCTGCCCCCATTTTCTTTGTAAAAAACGCAGTTGACCGTCAGCGCAGACCCGCGCGACTTGCCACCTCGCGGATCGCCGTCGCCAGCGCTTCAGGCACCTCTTCCTGCAAAAAATGCCCGGCCGGCGTGCGCGTCACGCTCGCTGTCGGAAACGCCCGCTCGTGGCGAGCCAGCGCCCGGCCGAGGATCGGGTCGCGCTCGCCCCACACCAGCGCCAGCGGGCCCCCGGCGGCCACGAACTCGCGCAGCCACGCCTCTCCGCGGCGCAGCGGCGCGATGCTCGGGTGCTCCAGGCTGCCCGGCACCATCCGCGCGAGCGCGAGCGGGCCTGACCGATCGGACAGGCGCCGCAGCGGCCAGCGATAGGCCCGGGCCACCGGGCCGCGGATCGATCTACGATCGCCCTGGGCCACCCACAGCGCGTTCTGCGGGAAGCCGAGGCCGCGGAACGCCAGGTCGCTGACCACGGGCGTCCGCGCGAACCGGTGGAACCATGTCCCGCGCGGGCGCGGCGGCAGCACCACCGACGTGTTGCCGAGCACCACGCCGGCCACGCGCTCGGGCATCCGCGCCGCCAGCACCGGCCCCAGCGCGCCGCCCCAGTCCTGCCCGACCAGCACGAAGCGGCGCAGCCCCAGCGCCTCCACCAGCTCCGCCAGCGCGTCGACGTGGCGCTCGACGCTGTGCTCGTGCAGCGCGATCCGGCTCGACAGGCCGAAACCGAGCAGGTCGGGCGCCACGCAGCGCAGCCCCGGCAGGCGGGCGATCACGTCGCGCCACAGGAAGCTCCACGTCGGGTTGCCGTGGAGCAGCAGCACCACCGGCGCCTCGGGCTCGCCGTGGTCGATGCGGTGGATCTGGCTGCCATCGGCCAGCACGCTCGCGCGCCGGCGCAGCGGCAAGAGGGCGGCCAACCACGCCGGCAGCTCGGGGACGTCGCGCATCGCCCGACGGCACCACAGCCGCCGGGCGATGTAAAGCGGGCCGCGCTAGCGCGAGCGCTCAGTGACCGCCGTGACCGTGACCGTGACCGTGGCCATGGCCGTGCCCGCCCCAGCCGCCGCCGTCGTCGTCGTCATCGTCGTCGTCGTCGTTGTTGCTGTCCGGCAGGCCCTCGCCGTACTTGTCGAAGGCGCTGACGAGCAACGCGCGGTGATCCTCGAGCGAGCCGCAGTCGCTGGGGGCCTTCTTGATCTTGCCCTTCTTGTCGAGGAAGCACTTGGGGTACAGGCCCTGCTCCTTGTACTCCTGGTGGCGGATGTCGCGGAGGCAGTAGGCGCCGTCCGGGTTCCACTCGGCCTCGATGAACCAGTTGGTCGCGCGGGCCTCGACCTGCGGCGACAGGTGGTCCCAGATGTCGATCGCCGTGCCGTTGACCGTCCACGGCTCACCGTTGCCGCAGTAGTCGGCGCGAGCCATGCGCGTGCACGCCTGGTGGTGATCGGCGAGCGAGATCGTCTTGCAGTGCTTGCCCTTCTCCCAGTCCTTGCAGCGCTTCGTCGTGGCCCACGGGCGGTAGCCCCACAGCACGCACTTGGCGATGACGGCGTTCGTACAGGCCCACACGAACACGTTGGGGTCGTCGACGCGGTCGCCGGTCTCGAGGTTCCAGTAGTTGGCCACCGGGATCGCCGGCACCAGCCCGCCCTGCCCGTCCTGGCACAGCGGCTTCCACTGGTTCGAGCCCTTCGCGCGGTGCACCACGTCGTACAGGTACACGTCGTCCTGCCCCGGCGACTTGGTCATGTCGTCGATGCGGAGGACGTAATCCTCGAAGACCTCCTCGCCGTCGATGACCTGGCCGACGGTCAGCTCCCACGTGGAGCCGATGAAGTCCTTGCCCTTCGCCCACTGCTTCTTGCCGTTCTTGAAGACCTTGGCGCTGAACTCCGTGCCTTGCAGCACCGGCCCCTGCAGCACCGGCCCCTGCAGCACCGGTCCGTTCAGGTTCACGCCGTTCAGCACCGGCCCTTGCTGAAGCGGGCCCTCGAGCACGTTGCCCTGCAGCACCGGGCCTTGCAGCACGGGCCCCATGATGATGCCTTGCAGCACCGGCCCCTGCAGCACCGGGCCCTGCAGCACCGGGCCGTTCAGGACGAGGGAGTTGAACTCCTCGTCGCGGGTCGAGACGACATCGGCGGGTGCATCCGACCCCACGTAGCACCCTGCGCTGAAGCCCAGCAGCGACACGACAAGCGCCACATTACGCACGGCCATAACCACCCCCATCGATTCCCCCGACTGTAGCACAGCCGGCGGACACATGAAAGGACATCTGTCCGAGCGCGCGCTTTTTTAGGAGCGCGTCAGCGGCCATGTCGCACATACGCGCAACCCGACCGTGCTGTGGCGGAAACTCGTAGCTACCTCGAAGCGGTTGGTGACCCGGGCGGCGAACTCGTTATAGTAGAATGCACCGCCGCGCGCATTCAATCGCTTGTGGTCGTAAGGCGACACCGTCAATTCGTACGCGTTGCCGATCGTGTCGTAGAGGCCGTAGGGGCTCACGGACTGGGGATACGAGCCGACCGGGTCGGGGCCGTACGCCGGCCCGACGAGGCCGTACGTCCTGTCGATATTCGCTTGCGTGACCTCGAGGTGTTCGCCGATGGAGAATCTGCGATTGTCGGCCCCGCGGGCTGCACGCTCCCATTCGTGCTCATTGCAGAAGCGGGCGCCTGGGACGCGCCCCGAGGCATTGAGCCAGGCGAAATACGCTGTCGCTTCCTCGACCCCGATTCCCGTCACTGGCAGACGTTCCCATTCGACGCGGGCCCGCTGCGTCCTGCCCTCGTAGACCAGGGGCTCGCCGGTCCGCACTGTATAGACCCGGACCGACTGATGGAGATCGAGCTGCCAGCCGCCCTGCGGCAGCTCGGTGAGGCGGGCGCTGTCGGAGAGCACGCGGGCGGCGTTGCTGGCCAGGATCGCCGCCCGCTCGCCGGCCGGCAGCGCCGACAGGAACTCGATGTAGTCGGCCCAGGTCACCTCGTGGCGGCCGATCACGTAGGCCCCGGTCTCCACGCGGTGCAGCGGCTCCGCGTTGGCCGTCACGCGCAGGTCGGCGATGTCGCCGGTGCCGTAGAGGAAGCGCCCGGCGGGCACGTAGACGAAGCCGGCGGGGAGCGTGTCGACCGGCGGCAGCACGACCGAGAAGTCCGCGACCTCCTCGCGCGCCAGGGCTATCGGCAGGACGACCGGCGCGTGGCCGGCGAGCTCGAAGCGCAGGCGATACGACCCGCGATCGAGCGGCCGCGTCGCCACCGGCGTGGTCCCGAGGTCCTCCGTCTCGCCGATGCGCGCGTGCTTCTCGTCGTAGCGCTCGAGCTGCACCCGCGCCCCCGGCGGCTGGCTCGTCACGGCGAACTGCGCCGGCGCGTTCCACCGCTCGATGCCCGCCCCGTCCTCGTCGTAGAGCTTCAGGCGCTCGAGCAGGTCCTGGATCACGAACTCGCCGTGACCGGCCTGCTCGGCCAGCAGCGCGCGCTCCAGCAGCACCTCGCCGAGCTTGTCGCGGATGTCGTCGCGCCGGCCGTCGAGGCTCAGCGCCGTCTCGAGCTTCTGCGCCGAGCGGGCCAGCCGCAGCTCCGCCTCCGGCAGCGCCGCCTCGTAGCGGGTCCACAGCCCGTCGGCGTGGGCCTGCTTGCCGGCTTCGTAGGCCGCCAGCGCCTGCGTGCGCAGCTCCTCGGCGTCGGCCCGCGCCTTGCCGGCGACCGTCCGCTCCTGCTCGGCAGCGGTGACCTGCGCGTCGACCTTGAGCCGGAGGTCGCGCTGGCCCTTGAGCCACATCGCCCCGTACATCGAGATCGCCACCGCCGGCAGCAGCACGATCGCCCCGCGTCGCAGCGCCCGCACCCGCGCCGCCGCGGTCTTGCACGCGGCGATGAAGTCGCGCTCCTTCGGCCGCAGCGACGCCGGGTCGAGCGCCATCACTTCTTGCAGCGGCGCGCCGCTCCACAGCGCGTCGCGACCGCGGCCGAGCCGCTCCCACTCGGCGACCGCGAGCTCGAGGCGGTGCCGCACCGCCCGGCCGTCGCGCTCCTCCTCGAGCCAGGTGCTGAGCGTCGACCAGCCGCCGAGCAGCGCCTCGTGGGCGATCTCGAAGACCGCGTCGTCGTTGACCTCGCGCGCCACCACCAGGCGCGCGCGCACCAGGGCCTTGAGCGCCTCGGCGGCCGCGGGCGAGTCCGCGGTCAGCTCGTCTTCGGTCCGCACCGCGCGGGTGTCGTCGACGGTCACGAGGCGCATCAAGATCCGCCGCGCCGCCGCGCGCTGGGCCGGGATCAGCTCGGCCAGGACCGCGTCGCCGTGCCGCGCCAGCGCTCCGGTCACGCCGCCGACCTTCCGCAGATCGGCCGGCGAGATCACGTTCGTCGCCTGGTCGCGGATCTCCCACAGCTCGGCCAGCGCGAACTGAAGCAGCGGCAGGCTGCCGCGCGCGCCGGCCTCGACCAGCTCGTCGACCAGCGTCGACGGCTCGAAGCGCACGCCCTTGACCTTCGCCGGGCCGACGATCGCCTCGCGCGCGCCCTCGGGTGACAGCGGGCGCAGGATGTAGATCGCCCGCGACAGCTCGTCGCCGATGCCGGGCACCTGGACCACGCGGGTCAGGAAGTCGCCGCGCACCGTCGCCATCACCCGTAGCCCGGGTTGCCCGGCCGCCAGCCGCGCTAGCAGCGGGCCGACGACCGCCACCTCCTGCGTGGCGCTCAGGGTCACCAGCTCCTCGAACTGGTCGATCACCAGCAGCCGCCCGCGCGCCTCGCCGAGCTGCTTGCGCAGCGCCCGGACCAGCTCGCCCGGGCTCTCGGCGATCAGCGCGGCCAGTGTCTCTTCGGACATGTCGAAGAGGACAGCCAGCGTCGAGATCAGCGTCTGCAGCGGGTAGCGGCCCGGGGTCATCGCCGCCGAGGCCCACTGGCGGTGGTGGTCGAGGTTGCCCTCCTCGACCATCGGCACCACGCCGGCCTTGACCAGCGACGACTTGCCGACGCCCGAGTCGCCGGCGACGACCACCAGCGCGTCGGCGCGGAGGCGCTCGAGGACCGCGCGGATCTCGACGCCGCGGCCGAAGAACACCGCGCGGTGCTTCGACTCGAACGCCTGCAGGCCGCGATACGGGTTGCCCTCGGGGATCACCAGCTCGCGCCCGCTCGGCTGCAGCGACTCGAGCGCGGCCAGCAGGTCGTCGGCCGAGCCGAAGCGCATGAACGGATCGCGCCGTAGGCAGCGGTCGATGAGCCCGGCCAGGCGTGGGTCGCAGCGCGGCGCTCGCTCGAGCAGCGGCCGCGGCTCGTGCTCTTGCAGGCGCTCGGCCAGCTCGAGCGGCGTGCTCGCCTCGGTCGGCGGGCGGCCGGAGGCGAGGATGTACATCAGCACGCCGAGCGCGTAGACGTCGGAGCGCCGCGACGCCGGCTCGGCGCGCCACAGCTCGGGCGCCATGTAGTGCGGCGTGCCGAGCAGCGTGCCGGCCTGCGTCAGCGACTCGGCGGTGACCGGGATGTCGGCGGCCGACAGCGCCGCCGCCGACAGCCCCGCGCTCGAGCGCCCGGCCCCCGACTCGTCGTGGAGGCGGGGCAGCGCCGCGCTCGCGCTGGCGTCGCGCAGCTTGATCGTCTCGGCGGCGCGGTCGATGCGGCCGCCGTCGCTGCTGCGCATCACCACCGACGACGCGGCCTCGATCGCCTCTTCCTTGGGCGGCTCGGGCCGCACCGGGTCGAGCGAGGCCGGGTCCATCAGCTTGGCCAGGCTGAAGTCGAGCAGCTTGATCTCGCCGGTCTCGGCCAGTATCGCGTTGGCGAGCTTGATGTCGCGGTGGAGCACGCCGTGGCGGTGCGCCGCCGCCAGGCCGCGGCACAGGCCGATCGCCAGCTCGAGCACCTTGCGCGACGGCAGCGGGACCTGGATCTCGTTGAGGCTCTTGCCGCGGATGTACTCGGTGATGAGGTACGGGTGACCCTCGAGCTGACCGACGCGGTAGATCGTCACCACGTTGGGGTGCTGGATGCGGGCGACCGCCCGACCCTCGACCTGGAAGCGCTCGCGGTCGTCGGCGTCGGGCGCGACGTGGCCGACGAACTTCACCGCCACCGAGCGGTCGAGCACCGTGTCGTGGGCCAGGTAGACGCGGCCCATGCTGCCCTTGCCGAGCAGGCGGACCAGCTTGTACTCGTCGAACGTGGCCGGGGGCTCCCACTCCACGATCGCGGTCTCGACGATCTTCGGCACCGCCCGCATCGAGCGGGCGTGCTGCGAGGTCGACAGGACCTGGCCCTTGGGACCTGGCCTCGGATCCATGTTCGGAATCGCGCCAGACGCGCCTGCGTCGTGATCGCTCACCGAAAGCCCTCGGGGTTCCGGGACATCAGCACCAGCGTCGCACGGCCAGCGGGGCGGCGGCAAGTCCGTGCGTATCCCACTTGGGACCGGCGCAGACGCGCACCGGACGGCGTCCGCTGGCGAGGTGCAGTTTTCTTCACCCCTGCAGACCCGTCAATTCGCGTCAAGCCGTCGGAGCGGATCGTCACGGCGTCGGTGCCGAGAGGTCGATGCTCTGCAGCGAGTCCTCGAGCTCGATCTTCTTCTCGAGCCGCTTCGACTGCAGCTCGACGATCGTGCGCCCGAGCTTGTCGGCGTCGCGCGTGAATTCGTCGAGGCGCTTGTTCAACTTGCTGCGCAGATCGCCGGCCGCCCCGTCCTTCTTGATCGCCTCGAGGTTCTGCCGCGTCTCGCTGGCGCGCTGGTCGAGCTCGGCCTGCTGGCGCGCGAGCCCCTCGACCTCGGTGTCGATGCGGCCGATCTCCTGGCGCAGGCGGACCAGCGGCTCGATCTTCTTGCGGGCGTTCGCGTCGAGGTTCGGCAGGCGCAGCAGCGCGTCGAGCAGCTGCGGCACGCGGCCGTCCCAGATCGTGATGACCGCCTTCGACGGCGTCTGCTCGACGATGTCGACCTTGCCCTCGATCGCGTTGCCGGTGACCTTGACCGGCACGAGGTAGGCGTCGGGCAGCTCCTCGAGACCCTCGATCTTCGACTTGAGCGCGTAGGCCCCGCCCTGCTTCGGGTGGCGGATCAGCACCGAGTAGCCCTTCGGGTCAGGTTGGCCCTTCACCGTCCAGGTCGTCGCCACCCGCTGGAAGTTCTCGACCTCGAGCACCCCGCGCACGATCTTGATGATGCGCATGTCCTCGCCGGTGTACTGCGCCTGCGACGACACCATCAGCGACGGCTCGACCGCGAACGGGATCGTCGTGCTCGTCTGCGTCCCGACCGCCTCCGACAGGCCCTCGCCGACGAAGCTGCCGCCGGCGTAGATCGCGATCGGCCCCGGCTCGAGCACGAACGGCGTGGTGTTCTTGAAGCGGACCACGCGGTACGGGTTCTGCTCGTAGCCGGTGCCGGCGCCGCCGGGGCGGAACAGGAACGTCTGCTCGGCCGCCACGTCCTGGTTGACGATCGCCACCATCGTCGAGCTGCCGTCGGGCACAGTCACGCGCGCGTTCAGGTCGAAGCGCGTCAGGCCGCTGACGCTCTTGGCCCGCGCGCTCGCCTGCGTGCTGCGGCGCAGCGACTCGAGGTCCATCGCCGGCGGGGCCGCGGCCGCCTCCTCGGCCTTGGCCATCTCGCCGCCGTAGCTCTCGTCCTCCAAGTCGTAGCTGCGGTCCGCACTGCTGCCGCCGCCGCCCTTCGAGGCCGCGGCCGGCTTCGCCATCGGCCGCCTGGCCGACTTCTTCTCGGCCTCCGTCCGGTTGTAGTCGGGCGCCGGCGAAGGAGTTGGCGCGGCCTGACCCGCCGCGATCCCGGCGGCGTCGGGGCAGCCGTCCTCGTCGGTGTAGCCGTTGAACGTCTCGGGGCTGTCGGGGCACTGGTCGAGCGAGTCGGGGATCGCGTCGCGGTCGCGGTCGCCGCCCGACTGGTACGACGTCTCGCCCATCGCCACCGCGGCCCGCTTCTGCACCCCGGCCTCGGTGAGGTCCGAGCGCGAGACCGTGCGCGGCGTGTGCAGGTCGTAGCGGAAGGCGATCGGCGCGCCCGACGTCAGGCTCATCGACACCTTGCCCCAATCCTCGCCGCTGGTGTTGTCGACCACCGCCCACGCCTGCAGCAGCGCCGGCCCCTTCTCGCCCGGCTCGGGCAGGACCACGCGGTAGGTCGGCTTCCACATCGGCGCCGCCACCACGTAGCTGACCACCAGGTCGTGGCTGTTCGCCCCGGCCAGGCGGATCTCCACCGCCACCTGCTGGAACATCCCCTCGCCCGCGGTCGCGTCGAGCGTGCGGTGGAACTGCAGCGCGAGGTCGCCGTCCTGCAGCGTCACCCCGCGCACCTTCGACAGCCGCACCACCTGCAGCTGCTTGCCGTCCATCAGCGAGACCTTGTAGTCGCGCGCCCCGCCCTGCGGCGCCGGCACCCGCTCCGACGACGGCGGCGGCGTCGGGTCGGGCTCGTCGACGATCGCCTCGACCAGGACGATGCGCCCGCGCAGCTTGCCCTGCGTCGTCTTCAGCGTCACGTAGGTGCCGCGCAGCGCGTCGAGCACCTGCGCCAAACTACCTTGCCCAGGGGCCAGGGTCGAAAGGGCAGCATTGGCCCACGACTCCGGGTCGAGCGGCATCGACACGCTGACCGCCTGACCGTTCTTGCGGTCGATCACCGTCAGGCTCTTCAGCAGGTCGTTGACCTGGTCCTTGCGGACCTTGATCACCAGGGCGTCGCCCTTGACCTCGCCGCGGCGCTCGAAGTAGCCGATCCCGTTGCGGTAGAGCACCACGCGGTCGAGCCCGAGCGAGCTCTCGGTGGCGGCGTAAGGATTGCGCCCGTGGGCGCACCCGATGAGGAGGAGGGCGACGAGGGCGGACGAGGCGAGCCTAAACACGTGCGAGGGATCTCCTGCGAGGTCGATGCTAACGCCGCGAGTCATTCCCCTCTTACTCGTCCGGTCGCCCGCCGGACCCCGCCGGAGGCGCGTCTTCGGCCGCCGCGCGGTTTTGCCCGCCACGGCCGCCACAAATCCTGCGGAGCGGCCGCACGCGGCGCCTATGGACGCCTTGATCGCGCTTTGCCAAGCTCGCGCCGATGGCCCCTCCACGCAGGCGCACGCTCTACCCGGAGATCGAGCCCTACAACGCCGGCTCCTTGCAGGTCAGCGGGCTGCACCGCGTGTACTTCGAGGAGTCGGGCAACCCCGACGGCAAGCCGGCGGTGTTCCTCCACGGCGGACCGGGCGGCGGCACGGTGCCCGACCAGCGGCGCTTCTTCGACCCCGAGCGCTACCGGATCGTCCTGTTCGACCAGCGCGGCTGCGGCAAGAGCACCCCGCACGCCGAGCTGCAGGACAACACCACCTGGGATCTCGTCGCCGACATCGAGCGCGTGCGCGAGCACCTCAACGTCCAGCGCTGGCTGGTGTTCGGCGGCTCGTGGGGCAGCACCCTCGCCCTCGCCTACGCGCAGAAGCACCCGCGGCGGGTCACCGAGATGGTGCTGCGGGGGATCTTCCTCCTGCGCCGCAGCGAGCTGCGGTGGTTCTACCAGGACGGCGCCAGCGCCCTGTTCCCCGACGCGTGGGAGCGGTTCCTCGCCCCGATCCCGGCGGCCGAGCGCGGCGACCTGATGAAGGCCTACCACAAGCGGCTCACCAGCGACGACGCGGCCGTGCGCCTCGAAGCCGCGCGGGCGTGGAGCGTGTGGGAGGCCAGCACCAGCTACCTGCGCGTCAACTCCGAGCAGATCGAGCGCGCCGGCGAGGACGAGTTCAGCCTCGCGTTCGCCCGCATCGAGGCCCACTACTTCGTCCACCGCGGCTTCCTCGAGCGCGACAACCAGCTGGTCGAGAACGTCCCGCGGATCCGCAACATCCCCACGGTCATCGTCCAGGGCCGCTACGACGTCGTCTGCCCGCCACAGAGCGCCTGGGACCTGCACCGCGCCTGGCCCGAGGCCGACCTGCGGATCGTCGACGACGCCGGCCACTCCGCCTTCGAGCCCGGGATCCTCCACGAGCTCGTGTCCGCCACCGACCGCTTCGCCGCGGGCACCTGACCTGTCCCCGAGAACCTGAGCTTTTCGCCATGACCGTTCGACCAGCTCACTCCGCCCCGCACCGCCAGGACCCGCTGTCGGCCCTGTACCCGCCGATCGACCCGTTCCACTTCGGCCGGCTGCAGGTCCCCGGCGGGCACGACCTCTACTTCGAGCAGTCGGGCAACCGCGCCGGCAAGCCGGTGGTGTTCCTGCACGGCGGGCCCGGCGGCGGCACCGACCCCAAGCACCGGCGCTTCTTCGACCCGGCGCGCTACCGCATCATCCTGTTCGACCAGCGCGGCTGCGGCCAGAGCGAGCCGTTCGCCTCGCTCGACGACAACACCACCTGGGACCTCGTCGACGACATCGAGCGCCTGCGCGAGCACCTCGGCGTCGACCGCTGGCAGGTGTTCGGCGGCTCGTGGGGCAGCACCCTCGGGGTCGCCTACGCCGAGGCCCACCCGCACCGCGTCACCGAGCTGGTGCTGCGCGGGATCTTCATGTTCACCCGCCGCGAGTCCGACTGGTTCTACGGCCGCGGCACCCGCACCCTGTTCCCCGACGCCTGGGAGGCCTTCGTCGCCCCGATCCCCGAGGCCGAGCGCGCCGACCTGATCGCCGCCTACTACCGCCGCCTCACCTCGAACGACCCGCGCGTCCGCGTCGAGGCCGCGCGCGCGTGGAGCCTGTGGGAGAGCCGCGTCGCCACCCTGCACCCCGACCCCGACGTCGAGATGCACTGCGACAACACCGACTTCACCCTCGCCTTCTCGCGCATCGAGTGCCACTACTTCGTCAACAAGGGCTTCCTCGCGCACGAGACCCAGCTGCTCGACGAGGCGCCGAAGATCGAGCACATCCCGACGACGATCGTGCACGGCCGCTACGACGTGATCTGCCCGCTCGAGAACGCGTGGCACCTGCACAAGCGGCTGCCCCGCTCGGAGCTGGTGATCGTCCCCGACGCCGGCCACTCCGCCTTCGAGCCCGGCATCGCCCTCAGCCTGCGCCGCGCCACCGACCGCTACGCCCACCTGTAGCGGTTCGCAGCATGTTCGAAGGAGCATGTCCTCCAGGACATGCTCCTCGGGGCATGTCCGAAGATCACATCGCCGAGACGTCGCCGCCGGCCGCCGCGGCCGCCAGGGTCAGGCGGTCGGCGCCCCAGTAGAGCTGCGGCCCGCGCTCGCGGGTCTGCACCACGAAGGTCGGCACCCCGAACACCCCGGCCGCCTCGGCCTCGCTCGTGCTCGTCACCAGCGCCTGCTTGAGCTCCGGCGTCTCCGCTGCGGCCACCAGCGCCGCCCCGTCGAGCCCGACGGCATCGGCGATCGCTGCAACCACTGTGGGGTCGCTGATGTCGCGGTCCTCCGCCCACACCGCAGTCGCCAGCGCGCGCACCAGCGGCGGCGGCGAGCCGGCGGCCAGCGTCACGCGCAGCGGCAGCACCGTGCGGACCGGGAAGCGCGCCGGGAAGTGGAACGGCAGCCCCGCGCGCGCCGCCTGGCGGTCGAGGTCCTGCATCGTGTGGCGCCGCTTCTCCGGGCTCTGCACGAACAGCGGCACGTCGGGCGTGCCGAGGGTGCGGAACAACCCGCCGAGCAAGATCGGCCGCCAGCGCACCTGCGGGCCCAGCTCGCCCGCGCGCATGATCGCCAGGTAGGCGAACGGGCTGCTGTAGTCGAAGTAGAAGTCGACCGGCGCCGCGGGCGACAGCGCCGGCTGCGAGGGCGCCCCGCCGAGCGCCGCCTCGACCATGTCGGCGCGGTCCTGACCCCAGAACATCTGCTCGCCGACGAAGTAGGTCGGCACGCCGAACACCCCCCGCGCGACCGCCTCGTCGGTGCGGCGGCGCAGCTCGTCCTTGATCTCCGGCGACTCGGCGCGGGCGAGGATCGCCGCCGCATCGAGCCCGACGTCCGCGAGCGCCCGCGACAGCACCGCGCGCTCGGCGATGTCGGCGTTCTCGTCCCAGTAGGCGCGGTAGATCCGATGGATCAGCGGCAGCGAAAGCTCCGCCGCCAGCACGCAGCGCAGCGCCTCGACCGTGCGCATCGGGTGGTTCTGCGGCATGCGCAGCGGCACCCCGGCGCGCTGGGCCTGGCGGCGGATGTCGTCGAGGTTGTGACGGGCCTTGGCCGGGTTCAGGGTCGCCGCCAGGTTCTGCGGCGTGCCGCGGGCCTTGAACACCCCGCCGAGCAGCATCGGCCGCAGGTCGAGCTCGGCGCCTGTCCTTTGGGCCAGCTGCTCGACCTGGGTCGACGCCACGTAGGCGAACGGGCACGAGAAGTCGAACCAGAACTCGAGCCGCGCGGCCATCGCCCTACTTCCTCGCGCCCGTCAGCCACTCCGCCGCCTGGCGGGCGAAGTAGGTGAAGATCACGTCGGCGCCGGCGCGGCGGATGCCGAGCAGGCTTTCGAGCACCACCCGCTTCTCGTCGAGCCAGCCGCGCTCGCTGGCCGCCTTGAGCATCGCGTACTCGCCGCTGACCTGGTAGGCCGCGAGCGGCAGGTTGCTCGCGCGACGCAGCGCCGCGAGGATGTCGAGGTACGGCCCGGCCGGCTTGACCATCAGGATGTCGGCGCCCTCGACCTCGTCGAGCTCGGCCTCGCGCAGCGCCTCGCGGGCGTTGGCGGGGTCCATCTGGTAGGTCTTCTTGTCGCCGCTCTTGGGCGCCGAGTCGAGCGCGTCGCGGAACGGCCCGTAGAACGCCGAGGCGTACTTGGCCGTGTAGGCGAGGATCGACGCGTCGGTGAAGCCCTCGCCGTCGAGCGCCTCGCGCAGCGCTTGCACGCGGCCGTCCATCATGTCCGACGGCGCGACGATGTCGGCCCCGGCGCGGGCCTGGCACAGCGCCTGGTTGCACAGCGCCTCGACCGTCTCGTCGTTCAAGATCCGCCCGTCGGGCGCGACGATCCCGTCGTGGCCGTCGCTGTTGTACGGGTCGAGCGCGACGTCGGTGACGATCACCAGGTCGGGCCAGCGGTCCTTCAGCGCCTTGATCGTCGCCGGGATGAGGCCGTTCGGGTTCCACGCCTCGCGGCCGTCGGACGTCTTGAGCGCCTCGGCCACCGCCGGGAACAAAGCGATGATGTTGACCCCGACCGCGCGCGCGGCCTCGACCTCGGCCAGCAACCCCTTGCGCGACAGGCGGGCGCACCCCGGCATCGACGCGATCGGCACGTCGTCGTCGCCGGCGTGGATGAACAGCGGGTAGATGAAGTGCTCGGGGCCCAGCGTCGTCTCGCGCACGAACGCGCGGATGGCGGGGTGCTTGCGGTTGCGCCGCGGGCGTTGCAGCAGGTTCAGCGGGTCGTGCGTCATCGCGTCTGTCCTTCGTGACATGTCCTCAGAGACACCATTCGCCCGCGCCCTCGGGCGCCAGCTTGGCGAGCGCCTGGCGCAGCTTGTCGGCCGCCTCGTCGAGCGCGGCCGGGCTGGCGCGGTGGTCGGCGTTGGCGAAGTCGAGGTCGTGCGGCCCGTCGATCGGGACCACGTGGAGGTGCACGTGCGGCACCTCGAGCCCGGCGATCATCAGCCCGACGCGGGCCGGCGCGAACGCCAGCATCTGCCCGCGGCCGATCGCCTGCGCCACCGTCGTCAGGTGCGCGGCGAGGTCGGCCTCGAGGTCGAGCCAGTGGTCGACCTCCTGCTTCGGCACCACCAGCGTGTGGCCGGGGCGCAGCGGCGCGATCGACAGGAATGCGGCGCAGCGGTCGTCCTGGTAGATGAAGCGACCGGGCAGCTCGCCGTTGATGATCCGGGTGAACACGGACGGCATGGCGGGGATGCTACACCGGGCGGAGGCCCTTCGGCGCGCTGACCCACTTCGTCCCGGCCACGGCCAGGCGCCACGGGGCGTCGCGGTCGGCCGGGGCGGCGAAGTCGATGCCGACGCGCGGCCCGGCGAGGATCTCGCCGACCGCCGGGGCGTCGAGCGCCTCGAGCCCGCCGGGCTCGGTGACCGGATGGTGCGACCACGACGTGTCGAGCTGCAGCGCCTGCCCGACCTTGCCCGGCCCGGTCAGAAGCGTCGGTCCCGTCGTCGTGGCGCCGCGGCGGCGCTGGATCTCCGTCAGCCCCAGCACCGGCTCGGCCGAGCGGATCAGCACCGCCGCCCCCTCGCCCTCTTCGTTGGTCGAGAGGTTGAGCATGTTGTGGATCCCGTAGCAGAGGTACACGTACGCGCGGCCCGGCGGGCCCCACATCGCCGCGTTGCGCTCGGTCAGGCCGAAGCGGCAGTGGTTCGCGCTGTCGTTCGGGTGGCGATAGGCCTCGACCTCGGTGATCCGCACGATCACGCCGTCGCGTCGCAGCAGCTTGCCCAGCAGATCGCGCGCCACGTCGAGCGCGTCACGGGCGAAAAAAGAGCGCTGCAAAAGTCGGTAGTCGTCGGCGGCCATATGGCTCCAGCGAAGATGCTGACAGATCAGCAGCGTAACCGTCGACGGGCCCCGCGCGTACATCGTTCTTTGCGGAAAGTCGCGCCCCTGGGGCCGGCTGAGCGCTTCTGGCGCGCACGAGGCCGGTCGACGTGGCATAATGTTAGGCCCCCTCAGGCGATGCTGATCTACCTCTACCTGTTCGCGTTCGGGCTCGGCGGCGTCCTCCTCCTCGGCTCGATCCTCGTCGGCGACAAGGACGGCGGCGGCGACGGCGACGCGGGCACCCAGGCCGAGCACTTCGACCACGGCGTCGACGACAGCCACGGCACGCTGGCCGGGCTGTTCACCGCCTTCCTGTCGCTGCGCTTCTGGATGTTCTTCCTCGCCTTCTTCGGCCTCACGGGCCTCGTGCTCGACGGCCTCGACCTCGTCGACAGCCCGACCTTCGCCCTCGTCGCCGCGGTCGCCATGGGCCTTTTGACCGGCCAGGGCACCGTGGCGGTGTTCCGCAGCCTCTCGCACAGCGAGACCAGCACGGCCGCCAGCGCCGCCGACTACATCGGCCGCAGCGGCCGCGTGATGGTCGGCTTCGGCGCCGGCGACCTCGGCAAGGTGCGGCTCACGCTCAAGGGCACCACCGTCGACGTCCTGGCCACCACCGAGGAGGAGCGCGGCTTCTCCTCCGGCGAAGAGGCCCTCGTCATCGCCATGAACGACACCACCGCCGTCGTCGCCCGCGCCCCGGGCGTCTGACCGCGGCCAACCTGCCACCGGAGGATCGAGTGAACCCGCCCGTCACGTACCTGGCGTCTGCGCCAGCTATGGAATCCACCTTCGAAGCGCTGACCCAAAACGTCGCCGGCCTGGCGATCGTCGGCGCCCTCAGCATCGGCCTCGGCGTGCTGCTCCTGCTGATGCTGGTCAAGAATTTCCTCTACCTCTGTCACCCGAACGAGGCGCTGATCTTCACCGGCCGCAAGCGCGTGAAGGACGGCGTCGACCTCGGCCCGCTGGTGATCCTCGGCCGCGGCGTCGTCGGTCAGGCGCCCGAGTACCACGGCTGCGGCAAGGGCCGCGCCTGGCGGATCCCCGTGCTCGAGGTGATCGACCGCCTCGACATGTCGGCGATGTCGATCGACGTCTACGTGCAGAACGCCTACTCGTCCGGCAACATCCCGCTCAAGATCCACGCGATCGCCAACGTCAAGATCAGCCCCGACCCGCGGCTGATCCGCAACGCGATCGAGCGCTTCCTCGGCCGCTCCAGTCAGGAGATCCAGCAGGTCGCGCGCCAGACCCTCGAGGGCGCGCTGCGCGAGGTGCTGGCGCAGATGACCCCCGAGGCGGTCAACCACGACCGGCTCGAGTTCGCCAACAACCTGGCCAAGAGCGCCCAGGACGACCTCGACAAGCTCGGCCTGCAGCTCGACACCCTCAAGATCCAGCACGTGGCCGACGAGACCGGCTACCTCGACTCGCTGGGCCGGCCGCAGATCGCCGCCGTCCTGCGCGACGCCGAGAAGGCCGAGAGCCAGGCGCAGCAGGAGATCTCCGAGGCCCAGGCCCAGGCCAACCAGCGCGCCGAGGTGGCCAAGGCTGCGGCCGAGACGGCGATCCTGGTCAAGCGCAACGAGCTGGCCAAGATCCGCGCCGAGCTCGAGGGCCGCGCCTCTGCGGTCGAGCGCGAGGCCGAGGCCGCCGCCAAGACCGCGCGCGCCGCCGCCGAGCAGGAGCTGCAGACCGTGCGCAGCGAGCTCGAGCAGAAGCGCCTGATGGCCGAGGTCATCATCCCGGCCGAGGTCGACCGGGCCGCGCGGCTGCTCCTGGCCAAGGGCGACGCCGCGCCGACGATCGAGAACGGCGCCGCGGTGGCCGAGGTCCTGCGCCTCACCAGCGAGGCGTGGCAGACCATGGGCCCGCAGGCGCGCGAGATCTACGTCATCCAGCACCTCGAAGAGCTGCTGTCTGCCGTGCTCGCCCCGATCCAGAACCTCAAGGTCCGCGAGGTCGCCGCGCTCGACCCGGGCGACGGCAGCGCGCTCGCCAGCTACGCCGCCTCTTACCCGCGCGCGGTCGCCTCGGTGCTCAGCGCCCTGCGCGAGACCACCGGCGTCGACGTGCCCGCGATCCTGGCCGGAAAGACAGGTGCCCAGTGAACATGGAAGTATTGATGGCCCTGATCGGGGTCGCCGCGATCGCCTTCGTCGCGCTGCTGCTGATCATCAAGAACGTCCTGTACGTCTGCCAGCCGAACGAGGTGCTGATCTTCAGCGGCCGCCAGCGCGAGACCGCCGACGGCAAGCTGTTCGGCTACAAGATCATCCGCGGCGGCCGGGCGATCCGCACCCCGCTGTTCGAGACGGTCGACCGCATGGACCTGACGAACATGATCATCGAGGTCCAGGTCAAGAACGCCTACTCGCGCGGCGGCATCCCGCTCAACATCCAGGGCGTCGCCAACATCAAGGTGCCGGGCGAGGAGCCGCTGCTCAACAACACCGTCGAGCGGTTCCTCGGCCGCTCGCGCGACTCGATCATGAAGACCGCGCGCGAGACCCTCGAGGGCAACCTGCGCGGCGTGCTGGCGACCATGACGCCGGAGCAGGTCAACACCGACAAGGAGACCTTCGCCCAGCGCCTGGCCGCCGAGGCCGAGCACGACCTCAACAAGCTCGGGCTCGTGCTCGACACCTTGAAGATCCAGAACGTCAGCGACGAGGTCGGCTACCTCGACGCCATGGGCCGCCAGCGGGCCGCCGCGATCCGGCGCGACGCCCTGATCGCCGAGGCCGTCAGCCAGGCCCAGGCCACCGAGCAGCGGTGGACCAACACCCGCAACGCCGAGCTCACCACCCTCGAGGCGCACACCCAGATCGCCCTCAAGGAGAACGAGCGCCGGATCGCCGACGCCCAGACCCGCCGCGCAGCGCTCATCGCCCAGCAGCAGGGCGAGGTCGAGGCCCTCATCGCCCAGGCCCGCGCCGAGGTCGGCATGCAGGACGCGCGCATCGAGCAGGTCCGCCGCCAGCTGCAGGCCGACATCCTCGCGCCCGCCGACGCCGCCCGGCGCAAGTCCGAGGAGGACGCCAAGGGCCACGCCGCGCGGATCATCGAGCAGGGCCGCGCCACCGCCCAGGTGCTGTCGCAGATCGCCGCCACCTACAACAAGGGCGGCGCCGCGGCCCGCGACGTGCTGCTGATGCAGAAGCTGGTCCCGCTGTTCCACAGCCTGGCCGGCACGATCGGCGAGCTCAAGATCGACCGCCTGACGATCCTGCCCAAGGGGACAGGTACCGAAGGACAGCCGCTCGCCGCCCACCTCGTCGACGCCTCGGAGCAGATCAAGGCGGCCACCGGGATCGACGTGCCCAAGTCGCTGCGCGACGCGCTCGGAGATCTGCGGCCGCAGAAGGCCCCGCCGCTCCCACGTACGACCTGAACTTCGATTCAAGTCCGTGAACCCGCGCCAGAGCTCGCTCCCGCAGCGGCCTGGCGCGAAGTTTTTGTGCCAATCGCCAAACCAGCGAAAGTCGGCCTGTTTCGCGAGCGATACTGATCTCACCTTGACATGAATCTCCGTTCACGCCAATGAACCCCCGGTGTCGCGCAGGGTCGATGGCGGAGACGATGTGCCGCGCAAAACGCGTGGTGCGCGAGTCCGCGAGGTGGTACGGACGGAGACGCGCGCTGCGTACCGCGAGGCGATCCTCGACGCGGCCACGCGGGTGTTCGGGCGGCTCGGATTCCAGGACGCGAAGATGGCCGACATCGCCGCTGAAGCGGGCGTGGCCGCGGGCACCGTCTACAACTACTTCAAGAACAAGGAAGAGGTGTTCCGCTCGATCCTGCAGCGGACGCACGAGCTGGTGTACCAGCGGATCCTGGTCCACCAGCAGCTCGCGGACCCGATCGAGCGCATGCGGGCCTCCACGCGCGAGGCGTTCGACTTCCTCGAGGAGCACGGCGCGCTGTTCCTGCTCTACGTCTCGATCGGCGGCGGCTTCGACTGGGCCCAGAAGCGCATCGAGCAGGCGCTGATCGACGAGAACCACGCCCGCTACTTCGCGCTCAGCCAGGCCACCTTGCGCGACGCGGTCGAGCGCGGCCTGCTGCGCAGCGACCTCTCGATCGAGCGCCTGGCGGTGCTCCTCAGCGGCCTGACCGACGCGACGATCTTCTCCTGGGTGCGAACCGGCTGTCCCCCCGGCCTCCGCACGCAAGCCGACCCCCTGATCGACTTCTTCCTCCACGGCGCCAAAGCCCCATGACCGCACGCCTCACCATCGTCCCCCTCGTCCTCGCCGGTCTCCTCGTCGCCGCCTGCGACAGCAAAGAGGCCGAGAAGCCCGCCCTGCCGGCGCAGGGCACCGCGCCGACGATCCCGGTCCCGAGCAACAAGGGTCCCGGGCCGCAGCCGGGCGTCAAGGCCGGCGCGCGCGACCTCTCGATCGAGCGCTACGTCGGCACCGCGCTGCCCAAGCAGGAGGCCGAGCTCGGCCCGCGCATGAGCGGCACCCTCGCCTCGGTCGACGTCGAGGAGGGGCAGATGGTCAAGAAGGGCCAGGTGCTGTTCCGCCTCGACGCCCGCTCGACCCGGCTCGGCGTCAGCCAGGCCGAGACCGGCCTGCAGGGCGCCCAGATCGCCCGCGACAACGCCAAGCGCGAGCTCGAGCGACAGCAGCAATTGGCCGCCAAGGGCACCGTCGCCGCGGCCGTGCTCGAGCGGGCCGAGTCGGCCTTCAACAGCGCCGAGAACGGGGTCAACCAGGCCTCGGTCGCGCTGTCGATGGCCCGCCGCGGCACCGCCGACTCGGCCGTCGTCTCGCCGATCGACGGCCTCGTCGCCCACAAGTTCAAGGACGTCGGCGAGACCGTGACGATGATGCCGCCGACCATCGTCGTCGTGATCCAGGACCAATCTGTCCTCGAGGTCAGGGCGCGGATCCCCGAGGCCGCGCTGCGGCTCGTCCACGTCGGCGATCAGGTCACAGCCCACTTCTCCGCGCTCGGCGTCTCGCGCGAGGCCAAGGTCGTGCGCGTCCAGCCGACCGTCGACGCCGCCACGCGAACGATCGAGATCGTCACCGACGTCGAGAACAAGGACGGGGCGCTGCGCCCCGGCATGTACGTCGAGATCGAGCTGCGCCCGCCGCTCGCCTCGGTGCTGCCCGGCGCCGAGGGCTCGGCGCCCGAGGCCGACGCCAAGGCCGCGCCCGACGCCAAGGCCGAGGTGGCCAAGGCGAACCCGAGCAAGAAAGCCCCGAGCGACCCCCCGCCGCCGTCTGCCGGCACCCACTGAGGTCCCGCCATGCTGCTCGCCGAAGTCTCGATCCGCCGCTCCATCTTCGCGACGATGCTGATCGCCGCGCTGATGGTGTTCGGCTTCTTCAGCTTGCCGCGCATCGGCGTCGAGCTGTTCCCGAACGTCGAATTCCCGGTCGTCACCGCGACCGTCGTCTACCCGGGCGCCGACCCGGAGACGATGGAGACCAAGGTCGCCGACCCGATCGAGGAGGCGCTGCAGTCGATCAGCGGCGTCAAGCGCATGACCTCGCGCAACCTCGAGGCCGTCACTCAGGTGGTGATGGAGTTCGAGCTCGAGGTCGACGGCGTCCAGGCGCTGCAGGACGTGCGCGACAAGATCTCCGCGATCGAGCGCGACCTGCCGCAGGGCATCGACCCGCCGGTGGTGCAGAAGTTCGACGTCGGCGCCGCGCCGATCCTCTCGATCGCGCTGGCCGGCGACGTGCCGATGGCCGAGATGACGCGGATCGCCAAGGACGAGGTCAAGCAGCGCCTCCAGCAGATCTCGGGCGTCGGCAACGTCGACCTCATCGGCGGCCGCGAGCGCGAGATCAAGGTCCTCGTCGACCCGGCGCGCATGACCGGCTTCGGCCTCACCGCCGACGACGTCGCCAACGCAGTGCGGGCGCAGAGCCTCGAGCTGCCGGCCGGCTTCATCAAGACCGGCACCAGCGAGCTGACGCTGAAGACCCGCGGCGAGGTCAAGAGCGCCGCCGAGATCGCCGACATCCTGATCCCCGGCCCGCCCGGCGCGGTGGTCCGGATCCGCGACGTCGCCGAGGTCCTCGACGACGTCGAGGACGCCCGCTCGGCCTCGTTCCTCAACGGCAACTCGGCGCTCGCCCTGGTCGTCAAGAAGCAGTCCGGCGCCAACGTCGTGTCCCTCGCCGAGCAGGTGCGCGAGGTGCTGGACGAGATGCGGCCCGACCTCGAGCGGCGGGGCATCACCGCCGCCGTGCCGACCGACAACTCGGTGTTCGTCGAGCACGCCATCGGTGACGTCAAGTTCGACCTCATCCTCGGCGCGATCCTCACCATCGTCATCATCCTCGTGTTCCTGCACGACATCCGCGCGACCTTCATCGCCGCGCTGGCGATCCCGACCAGCATCGTGGCGACGTTCGCGTTCATGCAGTACATGGGGTTCTCGTTCAACAACATCTCCATGCTGGCGCTGTCGCTGTCGATCGGCATCCTCGTCGACGACGCGATCGTGGTGATCGAGAACATCTACCGCCACCTCGAGATGGGCAAGCCGCGCATGCGCGCCGCCCTCGACGCGACCAGCGAGATCGGCCTCGCGGTCATCGCCACCACCCTGTCGATCGTCGCGGTGTTCGTGCCGGTCGCCTACATGAAGGGCATCATCGGCCGCTTCTTCTTCCAGTTCGGCCTCACCGTCTCGGCGGCCGTGCTGCTGTCGATGCTGGTGTCGTTCACGCTGACGCCGATGCTGTCGTCGCGCATCATGCGGCAGCAGCACGGCCACGCCCCCGGCCTGTTCGCCCGCCTGTTCAACAAGATGTTCGGCGCCGTCGAGCGCGGCTACGCCGGCGTCCTGCGCTGGTCGCTGCGCTGGCCGTGGACCACCGTCCTCATCGCTCTGCTGTCGCTGTTCGGCTCGTGCGCCCTCGTCACCCGCGTGCCCGCCGAGTTCCTCCCGCCCGAGGACCAGTCGCAGTTCGCCGTCAACGTCGAGCTGCCGACCGGCACCGCGCTCGAGGCGACCATCGAGACGTCCGAGGCCGTGGCCGCCGACCTGCGCGCCAACCTGCCGCAGATCAAGGACACGTTCACCACCATCGGCGGCGGCGCGGTCGGCCAGGTCAACCGCGCGCGCATCACCGTCACCCTCGAGCGGCCCAAGCAGCGCGGCTTCTCGCAGCAGGACGCGATGAAGTGGACCCGCGAGCGCCTCGCCAACGTCGAGGGCGCGATGTTCACCGTCGACCAACTCGACCCGTTCGGCAACGACGGCGGCTTCCGCAGCCAGCCGATCCAGTTCTCGATCCGCGGCACCGACCTGAACGAGGTCGTCGCCGCCGCCGAGGCGCTCAAGGGCCAGCTCGCCGAGACCGGCAAGTTCGTCGACCTCGACACCTCGTACCGCGGCGGCAAGCCCGAGGTCGCGATCGCGGTCGACCGCAACAAGGCTGCCGACCTCAGCGTGCCGATCGCCTCGATCGCCCGCACCGTGCGCTCGCTGATGGCCGGCGACCCGATCTCCGACCTCAAGGAGGGCTCGGAGATCTACGACGTCATCCTCTACATGCCCGAGTCGCTGCGCTCGAGCTTCGAGTCGCTCGGCAACATCAAGGTCCGCTCGGCCTCGGGTCGCCTGGTCGACCTGTCGGCGGTGGTCCGCGTCGAGCGCGGCGAGGGCCCCAGCGAGATCGAGCGCCAGAACCGCCTGCGCCAGGTGCTGGTGCTGGCGGCGCTCAACGACGTCACCCTCGGCGAGGCCCAGCAGATCGTCACCGACGCCGCCAAGCGGGTCGTGCCGTCGAAGCTGCAGACCAGCTTCATGGGCGACGCCGAGGTCATGCAGGAGTCGTTCGAGTCGATGATCTTCGCCCTCGCCCTGGCGATCATCCTCGTCTACATGATCCTCGCGGCCCAGTTCGACAGCCTGATCCAGCCGATCACGATCATGGTCTCGCTGCCGCTGTCGGTCGTCGGCGCGTTCGGCGGCATCTACCTCGCCGGGATGTCGCTCAACATCTTCTCGTTCATCGGCCTCATCATGCTGATGGGCCTCGTCACCAAGACGGCGATCTTGCTGGTCGACTTCGCCAACAGCGAGCGCGAGAAGGGGGCAGTCATCACCGAGGCGCTGGTCCAGGCCGGCACCATCCGCCTGCGCCCGATCGTCATGACCGCCGCGGCCACCATCTTCGGCATGATCCCCGTCGCCCTGGCCCTCGGCGAGGGCGGCGAGACCCGCGCGCCGATGGCCGTCATCGTCATCGGCGGCATGATCACCTCCACCGTCCTCACCCTCGTCGTCGTCCCCGTCGTCTACCTGCTGTTCGACCGCATGGTCACCAGCCGGTCGATGCGCTGGATCAGCTTCAAGTTCTTCGGCGTCGACGCCAGCAAGCCGGCCGAGACCCTCGACGACCCCATCCCGACCCCGGCCCAGGCCCACGCCGCGGCCGTCACCCCGGCCCAGGCCCCGCCCCCCGACCTGGTCATGCCGGTGCTCGTCGCCGAGGCCCCGCGGCCGCCGTCCGACGACTTCGAGATCGAGCGCGAGGTCGTGTTCCCCCGCCTCCGCCGCGTCACCAAGCCGCCGGAGTGAGCGGCCGGGGTACCTTCCCCTTCGAACAGGTTCTTTAGAACAGGTTCTTTCGCACAGGACGCTCCCACCATGTCCCTCGTTTGGTCTGTCGCCCTGGCGCTGACGGCTCCGGCCCCCCTGGGCCCGCCGCCGCCGCCCACCCGGCAAGCTCCGCCCGCCTCCGCCGATGCTGCCCCCTTCGATGCCACCGCGTACCTCCGCGAGGGCCCGCTCGCCGAGGCGCTCGCGCCCAAGTCCGGCGGCCTCACTGCCGACAAGGTCGCGGTGCAGGCGGTCGCCGAGTCGCCCTCGGTCGCCGCCAAGGAGGCCCAGATCCAGGCCGCGGCGGCCAAGCTCGATCAGACGATGATCGCCTTCCTGCCGCAGCTCTCGGGCAAGGCCGGCTACACCCGCCTGTCCAAGGCCGCGATCAACTTCGGCGGCGGCTACAGCGTCGGCGCCGCGACCGGCCCCGAACCCGGCGGCGACCCGATCCCGATCGGCATCGGCCCGTGCGCCATGGGCTCGCCCCAGATGTGCACGGTCGACCCGAACACCGGCCAGCCGCTCACGCTGGTGGTCGCGCCGCCGTTCAAGATCCAGATCCCGCTCAACTCGTACTCGCTGCAGGCCCAGCTGTCGGTCCCGATCTCGGACTACATCCTGTCGCTGGTGCCGGCCAAGCGCGGCTCCGAGACCCGCCGCGACGCCGTCGCCCTCGCCCGCGACGCGGAGCGCATCAAGGTCGAGACCGACGCCCGCCTCGCCTACTACAACTGGCTGCGCACGGTCGCCTCGGTGGTCGCCGTCGAGGACTCGCTGCGCCGCGTCAAGGCGCGCGCGCTCGACGTCGAGAACCTGTTCAACGCCGGCAGCGCGACCAAGGCGGAGGTGATGCGCCTGACCGCCCAGATCGCGCAGATCGAGCAAGCGATCAACGACGCCCGGGTGTTCCGCACGACCGCGGAGCAGGGCCTGGCGATCATGCTCAACGACCAGGACCTCGACTTCTCGCCCGGCGAGGACGTCATCGACCTGCCGCCCGACATGGCCGACCTCGGCAACCTCGACGCCATGATCCGCGAGGCCCACGACAAGCGGCTCGAGCTCAAGTCGATGGAGAAGAGCATCGGCGCGGTCGACTACGGCATCAAGGCGACCCGCGCCGGCTACTTCCCGCGCCTCGACGCGTTCGCCGAGGCCACCTACGCCAACCCGAACCAGCGCTTCTTCCCGCTGGCGCCGGTGTGGCGCGGGTCGTGGTCGGTCGGCGCCCAGCTGACCTACTCGCTCAACTCGGCCCTGCGCACGCGCGCCGAGATCCGCGAGTACAAGGCCAACAAGCGCGAGCTCATGGCCCAGATCGAGGTCATGCGCCGCGGGATCGCCATGGAGGTGACCCAGGCCTACCTCGCCCGCAACAAGGCGATCGCCGACATCGAGCTCAGCGCCCGCACGCTCGAGTCCGCGGTCGAGGCCTATCGCGTCGCCACCGAGCTGTTCGCCGTCGGCTCCGCCACCACCAACGACATCATCGACGCCGAGGCCGACCAGCTGACCGCGATCCTCCGGATCGTCAACTCGCGCATCGACCTCCGCACCGCCAACGCGCGCCTTCTCTACGCCACCGGCCGCATCAAGCCCAACAACGTCCAGGTCTACGACACCCGCGACAAGGCGACCCGCGGCTGAGCGACCTCGGTCGTATGCACGAAGGGGCATGTCCGCCAGGACATGCCCCTTTCGTCATGCGCGCGAGGACATGCTCCTGCGAGCATGCCCTGGCGTGCAGCCGCTAGCCCTGCGGCAGCGGGCCCGACGCTGCGCCGCGACGGACCATATCGACGCGGCGCCACAGCGCCTCGAGCAGCTCCGGCACGCCCTCGCCGGTGCGCGCCGAGACCGGGAACAGCGGGATGCCCTGGGCCCGCAGCAGCTTGCGCAGCGGACCCATCGCCTCCTGGCCCTCCGGCGTGTCGATCTTGTTGAGCGCGACCACCCGCGGCCGGCCCTCGAACATCGGGCCATACTGCGTGAGCTCCTTCTCGAGCGCCTTGAGGTCGGCCATCGGGTCGCGGCCGGGCGTCGGGTCGGGCGAGAGCAGGTGCAGAAGCACGCGCGTGCGCTCGAGGTGGCGCAGGAAGTCGAGGCCGAGGCCGCGACCCTCGCTGGCGCCGTGGATCAGCCCCGGCACGTCGGCGACCACCAGGGAGCGCTCGCCGGCCAGGGCGACCACGCCGAGCTGCGGCACCAGGGTGGTGAACGGGTAGTCGGCGACCTTCGGGCGGGCGCGGCTGATCGCGCGGATGAAGGTCGACTTGCCGACGTTGGGGAAGCCGACGATGCCGACGTCGGCCAGCAGCTTGAGCTCGAGCCGCAGCCAGTACGCGTCGCCGCCGACGCCGGGCTCGGCGAAGTCGGGCGCGCGGTTGGTCGAGCTGCGGAAGTGCACGTTGCCGCGGCCGCCGAGGCCGCCGTGGGCCACCACCAGCTCCTGGCCGTGGAAAGTCAGGTCGCCGAGCTGCGCCCCGGGCTCGAGCTCCGTGTCGCGCCGCTCCTTCTCGGCCTGCGCGCGGCGGATCGGCCCCGACTTCTGGACCCGCACCGGCTCCGGGATGTCGTCGGTGCCGTCGTCGGTCCAGGTGATCGCGCCGACCTGGTCGAGCTCCTCGTCGAGGCTGTCGGCCAGCCACGGCGGACGCTCGCCGGGCTCGCCGGCCAGCGCCTCGAAGAACACCGTCGTGCCGACGGGCACGCGGATCCGGAGATCGTTGCCCGAGCGGCCCGTCATCTTGTTGGGGCCGCCGGGGCGCCCGCTCTCGGCCGCGAAGTGCTGGCGGAATTTCAGGTCCAGCAGCGTCGTCAAATGATCGTCGGCGACAAAGACGACATCGCCGCCCTTGCCGCCGTCACCGCCCGCGGGACCGCCGTCGGGCACGAACTTCTCACGGCGCCAGCCGACCAGCCCGTCGCCGCCTCGTCCTGCGCGGACGACGATCCGGACCTGGTCGATGAAGCGCATCGCTCACTCCGCAGCGGCGGCAGTGTCTGCCTGGGCCGCGAGCGGGTCGATGGCGATGAACGCCTTGCGCTCGTGGCCCCGCTTGTAGAAGCGGACCGTGCCGTCGACCAGCGCGAACAGGGTGTAGTCCTTGCCCGTGCCGACGTTCGGGCCAGCGTGGAAGCTGCTGCCCGCCTGCCGGACCAGGATGTTGCCGGCGCGCACGACCTCGCCGCCGAACCGCTTCACGCCGCGGTTCTGCGCGTTCGAGTCGCGGCCGTTCTTGATCGAACCTTGACCTTTTTTGTGTGCCATCGTCGTTCTCCAGCGGCGCGGTTCAGCCGGTGATCGAGGTGATCTTGACCTCGGTGTAGGCCTGCCGGTGGCCCTGCTTCTTGCGGTAGTTGGTGCGCTTGCGGAACTTGTAGACGATGAGCTTGGGCCCGCGCCCGTGGCTCACGACCTTGGCCTCGACCTTGGCGCCGGCGACCAGCGGCTTGCCGATCTTCACGGCGTCGCCCTGGCCGACGAGCAGCACCTCGAAGTCGATCGTGGCGCCGGCTTCCACCGGGAGCTTCTCGACGCGGAGCACGGAACCGGTGCTGACGCGGAACTGCCGCCCGCCGGTACGAATGATGGCTTGCTGGTTCTCAGACACGAAGCGCTCGCATTCTCTGGGGCGATCCGCCCGCCCACGCGGCAGCCAGATGGTGGCTGCGACCGCCCGGATCGTTCTTCGAGACCCTCGCCGGGCGCGAGGGAACAGGCTTATATGCGTGGCCGCCCGGGCCGGTCAAGCCGCAGGGGCGCGGTGGAGGTCACGCGCGCATCCGCGCACGGGCCGCCTGCTGCTTCAGGCCCGACGGCGCCGGCGGGCCCGATGGGCCAGCCACAAGCCGAGGAGCGGCAGGCCGAGCGCGCTGCCCGCCCCCTGATCGGTGCTGCGGCACTCGCACCCGCCCTTGTCGTCGGCCCCCGGACCTACTTCGGAGGTGCTGCCGTCGCTGGCAGATCCCCCGGTGGCGTCGGAGTCGCCGCCGGCGGTGGTGCCCTCGCCCTCGCTGTCGCCCTCGCTGTCGCCCCCGCTGCCGGTGGGCGGCGCCGGCGTGCCGACGAAGATCGTCAGCTTGTCCTGGACCACGTGCTCGGCGTGGTCCTCGGCCTCGAGCACGACCTCGTAGGTGCCGGCCTCGAGGTTGGCGAAGTACCAGGCGCCGACCTTCTCGTAGTCGACCTCGTCGAGCGCGACCTTGCCGTCGCGACTGACCTTGATGCGCCAGCCGACGCCGCCGTAGTTGTCGTGGATGTCGGCCTTGACCTCGATGTCGGCGCCGACCTCCAGCTCGATCACGTCGCCGTCGGGCAGGATGTTGACCGTGGGCGGCTCGGTGTCGTCCTCGGGGGTGCCGAAGATCTTGTTGAGCTCCGCGAGGTCGTTCTGCTGCTCGCTGTCCTCGCCGCAGTAGACCTCGTGGATCAGCCGGCAGCCGATGGTGCCGGGGCCCTGACACTGCTCCTCGCACAACGCCTGGCAGTTGTCGCCGAAGTGCTTGTTGTTGCCCGCCTGGTAGCTCATGATCCGATCGCTGCCGAGCGTGTGGTCGAGGCCCCACGCGTGGGCGATCTCCTGGCTGATCGTCGCCGAGCTGCTGTCGAACGCGTAGACCACGTTGCGCTGGTCACGGTCCTCGCAGTCGGTGCCCGGGGCGACGCCGCCGGCCGGGTCGCCGATGTTGGTGTCGGACCACGAGCCGCCGACCATCGCCATCGTGTACGGCACGGTCTTGCTCGGGCGGTTGAGATAGAGGACGCGGACGCCGAGCGTCTCGAGGTCCTGCTGGACCGCCTGGATCAGGGTCAGCGCGGTCGCCTCCGAGCCGTTGAACACCGGGTACGGGTGGTTGTGGCGAGCCAGCGTCGACTTGTTCTCGGCCGAGTTGTCGTCGCCGGCCTTGAGCATGCCGCCGTTGAAGTTGAGGAACACCGTGCCCTTGCGCGGGTACTGGTTGCCCTCGATGTCCTCCCAGGCCGGCAGCGGCTTCGGGTCGATCTGCTTGCGGCCCTCGGCGATCTCGCGCCGCTGCACGACCTCGCCGATCTGCACCCACCCCTCGGGCAGCTGCCCGGGCACCTGCGGCTCTGACGCGCGCGCGCTCAGGGGCAACGAGTCGAGCTGCGACAGGTCCGGCTGCTCGACCGGTTCGGCCACGAACTTGCCACGCGACTGCAACACCTCGCGCATGTCGTAGCGATGCGCGCCGGTGGCCATCTTCGCGTAGGGGTCGTACCGCTCGCCGTCGGCGGCCGCGGCGACCGCCGGCAGCCCGGCCGTCACGCCGCAGAGGAGGAGAAGTGCGTCTGCCTTCAAAGCCATGTCTCCGCTCCTGCCCGCGCGCCTGGCGAGCTACGAGAACCCATCATACGAACATTCCCTTCGAGCACGCGTGGCGAGATGCACGCCCGCCTCGATTTTTCGCTAAACTCTGGGTCCTCCCCGGACAATGTAGGATATTTCACACCCATGACTACCCTACAGCCTTCGACCGCGCCGCGAGCCCTCCGGGGCCTCCGCCATGCGCGATGGACCGTTGTTTGGACGTTGCTGGGGGTCGCCCTCGGGGCTCCCGGCTGTGCGACCTCACGCGTGGAGCCTGCGCGATCTCCCGTGGAAGCGTCGCTGGACCCGCAGGGCAGCGGCGGGGGCGACGCCTGCGAACGCTGGCCTTCGGGGCAGCGCAAGGAGATCGCAGCGGTGCAGCCGCACGTGCAGTCGGCGGCGAAGAACAACAAGCTCGACCCGCGCCTCATCAACGCGGTGATCTGGGTCGAGAGCAAGTTCAACGCCCGGGCCCGCGGCCCTGGCGGCACGCAGGGCCTGATGCAGCTGATGCCGTCGACCGCGCGCGAGCTCGCCAGCAGCCTCGGCGAGCGCTCGCGCCCGCTCGACCCCGGCTTCAACGTGCGCGCCGGCAGCCTCTACCTGGCCCGCATGATCCGCAAGTTCGACGGCAACACCGACCTCGGGCTGGCCGCCTACCACGGCGGGCCCGGGCACGTGCTCAAGTGGCGCAAGGCCGGCAAGCGCGGCGTGCCCGAGGGCAGCAAGAAGTACGTCGAGAAGATCAACGCCGCCAAGAAGATGTTCTGAGGGCCCTGCCCTCGCGGACAGAGCCCTCAGGACAGGGCCTTTCGGACATGCCCGTCAGGACATGTCTGAAGGACGATGGACTCAGCGGGACGAGGTCTTGCCGGTCTTGTCGAGGAACTCGTCGTAGTTGCCGGGGAACAGGTCGTAGCCCTTGTCGCCCTTGAGCTCGAGCACCTGGGTGGCGACCTCTGAGACCATGGCGTGGTCGTGGGACACGAAGATGAGCGTGCCCTCGTACTTCTGCATCGCCTCGGTGAGGGCGCGGATCGACTCGAGGTCGAGGTGGTTGGTCGGCTCGTCGAGCAGCAGCAGGCTCGGCTTGATCAGCGTCATCTTGGCCAGCAGGAGCCGCACCGTCTCACCGCCGCTGAGCGCCTTGACCGGCTTGTCGGCGTCCTCCGAGGGGAACAGCATGCGCCCGAGCAGGCCGCGGATCTCCTCGACCGTCGACTTCGGGTCCCACTGGTACAGCCACTGGAACGCGGTCCGGTTCTCGACGTTGCCGAGCCCGTCCTCGTGGTCCTGCGGCAGGTAGCCGAGCACGACCTCGTGGCCGAGCGTGAGCTTGCCGCGGTCGGGCTCGTAGGTGCCGGCGATGCACTTGAGCAGGGTGGTCTTGCCGATGCCGTTGGGCCCGACGACCGCGATCTTCTCGCCGCGGGTGGCGTTGAAGGTGATGTCCTTGAGGACAGGCTTGCCGTCGAACGACTTCCACAGGCGGTCGACCGACAGCGCCAGCTTGCCGCTCGGGGCCTTCTGGTCGAAGCGGATGAACGGCCGCTGGATGTTGCTGCGCTTGAGGTCGACCAGCTCGATCTTGGCGATCGCCCGCCGCCGCGACTGCGCCTGGCTGGCCTTCTTGGCGTTGGCGCCGAACCGCTGGATGAACTCCTTGAGCTCGGAGATCCGCTTCTGCTTGCTCTGGTTGTTCTTCTCGGCCGAGATCCGGTACTGGATCTTCTGCCGCAGCATGTCGTCGTAGCCGCCGGTGTACGTGATGATGTTCTCGTAGTCGACGTCGGCGGTGTGGGTGCAGACCTCGTTGAGGAAGTGGCGATCGTGCGAGATGACGACCAGCACGCCCTTGTACTCGAGCAGGAAGTTCGTCAGCCAGTGGATCGACTCGAGGTCGAGGTGGTTGGTCGGCTCGTCGAGCAGCAGGATGTCGGGGTTGCCGAACAGCGCCTGGGCCAGCAGCACGCGCAGGCGCATGCCGCCGGTCAAGGTCGACAACGGCAGCTCGTGCTCGGCGGCCGGGATGCCGAGGCCCTCGAGCAGCCGCTCGGCCTCGGTCTCGGCGCCGTAGCCGTCCTCCTCGCTGATGACCATCTCGAGCTCGCCGAGGCGCATGCCGACCTCGTCGCTCATGTCGCCGCCGGCGAGCAGCTTGTCCTTCTCCTCCATGGCGTCCCACAGGCGGCGGTTGCCCATGATGACGACGTCGCGGATCCGGCAGCCCTCGAAGCGGAAGTGGTCCTGGTGGAGGACGGACAGGCGCGTCCGCGGCGGCTTCCACACCCCGCCCTTGTCGGGGTCGAGCTCGCCGGCCAGGATCTTCATGAAGGTCGACTTGCCGGCGCCGTTCGCCCCCGTCAGACCGTAGCGGTGACCGGGCTCGAACGACGTCGTGACGTCGTCGAACAGCACCTTCCCGCCGTACGCCTTGGTGATCTCAGATACCGTCAACATCGCTGGCTTCCTCGCAAATAACCTCGTTCAGGGCCGCGCTCCGATCGGCGACGATCGCCAAGCGCCACAAGGCCCCGAGGCCGGCACGCCGCTTGCCGGGCGCGCCGGTGCGTGGTTAGCTTGCGGGACTTGCACCGGCAACGCCCAATCCTCCTCGCCGTGAGCCTCATCGCGGTCGCAGTGTGGGCGGTTCCTCACGAGGTGCAGGCCTGCAGCTGCATGCCGCCTCCCGCGCCCACGGCCGCACGCGACCAGGCCGAGGCCGTGTTCGAGGGCCGCGTGGAGAACGTCCAGACCTCCGACGGCACCGGCATGGTCCGCTACGTGCTCGCCGTCCAGCGGGTGTTCAAGGGCGACCTGCCGGCGTCGACGTCGATCGTGACCCGCTCGAGCAGCGCCGCGTGCGGCCGCAGCTTCGTGCTCGGCAAAAATTACCTGGTCTACGCCCACCGCACCGCCGAGGGCGATCTCGGCGACACGATGTGCTCACGCACCCGCCAGATGGGCACCGCCGACGAAGATCTCGCGGCGCTCGGCGCCGGCACGCCGCCCCCCGCTCCGGCTTCGCCCGAGACGCAGAGCCGCGAACCGCCCCGGATCGAGCCCCCGGGCCCGCCGCCGGCCCTGGACGCCCCGGCGCCCGCCACCCGCCGCGGCTGCGACCTGGCCGCCAGCGGCCCCGCCGGCCTCGCCGGCCTCGCCCTCCTCGGGCTCCGCCGTCGCCGACGCCGACCCCCGGCGTGTGCGAGCCCGCGCACGCAGGCCGCTGTCAGCGGGCCCGGAGCCTGATAGCCTTCGCGCCCGCCTGGGCCGCCATGCCTGGAGCCACCGCGACCGTCGCCGACGGCCGGGATTCCGTGCATGCTTGCGCCAGCCTGGAGACCGCCCTGATGTCGTTTGGCCTGTTCCGCGTCCCCGACCCCGTCAACGAAGCCGTGCGCACGTACGCGCCCGACACGCCGGAACGGGCTTCGCTCAAGGCCACCTACGCCGAGCTCGCCAATAAGAAGTTCGACCTGCCGCTGTGGATCGGCGGCAAGGCGGTGCGGACCGGGAACATCAGCCCCATCGTCTGCCCCCACCAGCGGAAGGCCGAGCTCGGCGGGTTCCACCAGGCCGGGACCCGCGAGGTCGGCGACGCCATCGCCGCGGCACAGGCGGCCCGCGGCGAGTGGGCGGCGATGCCGTGGGACCAGCGAGCGGCGATCTTCCTGCGGGCGGCGGCCCTGCTGCGCGGGCCGTTCCGCGACCGGCTCAACGCGGCGACGATGCTGAACCAGTCGAAGACCGCGCACCAGGCCGAGATCGACGCCGCCTGCGAGCTCATCGACTTCTTCCACTTCAATGTCCACTACCTGACGCAGCTCTACGGCGAGCAGCCGATCTCGTCGCCGGGCACGTGGAACCGCGTCGAGTACCGCCCGCTCGACGGCTTCGTGTTCGCCGTGACGCCGTTCAACTTCACCTCGATCGCCGGCAACCTGCCGACGGCGCCGGCGCTGTGCGGCAACACCGTGGTGTGGAAGCCGGCCTCGACCGCGGTGCTGTCGGGCTCGGTGATCATGGAGCTGCTGCAGGCGGCCGGCCTGCCGCCGGGGGTCATCAACTTCGTGCCCGGCTCGCCCGCCGCCATCGGCGAGCAAGTGCTGGCCCACCGCGACCTGGCCGGCGTCCACTTCACCGGCTCGACCCCGGTGTTCAAGCAGATGTGGCGGTCGATCGGCAACAACATCGACAACTACGTCAGCTACCCGCGCCTGGTCGGAGAGACAGGTGGCAAGGACTTCGTGTTCGCCCACCCGAGCGCGGACGTGCAGTCGCTGGCGCACAACCTGCTGCGCGGCGCCTTCGAGTACCAGGGCCAGAAGTGCTCGGCCGCCTCGCGGGCCTACATCCCCGACAACCTGTGGCCGCAGGTGCGGGAGATCCTCGGCGACGGCATCGCCAGCATCAAGGTCGGCGACGTCAGCGACTTCACCAACTTCATGGGCGCGGTGATCGACGCCCGCGCCTACGCCAAGCTGCGCGAGGCGATCGAGGAGGCGCGCAGCCGCCAGGGCGGGCGCGTTGGCGAGGTCATCGGCGGCGAGAGCGACGACAAGACCGGCTTCTTCATCCGCCCGACGGTCATCGCCGGGGTCGAGCCGGAGTACCGGACGATGAAGGAGGAGCTGTTCGGGCCGGTGCTGACGATCCACATCTACCCGCAGGCGCGCTTCGAGGAGACCCTCGCGCTGTGCGAGCGCGGCAGCGAGTACGCGCTGACCGGCGCCATCTTCGCCGAGAACCGGCAGGCGATCGTCGACGCCACCCGCACGCTGCGCCACGCGGCCGGCAACTTCTACATCAACGACAAGCCGACCGGCGCAGTGGTGGGCCAGCAGCCGTTCGGCGGCAGCAAGGCCAGCGGCACCAACGACAAGGCCGGCAGCATGCTCAACCTGGTGCGGTGGATCTCCCCGCGGACGATCAAGGAGACCTTCGCGCCGCTCCGCGACTTCCGCTATCCGTTCATGAACGCCGGCTAGGGCGACCTCCTCGGCCGCACAGCGGGCAGAGCGCCTCCGCGCCTCGACTTCGTCTACCTTCGCCCGTAAGCCAGCTTCGAGGACCCTTCATGCGACACGTCATCCTCCCCGCCTGCGCGTCCTTCGTCCTGCTCTTCGGGGCATGTTCCAACGGCAAGGCGACGGAGGCCGAGTGCGCCCAGTTCGCGGCTCACTTCGAGAAGCTGATGAGCGGCGGAGCGGGCGCGGCCGAGGCCGCCAAGACCACGCAGCTGGCCAAGGACATGGCGAAGGAGCTCCAGGCCAAGTGCCTGAGCGAGGGCACCTCCGCCGAGGTCCGCTGCGCCCTGGCGGCCGAGTCGATGGAGGCGCTGCAGCGCTGCGGCGACCCCAAGTGAGGCGACGATGGCCACGGCCTCGGACGAGCGCGGCGTCGTCGTCGGCGTCCACGTCAACCCCGCGGGCGGGGTGCCGAAGTACGCCGTCGGCCTCGCGCTCGTGACCAGCAGCGGGGTCGCGGGCGACCGCCAGCTCGACCTCAGGCACCACGGCGGCCCTGACCGCGCGGTCTGCCTGTTCGCGCTCGAGCGCATCGAGGCGCTGGCCGCCGAGGGTCACCCGATCGCCCCCGGCACCACCGGCGAGAACCTCACGATCGCGGGCCTCGACTGGGACCGCGTCGGCGCCGGCGACCGCCTGGCCGTCGGCGACGACGTGCTCCTCGAGATCACCGGCCCCGCCCCGCCCTGCAACACCGTCGCCGGCTCGTTCAAGGGCGGCGAGTTCAAGCGGATCTCCGCCAAGCTGCACCCCGGCTGGAGCCGCCTCTACGCCCGCGTCCTGCGCGAGGGCGTGGTCCGCGAGCGGGCTGTCGTCTGTCTGCTCGGACAGGGCGCTTAGGACCTGCCCTTTCGGGCATGCTCTCCGGGACATGCACGAAGGGGCATGCCCGAACGGACATGCCCCTTCGCTCGCCGGGCAGCGGGCTCAGCAGCCGCCGCGCTTGCGGCGGCGCAGGCTGCTGAAGAAGCCCTTCTTCGGCTCGGCGACCGACTCGCCGCCGAGCTCGGCGAGCTCGCGCAGGAGGTCCTCCTGGTCGCCCGACAGCTTGGTCGGCACGGTGACCTCGATGTGGATGTGGTGGTCGCCGAAGCCGCGGCCGCCGATCACCGGCACGCCCTTGCCCTTGCGGGAGACGACGTGGTTCGGCTGGGTGCCGGCCTCGAGCTCGAGGTCGATGTCGCCGGACAGGGTCGCGGCCTTGACGGTGCAGCCGAGCGCCGCCTGGACCATCGAGACGGTGACCTTCGAGTGGACGTCGTACTCGTCGCGCTGGAACCGCTCGTCGGGCTGGACTGCGACCTCGACGTAGAGGTTGCCGGCCGGGCCGCCCTTGGCGCCGGCCATGCCGCGGCCGGGGATCCGCAAGGTCTGGCCGTCGTCGACGCCGGCGGGGATGTTGACCTTGAGGGTCGCCTCGCGCTGGACCGCGCCGGTGCCCGAGCAGGTCTTGCACGGCGAGGTGATCATCTGCCCCTGGCCCTGGCAGCGCGGGCAGGTGGTCTGGATGGTGAAGAAGCCCTGGCGGTGGATCACCTGACCGTGGCCGCCGCACTGACTGCAGGTCTGCGGCTTGGTGCCGGGGGCCGCGCCGCTGCCGTTGCAGTCCTCGCAGGCCTCGCGGCGCTGGACCGTGAGCTCGCGCTCGACGCCGGACACCGCCTCGGCGAACGGGATGACCACGCGGGTCTTGAGGTCTCCGCCGCGCTGCGGGCCGTCGCGGCGGCCGCTGAACCCGAGGTTGCCGAACAGGTCGCCGAACAGGTCGCTGAAGCGGCTGAAGATCTCGTCGGTGCCCTGGAAGCCGGAGAAGCCGGCGCGCGACGGGCCCTCGTGCCCGTATTGATCGTAGAGCCGACGCTTGTCGTCGTCGCTCAAGACCTCGAACGCCTCGGCCGCCTCCTTGAACTTCTCCTCGGCCTCGGGATTGCCGGGGTTGCGGTCGGGATGCCACTGCATCGCCGCCTTGCGATAGGCGCGCTTGATGTCGGGCGCGGGGGCCGTTTTTTCGACCCCGAGAACCTCATAATAATCGCGTTTTGCGGGCACCGCGCGCGAGAAGCTAAACACCTGCGTGGTCGCTGTCAACGACAGCTCCCCCGAGTCGGCGGGGCCCGCCGTGCGGACCGCCACGCGAGCAGCGGAGCGCGCGCGGCGATGACGCTTGTGGTAGCGTGGCGCCCCCGAGGACACAGCCCGATGCACAAGACTGCTCTCATCCGCGCGCTCGTAGCGACCACCTGCGCACTCCCGGTCCTCGCCGGCGGGTGCAAGGAAGAACCGATCCCGCTGTTCGACGAGCAAGGCACCTGGGTGCTCTCGCTGTTCGCGCTCGAGGACGGCGACGTCATCGGCGACTTCGGCTCCGGCCTGCGCCAGGAGAAGTACATGATCTTCTTCGACAAGGAGGCGAAGATCGTGGCCACCGCGGCGTGCAACGACTCGATGGGCGAGCAGGGCGTGAAGGCGAGCCAGTGCGACCTCACCGCGGAGCAGGGCGGCTACTACTGCCGCTGCTTCGAGTACGAGTACGACGAGACGGAGATGCTCTGGACCGAGTTCGTGCCCAAGGGCCAGCCGGCGCCGCCGGAGCCGAGCGAGGAGGACATCGCCGCGGGCGTGGTGCCGCCGAAGAACGGGGTCCGGGTCCAGCTCGAAGAGTACAGCCCGGAGGCGTACAACGACACCTTCCGCTACACGCCGCTGCCGTTCGGCGTGTTCGACAGCAACGGCGTGACCTCGCAGTACGTGTTCCAGGGCCGCAGCGAGGCGTTCTTCGACGAGACCGGCTGCCGCCAGGTGTGCGGCATCGCCGGCGAGCCCGAGATGTGAGCCGCGCGCCGTTCCCTCGCCGGAGCGCTTCCGCTATCCTCGCTCGCGGAGGCGCTCGGCTCGCTGGTGCGGCCCCCGGTCTTCAACACCGGTGTGGGGTGCGAGGAGCGCCCTGGGCAGGTTCGATTCCTGTGCGCCTCCGATCTCCTCGGCACTGACGCATGTTCGATCCCACCTCCGGCCTGCTCGCGCTCCTCGTCGCCGTCTTCGCGTCCGCCGGCCTGCTGGTCGCCGTCCTCGGCGGCGCGCCGCAGCTCCGCGGTCTGGCGCAAGCGTTCCGTCCCAGCCGCGCGCGGCTCCGCTTGTGGGCCGGCGCCGGCCTCGGCGCGGTCGTCGGGGCCGCGTTCGCGCTCGCGGTCGGCGGCCCCGGCGCGCTCGCCTGGTGGTGGCTCGCCGGCCTGCTCGGCGCCGGCCTCCACTGGGCCGAGGCGCGCCTCGGTCCCGACCTCGCCGATCGTCACACGGACGTGTCCGAAAGTTCAGGTCGCTTCGGACATGTCTGGAGATTCCTGTCCGCTTGCGCAGGCCTGGCCGCCGCCCTCGCCGCCGGCGGCCTGCTGCTCGCCCAGCAAGGCGGCGAGGTCCTGCGCGACGGCCTTGGCCTGGCCCCGTGGGCGGCCGGCCCGCTGCTCGCCGCGATCGTGCTGGCGCTCGCGCTGGCCGCTCGCCGTCGCCCCGGCGGTGACGACCTCGATGGCGTCGGCCTGCTCGCCGGCTTCGCCCTGATCGCCTGGGCCACCCTGGCGCTGGCCGCCCTGCTGACCGCCCCGGGCGCGCTCGCGGCTGGCCTTTCAACCATGGTCCGAGAGGCATGGACCGGCGAGGCCGCGCTGGCCGGCGCGCTGGTGGCCGCGGGCCAGGCTGTCCTTTGGAGCAGCTTCGCCGCGGGCCCCGGCACGGGCGGCGCCGCGAGTGGCGACCCCGCCGAACCTGCTGAGCGGGTGGTGGCCGTCGCCCCGCTGACGGCCGCGGCGGCCACCCTCGCCGGCCTGCTCGTGCTCGCGGGCGGGGACCCGCGCGCGCCGATGTTCTCCACCGAGCCGAGCCCGCTGCCCGGCGCCCCGGCCGGCGCGGTCGCGCTCGAGCAGCACCTCGGGGTCGGCCTGCAGCCGAGCGACTACGGCCAGACCGTCGTGCTCGCGGAGGGCCTCGGCCTCGAGCCGGGCAAGCGCTACGAAGTCGTGCTGCGCGCCAGCCCGCGCGGGCACCGGGCCGGCGAGGTCATCACCGACGACAACATGGTGGTGGTGCCGGCCTACGCCGTCGCGGCCGACGTCGACGCCGTCATCCTGCGCGACAGGGACCCGGCGCGCGCCGGCAACCCCGGCTTCGACGTCCACGTCGCCTGCACCCGCGAGCACGTGACGACCCGCGTCGGCGAGTTCTACAAGCTGCGCCCGCGCGACCCCAACATCAACCTGTTCCAGCTCATGCGAGCCCGCGGCCTCGACGGCCCGTACGTGCCGCTGCGCGACTATCACTTCACGGCCAGCGTCCGCGCCACGGTCACCCTCGGCAGCAACCAGACCCGTCACCTCCTCTACGAAGAGCCGCGCCCCGACGACGCCCCGGCCGACCCGTCCCTGCGCGAGCTCATCACCCTCAACTACGCCGGCCCGTACCTCGACCCTGGCGGCGCGACCGAGGCCCCGCCGCTCGCCTTCGCCGGCGCGCCGGGGGCCTCGCTGACGCTCGACGAGCGCGTCCACCTCCGCCTCGACCCGCCCGCCCGCGGTCTGGAAATCGGGTTCGTCAATCGCCTCGGCGAGCTCGAGGTCCCGCCGTGGGATCTGCTCGCCGGCGCCACGCTCGCCGTGTTGCCTCACCGCGACGATCCGCAGCTCGACCTGCGCGTGCCGGTGCAGAGCCGCCTCGCGTTCGGCCGCCTGCGCTTCGCCAGCGCCGACCCCGCGATCGCGTTCGGCGAGCTGGCCACGACCCATCCCGACCATGGGGTCCCGCGCCTGGTGCCGCCGAGCCACCGCTTCGCCGCCGAGGTCCGGGCGCCCACTCGCGTGCCGCCGCCGCGCCCCGAGGGCTCGGTGTTAATTCCGCTTCACCGCGATCTGCGTCCGGCCGGCAATCCCGGCTACTCGCTCTACACGCCGCACCCGGCCGAATTGCTGCTGGCGGGCATGCAGGCGCCGGTGCGCGACCAGTTCGGCGCCGCCCAAGTGCTGCCCGGCCTCACCGCGGCGCTCGGCCGCACGGGGGCGGTCGCCGGCGGGCTCGTGCTCGGCGCGCTCACCCTCGCGGGGCTGATGTTCTGGCTGCGACAGGGCCAGCGCTTCGCCGCGCGCTGCTTCGGCGGCGGCGAGGCAGGGGTCGCGCTCGTGTTCCTCGTCTGCGTCGTCGCCGGTCCCGCGTGCGATCCGGCCGCGCTGCTGCGCATCGCCGTGCCGGCCGTGGCCCTCTGCGCTGTGCTGGGACTCACCGTCATCCTGGCCCGGTTGCCGCGGCTGCGACGGCGCTGAGCGCACTCGGCGGGTCGTCTCGCCTCGGGGTCTTCATAGGCCCTAGCACCGCGACGGTTCGCCGCGCTTGTCGGGCCCGCGCGCGCCGGATAGCGTGTCCGTATGACGCGCCCCCAGCTCTCGATCTCCGCAGCCCTCGCGCTCGTGCTCGCCCCTGCGTGCGGCGACGACACCGGAGCCACCGCCGCGGTCGACGCGGCCTCCAACGTCAACGTGACCGACGAAGATCCCGAGGGCGGGCTCACCGAGGGCGGTTCGGAGAGCGTCGGCACGACCACCGCCGAGCCGGAGCCGTTCGTGCCGGTGCGGGCGGTCGGCGGCATCGAGCTCGAGTGGGTCGAGGCCAACCAGGGCATCGGCGTGGCGATCGGCCGCGACGGCGCGGGCGTCGGCGGGGCCGACCGCACCTCGTACCTGCTGCAGAACCGGCTCACTCTGGTCCGCGCCTTCTGGAAGAAGCTGCCCGAGGACTGGGTGCCGCGCGAGATCGAGGCGCGGCTCATCATCTCGGGCTACCCCGAGGGCGAGAAGGTGCTGAAGAGCAAGGCGGTGGTCGAGGGCGAGTCGTTCGTCGGCAACCTCGAGAAGAGCTTCTACTGGGGCATGATGCCGGCCGAGGTCATCCCCGGGCTCAAGTACCGCATCGAGCTGTGGGAGACCGAGAAGGGCTGGGCGCAGATCGATCCGGCCACGCAGCCGGGCAAGAACCCGCCCAACCTGCCGCTGTCCGGCAACGCCTTCATCGGCGTCGAGGACAGCTACCAGATCATGAAGGTCACCATCGTTCCGTACAACTACAACTTCGGCGAATGTAAAACGACGCCGGACACGTCGGCGGAGCAGATGAAGCGGTTCGAGAACTACATGTTCATGATGAACCCGATCGAGAAGCTCGAGATCACGATGCACGAGCCGATCGATTGGCAGGGCGAGCTGACGCACTTCGGCCAGCTCAACCAGTTCATGGTCGACCTGCGCCAGCAGGACGGCGCGCCGCCGGAGCAGTACTACTTCGGCTACGTCGACGTGTGCTCGGGCGGCCTCGGCGGCGCCGGCGGCCAGGCGATCGACATCCCCAGCGGCGCCAGCCAGAGCGACGCGTGGAAGCGGATCTCCTCGGGCCTGTCGCTGCCGGGCAACCCCGAGTACGCGGCCGAGACCTTCGTCCACGAGGTCGGCCACTCGCAGGGCCGCTACCACATCGCGTGCAGCGGCGAGGCCGGGACCGACAACACCTATCCGATCCCGGGCGGCGACATCGGCGAGTGGGGCTTCGGCGTCGTCAACTTCAAGCTCTACCACCCGACCGTGCACAAGGACTACATGACCTACTGCCACCCGGTGTGGGCCTCGACGTTCGGGTGGAACAAGGTCTATCCGACCATCCAGCAGCTCAGCTCGTGGGACATGTCCGGCGCCCCCGCGCCCGAGGACGACGGCGCGATCCTCCTCGGCATGGTCTACCCCGACGGCACCGAGTCGTGGGTCACCACTCCCGGCGCGGTCGACGAGGCCAACCTCAGCGCCGTGCAGAACGTCGAGTTCTTCGCCGGCGGCGAGCAGCTCGCCGTCCACGCCGCTGAGGTCCGGCCGCAGCCCGACAGCGACGTCGTCAACATCGTCGTCCGCCTGCCCGACGGCTTCGACGACGTGACCCAGATCGCCCGCGTCGCCGACGGCAAGCGCACCGTCACCAAGGCCGAGCACATCACGATCAGCCACAAGTACCGGTCGCTGCCGCTGACGAGCAAGTAGCGCCTGGCGCTCCGGTCAGGTCCGAAGGGACATGTCGTCCGCGACATGTCCCTTCGTGCATTCATGGCACCGGCCCGCGGGCGCACGAAGGGCCCCGGCGCGGGCGCGCCGGAGCCCCGGGGGCCCTGCGGGCGTCCGCTCACGCGCGCTTGCGCGAGCGACGGACGCCGAACACGCCGAGCAGCAGCAGCGAGCCCCACAGGCCGCGGGTGCCGCCGCCGTCGGCGACGCAGCCGCAGCCGTCGTCGTCGAGCTGGCACTGACCGTCCGCGCCCGGGGCGCCGCCGTCGGGGCACTGGCCGTCGGTGGCGGTGGCGGTCTCGCCGCAGTCCTCGGGGCAGGTCGTCTCCTCGCCCGGATCGCACACGTCGTCGCCGCACACGCCGCAGTCCTCGGGGCAGGTCTCGCCGCCCGTCGGCTCGCAGATGCCGTCGCACATGCCGCTGGTGTCGCCGCAGTCCTCCGGGCAGACCTCGCCGACGTCGCAGGTGCCGTCGCCGCACTCCGACCCGGAGTCGCTCTCCGTGCCCGGGCAGTCCTCGGGGCAGACCTCGTCGGGGTCGCACACCCCGTTGCACGGGCAGTCCTCCGGGCAATTCATGTTGTTCTCGCCCGGCTCGTCGCACGTGCCGTTGCCGCAGGTGTTCTCGCACTGCACGCACGTGGCCGAATCGTCGTCGCAGGTCTCCCACTCCTGCACCACGCCGTCGCCGCAGTCGTCCGGGTCGACCTGCAGCTCGACCGTGAACGGGCCGACGCAGGTGCGGTTCGTCGCGGCATCGATCGCGCAGTACTGCCAGGTCAGAGTGTCGGTCTTGCTGCCGTTGTAGGGCACGGTGAAGCCGACCCGCCACAGCGCCTCGCCGAACCAGAGCGACGGGGCGATGTACTTCTTCGGGTCGTTGTCGGCCATCGTGACCAGCTCTTGCGGGTCGGCGAGGCCGAGCGCGAACTCCATGTACGGCAGGCGGCGGCCGTGGGCCGTCAGCGTCGCGCCGTCGCCGGTCAGGTTGAGGTCGCCCAGGGTCGTGTCGAACAGGTAATCGTGCCAGTGGCTCGGCGTCTTGTAGTCGTTGACGCGGGCCTCGAAGCCGGCCTGCTTGCCGAAGAACAGCAGCGCGCCGAGCTTGTCCTTGATGTTGTCGTCGTAGATCCGCGGCGGCGTGGTGTCGACGGGCACGCCGTCGGCCGGGTCGTCGCGGCCGAACAGCACGAAGTTCGGCTGCGCCGCGTCGCGCGAGGCCAGCGCGACGTCCTCCCGGCCGTCGTGGTTGAAGTCGGCGAGCATCAGGCCGAACGTATGCGCCAGCTCGGGCACCACCGGGAACGCCGCGTCCATCGGCACCGAGGCCGGCGTGAACTTGCTGCCGTCGTTGAGGAACACCCGCGAGTTCTTGTCGTTCGGCCCGAGGCGCAGGCCGGTGGTCACGAAGTCGGGCGTGCCGTTGTTGTCGAAGTCGAGCGTCGCGGCGTCGAAGTCGAGCTTCGGCGGGTTGTGGAGGATCTCCCAGAAGTTGTTCGGGTTGTCGGCGAAGTCGCCGCTGCCGTCGTTGATGATCACCGAGTTGCGCTTGGCGCAGTAGTTCGTGCCCATGATGTCGACGCAGTTGCCCATCTGGCCGACGCCGTCCTGCAGCGTGACGACGTCGATGAAGCCGTCGCCGGTGAAGTCCATCGGCGTGAACGCCGTGTTGACCTGCTTGGCGATGTTGCTCTCGAGCGCGGCGATCGGCAGGTGGGTGAAGTTGCCGTCGCCGTCGTTCTTGAGCACGATCGCCCAGCCGACGCCGCGGGTCGCGACCAGCACGTCGAGCGCGTAGTCGTTGTCGATGTCGGCCAGCTCGAGGTCGAACGACCACACGGCCCAGCTCTCCATGCCCATCGGCAGGTTGGCGGCGCCGTCCTCGAAGGTGCCGTCGCCGTTGCCGAGCCACAGGCGCAGCAACGCGCCCTGGTCGACCGGGTCGCCGTAGGGCTGGCTCGAGCCCCAGTCGGTGGCGACGATGTCGAGGTCGCCGTCGCCGTCGACGTCGCCGAGCTCGAGGTCGCCGATGCTCTTGTTGAGGCTGGGGCCGATGTCCTGGCGGGTGAAGGCGTTGTTGCCCTCGTTGATGAGGACGTAGCTCTGGCCGGTGTAGTTGACGCCGACCACGAGGTCCGCGTCGCCGTCGCGGTCGACGTCGCCGGTCTTGATCGAGTAGGCGTTGTCCTTGTCGTCGAACACGCCGCCCTGCTCGGTGAAGCCGGTGCCGCCGTTGTTGATGAAGAGCTGGTTCGGCTGCGCGTTCTGGTCGCTGCCGGTGTCATTGCCCGAGCTGTTGGCGAACACGAGGTCGACGAAGCCGTCGCCGTTGACGTCGACCAGCTCGACCTTCTGGCTGATGTACCCGGAGTCCGACAGCTGGACGTTGTTGTCGAGCGCCCACGGGGCCGCGCCGGCCAGCGCCGGCAGCAGCGCCGTCGACAAGGCCGTGACTGCCTGGAGCACGCGACCCGGACGAGGACAGGAGATGGACCTAATGCGAGCGTCGAACATGGCGTTTCACTTTCAAGCGAGGGGATTACTTCGTCAGCCAAAGACAGGTCAAAAATCGAACGGGGCCGAAGGTGGCGGACGAGCCGCCGGACCCTCGGCCCCGGTCACGGGCCGGCACTACGCGCGCTTGCGGAAGCGACGCACGCCGAACACGCCGAACAGCAGCAGCGACGCCCACAGGCCGCGCGTGCCGTCCTTCGGCTCGGCCACGCAGCCGCAGCCGTCGTCGTCGAGCTGGCACTGGCCGTCGACGCCGCCCGCGGTGTCCGGGCACTCGCCGTCGCTGGCCGACGCGCCGTTGCAGTCCGCCGGGCAGTTTTCGGCGTTCTCCGGCGGGTCGGTGCAGATGCCGTCACCGCACACGGCGCAGTCCTCGGGGCAGGACGTGACCGTCTCGCTCGGGTCGCACACGCCGTTGCCGCAGCTGCCCTCGGTCGGATCGCCGCCGCAGTCCTCGGGGCAATTCGAGCCGTTCTCGGGCGGGTTCTGGCAGATGTCGTCGCCGCAGATCCCGTCGTAGTCGCAGTCGTCCGGGCAGTTCATCGCGTCTTCCGGCGGCTCGCAGGCGCCGTCGTTGTCGCACGGGCCGCAGTCGTCCGGGCAGTTCTCCGGGGTCTCCGGCGGGTTCTGGCAGATGTCGTCGCCGCACACGCCGTCGTAGTCGCAGTCGTCCGGGCAGTTCTCCGCGTTCTCCGGCGGCTCGCAGGCGCCGTCGTTGTCGCACGGGTTCGGGCCGCAGTCGTCCGGGCAGTTGATGGGCGTCTCGTTGTCGTCGCACGTCCCGTTGCCGCAGGTCTCCTCGCACAGGATGCAGGTCTCCGAGTCGGAGTCGCAGGTCTCCCACTCCTGCACCACGCCGTCGCCGCAGTCCTCCGGGTCGACCTGCAGCTCGACCGAGAACGGACCGACACAGACCCGATTCTCGGCGGCATCGATCGCGCAGTACTGCCAGGTCAGCGTGTCGGTCTTGCTGCCGGCGTAGGGCACGACGAAGTTCACGCGCCACAGCGCCTCACCGAACCAGATCGACGGGGCGATGAACTTCTTCGGGTCGTCGTCGGCCATCGTGACCAGCTCTTGCGGGTCGGCGAGGCCGAGCGCGAACTCCATGTACGGCAGGCGGCGGTTGTGCGCCGTCAGCGTCGCGCCGTCGCCGGTCAGGTTGAGCCCGGCGAGGTTGGTGTCGATCATGAAGTCGTGCCAGCGGACCGGCGTCTTGTAGTCGTCGACGCGCGCCTCGATGCCGGCGTCCTGACCGAAGAACAGCAGGGTGCCGAGCTTGGCGGCGAAGCCGTCGTCGTAGATCCGCGGCTCCCGGGTGTCGACCGCGACGCCGTCGGTCGGGTCCTCGCGGCCGAACAGCACGAAGTTCGGCAGCGCCGCGTCGCGCGAGGCCAGCGCGACGTCCTCGCGCCGGTCGTGGTTGAAGTCGGCGAACTGCAGGCCGAACGTCTGCGCCAGCTCGGGCACGATCGGGAACGCCGCGTCGAGCGGGACCGACGCCGGCTCGACAGTCATGCCGTTCTTGTTGAGGAACAGGCGCGAGTTCTTGTCGTTCGGGCCCAGGCGCACGCCGGTGGCCACGAAGTCGGGGCGCCCGTCGTTGTTGAAGTCGAGGGTCGCGGCGTCGAAGTCGAGCTTGGCCGGGTTGTTGACGATCGCCCAGAAGCCGCCCGGGTTGTCGGTGGCGTAGTTGCCCGTCCCGTTGTTGATCAGGATCGAGTTGCGCTTGGCGCAGTACTGCACGCCCATGATCTCGACGCAGTTGCCGCCCTGACCGACGCCGTCCTGCAGCGTGATGACGTCGATCCAGCCGTCGCCGTTGAGGTCGGTCGGCGTGAACGCGGCGTTGACCTGCTTGGCGATGTTGACCTCGAGCGCCGGCACCGTCAGCTTGGTAAAGATGCCGGTGCCGTCGTTCTGCAGGCCGAAGCCGAAGCCGACGCCGCGGCTCGAGACCAGCACGTCGAGCGCGTAGTCGTTGTCGAGGTCGACGAGCTCGATGTCGAACGAGTAGGCGGCCCAGGTGGCCATGCCCATCGGCAGGTTGGTGTCGCCGTTGTCGAAGGTGCCGTCGCCGTTGCCGAGCCACAGGTGCAGCGAGGCGCCCTGGTCGACCGGGTCGCCGAACGGCTTGCTGTTACCCCAGTCGGTGGCGACGATGTCGAGGTCGCCGTCCCCGTCGACGTCGCCCAGCTCGAGGTCGCCGGTGCTCTTGTTGGCGCTCGCGGCGATGTCCTGGCGCGTGAACTCGCCGTTGCCCTCGTTGATGAGGGCGTAGCTCTGGCCCTGGAAGTTGACGCCGACCACGAGGTCGGCGTCGCCGTCGTTGTCGAGGTCGCCGGCCTTGATCACGTAGGCGTTGTCCGGGTCCTCGAACACCCCGCCCTGCTCGGTGAAGCCGGCCCCGCCGTCGCTGATCAGCAGCTGGTTGAGCTGCGCGTTCTGATCGTTGCCGAACTCGGCGCCGGAGCTGTTGGCGAACGCGATGTCGACGAAGCCGTCGTTGTTGACGTCGACCAGCTCGAGCTTCTGCGTCACCAGGCCGGAGTCCGGGAGCTGCACCTGCGGGTCGAGGGCCCACGGGGCCGCGTCCGCGAGCGACGGCATCAGCGCCGCCGTAAGGGCCGTCACGACCTTGAGACTCCGGCAGAGGGGTTGAGACTTCGGCAGACGGACGAAACGCATGATGTTTGAACCTTCAATCGGGGGGAACAAAGTCGAGGCAGACCCGACGGGGGCCGCCCACGACACGGCCCTGGAGCGCCGTAGCCAGCATAAGAAGGGTCTCGCGCCGCCGTCCAGTAAAAGTGAGTCCACGCGCGGTCTCGAGCCTCCGGGTTTACACCCCTGCGCAATGGGAAAACCGGACGCCGGGCCCTTGGAACAGGCGACGTCCGTGTGACGCATCGGCGGCTCCACCGCGACCACCTGTCTGCAAGAACAGGTGACTGCAGGCGCGCTGGGCGCTACGCACCTCCCGGACCTACACCCGCGGTCCGACGTCGCGGAGGTCTCAGATGCCGACGACGTCGCCGTGCTTGCGGACGACGTAGCCGAGGCTGAGGCTTGCGCGCCCGTAACCCGGCAGTTCGACCTTCCAGCGCACCATCCCGTTGCTGTCGGGTCGCGCCCGATCGCTGGTCGTCGCCGCGTCGACCTCGATCTTCACCTTCTCGAGCTCCGACACCGGCACCCTTTCGCTGACCTGCACCGTGCGCGGCTCGGGGCCGAGGTTGCTGAGCTTGACCTCGATCTTGTGGATCTGCGACGTCCAGCCCGACAGCATCGCCCGCTCCTCGCGCGCCTGCGTCACCGTCCGCTGCACCCGCACGGCCCCGTCCGGACCCCAGCCGATGGCGAAGTTCTCGTGCGGCGCGATGAACAGCACGCTGGTGCGACCGACGAACCCGCCGTTTTTGATCAGGTCGACCGGGCCGGCGAGGATGGGTTGATGCAGGCGGTCGTTGACGTGGGTGGTCTTCAAGACCACCGCTTCGGCGAGCTCAGCCATCAGCACGTGCTCGCTGGTGGTCTTGAGCGTGCCGCTCATCAGCGGCACGCGGTACGGCCGGCCGTCGCTCGGCACGCTGGCGCGGGCCGCCGCGCGCAGGGTCAGCACCTCGCCGCCGTCGTCGATGCCGGGCAGGTCCTGCGAGCGCTGCTTCGGCGCCGCGCCGAGCCCGGTGGTCTGCACCTCCTGCTCGCGCGCCTCGACAACGATGACCTCGCTCTTGCGCTGGACGAACAGCACGTCGCTGCCGAGCTGCGGCGGCTCGGTGCCGAGCGACGGCCGCTCGGTCGAGAAGATCAGCTGGACGTCGCTCCAGTCCTCGCCGGTGTTCTGCCACACGCAGCCCTCGCTGCTGAAGTGCAGCACCGGGTCGGCGCCCTTGACCAGCTCGACCAGCTGCGCGCGGTGATACGGCCGCCAGCACGCGCCCGGCACCACGTAGTCGACCTGCACGCCGTAGACGCCGGCGGCCCCGACCCACACCTCGACCACGACCTCGGCCGCTATCGCGTCGCTGACCTGCGAGGTCGCGCCGATGCGCTGGTTCAGCCGCTTGATCTCGTGCTCGACCTCGGTGATCTCGAAGTCGAGCCCCTGCCGCTTCTGCCGGGCCTCACCCTCGCGCGCGGCCACCCGCTCGAGCGCCTCGGCCCACTTCGCCGGCTCGTCCTGGCCGTAGCAGACGTCGACGCCGATGTCCTGGATGGTGACCTCGCCGACCCCGGACAGCGCGGTCTCGTGGCGCTGCGCCAGCTCGCGCGCGGCCTGCAGCTCGGCTAGCCTTTGGGACAGGCGCTCACGCTCGCGCTGCAGCTCGCGCGCGCGCTCGGGCTTGTCGTCGCCGAGCACCAGCTTCGAGCGGCGGACCCGCACGTCGCTGACGCGCTCGCGCGCGCCGTCGCCGGCCTTCTGGCCGTGCGGGACGATCGCCGCGCACAGGGTCTTGTCGGCCATGACCGGGGCGACGCCGGCGATCCGCAGGCGCGTGAGGCCGGCCCGCAGCTCGAGCGAGGCGCGGCGGACGACGTGGGCGCGGTCCTCGAGGACGGTGACCTCGACGATCGGGGCCTTGAACTCGACCGGGGCGATCGACGGGATGGCGGGCTCGTGCTTGTCGATGACGGTGGGCTCGGACATGACTCACTCCCGGCGGTTGCCGCCGACCAGTTCCTTCTTCGCGGAGATCCGGACCACGTAGGTCGCGCTGAGCTTCTTCTGCTGGCCGGCCGGCACCTGCACGCGCCAGCGGTAGCCGCCCTTGAGCTCGTAGTGCTCGGGCTCGAACGGCGCCCAGGCCGGCTCGACCGCGCCGACGTCGACCTGGATCTCGTCCTCGCGCTCGCGCAGGCTCGGCAGCCGCTCCTGCACCTCGACGTCGACCGGCCGCGCCGAGCGGTTGGCGACCTCGACCTCGATGTCGTGGCGCAGCGACAGCGAGCCGCCCATCAGGCCGGCCGCCTCTTCCTTGTAGTGGGTGTTGCGCGAGACCTTGATCGCCTGCTCGACGCCGAGGCCGATCTGCACCTCGCCGCGCGGCGGGGCGACCTTGAGGTCGGCCGACAGCAAGTAGTCGCCGCCGACGTAGATGTCCGCCGGGCCAGGCAGCAGCGGCGCGTCGAGCGGGTTCTTCAGCTTGACGAAGCGGTACACGTCGGTGCTCTCGCGCGGCACCACCACGTAGCCGAGCTGGATCGGCGTCTGCTGCTTGAGCAGCGGGATCGAGTGGTAGTCGCCGTCGGACGGGATGTCGATCGGCGTCTCGGCGGCGTACACGTAGTCGAAGCCGAACCACGACTCGGCGAACCGGTGGCGCGGCGGCAGCCCGCGGCCGCCCGCCTGCTGCGCCCGCGTCACCGCGCCGTCGATCAGCGAGACGACGTCGATCTCGCGCGTCACCTCGCGCACCCACAACATCTCGAGGTAGCGCTCGCGCCGGTGCGACAGCGTCAGCACGCCGCGCCGGCTGGCCTCGGGGCCAGGCATGCGCAGGTCGCCGTAGGCCAGCTGCTCCGGCGCCGCCTCGTGCTCGGGCTCCGCCTCGGGGTGGGCCAGACCGCCGCGCGGCGCCCCGCCTCCCCCGCCCTCGGGCCCGCCGAACAGGCTGCCGACCGCGCCCGCCAGCGCCCCGCCGAAGCCGCTGCTCTTGCGCTCGGCCGCGAAGGTCATGGCCTGCGGCGCTGCGGCCGACGGCGGCGGCGGCGGCGCGGGCGGCGGGGCCGAGCGCATCGGCGGCGCCGTCGGTCGCGCGGCGCCGAGCCTCTCCGGCTGCGGGCCCCCTGGCGGCGGCGCCTGGCTGCGCGCCTGCTCGAGCTGCTGCCGCAACGACAGGAGCACCTCCGACTCCCTCGGGCTCACCGTCCCGCTCTGCGTCACCGCCCGCGGCATGTCGGCGGCCGCGCCGTCGATCTCGCCCGAAGCCTCGTAGTCGGTCCACTCGTCGCTCGGGGCCGGCTCGGGCGTCGGCTTGCGCTGCCGCGGCCCGCCGCCGGCGAGGAAGCGATCGTAGTCGGCGTACAGCTCGCCCGCGCCGGCCGGCGGCGCTCGCCAGCCGCGGCGCTGCACGGGAGGTTGCCGGCGACCGATCCGCAGCGCCTGCATCTCCGGCAGCTCGACCCATCGCTGGGCGTCCGCGGTCGCCAGAGTGAGGCGCACGCCGGTCCAGTCCTCGCCGGTGTCCTGGGCCACCACCGCGCGCACCGCCACGGTCGCCCGGGCCATGTCGCGGGTCAGGCTCACCGCGTAGGCCGGGGCCCAGCGGGCGCCGGGCACCATGTACTCGAAGATCAGGCGCACCGGCGTCAGCGGCACCTCGTGCGCGCGCAGGCTGATGAGCGCCGCCTTGCGCAGCTCGTGCGGCTTGGCCTGGCGCGCCTTCGAGGCCGCCTTGCGTCGGGCCTCGAGGTGCTCGCGACGCTCCTCGGCCTGGCGCTGCTCGCTGCGGAGCTGTTGCAGTTGCACGTCGAGCGCCGCGATCTGCTGCTGCTGGAACTCGATCAGCGCCAACCTCGCGCTCGTCGGCGACTGCAGCGGCGGTTGCCCGCGCTTGTTGGCCGGGCGCTCGTACACCTGCAGCCGCTCGATGCGGGCCCGCTGGGCCTCGAGGTGGGCGCGGCGGTCGGCCAGCGAGCGGACCTCGCGGCGGGCTTGCTTGAGCTCGGCGTCGTCGGGCGGCGGAAGGGCCGGGTCGGGCACCGCCAGGTCGAGCGCGATCCGCAGATCCATCGCCACCGGCAGCTCGCCGCCCTCGCCCTCGACGCGCACCCGCACCGAGCCGTCGTCGAGGCTGAGCGGCAACCCGAGCAGCTTGACCTGCGGCGGCACCGGCTGCGCCGCCAGCAAGATCGCCGAGCGACAGACCAGCGCGCCCTGGCGATACACCGTGACCGAGTCGATCCGCGAGGTCAGGACGGGGACGTTCATACGCCGGCGGATTATGCCCGCGTCTCGGACGGCGAGCGCCGGCAAGCCGACGCCCTGCCCCGGGCCGCGATAAATCGCCGTTTCACGCGGTTCCACGGGCGCTGCGAGCAATCGCCGCAGCGGCTCGTGACGCCTCCGCGCGCGGAGGCACGCGGGCGAGCGCGAGCCGCAGCGCGGCCGCGCTCGTCCGCCGGGCGATCACGCCGGCACGCGCCCGACGTTCTTGCGGTCGAAGAAGCGGTGGGCCGCGATCGCCTTGACGAACTGCTGCGCCACCTGCTGCGCGTCGGCCGGCTTGCGCGAGCCGACCACACCTGGCTCTTTGAGCAGGTCGCTCTCCGACCCGCCGGGCGGCACGATCCCGCTGGCGAGCAGCACGTCGAGGCCGTCGCCGGTGGCCGCGAGCGGCTTGTAGTGGGCGAACGCCTCGGCGACGAAGTGGAGCGCCACGCCCTCCTTCTTCAGCGCCGCCGCGCTGTCGGCTCCGCCGGGCACGTAGACCGCGTCGTAGAACACCGACGCCGCGGTCTTGAGCGACTTCTGCGGCGCGAGCTGCTTGCCGTCGCTGCGCTTGACCGGGGCCATCGACGGCGCGATCACCTCGACGAGCGCGCCGCCGGCGGTGAGCGCCGCCTTGATCGCGTCGACCTGCGCGCCGTCGACCCCGTCGGCCACCAGCACCGCGATCTGGCGGGTCTGGACGGTGTCCTTGACGGTATTGGCCATGCTGAGCTCGGGCGCCTTGACCTTGTCGTAGTCCTGGCGCAGGCCCGGCGGCGACGTCACGCCGTACTTGGCCCACTCGGCCTTGAGGCGCTTCATCGCCGACGCGGGGTCGTCGACGGTGAGGCCGAGGTTGACGGCCACGCGCTCGGCCAGCTGCACGTCGACCTGGGTCAGCACGTCGACCATCCGCTTCCGGATCGCCACGGTGTTGACCATGCTGAGCTCGAAGCTGAACGCGTCGACGATGTGCTGCTTCTCCGGCTCCGACTGGTTGCGCCAGAACAGCTCGGCCTGGCCGAAGTGGTCGCCGAACCGCGGGCTGCGCTCGCGGACCTTCTTGCCCTCCACCTTCGCCGGGTGGGTGTTGAAGCCCTTGGCACCGGCGTGGAACGGGCAGCCCTTCGCCAGCGAGTTCGGCGAGTAGGCGACCGGCCCCTTGTTGACCATGTGGCGCATGTGCCCGTCGCGCTGGTTGTTGACGATCGCGTTGTCCGGGCGGTTGATCGGCAGCTCGTGGAAGTTCGGGCTGCCGAGGCGGCTCAGCTGGGTGTCGAGGTACGAGAACAGCCGGCCCTGCAGCAGCGGGTCCTCGGAGAAGTCGATGCCCGGCACCAGGTGCGACGGGCAGAACGCGACCTGCTCGGTCTCGGCGAAGAAGTTGTCGGGGTTGCGGTCGAGCACCATGCGGCCGACCTTCTGCAGCGGCACCAGCTGCTCCGGCCACACCTTGGTCGGGTCGAGCACGTCGAACGGGAACTGGCCCTCCTCGCCTTCGGGGATGGTCTGGACGGCGAATTCCCACTCGGGGTACTGGCCGCGCTCGATCGCCTGCCACAGGTCGAGGCGGTGGTAGTCGGGGTTCTTGCCGCCGATCTTCTGCGCCTCGTCCCACACCACCGAGTGGAGGCCGAGCTTCGGCTTCCAGTGGAACTTGACGAAGTGGGCCTTGCCGTCCTCGTCGAGCAGGCGGAACGTGTTGACGCCGAAGCCCTCGATCATGCGCAGGCTGCGGGGGATCGCCCGATCCGACATCACCCACAGCAACATGTGGGCGCTCTCGGGGGTCAGCGACACGAAGTCCCAGAACGTGTCGTGGGCCGACGCCGCCTGCGGGATCTCGTTGTCCTGCTCCGGCTTCACCGCGTGGATGACGTCGGGGAACTTGATCGCGTCCTGAATGAAGAAGACCGGGATGTTGTTGCCGACGAGGTCGAAGATGCCGTCCTCGGTGTAGAACTTGACCGCGAAGCCGCGCACGTCGCGGGCCAGGTCGGTCGAGCCGCGCGAGCCGGCCACCGTCGAGAAGCGGACGAACACCTTCGTCTTCTGCCCGACCTTGCGCAGGAACTTGGCGGTCGTCAGCTTCTTCAGCGAGTTCGTCACCTCGAAGTAGCCGTGGGCTCCTTCGCCGCGGGCGTGGACCACCCGCTCGGGGATCCGCTCGTGATCGAAGTGGGTGATCTTCTCGCGCAGGATGAAGTCTTCGAGCAGCGTCGGGCCGCGCACGCCGCCCTTCAGCGAGTTGTTGTCGTCGCCGACGGCGACCCCCTGATTGGTCGTCAAGTCGGGGCAATTGCCGGGGCCACGCGGCGCCTCATCCTTCTCGTTGCGATCGTCCGTCGACATCTCGTCCTCCCTTGGGCCGTCGGTGTCAGCGACGCGACGGCCGCCCTCCTTAGCACCCTCGTCGATCGGTGCAACCGCGCCCGCGGCAAACGACGCCCGTCGACGCGTCCGACGGGGCTCCGCGGGGCCGCGCGCAGTCGACCGCCGGACTACCGCGACGCCCTGCGACCTGTCCTTCAGGACATCAACCGGCGGTGCCGGGGCCGAGGCACAGCGGCCGCGGCAGTTGCATGGTCAGGCAGTGCAGGCTGCCGCCCTGCTCGATGAGCTGCAGGCAGTCGACGCCGACCACCTCGCGTCCCGGAAATACCCCGGCGAGGCGCGACAGCGCCTCTGTGTCGGCCGGGTCGTCATACGTGGGCACCAGCACCGCGCCGTCGATCACCAGGAAGTTGGCGTAGGTCGCGGGCAAGCGGCGCCCGCCGGGGCCGAAGCGCGGGCGCGGCCACGGCAGCGGCACCAGCTCGTAGGGTTCGCCGCTCAGGGTGCGCAGCGCGGCCAGCTCGGCGGCCATCGCCTGCAGCTCCTCCCAGTGCGAGTCGGCGGTGTCGGTGCAGCTCTGGTACGCGATCGTGCGGGCGTCGCAGAAGCGGGCCAGGGTGTCGATGTGGCCGTCGGTGTCGTCGCCCTCGAGCCAGCCGCGGCGCAGCCACAGCACCCGATTCGCGCCGAGGTGGCGGCGCAGCGCCGCCTCGATCGCCGGCGCGTCGAGCCCGCTGCGGTGGTCGGACAGCAGGCAGCGCTCGGTCGTGAGGATCGTGCCCTCGCCGTCCGACTCGACGCTGCCGCCCTCGAGCACCAGCGGCACGATCTCGAGCGGCGCGGCGGCGAAGGCCCCGAGCGCGTGCAGGCGCTGCGGGATCACGTCGTCCCGGCTCGCCGCGAACTTGCCGCCCCAGCCGTTGAACACGAAGTCGAGGACCCGCGGCGCCCCGTCGACCATCACGGTCAGCGGCCCGTGGTCGCGGGCCCAGGTGTCGTCGCTGGGCGCCGCGTGCAGCAGCGCGCGCGCGTCGTCGACCCCGGCGCGGCGCAGCAACTCGCGCACGTGGGCGGCCAGCGCCGCGTCGTGGCACGCGATCACCGCCACCTCGCGCAGCGCGATCTGCCGCGCGATCTCGACGAACACCGGCTCGACCTGGCGCAGCGTCGGGCCCCAGTCGCTGTCCGCGTGCGGCCACGTCAGCATCACCCCGGCCTGCGGCGCCCACTCGGCCGGCAGCACACGTGTCTCTTCAACCATGTCCCTTCGCCCCTGTCCCTTGAAACATGTCTCTTCGCTCAGGGTGCCGCCGCCGGCGCCGCCCGCAGCGCGATCACCTGCCGGACCGACAGCCCCGGCGAGTCGGGCACCACCAGCCGCAGCGGCCCCTCGCCGGGCGGCAGCCCGAGGGCGACGATCACGTCGTCGCGCCCCACCGTGGCCGCGTTCACCGTCTGCTTGTAGCCGTCGGCGGCGACCACCTCGACGTCGACCCCGGCCGGCACGCCTGCCGCCAGCAGCGCCTCGCGCAGGCGCGGGCCGGCGTAGCGCTTGTCCCCGACCGCGACCTCCGTCTGCGGCAGCTCGGCCAGGCGAGCGGCCGGCAGCTTCTCCGAGCGCGACGCGGTCTGGACCTCGAGCGCGCCGGCCGGCGCGGTGGAGCAGGCGGACACGGCGAGCACTGCGGCGAGGACGAGCGACGGGCGGAGCATGCCCGCGAGCATATCCGCGCCCCGTGCGGCCCACAAGGTGCGGCGGCCTTCAGTCGACGCGCTCGATCGCCGTGCAGTCGCTCGTCACCTGGGCCTTCTGCTTGCCCTGGATCGGCTGGTACGTCGCCAGCAGCTCGCCGTCCTTGCCGAGCAGGAAGAGCTGTTCCGCGCCGCCGGTGATCGTCTCGCGCGCAGCGTTGAGCAGGAGGACCTTGCGCCCGCTGCCCGCCGCGGCACCGACCTCGACGGTGACGTCGTTGCCGCAGGCGTTGAAGATCGACACATGGAACTCGGTGACCGCGGACGACGGCGGCGGCGCGCTCGCGGTGCTCGACTTGTCACAACCGACGACACACAGCAGCAACACGGGGATGATGGGGGCCAGTCGCATGGGTAGATCCTCTCGCTGCACACTCTATCAATATCGTCCGTCGCGCGTACACGTGTCCTGCATCGCCCGTCAGCCGCAAGCCCCCTTGACGAGCGGCGCACGCCCGCGTCTCTTGGGCGACATGCATTCATTACGGACCGTCGTACCTCGTCTGTCGCTCCTGCTGTGTCTCCCGGTGGTCGCCTGCGGCGACTCGAGCGGCAACGTCACCGACTCGGGCCCCGGCACCACCGCCGGACCTACCAGCACCGCCACCGATCCGTCAGCCACCGGCCCCACCACCGCCGGCCCCACCACTGACAGCCCGCCCACCTCGACCACCACTCTCGGCACCGACACCGCCACCGGCACCGAGACTGCGCCCGACACCGTGGGCACCGAGACCTCGCCCGGCACCGACAGCACCGACGGCACCGTCACCGACACCACCGCGACCCAGACCAACACCGGCACCGACACCGGCGACGGCGCCCTCGACATCAACCCCAAGGACGTCACCCTCGAGATCATCGACGGCGCGATCGTCACTCAGCCCTACACCGCCACTTACAACGGCGTCGACGTCACCGGCGACGTCGCGTGGAGCTACAACAAGCCCGAGATCGGCGAGATCCAGCTCAACGCCGAGTTCGTGCCCACGGGCACCCTCGGCGGCACCGGCACCCTCAAGGCCACCTACCAGGCCGCCCAGGCCGAGACCTCCGTCTCCGTCAAGATCATCAAGAAGCTCGACCCCGGCGGCCTCGAGCCCGGGTGGGGCAACCCCGTCGGGCCCGACCCGTCGATGACGATCGTCTACCCGTACAACGAGACGGTCTTCCCGCTCAAGGTCGCCGCGCCCGTCGTCCAGTGGAACAACGTGCAGAACGGCGACCAGTACAAGCTGCACATCAGCGAGCAGTTCTACGACTACACCATCTACTTCACCACCAACACCCCGGCTCGCCACCTCATCGACGCCGCCGAGTGGATCGCCCTCAGCGAGTCGGGTCAGGGCGCCCAGAGCGACCCGATCAGCTTCGAGCTGCAGCGCAAGAGCGGCAACAACGTCTACGAGTCGGTCAAGCAGACCTGGCGCATGGCCCAGGCGCGCCTGCCCGGCCGCGTCTACTACTGGGAGCTGCCGGGCCAGTGCGGCGGCAACGCCAACGGCCGCGTCCTCAGCATCAAGCCCCAGGAGGCCCAGGCCAACGAGTTCTTCCAGCCCGGCTTCTGCTGGGGCTGTCACACCGTCAGCCGCGACGGCCGCACCGTCGCCGCGGTCGCCGACAACGGCAACATCCCGTTCCCGACCTTCACCATCGACGTGTCGCAGGAGCCGAGCGTCTACGGCAACATTCAGCCCAGCCCCGGCCTCGGCGGCACCTTCAGCGCCTTCAACCACGACGGCACCAAGCTGCTGCAGTCCAACGACCCGATCGACGCCATCAACTCGGTGCTGCGGGTGATCGACGCCATGAACGGCTCGATCCTCAACCCCAACGTGCTGCAGCCCGGCTGCGGCGAGCCGGCCTGGTCGCCCGACGGCCTCAAGATCGCCGCCACCTGCGGCTACGAGGACGCCGGCTGGACCTTCGACGCCAACCAGGCCAACCTCGTCGTCGCCGACGTCAACCCCGACGGCATCACCGTCTCCAACCAGAAGGTCATCGTCCCCAAGGGCGGCGAGGCCGGTCGCCCGGCCTACCCGAACTTCTCGCCCGGCAACGAGTGGATCGTGTTCGGCCGCCCGACCCAGGGCTCGCGCTCGACCGGCAGCGGCAAGCTGTTCCTCGTCGGCACCGAGGGCAACGACCTCGTCACCCTCGAGAAGGCCAGCTCCGACAACAAGAGCTTCAACCCGACCTTCGCCCCCCTGCGCGCCGGCGGCTACTTCTGGGTCGTCTTCATGTCCCGCCGCGACTACGGCAACACCCTCGTCGGCGCCAACCGCCAGCAGCTGTGGATCACCGCCATCAACGATCCGCCGAACGCCGGCGGCGATCCCTCCAACCCGCCGTTCTACGTCCGCGGCCAGGAGGACTGCGCCCTGTCCGAGAACGCCTACTTCGCCCCCGATCCGTGCATCGAGGAGCCGAACAAGGTGTGCGAGTCGGGCATCGACTGCTGCTCGGGCCATTGCATCCAGATGGGCGAGCTCAAGGTCTGCGGCGAGAAGGGCCCGTGCTCCGAGGCCGGCAACGCCTGCGAGTCCGACGCCGACTGCTGCGAGCCCGGCACTCCGTGCATCGACGGCTACTGCCAGCAGGTCTTCCCGCAGTGACATGATATGTCCTTCGGGACATATCACGCCACGACGGCCGCCGGCGCGCCTCCGCGCCGGCGGCCGCGCTTTCTCCCGCGACGACATGTCCTTCGGGACGTATGATGATTTCGCGCCCGCCCCGCGATCGAGGGGACGCACGGTCGAATGCAGGGGGATCCGCTCGTCAGCAATGTCGGCTGTCGCGCCGTCGCGCGCGCGTGCGGGCGGTTTCGGAGCCGAACCCGGCACCCTGCCCCCAACAACAGCCGACATCGCTTGACGGCCGGCCGGCATCCGCGTCTCTTGAGCGGCATGCATTCGTTACGGACCGTCGTACCTCGTCTGTCGCTCCTGCTGTGTCTCCCGGTGGTCGCCTGCGGCGACTCGAGCGGCAACGTCACCGACTCGGGCCCCGGCACCACCGCCGGACCTACCAGCACCGCCACCGATCCGTCAGCCACCGGCCCCACCACCGCCGGCCCCACCACTGACAGCCCGCCCACCTCGACCACCACTCTCGGCACCGACACCGCCACCGGCACCGAGACTGCGCCCGACACCGTGGGCACCGAGACCTCGCCCGGCACCGACAGCACCGACGGCACCGTCACCGACACCACCGCGACCCAGACCAACACCGGCACCGACACCGGCGACGGCGCCCTCGACATCAACCCCAAGGACGTCACCCTCGAGATCATCGACGGCGCGATCGTCACTCAGCCCTACACCGCCACTTACAACGGCGTCGACGTCACCGGCGACGTCGCGTGGAGCTACAACAAGCCCGAGATCGGCGAGATCCAGCTCAACGCCGAATTCGTGCCCACGGGCACCCTCGGCGGCACGGGCACCCTCAAGGCCACCTACCAGGCCGCCCAGGCCGAGACCTCGGTGTCGGTCAAGATCATCAAGAAGCTCGACCCCGGCGGCCTCGAGCCCGGGTGGGGCAACCCCGTCGGGCCCGACCCGTCGATGACGATCGTCTACCCGTACAACGAGACGGTCTTCCCGCTCAAGGTCGCCGCGCCCGTCGTCCAGTGGAACAACGTGCAGAACGGCGACCAGTACAAGCTGCACATCAGCGAGCAGTTCTACGACTACACCATCTACTTCACCACCAACACCCCGGCTCGCCACCTCATCGACGCCGCCGAGTGGATCGCCATCAGCGAGTCGGGTCAGGGCGCCCAGAGCGACCCGATCTCCTTCACGCTGCAGCGCAAGAGCGGCGGCAACCTCTACGAGTCGGTCAACCAGACCTGGCGCATGGCCCAGGCGCGCCTCCCGGGCCGCGTCTACTACTGGGAGCTGCCCGGCCAGTGCGGCGGCAACGCCAACGGCCGCGTGCTCAGCATCAAGCCCCAGGAGGCCCAGGCCAACGAGTTCTTCCAGCCCGGCGGTTGCTGGGGTTGTCACACCGTCAGCCGCGACGGCCGCACCGTCGCCGCGGTGCGCGACAACGGCTCGCCGTTCCCGACCTTCACCATCGACGTGTCGCAGGAGCCGGCCGTCTACGGCAACATCCAGCCGACCCCGGGCCTCGGCGGCACCTTCAGCGCCTTCAACCACGACGGCACCAAGCTGCTGCAGTCCAACGACCCGGCCAACGCGGTCAGCTCGCTGCTGCGCGTGATCGACACCATGAACGGGGCGATCCTCAACCCCAACGTGCTGCAGAACGGCTGTGGTGAGCCGGCCTGGTCGCCCGACGGCAAGAAGATCGCCGCCACCTGCGGCTACCCGGGCGGCGGCTGGACCTTCGACCAGAACCAGGCCGACCTGGTGGTCGCCGACGTCAACCCCGACGGCATCACCGTCACCAACCAGAAGATCATCGTGCCCAAGGGCAACGACGTCGGTCGTCCGGCCTACCCGAACTTCTCGCCCGGCAACGAGTGGATCGTGTTCGGCCGCCCGACCCTGGGCTCGCGCTCGACCGGCAACGGCAAGCTGTACCTGGTCGGCGTCGAGGGCAACGACCAGGTCATCCTCGAGAAGGCCAGCTCCGACAACAAGAGCTTCAACCCGACCTTCGCCCCGCTGCGCGCCGGCGGTTACTTCTGGGTCGTCTTCATGTCCCGCCGCGACTACGGCAACACCCTGGTCGGCGCCAACCGCCAGCAGCTGTGGATCACCGCCATCAACGATCCGCCGAACGCCGGCGGCGATCCCTCCAACCCGCCGTTCTACGTCCGCGGCCAGGAGGACTGCGCCCTGTCCGAGAACGCCTACTTCGCCCCCGACCCGTGCATCGAGGAGCCCAACAAGGTGTGCGAGTCGGGCATCGACTGCTGCTCGGGTCATTGCGTCCAGATGGGCGAGCTCAAGGTCTGCGGCGAGAAGGGCCCGTGCTCCGAGGCCGGCAACGCCTGCGAGTCCGACGCCGACTGCTGCGAGCCCGACAGCCCCTGCGTCGACGGCTACTGCCAGCAGATCTTCCCGCAGTGAGCTGTCCTTCGGGACATCTCTGACGAGACCGATTCACCGACCCGCCGGCGCCTCCGCGCCGGCGGGCGCGTTTTTGCCAGTCGACCATGGCCCCCCGCCCGGGGCTGCTTGGAGTGTGCGGCCGACCGTGAGAAGCTCCCCGGTCGATGCGACCCACCGCGCGCCGGACCAGCATGACGACCCGGTGGTCACTCGCGGCGACCCTCGCCGTCCTGTCGGCCCTCGGGTCCGGTGTCGGCTGTGACGCCGGAAATTGCGGTCTCTGGGAGTCGGGGCCGCAGGACCCGCGGATCCGCCTCGCGCGGGGTCCGCTGGCCGTCGGCAGCGACGGCGCGCTGTTCGTGCAGCGGACCCTCCCGGCGTCGCCGCATCTGGAGTTCGTCGAGGTCGCGGACGACCTCGGCGCCGCGCTGTCCGGGATCTTCGTTCCCACGTCACCGAGCGCGACGCGCTGGTTCGCGGTCGGTCGGAGCGGCGCCATTCGCTGGTCCGAGGATCTCGGCGAGACCTGGCAGGCGTCCGTCGGCGAGCCCGCGGCAGAGGACTTTCACGCCGTCCGCTTCGCCTGCCCGCGGCCGCGATTCGGCATGCTCGTCGGGGACTCTGGCGCGATTCTGCGGACGCAGGACGAAGGCACGAGCTGGGAGCGCCTCGACAGCGGCACGACTCGACCGCTGCGCGACCTCGCGGTGCTCGACGATCAGGTCGCTGTCGCTGTCGGCGACGGCGGGACGCTCGTGCGCTCGATCGACGGCGGCGCCGTCTGGGAGCCCGTCCTGCTGGCCACGACGGCCGACTTGACGTCGATCGACTTCGGGCCCTGCCTGGACCCGGACGCGACCCGAGGGTCGACCGGCGTGATCGTCGGCGACGCCGGGACGGTGCTCTTCACCCGCGATCGCGGCGCGACCTGGGACACCGCCGAGCTGCGGCTCGAGGACGATCTACGCCAGGTCCAGCTGCTCGACAGGTACCTCGGCACCCCCGATTACGCGCGGCTCGTGCTCGGGACCTCGGTCCTCACGTGGGAAGTCGGCACCTCCGAGCTCGTCACACATCACCGCTTCTCCGGTGAAGTCCTGGCCTACGACGCCTTCGGCGCCGAGGAGTATGCGATCGCCGAGGGCGAGCTGTCCGTCCGACCGGGACCCGAACACTGTCTCGGCCCGATCTGAAGGTCCGAGTCGACGCTCGGCGAAGGCGCCGCCGCTGCGGCCCGTCGCCGCCCGCGCGTGGCGAACTCCGCTAACCTCGGAGGTCATGCACGATCCGCTCGGCCTGTACGCCCCCGAGAACCGCGCCGACCCCTACCCCGTGCTCGCGCGGCTGCGCCGCGAGGCCCCGCTGTACTTCGCCGGCAACGAGGGCGCAGGCTCGTTCATCGTCACGCGCTACGCCGACGTCGCGGCCGGCTTCCGCGACGCTCGTCTGTCGGCCAGCCGCGCCGAGGCGATGGCCAAGCGCCTGCCGCCCGAGGTGCGCGAGTGGGTGGCGCCGGTGACGGGCAACCTGGCGCACTGGATCTTGCTGCGCGACCCGCCGGACCACACGCGCCTGCGCAGCCTGCTCAATCAGGCGTTCACGCCGCGGCTGATCGAGACGTGGCGTCCGCGGATCCAGCAGATCCTGGACGAGCTGCTGGGAGCGATCGAGCCGGGCGAAATCGAGCTGATGGAGGCGCTCGCGGGCCCGCTGCCGGTGCTCGTGATCGGCGACATGCTCGGCCTGCCGCCCGAGGATCGTCACCGCCTCAAGGCCTGCTCCGACGCGATCGCCGGCTTCTTCGGCGCCACCGTGATGAGCCAGGCGCTGCTCGCCAGCGCCCGCGCGGCGATCCTCGAGCTCGAGGATTATTTCCGCAAGGCGCTGACCGAGCGGCGCCAGACCCCGCGCCAGGACCTGCTCTCGGCCCTCGCCGCCGCCGAGGAGCAGGGCTCGGTGCTCAGCGAGCAGGAGCTGCTGTCGACCTGCACCGCGCTGCTGTTCGGCGGCCACGAGACCACCACCAACCTGATCGCCAACACCGTCTACACCCTGCTGCGCTTCCCCGATCAGCTGCAGCGGCTGCGCGACGAACCTGGCCTCTTGACCAGCGCCATCGAAGAGGTCCTGCGCTTCGAGTGCCCCGTCTCGCGCATGGGCCGGGTCGCCCGCGTCGACTTCGAGTGGCACGGCCAGCAGGTCAAGGCCGGCGACCGCCTGTTCCTGTCGTTCGCCGGCGCCAACCGCGACGAGTCGCAGTTCCCCGAGCCGGACCGCTTCGACATCGCTCGCGCCGACAACCGCCACCTCGGCTTCTCGACCGGCCCGCACTACTGCATCGGCGCCGCCCTCGGCCGCCTCGAGGCCCGCCTCGCCCTCGAGGCTTTATTGAAATTTCCGCGCTGGGAGCTGCGCGAGCAGCCGGCCTGGCTCGACAACCTGACCGTCCGCGGCCCCAAGAACCTGCGCGTCGCCCTGGGCTGACGAATCAGCGCGGCGCAGCGGATGTCCCTCGGGACATCTCGCGCGCAGTTGCACCGAGCGCTCGCACATGTCCCTTCGGACACATCACTGAAATCGCGGCCGCATGTCCCTTCGGACACCGGCCTTGGGGCATGTCCCTCCGGACATGCGGCATTCGCCCTCACCGCCGGCGTCGCCGCCACGCCAGCGCCGCGAGCAGCAGCCCCGCGCCGCCCGGGCCCTCGCCGCCCCCGCGGCAGCCGCAGCCGGCCTCGCTGCCGTCCTGCGCGCCGTCGCTCGTGCTCGCGCCGTCGCTCGCGCCTGCGCTCGTGCTCGTGCTCGCCGCGTCGCCGGTGGTCCCCGCGCCGGTCGTCGGCGCCTCGCCGCCGGTGCTCGTGGTCGTCTCCGGCTCGCCGGTGCTCGTCTCCGCGGTGGTCGCAGGCAGCCCCGTGCTCGTCGCCTCGGCGGTCGTCGATTCGCCGCCCGTGTCGTCCGTGCTGGTCCCTGGCGCGTCCGTCGTCTCGCCGGTCGTCGTCTCCTCGCCGCCCGTCGTCTCCTCGCCGACCGGCGCCGGCGGCTCGTAGGTGCTGCCGGGCTCGACCAATGTGATGACCATGCGGACCTCGGTCGGCATGTACAGCGCCGCGGTCTCGGGCCCGACGTTGTCGGCCGACGGCTTGCCGTTCATCGTGTCCTTGAGGATGCACGCGAACTTGTTGACGCCCTGCTTCCAGTCGACGAACTCGTTCGGCGGCGACCAGAACTGCGCGAACGTCGACTCCCACTCGTACACCCCGACCTCGGTGTACGTCGGCGACTGCAGCGTGCACGCATAGGTCGGGTTGGCCTCGAAGCACACCTGAAACTTCGTCTCCTGCGCCGTCGGCTTGGTCAGCACCTCGAGGTGGACCCACACCGAGCCCTGCGTCCAGTCGACCGGGCTCGTCCAGTCGTCCGGCACTCCCATCATCGGCGTCACCCGGTAGTGCGAATCGGCCAGGTCGGGCGCGTGCACCCACGTCTCGTCCATCACCACCAATTGCCCGGCCCGCGCCTCCCAGCCCGCCAGCGCGACGAATGCCCCGAGCGCGAACGCCAGTCCCTTCGTGTTCATGCGCGCCAAATTATCGACCTCGCCGCGCCCTCGCCACGGCGATCGCCGTGCGACCGGACGGGGCCGCGGCCGTGACGCGTGGGGGCGGCGATCGACTGGGCGATCGCCGGACCTGCAGGCGCGCTCACTTGCGCTTGTAGGTCAGCGCGTACTTGAGCGGGTTGTCCAGCCGCGACGACGTGATCGTCACGCTCATCGTCAGCTTGTCGCCCGAGTCGTCGAGCGTGAACACGCTGCGCCGCCCGCCGTCGTCGGCCTTGAACTCCATCACCAGCCGACCCTTGACGATCGAGAACGCGACGGTCAGCGGTGAGCCGTCGTCGGCGGTCCACGCCACCGCCGGACCGCCGAGCGTCCCCGAGATCGTGCGCCCGGCCGCGAAGGTCGCGGTCACCTTGGTGCCCTCGACCACGAACGAAATCTGCTCGCGGATCGGGTTCGCCGCGGTCAGCCGCTTGCGGCCGATGCCGCGGATCAGCGCGTTCAGCTGCGACACGGTCGTCTCGATCGCGTCGGTCAATTGCTGCCGCTGCGCCTCCCCGCCCGCGTAGCGGAACGTCCCCGCGAAGCGGTTCTGCTCCGGCTGGGCCGGCGCCGCCGGGGCCGGCGCGGGCGTCGGCGTGGCCACCGGCGCGGGCGTCGGCGGGGCCGCGGGCGTCGGCGCCGGGCTGTCCGCAGGGACAGGTGGCTCGGGCGCCGCCGGCGTCGGTGACTTGTCCTTCGGGACAGGTTGCGCCTCGCTCGTCGGCTTGACCTTCTTCGCGGTCGCTGCCTTCTCGCCCTCCGCTTTGGCCTCCGGCTTGGTCTCCGCCACCGCGCTCGCCGGCGCCGCCTCGACCGGCGCCCCCGCGCTCGCCTCGCCCGGACCCGCGACGCCCGGCTCGACCGGCGCCGCCGCGGCCACGGCCTGCGCGACCACCGGCTCGGCCTTGGCCTCCGCGGTCGCCTCGGCCTTCTCTTCCGCCTTCGCGTCCCCGGCCTTCGCCTCGTCCGCGAACGGATCGTCGAACTCCTCGGGCACCGCCGGCGCCGGCGTCGGAGGTGCCTCGTCACCGCATCCCACGACGAGGACGGTCGCGCACAACAAGGCCCTGCGGAGCTTGAGCATCGTCGGCACCATACCAACGAATCGGCGCTCCTGTTGCACGATCTGGGGCCCGGGGCGGGCCCTAGCGCCCGTCGTCGCCGCGCTCTATTTCTTCGCCAGCCAGGGGTTCGAGTCCCCCGCGCGCACGCTCTGGATCGTCTCGCCGATCGCCGTCGAATCGGCGGCCTGGGCCAGCGCTTCGATGCTCTCGTGGTCGCGCAGCCAGATCCCCTCGCGCGCGCCGGCGGACGCGTCGAACACCGGCAGGAACACGGTGAGGGGGCCGCTGCGGCCGCGGATCGGCACCTCCGGCGCTTGCACGAAGCTCACCGGTCCGCGGATCCGCGAGCGCGTCGTCTCCGACACCACGATCGGGCTCGCCAGTTGCTTCGTCAGCGCCTCGAGCCGCGACGCCACGTTGACCACGTCGCCGATCGCGGTGTACTCGCGGCGGCGCGGCGAGCCGATGTCGCCGACGATCACGCGTCCGCTGTGCAGGCCGACCCCGATCTTCAGCGCCGGCACCCCCGCGCTCTCGCGGCTGCGGTTGAAGCGTTGCAGCGCCTCCTGCATGTGCAGCGCGCACCACATCGCCCGGTCGGCGTGATCGGCCTGCTCGATGGGCGCGCCGAAGTACGCCATGATCCCGTCGCCCATGAACTTGTCGAGCGTCCCGCCGGCGGCGAAGATCACGTCGACCATGCAGGTCAGGTAATCGTTGAGCAGGCGGACCACCGCCTCGCTCGGCATCGACTCGGCCAGGCTCGTGAACCCGCGGATGTCGCTGAACAGCACCGTCAGCTCGCGCGACTCGCCGAGCGCCTGCTGCTCGCGGGCCTGGCTCAGCAGCTCGGCCACCGCCGGCGAGAAGTAGCGGCCCATGCGATCGAGGCGCAGCTGGTCGCGCGCCGTCGTCTCGATCAGGAAGCGGAACCGGCCCATCAAGTAGGCGCAGGTCGCCGCCACCAGCGACAGCAGCAGCACCGTCGCCACCATCGCGCCGACGGTCACGCCGGCGGTCACCTGCAGCACGATCTCGAGCGCGCTGCCGACCACCGCGCACGCGATCACCAGCGGCCGCTGCAGCGTGATCGCCGACAGGATGATGAACAGCGCGAACACCCCGACCGCGAACCCGGCCGTGCCCGCCGCCGAGCCGGTGCCCATCGTGCTGTAGAGCAGGACGAAGATGAACGGCACGTCGACCGCTGCGATCGCCGCGCCGAGCAGCGACCCGCGCGCGCCGAGGCGCCGGCCGGCGGCGAACAGCAGGCCCGCCACCGCCCAGTAGCCGGCCACGATCCACACCCCGCCCGCGCCCCACTCCGCCTGATGCAGCAGCAGGTCGAGCACCGTGTAGAGCGCGAGCAGGCCGCTGGCGCCGGCGAAGCGGATCGCGTTGACCCGGCGCACGCTCTGCTCCTGCTCCCGGCCGATCGCCGAGGCCATCGCGCTCTTCTGCCGCCTGCCGGGCTTCGACCAGAACATCGCAGTCGTCGCGGATGATACGCCGACGCTCCACCGCCCGCGCGAAAGTCTGGGGCTCGCGCGCCCGCCCGGGCTCCGGTCAAGGTTGTGTAAAAGCCCACACCCGCCTGCGGCGAGCTGCCCGCCTCGCGCGTAGCGTGCAGGCATGCGTCACCGCCCCATGGAAGTCTTCGCCGCCAGCGCCATCGCCGTCTGCTGCCTCGCTCTGGCCATTCATTCCACGATCCGCAGCCCCGCCGAGGTCGTCCAGGCGCACGAGGTCAGGCCGGCCCCCGCGAACGTCCAGTCGCCCGTGCAGGCACCCGCGGCCAGTCGCCCCCGCATCGACGTGGTGTTCGTCCTCGACACCACCGGCAGCATGTCGGGCCTCATCGAGGGCGCGAAGCAGAAGATCTGGGCGATCGCCAACCGCCTCGCCTCCGGCGAGCCGCGGCCCGAGCTGCGGATCGGCCTCGTCGCCTATCGCGACGTCGGTGACGATTACGTCACGAAGCGGTTCGACTTCTCGAGCGACATGGACGCCGTCTACGCCGAGCTGCTCGGCTACGAGGTCGGCGGCGGCGGTGACCATGCCGAGCACGTCGGCCGCGGCCTCGAGGACGCGCTCGACCGCATGCAGTGGAGCGACGGCGACAAGGTCCTGAAGCTGGTCTTCCTGGTCGGCGACGCCCCGCCGCACGACGATTACCAGGACTCGCCGACCACCGCCGAGCTGGCCAGGCGGGCCGCCCAGCGCGGGATCCTCGTCAACACCGTGCAGTGCGGCGCCTCGCCCGAGGCCGAGACCGCGTGGCGGGCGATCGCCGCCGCCACCAACGGCGAGTACAGCCAGATCGCCCAGAACGGCGGCGTCGTCGCGGTCGCCACCCCCTACGACGGCCGCCTGCAGGAGCTGAACAACCAGCTCTCGGCCACCGTGCTGACCTGGGGCAGCCACGGCGACAAGCTCAGCGCCCAGGTCAAGCTCGGCAACCGCATGGCCATGACCGCCAGCGCCGCCGCCGAGGCCGCGAGCTACAGCGCCAAGATCGGGCGCATGAACAGCGAGGACCTGCTCGGCGCGCTCGACGGCGGCCAGGCGCTGACCGACATCCCGAACGATCAGCTGCCCGACGTCATGCAGACCATGACGCCCGCGCAGCAGTCCGCGCACGTCGCCGACATGCGCCAGCAGCGGTCCGCCCTGAACGAGCAGATCCGCGAGCTCTCGGCCCAGCGCGACGCCTTCCTCCGCGACGCCGAGCGGGCCGCCGGCGCCGGCGACGGCTTCGACTCGACCGTCACCGACACCCTGCGCCGCCAGGCCGGCGCGCTCGGGGTCGCCTATTGACGGCGCTCGCATGCCTCGAAGGACATGCCCCGAAAGCCATCCGAACTCCGCCGCCCGACGTGACCTCAGCGGGCGGACGACTGCCATCTGGCTCGAAGGACATGCCCCCAAGGCCACCCGCGCTCCGCCGCCCGACGCGCAGCCGCAGCGGGCGAGCGGGCGCAGGTCGGGGCGGGCGCGTCCTGTCGCCGCGCCTCAGCACGCCGGGCTTGACGGCGGCGCGCGCTCGCCAATCCTGCGGGGCCATGAGAGCCGTCCACGTGTCCCTCTGTGTTGCCCTCGCGTCTGCTGCGGGCTGCCACAAGACCTCGGCCGACCGCCCGGTCGAGCACCCTGGCGACGTCGCCGAGCGCGTCGACGAGGCGCTGATCGCCGAGGCCGAGGAGCGCGAGGCGTTGCCGCCGGCGGCCGCTGCCGAGGCCGAGCCTGCGGGCGAGCAGCGGGTCGAGATCACGGGCGTGTTCATCGACGTCCCGCTCGCCACTGCCTGCGGGATCCCGCTGTCGCCCGAGGCCTACTTCGAGTTCGACTCGGCCGCGCTGGAGCCCGAGGACAACATCCTGCTGCGGCGCGTCGCCGAGTGCCTCACGATCGGCCCGCTGCGCGAGCGCAAGGTCGAGCTGCGCGGCCACACTGCGGCGGGCCGCGACGAGTACGGCGACAAGGTCGGCATGTCGCGCGCCGAGTCGGTCAGCGAGTTCCTCGCCACGCAGGGCGTCGACCCGGAGAGCATCGTCGTCCGCTCCGCCGGCGAGGCCAGCGCTGCGCCCGAGGCCCCGAGTGATTGGCCCTACGAGCGTCGCGTCGACGTCGTCCTGCTGCCGGCCGACTGACGTCGCGGGGAGCGCCGCCGCTTGCCCGCGCCCTGACCATGCACAAGACTTGGAGCGCGGAGGAAATCCGATGACCCGGCGCAGACAACCAATCGACGACGGATTCCGTCATACCGGCGATTTCGGCCAGGGGCCGCGGTTCCCCGGCGGATTCGCCGAATCCAGAGTTCCCCTCGCCGACGCCTCGTATCAGGGCTACGGCGCGTACGCCACGCTCGACGGCACCCGCGTCGACGAGTCGGAGTACGCCGAGCTCGACTATACCGGAGAGGAGCTCGAGTCCGAGCTGGCCTCGCCGGACCACAGCGGACGCGGCCCGCGCGGCTACCGTCGCTCCGACGAGTCGATCCGCGACGACCTGCACGTGATCCTCACCGCCCACGACGAGATCGACGCCAGCCACGTCGAGCTGCTGGTCGAGCGCGGCGAGGTGCTCCTGCGCGGCCACGTCCGGCGCCGCGCGACCAAGCGCCTCATCGAGGACATCGCGTACCAGATCGCCGGCGTCCGCGACGTCACCAACCTGCTGCAGATCGGCCCGCCAGCCCCGGCGCCGGAGCCTGAGCGCTTCGCCGACGACAGCGTCGAGGCCAAGCCCCGCAGCACCCGCAAGGACGACCATCCGTCGCGCCGCGACGCGTGGATCAGCGAGCACCTGCGCGACCGCGGCACCGTCCAGGACGAGGTCGAGCGCGCCATGGACCGCCGCGACCTGCGGAGCCACGCCTACACCGGCCCGCGCGACACCTCGGCCGAGGAGCGCATCACCGCCCCCGAGCGGCCCCTCATCGTCCCCGACCCCCGCTGGCCCGCGCAGACGCCGGTCGACGAGGAGGTCGAGCTCGACAACAAGGACCTCGACGCCGAGACGCTCATGCTCGAGACGATCGACGAGGACGCGGCCGAGTCCTGACATGTCCGTGAGGGCATGCCCGATCGGGCATGTCCTCACGCGCAGGTCCGCGCGACCTCACGGCCCGTACTTGCGGACCCATACGTCACTGTTGAGGTCGGGCGCCACCGTCACGGTGCCGGTCACGACCACCCCGCCGTCGGGCGTGAACGCCACGTCGGTCGCCCCGTCGACCCCGCCGTTCATGCCCGCGACGACGTCGGTCCACACCACCTCGCCGTCCGCGTCGTAGCGGCGGATCCACAGGTCCACGTCGTCCTCGCCCACGGCCGTGCCGCCGGCCGCGACGAAGCCCCCGCCCGCGACCGCCGCGATCGCGGTGGCGTCGTCGCTCTGGCCGAACTCGCCCGCGAAGGTGTCGGTCCACAGCACCTGCCCGGTGGCCTCGTACTTGCGCAGCCACGCGTCGGCGAAGCCCCCGCCCGTCTCGACGCGGCCGGCGACGTACACCACGCCGTCGAGGTCGACCGCGACGTCGAGCGCCCAGTCGTTGCCGCCCGTCCCCCCGTCGACGACGTCCGTCCACCCGGGCGCGCCATCGGGCCCGTACTGAAGCACGAGGATGTCGAACCCCTGCGCGGCCGTCGACTCGCGCCCGACCGCGTACACGTTGCCCGCGCCGTCGACCGTCACGCCGCTGAGGCTGTCGAGCCCGCCATGTTCGCCGACGTGGACGCGCGACCACAGCTCGCCGCCGTTCTCGTCGTACTTGCGCACGAAGCCGTTGGTGTCTTGGGCCTGCTTGATGTTACCGGCCACCACCGGGTCGTCGCCGGCCATCGCCACCGCCGCGCCGGCGATCGGCGCGTCGTCGGTGAACTGCCACACCAGCTGTCCGGTCGGCGTACACTTGCTCAGCCAGAACAGCCCCGGCTGCCCCTGCGCGACCGTCTGCCGGCCGACCGCGACCATGAACCCGCTCGGCTCCGCCGCCAGCCGGATCGCCGAGTCGGCGGCGTTGACTCCGCCGTCGTACTGCTGCGTCCACTGGCTGAGCCCTCCGGGGTCGAATTTTTGGATCAGCGCGTCGGGCCCGGCCGCCATGTCGACCACGCTGGCGGCGATGTAGATCTCGCCGGCCGCGTCCACCGCGATCCCGCCGGCGAGGTCCTCGCCGTTCTTGGTGCCCTCGACGATCACCGTCCAACACACCTGCCCCGGCTCGGCCTGTCCCTTGGTACAGGTGTTGGTGCAGCAGTCGTCGTCGACCTGGTTGCCGTCGTCGCACGCCTCGTCGCCGGACACGATCCCGTCGCCGCACACCGGCACGGGCGGCTCGGTGGTGCTGGTGGTGGTGAGCGTCGGGCCCGTCGTCGGATCGATCGTCGGATCGATCGTCGGATCGACGGTGGTGGTGGTCATGGTGGTCGGCCCCGCGGTGACGGGGTCGGTCATCGTCTCCGCGGTCGTGCTCCCGGTGGCGCCGCCCGGCGACGTGGGCTGACAGGCGAGTAACAGAGCGACGACGACAGCGCGAGCGGACGAGGTCATGGTCGCCGACTTTAGACCACGCCTTTCACCCGCGAAAGCCAGCCTCCTCGCGCCTTCGCGCGTTCGCGCGAGCCCCCACGGCGCCATGTCACCGGCGGGCTCAGCAGGTCGCGCCTGCGGCCTGCGCCGCGAGGCAACCACGTCGCGAGATCGGCCCGAAGTCCGCCGCCTGCGCGCCCGCTGGGCCGCCTCGCGTGCGGCGGCCCGTGCTCTGCGGTGCTCCGCGTCTTGCCCCGGGCGGCGCGCTCGCCGGGCTTGCGGCGCTATACCTCGCCACCTTTCATGGCCGGCGACGTCGTCCATTACATTCAGGATCTGAGCATCATCCTGGCGACCGCGACGGTCACCAGCATGCTGTCGCAGCGGCTCAACCAGCCGCCGGTCCTCGGTTACGTGCTCGCCGGCGTGCTGATCGGCCCCTACGTGCCCGGCATCCAGGTCGCCCGCGACACCGGCTTGCTGACCCACGACCTCTCGGAGTTCGGGGTCATCATGCTGATGTTCAGCATCGGCCTCGAGTTCAACCTGCGGAAGATCGCCCGCATCGGCCCCGCCGCCGGCCTCACCGCGCTGTTCGAGGTCGCGCTGATGATGACGCTCGGCTTCGGCTGCGCGCGCCTGTTCGGCTGGGACCGGATCGACAGCCTGTTCGTCGCCGCCTGCATCTCGAGCTCGTCGACCATGATCGCCGCCAAGGCGTTCGAGGAGCACCGCCAGCGCGCGGACTTCGTCGACCTCGCGTTCGCGATCCTCGTGTTCGACGACATGTTCACGATCCTGGTGTTCGCGCTGCTGACCGCGGTCGCCGGCGGCAGCGGCCTGTCGGCCGGCGACTTCGCCTGGTCCGTGGGCCAGCTCATCGCCTTCTTGCTCGCCCTGCTGGCCCTCGGCCTGCTGGTGATCCCGCGCTTCATCCGCCGCGCCGCCGCCCACGAGCGGCCCGAGACCCTGCTGGTCGCCAGCGTCGCCGTCTGCTTCATCATGACCTCGCTGGCCGCCGCCGCCGGCTACTCGATCGCCCTCGGCGCCTTCGTGGCCGGCATGCTGGTGTCGGAGTCGGGCGAGGGCCACAAGCTCGAGCCGCAGGTGCAGCCGCTGCGCAACATCTTCGGCGCGGTGTTCTTCGTGTCGGTGGGCATGCAGTCCGACCCGCTCGAGATCGTCACCCAGTGGCCGCTCGTGCTCGCGCTGACCGCCGTGGTCGTGGTCGGCAAGATCGTCGGCGTGTCGACCGGCGCGTTCCTCACCGGCAACGGCCTCACCAACGCCGTGCGCGCTGGCCTCGGCTGCGCCCAGAACGGCGAGTTCTCGTTCATCATCGCCGCCTTCGCCATCGCCGCCGGGATCTTGGAGCCCAACATGTTCCCGGTGGTGGTCGGCGTGTCGCTGCTGACGCAGATCAGCACGCCGTGGCTGGTGCGCCGCTCGGAGCGGCTGGCCGACGCGCTGCAGCGGTGGTTGCCCGGCCGGGTGCAGACGTTCGTCGACTTCTACGAGTCGTGGATCGAGCAGCTCCGCACGTCGCCGCGCACGGTGACGGTGTGGAGCCGGGTGCGCCGCTCGGTGATCCTGCTGGTGGTCGACGCGGCGCTGCTCATCGCCAGCGCCGCGGGCTCGAGCCTGATCCACTGGGACGTGGTCAAGTTCTTCGCCGACCGCTTCCACCTGCCGCCGTCCTTCGTCGACGTCGTGTGGGTCACGCTGTCGCTGGTGGTCGTCGCCCTGTTCTTTCTCGGCGTGCTGCGCCACCTGCGGACCGTCGCGCGCACCCTGGCGCGCATCGTCGTGCCGGCCCACGCCGACGACGGCCCCGACCTCGGCGCCGCGCCGCGCCGCGCCCTCACCGTCGCCCTCGAGGTCGCGCTCAGCCTCGCAGTCAGCGGCCCGCTGGTCGCCATCGCCCAGCCGTTCGTGCCGCTCAGCACGATCCTGTTCGTGCTCGGCCTCATCGCAGTGGTCCTCCTCTACGACGGCTGGCGCAGCCTCGCCAACCTACAGGGCCACGTGCGCGCCGGCACCGAGCTCATCGTCGCCATGCTGGCCAAGCAGAGCCACGAGGGCAACGAGGTGGACGAGGACCGGTCGCTGCCGGGCGCGCGCGACCTCCTGCCCGGCTTCCCCGACCTCGCGCCGCTGCGCCTCGACCCCGGCGACTTCGCCATCGGTCACACCCTCGCCGAGCTGCAGCTGCGCCAGCGCTCGGGCGCGACGGTGATGGCGGTCCACCGCCAATCGACGCCCGACACCTCGCCCGCGCCGTACGCCCCGCTCGCGATCGGCGACGTGCTCGCGCTCGCCGGCACCCCCGAGGCGATCGCCCGCGCGCGCCAGATCCTCGAGCGCGGGTGAGCCTCCGGGATTACGCCGAAATCACTGCGGCAAGATCTCGACGTCGTTGATCGCCTTGAGCGCCGCGCCGGCCGGGTACGCGTAGGACACGTACGTGGTGACGAAATTCTGGGTCGCGGGCGAGCCCCAGCCCCACACGGTCACGCCGAACGGGTTGGTGCTCGAGATCTCGTGGCGCCCGTTGGAGCAGCCGCCGACGTCCTGGAAGTTGCCGGTGACCAGGTCGACGCGGGTGAACTGATACTGGTCGGTGAGCGGCTGCCAGCCGCCCAGCGCGCCGGCGCAGCTCAGGTTGACGTCGGCGAACACCCCGTCCTTCTGCGCGCGGACCACCACGAGGTTGGTCTCGGAGTAGGTCGGGTCGGTGAAGAACACGTACTTGTCGAGGTACTGGGCCGACGGCACGACGTTGACCCACTCGGGGTCGCCGATGCTGTTGAAGTTCTCCCCGCCGGTCATGTACGCCGCCAGGTAGAACGGGTGGTCGACGTCCTGGCTCTTGACCGTGTAGCCGCCGCTGGAGTTGAACTCGGCGACCTGTCCCAAAGACAAGGTGTCGGGCGCGCCGGCCGGCTTGCTCGGCGTCCACGTCAGCTGGGTCCCGTCGACCATGCCGACCATGCGCCACGGCGGCGACTCCTCCTGCCCGGTGCGGTTGCGGTAGCGGACCGCCACGTACTCGTTGCCGAGCGCCTTGACCGGCGGGATCTGCTGGTGCGCCCCGTCGCACGCATATGCGCCCGTCGGCACGCTCAGGCAGCTCGCGCCGCCGAACATGCCGATGCGCTTGTTCGCCGCCACCGCCGAGCCGGTCAGCTCCTGCACCTGCTGCAGCTGGATCGTCTCGCCGCGGTTGAGCGTGTACGTGATCGGGGTGCCGGCCGGGCCGCCCTGGACCCCGTTGCCGCCGACCACCGCGACCTTCGGGTCGATGGTCACCTCGGTCCCGTCCTCGTCGGCCACGAGCGCCACCAGCGGGTTGCCGTCGGACACCACCGCGCTCTTCTGGTAGGCGTTGACTGCGATGTAGTTGGTGTCCCAGACGCTGGTCGGCAGCAGCAGCGTCGCCGACGTCGCCGCCACCGAGCCGCCGCCGTACGGCAGCATCTGGTAGGCCGCGACCGGCCGGTCGGTGCGGATGTTGAACGCGTTGCCGCGGCCGGTCCCGACCACCTGGGTCTCGACCGGCAACCCTCCGCCGGGCACGGGACAGTTGGGGAAGCTACCTGGCCCGCGGGACAGGAAGAGGATCGCCACCTCGCCGACCGGCAGGCCGGCCATGGCGTCGTAGGGGCTATAGACGATGTTGGCGCCCTGGCCCTGGGGGATCCGCGCGAAGTTGGCGACGGGCAGCTGCTGGCCGTCGTACTCGACCTCGATGTGGACCGGCTCGTTCCAGGTGTTGGCGACGAAGGCGGCGAAGCAGGTGCCGCTGGCCTCGGCGATCAGCTCGGTCTTGACCGACCAGAAGTCGCAGCCCTCGCTGCCCTTCAGCAGCTCGGCCGCCTCGCACGGCGTCATCGGCGTACACGCCCCGTCGACGCAGTAGCTGCCGGGCGCGCACACCTCGACCGGCACGCCGAGACACTCGACCGACTGCAGGTCGTCCGAACACTCGAGCTGCTGGCACTGCGGGTCGCCGGTGGTGTTGGTCGTGGTGTCGTCGGTGGTCGAGACGGTGTCGACCATCATCGTCGTGCTGCTGTCGGTCGTCGTCGCGCTGACGGTCCCCGGCTCGGTCGGCGACGTCGCAGTCCCCTCGCTGTCGGTGCCGTCGGTGGTGCTCTGCGTCCCCGAGTTCGAGCCGTTCGACGTCTCGGTGGTGGTCGGGGTGTCGGTCGTGGTCCCCTCGCTGGCGCTCACCCCCGAGGTCAGCGTCGTCGGCAGCGAGGTCGACGGCATCGTCGCCGTCACCGTCGCAGTCACCGCCGAGCCATCGTCACCGCAGCCCACCAGCGGAACCGCCAGCAGGGCCGCACACATACGCGACAAGCGAATCGAATCAGCCATCCCCGCACAGTAGAGGAAGCCCGCCCCCGCTGTCGACCGGGCCCGCGCCCCCGCGACCTGTCTTTTTCGCCATGTCATCCCCGGCGCCGCGGCGGGCGAGTGTCCGCGGCTCGGACCTGCTCACCGGCCGGGGCCGTGCAGACGGGCCCGGGACTCGTTACTCTCCGGCCTGGTGCCCGCCCTCCTCCTCGCCCTCGCCCTCGCGGCCGCGTTCGCCCCCGCGGGCCTCGACCTCGAGTGGCAGGCCCCCGAGGGCTGCCCCGCGGCCGGAGACGTCGCGGCCGCGACCTCCAGGTTGCTCGGTCGGCCGCTGGACGCCGGGGGCCCGGGAGAGCGCGTCCGCGCCAGCGGCGTCGTCACTCGCGAGGCCCGCGGCTTCCACCTCGACCTCGAGCTGCAGAGCCCCGCCGGCCGCGACCGTCGCAGCCTCCGCGATCGCCGCTGCCAGGTGCTGGCCGACGCGGCCGCCGAGATCTTCGCCACCGCGGTCGACCCCAGCCTGGCCGTCGGCGTCCCGCCCGCGCTGCCGCCCGAGCCCGATGGCACATGGCGCGAAGGACCTGCTCCTTCGGACATGACCCCGCGGACATCCGGGCATCCGCCCGCCCCGGCCCCCGCCGCCCAGCCCGCTCCGCTCGCCGCCGACGACCCGCTCGCCGCCCCGCCCACAGCGCCCGCCCCGGTCGCCGCCGACGCGCTCGACGCCCCCGCTCCGCCGCCCGCACCCGCGACGCCGCCCGACCCCTTCCGCGCCTCGCTGCGCCTCGCCGGCGTGTTCGACCAGGGCAGCCTGTCCGGCCCCACCGGCGGCCTCGGCCTCGCGCTCGGCGTCATGCGCCGCGCCTTCCGCGTCGAGCTCGGCTTCGCCGGCCTGGTCCCGCGCGAGGCCCGGCCCGACCCGGCTCAGCCGCCCGGCGCTCGCCTGTCCTTGTGGACAGCCACGCTCCGCGCCTGCGGCGTCGCCCGGTTGCGGCCGCGGCTCGAGCTGGCCGGCTGCGGCGGCGTCGAGGCCGGGGCGCTGCTCGGCGCCGGCTTCGGGGTCGAGGCCGCGCGCACGCGCCCGCAGCCGTGGTTCGCGGTGGTGGTCGGGCCCGAGCTCGCGGTCCCGGTCGCGCGGCGGCTCGCGGTCACCCTCGGCGTCGACGCGGTGGTCCCGGTGGTGCGCCCGCTGTTCGTCCTGGACGGCGTCGGACCGGTGTTCCGCGCCCATCCTGCCGCCTTCCGCGCCGTCCTCGGCGTCCAGCTGAGAATTCCGTGACGGACCGGAAGCCCGGCGGCCAATCCCCGCTCGACATGCCTCCGCTCGCCGCGCGGTCCGGTCCGTCGGGGGTCGCCCCCGAGTTCGCCGTCGTCTTCCGCGAACACCACGACTTCGTGTGGCGGATCCTCCGCTACTTCGGCGTCCCCGCCGAGGCCGTCGACGACAAGGTCCAGGACGTCTTCCTGGTCGTCTATCGCCGCTGGGACGACTTCGACCGCCGCAGCTCGATGCGCAGCTGGCTGTACGGCATCGCCCGCCGCGTCGCCGCCGACCTGCGCCGCGGCACCGCGCGCGCCGAGCGGAGGCTGCGGGCCGTGCCCGATCCGCCGCCCGCGGTCGAGCCCGACCAGGCGCTCGCGCAGGCCGAGGCCGCCGCGTTCGTCGAGCGCTTCCTCGCCACCCTCGACGACGACAAGCGCGAGGTGTTCGTCCTCGCCGAGCTCGAGTTCCTCACCGCGCCCGAGATCGCCGCCGCCACCGGCGCCAACACCAACACCGTCTACTCGCGACTTCGTGCCGCGCGCGCCCTGTTCGATCGCGCGGTGCGACGCTTCGCCCCCGAACTGCGGAGGACCCATGGCCAGCCACGATGACGACTCGCGCGACGTCCTGCTCGCCTATCGCGCGCGGCACGCCCCGTCGGCTCGCAGCGCCGCCGACAACTGGCAGCAGCTCCTGCGCCGCATCGAAGCCGGCGAGCCCGCGCCCGCGCTCGGCCCCGTCGAGGCGCCCGCGCGGTCCGGGCCGTCGTCTGCGCGCACATGGGCGTTCGGCCTGCTCGCCGCCGCCGCCGCCGCGCTGATCGCCGCCCGCCTCGTGTGGCCCGACAGCTTCTCGGCCCGCGGACGCGACGTCGGCGCCGCCGCGCCTTACCAGCACCAGCCCGACGCCCGCCCCCAGATCGTCGAGGTCGCGGACCCGCCCACTGCCGCGGTCGCGCCGAGGCCTGTCCCTTCGGACATCTCGGAAGATCCGCCCGCGCCGGTCCCCGTGGTGCAGCGGCCTGTCTCTTCGTCCATGCCCGAAAAGCCAGGCCCGGAGGTCGACCTGGCGCGCGAGCTCGCCACGGTCCGCGCCGCCGCCCAGGCAGTGCGCGACGGCGACGGCGCGACCGCCCTGCGCCGCGCCGACGAGTACCTCTCTGCGCACCCGCGCGGCTCGCTGGTGCCGGAGGCGCGGCTGCGGCGGCTCGAGGCGCTGTGCCTGCTGGGGCGCGGCGACGAAGCGCGCGGCGAGGCCGACGCCTTCCTCGCCGACTACCCACAATCACCGCTGCGCGAGCGAGCGACCGCGGCCTGCAAATCGTCGCACGATTCGGGCGAGCCGCGGCCATAGCCCGGCCGATGACACGCCTACCCCTCACCCTTTCCTTGCTCCTCCCCCTCGTCGCCGCCTGCGAGCTCAAGGGCGTCACGCTCACCGGCGGCCCCCCCGACGAGGAGACCACCACCGGCGGCGGCTCCGGCAACTCGAGCGTCGATCCGAGCGCGACCACTGCCATCGATCCGACCGGCGATCCCACCGCCACCACGGACGCGACCGATGGCACCACCGGCGAGCCGCCCGCGGCCGACGCGGTCGACATCCTGTTCGTCATCGATAACTCCGGCAGCATGGCGCGGCACCAAAGCCTGCTCGCCTCGAGCATGCCCGCCCTGCTCTCTGACCTCGACGGCGTCGACCTGCGGATCGCCGTCACCACCACCGACACCGGCAACCCGCGCTGTCCCGCCGCGCAGACCACCCCCGAGGGCGGCAAGTTCGTCCTGCGCAGCTGCATCGACGCTGCCGCCGACGGCGCGTTCGTGTTCAACGACAAGGACTTCTCGACCGCCTGCACCAACAAGTGCTCGTTCGCCGGTTCGGACTTCACGGTCACGCCCACGACCACCGCCGTCGACCCCGATCCGAAGCCCCGCGCGTGGATCGAGCGCACCGGCAGCGACCGCAACATCTCCGTCGACCTGGTCGACGCGCTGGCGTGCGCGCTGCCGCAGGGCGTCAACGGCTGCGGCTTCGAGTCGCCGCTGCAGGCGATGGCGATGGCCCTGGCCCAGGTGAACTCGCCCGACAGCGCGACCAACTACGGCTTTTTGCGCCCCGAGGCCGACCTGCGCATCATCATCGTCACCGACGAGGCCGACTGCAGCTACGACCCGGAGTTCGACGAGATCTTCTCCAGCAACAAGTCCTTCTGGCACGATCCCGACGCAGTTGCGCCGACCAGCGCCGTCTGCTTCAACGCCGGCGTGAAGTGCATCGGCGCCGGCCCGACGTACACGAGCTGCGAGGCCCAGGACTTCGCCAGCGACGGCTCGCCCGCCGCCAGTCCCGAGCAGGCTGTGCTGCACCCGGTGTCGAAGTACATCCAGATCTTGCAAGACATCCAGGCCAGCAAGACCGGCGGCGCCACGGTGCGTCTGTTCGCCGTCACCGGCGTGCCGGTCGGCTTCGAGACCGGCAACGTCCCCCTGACCTACGCCGACGATCCCGACCCGGCGCAGCAGGAGCTGTTCGGCATCGGCCCCGGCTGCGTCAGCCCCACCGACGAGACAGTCATTGCCATCCCGCCGACCCGCCTACTCAACGTCGCCGAGGCCCTCGGCACCCCGCAGTTCTTCTCGATCTGCGAGGGCAGCTACGACGCCGCCATGATCGCCGCCGGCGCCGCGCCGTGATCGCCTCGCGCCGGGCTCAAGGCCCGGCAGCGCTCACGCCGAGCGCCACGCTGGACAGGTACCACAGCCCGTCGTCCGCGGGGTCGGGGCTGTCGGTCCGCAGGAAGTAGACGCCGCCGTTGACGTACCGCCAGTGGTCGGTGCGCTCGGCGAGGATCGTGCGCTCGTCGGTCTCGGCGTCGATGCGCTCGAGCGCGCCGTCGTCGTGTTGCGTCACCAGGACGCGCTCGTCGATCCAGCGCGGATGACCGGTGACCCCGCGGACGAGCACGCGCGCGGGGGAGCCGTCGAAGTCGGCGCGCACGAGGTCGCCGTCGACCACGTCCTCCACGTGATCCGCGAAGCTCTCGAAGTTCCAGACGTTCTCGTCGCCCTGCAAGCGGAGATCGAGCGCAGTCGGCGTCGCATCGCCCGGGCGCGTGAAGTACAACTGCCCGTCGCCGCGATCGACCGAGAGGACCCCGTCGTCGAACAGCTCGAGGATCTCCCCGGGAGCCGGCAGCGCGACCGGGCGACCGTCGAGGTCGAAGGCCTCGGGCGGGAGCCCGGGGAAGAAGTGATAGACGTACCGTCCGCTCGGATCGAAGCCCCAGCTCCAGTACGGGAAGTCGCGGATGTACTGCTCGCCGTCCCAGGCGGCATCGCGGTCGAACTTGCCGAGCACGGTCGAGGTGTTGCTGCGCAGGTCGACGAGCGTGACCGTGGCGATGTCCTCGTAGTCGTACCAGATCACGTGGTCGCCGCGGCCCGCCATGCCGAGGACCTTGCCGGGGATGTCGATGATCTCGCCGGTCGAGAATTCGTAGGCGTGCAGATCGCTGGCATGGGTGTAGACGACCCACTCGTCGAGGACCATCGCGTCGTTACCACCCTGCTCGCGGATCTCCGTCACCGACGACGGGTCGGGGAAGTCGGCGAACAGGTGCAGATAACCCCAGCCGCCGCCGAACAGCACGCCGTACTCGGTCGGTCGCCCCTTGCAGCCGAGGTACGGCAGCAGCAGCTCCGGCGCCCGCTCGCCGCCGAGGTCGACGCGGTAGTGGTCCCCGTTGTCGTCGTCGCAGACGAGCGTGGGATCGTCGTCCAGCGGGTCGAGCGCGATCCGGGTCGGCAACATGCGCATGCCCTCGGCGATCAGGACCGGGTCGGCGCCGCAGACCGAGCCGGCGTAGGTCGCCTCGGTGCCATTGCCCCACATGGCGAAGTACGTCGTGTCGCGCGCGCGCTGGAGGTCGTAGTGGTGGTACGGCCCGGCGACGAGCTGGACCGGCTCGGCCCGCGTGCAGTCGGCCGGAATTGTTTCAAAGTCGTCGCCGCAGGCGAGCAGCAGCGCGAGGGCAGGGAGCAAGCAGCGTCGAAGCATCACGGCGAACCCTCCTCAGTCGGCGAATGCGCACGCAAGCGATCGTCGGCCAACAGCCACACGCCGTCGAGGGTCGAGCCGAACGGGTTCAAACGGTTGTAATAGACCCCGCGCCCCGGGTGGTACTCGAAGCGCTCGACCTGATGGTCGAGGGTCCGCGACTCGCCCGACGGCTGATGCACGAGGACCAGCACGTCATCGAGGAGCGTGATCAGGAGCTCGTCGTCGACCCGCGTGCGCACCGCGCCGACGTGACGCACCAGAAACTGCGACGGCCCGCCGTCGAGCGGCACGGCGTGCAGCTCGGAGCCGACGCGGACCTCGAGGTGATCGGCGAAGGCCTGCAGGTCGTCGAGGCTCGCGCCTGGGGGCACGGCGAGGACGGTGCCGGTGGCGGAGCCGGCGACCGCGTGACGGATCGTCGCCCCGTCCTGGAGGACGACGCCGCCGCCCGGAGGATGCGCCAGACGGACGCCCGTGCCGGCGAACGCGACCGGCACGCCGGTGAGATCGTAGGCCGAGATCGCCGAATCGGGCGTGTTGGGCAGGTGCAGCACGTGGCGACCGTCGAGGTCGAAGCGCCAACCCGGGCCCGGGTCGTCCCATTCCTGCTCGTCCTCCTCCGGGTGATACCAACCGACGAAATGGTCTTCCCCGCTGGCGAGGTCGTGCACGTGCATCGGCGCGGCGTCGCCATCCATGGCCCCGCGCCACAGCAGGTGCGTGTCGGTGTGGATGAAGGTTTCGGCGCCGGGCACGAGCAGCTCCTCCGCCCCGCTGACGAGGTCGCGCCGGCGAATGCCGCCGCCACCGACGTAAAACAGGCGCTCGCCGAACCACTCCGCGCTGCGGATGTCGGTCGCGTCGTGGAGCTCGACTGCGCCGGTGTCGGCCGGGAAGTCGGGCAGGTGCCACAGGCCGCGGTTGTTGGCCTCGCCGACGACGGGCCCGAACGGCGTGGCGACCAGGGTGTAGCAGTTGAAGTTCTCCAGCAACAGCTCGGGCCCGCGCGAACCATCGAGGTCGAGGCGGAAGAACTTGCCGTTATACAGCGAGCATACGAGCCGCGGATCTTCAGCCTCGGGCTCGTCCGGGTGAAGGCGCACCGGGCTCATCGCCAGGCCGAAATCGATGAGCTCCGCCTCGGCCCCGCAGGCCTCGCCGACGTACAGCGCGTGATCGAGGTCGCTCACCCACTGGCCCTTGAACGACACGTAGGTGTGATCGCCGGCGAAATCGACGCTGAAGCGCGGATTGTCGCTCTGGACCAGCCTGATCGGACCCTCCGCGACGCACAGATCGGAGATCTGCGGATCGCACGCGAAGAGGACGCAACATACGAACCCGAAGCGCGAACAACGCATTTGGCGGCATCCAGGCTAGCAAGCCGAGACGCCTGCGGCCAGACTTCTCCCCGCAGACTCGTCCGCGGGCCTCGCCGGCGCCTTTCGAATAGCTGTCGCGGAACCTGCGCGGCCGAGCCACTCCTATCAATAGAACACGCGCACTGTGACGACGAAGAACAGCGCGAAGCTGACGGGCCAGTAGGCCAGCTTCGGCAGGAGCACGTCGCGGTAGGCGATCAGGCGCGGGTGCGGCCCGGGTGTCGCGGTGATGAAGACCACCACGGACACCGCGAGGATCATGAAGTACGCCACGAAGTAGAAGTACTCGAGGTAGAGGATCTGCGGCGTCGACACCTCTTCGCGGATCCGCAAGTGCCCGACCAAGGCCACGAACAGCAGCGCAGCGTTGGTCGCGTAGGCGGCCGAGCTGGTGAAGCCGTGGTGCTCGGCCTTCTCCCGGTCGAGGCTGGCGGTCATGAGCACGCCGAACAGCAGCGTGGCGACGATCATCAGCGGCAGCAGGTTCGAGACGAACGCGTCGGTGAAGTTGCGCGTCAACCGGACCTCGAAGCCGAGCTCCGGCGCCTCGCCCTCGGCGGCGAAGCCGGGCAACCCGAAGCCGGTCCGCCGCTCCGTGGTCGCCAGCGAGAACTCGCTGGTCTCCACCGTCCACCCCGGCACCTGCATCCTGTCCCTGAGACCAGGTTGCAGCGCGGGGAACATCGCGTGGTAGGCGGAGAAGTTCGGCACCAGCACCACGTCCTCGGTCGGGTCGGCGTGCCACATGCGCAGGACCACGCGGCGCTCGTCGATGGGGAACTTCGCGTAGTCGACCCGGCGGTACAGCGTGGTGCGGAAGTACCAGCCGATCACCTCGCCGCGCGGCGTGTCGACCCGCCACGCGTGCCGCATCACGTCGTCGTCGACCGGGACCGCGTCGGGGAACACCACCCCGCACTTCAGCTTGCGCGGCGCCGACGGCGGGTAGAGCTGCCAGATGTGCCCGGTCAGGATCACGTCGTGCGGTCCCGGGAACACGATCGCCTGCAGCTCGATCCCCGTCTCGATCCGCATCGGCGGTGGCAGCCCCGCCCGGCCGGTCCGCTGCGTCAGCTCGGCGACGAAGCGATCGACCGAGTCGGGGTCGAACACCGGCGTCGCGTGCGACGGGTCGACGCCCTCCAGCTCGAGCCGCCACACGAACACCACCCCGACCGCGAACGGCAGCGTCGCCGCGGCCGCGAGCCACCACGGGCTCATCGTCGACCTCCCGCCAGCAGCAGCCCCGCAGTCGCAGTCAGCGTCGCCAGCACCGCGACGACGATGTCGAGCTGCCGCCGCCGCAGCGACGGCTCGGCCGCGACGATGTCGTCGCGCAGGATCACCGCGACCAGCGACCCGCCCGAGGCCGGGATCGGCGCCTGGATCATCACCGCCTCGCGCCCGGTCAGCGGATCGGTGGCCTGCAGGCTGCCCGCCACGCTGTCGGCGGCGCGCCGTCCGACCTCGCGCAGCCGCGCATCACCTGTCTCTTCGGCCAGCTGATCGGGCGTCCTGGCCGCGCGCACCCAGTCGACCTTCGGGTGCGACAGCGATCGGCCCTCGCGCGACAGCACCCAGGTGTAGCCGAACCGCCCGGCGGGCAACGACTGCCGCAGGGCCTCGAGATCGTGCAGCGACAGGCTGGCGCACACGTGGCCCCGCGCGTCCTCGCGGCCGGGCGGCGCCCAGGCCTCGCAGTACAGCGCGATGTAGTGCCCCGTATAGGAGCCGCGAATCGGCCCACCCCATCCAGCGCCTGCGAGCGCGAGCGCGGCGGCGTACCAGTCGGTGGTGCGGACGTCGAGGACGCGATCGAGCCGCACGAAGCTCCGCCCCTGCCCCGCGCGGAGGTTGGCCGGGGCCAGCAGCGCGCCATCCGAGCCAGGGAACACGACCACCACGCCGAACAGGTGCGGGTGCGTCGCGGTCTCGCGGGCCAGCCGGCGCTCGACCCCGGCCAGCGCGAGTCGCCCCGCCTCGAGGTCGGCGACGAGGCCGCGCACCACCGCCATGCACTCGCGGTGATCGCCGTCGACCGCCGCCGCCGCCGCCCGCGTCGCGCTCGCCACGTCCTCGTACACCGTCCGCAGCAGCGCCGCCCGGGCGCGAAAGAACTCGCGGGCGTGCAGCGCCACCAGCACGAGCCCGAGCGACAGCACCAGCTCCGCCGCGACGGCGCGCCTGGGACTGCAGGGCGACATCCGCCCAAGCCTACGCGCGAGCGCGGCGTCGGCCCCGCCGCGCGGGCGATCGCGCCCTGTCGGTCGGCGCGCCGGGAGATCGGCGGCCTCGCGCGCCGACGCGGGCGCGGGTGCGCGGCTCTCGACCGCTCGCGCCCGCGCCGCCCGCCGCCCGCCTCAGCCCGACTGCTTCAGGCCGAGGCCGGGGTGCCAGATCGGCCGCGCGCCGCGGGCCCGCTCCATCTCGTCGAGCGTGTGGAGCGCCCCCAGGCCGGTGGCGATACATGCCTTTTCGGCCATGTCCTTTTGCGCAGGCGAGATGAACACGTCGTCGGCGCGGGTGGCATAGACCGCGCACACCGCCCCGGCCGAGAACCCGCGCAGGGTCGCCAGCGTCAGCAGGCACGCCGTCTCCATCTCGAGGTTCTTGACGCCCTGACGGGCCAGGCGCTCGACGATGTCGGGCTCGCGCGGCGGGAAGCCCATGATCGAGCGGCCCTGGCCGGCGTAGAAGCTCGGGGACGTGGCCGTCACGCCGACGTGCCAGCGCTGGCCGATCGCGTCGGCGGCGGCCGCCAGGGCCATCACCGCCTGCGGGTCGGCGACCGCGGGGTACGAGTCCTCGACGTAGAAGCGCGTGGTGTTCTCGAGCCGCAGCGCGGCCTGCGAGATCACCAGGTCGCCGAGCCCCATCCCCGGCTGGAGCGCCCCGGTGCTGCCGCAGCGGATCATCACCGGCCGCTCGACGCACTGGCACAGCTCGACGATCGCGATCTCGGTGCTGGCCGCGCCCATGCCGGTGCCCATCACGCTGACGCGCAGGCCCTGATGGACGCCGGTGATCGTCACGTACTCGCGGTTCGAGCGCTCGAGCTCGACCTTTTCGAAGGTGCCGGCGACCCGGCGGGCGCGCTCGGGGTCGCCGACGAGGATCACGTGGCGGGCCACCTCGCCGGGCTTGAGAGCGATGTGGTACTGGCGGCCCTCCGCGTCGCGGACGTTGGTGGCGGACTCGTAGCCTTGCGTCATGTCTGCTCCTGACCTGTCCCGACGACCCTGTCGAAGGGGACATCTTCGTCCCAGCCGGCGACGATCGCCACCGACGCGCTGGCGCCCAGGCGCGAGGCGCCGGCGGCCAGCATGGCCCGGGCCGCCGCCGCGTCGGCGATCCCGCCGCTCGCCTTGACGCCGAATTCCGGGCCGACGGCGGCGCGCATCCGCTGCACCGCCGCGACCGTCGCCCCGCCGGGCCCGAAGCCCGTCGAGGTCTTCACGAAGCGGGCCCCGCCGGCCACGCCGAGGCGGCACGCGACGTCGATCTCCTCGGGGGTCAGCAGCGCGGTCTCGAGGATCACCTTGGTGAGGTGCTCCCCGCCGGCCGCGCCGACCACTCCCTGGATGTCCGCGAGGACAGCCGCCTCGTCGCCGTCGCGCAGGGCCCCGAGCGCGATCACCATGTCGAGCTCGTCGGCCCCATCGGCCACGGCCTGCGCCGCCTCGGCGGCCTTGATCGCCGGCGTGTTGGCCCCGAGCGGGAAGCCGATCACCGTGCAGACCTTCGCGCTCGCGCCCAGCGACGCCAGCGTGGCGCGGGCCAGCGCGACGCGGGAGGGCTGCACGCACACGCTGAAGAACCCGCCCTCGTGAGCCTCACGGCACAGCTGTTCGACCTGCGCCGCGGTCGCGGTGGCGCGCAGCAGCGTGTGGTCGATGGTGGCGGCGAGCTCGGTGCGGCGCATCGGCCTCAGTCGAGGCACTGACGCAGCTCGTTGTTGATGTCGTTCGGCAGGTCGGGGCAGTCGGCCTCGTCTTCGAGGGCTTCGCCGGCGCAGCCGAGACGGGCGAGGTCGGTGCAGGTCTTGTCGTTGAGGCAGCTGGCGAGGCGGTTCTGGACCGCGGTGCGGCAGTCGAGCTGCGCCTCGTAGTTGGCCTCGGCGTTCTTGAACAGCGCCTCGACGCAGGCCTGCTCGCCGGCGTCGGGAGGAGCCTCCTCGCGGCACTCTTCCTCTGACGAGTAGCCGCCGTTGCCGCACGAGCAGGAGGCCAATGCCGCGGCGACCAGGGACTCGTTGTAGTCGTCGACGTGCGGGCCGACCCCGCAACCCGCGGCGAGCGCGACCAGGACGGACACGATGGGCATGGAGAGGCGCTTCATGGGCAGTTCGCTCCTGCGGCCGTGACGGCCGGCGCGCGGACCATAACAGCAGGGACCGCGTGCGACAACCGCGTTGTCTACCCGGTGACCGCCGCCGACCTGGTACATTGCGCGCACGATGGTCGCTCGCTGGTTCTGGTCCTTCGCCTTCACCCAGCTGGTGGAGGTGCCGATCTACCTGCGCGCTCTGGGCGGACCCGACCGCGTGGCGCCGCTCCCGTGGCCGCAGCGGGTGGGGCTTGCCTTCCTCGCCTCGGCGCTCACGCACCCCTATGTGTGGTTCGTATTCTTCGGGGTGTTCTACTCGCGCGCCTACGAGGACCTCGGCTACCGCTGGCCGTTCCTCGAGGCCCACCGCTACACCATCTACTTCATCCTCGCCGAGACCTTCGCGGTGGTCGTCGAGGCCCTGCTGCTGCGCGGCTGCGGGCTGCGGCGCGCCTTCTTGTGGTCGCTGCTGGCCAACGCCACCAGCGCCGGCCTCGGCTTCTTCAGCCGCCACTTCATCGGCTGGCCCTGACGACATGCGAAAAAGGACAGGTCCCTCGAGACCTGTCCTGTAGGGCATGCCCGAGAGGGCATGTCCGATCGCTCAGTAGCGGCGAGCCGGCGGCGGCGGCGCGTACTGGTTGTGGCGCTCGCTGGTGGCCGGGAACGGCCGCGGGTCGTGCGGCGGCGACGGCGAGAAGTACGGGTCGACGATGATCCCGCGGGCGCGCAGGTTCTCGGTGCTGTCGTAGTAGACCGTCATCATCACGTCGGGCCGGCGCTTGTGGCGGCGCTCGAAAGTCACCTCGCGCACCGAGCTGTAGGTCGTCTCGCCGTACTGCGTGCCGAGCCGCGGGCTCGGATCGTACGGGGAGGCCGTCTCGGCGTGCGCGGAGCCGCCGCGCGGACCCGCCGCGCTCTTGGCCGCCGGCGCGTCGGCCGGCGCGGGCGCGGGCGCAGGCGCCGAGCGGCTCTGCTCGGCCCCGCGGGCGTCGTAGTCGCCGTAGTACGGCTCGTAGTAGGGCCGCGTGGCGATCGGCGGCGGCGGCTCGCGCCGCAGCTTGCGCGGCTGGTGCTCCTTGAACACCGCCACGCCGATCACGCCGACGTGCTGCGGCGTGCCCCAGCGGCCCGAGTAGCTGTTGCCGACGTCGGTGAAGCGGAACGCCGCTACGCTGTCGAGCGACTGGCGGAAGCCCTCGATCAGCACCGAGCCGTACGGCTCTAATACGTAGCCGCGCTGCGTCTTGTAGTTGCCGAGCTGCCCGCTCACCACGTCGCGCCCGTCGACCGTCACCACCGCCTCGACGCGCTCGCCCGAGTTGTTGCGGACGCGGATGTTGTAGCGCTCGCCCATCTGCCCGGCCACGAACACCGAGCCGCGGTGCTGGTAGGTCGCCAGCGCCCCGCCGTACGCGCTCTCGAGCGACAGCGACACCTCCTGGCCCCACGGCGGCGCCACCAGCTGCCCCGAATCGCTCCACGGCCGGTGGGCCTCGGCGACGCCCGGTCCGCAGGCGAACACCGCCGCGCCGAGGAGAAGGGTCGCCATCAGGCCGAAGGACTTGCTGCTGGGTCGTCGCATGATCGTCTGTCTCCGCAGGCCCCGAAACGCCGCCGGGGGCTCGTCAAGGCCGCTCGCCGGCCTCGCGCCCCGAACGCCCCCCTCTCCCCGCGGCTTACAGCCGGCAAATCCGTGAAGATCGTCACGCCTCCGGCCCCGAGGTCGCGAGCGCCCGCGCGCTACCCTTCGCAGCCGTGCCGCCCCGCCGCTCCCTCCTCGCTGTCGCGCTCGCCTTTGGCCTGTCTCTCGGGACAGCTTGCAAGGGCCGCCCGTCCGCCGCGCCCGAGCCCGGCGCCGCGCAGGTCGCCATGGGGTCGTGGCAGGAGTGGCTCGCGCTGACGCCGCTGGTCGACGCCGCTCGCTCGCACGCCGGCCCCACCACCGTCGCCGCGCTCGAGAAGGCCAGCAAGCTGCTCCGCGACGGCAAGGCCCGCACCGCCGACGACACCCTCGCCGCGCTGGCCGACAGCGAGGGCCGCCACTGGATCACCGTCGCCCGCGCCGACCTGGCCGCGCTCTACTTCACGGTGTGCATCCGCGGCGTCGCCTGGCGGCTGGTCGACCTCGACGCCAAGACCCCGCCCACGCGCAAGAGCGACTACAGCGAGGACACCAAGCTCGGCCCCGGCGACATCGCCGTCGAGGCGATGCTGACCAACCTCGACGCCGCGCTCACCGCCAAGGAGCCGATCCTCCAGACCCAGGCGCGGATCGCCCGCGCCCGCGCGACCGCCTACGTGTCGCGCTGCCCGCCCTCGAAGGAGGCCGCCGAGATGGCCCAGGGCATCCTCAAGGGCGACCTCGCGGCCCTCGCCGCCGAGAACCACCTCACCCCCGACCTCGCGTTCCTGTGGGCCGGCGTGCAGATGGGCGAGTACTCCGGCGCCGCCGCCAAGCCGTTCCTGCTGCTCGCCCGCGAGGGCGGCTACGACGAGCCGACGATCGCCACCATGCTGGCCGTCATCGCCCTCGAGCAGCGCGAGTTCGCGGCCGCCGACAAGCACGCCGCCGAGGCCGAGGCCAACTACAAGAAGCTCGGCGACATCGGCCAGCAGGCTCAGGCGCTGTTCCTCCGCGGCGAGGTCGCCCGCAACAAGGGCGACCTCAAGGCCGCGCGCGGCTTCTACGAGGCCGCGCGCAAGCTCGACGGCTCGCATCTGCCGTCGCTGCTCGGCCTCACGCGCATGACCCTCGCCGCCGACGGCCAGAGCGCCGCGATCCGCCAGCTCCAGGCGGCCTTCCCGACGATCCTCCTCGAGGGCCCGCTGGTCGCCGACAAGCTCGAGCTCGCGCTCGACAACCTCGAGGCCTACGTCACCCTCCCGGCCGAGAACGACCTCATCACGGTCTGCCGCGACGCCCTCCTCGTCGACGTCGAGCTCGAGAAGGACCTGATGCGCCGCGGCCTGCGCTACTTCTTCGCCGCCACCATGGACGCCCGCCTGGCCGAGTACGACCACGCCCGCTCGCACGCCGTCCTCGCCCGCGACGAGTTCGACAACGCCAAGTTGCCGCCGCCGATCGACATCAACGCGTTCATCGAGCGGCTCGACCGCGTGCAGTGACGGGAATGCGCCGTAGTGGCGCCGGGTACCGTCGGCATATGCGAACGGCCCCGGTAGTCCTCTCGCTCGCCTTCCTCGCCGCCTGCGGCGAAGAAGACAGCGCCCCCGTCCAGCCCGCCACCCTCACCGACCAGAGCGGCGCGGTGTTCGGCTGGGAGTGCGACGACGACATGCACTGCCGCCTGAGCCTGCTCGAAGACTCTCCGCCGCTCCCCGTCGACGATTGCGGCCCGAAGCTCAAGCCCACCTACAGCTATTCGTGGGGCCACCTGATCGAGCTGTCGGCCGTATGCGCCGACTCGGAGGGCTGGGTCAGCTTCCCGCGGCTCGGCCGGTTCGTCGTGTGCGAGTCCGACAGCGAGTGCCCGATCCTCGGCGACGACTCGTACGAGTGCAACGCCGGCTTCTGCAAGAACTCCGACCAGGCGGAGTCCTTCGACCAGCTGCCGAACCGCTGGGCGATGGAGCAGATCTGCCTCGGCGACATCCCGCGCTACGAGCCCTACGAGGCCTCGCCCGAGCTCGCCGCCGCGATCGAAAAAGCCTGCCCCGGCGGGCCCAACGACCCGTGCCTCGACCTGCCGGAGGGCTGCCGCGACCCGCGGGGCTGAGGGCCGCCGGAACAGCGCTCATGGCCGCCCGCGCGTCCCCGACACGCCGCTCGCCTGCGCCGCGGCGGGCCCGTGTTAGGCTGCGGCCATGCGACGTCTCGCGGTCCTCCCGCTGTTCGCTGCCGCCTGCATCATCGGCGAAGATCCGGTCGAGGAGATCAACCCCGAGCGGTTGACCGATCAGAGCGGCGCCGTGTTCGGGTGGGATTGCTCGCAGTACACCGGCTGCGAGGTGCGGCGGATCTCGGGCTCCGCCCCGCTGCCGAGCTGCGAGGGCGACGACCGGGCGTGGTACGGCTATTCGTGGTCGCGCTTCATCTCGATCGACGGCGCCTGCGTCGACCCTCGCGGCTATGGGGCGTGGCAGTTCGTCGACGAGTGGAGCCGCATGATCGTGTGCGAGACCGACGCCGACTGCCCGCAGCTCAACTTCTTCCTCGAGCCGGACGAGTTCGAGTGCCGCGCCGGCTACTGCCAGAGCACCGACCCCATCGCCTACCCGCCGGACGCGCTGCCGCGCCGCTTCGAGATGATCGACCTCTGCCTCGGCGACGTCGCCCGCGAGGACGGCTGGAGCGACAGCGAGGAGTTCTGGGCCGCGCTCGACGAGGCCTGCCCGGCCGATGCCCCGCGCCAGCCGTGCAAGTCGCTGCCGCCGGGCTGCCCCGACACCCGCGAGTGACTCGCCATCGTCCGCGAGTCACTGCCCTCGAGTCGCTCTCGCTACGGGCCTGCGCCCGCGAGTGATTCGCGGCTCAGGCGATGAGGCCCGAGCGCGCGTCCTCGGGCAGGTGCTCGAGCGCCGCCGCCAGCTGGTCGCGCACCGCCGCCGCGATCTTCTTGAGCAGCGCCTGCGCCTGCTCCTTGTTGCCGCCGGCGTCGACGAACGCGTCGTACTCGACGCGGGCGAACTCCAGCATCACCACGGGACCTGGCTGAAGAGACAGGAGCGGCCACGAGTAGCGCTCGACCGAGTGCTCGGCGTTGGGCGACAGCCGCCAGCGGTTGGCCAGCATGAAGCGGTCGTGGCCCTCGAGCGCCGCGGCCAGCGGCCCGCCGAGCTTGGCGATCACCGCGTCGCGGCTGGTCAGCAGGCGGTGCTGCAGCTTGAACGCCTCGAGCCGCTCGCGCCGGTCGTGCGGCGGGTAGCGCGGGTCGTCGCGGCGGAACGCCAGCCACGACAGGAACTCGTGGTTGTGCCGCCACGCCAGCCGCTGGGCCTCGATCTCGGCGACCAGCTTGGCGATGCGGTTCGAGTGGCGGCGCTTCAGCGACACGCCGGTCTCGGTCATCATCTCGCGGATCTCCCGCGAGAACAGCGACAGCGAGGTGTGGCTGCGGGTCTCGTCGATCGCCTCGAGCGCGAGCCCGACGCCGAGGCCGACGTGCGCGGCGATCTGGATCGTCGTCACCACGATCCGCTCGTACAGGATCGGCATCACCAGCTTGAGCTCGTCCTGCGCGACCGTGCGCGCCTTCTCGAGCGCCTCCTGCTTGGCCGCGGTCAAGCTGCGGCGGAGCTCCGCAACCGTGGGGTCGTACGCCGGGTTGTCCGCGTGCGAGAGGAAGACTTCCCTTGCCGAAGCCATGGGGCGCTAACAGTAAGCAACATCGCCGCGCCTGGCTATAACTTGGCGAGATCCGGCGCGGATCATCCACGCGGCGCACATGCGGGCGACCGCGCGCGGGCCCGCCCGGCCGTGCGCCCCCCGCGAAGGCCCCCCGCGGCGCTTCCGACTGTGTAAGGATGGCCCGCTGCCCCGCGTTTTCGGGGCGAGCGCCGGGCGAGACCACTCCCACCCCAGGGACGTTCCCCGCCCCGCCGGAGCCACCATGCCGCACGCGCGACGCCTCCTCTGTTCGACCCTGTCCCTCGCGCTCGTCACCGCCTGCAACCCGCCGGCGCCAGCCGCCACCGAGGGCCCGGTCGGGCCCGGAGGTACCCCCGTCGCCCCTGCAGACCCCAAGGGCGAGGCCGTCGCCGAGCTGACCAACTTCTCCGGTCCGGTCGGCGCGCGCACCGAGGACCTGCCCGAAGGGACATTCCTCGGCCCCGGCGCCAAGCTGCGCGCCGGCCAGGTCCTCGTCGTTCCGCGCGGCACCATCGTCGAGCTCCGCCTCAGCGGCGGCACCGTGCTGCGGATCAACGAGGACACCCGCCTCACCCTCCCCGACGCGCCCGACGCCCGCGCCCTCGACCTCGACCGCGGCGAGCTCGTCGCCATCGTCGCCGCCGGTCAACCTCCGCTGGCCCTGCGCGCCGGCGCCGACACCTTCGACGTCTCGACCGGCGAGGCCCGCGTCCTCGCCCGCGGCGACCGCCGCAGCTACGACGTGGTCTATGGGTCAGCCCGCCTGCGCACCGCCGGCCAGGACGTCCCGCTCGGCCCCGGCGCCCACGTCGACACCCCGCTCGCCCCGCAGCAGCCGGCCCAGCCCGAGGTCAGCCTGCGCCCGCTCGAGGACACCGCCTGGTCGCGCGCCTTCGAGGTCGCCGCGCGCATGGCCGACGCAGTGCCCGCCGGCGTCGGCAGCTTGACCGCCCGCCGCGCCGGCAGCCAGACCGAGCTCTACAAGCTCGCGCTCGTCGATCAGAAAGTTCATGTGGCGATCTCCGGCCGGATCGCGCGCACGGAGATCGAGCAGACCTTCTACAACGAGGCCGCGGAGGTGCTCGAGGGCACGTACCGCTTCCCGCTGCCGGCCGACGCCTCGATCTCCGGCTTGCAGTTGCTGGTCGGCAACACGTGGATGAACGCCGAGATGCTGGAGAAGGAGCGCGCCCGCCAGATCTTCAAGCAGATCGTCGACGCCACCATCCCGCGCGACCCGGCCCTGCTCGAGTGGGAGCGCGGCAACATCTTCAAGCTCAAGATCTTCCCGATCCCCGGCCGCGGCGAGCGCAAGATCCGTCTCAGCTACACGCAGGTGCTGCCAGTCGTGGGCGACGACCTGCGCTACCGCTACCCGATGACCGGGGCCAGCAGCGGCGCCAGCGGCACCGAGATCGAGAACTTCGAGTTCGCCATCGAGGTCGACAAGTCGGAGCTGCCGGCCCGCGGCGAGCTCGTCACGCCGATGGCCGCGCTGCAGCGGCGCGACCTCGGCGACCGCGTCGAGCTGGCCACCAAGTCGCAGCGGTTCCGCCCGGTCCACGACCTCGGCGTCGACATCCCGCTGCCCGAGGGCGAGCGCCGCGTCCACACCGAGACCCACCTCGACCGCGACGGCCAGGCTTACTTCATGCTGGCCTTCAAGCCAGACCTGAAGCTCACGGCCGGCGACCGCCCGCGCCACTTCGCCTTCGTCCTCGACCGCAGCCACAGCACCACCCCTGACCTGTGGACCGTCGCGCGCAGCCTCGTGCAGTCGACCGCCGCCACTCTCGGCGCCAATGACCGCATCACCGTGCTCGCCTGCGACGCCGCCTGCGACGTCGCCCCCGGCGGCCTCGGCCCCGCCTCGGGCGCCCACCTCGCCGGGGTCGAGCGCTTCCTCGACGGCCAGCTGCTCGCCGGCGCCAGCGACATCGGCGGCATGATGCGCGCCGCGGCCACCGCTCTCGGCACCGATGCAGCTGACCCGAAGGCCAGCCAGGCCGAGCGGATCATCGTCTACCTCGGCGACGGCAGCCCCAGCGCCGGCGCCCTCGCCCCCGACGAGCTGCTCCGCGACGTCGAGCGCCCGCTGGCCGGCACGCGCGTCCAGGCCGTCGCCCTCGGCGCCCGCTCCGACCTCACCGTCCTGTCGGCGCTGGCGCGCAAGACCGGCGGCGACCTCCTGCGCGCCGACGCCAAGGACGACCTCCGCGGCCTCGCGCGCGAGCTCGGCCTGCGCGCCGCCCTCCCGGTCGCCCGCAACGTCGACATCAGCCTGCCGCAGGGCATGGTCTACGCCCACCCCGAGCAGCTCGCCGGCGTCCGCCCCGGCGAGACCATCACCCTCGTCGGCAAGCTCAGCCAGCCCGTCCACGGTCCGCTGACGATCCAGGCCACCGGTCCCGACGGACAGGTCGTTTCGGACAGGATCCAGGTCGACCTCGAGGCCGTCCCGGGCCCCGACGCCTCGCGCCGGGCCCACCTCCCGCGCACCTGGGCGCGCGAGGAGATCGAGGCGCTCACCGCCGGCCGCGGCCACGCCGCGCGCTCCGAGATCATCGAGCTCTCGCGCCAGTACACCGTGCTCTCGCGCTACACCGCGCTGCTCGTGCTCGAGAACGACGCCATGTACCGCGAGTTCAACGTCGTGCGTCAGTCGGGCCGCACCACCGGCTGGACCGGCAAGATCGAGCCCGGCACGGTCGACGCCAAGGGCACCGTCGCCCCGTCCGGCGGCGTGCCGGTGACCACCGCCCCGGCCCCCGTGCAACCTGTCCCCAAGGACATGGCCGCCGGCGCCGAGGCCCGGCCCGCCGAGGCCCCGTCCCCCGACCCGGCCCCGCCGCCGGCGCCGATGGCCGACGCCGCGAGCAGCACTCGCCTCAACAAGGGCAAGAACGCCGAGGACGACCTCTTCGACAGCCTGGCGAACGAGCAGCTGCGCGACGAGAGCCGCCGCGCCCGCGGCGAGACCGAGGCCGCCCCGGCCGCCGAGCCCGAGGCGCCGATCGACCTTGAGGAGGCCCCTCCCGCGGAGAAGGCCGCCACGACCGCCCCGTCCTCGCCCCCTGCGCCTGCCCCGGCCAAGAAAGAGGCCGCCAAGACCAAGGCGGACATCGCCGAGAGCTGGGACGGCGACATCGGCGGCAGCGGCAGCGGCAGCGGCTACGGCCGTGGCCCGCGCCCGCGCCACCCCACACCTGTCTGGAAGGTCAGCCCGGCCACCGCGCCCACCGCCGCCACCACCGCCAAGCTCGACGCTCTGCGCCGGGCCGTCGACGCCGACCCGACCAGCCGCTCCGCCCACCGCAAGCTGGTCCAGGCGGCCATCCGCGCCGGCGCCACCGACAGCTTCACCTACGCCCGCGCCTGGGCCGAGTCCGACCCCGACCACGCGCCCGCGCTGATGGCCGTCGCCGATCTCCTCGCCGCCCGCTCCGACCCCGCCGCCCCGCGCGCCTACGCCTCCGCCGCCGAGGTCAAGCCGTTCGACAAGGCCCTCCACCTCCAGCTCGCCCAGGGCTTCGCCAGCAAGGGCGACCTCGCCCGCAGCTGCGCCCACCGCCGCGCCCTCGTCAGCATCGACCCCGCGCGCGCCGGCTACCGCGTCGACCTCGCGCGCTGCCTCTCGGGACAGGGCCAAACAGACATGGCCCGAGAGACACTCTCCGCCGCGCCCGCGCGCTCGGCCGACATCACCAGGGCCCTGCGCGACCTCGACCTCGGCACGCTGCGGCCGCGGCCCCTGGACCTCCCCGGCGGCGGCGACCTGCGCGCCAGCCTCGTGTTCACCGGCGCCGGCGACGTCGACATCGCCGTCGTCGACGCCAGCGGCCGCCGCCTGAGCGCCCTCCGCCCCGACGACGTCCTCGTCGCCGAGACCGCCAACGTCGAGGAGCTGATCTACCGCACCGTCCGCAAGACCCTGGCGATCGAGGTCTCGCGGATCTCCGGCCAGGGCGCGGTGACCGGACAGCTGACCCTGCGCACCCCCACAGTCACGCGCACCTACCCCTTCACCCTCGACCAGGGCAGCTTGCGCCTCGCCACCGTCGGCTACAGTCTCAACTACGGCCACGCGTACTACTACAGGTGACGCACGACCCGCCCCTCCGCCGACCTACCGACGTGCCCGCTCGCCTCGCCACCGTCCTCCTCCTCGCCGCCGGCCTCGTCGGCTGCAAGACCGCCGGCCGCGCCGGCACCACCGAGCCGGCCGTCGTGCTCGATCCCGAGGGTTCCGCACCGACCGCGATCGGCGACCTGCCGATCTTGCGGCAGAAGGCGGCGATGGGCCTCGTCGACGTCGTCCGCGCCGAGCTCGCGCCGCGGCTCGCGGAGGCGCCCGGGGCCGGTCCCGACCCCGGCCGTGACGCCCTGCGCGCCCTCGCCATCGAGCTCGCCCTGCGGCAGGACGACCAGCCCGCCGCGCTCAAGCAGCTGCAGCTCCTCGCCCGCGACCTCGACCGCCTCGGGCCGGGCGCCAGCGGGGCCGAGCGGGCCCGCTGGCACATCCTGCACGGCGCCCTGCTGAGCGCGCAGCAGCGCTACGCCGAGGCTCGCGGGCAGAACCTCGAGGCGCTGGCCGCCATCGACCTCAAGCACGAGCCCGGGCTCGCCGGCGACGCCTTCCGCGGCCTCGCGCGCGAGCAGCTCCGCCTCGGCCAGCCCGACAAGGCGCTCGAGTCGGTGCGCCGCGCCATGGCTGTCCACAAGGACAGCCTCGCCCTGTTCGACGACGGCGTGCTCGCGGTCGACATCCTGCTCGCCGCCGACCAGCCCATCGAGGCGGTGATCACCGCCGGCAAGCTCTACGACGACGCGATCGCCAACGTCGGCCCCTCGACCCTCGCCCACGCCGAGGCCCTGGCCGCCGCCGCCTCGGCCACCTTCGCCACCGGCGACCTCGAGGCAGCCATCACCTTTCTCACCGACGCGCGCAAGATCTGGGGCGAGCTCCAGGCCGCCCGCAGCGACCCCAGCCTGCCCCTCAGCGCGCACCTCGAGCGCCGCCTCGGCGAGCTCGAGGTCGTCACCCAGCGCGCCTCCGCCAACTCCGCGCCGGCCGCGAAGTAGCCGCAGCGCCCGCGACGGCACCGCCGCGATCGGCTGCGGAAATACATGTCCCCGAGGACAGCTCTGGTGGACGGCCCCGAGCTCGATGCTCGTTCGTCTTCACATCGCCTGTCCCCGAGGACAGGCGATTCCGGCCGAGCTCGCCGCCTCACCTGGCCCGGGGGACAGCTCGTGGCGCGCCATTTTGACCCGGGGCGTGGCCGCGCCGATCGGGCTTTTTGGACAGGCGTATAACAACCAGAGGCGGTGACCGAGGTCACTCGCGCCTCTGCGACGACGTGACGCTTTCGCGACGAATTGGGCCGTACGTGGCCGACGTCGCGGGAATAAAACCCAACCGTGGATCCTGGCCCTCAGGGGATCCCCCGACGAAGGTGCGCTTCGGTCGTGGACTTGAGCCGAAGGGCGCGGGCGGGTACCTTGCCGCGAACCATGTCCGGAACCACCCGCCACGCAAGCATCGACCTCGAGGCTCCGCGGACTGGGCTTCTCGCCTTCCTCCGCGACTTCCACAACAAGACGATCTTGTTCCGCGCCGGTGACTGGATCTTCGTCACCTACGGGATGATCGCCGGCTTCGCGTTCCTCGTCGGCGTGTCGACGGCGACCTGGTACATGGGCATGGTCGGGGCCGACACGGCGCAGACGGCCGCGTTCTACCTGTTCTTCGCCATCCCCTCGATCCTCATGGTCTCGCGCCTGACGAGCATCCTGCTCGAGTGGCGCGAGCTGTTCCGCAAGCCGCTGCAGACGCTGCTCAAGCCGGGCTACATGCTGCACGGCGGCATCTTCGGCGGCATGATGGCGTTCGCCGGCTACTCGCTGTTCACCAACATCAGCCTGCTCGCCCTGCTCGACGCCGCCGGCTTCTGCATGCCGCTGGGCGAGGCCATCTGCCGGCTCGGCTGCTACGTCTACGGCTGCTGCTGGGGCCGCCCGACCGACAGCCGGTTCGGCGTCGCCTACACCAGCCCGCACTCCAAGGTGGTGCGCTTCCGTCCCGACCTGCAGGGCGTGAAGATCCACCCCACGCAGCTCTACGCGCTGACGGCCCACCTGATCCAGTTCACGATCTTCTACGCGCTGCTGCCGTTCAAGGTGTTCGACGGCATGTTCGCCGCGCTGTACCTCATCACCCACCCGATCATCCGCTTCGCGCTCGAGCGGTTCCGCCAGGACGATCGCGGCCAGGTCGGCCGCTGGACGCACACCAACATCTACAGCCTGATGATGATCGGCTTCGGCCTGCTGGTCCTGCTGTTCGGCCTCGCCAGCGACGCCAGCAACCTGCCGATCAACCTCCAGCTGCGCTACGTCCACGTCATCGGCAACACCTCGTCGATCGCCTACTTCCTCTTCATCTTCCTCGCGGCCTGCGCAGCCTTCGGCGTCCACTACAAGTCGGTGGGCTCGTGGCTGAGCAAGCCCTCGGGCGGGGTGAAGGTCGACATCAACGAGATGGGCCTCGGCGCCAACGACCGCGATCGCTGACCCGCCCCCGTGAAAATCCCTCACGGCCCGCACCCGCAAGGGGCGGGCCGTCGTCGTTTCTGCGGGCATCCCCCACCTTTGTCGGCGGCCCGGGCGAACGCGCGCACTTGCCCTGCGGACGCTCGCGGGACACCCTCGAAGTGTGCGCCCGTCGACCCGTACGGCTCGCCTGCATCGCGCGGCGTCTCCATCCGACGAGCCGGCCCGTGCTCCAGAGCTCGCGCCTGACCGATCCGCGGTTGCGGCGAAGCGAGGCATTCCGGCGGCCGGGGCCTGGCCCGTCGGCCCGACCGCGATCATGCCCCGATCGCGCTCCGCGATCGCCTCTGCTCCAGGTCCGACCTGTAGGGCCGCGTGCGAGCCCGCTCTGCCACCTGTTCGTTCGACCATGTCCTTGGGGACCCTCAGCATCGCCGCCGTCTGCACGCTGCTCGCCGCGTGTCGCGAGCCGGTCGGCGGTGGTCCCCCCGAAGCCCTCGCGGAGGCCTGCACGATCACCGAGCCGACGCGCGTCGTCGCCGCCCCGCCCGGCTTCGTCGCCGACCCCGAGGCCTGGTACGGCCTGCACGTCCTCGGCGACCACGTCCTCTTCACCTTCGACCGCTTCGACGCCCCCGACCGCGTCTACTGGCGCTTCGATCGCTGCACCGGCGAGCTCGCCCCCTACCCCGCGCTCGCGCCCGGCCTGCACAACCCGCACGCCATCACCACCGCCGACGGGCTCGTCGTCTACGCCAACGACGCCATCGGCAGGCCGTACATCCTCGGCCCTCTCGACGGCGCGGACGATCACGAGGCGCGGCCCGTGCCGGGCCTGCCCGAGAGCCTCGACGGTGGTGCCTTCGGGGGCGTGAATCCGGCGCCGTTCGAACTCTTCGACGAGCCACACCCCAGCGAGCGCGGCGCCTACGCGGCCGGCATCGGCGGCGCCACCACCACCTGGTACCGCCACGACGGCGACCCCGACGTCCCCGCCGTCGCGCTCGGCGAGTTCGTCCTGTTCCGCGGCGTCGCCGGCGAGTTCGGGCAGTACCACGTCCTGTACGACGACGGCGAGCTGCACCGTCTCGACGTCCGCACCGGCGACAGCGAGCTCCTCCTCGCCGGCGTCCGTCACTTCCAGCCGCTCGCCCAGCACAACAAGATCGCCTGGCAGGAGCTCGGCGACGACCTCGCCGAGACGATCTACGTCCACGACTTCGCGACCGGCGACGACCTCCCGATCGCAGTCAACGACTTCGCGCAGCAGTCGTGGCTGCGCGACCCGGAGCAGGGCGACCTCGGCACCCTCCGCGTCAGCCCCAGCGGCGACCTCGCCGCGCAGCTGGGCCTGGATCGCGTCCTCGCCAAGGTCGTGCGCACCACCGACGCCGAGACCTTCGCCATCCCCGAGCACCTCAGGTTCATCGGCTTCGCCGGCGAGCAGATCGTCCTCCTCACCGAGGACGTCGCCGAGCGTGTCCTGGTGCTGTGGGACCCGGTCGGCGGCGGCGTGCGCGAGTGGTACCGCGGCGCGAAGGTCACCGTCGCCCTGCGCCGCGTCGACGGCGACCAGGCCGAGTACTACCAGGCCGATCCCGGCGACTCCGCCACCGGCACGCTCTGGCGCGTCGATCTGGGCAGCGGCGAGCGCGAGCGGCTCCTCGTGCGCACCACCTGGAACCCGCTCGAGCTCGCCGACGGCCGCTACTTCATCGCCTTCGACCGCCAGATCCTCCTCGGCCCGCCGCTGTCCGGCTCGGCCTTCGCCGCCGAGTCCACGCGCGACCTCAAGCTCGTCGATCCCGGCGACAGCCTCTACACCGCGATCGCCGACGACGTCACCGCCTACGCGCTCGTCCCCGACGAGGGCCTCGTCTACCTCGCCCCGCAGGGCCCCGCCCCGGGCGTGTGGGTGCATCCGCTGCCGCTGAAGTAACCCGAATCACCTGTCCCCAAGGCCATGTCTCTTCGACCCGCTCACCTCGCCGCCCTGTCGCTGCTGCTCGCGGCGTGCAGCGAGGACGCGGTCGCGCCGGAGAGCTTCGCCTCGGCCTGCCCCCTGCACGAGCCGGTGCGCCTGGCCGCCCCGCCCGACGGCTGGCAGCCCGGGTCCGCGCGCGTCTACCCGTTCAAGCAGCTCGGCGATCGCCTGCTCTACAGCTTCGACAACGCCGGCGACCCCGACCCCGGCTACTGGCTGGTCCACCGCTGCGGCGGCCCGCCCAGGCGCTTCACCACCTTCACCCCCGGCACCATCCTGCCCTTCGCGCTCGAGACCGCCGAGGGCACCCTCGTCTACGCGGTCGACCGCGAGGGCCGCCACGTCGTGCTCGACCGCCTCGACGTGCCCGGCTTCGACGTCCCGCGCCCCGTGGGCGGCCTGCCCGGCTACGACATCCCCGGCGGCAGCTCGCACGAGGCCGGCTACGCCCTGTTCGCCAGCGTCAATCGCCCCACCGGCGACGCGCGGCAGGCCGCCGGCGTCGAAGGCGGCTCCGCAGTCGTCCACACCCACGACGGCGACCCAGACGCGCCCGCGCTGCACCTCGGCGACCACGTCGTCAGCCTCGCCCAGCACGGCAGCTCCGTGTTCGTCCTCGACGACGACGGCGCCCTGCGCAAGGTCGATCCGTTCACTCGCGAGAGCGAGCCGCTGCAGGCCGGCGTCCGCTACTTCACCCTCGCCGCCGACGGCCGGCACCTGATCTGGCAGGCCATCGGCGACGACGACGTCGAGCCCGTTTATCTGCGCGACCTCGAGGCCAGCGCGCGCCTCGCCGTCGCCGACTTCGGCGTCGATCGCGAGATCGCGGTCAACGACTTCGCCGCCCGCTCGTGGAACCGCATGCCCGCCCACGGCCTCGCCGTCGGCCGCTGGACCTGGACCGAGGGCAGCGCCGCGGCCGCGCTCGTCGGCCCCGACGACACCTTCGTCACCGCGGTGCGCACCGACACCGGCGAGTCGCTGGCGATCCCCGAGCACCGCCAGCAGCGCGGCGCGCTCGGCGACGACTTCGTCCTCGTCATGCCCGACACGAACAACCTCGTGCTCGCCCTGTGGAGCCCCGACGGCGGCGACGTACGCGTGTGGTATCGCGGCCCGGCCGACGCCACGGTCGAGGCGCGCGCGCGCGTCGGCGACGAGCTCGAGTACTTCCTCGGCGAGCCGACCGACGAGACCACCGGCAGCCTCCTGCGCGTCGACCTGCGCACCGGCGAGCTCACCCAGCGGGCCCCGCGGATCGGCCGCGACTACCTCCAGCTCGACGCCCGCCGCTACTTCACCGCAGTCCGCGCCGAGCCGGTGCAGGCCGGCGCCGAGATCAAGTGGACCTACGACCTGCTGGTGTTCGACGCCGACTCTCGCGTCTACACTACCATCGCCGAGCGCGTCGACGATTTTGTGCATGTCCCCGACCAGGGCGTCCTCTACCTCGACAGCCGCGGCGACGAGCCCGGCCTGTGGGCCGCGCCCCTGACCTCGCGCTGACATGTCTATCCGGTCATGTCCCTGAAAACATGTTCTCTTAAACATCTTATTCTCGCCGCGGCCCTGCTCGCCTGCGGCCCGGACGACGACGCCGGCCCCGCGGCGACCTGTCCCCTCGACCAGGTCACTCGCATGGCCGCCCCGCCGCGCGGCTGGCAGCCCGGGTTCGACCGCTGGCTCTCGCTGCAGACCTTCGGCGACCACATCTTCTATCGCTTCGATCCGCGCACCGATCCCACGCCGACGTACTGGATGATCGACCGCTGCGGCGGCGAGCCGGAGCGGTTCACGCCCGCGACCGCGCGCATGACTCGCTTCACCGGGCTCGAGACCGACGAGGGCTGGCTGCTCTACGCCCAGGACGGCGACCGACACGTCATCCTCGACCGCCTCGACGTGCCCGGCTTCGAGGCCCCGCGCCCCGTGCCCGGCCTGCCTGCCGGGAAGTTCATCGCCAGCGCCAGCGCGCTCGGCATGTACTTCTCCAGCCTCCCCGAGGCGCCGAACAACCTCACCGGCGTCGCCGGCATCGGCGCCCGGGCGTACGCGATCTACCTGCACCACGGCGACCCCGACGTGCCCGTCGTCCAGCTCGGCGTCCGGATCGTCACCTTCCAGAGCGCCGGCGACCGCCTCTTCATGCTCGACGACGACGGCGACCTGCGCGACGTCGACCCCGGCACCGGCGCGTCCGAGCTCGTGCTCGCCGGGGTCCGCCGCTTCACCGTCAGCGACGCCGCCCGCCGGCTGATCTGGCAGCAGCTCGGCGACGACGTCAGCGAGCCGATCTTCCTCCGCGACCTCGACACCGGCGAGGACCGGCAGATCGCGGTCAACGACTTCACCGCCCTGTCGTGGAACCGCCCCGGCGACCGGGACACGCCCGGCACCGGCACCTGGGCGTTCGCCGCGGAAGGCGCCTACGCGGCCCTCTACGGCCCCGCCCACGCCCTCGTGGCCGTCGTCCGCACCGCTGACGGCGTGGCGATCGAGCCGCCCGCCGGCGTCCGCCTGCGCGGCACCCTCGGCCGCGGCTTCGCCCTCAGTCGTGACCACGACGACGAGACCGCGTGGCTCCGCTGGGACCCCGCGACCGACGCCCTACACGAGTGGTACCGCGGCCCCGTGGGCGGGTCGCTGCAGTTGTTCGCCGTCGCCGACGACTCCGTCGACTACATCGACATCGACGAGGGCGGCTTCTCCGGCGTGCTCTGGCGCGCCGACCACCGCACCGGCGAGGCCACGATGCTGATCCCGCGGGTCGGCGTCAGCACCCTCGTCCTCGAGGACGGCCGCTACCTCACGGCCCTCCCGTCGCGCGCGTACTCCCCCTTCGACCTCGTCGTCTTCGACCCCGACACCGGGCGCTACACCACCGTCGCCGCCGACGTCGACGACTTCCGTTACTTCCCCGACCAGGGCCTCCTCTATCTCGGCGGCGACGACGGCCCCGGCCTGTGGGCCGCCCCGATCCCGCCCAGGTGAGCTCTCAAAAGGACATGTCCCATAGAACATGTCTTGAAGGTCATGTCTTATCAGCCGTGTTCTATCGGACATCCATCGCTGTTGCTTGGCTCGTCCTCTCCGTCGCCTGTCAGCCCGACGACTCGGCTTCGCTCTGCCCGCTGACCGGCCCGGTGCGCCTGGCCGCGCCGCCGGACGGTTGGCTCTTCGACACCGCCGCGGAGCCGCGGATCTCCGGCTCCTTGGACGGCCTGGTCTTCTACACCTACGACGGGCGCGAACCGGTGCAGCACTGGCAGGTCGAAGTTTGCGGCGGCGAGCCGCAGCTGCTCCCGGGCCCGAGGCCCTATCTCCGGCAGCTCACCAAGCTGCGGCTCCCCAGCGGCGAGGTCACCTACTACCTCGACGAGCTGACGCAGAAGGTCCTCGTCGACCGCGACGACCTCGACGAGCCCCGCGCGCTCGCCGGTCTTTCGCCGGGCGACTACCGGGCCCGGTTCTGGGCCGACCGCATGGTGCTCGCCCGCCAGCAGACCCCCGGCTACAGTCACAACTACGCCGCCGGCCTCGGTGGCTCCACCCACGCCCTCTATGCCCACGACGGCGCACCGGAGCACCCGGCAGTGTTCCTCGCCGACGAGGTCGCGCTGTTCGACCCGAACGTCCCCGACCTGCTCGCCCTGCGCGACGACGGCGAGCTGCTGCGGTTCGACGGCGGCACCGGCGAGGCCACCACGCTCCTCGACGCCGCGCGCAACTTCCACGCGTCCGCGCCGTACCTGATCTGGCAGGAGATGGGCGACGACATCGCCGAGCCGATCTATCTCCGCAACCTCGACACGGGCGACGAGCGACTACTGCTAGTCAACGACTTCTGCCAGCGCTCGTGGAGCCGCGACCCCGAGTTCCCCGGGGTCAACGCCGGCCGGTGGCGCTTCGACCCCGAGGCCGGGCTCGCCGCCCTCGTCGGGCCCGGTGAGACGCTCGTCGCCATGCACCGCCTCGCCGACGGCGCCGCGCTCGAGGTCCCCGCGCACGACAAGTGGGAGCGCTGGGACGACGGCGTCGTCCTCTTGCAGACGCACGAGCCCGGCGCGCGCGTGACCTTCACGCTCTGGGACCCCGTCGGCGGCGCCGAGCACGTGTGGTACCGCGGCCCTGTCGCCGACGAGCCGGCCTTCTTCGAGTACGACGGCGAAGGCGTCGACTACTTCGTGTTCGGGGTCCCCGAGCGCAAGCTCGGCAGCATGTGGCGCTACGACATCGCCAGCGGCCAGCACGCCGAGGTCCTGCCGCGCATGACGTACTTCCACTCCCGGCTCGACGACGGCCGCTACATGGTCGAGTTCCCGCGCCCGGACGACCACGACGGCCTGGTCGACCTCGTCGTCATCGACCGCGACACCCGCAGCTACACCACCCTCGCCGAGCGCGTTTACTCGCCCTGGCCCGTGCGCACCGACGAGGACCCGCTCGCCTACGCCTGGCTGGACCTCCTCGGCCCGCAGCCGGGCCTGTGGATGACGCCATTGCCGCCGAAGTGACGGTGCGCCCGCGCGCCGTGCGCGACCTCGCTCCCTGCGGGGCTGGCGGTGATGCGTCACCTCTGCTACCTCCCCGCGGGCAGTGAACGAGCTAGCCGCCGAAGTCGCCCGTCGTCGGACCTTTGCGATCATCAGCCACCCGGACGCCGGCAAGACCACGCTGACCGAGAAGCTCCTGCTGTACTCGGGGGCGATCCAGCTGGCCGGCGCGGTGCGGGCCAAGAAGGCCGGGCGGGCCACCACCTCCGACTGGATGGAGATGGAGCGCGAGCGCGGGATCTCCGTCACCACCTCGGTGATGAGCTTCGAGTACCCGCACCCCGAGCTGCCGCCCACCGCGCCGCCGGTGCAGGTCAACCTGCTCGATACGCCAGGTCACGCCGACTTCGGCGAGGACACCTACCGCGTGCTCACGGCCGTCGACGCCGCGCTGATGGTGATCGACGGCGCCAAGGGCGTCGAGGAGCGGACCGAGAAGCTGATCGAGATCTGCCGCCTGCGCGACACCCCGGTCGTCACCTTCATCAACAAGCTCGACCGCGAGTGCCTCGACCCGCTCGATCTGATGAACGACGTCGAGAAGAAGCTCGGCATGACCTGCGTCCCGCTGACCTGGCCGATCGGCATGGGCAAGCGCTTCAAGGGCGTCTACGACCTGATCCACAACCGCCTGCACCTGTTCCAGGCCCAGGGCCACGACAAGATCCAGCAGGGCATCCTGGTCGAGGGTCTGCACGACCCGCGGCTCGACGAGCTGCTCGGCGACCAGGTCGAGGAGCTGCGCCAGGCCGCCGAGCTGCTCGGCGAGGCCAGCGCCCCGCTCGACCACGCCGCCTTCCTGGCCGGCAAGCAGACCCCGCTGCTGTTCGGCTCGGCCATGAACAACTTCGGCGTCCGCGAGCTGCTCGAGGCCTACATCCGCCTCGCGCCCGGCCCGCTGGCGCGCGAGGCCATCACCGGCGCCGCCGCCACGACCGCGCCCGCGCCCGGCGAGCCCGTCCCCACGCGCACGGTCGAGCCCACCGAGGAGGCCTTCACCGGCTTCGTGTTCAAGATCCAGGCGAACATGGACCCGAACCACCGCGACCGCATGGCCTTCCTGCGCGTCTGCTCCGGCGTGTTCGAGCGCGGCATGCGGGCCCATCACTGCCGCCTCGGCCGCGAGGTCGGCCTCGGCAACGCGACCATGTTCATGGCCCGCGACCGCGAGATCGTCGAGGCCGCCTACGCCGGCGACATCATCGGCCTGCCCAACCACGGCACCATCAAGATCGGCGACACCTTCACCGCCGGCGAGCAGCTCCGCTTCACCGGGATCCCCAGCTTCGCCCCCGAGCTGTTCCGCCGCGTCCTGCTCAAGAGCCCGCTCAAGGCCAAGGCGCTGGCCAAGGGCCTGCACCAGCTCGCCGAGGAGGGCGCGATCCAGGTGTTCAAGCCGCTCGTCGGCAGCCTGTTCATCGTCGGCGCCGTCGGTCAGCTCCAGCTCGAGGTGATGAAGCACCGCCTCAAGAGCGAGTACGACGTCGACGCCGACTACGAGAGCATCGAGTACACCACCGCCCGCTGGATCACGCCGAAGCCGACCACGAAGAGCAGGATCGAGGTGCAGAAGATGCTCGAGGGCTTCCAGCAGAAGAACCAGGGCAACCTCGCGCACGACAGCCACGGCGACCTGGCCTACCTCGCGCCCAACAAGTGGAACCTGGCCAAGGTCGAGGAGCGCTTCCCCGACCTCCGCTTCAGCTCTACCCGCGAGCACACCTGAGCCGGCCGCCGCATCGCCGGGCCGACGCGTGTGCCGTCGTCGGCTTCCGCCCGCCGCCGCATGAAAGTACGAGGGGGACCCTCGGTCCTCCGGTCCGAGCGAGAGTCACCCTCGATCGCCGCGCGACTCCGAACAGGTGACGGCGAGCACGGTCTCACCGTCTGCGCGGACTCCACGACCCCCTCGCGGTAGACTCGCCCGCGTGCCTGCTCGCGCCCCGAGTTTGCCCGGCCTCGTCGTCGCCGCCGCGCTGAGCTCCGCCTGTGCCCCGACGATCACCGAGCAGGTCGCGCGCGGCGAGTGGCACCGCGCCTGTCGTCGGGCCGACAGCGCCAAGGAGCAAGCCGAGCTCGAGCGGGCGATGTGGTCCGAGCTCGCGGCCGGGGTGACGCTCGACCTCCAGGTGTTCGACCGCCCCGCCCTCGCGCGCGAGCTCGGCGTGCCGGTCGAGGGCACGCTGGCCGCTCGCGTGCTGCCGGTCCGCTTCGCCGGCGAGCTCGTGTCGCCGAGGCTGCAGCAGACCCGGGTCGACCTGGTCTACATCAGCGACGGCGACCGCCTGCAATTCGGCCCGCCCGCCGGCGTCGACACCCGCCAGCACGGCGAGAGCGAGCGCAGGCTGTACACCGGCCCGTTCGACGAAGGGCTCAGCGATCTCGGCATCGCCGCGCTGCTGCTCGCGCCCACGGGCGAGCCCGGCTCCCCCGACGCCCTGAAGCCGCGGCTCGTCGACGGCATCCCGCTCCCGCTGAGCGGCGGCGACAAGGTCGGCAAGCTGCGCCAGCGCTGGCACCGCGAAGCGGTCGAGCGCGCCGATCGAGAGCGCTACGCGTGGGAGGAGGCGCGCGCGAAGGCCATGCGCAGCGACCCGATCTACGGGCCGGCCGCCGCCCTCATCGAGCAGCGCCTGACCAGCGGACAATGGTCGCTGCTCCTGCCCGCCAACGGGCCGCTGAAATCGGTCCTGCGCGTGCGGCTCCGGGGCACCCTCGTCGATGCAGGCGACGCGTGCCTCGTCTGGGTCGAAACCTCGATCCCCCTCCCCGGCTCCGGCGACCTGTCCGCCCGCGTCGACGCGCTGTTCGGAGCCGGCCCGCGCCGGCTGGCAGAGCTGACGTGGCGGCCCTAGGTCGGACGCGGGCTCGCCCCGGCAACGGCTGTCCCCGAGGCCATGTCATTCGCCGCGCGGCGGCCCACGGCGCACGCCCGGCGACGGGCTCGGCGTGCGGATTGAACCTGTCCCTTCAGACATTTCACGATGCGACCGGCCACGTCCGTGTCGCGCGCTCCATCGCGTACGGCTGAGCCACGCGTCCCGCCCCCGTCGCTTCAGACATCTCCCAGGTGACGCGCATCCCGATCCGCGAGCACGTCCGCGCGCGGCGCGGCTGGCACGCGCGCGCAATCAACTGTCCTCGAGGACAGCTCGAAGCGTTCGGCCTCGAGCCGCGGACCTCTGTCCGCCCGCACCACCGCGAGCGATCGCGCCCCGACGATCGTCACGGTCCTCACGGTGACCCGGTGATCCGCCGGGCCCCTCGCGGTCGCTCATGGGGGCCATGCCCGTGCAGCCCGGGATCGACGGGGACGCCAGCACCATCTGCGCCGACCTGATGTCGGCGCGCTCGCAGCCCGAGCCGACCGCCGAGTCCGGCGGCGAGTCCGCGCTGAGCACCGAGGCCGCGGCCGAGGGCAACGGCGGCGCACGCCGCGTCCGCGGCCCCGCGGCCGGCGACGAGATCGGCGACTTCACGCTGCAGCGCCGACTCGGCGAGGGCGGCATGGGCGTCGTGTTCGCCGCGTGGAGCCACAAGCTGGCCCGCCGCGTGGCCATCAAGATCCCGACCCGCAGCCTCGACGAGGTCGTGCGCGCCCGCATCGTCCGCGAGGCCCAGAGCCTGGCCCAGGTCGACCACCCCAACGTGGTCCGCGTGTACGAGATCGGCGAGGAGGGCGAGAACCTCTTCATCGCCATGGAGCTGGTGGAGGGCGTCACCCTCCGCAAGTGGCTGTCGGAGGCGCCGCGCGGCTGGCGGGAGATCGTGCAGATGTACCTGCAGGCCGGCCACGGCCTGGCGGCGGCGCACCACCAGGGGCTGCTGCACCGCGACTTCAAGCCGAGCAACATCCTCGTCGACGGCGAGGGCCGCGTGCGCCTGATCGACTTCGGCCTCGCGCGCATGCGCGACTCCAGCCGCGACATCGCCGCCACCGTCGACGGCGACGAGCCCTCGGGCCCCGAGTTCGTGCTCACCAGCCGCGCCGGCACGCCGCGCTACATGGCGCCCGAGCTGTACGACACCGGCGCGACCGTCGACGCGCGCAGCGACCAGTACTCGTTCTGCGTCGCGCTGTGGGAGGCCCTCTACGGCGAGCTGCCCGACTGGCGCCGCTCCGCGCCGCACTCCCGCGCGGTGCCGGCGTGGCTGCTCGCGGCCCTGCGCCGCGGCCTCGCGCTCGACCGCGGCGACCGCTTCCCCAGCATGGACGAGCTGCTGGCCGAGCTGACCGCCGGCCTGCAGCCGCGCCGCCGCCGCCCGCTCGCGGTCGTCGCCCTCGCCGCGGTGGTCGGCGCCGGCGCCGGGGCGGCCCTCCAGAGCAGCGGCGACGCCGACGCCTGCGCCGACCCGGCCGCCCTCGTCGACGCCGTGTGGCCGGCCGAGCAGCGCGCGGCCCTGCGCTCGGCTGGCGATTCGGGCATGTCCCTCGAGACATGGTTCTCGGAACATGTCCTGAAGTGGGCCGAGGCCAGCGCCCAGGCCTGCCGCGCCGGCGCGCGCTGGGACGAGGCGGCCCGCGCCCGCGCCCGGTCCTGCCTCGACGAGCGCGAGCAAGCGCTGCGCGCGGTCGCCGGCGCGCTGGCGGGGCCCGCCCGCGAGCCTTCCGGCGGCGCCGGCCTCGTCGTGGACAGCGCCGGGCGCGGCTGGGACGGCCGCCTGGCCCTGTGGGACCGCGCGCTCCCGCCGGCCTCCGACTGCGTCGACCCGCGCCGCCTGGCTTTCACCGTCGAGCCGCCTGTCCATTTCGACCTGTCGGAAATGACATGGCTCGAAGAACAGCTTCAATCGGGCGCCGCGCTCGCGCTCGCGGGCGACGCGGCGGCCGCGGCCGCGCGGCTGTACCCCGCTCGCGCCCGCGCCGAGCAGGTCGGCGACCGCTGGCGCCAGGCCCGGGCCGACCTCGCGCTCGGCGTGGCCGCCATGCACGTCGGCGACGAGGCCGGCGCCCGCCGCCGCTTCGAGGCCGCGGCCAGCGACGCCGGCGCCGTCGGCGACGATTTCCTGGTCGCCGACGCCTGGCGCTGGCTGGTGTTCGTCGACGCCGCCCGCGACCCCGACCCCGAGCACGCGCTGCTGCTGCTGCCGCACGCCGAGAGCACGCTGTACCGGATCGGTCAGGCCAGCGGCGCGCGCATGGTCGACCTGCAGCTGTCGGCGGCGTGGGCCGAGCTGCGCCGCGGTGACCTCGACGCGGCCCACGCCCGCCTCGCGCGCGCGCTGCAGCACGGCCAGTTCGACGAGGCGCTGGCCGCACGGATCTTGCGTCACCACGCGGAGCAGGCCCACCAGCGCGAGCAGCACCTGCCGGCCGTCGATCTGGCCCGCCAGGCGCTGAGCTTGCAGCTCCGCCGCGAAGGCCCCGACTCGCGCGCAGTCGCCGACACCCGCCAGAGCCTGGCCCGCTACCAGCTCGCCGCCGGCCAGTACGCCGAGGCCGAGGCCAACCTGCGCGCCGCGCTGACCGTCGCCGCCGACGACCCCGACGCGCGCGAGCGCGCCAGCCTCGAGCTCGACCTCGCAGTCGTCCACTACACCCGCGGCGACGTCGCAGCCGCCCGCACCGCCGCCGAGCGCGCCGCCGCCTCCTTCGCCGACGTCGCCGATCCCACCGCCGGTCGGTCCGACCGGATCGCCCTCGCCAAGCTGCGCGGCGACCTGTCCCTCGGGACAGACGATCACGCCGCCCTGCGCGGCTACGAGGCCGGCCTCGCGCTCGTCGCCGCCGGCCCCGCGCTGCCGGAGACCCGCGACAACGCCGTCGCCATGCGCGTCGGGGTCGCGGCCGCGCGCCAGAACCTCGGCGACTTGCCCGGCGCCGCCGACGCGATCGGGCGCGCGCTCGCCGAGCTCGGCGGCGTCTCGCCCGCCGTCGCCGCCTACGCCTGGGGCACCGCTGCCGAGCTCGATCTCGTGCGCGGTCACAGGCGCGAGGCCGAGGCGCACTGCCGCCGCGCGCTCGCGCTGCTGCCTGACGACGACGCCACTGCTCGCGAGCTGCGCCAGCTGCTCGTACGGATCCGAGCCTCCGGCCCCGTCCGCCGGAAATAACGCCGGCGACGTCGGATCTGCATGATCCGATCGACCTCGTCGCGCCACCCATATGCGCCGATGTCGACCCGAATGACCCTCGTCCGCAGCCCCCGTCCGCTGATCGCGTCGTTCGTGCCCGTGACGCTGCCGGACGGCCTCCTCACCGTCCGCTACGGCACGAGCGGCAGCCTCCCGGTGTTCGAGTGCGTCGGCCAGCGCGTGAGCGGCGGCCGCATCAACCTGTCCCCAGAGACATGGATCGCCTGGCAGGACCGCGGCATCGACCTCGTGATCGAGCCCGGCGCGCCGAGCCCGGCCCGCACCGTCCGCGTCACCGCGACCAGCGGGCGCAGCCTGCTGAGCACCGCTGGCGACCCGGTCCCGCTGGTGGCCACGGCGCGGCTCGCCGCCCGCCTCCTGTTCGATGGCGACGCCGGCATGAGCTTCAAGATCGCGCTCGACGGCCTCGGCGCCGTCGAGATCGACCTCGGCGACATCAGCAGCCAGATCCGTCCGCCGCCGCCCAAGCTGCCGCCCGACTGGCCGAAACCCAACTGATGTGGCCTAACTGAAGCGGCCGAACTGACGCGGCCGACCTGTCTCAAACGCCACGTCTTGACGGCCGCCCGGCGCGCGGCTATTCGCGAGGGCGATGCCCCGCCGCGCCCTCCGCGTCGTCCTCTGGCTCCTCGGTGTGTTCGTGATCGTCGTTACCTGCGGCTCGAACATGCCGCGGGAGCACATCGCCATGGAGACGGTGGTGCTGCCGGCCGCGCCCGAGGCCGTGTACGCGGCGGTGCGTGACGTCGAGTCGCAGCCGAGCTGGCGCTCCGACCTCAAGCGCGTCGAGATCTTGCCTGACAAGGGCGACCGCCGGGTCTACCGCGAGATCGGCGACGACGGCGCGACGACCTTCGAGGTCACCCAGGACGTGGCGAACGAGCGCCTCGTCAACGAGATAGCCGACCCCGGCCGCGCCTTCACCGGCCACTGGGTGTTCCAGTTCGCCCCCGCCGAGGGCGGCGGCACGCGCCTCACCCTCACCGAGGTCGGCGACGTGCCGAACCCCGCGCTGCGCTTCCTCGCCGCCACGATCTTCGGCTGGGAGGGCTCGACGAAGCGCTACCTCGCCGACCTCCAGGCCCACCTCGCCAAATCCTGAGACCAAGTCCCGAGGCGCGCTCACGCCAGCGCGACCTCGCCGACCTGCCGCCGGGCGCAGGCCCCGAGCTCGCGCTCACAGCAGCGCCACGTGCTCGACCGGCACGCCGCAGCGGCGCGCCGCCTCGACCTCGAAGCGGACCCAGCGCGACAGCCGGCTGTGCGGCGTGGCCACGTAGAGCACGCGGTCGGCCGAGCGCACCCACTCGACGATCGTGCGCTGCGCCGAGGTCGACCAGCGCTGCGGATAGTCGAGGAACACGAACTCGTCGCAGGCCCGCAAGCGCTCGAGGCACGCGCGCGACAGCGGCAGGTCGCGGACCGCGTAGCTGATGAACGTGCGCCGGCGGTCGAACCGGCGGAGCGGGTTAGGCATGGTGCGTCAGCGCCAGGGCGACGAGGACGACCACGCCGACGAGGAAGTAGAACAGCTGCGACGTGTTGAGCAGGCTCGACAGCACCGAGCCGACGGCGTCCTTCTCGAGCCCGAGCGGCGACACCGAATTGCCGAGCCCGCGGGCCAGGCGAGCCCGCCCGAGCGCCGCCGCGATCCCGCGCCGGGTCTTGCGCTGGTAGTAGAAGTTCTGCGCGTCGGCCAGCCAGAAGAACGCCAGCAGCGCCAGAGCCACCACCGCGCACTCGATGAAGCGGATGTCCTTGTCGGCCATCCACACCACCAGCGCCGCGCACAGGGCCACGCACAGCTTCTTCAGCTCGAGGCACTTGCCGGCGAACTGCAGCGTCGCAGCGTGCAGTTGGTCGACCTCCTTCCAGGCCACTTGCTCCTCGAAGCGCCGCCGCTCGGCGGCATTCTCCACGGCGCGGGACGGCTCGGGCTTCATCGGCGAGGCGATCGAGTCTGCCGCCTGCGCCGCGCGAACACCAGCAGCGGCAGCGCCCACGCCAGCGACTCCCGCTCGCGCGAGATCGCGCAGCCCTCGGCCGGCTCGGCCATCACCACGCAGTCACCGTCGGGGCACTCGGCGGGCAGCAGGTCCGCACCTGTCTCTTCGCGCAGCCAGGTGAGGATCGGGTACGGCACCCCGTAGACGCTGTCGCCGGTGCCGCACGGGCGCACCCCGCGGGACGTCACCCCGGCCAGGCGGTACGCGCCGCTCGACAGGCGCACGAACGCCGGCCCGCCCGAGTCGCCGCCGCACGCGTCCTGGCCCTCGCCGCCGGCCCGGAACTCGCGCCGGCTCTTGCTGAACGTGTCGATCGGCGTGGTCATGATCCGCTTGTGGCCGACGTCGTCGGTGGTCTGCAGCGGGTCGTCCTCGGCGTCGCGCACGGTGCCGAAACCGACCACGTGGATCTCGTCGCCCACGTGCATCGTCTCGTCCCACTCTTCTTGCGTGGTGAGCGGCGGGATGATCTCCACCCCGTAGACGTCCTGGGCCAGGATCACGTAGCCGAAGTCCCACGCGTCCGACTTGCAGTCCTCGACGCACGCAGTGGGGTAGAGGCCGTAGCGCTCGACCGCGGCCACGCGGCGCGCGTCCTTGGTGTAGATCGAGTCGCCGAACACCACCGCCATCTCGCTGAGCTTGGGCTCGTGCGACAGGCAGTGTGCGGCGGTCAGCACCACCCGCGGGGCCACCAGCGTGCCGGTGCACAGGCTCGCGGTCGAGACCGTCTCCTGGCTGAGGATCGCCACCACCGAGGTCCACTCCAGGGCCGGCACCTCCTCGCCGCCGACGATCGGCACCGGCCGCGGCGCCCCCGCGCCGAGCGGCAGTCCGCACAGGACGGAGAGCAGCGCCGCGGTCCCGAATGCGAGCATGGCCGCCAGCATATCACTGCAACATCGTCCGCGCCCGCTCGCCGACGTCCGGGTTCCGCCCGGCCCCTTGCGGGCGGCCCCGCCCGCGGGTAGTAGCCTTCACTCCAAGGAGCGTCCCATGACCGTCGCCGTCGGCAGCCCCGCCCCCAACTTCGACCTCTTCGACAACGCCAAGCAGCGCGTCAGCCTCGCCGCCCAGAGCGGCAAGACCGTGGTCCTCGCGTTCTTCCCGGCCGCCTTCACCGCCGTCTGCGAGAAGGAGCTGTGCTCCTTCCGCGACTCGCTGGCGGCCCTCAACGGCCTCAATGCGACCGTGTTCGGCGTCTCGGTCGACGCGCCGTTTTCCAACAAGGCCTTCGCCGAGAAGAACGGCCTCAATTTCCCGCTGCTGTCCGACTACGCCCGCGAGGCCGTGCGCGCCTACGGCGTCGCCCACGACGACTTCGCCGGCATGCCCGGCTACACCGCCGCCAAGCGCTCGGTGTTCGTGATCGATCCCCAGGGCGTCGTCCGCTACGCGTGGGTCGCGCCCAACCCGGGCGTCGAGCCCAACTACGACGAGGTCAAGGCCGCCGTCGGCCAGCTCGGCGCCGCCTCCTGAGCCGCCCGCCCGCGCAACGCCGGCCGGCCGTCGCGCTGAGGCGACGCGCGAGCAGCCCCTCGCGAGCGCTGACCACCACGTCACCGCGAGCCGACGAGCCGCGCCCACCCGTGCTCCCATCCGCGCGCGAGCGGCCCTCGCAGCGGCTTACCGGCCCGTAACGCGGCCGGCCGTCACCCGCGAGCCGGCGAGCGCTCCCCCGTTCGCTACCGCATGTCCTTTCAAGCATGTCCGAAGCGCCATGCCTCTTCGGACATGCCCCTGTCGTCCCCCGACGACGTGGGCGGCGACCCGACCCGCGTCGGCGCATGCGCGCGACCACACGCGACCCTCGCGCCAGCCGACCTGGCGCTCGGAGTAAAGTGCCCGGGATGAGCGCCCGTCCCGTCGCAGCCCGGCCGCGCGCACCGCTGCCCGCCGGGTCGCCCCCGCGCGTCGCGTCGCGCCCCCCTCTCGCGCCCGACGGGGCCATCCCCTCGCGCGCTCCACGGCCGACGGCGATCCCCTCGCCCCCGCGTCCCTGCGCCTGGCTGCTCGCCGCCGTCGCGCTCGCGCCCGCCTGCTTCAGCGACGGCGGCTACCACCCGGCCGGCGCCACCGCGCTCACCACCGACGACGCCGGCACGAGCACCACCACCACCACGAGCACCACCACCACCGACACCACCGGCCCCGAAGCGCCCGCCACCACGACCACCGGCGAGCCCGCGCCGGTGTGCGGCGACGGCATCGTCGACCCCGACACCGAGGCCTGCGACGACGGCAACGCCGACGACGGCGACCCCTGCCTCGGCACCTGCGTCGCGGCCAGCTGCGGCGACGGCGTCGTCTGGCTCGGCGTCGAGGACTGCGACCTGGGCGCGGGCAACCACCCGATCGCGCCCGACACCTGCCGCCCCACGTGCAAGCTGCCCGCCTGCGGCGACGGCGGCCTCTACGTCGGCCCGCTCGGCCCCGACCTCGAGCTCCCCACCGGCGAGGAGGCGATCGACGGCGGAGACGACGCTCCGCGCATGATCGGCGCCGCGGCCGACGGCAGCTTCGTCGTCACCTGGCACCTCACCGGCTTCCTCGCCAAGGTCCAGGCCCGCCGGGTCGACGCCGCCGGCCTGCCGCTCGGCGAGGTCGTCCTGCTGCTCGAGCAGCCGTTCCTGCAGGCCCGCGACTCCGTGATCGCAGTCGCGCCGAACGGCGACTACGCGGTCGCGTGGCAGACCCTCCTCGAGGAGCAGCAGCTGTTCGCCCGCGGCGTCGCTGCCGACGAGCCTGCCTCCGCCTTCAAGCTCACCGGTGCCATTGCTACCTCGCCTGCGGTGGGCCTCGATCCGGCAGGCGCCCTGATCGCCGCCTGGCGCGCCGGCGGCGGCAAGCAGATCTACCTGCGCCGCTTCCCGCTGCTCACCGACCCGGACAGCCCGCCCGAGCAGGCGATCAGCGACCACCCGGAGGGCGCAGTCGGCTCGCCGACGATCGCGGTGCACGAGGACGGCAGCTTCGTGGTGGCCTGGAGCGACCCCGACGGCGCGATCGTCTACCGCCGCGTCACCCCCGACCTGGTCGCCGCTCCCCCCGTCAGCACGGGCTTGTTCGTCGGCGGCGGCACCAACGGCAACGCCCGTCCGTGGACCGGCGCGGTCCTGCAGCCGGACGGCGCCGCGGTGATCGCCGGCCGCGACGCCGACGGCCTCCTCGTGCTGCAGCGCTTCGACGCCGCGGACGTCGCCGGCCTCCGCGTCCAGGTCGACGACGTCGCCGCCCTCCACGTCCCGTTCGTCGACCTCGCCGGCGACGCGTGGGGCCACCTCGCGGTCGCCTGGTCGACCTGCGGGGCCCCTGGCGACGACGCCTCGACCTGCGCCGACCTGGCGTCGATCTCCTGGTTCCGTCGCTTCCGCGCCGACCTGACCCCGCACGAACCCGCCGTCGAGGTCACCACCCGCGACGGCATGCCCCGCCCGCTGTCGCTCGCGGTCGCCCCCACCGGCGCCGCCGCAGTGGCCCGCGTCCAGGGCGACAAGGTCCTTTTGAACATGTCCCCGGTGCAATGTCCTGAATGACATTGCTCCAAAGACATGCTCCGAGAGACATAAGCGCACGGATTCGGGCGCCGCCGGCCGCAGCCGATCCGCTCGCCGCCGTTCGTCGGAACCGGGGCCGTCCGACCTCGCCGCCCCCCGGTGCGGCCCGGCCGGGCGAGCGGAGGCACACGCCGGGCCGCCCGCGACGGCCGCCGGCCCGGAGTTAAACTCGCGCGTATGTCGTCCCGGGCGATCGGAGCGCTGGTGCTGACCTCGGCCGTCGCGGCCTGCTTCAGCGACGGCGGCCTGCACACCAGCGGCCCCGCCACCCACACGACCTCGACCACCACCTCGACGACCGGCAGCACCACCGCCGAGCCGACCGGCGGCGAGCCGACCACCACCGCCTCGACCTCGACCACCAGCGCGCCCGAGCCGGTCTGCGGCGACGGCCAGCTCGACCCCGGCGAGCAGTGCGACGACGGCAACGACGACGACGGCGACGCCTGCCGCAGCGACTGTCAGCCGGCGACCTGCGGCGACGGCGTCGTCCAGCGCGGCGTCGAAGAGTGCGACGACGGCCCGAACAACCACCCGAGCGAGCCGGGTGCCTGTCGGCCCGACTGTCACGAGCCCGCCTGCGGCGACGGTGCGCTCTACGTCGGCCCGCTCGGCGATCCGGTGATCGCGGCCAGCGATCCCAGCGCCGAGCAGAGCGACGACGTCCCGCGGGCGATCGGCGTCGACGCCTCGGGCACCTTTTCCGTGGCCTGGCGGATCAACGCCCTCGCCGATCGCCTCGACGTCCAGACAGTCGCCGCCGACGGCACCCTCGTCGCTCCCCCGCTCGACCTCGTCGACCCGCCGGTCCCGCTCCTGCGCGACCCGGTGATCGCGGTCGCGCCGAACGGCGACCTCGCGCTCGCGTGGGAGACCCCGGCCAACAACGGCGACATCATCGTTCGCGGCGTCGTCGCCGGCGTCGCCGAGCCCGGCCTCAACGCCCTCGTCGGCAAGAACCCCAACCAGCAGTCCCCCGCGATCGCGCTCGACGACACCGGCCGGCTCACCCTCGCCTACGTCGGCGTCGCCCTGCCCAACCTCTCGCAGATCCTCGTCCGCCGGCTCGCCAACTTCGACCCCGACTCGCCGAGCGAGTTCATCGTCAGCGAGCACGCCACCGGCATCCCCACGCCGCCCACGGTCGCGACCTGGCCCGACGGCGCCTTCGTGGTCGCCTGGGGCGATCCCGCCGGCGCGATCGTCTATCGCCGCTTCGACGTCGAGGGCACTCCCGGGCCGACGATCACCAGCGGCCTCGTCACCGGCGGGATCGCCCTCGCCGACAGCGCCAACCCGTGGAGCGGCCTCACCGTGACACCCGATCTGCGAGTCGTGCTCGGCGGTGTCGGTATTGACGGTCGCGTCTCTCTGCAGACCTTCGACGTCGCCGACGTCCCCCAGGCGATCGTGCCCGTCGCCGACGCGCCGCGGATGCACGCTCCCTTCGTCGACCTCGGCAGCGACGCGTGGGGCAACCTCGCGGTCGCCTGGGCCGAGTGCGGCGACTACGACGCTCCGATCGCCCAGGACTGCAGCGCGCAGGCCTCCGACCTGCGCCTGCGGTGGTTCCGCGCCGACCTCACGCCGCACGGCGCAGTCACCGACGTCTACGGCACCATGCTCGGCCCTCCGCCGGCGCTCGGCCTCGCAGTCGCGCCCTCGGGGATCACCGGCGTCACCTACGTCGCCAGCGGCGAGGTCGTCGTTCGCGTCGCCGGGCTGCAGTGTCCGGCCCCGTGATACCGTCGCGGCTTCACGCCTCTCGATGCACGCGGGCCGTCACTATCCCCTCAAGCACGTCATCCTGTGGACCCGGCGCGAGACCGTCGCCTTCGCCGTCATCGCCGCCGTCCCCACCATCCTTTACGCCACCGGGGCAAGTGCGAGCGGATCAAGAACTTCCCGTACCCGCGCCAGTTCGCCACCTTGAACCTGCTGTTCGTGTGGCTGTTCATCGCCCTGGTCCCGCTCGGCCTGCTGCAGGAGTTCTCGAAGCTCGGCGACGGCTTCGTGTGGCTGACGATCCCCGCCGGCGTGATCGTCGCGTGGGTGTTCCACACGATGGACAAGATCGGCGAGAGCACCGAGAACCCGTTCGAGGGCGGGCCCAACGACGTGCCGATCACCGCGATCGCCCGCGCCATCGAGGTCGACCTGCGCGAGATGCTGGGCCAGAAGGACCTCCCGCCGCTGCTCCAGCCGCGCGGCGAGATCTTGATGTAATTTTGATAATGCGCGGACCTGTCCCGAAGGACCTATCTTCACACCAGCAGGTCGGGGTCGTCGGGGTAGAGCCGCGCGGCGATGGCGGCGGCCCGGGTCGACTCGCGCGGCAGCTCGAACACCATCACCTGATGGTCGCTGACCGCGATCGACCACACCAGGCGCTCGTCCCCGCAATAGGTGCGAAGTAGCGCGTCGGGCTCGCGGCCGGCCAGCGCCTCGGCGAAGTTCGGGCCCATGGTCAGCGCCAGCCGCTCGAGCAGATAGGCCTGGACGGTCGGCCAGGTGCCCTTGTAGCCGCGCTCGGCCGCGTCGAGCAGGCGCGCGTCGGTGGTCCCGAGCGCCAGCGCCAGGCGCTCACGGAAGCCCTCCGGCGCGTCGGCCGGCGGCGGCGTCACGACCTCCACGTCGATCGGCACCTCGAGCTCGCTGTCCGCCTGAGCCAGCCGGCGCAGCAAGATCGGCGCGGACGGGGTGCGATCGCGACGCGAGGGGGGTTTGACTTCGATCGGTTCCATGGGCGCTTCTCCGGTCCGCGGTGAGAGACCCGCGCGACACATGTCCATGCAATGATCCATTTCCTCGTGCGAGCAATGGCCAAACGGCGCGATCGCGCGAGCCGGCGCGCCCCCGCGCCCGCGCGATCGCGCTCGAACGGCCGCAATCGGCGTTCCGAGGCACCTGGCGGCCAGGTGCGGCCTGCGCACGCAGACGCGCCGGTGTGACGGGTCGCGCCGTGAGCGCCGCGGATCGAGACCGCGGAGCCCAGGTCACACCCATCACATTCGGCGCGAATCAGCGGACCCTGTGCGACGTTTCTCCGCTCCCCCTCGGCGCCTCACAGCCGGCGACGCGGCTTGTCGCGGCGCAACCGCGGTCCGGAGGCCCGGCGAGCCAGCTCGTCCATGAAGTGGGTGTCGTCGAGGTCCGGCACGCGGGTGCGGATCTGGGACATCAGCTCCTCGACGTCGGGCTTGTCACAGCCGCGGTGGAGCTCGTCGACCAGGCTGAGCAGGAGCCGCTCGGAGCGTGCGCGGTCGGCTTCGATGCGGCGCCGCAGCACCGACCCGCGCACCACCAGGCCGATCACGACCGCCAGCGCGAGGCCCAGCACCCAGGCGATGATCTGGCTGATCTGGATGCCCTTGTGCAGCATGTGGTCGAGGCGGCCCCAGATCGACTCCTCGAGCTGGCCGAGGTCGCGCCTCACCTCGAGCTCGGCCAGCGCGTCGGCGGCGCCGAGCACCAACTGCTTGCTCGCCTCGCGCGAGACGATGCCGATCACCGGCACGAGCTCGTCGCGCACCGCCTCGCGCAGGGCCGGGGCCAGGTCCGCGCGCACCACCTTCTTCAGCCCCGGACCCACGTCCTGCTCGAGCACGTGGCGCAGCGCCGGCCCGAGGTCGTCCTGCAGGCCCTTGCCGGCCGACTGCGTCAGCGCAGTCACCGTCGTGCGCGTGAGGTCGTCGACCATCGCGCTGGCCTCGCGGCGCGTCTTCGGCGACAGCGCGGTGTCGAGGGTCTGGCGCACCGTCGCGGCCAGCGCCGGGCTGATGTCCTCCTTCAGGCCCTTGCCCGCCGCCTTGGTGATCGCCTCGAGGTAGCGCGTGCTCATGTCGCGCAGCGCGGTCTGCCGCTGCTCGTCGGTGAGCCCGTCGAGCGCGCCCCCGACCAGCGACGCCGTCAGCTCTTTGCTGGCCGCCTGGATCTGCGGGTCGTGCAGCAGCTTCTGGATCCGCGCCTGCGACTCGGGGTCCTCGAGGAAGGACAGTGTCTCGTCGAACGTCGCCGGTACCGCTTTGCGGACCACCCCCTCGGCGGTGATACACCCCGGAGCGACTGAGAAGAGGAGAGCGATCAGAGAGACGCCGCGCAGGTCGATGAGTCGCATGTCAGAGCCTTGTGACGAGTCGCCGCGCTGGCCAGCGCGCCATTGTACGCACCCCAGGTACGCGCGAGCCCGCGGGCTGGAAATCACCACAGATCGAACGGCAATCGCCGCGATCGAACCACCGCGACCAGGGCACTCGCCCCCGTAGCGATCGCGTTCCAGGGCGCTTCGGCGGAGGACGCGCGGGCATTTCACCGTCACCGCTTGACTCTGCTCGCACCTCGATCACGGTTGCGGAGGGAGCCGCAAGGCCCCGAGGAATGGAGGTCCACCGTGCTTTACTGGTCCATCGTCTTCTTCATCGTCGCCCTCGTCGCCGCCGTCTTCGGCTTCGGTGGCATCGCGGCCGAGAGCGCCTACATCGCCAAGATCCTGGCTTTCATCGGTCTCATCCTCGCCGTCGTCACCTTCGTGATGCGGCGCTGAGCGACACCTGCCAACTTCCAACCTGTCCTGCGGGACAGCTCGCTCCGTTCGTCCCGCGGAGCTCGAGCTGTCCCGCAGGGCACTTCCCCGCGGGGCCGCGCACGCGCACGGCCCCGCTCGTGCTTTCGGGCGCGCCCGAGCCCGCCGGGCGCGGCCTTCGCTCACGCCCCGGCCACGGCACAGGTCGGTGCGGACGCCGCGGCGGTCGAGCTCGCCTCAACGCCGCGTCCGCCCGCTCCGCCGCGAATCACATGTCCCGAGGGACATGCGCGCTTCACGGCCCGACCGGGTAGCGGCTGGCGATGGCGATCCGGTTCCACAGGCTCATCTGGATCGCCAGCCACTCGACCGCGGCGATCTCCTCCGAAGACAGCAGCGCAGCGGCCTCGGCGTAGACGGTCTCGGGGATCTGGTCGTGAGCGACCAGGGTGACGGCCTCGGTCAGCTCGAGCGCCGCGCGCTCCTTGTCGGTGAAGTACTGCGTCTCGCGCCAGGCCGGCAGCACGCTGATGCGGTCGCTGGACTCGCCGGCGGCCAGTGCGTCGCGGGTGTGCATGCGCACGCAGAAGGCGCAGTGGTTGACCTGCGACGCGCGCAGGCGCAGCAGGTGGGAAAAGCCGTCGGCCAGGCCGGCCGCCCTGGCGCGCTGCGTCACCTGCCCGTCGAGGGACACCACCGCCCGGTACAGCTCGGGGGCGACCTTGCCGAGGTTGACGCGGTCGTCCTGGTTCACTTCCCGCCGCCCTTGGCCTCGAGCTTGGCCCACGAGTCGCGCAGGCCGATCGTGCGGTTGACGACCAGGCGCTCGTCGGTGCTGTCGCGGTCGACGCAGAAGTAGGCCAGGCGCTCGAACTGCACGCGGGTGCCGGTGGGCGCCGCGGCCATGCTCGGCTCGACCTTGGCGCCCTGGACCACCTCGAGCGACTTCGGGTTGAGGTTGTCGAGGAACGTCTTGCCCTCGGGCGCCTCGTTCGGGTCCTCGGTCATGAACAGGCGGTCGTACAGGCGCGCCTCGACCGGCAGCGCGTGCGCGGCCGAGACCCAGTGGATCGTGCCCTTGACCTTGCGACTCGCGTTCGCCCCGCCCGGGCGCGACGCGGCGTCGAGCGTGCAGCGCAGCTCGATGATCTCGCCCTGCGCGTCCTTCACCACCTCGTCGCAGCGGACGATGCCGACGTGGCGCAGCCGCACCTCGGCGCCCGGGCTCAGGCGGAACCAGCCCTTGACCGCCTGCTCCTTGAAGTCCTCGCGCTCGATGAACAGCTCGCGGCCGATCGGCACCGGCCGGGTCCCGCGCGCCGGGTCGTCGGCGAAGTACGGCGCGTCGATCCACTCGACCTCGCCCGCGGCCCAGTTCGTCAGCGTCACCTTCAGCGGGTAGAGCACGCCCATCACCCGCGGGCTGGTCGCGTTGAGGTGCTCGCGCAGCGCGTGCTCGAGCAGCGTCACGTCGATCAGGCCGTTGCGCTTCGACACCCCGACGCGCTCGCACAGGTTGCGGATCGCCTCCGGCGTGTAGCCGCGGCGGCGCAGCCCCGCGAGCGTCGGCATGCGCGGGTCGTCCCAGCCCGACACGATGCCCTCCAGCACCATCTGCTTGAGCTTGCGCTTGCCGAGCAGGGTGTAGCTGAGGTTGAGCTTGGCGAACTCGATCTGCTCCGGGTCGCCGGGCACCGTCAGCTGGGCGAGGATCCAGTCGTACAGCGGGCGGTGGTCCTCGAACTCCAGCGTGCACAGCGAGTGGGTGATCCGCTCGAGCGCGTCGGAGATGCAGTGCGCGTAGTCGTACATCGGGTAGACGCACCACGCGTCGCCCGTGCGGTGGTGGTGCGCCTTCTTGATGCGGTAGATCGGCGGGTCCCGCATGTTGATGTTGCCGTGCTCGACGTCGATCTTGGCGCGCAGCACGTGCTCGCCCTCCTCGAACTCGCCGGCGCGCATGCGGCGGAACAGGTCGAGGTTCTCCTCGACGCTGCGGTCGCGGTACGGGCTCGCGGTGCCCTTCTTGTAGAAGTTGCCGCGGTAGGCCTTGATCTCCTCCGCCGTGAGGCTGTCGACGAACGCCTTGCCGGCGCGGATCAGGTCCTCGGCGAAGTCGTACAGCCGCTGGAAGTAGTCCGACGCGAAGTACTTGTGCTCGCCCCAGTCGAAGCCGAGCCAGCGGATGTCCTCCTGGATCGACTCGACGAACTCGACGTCTTCGGTGGCCGGGTTGGTGTCGTCGAAGCGGAGGTGGCAGCGGCCGCCGAACTCGGCGGCCATGCCGAAGTTGAGGCAGATCGACTTGGCGTGGCCGATGTGGAGGTAGCCGTTGGGCTCGGGCGGGAAGCGGGTGCACACGCGTCCCTCGCGCCGGCCCTGGGCGACGTCCTGGGTGATCCGCTCGCGGATGAAGTTCGAAGGTCCATCGTCGACGGGCGGCTGGCTCTCGCTGGTCATGGCGACGAGATCCGTACTCCAGATGGGCCCGCAGGGTCAAACGGCGGCCCGCGGCGGCTTTGTGGCGGGAAATTTGCCCCGCCCGCGCGGCCCGTGTTTCCCTCGCCCCCGTGAGCCCCGGATCTCCGCGCTGGACCGCCGTTCGGGCCTTCCTCGGCCGCCACGCCTACGTCGCCCTGGCGGCCGGTGCGCTGCTCGTGCTCACCCGCACCGTCGACTTCGCCCCGCCGCCGCTCGTCCGCCCCGACCCGTCCGCCCACGGCGGCGCCGGCGAGCCGGTCGCCGTCCAGGAGTTCTCGCCCGAGCTGCGCAACCCCCGGGTCGTCCAGCTCCGCCTGGTCCTGCGCCGCTACGACGACCCCGCCCTGCCGGTCAAGGCCGACGACCACGCCCTCGACGACCGCGGCGACGTGCTGTCGTCCCCGCTCGTCACCGCAGTCGTCGGCACCGAGGCCGCCGTCGACCAGAAAGTCGCGCTCGAGGGCGGCGACCTGCAGGTCCGCCTCGGCCTGCGCGCGACCCCGCGGCTCACCCTCGGCGGCGCGACCACGCTCGAACACACCCTCGAGATCCACAGCGAACGCACCGGCTGGCGCGGCCACCCCGAGATCCCGGTGTTCATCGCCGGCGGCACGATCGGCGACCTCGACGGCCGCGGCCAGCGCTGGGTGTTCACCGTCGACGGCCACCTGTTCAGCCTCGACCTCGAAGCCGTGCGGCCCGCAGGCCCGGTCTGACCGCCGGCCGACTCGCGCCTACCTGCCCGATCCACCATGCCCTCAAGGACATGTCCTAAAGGGCATGTCTCTTCAGACATGCCCCCTGAGCCCGGTCCATCCGCGCCGGTACGGGTCGGCACCGCGCGGCAGCGGCGCCTCTGACCATTCCTTCGACTCGGGCCAGACCCCGCACCGACGCCCGGCAGCGTCCGCCGAGCCCTCAGCGCCGATACGGATCGGTCACCCGGGCCAGCAGCGTCGCCTCGAACGTCCGCAGCGCGATCATCGTCCGCCGCAGCTCGGCGAACACGTGCGCCAGGTCGGGGGCCTCGGGGTACAGCACCTCTTCCCACAGGTCGTCGCTGCGGTCGAACACCCCGGGGCGGAACAGCGCCGCGTAGAACGGCGCCGGCGACAGGCCGAGCCCGAGCAGGACCAGGCGCTCGCGCTCGTCGAGCCGGCGGAACAGCAGCAGCCACTCCCACAGCGCGCGCCGGGACTCGCCGATCGCGCGGTCGTAGGCGTCGCAGCGGGCCCGCCGGCCCCACGGCGTCTCCGGGGCCAGCGGGTTGTCCCAGTACGACAGCGGGGTCGCCAGCGCGTGACGGACCACGCGTGCCTGTCGGGCCAGCTCGCCGAGCCCGCGGCTCAGGTGCGCGGTGCTGGGGTGGTCGTCGCCCTCGCTGAGGGCCTGCAGCTCGCGCAGCCGGGCGTCGCGCTGGCGCTCCCGGGACCACCAGCGCGCCGCTGCCGCGGCAGTGACCCCTGCGCCGACCGTGATCGCCCAGCTCACTGCAGTCAATGTGACCGATGCCGGGCCCCCGCTCAAGGCCGTCCGCGGGCGCACATTCGCCCACGACATGCCTCTCGAGACATGTACTGACATTGCCCCGCGCGCCTCGCGTGCGCCCGCTGTCGTGATTCACCGCCGCCATTCGTCAGCCTGCGCTCGGACGCCCGGACTCCGACGCGACCCGAGCGCCCGCGAGCCTGTCCACCCGCGACCCCACCCTCGCTCTGGCTCCTGGAGGAGACTCTCCACCCCGCGACCTCCGCGTGAGGCGACCCCTCGCGCCTCGGACTTCCGCTGACGAGCCGCTGCGGCGAGGCACCCCTGCACCGACGAGGGACGACGCGAAGGCGAAGGGCTCGGTGATCGCGTCCGGATGTCCCGGAGTCTCCTCCCCGCGACGAGGAAAGACCCTGGACGAACTGCTCGGTGCTCGCCTCCCGTCCGCATCAACCTCTTGGACGCTCGCGCCACGCCTGCGCCCCATGCCGCGACGTCACCTCTCGCGAGCTCCAGCTTCACGCCAGACCGGCGCATCACCTCCGCAGGCTCCAGCCTCGCGACAAGTTGCCGCTACAAGCTCCAGCCCCTCGCGCCCGAGGGCCCCCTTGAACAAGTTGCCGCTACAAGCTCCAGCCGCCATTTTTTCTTAACTGCGGCACCTCGCGGCTGCTGGAAAAAACTGGAGCGCCACGCCGCTGCCTCTACCGAGTTGCGCCGCGACGCTGCACAGACCTATGTCGTGACCCGCGCGGACGGTCGACCGCGGACAGCAGACAGTTGGCTCCACTCGGCGCGAGACAAACGTGAGGCACACCGCTTGCGACGCTGGTACCGTGCGAACTCTGGATGACTGCGAACTCCGACGTTCGTCCCTTCCTCGACCTCCACGGGGCCGAGTTCTCGCGTGACCCACACGGCGTGCTCCGGGCCGCGCGCGAGCATAGCTGGTGCGCGGACACGGCCCTGGGCCCGGCGATCCTGCGCTACCACGAGGTCCAGGCCACGCTGGCCCAGCGCACGCTGCGGACCCCCGGACCTGACTTTTTGGCCATGCAGGGGATCCACGACGGCCCGCTGGTCGAGATCATGTCCGGCTTCCTTCTCAACACCGACGGCGCCGCGCACGATCGCCTGCGCCGGTTGATCAGCCGCGCCTTCACGGTCCGCCGCGTCGAGGCAGTGCGCCCGCGGATCGTCGCCATCGCCGAGGAGCTCACCGCCGCGCTGGTCGCCAAGGACCGCTGCGACCTCGTGGGCGAGTTCGCCGACCCGTTCGCCCGCCGCGTGCTGTGTGCATTCGTCGGCATCCCCGCCGACGCCCAGGCCCGCGTGCGCCGCTGGACCGCCGACCTCGGCCTGTTGTTCGGCCTCAGCGTCGCCACCCACCGGGCCCAGATCGAGGCATCGATGCTCGAGCTGCGCGCCTTCATCGACGACCTAATCGCGCTGCGCCGCCGCGACCCGCTCGACGACCTCCTCAGCGAGCTGGTGGCGGCCCAGGCCCACGGCGACGCCCTCACCGACCTCGAGCTGCGGGCGATGATCGTCACGTTCATGTCGGCCGGCAGCGACACCGTGCTCAACCAGCTCGGCCACGCGTTCGCGGCCTTCCTCGCCCACCCCGAGCAGTGGCGCCTGCTCGCCCAGGACCCGACGCTGGCAGCGCCCGCCGCCGAGGAGGTGGTCCGATTCTCGCCGGCCTCGCTGCTCGGGGTGCCGCGGATCGCCACCGCCGACGTCGAGGTCGCCGGCCACGTGTTCCCGCGCGGCAGCTTCCTCCTCCCGATCACCGGCTCCGCCAACCGCGACGCGCTGGTGTTCGCTGATGCCGATCGCTTCGACATCACCCGCAAGCGCGACATCCACCTCACCTTCGGCGGCGGGATCCACTACTGCCTGGGCGCCGCGCTGGCCCGCGTGCAGCTGCAGATCACCCTGCCGATGCTGGCCGCCCGCCTCGGCGAGCTCCACCCCGACGGCCCGATCCCCTGGCTCCCGCCGACCGAGGCCGTCTACGGCCCGCTGCGCGTGCCCGTGGGCTACCGCGCTCGCGCCTGAGACCGGGTCTACACGAGCTCCGCGCCGTGAGCTCGCGTGGCCTGCTCTACAGGCGTGTCCCCGCCCCCGCTCGCAGCCGCGTTCGACATGACCTTTCAGCCATGTCGCAGGCTTGGGCATGCAACGCGTCGCATCACGAGCGTTGCGAGACGCGGCAGCGCCGCTCGTCTTCCGCGCGACCTCCGCTCCCCTCCCGACATTCGCATGACATGACCCTTCGGCCATGTCTTCGAGCCCGGACCGTCGGGTCCGCATCGCGAGCACCCTCGACACGCGACCGCCTCCACGCGGGCGCCCGCCCTCGAGCCCGCTGAGCCGCCCTGGCGAGCCCGGCGGTGAGGACTGCCGGATCGCCGACCGGCCGCTCGCTCCTGTGCCCCGAGGGCCCGCGCGTCCGCTCGTCCGGCTGTACGTGCATTGGAACTTCGGGACATATGCGCATACCCCTGCCCCGCACCGGGGCCGACCGGCGCGACCGGCGGACCGCGAGCATTCGAGCGCGCCGCGGCGGCGACCGGCGCGAGCCCGGTTTCGCCCGCCACGGGCCGCCGTCGCGGCGATTGGGGCGATAGGGCGGTTCAAGCTCGAGTTCGCTGTATTGGTGCCAGTCGTGGCTCCGGGTCATAAGCCATCCGACCCTTTGGCGCGCCTCGGTCGCGACCGACCGGCGCGGCGCCAGGTTCAAGGAGATCCGCCATGCTCGCACGTTCATGTCTGACCTTGCTGCTCTGCTGCACCTCGACCCTCGCGGCGGCGAAGGAGCCCGCGCAGGTCGCGGCCACGCAGGCTCCCATCGCGCGTCCGCTGGCGGCGCGCAATGTGGAGCCCGCGAATCAACCGGGGCTCATCTCGCCCGGCAAGGAGCCGGATATCGTCCCGCCCGACTACAAGCGCGACTGGAAGACCGAGCAGCGCTTCCTGCAGGCCGGCACCGGCACCTCGTGGGTGCTGGCCGGCCTCGGCACCGTCGGCATGGCCGTCCCGCTCGCCATGCTCAATCGCTGCAACAACGCGTCCGACGCCGGTGCGATGGTCGATTGCAGCCAGGAGCGGCGCACCGCCGGCATCATGGCCCCGATCCTCGGCGTCCTCACCGTCGCTGCGCTCGTCCCCGCCGTGATGTTCACCCGCCGCCTGGTCAAGCACGACAACAAGAAGCCGGGCAAGCAGCGCACCGCCTTCGGCGTCAACGCCGGCGGGCTGCAGCTGCAGTTCTGAACGACCCGCGAGCGGCGCCCGACCGCTGACGCGGCCTCGCAGCTCGGCCGGGCCGCGCAAGCGTCCCGGCCCGACCGCGGACATGAACCTCGACGAGCGCGACGGCCGGCGCTGCCGTCGGCCTCGCTAGCCCCCGAGCGCTCGCGCGCGCCCGGCTCGCGGCGTATCCTCGCGGCCATGCCCGCCCGCCTGCGCGCCGCCGGTCCCGCCGACGCCGCCGACATCCACCGCCTGATCGTCGACCTCGCCACCTACGAGCGCGAACCGGACGCCGTGGAGGTCACCGTCGACACGCTGCGCGACCAGCTCGCCAGCGAGCGCCCGCCCTTCGAGTGCCTGCTCGCCGAGGACGGCGGCGGCGCGGTGGTCGGCTTCGCCCTCTACTTCCACAACTACTCGACCTGGCGCGGCCGCCCCGGCCTCTACCTCGAGGACCTGTTCGTCGACCCGAGCGCGCGCGGCCGCGGGATCGGCAAGCAGCTGCTCGAGCGCCTGGCCCAGCTCGCCGTCGAGCGCGGCTGCGCCCGCATGGACTGGGCCGTGCTCGACTGGAACGCCCCCGCGATCGCCTTCTACGAGTCGCTCGGCGCCCGGGCCGTGGCGGACTGGACCATCTTCCGCCTCACCGGACCTGCTCTTTTGAACCTGTCCGAATCGACATGAACAATCGTTCATATCGATGATCCTCGTCGCCCCGGCCGCGGCCGGGAGCCCGGGCGGTCGATTCGAGAGCGCCCGAGCGGCGATGCGCGTGGTTTCGCCCCCACCAGGCGTCCGGGTCGCGGGCGAGCCTCGCTAGCGGACCGCCCCGCGACTATCTTCGCAGCATGCCGTCGGTCACCAGCCTCCTCGCCGGGTTGCTGCTCGCCGCGACGTCCGACAGGCAGGTCCTGGCGGCGCGGGGCGACCGGACCTGCGCTTCGCACTCCAACGGGTTGTTGTACTGCTGGGGCGGGAAGACCTTCGCCAGCGCCGATTGGCTGCCGGAAGCGCAACAGCCGGGTCGCCTGGAGCTGCTGGCCGGCGACACGCAGCACTGCCTGATCGACCGCGACCATCACCTCGGCTGCGGTCACGCGGGCGTCTATCCGCCGGCGCTGCTCCGCGACACGAACACCCGGGCCAGGGCGGTCGCGTTCGACCGCCGTCACGGCTGCCGCGTCGACATGGACGGCGGCGTGTCTTGCTGGCGCTGGTCGAACGGCCTTTACCGGGGCTGCGCCCGGTGGGCAGCCATGACGCCATTCCCGTCCCGGTCGAGGACGCGGTCGCGCTCGCCGCCTTCACGGCCGTCCCGCTCGCGGATGAACGCTCGACCTTCTGCGCGCTGCGAGGCGGCGGCGCCGTGGATTGTTGGACGCTGGGCAGCCCGTCTCGGCGGCTCGCCGTCACCCGCGTCGCTGCCGACGTCGTCGAGCTGGCCGGAGGGCGTTACTTCTGCGGCCGCGCGTCGGGTGGCGCCGTGACGTGCTGGAACGGTGCGCAGGAGCTGTGCGCGAGCGGGTCGCCGCCGAAGCCGGTGGCCGTGACGCTGACGGAGGCCGCCGTCGATATCGAAGCCGGTGAGACCCTCGCCTGCGCCCGTGGAGTCACCGGGAGCGTGGCGTGTTGGCCCCTGCAATCCGGACACTCCGATTTCGCCGTCGCTGCCCCCGTGGGCGGACCCGCCGCAGTCGCGCTCGCGGTGGGCGGTTCGCACGCTTGCCTGCGCGACCGGTCGGACGGCGTGTGGTGCTGGGGTGCGGCGACGAACGACCAGCTCCTCGATCGTGATTATCTCGACGAGGTCGCCGAGCCCTCGCGCATCGAGGGCATCCGCGACGCGGTGGCCCTGGCCGGCACCCCGACCCGGGTCTGCGCCTTGCTCGCCGATCGCCGCGTCGCTTGCTGGGGAGCCGCGAACGCGCCCGGAGAACCGCCGACATGGAGCTCCGTGCCGCGCTCGATCGGCGGGCTCACGGACGCGGTGGCTGTATTCACGACGGGAGAGCAAGAGCTGTGCGCCCGCCGCTCGAACCATCGCGTCGCCTGCTGGGGTGCGACCGCCGGGTTACGGCACGCCCGCGACGCACAGCCGGAGCCGCAGGACCCCTGGACCGCCGCGTCGTGCCAGGTCGATCTCCGAGGTCAGGTGTGGTGCGACGGCGCGAACCACCGCGGTCAGCGAGGATGCTCGCACCGCGACGATAGCCCGCCCGCCCCGACCGCCGTATGCGACCTGGGCGAACCGGCCGTCGAAGTCGCGCGCGGACGGTCGCACGCGTGTGCCTTGCACCCGAGCGGGCACGTCTCTTGTTGGGGCGACAACCGTTGGTTTCAATTGGGACAGGCGACGGCTCCGATGCCGGCGTCGTCCGAGCTCCCGGAGGACCCGTGGTACGCCCCGACGGCGCTGCGGGTGCCGGAGATCGAAGACGCGACGCAGATCCTCGCGGCCGGCGACTACACCTGCGCATTACACCGGAGCGGCGAGGTGAGCTGCTGGGGCGCCAATTCGACGGGCCAATGCGGACAAGGCTCGGGCGAGCCGCAGCCCGAGCCCGTGCGGGTCGAATTGCCGCCGCGCGGGCTACACGCCTCCCGGTGAGCGAGCGGCAACCTGCGCTTTCAGACCTGTCCCGCGCGACATGACCTTTCGGTCATTGTCGTGACATCACAGGCGCGACAGCTGGCCGACGCGGGCGACCAGCGACTGGCTGCCCATCACCACCAGGCGGCCGGCGGTGGCCAGCGCGTCGGCGATGTTCGGGTCGCCGGTGACGAGGCTCTTGAAGTCGGCGCTGTCGATCGCCAGCTCGCACTGGGCGCCGGGCCAGTAGCCGGCCCACACGCCCGTTTTGGTGCGAGTGACCTCGACCCACCATTCGCCGCCGCCGGGGCCGGAGATCCGGAATTGGTAGGTCCCGCCGATCTCGGCCGCGCCCGCCGGATTACGGCGGAGGGCCGCCGGCAGGTCCTCGTTGAAAAAGCGCTGGACGTTCATCCGCGGGTGCCAGCGGCCACGCTGCCACGCTGTTCTGCTGGAGTCAACGTTCCGCGCTGCAGCCGCCGGTATCGCAGGAGCGCCGCTCGTGGGACGCCTTATCGGCCGCCGCCGCCGCCGCCGAGTACGTCAGCGCCCGGCCGTAGAACCATTGGTAGTACCCTGGCGCACTACGACGTATCGCGCGCTACCGCGCGATATGCGATATCCGTCGAAGCGTCGCAAAATCGGACCCCGCGCGCACGCCAATGACAGGTCGCGCGGTGCGGCGCGCGATGCGTGGCGCACCAGGAGGCCGCGGAAGCCGCTCGCGTCGCCGGCGAGGCCTGCTCCGCCCGCGCCGTCCGAGGCGCGTCCTGAAGCGCGACACGAGCGGCTCGGGCCCGCGTCGTCGCGCGCCCCGAGCTGCATCAGCGGCTCGCGCAGCTCGTGACCTCACCCCGCGTCCCCCGATGCGCGCCCCGATACGCTGCACGACCCGCTCGCGCAGCGCGTGACTCAGCCCGCGCTAACGATGCGCGCCCCGATGCCCTGCACGACCCGCTCGCGCAGCGCGTGACTCAGCCCGCGCCACCGATGCGCGCCCCGATGCGCTGCACGACCTGCTCGCGCAGCTCGTGACCTGGGCCCGCGTCGTCCTACGCGCGCTGCGACGAGTCGCACGACCCGCGCGCAGCTCGTGACTCGCCCGTCCGAGGCGCTGCGCGAGCGGCTCGCGCAGCTCCGTCAGTAGCGCGCCTTGGACAGCTGCACGAGCGTCTCGCGCAGCGTCTCGCGGGTGTGGCGCTCGCGCTTGAGCCCGCCGTCGTGGCCGCCGAGCAGGATCTCGAGCGCCCGGCGGGCCACCTGCTCCTCTTGCGGAGCGAGCGGGTTGTCGGCCCGGCGGTCGTCGGCGAGCAGCTCGAGCATGCGCTGGATCCCGCGGGCCACCACGCCCTTCTGCTGGCGATAGTAATCGTCGCGCAGGCGGTAGAAGTAGTCGGCGAAGATCTCGGCGTAGGCCGGCTCCTCGTCGGGGTGGCTCAGCGCCCACGCGCCGATCCGCGACAGCAGGTCGGTGCGGAAGTGCGGGCCCGCCTTCGGGTCCATCGTCTTCTCGAGGCCCTGCATGAACTTCTCGTCGGGGTCGCGCAGGTTGCCGGTGACGGGGTCGAACATCTTCTCGCGCTTGACCGCGTGCTTGACGTGGACCACGTACTTCTTGAAGACCTCGAGGTAGCGGGCCTCGTCGACCAGGCCCATCGCCTCGCGGACCTCCCAGTCGGACGCGCTGAGCCAGTAGTTCCAGGCCGCGGCGGTGATGCTGCCCTCGCCGTCGAGCAGGTGGAACCCGCTCGCCGCCTTCGGCAGCAGCATCCAGCGGTGGTTGAGCGCGTCGCCCATGAACTTGCGCAGCTCCTTGAACAGCCGCGGCACGGTGACGCAGGTGGTGCCCGGCTCGCTGGCGGCCGCCAGCAGCACGCGCTTGAGGTCGCGGACCGAGGCGCCGAAGCTGCCCTCGTAGTCGCCGAGCAGGTGCTCGGCCCCCTCGGCGCGCACGACCGCCTGGGGGAACCGCTCCAGATGCATCTGCGGGACCGCCAGCAGCAGCTCGCGGGCCTCGTCGCTGGTGAGGCCGGCGGGCACGCGGCCGTAGGCGTAGAGGTCGGCCTTGTCGAGCGGCCCGAGGCGCGACAGCACCGCCTGCAGCTTGGGCGAGTACTCGGCCGCGTTGGGCGGGCGCAGCCGCGTCATCACGCCCCACAGCGCGAGGATCCGCGGCACGTGCGGGGCGATGTGGATGCCGCGCAGCACGTCGCCGACCTGCTCCTGATAGACCTTGCGCTCGACCCGGTAGTCGAGCAGGTACGGCACCGGGATCAGCTCCAGACGCCCGCGCAGGCTCTGGTACTCGCCCGAGCGCAGCGCGCGGAACTCGAGGAGGTTGAGGTCGTTGGCCGAGCCGCCGAACACCACGTCGAGCGCCAGCACCACGTGCTCGAGCGCGACCTGGCCCGACTCGGTGGCCGTCAGCAGGTACTTGTAGTGCTCGTACGGCCGCTTCAGCAGGTCGCTGAAGTTGATGAGCCCGCGGTTGGCGTCGACCAGGTCGCCCTGACAGGCGAACAGCACCTGCCCGCCGACGGCCGGCGGCAAGCTGGCGTAGGCGCGGTCGCCGGTGACCGGGAAGCTGCGCGCGTCGGCGGTCTGCTTCGGCTCGACGGTGACGAGCCCGCTGCGGTACTGCCGGCTGAGGAACAGCCGCTCGACCTGCACGTGCTGGTACACCTTGCGCAGGTCGCCCTGGTAGATGTTGAGCAGGGCGTCGAAGATCCGCCGGTTGCGCTGCGACAGGTCGCCGCGCAGCGCCGTCTCGCTGACGACGAAGTGCTCGAGCCGAGCGTCCTTCGGCTCACGGGCCTGGGCCCCCTGCAGCTGCGACTGCAGCAGCGCCGCCCGCTCCGCCATCGGGATCAGGTAGAGCGGCGGGTCCTTGTTCTCGTCGCTCAGCTTGGCGTCGATCGCCTCGGCGCCGAGCTTGGCGAACGTCGCCTCGCCGATCCCCGAGCTCCACGGCCCGCTGCCGAACCCGATCCCCCCGCTCTTCGAGCTCTTGCTGGGGAACACCCACGAGAACCGGTACAGCGCCCCGCCGTCGGTCTCGGAGTAGTCCTCGAGCGCGCGCATCACCGCGTCGAGGAAGGTCGTCTTGGCCGAGCCGTTGGGCCCGTGCAGCAAGAGCAGCTTGTTGACGCGGCCGATCCGGACGAAGCTGTCGAGCGCCTCGTAGAAGGCGTTCTGAGCCGGTTCCTGGCCGACCAGGCGGCCCGAGCCGCCGTCGAACTCGCAGTCGAACAGCTTGAAGCGCGCGACCTTGCCGCTGGGGATCCGTACGTCCCGACGGCCGTAGAATTCGAAGCAGTCGCGCAGGTACTGGGCTGCGTTGCGGGCGTGGACGTGCGGCTGATCGCACAGCAGCTCGAACCACTCCTCGAAGCTGAGCACCCGCCGGGTGCTCTCGAACTCCTGGGCGACCGCGGCCGCCAGCGCCTCGATCCTCGTCTTGGCGCTCACTGGCTCGTCCATCGCTGCCTCCGTTCGTCGCCGCTTCGCGACGAGAAGCCCCATGGTAATCGAGCTCGCCGCGCTCGGCAAAAAGCCGGGGCGTCAGGGGGCGCGAGGCCGACCCCGCGAACAATGTTCGCGGGGGCGCGCGCTACTTCACGGCGACCTTGAAGTCGACCTTCTGGGTGACCGGCGAGCAGGCCTCGTCCTGGCACACGGCGAACTTGAACTCGCCCGTGAACGCCTTGTCTCCGGCCGAAGTCGGCGTGAACTTCACGGCGAATTCCGCGCTCTTCTCGTCGAGCTTGGCGGCGTCGGCCTTGGCCAGGTCGGCCTTCGCCAGGGTGACGCCCTCGGGCGCCGACAGCGCGAGCTTGGTCGGGAAGTCGAGGTTGATGTGCCAGGGGCCCTGCGGCACGGCCGCGACGGTGATCACGCCCTCACGGCCGACGGCGGCGTCGGCGGGCGGCGTGATGCGGAGGGCGAAGCGGTCGTCGCCGGGGCCGTCGACGAGCTTGACCTTGTCGCCGGCCGGGGCGGCGTCGGCGGTCTTGGCCGGTTCGGCCGGCTTCGGGGCCTCGGCGACCGGCTTGACCTCGGGGCTCTTGGCATCGGGACCCGCCGGCTTCTTCTGGTCGCCTCCGCAGGCGGCAGCGAGACCGAGCACCAGCAGCGCGTAACGCGGCGAACGAATGGTCATGGCGCGCGAATCATAGCCGATCGAAGCGCAGGTCAACCTCGCGGGTCACGTGGCCGCGGCGGACGTCGGTCTGTAAAGTCACGGGTGCCAGCAACTCGGCGAGCCCCGGCGGTGGGATCGCCTCGACCGTCACGTCGCCCTCGGGCAACCCCTCGATCGACCAACGACCCTCGGTGTCGGTGGTCGTCTCGGCGAGCACGGTGTTGCCGTCGCGCGTGCGCACGTAGAGGCGCGCGCCCGCGACCGGCTCGCCGCGCTCGTCGGTGACCTCGCCGTCGAGCCCGGCCGCCTCCTCGAGGTCGACCACCAGCGTGCCCGGGGCGCCGCCTGCCGGCCGCGCGAACGAGGTCGACGTGTTGACCCAGCCGGGCGCCTCGACGCGCACCCGCACCCGCTCGCGCGCCAGCCGGGCGGCCCGCACCTCGCCCGCCTCGTCGGCGGCCCACACCTGGCCGTCGACCTCCACGCGCGCCCCGGCGATCGGGTCGCCGCTGCCGGTCGCACGCACGACGACCTCGAGCGACCAGCCGCGCGCCAGCGCGAGCTCGACCGGCGCCTCGCCGCGGCTGGCCTTGTCGATCTTCACGCGCTTGCTCGCCGGCGCGTACTCCGGGTGGTCGAGCTCGAGCGTGGCTGTCCCCGGGACCAGGCACGAGAGCTCGAACAGGCCGCGCGCGTCGGTGTACGTCACCTCGGTCGGCGCGAGCTCGCCCGCCGGCAGCAGCGTCACTCGCACGCCGGCGATCGGCTGGTCGTTGCCGTCGCGCACCCGGCCCTCGAGCCCGCCCTCGGCTGGTTGCAAGACCTGCTCGATCGACGTCGGCCGGCCCTCGAGGTCGACCTCGACCACCGCCGGCACCATCCCCGCGGCGCGGATGATGATCTTCTGCTTGCCGCGGCGGTGGCCCGCGCTCCACATGCCGAAGCCGTCGCTCGTCACCTCGAGCCGTCGGCCAGCTCGATGCGCGCGCCGGCGATCGGCTGGCGGTTGCCGTCGAGCACGCGCCCGCCGAGCGGCACCCCGTGGCCGAGCGTCAGCACCACCCCGTCCTCGCGCTCGCCCGGGCTGAGGTCGACGATCACCGTCGCCGAGCCGGCGTGGTCACCGTGCACCGCGTGTAGCCGGTAGCGGCCGGGCATCAGCGTGTCGAGCGAGAAGTCGCCGCGCTCGTCGGTCTCGGCCCAGGTGCCGACGGCCTCGTCGTCGCCGACCAGCGGGATCGGCGGGACCGCGCCGCGCGTGACCCCGAGGCTGCCGCCGCGCTGCAGCGCGCTGAACGTGCGCGCGCGGATCATCGCCTCGCCGGGGCTGTAGAGCGTGTCGGCGTCGACGACGATGCTGGCCTCGGGGACAGGTCGGCCGTCGTCGTCGATCACCGTGCCGGCGATCCGCCCCGGGCGCACCAGCGTCAACGTCTGCCGCGCCGGCGTCTCCTTGCCGACGTCGACCGCCACCGACTCCGAGGGCAGGTAGCCGTCGGCGTCGGCGCGCACCACATACGGCCCGGGCACCACCGGGCCGAGGTCGGCCATCCCGGCGTCGTCGGCCTCGGCGATCTGCTGCAGCAGGCCGACGCTGGCGTAGCCGAGGGTCACGCGGGCGCGCGGCACCGGCGAGCCGTCGGGGCTGACGACCTGCACCGGCACGCGCTGGGCGGCGATCAGCGCCAGGCTGACGTGCCCGCCCGGGCTCAGGTTCTCGAGCGGGATCGAGGCGTACTCCTGCTCGCCCGGCTTCTCGGCCCGCACCTGCGCGACCAGGCCGTAGACGCCGTCGACCAGGTCGGAGAACAAAAATTCGCCCGCCTTGCCGGCCGGCTGCACGAGCGGCGGCCACAGCGACGAGCCCTCGAGCCGCACCTGCGCGCGGCTCACCAGCGCCGGATCGCCGACCACCGCGCCGCTCAGGTCCTGCAGCGAGTCGACCACGATCACCACCCCGGCCTCCGGCGCGAACGCCTCGACCACCGACAGCGCCAGGCCTTGCCCGGTCGCCCGCAGGCGCAGCGGCCCGGTCGGCACGGTGTCGAGCACGAAGGCCCCGGCCGCGTCGCTGTCGACGCGCCACGGCTCCGGCTCGCCGAGGCCCGGCAGCGGCGCCGCCTCGATCCGCACCCCCGTCACCGGCTGGCCGCGGCGATCGATCACCTGTCCCTTGAGCCAGGAAGCCGGCCCGAGCGCCAGCGTCGGCAGCACCGCCTCGGTGCCCGCCTGCGCCGGCGCGGTCAGCACCCCGCGCAGGTGGCCGGGCACCAGCGCCTCGACCGTCACCGCCGCCGCCGGTCCGGCCGGCAGCGCCAGGTCGAGCACGAACACTCCCTCGGCGTCGCAGCTCGCCTCGGCCAGGAGGAACCCGCCGCGCCACGCTCGCGCCTTGCACTCGCGCGGCGGCGCCAGCGGCACCGGCGGCCCGTCGGCACCTGGCTCTTTGTCCAGGGCCGAAGGGTCATAGCCGTCAGGACCGGTCCCATCGGCCAGGTCCTTCGCGTCAGGTGCCTCCGGCGGCGCGGCGAGGGCTCCGCCGACCTCGACCATCACCTTGCCGCGGACGCGCGCGGGCGGGGCGGCCTCGGCCGGGGCCGCGGTCGCCTCGCCGGGCGCCTCGTCGGGGCCGCCCGCGGCCTCGCCGGGGTCGCCCGCTTCGCGCCCGCAGCCGCCGCGCAGGAGCAGCCCGCCGGTGGCCGCGAGGGCGACGACCAGGCCCGCGAGCGCCGCCTGGGTTCGTCGCTGCATCAGCCGACGGCGATGGCGTCGATCTCGACCAGCACGTCCTTCGGCAGCGTCGCCACCGCGACGGTCGAGCGGGCCGGGCGGTGGTCGCCGAAGTGGCGCCCGTAGACTGCGTTGACCGCCGCGAAGTCCTTCATGTCCTTGAGGAAGATCCCGCAGCGCACGACGTTGGTGAAGTCCATGCCGGCGGCGCGGAGGATCGCGGCGAGGTTGTGCATCACCCGCTCGGTCTGGGCCGTGATGTCGCCCTCGACGATCTGCATCGTCTGCGGGTCGAGCGGGATCTGGCCGGCGGTGTAGAGCGTGCGACCGCCGCTGACGACGATCCCCTGGCTGTACGGGCCGATCGCGGCCGGCGCGTCGGGGGTGGAGATGACCGTACGGACCACGGGCGGGGCGTCTTGCTGCATGGCCGCAAGGGTCGCCGATGCCCGCGGCTGGGGCAAGGCCCGATCGCCGCGCCGCGACCCAACACGAGGAGCGCGCCGGGCCATGAGGCCTGGCGCGCTCGACTCGCGCGGTGTTGGTTCACCTCGGCGCGGAGGCCAAGGCTCAGGCAGCCGCCGCCGGGGCGTTCTTCTTGTTGAACGCGAGGCGCACGCGCGACGCGTAACGCGACGCGGTGTTGCGGTGGATCACGCCCTTGCTCGCCGCCTTTCCGATCGCCTGCAGCGCGAGCGGCAGGTTCTCCTTGGCACCCTCGAGGTCATTACCTTCGAGGGCCTTGCGCAGCCGCTTCATGTACGTGCGCATGGTGGACAGGTGGAACACGTTACGCTCGCGCCGCTTGAGACGTTGACGGTTGCGCTTCTCTGCCGACTTATGATTCGCCACGGCTCTTGCTCTTCGTTTCCTGGAGGGGAGGGAGCTTATGGACCCGAGCCCCGGCCCTTGTCAAGGCGAGGACCGGCTGCCACTGTACGCCCCGCGCGCCGCGGCCATGGGCCCCACGGGTCATTACACCCGAGTTTTGACCGTGCGCGGACGTGCCGACGCGTGTAGACCCTCACAACCATGCCGAGAGCCCCTTCGCCGCGCCCGTGGAGCCTGCTCGCCGCCCTCCTGGTCGGCTGCGTGTTCGTCCCGCCGCCCCCGCTGCCGGAGGAGATCGCCGCGATGGAGGCCGCCAAGGCCGCCCGCAAGTCAGGCCGCCCGTCGGCCCCGGGCGAGGCGGGCGCCGAGGAAGGCGGCGGCGGCGGTGCGGAGATCGCCTTCAAGAAGGGTGACCCGGCCCCCGAGGGCCTCTCGCCGGCCCAGCTCAAGGCCTACAACATCGCCCAGGGCGACCCGGAATCCGGCGAGTTCACCCTCGAGGAGGCCCTCGCCGGCCTGCCGGGCCGCCCCGACGACGCGCTGTGGGTCCTCTTCAAGACCCCGCGCGGCGTCCTCGAGTGCGAACTCGAGGTCGAGCGTACGCCGAAGACGATCGCCAACTTCGTCGGCCTCGCCCGCGGTCTGCGGCCCTGGTACGACAAGGCCTCGGACGCGTGGGTCAAGCGCCCGTACTACGACAACACCACCTTCCACCGCGTGATCCCCGGCTTCATGGTCCAGGCCGGCGACCCGACCGGCACCGGCCTCGGCAACCCCGGCTACCTGATCGAGGACGAGATCGATCCGGAGCTGGTCCACGAGGCGCCCGGCGTGCTGAGCATGGCCAACCGCGGCCCCAACACCGGCAGCGCCCAGTTCTTCATCACCCTCAACCCGACCCCGCACCTCGACGGCAAGCACACCGTGTTCGGCCACTGCAACGACGCCGCCATGCGCCTGGCCGACGACATCGCCCTGGTCCCGCGCGACGCCAACGACAAGCCGCGCGACCCCGAGCTGCTCAACTCGGCCGAGATCGTCCGCCGCCCGAAGGTTCGCTGACGGGCGCGCCTGTCCTCGCGGACAGAGGCCGCCCCCCACCCCTCTGCTATGGTGGGGCGTGCTCGTCGTCCATGTCCACGTCCACGTCGTGCCCGACCAGGTCGAGGCGTTTCGGGCCGCCACCGTCGCCAATGCGTCCGCGAGCGTGCGCGAGCCCGGCATCGCCCGATTCGACGTCCTGCAGCAGGAGGGCGACCTGGCCCGCTTCATCCTCGTCGAGGTCTACCGCGACGAGGCCGCCCCGGCGCGCCACAAGGAGACCGCGCACTACCAGCAGTGGCGCGACGCGGTCGCGCCGATGATGGCCAGCCCGCGCACCAGCGTCCGCTTCGCCAACGTGTTCCCGGCGGACGACGCGTGGTGATCCCGTTCGAGCTGGCGACCGCCGCGCGGATCGTCTTCGGGGTCGGCGCCGCCGCCCAGGTCGGCCCGATCGTCGCCGAGCACGGCCGCCGCGCCCTCGTCGTCACCGGCCGCGACCCGGCCCGCGTCGAACCTGTCCTCGAGAACATGCGCGCCGCCGGCCTCGCGGCGACCGTGTTCACCGTCGCCGGCGAGCCCACGGTCGCCGACGCCGAGCGCGGCGTCGCGGCCGCGCGCGCGTGCGACTGCGACGTGGTGGTGGCGATCGGCGGCGGCAGCCCGCTCGACGCCGGCAAGGCGATCGCCGCCCTCGTGCGCAACCCCGGCCCGCCGCTCGACTACCTCGAGGTCGTCGGCCGCGGCCGCCCGCTGGTCCACGACCCCGTCCCCTTCGTCGCCGTCCCGACCACCGCGGGCACCGGCTCGGAGGTCACGCGCAACGCCGTGCTCGCGGCCGAGGCGCAGCGGGTCAAGGTCAGCCTGCGCAGCCCGAAGATGCTGCCGCGCGCCGCGATCGTCGACCCCGCGCTGACCCTCTCGCTGCCGCCGGCCGTCACCGCCGACTGCGGCCTCGACGCGCTGACCCAGCTGATCGAGCCGTTCGTGTCGCGCAAGGCCAACCCGATCACCGACGCCCTGTGCCGCGACGGCATCGCTCGCGCCGCCCGGGCCCTGCCGCGCGCCTTCGCCGACGGCCGCGACCTCGAGGCCCGCAGCGACATGGCCCTCGCCAGCCTGCTCGGCGGCCTCGCCCTCGCCAACGCCGCCCTCGGCGCCGTGCACGGCTTCGCCGGCCCGATCGGCGGCGCCTTTCCCGACGCCCCACACGGGGCCGTGTGCGCCCGCCTGCTGCCCGAGGTGCTGCGGATCAACGGCCGCGCCCTCAGGGCCCGCGAGCCCGCGAGCCCCGTCCTGGCCCGCCTCGACGAGGTCGCCCGCCTCGTCACCGGCGACCCGGCCGCCACGCTCGACCACGCGGTCGAGCACCTGCGCGCCCTGGTCGCGTCGCTGCAGATCCGCCCGCTCGCCGCTTTCGGCCTGCGCCCCGCCGACCTGCCCGACCTCGTCGACCGCTCGCGCCGCGCCAGCAGCATGAAGGGCAACCCGCTCGACCTCACCGACGCCGAGCTGCACGAGGCCCTGACCGCCGCGCTGTGAGACATGTCCCCGCGGACATGCTCAAAAAGACATTCCCCTTTTAACATGTTCTAGAGGACATGCTCTGAAGGATTCCCCGCGAGCGCGCCGCCGCAGGCGGAGCCGCGAACGCACGGCCTTGCTCGGCGCTACCAGCGAGCGACGCCCGAGGCCGCGACGGCCCCGTGGAACCGTCGTCCTCTTCGAGAGAGGCGCACCGCGGCGCGAATCCTCGAGGTCACTCGCACGGCCTGCCGGTGCGGGCAGCCTCCGATCGCGCCGCACAGGAGCGCCGAATCCTCGCCGCACCGGCCCTGCGGCTACATGGGAGAAATCACTCGCACGGGTCTTCTTCGCTCGCCGGTCCGCGCGGCGCGTGCAGCATCGACACCGGGATCGGCGCCGGCGGGGCGTCCGCGTCGAAGCTCGCCAGCACCTGCACGTGCGCGTCGCCGGAGAACTCGCTGTAGTCGACGCGGACGTGATGCACCCCCGCCTCGAGCTGGGCCTCGCCGCCGCGCGACTGCGTCTTGCCGCGGGTCCGGTTGAGCACGATCAGGTCGCCGTCGACGTACACCCGCGAGCCGTCGTCGGAGATCGACTGGAAGATCGCCTTCGTCGGCGCGTCGAGGTGCAGGCAGCTGTCCCAGCGGACCGAGAACTGGTCGGCCGGCACGTCCTCCATCGGCGCGTCGCGGCCCCAGTCGAAGTCGATCTGGCGGTCGTAGCGGATCTGCCACTTCCCGCTGTGATCGGAGCGGGCGTAGTAGGTCCCGCGCCACGGCTGCAGCGTCAGCGTCCACCACGGCCGCACCGCGAGCAGCACCACCACCGCGGCCGCCGCGGCGATCGCTGCCCGCCGGTGCCACTTCGGCCGCGGCGTCGCCTCGCCGCGCGCCAGCGCGATCAGCTGCCCGAGCCGCCACGTGTGCGCCTCGACCTCGCCGCGCCCGAGCAAAAAGCTCTCCGGCTGCCACGCCGGCCGGCGCCGCTCGGCCTGCAGCGCCGGCAACGCCCGCCCCAACTCGGCCACCGCGCGCGGTCCGACGGCCGCCTGCAACCGCGCCGGCAGCCACCCGCCCACATCTTCGATGTCCTCTGGAACATGTCCATCGGGACAGACTGCGCGCGCCAGCGCCTCCCACGCGCCGACGAGGTGGTGGGCCGCGCTGCGCGGCTCGCACGAGGGGTCGACGGTCACCGCGCGCGCGGCCCGGTGGGCCGCCTCCGCCACGGACAGGGCACGTTCGGTCTCGGTCATCATCCGCTCACCTCCTGGTCCTTCTCGCTCACTCTCGGCGCGGCCTTGGGCGCGGGCAGCCGCCGTCGCGCGCCCTTCTCGGTGCGGTGGGACACCGGCCGGCCGCGCAGATCCTTCACCACGTTGAGCACTCCGCCGTCGCGCTCGACCGCGAAGATCTGCGGCGCGTCGGGGAAGCGCGTGTCACAGTGGTCGCGCAGGTAGCCGACGCTGAAGTCGGAGTACTGCTCGCCGGGCCGCGACTTGAACGAGCGGAAGTTGCCCGGCACGTGCAGGTGCATCGCCTTGCCCGAGAGACAGCCGGTGAAGTAGTACACCGAGTCGAGGTACGTCGCGCGCTCGTTGTCCCACAGCCAGCGCTGCAGCCCCAGCATCGCCTCGGGGTTGGTGTTGCCGTAGTAGTCGGTGTCGTAACGGCCGATCGCCCCGGCCACCCCGCCGACGAGGCGGTTGAAGTAGACCACCTGGTGCGGGTGCAGCCGGACCGACTGCACCAGCAGGTCGACCAGCAGCGCCCCCGTCAGCGCCCACGCGGCCGCTCGCGCCCACCGCCGGCGCAGGCGCACGATCAGCGCCTCGGTCGTCACCGCCGCCAGCGCGACCATCGGCGGGACCACGAACAGGAAGTGGCGATAGCCGTCGTACAGCGGCGAGCCCTTGTAGACCGCGTAGATCGGCGGCACGAAGATCGCCATCCCCAGCAGCAGCAGCGCCAGCGCCGGCCGCACGTGCTCGGGCCGGCCGCCGCGGCGCAGCAGCGCGGCCACGCCCCACAGCGTGCCGATCGTCAGCATCACCAGCACCAGCTCCGGCGTCTGGAACCCGAAGTAGTGCGGCAGGTACTCCCAGCCGATGTCGTAGTTCCACACGTACGCGTCGCCGAACGGCATCTTGCGCTGGTGCGCGTCGAAGCTGCTCATGCGCCGCAGGGCGATGAACGGCCGCGTCAGCGGATCCAGCTGCGCCCAGGGCCAGCCGATCAGCATCACCGCCCACGCGCCCGCGGTCACCGAGGTCCCGATCGCCAGCGCCCGCCGCACGTGGGCCGCCAGCGCCGCCCAGCTGCGCCGCAGCCAGCCCGCGTGGGCGACGAAGAGCCCCAGCACCAGCGCGAGGAAGCACAGCAAGATCAGCCCGGCGATCCGCACGCTCAGCGCCAGGCCGATCGCCACCGCCAGCTTGGCCAGGGTGCCCCGGGACGGCCGCGGCAGCTCGCCGATCGCCACCACCATGTAATAAAGGCTCCACGCGTAAGCGACCGCGAACGGGCTGTCCTTCGGATTATTGAACATGTGGCCCCACCACACCGGGTGGAGCGTCAACATCACCAGCGCCAGCAGCCCCGCGCGCGGGCCCGCGAGCGCTCGCCCGAGCTTCCACGTGCCCACGAGGCCGAGCACGCCGACCAGCCCGCCGAGCAGGTGGATCGCCGGAAAACCCTCCATCGGCCGCGCGATGCCGCGGAAGATCGCTCCGAGCAGGTCATAGCCGCCGCCGTAGAGGTAGTTGATCCGGTAGGTCAGCGCCCCCGTGTCGGTGAAGCCCGAGCTGTACCACTGCGAGATGCGCGAGCCGTACGCCAGGTGCCACGCCTCGTCCCACGTGACCCCGTACTGGCGGAAGGTGAGCAGCACCGTCACCAGCGCCGCCGCGAGCCACGCCCACGCCACGCGGTCGTACCCCCGCGCGGACGATGCGGAAGTCGACGGTAACAGGCGCGACAGCAACGACGATGATGCGTGTGACAAGCGGCCCCGACCTCGAAATTGCCCCCAGTGTGGCGAGCAGCGCGGCCGGTTCAAGCGCCCGCGTCACTGTTCGCGAGCTCGCGACCTGCAGGTCACGCGCGCCGCCGCAGTTCGCGACCTCGAAGCGAGGCTGTGACAGATCCCGCGCGCCCACGCACGCCCGCCCATGCACCGCGAGCCAGCAATCACTGCGCGGCCTCACGATCTGTCTCTCCGAACATGTCTCTCGGAACTCATAGCGACAGAGGTCGCTACCGCCACCTTCGGCCTCCACGGCTCCGCCCTTCACTACCTGTCCCGTAGGCCAGCCGTCCCCCGCTCGCTCCCGCTCCCTGTCCCCCGCGCCCCCCGCAATTGCGCCCTCCGCCGCCATGCACGCGCGTGCTAGTCTCGCTCGCGCCTGTGACCGCCCCCACCTCTGCCCCGCCGGTCCTCGCCCCGCGCACCTGGTTCGCCCCCGGCCCGCTCCCGGCGCGCCGCGGCCTCGCCCTGTTCGGCTGGGGCCTCGCTCAGCCGCTGCTCGGCCTGCGCGTCGTCGTGCGCGAGCCGGCCCTGCTGCGCGCCGCTGCCTGGCCGGTCCTGCTGTTCGCCGGCTTCTGCGTCCTCGTGGCCCTGGGCGCCGAGGACGACGCCGGCGCTCGCCTCGATGTCTTCCTCGCCACCCTCGTCACCCTCGCGCCGGCGCCGGTGCTCCTGTTCGGCAAGACCTACCGGCGCCTGGCCGCCGCCGCCCGCGTCCCGCTCGGCCTGTCCCCGAGGACAGCCGAAACGCCCAAGCTGCGCACCGCCATCGCCGACGCCGTCCGCCAGGCCATCCTCCTCGGCGTCGGCCTCGTCCCGGTGTGGCTCGCGTTCGAGCTCGTGCAGGCGTTCTGGCCCGCCGCCGCCCCCGGCTTCGTGTGGATCGCCTGGGCAGTCGCCGGCTTCTGGGCCCTGCACTGGATCGTCGTCGAGGCCCTCGACAACGGCCACACGGTCGACCCCGCCGCCCCGGCCGACCCCGCCGCGTCCGCGGTCGACCCGTGGTTCGTTCGCCTGTGGCAGGTCCCGCTGCTGCGCAAGTTCTCCGGCCTGCTGCGCCGGCTCAGCCGGCCGTGGCGGCGCGAGCTGCAGCTCGTCGCGCGCCACCCCGAGCTCGCCCTCGGCTTCGGCCTCGGCGTCGCCGCCATCATCGTCGTGCCGTTCGCCGCCCTGGTGTTCCGCCCGGCCGCCGTCGTCGCCGCGGTCCACGTCCTCGGCCGCGTCGACGAGGCCGCCCCGCCAGCGTGACCGCCTGAACGCTCATATCCTTTCAGACATGTCCATTCCGACATGCCTGAAAGGACAGTCGCTCTCACTCCGCGTGCGCCGCCATGAACTCGAGCGCCGCAGTGCACGGGAACGTCGTCTGCGACACCGCGGCGACCAACGGGCACTGCCCGCCCCTGCACACCACCCGGGCCTCGCGCCGCCCGCTGCCCTCGGTCTCCGAGGTGAAGCTGCCGACCTCGGTCATGTTGACGTCGAGGATCGCGTCGGTCCCGGAGATCCTCACCTGCACCAGGTGCTCCGGGCACTCGAACTCCATGCCCTCGAGCTCGCACGCGATCGCCCCGGAGCCGTCGACCGGCTCGACCGTGAACCGACCGCCCCGCTTGGTCTCGAGCATGAAGTCGACCGCCAGCCGCTCGGTGATCTCGCCGCAGCCCTCGTCGAGCACCTCGCCGAGGAGGAACTCCCACCGCCCCTCGCGCGGCTCGAACCCCGAGCTACAAGCAGACAGCAGAGACAGACCGACCAGCCACGCCCGCATCATGACGGCAGGCTAGCAGACCTCAGCCGGCTTTTCGCATGAACACCAGGTATTGGTACGGCAAGAGCTCGCGGTCGGTGCGCTCGTGGGAGAAGCCGAGCTTCTGCAGGTGCGCCGCCACGATCGCGTCGTCGACGCGCATCGCCGCCGGCGGCCCCGGAGCGTCCTCCGGCGCGTCTTTCTTGAAATCGACGACCACCAACAGCCCGCCCGGCTTCAGCGCGTCGCGGACCTTGCCGAAGAAGCGCGAGGGCTCGTCGATGTGGTGGTACGTGTCGACCATGAGCGCCACGTCGAGCCCCTCGGGCAGCTTCGGATCGGCGCTGGCGCCCTCGACGGTGGTCACGTTGGCGAGCCCCTCCTTGGCCGCGCGCTCGCCGATCCACTTCACCATGTCGGGCTCGAGGTCGTTGGCGATCACCCGCCCCTCGGGCACCGCCTTGGCCAGGCGCACCGTGAAGTAGCCGGTGCCCGCGCCGAGGTCGGCCACGGTCATCGCCGGCGTCAGCTTCAGCGCCGCCACCACCTCGTCCGGCTTCTGCCAGGCCGCGCGGTCGGGGCTGTCGAACTGGGCCGTCCACTCGGCCGCGTCGGTGAAGCGGTGGTGCTTGTGGTGCCCGCGCCCGCGGTGGTCCTCGTAGGCCTGGGCCTGCTCCTCGTGCTCCTGCGCGTGGAACGCCCGCTCCTTCTTGGCCTCGTGGTCATGTCCTTCCGCACCTGCGTGTTTGGGCATGTCCTTCGGGTCATGTCCTGCGGGCGGGCCGGGCTGTCGATTGCACCCGACTAGGGCCCCGGCGATCGCGACGATCACGGCTCTTCGCATGCCCGGACCATACCCTCAGCGCAGCAGCGCGGAAAGCCGCGCGCGCACCCCCGGCCACGACGTCCACGCGGGGTCCGGCGGGTCGCCGCCGGCCAGCACGCCGAAGAAGCGCATGCCGCAGGTCTCGGCGAACCGTTGATCGGCGAACGCCCGGTCGCCGACCATGACCATGCGCTCCCCGGGCAGCCCCATGCCGGCCAGCGTCCGCGCCGCCATCCGCGCCGCCGGCTTCATCGCCCCGTGCTCCTCGGTCACCAGCGAGAAGTGGAACAGCGCCGGGTCGATGCCGAGCGCGCGCAAGCGGTCGTGGGCGCCGCGGTAGTCGCTGACGAGCCCGAGCCGCAGCCCGCCGGCGCGCAGCCGCAGCAGCACCTCCGCGACCCCGGGGTAGGCCCGCCCGGCCCGCTCGACCGCCCGCAGCACCTGCGGCTCGTAGCTGTCGGAGATCCACCGGCGCCAGCTCTCCTGCCCGCGGTCGTCGCTCGCCAGCCGCTGCAGCGTCTCGCGCGCCAGCGCCCCGGCGTCGTCGAAGTCGACCCCCGCCAGCCCGGTCCGCACCTTCGTGTAGCGCCACAGCCGCGGCAGCGCCGGCAGCATGCGCGTCAGCACCCACCGCTCGACCGGCCGCTTGTCGTACAGCGTGCCGTCGAGGTCGAACACGACCCCCTCGATCGCCCCGTCACTCGCCATCGCGCGCTCCCCTTCGCTCATGACTTTTTTAACATGTCCGTCGGCGCATGTCGTGAACGACATGTCTCGGGCGACATGCTCCTTCGGCCATGCATGCCAGACCCTCAAAAGACCTCGCGGACCAGCGCGAGCACGCGGCCGCCGCGGGTCACCCGGGAAGGCCGGCGGATCCCGCCGTCGGCGCCCGGCAGGTCGGCGATGAAGCGGTGCAGCTGCGGGTCGTGCGGCTCCTGGCGCGGGCGGATCGCCCCGCGGAGGAATCCCAGCAGCGCCGCCCCGGTCCACAGCGCCTTCTCGAGCGCGGGCACGATCGTGCGCCCCGCCAGCGCGTCGCCGCCGCGCCGCCGCAGGCGCAGGCCGATCGCCCGGTAGACCCGACTCGCCACCACGATCGCCAGCCGCGTGCGCCACGGGATGAACCGCATGCCCGCGTCGGCGCTGGCGTAGTAGCGCTCGGCCAGCGCCAGCACGTCGAGCACCACCCCGGCGACGGCCTCGCGTCCGGCCGTCCCGGCCAGCAGCGCCTCGGGGCTCGTGCCCGCGAAGTCGAGTCGGTTGGCCGGCAGGTAGACCCGGCCGCGCGCGGCGTCCTCGGCGACGTCGCGGGCGATGTTGGTCAGCTGCATGGCGATCCCCAGGTCCAGGGCGAACGGGCTGGCCAGCGGGTCGCGGGCGCCGATCACCCCGCACATCATCAGACCGACGGTCCCCGCGACCTGGTAGCAGTAGCGCAGCAGCGCCGCGTCGTCGGGCAGCGCCACCGGCCCGGCGTCGGCGCGCACGCCGGCGATCAGCTCGTGGGCGACCTGCAGCGGCACGCCCCAGCCGGCCAGCAGATCGCGGTAGCAGGCGACCAGCGGCCGGGCCTCCGCCGTGCCCGCCAGCTCGGCCTCGATCGCCTCGACCGCCGCCAGCCCCTCACCCGGCGCCTGCGCCAGGTCGACCACGTCGTCGACCAGGCGGCAGAACGCGTACACCACCGCCGCCTCGTCGAGCCGCTCCGCCGGCAGGAACCAGCCCGCCAGGTCGAACGTGCGCGCGTGCCGGGCCAGCGTCGCCCGGCTCTCGGCCACCACCCGAACTCGGTCGTAGCTCAACGTCTCGCTCCCCGCATGTTCTGAGGGACATGTCCCTTGCGACCTGGCCCCGGCATCACCCGCTCGAGCACCTTGGCCGAGCACAGCACCCCCGGCATGCCCGCGCCCGGGTGGGTGCCTGCGCCGACGAAGTACAGCCCGCGCACGTCCTCGGAGGCGTTGTGGTAGCGGAAGTAGGCCGACTGAGTCAGCCGCGGCTCGGGCCCGAACGCCGCCCCGCCGTACGAGCGCAGCTCGGTCTCGAAGTAGCGCGGCGTCACGTGCTTGCGGGTGACGATGTGCTCGCGCAGACCCGGCACGTGCTGCTCGCTGAGGAAGTCGACGATCTTGCTGAAATAAGCCTCGCCGAGCTGGTCCCAGTCGAGCCCCTCGGCCTGCGTGTTGGGCACCGGCGACAGCACGTAGAACGCCTCGCAGCCGGGCGGCGCGAGGTTCGGGTCGGTCCGCGTCGGCGCGTGCAGGTACAGCGAGAAGTCGTCGGCCAGCACCTTGCGCTCGAAGATGTCCTCGAGCAGCTCGCGGTACCGCGTCCCGAGGATGATCGTGTGGTGCGCCAGCTCGGGCCAGGTGCGGTCGGCCCCGAAGTAGCCGACGAACAGCCCCATCGACAGTTTTTTACGACTGATCAAAAAGTCGCTGTTCCACCGGCGATGCCGCCGCGCCACCAGCTTGGTGTAGACCGTCGCCGGGTCGGCGTTGCTGACCACCGCCGCGCAGGCGATCCGCTCACCCGCCGCAGTGCGCACCGCAGTCGCTCGCCCGCCCTCGACCTCGATCTCCGCCACCGGCGCGCTCACCCGCACCTCGACCCCGAGCTCGCCGAGCAGGCGCACCATCGCCTTGACGATCGCGGTCGTCCCGCCGACCGCGAACTCGACGCCCCACTTGCGCTCGAGCCAGTGGATGAGCGCGTAGATCGCCGGCGCGCGGAACGGGTTGCCGCCGATGAGCAGCGGCTGGAACGTGAACACCTGCCGCAGCCGCTCGTCGTGGATCGACGCGCTGACCCACTCGTACATCGAGCGCCAGCAGCCGAGCCGCGCCAGGTCGGGCACGATCTTCAGCATGTCGGTGAAGCGATCGAAGGGCCTGTCGACCAGCTCCGTGTAGCCGATGTCGAAGATCTGCCGCGCCTGGGCCGCCAGCCGGCGGTAGCCGTCGACGTCGCGGGGCGAAAATTGCTCGATCTGCGCCAGGATCCGCGGCTGGTCGCCGACGTAGTCGAAGCGCGAGCCGTCGGGGAACAGCACGCGATAGAACGGATCGACCGGCACGAACTGCACGTAGTCCCGCCGCTCGCGCCCGACCAGCGCGAACAGCTCGTCGAACAAATGGCTCGCGGTGACCACAGTCGGCCCGGCGTCGAACGAGAACCCGTCCTGCTCGAACACCGCCGCGCGTCCGCCCGGCTGGTCCATCGCCTCGAGCACCAGGACCTCGTGCCCGCGCGCGCGCAGCCGGATCGCCGCCGCCAGCCCACCGAGCCCCGAGCCGATCACGATCACCCTGTCCTGCTCGCTCATACCGCCACGCGAGTGTATCGCCGCGGCCCGCCGGCACACGCCCAGGGCACCCGTGGTATCCTCACTTCGTGACGGCCGCCACCTACGCCGACCTCGTCGCCTTTCCCGACGACGTCAAGACGGAGGTCCTCGGCGGCGAGCTCGTCACCCAGCCGAGCGCGACCTTTGGTCACTGTTATGTGCGGACCCTGCTCGGTCGACTCCTGGGCGGCCCGTTCGACTTCGACGACGACGGTCCGGGCGGCTGGTACATCGTCACCGCCGACCTCGACGTCCGCTTCACCGCCCACGACATCGTCCGGGCCGACGGCATCGGCTGGCTCCGGCCTCGCCTCGACGGTCGGTACGATCCGCTCCCCATCGATGTCGTCCCCGACTGGATCTGCGAGGTCCTCTCGCCGTCGTCGACCAAACGCGATCGGTTGCACAAATCCCAGCTCTACGCCCGCCACGGCGTCCCGCACTACTGGCTCGTCGACCCCGCCGCGCGTCTGCTCGAGGCCTACGCGCTCGACGGCGGCCATTGGAAGAGCATCGGCGTCTACGACGAGACCGCCCGCGCCCGCATCGCCCCGTTCGAGGCCGTCGAGCTGCCGGTCGGCTACCTGTTCCCGAGCGAAGCACCGACCACGGAAGAGCCCGGTTGACGTCCTCTCCGCGGCGCCTCGCCGACCTGCGCTTCGTGCTGCCGGGCAAGTGCGACGCGTCATCGGTGCCAATCACGAGGAGCGCCCCTGCCATGCAGCTGACGGCCTCGGCGACACCGTGGCCGACCGCGGTTGACAGCGATTTCCGCGGCGCCGATCTTGTCCGCCGCTTGCCCCCCAAACCTCCTTCAAAACCACGGCGGAAGCCCGACCCCAATTGGCCGATCCTCCTGAGCGCGCTCAGCAAGCGCCTGTTCCTCGTCACCGACGAAGCAGCGCGCGAGGCGACGTGGCTCGCCGCCGCCGGAGGCGACCCGGAGCGCGAGGCGACCGAAGCGCAGACGCGGACTGCGTCGCGCTGGCTGGGTTTCGCGGGTGCCAGCGAGGAAGACATCGCAGCGCGCGAGCGTGAGCTCGGTGTCCGGTTCCCCGAGGACTACAGGGCGTTTCTTCGCGCCAGCAACGGCTTCTTGGGCATGGCCGGCTTTCCCCACGGCATGTGTTCGCTCCTCCCCGTCCAGCGCGTCGGCTGGTTCCGCGACCTCGACAGCGCCGGACGCATCGAGGCGTATCGGGACGACTTCGCCGACGCCGATCCTGACGAGCTCCCCGAGGAGTGGGACATCGACGTCGAAGACCTCGAGCGGACGCTGCTCATCGGCGAGAGCGACGGCAACGAGTGCATCCTCCTGCTCCCGCCCGGCCCCGACGACGACTGGGAGCTGTGGACCTACGATCCGGAGGCTGGCTCCCTGAGGACATGCCCGAAAGGCCAGCGGATCAGACATCGCCGCCGGCCCAGCGGGCGAACAGCCCCTGGCTCGTCGCCGCGAACCCTGCCCGTTCGAACAGCGGCACCCACGGTGACTCCTGCGCCGGCGTCCCGTCGACCTGGCCGATGAGCAAGGTGCGTCGCAAAGGCGACAGCAGCCCCGTCAGCGCGCGCGCGGCCGCCTCGGCCACGCGCGAGCGCTCGGGCTCGTCCGCGGGCGCGAACAGCACCAGGCTGCGGGCGTCCCTGCCGACGTGGGCGGCCAGCGTCCCGTCGACCAGCACCACCGACGTCCCGGCCGCGCGACCGACCCGCACCCCCGGGTGCTCCGGCCACGGCAGGGCCGCCCCGTACGGGTTGGCCGGGTCGGTGCTGGCCAGCACCACCGCCTCGGGCTCGGCCGGCGGGTCGCGCAGCGCTCGCAACCTGTCCTCCGCGCCAGGTACTGCGAATTGCGCCGCCCCCAGCCCGTCGACGAAGTAGCCGCGGCGGACCTTGCCCGCCTCCTCCATCGCCTTCAGCACCTCGTACACGGCCGAGAACCCGCCGGCGATCTCCTCCGCCTGCACCGCCTCGCGCGTCACGATCCCGTGCCGCTCGAGCAGCGCCTGCGCGAGCGCGTGGCGCCGGCGCGTCTCCCACGCGCTCACACCATCTGCCCCTTCGGACATGCTCTTCAAAACATGTCGCGACGGCCAGACCAGCGACCAGCGGCCCTCCGACCCCGGCGGCCCCAGGCGGCGGGCGCGGAACGGGCTCGACGGCGGCGGCCCGCGGCGGCGGTCGCTGGCCGAGCCGAACACCAGCTTGCGCAGGGCCACCAGAGTGTCGTTGCTGACCTCGCCGGCCCACACCATGTCCCACAGCGCCTGCAGCAGGTCGGGTTCGAAGCCGCCGACCAGCGGCGCCAGATCGCTGAAGAACAGCGCCCCGCGCTCGCGCAGGGCCGCGCGGACCTTCGCCGGCAGCTCCCCGGGCACCTCGGCACCTGGCCTTCGGAGCATGTCCATCTGGTCCGCCAGGTACAGCGCGATCCGGCCGTCGCCGGCCCCGACCGCCTCGACCCCGAGCCAGCCGATCTCACCCGCCGCGCACAAACCATCGAGGTCACCCACCCGGTAATCGATCAGCCGCGCCGGCAGGACCTCCGTCTCGAGCGCCGACGCCAGCAGCGGCGTCCCTTGCAGCTGGCCTATCACCTGCAGCAGCGCATCGCGCCCGCGCAAGCGCGGCTGCAGGTGCTGCCAGCGGCTCAGGAACCGGGCGTAGGCCGCCTGCGGCGCCGGCTCGACCGCCTTGCGCAGGCGCGCCAGGCTGCGCCGCTTGATCTGCCGCAGCACCTCCGGGTCGCACCACTCCGCCCCCGTGCCGCCCGGCGTGAACTCGCCGGCGATCGCCCGCCCCTCCGCCGACATGTTTTTTAGGACATGCTCGATCGGACCTGTCCCGATGCCCAGCCGCGCCGCCACTGCCGCGGTCGTGAACGGCCCGTGCGTGCGCGCGTAGCGGCGGACCAGGTCGCCCAGCGGGTCGGCCACCGCCGCTCGCAGCGCCGGCGGGATCGTCGGCGGCAGCGCCACCCCGAGCGCCCCGGCCAGCCGCCCCGCGTCTTCGACCGCCGCGAAGCGACCTGTCCCGTCGGCCAGCTTCTCCGCCGCGAAGACCCGCCGCGCCGCGATCAGCTCGCCGAGCCACTCCCCGGCCGCCTCCGGCGGCGCGCAGCGCTCCGCGATCTCCTGGCGCGACAGGTCGCCGAGCGCGATCAGCAGGTCGTGCAGCGCGTCGGCCGACGTCGCCGGCCGCGTCAGTCGCTGCAGCCCTTGCTCGACCTCGGCGATCGCCTCCGCGTCGAGCAGCTCGCGCAGCGACGACTCGCCGAGCAGCGCGCGCAGCTGGCCGGTGTCGATCGCCAGCGCCTGGGCCCGGCGCTCGGCCAGCGGCGCGTCGCCCTCGTACATGAAGTTGCCGACGTAGCCGAACAGCAGCGACCCCGCGAACGGCGACGGCCGCTCGCTGTCGACCGTCACCACCCGCAGCTCGCGGGTCTGCACCCGGCGCAGCAGCTCGCGCAGCGCCGGCAGGTCGAACACCTCGCGCAGGCACTCGCGGAACGTCTCGAGCACGATCGGGAACGAGCCGAACCGCCCGGCCACGCTCAGCAGGTCGGCCGCGCGCTTGCGCTGGGCCCACAGCGGCGCCCGCCGCCCGGGGAAGCGCCGCGGCAGCAGCAGCGCCCGCGCGGCGTTCTCGCGGAACCTGGCCGCAAAGACAGCCGTCTGCCCGAGCTGCTGCACCACCAGGTCCTCGATCACCTCCGGCCCCAGCAGCAGCCCCGACATGTCCGGCGCCGCCTCGGCGTCGGGGAAGCGGAACACCAGGCCGTCGTCGGACCACAGCCCCTCGACCTGCTCGCCCCGCTGCTCGCGCAGGCGGGCCAGCGCGGCGGTGGCCCACGGCGCGTGCACCCGGGCCCCGAACGGCGACAGCACGCACACCCGCCAGTCGCCGACGTCGTCGCGCCAGCGCTCGACCACGATCGCCTCGTCGCTCGGCACCTCGCCGGTCGCCGCTCGTTGCGCCTGCACGTAGTCGAGCAGGTCGTCCGCCGCCTTGTCGTCGAGGAAGTGCTCGCGCGTCAGCTTGCGCCGGCCCGCCACCGGGGTCGCGGCCGCCAGCTCGCGCGTCAGCTGGCCGATCGCGCGCCCGAACTCCGCCGGTCTGCCGGCCGCGTCGCCGCGCCAGAACGGCATCTTGCCCGGCTGCCCCGGCGCCGGGCTGACGATCACCCGGTCGGGCGTGATGTCCTCGATGCGCCACGACGACGCCCCGAGCAGGAACACCTCGCCGATCCGCGACTCGAACACCATCTCCTCGTCGAGCTCGCCGACGCGCCGCATCGTCGCGCCCGGCTCGCCCTGCAGGAACACGCCGTAGAGCCCGCGGTCGGGGATCGTCCCGCCGCTGACGACCGCCAGAGTGCGCGAGCCGGCGCGCGCCGTCAGGTTGCCCGAGTCGCGGTCCCAGGTGATGCGCGGCTTCAGCTCCGCGAACTCGTCGGACGGGTAGCGGCCCGACAGCATGTCGAGCACTCCCTCCAATGTCTCTCGGGACAGCTCGGCGAACGGCGCCGCCCCGCGGAGCTCGGCGTGCAGCGCCTCCACGGTGGTCGCGTCCATCGCCACGCTGGCGACCACCTGCTGCGCCAGCACGTCGAGCGGGCTGCGCGGGTAGGCGATCGGCTCGACCTCGCCGGCGGCGATCCGCGGGGCCGCGGCCGCGCATGCCAGCAGGTCGCCGCGGAACTTCGGCACCAACACCCCGCGGGACACCGCCCCGACCTGGTGGCCCGCGCGGCCGATCCGCTGGATCCCCGCCGACACCGACGGCGGCGACTCGATCTGGATCACCAGCTCCACCGCCCCCACGTCGATCCCCAGCTCGAGCGACGACGTCGCCACGATCGCCGGCAGCTCGCCCGCCTTGAGCCGCGCCTCGATGATCTGCCGCCGGTCGCGGGCCACCGCCCCGTGGTGCGCCAGCGCGATCTCGGCCTGCGCGTGGTCGTTGATGGCCGCCGCCAGCCGCTCGGCCAGGCGGCGGTTGTTACAAAAGATCATCGTCGAGCGGTGGGCCCGGATCCGCTCGACCAGGCGCGGCACGATCGACGACCAGTTCGACCTGCCCGCGCCCTGCAGCCCGCCGCCGCGCGCCCCCGCCTTGCGGCCCCGCCCCGCCTTCCGCGCGGCTGGCTTCTCGGACATGCCCTCAGGAGCATGTCCCTTCAACCCTGTTCCTTCCGACATGCCCGTTCGGGCCTGTCCTTCAGGAGGATCCTCGGCCGGCACCTCGATCGTCAGCTCCCACGCCTTCTTGCCCGGCGGCGCCGCGATCGTCACCGGCCGCGGCCGCCACTCGCCGGCGGCGTCCGTGGTCCCGCCGCCGAGCAGGCGCGCCACCTCCTCGAGCGGCCGCTGCGTTGCCGACAGCCCGATCCGCTGCAGGGGCGGCGCGGCCGGGTCGTGGCGGCGGCGCAGCGCCTCGAGCCGCTCGAGCGTGAGGAACAGGTGGGCCCCGCGCTTGGTCGCCGCGACCGCGTGGATCTCGTCGACGATCACCGACTCGACCGCGTGCAGCCCGTCGCGCGCGCTCGACGTCAGCAGCAGGTACAGCGACTCCGGCGTGGTGATGTAGATGTCGGGCGGGGCCCGGCGCAGCTGCCCGCGCTCGGCCTGGGTCGTGTCGCCCGAGCGCACCCCGATCGTCGGCCGGTGGATCGCCGCGTCCATCGCCGCCGCGACCTCGGCGATGCCCGCGAGCGGCCGCTGCAGGTTGCGCTCGACGTCGGCCGCCAGCGCCTTGAGCGGCGACACGTAGATCACGCGACAGCGCCGCTCCGGCGCGGGCTCGGGCGCGAACATCAGGCGGTCGATCGCCGCCAGGAACGCCGCCAGAGTCTTGCCCGAGCCGGTCGGCGCGAGCAGCAGCGTCGACCGCCCCGCCGCGATCTCCGGCCACGCCGCCGCCTGCGCCGAAGTCGGCGCCCCGAACGCGTCCGCGAACCACCGCCGCGTCGGCGGATGAAACAGCGAGAGCGGGTCCTTCGGGCTCACGGGCCCGCGAGTGTACGCGCCCGCCCGCCGCCGCGCACGCGCGACGGCTCAGCCCGGTAAGCCCCCGCGACGCGCGTCGATCGCGGGCGCGTCGAGCCATCGCTGCGACGCAGCCGCGTCACGGCGTCAGCACGCCCGTCATCGCCCGCGACACCCAGATGTCGTGCGAATCGGCGTGCGCCTCGGTGAGGCCGCGGCCGCGCTCCGCGGTGACCTGAACATAATAGTGACCGCCGGGCTCGAGGAAGCCGTCGGGGATCGTCACCTCCGTGAATTCGGTGCGGATGCTGCCGAGCGAGCGGCGCAGGACCGGGCCGTCGATCCCGTCCGTGTCGTCGAGCGTGCGGATCGTGATCGTGTAGACATCGGGCGCGCCGAACTTCGGCGTGGTGAAGCTGATCGTCGGGTTGACGCCGACCCTCTCCAGCGACGCATCGGGCGGGACCTCGACCCCGTTGACCGCGAGGTCGCGCACCAGCCCCAGCTTCGGCACGATCGGCTTCGAGGCCAGGTCTGCCAGTCGCCCCTGCACGATCAAGTCGGCCGCCAAATAGTCGGGCACCCCGCCGCCGCCCGGATCTGCGACGAACACGTAGCGCGAGCACTGCACGATCAGCGTCGGCGTCCCGTCACCCGGGTACGGGTTGCCGATCTCGAGGTCGACCACGCGGTCGCCCGGGGTGACGAACATCGTGTCGCATTCATCGCCCATGCATTCCGGGTCGACCGGCGCGTCGAGGCCGTACACGTTGATCCCGCCGAGGTTGGGCGTCATGCCGACGATCGGGTGGTCGGTGCCGGGCTCGAGCACCGCCGCGATGAAGCAGCCGACCGACTTGAGGTCGGCGTCGTAGATCTGCAGCTCCGCCATGAACTCACCGGCGCGCACGTCGAGGCTGACGACCTCGCTGGCGATCGGCGCGAACGTGCCGCTCACCGCAGTCGCCGCGCCGGCCTTCATCGGCGCCAGCGACAGCTCGGCCGCCTCGCCCAGCACGTAGCGCTGCGCGAACGACCACGGGTCTTGCAGCTCCGCGCCCATCGGCTCCGGCACCAGCGGTCCCGCGACCAGGTGACCGAGCCACAGGTCGTCGCCCTTGCCGGGGTCGACCAGCGGCCAGCCGGTGCGCCCGGTGTCCGGCCGCCACGCGATCGTCCACTCGCCGATCTCCGTCGCGTCGGGCTGCGGCGAGCCCGACATGTCCTCCGGGTTGAAGTTGGGGAACTCCAGCAGCTGCGTGTCGGTGTTGTACGAGTACAGCTCGAACTGGTCCTCCGGTCCGAGCGGCAGCATGTCGCTGGCCGACACGATCACCGCCGTGGCACCGTCGTCGGTGGACGCGACGTCGGGCCGGCCGGCGAAGGTCTGCGCATAGATGTCGAGCACGCGCGCCTGGGCGACAGTCACCTGCTGCGGCCCCGGCAGCCCCGGCAGCTCGGCCTGCGCCGGCAGCCGCGTGCGCAGCTGATACACCGCCTCCGGCACCCCCGCGAACTCGAGCCGCGCCGCGGCCTCGGCGTAGACCGCCGCGTAGGTCTGGCCCACCGAGACGATCGCCAGCTCCGCGTAGTCGAGCAGAGGGTCGCTGGCCGCCGCGATCTCCGGCCCGCCGAGCGGGCGATACGTCCGCGTCGCCGGGGCGATCACCCCGTCGAATTCCTCCTCGACGCCGGTCGTCGGCGTCGGCGTCTCGCTGGTGCTGGTCGGCGTCTCACCGGTGCTGCTCGGCGTCTCGTCGGTGGTGCCGCTGCTGGTGTCGCTCGCGGTGCTCGGCGTGTTGGCGACCGGCGGCGGACAACCTGCGAGGACGACCACGAGGCCGAGCGCGACTCCATTTTTAAAATTTAAAAATAGACTCAGAGGAGAGGACATGCGCCCCATTGCAGCAGATCGGCGCAGGCGTACAACCCTCTCGCGGACGCGCGACCTCCGAGGAGCTCGCCGCTCCGACCTCGCCTCCCGACCTTGAACTCGCGGTCCGCGACGAGCGCGGCCGACCTCGGCCGTGTCGCGGCCGTCGTTCCTGCTCGCGCTCGCGGCGGTCTCGCCCGATCCTGTGCCTGCTCGCGGGCGCGGCGCAGCGGCCCCGTGTGGCAACAGACGCACCCGAGCGTTTCCGCGCGATCGCTCGCCAGCCTGCGGAGGACCGCCGGGCCGGCGACTCGGGCATCATCGGCGCCCGTGCTCGCCCGCCGCCACGTCGGGGCCGCGCTGGCGATCGCCGCGATCGCCGGGGTCTCGTGCCTGATCCGCCTGCCCGGCTTCACCGAGGGCGGATTCGCCTCGCACGACGTCGGCGGGATCCTCTACGAGGCCATGCTGCTGCGCGCCGGCGGCCTGCCCTACGTCGACGCGATCGAGCTCAAGGCCCCGGGCACCTTCTATCTCGCCACCTTCCTCGCCGGCCCCGAGGGGCGGGACATCGCCGCGTTCCAGATCGCCGCCAACCTGGTCGCAGTCGCCTCGCTGCTGGTGCTCGCCGCGCTCGCCTGGCGGCTGTGGGGCGCGCGCGCGGCCGTCGTCGCCGCCGCGCTGTACGCCCTTCACGACGCCCACCTCGACAGCATGGACGCCAACTACGTCACCTGGGCCCAGCTGCCGGCGGTGGCCGCCGGGCTGTGCGCGGCGCGGGCGGCGACCTGGCGCGAGGACCCTGGCCTTCGGAGCAGGTCTCTTCGGACATGGCTCTTCGGCGGGGTGATGTGCGGCCTGGCCGCGCTGTGCAAGCAGCCCTCGGGCGTGGTCCTGCTGCCGGTCCTGTTCTGGGCAGCGTGCCCGCCCGGGCGCCGCGACGTCCGCGCCGGCCTCGCCGTGATCGCCGGCTTCCTCCTCGCGCACGCCCCTGTCGCCCTGCACTACCTCGCCCGCGGCCAGCTCGGCGCGCTGCTCGGCGGCTACGTGTGGAACCCGTGGGGCTTCGAGTACATCGCCCACAACGCCGCCGGCACCGGCCCGGCGCGCGCGGCCTGGGAGTTCGCCGCGGCGGCCGTCCACTTCCTGGCCCTGCCGCTGGCGCTGGCCGCCTTCGCGGTGGCATCCCGCCCCCGAGGACATGTCCCTAAAGACAGCTTATCGGCTCCCGCCGATGCGCCCGCCGCCCCAGCTCCCCGAGGACATGCCCCGAAGGACAGCTCATCGGCCCCCGCCGACGCGTCCCCCGCCCTATCTCCCCAAGGACATGCCCCGAAGGACATGTCGAAATCCTCCGCCTCAGCGCCCCGAGGACATGCCCCGAAGGACATCTCACATGTCCCCGGAGCCATGCGCTTCCTGCTCGCCTGGACGGCGGCCGCCATGCTCGCGGCCGCCACCGGCCTGCGCTTTTACAAGGGCTACTGGCTCGGCGTACTGCCGCCGCTGTGCCTGCTCGCCGCGGCCCCGTGGGGTGCAGGCGCCCCTGCGCTGTGGCGCCGCGGCTGGCCGCGCCTGATCGTCGCCCCCCTTGTCCTGGCGCTGACGATGCGCGCAGCCTGGGCCCTGCGCCTGACGCGAGACGATCGCGCCCGCCCGCACGACGAGGGCGCCCGCGCGATCGGCCGCTGGCTCGGCGAGCGCACCGGCCCCGACGACACTATCTGGGTGTGGGGCTGGCACCTGTGGGGCGTCCACGCCTACAGCGGCCGCCTCTCGGCCAGTCGCATCTACAAAACCCTCGGCCTGCTGACGACCACGCCCGACGACACCTGGCGCAGCCCCGCCGGACCGGCCAAGGTGCTGACCGACGGCCCCGCCGCGCAGCAGCTCCTGAGCGACCTGGCCGCCGCGCCCCCGGCCTTCGTCGCCATCGGCGGGACGGCCCCCAAGCACGAGTTCCCGGCCCTGCGCCGCTTCCTCGCCGAACGCTACGTCCGCGACCACGGCCTCCGGTTCGGCAAGGTGGAGATCTGGCGCCGCGCCGACCGCTGACGCAGCGACGAGCAGCACGCCGCAACGACACACTCGTATCGCGAAGATCTAGCGCGCCGACGCGACAACTCCGTCGCATCGCGAAGGTCTGGTCTCGCGACGACGAGCAGCGCTCACCACTGCACCACGTGCCCTCGCCGTCGGGCGAAAGATCGAACGATCGCAGAGAAACCCGCGCCCTGGCGCAGTCCCGCGAGTGCGCCGACATTGCTGGCATGCGGACGCGGCGGAATCCTCGCCCGGGCCTCACCCGGCGCGCGGTGCTCGGATGGGCCGGCCTGACCGGCCTGGCCGCGTGCACACCCCGGCCCTCGCCCGTCGCCCCGCAGGAAGGCACGTCCATGGATCTCGACATCGTCATCGTCGGCGGCGGACCGGCCGGCCTCAGCGCCGCGCTCGCGCTCGGGCGCGCCCGCAAGCGCACCCTTTTGTGCGACGCGGGCGAGCCGCGCAACGCCGCTGCCGCGCACATCCAGGGCTTCGTCACCCGCGACGGCACCTCGCCCGCCGAGTTCCGCCGCATCGCCCGCGCCGAGCTGACCGCCTACCCGAGCGTCGTCGTGCGCGACACCCGGGTCCAGGACATCGCCGCGCGCGGACCCGACTCGTTCGCCCTCACCCTCGGCGACGGCAGCCGCGTGACCGCGCGTCGCGTCCTGCTGTGCACCGGCCTCGTCGACGAGCTGCCGCCGCTGCCGGGCATCGCCGCCCTGTGGGGCAAGAGCGTCCACCTCTGCCCCTACTGCCACGGCTGGGAGCTGCGCGAGCGGCCTCTCGGCTACCTGAGCCCGAGCCCGGCGATGCTCGAGTGGTCGCTGCTCCTGCGCGGCTGGACCCGCGAGCTGGTGGTGTTCACCGACGCGGCCTTCGCAGTCCCCGGCGAGGCCCGCGCCCACCTGGCCCGCGCCGGCGTGGCGATCGAGACGCGCAAGCTCGAGCGGCTCGTCGGCGACGACGCGTTGACCGCGGTCGAGCTCGCGGACGGCGCCCGGGTCGCCATCGAGGGCCTCTTCGTGCGCCCGAAGCAGCACCAGGTCGCGCTCGTCACCGCCCTGGGCCTCGCGCTCGACGAGCACGGCTTCGTCCAGGTCGACATGCACAAACAGACCTCGCACCCGGGCGTGTACGCTGCAGGCGACCTCACCACCGGCCTGCAAGGCGCCGTGTTCTCCGCGGCCGCCGGCTACCAGGCCGGCGCGTCGATCAACCACGCCCTCACGATCGAGCTGGCGCTGGCCGGCCAGCTCGACGCATGAGCGCATCGATGATGCTCGCGCCGCCGCGAGTGATGCCGCATCAGCGATGCTCGAGCGACGCGGCCGCCACCGCCGCGAATACGGCTCGCGCCGCCGCGACTGATGCCGCATCAGCAATGATTCGAGTGACGCCGCGGATGCTGCTCGCGCCGCCGCGACTGACGCCGCATCAGCGACGCTCGCGCGACGTTCGCCCGCGCCGCACCATCACGCCCGCGGACGGCGATGCTCCGCGCGCCAGGCCGCCGGCGTGCAGCCGTGCTCGCGCCGAAACATGCGAATGAAGTGCGTCGGATCGAGCCCGCCGACCCGCCCCGCGATCGTCTCGACCGTCTCGTCGCTAGTCAGCAGGCGACGCCGGGCCTCCGCCAGCCGACCGACCGCGATCCACTGCTGCGCGGTGCGCCCGGTGGCCACGCGCAGCGCCGTCGTCACGTAGGCCGGTGAACGGTCCAGCGCCGCCGCCACGTCGCGCAGGGAGATCGGCGCCAGACAGCGGCGCTCGATGTACCGCAGCGCCTGCGCCACCAGCGGCGCCTGCGACGGCTCGCCGCCGACCGGGGCCGCGCGCACCACCTCCGCCAGCACCAGCGTCAACAGGCTGCGCTGCACCTGCGCCTGCAGGGCGTTCGGCGCCTGGGCCGACTCCTCGCGCAGCTCGGCGATCACCCGCCGCAGGTGCTCCTGCCGCGCCGCGGGGATCGGCAGCACCGCGGCCGCGCCGGCCCGCACGCGCTCGAACGGATCGAGCAACCCCGCGTGCTCCGAGGCGGCCAGGTAGACCGGATCGAAGCCGACCCCCCACGCCTCGGCCCCGCCCCCGCAGATCGTCCGGTGCGCCTCGCCGGCCGGCACGATCTGCACGTCCCCTGCAGCGACCCGCACCCGCCCGCGCTGCTCGACCTCGGCGCGACCGTCGACGTAAAACACCACGGTCGAAAACCCGTGCACCACCGGCGTCTGCGGCCCCGCGCACCGGCCGACGTGATGGTGCCGCACGAACACGGGGCGGGCGTCGGGCCGGCGATCGTCGATGCGCATGCTTCAGGCGTAATGCAACCGGGAAGCTTTTGCAATCCGATTGCAGGTCCGCGCCATTCCGTCGCAGCTGCCCGCCTCCGCGCCGACGACGCCTCTGTTCGCCGGCACAGCTCGCCGCCCCGGCGACCCCGGCTCCACACGCGCGCTCGACCCCACGCGAGCGAAGAACCGTTCGCAAGTCCCGGCGAAATCGCCACGCCCAACCCAGGCCGCTCGCGGCGAGCGATTCATCCCTCGACCCCACTCACCTCGGACGACCTCCACTTCCACCCGCTCGTCCCAACCTCAAGCCACCCGGTCGGCTTCGCGCCGGCCGTCCCAATCTCTCGCGCCCTGGAAGAATGTCGCCTCCGAAAGCTCCGCCGACCCGCGCCGATCGCATCTCCGGCCCCCCGTCCTGCCCGCGCATGTGAGCCGCTGCACGGTCCGCCCCGCGCCTCGCCACCGCCTTCGCGGTGCGTGATCGATCGGCCCCGCGTGTCCGCACATCCGCTGCCGCGCCGCCCGTGCGCCTCGCCCCCTGGCGAGCGCCCGCGGCCTTCCGCTATGGTCACCGTCCACTCCTATGTCGACACCTCGTCTGCTGTTCGTCCCGCTCTTCTTCTCCCTCGCCTGCGGCGGCAGCGACCCGGTCGGCAGCACCGGCGGCACCGACGATTCGACCACGACCGGCCCCGGGACCTCGATCGGCACCACCGACACCCCGGGCCCGACCAGCACCAGCGTCGACCCCACCACCCCCACCTCGACCACCTCGGCCACCGCCACCACCACCACCACCGGCGACACCGACACCACCTCGACCTCGAGCCCCGTCACCTCGACGACCACCAGCACCACCGACGGGCCCGACACCACCACCACCACCACCACCGGCGACACCGACACCACCACCGAGGGCCCGGTCGACGGCTTCCTCATCGGCGTCCACACGGCCGACGTCTCGCCGACCGACGCTCACCTCGACCAGAACGTCTACATGGGCGCCTACGGGGCCCCGTTCACGCGCGGCCCGGCCCAGGGCGTGCATGACGCGGTCTTCGCCCGCAGCTTCGCCATCGAGGGCGACGGCGGCGGCGTCATCATGGCGATCGTCGACCTCCCGGGCATGGGCAACCAGAACACCCGCGCGGTGCGGCAGAAGGTCGCCGAGCTCACCGGCCTCGACGAGGCTCAGGTCCTGGTCGGCACCACCCACAGCCACTCGGCCCCCGACCTCATGGGCCTGTGGGGCGGCGTGCCCGGCGACTACCGCGACTTCATCAACGACGAGATCGCCCACAGCATGGCGGCCGCGTGGGACGCCCGCGTGCCCGCGACGCTGGCGGTCGCCACGATCAAGGCGCCGAACAACAACCGCCGCGGCTGGGGCTTCACCGACGACGACATGACGATCCTCGACGCCAAGGACCTCGAGGGCAACCGGATCGGCACCCTCGTCAACTTCGCCGCGCACCCGGTCATCCTCGGCGAGGACAACAAGGAGATCTCGTGCGACTACGTCGGCTACTCGGTCCAGAAGATCGAGGCGGCCCTCGGCGCGCCCGCCAGCCTGTTCAACGGCGCCCTCGGCGACGCCACGCCCAAGGTCCCCGACGGCCAGTACCCCGACGACTTCGCCCGCGCCCAGGCCTACGGCGAGCTGCTCGCCGACCTCGCCATCGCCGCCGTCGAGACCGCCGAGCCGGTCGAGGGCTCGCTGGTGTGGTCGCACACCGAGTGGGAGCAGGGCGTCGACAACCTCCTGTTCCAGATCGCCGCCCAGCTCGGGATCCTCCAGTTCGACTTCGAATCGATGGGCCTGTCGCAGGTCGTCACCACCCAGAGCACCTACTTCCGCCTCGGCACCCAGGTCCAGGGCGTGGCCTTCCCCGGCGAGTCGCTGACCCGCAACGGCCTGGCGATCAAGGAGGTCATGAAGACCCCGCACAAGATGATCCTCGGCAACACCGGCGACGCCCTCGGTTACTTCATCCCCAGCGACGAGTGGCAGACCGGCAAGAACGACAACTACGAGGAGACGGTGTCGCTCGGCAAGACCGCCGGCGACACCGCCCGCGACAAGATCAACGCCCTCGTCAGCGCGGACAACGCCAACTTCTGAACGACGACCTGCGCGAAAGGACATGTCCTGCGGAGCAGCCGCTGCGCCGCCGGGCACGTCCCCTTCTGCCGGCGAAGAGCGCCCGCTCAGCCACCCGGCGGCGCCTTGGGCGGACGGCCCACGTCGGGCAAGGTCACCAGGAACGTGACGCGCACGCGGTCGACGTGCCCGGCGCCGTCGGCCACGGTGATCGGCAGGACCCACTTGCCCGGCCCGGAAAAGGCGACGTTGAGCGTCCACTGCGTCCCGTCGGAGGTGGTCGGCCAGGCCTCGGGATAGAACGCCTTGCCGCTCGCGGTGGCCGGCGGGATTGCGGCGTCGAACGTCAACATCAGCGGGAGCCTCGGCATCCCCGCCTTGGCGGTCTCGTCGACGGCGGCGTCGTCGTCGTCGGCGACGAAGCCGGGCCCGGTGCGGACGTCGAGGGAGATCCGCGTGTGCCCCGGGGCCGAGGGCCAGGCGAAGTTGCTGTTCGGGAACGGCGAGAACTCGAGCACGTACAGCCCGTCGTCGGTCTCGATCGGCCGACCCGCGACGACGACGTTGTCCACCCCGCCCGGCTCGCCCGACTGCGACTCCGGCGGGGCGCACCCGCCCGCGAGCAAAAGCGCCACTGCAGTCCATCCCATGAGCCCGCCGACGACGTTCGACATAAAAACCTCCTGGCGCCCAAGCGTACGCCCGAGCCCGCGCCCGACCACCGCAGCGCTTGCGCGAGCCGGCCCCGCCGCCGGTACGATTTGCTCGTGGCGCACCGCCCCAGCGGGCGAGCGAGCGGCATGTTCTGAAAGACATGTCCTCACGAACAGCGCATGCCGACGAGTTCAGCCGCTACGGGCACGACCCCGCAGCGCAGCCCGCCCTCAGCGACCCCGCCGCCGGCCGCGGTGACGACATGTCTTTTCGGACACATCCTCACCGGCTCCCGCCGCGCACCTCTCCCGGCGCCGAGCCCCGCCGCTCTCATGTCTCTTCGGAACCCCGCTCTGCCCCGCCGGCCGAGCGGCGCCGTCCACGACATGCGCCTCCGGACACATCCATCTGACTCAACGCCTCGATCGGCGCTGTCTCCGGTCTGTCCGTCCGGGCACATCACCCGCCCGGTGACCTGCCCCTTCGGACACATCGCTCCAACGCGCCGAGCCCGCTGCGACATGTCCCTTCGCGCAGGCTGATCTGCCCCTCCGGACAGCTCGCCCCTTCAGGTGATGTCGTGCTTCTTCAGCAGCCGCTTGAGCTGGTCGCGGCTGCGCAGCCCGAGCTCGCGCCAGGCCCGGTCGCGCACCCCGCCGACGCGGGCCAGGGCCGCGACGATCTGCTCGCGCGACAGCTCGCGCGGGTCCGTCGAATCGCTGCTGACCGGCGCCGGCGCCGGCGCAGGGCGGGCCACGAAGTCGGCGGGCAGGTCGATCAGCGGGCCCGAGCTGGTGGCCACCGCTCGCCACAGCAGCTCGGTGAGCTCGCGGGTGTGGGCGGTGAAGCGGTGGTGCGCCAGCGCCACCACCAGGCGGGCGCTCAGCGCCGGCTCGCCCTTGACGAAGAAGCGCTCCGCCAGCGTCGGGTCGCTCGCCGCGAAGCTGCGCAACAGGTGGCGCGCCACCAGCACCACGTCCTCCGGCCGCTCGCCGAAGCCGGGCACGTGCACGCGGTGGAGGAAGCGGGCCAAAAAGTCGTGCTTGAGCTCGCCGGGTTGGCGGTTGGTGGCGGCCAGGATCCGCACGTCCGTCGCGCGCATCGACGAGTCGCCGAGGCGCTGGTACTCGCCGCTGTCCATCACCCGCAGCAGGCTCGCCTGCAGCGTCTCCGACAGCTCGCCGATCTCGTCGAGGAACAGCGACGAGCGGTCGGCGTCGCCGAACAGCCCGCTGCGATCGGGCGTCCCGGCGCCCGGATAGTCCTTGAGGTTGCCGAACAGCTCGGCGTCGATCAGCGGCTCGGGGATCGTCGCCGCGTTGCGGGCGATCAGCGGCCGCGCCCCGCGGCTCGAGGCGCCGTGGATCGCCCGCACCACCAGCTCCTTGCCGGCCCCGCTCGGCCCCTCGACCAGCACGTGCCCGTCGCGCTGGGCCAGGAACAGGATCTGCTGCCGCAGCAGCCACGCCGCCGGCGACTCGCCGACCAGCCCGAACCGATCGGCCGCGCCGAACGGGAACGGATCGGGCCAGCCCCCCGTCCGCGGCCAGTCGAGCGGCCGCCGTGTCGCCTGCAGCACGAAGCGCCCGACCGCCTCGATCGTGTCGCCGGGCCCGACCGTGGCCCCGCGGGTCGCCTGGTCGTTGATCCGCAGCTCGCCCTTGCCGATGCCCTCGATCGCCAACTCGTCGCCCTGCTCGACGGTGATCCGGATCTGCCAGCGCGACACCCGGGCCGACTGGAACGGCCCGCGGTCCTCGCTCGAGAACGGCCGCAGCCGCCGCAGCGTCAGCGGCAGCGAACCATCCTCGTAGCTCTCGACCGCCCGCCCCAGCGTGAAGCTCATCCCGCGCGCCGTCGGCGGCAACACCACCACCTCGCCGACCCGCTCCGGCTCGTCGTGCGACCACAACACCACCAGCGCCGGCGCGAACCGCTGCGGCGCCGTGAAGTCGCGGTCGTAGTTGGTCTCCGCCGTCTCCGACAGCGTCGACTCGTGCGGTTCTCGTCGACCCTGCATGCGTCGGCCGAAGTTATGCAGTTCGCCCGCGCGATGCCAGCGGGAAGCGTCCTTCCGCGGAATGCGCGATCGCGCACCAGGGTCTGGAGGCCCGTTCGCCGCGGTCCCGGCCGTTTCCCCGCCGGACACTTGCTCGCCGACCTCTGCTCCGCGCCATCGGCCCGCTGCAGCCCGATCCACGGCCCGCCGCCGGCGCCCGGCCTCATCGCGGCGCCAGCGACTGCCGCCACGCGGGGTCTCGCGCCGTCAGCTCCGCCATGGCGCGGTGCCGGCTCAAGCGCTCGCGCACCAGCTCGGGCGCGCCGTCGCGGGCGATCGCCTGGTCCGCGTGGTGCAGCGCGCGGGCCGGATCGACGGACGCCAGCATCACGCTCGGCCTCGGACAGCCCGCTCGGCGCCCGCCTCGCCAGCGCCTCGACCCCGCGCCGATCGCCGAGGTCGTCGTGCGCGAGCAGCTCGAGCAGCGCCCCCCCGGTGCGTCGAGGTCGGCCGTCAGCAGCCGCGTGCCGAACCGCAGCGTCGCCGCCTGCGACACGCTGCGGGCCCGCCGAACCAGCGCCTCGCCTGTCCGATCGAACAGGTAGATCCCGGTCGGCTCGCCGACGTGCGGTGGCTCGGGGAGCACCTCGTGGTGGCGCCCCAGGCGTTCACGGCCACCGCAGGCGCTCGACGAGGCGCGCGGCCTGCTCGCGCCGTGACACCCGGCCGCCGCCCCACGTCGACGGCAACACGCCTCGATCTCGCGCGGAGATTCGGCCAATATCGCAGGGATGCCCGACGCCGCGTGGGACGAGGACCAGGACGCCGCCGCCATGTTGCACCGCCTGCGCGGCGTCGCCGGCGTTCGCAAGCTGCGCCTGTTCGCCTGCGCCTGTGCCCGCGCGCGCTGGTCGGGGCTCGTGCTCGACGCCTGTCGCGCCAGCGTCGAGATCGCCGAGCGGTACGCCGACGGCCAGGCCACCGACGCCGAGTTGGAGGCGGCGCGCGAAGAGGTCTTCGCCGAGCTGTTCGGCGTCGACGCCGGCGATTCCAGAGCCAACTTCATCGCCGACCGCTGCGCCCACCACCTCGTCGTCGAAGCCGTCGCTAGCGCGCTCGGTGCATACTCCGGCGACGCCGCCGCGATGGTCCGCGAGATCTTCGCCGACCCGTCGATGCGGCTCGCCGCGCTCACCCGCGACGAGGCCGTCCTCGCCGTCGCGCGCCAGATCTACGAGGCGCGGGACTTCGCGCGCCTGCCGGAATTGGCCGACCTGCTGGTCGCCGCCGGCTGCACCCACGCCGCCGCGCTGGCCCACCTGCGCGGGCCGGGTCCGCACTTTCGCGGCTGCTGGGCCCTCGACGCGGTGCTCGGCAAGGGCCAGGGCGCGCCAGTGTTCACCGAGACGCAGTGGTACACGGCATCTCGGCCGTTCGTCATGCTGCACTGGTGGGGCTACTTGCGCGAGCCGCTCAGCCCGCGAAAGCTCCGTTTGCTGGCCGTCGCCTGCTGTCGCCTGCGCTGGCGCGACCTGGCCCGATTCGGCCTCGAGCAGGCCGTCGAGACCGCCGAGGAATTCGCCGACGATCTCGTCGACCTCGACGCCCTCCAGCGCGCGCACGAGTCGGCGCAGCGACTCCGCGACAGCCTCGCCGCGACCCTCGACAGCATGACGGCGGAGGACGCCGGTGGGGACGAGCTGAAGAACGCCCGGCAGGCGGGCATCGTCGTCGCTTCACTGACCGATCCGGACCCGCGAAGCCTCGACAGCGCGAGGTATGCTTCGGCGCGCGACCACGACGACGCCGGCCAGGCCGAGCTGATCCGCGAGATCCTCGGCAACCCGTTCAAGCCGGCCCGCATCGCGCCCTCGTGGCTGACGTGGCGCAACGGGGCGATCGTCGAACTCGCCCGCGCGATCTATCAAAAGCACGACTTCGTGCTCGTCCCGCGGCTCGCCGATCAACTGCGCGCGGCCGGCTGCCGCGATTCGGAATTGCTCGAGCACCTGCAGCAGAACCGCGGCCACGTGCGCGGCTGCTGGGCCCTCGACGCGATCCTCGGCAAACAGTGAAAGGCAGCACCGCATGAAGACATTCGGCAAACAGGCGTCGGGGGCCCGGCTCGAGCGGATGAAGGCCTCGCCGCGGTGGGACGGCAACGCTTTTAAAAATTTGCACCCCGCGCTGCCCGATCTGCGGACGGGCGGGATGCCGGGGATGGGCGAGCTGCTGTGCGGCCCGCGGCGCGTCCCCGAGGCCCCGCTCCCGTCCGTCGATCCGCGCCCGGCGTGGTCGCGGCGGCCGGAGACCGGCCTGCGCGCCACGTGGCTCGGTCACTCGACGATCCTGCTCGAGATCGGCGGCGTGCGGATCTTGACCGACCCCGTGTGGGGCGAGCGGGCCTCGCCGCTCGGCTTCGCCGGACCGAAGCGTTTTCAGCCGGTCCCCGTGCCGATCGCCGCGCTCGCCGACGTCGACGTCGTGCTGATCTCCCACGACCACTACGATCACCTCGACTACCCCACGATCCAGGCGCTCGTGCGCACCCCGGTGCCGTTCGTCACCAGCCTCGGTGTCGGCGCTCACCTCGAGGCGTGGGGAGTCCCGGCGTCGCGGATCACCGAGCTCGATTGGTGGGAGAGCGCGCGGATCCCCGGCAGCGACGTCGTCGTCACCGCCGCGCCCTCGCAACACTTCTCCGGCCGCAGCCTCGGAGCGCGCAATACCACCTTGTGGTCCGGCTTCGCCGTGCGCAGCGACCGGCACGCGCTGTTCTTCAGCGGCGACACCGGCCTGACCACCGAATACAAAGACATTCGCTACCGCCTCGGTCCATTCGACCTCGTCATGCTCGAGGTCGGCGCTTTCCACCCCGGCTGGGGCGACATCCACCTCGGCCCCGAGCGCGCCCTCGCGGCCCACGAGCTGCTCGGCGGCGGCCTGTTCTTGCCGGTCCACTGGGGCACCTTCAGCCTCGCCACCCACGCGTGGGACGACCCCGCGGAGCAGCTCGTCGCCCGCGCCCCGCAGCGCGGCGTCCACCTGGCGATGCCTCGCCTCGGCGAACCCTTCGAGCCCGCTCGGGTCGAGCGCGTCGACCCGTGGTGGCGGGCGACCGCCGCCGGCGAGCGCGGCGACACCCCCGCCGAGGCGACCGAAGCCGACGCACAGGACGCCGCCGCCCTCCCCTGGCCCCTCGATTGACGCGCCCGGGGTCCTCGGCCGCGGTCGTCGACCTGACCTTTCGGACAGCCTCTCTGCCCTCCGCCGCGGCGGCCCCGCGGTCGCTCGTCGGGCGTCACCCCTCGTCGAAGGCCCGGCGCGCGCCGCTGCCGTCGAGCACGCTGGCGAAGTCGGCCAGGACCAGCGGAGCGCGCGGGGCCGGGGCGGCCTCGTCGCTGGCGCGGCCGAGGTGGATCCACCCGAACATCTCCTCGTCCGCGCTCAGGCCGAGGACGCGGGTCAGCGCCGCGCCCCGGGTGAACGGCACGCTCTTCCAGTTGGCGCCGACGCCGAGCGCGTGGGCGGCGAGGACCACCGCATAGCCGGCGCAGGCGGCGGTCGCGTGCTGCTCCCAGCGCTCGATCTTGTCGTTGCGCGGCGAGGCGATCACGGCGATGAGCGTCGGCGAGCGGAACGCCTTGGCGCGGATCTTCTCGAGCCCCGCCGCCGGCATCCCCGGCCGGCGCTCCGCCGCAGTCTCGGCCAGCGCGTCGCCGAAGGCCGCCCGCCCTTCCCCCTCGACCACCACGAAACGGAACGGCCGCAGCGAGCCGTGGTCGGGCACCGTACCCGCGGCCCCGAGGATCCGCGCGAGCTCGGCGCGAGTCGGGCCCGGCTCCTTCAACACGGGGGCGCTGCGGCGGGCGAGCATGAGGTCGAGCAGGGGTGCGTCCGTCATGCCGTAGCTGTCTCGCGGGCCGCCCGCGCCGTCAAGCCGGAACCAACCGGGTCCACGCCAGCGCGGTCCGCTCAACCTCGCCGCGCGGCTCGTCGGCTGCGACGGGGACGGGCACCGGCGCGCCGGTCGCCCGCGCCCACCCGAAGTCCATCACCCGCACGCGGCCGTCGTCGCCGACCATCCCGTTGTCGGGCTTGAAGTCGCGGTGCACCAGCCCCGCCGCGTGCACCGCCGCCGGCCCCCGACCTGCCTGAAGGAACAGGTCGACGCTCGCCTCGAACCCGCCCTCGCGCCGGCGCCCCGCCATCTCCTCGCGCAGCGTCCGGCCGCGCACGTACTCCGTCGTCAGGAACACCGCCCCCCGCAGCGTGCTCACGTCGAAGATCTGGACCACGTCGGGGTGCGACAGCTTCCCCAGCGCCTTCGCCTCGCGGATCAAGCGGCCGATCACCGCCGTGTTGCGATCGCCGCGCACCATCTTCAGCGCGACCACCCGATCGAGCTGGCCGAGCAGGTGCAGCAGACGGAAGCGGCCGAACTTCTGGCTCGCCGCGTCGCCCGCGACGGCCTGGCCTTCGCCGTCCGGCGCGTCGGTCGAGAGCCGGTCCGACGCCTCCGAGTCCGGATCGATCGTGCTCCCGAAGGACCCGAGGTCCCGCACCCGCGAAGCATGCCTGCCCCCGACAAACCCCGCCCGCCCGCCGTCGGGCGCGCTCACACGCGTCCGGACGCGTCCGCCCGCGCAGCTCCCGGGGGCGCTCGTCCGCGGAGGGGACCTGTCCCTCGAGACATGCGCCCTCGGCCCGCTCGTCGCGCTGCCTGTCCTTCGGGACATCCCACAAGACGCCGCGCGCCGGTCGGCGCGGATCGAACATGTCGATCGGGACGTGTCTGCCCCGCCAGGCCCCGCGCCGGGTCTTCGGCTCGCGGGCAGTCGCCTTCGCCCCGCCGGGCGCGTCGCCCCCGGTGCGACCCCGCGCCCGCCGCGGACGCCCGCCCGCGCCCCGCAGCTCCGCGCGGCGGACCTCGGCCCGTCGCGCTATTACCTGTCTTTTACGCCATGTCCGTTTCGACATCCGCGACTCCCCTCTCTCGACGCGCGAACGACCCGGAGCGCGGAGCGCCCCGGGGTCCTGGAAGGCCGTCCGGGCGCCGCGGAGCCCGCTCCCTGGCGCGAGCGCGGCGGCGGCCCGAGCGGTGGGCACCGGCGCTCAACCCTTGAAGTCGAGCCAGACGCACACGTCGATGTCGATGAAGATCGGCGTGCTGCCGCCCCCGTCGTCGTCATCGTCGTCGTCGTCGTGGCCGTCGTCCCAGCGCGCCCCCTCGCTGCAGAACGCCGCGCCGTCGCCGTCGCACTGGCTGCGACAGGTCGCCGCGCGCTCGGCCTGACAGGCCTGCAGCGCGGCCGCCGAGCGCACGCGGTCGCCGAGCTCGTTGAGGCACAGCGGCGTCATCGCCTCCGCGGTGCAGTTCGCCAGGCACTGCGGGCCCTGCTGGATCTCGCACTCGTAGTCGCGGTCGACCGCGAGCTGGACCGCGACGCAGACCATCAGCTCGATCGTCTCGTCGTGGTCGTCGTGGTCGTCGTGGTCGTCGCAGCTGTCGCCCCAGCAGAACTCGGCCGTGGGCGCCGGCGTGGCCAGCGGCCGGGCCGCGCTCGCCGAGGGCATCGCGAACGGGAGGGCGAACGCGAGGAGCGGGGCGGCCATCAAGATCTTACGCATCATGTTCAAAGTCCTTTCGAAGCGGCGACGGTGTCCATTCCGTCGCCGCCTCGAATCGTACGTCGATGACCCCGAGGCGCAACCGCGTTATGTGGAGAGCCTCACGATTTATCATAGCAGTCACAGAATATCGACATTCGCGGCGTCGGACGCCGAAGACGGCGCCGCCGGGGGCGTCATTCCGACGCCCCCGGCTGGCTCCGTCCGCAGCGCCCCTGCGGCCGCGACGATCCGCCCCGAAACGCGGGGTTTGACCCCCGCTCCGCCACACGCCCGGGAGGACCCCGAGACCCCCGACCTGTCCGTACTCCCCAGAACGTCAGGTCGCACCGGCCTCGAGGCCGCCCGCGACGGGCCCTCGTCCGCGTGCAGGACGCGGACCCGTCACGTGCGCGCGGCGGCTCCGGGACGATTAACCGGCCTCGATGCCGACGCCGATGCACGCGAGAACATCCACGAACACCACCTCGCCGCCGCCACCGCCGTCGTCGTCATCATCGTGGTCGTCGGTGTCGTCGTAGTCGTCGTCATCATCGTAATCATCGTGATCGTCGTGATCGTCGTGATCGTCGTGATCGTCGTCGTCCTTGCAGTCCTCCTCGTACTCCGGATGTCCGGGGTTGCCGGCGTTCTTGCAATGGCCGAGCCCCAGGCCCGGGTGCCCGCGCTCGCAGAACGCGGCGCCCCCGACCTCGCACTGGCTGCGGCACACGGCCACGCTGTCGGTCTGGCAGGCCGCCAGCTCGCGCGGGGTGGCCCGATCGCCCACCTCCGCCAGGCACGCCGGGCCGACCGCGTCGAACGTACACGCGGCCAGGCACGCCGGCCCCTTCCGCACCTCGCAATCGCGGTGCTCCTCCTCGCCGATCTGCACCGCCACGCACAGATGGAGGTCGATCTCGATCGGCTCGTCGCCGTCGTCGCAATCATCGCCCCAACAGAAACCGACCTCGGGGGCCGCGCTCGTCAGCGGCCGCGCCGCCGTCGCGAACGGCAGCGCGAACGGCAACGCGAACGCAAAACTAGTGGCTAGCATCAGGGTAAAACGAAGCATCTCTCGCAGGTCCTCCGGTCGCCGGCCATCCGCCGGGACGCACGGTCCGAATATTTCGTCGACCCTCCGCGGCCGCCACGAAACGGTGTGGAGAGGCGCAAGCGAGAGGCGAAGCGCGCGCGCCACAGAAGCCCGCGAAGCCCCCAAAATTCGTCGAAGAACAGCGTTATCAGGCGGCGCGGCGCGCTCCGGACGGCGGCTCGGCCGCCGGTGCGGGTCTCCACAATCGAGCCCCCGCCGCTCGCGGTGCCGCCAATCGCCTACATGGGCGTCGATGCCGGTAATCCCGCGAGTCTATACAATCGGCGGCCGAACCGCCGCGGCTAACTCCGCAGAATCGTTGCCGCGTAGCGCGAGGCGAGGCGAGTCGTCGCCGCCGCCCGCGCACCGCAGCGCTTCGTCTCGCCGCTCGCGCTATTTGTCGAGCGAGACGGAGCCGACGTCGAACACCTCGCCCGGCCTCATGTCGACCCCGAGGTCCGAGCCCATCGTGACCCGCCACTTGCCCTCGGACTTGAGGGCGATGCCGTAGGCGCCGAGCGGCACCGCGGCGAACGTCCACTCGCCCTTGTCGTCGGTCTTGCCGGTGAACTTGACCGAGCTGTCGGCGCACGGCGACTTCGTGAACAGCATGCTCGGGCTCGGGCACAGCTCGACCTCGACCCCGGGCACCGGCTGACCGCCGCGCAGCAGCTTGCCCTTGAGCCCGCCCGTCTGCACCGGTCCGGTCGCGGGCAGCTCGGCCGGACCCGCGCCGGCGACGGCCACGCCGACCACCTCGCCCGACAGCTCCTGCACCGCCCCCGACCGCCACTCGACCTTCGCGTCGCCCGGCCCGAGGATGGCCACCCCGATCTCGCCACCCACCCACACGCGACCGCCGGCGTCGACCGCCAGCGCCCGCACGCCCTCGGACATGTAGTCCTTCTTCCGCCACACCTTCGTGCGCGTCGGCGTCGACAGCACGAGGTCGAACAGGTTGCGCGCGGCGATCGTGCCACCTGCCCCGAGAGCCAGGTCGCTGTACGACGGAATGCTGCCACCGCCGAGCTTGACCGCCGCCGCGTCGGCCGGCCCCGGCCCGAGCCTGATCAGCGTCGCCGAGGCCAACGCGTAGACCGTGCCGTCGGCCGCCCGCTCGACGCCCTCCATGAACAGCGGGTCCTTGATCTTGCTCAGGTCGAGGGTGCTCCACGCGCCCTCGTCCTTGACGTGGATCCGGTTCGACGACGCGACCCACAGCTTGCCGTCGCGGTCGACCGCGAGGCCGTCGATGGTGTCGTCGCCGGCCCCGATCGCCGCCTTCTCCTCGCGCGTCCACTCCTTGCCGTCCCAGTGCGACACGCCGCCGAAGCCGGCCACCCACAGGTCGTCGTCGGCGATCACGAAGAAGTCGTCGATCGTGCCGGTCTCCCGGAAGTCACCGCGCACGACCTCCTTGAAGCCGGCGGCGTCGAGCCTCGGCAGCTTGTAGATCGTCTCGAACCCGAGCACCCACAGCGCCCCGTCGGCGGCGACGTGGAGGTTTTTGATCAGCTTGTCGGGCCCGTCCGCGAGCGGCGTGAACTTGCCCTGATCGAGCCGCACGATCCCCTTCTTGTCGACGGCGAAGAACGCGGGCCCGGGCACCTGCGGCGCCGCCGGCTGCGGCGGGACCGGCTCGGCCGGCGCCGCGACCTCGGTCGCGCCCGCGACGTCCTGCTTCGCGTCCGCCTTCGCCTCGCCCTTCGCCTCGACCCTGGCAGGCGGGCTCGCGGGCGGCGGCGGCGGCGTGGGCGTGGCCTCCTGCGCCTCCGACCGGGCCACGATCGGCGGGCTCGTCGTCTCGCCGCAGGCGAGCGCGAACGACCCGAACAACAGCGCGAGAGATCGGGGGGCTTGCTGCATCGCGCGCGAGCCTGCCACGCCCGAACCCGCCGCGACAGACTCCGTCCGGCGACGCGGCCCATGGGTCCCGTCTCGCGCCGCACCGGCCGCACCTGCGCCGTGGGCGCTGGCCTCGAGCCGCGCGCCCGGGGTGTCTGGCATCGATGTCGCGGTCCTCGTGCCCCGGGCCCAAAATCATCGCAGTCCGCGGCGGTGCGATTGTTGCAACTTCGCGGCGCAGCCCATGAAGCACCTGACCGCGCTCCGCTCCACCTCCCTGTTGGCCCTCACCCTGGCCGCCCTCGCCCCTGCCTGTGGCCCCGAGGAGTCCCTCGAGGTGGTAGTCGCCTCGACGCGCTCCCCGTGTGTCGGCCTGGCCGAGATGCTCTGCCAGCGCCATGCCGAGGACGGCGGCGAGTTCGAGACGAACTACCACGGCTTCGAGGGCTTCACCCACCGCTGGGGCGTCGAGACGCGCCTGCGCTATCACGTCGAGCCCGTCGAGGAGCCCGACGCCGACGGCTCGGATCAGCGCTGGATCGCCGACGAGATCGTCAGCGAGGCGCAAGACCCCGTCGGGACCCAGTACACCCTCGTCTTCTCCGACATCGCGGCGGGCAGCGCCTGGTTCGTCGCCTCCGACGAGGGCCTGCGCATGCTCGACACCGAGGTGGCCTGCGCTCCCGAGGCCTGCGCCGACGTCCTGGACCGCGTCGCCGCCGGCACCTCTTTCTCAGCCACCTTCGAGCTCACCGCCGACGAGGCCGTGCCGTTGCGCCTGCTCGCGCTGGAAGACCGATGAGCGCGCCGGGACATATCCCTTCGGGCATGTCCCCAGAGTCATCTCTGCTCACTTGCGCAGCACGTGCGAGTCGTAGAGCGCCGGGCTGTCGGTCTGCAGCCCCTCGAACCACTGGAAGAACTTCGGCAGCGTCGCCTTCTGGTCGGGCGTCAGGTAGTCGAAGTTCGAGCCGCGGTCGTTGACCTCCCAGAACTCGGGCGTGTCGAGGTTGGCCAGCTCGACCCACATCGAGCGCAGGCGGCGGGGGTCTTCCATGCGCATGTCGTCGGCGATCCGGCGCGCCAGCGAGGTCGCGCCGTACACCAGGTAGTGGGTGGCCAGCTTGATCTGGGCCTTCCGCACCCCGCGCAGCGCCTTGGCCTTGTCGGACGACTCGGTCGCGTCGTCGACGGCGAGGAAGATCCGCAGCAGGTCGTCGTGGCACTCGCTGCTGAGCTGGAACGCCCGCTCGCACAGCGTGCCGATGTCGTGGGCGATCACCTCGGCCACGAACGCCATGTTGCGCTGGAACGCGACCCCCGAGTAGTAGCGCATGCGGTGCGCGATCTCGATGGCGCGGTCGGCCAGCGTCTTGTCGCGGTCGATCACCGTCGGCTTCGAGCGCTTGCCGATCTCGAGCACCGTCTCGCCGAGCTGGCGGTACTGGTGGAGGATGTTGTACGCGGTGCGGATGTCCGACGCGTTGAGGGTCGCGCGCAGGTACGTGTTGAAGAACTTGATCGTCAGGTCGAGCGCGCGCAGGTCGTTGTAGACCGACGCGGCCTCGCCGAGGCGGCGGGTGTTGATGGCGAGCAGGTAGCAGATGTCCTTGATCTGGCTCTGCCCCTCGGTGAACAGCATCTGGTACTGGCGCAGCACCTTCCACTCGAGCCAGGTCCGGCGGTGGCGCAGGTCGGTGATCGCCTCCGGCGACAGCGACACGAAGTCGGGGCTCTGGCGGTCCGGGATCTTGAACCACTCGAGCACCATGCCGTTCTTCATCTCGCCGTACTCGACGCAGAACTCGCGCAGCGCGTCGATCGTCGCCGAGACGATGTTCTTGTCCTTCTGCTGCAGCGCGTTGAGGCCGATGTTGGTCAGGTGCTCGACCGCCTCGACCGCGGAGCGCTGGCGCTGCTCGATGCTGATCGACTGGCGGCCGAGCTTGGTGGTGCAGGCGTCGAGGCCGTTGGTCTTGATGCGGCCGATGATCTTGTTCGGGTCGAGGAAGTCGAACACGTACGCGAAGTACGGGAACAGCAGCAGCAGGCTGGTCGTCATCAGCAGCATGGAGAACATCACGTCCCAGCGCGGGCCGGCGTAGTCGGCCCCGTCGAGCGAGAAGTTCACCCACACCACGAACAACGTCGACACCACGAAGAACCCGAGCACCAGCATGTTGGTGCGGGCGCGGAAGAACAGCACCGTGATGTGCGGCGTGAACCGGGTCGCCGCCAGCTGCACGATGATGCTCGAGACGGTCAGCGCCAGGCCGAGGACCGCGGCCATCACCTCGCCGAGGCCGCCGACGGTGTTCTGCGCCTTCTCGAGGTCCTGGTGGATCAGGCGGTCGACCAGGCTCAGCTCGTCGGTGCCGGTGTACGACAGCACGTTGAGCCAGAACGACAGCAGGTAGAAGACCACGACCACCGCGCCGATCATCAGCAGCGGCACCGACCATGTCTTGAGGGCCAGGCGGTACTGGCCGCGGGCCTGCTGCCGGCGCCGCAGCTCCGCCTCGCGCGACTGGCCGTCGAGCGGCAGCCGGCGGAGGATCATCGACCGGCTGGCGTGCATCGTGTCGTCGAGCTTCTCCTCGCGCGTGACCGCGTTCGGCGACACGCCCGGCTCGTGCCGCTGCGGCGGCTGCGGCCCCTGCGCTGCCTTCGGCTCGTCGTCCACGGGCGCCACGGTAGCAGAGGTCGAGCCTGCGGGGTTAGAGTGCCCCGGCCATGCTGCTCGCCATCGACGTGGGCAATTCCAACACATCCATCGGGGTGTTCGCGGGGGGCGAGCTGCGATGCGAGCTGCGCCTCGCCACCCAGCGCAACTGGACCCGCGACGAGCTGGCGGTCGCCGTCGAGCGCGTGCTTGCGCTCGTCGGCGTGCGCTTCGCCGACCTCCGCGACGCCGTGGTCGCCAGCGTGGTCCCTCCGGTCGTCGGGCCGCTCCTGCGAGCCCTCTCGCACTACGCGGGGCTCGCCGCGCTGGTCGTCGAGCCGGGCCTGCCGACCGGCATGCCGATCCTCTACGACCCGCCGCACGAGGTCGGCGCCGACCGGATCGTCGCCGCCGTGGCCGCCCACAGCCGCTACGGCGCGCGTAGCACCGCGGGCGCTTCCGAGCCGGCGCGCGGCGTCCTCGTCGTCGACTTCGGCACCGCCACGACCTTCGACGTCGTCACGCCCACGCCCGAGTACCTCGGCGGGGTCATCGCCCCCGGGATCGGCATCAGCGCCGACGCCCTGTTCGCCCGCGCCGCCAAGCTCCCGCGCGTCGACATCGCCCGCCCCGCCCGCGTCGTCGGCACCAACACGATCATGGCCGTGCAGTCCGGACTTTTGTACGGCTACGTCGGCCTGGTCGAGGGCGTGATCCGACGGATCCGCGACGAGCTCGATCACCCCGTCACGGTCGTCGCCACCGGCGGCTTCGCCCCCGACGTCGCCCGCGAGACCGACATCATCGACGTCGTCGACGACGCCCTCGTGCTCGAGGGCCTGCGCCTGATCCACGCCCTCCACCGCCCGGCCGCCGACTGACGCAAACACCCGCGCAGGCGGTGCGCCACGCCCGGCGCCCGCCCCGCAGGCCCGCCCTGCCCGCATGTGGTACGGTTCGAGCCGTGGAGGCCGCGCGCAAGCTCAAGACCTACGAGGATCTGCTCGAGCTCCCCGAGGACGTGCACGCGGAGCTCCACGCCGGCGAGATCGTCGCGCAACCGGGAAGCCTGCCCAAGCACGGCCGCGTGCAGCGCAGCGTGGGGCGATTCATCGGTGGACCTTACGACGACGACACCGACGGTCCCGACGGCTGGTGGATCTTGCCCGAGGTCGACGTCCGCTTCTCGCGCCACGACGTCACCCGCCCCGACGTCGCCGGGTGGCGACGCGCGCGGCTGCCCTCCCCCGAAGACGTGCGCCCGATCGACGTCGTGCCCGACTGGATCTGCGAAATCCTCTCTCCCTCCAACGCCCGCCACGACCGGGTGGTCAAGGCCCGCCTCTACGCGCAGCACGGTGTTCCCTTCTACTGGCTGATCGACCCGGCCGAGCGGACCCTCGAGGCGTATGTCCTCAAGGACAGCCAGTGGCTGATCGCCGGCACCTGGGACGACACCGAGGTCGCCCGCGTCCCGCCGTTCGAGGGGGTCGAGCTACCGATCGGGAAACTGTTCTTCCCGCGGCCGCCCACCTGACCTTTCCGCCATGTTGCACCCGCCGCTCAGCGACGCCCGGCTCGGCGCCCGCCTGCACAAGCTCGTCGGCCCCGACGCCGGCCCGGCGCAGCGCGAGCTGGCGGCCCGCGCCCTGATCCCCGCGCCCGGCAGCGACACCTGGCTGACGCTCTATCAACTGTGGGCGCTCGGTCACCCGCCGCACGCCGACCTCGCCGGGCGCACCGCCGCCGAGCTCCCGGGCCCCACGATCTTCGCCGCCCTCGCCGACCCGCTGCTGCCCGCGCCCGCGCTCGACTTCATGGCCCGGCGGCGGCTCGGACACGCCGACGAGCTCGCGGTGCTCGTGCGCCACCCGCAGGTCCACGCCGACACCCTCGCGCTCGTCGCCCGCTGCGGCCCGCCGCGCGCCTGCGAGGCGATCGCTCTGGCCCACCCGCGCCTGCTCGCCGCGCCGGCGATCCTCGCGGCGCTCGCCCGCAACCCGCGCTGCCCGAGCGCCGCCCTCCACGCGGCCGTCGAGCTCGGCGCCCGCGAGCGCGTGCCCGGCCTGCGCGGCCTGCTGCGATCATTGCTCTCGGGACATGTCCCTCACGACAGGTCCGACGACCACGCCGCGCGCCAGCTCGCCGCCCTGCGCTCGCGCGCCGGCGAAGACCTCGCGTCCGCGCCTTCGCTGCCGCCCGACCCGCCCGACGACGACGACCTGCCGGCCCCGCGCGAGCAAGCGCCCGCGCCAGTCCTGGCCGCGCCCGCGCGCATCGTCCCGCCCTACGCCGCCGGCGTCGCTCGCGTCCTCGACCCGGCCACCCCGCTGCCGCTGGCGATGAGCCTGCTGTGGCGCCTGCGTCGCGCCGACCTGCGCCGCGTCGCCGACGCCCGCCGCCTCCCGCGACCGCTCGTGGCCGCCGCCCGCCGGAGGCTCGGCCAGCCATGAACTTCTCCTTCGCGCCCGCGACGAATCATCACACCGCGCCGGCCCCTGCGCTCGTCGCCGGCCTTCGCTCCGCGCCCACCGCGAATCATCACTCGCGCTCCGCTCCCGCCCTCGCCGACCTTCGCTCCACCCGCCGCGAACAACTCGCGCTCGGCCCCTGCCCCCGTCGCCGACCTTCGCTCCGCGCCCGCCGCGAATCATCACTCGCGCTCGTCCCCTGCCCTCGTCGCCGACCTCCGCTCCGCGCCCGCCGCGAATCGTCCCTCGCTCGCCCGCTCATGAATCACCGCACTCGTCCCGCCCCGAGGTTCGCCCGCTCATGACCCGTCTCCGCACCGCGCTCGCGCGCTGGGGCGGCGCGCTGCTCCGCCCGCGCGCCACCGTCGCTTCGTTGGCCCCCGAGGACGGCCCGCGCGACGGCCTCCTCTTCATCCTCCTGTTCGCCGCCGGCGCGCACCTGCTGGCGCTCGGCGACGCCGCGGCCGACTTCGCCGCCATGGCCGGGCTTGCGGCCCTTCCCACCCTGCTGGCGGGCTTCACCGTCCTGATCCCGTGGCTCGTCACCACCCTCGCCGTCGAGGCGATCCTCGGCCCGCTGCGGGCCCACCGGGCTGCCCTGTGCATGTTGCCGATGCTGCTCGTGGTCGTCGCGGCGCGCCTCGCCGCCGGCCTCGGCCACCCGCTACCTGTCCCCAAGTACAGCATCGAGATCGCCGGGGCTGTGCTCGCCGCCGGCCTGGCGCTGTGGATCCGCCCAACAGTCTGCCTGTCCCGAGAGACAGCCAAGCCCGCGCCGCCGGCCGGCCGCGCCGCGCTCGTGGTCGGCGCCCTCGTCGTGCTGTTGCCGCTGGCCAGCGCCGGCCGCGACGCCGCCGATCTGGCCGCGCACTGGCAGACCCTCGCGCCCGTGGCCGTCGGCGAGGCCGTGCCCGAGTTCCACGCCGAGGACCTCGACGGCGGCGACTTCACCACCGCCGACCTGCGCGGCGGGGCCCGGCTGCTGGTCTTCTTCACCAGCTGGTGCGGCGTGTGCAGCGACGAGATGAGCAAGTACGTCGCGGTCCACCACGAGCTCGCCGAGCGCGGCTTCGCGGTCGTCGGCGTCAATTGCGACCGCGAGGGCGACCAGCGGGCGATCGCCGCCCGCTACCGCGACGACAAGCAGCTGCCCTTCCGCATCGTCCTCGACCGCGGCGCGATCTCCCGCGCCTTCCGCCTGTCCGTGTATCCGCACCTGGTGCTGGTCGACGCCCACGGGCGGATCCGCTGGGTCCACCAGGGTCGGGCCCTGGACAGCACCTTGCGCGCAGCGATCACTGCGGCCACCAGCCCCGATCCATGACCACCTCCGCCCGCGCCCGTCTCGTCCCCTTGCTGCTCGCGTTCGCCTGCGCCCCGGCCGCCGGCGAGGACGACGGCCTCGATCGCCACCCCGCGCTCGGAGCTTGCCTCGAGGACATGTCCGAAGCGCCATCCGACCCGTTCGCCGACTGCGTCGACGAGTTCGTGGCGATGGGCGGCGGCTGGGGCGAGGAGTCGTTCCCTGACATCGTCCTCGGCCCGCCCGAGGCCGGCGAGAACGGCAACGCCGGCCTCGACGTGCTGTCGCTCGGCTGCGGCGGCCAGATCACCCTCCACTTCGCCGGCGACGGCGTCGTCGACGGGCCCGGCCCCGACCTGCTCGTGTTCGAGAACCCGTTCACCGTCGGCGACGGCACCTTCGCCGAGCCGGCGCGCGTGCTCGTCAGCGACGACGGCGTCGACTGGCGCGCTTTCGCCTGCGACCCGGCCGGCGACGATCTCCTGCGCGGCTGCGCCGGCGTCGCGCTGGTCCGCGCCAACACCGGCAACGGCCTCGACCCCACCGACCCCGCCGAGGCCGGCGGCGACGCCTTCGACCTGGCCGAGGTCGGTCTCGCGCGGGCCCGCTACGTCCGCCTCATCGACGTCGGCGACGAGTACGATCCGTCCGGCCAATGGTGCAGCGGTCGCAGCGGCGGCTTCGACCTCGACGCCCTGGCCGCCGTCCACGCGCCATGAGCTTCCACCTCTACAACCGTCACGCCCAGGCCCATGTCGGCAAGCGCTTCCCCGGCGCCACCGTGCTCGACCTGACCTCGCGCGGGCCTGACCCTTGGGTCAGGTTTAGCCCCTTCTATCCGCACGGCGGCATCCCGGTGCCCTTCACCCCCGGGCGCACCGCCGCCTCGGTCGAGGGCGTGTGGCAGGCGCTCAAGGTGTTCGCCACCCAGGACATCGACCCGAGCAAGCTCGACGTCACGACGATGAAGGGCCTGAAGCGCACTGTGCAGCGCCTGGGCGCCTGCCTCGGCCACCGCGACGGCCTCGAAGGGGCGCGCCTGCTGACCTACGCCGAGGCCCGCCGGCAGATCTACCTGCCCACGTACCGCCACGTCCTGGACCACCACCTCGGGGCCGAGCTCGCCGAGCTGCGCCGCCTCGGCGCCGCGGGCCAGGTCGTCCTCCTCGACTACGAGACCAACCCCGACCCCGACGACCTCAGCCGCCCCCTCTCGCACGTCGGCCTGGTCATCCACCTGCTCGAAGGGACATGGCCCGGAGAGCATGTCTCTTCCGCCTGAAAATCTCTTTAGAAATCGCATCTGTTCGGGCACGCTCCGATCTCATGCGGTCGGCGCTCGCTGCCACCTGCACGGCTCACATGTCCTTCGGGACACCTCGCCGGCCCTCACCCTCTGTCGTCGCCGCTCGCGGCCGACCACCGCGCGGCCGCATGTCTCTCAGAACACCTCGACGGCTCGCGCTCCAGGCGGTCTCGTCTCAGTGATTGACGCCCATTAATCGGCCGCGCCGCCCTGACCGAGCACGCGCGTGAGGCTGAGATCGATCTGGCTGCGGACCAGCCGCAGCACGCTGTCCGACTCCGACTCCGACAGCCTCAGCGACTGCACCAGCAGCGCGCGCGTCCGCTGGGCCAGATCCTCGCGCACGCGCACCAGCCGGCGCGCGGCAGTGGCCCGGTGGACCCGCTGCAGCCCGGCGATCTGGTCGATGCTGAGGCCGTCGAGCAGGTGCTGGCGCAGGAGGTTCCGCGCCTGCTCGTCGAGCTCGGCCAGCGCCGCGTGGAACGAGCGGCGGAACGCCTCGCCGTAGGTCGCCTTGAGGTGAGCCAGCTCGACGTCGCCGCCGACCCCATCGTCGACCAGCTCGAGGTCGTCGGCCGGAGTGTGACGCGCGTCGCGCCCGGCCAGGCGCCGCGCTTCGCGAGCGACCGCGACGTACAGCCACCCGGCCAGGTCGCCGCGCCCTGAGTACGTGGCGAGTCGCAGCGTCCCGCTCGCGTCGGCCACCAGCAAGCTGCCGGCGATCCGCTGCCGCGCGTCGGCCACCACCTCGGCCGCCAGGCCCGCGCGTGCCAGCCGCTCGGCCACCGGCGACAGATACGCCGCGTCGAAGTGCTGCAGCGCCCGCGCGTCGCCGGCCAGGCAGGCCGCGACCAGGCACAGCTCGTCGGCCTTCAGCCGCGCCAGCGCGGCCAGCGGATCGGCCTCCGCCGCGACCTTCTCGCCCAAGAACCGTCCGACCTGCTCGTCGGCCAGCGCGACCCCGGAGAAGCGCCGCCGCGCCGCCGCTACGATGGCCGCCAGCGCGGAGGACACTGCGACACGATCGACGACCTCGGCCGGGCTCGAGAGACGCGAGAGGAACGAGGCCGTGAGGACGTCGGACAAGCGCGTGCAGTTTGTCACGGAAATCAAGACACCGGCAGCCGCGACTCGCCGACGCCCGCCGCCTCTCCCCGGTGACGCCGCCCTCTCACCGCGGCGCCGGAGGATCCGTCATGAAGCCCACGAACACCCCGCCCCCGAAATCCCAGCCGCCGCGGACCGACCGCCCCCTCGTCATCCGCACCGGCGTGCGCGCCGGCCCCTACGAATTTTTATAAGCGGACCGCGCGAGCCCGCGCGCCGCTCCTCGCCATTCGCTCGTGATGTGACATGTCCTTCGAGACATGTCACACCTCCGCGTCCTTCACGGATGATATGTCCTTTCGGACATATCATCCCGCGCGTCCGCCAATTCCGCCGCGCTCACCCGAACCAACCCACGTTTCTAAACTCTAAAAAACCCGCCCCGCGAGCCAGTGCGACGCCGCTGCCCGCCAGCTCGGCGCCGCCTCGGCGCTCGTCTCGAACGTCTGCACCGCCGCGCGCCCCAGCTCGAGCGCCCGCGGCAGCTCGCGCTGCGCGGCCCACAGCGCGCGCGCCAGGGCGAAGTGCAGGTGCGCGCGATCGAGGTCGCCCGGGGCCGCCTGCCCCTGCGCCACCTCGGCTGCCTCGAGCGTCGTCAACGCCTGCGTCAGCGCCCCGCGACCCAGCTGCGCCTCGCCCAGGCCTGCCAGCGCCGCTCCTCGCAGCGCCCTGCGTCCGGCCGCGTCGACCTCGGCGATCGCCAGCGCCCGCGCGAAGCTCTGCTCTGCCGCAGAAGATTCTCCGCGCGTCAGCTCGGTCCGGCCGACGCGCGCCCACGTCTCGCCGACCTCGACGTGATCGCGACCGTACGCCGACTCGTAAGTCGCCAGCGCCCGCCGGAATAGCTGCCCCGCGGCCGCGTGGTCGTCGAGCGTCTCGTCCAGCGAACCCAAGTTAAAAATCACGTCTGCCGCGTACGTGCTGCCGGCTCCGTGCAGCCGCTCGTGGATCGCCAGCGCCCGCACGTACGCCGCGTGCGCCGTCGCGTGCGAGCCGCGGCGCGCGTGCACATTCGCCAGGTCGATCAGCAGCGCCGCCACCTCCCCGTCGTGCTCGCCGAAGCCGCGGCCGTAGATCGACAGGGCCTGGTGGATCCGCGCGATCGCGGCCGCCTCATCGCCCGCCGCCAGCTCGAGCTGCGCGTGAGCCCCGTCGATCGCAGCGCGCCGCACGTCGCCAGGCCCCGCCTCGAGACGCGCCCACCACATCTCCAGCTGCCGCGCCCACAACCGACCCCCGGCGACGTCGCCGCGCTTCACCGCCGCCACGTCGACCAGCCCGCGCGCCGCCTCGGCCGCCAGCTCGTCCGCCCCGGCGGCCCCGGCGAAGTGCAGCGCGTCGAGCAGTCGAGCCTCCGCCGTGGCGAAATCACTGCGGTGCAGCGCCACGTCGGCCGCCGCGATCGCCACCAGCGCGCGCAGCTGCGGCCGCTCTTGCGCCGCTACCTCTGCGGCGCTCACCGCCGCCGCCGCCGCATCGAGCCGACCGGCCACCAGCAGCAGGCGCACCCCCAGCACCGCGCGCCGGATCTCCGCCACCTCCGCCTGCCCCGTCGACGTCTCGCGCAGCTGCCCCGGCTCGCGACACGCCGCCGCCGGTCGCATCGCCACCACCGCGCCGCCGAGGCGGCCCAGCGTCACGCGCGTGCCGAGCACCTCGAGCATCGCCGCCAGGCCCGCCAGTTGCTCGTCCAGACAACCGCGCACTCGCGCGTGGACCTCGGCGTCCATCGTCTCGTCGACCCTCGCCAGAGTGCAGGCCTCGCGCCGCAACCTCGACCATCCCGCTGCGTACGCGTCGATTCTCCGCACAGTCGCCGCCGCGCTGGCCTGCGTCAGCGCATCCCCATTCACCGCGATCTCCCGCGTCAGCGCCTCGCGGCGAGCCGGGCTCCACACCGCCGCGATCTCGCCCGCCGCCGCGGCGCAGGCCTCGGTCGCCTGCTCCCGCGCCACCGCGCGCCAGCCGAACGCGAACGCCAGCACCACCGTCGCCGCCAGCACCAATCCCCGCCGCAGCTGGCGTCGCCACGGATCGTCGCGCAGCGCCGCCAGCAGCTCCGCCATCGTAGCGAAGCGCCGCGCCGGCTCGCGCGCCAGCCCGCGACGCAGCGCCCGGTGGACGAACGCCGGCACGCGAGTCCCTGCACGTGGCGGCCGGACTTGCTCGTGGAGCACCGCCTCCGCCAACACTGCCAGGCTCGACGTCGGGAACGGATGCTCGGCGTACAGGGCCTCCCACAGCGCCACGCAGAACGCGAACGCGTCGCTGCGGGCATCGACGGTCTCGCCCAGCCACTGCTCGGGCGCCATGTAGCGCGGCGTCCCCGGCGTCGCTCCCGCTCGCGTCAACGTCCGGGCCAGCGTCGTCTCGCCCACGCTCCCGTGGGCCGCGACCGCGCCATCCTCCGTCTCTCCGCGCGCCAGCCCGAAGTCGACCACCCGCGGTCGTCCGTCGCGTCCGACGAGCACGTTGTCGGGCTTGAAGTCGCGATGGACCAGCCCCACCGCGTGCGCCGCCGCCAGCCCTTCGCCCGCCGCCGCGAACATCGCCACGATCTCGCGCCACCCGCGAGGCCGCGCCGCCAGCCAAGCCACCAGCGACGCGCCGTCGACGAGCTCCATCGCCAACCACACGTGCTCGTCGTGCACCCCGGCGTCGTGGATCGCCGCCACGTTGGGGTGGGCCAGCAGCGCCATCGCCTGCGCCTCTCGCAGCATCCGCGCGCGCGCCAGCGGATCGGCGGCGATGTGCGGCGCGATCGACTTGAGCGCGACGCGACGTCCGAGCTGCGGATCGTACGCGGCATAGACCACGCCCATGCCGCCCGCGCCGAGGCGCTCCAGCACCACGTAGCGGCCGATCCGCCCCGTCCCGATCGGCTCGTCCGCGGGCCCCGGCGGCTCCGTCTCCGCGAGCCCCGTCGCCCCGTGCGTCTGCCATCCGCGCACGAATTCGGCGACCAGCTCGCGACACTCGCCGCAGCGATCGATGTGGACCTCGACCCGCCGCCGCTCCACCGCGGACACCTCGCCGCTGCAGTACGCCAGGACCTCGTCCTCGCTGAGACAGCTCGGGTCCGGCGTCGGGTCGGTGCGGGTGAAGTCCTCCATGCCGATCGCCGCGGACGAGCTCGCCGATGGTCCTCGCGGGCCCGCGGCGCGGTCAAGCCCGCGGACCCCTCGCGTCAGCAATCACCGCAACCGCAGAACCCCACCTGACACTGCCCGGGGCCGATCGGCGTCGTGTGACAGTACTGGTCCCAGAACCACGCGCACCCGTTCTGATGGCAGATGTTCGGGCAGCCGTTGTCCGCGGCGGGCCGCGGGCTGAGCGTGAGGTCGTCGGTGAAGAATCCGTCGCTGCCGGTGAGCTGCTGCTCGACCTCCGCGAGCAGACCCGGCGCCAGATCGAGCTCGACGAAGGCCGCGCGCGCCAGCTCCCACTCGCCCTGGACTTCGGCGAACAGCGCCCGCGCGGCCGGATCGTCGGCGCCCTCGGCGTGGACCACCGCAGTGCGCCCGCCGGCCCGGATCGTCAGCGGCGCCGGCACCTGCGTGGTGTCGACCTCGAACTCGAGCGCGCGCCCCTGCCAGTCCAGCTGCAGGCGGACCACCCCGGGCGCCACCGTCTGCGTCGTCAGGTCGCCGAGCTCCGACGCGCCGCGAAGCACCACGTGCGCGCCGGCGGCCTCGCGTGTGACCGTGTAATCAGTGACGCCGCGAGCCAGCACGGCGGTCGCGGTCGCGGCCTCGACGACGGGCGCGGTCTCGCTGCGATCGACCGCGACGGGCTCCTCGTCGCAGCCGGCCGGAGCGGCGGCGACGAACAGGACAGCAGGAAGGATTCGGAGGATGAAATTCGCCATGTGGGTGACCTCGGTGGAACAGGAGCCGGCGTCACGCGCCGCGCCTCCCGCCCGGACGAGGCAGCGCGCGCGACCAGGTCGCGCCGGTCGACGAAATTCTTCAAAAAAAAGGTGAGACCCATGACGCGGTCGCTCGCCACGCGTGCTCGGGCCCGTGCGTTGCCCCGCCTGTCCCCGAGGACATACTTTTTAAAAATCTCGCCCGTGCTCCCGCGGCTGACCACCGCCGCGGCCGCCCGGGCAGACTCACATGTCTCTTGAGACAGCCGAGATCCTGGCTCCCTCGTTCGTCTCCCTCGCTACCGCCGGCGACGGGCGCTCCCCCATCGCGACGCGCTCCATCCCGGGCCAGCCGCCAGTCATCCGCGCTGCCGACGCTGTCCGCTCACCGAGCCGCTGCCGTGCCCCGCAGGACAGCTCTTCCGGGCGCCCTCACCCGAGACTGTCACCGCGCACTCGCTCGACCTGTCCCCAAGACCATCCCCCGCTCACCCGAGCGCGGCCCCGCTAGCTGCGGCCGCGCAGGCGCTCGAGCGCCTGGACCAGCGACTCGAACGCGATCCGCTCCGCCTCCGTGCGCGACAGCTCGCCGTCGATCTCGCAGATCGCGGCGCGCTCGTCGAAGCGCAGCCGCAGGTCGTCGCGCAGCGCGTCGTCGCGGACCTGCGCCAGCAACGTCGCCGCCTGCCGAGCCCAGCGGCTCGGCCCCGTCCCCGCACTCGCAGCCTTCACGACCCCTCTATGCCCGAGCCCCGGCCGCCTCGCCATCGCCGAAGCACGCGCCGTTCCGCGCAGCGCACATTCGCCCCGCGCGGCACTGCGCATCACATGTCTCTCGAGACATGTTCATTATCGCCAGTCGGCCACGGACGCGCCGCTGCGCGCGGCGCGATCGACATGTCTCAAAGAACACTCTTCAGAATGCTCGCCGCCGAATTTGCGCGGGCCTCGTGCGCTGGCCGCTGCGCGCGGCGCGATCGACATGTCTCAAAGGACACTCTTGAAAAGGCCGCCGCCGAACCGGCGCGGACCTCGTGCGTCGTCCGTCGCGCCGGGGCGCCGTCTCGCCGTCGCCCGCCGCGCAGCATTCGGGGTCCACGCCCGGCAACTGCCGCTCGCGCGGCGATCCGACCTGTCCCGAAGATCATCCGGCTCACGACGCCGGCGGTCCACCGCTCAGGCCGCTCGTACGAAGAATCAGCCCGTCCCGGTCGTCGACGCGGCTGTCTCTTGGGTCATATCATCCCGCGGGGCCCGAACCCGCCGCCGTCGAAGCTGCACGCCGCCGCCAGCGCTGCCGCCAGCGCGAGGGCCTGCGTCTGTCGCGGCCCCGCGCCGCTGCTCACGGCAGCGGACCCTCGCAGATGAACTTGAAGCCCTCGTCGCACATGTGATCGGCCCATTTGCCGCCCGTGCCGCCGCCGGGGTAGCCGCCCACGCCGTTGCTATCGACGAGCAGCATGCAGTCGGCGTTCTCCCACAGGAACCACTCCTGATTGTTGGGCTCGTTGTTGCCCCACGAGTCGCCTGCCACGTTGGTGTCGTCGGACACCCACTTGAAGGTGCCCTCGGTCATGCGGTCGTTGCCGCCGGTCCACCACAGTCCGGTGTTGCCCATCTCCTGCAGCAGGAAGGTGCGCTCGTCGCCGCCGTCGTCCTTGACCAGGTGCAGCCCACGGGTCACGCAGAACTGCTCGGCCGGCTCCCAGTCGAGCTCCTCGTTGCAGAAGTAATACAGGCTCCCCTCGCGCACCCTGAATTTGCAGCCGGCGCAGGTGTCGCTGTTGCTCTCGGCGTCGAACTCGTCGAACACCCCGTCGCAGTCGTTGTCGATCCCGTCGCACATCTCGGTGATGCCGGGGTGTGAGTTGGCCGACATGTCATTGCAATCGCTGTTGTCCGGCACCCACCCCTGCTCGCCCTCGCAGACCAGCATGGGCGTGTTCGGGTCGCCGTAGTTGTCGTTGTCGTTGTCCTTGTAGAGCATCACCAGCGGGCAGCCCGTCGTCTCCGGCGCCGTCGTGCTGGTCATCGGCTGCGTGGTGTCGGTGGTCGTCGTTTCGGGCTCGGTGGTGGTCGTGAGCGGCGGCATCGACGTCGGATCGCCGCCTGGTCCGCCGGTGCCGTCGGTCATCGACTCCGAGCCCGACACGCCGAGCGTGTCCTCGCTCGTCGACGAGCCCGTCGGCCCGGGGTCGGTCGACGGCACCATCTCCGACGTCGAGCCCGTGGTCGTCGGCCCCGCGCCGGCGCCGGTCTGCGGCGTCTCGCCCAGCCCCGTGGCGTCGAACGTGCAGCCCGCGAGCGCGAGCACCAAACCGGCCACCCTTCTCATCGCTCCGCACTCTAGCTGGAACCCCGTCCGCGCGGGCCGCCTGCACCCGCCGAAGCCTCACGCGCGCGAGCGCGAGCGCGTGCCGCGTTTGATACACTCGCCGCATGCGCACGCGCCTCGCCCCCCTGCTCGCAGCCCTGCTCGCTTGCACGCCCGTAACGACCGACGCGCCGCCCAGCCAACCACCGCCCTCTGCAGCGCCCGGCCTGCCGGCCACCGCAGCCCCGGCCCCTTCGCCCACGCCGACACCGGCCCCTCAGCCCGCCCCCGAGACGCTCGAGGAGCGCAACGTCTCCAAGTCGGCCGGCAACGCAGGCGGCGTGACAGTGCTGTGGCCGCGCATCATCCCGCGGGAGATCGTCGACGACAACCGCAGCCTCGCCTCGGCCCTGCAACAGCAGATGCGGCGCATCGTCGAAAAGCACCTGCCCGGCCGCCCGATCGACTTCCGTCCCGAGCCCGAGCGCGTGTGCCCCAAGGAGGGCTGCGCCGGCGTCTCGGTCGGCCTCTTGCTGTCGCGCCAGGGCCAGGGCTGCCTGGTCATCGCCCTGATCTCCCGCCCCGGCGCGTCACCGACCAAGATCGTCCCCTGGGTCGGCAAGGTCCAGCTGCGCTCCGACACCGTCGGCTTCCGCGAATGGCCCGAGTCGCAGATCACCGTCGACGACATGGTCCCCTGCAACTCGCTCCTCACCACCATGGACGCCCAGGAGCCCGCCATCGCCGCCGCCCTCCAGGCGGCTGCACAATAGGACCTGTCCCTCGCGCCAGGCGACATGTCCCTCGCGCCAGGCGAACTGTCCCTCGCGCCAGGCCTTTGGGCGCGCTCCAGGATGTGCATGTCCTTCGAGACATATAAAAATCTACATCGCGCCCGCAGGCGCGGCCCCTGACGACCTGTCCCTCGGGACATCCGGCATGTCCCTCGCGCCAGCCCCTCTCGCCCGTGTCTCCCGGCCCGCGCCGCCTCACGCCCGGGCGTGACGAGACGCTCGTCCGTCCCGCCCGCGCCAGCCACGGTCGCCGGGACCGCGTTCATCGCCGCGTCCGCTGCGGCGCTGCGGTCGGCGGCCGCTGAAGCCGGGGCGACAACGTGCCACACTCGCTCGCGTCGGCATGTCGTCCCTCGAGCCCAAGCCGCGCGCACTCCTGCGCTGGATCGTCGGTTACGGCCGCGCCGACTTCGCCGCCGACCTGCTCGCGGGCGCGACCACGGCGGTGTTGCTGGTGCCGCAGGCGATGGCCTACGCCATGCTCGCCGGCCTGCCGCCGATCGCGGGCCTCTACGCCGCGCTCGCCCCGCCGCTGATCTACGCGGTGCTCGGCACCTCGCGGCGGCTCGCAGTCGGCCCCGTCGCCCTCGACTCGCTGCTCACCGCGGCCGCTCTCGCCCCGCTGGCGAACGGCGACATCGCCACCTACGTCGCCGCGGCGTCCGCCCTGGCCATCCTCGCCGGCGCGTTCCAGGCCGTCACCGGCGCCCTGCGCCTCGGCTTCGTCGTCAACTTCCTCTCGCTGCCGGTCCTGCGCGGCTTCACCTCGGCCGCGGCGATCCTCATCATCGCCAGTCAGCTCGGCCCCTTGCTCGGCCTCAAGCTGCCGAGCAGCGCCGCCCTGTGGCCGCTCTTCGTCGCGCTCGCCGAGCAGCTGCGCGCCGTCCACGGGCCCACCGTCGCGCTCGGCGTCGGCGCCGTGCTCGCCCTGGTCGCTCTCGGAAAATTCCGCGGCAAGGCGCTGCTCGTGGTCGTCCTCGCCACGGTCGCCGGCTACGCGTTCGCCCTCGACGCCCGCGGCCTCGCCCTGCTCGGCCCGGTGCCCTCGGGCCTGCCCGCGCCGACCTGGCCCGCAGTCGACCGCGAGCTGCTGCTCGGCCTCGCCCCGGCGGCCGGGCTCATCGCCCTGATCTCGTTCATGGAGGCGTTCTCGTCCGGCCTCGCCGTCGCCCGCCGCGGCGAGGTCGTCGAGCCCGACCAGGAGCTGCTCGCGCTCGGCTTCGCCAACATGGCCGCCGGCCTCGTGCGCGGCTACCCGATCGCCGGCGGCCTGTCGCGTACCGCGGTCAACGCCCAGGCCGGCGCTCGCAGCCCGCTCGCCGGCGTCGTCTCGGCCGCGCTCGTCGCCCTCACCCTCGTCCTGTTCGCCCCGCTGCTCGCCACCCTGCCGCGCGCGGTGCTGTCGGCGATCATCGTCGTCGCGGTCGCGCGCCTGGTCGACGTCGCGTTCGTGCGCGAGCTCCGGCGCACGCGCCCGCGCGAGCTCGTGCCGCTGGCGATCACCTTCGCCACCACCCTCGCGCTCGGCGTCGGCCTCGGCCTCGCGTTCGGCGTCGGCGCCTCGCTGCTGCTGTTCGTGCTGCGGACCACGCGCCCGCACACCGCCGTGCTCGGCCGCCTGCCCGGCACCCAGGTCTACCGCAACGTCCTCCGCTTCCCCGACGCCGAGACCGTCCCCGGGGTCGTCATCATCCGCCTCGACGCGCCGCTGTACTTCGCCAACGCGACCTACCTGATCGACGAGATCCGGCGCCGGATCGCCGCCGAGAAGGCGCGCGCGGTCGTCATCGACGCGGGCGGCGTCCACGACATCGACGTGTCGGCGCTGGCCAACCTGCGCGACTTCCTCGGCGAGCTGCGCCGCCACGGCATCGACCTCTACGTCGCCGACCTCAAGGGCCCCGTGCGCGACGTCCTCGCCCGCAGCGGCTTCACCGCCGAGCTCGGCGCCGACCGCTTCAGCTTCACCGCCCACGAGGCCGTCCAGCGCGCCAGCGGCGGCCAGGCGCCGACGCCCGATTCTCGCGCCACGCAAGCCTGGCCGTGACATGTCCCACGGGACATGTTCAAGAAAACTTCCGCCCGCGCGCCGAGACCTGGTCGCATCCTCGCCCGCGAGGCCGCCCCTCGCTGCATGTCCCACGGGACATGTTCACGTTCGACTCCCGCCCGCCTCATTGCTGGCAGAAGTACGCCTTCTTGCCGCACGCCGGGCAGGCGACGATCCACGTCGACCCGCCGTCACCGACCACCACCGCGCTCTCGCCGAGCTGAATCACCGGCTGCATCACCGTCTTGCACTTGCACTTGACCGTCTCGGGCTCCGAGACCCATTGCGGCCAGCCGCCGAGCTTGATGCCGTCGAGCGTCTCGAGCTCCGCCTCGTCCATCGCCTCCGCGAGCGCCTCCAGGCGCTCGCAGGTCGCTTCCGACTTCGCGCTGACCTCGAGCGCGGCCGCCAGGGACTCGACCAGCGTCGACGGGTAGTCCTGCACCTCGCGCCAGTCGCGGATGAACGTCACCGACAGCGCGTCCACCTCCTCATCCTCGTCTTCGTCGTCGAGGTTCGCCCTGGCCGGCGCGACCGGCTCGCCGAGCGCGACCTCGCGGATCAGCGCTCCCTTGCTCCACGGGTTCTCCGCGCCGCCGCTGCTCTGACAGTCGTCGCACCAGAACAGCTGCAGCAGCTCGTCGGCGAGGCTCGCCTGCGCGGCAGCCGGAAGATCGGAGCGACGCAGCTGCAGCACGAAGCGGAGCGGCTGCTTGCACTTGCCGCACCTCGGCGTCGGCGCCTCCTTCGACAGGAACGGGGCTCCGCCGATCTTCGCCGCGGCGACGTCGTCGACGCCGAGCACCGTCTCGTCGTCGACGTAATCGGGGTCGTCGGTTACCGCCACCAGCGTCGGCACGAACGCCGTCCGCTCCAGCCGGGGCCGCACGTCTTCGAGGTTGAACGACTCGCTCTGCTTGTTCGCCATGGGGGGTGCGCGAAGCTAGGCCATCGGCCTGGGTGGCGCAAGCGCCGATCGGGATGCTCGCCGAGCACGCCGCCCGCGAGCTCCTGGCGCCGTGAATCACGCCCGCGCTCCAGTCCCGGGCGAACCGACGATCTCCGGGCTTCAGTGGATCGCTCGCGTCCCGCCTCCAGCGCCGATCGGGATGATCGCCTGAATCTGTCCTGCGGGACATACGTGGCCTCGCCACCTGTCCCCAGGGACATCCCCACCCCATCGACAGCTGCATGTCACCGGCCGGCGAAGCGATGACATGTCGCTTCGGACATGTCACCTGCGCCTGTCGAACTGTCGCGCGCGGGCCCGCCGCGCGAGGCCTCGCGCGGCGGCCCGTCGCTCACCTCATTCGCGACCGAGCGCGCGGCGGATCGCCGCCTCGACCGGCACGTAATCGCCGTCGGCCCGCTCGAGCCGGAACGGCTCGCGCGCCTGCAACGGCGGCTGCGCGAGGAACCGCGGCCGCGTCCCGCGGTGGAGCTGAGCCGCGTGGACGAGGAACGGATGGCACAGGTACACCGTCCCGGCCTCGCCGACCGCCAGCGCCTCGGGCAGCTGCGCCGAGCCGCCGAAATCATCGGCCACGAGCTCGCGCAGGGTCAGCCCGGCGTCGCCGGCCGACGCCAGCCGGCGCGCGATCGCCAGGTGCGAGCCGACGCGGATCCGCGTCGGCGCGTCGTCCTCGCCGACGTCGGAGAACAGGAACAACATCAGCAGCGCGCGGCCCTTCGAGACCAGGTTGACGCGCCATTCCATGAAGTCCGGAGTGTCGAAGCCGAAGCTGACGTCGACGTGCCAGCCGGCATCGCCGGGATCGACGGGCGACGGGAACCGCACCGGGAAGGTGCCGAGCGTCCCGCGCGGCAGCCAGCGATCGCGTCCGACCAGCGTGTCGTAGGCGTCGCGCAGCACCGCAGTGTTGGCCGCGGCGACGAACGGCGGCTGGCCGTACTGGTCGAGCCGGATCACCGGCCGGGTCCAGGTCGCAGGGTCGGCGGGGTCGCAGCCGGTGTCACGCCAGAGGATCGCGCGGGCCTCGTCGGCCACCTCGCGCGGGAAGGCGTGGTCGATGCGGACGAAGCCGTCGCGGATGAAATTGTCGATGTCCCCGTCGCCGAGCGCGCGGGGGGAATTGTCGTGGGCAGTCATGAAAAAATTCTCCGATCGCGCCGGCCCGCAGCGCCGCGGGCGTGCGGAGGCCGGCAGTTCAGCCGTGGGCGCGAGGCGCCCGGTTCGAAGCGCGCTGCCTCAAACTTGGAAGAAGGCCGAAGCGATCGTGAACATCATCATGTCGCCGGCAGCATAACCCACCGGCGCGACCGACTCAAGCCACACGCCTGGGCCCGGTGGGCCCGCAGGCATCATCATGTTTGATAAGACATGCCTGAAAGGTCATGTCCATTCAGTCACCTCTTGGAGCGTGCCAGTCGTCCGCGTGAGCGCGTCGTGGCGGCCGTCACGGGCCGCATGTTCCTCACCCACGCAGCCCTTGCGGGCGCGCTGCGCAGAGGCCGTTCGCGGGCCGCAAAAGCGCGCATCAGCGGCCGCCGCGCAGGTCCGGACGGACTCGCGCAGAACGTCGTTCATGGCCCGTCTGCAGGCCCTCCACAGGCCGATCGCATGGTCCGCACCAGATAAGGCGACTCGCCTATACGAGCCCTACCTCCTGGCGATGACCATGGCCTTCGACAGCGACACCCTCAACTCGATCTACACCTCCACGCAGGGCTTCTGTCACCGCTGCCGCCGCAAGCTCGCCTTCTCGCGGTTCGGCTGCGACGACGGCCGCGGCGCCTGGGACATCGACGCCGTCCGCCCGCACCCCAAGGTCCTCGCCTTGCTGCCGGGCTGCCTGCGCTGCGTCCAGAAGCCGACCCCGCGCCGCCTGCCGAAGTGCGCGCCGGCCCCCGCCATCACCGACGACAGGCCGGCACCCGCGGCCGAGGAGGCGCAGGCCGAGCCGCCCGCGCCCGCCGAGCCGCCCATCAGCGACACCGCCCTCGTCGGCGGAGCCGCCGGCGCCGTGCTCGGCGGCCTGTGGGGCGCCGTGCTCGGCGGTCTCATCGCCATCGGCCTCCAGCTCTGGGGCTGACCTCGGCGACATGTCCTGAAAGACATAGTTTGGTCTTAGAATTTAAAATAAAATTCGCCGATGACCCGTGCGAGCTCGGGCGCCTCGAGCTCGCACGGGTCATCGCGCCTCGCAGGGGCGCGTCCGTCACCCCGGAGCGAACTCGAACGGGTAGCTGACCTGCACCGAGCCGCCGGTCGGCGCCGGGAACTTCCACGACTGCACCGTCGCCGCGATGCAGCCCTCGACCTTCGCGTCGGCCAGGGTCGAGCCCTGATGGATCTTGCTGCTGCTGACCTCGCCGCCGGCCGCGATCTCGAAGTCCACCGTCAGCTTGCCCGCCATCGTCGGCTTGCGCGACAGGCCCTCGTTGTAGCAGCTGCGGATCTCCTGGATGTGCGTCTTCACGACCTTGCGGATCTCGTCCTTGTCGAGCGATCCGCCGCCGGCCCGGGCCGGGGTGGTCGCGGTCACGATCGTGGTGAGTAGCATCGCCGGGTACCATCTGCGCATTGCGTTGTGTTCCTCCGTTCGCCCCGTCTCACGGACCTGAGGCGCCGAGGTTCCCGCAGCCCGCGATCTTTCTGCTCGACCTCGACGGTCCTCGCATCATCTCTGAGTTCCGCACCTCTGAAGATCGCGGAGCCTCCCGAGGACCGCATCACACCGCCTCCCGAGCGCTCGTCCGAAACGTCGCGTCCTTCGCCGTTCATTTTCGCGCAGGCGCCTCCATCGCCACGTGGCGGCCGGTCTCGTGCTTTTTGGCGTCGATCGGGAACCCGCGGGCGGGCCGCCCGTGACACCCTCGCGTGACCGCCCTCGCCTCGCGGGACCCCGAAGCCGTGCCGCCACGACCACCACCCGACGAGCTCGACGAGCTCACGCTGGCCCGCGCCCAGCGGGGCGACGCGCGGGCGCGGAGGGACCTCGTCATCCGCTATCAACGCCCCGTGTTCGCGCTGCTGTCGCGCATGCTGCACGGGCGGGCCGCGGCGCCGCTGGTCGAGGACCTGGCCCAAGAGACATTTTTGCGAGTGTTCCGCGCCCTGCAGGGGTTCGACCGCCGCGGACCCGCGCGGCTGTCGACGTGGATCTTGACGATCGCCAGCCGCCTGGCGATCGACGAGCTGCGGCGGCGCCGGCCTGAAGTGGCGCCGATCGATCCGCTCGCCGAGCCCGCCGGTCCCGCCGCGGCCGACGCCGACGCCGAGCGCGTGCGCCTCGCTACCGCGCTGCAACAGGCGATCGACGACCTGTCCCCCGAGTTCCGCGCCGCCTTCATGCTGCGCGAGTACCACGAGCTCGAGTACGCCGAGATCGCCGACAACCTGCAGATCGATCTCGGCACCGTGAAGTCCCGACTGTCTCGCGCCCGCGCCGCCCTGCGCCGCGCCCTGGAGGAGGTGTACCGTGCACGATGAACCCCGCACCGACGCCGAGCGCCGCGCGCTCGCGGCGTTCACCGCCGCCGAGCCGCCGACCGACTTCGCCGACCGCGTCCTCGCGGCCCTCGCCGCCGAGGGCCGCAGCGAGCCCGAGCGCACGCCGTTCCGCCGCTTCTTCGGCCTCGGCCTGCCCCGCCTCGCCGGCGTCGCCGCGGCCGGCGTGCTCGCCGTCGCAGTCGCCGCGGTCGCCGCCGCGGCCGCCGGCTGGCTGCCCGAATGGACAGGTCTTTCTCGACATGTCCCGGAGGTCATCCCGGCCGAGGCGCCGCGCGACGAGGTGTCGATCGGCGCGGCCCTGCCGGAGGGCCCGCCGGTGCCCGCGCTCGCGCTTCCTGCCGACCTCACGGCCCGCATCGACGCCTACCTCGGCGCGTTCGGCCGCAACTACGGCGAGGCCTTCAAGTTCCACGGCGTCGTCGGCGTGGTGAAGGACGGCGAGCTGGTGCTGACGCGCGGCTACGGCCGGGCCGACCTCGGCCGCGAGAGCCCGATCGACGCGAACACGAAGTTCAAGATCGGCTCGCTGACCCAGACCTTCACCGCGGTCGCGGTGCTGCAGCTGCGCGACCGCGGCCTCGTCGACCTCGACGCACCTGTCCGCAAGTACATCCCCGACTACCCCGCGATCGGCGGCCGGATCACCGTCCGCCAGCTGCTCACCCACACCTCGGGGATCCCCAGCTACACCGACGCCGCGGTGTTCTCGGTCGGGCACACGCGCCCGGTCGCGGCGGCCGACGTGCGGGCGATCTTCCAGGACCTGCCGCTCGAGTTCGTGCCCGGCACCGACTTCGACCTCAGCAACTCGGGCTACTTCCTGCTCGGGCAACTGGTCGAGCAGGTCGCGCGCGAGCCGTTGGCCGACTACCTGCGCGCCAACGTGCTCGCGCCCGCGGGCATGAAGAACAGCGGGCTCGGCCTGTCCGCCGACGCGCTGGGCCACGAGTTCGACGAGGACGAGGTGCTCGTGCCCGCGGGGCAGCGCCACTTCTCGGCCTACGGCGGCGCGGCCGGCATGGTCTCGACCGCCGCCGACCTGGCCCGCTGGGACCGCGCCCTGCGCACGCCGGGCCTGCTCTTGGCGCAGAAGAGCCTCGACGAGATGACCACGGTCGTGCGCGAGGAGTACGGCATGGGCTGGTTCGTCCGCCAGGACGGCGGCAGCACGATCGCGTGGCACCCCGGCGGCGTCGAGGGCTATAACGCCACGATCGCCCGCTTCCTCGGCGACGGCATCACTGTATTCGTGCTCGCCAACACCGAGGCGATCGACACCCGCGCGGTCACCTACGACCTGGCGCAGATCGTCCACGGCGGCGAGGTCCAGCCGCCGCGCGAGTTCGAGGAGATCCGGCTGTCGGCCCCGCAGCTCGGCCGCTACGTCGGCAACTACGTGCTGACGGAGACGACGCACAAGGAGCTGAAGGGCCTGGTCGAGGAGGACGAGCTCAGCGCGATCGAGCAGGTCCGGGTGTTCCGCAGAGGCGATCGCCTGTGGATGAACGTGCCCGAGCACGGCGACAAGTGGATGCACTTCATGGGCGAGGACCGCTTCTTCTTCAAAGATCCGTCGGCCACGATCGCGGAATTCGGGCCTCCGGGCGCGCCCGTCGCTCATCTCACGCTTCAGGCCGGCGAACTGCGTTTTATCCTCAAGAAGGAGTGAGGCAAGAAGGGGAACACCGAGCGGTATTTGACAACCCCGCGCCGGCGCTCGTATCGTGCCGGCTGGGGGATCTGCTCATGTCCAAACGTTCTGTTCTCTCGGGCCATGTCGTAACGCGCAGCTTGATGCTCGCCCTGCCGTGGGCGCTCCTGGCCGCGCCCGCGTGCGACGGCGGCGAGCGCAAGTCGATCGCCGAACAGATCGGTCCGCCGACCAAGAAGGTGTCGGAGCTCAAGCAGGACGCCGGCGTGTCGGAGGAGGAGCTCGCGCGCCGCCGCAAGGAGGCCGGCTTCAAGACCAAGGCCGAGATCGACGCCGAGCTGGCGGCCGAGAACGCCAAGGAGATGGAGAAGGCCGAGCGCGAGTGGATCAAGACGCGCATCAAGGAGTACAAGCAGCTCGACGTCGACACCGGCAAGTTCATCGACGACGTCGAGAAAGAGGCCGGCAAGTGGGCCGCCGCGAAGGACCCGCAGAAGGCCGCCGACAAGGGCATCAAGCCGCTGCAGGACCGCTTCAAGGCGCTGATCAAGCAGATCGACAAGCTGTCGGAGCGCAGCACCAAGGGCGGCAACACCCAGGCCAGCTACAACAAGCTGTTCCGCCCGCTCGAAGAGATCGTCAACAACCTCGGGCCGACCATCGCCAGCGAGGCGGCGTTCACCGAGGCCATCAAGAACGCGCGGACCGAGCTCGAGGGCATCAACAAGGCGCTCGAGGAGATCGAGAAGGACGAGACGCTCACCGTCAACAAGTTCAAGGACGGTGAGGGCGAGGGCGACGCCAAGGACAAGAAGAAGAAGTAAGGGCGAGCGCCGCCGCGCGTCGGGGGCACGGCCCCTCTGCGACGGCCCCCCTCCGCCACGGCGCTCCTGCCCGCGCGCAGGCGCCTGCGAGCGGCGAACAGCGGTTCGGTCGCGTATCCTCCCGGCCACCGATGTCCGCCGTCACCATCGCGCTGTTCGTCCTCGGCCTCGTCCTCCTCGTCGTCGGCGCCGAGCTGCTGGTGAACGGCGCCGCTCGCCTCGCCGCACGCCTGGGCATCTCGCCGCTGGTCATCGGCCTCACGGTCGTCGCCTTCGGCACCTCGGCGCCCGAGCTCGCAGTCTCGGTCAGCGCGGCGCTGTCGCCGGACGGCGGCGCCGACGTCGCGCTCGGCAACGTCGTCGGCAGCAACATCTTCAACGTCCTGTTCATCCTCGGCGTCTCGGCCCTGATCGCGCCGCTGCTGGTCCAGCGGCAACTGGTCCGCTTCGACGTGCCGCTGATGATCGTCGCCAGCGCGGCTTGCTGGCTGATGGCGCTCGACGGCACGATCGGCCGCGTCGACGGCATCGTCCTGTTCGTCTCCCTGTTGGTCTACACCTTCCTGCTGCTGCGGATCGCCAAGCGCGACGGCCAGAGCAGCGACGAGGAGGTCCCGCTGGCCCAACCCGGCAGCATGACCGCCAAGCTACCTGTCCAATTGGTCATGGTCGCCGCGGGCCTCGGCATGCTGGTGCTCGGCTCGGGCTGGCTGGTCGACGGCGCGGTCGCGTTCGCCCGCCTGTTCGGCGTCAGCGAGCTCGTCATCGGCTTGACGATCGTCGCCGCCGGCACCTCGCTACCGGAGGTCGCCACGTCGGTGCTCGCCGCGATCCGCGGCCAGCGCGACATCGCCGTCGGCAACGTGGTCGGCAGCAACATCTTCAACGTCTTCTGCGTCCTCGGCATCAGCGCCGCAGTCGCGCCGAACGGCGTCGCGGTCGCCCCGGCCGCGCTGTCGTTCGACATCCCGGTGATGACCGCGGTCGCCGTGTCCTGCCTGCCGCTGTTCATCACCGGCGGCGGCCTGGCCCGCTGGGAGGGCGCGCTGTTCCTGTTCTACTACGTCGCGTACACGGCCTACTTGATCCTCGCCTCGCAGCAGCACGCGGCGCTGGCGACCTACGGCATGCTGATGCGCTACGTCGCCTTGCCGCTGACCGCGATCACCCTGCTGCTCGGCCTCGTGCTCGAGCTGAAGCAGCGGCGCAAGCAGGCCGCCTGAATCGCGCGTGACCGCTGGGCGCGGATCGGCTACCGTCGCCGCGTGTCCGCCGGCGAAGCCCTCCCGATCCCCGTCCCGCCCGACCGCGACCCGCCCGAATTGACGCGCGGGCCGCTGCTGCTCGGCGTCCTGCTCGGGATCGTGTTCGGCGCGTCGTCGATCTACCTCACCCTCAAGGTCGGCCTCACCGTGTCGGCCTCGATCCCGGTGGCGGTGCTGGCGATCACCGTGCTGCGCGCGCTGAGCCGCGCGCTCGGGACCCGCCGCGCCACCATCCTCGAGAACAACACCGTGCAGACGGCCGGCTCGGCCGGCGAGTCGATCGCGTTCGGCGTCGGCGTCACCATGCCGGCGCTGATGATCCTCGGCTACGACATGGACATCGGCCGCGTGATGCTGGTGGCGATCCTCGGCAGCATCCTCGGCGTGCTGTTGTTCTCGCCGATGCGCCGGCCGATGATGGCCGACAAGTCGCTGGCGTTCCCCGAGGGCACCGCCTGCGCCGAGGTGCTGAAGGTCGGCGAGCGCGGCGGATCGACCGCGCGCACCGTGTTCTCCGGCTTCTTCGTCGGCCTGTTCTACAAGCTGGCGATGGCGGGCGCGCACCTGTGGAAGGAGGTGCCGACGTGGGTCTCGGGCGGGACGAAGACGATCGCCACGCCGCAGGGCGACCTCACCGTGCACACGCCGGGGGTGCTGCCGGGCGGCTCGGTGGGCGCGGAGATCTCGCCGGAGCTGCTCGGGGTCGGCTACATCGTCGGGCTGCGCGTCGGCGGGATCATGCTCGGCGGCGGCGTGCTGTCGTATCTGGTGCTGATCCCGATGATCAAGTTCTTCGGCAGCGCCAGCCCCGACGCGCTGGTGTTCCCGGCCACCAAGCCGATCGCGTCGATGGGCATCGACGACATCCGCAACGCCTACGTGCTCTACATCGGCGCCGGCGCGGTCGCGGCCGGCGGCATCATCAGCATGGCGCGCTCGCTGCCGACGATCGTCTCGTCGCTGCGCGCCGGCCTGTCCTCGCTCGGCGGCGACAAGAGTGATACCGCGGTGATCCGCACCGAGCGCGAGCTGTCGATGAAGGTGGTGCTGCTCGGCGCGCTGGGGGTGATCACCGCGATCAGCCTGTCGCCGTTCTTCCCGGTCGGCTTCCTCGGCGCGCTGCTGATGGGCCTGTTCGCGTTCCTGTTCGTCACCGTGTCGGGCCGCCTGACCGGCGAGATCGGCTCGTCGTCGAACCCGATCTCCGGCATGACCGTGGCGACCCTGCTGCTGACCTGCCTGATCTTCCTCGCCGCCGACTGGGTCGGGCCCGAGCATCGCCTCGGCGCGCTCACCATCGCCGGCGTCGTCTGCGTGGCCGCCAGCGTCGGCGGGACCACGGCCCAGTCGCTGAAGACCGGCGCGCTCATCGGCGCGACCCCGCGGCGACAGCAGATCACGATGATCATCGGCTCGGCCACCTCGGCGCTGGTGATCGGCTTCACGCTGCTGCTGCTGAACAACGCCAGCACCGTCTACACGCTGAAGCACGAGGCCGCCGGCGTGCACGCGCCCGCCGACGTGCCGCTCGGCCCGGCCGAGCCGCTGCGCGGGCCCGAGGCGGTGAGCGACTCGGCCAGTTATCGGGTGCTGCAGCTGCCCAAGCCGCGCGACGGCATCCCGGCCGGCAAGTACCTGGTCGACGAGACAGGCAAGATCAAGTACCTGGTCGACCCGGGCATCAACGGCCGGGTCAAGAAGCGCGACGACGACACGCCGGTGGTCAAGTACGACGCGCCCAAGGCGAGCCTGATGGCGCTCATCACCGACGGCATCCTCACCCAGCAGCTGCCGTGGGTGCTCGTCATCCTCGGGGTGATGATCGCGGTGACGCTCGAGCTGGCCAGCGTCAGCGCGCTGCCGTTCGCCGTCGGCGTGTACCTGCCGATCGCCGCCAGCGCGCCGATCTTCGTCGGCGGCCTCGTGCGTCACTTCGCCGACCGCGCGCGCCAGCGCCGGCGCTCCGAGGCCGGCCTGGCCGCCGAGAGCGAGCTCGAGGCCGAGTCGAGCCCTGGCGTGCTGATGTCGAGCGGCCTCATCGCCGGCGGGGCGATCGCGGGCATCGGCCTGGCGTTGCTGGCCCTCGCGCCATCGGTGCAGCACGCGATCAACTTCGGGGAGACTGCCGAGCTCGGCGACATCGGGTCGCTGATCCCGTTCGGCCTGCTCATCCTCGGGCTGGTGCTGGTGGCGCGCCGCTGACGGGCGCGCCGCGCCGCCGCGAGCGTCAGTACGGGCGCTCGCCCCAGATGTTGCCGGGCGGGTCGTAGTTGCAGACCCACACCTCCTTGTCGCCGCAGCTGGCCATGCCGCAGCCGAGGCGCTCGCTGGCGGCCCACACGACCTGCGTGTAGTGGCCGCACACGCCGCTGCAGGTGTCGGTGAGCGCGGTGTAGTCCTCGGCCTCCGAGGCCCAGTCTGCTACCACGTCCACGGCGCTCGGCGCGTAGCCCCAGCTGCTGAAGAGGTTCTCGCCGTACTTCTGCGCGTCGGGCCCCTCGTACGGGCGGTGTATCGTCACGCAGCCCTGCTCCGCCAACGTGTCGGCCCACGCCTGAGCGAACGCGGCGACCTGCGGTGACCAGCTCAGGGGCGCGATGTTCAGCTCGGCGCGCACTGCGTTGTGCGCGGCAGTGATCCCGGCGAGGCGGCCCGCCTCGGGGTCGGACCGCGGCACGATCGCGACCTCGATCGCCGAAGAGTCGCTATATGTCTCCCGGGACATGTCTGGAAGGCAAGCCGCTGCGAGCGCCGTCAGGCCGGCGACGAGGAGGCCGGCGGCGGGGCGCGCGGCGGACCGAGGATGAGGATGGATGCGGGTGGACATGAGGAACGAGCGTGGCTCGAGCGCCCGTCGCGTCCGGCGAACGCGAGCGGAGCCGGGCGACGTCCGTCGCCTCCACCGATGCGCCGCGGCCTCGCGCGAGGTCGACCGTGGCGAGGCGGAGCGGCGCTCGCCCCACGCGCCGCAGGCCCCGAGCCGCCAGCGCCTCGCTCGACCGGTCGAGGAACGACCTCCGCGCCCGCGTCACACCGGCAGGCGATAGCGCCAGTGAGACAGCGGGTCGCGGCGGATGAACACGTGCATCTTGCCCTCGCCGGCCGCGAGGGTGAAGATCGATCGGTCGACGCTCCACTCGTAGCCGAGGGTGGTCACGTCGACATGAATCAAGAGCCAGGTCGGAAAGGGCAGCTTCCACAGGAAGTCGCGGACGAACTCGGGGATGCTGGCGAACTTGCCGGCGTAGACCGGGAGCGCCTCGTCGATGCCGTCGTCGCCGAAGCGGGCGCGCAGGAGCCGGCGCACGTGCTCGGCCTGCTGCGCCTCGCCCTCGCCGCCCTCGTCGCCGAGGCGGAAGGCGTACAGCGTGCCCTCGCGCTCGACGGTCCAGAAGTGCCGCTGCAGGTGCATGTCGAGGCCGATCCCGGCCATGTCGGTGCGCGGATGGACGCGGCCGGTGAAGCCGAGCGCGCCGCGGGCGAACGCGTCGAAGTCGCTGTAAGCCCCGAAGTAGGCGCCGACGTAGGAGAACGGCCGCGCCGGCTCCGGCACGCCCGGCTCCGGCGGCCGCGCCAGTTGATTGCCGCGCCGCAACACCCGCGCGTTGCTGAGCTCGCGGTGATGGCTGCGAAAGCGGTCGACGAGCGCGTCGACCTCGTCGAAGAGCCGCACTACGTCGGGGTCGCTGTCGCTGACCGCCGCGCGCTGCAGCGACGCGACCGCGGTCTTGACGAGCTCCTGGGCGAACCCCGCGGCGGTGATCCGGACGTCGCGGGTGATCTCGTGTCGCGTCCGCTGCCTGAAGTCCATGGCTTGGCCTCGCTCTCCGCCCACCATACCCGAGCCCGCCGTGTCCCCACAAGTCCCCTACCGTCATCCTGAGTCCCCTCCAGTCCCCACACGTCCCACGACCGATGTCCGCCCGCGTCCCCTCGCCGCGCCTCGTGCTCGAAACCACTTCTCGTTCGTGGGCAAAGACGGATATGATGTTGGGTCGCGCGCGCCGGGGTCGACATCGACGGCAGGCGCGGCCGCGCGTCACGCGAGCGGGTGACGCCCCGGCCGAAGCTGGCTAACGTGGGCGCGTGGCGCTCACTGACGAACAAGCGTGGACTCTGACCTCGGCCGGCCTCGTCGCGCTGGCCGATGGCGTGCTCAAGGGCGGCGAGGCGACGCGGATCCTGGGGCTGGCGCATGAGCAGCTGCCCGCCGAGGAGCAAGACGCGTGGATCGATCGCTTCGCCGACGCGGGGGCGCTGTGGGAGTACGCCCGCGGGCTGCCGCAGCCGCCGGCCGAGCGCGCGGCGGACATCTTGCGCAGCGCCTGGTCGATCGCGCTGGTCGACGGCGAGGGCAGCGCGGAGGAGGCGGAGGTGCTCGGCCGCGTCGGCGAGCTGCTCGGCGTCGACCGCGAGCCGCTGACGGCGTGGCGCAAGGCGTGGACGGCGGAAGCGGGTGAGCTGGCGCAGTACGTGGCCGCGTTCGCGGCGATGATGCTGCACCGCCGTGCCGACGCGGCGCGAGATCCGATGCAGACGATCGACGAGGACGGCCGGGCCGAGTTCCGCGTCCTCCTGGCCCGCCTTCCGCTCAGCGAGCCGCGCCGCCAGCGGGCCCTGCGTCTGCTCGACCAGGCTCCTACTCTCGACGAGCTCGGCGGCGCCCTGCAGCTCGCCGAGCCCGAGCGTCGCGGTCGGGCGCTCGAGGAGATCGCTCGCCAGATCCGCAGCAGCAACCACGCCGCTGTCGGCCGCCAGCTGTTCCTCGCCCTCGCGGCGCGCATGGCCGTCCCCGAGGACGTCGCCCGCGTGATCCTCGGCTGACGCCGCCTGTCCTCGCGGACAGCTTCAATCAGGCGCACTGCTTCGGACCTCCTGTCTCTTGGAGCAGGCGTCGCTCTCGCAGCCCGCGCGCCTGTCCTTGCGGACAGGCGCTTACGCTCACTGCTGGAAGCAGCTCTGCGGCGGCGCCACGTCTTCCGCGTCGAGGCCGGGGCACTGGCAGATCCCGTAGCCCTTGCCCCGGTGCGCGCCGCACACCAGCCCGGGCTCGCAGTCTTCGTGGCGGGCGCAGATGCTCCCGGGCGGGCCGTCGCTCGGGTACGGCCAGTCGCGGCAGTCGAAGCCCTCGGGGAACTCGCAGCAGGCCAGCGCCCGCGCCTCGGACGGCGAGCAGGCCCAGCAGGTGCCCTCGCCGTAGCCGATCGCCTCACCCTCCCCGTCGCACCAGATGTCGATGTCGGCGAAGGTGCACACGCCCGGGCCACCCGCCGTGCCGCGCAGGCAGATCCCGTTGCACGGCGGGTCCTGGGGCTGGCCGCAGGCCGCTGCAGTCAGGCTGCCGCAGTCGAGGTCGGTCCAGTCGTCGAACCGGGGCCGCGCGTCGGGGCCGAAGTTGATCGGCGGCAGCTCAGGCGCCGGCTCGGGGAACGGGATCTCGCAGACCATGTGCTGGACCCCGCCGCTGGTCGAGCTCTGCGAGTCCGCGGTGGTCGTGAGCGGCTCCGCGGTGGTGCTCGTGGTCTCGCCCGGGCTCGTGGCCTCGCCCGTGCTCGACGGGACGCCGGGCGCCTCGCTGCTGGCCGACTCGGTCGCGCTGGCGGCCGGGCCCGAAGTGTCCGTCGACGTCGGCTCGGTGCCGCCGCTGTCGGCCTTTTGCACGACGCACGCCGGGAGCAGACAGCCGAGGGCGAGGAGCGAAGAAGACAACCCAATCCATCGTAAGTGCATGCACTCACGATAGACTGGGCGAGGCCTCGCGTCCAATCGCTAGATCATCGGGCGATTGGGCGCGGCGGGCAGCTGCTCGAGCATCGTTTCCAGGCGGGTCAGGTGGTCCTGCGAGTGGTCGAGCAGGACCTGGAGCTCCTGCACCACGTCGGTCTCCAGCGTCGGGTCGGACAGGAGCTTGGCGTAGCCCTCGTAGCCGACCGTCTCGCCGCGGTGCAGCACGCGCAGGGGGACCTCGTCGTTGACGATCGAGGCCAGACGCTCGAGGCCGGTCGTCAGCGAGCCCCACGCGCCGGAGCTCTCCGGCTCGACGCCGCCGTGCTGGCGGATGATCGCGCCCAGCCGGCGCACTGCCCCGAGGTGGTCCTCTCGCAGCCGCAGCAGCTCGGCCTCCTCCGTCTGGCCGGCGAACTTCTGCAGCGCGCGGTCGTAAGCTTCGATCGCGGACAATTCGCCGCGGTACTGCGACAGCAGCGAGTCCATGAGCGGCTTGGGTAGAGCCATGGCGCGTCCTCCGAACACAACCGTGACCGACGACATCGAGCTGTCAAGGGGCCCGCGCGGCGGCCCCGGCGCGGCCAGCGGACGCGACCGTGCCAGCGGACACTGGCGCGGCGCGTCAGGTGTCTTTCGGGGCATGACCGTCACGACATGTCCTTCAGGCCATGTCTGCGCAGCAGCGCCCGGCGCGTGGCCGCGCCGAGCCGACCGCGTCACGCAGGCGGGTGGCCGGGTGACCGCGGCGGGGTCACACTGGACGGGATGGAGGCGCTCGTGGCCATGCTCCTGTTGCCGCTGCTGCTGGTGGCGCCGCTGGGCGAGGCGCTCGAGCGGCGGCGCGACCGGCTGCAGGACCGCGAGGTCGAGCGGGCCTGGGGCCAGACCTGGATGCGGGTCCACGGACCGCGCGCGCTGCCGGGCTCAGAGGTTTGCGGGCTTCACGAAGCGAACCACGAAGCGGTCGGCCGTGCCGCGCTTCCCCGCCGCCGCCGCAGCCGACGGCGCCGCGTTCCAGTCGCGCGGGTCATCCGGGTTGCGGAGAAATTCCGCCGACCCCGCGCGCTCGAAGCCCGCCTGTAGCACTTCCTCGACCACCGTCGACTCCTCGACGCGGTGGAGCGACTCGGCCTCGCTGGCGCCGGCCCCTGCGCGCGCGCTGTGATCGACGATCACGTAGAAGCCGCCGGGGCGCAGCGCGGCGAAGATCGCCTGGTTCATGCGGGTGCGGTCGGTGCCCATCCAGTAGGTGTCGTGATAGAAGAGCACGTTGATCACGCCGTCGAGGTCGCGGGCCTCGGGCGGCAGCGGGTCGTCGAACTCGCGATCGACGCGGACCACGTTGCGCAGCTCCGGCGTCTTCAGCCGCTCGGTCCAGGCCGGCTCCAAGAACCGGTCGGTCACGAACTTGTTGTTCTGCGCGTAGACCACGCCATCGGGCCCGACCGCGCGAGCCAGCAAGAAGGTCGTGTAGCCGCGGCCGGCCCCGAGGTCGGCGAGCCGCATCCCCGGACGCAGGGCCAAAAACCGCAGCAGCTCCTCCGGCTTGCGCCCCGGGTCGAGCTCCCGCTCCGCCGCCGGCCGGGCCGGATCTTCCACGATCGCCCGGATCGCCGCCTCGTCGAGCCCGGGCGCCGCGTCGGGCGCGCTGACCACTGCCGGCTCGGCCACGGGGCGACAGGCGGTCAGCGCGAGGAGGAGGAGCGCGGCGCGGCGGAGCATCGCGCGCAACCTAGCACCGCGGTTCCGCGGCGTCACATTGTCGGCTTGGGCGGCGGTCGGGCTCGCGGTCCGGGGTCCGATCGCGGTCCGACGCCTGCGCCTCACAGGGGGACCGGGACGCCGCGCAGCCACAGATCGGCGAGGCGGTCGTCGTGCATCACGGGGCTGACGAAGTAGCCCTTGGGCCGCGAGTCGGCGATCGCCTGGGCCGACACCAGTGGTTCGTCGGTCACCACCTGCGCGCCGGTATAAGACGCGTGGACCAGGCGGACCTCGTCGCGCTCGACCACCACGAAGCCGATGTGATTGGCGAGGCCGATGATGTAGAGGCCGTCGCCGAGCCCGGCGATCTTGGCGTCCAGCGTCTCGGCGGGGATGCTGAAGTAGCGGTGGAGGTCGGCGGGCTCCGGCGCGAGCGCCTTCTGCACCGTCAGCGCCGGCGCCTGCGCGTACTTGAAGCGGCTCGACAGCGCGAGCCCGGCGTTCTCCAGCACCGCGGCGACGAAGTAGCCGCAGGCGACGGTCATGCCCGGCGCGTGCGGCCGGTCGGCGGTGCTGTTCTTGCCGAGGCCCCACTGCATGCCGAGCCAGGCCGGGAACAATTCCCGTAGCACCGCCTCGCGGAAGTAGGCGCGGGCCTCGGCGCGGATCGCCGCGCGCTTGGCCTCGTCGCGGGTCGCCGCGTAGCGCTGGCCGAGCCGGGCCCGCTCGCCGGCGATCGCCGCCAGAGTGGCCGCGAAGTCGCGCGCCGGCGCCTCGATCGCCGCCGCCTCGCCCGTGCTCGCGGCGAGGCTCGCCTCGGCGCGACAGCCGAGGCCCACGATCGCAGCAATGATGCCGATGAAGGTCAGCGCCCCCATGGCCCAATGACGTGTCCGCATGGACATGTCCGATGTGACAGTCGAGAGAATCCGCTGACGCTCGCGCATGCCCCGGCGATTTCTTTCCAAGGGCCGGACTGCAGAATCATCAGGCAGATCGGCGGCCTCGGCAAACTCGACCCGGCGTGCTCGCCTCGCGGCCGTCGCCGAATCGACGGCGCCGGCAGCCCGACGCGCGCCTTGACCGGGCCGGCGCACACCTCTGAGATCCATCCCAAAAGACATGTCCGAAGAGACATTCAAGGCACCGGCACCCGGAGACCTGCGACGAGCGAGCGCGCGCACCCTCCGGCAACGCGCGACGCGGGCGCGGACATTCCACGGCGCGGCGAACCGGAACCTGCCCTCGCGCGGCCCCCGGATCGACGGCACCCTGCGCCGACGGCGGGACGCGCCCCGCTGCCGTCGCAATCCTTTCGTGCCTGGCCCGCGTGGTCTCACGCCCCGGCGAGGCCCCGCGCGGACGCGGACGTGCGAAGCTCCGCGCGTGCCCGGCCTGCCCGTCTGGACCCGCCTCTGCCCTGTCGACGTCTTGCGTCACCCGGTCGTCGCCGGTGTCGCCGAGCTGCTGGCCGCGCCCGACATCCAGGCCGCGCTGCACGAGGGTCAGCGGGCGGGCACCTACCCCGCCGAGGTAGTCGCCGCGCTGCGGCGGATCGGCGTCGCCAAGCTGTACACCGACGAGGCCGAGGTGTTCCATCTCTGCGGCCTCAACGCGATCGCGGCGGCCGTCGACGGCTCGCTGGCGATCACCCTCGGCGTCAACGCCCTGGCGCTGCTGCCCGTCCACCTCGGCGCCGGCCCCGAGCTGCGCGCTCGAGTTTTTAGGAAAATCAACGACGGCGCGTTCGCGGCGATGCTGCTGACCGAGCTCGACCACGGCTCGAACCTGCTGCGCAACGAGGCCGCCGCGAGCCCCCATCCGGACGGCGGCTATCGCCTCAGCGGCGAGAAGCACCTGATCAACGGCGCCACCCACCACGACGTCCTGGTCGCGCTGATGCGGACCGCCCGCGGCGGCGCGGTCGCGTTCGGCGACTTCTCGGTGTTCTGCGTCGACCGCGACGACAGCGTCGAGGCCCTGCCGCGCTGGTCGACCTTGCCGGCGCGCGCGGCCGACATCGCCGGGGTCCGGTTCCACGGCACACATGTCCCCGAGGACAACCTCGTCGGCAAGCTCGGCGACGGCTTCAGCCTGGTCCAGCGCACCCTCACCCTGTCGCGCGGCGGGATCAGCGGGCTCGCGTCCGGCAGCGCCTCGGGGGCGCTGGCGCTGGCGCTGGCCTACGCGCACACCCGCGACGTCTACGGCGCGCCGATCGTCGGCCTCGACGCGATCGCCGACCACCTGGTCGCCCACGCCGAGCTCGACCTCGTCACCGCGGCGATGGCGGTCAAGGCGGCGGTCGCTGCCAACGCGCTCGGCATCGGCGCCGCCATCTACACCGCCGCGGCCAAGCTGGCCTGCTGCGCCCTCGCCGAGGAGGCGGTCGAACAGGGCCGGCGGGTCGTCTCGAGCCGCGCGCTGCTGGCCGATCGGCCCTACGAAAAATTCGTCCGCGACGTCACCCTCTACGGCGTGTTCGACGGCACCAGCCACTTGATGCTGACCGACCTCAGCCTGCGCCTGCCGCAGATCGTCAAGGTCCGCGACGACGTCGAGCCGACGCTGCCGCGCGTGGCCGCGATGTTCGCCGCGCCCCCGCGCTCGCTGGCGGCCCTCGGCGACGCGCGGGCGCCCGTGCGCCACCTCGACCTCCCGGCCCACGCGCGCGCCCTCGACGCGATCGACGGCGGCGTCGGCTTCACCGCCTTCGTCGCCCTCGCCGACGCCCTCGTCGCCCTCGGCCGCGGCCTGCGCGGGCACAAGGCGTGGAACGACCAGGGCGTCCGCTTCGCCCTCGCCGAGGCGCTCGCCTGGCTCGAGTGCGCGTTCGCTACGGTCGAGCTGGCCGACCCGGCCCGCCGCGCCGCCGTCGGCGCGCCCGCCTGGTCCTCGGGACAGGCTGTCTCTCCGGACATCCTCGTCGGCGCCCTCGCGGGGCTCGGCCTGCGCGCCCGCGCTCGCCTGCTGGAGGTCGCCGCGGTCGCAGGCTTGCCTGTCCCTGCGGACATGTCCGAGGTCGAGCGCGACCTCGTCGCCGCCCGCACCGCCGCCCGCCCCGGCGCCCGCGCGTGGGTGCGGGCGCAGGTGCCCTGACGCTCGCGAGATCGTCGCCGCCTCGTGGTAGCTTCGCCGCCGCGACGATGACGCTGTCCTATCGACTCGAGCGCGAGCTGCCGACCGACACCGCGATCGGCCAGCTGCAATTCTCCCCCGACGGCGAGCGGCTGGCGCTGCTCACGAGCGACAAGAACAACAGCGTGCGGCTGCTGCGGAGCCAGGACCTCGCGCCGGTGCCGGCGCCCCGCTTCATCCGCAACGACCTCGCCTTCGCCGGCGACGGCGCGCTGTTCGTCGCCGGCAAGACAGTCCACCGCCACGAGCTCGGCGAGGCCGGCTCCGGCAAGCCGACCCTGGCGATCGAGGGCGAGAAGAAGGGCCTCACGCGCATCGCCGCGGCCCCCGACGGCCGCTGGCTCGCCCTGCACAAGCACCTCGACGTGCTCGAGCTGTGGTACGTCGGTGACCCGAACCCGACCAAGCGCGCCACGGTGCGGGCCAGCTCGCTCGTCGACCTCGGCTTCCGCCCCGACAGCGCCCAGCTGTGGTTCACCAGCCGCGTCTCGAGCCCGCTGTTCTTGCAGACGATCGACCTCGAGCCGGGCGGCTCGAACCTGCAGCCGACGCCGCAGCAGCCGCTGCCGTCGGTGTTCGTCTACAGCCCCGTGCGCGCCGCCCCGCGCGGCCTCGTCGCGGTGAGCGACAGCCTCGGCGACGTCGTGCTGCTCGAGTGGGGCACCTGGGCCGCGCGCCCGCTCGGCCTGCGCGCGCTGTGGGGCGAGCGCCTGCCCGAGGAGCTCGTCGTCGCGGCAGGCGGCGACCACGTCGCCACAGTCACCCGCGACCCGGACAACCGCCTGCGCGTCCGCGCGGCCGCCCTGAACGGCGACGGCGAGCCGTTCACGTTCCGCCCGGAGGGGTCGGCCCCCGGCCTCGCCCTGGCCCTGACGGCTGACGGCGCCCGCCTGGCCGTCGCCACCCGGACCACCCCGAGCACGCTCTACCTGTTCTCTCGCACATGAACCCAAGGGCATGTCCGTACGGACATGCTCCAATGCATCGACATGTCTTTTTAGACATGTGAATCTTTAAAATTCACCCGAGCTCGGGCCCGGGCCGCTCGGCGACCTCGCGGGCGAGCCGGCCGAGCGTGCGGACCGCGTGGGCCAGCAGGTCGGACCACGGGTAGCCGCAGCTCATGCGGATGCAGTTGGCGAACCGCGGCTTGGCCGAGAAGATCGGCCCGGGGGCGATGCTGATGCTGTGGGCCAGGGCGCGGGCGTGCAGCTCGAGCGCCGACGTCCCGGGCGGCAGCTCGACCCACAGCACGAAGCCGCCGGCCGGGCGCGACACCCGGGTGCCGGCGGGGAAGTGCTCGGCGATCGCGGCGCTGACCTGCTCGACCTGGGCCTGCAGCTTGCGCCGCATCGCCCGCAGGTGGTGCTCGTAGCCGCCGTTCTCGACGAAGTCGGCGATCGCCAGCTGCGGCAGCGTCGGCGTCGCCACGCTGTTGGCGAACTTGAGCTGCTCGACCTGGTCGCGGAACCGGCCCGGCATCACGTAGCCGACGCGGTAGCCGGGCGCCAGCGTCTTGGTGAACGACGAGCACAGCATCACCAGGCCGGCCTCGTCGAACGCCTTGGCCGGGCGCGGCATGGCCTGGCCGAAGTACAGCTCGCCGTAGATGTCGTCCTCGATCAGCGGGATGTCGCGGCGCGCCAGCATCTCGACCAGGCGCTGCTTGGCCGCGTCGCTCATCGACGCCCCGAGCGGCTGGCTGACCACCGGCAGGGTCAGCACCGCCTTGATCTTGTGCAGCGCGATCGCCTCCTCGAGCGCGTCGAGGTCCATCCCGGTGCTCGGCTGGCACGGGATCTCGAGCGCGCGGATCCGCAGGCCCTCGATCAGCTGCAGCAGGCCGAAGTACAGCGGGCTCTCGATCGCCACCGTGTCGCCCGGCTGGGCCACCACGCGCAGGCACAGGCCCAGCGCCTCCATCGCCCCCACGGTCGTCACCACGTCGTCGGCGGTGACGGTGCAGCCGCGTTCGACCGCGCGGCGGGCGATCTGTCGCCGCAGCGCGGGGCAGCCCGGCGGCGGGTCGTACGACACCCCGACGGCCCCGGAGGCGCGGGCGATCCGCGCCAGGGTGGCGTTGAGGCGGTCGGTCGGCAGCAGCTCCGGGCTCGGCGTGGCCGCCCCGAACGGCACGATGTGCGGGTCGCGGGTAGCCCCGTAGACCTTGGCCACCAGGCTCGCCACGGACACCTTCGAGGCTGTGGTCGACGTCCGCGGCGCTCGCGGCTCGGGCAGCGCGGCGCAGCGGCGGCGCACGTAGTGGCCCGACTGCGGCCGCGCCTCGATGAGGCCGCTGCCCTCGAGGTGCTGGTAGGCCTGGATCACCGTCGACACGCTGACGCCCTGCTGCTTGCTCAGGCGCCGCACCGACGGCACGCGGTCGCCCGGGCGCAGCGCCCCGCGCTCGATCAGCCCCGCCACGTGGGCGGCCACCCGCTCGTAGAGCAACGCCTGCGCGTCCACGACACCAGCCTACCTCGCCGCGAGGGGTGCGACCAGCACAGCCCGGGGGAGGCGCCACCGGCACAGTTGCAGGGAGCGGGAACTGTACCGGTACGATTGCGGTCTTTCTGCATCTGTTACGGTCGGGTCGGCCGGCCCATGCTTGAGGCATGGCTTCCTCTTCCGGCGTCTGGATCGCCCCGCCCGTGCGGATCGCCTGGGATCGGGCCGCCGCCGCCGCGGTCCGCCCCGCGCGCGCGAGGCCCCCGCTCATGATCGTCGCGGCGATGCTCGCGGTGTACTTCCTGTGGGGCTCGACCTACCTGGCGATCCGCGTCGGCCTCGAGACGATCCCGCCGTTCTCGCTGGGGGCCGCGCGGTTCCTGATCGCCGGCGGCGGGCTCTACGCGGTGCTGCGCCTGCTCGGCGTCCGCCGGCCGACGGCGGCCGAGTGGCGCACCTCGTTCCTCACCGGCGCGCTGCTGTTCGTGGCCGGCAACGGCTTCGTGGTGCTCGGCGAGCAGTGGGTCAGCTCCGGCCTGGTCGCGCTGGTGGTCGGGACCATGCCGCTGTGGGCGGCGCTGTTCGGGCGCGCCGCCGGGCAGCCGCCGACCACGCGCGAGTGGCTGGGCCTCGGCCTCGGCTTCCTCGGCGTCGCGGTCCTGCAGCTCGGCGGCGAGCTGGCCGGCGCCGGCTTCGGCGCGCTGCTGGTCCTGCTCGCGCCGGTGTGCTGGGCCCTCGGCGTCGTGCTCGGCCGCACGCGCCCGCTGCCGCCCGGGCCGATGGGCGCGGCCACTCAGATGCTGGCCGGCGGCCTGATGATGGCCCTCGTCGCCGCGCTGCTGGGCGAGTCCCCGACTGTCCCTTCGGCCAGGTCGCTGGCCGCCGTGGCCCACCTGGTCGTCAGCGGCTCGCTGATCGGCTTCACCGCCTACGGCTACCTGCTGCGCCGCACCCGCCCTGCCGTCGCCAACAGCTACGCCTACGTCAACCCGGTGGTCGCCATCGTCCTCGGCGCCGCCCTGGCCGGCGAGCCGGTCGGCCCGATCACCTGGCTGGCGACCGCGGTGATCCTGTCCGGCGTGGTCGTGATCGGCCTCGGCGGCAAGCGCTGAGCCTGTCCATTCGCGCATGTTCTTGAAGACATGCGCGTTCGACATGTCCCTCCGGACATGCGCGAGGGAGTCAGACCCGCGGGCCGTCGTAGACCTGGACGCTCACGCGGATCTGGCCCGAGTTGTCCTCGTGGTTCGAGTCCCAATAATAAAAGCTGAGCGTGCCCTCGGTCAGGATCGTCATGCTCAGTTGGGTGCCGACGCCGAAGAAGGTGGCGCCGCCGTCGAGGCTGCCGACCAGCGCGCCGAACAGGAACGACTGCGCGCCGCGGCCGAACAGCCCGTAGTCGCCGCCCAGCGGGTTGCCGAGGCCGTTCGCGTTCGAGGTGCGGTCGGCCGCGCCGGCGCTCCACGTCTCGTCGGGGTCGACGTGGACCGTCAGCAGCTGCCCCGGCGACAGCGCGATCCCGGTGTCGAGCCCCGTCCCGCCCGAGATGCTGTGCGTCCTCGCGTCGACCGTGAAGTTGTTCTGCGCCATGAGCCCCGACCCTCCCGCGACCGCGGGCTGTGAACCGGGACCGTGCCAGCGTCAAGCGACGGCCTCCGCCGCCCACTGCGAACGACGAACTGCCGCTGCCGAAGCACCCGCGAGCGGAGGCGCCCCACCTATCCTGGGGTGTGCGGGGTCGCCGTGGCGACGGCTTCGGCGCGCTGCCGCGCGAGCCTGCGACCTGTCCCGACGGCCAGGTCGCTGCTCACGCAGTCCGGGCGGTCACGCCGCCTCGTCCGCCAGCATCTGGAAGCTGCGGCGGGCCAGCTCGAAGTTGTCGTTGTCCCACGGGTGGAAGCTCGGGCGCAGGTACTCACGCAGCCCGCGGAGGAACACCCGGCGGATGATCGGCTCGCGCCGCTGCGTCGCCCGCAGCTGCCTGCCGATCTCGCGCAGCCCGAGGCCCTTCTCCTGGCGCAGCAGCATCGTCGCGCCGGCGAACCAGAACGCCCCGAGCAGCGTCGTCGCCAGCGCCATCCCGGCCATCCGCAGCGCGTAGCTCGGGTTGACCTGCTTCAGCACGTCGAAGGCCACCGCCTTGTGCTCGATCTCCTCGGCCGCGTGCCAGCGGAGCAGCCGCTGCATCTTCGGGTGCACCATCTCGAGCGTGCCCTCGCTCGCCAGCGCCCCCTCGGCCATGATCGCGGTGTAGTGCTCGAGCGCCGCGGTCACCGACAGCCGCAGCGCCGGCGGGCTGATGCGCTCGATGAAGTCGAACGCGACCCGCTTGTACACGCGCAGGAACGTGTCGATGTCGTAGCCCTGGCCGCGCAGCGTCTCGAACACGCGCTCGTGCTCGTGCGCGTGGCGACCTTCTTGCCCGAAGAACCCGCGGATCTGCTCGCGCAGGCTCGGGTCCTCGATCTCGCTCATGTAGTGGCGGACCGCGCGGACGAAGAAGCGCTCGCCCATCGGGAAGATCAGGTGCAGCGCGTTGCCGATGGCCGTCGACACCGGCAGCCCCGCCATCCAGTAGCGCGGCATGTCGTCGAGGTCGAAGTCCAGCGCACGCGGCTTGATGGGTCCCAGGTCGGCGGGGGCGTGTGGCATCGAGAACCTCCTCTGTTCCCCGAGCCTACCGTCTATTGAATCAAAGTCAATAGATCCCTGAAAGCCTCTGGGGCGGGTGCTGTGGGCCACCAGCCTACGGCCGGGCGCGGGATCGCCCTCAGCGGTCGACGAAGTCGTGGACGATCCACGGACTCGGGAGCAGCGACGGCTCCACGTGCGCCAGGTCGACGGTCGGGTCGACGAGCGGCTGCAGCGTGCGCCCGTTGAGCGACACCAGGGCGACGGCGCGGACCTCGATCGCCGCGTGGCCGCGGGCGCGCAGGTCGTCGGCGAGGAAGCGGGCGTACTGCAGGATCATCTCCGGCCGGCCGCTCATCTCCTCGCGCTGCCAGCCCGGCAGGCGACCGGCCAGATCGATCTTCCACGTCGCCCCGAGCTCCGGGTCGGTGGCGAAGAAGCGGACGTAGCCGTCCTTGTCGCGCAGCTTCATGCGCCAGGCGAACTTGTGGCCCTCCTCGGTCCACGCGACGTCGCCGGGGTACAGCCAGTGGCGCAGCGGGAACAGCAGCTGCCAGCCGACGTAGAGCGCCAGGGCCGCGAGCGTGACCCTTTGCGCGCGTCCGAGCCGCACCGGCGGCCCCGCGAGGATCGGCGCCGGCGACGGCGGCGCGCCGACGAACGCCGCCGCGCGGTTCCACAGGCGGCGCGGCCAGTCGGGCTCGAAGAAGATCGTCGTCGCCGCGATCATCACCCACGGGAAGATGCCGATCGAGAACACCGCGGTGTTGATCAGGTGGAAGCACAGCGCCAGGACGTACGCGATCACGCGGGTGCGTCGCCACAGCAGCGCCGGCACCACCAGCAGGTCGAACACCAGCCCGCCGTAGCTGAAGAAGTACGGCGCCCACCACTCGCGCAAGAGCCACCCGGCGACCGGCAGCTCCTCGCGCTGGACCAGCCACATCCGCATCGGCTCGCAGCGCAGCCAGTCGGGGTTCAGCTTGGCCAGCCCGGCGTAGAAGTACGGGATCCCGATCTGCGCCCGCACCAGCCACAGCGCCCACGCCGGGGCCGAATCGGCGCGCAGCTGCGGCCGCAACCACGCGTCGACCGCCAGCGCGCGGTGGGCCGGGACGAAGATCATCAGGAAGCTGATCAGCGCGATCAGATAGATGTGATTGAGGTACAGCGCCTGCTCGACCAGAAACACGTAGGAGATGCCGACGAAGAACACCGCGGCGGCCAGGCGGTAGCACAGGCCGATCGTGACGCACAGCGCCGCCAGGCCGAGCACGCCGAACACCACGTACATGCCGTCGCCGGCGAGCGGCCGCACCCACTCGAGGCCGAAGAACGTGAAGTGGAACTCGGGCGCGACGTAGTACTCGCCGATGTCCGCCAGGTCGCTCCACACCTCGACGAACATCAGGAGGCCGAACAGGACGCGGAAGCACGCCAGCGAGGTGATGTCGACGGTGGCGAACAGCCGGCGCGCCAGCGAGGCGCGCGGGGCGTCGAGCGTTGCAGCGGTGGTTGGCATGACCGGCGGCATAGCGCCGATCGCCGGCGATGCAGCCCGCCCGCTCCTCGCCCCTCCACGCGCACGCGCGGCCAAATGGCGTGCCGCGTGCCCGGGCCCGGCGGGGCCGCCACGCGAGCGGACGTCCGGTGAATGGCCGCTCGCCGGGTGCCATGATTCGCGACTGAGCTCGCTTGATGCCCCCCTCGACCCGACGCATAGACGCGTACCTGTCAGGCCCACGGACAATGGCGTGGAGGAGGAGTGACATGCGAATGAGAATCACCGAGTACACCTGGATTCATACGAGCATCTTGGCGCTCGCTACCGCGTTCGTGACGAGCGCGTGTGACGAGGCGGAGGCGATCGACGAGGAGGATCTGGCCGTCGAATCGATCGATGAGGAGAAGCCCGAGTCGGGTCAGGTCGACGGCCAAACGGTCGACGAGCTGAAAGACGTCGACGCGGAGGCCGACGCCGACGAGGAGGTCAGCGCCGACGAGGAGCGGCGCCGCCACGGCGACGACGGCTGGGGTCGACGCCGCCGCCACGACGACGACGGCTGGGGCCGTCGCCGGCGTCACGACGACGACGGCTGGGGCCGTCGCCGCCGCCACGACGACGACGGCTGGGGCCGCCACTGGTAAGCCCCGCTCGACGGCCGACCGCGCCGCAGCGACGGACACGTCGCGGGCGCGGCCGGCCGTCGCCGCGTCGCGAAAGTCCGCCCATGACCCTCAGACGTCGCCTCCTCTTACTCGCGGCAGTCGCCGCGCACCTCGTGCTCGTCGCGCTCGGCGGGCTCGGATTCTGCCCGTGCGGCGCCGGGCCGCTCGGACCGCTCCTCATCGCGTACGGCGCCCTGACCGGGGCCAACAACGGCTACGGCTTCTACGCGCCCTCGGTCGGCGACCCGCCGACGCTCACCCTCACCCTCGTCGACGACGCCGGCCGCACCGCAGTCGACCGCCTCGTGCCGAAGATCACCCGCGAGGCCGACATCCGCGTCGAGGACCTCATCGAAGTGTTCCACGACCGCCGCAGCGACGACGCGGTGCGCGGCCGCCTGGCCGCATCGTGGGCCGCGACCCTGTTCGCGCGCCACCCCGAGGCCCGCAGCGTCACCGTCGACATGGGCTTTCACCGCGTGCCCTCGCTGGTCAAGGCCGCCCGCGGCGCCCGGGCCCGCTGGCGCTCGGTCTACCGCGCCCGCGTCGTCCGCCCGGCGCACGCGACCGACTCCCGAGGTGAACCGTGAAGGCCCGCCTCGAAGCCGCCCTGCGCGCGATCGATCGCTTCTTCTTCGCCCCGGCCAGTCCGGCCCCGCTGGTGGCCCTGCGGATCGGCCTCGCCGCGGTGCTGCTGGCCCAGGCGCTGCAGATCGCCCCGCTCTTCCACGCGCTGTACCACCACGGCGGCCTGCTCCGCGGCCCGCTCAAGGACGCGTTCGGGTCGCGGCATCTGCCGCCGCTCGGCGAGCTGCTGGCGACGCCGATCGAATCGCAGGTGCTCGCGGTCCTCGGTGTGCTCTACGTCGCCAGCCTGGTCGGCATGCTGCTCGGCTGGCGCACCCGCCTGTCGACCGGCGCCGCCTGGCTGCTGCACCTCGTATTCATGCGCCTGGCGCCGCACACCAATTACGGCGCCGACGACTTCGCCAACATCTTCCTGTTCTATTCGACCGTCGCCCCCGGCGGCGCCGCCCTGTCGCTCGATCGCCGGGCCGGCCGGGCCGGAGACACACCCACCGCGGGGACGCGCCTGGCGATCCGGGTGATGCAGCTCCACCTGTGCATCGCCTATTTGCTGTCCGGGGTGGAGAAAGCGAGCGGCTCCCAGTGGCGCGACGGCGAGGCGATCTGGCGCTCGCTCGTGGCCCAGGGCTACGAGCTGCTCGACTTCACCTGGATGGCCCAGGTCCCGTGGCTGCCGACGGTGGCCGGCTGGCTGGTGCTGGTCGTCGAGATCGGCTACGCGGCGTTCATCTGGCCGGCGGTCACGCGCCGCTGGTGGGTCGCCGCGGTCGCGGCGATGCACGCGGGCATCGGGGTGTTCATGGGCCTCCACGTGTTCGCGGCGGTCATGATCGTGCTGACCGTGGCGATGTTCGGGGTCAGCGCGGAGCCCGCTGTGACCGTCAGGAAACAACGCGAGCACGGCCACGACTTCTTGTCCGCCGCGGCCGCGTCTTCGGGTACGGTAGCCCGTGGCCAGGGCGCCCCGTCGCAGCGAACCGGATGAGGGGCGTGAACGCGCGCGACTGCAAGTCGACGAGCGTCGGGCCCAGCTGGTCGCGTTGGGCCTGCGCCTGTTCAGCGAGCGCAGCTACGACGAGCTGTCGATCGACGACATCGCCACCGCGGCCGGCATCTCGAAGGGGCTCCTCTACCACTACTTCTCGAGCAAGCGCGATTTCTACGCCGCGACCGTGCGCAGCGCCGCCGAATCGTTGCTCGCCCGCACCGACCCGGCCGGCGAGGGCCCCGACCCCGAGGCGCTGCTGGCCGCGCTCGACCAGTATTTGCTGTTCGCCGAGGAGCACGCCAGCGCCTACGTCGCGCTGATGCGCAGCGGCGTCGGCCACGACGCCGAGGTCGCGGCGATCGTCGAGGACACGCGGGCTCGCTTCGTCACCCGCCTGGCCGGCCGCCTCGGCCTCGCCGACCTGACCCCGCGCGTGCGCCTGGCGCTGCGCGGGTGGGTCGGCTTCGTCGAGGGCTCGAGCCTCGACTGGCTGGCGCGGCGCGACCTCCCGCGCGAGGAGCTGCGCGACCTGCTGGCGCAGCTGCTGGTCGCCACCCTGATGGCGGTCGACGCCGCCCCGCCGACCGCCGCGTGACCCGTCGCGCGTATGATCATTCTCGAATGATCATGGTCGAATAAAAAATGCAGGCCCGACAGAGGCGAGCCAAAGCTCGTCCCCGCCGGACCTGCCGGGTAAGCGCGACGCTGTGTCGTCTCGGTCGCGCTCGCCACATCCGTCCGCTCAATCGCGCTCGCCGAAGCACCAGTCATCGAGGCCGCCGCGGCCGCGGCAGTGCTTGCGGGCGCGTCGCTCGCAGTAATCGCGGTGGCCGCGGATCTTGATCCGCTCGGTCACCGCCCGGTAGCGATGGCCGCGCTCGCATCGCGCGAGGCAGTAGCCGCGCCAGTGATCGTTGTCGTCGTAGCACTCCCACCGGTCGTTCTCGCTGGGGTCGACCTCGTCGGTGAACTCGACATCGTCGCCCGAGACGTCGCCCTCGGCGGCGGTCGCCTGGTCGGCCAGCTCCTCGATCGGCTGCTCGGGCGCCGCGAGAGCGGCCCACGCGCTGAACAGTGCGCTGAAGATCATCATGACACCTTCTCCTCTTCACTATCGAATGTCCGTGTCCACGCGCGCGCGACGTGGCCCCCGCGCGTCCAATGCGACGGGTGTCCGGAACCATGAGCCCGGTCCGGCGAATCGTCGAGCAGACTCTGCCGCGAAATTATGCGCCGGGCGGGCCGCCCGCGGCGAGCGGACGACAGTATGCTGATATGACCTTTAGGACATCTATGATGAAAAGCGCGGGCTCGCGCTTCGGCCCGAGGTCAGCGCTCGCGGTCGCGCCGCGCCAATACCACCGCCGCGAAGCCGACGCACAGCGCCGTGTACGCCAGGAGCACGCCCCAGACCTCGAACACGTGCGCGGTGGAGGGGTCGTAATCGACGGTGGGGTAGACCGGGCAGCTCAGCGGGTTGCCGGGGATCGTGCAAGCGGCGAAGTCCCGCGGCGGCTGCAGGTGCGCCAGCGACCCGAACGCCTCCATCGCCCAGCGCGCGCTGGTGAGGTACGACAGCGGCGCGAGGCCGGCCGGCAGCGACACCAGCGCCAGCGCGAGCAGCAGCTGCGGCACCAGCACCAGCGGCACCACGCTCATCGCCCGGTCCGACGTCCGCGAGGTGCTCGAGAGCAGCAGCCCCATGCCGAGCCCCGACAACGAGCTCAAGAAGGTCGTGACCAGCATGCTGCCGAAGAACCCGAGCCCGGCCACGCCGCGCATCACCGACTCCGGCCCGTCCGCGGTGAAGATCGTCACCGCCGCCGAGAAGTCGACCCTCAGCGCCAGCACCGTCAGCAGCACGACCGACTGCACCAGACACACCGCCGCCAGCACCACGAACTTCGCCAGCAGGTAGGGCCCGATCCGCAGGTTCGCCAGCCGCTCGCGGCGGTAGATCGCCCGCTCCTTCGTCAGCTCGCGCGCGGAGCACAAGATCCCGCACCACACCGCCACCAGCGCGACGAGGAACAGCACCAGCCGGCCGTGCGAGCTCTGCAGGTCCTGCAGCGCGCGCTCGCGGGCGACCAGCACCAGGATCGCGCCGATGATCGGCGCCTGCAGCAGCAAGGTCGCCAGGTTGCGCCGGTCGACGGCCAGCAGCCGGACGTTGCGCCGGACCAAAATCATCAGCTGCTGCCACGCCGACACCCGCGCCGTGTCCGGCCGGTCCTCGGGCGTGGTCCCGCCGACCTTCATCGACGTCATCGACATCGACGGCCGGCTCTGCGAGTTGTGCAGCTTGTTCGACTTGACCGAGGGCCCGCGCGTCTCGCCGGCCAGGCGCTCGACGATGTAGCGCGTGCGGGCGTCCGAGCGGCGGAACCGCAGCTCCCACAGCTCGGCCAGCGACGGCTCGCCGCGCTCGTGGGCCTCGCGCCAGCGGGCGTACTCGCTGCGCAGCTCGCCGAGCACCAGCGGGTGCGACTCGTGAGCGTCGCCCTCGACCTTGGTGTAGATGTCGGCGAAGTCGCCGCTGCGCACCCCGAAGTGCTGCAGCGCCTCGGCCGGCGGCCCGAACCACACCAGCCGCGCGTCGGCCATGAACGCGATGTGGTCGCATTGATGGATGTTGGCCGTCGCGTGGGTGACCATCACGATCGTGCGCCCGCCGTCGGCCAGGCGGCGCAGCGTGTACATCAAGCGCTTCTCGAGGCCCGGGTCGAGCCCCGAGGTCGGCTCGTCGAGGAAGAACAGGCTGGGGTCGGCCAGCAGCTCGGCGGCGATCGAGACCCGCTTGCGCTGGCCGCCCGACAGCTCGCTGATGCGAGTGGTGCGGCGGTCCTCGATGTCGACGTCGGCCAGCACTCGCTCGACCCGCGCCGCGATCTCGGCGTCACCTGTATCTTCGGGCAGGCGCAGCTGGGCGGTGAAGCGCAGCGCCTCGTCGACCGTGAGCGTCTGGTGCAGGATGTCGCTCTGCGGGACGTAGCCGATCTGGCCGCGATAGGCGTCGAAGTTGGCGTAGTAGTCGTCGCCGTTGACGAGCACGTCGCCCTCGCTGGCCCGGCTGAAGCCCGACAGCGCGCCGAGCAGCGTCGACTTGCCCGCCCCCGAGCCGCCGACGATCGCCACGAACTCGCGCGGCAGGATCGCCAGCGACACGCGGTCGAGGATCACCTTGCCGCCGCCGACCCGCCGCACCAGCCGCCGCGCCTTGAGCTCGATCGCCCCGCGGTGGTCGTACGAATCGAGCGAGCGCCCGTCGTAGACCAGCTTGAACGGCCCCACCTGGATGATGTCGCCGCGCGCCAGCTTCTTGCTGATCTGGACCCGCTCGCCGTTGACGAAGGTGCCGTTGGCGCTGCCGAGGTCGCGCACCTCGTGGCCGTCGGCCAGCGCCCGCACCGTCGCGTGCCGCCGCGACACCAGGAGGCTCGCCAGCGTCACCTCGCAACCCTCGCGCCCGATCGTCACCTCCGGCTGGTCGAGGCGGCAGCGCGGCACCGACTCGTCCGGCGGCGCCATGGTCCGCGCCAGCCGCTGGTAGGTGATCGTGACGAAGCTGCCGGTGTACGGGTCGCCGACCCGCAGCACGTCGCCGTGGCGCAGCTCGTGCTCGGGCACCTGGTGCCCGTTGAACATCAGGCTGCACGGGCCGCCGAGGTCACGGACGCGGTAGCCGTCGCCGACGCCGGTCGGCTCGAACCGCAGCTGGTGCGCCGCGACGAACTCGGCCTTGACGACGATGCGGTTGTCGTCGGCACGGCCGAGGCGAAACGCCTTGCCGTCGAGCGGGTACGGCACCTCGCGCTTGTTGGGCTCGCGCACCACCAGCCGCGACGCCTGCAGCCGCACGGCCCAGGTCACTTCCGGCGACGGGTCGTCGCTGTCGGGCGTCAGGTCCACGCAGGCCTTGTATTCGCAGGATCCAGCCCGCGCCGGCGAATGTCAACGTTTCTGGGCAATTTCCCCACGATGTGTATGCTTGCGGCATGACCACGAGGACCCAGATCTGTCACACCCTGTCCCGCGTGCAGGCCCGCTGGGCCGTGATTGCTCGCGGGCTCCTCCTCGGCGGCGCGCTCCTCGTCGCCTGCGACGACTCCGCCGAGCAGCGTAAACCAGGCCCGACGCCGGCGGTCCCGGCGGTCGATCGCAGCTCCGACACGCCGCCCGCCGAGCCCAAGCCCAAGCGCCCGGCCACCGGCTCCGACACGCCGACCACGCCGCCGCCCGCCACCGACCTGCTGCCCACCGGCTCCGCCACCGACGTCGCCTCGGTCGTCCGCTCGTACAGCGGCTGTTACACCGACTGCGTGTCCGAGAAGAAGGCGACCAACCGCGAGACCTGCAAGCTCACCTGCGACGACGCCGCCGAGGCCGCGATCGAGAGCATGCCGGGCGGCCCGTCGAAGGAGAAGTTCAAGGCCGCGGCCGCCAGCTTCACTGGCTGCGTCAACTCCTGCTTCGCCGACAAGAGCCTGAACTCGACCAACCGCGCGACCTGCGTGCTGACCTGCCAGGACGCCGCCGAGGTCGCCGCCGTCGGCAAATGATCGCGGGCGCAGCGCGCTCAAAACCGCGCCATCACCCCCAGCCCGGTCGGCAGCACCCGCGCGCTCCGAGCCGGCCTCGGCGCGCGATTGCGCACCAGTGCGACGATCCCCAAAGTCACCAGCACCGCCCCCGACACCGCCAGCGCCGCCCCGCCCCAGCCGGTGTTGTAGAGCCAGCGACAGTCGCCGTCGGCGTCGACCTCAGTCCCCGTGCAGCGCTTCTTGAACGGCAAGTCGTCGAGCGCGAGCAAGGCCACGCCGGCCCCGAACAGCGCCAGCCCGCCACCGAGCGCCGCCCCACCGAGCGCGCGCTGACGCGGGTTGCCCGGCGTGCGCTGCAGCTCGATCACCACCTCTTCGCGGGCGCCGGCGACGAACGTCAGCTCGCGCTCCTCGGCGACGTAGCCGCCGAGAGTGACCCGGATCTTCCGCGCCCCGGCGAGCAACGGCCGCTCGAGCGGGGTCTTGCCGACGACCTCGCCGTCGACGTGGACCAGCGCGCCGCTCGGCCGGGTGTCGAGCACCAGCACCGGCGGCCCCTTGCCGAGCACCGCGAGCCGCGTCTGCAGCAGCGCGCCCTGGGAGTCGAGCAGGTCGGCGACCTCGCCGACGCCGCAGATCTCGCACCGCTCCTGCGACTTGAAGATCACCGCGCCGGAGCCCGCGTCGACCAGCTCGAGCTCGAGCAAGTAGTCGCGGCTCTTCATCGTGATGCCGGTGCGCACCAGATGGGTCGCACCCGCCTCGCGCAGCGCGTCGAGGCACGCCTGCCGCTCGCAGCCCGGCTCGCCGACGCGGTCGGCCACGTCCTGCTCGACGAGAGTGAAGTCGCCGCGCTGAAGCCCGCGCCGCAGCCCCGCGACCCAGCCCGTGCGCGTCGCCTCGTCGACCTGGCCGCCCCCCACGCGCAGCGGCACCACGGCGATCCGCACCGAATCGTCCTGCGCCGCCGCACCCCCGGGTGGCGCGGCCCACACGACCCCGACGGGCGGCATCGCCAGCAGCCAGCCCAGAAGCACGCAAAGCGGGACCCGCACCGCTCTACCCTAGCATCAACGCCCTCGGCCCAGGGCCTCCCCGGGCGCGCTCGCACCGCGCGAAACCGCGCATCACGACACTCGCCCCTTGTCGCGCCCCCCCATGGCCGCCCACACTCGAGGCGCCCGCCCGGATGCCCGCGCCGCCCCGAGACCTGATCCCGGCCCCGCTCGTGCCCGCCCCGCCGCGCGGCCCCGCTGGCCCCACCGCGGCCGTCGACTCCTGGACGATCTCGTTCGACGAGCCGCCCGCCGAGCCCCGCACCGACGATCGCGCCGTCACTCGCAAGGACCACCTCGGCCGCGAACCACCGGCGCTGCGCCAGGACGACCGCGCAGTCACTCGCAAGGAGCCTGCCGGCCTCGAGCACGCGCCCGGCCGCCCCGACGCCATCACGCGCAAGGAGCCGAGCGGCCCCGAAGACGCCGCGCCCGGCCGTCCCGACGCCATCACGCGCAAGGAGCCGAGCAGCCTCGACGACCTCGACAAGAGCCGACCGCTCGCGCGCCCGCTCGCCGGCAAGACCGGCCGCGCAGTCGCTATCTCTGGCCGGATCTCCACGCGCAGCAGCAGCTCGCAGGTCAACGCCGAGGGCAAGCAGGTCCGCCTGCTCCCCGGCCGCCGCGTCCCCGGCACGCGCTACCGCCTGATCCGCTGGCTCGGCGAGGGCGGCATGGGCGTCGTCTACGAGGCCGAGCACGAGGACATCGAGCGCCGCGTGGCCCTCAAGATCCTCCGCCCCGAGGCCAGCGAGGACCCGCAGCAGGCGGCCCACTTCCGCGACGAGGCGCGCGCGGCCAGCCGGATCGGCTCGCCCAACATCGTCGAGATCTTCGACTTCGGCGAGCTGCCCGACGGCCGCCTGATGTTCGCGATGGAGCTGCTGAACGGCCACGGCCTCGACAGCGAGCTCGACAAGTGTCCCATGGACCAGGCGCGGATGATCGGGATCCTGCGCCAGGTGTGCAAGGGCCTGGCGGCGGCGCACGAGGTCGGGATCATCCACCGCGACGTCAAGCCCGACAACATCATCCTCGTCACGCACAACGGCAAGGCGGATTGGGTCAAGGTCGTCGACTTCGGCATCGCCACGGTCCACGCCGAGACCGACGCCGGGGCCGCCGGCACGCCGCACTACATGGCGCCCGAGCAGGTGCTGGGCCAGAGCTTCGACGGCCGCCTCGACATGTACTCGTTCGGCTGCACCGCCTACGAGCTACTGGTCGGCAAGCCGCCGTTCGTCGCGCCGACGATCGAGGAGATCCTCGAGAACCAGCTGACGCAGGACCCGACGCCGCCGTCGGAGCTGTGCCCGCCCGGCGCGGTGCACCCGGCGCTCGAGGCGGTGATCCTGCGCTGCCTCGAGAAGGAGCCGACGCGGCGCTTCCGCGACATGCGGGACGTCGAGGCCGCGCTGTGCGAGGCCCAGATCGCCGCCGGCCTGCACACCGCCTACGACGACCTGGCGCTGCCCGACGTCGACCCCGACCGCTACGAGCGGCTGCGCAAGGACATGCCGCAGCCCGGGGTGATCCGGCAGCGTCGGCGGTGGTTGTGGCCGGCGATCGCCGGGGCCAGCACCCTGCTCGCGCTGCTGCTCGCGCTGGCGCTGTGGAACCTGCGCCGGCTGCCGGCGCCCGAGGAGCAGGTCATGGTCGACAACCTCGTCAACGAGGCGCGAGCCGCCGGCGCGCGGGCCCACTGGGTCTATCCGCCGGAGAACGAGCCCGACCTCACCGCGCTGCTGAAGATCCGCGCGCTCGAGGAGCTGCGCGGCGGGGCCCGCACTCTCGCCGCTGGCAAGGCCACCGAGCTGCGCGAGGAGTTCGCGCAGACGCTGGTCCGCCTCGGCGACCAGTACTGGGACATGGACGGCGGCAAGCCGTTCGCCCGCGACTTCTACATCCAGGCCGTGCTGTTCGACCCGGGCGACGTCCGCGCCCGCGAGCGCTCCGGCGTGACCCCGGGCTTCGTCTCCGACCTCGAGGATCGCGCCCTGAGCGGCGGCTTCACCCAGGCCGAGCTGCGCAACACCGGCGTGCTGGTGGCCCTCGCCGAGCAGGACACGGCCAAGCGCGACCAGGCGCTGCTCGACCTGGTCGACGGCGAGGACAGCACGTCGCTGGTGATCGCCGCCTCGGCCGAGAAGCTGGTCCAGTCGACGCAGGCGCGGCCGAAGGGGCGCCGCACCAGCGACCCCGCGCCCGAGGCGACCGCCCCGGGCACGAGCCCCGGGCCGGCGACCGCCTCCGACCCGGAGCCGACCCCGCAGACCCCGGGCAAGCCGACCGCGAGCAGCAAACGCGACAGCAAGCAGTCGACGGCGCTGGCCCAGGACGCCCGCGCCGCGCTGGCCGGCGGCGACCGCAAGCGCGCCGAGACCCTGTTCCACCAGGCCCTCGCGTCCGACAACCGCAACGCGGTGGCGCTGATCGGCCTGTCGGACCTCGAGTTCGACAAGGGCGCCCACCAGCGCGCCGCCGACTACGCCGAGAAGGCGATCGCCGCCGCGCCGAAGACCGCCCTCTACCACCTCAAGCTCGGCGACGCCTATTTCAAACTGCTGCGCTACGCCGACGCCCGCCGCGCCTACGAGAAGGCCAAGGAGCTCGGCTCGCGCGACGCCGACGAGCGCCTGACCAAGCTCAAGGCCAAGCTCGGCAAGTGAGCTGACCGTGAGAGCATGTCCGATCGGGCATGCTCTTGAAAACATGCCCCGATCGGCATGTCCTCGGAGACATGCTGCGCTGCTACGGGGCGCCGGCGCCGCGCAAGCGGTCCACGCCGACGCCTCCTGCGTCACCGGCGTCGCGCCGCTACTCCGTCTTCACCCGCCGGAGCAGCAGCGCGAAGATCTCCTCCGAGTGGCAGCACTCGTTGTACTGCGCCGTGTCGACATCGACTGCGAAGCTCTCGCCCGGGCCGGCGACCAGCTCGCCGCGGTGGCCGGAGAACACGCTCAGCGTCTGGTCCGCGAGCGTGAAGTCGAGCTGGAACGAGCTGACCTCCAGGTCGAAGCCGGCGGGCCCGCAGGCGGTCACCGGCGCGATGACGATCGGCGCGAACAGCCCGGCGGGCAGCTCCCCGTTGCGCGGCGCGACGCCGGCGGCCAGCAGCGCGTCGTCGGCCCCGCGCAGCTCGAGCCACTTCTCCGAGATCACGTCGAGGTCCTGCGAGCCCGAGTCGAGCTGCACGCTGTCACCGGCCGCCCAGGCGACCTCGCCCTCGGGCGCGATCGGCAGGCTCAGCGTCACGGCCCGCGGCGTGCCCCCCTCGTCGCAGGTCAGCGAGGTGACCGACTTGTCCCCCTCGGCCGCCACCGCGTCGACCGTGCACGGCAGGTCGATCTCGTGCACGCCGGCCTTACCGTCGATCGCGACCTCGAAGTCGACCGACACCGCCGGGTCGGCCTCTTCACAGGCCGCCGGCAGCGCGCCCTCGGTCTCGCCCGCCGTCGGCTCCTCGCCCGTCTCGGTCGGCGTCCCCTCCGTCGCGCCCTCCGTCGCGCCCTCTGTCTCCTGAGGAGACGTATCCGATGACCCGCCCTTCTCGGTGGAGCACGCCAGCGCCCCACAGCACAACCCGATGATCACGCGCACCCTCAAGGCATGAACAGGAAGCATGGCGACGGCATAGCACGCGAGTCCGGGCCCGCCAAAGGCATGAAGCCGCTGGCGACGGCCGCTCTCGCGAACAAACCGCACACCACGAGCGCAAGGCATGGCGGCCGCGTCATGACACCCGCGCCATGGGGCGCTCCTTGAGCGCACCGACGAGACAGCCGCCGAATGGCACCTGTCTTTCAGGACATGCGAAACAGTTCGCGACGGCCACCTGTCCCCGAGGACATCCCCCCGTCCACCCCCGAGCAGCCGTCGGCGGCCGCTGCGGATCTCGCCCCCGCGCCGCGCTTGCAGCCCCCCCGCCTCGCCGCCCCCGCGAGTTGCCCTTCCGCACGTCCCTGCGACCGACCGCCGCGGCCTCCACGCGCCGCGCGCTGCTACACTGCGCGCGTGACCGCAGCTCCGGCCCCGTGGCTCGTCGTGCGTCGCCTCGGCGGCCTCGTCCGCTTCAGCCACACCGTCTTCGGCCTGCCGTTCGCGCTGGCCGCGGTCGCCCTCGCGCACCGGCACGCGCTCGCGCACGGCGGCGCGGGCCTGGACCTCGGGCGCCTGGCGCTGATCGTCCTCGCCTTCACCGCGGCGCGCACCGCCGCCATGGGTTTCAATCGAATCGTCGATCGCCGGATCGACGCCGCCAACCCGCGCACCGCCATGCGCGAGCTGCCGGCCGGGCTGGTCTCGCTGCGGGCCGCGGTCCTGCTGACCGTCCTCTCGTCGCTCGCCTTCCTCGGCTGCGCCTGGCTCTTGGGACCTGTCCCGTTGTTGCTGGCCCCCGGCTGCCTGATCGTCGTCCTCGCCTACAGCCTCTTCAAGCGCTTCTCGTGGTCGGCCCACCTGGTGCTCGGGCTCGCCCTCTCGCTCGCGCCCGGCGGCGCGTGGGTGGCCGTCACCAGCGACCTCGCCGCGCCCGCCACCCCGCTGTGGCTGATGCTCGCGGTCGCCACCTGGGTCGCCGGCTTCGACATCCTCTACAGCCTGCAGGACGAGACCTTCGACCGCGAGCAGCGGCTGCACTCGATCCCGTCCGCTTCGGCACCGTCGGCGCCCTGGTCTTCAGCGCCCTCCTCCACGTCGGCACAGTCGCCGCGCTGGTGGTCGTCCACCTGCGCGAGGGGCTCGGCGTCGCCCATGCCGTCGGGGTCGCGCTGATCGCCGCGATCCTCGTCTACGAGCACGCGATCGTCCGCCCCGGCGACCTCAGCCGCATCGACAAGGCGTTCTTCGACCTCAACGGCTACATCAGCATGGCCTACCTCGCCTGCGCCCTGATCGCCACGTTGGTCTAGCGCCGCGACCGCGAGCCGATCTCCCGGCGCAGCGAGCTCGCGACCGTCTGTCCGAAGAGACATATCCTCCTTGGTGTGACTTCGGCGGAGCTCCCGGCTCGCGCTCGCCCCTCCGCTCGTGCGACGCTGCTCGCGTGCCGAAACGCCTCCGCCGCCCCGGACCGCCGCTGCGCTTCCGGCAGCTCCACGACCGCGAGCCGCAGCCCCTGAAGCCCGGCACGCGCGAGTCGATCCTCGTCGCCTGTCCCCGCTGCGACGGCTGCGCGCGCCTCGTCACCCTGTACAGCGACGACACCCCGCCGTCGCGTCAGCGCCGGATGCACTGCCCCGCGTGCGGGGCCATCCGCGAGGAGCCGATCGGCCTGCGTCACTGGCTGCAGACCGACTGCTGCGGCCACGTGCTGTGGGCCACCGGCACCGAGCACCTGCAGGAGCTCGAGGACTACGTGCGCAGCCCGCTGCGCGAGCGCCTGCGCCTGTTCCTGCCCGACCGCTACCGGATCGCCCGCCTGCCGCGCTGGCTGATCCTCGCCCGCCACCGCGACGAGGTCCTCCGCGGCCTCGCCCGCCTCCGCCGCATGCTGCCGACCGAGGCCTGACGGACATACCTATCAAGTAACAGTCAAACAAAGAGCGCGAGGCAATCATCGCATGTCCTCGGGGACATCTGCGACGCTGCGCTCGCGCAATCTCTCTAAATAAAGAAGGGGACGAGACGCGGCGAGCTCGCAAAGGGGTCCATCTGTCGCGAGCTCGCCGCTCTCGTCGAAGTCGTGGCCCGGCGCGACCGCGCGGGGCGGTCGCGGGCCGGGGCTCTCTACGGCGATCACTCGCCGCAGAAGAAGAAGCCGGCGTAGATGTCGCCGTCGCAGAACAGCGCGCCGCCGAGGTTGCAGGCCGCCACGCAATGGGCCATCAGGCCGGCCTGGCAGGCCGCCATCTCGTGCAGGCCGCAGTCCTCGCCGAGCTCGACGATGCAGGCCGCCTCGACCGCGATCGGGTCGCACTTCGCCAGGCACTCGACGCCCAGGGCGACCTCGCAGCCGACGTCCACGCCCAGGCCGACGTCGAGGCAGATGTCGAGGTCGAGGTCGACATCGACGCCGAGGTCGACGTCGAAGCACGCGTCGATGTCGAGGTCGATGTCGAGGAGGCCGTCGAGCAGGCCGTCGAGCAGGCCGTCCAGGCCGTCGAGGCAGCTGTCGGCGCCGAGGAACACGCCGTCGCAGAACAGCGCGCCGCCGGCCTCGATCTCCGCCTCGCAGTGCGCGGTCATGTCGGCCACGCAGCCGAGGAACGCATCGATGCCGCAGTCGACCCCGAGCTGGGCGATGCACGCGGCTTCGACGCTGAGCGGATCGCAGTAAAGCTCTGCGTCGATGTCGGTGACGATCGCGCAATCAGCTCCGAGATCGACGTCGATGTCGTAGCAGGTGCCCAGGTCGAGGTCGACATCGACGTCGATGTCGAGGTCGATGCCGAGGTCGAGGTCGAGACCCAGCCCTCCCCAACCTCCTCCTCCACAGCCGTTCTCGCAGCCGTGAGCATCGGCGTCGGTCGTCGTGTAGGCGAAGCCGGCGGCGGTGGCGAACGAGAGGGCGACGAAGAACGAAGAGATGATGCGAGACATGGCAAGTTCCTTTCAGGGCACAAGAGTGTGCGGGTCACTGGTAGATGGGGGTCTACACAGCGAGGGGTTTATCGAATCGCCGCGGACCGTCCCGCAGGCGACATTGACGAGTCAACCATGGTGAGCACCTTGAGGCGGGCAAGCAGAAAAATCGGGGGTGAGCGGTTGCAGCCGGGGCCTGCAGACCGCGTCGACAGGGCGCTACGAGCTCGCCAGACCCGCCAGGAGCCTGTTTGAAGCGATTTTGCGGGCACCGAGTGCAACTGTGAATCGACGGCGCCGAGCCCGGCCGCAGGCGCCCGACCTGCGGTTGCCGCGCCGCAAATCACGGTAGTTGTGCAATGATTGCAGGCGAATTGGTACGGCGAAACGCCGCGCGAACGCCCAATTCAGCGCCGGCACAGTCGGACTGTAGGCCCGAGTAACCAGCGCACCCCGAGGCCGTCGTTCTCCCGCCCCGCCACAAGCATGAGCCCGCCCGCAGGAGCTGTCCCGGAGCCGCTGCGGGCTCGATCTCGCGGATCGTCGCCCCGCCGGCGAATGGCCACAGGGCGGCCCGCACAGCTCGCTCGCGCCGGCGTCCCCTCGGGTCCGCGCTCGCGCCCCGTCAGGACGCAGGTGCCGACATTCGTCGCGGTCGTTGCGCGACGCTACCGCCATTTCCCCGTCATTCGTGCCAGTTGAGGGGCGAACTGCGATTCGCCGTCACCGACATGGCCCATTGAAACACGTTCCAGAACCGATCTGCCCCATCGGGCGCCCCATGTCTGCCAGTGAGGTCCTCCCGGGCCGCGGCTCGGCCCGGTGGATCAATGTCAACACCGCGAGAGGCCTCGCCGGTCGAATCGTCAATCGCCCGCTCGCGGGGCCCTCAGCACGTACTCCCGCTCGATCGTGGTCCCGCCGCGATCGAGCGTCAGCGTCAGGCGCCCGCGGCCGAGCACCGCCTCGGTGTCCCACATGAAGTCCGGGCCCACCGGCGCGCCGTCGACGGCGACGATTCGGTCGCGCACCGCGAGGTCGAGCCGGCGCATCACCTCGCTGCCGTGGGCGACCATCACCCGGAAGCCGACGAGCTGGCCGTCCTCCTGGTCCGGCATGAACCAGCTGCCCTCGAGCAGCGCCTCGGGATCGATCTCCCCCTTCAGGACGGCCGGATCGATCTCGCAGCGGCTGTGGTCGTAGGTGCAGCGCAGGCTCTCGGCCGTGTCCGGCGTGTGCGGCACGATCGTGCCGACCGAGAAGTCGAGGTAGCCGCGCTCCTGCGGGCTGCGCTCGTCGAGCTCGCCGGCGTCCTTCTGGCGCAGCGCCGCCGCGCCCGCGACGTCGCCGACGTACTCGAGCAGCGCCGCCTGCTGCCTTCGCAGCCACCCGCGCCGTGATGGATCGAGCTCGCCGCGCAGCGCGGTGGCGAAGTCGTCCAGCGCCCCGCGCACGACCTCGCACGCCGGCAAAGTGCCGTCCGGGGCGACGCAGCTGCCCGCGGGCACCGCGTGGCGCACGTGCGCGGCCGCGAAGATCGCCAGGTCCGCGGCCAACCGGCGCCGCAGCCGGTGCTCCGCCGGCAACTTGGCCAGCGCCGCGCGCAGGCCGTCCCACGCGGCCATTCGCGCGCGCTCGCTGTGCGGGCCGGCCTCGAGCAGCTCGGCCGTCGCGGCCCAGGCTCGCGCGGCGACGTCGGCGAACCCGGCGGCCGCGCTCCTCTCCGCGATCCCCTGCAGCAGCTTGAGGGTGCGCGCCCGCGGCGGCAGCTGACGCTCGCTGTGGACGATGCGCTCGCCCGTCCGCGGGTCGGTGTACGAGTACGTGTTCGGCTCGTCCGTCGGGTCGTGGAAGCCGAGCAGCGCGGTGGCGAGCTCGATCTCCGCGTTGACGCGCGCGTCGCCCAGCAGGTGCGCCGAACCCAGCGCCTCGAACCCCTTGCCCAGCTCGGGCAAGCGCGCCGCGTGCAGCGCCCGCGGCCCGAAACCTCCCGCCATCAGCAGACGCGCCCGCCAGCTCATCCTCCGCGTCGGCGCGAAGCCCTGACTGGTGAGCGTGTTGTACTGCGACGATTGCTCGCAGTCGGCGAGGTCGGGCAAGAACTCGTGGGCGTTGCCGACCAGCATCGCGCTCTCGCGCACGCCCTCGCCCGCCGCGATCACCAGATCGTCGAGCGCGGTGAGCCGGTCGGCCAGGCAGGTGTTGGTCCAGTTGAACTGATCCTTGGTCGCAGACGGCTTCGCCGAGACCTCGAGCCAGCGCGCCGCGTAGGCGTCGAGCGCCAGCACCAGCATGTCGACCTCGTCGCGCGCCCGCGGCAGCGCCCACCGCAGCGCCCGCGCCCGCTCCGTGTTCCACACCTCGTCGATGTCCTTGCCCGGGCGGTCGTTGTACTTGAAGCCCAGCTCCTCCGTCACGACGGCCGCCGACGAGGTCGGCGGCTCCTTTGAAGAATAGACATAGGCCCCGAAGGCCATGGCCGAAGAGACAGCCACCCCCGCGACCATCAGCGCCGGCCGCCACGCCCGCGACGCGCTCGCGCGGGCCAGCGCGGCCAGCAGCGCGTCCATCGACGGGTAGCGGGCCGCGGGATCGATCTGCAGCCCGCGCGTCAGCACCGCCTGCAGCGCCCGCGGCAGCGCCCGGGTGGGCCTGACCAGCTCCTTGCCCGCGAACGCCTCGCACAGCTGCGCCAGGGTCTCGCCGCGGAACGGCCGGTGCCCGTGCAGCGCCTCGAACAGCACCACGCAGAACGCGAACTGGTCGCTGCGCGCAGTAGCCTGGAGGCCCATCAACTGCTCGGGGGCCATGTACGCCGGCGTGCCGAGCACCGCGCCGGTGCGCGTCATCGGCTCGGCCAGCGCGGCCGCGTGCTCGTCGGCGGTGCGCTCGGCCTCGGCGACCGCGTCCTCGCCGAGCCGCGCGAGGCCGAAGTCGGAGATCCGTATTCGCCCGCCGCCGACGAGGACGTTGGCCGGCTTGAAGTCGCGATGCACGAGCCCCGCCGCGTGCGCCGCCGCCAGCCCGCGCCCGGCCTGCGTCAACACCTCGACGACCTCCTGCCAGCGCCGCGGCGCCGCCCGCAGCCAGTCGCCGAGCGTCCCGCCGCCCTCGTACTCCATCGCCAGCCACACCTGCCCGGCGTGGATCCCGGCGTCGAACACCGCGAGCACGTTCGGGTGCTGCAGCCGCGCCATCGCCTGCGCCTCGCGCAGCAGCCGCTGCTGCGCCAGCGGCCCGAGCTGGCCGGGGCGCAGCAGCTTGAGCGCGACTGTGCGGTCGAGCTGCGGATCGCGGGCCGCGTAGACCACCCCCATCCCGCCGGCGCCGACCACCCGCAGCACCTGGAACCGGCCGATCGCGCTCGGCTCGTGCGGCTCGTCGAACAGCGACGCCGCGACCTGGCGGCGGATCTGCTCGAGCGGGTGCAGGAGGACGTCGTCGGAGGCTTGCAACGTGTCGGAGCTCGGGCTGAGGCGTTCGAGGGCGGCCGCGGTCATGGGGGAGGCTCTTGCCCGCGACGTTCCACGAGGATGCCGATCGATCACCCCCGGTGACGATTTTTTTTCGCCGCCCGCCGCGCGCCCGACTACCATCGCCGCGTGGAGACCGACGAGGCGCTGGTGGCCGCCTGGCGAGACGGGGACAAGCGCGCCGGCAGCCGCCTGTTTTCCCGCCACTTCGAGCCGATCGCGCGCTTCTTCTACAGCAAGGTCCAGACCGGCGTGGAGGACCTCGTGCAGCGCACCTTCCTCGCCCTCGTCGAGCGCAGCGAGCACCTCCCCGAGGGCGTGCCGGTGCGCGCCTACCTGTTCGGGATCGCGCGCAAGCTGCTGCTCCGCCGCTTCCGCGACCAGTACCGCGACGGCATCTTCGACGGCGACACGGTCTCGGTCGCCGATCTCGGCGAGTCGCCCAGCGCCCTGGTCGACCGCCGCGAGCACCTCCAGCTGCTTTATCACGCCCTGCGCTCGCTGCCGCTCGAGCTGCAGATCGTCGTCGAGCTGTTCTACTGGGAGAGCTACCCGGCCCCGGCCATCGCCGCCGCGCTGGAGCTGCCCGAGGGCACCGTCCGCAGCCGCCTCCGCCGCGCCCGCGAGCTGCTCGGCGACCACCTCCGCGCCCTCGCCCCCGCGCCCGAGCTCGCCGAGGCGACCCTCCACGACCTCGAGCGCTGGGCCCGCGAGCTGCGCGACCAGCTCGGCCGCGCCTGACTTTCTGCGCCCGAAGGGACATGTCGTCGCGGACATGCCGCATCGGGCATGTCCGAACGGGCATGTCCCGAAAGATTACTCGGGCTCGGCCTTCTTGCGCGAGGCCGCGGCGATCAGCGCGAAGAACAGCGGGGTGGCGAAGATCGCCAGCACCGTGGCCGCGAGCATCCCGCCGAGCACGCCGGTGCCGATCGCCCGCTGGCTGTTCGAGCTCGCGCCGGAGGCGATCGCCAGCGGCACCACGCCGAGGATGAACGCCAGCGAGGTCATGACGATCGGGCGGAAGCGCAGCCGGCAGGCCTCGACCGCCGCGGCGCGGACCGAGCGGCCCTCTGCGACCAGCTCCTTGGCGACCTCGATGATGAGGATCGCGTTCTTCGCGGTCAGGCCGATGATCGTGATGAGGCCGACCTTGAAGTAGACGTCGTTGGGCAGCTCGCGCCACAGGATGGCGAGGACCGAGCCGAGCACGCCGGTGGGGATGACGAGCAGCACCGCCAGCGGGATCGACCAGCTCTCGTACAGCGCCGCGAGGCACAGGAACACGCACACCAGCGACAGCGCCAGCAGATAGACCGCCTGGCTGCCCGACAGCTTCTCCTGCAGCGACTGGCCGGTCCATGCGTGGTCGAAGCCCTCCGGCAGCTGGCCCGCGAGGCGCTCCATCTCGGCCATCGCGTCGCCGCTGGCGCGCCCCGGCGCCGCCATGCCGCTGAACTTGATGGTCTGGTAGCCGTTGAAGCTCGCCACCTGCGACGGCCCCATCGTCCACGCCACCTCGGCGAACGCGCGCATCGGCACCATCTTGCCCTCGCTGTTGCGCACGAACAGGTCGAGCAGGTCCTCCGCCTTCATGCGCCGGGCCGCGTCCGCCTGGACGATCACCCGCTGCATCCGCGACTGGTTGGGGAAGTCGTTGACGTAGCCCGAGCCGAGGCTGGTCGACAGCGTCTGGTTGATCGCCCCGAACTGGACCCCGAGCGCGTTCGCCTTGTCGCGGTCGACCCGGAGCTCGATCTGCGGCGCCGTCGGCAGACCCTCGACGTACACGTTGGCCAGCACCGGGCTCTGCGAGGCCGCCGCGAGCAGCTGATCGCGGGCCGCCGCCAGCGCCTTCTGCCCGCGCTGCGCCTTGTCCTGCAGGCGGAAGCTGAAGCCGCTCGAGTTGCCGAGCGACTCGATCGCCGGCGGCGCGAGGGCGAACGCGATCGCGTCGGCCATCCCGCCCAGCGCGGCGTTGGCCCGCCTGCCCACGGCGTCGGCCGAGTCCTCCGGCCCGCGCTGCGACCAGTCGTCGAGCATGATGAACGCGAGCGCCGCGTTCTGACCCTGGCCCGAGAACCCGAAGCCCGCGATCGTGGCGACGCTGGCGACCGCCGCATCGCTGGCGAAGTGCGCCTCGATCTTCTCGATCACGTCGAGCGTGCGCTCCTGCGACGCCTCCGGCGGGGTCTGCACGTCGACGATCAGATAGCCCTGGTCCTCGGTCGGCAGGAAGCTCGACGGCAGCCGCTGGTAGCACCACGCCAGCGCGCCGAGCAGGGCCACGTAGACCACCAGGGACCGCGCCGGCCGGCGCAGCACCCCGCCCACGCCGGCGCGGTAGCCCATCGTCAGGGCCTCGAAGCCGCGGTTGAACCACGCGAACGGCCCGCGGCGCGCGCGGCCGTGCTCCGCGGTGTGCGGGCGCAGCAGCGTGCCGCACAGCGCCGGTGTCAGCGACAACGCGAGGAACGCCGAGAAGGCGATCGACGTCGCCATCGACACCGCGAACTGGCGGTAGATCACGCCGACCGAGCCGGGGAAGAACGCCATCGGCAGGAACACCGCGATCAGCACCACCGTGATGCCGATGATCGCCCCGGTGATCTGGCTCATCGCCTTGCGCGTCGCCGCCTTCGGCCCGAGCCCCTCCTCGGCCATGATGCGCTCGACGTTCTCGACCACCACGATCGCGTCGTCGACGAGGATGCCGATCGCCAGCACCATGCCGAACATGGTCAGGACGTTGATCGAGAACCCGGCCAGCAGCAGCGCCGCGCAGGTCCCGAGCAGCGCCACCGGCACCACGATCGCCGGGATGATGGTGTAGCGGAAGTCCTGCAGGAACAGGAACATCACCGCGAACACCAGCCCCATCGCCTCGAGCAGGGTGACCACGACCTGGCGGATCGAGACCTCGACGAACGGCGTCGTGTCGTACGGGACTGAGATCTCCACGTTCGCCGGCATCGTCCGCATCAGCTCGGCGATCTTCTCGTGAACGCCGGTGGCGGTGGCCAGCGCGTTGCCGCCGGGCGCGAGCTGGATGCCGATGCCGGCCGCGGGCACGCCGTCGAGGCGCGACTGAAACAGGTAGCTCTGGCCGCCGAGCTCGACGTCGGCGACGTCGCGCAGGCGCACCAGCGAGCCGTCGGTGTTGGCGCGCAGGACGATCTGCTCGAACTCCTGGACGGTGCCGAGCTGGCCCTTGACGAGCACGTTGGCGGCGATCCGCTGGCCGTCGACCGCCGGCGGCGCGCCGACGGTGCCCGACGCGATCTGGGCGTTCTGGCTCTCGATCGCGGCCGTGACGTCGCCGGCGGTGAGGCCGAAGCCGACCAGGCGGACCGGATCGATCCACACGCGCAGCGCCTTCTCGGTCGAGAACAGGGTCGCGCGACCGACCCCGGGCACGCGCCGCAGCTCGCCGAGGATCCGCCGGGCCGCGAGGTCGCCGAGCTCGACCTCCGTCATGCTGCCGTCGGTCGCCCGCACCGTGACGAACTGCATGATGGCGGTCGTCGCCTCCTCGATCTGCACGCCCTGCTGCGCCACCACCCGGGGCAGCCGCGCCTCGACCCGCTTGAGCCGGTTCTGCACCGCCACGGTCGCCTTCGCCGGGTCGTAGCCGGGCGCGAACGACACCATGATCTGCGCGGTGCCCGAGGCGTCGCTGGTCGACTCGAAGTACATCACCCCCGGGATGCCGTTGAGCTCCTCCTCGAGGATGCGCGTGACGCCCTCGTAGAGCCGCTCGGGCGGCGCGCCGGGATAGATCGCGGTCACCGAGACCGTCACCGGCGCCACGCTCGGGTACTGCGAGATCGGCAGATAGACCAGCGAGATCGCTCCCGCCAGCATGATGAACAGCGACACGGCCCAGGCGAAGATCGGGCGATCGATGAAGAAGCGGATCATGACGGTGCCCCCTCGGGCGAATGAAAATCAGCGCTGCGCGGTGGCCGACGCCGGCGCCGGCGCGGCCCAGGGCACGGCCTTCACGCTGGCGCCCGGACCGATCTTCTGGAACCCCTCGACGACCACGTTGTCGCCGGCGACGAGGCCCTCCTCGACGATCCAGCCGCGCTCGGTGAGCGGCCCGGTGCGCAGTGGTTTGAGCGCGATCTTGCCGGCGTCGTCGACCACGTACGCCTGCGCCTCGCCGGCGCTGCTGCGCTGGATCGCCTGCGGCGGCACCACGATCGCCTCGACGTCGCGCCCGCGGGCCAGCCGCACGCGCACGTAGGTCCCGGGCAGCAGGCCGCCCTCCGGGTTGGGGAACGACGCGCGCGTCGTCACCTGGGCGGTGCCCGGGTCGACGCTGACGTCGGTGAACAGCAGCTGCCCGACCTCGCCGTACAGGCTGCCGTCGGCGCGCACCAGCTCGACCTTGGCCGCGCCGTCGCGCTCGCTCGGGTCGACGAGGTCGACCGGCTGCACGAAGTCGACGTAGATCGGATCGAGCTGCTGAATGGTGGCGAGGTGGGTGGCGGCGACCTCGTTGACGAGCGCGCCCTCGGTCACCAGAGCGCGACCGATCCGCCCGCTGATCGGCGCGCGCACCGTGGCGTGATCGAGGTCGACGCGCGCGCGAGCCACCCGCGCCCGCGCCGACGCGACGTCCGCCTCGGCCTGCTTGAGCGCCGAGTCGGCGACGTCGTTCTGGGCAGTGCTGACGGTCTGCCGCTCGAGCAGCGTCAGCGTGCGGTTCGCGTGGCGCTGCGCCTGATCGCGTGTCGCCTCGGCGCGCACGAGCGCGGCCGTCTGGGCGTCGCGCTCCGCCCGGTAGAGCGTGGGCTCGAGGCGAAACAACACGTCGCCCTTGCGCACGAAGCTGCCCTCCTCGAACACGCGCTCGAGGACGATGCCGGAGATCCGCGCTCGGACCTCGGCGACGCGCGAGGAGGCGACACGCCCCGGCAGCTCGCGCACGCGAGGGACCGCCTGGGTCGCGGCGACCACGGTCGACACCTCGGTGACGGGCGGCTCGCTTGCGGGGGCCGCGTGAGTCGCCGACGGCTCACACCCGACGAGCAGGGCGAGCAGCGCCAGGCCAGGGACGAACGAGGAGGAGAGATACGGTTGCATGATTCAGGACCCGTCGCATTCGCACCTCTCCGACCGGACGACGTCCGGGTCCGAGGCGCAGCGCGCATTGGTAGAAATGTGGGGGACGATCGCAGGTGCCGTGGAGCGCCGCAGGCTCCGTCGTTACCGCTTTCGGGTCAGGTCGATCATTTGCGTGAGGAGAGTCTGGCGGTCGATCGGGGGTTCACCGTCCTGCGCCATCAGGTCCTCCAGCCACACCCCGTCGGCCGCGTAGCGGACGAGTTGCAGCTCCGGATCGGCGTCGGTGTCGCGGTGACGTTGCAGGCGCTCCCTGTACCAGTCGCCCCACGCCTGCCGCAGCGCCGGGTCGATCAGGGTCGAGACCGAGAGCGCCGCGCACGGACAGGGCCCGGTCTTGTCGACGCGCAGGGTGCTGCGGACATATGCCCGCGTGAATCGTCCGTGGGCGACGGGATCCGCCGCCATGGCCGCGTCGATCTCGCCGTCGAGGTTCCGCAGCTGCTCGGCGAACAGCGCCTCGGTCAGCCTCTGCTTGCTGGCGAAATGATGCAGCAGCCCGCCCTTCGTCACCCCCGCGGCGTCGGCCACCGCCTGCACGGTGAGGTTGGCGAGGCCGCGGTCGACCAAAATCTGCGCAGCGCAATCGAGCAACTTCTGTCGCACGACATCCGGCTCTTTCTTGCGCTGGTTGGCGAGCGACACGGGGCGGGAAACATACCGGCTGGTCGGTATCTTCGCAAGCGGACTCGCGCCCGCCGCCGCCGCCCGGACCGCTGCTTTATGCACGAATGCGGGCCAGCAGACAACGTTTGGCGACTCACGCCCGTTCGCTGCTTTCCGCCCGCGCCGAGCACGCTCGTGCACCGGCGGCGCGCGAGAACGCGCAATCGAACCCTGTCCTCCGACATACGTGCGACTGTCCCACCGAGAGTCGCAGTACCAACTTTTTCATGCGACCGCGGCGACGAATGTACGCAGCGCCGATCGCCGCTCACAGGTGGACGACCAGCGGCCCGTCCTTCGAACCGCGGACCCACTTCGCGGCGCATTGATGCCACTCGTCGTCGGCGCGCAGCGGTTCGAAATCGACGGCGCCCAGACGTCCGCCGCGGATGGTGAACGCCACGTTGCCCGACGGCGCGGCCGGGCAGCGGCGCAGCTGATCGACCAGAGTGGGTCGAGCGCGGCGGACCGGCACGGGCGGCGGTGACGGCGGTGGCGGCTTCGCGTCGGGCACGACCACCACCACCGGCGACGGCGCGGGGCTCGGCGGCGGCGCCTCGGCGATCTGCAGCGCCGCCGGCACTGCAGGCACGAGCCACCACAGCGACCCGCCCAGCGCCAGCAACAACACCAGCGGAGCCCATCGCAGCAGGCTCCAGCGCGAGCGCGGCGGGCTCGCGGGCGACACCGGCGGCGCGGCGATCCACGGCGCCGCCTCGCCGGCCTCGCGCTCCACGTCGGCCGCGGGCGGCCGCGCAGTCGCGACCCCGGGCATCGACTTCGACGGCGCCTGGACGCGCCGCAGCTCGCGGGCGAACGCCTGCGCGGAGCTCGGCCGCCGCGCGGGATTGGTGCCGAGGGCGCGCTGCAGCAGTTGATCGAGCTCGGGCGGCACGTGCGTGCCGAGCCGCGACAGCGGGATCGGCGGCGAGCCGCCCGCGATCTCGGCCTGCTGTTGCTGCGCGGTGTGACCGTCCCAGGGGATCCGGCCCGTGAGCAATTTGTAGAGCGTCACGCCGAGCGCGAACACTTCGGAGGCCTCGGTGAACGGCGAGGTCTCGATCTTTTTTTCCTTGATCTGGGCGTAGACCTCGGGCGCGCAATAACCGGGCGTGTGGGCGATCCACGCCGTGGGCTCGGCGAGCTGCGACACGATCGGCGCCGCCAGCGGCCGCTGACGCACCAGCCCGAGATCGATGAGCACGACCCGCTCGTCGTCGTCGCCGCCGCCGAGCACCATGAAGTTGTCGGGCTTGATGTCGCGGTGAAACCACCCCGCCGCGTGCAGGCTCGCCACCGCGTCGGCCGCCTTCGCCATCAGCTCGACCGCCCGCCGCCAGTACATCGGCCGCCCGTCGGCGAGCCCCTGCAGGCTCTTGCCGTCGAGCCACTCCATCACCAGGTACTCGACCTTGGCCTCGAGGCGGAAGTCGAGCACGCGCACCACATGAGGGTCGCGCAGCCGAAAGCCGAGGATCGCCTCGGTCTTGAAGTGGGCGAAGCAATAGTCGTCGTTGCGAGCGAAGTCCTCCGGGTCGCCGTCCGCCCCGACCATCCGCCGCACCTTGACCGCGACCGGCGTCTCGAGCACCTCGTGCCAGCCCTCGTACAGGTCGGCGAAGCCACCGGCCGCGACGTGCCGCTTGATGCGGTAGACGCCGCCCAAGGTGCGTCCCACGAGCGCCTTCGGATCCGGCCTGACCATGGCGTCTCATAGCACGACCGCAGGTCTGCGGTATACGAGGGGGCGTGAGCCAAGCGCCTTCAAGACGATGTACACGCACATGTTTCCCCGGCGCTGCAAGTTCTTGGTATACGAGACGAGACCAGGCCCTGCGACGGTAAGACGATGTACACGCACATGTTGTTCTTCACGCTGGTCGGAGCCCCCAGCACCTGTCCCGAAGTTTTAGTGCCGGCTTGCACCGAATACGCCGCCGACCGCCGGCTCGAAGCCGCCGAGCTCGCCGCACCGATCGCAGCCGCCGCGTCCGTCGCGCCAGAGGACCGCCGCCTGGCGGCCGCCATGGCGGCAGGCGTGTGGATCGACGAAGGCCGCACCGACACCCGGTGCAGGGCCAAGGCGCTGCTCGACGCTTACTTCGCGGACCCGACCCTGCCGCGCAACTCGGCGCTCGAGCGCCGCCGCCGCGCGGTCGAGGCCGATAAGTGTGAAAAGTCCGGCTCGCCCGCCGAAGCCCCGCCGCAAGCCGCGGCGACTCCCCCGCCCGCGTCGCCGTCCGAAGCCGAGGCGCCGCGCCCGACGAAGCCGCCGCGATCGCCGGTCCCCGAGCGCGACGACAAGGAGCGCCTCAGCACCGGCCGAGGTCTGCTCGGCGCCGGCGGAGGCCTCGCTGCGCTCATGATCGGCACGCTCGTGGTGTCGGGCGTGTACCTCGACCAGGCCCGGTCGATCACGTCGCAGGCGATCGTCGAGCACCGCCTGATGACCTTCGAGGAGAAGGACGAGTTCCTGCGGGTGTTCGGCATCGCGGACCAGACGCGGTGGCTCGGGCTGGGCTTCGGGGTCGCCGCCGTGATGACCCTGGCCGTCGGGATCCCGATGTTCGCGAAGGCGAAGCGGCGGACCCGAGTGAGCCCGTACGTGCGCGGCGAGACCGCCGGTGTCATCTTCAGCGGGGCGTTCTGATCGGAGCACCGCGCACATGTCCCGAAGTACACTCGTGCTCCCGCTCGCCGCCGCCGCCTGCTTCGCGCAGTCGTGGGCCGACGGCTCGGATCGATTCCCCCACGAGACCGACAGCGAAGCCGGCTCGTCGGCAGCGACGAGCACGGGCACGACCACGACCACCGGCGAGCCGCCGCAGACCGTGACGGGAACCACGTGGCCGGGCACCACCGACCTCGTCACCGGCTCGTCCACGTCCGAGGGTCCCGCGGCCCAGCCTCCGGAGATCTCCAGCTTCACGGTCGAGCCCGACACGCTGCACGAGGCCGGCACCGCGGAGGTGCACGCCGTCGTCAGCGACGACGTGGTGTCGCTGCAGCTGCGCGTCGACGGCGAGGAGGTATGGGCCGGGCCGCCGGCCGAGTTCGAGTGGAGCTTCGCGGCCACCTCGAAAGCCGCGTCCGAGGGCACGTACACGCTCGAGCTCGTCGCCCGCGACAGCGAGGGCCTCACCGCCAGCGCGACTGCGATGCTGTGGGTCACGATGCCGGACACAGGGGCCGAGCGCTGCACATTCACCGAAGACGTCGGCGCAGGCCGCCTTACCGCCGCGGTCTATTCTGAAGATGCGCTGGTCGTCGTCGGCGCGCTGGCCAATCCGTCGTACCAGGCCACGGTGTGGCGCCTCGACCCGGACTCGTGCCAGCCGCAAGCCGGCTACCCGTGGCAGCTCTCGCAGTGGAGCCCGCAGCCGATGCCAACGACCTCGGAGGCCGTGGGCCTGGCGCTCGACGCCGAGGGCCGCATGGTGATCGCCGCCAACATCGGCGCGGGCCTGTCACGCCGGCCCTACCTGGCGGTGCTGTCGCCCGAGGGCGCGCTCGAGTGGGAGTACGTCGGCCCGATGGGGCAGACGTACAGCGGGGTCACTGCCGCGCCGAATCGCTTCGTGGTGGTGGGTGAGGTGCATGTCAATCCCAATGACAATAATAATCCTCCGACCTACGACGGGCTCGTCGAGAGCTTCGACGCCGCAGGCACGAAGGTCTGGTCGCGAATTCTCGCAGCACCGCTGCCGGGCGATGACTTCGCGGACAACAACAACGACCTCGCCGAGCATCCACGCGCACTCAAGTGGCAGGAGGAGAGTCAGACGCTGCTCGTCGTCGGCGAACGTCTGGTCAGAGAAAACATCATTTTCAAGTGGACGCGGGCCTTCTCGGCGCGCTACACGGCGAACGGCGCCCTAGTCGGTGCCTGGACCTCGAGCGGTCTCGACGGCGACGAGGACGGACTCCTTGCGGTCGCCACTTGCAGCGGAAAACCAGTGGCTGCCGGCTGGGTGAGCTCCGGACCGAACAGCAGCACCACGGCAACTCGCTGGCTCGATCCCCTCGGCAACGGCGACAAGCGCCGAATCGACAACCTGGCCGACGCATCCATGCGGGCCGTGGCCTGTGATCGCGAGCAGAAAATATCGGCAGTGGCGACGACCGATACCGACGCCTACGCCGTCAACTTCAAAAGCAGCGACGATCCCTTCCTGTTCAATCACTTGTTTCCGCAGGCCACATTGGCGGCCGTCGATTGCGATTCCCGTGGCTTCTGCGCGGCAGCCGGCCTTCTGGGCAATCACGCGTGGGTGCGCGTGCATCACCCGTGAAGCGCCCCTACCGCTACCAGCGCTACTCCGGGATGAACTGGTCGCACAGCGCGGCCACCTGCGCCGCTGTCTCTTTAAAAAAGACACCGTAAGAGGGCGCGCAGATCGATTCGACCTTACCGTGCTTGATGTAATCCTCCCCGAACAGCCGGAGGCGGTTTGTCGCGGCTAACGGGGGTTCGCCTGGAAAGCACAAGCTCGGCGAAAGCTCGACGTCGGAGGTGATGACGAGGGCGAATACGGCATCCTCGTCGCCCCCCTTGACCGCATAGAGGGCCTTCGTCCACTGATAAGGGCCTCCGAGCGACTCCTGATCGAAGGTATCCCGAATGACCACCAACAGGAGCAGCGCGTCGTCGCGCAAAAACCCCTCGTTGCAGCCGCCGGGGCCGTTCAGTTCAACGCCTGTCTCGATCAAGGGATGATCGACGGCCGCGAGGATCGAGTTGAAGGGAGCCGGAGTGGCCCCGCCCCAGCCGACCCGGGCGAGGCAGTCGAACGCAGCGGGAAGGTCGGGCTCATCGCGGGTGATGTAGCGGTGGCCCCCCGCGAGCTTGCAGCGGCGGTTGGAAGAACCGATTCCGACGGGGAAGTTCTCGCCGGCGCCCATTGTGGAATCGCACTCGTCGACGGTCGCCCCGCACAGATCCGGCATGCCATTGGGATCGCAGTCAGCCGAATCCTGACACAAGGAGCAATCCTTCATGGCCCACCACTCCGACGAATCCGTGACGAGAACATGCAGATCGAACCCGCCGAGGTCCTCCTCGAGCGCCTGCGCGAACGCAGGGAACGCCGCCAGCAGCCGCGGCTGGGCGAATTCCATCGTGTGATCGGCAGAGATCGCAAAGATGATGTCCACCTTGCCCTGGCAGCCGATCGGCGCCACATCCCCGAAATCAGGCAAGATTCCGCCACTACTGCTGCTCAGGACGGGCTCGCTCGACCCCGAAATCGACGCATCGCTGGTCGACATCTCGACCGCGCCCGAGGTCGTCGTCGGCGCTGCCGTCGTCGTGCTCGTGTTTGCGTCCGTGGACACAGTCGACGGCCCGCTCGTGGTCCCCTCGCCGCCCCCGCTGCCGAAGGGCGTCGTCTCGGCGAGCGGCAGAGCGTGGCAGCCAACGAGGTAGAAAATGACGGCAAGACCCGTGATGCGCGACATCGCGCACCAAGCTACCGACCCCCAACGGCCCGTGCTACCCCTTTGCGCGTCCTTAGGCGCAACTCAAAAATTTTATTTCGTTGCTTGAGCAACGACCGGCTTCGCGGCCCCGGGGGCGGCAACCTCGCCCCCGGGGCCGCGAGCATCACCCGTGACGCGATCTCACGCCGACGAAGCACCGGCTCTACTGCGGAATGAACTGATCGCACAGCGCAGCTACCTGTGCCGCCGTCTCTTTGAAAAACTTGCCGTAGGACGGCGCGCAGATCGACTCCACCTTGCCGTGCTTGAGATAATTCTCCCCGAACAGCCGGAGGCGGTTTTTGGCGTCCACCGGAGGCTCCCCGGGAAAACAGAGGCTCGGCGCGAGGTCCACGTCGGTCGTGATGACGAGGGCGAACACGGCGTCCTCGTCGCCTCCCTTGACCGCATATAGCGCTTTGGTCCACTGGTAAGGGCCCCCAAGAGAGAGTTGGTCGTACATGTCTTGAATGACCACCACCAGGAGCAGCGCGTCGTCACGCAAAAACCCTTCGTTGCAGCCGCCGGGGCCGTTCAGTACAACGCCCGTCTCGATTAGAGGGTGGTCGAGAGCCGCGAGGATCGAGTCGAACGGCAGCGGGCTTGCCCCGCCCCAGCCGACACGGGCGAGACAATCGAACGCGGCGGGAAGGTCGGGCTCCTCGCGGGTGATGTAGCGATGACCGCCCGCGAGCTTGCAGCGGCGACCTGAGGAGCCGATCTCGCTGCTGAACGTCTCGCCAGCGCCCAGCGTGAAGTCGCATTCGTCGATGGTCGCTCCGCACAGGTCCGGCATGCCGTTCGGATCGCAGTCGGCGGCATCCTGGCACAAGGAGCAATCGTCCATCGACCACCAAAACGACGAATCGGTCACAAGGACGTGCAGATCGAAGCCGCTGAGTTCCTCCTCGAGTGCCTGCACAAATTCGGGGAATGCCGCAAGCAGCCGCGGCTGGGCGAATTCCATCGTGAACTCGGCAGAGATCGCAAAGATGATGTCCACCTTGCCCTGGCAGCCGATCGGCGCCACATCCCCGAAATCAGGCAAGATTCCGCCACTACTGCTGCTCAGGACGGGCTCGCTCGACCCCGAAGTCGACGCATCGCTGGTCGTCGACATCTCGACCGCGCCGAGGTCGTCGTCGGCGCCGCCGTCGTCGTGCTCGTGTTCGCGTCCGTGGACACAGTCGACGGCCCGCCCGTGGTCCCCTCGGCGCCCCCGCTGCCGAAGGCCGTCGTCTCTGCGAACGGCAGAGCGTTGCAGCCAACGAGGTAGAGAACGACGGCAAGACTGGTGATGCGCGACATCGGGCGCCACGCTACCGACCCCCAACGGCCCGTGCTACCTCTTTGCGCGTCCCTAGGCGCAACTCAAATTTATTTCCTTGCTTGAGCAACGACCGGCCTCGAACCAACGGAGGGCGGCAACCTCGCCGCCATCGCGCGGCCCGCACCCATCACCCGTCGATGCTGTCTCACGGGCCGCTCAGGGCGGCCGCCGCGACCGCGCTCGCCGCCGGGGCCTTGTGAAGAACAAGTGTGACAAAGCCCAGAACGGGAAGAACAAGGAGTTGAGGGGCACATGCAGCTCTCAATCTACGGGAAGCGGCCCTTCCCCGCCCAGTACCTGGGTTTCTGGCCCACCCGCGAATTCTGGAACGTGGCGATTCGGACCCCGCTGGGGCTTGGGGCGATGGCCTTGGCTTTCATCTCGCTCATGTTCTTGGACAGCTGGTTCAGCTTCTCGGCGTGGCAAATATGGGTGTATAGTTTGCTGCTACTTCCTGTCGCTGGCATGATCGAGCGGTTCACGCGCGACCTTGTCCAGCGACGACCACCCCGGTTACCCGCCCAGTCCGAACCTACCCAGTCCGTGGCCTTGGTTCAGGCTGGCCCCGATCAACCTCTTGGCTTCTGCGCTACCGAGGAATTTCAACAAGCCTTCTTCCGCCACCATTTTGGGAGCGCCGGAGGAGCGATACGGCTCGCCCTGGAGCTGTCACTCGGCGCTCTTGTCGTATTTTCCTCGGGCCCATTCTGGGGCATCGGCATCATCCTGGTCTATGCCATTGGGCTCGGTGCGAGCGAACGGCGCTTCCGAAGAAGGCGGCCCGAATTGCCCGAGTGACTCGAGACGGCGCAGATTCAGCCTCACTCGCTGCATGTACACGTGCTGCGCGTCGACGAGGCCGGCCCTGCAGCGGGCGCGGCCTCGCCGGCGTACGCCGAAGTCGGCGCGTCACCGGCCGTCGACATGTCGCGCATGCCGGTGGTCGTCGACGACGACCACGTCGCGCTCGAGGTCACCGTCGGCAGCCCATCCGCGGTCACCTTGGCGCCCGCGCTGCTGAACACTGTCGACTCGGCGGGCGACGCAGCGTTGCAGCCAAGAATGTAAAACATGTCAGCGCAGCGGGAGGCGCGCGACATCGCGCGCCAGGCTACTGGCCTCCAGGAGCCCATGCGACGCGTTTTGCGCGACTTCGCGCACAGTTTCAGAACATTTATTTCGTTGCGTAGGCAACGACTGAGCTCGTGCCGCGGGGCGTCAACTTCGCCGCCGCCTTCGATTCTCTGACGGGTCGGCGCCCGCCGTCCCGACGAGGACTCGGCAGTTGCCGTGGTTCGTGCGCGGCCGCTCCGTCGGTATCATCTTCTTGCGCGGCGCGTGCGGAGCCGAGGACATGTCCCGAAGAACACTTCTCCTCTCCCTCGTGACCGTCGCTTGCTACACGGACGTGGAGGGCCACGCGACGGCGCTGTTCCCCAAGGACAGCGACAGCCGCGGCGCGTCGTCCTGGGCGACCAGCACCGGCGTCGACGCGAGCGCGGCGAGCGGCATGCCGGCGACCACCCACGATCCACTCCCCGCCACCCCGGGCTCCGGCGATCCGTGGAGCATGACCACCGGCGAGCCGGAGAACCAGCCGCCGGAGATCTTTCATTTCGAGATCGAGCCCGACATGCTGAACGAGGCCGGCACGGCCCACGCGATCGTGTCCTTCAGCGAGAACGTCACCCAGCTGGAGCTGAGGGTCAACGGCGTCGACGTCCCGGTCGGCGCTCCGGCGAAATTCGAGTGGTTCTTCACTGCCACCTCCAAGGCCAAGTCCGACGGCATCTACCAGCTCGAGCTGACCGCCAAGGACGACGAGGACCAGACGGACATCGCAACGGCCACCCTGAAGGTGGAGTTGCCCGAGACGGGAGACCCTCGGTGCGTGTTCGAGGAAGAAGCCGACGACGGCTGGTTTGCGGGCGTCGTCTATGGCGACGCCCTCGTGCTGGCCGGCACGCTCGGGTGGCCAACCGAGGCCGCGGTGTGGCGGCTCGATCCCGACTCGTGCAAGCCGCAGTTCGGCTCTCCGTGGAAGATCTCCCAGTGGACTGACAAGACCCTCCCGGGGCCCTCGCAGGCCGTCGGCCTGGCGATCGACGCCGACGGTCGCACCGCCATCGCCGCCAACGTCGGCACCTTCCCCGACCGTCTGTCCTACATCGCAGTGCTCTCGCCCGAGGGCTCGCTCGAGTGGGAACAGCTCGGCCAGGCCAAAGGCCGGGTCTACAACGGCATCACCGCCAGCCCCGAAGGCTTCTTCGTGGTCGGCGAGACGCAGGTCAGCCAGGACCCCAAAGACCCGCATTACGACGGCTTCGTCGAGGGGTTCGACAGCGACGGGACCATCCTCGGGGCCAAGCCGCTGGCTGCTCCGCTGCCGGGCGACGATTGGTACGATGAGTTCAACATGTTCGACATTCACCCTCGCGCGATCGCCTGGTCCGACGAGCTGGCCCGGCTCGTCGTGGTCGGTGAACGTGACGTCTTCGACAATAACGACACCAAGCGTACGCGCGCCTTCTCGGCCCAGTACGACCTCGATCTGGACCTCGTCAACACATGGACATCGAGCGGGCTCGACGCCGTCGAGGACGCCCTGGTCGCCGTCACGGGCTGTGGAAAAGAACTCGTGGCGAGCGGATGGGTCCAGGCTCCAGGGCTGAAGAACCCGGCAGTGCGGTGGCTCGACGCCGCAGGCGACGGCAGCACGAAGCGACGCGTCGACCTACTCCCCGGCACGAGTTTCCAGGCGCTCGCATGCGATCTCGAGGGGAAGTTCACCGCTGCCGCCAGTACTCCTACTGGAGCGGCCGTGCTCGGGTTCCGCTTCAGCGACGATCCGTTCCTCTTCAATTCGGAGTTCGTCGCCACCAGCCTGCTGGCCGCCGCGTGCGATCATCGAGGTTTCTGCGCAGTGGCTGGTCAGCGCGAGACCTCTGCCTGGCTGCGGGTCCATCATCCATGACGAGCGGTCGCTACCGGGGTGGCTCAACGCGGGATGAACTGATCGCACAGAGGCGCGAGCTGAGCCGCGACCTCCTGGAAGAAGGACCCGTACGCTGGCGCGCAGATCGACGCCATCGTGCCGTGCTTGAGCTGCTCTTCCATGAAGAGCCGCATGCGATTGGTGGCCCCTGCCGGTTCACCGGGAGAGCACAGGTTGGGCGAGATGTCGTTGTCCGTGGTGATGGCCAGGGCGACCACGGCGTCCTCGTCGCCGCCCTTCACGGCGTAGAGCGCTTTTCGCCACTGATAGGGTCCGCCCAGCGACCAGTGTTCGTAAGTGTTCTGGATGATGACGAGCAACAGCAGCGCGTCGTCGCGCAAGAACCCTTCGTTGCAGTCGCCCGGACCGTTGAAGGTCACGCCCGACGGGATCAGGGGATGATCGAGCGCGGCGAGGATCGCATCGAAGGTCTGCGGGCTCGCCACGCCGTAGCCGACACGGGCGAGGCAGGTCAAGGTGCCGACGAGGTCCTCGTCTTCGTTGGTGATGTAGCGCCGCCCCTCCGCAAGTTGACAGCGACGGCCCGACGAGCCCATCCCGCAGGGGAAGGTCTCTCCCGCCCCCATCGTCGTGTCGCAGGCGTCCAGCTTCGCGCCGCAGAGGCTCGGCTCCCCGTCGGGGTCGCAGTCGTCGGGGTCCTTGCATTGCGAGCAGCTGCCCATCCCCCACGCGTGCGACGAGTCCGTCACGAGGATGTGCAGGTCGAACGCGCCGAGCTCCTCCTCGAGCGCCTGCGCGAACTCGGGGAACGCGGTGAGCAGCCGCGACTGATACTCGTGCATGGGATATTCGCTGGAGATCGCAAAGATGATGTCGATCTTCCCCTGGCAGCCTTCCGGTGCGACGTCGCCGAAATCCGGCGGGGTGCTGCCGCTGCTGCTGCTCACCACTGGTTCACTCGTCGACGTCGACGTCGGCACGTCACCGGAGCTCGAGGTCGTCGTCGTGGTCGTGGTCGTGGTCGTCGCCGTGCTCGACGAGGTCGAGGTCGTCATGCTCGTCGTCTCGACCTCGCTGCTCGCACTCCCGAACGGCATGGCCTCGGGCACGGCGGTGTGGCAGCCAACAAAGTAGAGCGTGGCAACGAGGCCGGCGATGCGCGACATCGCGCGAACCCTACCGAGCGCCCCCCACCAGCGCTACTCGTTTGACGCGACTCTGCGCAATTCAGGCGCCATTTTATAAAATTGCTTTGCGCAAATGAGAGCGAGCGAGCAGGCCTCGGCGGTCAGGGAGAACGAGTAGCAAGGACAAAGGCGATTGCAAACACTTGCTGGCGCTCTCATGCTCGCCGAAGCATTCGGCAAGTTGCGACGTTCAGATCAAGGTTCTGAGTAGCAACGAAAAATACGACTGCGAGTGATTTGCGGCCGCTTCGGCGCCCCACGCGGCGATCGGCAGACTCCGGCGGCTCGCACGATGTTCTGATTAGCAAGCGAAAATAAATCCGCAAGCGATTGCTGGCCGCCTCACGCTCGACACATCGTTCGGAAGCTTCGACGGTCCGTTCGATGTTCAGACTAACAAGGAAAAACACGACTGGCGGCGATTTCGGGGGACCTCATGCTCGAGTCGCCGCTCGCCAAGCCCCGGCCGGCCTGCACTCCTCCGAGCAGCAAGAGAAAAGCATGTCGGCAAGCGAGTGCTAACTTGGGTGCTCGACACGCTCGGCGAAACCGGCGCCGCGATCGCAGATGGGAGACCGGCCTCGCAGGTTGAGCTCACACGACGGCGCAGTCAGGCCGTACGCGGGGCGCCGATCGGCGCCATCGATCCGCGCGCTGCTGCATGCGGCTGGATCCCCGACCGCTCATGAGGTTGCGTGATACGCCCTTGTCCGCAGCGAGGGCCAGCGCCTTGCCGCTTTGCTGCGGAACGTACCCTCGTGGTCGCGGGGGTCGGGAAAGTGCGAGCAGTCGAACACGCTCATACGAGCGACGAGCCCGTCACGTCCGTCACGGAACGTGCAGCTCGAACGCTCCTCACCGTCGAGGCGCTGCTCCTCGGGCACTCGGTCGAGCTCGCGGAGATGATGAGGATATCTTCTCGTTGTTCACCGGTGCCGCGTCTCGAAGTAGGGCGGCGCGCCGCTGCTACCGCCGCGCTCGTCGAGTACGTTGATGTCGACGACGTTGACGAGGACGCCCCGCCCATGCTCCCAGGCGTCGAGGTCGACGACGCGCTCGTCGGTGTACCCCCGAACTGCCAGCCACACCCTCGCTGCGAGCACTGTTGAACGAAGCCGAGCCGCGAGCGCTGGCGAACGAGGCCACGCCGCGAGTGCTGCCGTGTGGCAGCTCGCCGTGTAAGTCGGCGACGAGGGCGAGACGCGACATCGCGGGTGCACGTACTGGCCCTCGAACAAGGGCGCTACCCGGTTGGCGCGCTCTCGCAGCAACGACCGCTTCTATATCGTTGCATCGCGAACTAGCGTTCCATGGCGCCCTCGTTTATATCATTGCGTATTCGAAGAAGATCGCTCGTTCTGTCCCTCGCGCAGCAAAGACCGCCGATGCGGCCCAGCGTGAAGGATCAGCGGCGTCGGCCTCGCCGCCCTCCTCCCGGAGATGCCGTCCTGGACTCAGGCACCAACAAGACTGTCATCGCCTTCAAAAGATTGCGCATGCCAGAACCGCCCGCGCGAAGCAGATCATTTCGACTTGCCCTGAGGGCATTGCTCGCTCTCAGTTTCGCACGCCAGGTCCGCTGCTGAACTGGGCCTGCTCGCTGCTGCTGAACTCCAGCGTCCGCCAGTCGCCGTCGACGTCGTCAATGAACCGCGTCGCCTGCGCTCGCGGGCCGCGATTGCTCGCGCGTCGCCTGTGCTCGCGCGTCGCCTGTGCTCGCGGGCCGCGAGTGCTCGCCGCGCGAGGCAGCGCCGCGCCCGCCGGCACGCAAGGCCGCCGAGGCGCGACCCGCCCTGGCGCGAACGGGCCTCGCAGCGAGGATGCTACTCGGTTGGCGCGCTCTCGCAGCACCGCTCGCGTCTATATCGTTGCGTGCCGAACGAGCGATTCCCATCGACCAACTCTATTTCCTTGCGCACCCCAACGAAATTGCTCGATCTGTCGTTGTGCCAGCAACGGCCGCCGATGCGGCCCTGCGTGAAGGATCCGCGGCCGCGGTCTCGCCGCCTTTTCCTGGAGAAGCCCTCGCCTGCTCGGGCTCAAGCAAGACTGTCATCATCTTTAAACATTTGCGCAGAACAGAGCTGCCCGCTCGGACAAGCTCTTTTTGACTTGCCCCCTCATGAGAAGTCAAAATTTCTCGTCGCTATGACCCCGCCTGTTTGCCGTTGCTGAATTTCAGCCGCAGTTCCAGCGTCCGCCAGTCGAGCTTGACGTCGGGGATCTCGATCTCCAGCGCCTCTTCGAGGGCCAGCAGCGTCGCGTAGAACACCAGCGGCGCCGTCGTGGCGAAGCGCGTCACTACCAGTTTTTTCACGCATACGTGGAGCGGGTCCAAGTCTGTGCGATGAAGGCGAGACCGCGCCTTTTCCTCCGCGAAGCGGACCGCCGCGTCGATGGTCGCGGCGTACGTCGCATCCCAGCCGCCGGCTGCCTCCTCGAGGTCGACCTCGAAGGTGTGGCGCTCGGCGGGCCCCGCCTCGAGCGTGAGGTCGACCGAGAAATGGTGACGGCCGAGCTCGCGGTGCAGTCGCCCCCGACCTCGTCGGCGCCACGGCGGCGCTGCGTTCGTGCCGTCCTCCATCATGCGCCCTCGTGACCCGGTTCGCGGGCGGCCGGCAGGCTCGTCATCCTCGAAGTGTACAGGCAACTCCGCAGCGCCATGGCTCGCGCACCGCGACTCGCCGAGCCGGACACTGCTTGCATCGCGGAGCTCGCTCCGCGCCGAGCGAGCAGGCCCTCATCGTCCGTACGAGCCGCGACGCGCTCGACCGATGCGCTCGTGGCTACGCCTGCGAGCCGGTCTTCGACGAGTCACAGGTCTGCGCCTCGGTCTTGACTGGAGGCCGGATCCCGGCGAGCGCGAGGCGCAGCAACCGGCTCGCGCCGGCCGGATCGTTCTCGGTGGCGACGGCCACCGCGTTCGCCAGGACCATCAGGTCCTTCGTCGTGGCGCCGGCTTGAAGCGCGCCCACGGACGACGCCCGCGCCACCAGGACGTCGAGCACGCCGAGCAGCATGTCGGTGCAGCAGACCTCTTCGGGCGAGAGACCATCGGGGCCGGCCAGCAGCGCAGTGGCGAGCCCGCGATGGGTGGCGGCGTACACCGTCACTTCTTCGAGCCAGGCGGCCAGCTCGGCGCTGGGGTCCGCGCCCGGCAGCGCTGCTGCCCGCTCGCACAGCTGCGCGACGCCGGCCCGGAAGACCGCCTCGAGCAGCGCTTGCCGCGACGCGAAGTGCCGGTGCAGCGTCGCCGAGCCGACCCCCGCCCGCTGCGCGACCTCCTCGAGCGACGCCTGCGCGCCATCCCTGCCGACCAGCTCCGCGGCGGCCGCGACGATCCGCTCCCGGTTGCGTTGCCCGTCGGCTCGCAGCTTTTTCACGCGCTCCATGGGCGTTTTTCTCCTCGATTAAGTCCTCGACAAACGGGGTTGGCCCCCATATTTTGCTTGCGAGGCATAAACGGTGGGCAACCCCACTTGTGAAAAGGAGCATAGCATGAGCAGCAACAAGCCCGTTCTCGTCACTGCGGCCACGGGGCGCCAGGGCGGCGCCACCGCCCGGGCGCTGCTGGCCGAAGGCAGTACCTCGGTGCGCGTGATGGTGCGCAACCCGGGTGCGCCGGGCGCCAGGGCCCTCGCGGCTGCCGGCGCCGAGGTGGTCGTGGGCGACCTCGACGACCCCGCGTCGCTACGCGCGGCCTGCGCCGGGGCTCGCGCGGTGTTCTCGATGCAGTCGCCGATCCTCTCCGCGACCGGCGTCGACTTCAGCAAGGAGCGCCAGCAGGGGAAGAACCTCGTCGAGGCCGCGCTCGCCGAGGGCGTGGAGACGTTCGTGCACACCGCGACCTCAGGCGTCGGCGACCACCGCAACGTCGAGGGCTGGGCCGAGGGTCGCTGGAAGGAGCGCGAGGAGTACTGGGAGAACAAGTTCGCCACCTGCGAGCTCGTGCGCCACGCAGGCTTCGAGCACTGGACCATCATCCTGCCCGCCACCTTCATGGACCACGTCATGCTCGACCCCGCCGGGTTCGCCGAAGGGCGCCGGCTGGTCACCGTGTTCCGGCCCGACCTGCCCATGGGGCTTATCGCCCCGGAGGATGTCGGCAAGGCGTCCGCGGCGGCCATCCTCGACCCGGCCAGGTTCGCCGGGGTCACGCTGCAACTCGCGGGCGACCTGCTCACGCTGCCCCAGATCGTCGAGATCCTGGCGCGCCTCGACGGCAAGGACTACGTGGTGCAGTCGGGCACGGTCGAGGAGGCCGTCGCAGCCGGCCTGCACCCCGCCGTGGCGGGGGGCCTGATGTACATGAACGTGGCCCCGGTGCTGGCACGCCCCGAAATTGCCCGCTCCTTCGGCCTCTCCCTCATGAGCTTCGAGACGTGGGCCCGCCAGCAGCGCGGGCTGGCCTGACCACCGCGGTCGTGCTCCGTCGACCTGGCGCGAGGGCGATCGGCGTCGCGCAGCACACCATCGCGGAGCTCGATCCGCGAAAACGAGGAGGTCGCCCGTGCGAGCCGCGGCGCGCTCGACCGACGCGCTCGCGACTCTCGGCCGCGACGCGCCTGCCAGCCCGGCTTCGCCGACGACACCTGCTCGCGTAGACTCGCCGCGGTGACGGACCACCTCGGCGAGCTCGCGGCGCTCGGCACGGCCGTGTGCTGGGCGCTCGGCTCGCTCGCCTTCACCCGCGCGGGGCGGCGGATCGGCAGCCTCCCGCTCAACGTCATCCGGCTGGCGCTGGCGCTGCTGTTCGCGGTGATCGCCGGCCTCGCGCTGCGCGGGCGGGCCTTGCCGACCGACGCGACCGCGGAGCAGTGGTGGTGGCTGGGGCTGTCGGGCTTCGTCGGCTACTTCCTCGGCGACCTGTGTCAGTTCCGGGCCTTCATCGAAATCGGTCCGCGGCTCACGCTGCTGATCATGGCGCTCGCGCCGCCGCTGACCGCGGTGGTCGACTTCGCCGTGCTCGGCCAGCGACTCACGCCGCTGTCGTTGCTCGGCATGGCGATCACCCTCGCGGGTGTCGCTTGGGTCCTGTCTGAAAGGACACCTGCCGCCGCGACCCCGGGGCCGGCCGCCCCGAGGTTGCGGGGGATCTTGCTCGGCCTGGGGGGCGCGCTCGGGCAGGCCGTGGGGCTGGTGCTGAGCAAGCGCGGGATGGTCGGCTACGAGCCGCTGGCGGGCGCGCAGATCCGGATGCTCGTCGGTCTGGCGTGCTTCGTCGCCCTGGTGCTGGCGGCCTCGGCGGGGCCGCGGCTGCGGGCCGCCCTGGGCGACCGCGGCGCGCTCGGCTACGCCACCGTCGGCGCCCTGCTCGGCCCCTTCCTCGGCGTCTCGCTGGCCCTGTTCGCGCTGCAGCGGACCTCGGCCGGGGTCGCCGCCAGCCTGCTCAGCACCTCGCCGATCTTCATCATCCCGCTGGCGGCGCGGCTCGAGGGCGAGCGGGTCGGCTTGCGCGGGTTGCTCGGGGCCGTGGTCGCGGTCGCCGGCGTCGCGCTGTTGTTCGCCGGCTGACGAGGAATTCCTGCCCGTCGCCCGCGGCCCCCAGGACGAGCGCGGGCCGCTGGGGCCCCGCGGCTCCGGAGGCCCCGGATCTTCGCGGCCGCCGAACGGCTGGGGTCGCTGCCTGGTAAAAATTCTTGTCGCCGCGAGCCCCGCCGGGCATTGCCCGTCGCTCGGTCCCCGCACAAATTCACCAGCGTATGAGCACTCCTGACGCCGTCCTCGACTTCTGGTTCTCGCCGCGGGTCCGGCCGAAGTGGTTCGTCCGCTCCGACGAGCTCGACCGCGAGATCCGCAGCACCTTCGGCGAGCTGCACGCCCGCGCTGCCAGCGGCGCCCTCGACGGCTGGGGCGCGACGTCGCGGGGCGCGCTGGCCCTCGTCATCCTGCTCGATCAGTTCCCGCGCAACATGTTCCGCGGCACGCCCGAGGCCTTCGCGTCCGATGCCAAGGCCCGCGAGGTCGCCAACGCCGCGCTCGACGCCGGCCACGAGCACGACCTCACCCAGGAGGAGCGGCTGTTCCTCTACCTGCCGCTCGAGCACAGCGAGGAGCTCGCCGACCAGGAGCGCTGCGTCGAGCTGATGCGCGCCCTCGACGAGACCCCCATGTGGCTCGACTACGCCGTCCGCCACCGCGACGTCATCGCCCGCTTCGGCCGCTTCCCCCACCGCAACGCGGTCCTCGGGCGCGAGAGCACCGCCGAGGAGTGCGAGTTCCTGATGCAGCCGGGCTCTTCGTTCTAGCGGGCTTGCATGGTCGAACGGGCATGTCCGAACGGGCATGTCTGCGAGGCCATGTCCCGACGCTCCGCCTCGCGGCCTCCGCGAGGGGAGCGCGACCACTCGGGCTCCGAGGCGCGAGTCTCAGCAACATGGCCCATGGGTCATGTCCGGCGGCTCCCCCGTCCCGGCGGCCACGAGTGGCCCCAGCGCGCCAGGGGGCCGGGTCGACGTGACCTGCACCTCGGCGACGTTTCTCAAAGGTCATGTCCTGGGAACCTGCCCCTCCGTTTCGACCGCGAGGGACGCCGTCGAGCCGGTGTGACGGCCCCATTCACATGTCCCACAGGACATGTCCTTCAGCTCATGCCCACTGGACCACCCGGCCGCGCTCGCCGTCCCAGCACCACGGGGTCGCGGCGTCGAGCAAGGCCCCGCCGAGCCAGCGCGCCGGGGTGAGCCAGCGCGTGCGGCCGGCGTGCACCGCCTGACCTGCCTCGGTGATCTCGGCGGTCATCTCGGCCGGGGAGGCGCCGCTCAGGCGCACCAGCGGGGCCTCGCCTTCGGCCAGCCGACGCAGGCGCACCAGCACCAGCAGGTCCGTCAGCCACGGGCGGGCCTCGGCGCGGCCGCAGGCCCTCAGCAGCGCGCCCAGGTCGGCGGGGCCCTCGGCCAGGGCGGCCAGCAGCTGCCGCTCGGTGCGGGCCAGGCCGTCCTCACGACCTGGCCATTCAGCCAGGTGCAGCGCCAGCGCGTCGCGCAGCGCCGGCCAGGCGACGAACGCCGCCGGGTCGTCGACCAGCGCCTGCAGCCGCATCGGCGTCGGCGCGCGGTAGGCGTCCCAGGCTCGCACCGCCAGCCCGATCGTCGCCGGGTCCACCGGCTCGCGGGCGGCGAACGCCTGCCGCAGGCCCGCCTCGCCGAGCTCGCTGACGCTGCAGCCCGGGCGGTCCGGAGCGTCCTCGGCCGTGGCCCACGACAGCCGGGCCCCGGCCGGACCGAGCCGCGCGATCAGGGCCAGCGCGATCGCCTGGCAGAACCACTCGTTACCTGCCCACAAGACCAGCTCGTCCCGCGTCGCCGCGGCCGCCAGCGCCTCGTCCTGCGCGCGCAGGCGGACGGCGATCTGCGGCGCCGCGGCCGGGTCGCCGGTGTGCTCGGCCAACCAGTCGGCGCGGATCTGGCAAAACGCCGCGTCGTCGACCTCGGCCGGGACGGGACCCCCGCACAGCACCTCCGACCACTCGAGACGCTCGCCCGGGACGCCGGCCTCGGCCAGCCGGGCGAGCAGGACGGACCCGCCATGTACATGGATCGGCACCCGCGAAGCATAGTGAACTCCGGGGCCCGTGCCCACTCTCGCGCGGCGGACGGGCCACGGACGAGGCCGCTGGCGCTGGGGCAAGAGTCCATGCATGCGCACCGAACGGGCTTTACGCGAGCCGTCGGAGCTCCCCCGAGCTCGCCCGGCCTGGCGACCTCACGTGGGGCCGACCCGGGTCCCCACACCTCACCCGGCGTGGGCCAGATCTCGCATCCGCGATCGACACGACATGTCCTCGAGGACATGTCTCTTCCGCCAGAAGCTCGTGACGCCACGAGCTCGTGCGCTCGTCAGAGCCGGCCGTTCGCCGTTCCGCCGCGGCGAGGCCGGTCGCCCGGACCTCCATCGGTCGCGTGCGCCTCCCGGCTGCGCGATTGACAGCCGCAGCGCCCCGGAGGTATCGCAGGCGCATGAGCGCGAAAACGTACAAGGGGAGCTGTCACTGCCAGGACGTGCAGTTCGAGGCCGACATCGACGTCGCCGCCGGCAGCGGCAAGTGCAACTGCTCGATGTGCACCAAGACCCGCGCCTGGGGCGCCATCGTCAAGCCCGAGGCCTTCCGCCTGCTCAAGGGCGAGGGGGCGCTGTCGGACTACCAGTTCGGCTCGCAGAGCATGCACCACCTGTTCTGCCGCCGCTGCGGCGTGCGCCCGTTCGGCCGCGGCCACCTCGACGTGCTCGGCGGCGACTTCGTCACGGTCAACCTCGCCTGCCTCGACGACGTCGACTGGACCGCCCTGGCCGACGCGCCGGTGATGTACGCCGACGGCGCCAACAACAACTGGCAAGCGCCGCCGGCCGAGACCCGCCACCTCTGAGCGGCCGCCGCGGCCCGGCACCGGGCCGATTGGACATGTCTCAGGGAACATGTCCCTGAGACCTATCGACGCGCCGGCCCGGCGCTCAGTGGGCGCGGACCCGGCCGAGCATCAGCAGCAGCGCCGGCAGCACCAGCAGGCTGGCGACCAGGCAGCTGGCGATGCCCATGACCATGACGGAGCCGAAGCTCTTCATGCCGCCGTAGTCGCTGAGGGTCAACGACGCGAAGCTGGCGATGGTCGTGAGCGCCGACAGCACCACCGCGCTGCCGGTGCCGCGGATCAGGTCGTCGAGGCGGGCGTGGCTGTTGTGCTGCTCGCTCTCCTGGCAACGGTGCATGAGGTGGACGCCGAACGCGGTGCCGATGCCGATGACGAGCGGCAGCGACACGATGTTGGCGACGTCGAACGTGCGGCCGACGGCGGCCATCAGGCCGAGCATCCACAGCCACCCGAGCACCGTGGGGATCAGCGCGAGCGCGCCGTCGCGGAGCGAGCGGAGGTCGAGGGTGACGACCACGAGGATCAGCAGCGCCGCCCACAGCGCGGCGCGACGGAAGCCGGCCACGATCATCGACGAGTGCAGCTCGATGTTGATCGCCAGGCCCGAGGCGTCCGGCGAGATCGATGTGACTGCCTGGCGGAAGTGCTCCGCCGACGCCGAGTCCCACGGCGACACCGCAGGGACCACGAACATCGCCAGGCCGCCGCCGTCGCGGGCGACGAAGCGGGTGCGGAACAGCTGCGGCAGGTCGCTCGGGGCGTAGCTGCCGCGGTCGGCCACGTTCTTGGCGGTGGTCCAGGCGCGGCCGAGCAGGTCGGCCACCTGCGGCTCGGCAGCGGCCAGCCGCTCGCGCTCGGCCGGACCGGCCTTCTCGAGCCGCTCGCGCAGCGCGCGGAAGCTGGCCTGCGCCTGGTCGACGGCCTCGGTCGGCTGACCGCCCTGCTGCAGCGCGAACCGGACCTCGTCGAGCGCGTCGACGATCGCCTTGATCTTCGGCAGCAGCTCCTCCGGCGTGGTCTTGCGCGCGGCCAGCTTGGCGAAGTCGGGCAGCGGCCCGAGCTTCTCGATCGCCTTGAGCTGCGCCAGCCGCTGCGGGTCGAGCGGCGGCAGCAGGTCGGTGGCCGTCTGCACCCCCGCGACCTCGGGCAGGGCCCGCAGCGCGTCGGCCTTGGCCCGCGCCGACTCGACGTCGTCGGCGGCCACGTTGGCGTAGACCGGGCTCATCAGCGGGTCGCCCTCGAGCGCCTCGAGCGCGTGCACGCCCTCGCTGTTGCGCGGCAGGAAGTCGAAGTAGCGGCCGTTGAAGGCGATCCGCGACAGCCCCCAGCCGCCGCCCACGGCGGCCAGCACCGCCAGCACGACGATGAACACCCGCGTGCGCGCGACGAAGCCGCCCAGCAAGTGGACCATCGGCGGCTCCTTCTTGACCGCCGCGAGCCCCGTCTTGCCGGCCAGGATCACCAGCGACGGCAGCACGAACAGCGTCGCCAGCACCACGAACAGCAGGCCCACCGCGGTGATGACCCCGAGCTCGGCGTAAGCGGTGAAGTCGGAGCCCAGCGTGGTGAGGAACGCCAGCACCGTCACCAGCGCGCCGACCAGGATCGGCGGACCGGTGTGCATCAACGCCTCGCGGATCGCCGCCGCCACCGACGAGCCGGCGCGCCGCTGCTCGTTGAAGCGGTGCATCATGTGCACGCCGAAGTCGATGCCGAGCCCGAGCAGCGTCGACACGAAGCTCGAGGTGATCAGGTTGAGGTAGCCGTAGATCCAGTAGACCGCGCCGAGCGTGAGCGCGAGCCCTGCCAGCAGCGGCACCAGGCTCAGCACCGTCTGCCGCAGCGAGCGCAGCATCACCAGGCACAGCACCAGGATCGCCAGGCCCGACCACAAGCTCGACTGGAACAGGCCGCGGCTGACGAGCTTCTGCTCCTCGCTGGCGAGCTCCGGCAGGCCGGTGATCTCCGCGCGGACGCCGGGCGGGCCGGCCGCGAGCGCCTCGTCGCGGATCTCGTGGATCTGCTTGATCAGCGGCGCGAAGTCGCTGACCTCGTTGCCGGAGAACTCGGGGAACACGCTGACGACGTGGTACTTGCCGTCGACCGTCTGGATGTAGCCGGCCTCGTCGCGGCCGCGCGCCGGCGCCTCGCCGGCCTGGGCCTGCATCGCCGCGCGCATGAGATCTTCGCCGGCGATGTAGCGGTCGAAGGTGCTCGCCATCCCGCCGAGCTGCTTGAGGCCCTCGGCCGCGCGCGCGGGATCTTGCGGCGCGGCCTCGCCGTCGAGCCCGGCCTGCAGCTGACCCTCGATCGCCCCGAACCACGCCGGCAGACCGCCCTCGACCAGCGGCGCGAGCGCCACGTCGGGTGGCAGGTTACCTGTCACTTGAGACAGGATCTCGGGACGCTGTAGGAGCAGCACCTCGGCGACCTCGCTCGGACCGACGCGGCCGAGCACGCGGCCGCGCAGCTCCGGCACCGCTTCGAAGCCAGCGATCAGCCGGTCGACGACCGCGCGACTGTCCTCCGGGCGCTCGCCCGAGACCACCACCACCGGCGCGTCCGGGTTGCCGAAGCGCTCGAAGAACCGCAGCATCCGCGCCTGGTCGGGGTTGTCGTCCGACACCAGCCCGTAGCGCGACGTCGACACCCGCAGCTGCGGCAGCGTCACCGCCGAGGCGACCACCAACAACCCAGCGACCGTCAGCACCAGCCGCGGACGGCTCAGGCTCAAGGTTGCGATGCGGGAAAAGATCCGTTGCGGGAGAGATTCGGGCATCGGCGGACCGCCCTGAGCTATACTCGGGCTCTGCTCTGGGCAACTTATCCAGGTTTTTTGACCGCGCCGGGCGCCCGAAGGTGTGACGCGGAGCACATCTCGCGCCCTGACGCCGCTCAGGCCGGTCCAGGGGCATTTCGAGGCGGTCCCGGCGGGCCCGTGAGTCGGCCTCGCGAGCCGGGGCGGGCCGCGGCCTCGCGGGCCTGTCGCCTCGCCCCGCGGCTCGTCCTCCTGCTCGGCCTGCTCTGCCTGTTCTGCCTGTTCTGCCTGTTCATGGGCGGGTGCAGCTTCACCGGCAAGGATCGCCGCGCGGTCGAGGGCGTGCTCCGCGAGCAGGCCGCGGCCTGGAACCACGGCGACCTCGAGGGTTTCTTGCGCGCCTACGAGCTGTCGGAGGCGCTGGTGTTCACCTCGGGCGGCGCGATCCGGCGCGGCTACGCGGCGGCGCGGGCCCGCTATCTCGAGCGCTATGGCGCGCGCGGGGCCGAGACGATGGGCCACCTCGAGTTCGAGATCGTCGACGTTCGCGGGCTCAGCCGTGACGCCGCGGTGGTCCTCGGTCGCTGGCGCCTGACGCAGACCGAAGCTGCCGGCGCGGGTGTCTTCACGTTGGTGTTCCGGCGCGACGCTCGCGGCTGGAGCATCGTCCACGATCACACCTCTGTCGACAAAAGCGGCCCGTCTCCCGCGTCGAGCGCCGACGACGACGTCGCAAAAACAGACGGACACGGACAGTCGCCCTGAGTTATAGTCGCCGTCGACCTTAACCTCCGTTTTCGCGCGGGAGAGTGGTGTGATGCGACGTTTTTCGGGTGTTCTGTTTTTGGCTTCCTTCGGGCTCGTGAGCGGCTGCGGCGACAACGGCAATGACACGCAGGGCGCGACCGGCACCATGATGACGACGACGTTGCCGCCGCTGACGACGACGACGAGCACCACCACCGGCACCGAGACCGACACGACCGCGCCGACGACCACCGACGGCACCGGCACCGCCACCGAGTCGACCACGACGCCGACCACCACCGAGACCACCGGCCCGACCAGCACCACCGAGCCGGTCGACACCACCGCGGGTCCGACCACCGAGCCGCAGACCTCGACGACCCTGACGACGATGGGCACCACCGGCGACACGCCCTGTCAGGAGATCTCGGTCACCGTCCAGCCGGTCAAGCCGAACACCATGCTCGTGCTCGACAAGTCGGGCTCGATGCTGCAGAAGTGGGACGCCGACGCCGACCCCGCCACGCCCGACGTGACCCGCTGGTACAGCCTCTACGGGGTCGTCAACCAGGTGCTGACCGACTTCAACGACAAGTTCAACTTCGGCATGAACCTGTTCCCGTCGAAGAACGCGCTCGGCGAGTACAAGATGACGGCCTGCCTCGTCAACGACACCGTCGAGGTGCCGGTCGCCGAGCTCAACAAGGACGCTATCATCCCGGTCCTGCCGGCCCAGAGCAACATGACGATCGCCGGCGGCACCCCGACCGCGCTCGGCATGACCGCCGCGCTCGACCACCTCAAGTCGCTCGACCCGGCCGTGCCGCGCATCGTCATGCTCGTCACCGACGGCGCCGCCAACTGCAGCACCACGGCCCCCAACCTCACCGAGCTGTTCGAGGTCTACGACGCCAACCTGGCCCCGATCGTCGGCGACGCGTTCACGGTCGACAGCATCCCGACCTACGTCATCGGCATCGCCATCGACAACGCGCCGAACCCGAACATCCAGGACGGCAACCCCAACACCATCAACCCGTACGAGAAGCTCAACGAGCTGGCCACCCTCGGCGGCACGGCCAAGGCGGGCGACGAGAAGTTCTACAGCGCCAAGAACGCGATCGAGCTCAGCGACGCGCTCAACGCCATCGTCCAGGACGCGCAGAGCTGCATCATCCCGCTCGAGTCGCCGCCGGCGTTCCCCGACAAGACGATCGTCAAGCTCGGCAACACCGAGATCCCGATGATCGCCGACTGCGCCAACGAGAGCGGCTGGCGCTACATCGAGCCGATGCCGTACACGGCGCTCGAGCTGTGCGGCACCGCCTGCGCCGATCTCAAGATCGCCGGCGCGGCCGACGTCGAGTACTACTGCGACGCCGGCTGAGCGACGCCGCGCGGCGGTCGACCCGCAGCTCGAGGGCCGCGCGCACCGTCGCGCGGCCCTCTTGCTTCTTGCCGCGAATTCGCCGGTCAGGAGGCCCTTCCCGCCGCGCCTGCGGGCAAGGGTCCCATCTTGCCGGACATGCGTTCTCGTCGTCCTCCGGGCCTTGCCTCTATCGCTGCCGCCCTCGCCGCCCTGTCGTCGTCCGCCTGCAACGACGACCGCCCCGCCACCACCGCGACCGACGTCGCCACGACGCCCGGCTTCACCGGGGTCACCACCGTCGAGACCGCCGCGCCGTCGCCCGGGCCGACCACGACCGACGGCGGCATCGACACCGACGACGCGACCTCGATGCCGGCCGCGCCGACGGTGGGCGGCTGCATACCCGACTGTCCCGAAGGACAGTATTGCTTCGGCGGCGCGTGCCAGACTGGCTGTGACGACGACGGCGACTGCACCGCGCCGAGCACCTGCGACCTGGCCGACCACACCTGCAAGGGCTGCACCGCCGACGCCGGCTGCGCCCCCGGCAGCGTGTGCCAGGACGGCGCCTGCGTGGCCGGCTGCAGCGACACCCAGGCGTGCACCGGCGGCCTCGCCTGCTGCGCCGAGGCCTGCGTCGACCCGCTCGCCGACCCGGCCCACTGCGGCGGCTGCGATCCGTGCCCGCTCCCGTTCCACGCCGCCGCGACCTGCTCGATGGGACAGTGTGGCCTCGGCGCCTGCGACGACGGCTGGCAGGACTGCGACGGCGACCCCGCCAACGGCTGCGAGAAATCAGGCAGTTGCCAGTGCACCCCCAACGCGGTCGAGGACTGCTACGGCGGCCCGCCGAACACCGCCGGCGTCGGCGCCTGCAAGCCCGGCCAGCGCACCTGCAACCCGGACGGCACCGGCTTCGGCCCGTGCGAGGGCGAGGTCCTGCCGGCGCTCGCCGACGTCTGCGACAACGCCCTCGACGACGACTGCGACGGCGAGGTCGACGAGAACCCCGACGCCGACGGCGACGGCTGGACCGTGTGCGGCGGCGACTGCTGCGACGAGCTCGGGCCCGACTGCAGCAACCCCGACCTCGTCAACCCTGGCGCCTTCGAGGTCATGGGCAACGCCGTCGACGACGACTGCGACGGCGGGGCCGACAACGTCCTGCCGGCCTGCGACGACGGCCTCGCCAGCGACGCGAGCGACCCCCTGGCCTACGCCAAGGCGATGGACCTGTGCCAGTTCACGACCGAATCACCGCCGCTCGCCGAGCGCACCTGGGGCGTGATCTCCGGCGCCTTCACCCGCTCCGACGGCGCCGGCGACCCGGCCACCGCGGCGCGATCGATCCGCTCCGGCTTCGGCAGCGTCATCGTCCCGCAGAAGAACCACCGCCTGGCAGTCCTGTCGACCGGCGCCGCCGCCGACGCCCACGACAAGAAGCCGGCCTTCTCCCCCTTCCAGGGCGGCACCGAGCTGGCCACGCCCGCGGCCGTGCCCGCCGACTGGCTGGCCGCCAACGGCAACAACTTCCCCAACGCGCCCGGCTGCCCCGAGCCCGGCGGCGGCGCGACCGGCCAGGACACGATCCAGCTGAAGCTGCGGATCCGCGTGCCCACCAACGCGCAGTCGTTCAGCGCCAACGTGTACTTCTTCTCGAGCGAGTACCCCGAGTGGGTGTGCGGCCCGTACAACGACTTCTTCCTGACGCTGGTCGACGGCAAGGGCGCCGGCAACCCGGCCGACAAGAACGTCGCCATCTACAAGAACCAGATGGACCAGCTGTTCCCACTCGGGGTCAACATCCTCAAGGGCGCGCCCGGCCTGTTCACGCAGTGCAAGAACGGCCAGATCAGCTGTGCAGCCCCGCCGGTCGGCACCTACGACAGCTGCACCGACAAAGACGAGCTCGCCGGCACCGGCTTCCACACCCTGAACCCCCTGCCGCACTTCAAGGACGACCCCGGCTTCTGCGGCACCAACAACCAGGTCGGCGGCGGCACCGGCTGGCTCAAGATGTCCGGCAACGTCAAGCCGGGCGAGACGATGGAGATCCGGTTCGTCCTGTGGGACACCGGCGACCCCTGGTACGACTCGCTGGTGCTGCTCGACAACTTCGAGTGGTCGCTGCAAGCGTCGCAGCCGGGCGTCAAGCCGGGCTGAGTCGCTGGAAAGAGGCGGCCTTCGTCTGATCCGAGAGACATGCCCTGTCGAGCATGTCCTGGCGACATGCCGAATCGAGCATGCCCTTTACGACATGTCCCGATCGCCGCCCTCGACCTCGTCGGTGATGCCCGCGAGCGCGCGGGCCAGCGCCTTCTTGTCCTCGACCTGCATCTGCCGGGCGATCTGGATCCGCTGCGCCTGCGGCGAGCCGGCGCCGTGCATCGACTCGGTCAGGTAGCCGACGGCGTTGCGGCCCAGAGTCAGGTTCTCGATCAGCCGCAGCGCCCGCGCCCGCGCCTCGACCGACACGCCGTCGCGCCCGCGCAGATATTTTTTGAGGAGCGGCCCGACCTCGGGGTCGGCGAAGTCGTGCTCCGACGGCAGGGTCGCCAGCAGCCCGCCGGCGAGGTCCTGGGCCAGGCGGGCCATCTCGTAGGGGAAGCGAGTCACGTTGTGCTTGCACACGTTGGCGAGCATCGGGTCGTTCTGCCAGTTGCCCGCCGGCGTGGCGTTCGACTCGTGCGAGGCCGCGATCCCGGCGCCGTAGATCGTCTCGTTGAGGTGGGCCATCTCGACCAGCTTGTCGCGCACGTGCGAGACCTGCGGCACCCCGTTGTAGTCGGCGATCAGCGCCGCCGCGCCGATCAGCACGTCGCCGACGCCCGCCTTGCACACGTAGCTGCGGCGGTGATACGCCGTGAACCGCTCGACCAGGTCGGCCGCGAACTCGAACTCGCCGTCCATGAAGATCAGCTCGTCGGGCACGAACACGTCGTCGAGGATGATGAGCGCCTCCTGGCCGCCGTAGCGGGCGTTGCCGACGTCGATCGCGCCGCCCTCGAGCGCCCGCGTGTCGCACGACTGCCGCCCGACCACGAAGGTCAGGCCCGGGTGGTCGACCGGCACCGCGCACACGATCGCGTGGTCGCGGTCGCGCGGCCCGAGCCGCATCGTCGGCATCACCACGATCCAGTGCGAGTTGATGCAGCCGGTCTGGTGCGCCTTGGCCCCGCGGATCACCACCCCGCCCGGCTCGCGCCGGACCACCCGCACGAACATGTCGGGGTCACTCTGCTCGTGCGGCGCCTTGCCGCGGTCGCCCTTCACGTCGGTCATCGCCCCGCCGACCACCAGGTTCTGGCGCTGCATCGCCCGCACGAACGCGCGCAGGCGGCCGTGGTAGGGCGTCTGGCGCGCCTGGTCGATGAGCCAGGTCGTGGTGAACAGCGCGTTGATCGCGTCCATGCCGACGCAGCGCTGGAAGCAGGTCCCGGTCAGCTGGCCGAGCCGCCGCTGCATCTTGTTCTGCTGCACCACATCGGCCGCCGACTCGGTGACGTGGAGGAAGCGGTTGACCCGCTGGCCGGTCTCGCCCACCACCGCGGTCGCCAGCTCGGGCCGCTCGAGCGCGAGGTCGTAGGTGCGCGCGACCGCGTTGATCGACGGGCGCAAGATCGGGTGGTCGACCGGCTCGGCCACGCGCTCGCCGAGCAAGAACACCCGCAGGCCGCGACCGCGCAGGCTGGCGACGTAGTCCTCGCCGCTGACGATCGGCGGCCGCGGCTTCAGCCACGACGGGGACGGCTCGGGCTCGCTGGGCGACGCGACTGCGCTCGACATGCCGGCCAGGATACCCGAGCCGCCCGCCGCCGGCGCTACGCGGTCACCGGGATCGGCACCGCGTGCGGCTGCCGCGGCAGCGTGCAGGTGAAGGTGGTGCCGTCCTCCGCGTTCGAGCAGACGTCGATGGTGCCGCCGTGGGCGAGCACGATCTGGCGCGAGATGTGGAGCCCGAGCCCCAGCGAGGCGCGCGCGCGCAGCGACGGGTCGCCCTGGAACGGCTCGAAGAGCGAGCCGCGCCGCTCGGGCGGGATCGGCGGGCCCCAGTTGTGCACCTCGATCGTCACCGCTTCGGCCTCGGCGCTCACCCGCGTCGTCACCCGCACCACGGTGCTCGTCGGGCTGTACTTGAGCGCGTTGGTCAGCAGGTTCGACAGCACCTGGGCGATCCGGTCCGGATCGACGCGGGCCAGGATCGGGTCCTCGCACGCGTACTCGATGATGCGCTCGGGGAACATGGTCGCCGCCTCGTCGATCGCCTCGCGCACGAGCAGCCGCAGCGACACGTCCTGCGGCCGCACGGGGATCCGGCCCGACTTGCGCTCGTGGCTGTAGTCGAGCAGGTCGTTGATGAGCCGCGTGGCCCGGTGCGCGCCGGTCTGGATCCGCAACAGCAGCCGCGCAGTCTTGTCGTCGGGCGCGCCGCGCCGCGCCACGGCCTCGGCCGCGATCAGGATCGCCGCCAGCGGGCTGCGCAGGTCGTGCGAGACGATGGCGATCAGCTGCCGCTCGAACTCGCTCGCCCGCTCGCGCTCGGCCGCACCGGCTTGCATGTCGCTGTCGCGGTCGCGCGAGAACTGGTCGACCGCCTCGGCGATGCCGCCGGCGAACACGGCGCACAGCGCCCGTATCTCGGCGATCTGCAGCGGGCGGCCCGACTCCTCGATGGTGTCGAACAGGACCTCGCGGAGCATGTCGTACTCGATCACCACGGTGCGCAGGTCGAAGCCGACGCGGTAGCGCTGGCGCCCGTGCTCGCGCGCGACCTCGCCGCACGGCGCTGCCTGCGGCTGACGGCGCAGCGCGGCCGCCACCTGGTCGAGGAACTCCGGCAGGGAGTTGCGCAGGGTCGGCGTGCTGAGCCGGTCGTCGACCAGGTTGCCGGCCCGCATGCGCTCGGTCCAGCGCTCGATGATCGTCTCACGGCGCTGCTCCAGCAGATCGGCCAGCGTACAGCTCTGCGGAGAAGGGGACGTCATGGTCCCATCAATCTAGCCCATGTCCCACGCCGCGGACCTGCGCGCGGGCGCCTCGCCGCAGCTCACGTCACGCACGCTCGGCCGCTCCTCCAGGAGCCGCTCGCGCCGCTCGCGGCCCGGCGCTTCGCCGCGGTCAGCGCTGGAACGCGTAGACCGAGCCGAGCTCCAACAGCTGCGTCAGCGCGTCGAGGGCGGTCCGGACCTCGCGCAGCAGCTGCGGGTCGGCCAGGTCCTCGGGCGTGAGGCGGTCGCGGTAGTGCTTCTCGACCCATGCGACCAGCGCGGCCTCGAGGGCGTCGTCGACGATCACGCGTCCGCCCAGCGCCGCGGCCTCGCGCTCGTCGAGGCTGACGCGCAGCCGCAGCGACGCCGGGCCGCCGCCGTGGCGCAGCGCCGGGCGCAGGTCGACCTCGCGGATCTGGGCCACGTGCCCGTCGGCCACCAGGCGGTCGAGGTAGCCGCGCGCCGCCGCGTTCTCGCGCGTCTCGGCGGCGACCAACAGACCGAGCTGTCCGTCGGGACAGGTGAAGAACTGGCCGCCGAACACGCTGGTGGCCACCGCGTCCTGCAGCGGGAGGTCGGCGTTGCGGGCCAGCGCGACCTGCAGGGCCGAGCCGAGCCGCCGCCGCAGCTCGGTCAGCACGCTGCCGACGTCGCGCAGCGCGAGCTCGTGGATCAGCAACAGGGAGCCGTGCGCGACCGCCAGGATGTCGGTGTGCGAAGCGCCGCCGTCGAGGCCGTCGGGGTGCTGCTGCGGGAACAGCACGCGCGCCGGGTCGAGCTGCAGCAGCCGCACCTGCGCCTGCGAGGCCTCGATCGTCTGCCGCGCCGGGAAGCGCGACGCGGCGTGCCGCACGTACGCCCCGCGGCCCCACGCGAACACGTGGACCGCCGGCCGCCCGCCGACCTGCAGCCGCAAGGTGTTGGCCGCCCCCTCGTCGCCGAGCTGGTGGACCGCCGGCAGCGGCGCGTGGACGGCGAAGCGCGCCTCGTCGCGGAAGATCGCCGACAGCACCGCGTGGGTGACCTCGGGCTCTTGGGCGCGGTGCAGCATGTGCTGCAGGTTGGCGACGGCGATGTGGACGCGGCCGTCGCGCGTGTCGCTGCTCGGCGCCACGGTCGCCGCGTTGGCGGCCCACATCGACGACGGGTTGCTGCACAGGCGCAGCCACATGCCGTCGCCCTCGCCGGCCGAGCGCAGGACCCGCTCGTCGTCGCCGGTGAAGCCGAGCCGCCGCAGCCAGTCGACGTTGGGGCGCGGCTGCGGCGGCAACACCGCCTGCACGAGCCCGAGCGAGCGCGCCAGACGGATCTTCGCCAGGCCGGCGAGCGCCGCCGCTTTCGGGTTGGTGGTCGAGCCGGCGCGCTGGCTCGGCGCGACGCCGGCGGCGAGCCCATCGTTGTAGGTCGGTCCGATCAGCCCGTCGAAGTTGACCTCGCCCATGCCCGCGGTTTTGGCACCACCCCGGGGCGTGGCGCAAGCGCCGGGGCGCGCGGTATAGTGGCCGCGCGGTGACGCAGCTCGGCAGCATCTTCGAACCCGAGGCGCCCGGACCCCGCGGACGCGACCTCCACGCCGACGTCACGGTGCCGGCGTGGGCCCTCGGCCTCCCGTTCGCCTACGAGGTCCGCGTGCCGCTCGACCTCGCCGCCGAGGGCGGATACGCGCGCCGCACCGTGTCCTCGCTCGACAGCGACGACCGCGTGCGCCTGTCGCTGCCGCTCGGCTTCCCCACCGGCGGGGTCGTGCGCCTGCGCGGCCAGGGCGAGGCGCTCGCGGGCGGCCGTCCCGGCGATCTCCTGGTCCACGTCGAGGTCGACCCCCGCCGCGCCGAACCACCGGCCGAAGTGAAGCTCGCGCTGGCGGCCATGCCGACCCCCGCGCCGCCCGCCGAAGCCGACACCGGCGCCGCGGTCACCTACCGCCTGCCCGTCCAGGGCCCGTCGCTCGACGCCAACACCCTGACCTGGATGGCCGCCCTGCTGGCCCTGGTCGCCGCGGCGATGATGTTCGCCTGAGCTGTCTGCAGGGGCATGCCCGAACGGGCATGTGCCTGGGAGCATGTCCCTGTCGACATGTCTGGAGCGCCAGGCCCCGCGCTCACGAGCCGAAGTAGAAGCCGACGTACAGCCCGAGGTACACGGTGTGCGACATGGGCCGGCCCTTGGCCGCCGGCATGAAGCCGATCCAGCCGAGCTCGGGGCCGAGCGAAAAGCCGCCGCCGCGGGTGGGCCGGCGCTTCGCGGCCCCGGGGAAGAACTCGTAGCGGACCGCGGCGGTGAACACCGCCCCGCCGAAGCCCGAGCGGTCCGTCCGGCGAGCCTCGCGGACCGCCCCGCCGCCGGCGCCGAAGCCGGCCCGCAGCGACAGCGGGATCTGCTTCTTCGCCCCCGGATAGAACCCGAAGTCGACCAGGAACGCGCCCTGCAGCAGGCGCTGGCGCGGGTCGGCGCTGCGGTAGGCGAGGTTGCCGGAGATCTCCACGCCGATGCTCAGCCACGGATAGATGACCTCGCCGACCCGCAGCGTCGCGCCGCCGCCGACGAACGGGTTGGGCGTCGGGAAGTCGTTGACCCGCGCGAAGCTGATGCCCGGCCCGAGCGTGCCGCCGACGTAGGTGCCGTCGACCCGCGGCGGCTTCTCGCTGGCCGGGCGCGCCGGCGGCGGGGCCTCGGCGGGCGTCTCGACCGTCGCCGCGTCGCCCGGGCCGTCGAGCTTGCGCTCCGATCGCGAGCTGTCCTCGGGGTCAGCCTCCGGACCCTCCGCCCTCGCAGAGCTGTCCGAAGGAGCAGGTGCCGGCGCCGCAGGGTCGCCGGGCGCGGGGGAGGCGGACTTCGCGATCGGGGACCCGGCCGTGGCTGCGGCCGTCGACGAGCCCGCCGCGGGCGCGGCCGTCGGTGCCGGCGAGCCGGCCGTCGGCGCCGGCGTCGGCGGGCTGTCCGAAGGGCCAGGTGCCGGCGCCGCGGGCGCGGCGGTTGCGACCTCCGCCGTCAGCGCGACGACCACCGCGATCGCCGACGACCCGAGCCGCGAAGCGCGACGCGCCGGTGCGAGGGCGGGAGCGGGCGCGAGTCGCCGGGGCGGCGCGGGGACGAAGGTCACGGCGGAGAGCATGGACGAGCCCCTGCGTTTGGAGCAAGCGGGTTGCCACCGCGGGGCCGCACGGCTATCGTCCGCGGCACCTTCGGCGACATGCAGCGCAGGCGGCTCATCGAGGGCGTCGGGAGCTTTCTCTGCGGCGTCGTCCTCTCAGCGGCGGTGTACGAGACGGGCTTGCGCCAGCCGGGAGGCGGGGCCGAGCAGGCCGGCACGGACCCCGATCCGGCCGTCGATCCGGCGGCGACCGAGGGCCCCGAGGCGCCTGCGATCTCCCCCGCCGGTGAGCCGGCCGAGGCGCCCGCGATCGCCGCGGACCCGCCGGCCACGCCCGGCGACCCCTTCACTCCCGACGCGAGCGGCACCTTCACCGCCTTCCCCGCGGTCTACGCCGCGCCGCCCGAGTGGACCCCGGAGCTCGAGGCGAAGTACCCCAAGCACGGCCTCGTCACCGGCCTCGCCGCCCTCGTGCGCGAGCGGACCGAGCGCGACGCCGCGATCCTCGGCATCCTGCGCGCCGGCACGCGCGTGCGCACCGACGCGGAGCTGAGCTTCGGCGGCGGCTGCACCAAGGGCTGGCACAAGGTCTACCCCGCCGGGTGGATCTGCCTCAACGCCGGCCTCGAGGTCGGCGACGCCCCGCCCGACGACGGCCTGGTCGCCACCCCGCGCCCGCGCCTCGACGCCGCCATGCCCTACGATTACTGGCGCGTCTCGCACGACGGCACCCCGTTCTTCCACCGCCTGCCGGGCTTCAGCGAGCAGGACCAGGCCGACATGGCCGCCAAGACATGGCTCGCGGAACATGGCCGAACGCTCATGCCGACGACCTCGGCCGACCGCCCGCCCGAGGTCCCCGCGGTGGTCAAGGAGTACCTCAACTCCGGCTTCTACGTCACAGTGGCCGGCGAGGCGGTCAAGAGCGAGCGCAAGTTCCTCCGCACCCTGCGCGGCACGTTCGCCCGCAAGTACCAGCTCGAGCAACGCGAGGGCTCGACCTTCCAGGGCCTGGTGCTGCGCGGCGAGGAGGACCTGCCGATCCACTGGATCGTGCGCGAGACCCCGCTGCAGCGCCGCTCGGGCGAGGGCGAGGCGCTGATCAAGCTCGAGGACAAGAAGCCGGTCCGGCGCTCGCGCTACCCGTTCGTGCGCAAGGTGACGATCGGCACCGGCCGCTTCTATGAGGACGCCGAGGGCAACCTGCTGCCCGAGTACGCGGTCGGTCAGTCGTACAAGCTGAAGCGCCCGCCCGGCGTCGGCCCCGAGGAGAAGTGGGTCCACGTCGACCTGTCCGAGCAGACTCTGGTCGCCTACGCCGGCGACCGCCCGGTGTTCACCACCATCGTGTCGACCGGCAAGGAGCCCGGCATGACGCCCATCGGCGTCCACCGCCTGCAGAGCAAGCACATCGCCACGTCGATGCGCGACCAGCCGGTCGAGGACGACGCCTACTCGATCGAAGACGTGCCGTGGACGCAGTATTTTCATAACAACGTCGCGCTCCACGGCGCCTTCTGGCACGGCGGCTTCGGCCTGGTGCGCAGCCACGGCTGCGTCAACCTGTCGCCGCCCGACGCCCGCTGGCTGTTCGGCTTCACCGAGCCCGCGTTGCCCGACGGCTGGCACTCGGTCTCGCCGGCGACCGGCGCGTTCGGCAAGGGCTCGGCCGTCGTCGTCACCGAGTGAGCCATCCTGTGCGCGAAGCACGGCTCGCATGAAGCGCGCTCGGCTGTCGGCCGGACCTTTACCAGCGATATTACGGCGCTGCGCATGCGGATCCGGCAACCTCGCGTTGGCCCTAGTGGGCTAGGAGGAAATGTTTTTTGGGACAGCATATCGTGTAGAGCGATGCCTATACGCGACGCGGAATTCGGCAACGACGAGCCCTCGGCAGTCATCGGACCGCATGTTGCGATACCCGACTACATCCCACTTCCAAACGGCATTGCCCTGTCGTGCATGGTCGTGTGCTTGGGTAGGCGCGCCAGTGCGAGCGCCAGAACAGAAACGCGCCGCATCGCCTGTTTGCCGTCACGGTAGCGTCCGAGCGAAGCATATGCGGAGTTCGAGTCGGGATCTCGCTTTAGACTGGGCCAGACTTGCTTGTGAGAGATATATCTCAGAACCTCTGACTGCTAGAGACCTTCCGCGCTCAGTTACCCAGGCATGTTCACACCCAGCGTTCGCTCGAAAGATTCTTTTCTAAGCGTCTCGATTCCGTGTCGGCGTCGAGCCCAAATTCTCGCTGCGTCGGTTTGGATGTGCGCGGCGTGCAAGGATGACACCCCCGGAAACACCGATTCGGGGACGACCGGAAGCACCACTGAGGTTGTCCCGGTGGGACCTCTCGGATACCTTGTCGACTGTACGCCGGATATCTCTGGAGACACACTATTGTGCATGGCTAAGCAAGATTGGGACTGCCCCCTGGAGGGACACTACGTCCGGAAGGCCATGTGTGCCATGATTCTTCAGGGTACTCCGAACGATTACCTACCCGAGCTAAAGAACGTGGACGGATCGCCGGAAGTCGACTGCGATAATCCTCCTGACCTGACCGAGGATATTTATAACACGTCTCTCCCATTATACCAAGGGTGCGACAAGTGCCGAATCTGCAGCGTCCAAATCTCTCAGGCGGACGGGGTGGCGGGCCAGTGGGATGAGCTCTCGAATTGCCCGGACTCGCTGCTGAGCCAAGAGTACGGGGAACTTTGTGGGCTGGAGAGTCCGACAACCGGCGAGGAGACCACTACCACGGAGGACCCAATTGAAATGGGCACAGGGGTGTGGATCTGCAACGGTTCTCCGACGATTAAGGCATATATGGATGATGGCATCCCTCCCTACAATAATGGAGTACTCACCCAGATGTCTCCTAATGGTGCGCCGGATTGCGTAACCGCGGATAGTGAGTTTAGCGCCAGAGGCCTGTGTGAGGAGTTGTGCAATTGCAAGAATACAGGCCTTACAAATTGGGCGGCGGACAATGGAAAACATTGGACTGGCTTCCCGTGTCAGGACCTTTATAATTATGTAATTCCTCCAGCGGAGGCGGCAAATCTGAGCATGTGTCACGGCGGAGGCTCGATGTGGCCGCTCCCGAATGGAGCGAACTGCGAGAACTTGTTCTCTGGCATCGCGGAGCTCGAGATCGTTGGTGGCGGTGTCGCAGAGACTGAGGAACTCGTGGGCTTTATGGACTATTCAATTGCCCCTTGTCTGCAGGGAGCGAGCTGTGATGTTACGGTCAATAAGATTCATGCCTGGACTAGCACGGTGAACGGCGTTTACTCGCTTCAGGATGCATCCGGTGCCTGGTCCTCTGTCCCGTTTGTCATCAACGACCTCGAGGCACGAACGCTCCAGCCGTTCGTGGGTCAGCTGAATCCGTCTACAGGTATCGTCACGTTCGCCGGCGAGGAGTTGTTCGCTACTGCTTCGACCAGTGCGGTCCTTCTCGACGGCGCCGGACTGAGCACGGGTCTCACCGACGCGGCGTACGTCGTCGAGAGAATCTCGGGCTCAGTCGTAGGCGGGGAACTCACGCTCGAACTCGAGTGGGGTTCGCCGTCGGGTGACGTGAGCCTCTACCTGCAGTTGTCGTCTCAGTAAGGCTGGGACGTCCAGTTGACCGGACGGAGGGCGCAGCTCGCGCCCTTGGCCCTTGATGAAGCCTCGGCGGGGTAGTAGAGTGTTGGAAGTGCGGACTGCGCTGAGCGTGCTGCATGTGTTCGCCTCCATCTTGCTGATGGTGGGTGCGCTCACGAGTTGTGAGCCCGATGACCACCAGTGCATCGAGGGCTCGGAGCTGTGGGAGGCGGCGTCCGACGGGCCGCTGTGTGTAGTCGGCGATCTAGTCGTGGAGGGCCGTGAGCCGGACGACTTGGCGCTGCTCGCGCAGGTCACCTCGATCGAGGGCGCCCTGATCGTACACGACAATCTCGCCCTGACCGCCTTTCCGGAGATGCCTGCGCTGACGCGAGTCGGCGGATCCCTATCGTTTTCGCATAACGATCGCATGACGGCGATCCGAGGCTTCCCGGCGTTGACGGAAGTGGGCGGCGGCCTGTATGTCGGCGAGAATCCAGCGTTGGTGAGTTTCCGCTTGAGCGACGACGTCACGGTGTTGGACTCGCTTTTTGTCGCGCTCAACGCTCGGCTCGTCGAGTTTGCCGGTGTCGCGTCGCTGGAACGGATCGACGGGACTTTGCAATTCATCGAGAATGCTGCATTGGTGGCCCTGTCGTTCCCGGCACTCGGAGAAGTCGGCGCTGGCCTTCAGGTAAGCCATAGTGCCTCACTCCGGAGCACGGATTTCCCCCGGCTGCGCGTCGTGTCTGGCACGGTACGAGTCTTACAGAACGAGTCGTTGCCGTCGCTCATGGGGTTCGCAGCACTCGAGCGCTGTGAGACACTCTTGATCCGTGACAACGCTTCGTTGGAGGAGCTCGGGTTGCCGGCCGTAGAGGTGGTACGCATCGAAATCTTCGAGAACGCCCGCCTCGCCCGGATCTCAAGCGAAGACTTCGCCACGGCGGGACCCACCGGGGTGCTGTTCATCGAACGAAATCCGTTGCTGCAGAGCATCGATGGCTTTGCCGGCATTGAGGAGCTCGGAAGCATCTCGATCGAGGACAATGGAGGACTCCGCGAGATCACCGGGTTTTCACGGCTGACGCACGTGGGCGGGGATCTACGAGTCGTGCGGAACTCGGCGCTGGAAGGTCCTGATGGATGGTTCCCTGCGCTCGAAGAAGCGGGGGAACTGTGGGTGTTCGGCAACGCTTCTCTCGCGCCTGCGGTCGTCGACGCGATGTTGTCGCGCGTGGCTGTCGGCGGCCCGATCCGGGTTGGCGATAATCTCGGCGAGGCCACCGAGCTGGATCCGTGCCCGTGGCCGCAGGACGGAGTCTGCGATGGCAAAGAATCCCCGTACGGACGCGGGACGGAGCTTTGCGCCGTCGATCCCGAGGATTGCGATGCATAGCGGGCGGTACCTGCGAGGCCGAGCGGCTGCAGTGTTGCTCACCAGTTGGCTCGAAGTCGCCTGCGAGTCGGAGACGAACTCGTCCGCTGGCCACGTCGAACTGCTGTTTCAGCAAGAGGGCCAAGAGCTGTGCGCAGGCAGCGTCGCGCACCTCGACCGTTTCGTTGAACGAGCCTTCGAGTTTTTCGATGTTCCGGTCCTCGACGACTTTCGCGTGCTCATTCGCATTGTCGCAAATCCTCCGTGTCCGGGCAGCGCGTGCTATCGGCCAGCCGAGAAGGCTGTCTATATCAAAGATGGGGCGGGGGGCGGTCGGCCTGCTGCGGTTCTGCGCCATGAACTCGGCCACGCAGTCATCGATCGCCTCTGGGGGCGAAGTGTTCCTTTCTTTGAGGAGGGACTCGCCGAGGCGTTGTCGCGGACGCCCTCCTTATTGGAAGTACCCGAGCCCACCGTGCCCGTGGCGGGCATGCTGGACGGAGGTCCTGCAGAAGTCGACTACACTGCGGCTGCTCGCTTTGTTCGTTTCTTGGTCGATACTCGAGGCCTGAGCAAATTCGAGCAGCTCTTCCGCGCGGGGGAAGTTCGCTCGATGGACGAGATCCTGGGGCATATCCATTCGATCTACGGCGAGACCTTCGCATCGCTCGAAGCTGAATACCTGTCGGGCTCGCCTCGATGTCAGTACCAGTTGGATATTTGCGACCCCATGGCGGCAGAGACCGTCGAGGGCTCATGGTCGGTCTCCCTAGCCGCCTCATGTCGAGATCCAGACTTCTACGGCAGCGATGCTGGCGACGCGGCCCTCTTCGCCGCGCAACGTACTGTCGAGATCGTCGACGGTGGTGTCTATCGGCTCCGCATCGAGCTGGAGCTGGTGTTGTCACCCGGGGGGCAGCCAACGGTCTCTCAGATGATCCTCACGCGCTGCGGAGGATGCGATGTCCAGTTCGTGAAGTTCTTCAGAGGTGCAGACGTGGAGGTCGTCCTTGAGCCCGGCCTCTACACGTTCGAGCTCCTGCCGGCCGGCGACTCGGTGATGAAGCTCGAACTCGAGGTCGTCCACGGGAGCGGTGTTCCCTGAGCGACCCATCATCGCTGCAGGCGCCGTCCCGACCCCCCTGCGCGAAGACGCGAGAACAGCGCCGCGCGGGCCCTCTCCGCGCCGCGTGGCCTCGCGCGGACTCGCCCGCGGCGCTCGTGATACACATGGCACCCATTTCCGCGAAGCAGGAGACGCGAGTTCGATGAAGGTCTACGGGCACCCGATGAGTACGTGTACGCGCAAGGTCCTGATGACGCTGGCCGAGAAGGGCCACCGGGCCGACTTCGTCATGGTCGACATCATGAAGGGCGAGGGCCACAACGCCGAGCACCTCGCGCGGCAGCCGTGGGGCCAGATCCCGGCGTTCGAGGACGACGACGGCTGGCAGATGTACGAGTCGCGGGCGATCTGCCGCTACCTCGACGCCAAGCTCTCGGGCCCCTCGCTGATGCCGGCCGACCTGCGCCAGCGCGCCCTGGTGGAGCAGTGGATCTCGATCGAGACCTCCAACTTCACCGCTCCGGCGATGAAGATCATCTACAACCTCGTGTTCGGCAAGATGTTCGGCAAGGAGCCCGACATGGCCGCCGTCGAGGAGGGCCGCAAGGGCGTGAAGAAGGCCGTCGCGGTGATGGAGCGCCAGCTCGAGAACCGCAACTTCCTGGTCGGCGACGGCCTCACTCTGGCCGACATCTTCTTCATGCCGTACATCGAGTACCTCGCCGCCGCCGGCGAGCTCGGCCTCATCGACGCCAGCGAGCGCGTCGGCCACTGGTGGCGTCGCCTCAGCGAGCGGCCCACCTGGCAGCAGGTCAGCGGCCGGACGAACGCCGCCTCGTGACCCGCCGGGCGCCCGATCACCGCGCCCCGTCCGCGACGGCCGCGATCGGACATGTCCCTTCGGACATGCTCGACGCGGCCGTCGCCGCGCCCGCCGTCGGCGCAGCTGTCTCTTCAGACATGTCCTCCGAGCGACGAGCTCACGTCGCGCCGCTCCCACCTGTCCCCGCGGCCATGCGCTCTCTCCTCCCCGCCCTCGCGCTGACGCTCGCCGCCTGCGACCCCGCACGCCAGAAGGCGCCCGAGCCCGAAGCGACGACCCCTGCGCCCGCGCCTCCCGCCGCGCCCACCGGTCTCACCTCCAACCTCAAGTCCGACGAGGACCTGCGCCTCTTGCCCGCGGTCGCAGTGCGCGACGGCGACGGCTGGCGCGTCGACCTGCGCGCCTGGGTGTTCGAGCCCGAAGAAGGCTCGTGGCGGCGCGGCGCCGCGGTCGAGGCCCTCGTGTCCGCGCTCGAGCTGCCGCCCGGCAGCGAGGCCAATGAGGTGTTCCGCAAGCGAGCGCGCGCCTTCCTGGTCGACAACGAGAGCGGCAAGCGAGTCGTCGTCCGGATCTCCGCCAAGGAACACGTCCTCGAGGTCACCGGCGCCAACGGCCACAGCGAGACCACCCTGCACCTCGAAGATGCCGACCTGCCCGCAGTCTCGACCCCCGTCATCGCCGTCCTGCAGCCCGGCGACGCCCGCAGCTTCACTGGCACGATCGTCCGCCTCGACGCCACCGGCGTCTCGGTCGTCTCGGACGTCGACGACACCATCAAGATCAGCGAGGTCCGCGACAAGCAGCGCCTGCTCGCGCGGACCTTTTTAAAAGAGTTCGAGGCGGTGCCGGCGATGGCCGCCGCGTACCAGCGCTGGGCCGCGGCCGGCGCCGCGTTCCACTACCTCTCGGCCAGCCCGTGGCAGCTCTACGACGCGCTGCTCGACTTCACCGGCGCGGCCGGCTTCCCGGCCGGCAGCCTGCACCTCAAGCTGTTCCGCCCGAAGGACTCGAGCTTCTTCTCGCTGTTCCAGGACCCGCGCGAGTACAAGGCCCCGCTGCTGCGCATGCTCCTCCGCGACGCGCCGGGCCGGCGCTTCGTGCTCGTCGGGGACTCGGGCGAGATGGACCCCGAGGTCTACGGCGACGCCTACCGTGAGTTCCCCGACCAGGTCGTCGCGATCTACATCCGTGACGTCACCGACGAGGGTCGCGACGCCCCACGCTACCGCACGGCCTTCGCGGGCGTCCCGGAGGCGCGCTGGCAGATCTTCGCGGACGCGGCGGCCCTGCCGCCGACACTGCCCTGAGAATGACGGTCCGGCGCTTCGGTTGACGGGGACTTGCGGGCGCGGCTAGCGTGCTTTGCCAGGAAGTCCATGTTCACTCGTCTCCTGAGCTCCGCCAGTATCGTTGCGATTCTCGCCCTTTCGCTCCCGGGCGAGGCCATGGCCCGCCGGATCGAGCCGGGCGCCTGGCAGCCTGCTCCAGGGGTCGGGATGCGCCAGCAGCGAGCGGTCGACCTCGGGGGCGCCCCGCCGCGCGTGGCCGCGGCCGCCTGGCGCCGCCTCGCCGCCGAGCTCGGCCCGAGCGCGCAGGCCATCTGGGACGCCGACACCCACGTGCCCACGCGCGTGTGGGGCCTGGGCCTGCCGGCCGACGGCGCCCTCGCCTCGAGCCTGGTCGCCCAGCGCGTCGCCGGCAACTTCCTCGCCGCGCACCTCGACCTGCTGGCCCCTGGCGCCCGCATCGACGAATTCGAGCTCGTCGGCGACGACCTCTCGGCCGGCATCCGCAGCCTCGGCTTCGCCCAGACCTACCACGGCCGCCGCGTCGTCGGCGGTCAGCTCAGCCTGCGCTTCAAGCACGACCGCCTCGCCCTGATCGGCAGCGAGGCCCTGCCGCACGTGCGAGCTGTCCTCACGGACAGCCCGATCGCCGACGACGTCGCCCGCACCCATGCGCTCGAGTGGCTGCGCCTCGAGTACCCGCGCGCCACCGCCGGCGCGGTCTCGGCCCCCGTCATCCTCCCGCTCGTCGGCCACGGCCCGATCCGCTACGTCGAGGCGCGCGCGGTCGACATCACCTCCGAGCAGCCCCTCGGCGGCTGGACCGTCTACGTCGACGCCGCCTCCGGCGCCCCGCTCGCGCGCGTCTCGAAGTTCGTCTCGGCGACGGGCACAGTCCTCTACGACGTCCCCGAGCGCAGCCCGAGCTTCGGCGAGCGGGTGCTGCGGCCGGCCCCGTTCCTCGACGTCACCATCGACGACGTCCCGGCCACCACCGACGCCGCCGGCCTCGTCAGCTTCGACGCCGCGACCGTGCAAGTCGGCCTCGGCGTGCGCGGCGACTTCGTCCGCATCATCAACAAGGCCGGCGAGCTGGCCAGCCAGGTCGTCGCGCTCGACGAGGGCAGCGAGGTCCAGTGGAGCGGCGAAGGCGACCCGCACCTCGACGCCCAGCTCACCGGCTACGTCGCCGCCAACGCCGCCAAGGAGTACGTGCGGGCGATCGCCAGCGAGCCGCTCGCCTGGCTCGACGGACAGGTCAACCTCACCGTCAGCGACAACAGCGGCGCCTGCAACGCGATGTCGAACGGCGACGACCTGTTCTTCTACGACGGCAACGAGAACTGCGAGAACACCGCGCGGATCCCCGACGTCGTCTACCACGAGGCCGGCCACAGCGTGCACAACCAGGCCCTCATCCCCGGCGTCGGCCTGTTCGAGGGCGCGCTGTCGGAGGGCATCTCCGACTACCTCAGCGCCACCATCACCGGCGACTCCGGCATGGCCCGCGGCTTCTTCCTCGACACCCAGCCGCTGCGCGAGCTCGACCCCGACGGCTTCGAGTGGCACTGGCCCGAGGACCGCGGCGAGGCCCACGACGAGGGCCGCATCATCGGCGGCACCCTGTGGGACCTGCGGACCGAGCTGATCGCCGAGCTGGGCCAGGCCGAGGGCGTCGCTCACTCCGACAAGATCTGGTACGAGTCGATCCGCCGCGCCAGCGACATCCCCACGATGTACCCCGAGGCGCTGCTGGTCGACGACGACGACGGCGACCTGTCCAACGGGACACCTCACGGCTGTCTCATCGACCAGGTGTTCTACAAGCACGGCCTGGTCGGCGCCGCCATCCTCGGCGGCAAGGTGCGCACCCTCGCGGCCGAGGGCGACGGCAGCGTCCCGGTCGCGCTCGACATCCAGGCCGCGCAGAGCTCGTGCATCGACCTCGCGCCGACCGGCGCCACCCTCGAGTGGCGCGTGCGCGGCACCGCCGACTTCACCGAGGCCGCCATGACGGCCACCGCGGAGGGCTTCGCCGGCTCGCTCCCGCCGCAGCAGGACGGCACCGTCCTCGAGTACCGCGTGATCGCCGACCTCAGCGACGGCACCGACACCCGCTTCCCGGCCAACCAGGCCTACCCGTGGTACCAGCGCTACTACGGCGAGGTCGTGCCGATCTGGTGCGAGGGCTTCGAGGGCGACGTGTCGGCCTGGACTCTCGGCAGCGAGTGGGAGGTCGGCGCGCCGCAGGGCAAGTCGGGCGACCCCGACGCCGCGTTCGCCGGCAACGACGTGGCCGGCATCGACCTCTCCAGCGACGGTCGCTACTCGCCGCAGAGGGTCATGAACCTGACCGGCCCTGTCGTCGAGCTACCGCCGGGCTTCGCCGTCTACCGCCTGCAGTACCAGCGCTGGCTCAACGTCGAGGACGCCTACTTCGACCGGGCCGAGATCCTCGTCAACGGCGAGCTCGGCTGGCGCAACTTCAACAGCATGATGGGCGACAACAACAGCGACGTCCATCATCGCGACAGCGAGTGGAGCTTCCACGACGTCGACATCACCCCGGTCGCGTTCTCCGGCACGGCTCAGCTGACCTTCCGCCTGTCGTCCGACGGCGGCCTCGAGCTCGGCGGCTGGACGATCGACGACGTGTGCATCGTCGGCGTCGAGGAGGCGCCGCCGCCTGTCTGCGGCGACGGGGTGATCGCCACGGGTGAGGGATGTGACGACGGGAATTCCGACGACGGTGACGGATGCAGCGCGACGTGCAGCGTCGAAACGCCGGAAGACCCCACGGAAGGGGCGCCAGGTACCACTGGCGAGGGCGAGACCGGGTCCGACACCGGCGCCGTCGACGACAGCGCGACCACGGGTGGAGCGAGCGAAATGGGCGGTTGTGGTTGCCGCAGCGCGGGGGGCGCGGGTGGCTCCAGCGCATGGATGCTCGTCCTTGCCGGACTCGGTTGGCGGCGGCGGACGCGGCGCTGAGCGACGTCCGCGCTCCGCGCTTGACGGCCTGCTGAGGAGCGCGTAAGCGAGTAATGTGCGTTTAAAGAATATTGCTGCGGGTAGTGTTTCGGCGACGATCGTGACAGCGCTCTGCTGGCTCGCTCCGGAGCGAGCCGAAGCGTTCGTCCCGCAAGCAGGCCGGCGCGCGGGCGTCGAGCTCACCGCCGGCGCCGGCAAGAGCGTGAGGTCCTCGCGCGCGGTCCTCCACGCCGCCCCGCCTGCGGCTCAGGCCGCGTATCGCCGCTTCGCCGCCGCCCTCGACCCTGGCGACGTCCTGTGGGACCGCGCCACCGGCGTGCCGCTGCGCCTGTGGGGGCTGAAGGGCGCAGCTGTCCCGCGGGCCATGTCCGGCCGCGACCTCGAGCTGCGTAGCGCCCACGACCTGCTCGCGCGCCACCTCGACCTGCTCGCGCCCGGCAGCGCCGCCGCCGACTTCGTGCTCGTCGGCGACGACCTGTCCTCCGGCATCCACAGCCTCGGCTTCGCCCAGCACTACAAGGGCCGCCCGGTCCTCGGCGGTCAGGTCAGCTTCCGCTTCAAGGGCGGGCAGCTGACGATGATCGGCAGCGAGGCCCTGCCGAAGGTCCAGGCTGTCCTCACGGACAGCCCGGTCCCCGACCCCGTCGCGCGCGAGCGGGCCCGCGAGTGGATCGCCCGCGATGGCAGCGACGCGCGCGCCGACCTCGTCGAGGGCCCGTTCATCCTCCCGCTGGTCGACGACGACCGCGTCCACGCCTACCGCGAGGTCCTGCGGGTCACCGTGCACGCCACCGCGCCGATCGGTCGCTGGGCCGTCTACGTCGACGCCGCCACCGGCGAGCCGCTGGCCCGCGAACAGCTGCTGCGGTTCGCCTCCGGCAACCTCAAGATCAACGCCCCGGTGCGCGGGCCGAACGGCCAGCGGCTCGACTTCGCGGCCGCCAACCTCGGCGTGGTCGTCAACGGCGCCGCCGCGGTCACCTCGATCACCGGCGCGGTCAGCTTCGCCGACGGCGGCCCGGCCAACGTCGCCACCACGGTGCTCGGCTCGTTCGTCGCCGTCGCCAGCGAGGCCGGCGCCCCCGCGGCGACCAACCTGGCCCTTCCGCCAGGTGGTCAGGCCACCTGGCTCGCCTCGAGCGACGAGTTCCTCGACGCCCAGCTCACCACCTACGTCCACGCCGACCGGGTCAAGCAGTTCGTCCGCGCGATCGCCCCCGACTTCGCCTTCCTCGACCAGCAGATGCCGGCGATCGTCAACATCCCCGACATCTGCAACGCCTTCGCCGACGGCGAGTCGATCAACTTCTTCCAGTCCGACGCGCAGTGCGAGAACACCGGCCGGATAGCCGACGTCGTCTACCACGAGTTCGGCCACAACGTGCACTTCCAGGGCGTCATCCCCGGCGTCGGCTTCCCCGAGGGCGCGCTGTCGGAGGGCATCTCCGACTTCCTGAGCGCCACCATCACCGACTCGCCCGACCTCGCGCCCGGCTTCTTCAACGGCAGCGACGCCCCGCTGCGCGAGCTCGACCCGCAGGGCTCCGAGTGGCACTTCCCCGAGGACAACGGCGAGATCCACGACGGCGGGCGGATCATCGGCGGCGCGCTGTGGGACCTGCGCAAGGCGCTGCGGAACAAGCTCGGCGCCGGGCCCGGGGTCACGCAGGTCAACAAGCTGTGGTTCGAGTCGATCCGCCGCGCGGTCGACATGCCGAGCATGTACCCCGAGGTCCTGCTGGCCGACGACAATGACGGCGACCTGACCAATGGGACACCCAACGAGTGCGAGATCAACGTCGCCTTCGACGCCCACGGTTTGGTCGGCCCGTCGGCGGTCAACGCCGAGGTGTTCACCGCGGCGCCGACGCCCGACGGCGTGCTGGTCGACCTGGTCGTGTCGGGCGAGCAGAAGCCCTGTCTCAACCTGAACCCGCTCGGCGCCGAGCTGCACTGGCGCGTGCGCGGCGAGGAGCAGAGCGGGATGGTGCCGATGAACCCGAGCCAGAGCGGCTTCGCCGGCATCATGCCCAACGTCGGCGACGGCAAGGTGCTCGAGTACCAGGTGCGCCTGCTCCTGCAGGGCGGCACCACCGTCACGTTCCCCAAGAACCCGGCCGACCCGACCTACGAGCTCTACCTCGGCCCGGTCACCAACATCTTCTGCGAGGACTTCGAGTCGGGCCCGGGGCCGCAGGGCTGGCAGCTCACCGGCGACTGGGCGTTCGGCCCGCCTGCCGGCGGCCCCGACCCGGGCGCCGCGTTCAACGGCAGCAGCGTCGCCGGCAACGGCCTGGCCCCGCCCGGCACCTACGAGAGCTTCCTCGAGAGCCACATGCTCGGGCCCGTCATCAACGTCGCCGGCCACAACACAGTGCGCCTGCAGATGCGCCGCTGGCTCGAGGTCGAGGACGCCACCTTCGACCAGGCGTTCGTGCTCGCCAACACCAGCGAAGCCTGGGCCAACGCCAGCAACGCCTCGGGCAACCTCCACCACCTCGACGGCGAGTGGCGGTTCCAGGACATCGACCTCACCCCGTTCGTCGTCAACGGCCAGGTCCAGCTCGAGTTCATCCTCGAGGGCGACGAGGCGCTCGAGTTCGGCGGCTGGAACATCGACGAGCTGTGCGTCGTCGGCACCGGCTCCGTCACCCAGGGCGTGTGCGGCGACGGCATCATCAGCGGCATCGAGGCCTGCGACGACGGCAACCTCGACGCCGGCGACGGCTGCAGCCCGAGCTGCACCATCGAGTCGGTCGACCCGACCACCGGCCCCGGCGGCCCCGTCATCACCGCGACCGACACCGACACCGACACCGACACCGACTCGGCCACCGGCGGCGGCGACAAGGAGACCGGCTGCGGCTGCAATCAGGGGGCGGGAGACCTCGGCGCTGCGATCCTCGCCCTCGCCGGCCTCATCGTCCTCCGCCGCCGCCGCTCGTAAAACCCGCCCGCGCGCTGCCACGAATCACCCGCGTGCTGATTCGTGGCGGTCCGCAGAGGCACTCCGCGACCTCGCGCCGCCTGGCCGAGGTCGCGGCTTTTTCGCGTCCTGCCGCAGCAGCGCGATCACGAGCCCGATTTTCCGGCAGCCTGAGCCTTGGCGCCGGACACCTGACCGCTATTCTGTCTCTGCACTATTTGCGCATGAACCGAGGCCGGGCCGCGCCCGGGGGACGAGGGAGGTTGTGATGAAGCTGGACATCTTCACCGAGATTCAAGACCCGCGGCCATGGACGCCGGACCACGAGCACCGCCGGATCATGGAGGCGCTCGAGCAGGCCAAGCTGGCCGACGAGATGGGCTACGGCACGTGGTGGCAGGTCGAGCACCACGGCGGCGAGGAATTCAGCCTGTCGTCGGCGCCGGAGATCCTTCTGACCGCGATCTCGCAACACACGAAGAACATCCGCCTCGGCCACTCGGCCGCGCTGGCGCCGTACCGCTTCAATCACCCGATCCGGATCGCCGAGCGGGCCGCCTTCCTCGATCACCTCAGCAACGGCCGCGTCGAACTCGGCCTGGCCCGCTCGACCATCCCCGAGTGGCGCACCTTCAACATCGCCGCCGACGAGGCGCGCGACCAGATGCAGCAAGCGTTCGAGATGATCCCGAAGATGTGGACGCAAGAGCGCTTCTCGTGGAAGAGCCAGTACTTCGACATCAAGGACGTGCCGATCGTGCCCAAGCCGCTGCAGAAGCCGCACCCGGCGCTGTGGCAGGCGTGCTCGTCACCGGCCTCGTTCGAGCAGGCCGGCCGCAACGGCGTCGGCGCGCTCGGGGTCACGCTGTGGGCCCCGCCCGAGCAGGTCAAGGCGTGGATCGACCTCTATCGCAAGGCGATCGCGGAGTGCAAGAAGCCGGTCGGCGAGTTCATCAACGACAAGGTCGCCTTCTTCACCTTCGTCCACTGCGCCGACACCGACGAAGAGGCGATGCGCAACGGCGCCGCCACTGCCGCGGCCTGGTACACCAACCGCTCCTTCACGTTCTTCGAGGCCAAGGAGCAGTTCCTGCAAGTCGCCGCCGAGCAAGAGCGGCGCCTCAAGGACCCGGCCGGCAGCGCCCTGCTCGGCCAGTTCCTGAATGACGAGAAGGCCCGCAGCGACGGCCGCGTCAACCGGGCCCAGATCGTCATCGGCCGCATCATGCAAGGCGAGGAGGTCTCGCCCGAGGAGGTGTACGACGCCCTCGCCGAGCAGGACTCGCTGATCGTCGGCAGCCCCGAGACCTGCCTGCGCAAGATGCAGGTCTACGCCGACCTCGGCATCGACCGCCTGATGTGCTTCCAACAGGTCGGCCAGCTGCCCCACGACAAGGTCATGAAGAGCATCCGCCTGATCGGTGAGCTCATCCCCAAGCTCGAGGGCAAGTCCCAGCCGACGGTCCTCCACGGAGAAGGCTCGCTGTCGGCCCAGGTGTGACCCGCCCGCGCGTCCGCGCTCGCATGAGGCCCACGGGCCTCGGACGCGCGATGAAGATATTTTCATATTGTCCTGGCATCGCCCCAAAACAGGGGCAATCTCAACGGAGCAAAGGACATCGCCGTGCAGCGCTCCCTGCTCTCCGCTCTGACCCTGTCGCTCGGGCTCTGTGCCTGCGGCCCCGAGCTCAACCCGCCGCGCCCGCCCCCCGCTCACAGCGAACTGGCGCCCGGCGGCGTGTGGGTGGCCTACAACCTCGGCTGTGAGGTCGGCTGTGAGGATATCAAGCGCGGCGACCGGATCCTCGCGGTCGACGGCCGGCCGGTCTCGAGCGGCGCGGAGATCGATCAGATCAACCTGGCCCGCGCCGCGCCGCTGCAGCTGCAGGTCGCGAAGTACGGGTCGAACGAGATCCGCGACGTCACGATCGTCGCCAAGCCCAACGAGCTGCTGCCGCCGATCCCCGCCGCTCCGCCGATGTTCACCGTCGGCGCCGACGCCCTCGACCGCGCGCCCGACTGGGCCCGCAGCAAGCTGTTCGGCCACGCGATCCCGGCGATCCGCTTCTACCGCGCCGACGAGCCGCGCGGCTACATCAACGGCCGCGAGCTGTACGGCCGCGCCGCCCTGCTGGTGATCTGGGAGCTCCCGCCGATGATCGAGGAGTACCGCCGCTCGCTGGCCCTCGCCCCCTCCGTGTACGCGCACCTGCAGCAGTTCAGCGACGAGCTGGCCGCCGCCGGCGTCGACAGCTACTTCATCACCGACTTCCGCGCCGAGCCGGCCATCCGCGACATGCTGCGCCAGACCGCCGACCCCGGCCCCGACGGCTTCATCCCGATCTTCCAGCTGTCGTCCTCGCCCACCAACGGCTTCACCGTCGGCCTCGAGGGCTCCGCCGCCGACATCCGCGAGGCGATGTTCGACTACTCCCGCGCCCCCGTGGTCGTCATCTTCGACCGCCGCGGCATCGTCCGCTTCCACACCCGCGGCTTCCCTGCCGGCCCGCAAGACACCCTGTCCGTCGCCATCGACTTCGCCCTCCACTCCCTCACCGACGCCCCCCCAGTCAAAGCCCTGGCCTCGGTCCCGTCAGGCGCGCAGTGATTGTTTCTCAAGGGACATGTCCGCGAGGACATGTCCTCGCGCCGGCCCTGAGCGACCGAACGACCGGCACCCACGCCGTACAGCCATGCTCCGCCTACGCGGCCGGCTGTGTACCTGGGTGACCTCGACGTGAAGGCGCTCCCCGAGCACGACGAGCTCCGTTGCACCGTGCCGACCGGTCATCGCAACGAGGCGTAAGTCCGGGGCCTGCTTGGGCCGTGCTCGAGAAGAGTGAACCTCGGCGACTGGCCGCAGGGCGAAACGACCTCAGCATTGCTGAGCTCGCCGCTCGCCAAATTCGGCCTCTGGAAATACCTCGCGCGAAATTGTCTCCTTACCGACCACGCCCATGCGCCTTTACCTCGACCTCACCGCCACCACGCTGCTCGCCGTCACGCTCACGGCCTGTCCCGGGACCGACAAGACGACGGCCGGCGACACCGATGCCTCGACGACCGGCACCACCGGCCCGACCACGGGCCCGACCACGGGTCCGTCCACCGAGCCGCCCTCGACCGACACCGACACCGACACCGACACCGGTGAGCCGAGCGCGCTGTGTCCCGATCACACCGCCGCCGACGCCTGCTGCTGCTTCGAGGCTCACGTCAGCCTCTCCTCCACCGTCGAGAACGTGTGCGGCACCACCAGCCTGTGTCCCGCGGTGGAGTTCGAGTGCAGCGAGATCGACCAGACCTGCACCACCGCCGACGAGGCCGCCGTGGACTGCGTGCTCGAGGCGCTGGCGGCCGGCACCATGATCGGCTCGCTGACGATCCACTACGACATCGACAACAGCTACGGCCAGCGCAAGATCGACGTCTACCTGCAGGGCGATCGCAAAGCCTACGTGGCGCACAAGGAAGAGCTCGACGCCAGCGGCTATTTCGAGCCGATCGGCCTCTACGACCTCCGCGAGGCCGCCCACTTCGACGCCTGCCGCGCCGAGCCGGACCTCCAGGCCAAGGCCGAATGCCTCAAGACCGTCGTCGAGGGCGAGGCCAGCGAGGTCTGCATCGAGTCCTTCGGTTACGAGACCTGACGGGCGCCACGCGCTCTTGCGGCCTTCGCGGCGAGCGCGGCGCGACGACCTCGCGTGACGCGAGCGGCGCGGGCGGGCATCCTGCTCTCTCGCGTGCCCGACTTCGCCGCCCTGCTCCCGCCCGCCGAGGCCTCGCTGCTGGCGCTGCTGGTGGCCAGCTTCCTCGCGGCCACGCTCCTCCCGCTCGCCTCCGAGGTCTGGCTGCTCGCGCTGCTGGCCGCCCGGCCCGACCTGTGGCCCACAGCGCTCGCGGTCGCGACCGTCGGCAACACTGCCGGCAGCCTCACCACCTACGCGCTCGGTCGCCTGGGCCGCATCGCAGTCGACCCCGCCGCGCTCGCCTCGCCGCGCGCCGCGTGGCTGCAGCGCCGCGGCCCGCCGGCGTTGCTGCTGGCCTGGCTCCCGTTCGTCGGCGACGCCCTGTGCGTCCTGGCTGGCTGGCTGGGGCTACCGGCCCTGCCGGTCGCCCTGTGGCTCACCCTCGGCAAGCTGGCCCGCTACGCCGTCCTCGTCTGGCTGTTCTTTCAGACGACATGACGCAGCCTCTCATCAAGACATGTCTTTTAAAGCATGCCCCCGAGGGCATGTCCCCGAGAACATGCCCCGAGTGCACCCGCGCTCAGCTGACCTTGTCGCGCCCGAGGCTGCTGTACACGTCTTCCAGGTCGGAGCGGACCTTGGACAGCGAGATCACCTCGACGTCGGCCAGCACCAGCTCCTTGAGCAGATGAGCCGCCCGCTCCTCGCTGCCGTGGATCCGCACGCGCAACAGGCCGCGTTCGTCCTTCTCGGGATCGGGCTGGGGCTCGCCCTTGTGCAGGGGCAGCACCGCCTCGATGAGGCCCTCGTGCTTGCGCAAGATCTCGATCGCCTGGACCAACCCGCGCGTCACCTGCACCTCGTGCAGGCGGCGGCCGACCTCGTAACGATTGATCACCTCGTCGACCGGCCCGTGGACCTCCAGCTTGCCCTGCTGGATGACCGCGACCGCGTCGCAGAAGCCGTCGAGCTCGCGCAGGATGTGGCTGCTGATCACGATGCCGACGCCCTCGCCGGCGACCTGGCGCAGCACCTCGCGCAGCTGGCGGCGGGCGAGCGGGTCGAGGCCGTCGGCCGGCTCGTCGAGCAGCAGGAGCTCGGGCCGGTGGACCAGGGTGCGCGCGATCGCCAGGCGCTGGCGCATGCCCTTGCTCATGTCGGAGATCCGCGCATTCGCCTTGCTGGCGAGGTCGAACACCTGGAGGAGCTCGTCGACGCGCTCCTTGGCGGCCTTGTCGTCCTGGCCGTAGCAATCGGCGAAGAACGTGAGGTAGCCGGCCGCGGTCATGCCGGGGTAGAGCGCGGTGCCGTCGCCGAGGAAGCCGATCTTCTGGCGGATCGCGTAGCGGTCGTCCCAGGCGTCGCGGCCGTCCCACAGCACCGTCCCGCGGTCGGGCTTCTGGAGGGTGGCGAGGATCCGCAGCGTCGTGCTCTTGCCGGCGCCGTTGGGGCCGATGAGGGCCAGCACTTCGCCGGCGCGGATCTCGAGGCGGAGGTCGCGGACGGCGTCGCGGACCCCGTCGTACGAGTGATTGACGTCGACACAGACGACGCGCTGCATGGCCTGGGACTCCCGTGTGGTGGTTCGCGGTGAAGACGCGGCCGCCGCCGGCCGATGTTCCCGCCAGCGTACCAGGCATCGCCGGCCCCTGCGCGGTACACTGCCGGCCGATGCCGCGTCCCTCGCTCCGCACCGCGCTCCTCGGCGCCTCGCTCGCGCTCCTGTCCTGCTCGCGCCACAAGGCGAGCACCGAGGCCCCCGCGGAGGCGCAGGCGACCGGCGAGAGCCCGCTGGCGCAGGCCGCCGCCGGGTTGCCCGGCTTCGAGACCAGCGGCGCCGCGCGCGACGTGCCGCATGAGCGCTTCTACGTCGAGGTCGGCGACGCGCCGGTGCGCGGGCCCGCCGACGCGCCGGTCACGATCGTCGCCTTCTCCGACTTCGAGTGCCCGTACTGCGAAAAGGGCCACCAGAGCATGCTCGCGCTCGAGAAGGAGTTTTTGGGCCAGGTGCGCTTCGCCTACAAGGCCTTCCCGCTCGAGTTCCACGGCTACGCGCTGGTCGCCGCGCTGATGGCCCGCTCGGCGCTCGAGCAGGGCAAGTTCTGGGCCTTCTACGACCGGATCTTCGGCCAGAAGGGCCTCGACCTCGAGCGCCTGCAGGACTCCGCGCGCGCCGCCGAGCTCGACCTGAGCAAGATCCAGGACGACCTCGAGGCGCTGCGCTGGGGCACCGCCGTGCAGAGGGACCTCCGCCAGGGCCGCCGCCTCGGCGTCACCGGCACCCCGGCGTACTTCATCAACGGCCGCCACATCAACGGCGCCAAGCCGCTCGAGCTGCTGCGCTCGGTGGTCCGCGAGGAGCTCGAGCTGGCGGCCAAGTGGCGCGAGCAGGGCGTCGCGCCGGAAAAGATCTACGCCCACGCGATCGCCGACGGCTACCGCGAGGTCCAGGTCCGGCGGCCGCGGCCCGGCCTCAAGCCCGACGTCATCTACCCGGTGCCGGTCGACGACTCGCCGCAGCGCGGCCCGGCCACCGCCCCGGTCACCATCGTCGAGTTCGCCGACTTCGAGTGCGGCTTCTGCGTGCGCGGCCACGACACGCTGGAGAAGCTGCGCCGCCGCTACGGCGACAAGATCCGCGTGGTGTTCAAGCACTACCCGCTGCCGTTCCACAGCCACGCGTTCCTGGCCGCGCGCGCGGCCATGGCGGCCCACGCCGAGGGCAAGTTCTGGGAGTTCCACGACCGGCTCTACGCCGAGAAGGCCCAGTTCGACGAGAACACGCTGCTGCAGATCGCCAAGGAGCTGAAGCTCGACGGCAAGAAGTTCAAGCAGCGCCTGCACGCCGCCGACGCCGACGCGCGGATCGTCACCGACCAGGACCTCGGCTCCACGCTCGGCGTGCGCGGCACCCCGGCGTACTTCGTCAACGGCCGCGCGGTCGACGGCGCGGTGCCCGAGCTCGAGTTCCGGCTCGTCATCCAGGAGGAGCTCGAGCGCGCGGAGGCGCTGCTGCGCGAGGGTGTGCCTCCGGCCGCCCTGTACCACCGCTTGGTCACGCCGAAGACCCCGGACGACCCGCGCTGATCGGCGCGGAACCGAGCCGCGTGCGCGCCTGCGAGCCGGCTGCCGACACCGCGAAGCGGCCGCCGATTGGGTGATACTTCCGCGGTGCCGGACACACCGACTGCGCAGCTGCCGGGCGTGCAGCTCCTCGAGGAGGTCGGTCGCAGCGCGCGGAGCGTGGTCTACCGGGCGCGGCGCGGCGACTTCGTGGTCGCCGTCAAGCTGCTGCGCACCGACGCCGGCGGCGACGCCGAGGCCGCGCTGACCTTCCGCCGCGAGGCCGCCACTCTGGCGACGCTGTCGCACCCGTGCGTGGTCCAGGTGTTCGAGATCGGCGACGCCGGCGGGCTGCCGTACGTGATCATGGAGTACGTCGAGGGCCGCACCCTGGCCGCGCGCCTGGCCGCCGGACCGCTGTCCGAGCTCGAGGCGATCCAGCTCGGCGTGCAGCTCGCGGGCGTGCTCGGCGAGGTCCACCGCCGGCGCCTGATCCACCGCGACCTGCGACCGCAGAGCGTGGTGTTCCCGCCGAACGCCAGCGGCTTCGTCAAGCTGGTCGACTTCGACCTCCGCCTCGACCCCGCGCCGCCGGGCGCCGCCGGGCCCGCGGCCTACCGCGCCCCCGAGCAGAGCGGCATGGTCGGCCGCACCGTCGACGCCCGCTCCGACCTCTACGCGCTCGGGGCCATGCTGTTCGAGGCCGTCTCGGGCCGCCCGCCCTTCCTCGCCCGCGACCCCGACGAGCTGCTGCGCCAGCACGCGGTGCTCGCCCCGCCGCCGCTGCGCGAGCTGGCGCCGCGCTGCTCGCCCGCGTTCGCGGCCGCGGTCGCTCGCCTGCTGGCCAAGGACCCCGACGACCGGTTCCAGTCGGGCGAGGAGACCGCGCGGGCCCTGCTCGCCATCGACGAGTCTGTTGCGACAGGTCCCTTCGGACATATCTCGAAGGACAGGCTCGACGGCCCGCTGGTCGGCCGCGAGCCCGAGCTGCGCCGGCTCGAGGAGGCCCACGCGCGCGCCCGCGAGGGCCTCGGCGGCGGCGTGCTGGTCACCGGCGAGCCCGGCAGCGGCAAGTCGCGCCTGCTCGCGGCGTTCGCGGCCGCGCGGGCCGACGAGGGCGTACCTGTCCTCGCGGTCAGGTGTCAGGCCGAGGCGCGGCCGCTCGCCGGCCTGCGCGCCGCCGTCGACCCGCACCTGCGGCGGCTGCGGCCCGACACCACCGCGCTGGCGGGCGGCGACGGCGGCGAGCTGGTGTCGGCGACCGTCGACGCCCTGGCGCTGATCGCCGAGGCCCACCCGGGCGCCGTGCTGTGGGTCGACGACGCCGAGGTCATCGACGAGGCGACCCTGGCCGCGCTGCGCCTGCTGGTCGGGCGGATCGCCGAGCTCCCGCTGCTGCTGGTCGCCGTCGGCCGCTTCGAGCGCTGGGCCGGCGAGCTCGACCGCGACGGCGCGTGCGAGTTCCTCGCCCTCGAGGCCCTGGCCGAGCCCGCGGTCGCGCGCCTGATGGCCTCGCTGCTGGGCCAGCGGCGCGTCGACGACGGCCTCGTGCGACTGGTCGCCAACCGCAGCGGCGGCCTCCCGCTCGGCGTCATCGAGTACGTGCGCGCCATGCTCGACGGCGGGGTGCTGCGGCCCTACTGGGACGTCTGGCAGGTCGAGGTCGCCGGCCTCGCCAGCCTCCACCTGCCCGGCGACGTCCAGCAGCTGCTGCTGAGCCGCGTCGCCCACCTCAGCGAGCGCACGCGCGACGCCCTGCGCGCCGCCGCGATCCTCGGCCCCGAGGTCAAGCCGGCGCTGCTGGCCCGGGTGCTGGCCCGCGGCTCGCAGGCGGTCGCCCACGCCCTCGCCGAGGCCGCCGCCGCTCGCCTGCTCGAGCGCGGCCCGCAGGGCGACTTCAGCTTCGTCCACAACCGCGTACGCGAGACCTTGCTGGCCGGCCTCGACGCCGCCGGCCTCGCCTCGTACCACCAGCGCGTCGCCGAGGCGCTCGACAGCCCCGACGTCGACGGCGACGGCCTGCACCGCCTGGCCCACCACTACCTCGCGGGCGACCATTCGAAGCCCGACCGCGCGATCGAGATCTGCCTGCGCGCCGGTCGCCTGGCTCAGGCCGAGTCGGCCGACGAGGACGCGTACCGCTACTTCCGCCGCGCCGACGAGCTGCGCGCCCGCGTCGGCCTGCCGCCCGACCCGCGCCTCGACGAGGGCCTCAGCGAGGTGTGCAGCCGCACCGGCCGCCACGACGAGGCTGACGTCCATGTCTCTCGGGCCATGTCCCGAGAGCAAGATCCGCTGCGGCGCGCCCAGCTGCTGCGCAGGCGCGCCCGCGTCGAGCTGTTCCGCCTCGAGCACAAGCGCGCGCTCGCCAGCCTGGCCGCCGCCTTCGCCGAGGTCGGCGCGACCATGCCGTCGCGCAGCCCGCTGGCGCTGGCCCTCAGCGCAGTGATGGGCCTCTTGGCCGCGCTGATCGCCGCCACCGGCGTCGGCCGGGCCCCGCCGCCCAGCCGCCCGCGCGCCCTGCTGCTGGCCCAGCTCTACGACGACGCCGTGCGCGTCGCCTACTTCGACATCCGCCCGGCCACCCTGCTGCAGGCCGTGATCCGCCAGCGCTACTACGGCGAGCGGCTCGGCCCCTCACCCGAGCTGGCGCGGGCCAAGACCGCGCTCGGCATCGTCTACGCCGCGGTCGGCCGCTCGCACTCCGCCCGCCGCTGCGCCGCCGAGGGGGTGGCGATGGCCACCGCCGCCGGCGACCGCCGCACCCTCGCGCGCGTCAGCTTCTACGCCGCCGCGATCCACGAGACCTGCGGCGATGTGCTCGCCGCCGAGCAGATGCTCACGCGCACCCTCGCCGACCACCACCGCTGGCTCGAGAGCTGGGGCCTCGCCTTCACCCACCAGCTGCTCGCGCTCAACCTCTGGGTGCGCGGCCACGACGCGCGGGCGCAGGCGGTCCTGCGCCGCCTGAGCGTCGAGCTCGAGCTCGAGGGCGATCGCACCACTCGCCAGGCGATGGTCTTCACCCACGCCCTGCAGGCCGTCGTGTTCGCCGGCGCCGGCCGCCGCGACGAGGCCCTGCGCCACCTCGGCCAGGCCCGCTGCGGCGGCGTCGCCTTCCCCGAGGACCGCGGCCAGCTCGCCAACCTCCTCGGCCTCGAGGCCATCACCCTCATCCTCCTGCAGGAGCCGATGGCCGGCGTCGACGAGGCCATCGCCCGCCTCGACGCCCTGCCGCTGCGCCCGCGCCAGGTCCCCTATCACGTCCGCTTCGCCTACGCCTGCGTCGTCCACGCTCGCCTCCACCAGGCCCTCGCCGCCCCGCCGGCCCAGCGCGGGCCGCATTTGGTCCGCCTGCGCGCCGCCGTCGACACCCTCGCCCTGCTGCCGAACCACCCGGTCCTGCGCGGCTTCCTCTTGCTTGGCCGATCGGGCATGTCCTGGATGACAGGTCTCTTCGACCATGCCCTTACGGACCTGTCCGAAGCGGAGCAGATCGCGTTCGCCAGCGAGAACCGGTGGCTGCGCTGCGAGGCGCTGCACCAGCGGGCCCACGCGCTGTGCGGCGCCGGGCGGGTCGACGCCGGCCGCCGCGAGGCGCGGGCCGCCGCCGCCCTGGCCGAGGAGCTCGGCTGGCGCCCGCGGGCCGAGCAGATCCGCCGGGCCTTCGACCTCGGCGCCGGCGGCGACCCGCGCGGCGCCGGCGACGGTCACCTCGGCGACGTCCAGGCCGCGCGCCTGCGCCGTCACCTCGACGCCCTGCTCGAGCTCAGCCTCGCCTCCGCCACCGCGCGCGCCTTCGAAGAGCAGGCGCGGATCGCCATCGACGAGCTCGCGCGCCTCCTCGCCGCCGAGCGCTGCGCTCTGTTCCTGTGCGACGACGCCGGCCAGCTCGAGTTCAAGGTCGGCCGCGACGCCCGCGGCAACGAGCTCACCGCCGACTTCGGGGTCGTGCGCGACGTCGTCGAGCAGGTCCAGAGCACGCGCGAGCCGGTCGTCGTGTCCGGCGAGGACCGCGGCGGCCGCGGCCGTCACAGCGCCATGGCGGCCCCGCTGATCCTCAAGGACCGCATGATCGGCATCGTCTACCTCGACAACCGCCTGGTCCGCGGCGCCTTCACGAGCAGCGACGTCGAGATCTTGTGCGCCATCGCCGGTCACATCGCCATCGCCCTCGAGACCGCCCGCGCCGCCCGGCTCGAGGCCCAGGTCGTCGCCGCCGCCCAGGAGAAGTCGGCCCTGCTCGAGCACGCCACCAGCGCCGTCGGCATCGGCATCGCCGTGCTGCAGCCCGACGGCGAGCTCGCGCGCCACAGCCCGATCCTCGCCGACATGACCAGCCGCTGGCCCTCCGTCGCCGACTGGTGGGCCGGCGCCGCCCGCCAGCTGCTCCTGCCCGAGCCGCGCCCGTGCCCGCACTGCGGCGAGATGCAGTCGCTCGGCCGCAGCGTCGCCGACCTCGTCCAGGACGGCGAGCGCCAGGTGTTCGAGATCACCTTCACCGGCCACTTCCACGAGCTCGACCTCAGCACCCCGGGACATGTCCTTTTGGTCAGCGACATCACCCCGCGCAAGATCTCCGAGGAGAACCTGCTCCGGCTCAACGAGGAGCTGACCTCCGCGCGCGACCAGGCGCTGGCGGCCAGCCGGGCCAAGAGCACCTTCCTCGCCAACATGAGCCACGAGCTGCGGACCCCGCTCAACGCCATCATCGGCTTCAGCGAGATGTTGGTCGAGGACGCCGAGCACCTCGGCAGCCGGCAGATGGTCACCGACCTCGGCAAGATCCGCATGTCGGGCGCTCACCTGCTCGACCTCATCAGCACCATCCTCGACCTCAGCAAGGTCGAGACCGGCAAGATGCAGCTCGAGATCGTCGAGTTCTCGCTGCCGGCGCTGGTCGCCCGCGTGTCCGCCATGCTCACGCCGATGATCGCCAAGAACCGCAACATGCTGGCGCAGGCGATCCAGACCGACCTCGTCACCATGGTCGGCGACGAGACCAAGGTGAAGCAGATCCTCTTCAACCTGCTGTCGAACGCCGCCAAGTTCACCACCGACGGCGTCATCACGCTCGGGGTCGAGCACGAGGTCGACGAGGCCGCGGGGCGCGACGACATCGTCTTCACCGTCGAGGACACCGGCATCGGCTTCCGTCCCGACCAGATCGACAAGCTGTTCCAGGACTTCTACCAGGCCGACATGTCGACCACCCGCAAGTACGGCGGCACCGGCCTGGGGCTGGCCATCGTCCATCGGTTCTGCCGCTTGATGGGCGGCGAGATCGGCGTCTCCAGCGAGCCCGGGATCGGCTCGACCTTCCGCGTCCGGCTGCCGCGCCACCTGGTCGCGGAGCCGCACAACGAGGTTCCCGCCGCCTGACCTGCGGCCGGCGCGGGGCTGCCCGGAGCGTTGCGCCAGGTCCGCAGCCCTGGAGAAAGCACGCAGGGACTTCCCTGCGGCCTCACGGGCGGACGCTGGCCCTCATGGGGTGCTTTTGGCGACAATGGCGGGGCCAGATGACGGACGGGCCCATCTTGCGGCGGTGGCTCTCGTGGGTCCATGGGCTCGTCCCGGCGCAACTCCGGCGCGACCCCGTCACGCGTCGTCGCTCGCAGCTCGCCCTCGGCATCCTCGGCGCCAACCTCATCGTCGGCAGCGCCCTCTTGATCCCGCTGGCGATGATCCGCGAGCACGATCTCCGCGCGATCGCCCTCGTCAACACCTGCGTCTGCTTGCTGCTGATGCTGCTCGGCGTGCTGTTCCTGCGCCGCGGCTCGCTGTGGCTGACCGGCAACTGGATCTGCGCGATCCTCTACGCCGGCTTCGTGTTCGCCACCTGGACCGGCGGCGGCGTGCGGGCCCCGTTCACGGTCTGCCTGGCCCTCCTGCCGATGCTCGCCGGCATCATCGCCGGCCGCCGCAGCGGCCTCGCGTGGGGCTGCATCAGCGTCGCCACCCTCACCGCCGTCTTCGCCGCGCAGGCCCGCGGCGTCGAGCTGCCCGAGGTCACCCACCCCGAGACGACCGTGCTGCTGGCCTTCGGCGCGCTCGCCGGCACCACGATCCTCCTCACCTGGATGACCGCGTTCTCGGAGGCGACGAAGGAGGCCGCGATCGTGCAGATCGAGCAAGCCTCGGCGCAGCTGGCGGCGGCGATCCAGGAGGAGGAGAAGGCGCGCCACGCCGCCGACCAGGCGATCGCCGCCAACGCCGCCAAGTCGGCGTTCCTGGCGACGATGAGCCACGAGCTGCGGACCCCGCTGAACGCGATCCTCGGCTACAGCGAGCTGGTCGTCGACGAGCTGCGCGACCGCGGCGGCGGCAACGAAGATCTGATCGACGACATCCGCAAGGTCCACGCCTCCGGCCGGCACTTGCTCGGGCTCATCACCGACGTCCTCGACCTCACGCGCATCGAGGCCTCGCGGCTCGAGCTGAGCCCGACCGACTTCGAGCCGGCGCGGCTGCTGCGCGAGGTCGCGGAGATCTTCATTCCCCTGGCCCTGCGCAACAACGACGTCCTCACCCTCGACCTCGGCGACGACACAGGCCCGGTCCACCACGACGCCACGCGCGTGCGCCAGGTCGTCATCAACCTGGTCGGCAACGCCATCAAGTTCACCCGTGACGGCACCGTGACGGTGCGGCTGCGCGGCGACCCCGACAAGTTCGAGGTGTTCGTCGAGGACACCGGGATCGGCATCCCGATCGACAAGATCGAGCGGATCTTCGAGCCCTTCACCCAGGTCGACGCCTCGAGCACGCGCCGCTACGAGGGCACCGGGCTCGGCCTGGCCGTGTGCCGACGCCTGGTCTCGCTGATGGGCGGCGCGATCGAGGTCCGCTCCTCTGTGGGGCGCGGCAGCTCCTTCACGGTCCGGCTGCCGCGGCGTTACACGATCCCCGAGCACACCGCATCCGTGACCACCAGCGCCTTCTGAGGCGCCGTCCGCACGCACTTTTCTCGGGTTGCGCCCGGCTCGCCGTCCGCCGTTCTCGCGCTGTGTGCTGGGGCACGAGTTCGCGCGTGACCCCACCGGCGACGCCTGGTAGATTCCGCGCGCCATGACGAAGGGCACCACGTCGCTGCTCCTCCTCGCTTGCTTCGCCGCCGCCGCCGGAGTCGCGGCCTGCAAGCGCCCGAACGCCGGCTACGCGCTGTCGCCGTGGGACGCCACCGCGATGTCCAGCTGCGACCAGCACGGCCCGCTCGCGCGCACCTGCAACCAGTGCAACGGCGGCGACCTCCAGGCCTGCCTCACCGTCGCTCACGATTACGAGTCGCGCCACGACCTGTCCCGTGGTTATCGCGACCTCAACACCGCGGCCAGCTTCTACGGCCGCGCCTGCGAGCTCAACTACATCCCGGCCTGCGTGCTGCTCGGCAATCACTACTCGGTGGTGCGCCCGGAGCCGCCGGCCCGCCAGGACGCGATCAAGGTGCGCGACGCCTCGTGCGCCGAGGCGACCGCCGCGTGCAGCAAGAAGGACGCGCTCGCCTGCCGCATCGAGGGCATGTGCCTGAGCGACGAGTGGCTGACCCGCAAGAGCCCGCCGGATGTCCCGAAGGCCATCACTGCGCTGACCTCGGCCTGCGAGCTCGGCGACGCGATCGGCTGCGCCCGCCTCGGCTGGCTGCACGCCGCCACCAGCAAGGACGAGTCCTCGCTGACGCAGGCGTTCGCCGCCTACCAGAAGGCCTGTGACCGCGAGCTCGCCGAGGGCTGCGTCGGCGTCGCGGCGTATCTTCAGCACGGCATCGGCACCCCCGCCGACCCCGACAAGGCCCGCGCGCTCGCCAGCGAGTGGTGCGCCCGCGGCTCGCTCGAGGCCTGCCACGCCGAGACCGGCCACTACACCGCGCTGTGGGCCCTGCTGGCCGACGACGCCGCCACCAAGACCTGGGCCCCGCCCGACACCAAGCGCCTCAACGCGCTCGACCTCCAGGTCGCGTGGTCGCAGGGCATCGGCCGCACCGGCTTCTGCGTCGAGCCCACCGGCGCCGTCGACAAGATCACCACCCTCGACTCGGTCGGCGACCCCGCGGTCGACCAGGTCCTGCGCGACACCGTCAAGGCGTGGAAATTCCCGCGCCACCCGAGCACCCCGATCTGCGTCACCCACGAGCACAACTTCGTGTTCGCAGTGCGCCCGTGGATCTTCCGCAACTACTACATCGTCACCAACCAGTGGGTCACCGCCCGCGGCGGCGTGACGATGCTCGACCACGACTGGCAGCGCCCCGCCCGCAACCGCTGAGCGGCCCGCCCATCCAAAGATCGTGATCGCGGATGCATGCAGTCTCGCATGCATCCGCGAATCGTTTGGTCGACCGCTCGAGCAGGATCGCTTCAGCCACGGTCGAGGCGGCGTCGCTGGACACGCGGCGAGCTCGCGTGCTCCCATGACCCATGCCCGAGCTCGCGCAGCGACTGGCCGAGTTCGCGGCCCACGTCGGTGGGCTCGCGGGCGACGAGCACGACGCGCGCGACGTCTGCGAGCGGCTGTTCCGCGCCTTCGGCTGGCCTGACCTTCACGCCGCCGGCGCCGAATTCGACGCGCCATCCCGGCTCGCCTGGAATCGCACCCTGCTGCTAGAGCTGCACCCTCGCGGCACCACCCTCGCCGGGCAATCTCGCCGCCTCTTCGAGCACTGGCAGTATCACACCTCGCACCCGCGCTACGTCGCCCTCTGCGACTTCAGCGAACTCCTCCTGTACGACTTCGCCACGCAGGTCCGGGAGCCGATCGATCGCCTCGCCCTCGCCGACCTGCCAAACGATCACGCCGCCCTGACCTTCCTGCTCCGCGAGCCGCGGCCGCCCGTATTCCGCAGCGACCGCGTCGCAGCCACGCGCGAGGCCGCCGCCCACTTCGCCGGTCTGTTCGACCTCCTCGTCGCCCGCGGCACCGATCGCGACCTCGCCCGCCACTTCACCCTGCGCTGCGTCCACGCCCTGTTCGCCGCCGGCCCCGGACTCACGCCGAGCGACCGCCTCGAGCAGGAATCACTCGCGTCGATGGAACTCTCCCGGGAAGAACAGGACCTCCTGGCCCGCGCCGCCGACCTCGACTGGTCGAGGGTGCAGCTCCCGGTGTTCGGCGATCTGTTTCAAGCCGCGATGGATCCCGCACGCCGCCACGCTCTCGGGGTCCACTTCACCAGCGAGGCCGACATCCAGCGGATGGTCCTGCCGAGCCTCGTCCGCCCCTGGCGCGAGCGCATCACCACCGCCGATTCTTCTGAAAGACAACTCGCCCTTCACGACGAGCTCGCGCGCCTGCGGATCCTCGACCCCGCGTGCGGCAGCGGCAACATCCTCTGCGTCGCCTACCGCGAGCTCCTCGAACTCGAGGCCGAGCTGCTCTCGCGCTTGCAGGCCTCACCCACCCGGAGCCGCCTCTCGCTCGCCAACCTCTGCGGCATCGACCGTGACCCGTTCGCAGTCGAGCTCGCGCGCATCACCCTGCAGCTCGCCGAATTCCAGGCCCGACGCGAGCTCGGCCTCTCGCCCCTGCACCCCGCCGCACAGGCCGACCTCCGCGTCGCCGACGCCCTCTTCGCCGACTGGCCGGCCGCCGACGTGATCCTCGGCAACCCGCCGTTTCAGGCTAAGAACAACATGCAGCGCGAGTTCGGCCCCGAGTATCTCCGCCGCCTGCGCGCCGCTTACCCGCAGGTCTCGGGCCGCGCCGACTACTGCGTCTACTGGTTCCGCAAGGCCCACGACGTCCTCCCGCCCGGCGGCCGCGCCGGCCTCGTCGGCACCAACACCATCCGCCAGAACGAGTCGCGCGACGGCGGCCTCGGCTACATCGTCGCCAGCGGCACCATCACCGAGGCCGTCGCCGCCGAGGTGTGGTCCGGCGACGCCGCGGTCAACGTCTCGATCGTCAACTGGACCCGGCAGCCCGACGTCCCGGGCAAAAAATTCCTCTCGTGGCAGACCGGCGACGCCGCGCACAGCCCCTGGCAGACCGTCACCGTCGAACGGATCGGCCCCTCCCTCAGCCCCGCCACCGACGTCAGCGCCGCCCGATCCCTGCGCATCAACCTCGCCGCCGCCTGCTGCTACCAGGGCCAGACGGTCGGCCACGACGGCTTCCTCGTCGCGCCCGCTGACGCCCGCGGCATGCTCGCCGACGCCGGCGCCAACGCGGCAGTGCTGTTCCCGTACCTCGGTGGCGACGACCTCCTCGGCCGCCGCGACGGCGCGCCGAGCCGCCACGTCATCGACTTCGGCGAGCGCGACCGCCTCACCGCCGAGGCCTTCGCCGCGCCCTTCGCCCGCATCAGCACCACCGTCCTGCCCGCCCGCCGCCGCGCCGCCGCCGAGGAGCAGCGGCGCAACGCCGCAGTCCTGCGCGCCGGCCCGAACGCCCGCATCAACCGCCACCACGCAGTCTTCCTCGATCAATGGTGGCGCCTGTCGTGGCGGCGCGGCGAGATGCTCGCGGCGATCGCCGGCCTCGCGCGCTACATCGCCTGCGCCCGCGTCACCCGCCGCCCGATCTTCGAGTTCGTCGGCCGGCACATTCGCCCGAGCGACGCCCTCGTGGTATTCGCCCTCGCCGACGACTACTCCTTCGGCGTCCTGCAGTCGGCCCTGCACTGGCAGTGGTTCACCGCCCGCTGCTCGACCCTCAAACGCGACTACCGCTACACCTCGAGCACCGTGTGGGGCGCGTTCCCCTGGCCGCAGGCCCCGACTGCCGCGCAGGTCCACCACATCGCCGCGGCCGCCCGCGCATTACGTCAGGTCCGCGCCGCCGAGATGGAGCGCCACCACGCCTCGCGCCGCGAGCTCTACCGAAGCCTCGACACACCCGGCCGCACCCCGCTGCGCGACGCCCACGAGGCCCTCGACGAGGCAGTGCGCGCCGCCTACGACCTCCGCGGCGATCCGCTGCGCTTCCTCCTCGACCTCAACCTCGAGCTCGCAGAGCAAGAGCGCGCGGGTCACCCGATCGTCGGCCCCGGCCTCGCCGCCCTGTCCCCGAGCCCCGAGCTACAGGCCGCCTGCGCCTCGTCCGACTGTATCGCCACGGCCTGAGCGGTGCGCCCCATTCAGCCGCGGGGCCACATCTTCGTGCTCTTGCGGCCCCACACGAACGACACGCCGAACGTGAACTCGCCGTGGTGGGCGTAGCTGAGCTCGCCGCCGGCTGCCTTCGCGTACGACGGCGTCATGATGTCGCGGCCGTCGATGCGGATCGCCACCCACTTGCTGACGTAGATCTTCAGGCCGCCGCCGACGTGGAGCGCGCCGTCGACCTTCTTGCCGATCAGCTCGTCCTTCGACGAGCCGCCGAACATGCCGCCGCCGGCGACGATGAACGGCGTGATGCGGGTCGGCAGCTGCAGGATGACGTGGCCGCGCAGGCCGAACAGCACCGCGCGCTGGCCGTCCTCGACGTCGACCTTCGTCGGCGACACGTTGCCTTCGAGCTCGACGCCGACGAAGCGGACCGGCAGGTACGCCACGCGCAGGCCGATGGCGAAGCCGGTCTTGAACGGGCGCGGCGGGTTCGGCGGGTCGACCCCGTAGAGGCCGTGGTCCTTGGCCCCGAACAGCGCGCCCATCAACCAGCCGACCTCGACCATGTGCATCTCTTTGCGCCACGGCGGCACCGGCTTCTCGGGCTTGGCTTCCGTCGCTTCGGCCTCCGCGACCGGCTCCTGAGCGCGGGCGAGCGACGGCAGGGCCAGGACGGACACGAGGACGGAGGCCAGGGCGACGAGGGTCGGGGTACGCGGCATGCGGGCTCCGGGCGAGGCGGACCATCATGTACCGCGAAGCCGGGCAAAAGACGAGCCCCCACGCGTCCGCGTCGGGCGGCGCGCTGCGCCCTTTTATGCGCCTGCGTACCGGAACTTGACCTCGGCGATCGCCGGGTGAGGCCCCGGCACCGTCGCCTGCTCGCGGCACACCGCCCAGCCGTCGGCCCCGAGCAGCAGCGCCGTCGACACGCGCGTCCCGTAGCCCGGCATGGCGATGCACAGCGGCGACAGGGCCCGCTCGAGCTCGAGCCCGACGCCCGTGTCGGGCAACTCCGCGTCGGCCGCCGGCTTCGCGTCGGCCAGCATCGCCACGATCGCCGCCGGCTCGATCGCCTCGCCCGTCAAGAGCCGCGCCAGCCCCGACTTGCCGCGCACCACCTTCGGCCACGGCGTGTCGAGGGCCGCGTTGCTGATCCCGTACAGCCCCGGCTCAAGGCGCAGTCGGTCGCCTGTCTTGTTGTTCATGTACCAAACGCCATGCGGATCGCCGCACACCAGGTTGAAGCCGGCGTACTGCTCGCCCGCGATCGCCCCCACGTACGCCTCCGGGCCCGCCGCGCCGCGCAGGTAGTCGGCCACCAGCGCCCCGCGCGAGCGGACGTCGAGGCGGATGTCCGAGGGGTCACGTACGTTCGTCAGCGCCGCCCAGCGGCCGCGACGGGTCACCCCGAACCACGTCCCGCCGGCCTGCAGGTCGCGCCCGGCGAACAGCTGCGGCGCCTCGCGCCACCACCCGGCCGGCGCGGTCTTGCGGGCGTAGAACTCGTCGCGGTTGGCCGCCAGCACCAGCGGGTAGCGGGGATGGACCCCGAGCGCGAACAGCAGGGTACACACTCAGACCTCGTCCTTCTGCCCGCGGAGCCGCCGGCCGGCCCGCGACAGCGCGTTGCCGGCGTCGTCGAACAGCGAGTAGGCGACCGGCACGATGAGCAGCGTGATCAGCAGCGACAGCGCCTGCCCGCCGATGATGACCTTGGCCATCGACGCCCGCGAGGCCGCGCCGGGGCCCTTGCCGAGGGCGATCGGGATCATGCCGGCGATCAGCGTGATCGTCGTCATCAAGATCGGCCGCAGGCGGGTCTTGTTGGCCTCGACGATCGCCGCGTCGCGGGCCTCGCCGCGCTCGCGCAATGTGTTGGTGTAGTCGACCTGCAGGATGCCGTTCTTCTTGATGATCCCGAACAGCATGAACACGCCGAACGTCGAGTAGATGTTGAGCGTGTCGCCGAGCAGCATCAATGACAGCAGCGCGAACGGCAGCGACAGCGGCAGCGACAGCATGATCGTCACCGGGTGCAGCAGGCTCTCGAACTGCGCCGCCAGGACCATGTACATGAACAGGAACGACAGGGCGAGCGCGCCGAGGAAGTTCGTGATCGTCTCGCTCATGGTCTTCGCCCGCCCGGTGAAGACCACCTCGTACTCCGGCGGCAGCTTCATCTCGCCGATCATCGCCTGCACGCGCGCCACCGCGTCGCCGAGCGGCAGGCCGTCGAGGTTGGCCCCCAGCTCGACCTGGCGGATCCGCCCCAATCGATCGATCTGCGCCGGCCCGCGCTCGCGCTCGAACTCCGCCAGCGCCTCGAGGCGGATAAGCCCGCTGCGCGCCTGGATCGGCAGGCCGCGCAGCGAGTCGACGTCGCGCCGGTCCTCCGGCCGCAGGCGCAGCCACAGGTCGTACTGCTCGGCGCCCTCGCGGATCTTCGAGATCGGCTCGCCGCCGACCATCGTCCGCAGCGCCGCCGCGATCTCGCCGGCGCGCACCCCGAGGTCGGCGGCGCGGTCGCGGTCGATCTTGACCCGCACCTCCGGCTTGCGCACCGCCGCCGACGAGTCGATGTCCACGAACCCGGGGACCTCGGCCATCTTCGCCATCAGGGTCGCGGTGTACTCGCCGAGCTGCTCGAGGTCGGGCCCGCGCAGCGAGAACGCGAGCTGGGTCCGGCGCCCCCCGCCGCCCATGCCGCCGAGGTCCTGCACGCTCGGGCGCAGGTCCGGGTACGGCCGCAGCGCCGCGCGGGCCTGCTTCTGCACCGCGTCGAGCGGGTAGTCGCGGTGCTCGATGTCCGTCACCTGCACGTAGATCTGGACCTCCGTGACGTCGTCGCCGCCGCGGGCCGCACCGATGCTGGTAAACAGCCGCTCGACCCCGCGGAGCTCGCGGAGGTGGCCCTCGATGCGCGCCGCCATCGCCGAGCTCGCCCCGAGGCTCGAGCCCTCGGGCATCGTCAGCACCACCATGAACTCGCTGGTGTCGTCCTTGGGGATGAAGTCCTTGCCGATGCGCTGGCCCAGCGGCACCACCATCGCCACGGTCGCCAGCGACAGCGCGACCACCAGCCAGCGCCAGTTCAGCGACCAACGCACCAGCCACGCGTAGCCACGGTCGAGCCCGTCGTTGAGGCGCGCGACCAGGCTCGGCCTGTGCCGGTCCTTCGGCTTCGGCGGCTTCAGCAGGCGCGAGCACAGCATCGGCGTCAGCGTCAGCGACACGAACAGCGACACCCCGATCGAGAACGCGGTGGTGATGCCGAACGAGCGCCAGAACCGGCCGATGCGGCCCTCCATGAACGCCGTCGGCAGGAAGATGACGATCAGCGACAGGGTGGTGGCGAACACCGCCAGGGTGATCTCGCGCGTCCCTTCGATCGCCGCCTGCACCGGCGGCTCGCCGTGCTCGACCCGGCGGTACACGTTCTCGAGCACCACGATCGCGTCGTCGATGACGATGCCGACCGCCAGAGTCAGCGCCAGCAGGGTGAAGTTGTTCAGCGTGTAGTCGAGCGCGTTGAGGACCGCGAAGGTCGTGACGATCGAGCACGGGATCGCCAGCGCCGCGATCAGCGTCGAGCGCAGCGAGCCCATGAACAGCAGCACGGACACGCTGGCGAGCAGGGCGCCGAGGACCAGGTGGAGCTCGACCTCGTGGATCGAGCGGCGGATGAAGCGCGAGGCGTCGCGGATCGGCGTGACCTCGATGTCGCCCGGCAGGCTGCGCTTCAGCCTCGCGATGCGCTTCTCGATCGAGTCGACCACCTCGACCGTGTTGGTGCCGGCCTGCTTCTGCACCACCAGCGCGACCGCGTTCTCGCCGTCGAGCCGCGACAGCGAGCGCGGGTCCTCGGTGCTGTCCTCGACCTCGGCGATCTGGCCGAGCAGCACCGGCGCGCCCTGGCGCTCGGCGACCACCAGCCGCCGCAGCTCGCGCGCGTCCTGCACGCGGGCCATCGTGCGCAGCACCTCCTCGCGCCCCGAGCTCTCGAGCCGCCCGCCCGGCAGCTCGAGGTTCTGCTGCTCGATCGCCTGCCGCACCTGCTGGATCGACAGCCCCTGGGCCGCCAGCGCGTCGGCGTCGAGCAGCACGTTGAAGGCGCGCCGCTGCCCGCCGGTCAGCTGGATCTGCCCGACCCCGGCGACCCCCTGCAGCGGCTCCAGCACCTGCTTGCGCGCCAGCTCGGTGACCTCGCGCAGGTCGCGGCGGTCCGACGACACCACCAGAGTGATCACCGGGACCGCAGTCGTGTCGAAGCGGGTGACCACCGGCGGGTCTGTCCCTTCGGGCAGGTTCTTGAGCGCCGCCGCGACCTTGTCGCGCACGTCCTGGGTCGCCTGGTCGCGGTCGCGGTCGAGCAGGAAGTTGACCGTGACCACCGACACGCCCTCGAGCGACGTCGAGCGCAGCTCGTCGATGCCCTCGGCGGTGCTGACCGCGTCCTCGACGATCTTCGAGACCTGGGTCTCGATCTCCTCCGGGCTGGCCCCGCGCAGCGTGGTCGTCACCGTGACCACCGGGATCTCGACGTCCGGGAACTGGTCGACCCCGAGCGTGCGGAACGACAGCACGCCGAAGGTCATGCACGCGAGGATCAGCATCAGGGTGAAGACCGGCCGGCGGACGCAGATCTCCGACAGCGTCACGGCGTCTTCCCCTTCTCGCCTGCCCCTTCGGGCCTGTCCTCTCCTTCAGGCGCCGCCGTCGGCCCCGCAGCCTTCGTCTCCGCGCCCTTCTCGCCTGGCCCCGGGGGCATGTCCTTCGCGCCCTGTCCTTCGGGGCCTGTCCCGGCGGGCAGGCCCTTCGCCGCGCTGGGCGCCACCGGCGTGCCCGGGGCGATCAGCGCCGCCCCGCGGACGATCACCTGCGAGCCCGGATCGAGCCCGAGCACGATCGCGTCGCCGCCCTCCTCGGCGACGAGGTCGACGTCGTGGGCGACCGCCACTCCGGCCTCGACGCGCATCACCCGGTCGCGGCCGAGCACGTGGAACACGGCGGCCCGCGGCACGCGGACGCTGCCGGCCTCGTGCCCGAGCGACAGCGTCGCCACCGTGAACATCCCGGGGCGGAGCACGCTGCCGGCCGGCGAGAACACCGCCTCGACCGTGAACGTGCGCGTCGTCGGCGACACCACCGGCGACACCCGCGTCACCGCGGCCTGGACCGCGCCGGCGCCCTCGGCGATCTTCGCCCCCGCCTCGCCGGGCTCGCCGACCAGCGAGTCCTTGAGCGTCACCGTCGCCGGCGTGCCGACCTGGACCAGCGCCGCGTAGCGCTCGGGCACCTCGACCGTGAGCCGCAGCTTGTCGTCGGCGACCAGGTCGAACAGGGCCGTGCCCGGCTTCACGTACGTCCCCGGGGCCACGTGCCGCGCCGCGATCGCGCCCGTGAACGGCGCGCGCACCGTCGTGTCGCCGAGCTGGCGCGACGCCTGCGAGCGCTGCGCCTTGGCCCCCGCGAGCCGCGTCCGCGCCTTCTCGAGCTCCTCCTGCGTCGCCACCCCGCCGAGGCTCTCCAGCCGCTTCACGTCGATCTCCGCCTGCGCCAGCGAGGCCTCGACCTCCGACACGCGCGCGCGGTAGTCGATCGGACGAATCGCCGCCAGCTCTTGCTCGCGGGTCACGCGGTCGCCGAGGTCGACCTTCACCTCCGTGATCGGCCCCTCGACCCGTGCCGCCACCTGCACTTTTTCAAGCGCCGCGAGAGTGCCCGAGAGCGTCAGAATTCGCGGATGGGGCGCGGCCCGAGCCTCCGCCACCTCGACCGCCCGCGGCTGCGGCCCCGCGGCCGCCTTGCCGGTGTCGACCGGCGCGCTCGTACACGCCGCCGCGAGCAGGGCCGTGAGCAGGACGACGCGCGCGAGGGCGAGCGACACGGCCCTCACACTGTCCCGCAGCGCCGCCGCGGTCAAGCGGGACCGCCCCCGCCGCTGCACCCACGGCCCCGCCCGCTGCGTCCATGACCTCGCGCTTGCGCCGCAGTCGCTCGTGCCTGTGCTGCGCTCGACCGATCTCCTCGCGGTGCGACCGCCGAACTCGATCGCACCTTCGACTCGAGTCCATCCTGCCTTCGCGAACACGGGGCGAGCCCCACCTCGCATCGCGCTTCACCTCGAGCGCTCAGGGCATGGCCCGCGTCATCGACAGCGCGCCCCCGATCTTCCTGCGCGACGCACCGATCGAGTCGCGTGACACCTCGACAGTGGGGCACGCGATGCACCGCCGGGGTCCCTGGCCCTCGGGACAGATGGCCCCCTCGCCGCGTCACGGCCTCGTGCATGCGCGCTCGCGTGGCCTTGACACGATATTCGTCGCCGCCTCAAACATGAAGGATGCAGGGGACGCGGAGGTGAGGATGCAGCAGCGCAGATCGATCAGCACATCACTGTGGTTGTGCCTCGCGAGCGGCTGTTACAGCGGCGCCGCCAGCACCGGCGACGGGCCCGACACCGCGACCACCGACGGGAGCGGCAACGCCAGCACCACCGGCGCCGACCCCACCGCGAGCGAGCCGACCACCGGCGAGGCTCCGCCCGCCGAGGAGTGTCAGACCCTCGGTCTCTCGCCCACCCCGCTGCGCCGCCTCACCCGCGCCCAGTACGACTTCACGATCCAGGACCTGCTCGGCGTCGCCGACGTCCCCTCGAGCGCGCTCGACGGCCTCGACGCCAAGGTGGGACCCTTCGACAGCAACGTCGTCGTCCCGATCGACACCATCGGCGTCACCTCGCTGGCCGACATCGCCGAGCAGGTGGCAGGCGTCGCCGACCTCGTCGGCCTCGTCCCGTGCGACGTGCAGAACCTCGCCCCCGACGCGCCCGAGCTCGGCACCTGCGTCCGCGATTTCGTCCGCGACTTCGGTGCCCGCGCCCTGCGCAAGCCGCTGACGACCGAGGAGGTCGACCGCTACCTCGGCGTCTACGACCTCACGCGCGCCCTCGCGGGCGAGACCCCGGCCACCGCGGTGCGGCAGGTGATCGCCACCATGCTGCAGTCGCCCTACTTCCTCTACCAGGTCGAGCTCGGCACCGGCGCCCCGGACGAGCGCGGCTGGACCCCGCTCGGCGACCACGAGCTGGCCGCGCGGCTGTCCTTCTTCCTGTGGAACAGCATGCCCGACGACGCCTTGCGGGCCGCCGCCGACGCCGGCCAGCTGCAGGACGACGCCCAGCTGCAGGCCCAACTCGAGCGCATGCTCGCCGACGACAAGGCGCGGCGCGGCCTCGGTGCCTTCGCGGTCCAGTGGCTCGAGCTCGACCACCTCGACTGGGTCGAGAAGTCGCCGCACCCGCTGGTGCCGGAGTTCGGCGACGACCTGCGCGAGGCGATGAAGCGCGAGGCCGCCGACTTCATGGCGATGGTGATCCGCGACGACGACGCGCGCCTCTCGACCCTCCTCACCGCGCCCTACTCGCCCGTCCCCGACGAGCTGCTGCCGCTCTACGGCCTGGCCCAGCCAGCCGAGCCGGGCAGCTACGTCCAGCTCGACCCGGCCCGCCGCGCCGGCCTGCTCACGCAGGTCGGCTGGCTCGCCACCCACGCCAACCCCGGCCAGTCCTCGCCGGTGCTGCGCGGCGTCGTCGTGCTCGAGAGCCTGCTTTGCACATTTTTGCCGGCCCCGCCGAACAACATCTTCCCGCCGCCGCCCGACCCGAACGCCACCACCCGCGAGCGCTTTGAAAAACACTCGAGCGAGCCGAGCTGCGCCGGCTGTCACCTCTACATCGACGGCATCGGCTTCGGCTTCGAGGGCTACGACGCGTTCGGCGTCGTGCGCGAGCTCGAGAACGGCCTGCCCGTCGACGAGAGCGGCACCCTGCGCGGCTACGGCATCACCGAGAAAGACTTCGACGGCCCCGTCGAGCTGGCGCACCTGCTCGCCGACGACCCCGTCGTGCGCGACTGCGTCGCCTTCCAGTGGACCACCTACGCGCTCGGACGGATCCTCGCCACCGCCGACACCTGCCAGGTCGCCGACCTGCAGGACCGCTTCGCCGCCCACGACGGTGACATGCGCGCCCTGCTCGGCGACATCGTCACGAGCCCCGCCTTCCGCACCCTCGTGTTCGCCGCCGAGTGAAGGAGCCGCCCGCCATGACCGCAACGAATCATCGCAAGAGCGGCCGCTGGGGCCGTCGCAAGCTGCTGCAGGCGCTCGGGCTCGGAGCCGCGTGCGCCCCCTTCGTCCCGCTGCTCGACGCCCGCGGCGAGACCGACCCCGCGCCGCGCCGGCTGATCCTCGTCTACACGCCGCACGGCACCCTCCACAAGTTCTGGAACCCGACCGGCACCGAGACCGACTTCGTCCTGCCCGAGCTGCTGGCCCCGCTCGCGCCGTATCAGCACGACAACCTGATCGTCCTCAAGGGCCTGCGCCTCAACGGTCAGGGCGGCGCCGGCCCGCACACCCGCGGCATGCCGCTGCTGTTCACCGGCTCCGAGCAGCTCCCCGGCGACAAGTACAAGCACGGCGGCGCCCCGCCCGACGACCCGCTCGGCTGGGGCGGCAACGTCAACGCCTCGATCGATCAAGTCATCGCTCAGGGCCTCGCCGGCACCACCCCGCTGCACTCGCTCCACCTCGGCTACCAGGTCGGCGGCGTCCACGTCGCCAACCGCATGTCGTTCACCGCGCCCGACACCCCGACCGAGCTGTACGAGGACCCGCAGCACGCCTACGACCAGCTGTTCGGCCTGGCCACCCTCGACAAGGAGGCCTACGAGCGGCTCAAGGCCAAGCGCATGAGCTCGATGGACGTCGTGCGCGCAGAGCTCGAGGGCCTGCGGTTCAAGGTCGGCGGCGACGAGCGGCCGAAGATCGAGTCGCACCTGGCGGCGCTGGGCGACATCGAGGCCGCGCTGGTCAATGGCTACCAGTGCGAGGTCCCGCCGCTCGGCGAGCCGATCGATCACGTCGCCAACGAGTCGAGCGCGCAGGTGCTGTCGCGTCACATCCAGCTGATCACCGCCGCGCTGCGCTGCGACCTCACCCGCGTCGTCACCCTGCAGGTCGCGCGCGGCGAGTGGGACGCCAACACGTACCCGTGGATCCCGGCGCCCATGACCGACTTCCACCACGCGCACACCCACAACGCCCCCGAGAACAGCGAGGCCGAGGCCTACCTCCGCGGGATCCGCCGCTACTACGCCGAGAAGATCCGCGAGCTCGCCGACGCGCTCGCGGCAGTGCCCGAGGGCGACGGCACCATGCTCGACAACACGATGATCGTGTGGGGCACCGAGGTCGGCCACGGCCAGACCCACCAGTTCACCGAGATGCCGTTCGTCGTCGTCGGCGGCAAAACCTTTTTGAATGCCGGCCGCTTCGTCACCCACCAGGACGTCGCCCACCACCGCCTGCTGGTCGGCATCCTCCACGCGATGGGCCAGACCTCGATCGCCAACTACGGCGAGAACGACGTCGACGTCGGCTCCGGCCCGCTCCCCGGGCTGCTGCTGTAGCGCGCTCCGGCATGCATGTAAGGACATGCCCTCGAGGTCATGTCCTTTCGTACACTTCGGCCACCTCGGCTCGTCGTCGATGCCATGGTCCGTCACGCACGGGGGCGCCTCTCGGGTTATCCTCCGCGAGCCATGGCTCGCCTCCTCGTCGTCCCGCGCTGGGCCGGGACCCCGCGCTCCGACTATTACCCCTGGCTGGTCGACGCGCTGGCGGCAGTGCCCGGGCGGCCGCTGGACCCGGTCGTCGTCGCCGACCTGCCGCACCCCGGCACCCCGCGCCTCGACACCTGGCCGCCGGCGATCGCTCGCCTCCTCGGCGACGACCCGGCTGTCCTTCGGGACACCTTCGTCCTCGGCCACAGCGTCGGCTGCCAGGCGCTGCTGCACGCGATCGCGGCCCTGCCCGCGGGCGCCCGGATCGCCGGCGTGCTCGCGGTCGCCGGCTGGTGGAGCGTCGACCAGCCGTGGCCGACGATCCTCCCCTGGCAGGACAACCTGCCCGACCTCGCGCGCGTGCGCGCGGCAGTGCCCCGCCTCACCGTCCTCCTGAGCGACGGCGACCCGTTCACCCGCGACCACCACGCCAACGCGGCCCTGTGGCGCGAGCGGCTCGGTGCCGAGGTCGAGGTCGTGCCCGGCGCGCGCCACTTCAACGCCGCCCAGGAGCCGGCCGTCCTGGCAGCCCTGCTCCGCCTCGCGACCGGGTGAGCGCGCGATCGATCGTCGGCACGCGCTTCTCCGCATGTCCCTCTGGACATGTCTTTCAGAGCACGTCAGATCCCCGACCTTGACGCCGCGCCGGCGTCCGCGGGATACCCGGCCCATGGCTTCCCCTCGCGTTCTCCCCCTGCTCCTCGTCGTCGCGGCCGCCTGCGGTGACGACGGCACCGCCAGCGGCTCCGCCTCCGACTCGAACTCCGGCGACACCACCACCGCCGGCACCACGAGCACCAGCGGCGCCACGGTCAGCGACACTGGGGTCCCGACCACCGGCGACGCCGGCTCGAACAGCGACTCCGAGAGCGAGACCGGCACGCCGACCGACACCGACCCCACCGCCGCGTCGGCAGTCAGCGCCTCCGAGTCGGGCGCGACCGAGACCACCGCCGCCACAGTCACCGACGGCACCGCGACCACAGACACCGCCGGCACCACCGAGACGACCAGCGAGGCGACCACCATCAGCACCACCGACACCACTACCGCCGACACCACCGGCTGCGCCGACGCCTGCGAGGACGGCGTCGTCGAGTGCGTCGGCGACGACGCAGTGCACACCTGCAGCATGGCCCGCGGCGGCTGCCTCGAGTGGTCCGAGCCCGAGCCGTGCGCCGCCGACCAGGTGTGCCAGGACGGCGCGTGCGTGGTCGGCTGCGTCGACGCCTGCGACGCCGGATCGGTCCAGTGCACCGGCGAGGGCGTCAGCGAGTGCGTCGACGACCCGAACACGGGCTGCACGGTGTGGGCCGACGCGGTCGCCTGCGGACCCGGCCAGGTGTGCCAGCAGGGCCTGTGCGTCACCCCGCCGCCGGCCTGCCTCGACGACTGCGTGTTCACCAAGCAGAGCGTCCCCGGCGACGTCGACTTCTACAGCGTGTGGGGCAGCGACGCCAAGGCAGTGTGGGTCGTCGGCAACAGCGGCACCGCGCTCTACCACAACGGCGTCAACTGGAAGTCGATCGACAGCGGCATCGGCAAGCGGCTCGAGTGCGTCCACGGCAGCGCCGCCGACGACGTGTACGCGATCGCCAGCGACGGCGCGATCATCCGCTGGGACGGCCTCGAGTGGCTGCCCTACGTCGACCTCAACCCGATCTGGGAGAGCAACGCCTGCCTGTCGGTGCTCGGCGAGGAGGACCTGCTCGCGCTCGTGTACGACGAGAACGGCGAGAAGCAGGTGCTCTGGCGCGTCACCGGCGGCGTCAAGACCCAGCTCGCCGTCTACACCCCGCAGGCAGTGTTCACGCCCGACGGCAGCAAGGCCCGCACGATCTCCTTGCGCGCCTTCTCGGCCGACGACGCCTTCATCACCGCCGATCGGGCCCTGCGCTGGAACGGCACCAACATCGTCAACATGGGCGCGCCGAACCCGTCGTTCGGCCTGTGGGCCCTCAGCCCGCAGCTCGCCTACGCGGCCGCCAGCCACAGCGGGATCGGCCACCGCTGGGACGGCCAGGCGTGGAAGATCGTCAACCCCGGCCTCAACGGCTATCTCCACATGTTCGCCGGCACCGCCGCCAATCGCCTGTTCGGGGCCGGCGAGACCCTGCAGGGGGTCGCCGCGATCGTCGCTTTCGACGGCATCGGCTGGGGCCCCGTCGCCACCCCGGCCGACGCCAAGGCGCTGTTCGCCGCCTGGGCCGCGCCGACCGGCGAGGTGTTCGCGGTGGGCAAGGCCGGCACCGTGCTGATCGGCGAATGATCGGTGCAGTGATTCGCCGCGCGAATCACCGCAGCGCGCGGATCCTGGGATTCGCGCGCCGGCTGCGACGCGAAGCTCGCGAATGCTGTAAGTCCTCCTCGACCGGTCCGCCGCCGTGACTGTTGCTCTCGCGGCCACGCGCGTGCCGATCGGTCGCCAACCCGCGCGATGCACTGCTCGCCGCGAACACGCACCCCGTGCGCGACAGGCCGCGCACGAGACCACGATCGGCGAGTTTGAACCAGCCCGTCGCGGCCCCTATGGGCCACGGACGACGACTCATTCACCCGACCCGTTGGCTCACATGTGGCGGCGCGGGCCCGCCTGAATCCGCCCTCTCCTCCGCGCGTACTCCCGTGCGAATGATCGCCGGCATCCTCCTCGCGGCCGCGGCCCTGTTGTCGCTCGTCCCCCCTCGGCCCGCGCGAACGCTCGCCGGCACTCTCCTCGCGGCTTCCACCCTGCCGCGTCTCCTCGAGCCTCGGCCCGCGCGGAGGTTCGCCCCGCTCCTCGTGGTCTCGGCCGCGATGTTGCTCCTCGCGCCGCGGCCCGCGTCGGCCTGCAGCAAGCGCCACGAGACCCCGTTCGAGCTGTTCGACCAGGCCGCGCGCGTGGCCGAGGTCCGCGTCCAGCAGGCCCCTGGGCGCCACAAGGCCGGCATGGCCCGCCTCCGCGTGCTGCAGATGCTCAAGGGCTCGCCGCGGGCCACGCTCAAGGGGCAGGAGACCAACACCAGCTGTCACGTCGGCTATCGCACCGGTCGCCGCGCCCTCGTGTTCCTCGGTCCGCGCGGCGAGACGCTCGGCCAGTATGAGGGCTACCTCGAGCTCCGCGCCGACGACCCCCTGGCGCACGCGATGAAGGCCTTCGCGGCCGCGAAAGATCCCGACGCCCGCGTGCGCGCCCTCGTCGACGCGATCGCCACGGGGCCTGACTCGGTCAAGGACGAGGCCGCGCTATACCTCGCGAACCGCCCGGAGCTGCTGGCGCGCGTCGACCTGCCGTCGCGCGAGCGCCTGCTCGCCGCCGCGGAGCCGCGCGACGAACCGCTGCTCGTCGTCCTCGCGCGGCTCGAGCTCGACGCCCCGCATCTCCCGCTGTTTACCTTCCGCCCCTACTTCGCCGAGATCGCCGCCATCCTGCGGCCGCGCGACGAGCTCGACGACCTCAGCGTCGAGGGCCTCGTCGAACAGCTCGAGCGCGGACAGGATGGCTACGATCCGCGGCGGATCCGCGCGATGGACCGGTGCGAGCGGCAGCGGGGCCGCATGCTCCATCCGCTCCTCCACTACGGCCTTGGCGTGACCGGCCCCGTGTGGGCCAAGCTCGTCGCTGCCTGCCGCACCGGCGAGCCCGTGAAGCACTGACGACCTTGCCTCACGGACATGCCCTCCAGAGCATGTCCTGAAGCGCTAGCCGCCGGCCGGGCCCATGTCCTCGACGCCGCCCGGGTAGACGAACGAGTCGCGCGGCGAGTAGAAGCTGGCCGCCGGCAAGATCTGCAGCGGCGACGCCGGGCGCAGCGCGTAGACCGGGTGGCTGGTGTCGAGGAACTCGATCGACTGCACCTCGAACTCGTCGACGAGCTCGCCGATGTACGGGTAATTGCCGCCGACCAGGCGGTCGCCCACGCGGGTGACGTACTTGAGGTGCCCCGAGACGGTCACGCCGATCTTCTTGCTCACCTTGACGCGGGTGCGGATCAGCGGCTTGCCGTCGACCGAGGTCGTGGCCGTCAGAGTGTGCGCGTGCAGGTCGAGCTCGGTGTCGCCCGGGCTGGCCGGCACCCCGCGCTCGGCCACGTAGGCGCGCACGATCGGCGAGGAGTTGAAGTAGTGGGTGAAGAACCGGGCCGGCGTCGCGCCGTCGGGCGCGAACGAGTCGAGGTCGAGCCCGATGTACGTCAGCGAGTATGCGCCGAAGCCGGTGGTCTGCTCGGCGGAATCGACCACGTACTGATTCATGTAGATGGCGCCGTTCGGCGCCGGATGCAGGGCGGGCGGCAAGAACTTGCGGGCCGCGGCCGGATCGGCGGGGATCCAGCTCGTATAGAGCATCCGGCTGTTGGTGACGAGCTGGGGCGCGGCGAGCTTCGGAAGTTCAGTCATGGTGTCTCTTTCAAAAAGACTGCGAACGTCGCCAGCTTAGGCAGTCCGCCTCGCGATGAAAAGCACCGGGCCGGCGCGCGGCCTCGCTCGCGACCTTCATCGAGCCGCGCGTGCATGACCGCCAGTCGGCTGAATCGCCGCGAGCGCGCGCGCTCGCCCGCGCTCTGCGAGCGCGAATCGAGCACCGACGTCGCTCGCGTCGATAAGCGCATCCACTGGGAGGATGAAAAACGACTGTGGTGATTGCGACCGAGGGCCGCAATCACCTCACTCCGCCGCCGCCATCGCTTCGATCGCCCGGCGCGTGTACACGCGGATCATGTCGCGGCGATAGGCCGCCTCGTAGGGCACGTTCTCGAGCGGCTTGCACTGCGCATAGGCGGCGTCGGCCACCGTGCGCGCCACGGCCGGGTCGCCGAACTTCTTGCCGACGACGTCGTCGAGTTTGCCGAGGGTGCGCGGCTTGGAGCCGAGCACGCCGACGACCACCTTGACCGCGGCGACCGTCGCCTCGTCGGCCTCGAGGTCGAAGCGCAGCGCCACGCTGACCAGCGGGAAGTCGATGCTCTTGCGCACCGACCATTTGATATAGTGCGACCGCCGCGGCCCCTTCGGCAGCGGCACACGCAGCTCGGTGGTCACCTCGCCGGGCTTGGCGTTCGTGTGCGCCAGGCCGTCGGCCTTGTAGTATTCCTCGATCGGCAGCTCGCGGACCCCTTCCGGCCCCGCCTGCACGATCGTCGCGTCGAGCGAGATCAGCACCGGCACGTTGTCGGAGCTCATCGCCGCCACGCAATTGCGGCCGCCGGGGACCACGTGGCACACGTTGCCCTCCGACTTCAGGCAGCCGCCCCCGAGCGCCTCGCGCCAGAAGTGGGTCTGGTTGACGTAGCGGCAGCGGGTGTCGAGGTTCACGTTGCCGCCGATGGTCCCCATGTTGCGGATCGGCGGGCTCGCCACCGCACCTGCGCTTTGGGACAGGCTGGGGAAGCGCGCCTGGACCTCCGGGTGCTCGCTCAGCTGCGACAGAGTCACGCCGGCGCCGACCCGCAGCACCCCGGCGGCCTCGTCGAGCGCCACGCCGCGCAGGGCCGTCACGCGGGACAGGCTCACGAGGACCGGCGGCAGCTCCGCAGGATGCTGCGGCGTGCCGAGGTGGTGCTTGAGGTTGGGGAGAATGTCGGTGCCGCCGGCGACGATGCGCGCGCCGGGCCGCTGCAGAGCGGTCACGACGTCGGCGACGCTCTCGGGGGCGACGACCTCGAATTGCGGCAGGCGCAGCATCAGGCGCTCCTCCGGGACGTTTGCGCGGCGGGCTTGTGCGGGGCGAGCTGGCCGGCCCGCTCCTTCTCCTCGCGCTGGCGCAGGGCCGCGAGCACGGTCTGCGGCGTGAACGGCAGGCGGTCGAGGCGGACGCCGACGGCGTCGTAGATCGCGTTGGCGATCGCCGGGATGCTCGAATGCAGCGGGCCCTCGCCGGCCTCCTTGGCGCCGTAGGGCCCGTTGGCGTCGGGCGCCTCGACGATCATCGCCTCGAGGTCGGGCGTGTCGAGGAATGTCGGCATGCGGTAGTCGAGGAAGCTCGGGCCGACGTGCACGCCGCGGTGCGCCGGGTCGACCGCGTGGCGCTCCATCAACGCCTCGCCGAAGCCCATGTAGGTCGAGCCTTCGATCTGGCCCTCGACGATCTTGCGCGACAGCGCCTTGCCGCAGTCGTGGGCGATCCAGATCGTCTTGACCTCGACGAGGCCGGTCTCGGCGTCGACCTCGACCTCGGCCACGTGGGCCGTGAACGAGTACGCCGGCGAGGCGCCGATCGTGCCGCCGCGGTACTCGCCGTGGCGGTCCTTCGGCGTGTTGTAGCTGCCGGTCTCGCCGAGCAGGCCGTGGTCGGCCTCGGCCCACTGGAACGCCTGCGCGCTGTCGACGTGGCGCGACGGGTCCTCGCGGTCGATCGCCATGCGGCCGGCCAGAGTGACGCGCTGGCGCGGGATGCCCCAGCGCTTGGCCACGCTCGCGCACACCTTGCGACGCAGCCGCTGCGCGCCCTCGAGGCAGGCGTTGCCGACCATCAAAGTGATGCGCGACGAGTAGGCGCCGAGGTCGACCGGGCACAGGTCGGTGTCGGCCGACAGCACGCGGATGTCCTCGAGCGGGATCCCGAGCTCCTCCGACACGATCACCGCCAGCATCGTGTTGCTGCCCTGGCCGATGTCGTTGGCGCCGCTGAACACGCGCGCGCGGCCGCTGCGGTCGAGGCAGATCTGGACCGCCGCCTGCGGCATCTCGTTGGGGTAGATCGGGTAGTTCGTGCCGCTGATGTAGGTCGAGCCGGCGATGCCGATGCCGCGGCCGAAGGGCAAGTCGCGCCGCTTCTCGATCCACCCAGAAGAACGCTCGACCTTCTCGAGGCACTCGAGGAAGCCGGACGAGCCGACGGTGAACTCGTTGACGGTCTTCTCGCCGGCCTTGATCGCGTTGCGGCGGCGCAGCTCGATCGGGTCGAGGCCGAGGGCCGCGGCCGCCTTGTCGAGCTGGATCTCCATGGCGAAGCGCGGCTGCACCGATCCGTGGCCGCGCTTCGGCCCGCACGCCGGCTTGTTGGTGTAGGCGCGCGTGCTGTCGAAGCGGTAGGCCGGGAAGACGTACGGCGCGCACATCAGCTGGCCCGAGTAGTACGTCGTGACCAGGCCGAAGCTCGAGTAGGCGCCGCCGTCGAGGATCGTGCGCGCGTCGACGCCGAGCAGGCCGCCGTCCTTGGTGAAGCCCGTGCGGTGCTTCATCTTCATCGGGTGGCGGCCGCGGTGGGCGTAGAACACCTCCTCGCGGGTGTACAGCAGCTTGACCGGCCGACCTGTCTTCATGGCCAGCTTGGCGACCACGAACTCGAGGTCGAACGGCTCGCTCTTGCCGCCGAAGGCCCCGCCGAGCGGCGGCTGGATCACGCGGATCTTGTGCGCCGGCAGCTCGAGCACCTTGGCCAGCTCGCGGTGCAGGTAGTGCGACACCTGCGTCGCCGACCACACCGTCAGCACCCCGGCGCCGTCGACGTGGGCGAGCGCGCAGTGCGGCTCGATCGCGCCGTGGGTGGTGCCCTCGAAGAAGTAATCGCCCTCGATCACCAGGTCGGCGCGCTGCAGCTCGGCGTCGATGTCGCCGAACTCGAGCAGCACGTGCTTCGACACGTTGCCCTTGCGCGAGTACGGGTTGATCGTGCCCTCGCGGTCGCGGACCTTGAGCGCCTCCTCGGGGTCGAAGTACGGCTTCAGGACGTCGTACTCGACCACGATCGCGCGCAGGGCCGCGTTGGCGGTGTCCTCGTCGACCGCCGCGATCGCGGCCAGGCCGTCGCCGACGTGGCACACCTTGTCGACCGCGAGCGCGTTCTCGTCGGGCGTCCACGGGATGATGCCGTAGGGGATCTTGAAGTCCTGCCCGGTGACGACCGCGAACACGCCGGGCATCGCCAGCGCGGCCGCGCTGTCGATCGACTTGATGCGGGCGTGCGCGTGCGGGCTGCGCAAGATCTTGGCGTGCAGCATGCCCGGCAGCTTGAGGTCGTCGGTGTAGCGGGTGACGCCCCGCATGCGCTCCATCGCGTCGACCTTGCGGTGAGACTTGCCGAGCTGCCAAGAGGCCCGATCGCGCTCGGCCTGCTCGCTCGCCTCGTCGCCGGCGATCACCTCGCCGATGCCGTCGCCCGTCGCCTCGCGCTCTGCGTCGTCACTCGCCACGGCCAGCCTCCTGGGAATTCGCGCCGGCCATGACGCGGCTGGCGTCGACCACCGCGTCGATGATCTTGGTGTAGCCGGTGCAGCGGCACAGGTTGCCCGCGAGCGCCTCGCACACCTCCGCGCGCGTGACCTCGCGGCCGCGCTTGCGCAGCAGCGCCTCGGCGCTCAGCAGGATGCCCGGCGTACAGAACCCGCACTGCGCCGCGGTGTGGCGGTCGAACGCGTCCTGCAGCGGGTGGACCCCGCCGGCCAGGAGCCCCAGCCCCTCGACCGTGGTGACCGCGCGGCCCTCGGCGTGGATCGCCAGGGTCAGGCACGCGAGCTGCGGCACGCCGTCGATCTGCACGGTGCAGGCCCCGCAGTCGCCCTTGTCGCAGCCCTGCTTGCTGCCGATCAGGTCGAGGCGGTAGCGCAGCACCTCCAGGAGCGTCCAGTGCGGCGGCGCGGCCACCTGCACCGGTTCGCCGTTGACGGTCATCGACAGCATGATCGCCGCGGGCGACATGCGTCGACTTTTGCCCGACCCCCTGGGGCCGCGCAAGCGCGCCTTGGACCCCACACCGTGCGTAAGCTCGCCGCTGCGGCCCGCAGAGGCCGGTCTGCCGCGAGGCGAGAGTGTGCGACGCGCCGCACGCTCTCCATCGCGGCCGCCGCGAGCCCACGGGGCCCCGCCGCGCCAGCCGCCGCCGCGTCCGCGAGGGCGTCCGCGTGTTATGCTCGCGCGTCCATGACGGCTGCGCAGGCTCGCGGATCTCGCCGGCATCGCCGTCGCGGCGGCTCCCCACGGAGCGCGCCCGCCGTGCGCCGCTCCGTCCTCGCGGCCGTGGTCGCCGCGACCGCGCTGTCCGCCTGCGCGATCGAGCGCGGCAAGCAGTGGGGGCCGCCGGTGGTGCCCGCGGTGCCGGCTGTCCCCGAGGTCAGCCTGGTCCTGCTCGGCGACGTCGGCGCGAAGGGCCGGGCGGGCCAGGCGACCGCCGTCGAGCTCGAGCGCGTGCTGGCCGAGCACAAGCGCCGCGGCCGGCCCGCGGTGGTGCTCTGGCTCGGCGACAACATCGGCCCGGTCGGCCCCGGCGACCTCGGCCGCTGCACCGCGCCGGCGGCGGCGTGGCGGGCCAAGGGGCCGGCCGCGCTCGCGCGGGTGGTCCGCGCCCACGCGGCCGCCGGCGGCGCGGCGCTGGCCGCTCTCGGCGAGCAGGACTGGCGCTGCGGCCAGCCCGAGCTCGAGCTGCAGCCGGAGCCCGGCAAGGGCCCGCACCCGTGGGCCATGCCCGGGCACAACTACGCGGTCGCGGTCTATCCGGACGGACATGTCCTGGTGACCATGTCCTGCGCGACAGGTCTTTGCGCACCGGGTCCCAAGGACATGTCTCCCGAGACAGCCCCGCTGGTCGAGCTGGTGGTGGTCGACAGCGCCGCCTGGCTGGTCCCGCCGCGGGTGAACACCCCCGCGGCCGCGCGCGCCGACCAGAGCGTGGCCGAGCAGGAGGCGCTGCTGAAGGCCCTGACCGCCGCGCCCGCGCCGTGGCCGCGCCTGCTCGTCAGCCACCACCCGCTCGAGAGCGCCGGCCCGCACGGGGTCGGCGGCATGTACAGCGACAGCGGCTACTACCTCCACGCCGCGCCGGTGCGCCGGGCGGTCGACGCCGGCCTGTTCGCCGGCGCGCTGTCGGCCCACGACCGCATGCTCCTGGCCACCGGCGACATCGGCCCGGCGACCAAGCGCTCGAGCCGCTACTGGCTCGAGCACCCTGTCTTTCAGGTCATCTCGGGCTCGGCCTCGGCGCCCGACAGCCGCGGCGGGGCCCGCGGCCTGTGGTACTTCCAGGGCACCGCGCTCAAGGCCGAGCTGCAGACCAACCGCGCCGGCTTCGCCGAGCTGTACGTGCGCGAGGACAGCGTCTCGGCGGTGCTCCGCCGCCGCCGCGCCGGCCGCTGGGGCGCCGGCACGGTGACGATCCCGCTCGGTCGCCCGCCCCACCCGGCCGAGACGCCCTCGCCGGTGATGGACCCCTGCCTCTACTGCGACCCGGTCCCGCCGCGCCAGTGAGGGGGCGCGGCTGTCCCGAAGGCCAGCCCGCCTACCGCGGCCGGGTCCCGCCGCGCCGGCGAACAGGCACCAGCTGGCCCGAAGGCCAGCTCAGGGCAGCATCTCGCAGTCCTTCGCCGGCATCGCCGCGATCCAGTCGCGGATCAGCTGGACGCCCTTCTGGTCGATCACCCGGTTGGGCAGCTCGGGCATCTTGATCTCCGGGTCCAGCGAGTTCATGCGGAAGATGACGATGCTGTCGTCCGGCTGGCCGGGCACGATGTCGTAGTGGTGACCGCCGGTGCCCGGGCCCGCGGCCGCCGGCACCTTGCACACCCCGAGCTTGGCCTCGATCTCCTCCCAGGCCAGGAACACCAGCCCGCTCTTGCCGGCCCCGCCGCCGAGGCGGTGGCAGTGCGAGCAGTTGGCGTGCAGGTACGAGCGGGCGCGGTCGGCGAGCGGCGCGTCGCCGAACGGGTCGACCAGCTGCGGCAGCGTCTGCATCTCGGGCAATGTCCCGGAGAACATGTCCTGAGAGGCGAGCCACTCGAGCTGGTTGACGGGCTGGCCGTCGACCACGATCTCGGTGTTGAGCTGGTGGGTGATCGTCCCCAGCAGCTCGGTGGCGTCGTCGCGCTCGTGGCAGCTGCCGCACTGGTCGAGGTTGGGCACGATGTACTCCTCGACCTGGGCGTCGCCCGCCTCGTCGATGAACGCGACGTCGACCCGCTTGCCGATCTTGTGCAGCGTCGCCTCGGTCTGGGCGTCGTCCCACAGGTACGTCACCGACTTCCAGGCCCCGCCCTCGAGGTAGAGCAGGCGCGTCTCGATCATCCGCCGGCCCGCGGCCGGGTCGCGGCGGTCGTGGTCGAACCAGAAGTTCTTGATGATCACCGCGCCTTCGGGGAAGCCCCAGCCCTCGCCGTCGGTGAACTCGATCTTGCCGCCCTCCGGCAGGACGATGAAGCGGCCCTTGCCCGCCGCGTCGGACCACAGCGGCGCCGCCACCGTGTAGGGCACCACGCCGTCCTTCGGCCCCAGGTCGACCATCGGGTCGAGGAAGAAGTCGTAGTCGCTGAGCTTCGGCAGCGGCCACTCGCCCTCGATCGGGCAGCGGGTCGGACCGGCGCACGGGTCGCCGGTGGTCGGCGCGGTGGTGTCGCTCGCCTCGGTACCGGCCGTGCCGATGCCGGTCGTCGTCGTCTCGCCGCCGCTCGTCGCCTCGGTGGCCTTGCCGCCGGCTTCGCCGCAGCCGGCGGCCGCGGCGACGAGGATGGCCGTCAGTACATGGCCTCGCATACATGTCCTCCGGAGCATGTGCTGTCCGCTCAGCCGGCCGGCAGCTCGGGCAGGGTCTGGTGCTGGCAGGTGACCGGCTCGAGGTCGGTGCTCTTGTTGGCGAGGCCGCCGCACAGGTCGAAGTTCAGGTAGTCGGCGTCGCCGTTCTGCCACAGGCAGTTGACCAGCGCCGGGTCCATCGCCATCGCGTCGGGGTCGAGGCAGCCGTCGAACAGCACGTCGGCCGCCGGCACGCCCGCCACCCCGTCGACCGGCGAGGCCGGCATCGCCCCGTTGTCCTCGAAGCTGTTGTCGTGGACATAGTTGCCCTCGGCGTACTGGTCGAAGTTGGGGTCGTCGGCCGGCTCGAGCCCGATCGCCTCGTTGTAGCTGACGATGATCACGCCGGTGGTGCGGTTGCCGCGGATGATGTTGTCGCGCAGCTCGTTCTCGTCGGCGGCCAGGATCATGAAGCCCACCCCCGGCGGGACCGCGGCCACGGAGGTGCCGGGGATGCCGAAGTTGTTGCCGTTGTTGTTCTCGACGATGTTCTCGTAGGCCAGCGTGTGCTTGCCGTCCTGCACCGGCAGGCCCGGGAGGTTGAAGATCAGGATGCCGGCGGTGTTGTCGTAGGTGTGGTTGCGCCGCACCGTCGCCCCGGTCGAGTTCTCGATCTCGATGCCGGCGACGTTGTCGTAGGCCTCGTTGTCCTCGACCAGGATGTTGCTCGACTGGCCGACGTAGATGCCGGCGTCGCGGGCGCCGATGACCCGCGAGTTGCGGATCACCACGCCGGTGCAGCCGACCGGGTAGAAGCCGTAGGCGCCGCTCTCGAGCGACTCCTTGGCGGCCCACTCGACCGAGAGATCGTCGAAGGTGATGTCGGCCACGTCGTCGCCGCGGATGCCGTCGCCGGGGGTCTCCTTGACGGTGAACGACTGCACGGTGACGCCGTCGCCGCTGATCTTGATGCCGTTGGCGCCGAGGTCCTGGGCGCTGAAGTCGAGGATCGTCAGGTCGCGGCCGGCGCCGCGCAGGGTCAGGTTGTTGGCGGAGATCGAGATCTCGGTGTTGAGCGAGAAGGTGCCCGCGGCCATGCAGACGGTGTCGCCGTCGGCCGCGTTGAGCAGCGCGCCCTGCAGCGCCGCCACGTCGTCGCCGCTCGGGCTGACGAAGGCGTCGCAGTCGGCCGGGACCTCCTCGCCGGTGGTCGGCGCGGTGCTGCCGTCGGTGTCGGTGTCGGTCGCGCCGTCGGTGCCGGTCGGCTCGGTGCTCATCGTCGCGTCGGTGCCGTCGCTGCCCTGGGTGCCGACCGTAGAGTCGCTGGTAGCGTCGGTGTCGCCCTTGTCGTCGCCGCCACATGCCCCGAGGGACAGGCTGAGCGCGAGCCCGGTGGCGCCGGCGCGCACGAAGGAGGAGAAGCGACGGTGACCAGGAGACTTCATGCCAGGCATTGCACCCTTCATACCCGATGCGAGTACCACGTCGCCAGATCGACAATCGCGTGACAACTTCTTCACGCAGCGCTGCGTCGGCACTCCTTGGGGGGCTCCTTATGGCGCTTCTCATGCCCGTGCGCGCCGCATCGCGTCACGCGCCGTATCGATGAGCCGCGGCAAAACGCACGGGGCGCGGACCCGCGAGCGTCTGCGCGGACTGCGATAGAGTGGCTCGCCGGAGCCACCTACTCATGACTCAACGATTCTCTCGCCGCCAATTCCTGCGCGCGACGCTCGTCAGCGTCGCCTCCGCCGGCCTGTCCGCTTGCAAGGGCGACGGCGACGGAACCACCGACAGCGACGGCTCGACGGGGACGGACGGCACCGAACCGACCGGCAGCACCGCGCCGACCACCGGCGCCGAGGAGCCGCTGCTCGACGGCGCGGCGTACTTCCCTCAATCGGTGGCGTCCGGCGACCCGCGGCCCGACAGCGTGATCTTGTGGACCCGCCTCGACGACGAGACGGCGGGCGACGGTGATCTCGAGCTCACCGTCGAGGTGGCGACGGACCCCGATTTCACGATGCGCGTCGACCTCGACGCCGCCAGCGCGGCGGTCCCCGCCCGCGCGATGTTCGACCGCTGCGCCAAGGCCAAGATCAAGGGGCTCGATCCGGCCACTGTCTATTATTATAGATTTGTTCATAATCGTGAAGATGGCCGATACGGCAGCCAGGTCGGCAGGACCCGCACTGCGCCCGCTCCTGACGCCGACGTCGCCGTGCGGTTCGCCTATGCGTCGTGCCAGGATTACAACGGCCGCTATTATAATAGCTACCGCGGCCTGCTGGCCCAGCCGGACCTCGACTTCTTCGTCCACCTCGGTGATTACGTCTACGAAACTACCGGCGACCCGACCTTCCAGGCGGCCGGCCGCGGGATCGCGTTCTCCGACACTGCCGGGGCGATCGTGTTCAACGAGGGCAGCGAGTCGGAGTACTTCGCCGCCAGCAGCCTCAGCAACTACCGCGAGCTGTACCGCGGCTACCGCTCGGACCCCGCGCTGCGGCGCGTGCACGAGAGCCTGCCGATGATCGCGGTGTGGGACGACCACGAGTTCAGCGACGACTGCTTCGGCGCCACCGCGACCTACTTCGACGGCCGCGCCGACGAGCACGACGAGGCCCGCCGCAAGCACGCCAACCAGGCGTGGTTCGAGTACATGCCGATCGACTTCGGCGACGACGAATTCTTGTACGACCCGAGCAAGCCGTACTTGCAGGACATCACGATCTACCGCGACTTCCGCTTCGGCAAGCACCTCCACCTGGTGATGACCGACCTCCGCAGCTACCGCCCGGACCACCTGATCCCCGAGGACGGGTTCCCCGGCGCGGTGGTGATCGACGAGGCCGCCCTGGTCGAGCAGCTCGGATCGATCCCCGAATTTGCCACTCCGTACGTCGATGACATCGACGCCTACCAGGGCGGCGTCTACAAGGACGCGCTGCTGGCCGCCGCCGACGCGCTGGGCTTCGACCCCGCGCTCCTCACCGGCAAGATCGACGCCGGCTTCATCAACAGCACCCTCGCGTCCGTCGAGGACCCGACCCCGCCGATCGACGAGGCCGAGCTGGCGACCCTGCCGCGCGGCCTGTCGTTCCTCGGCCTCGGCAAGCGCAGCTTCAACGGCTCGATCGGCGCCCGCTACTTCGTCGTCAAGCCGGCCTTCGACGCCTGGGCCGCCGCCCGCGCGGCCGCCGACCCGACCTCCGTCGACGTCATGGGCCAGACCCAGCGCGAGTGGTTCCTGTCGACGATGAAGGGCTCGACGTCGACGTGGAAGGTGTGGGGCACCGAGATCACGCTGATGCCGCTGGTGATCGACCTGACCTCGTTCCCGATCGAGCCGTTCAACCAGCTCTACTACATGAACGTCGACCAGTGGGACGGCTTCGGCCCGGCCCGCGACGCGCTGCTCGGCGAGCTGCAGGCGGTCGACAACGTCGTCGCCATCACCGGCGACATCCACGCCTTCTACGCCGGCACGCCGATGGTCGCCGGCGCGCCCGAGCAGAAGATCGTCGAGCTGGTCGGCGCCGGCATCAGCTCGACGCCGTTCCAGTCGCTGCTGGTCCTGCAGGTCGCGGCCGACCCGACCCTCAGCAGCCTGCCGGGCGCCGGCATGCTGGCCTCGGCGATCGACGCCCTGTTCACCGGCACGACCACCAACCCGCACCTCGGCTTCGCCGACTCGAGCCGCAACGGCTTCGTCAGCGTGGTCGTCGACGGCGCCGAGCTCAACGCGACCTTCCACATGCTGACCGAGGACGTGTCGCTGACCGACTACGAGGGCATGGACGACGCCCTCACCGGCGAGTTCAAGCGCGAGAGGTTCCAGGTCAAGGCCGGCCAGCGCGACCTCTGGCGCGACTTCGCCGGCACCTTCAAGCGCTGGGACCCGACCACCAACACGTGGGTCTGAGCTTCGGGCCCTGTACGCAAGGGCATGTCCGAAAGGACATGCTCCATCACAAAATAAAACGCGGCCACCGACGTAGCGGTGGCCGCGGTGGGCCGCCCGGGCTCCCTCCCCGGGACGGGCTCACGGAAGGCTCAGGTGCCGTTGAAGATGAGGGCGAACACGGCCATCTTGGCGCTGCCGGCGGTGCCCACCAGGCCGATCGGGTTGCCGTCGAGCTGGGCGGTGAACTTCTCGGCGATCGCCGGGTTGAGCAGGATGAACACGCCGTTGCTGCTGGTGCCGTCGGTGTTGAAGCCCATGCCGTCCTCGTTGAGATAGCGGATGGCCGCGGTCGAGCTGTCCATCTCGGGCACGACCACCGCGCCGGCGACCGGGACGCCGCCCTGACGCACGAGGCCGACCACGCCGCCGTTCTCGCCGAGCGGCAGGGCGTCGACGACCGCCTGGTCGGCGTCGGCCATGAGGAAACCTGACCATTCGGTCAGCTTGGCCGCGGGCACGCCCCAGATGTCGTGGATGCCGTTGAGCGACGGGTACAGCGTGGTGCCGGTGTACGGCTGGGCCAGGCCGGTGGCGGTGAGGTAGTAGTCGCCGCCGCCGACCACGCCGATCACGCCGATGCCGGTGTTGACCGGGGTCTCGGAGGTCGCGTCGATGTGGCCGTCGGCGCCCGACGTGACCTTGACGATGTCGACCGCGCTCTCGATGCCCTGGATCGCGGCCAGGGCGCCGACGACCCGCAGCTCGGCGCCCGCGATCGGCTCACCGGTGGCGAAGTCGGTCAGGGTGCCGATGAAGCGGGTGTTGCCGCACTCGGCCCGCACGCCGCAGACGGCGTCGGTCTGGCTGTCGGTCCACTTGATGCACGACTCCGACTCGCAATCGGCGTTGAGCGTGCAAGCCGAACCCTCGGCGCCGGCGCCCGGCATCTGCATGCCATCCTCGCACGCGCCCGCGGTCGTGGTCGGCGTGGTGGTCCCCTCGGTGTCGTCGGTCGTCGTGGTCCCGGCCGTGGCGTCGGTGGTCGTGCCGGTCGGCGTCGTGCCCGCGGTCGGCTCCTCGGTGTCGGCCGCAGTGCCCGTCGACGCGTCGGTCGCGGAGGTGCCTTTGTCGTCGCCGCAGCCGACCGTCGCGACGAGCGCGGTCAGCAAACCCAGGGTAACCAGTGAAGTGCGCTGCATGGTCTGTAGTCGGCGCCACGGTACACAGCCGAGACCCGTCGCGCAACCAACGCCGGGCGCCGCGATCGCTTCCGCAAACGCGAGCGGGCCCGCACGCAACGCGCGCGGGCCCGGGCCCTCACCGCGGACATGAAGCCGCGCTCACTGCTTCGTCTCGACGTAGCCCTTCGGCACCACGTACTTGAAGTCCTTGGCCGCGAGGTTCTGGTTGCTGGCGACGTCGGTCAGCACGAAGTGGTTGGTGCTGTTGTCCTGGGCCCGCACCACGAACGAGTCGACCCGGCCGGTGAGATCGTCGACGATCAGCAGCAAGGACTTGTAGTGCGGGTTCTGCTCCTTGGGCTTGAGCTCGATGACCTTGTGCCCCGGCATCCCGTAGCTCTTGGTCGGCTGATCGGGCGCCATCCGCACCTTGAACTCCTTGATCAGCTTCTGCCCGCCGAACAGGAACTTCATCGCCCCGGCGAGGTTCGAGTTGCCCTCGACCTTCTGGCTGACAACCTGCCGCGTGTCGTGCTCGACCACCCAGAGCTTCTGGCCGTCGACGTAGAAGTCGGGGTCGGCCTTGCCCTCGTAGTCCCACACCATCATGCCGGGCTTCTTCAGCCGGAGGTCGCCGCTGCTGACCGTGCGCGTGCCGTAGACCGGGTGCACGTAGGTCTGCTTGAACTTGCAGACGAGGTCGGTGGTGCCGTCGTAGAACGACTGCACCGAGGCGAGCACAGCCGAAGCCGAGGGCTTGATGGCCGGCGCTGAAGCCGGCGCAGCGGCCGCTTGCGCGGAGGCCCCCTGGGTCACGCTCAGGGGCAGCAGCGGAGCGTCGATCGCGTCGGCGAGAGCACCATCGCTGCAGAAGAGGCCGAGGGAGAGCGCGCAGATCGTGAAGGCTTCCATGTGTTGAGCTCCTGGGGCGAGCGCCCCGTGGCCGAGAAGACGGGCGGAGGCTGGGGGCGATTCACCGCCGCGCCGACGCCGCGCGCGCGGCCGCGCAGGGCCGCGCCGCGAGAGTCCTAGCACACTTCGGGCCGCGCGAGCCCGGCCGGCGGAGATCTCGCCGACTCACGCGGCCTGGACGAACACCTCGCGCGGCGCAGTGCCCCGCGCCGGGCCGATCACGCCCTCGGCCTCCATCATCTCCACGATCTTGGCGGCGCGGTTGTAGCCGATGTTGAGCCGGCGCTGGATCATGCTGGTGCTGACCTTGCGCGTCTCGGCGACGATCTGCACCGCCTTGTCGTAGAGCGGATCGGCGCGCCGATCGCTCGGCGCCTCCTCCTCCTCTTCGTCGCGCTTGGCGGTGATCGCCAGGTTGTACGTCGGCCGCGCCTGCTTGCGGATGAACGCCACGACCTTGAGGATCTCGTCCTCGGACACGTAGCAGCCGTGGACGCGCTGCGGCTGGCCGCCGCGGTCCATGTGCAGCATGTCGCCCATGCCGAGCAGCTGCTTGGCGCCCTTGCCGTCGAGGATCGTGCGGCTGTCGATGTCGCTCGTCACCTGGAAGGCGATGCGCGAGGGGAAGTTGTTCTTGATCGTGCCGGTGATGACGTCGACGCTGGGCCGCTGGGTCGCCAGGATCAGGTGGATGCCGCAGGCGCGCGCCTTGGCGGCGATGCGCGCGACGCTGGTCTCGACCTCTTTGCTGGCGACCATCATCAGGTCGGCGAACTCGTCGATGATGACGACGATGTACGGCATCTTCTCCGGCTTGTCGCCGACCTTGGCCCCGCTCGGCAGGCCGCCCATCGACTCGACCGGGCCGTCCTCGTCGAAGCCGACGCCGCCGAGGAACTCGGCCGGGATGGCGTCCTCGCCCTCCTCGCGCGCGGCGGCGCTGGCGTCGGCCGCGGCCTCCTCGAGCGCCCGCTTCTCCGCCTCCCACTCGTCGATGAGCTGCGGCAGCTTCTTGTTGTAGCCGGCGATGTCGCGCACCTGCGCGTCGCTCAGCACGGCGTAGCGCCGCTCCATCTCGTCGACGGCCCAGCGCAGCGCCATGCTGGCCTGCTCGGCGTCGGTGATGACGGGCAAGAGCAGGTGCGGGATGTCCTTGTAGATGCTCAGCTCGAGCATCTTCGGGTCGATCATGATCATGCGCACGTCCTCGGGCGTACAGGCGAAGAGGAGCGAGCAGATCATCGCGTTGACGCCGACCGACTTGCCCGAGCCGGTCGCGCCGGCGACCAGGAGGTGCGGCGCCTTGGCCAGGTCGATCGCCACCGGCTTGCCGGTGATGTTCTTGCCGAGCACCATCGGCAGCTTGCCGCCGCGCGCGGCCTCGAACGCCTCGCTCTCGAGGATCTCCTTGATCGAGACGGTCTCGCGGGTGGCGTTCGGGACCTCGAAGCCGACGGTCGCCTTGCCGGGGATCGGCGCGAGGATGCGGATGGCGATCGCCTCGAGCGCCATGGCGAGGTCGTTCTCGAGGCTCTCGATGCGCGACAGCTTGACGCCCGGGTCGGGCTTGAACTCGTAGCGGGTGATCACCGGGCCGGGGTGGATCTTGGTCACCTTGCCGTTGACCTTGAACTGCGCGAGCGCGTGCTCGATGCGCTCGGCCTGCTCGAGCACGAAGTTCTTGTCGACCTCGACCGCGGGCGTGTCGGCGGCCTCGAACAGCTTCGACGGCGGCAGGTTGTACGGGCCGGAGGTCAGGCGGACGATGCCGGGGATCGACGGCACGCGCTCGACCGGCTTGACCGCGGCCGCAGCGGCGGGCGCCAGCGGCAGCTGCTCGGGCGCACGCGCGGGCGCGGGGACGGGCGCGGGCGCGATCGGGGCGCGAGCGACGATCGCCGGCGGCGGCGCGCTCTCCTCCTCGTCGAGCTCGGTCGTGACCTCGACGGTCGCCGCCAGCTCCTGCGGCCGCGGCGGGGCTTTCTTGACGGCCTTGGCCGCGGGCACGGCCTTGGCGGGCGCGAGCACCTCGATGGCTGTCTCTTCGACCCTGTCCTCTGCGACATGTCCCGAAGGCTCTTCGAGGTCGGTCGACACCTCGGGCTCGACCTTGGCCGGCTTGCGGCGGCGCTTCGGCGCGACGTCCTCGGCGGGCTCGACCTTCTCGATCTCGCTCTTGTCCGCCTTCGGCTTGTCGGCCTTCGCCACCTCGGCCTCGGGGCGCCCGGCGGTCAGCACGATCTCCGGCATGTCCTCCGGCCGGCGCGCGACCTTCCGGTTCTTGCGCGGGGCCTCGGCCACGGCCGCGGCGGGCACCGACGGGGCCGGCGCCTCGTCCTCCTCGACCTCGGCAGGGGCGGCCTTGGCCTTGTTGTTGCGCCGGCGCCGCTTGGGCTTCGGCTCCTCCTCGACCTCCTCCTCCTCTTCCTCTTCTTCCTCCTCGGCCTCTTCTTCTTCGGCCTCTTCCTCCTCGTCGACCTCTTCCTCTTCCTCCTCGTCCTCGACCTCCTCGGCGCGGCCGCGCAGCGACTCACCGATGCCGACGAGCCCGCCCCACAGGTACTGGCCGATGGCGATAAAGCCGCGACCGACCATGCGCACCGCGGCGATCAAGTGGTTGGTCGACAGCGGCGTCGAGGCGAACAGGCCGACGCACAGCAGGGCCCCCGCGATCAGGTAGGTACCTGCCCGATCGAACATGCCGAGGCCGATCTCCCCGAGCACCTCGCCGGCCAGGCCTCCGGCCGTGAAGCCGTAGATCCGGTAGGCCGGGAACATCACGTGCAGCAGCACGCAGCCGGCCACCGTCGCCAGCGAGAAGCCGAGGCCCTCGCCGGAGCGCAGCTCCATCGCGTCGCCTTGCAGCGCCTTGACCCCGAGGCCGAGCACGCCGAGCACCAGCAGGTACGAACCCATGCCGAGCGAGGCGTACAGGGCCCCGGCGACCAGGCGACCGACCGGGCCCATCAACGTGCCGGTGCCGAACTGGTACGAGAACAGTCCGCCGAGCATCAGCACGCCGATGGCGAGCAGCACCACGCCGAGGAACTCGCCCCACGGCCGTGGCAGCCCGGAAGAACTTTCGCGCACTCGCGCATCTCGCGCAGAAGGAGAGTTGGCTCGTGACTTGGCCATTTTCTCTGTGATCTCGCTGCGTTATGGCCCAGATCCCGGGCCCGGACCGCGAGGGTACGCCCCGAGGTCGAGATGCGTCAAAAATTTGGCCGGCATGGGATAGCCTTGCGCCATGCGCAAGCTCGCCGTCCTCATGCTCCTGTCCACGCTGGCCGTCTCCGGCTGTAAACGCAAAGAACTCGAGGCAGCCCTCGCGGAGACGCAGGCCAAGCTCGCGAAGACCGAGGGCGAGCTGCGCGGCGAGCAGGGCAAGAACAAAAAGCTCAACGAGGAGAACACCTCGCTGAAGGACAAGATCGCCCAGCTCGAGAAGGACGTGGCGCGGCTCGGCAACGAGATCAAGGTGCTCGAGGAGCAGAACGCCGACCTCGCGCGCAAGGCCGGCGCGACCGCCGACGAGCTGAAGAAGCTGCGCGACGAGAAGGCCAAGCGCCTGGCCGAGCTGCAGGTCTACAAGGATCTGTTCGCCAAGCTCAAGTCGCTCATCGACGCCGGCACGATCCAGGTCGAGGTCCGCAAGGGCCGCTTCGTCGTCAAGCTGGCCAGCAGCATCCTGTTCGACTCCGGCAAGACCGACCTCAAGCCCGAAGGTCAGGCCGCGCTGTCGAACCTCGCCGGCGCGCTCAAGAGCCTCAGCGACCGCGAGTGGCTGGTCGCCGGCCACACCGACAACGTCCCGATCAAGACCGCCAAGTTCAAGAACAACTGGGAGCTGTCGACCGCGCGCTCGGTCGAGGTCGTGCAGTTCCTCGTCACCCAGGGCATGCCGCAGGGCACCCTCGGCGCGGCCGGCTACGGCGACGTCGACCCGGTCGCCGACAACACCAGCGAAGACGGCAAGGCCAAGAACCGCCGCATCGAGATCGTCCTGATGCCGCTGCTCGGCGAGATCCCCGGCCTCAAGGAGATGCTCACCGGCGGCGGCCAGAGCTGAACCAGCGCCGCTGAGAGCGCTCGCGGCCGCCTTCGGGCGGCCGTTTTCGTGGTCGCGGACGAGCCGCGCGGCGGGCCAGGCCTTGCGCTCGCGCCAATCACTCGCCGCTTTGGCGAGCCGCTCGCGCGAGCCGTCCGTGAGTCACTCGCCGCTCACGCCAGCACGCGCAGACGCTTGCGCTCGACCAGCTCGAGCTGCACGCGCAGGTTGGCCTGGCCGGCCACGTGCCAGCGGTCGCCGGGGGTCGATGGTTGCACCTGCAAGAGCGGCGTGCCCGGCATCTCGGTGAGCTCGGCGTCGTCGTCGCGCACGTGGTAGAGCGCGGCGTAGGGCGCGTTGGCGATCGAGCCGTGGATGATGAGCTGGACGTCGAGCAGGCCGCGGCGGGCAGCGACGCGCAGCACCTCGGCGCAGCGGCTCCTCGGCACGCGGTACAGCCGCGGGGCCGGCTCGAGCTCGCGGCGGTACGCGATCGTCGGGCCGAGCACCGCGTTGCGGTTCAGCTGCAGCTCGACGCGGATCCCCTGCGACGGCGGCGCCTCGGGCGACGGCGGCCGCTCGAGCGACACCCAGCGCAGCCAGACCACGAACGCGTCGCGGTCGAGGTCGAAGGACAGGCGCGGGTAGACGACCTCCACGGGGCGGGGAACATACCTCAGCTCGCGCGCCGGCGGGGCGAGGCGTGCGCCGCGACGCCGCTTGCGTGAGGCCCCGCACCCGCCCGCCGCTGCCCGCGGACGCGGGCCTTGTGGGATTTTGCCCGCGACCCATGCCCGCTCCGATCGTCGTCCCCGATCGCCTCAACATGGCCGAGTGGTTCCTCGACGCCCGCGTCGCCGAGGGCCTCGGCGACAAGACCGCGATCTACTGCGGCGACGCGCAGGTGACCTACCGCGAGCTGGTGGCCGCGTCGTGCCGCGTCACCAACTTGCTGCGCTCGCTCGGCCTGCGCATCGAGGACCGCGTGCAGCTGCTGCTGCTCGACACGCCCGAGTTCGCGGCGGCCTACTTCGGGATCTTGCGCGCCGGCTGCGTGGCAGTACCGACCAACACGTGGCTGCTACCGGCGGACTACGCCTACTACCTCGAGTACGCGCGGCCGCGGGCGGTGATCGTCGACGCCGAGGTTTACCCGCAGCTCGAGCAGGTGTGGCGCGACGCGCCCTACCCGCCGATCGTGATCGTCGTCGACCGCACCGGCGCGCCTGTCCCGAAGGACACCCTCGACTGGCACGCCGAGCTGGCCCGCCAGCCCGACACCGCGCGCACCGAGCCGACGTACCGCGACGACTTCGCCACCTGGCTGTCGTCGTCGGGCTCGACCGGCAAGCCGAAGTGCGTCGTGCACATGCACCACGACTTCGTGTGGAACACGGTCGCCTACGCCCAGCGGACCCTCGGCATCAAGCGCGAGGACGTCACGATCTCCGCGCCCAAGCTATTCTTCGGCTACGCACTGGCCAGCAACATGCTGTTCCCGTTCAGCGTCGGCGGCAGCTGCGTGCTGGTGCCCGAGCGGGTCGCGCCCGAGCGGTGGTACGGCCTCATCGAGAAGTACCGCGCGACCCAGTTCGTGACGGTGCCGACGACGATCGCCAAGATGCTCGACCACCTCGACGAGGCCGGGCGGCGCGACCTGTCGTCGCTGCACTCGCTGGTCAGCGCCGGCGAGGCGCTGCCGTCGCGGCTGTACCGGCTGTGGAAGCAGTCGACCGGGGTCGAGATCTACGACGGCATCGGCTCGGCCGAGATGTTCCACGTGTATATCTCCAACCGCCCCGGCGACGTGAAGGACGGCAGCCTCGGCAAGCTCGTCGAGGGTTACAGCTACCGCCTGATCGACGACGAAGGCCGCGACGTCCCGCCGGGCGAGATCGGCACGCTCGTGATCACCGGACCCTCGGCCGGCCAGGGCTACTGGCGCATGCGCGACCTCAGCCGCGCGACCTTCTGGGGCGACTCGGTCAAGGGCGCCGACAAGTTCCACGTCGACGAAGGCGGCTACTTCTGGTTCTGCGGCCGCGGCGACGACATGCTCAAGTGCTCGGGCGTGTACGTCTCGCCGGTCGAGGTCGAGAACTGTCTCTTGGGCCATCCTGCGGTCCACGAGGCCGGAGTGGTCGGCTACCGCGACGCCGACGGGCTCGAGCGCGCGGTCGCCTACGTCGAGCTGGCCGCCGGCCACGCCGCCGGCGAGGCGCTGGCCGCCGAGATCCTGGCCCACGCCCGCGCCAACATCGCCGCCTTCAAGGCGCCGCGGCGGGTCGAGTTCGTGGCCACCCTGCCGCGCACCGAGACCGGCAAGATCAAGCGCGGCGAGCTGCGCAAACTGGCGGCCTCGCTGACCTGAACCTTTCGACATGTCCCATCACACCTGGTCGATTCGCCATGGCTGAACAGACACCCGGTCTCTACGTCCGCTTCGCCGAGCTGAGCTACCCCGAGGTCGAGCGGCTGCTCGCGCTGCAGCAGCCGAAGGTCGCGCTGCTGCCGGTCGGCAGCACCGAGGCGCACGGCCCGCACCTGCCGCTCTCGACCGACAGCCTGATCGGCGAGGCGGTGGTCGGGCTGGCGGCCGGCGAGCTGGCGGGGCGCGGGCACCTCGCGGCAGTGCTGCCGCCGATCCACTACGCGGTGACCGAGTGGGCCAAGGATTTCGCCGGCTCGACGTCGATCGGCGCCGAAGTGGCGATCGGCCTGGTCCTCGGGACATGTCGGGCGATGCGGACGATGGGCTTCGACCGCGTGGTCGTGTTCACCGCCCACCTCGAGCCCGACCACATCGCCTCGCTGCGAGAGGTCGCGCGCCGCTACGAGGCCGACACCGGTGACACCCTGCTGTTCGTCGACACCACCCGGCGCGCGCTCGCGGCCCGCTTGACGCCGGAGTTCCAGAGCGGCTCGTGTCACGCCGGCCGCTACGAGACCAGCCTGGTGCTGGCGATCCGCCCTGACCTCGTGCGCATGGACCTCGCGGCCGCGCTGCCCGAGCATTCGGTGCCGCTCGCCGAGCACATCCGCGCCGGCAAGCGCGGCTTCCTCGAGTGCGACATGCCGCGAGCCTACTGCGGCGCCCCGGCGGCCGCGACTGCCGAGGAGGGGCGGGAGATCCTCGCCACCCTCGCCACCCTCGTCGTCGAAGCCGTGGTCGCCTCGCTCGCCTGAGCCTCAGCGCTCGACGCTGCGGTAGCGGGCGAACCGCGGCGACGCGCGCAGGAGCGGCGTCAGGCGGGCCAGCGCCACGGTCACGTGCGGGCTGCGCATGTGGGCGTCGGCCGACGCGTCGCCGTCCCAGCGCTCGACCGTGACGAGCTGCGTCGGGTCGGCCGCCTCCTGCAGCACCTCGAAGCGCGAGCAGCCGCGCGCAGATCGGCTGCGCTCGGCGAGCTCTTGCAGGAGCGCGAGCGCCCGGTCGAGGGCGGCGCGCTCGACCGACAGCTTGACCACGGCGAGGATCGACGAGTTGAACACGGGCATGGGTCTTCTCTCTTCTAAAAAATTCAGCCGAGGGCCGCGCGCATGCGCGGGATGGCGTCGGGGAGCACCACGCTGACCATGATCCCGAGCTGGGCCCGGGTGCAGTCGAGCGCCATGCCCATGCGGTACTTGTCGGACAGGTCGACGACGATGATCATGACCTGGCCGTCCTCGCCGAGGCGCAGCATGGTCTGCTGCATGTACTCGGGCACCGGCAGACCGGTCTTCTTGAGGGTGTCGCTGATGCGGTCGAACAGGATGTTGAACAGGGCGCACGCCCGCGGCGAGGTGCGCAGGCCGGCGATCGACATGCCCGACGTCTTGGCGAACACGTCGATCGCGGCCAGACCGCCGAGCATCGAGTCTTCCATCTCCGTCAGAGTGGCGCGGACTTCCTGGACGTTCATGGCGCTCCTCCTCGCGGCTCAGGCGATGCGGACGTGGCGGACGATCGCCGACGGCTGCTCGAGCAGCGGGCCTATCGCCACGAAGGCCTGCTCGGTGTGGTCCGCGCTCAGGTGTGCGTCGGCGGCATCCTCGCTGTCCCACACCTCGATCACCACGAACTCGCGCGGGTCCGTCGTGCCCTGGTAGGCCTCGAAGCGGCGGTTGCCGGGCAGCTCGCGGCCGGCCTGGACGAGCTCGCGCATGGCCCCGGCGAACGCCTCCGGCGCGTGCGGCCGGGTCGACAAAGTGGTGACGACGTGGACCGTTGGATCTTCCATGCCGGCAAGGTGCAGACCGCTCGCGGGGCTGTCGATTGCTGATTTCGTCGTTTGGGTGGGTCGAGTGGCGGTCGCTGTCGCGAATTTTCGCGAGCGCCGCCGCCGGCCGCGCATGGCGCTCTCAGCGGGCGAGACGACGGCCTCGCGCGGCGATCGCCGCAGTCATATGTCCTCGAGGACAGGCCCGATCGCCCCTCCCCGCTTGTCGATATCCGTCACCGCGTCCACGGGGCGAACCGCGCGACCGGCGTCAAATCGCGAGTACGCGCGGGTGGCCGGCGCTCGCACGTGGGAGCCGACGGGGTGTATCCTGGCCGCGATGACGCGCGCTGCCCTGTCCTGCCTCGTCCTTTTGCTTTCCGCTTGCGACGGCGGCGCCGCCAAGTCCGGCGAGCCGCCGGCGGAGCCGGCCAAGAAGGTCGAGGCGCCGCCGCCCGCCAAGGCCGAGCCTGCCGCCCCGCCGGCGCCGGAGTACCCGCAGGGCGAGGCCGACGAGGCGTGCGCGAAGATCGTCGTGGTCGCCTGGCAGGGGGCCGAGGGGGCCGAGGCGACGGTCACCCGCGATAAGGCCGCGGCCCAGGCGCGGGCCGAGGAGCTGCGCGGCAAGCTGTCCTCGGGGACAGGCTTCGCCGAGCTCGCCGGCGAGTCCGACGAGCCGAAGACGAAGGCCAAGGGCGGGGCGATGGGCACCTACGCCAAGGACAAGTGGCCCGAGAAGTACGCGCCGCTGAAGGACGTGGTGTTCGCGCTCGGCATCGGCGAGACCTCGGCGGCGGTCGAGCACCCGCACGGCTTCGTGGTCGCGCAGCGCTGCAAGGTCGAGAAGGTCCACACGCGGCACATCCTGGTCCGCTACGCCGGGGCCAAGAACGCCGAGGCCAAGATCAAGCGCAGCAAGGAGGCGGCGCAGAAGCTGGCGACGGAGCTCCACGCCGAGGCCAGCAAGGCCGGGGCCGACTTCGAGGCGCTGGCCAAGAAGCGCAGCGAGGACAGCTCGGCCGAGCGCGGCGGCGACCTCGGCTCGGTCGGCCGCGGGATGTTCGCGCCGGCGTTCGAGACCGCCGCGTTCGCGCTGAAGCCCGGGGAGCTCAGCGCGGTGGTCGAGACCGACTTCGGCTTCCACGTGATCCAGCGGGTCGACTGAGCGCCGGCGCGAGCCGATCATGTCCTCTCGGGCATGGCTGAAGGGCCATGCCTTTGAGAACATGCCCGTCGGGACATGTCACTGCAGGCAGTCGATCAGCCCGAGCTCGGTCGCCAGCGCGTGGACGCCGACGTCGTGGGGCTCCTCGGGCAGCGACTCGACCAGCTCGTCGCTGAAGCACAGACCGATGCGGACCGGGCGCGAGAGGGTGCGCAGCGGGGCCATCGCGCCGTCGTAGTGCGCCTTGCCGTAGCCGAGGCGCACGCCGGTGCGCGTGAAGGCCAGGCCGGGCATCAGCACCAGGTCGACGTCGGTCTCGGCGAGGGCCACGCCGGGGCCCTCGCGCGGCTCGAGCAGGCCGAACGGGGCCGGGGCGAGCGCCACGAGGTCGGTGACGGCCACGAACTCGATGTGCCGGCGGCGCGGGCCGCCCATGCGCGGCAGCCACAGCTGTTTCCCGGCCGCGAGCGCGGCGATCAGCAGCGGGCGGGTGTCGGGCTCGCCCCTGACGCCGACGAACGCGGCCACCGAGGCCGCAGCGCGCCAGCGGGCCTCCGCGAGCACGTGGGCGCACAGCTCGGTCGAGCGGGCGGCCGCGTCTTCGGGGCTCCGTTCTCGCCGCCTGGCAGCGCTCTGCGCCCGGATGTCCGCCTTCGAGTGCATCTTCCGCGCACTTACCGCGAGCGAAAGCGCGGAGCAAGAAAAGCGCGGCGCACGGGGCGTCAGGCCCAGCAGAGCACCGCCCGGGCCCGACGCCCGCGGGGTCCGTGGCGGATGCGCACCGGACTTGCGGCCGGGCGCGCACCCTGGTAAAGATACCGGCCCCGCGGGAGTAACTCAGTTGGTAGAGTGTCAGCTTCCCAAGCTGAATGTCGCGGGTTCGATTCCCGTCTCCCGCTCTCTCGCACAAGGCCCCGATTCGGGGCCTTGTTCGCTTTCGGGGCTGCGCACTCGCCTCCGTTGACGCTCGCCGTGCGCGTGTGAAACGCTGCCGGTGATGCTGCTGGCGTGGTCGTTGCTGCTGGCGTCGGTCGACGCGCAGCGGCTCGATTGCCGCGTCCCCGCCGCGAGCTGCCCGTCGGCAATGACCGGACCCGCGTGCGACCTGCCGTGCGCCGCCGAGGCCTGCGACTACGCGCGCTACTGCCACGGCGACGGCGACACCTACGGCCTCGCAGCGTTCGGGGCCCGGCTGTTCGCGCTCGGCCCTGGCGAGCCCGACTGGCTGGTGCGGCTGCGGCTGCTGCAATTCATCGTCGACCACCCGCGCGACCTCGGCCTGGCCGCCGGCCTGCGCGCGCGCGACCTCGGTCTGCCGGCGACGCCGATCGGCCGGGTCGAGGCCGGGGCGCTGCGCCTGCTGCGACTGCGCCAGCACTACCGCGAATGGCCGGTGTTCGGCGCCGACGCCACTCTGACGCTGATCGCCGATCGCAGCGGGGTGATCGGGATCCGCGGCGCAGTGATCGACGGCCGCGAGGACTACGCCTTCGTCGCTGCGCCGGCCGATCGAGACGTCGCGGTCGCCAGCATCCTCGCGCACGCGGCCGCGCGCACGGGGCTCGCCCGCGAGGCGCTGCGGCCCGTGCGAGTGCGCCTGGTCGCGTTCCCGCGGGCGCGCGCGCTGGGGTGGGCGGCCGCGGTGTTTCACGGGCCGGCGCGGGTCGCCGACGTGGTCGTCGCCGCCGATCCGCGCGCCGAGCTGTTGCCGCTGCTGTCGTTCACCGACCCGACCGCCGCCGGCCTCGGCGACGCGCTGGCGTTCGAGGTGCGGGCCGAGGCTCTGGACGGCGACATCTTCACCGCGCCGATCGAGACGGTGCGGCTGCCGACCACTGGATCGCTTTCCGACGGCAACGTGCGGCTGGCCGACGAGCAGGTCGTGCTGATCGACGCCGCCGGGGCCGAGTCGCGCGCGCAGGCGCTGGCGAGCCCGGTCTACGGCCAGCTCGGCGGCGAGTTCGACGCCTATCCCGACTCCCGCGAATACGGGCTGCAGAACTCCTATTATTTACTGCGCAGTTTCTATGCACATACCGACGCCTTCATGCACGGGCGCTGGGACAGCGCGCTGCCCATGCTCGGGCTGGACAGCGCGCTGCCGGCGGGGCAGTTCGCGCCGCGTCTGGTCGTCGCCGCCGATCCGGCCGCGCCGCTGTGCGGGGCCGAGGCCAGCTGGTGCGTGTCGTCGGCGTGGGCCGGGGCGAGCGACGATCCGCCGGAGGCGCTGCAGCACCCGCTCGGCCCCGGGCCGCACGAGGTCGTCGGGGCGATGTACCTCAAGGGCGCGAACCACTCGCCGTCGGTGCTGCCGCACGAGTTCGGCCACTTCGTCGATTTGTTCGCCGCGCCGGGCCTGATGTTCGAGCCGTTCGTGTGCATGCCGTGCGCGGCCGACTGCCACCCCGGCACGACCGACGACGTCCTGCCGCTGTCGGAGACCTACGCCAGCCTGATGGCGCTGTGGTTCTACCGCGCGCTCTACCCCGCGGCCGGCCAGAGCGACTCGTGCGCGACGCTGACGCGGCTCAGCCTCGGCGAGAACCGCAACCCGCACAACGCCGCGTGTCGCCCGAGCGGCGTCGACTTCTCGCGCTTCGTCGCCGACGACGACCCCGCGTGCACCAACGACGAGAACAACTTCCTCGACCTGTGCGACCTGCCGACGCAGATCGACATCGACTTCGACGAGGGCACCGGCCTGTGCGACCGCTGGGTCGGCTACGGCATCGACAGCTGGTTCCAGGCCTTCTGGGAGCTGCTGCACGCAGAGAGCTGCGCGACCGCGCCGCCCTATGAGTGCACGCCGCTGCGGGCCCTCGCCGCCGCGCCGGCCGCCGACGCGATCGGCCGCGCGCTCCTCTACGCGGCGCAGGTCAGCAGCAGCACCTACCGCGGCTTCGCCGACGACGTCGCCACCTACGTGGCCTGCAACCACGGCGAGGCGGCCTACGCGGAGCTCAACGAGGTGCTGTGTCACCACCAGATCCGCCCGTGCGAGGCGCCGATGCCGGCGCTGTGCGAGTTCTGCGGCGACGGAGTCCGCAGCGGCGGCGAGGCCTGTGACGGCGGCGATCTCGGCGGCCAGACCTGTGAAGACGTCGATTTTGCCTCGGGGACGCTGAGCTGCGATGCGCGCTGCCAGCTGGTGACCGAAGGCTGCATGTCCCCGGAGACAGGTGAGAGCGTCACCAGTTCGACCGGGGCCGAGGAGCCTCCGACGACCGGGGCCGAAGAGCCGATGACGAGCGAGGCGACCGGCGAGACCGCGGGGAGCTGGAGCGCGGGCGCTGCGTTCGTGGCTCCGCCCACGAGCGAGGACGGCTGCGCGTGCGACTCGCGGTCCGGCGGGGCGTGGTGGCTGGCCGTGCTGGGGCTGGCGCGGCGACGGCGGCGTGCTCGCGGAGGATGTCTGAATGGGCATGTTTGATAGAACATGCTCATTCAGGCATGCTCTCATCGGCATGTCGTGTGAGACCTGTTCGATCGCGTCGCCGGTGAGCTGAGCCGTACGAACCGAACGGCTCGATGAGCCTCGCGCATCTTCCGGCGTCTCCGCCGGACCGGCGCGATTCGACCGATCCGGGCTCCGCGCATCGGCACGGCACCGCCGGACTGGTGCGATTCGAGCGTCCGGCGCTCCGCGTGCGTCGCCCCGGCCTCACCGTTGGACCGACGCGATTCGAGAGGTCGCCGCTCCGCGCCTCGGCACCGCCGGATTCATGCGATTCGAGCGATCGCCGCTCCGCGGGCATCGGCCCGTCACCGCCGGACCGGGCGCGATTCGAGCGGTCCGCGGCTCCGCGGCTCACCGCCGGCGGCGACGGAGCCCGAGCAGCGCGAGCAGGGCCCACGCAGCGCCAGTCGGCGCAGCATCGGTCTTGCACGCGCACGAGTCGTCGGCGCCGCCGGCCGGGGCACCCTCGCTCTCGCTGCCCTCGCCCTCGCTCGCTTCGCCGGACGTCGCGCCGCCCTCGCTCGTGGCGCCGGTCTCGTCGCCGGTGCTCGCGTCGCTGTCCCCCTCGCTCTCGCCGGCGCTGGTGGTCTGGGCGGCGGAGCCCTCGACGGTGATCGAGATCGTGTGCTCGTCGGTTTGCTCGGCCTGGTCCATCACCAGCGCGGTCAGCTCGTAGCTGCCGGGCGGCATGTTGCTGAGGGTGAACTCGAGGGTGGCGTTATAATCGACCACGTCGGCCACCAGCTCGCCGTCGTGCTTGATCATCAGCTTCCAGCCGTAGCCGCCGTAGTCGTCCCACGGCTCGAACGCGACAGTCACGTCGTCGCCCTCCTGGAACACGGCGCCGTCGGCCGGCGCGGTGATCGTGATCTCGGGCGGCACGACGTCGGGCCCCGGCGGGGCGTAGATCGCCGACAGCGTGCGCGTGTCGTCCTGCAGCTCGCCGTCGTTGCAGTGGCACTTGTTGACCCCGACGCACGCGCCCGACTGGCCCTGCACGGTGATGATCGGCGTGCACTCGGCGCCGAAGCCCATGTCGATCGGCGCGTACGTGTCGTAGCCGAACGCCATCACCCGGTCGTTGCCCTCCGTGTGGCCGAGCCCCATGGTGTGCCCGATCTCCTGGCTCGCCACGTTGGCCTGGTTGCTCGTCGACTCGTCGTTGACGAACGCGTAGCAGACGTTGCGCAGCCCGATGTCCTCGCAGTCGGAGCCCGGCGCCACGCCGCCCGACGGCCCCGCGGTGGTGTCGCTGTAGTGGCCGCCCATCATGATCATCACGTAGGGCAGCACCTTCGGCGGGCGCTCGAGGTAGACCACGCGCAGGGCCCAGGCGGCGAAGTCGGCCTGGACCGCCTGCGCGACCGCGATCGCCCGCTCCTCGCCGCCCGTGTACACCGGGTACTTCGAGCCGGTCTTGGCCAGCGCCGACCAGTTCTCGGCCGAGTTGTCGCCCATGCCGTTATAGAGCACGCCGCCGGTGTAGTTCATGTAGATCGTGCCGCGGCGCGGGTACTCGGTGCCGCGGCGGAACTCGCCGGGGTAGATGCCGCCGGGGACGGCGTCGGGGTAAGCGCACAGGTCCTCGGCGCCGGGGCCCTCGACCTTGCCGGCCGCGATCTCGGGCCGCGCGACGAACGGCGAGATCACGGGCGCGCCCTGAGCGACGGCCTCGGGCACGACCATGCCGCCGAGCTGCACCCAACCCGGCGGCAAGGTCCCGGGCTCCTTCTCGACCACCGGCAGGCCCTCGTGCGCGGCCAGGTCCGAGAAGGTCGCGCCGTCCGCGGGCGCGGGCAGGAGCGGCACCGCGTTGACGGCCCCGGGGCGGAAGTCGAGCACCACCGGCCGCGCGTCGGGGGCGTACGGATTCGCCACCGCGGCCGCGGCGAGCGTGAGGACCAACGTCGAGCTCGACATCGGCCGATCGTAGTCGCGGATTGACCCCGCCCCGCGGACCGCTACGATCGCTCGCCGTGCGCGACCTCTCCACCTCGACGCGACAGCGGGCCTTCGTTTCGCGTGTCGCGTCGCTCGGCAGTCGGCTCATGCAAGTCGGCCTCGCGCTCGCGGTCGTGGGCGCGACGATCGAGGTCCACGCGGCCGAGCCCACGCCGGTCCCGGCCGCGCCGTTTCGCCGCCGCGGCGGCGAGCTGGGGCTTTTCGCCGACAGCAGCATCGCCAGTCAGCTGACGCTCGTCGGGGTCGGCCTGCGCGGCGGATACTTCCTGCGCGAGAGCCTCGAGATCGGCGGCGAGCTGCAGGCGACGGTGCTCCTCGCCTCGCCCACCGACCCGTCGCAGCGGCCGCGCGCCGGCGACCCGGGCGCGGCCTTTCGCATCGCGCCGATGGTGCGGTGGATCCCCCTGCGCACCGAGACCTTCGCCGCCTACCTGCTCGCCGCCGTCGGCCCGCAGGTGCTGGGCGCCCGCGGCGGGGTGCTCGGCCACGCAGTCGCCGCCCCCGGCGCGACCATCCACCTCGGCGGTCGCGTCTGGCTCGACCTGGCGATCCGCTTCTCGCTCAGCTTCCCCGGCGGCCGCTGCCGCGCCGCGTTCTCGGCCCCGGCCGCGCCGGGCTTCTGCGAGCTGCAATTCGGCCCGCAAGTCGGCCTCCTCGCGGCTTTTTAAAAATCAGGCAGCGCGGAGGAGGCATGTTCGGATGGACATGTCTTTTACTACATGCTCTGCGGGACATGCCCTTGCGAGCATGTCCTTTGAGCCACACCGGCTACGCCCACGCCGGGCTGCTGAGCAGCGCCAGGCTGGCGCCGTAGCCGACGCTCCACACCAGCGAGCGCGCGTAGTGGATGTCGGCGAGGTAGAGGACCGGGTACACCAGGCGCGCGGCGATGTAGGCCAGCGCCAGGCAGTCGACCAGCCCGCCCTTCGGGGCCGCGACCGTCGCCACCAGCACGCCGGCGGCGAACAGCGGGAAGCTCTCGATCTGGTTGGCGTGGATCGCCCTGGCGCGCGCGCCCCAGCCGGTCAGGCGCTCCTGCTGCGCGCGGGGGTTGCGGTTGTCGTAGCCGCTGCCCTCGCGGGCCTGAGCGGCGGCCAGCGGGAACTTGCTGAGCGGATGGAGGAGCGCGGCGGCGAACAGACACCAGAGGGCGACGGTCATGGCGGCGACGCTAACACGAAGATCGGGGGCCGACGTCGCGGCGGAGCGTCACGCCGGGCGGACGCGACAGTGCCGCGCACGGCGAAGCGGCGACCGAGCTCGACGATTCGCCGGACCCGCGGAGCGAACCGCGGCGGCTACATCCGCCGCGGCACGGAGATCCCGAGCACCGCCAGCGTCTCGCGCAGCGCGTGGACGAACGCGTGCACGAGCAGCAGGCGCGCCTGCAGCAGCGGGCCCTCGCTCGGCTTCACGCGGCAGTTGTCGGCGTTGTAAAAGCGGTTGAAGGTGCGGCACAGCTCGAACGCGTAGGTGCACACGATCGAGGGCCGCAGCTGCTCGGCGGCCGCGGCCAGGGTCTGCGGCAGGCGATCGAGGGCCAGCAGCAGCTCGCGCTCCTGCGGCTCCTGCAGGCTGGCGGTGACGGCCTGGACGGCGGCCTCGCTGGCGAGCAGCGCCGGGTCGAGGGCCTTGCCGACCTCGCCGCACTCGCGGAGGATCGAGCCCGCGCGGGCGCCGGTGTACTGCAAGTACGGGCCGGTGTTGCCGTCGAGGTTGAGCCACGCCGCGAGGTCGAACACGATCTTCTGGTTCACGTCGCGGTTCAGCATCCCGTACTTGATCGCGCCGAGAGCGACGGTGCGCTCGGCGGCGTCGATCTCCTCTGGCGACCACTGGCCCTCGAACTGCTGGAACCACGTCTTGCGCAGGTGCGACGTCATCTGCTGGCGCAGGCTCCGGAACAGCACCACGTTGCCCTTGCGCCCCGCCATCGGCCCGTCGGGCAGCTCGACCATCTCGTAAGGCACGTGCTGGCAGCGCTCGGCCTGATAAAAGCCCATCTTCTTGAGGGTGAGGAAGACGTGGCGGAAGTGGTCGCTCTGGCGCACGTCGACCACGTAGACCGAGCGGTCGATGCGGTACTCCTCGAACTTGAGGCGGGCGAGCGCGAGGTCCTTGGTCGAGTAGAGGCTGGTGCCGTCCTGCTTGCGCAGCATGAAGAACGGCATGTGCTTGACCTCGTCGTTGACGACCCCGACGGCTCCGTTGGAGACGACGAACACGCCCTTGTCGAGGAACTCGGCGACCAGCTTGAGGCCGGGCTCGTCGACCTCGCTCTCGAAGAACACGCGGTCGAAGCCGACGTCGCACCACTGGTAGATCTCGGCGAACTCCTCGAGCGACCACTCGCGGGTCTCCTGCCACACCGCCATGATCTCCGGCTCGCGCGCCTCGAGGCGGTGGAGGATCTCCGACGTGCGCGCCTTGGCCTGCTGCAGCTCGGACGCGGCCGCGACGTCGCCCGCCTGCGCCTGGTCCTCCCAGGTGTCGAGCTGGTTGCTGGCCGCCGCGTACAGCTCGCCCAGCCACTCGCCGCGGCGATCCGCAGGCGGGGTGCGATCGTGCAGGCGATCGAGGTACCACCACAGGCACTTGGCGATGTGCGCCCCGACGTCGCCGAGGTAGTTGGCGGCCACGACGTCGTCGCCGGCCACGCGCAGCAGCCGGACCAGCGAGTCGCCGAGGCACAGGTTGCGCATGTGGCCGACGTGGAACGCCTTGTGCGTGTTGGGCTGCGAGAACTCGACCATCACGCGCACGCCGGTGGCCGGGCGCCGGGCCGGCTCGCCGCTGGCCAGGCGCGGCAGCACCAGCGCGGCGGCGCGGCCGAGGTCGAGGCTGAGGTTGACGTAAGGGCCGGTCGCCACGGCGCGAGAGAACAGGCCGGCAGGATCGGCGAGACCGGCGGCGATCTCGGCGGCGATCTGTGGCGGGCCCTTGCGCAGGGCCTTGGCCAGCTTGAAGCACGGGAACGCGAAGTCGCCGAGGGCCGGGTCCGGCGGGGCCGCGAGGCTGGCGGCGACCTCGTCCTCGGTGAGGCCGGCGGCAGCGGGGAGGACCGGGTGCAAGGCGCGGGCGACCGCGGCGACGAGCGAGCCTGGATGCATGGCCGGCGAGGGTAATCGCGCGCCCGAGCCCCTGCAACCGGGGCGCGCGCCGCGTCCGCCGGACGTGGTAGAAGCGGCCCGTGGGCAACGTCTACGCGCTCGTCGCCTTCGGGCTCCTGTGGCTGGTGCTGGCCGCGTTCTTCGTGCTGCTGATCCGCACCCTCGTGATCCAGGCCCGCCGCCGCCGCGAAGGCGACCCGCGCGTGTGGGAACACGGGCTGTGAGCCGCCGACCGGCGGCTCACTCCCAGTGGATCTCGACCAGCTGCAGCTGGCCGCCGTACGGAGCGGAGTTCGCCCCGTAGGCCTCGAAGAAGGTGAGGTAGTCGACGGCGCCGCCGTCGCGCGCGAGCTCGGGGTGCAACATGGCGTCCTGGACCCGCGGCTCGGCCTGCGGGTGGCGCGGCCGAACCAGCTCGGCCGCGTCGGACCACGGCCCCGTGAGCGCCGGCGCCGTGCGCAGGACCACCGCCGGCTCTTCACGATCGGCATAGACCGCCACGTAGGCGCCGGCGTGCGCATTGAAATGGACGCTCATCGCCCCCGCGCCGTCGAACAGCTCGTCGGCGCGGCGCGACGACGGCGACCACCCGCCGTCGGCGTACCAGCGCCAGGCGTCGCGCTCGAGCGCGTGCGCCAGCGGGGCGCGCAGCAGCGTGCAGGCGCCCCCGCGGCCGCCGCAGGCGAACGCGTGGACGTGCTCGTCTTCCGCGAGCGCCGCGGCGATGCGCGGGCCGTCGGCGCCGAACAGCAGCGTCGGCTCGGCGCTGCCCTCCGCGACCGTGGGCCGGACCGGGCGGCCGCCGAGGTCGTCGCGCCACACCGCGATCGAGCTGCCGACTTGCAGGTTGTCGCCGTGTTCGGGGAACTGGATGACCTTGCGGTAGAAGATCAGCACGCGCTGCCGCTCGGGGTCGTGGACCATCGGGCCTGGCCAAAGGGACACCCGCGGGCAATCGCCGACGGTGCACTCGCCGTCGACGTACTCCTTCTTGTAGCCGCGCTCCCCGGCGTGGAGCGGCAGCAGCTCGTCGTCGTCGTCCTCGTCCGCGGCCCCATAGGCCGAGAACGGGTGCAAGCCGTCGCGCGCGTCGAAGTCGGCGGTCACGGCGGCGGCCGAGGTGGCGCCGTAGAGCCCGGACACGCTGCTCGTGGTGCGGAACGCCCACAGCGCCCGGTCGCCCACGGCCACGCTGTGGCCGCCCTGGACGGTGGGCAGCTCCCCCTGCCGCCGCAGCGGTAGGTCGCCGAGCGGGAGCGCCTCGGCTGCGCTCAGGCTCGGCGGACCGCCGCCGCATCCCGGCAGCGCCAAGAGACATGTCCCGGCGAGCATGTTCGTTCGGACATATGACTTTCGTCGCCGACGCCCGAGCAGCAGCAGCCCGAGTAGCAACAGCCCGCCGCCGCCCGGCTCGCCGCTGCGGCAGTCGCAGCCCACCGGGGCGAGGCAGGTGGGGGGCGGCTTCCAGCTAAAGTCGTTCTCGACCTGGTTGAACGGAGACAGCTCGCGGGTGCCCGCCCACGCGAACTCGAGGCTCGCGGACACGTCGCCGTGGCGGGCCCGCAGCACCAGCTCGCGCGGGCCGTCGCGGTCCTCGGGGGCGATACAGTCGTCGGAGAGGACGATCGACTCGGGCGGCGTGATTTGGGGTAAATACGCCATGTTGCCGGCCTCGGCCGACCACGTGACCGGCAGCCCGACCACCGGGTCGCCGGCGTCGTCGCGCGCGACCGCCCGGGCCGCGAACGGCACCGAGGTGCGGCCGATCAGCGGCGCGTCGCTGTCCTCCATGTAGTAGAAGGCGCCGGCCAGCTCGAGCGAGGTCACCGCGTCGGCGGACACGCCCGTCACCCGCGCGAGCGGCCAACGGTGGCCGGCGAACTCGTAGCTCGCCTCCGACTCGGTGCCCGCGAAGGTGACGAGCTCGAGATAGTCGCTGGGATAGGTGATCGGCGCTCGCCCGCGCGTGGTCGTCCAGGTGACCTCGGCTGCGGGCTCGGACGGACGGGCGACGACGTGACCCGTACCGGGCTCGTACAGGCCGACGCCGAGGGCGACCTGCTCGCCGGCGACGACCTTGAACTCGCGCGGCAACAGCTCGAGCCAATCGCCGCCGATGGTGGTGATGAGCGGGTTGTCGCGCATCGCGTGTCGGGCGACCATCGCGTCCAGCAGCGAGGTGAGGCGGGCCTCGACCGCGTCGGGACTGACGACGCGCATCTGCGCGCGGTCGGGCTCCTGGCCCGGGGCGCCGCAGGTCGGATCGACCGTCCACGTGACCTCGCCGGGCGACTCGACGACGAAGCAGCCGTCCTCGTCGACCACGACCGGACCGCTGGCGTGGACGGCCGCGTCGTCGCAGGCGCCGTCTTCGGGGCAAACGTCGCAGCGCAGCTCGGGACACAGCCGCGTGCCGGTGAGCACCAGGTACGGGGCCTCCCAGAGGCTCGTCGCAAAGAGGTCGCGCGGGACGCTCAGGCCGCCGAACTCCAGGCGAAAGTCCCCGCGCTCGCTGCTCATCGCCGGCGGGTACGGGTCGCAGGCCGTGAACGCGACTGCACAGGATGCCACCAACCAGACACGCCGCATGCCGGCAGGATACCGCAGACTTCGCGACTGTCGAAGTCGCCGGCGATCTTTTGTCGATCGTGCCAGCGGCGCCCGTCGATTTATGCGACGTGGCGAAATGCGACGCCGGCTTCAGGCGAGGCGGCGGAGATAGAGCCGCTCGTGGGCGTCGAGCGGCTCGTAGTCGTGCTCGTGCGGGCTGCCGATCAGCGACTCCTTGCGCCCGAGCGCCAGCAGGCCGCCCTCGCCGAGGCTGGCGTGGAGCAGCCGGTGGGCCCGGCCCTGCAGCTCGGCGCCGAAGTAGATCAGGACGTTGCGGCACACGATCAGGTCGAAGCGGCCCGGCGACGGGTCGCTGCCGAGGTCGTGGCGGTCGAACACGATGTTTCGGCGCAGCGCCTGCCTGACGATCGCGCGGTCGTAGCGGGCGGTGTAATAGCGGGAGAAGTCACCGCGCGCGCCCGAGTGCAAGTAATTGACGGTGTACTCTTGCATCAGACCGATCGGGAAGATGCCGGTCCGGGCGCTGCGCACCAGCGCGTCGTTGATGTCGGTCGCGTGCAGCCGGGCGCGCGCGTACAGACCCTCCTCCTCGAGCAGGATCGCCATGCTGTACGCCTCCTCGCCCGTCGAGCAGCCAGCGTGCCAGATCCGCAGCGACGCTCGCTCGCGCAGGCGCGGCACCACCTGCTCGCGCAGCGCCCGGTAGAAGCTCGGGTCGCGGAACATCGCGGTGATCCGCACCGACAGGGCCAGGCGCAGGCGCTCCATGCAGGCGACGTCGTGCAGCACGCGCTCCTGCAGGGCGGTGACCGTGGCGAGCCGCTCGGCGCGGATCTGGTTCCAGATCCGCCGGCGCAGCGAGGCGCGGGCGTAGCCGCGGAAGTCGAGGCCGTAGCGGCGATGGATGGCCTCGAGCAGCAGGTCGAGCTCGAGCTCCTCGAGCTCGGACGCGGGCCGGAGGTCCGCGACCGAGAGCACGCGGACCGGCTCGTCAGCCATACAGCCACACGCGGAGCAGCGAGAGCAGGCGGTCGGGCTCGACGGGCTTGGTGATGTAGTCGGAGGCGCCGGCGCCGAGGCACTTCTCGCGATCGCCGCGCATGGCCTTGGCGGTGAGGGCGATGAGCGGCAACGAGGCGAACCGCGGGTCCTTGCGGATCTCTCGCATCGCCTCGTAGCCGTCCATCTCGGGCATCATGACGTCGAGCAGGACCGCGTGGATGTCGGGGTTGTCGCGCAGGATCGCCAGGCCGCGCCGGCCGTCCTCGGCGTACAGCACCCGCATCTTGTGCCGCTCGAGCACGCTGGTGATGGCGAAGATGTTGCGCACGTCGTCGTCGACGACCAGCACCCGCTTGCCGGTGAACACCGGGTCGACGTCGATCTGCTGCGCGAGCAGCTGGTGACGCGTGGACGGCAGGTCGGCCTCGACGCGGTGGAGGAACAGCGCGGCCTCGTCGAGCAGGTGCTCGAGCGACTCCGGGCTCTTGACGATGATCGCCTCGGTCATGCGCCCGAGCTCGAGCTCTTCCCCGGCGGTGAGCGACTGGCCGGTGTGGACGATGATCGGCAGCTCGCGCAGGCGGGCGTCGCCGCGGACGGCGCGGATCATCTCGAAGCCGGACATCGCCGGCAGGCCGAGGTCGACGATGGCGCAGTCGAAGTGGCGCTCGCGCAGCAGGCCGAGGCCCTCCTCGGCGCTGCTGACGGCGGTGACGACGACGTCGCCTTCGCCGTCGCCGATGAGGTCGACGAGGGCTTCGCGCTGGAGCGGGTCGTCCTCGACGACGAGGAGGCTGCGGACGCGGCGCTCGACGAAGCCCTTGACGTCGGCGAGCGCGGCGGCCAGCGCCCCGCGCGAGACCGGCTTCGACAGGAAGGCCAGCGCGCCCTGCTTGAGCGCCCGCGGGCGGGCGTCGACCTCGGCGCCGGAGATCAGGTGGACGGGGATGTGGCGGGTGCGCGGGTCGTGCTTGAGGCGGTCGAGGACGGTCCAGCCGTCGAGGCCGGGCAGGTTGAGGTCGAGGGTGATGGCGTCGGGCTTGATGTCGCGGGCGAGCGCGAGGCCGTCGTCGCCGCGCAGGGCGACGAGGCCCTTGAAGCCCTTCTCGCGCGCGAGGTCGAGGATCAGGCGGGCGAAGGTGGGGTCGTCCTCGATGATGAGGAGGGTGCGGTCGCCGGGGACGACGCGCTCGCGGTCGTCGCGGAGGAGCGCCGGCGAGGCGTCGTCGGGCGCGGCGTCGGGCGGCAGGTCGAGCGAGCTGGGGCCGCCGAGCACGGCCTCGGGGGTCTGCGGGATCAGCAGGGTGAAGGTGCTGCCGGCGCCGGGGGCCGAGCGGACCAGGATCTCGCCGCCGAGCAGGCGGGCGATCTCGCGGCTGATCGAGAGGCCGAGGCCGGTGCCGCCGTAGCGGCGGCTGGTGGTGCCGTCGGCCTGCTGGAAGGCGTCGAAGATGATGCGCTGCTTGTGCGGCGGGATGCCGATGCCGGTGTCGGTGACCGAGAAGGCGATCACCTGGCCCGCGCGGCCGTGGCGGTCCGGCGCCGGCTCGATGCGCAGGTCGACCTTGCCCTTGTCGGTGAACTTGAAGGCGTTCGACAGCAGGTTCTTCAGCACCTGCAGGAGCCGGCGCGGGTCGGTGTAGATGACGGGCGGGACGTCGGCGCCGACGTGGATCTCGAAGGCCAGCCGGCGGGTCTCGGCGACCGGACGGAAGCCGCGCTCGACCTGGTCGCGCAGGCTCTCGATCATCAGCTCGTCGATGTCGATGCCCATGGTGCCGGACTCGATCTTCGACAGGTCGAGGATGTCGTTGATCAGCGCAAGCAGCTCGGAGCCGGCGCTGTGGATCGTGCGGGCGAACTCGACCTGCTTGGGGTCGAGGTTGCGCTCGGGGTTGTCGGCCAGGAGCTGCGCCAGGATCAGCAGGCTGTTCAGCGGCGTGCGCAGCTCGTGCGACATGTTGGCGAGGAACTCGGACTTGTACTTCGAGGACAGGATGAGCTGCTGCGCCCGCTCCTCGAGGTCGAACTTGGCTCGCTCGATCTCCCGGTTGTTGCGCTCGACCTCGAGGTTCTGCTGCTGCAGCAGCTCGGACCGCTCCTCGAGCTCGCGGTTGGTCTGCTGCAGCTCCTCTTGCTGCAGGCGCAGGCGCTCCTCGCTGGCCTGCAGCGCGAGCGCCTGCTGCTCGAGCCGGCGGTTGGTGGCGGTGAGCTCGCGCTGCTGGCCGCGCAGCTCCTCGGCGAGCGACTGCGACTGGGCGAGCAGCTGCTCGGTGCGGGCGCCGGCGGCGAGGGTGTGGAGGACGACGCCGATCGAGTCGGTGAGTTGATCGAGGAAGGCGAGCTGGATGTCGCCGAAGGCGTAGACGGAGGCGAGCTCGATGACCGCCTTGAGCTCGCCCTCGAAGGCGACCGGGAGGACGACGACGTTGCGCGGGTCGGCGTCGCCGAGGCCGGAGCCGATCCGCAGGTAGCCGGGCGGGACGTCGGTCAGCAAGATCTGCCGCTGCTCGAGCGCGCACTGACCGACGAGGCCCTCGCCCAGGCGCACGACCTCGCGGCCCAGCTCGGCCGGCGCGGCCCAGCTCGAGACGAGGCGGAGGAACCGCGGCTCGTCGCCCGACTCGCCGCCCTCGACGACGTAGAAGAGGCCGAGCTGGGCCCGCACCAGCGGGGTCAGCTCGCGCAGCACGAGGGCCGCCAGCTGGGCGCGGTCGCGGTGGCCCTGGAGCAGCCGGGTGATGCGCGCGAGGTTGGTCTTGAGCCAGTCCTGCTCGTTGTTCTTGCGGGTGGTGTCGCGCAGGTTGGCGATGAGGAGGCCGATGCTGTGGGCGAGCGCGCCGAACTGGCCGCGCGCGTCGCCGGGGATGCTGCGCGTCAGGTCGCCCTCGGTGACCGCGACGACGACGTCGGCGAGCGCCCGCATCTGCATGCCGAGGTTGAGGACCATGCTGTCGACGCGGTCGGACGGGGTGATGCCGCCGACGCGGGCGACCTCGGCGCGGACACGGTCGAGGTCGCGGGTGAGCCGGCGGTTCTGGTCGAGCAGCTCGTTGAGGGCCGCGTAGAGCTCGCCGATGACGCCCGGTTCGCCGGCGGGCAGGCGCCGCGAGGGATCGAGGGAGCGCAGGATGTCGAGCAGCGGCCGCAGCTCGGGGGCGTCGGCGAGGCTGCGCGGCAAGGTGACTCGCGACATGATGAACTCTACGTGGCGAGCAGTCGGAACAGATCGTCGAGGTCGATCGGCTTGACGAGGTGGGCCATGAAGCCGGCCTCGAGCGAGCGTCGGCGGTCCTCGGGTTGGCCGTAGCCGGTCATGGCGACGAGGCGCGTGCGCATGTCGGGCTCGGACTGGAGGATCTGGGCCACGCGGTAACCGTCGAGGCCGGGCAGGCTGATGTCGATGAGGGCGAGCTCGGGGTGCGCGGCGCGGATCCGCTCGAGCCCCTCGTGCCCGCTCTCGGCGACCTCGACCCGGTGACCGAGCAGCTCGAGCTGGTCGGCGAGCGTGGCCCGGATGTCGGGGTTGTCGTCGACGATGAGGATGTGGCGCGAGAGGTCGGGCGCGGCGACCTCCCGCGGGGCGGCGGCGGGCGTCGGAGCGCCGGCGCTGACGGGCAGGCGGACCACGAACTCGGCCCCCTGCCCCTCGCCGCGGCTGTGCGCGGCGACGCTGCCGCCGTGCAGCTCGGCGAGGCGCTTGACCATGGCGAGGCCGACGGCGAAGCCGCCCTCGGCGCGGTCGCGGGCGCGGTCGTTGTGGACGAAGAGCTCGAAGATCCGCGGCAGCACTTCGGGGCGGATCCCGCGGCCCGAGTCGCGCACGCGGAACTCGAGCTCGTCGCCGTCGCGCGCGACCGCGACGGTGATGGTGCCGCCGGGGTCGGTGCAGCGGGCGGCGTTGTTGAGCAGGTTGACCAGCATCTGGGCGACGCGGTCGGGGTCGGCGACCAGGTCGAGCCGGCCCTCGGGCAGCTGCACGTCGAGCCGGTGCTGGCGGGCGCTGAACAGCGGTTGGCTCATCTGCGCGGCCTGCTGGACGACGGCGGCGACGTCGAGGCTCTGGTGGTGCAGCTCGATGGTGCCGGCGGTGTAGCGCGAGGCGTCGAGCAGGCCGTCGACGAGGCGGACGAGGTGCTGGACCTGGCGCTCCATGGCCTGGCGGGCGCGTTCGAGCTGGAGGGTGCCGGGCTGGGCGCGGCGCAGGGTCTCGAGCGCGGTGGCGATGGGCGTCAGCGGGTTGCGCAGCTCGTGGGCCATGACGGCCATGAATTCGTCCTTGCGCCGGTCGGCCTCGGCGAGCACCTGCGCGCGGGCCTCGAGCTCGGCGACGGCCAGGCGCCGCTCGTGGGCCTGGCGCTCGGCGATCCGCAGCTGCTCGGCCTGACGGCGGACCTCTTCGGTCTTGCGATAGAGGTCGGCGAACACCGCCACCTTGGAGCGCAAGATCTCGGGGACGATCGGCTTGAACAGGAAGTCGACGGCCCCGAGCGCGTAACCGCGGTGGACCTGGGTGTCGCTGCGGTTGAACGCGGTGAGGAAGATGATCGGGATCCGCCGCGACCGCTCGCGGCCGCGGATCATGGCGGCGGTCTCGAAGCCGTCCATGTCCGGCATCTGGATGTCGAGGATGATGAGCGCGAAGTCCTGCTCCAACAGGCACTTGAGGGCGTCGACCCCGGACCGCGCCTTGACGAAGCGCGCGCCGATGTCCGACAGCAAAGCCTCGAGCGCCAAGAGGTTGTTCGGGTTGTCGTCGACCAGCAGGATGTCTACGGGCGCTTCCACCAGGTGTGCTCCCCTCGTGAGAGGAGCCTATCGGTGTTCGTTCCAAGTTGTCGGTCACACCGGCGCGGGGTCCTCACGCACACGCCCCCGCGGGCGCGCGCGACGGGCCTCGCTGCGGGGCAAGCGCACATCGCGCATCGGCGATGAATCAATGTTCATGGCCGTTGCGACGATGTTCCGAGTCGTCGCGGCGCAACCCGGAGAGGCGGCGGCGCGGCCGCCGGAGCGGCGTGTCGGGGTCGGAAGTCCGCGCTGAAACGGATCGTCCTGACCCCCACGCTGGGCTCAGGCGGATCGGTCGGCGCCGCGATTGACCAGGTAACCGAACGCGGCCGCGGTGAAGAACATGATGAGGCTGTAGACGGCGGGCGGCACCGCCATGGCGGTGTTGTTCAGCAGGGTCGGGGCGCTGGCGATGGCGATGGCGAGGGTGCCGTTGTGGATCCCGATCTCCATGCCGATCGCTACCGCCTGGCGCTTGGGCAGGCGCACCACCACCGGCACGAGGTAGCCGACGGCCATGCTGACGAGGTTGAAGGCCAGCGCGGCCAGGCCGACCTGCCGGAAGTACTCGACGACGTGGGCCCGCTCCTTGGCGACGGTGGCGGCGATGACGAGCAGGAGGAACACCGCCGAGAGGATCTTGACGGGCTTCTCGAGGCGGTCGGCGAGGCGCTGCTTCTTGGCGCGCACGAACATGCCGATGCCCACCGGCACGAGCACGATGGCGAACACCTGCACGACCTTGTCGAACTGCAGCGGGATGACCTTGCCCTCGCCCATGAAGTGCTCGAGCGAGTAGTTGACGATGAACGGCAAGGTCAGCAGCGAGAGCACGCTGTTGACGGCGGTGAGGGTGATGTTGAGGGCGACGTCGCCCTTGGCCAGGTGGCTGAACAGGTTGGCCGTGGCGCCGCCCGGCGAGGCCGAGAGCAGCATCAAGCCGACCGCGAGCGCCGGCGGCAAGTCGAAGCCGGTGGCGATCGCGAAGCACACCACCGGCAAGAGGAGCATCTGACACAGGAGCCCGATGAACACCGGCTTCGGCATCAGGACGACGCGCTTGAAGTCCTCGAGCGTGAGGCTGAGGCCGAGGCCCAACATGATGACGCCGAGCGCGATGGGCATCAGGACCGCAGTAAGAACGTTGGACTCCACGCGAAACCTCCGACGTTCGCACGATACCCCGCCGCCCGTTCACGCCCAAGCGCGGGGCGACGGGCGCGAGTCCGCGCGGCTACCGCACCGGCTACGCAGCGGCTACCGCAGCGACCACCGCAGCGACATGGGGTGGGTCAATCGAGACCCAGGCGCTGCATGTCGTCCTCGTCGAGGCCGAAATAGTGGCCGATTTCGTGGAGGATCGTGACCTCGACCTGCTCGCGCAGCTCGTCCTCGTCGGCGAACATGGCCAGGAGGTTGGCGTAATAAAGGACGATCCGGCTCGGCGCCGCCGCGGCCTCGATGCCCCGCTGATGGAAGTGGTCGGGGCCCTCGAACAGGCCCAGGGCGCGCGGGTCGAAGCCGTCCTGCACGAGGTACTTGGCCGGCCGGGCCTCGAGCACCACGGGGACGTTGCCGAGGCGCCCCTTGAATTCTTCGGGCAGGTGCTCGAGGACAGCCTCGGCGACGCCGGCGATGAAGCGCTGGTCTTCCTTGGTGCCGATGCCGGCGCCGATGTCGTCGTGGGCGTCGAGCTTCAGGACCTCGAGGTAGTGGCGGATCATCGCCGGCCGCTCGTCCATGGCCTCGTGGACCTGGGCCAGCGCGTGGTGGGCGTCGGCGAACCGCGGCTCGCGCTCGAGCGCGCGGCGGAAGTGCGGCTCTGCGGCCCCGGGGCCCTCGATCGTCCACACGAGGTCGCCGCGGAAGTAGTGGAGCTCGGGGTGGTCGTGCCAGTCGGGGCTGGCCTCGTCGAGCAGCTCCAGCGCTTCGGCAGGGTCGTCGGCGGCGACGTCGGCGACGTCGTCGAGGAAGGCGTGGAGGGCGGGATCTTCGGGCGGCCGGGATTTCACGGGCGGGGCTCCGGGGCTGGCGGGACGAGGACTGTGATCTTGGAGATCCGCTGGATGAAGGCGCCGCGCGAGGTGCCGCGCCCGAGCTCGAGGTCGCTGACGTGGACGCCGTCGACCTTGAGCAGCGTCTCGCGCTCGCCCGCGGGAGCGCCGTCGGGCCGGCCGGCGCACGGGACCAGGTACTCGGCGAAGGAGTGGATCGCCATGGCGGTGCCGGCGTCGTCGCGCCCGAGGTAGAGCATGATGTGCCCGGGGAAGTGCAGCAGGACGACGCCGCGCCGGTGGGCGGCGTCGATCCGCCGCAGCCGCTCGGCCTCCGGCAGGTCGGGCGCGAGGTCCTCGACGGCGCCGGCCAGCGCCTGGTCGCTGGTGTGCCGCGGGAGCACGAGGCCGAGGCCGCCGAACATGTCCATGAGGAAGCGCGAGCAGTCGCGGCCGCCGGCGTAGTCGCCCCAGCCGTACGGCCGGTGCAGGAAGGAGAAAGCCTCGGTCAGGACGGCCCGGCGCGTCAGCGGGCGCTCACGGGCCGAGACGAGCGCGGGGTCGACGCGGCGCGCGACGACCCCGGCAGAGCCGGCCAGCAGCACCTCGCCGCGGCTCTTGGCGGTCGGCAGCAGGCTGGCGAACGGGACATGTATTTCAGGACCTTTCCCGGAGGACATGTCCTCGGGGACATCGAAGTCGCGAGCGGCGCGGACGAACGGGCCGTCGCTGAAGCGGCGCACGTGCTCGGCGGCGATCGGCGGCGACAGGGCGGCGCTGCCGAGGTCGATCCAGCCCATGACGTAGGGCGTGCGCGCGAGCGCGAGGCCGCCGTCCCAGGGGCGGAGGATCTGCACCGGCTCCTGCGCGCGGGCCATGCTGCACAGGTTGCGGTCGAAGGCGAGGTCGCGGGTCGGGGTGTAGTAAGGCTCGCGCTGGGGGGCGCAGCGGATCGGGATCAAGTCGAGGGCGACGCGCACCTCGACCGGCAGCTCGGCGAAGGCGCCGGCGTCGAGGACGGGCGTGAGCGCGGCGATCTGCTGCGGCGTCATGGCGGCGCCGTCGGGGTTGACGTAGGCGGCCGACTCGAACTTGCCGCGCAGGTAGCCGAGGCGCGTGTTGAGGTCGTCGGCGAGGCGCGCGGGGTCGACGGGCGCGAGCAGGTCGGCGCGAGCGCTGGCGCCGAAGACGTCGCGGCGGGCGATCCGGGCGTTATGAGAAGCGAGCTCGCGGTCGGTGAAGAGCGGGCGATCGAGGTCAGCGACGGCGGCGGTGCGCGCGAGCCAGTAGTCGAGCTGCTCGTGCTCGGGGAGGGTCCGCGGCAAGGGGTCGACTGCGACGCCGGTGGCCGGGCAGTCGCCCGCGGGCTCGGCCGGCTCCTGCGAGCGCGCAGCGCCAGGCGGCGGCGGAGCCTGGGAGGCGAGCTCCGGCGGCGGAGTGCCGCAGGCGAGCCCGAGGAGGCCGCCGAGGAGGACACCGCAGGGGGAGGCGGACTTCACGGGTCGCGGCAGTGTACGCGAAGCGGCCGGAGGAGGAGAAATTCGCGGCCGAGCGAGCACATGCGCGCGGGGCGGCGCGGGTTTTCGGGCGAGCCGGCGCCCGTCGCGGCGCCGGGACATGGCAGGCTCGCTGAACTCGCAGTCGGTGTTGCTGGTTCGGCCTCGCGCTGCATGGGGCGGCGATCTTGCCCGCGGCTCGCGCTCGCAGGCGACCGCGACTGCGGCGAGCACGACAGGCGCGAAAAGCTGGTATGAGGTCGCTCGTGCGGTGCTTCGGGCGACCCGGCACGAGCGAGGTCCAGCAGCGAGCTGCGGAGGGCCGGTCGCGCGAGGCGCCCGCTCGGCGAGGCCGGAGGAGCGCCTCGACCTGTCTGTTCGGGCATGTTTTCTTAAAAGACATGCTGTCATGCCTGGGACGCGCGACGGACGGGCGGGGGCTCGACAGCGCGGTCCCGGATGTCTCTCGCAACCCGGTCGCCGACGAGCGGGCGCGGACGGCCGGCTCCCTTTTTGGAAAACATGTCTCTCGGGACATGGGTGGTGCGAGAGGTCGCGCGCCGCGAGCGGGGGTGCTGCTGGCGGCGCTGGGTGTGGCGCTGGTCACGGGCTGCGCGGGGCGCCCGCCCGAGGAGCGCGGGCGGGCCGAGGCGGGGCCGGAGCAGGCGCCTGCGGATGAAGTGATCGGACAAGAACGTTCGGACATGTCCGATGCGCCAGCCGCGGGTGATGCTCGCGGCGCGACGGAGAAGACGGCAGATCTCTCGGCCGGGACGTCGTCGGGGATTTTTTTTAATAATATGTCCGGAGGGACAGGTGCCTCCTCGGAGGACGTGCCCGCTGCGGTCGCCGGCGCTCCCCTGCCCTCGCCGCGGCCGATGCCGGCGGGTTACCTGGCGTTCTCGCGCGCGTGCGAGCCGAGCGAGCGGATCGTGGTGGCGGCGGTCGGCGACCTGCTGCTGCACCACGAGCTGCAGATCCAGGCGACCTCGGCGAAGCAGCGGTTCCGCGTGCTGTGGGAGAACGTCGAGGACCTGCTGGCCGCGGCCGACCTCGCGTACGCGAACCTCGAGGTGCCGCTGGCGGCCGGGGTGCTGCGCTCGGGCGAGGAAGTGGCGGACCCGGGGCTGGTGTTCGACCGCAAGGTGTACACGGCGTACCCGCGCTTCAACGTCCACCCGTCACTGGCGCTCGACCTGGTGGCGAGCGGGATCGACGTGGTGTCGACCGCGAACAACCACGCGCTCGACCGCGGGGCGCTCGGGGTCGACAAGACGCTGGCGGCGCTCGACGCGGCCAAGCTGCCGCACACGGGGACGCGGGCGCGGGGCAAGGACGGGCCGTGGCACGCGGTGACGAAGGCGGGCTCGTTCACGGTGGCGTGGCTGGCCTGCACGCTGCACACGAACATGGTCGCCGACGAGGCCGGCCAGGTGCTGCGCTGCTTCGACTCGCCCACGGCGGTGGCCGACGCGGTGCGCGCTCTGGCGCGGACGCCGGGGATCGACGCGGTGATCGTGACGCCGCATTGGGGCAAGGAGTACGCGCCGACCGCGACCAAGCAGCAGACGGAGTTCGCCCGCCGTTGGGCCGAGGCGGGCGCGACGGCGATCGTCGGCAATCACCCGCACGTGCTGCAGCCGTGGGAGTCGATGACGACCAGCGACGGCCGCGAGGTGCTGGTCGCGTACTCGCTCGGCAACTTCGTCAGCCACCAGCCCGAGCTGCCCAAGCGGTCGACTGCGATCCTGTACTTCGGCCTCGGCCGCGCCGCGAAGGGGCCGGCGTTCGTCACCGGCGCGGGCTACGTGCCGGTCCACGTGCGCCAGACGGGGGATGAATTCTTCGCCGAGGCGATCGATCGCGTCGGCGGCCCGGCCGACAGCCGCGCGCACATCGTCGCCAACTTCGGCGCGGCCAACCTGCTGGCCGCGGACAAGCCGATCGAGGTGACGCCGCAGTGCCAGCCGCCCCGCAAGTGATCGCAGGGCGGGCCGCGTCTGGGGCTCGCCCGCGCGTCAGACGATCGTGGTGCCGGCGAGGCCGGGCGGGCTCTTGGGGTACTCGAGGTCCATGCGCTCGAGGGTGCGGACGACGATGCGGGCGACCAGGTAGTTGCGGAACCACTTGCGGTCGGCGGGGATGATGTACCAGGGCGCGTCGTCGCTCGAGGTGCGGACGAAGATCTGCTGGTACACGCCGGTGAAGTCGTCCCAGGCGGCGCGCGCCTTGAGATCGTGCGGGTCGAACTTCCAGTGCTTGTCGGGGCTGTCGAGCCGCTCCTGCAGCCGCTTGCGCTGCTCGTCCTTGCTGATGTGGAGGAAGAACTTGAGCACGCAGGTGCCGGCGTCGTGCAGCAGCTCCTCGAAGCGGCGGACGTGATCGTAGCGCGGCTCGACGACGTGCTTCGGCAGCAACTTCTCCACCGTCGGGACCAGGATGTCCTCGTAGTGCGAGCGGTTGAAGATGGCGACCTGGCCGGCCGGCGGCACGTGGTGGTGGATCCGCCACAGGAAGTCGTGCGACCGCTCGAGCTCGTTCGGCGCCTTGAACGCCATGACGTGGGTGCCGAGCGGGTTGAAGCCGCCGGCGACGTGCTTGATCGTGCCGTCCTTGCCGCTGGCGTCCCGGCCCTGCAAGATCAGCAGCAGCGACCGCGTGCGCTCGGCGTACAGCCGCTCCTGCAGGTCCTGCATGCGCGAGAGAAGGCCGGGCAGCTCGGCCTCGGCCTCGGACCGCTCGAGGCCCCCGTTGTCGTCGGGCTCGTACCCGCTGAGCTTGGCCCCACCCGCGCCGCGCACCCGGTAGTCGTCGAGATCCATGGAGTGTTTCTTGCGCGATCGTCGGCGAATGTCCACCCGTCCGCAGGACCGCCCGCGCGCCGGGCGGAGCCGAGCGTGGGTATGGCATGTTCTTTGGGACATGTCGCAGATCGATGATGTCTCTTCGGGCATGCTCTGAGGGACATGCCCGAAAGAGCTGCCGAACATCGGCATGTGGGAGGAAGCCGTCACGACGCTGGAATTGGCGACGGCCGCCGCGTGGGAGCACGGGCGGCCGCAGACGAGCTGCCGGGGCTAGCGACGGCCGGCGCGCGGGGTCGGGCGCGGAGCGGTCGAGGGGCGCGGCGAGGACGGGCGCGGGGACGGGCGCGCCTCGGGACGCGGGGACGGGGTCGGCCGCGACTCCGGCGGGCGCGGGGTCGGCCGCGGGCGCGACTCGGGCATCGGCGTGGGCCGCGACTCGGGCGGACGCGGGCGCGACTCGGGCACCGGACGCGGCTGCGGGCGCGGCTCGGGGCGCGGACGCGACTCGGGCTGCGGGCGTTCCGGGCGAGGGCCCGAGCCGGGCTCGAAGGGCCGCGGGGTCGGACGCGTGCTCGGACCGGGGTCAGGCCGCGGGCCCGGATCGGGACGCGTGCTCGGGCCGGGGTCCGGCCGCGTGCCGGGGTCCGGTCGCGGGCTGGGCCGCGGGATCGGGATCGGCCGGTCCGGGACCGTCGGGTCGGGCCGCGTGCCCGGGTCGGGCCGCGGGATCGGGATCGGCCGGTCCGGGCGCGTCGGGTCGGGCCGCGTGCCCGGGTCGGGCCGCGGGATCGGGATCGGCCGGTCCGGGCGCGTCGGGTCGGGCCGCGTGCCCGGGTCAGGCCGCGGGATCGGGATCGGCCGGTCCGGACGCGTCGGGTCGGGCCGCGTGCCCGGATCGGGCCGCGGATCGGGGCGATCGGGCCGATCGGGGTCGGGGCCCCCCGGCACTGGCTGGGACGGATCGGGCCGGTCCGGGCGGTCAGGCAGCGGCTGGCCGCCGGGGCCGGGCACCGGGCGCGTGCCCGGAGGCGGGACCGGGATCGGCTGGCCGCCGGGACCCGGGACCGGCCGCGTGCTCGGCGGCGGGACCGGGACCGGCTGGCCGCCGGGGCCGGGCACGGGTCGGGTGCCCGGAGGGACAGGTTGAGGCATGGGCTGGCCGCCGGGGCCCGGCATCGGCCGCGTGCCCGGGTCCGGGTACGGCTGGTCCGGGTACGGGCGGTCCGGGTACGGGCGGCTCGGCGGGATCGGCACGGGCCGGCCGCCGGGTCGCGGGTACGGGCGCATGCCGGGGCGCCCCGCGGGCACCGGCAGGACCGGGCGATAGCTGGTGTCGGCGTAGCTGTGGAAGCCGTCGGTGCGCGTGCCGCCCCAGTACCAGCCTGCCCCGTAGCAGCCGTCACCCCAGCTGAACTGGCGGGCCGGATAGGCCCCGTTCCACACGTAGATCAGCGCGGTGGGCGGGGTCCAGTAGTAGACCCACGTGTGCATCTCCGGGCTGAAGAACACGAGGTGGCCCTCGATGTTGTAGTAGGGCCGCCCGGCCCAGGAGACCCGCGGGTACGAGTCGATGGGCATCGTCGACAGGTGGGTGTACTCGACCAGCTCGAGCTGCTGGCTGTCGTACATCTCGTAACCGACGACCACGCTGGACCGGGTGCCGCACACCGACTCGCAAGTGCCAGTGCCGTAACCGTAGCCGCCGATCGTCTCCACCCGGGTGTCCCGGGCCTGGGGATAGACGCTGTAGTAGGTGCAGCCGGAGCCGCCGAGGAGCGCCGCGACGGCTATCGCGGCGAGCGAGAGGAACCGAAACCGAGAACCACTCATAAGATGACCGACTCTCGAGAATGAAAAACTGTTCATGATCCTCTTCACTTCCCGGTCTCGTCGCCATCCGCGGATGCAGACTCACCTCGCTGGTCGTCCGCGCGCGGTCCCCAGGCAGTCGCGGCGATCGGGACGCCCACTTCGACGGCGACGAAGTCGAGGAATTCGCGGAGCTCTCGGCTGTCAGAGCCGCTCCAGCCGGGCAGCCGGTGCCACCGCGGACGCGCCTCCAGCAGCGCGCGGGTGGCCTCGGCGCGGGCTTCGAGGCTGCCCTCAGTCGGGGCGAAATCGCGCACGACTGCGCCGTTCTGCAAGATCCACGCGTCGCAGACGGAGATCTGCCGGCGACCGGCGAGGCGATCGAGGTGAGTGACGACGAGGCCGTCGACGCGACCGGCGATCGCCAGGCCGAGCCGGGCGGCGACGAGGTCGAACCAGCCGACGCGCATCGGGCCCTGCCACGGACCGGGGAGGTTGTGCGGCTCGGGCAGGTCGAGCGCCGGGTCCTCGGCGACGAAGGGACCAGGGCCGTGGCGCGTGCCGTGGGCGCGCAGCACCCCGAGCCGGCGCAGCGGCGGCGCCGACGGGACCTCGGCGCACAGCGCCTGGGCCTGGGCGAAGGAGACCGCCGACGGGGTGACGAAGGGGAAGAAGCCGCGGTCGGCGTCCAGCAGCGCGCCGTGGGCGCCCTCGAAGATGACCGCCGCGGAGTCGCGCTGCAGGGCCTCGCGCAGCTGCTCGCCCTCGTCCGTGTGCAGGCGCGCGGCGATCGCGAGGTAAGCGTCGGCGACGACATCGGCGAGGTCCCGGCGCGCGAGCTCGGCGACGAGCGGGGCGATCGCAGGCGCGGGCGCGGCCTCGGCGAGCTGCTCGGCGCGGTCGAGCTTGAGCAGCTGGATCTGCCGGAGCGCGCGGACCAGGCCGGCGCGGTCGCCGGTGAGCGCGCCGACGCGGAGGCACGGCGCGTGCGGGTTGTGAGCGTCGCGCCAGGCCGGGCCGACGCCGAGGCCGCAGCTGCCGTGACGACCTGTCCCTCGGGACAGCTCTTCGATGCGGCCGAGCAAGCGGTGGAACGGGGTGACGACGGCGCAGCGGCGATCGACGACGAGGTCGGCCCACGGATCGACGAGGCCGGCCTCCTGCAAGGCCTCGGCCTCGCGGGCCAGCGCCAGCGGTTCGACGAGCATGAAGCGACCGAGGCAGCTGCGGGCCCCGGCGAGCGCGCCGGCGCCGAACTGGGCGAAGCAGTGGACGCGCCCCGCGGGGGTGACGACGTGGTGGGCCGCCTGCGGGCCGCCGTTGAAGCGGGTCACCAGCGGCCGGCGCCCGCGGGCCCGCACGCGGGCGAGCGCGTCGACGACGGCGCCCTTGCCCTCGTCGCCGAAGCCGAGGCCGAGGACGGCGACAGGTCCTTCGGGACAGGTTCTAAGTGCCAGGTCACCGCCCACGGACGCGTCGCGGCAGGCTGGCACGAGGCGACCGCGACGGTCAAGCCGCCCGCCGCTGCGCGCGGATTCGGTGAGCGCGGCGGCGCCGCGGCGGCGATTGTGAAGCGCCCTTCAGCGCGGCGATGCGAGAGCGCATGGAGCGAGGGCCCGCTCTGGAGCTGTACTTCAGGCGGCGACGCGAGAGTGGATCGGCCGCAGGCGAGGTCGAGGCCCACTCACGTGCTGTACTTCAGCGCGGCACGGGGGAGCGGGTCGAGGTCGAGACGCGCCGTGCTTCAGCCAGCGCGCGCGGTTCGAGATCGGGGCCTGCTCTGGCGCTGTACTTCACGCGACGACGCGAGAGTGGAGCGGCCACCGGCGAGGCCCGCTCACGCACTGCACTTCAGCGCAGGCCGCGGGAGCGGTGCCAGGTCCAGGCTCGCTCACGCCGTACTCCGGCGGGAGCGAGTCGAGCATCGAAGTCCGCTCAGGCGCTGTACTTGAGCGTGCCGCCGACCACCAGCGCCGCATGTCTCTTGAGCCAGGTCGTCACCGTGTCGCGGTGGCGCAGCTCCTGGGCCAGCGGCTCGCGCAGCTTGTGCGCCAGGGCGGCCTCGCCGAAGTCGTCGGCGAGGCCGACGAGCTGCTCCCACGAGGCGCTGTCGACCAGCTCCGCGACGAGGTGAGCGTGGAGCGCCTGCGGCAAGGTCGTGCGCGGGTCGGACACGACCTGGACGATGCCGGCCAGCTCGACGCCGGCGAGGTCGGCCGAGGGCGTGACCGCAGTGGGGTCGGCGCCGAGGTTGATGAGGACGTCCTGCAGCATCGCGAAGTGATGCGCCTCGTCGGCGCGGAACTGCGCCAGCTCCTCGAGCGTGGGCCCGCGGTCCCAGCTGCCCTGGGCCTCGAGCTTGGCCATCAGCGCGTCGAACAGGCGCACCCCGGTGCGCTCGAACGCGAGGCGCTCGCCGAGCTTGTCGAGCAGCAGGTGGACCTTGTGCCGCCGCAGCAGCGCGCCGCCGGCGTTCTCGACCACCCGCAGGCTCGCCGGCGCCGGCATGTGGCCGATCAGGCCGACCTCGCCGGCGTACTGCCGCCGCACCTCCGCCAGCGCGCGCGCGCAGCCGGGCGAGCTCGGGGCGTCCCGCGCCCCCTCGACCACCGCGGGTCCGTCGGTCGGCGAGAGGTAGATGCCGGTGCGGTTGAGGGCCAGGTCGGTGGGTCGTCGGGCGCGGTTCATGATCCGGTCGCTTTCAGCGGGGGGAGGACGGAGGCGTCGCGGATCCGCGGGTCCGCGAGCTCGGTGCCGGGCGACCAGCGATAGCCGGCCGCCACGGTCTCGGACGGTGAGCCGTCGCGCTCCAGCTGGGCGCGATAGCTCTGGGTGGCCCGCGACTCGGCGTCGCGCGGCACGAACTCGGTGCCCGCGGCCCCGAGCTCGACCTCGGTAGCCAGGACCTCGCGGATGAACGCGCGCTCGCCGGTGAACTCGAGCGGCTCGGTGAAGCTCAGCGGCACGATCTCCGAGGCGTCGCGCATCTCGGTCTTCTCGTACAGCTCGCGGACGATCCGCAGGTGCTCGAGCTCGTAGGCGAGGAAGCGATCCCACACCGCCAGCACCCGCGGGTTCGTCTCCGAAGACAGGCAGCCCCAGTACAGGTAGACCTCGGCGGCCTCTTGCAACAGCCACCGCTCGAGCCAGGTCTCGGCCGGGTCGAGCAGCGACTCGCACTGTGTGACGTGCTGCTCCTTGACCGAGGCGAGCTCGGCGTAGAGCTGACGCGCCACCGGGTCGGCGAAGGTCGGGCCGACGTCGAGGTAGTGATCGCGGGCGTGGTAGGCGATGGCGCCGGCGATCCGCGCGTGCAGCTTGGTCGCCGGCGCGGTCGCGTAGCGGTCGTACCAGCGGCGCAGGTCGTCCTCCGGCGCGCGGTGCTGGGCCGAGGTCGGCCGGCCCGGGCGGATGTCGGTGTACGACTGGAGGATCGCGTTGGCGTCGCGGCCCTCGAGGCGGTCCATCAGCGCGGCCAGGCGGTAGAGGTGGTCGAAGTCCTCGAGCAGGCCGAGGCGCAGCGCCTGGGCCACGTACGGGTCGGGCTCGCAGCGGGCGATCTGCGCCCCGACCTCGACCGCGGCCTGGGCGACGGCGATCGAGCTCTCGAGCGGCGACTGATCGGCGGGCTGCAGCCAGCGCAGCAGCGTGGCCTGGTGGTGCTCGACGCGACGGATGTCGGCGAGGAGGAGCCGGTGCTCGGCGCCGAAGCGGACCGCCGCGTGCTGGAAGCGCACGGCGGCCTGCTCGACCGCGTGGCCGACGATCAGCCGGACGCGCGTGAAGGCCTCGTCGTCGAGCTTGCTGATCGGCTCGCGCACCAGGTCCTTCCACGTGAACACCTGACGCGCGAGCGGGGTGCCATGCTCTCGCAGCAGATCGAGGGTCATGGCGAGAGGTGTGATCGGGACTGCGGCCGAGGCAAGCTCAGGCGCAGCGCCGACGGCGGGGGACGGCGCGAGCGGCGTAGCCCCGGCCCGCGGCAGAGCCGGCGAGCTCCGGCGAGGGCGACGCCGCGGTCATCGCGCGCGACGGTCGAGCAGCTCGCCGCTCATCCCCCTGGCCGCGTCGCTGGCGAGGAACACCAGGTCGCCGGCGCCGCGCTCGTGATCGGCGTCGGGCACGACCGCGTTGACGCGGATCTTGACGCGCGCGAGGTTGGTGGCGAGCGAGCGGGTGCAGGTGTCGAGCGCGGCGCGCACCGCCTCCTCGTCGCGCACCGGATCGGTGGGCGGCCGCGGCGACGAGGTGTTGACGATGCTCGCACCTGGCCGATCGCGCAGGTACGGCAGGAGCCGCCGCGTCAGGAAGAACAGCGAGAAGAAGCTCGGCGGGCTGCGGCGCGCGACCAGGTTGTTGACCAGCACGTCGACGCCGCCGAAGCGCTCGATCACCCCGGTGACCAGCGCCTCGCAGAAGCCCGGGTCGTCGACGTCGCCGCACACTGCCAGGCACGCGCGGCCCTCGCGCTCGACGGCGCGCACCAGCGCGTGGGCGTCGCCGTGCGCCGACAGGTGGGTGAAGGCCACGTCGGCGCCCTCGCGGGCGAACCGGATCGCGGCCGCGCGGCCGATCCCGGTCTCGCCGCCGGTGATCAGCGCGACCTTGCCGGCCAGCGTCGGGGTCCGCCGGGTCGCCGGCGACGAGGGCTCGCGCGCCCGGGCCCGGCGCGGTGGGCCGGCGGCGGAAATTTCGGCGGGATCGTCCATATCCCGGGTCTTTGGGCGGGGTCCACCGGCCTCGCAAGGAAAAGCGAGGGGACCTGTGATCCGTTGCGTACCCTCGTGACACTACCCCGATGCGACGACCGAGCCGGGCGCGGTCGTGCGCCGCCTCGGTGGTATTCGGGGCGACTATCCCGGCCCTCGTCGAACCGCCGCACTATCGTATTTCGCGGCCCCGATCGGCGCTATTTTATATGGGACATGTCCGATAGGACATGCAGGCCGGAGAGACACCAGCGGCGTATGAGCCCGCGGTCGCTGAGGGACGGACTTAACTCACGGACCTCAGCGCCCGCCGCGGATACCGCCCCACGGCGGCCGTTTATGGCCTGCTATCGTGCGGGCATGCGTACCAGTTTTCGGCTTATCGCAGCGATGACGATCATCGCCGGCTGCGGCGATTCGACGGCAAACACCGGCGCGAGCGAGGGGACGAGCTCGACCGGTGAGTCGACGTCTTCGTCGACCACGACCCCCGACACGCCGACGACCACCGGGACCACCGCGCCGCCCGAATGCGCGCCCGACAGCGTCGTGTGCGTCAGCGAGACCGAGGTGGCCGAGTGCGGACCCGACGGCCAGCTCGGCGCGCCGACCTCGTGCCCGAACGGGGGCGTCTGCGTCGACGACGTCGGCTGCACCGGCTGCGAACCGGGCGCGGTCCGCTGCGACGGCGACCAGCTGCAGCAGTGCAACGACGGCGCGTGGGAGGCCCAGCAGACCTGCAGCGCGACCCAGGGCCTGACCTGCGACGCCGACGCGATGGCCTGCACGGGCGCGTGCGCCCCCGAGTCGCTGCCCTTGACCGCCTCGGGCTGTGAGTTCTACGCGCTGACCGCCCTGCAGCTCAACCAGAACGGGTCGATCTTCGCGATCGTCGTCGAGAACCCGGGCGACAGCCCCGCCACCGTCACGATCACGCAGAACGAGGACTTCATGCCGGTGGTCGAGACGGTCGACGCCGACAGCTACCGCGTGATCGAGCTGCCCTACACGATGGGCCTGTTCAACGCCCTGGTCGGCAAGCTCATTTACGACGGCGCCTACCGCATCGAGAGCGACGCGCCCGTGCGGGTCGTCCAGTACAACTCGTTCAACCTCACCGCCTCGAGCGACAGCTCGCTGCTGTGGCCGCGGCACACCTGGGGCACCGACTACTTCGTGTCGTCGTACGCGCCCAGCCCGGTCGAGGGCGGCTTCTACCACGGCGCGTGGGCGGTGGTCGCCGGCGCCGACGAGATGTCGGTCGAGGCCACCGCCCTGCCGGGCACCAAGTCGAAGGCCGCGCCGGGCATCGGCCTCGACGGCAACGGCAAGGCCCCGCTCGACACCGGCGACGTGCTGCAGCTCGTCAGCGCCGACGACGGCGACCTCACCGGCACGCGCCTGGTCGCCGACAAGCCGATCCAGGTGCTCGGCGGCCACGAGTGCAGCTTCATGCCCAAGGACGTGCCGTACTGCGACCACCTCGAGGACATGATGCTGCCCGTGTCGCAGCTCGGCACCGAGTACGCGATCGTGGCGCCGTCGAAGCACAACCCGCCGACCGAGCGACGACCCCAGGTGCTGCGCGTGATCGCCAGCGAGCCGAACACCGAGCTGACGTTCGAGCCGCCGATCTTCGCGCCGATGACGATCGCCAACCCCGGCGAGTACGTCGAGCTCGAGCCGGAGAGCGAGAACTACGCGCTGGTCAGCAGCGCGCCGGTGCTGGTCACCCAGTACATGGTCGCCTCGACCCTCGAGAGCGACGCCACCGACCCGTCGATGCTCGTCGCCATGCCGGTGATCCGCTGGCACGACACCCACTACGTCCACGCCCTGCCCGACTGGCTCCCGGTCGACGTCGACGTCGTCGCGCCGGTCGGGGCGACGGTCACCGTCGACGGCGCCCCGCTCGCCGGCTTCGAGGCCATCGGCGACACCCCCTACCAGACCGCCCACATCCGCTTCGACGAGGACCCGGGCCTGGTCGAGATCGCCGGCGACCAGCCGATCTCGGTGAGCGTCTACGCCACCCGCACGGACTCCCCCGCGAGCAGCTACTGGCACAGCACCGGCGGCTTGCTCGCGTCCGAGTGAACTTCCACATGCCCGAAAGAACACGCTTTAAAACGCATGTTCTTTGGGAAATGTCCTGATCGACATGCTCGATCGACCATTCGGCGCCACCGAGCCCGGCGCCCTCCGAGACGCGGGTGCGGGCGATCCTGCCGAGCTCGCAGGTAGGTCTCGCGCCGCGAAGGCGGGCCCTGCGAGCTAGCCTGTCGAGCTCGGCACCTCTCCTCAGTGGCGCCGCTCGATGGCCTCGTGCTCACTCGACCCGCGCGCCGACGAAGGCGTGGCCGCGCAGGTCGCTGGCGTGCGCGTCGGTGCCCGCGAACACGAACGTGAAGCCGCCCAGCTCCGGCCGCCCCGCGACGAGGAAGCGAGCGTCGCCGGCGTGCTCGAGCCGGACGTCGGCGAGACCCAGCGTCGGCGCAGTCAACCGCAGCTCGGCCCCCTGCGCCGCGATCGTCACCTCCTCGCCGAACCGCGCCGCGCGGTACGTGCCGGCGTAACGGCTCGCCGGTCCCATCGCCGCCGCGCGCTCGGGCGCCGCGCCCAGCAGCTCCTGCAGCACGGTCGCCAGGGTCACGCGCAGCGGGACGCCGGTGTTGCTCAGGACGGCCGCCGCGAATCTTCGCTCCGGCACGAACACCAGGTCGGCCGCGAAGTCGCCGGTCGCGCCGCTGTGGCCGTAGATCGCCGGGCCGCTCGTCGGCCGCACGCGCACGCCCAGGCCGTAGCGCTCGCCGGGTCGCTCGAAGGTCGGCACCTCGGCGGTCAGCAGCTCGCCCAAGGCCGTCGGCGACAGCGGCGAGCGCCCGGGATCGACGAGGTCGCGGACCGCAGTCACCAGCTCGGCCGCCGACACGATCGCGCCGCCAGCGGGGGCGGTCCAGCGGGCGTCGCCTGTCCCGAGGGCCAGGTCATCGACGACGCTGAACGCCCGCGCCTGCGCCCCGCGCCCGAGGTGACCGCAGGCGGCACCTGTCCGCAAGGCCAGCTCCAGCTCGACGTTCACCGCGCCCAGCCCCAGCGGCGCCAGCAGCTCGTCGGCGAGGAGGCGCGGGAACTCGACCCCGCGCAGCTGCGCGAGCGCGGCGCCGACGACCGCGTAGCCGTCGCTCGAGTAGCTCCACAGCGCCCCCGGCTCGCGCCACAGCGGCCGCTCGCCGAGGGCGGTCAGCCACTCGGCCCCGAGCTCGAGCGGCGACGGGTCAGGCAGGCCGGCGGTGTGGGTGAGCAGCTGCCGCCAGGTGATCGCCGCGGCCCGCTCGTCGACCCCCGCGGCCAGCTCGGGCACCACGCGCGCGACCTCGGCGTCGAGCTCGAGCCGCCCGGCGTCGACCTGACGCAGCACCAGGGCCGCCGTCCACAGCTTGGTGATCGAGCCGATCCGAAAGCGCGTGGCCTCGGTGACCGCCTGTCCCGCGAGACAGGCGCTCCCGGCAGTCGCCACGAACGGCGCCCCGTCGCCCTCGACGATCGCCAGGCTCGCGCCGACCCCCTCGAGGTTGTGATGCTCGGCGCAGAACGCCGCGACGATTTTTTTGAAATGCGCCGACGCACCGGCGTTGCGACGGAGACATTCGCCCCGGCGATCGCTCCCTTCGGCGCGCTCCGACTCGCTCTCCGTCACCGCTCGCGTGCGGCTCGTGGGCACCTCGGCCCCGCCGGCGCGCTCCGACGCCCGTTCCGCGAGCGCCCCGGCATCGACCGTCGCCTGCCCGCACGCGAGGACCAGCGCGCACCAGCCGAGCCCCGCGCCGCGCATCACCGGAGCGCGCGCGTCGCGGCGCGCCACCTCGTCCTTACTCCGCCTCGCCGCGGATCGTCCGCAGGCGCACCGGTGCGCGCGCGCGCTGGCGGAAGCGGCGCTCGGCGTAGGCGACGTCCTCGACCCACAGCCTGGCCGCGCGGCGCTCGATGAGCGGGCGCAGCAGCCAATTCGCCCCGAGCGCCCACTTGAAGCCCGGGCGCTCCGAAGTCGCCAGGGTCGCCTCGAGCACCGCGCAGCGGCCGGGGCCGAGCGGCGTCGCGTGGGTCTCGACGACCGAGCCGACGCCCTCGCCGCCGACGATCGTCATCACGATCGTGCGCGGGTCGGGGCAGTGGAAGGTCGCGTCGACCTCGACTGCCAGCGGCCCGAACACGCGGTAGGCCACGCGCACCAGCAGCAGATCGGGCTCGTCGGCCAGGACCTTGAGGCGGGCGAACGAGTGCGGGTGATAGTGCGCCCCGTGCCACGGATCGAGGCGGTTGGCGAGGATGTCCGAAGGGTCACATTCGGCCTCCATCCGCACCACGCCGCTCAGGAACCGGGCCGGTCGCGGGGCGAGGATCGGCGCCGACGTCGGCGCCTCGCCAAGCGTGTGAGCTGTCTCTTCGGACAGCCGCACCCAGACCAGCACGCCGTCGTCGTGGGTCGGCAGCGGCCGCCAGCGACCGTGCGGCTCGTCGCCGAGCTCGAGCCCGTGCCACGGGCACACCAGGTTGTCGCCGCGGACCTTCGCGCACGCCAACGACGCGCCCATGTGCGGGCACGCCTCGGGGGCCGCGCGCACGCTGCCGTCGAAGGTCCGCCACAGCACCAGCTCGTGGCCGTCGACGGCGTAGGCCCGCGGTGCGCGGTCGATCTGGTCGCGCGCGTCGACTGCGAACCACCCGCCGCCGGGCAGCGCCAGCGCCCGCTGCAGCGCCTTGTCGATCCGCCCCGGGTTGGCCTGCACCCAATCGGGCGCCTCGCTGTGCGCCTCGCCGGGAGCGCCCGGAGTGTTGCCGAAAGTGTAGAGGCGCGTCATCGGGGCGGCAGGGAGCGCCAGTGTACTATGGGCGCGCCCGGTCCGCACCTCACGCGCCGCGCCGGGTCGATGCGCCCCGGCGCGAAACATCGTCACCGGCAGGCCGCGACGTCGCCGCGAATTCGGCGGCGAACGCGAGGCGTGCCGCGGGCCGGCCGAGCGCGCCCGGCCGGCCCCGACGAGGCGCGCCCCGCTACCACGCCGCGAACGCGGTGCAGGCCATCGCGTCCAGCGAACCCGTGTGGCTCAGCGGGATCAGCTTCGTGCTGTTGTTGGCGATCGGGCCCGAGGAGCTGCCGACGAAGGGCCCGGGCGAGCCGAAGTAGTGCGTCACCGTGTACGAGATGAGGGCGCCGGCCGGGACGCCCCCGCTCACCGAACAACCCTCCGAGGCCAGCGTGGACAGCCGGACGTTCGGGTTGAAGATCGACGGGTAGGTGATCGTGCAGCACAGCGGGACGACGGCCTTCGCCGGATCAGGGCGATCCTTCAGGACGTCGATGCCCTGGTCGAGCGGGCTCCCGGCGGCCTCCTCGGCCTCCTCGGCCTCCTCGGCCGCGAGCTCGTCGCTGGCGTCGATGTCGTCGAGCGCGGCGAGCTCCGCCTCCTGATCGGGGTCGTCGCAGGCGGTCGCGAGGAGCACACACGGCAGGGCCAGCGCGAACAGGGGGAGCATGCGATTCGCGGGGCGATACTTACTGGATGCGATCATCATGGGTCATTTCCTCTGGTTGACGAGTAAACAGCGCGCCCGCTCGTCGCTCGCCTCCGGCGAGAGACACGATCGTCGCGCTCGCTTGCTAGGTGGCCGCGGTCGACCGACCAATTGCAGCGTCGCCAGATTTTTATGCGACGACCCTGGGCCCGATTCTTTCTTTTGAAGCGAGAGAAAATGGGTGGGGTCCAGGGCGAGCGTCGGGCCGCACCCGAGCGCAACGCCGCCCCCACCCGCCTGCGAGCCGATCAGGGGCTTCTCCTCCTATTCTCTTTTCTTCAGGCGAAAATACGGTGACTCGTGCATCGGCCCGAATCGCTCGATTCGCCGCCGGAACAATGAATGCGTCGACATGGCGCCCCTCGAGGGTAATCCCGCCGACGCGCTGACCGCTCGACCCTTCCGATTGGCCCGTGACGACCCGCGGATCCGCGTCACCGCGCCCGCCGCAATGCCGCCTCAGGTGGCCGCGCGCAGCCACAGCGCCCGCGAGCGCACCACCGCCGCCGTCATCTCGGCCATCGGCGTCGCCAGCATCACCCGCGGGTAATCGAGCGGCCCCGCGTGATCGCTCAGGAAGCGGCACAGCAGGTCCGGCGGCAGGCGCTCGAACAGGTCGACGAACAGCGGCGGCCCGCGGCTGGGCGTGCGCTGCAGGTGGGCCAGCAGCACCCGGTCCATCGCCACCGCCGCGGCCGGCCGGGGCGCGGGCACCCGCGGCGGCGCACCTGGCCTTTCGAGCAGCTCGCGCGCCAGCAGCTCGGAGGCCCGCTGGATCGCCTGGAACGCGTAGCCGGTCGAGCCCTTGGCCAGCCCGCCGCGCAGGCCGAGGTGGATCACCCGCGGGCTCTGGCGCAGCGCCGCCGGTCGGCTCGTCATCGCGATCGCCCCGCGCTCGCGCCAGCGCACCTCCGGCGCGGTCAGCCCGTAGCGGGCGCGCAGGTAGCCGCGCAGGTCGTCCTCGTAGGTCGCGTCGGGCAGGCTCGCCGGCGAGATGTACGTCGTCTCGACCAGCGCGCGGGTCGGCGCGAACGGCAGCACGTACATGAAGTGGATCCCCCGGCTCTGGTCGACCGCGAAGTCCATCAGGGTCGGCACCTCCGGGTCGAACACCGGCGCGGGCGCCTCGACCTCCCAGCCGACGAAGTGCTGCAGCAGGTCGACCTCGTCGCCGCCGGGCGCGGGCGCGGGCGCGGGCCGGCTGTCGAACACCAGCCGCGCCTGCACCACCTCGGCGTCGGTCACCACCTCGCACCCGCTCGCTGTCTCGCGGATCGCCCGCACCGCGCAGCCGCGGCGCAGCTCGATCTCGGGGAACTCCGCGAGTGTCCCGAGGGCCATGTCGTAAAAGACATCCGACGGCACGTGCTCGTACGGGTGGCGCTCGCTGCCGCGGACTCGCGAGCGGTCGGCGTCGGCGACGCGCCAGCGGGTCCAGCGGTGGCGGACCGCGGCGGCGAACGGGTGATCGACGAAGCGCCAGTAGCACCACGTGCGGTCGCGGGCGTGCCGCGCGCGCGGCTCGATCAACACCACGCGCGGGCAAGGGACCCCGCGGCGACGGCTCTGGAGGGCGATCTGCACCGCCAGGCTGAGGCCTGCACAGCCCGCGCCGGCGATCACGTAGTCCGCGCGCACCGGCGCATCTATGGCCCAGGCGCGGCCGGATCTCAAGCGACCGACGATCTTCGCGACGGTGATCGCCCGGGCACCGCGCGCGGGCCTTCATGCTAACGTCGGCCGCATGCGCGACCTCCGGCTGCTCCGCCGACGCCTGCACACCGCCCTCACCTCGGGGCTCTTGCTCGCCGCCTGCGGCCCCGCCCCCGCGCCTGCCCCGGTCGAGGCCGCCAAGCCCGCGCCCGCCAAGGCCGCAGCTCCCGAGCCCGCGCCCGCCGAGGTCGATGCGGCTCCGGACGCCGAGCCGCCGCCCGTCCCCTCTGGTCCGCAGTACCCCGCGCGCACCGGCATGGACCCGTACGACCCTGACGGCCTCGAGGAGGAGGGTTGCAACAACGGCGACTGGTGCGGCGCGCCGGCGGCCGCCGACAAGTTCCGCGCCCCGCAGGCGACCGACGAGATCGGCTGCCCGACGCGCCTCATCGGCCGCCCAGACCCCGGCGTCGGCCCCAACGACAAGACCTACAAGGGCCTGTCGATGAACCCGATGATGATGGGCCGCCTGCGCAAGATCGCCACCGACGACAAGCGCAAGGCCACCGGCGACGGCGAGATCTGCTGCTACCACTGGTTCGACTACTGCAGCGGCCGCCCGCTGCTCGCCGGCGACGACGCCGTGGCCGCGCCCGTGGTGGCCGGAAGTACATGGCTCGGAGAGCATGTCCCCGAGGACATGCTCGGAGAGCCAGCCGCCGACGAGCGCCCGCTCGTCGCCGCCGCCTGGCTGGAGGACGCGCAGATGGAGCACGCCTCGGTCGCCGCGTTCGCCCGCGCCGCGCTCGAGCTGATGGCCGTGGGGGCTCCGCCCGAGCTGCTGGCCGGCTGCGCCGAGGCCGGGCTCGACGAGGTCCGGCACGCGCAGGTGTGCTTCGCGCTGGCGGCCGCGTACGGCGGCGTCGCGCGCGGGCCGGGTCCGCTGCCCCCGGTGCAGCCCCGCGCGGGCGGCCTGGTCGCGCTCGCTTGCGACACCTTCCGCGAGGGCTGCGTCGGCGAGACAATCGCCGCGCTGACCGCTCTGCGCGGCCGACGCGGCTGCGCGGCTGCGGCCGCCGACGCGGCTCTGGCGGCGATCGCCGCGGATGAGACCCGTCACGCCGAGCTCGCCTGGGCGACGGTCGCCTGGGCCGTCGACGTCGGCGGCCGCGAGGTCGCCGAGGCGGTGCGCGCAGTCGCGGCCGAGCTGCGGGCCGCCGCCTTCGTCGACGAGCCGCAGGCGGTCGAGGCCGACCTGCGCCGGTTCGGCCGGCTCGGCCCGCAGGAGCGCGTGGACACCCGCCGCGCCGCGTGGACGGGCGTCCTCGATCGCATGCTGGCGCTGGCGCTCGGCGACGACGAAGCCGCGTTCGCCGATCCGGCATCCCGGAGCGCCGAAGCCGCGAGGGCGGACGCGAGCCTCTCCGCCTGATTTGCGGCTCGGCGGCGCGCCCGCCTATGATGGGGGGATGGTTCGCCGCATCTCCTACCTCGCGCTCGTCACCCTCGCGGCCTGTGCCGGCGGCGAGGACGTGACCCAAAGTTCAGGTTTCGGCGGCTCCTTTCCGGCGCCGACGGGCTCGCAGGTGACGACGGCGACGGCGGGCATGTCGGGCACCTCGGCGCCGAGCACCGACGACTCCGCCGGCACCACCGACATGATCCGTCCGGACTTCGGCGACGTCGCCCCGACCACCGACGACGTCGATCCGACCGCCGTCACCGCGAGCGATCCGGGCACCACGACCACCACCGGCCCGACGATCACCTGCGGCGACGGGACGATCGAGCCGCCCGAGGAGTGCGAGGGCGCCAACGTCAACGGTCAGACCTGCCAGGGGCTCGGCTTCACCGGCGGCCTTTTGACCTGCGACGCCGCCACCTGCACGTGGAACAAGAGTCAGTGCGTCAGCGAGTCGTGCGGCGACGGCATGAAGAACGGCGGTGAGGAGTGTGACTGCGGCCAGCAGGGCAGCAACTGCAGCGCGGCGCAGCTCGGCAACGCGGTGTGCGCGGGCCTCCCGGCGCCGGCCAACGGCAACTACCACGGCGGCACCCTGGCGTGCGGCAGCCCGGGCAGCTGCCTGTTCAACAAGGCCGGCTGCTTCTGGTGCGGCGACGGCGTGCGCAACGGGCCCGAGTCGTGCGAGGGCGGCGACCTCGGGGGTCAGACCTGCAACGGCCTCGGGTTCAGCGGCGGCACCCTGAGCTGCAACGCCAACTGCACCCACAACACCGCCGGCTGCGTCAACATGGTCTGCGGCGACGGCCAGTGCAGCCCCGGCGAGGACGACTGCACCTGCCCCGAGGACTGCCCCGAAGACCCGTACTCGTGTTCGGACTGCGAGTGCGGCGACTTCAGTGGCGCCTGCGCCTGCGATGCCAACTGCATCTTCTACGGCGACTGCTGCATCGACGGCCCGTGCTGAGCGTGAACATCGGCCCGTAGGTTCATGGTCCCAGGCTGACATTCGCGAGAGAATCTTCGCCGCGCGACCGTCGTCCGCCCCCGCACGATTCTTGCCGGCGGTGGCGCGGATGCTATCGTCGCCTCGCGTACCCGGGGGAACTGCACATGCGTCCAATCGCTCTGTTCAGCCTGACCTTCGCGGCCGCCGCTCTGCTCGGCTTCGGACCCGCCCGCGCAGCTGCGCCGGCCACCGACTCCTGCTTCGCCGGCTGCACCGCGCCCGGCCTGTCCGCCGACGATCAGGCCACCTGCCGCCTCCAGTGCGCCCGCCTGGCCCAGTCCACGCCCGCGTCACCGCCGGCAGCCAAGCCTCCCGCAGCCGCGCCGCCGTCGTCGTCGACCCCCGCGTCACCGCCCGCAGCCAAGCCTCCCGCAGCCACGCCGCCGTCGACTCCCCCCGCATCTTCGCCCCCCGCGGCTTCGCCGCCGCGTCCGGCTCAGCCCGCTTCGCAGCCCGCTCCCGACCTCGCGCACCAAAAATTTTTGTGCGAGTCGCAGTGCGACAACGAACCCAACCCGGGCGACCGCGCCACCTGCCGCCTGCAGTGCAATCAGCTGAACCGCGCCAGCGCCCCGCAACCAACGTCGGCGCCGGTCGGCAGCACCACCGTCGGCAGCACCACCACGTACAGCTTCGCGCCCGGCGGCGGCTCGGTGCCGGTCACGACGTCGCCGGGCACCTCGCCCGCGTACCGCCCCGCGCAGCCGGGCAGCACCGCCGCCACGTATAACCCCCAAGCCGCGCAGCAGCAGCAGGTCGCCGCCTGCCAGGCCACCTGCGACCGCGAGGCCTCGGCCACCGACCGCGCCACCTGCCGCAACAACTGCGGCGCAGTGGGCACTGTCGTCGGCCCCGCGGCCCCCAGCCAGTGGGTCCTCGGCCCGGCGCCGACCATGACCGAGGCCGAACAGCGCGCCGCGGTGATCCGCTCCTCGAACGGCGTGGTCCCGGGCAGCGCCCCCGGCGGCGCCCCACGACCGGTCGCCGTCCCGACGAGCCAGCCCGCGGCGCCGGCCCAGGCCACCGTCACGGCCCTGCCGGGCCAGCAGCCGCAGAACCCCCATTGCGCCGCGCATGCGCAGAGCTGCAAGGTCGGCTGCGCCAGCGAGCAGACCACCTGCGGCGCCCAGTGCGACCAGGGCAAGATGTCCGAGACCGACCGCGCCACCTGCAAGCTGACCTGCAGCAGCAGCGGCGACATGTGCCGCGACGACTGCCGCATGAAAGAGGCGGCCTGCAAGCCGGCCGTCTACCGCTGAGCCGGCGCAAGAACGAAGGGACATGCTCCTCCGAGCATGTCCCTTCGAACATTTTCCTGAGAGCATGCCCCGACGGGCATGACCTTCCGGTCACCCGGGGATCGGCACGTCGCAGCCGAACACCACGTCGACGTCGACCACCTGCCCGGCCTTGAGCGCCTCGCAGGCGGTGCCGTGGAAGGTGACGGTGTTGGTGTTCGGGTCGTACGTCCAGCCGTTGTTCGGGTCGTTCGGGACGCCCGGGACCATGTCTTCAAAAAACACGTAGATCTCGTTCGGGTCGTCGGGCACCGTGTCGAGCTCGAACGTGCACGACACCACCGCGCCGGCGATCGCGTCGAGCGCCGCCTCGAGCGAGGCCGGGTTGTTGGCGTTGTAGGGCGTCATCGTGCCGCCGTTGGTGGCGATCTCGGCCAGCGAGCCGAGGATCCCGTCGGCGAAGCCGACCGCGTAGGTGCGGACCGAGATCGCCTGCGCGAACAGGTCGGCCGCCGCGGCCGGCCCGTTGGTGGTGCCCTGGCAATCGCCGCTCTCGTCGCCGTCGGTGATCAGCAGCACCGCGTTGGCGCGCGTCGGGTCCTGGACCTGCGGCTCTCCGACCAGCGCCTTGAGCGTGTTGCCGGTGCTCGTCTCCGGATCGCCGGAGTCGCACAGGTAGCCGTTGCCCTTGTCGCTGAGGAACTGCTGGATCGCCCCGCCGTTGAATTCGGCCAGCGGCACCACGATCGTCCCCGCCGAGCAGCCGTTGCCGACGCACGCCGAGTAGGTCACGAGGCCGAAGCGGATCTCCTCGTTGAAGGTCGTCACCAGCTTGTTGATCGCGTCCTTGGCGACCTCCCAGCGGTTCTTGTCCGAGTCCTGGACATCCCCCTCCATGCTGCCGCTGCGGTCGAGCACGATCATCACGTTGGGCACGACCTTGGTCAGCTCGAACTCCTGAGCCCCGCACTCGCCGCCGATCTCGCACATCCCGTCGGTGCAGGTCTGGCCGCCCTCGCAGTCCTCGTCGAACAGGCAGCCGCCCGCCGGCAGGCACTCGCCCGACCAGTCGCCGCAGTGCTGGCCTTCGGGACAATCGGCGTCCTCGCTGCAGCCGGTGCCGCCCGTGGGCTGAGTGGTCGCGGTCGGATTGCCGGACGGATCGACGCTGGTCGTGGTTCCGTCGGTGCCGGTCTCGGTCGTCTCGCCGCCGGTCTCGGTCGTCCCCGTCACGCCCGTCACGTTCGTCGCGCCGCTCGCCCCCGTGATGCCCGTCGACGCGGTCACCCCCGCGGTCGTCTCGCCGCGGCCGTCGTCGCCGCAGCCCGCGACCATCGCCCCCGCCAGCAGCCAATTCGAGACTCGCCCCGTTCGCGTGCGCATGACCGACTCCTCCGGCGCAAGGTGCGCCAGGCCCGCCTCTTACCGGAGCGCGCGCATTCGTGTCAATCAGCCGCGCACCGACGCACAAACCCTCGTCCCGCGCAGACGGAAACCAGCGGCCTCGCGGCCAGCGAGCCCGACTGCACGACGTCATCACGGCGGCCTCGACCACGAATGACATGTCCCCGAGGACAGCTCACTCCTGCTTGCCGAAGTCGGCGCGCCCGTTGCCGCTCTCGGCCGCCGTCGCCCCTCACGATCTTCGCGACCGCGCCTGAGAATCTTCGCGACCCCCGCTCGCGGCAGCTGCGCGATCGCTCGAAACCCTTGATATTTCCGGCCTGACCCGGGCCGTGCATATAGAGGCGCGTGCCTCTCGCGCGCAGCCTCTGCCTCGTCCTCGCCCTGCTCGCGGGCCCCGTGCGCGCGGCGCCGGCCGAGTCGGCCCTGAGCGGTCCGTTCGACATCGACACCGCGGTCGCGGTCGCGCTCGAGCGCAGCCCCGGCCTGCAGGCGGCCGTCCACCGGATCCGCGCCGCCGAGCACCTCGCCGAGGCCGAGCGGCGACCCGAGGCCACGCGCCTCACCTTCGACATCTGGCAGGTCCCGCTGGCCAAGCCGTGGGCGTGGAACGAGTCGCCGATGGTCATGCTCGGCCTGCGCCAGCCGGTGCCCGCCGCCGGCAGCCTCAAGCTGCGGTCCGCCGCCCGGCGCAAGGACGCCGCCGCCGACGCGGCCAACCGTGACGTCGTCGCCCAGGACCTGGCCACCGCGGTGGGCCACGCCTTCATCGACTACGCCGCCGCGGTCGCGCGCCACAGCGTCCACCTCGAGCACCAGCGGGTCAGCGAGCACGTGCTCGGCCTGGCGCGCGCGCGCCAGGTCGTCGGCGGCACGCTCCTCGAGATCGCCCGCGCCGAGACCGAGGTGGCCCGCGCGCGCGCCGACGTGGCCACCGACGCGACCGCGACCATGGCCGCGCGCACGCGCCTCAACACGCTCATGGCCCGCGAGGCCGACGCCCCGCTCGGCGCGCCGCGGGACCCGGCGGCCGCGACTGTCGGCGTCGACGCTCGCGGCCTCATCGCCGACGCCCAGCGCGAGCGCCCCGAGACCCGGGCCGCCGACGCCCGCCGCGAGGCCGCCGCTCTCGACCTGCGCGCCACCCGGCGCGAGGCCAACCTGCCGAGCGCGATGCTCGGCGTCGCCTACTTCCCCGCGACCAAGCCGATGCCGATGCACGGCTACGGCCTGATGGTCGACCTCCAGCTGCCCTGGCTCACGGGACAGGCGCGAAAGCGCAGGGACGCGCAGGCCGAGCTCAGCGCCGCCGCGGTCCGCGACGTCGCCCAGGTCAAGCTCGGCATCGCCGGCGAGGTCTCGGGCGCCCTGGCCACCGTCCAGAGCGCCTCCGAGCGCTACCAGGCGCTGGTCCGCGAGGCCGGCCCCGCCAGCGCCCGCGCCCGCGAGGTCGCCCTGACCGGCTACGAGTCCGGCCGCGGCGACTTCACCGCCCTCCTCGCCGCCGAGGCCGTGCACGTCGAGGTGGCGATGGACGTCATCGCCGCCAAGTCCGACCTCGACCACGCCCTCATCGACCTCGACCGCGCCGTCGGCTCGCCCGTGGCCCGCCGCCCGCTCGCTCCGGGCCCCGCCGACCGGTGAGCTCGGACCTCCGACCTGTCCCCGAGGACATCTCATGCTCGACCCTCACCCCGACGACCCCGAGTCCCTGCGCGAAGGCGCCGAGGCGCCCCCGCCCGGCGTCGCCCTGATGGCGGGCGTCCGCTGGCTGCTGCTGCTCGGCACCCTCGCCGCGGCCTGCTTCTCCTGGTGGTCGTACGCGCGGGCCGAGCCGGTCGCGGTCCAGCACGCCCCGAAGTACCGCTGCCCGATGCACCCCCAGATCACGGCGCACGAGCCGGGCGAGTGCCCGATCTGCCACATGGCGCTCGAGCCGATCCCGGCGGACGAGGCCGAGACGGTCTACCGCTGCCCGATGCACCCGCAGATCCAGCAAGCCGAGCCCGGCTCGTGCCCGATCTGCCACATGGACCTCGAGGCGGTCGCGGCCGAGGCGGTGGCTGTCTCTCCGGACATGCCCGCAGGGACAGCCGCGATCACCCTCGGGCTCGACCGCCTGCAGGCGATCGGCGCCCGGATCGTGGTCGCCGCCGAGCGCGAGTTCGCCGCCGAGCTGCGCAGCGCCGCCCTGACGGAGTTCTCCGAGGACGGCGCGGCGCGGGTCCACGTGCGCGCGGCCGGCTTCATCGAGAAGATCGCCGTCGCCGAGACCGGCGTCCGCGTGCGCAAGGGGCAGGTGCTGGCCGAGTACTACAGCCCGGAGATCTACCAGGCCCAGGCGGAGCTGCTGGCGGCCCACAGCTGGTCCGGGCCGGTGGTCGGAGCGGCTCGCCAGCGCCTCGAGCTGCTCGGCCTGTCGTCCGCCCAGGTCGACCGGATCCTCAAGTCAGGCAAGCCCGACCGCACCACCCCGGTGGTCGCCCCCGCGTCCGGCGTCGTCGTCGCCCGCACCGCCGTCCTCGGCGCCTACGTCCAGCCCGAGGAGCCGCTCTACGAGCTGCGCGAGGACCACGCGCTCTACCTGGTCGCCGAGCTGCCGGCCGCGCAGGCCGCAGCCGTTCGCAAAGGAACCAAGGGACATGTCCGATTCACCAGCCGACCCGCGCTCGATCGAGACGTCGCGGTCGACCTGGTCTACCCGAGCGTCGCCGCCGACAGCCGCAGCGTCCGCGTGCGCATGCCGCTCGACAACGACGACCGCGCGCTGGTGGCCGGCATGCCGGCAGTGGTGAGTTTTGTTCAGCCGAGCGAGACCGGCGTGGCGGTGCCGCGCGACGCGATCGTCGACGCCGGCGATCAGCCCTACGTGTTCGTCGACGCCGGCGGCGGCCGCCTGGTCCCGCGCCCGGTCGTGCTCGGCGCCCGCGACGCGGAGTTCGTGCGCGTGCGCGAGGGCGTGAGCGCCGGCGAACGCGTGGTCGCCGGCGCGACCTTCCTCGTCGACGCCGAGAGCCGCCTGCGCGCCGCGCTGATCCCCGCGAGCCCGGCAAGCAGCCCCGCAGCACTCTTCCTCGAGTCGGCCTCGCACCCCGATCCGCACGCCGGCCACGCCGGCCACGCCCCGTGAAGTCGCATGATCTCCGCCATCGGCAAGCTGATCGACGCCTGCGCGCACCACCGCGGCCTCGTGATCATGGCCTACCTCGTGCTCGGCTGGCTGGCCCTGCGGGCGTTGGAAAAGGTCCCGCTCGACGCCGTGCCGGACCTCTCCGATCCGCAGGTCATCGTCTTCACCGAGTGGCGCGGGCGGTCGCCGACTCTGGTCGAGGACCAGGTCACCTACCCGCTCACCGCCTCATTGCTGGCCGCCCCCGGCGTCGAGGCGGTGCGCGGCTACTCGATGTTCGGCATGAGCTTCGTCCACGTCCTCTTCGCCGAGGACGTCGACGTCTACTGGGCCCGCTCGCGCGTCCAGGAGTACCTCGCCGGCATCGGCCCGCGCCTGCCCGAGGGGGCCAGCGTCACTCTCGGGCCCGACGCCACCGGCATCGGCTGGGTCTTTGAATACGCCCTGGTCGATCGGACAGGTCAGCACGACCTCGCCGAGCTGCGGGCGATCCAGGACTTCGAGCTGCGCTACGCCCTCGAGAGCGTCCAGGGCGTCGCCCAGGTCGCCAGCGTCGGCGGCTACGAGCGCCAGTTCCAGGTCCAGCTCGACCCCGAGCGCCTGCGCGCCAACGGCCTCACGATCGCCGACGTCGCCGACGCGGTGCGCAAGACCACCGGCGAGTCCTCCGGGCGGATCTTGGAGCTCGGCGGGCGCGAGGCCTTCGTCCGCGGCCGCGGCTATTTGAAGGACCTGTCCGACCTCGAGTCGGCTGTCCTCAAGGCCAGCCCCGAACTCGGCGCCCCGCTGCGCCTCGGCGACGTCGCCGAGGTCCGCTTCGGCCCCGACATCCGCCGCGGCCTCGCCGAGCTCGACGGCCAGGGCGAGGTCGTCGGCGCCATCGTCGTCGCGCGCTACGGCGTCAACGCCCGCGACGTCATCGAGCGCGTCAAGGCCCGGCTCGACGAGGTGGCCGCCGGCCTGCCCCCGGGCGTCGAGGTCGTCACCACCTACGACCGCAGCGGCCTCATCGATCGTGCGATCGACACCCTCAAGCACGCCCTGGTCGAGGAGGGGATCGTCGTCGCCCTGGTGATCTTGATCTTCCTGCTCCACGTGCGCAGCGCCTTGCTGCCGATCGTCGGCCTGCCGCTGGCGGTGCTGCTGGCGTTCTTGCCGATGGCGTGGCTGGGGATCCCCGCCACCATCATGAGCCTCGGCGGGATCGCCATCGCCATCGGCGCCACCGTCGACGCCGAGATCGTCATGGTCGAGGCCTGTCACAAGCGGCTCGAACATGCCCCCAAGGACATGTCCGAAGAGCAACGCCGCAACCTGCTCGCCGAGGCCGCGCGCGAGGTCACCCCGGCGATCTTCTTCTCCCTGCTGATCATCGCAGTCGCCTTCATCCCGGTGTTCGGGCTCGAGGGCCAGGCCGGGCGCCTGTTCAAGCCGCTCGCCTACACCAAGACCTTCGTCATGCTGGCGGCCGCGCTGCTCAGCGTCACCCTCGCGCCGGCGCTGCGCGACCTGCTCGTGCGCGGCAAGATCTACAGCGAGCAGCGCCACCCGATCTCTCGCGCCATCCGCGCCGTCTACGAACCGTTCGTCTACGTCGCCCTGCGCAAGCCTCGGACCACTCTGGCGATCGGCGTGTTCGCGGTGTTGTCGGCGATCCCCGTGTTCATGCGCCTGGGCAGCGAGTTCATGCCGGCGCTGAACGAGGGCGACATCCTCTACATGCCGACCACCTTCCCCGGCCTGTCGATCGAGGAGGCCAAGCGGCAGCTCGCGCGCCAGGACGCCAAGCTCGCCGAGTTCCCGGAGGTCGAGCGCGTGTTCGGCAAGGTCGGGCGGGCCGAGACCGCGACCGACCCTGCGCCGCTCAGCATGGTCGAGACCGTGGTGATGCTGCGGCCGCCGGAGGAGTGGCCGAAGGTCACGCGCGAGCGCTGGTGGAGCGGCTGGGCCCCCTCGTTCTTGCATGGCCCGCTGACGCGGGTGTGGCCCGAGGAGACCCCGGAGACCTGGGACGAGCTCGTCGCCAAGCTCTCGGCCGGCGTGCAGATGCCGGGCTGGACGCAGGCCTTCACCATGCCGATCCGGGCCCGCGTCGACATGCTCACCACCGGCGTGCGGACCCCTGTCGGCGTCAAGGTGTTCGGCCGCGACCTGCCGGCGATCGAGGCCGCGGGGGCCCGCATCGAGGCCGTCCTGCGCAAGGTGCCCGGCACCCGCAGCATCCTCTACGAGCGCTCGCTCGGCGGCGTCTACGTCGACATCGTCCCGCGCCGCGACGACCTCGCGCGCCACGGCTTGCAGGTCGCCGATCTCGGTGAGTTCGTCGACCTCGCGATCGGCGGCGAGCCGATCGCCGCGACCATCGACGGTCGGCGCCGCTACACCGTCCAGCTGCGGGTCGCCGAGGATCTGCGCGGCGACCTCGAGCGCCTGCGCGAGCTCCCGGTCGCGGTGCCCGGGCCGGCGAGCGCCGTCACGCGCACCGTGCCGCTGTCCGAGGTCGCAGACGTCGCGCTCGCCGAGGGTCCGCCGATGCTGCGCAGCGAGGCCGGCCTGCTCGTCGGCTACGTGTACGTCGACATCGAACCGTGGCGCGACCTCGGCGGATACGTGACCGACGCCCGCACCCGCGTCGACGCCGCGCTCGCCTCGGGGGAGCTCGTCCTCGGGCCCGGGATGTACCTGAAGTGGACCGGCCAGTACGAGCAGATGCAGGCCATGGAGGCGCGGATGCGGGTGCTCGTCCCACTCGCCCTCGCGCTGGTGGCTCTGCTGTTGTGGCTGCAGTTCCGCGACCTCACCGAGGTCCTCATCGTCCTGCTGTCGATCCCGTTCGCGCTGGTCGGCAGCGCCTGGCTGCTGTGGCTCCTCGACTATCGCCTGTCGACCGCGGTGTGGGTCGGCATCATCGCCCTCGTCGGCCTCGCCGCGCAGACCGGCGTGGTGATGATCGTCTACATCGACCAGGCCTTCTTTCGCCGCCTGCGGGCCGGCAAGATCCGCGACCTCGACGACATCATCTGGGCCCACATGGAGGGCACCGTCCTGCGGGTGCGCCCCAAGTTGATGACCGTCGCCTCCATGATGCTCGGGCTCGTGCCGCTCTTGTGGGCCACCGGCAGCGGCGCCGACGTGATGAAGCGGATCGCGGCGCCGATGGTCGGTGGACTGGTGTCCAGCGCCTTCCTGACCCTCGAGCTGATCCCCGTCGTCTACACTTACTGGCGTTACGCGCAGCTCCGCCGGTCCCAACGGACAGGTCGTCCGCTGGCCGAGATCTGCGGTCTGCACCGCTGAGCGCGCCCCCACCGTACGCATGCGCAGGCGCGCAATTCTGCTCGCGCGCCCACGCACCCCCGGCGGCTGCAGCGCCGCGGGCCTACAGGTGGGCGTGATCCGTCGCTGGCGATTTTTCCGCTACAGTCGTTGCAGTGTCGACGGCCATCACGGACGGAGCAGGCTCCGCTCCTGTGGCGAGACGTTCGCCAGCGTCCGCCTCGCTCGGCGACGCACGGATCCGCCAGATCCGCTTCGCCATCATGGCCTTCGTCGGGCTGACCACGACCCTCGTGGGGGCTGCGATCCTGAGCACCGCCGGGCCCGAGCAGGACTGGGACCGGCTGTCGGGCGTGGTCTACGTGGTCATCGCCGCGTTCTGCTTCGCCACCTGTTCGCTCACGCGGACGCGGCTGACCCGCACCTCCGAGCTGATGATGCTCGGCACCGCCTACGGGGGGACCGCCGGGGTCGTCATCACCAGCAAGCCCGACACCGCCCTGCTGGCCGGGGTCGCAGCCCTCACCCTCGTCGTCTTCCTGCCCGGCATCGCCATCCGGACCCGGGGCCGCTCGGGCATCGTCCACATCGTCACGATCAGCGTGGTCTACGTCGCCAGCGTCATGGCCCGCCTGGCCCTGCGCGAGGATGAGACCGGTACCCAGTTCGGCGACATCGCCATCAAGCTGCTGGTCCCCCCGACGGCCTTCGGGCTGCAGTGGCTGATGGCGCGCGCCCTCAACCAGCGGATCATGGAGGCCCTCGAGGAGAGCGAGCGCTCGCGCAGCGCCCTGGCCGTGTCCAACCAGCTGCTGGAGCTGACGAACCGCAGCCTCGAGGCCGCGCGCATCGACGCCGAGCGGGCCCGCGACGGCGCCGAGGCCGCCAACCGGGCCAAGAGCGCCTTCCTGGCCAACATGAGCCACGAGCTGCGGACCCCGCTCAACTCGGTGATCGGCTACACCGAGATGATCATCGAGGAGGCCCGCGAGGACCGCCAGCGCCCGATCAGCGGCGTCCTGCCCGACCTGCGCAACGTCGTGCTCGCGGCCAAGCACCTGCTCGGCCTCATCGGCGGCGTGCTCGACCTGTCGAAGATCGAGGCCGGCCGCATGGAGATGGTCCACGAGCAGTTCGCGCTCGACGAGTTCGTCCGCGAGGTCGAGCAGACGATCTTGCCGGCCGTGCGCCGGCGCAACAACCAGTTCCACGTCAAGTGCGACGGCGACATCGGCTGGATCGTCACCGACCGCGGCAAGCTCAAGCAGGTCCTGCTCAACCTGCTCGGCAACGCCGCCAAGTTCACCAGCGAGGGCCAGATCTTCTTCCGCGTCCGCCGCGAGGCCGCCCGCCTGGTGTTCGAGGTCCGCGACACCGGCATCGGCATCGACCCGTCCAAGCTGAACCTCATTTTTGAGAAGTTCACGCAGATCGACGCGACCTCGACCCGCCGCTACGAGGGCGCCGGCCTCGGCCTCGCCATCACCCGCGAGCTGTGCACCATGATGGGCGCCACCATCGACGTCGCCAGCGCGATCGGCAACGGCACCACCTTCACCGTCGTCCTGCCGCTCTCCCCCACCCTGCCCGAGCGCGCCGCCTGAGTTGTCTTATAGAACATGCCCTATCGGGCATGCTCGTTCGGACATCTCGCTCGCCGGCCCCCGCGGCGGAACACGATCGAGGCCCGGGGCCGCATGGACCCCCGGAACACGGACCTCCGGGCCATCGCGCTCCGACGGAGCGCGCCCCGGATCTTCCCGTTCGGCTAAATGTGCTCCAAGGGACATGTCTATGCGGACATTCCATCAAATCACATGTCTCTCGGGTCACCTCGCCCCGCGGGGTCCGCGTGGCCTTTCGCCTCGCGCTTGTAAGCCGCCCGTCCGCGCTGCTATGCCGTCATCTACCCCCGTATGTCCTGGCTATCGATCGACCCCGCTCCCATCCTTCGCCGCGAGCCCGACTCCGGCGCGCCGGTCCTGCAGATCTTCGCCGGCAAGCCGCACGCGCTGGCGTTCCTCGCCGGCGGCGCGCTGGTCGTGGGCGGCAGCCGCGAGCTCAGCCTGCACGACCCGGCCGCGCCCACGCCCCCGCGCGCCACGCTCGACCTCGGCGGCAGCGTCGAGTGGATGACCGCCCACCCCGACGGCGTATCGGTCGTCGCCGCGGTCCGCAGCTCGCGCGGCAGCGCAGTCGTCCGCGTCTGGCCCGCGGTCGGGAGGATCGTCCGCCTGTTCAGCGAGCCGAGCTTCGGCTTTGTGTTCACCGGCAACCTCTCGCCCGACGGCACCCAGCTGGTATGGCGCCGCAACGGCACCCCGCCGACCCTGTGCACCGTCGACCTCGAGACGGGCGCGCAGATCCGCGAGCTCGAGCTGCCGCCGGACGCCAACGGCGCCTCCACCCTGGCCGTGCGCCCCGACGGCGCCGTCTACATCGCCGGCCGCATGAGCGGGTACCTCGTCCACCCCGACGGCCGGATCGAGGAATACAGCATCTTCGACACCTTCTCCGCCCCGTTCTTTGCCACCGGCGGCGGCGTCCTGTGCATCGACGGCAAGCGGTTCGGCCCCGTCGACGGCAAACTCGAGCAGTTCCCGGGCCTGCGAGAGAGCGCGCGCGGCGGCTCGATCGGCCACGATCGCCGCCACCTCACCTTTCACGATCCGATGAAGCACGTGTACGTGTGGGACACGCTCGCGCGCAGCGTGATCTTCAGCGCCGCGCAGGGCGGTTGTTACGGCACTGGCGCGTGGTGGCGCGGCCAATCGGCGGCCGCCGGCGCGACCCACGTGGCGGCGATCCAGCACCTCTCGGCGACGGTGGACATCTGGCGCATCGATCAGCCGGCCGAGCCGATCGCGCGGCTGACTGGCTACAGCCAGGGCGCGCGCCGGCTGTGGGTCCACGGCGGCTCGCTGACGACGCACACGCTGCAGCCGGTCAACACCCACCTCGGCGTGATGGAGATCGATCTACAGCGCGGCGCGGCGCAGATGCTGACCCGAAGCCACGTCCACGACATGCTGCGCACGCGCGACGGCCAGCGCCTGGTCGTCCTCCACGAGAACGACTCCGGCGGCAGCGCGGCCACCCACTACGACGCGGCCGGCGAGGCGCTCGAGCAGTTCCCCGTGCAGAAGGCCGCGGGCACGCTGGCGTTGACCCCCGGCGAGGGCACCTGGGCCGTCGCCTCACACACCTGGGTCGACAGCGGCGACCCGACCTTCCACGCCCAGTGGCGCGCCTTCGGGGCCGCGAAGTGGGCCAAGACAGTCAAGGGTCGCAGCTACTTCCACGCCATCGACCTGTGCGACAGCGCGGCCGCGGTGATGATCGGCCACGAGCTGACGGTCGTCGCCCTCGGCAAGAACAAGCCCCTGCTGACCGCCAGCATCGCCGACACGGTGCGCGCGCTGGCGCTGAGCCGCGACGGCGCCCACGTCGGCCTCGCCTGCGACGACCAGCCCCGGCTCGTCCACGTCGCCTCCGGCGTGATCACCGAGCTGAAGCACGAGATCGCCGGCACGCGCCAGTGGCCCAAGTGCGTGTGCTTCGACGAGCGCGGCGTGTGGCTGTTCCTCGGCTTCCCCTCGGGCGCGATCACCCAGCACCGCGTCGCCACCGGCGCCCTCGTCGCCACCCACCACGCCCACACCGACGAGGTCCGCGCCCTCGCCTGGCACGACGGCAGCCTGTGGAGCAGCGGTGAGGACGGCACGATCCTCCGCTGGGGCGAGCTCGGCTGAGTCCGTTGGACATGTCTGTTCGGGCATGCCCGATCGAGCATGTTCTTTAGAACATGTCCGAGTCGCCACCTCCTCGTCGCCCGGGCCCGGGAGCCGCCCGGTCGCCGCTCGCTCGCGGACTCGCTCGCGGGCCTGCGGCCGGCGTGACAGTTCGCTGCACGCTGCGACCAGGCTCACACGAGCACCGCCGGGCCGGTGCTCCGCGTGCGGCGCCCCGCCGCAGGTGACGTTCGCCGCCTGAACCCGCGCGAGGTTTTCGGTACACCCTCGCCATGTCGTCCGCGTCCGAACCGGTCTCGCGCCCGCGCCTCCTGGTGGGCGGGGTCATGCTCCTGCTGGTCGCGCCGATCGCCGTCCAGGGGCTGGTGCGCCTGCTGTCCTCCTGGACAGGTGAGCCGCACGCCGCCCTGCCCGTCACCCTGGCGACCCTCCTCGCAGTCGCGCTCGCGTGGGCGGTCGCCCTCGTGCGCGCCGCCGTCCGCCCGCGGGTCGCCTGGCTCGCCGCCGGGCTCGCGGGCGGCCTTCTACTGTTCGCCACCGGCGCGCCGCTGTCGTCGCTGGCGACCGCCGCGATCGCCGGCGGCCTGACTGCCGTCGGCCTGCCGCTGGCCGCCGCTCGGGCCCCGCTGCCGCGCGGGCGCGTCACCGCGGCGCTGTGGGGCCTGCTCGCAGCCCTGGCGCTGCTCCAGTTCGGGCGCATGAGCGTGTTCATGGCCGACCCGCAGCAGCGCTGGGGCGCCCTGGCCGAGGCCGAGTTCCTGTCGCGCCACTCGTGCCTGACCAGCTACGTCCACGGCGCCGAGCTGGCGCGCCGCGGCGACGCCAACATCTACGACGACCGCTACGGCTTCGAGCCCGAGACGAGGGCCGCCGAGCTGCCCGCGGCGATCGACATCGGCCCGCTGACCATGGACACCTACGAGTACCCGCCGCAGTTCCTGGCGCTGCCGCGAGTGATGCTGGCGCTGACCGACGAGTTCATGGCGATCCGCGCGCTGTGGTTCACGCTGACGACCGCGGTGTTCATCGCCGTCAGCCTGGTCCTGGCGCGCTGGCTCGGCGGCGAGGCCGAGCGGCGGGCGCGGCTCCTGCTCGTCGCCGTCGGCCTGTCGCCGCCGCTGCTGATCACCGCCTACTTCGGCAACTTCCAGCCGATGGCGATGGGCCTGTCGGCGCTGGCGATGCTGTGGATCGTCCAGGGCCACACGCGCCGCGGCGCGGCCCTGCTGGCATTCACGATCAGCGCCAAGATCTTCCCCGGCATCCTCGGCGTGTGGCTGCTGGCCTCGCGCCGGTTCGCCGCCGCCGCCTGGACCGCGCTGTTCGCCGTCGGCTACGCCGCGCTCGCCCTGCTGCTGTTCGGCACCCGCCCGTTCGACGACTTCCTCGGCTACCACCTGCCGCGCCTCGCCAGCGGCGAGACCTTCGCCTTCCTCAGCCAGCCGCGGCCGTCGATGTCCAACCTCGGCGTGTTCGGCATCCCGTTCAAGGCGCGCCTCGCCGGCTGGAGCGGCTCCGAGGCCGACGCCTGGGCGCTCGCCCGCCAGCTCGCGTGGGTCTACACCCTCGGCCTGTTCGTCGTCGCCCTGGTCTCGGGCTGGCGCCGCCCCACGCCGACCACCCCCCACGGCCGCGCAGTCATGCTCGGCGAGTGGTTCGGTCTGCTCGCCCTCGGCGCCCTGCGCAGCCCGTTCGCCCCGCCCGAGGCGCTGATCCCGATCGTCTGGGCCCTGGCCTTCCGCGCCGCCGCCGCCCGCCACCGCCGCGAGGTCGCGTGGATCGTCGCCGCGTGGGTCGCCATCATGATCGCGATCCCCTCGCCCTCGCAGCCGGCCGCCGTCGTCGCCCTCGTCGTCCAGGCCGTCGTCTACACCGCCGCCCTGTGGCTGGTCCTCGCCGGCCGCCGCAGCGCGTGACCGCCCGGGCATGCTCGATCGGGCATGTCCAAAAAGACATTCCCCTGAAGACATGTCCACATCGACATGTCCTCAAGGCCTGACCGCGCCCGCGATCGGCAAGCTGAAGCGGAACACGACATCATGGACCCCGCTCTCGGCCCAGATCTTGCCGCCCTGGGCCTCGACCAGGCCGCGGGCGATGTAGAGGCCGAGACCGATGCCCTCGGCCCGACCCTCGGGGCGGGCGCGGTAGAAGCGGGTGAACAGGCGCGCGAGCTGCTCGGGCGCCAGCCCCGGCCCGTGGTTGCGCGTCGACACCACCACCATCTCCTCCGCGGCCTCGGCGGTCACCTCCACCGCGGCGTCCGGGTCGCCGTACTTGAGCGCGTTCGCCAGCAGGTTCTCCATCACCTGCTCGACGCGGCCGGCGTCGGCCAGCACCGGCGGCAGCGAGCGCGGCACGTGGACGCGGATCCGCCGGTCCGCGTCGGCGCAGGTGCGGGCCGCGACCTCGATCAACAGGTCGCGCAGCTCGACCGGCGCACGCGCCAGAGTCAGCCGGCGGGCGTCGAGGCGGGCCGCGTCGTAGAGGTCGCGGATCATCCGGCCCAGACGGCCCGTGGCCCCGCGGATCCGCACGAGCGCCCGCGCCGCGGTCGTGTCCGGCTCGATCGCCGCGGTGCGTGCCAGCGCCTGCGTCGACATAGCGATCACGTTGAGCGGCTGCCTCAGATCGTGCGCCACGATCGCCGTCCACTCCTCGCGCAGCCGCTCCATCTCCTTGAGCACCGAGATGTCCCGCAGGACAGACACGGCCCCCACGCGGCGGCCGCCGGCGTCGGCCAGCGGCGACGCGCTGACCAGCACCGGCACCTGCCCGGAGTGGGCGTCGTGGGCCACCAGCTCGCGCCCGCTGCAGGGCTCGCCGCGCCGGAGCGCGCGCATCAGCGGCAGCTCGGTCCACCCGACCGCGGCCCCGTCGGGCTCGCGCAGGTCGAGGCCCGGCGCGCCGTCGCCGGCGGCGATGAAGCGCCGCGCGGCCTGGTTGTGCGACAGGTTGCCGTCGGCGTCGACCAGCAGCACCGCCTCGGGCATGCCGTCGAGCACGCCCTGCAGCCACGCCTTGGCCAGCGCCTCCTCGCGGTAGAGCCGCGCCATGGCCGTCTCGGCGGCCTTGCGGGCCCGCTGGTCGCGGACGAACAGCTGCCAGCGACCGCCGCGGATGGCGGCGCTGGCCTCGACGGGGACCCGCGTGCCGTCGGCGGCGACGAGCTGCCAGTCGCCGACCTGGGCCTCGCCGTCGAGCAGAGCCTCGCGGGCGGCGACCAGGCGGGTGGCGTCCTCGGGGGGGATGAACTCGAGGATCGATCGCCCGATCACCTCGCCGCGGCAGCGCCCGAGCAGGCGACAGCCGGACACGTTGACCTCCTCGACCACCCCCGACGGGTCGGCGATGAAGATGCCGTCGGACGCGCTCTCGAACAGCTCGGCGTAGCGACGCTCGGCAGCCTTGCGCTCGCGCAGGTCGCGGATGATCGCCGCCATCCCCACGATCCGCCCGTCGCCGTCGCGCACCGACGCCAGCGACAGCGACACCTCGATGCGCGTGCCGTCCCTCGCCACGCGCACCGTCTCGAACGCCGGCACGCGCTCGCCGCGGGCCACGCACTCGGCGAGCATCGACACCTCGTGGCGGCGGTCTTCCGGTACCAGAGTCAGCACCGAGCGGCCGACGATCTCCTCGCGCCGCCAGCCGAACAGCCGCTCCGCCGCCGGGTTCCAGCCGATCACGGTGCCCTCCGGCGTGCGCACCATGATCGCGTCGTCGGCCTGCTGGACGAAGTCCCGCCACAGCCGCAGCTCCTCGCTGACCAGCGCCCGCACCTCGTCGACGCGGTTGAGCGAGGCCGCGGTGAGCAGCGTCAGGGCGACGGCCACGATGGCGCTGGCGGTGGCCAGGAGCGCGTGCGACACGGGCAGGCTGGGGCTGTCCTCGTAGGTGAGCGCCAGCACCACGAAGCCGAGCAGCGCCGGCCCGGCCAGCGCCGGCGCGAGCAGCCGCCGCGCCATCGACCCGCCGAGGCGCGTCGAGGTGACGATCGCCACCACGCCGTGTTCGGGTCGCGCCATCAGGATGCTCGCCGCCAGCAGCGCCTGGGCGATCGCCGTCGGCAGCGACATCCCGCGCGGCGACTGCGGCGAGAACCGGAACAGCAGCTCCGCCCCGTAGGCGTGCCCCGTGAGCACTGCCAGGACCACCACCGCCGCGGTCAGCACCGGCACCTGGGCCGGCCGGGTCCAGCGGCCCCAGGCCGCGTCGAACAGCAGCAGCCCGCTGCCCAGCAGCGTCAGGCACAGCGCCGCGAGCGCCGACGAGCGGTACGCCTGCGGCTGCGCCGCGAACGGGGCCGCGCGCGTGAACAGGCTGTCGACGCGCAGATCGATCCCGCTGACCTCGTAGACCAGCGTGGTCGCGGCCACTGCGAACACCACCAGCCCGCACAGCTGCCCCGCGGCGCGCCGGCGCGGCGACAGCACGCGCGGCGTCAGCAGGTGGACCCCGGCCGCCAGCACGAGCAGGCTGGCCGCCGAATTCGCGGTGATCGGAGGCCGCCCGGAGACGAACGCCTGCAGCCTCACGCTGCCGCTGGCCCAGCCGAGCAGCCCCAGCGCGCCCATGAAGGCCGCCGCCGACGCCATGACGCGGGCGCCCCGCCGCGAGCAGGCGGCAAGCCCTGGCTGGGACGCTGCTCGCACCGCGCGCACGCTCGAACTCCCGCCGGCCAAGCATGACACGCGGCCCCGCCGCCGCCGGCCCGCCCTCGCCCGCCGCGCCGTCCGCCGCGCTCATAGTACATGGTTTTTCAGTCATGCCCGAAAGAGCATGTGCTCACGGACATTTCTCTTGGAGCATGCCCTATCGAGCATGCCCGATCAGCCAGGGTGCTCGGCCAGCCACGCCTCGATGCGCCGCTGCACCTCGGCGGGGTCGGCGAGCGGCAGGCCGTCGGCGGCGGCGCGGGCCAGGGCGCGGCCGGCGGCGCGATCGCTGCGCCAGCGGACGTGGGCGGCCGCGAGGTGGTCCTGCACGATCTCGAGCCCCGCGGACGGGTTCTGGGCCACGATCGCCCGGCTGCGGGCCAGCAGGGGCGCGGCCTCGGCGTCGCGGCCGACGGCTGCCAGCGCCTCGCCGAGGAAATTGGCGGCGAAGCCGACCTCGACGTGCTCCGGCCCGAACACCCGCTCGCGGATCGCCAGCGCCTGTTGCAGCGGCTCGATCGCCGCGGCCGGGCGCGCCTGCATCTGCATCACCAGCCCGAGGTTATAAAACACCCACGACGCGTCCCCGCTGGCCTGCTCGCCGCGCGCTTGCACGATCGCCTCGGCGCGGCGCAGGTGGGCCTCGGCCGCCGCGAATTCGCCGTGCGACGCCAGCTCGAGCGCCAGGTTGCACAGCGGGTTCAGCAGCGCCATGTCGGCGGCCCCGTGCGCCTCCTCGGCCAGCGCCAGCGCGCGTCGGTTCAGCGCCACGCACTCGGCGTCGCGGCCGGCCTGACACGCGGCCACTGCCAGGCCGCCGAGCGTCTCGGCCACCCCCGGGTGCCCCGCGCCGAGGCTGCGCTCGCGGATCGTCAGGGCCCGGCGGAAGTGCCCCAGCGCCGCCTCGTTGTCGAGGCGCGCCACCGCCACCCGGCCGAGGTTGTGCAGCACCACCGCGACGTCGGGGTGGTGCTGCCCGAGCACCTGCTGGCGCAGCGCCAGCGACTCGCGCAGCAGCGCCTCGGCCTCCTCCAGGCGGTTCTGGTCGATGCGCGAGGCCGCCAGCGAGTTGGCGGCGCGCACGTAGTCGAGCGGCGCCTCGCGCTTGCGCGTCGCGGCCAGCGCCAGCGCCCGCGTCTGCACCTCGGCCGCCTCGACCAGGCGATCGGCGTCGGCGAGGGTCAGGCCGAGCGCGGCCAGCTGGGCCAACCGCGGCGTCGGCGGGTCGCCGATCCGCCGCAGCTTGGCGTCGGCGACGTCGCTCCACAGCAGCGCCTCGGCCGGCTCGCGCAGGCGGACCCCGTTGACGTGGCTGAGCTGGGTCGCGGCCAGGGCCGCCACCTCGTCGTGCGCGGCCGCCTCGGCGACCGCGAAGGCCCGCCGCAGGGTCGTGCGCGCCTCGACGTACGCCCCGGCGGCCGCCTGCGACGTGCCGTGGCGGACCAGCGCTTCGGCCAGCGCCGGCGCGTAGGCGATCGCCTCCGCAGTCTCCACCCCCGCGCGGGCGGCGTCGCGGGCGGTGGCGAAGCGGCCGGCGTCGTGCTCCGCCTTGGCCGCGGCCAGGCGGTCGCGCAGCGCCGCGACCGCCTCGACCTGGGCCGGCTCGCGCGGCGGCGGCACCCGCTCGGCCTCGGCTCGCAGCGTCGCCAGGTCGGCGCAGCGGGCCGGCGGCGTCAGACTGGCCGCCGCCTGGGCCGCCCCGCGCACCGCGTCGACGTCGGCCGCCTGCAGCACCCCCGCGACCGCCCGCAGCTCGGCCCGCCGGCGCTCGAGGCAGCCGTCGTGCAGCGCCTGGACCTCGGGCGCCAGCCCGCCCGCATGGCGCATGAGACATGCCCTCTCAGTCATGTCCCGAAGTTCATCCGCGTACGCGTCGAGCCGGTGGGCCGCGGCCGCCCACGCGTCGGCGGCGAACGGCGCCGCGGTCGCCAGCACCGCCGCCCGCGCGGCCGCCCGCCCGTCCTCGTCCCAGCCCGCCACCAGCGCCGCGGCCGCGCGGCACTGCTCGCCATGGCCTTCAGGACCTGTCCTCGCGGCCATGTACCCGAAGCCAGCCGCCATAGCGATCGCCGCCAGCGCCCCGGCGACGAGCAGCCGTCGGCGGCCGCGCTGGGCCGCCTCGGTCAGCGCGGCCAGCAGCGCCGGCATGTCGGGGAAGCGCGCGTCGGGGTCGAGCGACAGCCCGCGGCGCAGCACCGCCGCCACCGCGGCCGGCACCGCGCCCCGCGGGGCCCGCAGCTCGCCGGCGAACACCTGCGGCGCCAGCTCCTCGACGCGGCGGCCGACGAACGGGCGCGCCCCGTAGAGCCCCTCCCACAGCGACACACAGAAGCCGAACTGGTCCGAGCGGGCGTCGGCCGGCCCGCGCATCATCTGCTCCGGCGCCATGTAGGCCGGCGTGCCGAGCAGCGTCCCCGCCTCCGTCAGCGGCCCCGACAGCGCCGACGCGTCGGACGCGAACAGCCGCGCAGAGTCGGTCAAGGGCAGCGGCAGCCGCGGCGGCCCGCCGGCCTCGTCGTCCGTCTGCGCCGGCGCGCGGGCGATCCCGAAGTCGACCACGCAGACCCGGCCGCTCGCGTCGATCATCGCGTTGTCGGGCTTGAAGTCGCGGTGGACCAGCCCGGCCGCGTGCGCCGCCGCCAGCCCGCGGCCGGCCTGCACGTAGGCCGCGAGGACCTCGCGCCACTTCCGAACCTGCCTCTTCTGCCATGTCCTCAGGGTCAGGCCGTCGAAGAACTCCATGGCCAGGAACACCCGGTCCTCGGCCTTGCCGACGGCGTACACCTGGACCACGTTCGCGTGCGACAGCTTGGCCAGCGCCTGCGCCTCGCGCAGCATCCGCGCCCGCCCGAACGAGCCCTCGTTCTCGCCGGCGTGCATCCACTTGAGCGCGACGCAGCGGTCGAGCTCCTCGTCGTAGGCCAGGTAGACCGCCCCCATCCCGCCGACGCCGAGCTGGCGGATCACCGTGTAGCGGTCGATGCGGAACGGCTGCGGCGCCGCGACGTCCCGCGGCGGCGACCCGGCTTCGTGCCGCGTCGGGGCTTCGCTGGGGTCGCCTGTCGCCGCCGGTTCCACCCTGGCCGCTTCAGCCTACCGAGCCGGTCCCGCGGCGGGAACGCGGGCGCGTCACTGTCCCGCAATTCGGAGACACTCGCCGCACAGGTGCGTACTCGGGCCCTCGCCGAGCCCGCGCGCGCGCCTTCGAGCCGCGCGCCCCGGCCGCCGTTCACTCGGGGTCGCAGGCCCCGTCGCAGAAGTTCTCGATCTGCCCACCTGGCCGGAGGAACATGTCGATCTGCTCGCGGATCTTCGGGTTGCGACGGACCAGCTCGTGGACGTTGTACTCGTCGGCCGGCTCCGGCGGGATCTTCGCCTCGACGCCCGGCAGCTCCGGCACGTGGAAGTCGACGGGCACGCCCGCCGAGCCCGCCGCCGGCGCGGGTGTGGTCTGCAGGCCGTAGACCGGCTGCGACGGCGGGTCGAGCAGGTCGATCCCGGTCGCGCGCAGCAGCAGGTGGCTGGCGAGGTTGTTGACCGAGTGATCGCCGATCCCGTACGTGAACAGGATCTTGCGCTCGGGGCTGTCGTCGTACGGCTGCTGCAGCACGTGCGGCGCGTAGGTCAGCGGGTCGACGCGGTCCCACGTGTGCTGCGACAGGGCGATGAACTTCTGGATCGCCAGCGGCTCGTCGCCGATCGCCACCTTGACGATGTCGAACAGCATCGAGAACGAGCCCGAGCGCGTCATCATCAGCGAGTAGGGCCCGCCGCCGACGTCGAGCACCGCCTTCTCGACCACCGGCGACAGCGCCATGAACGTCAGGCCGAAGATCGAGCCCTGCGAGATGCCGTACCAGTAGACCTCGTCGGGCGCGTACAGCAGCTTGCCATACGCCTTGAGCTCGTCGCTGGCCGCCAGGGTGGTCTGGATCGCGTACGACAGCGCCAGCTGGTTGGCGAAGCCCTGGTGCAGGCGGTCGGTGAACAGGAACATGCTGGACGGGTCGTCGAAGATCGACTCGACCACCGCGCTCTGGTCCTCGAGCGCCATCCCGGCCCAGTCGGTCGCGACCATGACGAACTTGCGCTCGGTCGAGAACGACCGCATCGCGCTCCAGTTGATCTCCTCGCGCTCGCCGAAGAAGCCGTGGCCGTACTGGATGATGCGCGCCGGCTCGAAGTCGGCGTCGAGCGGGTACACCGACTTCGGCACCTGCAGCGTGAACGGCACCCAGATCGTCCCGTTGGCCGCCGGCTTGCCGTCGGCGCCGCGGTGGATCCGCGCCATCGGCTCGTCCTCCTCGAGGTACAGAGGCACCTCGAACTTGCCCTCGATGCGCAGCGCGAACTCCTCGCTGTAGTCGGGGATCACGTTGTCGAACTCGACCGCCGGCCCGCTCTGTCCCAGAGTGGCGATCACGTCCTCGCGGATCGCCACCAGGTCGTCTTCGTTGCGCGCCTCCGAGGCCGTCGTGAAGTCCCACGCCAGCTGCAGCCCCGCGCGGCTCACCCCGGCCTGCTCGAGCGCCGGGAAGATCTGCTCCTCGTAGCGCTGCGCCAGCGGCTCCAGCACCGGGTGCCCGGCCACGTCGCCCTGCAGCACGTGCGCGAAGCCCAGCGGGGGCGCCACCGCCGAGCCGTCGCCCGCCACCAGGCCCTGGAACGCCACGATGTAGCGCGTGCCGTCCTTCAGCCGCACGAACGGCCGCACGATCAGCGCCTGCCGCGTCGGGTCGGACGTCATCGCGTCGAGCTCGACCCAGTGCGGCACCAGCTCGCCGGTGTCCGCCTCGATCAGCAGCGTCGGGCTGGTCGCCGCCAGCGTCGGATCGCCGCCGTCGCTGTGGAACGTCAGGTTCTGCGTGTCGATGCCCTCCGGGAACAGCGCCAGGATCGGCATGTGATGCGAGAAGCCGTCGGCCGGGTGCGACGCCAGGATGTCGATCGCCTTCCCCATCATGGTCTTGGGGACAGCTTGCTCGGTCAGCGCCACGCGCACCCCGCCCGGCAGCCCTGCGTCCTCGACCAGGAAGAAGTCCGACGGGTACGGCAGCATGCAGTCGGCCGCGTACGCGATCGGGTTGCAGCCCTCGGGCACCTCCGCCGGCGGGAGCGGCTCGCCGGTGGTCGGGTCCTCGCTCGTCGTGCTCGTCTCCGTCGTCGTCGCCTCGGTCGTCGTCGGCGTCGCCTCGGTCGTCGCGGCCTCGGTCGTCGTCGTCGTGCCCGTCGAGCTGGCGTCGTCGGTCGTCGCCGACCCGGCGTCGCCGCAGGCCAGCACCATCAGCGCCGCCAGCGACGCGAGACACGAACAGGAGAACGAGGATCGCAGGTGAGTCATGATCGGCGGATCATAAGCGCCGCGCGCCGAAGTGGACGCGCCCGCCCTCGCGGGCCCGCTCACCCTCGCCAGCCCCCGCCGCGCGAGCGGAGCGTGATTTCGCGCCACGCTCGCCTACGGGCCACAAACGCCGGCCGGAGGCGGCTCACGGCCGCCCGGACGGCAGCGCCCGGCGCACCAGCGCCACGTACAGCAGCAGCCCGACGGGCCCGAGCAGCAGGGTCAGCACCTGGCACGGCACCACCAGCAGGCGCGGGCAATCGCGCGCCGCCGCGTCGCGCCCGATCCACGCCCCGATCCACAGGTCGAACGCCAGGTAATGCACCCACCCGGCCAGCATGAACCACGGCTTCTGGAACTGCCGGAGCACCCCCTCGAGCGAACCGCCGTCGCGGAACGCGTCGAGCTCGAGGTGCGGCAGCAGGATCGCCAGGTAGATCGCCGCCAGCAGCAGCGAGAACAGCCCGCTGTAAACCAGCCGCTGCGTCACGCGAGCCCGGGGCGCCAGCCACAGCAGCACCCAGCCGGCCAGCGCCGCGCTATTGAAGATTGTGAACAGTCGATGCGGATCCACGGCCCGCATCCTTTCACAAATTCACCCCGCCGCGCAGCCCCGCTCGCTCACCCATCCGCGAGCTCGCGCTCCTGCTCGCGGAAGATCCGCAACAGCTCGAGCTCGTCGGCCTCGAGATCGCCGGCCGGCACCGACTCGAGCGCCTCGCGCACCGCCCACCCATCGCCGGAGAACAGCCGCGAGCGGTCTTCCATCACCACCAGCCAGCGACGCGCCGCCGGGACCAGGGGTCGCTCGGACAGGCAGATCAGCGCCACCACGACCTGTGAGTCCTCGAGCTGGGACGGCTCCACGTACTCCGTCGCCAGGACTTCGGCGATCGGTTGCAGCGCCTCCCACGGAGCTCTGCGTCCCGCTGTCGTCAACGCCCCCAGCACCGCCGACCACCGCGGCAGCGCGTTCTCCAGCGCCGACAGGGCCTCCGACCACGGCAGCGGCGGCGAAACGAGATCCCTCGCCGGTCCGAGCCCCGCGGCGAGCAACGACGCGTGGTGCTCCGAGCGGGCCCAGCGCTCCAGCATCATCGTCCAGTTCGGTCAGCGCGATCCAGCGCCGCCTTCACCTGCCCCAAAAGCCAGGCCCCGGCCGTCGGCGAGTACGGCGGCCCGAGCAGCTCCGCCACCGCCGCAGCATCGCCCGCGGCCGCCACCGGCGCCAACATCTCGAACGGATAGCTACGGCCCGCCTCCACCAGCGCCTGCACGATCGCCTCGCGTCCGCGCTCCCACGCTGTCAGCGCCTCGATCAGCGCCGCGTGATCGGCCGACCGCGCCCAGCGCGACAACATCGAGCGCTGCAGCACCGCGTTGACCTTGGCCTCGACCGCGCGGCGGAGCACCGGCGGCACCGCGTCGCCCACCTCGAACAGGCGATCGCTCGCTCGGGCGCGCGTCGCCACGTCGGCGGCGGAGAGCCGCGACTCGAGCTCCGCCGCCAGCGCGTCCCAGGCGAACTGGGGGTTCGCCTCCACGAGCTCGAGCGCCAGATCGGGCTCCTCCCCAGCCGCCATGCGCACTCGCAACATCGCCGACACGGGCGAGGGCGCCACGCGGATCAGCCAGCCCAACGCCTCGCGCCGGATCGCCGGCTCGGGGTCGAATTGGGCCACCGCCGCGAGCAGCTCCACCTCCCGCGCCACCGCGAAGTTGAGCAGGAGCAGCCGCCGATGACCTGCGTCGGGGCCGCCCGCCCCGATCGTGGTCAACGCCTGCCCCCGCGTCATCAGCCGCCAGCACGCCAGCGCCCGGTCCTCCGCCGCCCCGTCCTGCGCCACCGCCCGCAGCGTCGCGTCGTCGACCCTCGCCGTGTCGGCGTACGAGGCGAACCGCCGGCCCGTCACCCCGACCTCGTCGCGGCCACGTGCGACCTGCCCCTCCGGCCAGCTCCGAGAAGCCGCCGAGAAGCCGCTGAATTCTGCGAACCGAGCTCGAACATGCCCCTTCGGACATCTCTCGGCTGCATCGCCCCGACTCGTCTCATCTCAGTCTCCCGCCGGCGGCATCGCCTCGGCACCCCGCCGCTCGCGCGAGTCCCCTCCGGCCGTCGCCCCCTCGCCTCGCAATACTCCCCGCATGCTCGACCTGTCCCTCCGGCCATCTCGCCCTTGCGATCGACCTGCCCCTCCGGCCATCTCGCCGCCGTCCCTCACCGCCCGCACGATTGACCTGTCCATTCACACATCTCATCGCGCGCCGGTTCATGGCGTGCGCGACGCGAGCGGCGTCCGTGACGCGGCGAATGCTAACAGATCGGGCGCGGCCCATCATCTCTCGCTTCGCCATGATCGACGACTCTGCAGGTCTGTCCCGAGGGACATCTCCTTGCGCGCACACCGACTCGCAGCGGTGGGGTCTGTGAGCCTCGCAAAGCGCGCGCGGATCCGTCCGATCGGCCCTATCTCGGTGCCTGCGCGGCCTACGATCTCGCACCCCTCGCACCCCGCGATCGTGCGCGCCGCGCCGTGGGTGCCCGTGATAGATTGGCAGTGCTCCGGCCTGCCGCCGCACCGGGCGCCGGTCACCGCGGGAGCCAGCCTCGTGTACTTCCGTGTCGTCCAGCAGTCGCGCGACGCGCTCGCGTTCCAGGTCGTCCTCGAGGGCGAGCGCGTCGGCCTGACCAGCGTCGAGTTCCGCGATCAGGCCGCGGTGCAGCGCGCGATCGAGGCCGTCATCGCCAGCCTGCGCGAGGGCGTCGACGCCTCCTTGCAGGTCGACGGCGACAGCTATCACTTCACCTTGCGCGGCGAGGACGGCGAGCTCCTGGCCCGCGGGATCGCCTGCCCCAGCCCCGCCGAGGCCGACGCCGGCCTCGCCGAGATGCAGCGCTGGGCCGCCACCGGCGAGCGCTTCCGCGTCATCAACCTCGCCAGGCCGCAGAAGAGCGGCGCCAGGCCGGTCGACACGATCCAGGTCGCCGTCCGCTACGACCTCGCGGCTTGCACGACGGCCAAGAAGCCCGGCCTCGAGCTGCTGAACCGCGCCAGCGACGGCCTCTTCACCGCCCACGTCCACGGCGAGCGCGGCGAGGTCCTGCTCTACCTGCGCGGCTTCACCACCCGGTTCGCGCGCGACGAGCAGGTCGAATCGGTCCTCGGCGCCGCCGCCGATCCGCGGCGCTACGATCGCCGCGAGGCCGAGGGGCGGCGGTACTTCGTGTTGACCGCCCGCAACGGCCGGGAGATCGCGCGCAGCCCGTGGCTGGCGAGCGAGGCCGAGTGTGACGCCGCGATCGCCCAGCTCGTGCGGCTGGCCCCGATCGAGGCGAAGGAGTACGCGGGCGCCCGCACCCGCCGCAAGGTCGCCGAATCGGGTTACGACCTGACCCGCAGATCGACCTCGGGCGTCGCCGGATTCGAGGCCTTCAAGGCCGAGGACGGCCATCACTACTTTCATTTGAATGACGAGCGCGGCGAGGCCCTCCTCTTCAGCCACGGGTACAGCACGCCCAAGGCCCGCGATCACGGCATTCGCAGCTTGCTCAAGGGCGCCGGCGATCCGGTGTGCTACCGCGTCGCCGCCGACGAGCTTCGCTTCGCCATCTCCGCCGTCAACGGCCGCGAGCTCGCGCGCAGCCGCCTGTTCGGCAGCCGCGCCGCCCTCGACCGCGCGATCGCGTGGATCCGCAGCGACATCATCCCCCTGGGCCGCAAGTACGGCATTCGCCTGTGGGAGTCCTCGTTCATCGAACTCCCGCCAGCGCTCGCCGGCGGCGACGACGGCGCCCCCGCGCAAAACCCCGACGAGCTCGCCCGCCAGGCCCTCGATGCCTCGGGCGACGCCACCCTCTCGCGCCTGGCCCCGCCCGCGACACCAGCACCTCCCGTCTCGCGCGACGCCTCCCCCCATTCCGCCAGCGACGCCTCTCCCCATTCCCCGCTCTCCGCCGCAGGCGACGCTTCCCCCAATTCTCCACTCCCCGCGGGCGACGCCTCCCCTCACTCCCCGCTCCCCGCCAGCGACACTTCCTCTCGAATCGTCGCAGCCCAGGCCTCACTCACCGCCGCGGGCGACGCCTCCCCTCACTCCCCGCTCCCCGCCAGCGACGCGTCCCCGCGAGTCGTCCCGGCCCATGCCTCGCTCTCCGCCGCGGGCGACGCCCCTCATTCTCCGCTCTCCGCCAGCGACGCGTCCCCTCGAGTCGTCCCGGCCCATGCCTCGCTCGCTGCCGCGGACGACACCTCCTCCCCGCCCTCCGCCAGCGACGCATCCTCTCGAGTCGCCTCGACCCATTCTTCGCTCGCTGCCGCGGACGACGCCTCCCATCATTCTCCGCTCTCCGCCAGCGACGCTGCCTCGCCAGCCGCCTCCCCCCATTCCTCGCTCGCCGCCGCGGACGACGACTCCCCCCATTCCCCGCTCTCCTCCAGCGCCGCTGCCTCGCCAGCCGCCTCCTCCTCCTCCGCGGACGACGCCTCCGCACATTCTCCGCTCTCCGCCGCCAGCGACGTTTCGCTCTCCGCCGTCAGCGCCACTTCCTCTGATTCCCCGCTCTCCGCCAGAGACGCCTCCTCGCTAGCCGCTCCCCCCGATTCCTCGATCCCCACCAGCGACGCTTCGTCCCGCGACGCCTCTCCCCTCGCCGCCGCGGTCGAGACCTCCCCCCATTCCTCGCTCGCCACCGAGGGCGACACTGCCTCCCGCGACGCGGATTCTCACTCCGAGCTCTCCGCCAGCGACCCATCCTCCCGCGAAGCCTCTTCTCATTCCTCGCTCTCCGCCGAGGCCCATCCCGCGGGCGACACCTCCCCCTATCATTCGCGCTCCGCCGCCCGCGACGAATCCTCGCGCGACGCTTCCTCTCATTCCTCGCTCGCCCCCGCCAGCGACGTCTCTTCCCCGCTCTCCGCCGCCCGCGACGACGCCTCTCCCGTCTCACGTGACGGCTCCCTCGATTCTCCCGATCTCGCCGCCCCCTCGCTCTCGACCCAGCTTGTCGTCGCCGTCGACGACAAACCTTTCCTCGAGCCCGCGGCCCCTCTGCCCGCCGCATCCTCGCCGTCCGAGGCCGAGCCCCACGCCATCGACCTGCCCGACCTCCAGTTCTTCGACCCTTCGCCGCGCCGCAGCGAGTCACCGCGCCCGGTCGCCGAAGCATCGGAGCCGCCGAGCGGTCCCTTCTCGGCCCGAGAGCTCGACGACGCCCTCGCCCCGCTCAACGCCCTCGAGTTCGACGACGCCACCCCGCTCGTGCTCGACCCGCACGACTCTGCGACCTTCGCCGCAGCGTCCGCGCACGCCCTCCCGCACGTCCCGCTCCCCGAGGACTCGCTGACGATCGAGCTCGACTCGACCGAACTCTCCACCTTCGCCGCAGCCGACACCGCCCGCGCCGCCTCGATCCTCTCCGGCCCCGAGCAAGAGCCCTCTCAACCCCTCGCGGTCGTCGACGCCGCCCCCTTCACCGGCGAGGCCCACATCAGCGGCTCCGGCCACGCATCGGCGGAGACCTCGATCGATCTTCCACTTCCCGACGAGCCCGGAGCGGCCGACATCCCTTCGCGTGGAGAGGATTCGCTGACCCTCGCCCTCGACGCGCTCGAGGCCGAACCGCGCTCCGTCACCGACCCGGCTCAGGATGCCCGGCTCGGCGCGTCCGCGCATCACACCGATTCGCCTCACAGCGGCGCCTCGCCCCTCCTCGACACCAGCGACGCTCCGCAATCTCCCGACGCCCCCCCATCTCTCGGCACTGGCGACGCTCCGCAATCTCTCGATACTCGCGACGCTGCGCGATCCAGCGACGCCCTCGACGCATCGCACCGCCTCGATGCCTCCGCCCCCCCGCAATCTCTCGACACCTCCCACGCTCCGCATCTCCTCGACACTCGCCACGACCGGGAAGACTCCCTGACGCGAGCCCTCGACGAGCTGGACATCGCCGAACATCCCTCCGCCGCCCAGCCTCACGCGACCGGCGGCCACGAAGAATCACCCCCGCTCCAGTCCCTCCCCGTTCCGACCGTCGAGCGCACCGATTCACCCCCGCTCGCAGATCTTCCGCCCCTCGACCGCGCCGATTCTCGAGCCTTCGAGTCCCACGCTTCACCGCCCAGCGACCGCGAGCCGCCAGCGACGCCCCTCGCCGCCTCCGCCGAAGCTTCAAGCTCCGGCTCAGATACCGCCTCGCCCCGCGCCGGCACTCCGGAGCACGTCGCTCCCTCCTCGCGCATCTTCCCACCGCCTCGCGGCCGCGAAGATTCGCTCACGCGAGCCCTCGACGCCCTCGACGTCTCCTCCGACGCCGAACCTCCCCGCGCGCCCCCCTCGCTCGATACCCGCACGGCCGCCCAGCCCCTCCACTCCGCCGGCTATCTGCGCCCTCTCGACACCACGACCCTCCGCACCAGCCGCGCCGCCCTCACCACCACGACGCTCGCCCCCGAGGACTCGCTGACCCGCGCCCTCGACACCCTCGAAGCCTCGCCGGCCGACCCATCCTCTCCCGACGAGCACAGTGATTCCCGCCCGCTCGAGCTCGACGCCCCCCCTCTCGCCGCCGACTCCGAGCCCTCACCCGATCCGCAGGACTCTCTGACTCCCGCCCTCGACACCCTCGAAGCCTCGCCGGCCGACCCCTCCTCTCCCGACGAGCACAGTGATTCCCGCCCGCTCGAGCTCGACGTCCCCCCTCTCGCCGCCGACTCCGAGCCCTCACCCGATCCGCAGGACTCACTGACTCGAGCCTTCGACACCCTCGAAGTCACCTCGCCCTCGCCGGCCCACCACTCCTCCCCGCTCGAGCTCGACGCCACCCCTCTCGCCGCCGACTCCGATCCCTCACCCGATCCGCAGGACTCGCTGACTCGCGCCCTCGGCGCCCTCGAGCTCGACGCCGTCGAAGCACGCGACAATTCCGAGCCCGCGACGCCGACCTCGGACACGCGCCCCCGCGCCGAAGCACCGCCCGCGAAAGAAATCACGGCTCCCGCCCCCGACCGCATCCAGGCCGCCGACGCTGCCGCTCCCGAGCCCCCTTCCCCCTCGCCGGATTCCCCCCCTAGCGAAGCCGCCGCATCATCTTCCCGCGAGGCCGACCCCTCGCTGCCCTTCTCGGCCGCCCCCCCGAATTACGCCACCGAGAATCGAGCTCCGAAGCCAGGAGATTCGCTCACCTCGCTGGCCAACCTCGGGACCCAGGACTCGGGCGGCTTCCGCCCTGCCTCGGAGTCCATCGACCCCGCCGATTCTCTCGCTGCCCTCGCCGCCCTGCACTCGCGCCCCCTCCCCGCCGAGCCCGACCCCGCCGATTCCCTCGCGGCCCTCCAATCGCCCCCTCTCGCCTCCGCCGAGCTCGACCCCGCCGATTCTCTCACCTACCTGCAATCGCGTCACCTCTCCGACCTCGACCCCGCCGATTCCCTCTCCGCCCCGCAATTGCGCCCCCTCTCCGAGCCCGACTCTGCCGATTCCCTCTCCGCTCCGCAATCGCCTCTCTCCGAGCCCGCTCCCGCTGAGTCCGTCCCGCAATCACACCAGTTCTCCCGCGAGCTCGACCCCGCCGATTCTCTCTCCGCGATCGCCGAAGAAGTCGAGCCCGACACGTCCGGCGTCCACCCCCGCACTCCCGACCTCCGCCACGCAACTGGATCCCAGCGCCTCGACCCGGCAGACTCGCTCACCGCCTTCGCCGTCCTCGATCCGCACGACTCTGGCAGCGCCCCCTCGCCGCGCCCCATCGACCCGGCCGACTCGTTCACCGCCGTCACCGGCCTCGAGCCCCGCGACTCCGGCGAGCCCCATCCCGACTCCTCGCCGCTCGCCATCCTCGCCCGGGCTGCTCGCGCGCCGGACCCGTCGCCCGCCGAGTCGCTCACCTCGCTGGCCGTCCTCGAGCCTGACGATGACGATGAACCCTCCACGCCGCCTCCTCCGCCCCAGCGCCGCGAGTTTTCCCCCATCGTCACCGACGACGACGAGTCCGACGAATCCCCCGCGATCGCGGCGTGTCTGCCGGCCCGCCTGCGCCCATCGCCGAATCGACGCTCGCTGCCCCGCAGCCCGATCAATCGATCGTGAGTGATTCACGGCACCGCTCCTCCGACCCGCCCTTGCTGGTCGGGCCGCCGATGTTGCCCGCCCTCGAGGACGCCGCTCCGCTGTATCGATTGAGCGCCCCGCCGCAGCCCGTCCACGACGGTCCGCTGATCCTCTCGATCCCGCTGAACGACCCCACCTCCGCCGCCACCGCGCCCCTCGGCGACGAGGCCGTCGCCGACGACTCTCGCCGCTCTGCCCCGCGCGAGCCCGCCGCGCGCCCCGAATCGCGCCCCACCATCCGCCCCCTGCCTCGCCCGGCCTCGGCCGGCTCCTCGCGCGCCCCGTCCCGCCCGCAACCCGCCTCTCCCTCCCTCGGCTCCTCCCCGAAGTCCTCCGGCGAATCCTCCCGCCCCCACCCCACCTCTCCCTCCCTCGAGCCGCGGCCGAAGTCCTCCAGCGAATCCTCCCGCCCCCACCCCACCTCTCTCTCCCCCGACTCCCCGCATTCGCCATCCCTCCCTGCGGCCCGTCCTTCATCCGCCCCTCGCCCGACCTCCCGTCCCCACCCCGCCACTGCGTCGCTCGATTCCCCCCCGAGGTCCTTCGGCGAATCCACTCGCCCGACCTCGCCGTCTCTCGATGAGTCGCCCGGCCCCGCTCGCGGGTCATCCCGCCCCGATTCCGCGCGCCACCCCGCCTCTGCCTCGGCTCCGCGCGCCGGCGAATCAACCCCGACCGCATCCGGCGCATCGCCCGCCGCTCCCGCCCATCGCGAATCCTCGTCGCCCAGCCCTGCTCGCGGTTCCTCCCGTCCCGATTCATCGCCCCACTCCGCGCCAGCACCGCGAGCCGGCGAATCAATCCCGACCGCATCCGACGCATCGCCCGCCGCTCCCGCCCATCGCGACCCCGCGTCGCCCGGCCCTGCTCGCTACGCCTCCCGCCCCGATTCCGCGCACCCCGCCCCCGCGAAAGACGAATCCACCCTGACCTCCTCTGACGACTCACTCGCCGCTCTCGCCAATCGCGACTCTGGTGATTCGTCCCGCGACCGCCCCTCCGCCGTCGAACCGAGCCACGACCAACCTCGCTCCACCCCTCTCTCCCCCGCCTCATCGGGACCCAGCCTCACCCTCCCGCTCTCCGAGTTCCCGGCCCTGTCGATCGGCCAGCCGGCGGCGTGGATCCCTCCGCACCTCCCCCTGGTGGTCGCCAAACCCGGCCCGCCCGGACCGCTCCCCCCGATCACCAATCCGTACCCGCGACCGTTCATCCCGCCCGGCACCCTCGCCGCCATCGGTCTCGCCAATCGCCCCGGCGCTGCCACTGCCACCAGCCCCGCGCCAGCCGCTCGCGTCGTCTTCGCCCCCTCGCCCCCCACGCCGGTCGACCCTGCCCCGCCTCTCGTCCCCGCCGTCCTGCCCGACCTCGGCCTGCTCACCCCGCCCGAGCCCGACCTCTCGCGCGCCGAGGCCCCCTCGCTCGTGCCCGAGCTCTCCGTCCTGCTGCTGGACGCCACCGTCCCCGGCCCGCGCCGGCGCGAGGGTTCTGCCCCGCTGTTCGCCGCGCGGCGCGAGCCCTCGAGCACCCACGCCGTCCCCACCTTGCTCGCCCGCCGCGAGCCCTCGAGCGCCCAGTCCTCGCCCGCCCTCGTCCCTGCCCTCGACGCCCTCGAGTTCGAGTCCCCGAGCGGCCCGCGTCCGCGGCGTGCGCTGCCCAACCTGATCCCCGAGCCCGGCGCTCCCATCACGGTCATCCTCGACCGCCCCCTCGTCGAGCGGCCCCTCGTCGAGGCCCCGCGGCGCTCCCTGCCCAACCTGTTCCCCGAGCCAGGCGCCCCCGTCTCGCCGCTCGATCGCACCCTCGTCGCCGAGGCCGAGCGCCGCGAGCCGCCGGCGAGCGAGCCACCTGTCCCCAGGGACATCTCATCGTCCTCGCCCGGCACACCCGAGTCGGGCGCGCTCCACGACCTCCCGACCCTCTTGCCGATGGGCCTCGCAGTCACCCAGCCGGCCCCCGTCAAGCCCGCGCCCGCGCCGGTCCTGCCCACCAACCTCCCGCTGCCCAGCCTCCCGCCGCTCCGCATGGCCCCGAGCGCCCGCGATCGCTGGCTGTGGCTCGGCGTCGTGCTCGCCGCTCTGGCCTTCCTCGGCGTAGTCGCCTCCCGCTTCAACCGCGGCGACGAGCCGACCTCCGAGGTCGCCGAGCTCGTCGTTCCGCCCGCCGATCCGGTCGACCCGCCGCCCGAACCACCGCCCCCCGATCCCCCACCCGTCGATCCTCCCGCCGAGCCCCCGCCGCCCGCCGTCGTACCGCCCGCGCTCGCCGGTGCCACCATTCATTGCCCCGAGGCCGACGATCCCGCGATCGGTCTCCTGGTCGCGCCATTCACCCCGCTGGCCGGCGAGCCCCTGCAGATCTTCGCCGCCACCCTCGACGACGACGTCGCCCTCGGCCTGCACGTCCTCGCCGGCGACGGCGCGCTCGCCGAGGCCCTCGATGCCCGCGTGCACCTCGGCACCCCGTCCTCTGCGGTCGCCGGCTTCACCCCCGCCGCCGCCGGCGAGTACACCTTCGCGGTCGTGCGCGACGGCGCCGCAGTGACCTGCTCCAAATTACAGGTCCTCACCGAGCCGCCGCAGCGCCCCCCGTTCGCCGCCAAGGGCCGCGCCTGGGCCGTCGAGCGGGCCTGGACCGCCGCCGAGGAGGCGCTCTACAGCGCCTGGGTGCGCGAGCTGTTCGCCGCCGCGCCGGGCGACGCGCCCGGCCTGGCCCGCCTCGACGTCGCCACCGGCGATCCCGCACGCAACCTCCTCCACGACGCGCTCGGCCTGCAGGAAGATCGGCTCGACAATCCGGTCGGCCTGCGCCTGCGCCCCGACGGCGCCGACCTGCCCTACGTCGTGCGCGCCTACTGGTCGTGGAAGCGCCGGCTCCCGTTCGCCTATCGCAAGTGCCAGCGCGGCGGCGACGGCAAGGCCCCGCGCTGCGGCGACGCGCGCACCAACCTCGCGCCCGGCCCCGGCTTCACCATGCCGGCCACCGAGCTCGCGCGGGTCCAGCGATTCGTCCACCGCAACCTCGGCTGGGGCGTCCACGCCGGCAACACGCGCACCGCCGTCGGCGACTCCGCCTCCGACCTCTACCCCGCGCGCCTCACCCACCGCGGCCTGCGCCCCGGGGCCGTCTACGCCGACCCCTACGGCCACGTCTTCTTCGTCGTCGACCTCGTGCCCGCGCAGGACGGCCGCCCGGGCGCCCTGCTGGCCGTCGACGGCCAGCCCGACGGCGGCATCGTCCGCCGCGAGTTCTGGGAGGGCGAGTTCTTGTGGAGCACCGAGCGCGCCCACGGCGGCGTCGGCTTCAAGCAATTCCGCCCCGTCGTGCGCCAGCCCGGCGGCGGCCTCGTCCAGCTCGGCGACGCCGCGATCGCCGGCGCACCTGACCTCGGGGACATCTGGACCGGCCACGCCGAATTGGCCGGCACCGCCTTTTACGACGCCGTCCGCGCGCTCCTCGAGCCGCCGCCGTGGGACGCCTCCCGGCAGCAGCGCGAGGCCGTCGCGGCCTTCGCCGCGCTCGCGCGCGACCGCGTCGGGCCGATCGATCGCGCCGCCGAGTTCTCGCGCGACCGCAAGCGGGCGATCGCCATGCCCAAGGGCTGGCAGGTGTTCGAGGCCACCGGCGCGTGGGAGAGCCACTCGACCCCCGGCCGCGACCTCCGCCTGCTCGCCGCCCTCGACGTCGTCCGCGGCCTGCCCGACCGCGTGCGCGAGCGACCCGCCCTCTACGTCACGGGCGGCGACCCCGAGGCCCGCGCCCGCGCCCTCGCCGAGGAGCTCGACGTCCTGCTGCGCGACCCGCAGTACGCGATCACCTACACCCGCAGCGACGGCAGCCCGTGGACCCTCACCCTGCGCGACCTCGCCGACCGCGAGGAAGCCCTGGAGCGCGCCTACAACCCCAACGATTGCCCCGAGCTGCGCTGGGGCGCCCCCGAAGGCAGCGACGAGCTCGCCACCTGCAGCTTCCGCGCCCCCGCCGACCAGCACGCGCGCATGCAGGCCTACCGCGGCTGGCTGCACCAGCGCCGCCCGCCGGCCCGCGGCGACAAGTTGCCCTGACAGCGCACCGAACCCGCGTCGAGCTCCTGCTCCTGACTCAGAAGCATTCGCGCGCGTGTTGCACTCGGCGGACGACCAGAGTCCCGCTGACTTTGTGGTCCGTCCCCTTCATCACCAGATCCAGCGCGAGCTCGGCACGACCGTCCTCGAGATCGCGCCAGCGGACCTGGCCCTGCAGCCGCCACACGGCGGACCCGACCTGGAGGCTCTCCGTGTAGACCGCCCTCGAGCCCCCGTGGACCTCGGCCTCGCCCTCGCGGGCCTTCGGCAGCTCGATCAGCAGCTCGCCGATCCGCGGCTCGACCTCCCCCCAGCGATGGCTGGCGGTCAGCGTCGCGCGGCCGGGCGCGGGCCGGAACTCGAGCGTGCGCCCGGACGAGCGGCGCAAACCCGTGTCGTCGACCAAACACGCCTGCTGCCACTCCGCGGGCACGAACGGCTGCGGCGTCGCCTGGGGACGCGCACACGCGCAGGCGAGGAGCATGACGGCGGCCGAGGGCAGGCGAACAGCGACCATGGGCCCATGATACCCGCGTCATCCTCGCGACGTCGCCCGGTCGCAGCTTTGGCTTCGGACGTCTGTCGGCGAGGTCGAGGGAGACCGGCGACGCACCGACCCCGCGACGCAATCCTGGGTGTCGGCCCGACGACCTCGACCGCCGCCACCCGGCGCCGCCTCGCCTGTCCCATTCGACATGCTTTTTAGAGCATGTCCTTGTAACCACCTCGTCCTCTCGCGCCGAGCCGCGCCGGATCCATGCTCGATCCCGTGGCTCGCCGGCGCACGCGGCCCGGCCCGTCGGCGCGCGAACCCACCCGCCGCGTCTTCGCGCCTCTTCGCCGCGCGCGAGCACCCGCCACCCCTGTAGCGATTTCGTCACCTCGCGCGGATCCGCCCGACCATCTTAATATACACACCGTTCCGCCCCGCGCGCCCGCGCCCGCGCCCGCCAGCTTCCGTCGCGTCGTCCTTCCTGGCAGCCTGTCTGTTCAGCCCCGCCTGCAGGAGGCCGCCGTGTTTGATTCCGTCGTCCTGGACATCGCCATCGGACTGATCTTCGTGTTCCTCGCCACCAGCCTGGCCATCACCGCGGGCAACGAGCTGCTGGCCTCGATCTTCAAGTGGCGCGCCAAGGACCTCGCCGCCGGCCTGCGCCTGCTCGTCGGCAGGGACGACGGCGAGGGCCGGGCCGGCCAGCCCGACATCACCCGCGCCCTCTACCAGCACCCGCTGCTGCGCGGCCTCCACCGCGACGCCGCCACCGGCGGCGACAGCAAGGCTCCCTCGTACATCCCGCCGCGGATGTTCGCCATGGCGCTGCTCGACATCGCCTTGCGGCCGGCCGACGGCACCGGCCAATTGGTGGCAGGCAACCTCGCCGAGATGCGGGCGCAGATCGAGTCGAAGCGCGGCGAGCTCGGCAATCGCGTCACCGACACCCTGCTCACCTTCGTCAATCACGTCGAGCTCGACACGCGGACCGCGGTCAACAAGCTCACCGTCCTGCAGCACGACGTCGAGGCCTGGTTCAACGCCGGCATGGGCCGCGTCAGCGAGGTCTACCGCCGGCGCGCCCAGCTGTGGAGCACTTTGCTCGCGGTCTTCTTCGTCGCCGCCCTCAACCTCGACGCCATCCGGATCACCCGCTCCCTGGCCAACGACCCGGTGCTCCGCGCCTCGCTCATCGCCCAGGCCACCGAGGCCGTCAAGCAGGAGACCCCGCCCGCGCACCTCACCCCGGCCGCCCCGCCGTCCACCGACGCCAAAACGCCCCTGCCGACCCCCGCCGCCGAGACCGCGCCGTCGGCCACCGCCGGCGCCTTGCGGCAGTTGCAGACCGACATCAGTACCATCAATCAGTTGGGCATCCCCGTCGGCTGGGAGGACAACCCGCCGCAGCAGAACGGGTGGTGGTGGGTCAACAAGGTCCTCGGCCTGCTGCTGACCGGCCTCGCCGCCTCGCTCGGCGCCCCGTTCTGGTTCGACGTGCTCAAGAAAGTCAGCAGCCTGCGCGCTGCCGGCCGCATGCCGCCGCCGCCCGACACCTCGAATACGCGCCGCGACCCGCCCGACCCCGCGTGAACCGGCCTCGCGGCTGCTTGAGGGCCGGCCGCGCCGCGCGGTAAAATGGAAGGACCATGTCGCCGCTCGCCCGCTCGTCGCGCCGCCTGTCCCTGCTCGCAATCATGCTGACCGGCTGTCCGCCCGTCTACAAGCAGGGCGACACCACCGCCGAGACCACCACCACGGGCGGCACCACCAGCACCACCACCGAGCCGACCCTGCCGACCGGTCCGGGTGCCACCATTGGCACCACCACGGTCGACACGACCACCACCACCACCGGCGCAGTCGACACGACCACCACCACCGGCGAGCCCGCGACCACCGGCGAACCAGCGACTGCGACCTCCACCAGCGAGGCCACCGGCACCACAGGCACCACCGGCGAGCCGGACCCGGGCCTGATGGGCGAATGGGGCCACGCCTGTCAGTCCGACGACGAGTGCTCGGCGATCCTCGGCGACAAGGGCGTGTGCCTCACCGACATCCTGATGCTCTATTCGCTGCCGGGCGGCTACTGCACCAAGGAGTGCACCCTGCCCGACGCCATGACCTTCTACGAGGCCGACGACCCCGCCTGCGCCCCCGATGCCCTGTGCATCGGCGCCTCCGGCTACTTCGAGGCCTGCGCCGTCGAATGTACCGACGACAGCGATTGCCCGCGCGAGGGCTACGAGTGCCGCCTGCTGCCGCAGATCGGTCAACCCGGCGACCCGATGTTCTGCCTGATGACCGACGAATACATGCTGTGAACCGCGCCGCCCGGGCGCGGTCCACAGCAACGCGTCATTCACGGGTGCTGCGAGCGGAGCATCACCAGCCGTGATCCTCCCACACGTGGCCGATGTCGTAGATGTCGCCCTCCACGGCGTTCACGATCTTGATCTTGCGGTCGAAGTTCTTGTAGTCGACCGAGTTCCCGACCTTGCCGAGGCGGTACCACGCCGCCTCGGAGATGTCCTCGCTGAACAGCAGGCTCACCGAGGCGTTGTTCTCGGCCCGGTGCCAGAACTGGATGTCCGGGCCCACGTGATAGTACGTCTGATTGCTGGGAGAGGTCGTGATGTCCGGGTGGTCGCCCAGAGTGCAGATCACGATCCCGGACTTGGCGGCGTCGACGTTGTCGGGCTCGGACGGCCAGTCGTACGAGTTGTACATGTACGCGTGATACTGGTCGGGGCAGTAGCCCGAGCAGGCGATGCCGAAGTCGATCGGATCGTTCTGCGGCGCGATCCACCCGCCGCTCTCGCCAACCTCCATGCCGAAGATGAAGTTTTCGTCGCCGTCGATGGCCGGCAGATAGTCGTGGACGGCGTCGATGAACTCCGAGTCGTTGCAGAGGTTCACGCGGGGCAGCACGTACTTGCTCTCGGCGAGGTTCTTGAGGAACCACCCGCGCTCGCCGAGGGCGTGGTTCGGCTCGCCGAGCAGCGCCTCCGGGACGGCCACCTCCGGCTCGGTGACCGCGAGGAACAGGTCGAGCATCGAACCGGTCGCGAACGCCGGCTCGATGCCGATGCTGACCGATCCGAGGGTGCCGGCCTCGAGCAGCTCGAGCGAGGGCTTCTCCATGCCCGGCAAGTCCAGGCTCAGGAACATGAGCCGGGTGCCCTGCACGTCGACCTGGGCGACCTTGGTGACCCCCTCGCCCAAGCGCGCCTCGCCGTCGCGGATCGGCGGGAGCTTCGCCTCTTCCGCCGGCTGCTCGAGCTCCGGCGCCGGCTGGGCCTGGGCCTCGCCGTCGTCGGAGCCGCTGTCACACGCCGAGCTCAGCGCGATCGGAGCCGCCAGCGCGGCGAAGGAAAACAGGATCGTGCGGTAATCGATGGATGTTTGCATGACGGGGATACCTCTCGGGTTGCTGCTGTGATTCGTCGCGGATCGACGCGCGACCGGGCGCTCTCGTCCGCGGTTCGTGCCCGTCGCTCTGCAAACACGGGGACGCCAGGCACGCTCGAACGAAATGCATCCATTTCAGGGACTTGCGCGCACCCGTGGAGATCCCGCCGCGAGCGGCCAAGGACGCTGCCGCAGGGGCACTCGCCCGCGCCCGCCGGCGACGAAAATGCCCCGCTCGCCCGCTCGGCCGCCGACAGCGGCGGAGCGGCTGCCCCAGGGGCAGCTGCCCCTGGGGCAGGCGAGGGACCGACGCCGCCCGCCTCGTCAGCGCGCGCGACCTGTGCCACCATCGCCGCCCGCCATGCCCGCCGCGTTCGACCGCGTCGTCGTGCTCGACTTCGAGGCCACCTGTGACTCGAGCAACCCGCCGAGCCCGCAGGAGGTGATCGAGTTCCCCTCAGTGCTGGTCTCGCTGCGCGATCTCGAGGTCGTCGACAGCTTCAGCACCTTCGTCCGCCCGGTGCATCACCCGACCCTCAGCGCCTTCTGCACCGAGCTCACCACCATTCGCCAGCAGGACGTCGACGGCGCCCCGGTGTTCGCCGACGTCCTGGCCGCCCACCGTACCTGGCTCGAAGGACATGGCCTCTTCGACAGCAAAGGCCGCGAGCGGTTCGCCCTCGTCACCTGCGGCGACTGGGACCTGCAGACCATGCTGCCGGTCCAGTGCGCCGCCGCGGGCATCTCGATCGGCAGCCTGCCGCGCGCCTACCGCCGGTGGATCAACATCAAGAAGATCTTCCTCGACGTCCTGAAGAAGGCCAAGACCACCGGCATGCCGGCCATGCTGCAGGCGCTCGGCCTCGAGCTGCAGGGCACCCACCACCGCGGCATCGACGACTGTCACAACATCGCCCGGGTCGCCCTCGCCCTGGCCGACCGCGGCGCCCGCTTCGAGCTGACCGGCAAGCTCGCCGCCTCCCACTACCCCGAGCTCCCGCTGGAGCTGCAGTGGGGCGACCGCCTCGATCGCGTCTTTTTAAAAAAGCGCCACCTCGCCAGCTTGCTCGGCCTCGCCAGCGGGGTGTTCCGCACCAAGATCGTCCGCGCCACCGGGCCCGACGGCGTAACGATCGAAGACGACGACCCGCTCGCCGAGCTGCCGCCCGAGTCGCGCCTCCGCGTGTTCAGCGCCCGCGACCCCGTGACATGACCGCTTCGACATGTCTTCTCGAACATGCCCGAACAATCATGTCCTTCTATTGAGACACCGCGCGCCATGTCCGACGGCCCCGCGCTGACCCGCTACGCCTACGTCGGCCCGCCGGCGATCCGCGACCGCGAGCGCGGCGAGCCCGGGGTGGTGATCGCCAGCGGCGACGATCTCGAGCGCTGGCTCTCCGCCCACCCGGAGGCCGCCGGCGAGTGCGCCACCTACGTCGTCGACCTCCAGGGCCGCCTGCGCCTCGCCGCGCGCCGCTCCGAGCACATCGACTGTGCGGGAGGCCAGGCCGTGCTCGCGGCCGGCGAGATCAGCATCGCTCGCGCCGCCGATCGGCGCGTCGTCGTCCGCGAGGTCAGCAATCAATCGACAGGTTATTGCCCCGACCCCGACTGCTGGCCGGCCGTGGCCGCCGCCCTGACCGCCGCCGGCCTCGCCGCGCCGACAACCTTCACCCGCGCCTTCGTGTTCCGTCGCTGCCCCGCCTGCGCCCAGATCAACCTCGTCAAGGACGACTGGTTCTTCTGCGCCGCCTGCGACGCCGAGCTGCCGCGCGCATGGAACTTCGCCGAGTCCGCCGCTCAGACGATGTCGTAGCTGTCCTTGCCGCGCCCGGCCTTGAACGGCTTCAGCAGCTCGGTGTCGGCCACTACGAAACGCCGCTCACCCTGCCACCAGCGCCGCGATCTTCTCGCGCTCCGCCGCGTCGGGCAGGCGGCCGAAGCCGGCGCGCACGTTGTCGGCCATGTGCTTCGGCGAGCTCGTGGCCGGCAGCGGGCAATGCACCGCAGGGTGCCCGAGGATAAACTTTAAAAAGAGCTGACCGAAGCTCGTGCAATCGAGGTCGGCCGCCCACGCCGGCAGCGGCTGACCCTTCACGCGCTCGAACAGCGAACCGCCGTCGAACGGGCGCATCACCAGCACCGCCACCCCGAGCTCGGCCGCGGTCGGCAGCAGCCGTTGCTCGGCCGCGCGCGTCGCTGCCGAGTAGGGCAGCTGCACGAAGTCCAGCGGTTCGCGCCGGAGCACCCGCTCGAGCTCGTCGAGCCCCGAATGGGTGTAGTGCGTGATCCCCAGGTAGCGCACCCGCCCCGCGTCGCGCAGGCGCCGGAGCGTGGCGATGTGGGTGTCGAAGTCGAGCAGGTTGTGGACCTGCAGCAGGTCCAGCCGCTCCGCCCGCAGCAGGCGCATGGATTGATCGATCTGCGCCGCGCCCTCCGCTCGGCCGCGCGTCCACACCTTCGTCGCCCAGAACGGCTGCGCCGGCGCACCTGTCTCGGCGACCAGGTCGCCCGCGACCGCCTCGGCCCGGCCGTACATCGGCGAGCTGTCGATCACTCGCCCGCCCGCGGCGGCGAACTGCGCCAGCACCTCGCGCAGCGGCGCCCGCTCGCCCGCGTCGCGCCCGACGTCGAAGGTCTGCCAGGTGCCCATGCCGATCACCGGCAGGGCCTCGTGCGTGCGAGGGTGAGCGCGCGTCAGCATGGTCGTCTCCTCCGTCGAGGTCGTCGGCGTCGCCGCGGTCGTCGCCATCGGCGCCGCGGGCGTCGCAATCGGTGCTGCCGCCGCGGCCCGGCGCGGCCCGTCGGCGGCATCGACCTGTCCTTTGCGACAGCCGACCATCAGCCCGCTGGCGACCCCGAGCAGCGCGCGACGGCTCAGCATGCCGCAAAGCTACGGGACCCCGCGCGACCTCGCAACCCGCTCAGCGGCCGCAGCAGGCGTCGATGTGCTCGTCCGGCGTGATCGCGCCGCGGCAGAGCCCGTTCTCCGGGCACGTCGCGGTCGCCACGCCGTCGACCTCGCAGGTGCACGTGTTCGCGTCGCAGACCACGCGCCGGCTCGGCTTCTCGACGCAGTGGTCAGTGTAGGCGCAGCCGCCCTCCGGCACGTGCTCGCCGACCTCGCCGAACACCTCGCAGCCGTCGTCGCCGTACAGGCACCAGTCCTGGGTCGCGTAGAAGTCGTTCCAGCACGGCGACATCCACGACGCCAGCGACTCGCAATTGTCGATCTCGAAGCACTCGGCGGTCAGCCCCCAGCGCTGCAGACACTGCACGCCCTCGACCTGCTCCGGCGCGCACGGGCAGCCGTCGAACAGGCCGTCGAGCTCGCAGGCCGTCAAGCGGTCGCAGAAGCGCTGGCATACCTGCGCCGGGTCGCCGGGCGGTTCGGAGCTGTCGACGCCGGTCGTCGTCGGCTCGGACCCGCTCGACGTCGACGTCGTGCCGCCCGTCGTCGGCTCCGGCGCGCCCGACGAGTCGCTCGTGCTCGACTGACCGTCCGTACCTGAACCGCCGGTCGGGTCTGGCGCGCCGGTCGCGTCGGTCGCGGTCGACGCCGCCGTCTCGGTCTCCCCCTGCGGATCGCCGGCCTTCTGCTCGCAGGCGAGCATCACCACCCCAATAAGCCAGGTTCGCTGCATTCCCCGAGGATGGCACGTCTGCAGACGGCAGCCAATCGCGACCGCGCCCGGTGTAGTGTCGGGGCATCTCGAAGACGCACCCAGACACCCTGCCGCCGCGCGAGGACCGGCCGGTCCGGTGGATCGGTCGGATCATCGACGGTCGCTACCGGATCGTCGAGCTGCTCGGCGAGGGCGGCATGGGGGCCGTATACGTCGCCGAGCACCTCAAGCTGCACAAGCACGTCGCCCTCAAGACGATCCGGGCCCAGTTCGCCGCGAACAGCCAAGCCGAGGCGAGGTTCACCCGCGAGGCCCTGGCGACCGCGCGGCTCGATCACCCGCACGTCGTCAGCGCGATCGACTACGGCCATTTGCCCGAGGGCGGCGCCTACCTGGTGATCCAGCTGGTGCGCGGCCACAGCCTGACGAAGCGGATCGAGCAGGGCCCGCTGACGTGGCAGCAGGCGTGCAAGCTCGGCGCGCAGATCGCCGACGCCCTCGCGGCCGCGCACGGCCTCGGCATCATCCATCGCGACCTCAAGCCCGACAACATCCTGCTCGAGCCGCGCGAGGGCGACGAGTTCCACGCGCGCGTCCTCGACTTCGGCATCGCCCGCGTCTCCGGCGGCGAGGGCACCGGCACGATCGCCGATATCAGCCTGCCGATCACCCGCATGGGCGCGGTCGTCGGCACGCCCGGGTACATGGCGCCCGAGCAGGCCGTCGGCGAGAAGGTCGACGTCCGCGCCGACCTCTACGCGCTCGGCGTCATCCTGTGGGAGGCCTGCACCGGCCGCTACCTGTGGGACGCCGAGTCGCTCACCGACCTGTTCGCAGCGCAGCTGTCCCAGCCAGCCCCGCACCTGCGCGGCGCGACCCGCCTCGAGGTCCCGCAGCCGCTGGCGAACCTCGTCGCCCAGCTGCTCGCGCGCAAGCCCGAGGAGCGACCGGCGACGGCCGTCGCAGTACGTGACGAGCTGCGCAAGCTGGCCCTCAGCGCCGAGGTCCACCTCATCCTCGCCGCCGCCGGCCCCGCTGCGCTGCCTGCCCCTGCCGCAACTTCGAACAATGCCACCGCGAGCAACAGCGCGAGCGCTGCTGCAGCGCCCACGCCCGCGGCTCCTGTAGCCGCGTCCGCTCCCGCGGCTTCCCTCTCGCAAGTCACTCCGACGGCTCCCGCTGCTTCCGTCTCGCAAGTCGCTCCCGCGACTCCCGCGGCCCCCGCTGCTTCCGTCCCCCGCTCCGCCGCCCGCCCCGGCTCACCCGCGCGTCCCGGCGCTGCCGCGGCTCCCGGCTCCGTCGCGCGGCCCGGCCCGGCTCCCGAAAAGACCCCATCCGTCGCCGAGGTCGTGGCCGCGGTCCCGTTCGCCCGGCTCTCCGTGGTCATGCCCGGCTCCGCCTCCGCGCCGACCGCCTCCGGACCCGCCGACGCGCGACCTACCGATCACGCTTCCAATGCCGCTGCAGGATCGGCCTCTCACCCGATCGTTCGACCTCCGACCGACACGCCCGCCGCCTCGACCGCGCACCCGGCCACGTCGATCTCCGGCCCCACCCTCGCGGCCGCCTCGAGCCGCGCCGACACTCGCTCCGAGCCGGCCGGCAGCGCCACCGCGATCCCTCGGGTCGTCTGGATCGGCGGGCTCGTCGGTCTCGTGCTGGTCGTGATCACCATCGTCGTCGCGGTCGCCCTGTCTGGCCGAAAGGACAGCTCCGCGAGCGAGCCCGTTGCGGGCCCCGCGGACGCGCCGGCCAACGACATCGCCGCGGCCGACGACCCGCGGCCGCGGCACACCGGTCGCAGCGCCATCGCCGAGCTCGTCGCCGAGGTCCCGGAGCTCTACGCCGAGCACGCGCGGACCCTGCTGACCAGCGACGACGCCCGCGCCCGCGAGCGCGCCGGCACTGCGATCGCCCTCGCCCCGCCCGAGGACAAGCCTGCCATCCCCGAGTACCTGCGCAACCTCGCCTGGTTCGAGCAGGTCACCGACTGCGAGGACAAGCGGCCGATCCTCGACAAGCTCCGCGAGTCCGGCGACACCCGCGCCTTGCCTGGCCTGCAGCGGATCGCCGCCACCCCGCCCGGCGACTGTCGCGTCGGCTTCATGCGCTTCGAGTGCATCGAGTGCCTGCGCGACGAGCTCGCCCGCGTGATCGCCCGCTTCGAAGCCCAGCGCTGAGGCCCGGCAGGCGCACGCGGCGGACATGTCTCTTCGGACATGCCGACCCTCGCGCACCGCATGTCTCTTCAGCCAGGCGTCGCATTCGCTCGCCCGCGTCGCCCGTGCCGCATGTCCTTTCGGCCAGGCATCGTCCGCCTCCGCCTCCGCCGCCCCCGCTCTTCGCTCTCGCTGCTCCCCTCTCGACGTCCCCCCGCCGCGGCCGCATCCTGGTTTGCATGTCCGACCGCACCTCCTTCAGCTGTTTCCGCGACCTCGTCGCCCCCATGCGGATCGACGCCGGTCACCAGGCCGTCGTCGAGCTGCTGCTGCGGCTGTGCACCGAGGTCGACGCCTTGCGGCAGGCGCTGGCCGACCCGCGCGTCCCGGCCGAGGTGCGGCACAGCTACCGCGACGCCCACGCCCGCGCCGTCACGCGCGCGCACGACTCCGCCGGCCCGTTCGGCTCGCCCGAAAAGATCCTGAGCGCCTACTACAACCGCGACCCCGGCGCCGACCGGCTCGCGCCGGAGCTCGACATGGCCGCCAGGCTCGGGGCCAGCCCCGAGGAGCTCGCGGCTCTGCGGGCCACCCTCGAGGAGGTCGAGATGTACACCTGACCGCGCCGTGGAAGTCGCCCGCGGACAGGCTCCAGGGCCGCGAATTCGCCATCTCCGCCGCCCTCGCGGTCTCGCGCCGTTCACGCCGTGCATCACCGCACGGCCCGCGCGAGGCCTCCTCGCCGCGGCTCATGTAGTCTCCGCGCCCGTGATCCACATCGACGCCATCTCCAAGCAGCACGGCAGCCAGCTGCTGTTCGTCGAGGCCTCCGCCACAGTGTTCCGCGGCGAGAAGGTCGGGCTGGTCGGGCCCAACGGCGCCGGCAAGACCACCATCTTTCGCATGGTCATGCAGACCGAGAGCCCCGACGAGGGCCAGGTGCGGGTCGAGAAGAACATCTCGCTCGGCTACTTCAGCCAGGACGTCGGCGAGATGGCCGGGCGCAGCGTCGTCGCCGAGACCATGGACGGCGCCGGCCCGGTCGCGGCGGTCGCCGCCGAGCTGGCCGCGCTCGAGCTGGCGCTCGCCGACCCCGCGCGCATGGACGAGCTCGACGCCCTCGTCACCCGCTTCGGCGAGGTCCAGGCCCGCTTCGAGGAGCTCGGCGGCTACGGCCTCGACTCCCGCGCGCGCGAGATCCTCGCCGGCCTCGGCTTCGACCAGGACATGATGGACGGCGACGTCGGCAAGCTCTCGGGCGGGTGGAAGATGCGCGTCGCGCTCGCGCGGATCTTGCTCATGCGCCCCGACGTGCTGCTGCTCGACGAGCCGACCAACCACCTCGACCTCGAGTCGATCCTGTGGCTCGAGGGATACTTGAAGGACTTCCAGGGCGCGCTGGTCATGACCAGCCACGACCGCGAGTTCCTCAACCGGATCGTCACCAAGATCCTCGAGATCGACGGCGGCGAGCTCACCACCTACGGCGGCAACTTCGACTTCTACGAGCAGCAGCGGGCCCTCGGCGAGGCCCAGCAGCAGGCCCAGTACGAGCGCCAGCAGGCCATGCTGGCCAAGGAGATCCGCTTCATCGAGCGGTTCAAGGCCCAGGCCGGGCGGGCCGCGCAGGTGCAGTCGCGGGTCAAGAAGCTCGACAAGATCGAGAAGCTCGAGCCCCCGCGGCGGCGAAAGGTCCTGTCGTTCGACTTCCGCGTCGCCCCGCGCAGCGGCAACGACGTCGTCAAGATCAGCGGGGTCCACAAGGCCTACGGCAAGAAGATCATCTACGCCGGCTTCGACCTGATGATCCGCCGCAAGGAGCGGTGGTGCATCATGGGCGAGAACGGGGCCGGCAAGTCGACCCTGCTCAAGCTGATCGCCGGCCAGACCCAGCCCGACCGCGGTGATGTCACGATCGGCGCCGCGGTCAAGCTGGGCTACTTCGCCCAGCACGCCATGGACCTGCTCGAAGGGACAGGTACGGTCATCGACTCGCTGATGGCCGCCTTCCCGCTGGCCTCGATCGGCCAGCTCAAGGCGCTGGCGGGCGCCTTCGGCTTCTCCGGCGAGGACGCCGACAAGCCGGTCCGGATCCTCTCCGGCGGCGAGAAGGCCCGCGTCGTCCTGGCGCGCATGCTCTACGATCCGCCGAACCTGCTGGTGCTCGACGAGCCGACCAACCATCTCGACATGGCGACCAAGGACATGCTCGTCGGCGCGCTGTCCAGCTTCGAGGGCACGATCGTGTTCGTCTCGCACGACCGCCGCTTCCTGGCCGCGCTGTCGAACCGGGTCCTGGAGCTCGGCGCCGGCGAGCCGCGGGTGTACGGCGGGGGTTACAGCGAGTACGTGGCCCAGAGCGGCCACGAGGCTCCAGGAATGCGGGCGTAAGCCGATTACAGGGCGCCCGCGCTTGACGATCCCGATCGTCCGGCTCAAGTAGTGGACCGCCGCACATTCGCGGCGTTGGGTTCCGCTATCGTCCGGATGATAGGTTCGTCATGATCATAGCTCGTCGTCCTCACGTCCGTCTCAGCGCCATCGCCACCGCCGTGCTCGCCCTCGAAGCGGCCGGCTGCGGCTGCCCCGATGCCGACTCCAAAGAGACCGGGAAGTTCGAGGGCGTCGTGAAGGGCCCGGACCTCAAGAACGCGCGCGAGGACGGCAAGAGCGACGCCGACCGCTGCGAGGCCGCCTGCCGGGTCGTCGCCGGCGAGGAGCTCGACGACGTCGAGACGTGCGACGCGGTCGGCCCCGCGGACGCTCCCGAGCGCCCGTGGGCCGAGGGCGTCGAACAAATCACAGTCACCTGCACGGCCACGTATACGCTGCACCAGTTCTGCACCGGCCGCCGGCCGCAGGGCCACCAGGAGGCCGACATCGCCGTCCAGTCGCGGGCCGACTGGTTCGCGGTCCATGCCCACCTCGAGCGCGCCGCAGTGACAGCGTTCCGCGAGCTGGCAGAGTGGCTGACCGGCCGCGGCGCCCCCGCCGGCCTGGCCGCCCGCTGCCGCGACGCCGCCGCCGACGAGGTCCGCCACGCGAACGCCCTCGAGGCGCTGGCTCGCCGCGACGGCGCCGAGGTCCCGCTCCCGCGCGCCGACCCGCCCGTCGACGACCTGTTCGCCGTCGCCTGCCACAACGCCGTCGAGGGCTGCGTGTCCGAGGCGTTCGCCGCGGTCGTCGCCGCCCACCAGGCCGCCCACGCCCGCTCGCTCGAGCTGCGCGTCCTGTTCACGCGCATCGCCGCCGACGAGCTGCGCCACGGCCAGCTCGCCTGGGACCTCCACGCCTGGCTGTGGGACCGCCTGACGCCCGCGCAGCAGACCGCCGTCGCCGCGCTGCAGGCCCGCGCGCTGCTCGACCTGCCCGCCAACTCGCGCCGCGCCGCCGCGGCCACCCCGCGCGAGCTCGGCTGGCCGGGGCCCGACCACGCCGCCCGCATGGCCCAGCTGTTCGCCCGCCGCCTGCGCGACGCCGCCGGCCTGGCCGCCTGAGCGCGAACGAGCGAGCGACCGGCAGGCGTGCGGCAGCCGGGCATCGCTCGTCTCCTATCAATGTCTGCTCGGACATGTCTTGAATGACATGTCCCGAAGAACCTGTCCCAGGGGGCATGTCCCATGAGCTGGACGTCTGTCCCCCTCGGGACCTCGGCCCTGGCGAGCCCCCACGAGCAGCGGCGCTCCTGGCCGAGGTGCCCGCTCGCTCGCCTGCTCAGCCGCAGGAGTCCATGTAGACCAGGTTGTCCCGACCGCAATAGTAGTTGTCACCGTTCGGCATGCAGCAGCCGATGCCGTTGACCGGCGTCTCCGGGCTGCAGGCGTCGCCGACCGCGACGTCGGGCGGGCAGTCGATCGGGTTCAGGCCCTCCGGGTCGGGGCCGGCGCCGCCGCAGCCGTAGTACATGTTGCCGGCGTCCCAGCCGCAGTTGCCGTGCTCCCCGCCGGAGGTCTCCGACTCGGTCGTGTCGAAGGTCGTGCTCGGGTCGGAGGTGCCCGGCCACTCGGTGGTGGTCAGCGGCCCGGTGGTGCTGACGTCGGTGGTCGACGTCGACCCGCCGCCCAGGCACGCCGGCTCGTCGGGGAACAGCGCCCCGAAGTTGGCGAGCGCCGAGGTACAGGCCGCCAGGCACTCCTCGGTCAGCTCGGGCGTCGTCCAGCAGGTGCCCTCGGGCCCGTAGGCCATCTCGACCTCGGACGCCGAGTCCGGGTTGATCGCCACCATGCACAGGATGTACTGCGGACAGTCGCCGTACTGCCCGCCGCTGCTGGTGGTGCCCTCCGTCGGGCCGCCGGTCTCGGTCGCGCTCGCGCTCTCCGTGCCGCCCTCGGTCGGGTCGCCGGTGGGGTCGCCGCCGCTCGGGTTGCCGCTCGGGTTGCCGCTCGGGTTGCTGGTCGGGCCGGCCGACACAGTGATGTTGCCGATCGTGTCGAGCGGGTCCTTGTTGTCGCCGCAGCCGACGAGCAGGAGCACGGACGAGACCAAACCGACGAGGGGACGAGACAGGGACGCGGGGGACATCGGCGGCGCTTCTACCAAGCGCCCTGGCCCCTCGCAAGCGCGCCCGGCGCCTCCGGCGAGGCCTCGGCTGGTCCTGGAGCATTCGCCGTCGCCCCGGCCCGGTACATGTCCCGAGGGACATCTGACAGTGACTCCGGTCCCCGCCGGAACCGTGGTCTTGCGCGCGGAAGCTCTACTCCGAAGCGCCGGTGAACCGGGTGCCGAGGCCCCCTCGCGCTCGTCGGCCCCGGGGCCCGTCGAGCACGAGGTCGCGCCGCTGCCGGGCACGCCGTCGATGCCTCGACGCGGCCGCGCCGGCCCTGCGGCCCCCGGTCGCTGCGAGCGCCAGGTCACCCGCGCGGGCCGACGCCGCCCGCGCGGGACCTGCATCACGGGGTGCAGTAGGCGACCGTGCGGCCGGCGTAGTCCGCCGTCGCGCAGCCGGAGTAGCCCTCGGCCACGCAGTCGATCGTGCCCTGCTGGTCCCAGTCGCAGAACGAGATCGTCGCGCCGTCGCAGCTCTCGGGGGCATCGAGCGCGCACTGCGTGTTGACGAGGCCGCACGAGGCCCCGCCGGCGAACGGCCCCGACTGCAAGTAGCCGCAGCCCTGGCCGAGCGGCTCGACCATCGAGCAGTCGCGGCGGCTCAGCTTGCCGCCGGCGCACGTCTCGAGCACGTCGCCGTCGCACTCCTGCGAGAAGAAGTCGCACGGCTCGCCGGTGCCGATGCACGCGTTCGCGTTGCGCATCGGGTCGAAGCCGCAGGTCTCGCCGGCGATCGTGAAGCGCTTCTCGCCGTCCATGCCGTTGATGAACACGAAGTTGTTCTGGGTGCGGCAGTCGACCCGCTCGAGGAACCCGTCCGGGTTGCACTCGATCAGCACGCCCGGGTCGTCCGGGTCGCACGTCGACTCGGTCACCCCGTACTCGCACGTCTCGAGCCCGCAGCCGGCCCAGATCTGGGTCCCGCACTGCTGCCCCGCCGCCGCGCAGTCCATCGCCGCGATCGGCCCGCCCTCGAAGTCGCACAGGACCCACTCGTCGCCGACGCACAAGCTCTCGCCCGGCTTCTCCATGCAGGCGCCCGCGTGCGCCTCGGCGGGCGGCGTGCAGGCCCGCACCGTCTCGCAGTCGGGCGCGGCCAGCTTGCAATTCATCGCCTCGATCGACAGCAGCATCGAACCGGTCGACGCCCACTTCCACGGCAGGTCGAGCGCGTGCGCCAGGCAGGCCTGCAGCCCCATCGGCGTGCCGCCGTCGGCCTCGCAGGCGTTGATCCGCAGACAGTCGGCCACCCGCGAATCAGTCTCCGACCCGGTCGTGCTGTCGCTCGTCTCGCCGCTCGTCGGCGCGCCGGTGGTCGGCTCGGTCGTCCCCGTCGTCGTCGTCGTCGCAGTCGTCGTCGGGCCGTCCGTCGTCGCCCCCTCGGTCGTCGAAGTGCTCGTGGTCGCCCCCTCGGTCGCGCCGCCATCGTCGCCGCAACCGAACATCAACGCCCCGCCGAGCGCGAGGGCCGTGAAACTTCTATGTACATGCCAAGAACGCTGCATGCGGCGAGGGTTAGCACGTCACCCCCGCGCAGCCACGTGACGTTTTGGCGGCGCGCTGCAGCGCGAGCTTGCGATCCCTCTCGCGTCGCGTGACCGCCGCCGCGATTCATCACGTCGACGCGCCTCGGTGTCGCACCTGATCCGCATCACCCTCACCTGCGGATCTTTCCCACATGCCTTGGAGGACATTCCCCTTTCGCCATGTCCTGATGAACATGTCTTCTTGGACATCTCGACTCGCGCGCGGCGAGCCGGGCCGCGCCAGCCGGCGGACCGAACCGGCGGGCTCGGGCGTCCGCGCGCGCCGGGTGGCCGTTTCCGCGCGTTTTGCGGCGGGATTACCCCTTCGCCGGCGATCCGGAATACCCTCACCGTGACCGCCCGTACTCCGCGGGCCGAGCGAGGCGACGATGGCCCAGCAAGCCGAACCCCCCAGCCCCACGCCGCGCCGCCGCGGGCTGCGGGCCCTGTCGATCACCTTCCAGCTGCTGTTCGGCCTCGGCCTCGGCCTCGCGCTGACCGAGGTCGCCTTCTCGGTGCGCAACGGCGGCGCGTTCCCCCACGTCAACTTCTACGTCGCCGACCCCGAGCTCGGCGTCCGCCTCGAGCCGGGCGCGACGATGGAGTTCCAGCTGAAGCCGAACCCGTCGTCGACGATCCACGTCAACAGCCGCGGCTACCGCGGCGACGAGTGGCCGGCGCCCGGCGGCGACGAGGTGATCGTGGTCGGCGACTCGCAGGTGTTCGGCCTCGGGGTCGACGACGACCGCACGTTCTCGGCCCAGCTGGCCCAGCTCAGCGGCCGCCCGGTCATCAACGCGGGCGTGCCGACCTACGGGCCGATGGAGTACCTCGCGGTCGCGCGCGAGCTGCTGGCCGAGCGCCGCTCGAAGACCGTGGTGGTGGTCCTCAACTTCGTGAACGATCCGTTCGAGATCGATCGCCCCAACCACGAGCGCCACGCGGTATGGGACGGCTGGGCGGTGCGCAGCGAGACCGCGCCGACACAGGTCACGCAGTTCCCGGGCCGCAAGTGGCTGTTCTCCAAGTCGCACGCGTTCTACACGCTGCGCCGCTGGCTGCACGCGCGCGGGACCGTGGAGATCCCCGAGGACTCCGAGCTCGGCAGCCCCGTCGACGCCGGCACGCCCTCCGAGGGCGGCCTCGACGACCTCGTCCTCGCCAGCCGCTCGGCCCGCGCCGCCGCCGACGCCGAGCACCAGACCGCAGTCACCGCGCTCACCGGCTCGCGCGCCCGCCTCGACGCGGTCGACAAGCAGATCGCCGACCAGCGCGTGACCATCGACCGCAAGCTCGCCGCCGCCAGCGAGGACGGGAAGGTCGGCAACTTCCAGCTCGAGGTCGCCCGCGGCAAGCCCGGCGACATCGTCCGCGAGGACTACGGCGAGTCGAGCCGCTCGCTGCAAGTCACCGCGAGCCTCATCCGCCAGGCCGCGAAGCTGCGCAACGACCACCTCGCGGCGCAGCTCAAGAAGGAAGAGAAGGCCGGCAAGAGCGAGCTCAAGGACCTGGTCAAGGCCGAGGCCGACCTGGTCGCCGAGCAGCAGCGCCTGCGCAAGGAGATCGCCGCCGGCGTGCCGCCCGCGGGCCGCCCGCCGTCGCGCTTCCACGACTACCTGCAGCAGTTCAAGGCGATGTGCGACGAGTACGGCGCGGAGCTGGTGGTCGTCGCCCTGCCGATCGACGTGCAGGTCGACCCCGGCGAGTGGGCCAAATACGACGTGAGCGACGCGCCCGACATGCAGGACTCGCTGATCCTGCTCGATGATCTGGTCGCCGACGCCACCGCGCTCGGCCTGCGCGCGGTCGAGGTCACGGCGGCGCTGCGCTCGGCCCAGCCCGGGGCCTTCCTCGACCACGACATCCACATGACCGCGAAAGGCCACGCGGCGTTCGCGACTGCGCTGGCCGACCGCCTGGAGACGCCGCTGGCGGTGCCGCTGGAGGGGCCACAGCCGGGCCTGCCGCCGGGGCGCTCGTTCGTGCCGACGGCCACGGAGTGGACCACGGCGCCGGAGGTCAAGGTGGTGGGCTCGACCGCGCTCGGCTGCTCGACCCAGATCGAGCGCGAGTGGCTGCGCGTGCAGTGCCGCCGCCGCGCCGCCGGGGAGGGCTTCGGCGGGGTGGTGGTCAGCGAGGGCGCGACCCCGGCGACGATGGCGATGCGGACCACGGACAGCCTGTCGCTGGTGACGCCGCTGACCGTCGGCGAGCCGCTGACCGCCCGCTTCTACTGGAAGAAGGAGGTCCATGACCTGCAGATCCGCTGGCCCACGGGCGAGGACGGCAAGCCGAAGTTCGCCGGCGAATTCGTCAAGGCGGAGCTGACGATGCCGCCGGCCGACGCGGCCGCGGAGGCAGCGATCGCGGGCCTGTGCGCCTGCCATGCGCAGACCCGCAAGGAGCAGCTGTGCGCGCCGGGCAAGCTGTTCGACGAGTACGAGCAGGACGTCTCCGACTGCAAGAGCGTGTGCAGCGATCTATGGGGCGACCCGGCGCTGATCGCAGGGTGCACCCTGAAGTACGCCGAGGACAAGGACTGCGCGGCCCGCCTGGCCTGCGTGCAGAACGATCCGCTGTTCGCGCCGACGTGTCCCGAGGGGCAGGTGCTGGCATTCGCGAGCAACCGCTGCCGGACGCCCTGCGACGAGAATCACCCGTGCGAGGGCGGGCAACGCTGCATGCCCTGGCACGGCGGAGGCGTGTGCTTGTGAGGCTCGGACTTCGGCGCTCCTGCGGGGACATATCATCGGCTCGGCGCCCCCAGCCGGCAGCCGCGAGGAGGCACCGATGAGCCGCGACGTCACCGGCGCGCTCGCGCGGCTGCTCAGCCCGTTGGCCTGGCGCGGGCCGGCTCGCAGCGCGCGCAAGCTTTATGCCTTCGCGCTGGCCGAGCAGGGCAGCATGCTCGACCTGCGGCTGGCGGCGGCGCGCACGCCTTCGCCGGCGCGGGCGGCCGCCTATCTGCGCCACGCCGACGACGAGGCCCGGCACGCGCAGATGTTCGCCAAGCGGGCGGCGAAGCTGGCCGGCGAGGCGGGGCGGCCGTTCGTGCTTCCGCCGCTGCGGGCCGACTCCGAGCGGCTGTTCGAGCTGCTCGGCGAGCGCGACTTCCTCGCCTTCGTCCACTTCGGCGAGGAGCGGGCGCGGCGGCAGTTCGAGGCCTACGTCACCTGGTTCAAGGGACAGGCGCGCGATCAGGACGCGGTGCTCTTTGAGACGATCCTGGTCGACGAGCGGCGGCACGGGCAGTACACCCGCGAGCTGCTGTTCGCGCTCGCGGGCGAGGTCGAGGCCCGCCGGGCGCTGCGCCGCGTGGCCCGCTGGGAGCTCGGGCGCCGCTGGATGCGGGCCGGGCGGTTCGTCGCCGAGCGGGTGTATCTCGCCCTCACGCTCGCGCTCTACGTCCTCGCCGCGCCGCTGGCCCTGCTCGTGCGCCTGGTCCGGCCGATCCGCCCCGGCCTGCGCGCCGAGGCGCCCGCCGAGGCCTTGCCCGCGCCGAAGTGATCGCGTCATGGCCCGCGTCCTCGGCATCTCCGCCCACTACCACGACGCCGCCGCCGCGCTGGTGGTCGACGGCGAGGTGGTCGCGGCGATCCAGGAGGAGCGGCTGTCGCGGATCAAGAACGACCCCGGCCTGCCGCTGGCGGCCGCCTTCGCCTGCCTGCAGCACGCCGGCCTGCAGCCCGGCGACCTCGACGCGGTCGCTTTTTACGAAGAACCGTTCGCCAAGCTCGAGCGCGTCCTCGTCCACCTGCTGCGCCACCTGCCGCGGACCTGGCGGGCCTTCCCGCGCGCCCTCGCCGGCCAGCTCGGCAGCAAGATCTGGGTCCTCGATCACCTGTCCGAAGGGCTAGGTGTCGCCCGCGACCGCGTGGTCCGCTTCGACCACCACCGCAGCCACGCCGCCAGCGCCCTGCTGGTCTCGCCCTACGAGCACGCCGCAGTGCTCGTCGTCGACGGCGTCGGCGAGGCCCACGCCACCACGATCTGGGACGGCCGCGGCGACGACCTGCGGCTGCTCGCCAGCGTCGACTTCCCCCACTCTCTCGGCCTCCTCTACGCCGGCCTCACCGCCTTCCTCGGCTTCGCAGTCAACGAGGGCGAGTACAAGGTCATGGGCCTGGCCGCGTGGGGCCAGCCGCGCCTGCGCCAGCAGTTCGACAAGATCGTCCGCCTCACCGGCGACGGCGCCTACGAGCTCGACCTGGCCTGCTTCGCCCACATGAGCGACGCCGACCTCGGCTTCGGCCCCGCGCTCGAGCGCCTGCTCGGCCCGCGCCGCCCGCCCGGGCGTCCGTGGGACTTCGAGCGCGCAGAGGACCGCCACTACGCCGACGTCGCCGCGACCTTGCAAGCTGTCCTCGAGGACATCTTGCTCGCGCTCGCCCGTAAGGCCCGCGCCCTGACCGGCGCCGACCACCTGTGCCTGGCCGGCGGCGTCGCCCTCAACGCCCTCGCCAACGCCCGCCTGCAGGCCGAGGCCGGCTTCTCTCGCGTGTTCGTCCAGCCGGCTGCGGGCGACGCCGGCGGCGCGCTGGGGGCCGCCCTGCTGGCCGCGAAGGACCGCGGCGATCCGCGCCCCGGCCCGCTGCGCAGCGCCGCTCTCGGCCTCCCCGTCGACGCCGCCCGGGCCCACGAGGTCGCCGGCGAGCTCGGCCTCCCCGTCCGCCGCGTCGACGACCCCGCCGCCGACGTCGCCCGCCTCGTCGCCGCCGGCAAGATCGTCGCCCACGCCCGCGGCCGCTTCGAATGGGGCCCGCGCGCCCTCGGCCAGCGCTCGCTGCTCGCCTGCCCGCGCGACCCCGCCACCCGCGAGCGCATGAACCGGCTGATCAAGGAGCGCGAGCCGTTCCGCCCGTTCGCCCCCGCCGTCCTGTCCGAACGGACAGGTGACTTTTTCACCGCCGAGCCCGACGACATGACCCCGTTCATGACCACCACCGCGCGCGTGCGCGACGCGGCCCGCGGTCGCCTCGGCGCGGTCACCCACCGCGACGGCACGGCCCGCCTGCAGACCGTCGAGGCCGCGCGCGCGCCCGAGCTGCACGCGGTGCTGACCGAGCTGGCCGCTCTCGGCCACGACCCAGTGGTCCTCAACACCTCGCTCAACGGCGCCGGCGAGCCGATCGTCGCCGGCGCCGAGGATGCCCTGGCCTTCTGGCTGCGCCACGGCGTCGACGCCCTCGTCGTCGAGGATCTCCTGATCGAGAGGACCCCATGACCGCGCCGCTCACGATTGCGAGGACCGCATGACCGCCCCCGTGGTTCGTCCGCCGCGCCCCGGCCTGCTGCGCCGCCTCGCCGCTCGACTGCGCACGATCGGCGGCCTCGTCCTCCACTTCCTCCACCCCGCGCGCTTCGTCCTCGCGCCGCTGCTCATCGTCCTGCTGCTCGCCGGCGTGCTGCTGTGGCTCACCGGCGGCCTCGCCTACGTGGCGCCGTTCGTCTACACCCTGTTCTGAGCGCAGCGCGATCACCCGGGCTCGCACCGGGCCGAACCCGACCACCGCCCCGGCGCGACGAGGATGCGCACCGGGGACGAGAGCACCCGTCGGCTGCGCGCCTCGGGTCGCGCTCACTCGCCGCATCACCACCGTCCCCGCTCGAGTCGCTTACAATGCGCCTTCGTGTCTCGCAGCATCCACGACACCCACGGCGTGCTCCGACGGATCCTCGCCCGCGACGACATCGACGCCCGCGCCCGCTCGAAGCTGGCGAACAAGGTGCGCGAGAACATCCGGCGGCAGCGATGGATCAAGGATCGAGCCCGGCAGCAGCGCAGGCGTGACAGGCGTCCCCCGCCCCCGCTCGTCGATCCCGACACGACGCCGGTGCTGCTCGAGGACGGCGGGCCCTACGTCCACCACGCCGCGACCGAGGCGGACGTCCGGGAGATCCTGCGGCGCATGCCGTTTGGGTCGCTGGACGGGCTCGGGCCGATTCACCTGTGTATCGGCGACGAGCCGCGCCGGACGGACAAACAGCCCGTGGATCCGTGGACGGGGCGGCCCGGAATCAAGGTCCTGCCGGGCGTGTATGGCCCGGCCCCCGCGGGCCTGTACATCCACTCGGATGCCAGCATTCGGCTCCACGCATTCGTCCACGAGCCGGGCGCCCCCGGGCCGTTCGGCATCTACCTCAAGCTCCGCACGCTCGCCGTGCTGGTGCACGAGTTGTCGCACCACTACGATCACATGTTCCGCGTCCGCGGCGATCGCTGGCGCATGGATCCCGGCGAGAAGGCCGAGGCCTACGCGGAGACGCGGGAGCGCGAGCTGGTCGAGTCCTGCGTCGTGCCGTACTTGCACGAGCGTTACGCCGACGAGTGCGCGGCGTTTCGCCGCTGGGAGATCCAGCACGCGGGGTGCTCGCTCCCGTTCGAGGTCCTCGTGGGCGATCGGCCGGGACGCCCGGGGCTCGGCGGCGCTTTCATCGGGCTGGTGTTCGGGCTCGCCGCCGGCGAAGATCCGCTGGACGCTCGCGGCCTGCACGCGGAGCTCCTCGCCCTGCACGACCGCGACGAGGACGCGCTGCAGGTCGTCGACGGCATGCTCGGCGAGCAGCCGGACCACACCGTGGCGCTCGTCACCCGGGCGAAGATCGCCCTCCGGCGCGGGCTCCACGAGCTCGCGGAGCGGAGCTGCCGGGCCGCGCTGGCCAGCTCGCAGGAGGCCGCGCAGCTGCTGGGGGAGCTGCTCTGCTCCCAGGCGCGCTGGCAGGAGCTGGCGGACGTGACCACGCGCGCGCTCGCCGACTTCCCGGATCAGGGTTGCGACTCTCGGCTGCGGGTCCTGCGTGGGCGCGCCCGCGTGGAGCTGCTCGAGCTCGACGCCGCCGCCGAGGACGCCGCCGTCCTGCAGCGCTCCATCTGGCACGACATGCAGCACGAAGCCGGCATCATCGACGCCCTGAGGCTGTGCCGCGGCGGCCGGTGGGAAGAGGCGCTCGCGGCGGCCGAGCGCCTCCAAGACACCAGGGGCGGCCTTTCTCGGGTCCACCGCGCGGAGACCCGGGCGGTGGTTCTCGAGTGCGCGCTGCGGCTCGGGCGCGGCGGTCGTCTCGCCCCGCTCGATCGAGCCGATGTCGCCGAACTGCACAGCCACGGCCATCAGGCGTGGGTCGCTCGGCTGATGGCCGAGCATGGCGCTCGGGTCAGCCAGAGGCCCGCGGCGCCCGAGCAATGAGCGCCTCGCCAGCGCCGCCGCTCACGCCTGCGGCGACTCGGCCTCGCTCTCGGGGAAGCGCTTCGCCATCCACGCGCGCCACTGCGGCTCGGCCTCCGCGGCGGCCTCGCTCGCACCGTCCCCGTAAAAATAGACGCTGACAGCGGTGCGGGCCTTGCCGCCCCACGAGTACGTCCCGACCTCGGCGATGCCCGGCGCGGGGTGGTCGAGGCGCAGCATCACCTCGCAGGTCTTCGCGCCCTGCTGCACCCGCTCGACCGTCCCCGTGAGCGTCGGCGCGTCGACCGGCGTCGTGCGCTGCTCGCCGACGTTGGGCCCCGACAGCCCGAGCGCCAGGCTCACCTCGCGCCACGCGTCGTGATGCGTCCCCGCGACCACCACTCCCGAGGCGCGGAACGCCGCGGCCTTCTGTCCCGCGAAGTGCTGCAGGTACGCCCGCAGGACCTCGAAGAAGCCCGGCCAGCCCGCCTCGAAGCCCTCGAGCTCGTCGTCCCAGGTGTCTTCGGTGGTGAACAGGCTGTGGACCATGCGGACCACGCAGGTGTCGCCCGAGCGGGCGCGGATGGTGATCTCCGTGGCCACCGGCGGCGCATCGCCCTTCCACTCGCGCTCCTCGTAGGCGAGGCGCGCCGGCGGTTGCCACGCGGTGATCGTGCCCCGCGAGACCGCGCCGCCGCCGAAGTCGAACGCGATCGCGCCGCCCTCCTGCCCGTCGACCGTGGTGGACGTGAACCACGCGCTGATGCCCGGCCCGGTGGCCATCGCGTGCCACAGCTGCTCCGGCGTCCCGGGGAAGACCACATCGAGCTCGACCCATCGCTTCTCGGCGTCATTCTTGACTGTCATGGCGATCCTTTCGTGCTGCGTCGGCGGGCCGGGGGTGCGCCATCACCAGCAGGCGATAGTCGCGGCCGCCGGGCGCCGAGGTGTCGTGATAGCGGGCGACCAATGTCGTGATCGCCAGAGTGAGATCTTTGGTGAAGGCGGCGCGCTCGCTCGCCGAGGCGAAGCGGACCTCGGTGTCGATCGAGAGGGTCGCCAGCCGCCGGTCGGCGTCGACGGCCCGGCGCCACAGCGCCCCGACCTCGCGCACGACGCGGGCCGCGAGCGCGATCAAATAGCCCGCGGACAGGCGATCGCGGGTGCGCCCCGGATCGGCGGCCACCGGCCCGAGCGCGGCGGGCGAGACGACGTACGAGCCGGCCGTGGCGACGAACAGGCGCTCGGTGAGGCCGCCCCAGCGCCGCTGCTCGGTCTCCCGCACGAGGTCGTGAGCCTCCAGCGCGCGCAGGTGGTAGTTCACCTTCTGCCTCGGCAAACCGAGCCGCGCCGCGAGGTTGGCCGCAGAGGCAGGCTCGGCCGCGAGCTCGGCCAGGAGCCGGCCCCGCACCGGGTCGAGGGCGACGGTGGCCGCCGCCGGATCGTCGATGACGGCGATGTCGAGCACGTATTTTTAAATAGTTTGAAAAATTTTCTTGTCAATGACCTACGAATCGTGAAACGCTCGGCCGTACCCACCATTCAATGGCGGCAGGGCCGCGGGAGATTCATGCCCCGCATACATGCCTTTAAAGACATGTGCACACGCGGCCCCTCACCCGCGCGAGCCGACGAACACGCAGCGCAGGCCGTCCGTCAGATCAGGCGGAAGATCGCGTGGCGCAACGGGCGGATCAGGCCGATCATCGCCTCGTCGCCCTTGAGCAGCGCCGCCGCGGTCAGGCACGCCTCGGCCAGCACCACCTCGATCAGCTCCGCCGACAGCCCGAGCTGCTCGCCGACGGCCCGCACGCGCGAGCGCTCGGCGCCCGACAATCCGTCGAGCGCGGCCAGCAGGGTCCCGCCCGACAGGATGTACAGCGCCAGCGAGCTGTGCGGCTGGACCACCTCGGCCACGTGCTCGGGGCGGACGGTCGACACGTCGAACTCGAGCAAGTGGCGCTGCGCCACTTCGGGCAGGCCGTGGCGATCCATCAATCGCTTGAGGCCGGTGACCTCGGCGCCGCTGACCCCGTCGGCCGCGGCCATGTACTTCGACAGCAGGATCAGGTGCAGCTCGGTCTCGACGCTGATCTCCGCGCCCAGCCCGTGGACCGCGTGGTCGCGGACGCTGAGCTCCACGTTGCGGTACGTCTCGTCGTCGAGGCCGGCCAGGAGCTCCTGGACCGACGCCAGGATCGGGTTCGTCGCCGCGTTCACGCAGTCCTCCGCCGCGTTCGTTTATAACCCACGCGATCCGCGACAGCATGGGGGCCCGGGGCGGCGCATCGATGCGCGATCTCGTCCCGCGCGCCGTCCGGACCGTCTCGCGGCGTTCGTGACGAGCCCCGAGCACCGGCCTCGTCCGTGCGGCGTCCGGGGCTCGCCTCGAGATCGCCCGACGAAGGCCTCGGGCCGCAGCCCACGCGCCTCGCAATGCGTGCATTTCAGCCCGGCAAGGCGCGGACTCGCCGCGGCGTGTCGGGCCTGCGGCGCGCGCCCTTCAAGGGTCGCCGCAGCACGCCGAAGCACGTCGTGGCGCCCGGCGAAGGGGTCTCCAGCATCGCCGACGCGTACGTTCGCGGCGCCGCCGGTCAATGTGCGTAGTGCGTCGCGGTCACCCGGGCCGCGGTGGTGCGTCCCCCGACCTGCGGGTGCTGCTGCCGGCGACGCGCCCGGCGCGAGACGCGGCCCGCGGGGCCACGCGCGTCCGCGCTGCGCGGGCGTCAGCGCTTGAGCTGGAACCCGGGGGTGGCGGGCGGGCGCTGCATCGTCCCGCCGGCCCAGCTGTTGAAGAACGCCTGCGCCGACTTGTTGTCCGGGTCGATGCGGATCACCCGCTGATAATAATCGTTGGCGCGGTCGTAGCGGGTCATCAGCTCGTTGACCTGGGCCAGCCCGAGCAGCGCGACCAAATTACGGTCGCCGGTCGCCTTCAGCAATTGTTCATAGTAGACCTCGGCGTCGTCGAAGTGGTCGATCTGCCGCATGCCCTGGGCCATGCAGCGCAGCGCCTCGATGTTCTGCGGCTTCTGCTCGAGCACCGCCTGCAAGATCTTCACGCCCGCCTGAGCGTCGCGGAAATTCACCTGGTAGCAGCCGTCGTCGACTCGCTCCTCGATCGTCTTCTTCGGCCGCTTCTGCCCCACGTTCGGCGCCGCGGGCGGCTTGTCGTTGGCCGGCTTGCTGGTGGTCGCCTCGCTGGCCTTGCCGGCCGTGCCGGTGGCGTCGAGCGGGTCCGCTTCTTCGCCGGTCGTCGTGCCGTCGGTGGTCTCGCTGCCCGGCTGGGGCCCGGACGTCGTCCCCTCGGGCGGCTTCTCGCCGGTGGACGGCGGCGGCGCGCTCGTCACGGTCGCCGGCGGCAGCTCGGGGCCCATCTTCTCGAAGTGCGTGGTGGAGTCGTCCTGCTTGGTCGGGGGATCGGGCTGCGCGGGCTCGGTGGCCGTCGCGTCGCGCTTCTGCTCGCTCTTCGACGGCACGAACTGCCGCGAATCACTGGAATCACTGCCGCCGCGCTCGTTGGTCTCGCGCAGGCTCGGGCCTGCGATCTGCATCGCCAGCAGCACCAGCGCCGCGCTGGCGCACAGGCCCAGCAGCGCGTACACGCCGCGGCCGGGCGCGCGCGCGTAGACCACCTGCGGCGTGCCGTCCGCCTGCGCGGCGGCTCGCGGGTGGACCGCGCCCGTGGCCGGGTGACGCGCTCGCTCGACCGCGTCGATCTCGGCGCTGGCCACCGTCGCGTCCTCGAGCGCCATCTCGGCGGCAGTGGCCTGCCGAGCCGTCGCCGACAGAGCCGCCGTCGTCAGCGTGGCCTCGGCCGCGCGCGTGGGCTCTTCTTGCTTCGCCACGGCGAGCTTCGCCGGGGCCATCGGCGCCGGGGCCATCGGCGCTGCGAACGACCGCGGCGCGGCGGCTTCCAGCTCGGCGACGATCGGCACCGCGTCCTCGTCCGGCTCCGCATCGAGCAGCAGGTCGTCGTCCAGATCCACTTCGACAGGCGCCGCGCTCTGCGGCGTCACCGGGACCGCTGCGCCGCCCGGCGCCCCTGCCGGAGCGATCGGCTTCGCCGCGGCCAGCGGTCCTGACTCCGGCAGCGGCAGCGTCGCGAACATCGCGGTCCACGTCGGCGCCATCGACTTCTGCGGCGGCGGTGCGGCCTCGACCTCCTTCTCGGCCCACGCAGTCGACAGCGCCTGCGTGAACTCGGCCGCCGAGCGGAAGCGGCGCTCGATCTCCCACGCCACTCCCTTCTTGAGCACGTCCTTCATCAACCCCCCGCAGTGCAGGCGGTCGATGAAGCGGTCGGCGTCGCGGACCACCTCCAGCGGCAGCTCGGCCCCGTAGAGCCCGAACACCGCGGTCATCGCCAGGCCGTAGATGTCGGCGCGGTGGTCGGCGTCCTGCGGCCGGTTGAGCACCTCGGGCGCCGCGTAGATGAACGAGCCCATCGGCCCCGTGCGGGTCGAGCCCGGCGCGTCCTGTTCGCGGACCAGGTCGAAGTCGGTCAGCTTGGCCGCGGCGGCCTCGCCGAGCAGCACGTTCGACGGCTTCACGTCGCGGTGGACCAGCCCGCGCTCGTGCGCGTGGACCAGCGCCTGGCCGACCGCGACGACGCCCGCGACCACCTGATCGGCGGTGAGCTTCTTGTCGAGCACCGCCTCGTGGAGCGTCCCGCCGGACATGTACTCCATCACGAAGAAGTGGCGGCCCGCCTCTTCGCCGTACGGCTCGAGCACCTGGACGATCGCCGGGTGGCGCAGCTCGGACATCTTCCACGCCCCGCGGAAGAAGCGGTCGCGGCGGGTCTTGTCCTCCGCGAATTGCCCGTGCAGCACCTTGAGCGCCACCTCGCGCTTGGTCGTCTCGTCGCGCGCGTGCCACACCGTGGCGAACCCGCCCTGACCGACCAGCCCGAGCAGGCGGTAGCGGCCGCGGGCCAGCACGTCGCCCTCGCGGAGCTGCGCGCCCTCGCGGAACTCTCGCTTCAGCGCCGCGATCTCGATCTCGACCTCGCTCGTCGCGCCGCCTTCGTCCGCGAGCTGCTGGCGCTTCGTCAGCGCCGCCTCGAGCTTGCGCCCGAGCGTCACCTTGGCGCCCGCGACCTTGAGGTCGAGCGGGCCGCCGGCCCCGAACACGCGGGCGTACACCTCGTTGCGGAACGGGTCCATCCCGCGGCACAGGCCCGTCAGCTGCAGCTCCTTGCGGTCCTCCTCGCCGAGCTCCTCGCCGTCGACCAGGCGGCGGAACAGCATCGCCAGGCGTGCGTCCTGGGTGACCAGGCGGAAGATGTTGTAGAAGTGGATGTTGCGCGAGCTCTCGGCGACGATCGTCGCCACCACCGCGTCGACGTCGCTGGCGTCGAGCTTCCTGGCCCCGCGGGCGGCGCGGTTCCACAGCGCCTCGAACACCAGCTGGCACAGGAACACCGAGCCCGCCGTCAGCTCGAACACGCGGGACACCAGGTCGGGCCCGGCGAACGCCCCGGCGGTGGCCAGGTACGACGCCAGCTGGCTGACCTGGGCCAGCGACAGGTCCTCCAGCGCGATCTCGATGGCGACGTTGAACGGCGACCAGCGCGGGTCGGAGATGAAGCGCGACGAGTGGGCCGCCCCCGCCAGCACGAAGGTCAGGCGCTGCAGCGTCTCCTCGTGCGCGCGCAGGTTGAAGAAGGTCCTGATCTTGCTGAAGATCTGCTCGCGGCACTCGACGTGGAGGAGCACGTCGATCTCGTCGATGAAGATCACCAGGCGGCCGGGGAACGCCGCCAGCCAGGCCTTGAACACCTCGCGCGGGTCGCCCTTGCCGATCGGCGCCGGGTCGAAGTTGGCGCTGCGGGCCACCTCGTGCAGGAACTGGCGCCAGAAGTCGTCGTACGAGCGGACCACGAACGGCGACAGGTCGACCAGCGCGCAGCGGAACTCCGGCGCCAGCAGCGACGACATCGTGCGCGCGATCAGGCTCGACTTGCCGCTCTGCCGCGGCGCCGCGAAGTACGGGTAGTACTGGTTGTCGCGGATCTGCTCGACCAGCTCCGCGTCGGCGCCGCGGCGGATGTACGCCTTGCCGGCGAACGCGCCGGCCGCCCGGTACGGGTTCTCGACCGTCACCGGTAGCTCTCTTTCTTGCGCACCCGCGCCGCCAGGTCGGCGTCGCTGGCCCCCGCCGCCTCGTCCTTCCACAGGTTGAAGCACAGGCACTGGGCCGGCTTCGGCAGCATCTTCGTGCGCTCGCGGATCGTCGCCCGCTCGGCCTCCGCCACCGCCCGCGCGCGCGGCGACAGCAGGGCCAGCAGCTGGCCGAGCTCCGCCTCGGTGAACGGGCGCAGCTCGACCTCGAGCCAGTCGCCGAGGTTGGGGTTCGACAGCTCGAAGCTCGCCAGCACCTCGGCGATCGGGTCGCGCGTGGTCACCACCAGGCGCAGCGACCCTGCGAGCTGGCTGACCACGCGGTACAGCGCCGGCACGAACCGCTGCGCCACCTCCGGCGTCAGCCCGCCGAACTCGTCGAGCGTCAGCAGCAGCGGCCGCTGGGCGGCGGCCGTCTGGACCTCGCGCCAGGTCTTGAACGTCTGCCCGTAGGCGCGGCCGACCTCGGCGAAGAACTCGTCGAAGAACAGGTTGACGTCGTCGACCCGCATCATCTGCAGGTCGAGCAGGCACACCGCCGCGCCGGCCCCGCTGCGCCACGCGCGGTCGGCCCGCAGCAGCAGGCTCGACTTGCCGATCGAGAAGTCGCCGCGGACCACCACCGCGTTCGCGCCGCCCTCGAGCGCCTCCGCCAGCGCCGCGTCGGCAGCCCGCGCCACGTACGAGCGCGCCGCCAGCCCCAGCATGCCCGCCTTCTGGAACGGGTTCGGCCCCGCGGGCATGACCGAAGCGACATGCCCTTCAGGACCTGTCCCCGAGGACATGCCCGAAGCGCCATGTCCTTGCGAACCTGTCCCCGAGGACGAGCTCGGCGGCGTCGTCCCCGGCGCGCAGGCGGCCTCGGCGTGGGTACCGAGCACCGCGGCGAGCGAGCCGGCGGCGTGCGACGACGACGCGTCCGGCTCGGTCGGCGGCACGATCGGCCGCTGCCCGCTCTCGCCGGCGAAGAACGACCCGCTCTGTCCCGGCCGCGCCCCGCTCTCGCCCGCGTGCTGCGCCCCGCTCTCGCCTGGCCGCGCCCCGCTCGCGCCCGCGTGCTGCGCCCCGCTCTCGCTCGCCGTCGGCTCGGCCAGCCGCTCGGCCAGCCGCGGCAGGAACGTGTGCGCGTCGATCCCCTTGTAGAGCATCACCCGGCCGCTCTCGATGCCCGGGCGCAGCGCCTCGAGCAGGCGGCTCGAGCCGCGCACGATCGCCGCCTCGTCCTCGGGGTAGAACGCCCAGGCGATCTTGAGCGGCGCCAGCCCGCCGTGGACCGTGGCGATCAGCGAGCGCGTGAACACGTCGTCCCACCCGCTGTAGCCGAGCACCACCACGGTGCGCGCGCTGATCAGCTGGGCCAGCGACGCCGACAGCTTGGGCCGGTCCTGCCCCAGCTGCGCGGGCGTGTGCAGCGTGTCGGTGCGAAACCAGTCGCCGTGGAAGTGGACCACCAGGCAGCCCTGACCGTCGACGCCCGCCAGGCTGCCGTCGCCGTGGAGCGCGGTCACGTACGCGCGACCGCCGGCCCGGCGCACGCTGATCGCCACCAGCGGGTCGAAGTTCGACGTCAGCACCAGCGGCCGGCTCGGCGCCGGCGCGCGCGCCAGCACCTGACCGAGCGCGTCGGCGGCCGGCGGCAGGTGCCAGCCCTCGACATCGTCCTCGAGCGCGCGGCACACCTCGTGGTCGTGGATCACCGCCGGCGGCGCCGGGAAGCGCGACGACGGCCGGCGCGCCAGCAGCACTGCGCGCCGGATCACCGCGTTCGCCACGTCCTGGTCGCGCGTGCGCAGCAGGTGGCGAAACGCCGCCTGGTAGCGGTTGTCCGGCTCCTTCGTCAGCACCGCCTCGAATCGCTGCAGCTCGCTGGCCCGCTGGTACTCGCCGCGGATCAGCTCGATCACCCCGTCGACGCGCGGCACCCCGGGCTCGCCCGTGCGGCTCGGAGCCGTCACCGCCGAGCCCACCAGATACACCACCTCGTGCGGCCGCGCGGAGAGCCGGTCCAGCAGGTCCTCGTCGCTCGCGAACTCGGGCGCCATCTGGCCGGCGGAGGAATCGGCGGGCATCGTGTCACCCGAGGATACCCCACGCCCGACCGCCCGGCCCCGCGCCCGCATGACAGCGGCGACAGCGTCTCGGGCCGCAGGCGCTCGCCCGCGAGCCCGGTCTGTCATGCCGTTCCTCGCCGGCGCGGTTTCGCGCATTGCCCCGGGGATCGCCTCCGCCGCGGCTGCACCGCCCTCTCGCCCGAGCCCGCCGGAGCGCGGCACGGCTGCTCGCCACGATGCGGACGCGGCCCCCCGAAGCGGCGGGGCAATCATCGGTGGACGCCCGCACTGCTGAAACCAGCGCTACGCACATTCGCCGCTCTTCGCGTGCAAGGACCCACCGCGACTCCGCGGCCTGACGACCGCCGTCGAAGATCGCGGACGCATGCACGCTCACCGATCGGTCGCGTCCAACTCGACGCTCTCCCCGTCTTCCCCGCGCAGCCGCGCCCACGCGTCTGCCCACGTGCTCGGGCGCATCGTCACCGCCCACTCCGAGCGGCCCGGCCCCCACACCGTCATCAGCACTCGCTGCCGGTGCCGCGACAGCTCCACCTGCGGCGCGTCCTGACGCGGGCTCTTCCACCCCAGCGGCAGCTCGTTCTCGGCCCACGGCTTCTCCGCGAGCACCAGCTGCCGCACCAGCTGGCACCACGGGATCGGCACCACCAGGCGCGCCTCCGCGGGCAGCTGCGGCGACGCGATCATCAGCGACGGATCTTCGATCCCGCCGCCGCACGTCAGCTCCAGCTCGGCCAGGTGGAGCGCGCGATCCCAGCTCGGCACGTCATCGGCCATCGCGGGCCGTCCGCCAGGGTCGTGCGGCGGACTCGTGATCGGAGCGGCCACCAACTCGCGCGCCCGCGCCAGCCGCCCCGCGTAGTCCGGCGGCGCTGTCTCGGCGATCGCCTCCTCGCGCACCGTCGACGCGTGCAGCGAATACCAGTGCGGGCCGATGCAGTCGCCATGACCAAATCCGATCTCGTGTCCGCAGCGGCACACCAGGTTCGGCTTGTCCGGCCCCCACCAGTTGAGCCCGCAGCACCCGGTCGTGCGCGCGGGGTCGGGGTGCACCCTTATCCAACGGCTCGGCAGCGGCGCGAGCAGCCACGGATAGTCCGCCAGCGCCGTCGCCAAATACGGGCTCGCCAGCCTCGGATCGTCGCGGCGCACGAACCAGCCCGCCGGCAGGAGCCACGTCTGGTCTCCCTGCAGACACAGCGCCTCCATCAGCTCGAGCGCGCGCAGCCGCGGGGTGAGCGGGACGTCGCAGCGAGGGCAGCGGAAGCGGATCGACCTCACCCGGGAATCGTACCGCGATCGCCTCGCAGTCACTCGCCCCGACTCGGGGTCGCCGCCGAGCGCCTCGGCTCGATCTTCGCCTCGTCGATCGGCGGATCGAGCCTGCAGCAGCCGTGGCTGCAGGTGCTCGACCCGCCGATCGACGCGTACACCGACGCTGGTGCGCGTGAACGAACGAGCTCGCCCCATCACGACCCGGTCATGTCGAGCCGCTCCTGTCGCGCCCAGCGGGCGATGATCTCGCGCGCCAGGCCTTGCACGCGGCTGTTGGCGAACCCGCGGATCTGCACGATCCGCCGGCTCTGCGGCTCGACCTCGATCGTGAAGCGCGACGCCACCATCCCCTCGCGGTCGGCGGTGCGCAGCGACCAGATGCTCGAGATCCCGCGGACGCACCGCCCGACGTAGGTGCCCACGCAGTGGCGCAGCGCCTGGCCCTCGGCCCGCAGCCCCTCGCTCGACAGCAGCTCACCGATCATCCACTCCGTCACCGCCGGGTCGCCGCAATCGTCGGAGATCCGCAGCCCCGCCCAGCCGGCGGCTGCCCAGGTCCGAAACGGCGCCCGCGCGCCCCACTGCTGGCGCTGCGCCGCCATCCGCAATTCGTGCTGCCACTCGCGGACCTGTCGCCACAGAGTCTCGGGCGTGCGCCCGGCCGTGGCGAACCGCGGCGTCGACTCGCCCGCGGCGCTGTCTGCCGCGCGCTCGCGCAGCTGCGTCGCCCGCAGGTACTTCACGATCGGCTCGACCTGCTCCACCGGCAGCGCCTCCCAGTGGCGAATCATCCACTGGAACACCCCGCGCCAGTACTCGCTGTGGCGCAGGTCGGCGCCCAGCTCGGTCTGCAAGATCGCCTGCACCAGCTCCGGCTCGGCCCCCAGCCCCAGCAGCTCGGCCCGGCGAATCGCCGCGCGCACCGGCAGGTCCGCCGGCGACTTCAGCAGCTGCTGCTCCATCTTGCGCGTCAGCTGCACCGGCAGCCCGGTCAGCTTGCGGAACGGGCACCCGCCCGCGTGTTCGATGAACCAGCTGCGCTCCTCGTCGCGGCGCGGCGAATCGTCGCCGAACCACGCCGAAGCCAGCATTCGCGGCACCGGATAGCGGCCCATCAGGTGCTGCGCCAGCGAGTGTACCAGCGCCATCGGGTGGCCGCGGCCGCCCTTCCAGCTCTCGACCTCGGCCCGATGCCAGGCGTGAAAGCGGGCCAAGTTCACGATCGCCTGCACCGCCGCCGCGCCGCCGTCCAGCAGATTGGAGCGCTCGCTGGCCATCCACAGCACCCGCGCGAACATCTGCTGCGCCGCCAAATCACCGCGCAGCGCCGAGTACCCGAGACTCACCGCATGATCGACCGACCGCCGCGCGTGGCGACGGAAACAAATAATATTGGACACACGACTCTCCCTGCGCGCGGCCATCACCGCACGCCGTACGAACCGACGATTCGACGCGTCGCGTGGCTCGGGCGTCGATTCGGTCGCCGGCGGCGCGATGGCAGCTCCGCCACGCGCACCCGACCCAATCGCCCGCAGATCGCCGCAAACGCGGCGTCACGACCCGTCGATGACTCTTCGTAGAGACCGGCGCCGCGCCCACCCAGCGCAGACGCGATCAGCCGGCCTCAGGAGAACCGAACGAACATGCCGGGGAGAATGCACGCACCCCCCCAGCCTGTCAAGCGCCATTCGCCCGAGCGCGCCCGCTCACCTTCTGCATCGGTCGACCGAGCGTCCGACCAACGTCATCACATGTCGCCATCACATGTCCCTGGGGACAGCCCACGACTCCGGCCGCGCGAGGCGAACCCACGTACCTCACCACTACACGCTGCGACCGCCTCGCCCACGCCGAGTGGTGCGAGCAGCCCCCGGTTGCAGGCCACGCCCGCCGCCGCACTGCGCTTCGCCCTTCCGCGATCTCCGCGAGTCGTGCCCGGTGCGCAACTGATGCTACGTTCGCGGCGATGCCTCGCCGAGCCCTCGCGTCCCTCGTCCTCCTCTTCACGGCTTGCAGCGACGACCCTGCGACCTCGACGGGCGGCGCGAGCGACACCGACCCCGGCACCCCTGCGACCTCGTCCGCGACCGTGACCACCACGGACGACCCCGCGCCCACCGGCACCACCAGCACCAGCGGCGAGCCGACCAGCACCACCGCTCCCGGCACCACTGCCCCCAATCCCAGCGAGCCCGGCACCAGCGACACCGACGGCCCCGTCACCGGCACCACCGGCGTCGACACCACCGGCCCTGCTCCGACCACCGACGCGACCACCGACACGCCCGACCCGCAGCCCGACCCGATCTGCGTCGACCCGCCGGCGTGCGCCGACGTCGAGCCCACCGCCACCGAACACCATCTAAAATTGCTCGACGGCTGCGCCTTCGCCCTCGCGCCGACCGACTTCGCGGCCGGCATCGCCCGCGCCGACGCCCTGCTCGCGCGCGCCGGCACGGCCGTCAGCATCGACGCAGTGCTCGGCCAGCTCAACCGCGAGGCGGTGCCGGGCCTGTCGGCCTACCAGGCCGAGCGCATGAAGAACCACGACTACGTCGGCTTCCGCTGGAACTCCGGCGACGGGTCCGTCGACTACTGGTACCCGCAGGGCATCACCGGCTCGAGCGACGCGCGGGCCGACCACAAGATCGGCGGCAAGCGGCTGCTCCTGGTCTCCTGGTATCACAACATCGAGCGCGAGCCGACCGATCCGCCGGCCCGGGGCGTGCGCCTCAGCCTGGTCGACATCAGCGACCTCGACGCGATCCGCTACCGCCACCTGCTGCTCGTCACGCCGACCGGCGAAGGCCCAGACGTCAATTTCGCGGCCGCCAACACCAAAGCTGGCGACGCCCTGCACGCCGGTGGCATCACATGGGTCGGCGACCGCCTCTACGTCGCCTCTACGTCGGCGGGCTTCCGCGTCTACGACATGTCGCGGATCTTCGAGACCACCGCCAGCGACGACGAGAACGCGATCGGATTCGCCGGCGGCGAGGTCCAGGCCCACGGCTATCGCTACGCGGTGCCGGAGATCGGCCGCTACAACCTCACCGCCGACTCGTGCCCGCTGCGCTTCTCCGCGGTCGCGCTCGACCGCAGCGCCGAGCCGCCGGTGCTCGTCACCGCCGAGTACATGACCGACCTTACCGGCCGCGTCGCCCGCTGGCCGATCGACCTCGCCAGCACCCGCCTGGTCGAGAACGGCGGCACCGTGTTCGCCAGCGACGCCGCCATCGCCGGCCAGACGCGCATCCAGGGCGCAGTCACCTACGAGAACGTCTACTACCTGTCGTGCTCGAGCCAGGCCTCGCAGTGGGGCCGCCTCTACCGCAACCTCCCCGACTCGACCAGCGAGATCACCGCCTGGCCCGACGGCCCCGAGGACCTCTACGTCGAGCGCGACCTGAAGCTGATCTGGACCGCCGCCGAGCACCCCGACAAGCGCGTCACCCTCGGCATCCCGATGCAGGGTTATTAATTACGGGACATGTCCGCGAGGACATGTCCCCACGTACCTGTCCCCGCGGATATCCGATCGCCGCCGCGAATCACATGTCCCGCAGGACAGCCGCGCCTCAGTTCGCCTCGGCGCCCGCGAGCATGTCGGCGACGATCGCGTCGGCCGCGGCGGCCGGGTCGGGCGCGCCGAGGATCGGCCGGCCGACCACCAGGTACGCCGCCCCGTCGGCGATCGCCTGCCCCGGCGTCATCACTCGCTTCTGGTCGCCGACCTCGGCGCCCGCGGGGCGGATGCCCGGCACCACACAGGCGATGCCCGGGGCCGCCGCGCGCACCCCGGCCAGCTCTTGCCCGCTGCACACCACCCCCGCGCAGCCGGCCGCGCGGGCCAGGGCCGCGCGCGTCGCCACCAGCTCCGGCGGCGTGCGCGTGTGCCCGGCCTCGGCGCAGGCGGCCGCGTCCTGGCTCGTCAGCACGGTCACCGCCAGCACCCCGAGCTCCGCCCCGGCCTCGGCCACGCACGCCTTGAGGTGGGCCAGGCCCGAGCCGGCGTGCACCGTGATGAAGCGGCAGCCGAGCGAGCGAGCCGAGCGGATCGCGCCGCACATCGTATTGGGGATGTCGTGCAGCTTGAGGTCGAGGAAGATCTCGAGCTCGGGCACCTCGCCGCGGAGGCGGCGCACCACCTCGGGCCCCTCGGCCACGAACAGCTCGAGCCCGACCTTCAGCATGCCGACGTGGCCCTGCAGCGTCTGCGCCGCCGCGACCGCGGCCCGGGCGTCGGGCACGTCGAGCGCGACGATCAGGCGGCGACGCATTTCGGACTCGGAGGCGAGGGTCAGCGGCATGGGCGGCGATCTAGCAAGCGCGCCGCGGGTGTTGCAAGCTCGCCGGCGTGCGTGAAGACCCGCATCGTGACCTGTTCGACCTCCTCGAGCACGGCGTCCGCGCCGGTGTCTACCCCGGCTGCGTCGCCCTCGTCTGGCGCGACGGCGCCGAGGTCTACCACGAGGCCCACGGCGACCTCTGCAGCTTCGAGGGCGCGCCGGGCTACCTGCGCGCGGTCAGCCGAGACACTGTTTACGACCTCGCCTCGCTGACCAAGGTCCTGGCCACCACCAGCCTCGCGGCCCTGGCCGTCGCCGAGGGGCGGGTCGAACTCACGACCCCGGTGCCCGCCGAGTGGGATCGCGCCTGCCCGGGGGCCACGCTCGCCCACCTCCTGTCCCATAGTTCAGGTCTGCCCGCGCACCGCGAGTACTTCGCCGACCTGAGGCCCGGCCGCCCCGAACGGGTGCTCGACCGGATCGCCCAGACCCCGCCCGAGTACCCGCTCGGCAGCAAGGCGGTCTACAGCGACCTCGGCTTTATGATCCTCGGCGCCTGGCTCGAGCGCCTGTTCGCCCAGCCGCTCGACCGCCTGTTCGACGACAAGATCGCCTGGCCGCTCGACCTGCACCGCGGCGACGTCCCGCGCCTCGGCTTCCACCGCCAGCTCGGCGCCCGCGGCCCCTCGTCGGCCCAGCAGCACCGCGTCGCCCCGACCGAGGTCTACGACCCCGCGCTGCACCCCGAAGGCGTCCCGAGCTGGTTCGCCTGCCGCGCCCCGGTCCGCTGCGCCCACTACGAGGTCCACGACGACAACGCCTTCGTCATGAGCGGCGTCGCCGGCCACGCCGGCCTGTTCGGCGACGCGGCCGCGGTGTTAGAGCTCGCCCGCGCCTGGCTCGAGTGCACCCTGCCCGGCCTCCACCCTTCCCTTCGAGATGTCTTTTGGACCCTGTCCAAAGTGCCAGGTTCTACGAGACAGCTCGGCTGGGACAGCCCGAGCCCCGACGGCAGCGGCACCACCGCCGACGTCCTCTCGGCGCGCGCCTCCGGCCACACGGGGTTCACGGGCACCAGCCTGTGGATCGACCCGACGCCGCCCGACGGCCGCGGCCCTTTGATTGCGATCTTGCTGTCCAACCGGGTCCACCCGACGCGAAGTGGCCCGCCGATCCTGCCGATCCGCCAGCAGTTCCACCGCGCCGCGGTGCGCCTGTAGCTGCAGCGTGCAGGGCCGGGACGTCGGCGAACGCGCCGCGGGCAGGCCCCCGGTCCCCCTCTTCACCCCAGGCCGCGGGCGTGCGATCCTCCGCGCCACGATGCCCGTCCGCCGCGCCGTCCCGTTCGCCCTCGCCCTCTTCATCACCACCGCCTGCGGCGGCGAGGCCAAGAAGGCCGAGCCCGAGGTCAAGGCCGAGGAGCCGAAGAAGGTCGAGGACGACGCGATCGCCAAGCGCCGGGCCGAGCGCGAGGCCAAGGCCAAGGCCGAGAAGGACGCCGAGGACGCGCGGGTCGCCGCGGTCGCCGCCCTCGCCACCCTCCCGCCCAAGCTGCCCAAGGACATCAAGAAGGCCTGCGACGCGGTCGCCGACGCCCAGCTCAAGTTCTTCGAGCGCATGTTCGAGGGCCCCGAGCTCGACAAGCTCAAGGCCGCCCAGGGCACCCAGCGGCCGATGACCGTCAACGGCTGCACCGGCCTCGGCAGCATCGAGGCCGCCGCCTGCCAGGTCGCCGCCCTCGACGCCGCCACCGACAAGACCCTCAAGTCGTCGATCTCCGACATCATGCGGGTCTGCATCGAGAAGTACGCCAAGCCGGGCGGCTGAGCACCTGTCTCTTCGCACCTGTCGTTTCAGACAGGCCCTGTCCCGCGCTCACTGCACCGCCGCCGCGCGTCGGCGCCGCCGCGCGAGCAGGCCCATGCACAGACCGAGGACACCTCCCGCGGGGCTCTCGCGGCAACCGCAGCCCTCGGCCGGCGTGGCGCCGCCGGTGCTCGCCGAGTCGTCGCCGCTGTCCTCGGCCTGAGGACAATCCGCGGGGCAGCGCTCGTCCTCGCCCGGCTCGCAGACGAGGTCGCCGCAAACCACACAGTCCTGCGGACAGCCCAAGTCCTCGCCAACCCCGCAGACATGGTCGCCGCACGCGTCGCCGGTCGTGGGCTCGCGGTTCACACAATCCTCCGCGCAGTTCCAGTCGTTCTCCACCGGCACTTCGCAGGGCCCATTGCCGCACACTGCGGCGCAGGCGATGCAGGCCGGATCTGCGAGGACGTCGCAGACTTCCCAGGGATCGACGACGCCGTCGCCGCAGGTGTCCGGCGGTTCCACCGAGGCGCCGTACACGGGGCCGCAGCCCTTGTTGCCGGCCGCATCGACTGCGCAGATCCGCCAGCGCAGCGCGCCGGTCGGCTCGGGCCCGATGTCGGGGATCGTGAACGAGAAGCTCCACAGCGCCTCGCCGAACCACACCCCCGGCGCGATCTGCTTGCTCGGGTCGTCGTCGGCCAGCGCGATCAGTTCGTCGGCCTCGAGGCCGAACGCGAACTCCACGTACGGCAAGCGCCGCCGGTGGGCCGTGAGCGCGTCCTCGGTGAGGTTGTATGTGGCGAGCTGCGGGTCGAACCGGAAGTCGTGCCAGCGAGACGGCACCTTCGCGTCGTCGACCCGGGCCGGTAGGTCACGCGCTCGCGGTTGTGCACCGCCAGCGAGAACAGCTGCGGAACCCCGATCCGCGGCGGCGTGGTGTCCAGGGGCACGTCGTCTTGCGGATCGGCGCTGCCGAACAGGACCGCGTTGCGCTGTAACTCGTCGCGCACCGCGACCACCGCGTCGTCGCGGCCGTCGTGATCGAGGTCCGCCAGCTGGAGCCCGAAGCTCTGCGCCAGCTCCGGAACCACCGGGAACGCCGCGCCGTCGGCCGCCGCCGCGGTCATCAGCGCCGCGCCCGAGTTGAGCAGCAGCCGCGTGTTGACGTCGAGCATCCCCGACCGCAGCCCGGTCACCACCAGGTCCGGCGTGCCGTCGTTGTCGAAGTCGAGGGTCGCCGCGTCGAAGTCGAGCTTGACCGGATTGTCGGCCGGGCCCCAAAACGGCCCCGGGTTGGCGAGAAATTCGCCGTGGCCGGCGTTGCGCAACACCGAGTTCCGACCGCCCCCAGGCGCGTCCTGCAGCGTCAACACGTCGAGCAGGCCGTCGCCGTCGAGGTCGACCGGTGAGAGCGCCGCGTGGACCTGGTCGGCGAGCGCCGGCACCGGGTGCGAGCTGAAGACGCCGGTGCCGTCGTTCAGCAGCACCACCGCCGGGCCCGGCCCGCGCGACGCGACCATCACGTCGAGGTCGAAGTCGTCATCGAAGTCGAAGAGCTCGAGGTCGAGGGACCACGCGACCAGGTTCTCCACGCCCCTCGGCAGCTGGCTGCCGGCGTCGACGAACCCGCCCTCCCCGTCGCCCGCCCACAGGCGAAGCGGGCCGCCGGGATCGCCGGCCTCGCCGAACGGCGCGTGCTCTCCCCCAATCCGTGGCGACGATGTCGAGGTCGCCGTCGAGGTCGACGTCGCCGAGCTCGAGATCGCCGATGCTGAGCGACTCGCCCGGCGACAGCTCGTGGCGGACGAAGAGCCCGTCCTCATTGAGAAGGACGTAGCTCTGCCCGCCGAAGTTGACGCCGACCACCAGATCGGGGTCGCCGTCCTCGTCGACGTCGGCGGCCTTGATCACGTACGCGTTGTCGGGCTCGGCGAAGACTCCTGCTTGCTCGACGAACGCCTGCCCGGCCTCGTTGCGCACCAGCTGGTTGAGCTGAGCGTCGGCAGCGTCGCCTTCGGCGTCGCCGCGGCTGTTGGCGAACACGAGGTCGACGTGGCCATCGGCGTCGAAATCGACGAGCTCGACCTTCTGAGTGACAGCGTCGCCGTCGGCCGGGAGCGAGCGCTGCGGATCGATCTGCCACGGCGTCGCCGTCGCCACGCCCGGGACCAGCGCGAAGCCCAGCGCGAACGCCCCTGCGAGGCGCGGCCATCCGCGGAGACGCCCGCACACGCGCCCCTCGCCCGGCCCCATCTCTCGTCGCGACGACAACGATCCGATCTTAAGGGTCGGGCTCGCGCCGGCACAAGCACACGCCGCACGCCAGCCACGAACTGCCGCGCGCAGCGGCACGCACGAGCATCGCTGCCCGTCGTTCGCCCCGTCGTCCTGCACGATCCCGGGGCGGAGCCGGCATCTGCGTCGATCTCCCTGCGCGCGTCTGCGCTCGCCTGCATCCGCCCCTCGGGATGCTACGCTCCCGGGCATGCACGACCTCCGCGACGTCGGCGGCACCCCCGGGGGGCTCCCCGTGTTTCTGCTCGGCCTCGGCATGCTGGGCGGGGGCGCGTACCTGCTGCTCAACCAGGTCATGGTCCACAGCGGCTACTGGGGCTTCTGGGGCGACAACACCTTCGGCCTCACCTTGCTGCCGCTGCTGTTCGGCATCGGCTGCTTGTTCTACAGCGCGCGCTCGATCGTCGGCTGGGCGCTCACGGGCCTGGGCGCGGTCTTCATCTTCGTCGGCATCATCGCCAACCTCGAGATCCATTTCCGCCCGACGACCCTGTGGAACACCCTCGTCATCCTCACCCTGCTGGTGGGCGGCCTCGGCCTCGTGTTTCGCTCGCTACGGCCCATGCGGAGGCGCTGAAGCGACCTGCTCGCGGCCGCGAGCATTGACAGGCCTGGCCGGCGCGTGGTGCCATTCCGGACATGGCCCCGCCGCCCTTACTCCCTACGACTCGCCTCTACGCCTGCCCCGCCTGCCGCGAACACATCAAGTCGGACACCTCCACCTGCCCGCACTGCGGCGCCGAGCTGCACCGCGAGAGCCGGCTGGCGCGCGCCGCCTCGGCGGTGATGGTGACCCTGGCGCTCTCTGGTTGCCCCGACAAGGGTGACGACACGATGGGCGGCAGCGACTCGAGCACCGGCAACACCTCGACCGGCACCGGCACCGACACCACCACCACCGGCAGCACCACCGAGGGCAACACCGGCACCGAGACCGACTCGCCGACCGTCGGCGAGCCCGAGTACGGCGTGCCGCAGACCACCACCGGCACCACCGCCAACACCACCTTCGAGCCCGACTACGGCGTCCCCGGCACCACCACCGAGGACACCGCCGGCACCACCACCGAGGACACCGAGACAGTCGGCGAGCCCGAGTACGGCGTGCCCCAGACCACCAGCGGCCCCGAGCCCGACTACGGCGTCCCCGGCACCACCAGCGGCCCCGAGCCCGACTACGGCGTCCCCGGCACGACCTGAGCGCCCGGTCTCGCGGCCCCGGGCCCCCGCGAAGCGACTGCTCCGAAGGACAGGCTCCAAAGGCCATGTCCTTCGTGGCATGTCGATTTCGCCATGTCCTGAGCACCATACCCTCGCCGTGCGCTCCGCGCCGACGCGCCGCCCGGCCGCGCGTCCTGGGCTGTCTCGGCGGGCTCGCTCACGGGCTCGGCCGAGCGCCCCTCTCCCGCACACGAGCGAAGCGCATGCTCCCGATCCCATGCGCTTCAGGCCATGATTTTCAGGACATGCCCCATCGGGCATGTCCGGACGGCCAGCCTGATCACCCCGCCAGCACGGGCAGCCGGACCGTCGTGCGCGGCGGGGCCGCGTCCCACGGCTCCTCGAGGATCTCGTACAGCCCGAAGTCGTACGGATCGCCGGGGGCGGCCTGGCGCAGGACCACGCGCTCGCGCAGCCCCTTGCGCTTCATCTGCGTCGCCCGGTAGTAGCAGAAGGGGTTGTTGCCGCGCTTGCCGATCGCGCTGTGGGCGGTGAACGAGCAGCCCGCGCGGCACACCTCCGCGTAATAGCAGGACTTGCAAAAGCCCCACAGCTCGGACGTCCCGCGCTCGCGGGCGAACGCGATCTCGGGCGCATCGTTCCAGATGTCCGCGAGCGCGGCGGTCTTCACGTTGCCGCCGGTGTAGGGCGCCGTCGGCAGCGACGGGCAGCCCTTGATCGTCCCGTCGGACTCGATGCCCATCACGAACTTGCCGGCCGAGCAGCCCTGCCAATAGCTGTCGGGCGAGCCCGGACGGGTGCGCAGCAGCTGCTCGTGCGGCCCGAAGTAGCCGAGGTTGTTGCCGAGGCGGACGTGGAACGCCCGCTCCCACGCGATCCCCCGGTCCGCCGCGCGCTGCTGGGCCCAGCGCTGGATGTCCGCCAGAGTGTCGATCACCTCGAGCACCATGTACGGCTCGAGCAGCCAGTCCGGGCGGTCGGCCGCGCGGCCCATCGGCGCGGTCATCTGCGCCCGCCACACCGCCACCCCCGCGTCGGCCAGCAGCTCCGCCGTCTCGCGCAGCACGTCCTTGTTGAGGCGGTTGATCTGCGAGTTCGACGTCACCAGCATCCCCGCCTCGCGGGCGTTGCGGATGCCCTTGAGCGCCGCCGCGTGGCTGCCCGGGCTCGCGCGCAGCGTGTCGTGGGCCGCCTCCGGCCCGTCGACCGACACCCCGATCGCCGCCAGCCCGGCCTCGCGCAGCTTGCGGCAGCGGTCCTGCGTCAGGCCGCGCCCGCCGGTCTGCATCGTCACGCGGATGCCGGCCTTCGTCATGTGCTCGATGAGCCGGTAACAATCGCCGCGCAAGTACGCCTCGCCGCCGATCAGCGTCACCTCGCGGCTGCCGAGGCGCACCAGCGCGTCGGCCACCTCGAGCAGCTCCTCGGTGTTCAGCTCGTCGGGCCGCGCGTCGCCGGCCCGCGACCCGCAGTGCGCACACTCGTGGTCGCAGCGCAGCGTCGTCTCCCAGACGACGTAGATCGGTCGCGGCTGCCTCAAGTCATCCGGACGCAGCGCGCGTGCAGGTGAGTTCATGCGGCTATCGTACCCGATCGGGCCGCGGCCCGTCCTACCGGGCAGCGCGCGTCTCCAGGATCTCGGCTCGCGGCCGCTCGCACCCACGCGGCTGCGCGACGCCTCGAGGTCACGACATTTCTGTCTCGCCTCGTCAGCCGCCCGAGTCGGCGTCCTCGGCGTCGGGACCGGGCGGCGTCGCGTCGGCGAGGTCGTCGAGGTAGCCGTGCGGCAGCGCGACCTTCTGCGGCGGCCCGCTCTTGCCGCGCACGATCGGCCCCGCCGGGAACGGCTCGGCGAGGTCGACTTCGCCCGCCAGCGCCGCCAGTTCGGCCAGTCGCTGGGCCTGCATCAGCTTCGGCACCACCGGCTCCGCGCTGGCGAAGCCCAGCGTGTACCAGCGCGCGTGCTTGCGGAACGCCGCCATGGCTGGCTCTTCGGACATCCACGCGCACAGCCGCTCCGCGTGCTCCAGCATGACCGCCCACACCTCGCCGAGCGACGGCGGGGCCGGCGGCGGCGCGCCGGCGAACGCGGCTGCCAGCTCGCGGAACAGCCACGGCCTCCCGAGGCAGCCGCGGCCGACCACGACCCCGTCGCAACCTGTCTCTCGGACCATGCGAAGCGCGTCGTCGGCCTCCCAGATGTCGCCGTTGCCGAGCACGGGGATCGTGCGCACCGCCTGCTTGAGCGCCGCGATCGCCTCCCAGCGGGCCGCCCCCGAGTACAGCTGCGCGGCCGTCCGCGCGTGCAAGGCGATCGCGGCGCAGCCCTCCTCCTCGCCGATCGCTCCCGCCTGCAGGTACGTCAGCAGCCCGTCGTCGATGCCCATGCGGAACTTCATCGTCACCGGCACCGCGCCGGCCGCCTCGACCGCGCCCCGCACGATCGCGCGCAGCAGGTTGGGCTTGACCGGGATCGCCGAGCCGCCGCCCTTGCGCGTCACCTTGCGCACCGGACAGCCGAAGTTGAGGTCGATGTGATCGACCCGCCCCTCGCCGACGAGGAAGCGCACCGCGCCGACGATCGTCGCCGGGTCGACGCCGTAGAGCTGGAGGCTGCGCGGCGACTCGTCCGCGCCGAAGTCCGACAGCTGCAGGCTGCGCGCGTCGCCGCGCACCAGCGGCCCCGCGGTGATCATCTCGCTGACGTAGAGCCCGGCGCCGAACCGGCGGCACAGCGCGCGGAACGGGTAATTTGTGATGCCCGCCATCGGTGCCAACACGACCGGCGGCCACACCCGCAATGGCCCGATCTGCAACGCGGACGTCTCGCCCGACTCGCGCTTCGCCTCCGCCGTCGTCACGCCGCGCTCATAACACAGGGTTTTCCTCTCGCACAGAGCGGCGGCCACGGCAGCGACGTAGGTGGCGTGCGGTGGCAAATCCACCGTTGACGGTTCGCGCCCGCCGCGGCCACGATAAGGGGCATGAGATTTGGAATGATGGGACGCGAAACCGCGGTCGCGCTGCTGCTTGCGACCGCCTGCGGCGATTCGGGCAACACGACCGCCGGCGCCGACGGCACCGAGACCCAGGCCAGCACCACCGACACCAGCGCGGGCACCGCCGGCGACCCGACCGGAGGCGTCAGCGACAGCGAGACCGGCACGCCGACGACCTCGGCCGGCAGCAACTCGGGCGACAGCGACACCGCCACCACGACCACCACCGGCGAGACCGCGACGACCAGCACCACCGCGCCGACCACCGAGACCGGGCCCGACACGACGACCACCACGACGTCCCCCGGCACCACCACCGAAGAGACCACCAGCGACACCACGACCACCGGCGACACCACGACCACCGGCGACACCACCATGGGCGTCGACGACACCGGCGTGAGCAGCACCACCGCCGACACGACCACCAGCACGAGCGAGCCCGACACGACCACCGGCGACCTCCCGTGCGGCAGCGTGCTCAAGGCGACGATCCGCGACTTCGCCTTCGCCCACCCCGACTTCGAGAACTACAGCGGCAACGGCGCCTACAAGGGCCTCGTCGAGCAGAACCTCGGCCCCGACGAGAAGCCGACCTACGCCCACCCGGGCCCGACGCCGCAGACCAGCGGGCCGGCCGCGTTCGCCCAGTGGTACAACGACGTGCCCGGCGTCAATCATACGTTCCAGATCGATCTGCCGCTGACGGAGGTCCAGCCCGGCCTCTATCAGTTCGCCGACAACACCTTCTTCCCGATCGACAACCTCGGGTTCGGCAACGAGGGCCAGCCCAACAACTTCGCCTTCACCACCGAGATCCACACGACCTTCTTCTACAACGGCGGCGAGGTGTTCACCTTCATCGGCGACGACGATGTCTGGGTGTTCATCAACGGCAAGCTGGCGCTCGACCTCGGCGGCCTCCACTCGCAGCTGACGGCCTCGGTCAACCTCGACAACGCCGCGAACGCCCTCGGCATCGTCAAGGGGATGTCCTACTCGCTCGACGTCTTCCACGCCGAGCGCCACACCAACGAGTCGAACTTCCGCATCGACACGACGATCGCCTGCTTCGTGCCGATGTGACGCTCGCACGGCTCCGATGAGGTGACCGAATGGACATGTCCTCCACGGCATGTCCGTTCGGCCATTCTCACCCGCGACGGCGCCGCCGCCCGAGCCACGGCAGCAGCAGCGCCAGGACGCCCCAGCCGCTCGCGTCCGGGTCCGCCGCGCACGCGCAGCCGTCCTTGCCCGTGTCCGAGCCGGCGGTCGCAGAGTCGCTCGCGCCCTCCGAGTCGCCGCCGGTCTCGCTCGCCTCCGTGGTCGTCGGCTCGCCCCCCGGCGGCGGAGCATCGCACGAAGCGGCGCGCCGCGCCCGGCCGCGAGCTCGAGCCTCGGGATCGTCCCCGCGCCGGCGTCACGAGGGGAACTGCGGCGCGAACGAGGCCGCGAAGTCGGCGAACGCGTGCTCCCAGATCGCCATCGTCAACGCCGGCCCGACCGCCGTAAACAGGTAGGTCTCGCCGCGGTACTCGACGATCGCCGCCATCATGCGGTAGCCGGGGTCGTTGTAGCGCTCCTTCGCGTCGGGTCCGACCGGGGCCGCGTAGGTGCCGGCCATGTCGGCGAGCGTGACCTCGAGCGGGCCGCGGACCATCTCCTGCACCCGCACCTGCTCGTCGGACAGCGGTGCCCCGGCCTCGGTCATGAATTGCGAGCGCCACTGACGGACGTACGCCGTCGGATCGACCCCGGCAGCGGCGAAGCGGCGGATGTCCAGGCGCGCCTCGCCGCCGGGCCCGGGCAGGACGAAGCCCGGCCGCGCGTCGGGCGGCTCGCTCGGCGCCGCGACCCATTCCACGGGCACGCGGAAGAACATGCGCTCGACCGCCTCGACGCGCGTACGCCCGCTGAGCTGCACCTCGGTCGCGTTGATGGCGGGCCGCGGCGTCCGCGGGTTCATCCCGGGCGGCGGCGACGTGGTCGGCGGCAGCGGGTCCTTGTACGACGACGCTCGCGTGTCGATCGCCGCCACCACCGCGAACGGGTCGGCCTTCGTCTCCTTCATCACCTCGGGCTCGCGCTGGCAAGCGACCAGCACGAGCGCGGCGAACCAGAGCGAGGGACCACGCGACATCACTCCGAGTGCTTAGCAAACAGCCTCCGCGCGACAACCGGGCCCGACCGTCGCCGCTGCGCGCAATCCATTCGCGGTTGCCCGCGTCACGGCCTGTGTCAAGGCCGGGCGCGTGTTGTGGATCGGCACCTCCGGCTGGCAATACCGCGACTGGCGCGGCCGCTTCTATCCCGACGAATTGCCGCAGCACCGCTGGCTGTCGCACTACGCGACCGCCTTCCGCACCGTCGAGCTCAACAACAGTTTTTACCGCCTGCCCGACGGTGACACCTTCGCCGCCTGGCGCCGCGACACCCCCGCCGACTTCGTGATCGCGACCAAGGCCAGCCGCTTCCTGTCGCACATGAAGCGCCTCAAAGATCCGGAGGAGCCGATCGCTCGCCTGCTCGAGCGGGCCTGCCGGCTCGGCGACAAGCTGGGCCCGGTGCTGGTCCAGCTGCCGGCGCGGATGGCTTGCGACCGCGAGCGCCTCGAGCACTTCCTCGCGGTGTGGCCCGCGCGTCAGCGCCTGGCGATCGAGTTTCGCCACCCGTCCTGGTTCACCCCCGAGACCTTCGCCGCCCTGCGCCGCCGCGACGTCGCGCTGTGCCTCACCGATGTCGACGGCCGACCCCAGGGCCCGCTCGAGCGGACCGCCGACTGGGGCTACGTCCGCCTGCACCGCGGCACCGCCGCCCCGCGCCCGTGCTACGGCGTCACTGCCCTGGCCTCGTGGCTCGCGCGGATCTCCCGGCTCTACGCCGACCGCCGCGACGTCTTCGTCTTTTTTAATAATGACCCGCGCGCGTGCGCGGTCGCCAACGCGGCCCGCTTCGGCCGCCTCGCCGACGCCGCCGGCCGCGAGCGCACCCGCACCCCGCACCCCGCAGACGTCGAGCCCGGCTGAGCGATCGCGCCGCGACTGCCTCCAGGGCCGATGTCGCCGGCGATGGACGACCGCGGGTTTGCGATCTGCCGTTCGCTTCTCGCCCGCCGCGGCGTACCATGTAGGGCCTCGCCGTCCGGCGCGCTCCCTGTTCCCGAGGACATGTGACATGAGCCAGGTCCGCATCATCGCCGACGTCGACGGCGCGCTCGTCGACTACGACGCCGAGTTCCTCGGCGCGGGCGAGCGGACCGCGCTGCTCGCCGAGCTCGCGCAGGTCCAGGACCGCTTCGACCGCGACCGCGTGGTGATGTACGGCAAGACCATCGACTCGCCGCGGATGGTGTGCGCCTTCGGCGACGACGGCCTGCACTACCGCTACGCCGGCGTCGACCGCACCACGCACCCGTGGCCGCCGCACCTGCGGGCCGCCCGCGACCGGATCGCCGCGGTCTGCGGCCACCCCTTCAACTACGCCCTCGTCAACCTCTACCGCACGGGCGACGACTACATCGGCTGGCACGCCGACAAGGTCAGCGACCTCGTCGCCGGCTCCGCGATCGCCAGCCTCAGCCTCGGCGCCGCGCGGCCGTTCCAGCTGCGCCACAAGAGCTCCGGCGAGCTGCAAGAGGTCGTGCTCGCGTCCGGCAGCCTGCTGGTGATGCGCGGCACCTGCCAGCAATTTTACAAGCATTCTCTCCCACGCCGACGCGGCGTGACCGAGCCGCGCTTCAACGTCACCTTCCGCCACGTGCGCGCCGGGTGAGGCGAATCGATCACATGTCCTAAGGGACATATGTGAGGAGCGACGCGTCGGCGTCGCACGGATCCGCCCCGACGCTTTCTGACGGCGCACATGACATGTCTCGAGAGACATGTCGTACTCGATCGCGTGCGAGGCGTTCGACGGGTCGAGCACGTCGACGACGCCCGCGATCGCGCCCCCGGCCTTGCGCCCTGAACGCTCTCGTCGCTGAAGCTCACGAACGCGGAGGTCGTGGACGCGCCGTCCACAACCGGCGCATCGGTGTGGCCTCGCAGACGACAGGCCGCGCGGCCGGGTCAGCGGGCGGCGAGCCACGTGCGAACAGCCTCGGCCTCGCTCGCGTAGCCGTCGGCGGCGGCCAGCACCGTGAGCGCCGCCTCGGCGAGGCGACGCGCGGCTTCCGGGTCGTCGTCGGCGAGCAGGAGGGCGCGATCGAAGCGCACCTGCGCCAGCGCCGGCAGGTCGGCGTCGGCTTCGGCGACGTAGATCTGCTCCGCGCGTTCGAGGTGTGCATGCGCCTGCGAGCGGCGCCCCGTGGCCGCTTCGCTGAGGCCCAGCAGCGCCAGCGCCTCGGCCGTGCGCGGGTTGTCCTCGGCGACGACTTCGGCGAGCACGCCGACGGCGGCCTCGATGGCGACCAGCGCTTCGTCATGGCGACCCAGCGCCCGGCAAGCGCGCGCCTCCAGCTGGCGGGCGCGGGCCAGCGCCAGCCCGAGGCTGGGGACGCGGCTCAGCTGCTGCGCCACGGAGCGCGCGACGGTCAGGGCCTCCGCGGGGCGGCCGAGCGTCAGCTCGATCTCGGCGCGGTCGCACCCCACCTCGAGGTGCCGCGCATGGCCGGGCGGGAGCGTCTGCGCGAGCACGGCCTCGGCGCGCGCCTGGTGCTGCCGGGCGGTCTCACCGTCCCCGGCGAGGGCGGCGGCGTGGGCGTGCAACACGGCGATGTTGGCGGCGGCGAGCGAAGCGTCGCTGGGCCCGAGCAAGGTCCGGGCGACGGCGAGGTGGTCGAGGGCCTCGACGGGCCTCCGGCGCAGGGTGGCCAGCCACGCGAGCTGCTGCTCGACGAACGCGAGGGCGCCGTGGTCGGGGTCGGGGCGGGCCTCGGCGTCGGCGCGCACGCCGAGCAGGATCGCCTCGGCGTCCGCGAAGCGGCGGTGCTTGAGGTAGGCCATGCCGAGGTTGGCGCGCACCAGCAAGACCGTCGGATGGGCCGCGCCGAACGCCCGCTCGCCGATCGCCAGCGCGGGCCGCAGGGCCTCGATCGCGGCCCCGGTGCGGTAGAGGTCGTTGCGCAGGGTCCCGAGGTTGGCGTGGGTGTAGACCAGCTCGCCCGCATCGGGTCCGACGGCGGCGGTCTTGGCCGCGATCGCGGCGACGAACAGCGCCTCGGCGCGGGCCCAGTCGCTCTGGCCGAGGGCCACGGCGCCGGCGTTGTTGAGGAGCTCGCCGCGCAGGGCGTCAGGGTCGTCGACGCGGCCGAGCAGGGCGAGCGCGACCTCCTGGTCGCGGGCGGCGTCGGCGGGCTGGCCGAAGCGGTAGCCGCGGACGTAGATCCGGCGGGCCAGGGCCTCGGCTGCGACGCGGTCGTGGCCACTGCCCAGGCCGTCGCGGAAGGCCGCGGTGAAGGCCTCGTCGGCGGCCGCGGGGTCGCTGGCGAGGAGGGCGCGGCCGCGGTACAGCGCCAGCTCGGCGGCGAAGGGGCGATGCCCGGTGGCCGCGAGCTCGGGCGCGAGGGCGTCGGCGGCCGCGACGGCGCGGTCGTAGAGGCCGGTGCTCTCGAGGGCGCGCACGCGGGCGAGGCCGGCCTGGAAGCGCGCGACCGCGGACGCGACCGCGGGGTCTCCCGGCGGGCGCAGGGGATCGGCGAGCAGGCTGTCGAGGTCGCCGCAGGCGGCGATCGGCGGCAAGACGTCGGCGGCCAGAGCGGCGCCCTGCAGCGTCTCGCCGTCGACCTGGGCGAGCACGTCGGTGAGCGCGGCGAGGTCGGTGCGCCGCAGCTCGAGGCAGCGCATGCGCAGGTCGTACTGGGTGTCCGACTGACGCCCGGCGCGGTGGGCCTGGCAGGCGTCGTCGTGCATGTCCGCCCAGTCGGCGGCGTAGGCGGCGAGCCGGGCCTCGAGGTGGGCCCAGGTGGCGGGGGCGAACGGCTGGCGCAGGGCGAGCATGGCAGCGCCCAGCTGCTCGCGCCGCGAGTCGTCCCAGACGCCGCGCAGGGCGGCGCTGCCGTCGGGACAGGCCTGGGCCTCGGAGGCGGCGAAGAACCAGCCGCAGAGCAAGCCGAACGCGCCCAGGGCGGCGCCGAACAGGCCGGTGCGGAGGCGGCGGCGGCGGGCGCGGGCCGGGTCCTGGGCGAGGGCGTCCAGCAGCGCGTCCATCGACGGATAGCGGCGCGCCGGGTCGGCCGCCAGGCCACGCACGACGGCCCGCCGCAGCCACGCCGGGACCGTCGCGCCGGGCGGGGCCGCCTGGACCTCACCGCGCTCGATCGCCGCGCGCAGGGCCGCCACCGAGGTGCGCGGGAACGGCGGCGCGCCGTACAGGGCCTCGTAGGCCGTGACGCAGAAGCTGAACTGGTCGCTGCGCTCGTCGCAGGCCAGGCCGGCGTGCTGCTCGGGGGCCATGTACGCGGGCGTGCCCAGGACCGCGCCGGCCCGCGTGAGCGCGAGCTGCAGCATCCGCCGCCCGGACGAGGCGGGCACCGGCGCCGGCTCGACCTCGCCGGTGTCGAAGGCCCGCGCGAGCCCGAAGTCAGCCACCTTCACGCTGCCGTCCACGCCGACCAAAGTGTTGTGCGGCTTGTAGTCGCGGTGGACGATGCCGGCCCGGTGCGCCGCCGCGAGCCCGCGACCGGACGCGAGCAGCACCGGCAGCACCTCCTGCCAGCCGCGGGCCTTCGCGGCCAGCCAGGCGTCGAGGCTCTGGCCGCGCACGAACTCCATGGCGATGAAGTGCTGCGCGCCGAGGCTGACGACCTCGAACACGGAGACGATGTTGGGATGCGACAGGCGGGCCATCGCCTGGGCCTCGCGCAGCAGCCGGTCGTCGTTGCGGCCGCCGTCGTGGTGCAGCAGCTTGAGCGCGACCTTGCGGTCGAGCAGCTCGTCGTAGGCGGCGTAGACCACCCCCATGCCGCCCTCGCCGAGGCGCTCGAGCACGGTGAAGCGACCGAGCCGCACCGGGGCGGCGGCGGGTCGATCGAACCGCTCGAGCTCGTCGGCCAGCGCGTCGTCGGGCGCGAGCGTGACCCGGGAGGGCTCGGCGAGCCCGAAGGAGGCGGTCGCGGCCCGCGGCGGCAAGGCAACCCCGGTGGTGGCGGACCCGAGCGGCCCCGTGTCCCGCGAAGGGACCTCCGGAGGCGCCGCGGGATCGACCGCGGTGGTGGCGGTCGCGAGGGAGGCCGGGCCCTGCGAAGGGGCCTCGGGCGGCGCGACGGGCTCGCGGGTCACCGCGGGAGGCTAACGGCGTGACCGCGGCCCGGCAAATCGGCGCGGTCCCGCGCCTTCACCCCAGGCCCGGGACTTGCATAGGCCGCCGGCATGCGTCCTGACTTGCGGTCCCCTGTCGCCTCCCTCCTCGCGTCCCTCCTGCTGATCGCCTGCGCCCCCGAAGACGACGACGTCGAGCTGCGCGGCGTCCTGATCACCGGCGGCAACTCGGGCGGCGGCACCGTGTTCAACACTCACGCGCTCGACAACCAGGTCTTCTCCGAGCTCGAGCCGCTGGGCGAGCCGCACGTCGGCCCCGGGCTCGACTCGGTCAACCTCGCGGGCAACATCGAGGTGCTGCAGCTGGCGGAGGAGGGGGGCGAGCTGGTCGGCTACGACTGGCTCGGCCACAAGTACAGCGGCGAGGCGCTGCTCGGGTCGCAGTGGATCATCAGCTTCAGCTCGGGCCTGCTCGAGATCCCGATGTTCCTGCTCCACATCGACGACGAGGGCGCCGTGCCGCACTACCAGTTCTACCACCACAAGGGTGAAACGAGTGAAACCGAGCTGCCGAACTGTCCCGAGGGCAAGTACGGCCCCGGCCACGCGCGGGTGCTGTCAGGGCTGAGCGTCGACGAGGACAACGGCGAGGTCTCGGAGGTCCCGGGGCTGCTCTACCTCGCCTGCGACACCGGCGCGACCGGCAAGGCCGCGGACCTGGGGTACTATGATTGGGCGAGATCGCAGGGGGACCTCGAATTGTTCGAGACTGCCATCCGGGTGCTCCGCGCCGATTATTGCTACGACGGGCAATCGCACACGAAGCCCGGCGTGGAGCTGGTGCTCGAGGACCGCTGGGGGATCCACGGCCCCAGCCCAGAACACGCCATGGACCCGGTGGAGGCCGTGTGGGGCCCGAACGGCCTGCTCTGCCACGGCAAGGGCCGGCTCACCGATATCGCCTGCCTGAGCAAGCGCAAGGTCCCCGAGTGCCCGAACGGCACGACGTTCGAGACCTACCAGGGCGCGCAGTACATCACCCGACTGCATAAATAGAGGCGGGCGCGGCCAGGCGCCCCGTCGATCCGCCTACTCGGCGACCTCGCGCCCGTGCCGATCCGTCCTGCCGCTCACGGCTGCTGACCCCAGATCCACTGGATCTTCGCAGCAGCGCGGCGCTCGGCCAGCCACGCCTCGAACAGGCGATCGCGGACCGCCCGCCGCGTCGCGGGATCGAAGGTCGCGGGCTCGAGCGCCCGCACCACGAGGACCTCGTAACCGGCAGACGTGTCGAGCGGATCGAGCACCGCGCCGGGCGCAGAACCGAAGATCGCCGCGGCGCGCTGCTCCGGCAGGTCGCCGCGCCGCACGCGAGCGAGCAGCGGAGGCGGCTGCTGCCACGGGAGGTCGGTCCGCCCCGGGGCCCGCAGCACCGTCGTGGCCGCGTCGAGCAGGTCCACCTCGCCCGCGCGGAGGCCCGCGCACAGCGACAGCGCGCGCTCGCGGCCGGGGACGACGATCCGGGCGATCACCGCGGTGTCGAACTCGGCCCGGTGCTCGGCGAAGTACGCCTCCTCGCGCCCGGCGGTCACGTGGTCCCGCAACTTGGTCGCGCGCGCGAAGCCGTCGACCAGCTGCTCGAGGCTCTGCACCGTGGTGCCGTGCTGCTCCAACCAGCGCATCGTCGCCTCGGCCGTGAACAGACCGCGCCGCTTGCGGAACCCGTCCACGGCGGTCTGCAGCTCCTCGCGCGTCGGCTCGAACGCCGCGGGGTCGCGCTCCAGGGCCTCGGCGACCAGCGCGGTCTCGACCAGCCGATCGGTGAGGTAGGGCGTGTCCCACAGGAAGTCGAGGAGCGCGACCACGTCGGGGATCGTCATGCGCTTCTCGTTGACGCGCAGCATCTCGTTCTCGCTCCAGCGGAACGCGCCCCGCAGGGCCCATGGGACGCCGCGATCGGGGCAGTAGCCCACCGACACGGTGCCCTGGCCGGGTACGCGGAGCAGCGCGTCGTAGTGCACGCCGCCGTTCATCGCCTCCTGCTCCCAGAGCACGTCCAACTCGACGCTTCGGTGGTCGCGCGCGACCTGCCGCAGGCGCCGCTCGCCCTCTCGCGGCGACAGCCGCTCGCCGGCCAGCCGGACCATCTCGTCCAGGATCTCGATCGTCGTCTTGCTGATCTCGCTGTTCACGTCGTCATCCTCCTGCGCGCTCAGGCCGCCTCGCGCTCCATGAGCAGGTCGCAAATCGCGTCGCTGATCGGCAGCCCCGTGCTCGTCTCGATCCACAGGTACTGGCCGTTGGGGTTGATCTCGAGGAACACGTACCTGCCGTCGGGCGTGAGCACCATGTCGATGGCGCCGTAACGGAGGCCGAGCCGCCGCACCAGCTCGAGGCAGCCGCGCCGGACGTCGTCCGGCAGGGTGTGCGGGTAATGAGGGGTGTGGGTCATGTCATAACGCCGCCAGTCCACGCGCGTGCGGTTGGCTTTCTGCGAGTGGATCTCGGCGGCGAAGACCTGCTCGCCGACTACGGTGATGCGCAGCTCCACCTGCTTCGGCACGTAGGCCTGGAAGATCATCGGCGCGTAGCGGATAGTGTCCGCGTAGCCGACGTCGCGGCGGGTGACCCGCTGGGTGAAGCGGGCCAGCTGCGAGCCCTTGAGCGCCTTCGTCATCGCCGTGCCGAGCAGCTTGCTCACCAGGTCGCCGTCGTGCTCGCGGTAGAAGTCGAGGAACGCCTGCGGGTCGCTGGTGATGAGCGTCGGCGGCAGCTCGAGCCCGAGCTCGGCCGCGAGCTTGAGCTGGAGCGGCTTGAGGTCGGCGCGGCGCAGCACCGAGGTCGGCGCGGGCAGCCACCGGCACGGCAGCGTATGCCACACGGCGGTGAGCATCGCCTCGCACTCGAGCTCCACGTAGTGACGCCACGCGGGGTCCTGGACCGCGGCAGGCGCCTCCGGCGGCGACGGCCGGCGGCGCCAGATCGTCGAGACGCGCTCGAGATCGACGCTGCGCTCCTGCGTGCGGAGGATCGTCGCGGTCCGGCCGTCCGGCGCGCACCCGAACGACAGGTTCGCCCGCGCGGGATAGTCGGCTTCGTCGAAGCGCAGGTACTCGGCGCCCCGCCGCTCGAGCCGCTCGATGACGGCGTCGGCGTGGGGATCGGTCGGCCCGGTGAGGATGATGATCATAGTTTCTTTCTTTTAAAAAAGTCGGAGGTGTAGGAGAGGAGGAGCGGCCTCTCGCGCCGCTCCCCCTCTCCTCGCCCGGCAGCTACGTGCTCCCGGGCAGCATGGACCGCGCTTCACAGGTCGTCGCCGTCGTCGGCGCAGGTGGTAGAGAGGTGTTCAGGGTCGTCCTGCGATGCGCGGCCCCTGCCGCGGCGCGCTAGTGGTCGTCGGTCTCGCCGCTGGCGGAGCTGTCCTGGGAGGTGTTGGGCGCCGTGGGCTGCTGGCCACCCGTGACGAGCTCCAGCTCGTTGTCGCTCAGCTCGCGCCCGTCCTCGGTCTCGATGATGTCCTTGATCTCGATGGTCTTCTTCATGGCTATTTCCTCTTTCAGGTTTGATTCACGGTTCAATTGCGTGGAAGTCTCCGCCGAGCACGCTCACGCGTATTCGTCGGTGTCGCCGCCTTGATCGTCGGTCTTGGTGGCCGGCGCCTGGCCGCCCACGACGAGCTCGAGCGCCTCGTCGCTCAGCTCGCGCTTGTCCTCCTGCTCGCGCAGATCCTCGATCTTGATCGACTTGTTCATGGCTAAGTTCCTCATTCCGGGTCGGCCACGGCCGCTCGCCGGTTCTTTGTCGTCTGACGCGCGCCCCGAGCACACACAAGCCCGGTCACCACCTGGGGCACGAGATGATGACCGTCGGATCACTCTGACCTTATTCCCGGCGAATGCAACGAGGACAGGTTGTCTGTCCGCGCCACGTGCTTTCGAAATCACGCCGCCTGTGCGTATGACGAATCGCAGGACACGGCTGCGACCTCTTTATAAGGAGGATGCGCCGCCTCACTCGCGTTTCGCCGCAATTCACGGAATGCGAGAAACTCGCCGCGATCCGCGGGGGTCCAACCGTACGCTCACGTCCAGGCGCACGTCGCCGTCACGCCGCCGGGGTCGTCCTGCGACACCCACGACGTGTTTGCAGCCGTCGGCTGCACGCGCGATTCGCCGGCGCGTCACGCCATTACCCCTTCATCCTCTCTTACCCTAAGGTACTCGATGCATTCCAAGATCGTCCCGCTCACATTGGTCAGCGCCTTCCTCGCCCTCACCGTCGGCCCCGGCAGCGCCCGCGCGGACGCGCCCAGCGCGTGGGTCTACTGGGACAGCGATCCTTATGACAACGTGTACTTCGCCCGCCCGCACAACACCTACGAGCGCACGGCCCAGTTCCCCGCCCTCGATTACGCGCTGTGGAACGGCTTCCGCGCGCTCGAGATCGACGTGCACGAGTTCAAGACGGTCAACGGGGCCCGGCAGTTCCCGGTGAAGCACGACGCCTGGGCCAGCGACACCGGCAACAACTGTCGCTGGGGTCAGGGCGGCTTCTTGCGCGATTGCTTGCACGACATCCGCAATTGGAGCGACTACAACCCGGGGCACCTGCCGATCACGGTGCAGATCGACCTCAAGACCCTCAACCCCTACGGCTGGGGCGACGGGCAGTACGACGAGCTGCACGCGCAGGTCGCCGAGGTGCTCGGCAGCAAGCTGTACCGGCCCGACGACCTGCGCATGTTCACCGCCTACGACAGCATCCGCCAGGGCGTGGCCCAGACGGGCTGGCCGACGCTCGAAGCCCTGAAGGGCAAGGTCGTCGTCCTCATCATGGGCGGGCCGATCGGCGACAAGAACGACATGATGGAGAACTACGTCCGCCGCCACGGCGCGGGCGCCAACTTCTTCGTCTGTCCCAACGCGGGCAGCGCCGAGGACTTCGACTCGTGGGGCAACGCCAACGACTTCGACGAGTACGGCACCAACAAGTGGGTCATCTGCGGCAACGTCGACTCGCCGAAGTACTGGCCGGAGATCACCAGCAACGCGGACGACAACAACCAGCTCGTCAACCTGTGGAGCAGCGACTACGAGCACGACGAGTTCTACCGCATGTACCTGGCGGTCGGCTGGGGCGCGACCATGATCAGCCGCGGCAACGGCGACACCTTCGGCGGCAAGATCCCCCTCGTCGGCCTGCGCAGCTCGGTCCCGGTGCAGTTCGAGATCGTCAACGACAACAGCCAGAAGTGCCTCGAGGTGCGCAACGCCGACTTCGACGACGGCACCGACATCGTCCAGTGGACGTGCGACAACGGGATCGACCAGCGGTGGATCTACAGCGACGAGACCCAACTCCGCGCCTGGGGTGACACGTCCTATTGCTACGACATCGACGGCGGCGACGGCGACCAGGGCGACCGCCACCACATCTGGGACTGCGACGGCGGTGACAGCGAGAAGTGGCGCCTGCAGCCGAACGGCTCGTTCGTCGGCATGAACGGCCGCTGCATGGACGTGCCGAACGGCAGCACCGCCAACGGGGTCCAGCTGTGGCACTACGACTGCAACGGGACCAACGCGCAGCGCTTCCACCTGACGTGGTGACGCGCGGCGCGACTACGACGATTCGCCCGCGTCCTCGGCCGGCTCGAAGCTGTAATACAGCACCTCGCTCCACCAGCCGGGGCGCGCCGCCTTCTGCCAGTTCGCGCGCAGCTGGGCGAGCCAGGGCGCTTCGCCGCCCGCGATCGCACGGTCGACGCACGCCCCGAGGTCCGTGATCTCGACGACAAGCCGGCGCGCGTGCTCGACGAGGTCGCCGCCCCTGATGTCGAAGATCTCGCCGGCCTCGAGCAGCAGGTACTTCGTCGGCGGCGCCGCCCCGAGGAAGGCCCGCATCTTTGCGAGCTCGGCGTCGAAGCCGTCGCGCGCCGGCAGCTCGCCCTCGCCGATCCGGGCGAAGAACGCGAGGGTGCGCTCGAACGCCCCCGCGCGCTCGGCGAGCACGCCGATGTCGCGGGCCCAGATCGCCGAGCGGACCACCCGCGGCGCGTTCGCCATCATCACCTTGTGGACGAGCGGGATGTCCCAGTTGTATTCGCTGAGGCCGCGGGCGTAAAAGCCGTCCTTCGGCGGGACGTCGTCACACGTGTAGAGATGAGAGCGATTCGCCATCGACGCGGATGATACCCGCGGGGCGGCGCAGGTGTCCACCGCGCGCCTATAGCTGGGTGAAGAGCTCGCCCAGGGAGGCGACCATCGCCTCTGCCTTGCGCACGCGGAACGTGGCCGCAGCGACGCTCGCCGCTTCGATGCGATCGACGCGGAGGGCCCTGACCGCGCCGCGCAGGTGATCCCAGACCAGCAGGTACCACGCAGGCCAGCTCAGCAGCAGGTAGTGGGGTTCGACCAGGCGCTCCGTGCTCCGCTCGTTGGCGCGGTAGGTGAGCCCCAGGGCGCGCTGGTGGAAGAACGCCTCGTGGATCGGGCGCAGCACCGCGGCGCGCGGGGCCTTCCACGAGGCGGTGATGTTCGCCGAGGTGGGCCCCACGAGGATCCGTCGCCGCAAGGCGCCGATCCGGGCCCGCTCCTCCGGCGGGAACGCGGCGGTCAGCTTCTGCCGCAGCGCGCCCACAGTGGACAGCAGCAGCGGCGAGCGCAGCCGCTCGGCGAGCGCCAGCGAGAGCAAGAGGTCGAGCAGCTCCGCGGCGTCGAGCTGCACGCGACCGAGGCCCGAGCGCGCAGGCACCCGCACCCCGCCGCCGCGCCCCCGCTCCGATTCGACGGCCACGCCGCGCGCCGCGAGCCGTGACAGGTCGCGCCGCACGGTGCGCACGCAGACACCGAGCTCCTCGGCCAGCTCGCGCGCCGTCCACGAGGGCCGCGAGGCGAGCAGGCCGAGGGTGCGGTCCAGGCGGTCGGTGACGGGCTCGCGCTTCAAATGTGACCGATTCTGTCACCTTTTCCCTGCACTGTCATCCGGCGAACACGAGAGGAGATTTTTCCATGCTGAGAGGACTGAGCACGTTCAACCTGTGGGCCGCAGATCTGCCGGCGGCCGTCCGCTGGTACGCCGAGCTGCTGGGCACCCGGCCTTACTTCACCAGCGAGGCGGTCGGGCGCGGGCCGGGCTACGTGGAGTTTCGCGTCGGCGACTACCAACACGAGCTGGGCATCATCGACCGACGCTTCGCGCCGCCCGGGCTGGCCGCGGAGCGCGGCGGGACGATCGTGTACTGGCACGTCGACGATCTTCCCGCGGCCCTCGAGCGCCTCCTCGCGCGCGGCGCCGAGCTGCTCGAGCCGATCACCGAGCGCGGCCCCGGGTTCGTCACCGCCTCGGTCGTCGACCCGTTCGGCAACGTGCTCGGCGTGATGTACAACCGCCATTACCTCGACATGCTCGGGAGGCGCGATGCGCAGCGGTGACCGTCCCGCCGCGGCGATCGGCGAGGCCGCGGTGGTCGCCTTCCGCAGCGCCGCCGAGTTTGAGGCCTGGCTCGGCGAGCACGCCGGGCTGCGCGCCGGCGTGTGGCTGAAGCTGGCCAAGCAGGGGTCCGGCGTGCCGTCGATGACCAGCGACGAGGCCGTCGACGTCGGCCTCTGCTTCGGGTGGATCTCCGGCCAGAGGAAGGCCCACGACGCGGTCTACTACCTGCAGAAGTACGTGCCCCGCCGGCGCGGCAGTCGATGGTCGCAGATCAACGTGGCCAAGGTGGAGGCGCTGCTCGCCGCCGGGCGCTTGCGACCGTGCGGTCTGGCCGAGGTCGAGGCCGCGAAGGCCGACGGACGCTGGGCCGCGGCCTACGAGTCACAGCGCGACGCGACGGTCCCGCCCGACCTCGCTGCCGCCCTCGCGGCGAGCCCGCGAGCGACGCAGACGTTCGCGGGGCTCGGCAAGACGCAGCAGTACGCGGTGATCCTCGGCATCGTCACCGCTCGCTCCGCGAACGCCCGGCAGCGGCAGCTCCGCAGGGCGATGGCGACGCTCGATCCGCCACCGTAGAGCTCGGTGTCGGCCGGTCGCGCGACCTGCGGCCCTCGGCATCGATCTGGCTGAAAAGACAGACCCGAGGAACGACCCGGGTGCGCAGATCTCCGCGAACCCGTCGTGCGCATGGATTGCGCAGTCGCTATGGTGTCGAAGATCGCGGGCGCTGGCCCCCGCATGCGCCCGACCGGGCTCGACTGTCGTGCAGCTCCTAGCGACGCCGCGTCGCATTCTTTTTTAGAAAAGAAGCCTCGGGGCATTGCTGAAGAAACGATGCGTTCCACAACTAGCTGGTTCTCGAACCGTGTTGCGAGACCCTCGCCGACCTGCGCGCGGGAGAGACCTCGGGGGGTGGAGCTCGCCGAGTCGTTCGACACGACGGTGCGGGCGTTGTCGAAGCACAGGGCGTGCTCGAGGCTGCTGGGCTCGTCACCCGCGAGCGCGGCGCGCAGCGATTGCCGAGCCATTCCGCCGCCGAGCCGCTGGCCGCCATCGACCGCTGGATCGAGGGCTACAGGCGACTATCGAACCGCCGCTGCGACCGTCTGGACGAGCGGTGGAAGCGGCGGCAGAAAGGCAAGCACCATGACCCGACCGGATGATTCACAGGACCGTGAGATCGAGATCGTGCGCGTGTTCGACGCCCCGCGCGAGCTGGTGTTCGACAGCTGGATCCGCGCCGAGCACGTCCGCGAATGGTTCGCGCCGAACGGTCACAGCACCACCGATTGCGAGGTCGACGCGCGCCCTGACGGCAGCTGGCGCGTCGAGTACCGCTCCGAGCGCGGCGCGCGGTTCAGCGAGCGCGGGCGCTTCAACGAGGTCTCGCGCCCCGATCGCCTGTCGTTCACCCTCACCCAGGTCAGCGAGAGCAGCGCGGGCCCCGAGACCGTCGTGACAGTCACCTTCGCCGCGGTCGGCAACGCCACCCAGGTGCGCTTTCACCAGACCGGCTTCGAATCGGCCGAGCGGCGCGACGGCAACGCCGAGGGCTGGAACGAGTGCTTCGCCAAGCTCGCGCGACACATCGCCACCAGCGGCGCCGCCGAGGCCGAGCTGCGCGCATTGTTCCGGGCGTGGTCGCAGGCCACCGCCACCCGGGACCTCGAGGGCTCGATGGCGCCGATCGCCCGCGACGTGGTGTCGTACGAGCATGAGGCCCCGCTCCAGCTCGTCGGCGTCGACGCCGTGCGCGAGGTGTGCCGGCGCGGCTTCGAGGCGACGCAAGGCGGCATCGCCTGGGACGTCCCCGACCTGCGGGTGCTCGTCTGCGGCGACCTGGCGGTGACCTGGGGCCTCAATCGCATGCAAGCGCAAGAGCCCGGCCAGGCGCAGGTCGAGAGCTGGTCGCGCGGCACCCGGGTGTTCCGCAAGATCGGCGGCGCCTGGCAGATGATCCACCAGCACGTCTCGTTCCCCTACGACCCGCAGACCTCGCAGGCCAGGCTCGACCTGCGACCCGACGAGCCCTGACGTCGCGTCAGTGTCTCTCCCACGAATCACCGCAGGAAATCACTCTCGGGAATCACGCGGCCTCAAGGGCCGCGACACCCGACCTTGGTCGGATGTTCGCGGTCGGCGAACTCGTCCATATCGACGAGCATGTCCCAGACCTCGATCCCCGGTTACACCTACGGCACCCCCCAGGTCGCGCCTTCGCCCGTCACGGACGCCGACTTCGCGCTGCTCAAGCAGACCGTCCTGCTCGGCGACGAGGACCTCCGTTACCTGCGACTCGCAGGTGAAGTGCTCGGCGACCAGGTCGAAGCGATCCTGGACGTCTGGTACGGCTTCGTCGGCGCCAACGCCCACCTCGTGCATTACTTCAGCGGCGCCGACGGTCGCCCCGACGCGCAGTACCTCGGCCGCGTGCGCCAGCGCTTCGGCCAGTGGATCCGCGACACCTGCAGCGCCCAGTATGACCGCGCCTGGCTCGATTATCAGCACGAGATCGGCCTGCGCCACACCGCCGCCAAGAAGAACCGCACCGACGGCGTGGCCTCGGCGGCCCCGCAGATCCACCTCCGCTACCTGATCGCCTTCATCGTCCCGATCACCGCCACCATCAAGCCGTTCCTGGCCAAGAAGGGGCACGCCGCCGCCGACGTCGAGGCCATGCACGCGGCGTGGTTCAAAGCAGTGACGCTGCAGGTCACGCTGTGGAGCGAGCCCTACGTGGCAGCGTCGGTGTTCTGAGCGAGCCGACGCGGCTCCGACAGATTGCTAGCACCTGGCCTTCCGGTCAGCCAGCCATTGTCTCTCACTCGGTCGGCGAGAGCCGCAGGATCTTCGCGTTCTCCTTGTCGGTGAGCACGTAGACCAGCCCGTCGGGTCCCTGTGCCACGTCGCGGATGCGCTGGCCGAGGTCGCCCAGCAGGCGCTCCTCGCCGACCACGCGGCCATCTTCGAGGTCGAGGCGGGACAGGTGCTCCTCGACCAGCGCCCCGACGAACAGGTCGCCCTGCCAGGCCGGGAACGCATCGCCGGCGTAGAACATCGCCCCGCTCGGCGCGATCGACGGCACCCAGTAGTACAGCGGCTCGACGAAGCCGGGCCCGGAGGACTTGCCGGTGCCGACCGGCGTGCCGTCGTAGTTGACGCCGTAGCTGACGCGCGGCCACCCGTAGTTCTTGCCCGGCTCGGGCAGGTTGACCTCGTCGCCGCCCTTCGGCCCGTGCTCGACGATCCACAGCTGGCGGGTCTCGGGGTGGATCGCCGCCGATTGGATGTTGCGATGGCCGATCGACCAGATCTCCGGCAGCGCGCCCGGCTCGTCGATGAACGGGTTGTCGCCCGGGATCGAGCCGTCACCTTTGATCCGCACGACCTTGCCGAGGTGGTTGTCGAGGGTCTGGGCCTTCTCGCGGGTCTCGTCGGTGAAGCGCTCGCCGAGGCCGACGAACAGCGCGCCGTCGTCCGCCACCGCGATCCGCGAGCCGAAGTGCTTGCCATTATCAAAAGTCGGCTGCTGGCGGAAGATCACCGCCACGTCCTCGAGCCGCGGCGTCGCGTCGAGGCGCAGCGTCGCCGCGGCCACGCTGGTGCCCGAGCCGCCCTCGCGCGGCTCCGCGAAGCTGAGGTAGATCCGGCTCGACGTGGCGAAGTCGTGCGCGAGGGCCACGTCGAGCAGCCCGCCCTGGTCCTCCGCGGCGACCTCCGGCACGTTCGCCAGCGGCTCGGACACCGAGCCGTCGACCGCGACGATCCGCAACCGACCTGGCCTTTCGGTCAGCAGGATGCGCCCGTCCGGCAGGAACTCGAGCGCCCACGGCCGATCGAGCCCGACCGCGAACTCCTCCACCCTGTAATCCGCGGTCTCCGCCGGGGTCGGCGCGTCGGTGCGATCGCTGCGCGAGGTGGTACAGGCGACGAGCAGCGTGAGGACCGCGATCGAGCTACGCATGGACGCTGCGAGCATTGGCGATGCCCGGGCGCCCGCAAGCTTTGCCGCGGCGTGAACCCGCCCGCACGCCTTCAGGCGCGATCCTGGCGAGAACAGCCTCCTCTGCGGCGCATGCGCCCGCTCTGCCCGCGCGACGACCTCGCCCTCCGCCGCCACGACGCAGGGCGGATCGGCCGCGCCCGAGCGTGCGACCCCGGACGTGGCGATCCCGCCGATCGATTCACGTATCGCGGGCCGGAGCCTCGACTGTCTCGCGCGCGAGCGCCCCGGCCTCGAGATCCCGAGCCGCCGACGCGTGATGTTGAACGCGGCGCGCCCACGCCGTCGGCGGCCCCGGTCAGCTGCGCGAGCTCGACGTCCTCGCCCCCGCTCCGCAACGCCCGCTCCGGGGCCGCAGGCCCGCCCGCGGCGATGCTGCGGCGAACCCCGGTCTGCGTCGGACGAGCCCTCGCGCCATCCTCAGGCACCTGTCTCTCGAGACAGCCAGGCCTGCGAGCGCGGTCGGCTTCGCGCCCGCGCTCGGCTTCAACCAGCGCCGTCCGCGTTGACCTCGCCGGCGCAACGCCCTACCGTCGATCGTCGTGACGCGCGCTTTTTGGCCTGTGAACCTGGTTCTGTGCGTCTTCGGTGTGACCGCCTGTGCCTCGGGCGAGGACCCGCAGGGGACCGCCTTCACCGGCGCACCGAATTCGTCGAACCCGATGTCGATGACCTCGTCGATGACCACGCCGACCGACGGCATGGGCTCGACCTCCGCGCCTGCGACCGAGACCGACGGCGTCGACGTCACCACCGACACGACGAGCACCGGCACCACCGCCGTCAGCGACACCGACGCGCCGGCCACCGACACCACCGCGGTCGCCACCACCGAACAGGCGACCAGCGCCGGCACCGATGGTTGCCCCGAGGGCGGCCTGTTCTGCGCCTGTTACGCCGATCAGACCTGCAACGACGGCCTCGTCTGCGAAAACGACGTGTGCGTGCCGGAGTCGGAGCCGGTGTGCGGCGACGGCATGCTCGCGGGCATGGAGGAGTGCGACAACGGGGCGGGCAACGCCGACACTGCCACTTGCAAGAGCGACTGCACCCTGCAGAAGTGCGGCGACGGCTTCCTCGGCCCCGGCGAGGCGTGCGACGACGGCAACGCGGTCGACAACGACGCCTGCTCCAACGCCTGCATCGCCGCCAGCTGCGGCGACCTCGTGGTGCAGATGGGCGAGGCCTGCGACGACGGCAACGCGGTCAGCACCGACGCCTGCATCAACTGTCAGGCGGCCGTGTGCGGCGACACCTTCGTGTACGCCGGCGTCGAGCAGTGCGACGACGGCAACGCCTCCGGCGGCGACGGCTGCAGCGCCTCGTGCCAGATCGAGGCGCCGCAGTGCGGCGGCAACTTCACCACCGGCTGGTGCCCGCAGAACGGCACCAACCAGCAGTTCACCCGCTGCGAGAGCGTGTCCAACAACAACAAGACCTGCAACAACCCGTTCATCAAGTACGGCACGGTCGAGAACGGGGTGCCGGCGCAGCACGGCGGCAACGACTACAACGCCTGGTGCATCCAGCTCGGCTTCTCCGGCTGGAGCGGCCAGGTCGGCTACGGCAATCGCCCGTGCGACCCGCCGCAGGGCCGGCTGTTCGGCTGCACCGGCTACGACGAGGCCGTGTGGCACTGGTGCGACTGGCAGGACGGCAACTGGCTCAACCAGCAGCTGAACTACTGGCAGTGCAACGACGGCACCCAGGTCACCTCGATCACCTGCCAGTGATCGCAGTGTCCATGGGACATGCCCTCAAGGACATGTCCCATGAGACTCAGAGCGTCGGGCACATCGGCTCGTCCGCCGCCTCGCAGCTCTCGAACCACGCCGTCCACAGCATGCACTGGGCGTGCGCCGGATCGTCGTCGGCGAGGGTCAGGCAGTCGGCGAAGAAGTCGACCGGCTTGAGGACGCAGCGCTCGACCGGGCCCTCCGGGGCGTCTTCGAGGGAGCCCGGGTCTTCGAGCCAGTTCTGGCGCAGGGCCCCGCCCTCCCCGTCGAACACGAGGTCGTACCACTCCTCCTCACCGTTGAACCCGTTGACGTCGTAGCGCAGGGGGAACCCCGCGCCGGCCGCCAGCTGCTCGAGCGCGCACTGGGTCTCCGACGTGTACGCCTCGGTGCATTCCGGGCTCCATGAATCGTTGCCGCACAGCAGCAGGACGTCGTCGCACGGGCGCGTGAAGCCGCAGCCCATCGCCAGCTCGTCGGGGAAGCCGCCCCCGGTCGTCCCGTCGGTCGTCGTCTCGTCCGTCGTCGAGGTCGTCGTCGAGGTCGTCGTCGGCGTCTCCGTGGTCCCGGGCCCGGTCGTCGTCGTCTCTCCGGTCTCCGTCCCGGAGGTCGTCGGCCCGGTCGTGCCCGGCTCGGTGGTCGCGTCGCTCGTCTCGCTCTCGGTGGTATCGCCCTTGTCGGAGCTACAGGCGGGGCCGAGCCCGAGGAGCCCGAGGAGTAAGAGTCGGTCGCATTTCATGGCCGGCAAGATAGAACGTCTCGCCCGCCCTTTCCAGCGCGGCGGCTTGCGAAGGGACACGACAAATGTGTCGTTCGCGCGGCCGCGCCCGCATCCGTCGACATGTCTCGAAGGACATGCCACTCATTCGCCAGGGCGATCACCGGGTCGCCGCGCCCCCGACCCGATCCCCGCGAGCGACTGGACGCCGACGCGCACTTCGTGATGTATTGAGTTCGCCATGCTTCGCCACGTCCCCTGGGGGCTCCTGGGCCTCGCGCTCGCGGCCTGTTCGCCCGCCACCCCGGTCCGTTCGCCTGCTTCGCCCGCTGCGGCGACGCCCACGGCCACGGCCGAGGTCGCGCCCGACCCGCGCGCTGCCTATCCGCAGGCCCGGCGTGGCGAGCCGGCCGACGATCCCTACCGATGGCTCGAAGACGACGGCGACGAGCTCTCGGCCTGGATCGCGGCGGAGAATCGTCATACCGACGGCGCGCTCGGCAGCGGTCCGGCTCGCGCGGCCCTGCGTGAGCGGCTCGCGGTGGTCCATCGCTACGAGAGCTTCGGCGTGCCGGTGCGCCGCGGCGGGCGCTACTTCTGGACTTACCGCGACGGCGTGCGCGACCAGGCCGTGCTGATGACCGCGCCTGCGCTCGACGCAGCGGCGACCGTCGTGCTCGACCCGGAGACGGTGTCGGCGGGCGGGCGGTTCACGTTCGCCGGCTGGGTCGTGAGCCCCGACGGCAAGTACCTCGCGTATGGCCTCGCCGAGGGCGGCGGCGACTGGACGACCTGGCATGTGCGCGACCTGGCGACCGGTAAAGACCTGCCCGAGACCTTCGATCACGTGAAGTACTACCGGCCGGTGTTCACGCGCGACGGTCGCGTGTTCTACGGCCGGTTTCCGGCGCCGCCGAAAGGCGGCGAGATCAAGGCGCTCGACTACGGTCACGCGGTGCACGTGCACCGGCTCGGCCGGCCGACGAGCGAAGATCGCGTGGTGTTCGCGCGACCCGAGCACCCGACCTGGCAGTTCGACCTCGAGGTCACGCCCGACGGCCGCTACCTGGTGATCACGATCGGCGACGGCCAGGTCGGCGACCGCGGGGTCGAGCGGATCGCCACGCTCGACCTGCGGGCTGGCGCCACGGCGGCTCCGCGTCTGCTGGTCGACGACTTCGACACCGAGCTGATCCTCGCCGGCAGCGACGGTCCACGGCTGCTGTTCATGACCACGGCCGACGCGCCGAACAAGCGGGTGGTAGCGATCGACGTGCGCCGGCCGGAGCGCGCGGCGTGGCAGACCGTGGTCCCGGCGGGGCCGCACGCGATCCACGACGTGATCCAGATCGGGCGCCAGCTGGTGGTGACCTCGCTGGTCGACGCGCACACCGAGGCGGTCGCGTACGACCTGCGGGGCGAGAAGCTGCGGGAGATCGGCCTGCCCGGGCTCGGCACCGCGTACTTCGCCGCCGCCGAGCCTGGCGCGAGCGAGGGCGCGGCCTACTTCACCGGCTTCACCGTGCCGGGCGCGGTCTACCGCTACGACGCCGCGAGCGGCGCGCTGACGGCGTGGAAGCGGCCGAGCACCGCGTTCGACCCGACCCAATTCGAGACCGAGCAGGTGTTCGTGACGTCGCGGGACGGCACCCGGGTCCCGATGTTCGTGGTCGGCAAGCGCGGCCTGCCGCGCGACGGCACCAGCCCGGCGATCATGACCGCATACGGGTTCGGCGGGGTCTCCTCCACGCCGTACTTCGACGCATCGACGATCCCGTGGCTCGAACGCGGCGGGCGGTTCGCGCTGGTCAACGTGCGCGGCGGCGGGGAGTACGGCGAGGCCTGGCATCAGGCCGCCGTGCGTGAGAAGCGGCAGACGGGCATCGATGACTTCCTCGCCGCGGCGAACCACCTGGTCAGCGCCGGCTACACCTCGGTGTCGCGGCTCGGTGCGACCGGTGTGTCGGGCGGCGGCACGCTGGTCGCGGCCGCGGTGGTCCAGCGCCCGGACGCGTTCGGCGCGGTCGTGCCGGTGGTCGGCGTGCACGATCTGCTGCGCTTCCACCTGTTCGGCCAGGGCGCGGGCTGGGCCGGCGACATGGGCTCGCCGGAGGTGCCCGCGGAGGCCGCGGTGCTGCGCAAGATCTCGCCGCTGCACAACGTGCGCCCGGGGACGCGCTACCCGGCGATGCTTATCACCACCTCGGACCACGACGTCCGGGTCGCGCCGCTGCACTCGTACAAGCTCGCCGCGGCGCTGCAGGCCGCGCAGGCCGGCCCCGCGTCCGTGCTGCTCCGCGTGTACACCCGCAGCGGCCACGGAGCGTCGCGGCTGTCGAAGCGGCTCGAGCAGGCCGAGGAGCTTTTCACGTTCTTCACCGCAAACCTGCGATGAGGCCGAGCGCGTGATGGACGGACAGCCGCGGCCCCCTGCGGGCCGCACCGCGCGCACGCCCGCGATCGGCGACGTCGGCGGTCATCGGACGACATGTCTTTCGGGACAGCCGGCGGCTGACGCCAGCGATCTGTCCTTCGAGACAGCTGCATCTCCGGCGCGCGAAGCCCGTCTTCTGCGTCGGGAACGCGGCTGCGTGGGCGCGGTGCGCACGTCCGAGCCGTGCGCGTAAGGAGTAACGACCTCGCGGGTTTCGATCACCGGTTTCTCGCGGGTGTGCCGTGAGGTCGTCGCGACGGCGCCCCGAATCGCGCGGATACGGCGCCTGGTACCGCCCTGCGACCGGTTCCGATGCGGCTCCGTGCGGCGCCCCTCTTGCGCCCGCAAGGGAGCCGGCGTAAGGACGATGGTGTCATTGTGATGGCCGTTTTCCGGCCGCCCGGGGCTGCGACGTGTCGCTCGCGGCTCTGCGCGTGAGGACGTGTCGCCTCACGCGCGCAGGGCAACGTATCGCCGCACTCGAAGGTTCCGCCATGACGATTCGCTCGCTCCGCATCCTCACCAGCCTCGCCCTCCTCGTGCCCGCCTGTTACGGCGACGACCAGCCCGCCGACAGCGACGCCGACCTGGGCGTCGACGCCGACGACGAGACCACCCCTGACGAGGATGTCCCGGAGATCGATCCGGGCGCGCAGTTCGGCGGGCTCGACGACGAGTTCCGCGACGCGGCCGAGGAGTTCGGCGTGCCGATGACGATCCTCCAGGCCGTCAGCTACGCCGAGACGCAGTGGCAGATGATCGCCGGCGAGGCCGAGTTCGAGGGCCAGGAGCCCGCGTACGGCATCATGGCGCTGCGCGGCGAGCACCTCGGCCTCGGCGCCGGGCTCATCGACGCCAGCCTCGACGACGTCAAGAACGACCGCCGCACCAACATCCGCGCCGCCGCGGCGGTGCTGCGCAGCTACGCCGACGACCTCGAGTTCGACCGCGACGACCTCGGCGCGTGGGCCCCGGCGATCGCCTCGATGAGCGACATCGCCGTCGAGGACGCGCTCGTCAATTACATCCACCACGACGTCTACGGCCCGATCCAGGGCGGCATCGACGTGCTCGACCTGGCCGGCGCCCCCGTGGCCCAGCTCAAGCCCGAGGCGCACGTGGTCCCCGACTTCACCACCCCGAGCGACCCGACGCTCGCGCCCGGGCCCGACTACGCCGGCTCGATCTGGCGCGCCTCGCCGAACTACAGCGCCCGGCCCGCGGGCGAGACCGGCAAGGTGAAGATGGTCATCATCCACACCTGCGAGGGCAACTACTCCGGCTGTTGGGGCTGGCTGGCCAACTCGCAGTCGGGCGTCAGCGCCCACTATGTGGTCAAGGAGGACGGCTCGGAGATCTCCCAGCTCGTCCGCGAGTCGAACAAGGCCTGGCACATCGGCGCCACCTACGACTGCGACCTCAACGCCAAGAAAGAGTGCGGGCTCGAGGGCTACAACTGCAACAACTTCACCGTCGGCATCGAGCACGCCGGCTTCGCCAGCCAGAAGACCTGGAACTCGAACCTGATCAATCAGTCGGCCAAGCTGACCTGTGACATCACCAAGGGTCACGGGGTCGTGCGCGACAAGTACCACATCGTCGCGCACGCGCAGCTGCAGCCGTACAACCGCACCGACCCGGGCGCGAACTGGCCGTGGACGACCTACCTCAACAAGGTCAACGAGTACTGCGGCGCCCAGCCGCCGGCCCCGAACCCCGACCCGGTCCCGTCGGGCACGATCATCGTCGACAGCAACGCGTCGAACAACGACCCGGCCAAGGCCAAGGTCACCGTGTCGGCCAACTGGACCTCGACGGCCGCCACCCCGGGCTTCTACGGCAGCGGCTACTGGTTCGCCAACACCGCGCCGGTGTCCGACGGCGCCGAGTTCTCGTTCTACCTGTCGGCCGCCGGCAGCAAGACGATCGACGCCTGGTGGACCTCCGGCACCAACCGCTCGGCCGCGGCCCCGTTCGTGGTGTTCGACAGCGCCGGCGTCAAGCTCGGCACCGTCAACGCCAACCAGCAGACCAACGGCGGCAAGTGGGTCCAGCTCGGCACCTACAACTTCAAGGCCGGCTGGAACAAGGTCGTCGTGTCGCGCTGGGCCGCCGAGGGCTTCGTCGTGATCGCCGACGCCATCCGCGTCCGCTGACCTTCAGGACATGCGCGTAAGGCCAGGCGCCCGGTGGGCGCCTGGCCTTCGTCGTTGGGTCGGCGCTCGAAGGGACAGCCTATTCCCGCGGGCCGTGCGCTCGCGCGTTCACGCCAGCCGCTTCGACCGGCCGAGTCGGGCCCGCAGCGCCGGCTCCTGCATGACGACGTGGCTCGCGCCCATGGTCGCGAACACCCGCTCGCCGCGCCGCACGCGGTCCGCGAGCAGTTCGACCGTCCAGGCGTCACGGACCTGGCTGACGCGGCCGTTGGCCACGTTAGTGAACGCGGGAGGCGCCGAGAACACCGGGTCGAACCACGCGGCCGGCGCCTCGGACCAGTGAGGGAGCGGCGGCAACAGCCGCACGCACGCCGCGGCCAGCTCGTCCGCGGTCGCGGGCGTGGTGATGCCGGTGGCCTCGTGGAAGTGCCGCAGCACCTCGGCCAGCCGCGCCTCGTCCATCGGCACGCCGGTGCGCGCGCGGTGCTGCGGCATCTGGCGCAGGACGAAGAACACCAGGATCTGCTCGTCGGTGAAGCCGGACGCGTGCAGCCCCTCCACCTGCGCGCGCATCGACGGCTCGATGCTCGCGGCCGGCACCCCGTCCCGTCGCGCCAAAAACCGCACCACCCCGGACTCGCCGAAGCGGGCCGCCGCGGTCACCAGCGACGCCTCGACCTGCGGATCGCCGCCCTCGTTGAACGCCAGCGTCGGGCGAAACTCGGCCCACAGCGCGACGATTCGTGCCACCTGGGCGTCGCCACGATCGTAGATGTGCGCCGCGCCGAAGAAGAGCAGCGCCCCGCGCCCGCGAGCGAACCGCAGGACGTAGGGCGTGTCGTGCTCGACGTGCGCGTACTCCTCGTGCGAGAGGATCCGCCCGCGACGGCAAGCGGCGAGACCCGCGAGGAGCGACAGGACTGCGCGACGGTGGAGCATGCGCGGTCACAGCAATCGGCGTACCGAAAATTTATGGAACGCTCTGCAGTACGGGCGCTCCCGGTCGACGCCAAAATGTCGGCGTCCGCAGCCAATCCTGGCCTGGCAGTCAATCACATGGCGAGCGGCCTCACTCACAGCTGGCCGCCACCCAGTCGGGCAGCGGCCCGCAGTACGCGGCGTCGAACGTCCCGCTGAGACCCCATTCGCCGTCCTCGGTGTGCAGCTCGAACTCGCCGACGATCCGCGGGATCCCGCCGGGCGACACGGTCTCGGCCACGCTCACGCTGAACGACAGAGTGACCTCGCCGTCACGCCGGTCGTCGCCGTCTCGTCTGCGATGGTCGGCGCGGACGAAGCGGTGCCGCTCGTCGAGCTCGTCGAGCTCGTGCCCGCCGACTCGTCGGACTTGCCGGGGCCGCAGGCGATCACGAGCGCGACGGTGGCGACGAAAGGTCTCAAGCCTCGCGAGGCTACCACCGCTCGCGACAGCGGCGACGCCCGCGAGGACGCCGCCGCTCCGCTGCAGCCGAGGGGCTTATTTAAACTTCTGCGACGTCTTGGCCTGCTCGAGCGCGATCTCCTTGACCGCCGCGAACGACGTCGAGTTGGACGCGCCGTCGATCGCCTTGATGGCCAGGTCCTGGGCCTGCTTGAGCGCCGTGGCGAGCTGCTTCGACAGCTCGAGGATCTGCTCGTCCTGCTTCTTGCTGGCGGCCTCGAGCTCGCCAATCTTGAGCTCCTGGACCTTCTTCTTGCCCTCGAAGTCCTTGAGGGCCAGGTCGGACGCGATCTTCGACTGCCGGCGCGCGATCGCCATGCCCTCGGCCTCCGCCTTGTTGGTGGCCGCCTCGAGCTCCTTCGGGTAGGCCACCGACTTCGCCTTGAGGTCGGCGTACTCCTGCTCGCGGGTCGCGATCGTCTGCTCGCGCTCGTTCCACTGGACCGTCTTCACCTCCTGCAGCCCGTCGAGCTCGGCCTGCAGGCGCTTCTTCTCCTGCGCCAGCGCGTCGGCGTCGGCAGTGCGCGCGCGCGTGGTCGCGTAGCCGTACTCCTCGGCCTCGCGCGTGCGCGCCAGCTTGCCGGCCGCGTCGGTCTCGGTGACCGAGCGGGTGCGCTCCTCCTGCTGCTTGCGCCAGCCGGCCTTGCGCCCCTCGAGCTCCTCCTCGACCTTGCGCTTGCGGGCCGCGAATGCTTCATCGGCGCTGCGCTGGGTGTCGAGGTAGCGGCGGACCAGCTCGCGCGTCGTGTCGTCGCCGACCTCGATCGCGTGCAGCGTCTTCAGGTGCTCGGTGTAGCCGGAGATCTCGGAGCGCAGGTTCTCGAGGCGGCCGGACTCGCGGAGGAGCTGTTGCTGCAGCGTCGACGAGGCGTCGCCGAAGCGGGTGCGGATGCTGTCGAGGTCGCGGGTCAGGTCGTCGAAGTTCACGGGGGAGTTCTCCTGGGCGGCGGGAGCGGACTGGGCGGCCGGCGCAGCCTCGGGCGCGGCGGCGCGGGCCGGCGCGGCGACGGGGCCTCTGTCCTTCAGGTTCTTCAGCTCCTGGGCCAGCTCGTTGTAGGCCTCGAGGATCTCTTGCTTCGTGCTCTTGCTGGTGAACGTCTTCATCGCGCGCCTCACTTCCGGGCCGAGGTGCCCTCGATGGCCTTCTGCGCCAGGCCCTGGGTCTGGGCCAGCGCGGCGGTCAGTTGCGCGTTGAGCTCGGCGATCTGGGTCCGCTGCTTCTCGATGCGGTCCTCGAGCGCCTTGATCTTCAGCTCGCCGACCTCGAGGTTGGCCGCGCTGTCGCGCGACGCCAGCTCGGCGTCGACCTTGGCGTCGGCGCTGATCTTGACGATCACCTTCTCGCGCGCCGACTTGCCCGCGTCCTCGATCTCCTTGGCGTAGGCGGTCGTCTTGGTGCGCAGCGCCTCGATCTCGGCCGTCGCGGCCGCGAGCAGCTTCTCACGCCCGTCCCAGTTCTTGTCGCGCTGCGCCTGCGTCTCCGCCAGCTGCCGCTCGAGCAGTCGCCGCTTCTCCGCGAACTCGTCGGCCACCAGCCGGCGCTGGCGCTCGATCTCGTAGGCGTACTTCTCCTCGTCGGCCTTGCGCTCCTTGCCCCGGGCCGCGTCCGTCTCGGCCTGCGTGCTCGCCTTCTCCGCGTCCTCCTTGGCCCACGTCTCCTGCTGGCGGGCGATCTTCTCCTCGAGCTCGCGGACCTCGGCGGTGAACTTGTCCTCCAGCGCCTGCAGCCGCTTGGCGTCGTCCTGATGCAGGATCTCGAGCGCCTCCGCGGCGATCCGCACGTGCTTCAGGTCTTCGACCCGCGTCGCCTCGGCCGCGATCGCCTTGCGCAGCTCGTCGAGCCGGACCGCCTCCGACGCCAGTCGGTCGGCCAGCGCCTCGACCGCGGCGCCGAAGCTGACCTGCAGCTCCGCGAGCCCCTTGATAATGGTCTCGCTGGTGTATTGCGCGGCGCGTTCGACCGCCTCGCGCAGCTTGGCCCGCTCGGCCGCCTCGGCCTTGGTGGCCGGCTGTGCGGCCTGCTGCAGGTGCTTCTGCAGCAGCGGCGAAAAGCTCTTCAACACTTCATCTCGGGACTTCGGGACGATCACACTCGACACGTTCGACTCCTAGACTGCGAACCCCACCAGGGCAGCGATGCGAGGACTTTATCAGAGGCGCATCGCCTGGCGGAGATCACGCGACCGCGGCTGCGTCCTCGTCCAGCGTTGCAGATGCACCGGTGCGCGCCGCCGCGCCATGTCTGCGCGGATCTGCACAATCACAGCGTTCCGTCGCTGCAGCGAATCGCCGGGTCTCACCAATCGCGGCAGATCGACCGCAGCGACGGCGGACATTCGCGGTCGCATTGTCGAGTGTCTCGCGGACGCCGGCGACGGCGGACCGGAGCTCGTCGAGTCGCTCGCGCGACGACACGTGACCTTCGCGATCCTCCGAGGTCGTCGATCGACGGGCGCGGCGTCTCGTCGCCGCGGGATCTTCGACCGCTCGCGACTTCGGCTGGGTCGCCCGTGTCGCCCGTGCACGCGAAGAGCTCGCTGTCCCGTGCACCCCGCCTCACCCCCCGTGCGCCCGGCGCCCCCCGCACAAAAAACCGACCGCCGGGCCCGCGCGCGGCGAGTTGCGCTACCCTGTCGGCGACGATGCGGTACCGACCGCCCAGCATCATTCAGCGCCTCAACGCCTTGCAAGCGGAGCACGGCTGGCTGCGCCAGGACGACCTCGTACTCGCGGCCCGCGACCTCGGCGTCCCGCTGCACCGCATCGAGGGCGTCGCCTCGTTCTACCCGCACTACCGGCGCACGCCGCCCGCCGCGCATCGCCTCGACGTCTGCCGTGACCTCGCCTGCGCCATGCGGGGCGGCGCCCACTGCCTCGCCGAGCTGCAGGCCGGCGCCGCCGCGCACGAGGCCGCCACTGGCGAGCGCGTCGAGGTCTGCGAGGTCTCGTGCCTCGGCCGCTGCGACCGCGCCCCGGCCGTCCTCGTCGAACACGACCCGCACACCGGCGCCGCGGCCGCCCTCGCGGCCTTGCATACCGAGCACGCCCCCGAGCACCTCGAGGTCGCCGCCCGCACGTATCGCGTCGATCCGTACGCGCGCCCCGGCGAGCGCTACGCGACAGTGCGCGCCCTCGCGGCCGGCGGTGCCGCGGCCGCCGAGGCGTTGCTCGGCGAGCTCAAGGAGGCCGGCCTGCGCGGCATGGGCGGCGCCGGCTTCCCGACCGCCCTGAAGTGGCGCACCGTCCGCGACGCCGTCAGCGACGAGAAGTTCGTCGTCTGCAACGCCGACGAGAGCGAGCCCGGCACCTTCAAGGACCGCGAGCTGCTGGCCAGCCTGCCGCACCTCGTGTGGGAGGGCATCCTGCTCGGCGCGGTGGTCGTCGGCGCCCGGCGGGCGATCGTCTACCTGCGCCACGAGTACGAGCTCGAGCGCCGCGTCCTCGCGCGCGAGCAGGAGGTCGCGGCGCGGGTCGCCGACGCACTCGGCATCGCGCTCGAGATCTTCGTCTCGCCCGGCGGCTACATCATGGGCGAGGAGACCGCGCTGCTCGAGGCGCTCGAAGATCGGCGCGGCGAGCCGCGCAACAAGCCGCCGTACCCCGGGATCGCCGGTCTGTTCGGCCAGCCCACCCTCATCAACAACGTCGAGACCCTCACCATGGCCACCGCGATCGCCGCCCGCGGCGCCGCGTGGTGGAAGGCCCAGGGCCTGCGCGGCTGCGCCGGCCTCAAGTTCGTGTCGATCAGCGGCGACGTGGTCAGCCCCGGCGTCTACGAGCTCGCCACCGGCACCACGATCGCCGAGCTGATCGCCCTCGCGGGTGGCGTGCCGGGCGGCGCTTCCGTGCAGGCAGTGATGCCCGGCGGCGCCTCGACTGCGTTCCTCGGCGCCGACGCCCTGGGCACCCCGCTGGACTTCGACCACCTGCGGCGCGCCGGCTCGTCGCTCGGCTCGGGCGCGGTGATCGTCGTCGCCGAGGGCCGCGACATGCTCGAGCTCGGGGCCAACGTCACTCGCTTCTTCCGCAACGAGTCGTGCGGCAAGTGCGTGCCGTGCCGGGTCGGCACCGAGAAGGCAGTCGCCCTGCTCGACCGCTGGCTCGCCGGCGAGGCCGCCGAGGGCACCCCCGAGCTGCTGCGCCAGCTCGATCGCACCCTCGCCCAGACCAGCATCTGCGGCCTCGGCCAGGTCGCCCTCCTGCCGGTCGTGTCGATCCTCGACCGCCTGCCGCCGACGCGCCCGACCCGGAGGCCATGAGCGGCGGGGCCAAGCCCGGGAGCCCGGGCGACGCGTCCGGTAGCGACGCCGATGTCTCGCAGCGCGGACCCGGTCGACATGTCCCCGAGGACATGCCCGCCGCGAGCGAGGCCGACGCCGACGCCGTCAGTGAAACAAAAGGACATGTTCCATCGGGCATGTCCCATACCCCCTTCACCAGCGCCTCGCGTCGTACCTCCCGACCCAGCGACGACCCGCGCATGCGCGGCTTCCAGGCCCGCGCCGACCTCGCCGACGCCCTGGCCCTGCTGCGCGAGCGCGCGGTCCGCTTGCCGGCCGAGTCCGTCCCGCTGGCGGCCGCGTTCGGCCGGGTCCTCGCCGGCGACGTCCTCGCGCCGATCGACGTCCCCGGCTACGTGCGCGCCGCGGTCGACGGCTACGCCCTGCGCGGCGAGGACAGCTTCGGCGCCACAGTCGACGCGCCGCTGGTCCTGCCTGTCCGCGGGGACAGCTTGCCCGGGCGCCCGTACCCGGCCGCGCTGCGCCCCGGCGAGGCCGTGCGGATCGCCACCGGCGCCCCGCTGCCGGCCGGGGCCGACGCAGTGCTGCAGGCCGAGCTCGCGCGCGAGGTCGTGCGCGGCGGGCGGGTCCTGGTCGAACTGCTCGGCTCGGTGCCGCCGCTGCGTCACACCGGACAGGTCGGAGAGGACATGTCCCGCGGGACATGTGTGCTCGCGGCCGGGCGCCGGCTGCGGCCGCAGGACGTCGGCGCCCTCGCCTCGCTCGGCCTCGCCGCCGTCTCGGTGGTCCGCCGCCCGCGCCTCGGCCTGCTCGTCACCGGCGACGAGCTCGTCCCGCCGGGCACGCCCCCGGGCCCGCACCAGATCGTCGACAGCAACTCGCTCGTGCTCGCCGGCCTGGCCGCGCGCGACTGCGGCGAGTGGCTGGCCCCGCTGCGCGCCCGCGACGGCGCCGAGGCCCTGCGCGCCGGCCTCGACGCGCTGCTGGCCGGCCCCGCCGATGTCCTGTTGATCACCGGGGCGACCAGCGTGGGCCCCGAAGACTTGATGCCGCAGATCTTCCGCGAGCGCGGCGAGCTCGACGTGCACGGCCTGGCGGTCCGCCCGGCCAGCCCGACGGCCCTCGGCCGGGCTCACGACGGCCGCCCGGCGTTCCTGCTCCCCGGCAACCCGGTCTCGTGCCTGTGCGCCTACGAGCTGGTGGTCGGCCCGCTGGTGCGCGCCCTCGGCGGCCTGCCCGACCCTTGGGCCTTCCCGCACCGCAGCGTCGAGCTCGTGCTGGCCCGCAAGCTGACCAGCAAGGTCGGCCGCACCGACTTCGTCCGCGTGCGCCGCGTCGGCGCCGGCGAGGTCGAGCCCGTCGCCACCAGCGGCGCCAGCAACCTGTCGTCCACAGTCGTCGCCGACGGCTTCGTGCTCGTCGACGCCGATAGCGAGGGCGCCGCCGCCGGCGAGCCCGTCCGCGTGCATCTCTTCGATCCCTGACCTCCCCGTGACCGAGCAGCGTCAATTCCTTCAGGTCGCCGCCGCCTGTCCTTCAAGACATCCGCTCCACGACCGCGTCAGCCCTCCCACGCTTCCTCTCTTCACCCCTTCTCCCCGTGACCGAGCAGCGTCAATTCCTTCAGGTCGCCGACCCCGAGGTGGCAGTCGCCCGCTGGTGGGCCGCGGCGCAGCCCGTCCCGCTGGCCAGCGAGGAGGTCCCGCTGGCGGCGCTGTGCGGGCGGGTGCTGGCCGAGGCAGTGGCCAGCCCGCGCGACGTCCCCGGCTTCGACCGCAGCAACGTCGACGGCTACGCCGTGCGCGCGGCCGACACCTACGGCGCCAGCGAGCGCGCCCCCGCGCGGCTGTGCCTGCGCCCCGAGGCCGTCGTCCCGGGCGTCCCTCCGGACATGACCCTCGGACCAGGTGAGGCCGTCGCCATCGCCACCGGCGGCGCCCTCGTCCGCGGCGCCGATGCGGTCGTCATGGTCGAGGACACCGACGAGGAGCGCGGCGAGCTGCTCGTGCGCCGCCCCGTCGTGCCCGGGGCGATGATCGCGGTCGTCGGCGGCGACATCACCCGCGGCGAGGTCGTGCTGCGCCCGGGCGCCCGCCTCGGCCCGCGCGAGACCGCCGTCCTCGCGGCTGTCGGCCGGGCCGTCGCCCGCGTCGTCCGCCGCCCGCGGGTCGCCATCCTCTCCACCGGCGACGAGCTGGTCGCCCCCGGCGCGCCGCTGCTGCCCGGGCAGATCCACGACTGCAACCAGACCTTCCTCGCCGACAGCTGCCGCGAGCTCGGCGCCGAGCCGCTGGCCCTCGGGATCGTCGGCGACGACCCGGCCGGACTCGACCTGGCCCTGCGGACAGCCCTGCACGCGCACGCCTGCGACCTCGTGCTGCTCAGCGGCGGCACCAGCAAGGGCGCCGGCGACCTCAGCGCGGCCGCCGTCGCCCGCCTGCCCGGGCCCGAGCCCGGCGCCCCCGCCGTGTGCGTCCACGGCGTCGCCCTCAAGCCCGGCAAGCCGCTGTGCCTCGCCGTCACCGCGGTCGGCGAGCGGCGGGTCCCGCTGGCCGTCCTGCCCGGCTTCCCGACCTCGGCGCTGTTCACCTTCCACGAGTTCGTCGCCCCGCTCCTGCGCGCCCTCGCCGGCCTGCGCGCGGCCGCTGCCCCGGCCCTGGCCGCCAGCCTGCCGCACGACCTCGCCAGCGAGCGCGGCCGCCGCGAGTACGCCCTGGTCCAGCTGATCGCCGGTCCCGAAGGACATGCCCCCGAGGACATGCCCACCACGACAGGTCCTTCCGAACATGCCCCCGGGACCAGCCGCCCGCTGGCGCTGCCGATCGGCAAGGGCTCGGGCTCGGTCACCGCGTTCTGCCGGGCCGACGGCTTCATCGCGGTGCCGCGCCAGACCGAGCGCCTGCTCGCGGGCGCCGCGGTGCAGGTCCACCCGATCGACCGCGACGCGGCCGCGCCCGACCTCGTGATCGTCGGCAGTCACTGCACCGGCCTCGAGCGCCTCGTCGACCGCCTGCACGCCCGCGGCCTGGCGGTGCGGCTGCTGGCCCAGGGCAGCCAGGGCGGCCTCGCGGCGGCCGCCCGCGGCCTGTGCGACGTCGCCCCGATCCACCTGCTCGACCCCGGCACCGACGCGTACAACCGCGCCTTCGTGCCGGACGACTGCGACCTCGAGCCCGGCTACGGCCGCATGCAGGGCCTGGTCAGCCGCCCGGACGACCCGCGCTTCGCGGCCTGCCCCGCGCCGTTCGCCCTGCCCGCGTGCGTGCGCGACCCCGCGGTGTTCCTGGTCAACCGCAACCGCGGCAGCGGCACGCGGATCTTGCTCGACGCGCTGCTCGGCCCGGGGCCGCGGCCGTCCGGCTACTCGCACGAGGCCCGCTCGCACAGCGGCGTGGCCGCCTGCGTCGCCTCCGGCCGCGCCGACTGGGGCGTGGCGATCTCCACGGTCGCCCGCGACGCCGGCCTGCGCTTCTGCCCGATCCGCCTCGAGCACTACGACTTCGTCATCCCCCGCCCCCGCCGCTCCCGCCCCGCCGTCCAGCTCTTTTTAAAGGTTCTGGCAGACCCGGAAGTCCGTGCCGAGCTGCGCGCGGCCGGCTTCGACGCCTGACGATCTGTCTCTTGCAGCATGTCTTCATGAACATGTCCGTTGAAACATTTCATTTACATCACCTGCGCGACCTCGAGCTGTCGGCCGCGAGCGGCCTGGTGCGCCGCGGCGGCTGGTCGTTCGTCGTCGCCGACGACGAGCTCGAGCTGCACGCCTACCCGGAGGTCGGCCCGCCGCGCCGCTGGCCGCTGCGGGCGGGGGAGCTGCCGCGCGAGCCGGCCGCGCGCAAGCGGGCCAAGCCCGACTTCGAGGCGCTGTGCCCGTGGGAAGGCGGCGCCCTGCTCGCGCTCGGCTCGGGCTCGCGGCCCAACCGCCGGGCAGGCGTGATCGTCCATGTCTCTGAGGACATGTCCTCCGCGACATGCTCCGAGTTCTCGCTCGCGCCGCTGCACGCCGCGCTCGCCGGCCACGTGCCGGAGCTCAACCTCGAGGGCGCGGCGGTGTGGGGCGGCCACCTCGTGCTGCTGCAGCGCGGCAACGGGGCCGGCAACCGCAGCGCGCTGATCCGCCTCGACCGCGCCGGCGTGGCCGCGGCGGTGGCCGCCCGCGCGGCGTGGACCGCCGACCTGATCCGCGACCTCGCGTTCATCGACCTCGGAGACCTCGGGGGCGTGCCCTACAGCGTCACCGACGCCGCGGCGCTGCCCGACGGCGGCCTCTTGCTGACCGCCGCCGCCGAGGACACGCGCGACACCTACGCCGACGGCGCCTGCCTCGGCTCGGCGCTGCTCCGCCTCGACCCGCCGCACCACGTCGTCTGGCGCCAGGCGCTGCCGGGTCACCTCAAGTTCGAGGGCGTGTGGGCCGAGCCCGACGGCGACGTCGTCCGCGTCCACCTCGTCGCCGACGCCGACGACCCCACCGTCCGCGCGCCGCTCTACGTCACGGCCCTCGATCCGCGGACCGGCCTGCCGCGCTGAGCCGCGTCGTCGACGCCACGAGCGTCCGCCTCGCGCCGCGAACACATGGCCGGGCGGTCTGCATCCTGGAGTCACTCGCAGCCGCGATCTTCCGCGAGCGCCGCCGCCAGCGCGAGCGCGACGCGGGCGCACGCGGCTCTCTTGCCAACGCAGGCTGCCTTTGTCACCCTCGCCCTCGGCCGCCATGTCCGACGCCTCCATCCAGTCCTGCGGCGCCATCGTCCTCGCGGGCGGTCGTTCCTCCCGCATGGGTGCGCCCAAGGCCCTGTTGCCGTGGCGCGGGCAGCCGCTGCTGCTCCACGTCGTCGACGTCCTGCGCGAGGTGTGCGACAGGCCGATCGTTGTCGTCGCCCAGACCGGTCAGCCGTTGCCGCCGCTGCCGCCCGAGGTCGTGCTGGCCTACGACCCGCCCGAGTTCGACCACGGCGGCCCGCTCGTCGGCCTGTTCGCCGGCCTCGGCGTGCTCCTCGCCCACCGCGCCGAGTTCGCTTACCTCGGCGCGTGCGACAGCCCGTTCCTCAGCGCCGACTACGTGCGCCTGCTGGTCCGCCGGCTCGTCGACGAACCTGGCCTCGGGGGCATCTTGCCGTTCGACGCCCCGGCCTCGGGCGACCCGGCCGACCGCCACTTCCCGCACCCGCTGGCCAGCGCCGTGCGCGTCACCGCCGCTCACGCCGCGGCGGCCGAGGTGCTGGCCAAGAGCGGCAGCCGGCCGCTCTTCATGTTCGACCGCCTCGGCGCGCGCTGGCTCGACGCCGCCGAGCTGCCCGACCGCCGCGTCCTCCGCACCTGCAACACCCCGCAGGAGTACGACGAGGCGCTCGCGCTCGACCGCCAGGACCGCGGCCCGACCGGCGCGTGATCGGCTCGCACGCGCCGCCCGAGCCACGCCCGCGGTACGCTGCTCCAGCGCGGATGCGCGGCGCCGCAGCGCGACCATCGGCTGTCTCTTGCGCCAGGTTCTCCTCGCGTCCGCGCGCAGGTGAGTCACGCCACGCGTTTACGCGCGCCGCAGGAGGCTCACGCGTGGTACCGTCACGCCGGTGAACGACCCCGTGTCCGTGCCCGCGCCCGCCGCCTCGCGCAACCCGCTCCGGCGGATCTACCACTGGGTGCTGAGCTGGGCCGACACCCCATACGCCGTCCCGGCGCTGATGGCGATCGCGTTCGTCGAGTCGAGCGTGTTCCCGATCCCGCCGGACGTCCTGCTGATCGCGCTGGCGCTGTCGGCACCCACGCGGGCGTTCCGCTTCGCCCTGTGGTGCACCCTCGGCTCGGTGCTCGGCGGCCTGTTCGGCTACCTGCTCGGCTACGCCCTGTGGTCGACCTTCGAGCCGTACATCATCGGCCCGGTGTTCTCGCGCGAGACCTTCGAGCTCGTCACCGGCGAGTACCAGAAGCACGGCGAGCTGGCCGTCTTCATCGCCGCGTTCACGCCGATCCCCTACAAGGTCTTCACCGTGGCCGCCGGCGTCGCCCAGATCAACATCGTCGGCTTCACCCTCGCCAGCATCCTCGGCCGCGGCGGCCGCTTCTTCCTCGTCGCCGCCGTCATCAAGCTGGCCGGCCCGCGCGCCAAGCAGCTCATCGACAAGTACTTCGACGTCGTCACCATCGTCACCGGCCTCCTGCTGGTCCTCGGCGTCGTGCTCTACCAGCTGCTGCGCTAGCGCCCGGCCGGACATGTCCGATCGGGCATGTCGCAAACTTCAGGACATGCACCAAAGAGCATGTCCCGGGGGTCCGCGGGCCAGGATCGGGAACCTCGCCAGGCCCCTTGACGTTCGCGCCGCCGCCGGGCACGCCTTGAGGGCGACATGACGGACCCAGCCTTCGTGAGCTGCCCGGGCCTGACCGACGACGAGCTGCGCCAGGCGCTGCGCGAGCTGAAGGCCGCACGCAAGGACCGGTCGCGGATCCATCGCGCCCTGGCGGTGTGCAACCGCGAGGCCGACTGGCATCGGGTGATGTGGCACATCGCTCGCCACCGCCTGACCCGCATCGAAGATCACGAGCCGCTGCTCGACGTGCTCGCCGAGACTGCCATGATCGATCCGTCCTCGTCGCCCGACCTGCCGCAGATCGCCGCCGAGCTGCTCGCGCGGATCCCCGACGACCGCGATCACGGCCTCCCCTCCGGCTGGAACCGGTACGTCGACGACCTCGTGTTCGCGCTGTACCGCCACGATCGGCGGCCGTTCCTGGCCATCCGCCCGCGCCTGCCGCCGCGCCTGCGCTGCGCCCTCGACTTCGTGCGCGGCCGCCTCGGCGAGCGCCTGGGCGACAGCGAGCGCGCCGACGTCCTGGCGATGCTGCTCGCCCACGCCGGCAGCGTCGGCCTCACGCGGGTTCGCTTCCTGCGGCTCCTCGACGACGACGGCGAGGAGCAGGAGCTCCTGCTCCAGTCGGCGAACGAGGTCCGCGCCGTCGCCCTGCGCTTCGGCAGCGGCGAGGCGTGGGACGACGGCCTCGTCGCCGAGGTCCGCAAGAACCGCTGGACCTACTTCGACGACGTCTTGCCGGCTCTGGTCCGCCTGCCGCTGGACGAGCTGCTGGCGCTGCTCCTGCCGCATCGCCTGTCCGCCGGCCTGTTGCACACCCTGCTGTCCGATCGGTCCGATGACGACGAGGTCCTGCGCGCCGCGGCGCTGACCCTGCCCGCCGACTCGGACGGCGCCTGGCTGCGGCACGGCCTGGCCGAGACGTTGAAAGCCCGCGCGACCCCGCCGGTCGAGCAATGCGCGGTGCAGCTCACCCGCGTAGGTCCCGAGCGCATGCGCCTCATCAAGCTGCTCGCCACCCGCACCCCGCTCGGCGTGCAGGGAGCGCGCGCCGCCATCGAAGCCGTGCCCGCGGAGGTCTCGTCCGGCATGCCTGCGGACGCGGCGAGGGAGCTCGCCGCCGCCGTCGAGGCCCTGGGCGGGGAGCTCGTGCTGAGCCGCTTCCGCACCGTCCCGGGCCACATCGTCCACGACCCGCTCCCCTGAGGATCACGCCGCGGCGCGAAACTCGAGCCTCGCGCCGCGAACCGGGCTACACAGGCGAGCAGCCATGCACCCACCGCCTCGAACGGCCCTCCTCGTCGGCGCCACCGGTCTCGTCGGCCGCGAGCTCCTCCGCCAGCTCCTCGCCGACCCGCGCTACGCCGCAGTCACGGTCCTGGCCCGCCGCTCCGCCGGCGTGCAGCACGACAAGCTCACCGAGCACCTCGTCGAATTCGACCGCCCCGACGACTGGCGCGCCGTGGCGAAGGGCGATCACCTGTTTAGCGCCCTCGGCACCACGCTCAAGGCCGCCGGCTCGCGCGAGGCGCAGTACAGGGTCGACTACACCTACCAGTACGAGGTCGCCCGCGCGGCCCGCCACCACGGCACCGAGGCCTACGTGCTCGTGTCGAGCACCGGCGCGTCGGCGAAGTCCGCGATCTTCTACTCGCGCATGAAGGGCGAGCTCGAGCGCGACACCGCCGCCCTGGGCTTCCCGCGCGTCCGCATCCTCCAGCCCGGCCCGCTCGACGGCGACCGCCAGGAGCACCGCACCGGCGAGCGCTGGGCCCTGCGGATCCTCCGCCCCCTGGCGCCGATCCTGCCCGCCGCGGCGCGACCGATCGACGCCGCCATCGTCGCCCGCGCGGGCATCACCGCCGCCTTCGATCCCACGCCCGGCGCGCTCCGCCTCGGCGCCGCCGACCTGTTCCGCCTCGGCGCCAAGGCGTGACGGCGACCGTGTCGCCACATGTCCCGAAGGACACCCAGGCGCCGCTCGCAGCCGCGTCGCCGCGACGACCGTCCCGCAGGCGAATGCGCGACCTGTCTTGAAAGACATCTACCGAGAATCGCCGCGCTCGCCTCGCGCCACGGCTTTCCGCGGCGGTTCACCCTCGTGAGCAGCTCTGCGCATTCCGGCGACGCCGCGAGCGCCGCGCTGGCGGGGCCGTGCAGCGCATCACCGGGTATTCCTCGCACATGGCCGGACACCACCGGAGTGCTACCTCCTTGATCGATTCGTCGAACGGAGGTCGCTACCATGTCCGCTATCGAGCACGGGCAATATTATTATGCGAAGCACCAGTTCTCCGGCAAATACGTCTGCTCCGGGCATACGGACAACGGCGGCGAACTGTGGCTCTGGGGGCCCATTCCCGAGGGTCACGAGGTCCGCTACAAGTTCGAGCTGCAGGACACCGGAGGCGGCTATTACTACCTCCGGCACGAGTTCTCCGGCAAATACGTGTGCTCCGGCGAGACCGAGAACGGCGGCAAGCTGTGGCTGTGGGGCCCGATCCCCGGAGGCCACGAGCCGCGGTACCGGTTCGAGATCATCCCCGGCGAGGAGGGGCTCTATTACCTCCGGCACCAGTTCTCCGGCAAATACGTGTGCTCCGGCGAGACCGAGAACGGCGGCAAGCTGTGGCTGTGGGGGCCGATCCCCGAGGAGCACCGGATCCGCTACCGCTTCGACCTCATCCGCGCCTGAGCGCATGGCCCGAGCGATGAACCTCAGCGCCGCGTCCCGGCGATGAACACCGCCTCTGGCTCCGCCAGCGTCGACGGTGTCACTCGCGGGTCGGCGGTCACGATCAAAAAGCTCGCGACCCCGCCCGCCACCAGCACCCCCGGCCCCTGCGAATCGAGCCCCCAGTAGTGCGCCGGCGCCGACGTCATCGCATTCACGATCGCCTGGCCGTCGAGACCTGCCTCCACGAGCAGATCGATCTCCTCGCCGGAGATCCCCGCCAGCCGCGTGTTCCCGAAGTCCGTCCCGTACAGCACCGTCACCCCGACCGCGCGCAATTTTATTAAATTCTCGACGGCGGCGCCGCCGAACGCCGACAGCGTCGAGATCGCCGTCCGGCCGGCCCACGCCTCGACCGTGCGCGCCTGCAGCGGCTCCACTGGCACGTGGGCCAGCAGGTCGACCCCGGCCTCCGCGGCAGTGCGTGCGTGGCGGTCGAACAGCGCGTGCGCGGCGACCTTCAGCCCGCGCGCGTGCGCGGCCGTCACGATCGCCTTCAGCGTCGCCGGTGGCAGCGTCGGCGCGTCGGTCATCGGCACCTTGATCAGCTTCGCCCCCGCGGCGGCCAGGGTCTCGACCGCCTGGGTCGCCGCGGCCGGTCCGTCGACCTCGAGCCCGTAGCCGTCGCTACCCCAGTCGCGGGTCGGGTAGCCGCCGCGCGCAGTGATCATCGGCCCGCTCGGCAGCACCACCAGCTCGGCTGGCCCCTCGCGCTCGCGCAGCGCCGTCAGCGGCGCCGCCAGGTCGACCGCCGCCGCCACGCCGCCGTCGAGCATGCGGCGCCCGCCGGGGAGGTAGCTCAGGTGGACGTGGCTGTCGATCGCGGCCGGCACGATCCACCGCCCCGCGCGCTGCAGCTCCGGCGGCCCCGCGGCGACCGCCCCGATCGCCGCGATCCGGCCGTCCTTCACCTCGACGTCCGCCACGCCGACGCCGACGACCTCGGCCCCGCGGATCACGAAGTGCCCCGCGCGCGGCTCGGCCTCGATCGCCGCGACCTCCCGCACCTCCGGGCGCCCCGCGTCCCCGGCGGGCTGCGCCGCCGGGGACGGCCGCCCCGGCGCGCACGCCAGCAAAATCAGCCCGACCAGCCCCGCCCAAGCCGCATGTCCTCCGGAGCAGGACCGATAGGACATGTCCTTCATGACATGCCCTCTCGAACCTGCCCCTTCGGACCTGTCCCTCACGGCTTCTTCGCCTGGGCCTTCGCCGCCAGGAACGCGCCGATGCGGGCGCGCAGGGCCGGGTCGGTCCAGTGGGGCAGCAGCGCCGCGCGCTCGGCCCGGCGCTGGGCCGGGTCCATGTCGAGCACGCCGCCGCGGATCGCCCGCTTGGCCGCGCCGTAGGCGTCGGCCGGGTGGCTGGCGAGCTCGGCGAGGCGCTGGCGGGCGACCGCCTCGGCGGCCGCGGCCACCTCGTCGACCAGGCCGACGCGCAGCGCGTCCTCGGGCCCGTACAGGCGGGCGCCGAGGATCACCTCGTCGAGCGACTGCGGGTTCACCCGCCGGCGCGCCAGCGCCAGCGCCGTGCCGGGGAAGTGCAGGCCGAGCGCCACCTCGTTGAGGCCGATCTTCAGCCGCGGGTCGGCCGCGCACACGCGGTGGTCGCAGCACATCGCCACCAGGCAGCCGCCGGCGATCGCGTGGCCGCTGACCAGCGCGACCGTCGGTCCGGGGTAGTTGTAGAGCTCGTGGAGCAGGTCCTCGAGGACCGCCAGGAATTCGTCGAGTCCGGCGGCGTCGAGCGTGGCCAGCTCGAAGAAATTGAGCCCGGCGGAGAACGCGTCGCCTTCGCCGCGGACCAGCACCGGCTGGCCCTCGGCCCGCGCCAGCTGGCCGCGAAGCGACTGCATCAGCGCCGAGCTCAGCGCGTTCTTCCCCGGACCCGACAGGACGACATCGATCATCGCCCTGATTTTACCGCGTCGGGCCGGCGCGGCTCAGCGGAACAGCGACATGATCTTGTCCCACCAGCTCCGGGCGCCCGCCGCCTTCGCCGCGAGCCCCTCGTCGTCCGCCGTCCGGTCGCCCCCGACCGACGGACCGCCCGCCTCGTCGGCGTCCGCGCCGGCGTCGTTCCAGTCGGCGAGGATCTCCTCGAGCGTCTCGACCAGCGACGTGTAGTCCTGGATCTCCGACTGCAGGTAGATCCGCTCCGGCACGTTCTTGTTCTGGATCGGCGCGAACGCGGCCTGGGCCGTCGCCAGGTGCTCGCGGCCGCGGAGCAGGCAGCGGGTCACCGCCCCCTTCGCCTCGTCGCCGGTCTGCCCCAGCTCGACCAGGTCGCGCGCCGCGGCCTCGGCCGAGCTCACGGTCTCCTTGTCGTGGCGGTCGAGGCAGTCGAGCAGCTGCGGCACGCAGGCCGCGAGGGCCTGGCGCTGGCGCGCGCGGTCGCCTTCGAGCTCGGTCTGGATCTTCTGCGCCAGCAAGTGGGCCGCGTGCCAGCGGGTGCGCGGCACCGGCGACTGCAGCTCGGCGAGCGCCGAATCGACGGTGTACTCGACCTCGGGCTCCTCCTCCTGGGCCGACACCGCCGCGCGGTTGGCGATCATCTGCGCCGCCTGGGCCTGCATCGCCGCGACGTGGGCTGGGTTGTACTTGGCGTACAGCTGGCCGTACTGCGTCGTGATCTTGTGCATCGTGTCCTGGCTCATCGCCTGGTTCCACGCGTCGCGGCCGCTGTGCCACGCTGCCGCGCTGACGCCGTGGCGCGCGAGCAGGCCGTCGAAGTCGACGCCGGGCTGGGTCGCCTCGGCCGACAGCCGGGCGAACATGTCGAGCGTCAAGCCGCCGCGGACTTCCTGGCTCATGTCGGCGACGTCGCCGAAGTGCGCCTGCATCGTCAGCGCGGTCTGGGCCGCGTTGAAGCGCGCCCACAGCTGCCCGCTCTTGTCGGCGTCCATGCGGGTGTGCCAGCTGTTCCACGCCTGCGCCCAGGCCGACTCGTCGACGCCCTTGGTGGCGAGGTAGCGCAGGAAGTACGGCTTGAACGCGGGCTCGCCGTGTTGCGCCCGCAGCTCGTTGTGTTTGCTCATGGTCTCGGCCATGGCTTCGATCGTCAGTCCGTGAATTGCGTCCATTGGGGGGTTCCGGGGGCGCGCGGATACCACTGGCGACGTAGCACGCGCAAGCCGGCGAAACCGCGCGGCCATCCTGTTATCCTCCCCGCCATGCGTCCCTTCCTCGCCCGCCTCGCGGCCCCGTTGACCGTCCTCGCCCTCGCCGCGTGTCAGGGCCAGAGCAAGCCCGCCGCCGACAAGCCCGTCGACAAGCCCGCGACCGACAAGCCCGCGACCGACAAGCCCGCGACCGACAAGCCCGCGACCGACAAGCCCGCGACCGACAAGCCCGCCGTCGCGCCGGCGGACAAGCCCGACCCGGGCGTCCCGCTGGCCGGCGAGCGTCACTTCAAGTCGCTGCAGCAGCTGACCTTCGGCGGAGAGAACGCGGAGGCCTACTTCGCCGGCGACGAGAAGCGGCTGGTGTTCCAGAGCACCCGCGACGGGGCCGGCTGCGACCAGATCTACACGCTCGACCTGGCCGACAAGACAGCCAAGAAGGTCAGCTCGGGCAAGGGCCGCACCACCTGCGCTTACTTCCTGCCGGGCGACCAGCGGATCCTCTACGCCTCGACCCACGCGGCCGCCGACGACTGCCTGCCCAACCCCGACCGCAGCCGCGGCTACGTGTGGAAGCTCTACCCCGAGTTCGACATCTACACCGCCGCCGCCGACGGGAGCGACATCCAGCCGCTCGTCACCGGGCCCGGCTACGACGCCGAGGCCACCGTCTCGCCGACCGGCGACGCGATCGTGTTCACCTCGACGCGCGACGGCGACCCCGAGCTCTACAAGATCAACGTCGACGGCACCGGCCTCGTCCGCCTCACCAACACCGTCGGCTACGACGGCGGCGCCTTCTTCTCGCCCGACGGCAAGCGCATCGTCTATCGCGCCAACCACCCCGAGGGCGAGGAAGAGCTCAAGGCCTACGACGACATCATCAAGGAGCACCTGGTCCGCCCGACCCGCCTCGAGATCTTCGTCATGAACGCCGACGGCAGCGAGCAGCGCCAGATCACCAAGAACGGCAAGGCCAACTTCGCCCCGTTCTTCCACCCCGACGGCAAGCGCATCATCTTCAGCTCCAACCAGGGCGACCCCAAGGGCCGCAACTTCGACCTCTACCTGATCGGCGACGACGGCCAGAACCAGGAGCAGGTCAGCTTCAGCGACACCTTCGACGGCTTCCCGATGTTCACCCGCGACGGCAAGCACCTGGTGTTCGCCTCCAACCGCGGCGCCAAGAGCCACGGCGACACCGACGTGTTCCTCGCCGAGTGGGTCGACTGATCCTGTCCCGAGGGACCTGTCCTAAGGGGCCTGTCCCGAAGGACCTGGCTCTCGGGCCTGCTCGACGGGCGGCGCGAGCAGCTCCCGGCGCTCGCGTTTGGCGGCGAACATCCGCTCGAGCCCGACGAAGTAGGCCACCAGGTCGAGCGCCACGAACACCGCGACGCCGACGGCGATCGCCGCCCCGCGGCCGCGCCCGCGCCGACGCACCCCCCGGCCGGCGAACACCGCGAGGGTGACGATGCCCGGCAGACCAAAAGGCCGGCCCAGCCGAGACGGAGCGAGTCGAGCAGCAACGTCGGCGGCCCTCAGGCCCGGAGGGCCGTGAAGGGAGCGATGTCGGCCAGCAGCGGCGCGCTCACGACTCGGGCTCGGTCAGATACGAGTAAGGCGTCTGCTTCCACACCGACGGCCAGGTGGCGATCACGCTGGGCCGCTCCTTCATGCGCAGGCAGAAGGCGTGGAGGTTGGGGTAGCGCTGCTCGAGCTCGAGCCCGAGGTGGGCCGCGGTGGCGACGTAGGCGAACACCGCGAGGTCGGCCAGGCCGATGGCCGAGCCGGACGCCCAGTGGCCGATGCCGTAGTAGTACTCCCAGAAGAACAGCTCGTCGTGGAGGAACGACGCCAGGTGGTCGACCTCGCCCGGGTCGAGGTCGATCGCCTTGGTGTTCATCAGGTACGAGAACAGCGCCATCCCGACCTGCTTGAGGTTGTTGGCCTCGTGCAGCCGCGTCAGCGCCCGCCCGCGCAGCGCGTTGGTGTTGGGCAGCAGCGCCGGCTGCGGGTAGGCGTATTCGAGGTAGTCGAAGATCGCCAGCGTCTCGTAGACGACGATGTTGCCGTCCATCAGCACCGGCACGGTCCCGCGCGGGTTCTTGGCCAGCATCTCGGGGCTCTTGTGCTCGCCTGCCGCGAAGTTCAGCAGCTTGCACTCGTGGTCGAGCCCCTTCTCTTCGAGGGCCAGTCGCACCATCCAGCACGGCGGCGAGCACTCGACCGCGCGGATCGTGCTGGGGTCCGGCATGTACAGCCTGATCTCCTCAGACGATTCGGACGAGGACATGAGTGCGCCTTGTTAACACTTCCGTCCGCCGCGCGTCAAGCGCACACCTGGCCGCCCGGTTAAAGGACCCTTCAGCGGCCCCTCGGAGGTCTTCGAGTACACTTCCGGCACAATGAACGCCGGGAAAGCCAAGAAGCGCGTCATCATCGTCGGCGGGGGTTTCGGCGGCCTGCGCGTGGCTCGCGGGCTGGCCGGCGCCGACGACCTCGAGATCACCCTGCTCGACCGGCGCAATCACCACCTGTTCCAGCCGTTGCTGTATCAGGTCGCCATGGCCGGCCTCAGCCCGGCCGAGATCGCCGTCCCGATCCGCACCGTCTTCAGCCGCCAGCGCAACTGTCGCGTCATCCTCGAGTCCGCGGTCGGCATCGATTTCGAAAACAAAAAACTGAAGACGACCGGCCTCGGCGACCTCGACTACGACTGGCTCGTCCTCGCTTGTGGCTCGCGTCACAGCTATTTCGGCCACACGGAGTGGGAAGACTACGCGCCCGGCCTCAAATCGCTCGAGGAGGCGACGGAGATCCGCCGCCGGGTCCTCACCGCGTTCGAGCTGGCCGAGAAGGAGACGGACCCGGCCAAACAGCGGCGCCTACTGACGTTCGTGGTCATCGGGGCTGGCCCGACAGGCGTCGAGCTCGCCGGGGCGCTCGGCGAGATCAGCCGGTTCACCCTGTCCCGCGACTTCCGCCGCATCGACCCCGAGCGCGCCCGCGTGATCCTCATCGAGGCCGGTCCGCGGATCCTCCCGACCTTCGCCGAGAAGCTGTCCGACAAGGCCACCCGCGACCTCGAGTCGCTCGGCGTCACCGTGTGGACCAACACCATGGTCACCAACGTCACCGCCGAGGGCGTCGTCCTCGGCGGCGAGTCGGTGCAGTCCGCCACCGTGCTGTGGGCCGCCGGCGTGGCCCCGTCCGAGCTCAACCGCTCGCTCGGGGTCGAGCTCGACCGCCAGGGCCGCATCCTCGTCGAGACGGACTGCAGCATCCCCGGGCACCGCGAGGTGTTCGTCATCGGCGACCAGGCCCACCTCGAGGAAGAGCCCGGCAAGCCGCCGCTGCCCGGCCTGGCCCCGGTGGCGATCCAGCAAGGCCGCCACGTCGCTCGCAACATCCTGCACGAGCTCAAGGGCAAGCCGCGCGAGCCGTTCCGCTACCTCGACAAGGGCCAGATGGCGACCATCGGCCGCCGCCGCGCGATCGCCCAGTTCGCCGGCATGGAGATCGCCGGCTTCGTCGCCTGGCTGGCCTGGCTGCTCGTCCACGTCTACTACCTGATCGGCTTCAAGAACCGCCTGCAGGTCATGTGGGAGTGGACCTGGTCGTATATCCGCTTCCGCCGCGGCGCCCGGCTGATCGTCAACAAGGAGTGGCACGCTCCGCGGGCTGCGCCGGCCAAACCAGCCGAACCACCGCCCGTACTCGAGCCGCGCCCGCCGCCGCCGGCCACTCAAGCCCACGCGTGAGCTCGCGGGCGCGAGCGTAGATTTGCCCGCGGGACGCCGCTCCGCGCCCGATCGCACGCGCGGATTCGCCAACCGCGTCGGTCCGTGCGCACCCTCTCGTCGCGGAAGCCCTTTGCAAAAGCGGCCGAACTGCCGCGATCATCGTAGCGACCGCGATGTCCGCCACCCCCGACGACATCCCTCGCGACTACGACATGAGCGGCTCGCTGTGGATGCGTCTGGTCGACGCCTCCAGCATGTCGGTGTTCTTCTTCTTCGAGTACCTGCTGGCGCGCGACGTGTACCTGCACCTCGACACCGCGCCCGGCGGCCTTGCGACCTGGCTCTTGCCGCTGGCGCTGCTGCTCGGCTACGTCACCGCCGACTTCGTCTCGGGCTTCGTGCACTTCCTGGCCGACAACATCGGCTCGACGCGCACGCCCTTCTTCGGCCCCGTGTTCATCCGCCCGTTCCGCGAGCACCACGTCGACCCCCTGGCGATCACCCGCCACGACTTCCTCGAGGTCAACGGCGCCAACTGCCTGATCAGCCTGCCGGTCCTGGTCGGCACCTGGTACTTCGTGCCGATCCACGGCACCGCCTCGCTGTTCTTCTCGGCCTACATCGGCCTGTTCCTGTTCGGCATCTTCCTGACCAACCAGTTCCACAGCTGGGCCCACCACCCGAACCCGCCTGCGTGGATCCGTCGGCTCCAGCGCACCGGCCTGATCCTCGGCCGCGAGCACCACGCGCGCCACCACACGCCGCCGTTCAACACCTACTACTGCATCACGTCCGGCTGGCTGAACCCGATCCTTGCCAGGACCCGCCTGTTCGAGCGCCTCAAGGAGCCGCTCCGCCGCGTGCTCGAGCCGATCGCCGGCAAGGCCGACGAGGTCGGCGGCGTCCAGGAGTAGCTGTCCCTCGGGACAGTTTTCTAAAAACACCTGTCTCTCGGGCCAGCGCGTCGCGCTACGCCGGCCGCGTCCACAGCGGCGGCCAGTCGTCGAAGCGCACCACCTCGACCCCGTCGATCGCCAGCGCGTAGAGCGGCTCGTCGGGGAAGTCGCCGAGGCGGATCGTCCAGCGCTCGCCGTCGACGGTCGCCACATACATGGCCGAAAGGTCCTGTCCCTTCGACCATTCGATGACTCGCCGCAGCCGCCCGTCCATTTGCATCTTTCTTTGAACTTTAAAAACCCAGGCTTTGGTTGACGCCGGCGTCGGTCTTCTGCGCGCTCTCGACGATCGCCAGGTAGGCCGCCTCGCCCGCGAGGCCCTTGGCGTGGTTGCGCTCGAGCAGCCAGTCGAAGGTCGGCCCGTCGGGGTTGCCGTACTTGGCGCGATCGCGCTCTTGCAGGGCCGCCAGCTCGACGGGGTCGGACATCATCGCGCGCGCGGTCATGCGGGCGTCGTGGCGCAGCTGGTACGCGCGGCGGGCCTGCTCCTCCGCGGGGATCTGCTCGGCCTTCCAGCGCTCGACCTCGCCGGCGATCGCGGCCACGCGCTCGAGATAGAGCTGACGCGCCTGGCGATTGGTCCAGCGGGTGCCGGTCTGCTCGAGCCGCTCGGCCTCGGCGGCGTCCTTCGGACGCGGCAGCCCCTCGGGCCAGGCCTCGATCGTCGCCTCCTCGCGCGAGCAACCAGCGAGCGCCGGGCCGGCCAGGCACAGCGCGACGAGGGCGAACCGGAGCCACGAGCGCACGGGGCCATGATGCCACAACACGCCGCGCCTGTAAGTCGCGCCCGGGGCCCGACGTTCGCCGGTTATCATCGGCACCCTCGCCGCCTCGTGAGCCCGTGATGCATCGACTCCGACACCTCCTGGCCGCCGCGTTCATCCTCACTTCGTTCGGTTGCGCCAAGTCGGCCAGTGAGGCGGCCGCGCCCTCGCCCCCGATGGAGGAGTCCTACGGCGGCGGCGGCGCGATGGCCGGCGGCGAAGCGGCCGCCCCCGAGATGCCGTACCCGACCGTCGCCTCCAAGGCCGACGACTACGAGGACGCCGCCGTGCGGGACGCCGCCCCGGCCGCGACCTCGCTGGGCGCCCCGGCCCCGCCGAGGGGCGGCGTGGCCGGCCCGACGCGCCCCGAGCCCAAGCCGGCGGACACGCCGACCGCCAGCAGCGGCCAGGGCGAAGAGAAGGGCAAGGAGCCGCAGAAGCAGTTCGCGCGGCAGATCATCTACACCGCCGACATGGCGATCTCGTGCTTCAAGCTCGACGACGCCATGCAGCGGGCCGAGGCGCTCACGCTCGAGTCCGGCGGCTACGTGCAGACCATGTCGCAGGGCTACTTCGTCCTGCGGATCCCCGCCGCCCAGCTGCGCCGCGTCATGGAGGAGCTCGGCAAGCTCGGCGTGGTCGAGTCGCGCAACCTGCAGGCCCAGGACGTGACCCAGGAGTACGTCGACCTGACCACGCGGATCCGCGTGCTGCGCGAGACCCAGAGCCAGCTCATCACCCTGCTCAAGCAGGCGCGCAACGTCCAGGAGGCGCTGGAGGTCCGGCGCTCGCTCGACGCCATCACCATGGAGCTCGAGCAGGCGCTCGGCCGCCTGCGCCTCCTCGAGAACCAGATCGGCTTCTCCACGCTCACCGTGCGGATGAGCGAGCGCGGGCCCCAGAACGCGGTCCCGTCGAGCAACGATCCCTTCCCGTGGGTCGACACCCTCGGCGTCGAGGCCACCGAGTGGAACTGAAGGCCATGTTCAAAAATACCTGTTCTTTCGCACTCGTCATCGCCATGGCCGGGCTGCTGGTCGGCTGCAAGAAGTACGCGATCGAGCCGCCGGTCGGCTTCGTCGAGGTCAGCAGCCACTCCTACGAGACGCGCATGAAGGCCCAGGACGACGTCGGCCTGCGCGTCCACCGGTTCGCCAACGTCCGCGGCGGCACCCTCGGCTACTGGGCCGCCGACCTCGTCACCAAGCTGGGCAAGCGCGGCTACGTCCTCACCAACCAGCAGCCGGCGCGCAGCAAGAACGGCCGCGAGGGCACCCGCTTCGACTTCGACTACACGATCCCCGGCACCGACGCGCCGAAGTTCTACACCGTCGTCCTGTTCGTCACCGACGAGTACAAGTTCACGCTCGAGCTGGCCGGCGACCGTGAGCACGCCAAGGCCTACCAGGCCCGCGTCGCCGAGATCACCGGCGAGCTCAAGGTCCGCGGCTGCAAGACCGCCTCGAAGATCTGCGGCGGCCCCCAGCCGCCCAAGCTGAGCTCCCCGCCGCCCGACCCGATCCCCGGCCTGCCCGAGCCACCCGAGCCCGCGACGCCCGCCGCGCCCGCGCCCGCCGCGACGCCGAGCCCGTGAGACCGTCGCAGCGCGAAGGTCCTCGCGCTGATTCTCCGCGCTGCGCGCATCACACGACCTCGCCGAACTCGAGCGTCATCACGACCGCGCCGAGCTCGAGCGTCATCACGACCTCGCCGACCTCGAGCGTCATCACGACCTCGCCGACCTCGAGACGTCCTCACGACCTCGCCTCGCGCCGAGGTCTCCGCGATGCGCCCCCCTCGAGCGTCCTCACGACCGCGCCGAGATCGAGCGTCCAGACGACCTCGGCTCGCGCCGATGTCTCCCGTGCTGCGCTGCTCCTTCGAGCGTCCTCACGACCTCGCCTCGCGCCGAGGTCTCCTCACCGCGCCCATCACTCGTGCGCGGTCGCTTCTGCCGCCCCCCGCCGGTCTCCCCAAAGACCTCACGCGTCATGCTTACGTCCCTGTCATGACCTCGCCGCTCGCCTGACCTCGGCATCCCGGTTTGGCGTGACCCGACCCAGTGACGGACCTTGACGTCCTCCCCCGCGCCGGGCCACCAATACGACTCGTGCCGTTCGCCGCCGTCGCCTCCGCCGGATTCGCCCACGCGCGGCGTTGGGGCCTGCTCGCGGCCCTGCTCGGCTTCGCCGCCGGCTGGACCGCCTGGGCCGTCTCGCGCGGCGACCCGGCCGCGCTCGTCGGCGACGACCTCGACCTCGGCCAGCGCCTCGCCGCCGTGCGCGCCGGCCTCGCCGGCCTCGTCGTGCTGCTCGGTAGCTACTTCCTGGCCGCGCGCCGCCTCGGCCGACCGCTCGCCGACTTCGCCGTCGCCTGGAACCGTCGCCTCCTGCTCCTCGCCGGCGCCCCCGCCGGCATCCTGCTCACCGTCCCCGGCCTCGCCGAGCGCCGCGGCTTCGTTCCGCTGGTCACCAGCCTCGGCCTCGGCTTGCTGGCTGCCGCCAGCGCCACCGGATGGCGCGACCTCCTCGCGCAACGCCGCCCGCGACCGCGCCTCGTCGCCGGAGTCTTGCTCGCGCTCGGCCTCGGCGTCGCCGCGCTGCTCATCCATCTCGGCGTGGTCCGCCATCACGCGCTCGTCAGCAACATCCACGACCTGGGCATCTTCGAGAACGTCCTGTGGCGCTCGCTCCACGGCGATCTGCTGGCCACCAGCCTGTTCCCCGACGACACTTTTAATAGTCAACACTTCGCCCCGCTGCTGCTCGCGCTCGTCCCGATCTACGCAGTCAGCCCGCGCGCCGAGACCCTGATCGTCGTGCAAGTGCTGTGGCTGTGCTCGGCCGCGCTCCCGCTCTACTTATTTTCACGCCGACGCAGCGGCAGCCTCGCCCTCGCGTTCGCGGTCACCCTCGCCTTCCTCGTCTCGCCGCTGGTCCACGCCAGCGCGCTGTGGGACTTCCACGACCTCACCCTCGCCGTCCCGCTGGTGCTGTGGGCGCTGTGGGCCCACGACGGCGATCGCCGCCTCGGCCTCGCGCTCGCAGTGGCCGCCCTCCTGCTCGTGCGCGAGGAGATGGGCCTCGTGGTCGCCGCCTTCGGTCTGTTCGCCGCCCTCGACGCCCGCCCGCGCCGCGGCCTCGTCCTGCTCGCCCTCGGCCTCGCGTGGTTCGCCCTCGTCGCCCGCGTGTTCGCCCCCGGCACCGGCGTGGGCGCCCACGCCGACGGCCTGCGCGGCAACCTGGCCGAAGCGACAGGTTACCGCGACCTCGCGCTCGCCTTGCTCGCCAACCCGCTGCGTCTCCCGCTCGAGCTGCTGCGGCCCGACAAGTTCGGCTACCTGCTGTGCCTCGGCGCCCCGCTGCTGCTCCTGCCCGTGTGCGCCGGCCGCCTGCTCGTGCTGCTCCTCCCGGGCGCCGCGATCTTCGTGCTCAGCGGCAACCAGTACGTCGCCGATCCGTACTTTCACTACTCGGCCTTCTCTTTGCCCGCGGTGTTCGCCGCCGCGGCCGTCGGCGCGGCCAACCTGCAGCAGCGACTCGGCCGCCCCCTGGCGCTCGAGCTGGCGGCCGGCATCGTCGTCGCCGCGCTCGCGTTCGGCTGGTCGTTCGGCCTGCCCGGCGGCAGCTTTCGCGCCGGCTTTCACCCGGTCCCGACCGCGCTCACCGAGGCCGAGCGCGAGCGCCACGCCTGGCTCACCGAGCTGGCCCGCACCCTGCCCGCCGACGCCTGCGTCGCCGCTACCGGCGACGTCGGCGCCCACCTGGCCGCCCGCCGCTGCTTCGCCTGGTTCCCCGCCCGCCTCGACGTCGACTACCTCGTCCTCCACCGCGAGGACATCAACGCCAAGCACATGCCGCTGCTCCGCAACCTCCGCGCCCAGCAGCGCTTCCGCACCGTCGACGAGCAGCACAAGATCCTCGTGCTGCAGCGCAACCTCGACAAATGACCCTTTGAACATGCTCTCACGGGCATGCTCTTGAAGACATGCTCCACGAGACATGTCCCATGGTTCGAGGCATCCGGGCGTGCAACCTCGCAGTCAGCGCTCCACCGCGCTCGGCGTCACGCGGCCGCCTCCGCCGGCCCCTCGCCCCCACGGGCCCCCCACCTTTTACACAGCCTTGACCGTCGCCCATCACGTCCTCCGCTACACCCGACGTCGGAGGCAACGATGCAGATCCGCGGCGCGCTCTGGACCACCATGGCCCTGTTCCTCTCCCTCGGCGCGCCGGTGAGCGCGAGCGCGAGCGACCTTCCACCTGTCCTCGAGGACATCCTCGGTCAGGCGCTCGGCCTCGCGGGCTTCGCACAACTCGCCGTCGCGGACGACGACGCCGTCGCTCGGGCTGCCCGCCAGCGTCTGCGCGCCGCCGGCCCCGAGGGCCTCCGCGCCTTCGAGCGCGCCCACGAGGCGGCGCTGACCGCCGCCCACGACGCGGTCCTCGCCGCCGCCGAGGCCCCGCAGGACCGCCGCGATCCCGCAGGCCTCACCGACCCGGCCCGCGCCCGCCTGCTCGCCGCCCTCGACACGGTGTGCGGCCAGCGCGACTGCCTGCTGTCGCGCCTCTACTGGCACACCGACCTCGACGAAGCTGTCCAAACGGCCAGGCGCGAGGGCAAGCCCGTCCTCTCGCTGCGCCTGCTCGGCGACCTGCGCGACGAGCTGAGCTGCGCCAACAGCCGCTTCTTCCGCGCCCTCCTCTACCCCGACCCGGCGGTGCGCGCCCTCCTGCGCGACCGCTTCGTGCTCCACTGGGCCAGCGAACGGCCGGCGCCGAAGATCACCATCGACCTCGGCGACGGCCGCCAGGTCGTCACCACCATCACCGGCAACAGCGCCCACTTCGTCCTCGACGCCGGCGGACGCCCGGTCGACGTCGTCCCCGGCCTCTACGCCCCCGCCGACTTCGTCGCCGCCCTGCAGCGCGCCGAGGACCTCGCCCGCCGCACCGCCGTCCTCGCCGGCGGCGACCTCCGCGACGCGCTCGCCGACCACCACGAGGCCCGCGTGCGCGCCCTCGACGAATCGTTCAAGAGCCAGGCGCTCACCGCAGGTCAGCGCCCGTCTCCGCCGCCCCGCGCGGCCCGCCCCGCTGGCGGCGATCCGCGCGCCGGCCAGGCCGCGCCGCTGGCCATGAGCAAGATGGCAGTCGAGGCGCCGCTGCTCGGCGTCACCGGCGAGCCCGTCGACCGCGTCGCCGAGCGCTGGGAGCGGATCGCCGACGTCACCGCGCCGACGATCGCCCTCTCGCGCGCGAGCCTCGGCCTCGTACGCACGCAACAGTGGCGCAGCGGCGACGCGTCGCGCGACGCCGCCGACAGGTCCGCGGCGATCGTCGCGCTGCGCCGCACGCTCGCGCTCGACACCCTGCGCAACGAGCAGGAGATCCACCGGGAGATCCACGGCTGGTGGGCGCGCGGGGCCACCGCGCCCGCGGACCTGCAGTCACTCGTCCGACGCGTGTACGACGAGTTGTTCATGACGCCTGCCCGCGACCCCTGGCTCGGACTCGCCGACCCGGCGAGCTACGGCGGCCTCGTCGGTGGCGGACGGCGGGCGCAGGCCCACCTGTGAGCGCGCGCGGGCCCGCCCGCTCGTACCCGTGCCGACAATTCCTGCCCCGAGGCACAGCCGACTGTGTAAATCTCAGGCCCGGAGGCCGGGGGCGCACGCCCCACGGGCTCGTGCGCATGAGTGATTTCCTCGTCGAAGCCGCCCGCAGCAGCCCCGCGATCGCCGCGAGCCTGAGCAAGCTCCGGCAACGCGCCGAGGCTGCGATCCGCGACGCCGCGATCGCCGACACCGTCCTCGACGCCCGCGACTCGGCCCCGCACCCGACGGTCCCGCGCGGCTCCGACAGCGCCACAGTGATCCCGCGCGAGCACGCGCACTCGAACGCGCTCGACGCCTTCGGCACGCGCGAACCCAAGAGCTGGAGCGCCGACCTCCTGCGCGACGTCGCCGCGCCCGACGTGTTCGCCAGCAACCCGCTCGGCGAGCTCGAGCTGCTGGCGCTGCGCAGCGCCCAGGCCCTGCGCACCCAGGGCTCGCGCCTGCGGCAGGTCACGATCCTCGTCGCCGGCCTCGCCGCCGCCATCGTCGGCGCCGGCCTCTACGCCGCCGTCCAGGGCGAATACGGCCTGTCCGGCGGCCTCGTCGCCGGCGGCCTCGTCGTGCTCGCGCTGGTGATCGGCAAGTGGAACCCCTTCCGCCGCGCCGCCCGCTCGGCCGAGCTCGCCGAGCTCGCCGACGCCACCGCGACCACCCTCCGCCTGCGCATGCGCGCCCTCGCCGAGCTCGGCGACAGCAAGACCCGCGCGCTCGAGCAGTGGAAGGTCGTCATCGAGATGACCGAGTCGGTCCGCCGCCGCCGCGCGTGACGCCGTCCGGGACATGTCGCAAGAGACATGGCTCGAAGAGCATGACCATGGCGACATGCCCTGAAGGTCATCAGGCTCAGGAGCGCCAGTGCGCCGCCAGACGGTGCGTCAACGCCACCAGCCCCTCCCGCACCGCCTGCACCTCCACCGGGTCCTGGGCGTCCAGCGCGGCGCGGAAGGCCGCGATCGCCTCGCCGAGCGCCGACCGGGCCGGACCGGTCAATTCGGCGTACAGCGCGGTCGCCCGCGCCAACGCCGTCGTGTTGGGCAGCGCGTCGCGCGGATGGAACTTGAGTCGCTGCATCTCCTCGCGCGCGCGCTCGATCTGCGCCGCAGTCAGCTTGACCGCGCTGCCCCGGAGCAGCGCCGACACGCTGTTGTCGGTGCCGACCACCGCGGCGTCGACCTCGAGCAGCCCGTTGAGGTCATAGGTGAAGCGGACATCGACCTCCACCTCGCCGGCGGGACGCTTCGGCAGGCCTTTCACCTCGACGTGGCCGAGCAGCACGTTCTTGCTGGCCTGCGGGTGCTCGCCCTGGCACACGAGGAACTCGATCTCGGTCTGCCGGTCGCGGACCGTGCTGTAGCGCCGGACCCGGCTGCAGGGGATCACCGTCCCGCGGTCGATGATCGGCGAGAACACGTCGGCCACGCCTGCCCCGCCGTAGCGGCTGACCACGGCGGTGCCGAGCGTGAACGGCGTGATGTCCGTGACGACCAAATCGCCGAGGGCCACGTCGCCGGCGACCAATCCGGACTGGACCGCCGCGCCCATCGCCACCGCCTCGTCGACGGGCAACGTGCAAAGCGGCAGGCGGCCGAACATCTGCGCAGCGAGCCGACGCACGCACGGCATGCGCGTCGCGCCGCCCACCAGCAGCACCTCGTCGACCTGCGTCGGATCGATCCGCCCGTCTCGCAGCGCGCGGACGATCACCCGCCGCAGCCGCTCGAGCAGACCCTGCCACGCCTGCTCGGCCACGGCGAGCGTGATCTCCTCGCTCAGCGTCACCCGCTCCCGGCCCACGCGCAGCTCAGGGTGTGCGACCTGGACGACCTCCACGCTCGACAGCCGGTGCTTGGCCGACTCGCACAGCTCGCGCAAGAGCGACCACGCGCGGCGGTCGGCACGGAGGTCGACCCCGCGCGTCCTCGCCACCTTCGCGTGGACCAGCTCGGCCAGAGCGTCGAGGAAGTCCTCGCCGCCGAGCCGCGCGTCGCCGGCGGACGCCTGGACCTCGATCACCCCCTCGATGATCTCGAGCACCGTGACATCGAAGGTCCCGCCGCCGAGATCGAGCACCACCACGCGCCGCTCGCGGTCGGCCACGTGGAGCCCGTAGGCCATCGCCGCGGCCGTCGGCTCGTGCACGAGGCGCTCGACCGTGAGGCCGGCGATCTGCCCCGCCTCGCGGGTCGCCGAGCGCTGCAGCTCGCCGAAGTACGCCGGCACCGTGATCACCGCCCGCTCGACGGGATGCCCGAGTGCCGCCTCGGCGTCCTCCTTGAGGCTGCGCAGCACCATCGCCGACAGCGCTTGCGGCGTGAACTCCCGCCCGCCGATCGTGTACGTGCGCGACGTGCCCATGTCGCGCTTGAATACCGCCGCCGTCATCTCGGGGTGCGTGACGATCCGGGCCCGCGCGGCCGCGCCGACCACCCAACGCCCGTCCTCGAGCAGGCTGACGGCGCTGGGGGTGAGCGTCTCGCCGAGCGAGTTGGCCAGCACGCACGGCCGACCGTCCTGGAGCGCACAGATCAGCGAATACGTGGTCCCGAGATCGATGCCGACGATCATGCGATCCCCGAGATCGATCGCAACAACCCGATCACGATCATGAGCACGCCGACGGCCAAGAACGCGTAACGGTAGCGGTCCGCCCACTGGTCGTGCTCCCGCCACGACAGCTCATGGAGCAGCGGGGCCCAGCGCCGGAGGAGGAGCGTATTGGCGTCAGTGAGGAACGGATGCGCCGCGAACACCCGCGCCAGTCCTCCGTCGCGCTGCTCGAGCAACGCCTCGGCCAGCTCGGACCGCAGCACGGACGAAAATTCGTCCGGCAGCGACAACAACTCACAGCTGAAGATCCACCGCTCGCCCTCGTCGGCCAGCACGTCGAGCGCGCGTTGCAGCATGAGCCACTCCTGGCTCGATGCGCCGACCCGCCGCGCCGCCGCCAGCTCGCCCCGGACCAGCAGCATCAGCTGCACGTCGATCACCAGCGACACCCGGACCTCGCCCACCTCGCCGAACGGCTCGGCGCAGGCGCGAGCCAGCAGCAGCTCGGCCAACTCGACGCCCGCTTCGCTCGCACCGCTGTCGATGAGCCGGTGCGCCACGCCGAGCAGCCGCGTCACCGGCCGACCGAGCGCGACCTCGGTCTCCTCCCCGGCGATCAACAAGGAGTGATTCCGCCGCGCCCACGCCTGCAAGGCCTCGTCGTGCTGCGGCCGACGAGGACCGGGCGGCTCGGCCTGTCGCGTCGCTCCCGAACGTGGCCCCGGACGAGGACCCCACCCCGGCGTCGACGTCTGGAGCCCGGCGGACAGCAACTCGAAGGCGCTACGGACCCGCTGAAACCCCGCGGGGTCACGCTCGGGCGAAGCGGCGCGGATCGCCCGCAGATACGCCCGTCGCACCACATCCGACCGCTTGTCGACCGGCAGTCGCTCGAGCTCCTCGCGCGTCAGGGCCAAGATCTTCAACGCATCATCGCTCGTCACACCGTCACGCTGCCACGCCCGCGGACACAGCGTCAATCGATTCGCGAGTCGCCGAAATATGAACAATGTTCCGCTCCGCGCCCCCTCGCCATGCCTGCCCCGATCTCCGCTATCTTGGCCGGCATGCCGCGTCCTCGCTCGCTCCTCGGCCTAATCGGTGAACTCCTCGGCTTGTACGCATGGCGTCGGCCCCGACTCGCCTTATTCGCTTGCGTCATGCTCGTGGCATTCATCGGCCTCGGCGTTCAGCGCTCCGCCGCGCCGTCGACCGCGGCGATCCAGCTAGCGGTGCTGTCGAGCGGCTTCGGCCTGCTCCACGGCGACCCGGGTGCTCGCCGCTTCGTCGAGCTCGATTCCAACGGCGCGCCACGACGCGACCTCTCCGTCGCGCTGGACGCCGACGCGCGCCTGGTGGGGACGTACCGCGGCGCCGCCCTCGGCTGGAAGGACGGCACCAAGGTCCGACTGGCCGCGCTCGACGACCACGGCCGATTGAGGGAGCCGTCGACGTGGGGCAAGTCGGTCCAGCGCCTGTGCGACGGCGCGGCCACGGGCGACGACCGCTTCGCGGTCGGGTGGATCGAGCGCGACGGCAAGGTGTGGTTGGTCCACGGCCCGACGACGCACGCCGCCGCCGCCGAGCCCCTGTATACGGCCGCCGTCGAGCCACTGCGGGCCGACTGGTGCGGCATCGCCTCGGCCGAACGGAACATCGCCCTGATGTGGAAGGGCAAGCACACTTACCTCAACTTCTGCGGCCCACGCGATTGCTCGGGCCTGGTCGCCAGGGTCAAGATCGACGCCCGCGAGGCCGTCGTGGGCTTCGGGTGTCTGCGCGATCGCTGCCTGGTCGGCACTCGCGACGACCGCGGCGTCTCCCGCGTTCACCTCGTGTCCCAGCTCGGTGAGGTCGCGTGGAGCCGCACGCTGGCGACGGCCGCCGGCGGTCCATTGACGATCGTCGGCGCTGGCGATCGCGGGTTCATGGTCGCCGCGGTCGACGGCGACGGCGCGAGCGTCCTCCGCTTCGACGACAAGGGCGCGAGCACGCCGGTGTGGCAACGCCGCGGAGTCTCGAGCCCGAGCCTCGCGTGGTCGCACGGGCGCCTCGCAATCGCCTACGCGGAGGCCGATCAGGTCCGCAGCGAGGTCGTCGCGCTCCCTCGCTGAGCCGCCGATTCACCCCTGCACGCGCGCGAACTCCGGCCCGCGGAACACCTGCCTGGCGTTGCCGCGCTCGATCGCGTTGTGCTCGTCCCAGCGGGCCCGCTCGGCCTCGCTGCGCCGCGCGGCTGCGCCGGCCAGCAGCAGGGCTGCCAGCCGTTCGCGGGCGATCCGGCGGTTCTGCCCCTGCGAGCGCTCCTCGCGGGCCACCACCTCGAGGCCCGTCGGCTTGTGGCGCAGGCGGACCGCCGTGCTGCGCTTGTTGACGTTCTGTCCGCCCGCGCCGCCGCTGCGGACCGCCGTCTCCTCGAGATCCGCCTCGTGCACCGCGGTGCTCGCCTCCGCCTCGACCGGCAGGCGCGTCAGCTTGACGAACCAGTTGCGCCGGCGGTGCGTCGGCCGCAGCGGGCTGCGACCGATCCACTGCACGGTGCCCTCCCATTGCGACACCAGCGCCGCGATCCCTGCCCCTTCGGACATGTCCTCGAGTTCATACACCAGCGACCACGCAGTCTCCGCCGCCGGCCCCGGCGCGCGCGACAGCTCCTCGCAGCCGAGGCCCGCCGCCGCAGCCGCCGCCGCGAACACCGGCCCGAGGCGGTGCACCACCCACGCCAGCTCCGGCGGCCCGTGACCGCCCGAGATCAGCACATACGCCTTCATCGCCGACTCCGGGTCTTGTAGGTCAGCACCGGGCGCAGCGTCGCCACCACGGTGCACAGGCCGGCCGCCACCAGATCGCCGACGACCGCGTCGATCTTCTTATAGGCCTCCGGCGCCTCCTCGTAGAGCAGCTCGCGGTCCTCGCAGATCACCCGCCCGCCGAGCGGCGTGCGCACCAGGTCGTCGGGGCGGTAGCGGCCCTGCAGCCGCTCCTTGACGTCGCTGCGGCGCCACTTGCGACCTGCCCCATGGGCCAGGGACCAGCCCGCCTCCGCGTGGCTCGGGTCGGGCTTCACCACATAGCTCAGCGTCCCGCGCGAGCCGGGGATCACCACGATCCCCGCCGTCGACGGCGCCGCGCCCTTGCGGTGCAGCCAGCGCTGCGGCGCCCCGTCCGGGCACGGCACCACCGCGTTGTGGCACACGTCGAGCACCGGCGCGATCGAGGTGCCGAGCGCGTCGGCGAAGCGGCGCGCGATCAGGGCGCGGTTGGCCTGCGCCCACGCGACCGCCCCGTCGTGCGCGCGCAGGTACTCGCGCGCGTCCTCGCCGGCGCTGTCGAGCCCGGCCGCCGCGAAGCGGTCGACGTGGGCGCGCAAGATCGCCTCGCCGAGCCCGCGCGAACCGCTGTGGACCAGCAGCACCAGCGCGCCCGCCGGGATCCCCAGCGACGCCCACGCCGCCGGGTCCTCGATCGCGTCGACCTGCTGCAGCTCGGCGAAGTGGTTGCCGCCGCCGATCGTCCCGAGCGACGCGTCGTGGTCGGTCGGTGCGACTGTCCTTTCGGCCAGGAAATCGCGCGGATCGCCTTCCCACCGCCCGTCGAGGTCGCCGAGGCGGTCGGCCCAGCGCTCGAGCTTCTGCTTGCGCTGCGGCAGCTCGGTCGACCACAGCGCCATGCCGCAGCCGATGTCGTTGCCGACCAGGTGCGGGTAGATCCGCCCCTCGCTGACGAACGCCGCCCCGATCGGCGAGCCCTTGCCCGGGTGGAGGTCGGGCATGCCGACCGCCGCGATCATCCCCGGCAGCGTCGCCGTGCGCTCGAGCTGCTGCACTGCCTCGCCCTCGATCCACGTCTTCGGCGACGCCACGATCCGCACCGCCGGCCTGTCTTGCGCTTCCATCCCTGCACCTCCGCCTGGCGCCTGCAGCGGCCCCAAGTCTCCGTCGTTCGTCGCCATCGCCGCGCTCCCTCGAGGCGGCGGCCGCTGTCCCACGCTCTTCTCGTTCGCGCCCATCATCGCACCCCCGGCGGCAGCCGCCGCAGCTCGCGCTTGCCGATCTGCCGCTTCGCCGTCGCGTAGCGGTCCCAGTAGCCGTAGAGCTGGTTCAGCTCCCAGCCGCGCTGCCACGCCGTCCCGAGCTTGCCCAGGTCGCCGAGCAGCAGGTCGTGCACCTCGCGGTCCCGCTCGCGAGGCAGCGGCGACAGCGTGATGCGGTACCACTGCCCGTCGATCTTGCGGTACTGCGCCTCGCGGTCGATCGGCACCACCTCGATCGCGGGCGGCGGCGTCGCCGGGCCCGGCACGAACGGCACCTTCTTCAGCAGGCCCGTCTCCGGGCACACGTAGACCTGCGCCCTGCGGTAATAGCCGATCGGCCGCACGCCCCACGTGCCGTGCTCGTGCAGACGGCCGTCGATCTCCACGACGTTGGTGTAGACCATGTCGCGCAGGTGGTCGAGGACGTGCTTCTGCACCGCGCTCGTCACCCGCAGGTGCGCCGCGATCTCCGAGTGCACCGCGTCCCACGGACGGCCCACCCGGCTCAGCAGGAAGCGGCGCAGCGGCGCCAGGTTCTCGTTCAGGTGCTTCGAGCCGCGGCCGCGGCTGATCGGCTCGACGTGCGGCGCGGCCTCCGGCTCGGCGCGGCGGCGCATCTCCGCCCGCCGGCCCTTGCCGCCCCAACCGCCGCCGGTGCGCGGCCGCTCGATGATCACTTCATACATGTCCCAACGCAATCAACACCTCGCCTCTCCGCCCGCAAGGGCGATGGAGTGGGTCTCCCAGGAATCACAGCAGTTCGAATTGCCCATGGCAGTAATCTCGACACACGACAATGCCCGGGGCAGGCGCGGCGACGCTGCCCCCATTCGCCGCAATGGCGAATGAACGATGGGAGGCCTCCGCCGCCGCGTCAGGCCGGCCCGCGGGCGCGGACGGGGCGGCGACGTGCGAAGACGTCGCCGCCCCGTCCGCGTCGCGCGGGCCCTCGCTGCCAAGGCTCACGGGCGACCAGGACGGCCTGAAACGGCCTCCTGGGCCCCGAGAGCGGCGTCCTGCGCCTCGCCGTCGTCAGGGCCTCGTCGCAAGTGCGACGCGGTCGGCGGGCGTCGCCACGAGGGCGACGCACCTCACCGAGAGACGGCGGGGAGACTGCTTCGGCCGCGCGTCCGAAATGCGGACCGCGGGCGAAGACGAACGGACGCGGCGAGCGGGCCTGCGTTCGAGCGGATGTGGCTCAGTGGCGAGACATGACCGAACCGCCTGGTGAGAGGCGATGCGCACTCTATACAGTACGACCCAGGCCGGGTCAAGCACCACGCGTCAATCGTATCACTTCAGGCGGTTCTTCGGCTGCGACGGCAGGAACCAGCCGAGTCCGGCCCCGAGGCCCGCGAAGGCGACGCAGACGAACAGCGTGTCGACGCCGTGCGTGCGGGGCTCGCCGGCGAAGCGGAGCGCCTGGATCGCGAAGCCGAGGATCAGGCCGAGCGCGGCGCCGAGCACGATCACCGCCGGGCGGGCGGCCGGTCGGTTGTCGCGGAGGATCAGGCGCTTGAGCGTCGGCGGGCGCTCGTCGAGCGCCTTGCGGAACGGGACCATGCGCGCGTCGGAGCGGTGGATCGGCGGGTCGACGGTCGGCATCTGGCCGGTGTCGCCCGACGCGAGGTAGAGCGCGGTGTTGCGGACCTTGCCGGCCAGCCGGCGCGACAGCTTGCGCAGCGCCTCGCGCATCTCGTCGGCCGACTGGAAGCGCGCGCTCGGGTCCATGGCCAGCGCGCGCTGGAAGAACTCGCGGAACGGCCGGGTGATGTTCGGGACGTGGTGCTCGATCGGCGTCGCCGGGTCGGTGGCGATGCTGTAGACCAGCGAGTGGACGTCGTCGGCCTGGTGCGGCAGCTTGCCGGCGATCGCCTCGTAGAGCACCACCGCGCCGCTGTAGAGGTCGGTGCGCTGGTCGAGCTGCAGGCTCGCGGCCTGCTCGGGCGACATGTAATAAGGTGTGCCGAGCAGGCCGTCGGGCGCGCTGGTCTCGGTGCTGGTGGCCAGCAGCAGCGACGCGCCGAAGTCGAGCACCTTGAGCCCGAGCTCGAAGGTGTCGGTCTCGAAGTTGCGGATGTTGGCCAGCATCAAGTTGTCGGGCTTGATGTCGCGGTGGACGATGCCCCGCTTGTGCGCGGCCAGCAGCGCCGACAGCACGCCGTCCATCAGCTCGACCGCCTCGTCGGTCGGCAGCTTGCCGCCGCTGCGCTTGAGGTGGTCGCGCAGGCTGCCCTGCGTCAGCAGCTCCATCGTGATGTACTGCAGCTCGGCCGAGGCCGGCGAGATGTCGAGCACCCGCACGATGTTCGGGTGGCCCATCTCGCCCATCAGCTTGGCCTCTTGCCAGAAGCGCTCGATGATCTGCGGCTTGTGGCGGAAGCGGTCGGCCAGGAACTTGATCGCCACGCTGCCGTGCATGTGCGAGTGCTCGGCGCGCCAGACGATGCCCATGCCGCCGCGCCCGAGCATCGCCTCGAGCCGGTACTTGCCGTCGATCTCGGTGCCCGGCTGCAGCGCTGCCGCCCGCACGTCGCTCGGCACGCGCCGCCGCGGCTGCACCATGCCCACGTGCGCGCCGGAGCGATCGAGCGTGGTGGCCATCGTCGTCCGCATGCCCGGGATGCTCTGCGTCGGCGCGCGCAGCCCGGGGTCGGTCGTCGTCGGGCCCGACGGCGTGGCCATGTCGGACGGCAGGTGAGCCTGCGACGTCGACGCGCTTGCCAGCGTCGCCTCGGGGGCGGGCGACGGATCCTCGGGCTGCTTCATCGGGCGGGCTTGCGCCCCATGATGCCTCACTGAGGCCGGAAGATCACGGGGAACTCGAAGCTCGAGTTGTCACCGTTGGCCAGGATCGCGTCCTTGCCCTGGCAATCCGGGGCCGCGTTCGACAGGCAGTAGTCGATGCTCCACTGGACCACGAACGGGCGCGTCTTGAACTCCTCCGGGGGAACGTCGCCTTTCGCCCACATCTCGTGCGAAAACCCGGTCTTCGGCGTGCCCATCAGGGGCAGGAGCGAGCACTGAATCGCCTTGTCGCCGTCAGGCTCGTTGGCGTCCGCGACCAGCGGGCACAGCCCGGAGCAGCCGTCCTTGTCGGCCTTGCACTCGCCGGTGCCGAACGGCGACATCGTCACGCGGTAGAGGAAGCCGAAGAAGCACGAATCACCGCAGGTGCCCTTCTTCACCTCGAAGCGCGGATCGGCGTCGCCGTCGAAGCGCAGCGGCTGGTCGGGCTCGAAGTCCACCACCATCGGCTCGAGCGCGTTGTCCATCTGCCCGCTGTGGTCGCCGGAGATCGCGTAGGCCTTCGGCGCCTGCTGAGTCTGCTTGGCGCAGTACGGCGCGTACACCTTCACGCCCGACTGCTCGGCCGCGACGATCCACGCCCAATTGCCGTAGCGCGATTCGCCGATCGTCCCGACGATCGCGCAGCTCTGGTCGTCGACGCCGAGGCCCGTCGGCACCTTGCCGTCGCCCGAGCCGGACGGCGTCGAGCAGGTGATCGGCGAGCCGTCGCCGCCGGTGATGTAGTCGAGGATCGTCTTGTCGCCGCCCGCGGCCACACACGGGCCGTCGGCCGCGAGCGCGTCGTAGTCGACCTTGAGCTGGTCGCCGACGGTCAGCGCCGGACAGCTCGCCGTCGCCACGTTGTCCTCGAGGTCGGTGACGGTGATCTCGACGGTGAACTCGCCCGAGGAGGTGGGGACGCCGGAGATCTCGCCGCTGGCGGGGTTGATGGCGAGGCCGTCGGGCAGACCGGAGGCCGCCCAGGTGTACTTCGGCACGCCGCCCGACGCGGTCGGCTGGTGCTGGTACTCGGCCCCCTGCGCGCCCTTCGGCAGCGCCCCGCAGTCGACCGCCAGCGCCGGCGGCGGCTCGTCGGTCGTCACCAGCGTCGTGGTCGGCTCTTCGGTCGTCACGGTGGTGGGCGACGTCGGCTCGTCGGTCGTCGTCGTCGTCGTCTCGCCGTCGGTCGTGGTCGCCGGCGACTGGCTGGTCTGCGTCGCCGAGCCGACGTAGCTCCCACCTCCCGCGGCGTCGTCGTCGCTGCACGCCATGGGCAGCGCCGCCGCGCCGAGCACGAACATCCACGTCCATCCGGGCCCGGAGAGTCGCCCTCTCCGATCGCGGCCTTCGCTGGCGAACCGCCTCATCGTCCGATCTCCTTAGTTCAAAAGCCCGGCAATCGGGCGGGCGGAGCATAGCACCTCGCCGCCGCCACCCCGGCGGAATTTCTTCCGTACATCGTCCGCGGCGGCGTCTGCAGCGTCCGGCTGGCCGCGGGAAATCCCGTCCACGGCGGTCAACCGCCCGGTCACGCGCGCTACTCTACGGCTCACCCGTGAGCTTGTGGCAGCACCTCTGGCCCCCGCGGCCGCGTCGCCTCGAACGACTGTCCGACATCCTCGGGGCCGGGCGTGACGAGCTCGTCACCTTCGCCGGCAGCGTCGAGCCGCTCGAGGCGATCCACGATCCCGTCAGCGGCGAGCTCGCGGTCGCCATCGACTACCGCGCCGCGCCGCCGCACAGCGTCGTCGGCGTCGCCGGCGCGCTCAGCGTCATCTCGCGGACCTTCCACGTCGCCCGCCAGCAGGCCGTCGACTTCCTCGTGGCCGAGGGTCCGCACCGCGTCCTCGTCTGCGTCGACCACGGCACCGACCTCGACGCCTTCCACCGCGACCTGCTCACGCGCCACGGCGTCGGCATGCGCACCGAACGGGCCCTGGTCCGCCCCGGCGACCGCGTGTGCGTGATCGGACGGCGTCTCGGGGCACGCCCGACATCGCCGCTGCGCGACGAACCGCACCTCGCGGTCGTGCGGGCGCAGCGGTTCTGGCCGCTCGAGCCGCCGCCGGCGTAGCCACTCACCGCCGGTTCCGTCGGCCTGCCTCGGGCGGGACGTCTCACGTCGCCCCCACGACCTGACTCGCGCTCGTACTCGCCGTCCCTCCCGACCTCGGCTCGCACGCTCTCCACCCCTGGCTAGCGACTCGACCTCCGGCTCCCTCACTCGCCGTCCTCTCGACCTCGGCCCGGATCTTCACCGTCCTCATTCCCGCGACCTCGGCCGCGCTCCAGCTCAGCACGCACTCCCTCACCGTCCTCACTCCGCTCCAGCTCCGCCCGCTCTTTCTCACCGGCCCTCACTCCCACGGCTCCAACTCGGCACTCTCACTCGCCTGCGCGAGCTCCGGCACGCGTCGCTGTCCTCGCCGTCGTCGCGCTCGCACGAACCGACTCGCAATCACTCGCGCGCCGCGAGGAGGTGGCGCTCCCGCGACCCGACTCGAGCGCGGGCCCCGAACTCGACCCCGACGAGACAACCGCGGCCCCGACCTCGACCACGACTCTCCCGCGGTCGGGCGCAGACCCGATCGCACCCCTACGCTCGCGCGCCGACCCGCCTCACCCGGGCGAGACGATCGCGCTCGCACCACCTGACGCGCACTCACTCGAGCGCGGACCGGGCCGCCTCGAGTGAGACAAGCTCGCCCCACGAGACGTCACGATCTTTTCTCTCATACCGACCGGCGCCGATGTCGCCGCTGCGCTTTTGCATCGGCGGCGACAGGTCGTGTGCGAGCGGCGGCGTCAGTAGCCGCGGAGGCGGCGGATGTCACGGCGTTCTTGTTTGGTCGGCCGGCCGAGGCCGCGATCGCGCACCACCATCCCGGGCACCTCGGTCGACGGCGGGCGCGGCGGCGACCGATCGTTGTAGAGCGTGCGGGCCACGGCAGCCGGGCCGCGCCGCTCGCTGAGCCCCAGCACCTCCAGGATCCGCACCCCGTCGGCGGTCTTGATCGTGACCTCCTCGCCGCGCTTCAGCGATCGGGCCGCCTTGGCCGCGAGGCCGCCCACCTTCACGTGACCCGCTGCGCACGCCTCGCTCGCGAGCCCGCGGGTCTTGAAGCAGCGGGCCGCCCACAACCATTTGTCGAGGCGCACGGACTGCAGCGCGGGGTCACCGGCGGGGCCGGCGGCGGTCGGACCCGCCTCGGCCTCATCCTCGTCGTCGTCGTCGTCGGCGTGCATCCAGGGGCTCTCAGCATGCCCGGGCCGCGACGAGTTCGCCAGCGGCGGCGACGCCTCGCGCGCGCTCGCCCGGCCTTGCGCGATCGTCGCTCGACGCGCCGGCGACGGCGGCGACAGCGAGCCGGAGCGTACGCCGCGGCCGCCACGAACATGCCCCAAGAGACATCCCCGCGGCCGCGCGCTTGACAAGCGAACCCGGCCGCGAAACCCTCATGAACGCATGCAAGGCGCCCCCCCGATCAACTTCGCGGTGCCCGGAGACGTCGGGGCCGCGCAGCGAATGGCCGCCGCCGCCCGCGGCGACGCCGTCGCCTTCATCGAGCTGTGCGAGAGCTACGCCCCGGCCCTGCTGGGCGCGACCCTGCGGATCCTCGGCGATCGCGTGGCCGCCGAGAGCACCGTCTACGGCGTCCTCCTCGACGCCTGGCGCGGCGCCAAGCAGTTCGACCCGCGCCAGGCCAGCGTGCGCGTGTGGTGGACCATCGGCGCCCGCACCGCGGCCCTGCGCGCCCTGCCGGAGCACCGCGCCGCTCGCATGGCGGCCGTCCACGACACCCAGATCACCACCCTCGACGACAAGACCGAGGCGTCCGACGTGGGACCGCTGCGCCAGGCCGTGCAGACGGCGATGCTCGACCTCGACGACGAGCCGCGCAGCGCCCTGCAGCTGGCCTACTTCGAGGGCCTCGGCGCCGGCGAGATCGCCGACCGCGCCCGCACCTCGCCCGAGGTCGTGCGCGCCCAGGTCGCCGACGGCCTGCGACGGCTGTCGGCCGCGCTGGCCGGCACCGCGCCGAGCATCGACGTCCCGCGCCCGCACGACCGCCTCGCCGCCGCCTATCTGCTCGACGAGCTCTCGCTCGAGGACCGCGCCCGCTTCGACCGCGGCGAGGCGATCGGCGAGCTGCAGGCCAGCGAGGTCGCGGCCCAGCGCGACAACGTCCACGGCCTCGCGCTCTACACCTTCCCCGCCGCCCTGCTGCCGCAGACGCGCGCGCGCCTGGTCGCCGCGATCGCCGGCCCCGAGCGCCTCAGCCCCTTCACCGACGACCTCGCCGCGCTGCTGCGCCTGCCGCTCCACGACGCCCGCGAGATCCTCGCCCGCGTCGACGCCCCCCGCGGCTGGCGCGACGACGCCGGCCTGCGGATCCTGCCCCTCGAGACAGGGTCCGAAGTCCGTGTCCCGGAGAGCATGTCCGAAGAGCCAGATGCCGTCGGCGACAGCGACATCACGGTGGTCCAGCGCGCGGCCTGGCCGCGGCGGCTGATCGTCCGCGTCGCGCCGGGCGCCGTCATCCCGTCCCGCTACCCGCACAGCGAGGCGCGCGTGCTGGTGCTCCAGGGCGGCCTCAGTCACGAGGAGACCGGCGCGGCTCGCCCCGGCGATCTCGTGCCGTGGCCCTCGGGGACCGCACTCGGGGTCGCGGAGCCGGGCGGGCCGGAGCTGATCCTCGCCGTCCTGAACCAATGAGGTGCCGGGCGCGCCGGCGCGTGCTAACCACGGCCCCATGTCCGGATCTACCCACCGGCCCGACGAGACGCGCCGGGCCCCCGCGCGCGAGGCGATCCTCGCCGCCCACAGCTTCCCCGGGGAGTACACGATCAAGGCCTTCGGCCCCGCGGACGACGCGTTCCGGGCCGCCGCGGTCGACCTCGCGCACGGCGTGGTCGGCCCCGCGCGGGTGACCGTGAGCGAACGACTGACCCGCTCGGGCGACCGCCTCTGCCTCACGTTCACGCTCCACGCCGAGCAGGTCGAGGAGGTCGAGGAGGTGTACGCCCGGCTGTACAGCATGCCCGCCGTCCTCTTAATCTTTTGAGCGTGGGAACGTCGCTCACTCCCTGCACGCCCCTGAATGTCTCCGCGGCGCCGCGGGTCTCACCGCGCGGCCCCCGTCACCCAAGCCCCCTTCACGCCATGCCTGCACGTCCCCTCCAGCTCCTCGCCCTAGGCGTCGCGCTCACCTCCGGCCTCGGCGCCAACCTCGGCTGCAAGCCCAAGGCGGTGCGCGGCGGGCCCGGCACCGAGAACCCCAACCTCGACCAGGGCGCGATGAGCACCACGCTCGACCGCAAGGACCTGCAGGACCTGCTGCAAGTCTCGCTCGAGAAGCTGCACGCCTCGCCTTTCTGGGCCCAGATCACGAGCTTCCCGGCCCCGGTGATCGTGGCGATCTGGCCGTTCAAGAACGAGACCTCGGAGCACATCGACGACCAGCTCAACACGCTGCTCGGCGACCTCGAGACCGAGCTCGTCAACAGCGGGGTGGTCCAGGTGGTCAGCCGCGAGCGCCAGGCCGAGATGGCCAGCGAGGCCGCGGTGCAGCAGAACCGCTCGGTCTACGACCCGAACTTCGCCGCCCAGATCTCGCGCCAGATCGGCGCCAAGTACTTCGTCACCGGCAAGGTCGGCAGCGTCGACGAGTTCTTCAACAAGGAGCGCCGGGTCCAGTACACCCTGTTCATCCAGGTGATCGAGGTCGAGACCAGCCTGGTGCGCTTCCAGTACAAGGCCGAGCGCAGCAAGGCGATCGTCCGCTAGAGGGCCCATGTCCGCCCCGTCCGCGCGCCCGCGAGCCGGCTTCGCCGCGCTCTCGCTCGGCCTGGTCCTCACGACAGGCTGTGCGACCTACTCGGACCGCACCCGCGAGGCCCGCGGCGCGGCCCAGCGGGGCGATCTGCCCGGCGCGGAGAAGCAGGTCAACAAGCTGCTCGGCACCCGCAGCAGCAAGGACATGCCGACCAAGTGGAAGAAGGACACCGCGCTCGCCCTGCTCGAGCGCGGCATGATCCTCCACGCCAGCGGCGCCTACAAGCTCAGCGCCCGCGACCTCTCGGTCGCCGAGAAGCAGCTCGAGCTCCTCGACATCGCCCGCGACGGCGCCGGCCAGCTCGGCAAGTACGTGTTCTCCGACAGCTCCACCAAGTACAAGGCGCCGCCGTCGGAGAAGCTGGTCCTCAACGCCTACAACCTCCTCAACTACCTCCTGCAGGGCGACCTCTCGGGCGCGCGCGTCGAGGCCAAGCGCTTCACGGTGATGCACGAGTACCTCACCAGCTACGACCAGCGCGGCCGCCCGCGGGCCGAGGGCGAGGCTGACGTCGCCCACCCCCACGGCGCGTTCGGCAGCTGGCTGGCCGGCTTCGTGTTCGAGCGCCTCGGCGAGCACGAGTCGGCGCTGCGCTACTACGACGAGGCCCTGCAGGCGCGCCCGTTCGCCAGCCTCGTCGGCCCGGTCCAGCGGCTGTCGGCGCTGGCCGGCTACCGCTCGCCGCGGCTCGACGCTGTCCTCGGGGGCATGTCCTATGAGGCAGCCCAGGCGCCGAGCGAGGTCGTGGTGGTCGTCAGCGTCGGCCGGGTCCCGCTCAAGGAGGCGCGGCACATGCCGATCGGCGCGGCCGTCGGCCTGGCCCACGCCTACATCACCGGCGACAGCCGCGTGCTCGAGCGCAGCGCGCTCAAGATGGTCGTCTACCCCGAGCTGGTGCCGTCGGGCAGCGCGTTCGAGACCGCCGAGCTGCGCGTCGACGGCCAGCCGGTCGGGCTCGAGATCGCCAGCGACATCCAGACCGAGGTCATCGACGAGTACGAGCAGATGAAGCCGAAGATCATCGGCGCCGCGATCTCGCGCCTGATCGTCCGCGCGGCGGTGGCCGAGGGCGCCCGCGCGGCCGGCAACAGCGCGAAGGAGGGCGGCGCGATCATCGGCCTGTTCGCCGCGCTCGCGGCCGAGGGCGCCCTGCTCGCGGCCGACCGGCCGGACACCCGCTCCTGGACCCTGCTCCCGGGCCTCGTCCTGGTCGCGCGCGTCCCCGTGCAGCCGGGCCCGCACGCCGCCACCGTGGTCGCGTCAGGCCGCGGGGGCAGCGAGACCCGCAACTACTCGTTCGATGTCCCGGCCGGCGGCTTCGTTGTGCTGGACGTCACCACCCTGCGCTGACCCTCGCTTACGCTGATCGTCACCCGCCTCGCGCTTCGTCTCACTCCTACGCTCTCCTCGAGGTGCCCCATGCTGCGTCGTCGCCTTCGTCTCCGCGCCCTGCACTCCCTCCTGATGGTCGTCGGCGCCTACCTCGGCTTGTGCAGCCTCGCGCCGGACGCCGAGGCCAGCGTGCTCGGCCGTCGCGGCATCGAGATCGAGGGCCCGCAGGACCGCCGCGGCTTCTTCATCGGCCCCGGCATCGGCTTCGGCGCCACGTACTTCGACAGCCCGCTGTTCGCCCGCACCTTCAACGAGGCGACCGCCTTCATCCCCGGCGGCCGCATCGAGCTGGCCCTCGGCGGCGGCGTCGGCAAGCGCCTCACGCTCGGCGTCAACCTCCACCTCGGCACGTACATGTCGAGCCGCTTCGGCCCCAAGGTGTTCTTCGGCGGCGACGTCGAGGCCAACGTCTTCATCGTCCGCGGCTTCTTCATCCGCACCGGTATCGGCATCGGCGGCGTGCCCCAGGGCGACGGCCGCCGCGTCCGCATGGGCGCCGGCGGCGTGGTGGGCCTCGGCTACGAGTTCTGGCTCAACGCCAGCGCCGCCCTCGGCGTCGCGCTGCTCTACGACATCCGCGCCGTGCCCGGCGACGGCCTCCGGCACACGCCGTACGTCGGGCTCCGCTTCGCGTGGTACTGACGAACGCTCCGGCAAAAACCCGCGCCGAGTTCACCGTCACGGCGCGGCCTCTCTCCGCCGAACCGCGACGGGGCTGACCCCGCGCCAGCGCTTGAACACCTCGCCGAACGACGGCAAGCTCTCGTCGACGCGCACTGCAGCGCGCGCACGGTCTTCTCGAGAGGTTGGTTCGGAGACATGGCGATCGCACCGGGCGAGGTTCTGCGCAGGTCGGGTCTCGGCGCGCTGCTGGTGACCTTCGCGTCGCTGGTCGGGTGCGACGCATCGGCGCGAGAGGAGGCGCCGGCTCGCCAGGAGGCCGCGCCTCGCGGCGAGCCGGCTGGGGACCCGGCGCCGGCCCAGCAGGACGCGCTCGCCGGGTTCATCGACGAGTACGCGCGGACGCACGAGTTCCACGGGACCATCGCGGTCCAGCAGCGCGGGGCCCTGCTCCATCGCCGCAGCTACGGGCTCGCCAATCGGCCGTTCGCGGTGCCTCACGGCGACGACACGAAGTACAAGGTCGCGTCGATCACCAAGCTGTTCACCGCGGCGCTCGTCCTGCAGCTGCGCGATCGGGGCAAGCTCGACCTCGACGCGACGATCCACACCTACCTACCGTCCTACGCCGGCGAGGCGGCGACGAAGGTCACGGTGCACCAACTGCTAAACCACACGTCGGGGATGCAGAACGCGGACGAGGGCGCCGATCCGGCGAAGGGGGTGCCCCACTACCAGACGCCGATGTCGAGCGACGAGCTGGTGCGCCGGTTCTACAGCGGGCCGCTGGCCGCCGAGCCGGGCCGCAAGTTCGACTACAACAACGCCGATTACGTGCTGCTGGGGAAGATCGTCGAGGCGATCCACCAGAAGCCGCGGGACCGCTCGGGCTGCGAGCGACGGGGATGCTGCGTCAGGCGGAGGTGGTCGAGCGGCTGGCCGATACGTACTTCTCCCGCGACGATTCGCAGTCGCTGACGAACGACCTGCCGGTGTACATGGAGAACTGGTTCGCCGCCGGGGCGATGGTCTCGACCGCCGACGATCTGTTGAAGTTCGCCGACGCGCTGTTCGCCGGCGCGCTGCTGCAGCCGGACAGCCGCGAGCGGATGCTGACCCCGGGCCTCGACGACTACGGCTACGGGCTGTGGATCGACACCGTCCCGGCGGGCGGAAAGATGGTCCGCGTGTACCGCCGCCCGGGCCAGATCATGGGCGCGCAGACGATGCTGATCCGCTACCACGAGCTCGACCTGACGAGCGTGGTCCTCGGCAACGCGAGCAACACGAGCCCCGATGAATTCGCGTTCGCTATCGGCCGCCGGTTCTTGTAGGGCGAAGCGAATTGAATCGTCGGCCGGCGCCACCGGCTCCGACACCGACCGCGACCGCAACTGTGCCAGCGACGGCGGCCACCGCACGCGCGTGGCGATAGCCGCGACTGTGCAGCGCGTGCAGCTGCTCGGCCGCGAGCGCGACGCGGGCCTGCGCTTCGACTACGCGCAGGCGTAGGTCCGCGCCCGCGCCTACGAGGAGGCCGCGCGCGAGCTGGCGTGGTTGGGCGATCAACTCGACGAACTCGACGGCCGCGAGGCCGTCCCGGAGTCGACGCTCTGCTCGGCGATCGCCGAGGTGGAGCGCGCCGAGCCGTCCACCTCGACCATCTTCGCCAGCCGCCGCCGCCTCGAACGCCGCCACTGACGACGACCGACGGTCTCGGCGCCCATCAAGACGGCGAGACGCTCGGCGGAGTTTGCAGGCGATCTGCGCGACCTCGTCGACCCGCCCCCCACACGTCCTGGTGCTCGCTGACGACCGCGCCGTTCGGAAAGAGCGCAAACCGGGAGGGCGAAGCTCGCGGACATGTATCAATGTCCTATCGGACATGTCCCAAACTACATACTCCGTGAGCGCCCCCGCGGCGCTTGCCCCGGGCTCCACGGCGGACTACTCTGAATCTCGCTCGTGTCCCCCGCAGCGACCCCTCCGCAGCCCTGCCTGCGCCTCCGCAGGGCGATCGCGCTGGCGCTGACGGCCGCGTGCGGCGCAGCCGAACCGCCGCGAGCGGCCGCAGGCGTCGAGGCGGCTTCGCCGCGAACAGAGGCCGCACCCGCGCCGGTCGCCGTCGCGCCGGTCGCCGAGCCGCTCCCGGAGCCACCGCGGCGCGCCGCCCTTCGCTTCGAGGAGGTGGACGTCTACGGGACGGCGTGCGCCAGCATCCACTCGCTCGTCTACTCGATGGGCTTCAGCCCCGACGAGCGGACCTTCTTCACGCTGCACGACTCCGGCGATCAATGCGTGTACCAGGTCGTCGACGGACGACTCGTGAACCAGCGGCGGATCGCGCCGGCACGGCCGATCGAACACGATGGCTGGCTGGCCTATCCGTTCGACGTGCCGCTCGGCCCAGACCGCCGCTGGGGCATCACCTTCTCCAACGACAACGAGCCCCTGATCTGGCGGATGGGAACCCGCCGGCCGCCCTGGGGCCTCGTGCCGTTCCCCGACGATACGGTCTACGAAGCGGTGCTGACCGATGACGCGTTGATCTTGCAAAACCATAAAGGCGCCGTCGGGGTCTGGTCGCTGGCCACTCGGCGTCGGCACAAGTTCACCGCCGTGCATGAGGAGCGGTCGCTGATGGCCGTACGCGACGACGGCGGCGCCCTCGCGCTCGCGGGCTCGGCGATCGCGGCCTGGGATCTCGAGACCGGCGCCGAATTGCTGCCGCGCACGCCGCTCTCGCGGCCCATCACGGCGGTCGCGTTCGTGCGCGACACCCCGCGCCTCATCGCCGTCGATCAGGACGGCGGATACCACGAGTGGGACCTGTCGACGCCCGACCCTGCCGAACACGCGGTCCATCGCGACCTCGGCAAGGCACTCGCTAAGGTATGGTTCCTCGACGGCGGTGCGGCGCTCGTCGGCGTCGGCGGCGGAAAGGTGGCGATCTACCGCGCCCTCGGACCCGAGCGCACGATCGAGGTCCGCCGGCTCGCGGAGGTCCGCGCCAGCGACGAGTGGCTGCAGGCCCATGTCTCGCGCGCCGGCAAACGCTTCGTGCTCGACGCCGGGGACACGACGTGGATCGTGAACTCGGCCGACGCCCGGATCGAAGCGAGGCTGTCCGGCGACACCTGTCGCAGTGGCCCGTGGGCGATCGACGAGGCCAGTACGCTGGTGTCGGATGGAGGGGCCCACCTATGCGTGTGGCTGCCGTGAGCGCGCCGCGCCGTCAGCAGATCATGCCGTACGCGGGACCTTCCTCGCTCGTCAGCGAAATCATGGCAGTCGATGGATCTGCCCCCCAACGTCACGGACGCCAGGCGCGGGCGCCCCGGTGGTGCTAGGGTTCGTCGCCGCACGGGTCCGTACGGCCCCAGGCAGGACCTATCATGAAGCTCCTCGTCACCGGCAGCACGGGTCATCTCGGAGAGGCGCTGGTCCGCACGCTCCGCGGCGACGGCCACGACGTCGTCGGCCTCGACCGCCTCGCCTCGGCCTTCACCGACATGGTGGGTTCGATCGTCGACCGTGCCACAGTCGCGCGGGCGATCGCTGGTGTCGACGCCGTCGTTCACACGGCGACCCTGCACAAGCCGCACGTGGCCACTCACACGCGCCGCGAGTTCGTCGACACCAACATCACCGGCACCCTCAACCTCCTCGAGGAGGCGGCGGCGGCGAGGGTGCGGGCGTTCGTCTTCACCAGCACCACCAGCGCTTTCGGCCGCGCCCTCACGCCCCCGCCGGGCGCGCCGGCGGCGTGGATCACCGAGACCGTCCCGCCCGTGCCGCGCAACATCTACGGCGCCACCAAGGTCGCCGCCGAGGACCTGTGCGAGCTCGTCCACCGCGACACCGGCATGCCGTGTCTGATCCTCAGGACCTCGCGCTTCTTCCCCGAAGACGACGACGACGCGACGACACGGCGCGACTACCCCGACGACAACGCCAAGACCAACGAGTACCTGTTCCGTCGCGTCGAGCTCGAGGACGTCGTCTCGGCCCACCTGCGGGCGCTCGAGCGGGCGCCGGCGATCGGCTTCGGCCGCTACATCGTCAGCGCGACGACGCCGTTCAGCCTCGACGACCTCCCGGCCCTGCGGGAGGACGCCCCGCGCGTGGTCGCTCGCTTGTTCCCCGAGTACGCGGCCGAGTACGCGCGCCGCGGCTGGCGCATGTTCCCCACCATCGATCGCGTCTACGTCAATCAGCGCGCACGCGACGAGCTCGGCTGGCGGCCGCGCCACGACTTCGATGCAGTGCTGGGTCGCCTGCGCGCCGGCGAGGAGCCGCGCAGCGCGCTGGCTCTCGCGGTCGGTTCGAAGGGCTACCACGACCGTAGCTTCGCCGAAGGGCCGTACCCGGTGCTGCCCCACCGGCGCCCCGCCGCAGCCGAGTGAGCTGTCACGGACGCCAGGCCGCCCGCAGCTTGTCCACCAGGCTCCGCGCCATCGTCGGGCTGGTGACATTGGTGAAACCGAGCAGCAGCCCCGGCTCGACCGGGTGCTGGTGCTGCCAATCGCTCAATGCTTGGATCTCCAGGCCCGCTCGCCGCGCCGCGCGGGCCAGCGCGCGGTCGTCGGTGCGGCCCTGCAGACGCACCAGCAAGTGCATGCCGCCGGCCTGCAGCTCGACGCGGAGGCGCGCGCCGAACACCGCCTGCAGGGCCTCGACCACCGCCGCCCGCCGCTGCGCGTAGAGGTTGCGCATCTTCTTCACGTGACGGGCGAAGTGACCCTCGAGCATGAAGTCCGCGACGACCTCCTGGACGAGCTGGGGGCACCCGCCGTGAAAGGCGGCGCAGGTCGCCTCGAAGCGGGGCACGTCGGGCTCGGGGACGACGACGTAGGCGAGGCGCAGCGAGGGCAGCAACACCTTGCTGAAGGTGCCGGCGTAGTACACGACGCCCTCGCGGTCGAGGCTGGCCAGCGCGGGCAGCGGCCGGCCCTGGTAGCGATATTCGCCGTCGTAGTCGTCCTCGAGCACCCGGGCCCCCGACCCTGCGGCCCAGGCGATCAGCTCCAGACGCCGCGGCAGGGCGAGGGCGACCCCCAGCGGCGATTGATGCGAGGGCGTGACGACCGCGAGCCTGGCCCGCGCGGCGGCATGGCGGCCCTCCGCGACCTGCAAACCCGCGGCATCGACCGGCACCGGCACGACGCGGGCGCCGTGCGTCTCGAGCAGCAGTCGCGTCGGCGGAAACCCGGGATCTTCGATCCACGCCGCGTCGCCCGGACGCACCAGAGTGCGCGCCACCAGATCGAGGGTGTGACGATAGCCGACTGTGATGAATACCTGCGCCGGGGCGCAGCGGACGCCGCGCGAGAGCGCCAGGTGGGCGGCGATGGCCTCGCGCAGACGCGGCTCACCCGCGGGCGCGGGGTAGCCGTCGTCGAGTCGGTCCGCGTCGCGCAGCCGACGAGCGGTCAGGCGCGACCACAGCGCGTGCGGGAAGGCGTCGAGCGCCGGCAGGCCGAGCTGGAACGGACGCACCGAGCGTGGGCCCGGCAGCGCCGCGGCAGGAGCGGCCGGACGGGGGCGGCCGAGCCGCGCCGCGTGCGGACCGATGGGCGCCACGCGGGTGCCCGCCTGGCCCTGCGGCAGCAGATAGCCCTCGCCGATCAACAGGTCATAGGCAGCCTCGACGGTGCCGCGCGCGAGCCCCAGAGCGCTCGCCAGGCCGCGGATCGACGGCACCCGATCGCCGGGCCGCAGCCGACCGTCGGCCACCGCGTCGCGGATGCGCGCGTAGATCTGCCGGTAATAGGGAGAGTCCTCGGAGAGGTCGAGCGTCAGCGAAAATCGCGAAGCCGACATGTCCCAGTGATTTTCGCAGATCTTGGCTCTCCCGGCCAGGACATGGTCCGCACATACTCGCTGCGTGACGATCGCAAACGACGAGGTCTCGCTGCGCCACGCGGAGCACGACGACGAGCTCCGCGCCTGCTACACGCCGATGCTGGCCCTGCGACCGGGCCTGCGCGACGCCGAGGAGCTGCTGACGCGGATCCGCCGCCAGCAAGCGCAGGGGTACCGCTTGCTGGCCGCCTGGCGCGGCGGCGAGGCGCTCGGGCTCGCCGGCTACCGCGAGCAGGACAACCTGATCTACGGCCGCTTCGTCTACGTCGACGACCTGGTGGTGCGAGAGGACGTCCGCCGCGAGCAGCTCGGCGAGCGGCTGCTCACCGCCGTCGCCGACGAAGCGCGTCGCCTCGGCTGCGCCCGGCTGGTGCTCGACACCGGCCTGGGCAACGCGCTGGCGCAGCGCTTCTACTTCCGCCAGGGCCTGCTGGCGGTCGGCATGCACTTCGGCCGGAGCCTGGTCTGACATGCCGGCGATCCTCGCAATCGACGCCAGCCCCCGCGGCCCGGCGTCCCACAGCGGGCAGGTCGGCCGGATGGTGGTGGAGCGCCTGCTGCGGCGCTCGCCCGGCGCTCGCCTGATCGTCCGGCCCATCGGCGTCGAGCCGCTGCCGCACATCGACGCGGCCTACGCCGCGGCGATGGAGACGCCCGAGGCGCGCCGCACGGTCGCAGACCGGCAGGCGCTGGCGCGCTCGGAGGCGTTGATCGCCGAGCTCGAGGCGACCGACCGCCTGGTGATCGCTACGCCGATGCACAACTTCACGGTGCCCTCCACACTGAAGGCGTGGATCGATCACGTGGTGCGGGCGCACCGCAGCTTCGCGCTGACGCCCCAGGGCAAGCAAGGCCTGCTGGCAGACCGGCCCACCTACGTGATCGTCAGCGCCGGCGGCGTCGTGTCCGGCGAGGGCCCGCGCCAGCCGGACTTCGTCACGCCGTACCTGCGCCACGTCCTGGCGGTGATCGGGATCCACGACGTCCAAGTTCAAATGCTCGAGGGCCTCGTGCGCGGCCCGGACGCCGTGCAGGCCGCGGAGCGGAGCGCACGCGCGTGGCTCGATCGACAACTCCCGGAGGAATGAAACATGACGATGCAACGGTACGACTACGCCAAGCTCTCGCCCGAGGTGCTCCAGGGCTTCTACGCCGCCCACGCCGCGCTCCTGCGCGGTCCGCTCGGACGGCCGCTGATCGACCTCGTGTACCTGCGGGTGTCGCAGATCAACGGCTGCGCGTATTGTCTGGAGATGCACTCGAAGTCGTTGCGGGACGACGGCGAGACGGCCCAGCGCATCGACGTCCTCGCGGGCTGGCGAGTGAGCGCGGCCTACACTCCCCGCGAGCGCGCGGCGCTCGAGTGGGTCGAGGCAGTGACGGACATCGCCCACACCCACGCGCCCGACGCGAGCTACGCCGCGCTCGCCGAGCACTTCAGCGAGCGCGAGGTCTCCGACCTGACTCTGGCGATCGCCTTGATGAACGCGCTGAACCGCGTGGCGATCGCCGCGCGCCGGTGATCCCGGGCGCTCGTCACTCGCGTCCGCGAAGTCCGGGACCTCCGACGAGGATCCCGGGAGCGCTCACACGCGGACGGAAAATTCTGTCCCGTCGGCCAGGTGGAGCGTCGACGAGCGGAAGCCGTGGGCGGGGTCTTGCATGTACGCGACGTACGGCGCGAGGTCTCGCTTGAACGTGAAGATGTTGTCGCCGATGACCACGCCGCCGGGGCGGACCTGCGGGCCGAGCATGCGGATGATCGGCAGATACAGGTCCTTCCAGCCGTCGAGCAGCACCATGTCGATCGCGCCCAGCGGCTCCTGCAGCGTCTGCAGCGCGTCGCCCTCGCGGATCTCGGCGAACGCCTCGAGCCCCGCCTCGCGGAGGTTCGCGCGCGCCTGCGCGACCTTCTCGGGCACCAGCTCGGTGCCGATCACGAGCCCGCCGCCGTTGTCGCGCACCGCCGCGGCGAAGTAGATTGTGGAGATCCCGAACGACGTGCCGAACTCGACGATCCGCCGGGCGCCGAGCGCTCGCGCGACCAGGTAGCACAGCGCCCCTTGCTCGGGCGACAGCGGCAGGTACAGGTCCTTGGCGATCTCGGACATCTCCTCCGCGCTCGGGCGCCGCCGCAGCAGCGAGCCGCGCAGCAGCGCCGGCACGAAGCGACGGACGATCTGCAGCCGTTGCCCGGCCGCCGCGCCGTGCAGCCGCTTCAGCACGGCCTGCACGCGAGAGTCGCCGAGCACGGCGCCAGGAGGACTGAGTTCAGGCGAGAACGGGAGCTTCATGGCGCGCAGGTCAACACAGCCCCGGCCGGCTGTCGAGCGACGCCGCGTCGCAGGGTCCGGAGACCTCGAAGCTCGACGCACTACCCTGAGCGATCGAGGCTATCTCAAAAAAGTCGCCCACCGCCTGTTACTCGACGAAAGTAGGATGCCGCGAGTTCGAATTCCATCGAACGCTGGGACCAACTACACACCGCGCTGAGTCACTGCCGCACTACGATGATTCGCAACCATTGAGAAGAGCCCTCGGACCAGCGCAGAGCCCCGGCACATGACCTTCACGCCATGGTGGAACGCGCGCGACGAGCGTGCATCGCTCGTCGCGCCCGTCCCGGGCGACGGCTCAGCGGCCGCTGAGGTTGCCGGCGACGAAGTCCCAGTTGACCAGGTGGTCGAGGAACGTGTCGATGTACTTCGGGCGGGCGTTGCGGAAGTCGATGTAATAGGCGTGCTCCCACACGTCGATGGTCAGCAGCGCCTTCTGGCCGTGCTTGAGCGGCAGGTCGGCGTTGCCGGTCTTGGTGACCGCCAGCTTGCCGTTGTCGACCACCAGCCAGGCCCAGCCGGAGCCGAACTGCGTCGTCGCGGCGGCCGCGAACTGCTCGCGGAACTTGTCGTACGAGCCGAAGTCGCGGTCGATCGCGGCCGCGAGCTCGCCGGTGGGGCGCCCGCCGCCGTTCGGCCGCATCGAGTGCCAGTAGAACGTGTGGTTCCAGACCTGCGCCGCGTTGTTGAACACGCCCCCGTCGCTGCGCTGGATGATCTCCTCGAGCGACAGCGCCGCCTCGGGCTTGCCCTCGAGCAGCTTGTTCAGGTTGTTGACGTAGGCGGCGTGGTGCTTGCCGTGGTGGTACTCGAGCGTCTCGGCGCTGATGTGGGGGGAGAGCGCGTCCTTGGCGTAGGGCAGTTCGGGGAGGGTGAACGGCATCGGCAGATCCTCGGGGGTGCGGGTGAGACGGGGCCCGCAGGTCACGGGCCGGGGTTTCGGGGTCGCCGTTGCATTAGCAGAGGTCACGGCCGGTGACTGCGCGCTGGTTATCAAATTGGCAGATTGCCAATCTATTGGCAGCGCGGCGCCCCGCCCCATTTCCCCACGAACGCCCGCAGGAATCGGTCCGGGCCTGCGGTGGCATCAATGTCCGGCTCGCGCCGCGTCCCGGCGAATGCGTTCTGCCAGCAATCCGCCGCTGCCGCCGCCCGCGCCGCGCGAACCGGCGCCTCGGTCGTTTTCTCCGCGCGGGCGCGAGCGCCTCGCGGCTCGCGCCGCGCGCGCACGCCCGTCCTGGGCCTGCGGGCGCGCGCCCTCGCCCCCCGCGGCCCCTGTGTTTTCGCGTACCTTCGACTGGCATCACCATGTCTGCCCCGACCGCCGCCACCACTGCTTTCGACATCCACCGCGAGGAGGACGGACGGAGCTTGCTCGCCGCCATGCGGGCGCGCTTCGAGGCCGCCACCGCGGCGGGCGGCGTGCCGCTGTTCACCAGCGCGGCCGGCGATCTGTGGGGCACCTTCCTCGCGGCCGTCCCGGAGCCCCTGCGGCAGTGGCACGATTGCGCCGCGTGTCGTCGGTTCTTCGAGCGGCACGGCGGGCTCGTGCGCGTCGGCGACGACGGCGAGCTCGTCTCGGTGCTGTGGGAACCGTCCGGCGTGCCGCCGGTGTACGTCGCGGCCGTCACTGCGCTCGCGCAGGCCGTCACGCGCGCCCCGATCGACGGCGTGTTCCTGTCGTCGCAGCCGCATTGGGGGCAGCCGCGCACCGGCGATTGGTGGCACCTCTCGCTCGAGCCCGCGCCGGCGCTTTTGTACCGCGCCTCGCCGGTGCGCACCGCCTCGCAGGCGGCCGCCGAGCGGCGCGTCGACCGTGAGACCCTGCTGCGCGGCCTCGCCGAGTTCCCGCTCGAGCTGGTGCGGCAGGCCCACGCGCTGCTCACCACCGACAAGCTCTACCGCTCCGAGGCGTGCATCAGCGTCGCCGCGTGGTTGCTCGCGCTGCACGAGCGGCTGGCCGCCACCGCCAACCAGCGCGCGCGCGACAACCTCGTGTGGCAGGCCGTCGCCGCCGCGCCGGCCGGGTTCCCGCGCGTGCGCAGCACGATGATCGGCACCTTGCTCGAGGACCTCGCCGCCGGCCTTTCGTTCGAGACGGTCAAGCACCGCTTCGACGCCAAGATGCACCCGCTCGCCTATCAGCGGCCGACGGCGGCGCCGAGCGCCGGCAACATCGCCCGCGCCGAGGAGATCGTCGCCAAGCTCGGGGCCGCGGGCTCGCTCGAGCGGCGGTTCGCTCGCATGTCCGACATCGTCCCGCTGTGGGTGCCGGCGCCGGAGAAGCCCGCGCGCGAGGAGCGGGGCGTCTTCTCGCACCTGCGCGAGCGGGCCTCCGCGACCACGTGGCACGACGTCCCGCCGACCGTCATGACGTGGGACAAGTTCTCGCGCACCGTCTTGCCGAGCGCCGAGGGGCTCGAGTTCCTCGTCCCCGACCGCTCCGATTCGTACCTCGGGCTGGTGACCGCCCAGAACCCCGACGCCCCGCCGATCGTGCAGTGGGACCGCGAGGGCGCGCGCAACCCGGTCACCTGGTACCTCTACGTCGACGGCTCCGCCCCGGCGCGCTGGAACTTGAAGCCCGGCCAGTTCCATCCGGTCACGGCCGTCACCTATCAGCCGTCGATGTGGGGCGACGCGGCCAAGTTCCCGCACCATGGCCAAAAGGTCATCTTCATCCTCAAGGGCGCGAAGGACCTCCAATACACCGGCGGCGCCGGCTTCTTCCCCTCGTTCCTCAAGAGCGAGTACCACGAGATCCGCAGCACCCTCGAGGCCTACGCCAAGAGCGCCGTCGTCGCGGGCAAGGACGAGGCCGAGGCGTGCGGGATCTGCCTGCAGAAGGGCACCACCTGGGACTACACCTTCCGCGTCGCCGGCAAGGGCGGCGTGCGCCTCGTCTACAAGCTCGACCGCTGGGACTGACGCCGCGAAGCATGCGCAAAGCCGCCGCGGTGGCACGCCGTGGCCCCGTCGAGTAGGGTGAGGTCTGCATGCGCACCCTGGCTCTGGGCGCCGCGATCCTGTGCGGCGCCGCCTGCATCCCCTTCGAGCCTTATTGGTGGATTCAGGACGCGAGGCTGTTCGGCTCGCGCATGACCGTCGTCGAGCCCGGCGGCTACTCGACGCTGCTCAAGGTGCCGCCCGGTCAGCAGCGGGCCTCGGCGCTGCCGCTCGACACCGTCGAGGTCGAGTGGCTGTACGCCGCCAGGGAGGACATCGAGGTGCAGCCGCCGATCTGGCTGGCGTGCACCCGGCCGGGCTGCATCGAGGCGTTCTACAACCGCGGCCACGGGCTCCTCGACTGCCCGCAGCCGCTGCCGTTCGACATCCCGTGGGCGTGCCGCCTCGGCGAGGGCCACAAGATCCGCTTCGGCTTCGCCAGCGCCTTCACCCTCGAGCTCGACGGCGCGTTCGCCGGCCTGTCGCTGCTGACGATCGGCAGTCGCACCCCCGAGGTCCCGTCGGCCACTTGCCTCGAGCGCTACCAGAAAAGCCCGCACGTCGGCCTCGAGCAGTGCCTGATCGGCCGCGACGTGCACGTGCCCGGGCCGCTGTGGGCCGTCTTGCCGTTCGCCCCGGAGCTCGGCGAGCTGCCGCTCGCGGTCATCACCCAGGCGCCCGACACTCACCCCGACGTCATCGGCTTTCGCGTGTCGCGGGAGCGCGGCGCCGACCGCATCGAGCTGCTCGTCGAGCCCGAGGACACCGTGCTCGTCGAGCCCGGCGAGCGCGTCACGGTCCTGCCGCTGCTCGCCGGCGGCGGCGCGCAGGAGTACATCGACCTCGTCGATCCCGACGGCACCGGCCCCGAGCCGACCGAGCTGGTGCATCAATCCGAGTTTCTCCAGCTCGAAGTGGCCATGTCCGCGCTCGTCGAGGAGTTCGGCGCGCCCACCCGCTACGACCCCAACGCGGACATCGAATGGGTCGTGCCGGAACACCCCGAGCCGCTGACGATGTTCCTCTCGGCCCGTGACGATCGCGCCGGCGCGAGCTTCGCTCGCCTGCACTTCGCCAGCGACACGCCATGATCGCGGCGGCCCTCCTCGTCGTCCTCGCCGCCGCTCCGGCGCCGTCGAAGGCCGCGCCCGCGGCCAGCGAGCGCGCCGCGCGAGCGACCGTCCAGGGCACCCTGCGCAGCGCCGGCGAGCGCACCCCGATCGCCGGCGCCAAGGTCTTCGCCACCGCGCGCCGCGGGCCGGCGTGGACGCGCGAGGCCGTGTCGGGCGAGGACGGTCGGTTCATCCTCACCGACCTGCCGGCGCAGGACTTCATCCTCACCGTCGTCGCCGCCGAGCACCAGCGCCTCGAGCAGCCGACGACCGCCCCGTTCTGGCGCCGGCGCAAGCCGCCGGTGATCTTCTTGCAACCCGCGGGCACCGGCAGCTATCGCACGATCGTCCAGCAGGAGCGGACCGTCCGCCCGAGCCCGTTCAGCGCCCGCCTCGCGCCCGACGAGATCCAGGGCCTCCCGGGCAGCCAGGGCGACCCGCTGCGCGCGCTGCAGAACCTGCCCGGAGTGGCGCGCGCCCCCGGCGGCCTCGGCCTGCTGGTGCTGCGCGGCGCGAACCCCAATCAATCGCAGGTGTTCTTCGGCGAGCACCCGCTGCCGCGCGCCTTCCACGTGCCCGGCCTCGCCAGCGTGGTCCAGACCGGCGTCCTGCAGGACCTGCAGTACGTCCCCGGCAGCTTCTCCAGCCACTACGGCAACGCGGTGGCCGGCGTCGTCACCATGACCCCGCGGGTCGGCCGGCGCGACGGCCTGCACGGCCACGCCAAGCTCGACATCACCTCGGTCGGCGGCCTCGTCGAGGGCCCGCTCGGCAAGGGCTCGTTCCTGATGGCCGCCCAGCGCGGCTACCTCGACCTCGCGCTCAAGGCCCTGCCCTCGGACGTGCGCGGCGACCAGTTCATCCGCCCGCGCTACAACGATTATCAGTTGATCTTCGACCACCCGGTCGGGAGCGGCGGCACCCTCACCGCGCGGGTCCTCGGCGCCACCGACGACATCCGCTACCCCGATTCGACCTACAGCCCCGGCTCGAACTTCGCCCTGCGCGCCGGCTTCCACCGCTTCGACCTCAGCTACCGCAAGCGCCACGGCACCTGGGACTTCCTGCTCGCGCCGGCGATCCGGCTCGACCGCACCGTGTTCGAGACCAACGAGCTGTACCGCCGACGCAGCGACGTCGTCGGCCTGCTGCGCGCCGAGGTGACGGCCCGCCCGTCGCGGCGGCTGATGCTGACGCTCGGCCTCGACACGCAGATCGATCGCTACACCACCCGCATGCACGTCGAGCCGTCGCAGTGGGCCCCGCCGGACTCCCAGAACTACGACACCCGCGACCGCGGGGTCGTCACCACCAGCGGCGTGTACGTGTCGGCGCAGCTCGGCAGCAGGCGCTTCACCCTGTTCCCGGGCCTGCGGATCAACGCGTTCACCGGCAAGGACAACGCCGCGTTCGCCGTCGACCCGCGCGTGCTGGCCCGCGTGGTCGCCCACGACCGCGTGACCCTGCAGTTCGGCGCCGGCCTCTACTCGCAGGCCAGCCAGCGCAAGTACGAGGAGACCTCGGGCTTCATCTCCAACTCCGAGAGCCCGTACGGCGGCACCACCTCGATCGCCGGCTACAGCCCGCTGGTCCTGCCGGGCGCGCTGCGCTTCCTCGACGCGCGGCTCGAGTTCGACCCGCACGGCCGCGTCGGCGCCGCCCGGGCCGCCCAGCTCAGCGCCAACATCCACGTCGACATCACCGGCACCCTCGGCTTCGACGGCACGGTCTTCTACCGCCACGTGCGCGACAACCTGCCGCGCCCGGCCACGAACCCGACCGCGCCCGACATCGTCACCGAGACCTACGGCGTCGAGGCGATGCTGCGCCACGACCTCACCGCGCGGCTGTTCGGATGGGTCGCCTACACCTTCATGCGCTCGAGCCTCGGCTACGCCGACTGGCGACCGGTGCGGCCCGATCTGCCGGCCGACTTCGACCAGCGGCACAACCTCGTGCTGCTGCTCGGCTACAAGCTGCCGCGGCGGTGGACGATCGCCGGCCGCTTCCGCGTGGTCACGGGCCTGCCCTACACGCCGCGAGTGGGGGCGCAGATCGAGGAGGGGCTGGGGATCCGTCCGCTCGACGGGCCGGTCAACAGCGCCCGCCTGCCGGTGTTCCACCAGCTCGACATCCGCATCGATCGCACGTGGATCTACAAGCGCGCCACGGTGGCGGCGTACCTCGACGTGCAGAACCTTTACAACCGCCAGAACCCCGAGGGCGTGCTCTACAACTACGACTTCTCCGCCCAGCGCGCGGTCGTCGGCGTGCCGATCCTGCCGGTCCTCGGCGTGCGCGTCACCTATTGAGGCGACGACTTCGACGCGGACGCCCGCACCAGCGAGCTCGTCCGTGCCGCGCCCGCGGGATCGCCGTATGGAGCGCGAGTCACCGAGTTGCACGGCCGTGACGCGGGCGTGGCATCCCCGTGATGCGGCGCTAAGCTCCCCGCGCATGCCCGACGACAAGGTTCAACCTGCGCTGCTGCAGGCCCGCCTCGCCAACGAGCGCACGCTGCTCGCGTGGCTGCGCACGGCGGTCGCGCTGATGGGCTTCGGCCTGATGGTCGCGCGGCTCGGCGTGTTCCTCGACACCCTCGGCCGGGCCACCCACGACCAGGTCCGCGCCGCCGGCCAGTCGCGCTGGACCGGCGCGGCCCTGCTGATCACCGGCAGCATCATCGCCATCATCGGCTACCACCGCGTCCGCGCCTACGCCAAGGTCATCGACCCCCGGCGCGGCCCGCCCGGCGACCGCGGCCTCTACTTCACCGCCGCGCTCGTCATCATGCTGGGCGTCAGCCTGGCCACCTTCGTCGTCGTCATGTACTGAAGGGCATGTCCTCGCAGACATGCCCTCCAGAACAGGCTCGAAGGGGCACGCCCCTCAGAACATGTCGCGCATCCAGCCGACGAAGCGCTTGCCGATGCCCGGGCGGCGCTCGCCGCGGGGCTGCTGGACCTCGACGGCGGCCATCGGCTGGTGGGCCGCGCCGTAGAGCACGAGGCCGACGCCGGTCGAGAACTTGGGGTCCTGGATGACCTGGGCGAACCCGCCCTCGGTGAGCGACGGCTGGCCGCGGCCGAAGCTGGCCCCGTGGACCGGCACGCCGCGGCGGACCGGCATCTGGAACACGTCCTCGACGATCTCGGTCATGCCCTCCATCTGCGAGCCGCCGCCGGTGAGGACGATGCCCGAGCCGGCCATCTCCATCATCCCGGACTTCAGCAGCTCCTCCTGCGCCATCAGCAGGATCTCCTCGACGCGCGGCTCGATCACCTCGCCGAGGAAGCGGCGGGGGAACGCCCGCGGCGGGCGCGGGCCGACCCCGGCCACCTCGACCACCGCGTCGCCCTCGATCATGCTGACGAGCGCGCAGCCGTGGCGGCGCTTGATCGCCTCGGCCTCGGCCACGCTGGTGTGCAGGCCGTGGGCGACGTCCTGGGTGATGCGGTGGCCGCCCATGACGATCACCGAGGTGAACACGTTGGTGCCCTCGGAGTAGATGGTCAGGTCGGTGGTGCCGCCGCCGATGTCGATCAGCACGACGCCGAGCTCGCGCTCGTCCTCGTGGAGCACGCTGATCGCCGAGGCCAGCGGCTGCAGCACGACCTCGACGACGTCGAGGCCGGCGCGGTTACAGCACTTGATGATGTTCTGGACGCTGGTCGTGGCGGCGGTGATGACGTGGGCGCGGGCCTCCATGCGCACGCCGCTCATGCCGATCGGGTCCTTGATCTGGCCCTGGCCGTCGATCATGTACTCGAGCGGCAGGGTGTGGATGATCTGGCGGTCGAGCGGGATGTTGACCGCCTTGGCCTGCTCGAGCACCCGCGCGACGTCGGCCTCGGTGACCTCGCGGTTGCGCATGCTGACCTGGCCGAGGCTGCTAAACCCGCGGATGTGACCGCCGGCGATGCCGACGAACACCGACTGGACCTCGACGGCGGCCATCTGCTCGGCCTCCTGGACCGCCTGGGCGATGCTGTTGGTGGTCGCCTCGATGTTGACCACCACGCCCTGGCGCAGCCCCTCCGACGGACAGGTCCCGACGCCGATGATATCGATGCCGTTCTCGGTCACCTCGCCGATGATCGCGGCGACCTTGGTCGTGCCGATGTCGAGTCCGACGATCACTTCTCCGACTTCTGCCATGACTCGTTCCTAGTCGTACTTCGGGATCCCGGAAGCAAATTTGTTGCCGGAGGCGGCCTTCTTCTTCTTGCCTTTGCTCTTGGCCGGCTTGCTCGGGCCGCTGGCCGGCGGCGCCGCAGCGGCTGGCTCTTGGGCAATGTCCTTCGAGGCAGGCTTGTGGGCGCCGGCCCCGCGGGCCAGCACCGCGGCCTCGGCCTCGGCGTCGAGGAAGCTGGCGACCACCCGCTCCGGCGTGCCGGGGGCGGCGTCGAGGTCGAGGTGGACCACCGCGAGCTGCTCGGCCCGCTCGCCGAGCGCCGCGCGCAGGGCGTCGAAGCGGGCCAGCTTGGCCGCGACGTCGCCGCGGCCGAGCCGCAGCGCGGCGCCGGTCTTGGCGGTGTACAGCTCGACCGCCCCGCCCTGGTCGACGTGGACCTCCGACAGCCGCGGCCGCGCCGCCTGCTGGTAGGCCGTCAGCGCGTCCAGGCCGCGGCGGATCGCCGACTGCGCCCGCGCGTCGCCGGCCACCAGCTGCTCGCGGTCGACGCCGGTGATCACCGGCAGCTCGCCGCGCTCGCCCTCCTCGAGCCGCTTGAACGGCACGCCGTCGCGGTCGATCAGGTAGAAGTAACCCGACAGCAGCGCCGCCGCCGCCTCGTGCTCCTCGACCTCGACGATCAGCGTGTCGGGCAGCGAGCGCTGCACGCTGGCGCGCTTGACCCACGGCTCGGCGGCGATCTTGGCCTGCAGCGCGTCGGTGTCGACGGCGAGGATGTTGGTGCCGGGCTCCAGGCCGAGCAGCGACTGCAACCTGTCCACCGGGACATGTGGCGTCGCCTGGTAGACCAGCGACTTGGCCTCGAAGCGGGCCGAGGTGGTCACGAACTGATAGCTGGCCTGGACCGCCAGCAGCACGCCCCAGGCCAGGCTCACCGCGATCGCCAGGCGAGCGGCGAGGCTGAACAGCCGGCGGCCGCGCGCGCCGACCCGCGGGACCGCGGCGACGAGGTTCTTCAGGCCCGCCCGCGGCACGTGGATCGCGGGCTTGGCCCCGGCCCGCGGGGCGTCGACGCGACGATTGACCCGCGAGCCCGCGCGGCTCGCAGTCACCGCCGGCTTGCGCGCGACTGGCGTGGGCGCCGGCACCGGCCGCGGCCGCGCCTGCTGCACCCGTCGGTTCTGCTTGCGCGCCGCCGCGGCGTTCGCGCGAGGGCTGTTGTTGAAGAGACCCATGGCGAAGGGAGCGAGCCTGGCGACTATCAGGCGCCCCATGTGTGGGCAAGAAATCGGCGCCATGTGGGACTGAACATCCGCGCAAGCGCGCGCTCGCGGCGCGATGAAGCGCGCGGCCGCGCGAGGCGAGGCACCTGGCGCGAAGGACAGGTTCGTGAGCAGCTCGCGCCGGGCGCGGCGATCGGGCACGACATGTCCCGGAGGCCAGGTCCTGCGGTTCGACCGAGCTGCACATCCGGACAGGCCTGTGCGCATCCGCCGTCTGCGGCGGCCCGACCGTCCGCGCACCCGTCAGCTGTCCCCGAGGACAGGCGTCGCGCTACAGCGCGAAGTCCCCGAGCTGCGGCCGCTGCAGCCAGTTGCGCGAAGACCACCCCGCGCCCTTCTCGGCCGCGTGCATCGTGAAGGCGTGGCGCGACGCCGCCGAGTGGTTGTGCGAGCTGCGGTGCGGCAGGTGATCGTGGAACACCACCACGGTGCCGGCCGGCACCTCGAGCGCGACCGCCTGCGCGTCGGTGGGCCAAGGCGTCGCGTCGATGGTGTGCAGCGTGCCGGTGCGGCTGCTCCAGTCGACCTCGTAGCGCTCGCGCAGGGGAGTGCGGTGGCCGCCGGGCTGCACCCACAGGCAGCCGTTGTCGCGGTGCGCGTCCTCCAGCGCGACCCACAGGCCGGTCACGCACGCCGGCTCGCTTATCAGATACGTCGCGTCCTGATGCCAGCGGACCTCGCCGCCGATCCGCGGCTGTTTAAAAATAAACATCGTCTGCCACAGCACCGGCGCGGCGTAGCCGAGGTCGCGCAGCAGCTCGCCGAAGCAGGCCTGGCGGCAGAACTCGCGGAACTCGGGCACGAGGTCGTGCAGCGCGTGGCCGATCTTGTTGATCGCCAGCCGCGGCGGGCAGACGAGCCGACCTTCGGCGTCCCGCGCCCCCTCCTCGAGGAAGCAGCGCACGCCCTCGGCCGAGGCGAAGAACACGTCGTCGCGGCCGGCGTCGCGGTCCTTGGTGGTGAAGACGGTGCGCTCGGCCTCGGGGTCGAAGCGGTCGACGATCGCCAGCGCCGCGCCGCGGATCGACGCCAGCGCCTCGGCGGCGATCAGGCGCGGCAACACCACGAACCCCTGCTCGCGGAACTCGTCGACTCGCTCGCGGCTCAGCATCGGCTGCCATCCTTACCCGTCGCCAGCGTCTTGGCGGCGGCGAAGATCTGCTGGCGCAGCCACAGGTGGCCCGGGTCGTCCTGGTGGCGCTCGTGCCACACCTGGCGCACCGTGAAGCCCGGGACCGCCAGCGGCGGCGCCAGAGTGCGCAGATCGAGGGCCGGGCCGAGCCGCCGCACCAGCCGCGCCGGCGTCGTCAGGACGAGGTCGGAGCTGGCGACGATGAGCGGCGCCGCCAGGAAGTGCGGCACGACCAGGGCGATCTGCCGCGCGTGCCCGAGCTCGGCCAGCTGCTCGTCGACCACGCTCTGCGACCCGCCGCGCACGCTGACCAGGACGTGGCGCAGGCGCAGGTAGGTCGCCAGGTCGATGGTGCGCTTCACGTCCGGGTGGCCCTTGCGGCACACGAGCACCATCTCCTCCGAAAACAGCGCCTGCTGCTGCAGACCGGGGCTGTTCTCGAACACCACCCCGAGAGCGACGGTGATCGCCCCGGTCTCGAGCGGCGCGGCCACGTCGCTGACCAGCGGGTGGACCCGCAGCTGCACCCCCGGCGCCGCCGCCGACACGCGGGCGAGCAGCGGCGGCAGCAGCACGGCCTCGATGTAGTCGGTGCTGGCGAGCACGAATTCGCGGCGGCTGGTCCTGGGGTCGAAGCGGGCCGAGTTGCTCAGGAGGGCGCCGACGTCGCGCAGGGCGGCCCGCAGCGGGACCAACAGCTGCTCGCCGCGGGCGGTAGGGATCATCCCCCCGCGGGTGCGGACCAGCAGCTCGTCGCCGAAGGTCGCGCGCAGGCGCCCCAGGGCGTGGCTGGTAGCCGAAGCGGTCAGCCCCAGCCGCGCGCCCGCCCGGGTGACGCTGCGCTCGCTGAGCAGGGCCTCGAGGGCGACCAGCAGGTTGAGGTCGACGCCCTGCAGTTGCACGCCGTGCATCCTATCATGAAGACGATGCGCTTGCTGCAACTCCGCCGCGGCCGCACGATGGCGGCCGAGGACGACGACATGAGCAAGCGAATCATCCTGATCACCGGGGCGTACAAGGGCATCGGCTTCGAGACCGCGCGGCAGCTGGCGCGCGAGGGCCACACGGTCATCGTCGCCGCGCGCGACGCCGCCAAGGCCGAGGCCGCGGTCGCCCAGCTGGCCGGCGAGGGGCTCGGCGCCGAGGCCGTCGCGCTCGACGTGACCGACGCCGCCTCGATCGCCCGCGCCGCCGAGCAGGTCGGCGCCCGCCACGGCAAGCTCGACACCCTGGTCAACAACGCCGGCGTCGTGCAGGAGGGCTGGGGCACCACCACCAGCCAGACCACGCTCGACCAGTGGCGCGGCACCTTCGAGGCCAACGTGTTCGGCCTGGTCGCGGTGACTCAGGCGTTCCTGCCGCTGGTCCGCAAGAGCGAGGCCGGCCGGATCGTCAACGTCAGCAGCATCCTCGGCTCGCTGACCCTGCACGCCGACCCGTCGTCGCCGATCTACGACATGAAGTCGGTCGCCTACGACACCTCGAAGGCCGCGGTCAACCAGTACACGATCCACCTCGCCCACGAGCTCCGCGACACCGGCATCAAGGTCAACGCGGCTCACCCGGGGTGGGTCAAGACCGACCTCGGCGGCGAGCAGGCGCCGATGGAGGTCGAAGACGGCGCCAAGACCAGCGTGTGGCTGGCCACCCTGCCCGCGGACGGCCCGACCGGCGGCTTCTTCCACATGCGCGACCGGCTGCCCTGGTAATTCGTAGCGCTCGCGGAGAGCTGTGCGAAGGGACATGCCCGATCGGGCATGTCCCTTTTGCCATGCGCGCGCGAGCGGCCGAGTCAACGAGCCGCGCACATGCGAAAAGGGACATGCTCCAAGGAGCATGTCCCTCGCGTCAGGCGCCGGAGGCCGACTTCAGCGGATGAAGCCGTTCTCGTCGCGGCGGCGCAGGAACGCCGGGATCTCGCTCGGGTCGCTGCCGACCGCGGGCGGCTCGACGCGCTGCGACTGGCGCAAGCCCTGATGGCCCTGCTGCTGCGGGTGGACCTGCTGCTGCGGGTGGACCTGCTGCTGCGGGTGGACCTGCTGCTGCGGGTGGACCTGCTGCTGCGGGTGGACCTGCGGGTGGACGGGCGGGTGGACTTGCGGCGCGCTCGGCTGGCCGATCACGCCCGAGCGGCTCATGCTCGACGAGCTGGCCGAAGGGACAGGCACCGAGGTGGCCCGCTCGTGGACGCCGAGGCGCTCGACCATCGACTGGCGCAGGCTGCTGGAGCTCTGCTGCGGCTGCGGCGGCGGCTGCTGCGGGTTCGCGGCGAACATCGGGTTCTGCTGCACGGGCTGCGGGCTCGGCATGCCGAACGGGACCTGGACCTGCGAACGGCGCTTGCCCGGCGGGCTCGTCATGGACGAGCGGATGACCTGCTCGAGCTCCTCCTCGGCCGGCGCGTGGCGGTCGAAGCCGGTGGCGATGACGGTGATGCGCAGCGCGTCGCCCATGTTGTGGTCGATGACGGCGCCGAAGATGATGTTGCAGTCCTCGTGGGCGGCCTCCTGGATCAGCGAGGCGGCCTCCTCGACCTCGTGAAGCTTGAGGTCAGGACCGGCGGTGATGTTGATGAGGATGCCCTGGGCGCCGTGGATCGTGACGTCCTCGAGCAGCGGCGAGCTGATCGCCTGCTGGGCCGCCGCGAGCGCGCGACCCTCGTCGTGGCCGATGCCCATGCCCATCAGCGCGCGGCCCTGGCCGCTCATGATGGTGCGCACGTCGGCGAAGTCGACGTTGATGATGCCCGGGACGGTGATGAGGTCGGACACGCCCTGGGTGGCGTGCTGCAGCACCTCGTCGGCCAGGCGGAAGCTGTCGAGCAGGCTGGTGTTCGAGGAGGTGACCTGCAGCAGGCGATCGTTCGGGATCGTGATGAGGGTGTCGACGGCCTTCTCGAGCTTCTCGATGCCGGAGTCGGCGAACCGCAGGCGACGCTTGCCCTCGAAGCGGAACGGCTTGGTGACGACGCCGACGGTCAGCGCGCCCATCTCCCGCGCGATCTGGGCGATGATCGGCGCGGCGCCCGTGCCGGTGCCGCCGCCCATGCCCGCGGTCACGAACACCATGTCGGCCCCGCGCAGCGCCTCGGCGATCTCGTCGACGCTCTCGAGCGCAGCCTCGCGGCCCTTCTCCGGGTTGGCGCCCGCCCCGAGCCCGCGCGTGACGTCCTTGCCGAGCTGGATCACGGTCTGGGCCATGCTCTTCTCGAGCGCCTGCACGTCGGTGTTCGCCGTGTAGAACTCGACGCCCTCGACCTTGTTCGTGATCATCGTATTGACGGCGTTGCCTCCAGCCCCGCCGACGCCGATGACCTTGATCTTCGCCTGTTGAACGATTTCCTCGAGTTCGAACTGCGCCATACTGCCTGCCCACTTTCCCGCCCGGCCTGGCCTGACGGTCATGTGCTTCGCTTCTCGAACTACGCACTTATCCGAGGCGATCGCCCATTGCAAAAAATTTGTGTTCTTCGCAGGGGTATGTAGTCGCGTGTAGGTCCGACTCATACCCCAGCAAACCAGGCCCAGGCGCCCGAGCGGCGGCTAATTCACCGCGTAGATCGTCCATTCGGGCGTAGGGTCGACCCCGCAGGCGGCCGACCGAGGTGTCTCATGGGACAGATTTTGCCTTCCGAACGTGCAGCCGGGCCCGCCGCCTGCGAGTCCGGCTCGAGGGCCTCGATCACACGCGATCGAGGCCGATCGTTTTTCAGGGAGATCGGACGCGCCAACCGATCCGAGGCGCACCGAGGCGGCTGTCCCCGCGGACAGAAAAGGTGATCAGGCTTTCAGGCCCGATCACAGCACCAGATCGATCGGCCAGGTTCGAGGAGCGCAGCAGGCGCGGCGACCATGCCCGAGCCCGATCGGCGGAGCAAATTTTCGGGCCTGCCGACCCCGGTGCAACGATTGCGGCCGCCCGAGATCCACGCATGCAGATCGGGGATCGGTCCCGAGAGACAGATCGCAATTCCCCCGCCAACCCCGGCTGTGCAGGCCAGAACGGCCCAGATCGGTCCCAGGGGACAGATCGCGATCCACCCCGCGGAGGCGAGGCCGCCCCCAGCCCCCAGCCCCGATCCGGCGATTCTCCGCCACGACACCGCCGATCGGTCCCCCGGGACAGATCGGTGATTCTCGGCCATTTGTCCGATCGGTCCTTCGGGACAGATCCGTCGAATCCCAGGCGGCCGGGCCGCCACGATCGGTCCCTCGGGACAGATCGGCGATTTGTCCGCGATTCAGCGCAGGGCGGCCCGCATGGCGGCGACGACCTCGGGCCCGAGCGAGCGACCGAGCCACAGCGCCTCGGCGAACACGCCCTGCCACAGCAGCATCTCGAGCCCGTCCTGGACCAGGGCCCCGGCCGCCTCGGCGAGGTCGAGCAGGCCGCCGGCAGGGCGCGGGTAGACGATGTCGACCACGCGCGCCCCGGGGGCCAGACCGGCCACGAGCGCGGTCGTCGGCACCGGGTAATCGGTCGGGCCGTGGGCCATGCCGACGGTGGTGCAGTTGACCAGCAGGTCGACCGCGCCGCCGCCGACTGCCTCCCAGCCGGCGGCGACGACGGGCCCGCCCGCCGGCAGCTCGGCCGCCAGCGCTGCCGGATCGCGGCTGACCCACAGGACATGTCCTCCGGGACCGAGCAGCTCGCCGGCGATCGCGTCGACCACCGCCCGCGCCGCACCGCCTGACCCGAGGACCATGGCTTTCTTCAAGACATGGTTTGAAGAGAGCTCGCGGACGGCTGCCGCGAAGCCGCGGCCGTCGGTGTTGTGGCCGACGATCGCGCCGCCCGCGAACACGAGCGTGTTGACTGCGCCGATCCGCCGCGCCTCGGGGCCGAGGTCGTCGCACAGGGCCAGCGCGGCCTGCTTGTGCGGCACGGTGAGGTTGAGCCCGCCGAACCCGAGCGCCCGGCCCCCGCGCACCGCCTCGGCCAGCCGCTCGGGGGCGACGTGAAACGCGAGGTAGCGGTGCGGCAGGCCGAGCGCCGCGAACGCGGCCGCGTGCATCGCCGGCGACCGCGAGTGCGCGACCGGATCGCCGAGCACCCCGAAGCACTTCGCCGCCACCTGCCCCGCGCTCGCCGTCGTCATCGCCGCGAGGATACCGGAGCGCCGCTCGAAACGCCTCGCGGTGCTAGCGCCGGTCCTTTCGGGGCACCGCGGCGAACTGCCGCACCACCGCCTCGAGGGCCTCGCCCCACATCTCCTGGCGCGCCCAGCCGTCGGCGGTGAAGCCGTTGTTCTCGGCGATCCACGGATCGCCGCCGCGGGCCAGCAGCTGGCGGACCAGCTCGACGCTCACCGCGCGCCCGTCGTGCACCGCGTAGTGCAGCGACGTGCGGCCGTAGCAGCCGCGCGCGTTCGGGTCGGCCCCGCGGGCCAGCAGCAACGCCGCGATCGCGGTCTGCTTCTGCCAGCAGGCGATGTGCAGCAGGGTGTCCTCGTCGCCCGTGCGCGCGGCGACCAGCCCCGGCTCGGCGTTCAACGCCTGCTCGACTGCCGCGAGCGAGCCTTGCTCCACCGCTTCGACGAGTTCGTCGGGTACCACGCCGCGCATGCTACCACGGCGCCCGCTACGGCCGCGCCGGCCCGTAGACGCGCCAGCGCGGCTGCTTCTCGGCCAGGCCGGGCACGTGCCAGCTCCACGGGGCGCCGTCGCCGTTGGGCGCGGCCAGGCCGGTGACCACGAGCTCGGGGCGGCCGTCGCCGTCGAGGTCGCCGGTGTGCCACAGCACCGTGCCCTCGTTCTGCGGCGCCGTGGTCTGGCCGCGGGCCCAGAGGAAGCCGCGGCCGAGGAAGCCGCCGCTCGGGGTCGGCCAGCGGGTCGCGGCGACGAAGCCGGCACCTGCCCCCAAGTACACGTCCCAGTACGGCTCGGCGCCGCCGAGCGCCTCGCGCTTGTACACGCCGCCGGCGATCTCCCGCGCGGTGTTGGTGACGACGAGGTCGAGCCGGCCGTCGCCGTCGAGGTCGAGCAGCTCCCAGCCGGTGGCGTCGTACGGGGCGCTCGAGCTGCCGGCGCCGTCCTGGCCGCCGCGGACTGCGTAGTAGCCGCGCTCGCCGGTGCCGCCGCCCGCGGGCGGGAGCGCGACTGTCCTCGGGGACAGCTCGAAGCCGGTCGGGCCGGCCGGATACACGGCCCAGCCCGGGGCGCCTTCGCGGGTGAGCGCGCCCGGGCCGGCGGCGACGTCGTCGAGCTGGCCGGTGACCACGAGCTCGAGCCGGCGGTCGCCGTCGAGGTCGAGCAGCGCCCACAGCTGGTCGCCCGCGGCCTCGGCGACCCCGGTCAGGCCGGCGAACCCGGTCGTGGCGCCGCCGCCCGGCGGCAGGCTCCACACCGTCAACGGGGCGTCGAAGCCGGTCGCGCCGCCGCGGTGGACCTCCCAGAACGGGCTGTCCGGAAAGCCAGGTGAGACGTGGCGCTGGCCGCTGACGCGCCCGCTGACGACGAGGTCGCTCCAGCCGTCGCCGTCGAGGTCGAGCAGCGACCAGGCCGGCGCGTTCGGGGCCAGCGGGGCGCCGTCGACGTGGTGGAAGAACCCGGCGTCGTTGCCCGGCGGCAGGGCCCACGCCTGCGGCTCGGCGGCGAAGCGGGACCCGTCGCTCAGGTAGACGTCCCAGCGCGGCGCGTCGGGCCAGCCGAGCGGGACGACCTCGGCCTTGTTCGCGCGCACGCCGGTGACCACGAGGTCGCGCCGGCCGTCGCCGTCGACGTCGCGGGTGGCCCACACCACGTCGCCGACCTCGACCGGCTCGCCCGCCGCCGCGACCAGGCCGCGACCGGCGAAGCCGACGCCGACCGGCAACGACCAGGCCGAGGGCGCGGCCGCGAAGCCGTCGTCGCCCCCGCCGCGGTGCACCGCCCAGAACGGGGCCAGCGGAAAACCCTTGGTGCGGGTGGTGAAGCCGTCGCCGGTCGGGTACGCGGCCGCAGTGCGCACCAGGTCGAGGGCGCCGTCGCCGTCGAGGTCGAGCAGGATCCAGTCGTCGTCGCCGACCGCCGCGGCCTGGCCCGTCGGCGCGGCGAAGCCCTCGCCCGCGCGCCCGCCCACGGGCACCGCCCACGCCGCAGCCTCCCGCGCGAACCCGAGGCCCGCGGTGCACACGCCGTCGCTGCACACCTGTCCTTCCGGACATGGCCCTTCAGGCATCCACGCGCGGCAGCCGTCCTCGCCGGCAGCGCAGCGGGCCACGCCGTCCGCTTCGCACATGGCGGCGCCGTCCTCGCAGGCGTCGGCGCAGCCGTCCGGCGGGGGCTCCTCGGTGTCACCGCCGCCGCCGCCCGATGAACCTGTCCCTTCGGTCAGCCCGGGGCCGTCGTCGTCGCCGCCGGCGCTCGGATCGTAGCCGCTACACCCCGACACGAGCACGACGACGACAGCCGAACGCGACGCGATCGATGACATGACTCATGCTTACGGCGCGTCCCCGCACCGTGCAAGAGCGCGCCCTCGCGGCCGTTTATCCTGTCAATCGCCGTGAATAACGCGATCGGCCCGGGGGCCTGGATCAACGGCGCTTGCCGCCGATCCGCTCCGCGATCAGGTCACCGATCTCGCCGCGCTTCGGGAAGCGATTCAGGATGTCTTTGCTGAAGATCTTCTGACCGTCGACGACGACGTCGAACACGCCACGATCGCCGCGGTGGACCTTGCACTCGAGCTTGTCGCCGAAGCGAGCCTGCAGATCGGCCACCAGACCGGTGGCTTGGGGCAGGTAGTTTCAGCGCACGCAATAATAAATGTCGACCTGCATGGTGGGATCCTAGCACGTCACCGGGCCGGCGCCGCCGGAGCTGCGGGCTGAGCCGGGCCGGTGATGCCCGGCACGGCCTGGTCGCCGATCGTCGCCAGCGAGCCCGGGCACTCGAGCGCGCCCAGGAAGGCCACGAGGTCGTCGACCTCCGCGTCGGTGAGGCCGCGGTCGGCGTAGTTGGGGTCGAGGCCCTCGCGCTTCGGGCCGCCGGCCATGGTCTTCACCGCGGTGCGGAGGTCGGCCACGCTGCCGTCGTGGAAGTACGGCGCAGTCCGCGTCACGTTGCGCAGGGTCGGGGTGCGGAACTTGTACGTGTCGGCCGGATCTTTCGACGCGTCCAGGCGACCCTTGTCGGTCCCCTCGCCGGCGTCGGAGAGGCTGATGCCCATCTTGTGGTAGAGGTCGTCGCTGAAGTTGTCGCCGACGTGGCAGGTGGTGCAGGCCCCCTTGCCGCGGAACAGCTCCCAGCCGCGCTGCTGCGCCTCGTTCATGCTGTTCTTGTCCCACGCGGTGCCGCCGCACAAGAGCGTGCGCTCGTAGGCCGACAGCGCCTTGGCGACGTGCTCGGGCAGCACCGGGTCGCCGTCCTTCAGCGCGAACACGCGGGCGAACTCGGCCTTGTACTCCGGCAATCCGCCGATCTCGGCCGCCTTGGCCGCCAGCTTGTCCTCGCCGACGCCCATGTTGCCGCCCTTCCACGCGCCGATCGCCTGCTTCTCGAGCGTGGGCGAGCGACCGTCCCAGTAATAGGCGGTGTGGTAGGCGACGTTCCAGATCGTCGGGGTGTTGCGCGCGAGCTCCTTGTCGCCGGGGCCGAGCGCCTTGGCCCGCCCGTCGGCGTTGCCGAGCTCGTTCTGATGGCAGCTGTAGCAGCTGCGCGTGCCGTCGACGCTGAGCCGCTTGTCCATGAACAGCTTGTGGCCGAGCTCGACCTTGGCGGCGCTCATCGGGTTGTCGGCCGGCACCTCGGGCGCGCGCATCCCCTGCGGCAGCTCCCACGCGTAGTCCTCGGCCGGCTCGGCCTCGGCCGGCGTCTCGGGCGCCTTGGCGTCCGCGGGCTTGTCGGCCTTGCCCGCCTTCTCCGCCTTGTCCGCCTTGTCGCCGGTCTTCGGCGCGACCTCGCCGGGCTCGCCGCAGGCGATCAGGGTGCAGAGCCCGCACGCGAGCGCGGTGCGGAGGCGGTGCGAGGTTGCGTGGTGGGGCGGGCGCGCGTACATGCGCCGCACCCTACACCAGTTCCAGAGCCCCCCCAAGCCCGCGGCAGCCGGGCGACTCGCCGGCGCGCCGGGCCTCGAGTATCCTGCGAGGGCGATGAAGCCGGACGAGCTCGGGCCGATGCGGACGCTCCTCTTGCAACGCCGCGCCGAACTGCTGAAGGGCGGCGACGTGCCGGTGGAGTTCGAGCAGCAAGAGGTGGTGACCAAGCCCGACGAGGACGCGGCGCCGTTGACCGAGATGACGCAGGTCATCGCGTCCAACCGCAACCGCGCCCGCGTCGAATCCCTGGCCGCCATCGACCAGGCGCTCCGCCGCATGGCCGACGACCCGGAGGAGTTCGGCCTCTGCGAGGCTTGCGACGAGCCGATCGCCCAGCGCCGCCTGCTCCTGGTCCCCACCGCCACGCTGTGCGCGACCTGCCAGCGCGAAGACGAACAGGCCAACAGCCCCCGCGGCCGCAGCCGCCGCCACCTCACCGACTACCGCTGAGGCTGCGTTAAAGAACATGCTCGAAAGAGCATGCGCGAAAGGGCATGCCCTTTTGGGCATGTCCTTCAGGGCATGGAGACCACCGGATCGCCGAGCGCACCCTCTGCGGCCTCGCTGGCGCGGCGAACGCGAGCTGTTCGCGGGCACCTCGGCCGGGCGCGCCGGCGCGAGCCCGCCTGCGGTCTCCGCAGATGCGAGCGCGCCCTCCCGGCGAGGACTTCTTTCTTTCTTTGAAATTTTTTCGTCCGCTCACTCGAGCGGGTAGTCGGTGTAGCCGCGCTCGCCCGGCGTGTAGAACGTGGAGGGGTCGCCCTGGGCCAGCGGCAGGCCGGCGCGCAGGCGCGAGACCAGGCGCGGGTTGGCGATGAACGGGCGGCCGAAGGCGATGAGGTCGCCGCGGCCTGCTGTGAGATCGGCCTCTGCGCGGGTCGCGTCGTATTCGCCGGAGAGGATCAGGCGGCCGCGGAAGTTTCTTCGAATTTCCGCCTGCAGATCGGCCGGCACCACCTTGCCGCCGAAGTCGACGAGGTGGACATACGCGAGCCCGAGCTCCGACAGGCCGCGCACCAGATGGACGAACACCGCGTCGAGCTCGGGGTCGACCGCCATCCCGTTGAACGTGCCGTACGGGGACAGGCGGATCCCCACCCTGCCTGCGCCGATCCGCGACGCAGTCGCGCGCGCCACCTCGAGGGCGAAGCGCGCCCGGCCCTCGACCGTCCCGCCCCACCCGTCGCTGCGGCGGTTGCTCGCGCTGTTTAAAAATTGGTCGATGAGGTAGCCGTTGGCGCCGTGCAGCTCGACCCCGTCGAAGCCGGCCTCGCGCGCGAGCCCGGCCGAGCGAGCGTAGCCCTCGATCGTGGCGGCGATGTCGACCTCGCTCAGCTCGCGCGGCACCGGGTGCGGCTGCGGGCCCTCCTGGTCGGTGTACATCGCGCCGGCGAGCGCGACCGGCGAGGGCCCGCGCACCTCGGCGCCGGGCGGCAGGTTGAGCGCGTGACCGACGCGCCCGGTGTGCATGAGCTGGACGAAGATCTTGGCGCCGCCGGCGTGGGCGGCCTCGGTGACGCCGCGCCAGCCGCGAGCGTGCTCGGAGTTGAAGAGGCCGGGGATCCGCGCATAACCGAGGCCGTCGGCGGCGGGCGCGGTGCCCTCGGTGACGATCAGCCCGGCCTCGCTGCGCTGGCCGTAGTAGGTGGCCATCAGCTCGTTGGCGAGGTTGCCGGGCGCGCGACTGCGCGTCATCGGGGCCATGACGACTCGGTTCTTCAACTCGAGGTCGCCGAGCACGATCGGGGTGTAGAGGAGCTCGCTCATGAGTTCAACGTAGTGACGGTCGTGCGACTAAAGTAGATGCGCGGCCGACAACTCATTGTTGCTCCCGGCGGGCCAATCGACGACCGGGCGCCGATCGCCGACCATACCGCGATGGCACCCCGCCCGATCGAGCCGCTCGACGCGTTCATCGCCCGCCTCCGCCGCGCCTCCCCCCTGGCCCCTGGCGCCCAGGTCCGCTTCGGCCGCCACCACTTCAGCCACGCGGTGGTGGTGGAAGACGGCCGCTGGCGCGTGCGCCCGCTGGTGCTCGACCGCGCCAAGGCCGACGCCTTTTTAAAAGAACGCGGCTACTTCATGCCGGAGAACGCGGAGGACCTCAGTGAGCCCGGAGACCCGGTGGAATTCGAGGCGGACAGCCTCGATGGTTTAATTGAGCTGCTCAAGGGTGGTCAGTGGCCGATGTGATGGTGCTTTGAGACATGTCTATCGGGACATAACCGAATAGACATTCCCGCAAGATCGGCGCGCGGGGCCTCGTCCGCAGAAGCCGACGCAGGCCCCGAGCGCCCCAGGCTCGTGATCCCGGCGAGTGTCGAATTCGCCGGTCGCGCCGATGCCCTGTCGAAGCACCGGCATCGCGCGTCACTGCGAGCGCGCGACGGCCACCCGCTCGAGCGCGGTGTTGCTGACGATCGTCGGCGCGAACCAGCTGCCGCCGACGCGACGCGTGTGGCGCGGCGTGTGGGCCTGGCCGTCGAGGTAGACCAGCTCGAGATCCGCAGAGCCGATGCCGGCGGCCAGCGCCGGGGGGCCGAAGATCGTCGGGCTCGGCTGCAGCACCGTCGCGGCCGGCTGCCACGCGCCGCCGGTGTACAGGGCGACGTAGAGCTGGCCGTCGAGGCCGCGGAAGGCCAGCGCAGCGTCGCCGCCGGGCAGCGGGGCGAGGGCGGGCGGCGCCGAGGCCTGGGCGCCGGGGACCTGGGCGGGGGCCGACCACGCGCCATTATTGAAAATGCCGAAGCGCAGCTGCCCGCCGCTGTTGACGGCGTGCACGGCGAGGACCCGATCGTTGGTGAGGGTGACGACTGCCGGCCGGCGGTCGAACGCCTGCGCCTCGCTGTCGACCAGCTGCTGCGCCTGCCAGGCGTTGGTGCGCCGGCGCGCGAACAGCTGGTTGTTCTGCGCGCCGTCGTGGAAGACCAGCAGGGCGTCGCTGCCGAGCGTGGTCACGCTGCCGGGCCCGGGGCCGAAGCTGCCGATCGTCTCGGCGGTCGGGTTCCACGCGCCGGCGGTGAAGCGGGCGTAGTAGTGCTGGAAGTTGTCGCCGTGGAACACCGCGTGCGCGCCGGCCCCGACGGCGCTGATGGTGGGCGCGGCGCGGGTCGTGTCGGCGCCGATCTGCGCCGGCGCCGACCAGGTGCCGGCCTGCCAGGTGACGTAGCGCAGCTGGTTGTCGGCGGGGTCGCCGAGCTTGGTGAAGCGGAACACGCCGACGCCGATGTCCTCGCTGGTGACCGCGATGTCGAGGCCGTCGACCGTGGGCGCGGCGATGCTCTTCACCGCCCAGGCCGCGCCGTCGAAGTGGCCGCCGAGCATCGCCCCCGAGTTGCCGCCGAGCAGCAGCACGAACTCGCAGGCGTCGCAGTCGGGGCCGCCGCAGTCGATCCCGGTCTCGCTGCCGTTCTGCTGGCCGTCCTGGCAAGTCGCGCCGGTGCAGTCATTGGCGCAGGCGTCGTCGTCGACCATGTTGCCGTCGTCGCACTGCTCCATGCCGGCCCACACCAGGCCGTCGCCGCACTTGGCGGCCGCGCATTCGAGCGTGCAGGCCGCGTCATCGGCGTTGAACATGCCGTCGTCGCACGCCTCGCCCTCGCCGGCCTGGACGATGCCGTCGCCGCATTGGGGGAGCTGACAGGCGTCGGTGCAGGCGTCGTCGTCGACGTCGTTGCCGTCGTCGCACGCTTCGCCCGGATCGAGCTGGCCGTCGCCGCAGGCCTCGCCGGGGCCGGTCGAGGTGCTGGTGTCGCTCGTCGAAGTGTCGCTCGTCGAAGTGTCGCTCGTCGAAGTGTCGCTCGTCGACGTGTCGCTCGTCGACGTCGTGTCACTCGTCGTGGTCGTCGTGTCGCCGGTCGTCGTGGTGTCGCTCGTCGACGTCGTGGTCGTGTCACTCGTCGTCGTCGTCGTGTCGCCCGTCGTCGTCGTCGTGCCAGTGAGCGCGTCGGTGGTCGTGGTGGGCGCGTCGGTGGTCGTCGGCACGCCCGTCGTCGTCGTGCCGGTGGTCGCGCTGACGAACGAGGTGCTCGGATCGTCAGTGGTGCTGCCGCTGGTGCTGCCGGTGCTGGCGGTGCCGTCGTCGCCGCAGGCAGGGACGAGGAGAGCGAGGACCAGCGCGCGCACGTAGTTCGGCATGGCGGCAGGATAACCGCGAGGCCGGCCGACGCGGCGGACAAATCACTCCTGGCCCAAGGCGCCGCGATCGGCCTCTGCAGGTCAGGGCCCGCGCGTGACGCGAAGCGGGCCCGTCGCGAGCCGTCTCGCGCGTGCGCCCGAAGGTCGAGCGTCTGCCAGCGAAGAATCCGTCGACGGGAGCGCGACGACCACGCGCAGGGCGAGCCTTCGCAGCCACGCAGCCGCTGAGGGCCAACGCCGAAGCTCGCCTGGGCGCGACCTGCAAGCGCAGGTCGAGAATCGGCGCACGCATCGAGCCGCGCGACGGCTCGCGCGTTTAGACCTTGAGGCTCCGCGCGATCGGCAGGTCGCGCACGCGCGTGCCGGTGAGGGCGAAGATCGCGTTGGCCAGCGCCGGGGCCACCGGGGGCACGCCCGGCTCGCCGACGCCGCAGGACGGGCCGTCGTCGGCGACGATCTCCACATGAACCGCCCGCGGCGCCTCGGGGAGGCGCATCAGGCGGAAGTCGCGGAAGTTGCTCTGCACCGTCGCGCCCTGCTGCATCGTGATCTCGCCGTACAGCGCGTGGCTGAGGGCGAAGATCACCGCGCCCTCGAACTGCGAGTGCACGCGCTCGCGATTGACGAGGGTGCCGGCGTCGAGGCAGCTCCACACCTCGTCGACGCGGATCTTGCCGTCCGGGCCGTGCACCACGCTGACGACCACTGCCACGTAGGTGAGGAAGCTGCGGTGGACCGCGAGGCCGAGCGCGCGGCCGTTCTTTTGTCGGTTGTCCCAGTCGGCCAGCTCGGTCACGCGCTCGATCACCCGGCGGTGGCGGGAGGTGTCGATCGGGTGCTCGTCCAGCGATTGGCCGTAGTTCGGCAGCGTCTCGACCCCGAGCTCCTGCAGCGTGACGATCCGCGGCGGACCGATGATCTCGAGCAGGGTGTCGCGCGGGTCGCTGTTACGCGCCGCCGCGATCTCGGCGATGAAGCTCTGGACCGCGAACGCGTGATAGATGTTGGCCACCGAGCGCAGCCAGCCGATCCGCGTGTGCGACCGCGCCTCGCAGTTCTCGGCGCGCACGTTGGCGATCGCCAGCGGCACGTCGAGCACGCCCTGCTGCAGCTCGCCGGGGGCCGACAGGCCGGTGTCGCTGAAGGTCGAGCCGATCGGCGGATAGGCGGTGCGGTGCTCCCACGCGACCACCTTGCCCTGCGCGTCGAGCCCGGCCACCAGCCGCTGGGTGCTGACCGTATGATAGTAGTCGTGCTGAATGTCGTCCTCGCGCGTCCACTGCACGCGCACCGGGGCGCCGGTCGCCTTGGCCAGCAGCGCCGCCTCGACCACGTAGTCCGGCTTCGACTTGCGGCCGAAGCCGCCGCCGAGCAGCGACACGTGGACTGTGACGTTCTCCTCGTCGAGCCCCAGCGCCTTGGCCACCGAGCTGCGCGAGGCCTGCGGGTTCTGGGTCGAGGCCCACACCTCGCAGCTCTGGCCGTCGAACTCGGCCACCGCGACCGGCGGCTCCATCGTCGCGTGAGCCAGGTGCGGCACGTGGTACACGGCCTCGACCTGCCTGGCCGCGCCCGCCATCCCCGCGCCGACGTCGCCGACCTGGCGGACGACCACACCGGGCAGGCCGACCGCGGCGAGCAGGGTCTTGCGGTAGTTCTCGGAGTCGTACTCGCCGTTGTCGCCGGCGGCCCAGGTGATCTCGAGCTGGGCGCGACCCCGCATCGCCGACCAGGTGTCGTCGGCCACCACAGCGATCCCGCCGAGCGGCTGGAACGCGAACGGAGGCGTCGGCGCCGGCAATGGCACGACCGCGCGCACGCCGGGCACCGCCAGCGCCTGGGTGGCGTCGTGCGCGGTGGCCCGACCGCCGACCACCGGCGGGCGGGCGATGATCGCCGTCCGCATCCCGGGCAGCACGATGTCGGCCCCGAAGGCCGCGCTGCCGTCGACGATCGCCGGCCCGTCGAGCAGCGGCAGCGCCTTGCCGACGTGCAACAGCTCGGCCTTGGGCCGCAGTAAAATGTCCTTCGGGACAGGCAGCTTCGAGGCCGCGATCGCCAGCTCGCCGAAGCCCAGCGAGCGCCCGCTGGCCTCGTGGTGGACCGCGTGGTCGTGGGCCACGCAGGTGTTCGGCGCCACCTTCCACTGCTTGGCCGCGGCCGCGATCAGCATCATCCGCGCGCACGCGCCGAGCTTGCGCAGCGCGTCGTAGAAGCCGCGCACGCTGTGCGAGCCGTCGGTGTTCTGGTCGCCGTAGGCCGCGTCGCCGGGGGCTTGCACGATCTCCACGCGACTCATGTCGGCGCCGAGCTCGTCGGCGATCAGCACCGGCAGCGAGCTGCGCACGCCCTGCCCCATCTCCGAGCGGGCACACACGATCTGGACCGCCCCGTTGGGCGTGACGTGGACGAACAGGTTGGGCCGGAGCCCCGCGCCCTCGGCCTCGGCCGCCGCCTTGGCCGCCTGGTCGACGGCGGGCGGCAGGGCCGGCGCGGCGCGGGCGAACGAGCCGAGCGCGAGCCCGGACAGCGCGCCGCCGAGGCCGGCGAGGAAGCTGCGGCGGAGCAGGCGGATCGGCGGCCCGGACATCGCGCTCACTTCTCCTTGCCGCCGGCCGCCGCCGCTTGCTTCACTGCTTTGCGGATCCGCAGGTACGTCCCGCAGCGGCACAGGTTGCCCGCCAGCGAGGTGTCGATGTCCGCGTCGGACGGGCTCGGGTTCTTGGCCAGCAGCGCCGCCGCGGTCATGATCTGGCCGGCCTGGCAGAAGCCGCACTGCGGCACCGCGAGGTCGACCCACGCCTTTTGCAGCGGGTGCGAGCCGTCGGGCGAGAGGCCCTCGATCGTCGTCACCGCGCGGCCGTCGGCCCGGCGCACCGGAGTGACGCACGCGCGCACGGCCTCGCCGTCGAGGTGGACCACGCACGCGCCGCACAGCGCCTGGCCGCAGCCGTACTTGGTGCCGGTGAGACCGACGTGATCGCGCAGCGCCCACAGCAGCGGCATCTGCGGATCGATGTCGAGGACGTGCGGCTTCCCGTTGACGTGCAAGGTGATCGTCATGGCCCCTCCCCCGCCGGGCAGGCCGCGCCGTCAGCGACCCACGCGGCCATCAGCGCCCCGAATTGCGCCTGCGTGCCCGGGGCCGGCGTGCGCCCGTGGCCGGGCTCCCAGCCCCACGCGACCAGCTCGTCGTGCGCCGAGTGCTCGACGATCTGCGCCAGAGTCTTGCCGCCGTTGCGCTTGGGATCCTTGATCTGCTGGCACAGCGCCGCCGGCGTGAGCCCGACCCATGCCATCTCGATCGGCGCGAGGTGCCACTTCGGCGCCCCCGGCACGCGCGCCAGCTCGAGGTTGGCGTCCTGGTGGCACGACGTGCACTGCAGCCCCGGCACGCCCTCGTTGGCCGGGCCGCGCACCACCGGCGGGTCGTGGATCTGCGCCGTGTCGCCCTGCAGCGGCGAGTCGCCGGCCGGGTGACAATTGGTGCAGCGGGGGTGCAGCATCACCTGCGACGCCTCGAGGAACAGCGCCCGCGAGCGCTCGAGCGGGTCGGCGATCGCCGCGAACTGCTCCGGCGTGCGCAGCCCTCCGGGCTCGGCCGGCGCGATCGTCACCGGCTGGCCGGTCTGCGCCTGCTGCTTCGCCGGCTCGGACGCGCCGCGGCAGGCGACCAGCGCCGCCAGGCACGCGCAGGGCACGAGGCAGGCCGGGAGGCGCATCGCCCGATGGTGTGACCGGATTTGGCCCTCGTGCAAGCGGCGAGCGCACCGCGGGCCTTCGTTACTACTTGGCGGGCGCCTTGGCCGGCTTCTTCGCCGCCGGCTTCTTCGCCTTCTTCTTGCCGCCGGCCGGCACCACCACCACCGAGCCGTCTTCGGGCTCAGCGCCGATCGTCGGGTCCTGGTTGAACAGCTTGAGGGCCGCGTCACGCAGGGTGCTGTTGCCGCTCGCCGGGGCGGGCGCGGTGTAGCCGAGCCAGGCCTGACGCAGGACCATCTGTTCGTAGGTGGCGCCCGGGTCGAGGGCGATCTTGTAGGTGATAGGACCGCCGGTCGCGGGCACCGCGGTGCGCTCGATCATCCGCGCCCCGCGCTGGATCGTCAGGGTGTGACGCGAGTTGCCGGCCATCGCCTTGATCTGCCGCTTGGCCTCGGCCGCACCGGCGATCTTGAGGCCGTCGATGGCGAGCAGCACGTCGCCGTTGGCCAGCCCGGCCTTGTCGCCGGCGCCGCCCTGGCGCACCAGCTCAATCAGCGCGCCCTTGTCGCTCTGCTCGGCGAACACCAGCTCGAGGTCACCACCTGTCTCTTGGACCATGTCCATCTTGTAGCCGGACAGGCGCAGGTGCTTGCCGAACTCGATCTCGTCGAAGCCGTGGACATACTTGCGGAACAGCTCGCTGATCTCGCCGCCCGCGGCCCCGCCGGCGGCGACGAAGGTGGCCTCGAGCTCGGTCGGCGAGATGCCGGCGCCGGTGTTCTTCCACCGGCCGTAGAGCTCGCGCATGACGGTGTCGAGGCTGCGCTGGCCGCCGGAGATCCGCCGCAGCTCGAGGTCGAGGGCGAGGGCGATCAGCATGCCCTTGTTGTAGTAGTCGACGTAGCTGTTGCCGCCGTCGTCGGGCCGCAGCCAGGCCTCCCACGAGGCCTGCTCGACCGTCATCAGCTTGCGCCCCGGCGACTCCTGCAGGCGCTTGATCTGCTCGCCGAGCGACTCCATCGCCTCGGCCTCGCTGGCCAGGCCGGCGCGGGCCAGAATCACCCACGCGTAGTAGCTGGTGAAGCCCTCCGAGAACCACAGCATGCTGGTGTGGACCTCGCGCTCGTAGGCGAACGGGCCGAGCACGCCGGGGCGGATGCGCTTGACGTTCCACGCGTGGAAGAACTCGTGGGCGGCGGTGCCGAGGAACTTGCGGTAGGCCGCGGGGTCGCCGAAGATCCACGGCTCGAGGCCGATCGCCGTCGAGTTGCGGTGCTCGAGCCCGCTGCGGCCGCCCGGCCGCAGGTGCAGGATGTACGTGTAGTCGGTGAACGGCACGCCCTCGTCGCCGCCGAAGATCGCGTAGGTGGTGTCGGCGATCTTGGCGAGGTCGGAGCTGAGCTTCTTGTCGCTGTAGTTGCCGATGCCCTGCAGGGCGACGTGGAACTGGACCTTGCCGGCCTTGAAATTGATGGTGTCGACCTTGCCGACGTGGACCGGCGCATCGACCAGCATGTCGTAGTCATTGGCCTTGAACGCCTTGCCGCCGCCGCCCGCGCGCGGCAGCGCACAGACCACCTGCGCGCCCGGCAGGCCCTCGACGCGCAGCTCGATCGGGCGGTCCTTGTGGCCGACGGCGTAGGGGAACAGGTACACGCCATTGAAGAAGCCGAACTCGTCGTCGAGGAAGGCCCCGCCGATGCCGCTGTAGGCGCCGCGGTAGACGCGGTAGCGGACCTTGAACGGCTGGCCGCCGTGGCTCACGCGCCAGGTGATCTCGTCGACCTTGACGACCGGGATCGGCTTGCCGCTCGCGGTCTCGGCGACCATCCCGCGGACGTTGCGGTGGGCCTCGGTGACGCGGTAGGCGCCCGGGTTCCAGCGCGGCAGCTGCAGGTCGGTGACCTCGCCCGGCAGGTCGGAGAAGCTGAGCTCGACCTGGAATTCGTGGCGGTGCGGGTCGTCCATCCCGACCTTGTAGACGAACGCGTCGAGCTTCTTGGCCGCCGCCTCGGCCCCCGGGGCCGCCGACGTGGTCGCCGGGTCGACCAGCAAGAGACCGAGCGCCAGCGCCGCGGCGAACCGGCGCTTCGAGAGCAAGCGAGACAGCATGGGCCGGAGGATACTCGAAGTACACCCCGGGGCGCCCGTGGCGGGGCGTCTGCTGCCCGTGGAGCCGCGGAGAAAACGAGTACACTCCGGCGCCTTGTCCCTCGCACCGCCCGAGCGCCAGCCCGCGCGCCCCCATGCCGGCCCCGGCCCGTGGCCGCTCGGGCTGGTCGCCGGCGCCGTCGCGGCGCTGGTGCTGCTCCCCGGCCACGGCGCGCACGGCTTGTGGTCGCAAGGCGAGATCGGGGCGCTGCAGCGCGCCCAGGCGGCCCTCGGCGCCGCGCTCTCGGGCCTGGAGCGCAGCCCGTGGCTGCCCGACGCCCTGCGGACGCAGGCGCTCGCGCTCACCGGCGACCCGGCGGCCATCCGCCTGCCCGGCGCGATCGCCACCTGCATCCTCGTCGCGCTCGCCGCCGGCCTCGCCCGCGCGCTCGGTCTGTCGGCGACGATCGCCCTGCTCGCCGGCGCCTTCGCCCTCGCGTTCCCGCTGTCGCTCACGCAGGGCCGCCTGGCCCTCGGCGACCCCGTCGGCGAGCTGACGGCCACCGCCGCCGCGCTGCTCCTCGCCGCCGCCCTCGCCAGCCCCCGCCTCGCCCGCGGCCTGGCCCTCGCGGCCGCCGGGGCCGGAGCCCTCGCGCTGGCCGCCTCCGCCTCCGGCCTGTGGCTCGGCGTGGCCCTGCCGCTGGCCGCAGCGGCGCTGTGGGGGCCTGCTCCTTCGCGCATGTCCTCGGGGACATTGTCCTCGGAGCATGGCGAGAAGGACATGTCCGATGAGGCAGCCGTTCCCGCCCTCCGGCGCCCGCTGCGGCTGGTGCTGGTCGCCGGCGCGCTGGCGGCCGCCGGCGTCGCGGGCTTTTTGGCCTACCACCAGCAGGAGGGCTACATCCCCGCGCTCGGGGCGGCCAAGGACCTCGCGCTGCGCGAGCGGCCGCACATCCGGGGCTTCCACGCCGCGCTCGAGGACTGCGGCTACCAGCTGTTCCCGTGGCTGCCGCTGGTGCTGCTCGGGCTGCTGCAGCCCGGGCGCGCGCGCTGGCCGGCGCTGTGGTTCGCCGTCGGCCTCGCGCTGGTCAGCGCCTCCTCGCTGCTGTACGGCGCGCGGGCGGTGCCGCTGACGGTGCCCGCCGCCGTCCTCGCCGCGGCCGCGTTCGCCCGCCTCGTGTCCGCCCGCACCCCCGCCGCGGCGCGGCGGCTGGCCCTCGTGCTCGCCCTCGCCGGTTGCTGGATCTTCGCCAAGGACGCCCGCCGCACCCCGAGCCGGATCGGCGCCGCCCTGGTGCCCGCGCGCGGCGAGCACAACTACCCCGCCGCCGACCTCGGCGCCGCCGACCTGCTGGCCGGCCTCGCCGGCGGGGCCGCCCTCGCGCTTGTCCTTTCGGCCATGTTCTCCGCGCCAGGTCCCGGAGGACAGGGCGCTTCGCGCATGTCCCAAAGGCTATACCTGGCCCGCACCCGCCTGCCCGCCTGGCTGCCGGCCGTGATCATGATCGCCTGCCTCGGGCGCCAGACGTGGAGCTACGGCCGCGACCTGCTGCCGCGGACCAGCGAGCAGTTCTCGTTGCTGCGCCCGCTGACGCGCTGGGCCGCCTGGGCCGAGGCCGGGTCGCTGCCGCCGACGCTCGGCGTCCACCGGGTCACCGACCCCGGCCTCGACCTCTACGGCCCGGCCGCCGACCGGCGGGTCCCGCTGGCCACCCGCGAGGCGCTCAGCGGCGCGCTGCGCCAGCCGGCCCCGGCGGCGGCGCTGATCCGCACCAGCGAGCTGGCCGCGCTGTACCAGACCGCCCGCGCGGGCGGCTTCCCGCTGTACGTCCTCGACGCCAGCAACCGCGACGTCCTGCTGGTGGCCAACACCCTGCCGCCCGGCGAGGCCGACATGAACCCGATCCGCCGGGTCCTGTTCGATGAGCCGCCGCAGCTGGCCCACCAGACGCTGGTGCGCTTCGACGACTTCGTCGAGGTGATCGCGTGGGAGTGGGACGAGCCGGTCGTGCGCGGCCGCGACGTCGAGCTGCGGGTGGTCCTGCGCCCGCTCAAGGCCATGCCGAGCGGCAGCAAGATCACCGTGCGCCTGCAGCAGGGCCGGCTGTCGCGCGTCAACCCGATGCCGCACGACCTGGTCGAGAACGTCTACCCGCCGCAGTACTGGCGCCCCGGCGATTATCTGCTGCACCGCTTCCGCGTCCACGTGCCGACGCTCGAGATCGTGCCCGGCCCGCACGAGGTGGTGATCGGCGTGCGCCGGACCGAGAGCGCCAATTACAAGATCACCGTCCCCGAGGGCGAGACGGGCGAGCACGGGGTGCGCGTGTTCGCCGGGCCGCACGAGTTCGCGGTCGTCGGCGAGCTGCAGGTCTGGTAGCGGCCGCACCTATCCGCCAGGACAGGTGCTCTCCGGCGCGGAATGGACTCACATGTCCTTCCGGCCAGGCGATCGCGCGCCCGTCAGGTCGCGGCCGCGCGGCGCGACGTCGTCCGCACGAACGCGGCGATGTGCTGCGCGCTGGCCTCGGGGTGCTGGTGGTGCGGGCCGTGGCCGGCGGACGGGTACGTCAGCAGCTGCACCGTCGGCAGCGTCTGGTTCAGCGCGTACCAGTTCTCCACCGGGAAGATGATGTCGTGGTCGCCGGCGATGTGGAGGATCGGCACCGTCGTGGTCCGCAGCGCCTCGAGCACCGGCAGCGCGGGGAAGATCGGCGCAGAGTGATCGGAGGAGAGGTTGGCGCGGGCGAACTCGACCGGCACCGGCGGGCTGCGGTCCTGCGTGCGGGCGGCGATCCGGTCGGCCGAGCGGCGCGCGGCCGCCCGGCTCTCGGGCGAGCGCGGCTCGAAGAACAGGATCACCTCGTCCTCGAAGTCGTTGACCTCGCGCGCCGCGGTGGTGAAGAACAGCTCCTCGGCCGGCTTGACGATCGGCCCCGGCGGCGTGGTCCCGAGCAGCACCGCGTGGCTGACGTGCGTCGCGTGCAGGGCGACGACCACCTGGGCGACGAGGCCCCCGAGCGACCAGCCGGCGATCACCACCTCGCGCAGCCCGAGCGCCTCGATCAGGTCGCGCGGGTCGTTGGCCATCGCGAACGGGTTGTAGGTGGCGGTCCCGCTCGACAGCCCGAGGCCGCTGTAATCGAACGTGATCACGCGAAAGCCCGCGGCCGCCAGCGCGTCGAGGAAGGCGGGGTCCCAACAATCCAGGTTGCCGCGGAAGCGCGTGCAGAGGAGGAGCGGCTGGCCGTCGCCGATCGTCCGATAGGCCAGGCGGCGGCCGTTCGTCTCGATGAATTGGGTGGGTGCGTCGATCGCAGGCATGATGCGGGTGTAGCGAGCTCGGCACCGCAGTGAAACCCGACCAAGGTCGGGGTGCGGCCGGACAACGATCGCGCGAATCGACGGTCCGGCGATCGCGCGTGTGCGATCGAGCAACGCAGGCGCTCGACCGACGCTCGTGGTGCCATCAATGGTTCATTGACAGCACCGCCGAATCGCGACGGGCACACGCATGATTCACCCGACCACGATCGCAGCACGTCGCTCCGGTCGAGGTCGGGAGGGCACCGAGGCAGCCGAAGGGCCGAGGTCGTCGCGCGAGTGACGCGCGATCTCCTCCGACGCCGCACGGACCCGGGACCCCGAAAAAAACCCGTCCCGCGCCGCTCGACGGCTGCCCGCGGCGGAGGCCGATCGCCGTGACGGATTGCGGGGATGGCGGCCACCGCCCCGCCCGGACTGTCCGAAAAGACATGCTGTGGGCCCGTTCGCCGCCGCGGCAATCTCGGTCAATGTACGAAAGAGCATGTCTCTCGGGACATTTGGAATCGCCGCCGACTGGTGCCAATCGAGGTGGCTCGGCGGATTACGAGGCAGTCACCGAGGAGGCTTCCTGAACACAACGCGGTAAACACGCAGCATTCTCGCGTTTTTGCGTCGTGATAGCTTCCGCCGATGCGGAAACATCGTCTCGCCTCCCCTGCATTCACCTTCCTGCTCGCGGTCGCCGGCTGCGGCGACCCGGCAGCTCTCACCGACACGCTCGCCACCGACCCCAGCACGACGACCGGTACGAGCACTGATACGACCACCGGCACGCCGCCGACCACGACGGACCCGCCGACCGGGACCACCACCGAAGAGCCGACCTCGACGTCGACCACCGAGCCGGGCACCTCGACCACCACGTCGACGACCGACCCGATCACCGGCACCACCGACCCGGGGACCACCACCTCGACCGATACGACGGCGACCACCGATACCACCGACACGACGACGAGCACCACGACCGACGCGACGACGGACACCACCACCACGACCACCGACGCCACTACCGACACCACCACCACGACCACCGACGCGACTACCGACACCACCACCACGACGACCGACGCGACCACCGACACGACGACCGACACCACCACCGACACGACGACCAGCACCACCACCGAGACCTCCACGACGGACACCACCACCACGACCACGACCACCGGCGAGGAGCCGCCGTGCACCCCGGGCGAGGCGCTGTGCGTCTGTCTCAACGACACCTGCAACAACGGCGCGGCGTGCCTCTTCGGCGAGTGCCCCGAGCTCACCGGCCTGTGCGAGTGGGAGGGCGACGGCGAGTGTGACGAGGGCACCTTCTGCGACGAGGGCACCGACCCGTTCGACTGCTGCGCCACCCCGGAGAACGGCACGTGCGAGGAGCACAACTTCCCCGGCGGCACCTGCTCCAAGGGCTCCGACTTCTGGGACTGCGGCTACTGCCCGTGGGTCGACGACGGCGAGTGCGACGACGGGATCTACTGCCCCGAGGGCACCGACGTGAACGACTGCGCGTGACGCCGCCCGCGCGGGCGGGGCTCTGCTAGCCTCGTCCGCGCATGGCCCCCGTCGCCCCGCACGTCTTCGCCGTCAGCGAGCTGGTCAACCGCGCCCACCGCAGCATCGAGCAGCAGTTCCCGCCGCTGTGGGTCGAGGGCGAGATCACCAACCTGCGGCTCGTCAACAGCGGCCACGCCTACTTCACCCTGCGCGACAGCCACGCTGTCCTGCCGGTGGCGATGTGGCGCAGCGCCCTCTCGCGCCTGCGCCACCGCCTGGCCGACGGCCAGCTGTTCCGCGTCTACGGCCGCCTCGGCATCTACGCCGCGCAGGGCAAGTTCCAGCTGTACGCCGAGCGGGCCGAGCCGGCCGGCCTCGGCGCGCGCATGCAGCAGCTCGAGCAGCTCAAGGCCAAGCTGGCGGCCGAGGGACTGTTCGCGCGCGAGCGCAAGCGGCCGGTGCCCGCCTGGCCGCGGATCGTCGGCGTCGTCACCTCGGCCAGCGGCGCGGCGATCCACGACATCCTCAAGGTCGCGCGGCGCCGCTGCCCGGTGCGGATCCTCCTGTCCCCCGCGCAGGTGCAGGGCGAGGACGCCGCCTTCAGCCTGGTGCGCGCGCTGCAGCGGCTGCAGCGGCGGCCGGGCGTCGACGTGATCATCGTCGGCCGCGGCGGCGGGGCCCAGGAGGACCTGTGGGCCTTCAACGACGAGGGCCTCGCGCGGGCCGTCGCCGCCTGCCCGGTGCCCGTCGTGTCCGCAGTCGGTCACGAGGTCGACATCACGATCTGCGACTTCGTCGCCGACCTGCGCGCCGCCACGCCGTCCCACGCCGCCGAGCTGGTGGTCCCCGACCGCGAGGGCTACCTCTCGCGCCTCCATCACGTCGAGCGGCGCCTCGTCCTCGCCACCAAGCGCCGCGTCCTCGACGAGCGCGGCCGCCTCGAGCTGCTCACGCGGCGCCTCGCCGCCGCCGGCCATCGCCTCGTCCTCGCGCCACGCCGCCGCCTCGACGCCCTGCTCGCGCGCCTCGGCAACCAGCACCCGCGCGCCCGCCTCGCCCGCGACCGCCGTCTGCTCACCGCCTTGCACGCGCGCCTGCTCGCCCAGCACCCGCGCCACCGGCTCGACCGCGCTCGCCGCCGCCTCCTCGCCGCCGAGCTCGCCCTGCGTGAGCGCGCCCGGGTGCTCGCACAACCCGCGCGCCTGCGCCTCGCTCGCGCGGCCGCGGCGCTCAACGCCCTGAGCCCGCTCGCAGTGCTGCAGCGCGGGTTCGCGGTCGTCAGCACGGACGCGGGCGTCGTCACCGACGTCGCCCAGGTCGCCGCCGGCGACGCCATCCGCGTGGAGCTCGCGCGCGGGGCCTTCGCGGCGCAGGTCACCGCTGTCGAGCCGGTGAAAGTACCTTCATGATGAAGTTCGGTTCATCGCCGTTCGCCTGCTGCGGCCTGCGGACCTGAATTCGGCCGGCGCCGCGCGGCGCGGGCGGATGAATCCTGCCCTCGCTCTCTTGAACCGCGCTTCTGCTCTCGACTAGGCTGAGCCTCGGGTCTCCACACGAACGGCGCAAGGCGCCGTCTGTCTCGTGGGACATGTCTCCAAGGACAGCATCGCAATGAGCAACCGCAACGTCCCCGCCGACGGGCTCGCCGGCCTGCGTCAGAACTTGCAGTCGGACCTGGTGGCCGGCTTCCTCGTCTTTTTGATCGCGCTCCCGTTGTCGCTGGGGATCTCGATGGCCAGCGGGTTCCCGCCGGTCGCCGGCATCTTCACCGCGATCATCGGCGGCCTGATCGTCAGCCTGTTCATGGGCGCGCGGGTCACGATCAAGGGGCCGGCGGCGGGCCTCATCGTCATCGCGCTCGGCTGCATCGAGGAGCTGAGCCGGGGCGTCCCGCCGACGCTCGGCTATCAGTACGCCCTGGCGGTGATCGTCGCCGCCGGCGTGGTCCAGATCATCTTCGGCCTGATCCGCGCCGGCGTCATGGCCGACTTCTTCCCCTCGGCGGCGGTCCACGGGATGCTGGCGGCGATCGGCATCATCATCGCCTCCAAGCAGATGCACGTCATGGTCGGCGTCGACCCGGCGGCCAAGACCCCGCTCGGCCAGATCGCCGAGCTGCCGCAGCGGGTCCTCGACAACAACCCCGAGATCGCGCTCATCGGCCTCTTGAGCCTCGCCATCCTCGTCATCATGCCGCGGCTGCGGCACCCGCTGGTGCGCAAGATCCCCGCGCCGCTGGTCGTGCTGCTGCTCAGCATCCCCCTCGGCATCTACTTCGACCTCGACCACGAGCACAACTACCGCTTCGCCGGCCACGAGTATCACCTCGCGCCGAGCATGCTGGTCAACCGGCTCGACAACCTGCTCGGGATGGTCACGTTCCCCGACTTCTCGAACCTGGCCAACTGGACCTCGATCAAGTGGATCATCGCCTTCGCGCTGGTCGGCAGCATCGAGTCGGTGGCCAGTGCCAAGGCGGTCGACACCCTCGATCCTCACAAGCGCAAGTCGGACTTCAACCGCGACCTGCTGGCCGTCGGCGTCGGCAACACCGCCGCCGGCATGATCGGCGGTCTGCCGATGATCTCGGAGATCGTGCGCTCCTCGGCCAACATCAACAACGGCGCCAAGACCCGCTGGGCCAACTTCTTCCACGGCGCCTTCCTGCTCGGCTTCGTCGTCCTCGCGCCCGGCCTCATCCACATGATCCCCAAGGCCGCGCTGGCGGCGATGCTGGTGTTCACCGGCTTCCGCCTGGCCCACCCGCGCGAGTTCATCCACACCGCGCAGGTCGGCAAGGACCAGCTGCTGGTGTTCCTCGTCACCATCGCCGTCACCGTCGGCGAGGACCTGCTGCTCGGCATCTTCGCCGGCATCTTCACCAAGCTGCTGCTGCACGTCGTCCGCGGCGCCCCGCTCAGCGCGCTGTTCAAGCCCGACCTCGAGATCCGCGACGAGGGCGCGAACACGACTCGCATCACCGCTCGCAAGGCCGCGATCTTCAGCAACTACATCGGCCTCAAGCGCGCCATCGATCGCGTGCCCGCGCCGCGCAACGTCGTCGTCGACCTACAGGCCACGCGGCTCGTCGACCACACCGTGATGGAGCGTCTGCACGAGCTCGCGCGCGACATGGAACACGAGGGACGCGAACTGACAGTCGTGGGTCTCGAAGGCCACAAGCCCGTGTCGGGCAATACGCTGGCTGCGCGAACACGGGCTGCATGAACTCGATTTCGGCGAACGGCGCGCCCGCCGTTCGCCGAAAACTTGATTTGCGTCTCGTCGAGGGGTTGCGCCCCCCGATGCTTCCTCCATAGACTGCCAACTCCCCGCAGCAGCCTCTGCGGGGATCTGCAGGGAGACCCATCGATGCGTGACGCAGCGGATAAGCTCTCTCCACGACCCCCGGCGCAGCGCTTGACGCTGTACGCCGCGCTCGCCGCCGGGCTCGGTCTCGTCACTTGCGTCGCCGTCCCGGCGAAAGACAATGCGCCGATGGCGGTGCAATCGGTGCTCGCCGCGGGGGCCGATCTCCCCGCAACGGCAATCCCACCGGCGCGCGCCCCGACCGACGATATCCCACCCGCGATTCCGGGCTCGGCGGATTCCGCGAATGCGCAATCGGGGCTCGAGACCCCCGCGCTCGCCGGCGATCCGTCCGAGATCGAGGACACAGCGGTCGCGCTCGCTGACGAGCCGCTGCGCGAGGTGTTCTGGACCGCGCACGAGAAGCTCTCGCTCGACGCGCTCGCCATCGCCTGGGGCATCAAGGCCGCACAGCTCAGCGAGCTCAACCCGGAGCTGGACCGCGAGGCCCCGGTCGGCGAGGGCACCAAGCTGCTGGTCTACCGCCACGACCCCGAGCACCCGCCGCAGTCGATCGGCTCGCCCAACCGCGGCAAGCTGCGCAACGGCATGCCCCTGCCCGAAGGGCCAGGTTGGCGCCTGCGCACCCACCGGCCGCGCACCTACGGCACCGTCAACACCATCCGCGCGCTGGTCCACGCCTTCGAGGACTTCGGCGAGCGCTACCCCGACGGCCCGAAGATCCGCGTCGGCGAGCTGGCGCGCCGCACCGGCGGCCGCGTGCCCCCGCACCGCTCGCACCGCTCCGGCCGTGACATCGACATCGGCTACATCTTCCACGGCATCGACGACGGCGAGCACCGCTGGAAGTACATGAACGTCCGCAACTTCGACGCCGAGAAGAACTGGGCCCTGGTCCAGGAGCTGCTCGACACCGACCAGGTGCAGACGATCTACATCGCCAAGAAGCTGCAGAAGCTGCTGCACAAGGAGGCCCAGAAGCACCTCCCGCCCGAGCAGCTGGCCGCTCTGTTCGAGTACCCGAAGACGCCCGAGAGCCCGCACGCGAAGATCCAGCACTGGCGCGGCCACTCGAACCACATGCACGTCCGCTTCCTCTGCGAAGAGGGCAACCGCCGCTGCAGCGCCCGCAGCAAGTGAGCGGCGAAAAATCGAGACGCGCCGAGGAGCAGGCCCCCGGCGCGGCGCATGTCCCTCGGGACATGTCCTAACGCGCAGGGCGCTTGCTTCGCTTCGAGCGGGCGGCGGGCCTGGCCGGCTTGTCGCCGAGGCCGGCCTGGCGGCGCAAGAACCCGCCGAACAGCGGGACCGCGAACGAGTAGGTCCCGCGGCGATTCTTGTAGACGAGGCCGGTCTCGCACAGCGCCGCCAGCATCTGCGTCAGGCCGCTGCTGCTGAACGGCTTGCCGGGCCCGGCGCGCGAGGCTTCGACGAGCTCGGCGGTGGTGAACTCCTCGACCTCCTCGCGCTCGAGCCGCGCCGCCAGCAGCAGCAGCTCGCGCTGGCGGTCGGTGGCGCGCGACCAGCGGGCGACGAAGAAGTCGTGGTCGAGCTTGCGGATGATGTCGCGGGCCGGGACGACGAGGCGCCCGCCCGGCTCCTGCACGATCATGTCGAACGCCTCGTGGCAGATGAATTGGATGAAGTACGGGTAGCCGCGCGACGCCTCGACGATCGCCGCAACCGCGGCCGCGTCGAAGCGCACCGGCGAGCGCGTCACCTCGGGAGGGCGCACGATCGCCTCGCGGCTGCTCGCCTCGTCGAGCCGCTCGAGCTGCAGCACCCGGAACATCCGCTCGGCGTAGGTCCGCGAATCGACCAGCCGGGAGAACAACATCGGCAGGCCGGACAGGACCAGCATGAACCGCACCTCGCGGCGCTGGATCGATTGGAACACGTCGAGCAGCAGCGCCAGCGGGTACTCCTTCGCGGCGGCGTGGTCGCTCAGGTTCTGCGCCTCGTCGTACGCGAACACGATCCCGCGCGGCTCGACGACCTCGGCCGCGAGCACCAGCACCTGCTTGAGCTTGTCGCTCGGCAGGCCGGGCGCTCCCTCGTAGACCCGCGTGAGCAGCTCGTAGTCCAGAGTTTGCTCGCGGCGCGAGCTGATCGATCCAAACCCGATTTTCGAGAGCGTCTGTCGGCTCGACACCACGAAGCGAGCGGTCGCCAGCGCCAGATCGGTGATGAGGCGGGCCGCGATCCGCTCCTCCGACAGGCTGGTCGCCTCGGACAGATCGGTCCCGACCCATAGCCACCCGGCCTCCACTGCGATCTCCCGGAACCGCTCCAGCAGCACGGTCTTGCCGACGCCGCGCATCCCGGTGACGACGGCGTTGCTGAGGATGACCTCCTGCCCGAGGAGCTTGCGAAACTCGGCCTGCTCGGGCTCTCGCCCCGCGACGTGCAGCGGCATGTGCCCGGCGCCCGGCCGGTACGGGTTGGCGATCCAGTTCACGTCCCTCAAGGTAAGCCGCTAAATTTAGCTCGCCAACTAAATTTATCTTCGCGCCGAAAACGTCTGCGCGGCTCGACCTCACGCCCCGGCGGCTTGCCCGCGCGGCCCGGCGTTTGCGACGCTGGGCCGCGTCATGTCCGCAAAGCCCATCATCGATCTCAGCGACAAGGTAGCGATCGTCACCGGCTCGAGCCGCGGGATCGGGCGGGCGATCGCCGAGCACCTGGCCCGCGCCGGCGCGCGGGTGGTCATCTCGAGCCGCAAGCCGACCCCGTGCGACGAGGTCGCCGAGGCGATCCGCGGCGCCGGCGGGCAGGCGATCGCGGTCCCGTGCAACATCTCCGAGAAGGCCCAGGTCGACGCGCTCGTCGATCGCACGCTGGCCGAGTGGGGCAAGGTCGACGTCCTGGTCTGCAACGCCGCCACCAACCCCTACTTCGGCTCGCTCGACGGCCTGGCCGACGAGGTCTTCCACAAGATCATGCACAACAACGTGCTGTCCAACCTGTGGCTGGCCAAGCGCGTGGCCCCCGGGATGATCGAGCGGCGCGACGGCGCGATCCTGATGATCTCGAGCATCGGCGGCCTGCGCGGCGATCCGCTGATCGGCGCCTACAACATGAGCAAGGCCGCCGACATGCAGCTCGTGCGCAGCCTCGCCGTCGAGTGGGGCCCGCACAACGTCCGCGTCAACGCCATCGCCCCCGGCCTGGTCAAGACCGACTTCGCCCGCGCCCTGTGGCAGAACCCCGACCTCAAGCAGCTCGTCGAGCGCCGCACCCCGCTCGGGCGGATCGGCGACCCCGAGGACATCGCCCCGCTCGCCGCCCTGCTGTGCTCCCCCGCCGGCTCGTTCATCACCGGCCAGGTCCTCGTCGCCGACGGCGGCGTCACCATCGCCGCGGCCTGGTAAAACGTCTGTCTGTTCGGACATGTCCTGAAGCGCAGCCATGGGATCGCGGCTCGCGCTCCGCCATAGTCCCGGCCCGCTGCGTTCTGGTCTATCCTCGCGGCATGTCCGTCCGTACCGAGCGCAACGGCCCCGTCACCACCGTCATCCTCGCCCGCCCCGAGCGGCGCAACGCGGTCGACGGGCCGACCGCGGCGGCGCTCGAGCAGGCCTTCCGCGAGTTCGACGCCGACCCGACCGCGCGCGTCGCCGTCCTGTGGGGCGAGGGCGGGCACTTCTGCGGCGGCGCCGACCTCAAGGCGTTGGCGAGCGGCGAGGCGAGCAACCAGCTCCACCTCGACGCTTCGGCCGACGCGCTCGGGCGGCCGGCGCCGATGGGGCCCACGCGGCTGCTCCTGCGCAAGCCGGTGATCGCCGCCGTCAGCGGCTACGCGGTCGCCGGCGGCCTCGAGCTCGCGCTGTGGTGCGACCTGCGGGTAGCAGACGCCGACGCAGTGTTCGGCGTGTTCTGCCGCCGCTTCGGCGTCCCGCTGATCGACGGCGGCACGGTGCGTCTGCCGCGACTCGTCGGCATGGGCCGCGCGCTCGACCTGATCCTCACCGGCAGGCCGGTCGAGGCCGCCGAGGCGCTGGCGATCGGCCTCGTCGACCGCGTCGTCCCGTCCGGCCAGGCCCGCGCCGCCGCCGAGGCGCTGGCCGCCGAGATCGCCGCCTTCCCGCAGGAGTGCATGCAGGTCGACCGCCGCTCCGCCTATGGCCAATGGGACATGTCCCTCGAGGAAGCCCTGCTCGCCGAGGGCCGCGGCGGCGCCGACGTGATCGCCCGCGAGTCGATCGCCGGCGCCCGCCGCTTCGCCGCCGGCCAGGGCCGCCACGGCGCCTCCTGAGCCTCCCTGCGAGCGGCGAGCAACCGCGAATCGATCGCCGACGATGGCTGCCCCGGCACCGCCCCATCGCTTCGGCCAATCCGCTCAGATGTCTCTTCGGACAGGCCACCCCGCACGCCCGCGGCTGCAATCATCGCGGTCATGGGCCCGCGCCCACGCCGCGCCCATCCCGGCGACCGCCGCGGCCTTCTCCGTCTAACAGAGTTTCGCGGCCGCCCAGGCCCGCGCCTTGCCCCTGCGTTGCCGCCCACGCGCGATCGCCCCTATAGTCGCGCTCGCATGCAACGCCGCGAATTCGTCCTCGGGTCCCCTGCCGTCCTCGCCACCACCGCCTGCAGCAGCGCGCCCGACGAGCTGCCGCCGCCGCCGGCCAAGACCCCGGGCAAGACCACCAGCCCGCCGCCGGCCCCGGCCGCGCCGACCACCGTCGCCGTCGACCCGCACGCCGGCCACGCCGGTCACGCGGGCCATCACGCGGGCGACGACGCCACCCTCGCGGTCGCGGCCGACTGTTTAAAAACAGGTGAGGTCTGCGTGCAGCACTGCTTCGTCTTGCTGGGCCAGGGCGACACCAGCATGGCCGCTTGCGCCCGTTCGGCCCACGAGATGCTCGCAGTCACCCGGGCCTTGCTGACCCTCGCGGCCGGACCCTCCGATCAGCTCGCCGCCCAGGCCCGCGTCGCCCTGGCCGTCGGCGAGCGCTGCGAGGCCGAGTGTCGCAAGCACGAGGCCAAGCACCCGGCCTGTAAGGCTTGCGCCGAGTCGTGCAAGGCCGCCATCACCCGCTACCGGACCCTCCTCGGTTGAGCTCGCGGCCGCGGCCGCGGTAGCATGGCGAGCGTGGAGCTCCGCGCCCTCGTCACGCTCGCGCTGTCCGTCGTCCTCACCGCTTGCAGCGACGACGGCGGCGGTGGGTCCACGGGCAACCTGACCTCGGGGACAGATCCAAGCACCACCACCGGCGGCACCACCACCGGAACGACCACCGGCAGCGAGCCGACCACCGGCGCCCCCACCTCCGAGCCCGGCACCACCACCACCGGCGAGCCCGGCACCACCACCGGCGACGACACCACCTCGACCACCGGCGCCCCGCTCTGCGACGGCGGCGGGCTCGGGCCCGGCGATCACACCATCACGCTCGAGCACGGCGGCCTGATGCGCTCGGCCATCATCCACGTCCCCACCGACTACGACCCGCAGGCGCCGACCCCGGTGGTGCTCAACTTCCACGGCTTCACGCAGAACGCCGCCGGCCAGCAGCAGCTCTCCGGCATGAACCCCGTCGCCGAGGAGCACGACTTCATCGTCGTCTACCCCGAGGGGGTCGAGAATTCGTGGAATGCCGGCCTCTGCTGCGGTCAAGCGGTCATCCAGGACATCGACGACATCGGCTTCGTCCGCGCCCTGGTCGCGCGCCTGCACGAGGAGCTGTGCATCGACGCAAAGCGAGTCTACGCGGCCGGCATGTCGAACGGCGGCTACATCTCGCATCGACTCGCCTGCGAGGCCACCGACCTGATCGCCGCCATCGCCCCGGTCTCGGCCACCATCGTCATCGACCCGTGCACCCCGAGCCGCCCGATCGCCGTGCAGATGTTCAACGGCACCAACGACCTCCTCGTGCCCTACGACGGCGGCATCTATCAGAGCGCCCCGCAGTCGTTCGCCGATTGGGTCGATCATGACAATTGCAGCGGCGAGCCCGACGTCATCCATGACGGCAGCGTGACCTGCGAGACGTACGACGAGTGCGACGCCGGAGTGTCCGTCAGCCTGTGTACCATCGAGGGCATGGGCCACTGCTGGCCAGGCAACCCCGCGTGCCCCTTCGGCACCCCGAACGAAGAGCTCGACGCCAGCGAGCAGGCGTGGAATTTCTTCCAGCACCACTCGCTCCCGTGAGCGGGCCTGCGACCTCGCGGTCGACGGATTCGCCGTCGCGCTCGCCTCATCCAGCGGATCGGCATTCGCCCGCTGGTCACGACATTCTTGCAGCCGTTCGTCAGGGGCGAGGCTCTTCTCGCACTACCATGCGATTGCACGGATGGCTCTGCCTCCTTCGCCGCTTCCGCGGCCGCGCGAGCATCATTCGCTCACGCCCGACGGCACAGCTGATCGACCAGCCGCAGCAGCGTCGGCACCCGGTGCGGCCCGTGCATCACCTGCACGTGCGCGGCTGCCTCGTCGGCGCTCATGCCGATCGCGGTGACGAACAGCGGCCGACGACTGTCGCCGCGCAGCACCTCGCGCGCGGGCGCCCCGCGGAACGGGTTCTTGGCCACCCCTACCACGGGGGTCGCCTCGCCGAGCGCCCGGTACAGATGGACGCCCAGGCCAGGTCGGTCGGGCCCCAGCCACACGTGGCCGTCGATCACGATCGTCGACGGCGGCGCGGGGCAGCGGGCCAGCGCCGCCAGCAGGCACGGCAGCTCGCGCATATAAAACGCCCCGGGCTCGTACCCGGCGGCGGCCGGGCTCGTCACGGTATAGCTCTCGAGGACATGTTCCTCGGACCATGTCTCGAAGAGCACACAGGCGGTGACCGCCGCGTCCGGCCGGTAGTCGACGTCGAGGGCCGCGATCGCCACCCCTCGTCGATACCAGCTCATGGCTGCGGGCGCGAGGGCCGAAGCGCCGAGAGGCCACAAGCGAGCGCGATCTCGCGCAGCGCCTCGGCCTCGCCGACGACGAGCGGGTCCTCCTCCGCCCTGGCCGCGGATGCACAGGCACTGCAACCAGCCGACCTCGCGTCGGTTCTCGAAGCACTATCGACCGTCAGCGAATGACATGTCCCTTTGGACATACTCGCCGAGCGGCTTGTTGCGGCCGGGCAAACGAGATAATCCCTCTGGCGTGACGACGAAGCCGCGCAGCAAATCGAGCCGGGCGACTGACAGTGAAGCGAAGGCCACGAAGCCCGCCGCCGCGAAGCGCAAGTCGAGCGCCGGCAAGCAGGCGAGCCCCGGCGCGGCCACTGCGACGAGGACGACCGGCGCTGCGAAGAAGCGCAAGCCGACCGCCGACGAGTCGACGGCCGCAGCCGAACCGACCGCTCGCAAGCCAGTCGCCATCCTCCCCCCGCGAGCGCTGCGGTCGCCGGGCCAGGCCGCACCGGTGGCAGTGCCCTCGCGCTTCGCCGACTTCGCCGCGCGAGCGCCCGTGTCGGCCTGGGCCGACGCCAGGCGAGCCGTCACGATCACAGGCGACAGCGCACCGCAGCCCGTCGCGCTCAAGCTCCCCAGGGGCGCCGAGATCACCGGCGTCACTCTCGGCGACGACGGCACCCGGCTCGGCGTGCGCGTCACCACGCCCGAACAGGGCTCGCGGATCCACGTATTCGCGCCGGACGGCACCGGCACCGTCCACGAGAATTGCGTCGCAGTCAGCTTCGGCCCCGACGGCGACCTCCACCTCGCGCGCCCCAAGGAGCTCGTGCACCTGTCGCGCGTGGGTGACCCACTCGGCGAGCCGCGCCCGACCGGCGGCTACCTGGCGGCCCAGCTGCGCAGCGACGGCGCGGCGTGTTTTCCCAGCTACGGCCAGCTCCGCGTGCTCCTCCCCGACGGCCGCGCCCTGGCGCTCGCGGCCGGATCGGGCCCGGTCGCCGCGGTGCGGATGCACCCCACCCTGCCGCTCGTCGCCGGTCAATGGGTCGAGGAGGGCGTGCTCCGCGTGTTCGCGTGGGACGACTGCCGCGTCTTGCTCGAGATCGCGGCCCCGTGGTGCCGCGGCGTCATGAGCCTCGCCTTCGCGCCCGACGGTCAGGCGATCGCGGCGATCGGGCCCGGCGTGAACGTCTATTCTCTGACCACCGGCGCCCAGGTGCTCGCATTGCCGGGCGGCCGCGAGATGACCGGCGGCTTCGTCGACGCGACGACGCTGCAGATCGGCGCCGGCCTGCGCTCGACGCACTCGCTCGGCGCGCCGGCGGAGCTCGGCGCCTCGGTGTTCTCTCTGGCGCTCGCGGGCGGCGATCGGCTCGTGCTCGAGCGCGGCGGCGCGGTCGAGCTGGGGTCGATCGCGTCTGGAGAGCGGACGACCACGCTGCCGGTGACCGGCGCCCAGCGGGTCGCGTTCGCCCGCGACGGTGCAATCGTCATGGCGACCACCGGCGAGGCCACCCTCGCGTTCGACACAGCGACCGGCGCGGAGCTGTTCCGCCGCCCGCACGTCGGCGAGGCCGCAGCAGACCTCGCGGTCGCGCCCGACGGCGCCAGCTTCGTGGTCGCCGACGCGACGCTGACCCGCGTCGACCTCGACGGCTGGCGCCTCACCACCCTCGCCAGCGCGGACACCGGCTTTGCTGCGGTCGCCTGGAGCGGGACGACGATCACCGCCCGGCGCGGCGACATCGTCGTGGTAATCGACGCCGACTCGGGCGCGCTCATTGCCGAGATGACCCCGGGCCGCGACGCTGGCCCCGTCGTCGCCACCGCCGTGGTCGGCGAGTCCTTGCTCGCCGCCACCGACACCGCCCTGTTCGCCGCCCCGCTCGCGGATGGATCGCAGCGCGGCAAGCTCGTCCGCAGCGACCTCGCGGGCCCCGTCGTTCCGAGCCGCGACGGCCGCCGCCTGTTCGTCCTGGTCACCCGCGGCGAAGCCACCGAGGCGCAGCTCCTCGATCCATCGCTGTCCGCGATCGCCCGCTTCCCCGCCGACGACGTCACCGCCGCCGCCTTCGACCCCGCCGGCGCCCGCCTCGTCTTCAGCCGCGACGGCCAGCTCGAGCTCGTCGACCTGCCCTGAACGAGAACATGTCCCAAAGGATATCTCGTTCGTCGGGCAACGACATGGCCCAAATGACATGTCACCCGAAGATGCGTCTCGTCAGCCGCGGTAACATGCCTTGAAAGACATGTCATTGCCCTGACCAATTCCACATGTCCCCGAGGACATGTCGGATTCAAGGTCGCGGCCGCGCCGGGTCGACCACGTGGACGCGCCGGCTGACCAGGTGTTCCCCCTTTTTGAATCCGCGGATCCGGTAGACCGAGCGGACCTTCGGGTTCTGCGCCCACGCCTGAAAGTCGGCGCCCTGCTGCAGGATGTACTCGAAGCCGGCAGGGCGGCCCGGCAGCGTGCGCAGCACCTGCCCGCCTGCGAGCGGCAGCCCCTGCACGTTTTGACGGAACTCCGGCGTGTACAAGAAGTACTGCTCGATGTTCGACAGGTACAGCAGCCCCACGCGCAGGCCCGCGGCCCGCAGCGCCTCCCCGATCGCGCGGACCGTGCCCGCGCGGGTGAAGTCGCCGCGCAGCGCGATCACCCGGTTCGCGCGCACCAGCCCGGCCACGCGGGCGTACAGCCTCGGGTCCGACAGCAGCCACGCGCGGCCCTTGCTCGCCATGTGACGCTCGAGCTCGGCGAAGCGGCGGGCCACCGCCGGGCGCGCGGCCACGAACGTCTCGACCAGCGCCTCGCCGCCGGCGGCCTCCACCAGGGCCAGCGCCTCGGCCTCGCCGGCCGGGGTCCACAGCCGCGAGAACTCGGCCGGGCCCGGCGCCGCGGCGAAGAAGGCGGCGTAGATGCGGTGCAGCGCCACGATCGCCGGGTCGAGGTCGATCAGCACCAGCGCGCGCGCGTCGGCCCACGCCGCGAGGATGTAGCCGGGGTCGGCGGCGACTGCCACGACGACCTCGCCTGTGTCCTGCACTGCGTCGGCGACGAGGTCGAGGTCGCGCTCGTTCGAGGCGAAGTAGTGCAGCCCGTTCGTCAACGGCCCGGTGTCGGCGTCGACGGCGAGGCTGCGGGCTGCCGCGGTGAATTCGTCGATGTCGGCGCGCGCCGCCGCGGGCAGCAGCGCGAGGGCGAACACGGCCGGGAGGAGGCGGCGCACCCCGGCTCTACGCCCCACCGCGTGCGGTGATTCCACCGCAGCGCTGCGCTCAGCCGTGGAAGCCGGTGCCGTCCCAGCGGTGCGCCGGGTCGGGGTAGAACAGCGCGCCGCCGGTGTCGCGGTACTCCTGGCAGATCAGCACCAGCCACCCGCCGGGCACGCGGGTTCGATACGTCTCGATGTTGTTGCTCGCGGTGAGGCGCTCCCACACCACCTGGGGGCGCTTCATCCCGCGCTCGGTCCAGTAGGCCTCGCTGTTGGGGTCGCCTTCGGTCTCGTAGCCGCCCTCGTCTTCACCGCGCATCATGTTGCTGATCGCCATGGCGGGGGCGATGGTGACATAGCCCGGGAACCCCGACCAGGGGGCCGAGGCCATTGTCGCGTCCGCTCGGCTTTGGCATCTTCGAGGGGCCCCGTGCACAAGGACGCTCCGGCGGACGCCCCCGACGGCGACTCTTTCGCCGCGCAGTTCGCCGCGGCCGAGCCTCCGCGGCCGCGCGAGGCGCCCGCCGAGCACACGCGCGCCCGCCTGGCGGCCCAGCTCTTCGGCGCCGCGCTGCAGGTCCCACCGCTCGGGCCCTACACCGTGCTCCGAGAGATCGGGCACGGCGCGATGGGCGTGGTCCACGAGGGCCGCGGCCCCGGCGGGCAGCAGGTCGCGCTCAAGACGCTGCGCCGGCCCGACCCCGCGGCGATCGCCCGGCTCAAGAAAGAGTTCCGCAACGTCGTCGACGTCGGCCACGCCAACCTCGTCGCGGTCTACGAGCTCGCCCTCGATCAGGCGCGCGGCGAGTGGTACATCGCCATGGAATATGTCCCCGGGGACAGCTGGCTCGCGCACCTGCGGCCGGCCGGCGAGCGCGCCCCCGAGGCCGTCCTGCGCGCCGCGCTCGGCCAGCTCGCCTCCGGCGTCTACGCCCTGCACCGCGCCGGCCTGCTGCACCGCGACCTCAAGCCGTCGAACGTGCTCGTCACCGGCGAGGGTCGGCTCAAGATCGTCGACTTCGGCCTCGCGCGGCTGGCCGACGGCGGCCACGAGGGCCTGGCCGGGACCGCCGGCTACCTCGCCCCCGAGCTGCTGGCCGGCGCCCCGCCGTCGCCCGCCAGCGACTGGTTCGCCGTCGGTGTGATGCTCTACGAGGCGCTCGCCGGCCGGCGCCCGCGGGTCCCGCCCGGGCCGACCCCGATCGACGGCGTCGCGGCCGACCTGCAGGCGCTCTGCCGCGATCTTCTGGCCGAGAACCCGAGCTCGCGCCCCAGCGGCCGCGACCTCCTGCTGCGCCTCGGCCTCGACGCCCCGCCCGCGCCCTCGCCGGTGTTCGTCGGCCGCGCCGACGAGCTGGCCGCCTGCGCCCATGCCCTCGCGGACGCGCCGGCGCTGCTGCTGCTCGTCGGCCCCTCGGGCGCCGGCAAGTCGGCGCTGCTCGCCCGCCTCGTCGCCGACCTCCGCGACCACCGCGGCGCCCTGGTCCTCCACGGCCGCTGCTACGCCGGCGAGTCGGTCCCCTACAAGGCGCTCGACGGGGTGGTCGAGGCGCTCGCCCAGCACCTCGAGACATGTTCTCCGAGACATGTCTTCACGGCCATGCCCGAAGAGGCAGCCGATCTGCGGCGCGTGTTCCCGGCGCTGCACCGGGCCGTCGGCGCTGTCGGCCTCGGCGAGCCGGCCGACGCCGCCCCGCGCGAGACCCGGCGGCGGGCGGTCGCGGCGCTGCGGCGGTTGCTCGCCGAGCTGGCCGGCGCGCGGCCGATCGTGCTGGCGATCGACGACCTGCAGTGGGGCGACGCCGACTCCGCGCGCTTGCTCGGCGAGCTGCTGGCCCCGCCCGATCCGCCGCCGATCGTCGTCGCCGCCAGCGTGCGCAGCGACGCCCGGCCCGGCTCGCCGTTCTTCGCCGAGCTCGACGCCGCCCCGCTGGCCTGCCCGATCCACGAGGTCGAGCTCGCCCCGCTCGGGCCTGTCGAGGCCGAGCGCATGGCCGCCACCATCCTGGCCGAAGGGCCAGGTCGCGGCGACGACCCGGGCCTGCGCCAGCGCCTGGCCGCCGCGATCGCCCGCGAGTCGCAGGGCAGCCCGCTGTTCATCGAGGCCATGGCGCAGCGCCTGGGCGACGGCGCCGAGGGGGTCGCTACCTCGCTCGACGGCGCGCTGCAGGCCGAGGTCGCCGCGCTCGAGCCCGGCGAGCGGCTCGCGCTCGAGCGCCTGGCAGTCGCCGGCCGGCCCCTGCGCCGCGACCTCGCCCTGCCCCGCGAGCTCGGGGCCGCGGCCGCGCGGGTGCTCGACGGCGCCGCCCTGGCGGTCCTCGGCGCGCGCCGGCTGGTCCGCCCGTGCGGCGAGGGCGACAGCGTCGAGACCTACCACGACCGCGTCCGCGAGGTCGTGCTGCACCGCCTCGGCGCCGCCGGCCGCCGCGACCATCACCGCGCCCTCGCCCTCGCCCTCGCGGCCGCGCCCGACCCCGACCCCGACGAGCTGGTGCTGCACTGCCACGGCGCCGACGACCTGCCGCAGGCCAGCCGCTGGGCCCTGCGCGCCGCGGAGCGGGCCGCCGCCGCCCTCGCGTTCGCCCGGGCCGCCAGCCTGTACGAGAGGGCCATGTCCTGGGGGACATATCCTCCAGAACATGTCCTGAAGTACACCATCGCCCGCGCCGACGCGCTGATGTACGCCGGCCGCTGCGCCGAGGCGGCCCCCGTCTACCTCACCGCCGCCGCGCTGGCCCCCGATCGCCTGCAGGAGCTCGAGCTGCGCGGCCGCGCCGTCGAGCACTACCTCGTGTCCGGCCGCGTCGACGCCGGCCTGCACGTGCTCGGCCCGCTGGCGCACGAGCTCGGCCTGCCGTTCCCGGCCACCTCGGCCGGCACCGCGCTGCGCCTGGTCGGCGAGCTCGCCCGCCTGGCGATCGCCCGCCGCCGGGCCCCGCGCGAGCCGGTGGCCGCCGAGGACGTCGCCGCCGAGCTGCGGCTGCGCATCGATTTGTGCTGGTCGGCCGGCAAGGGCCTCGGCTTCATCGACCCGATCCGCGCCGCCGCGATCTCGGCCCAGGGCCTGCGCCTCGCCCTCGCCAGCGGCGAGCCGCGACGGATCGCCCGCGCCGCCGCCTACCTCACCATCGTCGACATCAACGCCCCCGACCCGCGCCGGGCCAGCGCCGCCGCCCGCGAGCTGGCCCTCGCCCGCGGCCTCGCCACGCGCCTGTCCGACCCTCACCTCACCGGCCTCACCACGATCCTCACCGGCGTCGCCGCCCTCAACAACGGCCAGTGGCGCCGCGCCCTCACCGGCGTCGAGTCCGGCGCCGACCTCCTGCGCGCCCGCTGCGTCGACGTCCACTGGGAGCGGGCGATCGCCCACGCCATGGCGATGCACGCCCACCTCATGCTCGGCGACTTCGCCCGCCTGCGCGCCCGCGCCGAGTCGTGGCAGCACGAGGCCGAGGACATCGGCGACCGCTTCGCCCTCGTGGTCGCGATCCTCTACACCGCCCACGCCGCAGTGGCCGCCGGCGAGCCCGCCCGCGCCCGCGCGGCTGTCCGCAAGGCCCTGTCCTTGTGGCCATACGAGGGCTTCTCGTTCCAGCACTGGCTCGCCCTCGGGGTCGAGGTCGACTGCGATCTCTACGACGGCCGCGGCCGCGAGGCCTGGGCGCGGGTCGAGCGGGCCTGGCCCGCCCTCGTCCGCTCGCAGCTGATGCGCATGCAGATCCCCCGGATCGACGCCCACCGCCTGCGCGCCAGCGCGGCCCTGGCCGCCGCCAGCGCCGGTCAGCGCGGCCTGATCCAGGCCGCTGCCGCCGACGCCGCCGCCCTGGCCAGCGAGCGCATCGAGCTGGCCCACGCCGCCGAGGACCTCATCCGCGCCCAGATCGCCGCGCTCCGCCGCCGGCCCGCCGCCGACCTGCTGCAGCGCGCCGCCGACCGCTTCACCGGCGGCAACATGCCGGCTCTCGCCGCCGCCGTCCGCCACGGCCACGACCGCCAGCTCGGCCGCGCCCCCGCGGCCGCCGAGTTGGCCCTCGTCCGCTGCGGCGTGCGCGACCCGAGCCGCTGGGCCGCGACCGTCGCCCCTGCCCTCTACGTCCTGTCCCAGTGAACATGTCTACATGGACATGCTCGCGAGCACCTGTCCTTTACGACCTGTCCTCTTGCACTTCCCACGCCGAGCTCGGCAGCGCGGCGACCCACCGGTCGAGGTCGAGATCGACCGCCGGCAGCTCGGCGAGCGCGTCGCCGGCCGCGAGGTCGGCCATGTGCCGGCGCAGCTGCGCCTTGGCGCCCTGGAGCTTGCCCTTGACCGAGCCCAGCGTCACCCCGAGCGCCGCCGACAGCTCGCTGTGGCTCATGTGCTCCCAGTAGTGGAGCTCGAGCAAGATCTGCAGGTCGAGGGGCAGACGGCGCAGCGCCGCGGCCAGGAGCCGGGCCGCCACCGCCTCGTCGACCAGCCGGCTCGGGCTCGGTCCGAGGTCCTCGAGCGAGGTGTGGACCGCGTCGAAGCGCTCGTGCAGGTGCTTGCGGTAGTGCGCGTACAGCACGTTGCGCGCGGTGCCGAAGAGGTACGCGCGAACGCTGGTCGTCGACTCGCCGGCGATCCGGTCGCGCCCCTCGACGCAGGCGAGCATCGTCTGCTGGATCAGGTCTTCGACGTCGCGCGACACCTTGCCGGCGAAGAAGCGGTACAGGCCGTCGAAGTGGTGCTCGAACAACGCGTTGCCGGCCGCGAGGTCCCCTTCTCGCCACCGCCGCAGCAGCTCGCGTTCGTCGTCCACTGCACGCATCGTAGCCGCGTCGTCGACCCGCGTGCCACATCCGAGGAACCTGCAGGCGCAGGCCCGCAAAAGCCCCCTGTGCAAACCATCGACATGGCCGTAAGGCCATGGCAGAACGGTCACGCGGGAACCCCGCTAGAGCTCGCTGGACTGCAGATGTCCGCGCCGTTACAGCGCGTGAACGCGATTATTTTCAGAAAGACAGATCAATCAGGGTCTGGCCATCACTACTAAGGCAACGACTGGACGGCCCCCCATGTCCCCGACCAAGCCCACGCGCACCCTTGCAGACGCCACACCTCCGCGCGAGGTGTCTGCACCGGAGCTGTCGTCACGGACCTCCCCCCCCTCCGAGGTCGACCCGATGCGCCAGCTCTTCCGTCGTCACGCGAATCACTTTTCTGGCGTACGCGCCCGCCAGATCCAGCACCGCCTGCGTGACCGCCTCTTCCGCGAAGTTCCGGGCGATCCCGAGACGACCTGAGCGACGCCCGTCGGCCGCGTCTGCGAAAATCCCCCACCGCCCCGCGCGCCTGCAGAGGACCGCGTTCGCGACGTGCGACGTCCTGTCGCAGCGCGCCGCGCTCGCCTCGCGCGCCGCGACCCGTCCCGCGCCATCGCGCAGCGCGAGGCGCCTGGCGCTGCCCATCCCCGCCGCACAGCGCTCGCAGCGTCCCACGCCCCTGCGCATCACCGACGCACAGCTCGCAGGACGTCGCGTCGGCCAGGCCGCGACGCGCTTCCCTGACGCACGCACCGCGTCCTCGTCGCGGCCGCGCCGCTGCGCATCACCGACGCGTCCTCGTCGCGGCCACGCCGCCGCGCATCACTGACGCCCAGCTCGCGTGGCTTCCGCGCTGTCGCGCTTCCCCGACGCACGCATCACGTCCCCGTCGGCTCCGCCCTTTCGCGTTCCCCCGACGCACGTACGGCCTCCTCGTCGAGGCCGCGCCGCGCTTCCTCTACGCCGCGCCTTCGCGCTTCCCCGACGCACGCACCGCCCGCGTCGAGGCCGCGCCGCCGCGCTTCCTCGACACGGCGCGTCCTCGCCGACCTCGCTCGCCGGCAGGCCGCGTACGTACCCGCGGCATGCCTCACGGCGCCGGCTCAGCGCCGGCGGTCACGCGCCGCCGCGATCGCGTCGCGCACCATCACGTCGTGCTCGGCGGGGTCGGCCCAGCGCTTCTGACCGGCCTCGGGCAACAGGTGGATCGGGTCGAAGTACAGGTAGTGCGCCTCCGCGTTGACGTTGGGGCTGCGGTACACGCTGATGCCCGTCTCGCGGTTGTAGTGCTCGAACGAGTGGCAGTCGCGCTTGCCGCCGCCGCCGGGCGCGTCGACCACGAAGGTCGGCGTGTTGAAGCCGGCCGTCAGGCCGCGGACCTGCTTCTCGAGCTCGATCGCGGTGTCGACGGTGGTGCGCAGGTCCTCGACGCCCTTCACCAGATCGTGCACGTACACGTAGTACGCGTGGACGTTCAGGTAGCTCATGCGCTTGATGAGCAGGCGCATCGCCTCGGGCGTGTCGTTGACGCCGCGCTGCAGCACCGACTGGTTGCGCACGAACACGCCGGCCGCGAACAGCCGGTTCATCGCCCGCTGGGTGATCTCGGTCAGCTCGGACGGGTGGTTGAAGTGCGTGTGCAGCACCACCTCTTTGTGCAGCTTGCGCCCGCGCTCGACCACGCCGACCAGCGCCGAGAACCACGCGTCGTCGGTGAGGATCTTCTGCGGCATCACAGCCGGACCCTTGGTGGCGAAGCGCATGCGCCGGATGTTGGGCATGTCCAGCAAGCGGTTGCCGATCGCCTCGATGTGCTCGGCCCGCAGGTTGTACGCGTCGCCGCCGCTGATGACGATGTCCTCGAGCTCCGGCCGCGACGCCACGTACGCGAAGGCCCGCTCCCAGCGGTCCTGCGTCGGCCGCAGGTGCACCTTCTCGACCTGGTCGGTGTCGATGCCGACCGCGTAGCTGCGCGTACAGAACCGGCAGTACACCGGGCAGGTGTCGAGCGCCAGGAACAGCGCCTTGTCGGGGTAGCGGTGGGTCAGCCCCGCCACCGGCGCGTCGGCCTGCTCGTGCAGCGAGTCGAGGTCGAGCTTGGGGTGGTCGGGCAGGAGGCGCGAGCCCATCGGAATGAACTGCCGCCGCAGCGGGTCAGCCACCGGATTCGACCAGTCGACGAGGCTCAGCAGATACGGCGACACCCGCAGGCTCATCGGCGAGCGGTGGAACCCGTCGCGCACGTCGGCGATGAACTCCGGCGAGGCCAGCTCCTGCACCGCCTCGAGCAGCTTGTCGGGCCGCGTGATGGTGTGCTTGGCCTGCCACTTGTGGTCGAGGAAAGTGGCCTCGTCGATGTCGCGATACGCGGGGATCTTGCGCCAAAAATCGCCGCCGAGTAGCGTCCGGTGGACGAGCGTGGCCGGGTCCACCGGCGGTTTGAGTGCCGGCACCGGCTCGCCGCCGGTGGCCGCCGTGGTCGTCACCACGGGCAATTTGATCGGGCTCGTCACGCTGCTCTCCATAGCGGTCAAGGTGTAGTCGAAAACCCTGCTCGGGGGCACAGAGGCGCGGATCTTCGCCGCAATCGCGCCCAACTCGCGGCCTTCGCTGCGAGCTTCGCCACGCGCGAGGGGCCCGCACACCTGTCCACAAGCGCAACGGCGCACACGCCGGGATCTAGCTCACAAGTGCGCCTCCTGCGTGGAATCAGCAACCTCTGCGCATACGCGAGGACCGATAAAATCGACCTGCAGCCCGCCGCCCGGCGGACTGTCGAACACCAGCTCGAGGCCGTGCAGCGCGGCGACGCGGGCCGCGATGTGCAGCCCGAGCCCCTGTCCGTCGGGCGCCCGCGTGCGCGCGGCGTCGCTGCGAAACCCGCGTTCGACGAGCTGCGCCAGCTCGTCCGCGGGCACGCCGGGGCCGTCGTCGACCACCCGCAAACGGAACCTGTCGCCGGCGATACCTTCGAGCAGCACCGCCACGTGCCCGCCCGCGCGGTTGTGGCGGATCGCGTTGTAGACCACGTTGCTGACCGCCTGCTCGAGCAATGTGACATCGGCGTCGACGTGCAGCGGCGACTCGGGCACCGCGCCGTCGAGCTCGACCTGCAGCCGCCGCGCGATCGGCCGGTGACGCGCCAGCACTCGTTCCACCAGCACGCCCATCGCCACCGGCTCGCGGTGCAGCCGCGGCGCGTCGGCGTCGATCTTCGCCATGACCGCCAGGTTGTGCACGATCGCGGCGATGTAGTGCGCCTCCCCCATCGCCGCCACCAGCGCCCCGCGATCGACCGCCGCACCCGCGCTCGCGCCCTCGATCAGCTCGCTCAGGTGCCCCTGCAACACCGTCAGCGGGATCATCACGTCGTGCGTGGTGTTGGCCAGGAACTCGCGCAGCGCCGCCTCGCGGCGGTCCTTCGCGGCCAGCTGCGCCCGCACCTCGCGGCCCGCCGCCTCGAAGGCGCGCGCGAGCTGGCCGACCTCGTCGTCGCCGTCGATCGGCACCGCGCTCGCGTAGCCGGCCGACGCCGAGCGCCGCACAGCCTCGGTGAGGCGGCGGATCCGTCCGACGATCGGGCCCATCGCCAGCAGCACCGCGGCGAACAGCGCCACCAGCGGCGTCAGCCAGATCCGCGTCGGCGGCAGCACCGCACCGAGCCAGCCGGGCACCGTGCTGCCCTGCGCCAGCACCCGCGCGCACGGCCCCGAGTCCCACGGCATGCGCACCAGCACCTCGACCTCCGCGCTCACCCACGACCGCACCCACGAGCGCGGCCAGGTCGCAACCTCCGAAGTCGCGATCGCCGCCACCAGCGGCTCGCCGAGAGCCGGCGCCGCCGGGTTGGCCGACCGCAGCGCCGCGTCGTACGCGAACAGCACCGCCGGCCGCCCCCGCGGCCGCCCGTCGTCCAGCGGCGGCGGACGCCCCCGCGGCTCGCCCCGCTCGCGCCCCTCGCCCTGGCGCTCTCGCAAGTCACTCGCCTCGCCCGGCTCTCGCCCCTCCCGCTGCGGAGGCCCGCGCCCCGGCGGCAGCTCTCCGCCCCAGTGCGCGGGATCTGCTTCGCAGCGATCGCGTCCGCCGGGCTCCTGCATGCGCGTCAGCGTGTAGCCGACCAGCGCCTCCTCGGCCGCGCGATGGCGGGCCACCGCGTCGAACAGCACCAGCACGACGACCATCGGGATGGTCACCGCGATCGTCGTCAGCGCCAGGCGCAGCCGCAGGTTCACGGCGCCGGCTCCGTGCGCAGGCGATAGCCGATGCCCCACACCGTCTCGATGCACTCCTCCGGCGCCAGCTTCTTGCGCAGGCGCGACGCGTGCACGTCGAGCGTGCGCTCGCTGCCCTCGCGGTCGGGGCCCAGCACGTGCTCGGCCAGCCACGCGCGGGTCAGCGCTGCCCCCGGACGGCGGGCCAGCGCCGCCAGGAAGTCGAATTCCACCCGCGTCAATTCGACCGCCCGCCCGCGCACCTGCACCACCCGCCGCGCCCGGTCGATCGTCAGCGCCCCGACCGTCAGCGTGTCGTCGCGCTGCAGCGCCGGCCGGCGCAGCCGCGCCCGCACCCGCTCGACCAGCTCCTCCGGCCAGAACGGCTTGGTCATGTAGTCGTCGGCCCCGAGCTTGAGCGCGCCGACCTTGTCCATCGTGTCGGCGCGGGCGCTCAGCACCAGCACCGGCACGTCGGCGCGCGCTCGCAGGTCGCGGAGGATGTCGAGCCCGTGCGTGCCGGGCAGCATCAGATCGAGGATCACCAGCGCCAGCCCGGCCGCGTCCTCGGGGGCGATCGCCCGCCCCTCCGTCCACCACGTCGGCTCGTAGCCGGCGCGGCGCAGGTGCAGCACGATCTGCCGCCCCAGCTCGCGGTCGTCCTCGATGACCAGCACGCGCTCCGCCACGCCTTCAGTGATTCTCGATCCGCCCGCCCCGCGCAACGCCGCGCCACGTGAGCCGCCTGCACGACTTCAGTTGGTGTTCACCCACGAGCTGCAACATTTGCTTAAGATCCGTCGCCTACGGTTCCAGACGAGGGAGCGAACACCATGACAGCGCATTCCATTCTTCGACGTCCGACACGGCGCGAATTCGCGCTCGGCGCCCTCGGCGGCGCCGCAGCGGCGGTCCTGGTCGCTTGCGGCGACTCGAACGGCGGCGACACCGACACCACCACCGGCACCACCACGGGCACCACCGACGGCGACACCAGCAGCACCACCGGCGGCACCGACTCGACCACCGGCCCGACGTCGACGAGTCCGACCACCGGCGACGCCAGCACCACCGGCGACGCCACCACGGGCGATACCACCGGCGCCGCGTGCGGCAACGCGACCGCGTGGGCCACCGGCGGCACCGCGGCGATGACGATGAAGCACTGCTACCCCGACCCGTTCGCCGACGGCGTCACGGAGTGCGTCCTGATGTGCGAGACCACCGCGGGCCCCTGCACCGCCGACACGATCGAGCGCCAGGACGTGAGCGAGGGCTGGGCGGGCCTGCCGGTCCGCCTCGCGCTGCTCGTGGTGGCCGCGGACACGTGCGAGCCGCTGGCGAACGCGAAGGTGGAGATCTGGCACACCCAGCGCACGGGCGTGTACTCGGGCGTGACGCCGAGCGGGGCGTTCTGCTACGGCGACGACCCCGAAGCGGAGAACCACCTCTACTTCCGCGGCACGCAGACGACCGGCAGCGACGGCCGCGTCGACTTCGATACCTGCTTCCCCGGCTGGTATGGCGGCCGCGCGGTCCACATCCACTTCCGCGTGTACATCGACGACGCGCTGCACGCGACCTCGCAGCTGTTCTTCGGCGACGACCTCAACGCCGAGATCTTCGCCGGCCACGCCGATTACAGCGAGTTCGGCCAGCCCGACACCACCAACGAGACCGACAACATCATCGGCGGCGAGGACGACAAGACCAACTACCTCCTCACCGTCGCTCGCATGCCCGACGGCGCCATGCTGGCGTCGAAGGTCATCGCCATCCGCGCGTCGCTCGACCAGCAGTCGTGCCAGACCCAGGGCGGCGGCATGGGCGGCGGCGGCATGATGCCCCCGCCGATGCCCTGAGCTCCGCGCCGCGGAGTGACGCGGGCGCAGTCACTCCGCGCTCCTCCGAACTAGCGACGGGACCTCGCGCTCTCGAGGTTCTCGCGCCGAGACTTGTGTAAGCCCTCCGACCTCGCGGACCTCGCTCGGTCCTCACGCTCCGACACGACCTCGCTCTCGCTCCGAGATCTCTGAACCATCCGGGCCCAAGAACTTCGAGCGCTGCGAGATCGCGTCCTCGCTTCGTCCGCAGTCCGGCCCTCTGCGACCTCACGAACTCCGCCCACCAAACTCGCGTCCTCACCGGGCTCGCCGCCCGCGTCGCGCGATCGCCGACCGGCCCAGCCTCTCGTCCTCGCTGCCGCACCGGCCCGCCGTCGAAGCGCGGGCGCGCTCGCGCTACACTGGCGGGCCGTGACTGCGAACGCCAGCGAGGACGTGCTCGACGCCGCGGGTCTGCGCCGCGCAGTCGACTCGCTCGCCGGCAGCCCCGTGCTCGGCGTCGCGGTCGTCCTCGCCGCGCCGCACCCCGACGCGCCGCGCGAGTCCGCCAGCGACCCGCGGCGCGTCCGCGTCGACCTGCTCGCCCTCGCGGCCGAGGGCCGCACCTTCGTCGTCCACTGCAACTGCTTCTCGCCGTCCGACCTGCTGCAGCTCGTGCCGGTGCTCGCCGGCCCGCACGCGCCCTACGTCGTCTTCCCCGACGCCCACTTCCACCTCACCGCCCTCGCCGGCCTCGGCCTGCCGGTCGCGCGGGTCGGCTGCACGCGCACCGCGGCCACCCTGCTGGCCGAGGGCGTCGTCGCCCGTCACGACGAGCTCGAGATCGCCGCGCTGGCTCGCCGCCACCTCGGCGCCGGCCTGCCCGGCGAATGGCTCTCGGGACAGGTCCTTCCGGCCTGGTCGCGACTCGAGGTCGTCGCCGCCGCCGCCGCCGCCGCGCCCCCGCTGCTGCGCGTCCTCACCCCCGAGCTGCGGGCCCGCGGCATGTCGCGGGCCTACGAGCTCGAGTGCAAGCTGCTGCCCGCGGTGGTCGCCATGGAGGCCGCCGGCGTCAGCGTCGACGGCCCGCGCTGGAACACCATCGCCGACGGCTGGCGCGCCGAGCTGCAGGTCACCGAGGCGCCGGAGCGCAAGGCCCAGCTCGAGAAGCTGGTCTCGACCTACGCCCACTGGCCGCGCGAGCACCTCGGCGACGACGGCCGCATGCGCCCGCACCTGCACCCGCTGGCGACCGACTCGGGCCGGTTCGCCTGCAGCCAGCCCAACCTGCAGCAGGTGCCCTCGGAGCACACCGCCCCGGGCCTGCGCTCGTGCTTCCGCGCCGAGCCTGGCAACGTGCTGGTGATCGCCGACTACGCGCAGATCGAGCTACGCGTGGCGGCCCACCTGGCGCCGTGCGCGGCCATGCGGGAGGTGTTCCACGCCGGCCGCGACCCGCACCGCGCGACCGCGGCGACCCTCGCGCGCAAGCCCGAGGCCGAGGTCACCGCCCACGAGCGCAAGCTCGCCAAGGCCGTCAACTTCGGCTTCCTGTTCGGCATGGGCGCGCGCCGCTTCCAGGAGTACGCCGAGGCCAGCTACGGCCTCACCCTCGACCTCGCCGCCGCCGAGCGCGCCCGCGAGGCCTTCTTCGCCACCTTCCCCGGCGTCGCCGCCTGGCACCGCAAGGTCTCGGCCCTGCAGCCCCGCAGCGCCCGCGAAGACCTGACCGTCCGCACCGCGCTCGGCCGGCGCAAGCGCTTCCTCGCCGGCAAGTTCAGCTTCAACGCCGCCCTCAACATCCCCGTGCAGGGCACCGCCGCCGAGGGCTTCAAGAAGGCCATGGTCGCCTTGCATCCGGCGCTCGCCGAGCTCGGCGGCCGGGGGATCCTCTGCGTCCACGACGAGTACCTGGCCGAGGTCCCCGAAGAGCACGGCGAGGCGGCCCGGGCGCTGGTCCAGCGGGTCATGCAGGAGGCCATGGCCGAGGTCGTGACTTCGGTGCCGATCGTCGTCGACAGCCGGGTCGCGCGGCACTGGGGCGAGTGATTCCTGCCGACCGGCCACATCCTTGTATCGCGGCGAAACCTCACGCCCATTTCTCGTTTCCAAGCACGCCAGCACCACGCGGAGCCCTTCATGTCTCAGACCCTATCTCGCCGCTCGTTCGCGGCCGTCTCTACCCTCGGCCTCGGGCTCCCGGGCTTGCTCGGCGGCTGCCGAGGGACCACAAAGGCCGGGAGCACCACCATGATCCCCGGTGAACAAGCCCCCCTCGCCGACCACCTCGGGTGGTTCTCCGTCGACAAGCCCACGATCGCGCGCGTCATGACCGAACTGACCGCGCGCGGCGCCGACGCTGCCGACCTCTACTTCCAGTACAGCCGCGACAACTCGATCACGATGGAGGACGGCATCATCAGCCGCGCAAGCTCGTCGATCGACCAGGGCGTCGGCCTGCGGGTGGTGGTCGGCGACCAGACCGGCTACGCGTTCACCGAGGACCTGTCCCTCGAGGCGATGCTGGCGGCGGCGCGCACGGCGGCGGGCATCGCCCACAGCGGCGCGGCGCACGCTCCGGTCGAGTTCAAGCAGCGCTCGCGGTCGACCAACTTCTACACGCTGAGCCAGCCGTGGGCCGAGGTGCAGACGGTGCAGAAGCTGCCGCGCATCGAGCACCTGGCCGCGCTCGCGCGCAAGGCCGACCCGTCGATCCACAAGGTCACGGTCAGCTGGGCCGACGGCGAGGAGTTGGTCCTCATCGCCGACATGCACGGCAACGTCCACACCGACGTGCGACCGATGACGCGCCTGTGGTGCATGCTGACCGCCAAGAAGGGCGACGTCACCCAGAGCAACAGCGCCAACCTGGCCGGGCGCCACGGCTTCGACTGGTACACCGACGAGCGCCTCGAGTTCCTGGCCAAGGAGGCCGTGTCGCGCACGATGGTGCTGTTCGACGCCAAGCGCCCGCCGGCCGGCGAGATGCCGGTGGTGCTGGCGGCAGGCGCCAGCGGCATCCTCCTGCACGAGGCCATCGGCCACGGCATGGAGGCCGACTTCAACCGCAAGAACACCAGCATCTACGCCAGCATGATCGGCAAGAAGGTCGCGCCGGACTTCGTCACGATCGTCGACGACGCGACCCAGGCGGGCGAGCGCGGCGCGCTCAACGTCGACGACGAGGGCAACCCGGTCGAGAAGACCGTCCTCGTCGACCACGGCGTGATGGCGTCGTACCTGCACGACAGCATCAGCGCCAAGCACTACAAGGTGAAGGCGACCGGCTCGGGCCGGCGCGAGTCGTTCCGCCACTCGCCGATGCCGCGCATGCGCAGCACGTACATGGAGAACGGCCCGCACACGCGCGAGGAGATCATCGCCTCGGTCAAGAAGGGCATCATCGCCGAGACCTTCACCAACGGTCAGGTCCAGATCGGCGCCGGCGACTTCACCTTCTACATCAAGAACGGCTGGCTCATCGAGGACGGCAAGATCACCGCCCCGATCAAGGACATCAACATCATCGGCAACGGCCCCGAGGCGCTGCGCAACGTCACCATGGTGGCCAACGACTGCAAGCTCGACTTCGGGGGCTGGACCTGCGGCAAGGACGGCCAGAGCGTGCCGGTGTCGCAGGGCCTGCCCACCACCCTGGTCTCGAAGATGACCGTCGGAGGCGAGAATGTCTGACCTGATCCAAAGCGCCCGCACCGCCATCGACCTGGCCAAGAAGGCAGGTGCCCAGGACGCCTGGGCCGCCGTCTCGCGCGACCGCTCGGTGTCCCTCGTCTACCGCGACGGCAAGGTCGAGAAGGTCGAGGAGAGCACCTCCCGCGGCCTCGGCATCAGCCTCTACGTCGACGGCCGCTACTCGTCGCACAGCACCACCGACCTCCGCCCCGACCGCCTGGCCGGCTTCATCAAGGAGGCGGTCGCGCTCACCCGCGTGCTGCAGCCCGACCCCTTCCGCGTGATCCCCGACCCCGCGCTGTTCAAGGGCCGCCCCACAGCCGACCTCGAGCGCGTCGACCCGTCCGTCGCCAAGCTGACCCGCGAGCAGCGCGAGGCCTGGTGCGCCGAGATGGACGCCAAGGCCCACAGCGACTCGCGCGTCATCTCGGCCGAGAGCAACCTGTTCAGCGGCGAGTCGCAGGGCGCCGCCGCCAGCAGCAACGGCTTCGACGGCACCTGGGACGGCAGCTACGTCGGCTACTCCTGCACCGCGACGGTGCGCGAGGGCGAGGACAAGCGCCCCGAGGGCTCGGCCCACGCCGTCGGCCGCTTCCTCGCCGGCCTGCCCGAGCCGGCGGCCGTGGCCGCGCTGGCGCTGAAGCGGACCATCGACCGCCTCGGCAGCACCAAGGGCCCGACGGTGCGCACGACGATGGTGGTCGACCCCGAGGCCGCGGTGTCGCTGATCTCGCGCGCCCTGTCGCCGCTGTCGGCCGCGTCGATCCAGCAGGGTCGCTCCTACCTGGCCGGCAAGCAGGGCCAGAAGGTGTTCGGCGACAAGCTGACGATCACCGACGACCCGCTGGTGCCGCGCGGCCTGAGCTCGCGCCACTTCGACGGCGAGGGCATCTCGGCCAAGCGCATGCCGCTGATCGAGGCCGGCGTGGTCCGCAACTACTACGTCGACACCTATTACGGCAAAAAGCTCGGCATGGCCCCGACCACCGGCTCGGCCAGCAACCGCGTGCTCGCCCTCGGCAACAAGTCGCTGGCGGCCCTCATCGCCGACGTCCAGGACGGCATCTACGTCACCTCCTGGCTCGGCGGCAACAGCGACGCGACCACCGGCGACTTCTCGCTCGGCCTCCGCGGCCACCAGATCAAGGGCGGCAAGATCGGCGCCCCGATCGGCGAGATGAACGTCACCGGCAACCTCGCCGCCCTGTTCGCCAAGCTCGCCCTCCTCGGCGACGACCCCTACCCGTACTCGAGCCTGCGCGCCCCCACCCTCGTGTTCGAGGACGTGCAGTTCAGCGGGACCTGACCCGAAGCGCATGTGCGAAGGGGCCTGTCCGGCTGGACAGGTCCCTTTCGTCATGTCCTGGAGGACATCTATTCCAGCGCGCGCTCAGCCGCCCGGACAGCGCGGCTCGCCGGTGGTCATGTCGATCGCGGAGCCGTACGGCTTCCAGCCCGGCTGGTCGGGGTAGCAGCCGCTGTGGAACTGCCACAGCACGCCGCGCGGGTCGCGGGCTCGGCCCATCGAGTCGGTGCACGTCTCGAAGCGCGTGCAGCCGGCCAGCGTCAGGGGCCCGTGGCAATTCGGCCGCCCGATCACGTCGCTGCAGAACGCGTGCGCCGGGCACTGATCGACCCGCAGGCGCCCGCAGTCGCAGAACTCGCGGTCGTCCTCGGCGCAGCTCACCGAGACCATGCGAACGTGCGGCAGCCCCATCGCCTCGCGCACCTGCGGATGGGTCGCCACCACCCGCACGCTCCACAGCGAGGAGTCGATGTAGATCTCCCCCGCCCCGTGGGCCCGCAGGCGGACCATCACCCGCTCCCGCCGCGCCAGCTTCTCGGCCTCGGTGTACTCGACCTGGTCGCCGCGCTCGTCCGTCCGGTACTCGTCGAGCACGAGGGTCCATGCGAAGCGCACCTGCGGGTGCGCGCGCGCCTGCAGGCAACGCGCGAGGTAGTGGGGCGCGTGGCACTTCTCCTCGACGTCGCCCGGCGCGAGCTCGGCGCTGACCAGCAGCGACGGATCGACGCCGACCGGCTCGACGATCTCCGTCTTTCCCTCCGACGGCGCCCCGGTCGGCGGCGCCTCGGTGCGCGGGGGCTCGCCCGTGCGCGCGCACGCCAGCGCGAGGCCCAGCCAGCCGACCGCCGCGCGCACCTCCGGCCTCACGAGCGCTCTCCCCATCCCGACGACCGTACCACCGGACCCCGCGGCCCGCGTCGGACGCGGATCGGCGGCGCTCCCCATCGCCCCGACGCGATCGTCCCGGACATGCCCGCAGGGGCACGGCTCGGCTCGCAGGCAGGTCACTTCTCCGCGATCGTCACCAGTCCCATGTCGACGTAGCGCTGCTGCGCCTCGGCCCCGGTCAGATAGGTGTCGTAGCCGGGCTCGTCGCGCAGCCATCGCCCGTAGTAGGCGACCACGTAGGCGCGCGCGAGCTCGTTGACGACGGCGTTGTCGAGCGTGGGCTGCTGGCAGAACGAGCAGGTGATCCCGCACGACGCCACGTCGTCGAGGAAGCTCATGTGATTGGCGCCGTTGATCGTGACCTGCAGCGCAGGGGCGCTGGCCTCGGCGTAGAACGTCGTGAAATTCTCGGCCGCCGGCGCGCAGGCCATGAAGCCGGCGGTGTCGAGGGTCTCGCCGAGGAAGCCGAGCGGGATGGCGATCGGCAGCATCGCGCTGGCGTCGGGGCACGCCTGCATGTTCGGGCACATGTTGGCGCCGTCGACCGGGTCGAGGGTGAGGGAGGCCTTGACGCGGGCGTCGTACATGGCGGCGAGCACGGAGATCTTGCCGCCCAGGGAGTGACCGGTGGCGCCGACGTTGTTCACGTCGGAGATGTCCCCGAGGACAGGATGCTCTGCCGCCCAGTCGAGCGCGGCGAGCACCTGCTTGGCGTTGGCGACGTGGTCGACGGTGCCGAAGATGTAGCCGGCGTGGTCGACGTTGAGGACGACGTAGCCGTGCGAGGCGAGGCGGGTGGCGTAGCTCGTGTACTGCGTCGGCGGCAGGTTGAAGCCGTGCGCGAGCGTCACCACCGGATAGGGGCCGGCCTCGGGCCCACCGGTCGGATAGTAAGCGGTCACCCCGATCGCCGCGCCGTCGACGTCGATCTCGCCCGTGAGCTCCTCGAACTGCCACGGTCCGTCCTCGGCCGGATCGTAGATCGCGTCGCCCGGCTCGTCGGTGGTGCCCTCGGTCGTGTCGACGCCGGTCGTGTCGACGCCGGTCGTGCTCGTCGTGGTCGAGGTCGGCCCGCCCTCGCTGGTCGGTCCTTCGCTCGTCGTGGTCGAGGCACTGCTCGTCCCCGTCGACGTCGAGGTGCTCGTCGTCGGGTCGTCCCCGGTGGTGCTGCCGGTGCTGGCGCCGGTGCCTGTTCCGGTGGAAGAGCCGGTGTCGCCGTCCGTGCCCGACGACGTCCCGCCGCCGTTGCACGCGATTGTGAAGACAAGGAGAAAGAGGGCAGACCGCTGCATGTGGCCACGTCTAGCGGCGCCGCTGATTGCGAGCAATCGTGCAACGCTCACGAAAGGGCCGTAAAACCCCGGTAGAGCGCCGGTTCGTGACGCCGCGCCGCGGCCTCCGGGCGACACCGCATTCGTCGTTCGCGCCGCGCCATCCGCCACTTTTCGCGATTGTCGGCACGCGCGAGGTCTCGACGCCTCTTGATCGCAGTTTTGCGTAGATTCGCCGGTCTCCCCTGCGAATCGCCGTGCGCGGGCCACCCGGTCCGCGCTGGCCTCCATCGCCCCCTCGTGTCCGAGGACATGCAGTTCGGCGTGACATGACCCGAAGGACATGGCCGCACATGCCTGTTCACGTGGATGGGCACCTTCATGATGCCCAAGGACATGTCACGCGGCACCGCGCTCAGCCGCCCGGGCAACGCGGCTCGCCCGTGACCCTATCGATCGCCGAGCCGAGCGGCTCCCAGCCCGGCTGGTCAGGGTAGCAGCCGCTGCGGAACTGCCACATCACGCCGCGCGGGTCGCGAGCGCGGCTCATCGAGTCGGTGCACAGCTCGGCGCGCGTGCAGCCCGCGAGGGTCAGAGGCTCACGGCAGTTCGGATACCCATGGATCTCGCCGCAGAACGCGTGCGCCCGGCACTGTTCGACCCGCAGGCGCCTGCAGTCGCAGAACTCGCGGTCGTCGTCGGCGCAGCTCACCTCGACCATGCTGACCTCCGGCAGCGCCATCGCCCCGCGCACTTGCGGATGGGTCGCCACCACCAGCACGCTCCATAGCCAGGAGTAGGTGTGGATCTCCCGCGCCCCGTCGGCCTGCAAGCGGTCCATCACCCGCTGCCGCCGCGCCAGCTTCTCGGCCTCGGTGTACGCGACCTGATCGCCGCGCTCGTCCGTCCAGTACTCGTCGAACACGAGGGACCAGGTGAAGCGCACCTGCGGATGCGCGCGCGCCTGCAGGCAGCGCTCGAGGTAGGACGGCGCGTGGCACTTCGCCTCGGCGTCGCCCGGGGCGAGCTCGGCGCTGACCAGCATCGACGGGTCGACGCCGACCGGCTCGACGCTCTCCGTCGTCCTCTCCAGCCGCGCCTCGGTCGGCGGCGCCTCGGTGCGCGCAGGCTCACCTGCGCGCGCGCACGCCAGCACGAGGCTCAGCCAGCCGGCCGCCGCGCGAATCTCCGCGCTCACGGGCGCTCTCTCCATCCCGGCGACCGTACCACCGAACCTCGCCTTCCGCGTCGGACGCGGATCGGCGGCGCTCTCCCGCCGTGACGATATGGTCGTTCGGACATGCCCCGAGGAGCATGTCGCTACCCCCCTCAGCGGTAGCGGCGGATGTATTGGTGCATCAAGAACCGGCGGAACCAGATGTTCACCGCCGCGAGGTCGACCACCAGCCGGCCGTACACGACCAGCGACTTGTCGCCGATGCTGACGCCATGCGGAAAATCCTCGCGCAGCGTGTGCGGCCGCAGCGGCGGCACCCCGTGCGGGTACTCGGGCGCCTCGCGGGCCAGCCGCGTCAGGTTGTCCGCGGTGAGCCAGGCCTGCCACAGGCACTCGATCGCCCGCTGCATCGTCGGCCACTCGCCGGCGGCGCTCTGCACCCGCGCCGCGTCGCCGATGGCGAAGATGTCCGGCCGGGTCGGCTTCGGCGTGGCGAAGCACTGCAGGGTCGGCCCCACCGCCAGCCAGCCGGCAGCGGTGCGCGGCAGCGGCAGCCGGGCCAGCACGGGCGCCGGCCGCACACCACCGGACCAAAAGGCCATGTCGCAAGGGACATCTAGCGCATCCCCGCCGGGCCCGACCGGGCGCACCCCAGCTGTCCCGGCGGCCAGACGCGTCAGCCGGGTGTTCAGCCGCAGCTCGACGCCCTGGGCCCGCAGGTGTTGCTCGGCCTTGCGACCCGCGCGCTCGCACAGGTGCGGCAGCAGGCGCGGGCCCGAGTGGATCAGGGTGACCTTCGGCGCGCGCCAGCCGGCCGGCCTGACGCGCGCGAGGCGGCCGAGGTCGCCGGCGAGCTCGACGCCGGAGATCCCGCCGCCGGCGACGACGATCGTCGGGCGCTCGCCGGCCGGTCCGCTGGCCTCGCCCTCGCGGTAAGGGCCGTCGCCGCTGCTCACCCGCCGGGTCGACTCGCCGCCCGGGCCCAGCAGGGCCGCCAGGCGCTCGGCCGCGCTGGCGAACTCGCCCTCGAACTTGTAGTCGACGAACCGCTCCGCGCCCTCGATGCCGGCCGGCGGCGCCAGCACCGAGCCGAGCGCGACGACGATGAAGCGCCCGCGCAGCCGCTCGCCCGAGGCCAGCACGACCTCCTTGCGGTCGGGGTCGAGCTCGACGACGTCGCCGACCACGTAGCGCGCGGCGGCCTTCTGCTCGACGCTGCGCCGCGTCGGCAGCACCGACGTCGCCGGGTCGAGCCGCCCGACCAGCCGCTCCTGCACCAGCGGGATGTACGGGTGCTCGGCCTGGCGGTCGACCACGGTGATCTTCAGGCCCCGCCCGCGCGCGCTGCGGCGCAGCTTGTGGACCAGCTCGATGCCCGCGAAGCTGGCCCCGAGGATCAGGACGTCGGCGGCGCCGTCATCATGTGTCCCTTCGGCCATGTCCCTTGCTCCCTGTCCCTGAATTCAGTTGCCGAACACGAACACGCGGTCGCGCACGCCCGCGGGGAAGCGCTCGCGCGCCAGCCGCTCGGCCTCGGCCCGGCTGTGGCGCATGCTGCGGTGGACCAGCACCAGCGCCTCGCCGGTGAACCGCTCCGACTCGGCGACCAGCTCGTCGAGGTGCGTGTGGCCCCACCGGCGCGTCTGCTCCACGTCGCGCTCGTCGGTCCAGCTCGTGACCTCGTGGACCAGCACCCGGCAGCGGCGCACCAGCTCGTGCTGCTGGAAGAACTCGATCTGGGTGTCGCCGCTGACGCAGATCAGCGGCTCGGTGTGGGCGTCGAGCACGTCGACGCCGCTCCTCCGCAGCGCCGCGATCTCCGGCCCCGGCAGGCCGACGTACTCCGGCTTCAGGCGGCTGGTGGTGCGCTCGACGATCCACCCGAGCGAGGGCACCCGGTGGGTCGTGCGCAGGCAGTGCGCCGCGCACCCGCGGGCCAGCCCGCCCCCGAGCGGGAAGCGGTCGCCGGGCGCGTGCCCGTGCAGCTGCCACTGCAGGTCGAAGCCCTCGATCTCGGCCCAGCCGCGGAGGATCGCCGTCAGCGGCGCGTGGACCTCCTGCGGCACGTGGATCGCCGGCGGCGGCGCGCGCATCAGCTGGCGCTGCGACACCAGGTAGCCGACGCCGCCGAGGTGGTCGGCGTGCCCGTGCGAGACCAGGATCGTGTCGTACTTGAGCGCGCCGGGCGGGCACATGCCGACGTCGAACATGACCCCGAGTTCAGGTACCATGAGACAGGTCTCGATCCCGCCGCGGGTGATCCCGCGCAGGGTGAGACCGCCGACCTTGAGCTCGTCGAGGACCGCCGCTTCGTGCATCAGGTGACCGAGTTACGGCTCGGCGTCCACAAGATCTGCGGGCGCGCGAACACGTCGGCGCTGCCGCGCGCCGGCCGGGCGGGCGCGGCCGTGTCGGCGGCCGCCTTGGCCCGGCGGATCGACATGACCTCGAGGACAGCCGCGTGGACCTTCTCGGGGCTGACCACGATCTGCTCCTCGATCTCGATCGGCGACGGGATGCCGGGGCTGGGGTCCTGGCCGAGCACGCGGGTGATCACGTTCTCGCCGGCCATCGCCTCCTGCACCGCGCCCTGGATCTCACGGCCCAGGCTGGCGAACACGCGGTCCTCGTGGACGACCAGCAGGCGGCCGGTCTTGCGCACGCTGGCCAGCACGGCCTCGCTGTCGTACGGCACGATGGTGCGCAGGTCGAGGAGCTCGACGTCGACGCCCTCGGCCGCGAGCTTCTGCACCGCCTCGTTGCAGAACAGGGTGCAGCGGCCCCAGGTGACGACGGTGATGTCCTTGCCCGGGCGGCGCAGCGCGGCCTTGCCGAGCGGCACGCGGAAGTCGTCGGGCAGGTCGGGGATGTGGCCGCCGAAGCCGATGCTGCGCTTGAGCGCCGCGATCTCCTTGGGGTCGGTCGGCTCGCCGGGGAACGCGTCGCCCAGGGTCATGCGGTAGAGGCCCTTCGACTCGAACACCAGCACCGGCCCCGGGTACTCGGCCGCGCTGCGCAGCAGGCCGTACATGTCCCGCGAGGTCGTCGGCGCGACGATCGTGATGCCGGGGATCGAGGCGTAGAAGCCCTCCATGCACATCGAGTGGTAGACCGACCCGCCGTGCAGCGGCTCGACCGGCAGGCGCAAGATGACGTTGACGTCGACCGTGCCCGCCGACTGCCAGCGCTGGTTGCCGAGCAGCACCAGCCAGTGCAGCGTGTTGAGCGAGTAGTCGGAGAACTGGATCTCCGGGATCGCGGTGGCGCCCTTGTGCAGGGCGAACCCGAACGCGGTGCCGAGGATCAGCGGCTCGTTGATCGGCGCGTCGCGGATCTGGTCGGGGAAGCGCTCGTAGAGGCCCTTGGTGGCCACCATCACGCCGCCCTTCTTGCCGACGTCCTGGCCGTACACCCACGACATCGGGTTGGCCTTGAGGATCGCCTGCAGCGCCGAGCGGATCGCGCCGTTGATCGAGATCGCGGTGGGCCGGTTCTCCGGCGGCGCCTCCTCGACGGCCGGGAACGGGCCGCGGATGTCCGTGAGGACAGACTCGTAGCTCGGCTCCGGCTCGGTGGCGCAGATCGCCATCGTCTCGACCACGTAGTCGTCGGCCGCCTTGGCCAGGGTGCCCCAGTCGTGGCGGCGGAAGTAGTCCTTGCCCTCGGTGACCGCGTTGCGGCGCAGGACCTCGTGCGGCGCCAGCACGCCCGCCTGCACCAGCGCCTCGCCGAAGTCGATCAGCGGGTCGTAGCTGTCGAACTCGAACGTGAAGTCGGCCGCGGAGCTGTGGTTGTTGAGGCGCGACAGGTTCTTGACCCACATCAGCGCCGGCGCCTGCTGCTCCTTGCAGTACTCCGCGGCCGCGCGGGCGGTCTCGTAGCAGCCGAGGAAGTCGTTGCCGTCGCACTCGAAGTAGGCGAAGCCGAAGGCGGCGGCGTAGTGCTCGAAGCTGCGGATCCCGCGGCCGTCCTCGGGCCGCACGCTGATGGCGACGTTGTTGTCGGTGACCGTCAGCAGGACCGGCAAGCGCAAGATCGAGGCGCCCGTCATGCCCTCGTGCATGTCGCTCTCGGCGGTGGTGCCGTCGCCGACGACCGCGACCACCAGGCCGTCGTCGTGGCCCTTGCGCCGCAGGCCCTGGGCGTAGCCGACGGCCTTGCCGAACTGCATGCCGAGCGCGCTCTGCACCGGCAAGGTGTTGAAGCGCAGGTCGTTGAAGTGCGCCGTCATCAGCCGCCCGCCCGTCCACGGGTCGGTCGACTTGCACAGCTGCTGGCGCATGTGGTCGAGGTGGAAGTCCGGGTAGCCGCGCAGCCGCGACCACATGGCCAAAAGGCCAGCCGAGCGGTAGTGGGCGCAGATGCCGAACGCCTCCGGGTTGACGACGTCGGCGAACGCGAGCGCCTCCGCCGCCCCGTGAAGCTCCTCGCCCGAGCCCCAGATGGCGAACTTGATGGTGCCCTTGGCGCACTCCTGGACCACCCGCTCGACGTGGCAGCGAGCGAGCAGCATCTCCTGATAGGCCAGCCGCAGCAGCTCCGGGGTCAGGCTCGGGAACCGCGGCAGGTCGCGGAGATCGAAGCGGAGGGTCTTGCTGGGCGTCGGCATGTCCATGCGCGAGGCAAAGCCTAGGCGAGATCGGCGCTGGGGTAAACCGACCGCAGACGAGCGCCAAGTCGCAGCGCAGCGGGCGCGAACGAACCGCGTGACGTGGCGCATGCGTCACGCGCGACGAGCGAACGAGGGCGCGAAGACGAAGTGGCACCTGGCGGAAAGGCCAGGTGCCACTTCAGCTCGCCGCCACGCCGGCGACGCGCAGGCTCACGCGCTCGGGAGGACGCCCGCGGCCGCACCGAGGCGCGCGCGCGCCTCGCTCTCGGGGTCGCCGCCCTCGTGCTTGCGCCGGACCCAGAAGTACAGCCACACGCTCAGCGCCGAGAAGAACGCGAACACGAATGCGGTCACGCCGTTGACGAGGATGCTGTTCAAGATGCCGCCGAGCGGCAACAGCCCGAGGATCACGCCGACGATCGCCATGGCGATGCCGACAGCCAGGGAAGCGCCGAACACCGCGGCGAGGATCGGCACCAGCTCCTTCTTGAGCAGTTCGAAGTTGCGCTTGATCACCGGGACGAGCTTCTTGTCCTCGACGTAGTAAATCGGCGCCGCGAACACGCCGAGCACGATGCCAGGGACGAAACAGTTGACGGCGACGTCGGCGACCTTGGCGATCGTCTCCTGCACGGCCGCCTGGATCGAGATCGGCTGGCCGAGGTAGCTGCTCAGCATGAAGCGGCCGAGCGCGGGCATGAGGATGACCATCGCCGCGAGCTGCACCAGCGACAGCAAGGTCGCCAGCAGGGCGGCGATGCTGAGCGGGAGGATCAGGAGGCCGAGCTGCGCGAGCAGGCCGATCGGGATCAGCACCGCGCCGACGGTCGCGACCGCGGGCGCGGCCACGGGATGGAACACCTTCCAGCCCTCGCCGAGGATGAACTTGACCTGCGAGACGAGGTCGTCGCCCGCCGGGCCGACGGCCGCAGCCGCGGGCTCACCCATCGGCGGCGTGTCGGGCACCGCGGACTCGGGCACGAGCACCGGCGGCCCCGCGGGCATCGGCGGCGCGGCCATCGGCTGGGAGATCGGCGTCGACACTGCCTGCGGCGGCGGGGTGGCGATCGCGGACTGCGGCGGGGACCCGAAGGCGCCCGGCTGGGGCGGCACGCCGAAGCCTCCGGTGGCCGGCTGGGCCGGGAAACCTCCCGGCGGGGTGGGCGCAGGGAACGGCGCGGGCGCAGCGGCCGGGAACGGCGCGGGCGCGCCGCCGGGGAACGGCGCGGGCTGCGGCGGGGCGGCCGCGAAGCCACCCGGAGCGCCCGGCGCGGGACCCCCCGGCCCGGGCCGGAGCAGCGGCCCCTGGTGTTGCGCGGTCGGCGCAAAGGCGAAATTCCCCGGCTGGGGCGCGCCGGCGGGCGCGGGCGGGGCCGGCATCACCGGGCCGGGCGGGCGCGCCACCGCCGGCTTCATCGGCGCGGGGAAGCCGGGGACCATGCCCGGCGCGGCGATCACGGTGCGACCCTTGCCGGCGCCGCTCGAGCCGAGCCCATCGATGCTCTGCACGGTGATGAGCGAGTTGCCGACGCGGAGGGCGATGCCCGGGGTCAGCTCGAGGTTGGCGACGCGCTGGCCCTGGAGTAGGAAGCTGCCGTTGGTGGAGCCGAGGTCGGTAAAGCGGAGGGTCGCTCCGTCCCAGAGGATCTCCGCGTGGCGGCCCGAGACCTGGGTGTCGTGGAGGACGATGTCACCGGCGTCTCGGCCGATGAGGACTTTGGGCTGGGAGATCGTCCGGGTCTCCGCTGGGCGGTCGACGTACTGGATGTGGAGCGTGTACGAGGCCATCGAGGTCTCCGGGGGGTCGCGGTAGGCTTGGGCAGAGTGTCACAAATGCCCGCCGTGCGGCGCAACCATCGCGCCGATATCCTGCCCGTACAAGAGTCGCCCCCGCCGTGGGGCCCGTCCGAGATCCGCTCGCTTCGGGACCGCTTGCGGCAAGCCGACGCCGATGGGCGCGGCCGAGCCGAGCCCGCGTGGGACCTCGTGGTCGTGGGGGCCGGGATCGCCGGCGCCGGGGTCGCCCGCGACGCCGCCCTCCGCGGTCTGCGGGTCCTCGTCGTCGAGGCGCGTGACCTGGCCTTCGGGACCTCCTCGCGCTCGAGCCGCCTGATCCACGGCGGCGTCCGCTACCTCGAGCAAGGCGAACTCGGCCTCGTCTACGAGGCGCTGCGCGAGCGGCGGCTGCTCTACAAGATCGCCGGGCACATCGTTCAACCGGCGCGCTTCCTGTTCCCGGCCTACCGCGGCGACCGCCTGCCGCTGTGGAAACTGCGGATCGGCCTGTCGCTCTACGACGCCCTCAGCCTCTACCGCAGCCACGGCCACCGCGTGCTGCGCCCCGCCGCCGCCCGCGCGCTCGAGCCGCTGCTCCGCGAAGAGGGCCTCCGCGGCGCGGTCACCTACGAGGACGCGGTCACCGACGACGCCCGCCTCACCCTCGCCACGCTGCAGGACGCCCGCCGCCACGGCGCGCAGGTCCTCACCTACGCGCCGGTGGTGGCGATCCGCCGCGAGGGCGAAGTCCAGGTCGTCGAACTCGAAGAGGGCCTCCGCGTGCGCGCGCGCAGCGTCGTCGTCGCCGCCGGGCCGTGGACGTCGGAGCGGCTGCTCGGCGTCGCCGGCGCCCACTTGCTCGCCCTCTCGCGCGGCATCCACCTCGTCCTGCGCTCGGCCGACATCCCGATCCGCCAGCCCCTCGTCGTCCAGGCGCAGCAGGAGCGCCGGATCTTGTTCGTCGTGCCCTGGGGTCCGCGGACCTACCTCGGCACGACCGACACCGCCTACGAGGGCGACCCGGCCGCCGCCGGCGTCACCGGGGCCGACACCGACGAGCTGTTCGCCCTGATCGGCAAGGTCTTGCCGCGCGCGGACCTCGGCCAGAGCCGCATCGTCAGCGCCTGGTCCGGCGTGCGGCCGCTGGTGCGTGACGAGCATGCCGCTTCCGGCGACCCGACGGCCGAGATCTCCCGCAGCCACCGGATCCTCGAGACCGCGGAGGGCGTGATCGCCGTGGTCGGCGGCAAGCTGACGACCTACCGCTCGATGGCCGAGGAGACCGTCGACCGCGTCGTCCGCCGCTTGCGGCAACGCGGCCAGCTCCCGGCCGGGATCGGCCGCTGCCAGACCCACCGTTACCCGCTGGTGGCCGGCATGCCGCTCTCGGCCGAGGAGCTGCACGACCCTCGCCTGGGCGATCTCGCTCAACGCCACGGCCCGCTCGCGCGGCAGCTGTACGCGCAGGTCCAGGCCGACCCGCGGCTCGGCGCCCGCATCATCCACGACCTGCCGTACTGCTGGGCGGAGGTCGAGCACGCCATCAGCCACGAGGGTGCCGTCCACCTCGAAGACATCCTGCGCAGGCGGATCCCCCTCGCCCTCACCGACGAGGGCCTCGGCGCCAGCGTCGCCCGCGAGGTCGCCACCCGCCTCGTCGAGGCCCGGGGCGGCAGCGCCGCGGACATCGAGGCCGAGCTGCAGCGCTACCGCGAGGCCATGGTCGTCGAGACCGGCCGGACCCTCGGCCCCTGCTGAGGCTGTCCCGACGAACCTGTCCCCTTGGACATGCTCTTTAAAGCATGCGCAAAGGGACATGCTCCTGCGAGCATGTCCCCCGATCGATCAGCGCTCGCCTGTGCGGTCGGGCTCGCCGCTCACGGCGCGCGCCATTGCGACGCGCCAGCTCAGCCGCCGAGCAGGCCGGCGAGGCCGGTGACTGCCCAGGCGATCCAGCCGTCGGGGTAGTGGGCGCCGACCAGCACGCCGCCGCCGAAGATCCCGCCGAACACGAGGCTCGGCACGCCGACCCAGCCGATGAACCACGCCACGCGGGACGGCGGCGCCTCTTCTTCCTCGCGCTTGGCGGGCTGGTTGCCCGGGGGGTCCTGCCGCTTGGGGCTGTTCTGGGGGGCGCGGGCGGGGGCGGCCATCTCAGTTCTCTCCTTCGGGCGCGGCCTCGTCGGCCGGCTGCGGGGGGGCGTCCTCGACGACTTCGGCGGTGAAGGGCAGGTGCTTGCGCTCGAGCAAGATCCGCCGCTCCTCGGCCGAGAATCCGATCGGGTCGGCGTCGACGGCGACAGGGTCGCTGCCCATCGCCTGGGTGACCGCGCGCAGCAGGCTGCGGAGGTGCGGCGCGGGCGACGTCGGGTCTGAGCTGAACGCGATCGCGGCGGTCGCGTGGTGCTTGGCGGTGGTCGGGCCGGCCTGCACGGGCGTGCGGATGCTGCGGCCGCCGAGGCCGAGCACCAGGTCGGCGCCGTCGTTGCCGACCCGCTCGAGGTCGGCGAAGGCAACCTGTCCCGAAGACCAGGCGGTCGGCCAGGCGACCACCCCGCGCAGCTCGAGCTCGACCCCGAGCTCGCGCAGCAGCACCTGAGAGGCCCAGCGGACGTGGCGCTCGGCGTAGTCGATCCAGTCGCTGCGGCGGTCGAACACCTCCTCGTCGACCACCACCTTGACGCGCAGCTTGAGCGGCTCGCCGAGGCGGGCCTGCAGCTCGGGGGGCAGCGGCGCCGGCTCGGCGACCGCGACCGGGAGGCCGGCCGCGGGCGGCGGCGGCGTCTCGACCGGCTTCGGCGGCGTCTCGACCGGCTTCGGCGTCGGCTCGGGCGTGGTCGTCGGCTCCGGCTTCGCGGGCTCGGGCGTGGTCGTCGGCTCCGGCTTCGGCGGCTCCGGCTTCGGCGGCTCCGGCTTCGGAGGTTCCGGCTTCGTCGTGTCCGACGTGGGCTTGCTCGGTTCGCCGGGGACCGTCACGTCGAGGCCGAGCCAGTCGCGCTCGATCGAGAGGATCGTCGTCCGGTGCCCGTGGCCGACGTAGACGCCGGCGCCGAACAGGCCGACGACGAAGGCGACGGGCAGGCCGATGAGGACGGCCAGCTTGCCGAGACTCTTGAGACGCGTCGCGCTCATACCTGTGGAGGCAGTATACTGCGTCCTTCAAAAGGACCAGGCCGGGCCGCGAGATCGGCGAGAATTCGCCGTCCTCGCCGACTCCGGCCGGGCCACGGGCGCACTCGCTCAGAGCCCGTCGAGCGCGCTCTCCGAAATGACGCAGCTCTTCGGGTCGCCGAAGCCGTAGCCGGGCGCTTCGAGCGCATAGGGCTCGTTCAGCGAACGCCACGTGAGGAAGCCGTCGCTACCCTGGCACTCGTCGAGAAACAAGTCGCCGTGCTTCAAATCGCCGACGCCGTCGACCTCGAGGATGCTGCCGCGCGCCCGGCCGTTGCCCTCGCCGTCCCAGGCCGCCTGCACGCTCGCCTTCTCCTGCTCCGGCCCGCTCCAGCCGTAGTCGTCCCACTCGCCGTACAGCGTCAAGTCGAAGGTCCCGCCGCCCTTCGCATCGCGGGTGTAGCTGTACTTGTCGTCGCTGTAGAACACGTCGTCGTCGAGGTAGCCGAGGTACTCGAAGCTGACCGCCTTGAAGTCGAGGTCGATGCGCTTCTCCTCGGTCTCGACGTCGCGCTCGAAGGTGACCTCCACGAACCCGCCGATCACGCTCATGTCGGCGTCGGGGCCCTTCATCTCCGGGTACTTCTCGACCACGTCGAAGTCCATCTTGAAGCCGCCGCTGCGCTTGCTGTCGTCCTTGTGCAGGTCGCCCGCCATCAGCAGCGCCATCTCGTCCTGCGCCTTCGCGTCGCGGCTGCCGACGTAGATCTGGTAGTTCGCGCCGTCCTCGAGCGTCTCGACGCGGACCAGCCACGCCAGGTCGCGGCCGTCGTTGTCGGCGTACGGTCCGTAGATGCGGGTGTTGCCGTCGCGCTCGGTCGGCTGCACGTCGTCGAGGTAGGCGATCACGCGCGCGCAGTGCTCGACCAGCACCGTCACCCAGCGGTTGACCTGCCCGGCCGTGTAGTCGACGCCGATGTGCAGGGCTCCGCGGACCTGGCCGCCCTCGCGCGCCGCGATCGACTCCGGCAGGTCGAGCCGTACGTCGTCAGCCTCGACGAAGGGCGTGTCCTCGTGGGTGAAGAAACAGCCGGTGGACAGGGCCGCGGACAGGGCGAACAGCGGGGCGAGGCGAGTCATGCCGGCCCCTCTAGCGGAGAGCGTTCCACCCGCCGCGGGCGGTTTTCACCAGCGATCGCGGGCGCTTGCCGCTGCGCGTGAAATCGCGCCGCCGGGCTGTGGCGAGACGCCACGCCGCGGCGCGCCACTCATCGGCCGGTGAGGACCGCCGCCGGGTCCATGCGCGCGGCCCTGCGGGCGGGCAGCCACGCCCCGAGGACGCAGAACCCCGCGGCGAAGCCGAGCGCGAGCGCCACGAGGTCGACGCTGAACGCGAAGTAGGTCTCGGGCTTGTACGGGAAGTCGGGCAGGTGCTGCGCCGAGACGTAGTCGAACACGCGGCTGGCCGCGTACGCCAGGCAGACGCCGATCGCCCCCGCGAGCAGGCCGACGCACGCCGCCTCGCCGAGGATGATGCGCTGGATGTCCGAGCGACGGGCCCCGACCGCGCGCATGATCCCGATCTCCCGCTGGCGCTCGTACACCAGCATGAAGAACACGTGCATGATGTTGACCGCGGCGATGCCGACGATGATCGTCGACAGCAGGCTGAACACCAGCACGAACACGCTGATGAGGAAGCCCGCCTGCTCGGCCCCGCCGTCGGTGACCTCGAAGCCGAGCTCCTCGATCGCCTTGGCGACCGTGGCGACCTGGTCCTTGCTCTCGATCTTGATGATGATCGAGTGGTAGCGGGTCGCCGCCTCGGGCGAGCCGAAGTGGACGTTGTAGCGCGCCACCTGCGACAGCGGCAGCGTCACCCCCAGCGGCACCGCCTTGTCGGAGAAGCCGACCAGCTTGAGCCGCTCGAACAGCAGCTCGTCCTTCTCGGCCGCCTGCACCATCGACGCCCCGACCCGCATCTCGAGCGACACGCCGACGAGGTAGTCCGGGTTGAGCCGCGGCAGGTTGTAGGCCCGGCGCAGCGAGCCGTTGTAGATCTCGAGCATGTGCGGCGAGGCGATCACCGGCACGTAGTCGCGGCACACCTTGCCCGGACCGCCGCGGTAGGGCTTGCCGCAGTACATGTCCTTCCCGCACGCCGAGTCGTCGGTGCAGGCCGTCGGCGCGGCCGCCGGCTCGGGCACCTCGCGGAACTGATCCGCCCCGGAGAAGTCGCCCTGCACCAGCGCCGGGTCGACGCCGTCGATGATGAGCTCGGTGCGGATGTCGTTGCCGATGATCTCCTTGCCGCCGAGCCCGATCGCCGGGGCCGTCAGCTTCATCTTCGGGTAGACCCCGCGCACGCCCGCGACCCCGCGCAGCTGCTGCGCCGCCGCCTCGTCGAGCACGTCGCTGGCGAGCCCGAGGCTGACCGGGCCGACGTCGAGCGACATCGACTTCGCTATCACCTCGAGCTGGTCGAGCGGGAAGATCTTGCCGAGCACGACCTCGCGCACGCCGGCGCCGAGGGCCAGGAAGAACGCGAACGCGGCGATGCCGACGATCACGCCGACCGACGCCAGCGCGAAGTGGACCGCGTTGTTGCGCAGGTTGCCGCGGACGATCGCACCGATGCTGCTCACGCGCGCACCTCCTCGCCGCCGCCGGGGTTCGGCGCCAGATCGACCACGCCGTCCTTGATCTCGATCACCCGGTCGGCCGCCGCGGCGATCGTCGGATCGTGCGTCACGATCATCAGCGTCACCCCCGACTCGTCGCGCAGCCTGCGGAACAGCGCGATGATGGCGCCCGCCGAGGCGCTGTCGAGGTTGCCGGTCGGCTCGTCGCAGATGAGCAGCTGCGGCTTGTGGTAGAGCGCCCGCGCGATCGCCAGCCGCTGCTTCTGCCCGCCCGACAGCGTGCCCGGCCGGGTGCCGATCTTGTCGGCGATGCCGACGGTCTCCATCAGCTCGCGCGCGCGGGCCAGCCGCGCCTCCTTGCTCTCCTTGCCGCTGGCGCGGAACAGCCCCGGCAGGGCCACGTTGTCCTCGCAGCTCAGGTGGTCGAGCAGGTGGAAGGCCTGGAACACGAAGCCGATGGTCGCGTTGCGGTAGGCGCTGAGCTCGGCGTCCGACAGCGTGCGCAGCTCCTTGCCCGCGACCTTGAGCTCGCCGGAGTAGTCGCTGTCGAGCCCGCCGAGCAGCGCCAGCAGCGTGCTCTTGCCGCTGCCCGAGCGGCCGATCACCGCCGCGAACTCGCCGTCGGCCACGTCGAAGTCGACGCCGCGGAGCACCGGCAGTTCGCCCGACCGTGCGCCGGCGAGGCGGTAGCTCTTGCGGATGCCGCGGGCGCGGATCATCGCGGTGGACGCTACTCGCTGCGGGCGATCGCGGTCAACCCCCGCTCAGGGCGTGGGCTCGCGGCGGGCCTGCCCGTAGGCGACGATCGAGAAGATTCCCCCGTGTGGGTCGCTCAGCACCGCGAAGCGGCCGACCGGCGGGATGTCGCTCGGGGCGACCACAATCGCGCCGCCGAGCCGCGCCGCGAGGGCCGCGCCCTCGTCGCAGTCCTCGACCCGGAAGTACGTCATCCAGTGCGACGCCATCGAGCCCCACGCCTCGGTCATCTGCAGCATCCCGCCGACCTTGCGCTCGCCGACGAAGAAGTCGGTGTAGTGCGTCGACTCCACCGCCCGCTCGGCCCGCCGCCAGCCGATGACGTCGCTGTAGAAGACACCGGCCTCGTCCGCGTCGCGCGTGTTGAGCTCCCACCAGCACATCGTCGCCGGCTCGTCGATGAGCCCGGCGCCGGCGTGGTTCACCGCCTGCCACAACGCCAGCCGCGCCCCGCTCGGGTCCGCCAGCACCGCCAAGCGGCCCGAGTCGTACACCTCCCGCGGCGGCACGATCACCTGCCCGCCGCGCGGCTCGACCCGCGCCACCGCACGGTCGATCGAGTCGACGTTGACGAACGGCACCCACCGCGGCACCTCGCCGCGCGCCTCCTCGTCGGCCCGCATGCGGTGGATCGCGACCACGTCGCGCCCGCGCTTGGTGAGGATCGTGTAGCCCTTGCCGTGGTGGATCCCGAGGTCGAACAGCCCGCTGTAGAACCGCGTCGTCACCGCCGGCTCCGGACTGCCGAGCTCGGCCCAGCAGAAGCTCCCGTGCTTGTAGCGATCGACGACCGTCACCTCAGGCAACCTACCAAACCGGCTCGGATCCGCCCAAGCGTTTTCGAGCCGCGACGTCAGCGCGCCGCGATGAGTCCGAACACGAACTCCCGGGGACATCCGGACCCCGGCAGGTTCGCCCGGGCCGCCTCGACGTAGGCCATAAACGCCCCTTCGTCCCCGGCCGCCGAAGATGTCCCATCGTACAGGCGGAGCGGCGCGCCGCCCGAGAGCTGCAGGTCCAGCGCGGCGCGGCGGGATTCCCCACAAGCTGTCTCTTCGACCATGCACGTGCCGGCCGCCTCGCGCCACGCGAACGGCGCGGCCCACCCGCCGCCCTCCGGCGGATCGACGCGCGCGCCGACGACCGCCGCCAGCAGCAGCGCCCCGCCCGCGTCCTCGACCCGCAGCCACACGTCCGGGTCGTTCGCCGCCTCGCCCGGCGCGACGATCGAGCGGATCTTCAGCACCTGCCCCGCCGCGAAACCATCGCCGGCCGGCGCCGGGTCGGCCTCGACGAACAGCCGCGCCGCCTCCCCGTCGCACATGAGCTCGAGGACGCGAGACCCCGGGTCCCCGCTCGCCGCCTGCACCTCGCACCTCAGCTCGGCGCTCGGCTCGCCCGGCATCGGCTCGAGCGCCGCGCGGAAAAACGCAGCCTCCGTCGGCACACAAGGTGAGAGCTCGGGCCCCGCCTCGTCGGGCGGCAAGATGTCGTCGCTGGGCGCCGCGACCTCGCAGGCCGCCAGCAGGAGCCCCGCCGCGCAACGTCGTCCTCGCCCGCCGGCCGCCACCTCCGCCAATTTAGCCGGCCGCCGGTGGGCCTGTCCACAAGGACATACGAGGGCTCGGGCCGATCCCGGGCGCAGGCGCGGACCCTGGCGTCCGCCTGGATCTTGTCGGGCCGTGGCGACCGCGGCACCATCGAACCATGACCTTACCCCGGCTCGCCTGTCCGACCCTGGCCCTCGCCCTGGCCGGATGTCCGGGACCGTACACCCCGGCCGAGACCGAGAGCGAGTCGACGGCCACCACCGCGACCACCACCACCTCGATCGAGACCACCGGCCCCTCGACCACCACGAGCACCGCCGGCCCGACCAGCGAGCCGACCACCGCCTCGCCGACGTGCGACGGCGCCGGCGAGCGGTGCGACGGCGAGCAGCACCAGATCTGCATCGGCGGCCTCTGGGTCCCCGACGCGTGCCCCGACGGCTTCGGCTGCCAGGACGGCGCGACATCGTGCCAGCCGTGCGACTGCGCCGCCCCGCCGACCTGCGTCGACGCGATGACGATCGAGACCTGCGGCTGCCTGACGCCCGAGCGAGTCACATGTCCCGAAGACCAGGCCTGTGACGAGGCGTCCGCGACCTGCAGCGCCGTGATCTGCACCCCCGGCGAGCAGACCTGCACCGACCAGAACACCCGCCAGACCTGCAACGACCACGGCACCGGCTTCGACCCGCCCGAGCCGTGCGACGGCGACGAGCTGTGCGACCCCGACATGGGCTCCTGCCAGCCCGCGTGCGCCGTGGTGGCCAAGCGGCAGTCGAGCCTCGGCTGCGAGTTCTGGGCGGTCGACATGGCCAACGTCCCGCCGCGCGACGCCTTCGTCTACGCGGTCGCCGTCTCCAACCCGAGCGCCACCGAGTCGGTCAACGTCGAGATCTTCGACGGCAACAAGCAAGACGCCGAGCAGAAGCTGCTGACCGGCGTGATCGCCCCGCGCCAGGTCCGGACCTTCCTGCTGTCGGGCAGCAGCAACAACCAGACCGGCTACTACCCCGGCGACGCCGGCTTCACCGGCTCCGGCATCGCCCTCGGCCGGGCCTTCCGCGTCGTCTCCGACCTGCCGATCGTCGCCACCCAGTTCAACCCGCTCGGCGGCGCGCTCGCCTTCACCACCGACGCCTCGCTGCTGCTCCCGACCCACGCGCTCGGCACCCGCTACTTCCACCTCGCGTGGGGCGAGGGCCTCGGCAGCGGCTCCTCGCTGGTCGTGGTCGCCACCGCCGACGGCACCACGGTCTCCCTCAAGCCGACGGTCAACGTCGTCGGCGGCCAGAACGGCATGCCGCCGATGCTCAAGGGCATCCCCACCGAGATCACCCTCGACCGCTACGACTACATCCAGCTGCAGACCAACGCCGGCGACACCACCGGCTCGGAGATCGTCGCCGACAAGCCGATCGCGGTGTTCGGCGGCCACTCGTGCGGCCAGGTGCCGAACAAGCAGGTCAGCTTCTGCGACCACCTCGAGGAGCAGATCTTCCCCGTCGAGACGTGGGGCGTCGAGTACATCGGCCTGCGCAGCCCGGCCCGCGGCACCGAGGACATGTACTGGCGGGTGCTCGCGCGCGAGACCGGCGCCACGGTCACCTTCACGCCCAAGCCCGAGGGCCTGGCCGAGGCCACCCAGACCATCCCCGCCGGCGGCTTCATCCAATTCAACGCCAGCGGCGACTTCCGCATCCAGTCCAACAACCCGATCCTCGTGGCCGGCTACATGTACGGCTCCGAGGCCCCCGGCGTGCCCGTCAACGGCAACCCCGGCGATCCTTCGATGGTCCTCATGGTCCCGACCGAGCAGTGGCTCGGCGACTACGTGTTCCTGGTCGACAGCTCGTACGCCAACGACAACGTCCGCCTCGTCCGCAAGGCGATGAACAACAACGTCGAGCTCGGCTGCCTCGGCGGCCTCGTGCCCGAGGACCACTGGGAGCAGATCGCCGGCACCCAGTACGTCACCGCCACCGTCAACATCAACCCCGGCGAGGCCGAGTGCCAGCCGGGCACCAACACCGCCTCGGCCAAGACCACCACCTTCGGCGTCATCGTCGTCGGCGAGGCCCAGGGCGCCTCGTACGCCTACCCGGGCGGCATGGCGCTGAAGGAGATCGCGCCGGGCTGAGCTCTCGGCGGGGCCGCCTCCGGCCCGCGCACGCCCGCTCGGCGGCGGATTCGCCGCCGCCGGCCGCGACGAATCGCGCCTCCATGCGCGCGGATGGGTCTGCATGTCCTACCATGCGCCCCACATGCCGCTGCACACCCGGATCTTGCTCGGCCTCGCGGTCGGTGCGGCCCTCGGCCTCGGCGCCAACCTCGGCCTCGGCGCCGACCATGCCGTCGTCCAGTTCGCGCTGAAATACGTCGCCGGACCGCTCGGGCAGGTCTTCCTGCGCATGTTGTCGATGGTGGTGATGCCGCTGGTGTTCGCCTCGATCGCCCTCGGCGTCGCCGGCGTCGGCGACATCCGCCGCGCCGGGCGCATGGGCATCAAGACCCTCGCCTTCTTCTTGATCACCACCGCGCTCGCCTCCGCTCTCGGCCTCTTCCTCGTCAGCGTCGTCGACCCCGGCGCCTACGTCTCGCCGGCCGTGCGCGACGAGCTCGTCGCCCAGTACGCGCGCACCAGCGGCCCGCCGCCCGCCCCCACTGCCTTCGGCGTCGAGACCTTCGTCGGCATCGTCACCCGCAACCCGCTCAAGTCGGCCGTCGACGGCGACATGCTCGGCGTGATCTTCTTCGGCCTGATGTTCGGCGCCGGCATCACCCTGATCCGCGAGGACCGGCAGAAGACGATGATCGGCTTCCTCGAGGCGCTCGCCGACGTCATCTCGGCGATCGTCGACATGGCCATGAAGATCGCGCCGTACGGCGTGGCCGGCCTGATCTTCGGCGTCACCGCCCTGTTCGGCTTCGCCCTGCTCGCGCCGCTCGGCGTGTACGTCGGTCTGGTCCTGTTCGCCCTCGCGCTGCACGCCGTCGGCACCATGGGCCTCGTGATCCGCGGCCTCGTCGGCGTCAGCCCGCGGATCTTCTTCTCCAGGATCCGCGCCGCCCTGGTCACCGCGTTCTCGACCTCCTCGAGCAGCGCCACCCTGCCGACCAACCTCCTCGTCGGCCAGCAAAACCTCGGCATACCGCCGCGGATCTGCGGCTTCGTCTATCCGCTCGGCGCCACCATGTGCATGAACGGCACCGCCCTGTTCGAGGGCATCACGGTGATCTTCCTGTGCCAGGTGTTCGGGGTGACGCTCAGCCTCGGCCAGATGGCCGTCGTCATCGCCATGGCGGTGCTCACCTCGGTCGGCGCCGCCGCCGTCCCCGGCGGATCGATCCCCTTGCTGGTCGGCATGCTGACCATGTTCGGCGTCCCGGGCGAAGGGATCGCCGTCATCATCGGCATCGATCGGATCCTCGACATGGCGCGCACCGCCGTGAACGTCCTCGGCGACCACGTCGCCGCCGCCTTCGTCGCCCGCAGCGAAGGCCTGTGGAGCCCCGACCACCTCAAGAAAGCTGTTCCTGCAGACAGGTGAGCCTGCCTCGCACCCGGCGTGGGTGCGGCCCTTGTCCCCCACCCCTCGCGCGGCTCGGGTCGGCCCGGAGCCGCGCCGCCGCGAGGCGCGCGCGCTCGATCGCACACCGAAACCGCGAGGTCGAGTGCAAGGCCCAGTCGTCGGGGCCCACAGAACTCGGTATGTTAGTGCTCCATGGCGCCCCTTCTCGAGCAGGCTGGCGATGTCGCCGCGTGGAAGCCTCGTTCTGCGCTTCTCGGCGTGCTGCTGGCCAACCGCTACCGGATCACCCAATCCATCGGTCAGGGTTCGACCGGCGCGGTCTACCGCGCCGACGACCTCTTGATGAACCGCCCGGTGGCGGTGCGAATCCTCGTCCCGAGCCTCGCGCAGAACCCTGCATTGGTCTCGCGGATCCGCGCTCGCATCGACCGCAACGTCAAGATCCAGCAGCAGCAGCCTGATGCGTTGGTCAACCTCGTCGATGCCTTCGACGTCGGCATGACCCTCGAGGGCGAGCTGTTCATCGTCACCGACTTCCTCGACGGCGACCACCTGTCGGCGATGCTCGAGCGAGGCGGTCGGCTGCCGTGGTCTCGCGCCCGCCACCTCTTCATCCGCCTGAGCCAGCTCCTGCAGGCGCTGCACGAGCGGGGCATCGTCCTCGGCACGCTGCAGGCGCAGCACTGCTACGCGGTCCGCAACCGGCCGAAGAACGAGGCGATCAAGATCGTGAGCACGGCGGTGTTCGAGCACATCGCCGCCAACCTCGGCCCCGGCGCCGGCGAGGTCGGGGCGCAGATGGCCCGCTACGCCGCGCCCGAGCAGGGCTGCGGCGAGCCGATCGACATCCGCACCGACGTCTACTCGTTCGGCATCATCGCCTACGAGCTGCTGACCGGGAAGGTGCCGTTCAACGACACCAACCCGATCCGCCTGGTCGCGCAGCACCTGCACGCCACTCCGATGCCGCTGCGGCAGGCCGCGCCCGACGCCGAGATCCCGGCCGCGGTCGAGGAGGTCGTGCTCAAGGCGCTGGCCAAGTCGCCCGCCGATCGCCACCCGAGCATGGAGGCCTTCGTCGCCGCGCTGTCGGCGATCCCCGCCGACGAGGCCGGTGCGCCGGCGGTGGCCGCTGCCGTCGCCGCCGCGCCCGCCGAGCCGGCTCCGGCCCCCACGCCGCCCCCGCCCCCGCAGGCCCCGCCCAAGCCGCTGGCCTCGACGCTACCTGTCTCTTCGGACAACCTGTCCGCACCTGTCCCTCCGGTCAGCTCGGCCGCCGCCGCCGGGGCCGCAGTCGAGGAGGCGCACCCGCTCCCCAGCACCGCGCCGGCGAAGATCGCCCCGTCGGTGGTGATGCGCGGGCTGATCGACGCCCCCGCCACGCCCCCCGCTCCGCCCCCGCCCCCGCCGACCTCGATCGCTCCGCCTCCGCCCGTCGGCCCGCGGCGTCCGCCGTCGATCGCGGTGCCGACGCTGATCCCCTCGCAGCGAAAGCCGTCCGAGCCGGTCGCCGCTGCGCCTGCCTCTCCGGCCATGTCCGAAGGGACAGCCGAGAAAGCCGCCGAGCCCACGCCTCCCACGCCCGCAGAGGCACCCGCGCCTCTGCCCCCGCCCCCGCCCTTCGGCGCTGCCCCCGAGCCCACGCCGCCGCCTCCGCCTCCGGCCGCCGCTGCGCCTGCCGCTCCTGAGCCGGCCGCTGCTGCGCCCGTCGCTGCCGAGCCCGTCACTCCTGCCCCGGCCGCTCCTGCGCCCGTCGCTGCTGCGCCCGTCACGCCCGCGCCCGCAGCTGCCGAGCCCACTCCTGCTGCGCCCGTCACGCCCGCGCCCGTCGCTGCCGAGCCCGTCGCCGCCGCAGTCACTCCTGCTGCCGCGCCCGTCACTCCCGCGCCCGTCGCTGCTGCGCCCGTCACTCCCGCGCCCGTCGCTGCCGCGCCCGTCACTCCTGCGCCCGTCGCTGCCGCGCCCGTCCCTCCCGCGCCCGTCGCCGCCGAGCCGCCGCCTCCGCCTGCTCCTGCGCCGGAGCCGGCCCCGGCGGTGGTCACCGCGGTGCCGCCTCCACCTGCTCCTTCGGACAGGCCCGCCGAGGCTCCGCGTCCCGCCGAGATCGTCCGGATCCCGGCCCCCGGCGACTCGGCTCGCGCCACCGCGAGCGAGTCGATGCGGGCCTCCGTCCTCCACGACTCGATGCGCGCCCCCGCCGACTCGCTGCGCGCCCCGGCGCCCGCCGACTCGGTCCGCGCCCCCGCACCCGCCGACTCGGGTCGCGCGCGGGCTCCGGCCGCCGAGATCGTGGCTGTCCCTTCGGCCCTGTCCTCTCAGCCAGACGAGCCCCCGCCGACCGCCTCGATGAGCGCCCGCCGGGTCGCGGCCGCCGACGTCCATCCGGAGGCGTTGCGGGCCGCTGCGCTGCGGCAGTCGCAGTCGGGCGAGCGCCTGACCTCGAGCGCCGAGCTGCGGCCGACCGACTCGATCATCGCCGAGCTGCCCAAGCGCAAGACCCCGTGGGTAGCGATCATCGGCCTCGGCGCCGCCCTCGCCGCGGGCGCAGCCGCGTACATCCAGACCGAGCCCGAGCTGGCGCCGCAGGGCAACCGCGCAGTCACCCCGCCGCAGGTCAAGGCCGAGCCCAAGCCCGAGCCGCCGGTCAAGGCCGAGCCCCCGCCGACTCCGACCAAGGTCGAGCCGCCGCCGCCCGATCCGGTCCCGATCGTCGCGCCGCCGGCCGACCCCGAGCCCCCGCCGGCCGACGTCGAGACCGAGGAGCCGAAGAAGAAGAAGAAGAAGCGGGCCAAGGCCGCCGAGCCCGAGGAGGAAGAGGAGGATCTGTTCGATCAGGTCCGCAAGCACATGGAGGCCAAGAAGGCCCAGGAAGAGGCCTACAGGAAGGCCGCCGAGGCCGGCACCTCGCTCCCCGGGCCCGCGCCCACGCCTGCGGCCACGAACCCCACGCCTGCGCCCGCGCCCAAGCCCGCCGCCGAGGACCCCGCGACCAAGGCCAAGGACACCCTCGACCGCGCCCGCCAGGCCGCGCAGCAGGGCAACCACCCGCTCGCCTACAGCCTCGCCAAGCAGGCCAACTCCCTCACGCGCACGCAAGAGGCCATCGAGCTCATGGGCGTGTCCGCCTGCAAGGCCGGCAACGCCGACAACGCCAAGTCGGCCGCCGACCAACTCACCGGCGCCCGCCGCAGCGCGGTCTACAGCGCCTGCGCCGGCAACGGCATCACCCTCTGAGCGCGGTCACGCCGCCTCGACTTCGCCGCCCGCTGCTTTCAGCGCGGGCGGCGAGGTCGTTTTTGCGGCGCGAGGGCAAGGCCTCTGCGCGAAGCGATGGCCCGTCACGCCAGCGTGATCGTTCGCGGCCGAGCGAGGACGACCGCCTGAGGCGGAACCTGTCGCGCCCCAGCGGCGCGTCGGCGTGAAGCGAGCCTGTCGCATCGGCGTGGCCAGCGATTACGTTATCCTTGAGACATGTCTCATGCATCAGGTCTCCGAGGACATCTTGGCGCGCATCCATTCGCTCGTCGCGGCCGCTACGGCTCCGGCCGCCTTGAGCGATCTCGCCGCCTCGACTGCCGCTCTCTCGACCGCCACCACCATGAAGGTCCCGTCGGGATTCGAACCCGACTAACCCGCTTTGCAGGCGGGCACCTGGCCACTCGGACACGAGACCGCTCTTCTCCCTCAATCAAAGGTCCCGTCGGGATTCGAACCCGACTGACCCGCTTTGCAGGCGGGCACCTGGCCACTCGGACACGAGACCGCTCTTCTCTCCCTCAATCAAAGGTCCCGTCGGGATTCGAACCCGACTGACCCGCTTTGCAGGCGGGCACCTGGCCACTCGGACACGAGACCGCTCTTCTCTCCCTCAATCAAAGGTCCCGTCGGGATTCGAACCCGACTGACCCGCTTTGCAGGCGGGCACCTGGCCACTCGGACACGGGACCTGAAGCTGGAATCAGCAATGACGCATGCATTGCCGCGACGAATCGTCGGCATCAATCATGCGACCACGGATCGGTCACCGGCATGGACATTCGCAAGCGAATGCACCGAGTCGACGCGGGCGGTGCCGACCGCGGACTCGCCGTCCACGCCTGACTCCCCCGGCCCGTGGGCCGATTCCCCCGTTTCAGGGCAAATTGTGCCTGCAGCTCGGACCGAGCCGCCGCCTCAGGGCCGACAACAACACAACGACGTCGCCAGTCGCGGCTGGAAGCGCGCGCGCGGCGACGGTGCGATGTTGGCGGCGGGGGCCATGATGCGAATGGGATACCACCGACTCGCCCGCGCGTCAACTCCTACGATTCCCGATCGACGCATTTTTTCGCCGCAGCCTCGCGCGGCGCACTCTGAAGATTCACCATTGCAGCCAGCCGGCACCACCCGCGCCCGCCGCCGCTTGAGTCGCCCGCGCCCCCCCGTTACTGTGCGCGCCCGTGCCTCGCCGCTCGCTCCCGCTCGCTCCCCTCTCGCATCTCGCTCTCGTCTTCGCCGCGGCCTGCAGCGCCCCGCGTCCCGCCCCGACCCCGGTCCCCGAGCCGCAGCCCGCAGACGCGCCCGCCTCGACGCCCGAGCCCGTCGCCTACGCCCTCTCGCCCGTGTTCGAGAAGGACGCCCTCGTCGCCTTGCAGGTCGAGCTGCGCCTGCGCGGCGACGCCGACGGCCTCACGCGCCTCAAGCTGCCCGACCACTGGGGCACCGCCCGCGAGCTGTGGACCCTCATGCGCGACTTCACGGTCGAGGGCGCCACCGTCAGCCCCGACGACGACCCGTCCATTCGTCAGCTCGCCGCCGCCCCGAACGCCCCGCTGGTCGTCCGCTACCGCGTCGTCTCCGGCTTCGACCACGACCCGCACGCGCAGGACGGCCAGCCGTTCCTGCCGATCATCCGTCCCACCTGGTTCGACGTGTTCGGCGAGGCCCTGTTCGCCTTCCCCGAGGGCCGCGAGGACGACCCCGCGACCTTCGTGTGGCGCGACGCCCCGGCGGGCTTCCACTTCGCCAGCGACCTCGAGCACCTCGCCGGCGCGCGCCCCGGCGTCGTCGGCGACGTCGTCGAGAGCGTCGTCATCGGCGGCCCCGGCCTGCGCACCCGCGCCGACGGCCAGGTGCGCGTCGCGATCCTCGGCGACTACGACTTCGGCCACGACGCCTTCTTCGACCTCTCCCTGGCCGTCATCGCCTCCCAGCGCGAGTTCTGGGGCGACAAGGACGCCCCGTTCCTGATCACCCTCGCGCCGCAGAAGCGGATCGAAGGCAGCATGACCTACGGCGGCACCGGTCGCTCCGACGCCTTCACCCTCTCGGTCGCCGAGAACGCGGCGATCGCCGACCTGCGCCACCTCCTCGCCCACGAGTACTTCCACACCTGGAACGCGCGCCAGCTCGGCGGCCAGGCCGAAGGCACCGCCGAGGGCGCCGGCAAGTGGTTCGCCGAGGGCTTCACCGAGTTCTACACCTGGCGCCTCCTCCTGCGCGCCGGCATCTACAGCCCCGAGGACTTCGTCACCGCCTGGAACGAGGCGCTCGTCGAGTACTGGACCTCGCCCGTGCGCGACGAGCCCAACGCGCGCATCGTCGCCGACTACTGGAACGACCACGCAGTGAGCCGCCTGCCCTACCGCCGCGGCCCCCTGCTCGCCGCGATCTGGGAGCAGCGGCTGCGCCAGGCCACCGCCGGCGCGCGCGACCTCGACGATGTCCTCCAGGCCATGCGCGCCAAGGTCCAGGCCTCGCCCGTCAAGTTCGCCCCCGACGCCGCCAGCGTGTTCCCGCCGGTCTATCGCGAGCTCGGCGGCCCCGACATCGCCGCCGACCTCGAGCGCTTCGTCGACCAGGGCACCGCGATCCGCATGCCGGCCGACGTGTTCGGCCCGTGCGTCCGCGTCGTCGACAGCGTCCGCCGCAACTTCGAGCGCGGCTGGGACGTCGACGCCACCGCCGCCGCCGGCCACGTCGCCGGCCTGCGCAAGGGCTCGGCCGCCTGGCGCGCCGGCCTGCGCGACGGCATGAAGATCCTCGAGCGCGACGGCAAACCGGGCGACTCGACCGTCCCCTACGTGCTGCGCGTGCGCGACGGCAAGCGCGAGCGGATCATCCGCTTCAAGCCCGAGGGCGACAAGGAGATCCCGCTGCAGCAGCTCGAGCTCGCCCCCGGCCTCACGCCCGAGCGCCGCGCCGCCTGCGCTCGCGAGCTGTCGGGCGCCTGACCTCCCGGACATGCCCGCCCGGGCATGCTCGTCAAGACATGCTCTTCAGAGCATGTCCCTCGCGCCATCTCAGCGCCGGACGAAGTGCGCCGCGAGGCGGCGGATCTCCCGCATCAGGCGGTTGCGCGAGTACATCCCCTTCTGAATGACCTGCTCGACGCGGCCGCCGAGGCGCTCCCAGTCGTCGCGGGCCAGCTCCTGGGCCGTCATCACCGCGACCGGCACCCGCACGAACTCGGGGCGGCTGCGGATCCGCTGCAGCACCTCGTAGCCGTCGAGCTCGGGGATCTTCAGGTCGAGCAAGATCAGGCCCGGGCGGCTCTTCTCGATCATCTCGAGCGCCTGCGGCCCGGTGCTGGCCACGCGCACCGACCAGCCCTCCTCGAGCAGGGTGCGCTGCAGCAGCTCGCGCAGGCCCTCGTCGTCCTCGACCACCAGGATGTAGCCGTCGCGCACCGGCACCAGGCGCTGGATGCTGGCCACCAGCTGCTCGCGACGCAGCGGCTTGGTCAAGTAGTCGTCGGCCCCGAGCGCCAGGCCGAGCGGCTTCTCGTCGAGCATGCTGACCACCACCACCGCCGTGCCCTTCAGGTCCGGGTCGGCGCGGATCGCCTGCAGCACCGCCCAGCCGTCCATCCCGGGCATCATGATGTCGAGCGCGATCACTACCGGCTTGAGCCGCTTGGCCAGCGCCAGGCCCTCCTTGCCGGTCGCCGCGCCGTAGACCTCGAGCCCCTCGCGGCTCAAGATCCGCTCCATCAGGTCGTAGACGTTGGGGTCGTCGTCGATGACGAGCATCGCCTGCGGCGCCGACTCGTTGCGCGGCCCGAGCGGAAGGCTCGGCTCGCGCGAGCCCTCCTCCGCCGGCAGGCTCGAGCCGATCACCCGCGCCGGCAGGCGCACGCGGAAGGTCGAGCCCGTGCCCGGGATGCTCTCGACCCCGATCTCGCCGGCCATCATCTGGCAGAACCGGCGGCTGATCGCCAGGCCGAGGCCGGTGCCGCCGTACTTGCGGGTGGTCGACGAGTCGCCCTGATAAAACGTCTGGAACAGCCGGTTCGTCTGCTCGGCCGACATGCCGATGCCGTTGTCGGCGACCACGAACTCGAACCAGTCCTGGCTGCGGTCGCGCGGCTCGCCGGCCTCGGCCGCGGCGCTCGGCAGGCGCCGCACCTCGAGCGCGATGCGCCCGTTCTCGGTGAACTTGGCCGCGTTGCTGAGCAGGTTGAACAGCACCTGCCGCACCTTGGTCAGGTCGGCAGTCATGTCGCCGAGCTCCTCGGCGAGGTGCAGGTCGAACGCGTTGCCGTTCTGCGCCATCAGCCGCTGCGCCGTGTTGCACACGTCGTTCAGCATGCTCTGCACCGAGAACGTCTCGATGTGCAGCTCCATGCGGCCGGCCTCGATCTTCGACAGGTCGAGGATGTCGCTGATGATCCCGAGCAGGTGGTTGCCGGCGCCGTGGATCTTCTGCACGTCGACCCCGACCTGGTCGCGATGCCCGCGCAGCTCCTCGAGCACGATCTCCGAGTAGCCGATGATCGCGTTGAGCGGCGTCCGCAGCTCGTGGCTCATGTTGGCCAGGAAGGCGCTCTTGGCCCGGCTGGCCTCGATCGCCTCGTCGCGGGCCACCTCGAGCTTCTCGTTCAGCTCACGCAGCCGCCGCTCCGAGCGCACGCTCTCGCTGATGTCGGTCGCCACCCCGATCGCCCCCAGCTGGGTCCCGTGCGCGTCGTGGAACGGCGCCGTCCACGTCTCGAAGTGGCGGTCGGTGAACTCGAACACCCCGCGCAGGCTCAGGCCCTTGAGCGCCCGCCGCACCCCGTCGAGCAGCGCCGGCAGGCCGGCGAACACCTCGTACACCGGCTCGCCGAGGTAGCCGCGCGGCTCCAGCCCCAGCGCCTGCAGCCCGCGCCCCTCGAGCAGCAGCAGCGCCCCGCGGGCGTCGGTGGCGAACAGCACGATCGGCACGTTGGCGACCACGCTGCGCAGCACCTCGCCCTGCAGCGCGCGCGGGTCCTCGGCCGGGCGCCCGACCACGCACACCTCTTCGCAACCTGGCTCTTGGACCATGGTCCAAGCGACAGCCAGCTCGCCGGCCCGCGGGCGACAGACCACGCGGGCCATCTCGCCCGCGCACGCCCGGCGCCAGGCGTCGATCCACGCCGGCTGGTCGACCGGGCGCAGCAGCTCGACGAACAACATGCCGAGCGGCGGACCGCCGAACAATTGCCGGAGACCGACGTTGGCCACCTGCAGCTCGCCGGCGGGGCCGAGGATGGCCAGCCAATCGCTCGAGAGATCGAGGAGGCGGGAAAAGCTCGCGCTCACGAGGTTCGGCATGCCCGGACGGGGCACATGGTAGCCGGACGCGCGGCAAAAATGCTACGCGCGGGCTATTTCGCCCCGAACACCTGCGTCCACAGGTGGCCCCATTCACCGCCGGGGTAGTACCCGACACCGATGTGCTCGAAGTCGGGGTTCATGATGTTCGCGCAGTGGCCGGCGCTGTTCATCCACTGGTCCATCGTTCCGGCGGCGTCGGGCGACCCGCCGGCGATGTTCTCGCCGGCGTTGCTGTAGTTGCCGTAACCCGCCTTGCCCATCCGGTCCCACGGCGGCTCGCCGTCCGGGTTGGTGTGGTCGAAGAAGGCGCGGTCGTTCATGTCCTTGGAGTGCATGCGCGCCGCGCACCGCAGGGCCGGATCCATCGTCAACGGGCCCGCGGGCCCGAACGTGCCCTCCGCGCCGCAGTTCGCGCCCTCCGCCCGCCTTTGATTGACCAGCACCAGGACGTCCTCCTCCAGCTGCTTCCAGGCCGGATCCCAGCCCTTGGCCGGCTCGCAGTAGGGCACGCCATCGGGGACGTCGGGGTTCGCAGGCTCGCCGGTGGTGGACGTCGAGGTGGTACCGGGATCGGTGGTGCCGGCGGAGGGATCGTTCGTGGTGCCGGTGCCCGGATCTGGACCGGTGGTCACATCCGGCCCGGTGGTCGGCGTGGTGTCGGTGGCGGGCCCTCCGCCGGTGGTCACGGCGGGCGAGGTGGTGGCGTCTTCGTCCGTGGTCGTGCCGGGATCGGTCTGCGTGCCCGACATCGACCCGCCGCTCCCGCCGTCGCTGTCGCCGCCGCTCTCGCCGATCTGCGTGCCGCCGCCGCCGCCGTCGGTCGAGCCGGAGATCGGCGCGGTCTCGTCGGCGCCGATCCCCGAGTAACAACCGGCGAACAGCACCGCGAGCACCACCGCCGAGACGCGAAGCGAACTGAGCATGGTCCGACCTTAGCCTCCGCGTCGCGCTCGCCTCAAGCCCTCGTCATCCGCGACGCGTGTCTGGGGCCTGCGGACGACATCCGGCGCGCGGGCCTCCGGCTAACCTCCCCCCATGCCCAAGCTGATCGCCCAGCCCACGCGCGTCGTCGCCGACGGCGAACCGCCCAAGCTCATCGACGAGTACGTCGGCCGCGTCAACACCCACGCCACCGCCGTCAGCATCGCCCACATGCGCTCGCCCGCGGGCTGGCGAGAGCGCGGCCAGCGGCCCGAATTCGACGAGTACTCGCTGGTCCTGCGCGGCACCCTGCGGGTCGAGCACGACGGCGGCGCGCTCGACGTCGGCGCCGGCCAGGCCGTCCTGGTCCGCGGCGGCGAGCACGTCCGCTACAGCGCGCCCGGCGACGAGGGCGCCGAGTACATCGCCGTGTGCCTGCCGGCCTTCTCGCCGGCGACGGTCCACCGCGACCCGTGACCGTCGGGACATGCCCGAACAGGCATGTCGTCAACGACATGTCCGATCGAGCATGCCCTTGAAGGCAGGTCTCTCAGGGCATGAGGGCGCCCGGCAGAGGCGCCGGGTGGGCTCCTGAGCCGACGCACGTGCGCTCGGGAGCGAGTCACGCCGAGCGCGCCGGCGCAGCGAGGTCCGCTCGTGGCGGCCAGATGCGCCGGGCGCCCGGAGAGCGCCCGGCCCCGCGGGACCTGGCCCGCGGGACAGGCCCGCTACTTGCCGCCGCCCGTGGTCGGGGCCGCGGTCGGGGCGTCGCCGTCGTCGCTCGAGGAAGCGCCCTCGGGCCGGTCGATGAGCACCTTGAACTCGATGCGGCGGTTCTTGGCGCGGGCCTTGGACGTCTTGGCCGGGTCGATCGGCTTGTCGGGGCCGAAGCCGGTCGTCTTGACGCGCGACTCTTCGATGCCGTGCTCGACGAGGTAGCGCTTGACCGAGTCGGCGCGGCGCTGCGACAGCTCGAGGTTGAAGTCCCGGCCGCCGACGTCGTCGGTGTGGCCCTGGATCTCGATCTTGAGGCTGGGGAACTCCTTGAGCACCCCGACCGCCACGTCGAGCGTCTTCTCCGAGCCCTTCTTGATCTTGTCGGAGCGGGTCTCGAAGTTGATGCCCTCGAGCGGGCGCTTGTCCCACTCCTTGGCCTTCTCGGGCAGCTTGTCCGGGCAGCCGTCGCTGTCCTCGAAGCCGTTGTACGACTCCGGGTGCATCGGGCACTTGTCGTCCTTGTCGACGATCTTGTCGCCGTCGGCGTCGGGCGGCGGCGGGCAGCCGGGGGCCTCGGGCCACGGCTCGGTCGGGCACTGGTCGTCGGCGTCGATGATGCCGTCCTTGTCGGTGTCGGGCGGCGGGCAGCCGTCGGGCGCCACGCCGGCCTCGAACGGGCACTTGTCGACCTTGTCGAGGAAGGTGTCGTTGTCGGAGTCGATCGACGGGCAGCCGTCGGGCGGGTCGCCGGCCAGCTTGGGGCACTTGTCGACGTCGTTTTGGACGCCGTCCTTGTCCCAGTCGAGGTCCTTCGCGGCCGGCTGCGGGCGCACGCGCCCGAGCACCAGGCTGAAGCCCACGGTGACCTGCGCGTGGCTGGTGAACGCCGGCATCGGCTTGGCCGCCTTGGCCGAGATGATGTGGCGCGCGTCGACGCGGAACGCCGCCATGCGCGAGATGAAGATCTTGAGGCCGCCGCCCCAGTGGCCGGCCGGGTCGACGTCGCTGCCGAGGCCGTTGCCGGGCGAGCTGATGCCGAGCATGCCGTAGCCGCCGAGCAGGAACGGCGTGACGCGGTACGGCAGCTGCAGCACCGCGCTGCCGCGCAGGCCGTACACGAACGCCGGGCTGTTGTGGACGTTGCGCACGAACGTCGGCGTCGCCGAGAACTCGGCCTCGATGCCGAAGATCCGCAGCGGGAAGTAACCGATGCGGGCGCCGACCGCCGGGCCCAGGCGCCACAGCGCCTTGTGCTCGTCGGGCCGGCCGGGCACCGGCTTGTAGAGGTCGTGGTCGTCGGGCGGCAAGTTGAGGCCGCCGAAGATCCCGAGCTCGAACAGGTGGCGCTCCGGCGAGTAGCGGTGGATCCACTTGCGGGTGTCTTTGACCTTCCCCGTCTTCTCGTCGAGGATCACGCCGTCGGGCGCCTCCCGTCGACCGGACTTCCTGGCCTTCGGGACAGATGCGTCCGCCTTCACCTCGGCCTTGCCCGCGCCCGCGCTGGCCTGCGCACCCGCGCTCGCGGGGGCCGCCGGGGTCGTCTCGGCCGGCGGTGCGCTCGCCTCGGCCGGCGGTGCGCTCGCCTCGGCGGAGGGCGCCGCCTCGGTCGCCGGCGCCGCCTCGGTCTTCGGCGCTGCAGGGTCCTGAGCGGCCGCGAAGGCCTCCGGCGAGGCCGCGGCCGCGAAGAGCAGCACGCCGGCGGGGATCAGAGCAGCGGTGCGAGGCTTGGAATTCAGGGTCATGCGGCGGCCGAGGAGGTGAGCGACCAGGTTACAGGAAAAGCGGGGGAAAAGGGGCCAGGAGGCGGAGTTCGGCGACCTGTCCCGAGGACCAGGTCCTACGAGCCCGCGAGCGAGCGGCCGGCGGGCGCTGCCGGAGGCGTGCGGGACGCGGGCGCATGCGAGGCCCTACTTGCACGCGTTCGCCTGGTCCACGCACTCGGGCGGCGGCGGGTTGGTGCCGCCCAGCTTCTGGATGTAGCAGCCGTTGCACTCGTCGGTGCCGTCCATGCACGCCGGGGTCGCCGAGCACGCCTCGACCACGCACTCGGTCAGGTCGAACAGCTTGAGCCACTCGACGTAGTTGATCTCTTCGAGGCAGTTGGTGAAGAAGCACTCCTGCCACGGGTACTCGGGCGGCGTCGGATCGGGAATCATGATCGCGCACTGGAGGGCGCACCCGATCGCGTCGCGGCAGCTCTTCGGCGACGGCGGCGGCTCCGGCACCATCGTCGTCTCCATCGGCTCGGCCGTGGTGAACTCCGGCACCACCGTCGGGTCGACCTCGGTCGTCCCCGACGTCGAGCCGGGGAACTGCTCGCGGTCGTCCGAGTTGCAGGCCGCTCCGGCGAGCGCCGCGGCCGCAGCCCACGCGAGGGCCCGAACCGAGAGGTGCAGGGGGGGGTGCGCCCGGGTCATCTCCGGCACCATACCAGCGGCGGCCATGGCGACCAAATGTTCCTGTGCGGCCTGTGTTGGCCGGACCACACCCGATCTGACACCAATGTCATGGGCCTCGGCCGTAGACTGCGAATGCGCGCGGACTCGCCTCGCTTGTCACTCGCGGCGAAAAGGTGCCAAAATCGAGGAGCCCAGGGCCTCCTGGGGCCATACGCCCGCTGCGCCGACGCCTGCACGCACCGCCTCCCCCCACGCGCACGGGCAAAACTCGCCTCCCGAGCCCGCCTGCCTTAAGGAACTTCTGCCATGAGCCATCGACGCTTCGCCTCCACCGGCCTCGCTTACGTCCTCGCCATGTGCGCCGCCTGCGACCTCGAGTCGTGCGTGCGCGGGGAGCAGCAAGAGCTCGACTGCAGCGATCACCAGGGCGGCTTCGAGGCCACCGTCGCGCGCGAGGGCGTCCTGCTCGACGCGATCCCGGAGAAGGCCAGCTTCCCGATGGCGCTCGTGATCTCCGAGAACGGCATCGCCGAGCTGCTCAAGGGCATCACCAGCGACACCAACCCGGTGGCCGGCGGCAACCTCACCCTGTTCGGCCTCAACCTGCAGATCGTCCCCAAGAAGACCGAGGTCGAGCTGACCAGCGAGCTCGACAAGTGCAGCCGCTGCGTCATCTTCGCCGTCGACTTCGCGGTCCAGGCCGTCACCGACGGCGGCACCTCGCAGCTCGCCGGCACCGGCAAGTCGAAGATCAGCATCCCGCTGCGGCTCGAGCAGCTCGCGGGCGACACCAGCGCGCTGGTGGCCGCCTACGACCAGCTGACGATCCTCGACCTCACCATGTCGGCGATGGGCTTCATCACCGCCGAGTACCCCGAGTTCGAGAAGGCGCTCGAGATCAAGATGACCGAGCTCATCCGCGAGCAGTCCGAGCCGGTCCAGCTGATGAAGTTCGAGCCGTGGTCGATCGGCACCAACTCGGTCAAGGTCGCGGCCAAGCAGTTCGCCATCTTCCCCGAGGCCGGCGTCATCTCGCTGGGCATGCAGACCAACCTCGACCTGCCCAAGGCCGTCGCGCTCGAGGTCGGCCAGGCGCTCGACGGCGACGCGATGATGGCGGTGCAGATGCACCCCGGCCTGCTGCTCGGCATGGCCGAGCGGATGCTCGCCGAGGGCGTCATCCCGCGCCGCTACGACGACGAGGGCGAGCCCGACCCCGACGGCGCGCAGGGCATCACGCTCACCGGCCTCGGCAAGAACGCCCTCGGCGCCAACGACCTCGACGTCACCTTCCGCGTGTGGCGCACCAAGGGCGACTACTGCGGCTACGCCAACGCCGTCAGCGTGCTGCGCCTCGGCCTCGAGGACTCGGACGGCATCCAGGACCGCATCACCGTCACCCCGACCGACGAGCTGCGCGTGCTCGAGGGCGGCCAGGGCGTCGGCGAGCTCTACGAGAACAACCAGGACCTGGTCGAGGAGAACAAGGGCCTCGTCGACCACTTCAAGAGCAGCCTGGCCGACCAGATCGGCATCACCGTCAACTACAACGAGCTCGCGGTCGACGGCCAGAACATCGTCTTCGACGCCACCGGCCTCGTCGTCACCGACAAGAAGATCGACATCCTGCTCGACTTCCTGGTGCTCGCCGCCGAGGGCGGCTGACCCGCCGCGCGCGGTGTGCTTGTCTTCTCCTCCCCCTGAACGTAAGCGATGCGACACCTCCACAAAGCCCCCCTCGCCGCGGTCCTCGTCCCGCTCCTTCTGACCGGCTGCCCGGGCCTCCTGGGCAACACGACCGCCAGCGCCGAAGGCGACACGACGACGACGACCACCGACGGCCCGCCGCCGACCACCAACCCGGACCTCACCACCACCGGCTTCATGCTCGAGTGCTACCCGGGCACCCAGCGCTGCGACCCGCAAAACCCGGGCATGGTCCAGGAGTGCAAGGACACCGGCCTCGCGTGGGACTCGCTGCCCTGCCTCGGGCTGGAGGAGTGCGTCGAGGAGGGCGAGGGCGTCGCCTCGTGCGTCGGCCCGTGCGAGAAGCTCAGCAACCAGACCTCGGTCGGGTGCGAGTTCCTCGCCATCCGCATGAACAGCTTCAACTTCGCGGACACCGACAAGGACGTCCTCATCGTCGGCAACACCGACACGACGCGCACCGCCGAGATCCAGCTCTGGTTCACGCCGAACAACAGCTTCACCGAGGAGCCGCTGTTCGAGCCGGTGCTGCTCGGGCCCGGCGAGTCGCACATCTTCGACGTCGTCAACGAGACGCTCAAGGGCTACACCGCCTTCCGCACCGGCGGCGTGTTCCGCGTCGAGAGCGACGTCCCGGTCACCGCCTACCTCCACTCGGCGCTCGCCAACACCGCAAGCAACGACTCGTCGATGCTGCTGCCGACGAAGACCCTGCGCCAGGACTACGTCATCGCCTCGTACCCCGGCTTCGCCGACCCGATGAAGCCGGACGAGGTCAACGGCCGCCCGAGCTACTTCAACGTCATCGCCGTCGATGACGACACCACCGTCGAGTGGGTCGCCCCGCGCGACACCGCCGCCCAGGGCGTCCTCATCCCCGCGGTCCCGGCCGGCGAGAAGGGCACGATCACCCTCAACCGCTTCGACGTGCTGCAGATCGGCTCGTCGTCGGCCACCAACATGGACATGATCACCCACGACCTGTCGGGCACGGTCGTCACCGCCGACAAGCCGATCTGGGTCATGGGCGCGACCGAGTGCGCCTTCGTGCCGTTCGACGTCGGCTACTGCAACCACTTGCAGGAGCAGATGATCCCGCTCGAGTACTGGGGCAAGAAGTACGTCGGTCCGCACTCGCCGTCGCGCGCGATGGAGAAGCACTACTGGCGGATCTACGCCGGCAAGGACGGCGTCACGGTCACCATCGAGTCCAACGACGCGGGCGTGAAGATCCCGCCGCTCACCCTGGTCAAGCGCGGCGACTGGAAGGAGATCGAGGTCCCGCACGACGCCAGCCTGATCTTCACCGCGACCGGGCCGATCTTGCCGGTGCAGTACCTGACCGGCGGCAAGGCGGCCGACAACATCGGCGACCCTGCGATGTACCAGATGATCGCCGTCGAGCAGTGGCTGAACCGCTACGTCGTCGTCACCGGCATCGGCTACGAGCTCAACTACGCCCAGGTGATGCGCAAGAAGGGCTCCGCCGACGTCACGATCAACGGCCAGACGGTCACCGGCTGGTACCTGATCAACGGCACCGGCGCCGACAACCAGTGGGAGGTCGCCGACTACCAGCTGATGGACGGCGCCGAGGCCCGCAGCTACGTCGCCGAGTCGACCGATCCCTTCAACATCGTCGTCCTCGGCTACCAGCCCGGCATCCCGAGCTCCGCCTACGCCTACCCCGGCGGCATGAACCTGAAGAAGCTCAACGTCCCCTGAGCCGGGCCGCGGCCCGCCGGCCGCGGCTGTCGTCTCTTCGCCCCGTCTTTTTGCGCCTGGCCCTTTGCACCTGGTCCTCGGGCCAGGTCTCATTCTTATGATTGGATTATCCCATGTCTCAGCGCCTCCGTCCCGCGTGCCTCGGCGCGCTCGTGCTGCTCGCGGCCTGCCCTGACCTGCTGCCCGCCGACACCGACAGCGCCGGCACGACCGCGCCGGCCACCGGCGAGCCGGCGACCACGACCACCGCGACGCCCGACCCGACGACCGGCTTCGTGCCGCTGTGCCTGCCCGGGCAGACGCGCTGCGACCCCGAGCAGCCGAACGTGCTGCAGACCTGCAAGGACACCGGCGCCGCGTGGGAGTCCGCCGCGTGCGCCCACGAGTGCGTCGAGGACATCGACTCGGCGGCCTGCGCCGGCCCGTGCGACAGCGACGACGACCCGACCTCGATCGGCTGCGAGTTCCTGGCCATCCGCATGGCCAGCTTCAACGGCCCCGACGACACCGACGCGCTGATCGTCGGCAACACCGACCCGGTCGAGCTCGCCGCGGTCCAGCTCTGGTTCACCCCGGCCAACGAATTCATTGAGCAGGCGGTCCTCGACCCCGTGATCCTCGCGCCCGGCGAGTCGCACGTGTTCGACATCACCGTCGACCCGCTCGCCTTCACCAACTTCCGCAACGGCGGCGTGTTCCGCCTCGTCAGCGACCGCCCGGTGGCCGCCTACTTGCACTCGCCGCTCGCCAACGAGGCCAGCAACGACGCGTCGATGCTGCTGCCGGTCCGCTGGCTGCGCAAGGACTACGTGGTCGCCTCGTGGCCGGCGTTCGTCGACGCCGACGAGCCCGACACCGTCAACGGCCGCCCCAGCTACTTCACCGTCATCGCCCTCGAGGACGACACCACCGTCACCTGGAAGCCGCGCCGGCGCACCGCCGGCCTCGGCGGCCAGTTCGACCCGGTCGAGCCGGGCGGCACCGGCACCAAGACGATGCGGCGCTTCGACGTGCTGCAGGTCGCCGCCTCCTCGCCGCCGGGCGACACCGACTACGTCCACCACGACGTGTCGGGCACCCTCGTCAGCGCCGACAAGAACATCTGGGTCATGGGCGCGACCAACTGCGCCTACGTCCCGTTCGGCTCGGGGTGGTGCAACCACCTCCAGGAGCAGATGATCCCGCTCGAGTACTGGGGCAGCACCTACGTCGCCCCGCCCTCGCCGCCGCGCTCCGGCAGCGAGAAGCAGTACTGGCGCGTCTACGCCGGTGACGACGACGTCACGATCGCCATCTACAGCACCGCCCACCCCGGCGACATCGAGTTCGAGACGATCGCCGAGCGCGGCGATTTCCGCGAGTTCGAGGCCGACTTCGGCGTCACCCTCCTGTTCGTCGGCCTCAACGAGGCGCCGATCCTCCCGGTGCAATACCTGGCCGGCAACCAGGCCGCGGGCGGAATCGGCGACCCCGCGATGGTGCAGATGATCGCCGCCGAGCAGTGGCGCGAGCGCTACGTGTTCGTCACGGGCGCCGACTACGAGGCCAACTTCGTCCAGGTCATTCGTCGCACCGGCGGCGCCGATGTCACGATCGACGGCCAGGTCGTGGGCGGCTGGAAGCTGGCCAACTTCGAGGGCGCCGACAATTACCAGATCGCCGACGTCCCGCTGGCGAGCGGCGGCGAGGCGGCCACCTACGTGGCGGACTCGGCCGAGCCGTTCGGCATCGACGTGGTCGGCTACAACCCCGCCGGCCCCGGCAAAGAGACCTCGGCCTACGCCTATCCCGGCGGGATGCGGCTCGAGAAGCTGTTCGTGCCATGAACTGCAGCGGGCCCCGCAGCGGGCCCCGCAGCGGGCCCGGGCGCTCGCCGTCGCCGTCGTCACGGACTTGCGACGGACCTCTTGCCTGGGGCCACGACGGTCGATCGTCCGCGTGACCCCACGGGCTCGACCTTGCGGGGCTGTGAGGCGGAGAAAGCTCGCCTCGTCGCGCCGTCGGGGCCGTGCCGCCGCGCGCGGCTTTCCGCTACCCTCCCGCGCATGTCGAAGCTCTCGTATCGTCTTGGATTCGCGCTCCTCGTCCTGCCTGCGTGCAGCAATCCGGCCCCGGCCGACACTGACAGTAATACCGACACGTCGACCAGCACGTCGACCACCGACGACACCACCACCGTCGGTCCGACCACCCAGCCGCCGACCACCTCGACCACCGAGGGCACGACCGACTCCACGACCCTCGAGCCGACCACCACCGAGGCGGTGACGTCGACGTCGACGACGACCTCCACCACCGATACGACCGAGACGACGGCGACCACCGACACGTCGACGACCTCGACCACCGATACCACCACCGACACCACCACCGACACCACCACCGAGGGCACGACCGAGACGACCTCGACCACCGAGGCTCCGGACCCCTGCGCCGACGGCGAGTTGAACGGCGGCGAGACCGACATCGACTGCGGCGGCCCGACCTGCTCGCCCTGCCAGGACGGCGGCGTCTGCGTCGAGGACACCGACTGCGCCAGCGGCTTCTGCAACGAGGGCGTCTGCGGCCTGCCGCCCGTGGGCTGCCTCGACGGCCTGCAGAACAACGAGGAGACCGACGTCGACTGCGGCGGCTCCGAGTGTCCCGCCTGCGCCGACGACCTGACCTGCGCCGTGGCCGACGACTGCCTCTCCAAGGTCTGCACCGACGAGGTCTGCGTCGCCGCCACCTGCGAGGACCAGGTCGTCAACGGCGAGGAGTCCGACGTCGACTGCGGCGGCCTCACTTGCGACAAGTGCCTCGACGGCGACACCTGCAACAGCGGCAACGACTGCGAGAGCGGCGTGTGCGAGAACAGCGTGTGCTCGCCCGCCACCTGCGAGGACAACACCAAGAACGCCGGCGAGACCGACGTCGACTGCGGCGGCCCCGACTGCGATCCGTGCGGCGACGGCCTCGCCTGCGAGACCAACGACGACTGCGCCGACAACCAGTGCGTCAACAACGCCTGCGTCGGCATCTCGTGCCAGGACGGCATCCAGAACGGCCAGGAGACCGGCATCGACTGCGGCGGCCCCGACTGCGGCGCGTGCCCGATGCCCGGCCTCATGATCAACGAGGTCGACTACGACGCCGTCGACGCCGACACCGACAAGGAGTTCGTCGAGATCCTCAACACCACCGCGGCGCCGATCAGCCTCGCCAACCACTCGCTGGTGCTCGTCAACGGCAACGGCAACGTCCCCTACGCCACGATCAAGCTCGACGCCGCCGGCACCATCAACCCCGGCCAGTACCTCGTCGTCGCGCCCGCGGCCTTCGTCGTCCCGCCGGGCGTCCTCAAGGTCAACACCCCCGGCAAGACCGACCAGATCCAGAACGGCGCGCCCGACGGCCTCGCCCTGGTCAACGTCGGCAACGGCACCCTGATCGACGCGCTGTCCTACGAGGGCGCGATCACGACCGTCACCATCCAGATGGTCGGCGCCGTCAGCCTGGTCGAGGGCACCGTCCTGCCGATGAACGTCGCCGACGTGAACGACGTGGAGGCCTCGCTGTCGCGCCTGCCCAACGGCAACGACACCAATAACGCCGCCACCGACTGGAAGCTGTCGAAGTCCCCGACCCCCGGCGCTGCCAACGTGCCGTGAGAGCTCATGTAGTCTACGCGTAGCGCGGACTCGTCTGTCCAGATTATTCTGGAAAGGCTCGTCTGATTGCCTATAGAGGCGTTCCCCGAGGGGCTCGGTGCGAAGCCGAGCTCACTCGGGATTCGCCCCAGTCTCTTTGCGTCTTGACGAAGACGTCTGCATAGAATATCGTCTTGAATGCTGGCCATCGTAATGGCTGTGCCCTCAAGGAAACCTCATGCGTAGCACGAATCATCTCGCCGTCTCTCTCATCCGTGGACTCACCGTATCCGCCCTGGCCTTGACGAATTGGTTGCTCGCCGCTTGCGGAGACGACGTCAAGATGGGAAGCACCGACGATGAACCTGCAGAGAGTGACACTGATCCATGCCAATTCTCGGACAAGCCTGAGGGCATCTACCACTTCACCTGCGAGAATGACACTGACAACTGTTGGAAGGGTCATTTCAACGAAGACATCTGCGGTGATGTCCAAGGTTGCGAATTGGTCGACCCCGCCGATCCCACCGATGGGTGGAGAGATGTGGTGAAGTCGATGTGCACGGAGAGGTGCATTAGAAATTCTCGACAGCTGACAGGACATGTTTGCGAAAATGGGAATTGGTCAGATGTCAAGGTCACCGGACTGGTCGGACAAGAATGTGAGTACCAACAATGCTCAGCTCCGTCCCTCCTGCTCAATTTCGACCACATCGAGGATGTCCTCGGCTCTGCTGCTGCTACCGACGCCGAGGACTTGCCGTGCGACTTGTGGGATGACTGCCTCGATTACCTCGATCCCCCGGAGGTTGACGGCATGACGATGTCGCTCAGCACGGAGGACGCGCGCTCGAGCGCAGACATTATCATGATCACAGATCCCGCTGGTGGTTCGGGATTGGAATTCCTCGGAGCGGGACAGACGACGCCAATTCCCAAGTTGCTCGTTGGAGAAGCGGCATACAGTCGGACCTCTTGCGGCGCCGACGCTTGCCCCTTCTACCTGGCGCAGTACGATCTCGAAGCAACCTCGCCGTTCACCATCGTCCTGAGCCTCGATGGTACGTCCACTTTGATTAAGACGATCAACGATTTCTCGATTAGCTTGGTTCGCCCGACGCTTGGCATCAATCTCCCTGACAGTGACGATCTGATCTTCCCCCCCCACTCGCTCACGTTCCGTGTTACCGCGACTGTCAGCGGGGCGACCAATTCCTACGGCGAGAACGGCAGTTACGACTTCGACTATTCGATCTCTGGCCACGTCTTCGGTGCCTTTGGTGCTTTCGGCACTCTCACCCTCGGCACCACTGGTGAAAGTATTCTCGGTGATTTGGAGATCATGGGGGTCTTCGTCGAAGAATAGCTTCGATGAGCCGGAGATCAGCTGCATGCGAGCCCCGGTCGTCTTGCTACTTGCCCTCTGTTCATGCACAGAGCAAGAAGTAGTCCTCCCGAAGGTTGTCGCAAGCAGCGATTACATTGCATACGGAACATGGGCCGACACGTCCACGCTATGCATGAATGAGCGCCTGCGTCAGTGGGACGCTTTCATCGAGGAGATCTCCAGTACTCTGGAGATCTCCCCACCGTCGTCGAAAATTCGATATACCTGGGTCCCTGAGCAATTCTGGTCGGCAGAACGCTGGGGTTGCTCTGACCCGCGCCGGGGGTGCTTCACAGGATTTCAGCAGGGAATCTTCGTCGACGATTTTGAGAACATGCATGAAATCGTTCACGCGGTCGACTTTTCCGGCCTTGGGGGGGGCCATCCCATTCTCCGGGAAGGGCTGGCCGAGTTCTTTGGCACCGGTAGGTCCACAGAGGCCTTCGTGACCGATTTCACGGACCGATTCATGCAGTTGCTATCTTCGACAGGGAAACCTCACTCACCCGCAGAATACGTACTCTGCATGCATTTCGTGGGGTCGATCATCGAGCGCCATGGCATATCGTTGTACAAAGAATTTTATGCTGCCTTGGACAGAGACTCGAGTCCACAAGAGTTTGAAGCAGCCTATCAGAATGTGTTTCACGAAGACCTCCTCGACGGTCTCCTGGACATGAGCTCTCTCGCTGTCACCGGTCAATTTGTGCCATGGCCATGCCTTGAGGGCTCGGACGCGGAGGTCCTCGAGTGGACCGGAGAAGGTGTGCTCCGGACGACGGTCCATGGAGAGTGTGGCGATCCCCATTTTGCAGGGCCCGGCTCCGTCCCCGATTCTTTCGGCTTCATCAAACACTACGTGATCGATGTAGAAGTCAGCGGATACTATCGCCTCACGGTCAACGGGACAGATGCTACAGCCCCAGGCCTGTTAGCCGCTTCCATTCAGAGCTGTCCAGCGATTCCGTTCGAAATACTCGTCGCCGAACAGAGTGCTCCTCACGAAGGCACGTTGGCAGCGGGCCGCAACATGTTGACAATATATTTTCCTCCCACCGCGGCGCTCGAGGGCGATGCAGAATTAGTTTTGGAGTTCCAGCACTCGGGGGCACCGTAATCAATGCAAGCTTTCGCGGCATCTCGCCTTTTGCCGAGCGGGACTCGGTGCCAATTCCGGGCGCGTCTCCCACTCCGAACGGCCCTTTGGGCTGACCTCAGCACCCCGACCCCCGGCGCTGCCAACGCCCCCTGAACCCCGCTATGCTCGGCGCATGATCGCCGGGTACGAAGACCTCGACGGCCTCGCCCTCGCCGCCCTCGTGCGCGCGGGCGAGGTCTCGCCGCTCGAGCTGGTCGACGAGGCCATCCGCCGCTGCGAGGCCGACGGCGTCCCGCTCGGCGCAGTGGTTGCGCCGATGTACGAGCGCGCCCGCGACCTGGCCCGAGGGACATTGCCCGAAGGACCGTTCCGCGGCGTGCCGACGCTGCTCAAGGACCTGGTGTCGGGGGCCGAGGGCGCGCCGCTGCAGTCGGGCAGCCGGTTCTTGCGCGGCCACGTGTCGACCGCCGACTCGGAGATCGTGCGCCGCTACCGGGCGGCGGGGCTGATCCCGGTGGCGAAGTCGGCGACCTCGGAGTTCGGCATCGTGCCGACGGTCGAGACCCTGGCCCACGGCCCGTGCAAAAACCCGTGGGACCTGTCGCGCTCGGCCGGCGGCAGCAGCGGCGGCTCGGGCGCCGCCGTGGCCGCGCGCATCGTCCCCCTCGCCAGCGGCAGCGACGGCGGCGGCTCGATCCGGATCCCCGCCTCCTGCTGCGGCCTGTTCGGCCTCAAGCCCACGCGCGGCCGCACCCCGCTCGGCCCCGAGCGCGCCGAGGCCTGGCAGGGCTTCGCCGCCCTCCACGCCCTGACCCGCTCGGTCCGCGACAGCGCCGCCCTGCTCGATGCGACATGTTCTCCGGAACAGGGCGCTGCGTACTACCCGCCCCCGCCGGCGCGCGCCTACCTGGCCGAGGTCTCGACCCCGCCGGGCAAGCTGCGGATCGCAGTCACCACCCGGCCGATGCTCGGCGGCCAGGTCCACCCCGAATGCGTCGCGGCCCTCACCTCCGCCGCCGCTCTGTTGCAGGACCTCGGCCACCAGGTCGACGAGGCCGCGCCCGAGGTCGACGGCCCGGCCTTCTCGCGCGCCTTCTTCGCCATCCTCTGCGGCGAGGTCGCGGCCGACATCGACGAGGCCGCGCGCCTGACCGGACGCCGCCCGCGGGCGAGCGAGTTCGAGTTCGTGACCTGGACCTTGAGCCAGATCGGTCGCGCCCTCCCGGCCGCCGACTTCGTGACCGCCAAGCGCCAGCTGCAGCAGGCGGCGCTGAAGATCGGGCCGTTCTTCGCCGACTACGACGTGCTCGTCACGCCGACCCTGGCCCAGCCGCCGGCGCCGCTCGGCACCCTCGGCCCGCAGGGCCTGTCCGCCTCGATGATGAAGCTGCTGGGCCGCGCCCGCGCCGGCGGCCTGCTGCGCCACCTCATGGCCCACGACCCCAGCGCCGACCAGGTCTACGCCTACCTGCCGTGGACCCCCGTGTTCAATGTCACCGGTCAACCGGCCATGTCGGTGCCGCTGCACTGGAGCCCAGAGGGCCTGCCGATCGGCGTCCAATTCGTCGGCCGCTGGGGCGACGAGGCGACCCTGTTCCGCCTCGCCGGCGAGCTCGAGCGCGCCCGCCCGTGGGCCGGCCGCCGCCCTCCGCGCCTCGCCGCCTGACCCGCCTCGATAAAATAAACTGTCCTCGAGAACCTGACCTCTGCGACATGACCGATCAGACATCCCTGTGGTTGTTCGGCTACGGCTCGCTGATCTGGCGGCCGGCGATCCCCTACGCCGAGCGGCTGCCGGCCCGCGCCGCCGGCTACGAGCGCCGCTTCTACCAGGGCTCGACCGACCACCGCGGCGTCCCCGAGGCGCCCGGTCGGGTCGTCACCCTCATCCCCAGCGCCGCGGCCTTCTGCGGCGGGGTCGCCTACCGCGTCGCGCCGCCCGACGTCGCCGCAGTGCTGCACACCCTCGACGTCCGCGAGCAGGGCGGCTACACGCGCCTCGAGCTGCCGGTGCAGGTGCTGGGCGAGGCGCCGCGCGAAGTCCATGCCCTCACCTACGTCGCCGCGCCCGACAACCCCAACTGGCTCGGCCCGGCCTCGGTCGCCGCGATCGCCCTGCAAATTGCCCGCAGCCGCGGCCCCAGCGGGATGAACCGCGAGTACCTGGTCCGCCTCGCCGCCGCCCTGCGCGAGCTCGCCGTCGACGACCCCCACGTCTTCGACCTCGAGCGCGAGGTCCACGGCCACGAAGAGCTCTGAAACGGCTCCGCGCACCAACGTGTCCGATCGGTCATGTCCTTTAAAACATGCAGGTCGGCGAGCTGTGCCAGTCGTCTGTTTCATTGAACTATAGATGTCCTCAAGGACAGACTCCGCGGCGCGGGCGCCTGCACCTCCCCCGCGCTTCCCGCCCCGAGATGCCGCCCGCGCGCGTGCTATCCTCGCCGCATGCGCCCCGCCGCCGGCGTCTCTCTCGCCCTCTGCGCCCTCGCTGGCTGCTTCTCCGACAGCCCCCCGCAGCTGTCCACCGGCGGCCTCACGACCACGGGCGAGCCCACGACGACCCCCTCGTCCACCACCGACGCGAGCACCACGTCGACGACCGCCGCCTCGACGGAGGTCCCCACCACCGACGAGCCGACCATCACCACGGGCGGCTGTCCCATGGGCCAGCCGCCGAAGAGCTGGTACCCCGACGGTGACGGCGACGGCTTCGGCGCCGGGGAGCCGGTCACTGTCGCCTGCGAGGTCCCGCCCGGCGCGGTCGACGTCGCCGGCGACTGCGACGACACCTGGTTCGAGGTCAACCCCGGCGCGGACGAGCTGTGCAATCGCGGCGTCGACGACGACTGCGACGGCCTCGTCGACGAGTACTCGGCAGTCAACCTCGCGTGCGGCGCCTGCAGCCTGTCGGAGCTCGGCGGCGCCGTCTTCTGGGTGTGCAGCGAGGCCGTGGCCTTCACCGCCGGCGAGGCCTTCTGCCAGCAATTCGGCCCCGCGGTCCACCTGATCCACCCGCTCAACGCCACCGAGCTGGCCTTCGTGCGCGACCGGATCTTCGACCACCTCGGCGAGCAGCCGCCGGACCTGGGCTTTTGGACCGGGCTCCACCGCCGCGAGGCGCTGTGGGACCAGTGCACGACCAACCCCGACGCTGCCGACTGGGTCGCCCTCGACGGCGCCCCCGTCGACTATCTGCCCTGGCGCGACGGCGAGCCCAACAACTCCGAGTGCCTCCCGCTGTGCACCACCGAGCTCCTCGACGACCCCGAGTGCCCGCGCGAGAACTGCATCGAGCTCGGCGACGGCCCCACCGGCGCCTTCAACGACCGCGCCTGCAGCATCAACGCCGTCGGCCTGGTCTGCCAGGCCCGCCTCGATCCCTGAGGCGAGCTGCGATGCGATCGCCCAGCCCTCGGCTCGACCTCGGAAACGACATGTTTTTTTGAGCATGTCCTTCCGTTCACGTCCGCGGACATCGCCCGGCCGTCGACCCGCCCCGCCCCGCGCGCCGTCTCCCCCGCGGAGAAGACATGTCCTAAAGAGCATGTCCTCGTGAGCAGGTTCGCATACGCACCGCGCGCCCCGGCCCGTCCCTGCCCCGCCGCGACCGCTCGACCGCCGCCCGCGACCGTTCGCCCGCGCGGCCGTCCCCGGGGGGATGGCCGCGTGCCACCTTGCGCGTCGAGCCCTCGATGACCGACCTCTTCGACGCCACTCTCACCGCCGCGCACCTCGTCCTCGCGCTCGCGCCGCTGGCCCTGGCCGCCTGCGCCTTCTTGCCGCTGCTCGACCTCGCGGCCCTGGAGGACTCGCGATGAGCGCCCTCGCCCGCAAGCGCGTCTTCGACCTCGCGCTGCTGCTCCCCCTCGTCCCGCTGTTTGCCCTCGCCGTCGGCGCCCTCGCCTGCGGCGTGTGGGTGTGCGACGGTCGCCCGATCTTCTTCACCCAGCCGCGCATCGGCCAGGGTCGTCGCCTGTTTCACATCGTCAAGCTGCGCACCATGACCTGCGAGGCCGACCCGGCCGCGCGGAGGCCCACCCGCTTCGGCCGGTTCCTGCGCCAGCGCGGCCTCGACGAGCTGCCGCAGCTGCTCGTCAACGTCCTGCGCGGCGACATGAGCCTCGTCGGTCCGCGCCCGCTCACCCCCGCCGACGCCGAGCGGCTGATCGCGGAGCACCCGCCGTTCGCCCGCCGCTTCGACGTCCCGCCCGGCCTCACCGGCCTGGCCCAGGTCTGCCTGGCCCAAGGGTCAGCCTTGACCGCCGCGCTCGACGCCGCCTACGCTGAGCGTCGCAGCGCCCTCCTCGACCTCCGGCTGCTGCTGCGCACCGCCTGGATGAACCTCGTCGGCAAGCGCCGCGGCGCCCTCCGCACCACCCTCCCGATCGGCCGCCCTCGCCACCTCTCATGGCCCTGATCGTCTCCACGCTGCAGGCCCTGCTCGCCCCCCGGCGGCTCGTCCCGATCGTCCTCGTCAGCGTCCCGCTGGTCGTCGCCCAGCACCGCTACTCGCCCGCGCGCGACCCCGGCGCGGTCGTCGTCGGCCTGGCGATGTGCCTCGTGTTCGCGCTGATCGCCCCGTGGCTGTGGCGGGTCACCGCGGCGCGCGGCTGGCTCGGCCTCGCGGTCTACGGCTTCGTCGGCGTCGCAGTGGTCGCCGGCCTCGGCCTCGTCCTGCCGGCGGTGTTCGGCGTCGGTCGCACCTTCCTCACCGAGGACGCCAGCCTGCTGGTCGCCCTCGCCCTGTTCCTCGTCGGCGGCTGGGGTCTCGGCCGCGACATCGACCTCGAGGCCAGCCTCGACCGCGAGCGCGCCCGCGCCGAGGCGCTCGCCCGCGAGGCCGAGCGCGCCCAGCTGCTCGCCCTCCGCAGCCACCTCGACCCGCACTTCCTCTTCAACACCCTCAACGCGATCGCCGAGTGGTGCCGCACCGACGGCGAGGTCGCCGAGCGGGCCGTCCTGCGCCTGTCTGCCATGCTGCGCACGATCCTCGACGGCGTCCGCCTGCCAGCCTGGCCGCTGCGCCGCGAGCTCGACCTCTGCCGCGACCTGTTCGCCCTCCACGCAGTGCGCGACCCCGGCCGCTTCGACTGCGGCGTCGACGGCGACCCCGGCGACGTCCTCGTCCCGCCGCTCTTGCTGCTGCCGCTGGCCGAGAACGCGATCAAGCACGGCCCGGCCGCCGGCCACCGCGGGCCGGTCCGCATCCACATGTCCTCGGGGACATCCGGCCTCGAGATCGTGATCGACAACCCCGGCCCGTTCACCGGCCCGCGCCCCGGCGGCGAGGGCCTGCACATGGCCCGCCGCCGCCTCGACCTCGCCTACGACGGCCGCGCCGGCCTCGTCATCGGCCCCGCCGACCACGGCACCCGCGCCGTCGTCACCATCCCCTCCGGCCCCGCGCCCACCGTCGTCACGTGATGCCCGAAAGGACATGTCCCATGGGTCATGAGAAAGCGCCGGCGCTCCGTCGTCGCGCGCCGCCCAGAAAACATGTCCCACAGGACAACCTCCGCGCGTCGCGCCTCGTCCTCGAAGGCCTGCCCGCTCGCCGCCCACGATCACCTCACCAGTATGACCTAAAGGACATGTCCTCATGACCATCCTGCGGATCCTCATCGTCGACGACGAGGAGCTGGCGCGCCGCCGGCTGGTCCGGCTGCTCGCCGACTTGCCGGGCGTCGAGCTGGCCGGCGAGTGCGACGGCGGCCAGGCCGCGCTGGCGCGCCTGCGCGAGCCCGACGCCGACGTCGACGTCGTCCTGCTCGACATCCGCATGCCCGGGCTCACCGGCCTCGAGACGGCGGCCCTGCTCGGCGACGACGGCCCCTACGTCGTCTTCACCACCGCCCACGACGACCACGCCGTCGACGCCTTCGACCTCGGCGTCGTCGACTATCTTCTGAAACCAATCGAGGCCGTGCGGCTGCACCGCGCGCTCGAGCGGGCGCGCCAGCGCCTGGGCGGCCAGCGCGGCGGCTCGCGCGAGCTCGTGCGCCTGCCCGTCACCACCCGCGAGGGCATCATCCTCGTCGACCCGCAGGTCCTCACGCACGCGGTGTTCGACGGCGCGCTCGTCACCCTCCACCTCGACGGCCGCACCCTGCTCACCGACCAGAGCCTGCAAGATCTCGAAGACCGGCTGTCCGCCGTCGCGTTCGAGCGGGTCCACCGGCGCGCGCTCGTCAACCTCGAGAAGATCGAGCGCCTGGAGCCGCTCGAGACCGGCGGCTACAACGCCCGCATGCCCGGCGGCGACATCGTCCCGATCTCCCGCCAGGCCGCCCGCCGCCTGCGCCGCCGCCTCGGCCTGTCCTGAAGGACATATTCAGTTTTTGAAGAGCTCACCGCCGGCGTCGGCGGGTGAACGTCCACGCCAGCGGCCCGAGCAGCCACAAGGCCGGGGCGACCCCGCCCCCGCCCATCCTGCAGCCGCTGCCCGCGTCGGGGTCGGACGCGATGTCGGCCTCGGTGAGCGTCAGTGTCGCGCCGCGGGTTCCGTCAGCGGCGACCGGCGTGAGCGCGATGGGAGCCGGCCCTGGCGGGATCTTCGCCTCGTCGCCGCGGAAGGGTCCCGACACCGCCATGAGCTGGCCGTCGGCGTAGGCCGCCTCCACGTACCCGCCCTCCGCGAAGTACTGCGCCGAGAAGTCGATCGAGAGGGCGATGTAACCGGGCACTTTGCACGGCGCCAGGCCGGTCGGTCCGCAGCTGTTGGTCTCGGGATCCGCCTCGTGCGCGTCCAGCTCGCCGAGCGCCTCGGGCGGAGCGGCCGGCGTGGCGTCCTCGCGGACGTGGAGCGTCCCCGGGCTCCGCGAGTCTTCGGGGAACGCGGCGAACGCCCCGCAATCGAGCTTGTAGACCGCCCCGGGCATCAGCGGCTCGGCCGGCACGAACTGCGCGACGACGCCGAAGGTCTCGGTGCAGAAGTTCCCCCCGCTCAGCTCCACGGTCACGTCGATCCGCGTATCACCGCTCACCAGCGCGCAATCGTCGGGCACCTCCGCCTCGATGTCCTCGCACCGCATCACCATCCACGGCAACACATCGACCGGCACCTCGACGCCATCGAAGAACATCGCGCTGTCGTAGTCGGCGATCCACGACCAGCCCGCGCAGCTGCGCGCCGCTGCCGGCTCCGGTCGCGCCCACAGGCCCAGGGTCAAGCAAGCGACGAGCGCGAATGGATAATGTCTTTGCACGCGGCCACCACCTATCGTTAGTGGCTCCACTAATAGACAGGCTGCGGCGGCGCGGCAACTGCCGCGCCGCCGTTCACCCCATCAAGCGGGCGGACGGGAGCGCCGCCGCCGATTCATTCACGCCGGCACCGGGCCGAACTTGCCGAGCTCGAAGTCGCGGACCGCGGCCGCCAGCTCGCTGCGGGTGTTCATCACGAACGGCCCGTACGACGCGATCGGCTCGTCGATCGGCTCGCCGGCCATGACCAGCAGGTGCGAGTCCTCCTTGGCGACCAGCTCGACGAACGTACCGCGGTTCTCGAACACGAACAGCTCGCCGTCGCGGGCGTGCTCGCTGCCCGACTTCGCGTGGCCCGACTCGACCAGCACCAGCGCGTTGTGGTGCTCCGGCAGCGGCACCCGCACGCGGTGCTTCGCCCGCAACTCGACGTCGAGCAGGGTGATCGGCGTGTGCGTGCGCGCCGGTCCGCGGGCGCCGTCGAACTCGCCGGCGACGACCCGCAGCTGGCCCGCGTCCTCGGCCAGAGCGACAACCGGGATCTCGCTCGCAGTGATCGGCTGATAGCCCGGTGCGCTCATCTTCAGCCGCGCCGGCAGGTTGACCCATAGCTGCACCAGACGCACCGCTCCGCCGCGGCGGGTGAACTCCTGTTCTTGATACTCTTCGTGCAAGATCCCCGACGCGGCTGTCATCCACTGCACATCGCCCGGCCCGATGATCCCCGAGTGCCCCGCAGTGTCGCGGTGCGCGATCGTGCCTTCCCACGCCAGGCTCACCGTCTCGAACCCGCGGTGCGGATGCCAGCCCACCCCGCGTCGCCCCTGCGACAGCGCCGGGTAGTGCTCGCGCGGGTGATGGTCGAGCAGCAAGAACGGGCTGGTCCGCTCCATCGGCAGGCTGCGGCTGGGGAACACCCCGCGCACGTGAAAGCCGTCGCCGACCCAGTGCATCGGGCCGCCGCGGTGGACGCCTTCCACGCGGCGCGCTCGCCCCGTGGACTCGAAGGCATGAAGGGTGGGAGTGGTGATCGTCGTATCCATCGCAGGACAGGATGGAACCGCACGACTTTCGGCGAAACTGCCGCGCACATGATGGCCGCCATCACCCCGTGTGATGCCCCGAGCTCGCGCCTCCGCGGGCCGCCATGCCCGCCGTCATCCCATCCATCGCCGTGATGCCACGAAGGCATCTAGCGACTTGCTCAGCCCGTCGCAGTCGTCTCGGTCAGCGCCAGGCGGCACAGGTCGGTCAAGCGCTCCACCGCCCACGTAGCGACCGGCCCGAGCGCCGAGCGCTTGCGTCGCACCAGCGCCAGCTGCCGCAGCGGCGCGGCAGTCCCCCACGCCACCAACTTCAGCGCCATCAGCCGCCCGCGCGCCAGGTCGTCGCGCACCAGGTGCTCCGGCTCGTAGCCCCAGCCGAGCCCGCCGACGATCAGCGCGTGCTTCGTCGACAGGTCGGCCACCCGCCACGTCCGCGTCGACAGCACCCCGCGATCGGCCGAGCCGTGTCCGTCGGCCGCGCGCTCGCTGAGCACGATCTGCACCGCCGAGGCCAGCGCCGCGTCCTCGATCGGCCCCGCGATCGCGGCCAGCGGGTGCGACGGCGCCGCGACTGCGATCATCCGCAGCTCGGCGAGGTGACGCTGCTCGAGCCCTGCGAGGTCGGCGTCGGTGCCGGCGATCCCGAGCGTCGCCCGCCGGTCGCGCACCATCGCCGTCACAGCCTCGAGCATCTCGGTGGCGATCGTCAGTTCCACCGCAGGATGCGCCGCCGCGAACTCGCGCGCGAAGCCGACCAGCGCCGCGTTCGGGAACATCGCGTCGACCACCAGCGACAGCCGCGTCTCCTCGCCGCGCTTGAGCCGCGCGACCAGGGCCTCGACGAGCTCGACGTCCTCGTGGATCTTCTCGGCCGCGGCGACCAGCGCTGCGCCGTGCTCGGTCAGCGTCGGCACCCGACCTGTCCTGTCGAACAGTTTCAATTCGAGCTGGCTCTCGAGCCGCTGGATCGACTGACTGACCGCCGCCTGCACCCTTCCGAGCTTGCGCGCCGCCGCGGTGAAGCTGCCGGCCTCGGCGACCGCGCGGAGGGTGCGGAGCTGGTCGATGCTGATCGCCTCGAGCACGGGCCGCAGTTCACCACGACCCGCCGCGATTTGCACGCCCGCTCACGCGGCCCGGGCTCGCATCACATGTCCGAAAGAACATGTCCTCACGGGCTGGCGAAGACCGCCTTGCAGCTGCCCGCCTCGCACGCGCAGTGGCCCCCGCAGTCGAGGGTGTTGGGCGCGCACTGCATCGTACACATCACGTCGGTGCAGTCGGGCTTCTGCGCCGCCGGCACGCAGCTGGCCGGGTGGCAGCACGAGGCCGGCACGCAGTCGGCGTCGACCTTGCACTGGCCCTCGCCGCCCTCGCCGCCCGCGGTGGCCGGCGCCGGCTTCGGCGGCTCGCTGACCGGCGGCGCGTCGGGCACCTGCTCGGCCGGCGCCGGCTTCGGCGCGCAAGCGGACACGAGCAGGCCGAGCAGCGCGGCGCCGAGGCGCCCGCGGGCTCGCCCGGCAAATTCGTTCGGAAGACGGAGAAGCATGCGCCCTGTATGCCGCCGAACGCGTCCGCATTCCACGACTGATTCGCGGCTTCGCGGCCCCACAGGGCGACGCGACGAGCCACGCGGGCACACGGCACAGCTCACCTCGCAAGCGGCGCCGCCCCGCGGCGGACGCGCGGCACAGGCTGTCTCTCGGGACATCTCGCACCGCGTCACGACCCGCCGTGGAACACCGCCAGCGCCGCAGCGGCCTTGCGCACCGCGTCCCGGTCCGGCGTCTCCGCGAACATCTCGCGCAGCGGCAGGTCGACCAGAGTCAGCGCCTGCTTCTCCAAGATCAGCGTGCAGTCGCCGTGCTCCGCCTCGACCCGGTGCGGCAGCTCCGACGTGATCGCCCAGCCGCGAGCCTCGAGCTGCGGGACGCTGCGGGCCGGCGCGCAGCCCTCGCGGAGCGCGAAGGTGATGCGATCGGGGTGGAGGTTCAGACAGTCGAGCAGGTCGAACACCAGGCCCGGGACGTCCAGCCACGCCGGTCGCAGCGACAGGTGCTCGACGAGGACGCCGCGCGTCTTCTCCGTCGCCTCGTAGGAGACGCTGTAGTGGCCGTCGGGGAACGCCAGGCCGCAGCCCTCGACCGACACCGCGGACGAGGCCCACTTGAACCGCGCGCGCAATCGGCTGACCGTGCGCCCGAACTCCTCCTCCAAATAATCACCGAGCGCGGCGTTCGCCCGCGCCTCGAGGTACGCCTGCGAATAGTGGGTGCGCGACAGCTCGGTCAAGATGTCCTTGATCGCCACCTGCCGCGCGCCGACCGACAGCTCGACCGCCTCGAACAACCGGCCGTCGACCGCGAGCGCGCTCGCGCTCAGGACCGGCCCGCTGAAGTCCGCGAGCACCATGGCCTCACCGGTCGACTCGAGCAGGAGCGGCCGCGGCATCGATCGCGCAGGCCGGGCCCACCGCTGGATCTGCGCCGACAGGAAGCCGTGAAGGCTCGGCACCGTCAACCTCCGCTCGGCCAGCGCCTGCGGCTCCTCGCCGCGCAACACCGGCAGCAGGAACGCGGTGAACGAGCTGTGCTGCGGGTTCGGCGAGCGCGTGGTCGCCGGGCCGCGCTCGACCGAAGCCACGAGCGTCAGGCCCTCCGCGCCGCGCAGCGCCGCCGCGAGGTCCTCACGCGAGATGCCGGTCGAACAGACGTCGAGGATCACCAGCTTCTGCTCGGCCCGCGCGCTGCTCAGGATCTCCGCGACCAGGGCGACGGAGATCAAGCAGCTCGGCTCGTCGTCCGCGAACGCGTCCTGCGGCACCAGATAGCTGTGCGGATCGCCGGCGATGCGGTGGCCACGGCCGCTGAAGTAGAAAATCAGGCGCTCGCCCGCGACGCTCGACCTGGCGAGCTCCCGCAGCGCCTTGATGATCTCGCCGCGCGACGGCGTCGGCCCACGCCGCGAGACCAGCGCCTTGACGGTACCCGGCTCGGCGTCGAGCTGCGGGAGGTCGCGAAAGCAGTCGGCGAACCCGAGCGCGTCGTTCTTGCAGGTCGTCAGCGGCTCGAAGCCACAGTCACGGTCGTAGTCGTCGATGCCGACGGCCAGCACTCTGGCCCGGCCGAGCGCGAACCGTCGCGTCAACGCATCGCCCTGGCGCTGGTCGAGTCCGCCCGTCATGCGAGCGGGCTGCCTAGCATGCCGTCCAAACCCGGGCAACCGCGGTGACCGGGGCCCGTGCGGCGTGCGGTGCGCTGGGCGCGAGCCGAAGATCGACCCGGCCCCGACCGCTCGCACGCGGGCTCGTCCTCAGATGTCCCAAAGGCCATGTCGATCTCACACGCTCATGCGCACCAGCGCCGGCCGCTCGGGGTCGGCCCCCGGCAAGCCCGCCGCCTCGGCCAGCGCAGCGGTCACTTCGTCCGCCAGCGCCCCGCCGAACTCCGCGTCGGCCATCAGGCGCACCAGCGGATGCGCCGCGCGGCGGGCCGCCGCTCGCACGCCGGCGTGCTCGCTGCCATGGTCAACGCGTCGATCTTCCCCGCCGCCTGCAGCGTGCGCAGGTGCGCCACCGCCAGGCCGCGGACCTCGTCGCACAGCCAGCCCCAGTCCTCGACATCCCAGTCGCGGACGAGCGCGCGCAGCTCGGCCTCCGGCAGCGGCACCGCGTAGAGCGGGAACCCGCGCGGGTGCGCCGAGACGTGGGCTTCTGCGGCCGCGCAGGCGAGCGCGCGCAGCGGACGGTCGAGGGCATCGAGGAGATCCTGCACGGGCTCACCTCATTCCTTGTCCGCGGCGGAGTCGTCGCCCAGCACTGTCATGGCTTGAATCGGTGTCATGCACGCGATCTCCAGGTTCATCTTGCGGAGCTCGTCGGGCAGAGGAGGTTGAGCCCGCAGCACGCCGATCACCTCGACCCGCTCACCCTCATGGCGCGCGATCACTGCGGGCTCGGGCCGAGTCTCGGGATGCCATGGGTTCTCGAGCAACACGAAGCCTCCGTCGGGCAGCAGCAGCACGGGCCACACGTTCGTCACTCGCCCTCCCGGTGTGGTGAAGAGCTCCAGCGCGTAGATCCCCACGAGTCGACAGGCCGTGCCCTTCTCGCCCTCGAGATCGCAGGCCGGGACCTCCACGGGCACCGGAGCCTCGGGGACCGCGAGGCTGGACGGGGGCACCGGCTCGGGGCACCGGTGCGTGCATCCGGCGGTGCACGCGAGTGTCGTAGCGACACACCATGCACGCGACGACGCCGCGAGGATGTGCTGATCGATCTCCCCCCACACCGCCGCACGAGGCTATCTCGAGTCAGGCAGGCCGGACAGACCTCCGACCGGTTCGGTCATGCTAGCCTCGGCCTCTCCTCGAGGTCGACCGTGCGCGCCCGAGCGTCGTCCCTGCCTCTCATGGTCCTCGGCTGCACCTCCAGACCCTGTCCGGAGGCCCCCGTCGCAGTGCATCCGAGAGTCGAGGAGCCAGCGCATGAACCTCGTGCGGAGGATGCTCCCCCGCTCGCGCCGGACTGCTCGCTCACCCGCGAGCAAGCGGGCGAGCGAGCGATGGCCGGCCTGGCGACGCTCGCGGGAGCCGAGGCCCCGCCCCCGGGCTTCACGCTGCGCGAGCCGTGCGCGTCGCATTGTCTGAAGAGGGGCGACAATGCCGAGGCGAACGACGTCTGCCCCTCCTGGCAATGCGGCATCGACTACGGCGCATCGCAGACGTGGCAGGGCTACCTCCCCTTCACCATGTACGTCGCGCGCTGCGGCGAACGAGTCTTCACTGGAATGCGCCTCGAGGGTTGCTTCCGCAAGCCGCACCGCTGCGCCTTCGCGGTCGATCGGGTCGAGGCGCTCCGGATCGCCGGGACCACGCCGGACGCCGACGAGATGGAGTTGGTCTGGGACCCCGAGAACGAGGAGTTCTTGTGGATCGTCAGCCGTGACGGCCGCACGCTCCGGGAGGGGAGCGTCAGGATCAGCGCTCACGTCCCGGCGAGAACTCCTCCCCGTCGGTGACCCTCACACCTATCGTCGTCCGATCGAGGCGTCACTTCGGCGGGACGCAGCGTCGCTCGCGGCTCAGAACGCCACGCGAATGCCCCACGAGCCGACCTGAATCGGGCGGCTGCGCCGGTGCCGGGTCAGCTTCACGCCCAGGACGGCCGTGCCCACGATCGAGCCGGCGCAGACGACCGCCATCACGATCCCGGCGGTCATCATCGGATCGGGGGGACAATTGTTACCAAAGCATTTGATAGTGGGATCGCTGCTGCCCGACAGGGGTATGAGCGCGGCGGCCGAGATCAGAGACGCTCCCGTCAATGCGCCGAAGATGCCCGTCCCGAGCTTGAGACGGCGCTCGCGCTGCTCCCACGCCAGCTTGATCGTCTTGTCGCGCTGCTTCAGCTCCCACGCGTCGAGCGGCGGCCCCTCGACCTGAGGCGGCGGGGCTGGAGCCGCCAGGGAACACAGGACCGTCAAAGAGAGCAAGTTCATCGCCTCAAGATGAACGGCTCGCGGGCCGCCGTCAAACCGGAGGACGCCGATCGGCGCCTCTCCGCGGTCGATGCTTGTTCCGCCCTCGTGATCCCTGCGATCGCGCCCCGTCGAGCGACAGGACGCGGCCCGCGAGCGCTGGAGCGATCACTGCGGCGGGATGCAGATCTCGCCGCCCTCGATCTGCGAGTTGGTGCGGAACGTGTTGAGCGACTGCCACCACGGCTCCTCGAACTGCGGGATCTTGCCGTCCTCGCGCACGTTCGTCACGTGATAGGTGTGCTGATTCCAGATCCGCCGCGGCTGGATCCACCGGTCCTCGATGTCGCGGATCACCTGCACCGTCGGCGCAGTCTGGTTGCCGCCGAATCCCGCGTCGGAGACCACCACGATCTCGGCCGAGCCGTCGTTGTCGACGTCGGCGACCACCGGGTACTCGGCCAGAGTCCGGGCGCTGCGCGGCACGTTGAGCAACGGCTGGCCGTCGCCGTCGAACACGTACAGGTTGGTCTCGTCGGCGTACATCGCCTCGGCCACGCCGTTGCCGTCGAAGTCGAACGCAGTGCCCGCCGCCCAGCCGCTGGCATCCTGCACCGGCGCCAGCCAGTTGACCGTCAGATCGCCCTCGAACATCACGTACGAGTTCGACGCGCTGGTCGCCACCTCCGACACCTTGTCGCCGTCGAAGTCGTGCACCGTGCCGGGTCGGAACCATGACGACCCGCCGCCGGGCTTCTGGTTCTGATACTTGATCGCGCCGGTGTGCTCGAGCAGCGTCAGGCCGCTGCCGCTGTTGATCATGATCTCCGGCTCGGGATCGCCGTCGAGGTTGGCGACCTGGGCGAAGCCCCGCTCGAGGCCCAGGTTCTGGTAGTAGACCGAGCCGTCGTGGTGGTACGCGTTGGCGCCGATCACGATCTCGAGGTCGCCATCGCCGTCTAGATCTGCCGCGACCGTGGTGAAGTTCTCGGCGAACCCGTTCTCGGGCAAGGTGACAACGGTCTGACCGTTGTGGTCGATGATCAGCTTGTCCATGCTGATCTCGACGTCGCCGTCGTTGTCGAGGTCGGCCAGGGTGATCGCCCCGCCCTGGCTGTGCGAGATGCCGGTGTTGCTCTGCCACTTGACCGTGCCGTCGTGCTCGAACGCGATCGCGGCCGACGGCCCGCCGAAGCCCGGGCCGGTGGCCGCGACGATCTCGGGCAGGCCGTCGTTGTCGATGTCGCCGATCGCCGGGTTGATCGACCACGTCAACGCGACCGGGATCATGAAGTGCTGCGTGCCGGTCGCCCCGTCGAGCACGTAGATGTGCCCGTCGTTCGGGAACTGGGTCACCATCACGATCACGTCCGGCGTGTCGCACAGGTCGATCTCGCCGTCGCCGTTGTCGTCGGTCAGGTTGGCCACCAGCGGCGTCACCAGCGACTCCTTCTCCAGCCCCGGGCCGGTCCAGCTCCACTGGACGTCGGGCTCGAACGCGTCCGGCGGCGCCTCCATCGTGCAGTCGCCCACCCCGCCCATGTCGTCGTCGGTCGCCTTGCACACGTCGACCGGGGCGCCGGTGGTGCCCGTCGTCTCGGTGTCCCCGCCGACGTCGAACTTGGCCCCGGAGGTCCCGTCGCTCTCGCTGCTCGGCATCGACGTCCCGGTCGTGTCGGTCGTGTCGGTCGTGCTGGTCGTCGTCGTCGACGTCGTCGGCGCGCCGGTCTCGCTGTCGGTGCCCGTGCCCTGCTCGGTGTCGGTCCCGGTCGCGGTGTCGCTGCTGCCGGTCGTCGGCCCCGTCATCGACGCGCCCGTCATCGTCGCGCCCGTCTGGCTGGCGCCCCCCTGTGTGGCAGTCGTGCCGCCGTCGTCGCCACAGGCCGCGAGCAGAAGGAACATCGTCACCGGGAGCAAGCGAGTCGAAGTACGCATGGGCGGCGACGATACGCCGGCCCGCCGGCCACGGCCAGATGGGATTCACCTGTCCCAAGAGCCATCGTCGCAAAATCGCCCGCGCGCGCGAGCCACGGGCGCACCTGCGATTGGCGGCCTCGCGCCTCTCACGTTCGCGTCGCTCGCTGGCCACCGGCTGCGGATGCGACGGGTGTCCCCGCGACCTCGCGTTCGCGTCGCAGCTCCGCTCGCCCGCTCGCGCTCGCCCTCGCGCGCACGTTGCCAGCGAGCGCGCTCCGGCGGCACCATCATGCCGACCACCCGTGTGACCAGGATACCACTCGCCGCGCGCTTCGCCCTGTGGTGCCAGTTCCACCGCGACGTGCGCATCGTCCCCTGGGAGCTCGTCGAGGCCCTGCCCCGCGTCCGCCCCGAGCCTGCCCCAGCGGACATGCCCCGATGAACATGCCCATAAGGTCATGCCCTCGCGGACATGCCCTGAACGACAGCCTCTCACACCGGCGCGACCGCGTCGGCCTCGATCTCGATCAGCATCGCCGGGTCGATCAGCCGCCGCACCTCGACCATCGTCGTCGTCGGCCGGTGCTCGCCGAAGAACTCGGCCTGGGCGCGCCCGAACTCGGCCCAGCGCTCGATGTCGGTCACGAACATCCGCGTCCGGGCGATCCGCGTGCGATCGGTCCCGAACTGCCGCAGCGCCCGCTCGATCAGCTCGAGGCACCGCCGCGCCTGCGCGTACGCGTCGCCCGGCGCGAACGCCCGGCCGTCCTCGTCGATCGGCGCGGTGCCCGTCACGAACACCAGGTCGCCCGCTCGCAGCGCCCGGCAGTAGCCGACCTGCTGCTCCCACGGCGCCCGCGAGTAGACCCGCTCGAATTCTGTCTGGCTCACGCGGTCACGCTAACACGGCCCGCAGACGCGACGTCCTCGCCCGTGCACACGCGCCGGTGCACCGCCCGCACGAGCCCCCACAGCCGCCGCGGCGCGCCCTCGATCGCCAGCGCCCGCAGCGTCGGCCGGTGGTCGACGAGCACCACGGCGCAGGCGGCCGCCGCGACAGCGAACCACGCCACGCTGAACAGCGCCCGCCGCCACTGCGACGCCGTCTGGCCGCGGAAGAACGCCGCATGGAACTCGAGGTGGGCCTCCTCGTCCCCGCAGATCTGCCGCAGCGCCCGGCCGATCGAACAATCTTCCAGACGCTCTGCGAGCAGGCCGTAGAAGCCGATGCCGATGACCTCCGCGGCCAGCAGGACCAGCAACTTCAAGCGCAGCCCGAGCAGTCGGCGCCCCTGCACGAACAGGCGGTCGGTCCAGGCGTTGCGGCGCAGCGAGCCGCCGAGCCCGCGCACCATGGCCGCGAGGATCCGCGCGTGCCGGCCCTCCTCCTTGACGAACAGCTGCAGCGCAGCGCGGTAGTCGGCGTCGATCCCCGCCAGGCGCGAGCGCTCGATCTCTCGCACGATCCGCCCCTCGCCGCTCTCTCCGACCTGGAAGATCGCCAGCGATCGCACGAGCGGCGCGCGCCAGGCCTCCGGCACCCCCTCGACGTCGATCGCCGGCAACGGCCGGCGCGCATTGTCCTCAAAGTGTCGTCGCCACGAGCTCCACATGCGAGCGCCTCCTGCGCTCGCTCATACGCCCGCGCCCGGACCGTCCATGCCGGTCATCCCGGCGAACGGTCGCAAGCGCGGGGCGAACGGTCGCGGCGCAGCGAACGGCCACGCCGGGTCGCGCTCACCGACGCTCGCCGCTCACCACTTGTAAAAGCCTTCGCCCGACTTCTTGCCGAGCTTGCCCGCCGCGACCATCTCGCGGAGCAGCGCCGGCGGGCGGAAGTGGTCGCCCTGTTGCAGGTTCGCGGCCAGGTACTCGGCGATGTTCAGGCGCACGTCGAGGCCGACCAGGTCGGTCAGCTTGAGCGGGCCCATCGGGAAGCCGTAGCCGAGGCACATCGCCTTGTCGATGTCCTCCGCCGACGCCACCTTCTCCTCGACCATGCGGATCGCCTCGAGGCCGATCACGAGGCCGAGGCGGCTGGTCGCAAAGCCAGGCGAGTCGCGGACCACGATGCAGTCCTTGCCGAGCTTCGCGCCCCAGGCCTGCACCGCCGCCAGCACCTCGGGCGCGGTCTGCTGCCCGACCACGATCTCGAGCAGCTTCATCACGTGGACGGGGTTGAAGAAGTGCGTCCCGATCACCCGCTCCGGGTGCGGCAGCTCGGCCGCGATCGCGGTCACGCTGAGCGAGCTCGTGTTGGTCGCCAGCACCGCCGTGGCCGCCACGTGCGCCGCCACCTTCGTGAACAGCTCCTGCTTCAGCGCCAGCTTCTCCGGCACCGCCTCGACCACGATGTCGGCGCCGGTGACGGCCGCCTGCAGGTCGCTCTCGCCGCGCAGCGCCGCCAGAGTGGCCGCCCGCTGGGCCTCGGTGACCTTGCCCTTGGCCACCCCGCCGTCGAGGTTGGCGCGGACCTTCGTCAGGCCGGCCTCGACCAGGTCGGCGCGGACGTCGTAGAGGCGGGTCTCGAAGCCGGCGGCGGCGGCGACCTGGGCGATCCCGTGGCCCATGGTGCCGGCGCCGATCACGGCGACCGTGGAGATGGCGGACGCTGTCATGCCGCCGGGTTATAGCCCGAGCCCGCCGCGCGCGAGCCCGCCAAACTCGCCGCCCGGCGTGAGGCGCGAGCCCCTCGGCGCGGTCGCCCCGCGAGCGTGGGGCGCGAGCCCCGGCCGGTCCGCGGATCTGCCCTCGGGACGGCCGCTCCGGGGCCGCGGCGTCGGACCCAAAGAAAAACGCCGAGGAGAGCGTCCTCGGCGTGGTGCGAAGGGAGGGACTCGAACCCTCACAGGTTACCCCACTAGATCCTTAGTCTAGCGCGTCTACCAATTCCGCCACCTTCGCGTGGCTGTCTGGCCTCCCCCAGGGCTCGCCCAAGGGGAGGCGCTGTGTATCACATGTTTGGCGGGGGAGGCAAGCTCTCCCCGACCACGTGGAGCTTGAGGAGGTTCACGGACTTGTGATCTTTCACCGGGTAGCCGAGGGTGATCACGATGCGGTCTCCGCGCGCCAGCATTCCGCGGCTCAGGATGAGCCTGTCGATGTCGACGAAGATGCTGTTGCCGTGGGGGCTCGACACCGTGAACAGCACCGGGACCACGCCCCAGTAGACGGCGAGCGCCTGGTAGGTCGACGGGTTCGGCGTGAACGCGAAGATCGGCACGCGCGGGCGGTAGTCGCTGACGAGGCGGGCGATCCCGCCGGACACCGTGTACGTCACGATCGCCTTGGTGTCGGGCAGCGACTTGCAGCAGACCACGGCGGCGCGGGCGATCGCGTTGGTCGAGTGGCCGAGGTCGAGGTCGGACGGCTCCCGCCAGTAGCGCTCCTGGCGTTCGATCGAGCGGACGATCTTGTCCATCGTGTGCACGGCCTGCAGCGGGTACGCGCCCGAGGCTGTCTCTCCGGACAGCATCACAGCGTCGGAGCCGTCGAGCACCGCGTTGGCGACGTCGGACGCCTCGGCGCGGGTCGGCCGCGGGTTTCGGATCATCGAGTCGAGCATCTGCGTCGCGGTGATCACCAGCTTGCCGACGCGATTGGCCAGCTCGATGCCCTGCTTCTGGATCACCGGCACCTCTTCGGGCCCGATCTCCACCCCGAGGTCGCCGCGGGCGATCATGATCCCGTTCGACACCTCGAGGATCGACTTCAGGTTGGTCACCGCCTCGGGCTTCTCGATCTTGGCCACGATCGGCACCACCCGGCCGTACTCCTCCATCATCGTCCGCACCGCCAGCACGTCCTCCGGCTGGCGCACGAACGAGATCGCCACCAGGTCGACGCCGAGCTCGAGCGCGAACCGCAGGTCCTCCTTGTCCTTCTCCGTCATCGACGGCAGCGACAGGTGGACCCCCGGCAGGTTGACGCCCTTGCGCGACGTCAACAGCCCGCCGGTCACCACCGACGTCTTGATGTCCGAGCCCTCGACGCCGGTCACGCGCACCTCGAGCGCCCCGTCGTCCATCAGGATGCGGTCGCCCGGCTTCACCTCGCCGGCCAGGTGCGGGTAGTCGATCGGCACGCGGCCCGACTCGACCTTGGCCTCGGGGTCGACGCTGAGGATGAACTCGTCGTTGACCTTGAGCTCGAGGCCCGGCGCGGGGATCTTGCCGACGCGGATCTTCGGGCCCTGCAGGTCGGCGAGCACCGCCACCGCGAGGTCGCGCGCCGACGACTCGCTGCGGATCGCCTGGAACACGCGCGTGTGGTCCTCGTGCGACCCGTGCGAGAAATTGAGGCGGGCGACGTTCATGCCCGCCGAGATGAGCGCGCCGACTTGGTCCTGGCTCGAGGGACCGATCGTGCAGACGATCTTGGCGCGGCGAAGAGGCGGAAGCGACATGGCGCGCATCATGCCACGATGCCCCCGCCCCGCCATATCCCGCTTCGGTGACGCATTTGCCACGGCGCACACTTCCGCCGCGCGCCGCGCGCGTCCGCCCGCTCGCACGCCAGAGCTCGCCAGCCTCGCAATCCTCCCGCCGTGGTGCCTGTGAATGCGCCTTCACGACTTGTCCCGGAGTGCGCCGTTCTGCGACGCGCCGACAGTCCGCTCACCAGCGCGAGTAGTGCGTCCCGAGGTCGACCGGGGTGTTGACGCCGAAGGCGTTGCCGATCGCCGTGATGCACACGTGCCCCGGCTTCGCCGGATCGACGATGACCTCGCACGGGGCCCCGGCGATCAGCAGCGACTGCAGCATCTCCGGCACCACGATGTTGGCCTCGATCTGCGCCTCGCCGGTCGGCAGCGCGACCTTCAGAGTCACCGGCCGCGAGTAGATCTGCAGCGACCCCTGACGCGACGAGACCCTGCCGGCGCCGACCGCCAGGATCGTCCCCGTCGCCTTCGTCCCGCTCGCGCGCAGCTGGTCGTGCTCGGCCTCGGCGATTTTTCCCTGCGTGAGGAGGGCGATCAGCAGCCAGAGGAACAGCCCGAACCCGACGAACACCGCGACCATCTCGAACATGCGCCGAGTGTAGTCGTTCGCGGACGCGACATGCCCGCACGTCGCGCTCGGGCACGCTCGCGCGCGCAGCCGCGAGCGGGGCCGCGAGGCGTCCGACCCGGACACGCGCACCCCCACCCGGCCACGGCCCGCGCCTGGTATGTTCGCGCTCGCTTTACGGAGGCCTCATGCGCATTCACGTCTCGCTGGTCCTGCTCGCCCCGCTGTGTCTCGCCGCCTGCTCCGACGACAAGGATCCGCTCGACGGCCTCACCGCGGTGCCGAGCACCGACGGCGGCACCGACGGCACCGACGGCACCGTCGGCGTCGCTACCACCAGCGACGACGCCGGCACCGCGACGGAGGTCGGCCCCGGCGACCCCGACACCACCGCGACGGGCGACCCGCCCGACCCGACCGGCACCAGCGCCACCACCACCGGCGCCGATCCGTCGGCCGGCCCGACCAGCGATCCCTCCGCCGGGCCCACGAGCGATCCGAGCTCGACCACCACCGGCGACCCCGGCGACCCGTACGAGCAGGCCCGACAGCTCTGCGTCGACACCATCAACATGTACCGGGCCACGCTGGGCCTGCCGCCGTACCAGCGGTGGACCGACGCCGAGAGCTGCTCCGACGGCGAGGCCGCGGCCGACGGCCAGAGCGGCACCCCGCACGGCGCCTTCGGCATGTGCGGCGAGTTCGCCCAGAACGAGTGCCCCGGGTGGCCGAGCCCGGCCGAACAGTCGCTGCCTGGCTGCCTCGAGCAGATGTGGGCCGAGGGTCCGGGCGAGGACTTCCAGATGCACGGGCACTACATCAACATGTCGAGCGAGCAGTACACCATGGTCGCCTGCGGCTTCGCCGACGCCGGCGGCGGCAACATGTGGATGGTGCAGAATTTCAAGTGACGATCGGCGGCGCGGCGGGGGCAGCGACCTGCGACTTCGTCTGCGCCGCATTGTGATCGACGTCGCAGTCGCGCTAGACTGGACCTGATGCGCGAGCTGTTCGCAGTGGCCCTGCCTGGGCTGGAGCCGCTGGTCGCCGCCGAGCTCGACGGGCTCGGCCTCGGCCCCGGGCGAGTCGTGCCGGGCGGCGTCGGCTTCCGCGGCGACTGGGCCGCGCTCGTCGCGGCCAACCTGCACTTACGGACAGCCACGCGCGTGCTCGTGCGCCTGGCCGAGTTCCCGGCCGTGGGCTTCCCGGTGCTGTCGAAGCGGCTGGTCGACATCGCGTGGGAGGACCTGTTTCCGCCGCACGCCCCGGTCCGCCTGGCCGTGCGCGCCACCGCCCACAAGTCGCGCCTCTACCACACCGGCGCGATCGCCGAGCGCGTCCACCTCGCCGTCGCCGCGCGCCTCGGCAGCCACGTCGAGCTCGCGCACCCGCACGACGACGGCGAAGATGGCCCCGAGGCCAGCTCCTCGCATTCGACCGTCCTGCTGGTGGTCCGCCTCGAGCGCGACCGCTGCACCGTCAGCGTCGACAGCTCCGGCGACCCGCTGCACCGCCGCGGCTACCGGCTCGCCACCGCCAAGGCCCCCCTGCGGCCGACCCTCGCCGCCGCCCTGCTCGCTGCGGCCGGCTGGCGCCCCGGCGAGCCGCTGCTCGACCCCTTCTGCGGCTCCGGCACGATCGCCATCGAGGCCGCCCTCATGGCCCACGGCAAGCCGGCCGGGGCCCTGCGCGACTTCTCGTGCGCGCGCTGGCCCGTGCTCGCCGCCGCCTACCCGGCCCTGCGCAAGGCCGCCACGCGCCTGTCCCAAGAGCCATGTCTCTACGCGCCGATCGTCGCGTCCGACCGCGACGAGGGCGCGGTCGCGGCGGCGCGCGCCAACGCCCAGCGGGCCGGGGTCGACGGCGCCATCGCCTTCTCCGTGCGGCCGTTCGCCGCCTGCGAGCCGTTCAGCGCGCGCGGCCTGCTGCTGACCAACCCGCCCTACGGCGTGCGGGTCGGCCGCGCCCGGACCTTGCGCGACCTCTACGCGCACATCGGACACGTCCTTCGGGACAGGTTCCCCGCGTGGCGCGCCGCGCTGCTGTGTCCGCCCGACCTGCGGGTCACCGTCGGCGTCGCGCTGCAGCCGGTGCTGAGCACGCGGACCGGCGGGCTCGCGGTCGAGCTCGCGCTGGCGGAGCAGCCACGCGCCGACGTCCGCCCGCGCGGGTGAGGCCCGCGGCGCGCGTGGTACCCTCGGCCGGTGTTCACGCTGCACGCCTTCCACCCGACGCGCGGGCACTGGCACGAGACCGACCTCGGGGCCGTCCCGCGGCTGCTCGCGGAGCCCGACGTCACGATCTGGCTCGACCTCCAGGACCCGACCGACGAGGAGGCGCGCGTGCTCTCGGAGGTGTTCCACTTCCACCCGCTGGCCATCGAGGACATGCTCCACGACTACGGCCACCCCAAGCTCGACGTCTACGACGACTACGTGTTCCTCATCGTCCACGGCGTCGACTTCCACAGCCTCGACCTCGACAACAACTTCGTCGTCAACACCCTCGAGCTCGACATCTTCGCCGGCCCGCGCTACGTCGTCACCCACCACTCGGACAACACCTTGCGGTCGGTCAGCGAGCTCCACCGTGACGTGTGCGACCCGTGTCATCGCCCGTGGATCTCCGTGCGCGTGCTGCACCGCCTGCTCGATCGCCTGGTCGACAATTTCTTGCCGGTCATGGACCGGATCGGCGCCCGGCTCGACGCGCTCGAGGACCTCATCATCCACCGGCCCGAGCCGGAGCACCTCGAGCTCGTGCTCGACGCCAAGAAGACGATCAACCGCCTGCGCCGGATCACCGGTCACCAGCGACTGATCTTGGAGTCGCTCGCGCGCGGCCACATCGACCTCATCCCGCGCGACAGCATCGCCTTCTTCCGCGACATCTACGACCACTTCGTGCGCGTCGCCGACATCTCCGAGGCCAACCGCGAGGGCGTGCAGGCGGCGGTCGAGGCCTATCTGTCGGTCTCGGCCAACAAGACCAACGAAATCATGAAGGTCCTGACGCAGATCTCGACCGTCATGCTGCCCCTGACCTTCATCGCCGGCATTTACGGCATGAACTTCGACATCATGCCCGAGCTGCGGTGGACCTTCGGATACCCGTTCGCCCTGGCCTTGATGGCCCTCACCGCCGCCGGCCTCATCATCTGGTTTCGCCGGCGGCACTGGCTGTGACGAGGGCCCCGGTTGCGCTCGCTCGGGCAGCGGGCGGCCGTCCTGCCGCGATGTTGATCTCGCGGGCCGGCCGGTGGTACATGACGTAAAGGAGGGCCTGGCTATGGTCTTCGAACCGCGTCTCCGTGAACTCACCCGAACGGCGCTGACTCTCGTGTTGGCCGGGGGCCGCGGCAGCCGCCTCGCCGCCCTCACCGATCGCCGAGCCAAGCCGGCCGTCTATTTCGGCGGCAAGTTCCGCATCATCGACTTCGCGCTGTCGAACGCCATCAACTCGGGGTTCCGCAAGATCTCCGTGCTGACGCAGTACAAGTCGCACAGCCTCCTGCGTCACCTGCAGCGCGGCTGGAGCTTCCTCCGCGGCGAGATGGACGAGTTCGTCGACCTCTTGCCGGCGCAGCAGCGGCTCAACGAGGAGAACTGGTACCGCGGCACGGCCGACGCCGTGTGGCAGAACCTCGACATCTTCCAGAGCCTGCAGCCGTCGCACGTCATCGTCCTCGCCGGCGATCACATCTACAAGATGGACTACGGCAAGATGCTGTGGCAGCACGTGACCCGCGGCGCCGACGTGACGGTCGCTTGCTTCGAGGTCCCGCGCAAGGAGGCCACCGCCTTCGGGGTCATGGCCGTCGATCCTGGCGGGCGCGTGGTCAAGTTCGTCGAGAAGCCGGCCGACCCGCCGCACATCTTGGGCAACCCGGAGATGTCGCTGGCGAGCATGGGCATCTACGTGTTCAACGGCAACTTCCTGTTCGACCAGCTGCGCCGCGACGCCGAAGATCCCAACTCGAACCACGACTTCGGCAAGGACATCATCCCGTACCTCGTGCAGGGGCGGGCCAGCGTGTTCGCCCACCGCTTCCAGGAGAGCTGCGTCGTCAGCGAGTCCGGCGGCACGCCGTATTGGCGCGACGTCGGCACCGTCGACGCCTACTGGGAGGCCAACATCGACCTCACCAACATCATCCCGCCGTTCGACCTCTACGACCCGCAGTGGCGGATCTGGACCTACCAGGAGCAGCTCCCGCCGGCCAAGTTCGTCCACGACGAGGACAACCGGCGCGGCATGTGCCTCGGCAGCATGGTCTCGGGCGGCTGCATCATCTCCGGCTCGCTGGTGCGGCGCAGCCTGCTGTTCTCGAACGTCCGCTGCAACTCCTACTCGAAGCTCGAGGGCGCGGTGCTCTTGCCCGACGTGATCGTCAACCGCAGCGCGCGGCTGACCAAGGTCGTCGTCGACCGCGGCGTCGAGATCCCCGAGGGCCTGGTCGTCGGCGAGGACCCGGAAGAGGACGCGCGCCGGTTCCTCCGCACCGCCGGCGGCGTCACCCTGATCACCCGCGAGATGATCGACCGCCTGTAGAGTACCCGCATGCGCGTCCTGTTCGTCGCCTCCGAAGTCTATCCCCTGGTCAAGACGGGCGGCCTGGCCGACGTCGTCGGCGCCTTGCCGATCGCGCTCGCCGAGCTCGGCGTCGACGTCCGCGTCCTCGTGCCCGGCTACCCCAAGGTGCTCGCCGGCTTGCACGCGCGCGGCCGCGAGGTCGAGCTGCACGGCCTCGTCGGCGGCGGCCCGGCCAAGCTGATGTACGGCCGCGTCGGTCGGCTCGAGCTGCTCGTGCTCGACGCGCCGCACCTGTACAATCGGCCAGGTAACCCCTACGTCGACCAGCACGGGCGCGACTTCGGCGACAACCACCTGCGCTTCGGCGCCCTGTGCCACGCCGCGGCCTGGCTCGCCGGGCCCGAGGGCGGCGACCGCTGGCGGCCCGAGCTGATCCACGGCCACGACTGGCAGTCGGGCCTGGTCCCGGCCTACGTCGCCCTGATGCCGCCGCAGCAGCGCGTCGCCACCATCACCACCATCCACAACCTCGCCTACCAGGGCGTGTTCCGGGCCGACGCCATGGGCGCGCTGCGGCTGCCCGGCTCGATGCTCGACATCCACGGCGTCGAGTTCCACGGCCACCTCGGCTTCCTCAAGGCCGGCCTCTGGTACTGCGACAAGATCACCACCGTCAGCCCGACCTACGCCCGGCAGATCCAGACCGACACCTACGGCCACGGCCTGCACGGCCTGCTGCAGCGGCGCGACGCCGACCTCTACGGCATCCTCAACGGCATCGACACCGACGTGTGGAACCCGGCCACCGACCCGCACCTGCCGGCGCCGTACAGCGCCGACGACCTCACGGGCAAGCGGATCGGCAAGCGCGCGCTGCAGCTGGAATTGGGACTTCACCCCGATTCCGACGCGCCCTTGTTCGTGGTCGTCAGCCGGCTCGTGACCATGAAGGGCCTCGACCTGCTGCTCAGCGCCGGCCGCTCGATCCTCGAGCGCGGCGGTCAGCTCGCCGTGCTCGGCTCGGGCGAGGAGCGCCTGGTCGACGGCTTCCAGCAGGCCGCGCGCCTCAACCCCGGCCGCGTCGCCTACCGCGGCGGCTACGACGAGCCGCTCGCCCACCGCATGCAGGCGGGCGGCGACGCCATCATCATCCCCTCGCGCACCGAGCCGTGCGGCCTCACCCAGATGTACGGCCTGCGCTACGGCACCGTCCCGGTCGTGCGCCGCACCGGCGGCCTGGCCGACAGCGTCATCGACACCACCCCCGACACCCTGAGCGCCGGCCTCGCCACCGGCGTCCTCTTCAACGACATCGACGCCTCCGCGCTCGCGTGGGCCCTGGGCCGCACGATCGCCCTCTACCACAACCGCCCGGTGTGGCAGCAGATCGTCCGCCACGGCATGCAGGAAGACTTCAGCTGGCGCCGCAGCGCCGCCCGCTACCTCGACCTCTACCGCCGCGCGCTGGGCTACTGAGACCTCTTACGGCCTGTCCCTCGGGGCATGTCCGTTCGGACCTGCCCGTTCAAGCATGTCCGTCCCGTCGCCGCGGCGCGGTGAGCGCTGCTGCACGCACGGCGCTCCTGCGCTACCCTGCGCGCGTGGCGGAACTCCAGCTCGACCCCGAGGCGCTGCAGGCCCTCATCGACGCGCGCATGCCGTTCGGCAAGTACCAGGGCGTCGCGCTGCTCGACCTGCCCGAGCCGTACCTGGTGTGGTTCTCGCGCCAGGGCTTCCCGCCGGGCAAGCTCGGCCGGCAGCTCGCGCTGACGCTCGAGATCAAGACCAACGGCCTCGAGAAGCTGCTGCGTCCGCTGCGCTGAAGGACATGTCCTTCGGACCACGTCTCTTGACACCGATCGGCCCGCTCAACCTGCGGCGTCCGGGAGGCTGTCGAGCCAGGCCAGCGCCTCGGCCTCGGCGGAGAACGAGCGGAAGTCGCGGGCCCCGCCGGCGAACCGGATCATCACGTTGATCGCCGCGCGCACGATCCCGTTCGTCACCACCGCGGCGATCCCGAGGTACTTGCCCTGCGTCGTCGGGAAGTACCTGCGCGCCTCGGGCTCGTACTCGATCCCCTTCTCCGTCAGCAGCAGCACCCGCCACATGTGATTCGGCCCCCCGGGCTCGACGCGGGCGCCGAACGCCTCTGCGTCGGCCAGCGCGACGAGGCCGCTGGAGCGGATGATCAGCAGCGGCGCGCCCCTGGGAGTCCGGGCCTCTTCGAAGCGGAGCGGCATGCAGGAGTTTTTAAAACTTAGGGACCGCGCCGCGAGGGTGTCAACGGTCGCCGATCGCCCGGGTCCTCGCGCGCATACCCGACCGCGTCCGCGCCGCGCGGCGCCCGCGGAGCGCCACCACCGCGATCACATGTTTTAAAGGACATGCTTTAAAAGTCATGTCCAAACAGACCTGTCATCACTCGACGCGGTTCTCTGAGACCGAGCTCGCGGGCGGCGCTCTCACTCGTCGGCGCGATCGGCCAGCGCCACGAGCGTGCTCAACACGTCCGCAGGGAGCCCCGGAGGCGCCGCGGCGGGGACCGACGCCCCGACCAGGCGCGGCAGCGCGGTGAAGTCTCCGCGCAGCGTCCGCGGGACCTGACCGATCAGGGCCGCGAGCCGCTCCTCGCGGGTCATCCGGATCGCCGCGAACATGCGGCCCGATCGCTCGACGTGGCTGCGCAGGCCGCCCTCGTCGAGCTCGAGCGTCCACCCCGGCCACAGCGCAGCGCACCCCGGCCCCGGGTGCGCCCACGGCGGATCGGCCTGCCACCAGTGGACGCTGCGTCGCGCCTCGTCGACGAAGAGCGTCTCGCGGACGTCGCGTTCGAGCCCCGGCCGCAGCATCCCGGGCCGTGGTCCGCCGAGCTGCGCGAGCGCGGCGAGCCGCGGGCCGAGGCGAAGCAAGCTGCCGAGCGCCCCGGAGAAGCAGCGCTGGTCGTACAGCGTGCCGTCGGCCGCGCGCACCGTGACCCACGCCTCAAGGCCTCGCTCGGCGAAGGCGCGCACCGCCTCGACGCCCTCGGCGGCGATCCACGCCGCCTGGTCGTCGGCCACGCACGCGAAGTCGGCCTGGTGTTCGAGCCACGCGGCAGTGAACAGGTCGTCGCCGGCGTCGACGAGGGTCGCGTCTGCGCGCGCCTGCTCGAGCTCCGGCGGTGTCCGCCCGAGCGCCGCCGCGAACTCCTGGAGCGGCAGCGCGGCCTGACGCAGGCGCCACTGCGGCCACCGCGTCGTCAACAGCCGCACAAAATCGCCGCGCAGCGGCCCGGACCCGAACAGGTCGCCTGCCCAGTAGAGCAGCGCGCGGCGGTCGAAGTCGACGAACACTGCGCCGCACAGGCAGATGTCCATGTCCGGCGCGCGCTTCGGATCGAGGCTGCCGACGTACTCGTCGATGTGCTCCGACCCGCGCAGCAGCGTGTGGGCGATCTGCGGCGCCGACCAGCGACCGGCATAGAAGCTGTCGCGCCCGGCCCGGCGGATCGCGTACATGGCGTCGCTGCTCATGCGGTCGAGCTTGCCACGCCTTTACGCGCGCCGACGCTCATGCGGCCGCGCGCGCGCGCAGGAGCTCGCGCCACTTGCGGGCGCTCATCACCACGATCGCCAGCACGCACGTCAGCAGCGTCGCCGTCACCACCGTATTGACCACCCCCATCGTCGCGGTCGCCGGGTCGCGGGTCATCGGCACGTAGACCTCGACCAGCGAGCGGAAGCCGGCCGTCAGCGTCGTCGTGCCGACGAACAGCAGCGGTCCGAGCGTCACCCACGCGTAGGCCGGGCGGCGGCCCTCCTTGAGCACGATCGTCGTCCCGACCGCCAGCGCCACCGAGGCCAGCAGCTGATTGGCGATGCCGAACATCGGCCAGATCGTGGCGATCGATCCGGTGAGGATGAAGTAACTCCACCCGGCCACGATCACCAGCGACGACAGCACCGCCCCCGGCAGCCACGACGGGTCGCCGAGCTTGCGGTGGAATCTTCCCAAGAACTCCTGCAGCAGGAATCGGCCCACCCGCGTCCCTGTGTCGATCGTCGTCAGGATGAACAACGCCTCGAACATGATGGCGAAGTGGTACCAATAGTCGAGCAGCGTGCGCATGCCGGGCAGGCCGGAGAACACCCGCGCCATCCCGACCGCCAGCGACACCGCCCCGCCCGTGCGCGCCGCGATCACCTCGTCGGTCGCCTCGGCCAAGGTCGGCAGGTCCTCGACCTTGACGCCGAGGCGCTTGAAGTCGGCGACGCTGAGCTCCGACGCGTGGACCGAGCCCGGGTCTGCGTGGAAGCCCAATGCTGCGAGTGACCCATTGGACAGGCGCAGCACCTCCGACAGCTTGAGCGTCTTTTCGGCGGCGGCAGTCGCCGACTGGCCCTCCGTCAGGCCGAGCCGTCGCCGATCCTCCGCAGTCATCACCGGGTCGAGCGCCGCCAGGGCCGCCTGCGACGGCGCCAACCCGCCCTTCGCGTCGGCCACCACCGCGATCTTCGGGTCGGTGTTGATGGCGAAGTAATCGGCGGGCGGCAGCGCGGTGGCGGCCAGCAGCGCCGTGATGCCGACCAGCCCTTCCATCAGCATCGCCCCGTAGCCGATCGGGCGGATGTCGGACTCCTTGTCGATCATCTTCGGCGTGGTGCCCGAGGCGATCAGCGCGTGGAAGCCCGAGATCGCCCCGCAGGCGATGGTGATGAACACGAACGGGAACAGCGAGCCGCGGACCACCGCCGGGAACACCTCGCCGTCGACCGCGATCGTCCCGGCCCCGACCGCGTTGACGAGCGGCATCTCGATCACCGGGTTGACCAGCACGATCCCCAGCACCAGGAGCGCGATCGTCCCGATCTTCATGTACGACGACAGATAATCGCGCGGGCACAGCAGCATCCACACCGGCAGCACGCTGGCGACGAACCCGTAGGCCGCGATCAGCAGGGTGATCGTCGTCTCCGACAATTGCAGCATCTGGCCCAGGCTCGAGTCCTGGACCTGCTTGCCGAACACCACGCACACCAACAACAGCAGCACCCCGACGGCGGTCGCCTCGCGCACCCCCTGCGAGCTGCCGCCGCGCACCTTGTAGATGAAAAGGCCCATCGCCAGCGCGATGGGGATCGACGCGCCGATGGTGAACACGCCCCACGCGCTCTCGGCCAATGCGCCGACGACCACGCGGCCGAGGCCCGCGAGGGCGATGACGACGATGAACAGGATCGCCACGCCCGCGACCGCACCGACGCCGGGGCCGAGCTCGTCGCGGGCGATCTCCGCCAGCGAGCGGCCGCCGCGGCGCACCGACGCAGTCAGCATCACCAGATCGTGGACCGCCCCGCCGAGGACCACCCCGATCAAGATCCACGAGTACCCGGGCAAAAAGCCGAACTGGGCCGCCAGCACCGGGCCCACCAGCGGACCCGCGCCGGTGATGGCCGCGAAGTGGTGGCCGAACAGCACCCAGCGCGACGTCGGGTGGTAGTTCTGGCCGTCGTTGCGCTCGTGCGCCGGCGTGCGACGGGCGTCGTCGAGCACCAGCACCCTGGCCGCCAGGAACGCCGAGTAGTAGCGGTAGGCGATCGCCAGCACCGCCAGAGCCAGGATCATGAACCACAGGGCGTGCATGGACGGACGGGCAGGCTACCACGCCCGCGGTTTGTCGGCGCCAGCGGGCTCGGGCGCCCGGCTGGCGCGCTCAGGCGCGGCGCCCCGGCGCCGACGCGAGGGCGTGGGCCACCCCCGCCTTGAGGTCGCCTAGCACTGTGACCTGGCCGAAGTCGACGCCGAGCCGCACGATCGCCTGCGCCACGGTCGGCCCGACGCCGGTCACCACCGCCGCCGCACCGAGCAGGCGGACGCCCGCGGCCGCCCTGGCGAGCGCCTCGATCGCCACAGTGTCCATGCGGCGCACGCCGGTGACATCGAGGATCGCAGTGTGGGCGCGGTGCTGCGTCACCCCGGACAGCAGCGTGTCGGTCATCTGCGTCGCCCGCTGGGCGTCGAGCTTGCCGATCAGCGGCATCACCAGCACGCCCTCGGCCACCGGCAGGAGCGGCGTCGCCATCTCGAGCGTCGCCTCGAGCTGGGCCTGCGCCTCGGCGTCCTCGGCCAGCTTCTTGGCGGTCACGTCCTCGAACCACCCGATCACGCCGACGATCGCCCCGCTCGCGTCGCGCAGCGGGATGCGGTGGCGGTCGACCCAGATCGTGCCGCCTTTCTCGTCGGGGAAGGCCAGGCGCACATACAGCCGCTGCTCGCCCGACTCGATCACGTCGACGTCGTCCGCGCGGTACTCCGCGGCGTTGTCTCGCCACCACAGGTCCGTGTCCGCCAGCCCCACCAGGTCCTGCGGCGAGGCCAGGCCGCAGAGCTTCGCCATCGCCCGATTGCCGCCCAGGTACCGCGAGTCGCGGTCCTTCCAGAACATCGCCCACGGCATCGAGTCGGCCACCGCCTGGAACAGCGCCAGTCGCCCTGCGAGATCGGGACCTTCAGTCATGCGCGGCGACCGTATCACGCCGCAAAACGCCGTAAAGGGGTCCTCAGACGGCGCGCGCTGCCGACGGAGACGCCTGCGCCACCGGGAACGCATGCTCCAGCGCGGCGAGGTCGTCGCTCGACAGGGTCAGCGCCCCAGCCGCCGCGCTGTCGATGGCGCTGGTGATCTTGCTCGCCCCCGGGATCGGGATGATCACCGGCGAACGGGCCAGGAGCCACGCGAGGGCGATCTGGAACGGGGACACCCCGTGGTCGGCGGCGACGCGGCGGAGCGTCGGATCGTCCGCGACGCGGTGCTTGCCGCGCGAGCCGTTGACGGGGCTGTAGGCGAGGTAGGCGATCTTCTCCGCCTCGCACAAGGAGATCACCCCATTGCTGAAGTCGCGGCGGTCGAACACGCCGCAGCGATTCTGCACACTGACGATCGGCGCCACCTGCTGGGCGCGGCGGATCTGCGCCGCTGTCACATTGGACAGACCGATGTGCATGATCTTGCCGGCGCGGCGCAGCTCGGCGAGCGCGCCGACGCTGTCTTCGAGCTGCACCACGTCGTCGACCGCGTGGAGCTGGTAGAGCGTGATCGCGGGGACCTTCAGCGCCTTGAGGCTGGCCTCGCAGGCCGCCTTGAGTCGACGGGGGTGAGCATCGGTGACCCATGCGCCGCCGGGTCGGGTGAGCCCGCCCTTGGTCGCGACGACCACCGACTCGGGCGCGGGCCACTGCTCGAGCGCCGCCTCGATCAGCTTCTCGTTGTGCCCGATCTCCGCCTGGTCGAGGCAGTACACGTCGGCGGTGTCGATCAGCGTCACGCCGGCGCGCAGCGACGCGTGCACCACCTTGATCGCCTCCGACTTCGCCGGCCTGCCTTCCAGCGAGAGCGGCATGCCGCCGAGGCCGATGCAGGACACTTGGAGACCGGTGGAGCCGAGCGGTCGAAGGTTCATCGTGGTGGTCCTCGCGGTGCGAACCGACCACTTAGCACAGAACCTAGAACATCGGACACGGGCACTTCTGCCCGCATCCGTGGCCACTGCGCGTTCTCGCACGACGCCGCGCTGCCGCGTGTCCACCGCCGGTGAAACCCGTGAAGCCAACTTCATCTCACCGGGGGTTTCGCGGTCGTCGATCGAAGGACGAGCGCGTGTTGCAGTCGCGTCATCCGGACGGCGCGCGACCGTGCGCCGTGTGTCGCATCGCCGCGACGCCGCCCCCGATCGCGCGTCCTCGTGGTATGGCGGACGTCATGGTCTGGACAGCTCGCAGCTTGCTTACTCTTGGTGTCGCCCTCCCACTCGCCGCGTGCAGCGACGACGGCGGGCGCCTCGACTCGGCCTCGGCCACCCTGCCGACCACCAACTCGACGGTGAACCCGTCGACCACCGTGTCGACCGACACGCCCACGGGCACCGGCACCTCGACCGACGGCGGCACTGCCAGCGACAGCGACGGCACCAGCACCACCGACGGCGTCGACTCGATCACCACCCTGCCGACCTCGACGACCTCGACCACCGTCGGCCCGACCACCGACGGTCCGGACACCACCACCACCAGCGAAGGTCCCTGTCCCGAAGACCAGATCGAGTGCGACGGCACCACCGCCAAGGTGTGCGACGGCATGGGCGGCTTCAAGTCAGAGACCCCGTGCGCGATGGCCTGCGCCGAGCCGCTCGGCTGCGTCACCTGCGTGCCCGGCTCGACCCAGTGCGTCGGTCAGGTCTCGCAGGTGTGCAAGCAGGACGGCAGCGGCTGGGAGGACCAGAACGACTGCGATCCGGTGCAGGGCCTCGCGTGCGACCCGGGCACCGGCCAGTGCCTGGGCGCGTGCGCCGACCTCGGCCTGTCGTACATCGGCTGCGACTACTACCCCACCGTGCTGCAGCAGCTCGACGGCTTCCAGGCCAACCCGTACGCGGTCGCCGTCGCCAACACCAGCGCGAGCCCGGCCAACGTCACGGTCACGCGCGGCGGCAACCCGGTGGCCATGGCCACCGTCCCCGCCAACAGCGTCCAGGTGATGGAGCTGCCGTGGGTCGCCGAGCTGTACTCCGGCACCGGCCCCTCCGTCCTCGTGACCGACGGCGCCTACCGCCTGCGCTCGACCCAGCCGGTCACCGTCTACCAGTTCAACCCGCTCAACGCCGACGTCACCAACGACGCCTCGCTGCTGCTGCCGGTCAACACCTGGACCGGCAACTACCTGGTCGCCTCGTGGCCGTTCTGGAACGGCTTCGGCTACGCCGGCTTCTACGCCGTCACCGCGCGCCACGACAACACCACGGTCACCCTCAAGGCGCCCAAGGGCGGCACCCCGACCCAGGCCGGCGGCGGCGTCGACGGCCAGGGCAACGGCGTCGTCGTGCTCAACGAGGGCGACGTCATTCAGGTCCTCTCGGCCACCAACGGCGACGAGACCGGCGCCATCGTCACCGCCGACAAGCCCGTGCAGGTGTTCGGCGGCCACGAGTGCACCCAGGTCCCGATCGGCGTCACCGCCTGCGATCACCTCGAGGAGTCGATGTTCCCGATCGAGGCCCTGGCCAAGGAGTACATCGTCGTCCCGCCGTCGCAGGACAACGGCAACGCCGAGAAGGCCGTGATCGTCCGCATCGTCGCCTCCGAGGCCAACACCACCCTCACCTTCGATCCCGACCAGCCGGTGGGCAAGGTCCTCGCCAACGCCGGCGACTTCGTCGAGATCCCGACCACGGTCGCCAAGTTCGTCGTCACCGCCGACAAGAAGATCCTCGTCGCCGAGTACATGGTCGGCCAGGACGCCGGCTACGGCACCTCCGATCCGGCCATGCTCCTCGCGGTGCCGACGGCCCAGTTCCGCTCGAACTACCTGATGTACGCCCAGCCCGGCTGGAGCGCCAACTTCGTCGACATCCTCGCGCCGACCGGCGCCACCGTCCAGGTCGACGGCGCCGCCGTCGGCAACTTCTCCGCCATCGGCGCCACCGGCTTCAGCCTCGCCCACGTCCCGCTCAACAACGGCACCGCGGCAGCCACAGCGTCAGCGCCGATCAGAAGGTCGGCATCAGCGTCTACGGCGTGCTCAACTACGGCAGCTACTGGTACCCGGGCGGCCTCGACCTCGACGTCATCCCGCAGTGATCCGACCATGTCCCTCGGGACATGTTTCTTACGACATGTCCTTCGGGTCTCACACGCCGCGCCGCTCGAGCGCGCTGAACAGGTCGTCCGTGAACTGCACCTCGTCGGTGGTCGCGTGCAGGTCGCGGCCGAGCGTCAGCGCGGCCACGGAGATCAGCATCGCCACCACCTTCGAGCGCACCAGGTACTCGACGTGGTCGAACGCGTCGTTGTGCTGCTTGCCCCACCGCTTGAGCTCGTCGCGGGCGGAGGGCGAGTAGCCGGCCATCTCGGCCCACTCGTGGAACACGGTCAGACGGCCGAGGCTCATCTCGCGCTCGGCCCGGCCCGTGTAGAATTGCAGGGCCCCGAGCGTCGCCTGGCCCTTGAGCCTGGTGATGAGGAACCGCTCCGCCGGACGCCACAGCAGCACCTCGGTGCCGTCCACCTGATAGACGTCCGCGTCTGCGTCGTTCCAGGCGAAGGCCACCTCCGCAGGTGTGCCCGAAACCCCTGGCGGTGGGAAGTGCGCAAACGCCGGGCGGACATTATCGCCCGCCGCGTGTCGCCGCGGCGGCGCGTTCACGGAGGCGCCGCGGTGGTCAGCTCCACAGTCGCCCCGCGGGCCAAGCCGAGGCGCAGCGTCGTGCCGACCGGCACGCGCGTCAGCTGCTCGTACAGGTAGCGCCGCTCGCCGGTCACGTCCTCGCCGTCGACGCTGACGATCACGTCGCCGCCGCGCAGCCCGGCCGCCGCCGCCGGCGAACCAGGCCGTACCAGCGCGACCTCGAACTTGCGCTGCGTGGGGTCGGCCGCCGGCGCGCCGAGCTTGATCGCGTAGCCGAGGTCTCCGCTCGCGTCGCCCGGCTTGAGCCGCTGCTTGGCGACCCGGATCGGCGGCAGCTCGACCTCGGGCCCGCCGGTGATGGTGGTCGTCAGCACCGTCTGGCTGTACTCCACCGCGGCGCCGCGCGGCGCCGCCACCAGCAGCGTCACCAGGCCGACCGGCGCCCCTTCGACCTCGAAGCGGCCCTGGGCGTCGGTGCGCGGCACGTCGCGGTCGTCGACCACGAAGCCGGCGCCCTGGTTGACCCGCACCGCCGCGCCGACCACCGGCGCGCCCTCGAGATCGACCACAGTGCCGCGCAGCTTGACCTTCGCCGCCAGCTCGACCCGCACCCCGGCCCGCTCCTCACCTGACCCGAGAGACACCTCGGTGTCCTGCGTGCCCTCGGGGGCGCTGACCGACAGCTTGTAGTCGCCGGCCGGCAGCTCGGCGAAGCTCCACGCCCCACCTGTCCGAAAGAACCGGTCGGTGCGCTGGTAGCCGGTCTTCGCGTCGCTCAGCGTCGCCGAGAACTCCTGCGGCGACCCGCCGCCCTTCACCGCGACCGTCCCCGCCAGCCGTCCGGTCGGCGCGATCGTCAGCGTCACCTCGGCGCCGAGCGCCACGTGCTCGACGGTCGTCTCGCCGCCGCCGCGGCGGAACGCGCGGACCGTGTACTTGCCGGGGAACAACTCCTCGACCGCGAAGCGGCCCTCGGCGTCGGTCAGGTGCGGCCGGTCGGTCAGGGCGAAGAACCGGGACAGCGCTCCGCCGGGCCCCCGCGCGCTCTCCGACTCGCGCGTCGCCTCGACGAACGCGTCGCTCACCACCGCGCCGCCCTCGTCGCGCACCACCCCGACGATCTTCCCGTTGCCGGTCTCGACCACCAGCTCGACGGTCGCCACCGCGTCGGCCTCGACCGTCACTTTCGCCCCCTGCACGTCGTCGTCGCCGGTCCCGGGCGCGCGCAGCTTGACCCCGCCGCGCGTGGCCGACACCCGGTACTCGCCGGCCGCCGCTTCGGGCACGTGGAACGACCCGTCGTCGCCCGTCATCGCCGACGTGCGCCGCCCCGGCCCCTGCAGCGACACCTGCGCCCGCCCGACCGGGTTGCCGTGGACGTCGCGGACCTTGCCGCGGACCTGCCCCGACGCCGGCAGCTCGACGCGGATGTCCTCGAGGTCCTGTCCTTCGGGCAAGATCACTTCGATCGGCTTGTCCGGGGTCGGCCGATTGGCGCCCTTCGAGAACGCGCGCACCTCGTACTTGCCGGGCTGAAGCCCCGCCAGCGCGAAGCGGCCTTGCCCGTCCGAGTCGACGAACGCCGGCCCGGACGCGCGCGGCGGCGCCTGCCCGGCGTCGGCCTTGATCCGCGCCATCACGCTGATCCCCGCCGCCGGCTCGCCCTTCGCCGTCGTCACGGTGCCGCGGATCGCCTGACCCGGCGCGACGTCCCACCGCAGGCCCTCGATCGGCTGGTCCGCGACCGTCACCGGCGCGTACTTCTCGGCCGACACGAACCCCTCGCAGCGCACCGTCACGTCGTAGCTGCCCGGCAGGAGGCCCGGGACGCGCACCCGCCCGTCGGCCTCGATCTCCGCCCCGAATTCGCGCTCGTTCCCGCCATGAAGACTCACCTGGCCCTTCGGACAGGACGCTCCGCCCGGCGTCACCACCACGGAGCCGGCGATCGTCGTCGCCGGGTGGGCCTCGATCACGATCGCCTCCGACGTCTCGCCGAGCCCGAGCACCACCTGCTCCGCCGCCATGCCGAACGCGTCGTCGGCGGTCACGCTCGGCTTGTACGCGCCGGGCGAGAGCTGGGCGATGCGGAAGTTACCGCCGGCGTCGGTGATCGACAGGCCGCCGCCGCCGCCGAAGAACGTATCGCCGCGCTCCGCAGTGACCTTCGCGCCCTCCACCGGCGAGCCGTCACCCGCGCGCACCACCTTGCCGACCAGCACCGACTCCGGCGTCAGGTACAGCTCGAACCGGTGCCCCGGCGCGGCCCCGCGGTCGCTGCCCGGCGCGTAGCCGTCGGCGCGCGCGAACACCTGCGGCTGCCCCGGCGCCAGCCACAGCGAGAACGTCCCCTCCGCGGCCGACGTGGTGAACGCCATGCCCGAGCCCGCGAACACCCCGCCCGCGCTGACGATCGCGCCCTCGACCGCCCCGCCGCTCAAATCCTTGACGACCCCGTGGATCTCCACGCCCCCGCCGCGCAGCGTGATGTCGATGCCGAGCGCCTCGCCCCCGGCCACGAGGTCGACCATGTCGAGGTTGGTCGGCTGATCGCCACGCGTGTAGAAGGCCGGCACGTGCCCCGGCGCCGACGCGCTCACCGAGTGCCGCACCGCCCACAGCCCTTCGATCCGGTAGTGCCCGTCGCGCTCGCTGGCGGCGCACGGCGGCGTGAAGGTGTCGCGCGCGTCGAGCAGCCCGGACGCCGCGATCGCGCACACCTGCGCCCCCGCGATCGGCTGGCCCTTGTCGTCGCGCACGGTCCCGGCGATCGCAGCCTTCGCCAGCTTGCGCGGGTCGACCTGCACCGCCGGCGCGGGCGGCCCGGCGACCACCGGCTGGACCGCCGGGGCTTCCTTCGCGCCCTCGGCCCGCGCCTTTTCTTCCTGTCCCTTCAGACATGTCGCCCAGGCCACCCCGGCGACCCCCAGGCCGATCGGCAGAAACCACAAGATCCGCGACCGACCCTCGCGTCCGCCGTTCCGCTGCGTCATGCGCTCCTGTCTAGGCCCTCGGGCCGGCGACCGTCAAGGCAGCCAGGCGGCCGCCCCGGCCGCAGCGTGGCCGGGGTCGTGGCCCGGAGGACCTTCGTCGCGCCGATCGGGTCACCACCCGGCGACGAGCCAGCGCTCGCCGGCGACGCTCTGGCCCATCGTCGCTTCACCGGCCGCTCCGCCGCGGCCTTGGACCTGCCTCCAAGGACAGGTCGAGAGTCGGCGGGGTTCTCGACCACGCCTCGCCCGGGCCTCGCCGGCCGTCAGTGCGCGCGGACGACCGCCGCGACCCGGGACGAGGGGTGGTCGAGATCCCGCACCGACCAATCCTTCATCTCGCCTGGCTGGCCGCGGCCGCGTCGGGGAGGACCAGGGTGGACAGGGCGGCGAGCGAACCGCCGACGAGCAGGACACCGAGCAAATAGAGGGCACCGGGACCGCGAGGACGATAGCGAGGGCGCGTCATGCTTCGGGTCAACGACGCGCCTCGCCCCGCGGTCTGCCGGCGCTGTCACTCTTCTCGCGTCCCGCGACCTCGGATAAGCTCGGCGTCGGCGTGGCCACCTCATCCACTTTCTTGCGCGACGCGTGGCTGATCGCCGGCTTCGATCTCCGCGAATCGATCCGGACCCGCCGCGCCCTCGTCCTCGCGCTCCTCTATCTGCTCGTCGCCTCGATCACGAGCTACATCTACGTCGAGGTCGTCCGCTTCGCCCAGGAGGCGACCTCGGAGGTCATCGCCGGCATGAGCGACGCCGGAGACAAGATCGCCGCGGCCTCCGCCGCCGGGGCCGCGGAGGCCGCCGGCTACAGCGGCCTCCTCTACGTGATCGCGGGCGGCGACCAGGCGATCGCAAACCACTTGGCGACTTACCCGCCGATGGTGCTCGTGTTCGCGTGGTTCTCGCTCGGCGCCTTGCCGTGGCTGATCGCGCTCACCAGCTACGACCTCGTCGCCGGCGACCTCCACCTGCGCACCGTCCGGTTCGTCGCCCTGCGGACCAGCCGCGGCGCGTTCGTCCTCGGCAAGCTGCTGTCGCAGGTGCTGCTGGTCGCGCTGATCGCCGGCCTCGGCATGCTGCCCGTGCTCCTGATCGGCGGCGTCTACCTGCCGCGCTTCGACGTCGTCGACACCGTGCTCGCCTTGCTGCGCGCCTGGCCGATCCTGGCCCTGTTCGCCTTCGCGGTGCTCGGCCCGGTCGCCTGCGCCTCGCAGCTGGTGCGCGGACCCGGAGCCGCGCGCGCCCTGGCGACCTTCTTCCTGTTCGTGCTGTGGATCCTCGGGATCTGGGCCGCGTTCGCCCCGGGCCTGTCGGCGCTGCGCTGGCTGACCCCGTTCGCCTACAAGACGTATTTCTTCCACCCTGACCTTTTGTACAGGTTGATGAACGCGGCCGGCTGCGCCGCCCTGTGCGCCGGTTACACCTGGCTCGGCTTCCAGGTCTTCCGTCGGAGGGACCTGTGAACGCCCCCGCGCTCGCGCTCGCCGCCGTCCACAAGCGCTTCGGCGCCGTGCACGCCCTCCGCGGCGTCGATCTCCGCGTCCCTCGCGGCTCGATCTTCGCCCTCATCGGCCCCAACGGCGCCGGCAAGACCACCCTCTTCTCGGTCGTATGCGGCTTCCTCCGCGCCGACCAGGGCAGCATCGACGTGCTCGGCGGCCCGCCGGACGTCATGCGCTTCAAGGGCCGGCTGGCGGCCCTGCCGCAGGACGCGGTGCTCGGGCGCGAGCTGACCGTGCGCGAGCATTTAACCTTTTTAGCCCGCCTTCAGGGCATGTCCCCAGAGACAGCTCGTCGCGAGGCCGAGCGCGTGCTGGCGATCGTCGACCTCGGCGAGCTGGCCGGGCGGCGCGCCGGCACCCTGTCGCACGGGCAGGTCAAGCGGGTCGGGGTCGCGCAGGCCTTCCTCGGCGACCCCGAGCTGATCCTCCTCGACGAGCCGACCGCGGGGCTCGACCCGCGTCACGCCCACGACCTGCGCGAGGCGCTCCGCGGCCACCGCGGCCAGCGCACGATCGTGATCTCGTCGCACAACCTGCAGGAGCTCGAGGCGATCTGCGACGAGGCGGCCTTCATCGAGAAGGGCCAGACGCTCGAGGCGGGGGCGGTGTCGGCCCTCACTGCGCAGGACGCCGAGGTGTTCGTGGTGCTCGCGCCGGGCCCGGAGCCGATCGATCAGCTGCGCGCGCACCTCGGCGACGTCGCGGTCGAGTGGGACACGCAGCGCCGGGTGCTCCGCGTGTCCTTTCAGCCAGGTCCGAACCGGGCCGCCGAGGACGTCATCGCCGCAGTGCTGCGCGAGCTGCTGGCCCAGGGCGCGCGCATCTCCGGCGTCGGCAAGGGGCGCTCGCTCGAGCAGCGCTACCTCGAAGCCACGCGCTGAGCTGTGACGCCATCCACGGTCCTCGGCGCCGAGACGGCGCTAAGGAATCGGCATGGCTCGCTCGATGTCGCATCGTGTCCACCTGTGGTTCGCGTGGGCGCTCGTGGTCGCGTGTACCGACAATGACGGACAGCGTGGGGAGCTCACGGACGGTGGACCACCGCTCGAGGGCCCGACCGCGGCGAGCCTGCCGCCGGGCATCTTCCTCACCGACGGAGAGGCCGGGGGCACCAGCGCGGGCGTGGACGACAAGCTCGACCTGCCCGCCGGCGACGACAGCAGCAGCGGCGACGACGGCCTCGGCCCGCGCGGCTGCGACAAGGTCGACTTCCTGTTCGTCATCGACAACTCCAACTCGATGGCCGACGAGCAGAGCAGTTTGATCGCCTCGTTCCCCGGCTTCATCGCCGCGATCGAGAATACCCTCGAGGCCGACGACTACCATATCATGGCGATCTCGACCGACGACGGTGACCCCGGCAACGGCGACGAGGACTGCGACTTTCAGCAGTGCATCTGCGCCCCCGCGCCGACCTGCTGCCAGGACGTGTGCGACACGATCTTCAAGGGCACGACCTGCAACGGCACCCCGTGCGACCAGGTCAGCATCGACGCCTGCGAGTTCCAGTACGGCAGCGGCCGTCAGTTCGATCAGTACGGCACCCGCTGCTCGATCGCCGACGATCGCCGCTACATGCTGCAGTCGCAGCCCGACATCGTCTCGACCTTCGCCTGCACCGCCGGCATCGGCGCGTTCGGCAGCGGCGACGAGCGGCCGATCCAGGCCGCGCTGGCCGCCCTCGGGGACGTGCAGAACGGCCCTGGCGGCTGCAACGAGGGCTTTCTGCGCGACGACGCGATCCTCGTGCTCGTCCTCATCACCGACGAGGAGGACGACAACATCGACGTGGGCGAGGGCTCGCCGGGCGAGCCGGCCGCGTGGTACGAGGCGGTGGTGGCCGCCAAGCGCGGCGTCCCGGACGCCGCGGTGGTCCTCGGCCTGGTCGGCGACAGCAACCTCCCTGGCGGCCTGTGCCCGCCCGTCTGGGACCCCGACGAGGACGGCGGCGAGGCGGCCCCGCGCCTGCAGTCGTTCGTCCAGATGTTCTCCGGCGGCGTGATCGGCAGCGTCTGCTCCACCGACTACACCCCGTTCTTCCTCGAGGCCGTCAGCGTCATCGACACCGCCTGCGACACCTTCGTCCCGGTCGGCTGAGCCGCGCCGCCGCGATCCTCGCCCCGCCCTCGCGCCGCGCGCCCCGCCGGCTCGAGGGCGGACGACGTCCCGCGACCGCCGCGCCGCGGGCGCGCGCGGCGGCCCTTATGATCATACCGCGCGCCGCTTCGACGATGATGGTCGTCACGCCTCATGACATTCGCAAAGATCCGCCCACCCGCCCGAATCAAGCCACAGAACGATGTTATTGAGGGTAACACCCTGTATGACGATTGCCGCCGCCGGTGACGGCACCCACGCGCCGGTCATCTGTTCGCACGGGCGGGGCTAAATAGTTGGACATGACTCGCACTACGAAGACCGTTCTTGGCGGGTGGCTGATGGTCGCTTCGGCCCTCACCGCCTGCGTCGACAAGGATACGCCAGGGGTGGACTCCGACACCGACACCACGGCGAGCGCCGTCACGGCCACGCCACCGGCGACCGGGGCCGTCGACACCGACGACGCGCCGGCCGACACCTCGTCGGACCAGCCCGACGACTCGGGGGGCGGCACCGGGGCTGCGAGCGCCGGCGGCTCGGACACCTCGACGCCGCCCGAGACGACCGGGCTCGACGGCACCACCGGCCTGGCCGCGACGGGCTGCCAGAAGGTCGACCTGCTGTTCGTCATCGACAACGACCTCACCATGAAGTCCGAGCAGGAGGGGCTCATCGCCGCGTTCCCGGCCTTCTACGACGGCATCAAGTCGACGCTCGGCATGCAGGACACGCATGTCATGGCCGTCGGCGCCGACGACGGCAAGGGGCTGTCCAACACCAGCCAGTGCCTGGGCGGCGGCAAGTGCTTCTGCGGTCCGGCCCCGGTGTGCTGCGCCAACACGTGCGAGGGCGGCAACGCCGAGACCTGCAACGGTGTCGCCTGCGCGGGCCTGCAGATCAGCGAGTGCGCCTCGCAGTACGGCGCCGGTCGCGACTACAGCAACGCGGGCAAGTTCTGCGAGATCGCCGACGGCCGCCGCTACATGCTCGACAGCCAGCCGGACATCCACGCCACGTTCGGCTGCACCGCCGCGGTCGGCCAGTACGAGGCGCAGACCGACAAGCGGCCGATGTTCGCCGCGACCGAGGCGGTCAGCGCCGCGATGAACGGCGCCGGCGGCTGTGACGAGGGCTTCCTGCGCAGCGACGCCCTGCTGGTCGTGGTGTTCGTGTCCGACAAGGACGACAGCAACGAGAACGGCGGCACCGGCTCGCCCGGCGGCCCGCAGGAGTGGTACGACGCGCTGGTCGCGGCCAAGGGCGGCAGCGCCGAGTCGGTCGTGGTGCTCGGCCTGGTCGGCGACGGCAACATGACCGGTGGCGGCTGCGCCCCCAACATGAGCCCCGACATGGAGGCCCTCGCCGGCGGCCCGGCGCCGCGCCTGCAGGAGTTCGTCAGCAAGTTCTCCCACGGCGCGATCGGCAGCATCTGCGCCGCCGACTACGCGCCGTTCTTCAGCAACGGCATCGCCCTCGTCGACCAGGCCTGCAACGCCTTCACCCCCGGCTGAAGCCCTCAGCCTCGATGCGGGCCGCCGTCACTGCCCGGCGGCCCGCGGCGCCTGCAGCGGCTCGATCGCCCGCCGCGTCACCGCGCGCAGCGTGTCGAACACCCCGTCCCCGCGGATGGCCACGGTCTCGAACTCCGGCCACCCCGCCGGGTTGAGCGCCGACCGCAGCTCCGCCAGCGGGAGCGCGGCCGGCGTGTCGCGCTTGTTGTACTGCATGACGTACGCGTCGCCGAGCTCGAGCCGGTTCTCGGCGACGTCGCGGCGCAGGTTGTCGAGGCTCTCGCAGTTGGCGTCCATGCGGTCCGCCTGCGAGTCGGCGACGAACACCACCCCGTCGGCCGAGCGCATCACCAGCTTGCGCGTGGCCGCGTAGTGGATCTGCCCCGGCACCGTGTACACGTGGACACGCAGGCGAAACCCGCCGATGGTCCCGAGCGTCAGCGGCATGAAGTCGAAGAACAGGGTCCGCTCGCTGTCAGTGTTGAGCTGCAGCAGCGCCCCGCGCCGCGACGGATCGGTCCTGAGGTGGATCCACTTCGCGTTCTCGGTCTTGCCCGACAGACCTGGCCCGTAATACACGAGCTTCAGGTTGATCTCCTTGGCCGCGTAATTCACAAACGGCATGATCACCCTCCTCCGGGCCTTCCCCGGACGAACTTCAGTTTTCAACGCGACGACGACTACATGTCTCTCGGGCCATATCGACCCGAAAGCTTCGACCGCCTAGCGGCCTTCGCTCAAGCGACCAGCACGGACAGGCCGACGTCCACCATCTGCCGCAGCGCCGCGCGCCCCGCTCCCGCGCGGCTCATGACGCCGAGCCCGTAGAGCGTGTTGACCAGGTGACGGGCCAGCGCCCGCGGCTCGCTGCCGGCCCGCAGCTCTCCGGCCTCGTGAGCGCGCGCCAGCGCGGCGTGCAGGGCGTCCTCGACGCGCCCGAAGTAGGCCCGCACGACCGCCTGGATCTCCGGGTCCGTGTGGCCGACCTCGATCGCAGTGTTCGCCATCAAGCACGAGCCGCGGTCGCGGTCGAGCACGACCTCGGCCAGGAACAGCTCGAAGAACCCGCGGATCGCCACCAGCGCCGTCAGCGGCCGCTCGATCGGCCGGCTCCACCCGGTCCGCGTCAGCGTGTCGAGCATGCCCTCGACCGCGAGCGCCTCGTAGCGGGCCAGCACCTTCAAGAAGAGCGAACGCTTGTCGCCGAAGGTGTCGTAGAGGCTCTGCCGCGAGATATCCATGTGATCGAGCAGGTCTCGCAGCGAGGTACCCTCGTAGCCGCGGCGCCAGAACAGATCGAGCGCGCGATCGAGCGCCGCTTCGGGTTCGAACTCCTTGATGCGAGGCATCTCGTGTAAGTGCTGGTAGTAGGCCCGCGGGCGGGGCCGTTCTTGAGCGTAGAAATTCTGGACCACCCAGTCAAGATAGTGGTACCAGACCAGTCGGTCAAGAAAAATTGCGGCGCAGCAGGCCCTGCGCCCGCGCTCACGAGGTGGCCGAAGGCCGATCTCGTGGGGCTCGGCGGAGCCATGTCCGCATGGACATGGCCTCTTCGACATGCTCTTTACGCCCTGGCCGATCGGACAGATGGTGCGTCACTGCCGCGTGCATCTCTTCGCGCTCGACGCTGCCGAGCACGAAGCGGCGCGCCACGCCTCAGCGGGCGCCGACCGTCACGCGGCGGGTGTCGCCGGGCGCGTCGATCACCTCGAACTTGACCGGCAGGAAGCGCCCGACGACCTCCATGTTCGTCAGCGTGTGCTGCGTCAACGCGTGCGAGCGGAAGCTGCCGCCGCCGGCGAGGGCCAGCGGGATGAGCAGTTGGTCGGCGAGGTGCGGGCCGACGGGCGCGTCGGAGCCGAGGTGTTCGCCGAGCTCCTTGACCACGCGCGCGGCGACCTGCTCGGCGGAGATCCGCTTCTCGCCGAACGCGGAGAACAGCTCGCTGCCGTGTTCGAACTCGACGGACAGCAGCAGCGCGTTGCCGGGCCCGGCGCTCTCGACCTCGATCGCGCGCAGCTCGGAGCGCTCCCATCCGAGCAGGTTCTGCACCGCCCGCAGCTCGCGGTCGGCGATCGACTTCGGCAGGTTGGCGTAGATCGCCCGCGCCTGGCGGCGCACGACCTGGCCGCGCTCGTGCCACTGCAGCGGCTGCAGCGGCTCGCCGCCGGTGACCTTGGCGGTGAAGCGGCCGCCGCCGGCCGGATAGAAGCCGACGCGCTCGAGGTTCGCCTGCACCTGCGCGCCCATGCGGCGCAGCAGCGGCAGGAACACCTCGGCGATGAACTCGAACGGCGGCGCCATCGGGTTGTGCGTCCCGCCCTCGAAGCTCAGCGTCGACGTGCCCGGCGCGTGCAGCAGCGGCCAGATCACCGTCTGCAGCACCAGCGTCACGCTGCCGGCGCTGCCGACCGAGAACGCGTACTCGCCGTGCTTGACCGGACCTGGCTGAAAGACCAGCTCTTGCGAGCCGAGCGCGTCGCCCTGGACCTTGGCCGCGCCGACGCTGGTGGCCGCGCGCACGGCCGTGAGGTGCTGGCGGAGCAGCCCCGGCTTGTGCCGGCGCGCCCGCAGCTTGATCAGGTGGAAGGGCCGCCCCGTGATGAGCGACAGGGCCAGCGAGGTGCGGAGGATCTGGCCGCCGCCCTCGCCCTCCGAGCCGTCGATCACGATCGCGTCCTTCGGCGCCTGCATCCTATCCCTTCACGCAGACGACCTGGCGCAGGGTGTGGACGACCTCGACCAGGTCGCGCTGCGCCTCCATCACCGCGTCGATGTCCTTGTACGCCATCGGCGTCTCGTCGATCACGTCCTCGTCCTTGCGGCACTCGACGCCGGCGGTCGCCTTGCGGTGGTCGGCCACCGTGAACCGCTTGCGCGCCTCGGTCCGCGACATCGCCCGCCCCGCCCCGTGGCTGCACGAGTGGAAGCTCTCGGCGTTGCCCTTGCCGCGGACGATGTACGAGCGGGTCCCCATGCTGCCCGGGATGATCCCCAGGTCGCCCGTGCGGGCCCGCACCGCCCCCTTGCGGGTCACGAGCACGTCCTTGCCGTAGTGGTGCTCGCGCGCGACGTAGTTGTGGTGGCAGTTGACCGCCGTCGCCCCGAAGGTGAACGGAGGAATGCCCTTGCAGCCGGCGACCGCCTTGATCGTCGCCTGCATCATCAGCTCGCGGTTGTGCCGCGCGAAGTCCTGGGCCCACTCGACCGCCTCGACGTAGTCGTCGAAGTACTTGGTACCTTCGGACAGGTACGCCAGGTTGTGGTCGGGCAGGTTCACGAACCACCGCTTCATCTCCTCCTTGGCGAGGGCGATGAAGTGCGAGCCGATGCGGTTCCCGACCCCGCGCGAGCCCGAGTGGAGCATGAACCACACCTGGTCGCGCTCGTCGAGGCAGACCTCGATGAAGTGGTTGCCGGTCCCGAGCGTACCGAGGTGGACCGCAGTGTTGCTCTTCTCGATCGCCTTGTGCTTGTCGACGATCGCCTCGAAGCGCGACTCCAGCTGCTTCCACACCGTCGCCACCGGCGCCGGCGGCGAATGCCACGCGCCCTTGTCGCGACCGTGGTTGGTGGTGCGGCCGTGCGGCACGGCCTTCTCGATCGCCGAACGCACCTCGCTCAAGTTGTCCGGCAGGTCCGACGCCTTGAGGCTCGTCTCGACCGCCATCATCCCGCAGCCGATGTCGACGCCCACGGCCGCCGGGATCACCGCGCCGACGGTCGGGACCACGCTGCCGACCGTCGCGCCGATGCCGAGGTGGACATCGGGCATCGCCGCCACCCAGCGGTGGATGAACGGCATCTGCGCGATCCGCTCGAGCTGCGCGATCGCGTCCTCTTCGACCTGCACCCCGCGAGTCCAGCGCTTGATCGGGACCCCGCCCTTGGGTTGATGGACCTCGTAGTTTTGCGCGTCACGGTTGGACATCGGCGTTCTCCTGAAGCCCGGTATCGCAGAGAACGTGCCTGGCGGCCGTGACTCAGGGATTAACGAGATATTTTCAAGATCTTACCGAAGCCCCCCGAGGGTTGGCCAGCACAATTTTCTATCCGAATCTATAACTTTTGATAGATTGGGCGCCTTATGCGGAGGCCCACCGTCGTCCTGGGGATCCTCGGCTCCCAGATGGATATCGGCGGCCGCAACCGCTGGGACCGCTGGCGGCCCACCGTCGACCTCTGCCGGCACGACGACCTCATCGTCGACCGACTCGAGCTCATCCATGGCAACGCCCACGCCGAGCTGGCCGAGGCGGTCACCGCCGACATCGCCCAGGTCTCACCGGAGACGCGGGTGCGCCTGCACACCCTCGATTTCGCCGATCCGTGGGCCTTCGAGGAGGTGTACGCCGGCCTCCTCGACTTCGTGCGGGCCTACCCGTTCCGCCCGGACGACGAGGACTACCTGGTGCACATCACCACCGGTACGCACGTGCAGCAGATCTGCCTGTTCCTGCTGACCGAGTCGCGCTACCTGCCCGGCCGCTTGCTGCAGACGATCCCCCCGGCCCGCCGCGACCAGGGCGACCCGGGCGGCCACGCGATCATCGACCTCGACCTCGCCCGCTACGCCCCGATCGCCGAGCGCTTCGCCGAGGACGCCCGCGCCGGCGAGTCCTTCCTGAAGGCCGGGATCGCCACCCGCAACGCGGCCTTCAACGAGCTCATCACCCAGATCGAGCAAGTCGCCGGGGTGACGCGCGCGCCGATCCTCCTGACGGGCCCGACCGGCGCCGGCAAGACCCGCCTGGCCCGCAAGATCTTCGAGCTCAAGCAGAACCGCCACCAGATCCGCGGCACGTTCGTCGAGCTCAACTGCGCCACCCTGCGCGGCGACGCGGCGATGTCGGCGCTGTTCGGCCACGTCCGCGGCGCCTTCACCGGCGCCGTCCGCGACCGCGCCGGCGTGCTGAAGATGGCCGACGGCGGCCTCCTCTTCCTCGACGAGATCGGCGAGCTCGGCCTCGACGAGCAGGCCATGCTGCTGCGCGCGATCGAGGACCGCGTGTTCCTCCCGGTCGGCAGCGACCGCGAAGTCCGCAGCGAGTTCCAGCTGGTCGCGGGCACCAACCGCGACCTGCGGGCCGACGTGGTCGCCGGCCGCTTCCGCGAGGACCTGCTGGCCCGCATCGACCTGTGGTCGTTCCGCCTGCCCGGCCTGCGCGAGCGTCGCGAGGACATCGAGCCCAACCTCGACTACGAGCTCGAGCGCTGGTCGCAACGACATGGCCGAAAGGCCAGCTTCTACGGCCAGGCGCGGACCGCGTTCATAAAATTCGCCACCACCGCCGACGCCGTATGGTCGGGCAACTTCCGCGACCTCGCCGCCGCGATCGAGCGCATGGCCACGCTCGCGCCGGGCGGCCGGATCGCCGTGCGCGAGGTCGAGGCGGAGATCGCCCGCCTGCGCGCCGCGTGGTCGAGCACGCCGGTCAACACCGGTGACGATCTGCTCACGCGCCTGCTCGGCCGCGAACGCCTCGCCGAGGTCGACCCCTTCGACCGCGTCCAGCTGGCCGAGGTCGTGCGCGTCTGCGCGGCCGCCCGCAGCCTGTCCGACGCCGGCCGGACCCTGTTCGCCGCCTCGCGCCTGCGCAAGCGCTCGAGCAACGACGCCGACCGCCTGAGAAAATACCTGCAGCGCTTCGACCTCGAGTGGGCCGACATCCATCCCGAGGACGCGTAGCTAGCCTTCGCGCCCGCCGAGGGTCGCTCCACGTCGTCGTGCTTCGCCACAGCGAGCGCCACTTCTTTCGACTGCCCCTCGGGACATGTCAATCACGCGGCCGCTCGCAGCCACCTTGCCTTTGGAACAGGTCAACCTCGGCCCCCGAAGCCGAGCTTCGGACACGTCAGCCCTCGCGCGGCCGCTCGCGGTCACCCTGCCTTTGGAGCAGAGTCTGCTCCGAGGCCGACCTTCGGACACGTCAGCCCTCGCGCAACCGCTCGCAGCCACCTTGCCTTTGGAGCAGGTCATCGCCGTCCCCGAGGCCGATTCCCGCCGACCGCGACGCTGTCGGCTCCCCCAGACCATCCTCCCCGCGCAAACTCGCCCCCGTCCCGCCGGTGTAAGCCCCGCCGTCCGGCCGCGTTCTGGTCGCGCAACCGGACGAACGCCATGCCCCGCTCCACCGTCGTCGCCTCGCTCCTCCTCGCCTCCGTCGCCGCCCTCGCCGCTTGCACCAAACACCCCGGCGTGGCTCACCTGAACGCCCCCGAGTCGGCCGGCTACACGCCCGCTAGCGATCCCCAGTTCCGGCTCTCCGACACTGCCGACGAGGCCGCGCCGATGGCCCCGGGCGGCGGCGAAGCGAGCGTGAGCGGCAAGCTCGCCGAGCGCGAGCGCTCGCGCGGCCTCGGCACTGCTTACGGCGAGCAGCGCTCGAGCTCGGTGCGTGGCACCCGGTTCGAGCGCGCCGACGCCTACAACCCCGATCTGGTGCTCAGCCTGCGCTACAACGACGCCGCGGGGGTGCAGCAGATCGCCCAGCACAAGACAGGCTCGCCCCACCTGTTCCCGGCGATCCAGCAGAGCGACGCAGTGAGCGTCACGCTGCGCGACGAGTACGGCGCGCCGCTGTCGGCCGCGCAGGTCGGCGGTGATGTCTACGCGGTCGGAGAGATCGGCACGCGCTACACCATCGGCGTCGAGAATCACACCGCCCAGCGCGTCGAGGTCGTCGCCTCGGTCGACGGCCTCGACGTCCTCGACGGCGGCGAGGCCGACTTCCACAAGCGCGGCTACGTCGTCGCTCCGTACACCAGCTTCGCCATCGAGGGCTGGCGGACCTCCGACGACACCGTCGCCGCCTTCCGCTTCAGCGACACCGACAGCGGCTACGCCGCGCAGATGGGCAAGCCGCGCAACATCGGCGTCATCGGCGTCGCCTTCTTCCGCGAGGCCGGCCACGACGACCTGCTCCGCCGCGACACCGCCGACCCGTTCCCCAACCGCTACGCGCCGCCGCCGCCGGCTCACCGCGGCTACTGACGTGCGACCTCGACGCGCGACCGCGAGGCGCGCGTCCCCTTTTTAAAGTTTAAAAAAAGATTCTCGTCGCGTGTAACAGCGACGCCGGGCCGGGGACTTCAGCAGCGAAGGACGCACGCTTCATGCTGATCCGCTCCCTGCCCCTCGTACTGCTCACTGCCCTCTCGCTCGGCTCCGCCGGCTGTGACATCGATCTGAACGGCTCTGTGTTCGATCGCGACGGCGACGGCATCAACGATCCCGAAGACAAGGACGACGACAACGACGGCGTCGACGACGACCAGGACGACGACGACGACGACGACGGCATCGACGACCAGGATGACGACGACGACAAGGACGACGTCGACGACGACGGCATCGACGACAACGAGGATGACGACGACGACAACGACGGCACCCCGGACGACCAGGACGACGACGCCGACGACGACGCCGACGACGGCGACGCCGACGACGCCGAAGACGCCGACGACACCGACGCCGACGACGACGCCGACGACGGCGACGATGACGGCACTCCCGAGGACGAGGACGAGGGCGAGGACGAGCCCCCGCACCCCGAGGACGAGCCCCCGCACCCCGAGGACGAGGACGAGGACGAGCCCCCGCACCCCGAAGAAGGGAACGAGGACGAGGCACCGCACCCCGAGGACGAGGGCGACAGCGAGGCCGAGGACGCCCTCTGATCCCGCGAACGCCTCCTCGTAAAAAAAGAGCGCCGGCCGGTTCCACGAACCGGCCGACGCTCTTTTCTTTTCAGGATCGGCTCACTCGGCAGCCAGGACCACGCCTGCGCCCACCGTCTTGCCGCCCTCGCGGATGGCGAACTTCATGCCCGGCTCGAACGCTACCGGCTTGCCGAGCTTGAAGCGCACCGTCGCGCGGTCGCCCGGGGTCACCGAGCCGAGCGCCCCGACGTCGAGGATCGCCGTCGAGTCGCACGCGCCGAAGAAGAACTGCGGCGCGTAGCCGGTGCCGAAGCCCGTGTGGCGGCCGCCCTCCTTTTCGGTGAGCGTGAAGATCTCCGCCGTCCCGGCCGAGTGGGGCCGCATCGAGTCGGGCGCGATCACCACTTGCCCGCGCTCGACCTGGTCGCGGTCCACCCCGCGCAGCAGCATCCCGACGTTCAGCCCCGCGCGGGCCTCCGGGATGTTCTTGTGGAACATCTGGATCCCCGTCACCACCGCCTCGAGCGGGCGCCCGTCGACGCGGCCGACCACCTGGATCGTCGCCCCGGTGCTCAGCGTCCCGCGCTCGACGCGGCCGGTCACCACCGTACCGCGGCCGGCGATCGTGCAGACCCCTTCGATCGGCATGAGGAACGGCCCCGCGACATCGCGCTCGGGCAGGGTCATGCGGTCGAGCTCGGCGAGCAGCGCGAGGATCGATCGCTCGTCCTCGCCCCGCAGCGCCTGCAGGGCCGACCCGCGCACGAACGGGATGCCGTGGTACCCCTGGCGCTCGAGCATCTCGTTGACCTCGAGCTCGACCAGCTCGAGCATCTCGGGGTCGGCGACGTCGACCTTGTTGAGGAACACGACCATCTGCTTCACCCCCACCTGGCGGGCCAGGAGGATGTGCTCACGGGTCTGCGGCTGCGGCCCCTGGCTGGCGTCCACCAGCAGGATCGCCGCGTCCATCTGCGAGGCCCCCGTGATCATGTTCTTGACGTAGTCGGCGTGCCCGGGGCAGTCGATGTGCGCGTAGTGGCGGCCCTCCGTCTCGTACTCGACGTGTGCGGCGTTGATCGTGATCCCGCGCTCCCGCTCCTCGGGCGCGTTGTCGATGTCCTCGAAGGCCCGCGCCTTCGAGCCGAAGTGCGCGGCGCAGACGCGGGTCAGCGCCGCCGTGAGGGTGGTCTTGCCGTGATCGACGTGGCCGATCGTCCCGCAATTCAGGTGGGGCTTGATGCTCATGACATACTCACATCTTCTCCTGGTCTCCCAGGCACTACGCAATGAGATCCCTCGGGAGTTGCACCCGATGGTCTCGTCAGGCCAATGCGCCGCATGTCCCTTCGGACATACGCAGCAATGGCAACAATGCGAGGTCCCGGCGCAGCACCGCCGATCGTCAGCGCGATCGCGGCCTACGCCGGGCCTCGGCGCTCAGGCGCCGAAAGCCTCGCAGACCGGGTCTACCACCCGGTCAAAGCACGTCCTGCAGCTCGCCCGGAGCCGCCGCCTCAGGCGCACAACAAATCCAGGAGCTGCGGCTGCGAGAGCGCGAGCTGCGACTGGAGCATGTTGGTGGCGCGAAGCATGACGGGCTGGGAATAACACGACCCCGCCGCCTCGTCAACTATCATCATTTCACGATTCGACGACCGCATCACGCGGTCGTCCGAGCGCGATTGTCGACACCGGCGCGCGGGCCGGCGCCGGTCAGAAGCGCATGCCGCCGCCGAACATCACTCCGCCGCCGAACGTGGGCGCGGCGCCGAAGTTGACGCCGTGCTTGCGCATCTTGGCCATCCCCGGCGTCTCGCGGTGGACGAACATCAACGTGGTGAAGGCGATCGTCGAGGCGAGGGCGATGCCGCCGAGCACGAGCATGCCGGTGGTCGCCTTGGCCATGTTCTCGCCGCGGGTGCACTGGTTGGCGACCGCGGCGTTGGTCACGCCGTCGCCGAGCGGCGCGCGGGCGTTGCGACAGATGTCTTCGCCCTCGCCGTAGCGCACGTCGTCGTCGGTGCTCTTGTTGTCGTACGAGTCCTCGGCGAGCTGCAGCATCTTCTTGAAGACCGGCCCGTTCGGCTTGCGCCACGCCATGAACAGGCCGATGCCCGCGCCGAACGCCAGCACCGCGACGGTCGCCGACGCCGCCAGGCCGGCCTTCTTCCACTTCGGCTGGTCCTTGTAGCGGCCCCACACCAGCTTCGACTTGCCCGCCTCCGGCTGCGGCTCCGGCTCCGGCTCCGTCTCCGCCGGCACCGGCTCCGCGGTCTTCTCGGCCCCGAGCACCCGGCCGACCAGGTCCTTCGCGGTCGCCTGCACCTGCCCCGCCTCGAGCGCCGACGCCGGGTACTCCGCGGTCACCGACTCCTTCACGCTCGCCCCGCCGACGTCGAGCAGGTGCAGCTGCACCACGTACCCCCCGCCGCTCTTCGCCAGCGACCCGTAAACCATGTTGTCGACGCCGAGCGTGCGCCCGCCCTCGGCCAGACACTTCGGCGACGGCGGCTCGTCGCAGCCCATCGTCAGCTTCAGCTCCGACAGCGACATGTCGCGCCCGCCGCCGACCCCGCGGGCCGCGAACTCCGACTGCAGCGCCTTCGTCAGCGCCACCGCCTTGGCGGGATCGTCGCCCTCGAGCGTGAGGACCGAGCCCTTGCCCGCCACCGGCGCGGCGGCCGCGGTCGTGGGCAGGCTGAGCGACAGGGCGAGCGCCAGCGACAGGGCGGTCGCAGGCGGGGACAGTCGGCGCGGGCGGGGCGACATCGGGGCCCAAACGTCGCACGGGATGCGCCGCCAGGGAAGAGGCCCGCGTCATCAGGCCCCTGCGGACGGCCGCGACCGCCGGAGCGCGCGCACGGTTTTTCTCACCGACCCGGGCCGTACCGCGACCTTGCCGGTTTTGCCGGCCGCGCCGACACGGCATCATCGCCGCGCGTGCCGCCCGGGCTCCCCCCACCGCCAGCTCCGCCTCTGCGCCTGCGCCACAGCCTCGCCGTGCGGATCACCGCGCTCGTGGTCCTCGTGGTCATCACCAGCGGCGTCACCTCGCTGCTCATCATCCGCGAGCTGCGCGCCCTCAAGGTCAGCTTCGACCTCCTGACCATCATCTACGTCAAGTTCAACCAGGATCTCACCACCGCCTATCGCCAGTCGGTCCGCATCACCACGCACGCTCGGGAGCGCCGCGGCAGCGAAGCCCAGCGCCTCAGCGGCGGCCTCGAGGCCACCCTGGCCGAGGCCTTCGAGACGCGCGCCGAACAGGTCCAGCAGGCCCGCTCGGTGCTCGACAGCGCGATCGCCCACCCCGAGCGGCTCGGCGGCGAGGAGGCCGTCCGCACGCTCCGCGAGTTCCGCGAGGTCCTGAGCCGCCTCGAGGACCTGGCCGCCGCGGCCGCCAATCTGAAGCCGGCCGAGGCGCTGGCCGACGTGCGCAGCGAGAACGAGATCACCGAGCTGTTCCGCCGCCTCGACGAGCAGGTCTCGCGCGCGATCATCGACCTCCAGATCCAGGTCAGCGAGCGCGAGCGCGAAACCGAGCGGACCATCGCCCTGCTGGCCGCCGCCACCGCAGTCATGGCCCTCCTGGCCGCGCTCGGCGTGATCTGGACCCTGCGGCCGCTGCGGCGGCTGGCGGCCAGCGTGCGCCAGCTCGGCGAGGGTGACTGGGCCCAGCGGGTGGCCGCCCCCGGGGCCCTGCGCGGCGACGAGGTCGGCCGCCTCGCGCTCGAGTTCAACCACATGGCCGAAGCGCTGCAGGAGCGCGAGCGCCGGCTGATCCGCGGCGAGCGCCTGGCGGCCGTGGGCCAGCTGGCGGCCCAGGTGACGCACGAGATCCGCAACCCGCTGTCGAGCGTGGCCCTCAACGTCGAGCTGCTCGACGACGAGATCGCCTCGGCCAGCCCCGAGGCGCAACAACTCCTGCGCAAGATCACCGCGGAGATCGATCGCCTCACCGCGATCACGGAGGACTACCTGGGCCTGGCCCGACGCAAGCCGCCGGAGCGCGTGCCGACCGACCTCGCGGCCGAGCTCCACAGCTTGCTCGACTTCATGGCCGAGGAGCTGGGCAGCGCCGGCGTCGAGGTCGAGGTCGACGCTCCCGGGCCCGCGTGGGTGCTGGGCGACGCGGGCCAGCTGCGGCAGCTGTTCATGAACCTGCTGCGCAACGCCCGGGAGGCGCTGGTCGGCAATCGCGGCGGGGCCGCCGACGACGTGAGCGACCTCGGCGATCTCTCCTCGGACCTCGCGCGGACCCCGAAGATCGCCGTGCGCCTGCGCCAGGGCGCGGGCGTGGTGCGCGTCAGCGTCGAGGACAACGGCCCCGGCCTGCCGGTCGCCGACGTCGACAAGGTGTTCGAGGCCTTCTTCACGGCCAAGCCGCAGGGCACCGGCCTCGGGCTGTCGATCGTCCAGCAGTTGGTCCAGGACCACGAAGGCAGCGTCCGCGTGGCTTCGACCGGGCCCACGGGCACCGCCTTCGAGGTCCAGATCCCGGCTTGCGCTCCTCCGCCCCCCTCCGTATCCTCGGCGGGCGTACCCGTCTAAGGCCGCACACCGCTCATGCCCATCCGCTCGCTCGTCGCCTCCGCCCTGTTCGCCGTGGTCGCCTCGCTCGGCTGCAACTTCATCATGAACCCCGACGGCGACGGCGTGTTCCGCTGCGACAACCCGGACGACTGCGACGTCCCGCTGCAGGACGCGCTGGCCGACAGGCGCGGGCAGTCGCGCTGTGCGGCGGCCGGCGGCGGCGGCGGCGGCTTCACCCAGAGCCAGGACAACAAGGTCTGCAGCGTCCTCGACAAGGAGGACGTGAGCTGCAACCCGGCGCCCTACGCCAACGACGACAGCGTCCCGGTGGCCAAGGCCTACAACGACGCGCTCGACGAGACCGGCGCTTACTCGTGCGCTCAGGAGCTGTACGGCAGCGCCGGCTGCCCGCCCAACGGCAGCGCCTGCAACGAGGGCCTCGAGGTCCGCACCTACGAGACCCTGAGCGGCGACGCCGACAACCCCGAGGCGACCGAGGTCCGCGTGTGCGCGCCGAAGGGCGTCGCCGCGGTCGCCGGCAACAGCGCGGTGCGCGGCTTCGACGTGCTCGACCAGCACTGCCGCTCGTACTTCTGCGACGACGCGTTCGTGTGCAACCGCGGCAACGGCTCCAGCAGCGGCTGGCGCTGCGTCCGCTGCGACCCCGACAAGGCCTACGGCAACGGCGGCTGCGGCACCATGTACCTGCAGGGCGCCCCCTCGACGGTCTACACCGACGACCTCGGCGGCGACGCCTGCGACGACGTGGCCTCGGCCGACAAGACCGAGTTCGGCCCCGTCGTCCCCGCCCCGGTCCTGAACCCGTAGCCCCGGAGCTCCGGCCGAGCGCCGAGCCTCGCGCCCGCATCCGCGGGCGCTATCCGCGGTCAGGGTCGAGGCATGCCCTTTCGGACATGTCCCTCCGGACATTTCATCCGCGCCCGCCGCTTCCCGGCCCTGCCGAGCTCGGCTAGACTCGCGGGTCGATGGCTGGCCCCCCTGGCGCTTCCGGACATGTCCCTTCAGCCAGCCCGTTGCTGCAGCTCCTGCGCGGCGCCGAGGTGTTCGCCCCGGCGCCGCTCGGCGTGTGCGACGTCCTGCTCGCGGCCGGCAAGATCGCCGCGATCGGGCGCGACCTGCCGGCCCTCCCGCCCGAGCTGTGCCGCGTCCACGACCTCGGCGGCCACCGCCTGATCCCCGGCCTCCTCGACGCCCACGTCCACCTGATCGGCGGCGGCGGCGAGGCCGGCCCGAGCACCCGCGTCCCGCCGATCGGCCTCAGCCAGCTCGCGCGCGCCGGCATCACCACAGTCGTCGGCGTCCTCGGCACCGACGGCACCACCCGCACCGTCGCCGACCTCGTGGCGCGCACCCTCGGCCTGCGCGACGAGGGTCTGTCGGCCTGGTGCTACACCGGCAGCTACGAGCTCCCGGTGCCGACGCTGACCGGCAGCGTGCGTCGCGACCTCGTGTTCGTCGACCCGATCATCGGCGTCGGCGAGCTCGCCCTGTCCGACCACCGCTCCTCGCAGCCGACCCTCGACGAGCTGCTGCGCGTGGCCGCCGACGCCCACGTCGGCGGCATGATGGCGGGCAAGGCCGGCATCGTGCACCTGCACATGGGCGACGGCCTGCGCGGCCTCGATCTGGTGCGCCGGGCCCTCGACGTGAGCGAGCTGCCGCCGCGGGTGTTCCACCCGACCCACGTCAACCGCAACCGCCGGCTGTTCGTCGAGGCCGGCGAGCTGGTGGCGCGCGGCTGCAGCGTCGACGTCACCGCCTTCCCACCCGAAGATGACCCCGGGGACAGCCTCTACGCCGCCGACGCCATCGACCGCTGGATCGCGCAGGGCCTGCCGGTAAGCCGGCTCACATGCTCTTCTGACGGGGCCGGCTGCATGCCGGTGTTCGACGCTCACGGGCACATCTGCGCGATGGACGTCGGGCGGCCGACCACCCTCAGCGACACCCTGACCGAGCTTTTGGCGCGCGGGCAGGAGCTGGCGACCGTCCTGCCGATCTTCACCACCAACGTCGCCGACCTCCTGCGCCTCGGGCACAAGGGCAGGCTCGCCGCGGGGGCCGACGCGGACCTCGTCGCCCTCGACGACCACGGTCACATCGCCGGCGTGATCGCCCGCGGACGTTGGCTGATCCAGGGCGGCCAAACAGTGGTATGCGGGCCCTTCGAGAGGTCTGCCTCGTGAGCCCAGCACGCATCGAAGAGCACCACAGCCGCGGGTGGATCGTCCCCGTCGGCGGCGCTGAAGAGAAGGAGCAGGACCCGGTCATCCTCCGCCGCTTCGTCGAGGTCAGCGGCGGAGCGGGCGCCCGGATCGCCGTCATTCCCACCGCCTCTCGCCTGCCCGACACGGGCGCGCGCTACGAGAAGATCTTCCGCCAGCTGGGCGCCCACAGCGCTCGCGCCTTGCCGTTCGAGACCCGCGCCGACGCCGAGCGCGAGGACTGGCTCGGCATCCTCGAGCATGCCACCGGCGTCTTCTTCACCGGCGGCAACCAGCTCCAGCTCAGCACGATCCTCGGCGGCACCCCCGTCGCCAAATCGATCCGCAAGCTCAACGCTCGCGGCGTCACCGTCGGCGGCACGTCCGCCGGCGCCGCGATTCTCTCGGAGCACATGATCGCCTTCGGCCAGGGGGGCGCGACCCCCAAGGCTGGGCTCGCATCTCTGGCGCCGGGCTTCGGCCTGACCAACCGCGTCGTCATCGACCAGCACTTCCGCCAGCGCGACCGGCTGGGCAGACTGCTGTCGGTCCTCGCCTTCAACCCCTTCGCCGTCGGCATCGGCCTCGACGAAGACACCGCCGCCTTCCTCGGCCCGGACGACGTCATGCACGTCGACGGCGCCGGCGCCATCACCCTGGTGGACGTCGCCAACCTCGAGCATTCGTCGATGGCCTTCGCGAAACCCGGTCAACCCATCTGTCTGACCGGCATCAAGCTGCATATCCTCACCAAGGGCGCGCGCTACAACTTCGTCACCCGCGAGGCCGTGCCGCCGCTGCCGCCGCCCGACGACGACGACTGACCGATCCACTTTTTCGCCTCGCGGCGCTGAGACCTCCGCCCCGTCACAACCTGCCCCAAGGGACATCATGCAGATCCTCGAGCGTCGCGTCTACCGCGGTCCCAACCTCTACGCCCACTTCCCGGTCATCCGGATGAACCTCGACCTCGGCGAGCTCGAGCAGTGGCCGAGCGCGACGATCCCGGGCTTCGTCGACGGGCTGCTCGAGGCGCTGCCGAGCCTGCAACAGCACACCTGCTCGTACGGCGACGCGGGCGGGTTCGTCCGCCGCCTGCGCGAGGACAGCGGCACCTGGCTCGGCCACGTGCTCGAGCACGTGGCGATCGAGATCCAGGTGCTCACCGGGGCCAAGGTCAGCTTCGGCAAGACGCGCAGCACCGGCGCCACCGGCCAGTACTACGTCGTCTACGAGTACGAAGAGGAGCGCGTCGGCGAGGCCGCCAGCGACCTCGCGCTCGACCTCCTGCACTCGCTCCTGCCCGACGGCTTCGAGGGCCGCAAGAGCGTGCCCGACGGCTTCGACTTCAAGTCGCGGCTCGAGGACCTGATCGCCTTCGCCCAGAAGCGCCAGTTCGGCCCGTCGACCGCCTCCCTGGTGCGGGCGGCCGAGCGGCGCGACATCCCGTGGATCCGCCTCAACGACCAGTCGCTGGTCCAGTTCGGCCACGGCCGCTACCAGAAGCGCATCCGCGCCACCGTCACCTCCGAGACGCGGCACATCGCCGTCGAGATCGCCAGCGACAAGGAGGAGACCAACAAGATCCTCGGCGACCTCGGCCTGCCGGTCCCGCGCCAGCACCTCGTGCGCAACGCCGACCGCGCCGTCGCGGCCGCGGGTCGCCTCGGCTTCCCCGTGGTCGTCAAGCCGCTCGACGCCAACCACGGCCGCGGCGTCTCGATCGACCTGCAGAGCGAGGCCGCCGTGCGGGCCGCCTTCGAAAAGGCGCAGGAGCACTCCAACAGCGTCATCGTCGAGACCTACATCCCCGGCTTCGACCACCGCATGTTGGTCGTCGCCGGCGAGCTGATCGCCGTCGCCAAGCGCGTCCCGGGCCACGTCGTCGGCGACGGCGAGCGCACCATCGCCCAGCTGATCGAGCTGGTGAACAGCGACCCGCGGCGCGGCATCGGCCACGAGAAGGTGCTGACCCGCATCGAGCTCGACTACCAGGCCCGCCGCCTGCTCGAGCTCAAGGGCTACACCGCCGACACCGTGCCCGCGGCCGGCGAGGAGGTGTACCTGCGCAGCACCGGCAACCTCAGCACCGGTGGCACCGCGATCGACCTCACCGACGTGTGCCACCACGACAACCGCGAGATGGCGGTGCGGGCGGCCAAGGCGATCGGCCTCGACATCTGCGGCATCGACTTCATCACCCCCGACATCACCCGCAGCTACCGCGAGGTCGGCGGCGGCATCTGCGAGGTCAACGCCGCGCCGGGCTTCCGCATGCACGTCGCCCCGACCGAGGGCACCCCGCGCGACGTCGCCGGCCCGGTCATGGAGATGCTGTTCCCGCCCGGCACGCCGAGCCGGATCCCGATCGCCGCGGTCACCGGCACCAACGGCAAGACCACCGTCTGCCGCATGATCGCCCACATCCACAAGATGTCCGGCGCCACCGTCGGCCTGTGCACCACCGACGGCGTCTACATCGACGGCGAGCGCACCGTGGTCGGCGACATGACCGGCCCGGTCGCCGCGCAGATGGTCCTGCGCGATCCTCTCGTCGACCTCGCCGTCCTCGAGACCGCGCGCGGCGGCCTGCTGCGCGCCGGCATGGGCTACCGCGCTTGCAACGTCGGCGCCGTCCTCAACGTCACCTCCGACCACCTCGGCCTCGGCGGCATCGACAACCTCGACCAACTCGCCGAGCTCAAGCGCATCGTCGTCGAGGTCGCGCGCGACTGCGCCGTCCTCAACGCCGACGACGAGCACTGCCTGCGCATGGCCGACTACACCCAGGCCTCGCGGATCGGCTACGTCACGATGAGCCCGAAGCACGACCTCGTGCGCCGGCACATCCGCGCCGGCGGCCTCGCGGTCGTGCTCGAGGAGGGCATCAACGGCGACATGATCACCGTCTACGACCGCGGCTCGCACATCCCGCTGCTGTGGACGCACCTGATCCCCGCCACCCTCGAGGGCAAGGCGCTGCACAACGTGCAGAACGCGATGTTCGCCACCTGCGTCGCCTACGCCATGGGCGTCAAGCTCGAGAACATCCGCCAGGGCCTGCGCACCTTCGACAGCACCTACTTCCAGGCGCCCGGCCGGCTCAACGTGTTCGAGGAGCTGCCGTTCAAGGTCATCCTCGACTACGGCCACAACCCCGCGGCGGTGCGCGCCATGGCCAGCCTGGTGTCGCGGCTCGACGTCAAGGGCAAGCGGGTCTGCGTGCTCGCGGCCCCCGGCGACCGGCGCGACGCCGACATCGCCGAGATCGCCCGCCACGCCGCGCCGGCGTTCGACCAGTTCATCATCCGCCAGGACGACGGCCTGCGCGGTCGCGCCTCCGGCGAGGTCGCCGACCTGCTGCGCACCGGCCTCTTGCAGGCCGGCGTCGCCGAGGAGAAGATCCAGATCATCCTCGACGAGCAGCGCTCGATCGAGGCCGCGCTGGCCGCCTGCGATCAGGGCGACCTGCTGCTGATCTTCGGCGACAACATCTCGCGCTGCTGGAAGCAGATCGTCCGCTTCCGCGAGGACCGGTTCGCCCCGGCCAATCGCGCCGCCGCGACCTCGAGCGTCGGCCAGCTCGCCGTCGGCCTGCCGAGCAACCCCACCGGCCACCTCGCCGGCCAGCCCGCCGGCCTGACCGGCCCGGTCAACGACGACCGCCCCCTCGACGCGCACCCTGCCCCGGCCGGCGTGGTCGAGGACGCCCGCGGCGTCCGCATCGCCCGCGACGCCGGGATCGAGGACTGACCTGACCCGAGGGACAGCAGCATGCGCCTCCTCGACGCCCGCCGGCTGACCGGGGTCAACCTCGACCTGGACGGCCCGGGCGCGATCGCCGAGGTCGAGTTCGAGGCCGGCGACGACGTCGCGCGGGCCGTCGCAGCCTGGCAAGACGCGGTCGCCCGCGCGGCCCGCCTGCTCGGCTGGGACGCGCCCACGGTGGTGCGGCGGTGGCTCGGCGATCGCGGGGCCGCGCTGGTGTTCCCGGCCCCGGCCGACGCGCTGTACGTCGCAGTCGACGTCACCGAGTGGGCCGTCGAGTGCGCCCAGCGGACCCTCGTCGGCGAGCCGCCGCGCGAGCTCGACGAGCTCGCGCCGACCCTCCTCGCCGCCCGCGAGCGCGAGCGCCTGGCCGTCCTCCCGGCCCTGCAAGCCGCCGCCGAGGCCCACGGCGTCCCGCTGCTGCTCGACGACGACCACCTCTCGCTCGGCGAGGGCGCCCGCTCGCGCGTGTGGCCGCGGGCCCTCGCGCCGGCGCCCGCGGATGTCCCGTGGGACAGCTTGAGGCCGATCCCCGTCGCCCTCGTCACCGGCACCAACGGCAAGACCACCACCGCGCGCCTGCTGGCCCGGATCGCCCGCACCGCGGGCCATGTCCCCGGCAACACCTCCACCGACGGCCTCGCGGTCGCCGAGCAGGTGGTCGAGACCGGCGACTGGACCGGCCCCGGCGCGGCGCGGATCGTCCTCCGCGACCCGCGGGTCACCTTCGCCGTGCTCGAGGTCGCCCGCGGCGGGATCCTCCGCCGCGGCCTCGCGGTCGACCGCTGCGACGCCGCCTGCATCACCAACGTCTCCGCCGACCACCTCGGCGAGCACGGCATCGACGACCTCGCCGCCATGGCCCGCGTCAAGGCAGTCGTCACCCGCGTGGTCGCCCCCCACGGCCGCATCGTCCTCGGCGCCGACGCCCCGATCGCTGTGCCTGGCCCTTCGGACATGTCCCCGGGGACCTTGGCACCAGAGCATGTCCCATCGGACATGCCCCGACAGCCATCACCCGTCGCCTCGGCCACCCCGCAGCCGAACCCGCTGCTCGACCTGCCCGCGGACGCGTTCCCGGCCCCGGTCGTGTGGTTCTCGCGCGACCCGCAGCACCCGCAGCTTCAGCGCCACCGGGCGGCCGGCGGCGAGGTGTGGTTCGTCTCGGCCGCGGGCCAGCTCACGCGCGGCCGCGGGGGCGAGCCCGACGTCGCGGTGGTGGCGATCGACGAGCTGCCGTTCTGCTTCGGCGGGGCCGCCACGCACAACGTCGCCAACGCGCTGGCCGCCGCTGCCCTGGCCGCCGCGGTCGGCCTGCCCGACGCCGCCATCGCCGCCGGCCTGCGCAGCTTCGTCGACAACCCCGGGCGGGCGCAGCTCGTCGCGCTCGACCACGCCAAGCTGTTCCTCGACTTCGCCCACAACCCCGCGGGCATCGCCGGGCTCGCCCCGCTGCTGGCGCAGATCCGCGCCGGCGCGCGCTTGCTCGTCAGCCTCGGCATCGCCGGCGACCGCCGCGACGACGACATCCGCGACATCGCCCGCGCGGTCGCCTCGCTCGGGCCCGACCTCGTGCTGACCCGCGACCTCGAGCACTACCTGCGCGGCCGGGCCCCGGGCGAGGTCCCGGCGCTGCTGGAGCGCAGCTTCGAAGGGCTCGGGATCGCGTGCGAGCGGGTGGAGAGCGAGGTCGCGGCGATCCGTCGCGGCCTGGAGTGGGCGCGACCGGGCGACGTGATCGCGATCCTCGTGCACGTCGACCGCGACGAGGTCTGGGCCGAGCTGCGCGCTCGCGGCGTCGCACCCGAGGCCGACGAGGACCGATCCGGGCGCCCCGGAGCGACGTAAGAGCGTGACGACCTCGCACGCTCGCCATGCTTGACGCGCACGCATACGCCCGAGCATATAGTCCAGCACCCGTGTCACGGCTGGGCCCAAGCTCGCCCTCCGGCCCTCCGGGCCCGCGAAGCGAGCGCAGCGACGTCGAGCTCCTCGCCGCCATGGCGTGCGGCGACACCGACTCGCTCGGCGACCTGCACGACCGCTACGTCGGCCTGCTCCTGGCCACTGCGATCCGGATCCTCGGCAACCGCCGCGAGGCCGAGGACCTCGTGCACGACGTGCTCATGGAGGTCTGGCAGAAGTGCGCCGACTACGACCCCGAGCGCGGCAGCGTGCGCACGTGGCTGCTGGTCCGGCTGCGCAGCCGGGCCCTCGACCGCTGCCGCCGGGCCGGTCGCTTCCGCGTCGAGACCCTCGACGAGCGCGACCTCGACGACCTCGGTATGGCCGGCGGCGACGAGCCGGGCCAGAGCCTCGACCACGACCGCGTGCGCCGCGCACTGCTCGAGCTGCCGGCGGCCCAGCGCCAGGTGCTCGAGCTGGCTTACTTCGAGGGCCTGTCGGCCACCGAGATCGCCGAGCGGCTCGCCGTTCCGGTCGGCACCGTCAAGTCGCGGACCGCCGCCGGCCTCGCCAAGCTGCGCGCCGCCCTACATGCTGAAGACAGGGGGGACCGATGACCGGCCGCGACCGCGAAGACCCGCCGGACCGGCGCCCGGGCGGCCCTGCCGGCCTGCAGGGGGATGGCCTGCAGGAGGATGTCCTGAAGGACATGCCCCTTTGGGCAGGCGATGACATGGCCGAAGCCGCCGTGGTCGAGGCCTTCACCGCCCTCTCGCTGGCCCTGCGGCCCGCCCGCGCCTCCGCCGACGCGCGCGCTCGCCTGCTCGCCGCCGTCGCCGCGCCCGAGCGCCGCTTCAGCCCGTTCGTCGCCCGCCTGGCCCGCCTCCTCGACCTCGCCCACGAGCGGGTCGGCGAGCTGCTCGTCAGCCTCGCCCGCGCCGACGTGTGGGAGCACGTGCTGCCGAACGTCGAGCTGTTCCACCTCGAGGGCGGCCCGGCCACCGCCGGGGCCGACGTCGGCTTCGTCCGCGTCGCCGCCGGCGCCCAGTTCCCGCACCACAACCACCTCGGCGACGAGCACGTGCTGGTGCTGCAGGGCGGCTTCGTCGAGGACGACGGCACCGTCGTCCGCGCCGGCGCCGGCAGCTTCCGCGCGGCCGGCAGCGCCCACAGCCTCACCGCCCTGCCCGACCAGGACCTCCTCTACGCCGTCGTCGTGTTCGGCGTCGAGTTCCCCGGCCTGCCCCCGCGGCCTTGAGGCACCTGGGGCTGCTGGCCCTCAGGGCATGTCCGGATCGACATGCCCCCGAGGCCATGTCCTCAAAGCCATGTCCGAGGCGTCGCCGACCCGCCGCGCCACGGCCCCACGCGGACGCACCCGCGGCTACCCGCTGTTCATCAGGAACGTCGCGGTGTCGGCGAAGAACCCCCGCAGCGTCGCCGCAGCCCCCGGCTCGAGCCGGGCCTCGACGAGGGCGGCCTCCATCAGCGCGACCCAGCGATCGCGGGCGCGCAGATCGAGCTTGAACGGCATGTGCCTGGCCCGCAGCCGCGGATGCCCCCGTTGCGCGATGTAGCGCTGCGGGCCGCCGAATCGACCGACCAGGAAGTCGCGCAGGCGGGCCTCGGCGCCGACCATGTCGTGGCGCGGGTACATCGGCCCCAGGATGTCGTCGTCGGTCACACGGCGGTAAAAGGCCGCCACCAGCCGCGCAAAGCCCTCCTCGCCGATCCGGGCATAGATCTCGTCCTCCGGGGCCAGCTCGTGCATCGCCGCCAGTGTGCCACGAGCGCATCCCGCATCTTCCGTCGCGCGCGTGAGACAGGTGTCGGCCGCGGCGCGGCGGGCCGATCGCCGTGATCGCGGCGGCGGCCCGCGTGAACAAACGCCGGACCGCACAGGCCCGGAAGTCCGCCGCTTCGCGGTGTCCCCGGCCCGGCGGGCTCGACCTGTCCCAAGGTAGGGGTTACCCGTCCGCGGCGCCCGCCCCGCCCCCTCCTGCGCGGAGTTTTCCCGCCCGCGCCGAGCCCCGTGGTAGCCTGGAGCCCGGTGCAGAGCCTGGCGCAGGACGAAGAGGACACCCTCGAAGCGGGCACCCTCGTCGCGACCTACTTCCGCGTGCTCGAGTTCATCGGCCCCGCCAACTTCGGCGAGCTGTACCGCGGCGAGCACATCCAGATGGGCAGCCGCTGCGCCGTGCGCGTGCTCAGCCCGCAGTGGAAGAGCCTCGTGCGCGGCGATGAGGACGTCGACCGCTTCCGCCGCATGGCCCGCGCCGCCAGCGACACCTCGCACCCCAACATCGCGCAGGTGTTCGACGGCGGCCGCCTGGCCGACGGCCGGCTGTTCCTCGTCACCGAGCTGCTGGTCGGCAGCAGCCTGTTCGAGGCCGTCGCCGAGCGGCGCTACCTGCCGGTCCTGCGGGCCGCGCGGATCCTCCGCGACGTCGCCCGGGCCGTGCGCGCCGCCCACAACGCCGGCCAGGTCCACCGCGACCTCAAGGCCGAGAACGTCATGCTCGTGCCGCTGCCCGACGGCGACGGCGAGGCCGTGCAGGTGCTCGACTTCGGCATCGCCGCCTGGGCCGAGGCCGAGGCGCGCAAACAGAACCCCGGCGCCTTCGTCGCCACGCCCGAGTACATGGCCCCCGAGCAGGTGATGGGCAAGCCCGCGAGCCCGCTGTTCGACATCTACGCCATGGGCGTGATGCTGTTCGAGGCCCTCGTCGGCGAGACCCCCTTCTCCGGCAACCCGCAGGCGCTGATGAAGGCCAAGGTGGCCCGCCCCGCGCCCACGCTCGCCAGCAAGCTGCCCGGCATGCCGCGCCGCCTGTCGGAGCTGGTCGACGACTGCCTCGCCACGGACCCGGCCATGCGCCCGCAGAGCGCCAACGAGTTCGTGGTCCGCATCGAGGAGATCCTCCGCACCTTGAACCGCACCTCGGGACCGCAGACATGAGCCTGCCGGCCGCCCCCGGCCGCCCCGCTCGCTCTGCCCCCAAGCACATGTTCTCAAGAGCATGTCCCGCGGGACCTGTCCGCACGGACATCCGCCCACGTCCCGCGACGTCTGCCTCCGCGAGCGCATGCGGACCTGTCCCTCCGACCATCCGCCCGCTGCCCGCGACGTCTGCCTCCGCGAGCACATGCCCCCGAGGACCTGTCCCTCGGATCATCCTCGCGCTCTCCGCCGAACCCGCGAGCGCGAGGCCTGCCCCTCCGGCTCTCCGCCCGCTCTTCGCCGCGATCCTGTCCCTCGGGGCATGTACTTCGAGCCCTGTCCCTTCCGACAGCCCCGGCGCGCCCGCACCTGCCCCCGCCCCGGTCACGGACGTCGCCGCCGAGTGCCCGGAGTTCGCCGCCACCCCCAGCCCCGGCGCCCTCACCCCGCCGGAGATCGTCGAGGCCTCGGGCCTGGCGGCGAGTCGGCGCAACCCCGGCGTGCTGTGGACCCACAACGACTCCGACGCCGGCGGCCCGCTGGTCTACGCCTTCGCCCTCGACGGCGCGCGCGACCTCGGTCGCTGGCGGCTCGACGGCGCCGAGGTCCATGACTGGGAGGACATGGCCATCGGGCCAGGCAAGGACGGCGGCGACGCCCTCTACGTCGGCGACATCGGCGACAACCAGCGGAAGCGCCGCCAGGTCGTCGTCTACCGCGTCGCCGAGCCGGCCGTCGACCTCGCCGCCGCGCCCGCCGAGCACCGCCTGCCCGGCGTCGAGCGGCTGGTCTTCACCTATCCGGGCGGCCAGGCCCACAACGCCGAGACGTTGCTCGTCGACCCTGTCCGCGGGGACATGTGCATCGTCACCAAGAGCCGCGGCGGCTCGGCAGTGTTCTGCGCCGCGGCCCCGCTGACCTCCGGCGAGCTGACCGCCGCCGGCGAGCTCGGCGTCCTCGGCCTCGTCACCGGCGGCGCAGTCAGCCGCGACGGCACCCTGGTCGCCCTGCGCACCTACCTCGCCGCCCGCGTGTGGCGCCGCGACTCGTCGCGCCCGCTCTCCGAGGCCTTCCGCAGCCCCGACTGCGACCTACCGCTCGTGCTCGAGCGCCAGGGCGAAGCCCTCACCTTCGCCGCCGACGACCGCGGCTACTACACCGTCAGCGAGGGCGCCGCCCCGACCCTCCACGCCTACGCACGCCGCTGACTCACAACTTCCATCAACCAGCCTCGCGCGCGCACTACCCAAGCACCGCTCTCGCCGCCGCTCGGCTCGCGGCCCACCATCCATCAACCTCGCTCGCGCCCGCCCCCCGCGCCGCCCGGATCTCTCTTCTAGAAGTACTGGATCACGATCCGCTGGATCGCCCCGTCGGCGCCGACGCTGAACTTCGCGTCGCGGTACTTCGGCGGCCCGAGTCGGCCCTTGGCGTTGTTCGAGGCCGCGTATCCCTCCTTGGGGATCCCGACCCAGGTCGTGTCCATCGCGTTGTTGCCGTTCTCGTCGTGGACGATGGCGAACGCGTACTCGCCGGCCGGCACCGCCATGTCGACGCGCGCCTGTCCTCGCGCCACTCGGGCGACCGCCGTTTTCCACGCCTTGCTCGGGTCGCCGGGGAAGCCGGCCTCGCCGCGGAACACTGCTATCAGCACCTGCCCGTCGTCATTGCGGAACCCGCTCATGCGGATCGACAGCTCGGCGTCGGCGTCGGCGTCGGCGTCGGCCGGCGCCGCGGCGGCGAGCCCGGCAGTGAGCGCGAGGATGAACGTGTTCAGGCTTTGTGCCAGCATGAGGGACCACGATCGCAGGCAGGAGATGGCGCCGCAAGCGGTTGCAGGGCGCCCTGGATCGCAGTATACAAACTTTGCGAAGAGTTGCGAGCAACCTTCCGCAAGGTCTGAACCTTCTTCGCCTTCGACGCTGTGAGTACCGGACGATATCGCATCCAGTCGGTGGCCGAGATGACCGGTGTGTCGGCGGCCACACTCCGCGCGTGGGAGCGCCGCTACGGCCTCCCTGCTCCCCGCCGTTCGTCGTCAGCCTACCGCCTCTACAGCGACCGCGACGTCGAGCGGATCCGCCGCGTCCGTGAGCTGTGCGAGGCGGGCATGGCGCCGTCCGAAGCCGCGCGCACCGTGCTGGCGACCGACGACGAGACCGCCGTCGCCGCGCGCGTCGAGGCCGACAACGACGAGCTCGCCGTGCAGCGGATCCTCGAGGCCGTCGACCACTTCGACCCCGACCGCATCGAGGCCGCGGTCAAGAGCTCCCTGTTCCTCGGCCCCGCGGTCACCGTGTTCGAGCGCGTGTTCAGCCCGGCGCTGGTGCAGATCGGCGAGCGCTGGGCCCAGGGCAGCGTCAGCGTCGCGCAGGAGCACCTGGCCGCCGAGATCCTCGGCAACACCATGCGCTTCCTGCTGCGCCTCGTGCAGCCCGAGCACGCGCGCCGGCAGGTCGTCCTGGCCTGCTTCGCCGACGAGGAGCACACCGGCCCGCTCTACGGCGTGGGCCTGCGCCTGGCCACGTGGAGCATCAAGTCGATCGTCCTCGGCGCCCGCACCCCGCCCGAGGCCATGCGCCACATGATCGACCAGCTGCACCCCGACATCGTCGGCCTGTCCGCGACCGTCACCCCCGCCCCCGACCGCCTGCAGGTCCTCCTCGACGGCTACGCCGAGGCCTGCGGCTCGACCCCCTGGATCGTCGGCGGCATCGCAGCCGAGGCCATGCGCGAGCCCATCCTCGCCCGCGGCGGCCACATCGCCCCGACCACCAGAGAGCAGCTCCACGAGCTCATTCAAAACCTCTGCCCGCTGGAGTCCGCCACCGGCGATTGATACTTCGAGGCCTTCGAGACACGCTCGGATCTCCCTTTGACAACGCCGGCGGCGCGCGTCAAAACCGCTCGACGATGTCGCCTCGCCGCTTCGCCCCCGCCCTGTTCGTCGCCCTCGCGCTGGCCTGCACTCGCAGCGGTGAGAGTGCCCCGCCGCCGGTCGACACGCCGCCGCCCGAGCCCCCCGCGGTGGCCGCCGAGATCGCCCCGGAGCCCGCGCCCGAGGCCCCGCCCGAGCCCGAGGCACCGCCCGCGCCCACGCTCGACCTGCTCGCCACTGCCAGCGAGGCCGGCGGCGTCACCACCTTCCTCTCGGCCGTCGACGTCGCCGGCCTGCGCGAGACCTTGCAGGGCCCCGGTCCCTTCACGATCTTCGCCCCCAGCGACAAGGCCTTCGCTGCCCTCCCCAAGGGCGAGCTCGACCGCCTGCTCAAGAACAAGAAGAAGCTCGCCGCCCTGCTGCAGCACCACGTCGTCGCCGGCCCGCCGCTGCCGAGCAAGGCCTACCCCTCGGCGGTCGCGCCCGCGGCCGATCCCGCCGTCCCCGAGCAGCCCGCTCCCGACACCCCACCGCCCGTCCTCACCACCCTCGCCGGCGCCGCCTTGCCGCCCCTGCCCGCGCTGGTCCGCGCCGACATTCAGGCCACCAACGGCGTCCTCCACGTGATCGACGCCGTCCTGCCCGCCCCCGGCAAGACCAAGCCCGTCAAGCCCGCCCCCGCGAGCAAGCCCGCGAGCAACCCCACCGAGCCCGCGCCCGCCGCGAGCAAGCCCACCGAGCCCGCGAGCAAGCCCACCAAGCCCGGCGAGCCCACGACCAAGCCCGCCGAGCCCGCGACCAAGCCCACCAAGCCCGGCGAGCCCACGACCAAGCCCGCCGAGCCCGCGACCAAGCCCGCGAGCAAGCCTGCCGGCTCCGCCCCCGCCAAGGCCGCCGAGCCGCCGACCCCCTAGCATCTCCCCTCGATCGACATGCTCCTTCGGACATGCCCAAAAGCACATGTCCGAAAGCACCTGTCATCGCGCCGCTCCGCGGCCTCGCCCGAGGACATGTCCCTCAGGACATGTCCATTCTACACTCATGGCACGTTCGCCAGCTCGGTCTCGCCGCGGCGGACCAGCCCGTAGTGCTGCACCGCCGGCAGCACCCCGATCGCGCACAGCACCGCCGCGAGCAGGAAGTGCGTCGTGTAGCCGAATTCTTCCGCCGAGAAGCCCGACAGCGCCGAGCCGAGGCCGGTGGCCAGCACCACCACGCTGGCCTGGATCGTGTAGTCCGTGCCGGCGGTCTGCGGGCGGGCCGCGTCCATCATCATCGTGAACAGCGCGACGGTGGCCATCCCGCTGGAAAAGTGTTCGAACGTGACCAGCGCGTACAGCACCCAGCTGTCGCGCCACCCCGCGGCCGGGATCGCGTACGACGCGACCGCCAGCGCCTGCACCGCCGCGAACACGAACAGGCAACGGTAGCGGCCGTAGATGGCGACGAACGCACCGCCGACCATCGCCCCGACCAGGCTGGCGAGGAACCCGGCCGTCCCGGTCAGCCAGCCGATGTCGGTCAGGCCGAGGCCGATGTCGATGAAGAACGGGCGCAGCATATAGACCCCGAACGCCTCGCCGAGCTTGAACGCAGCGATCGCCGCCAGCCACGAGCCGACCCCTGGGCGGTGGAAGAACTCGGTGAACGCCGCCAGCCCCGGGCGCTCGCTCTGCTCTGGCCGCGGCTCGCCGCGGAACGCCGCGATCGGCAGCGTCGTGAGCGCGATCGCCCCGGCCATGCACTGGCACACGCGGGCCCAGCCGAGCCACGGATAGAGGATCAGCAGCACCCCGCCGCACAGGATCATCCCCAGGCGATAGGCCGCGACCTGCACCCCGTTGCCGAGCCCGCGCTCCGCGGGCGCGAGGATCGTCACCGCCAGCCCGTCGGTGGCGATGTCCTGCGTCGACGCCAGGAAGTTGAGCACCAGCACCCCGATCACCATCGCCTGCAGGTCGACCGTCGGCTCGACCAGCGACAGCGCCAGCAACGTGATGACCGTGAGGATCTGCAGCGGCACGATCCAGCTGCGCCGACGGCCGAAGCGATCGAGCCCGTGGCGGTCGACCAGCGGCGCCCACGCGAACTTCAGCGCCCACGGCAGCGCCAGCAGCGACGCCAGGCCCACGCCCTCGAGCGACACCCCTTGCTCGCGCAGCATCGCGGGCAAAAACTGCGAGAAGAACCCGTACGGCATCCCCTGCGCCAGGTAGAGCGATGCGAGCAGCGCGAGCTTGCCGGCGGACGTCATCGGGCCCGCGGACGATAGCGCACCGGGGCCGCCGCCGCACGCGCCTCGCTCGCCGCCCGCATTTGTCGGCGCACATCGCGACGCGCGCATCACGGTGCGTCCGCGACTTCGCATCGGCGGCCGCTCACATGTCTCTTCGGTCATCCCGTGTTCGCTTGACGCTCGCGCGCGCCCGGGCGATGGTCCTCCGATGAAACGCGCCTACGCCTTGCCTTGCACGCTCGTCCTCGCGCTCGCCGGTTGCGGCGACAACGGGCGCCCGGCCGACGACGGCACCGCCACGCTCCCGACCTCGACCACGCCGAACCTCACCGAGCCGACTGGCACCACCGACCCGTCGACCGGCACCACCGCGCCGACCACCACCGACCCGACGACGAGCACCACCACCGGCGGCCAGGGCACGGGCGAGGCGGGCGAGCCCTGTGGCGTCAGCGCGGAGTGCAAGCCCGGCCTCGTGTGCGCCGGCGGCGAGTGTGCCCCGGGCGAAGGCGAGTGTCAGACCGACGACGACTGCAACGGCGACACCTACTGCTGCGCCGACGGCTGCCTCCCGGTCGGCGAGAGCCCGCCCGTGTGCATCCCGTACGGGTTCGATCCGAACCAGTGGAGCAACGACGAGTGCGTCGGCGACGTCACCATCGGCCTGTTCGAGCCGGCGGTGCAGTGCGAGTGGACCGCCCCGCCCGACGGCGACCCGTACCCCAATCACAAGTCGGTGCTCACGACCCCGCTGATCTTCGACCTCCCGCACGGCAGCAACGTCGAGTTCCCGCAGGCCGAGATCGTCATCGTCACCTACAACTACACCGACGGCGGCGAGCCGGCCGGCTGGGGCTCCGACCCCAACTACTACGGCGTCATCCGCGTGCTCGACGGCACCACCTGCGAGCTGATCGAGTCGATCGACGACCCCGCCAACCGCATCATCGCCGCCAGCCCGCCGGCCATCGGCGACATTGACGGCGACGGCCTGGCCGAGATCGTCACCCACCGCGCGGTGTCCGGCACGATCGCCTTCGGCTGGGACGTCGCGCTCCAGAAGTACGTCACCAAGTGGGTCGCCACCGGCACCGACTACAGCATGACCACCCGCTGGGACGGCCCCTCGCTGCACGACCTCGACGACGACGGCGTCGCCGAGGTCATCACCGGCAGCGAGGTCTACGACGGCGCCACCGGCACCCGCCTCAACCCCGGCCAGGTCGTGCCCGGCGCCGGCGCCAACCGCTTCTCCGTGATCGGCGACCTCGACCAGGACGGCGCGGCCGAGCTGGTCGGCGCCGGCGTGTGGCGCTGGAACGTCGGCACCAACACCTGGGACATGGCCTGGCCCGGCGACCCTGACGGCGGCGCGCACTACGGCTTCGCCGACTTCGGCACCCCCGGCCCCGACCCCGCCAGCTTCAACGGCACCGCGCTCGACGGCCGCGCCGAGCTCGTCAGCGTCACCGGCGGCGTGGTCGAGCTCTACACCCTCGAGGGCCAGCTGATCTTCGCCGCTACCACCGACCTCGGCAGCGGCGGCCCGCCGACCATCGGCGACTTCGACGCCGACGGCTTCCCCGAGATCGCCAGCGCCGGCGGCAAGGCCTTCAGCATCTACGACCTCGACTGCAAGGACGGCATGGCGCCCGGCTGCGTCGCCCCGTGGATCCGCTGGTCGCAGGCGTCGCAGGACCTGTCGTCGCAGAACACCGGCTCGTCGATCTTCGACTTCGAGGGCGACGGCGCCGCCGAGGCCGTCTACGCCGACGAGTGCTTCCTCCGCGTCTACGCCGGCGCCACCGGCGAGGTCCTCTACTCGACCTTCCGCACCTCGTGCACCTGGTACGAGAACCCCGTGGTCGGCGACCCCGACTACGACCAGAACACCGAGATCCTGGTCGGCTCGAACGACAACTGCAGCGTCGTCTGCCCCGACATCGACCCGATCCACCGCGGCCTGCGCTGCGAGACCGGCGAGGAGTGCGGCGAGCCGTTCATCTGCGACGCCGGCTTCTGCCGCTGCAGCGACGACACCCAGTGCGTCGGCGGCCACGCCTGCACCGAGCCGCTCGCGGGCACCCCGGGCGCCGGCAACGTGTGCCGCGCCGTCCACCCCCCGGGCGTCGGCCTCACCGGCCTGCGTGTCCTTCGGGACAGGCTCGACCGCTGGGCCTCGTCGCGCCCGCTGTGGAACCAGCACGCCTACTCGGTCACCAACGTCGACGACGACGGCGGCATCCCGGCCACCTCGCAGTGGCAGGCCAACTTCCTCCAGCCCGACCTCAACAACTACCGCCAGAACCGCCAGGGCGACACCCCGCCGGCCGCGCTGCCCGACATCACCGGCAAGCTGGGCGACCAGAGCTGCATGGGCAAGGACGGCAAGGTGGTCCTGACGAGCACAGTCTGCAACCGCGGCAAGAAGGCCGTGGGCGCCAACCTGCCCGCCACCTTCTACCTCGGCGACCCGGCCGACGGCATGGTCCTGTGCGTCGCCTACACCTCGGAGCCGGTGCCGGTCGAGGAGTGCCGCGACGTCTCGTGCGCCATCGACGACACCGTCAACGGCACCGTCACCGTGGTCGTCGACGACGACGGCCAGGGCGGCGAGTTCGCCCTCGAGTGCTTCGAGAACAACAACAGCGACGCCATCCAGATCAAGGACTGCAGCCCCGTCGGCTGAGCGCCGCCCCGCCCGTGAAAAACCGCGCTCGCCGCTTGCCTGCGCCGCTCTGGGCAGGCCCGCGGCGAGCGCCTAGACTCGGCGCGTGCTGCCCTTCGTCCCGCGGCTCGCCGTCGCCCTGCTCCTGCTCCCCGGCTGCTTCAACCCCACCGGCGCCACCTCGACCGGCTCGAGCGACCCCGGCCCCGTCAGCGAGACCGACGCGACGACGACATCGACCTCGACCGGCAACACCACCCCGCCGACGACGCTGCCGTCGATGACCGAGCCGACCACCGAGTCGGTGAGCACCGTCGAGCCCGTCACCAGCACCATGGTCCCCCCGGCCTCCTGCGGCGACGGCGAGGTCGACGGCGGCGAGGAGTGCGACGACGGCAACAACGACAACACCGACGATTGCCTCGACAGCTGCACGATCGCCGTCTGCGGCGACGGCTTTGTCCACGCCAAGCTCGAGCTCTGCGACGCCGGCCTCGACAACGCCGAAGACGCCCCCTGCACCCTCGAGTGCCGCCCCGCCGCCTGCGGCGACAAGAAGGTGTGCCCCGCCTGCGGCGAGGAGTGCGACGGCGGCCTCTGCGACGACGACTGCACCTTCAAGCAGCGCTACGTGTTCGTCACCAGCGACCTCTTTCAAGGCAGCCTGGTCGGCGGCCTCCAGGGCGCCGACGAGCGGTGCGCGCAGGCGGCCGGCGGCATCGATCTGCTGACCGGTCGCCAGTTCGTCGCCTGGCTCAGCAGCAGCGGGGTCGACGCGAAGACGCGGATCGGGGTGACGGACGACCCCTACGTGCGCATCGACGGCCAGACGCTCGCCGTCGGCACGGCGGACTTCCTCGACATCACGACGCCGATGATGGTCCCCATCGACCTCAACGAGAACAGCTTGATGGTGACGACCGACCTGGTGGCGTGGACCGGCACCCAGCCCGACGGCCTCAAGTCCAACGCGTCCGAGATGTGCGGCGACTGGCAGTCCGGCGAGGGTACCGGCCGCAAGGGCACCCTCAGCGAGACCGGCGTGCTCTGGACCGACGACGGCACGATCGGCTGCAACGAGGTCGCCCGCCTCTACTGCGTCCAGGTCGCGCCACCCTCGCGTTGACCCGCCGGCTCGGCCGCGCCGCGCCGCGCCGCAATGACATGTCTTTTAAGACATGTCGATTCAGACAGTTGCGAACGGGCCGCCGCCGCTCCCCGCGCCTCGGCGTCGAGCTCGGCCGAGCGCCGCGCGCCCCGTGAAAAACCGCGCTTGCCGCCAGCCACGTCGCTCTGGGCAGGCCCGCCGCGAGTGCCTAGACTCGGCGCGTGCTGCCTCCTGCCCTGCGGCTCGGCGTCGCGCTGCTCCTGCTCCCCGCGTGCTTCAACCCCACCGGCGTCCTCTCGACCGGCGAGGCCGGCGAGGCCGACCCCGGCCCCGTCAGCGAGACCGACGCGACGACGACGACGGCGGCGACGGCGACCGGCACCACGACCCCGCCGACCACGCTGCCGTCGCAGACCGACCCGACCACCGAGCCTGTCACGACCACCGAGCCGAGCACCACCACGGAGCCCCCGCCGCCCTCTTGCGGCAATGGCTTCGAGGAGGACGACGAGGAGTGCGACGACGGCAACGCCGACAACAGCGACGCCTGCCTCGACACCTGCAAGAACGCCTACTGCGGCGACGGCCTGATCTACGGAGCCATGGAGACCTGCGACGACGGCCCGTCCAACGGCGACGACGCGCCCTGCACTTCCTCCTGCCAGAAGGCCCTCTGCGGCGACAGCCTCGTCTGCCCCGAGTGCGGCGAGGAGTGCGACTTCACCCAGGGCTGCGGCCGCGACTGCAAGTACAGCGCGCGCTACGTGTTCGTCACCAGCGCGCCCTACTCCGCCGGGGAGCTGCAGGGCCTGGCCGGCGCCGACGCGATTTGCATGCAACACGCCACCGGCGTCGGCGCCCTCGCGGGCCGCGAGTTCATCGCCTGGCTGAGCGTCGCCGGCGCCGGCGCCGGCGACCGCCTGAGCTCGTCCTTCCCGTTCCTGCGCATGGACGGGCAGAAGATCGCCAACGACTTCGCCGACCTCACCGACGCCTCGATCGACTTCCCGATCAACATCGACGAGAACGGCCTGACGGTCGACGCCACCTACAAGGTGTGGACCGGCACCAAGGCCGACGGCACCTTCGGCGAGGGCGACATCCTGTGCAAGGACTGGATGGTGCCGATCGGGATGGGCTGGGTCGGCAACCCCACTCTGACCGGCTACGAGTGGACCGACAACGGCCTCGTCTCCTGCAACTCCGAGGCCCGGCTCTACTGCTTCCAGACCGGATCGTGAGCCTAGAATGTCTTTCCGGACATGCCTTCATGGACATGTCCGGAGAGACACCATCACGGCTTCTCCGGGTAGAGCTCGGCGCAGCGGGTCACCGCGCCGGCGTCGACCTGCGGCAGCGTGACCTGCGGCGGCTCGGCGTGCGACGGGGCCGAGAAGTCGAACATGTCCCACGGCGCCAGGGCGTTGGCGTCGCGGGCGGTCAGGGCCGGCAGGACGAAGCGGGCCTCGATGAAGCGGAGGATCGACGTGTGGTCGTAGACCTCGTGGCTGACGTAGTGCTTCTTCGCGTACGGTGACACGACGATGAACGGCACGCGCGGGCCCAGGTGGTCGAAGCGGCCCGACTGGTCGTGCGGCTGCAGCTCCGGCTGGTGGGCGTCGGGCGGGCAGGCGGCCGGCGGCGGCACGTGGTCGAACAGCCCGCCGTGCTCGTCGTAGGCGAAGAACAGCGCCGAGCGCGGCCAGCTCGGGCTCTTCAGCAGCGCGTCGACCACCCGCGCCACGAACAGCTGCCCGAGCTGCGCCACCGACGGCGGGTGCTCCCACGTCGCCTTCGACTCCGGCGCGTCGAACGTGGCGTTGACGAACGACACCGCCGGCAGCTGGCCCGCCGCCGCGTCGGCGAAGAAGCGCTCGATCGGCTGCCGCTGCGTCGCCGGCTCGGGCAGCATCCCCGTCAGAAAGTCGCCGAGCCCGCCGGCGTCGCTGAAGTACACCCGGAAGCTGACGCCGCGGGTCACCAGGTGGTCGAAGATCGTCGCGTCCGGCTTGAAGTTGACGTTGACGGTGCGCCCGTACGACGAGCCGGCGTAGAGGTACATCCGGTTGGGCCACGTCGGCCCCGGCACCGAGCTGAAGTAGCGGTCGCCGAGCGCGAACTCGTTGGCCAGCCAGTAGTAAAACGGCAGGTCGGGCTCGTCGTAGTAGCCCAGCGCGCGCTCGCCCTTGAGCGTCGCGTCGATCACGTCGTCGCCCTTGCCCTCGTTGGTGCTGACGAACCCGTCCATCTTGCCGCCGGCGATCTGCTCGTGCACCGCGTCCCACGAGTGATTGGTGTTGCCGAAGCAGGGCTGCGTCTGGTGGTAGATCGAGACCGGCGCGCCGTCGGGCCCGGGGTTCGAGAAGTGGGCCGGCGCCACGTCGGCCTCCGGTTGCCCGCGCACCGGCAGCATCTGAAAATAGTGGTCGAACGAGCGGTTCTCCTGCATCAGCACGACGATGTGATCGATCGGGATCTGCTCCCCGCTCGGGTACGACTCGCCCTGCGTCTCCGCCGGCAGCGCGCCCACCTCGTACTTGCAGCGGCTGCGCCCCTCGGCCGCGTCCGCGTCGCTCGGCGCCTTCACCGGCCGGTCCCAGTCCGCCTCGGTCCCCGCCGTCTGCTCACCCGTCGTGGCGACGCACGCCGCCAAACACACCAGCGCTCCGATCCGTGCTCTTCGTGCCATGCCTGGCTCCTCGCTCGCGGGCCCCTCGCCGAACGGCCGGTGCGCGCGGCCAGCCGGGTAGCACGCGCCCGCGCGAGCGCGAGCCCCCGCGCCGGAGCCCGCTCTCGTCGCATCCCCGCCGCGCTCGCGCCTGGCCCCCGGATCACGGGCGCAGCCTCCGCTCGCGGCAGCGCCTCGGCATGTCCCTTACGACATGTCCGCTCGATCACGCTGGGAGGCGAACCTCGGCGCCTGCCGCTCCGCCGCGCCGACCGACCGGGCAGGCGAGGCGGCGAACATCATCTGTCCGTTCGGACATCTCTCCGCTCGTGACGAGCGCCCCGGCCCCGGGCACGACCTTGCTCGGCTCACGCGCTCGGCCCGCCACGACCTGCCCCTTCGGACATGGATTCGCGCACAGGCCGCGACGCATCGGACCTCGCACGCGGCGGAGCAGCCTTCGCCCGCCGCGTCCGCCCCTGTCTTTTCGGACACCTGAACCAGTCGGCGCCGAACCTGTCCCTCTGGACAGTTTATTCTGCTCGTCGGCGCCGCCGCCCCAGCCCGAGCAGGCCCACGCCCACCAGAGAGGCCAGCACGCCCTCGCCGTCGGCCCCGCTGGTGCATCCACAGCCCTCCTGAGCGTCGCCGCCGGGCGCTCCGCTGTCGGTGTCGGTCGCGGTCGGCTCGTCACCGCTCTCGCCGGGAGCGCTCGTGCCGGGCTGCCCGCCCGTCGTCGGCTCATCCGTCGTCGGCCCGTCCGTCGTCGGTGCGCCGCTCGTCGGCGTGTCCGTCGTCGGTGCCGTGCTCGTCGACGTGTCGGTGGTCGGACCCGCCGAGGTGGTCGAGGCGTCCGTCGTCGAGGTCGTCGACGTCACCGGCGCCTCGGTCGTGCTCGAGGTCTCGCCGGTGGTCGACGAGGTGCCGTCCGAGTCGCTCGGGTCCGGCAGCGGATCGGGCTCGTTCGTCTCCCCCCCGCCGTCGAGCCCGCCGCAGTTCAGCCCGCTGCAACACGGATCGACCGGGGTCTGCAGGGCCTCTTCGAACATGTGCTCGAAGATCGCCGCGAACGCCGCCTGCAGCTCGACCTGCGAGTCTCCGGCGGGGAAGAAGTCGAGCGCGCCGCCCGAGCCCCACGCCGCCATCATCGTCAGCTGCTCGACCGCCTCCGGCAGCGCGGCCAGCTCGCCGAGCCCGAGGACGTACGTCCGCACCCCGTCGCTGACCATCTGCTCGAGCGAGGCCTGGACCGCCGCGTCGTCCGAATCATACGTGCCGTCCATGATCAGCACGTTATAAAACTTGGTCTGCGCGTCGCAGATGACCGGCGCGTCGACGGCCATGCAGCTGGCCCTGGCCTCGGCGAGGTGGCCTTGCACGAGCTCGAGCCCGAGGTGGACGAACGACCCCGAACCGCTGCACGCGCCCGGCTTCTGCGCGTCGAGGTCGCACCGCGGCACATGGCTCTGAACCGTCGTCGTCGGCCCCGGGAACTCGATCTCGTCGGTCTGGAAGGTCCACGCGATCGGCGGCCCACCCCACGGATCGACGCACCCGGGCGCCTCACACGAGGTCTGCGGATCGAGCGCCCAGTGGAACACGCCGGCACGGCAAGGCGCGTAGTCGACGAGGAGCTTCTGCTCGGCCGGCGCGTCGTCGCCGAACACCGCCGCGCCGACGACGGACCACGTGGCGAACGACCAGCCATTCAGCAGCGGCGTCGAGGTCCCCAGCGCCTGCTCGATCCCCCCCGTGCGCAGCAGGTCCCAGCGCGTCTGCCCCATCGCCCCATGGACGCTGTCGCCCATCACGTTGAGCATCGACGACGAGCCGTCGAGGATGAACATGATCCGCGGCCACGCCGGAGCGCAGATCGGCGGCTCGATCTGATTGATGATCTTCTGCAGCTCCGCCTTCAGCGCATCACCGAGCAGCGACGTCTCGGTCACCGCCTGCCCCGTCCCGCCGGCGAGCGCGAGCCCCTTCGCCTCCGCCGTGCCCAGGGCGTCGCCGACCGACAGCACGAAGGTCGGGATCGCCGCGTTGTTCCACATGTCCAGAGCGACAGGCGCCGGATCGGCCGCCGGCGGCTGCAGCACCTGCGTGTTCTCCTGGTCGCTCCACACGCCCTGCGTGATCACGATCAGCGCGGGCCGGCGCTCCTTCGGCCCGATCTCCTCCGGATGGTCCGCCTTCACCTCGGCGAACAACGCCTTCGCCCGCTCCATCGCCCCGCCCGTCCAAGCCCCGATCCCCGCCGGCGCCCCCGCCAGCGGCGGTGGCACCGCTGACAGGGCCGCCTTCACCGCCTCGCCGTTGCAGTGGAAGTACGTCTTGTCCGGATCGATCACGTCGTACCAGGGGACATCGACCTTCTGCCCGTCGACCAGCCCGCTCGCGTCGCCGGCGATCGTGGTGCCCGGCTGATCGGCGTCGGGGTCGTGCCCGAAGCGCATCAGCGCCAGCATGCTGGTGCCCTGGATGTAGCCGTTGTCGCCGTCGACGATCGCCTGCACCGCCGCGACCGCCCGCTGCCAGCGCGTCTCGTCGGCGTCGAACATCTCGTTCATCGCCGTCGAGTAATCGAGCGCGATCAGGAAGACCGGCTTGGTGAAGGTGCACTGACCCTCCTCGACACAGAGCGGCGCCGCCCGCGACGGCTCCACGCCACCCACCAGCGCCAAGCCGGCCCCGGCGAGGATCCCGAGTTGCAGGCCGAGTCGCTTCCACGTCCGCGAGGTCTTTTTCATGACCTCGCCACTTCGCCCGCAGCGGCCGCCCGCGTCAATTCCACCCGGCGCTCCCGCGCCCGCGCCTCACCTCGTCCGCTTCAGCGATGATCACGGCCCGCTGGCCCGATCGCCGCGCATGCACCATTCCGTCGTCGCCACCACTGGCACGATCCGCACACCACTCGCGTCTTCAAAAAACTGACACCACGCGCCTTCTGCCATCGACCCGAACGGTCGACGCCGTGTTTCACCGCGACCCCTTGCGACACGCGTCGCCGGTCGCAGGTACGCTCACGAAGCGTTCTGCTCGACCGCGGCTCGCAGCGCCGAGACCGACGCGGTGCGCAGGTAAACCACCTTGGTGTCGTCGGTGACGAGGTCTTTGATCTGGTCGCGGAGCGCGTGCGAAACCATGCCGACCATCACTACGACGAGCGCGATCTTGCCGGCTCCGTGGCGCACGCCCGGGGGGATCCGCTGCTCGAAGTGCCGGAGCGAGCAGCCGAAGCGCTGCGCGACCTCGCGATAGCGGCTCGACATCCCACCGTGTCCACCCACGACCACGACCGTCGACTCGCTCGCCTCTTTTTTCTCCTGCTTGGTAGCCATGCCCCTTGGTTGTGCAACGCCCGGGCCAACCTCGATCTGGGCTGCATGCGGGCCCAGATACCCCTACGCCGTATTCCCAAATATTTTCGTTTGTCATTTTGGCACGCGCTCGGCCGACGCGGTGCCACGGGGATGGTCTACCCTGCGGCCCCATGCGTCTCCGCTCGCGCGCCGCGCTCCTCGCTCTCGCTTTCGCCGCGTGCGATGGCGGCTACAAGCCTCCGCCGCGCCCACCCACGCAGGCTCCGCCGACCCCGCAGCCGCAGCCTCAGCCGCGCCCCCAGCCGCAGCAGCCGGCGCCTCCGCCAGCGGACCCGACCGTCGCCATCTCCGCGCACGGCGAGCACAACTGTATCCGCCGCAAGTCGGGCGCGATCGCCTGTTGGGGCAAGAACAGCGACGGTCAGCTCGGCGACGGCGGCCGGGCCGACCTCCCGCGGGCCGCGCTCGTACCTGGTCTTTCGGGCATGTCCGAAGTATCAGCCGGCGGCAACTTCACGTGCGCACGCAAGCCGGGCGGCCAGGTGCTGTGTTGGGGCAACAACGAGGACGGCCAGCTCGGCGACGGCGCCGGCGCGCGCCCAGGCGCTCGCAGCACCAGCCCGGTGGCGGTCACCGGCCTCGGCGACGCGGTCGAGGTCGTCGCCGGGGCAGCGCACGCGTGCGCCCGCCGCAAGACCGGCGGCGCGGTCTGCTGGGGCCTCGGCGAGAACGGCCAGCTCGGCACCCAGGCCGACCGCTCGGCCCGGCCCGTGGCTGTCCCTTCGACCAGCCGAGTCGTCCAGCTCGCGGCCGGCGACGCCCACACCTGCGCCCGCACCGACGCCGGCACCGTCCTGTGCTGGGGCCGCAACACCGAGGGCCAGCTCGGCGACGGCCTGCACGCCGGCCGCTCGACCCCCAAGCCGGTCCCCGGCCTCTCGGACGCCGTCGACCTCGTCGCCGGGGCCAAGCACAACTGCGCCCGTCGCAAGGCCGGCGGCGTGGTCTGCTGGGGTCACAACCAGGATGGCCAGCTCGGCGACGGCACCAGCGGCACCTTCGCCCAGCGCACCCCCGTCGCCGTCGCCGGCCTCACCGGTTCGCTCGAGCTCGCCGCCGGCGGCGCGCACACCTGCGCCAAAGTACAAGGCGACAAGGTCATGTGCTGGGGCGCCGGTCGCAACGGACAGGTCGACGGCGGCGCCGCCTCACGCCCGCGCCCTACGCCCGTCCCCGGCCTCACCGGCGCGGTCGACCTCGCCCTCGGCGCGGCCCACTCGTGCGCCCTGCAGTCGACCGGCAACGTCACCTGCTGGGGCAGCGACGAACACCGCGCCCTCGGCCCGCGCCGCCTGCCGTGAGCGCCGCTCGGCGCGGCCTGGCGTCACCCATGAGCGCATGACGGCGCGGCTCGACCCGCGCCGACTGCCGTGAGCGCCGCTCGACGCGGCCCGGCGTCATCAGCGAGCGCATGACGGCGCGGCTCGGCCCGCGCCTGGACATGTCCACAAGAACATATCCCATGAACCTCATCCCGGCGACGCGGACGAGCGCACGGCCCGGCCCGCCGCCGGCATGAGCGCGCTCCCCTGAACATGCGCCTCGGGACATGTCCCCATGGACACCCCGCTTCCGAGCCTCACGGCGCGAACGAGCCCAGCCAGGGCACGATCTCTTCTTGAAGCACCACCAGCTCGCCGCACCGTCCGCGCGTGACCTTCACCCGCGGCCTCCCGTTCTCGCGCCCCTCGAGCGTCAGCGGCGCGATGTGGACGACCTGCCCCGCGAACGACATGCGGTGCAGCTCGACCGTCAGCGGCTCGTCCTTGGCCGTCTGGCGGCCGATCGGCAGCAGCAGCGCGTCGGCGTCGACGTGCGCGCGAATCATCTCCGGCGGTCCCGCCGCGTTTGCGACCGCGACCTCCGTCTCCCACAGCGTCGCCCCGTCCTCCAGCGCCAGACTGATCGCAGTGATCTTCTCCTCCGGCTCGAGCCACCGCTGCAGCACGACCACCTGCCCGTCGGGCGTCACCACCAGGTCGTTGAGGCTACCCATGGGGGCGCCCGGCTCGAGCAGGTCGCGCGTCCACAGCAGCGTCCCTGCCGCGTCGACGCGCGCCACCTGCATCACCGCCTGCTCATTGTTGGGCCACATCCCCACGGCCGCCACGATCTCCTCCGCAGGCCCGAGCGTCAGCGACAGCGGCGCCAGACCGCCCGAGCCCAGCACCTGCAGCTCCCACAGCGCCCCGCCGGTGTCGATGTCCACCCGCGCCAGCCACGTGCCGTCCTGATGCGACGAGACACCCAGCAGCAACGCAGTGTCGTCCGCGTGCAGCGCCAGCGCTTTCGGCACGTCCAGCACCGCCGTCTTCAGCACCGACCGCGACAGCTCCGGCTCGCCCGCGTCGAAGCGGCCGATGAACGGCAGCTGCTGCCCGCCGACCTCGGCCCTGCCGCTCACGATCACCGTGTCGTCGGCCGCCACCGCCGCCCCCGTCATATCGAGGTGTTCCAGCGTCTGCAGCTCGCCCGTCTTCCACCCGAGCGGCACCCCGTCGGGTGAGACCCACGCCACGCTGACGCCGAAGGTCGAGTCCGGGAGCCGCGTGTTCGCCGGCACTGCGATCCGGCCGTCGCTCAGGATCAGTGGCCCTCCGGCGACGAACCGCTCCACGCCTTCCTCCTGCTCGATGAGCTCCGACCACAGCGGCGTCAACGTCGGCTCGCTGTTCGGACAGGTCTCGTCATCCGGCCCGTCGGTCGTCGGCACCGGCTCCGCCGTCGTCGGCTCGTCCGTCGTCATCGGCGCGCCCGACGTCGAGGGACCGCCGGACGTCGAGCTCGACGACGACGAGCCGTCGGTCTCGCCGTCCTGAGGCGTCCCCGGTCCGCACGCGCACGCCAGCAGCAGCACCGGGGCGAAGTTCGTCCATCGCATGCCTCCAGCGTGCCGCGGGGCCCGAGCCGGGCCCAGGGACCGCGATCGGACCCAGCGCTAGCCGACCACGCCGGCAGCCTTGACCGTGAACTCGCGCGCGTTGCGGAACACCACGTCGAACACCGGCAGCCCCTTCGCCAGCACCGACAGCGTTGCTGCTTGCTGGATCTCCGCCAGCCGGCGGATGTCCTTGCGGAGGATCCCGTACTCCGCCTCGCCCAGCGGCAACAGCTCCGGGTGGGTCGTGAAGTAGCGCGCCACTTGCTCGCGCATGAAGTCCGCCACCTGCGGGTGGTTGACGAAGATCTGCACGCCTGCCGTGCCGCAGGCCGGGGAGATCAGCGGCACGCGGGTGAACGCCCACACGCCTTGCTCGAGGCGGACGTTGACGACCGCGCCCTCCTCGTGGCCGCCGCCGAGGATCACCAGGTCGAGCTCGACCATCCCGTTCCAGCGCATCGAGAACAGCGCGCGCAAGAACGCTTCCACCAAAGGGCGGCGGATCAGGTAGCGCTCGGGGTGCTGCAGCATCAGGCGCAGGTGGCCGCAGCCGAGGTTGCCGGGCGTGATCATGTGCTCGAGCACCAGCGGCCGCAGCGCCTCGGGCGGGCCGTTGAGGAACGCGCGCCACTCCTTCGGCCCCGAGCTGGTCGGCGGCAACCTGTCCGAAAGCGCAGGGTCGGCTCGCATCGCGGCGATCAGGTTGTTGCCGGCGATGGTGTCGGAGTGGATGTAGAAGTGGCCGAACGTCTCGACGTAGCCCTCGAGCAGCGCGGCGATCCGCTCGAGCGGGACCGGCTGGCCGGTCACGCGCTCGACCGCCGCCAGAGCCAGCAGGAACTCGCCCGCGTCGCCGCCGGGCGTGCCGATCACCGCGTGGTCGTCACGGCCGTCGACGCACGACGTCTTGCTGTGCAGCATCAGCGCCGCCATCTTGACCCACCGGACCCGCTGCGCGTCGCCGATGTGGGCCTCGATCTGCGCCTGGCTCAGCGGCCCGGGCGCAGTCTCGATCTCGACCGGCGCCGGCGCCGGCACCTCGGCCTGGCGAAAGATCGCCTCGTCGCGCATCGTCGCGAACCCGAACTTGCGCCACGCCGAGATCCCGCCGTCCATCACCGCGACGAACTCCATGCCGAGGCACTCGAGCGACTGCGCCGCCTGAGCCGCACGCGGCCCGCCGTTGCGCGACACCAGCACCACCGGCGTCCCGGCCGACCAGCGGCTCGCGGCCTCGTGGATGCGGGCCAGCGGCAGCCACACGCTGCCCGGCACGTAGCCGAGCGGACCGGTCAGCTCCTCGGCCTCGCGCACGTCGACCAGCTGGACCGTGCGGCCTTGGCGACCGACGAACTCGACCGGCAACAGCGGCGTCCCGTCGGGCGCGGTCCACAGCTGTCCGAGCCAGTTGAGCTTCACCAGCCGCTCGTGGATCGGCATCGTCAGCAGCGCTTCCGAGGTGACCGCCTTCGGGTCTGTCCGTTTCAACATGTCTCTCCACACATGCTCGTAAGGTCCTGTCTCAAGGCGCAGGCGCATCGGCTCGCCGGCGCAGCGCCAGGAGATAATACGGCAACGGCAGCAGCAAGCAGCCCGCGGTGAGGGCGACGATCGTCGCGCCCGAGCCGGCGATCATCAGGGCGACCACGGCCAGGCCCACCGATGCGGTCCACCGCCCGCGGCGGCGCTGCTGCGGCGTGAAGCGGTCGGGTTCGCGCCGCATCAGCACCAGCTGGGCCGCGCAGGCCGCCCCGATGGCGACCAGCGCGGTCGCGGTCGAGAGCAGGGCGATGAAGTTGTAGATCTCGAGCATCGACCCACTGAAGTAGAGCCCGACCAGCGCGCCCGACAGCACCGCCGTGAGCACCAGCGCGCGGGTCGGCGTGCCGAAGCGCGGGTGCAGCCGCGCCAGCGCGCGCGGCCCGAGCCCGTCGCGCGCGGTCGCGTGGGCCATGCGGCTCGTGACCAAGACCCAGCCGTTCAAGATCCCCGCCACCGACACCAGCGCGCCGACCGTCACCAGCGTCGCCGCCGTCGGCCCGAAGTGGTGCGCAGCGACGTCGGCGAGCGGGCTGGCGCTCTTCGCCAGCAGCTCGGCGGGCACGGCCAGGCTGAGCGAGCCGAGGACCAGCAGGTAGACCGCGCTGGTCATGAGGAAGCCGATGTAGACCGATTTACGGATCGTGCGACCGGCCCCGACGATCTCCTCGGCCGGCACCGTGACCGACTCCATGCCGACGAACAGCCACGACACCAGCGACACCGCCGGCAGCAGCGAGCCCCAGCCCTTCGGCGCGAACGGCTCGAGGTTCTCGAGCGACGCCATCGGCCACAGCGCCACGCTGAGGATCACCAGCGGCGCCAGCTTGCAGATCACCGTGATCACCTGCACCGCTCCGCCCGCGCGCACCCCGATCGCGTTCGTCAACGTCAGCGCCCACAGCAGCGCCTGGCTGACGACGAAGGCCGTCCACGGGTCACCGGCGGCCGGCCACAGCACCGCGAGGTAGCCGACGAAGGCGGTGAGGAACGCCGCGTTGCCGATCACCGCGCACAGCCAGTACAGAAACCCGACCTCGAGGCCGACGAGGTCGCCGAAAGCCCGACGCGCGAACGCCTGCAGCCCGCCCGACACCGGGTACGCGCCGCCGAGGTCGGCGAACACCGCGGTGAGGCACAGATAGCCGGCCGCGTTGATCGCCCACGCCACCATCCCGAGCGGCCCTGCCGTCTCGGCCAGGCTCGACGGGATCACGTAGATCCCCGAGCCGATCATGTTGCCGACCACGAGCGCGGTGGTGGCCACGAGCCCGAGCCCGCGGAACATCCCCGACGGGGAGTTCGGCGCCGCCGTCCCGGTCTCGTGGCTCACCGTCACCCGATCGGCCGCAGCCGGCTCATCAGCGGCTCGACCTGCTTGCTCAGGCTCTGGTCCTTCGAGCGGCGCACCAGGCTGCCGGCGGTGAACAGCGCGAAGCTGACGTAGTCGTACAGCAGCTCCTTGAGCTGGCGCTCGATGTTGGCGCCGGCGAACAGGGCCCTGGCGTTGTCGACCACGCGCTGGGCCTCGAACGCGCCCTTCTCGGCAGGGCCGGCGCGCGAGAACAGCTGCTCGTAGGTCGGGTCGACGAAGCTGGCCAGGTTGTTGCGCAGCACCGTGCCCTTGCCGCCGGAGTCGGCCTCCTGGTGGATCTGCTGCAGCACCGCGTTGGCGGTCTCGACCACCTCGAGCGGCCCGCCGCGCATGCGCGGCTTCTGCATCGCCACGTGCTTCGACTGGATCAGCTGGAACAGCTGCTTGGTGGTCTGGAACTCGCCGAGGCCGAGCACGCGGCCGAGCTCGATCACGCTGAGCACGCCGTCGATCGCCTCGTAGATCGCGCGGAACTCCTTGGGCGGCTCGGTGCGGCCCTCGACGCGGTCGGGCACGTAGTCGCCGCTCGGCACCCGCTGCCGGAAGTAGCGCATCTCGTCCATGCGCGTGACCCCGTCCATCAGCAGGTTGTTGAGGTTGAGCGAGTGGTGGAACGGGACCGCCTCGTCGTCGAAGCCGTCGAGGAAGCAGAACATCCCGTCGCTGACCTGCATCGACGCCAGGACGATCTCCTCGGCCTGCTTGCCGAGGTATTGATAGACCTGCGAGTGGGTCGAGATCCCGAGCTCGACCGCCATGTCGCCGAAGCGCAGGGCGCTCTCCTTCTGCTTGTCGAGCGTGTGGCGCAGCTGGAACTCGTCGATCGCGCCGAAGCGGTACATGATCTTGCCGAACCGCTCCTCGTCGACGTCGCTGGTGGCGCACACCGCGTTGCCGGAGTCGATGAAGATGCTGCGGACGTGCTCGCCGTCGCGGACCGTCAGCTCGCCGCGCCAGTTGGCCTGGGCGATCAGCGCGATGACGTCGCACATCGTGCCGGGCTGGGTGATCTCGCCGGCCAGGCGGACGATCGCGCCGTCCTCCTCGTCGCGCCGGCCGTCCTGGCCGGTGAAGCGCATGAACACCACGTGGTTCGGCGTCGGCATCAGCCGGTACGCGCCCGCGCGGGCGCGCATCTGCGCGCCCGCGTGATCGCCGTGCGGCTGCGCCACGCCTCGCTCATCGATGAAGACCAAATCGTCTTGCGGCTTGCGCATGCGCTGCGCGGAGTCGAATCCGCGTTCTCCGCATGCTTGGTATCACCCGCGCGATCTGCCCGCAAGCGGCCGCGGGACCTCTGCAACGCGTTGCGCTCGGCGCATGACCCAGGGAGACAGCGTTCCACGCGCCGCCGCCGGTCCGCGCACGCCTCAGTCGAGGCGGAACGTGAACAGCACCGTGTCCTGCGGCTCCTCCGCCCCGCCCGCGGCCGCGTACAGTCGCATCGCCGGGGTGTTCGAGCGCTCGGTCGCCACCCACGCCACGCGGCAGCCGAGCTCGCGGCCCAGCGCCAGCGTCGCCTCCAGCAGCGCCTGGCCGAGCCCCTGCCCGCGGTGCGACGAGGCCACGCCGACCTCGTTGATCCATAGCTCCGGGTCGGCCTTGTCGGGGTGGAGGTAGTCGACCGCGGAGACCATGCCGACCACGACGTCGCCCTCGATCGCGACCACGAGGTGGTGGTGCGGGTCGGCCAGGAACTCGCGCGCGCGCGCCGGCACGATCGGGTCGTCGAACACGTCGTCGGCGACCCGCTCCAGGAGCTCCGCCTCGTCCGCCGCCAGCGGCCTGATCTCTCGCGTCATGGCTGTCCTCTCCGACATGTCCTAGAAGACAGCCACGGAGCCGGCCCAGGTGAAGCCGGCGCCGAAGGCGGCCATCAGCACGCGGGAGCCGGGGCCGATCTTGCCCTCGCGCCATGACTCGCTGATGCCGATCGGGATGGTCGCGGCGGTGGTGTTGCCGTAGCGCTCGATGTTGTGGACGACGCGGTCGTCGGGGATCCCGAGCTTGGCGGCGACCATTTGGTTGATGCGCATGTTGGCCTGGTGCGGCACGAACATGTCGATGTCGGCCATCGTCAGGCCGGCGCCGCGGACCACCGAGTGGGCCACCTCGGGCATCTTCTCGGTGGCCCAGCGGAACACCTGCTTGCCGTTCATGCGCGGGAAGTGGCGGCCCTCGTCGAACATCTCCGGCGTCAGCCGCGGGATGTACATGCTGGCCGGGGCCTCGACCCACAGCTCCTGGGCGCCGACGCCGTCGGCGTGGAGCTCGACGTTGTGGATGCCCTGGCCGTCGCGGGTGGCCTCGCCGACCAGCACGCAGCCGGCGCCGTCGCCGAACAGCACCGCGACGTCGCGGCCGCGCTCGTTGAACTCCATCCCGGTCGAGTGGACCTCGGCGCCGGCGATGAGCACGTTCTTGTACACGCCGGCGCGGACCCACGCGTCGGCGACCGACAGGCTGTACAAGAAGCCCGAGCACTGGTTGCGCACGTCGAGCGCGGGCACGCCGGGGATGCCGAGCTTGTGGGCGAGGAAGCAGCCCGAGCCGGGGAAGTTCACGTCGGGGCTCAGGGTGGCGAAGATCACCGCGTCGATGTCCTTCACCTCGCGGCCCGCCTGCTCGAGCGCCATCTTGGCCGCGGGCAGCGCCAGATCGCTGGCGCCGATGCCGGTGCGCTCGATGAAGCGGCGCTCGCGGATCCCCGTGCGCTGGTGGATCCACTCGTCGCTGGTCGGCATCAACTTCGACAGGTCGTCATTCGTCACGACCCGCGTCGGCACGTAGTGGCCCGAACCCAGAATAGCGGCGCGCTTCGTCATCGCCCGGCATGGTGCCATCCAGGCCGCGGCGTTCAAGCTGAAAGCCCTTGCGCACCGCCTCTGCAGGCCGGGCGCAGCGTTGTTCGCAGGCTCAGCGCACGCAGGGCGCGAGCGCGGCCGCGAAGGTCCGGGTCGCGGCTGCGAGGGTCCTCCGAGCGCGGACGCGAAGGTCCCCCGAGCGCGAGGGACCGCGGCTGTCGAGGGCGACAGTCGCGACCCTTGAGCGAGGACCCAAAGACCGAGACCGAGCAGGCGGTGTGCCGGCTCGGTCTCGTGTGGTGCGGGTTTGGGTTCCCGCGGGGTGGAGGCGAGGGGGATCGAACCCCTGACCTTCGCGCTGCCAGCGCGACGCTCTCCCAGCTGAGCTACGCCCCCAGGTCGTTTGGTGGGCGGAGTGTCTAACAGCGAAGCCCCCGGCTCGTCAAGCCCCATCGCGTGAGCGCACTCCCATGGCGGCGGCACCGACAGGTTGCGACAGGCCCCTGGCAGAGAGTACACCGCTTCAATCCGCTCCCGGCGGACCTTTCTTTTCATCCTTCCGCTCCCCGGCCGGGCCTGCGCCCAGGCCGGCATCCGGCAACACTCACGGGCCTGCCGCCGAGGCCCTCCGACCGGGCGAACGAACCACGATGGATCTCAAGGAACTCTTCGAACAGGGCGGGCCCCTGATGTGGGCCATCTTGGTCGCCTCGATCGTGGGGGTCGGCATCTTCTTCGAGCGGCTGTGGTCGACCCAGCGGTCGAAGGTGCTGCCCCGGGCCTTCGTCGACCGCATCCGCGCGCTCGTCGCCAAGGGCAAGGTCAACGAGGCGCTGCTCCTGTGCGAGGAGAACGCGTCGTCGATCGCCCTGATCATCGCCTCCGCGCTCCGCGCGTTCGAGCACAGCACCAGCCGGGCCGACATCAAGGAGGCCGTCGAGGAGGTGGGCGCCCGCGAGATCGCCCACATGGACCGCAACGTCGAGATCGTCGGCACCGTCGCCACCATCTCGCCGCTGCTCGGCCTCTTGGGCACCGTCGTCGGCATGATCCAGGTGTTCCGCAACTTCGTCGAGGCCTACGCCTCCGGCGCGGTCGGCCCTGACACCTTCGCCCAGGGCATCTGGCAGGCCCTCATCACCACCGCCTACGGCCTCACCGTGGCGATCCCGATGCTCCTCCTCTACCGCGTGCTGCTCGACCGCACCAACAAGCTGGTGCTCGAGATGGAGGAGGACGCGATGGCGATCGTCAACCTGCTCGAGGACGGTCGCCGCGCCGCCAAGGCTCGCCCGGCGCCCGCCGTCTCCGAGCCCAAGCCGGTCGCCGCCGAGGTCACGCCGTGAACTTCCGCGGCAAGAACGGTCGCAAGCGCCCCGGCAGCGGCGGCAACCTGGTCGACCTGACGCCGCTCATCGACGTCACCTTCCAGCTGCTCATCTTCTTCCTGCTGACCGCGACCTTCAACACCGACAGCGCCTTCAAGGTCAAGCTGCCCAAGGCCTCGAGCAACGAGCCCGCCAGCGAGGCCAAGGCCATGGTCGTCGAGATCAGCGAGGACGGCCGCTTCGAGGTCGACCGCGTCGTCGTCGACGACCGCGAGCTGCAGATGCGCCTGTGCAACGCCGCCAAGGACAACAAGGTGTCGACGGTCAACATCAAGGCCGACCAGAACACCCGCCACGAGAAGGTGGTGCAGGCGATGGACGTCGCCAAGCTGTGCGGCATCGAGAAGCTCGGCATCCTGCACCGCCACTGAGCGCGCCCGCCCCGAGTTGAACTCGGCGAGCAGGTCTGAGAAATTCTCTGCGAGTGACGGCTCCGTCGCGCCGCAGCAGCTCATGCCTCGCTCTGCTCGCCAGCGCATGGCTGCTGCTCCGCCCCGATCCAGCGTCAGCCTGCAAGCCGCCGCAGTTCATCGCCGAGCGCCTCGACTTCGAGCTCGTCGCCGCTCGCAAGAACGGCCGCACGCTCGCGCTCGATCACTTGCCCGCACGAGTGCGAGCGACCAGCACGCCGTACCGACACATGATGGTCGAAGACATCGGCTGGCTGAAGCTGGTCGAAGTCACCTCGCCGCTGCCGTCTCGCACCGAGCGCTACCTTCGGCGGCAACGTCGGCTCGCCCGACCGATCTGCGCCATCCTCGTGTACCGCGAACCGGCAGTGCCGGGCCGCTACGCGCCCGACCCCGACCCCGACTACGACGAGCACAAAGGGGCGGTATGGACCGACCTGTGGCCGCGCGACGTGCCGGGCGTCGTCGAGTTGACGCCGCACCGCGATCGCCTCCGCGTGACCATCGAGCGGCCCGACGCGCCGCTCGAGCTCGAGTACCGCCTCACCCACGCCACCTTCTCGAGCTGCGACCTCACCGCGAGTGAGGGTCGCCCGCCCGCCGTCCTCGCGCTCCTCGCTCTGGCGCTGCGACGGCGACGCCGCGAGTGACGCGGTCGGTCGTCTGTCCGCACTGCACGGGTGCGCAGCATCGCGCACTCGGCCGGCCGCTCTCGCCGAATTTTTGCCCCGATCGATCACCCCGGCCAAGGTCGGCCAGTTCCCCATGCAATGGGTCAACCGGATCTTGCTCGCCGCGCTGCTCGCGTTCGCGATCGCCTACCTGCCGCAGCACGTCGCCACCGGCGGGAGCGCGGAGGACCTCGCGCGCGTGGAGAAGGAGCACGCCGCGCTGCGCCGCGGCAACGAGCGGCTGCAGGGCGAGATCGAGGCCCTGCGCGCCGAGATCGCCGCTCTCAAGCGCGACCCCGAAGAGGTCGCGCGGATCGCCCGCGAGGACCTCAACCTGATCCGGCCCGGTGAAGTGGTGTTCGAGATCCGCCGCGACGACAAGACCAAGCCATGACCACGCTCGCCCGCACCCTCCACGGCCTCCGCCTCCGCGCCCGCGAGCGCTGGAGCCTCCTCGTCCTGCTCGCCACCTGGCTGGTGCTGGCCGTGGGCGCCGCCACGCCGACCGCCTTCGACGAGGGCAGCCCGGCGCTGGCCGCCTCGCTGATGGTGTTCGCCGCCACCCTCGTGCGCGCGCTGGCCCGCGAGCTGCGGCCGAACGCCGCCACCTACTCGCAGACCCACGAGCTCGAGCTCGGCCTGCTCATCATCACCGGCACCTACCTGCTGATCGCGGTCACCGGCGGCCTCGCCAGCCCGGCGCACCCGCTGGTCTACGCCCTCGCCTCGTTCCTGCTGCTGCTCCACCGCGCGCGCTGGATCGCCGGCGTGTGGTTGGCCTCGATCGCCCTGCTCGAGGTCGCCGTCGGCTGGTCTTCGGGACATGACTCCGGGGCCAGGATCGCCTTCCACCTCAGCTACATCGCCTTCTTCGCCGCCGGCAACCTGCTGATCCTCGGCGCCCTGGTCCGGCGCCTGCGGGGTGAGCACGCCCAGCGGCTGGCCGACGAGCTGACGCACATCCGCCAGGAGGCCCGCGACTTCCGGTTGGTCGCCGCCGCCGCCCCGCGCAAGAGCCGGGACGCCGAGGAGGCGCAGCTGACCCAGTCGGCGGTGCACGCGATCCACGAGCAGGTCGCGTTCAGCCTCGAGCTCATCCGCGGCGACCTCGAGCTGCACACCTGCGCCCTGCTGTGGATGTCCGAGGAGGAGCTCGTGCTCAAGCGCGCCGCCTCGGCCTCGACCGCGCTGGTCGGCGCGCCCGAGCTGGCGAACCCCGGCGTGCTGGCTGGGCTGCTGCGCAACCCGAGGACGCTTGTCCTCAAGAACATGTCCGAAAAGCATCTTCCGCCGTACTACGGCGCGCCGGTCGCGGTCACCGACCTGTGCGCCGTGCCGCTGGTCCGCGGCGAGCGGCTGCTCGGGATCCTGTGCGCCGACCGCGTCGACGCCATGCCGTTCACCGCCGCCGAGCAGGACAAGCTGACCGCCGCGGCGCAGCACGTGCTGCGGACCGTCGACCACGAGCGGGCCTTCATCACCGCGATGCGCAGCCGCTACGAGCACGAGCAGCTGTACCGCGCGAGCGAGCTGCTGAGCGGCGCGCTCGGGCTCGAGGCGCTGTACGGCAAGAGCTTCGAGGCGATCCGCGCGATCGCCCCGTACGACCTCGCCGCGATCTCGACCTACGACGAGCACGCCGAGGCCCACCGGGTGCTCGCAGTCGACGTCCCCGGCGACCGCGACCCGAACCACGGCGCCGGCTGGCGCAGCATCGCCGAGTCGCTGCGCGACCGCGTGTTCGAGCACGGCTCCGGCCTCGTCGCCATGGCGACCAAGAACCGCCACTTCATGCCGGCCGCCGACGAGCGCGTCGAGCCCGAGACCGTCGTGTTCGACGTCCACACCCGCCTGCGCCCGGCCCAGAGCGTGCTGGTCCTGCCGCTGCTGCACGGCGAGAAAGTCCTCGGCACCCTCACCCTCGCGGCCGCGCGCGAGCGCCAGTTCCCGCGGGCGACCCGCGAGATCCTCCGCGTCCTCTCGCACCAGCTCAGCGTCGGCCTGCAGAACGCGCGCATGTACCGGGCCATGGAGGAGCGCGCCACCACCGACGGCCTCACCGGCCTCACCAACCACCGCGCCTTCCAGGAGCGCCTGGCGCAGATCCACGCCCTGGCCGAACGGACAGGTCGCAACTTCTCCCTGATCCTCACCGACATCGACCACTTCAAGAAGGTCAACGACACCTACGGCCACCCGATCGGCGACGCCGTGCTCAAGCGGGTGGCGGCGGTGTTCGCCGGCCGCGCGCGCAAGGTCGACATCGTCGCCCGCTACGGCGGCGAGGAGTTCGTGCTGGTCCTGCCCGACACCGACGCCGAGGGCGCGGCCATCTTCGCCAACAAGCTGCGCGAGGAGGTCGCCGCCCAGACCATGACCAGCGACCATGGCCCGTTCGCGGTCACGATCTCCATGGGCGTCGCCGAGTACCCCACCGACGGCCACGCCACCGCCGAGCTCATCGAGCGCGCCGACCAAGCCCTCTACCACTGCAAGCACAACGGCCGGAACTGCGTCACTCGGGCCAGCCAGCTGCCCTGAGCGCCCGCGCGCCCGCCGACTCGCCACCGATCTGCCATACTGATCCCATGCGATACGCCCGGCTCGTCCCCCTCCTCCTGGTGTTCGCCCCGGCCTGCGCCGAGCAGCACAACTACAGCGAAGGCGAGATCTGCGTCGACGCCCCCGCCCTCGCCTCGTTCGCCGCCGGCGACGAGCTCGAGGTCGTGGTGGTCCTCGACGACTGCATGGCCTGTCCCAAGGATTTTAATGCCAACTGCGAGGTCGACCGCCAGGGCAGCACGATCAACCTCCACGCCGGCGGCGTCTACACCCAGCGCAGCGGCCCCTGCGACACCTGCCTGACCCTGTCCGTCGCCTGCATCGTCGGCGGCCTCGAGCCCGGCAACTACACGATCCGCAGCGGCGACCAGACGCTCGAGGTCAACCTCCCGCAAGCCGAAGCCCCCAAGCTCGACCCGACCTGCGACGCCGTGCAGTGGTGAGCCGCGAGATTTGAGCGTCGAGCGTTGCGACGCGAGCCGAGCCACGACTCGCCCGAGCGAAGCGACCGTCTTAATCGCGCAGTTCGACGCGCACCGGGCAGTGGTCCGACACCGAGCGCAACTTCGGCGGCTCCGACGTCTGCACCTCGCACCCTAGCGCCGCGCACATGCCCAGCACTTCGGGTGTCCCGAAGGACAGCTCCTTCGAGCCGAGGAAGTGATCGAGCAGGCTCGCCTCCCAGCGCGCCACCGCCTTCTTCGGCTGCCAGTACTCCGAGCACCCGAGCGCCCCGGTCGGCAGCTGCAGCGCGTGGCGTTCGACCATCTCGTCGATGAAGCGGCGCTCGGAGTGGTTCTCCACGAGGTACCCCGTCGTGTTGAAATCACCGGCGACCACCACATCCCCGAACTCCTCGCGCAGCGCCGGCAAGATCGACGTCAACCACTGCCACTGCTGCTTGCGCCGCTCGAACCGCCGCTCCGCGCCGCCCGAGTCGAAGTGCACCGACACCAGCGTCAACGTCCGCCCCGCGCTCGTCTGCAACGAAGCCAGCAGCGCCGGCGCCTGCCCCGTGGGGCAGACCTCGCCCTTGCTGAGCGAGCGGTGCGTCTTCAACTCCAGCCGCGCCGTGTCATATACGACCCCGACGCTCAGCCGCCCCTTGCTGTTGTGTCGACACGAGTCGGTCAGCACCGCCGCGTAGCGCCGGCCGGCCAGCGCGCTCGCGCGGTCCAGCGTCGCGTAGAACTTCCCGGGATCGCGGATCTCCTGCACCGCGAACGCGTCTGCGTCGAGCTCGGCGATCGCCGCCGCGACCGCCTCGGGGTCGGTCTCCTCGCCCGGGAACGTCTGAATATTAAATGTCCCGAGCACCAGCGGCGCCTCGCGGCGGCACCACAGCAACAGCGCGATCGCCACCAACAGCACCCACAGCCACACGCGACGACGACGGGGACGACGACGGCGATCTTGCATTGCAGCGTCGACGGTAGACGCCGCCACCGGGGCCTACAAGACGACGAGATCGCGCCTTTGGGCGCGGCCCGGGCGCCACGCTCGCTTCAGCCGTCTCGCGGCTCGCGGAGCAGGCGCATGCGGACGTGCTGGTGTTGCCGGCGCTTGTACTCCGCGTGGGAGCTCTCGCCTTGCTCGTTGGCTTCGGCGGTGCGCTTGTCCATCACCTGGAACTCGGCGAGCACGAACACCACGCGGCCGCGGCGCTCGTCGTGGTCGTGGGGCAGCAGCGCGTCGACGCGGACCGGCAGGTCGGCGACGAAGTTGAGTACGTGGAAGCTCTTGCCGGAGAACTCGTTGGACGTCGGCTGAGCACGGTGGCCCGCGTCGGTGTCGAAGTTCGCGTCGGCGCCGAGGACCTTCAGGCTGTTGAGGTCGATCAGCGAGTTGACCGTCTGGTCGGGCACCACGTAGTTGAACGGGATGCAGCGGTGCAGCATGATCCGCAGCGTCGGCACCAGGTCGTCGGGGTTGCGGACGATCAGGCGGAAGCGCAGGCGGTCGAACACGCGCGCCGCGTTGGTCTCTTTCTTGAGCAGCAGCTTGGTCAGCTGCGACTCCTTCGACTTGCGCGACCACGAGAACTCGACCACCGGCACCCCCGCGGTGCGCAGCTCGTCGAACATGCGGGTCACGCTCTCCTCGACGAGCGAGAAGATCTCCGAGTCGGAGATCGCCAGCGACGCCCGCATCTCGCGCGCCTCGAGGTGATTCAGGATGTGCATCACCTTGAGCAGCGTGCAGGCCTGGCGCTGCTGCGCGCTGGCCTTGCTCGAGGCGATCTGCGGCAGCTGCACCCACGGCACCTTGTCGGCGATGGTGTCGTCGAGGCGCAGCTTGAGCACGTCGCTGATGTAGCGGACGGCTTGCTGGCGGAGGTCGGCGAGGCGGGCCTCGTCGCGCGGGTCGCCGAGGTCGAGCCCGTTGAGCGCCAGCAGGCGGCGCACGTCTTCCTCGGAGGTCAGGGCCAGGCGGTGCCAGTCGATGACCGACTGCCCGCGCAGCAGCAGCTGGATCTCGTTGATGTCCTGCAGCGACAGTTCGGCGTGCTCGCCGCCCTGCGCGGCCTCGCGCCACAGCGCTTGCGAGGCCAAGAAGGCGCCGAATTGATCGGAGCGCTGCGGAGGCCTGGCCATCGCGCCGCAGCCCAGCTTAGCCGCTTACGTGCCGAGAGAAGCGGAGGGTACCGACGAGCAGGCCGATCGTGACGAGGGCAGCACAGATGTTTCCGAGGTAAGCGGTCATGAACCTTGTTGCTCCAGTCCTTGCAGTCGTGTGCTCGGGACTTATCACGGAATCGGGCGAGGTCGGAAAAAGTGGGAGATGTAGGACAATCTCTCGAGGCTCAATCCAAGAATCGCAAGGCAAGGAGATCCGGGCGCCGGGCCCATAAATCAAGCTGGAGCGGGGGGAGGTTCAGACCGGGAATTCTGGCGATTTCGGGGTCCTGCGGCCTGAAGGCGCCGGGCCCCCGTCTTCTGGGGCCAGAACGCCGGATGGCAGATAACACATTCCCGCGGCCGTTGGAAAGTCCCCCGCCGGCGGTTCGGGCGCCAGAAGCCTGGCGCGGCCCGCGGAAGGCCCCTTCCGGCACGCGTGGGCGCACCTCGGGACGGATGGCCACGCGTGCGCGGGGGCGCTACTGTGACGCCATGCGCGACCCCGAGGACGACGATGTGCCACCCCGCGACGACCGCCTCGGGTTCACCTCGAGCAGTTTCCGGCGCAAGATCGGCGAGGGCCTCGCCGGCCTGCTCGATCCCGACGGCGCGATCGGCAAGGGCAAGGAGATCGTGACCGGGGTGACGCAGGCGACCAAGAACGAGGTCGTGCGGATGGTCAGCGCCGAGGTCCGGCAGTTCCTCGACGGCATGGACACCGTCGAGCTGATGCAGCGGGTCATCGCCGGCCTCGTGATCGACGTGAAGGCGGAGATCCGCTTCTCCATCGACCCCGAAGGCCAGCTCAAGTCGGCGATCAAGGCCGACAAGGCGACGGCGCGCTCCAAGGAGCAGCCGCCCCCCAGGGAGCCGCCCGCCAGGGAGCCGCCTGCTCGGGAGCCGTCGTCGCCGCAGCAGGCGTCCGGCACCCCGCCGACGTCGCAGACGCCGCCGGGCTCCCGGACGCCCAAGGAATGAGCGGTAGCCTCAGCTCTGCGCCGCCGGGTCGACCGGCACGACCTTGTTGTCGCCGTCGTCGTCGGGGAGCCCGAGCTTCTTCTTGACCGCCTTGTAGATGTCGGCCCCGAGCTTGAGCCCGAAGCCGGTGATGATGGCATTCACGAGGAGCCGCATGTCCGGCAGCGTAGCAGCAAGGACCCGGTCGACCTGACGCGGGTCCCTGCGTCCTCGTCTCCAGGCGCTCCGGGCGCTAGGCCATGCATCAGGCGGGGATCACGCAAACCCCGACATCCTCATACGAGGGCGGAGCCATTCCCATCTCGAAGAACGGCGTGCACTCCTCGCCCGCCTGGCACGGCCCGTTGCCGCCGCTGACCGGGCAGAACGGGGTGCAGCAGCCGGCCGACATCGGCGGGCAGTTGGCGACCGCGGCAGTGGCCGCGCAGAACCCGCCCTTCTGACATTGATTGATGTACTGGCACTCGTCGCCGGGCCCGCCCTCGCCGGGCATCGCCGACTCCTTGAAGCACACGAACAGGTCGCCGGCCGAGTTGTAGCAGCCCTGTCCTTCGGGACAGTCTTGCAGCAGCGGGTCGCACGAGCCGAGGCAGATCGGCAGCGAGCCGTCGTTGTAGACCACGCAGTTGGCCGTCGGCGTGTCGGGGCACGCGTCGTTGGTGTCGCAGAACTCGACGCACACGCCGCCCGCGCCCTCGTCGTCGGTCAGCAGGCAGATGTTGCCGACCCCGCAATTGTCGATACCGGTGTACTTGCCGTCCTCGACGTCGCACGGGTCGCCGACCGCGCCGTCGCCCTTGATCTCCACGCACGTGTTGACGCCCCACGGCTCGCCCTCGGCCGGCGCGACCGCCGTACACTTCTGTCCTTCGGGACAGTCTTGCACCCGCGGGTCGCACTGGCCGCTGATCCCGCCGTCGGGCGGGACGATGAAGCCCGCGCTGGTGGAGGTCCCGCCCGCGGACGTGCTCGTCGGGTCCAGCGGTCCGCTCGTGGGGTCGGTGCCGCCGGTCTGCTCCGTAGTCGAGCTCGCTCCCGGGCCGGTCGTGTCCTCGGGCTCTTCGGTGTCGTCGCCCTCGGAGTCGGGCGGATCGCCGGTCTGGCCGGTTGCGCCGGTCATCATCCCGGACTTGTCGCCACATGCGCCGAAAGCGACCACGGCGACGGACACGAACCAAAGCTGAAGCGATCTCATGAGTGGACCTCCCAGCACTCACGCTATCACAGAAAGCAGCAAACACTCGAAACCTCCCAGGAGGTTCGGAGGTCTAAGGCCGCCTTCCGCCGAGGCCGACCTGCGCCAGCGCGTCGAGGGTCGCCGAGAGCTCCGCGCGGATCTCCGGCGCCAGCCCCGGATCGGCCACTGCGGCCTCCAGGTGCCCGATCCGCGGCAGCCAGGTCGAATGGGCCGTCTCGTCGAGGGCGACCCCGGCGGGCGTCAGCGCCGCCGCCTCGTCATGCAGGACCTGCGCCTCGCTCAGCGAGATCGGCGTCGTCTTGACCGGCATGACCGGCGGTGCGGCCGTGATGACCTCGAGGGGAGCCGGCGGGGCCACGGAGGCGTCGGCCTGCAGCCCTTGCAGCGCCACGGCCGCCACTACACCGAGCACGGCCGCGGCGAGGATCGAGGGCCACTGGCGCCAACGCGGCTGCGGCAGCCGTCGGCAGCCTTGGTTGACGCGTCGCTCCTCGCCGGGCGCGATCGCCGGCCGCGAAGGATCGCGGCGGTCCCTTCGCCCCTGCCGCCTGTCGAGATCCGGACCCATGCCGGAAGGGTCTGCGGGGCCGCTTCATCGGGCAAATTTCAGGCTTTGGCGGGCTCTGTCGCCTGGGGCATGTCGGCGCCTTTCGCAGTTCCGCATAGCTTGACCTGAGCAAATTTGTTGTATACACCCGTTCAGTGCCGAAGGCGTGATCTCCGCAGCCGCCGCAGGAGGCTCTCCCCGTGAAACCCCAGCTCACCCACCGCCAGCAGCAAGCGCTCGACTTCATCTCCTCCTGCCTGGACGCGAACGGGTACCCGCCCACGCTGCGCGAAATCGGCGAGCACATGGGGATCCGCTCGACCAACGGGGTCAACGACCACCTCAAGGCGCTCGAGCGCAAGGGGTACCTGGTCCGTGAGGAGCTCAAGAGCCGCGCGTTGCGGCCGGTGGATGCGCCGGAGAGCGCCGCGCGCCTTCGCACCACGGACATCCCGATCCTCGGGCGCGTGGCCGCGGGTCAGCCGATCCTGGCCGACGAGAACGTCACCAACCGGATCAGCGTCGACCAGTTCTTCCTCCACGGCAACCAGCCGCGCGAGGTGTTCGGCCTCGTCGTCTACGGCGAGAGCATGATCGAGGATGGAATCTTCGACGGCGATTACGTGTTCGTCCGTCGCCAGGCCAACGCGGAGCGGGGCGAGATCGTCGTGGCGATGATCGAGGGCGAAGTGACGTGCAAGCGTTACTACCCCGAGGGCGACAAGATCCGCCTGCAGCCCGGCAACGCGGCGATGCAGCCGATCTACGTCCACCGCGGCGATCATCGCGCCTTCGAGTTGGTCGGCAAGGTGATCGGCGTCTACCGCAGCCTCCACTAGCTGGCTGGCGGTCTCGGCCGCTGTCGCCGCCGTGAGTGCAGGCAACGGCGGCCGCGAGCCCTGACGATAGATTTCCGCTACAGTGTTGCCCGTGCCGCGGCCGCCCACACCTGGCGCTCTCGCGCCTGGGGACCGCACTCGGCGTCGTCGAGACGCCGGGCCACTCGCGCTCCTCGCCTGCTTCCTGTTCTCCGCGGGCCTCAACGTCGCCGCGGTGAGCACCAGCCTGTTGGTGCTCATCCGCTCCGACGACCGGGTCGCCTCGCACCCGGTCGCCCGCAAGCCCGCGTGCGTCAACGGCTACGAGCGCGGCGTCGACCTGCTCGAGAAGGCGCTGTCGGGCGACGAGGCCAAGCTCTACGACGGCCTCTTGCACACGATCGTCGACGGCAAGTGCGAGACCGAGGTGGTCGTCGCGCTGGTCGACGACAAGGATCCGATCGATCCGCTGGCGGAGCTCGACGACCCCGAGCTGCCGGAGCCGAAGAAAGAGCGCGAGAAGAAGAAGAAAGAGAAGGAGCTCGAGAAGCCGCCCGAGCCGCTGCCGGTCGAGGAGCCGAAGCCCGAGGAGAAGAAGAAGGAAGAGGAGAAGCCGCCCGAGGAGGAGCAGCCGAAGGAGAAGATCGACTTCGAGCTGCTGCAGCTCAAGATGGTCGAGCAGCTCGAGGAGAAGGACGAGAAGGAGTCCCCCGACGACGCGCACTACCTCTCCAACGTCAACCGCGACGTCACCGAGGAGACCCGGGCCGAGATCACCAACCTGCAGAAGGACGCCGAGCAGGCCAAGGCCTCGCAGCAGGAGCCGAGCGAGGACCCCACCAAGGGCATGGCGGCCGAGGACAAGATCGCCGAGACGCGCGAGCAGAAGAGCCAGCTGGCGCAGGAGGCCCCGAAGGTCCAGCAGAGCCCGGAGACCAAGATCCCCGAGCAGAACGACCCCAAGGCCAAGAGCATGCTGTCGATGCGCGAGCTGGCCCCGCGCGAGCACTCGCCCGAGATGCTCAAGCACGAGGCGGTCGCCGACGCCGCCTCGTCCGGCGAGCTCGCGCCCGACCAGAAGGCCGCCGCCGCGGTCATGCAGCGCAACAAGCAACAGGCCGGCTCGTCCGACACCAAGTCACCTGTCCTTCGGTTCAGGTTGTCGTCCAACGAGATGAACGCGCTGTTCGGGCGCGACATCGCCGAGAAGAAGGACCTGATCTCCCAGCGCCAGTCGAAGAAGAAGGGCATCTGGGAGGAGGCGCGCGAGCTCTATCAATCGCCGCTCGAGAACATGGTCCCCGAGGTGCGGCCCGGCAACCAGACCGCGCTGCGCTCGCGCAAGCACCCGTTCGCCCAGTTCATCGCCACGATGCACCGGACGATCCACGACAAGTGGGCGTTCGGCTTCCTCGAGCAGCTCGACACGATGGGCCGCGGCAACGCGCTCAACAAGCCCGACCTGTGGACGCGCGTCGAGATCGTGCTCAACAGCGACGGCTCGCTCGACAAGCTGCGGACCGTCCGTTACTCGGGCAACATGCAGTTCGACGGGGCCGCGCGCGAGGTCGTGCGCAACGCCGGGCCCTACCCGCAGCCGCCGCGCGAGATCTTGAGCGGCAACGGCAAGGTCTACATCCACTGGGCGTTCCACCGCGACGAGCGGGCCTGCGGCACCTTCGGCGCCGAGCCGTTCATCCTCGACAACGTCGGCCAGGGCGAGCGCCCCGATCCGAACCGAGCTGTCCGTCCGGCCAGCTCGGAGTCGGAGGCGGGAGCGTCGCGTCGGCTCGCGCGCCAGATGGGCCCCGCCGCGCCCGGGCCGTCCGGCCCCGAGGGCCCGTCCGCGCCCGGCGGCGGGCACAACCACGAGCACGGCGAGGGCGACGGTCACAACCACGGCACGCCGCCCGAGCAGGGCAGCGGCGACCAGCCCGACGCCGAGGCCGGGCACGCCGCCAACGCCTGGCTCAAGGTGTTCGCCGCCCGCGACGCCGCCAAGCTGGCCGCTCGCGCCAGCCTGCCGTTCGTCATCGGCGACCAGGTCGTCGCGCGCACGCGCGAGGAGCTGCAAGGTGTCCTCCAGGCCATGCTCGACGAGGCCGGCAGCGGCGCGCCGGGGACCGCCGAGGTGTTCACCGCCTCGGGCCTGCGCAAGCGCTTCGGCAGCGTCCCCGCCGGCGTGCAGGAGGGCCTCGGCCGCAACTACGCCGTCAGCAAGGTCCGCGGCGAGCCCTTCATCCTGATCCTCGAGCGACGCTTCGGCGACTGGCGCGTCGTCGGCGTGGCTCGCTGACCTCCGCGCAGCCGCGGGTCATCGTGCGTGCCGCGAGCGGCCGCTCGCCGCGCGCTTTGCGAGGCGGGCTCGAGCGTGCGTGCACCCGTCGCTCGCCCGCCCCTGGGGACATGTCCCTTCAGACAGGACCATCCGTCCCATGAACGTCGTTTGCGCGGCTACGCCGGCTTGGCCCGCGAACGAGGCACCCGCGCGTCCACGCCCCGCGAGCCGAGGAAAACTCCATCGGAGAGGCGCCTGGACAGGCGTGCGAGCCTTCGCTACAAGAGGTGCCACGTTGGAGCGCCTCGATCATGGCTGACACACACCTCGCTCAGATGTTCTTCGACCGCGCCCGCTCCGAGGGCCAGAGTCCCGGTTATCGCGTCCGTCAGGGCGGTGCATACGTCGACGTGGCGTTCGGTGAGGCCGCCGATCGCGTCGAGGCGATCGCCTCCGGGCTCGTGAAGGGCGGCCACGCGCCCGCGCCCGGCACCTGCGTCACGATCATGGCCAACACCCGGCTCGAGTGGATCCTCGCCGACTGGGCGCTGCTGTCGCTGGGCTACCGCACTGTGCCGATCTACGTCAGCCTGCTGCCGCCCGAGATCGGCTACATCCACGCCGACACCAGGCCGAGCTGCTGGTGGTCGAGAACAAGGAGATGCTCGACAAGGTGCGCGCGGCCCAGCGCGGCTTCAACTTCTTCGAGGTCGACTACCCGGCCGACGCCGTCAAGCTGAAGCGCTTCATCGTCATCGACCCGACCGGCATCGCCCCGGGGTCCGACTGGGAGAGCCTGGCCGACGTCGAGGCCCGCGGCCGCGCCGCGCTGGCCGAGACGAAGGGCGAGCGCGACAAGCGGCTGCAGACGATCCAGCGCTCGGACGTCGCCACGTACACGTACACCTCCGGCACCACCGGCCCGCCGAAGGGCGTCATCCAGACTCACGACAACATGCTGAGCATGCTCGAGAACGTCGAGGAGGTCGGCATGTTCAGCGAGAAGGCGCGGGTCGGCGGCGCGTTCCTGTTCCTGCCGCTGGCGCACTCGTTCGGCCGCCTGGTCGAGTTCGGCGGCGCCTTCTTCCGCTGCAAGATCGTCCTGTCGTCGATCGCCACCGTCGCCGAGGACCTCGGCCTGTCGCGCCCCGGCTTCCTGCCGGCGGCCCCGCGGGTGTACGAGCGCGTCTACGGCAAGATCATGACCACGGTGGCCGCGAGCCCGCCGCTGCGGCAGAAGATCTTCCACTGGGCGCTCGGGGTCGGCAAGGCGACCATCCCGTACCGCCAGAAGAACAAGCCGCTGCCGCTGGCGCTCAGCGTCAAGGCCGCGCTGGCCGAGAAGCTGGTGTTCTCCAAGCTCAAGGCCAAGCTCGGCATGGACCGCATGCACGTGCTGCTGTCCGGCTCGGCGCCGCTGCCCAAGGAGGTCGGCGAGTTCTTCATCGCCCTCGGCCTCAACGTGTGCGAGGCCTACGGCCTCACCGAGACCTGCCCGGGCCTCACCACCAACCGCCCGAACAACTGGAAGATCGGCACCGTCGGTCCGGCCATCAAGGGCGTCTCGCTGCGCCTCGCCGAGGACGGCGAGATCCTCGCCAAGGGCGCCAACGTCGTGTCCGGCTACCTCAACCGGCCCGACGCGACCGCCGAGGCGTGGGACAGCGATGGCTGGTTCCACACCGGCGACATCGGCGAGTTCGACGAGGACATGCACCTGCGGATCACCGACCGCAAGAAGGACCTCATCAAGACCAGCGGCGGCAAGTACGTCGCCCCGCAGAAGATCGAGGCCCTGCTCAAGACCAAGCCGATCCTCAGCGAGGCGGTGGTCATCGGCGACGGTCGCAAGTACTGCGTCGTCCTCGTCACCGTCGACAAGGAGAAGCTGACCGCCTGGGCGCAGCGCACCGGCAACGCCGCCGACATCACCAGCGACGCGGTCCACAAGGAGGTCCAGGGCTACCTCGACGAGGTCAACCAGAGCCTGGCCTCGTTCGAGTCGATCAAGTACTTCAAGATCGCCCCCGAGGAGTTCACGGTCGACAACGGCATGCTCACCGCCTCCTTCAAGGTCAAGCGCAAGGAGGTCTCCAAGCGCTACAAGGCCCTGATCGACGCGATGTACCCGGCCGGCAAGGACTGAGCGATCGGGCATGGCCCAAAAGACATGGCGCCGGGGACATGCCCTCGGCGCCATGTTCTTTTTTCTTCACAGAAGAATCACAGCGGCTTGTCGAACGTGCCGAGGTCGACGTAGGCGCGGTCCTTCATGATCACGAACGGCCGCTCCTCGAACTTCAGCTGACCCTTGCCGTCGTGCTGGACGATCTGCAGCTTGCCCATGCCGTAGCCCATCGGCCCGCGGCTGAAGTAGTGCGCCTCGAGCTTGTACGGGAACGCCTTCGCCTCGCCCTCGATCGTGAAGCACTCCGGCCCGTAGCCGGTCGTCACGTCGGCGTACAGCTCACCGCCGCTCGGCAGCCGCTTCTGCGCGTAGAACGCGTGGTCCTTGCGGCCGTCGTGGACGTGGAAGTCGACGTCGTTGGCGTCCGTCTCCCAGTTGATCACGAACCGCGTCGACGGCTTGCTCGGCAGCGCGATGTTCAGCCCGTCGAGCGTCGCCCGCACGGTGAACGCCACCGACGGCTCGGCCTTGATCCACGCCGCCGCGACCAGGCCCAGGTCCTCGCGCAAGATCTGGTCGGTCCCCGCGAAGCGGCCCCACGGGTACGTGCGCGTCACCCCGGCCTTGAGCGCCTCGAACGCCTCCTTGTGCTTGCCCGCCTTGAGCAGCGCGTAGGCGTACAGGCGGTGGCTCGACGGGTGATCGGGCCGCGACTCGACCGCCTTGGCGAAGGTGTCGACCGCCAGAGTGGAGCCCGCCTCGCCGAGCCGCTCGAGGCGCGCGCCGACGTAGCGCCGCAGGTCCGCGCGTGACGGGAACAGGTCGATGATAGAGCCGTAGGCGCGCGCCGCAGTGAGCATGTCGCCGGCGGTCTCGGCCGCTTCGCCGAGGGCGATCAGCGCCAGCACGTCGCCCGGGTCCTGCTCGTGCCACTCCAGCGCCAGCGCGACGGCCCCGCGCGCGTCCTTGGTGCGCAGCTTCTCGGCGACATCGAAGAACTTGCCGGTGTACGGGCTGTTGGCGGTGCGCTCGGCCTCCGTTTGCTCGGCCAGCCGCTGCGCGTCCTGCTCGCGCATGCGGGCCTGCAACGCCTCTTCCTCGGCCCGCTGCCGCGCCAGCTCTTCGGGCGTCGGCGGCGGCGGCGGCGTGTAGTCGGCCGGCACCCCGCCGCCGGGCTCGAGCACGAACGGGTACGTCACGGTCACCGAGCCGCCGCCCTGCGGCTTGGGGAAGGTCCAGCGCCGCACCGCCTGAGCCATGCAGCTGCCGACGCCTGCGTCTCGCATCGTGCTCTCGGACACCACCGCGGTCGGCACCTTGCCCGTGCCGCCGATGACGAACTGGATCGCCACGCGCCCCTTGGCCCCCGGATCGCGCGCCAGCGCCTGGTTGTAGCAGTAGCGGATCTCGTTGATGTGGGCGCGCACGATCCGGCGGATGATGTCCTTGTCGAGCGCCCCCTGCACCTCGGCCTTGGCCTGGCGCACCGTCGGCACTCGCGTCCCGCGGCCGCCGAAGCCCGCCCCCGCGCCGCGGCCGTAGCCGGAGCCCGAGCCGCCGCCACCGCCGCGACCGATGAGCCCCGTGTTGCCGAGGCCGATCGTGCCCTCGCCGGTGCCACCGCCGCCACGACCGGTGCCGACCAACCCGAGCCCGCCAACCCCGTACGCCTCGCCGATCTCCGTGCCAGTCAATCCGCCCCACACGTCGGCGTCGTCGTTGCCGACCGCGAACGCCCCACCGTACGGGCTGGCCAGGAAGTGACCTGACTCTTGGGACATGACCCCGAGGATCCCCGCCTGCCGCTGCGCCATCTCCGGGTCGAAGTTACGCGCCATCATCGGGATCGCGTCGCGCTGCGGCTCGGCCGGCGCCTTGAACTCCTCCCGCTCCTCCCGACGCACCAGAGTGCCCGGATCGGGCTTCTGCGTCGGCAGCGGCGCCGACTTGCGGTTGTACAGCTCGACCCCGGTGGCGCCCACCGTCAAGATGTCGGCCAGCGCGTTGCGGTCGATGTTGAAGCGCTGGTAGTCCCACTCCGACTCGAGCACCAGCAACGCAGTGAAGTCGCTGAGCACGCGATACTTGGTCGACAGCTCGACGATCGTCTTCTGCAGCCCCGCCCGCGCCGCTGTGTCGGTCTCCGCCAGGCTCGAGCGCTGCGCCTGCAGCCGCTCGACCTGCGCGCGCACCCACGCCCGCTCGAGCAGCGGCCGCTCGACGGCCGTCGTCGGCACCTCGGCCTCGATCCGGTCCTGCCCCTCGATCACCACCCGCATCGCCGCATCGGCCGGCAGGTCGGCGTAGACCAGCATCTCGTCGCCCGGCTGCGCGCCCTCGATCGTGTCCGGCCACACCCACGCGGCCCCGGGCACCGTCACCTTCATCGCCGGCAGCGTCGCGCTGCCGAGCTTGTGCGCGATCGTCTCGAGCGGGAGGCGAGCGTCCATCACCACGCCGTCGCTCGGGAAGTCGGCGGTGGTCAGCGCCTTGAGGCTCGCGGTGTCCTGGATCCCGCCGTCCACGATCGCGTCGGCGCGCTCGAACCCGGCGGCCGCGAGCGCCTTGCTGGCGTCGCGCAAGGCCGCATGCTCGGCCGAGCCCGCGGTCGTGATGCCGTCGGAGAACACCAGCAGCCGCCGCGACCCGCCCGCGTCCGCCGCCAGCGACGTCAGCGCCCCGGCCAGATCGGAGGCCCCGAGCGCCCGCCGCGACGCGATCCGCTCGAGCTGCGCCTGCCCGAAGCCGCTGGCCGGCCCGTCGTAGACCTCCTCGGTCGCCTGATCGAAGCACACCACGCGCAGCGAGAAATCACCGCCTGTCTCTTCGCGCATGCTCTTCAGGACATCCGCGAGCCGACGCAGCTGGCGGTCGAAGCCGAGGGCCCGCGACGCGCTGGTGTCGAACAGCACCGTGAGCGCGCCGATCGGCACCGCCGGCATGTCGCCGACGGGGGCCACGCGCGCGACCACCAGGTTGTCGTGGCGCAGGCCCATCACCGCCGCCGGACGGTCCGAACGGACCTCGAGGTCGCGCTCCGGCAGGTACTTCTGCTTCTTGATCTCGATGACGCTGGTCTTGACCGCCGCGCCGCCCAGGCTGGTCGGCGCCGCAGTGTCGCCGGGCTCGCGCAGGATCACGCTGGCGTCGAGCTCGTCGAGCTCGGGCAGGCCACGCAGCATCAGGCGGTACGGCTCGGCCGAGCTCGGCAGCTCCTGCGAGTACGAGACGATCAGCTCCTTGCGCTCCCGCGGGCCGATCGGGAACACCCGCGCGCTGAACGAGTTGCCGGCCTTGTTCTCGAGCAGCGCCGGGTCCTGCCGCTTGTGCAGGAAGTCCTCGTAGGCGACGCGCGCCGCCTGCCGCTCGACGACCTCGCCCTCCTGCCAGCGGTCGTGGATCTTCATCGCAAAGCGGGAGATCGCCGCGCCGGGCGGCATGTCGATCTCGAAGCGACCCTCGATCTGGCGGTCGTTCGGGTTCTCGAACACGAGGTGCAGCTCGGTGAACGCCAGCGGCTCCTCGACCACGCCGCGGGCCTTCAAACTCACCAGCTTGAGCCCGGTCCCGTCCGACGCGGTCAGCGACACCGGCGCCCGCCGCGTCGCTCCGTCGTCGGTGAGCTTCACGCCCTTGCTCGGCAACGCCATCGTCGTCGCCGTCGCCTCCACCTTGCCCGGATTGGCCGTACAGGCCATCGTCAGCGAGGCCAGCGCCGCCGCCGCGCCGCACCTCACTGCCAGTCCATTGCGACATGTCCCAAACAACATGTCCTTTGCTTTCAACGAGGGCGCGGTCGCGCGAGCACGGCGGTCGAGGCGTGACATACGGGGCCTCAGACAACCTCGCCTCGGGGAGGTTCCGCCGCAAACGCCCCGCCCCGCGCGAACGCGGGTACATGTGCGCCGGGCGACTGCCCCGTGTCAGAGCGGCGGCAAGCCGACGAGCGCCGCGTGGGCGTCGGCCCACATCTTCATCCCTGCGCCGTCGAGGGAGTAATCGCTCGTCACGCTCCACGGCCACGCGCCCGCGTAGCCGTTGGCGAGCAGGACGTCGAGCCGCGCGGCCGCCTGGTCGGAGGCGATGAACTCGCCCACCACCATCGGCCGGTCGAGCCCGAGGTCGGCGTACTTCTGCACCGTCGGCGAGAACTGCACCGTCCCCAGCTCCGGGTCTCCGTTCCACATCTGCCCGTCCATCCACGGGTAGTAGTGCGTCTGATAAAAATCGAGCCCCAGCGGCGGCAGCCCGTGCGCCGCCGCGAACTCGGGCGTCCACACGCGATACCACTTGAGCGACGCCGACCCCAGCGTCACGTACGCGGACGTGTGGGCGTGCACCGCGTCGGCGACCTCGGCCGCGAACGCGTAGAAGTCCGCCAGCGGGACGGCATCGGCGCCGCCGTCGGGTGACGCGGCCGGCAGGTCGGAGATCGACCACTCCGGCTCGTTCATGATCTCCCACGCCAGGATCGCCGGCTCGTCGGCGAACGCCTGCAACAGCGGCACGATTACCGCGTCGACCAGCGCCGCCCGCTTGGCCGGATCTTTCAAAGTACCGCTGCGCCCGCCCGTCTGCACTCCGTTGTTCTGCTGCGACCAGAACATCCAGTGGAAGTCGAGCAGCACCGGAACGAGGTAGATGCCGCGCGCCCGTGCGATCGCCACGGCCTCCTGCATGTCCCCCAGGACATGTTCTCCGAGACCGGTCGGCGTGCCATCGCCGGCGAACGAGATGCCCGCGCGGCCGTCGGTGAACACGAACCATCGCGCGACGCGGAGCCCGTCCCCCTGCATCGCGTCGAAGTGCGCCCCGACCTCGGCCTGCTTGGTGTGCACGCCGTAGGTGCCCCAGCTGTTGGCGCCGAAGTCCCCGCCGTAGTTGAGCCACGGATAGTTGGCGCCGAGCAGGAAGTAGTCACCGCCGCCGACGGGGATCGTGCTGCCGGGCGGCACGTCCTGCCCACCGGTGGTCCCGCTGCTCGAGCTGGTCGAGGGGTCGTTCGTGGTGCCCGTCGAACTCGTCGTGCCGGTGCTGCTGGTGCTCGTCCCCACGCCGGTCGTCGGCGTGATCGTCGTGTCCCACGTGGTCGTCGTGCTCCACGTGGTCGTCGTCGTCATCGACGAGGTCGTGTCCACGAAGCTGTCGATCGTGGTCTCGAACCCGTCGTCCAGCTGACACGCGAGCCCGAGCAATCCGAGGACCAGGACCTGGCGATGCATCCCAACCACAATAACGTCGCGCGACGCACCGAGCCCGAAAATGGCCGAGGGCCGCCCGGCGACGCCGGACAGCCCTCGCGTGCTGCGAATGCAGCGTGTGATCAGTTCGTCGCGACCGCGGCGCTGATCGAGCCGGCAGCCTGGAGCTGCCCGCCGAGCTTGCCCGCCGCGTCGGTGAGCAGCTTGGCGGCGTCCGGCAGCAGGCCGATCGCACAAGCAGCGCCGATCGACGCCTTGAGGTCGCCCGAGGCCTTGAGCGTGCCCGCGGCCGAGTTGATCGCGGCGACGCCGGCGTCGCCGAGCGTGCCGCTGACCTCGATCAGGCCCTCGGCGCGCGCCACGGCGGCCAGGAGGGCCGCGTAGCGGATCTTGAAGTTGTTGAGGAAGCCCTTGAACTCGGCGCGCAGGTCGGCGCTGCCGCCGGCCTCGGCGTTGAACACGTAGTCGATGGTCAACGACGGCGGGTAGCACTGGACGCTCGCCTCGGCCTTGGCCTCGACGGTCGCCTTGCACTCGGCCGACACCTCGGGCGGGGTCGCCTTGCCGGTGCAGCTGCCCTTGCACTCGACGTTCGCCTCGGCCGACGCGGAGCACCGGGCCTCGGCCGACGCATCGCACGAGCCGCTCGGCGGGGTGTACTCGCACGAGCCGGTGCACTTGCCCTCGCACTTGCCGCCAGCGCCGAGATCGCAGGTGCCCTCGCAATCGCCCTCGCAGCGACCCTCGAAGTCCTGGCCGTCGCAACGGCCGCTGCAGGTGCCGTCGCAGGTCGCCGCAGCGGTGAACTCGCAAGCGCCCTTGCAGGTGCCTTCGCAGTTCAGGTTGGGCGCCTGACCCTCGCAGGTCAGGCCGCCGGCCGCGTGGCAGTCGGCCTGGGCGCTGGCATCGATCGCGCAGCTACCCTCGCACTTGGCCTCGATCGAGCCCGGCTTCGCGTTGACGTCGCACTCGGCGGCCGCCTTGGCGGCGATGTCGAGCTTCGCCTCGCAGCGCGCCGGCTCGGCCTTGATCTGCAGACCGGCCTCGACGTCGATGTACGCCTGAAGCTTGGCCTGGAGCGCAGCCTTGAAGTCACCGCCGACCTCGGCGCCGACGAGCCCGTAGAGCGCGGCAACCTCGGCCTGAATGTCGGCGGCAGTGGCGTTGATCGCCCCGGAGACATCGAGCGTCGCGCTGAAGAACGCGTCGATCTCGGCGATGCCGGAGACGTTGAACTTACCGTTGATGAACGCCTCGCTGTCGCAGGTGAGCCCGCACTGCTCTGCGAGGTTACCGACCTCGTCGCAGCCCTGCGTGGCGGTGAGCGACAGACCGGCGATGAGGCCGCCGGCGATCAACCCAAAGGATCCCATTCGATTCGTGATCATGATCTTCATTGCTCCTTACCAAGCTCTGCGATGAACTCGTCGGTGGTTCCCACGGAATTCTCGCCGCATGGGCGCGGATGCAGACACAGCCGCGTCAGACGGTCGAGATGGTCCCATGACCGAATGACCCTGCAAAGCCCTTTTAAAAGGGAACGAGCCCGGGCGCAGCAACGAAGGCACTGCGCCGGGCTCGTCACGAACCGCAAACGAACCACCCGGGGGAGGGAGGTTAGCTTTGCAAGGTTCGATCGCGAAGACAGGACCAGACATGGAAGCCGATGGTGCCCTTGGACAGCGCGACCGCGCAAATCTTCAGCCGGGCGGGCGGGGTTTACCATGCTCCTCGCCATGCGCCAGCAACGACCGCGCGCGAAACCGACGCAGACCCAACTTCTTATGTCAGGGGTCGTCGTCGGAGGCACGCTCGAAGTCGACGATGACCGGGCAGTGGTCGCTCACGTCGGCGTAGTCGCGCTCCGGATAGGTCGGGGTCGAGCGAAACGGCCGGCAGGCATGACGCGCGCAGTGTAGGAGTGGTTCGGCGTGTACCTTCTCGACCTCGGCGGCGAGGAACCCGCGGACCCACACCAGATCGAGGAGCGAGGGAACCTGCCAGGCGTCGCGCCGGCCCCCATCCCAGTAGGCCGAGCAGCCTGAGCCGTTGACCACTCGCTGCAGACCCACCGCGCCGAGCCGCGCATCGAGGGCCGTCAGCTCTTCGTCGGGTCGGCCCCGGGTCGGTCCGGTGGCGTTGAAATCGCCGAGGACCATGACATCGTCGTCATCACGCGCGATCTCCTCGACGATCTCTGCCAGCAGCTCCCACTGCGAGCGGCGCAGCGCGTAGCCCTCGTCGCGCGCCTTGAGATGCACCACCAGCACGTGGAAGTCGGGTCCCCCGCCGCGGGCGCGCAAGTAGCCCGAAAGACCGGGTCGCACCTGACCGCCCATCGTCAGCCGCTCGTGCTCTCGCGGCGCGCCGATCATCTCGAACACCGCCGGGTCGTAGAGGAAGCCGAGCCGCTGATCGTTGCGCCCGCCGGTCGTCGACAGCACCAGCTCCCAGCCCGGCATCGCCTGCTTCAGCCGGGCGGCGTCGTGGATCTCCTGCACCGCGATCACGTCCGCGGCGAGCTCCGGCAAACGAGCGGCCAGGCGCGCGAGGTCATGCCCCTCGTCGGGGAAGTTGCGCAGGTTCCAGGTGGCGACCCGCAGCCGACCCGCGGACTTACCCGGCGCGGCGCCCTCCCCGGGCAGCCCCCACCAGCGTCGCAAGGTCTCGCCCGCGAGCGACCACGCCAGCACCAGCGCGAGCACCAGCACGAGGCCGAACCAGCGCGGCGGCCCTCTCCGTCGCCGCGCCACGCCTCAGGCCTCGAACTCGTACTCGGTGAAGCCGAGCTCGAAGGCACAGGCCAGCGCCGGCATGAGCGCGGTCGGCGGGCTGGCGGCGTGCTGCACGACGTAGCGACCGGCCAGCCGCACCACCGCCTCGGGCGCGTGGGCGAGACCTGTCCCAAAGGTCAGGCGCCTGCCGCCGCCCGGCGTGTCCGCCTGCGCCAGCAGCTGCAGCGCCGTCGCCTCCTCCGGGCCCTGGGCGTAGAGGTCGCAGCCGGCCGCGTCGGCGGCGGTCTGCTCGACCTCGACCTCGACGCGCATCGACCAGCCGCGGCGCGTGGCCCGGCGCTGGAGATCGGCGAGCAGGTCGGCGGCCGCGAACTCGTGGATGTCGTCATCGTCGAGCGCCCCGGGCTGACCGACCGGCAGCGCCACGGTGTAGACCGGGCAGAACACCGCGCCCCCGTGCGGATCGCCGACGCCGAACACGCAGCGCAGAGCGATCAGACCGGGGGCGGTACATGCATGTTCGGACATGTCCCTGGGGACACCGTCATCGCGCCGGGCGGCGACCAGACGCAGCCGCATGGGACCTGTCCGAAAGGACTGCTAGCCCTCGCCGCGCATCATCGGCCGCTTGCGCTGGCGACGCTTCCGGCGGCGCTCGGCCTCACGGAGCTTGCGCTTCATCTTGACGCTCGGCTTCTCGTAGTGGCGGCGGCGCTTGATCTCGCGGAGCACGCCCTCGCTGGCCATCAGGCGGCGGAGCTTGCGGATCGCCCTCTCGACGCCGCGCTCGTCGACCTTGACCTCCAGCGGGCGGCCCGTCACCGGCCGATGATCGTTCACGGTGGTGGCGGGGTTCGGGAGCGGCTCGCGGCGCTGGTTGTAGTCGGAGAACTCTTCGTCGGTTTGGCGGGCCATGGTTGAAGGCCGCAATGGATAGGAGATCCCGCGGCGGCGGTCAAGCGGCCCGCCTGGCCGCGGGTTCACCCGGCGACCCCGCCAGCGGCCGACCGCCCGCCGTCGACGGCGATGACCTGCCCGCTGACAAAGGCGCTGCGGGCCAGGAAAAGCACCGTCTCGGCCACGTCTTCCGGGGTGCCGATCCGCCGGAGCGGAATCGCGCGCACGATCCGCGCGCGGATCTCCGACCCCTCGGCGAACCGCGGATCTTCTTCAGGCCAGGCGACGGTGCCGGGGGCGACGCCGTTGACCCGCACCGCCGGCGCCAGCTCGACCGCCAGCGCCTTGGTGGCCATCAGCAGCCCGGCCTTGGCGGTGCAGTGGTCGAGGTAGCCCCGCCAGGGCTGCAGCCCCGCGACGTCGAGGATGTTGACCACCGCCCCCCGCGCCGTGACGAGCGCCGGCGTCAGCGCCCGCACCAGCGACAGCGGCGCCACCAGGTTCACCTCGAGCACGCGCCGGAGATCGTCGTCGCTGCGCCCCGTGAACTCGCCCCGCTCGAAGCTCGCCGCGCTGTTGACCAGCAGGTCCAGCCGGCCACCGGCCGGTCCCTGTGGGTCGAGCACCCGCGCGGCCAGGGCCGCTCGCGCCGGCTCCGTTGCGAGATCGGCCTGGATCGGGCCGACGCACCGCTCCCCCAGCGCCGCGGCCAGCTCGGTCGCCGCGGCCTCGCTGCGGTGATAGTGCAACCAAACGCGATAGCCCGCGTCGGCGAGCCGGGTGATGATGGCCCGCCCGACCCGCACGGCCCCGCCCGTGACCAGCGCAATCGGCGCCGCCTGCTCGGAGTGCTCCATGGCGAGCAGAGACTACCGATCTCACGCGCCGGCGCCACCGACAAACCCTCTCGTAATATTGACTGTTACGATAGGTCACGCGTACGTTTTCCGCATGTCGGGGACGGAACGGACGCTCAGTTTGAAGGACATGCTGGCCGGAAGCGGCTGCACACCGCGAACGGTGCGGTTTTATGAGCGTGAGGGGTTGCTGCGAGCCACGCGGACGCGCGGGGGCCACCGCGCGTTTTCGCCCACCGAGCTCGACCGTCTCAACTTCATCGTCGCCCTGCGGGAGGCCGGGTGGTCGCTGGAGGAGATCGCCGAGCTGCTGGCGGTCCGGAGCGCCGCCGCCAACGACCGCGACGCATGCCAGCAGCTCGAGCGGACCCTGGGCGCGCGCCTCGACGAGCTCGAGCGCAAGCTCGATGTGCTCACGCGACTGCGCAGCGACCTCGAGGGGACTCGCCAGGCGCTCGCGGTGTGCCGCGACTGCACCCAGGCGGCCTCGGACCGCGCCTGCTGCCTCGGCTGCACCCGGCTGCCGGAGCCGACCGAGCTGCCGCGCGGGTTCCGACTGACCTGGCGCGGCGAAGGCTAGCTAGCGCACCTGCCCGGGCCGCGCGGACCGGGGTATATCGAGGCGACATGTCCTCTCCCAAGCGCGCTGAACCACAGCCCGCCGTGAGCGACCGCCAGATGGCGCTCGAGCAGGCGATCGGATCGCTCCTCGACGCCTGCGGGCTCGACCGCCAGCACAAGGACTTCACGAGCACGCCGAGCCGCGTCGCTCGCGTCTGGTCGCAGGAGTTCCTGTCCGGCTTCGACATGGATCCGGCCAAGATCCTCGGCGACCCGGTCGTGGGCGAGGGTGAATCAGCGCTCGTCGTGGTGCGCGGCCTCCCCTTCCACGGCCTCTGCCCGCACCACTTGCTGCCCTACACCGGCACGGCGACCGTCGCCTATCTCCCCGCCACCAAGCTCGCGGGCTTCGGCCGCCTCGGCGATCTCGTCGCCTGCTTCACGCGCCGCCTCACGCTGCAAGAGCGCGCCTGCAACGACGTCGTCGACGCGCTCATCGAGCACCTCGGCGCGCGCGGGGCCGGCTGCGTCATGCGAGGCCGCCACACCTGCCTCAGCATTCCCGACAACAAGCACGACGCCCAGGTGGTGACCAGCTCGGTGCGCGGCGAGCTGTCGGGGCGGCCCGACCTGCAGGCCCAGCTGTTCGCGTGACCGGGCTCCGCCTCTACCTCGTCCGCCACGGCGAACCTGTCGATTCGGACATGTTCATCGGCCACGCCGACGTCGGCCTGTCGCCGCGCGGCCTCCGACAGGCCGAGGCAGTGGCCCGGGCGCTGGCCGATGTCCCGCTGCGGGCGATCTACAGCTCCGACCTCGAGCGGGCCACGATCGGCGCCGCCCGGATCGCCGCCGGCAGACCTGAGCATCCTGCGCCGCCGGCCCTCCCCGCCCTCCGCGAAATGAACCTCGGCGTGCTCGAGCGCGTGGCCTTCCGCGACGGACGCGCACATGCGCCCGAGCTCGCCAGCATCGGCTACGACGACCTCTTCGAGCACCGCTTCCCCGGCGGGGAGAGCGTCCGCGACCTCGCCGAACGGGTCGTTCCCTGCATCACCACGCTCGTCGCTCGCCACCTGCGCGGCCCCGACGAGCCCCGTCGCAGCCCGCCTCCGGCGATCGCGATCGTCGCTCACAACACCGTCAACCGCGTCGTCCTGGCCTGCGCCGCGGGCCTCGGACCGGCCGGCTATCCGCGTTTCGAGCAGGCCCACGGCGCGCTCAGCCGCGTCGACTTCCCGGACACCTGGAGCGCAGCGAACCCATGGGCGGGCACGCGGATCGGCCTGGTCAATTGGCTGCCGGAAGCGACCGAAGCGAACGAGCGAAGTCGCTAGAGCAATTACTGCGCGGTTGTGCCCGGGCCGGCCTGTCGGCCCGCGGACTGGTGGCGGCCGGCAGCACGCGGGGTATAAAGCAGCGTCGCCCATGCTCACGGCCAGGTCCACACCGCTGCCCGAAGTTCTGGCGGCGTTGCCGATCTTCCCGCTGCCGAACGTCGTCCTCCTGCCCGGCATGGTGTTGCCGCTCAACGTGTTCGAGCCGCGGTACCTGCAGCTCGTCGACCACGCGCTGAATGAAGGCCAGCACATCGGCGTGCCGCTGCTGCGGCCGCGCGGCGAACGGACCGCGGATCGCCGGCCCGCCTTCGAACCGGTGTTCGGCCTCGGCAAGCTGGTGTTTCACCTGCGGATGCCCGACGGCCGGCGACTGATCCGCCTCGAGGGCCTCGGCCGGGTCCAGCTGGTGCGCGAGCTGCCGATGACCAACCTCTTCCGTCAGGTCGAGGTCGTGGCGCTGCCGGAGGCGCCGGTGTTCGACAAGTCGACGCTGCTGCTGCTGCGCTCGCAGATCGAGCGGCTCGCCCGGCTGTCCGGGGACGACGGCGACGCGCTCGGCTCGCTGCTCGCCCTGCCCGACCCGCGGATCCTGCTCTACGCGCTCACCGCCTTCCTCCCCAGCCTCGAGCTCATGGGCGGCCACGACGTCGCGTCCGCCGCCGCCCGCCGCGAGCTCGTCGACCTGCAACAGCAGAGCCTGGCCGCCGACACCCCCGAGGACCGCCTCGGCTTCCTCGTCGACCGCACCGCCACGCTCCTCCGCCGCCTCGGCGAGGTCACCGAGGCCTCGATCCTGCTCAACTAGCGCTGTCTTCTCGGACATGTCCCCTGCGGCATGTTCGCCACGACATGTCCGCGAGGGCATGTGCGATCGAGCATCCCTGTTGCGGGACGCATGCTCCACCAGCCTCCCGATCGAGGCGCGTGGGCGATCGCAAAACCCGCTCGGCTCAGGCACTCTGTGCTGCGCCCTGTACCTCGTCGGCGCCCTGCCCGACCGGCCCACCTGCGTGCCGAGTCCGGCCCGCAGCGAAAGCGGGCCGTCGAGTCGAAGCCGCGACGCCTCAGGTCACCGTGCGCAGCAGGCTGCTGCGCTTGGGCCCGGTCGCGCTGAGCTTGCTGAGCGCCAGGGCGGCGCGGGCGGCCACGTCGGACAGGGCCTTGGCCTGCTCGCTGGCGGGTGCGCCCTCGACCACCGGTACGCCGGACTCGCCGCCGTAGGACACCTTGTTGTCGATGGGGACCTGGCCGAGCAGCTCGACGCCGAGCTCGCGGGCCAGGGCCGCACCGCCGCCGCTGGCGAAGATCGCGTCGTGGTGGCCGCAGGACGGGCACACGTAGTAGCTCATGTTCTCGACCACCCCGACGACCGGGACCTCGAGCTTGTTGAACATGTTGACCGCGCGGCGGACGTCGATGAGCGCGACCTCCTGCGGCGTGGTGACCATGATCGAGCCGGTGATCGGGATCAGCTGCGCGAGCGAGAGCTGGGCGTCACCTGTCCCCGGGGGCAGGTCGACGATCAGGTAGTCGATGTCGCCCCACTCGACGTCCTCGAGGAACTGCTTGAGCAGCTTGTGGATCATCGGCCCGCGCCAGACCACGGCGTTGCCGGGCTCGACGAAGAAGGCGACGCTCATCACCGGGATCCCGCGGTACAGCGCGGGGCTGATGCGGTCGCCGGCGAGCGTGGTCGACGTCTCGCGCTCCGGGGTGCCGAGCATCTTGGGCACGCTGGGGCCGTAGATGTCGGCGTCGAGCAGCGCCACCTTGGCGCCGAAGCGGTGCAGCGCCATCGCCACGTTGACGCTGACGGTGCTCTTGCCGACGCCGCCCTTGCCGGCCGCGACCGCGAGGATGTTCTTCACCGTCGGCAGGCGGTTCAGGTCCTGGCGCGCCGGCTTCTGCGGCACCTTCAGGCCCCACTCGATCGTGCCGCGGAGGTTGCGAGCGGCGAGCGCCGCGCGCACCGAAGCCTCGAGGGCGTCGCGCAGCGGGAAGCCCGGCGAGATCAGGTCGATCCTGAACGTGGCCTCGCCCGCAGCGTCGACGCGGACGTCCGAGACTTGGTCGGCGACGATCTCGCGGCCGGTCGCCGGGTCCTTCACGCCCGACAGCGCGGCCAGCACTTGCTCCACGGTGACGCTCATGATGCCTTCTTCTCCTCCGCCGCCCGTGCGTCGGGATCCTCATGCCCCGCGAGCGCAGACAGGTCGAGCAGGTTGTCCTTGGGCAGGCGGTGGCGCCGCAGCGCCTCGCCCGGCTCGCCGGCGAGCACATGCTCGCGCATGAGCGCGTCCGCCGTCGCCACGTCCATGCGCCCGTAGTAGGTCGCGCCGCCCTCGTCGTCGACGACCAGCACGTTGACCCCTGACTCACACGGACCGAGGCACGTGCAACCCATCACGCGCAGCTGCGTCTTGAGACCGAGCTCGACGCGCAGCTGCTTGAGGCGGTCCAGCACGTCTTTGCTGCCACGACGCATGCAGCTGCCCTGAATCGCGTCAGGGTCGCGCAAGTTCTGGCAGACGAACACGAGCGAAGGCTGCTTCATGGCGCGGCGCTCACCTGTAGCACGGGGACTTTGCTCGGCCGGCGCGCCGGCTTACAATGTCGGCGGAGCCAACGCACAGGTTATGGCAGTCCTCGACATCGTCAAGTATCCCGACCCGCGGCTGCGCGAAGCGACGTTCGACGTCGGCGAGATCACCGACGACATCCGTCAGCTCGTCCGCGACCTGATCGACACGATGTACTCGCTCAACGCCGCCGGTATCGCCGCGATCCAGGTCGGGCGGCTCGAGCGGGTCTTCGTCCTCGACGGCAAGGTCCCCGCCGGCGGCGACGACAACAGCCCCCCGCTCGTCTTCATCAACCCCGAGCTGGTCGAGTCCGGCAAGGGCCTCGCGGTCGCCGAAGAGGGCTGCCTGAGCTTCCCGGGCGTGTACGTCGAGATCAAGCGGCCGCGCTGGGCCAAGGTCCGCGCCCGCGATCTCGAGGGCAACACGGTCGAGGTCGACGGCGACGGCCTCCTCGGCCGCGCCCTCCAACACGAGCACGACCACCTCACCGGCAAGCTGATGATCGACCTCGTCGGCACGATCAAAAAAGAGGTCATCAAGCGCAAGATGAAGCGCTGGCACGCCGAGCACGACGGCGAGAAGCCCGCCGCCGCCACGCCCAGCCTGCCCGAGCTCGTCTGAGCCGCAGTCCGGCGCGGACCTCGTCGAGGCCGCTCGGGACACCGAGCGGCCTATGCTTTTGGGTCCGCTGAAGCCCGCGCCATCGCGGTGACTTCGCCGCGGCCGCTCGGTCCTCCGAGCGGCCCACGGTTCTTCGATCCGGCTCACACCAGCGCGGGCGAGGCGCCGGCGTCGGCCTCTTCCTTCTGAGCCGCGACGACCGTCAGCGCCGTCATGTGGACGATGTTGTCGACCGAGCAGTCGCGCTCGAGCACCGTCACCGGTCGAGCCATGCCGAGCAGGACCGGTCCGACCGACGGGACCCCGCCGAGCTCGCGCATGAGCTTGTAGGCGACGTTGCCGGCCTCGAGGTTGGGGAAGATCAGCACGTTGGCCGGGCCGGTCAGCTGCGTCGACGGGAAGATGCTCTGCATCAACGCGTAGTCGACGGCGACGTTGGCCTGCATCTCGCCCTCGACCTCGAGGTCGGGGCGGCGGCGGCGGAGCAGCGCCGTCGCGTCGGCGACCATCGTCGAGCGGGGGTCGCGGACCGAGCCGAAGTTGCTGAAGCTGAGCATCGCCACCCGCGGGGTGACGCCGAACGTGCCGGCCGCGTCGGCCGTCATCTCGGCGACGTCGGCGAGAGTGGTCGCGTCGAAGTCGAGGTTCACGGTGGTGTCGCCGAAGAACAGCATGCCGCCCTTGTGCAGCATGAGGTACATGCCGCAGATCTTCCGCGCCCCGGGGCGGATGCCGATGATCTGCAGGGCCGGGCGGATGGTGTCGGAGTACGAGAAGTTGAGGCCCGTGACGATGCCGTCGACGCGGCGCTCGGCGACCATCATCATCCCGAAGTGGTTGCGCTCGCGCATCAGCAGGCGTGCCAGCTCGGTGGTGACGCCCTTGCGCTCGCGGCGGCGGTGCAGCAGCTCGGCGTAGGCGGACGCGTCGGCGTCCTCGCGCGGGTCGACGATCTCGTAGGCGTCGTCGAGCAGGTCGATGTCCTGGTCGCGGATGATCTGCTTGATGCGCTCGGGGTCGCCGAGCAGGATCGGCCGGGCGATCTTCTCCTCGGTGATGATCGAGCAGGCCTTGAGGATCCGCGGGTCGTCGCCCTCGGGGAACACGATCTTCTTCGGCCCGCTGGCGGCCATCCGCACGAACTTGCGCATCACCGCGGTCGAGCCGCCGAGCAAGCCCTGCAGGCGCTCGACGTAGGCGTCGAGCTCGAGCTGGATCTGCGCCACCCCGGTGTCCATCGCCGCCTTCGCCACCGCCGGCGCCACCCAGTGGAGCACGCGCGGGTCGAACGGCTTGGGGATGATGTACTCGGGCCCGAAGTGGAACTCCTCGCCGTAGGCGGCGCTGACGACCTGCGGCACGTCCTTGCGCGCCAGCTCGGCCAGCGCGTGCGCGGCCGCCACCTTCATCGTCTCGTTGATCTGCGTCGCCCGCACGTCGAGCGCCCCGCGGAAGATGAACGGGAAGCCGAGCACGTTGTTGACCTGGTTGTTGTAGTCGCTGCGCCCGGTGGCCACGATCGCGTCGGGGCGCGTCGCCTTGGCCGTCGGGTAGTCGATCTCCGGGTCGGGGTTGGCGAGCGCGAAGATGATCGGCCGCGGCGCCATCGTCAGCAGCATCTCCGGCGTCACCAGGCCGGCGCGCGACAGCCCGAGCAGCAGGTCGGAGCCGACCAGCGCGTCGCCCAGGGTCACCGCCTCGGTCTCGCGCACCCACTCGATCTTGGGGTCGCCGGCCTCGAGCTTGCGCTTGTGCGACAGCACGCCCTTCGAGTCGCACATGATGATGTTCTCGAGCTTGACGCCGAGGCTGACGTAGAACTTGGCGCACGCGATCGCCGACGCCCCGGCGCCGCTGACGACCACCTTGAGCTCGGCGATCGACTTCTTCTGGATCACCACGGCGTTGAGCAGCGCCGCGCCGCTGATGATCGCGGTGCCGTGCTGGTCGTCGTGGAACACCGGGATGTTCATGCGCTGCTTGAGCTTCTCCTCGATGTAGAAGCACTCGGGCGCCTTGATGTCCTCGAGGTTGATGCCGCCGAAGGTCGGCTCGAGCGCCGCGACGCACTCGATGAACTGGTCGGGGCTCGTCGCCTTGACCTCGAGGTCGAACACGTCGATGTCGGCGAACTTCTTGAAGAGGACGCCCTTGCCCTCCATCACCGGCTTGCTCGCCAGCGGCCCGATGTCGCCGAGGCCGAGCACCGCGGTGCCGTCGGAGATGACCGCCACCAGGTTGCCGCGCGCCGTGTACTTGTAGACCTCGGCGGGGTCCTTGAAGATCTCCATGCACGGCTCGGCGACCCCCGGCGAGTACGCGAGCGACAGGTCGCGCTGGGTCGTGAGCGGCTTGGTCGGGACGACCTGGATCTTGCCGGGGCGGCCCTTCGCGTGGAACTCGAGGGCGTCCTTGCCGCGGTTGGAACGGGGGTTCGACATAGGGCCTGCAAGATACTCGCAGCGCCCCGGGTCGTCACGTTCCTCGCGCGCACGCCGGCGCGCAGGCCGGTTCACGGGCGCGCGCAGGCACCTACGCGCGACGGTCGAGGCTGGCGCTCGCTAGCGGTCGAGCAGCTTGTGCACCTGCGTCCGCTCCCACAGCACCGCCTCGGCGTAGCGGTCGAAGAGCGCCTCTGCGCGGCGGAACTCGGGCGTGTGATAGACCCGGCGGCCGTCGACGATGGGCATGTCGTGCACCTCGTGAAGCATCTCATGGTAGATGATCCACTCGACGAAGAAGCGGGGGACGTCGACGGCGTCGAGCACCGGATGCACGCGGATGAGCCGCTCCTCGATCGAGTAGCTGCCGAGCTTGATCGACTCGCGCCCGGGCTTGCGGCGGGTCCGCGGACCCCAGGTGATCTTGGCCTCGATGGTCCCGCCGAAGTAGCGCGCGTTGAGGTCGTCGAACAGCTCCTGCAGGTTGAAGTGCGCGCCCTGGGTGTCGAGCTGCTGCGACCGCGGCCTCTCGGCGTCGCGGATGAGGTGCTCGTTGCCGTCGATGTAGCGGCGGAGCAGCACGCCGGCGTCGCGGTCCTGCGACTGCGCGTAGCGGGCGACCGCCCGCAGCACCGCGGGCGGAGCCGCCGCGAACATCCGGTGCATGCGCAAGGTGTAGACGCCCTGCCCGCGCTTGACCGACAGCATGGTGTGCACGTTGTCGGTGAAGATGATGCGCGCCCGATGGCCCGCCTTCAGGTAGGCGGACAGCCGCCGCTGCAGCCACTGGCGCAGCGCGTCCTCGGTCGCCGGGTCGAGCTCGCCGGCCGCCGCGCGCTCCGCTGCCGCAGTCAGCGCCTCCTCGAGGTCGTCGCCGAACTCGCCGCCGACGTCGACGTCGACATCGACATCGTCCTCCAGCAGGGCCTCGGCGTCCTGGGCGCCGCGCGAGCTCGGCTCGGGGGCGTCAGCCTCCGCCGGGGACTCGGCGTCGACGAGGCGGAGCGCGGGGGCGGTGGCGGAGCGGTTGGACTTCATCGCGGCGGAGCGCCCTGCGGGCGCCTGGCGACCACGCAGGTCGGATGCGGTCGAGTCTCTCGGGGCGAGCGGCATCATAGGCATCGGTGTCGAGGTTACGAGTTCGCGGTGATCTCGATGGGATCAACGAGCTCGGATGTAGGATATCCGCCTACGCAACGGCGTCGAATTCGTGGGGTAACGGCCCCTCCTCGCCGGTCGCGGCGCGAAATTTGATCTGTTCTGCGCGATCTGGAAGGCGCCCCGCCGCAGGGCAGTACACTCGCCGCGCATGCACCTGCGCGTCCTGCTCTTCGCGGGCCTCCGCGAGCGCCTCCGCCGCGACAGCGTCGACCTCGAGCTGCCCGTCGGGGCGCGCGTCCGCGACCTGCTCGCCACCCTCGCCCGCGAACAACCTGATCTTTCGGCCAGCCTCTCGGTCTGTCGCGTCGCAGTCGACCAGGAGTTCGTCGCCGCCGACCACGTGATCGGCGAGGGTAGCGAGGTCGCCATCATCCCGCCGGTCAGCGGCGGCCACGACGGACCCGCCGCCTATCAATTGATCAAGGACCGCCCGCTCGCGCTGGCCGACGTCGTCGCCGCGGTCGCGCACGCCGGCGCCGGCGGCATCGACATCTTCGTCGGCAACGTGCGCGACAAGAGCCGCGGCCACGACATCGCGCGCCTCGAGTACGAGGCCTACGAGCCGATGGCGCTGCGGGTGATGCAGCAGATCGGCGCCGCGGTGGAGGCCGAGACCCCCGGGGTGAGGGTGGCGATTCACCACCGCCTCGGGGTGCTGCAGATCGGCGACAGCGCGGTGATCGTGGCCGCCTCTGCGCCGCACCGCGCGGAGGCGTTCGCGGCCTGTCGCGCGGCGATCGAGCGGCTCAAGCAGGACGTGCCGATCTGGAAGCGCGAGGTCGCCACCGACGGCCACGCGTGGGTCGTGCAGGGGCCCTGACGATCCTCTACCGTGGGGAGCATGCGCGCCCGCCTCGCCTTGCTCCTCGCCGTCGTCGTCCCTGCCTGCGCCGAGGGTGAGAGCGCGTCGGGCTTCGGCAGCGCGCCGGGGGTGACGACCGCGACGATCACCGCGACGAGCGACGGCACCACCACCGGCACCGGCACGACTGCGCCCACCACCGGCGGCGGCGCCTGCGGCGACGGCACTTGCGACGGCGGCGAGTACTGCGAGATGTGCCCCGAAGACTGCGGCGGCTGCGAGGCGGTGTGCGGCGACGGCATGTGCGTCGGCGCCGAGGACTGCCTCGCGTGCGCGAGCGACTGCGAGTGCGCGCCGTACTGCGGCAACGGCACCTGCGACATGCAGCTCGAGAACTGCTTCAACTGCGCGAGCGACTGCGGCCCGTGCGGAGTGGCCTGCGGCGACGACACCTGCACGCCCGGCCGCGAGGACTGCCTGAGCTGCGCCGCCGACTGCGGCGACTGCCCCGCCGGTTGCAACGACGGCACCTGCGGCCCCGACGAGAATTGCACGAGCTGCCCCGCCGACTGCGACACTTGCCCGCCGGCGTGCGGCGACGGCACCTGCGACGTCGGCCTCGACGAGTGTGACAGCTGCCCGCAGGACTGCGGCGCCTGCCCGCCCGAGTGCGGCGACGGCACGTGCAACGGCGCCGAGACCTGCGGCTCGTGCCAGGCCGACTGCGAGTCGCTGTGCACCTCCTGCGCGTGCAAGGACGGCGACCCGAATTTCAACAACGTGTGCCACTGGCCGCCGAGCACCCCGGCCTGCCCTCCGACCGCGCCCGGCGGCTACTGCGACCCGAACGGCGACGGCAGCTACGACGACGGCGACTGGCAGAAGGGCTACTTCGAGTACGCCGACAAGTGCCCGTGAGTCCCGCGCGCGGGCGAACACGGCGCCCGGCCCGTGGGGTACTCTCGCCCGGCCCATGGCCCGCTACGCCCCGCTCTTCCTCCTCTTCTTCCTGTCAGGCATCAGCGGCCTCATCTACGAGTCGATCTGGTCGCGCTACATCAAGCAGTTCGTCGGCAGCGCCGCCACCGCCCAGGTCCTCGTCCTCAGCCTGTTCATGGGCGGCATGGCGCTCGGCTCGCTGCTCGCGTCACGCAAGCTCGCGGGCGTGCGCCGGCCGGTGCGCGCGTACGGCCTGATCGAGGGCGGCATCGGCCTGTACGCGCTGGCGTTCCCGTGGCTCAGCGAGCTGGCGATGCGCGTGTGCTACGACCACGTGTTCCCCGGGCTCGGCGGCGGCTTCGCGGTCGAGGCGATCAAGTGGAGCGTCGCCGGCCTGCTGATCCTCCCGCCGTGCGTCCTGCTCGGCATGACCTTCCCGCTGATGAGCGCCGGCATCCTCCGCCGCGACCCCGAGCGCTCGGGCGAGATCCTCAGCTTCCTCTACTTCACCAACAGCATCGGCGCGGCCTGCGGCGCCCTGCTGTCGGGCTTCGTCCTCGTCGCCAACTTCGGCCTGCCCGGCACCCTCGCCTGCGCCGCCGCGCTCAACATCGTCATCGCCGCGATCGCCTTCGCCCACCGCCGTGAGCACGCGCCGATCGTCGAGGACACCGCGGCGTCGGCCGGCACCGACCACCTCGTCAAGCTGCTGCTGCTCGTGGCCTTCGGGACAGGTCTGTCGTCGTTCATGTACGAGATCGGGTGGATCCGCCTGCTGTCGATGATCATCGGCAGCGCGACCCACTCGTTCGAGGTCATGCTGTCGGCGTTCGTGTTCGGCCTGGCGATCGGCGGCCTGTGGGTGCGCAAGCGGATGGACAAGTTCAAGCGCCCCGAGCTGGTGCTCGGCATCGTCCAGCTGATCATGGGCGTGGCCGCGATCGCGACCTTGCCGGCCTACCAGTGGGCGGTCGAGGCGATCGGCTGGCTGCTGGTCGACTCGCAGGGCAACCGAAGCGAGGCGCTGTGGCTGCAGTTCAACGTGCTGCGCTACGCGCTGTGCCTGCTCATCATGTTCCCGGCGACCTTCTGCGCCGGCATGACCCTGCCGCTCATCACCCACGTGCTGCTGCGCCGCGGCCAGCCCGAGGGCGTCATCGGCCGCGTCTACGGCTTCAACACCTTCGGCGCGATCGCCGGGGCAGTGCTCGCCGGCCTCGTGCTCATGCCGATCATCGGCCTCCAGCGCGTCATCGTCCTCGGCGCCGCCGTCGACGTCGCCCTCGGCCTCGCGCTCGTGTTCGGCGACGCCCGCCGGGCCAAGAACCCGGCCAAGATCCGCAGCTTCGGCCGGCTCGCCGCCGGCAGCTCGCTCCTCACCCTCGCGTTCGGCCTGTTCGTCGTCAAGATCGACCCGATGGTCCTGTCGGCCACGGTGTTCCGCAACGGCCGCACCCGCCTGCCCGAGGGCTTCGAGCTGCTGTCCTACGTCGACGGCCGCACCGCCTCGGTCTCGGTCATCCGCCTCACCGACGACCGCGAGTACCGCGTTATCTACACCAACGGCAAGCCCGACGCCTCGGTCGTGCTCAACCGCTACCCCAAGGAACGCGACCCCGAACTCGGCCCCGACTTCGCCGGCGACGAGCCCAACCAGGTGCTGGTCGGCGTCCTGCCGCTGATGGCCCGGCCCGAGTCCACCGACATCGCGCTGATCGGCTTCGGCTCCGGCGTGACCGCGCACGTGCTGCTCGGCTCCCCGACGCTGCAGCGCCTCGACACCATCGAGATCGAGCGCGAGATGGTGACCGGCTCGCGCAACTTCTACCCGGCCAACGCGCGCGCCTACGACGACCCGCGCAATCACTTCTGGTTCGACGACGCCAAGGCCTACTTCGCCGGGGCCGCGCGACAGTTCGACATCATCGTCTCGGAGCCGACCAACCCGTGGGTCAGCGGCGTCTCGAGCCTGTTCACCGTCGAGTTCTACCGCGAGGCCAAGCGCTACCTGAAGCCAGGCGGGATCCTGGCCCAGTGGCTGCAGGGCTACGAGCTCAGCGACGAGCTCCTGCTCACCGTCCTCGCCGCCCTCGACCAGGAGTTCAGCGACTACCAGATCCTCCGCGTCGGCTCGAGCGACTGGGTCATCCTCTCGGTGGCCGAGGGCGAGCTCGGGCGGCTCAGCGAGCAGCCGTTCGCGTGGGAGGCGATGAAGCCGGAGCTGCAGCTGCTCGGCGTCCACGACATCGGCCAGATCGACAACCTCATCGTCGCCAACCGCCGCATGCTGCACCCGTTCCTCACCGGCCGCCCGGCCAACTCCGACGCCATGCCGCTGCTCGACACCGGCGCGGAGAAGGCCCGATTCCTCAAGGAGTCGGCCGGCTTCCTCCACCGGATCCGCTGGACCCCCGCGCCGCTGCTCGAGGTGCTCGGCGGCGTCGAGCGTCGGCCTTACCCGGCCGGGGGCATCGGCGACCGCCGCGACCCGCACGTGTTCGAGGAGGCCGAGACCGCGGTCGCGCTGCTGCGCTTTTACGCCGACCCGACCCAGCGCTTCGCCGAGGACATCAGCCTCACCACCATGAACCAGTGGATCGACGAGCAGCGGCGGATCGTCGCCGGTATCGACGACTGGAACGCCTGGGTCGAGGCCACCTACGGCGTCTACATCAACCTCGTGCCGCACGTCCGGCTCGACGACGTGGCCTGGTGGAAGGAGGTGCGAGACACCGCCCGCGACCACCACGCCGCGCCCGAGGTGCTCGCCTTCCTCGACGCCCTCGACGCCCTCCAGGCGCGCGACCCCGCCCGCCTGCGCGCCCGCCTCGACGAGCTCGACGGCCAGCGCAGCAAGCTGCTCACCAAGGGCATGCGCGCGATCTCTGGGATGGTCGCCCGCGAGCTCGCCGACGACGCACCGGGCCGCCGCGAGTGGGCCGCCAGCAACATGGAGGGAGTCGCGGACGCCGAGCTCCGCGGTGAACGCCTGGCCTACGAGGCCTTGAAGGCCTACGCCAGCCGGTGAACGCGGCACCTGTCTCCAGGGACATCTCACTCCTGCCTGCATGCGGTGACCCGCGCCCACCGGTGCGTCCTCTCGTGCAGAGCCCGCGGCGTCGGGACCTGCCGCCGCCACGCGAGGTGTAGTCTGTAGGCGACGCGCGGGATGGGGACCGACCGAGAGCACGAGCGACGGGTCCGACTCGCCCGGGGAGTCCTCGCCTGGCTGACCGCGTGCGGCGGCCTGCTCATCGTCGCCGAGGCCGCGAGGCTGCCATCGCGTCACGCCTGGCAGCACCTCGCCGGCCTCGCCCTCGCCCTGGTGTTCGTCGGCGCGTGCGGCCTCGGCCTCCGCCTCGCCCGCGTCGTTCCGGGCCGCGCGCTCGAGCTCGCCTACGTCACGGTCCTCGTCGCGCTCGCGGGCAACGGCCTGCTCGTCGCGCTGCCGCTGCTCGTGCTCGCCTGCGCGGCCGCGTTCCTGATCCTCGCCACCGCGCCGCGGGTGGTCGCGCCGGCGCGCGTCGACCTGTGGACCGCCGTCGCGGTGTTCGCCGCCCTCGCTCTCGGCGCGCTCGAGCTGGCGCCGCTGCCGACCCGCGTCGCCGACACCGACGGCGGGCCCCTGCGCGACCTCGCCTGCGTCGGCGCGCTGCTCGTCGCCTGCGTCCTGGCCGTCCGCGACTTCTCCCGCTACCCGCTCAAGATCAAGCTCACCCTCGTCACCCTCCTGGTCGCCCTCGCCCCGCTTTTCGTCGTCCGCGTCGACGCCCACCTGCGCCTGGCCGCGAGCGACCTCGAGACGGTGCTTTCGGACATGTCCGAAAGGGCATCCCGCTCTGCGAGCGCGTGGGACGGCTTCCTCGCCGAACAGCAGGCCTCGCTGCGCGCCCTCGCCGGCGGCGACGAGGCCCGGGCCGCCTGCTCCGGCGCGGTCGAACCACGCGAGGCGCTGACGCGGCTGCTGCGAGGCACGACCGAGCGCTCCGACTCGCCGGTCCGCGCCGCCGGGCTGTGGGGCGCAGTCGGCCAGCGCATGCTCGGCGTGGGCGAGCTCCCGCTCGCCGCCCCGCCGCCCGCCGCGCTCGCGTTCGCGGTCGACGGCGAGGGCCGCGACGTCCTCGTCTTGTCGGCGCCCGTCGCCGGCGAGTGCGTCCTCGCCGTCGCCCTGCGACCCGGCCTCGTGCGCGCGTGGAGCGACGAGCTCGCGGCCACCGGCGTCGCAGTGCTCTTGCGCGATCGCGAGGACCAGCTGCTGTTCGGCCCGGGCGACCTCGCCGCCGCCGTGCCCGGCTACGCCGCGCTCCCGCCGGTCGCCACCGCCGGCCCGAAGTTGCCGCTGCCGCGGTCCGCCACCGAGGACACCGCCGCCGCGCGCCTGAGCGACGGCCGCATCACCGGGGTCGCGCGGATCGCCGGCGCCGACTGGACCCTCGCGCTCGTGCGTGACGCGGCCGACCTCGACGCAGTCACCGCCGAGCAGTCGCGCCGCGTCCAGTGGATCACCCTCCTCGTCGCCGCGCTCGCCAGCCTCGGCGCGTTCGCCCTCAGCCGCCGCCTCGCCGCGCCGATCGCCCGCCTCGCCACGGCCATGACCGACTTCACCGGCGACGAGGCGCGCGCGGCCACCGGCAGCGGCGACGAGATCGACGCCCTCGCGCGGCGCTTCGACCTCATGGCCGAACAGGTCGGCGCCCTCATGCGCGCGCAGGAGCAGCAGACCCGCCGCCTGCAGGCCGAGGTCGCCGAGCGCAGCGAACAGGAGCGCCGCCTGCAGGCGCTGAACCGCGAGCTGAGCGCCGCCAGCGACCAGTCGCAGGCCGCCAGCCGGGCCAAGAGCACCTTCCTCGCGCACATGAGCCACGAGCTGCGCACGCCGCTGTCGGCGATCATCGGCTACGGCGAGCTGCTGCTCGAGCAGGCCCGCGATCACGGCCACGACGGCTACGCGCGCGACGCCGACAACATCGTCCAGGCGGCCCAGCACCTGCTCACGATCATCAACGAGATCCTCGACCTCTCGAAGATCGAGGCCGGCAAGATGGACATGGTGCTCGAGGAGTTCGACGCCGCCAGGCTGACGCGCGAGGTGGCCGACACAGTGCGCCCGCTGGTGGCGGTGAACCGCAACAAGCTGACGCTGCAGATCGCTCAAGACCCGGCGCCGATGTACAGCGACCGCCTCAAGCTGCGCCAGGTGCTGCTCAACCTGCTGGGCAACGCGGCCAAGTTCACCGAGGACGGCGAGATCGTGCTGAGCCTGGGCCAGCGCCGCGCCGCGGACATCATCTGCCTGGTGTTCACCGTCCGCGACACCGGCCGCGGCATCGCCGAGTCGGCGCTCGCCACCCTGTTCGAGCCGTTCACGCAGGTCGTCGATCCGGGCTCGCGTCGGACCACCGGCACCGGCCTCGGCCTCGCCATCACCCGCCGCTTCTGTCGCCTCATGGGCGGCGAGGTCGAGGTCACCTCGAACCCGGGCGCCGGCTCCACCTTCGTCGTCACGGTCCCCGTCAGCTACCGCGGCCTGCGCGAGAGCGGCTCCTGGCGCCCGGCCAGGACCCCGCTGCGGATGGACGAGACGGCCCGCATCAAGCCGTGACCCGCGCGCCCGCGACCGCGTAGACGCAGCGAATTCCAACCGCCGCGGCCGGCCTGTGCGGGCGCCCACGGCGGCCCCTGCTCGTCGGATTGCCGGAGCTCGCCGTTCCTCCCACATTCAGCGAGACCTCGCGCGGTCGCAGAGCGGCCCGACCGACGCGCCTATCCCCACGGCCGCCCGAACGAGACAGTCATGATCCGATCCACAACCTGGACGGCGGCGCTGGCCGTCGCGCTATCTCCACTCTTTTTCGTCGCATCGGCCCACGCCGCGCCGGTCCCGAAGAACGACGACATCACGAACGCGATCGTCATCACCGAGCCGAGCTTCAGCGACAAGCTGAACACCGGCGCCGCGACGACCGCCCCGGACGACCCCGTCTGCTTCGGCAACAGCACCACCGTCTGGTACGCCTACACGCCCGCGGTCGACGAGCGGATCCACCTCGACACCTTCGGCAGCAGCTACGACACCACGCTCTCCGTCTACACCGAAGGCTCGACCGAGCCGCTGACGCAGGTGGCTTGCAACGACGACGCCGTGCGCGCCCTGTCGGCGATCGAGTTCCAGGCCAGCGCGGGCGTCACCTATTTCTTCATGGTGGGATCCTTCGGATCGGGCAACAGCGGCGGCGCGACGCGGTTCAACTTCGAGGTCGACCCGCCGCTCGAGCTCTCGGTCCAGTTCGACTCGGGCTTCCTCGGCGAAATCGAGGATGCGTTCCTCGGCTACACGGTGACCTGCTCGCGCCCCGCGACCGTCGACGTCTCGGGCCTGCTGACGCAGAAGAGCAAGGGCCTCACCCGCAGCGCCCCTTTCGAGTTCGGCCCCATCAATTGCAACTACGAGGTCTCTGACGGCGTGGGCCCGCTCTTCCCCGATACCGGCGCCTTCGCCCCCGGCAACGCCCTGGTCGACGTCCTCGCGTCCGCCACCGCCCTGGACGACGGCGAGACCGTCGAGTTCGCCGACGCCCAGAAGATCAAGCTGGGGAATTGAGCAGAGGTCGTGGCGACCTCGCGCACGAGCGCGGCGCGTCTGCTCGCACATGTCCGCACGGTCAGCCGTCGATCGTGCGCGGAACTGCGAGGCGTCACCGATCCTGGGTACCGGCCCGCGCGCCGCGAGGCCGCTGACCCCCGCTCGTCACACTTGCTGTGCTCGCCGGCCCCGCGATACCTTGCGACCGTGCCCCGTGCGTGGGGGAGGCTTCGTATGACCTCGACTGGCAAACGGCGCTCTGCGCCAACGCTCATGGCCCTCGGCGTCGCCGGCATCGCCGCCGGTGTGCTCGGCGCTTGCAAGGACGGCGGCGTCGACGGTGACGGCGACAGCTGCGTCTCGACCCGCGAGTACTTCGCCAACGAAGTGTGGCCCAAGGTGCTCGGCAAGACCTGCATCACCTGTCACGGGCCGGCCGGCATCGCCGAGGAGCAGGGCGCCGAGTTCCGCCTGCTGCCGGCCTCCTACCCCGGCTTCCTCGACGCCAACCTCGCCTCGGTCACCGAGAACGCCTCGGTCAGCTACGACGACCTCTCGGCGCTGCTGGCCAAGCCGACCGCCAAGACCAAGCACGGCGGCGGCGAGGTGATCAAAGCCGGCAGCGAGGAGTACCGGATCCTCGAGAGCCTGCTGAACCAGCTCGAGGCCCCGCGCGAGTGCCCCGGCAGCGACGGCGCCGACCTCGACGCGGTCGAGCTGATGGGCCCCGAGGAGACCCTGCGCAAGGCCACGCTGCACCTCGCGGGGCGGCTGCCGAGCGCCCAGGAGCTCAAGGAGGCCGCCGCGAGCGACGAGGCGCTGGCCGAGACGATCCGCGGCGTGCTCGAGGAGGACGGCTTTTACGACCGCCTCGGCGACATCTTCAACGACCTCCTGCTGACCGACCGCTACCTCGTCTACACCGGCTTCGCGGTCAACATCCTCAACTCGGAGGACTTCCCGAACGCCGGCGCGTGGTGGGAGGGCCTCGAGGGTCAGGACGAGCTGCGCGAGCAGGTCAACCGCGCCGCCGCGCGCGAGCCGATCGACCTCATCAACTACATCGTCCGCAACGACCGGCCCTTCACCGAGATCCTCACCGCCGACTACACGGTGCTGAACCCGTTCTCGGCCCAGCTCTACAATCAAGAGCTCGGCTTCGCCGATCCGACCGACCCGCGCGAGTTCAAGGAGGCCAAGCTGTTCAGCGTGCGCGGCGGCAAGAAGACGCTGCCGCACGCCGGCGTGCTCAGCTCGCCGATGTTCCTCAACCGCTTCCCGACCACGCCGACCAACCGCAACCGCCACCGCGCGCGGATGACCTACAAGCTGTTCCTCGCCACCGACGTGCTGCGGATCGGCGAGCGGCCGATCGACCCGTCGCTGTCGGAGGCGTACTCGAACCCGACGCGCGACGACAAGCAGTGCAACTTCTGCCACCAGCTCATCGACCCGGTGGCCGGCGCGTTCCAGAACTACGACGACTACGACATGGAGGTCCTGACCACGCGCGAGTGGTTCCCGGAGATGTTCGCGCCCGGCTTCGACGGCGAGGACATCCCGAAGTCCGACTTCCCCAAGTCGCTCGAGTGGCTGGCCGCGCGGCTCGTCAAGGACCCGCGGTTCGTCATCGCCACCGTCCACACCGTCTTCCGCGCGCTGACCGGCACCGAGCCGCTGCTGTTCCCGGCCGACGCCGAGGACCCGCTGTACAGCGCCAAGCTGAACGCCTGGGAGGCCCAGGACGCGCTGTTCCGCCAGATCGGCGACGACTTCGTGGCCGACGACTTCAACCTCAAGACGGTGATCGTCGGCGTCGTCATGAGCCCGTACTTCCGCGGGGTCTCGCTCGACAAGACCGAGCTGTCCGAGGCCGAGAGCGAGGAGCTCGCGGTCGTCGGCCACGGCCGGCTGTCGACGCCCGAGCTGCTGGCCGACAAGCTCCAGGCGACCACCGGGATCCGGTGGATCCGCGGCTGGGACCTCGAGGACTGGTTGACCACCGACTACCGGATCCTCTACGGCGGCATCGACTCCGACAGCATCACCCAGCGGCTGTCGAACATGAACGGCATCATGGGCGCGGTCGCCGGGCGCATGGCCAACGAGGTCGCCTGCGCCGTCACTGCCTACGACTTCTCGCGCGCGGCCGACAAGCGCAAGCTGTTCCCCGAGGTCACGCTCGACACCGTCCCGCTGTCCGACAACGGCGCCGAGGTGCCCGACAACGTCGCCGCGATCAAGGCCAACATCGTCCACCTGCACCAGCGCGTCCTCGGCGAGGCGCTGGCGGCCGACGACGCCGAGGTCGGGCGCGCCTACGACCTGTTCCTCGAGACATGGAAGGACGGCAAGGCCAACGTCGCCAGCGGGGCCGAGAACGAGTGGCTGAGCTGGTGGTGCCAGGCCCGCGTCGACCCCAACACCAACGTCGACCTGCCCGACGCCGAGAAGATCGAGACCGACAAGAACTACACGATCCGCGCGTGGATGGCGGTGATGACGTACATGCTGTCGGACTACGAGTTCCTCTACGAGTAACGACGACGACGAAGGATAAGCCACCATGGATCGCCGCAACTTCTTGAAGATCGCCGCCATGACCGGGCTCGCCGTCGCCGCGCCGGTGGGGGTGCGCCGCGCCCTCGCCGACGCCGAGCCGTACGAGGGCCCATTCTTCGTGCTCATCAGCGCCTCGGGCGGCTGGGACCCGGTGTACCTGTGCGACCCGAAGGAGCAGGGCCCGCTGAATCGCCTGTACTCCGCCGCGGCCACGCAGGGCAACATCAGCTACGCGCCGATCGGCCTCGACCCGGTCGCGCTCGGCCTCGAGGAGGCCGAGGTCGCGTACCTGATGTCGAACACCGACTTCTTCACCAAGTACGCCAGCCGGCTGCTCGTGCTCAACGGCGTCGACATGGCGACCAACAACCACGACGCCGGCGCGCGGGCGACCTGGAGCGGCCGCCTGCCGGAGGGTTTCCCGTCGTTCGGCGCCCTGGTGGCGGCCGCGCGGGCGCCCGAGAGCACCTTCGCGTACGTCAGCGCCGGCGGCTTCGACGCCACCGAGGGCCTCGTCCCGCTGACGCGCATCAGCAGCGTCGACGCGGTCAAGAAGATCGCCAACCCCAACCTCACCGACCCGAACAGCGCCGAGACGGAGAAGTTCCACTCCGACAAGACGATGGAGCGGATCCGCAAGGCCCAGACCGCGCGGCTCGAGGCGCAGATGGCCGCGGCCCGGCTGCCGCGGGCCAAGGCGGCGATGAACGAGCTGTTCCTGTCGCGCGGCGGCGAGAAGCTGCTGAAGGGCCTGACGCTGCCGGCCGAGCCGGCGACGCTGCCCGGCTATCAGCTCGGCGACCTGCAGGGCTTCATGCAGCAGAGCCAGTTCGCCGTGGCCGCCTTCAAGGCCAAGATGGCAGTGGCAGCCAACCTCAACCTCGGCGGCTTCGACACCCACGGCAACCACGACCGCGACCACGTGCGGCAGCTGGCCAAGCTGCTCGCGGGCGTCGACTTCTTCATGCAAGAGGCCGAGGCGGCCGGCATCGCCGACAAGCTGACTGTGATCGTCGGCTCCGACTTCGCCCGCGGCCCCGGCTACAACGGCGACAACGAGTACGCCGGCAAGGACCACTGGTCGGTCACCAGCGTCATGATGATGGGCAAGGGCATCAAGGGGAACCGCGTGGTCGGGGCCACCGACGCCGAGCAGTACGGCGCCCTCGTCGACCCGGCCAGCCTCGCCGTCGGCAAGGGCAAGAAGCTGACGCCCGAGAGCATCCACCTCGCGCTGCGCAAGCTGGCCGGCATCGACACCGCCGATGTCACCGCCCGCTTCCCGCTGGCCGGTGAGGACATGCCGAAGCTGCTGGCCGGCTGAGCCCGTTCGCTGCAAAGCCCGTCGCCCTCGCGCCACGCGGCGCGAGGGCGTTGGCGTGTTCGCCGCGAGCGTCGGACCTGTCCCGAAGACCGTGTGAGTGGACGCGCACGACCGCGGCCTCGTGCGTCGCCCGATCGGCGTCCACGGCTCACTGTCATATGTCCCGAAGAACATGTGCGACGACGCGCGCGGCCCAGCCCGCTGGCCGCCGCGGTCGCGAATGACATGTCCCGAAGAACATGTGCGACGACGCGCGCGACCGAGCCCGCCGAGCCCGCCGTCGGCAGGCCGTCGGGACGTCGGCGCGGCCGCGGCGCCGGTCTCTTCGTACATGTCGCAAAGACCATGTGCGTCTACGCGCGACGCAGCGGCCCCGGGGCTTGCGCGCACGTTCGCGCGCCGGTCCGCACACTTGTGCACAGTCGCTGTGGATCTCCGCGAACTCGTTTGGGGATCGTCGGCTCGTCGCGCTCGAGTCGCGACGATGACCGAGCTGTCCCGAAGACATTGCCGCCTCGAGTGAGGCGTGGTTACTCTTGTTCACCCCCCGAATGCATGAACTCAAGCGAGATCGCGAACCCGACGCGCCGCGCGCCCGATGTAGCCGCCGCGCTTCGGTCGACCTCACCGGTCGCGTCTTAGGCGGCCGATACAAGCTGCTCCGCCGCCTCGGCCACGGCGGCAGCGGCGCCACCATCTACGAGGCCGAGCACGTGGAGATCCGTCGACGCGTCGCCGTGAAGGTCCTCGACCCCGGCCTGTCCGACGCCGACGCAGTCGCGCGTTTCACCCACGAGGCCCGCGCCGCCGCGGCGCTGCGCAGCGAACACATCATCGACATCATCGACTTCGTCCGCGACGACAGCGAGCTGGTGTACATGGTGATGGAGTGCCTCGAGGGCGAAGACCTCGCGGCGACCCTGGCGAACGACGGCCCGCTCGACTGGCGACGCGTGCTGTCGATCGGCACCCAGGTGTGCCGGGCGCTGATCGACGCGCACGCCCGCGGCGTGGTCCACTGCGACATCAAGCCCGGCAATTGCTTCCGCATCAGCCGCGACGGCACCGACGACTTTATCAAAGTGCTCGACTTCGGCGTGTCCAGCGTGGGCGCGCGCGAGGGCGACGTCCGCCCGACGTCGGGCCCCGTCATCGGCACGCCCGGCTACATGCCGCAGGAGCAGCTGCGCGGCGGTCCGTACGACCACCGCGTCGACATCTTCGCCCTCGGCGTGCTGATGTTCCGCCTGCTCACCAACAAGATGCCGTACTCGGGCGGCAGCCTGTTCGTCCCGCGCCGCCCCACCAGCGGCCCCATCGCCCTCCGCCGCGCCGCGCCGGCCGTGGAGCTCCCCGACGCCTTCGAGGCGGTCATCCTCAAATCGGTGGCCGCCGACCCCGCCGAGCGTTATCCAAGCGCGAGCGAGCTGCTGGCGGCGCTCCTCGCCGTCGCCGACGCCCCGGCCCCGTCCCGCCTGACCCGCGACCCGCTGGCCTGGGGCGAGCGCTCCTCCGCGGCCTGAGCCGGCTTCTCGTTCAAAAGCAAGAGCCTGTCCGTTCGGACAGGCTCTTTGCGTTTCGGCGCAGCGCCGGCCTCACGGCTTCGCTGCGGCGCAGACGCTCACGAGCTCACGAGCTCGTCGTAGCCGCGGCCCTTGAACTGGACGAGGCACACGCCGTGGCCCCACGGGTCGGCGAGCAGCGCCATGCGGCCCCACACTGCCTCGCGGATCGGCCCCTCGACCGTGGCGCCCTCGGCCTGCGCCCGCGCGAGCGCCGGCTCGATCACCTCGACCACGACGTCGAGATGGACCGGTGTCCAGTGGCGACCGTAGTCCCGCACCGCCGCGCCGACCGGAGCGGCGGGAGTGCCGGCTGACTTTTCGAGCAGGTACAAAGGGACACCCGCGCCGAGCAGCTCGACCGCCCCGGGCCCGATCCGCCGACCCACGGTGAAGCCGAACGCGCGCACGTAAAACGCCTCGGCGGCGGAGACGTCGGGGACATCGATGTTGACGAGCAGGTCGGGCATCTCGCGGGAGATTACCGCAGACCGCCGGCATGTCCGCGCCCATCGCTCGCACACGACCGGGTGGGTCGCGCGAGAGACACTCCGCCGATTCGTGATGCGACGATCGGCCCATGAATGGGTCGAGCCGCCGTCACCCTCGCGCGCGCAGGTGCGGTCGCGCCTGCGCGTAGCACCACGCGAGCACCAGCAGCAGCGGCACCAGGCTGAGCGGGCCCGGCAGGCCGAGCATGCGGCCGAGGTTGGCGGGCCCCGCGTAGCCGGTGTCGGTCGCCCAGATCCGCGGCCACGCGTGGCCCCACAGCGAGTCGCCGAATTGCGGCGCTTCGGGGGCTGCGGCGGCCAGCAGCAGGGTGAGCGCGCCCGAGATCAGCGCCAGACCGACGACCGCCCACGGGACCGCGCGGATCGCCGGGGCCAGCGCCAGCGCCAGGAACGGCAGCATCGGCACGCAGTGGCGCGGGCCGATCGCCGCGCCGCCGTCCCACATGTAATAGCCGGCGTTGAGCGCCAGGTAGAAGCCGACCACCGCCAGGCACACGCATGCGACATGCCTCACCGGCCATGTCCCATCGACCATGCTCTTCGGGGCAGGCGGCCAGCCGCGCAGCTCACACGCCAGGCCCCAGGGCGCCAGCAGGAGCACCGGCGCGAGGTAGAACAGCCCGCGGTAGGCGCCGAACAGCAGCTCCAGCAGCACCCGCGGGTCGGGCGCGTGGATGCCGTAGTTGACGCGCATGCCCTCGGCGAACTCGGCCAGGTAGACGAAGTCGTAGCCGGTCTTGAGCGGGCCGCCGAACGCGACCGTGTGGTAGACGGCGAGAGCCGCGGCCGCCGGCACGCCGCCGAGCGCGGCCACTGCCGCGAAGCGAGGCCCGCGGTGCAGCCAGGCGAACAGCCACAGCAGCGCCACCGGCACCGCAGCCGGGTACTCGCACAGCACCGCCAGGCCGAGGCACATGCCTGTCCCGAAGGCCATGGTCCATCGACCCTGTCCCAGAAGGATGCCGGCGAACCCGAGCAGGAGCAGGTCGGCGCACAGCTGGTGGCCGTAGAAGGCCGAGCCGTAGATCAGCGCCGGCGTGGCGAGGGCGTAGGCGGCCGCCAGCAGCAGCGCGCCGGCCCGGTCGCCGAGGCGGCGCAGCGCCAGCAGATAGAGCGCCATGGCCCCGAGCACCGCGAACACGCCGACCGAGCCCACGCGGCTGACGTAGAGCGCGGTGCGGTAGGCCTGGTTATAGGCCAGGCGGTCGCCGGGGCGGCGGGCCGCGGGGTCGCGGTTCGGATCGCGGGGGTCGAGCGGGACCAGGCGGACGTCGGGCGGCTCGGCCCCGACCAGGCGCCGCGCCCCGTGGTAGAGCGCATAAGCCGGTACCGCCAGCAGCGAGGTGCCGGGCGCCTTGTCGCTGTAGAAGTGGCCGTCGCGATGGCTCTTGTCGCCGGTGGTCGCGTGGTAGTCGTCGATGACGGTCGTGCCCTGCTCGACCAGCGCGCGCGTCAGCGCCAGGCGCGAGTTCTGGTTCCACGCCGGGGGGCCCGAGAAGTACGACGTCGCCGCCAGCACCGCCACCGCCAGCGGGAGCAGCACCGGCGCCTCCGCCTTCACCAGCGCGCGCAAGCTCGCGTCTCGCCGGCGCACGCCGTCACCGGCATCTGGCGCCGCGGGTGTCGCAACGACGCGGTCACCCGCGCTTTGCCGGCCCGCGCGGTCGCTATCACCAGCACCTGGCGCCGCGCGCTCGTCTGTGGCCGTCGCCAGCGCTTCGGCGCGCTCCGGCCCGGCCTGCGCCGGCCGCGGGTCGCCGGTGCCTGGCCCTGCGGACATGTCCCTCAGACCATGGCCCGACCGCTGGCCTCGACCACCAGCGCCCCCAGCTCCTGCTGGGCGCGCTCGGCGGCGGTCGCCTCGGGGCACTGGGCCAGGCGCTGCAGCACCTGGTACGCGTTGGCGTAGCGGCGCGCCGGATCGCGGTCGAGGTTCTTGCGCACGATCTCGGCCAGCTTCGGCGACAGCCCGGGCAGGCGGCGGCTCGGGTGGCCGGCGTCGAACTTGACGATCGCGTCCATCGTCTTGAGGTCGTCGTCGGCCTTGAAGCAGCGCTGGCCCTTCAGCATCTCCCACAGCATCACGGCCAGGCCGAAGATGTCCGAAGAGACAGTCGCGGCGGCCGTCCCGACCACCCGCTCCGGGGCCATGTAGGCCTTCGAACCGGCCTGGGACATGTCGCTCTCGCGGGCCAGCCAGATGCTGGTGGCGGAGTTGTAGTCGGCCAGCATGACCTGGCCGGTGCGCGACAGCAGCACGTTGGCCGGGCAGATGTCGCGGTGGACCACATTGAGCTCGACCAGCTTGCCCTTGTCGTCGGTCTCGGCGGTGTGCACGTGGTGCAGCGCGTCGGCCAGCTGGCCCATGATGTAGACCGCGATCTCCTTGCTGACACCGCGCGGGCTGCCGACGTCGTGGCCGAGCAGCACGGACAGGTCGCAGCCGTCGATCGCGTCGAGGACGAGATAGCGCACGCCGTTCTGCGCGCCCTCGGCGTGCGCGCTCGGGATGCCCGGGTGATTGAACGCCTGATAGAGGCGGATCTCGTGCTCGAATTGGGCCGCCAATATCGCGTGCTCGGGGCCCGAGCCCGACGGCAACAGCTTGACGACGTAGGACGGCGGCGCCGCCTCCGGGTCGTCCTCGTGGCGCGCGAGGAACAAGTGGAACACCGAGCTGCGCACCGCGAGCGGCCGGACCAGACGGAACTTGCCGAGACTCTGGAGCTCCATGGACGAGCTGAGTGTGCCGCCCGCAGATCCGCGTGTCCATCGCCGAGTGCGAGGCGCCGCCCGCCGGGACCTGCTACAAGAGCGGCCCATGTCATCGCCCCCGCGAACGCCGCTCGTGGTGCTGGGAGCCGGCCTGACCGGGCTCTCGGCGGCCTGGCATGCGCGCGGGCCGGTGCTGCTGGTCGAGCGCGAGGCTCGCGTCGGCGGCCACGCCCGCAGCTATCGCCGCGACGGCTTCACCTTCGACGTCACCGGGCACTGGCTGCACCTGCGCGACCCGTCGATAAAGACGCTGGTCGAGGGTCTGTTCGGGCCCGGCGAGCTCGCCACAGTGGCGCGTCGCACCTGCATCCACAGCCACGGCGTGCAGCTGCCCTACCCGTTCCAGGCCAACCTGCACGGCCTGCCGCTCGAGGTGGTGCAGGAGTGCCTGGTCGGCTACGTGGCGGCGTGCGAGCAGGCGGCGAGGGGCGCGCCGGAGCCGCAGACCTTCGTCGGCTTCGCCGAGGCCCGCTTCGGCGCCGGGATCGCCAAGCACTTCTTCGTCCCGTACAACCGCAAGTTGTGGGGTGAGCACCTCGAGCGGCTGACCGCCGATTGGGTCTCGCGCTACATCCCGATCCCCGACACCGCGCAGGTGATCGGCGGGGCCATCGGCCTGTCGCAGGAGGGCCTCGGCTACAACGCCAGCTTCCTCGTCCCCACGGCCGGGGGCATCGACGCGGTGCCGGAGCGAATGCGCGCGGGTCTCGCCAGCCGGCCGGAGGTCGAGCTGCGGTTCGGCAGCGACATCGACGAGGTCGACGTCGTCGGTCGGCGGATCAAGCTCGGCGCCGAGGCCGACTGGCGCAGCTACGACGCGCTCGTCTCGAGCATCCCCCTGCCCGAGCTGGTGCGCCGGATCCCCGCCGCCCCGGCGGAGATTCGCGACGCCGCCGGCGCCCTGCGCCACGTCCGCTGGCGCTACCTCGACATCGCCGTCGGCGCCCCCGCGCCGTGCGACTATCACTGGGTCTACGTGCCCGAGCCGCGCCTGCCCTTCTTCCGCGTCGGCGTCTACTCGAACGCCGCCCCGCGCATGGCTCCGGCCGGCTGCAGCGGGCTGTACGTCGAGCTGAACGAGCGGACAGGTCCGATCGACCTCGCCGGCGTCTACGCCGGCCTCGTCGAGGTCGGGGCGCTGCGCGCGGCCGAGGACGTCCGCTTCGTCGAGGTCCGCGTGGTCGAGCACGCCTACGTCGTGTTCGACGCCGCCTACGCCGCTGCTCGCGCCGCGATCCTCGGCTGGCTCGAAGGACAGGGCATCCACAGCTGCGGCCGCTACGGCGGGTGGATCTACAACAGCATGGAAGATTGTCTGCTGGCCGGGCGCGCCGCCAGCGAGTGGGCGGCCGCGCGGCTCGCCGGACAGGAGCCGCGATGAGCGAGTCGTCCGCGAGGCCCGAGGTCAGCGTCGTCATCCCCGTCTACAACGAGGAGGCGATCCTCCGCGACAGCGTGCAGGGCCTCGTCCGCGGTCTCGACGCTCAGGGCCTGTCGTTCGAGCTGTGGCTGGCGGAGAACGGCAGCCGCGACCGCACCCGCGAGATCGCGGCCGAGCTCGCCGCTCTCGATCCGCGGGTGAAGTGGTTCTCGTGCCCCTCGCCCAACTACGGCGCCGCGTTGCGCATGGCGATCGAGCAAGCGGCCGGCGAGTTCGTCCTCTGCGAGGAGATCGATCTCTGCGACCTCGACTTCCACCGGCGCGCGCTGGCGCTGCTGCGCGCGGGCGCGGCCGACCTCGTCGTCGGTTCGAAGGCGATGCCGGGGGCGCACGATCGTCGGCCGCTCGGTCGGCGCGCCGCCACGCGGGCCTACAACGGCCTGCTCCGGGTCACGCTCGGCTATCGCGGCACCGACACGCACGGGCTCAAGGCGTTCCGCCGCGCGGCGCTGCTGCCGGTGGTGGCGCGCTGCATCGTCGGTCACGACGTGTTCGCCTCGGAACTGGTGATCCGGGCCCAGCGCGACGGCGTGCCGATCACCGAGATCCCGGTCGAGCTGGAAGAGAAGCGCGCGCCGTCGATCCACCTGGCGCGGCGGGTGCCGCGGGTGTTGAAGAACCTGGCGCGCCTGATGGCCGCGATCCACCTCGGGCGCGGCGCGAAGGAGCGGTGATGACGACCGAGCTGCGCGGCACGATCCTCAGCGTCGACCTCGACGACCTCGCTTGCTACCACGCGATCCACGGCCTGCCGCCGCCGACGCCGGAGCAGGCCGACGTGGTGCTCGGGCGCTGCTTGCCGCGCCTCCTCCGGCTGTTCGGCGAGACCGGCGCGCGCGCCACCTTCTTCGTCGTCGGCCGCGACCTCGAGCGCGACATGAACGGTCCCGGCCACGGCGCCGCGCTGCTCGGCCTGGCCGCGCAGTCGGGGCACGAGCTCGCCAACCACAGCTACAGCCACGCCTACGATCTGGTCGACTGGCCTTCGGGACAGGTTTATCGCGACCTGCGGCGCTGCGACGACCTCTTGCGCAAGCTCGGCGCCGAGCCGCGGGGCTTCCGCGCGCCGGGTTATTGCCACGACGAGCTGCTGCTGCAACAGGTCGGCGCGCTCGGCTACCGCTACGACAGCTCGCTGTTGCCGTCGCTGCCGTACTACGCGGCCAAGCTGGCGGCCATGGCGTGGATCCGCGTGCGCGGGCGGCGGTCGCAGTCGCGGGCTCGCGGCCTGCGGAGCTTCGTCGGGCCGGCGCACCCGTACTATCGGGCCGACGTCGGCATGTGGGAGGTGCCGATCAGCGTCAGCCCGCTGCTGCGCCTGCCGATGGTCGGGACCTTCGTGCTGCGCGGCGGCCCGCTCTACCGTGAGGCGCTGCGGCTGCCCGCGCTGCACCTCGAGCTGCACGCGCTCGATCTCGCCGACCCCGACAACGACCCGATCGATCCCGCGCTGCGCAAGCGGCAGCCCGAGCTGCGGACCCCGCTGGAGCAGCGGCTCGCGCGCCTGCGCGAGCTGATCAAACGGCGGGGAGGGGCGACTTCGATCGCCGCCGCGTTCGGGTCCTAGAGTCCTCGCGGCGGACGGCCATGGTCGCCAGCTGGTCGGCCTCTTCGTTGCCCGACTGGCCGGCGTGGCCGCGCACCTTGAGCAGCTCGACGGCGGTGAACTCGCCGAGCTTCTCCTTGATCTTCTCGATCAGCTCGAGGTTGGCCTTGGCCTTCCAGCCGCCGACCAGCACGCCGAGGCTCCAGCCGCTGTCGGTGTAGAGGAGGACGTGCGCGTCCTTGTCCTCGGGGCGCAGCATCTCGAGCGCGCGCAGGATGGCCGTCAGCTCGGCGACGTTGTTGGTGCCCTCGCCGATGAACTCGCTGTGCTCGACGGCATCTTCGCCGCGCTCGATGAGCACGCCGATGCCGGCCGGGCCGGGGTTGCCGCTGCAGGCGCCGTCGGTATGAATGATGATGGTGGCGTCGGTCGGCGCGCGGGTCGGCTCCTCGCGAACTACCTGAACAGTCGCCACGGGGGTCGGCGTCCCCGAGAAGGCGTCGTCAGAGAGGATCTCGGTATCGTCCGGAATCTCGATGAGATTCTCGGGCGTGGCGCGATAGGACTTGCTGGCCCCCAGGCGGTAGCGCATCTCGATCCGGCCGCGGTGGACGATGGGCTTGCCGGACGCGAGGACGCGAACGAACACTGTTTGATCCTTGAAAACGAAGCGTTTCCACGCCATGTGCGAGCTCCAACCAGGCCACCGAGCGGCCGCTGGTTCCGCTGCAGCGTACGGCCGCGCTGCAGAATTGGGCAGATTGGATCACTATGGACCGACAGGCGGAAAGACACATCCTCTCCCGGCCTGTACCCGGGTTATTTTGGTTGATCGATTAAAATTCGTGGCGTATTAGTGCCCCGCTATGAAGCGGACGATCCTCACGACCCTCGCTGCCACTGCGCTCCTCGCGATCCCCGCCTGCAAGGGCGGAGCGAGCGCCGCCGGCGGCAAGCTCATCCCTGAGCAAGCCACCATCATGGCCGGCATCGACGTCGGCGGCTTGCTCAAGAGCAAGCTGTACGCCGACAACAAGGCCATCGCCGAGTCGCAGGCCGGTTACAAGGAAGTTGTCGAGGCCGCGAAGGCCTGCAACCTCGATCCCGAGAAGGCGATCACTTCCGTCCTGGTCGGCACCGACGCGAAGGACGGCGTCTCGGTCGTGATCACCGGCACCGGTATCGGCGACGAGAAGAACCTGACCTGTATCGCCGACAAGGCCAAGGAGAAGAACGGCGGCAAGGTCCCGTTCACGATCGCCGACGAGGGTGGCAAGAAGGCGCTCAAGTTCGATGACGGCACCGGCTACATCGTCGACGCCGGCACCGTCGTGATCGCCAGCAAGCCGTGGGCCGCCGCGGTCAAGGATCTGGTCGACGGCAAGGGCAAGGCCGCCGTCGATGGTCCGCACAAGGATCTGTTCACCCGCGCCGACCAGAGCCGCCACATTTGGTTCGCGGGCGTCGCCCCCGAGCAGCTCGCCGGCATGGCGAAGGCGCAGGGCCAGGTCGACGTGAAGGACTTCTCGGGCTCGATCGACCTCAGCGACGGCCTCGGCGTCAAGCTCGCCGCCGGCCTCGGCTCGGCCGAGCAGGCCTCGGGCCTCAAGAAGAAGGCCGACGAGGCGCTGCCGATGGCGAAGATGGGCCTGGCGATGGTCGGCCTGCCCGCCACGGTCGCCGACACCGTCAAGATCGACGCCAAGGACGCCCTCCTCAGCTTCGAGATCTCGCTGAGCGCCAGCGACCTCAAGACGCTGCAGGAGAAGGCTGGCGGCCTCGGTGGCCTCGTCGGCGGCGGCGCCGGTGGCCCGCCCCCCTCGGCCGAGCCGGCCATCCCGCCCCCGGCCGCTCCAGCTGACCCGGCTGCCGCTCCGGCCGCGCCCCCGGCCGACCCGGCCGCCGCGCCCGCGCACTGAGCCCCGTCGCCGCGCGCTTGCGCCGCGGCCGTGGATCCTCTAAAGAGTCCCGGCCCTCTCGACTCCGCGTCGAGAGGGCCGCTCCTTTTCGGGCCTGTCCACACCGGTCAGGCCCGGACAACCACCTTCGTAGCTGCTGATGGCGGCGAACATCGAGGCGGATCGCAATGCCCAAGACCACACCCCTGCAACACGTCAAGAAGCTCTTCGGTTCCAAGGACCAACTCGTCGCCCGCGTGGCCGAGCTCCTGCCCAGCTCGTTCTCGGGCGAGTCGGCCGAGGACTTCAAGAAGCGCCTGAAGTACGTCGCCAACAGCAAGCTCATCCGCCTCGTCGAGATCGGTGAGCAGGCCAAGAAGCTGGGCGGCGTCCAGGCCATCGTCGACAAGATCGCCGAGCTCAAGGGCCAGGCCAAGGACAAGGACTTCAAGGCCGCGCTCGCCAAGTTCAGCCTGCCCAGCCTCGTCGACCTGCACCAGAGCCTGACCCGCAAGGCCAAGAAGGCGCCGGCCGAGGCCAAGCAGCCCGAGGCCAAGAAGCCCGAGGCCAAGAAGCCCGAGGCCAAGAAGACCGAGAAGAAGGCCGAGAAGAAGAAGGCCTGAGCGCCTGTCTGAAGGGACAGCCCAGGAGGGCCGCGGCACATCGCCGCGGCCCTTCGCGCTTTCGGGACCCGAGCGCGCGCCTGGTCGCTACGCCGCGGCGCGCTGCTGCGGCCATGGGTCGGCCCACGCGGGCAGCTGGCGCAGGCGCTCGAGCCAGCGGACGACGTGGGCGAAGTCCGCCAGCGGCATCTCCGACTCGCGCCAGTCGGTCGCCATCGACGCGAGGTGGAAGTCGGCGATCGTCAGCCGCCCGCAGGCGACGAACTCTCGCCCCTCGAGGTGCCGGTCGAGCACCCGGGCGAAGCGCCGCAGGTTGTCGACCTTCGCCTTCAATTCCTCGCGGTCGGGCTCGCCGAACCCGAACGACGGTTTGATGATGTGCTCGAAGTAGAACGGCCCCACCGCCTCCGACCAGTGGCAATCGTTCCAGCCGAGCCAGCGCATCACCTCGACCTGCTCGGACGGCGCGTGCGCGGGCCACATGTGGGAGCCGGCCTGAATGCACAGATGGGCCATGATCGCCGAAGACTCCCACAGCACGAACTCGCCGTCGACCAGGGTCGGCGCCTTCATGTTGGGGTTGAGCCGGGCGTACGTCGGCTGCTTGAGGTCGCCGCCGACCAGGTCGACCTCGACGAACTCGGCCGCGATCCCGAGGTGCTTCGCTAGCGCCACGACGCGCCGCGGCGCCTGTGCCTTGAACCAGTAGATCTGCATGATCATCCTCCACGAGCGGCTCGTATCGACCGCTCGCCGGCAAACGTAGCCCGCAACTATATATGTTCAAGAACATATTCTCGGCCGTGCTACCACCGGACGAGGAACCTCGCGATGCCCTACTCCGCCGAGCACAAGGCCCGCACGCGCGAGCGCATCGTCATGGCCGCGCGCGCGCTGTTCAATCGCCACGGGTTCGAGCCGGTCTCGATCGACCAGATCATGGCCCGCGCCGAGCTCACCCGCGGCGGTTTTTATAATCACTTCCCCAGCAAGGCCGCGCTGTACGCCGAGGCCGTCGGCAGCTACGTCGACTGCAACCCGTTCGCGCTGCGCCTGGCTCAGTCGCGGCGCCCGCCGCCCGAGGCGCCGAAGCTGGCGCGCATGCTGATCGAGCGCTACCTCAGCGACGAGGTGCTCGAGGACAGCGACCAGCACTGCCCCCTCTACGCGTTGCCGTCCGACGTCGTCCGCGCCGGCCCCGAGCCGCAGCGGGCCTACACTGCGGTGCTCCACAGCATGGCCGGGGTCCTGCGCCGCGCGCTGCCGGACTGCTGCCCCGACGCCGATACCCGCGTCCAGCTGATCGTGACGCTGTGCGTCGGCAGCATGGTCCTCGCCCGGGCGACGCACGACCCGGCCCTGAGCAAGGCCGTCCGCGCCACCGCCCGCAAGCAGGCGCTCGCGCTCCTGGCGGCGTGACAGCGACCTGTCCGCGAGGACAGCCGACGCCGCTCGCGGAACGCGGCGACCAGTGACCTGCCCGCAAGGACAGCCGACGCCTCCGCGAGCGAGGCGCGTCCGCTACGACCTGTCCGCGGGGACAGGCGTCACTTGTCGGCGATGACCGCGTGCGAGCCGATGTTGCCGAACGCGTCGCGGGCGCGCAGGACCACGCGGTGGCGGCCGGGGGCCAGCGGCTCGGGGAGGGTCAGCTGGAAGCCCTCGCGGCCGGTGTCGAACAGGCCGTCGCTCGGGCTGGCGGCGCGGAACGGGCCGCCGTCGACGCTGAAGGCGACGTCGTGGATCTGGCCGCCCTCGTCGCTGGCGGTGCCGGTGATCGAGAGGCCGCTGACCTTGACGCCGTCGATCGCGGGGCGCTTGTGGTCGACGACGAACGGGGCCGACACGACCTCGTCACGGGCCGCGCGGGCGATGCCGTTGCTCGGCTCGTCGCTGGCGATGACCTGGGCCTCGTAGACGCCGTCGGGCACGCTGTCGAGGTCCCACTTGTACTCCTTCTTGGTCACCTGCTCGGCGCCGCTGAGGGAGATCCACTCCTTGTCGGAGGTGCCCTCGGGGCGCACGCGGACCTCGTAGACCAGGTCGTCGTCGTCGCGCGCCTCGGCCTTCCACTTGATCGTCAGCTTGCCGTCGGGCTCGTCGTCGTCGCCGAGCTCGAACTCGGGCCGGGCGACGTCGACCCCGGCCACCAGCGGCGCCAGGTTCTCCGGGGCGTAGAACAGCTGCACGTCGCGCAGCTCGCCGCCGTCGGCCAGAGTCACCTCGAGCTCGACGAAGCGGCGCGTCGGCAGGGCCAGCGCGCCCGCCAGGGCGTCGCCTTCCTTCTTCAGGCTGACCGGCTTCCACTCGCTCCAGCGCTTGTCGGGCTCCTCGCCCGGGCCGCTGCGGGCGCGCAGCGTCACGCCCTTGCCGCGCAGGTACACCGCGCCGAAGGTCGACGGCTGCTTGGCGTCGAGCACCTTCGTCCTGTACCTGGCCTTTTGGGCAGGTGCGACCGCGAGCCGGTAGGCGCCCGCGCCGTCGCCGGTGGTCGCCAGCACCGCGCCGTCGCCGAGGCGGCACAGCGCGGTCGCCTGGCGCTCGTCGAGGTCGGCGACCGTGGCGACGTCGCGGCGGCCGCGGACGCGGTAGACCTTGCCCTGCTGCGAGGCGGACACCAGCACCTCGCTGCCCTTGCCGCCGGCGAGCAGGCCGGTGAAGTACTGCTTGTCCTTGTGCAGCCACGACTCCCAGGTCGCCTCGGAGGCGCGGGCCAGGTCGCGCTTGGCGCCGAGGGCGACGAAGAACAGGTCGGCCGACGACTGCGCCCCGCCGCCGCCCGACGTCGCGTCGAGCGTGCCCTCGGCCGGCTGGCCGACCAGGCTGGTGCGGTTGAGGTTCTTGGTCAGCGCCTGGACCGACGACAGGCCACGGTCGCTGAAGTCGTTGACCGCGGCGACCAGGCCGCCGTCGACCAGCGCGAGCGCGCGGACCTCGTCGCCGGCGAAGTCGTGGACCAACACGCCGTCGCTGGCGGGGCCGACCTGCAGCACCTTCGCCCCGGGCGAGGTGCCGACGACCACGTCCTTGCCGACCGACAGCACCGCGAGGATGTCCTTCTCGTCGGAGTCGAGCACGACCTTGGGGTCCTTGCCGCTCATGTCGAGCGAGAACAGCTCGCCCTTCGGACCTGTCCCGACGAGCAGGCGCCCCTCGTGCGGCACGAGGGCCCAGATCTGGTCGACCGCGAGCTTGGCGAACTCGCTGACCTTGCCCTTGGCGTCGATGCGGTGGATCGTCCCGCCGGGCAGGGTCGCCGCCAGCACGTCGCCGCCGGGCAGGGTCGTCAGCGCGGACACCACCGCGCCGGGCAGCTCGGCCAGCTTGGTCGCCGCCGGCTCGGCCGCGCCGGCCTTGCTCGGGGTGGTCAGCTTGATCCGCTGCACCGCGGATCGATCGGCAGTGCCGAGGTACACCGCGCCCTTGTCCTTCGGGTCGGCCACGCACGAGAACACGCTCGCCGCGCCCTTCACCTCGCCGCGCGCCGGCACGAGGCCGACGGTGACCTTGCCGGAGCCCTCGATCGCCGCGCCCTCGGCCTCGCCGGCGTCGAAGTCGTCGAAGTCGCCGAGGTGAAAGCTGCGCGTGCCGCCGGCCCCGGCGCTCGCGGGCGCGAGGGCGAGCAGCGCCGCGAACGGCACATATGTACGAAGGAACATGCGCGAAGGGACAGTCATGGTCGAGGCTGGACGAGTCGTCAATCGGGATCCGGCGCGGCGAACTTCCGCTTCGGCTTGACGCTGAGCTTGAGCGTGTGCTCGCCCTCGATCAGCGCCGGGCGCGGGATCACCCGCCGCGCCATCTGCTTGAAGCGGACCGCCGAGGTGGTGCTGCCGGTGTGCGCGAGGCTCTCGAGCACGCTGGCCGGCAGCTCGGGCAAGAGCCCGTGGCGGGTCGAGAGGCCCTCGGCCTCGCGGTAGATGGTGGCGACCAGGCTGCGCGCCGGGTAGGTGTCCTGCAGCGTGTCGATCAGGTCGTCGAGCGAGCTCGGCATCGGCCGCGGCGGGCGAGCGTTGTCGCCGCCGGTGACCTCGATCTGGATGTCCTGCTCGGCGGCGTCGTCGGGCACGCGCAGGGCCAGGGTCTCGGTGTGCTCGGCGCCGCGGTAGTCGCGGAGGCGCAGTTCGAGAGTCACGAGGTCGCCGGCGTGGACGTCCGCGTCCGCGAGGCGGATCGACTCGAGGATCTCGACCGGGCTGTCGTAGCGCAGGGTCGCGGTCTGGCGGACGCCTCGCAGCTTGGCGACCTCGAAGTCGTTGTTGAGCAGCGCCGCCATGATCAGCGCCCCGCGGCCGCGGCCGAGCGCGCGCGCGTCGACGCCGGCCGGGAAGAACTCCTCGGTCTTGACGGTGACGGTGCGCGGGCCCTTGCTGGTGGTGACGTCGATGTGGTGGACGACCTCGGCGACCACCTCGGTGCCGTCGGCCGCGCCCTCGCCGAGCGCGTCGACCAGCAGGCTGGCCGTCAGCGCCGGGGTGAGGTCGACGCCGAGCGCGACCTCGCTGTGGTAGACGCGCGGCGGCATGTCGGGCTCCGGCGCGCGCAGCTCGGTGGTCACCGGGATCATCGGCGCGCCGACGTCGGTGCGCAGCGAGATCGCCGCCTGGCGGTCCTGGATCATCGAGCCGCGCACGTGCAGCGCGCTCGACAGCTTCACCGAGCGCTCGACGCTGGGGATGATCACGTGGACGCGCGCGTCGGCGATCGGCAGGTTGCTCGGGCCGGCGCCGAGCATCTCGTGGCCGAACGCCAGCAGCTTCTCGCCCTGCTTGCCGCCGACCCACGTCACGGTGCCGTTGGGCGCGACCGCGTTGTCGCCGCGGATCAGCACCACCGACACCGAGTCGCCGCCCTGCCAGGTCTTGGCCGGCGCGGTCTTGGCGTCGCCGACGGCCGTGCCGCCGCTGCCGCCGCGCGCGGGCACGAGGCCGAGAGTGTCGGCGAGGTAGCGGGTCGCCTCGGCCCCGAGGCCGCTCACCGACATCGGCGCGCCGAGCGGCGCCAGGCCGCCCTGCGGCGTCAGGTCGTCAGGGCGACGCCGCTGCGGCAAGGGCGTGGTGCCGAGGCCGAGCATCGCGTCGGCCCACCCGGCCGCGCCGTCGCGGGCGGTCGCGCGGACCTTGTTGTGCGGCAACACTTCTGGCCGAAAGGGCAGCTCGCCGACGGCGAACATGTTGGAGATCGGGGTGATGCCGCCGATCGGGTCCTTGTTGAAGCGGTAGCCGTAGGCCAGCGCGCCGACCAGCTTGCCGTCGATGTAGATCGGGCTGCCGCTCATGCCGCCGACGATGCCGGAGTGGACCATCCGCGGGTCGGACGAGCGAAACAGGATCGCGTCCTGGCGCGGCAAGTAGTCGCGGATGACGTCGATGACCTCGATCTCGAAGCGGTCGGTGCCGGTGCCGGAGAAGACGGTGACCGCGTGACCCTTCATGCCGGGGCGCACGTCCTCCACGGGCATGATGTCGGGCCGCGCGGCGGCGGCGGGGCGCAGCGCGAGCGCGCCGAGCAGCGCGAACCCGGCGGCACCGCGGCGAGCGTAGCGACGCACGTTCCGGGGCTCAGGACTTGGCATGGCGTTCGAGGGCTTGACGCATCGCGCCGACGAGGTCGTCGTGCGGCGAATAGTAGTACTTGTAGCGGCGGCGCGAGGCGTTGAGCAGCTCGTGGTCGAGCTCGCCGGCGGCGTCGAAGAACAGCACGCGCGGGACGTAGCGGCCGTCGGGGCCGTACTGCTGGCTCGCCGGCTCGAGGTCCTGGTCGACGTTGATCATGACGAAGCGGTCGGACAGGTCCACCAGCGCCGGGTCGGAGAAGGCGGGCCGCAGCGCCTTGCACTGCGAGCACCACGACGCGTGGACGACCAGCATGATCGGCCGCTTGAGGCTCGCGGCCTCGCGGAAGCCCTCCTCGAGGCCGCGCCAGGCGATGCCGTCGCCGAAGCCGTTGGCCGGGGCGGTGGCGGTGCGCGCGGGCCCGGCCGGAGCCGCGGCGCCGCTCGCCGGCGTGGGCTCGCCGGCGGGTCGCTGTTGAACGGCGGTCGACGGGTCGCCGCCGCAGCCGGGGAGGAGGAGCGCGCCGGCTGCCGCGACGGCAGGTGCGAGGGCGAGCGCGAGGACCAGGCGGGTCGAGGTCACGGCCCGCAACCATACCACGCGCGATCTGCGAGATCCCGCGCCGAAGCAGCAGCGGGCCGGCGTGCGTCGACGCGGCGGCAAAGGAGCCCGCGTGCGCCCCCTCATGGGCGGTTGCCGGCGCCGCGCAGCCGTGCTGTCATGCCACCACTCCAGGATGCCGCCCTCGCTCAGCGACCTCCTCGAGGATAGCGACGAAAAGTTCGCGGCGGTCGACGCCGACGGTCGCATCCTCGTCTGTAGCCGCGCGCTCCGCGAGACGCTCGGCTGGTCCGAAGAACATGTCGCAACGGCCAGCCTGCTGGCGGCCGTGGCGCCAGATTACCGCGACAAGGTGCGCGGCTTCCTCAGCCGGGTGTTCGCCGGCGAGGCCGACGTCCGCGGCCACACGCAGGTGGTCACGCAGGACGGCCGGCGGCTCGAGCTGCACATGCGGCTGCACCGGATCCGCGACGGCCAGAGCGCGTGGGTCGCCATGCAGTGCGAGATGGCGCGGGTCCACGGGCAAATCGGCGGCATCCTGGCCACCGCCACCGGGGTCGGTCTGATCGCGGTCGACATCGCCGGCCGGATCGTCCGCTTCAACCGCGGGGCGGAGCGGATCTACGGCATGGCCGCCGAGGACGTGCTCGGCCGCCACTTCGACACCCTGCCGAGCGACCCCGACGAGGTGGACGAGCGGATCCGCGAGCTGTCGCAGGAGTTCGGCCGCCCCGCCACCAAGCTCGACACGTACACCCTGCGCGCCCGCGAGTACGGCTCCGACGACCACTCGTCGACGATCCTCCGCGCCGACGGCACCCGCGCGTACGTCGAGGTCGTGACGTCGCCGCTGCGCGAGGCCACCGGCGAGGTGATCGGCTACGTCGGGATCTTGCGCGACGTCACCGCCTCGCGCGTGGCCCAGGCCGAGCACGAGCGGCTGGCCAACCGCCTGCGCGGCGCGCTGCTGGCGAGCACCGACTCGATCGTCGTCGCCGAGCGGGTCGACGACGAGGACGGCCGCTTCGACCTCGTGATCGTCGAGGTCAACCCCGGCACCACCCGCCTGATGAACCGCCCGCGCGAGAAGCTGATCGGCATGCGCGTGTCGGAGTTCGCCGGCGCGCGCCGGATGTCGGCCTTCCTCGCCAAGTACGAGCGGGTGTTCGCCACCGGCGAATCCCTCGACGAAGACATCCGCATCGACTCGGAGCTGCTGCCCGGGGTCGAGTGGCTGCGCCACCAGGCCGTGCGCATCGGCGGCGGCGTCGCCATCACCACCCGCGACATCACCAAGCGCAAGCGCAGCGAGGTCCAGCTGCGCAACAGCGAGCAGCGCCTCAACATGGCCCTCGAGGCCGCCGGCGACGAGCTGTGGGACTGGGACCTGGTCGCCGGCACCGTGTTCTTCACCCGCGGCCGCGACAACGCCAGCCACACCTACTCCGAGGCCGAGCTGGCCCACGCGGTCCACCCCGACGACCGCGAGGCCTTCCACGAGGCTGTCCGTAAGCACATGTCCGGAGAGGCACCCACGTTCCACTGCGAGTACCGGGCGCGCACCAAGGGCGGGCACCGGTGGGTGCTGGGGCGCGGGCGGGTGGTCGCGCGCGACGGCGCCGGGCGAGCCCTGCGGCTGATGGGCACGCAGACCGACATCAGCGCGCGCCGGCGCCAGGAGGATGCGCTGCGCCAGGCGGTGCGCGCGGCCGAGGCGGCCAGCCGGGCCAAGAGCGAGTTCCTCGCCCACGTGAGCCACGAGATCCGCACGCCGATGAACGGCATCCTCGGCATGGTCGAGCTGGCGCTGCTCGATGACCCGCCGGCGCCCGCGCGCGAGCGCCTGCGCGTGATCCAGGACTCGGCGCGCTCGCTGCTGGCGGTCATCAACGACCTGCTCGACGTCACCAAGATCGAGGCCGGCAAGCTGGCGCTCGCGCCGGTCCCGTTCGACCTGCACGCGACCATGCAGCGCACCATCGACGCCCTGCGCCCGCGCGCCGAGGAGCAGGGCCTGCGGTTCGCCGCCGCGCTCGCGCCCGCGGTCCCGCGCTGGCTGGTCGGCGACCCCGACCGCCTGCGCCAGGTGCTGGTCAACCTGATCGGCAACGCGATCAAGTTCACCTCGCACGGCGAGGTCCAGGTCGAGGTCGCCGCACAGGTGACCGACGAGCGGGCCCGCCTGCGCTTCGCGGTGCGCGACACCGGCATCGGCATCGCCCCCGAGCGGCTGTCGGCGATCTTCGTCCCCTTCGAGCAGGGCGACGCCTCGACCACGCGGCGCTTCGGCGGCACCGGCCTCGGCCTGACGATCGCCGACCGCCTGGTGCGCCTGATGGGCGGCGCGATCGCGGTCGACAGCAAGGTCGGCGTCGGCAGCATCTTCTCCTTCGAGGTCGAGCTGCCGTGCGCGCGCGAGACCCCGCGGCCCGAGTCGCGCACGCCGCCAGCCAAGCTGTCGCGCGCGACCCGGCGGCTGCGCGTGCTGCTGGCCGAGGACCACCCGATCAATCAATTGGTCGCGGCCGAGATGCTGCGCGGCGCCGGCCACGAGGTCGCGGTGGTCCACGACGGCCACGCGGCCCTGGCCGCCGTCGAGTCGACCCGCTTCGACCTGGTGCTGATGGACGTGCAGATGCCCGGCATGGACGGCTGGGAGGCGGCGGCGGCCATCCGCAAGCACCCCGACACGCGCGTGCGCGCCGTGCCGATCGTGGCGATGACCGCCCGCGCGACCGAGTCCGACCGCCTCCACAGCCTCGAGCGCGGCATGGACGGCTTCCTCACCAAGCCGGTCCAGATCGCCGACCTGCAGGCAGTGCTCGCCACCATCGGCGAGCGCCCCAACGGCGCAGTCGAAGACTGGGACGCCGTCAGCAAGCGCGTCGCCGGCTCGCGCGCGACCCTGCTGCGCATGATCGAGATGGCCCGCGAGGAGGCGCCGAAGCTGGCCGAAGTGCTGCGCTCGTCGGCCCCCAGCGACCCCGAGGTGATGCGCCAGGCGGCCCACCGCGCCGCCGGCACCGCGGCGATGTTCAGCGCCGGCGAGCTGCTCGGCCTCGCCCGTGAGCTCGAGGGCGTGGCCGGCCAGGCCAGCGAGAAGGAGCGGATCGCCCGCGTCGAGCGCCTGATCGACGCCATGTTCCGCCTCACCGACGACCTGGTCGCTCACGGGCGCGAGCTGGCCGCCGAGACGAGCTCTTGAGCTTCGGGGACATGTCCGCGAGGGCATGTCCGAGCGAGCAGGTCTGAAGAGGCATGTCGGTCAAGACATGTCACCGCGCTTGTGCGACGGCCGTCGGGTGACGCACCCGGCCGGCCCCTCTCGTGTCCAGCCGGCGGGACGCCCGGCCAGCCGGCGGGACACCTGAGGCCGCGGGTCCGCGTCGCCCTGCGGCTTCTCGCTGGCACGCGGCTTGAAGTCTCTTGGGACATGTCTCAAGGGAGCGGCGAGAGTCGTGGCGAAGAACCCGAGGCCGGCGCGCGGGCGCGGGCGATCGAGCGGCCCCGCGAGCGCATGTACGCGTTCGGGCCGGCAGTGCTGAGCAACGTCGAGTTGGTCGCGCTGCTGCTCGGCGGCGGGCGGGCCGAGCAGCGGGCGCTGGCGCTGCTGCAGCGTCTGGGCGGGCTGTCCGGGCTGATGCGCGGCCTGCCGCAAGAGCTGGCAGAGTCGCCGGGCATCGGCGAGGCCTCGGCCACCGCCGTGTGCGCGGCGGTCGAGCTGGCGCGAAGGATCGGTCAGCTCCAGCTGCCGGTCGAGGCCGCGGTGCGCGGCTCCGACGACGTACGCCGGTTCGTCCACGCCCACCTGCGCGGCCGCTCGCAGGAGGTGTTCATGATTTTGGGCCTCGACAGCCGGCGGCGGATCCGCCTGATCAAGGAGGTCGGGCTCGGCAGCGTCGCCCACGTGCACGTCCACCCGCGCGAGGTGTTTCGCCCGCTCACCCAGGCCGGCGCGCACTCGGTGATCCTCGTCCACAACCATCCGAGCGGCGAGCCGAACCCCAGCGAGAGCGACGTCGGCCTCACCCATCGCCTGGTCGAGTGCGGCTGGTTGATGGGCATCCCGGTCGTCGACCACCTCATCGTCACCGACGGCGGCTGCACCTCCATGCTGGCCCTGGGGCTCCTCCCCGAGCCTCCTCTGCCCCCGGAGGCCCCGCTGTGACCGCCGTGCCGCGCGCGCGTGAATCGTGCTACGTCCTCGCGCCATGGACCTCGGTCTCCAGCACAAAGTCGCGATCGTCACCGGCGGCAGCGAGGGCATCGGCCGCGCCACCGCCCGCGCGCTCGCCCTCGCCGGGGCGCGCGTCGTCATCTGCGCCCGCCGGGCCGACGTGCTCGCCAAGGCGATGCACGACCTGTCCACCGAGACAGGCGCCGAGGTGCTCGCCATGCCGGTCGACGTGCGCGAGCCGGCCGACGTCATGCGCCTGGTCGACGGCGTCGTCGCCCGCCTCGGCCGCATCGACGTCCTCGTCAACAACGCCGGCACCGCGGCCTCCGGCGCGTTCGAGTCGCTCACCGACGACGCCTGGCAGGACGACCTCGACCTCAAGCTGTTCGCCGCGCTGCGCCTCATCCGTCTCGCCATCCCGCACATGCGCAAGGTCGGCGGCGGCAGCATCGTCAACCTTCTCAACATCGGCGCCCGCCAGCCGGCCGCCGGCTCGATGCCCTCGACCGTCAGCCGCGCCGCCGGCCTGGCCCTCACCAAGGCGCTGTCGAAGGAGCTCGCACCCGAGCAGATCCGCGTCAACGCCGTCCTCATCGGCCTGGTCAAGAGCGCCCAGCACGACAAGAAGCGCAACCCGACCCTCGACCGCGACCGCTTCTACGCCGACATGGCCCGCCAGGGCCAGGTGCCCCTCGGCCGCGTCGCCGAGGCCGAAGAAGCCGCCGACCTCATCACCTTCCTGGCGTCGGCCCGCGCCGCCTTCATCACCGGCGCTGCGATCAACTTCGACGGCGGCGCCAGCGCGGTGCCGTGAGCAAGCAGGCAGCGTTGCCTTTCGGACATGTGCATCAGGACATGTCCTGAGAATCACCCTGGTGCGACCGGGCCCGCCGCGGCGGCGGGGTCGTCAGCGCGGCGAGGCGCGGGATCCCGGCGGCCGCGGCGGCGTGGAACTCGGGGTCGAGCTCCACCCCCACGCTCTCGTAGCCGACCGCGACCGCGGCCGCGATCGTCGAGCCGCCGCCCATGAACGGGTCGAGCACCACGCCGCGCCCGAGCGGCAGCGCGGCGCGCACGAGCTGCCGCATCAGCGCCTGCGGCTTGAGCGAGGGGTGCGGCGAGAGGGCCCGCTCCTCGGGCCGGGTCGGGGCGGAGGCGATGACGTCGGCGAACGGCTGCTCGGCGCTGATCCGCCGCAGCCCGCCGGTACCCCAGCGGCGCAGGTTGTCCTGGACGCGGCCCTCGCACGGCTTGCGGAACAGACCCCACGGCTCCCACGCGGAGCGCGGCATGACAGTGACGTCGGCGAACTCCTCGTGGGCGTTCTTCGGCCGGTCGCCGCCGCGCAAGGTCTGGACGAGGCGGATGATCTCGGCCCGCTTCTCGAAGCCGGCGGCGAGGAACGGCCCGTACACGAGGTGCGACAGCAGCGGGTTGCCGGCGATGAACACGTGCGCGCCGGGGACCAGCACGCGCATCGCCTGGGCCGCGAAGTCGGCGAACAACCGCTCCAGGGCGTCGCGCTCGTCGCCCGAGAGCACGGTGAAGCGCGGCAGGGGGCTGCGGGTGCTGCCGCCGAGGGCCGGGGGGATCCGCCACACCCCGCCGTGGCCGCTGCGCAGCTTGGCGGTCTCGAGCGCGGTGTACTCCTTGAGGCCGTAGGGCGGGTCGGTGACGATCGCGTGGATCGATCGCTCCGGCCGCGCCGCCATCCACCGCAGGCCGTCGCCCCGCACCAGCGTGTAGCTGGCCTCGCCGAGCCGGTGCGAGCTCGAGACGAAGTTGTCCTGGTCGGCCGCGACCACGCGGGCGCGAGCCTACCACGCGCCCGCGCCGGGTCGCCGCGGTCGGACCGACGCGATCGTCATGCCCACGCATCGGCGAAGGCGACCGCCGGTGGACGCTGCCCCGGCGGGCCCTCCGCGCCCCGGCGCGTCGCGCCCGAGCCCCCTCGACCTCGCGTCAGCGCGGGCGGCCGCTCCCCCGGGTCGCCGTCCTCGACCTCAGGCGAGCTCCGCCCGCAGGAACTCGCCGATCCGCCGGATCGCCCGCCGCGCCTCGGGCAAGAGGCTGGGGAACACCTGGAACACGTGGATCATGTCGTCCCACACCTCGAGCTCGACCCGGCCCTGCCCGGCCCGCACGCGCTCGGCCAGGCGGATCGCGTCGTCGTGAAGGACCTCGCGGGTGCCGACCTGGATCAGGATCGGCGGCAGACCGCGCATGTCGGCGTGGATCGGCGAGATCAGCGGGTGCCGCGGGTCGCCGTCGGGGCCGACGTAATAGCTGGCGAACGCCGCCAAGTCGCCGCCGAGCATCGGGTCGAGGGCGGCCCGCGTGCGCACCGACTCGCCGGTGCCGGCGAGGTCGGCCCACGGCGACAGCATGAACGCGGCGGCCGGCAGCGCCACTCCGCCGTCGCGCAGGCGCACCAGGGTGGCCGCGGACAGGCCGCCGCCGGCCGAGTCGCCGCCGAGGGTGATCGACCCGGCCGAATAGCCCTGGTCCAAGAGCCAGGTATACGCGGCCACCGCGTCGTCGAGCGCGGCCGGGTACGGGTGCTCGGGGGCGAGGCGGTAGTCGATCGCAAGCACGCGAACGCGGGCCTCGCGGCTCAGCGCGGCGGTCAGCGCCCGGTGCGAGGCGGGCGAGCCGGCGACGTAGCCGCCGCCGTGGAGGTACAGCAAGACCTTGTCGGCGCGGGCCCCGACGGCGTGGATCCACTCGCCCGGGACATCACCGGCGCGGGTCGGCTCGAGGTACACGCCGGGCGGCAAGCGGCCCTGCTTGACCCCGCTCTCGATGGTCTTGCGCACGCTCTTGTAGCCGTCCGGGCCGAACTCGCCGATCGGGTGGCGGCGGCGCCAGTAGCGGATCATCTGGTACAGGAGGTAGCTCTGCAGGCTTGCCATATGTCCCTCACGACATGTTCTTCAGGCCAGCGACTGGCTGAGCGCGCCGGCGTCGATCGGCGCGACGGTGTAGCGGGGTCCGATGCCCCAGGCCAGGGGCGAGCGGATGAAGGGCGACGAGCAGTAGATGTTGGGGACCTCCCCGCCGGCGTCGCCGCGGTCGACGAGCGACTTCTCGAGCACCATCGAGGTGTACTGCGACATGCTGCTCTCGAGCGCGTTGCCGTTGAGGACGACCTCCGCGCCGTACTTGGCGGCGTGCTCGCGCAGGCTGCGGAGGCCGGAGGCGCGCGGGAGGTAGCTCTCGGGGCACAGGCCGTTCTCGGAGATGGCGAACACGCCGCGGCCGGCCGCGTGGAACACGATCGAGTGGTTGCCGAGAGTGTGCCCGGGGGTCCACACCAGCGCGAGCCCCTTGCCGAGCCACACCGAGCCCTCGACCGCGAGGATGCGCTCGGCCGGCACGCCGTCGAGCGCCTCCTCGATCCACCACGGCCGCTGCAGCGGGTGCAGCGCCTGCAGGGTCTCGATCTCGCGGCGATTGACGATGAGCCTGGCGTTCGGATAGAGCGGCGGCCGCCCCCCCTCGCCGACCAGCCCGCGCCGCAGGTCCTGCACGTGGAGGTGGTCGAAGGTGACGTAGTCGATCTTGGCCGGGTCGACGCCGAGCCGCTTGCGCGCGAGCGTGGCCGGACCGTCGGCCCGCTGCAGCAGCTCGGCCGGGGCCCACGGCACGAGGTCGCGCCGCAGCTGGTCGAAGAAACCTGCCCTTGCGGACAGGTCGGCCTCGCTCGGGTTGACGAAGAGGGTGCGCACCTGCCCGCTCCAGTCCTCGAACTCGATCAGGTTGCAGCGGTTGCGCATCAGGAGGTACTTCGCGCGGGTCGGCGGGGCCTGCCAGAAGCCGAACGCGACCGGGTACGGGAACGGCAGCAGGTCGATGGTGCGGAAGCCGCGGACCGGGCCATCGGCGCGGAAGCGGCGGGCGAACGCCTCGCCGCGGGCGCGCAGGTCTTCGAGGCGAAAGCCCGGCCTCGGCTCGCGCCAGCCGTCGTCGAGCTCGGCGATCGCGCGGAAGTTGGCGGGCAGCTCCGCCGCACACAGCGCCGGGACCTGGGGCCTGTCGAAGGGCATCGCCGTCACCTTATCGCGGCCGCTGCCGGCCGTCTGCGGAGGTCTCCCCGGTGCGCCGGCGGCCCGGCGCGCGGGTCGTGCTGCGTCGCGAAAATCTACTCGCCCGGCATCGCCTGTCGCCTGCGGCGGGCGGCCTTGCGCACGTGCGCGAGGACTCGCTCCGTCACGAACTTCGATTCGTCACGCACCGCCCGCCGCTTGCCGCGGGCGGCCTTGCCCACGCGCGCGAGGACTCGCTCCGTCGCGAACATCGACTCTTCACGCAGCGCCCGTGCTCCCGGGCGCGAGGACTTACTGCGACACGCCTCGCTATCACCCGCGGCGGACCTCGCGTCAGCGGCCGTAGGTGCGCTGCAGGTGGGCGACGGCCGCTCCCGCGCCGCGGACGTCGACTCCTTGACCGGGGTCGAGCAGCGCGGGCAGCTCGGCACGACCGGTGCGCTCGGCCAGCTCGGCGAGCTTGGCGCTGCCGCGGCCGCAGGTGCGCCAGCGGTAGGCGATCTCGCGGGCGCACAGCCATTGACGGATCTGCCGCGCCTCGGCCGAGGTCTCGTCCGCGAACAGCTCGAGCGGCTGCGCCGGCGCCTCGGACGCGATCGCCCGCCCTCGCGGCAGCGCCAGCGAGGCGAGGCCGCTCGACAGCGTCGTCAGCGGCCCGAGCCGCAGGGCCAGCGGGACGTGACCGTCGCCGTAGCGCTCGACGAGGTGGCGCACGATCACCGACGACTCGCGGATGAGCTGCCCGTCGTCGACCAGCTGCGGGAACGGCGGGACCCGCTCGGGCCGAAAGCGCGTGCCGCCCGGCGGGCACGGCCGCATCGTCACGTCGAGGTCGAGCCACACCAGCGCCTCGCGGACCTTGCGGCAGAACGGGCACGCCTCGAACTCGTAGAGCACCAGCTCGCCCGTCGGCCGCGGCCCCGTGGCGCCCACGCGCCCGCCGAGTCCGAACCGCACCGCGGTCGCCACCGCCGAACCCAGCCGCGTCATGCCCTGCACCTCGCCGTCGATCCGCTCGCGCGTCGCGTCATGTCGCCGCCTCGGGTGCTTGCATGCGCGACAATTCGGCCGGCGCAACCGCCCTCGTCATGTCCGGGCCTTCGGCAGCTGCTTGCGCAGGAACTCGACCGCGACCTGGCAGAACGGGCGGAACTCGTGGCCGTCGCGGCTCGACCAGCGCGCGATCTCCCGCTCGAGCGCCGCGCGAGACCAGGTCTTGTCGCTGTACTTCTTGCGCAGGCGGGCGATGAGGCCCTCGACCACGCGGCGGCGCAGCTGGCGGAGGTGCGGCGCGTTGAGGCCGAGCACCTGGTCGAGGTCGCGGTCGGCCTCGGGGTCGGCGCCGACGATCCGGCCCTCGACGAAGCCGTAGCGCACGCGGTGCTCGACCCCGGCCACCGGGTCGAGCGCCAGCGGGCTCGCCCCCTTGCGCACGTCGCAGTGGCGGATGTCGCGTTGCTCGTGCGTCGGGTTGTCCTGTCCTCCGGGACAGGCCGCCAGCAGGTTGCGGTGCGTCAGCTGCTGCCCGCGGTGCTCGTGCTGCGGCCGCAGGTGCTCGATGCGCAGCGACTCGAGCTCGATGCGGTTCATGCAGTAGCAACAGAGCGCGCCCTGCTCGCGCAGCAGGGCGCGCCGCAGCTCCTGCTTCCAGGGGCCCGGATCTTCGAAGCTGCCGCCGGCCTGGCGGTGCTGGGTCAGCGCCGCCGGCTCGCGGCCTTTCTGGATGTTCTTCATCCCCCGGCCTCGTCGTCGTCCTCGGCGAGGAACGCCATCATGCTGCCCAGGCGGACCACCTCGGCGTCGTGCGGGCCGAAGTCTTCGATCAGCCCCGCAAGCGCCGCGCGGGCCTCGGACCAGCGCTCCTCGTCGATCAGCCGGGCGACCGCGCGGACCTTGGCGGCCGAGAAAGGCGGGTACGTATCGACGCCCATCACCTCGTAGAGGATCGCGTTGCTGTCGCGACCGAGAGTGTGCGGCGGCTCGTCGACCAGCCGGAAGTCGCGCAGCAGCTTGACCTGCTCGCGCGGCACCAGCGACAGCACCTGCGGCGAGTGGGTGGTGACGATGAACTGCAGGTTGGGGAAGGTGCGCTCGAGGTCGGGGATCAGCGTGCGCTGCCACTGCGGGTGCAGGTGCAGCTCGACCTCGTCGATGAGGACGATGCCGCGGCCCTGCAGCGGGTCGGCGAGGTTCGGGTGGGTGATCGCCAGCCGGCGGGCGATGTCCCCGACCAGCACCAGCAGGCCCTGCTCGCCGCCGGACAGCTGCGAGAACGCCAGCTGCGTGCCGCCCTTGCGCAGGATCAGCGCGGGGCGGCGGCCGACCACGAAGTCGATGTGGGCCGCGCCGGGCTCGCGCGTGGGCCGGCGACGGAACCGCAGGTCGGTCCAGTCGGGCAAGAACGAGAGGATCGCCCGCCGCACCGCGGTCAGCTGCGGATCGACGTGGTCGCGGCGCTCGCGGATGAGCTCGTTCTCGAGGTCCTCGCGCAGCAAGAACCACCGCAAGAAGTCCTCGCGCCGGGCCCCGCGCGACCAGCCGTGGTCGGCGTAGAGGCTGGCCGGGCCCGACGGCAGCTCGCCGCGGGCCACGTCCTCCTCGGCCTCGACGTAGCGCTCGTGCGAGTAGGTCGCCAGCATCGGCGCGTCGAGCACGACCCCGCGGGCCAGCGCGTCGTGCCAGCGCGCGGCCCAGCTCGCGGTCTGCGGCGTGTCCGGCTGCGCGTGGGTCCAGCGGTCCCAGCGGTGCGCGAGCTCGTGGCGCAGCACGAACGAGGCCTCGCCCTGCTCGAGGTCGGCGAACAGCTCGTCCTTCGCGGCGGCCGGCGGCGGCGTCCACACGAACTCGCCGTGGACCACGCAGCGCTCGGCGCCGGCGCGCACGTCGGCCAGGGTCAGGCGCGTCGCGTCGTCGCCGAGGCCGGTGCGGGCCACCGCGAGCGCCAGCAGGTAGGCCACCGCGTCGAGCACCGACGTCTTGCCGGACCCGTTGACCCCCACCAGCGCGGTCGTGCGGCCGTGCGACAGATCGAGCTCGAGCGCCGCGAAGCCGCGGAAGTTCTCGAGCTGCAGCCGATGAATCCGCATCGAACGACGACCCGGCGGAAGTGTAGGCCCCGGCGCGCGGCGCTCGCAAGTGCGCGCGTTCGTAACCCGAAATCAGTGCTGCGCGCGGCGGCGGAACGCGGCCACCAGCGCGTCGGCGTCGACCTTGCCGGGGCCGACGCCCGGCTTCGGCCGGACCATCCCGAGCGACGCCATGTCGTGCACGTAGGCCGGGCGGCGCATGCCGACCAGCACGCACGTGACCGGCAGCGCCAGCAGCGTGAGCACGGCCCGGCGCGACAGCGGCAGCCCGCGCCACGCGGCCGGGGTCGCGCCGGCGAGGCGGTCGCCGATCGCGTCGGTGAGGGCCTGCGCGCGGGCGCGGAAGTCGTCCTCGATGGCGTCGAGCGCGGCCAGCATCTGCTGCCCGTAGTCGTCCCAGAACGCGCGGAACTCGGGCAGCAGCGCCGCGTCGAGGTCGCTCGTCAGGCTGGCCTCGATCTGCGCGCAGTGGGCCGAGATCACGTTGTTGCGCAGGTGCAGCCAGTGCCCGAGGTCGCGGATCTGCCCGAGCCCGGACTGCAGCTCGCTGCCCCAGCGCAGCAGGTCGCGGATGCCGTCGCCGTACTCGGCGGCCAGGCGCGCGCCCAGGCCCTGCGACCACTCGCCCTCGAGCCGCTGCAGCGCCCGCAGGATCGGCAGCGGATCTCTCGGCTGGTCTTTGGGACCTGGCGCATCGGCCAGGCGGATCATGTGCGGGCCCTCGCCCTCGTCGACGAACGCGTTGAGCGGGCGGTTGACGAGCAGCGCCAGGCCCTCGCGGCGGGCCAGCGCCAGCGGCGACGGCGACCCGTCGGGCTGGGTCTCGGTCAGCCCGCCGAGCTCGTAGAGGTTGAGCGGCAGCTCGGCGACCGCGAAGTGGTGCAGCGCCCCACCCACCTCGCGCGCGAGCGCCAGCGCGCGGCCGAGCGAGACGTACTGGCCGCTGTCCGGCGGGTCGACGAAGGAGTTCGACGACACCCCGTACCAGGCGATCTCGCCGCGCAGCACGGCCTGCTCGAGGAACCCGAAGGCCTCGCGCAGGCGGCGGTCGAACTCCTCGCGGTCCTCGGCGGTGACCTCGCCGGCGCGGTTCTCGCGGTCGATGAAGAAGTACTCGGGGTTGTGCAGCAGGAACACGTCGATGGTCTGCAGCCCGAGGCGCTGGCGGCTGAGCGCCAGCTGGTCGGCGAGGAACTCGGGGTGCAGGCAGTGCCAGCAGCTGTCCTGGTAGCGGACGAGGTCCGGGTACGGCGGCTGGCGCTCGTGGGCGAGCTCGAGCGCGGTGCCCTGCAGGTACCCGGCCTTGGTGACGACGACGACGTCTTCGCGGCCGGCGACGCGCCCCTCGAACAGCTCGCGCAGGACCTGACCGATGAGGATCTCGCTGCCGCCGTCGCCGTAGTTGGCGCTGGTGTCGACGAGGTTGACGCCGGCGCGCACGGCCTCCTCGAAGGCCTGACGGTGCAGCCCCGACTCGACGTGCACGCGGTAGGCGCCGAAGCCGACGGGCGCGACGTGGAGGCCGGTGCGTCCGAGCGGGCGGGCGTCCATGCCGAAGCGACGCGCACGCTCGGCGCTCGCCGCCGGCGCCGCGCGTCCGGGCCACAGAGGTCGCTCTTCGTCGCGCATGGGTGGCGCGAGCAGTACGACAGGCCGCGGGGGCCGTCAACGCCGACGGGCGACCTCGGGCCGCGCCGCAGCTTGCACGTGCAAGCGCCGGTGGGCGACCATGCGGGTCCGGCCGCGGCCGCCCGCCCGAATTCGCGCCCCATGTTCAGCGCCCTGCGCCACCTGCTCGAATACCTCCGGCCCTACCGCCTCGAGGTGTCGCTGCTCCTGGCGGGGCTGCTGATCGACCTCGCGTTCAACGTCCTGTTCAGCCTCAGCTTTCAGTACGTCATCGACGAGGCGATCGCCAAGCACGACGAGGCGCTGCTCTACAGCATCCTCGTCGCCCTGCTGGTCGCCGTGGTCGTCGCCGCCGGCGTCGCGGTGATGCGCGACTACCTCTACGCCCGCCTCGGCACCGCGGTGATGAACGACCTGCGCCTGCGGATGTTCGAGCACCTGCAGCGGCTGTCGCACAACTTCTACACGCGCATGCAGGTCGGCGACATCCTCGCCCGCTTCTCGACCGACCTCGGCGCCGTGCAGAACGCGGTCATCCTCGCCATCCCCGAGACGATCCTCGGCATCCTCGGCGTCACCACGATCGCCACCCTGCTGTTCATCTTCTCGTGGCAGCTCGCCCTCATCACGCTGATCGGCCTGCCGCTGGCGACGCTCGGCCCGCAGGTGCTGGGCCCCCGGGCCGAGCGCGACAGCTACCTCGTGCGCCACGAGGAGGCCCAGATCGCCAGCACGGTGCAGGAGAACCTCGGCGCCCACGCGGTCGTGCGCGCCTTCCAGCTCGAGCCCGAGCAGACCAACCGGTTCCGCTACAAGCTGCGCTCGCTCTACCGCATCGGCGTGCGCTTCAACCTCAGCACCTACCTGGTCGAGCGCACCCCCAACCTCACCTTCCTGCTGCTGCAGATCACCGTGTTCGGGTTCGGCGCGCTCAAGACCTTCCAGGGCGAGCTGTCGCTCGGCTCGCTGGTCGCGTTCAACATCCTGCTCGGCTACCTCAGCACCTACGTCACCGCGCTGACGCGGGTGATGCCGCCGCTGCTGATGGCCGCCGGCGGGATCAAGCGCATTCAAGAGCTGCTGAGCGCGCGCCCGCAGGTGCAGGAGAAGCCCGGCGCCACCGCCCTCTCGCCGCTGCGCGAGGCGATCACCTTCCAGGACGTGTCGTTCTCGTATACCGGCGAGGACAAGAACCTCGACCGCGTGAGCCTGAAGATCCCCCGCGGCATCACGGTGGCGATCGTCGGCGCCAGCGGCTCGGGCAAGAGCACCGTGCTCGGCCTGCTCGCCCGCTTCTACGACCCCGACCGCGGCGTGGTCGCGTTCGACGGCTCCGACATCCGCGCCGCCTCGTTCGACTCGCTGCGCGGCCAGCTCGGCATCGTGTTCCAGGACAGCTTCCTGTTCAACACGACGGTCCGCGAGAACATCCGCATGGGCCGGCTGAACGCCACCGACGAGGAGGTCGAGATGGCCGCGCGCGCGGCCGAGATCCACGACCTCATCGCCGGCCTGCCCGAGGGCTACAACACCATCGTCGGCGAGCGCGGCAGCCGGCTGTCCGGCGGTCAACGTCAGCGCGTGGCGATCGCCCGGGCGATCCTCCGCAATCCCCAGATCTTGCTGCTCGACGAGGCGACGTCGGCGCTCGACCCGACCACGGAGGCGGCGATCAACGGCACTCTCGAGCGGCTCGGCCGCGACCGCACCGTGATCGGCGTGACCCATCGCCTGGCCTCGACGCGCCTCGCCGACCTGATCCTCGTGTTCGACAAGGGCCGCCTGGTCGAGCAGGGCAACCAGCGCGAGCTGCTCGCGGTCGACGGCCTGTACCGCCGGCTGTGGAACAAGCAGCAGGGCCTGGTCGTGAGCGAGGACGGCACGCGCGCCGAGGTCGAGCCCGATCGTCTGCGGGCGATCCCGATCCTCAGCACCCTGTCCGATACGATGCTCGCCGCGGTCGCCCGCACCTTCCTCAGCGAGCGCTTCACCGAGGGCCGCCCGGTCATCCTCGAGGGCGACACGACGGTGGAGAAGTTCTACATCGTCGCCCGCGGCAAGGTCGCGGTGCTCAAGCGCCAGGAGGACGGCACCGACAAGCAGATCGCCACGCTGCAGGAGGGCGATTACTTCGGCGAGGTCGCGCTGCTGCGCGACGCCCCGCGCAACGCGACCATCCGCACGCTGACCCCGTGCATCCTGCTGACCCTGCAGCGCCGCCAGTTCCTCGAGCTGATCCAGAGCGACCCGCGGCTCAGCCACGAATTCGACTCGGTGGTCCGCAGCCGGGTACATCCGGTCACCATGGCATGACGCGCCGCGTCCTCGCGGCGCGCGGGGACGGGAGGCGGGACATGACAAAGGAATGGGAGAACCGTGAGGCCTCGCGGCCGCGGTCGGTCGCGTCGCCGAAGATCGAGCTGCGGACGACGGACCTCGGGCGCGGGGTGTTCGCGACCGAGGCGATCGCGGCCGGCGAGCTGCTGATCGCAGTGGCGCACGTGTTCGTCGCCGAGGCCGGGCAGTACACGATCCAGCTCGACGACGACCGCCACCAGGCCGGCACCGGCGAGATCGACGACTTCCTCAACCATGCCTGCGAGCCGAACGCCGCCCTCGACGCCGAGCGGCTGTGCTTCGTGGCCGTGCGGCCGCTCGCATCAGGCGACGAGGTCACCTTCAATTATCTGACCTCCGAGTGGGACATGGCCGCGGCGTTCGAGTGCCGCTGCGGCGCCCAGCGGTGCTTCGGCACCATCCGCGGCTTTCGCCACCTGAGCCGCGAGCAGCAGGACTCGCTGGCCGCCGCGATCACCCCGTTCTTGCGGCGCAAGCGGGCGTCCGGCTTGCCAAGCGCGGCTTAGCGCCTCTATCATCGGGGCCCCCACATGTCGATGCAGCTCCTGGTGTCCGCCCTCGTCAGCGTGGCAATGGTCGCGCCCGCCTCTCCGACCACGAAGCCGGCGGCCGAGACCAGCAGCAGCGCGACCGCGCCGGCCGCCACGGCCGACGACGCCAAGCTGAAGCGGGCCGAGGAGCTGTTCCTCAACGGCCGCCAGCTGTTCAAGGAGGGCTCGTACGAGGCCGCGATCCTGGCGTTCCAGGAGAGCTACGAGCTGTCGAAGCTGCCCGAGATTCTCTACAACATCGGCAACTCCTACGAAAAGCTCGGCGACTTCGCCAACGCCCGCAAGTACCTCGACCAGTACCGGGCCTTCGCGCCGGAGAAGGAGCGCGAGCTGCTCGGTCGGCGGATCCAGAACCTCGACCAGCGGCTGCGCGAGCAAGAGGACAAGGCCCGGGCCGAGCGCGAGCGCCAGGAGCAGGAGGCCAAGCAGGCCGAGCCGGGGCCCGTCGCGCCGCCGCCCGTCACGCAGCCCGAGCCCACGCCCGAGCCGAAGAAGGACCGCGTGTTCGGCCCGGCCGCCGCCGCCCTCACCGGCGTCGCCGTCGTCGGCCTCGGCCTCGGCATCGGCTTCGGCGTCAGCGCCCAGGGCCAGCGCAACAAGGCCCTCGAGCACTGCAGCGACGTCGGCGACCAGACCTTCTGCGACGTCGACGCCCAGCCCTTCCTCGACGCCCAGAAGTCGCGCGCGCTCGGAGCCGACATCAGCTTCGCCATCGCCGGAGCCGCCGCGATCGCGGTGATCGCGATCGTCGCGGTCAAGGCGTCGCGCAAGAAGAGAGAGCAGACGGCTCGCCTCACGCCGTGGGGCAGCCCGCGCGGCGCCGGGCTGGCGCTCGGCTTCCGCTTCTAGGCTGCGGGCTTCCGCTTCTCGGCTGCGGGCTTTCGGAAGTCACTCGCGGCGAGGTCGTGAGGGGCGCGCAAGCTTCGGCGCGGACGCCAGCAGTCGCGCGCGCTCGAGGCGACCTCTCTTCGCCCTCGGACGATCGCGATCCATCGAGATGAGCAATAAGAAAAAGGAGCGCGCGAACTTCGGCGCAGCGACCCGTAGTTGCGCGTGCTCGAGGCGACCTCTCTTCGCCCCCAGACGATCGCCATCCATCGAGACGAGCAAGAAGAAAAACAGATTGCCCGCGCCGACTTCGGCTCTCACAGTCGACTGAAGGCAACGCAGACCATTCATTCGGCTTCTCCCTTCGCTCGAGCACTGCGGACCGCCATCGCCGACCAAGCCTCGTTCTGCGGCGCTTCCAGCACCCCTGCCGTCGACGATCGAAATCGCGCATGCTAGCTTGACGGTCATGTCCCGCCTCGCGCTCGTCGCCGCCGCCCTCGCCGGTTGCACCCTCGACTGGGATGACGTCTCGCAGGCAGGTCACGCGCTGCCGCCCCTGACGAGCAGCTCGACCAGCGACGAGGCGACGACCTCGTCGGGCGAGGACGCGAGCACCGCTGCGAGCACGGTCGACGCCAGCACGACGACGTCCAGCCCGGTGACTGTCAGCGGCAGCGGGAGCGCGAGCGACAGCGACACGGGAACGACTGGCGACGACAGCAAGGCGGTCCCGGTCGAGGTCGAGGTCGTGATCAATTCTCCCTCACCGATGATCGCCGTCGGCGAGGTGCAGGTCTCGGTCTGGACGTCGCGGCCGGTCGCGTCGATCGACATCTTCGACAATGACGTGCCGCTGGTGCTCGGCGCGGTACCGGTGAATCCCGTGCACGTGTTCGAGGTGACCTCGGACGATATCCCCGGCGACGGCACGCACACGATCCGCGCCGTCGCCCACGCGGCCGACGGCGTCAGCGGCCAGGACGCCGAGGAACTCTTGATCGACGTCCAGCCCGGCGGGACCGACGTCTGGCCGCCCTACGTGAAGCCCGGGCCGATCAACGGCTTCACGAGCGCCGCCATCCGCGACAACGGCATTGACGTCGCCGGTTACCTCGAGACGAACGACGGGCTCAAAGCCGTGGCGGTGCGTATCGACGGCACGAAGGGACAGCCGGAGGGCGAGCCGATCCACCTCGGCCCAGTCGCGGTGATCGGCGGCGGTCGCGGACCGGCGATCGCAGTCACCGGCGACGAAGCGACGTTCGTGGCGTGGACGTTCCCCGACAGCGGCTCGACGCGGTGGGCAGTGACGGAGATAAAATTCGGCGAGCCGCACGGGCCGACGTGGATCGGCGCGCTCGGGACGTCGGTGAACGCAATGACCTCCGTCGACGATGTGCTGATCCTCGTCGGCGCGGACGAGGTCAGCCCGGGCACGCACGACCTCAAGGCCTGGTGGATCTCGGCCCCGGACGCCGAGCTCGTGCACGAACGGACGTTCGCCGCATCGAGCGACGACGACAAGTTCAACACACGCGATGAAGTCGGGCGCGGAGTGGCGATCGTCGGCGACGAGGTCGTCGTAGTCGGTGAACGCGAGACCAAGGGCCTCGACATGAAGCTTCGTCGGCGGACCGTGGTGCTACGTTACGACCTGGACGCCGCCTTGTGGGGTCAGTGGACGTCGCCCGGCGAGCTGATGGACGAGGACGCGGCGATGGCCGTGGCGCCGCTGCGGGGGGGTGGGTTCGTCGTCACCGGATGGGCCCGTGACGTCGGGTTCAGCAACCGCCTGTTGTTGACTCGCTGGTTCAGTGCCGAGGGCGAGGCGGGCTCGCTGCGGATCGAGCCGACGCCGAGCGACGCGGTCGGCTACACGATCGGCGAGGACCGCGAGGGCAAGATCATCATCGCGGGCGCGACGAAGAAGCCCCTGCAAGACGCTGATTCCTGGATTTTCGCCATCCCTGGCCCGGTCGGTCCGCCCGTGTGGGAGGTGATCCGCAACGGACCAGGCCAGGGGCCCGACGAAGCCGCGAGCCTGGCGCTCGACACGTGGAGTTCCATGTACGTCGTGGGCAGCGAGTTCGATGCGTTGCAGCCGCGGGCGTTCGCGCTGCGCCTCTACCCGTAGAGGCTATTGCGGCGCGAACACTTCGCACTGCTCCGTGATCTTGGCGGCGGCATCAGCGAAGTAGTCCGAATACCCCTCGGCGCAGATCGAGCCGAACACTGAGTGCGGCATGAGCTCGGTCCAGGTGCGAAGTTCGTGTTCGACTCCGATGGTCGGACCGCACAGGCTGCCGGCCATGTCGATGTCGGTCGAGATCACGAGAAGTACGATCGCGTCCGCGTCGCCGCCCTTCGCCTCGACCAGCGCGGCGGCCCAATCCTCCGCGGTGCCCTTACTGCCCTCGTCGTAGGTGTCCTGGATGGCGACGACGACGAGCAGCGCGTCATCACGAAGAAATCCCTCGTTGCACCCGCCGGGCCCGTCGAGGTCGTCTGAGAGCGCGAGGACGGTGGTCTCGGCGACGCCATCGGCGCCGTTGATCCCCATCGACGCGACGCACGTGAACGCGTCCTCGAGCATGGGCTGCCCGGCGGTGATGTAGCGAAGACCGCTGGCGAGCTCGCAGCGCTCGTTGCTCGCGTGCTCGCCGATCGGATAGGTGACGCCCGCGCCGCGGATCGAATCACAGGGCTCCGGCGACGTGCCGCATGGATACTCGGGCAGCTCGGCGCACACGTCCTGGCAGCCGACACAGCTCGGATAGCCCCAGAACCCGGACGTGTTCGAGGACATGATGTGATAGTCGAAGTCCGCGAACTCGCTCTCCAACGTGGCGATGAAGCCGGGGAAGCTCGCCTTGAGCCGAGCCTGCTTGACCTCCATCGTCGGATGGCTGCTGATCGTGAACAGGAAGTCGACCTTCCCTTTGCACCCCGGCGGCGGACCATCCCCCCCGTCCGGAATGACTCCGAGATCGGGCACACCCCCCGAGCCGCTCGAGCTGCTCGACCCCACCGAACCGGCCGCCGCCGAGTCCTCGCCCGTCGTGCTCGCGGTCGACGTCGTCGAGGAGACGGGCGGCTCACCACTCGTGCTGCTGGTGACCGGCGCCGTCGTGATGCTCGTACTGAACCCCGACTGCTGCCCTTCCCCGTTGTTGCAGGCGAACGTGGCGACGAGCGCGGCGAGCCCGAGACGGCGCATGACGTTCAGCCTAGCGCGCGCCGCAGATGATGTCACTCCTCGGGCCCTGGATCGGCCTCGACTCGCGGACGCCGAAAAACGTGACGCAGTTCGCATCGCTACCCCGGCTGGCTCCTTCGCGGGAGGAGCTATCGCATTGCCCCCTGAGGGGTCGCGCCGCCGCGGTTCGCCCCTCACGGGACGGTCCCTCTTCGGCCGTGGCGCCTCCTCGTTCTCGCGCCTGCGAGCCGTCGTGCGTCCTCGTCTTCTCGCAACTGGAAAGTCGTTCCGCCTCCCCTCAATTTCGGTCGGCGGCCATGAGGCCTTCGCTCGGCCCTCGTCCGCTCGAGACGGCCATCGCTCCTCCGGCGAGCGCCTTGCCCGCCCCGGCCCCTTCGAGGTGCGAGCGAAGCAGCCGCCGCTGCCACCACCCGAGACCGAGCGACATGGCGACGACCACCAGGAATGACCCCAGCACCACTCTCCAGGACGGATAGAACGCCGACATGAAGAAGACGAACTCGAAGCTCATCTGGGCGATGCCCTTCGCCCAGCCGAACAACCGCGCGAAGGCGTAGTCCCAGAACTCGGCCGTCGCCACGATCGGCGGCTTTCGCTGCGGCTCGCTCGCAAGGGCGAGCGAGCCCGGCGCCTCGGATGGGACTTCGGACGAGCGGAGCACGCACCGGTGGCGACGTACGAAGTATCTCCGGCTCCACCGCTCCACGAGGCCGGCCCAGACCGCCATGAAGACGAGGCAGCCGAGCCCGTTTTGCCACCAGGGCAAACCAAGGGTACGCAACCAGTCATAGAACAGGACGGCGGGGAACCAGAAGACGAACGAGACGGGAGTCAGCGCCGCGAGGTTCCAAAACGGCTGGGTCGGCAAGAACCCCCACCGCTGCGCGGGCAAGGGCCGGCGCGAGGGCGTCAGTCGCTGCTGCAACTCTACTGCCTCACGCGAACTCACTTGTTCCTGGCCTCCCATCATCCTCCGTCCGCACGACGACCGAGACCTGACCGACCTTCCTTCAACACGAATCAGCTGGGATTGCCCCGAAAAAGTGGACACTTTGCTTATGCCGCTCGAGTCTGCGCCTGCTCGGCGTAGAAGCTCTCCTCGTAGGCGATCGGGGTCGAGTAGCCGATCGACGAGTGGCGACGCTGGCGATTATAGAACACTTCGATCCACTCCGATATGGTCGTCCTCGCATTCTCGCGGGTGAGGAAGATCGTGCGGTGGACGAGCTCGGTCTTCAGCGTGCTGTTGAAGCTCTCGGCGACCGCGTTGTCCCAGCAGTTGCCCTTGCGGCTCATGCTGCACGTCATGCCTGCCTGGCGTAGGGCCTCGCGGTAGTCGTCTGCGGCGTACTGGGAGCCGCGATCGGAGTGGAAGACCAGCCCCTCGTCGGACGGCTCACGGTGTCCCAGAGCGGCCCTCAGCGCGCCGAGGACCAGCTCCGTGCGCATGTGGTCGGCCATCGACCAGCCGACCACGCGGCGCGAGAACAGGTCGATGATCACCGCGAGGTAGAGCCAGCCCTCGAGGGTCCACACGTACGTGATGTCGGCGACCCAGGCCTTGTCGGGCTTGCTGGCGGTGAAGTTGCGATCCAGGACGTTGTCGGCCACGGGGAGTCTGTGGTTCGAGTCGGTCGTCCTCGTGAATTTCGGCCTACGACGGCCCTGGATCCCCTCTTCGCGCATGATCCGGGCGACTCGCTTACGACTGACCTTGCGGCCACGTCCTCGTAGTTCGCTGCGGACTCGCGGGCTCCCGTAGGTCCGCCTGCTCGCGGCATGGATCTCCGCGACCTCCTGGGCGAGCGCCGCGTTCTCCTGCGCTCTCGCCGATGGTTCACGTGTCTTCCATGCATAGTAGCCGCTCCGCGAGACCTCGAGGCTCTCACACATCATACTGACCGGGAAACTGGCCTCCTCCGCCGCGATGACCTGGAAGACGGTCACGTCTCCCTGGCGAAGAAGGCCGCCGCTTTTTTTAAAAAATCGCGCTCCATCTCGACCCGCTTCAATTCCTTGCGCAACCGGACGAGCTCGGCCCGCTCATCCGTCGTCAGCGGTCCTCGCGGGGCCGGGCTCTGGTTGATCTCTTCCTGCCTTGTCCAGTTCCTCAGCGCGCTCACCGTCAGGCCCATCTCTTGGGCCACCTGCGTGACCGATTTGCCTGAATTCTTCACGATCTTGACCGCTTCCGCCTTCTGCTCCGGCGTGAATGCTCTTCGCTTCTTCTTGCTCATGCCCTTCAACCCTCTCTACTCCGGACTCATCGAGGGTGTCCACGAGATCGGGGCAGCTTCAAGCCCCCGAGCTCGTCGTCAGCGCCTGACGGCCAGCCAGAGGTCCTCGCCGATCGCAGCGGACGCAGGAGCGGCCGCGAGGGACGACAACGAGGGCGCGACGGCAACGGCATGAACCATGCCCCTCCATACTGCGCCTGCAGATCGCCGCGCGCGCACGTATGCAGGAGCGCCGTATCTGCGTGGCGCCTCAAAGGCGGCCAGATCTGAGCGAAGAGGCGGAGACAGCGACCGCGGCTCGGCGGGACCGCTCGCGTTCGCCGCGACCCTGTTGTCGTCCGCTTGTGGTCCGCCGAGCCTTTGCCATGACGAGACATATGCTCACCGAATTCTTCGTCACCGCCTCGCTCCTTGCGGCGTCCGCTGCCATTCCCGTGCCCGCCACGCCGGACGAGTTTTCGGACCGCCTCCAGGCGCCGTGGACTTCTCGACCGACGCGGTGACCGCCGCCGTCGACCTCTCCGAGGGTGTGCACATCGATATCGACTACGAGCTCGCGGGCGTCGGGCACGTGAGGCTCGCGGCGCATGGTGAGCTCGACGGGCAGGCGGCCGTCATCCTGCTCGTGGACGACACTACCATCCTCGACTTCGGCGGCGAGTGGACCGAGCTGCCCGAACAGACCTGGAAAGCATTCAATACCGATTATCTGGCAACCCTCGACCCCGAGGAGGCAGTTTCTCTCTCAACAGCCTCGTCCAGGTCTGGACCACGACGGAGGTCGAGCAGGCGCTGGTAGACGCCGCGGAGGCGGCGCCCCCGCGCTCGGTGATATGCGATGTCGCCGGCGGAATCAGCGCCGGAACGATCGGGGGAACGACCGGCGTCGGCTGCTGGTGGTTCTCCAAGAAGCTCGGTACGTGCAAGACCGTCGCAACCACCGTGGGCGGTTTCGTCTTCAACTACATCAAGGACAAATGCGAAGGTGCGCAGAATTAGTGCCACTCAAGGCACCGCTACCACCGCAGCGACTTGGCTTCCTGCCGACCGATGCGTTCTGGGAGCTGGCCATCTGCACGCCGCTCTTTTCGCTGAGCCTCGTGGGCTATTTTTTCCTACTCGCGGCGCTCGCCTGGCTCCTCGGCATCAGCGGATTCACGTGGTAGCAGCATGTGCTGCTGGCCTGCACCCTCAGCGAGGTCTGGAGCGGCATCTTCGAACTCGGGTGTCGGCGAGTGCTACGGCGACTGAACAGGGCGCGCCTTCCAGCCTGATTTGAACGCCCCTCCGTGCGGGCCCAAGCTCGTCACGAATCTCGAAGTGGGCCGGCCACTGCGGCTCGTGGACCGGCTCGATACCGATGCGCGAGCCCGGGCGACCAGCGACAGCGACGAACCGAGCCCAGGCGCGAAGCATGTCCATCGCGCCATGCTCCCGAAGACATGTCCCAGGGAACATGCCCCCGCGGGCATGTCCCTTCGACCACGCCCCCTACTTTTTAAAGGGGTTCTTGATCTCTTCGTCGCCCTCGTCGGGCGCCGCTGCCTCGACCTTCGTCTCGGCCTGGGGCTTGTTCGGCTTCTTGTCGGGCTTCGGCTTCGCTTGCGTGTGCGCCGGCGCCGGCGTCGGCGTCGGCGTCGGTGCGGCGGCCTTGACCACCATCTGGCGCTCGAAGGTCTTGTCCTGGTTGGGGACGACGTCGATCACCTGGTCCTCGTAGCCGGGGGCGCGGAGGATGAGGTTCATCTTCTCCTCGGACTTCACGACCTCGACGCCGTCGGGGTCGTTCGTCACGCCGAGCTGGCCCTGGTCCTCGGCGGCCAGGATCTGCGCCTGTACGCCGGGGGTCGTGATCTTGAAGCGGACGCGCTCGGCCTCCGGCGCGACGACCTTCTGTTCGACCACCGGCGTCGGCGCCGGGGTCGGCGGGACGATCACCGGCGCGGCCACGGGGGCTGGCGGGAGCTGGCCGCCGTCGACCGGCACCATCGCGTAGACGACCGCGCCGACGGCCACCACCGCCGACAGCACGCTGAGCCACACCCAGCTGCGCTGCTGCGCCGCGGGCACCGCGTTGAAGCGGGCGGTGACGGGGCCCCAGGGGGTCTTGATCTCCTCGTCGACGACGGTGACCGGGCTCGCGCCGGTGCCGACGGCCTCGACCGCGGCGGCCATCTCGTTCATCGACTGGAACCGCAGGCTGCGGTCCTTCTGCATCGCCTTGAGGATGATCGCGCCGACCTCCTCGGGGATGTTCGGGTGGCGGATGTCGGGCACCTCGAACATGTGGCGGTTGAGCACCTCCATCATGGTGGCGCCGGAGAACGGGATCTTGCTGGTGAGCAGCTCGTAGAGCAGGACGCCGAGGGCGTAGATGTCGCCGCGGTGGTCGACCGACTGGCCCCACCCTTGCTCGGGGGACATGTACTCGGGGGTGCCGACGACCACGCCGCTCTGGGTCAGGCCCTTGGCGTCGGGCTCGTGGTTGAGGACCTTGGCGATGCCGAAGTCGAGCACCTTGACGTGGTCGACGGTGCTGCCGCGCTTGACCAGCAGGATGTTGCCCGGCTTGATGTCGCGGTGCACGATGCCCTGCTCGTGGGCCGCCTGCAGCGCGCTGCAGACCTGCAGCAGGATCGGCCGCGCCCGCTTCCACGCCATCGCGCCCTCGCCGAGCACCTGCGCCAGGTCCTTGCCCTGCAGGTACTCCATCACGAAGAACGGCTGGCCGTCGGGCGTCTTCCCGAAGTCCGTGATCTCGACCACATTGGGGTGGTTGATCATCGAGGCCGACCGGGCCTCGCGCATGAAGCGGTCGACGTGGTCCTCGCGCAGCGACAGCTGGGCGCTCAGCACCTTGATCGCGAACTTCTTGAGGATCGTGGTGTGCTCGGCGAGGTACACCGCACCCATGCCGCCGTCGCCGATGCGCTCGAGCACCTGGTAGCGGCCGAGGAGCAGCGTCCCGACGAGGTCGGCGCCCATGCCGGAACCGCGTCCGGCGTCCCCGGAGTCGCTGATGGACGTGGCGATGCCGGCGGCCGACGTTCGGACCATCGTCTTCGGAGTCTCGATACCTGCCACCTTCAGCTCCCGGCGCCCTTCAGCCTACACGAGGAAACCAAGTCGGCGAGCCCGCCGCAAAAAATCCGCCCGCGGCCGCCGACCTCGGCCGAGCCGTCCTGAACCGTACGCCGGAGGCGATGGAGCCAGCGATTGCGGACAGTCTCGCCGCCTGGCTCACATCTCCTCCATCGCCGTGTCGAACCGAAAGCCGCCGCCCCCGTCGGAGACGATCGTCCAGCGGATCACCGGCGCCGTCGTCTCCTCCGTCATCGGGTCGTAGTCCAGCTCGCCGGAGGCGCCGCTGACGTTGATGCTGCGCTTGGCCTTGAATGCGGTCTTGATGCCGTTCCAGGTCGTCGACACGATGTCGTAGGTCTCGCCGGCGCTGATCTTCGTCAGCCCCTCGGCCATCGCCGGGCCCTCGATCTTCTGGTCGTTCTGGAAGTACGACCAGGCTGCGCCGTAGATGGCCAGCCACGTCGCGTCGTAGGTGTGCGACGAGTACGACGCGTCCGTCGCCAGCTCGGGGAAGGTCGCGTTGTAGGTGGTGTTGAAGAACTTGAAGACCTGGCGCGCCGTCGGCTCGCCGGGGAACACGCCGCGGACGTTGGGGTACAGCGCGGCCGCCTTGAGCTGCGTCTGCTTGATGACATCGCCGTTGTAGGCGGTGTCGCCGAAGAACAGCTTGACCTCGGGGTCGGCGTAGAACGGGTTGGCGGCCGCCGCATTGAGGAAGCTGGTCACCTGGGCGACGTCGGAGGCGATGAAGACGATGGCGAAGTTGTCGGGCGTCCCGGCGCCGTTGGCGATCTCGACCACCTTCGTCGGGATCTGGCTCGGATCCTGGTACTCGTCGAGCTCGATCTTGTCCTCGAAGTTCTTCTGCAGCTCGATCGCCAGGCCCTTGCCGTAGGTGTTGCCCTCGTAGACGACGACGGCGTTGGTGATGACCTCGTCCTCCATGTACTGGGCCAGCTTGGCGCCCAGCACCGAGTCCGGCGGGGCGGTGCGCCAGAACAGCCCCGGCTTGTCGGTGTCGATGCTGGTGAGGCTGGGGCTGGTCGCCGACGGCGAGACGATCAGGGTCCGCTGGGCGTGCTCCGACTTGGCCAGCTCCTTGTAGACGGCCTCGGCCAGGCCGGAGGTGCCGGGGCCGACGATCGCCGGGGTGCCGAGCTGGTCGACCAGGTACTTGGCGGCCTCGACCGCGGCCTCCTCGGACGAGAGGTCGTCGATCTTCGCGTTCTGCTGGTAGTCGCAGTGGACGATGGCGAAGCTGCGATCGCCGAGGCCGCTCATGTTGGCCTCCATCACCGCCAGCGTCGCCGCGTTGACGAGGACCCGGTCGCCCGTGCTCTCGGTGTGGTCGAACAGCGAGCCGAACACGATCGCGTCGCGGTACTTCTCCGGCGCCTCGAGCAGGTCGACCGGGAACACCTCCTCGCAGCGCTCGAACCCCTCCGACTTCTCGCACAGCTCCTGCTCCCCGCACGCGTACCCGAGGCCGAAGGCGCTGCGGCAGTCGGCGCTGCTCGAGCAGGGCGCGTAGTCGACGCTCGAGACCGCCGAACAGCCGAGAAGCGCCGCGAACGCGGCCGACGACGCCGGCCCGACGCGCCGAGAGAGGAGGTGCTGCATCGGCGGCATGATATGCCAGAAAACCGGCGACTTCCTACCTCCGCCTGCCCCCTCCCACCGTGACCCGGCACGCGCCGGGACCGTTCAGTTTCACGGGCAACGTCCGTATTTACACCGTCGCGGACGGCTGCTCCCGCGGCCTTTGCAGGCCGGCGGCGCGAGCGCGCGCACGCCGTCGAGGCCGCCTCGGCGAGCGGGGCGCGGGCCTCATTCTGGTTTTTCGGACATGTTTTCAGGGACATGGCTCGAAGGCCATGGCTCGGTCGGCGCGGTGGCCTCGGCCACCAGCGCCGCGGCCTTGAGCGCCCCCTCGAGCGCGCGCGACCCCTGCAAACGATCGCCGGCGGCGAGGTGACCGGCCGCCGCCGACCTGAACCAAGGACCAGCCGCCTCCGCAGCCCGCCACGCCCGCGCCCGAGCCCGCGCCGCGAACACCTGCGCCTGCTCGACCCCCGCGGGCCCCGTCGCGGCCCCCTCGTCGGAATGCGGCCCGGAGCCCACGACCGCCTCGCTGCCAGGCAGTCGTGCACGGCTTGCTGCTCCCTCGGCGGCGTGCTGCGGCGAATCACTCGCACCCTCGCGGCGCTCCGTCGCCTGGCCGTCCTGGCCGCGAGCCTTGGCCTCCTGCAGCGAATCACTCGCGCCGCGCCCGCCCTCGCCGCGAGCGTTGGCCGTCGGCGACGAATCAGTGGCGCCGACGAGGTGGTTGCTCACTCCAGAGTTTCGCGGCGCATCGATCTCGGCGCGCTCGCGGCTGAGCGCCGCGCGGCGCCAGTGATGGGCCGCCTCGAGGGCGCTGCGGCCCTCCGCCAGCCGCGACGCGCCGACCTCCTCCTCGGTGAGGCTGGTCGGTCGTCCGGGGTGACGCGCCCGCACGGCCTCGATCTCGCGCTCGCGGTCGCCGGCGATCTGGTCATAAAGCGCGGCTGCGGTCTCGGCGGCCGCGGCGGCCCGGGCGTGGGCGTCGGCGTGGACCGCTTGCGCGGCGGCCTGCGCTTGCTGCTGCAGCGCGGGCGTGATCTCGCCGGTGGCCGCGAGCCCGAGGCGGCGCTGCAGCGCCTGCACCGCGGCGCGCGTGGTCGTGACGTCGTCGACCTCGGCGAGCACGGCCAGCGCATCGAGCACGCAGCGGACCGCGCGTCCGGCGGCTTCTGGAGCGAGCTGCGATGCGGTGGGCTGTTGCGCCTCGCTCAAGTGTCCTCGGCGGGCGTGATGGTACACTGCCGGCCCGTTGGAGTCCAAGGAGCCCACCCGCCCGACCCTGGCCGCGAGCGTCAGCTTCGACCGCACTCTGGCGGGTCCGGCCCAACCGACGCGACCGCCGACCCTCGTCGACACCCGCGCCGAGACCTTCGCCGGCGATCGCCGTTCCGGCGCGGCGGACCGGCAGATCCAGCACGGCCAGCTGATCGGCCGCTACATGGTCCTCAGCCCACTGGGCTCCGGCGGCATGGGGGTCGTCTACGCGGCCTACGATCCGCAGCTCGACCGCAAGGTCGCGCTCAAGCTGCTGCACCCCGAGGCGGTGTCGGCCAGCGGCGCGACCCAGAGCAAGATCGACGGCCAGGAGCGGCTGCTGCGCGAGGCCCAGGCGATGGCCCGCCTGCACCACCCCAACGTCGTCGCAGTGCACGACGTCGGCAAGTACGACGAGCGCATCTTCATCGCCATGGAGTTCGTCGAGGGCGGCACGCTCAAGCAGTGGCTGCGCGCCCGTCCGCGGACCCGGCAGGAGGTCCTCGCGGTGTTCTGCCAGGCCGGCCGCGGCTTGCAGGCCGCGCACGAGGCCGGCCTCGTCCACCGCGACTTCAAGCCCGACAACGTGCTGGTGTCCGACAAGGGCCGCGCGCAGGTCCTCGACTTCGGGCTCGCCAAGCAGACCGAGGACGGCGAGAGGCCGCTCCCCGAGCGGCCGACCACCGGCGGCAGCGTGTCCCTCAACACCGCGCTCACCCAGGTCGGCGCGATCCTCGGGACCCCGGCGTACATGTCCCCCGAGCAGCACCTCGGCGAGGCCACCGACGCCCGCACCGATCAGTTCAGCTTCTGCGTCGCCCTCTACGAGGCGCTCTACGGCACCCCGCCGTTCCACGGCGACAGCATGGCCGCGCTGGCCACCGCGGTGCTGATGGGCGAGGTCGCCGAGGCGCCGCGCGAGTCGTACGCGCGCGTGCCTCCGTGGCTGCGCAAGATCTTGCTGCGCGGCCTGGCCGTCGACCCGGCCGAGCGCTACCCCTCGATCGCCGCCCTGCTCGACGACCTCGCGCGCGACCCCAGCTCGCAGCGCAAGCGCTGGCTGCTGGCTGTCGGCGCCGCCGCGGCAGTGGCCCTCGGCGCGGCCGGGTGGGCCCAGCTGCGGGCCCAGACGGACGCGCTGTGCGAGGCGGCCCGCGACGAGCTGCAGGGCGTGTGGGACCCGGCGCGCAAGCAGCAGGTCCAGGCCGCGTTCGCGGCCGCCGGCGACCCGGCCTTCACCACCCAGACCTGGCGCCGCGTCGAGGCCGCGCTCGACCTCTACGCCGCGACCTGGACGTCGACCCAGATCGTCGCCTGCCGGGCCACACAGGGCGGCGCCGGCGTCGACGAGCTCGGCGGCCTGCGCAGCGCCTGCCTGGCCCGCCGCCTCAACGAGCTGCGCTCCGTCGTCGACGTGCTGGCCCGCGCCGACCACCAGGTGGTCGAGCGCGCGGTCAACGTGGTCGCCGGCCTCGGCGACCTGTCGGCCTGCAACGACGAGCAGCAGCTGACCTCCAACGTGGTCCCGCCCCTCACCGAGGCCGTGCGCGCCGAGGCCTCGGCCCTGCGCTCGCGCCTCGACGCCGCCCGCGCCGAGGCCCGCTCCGGCCAGTACGGCCCCGGCCTGTCGCAGGTGCAGGCGGTGGTGGTCGAGGCGCGCGCGCTGGCCTACGCGCCGCTGCTCGCCGAGGCGCAGCTGGCCCTGGGTGACCTCGAGGCCATGTCCGGAAGGGCCCGTGAGGCCGAGGCCGCCTACAGCGACGCGATCCGGGCCGCCGCCGAGGGCCGCCACCCGCGGGCCGCCGCCGAGGCGTGGGTCCAGCTGGTCGACAGCATCGGTGGGCGCCAGGCCCAGGCCGAACGCGCGCTCGGCCTGCAGCTGGCCGCCGAGGCGGCGCTCGCCTGGGACGGCTCCGACCCTGTCCTTCAGGCCAGGTTCCTCACCGCCCTGGCGCGGATCCGCCTCAACCAGGGCGACTCGACCGACGCCGCCGAGCTGGCCACCCGCGCGCTAGGGCTGCTCGAACACCCGTCGACGCCAGCGGCCGGCGGCGACATCGGCCGTCAGCTCGAGCGGGCCAACGTGATCACCATGCTCGGCAAGGCCGCCTACTCGCGCGGCGAGTTCGAGGCCGCCGACCGCCACTACCAGTCGGTCCTGGCGATCCGCCGCGAAGCCCTGGGCCCGGACCACCCGGACGTCGCCTCGGCGCTCAACGACCTCGGCGACAACGACTACGCCCGCGGCCGCTACGCCGAGGCCCGCGCCAACCTCGAGCAGGCGCTGGCGCTGCGGACCCGCGTGCTCGGGCCCGGCCACCCCGACATCAGCAACACCGAGACCAGCCTGGGCGCGCTGTTCTACGCCACCGCCGACTACCGGGCCGCGCGCGACCACTATGCACGAGCCGTCGCGATCCGCAGCGCCGCTCTGGGCCCCGACCACCCGCGCACCGCCGGCGCCCTGATGAACCTCGGCAACGCCGAGATCGTGCTCGGCGACCTCGACCGCGCCTACGAGCACTACGAGGCGGCGCGGGCGATCCAGGAGCGCGTGCTCGGGCCGGAGCACCCCGAGGTCGCCTACTCGCTGACCAACCTCGGGTTCGTCCTGCGCAACTTCACCAAGCAGGACCGCCTGGCCGAGAGCATCCGCTTCTACGAGCGGGCGCTGCAGATCCGCGAGAAGACGCTGGCGCCCGACGACCCGACCATCGGCCACACCCTCGACAACCTCGGCGAGGCCCAGGCGGCCGCCGGCAAGCTGCCGCAGGCGCTGGTGACCCTCGGCCGGGCGCTGCAGATCCGCGAGAAGGCGTTCGGGCCCGACCACCCCGACGTCGCGGCCACACTATTGAATCTCGGCGACGCCACCGCCCGCAGCGGCGACCCGCAGGAGGCGCTGGCGCTGCTGCGGCGGGCCTTGCAGATCCTCGACCGCGCGCTCGGGCCCGATCACCCCGACGTCGGCCTGGCGCTGATCGCCCTCGCCGAGGTCGAGGTCGGCGTCCGCGACCCCGCCGCCCGCGAGCACGCCGAGCGGGCAGTCAAGCTGCTGGAGGCCGCCGCCGACGTGTCCCCCGGCGACCGCGCCCACGCCCAGTTCCTGCTGGCCCGCGCCCTCGACGACCGCGCCCGCGCGCTCGAGCTGGCGAAGCTCGCCCGCGAGAACTACGCCCGCGACCCCAACGCCGACCCGCAAGCGCTCGCCCGCGTCGACGCCTGGCTCAAGGGCCAGGGCTGAGCGGCCCGACGAGGCTCGCCGGAGCCCTGCTCCGCAGCATCTGCTTGAAGAGACAGCCCCGGCGCTGGCGAGCCTCGCCGCGAGCTGTCCCCCATGAACATGTCTCAAAGCCCATCCATGGCCTGAGCGCCCGGCGTGCTCACAGGACCTGTCTCGAGAGACAGGACGCCGCGTGTCGAGCGCCCGGACAACAGGCGCGATGATTCACCGGCCTCTGCAACATGGCCGAAGAGACATACTAATCCTCGACCGGCGCCGAAGACATGCCGCTTCGGAGCATCGACATTATTTTAAAATCGCGAGAAAACTGCGCAAGACGCGTCCGCAGCAGCGTCTCGGCAGCCTGTCTGCCTAATCAGGAGATAATCTGTCTCGATGGACCCAGATAACAGTTACCGTCCATCGAGACCGCGATACGAATAGACAGACATGTCCCTGGGGACATCTTGACGGGAATCGCGGGGGCCGGGCCCGATCGCGCGATCGGGCCCGGCCTCGCGCCCGGGGGCCCCTGGCGAGGCGCGAGCGCAGGGGCCCTCGGGGCAGTGGAAGTCATCGCGGCGGGCGCGGGCTCAGGGCGCCTTGGTCCAGTAGTAGGTGTCGGCGAAGTCGCCGAGCTCGGCGTCCTTGCAGTCCGGCAGCTTCGCACCGTTGCACTCGACGCCGGTGAGCTGGAATTCGGCGCGGCGTGGGCGGGTGACGCAGGCGGCGCCCTTGGGCCCGAACAGCGCCTCGGTCTTCAGCAGCGGATCGGCGAAGGTGTGGTAGCCCCACTTGTCCTCGAGCTCGATCGCCGTGCCGGGCCGGGTCCACGAGTCGCCGTCGCCGCAGTAGTCGGCGCGGATCGTCCGGATCGCCCCCATGAACTCGTAATAGCCGATGTCCCACGGGCGGAAGCCCCACAGCGCGGCCTTGCCGATGCCGCCGTCGAGACAGGCGATGTTGATCAGGTCCTTCTCGTTGTCGACGTAGCCGTCCTTCATGTCGACGCGCAGGTCCTCGTAGACCACCGCCTCGAGGCCCTCGCCGTTGATGTCGCCGCAGGCGCCCAGCATCCCGGTCTCTTTGATCGGCTGGGTCTTCTTGGTGTAGAAGTGCATCCCGTAGGTCGCGTCCTTGGGGTACGCGAACACGTACTTGTGATTGCCGTCGACCGCGTCGTAGCGGTACTTGTCGACGTACATCTTGCGCTTGGCGATGCCGCCGCCGTAGGTGGCGAGGTCCCAGCGCGAGCCGAGGAAGGCCTTGTCCTTGTAGTACACGTCCTTGATCCGGCCGACGATCTGGCCCTTCTCCGACCACACCTCGTCGAGCTTGAGCCATGTGATCTGGTCCTTGTTGACGATCTTGAGGTAGACGGCGACGAGCTGGACGTCCTCGTGGAGCTTGCCGAAGCGGTCGAGCTCGTGCAGCGGGTGATCGCCGATCGCGCTGGTGTTGAGCAGCACGCCTCCGGTGCCGCCGAAACCGCCCGGCCGCAGCTCGACCTCGTCCAGGGCGCCGAACTCGCTGTCAATGGCCTCGTCACAGGCAGAAGCGGCCGAAAGGGACAGGGCGAGGGCGAGGAGGAAGCGAGTGCGGGACATCATGGGCTCCGGTTCGGGGCGTCGCTTTCGCGATTTCCTTACAAGTGATCCGGGCCCCGCGAACAATTGCGGCCGCCGACAATTTTTTCGATTTGCTGGCAACCGCCCGATTTCGTGCGCCAGCGCGTACCGACGCGCCGAAACTGGCGATCCGCCCGGGCCTGACGAGCCACTCACGGTGGGGTATGATGTTGACGCCGATGCCTGACGATCAGCAGCTCCTCGAGTCCTGGCGCCGAGGTGATGAGGACGCCGGCGAGCAGCTCTTCGAGCACTACTACGAGGGGCTCGCTCGCTTCTTCCGCTCGAAGGCCGGAGACGGCGCTGCGGACCTCATCCAGCGCACGTTCCTGATCTTGCTGGAAACAAAGTCGCGGATGCGCGAGGGCACCAGCTTCCACTGCTATTTGTACGGTATCGCGCGCAACGTGCTCTACGAGCACTACCGCGGCAAGCGGCGCGACGGCGAGCGCTTCCAGCCCGACGAGAACTCGGTCGAGGACCTCGGCCCGACGCCGACGACCCTGATGGCGCAAGCGCAGGAGACCCGGCTGCTGCTGCAGGCGCTCCGCCACATCCCGCTCGAATCACAGCTCATCTTGGAGCTGTATTACTGGGAGCAGATGACGGCCAAGGAGATCGCCGACGTGCTCGAGGTCCCCGAGGGCACGGCCCGCACGCGGATCCGCCGGGCCAAGCAGTTGCTCGAGGCCCAGCTCGAGGCGCTCGCCGACACCCCTCAGCTCTTGCAGAGCACGGTGACCGACCTCGACAGCTGGGCCCAGCATTTGCGCACGGCTCTGAAGCCGCGGTAGGGGTTATCATCGGGGTCGCGCCCGTCGGGTCGCGCCGATCGCGCTCGCAGTTCGGCGCAATTGCCGGAGGCCCGGGCGTCACTGAAACGGGGAGATGGTCCCTCTCCGCCGCGTCCCCATCTTGACCGCCGACAAGGACATCAGCCTCGAGCAGACGGCCATCTCGGCGGACGGGCACCTGTCCGCCCCGCCGATGCGCTCGCGGGCGAGGATCGCGTTCGAGGAGACCCGCATCGGCGAGTCGACCGCAGGCGACGAGGTCCCGAGCCCGCCGGCCGTCGACATCGGCATGCACGAGACCCACGGCTCGGACGCGCCGCTCGGCGACAAGCCGATGCCGCGGCTCATGGCCGACAGCGGCGACGAGCTGCGGATGAAGGCCCTGATCAAGGGCAAGCTGTTCCGCGGCCGCAGCACGCCGATCAAGATCGGCCGCTTCACCGTGCTCGACCGCCTCGGCGAGGGCGGCATGGGCGTGGTCTACACCGCCTACGACGACAAGCTCGAGCGCAAGGTCGCCGTCAAGGTCCTGCGCGGCGAGGCCACCCGCAGCGACGACTCCGGCCGCCAACGGCTCATGCGCGAGGCGCAGGCGATGGCCCGCCTGTCGCACCCCAACATCGTCACCGTCCACGAGGTCGGCGACTACGAGGACCAGGTGTTCGTGGCGATGGAGTTCGTCCGCGGCATGAGCCTCGACGCGTGGATGCGCCGGCGCGCACGCTCGTGGCGCGAGGTCCTGGCGGTGTTCGGACAGGCGGGCCTAGGCCTGCAGGCGGCGCACGCGGCCGGCATCATCCACCGCGACTTCAAGCCGCACAACGTGCTCGTCGGCGACGACGGCTCGGTCAAGGTCCTCGACTTCGGCCTCGCCCGCGCGGTGGAACACGCCGGCAGCGAGGACCTGGCGATCACCGCGAAGAGCGGCGAGTCGGTCGGCCACGCGCTGATGGTGCCGCTGACGCAGACCGGCGCGATCATGGGGACGCCGGCGTACATGGCCCCGGAGCAGCACGAGGGCCGCCCGGCCAGCGCCGCCAGCGATCAGTTCGCGTTCTGTATCTCGCTGTACGAGGGCGTGTACAAGCGCCACCCGTTCTCGACCGACTCGCTGGCGAGCCTGATCGGCGACGCGATCCTCGGCCGCGTGGCGCCGCCGCCTTCGGGCTCGCGGGTGCCTTCGCGGATCTTCAAGGCCCTGCAGCGCGGGCTGTCGGTCGCGGTCGACCGCCGCTTCGCGTCGATGGCGGAGCTGCTGGCCGAGCTCGAGCGCGACCCCGAGGCCCGGCGCCGGCGCCTGTTCGCCTCGACCGCGTTCGCCGGGTTCGTCGGCGTCGCCGGCTTCGGCGCGGCGGCGCTGCAGCAGCCGGCCGCGGCGGCCCCGCTCTGCCAGTCCGCCGGGGAGGAGCTCGCGGGGGTGTGGAACGGGGAGCGCAGCGAGGCTGTCCGTTCGGCCATGTCGGCGACCGGCGTGCCGTACGCGGCCGACACCTGGTCCAAAGTACAGCCCCAGCTCGAGGCCTACGCGAGCGCGTGGGTCGCCATGCGCGGCGAGGCGTGTACGACCCACGCCTCGGGCCACCAGTCGGACAACCTGTTCGACCTGCGCACCGCCTGCCTCGACCAGCGCCGCGCCGGCTTCGCCGGTCTCGTCGACACTCTGGTCTCGGCCGACGCCGAGGTGATGGAGAAGGCGATGCAGGCGCTGTCGAGCCTGCCGCCCGTCGAAGGCTGCGGCGATGTCGCCGCGCTCACCGCCGAGGTCGCGCCGCCCGAAGATCCGCGCGCCCGCGTGCGGGTGCAGGCGGTGCGCGAGACGCTGGCGCGGGCGGCCGCCCAGGAGTACGCCGGCCGCTATCACGCCGGGCTCGCCACGCTCGCGCCCGCGGCGGCGGAGGCGGCGGCGATCGACTACGCACCCCTGCGCGGCGAGCTGATGCTGCGTCAGGGCAGCTTGCAGATGGAGGCCAGCGACTACCCCGCGGCCGCGGCGTCCTTCAGCCAGGCGCTGTGGACCGCAGTCGCCGCCGACGACGCCCGCACCGCCGCGCAGGCGGTGTCGAAGCGGATGTTCCTCCAGGCCACGCGCATGAACCAGCCGGCCGAGGCGCTGCGAGACCTCGACCTCGCGCGGGCGCTGCACCTCCGCGTGCAGGACGACGTCGCGCTGTCCGCCGAGTTCGAGAACAACCTCGGCGCGGTCTACGTGATGGCCGGTGACTACGCCGAGGGGCGGACGCGCATGCTCGCGGCAGTCACCTCGCGCGAGCACGCCGGCCACGGCGACTCGCTGCTCAACGCGTTCACCCTCAGCAACCTCGGTTACCTCGAGATGCACCTCGGCAACCGCCGCGCCGCCGAGTCGTACTACGAGCGCGCGCTGGGCCTGACCGCGGCTCGCCTCGGGCCGACGCACCCGATTCACGTCGGCATCGCGCTCAGCCTCGGCAGCGTCAAGCGCCGCCAGGGCAAGCTCGCAGCCGCGGCCGCGTTGTTCGCCGAGAGCACGAGCCTCCAGCGCGGCTTGAGCTTCCCGCTGGGGCTCACGGAGCTCGGACTCCTGGCGCTGCAGCGCCGCGACCTCGCGCGGGCCGAACAATTGTTCTCCGAGGCGGAGAAGCTGTTCGAGACGATCGCCGGCGCCGGCACCCCGCACGCGCGCGACCCCCTGTTCGGACTCGGCGACGTCGCCGCTCACGCCGACCCACGGCGGGCGCAGGCGATCTACGAGGACATCACGGCGCGCCTGGAGCGTGACTTCGGCGCCGGCCATCCCGAAGCCCTCATCGCCCACATGCGCTTCGGCGAGATGTGGCTGCTCCACGGCGATCGCCCGCTCGAGGCGCTGGCGCAGTTCGACCGCGTGTCCGCCAGCTGCGGGGAGGCGACCGTCGACCTCGCGGTGCTGTGTGCCGACGCGGCGCGCGCGACCGGCGACGCCAAGCTGCGCCTCGGCCTCGCCGGCGAGGCGAGCGAGCCGCTGCAGCAGGCGCTCGCGCTGTACGAGCGCGTGCAGGGCGAGTCGAGCCCGGAGATCGTGGCGACGCTGCGGCTGCTCGGCGAGGTGGCGCTGGCCCAGGGCCGCCGCGACGAGGCCCTGTCTCACCTGCGCCGCGCCGCTTCCCTCGCGCTCGCCGACTTCGACGCCGATCACCCCGACCTCGCCACGACGCAATTCAGCCTGGCGAAGGCGCTGGCCGCCGACCCCGCCGCAGCCTCCGAGGCGCGCGAGCTGGCCGACAAGGCGCTCGCCATCTACAAGGTCCGCGCCGAGGCGTTCGCGCCCGAGGTCCGCGCGATCGAGGGCTGGCAAGCGGCCCACTCGGCCTGACCCGAAGGACAGAGCAAGAGTCGCTCCACGAGCGCCCCGCTCCGAATCTACGGGTCCCAGGGCGAGGCGTTCGCTATCGAGGCCTGGCAGGCGGCCGGCTCGGCCTGCCCCGAAGGACAGGTAACGGGTCGCTCCGCGAGCGCCCGCGCCGAATCGACGAGCTCCGGGCCGAGAGGTCGCCATCGAGGGCTGATAGCCGCTCACCCGGCCTGCCCCGAAGGACAGGTCACGAATCGCTCCGCTGCGAGCAGAGACTGCCGGCCGGACGAACGACATGTCCCCGAGGACATGTCGTGCGCGCCGCGAAGTCCTGGCCCGCGACGTCGACCGCCGCCCGGGCGCGAGCCGAGGCGGCGGAGGTCGAGACTCGGCCCGGCGCGCGCGAGCGCGGCGAGCCTGGTCGGTCACACGCGGTCGAGCGCGGCGAGCAGCTGTTTGCCGAGCTTCTTGTCGGTCATGTAGATGTAGGCGATCCGGCCGGCCAGGCTCGACAGGGTCTCGCCGTCCTTGAGCGGCTTGCCGTGGGCCAGGTTGTGGACGGCGGCCCGGACCTCGCGCTTGAACTCGCGGGTCACGCGGGGGCCCTGCTTGCCGTTCACGACCAGGCCGGTGACCTGCTGGCGGCCGCCGGAGCGGTGCACGCGGGTCTTGTCGGGGTGGACCGTGAAGCCCTCGGCGGCGGCGATGATCGAGATCCCGCCGAGCAAACCGCCGACGCGGGGCTTGCCCTTGTGGTCGTTCGGCAGGCTGAACGTCAGGTCGTCGGCGTAACGCGTGTAGCGCCAGCCGAGCTTCTTCGCCAGGCCTTGCAGGCGCCGGTCGAGGCGCAGGCACAGGGTGTTGGTGATCGCGGGGCTGGTCGGTGCGCCCTGCGGCAGGCAACGTGGCCCGAGGGACAGGTAGTAGGTCGTGCCCTCGACGTCGGCGACGTGGCGCGGCGCCTCGGTGCACAGCAGCGCCAGCAGGGTCGCGATCTGCTCGCGGTAGCCGGCCTTGCGGAACACGCCCTTGACCCGCGGCAGCGTCACCGTGGGGAAGAAGTCCTTGAGGTCGACCTTCAGCAGGATCTGCGAGTCGCGGTGGACGGCCGCGTTGGTGGCGGTCGAGCGGCCGTGGAGGAACCCGTGGGCCGCGCCGTGGACCGGCAGGCGCTCCACCACCTCGCGCAAGATCCACCGCTGCGCCGCCTTGAGCGTGCGGTGCGGGGCCCAGATCGCGCGCTTGCTGCCGTCGCGCTTGGGGATCTCGAAGCGGTAGTAGTTGAGCTTCGTCGCCGCGTCGCGGTGGTACGCCAGGCGGCGCAGCTCGGCGATGCTGACGCCGAGCGCCTCGGCCAGCTCCTTGGGCTTGTCGAGCTTCGGCAGCTCGTTCTCCGCCTGGCGCTCCTCGGCGCCGGGCAGGTCCCACTTGTCGTGGTCGAGCTGGTCGTTCCAGAACACGCCCTCGCCGAGGTGGACCAGGTGCGAGGCCTTGTAGGCGAGCCACGCCTCCTTGGCCAGGCGGCGCTTCTCGGCCGCCTCCTCCTTCAGCGACTTCTTGTAGCGCTCGAGCTCGGCCTTGCTCATGCTGTCGGTCGGCTTGCGCTCGACCAGATAGCCCTTCTCCTTGAGCTGAGCCTCGATGTACTTGTCGCGGCCGCCGGCGGACTCGACGGCCCGCCAGGTCTCGAGCATGCGGCTGTAATCAATGCGGTTGGTATTCGCCATGATGGTCTACCCCGCGCTCCCGTCGAGAAACCCGCGCGCCTCGAGGTCGTCGACGCGCTCGAAGAAGGCCGCTCGCGCCTCGGCGACCGAGCCGAACACGAAGTTCTGGACCCGCAGCTTCGACCCGCGCGGGCCCCAGCGGATCCGCAGGCGCTGGCGGTCGAGCGAGAGCTGCACGATCTCCTCCGACTCGCCCGTCGCACCCGTCGTCACCGGCAAGCGGCGCGCGTAGGTGCGGGTCTCGAGCGTGATCGTCCCGCGCTCGCTGCCGCGGGCCTGGCGGCGGCGCTCCTCTTCCTGCGCCTGGGCGATCCGCAGCGCGATCAGGTGGGCGCACGGGCCCTCCTTCAGCTTGTGCTTGCGGTAGAACGCGCAGGTGCACTCGGCCCCGCGCACGCGGCCGTCGTCGTCGAGCGTCAGCTGCGGCCGGTAGTCGCGGCGGTCGGCGGTGACGGTGACCTTGCCGGTCAGCTCGAGGCCGACGCCGTAGATCCGGTTCTCGCTGGCGATCTTGACCGCGCCCTTGGCCACGAGGTCGTGCGCCACCTTCTCGCGCGGGTTGCGGTAGACCAGGCGACCGAGGTCGATCGCGCCGCCGAGCAACGGGCGGTAGCGGTAGCGGTCCTCGGACAGGTCGTACATCACCTGGCCGTGCTGGCAGGCCTTCTGCAGCGCCGCGCGCACGTCGGCGATCGGCTTCTTGGTCGCCTTCGCCAGCTCGTCCGCGGAGGCTACCCACACCTCGCCGAGCTTCTTCAGCACCGCCGACAGCACCGCGGCCGCCTCTTCGTTGCGGTCGCGCGGCAGCAGCTGGTCGAAGCCGACCGCCTGCGACCAGTTGGCCGAGGTGAAGCCCGACAGGCCGAGGGTGAAGGTGACCGGGCCGGCGCGCAGCACGTAGAAGCTGGGCAGGCCGGAGCCGAGCAGGTGGATGTCGACGGTCTCGACGAACGGCAGCAGGCGGCGCAGCAGGCCGAGTCGCCGGCGGCCCCAGATCCGCACCAGCGCCGGCTGGCGGCCGGTGAACGGCCCGGCGCTGGTGGCGAGCACCAGCTCCCACGGCTCGAGCACCAGCCGCGGCGGCTCGCCGGGCACCAGCTCGACGCGGACGCCGCGGCCGCCCTGCTTCTTGTCGGCGTTGAGCCGCAGGTGGCGCAGCACGTTGTAGAGGTCGATCGCGGCGATGCGCACCGCCGTGGTCGGCAGCGTCGCCGCTGCTTGCACCTGCAAGAACCCGCGCAGCCAGCTGTCGGGCAGCTGGATCGACTTCTCGATCACCGGCGGGCGCGCGGCGTCGCTGGCGACGCTGACCGCGTCGGTGCCGATCGTCAACCGGGTCTCGCGGTAGCTGCGGACCCGCTGCACCCCGTCGAACAGCGCCTTGCTGAAGTCGATGTTGGTGGTGCCGTGCTGCAGCTCGCCGCTGCGCTCGATGGCCGACCAGTCGATCGCCATCTGCGCGTAGGCGCCCTCGTCCTTGGAGAACACCTCGAACAGCAGCTTGTCGGGGTGCACGGTGACGACCGGGTCGAGCACCACCCACGCCGACGGGTCGTTGCGCGCCAGCCAGTCGAAGTAGGCCTGCTGGGCCTGCCACGCGCTCTGCCCGGCGGTCTGCTTCTTCAGCCGCATGTAGGCGAGGTACGCGGTCCTGTCCTTCGGGACATAGCGGAAGTCCGAGCTGACGACCTCGTACAGCGCCGACAACGCCTCGCGCACCAGCAGCGGCTGCTTGAGCGCGCCCTCGGCCCGCACCGGCGGGCGCTCGGTGTTGGCGAAGATCTGCAGCTTCGACGTGCTCTCGCCGGCCTCGAGCTGGCTGGCGCCGGCGTAGCCGAGGCGGACCGGCGTCCGCGGGTCGCTGAGCTGCTCCTCGGGCTTGCTCGACTCGGGTTCCTTGGTTTCCTCGCTCACAGCGACACCTCCCAGCGGCTACGGCGGACCTTCGGCGAGGCGGCGGCGGCCTTGATCCGCTTCGCCCGCCTGAGCGCGCGCCAGGCCGCCTTGCGCAGCTCCTCGTCTTCCTGCTCGTCGGCTCCGACCTTGCGCAGCGCCTCGAACGCCGCGTCGTCGCCGATCTGGCCCAGCGCCTCGACCAGGCCGAGGCGGGCCGTCTCGCTGGCGTTCTTGTCGGCCAGCGCCTTCGTCAGCCCGGCCACGTCGCCCAGCTTGACCAGCCAGGTCAGGACCACGCCCTGGCGGTGCACGTCGCCGGCGGACCCGCGCAGCGCGGGCTGGGCCTTGTCTGCCCCCTGGGACAGCAGGCGCGCCAGCGGGTCGGCGTCGTCGAGCACCGTCGCGGCCAGCGGGGCCACGTCGCCCTTGCGCTGGCTGAGGCCCGCGGCGGCCAGCGTGCGCAGCTCGCCGTCGCTGCCGCCGAGCACGGCCTTGAGGGCCTTCTCGCCGGCGGCGCCGCCTGCCCCCGCGGCCAGCTCGATGACCGCCTGGCGGCGGATCTTGCGGCCGTGCGCAGCATGAGCGGTGCCGTCGGCCGCCAGCGAGACGGCCGCGACCAGCTCGTCGCCGCCGACGTCGAGGCGGGCGCAGGCCCACAGCAGCGCGAGGTACGGGCCCTCGAGCTCGCCGAGGCGGTGCGACTCGCCGTGGACCAGGCGCCGGTACTCGGCCAGCCAGGCCTCGCGGTAGGCCTTCGTCGCGGCGATCAGCGCGTCCTTGTGCTTGGCCGCCTTGGCGCCGGCGCGGCCGATCACCTGGGCCGCGACCATCGCCGTGCGCGGGTGCGCCAGCGACAGGTGCGGCGCCGCGGCGTCGATCGGCAGCGGGTCGCGGTTGGTCAGGATCTGCACCAGCGGCCCCATGTAGAGGTCCTGGCGGCGCAGCTTCGGCAGCAGCGAGAACAGCCGGACCACGTCGCCGCGGTCGCGCAGGCGGCTCAGCAGCTCGCGCTCGAGCGGGGCGTGGTAGCTCAGCACCATCGCGTAGTCGGGCTCGAGCGAGTCGGGCCCGTGGTGCTTGCGCAGGCTGTAGGCCAGCGCCTGGGCGACGGCGCTCTGCCGCTCCTCGCCGAGCCGCGCGGTCAAGAGATCCGCGGTGGTCGGGTCGGCGCAATGCTCGAGCAGCGCGGCGACGGTCTGGCGCACGCCCGGATCGGGGTCCTCGACGCGGCCGCGGATCAGGTCCCAGGCCTCGCGGGTGCCGAAGTAGCGCAGGCCGGTCAGGGCCCGGCGGGCGACGCCACCTGTCCCCTTGGCCAGGCGCGTGAGGATCCCGAAGATCCGCTGCGGCTGACCCGGCTGGGCCTCGGCGCCCTTGCCCATGTGGCCGAGCGCCTCGGCGGCCTCCTCCTGCAGCGCGTGGCCCTCGTCGGACACGAGCCGCAGCAGGGTGTCGAGCGCGCGGATGTCGGCCAGAGCCCCGAGCGCCCGCACGGCGCGCCGGCGCAGGTCGAGGTCGGGCTGCAGGTCGACGCTGGTCAGCAGGACGCTGCTGCCCTCGCCGCGACCGCCGAGCGCGAGCCCCTCGGCGGCGAGGAACGAGACCGTCGGGTCGCTCGACTTGAGCGCCGCGAGCATGGGCTCGGCCGGACCTGACCGCTTGCGCAGGCGCCAGCCGATCGCCTCGGCCGCGCGGCTGGCGATCTCCGGCTTCGGGTAGGTCCACAGCGGCGCGAGGCTGGCGTCGACCTCCTTGCCGCGGGCCCAGCGAAGCGCCGGCAGGACCGTCTGCAGGGTGCGGTCGTCGGACAGCCGGCGCGCGGCCTCGGCGATCTGGACCAGCACCGCGTCGTGGCGCGCGAACTGCTTCGACTCCCAGTCGGCGACCCGCGGGCCGGAGCTCACGTCGTCGTCGTCGTCGTCGTCGTCGTCGTCGCTGCTGACATCGTCGTCGTCGTCGTCGTCGTCGTCGTCGTCGAAATCATCGTCGTCGTCGTCGTCGAGGCCGGCGTCGCGGAGGGACGTCGGGCTCTGCGGGCCGGCGTCCTCCGGGTCTTCGATGCGCTGGTCGTAACCGGAGATCACGAGCAGCGCGCCGAAGGCGGCGGCGCGGCGCTTGGGGTTGTCGACGTGGGCGAGGATCCGCGGGACATCGGCGACCTGGCGGAAGCCGGCGGCGGCCTGCAGCAGGTTGTCGACGCGGGCGGTGCCGGCCGGGTCGCGGTCGATGCGGTCGAGGAACGCCTGCGCGGCGCGCCCGTCACCGAGCCGCTGCAGCGCGCGGATCGCCTCGCTCTGCTCGTTGGCCTGGTCGGAGCGCAGCATCTCGACCAGCACGTCGAACGCGGCCGCGTCCTTGTGCGTGGCCAGCTGCAGCGCCGCGGCGAAGCGGACCGCGCGGTACTTCGAGGTCAGCGCGACGCGCAGCGCCTTGGCCGCGGCGCCCTTGCCCTCGGGCTCGTAGTTGGTGGCCAGGCCCTGGACCGCGGCCAGCCGCAGCTTCTCGGCGCGGGCGCCGAGCGACAGGGTGTGCACGAACACCCACGCGTCGCGCCTGGCCTTTTGGCCAGCCTCGCTCTCGGCCTCGGGCGAGCCGGGGCGGACCCCGCTCTTCTTTTCGGCCAGCAGCTTGGCGGCCTCCTGCTCGAGGCCGTCGTCGCGCTGCAGCAGCGTCTCCTCGAGCACCTTGAGGCCGGCCGCGGCGCCGCCCTCCTGCGACAGCAGGCCGAGGCCCCACGAGCCGGTGTCGCTCTGGCCGGTGGCCAGCGCCTCGGCGGCGAGGGTGGTGTTGTCGACGCCGAGGCCCTTGAGGCCGTCGAAGGCCTGGCGGCGGATCGAGCCCTGGGCGTCGCCGAGCGCGGGGACCAGCACCGAGACGGCCGCGGCGACGTGCTCCGGCGCGCCGGGCTTCTGCGACTTGTAGCCGGCCAGCGCCAGCACCCGCGACAGCGCGGTCTGGCGGATGCGCGTCTCGGCCGAACCGCCGGGCAGGCGCGACAGCGCCGCGTAGGCGCCGAACACGATCTGCCGCAGCTCCTCCGGCGCGTAGGCCAGCTTGGCCGCGACCTTCTGGCTCGCCTGCTGCTTGGCCGCCGCCAGCGCGCGGTGGAACCGCTTGCTGAACACGGCCCACACGCGGTCGAGCGACTCCTGCTTGTCCTCCTGCAGCGCCTCGAGCAGCCGCGCCGCGCGGACCTTGAGCTGCGGGTTCGAGCGGCTGTCGCCGAACGTCGCCAGCTCGGCCAGCGCGTGCACGCTCGCCTCGGGGAAGGTCCACTTGGCCCGACCCTCGCCGCGGTCGTTGAACAGGTCGGTGACGAACTTCGAGAACGCGGCGTCGTCGCCGAAGCTCTCGAGCGCCTGCGCGGCGAGCAGGCGCACGCGCGGGTGAGCCGACGCCAGGGCGGCGAGGCAGCGGTCGGGCACGCCGTCGCCCTCGACCATCTCGCGCATCATCAGCAAGAGCAGCGCGCGGCTCTGGATCTTCTCGTCGTTCGAGTCGAGGAACGAGACCAGCAGGTCCTCGTTGCCGAGCGCCAGCGCGGCGAGCAGCGCCTGCGCCGGCGGCGGCGCGGCCTTGCCGGGGGTGAAGATCAGCGAGGCGCCGGCCGGGTCGCCGATGAACGCCAGGCCGAGCGCGGCCTCGCTCTGGACCGCGGGGTCCGAGTGCTGCAGCGCGGCCTGCAGCGCGAACACTGCGTTGGCGTTGTCGGGCCGGGCCATCCACGACAGCGCGGTCGCGGCGGCGCGGCGGATCTGCGCCTCCTTGTGCTGCAGCAGCGGCAGCACCGCGTGGCTCGGCGTCGGATCGCCGAGCTCGGCCAGGCCGCCGAGCGCCCGTACCACGCGATCGAGCCACTTGGCCCGCAGCGCCGGCACCTCCGGCTCGGGCGCCTCGACCATCGCCTGCAGCGGCGCGCGCACCGAGCTGTCCCCGTGGACAGCCAGGGCGCAGGCGGCCCGCACGACCACGTCGGGGTACTTGCTGGTCAGCGCGGCCGGCAGCGCCTCCTCGCCCTCGCCGGTCAGCAGCGCGTCGACTGCGAGCTGGCGGACCGCCTCGTCCTCGTCGTCGATCGCCTTGACCAGCAGCTCGTGGGTGCCGGGCGCCTTGCGCTTGGCCAGCACCTTGACCGCCTCGACGCGCAGGTCGATCCACCGGCCCGCGAGCGCGACCGACAGCGGCTCGGCGCCGATGCCCTTGGTCCGCTTGAGCGCGAACTCGAAGGCGTCCTTGCGCAGGCTCGGGTCGGCGTCGCCGAACAGCTCGAGCAGCAGCGGCCAGGCCCACGACTGGGAGATCTGGCCCATCACCTCGTTGAGCACCTCGCGGCGCACGTCGGCGTGGATGCTCTTGAGGACGAAGCGCAGGCTGCCCGCCCCGCCGCCGCCGACCTCGAGGCTCAGCGCGGCCTTGAAGGCCTCGCTGCGGACCGTCTTGCCGGCGTCGCCCAGGGCTCGCTCGAGCAGGCCGATCGCCTTCGGGTCCTCCTTGGACTTGGCCTTCTTGATCTGCTTGATCAGCAGGTCGAGGCCGCGCCGGCGCACGTCCTCGTGCTCGGCGTACAGGCCGGCCTCGGCGACCGCCAGCGGGCCGCCGTCCTCCAGCCCGGCGAGCGCGGTGAAGGCCGCGTCGCGCACGCTGGCGTCGCCGTCGCGCAGCATCAGCCGCAGGCGCGCACCGCCGCGCGGGTCACCCAGCTCGGCCAGCGCCTTGCAGGTGTCGACCCGCACCGACGGCGTGCTCTCGCGGCTCAGCTGCAGCAGCGTGCCGAGGGCCCGCGGGTCCTGCAGCGAGGCCAGCGCGGCCGCGCCGGCCAGGCAGGTGTCGAGCGCGCGGCTCGCCATCGCCTCGAGCAGCGGCCGCTTGTCGGCCTCGTCGAGCTCGGACAGCGCGACCTGCTTCGGCTTCGGCAGCTCGTCCTCGACCTTGCCCTTGGAACCTGTCTCTTTGGACTTGCCCGAAGAGCCAGCTCCGGCAGCGGCCTCGGCGGCGGCCGCCTTGACCTCGTCGACCGGCGAGCGCGCGGTCTCGATGTCGTGCAGCTGGCGGTGCAGCTGCTTGTCGCGGCAGCGCAGCGCGGCGGCCAGCTTGGGCCGGGCCAGCAGCGAGATCAGGAACGCCGCCTGGCGCACGCCCGCGTCGGTGTCGGCGGAGAAGCGGCGCAGCGCCGCCTGGACCTCCGGCAGCGCCAGCATGTCGCGCTGGTAGAAGCGGATCAGCGCGGTGCGGCGGATGTCGGCCTGGGTCGCGCGCAGGGCGATGAGCTCGGCCTCCGGCGAGCTGGCGTCGTGAAGGTCCTCGAGCGCGGCCAGGGCGGCGACGCGGACCTCGCGGGGCTGGCCCGACAGCGCGGTGACCAGGCGCGTGAACGCGAGGTCGTCCTTGCGCGCGAGCCCGGTCAGGGCGGTGATCGCCGCGGTGCCGATGTCGCGCTTGCCGACGGCCAGCGCGAGGTCGAAGATCCGCAGGGAGTCGGCGCCCTCGAGCTTGAGCAGGCCACTGAGGGCCGCCAGGCGGACGGCGTCCTCGCCGGCGCGCAGCAGCGGCTCGAGCAGCTTGATCGCCCGCGGGCTGCCCGACTCGCCGAGCAGCGAGGTCGCCAGCACCTTGAGGCCGTGGTCGTCGTCGCTGCTGACGCGCTGCGCCAGAGTCTCGAGCGACTTGGCGTCGTTCCAGCCGGCCAGGGCGCGCAGCGCCGCCTCGCGCAGCTTGGGGTCGCGGCGCTTGAGCTCGTACTCGGCCCACTGGTGCGCGCCGTAGTAGACCAGCTCGCGGTCGCCGAGCTTGCCCTCGGCGTCGATCGGGAACAGCCGCAGCGTGTTGTCGATGCACGCGGCGACCAGGTGCTCCTTGCCCTTGTACTGGCCGAGCGCGAGTGCCACGACCTTGGCCAGGCCCTCCTTTTGGGCGGCCGGCTTGCGCTGGCCGGCGCCGCGGACCCACGCCTTGATCTGCGAGTCGAGGCCGGAGGTGTAGAAGCGGTCGCCGGTGCCGTTGACGATCGCGGTCGTCTTGTCGCCGTGGCCGTTCTTGCCCGAGCGGTCCTCGGGGTCGAGGTCGCCGCGCACGTGCGTGAGCAGCAGCTTGTGGTCGACCGCGGACGACATCACCCGCAGCTCGTCGGGCTCGAAGCACAGGGCAGTGACCGCGCCCTCGTGCAGCTTCTTCGACTCGCCGGCGTAGAACGCCTCCTTGTTCTCGCAGTCGAACACGCTCAGGGTGCCGCGGTCGCTGCCGACCACCAGCCAGGTGCCCGACGGGTCGGAGGCGATCGTCGTGGCGAACTCGCTGAGCTCGATGCGCTGCAGCTCCTTGCCGTCCTTCTTGGCGAGGATGACGAGCTGCTTGCCGGCGACCACCGCGAGGCGGCCGTTCGCGGCCGGGGCGAGGGCGACCGGCGGCGGGTCGAACACCGGGCCGAGCGGCTTCGGCTCGCCCTTGTCGAGGCCGGCCTTGTAGACCTGGCCGTCGCTGCCGGCGACGAACACGTGGCCGTCGTCGGCCGCGAGCGCGACGCCGCCGGCCGGCAGGTCGCCGACCACCAGCTCGCCGGTGTCGAGGTTCAGCCGGTACAGCGCGGTCGCCTGGCCCTCGGGGTGGACCGCCGCGATCAGCAGCTGGACGCCGTGGGCGAGGATCGCCTTGAGGTCGCCGCGGATCTGCGTGTACTTGTCGTTCGTGAAGCGATCGGTGACGGGCGTCGACATCAGGCGGCCTCCGGCGAGAGCTTGAGGTCAGGGTGAGCGGCGCCGACGCGGGCGAGGGCGACCAGGCAGGCCGCGCGCTCGCTGGCGCCGCGCGAGCCCATGAATTCGACCAGCACCGGCCCGGCCAGCGCCGCGAACACGGCGTCGGCCTCGGCCAGGTCGCGCATCGCCTCGACCAGCGCCAGCTTGGCCTTGCGCGCCGGCAGCGGCCGCAGCTTCCTGGCCTTCGGGGCATGTTCGACCGGCGCCGCCACGTCCTCGGCGTCGGCCTGCTTGGCCTCCGCGCTCGGCTTGGTCGGCGGGATCGTGAACAGCAGGCGGCGCATGAAGTCGCGCAGCGCCTCGCCCGGCGCCGGCAACCCGCTCGGTCGCGCCGGCGCGCCCGGACCCTCGGGCGGCTCGATCTCCGCCTTCTTGGTCGTCGCGCTGGCGCTCGGCTTCGGCCCCGGCGCGGCCTTCTGCTCGGGCCGCGGCGCCGGCTTCCAGCCGTCGGTGATGCCGCGGTCGCGGTAGAGGTGCCAGATCGTCCGCACCACGAAGGCGACGACGTGGCGGTCGGGGCTCTCGCTCAGGCGGAACAGCTCCTCGGGGATCGCCAGGCGAGCGTCACGACGGACCAGGCCCATGCCGATCGCCCGCACCTCGGGGATCAGCGACTCGCAGAACGGGTAGACCGCGGCCGGCGTCAGCGTGGTCGGGTCGATGCGGAAGCGCTTGTTGTCGGCGTTGTCCTCGGCGAACAGGGCCTTGGCGATGAACTCGCGGACCTCGGAGTAGGCCGACTCGACCACGCCGAGCAGCTCGGACAGCGGCGGCGACCAGCGGGCCAGCTCCCAGCGCGCGAGGTCGAGGCCGAACTGACGCACCGGCGCGCGGCTGTCGGTGAGCAGCGGCTTGACGCGGGCCCACGACAGGAACTCGGCCGGGATCTCGGCGCCCGGATCGACGGGGCGATCGGTGAGCGCGAGGCTGATGTCGGGGTGGTGGCGGCGGATGTACTGGCGGGCGAAGTCGGCCTGCGGCGCGTCGGCCGGGCCGGGGCCGGTGGCCATCTCCCACAGCCGCTCGCAGCCGGCCTGCACCGAGTCGCCGCTGAAGCTGCGCTGCTCGCCGGCCAGCATCTGCAAGAACGCGGTCTCGGAGATGATCTTGATCGGCGCGCCCTTCTCGACCAGCTTCTCGGCCGCGACCTGCTTGCTGCCCTTGCGGCCCTGGCCGTACAGCGGCGAGCCGTCGTCGCCGATCACGAGGTAGTCGAGCTTGGCCGTCACGCTGCCGGCGTTCTTGCCCTTGGCCGTGGTGACCTTCTCCTCGGCGTCGTCGCGCTTCATCGTCGCCAGCTTGCCGGTGAAGAGGAAGGTCTTGCCGCCGAGGTCGATCGCCTTGCTCGCGCCCTTGGCCTCGGCCTTCGGCGCCTCCTCCTGCTTCGGCGCGAAGTCGGCGGGCACCAGCGCCTTCGTCATGTATTCGAGGGCGAAGCCCCGGTACTGCGCCTCGGGCCGCAGCGCCAGCTGCATCAGCCAGTCGAAGCCGAGCTGGCTCGGCCGGAACCGGCGCACGTCGCTGAGGAAGCCGAGCGCGGTGGCGGCGAGGCCCTCCTCGAACTTGAGCTCGCGGGCCCACGGGCGGCCGCTGGCGATGAGCTCGGCGATCCACTTGTCCGCGTCCCAGGTCGGCTGGAACGCGACCGCGCGCCAGAACCCGGCGTCGATGTCCTCCGCCTTGATCTTCTCCTCGGAGATCCACTTCAGCAGGGTCTGGCGCGCGTACGGGTGCAGGACCATGCGCGCGAGGAAGTCCTTGCCGAGCTCCTCGCCGGGGAAGCGCGACAGCGCATCCAGAGCGAAGTTCGTCGCGTTGGCGGAGATCCGCGGGTCGTCGAGCAGGTCGCGGAAGTACTCGGCGCCGAGCGACTTGTAGGTGTGGACCTTCGTCAGCAGGTCGGAGGCGAACGCGAACACCTTCTGCCGGCTGTCGAGCAGGCGGTCGGTGAACCACGCCGGCGTCAGCTCGCGCGCGCTGAAGTGCTTCCTCAGGGCGGTGACCGCGAGGTCGTGGCCGTGCTGCGTGCCGAGCAGGCGACCCCACGCGTCGAGGCCGATGTCCTTGCGCGGATCACGGTCGCCGAGCAGGTCGGCGACCAGCTTGCGCACCTCGGCGTTGCTGTTGTTGGCCAGCAAGATCAGGCGGTCGAGCGCCAGGTCGCGGGCGTGGGTGCGGGCGTAGTTGGCCGCGTAGGCGCGGGCCGCGTCGGCGCGCGAGTCGAGCAGCTGCAGCACCGGCTCGTGCAGGCCGAGCTCGCGGAAGCTGCCCTGGTCGAACTTCGGCACGTTGCTCAGCAGCCAGATCACGAACTCGTCGACCGTCGCCGAGCCGACCGCGATCAGCCGCGCCGCCCACGGCGCCTCGACCTCGCGCAGGTTGGCGCGGAAGTCGGTCTTCAGCGCCTGCACCGCGAACTTGCGCACCTGCTCCGAGCGCGCCCGCTCGAGCAGCTGCAGCACCGGCCGCGGGGTCCGCCGCCACAGCTCGGCGAAGGCCCGCTCGTTCAGCTGCGGCGCGCCCGAGCGGTACAGCTTGAAGTTGCGCCGCGTGTACTTCTTCGTCTCGTGATGGAGGATGTGGTTGTAGACCCACGTGTTCTGCCACGTGGTGCTGTCCTCGTAGTGGCGCAGCACCGCCGCCGCCGCGTCGACGTAGGCCGGGGCCGCGGCCTCGCCGAGGCGCCGCAGGTATCGCCACGCCCGCCGCACCAGGTAGCCGAGCGTGTGCCGCGAAATCTCGCCGACCTTGCGCTGCTTGGTCGCGTACGCGTGGTCGAAGCGGACCGCGAGCGCGCCGAGGATCTCGACGTCGCCCTTGGCCTCGGCCTCCTTGAAGATCTGCTTGAGCCCGCGCCACGGGCCCCAGCGCAGCGGGACCTTCTGGATCGCGTCGAGCAGCGCGGCCCGCTCGTAGGCGCCGCCGGACCGCTGCCACAGGTCGAGCAGCACCTCGTGCAGGCGCAGCCGCGGCGGCAGCGGGGTCTCGGCGTCCTTGGCCTCGAGCGCGCGCATGCTGTCGATGCGGTAGCGGGCCCGCTCCTGCGGCTTGGAGCGCGTGAACTTCCAGCTCGTCAGCTGCTGGGTGAAGGTCGCGTAGGTCAGCGCGCCTTCTCGCGGCGGCTTGTCCGGTCGCGGGTCGGCCGCGTTGGCGAGGCTCACGATCAAGGTGGACAGTTCCGGGTCCCGGCTGTCCCACGCGCGGCGGATATCATCGAGGCTGAGTTCGAGGGCCATCGCCTGCTCCCGAGAGAGGAGGCCGGAGCATGCCGCGAAGGGTCGAGCGCTTTCAACTGTCACCGTCGCGCCTGGGCTGTCTATTTGGACAGGTGAAGCGCTCGATCCCGCGCCCGCGATCGGGACATCCCCGTAAAAGTCGACTGACCCGAGGGGCACATCCTTGCAGGTACAGATCGCGCCGAGATCCTCCCCTCGGGCCGTGATAAAAGCGTTGACATGAACCAGCGGACCTCGTGGACCCTCGCGCTCTCTCTCGCCACCCTCGTCGCCCTGCCGAGCTGCAAGAAGGAAGCGACCACGCCCCCCGACGGCGCCGGCGGCGGTGATGCAGCCGCAGGCGAGGGCGGGGGCAGCAACGGAGGCGGCGGGTCGGACGGCGCCAGCGAAGAGCCTCTCACCGCCGACACCTTCGAGGAGGCGATGCAGGCCAGGCAGGGCGACGTCGCCGATTGCTTCGCCCAGGCCAAGGAGGCGAAGCCCGACCTGGCGGGCAAGCTCGCCCTCGACGTCACGGTGGCCGGCGACGGCTCGGTGTCCGCGATCAAGTTCACCGACACGAGCACGATCAAGGAGGCCAGCATCACCTCCTGCATCGAGGAGAAGGCCAAGGGCTGGAAGTTCAACAAGACCAGCGACGGCAACCCGATGACCCTCGGCTACTCGCTCAACCTGTCGTGAAGGCATGCGCGGCCCCGCGCGGCCCCGCCCCTTCCTTATTACCTGGCTCGAAGGACATAGGCATGAGGACCCGAACATCCGCGCAGCCCTGCTCGCTTGCGCCGCGCTCGCCTGCGGCCCGCAGACGAGCGAGACCGCGGGCGAGACCGCGACCACCACCACCACCGGCGGCCCCGTCGGCCCGTGCGCGCTCGAGCCGAAGGCCACCGAGTGCGACAACATGTTCGTCGGCTACTACTTCGACCCGACGTCGATGACGTGCAAGTCGTTCGATTACGGCACGTGCGGCGGTGAGGTGGTGCCCTTTAAAAAGCTCGAGGACTGCCGGGTCGAGTGCGAGGCCTGCGAGACCGACTGCTGGACGTCGACGGGAGCGTCGAGCGGAGGCTGAGCGCGCCTGAGTTCCGCTCGAGGCGCCCGCGTATCTCGCCGAGAGCGAGCGAACGGCCGCATGAGTCGCTCCCCAGGCTCGGTCCCGTGACAGGCCCGGATGTCGGTGGCATGCTGCCCGGCGTTCATGCCCATCGCCCGCCTCCAGCTCACGGACTTCACGGTCTTCAAGCAGGCCAGCTTCGAGTTCTGCCCGGGGATCAACGTGCTCATGGGCGAGAACGGGACGGGGAAGTCGCACGTGCTCAAGGCGATGTACGTGGCGCTGCGTGGGGCCGCAGAGGTTGCGGAGTTCAAGAAGACCGCACCGACCAGCGAGATCCGCCCTGAAGCCCGGTATTTCATCAAAATCGCGACGGTTTTTCGCCCGGATTCGCACGAACTCCATCGATTGATCCGTCGCAGCGAAAAATTTTGGGCGCTCCAGCTCCTCGCTGTTGGTGGCGAAGGGCTGGAAATGCGCTGCAAGCAGCGGGGCGCCGACTACTTGTCGGTGGTCTCTAGCCTGCGCTCGCAACCCACCTTGTTCGTCCCGCCCCGCGAAGTCCTGGCGATGTACAAGGGCTTTGTGGCGGCCTACGAGAGCCGCGAGCTCGACTTCGACGAGACGCACTACGACATCTGCAAAGCCCTCGGGGCAGCCCCGCTCAGGGGAGCTCGTGCAGAAGCCGTTCGCGACCTGCTCGCACCGTTGGAGAAGATCCTGGGCGGGAAAGTATTGCTGAAGGGCGATCGCTTCTACGTCCAACAAGGCGACGCCGAGACGGAGGCCCACCTGCTCGCCGAAGGGCTGCGGAAGATCGCCGGCCTCGCCTATCTGGTCGCGAACGGTTCGCTGACACGCGACACTGTATTGTTCTGGGACGAGCCCGAGGCCAGCCTGAACCCGCGGCTCGTGGTGCAGGTGGTCGAGTTCGTGCGCGCGCTCGCACGCGCGGGCGTGCAGGTGTTCCTGGCCAGCCACGACTTCTTGTTGTTGCACCGCCTTTCACAACCGGCCGAGCACGCGCTCGAGTCGGCGGTCCCGATCCGCTTTTTCTCGCTGTATCGACCGAAATCAGCCGCTGCGGTCGAGGTCGAGACCGGCGCTACGCTCGCCGACATCGAACACAACGCCATCCTCGACGAGTTCGCGAGCTACTACGACGACGAACGTGCCTATTCGTGGCGCGACATGACAGGCGAAGCGCCCCCAGCAAAGCCGTCCGGAAAACCGGTCCGCAGGGCCTCTACGACGACTCCAGCGCGCCGGGCGCCCAACAAGGTCCGAACGAGGAAGGCGTCGGCCGAACGACCGCCGAGACAGCAGTCCGCGAAGAAGCAGTCCGCGAAGAAGCTGGCCGCGAAGAAGAAGGCCGCGAAGAAGTCATGACCGATCCGGCCCGAACTTTTCGCGAGGAAGACCTCGACTTCACCTTCGATGCGACCTGGACGATCGCTCGCCAGTGGGACACGGAGTCGGTGTTCCTGACGCTGCGCGATTGGGTCCCCGGTTCGCACGGCGTCGACTTCGTCGGTGTGCGAGCCGGCAAGCCCAACCTCTTTTTTATCGAAGTAAAGGACTATCGCACGAGTGAAGACCGCGGCTCGACGCGCGACAAGGTCGAGAACAGCGGTGAAAGGTTGGCCGAGCTTGTCGGCGCCAAGGTTCGCGATACCGTGGCGGGGCTCATCGGAGCGGCGCGAGCAGCTCGAGATCCGGACTGGAAGCAGGCCCGGCTCGCGCTCTCCGTTGAGAAGGGGAATGTTTGGGTCGTGTTGTGGATCGAGCACGCCGGGCTTGCTGGCCCGGTCAAGGTGAGGCGTCAGCGGGAGAGTATCGGGACCGGAGTCCTGCAAGAGAGCATCCGCCGACGCACCCGCTGGTTGCACGCACGCGCCCTCGTCTGCTCCCGCGATGGAGAGTGTTTGCCGGGGCTCACCGTGAAGAGCATCGCCCAGGCCGAGCGCGTGCCGGGTCGCCGACGCTGAGCCGAGCGGAAGCGGGAGGGCGTGGACGAAGCACCACGTGGTGCAGGTGCTCTCGCGGTGTCATTGCGTCTCCGGCGTCGTCGGCTTCGATGGCACAGGTCCTCTGGAGCAGTTGGTGGGGCATGTGAACGACGGCCAGAGCTGCACACGCCCCTTCTCGACAATGACGGCGAGTCCTCGGTCCGCGGCGGATACTCGCCGCCCGTCACGCGCGCGCGGGCACTGCGAGCACGGCGATCTCGCCCTTCTCCGAGCCCACGACCATGCGCGCGCCGGCGGGGTCGAAGGCGATCGCGGTGACACGGCCCGTCTTGTCGAGCACCTTCTGGCTGGCCAGGACCTCGCCGCCCGGATAGGCGAGCAGCACGACCTGGCCGTCGAGCTTGCCGATCGCCACGCGGGCGCCGTCGGGGTGGAAGGCGAAGGTCGTCACGCCCTGGCTCGCTTTCTCGAGCGCGGCGTGGGCGGGCTTGCCGGTGGCGAGCGCGTAGCTCCGCAGCGACTGCGCCTCGGCCGACCAACCGCTCATCCGGCACAGCGCGACCAGGTGCTCGCCTGCAGGATCGAAGCGCACCTCGTCCGTGGCCCCGCCGCCCCACGGGACGCCGAGCGGATGCGCCTTCCACAGCTTGCGTCCGCTCTCGACGTCGACCCAGCGAAACTCCCTGCCGCCGAAGTCGCCCCAGAGGACGTGCCGGCCGTCGGGAGACAGCAGCGCCAGCGAATAGGTGTCGGTGGGCGGCCCGCCGACGCGCGCGCGCTCGGACCACTCCTTGGCGCCGGGCGAAGCGACAGTGCGCAGCGAGACGCCGGTGGCGGTCGGCACCGCGACGGTCGTGCCGGCCGCGTCGACGCTCGAGAGCGAGACGCTCGACGTGTGCGAGTACTTCTCGCACATGAGCTCGCGCTCGACGTCGCCGTCCGGCTCCCACACCCACACGCGCACGCCCTGGTCCTGCAGGCTGAAGACCATGCGGCCGTCGGGCAGGAAGTCGATGCCGCCGCACTCCCACGCGTCGCACTCCGGCGCGAAGGTCCGCTGGCGCTCGCCGGTAGCGACGTCGACGCGGCTCAGCAGGTGATCGGGGCCGCCGTAGTTGGGCGACTGCGCGACCACCAGCCAGGTGCCGCTCGGGTCGAAGCGCAGGCGGTGGATCGGCTTGGTGCGGTCCGGCCCGCGGTAGCGGTGCAGCGGCGCGAACGGCCCCGCGGAGGCCCGCGGCTTGCGAGCGGGCTTGGCCGCGGCGGCGACCGGGTTGGCGGCCAGCGCGTCGGCGAAGCGCTCGATGTCAGGCGCCGGGCTCTTCGTCGGCCGGACCACGATCGACTGATTCTCCGACTTCGGCCGCTCGACCGCGAAGCCGGCCTCGACCAGGGCGTCGCACACGCGCCCGGCGTCGCCGCGCCAGTACAGGTGGAGCTTCGAGGTCAAGCGCCCGACCGCGTCGAAGGCGTCGTGCGACTGCTCGTGCCAGAACACGGCGGTCTGCTCCGGGTCGCGCTCGCGCTCGGCGACGATCTCCCAGCCCGCGCTCTGCGTCGAGCCGGCGCACGCGAGGGCGATCACCTTGCGCTTGGCGAGCGCGGCGAACACTTCGATGAGCTTCACGAGATCGGAGGTCGCCGCCTCGGAGCGCGGGCTGAGGACGAGCGTGCCGTGCTCGGCGTAGTCATCGCGCTTGGCCTCGCTCTCGTCGATGCGCACGACCAGCTTGCGCCGCGCGAAGGCCGTCTGCAGCTCGGCGCGCGAGGTGCCCCACCACATCGGCAAGGACCGGATCAGCGCGCCCTTGTTGTCGAAGGCCTGGTCGGCCGCGCGACTCCAGTACACGAAGCCGTAGCCCTCGCCCTCGTCGCGCGGCGAGAACTCGGCGAGCGCGGCGTCGTCGACCGCGGCGAAGACGTCGAGGCCGTCGACTTCGCGGAGGATCCGCTTGAGCAGCGTCTTGGTGATCGTCACGCGACGGAGGATACCCGCATCCAAGGCGCGGTCTCTCCGGCCAAGCACGAGGTGCAGCGGACCGCCGAGCTCTCGGCGACGCCCGGAGGCTCCGCTGCGGCCTCGGCTCGCAAGTCGTGGCGCCGGGCTGCAGCGGACGCGCCCGAGCTTTCGGCGACGCCCGGACGCTGCCGCGGCGGGCCGCCGATGCCGCTGGCAGCGGGCGCGGGCAGTGATATGCAGGGCCATGAACTCTTCACCCTCCACGCGCGGCGCCATCGTCACCGGAGCGGGCCGCGGGATCGGGCGGGCGATCGCCCGCGCGCTGCTGGCCGACGGCTACCGCGTGGTCCTCGTCGACGTCGACCGCGAGGCCGGCGAGGACGCGCTTCAGACCCTCGCGCGAGCGGACGCCGCATGGTTCGTGCAGGCCGACCTGAGCCGCGAGGCCGAGGTCGCGGCCGCGGTCGCCGAGGCGTTGACGCGGCTCGGTCGCCTCGACGCTCTGGTCAACAACGCGGCAGTCGCCGACCCTCACGCCGGGCCGCTGACGGCGCTGCCGCTGGCCCGCTGGGAGCGGGTGCTGGCGGTCAACCTCACCGGGCCGATGCTGTGCTGCAAGCACGCGGCGCCGCACCTTCAGGCGACGCGCGGGGCGATCGTCAACGTCGCGTCGACGCGCGCGCACCAGTCCGAGCCCGACACCGAGGCGTACGCCGCCAGCAAGGGCGGGCTGGTCGCGCTGACGCACGCGCTGGCGCGCAGCCTGGGCCCCGCGGTCCGCGTCAACTGCGTCAGCCCGGGGTGGATCGACACCCGCGAAGAGCGCGGGCCGGGCCGCCCCGAGCCGCCGCCGCTGCGACCGATCGACCACGCGCAGCACCCCGTGGGCCGGGTCGGCCGGCCCGACGACGTCGCGGCGATGGTCGCTTTCCTGTTGTCGGACCGCGCCGGCTTCGTCACCGGCCAGGACTTCGTGGTCGACGGCGGGATGACGCGCGCGATGGTCTACGCCGAGTAGGTTCTTTCGGACATGTCCATGAAGTCATGTCCCTCCGAACAGCTCGTCGGCGCCGCAGTCAGCTGCCGGTGACGTAGACGATGCCGAGGCACATCTCGTCGCCGGTGCCCTCGCCCCACAGGATGTCCTTGGCTTGCTGCTGCACCCCGTCTTCGACCGGCTGGTTGGCGGCGGTGTTGTCCCACTCGCACTCCAGGCGCAGTTGATCGCCGGGGCGCACCGTCACCGGGGCGGTGAGCTGGTAGCTGCCCTGCCAATTGAAGTCCCAGCGCGGGATGTCGAGAAGGCAGGTGTCCTGACCGCCGGTGATGGCCAGCGAGCCGCGCACGCCGCGGGTGTGCATGTGCAGCGCGGCGGCGTGGACGACGAAGGGATCGCCGGCTGCAAGCCCGCCGTCGGGGAACAGCAGCGGGAGGTAGTTGCTGACGTCGGCGGCGAAGCTGTGGACGACGCTGGCCTCGCCCGCGGGGATCAGCATCGGCTCGCTGCCCTGGACCCACGCCGGGTTGGTGAACGGCATCATCACCGCGACCCGGTCGACGCTCGCGGCGGTGCGGATCTGGATCCGCGACTGATCGGGCCCCGCGCCCGGGTAGGTGTGGTAGTGCATCTGCACCGCGACGAGGGAGCCCGGCTGCACCTTGATGCCTGTCCCTTCGGGCATGTCGCCCGGGGCGCCGCCGGGGACCCAGGCGCCGAGCCAGGGCACGCGGCCGTCGTTGATCTTGCCGCCGCTCGGGCCGCCGTAGCACAGGTAGCCGGGGTCGGGGTCGGCCTCGTCGAGCGCGCGGTAGGCCTCCGCCTGCTCGGGCGGGATGGCGAAGGCGATCACGTGATGCACGATCTGCCGCTCGCCGGGCGTCACGCTGAGCGCGGTCACGAAGGTCTCCTGGTCTTCGGGCCAGGGCATCAGGAAGCAGCGGTACTCGTCGGGCGCGATCGTCGGGGTGTAGGGCTCGGGCAGCTGGAGGTCGATGTCGAACTCGATCGGCTCGGGCGCCTGTGCGGGCGGAGGCGCGTCGGCGGGGTCGCCCTCGGGCGCGCCGAGCTCGACCCAGTCGAGCACGACCTGGCGCGTATCGTCGTCGATCGAGCGGTCGTGGAGGTAGGTGCCGCAGGCGGCGTCGGGCGGCCACGGGGGCATGGTGCCGGCCATCAGCGAGGCCGGCAGGGCGCTGGCGACCGCGCTGGCGTCGGCGTACGAGGCGAGCGAGAACGGGGCGAGGTTGCCGGGGCTGTGACAGCCGACGCACTTGGCGTCGAGGACCGCCTTGACGTCGCGCCAGTAGGTGACCGCCGCGGCCTCGCCGGTGGTCGAGCTGCCGGCCGTGTCGCTGCCGCCGTCGCTGGTGCCGGAGACGTCGCCGCACGCGACGAGGAGGAGGCCGAGCGGGAAGATCGCGGTGATGCGCTGCATGGCTTCGAGTTCAGCACTCAAGTTGTGGAGAGAGTGTGGAGACCCGCGGCGGGGCGCTGACGGGGCCGTGGATCGTCGCTCGCAGGCCGCGGGGCTGCTCGCGGGCGAGGGTCAGGACGAAGCCGGCGCGGCTGCACACTTCTTGCGAGATCGCCAGGCCCAGGCCCCCGCCCTTCGGGTCGCGGCGGCGGGCCTCGTCGGTACGGAACGTCCGCTCGCCGATCTTCGGCAGGTCGGCCGGGGGCACGCCGGGACCGTCGTCGACGACGGTGAGGCTGAACGAATCGGCACCTGTCTCTTCGAGCAGGATCGCCACGTGGCCGCCGGGGTCGCCGTGGGCCACTGCGTTGTGGACCAGGTTGGCCAGCGCCTGCTCGGCCATCGCCGGGTTGCAGCGGGCCCACAGCGCGGCGTCGGGGCGGGCGCCGTGGACCTCGATGCCGCGGGTGCGGCCGAGCGCGGCGAAGCGACGAGTGACGCGGTCGACGACGGCGCACAGATCCACGCGCAGGTCGCCGTGCAGCGGGTCGGCGCCCTCCTGCAGGCGGCACGCGAGGTAGAGGTTGTCGATCAGCGAGCCCATGTAGACGACGTCGCCGATGGAGCCGCGGACCAGGCCCTGATCGTCGGCCGGGCGCGCGCCTCCGGCCAGCTGCTCGAGCGCGATCTGCAGCGACGCCAGCGGCGTGCGCAGGTCGTGGGCGATGTTGGCGAGGTGCTGCTCGAGCGCGCGATGGCGGGCCTCCATGCGCGCGGCGTCGGCGGCGATCCGCGCGTGGGCCTGGTCGAGCAGGGCCGAGAGCTGGCCGAGGTCGTCGCGCGCGGGGTCGCCGGCGGAGGCGTAGCCGGCGGCGTGACCGACCTGCTCGGTGGCGCGGCGCAGCTTCTCGAGGCGCAGGGCGATCGGTCGCACCGCGAAGAAGCTGGCGAGGCCGACGGTGAGGGCGACGCTGAAGGCGAGCAGGCCGAAGATGATCAGCAGCGCGTAGCGGCGCTCGGAGGTGCTGAGCTTCCAGCGCAGCTGGACCAGCGCGCACGGGCCGTGGTCGGCGGCGCGGCGCAGGCTGGCGCCGCCCCACGGGTCGATGAAGAAGTACATGCGCGTCGGCGCGGCCTCGCCGGCCTGCAGGCGCGCGAGCAGCTGCGGGTCGAGCGGCGGGGCGCCGGAGACCGCGGGCGCGAGGGTGTCGCCGTCGTAGACGTTGAGCTCGAGCTCCGGCCCGTGCTGCGCGGTGAAGGCGGCCGGGTCGCGCTCGCACTGGGCCAGCGAGATCGCGTCGAGCTGGGGCGCGAGCGCGCCGATCCGCCTGATCGCCTGCTCGATGAACAGCGACGGCATCACCACCGCGACGAGGGCGACGCTGAGGCCGGCGCAGATCGCCGCGGCCAGGAACACGCGGCCGGACAGGCCGCGCAAGATCCGGGTCATGCCGGCTCCGGCGCGTCGAAGCGGTAGCCGATGCCCCACACCGTGGCGATCCGCGCGCCCGCCGGGCCGAGCTTGCGGCGGATCCGGGCCACGTGCGAATCGACCGTCCGCTCGCTGCGGTCGCCGCCGGCCGGCAGCGCGGCCTCGGCCAGCTGGCGCCGGGTGATCGCACGAGCTGGCCTTTCGACCAGGTACAAGAGGACGTTGAACTCGTGGGCGGTGAGGCCGAGCGGTTCGCCGGCGAGGGTGACGGTGCGGGCGTCGAGGTCGAGCAGCGCGCCGTCCCAGCCGAAGGTGCGCGTCGGCGCGGCCGCGTCGGGCAGGCGCAGGCGGGCGCGCACGCGGGCCAGCAGCTCCTCGATCCAGAACGGCTTGGGCAGGTAGTCGACGGCGCCGCCGGCGAAGGCCTGCAGGCGGGCGTCGAGCTCGGTGCGAGCGCTCAGCACGATCACCGGGGTCGACAGCCGGCCGCGCCACAGCTCGAGCACCTCGAAGCCGCCGAGCTCGGGCAGCATGAGGTCGAGGACCACGAGGTCGAACGGGCGCGCCAGCGCCAGCTCGGCGCCGCGGCGGCCGTCGTGCGCGAGCTCGACGTCGAAGCCCGCGCCCTTGAGCCCGCGCACGATGCCGGCGGCGATCGCGGGGTCGTCCTCGACCACGAGGACCGCGGGGGCGCTGCGTTCACGGGTCGACATGCGCGGGCTCTCGTTCGACGGTAGCAGCCCGGCCGCGGCGAAGGATGGAGGATTTGTGGAGCGCGTGCGAAGCTCCGGAGTGATGACGGACGAGGCCCCGGTCCACGCGCGCGCGATCCTCCCCGACGGCTGGCCGCGGCCGCGGGGCTACAGCAACGGCATGGCGGCCCGCGGCGAGCTGCTGGCGATCGCCGGCATGATCGCCTGGGACGCGCGCGAGCAGCTGGTGTCCGACGCGTTCGCGGCGCAATTCCGCCAGGCGCTGGCCAACGTGGTCGCGGTGGTGACGGCGGCGGGCGGGCGGCCGGAGCACGTGATCTCGCTGACGGTCTACGTGACCGACAAGCGCGAGTACATCGCCGAGCTGGCCGCCGTCGGCGCCGCGTACCGCGAGCTGATGGGGCGCCACTACCCGGCGATGGCGCTGGTCGAGGTCGCGGCGCTGCTCGAACCGCGGGCGAAGGTGGAGATCCAGGGCCTCGCCGTGCTACCAGAGCTTCCGTGACCCGCCCCGCCGACCCCGACCTGCGCGACCTGCCGCTGCCGCGGCCCGAGAGCTTTTCGTACGAGGAGCGCGAGCGCGTCGGGGTCATCACCTTGACGCGGCCCGACCGCTTCAACGCGCTGACGTTCCAGGTCTACCGCGAGCTCACCGACCTGTTCACGGTGGTCGACCGCCGCGCGCACGCGGAGGGCGGGGCGCGGGCGCTGGTGCTGCAGGGCGCGGGGCGGGCGTTCTGCGCCGGCGGCGACGTCGACGACATCATCACCCGGCTGTTCGAGCGCGACACCGAGGGGCTGTTGCGGTTCACGCGGATGACGGGGGAGCTGATCCACGCCATGCGCCGCTGCAAGCTGCCGATCGTCGCCAGCGTCAAGCGCGTGGCCGCCGGCGCCGGCGCGGTGATGGCCCTCGCCAGCGACCTGCGGGTGATGGGCAAGAATTCGTTCTTCGCGTTCCTGTTCCCGCAGGTCGGCCTGTCGGGCGCCGACATGGGCGCGAGCTGGCTGCTGCCGCGGGTGGTCGGCCTCGGCCACGCCAGCGAGATCCTGCTGCTCGGCGACCGCGTGCCGGCCGACCGCTGCGCGCAGATCGGCCTGGCCACCCAGGTCGTCGACGACGAGCCCGACCGCGACGCGGTCGACCGCGCCGCGTTCGCGCTGGCCAAGCGCATCGCCGACGGGCCCCACTTCGCCGCCCGCATGACCAAGACGATGCTGCAGCAGGAGCTCGACATGGACTTCACCGCGGCCATCGAGGCCGAGGCCCAGGCCCAGGCGGTCTGCATGCAGCACCCCGACTTCGCCGAGGCCGACCGGGCGCGCCAACAGAAGCGAGCGCCGAGCTGGCGCTAGGAGCATGTCCTGAGACACATGTTTTCAAAGGCATGTCCATGGGGACATGCAGCGGAGGTCGAGGCCGAGCCCGCCCCGCCCCCCGGCGCGCCGCCCGATCGCCCGCAGACGGACCCTGTCCCGAGGAGCATGTCCCGATGAACATCCTTCACCCGAGCGTCGGCCCGTCCTGGTCCGTCTCGAAAGGCACGTCCCGATGAACCAGCTGCTGACGCCCTACGTGACCGAGCGGGCGCTCGGGCTGCTCGACGGGCCGCGCTGGCGGCCGCTCGAGGACGCGCTGGCGACCTTCGTGGCCGACCTGCGGGCCCGGCCGGTCGACGAGGAGGCCGGCGAGGACGCGGCGGCGCGGACCTACCTGCTGCGGCTGGCGACGGCCGGGCTGCTCGAGTGGGTGGTGCCGTCCGCGTACGGCGGCGCCGAGCTCGAGGAAGGCCACGCGGGCGGCCTGTCGTCGACGGCGATCTGCCTGATCCGCCAGTGGCTCGCGCGCGAGAGCGGGGCGCTCGACACCGCCTTCGTGATGCAGGGCCTGGGCTCGTACCCGCTGGCGCTGGCCGCCAGCGAGCCGCTGCGCCGCTACGTCCTGCCGCGCGTGGCCAGCGGGGCGACGGTGTGCGCGTTCGCGTTGACCGAGCCGGAGGCCGGGTCCGACGTCAAGAACCTGCGCACCACCGCGACCCCGGCCGAGGGCGGGGTGGTGCTCGAGGGCACCAAGTGCTTCATCAGCAACGCCGGCCTGGCCGACAGCTACGTGGTGTTCGCCCGCGAGGCCGGCGAGGGCAAGCCGCGCTTCTCGGCGTTCTTCGTGGCCGGCGACGCACCTGGCCTTTCGGTCATCCGCACCCGCGTCCTGGCGCCGCACCCGATCGGCACGGTCAAGCTCGAGCGAGTGTTCGTGCCCGACGCCCACCGCGTCGGCGAGCCCGGCGCCGGGCTCAAGCTGGCGCTCGGCAACCTCGACGTGTTCCGCGTCAGCGTCGGCGCCGCGGCCCTCGGCCTGGCCGACCGCGCGCTCGCCGAGACGGTCGGCCACCTGAAGCGCCGGGTCCAGTTCGGCAAGCCGCTGGCCGAGCAGCAGGGCCTGCAGTTCGCCCTCGCCGACCTGGCGACCGAACAGCTGGCGGCGCAGCTGCTGGTCTACCGCGCCGCCGCAGCCCGCGACGCCGGCCACGCGACGTCGGAGATGGCGGCGATGGCGAAGATGCACGCGACCGAGTCGGCGCAACGCGCCATCGACCGCGCAGTGCAGAGCTTCGGCGGCCTCGGCGTGACCGTGGGCCAGGTGCCCGAGCGGCTTTACCGGGAGATCCGCGCGCTCCGGATCTACGAGGGCGCGACCGAGGTGCAGAAGCTGGTGATCGCGCGGGCGCTGCTCGACGAGCGCGGCTGAGGCCGGCAGGGCGGCGACTGCTTGCGCATGCGGCAGCGCGAGGTCGCCGTCGTGACGCGGACGAGGTCGCCGAACGAGTCGGCCGAGGTCGGCATCCCAAGCGTCCTCTTCGTCCGCGCTGGGCGAGCGCCGACCTCACGCGACGACGCCGCGGCAGGAAGCAGCGGACCCTGACCGCGTCACGGACGGTCGCCGGCCCGCGGCTCCGCGGCGCCTACAAAGCGCTTGCCCGCCGGCGCGCGCCGTCGCTACGCTTCGCGGCATGACCAGGCTCCGAGGTCCCGCGCTCCGCGTCGTCCTGCTCGCCGCGGTCGGGCTCGGCGGCTGCTCGTCCTCCCCGGGCGCCGGCAAGACCGAGCTACATGTCTCTGCGGCCATGTCCTTGAAGGAAGCCTTCACCGACCTCGAGGCCGGCTTCGAGGCCGAGCACCCGGAGGTCGACGTGGTCTTCAACTTCGCGGGCTCGCAGATCCTGGCGGCGCAGATCGTCGCCGGCGCGCCGGCCGACGTGTTCGCCTCGGCCGACCGGGCGCAGATGGAGCGCGCGACGACGTCGGGCCGCATGCAGCCGGCGCGGGTGTTCGCCAGGAACCGCCTGGTGATCGTCGCGCCCGCCGGCGACACGACGATCCAGGGGCCGGCCGACCTGACGCGGCCCGGCCTGCGCCTGGTGCTCGCCGGCGAGGCAGTCCCGGTCGGCGCCTACGCGCGCGAGGCCCTGAGCCGCGCCGGGGTGCGCGACGCGGCGCTCGCCAACGTGGTGTCCAACGAGGAGAACGTTCGCGGGGTGCTCGGCAAGGTCGCGGGCGGCGAGGCCGACGCGGGGGTCGTCTACGCCACCGACATCACCCAGGAGCTGGCCGGCAAGGTGCGCACGATCGCCTTCGCCGGCGCCGACGACGTCGTGCCGGCCTACGAGATCGCCGCCCTCGCCGACAGCCCGCAGCAGGCCCTCGCCGGCGCCTTCGTCGACCGCGTCGCCGGCCCGGCCGGGGCCGCGGCGCTCGGCAAGCGCGGTTTCCTGCCGCCGTGACCGGGCTGTCCCGAGGTACCTGTCTTGGACGACATGTCCTTAAAGCCCGGTCGCCCGGGGCACGCGCACCTGGCGATCGGCCTGCTCGCCGGCGCGGCGGTGGTGTTCTTCGCCCTGCCGCTGCTCGGGCTCCTGGTGCGGGTCGCACCGGCCGAGCTGTGGCGGCAGCTGGCGGCGCCGTCGGTGCAGACGGCGCTGCGGCTGTCGCTGTACGTGTCGCTGTGCGCGGCCGGCCTGTCGCTGCTGCTCGGGCTGCCGCTGGCGTACGCGCTGGCGCGGCTGCCGTTCCCCGGCCGCGGCCTGGCGCGCGCCCTGGTGACCCTGCCGATGGTGCTGCCCCCGGTGGTCGGGGGGACGGCCCTGCTGGCCGCGTTCGGGCGCCGCGGCTTGCTCGGCGGCGCCCTCGAACATGGCCTCGGGGTCATCTTGCCGTACACCACCGGCGCCGCGGTGCTGGCGGCCACCTTCGTGGCGGCGCCGTTTTTGGTGATCACCGTCGAGGGCGCGCTGCGGGGGCTCGACCCACGCCTCGAGCAAGCGGCTGCGACCCTCGGCGCGAGCCGGCTGCGGATCGTCGGCACGGTGGTGCTGCCCGCGATCCGCCCGAGCCTGATCGCCGGCCTGGCGCTGTGCTGGGCTCGCGCCCTCGGAGAATTCGGCGCGACGATCACGTTCGCCGGCAACCTCCAGGGCCGCACCCAGACGATGCCGCTGGCGGTCTACGAGGCGCTGCACGACAGCCCCGACGGCGCAGTGGCCCTCAGCCTGATCCTCCTCGCAGTGTCCCTGGCCCTCCTCGCCGCCCTGCGCGGGCATTTTTTTAAAGGGGCGGGATGAGGGCGCACGGCGCGGGCGGAGGCAGGAGCGGGGCGCTCGACGAGGTCGCGCGGCGAGGCGCGCTCGAGCATGCGCCGCGCAGCAGAAGCATGCGAGCAGTACACCACGAGGTCGCGCGGCGAGGCGCGCGCGAGCATGCCGACGAGGTCGCGCGGCGAGGTGCGATCGAGCATGCGGCGCGCAGAAGCACGCGAGCAGAACACGGCGAGGTCGCGCGGCGAGGCGCGCTCGAGCATGCGCCGCGCAGCAGAAGCATGCGAGCAGTACACCACGAGGTCGCGCGGCGAGGCGCGCGCGAGCATGCGGCGCGCAGAAGCACGCGAGCAGTACACGACCAGCTCGTGCTGGAGGACCCGCGCGACGAGCTCGGCGATGCACCGGCAGCGGACGCCGGAGGAGCGCGGCGGCGATGACTGCGGCCGCAGGTCTGACGGCCGACATCGCGGTGCAGCGCGGCACTTTCTCGCTCGAGCTGCAGTTCGCGCTGGCGCCGGGCGCGACGGTGGCGGTGCTCGGGCCCAACGGGGCCGGCAAGTCGACGCTGGTCGACGCGCTCGCCGGGCTGGTCCCGCTCGCGCGCGGCGAGGTGGTGCTGGCCGGCCGCACGCTCGAGCGCCCGGCCGCGCACGTGCGCCTGAGCCCGCAAGAACGTGGCCTCGGGGTCATGTTCCAGGGGTACTGTCTGTTCGGACACATGAGCGCGCGCGACAACGTCGCCTACGGGCTGCGGGCCCGCGGGGTCGCCCGGGCGCGGGCGCGAGCCGAGGCGCAGGCGTGGCTCGAGCGGCTCGGCGTCGGCGAGGTCGGCGACCTCCGGCCGGCTGCCCTGTCGGGCGGGCAGGCCCAGCGGGTCGCCCTGGCGCGGGCGATGATCACCCGCCCTGCCCTGCTCCTGCTCGACGAGCCGCTGGCCGCGCTCGACGTGTCGGCGCGCGCCCAGGCCCGCCGACTGCTGGCCGGCTGGCTCGCCGAGGCCGCCGCGATCTGCGTGATCGTCAGCCACGACGTGCGCGACGCCGTGGCCCTCGCCGACGAGCTGCTGGTGATCGAGGGCGGCCGTCTCACCGCCCGCGGCACGGCGGCGGAGCTGCGCACCCGGCCCCCCACGGAGTACGTGGCGGCGGTGCTCGGCGAGAGCTGACGGAAGCAGCGGCCGCTCGGCGACGGTCCGTGACTGCGTCGCATCGCAGTCGGGAGCTGACTCTGGCGGCGTCAGTCCGCGAAGCTGTCGGCGAGGATGGCGAGCCGCGAAACGGGTTGACGAGGACTTCACGTCCGCGGCGCTCGACGAGGACGCCGAACCGCGCGACGCTCGCCGAGTCCGTCACGCCGCGAAGCGGTCGACGAGGACGCCGAGCCGCTTGCGCAAGACGGCGAGGCTCGGGGTGTCGACGGTCAGGCCGTCCAGCGCGAAGGCGAACACCTCGGCCGCGAGCCGGTCGCCGAAGATGTGGTGGAAGATCGACTGCCGCTTCCTGACGTGCTTCTCGGCGATCGCAGGCGCGAGGGTGGCACAGGCGGCGTGGAACTCCTTCGCCATCGGCGCGCCCTCGAGGAGCTTCCACGGCCCCAGCAGCAGGAGCTCGCACACCCGCGCGAGCTTGGCTTGCTTGCTGCCGCGCCCGGCGAGGACCTCGTCGACCCGCGGATAGAGGCCCGCGAACACGCTCTCGTGGGCCGCCGCGAAGATGGCGTCCTTGTTGGAGAACTTTTGGTAGAGGAGCGGCCGCGAGAGGTTGGCCCGCCTGGCGATGTCCTCGAGCGTCGTCTTGGCGTAGCCGAACTGCAGGAAGCACGCGAGCGCGGCGTCGATGATGACGCGGCGCCGCTCGCGGTCGCGCTCTTCCTGGCTCACAGGCAACTTTTACAATTTTACAGAATGAGTCTGTTTTGTAAATTCGTAAAATCGCAACGGCGGCGGTCGTGCGCAGCGGAGCAGCCCGGGCCGGTCCCCGCTGCCGCGCTCGCCCTGACCGGCCGCCCGGAGGTGCCTCGTGCGTGTACTCCCTCGTTCGTTCTCGGGCTGGTCCGTCGCGGTTTTCGGCGTGCTGGCCGTCCTCCTGGGGCTCCTCGGACTGCTCAGCCCCGACAGCCAGTTCGACATGATGGGCTTCGAACGCGTCGACCACCGCGGGCCCGGCGACTACACGCCGACCGTCGTGGCGACGACGTCTATCGCGGCGATCAACATGGGCGTCCTCTACGTGCTCGGGGTGGCGCTCGCCTGGCCGGGCTTCATCGCCTTCACGGTGGCCGCCCGCCTGTCCATGTGCCTGGGGTTCGTCGTCCTGATGGCCGCCGGTAGAGCTCCGGAGGTGTTCGTCGGCGCCGCGATCTGGGAGGGGCTGGGCGCGGCGATCACGGCCGCCGGGATGGCGTGGGACAGCCGGCGGGCGCGCTGATCGAGGCTTGCTCGGGCCGCTCGTCTACGAACTCGATCCGGCGACGCGCTCGGGATTTGTCCTCGCGGATGTCCGCTGCGCCACGCGAGTCACCTCGCGGGGAGGATTGACAGGACGCTGTGCAAATCGACATGCGCTCGCGCGAGCGCCGACATCGCGCCGAGCCGCGCCTGCCGCAGCGACGCGCCGGCGGCCTAGCTCACGCGCGCCGACTTTCCGTCCGGCTTCGACGTGCTGGCCGCGGCAGCGGACGACGCGGGCGGATTCGAGAGCCCCCGCCCGCCCTCTACCCGCACGAGAACAGCACGCAGGACCCGCTGCAGCACTGGCCGCCGCTGTTGCAGCTCTGGCCGGCCAGGCGGCAGCAGCCGGCGAAGTTGTAGGACTTGCAGTTGGCGGCGCAGGAGAGGTCGCCGCCGCCGTAGTTGTTGGGGAAGTCCGTGCACTCCTTGCCCTTGAGGTCGGTGCCGTCGCAGGTCTCGCCGGTCTCGGCGAGGTCGTTGCCGCACGTCGGTCCGGGCATGGTCGTCGTGTCGGTCGTCGCGTCGGTCGTCGTCTCGGTCGTCGTGTCAGTCAGCGTGACGGTCAGGGTGTCCGTCAGCGTGTCCGTCAGCGTGTCGAGCGTCGTCGTCGTGGTCGTCGACGTGTCGTCGGTGGTGCTCGTGCTCGTCGACGTGCTCGTGCTCGTCGACGTGCTCGTGCTCGTCGTCGTCGTCGTCGTCCCCTCGGTCGTGTCGACCGTGGCCGTCGTCGACGTGCCGGTCGTCGGCGGCTCGCTGGTCGTGGGGATCGTCGTCGACGGGGTCCCGGTGGTGGTCGTGACCGCGCCGCTGTCGGACTCGCGCCGGCAGGCCTCGACGGTCACCGGCTCGGCCACGCAGCCGTCGTTGCTGGCCTCGCACAGGTTGCAGAACGGCCGGTTCGGGTCGCGCTCGGCGCAGCTGACGTCGCCGGACTGGTTGCCGCAGTGGCTCACGTTGGGGACCGAGCACCCGGCGAAGAAGGCGAGCCCGAATGCGAATGTTCTCCAGGACATGTTCCGAACAACCTGTCTCTTAGGTCAATTAGGATGCGACGGTCAGAACGAGCCGGCCAGCGACAGGCCGGCGGCGCCGCGGCCGACGCTGGGCAGCCAGGACACGCGGCGCTGGGCGGCCTTGCGGTCGAGCGCGAGCAGGACGGCGCCGGTGATCGCGGCGGCGAGGCCGATGCTGAGGGTGGCCACGCCGGCGGGGCGGGTGGAGATCGAGTAGAGCGGCATGTCGGGGTCGGGGCGCGGCTGCTTGATCGCCAGGCCGAGGCCGACGACGAAGCCGACGCCGCCGACGGCGAGCAGGGCCACGCCGGCCTTGCCGCGGCCGCCGAGGCCTTTCGGCGGCGGCGGCGGCTCGGGCTTGGGCAGCTCGGGCGGCGGCGCGGCGGCCTTGAGCCGGGCCTCGCGCTCGGCCTGGGCGAAGTCGCGGATGAACGGGACCAGGCGCTCGATCTCCGACGTCCCGCGCTCCACCGCCTCGCCCTCCGTGCACAGACGGCACTCGGTCTCGTGGACGCTGTCGCCGACCGGGTCGCTGCCGACGTAGAGGCCGGAGGCGATCACGTAGCCCGGCTCCTCGCCTGGCACCGCGCGCACGATGATGCGGATCCACGGGTCGCGCGGGCCGCGGCCGGGCAGGACCTCGGCGCGGCGCAGCTGGCGGTTGCCGACCTCGTCGAGGCGCTCGTGGATCACGGGGCCCGCGGGGCCGGCCCCGTTGGTGTCGATCGCCAGGCTCGCGCGGGCGATCGTCTCCCCGTTGAGCGACGGATCGGCGGCGCCGGTGGTGGGGCTCGCGGGCGTCGTGGTCGACGGGCTCGCCTTCGCGGCCTGGGGCTGCGCGGGCGCGGCGTGGACCTGCGCGGACGGGATCGCGGCGACGGACAGGGCGCAGACGAGGCTCAGCCCCCGACGCGCTTTTGGCACAGCTTGAGCCAACCTTGAGCCTCCTGGTCTTTGAGACCTTTCCCTACGGACATGCATCCTGTGAAGTCACCGAGCTCCATCAACGCCTTGGTCTCGAGCTTGCGCGCCTCGGCGCTCGAGGCCCAGCACTCGCGCTGACGGGTATAGTCTCGCAAGATCGCCCAGCGCTGGGTCCGGCGGGCCTCCTCCGCCGACGTGCGGACCCGCTGGCAACGTGGGCTCATGTGCGCGTCGCTGCCGGGGCGCGTGCCCGCCTTCGCGGTGGGCTTCACGGTCGTGCCCTCGGGGACCGGCGGAGTCGGCTCGGTCGGCGGCGGCTCGACCACGGGCGGATCGGTCGGCGGCGGCGCGATCGCGGGCGGGGGCTTCGAGATGTCCTTGGGGACAGGTGCAGGATCGACCACCGGCGGCGCGGGCGGGACCACGGCCGCGAGCTCGGCCGGCGTCTCGGGGCCGGCGCGCAGCAGCCACACCGCGGTGACGAGACCCAACACGGTGAGCAGCGCGAGCACGATCGTCGCGTTGCGACCGCGCGGGGCCTCGCGGCGCAGCGGCGCGAGCGTGGTCCCGGGCGTCGGCTTGGCCGCCGTCAGCGACGCCGCGGCCGACGGGATCGGGGCCGTGAGCGTCGCCTGCAGCGGCAGCTGCGAGTTCGAGCCCGGCGAGGTCGGCCCCGACTTGTGCCGGCTCTGCGAGTCGCGCCGCATGTCCTGCAAGATCGCGTCGAGGCGGGCAGCGACCGCGTCACCGTCGCGCGGGCGCTCGTTGGAGTCGGTGGCGAGGCAGTCGGCGATCAGCCGGACCAGCGCGGCCGGCAGGCCGGGGCGGCGGGTCTCGACCGAGGGCGCCGGGCGGTTGAGCTTGAAGGCCAGCAGTTCGAACGCGTTGCTGGCCGAGAACGGGATGTCGCCGGTCAGCATCTCGAACAGCATCACGCCCATCGCGTAGACGTCGAAGGTCGGTCGCGCGGGCATGTTGGTGGCCTGCTCGGGCGCCATGTACTCGGGCGTGCCCATCAGCGAGCCGGGGCTGGTGATGCGCTCGGCCCCGGCGACGATGAGGCCGGTGTTGGCGGCGATGCCGAAGTCGAGCACCTTGACGGCCTCTTCGCCGGCCTGCGGCACGAGCATGATGTTGCTCGGCTTGAGGTCGCGGTGGACGATGCCGGCGCGGTGACCTGCCCCGAGGGCCAGGGCGATCTGGCGCATGATGGAGCACGCGCGGCGCGGCGGCTCGACCGTGGTGTTCTCGATGAGCTCGGCCTCGAGGTCGCGGCCGGCGAGGTGCTCCATCACCAGGAACAGGCGGCGGTCGGGCAGCGCGCCGGCGTCGAACACTTGAACGATGTTCGGATGGCCGATCGTGCTCGCGGTGCGGGCCTCGGCGCGGAACCTGCGGACGATCGAGTCGGTCTGACTCCACTGCGGCAGCAGGACCTTGATCGCGACCTTGCGGCCGACCTCGACGTGCTCGGCGAGATAGACCGAGCCCATGCCGCCGCGGCCGAGGACCTGCAGCACCTGGTAACGGTCTACGAGGATCGTGCCCGGGGGGAAGTCGCCCTGGGGTGCGGCGGCCTCCGGCTCGGCGTCGATGGCGAGGTCGAAGCTCACGGCGCTCCGCCTCAGGCTATCACGGACCCGGCTCCGTCCCCGAAGGGAGCGCGCGGGCGAGGTCGTGGTCGGCGATCGCCCGCGACACCGCCAGCGCGCGCCGGGCCCGCTCCACCAGCCCCGTGCAGGCCTCCCGCTCGATACGGGCCCCGGCGGCCGTAAAACAGGCCCCCCCGGGGGGGATGTCCTGCCCGGCGACCGCAAACAGGCGCTCGTCGCCCACCGCCGAGCCGTCGGGGAGGGCGGCCACCCCCGGGCCGGCCCGAGCCGGGACCAGAGGTCGGCCGACGAAGGCGGGCGGCGCCGGCACGCCGAGGTAGTGCAGCCAGGTCGGCGCCAGGTCGACGTGGCTGCCGACGGCGTCGACCTCGCCGGCCACCTGTCCCTTGGGCAAGACCAAAAAGCCCGGCACCCGCTCGAGCCGCAGCCGCAGCGAGGGCGACCCGGCCGGCTCGCCGGCGAGCGCCGCGATCTCCGGCGTCACCCCCAGGCGGGCGTCGTGGTCGCCGTAGATCGCCACCGCAGTGCTGTCCGCGAGGCCAGCCGCCTCGAGCCCGGCGAACAGCTCGGCCAGCGCCGCGTCGAGGTGGTGGATCCCGTGAAGATAGTTGCCGAGGCTCGTGCCCTCGAGCGGGCCGAGCTGCAGCCGGCGCAGGGCGGGTGGGAATTCGTCGTACGGGTGGTGCAGGCTGAGCGTCACCAGGAACGCGAAGAACGGCTTCGGCGCCGCCGCCAGCTCCGGCAGCATGCGGGCGAAGAAGGCCTCGTCGGCCAGGCCCCAGCCGATCACCGGCCCCGGGCCGAGCTCGCGGTCGAACAGCGAGCGGTCGAAGCCGTAGCGGGGGTGCAGCGTCGCGCGGTTCCAGAACCCGCGCTTGAACGGGTGGGCCGACAGCGTCGCGTAGCCGGCCGCCTTGAGGGCGTGGGCGACCGTCTCGAACTGGTTGCCGGCGCGCAGGAACGCGACCGCCCCCTGCCCCAGGGGGTACTGTGAATTCAGGATCGCATACTCCGCGTCCGAGGTCATACCCTGGGCGGTGATGTCGACCACCGCGCCGTAGTAGAGCGCACGCCCGCGCAGGCGGTTCAAAAACGGCGTGATCTCCTGCCCGGCGACACTGGCGCCGATCGTCCAGCCCTGCAGCGCCTCGGCCTGGATCACCAGCAGGTTGGCCCCGCGCGCCAGGCCGAACCCGGGCGGCGGGGCCTCGTCGCGCTCGGCGAAGAACGCCGCGATCTCGGCCCGCTCCGTCGCCGACAGCGAGCGCTGGCCGATCGCCCCCGCGAGCGTGCGCACCACGTCGAACAGATGGGCCCCGAGCACGCCGAAGCGGCCGGCGTTGTGCTGCTCGGAGAACACGCGCGAGCCGAGGCCGCTGCGCATCGCTCCGCCGAGGCCGAGCGCGAGCGGCAGCGAGGCCAGCAGCAGCGCCGCAGCGCCCGCGAGGGTCACCCGTCGGCGCGTTCGCGGGCTCGGCCGGGCCTGGGCGCGCGCCCGCGGCCACGCGCACGCGAGCACGAGCCCGGCCAGCGGCGCCGCGGCCAGCCACGCGTACTCCGGCCGCAGCAGCGCCCGCACGCTGGCGCCGATGGCCCCGACCTGGTGCGCCCCGATCAGCGCCTGCACCGGCACGATCGCCCCGAGCACGTGCATGTACAGCAGATCGGCGAGCAGCAGCACGGCTGTCCCGAGGGACAGGACGAACGCCAGCCACGGCCGCAGCCGCCCGGGCACCAGCAGCACCAACAGGCCCGGGACCGCCGCCGCGCTGATCGAGGCCGCGCGGCCGCCCTGCCACAGATCGATCGCCGCGAGCTCGTGGAACGCGGAGCCGAGCCCCGCCATCGCCGCCCACAGCCACAGCGCCGGGATCAGGTCGAGCGCGGCCCACCGCCACGAGCCGGGCGCGGGCCGCCGGCGCCGCGCCAGCACCACCGTCGCCAGAGTTGCGAGCGCCAGCGCCGACTGCCACCAGGCCGCGCGCAATGTGACCTTTACGACATGTTCCGAAGGACTGCCGGTCGGCGGCGGGAACCACCGCACCTGCTCGCGCACCATCGCCAGCGCCAGGGTGTAGCTGCCGGCGCGCGGCGGGCCGGCCACGCGCACCGCCAGCGTCGCGGTCTCGCCGGGGGCGACCGCGTGCGGCAGCTCGGTGCGCATGCCTTCGTGCTGCAGCGGCGTGCCGTCCTCGCCGCGCCAACGGTACGACAGGCGGTCGCCCGCGGCCGGCGACCACGCCTCGGCGCCGGTGTTGCGCACCGTGACCGTGAAGGCGTCGCTGTCCGAGGCCGCCAGCCGCGTCGGCCAGTCGGCGGCCACCAGCTCCCACGCCAGCGCCGGCGGGCCGACGGTCGCCGCGGCCGCCAGCTCCTGTTCGGGGGCGATCCACGCCTCGCCCTCGCGGACCAGCCACGGCGCCAGCTCGTAGCTGCCGGGCGCGTCGGGCGGGCGCACCCGCAGCTCGAGCTCCACCACCTCGCCCGGCTCCACCGGCTCCGGCAGCTCAGTGCGGATGCCCTCCAGGACATGTCCCTCAGGACCTGTCCAAACGTAGCTGATCTTCAGGCCCTGTCCCGGGAGCCATGTCTCGTCGCCGCGGTTCTCGAGCGCGAGCTGGGCCAGCGCCGGCAGCCCGGCCTGCAGCGGCGGCAGGCTCAGCGACAGGGCCGCGAACGCGTCGCGCGGGGCGCCCACCCGCACCTCGGCCGTCGCCGCGCCGCTGCCCGGCCCGTACCAGGCGACGCCCTCGCGGACCGGCTGCCACACCAGCGTATAAAACCCCGGCCGCGCCGGCGCGCGCAGCTCGGCCGGCAGGACCACGCAGCCGCCGGGCTCGACCCGCGCCGGCAGCGAGGTGCGCACGCCCTCGAGCCGCTCGCCCTCGCCGCCGAGCCAGTGGTAGCTGAGCGCGTCGCCGAGCTCGTCGGCCCACGCGTTCGCGCCGGTGTTGCACAGGCGCACCCGCGCGGTCGCCCGCGCCCCGGCGGCGAGCTCCGGCGGCGCGTCGACCTGCTCGATCGACCAGGTCCCGGGCGCCGGCCCGACGTCGACCGCGACCGCGTCACCGCCCCCGACCGGCGGGTCGTACCAGAAGGCGTTCTCGCGCACGAGCGCCCAGCGCAGCACGTAGCGGCCCGCGGCAGCCGGGGCCAGGAGCGCGGCGGTCAGCGCCACCGTCTCGCCCGGCCCGACCGCGTAGGGCAGCCGCGTGCGCGCCCCGTCGCGCACGATCACGGCGCCGTCGAGGGACTCCCAGTGGTACGACAGGTGGTCCTGCTGTCCTTCGGACCATGTCTCTCGGCTCAGGTTCTGCAGCACCACGCGGACGCTGACCCGCTGCCCGGGCGCCAGCGCCTCCGGGGTCGACTCGCCCGCCAGCCGCCATGCCGGGGCCGCCCGCGCCTCGCCGGCCGCCCCCGCGGCCACGCCGATCGCCAGCAAGAGGACGCGCGCCGACACGGACCCCGGACCGTAGTGCCGCGCGCCCGCGATTTCAACCGCCTTCGCCCGCGACGCGCGCCCGCGGCGCGAACCTGCGATGGACCAGGGGCCTCACCGCTGCGCAACGTACCCTCGACGCGGGGTGCGAACCGCGACGCCGCGAGTGCGAACGGTCCCGGACTTCCCGAGCACGACCGTCCCGCCCCGCGAGCACACCGCCGTCCTCCCGCGGGCGAGCACCGCGATCACGGGGCCCTGCTCGCCGCGACCCTGCGATCGGCGCGACGCGACCTGCTACCCTCGCGGCATGGCCCTCGCGCACCGGCCCGCGGCCCACGACGACTACGCGACCTTCGTCCGCCTCTTCCCCGAGCTCGACACGGGCGACCCGATCCCCTCGCCCGCGCACTGGGCCGCGGAGATCGTCCCCGGCACCTGGCTCTTCGAACAGGACGGCGAAGCTGTCGGCTACCTGTTCTTCGAGCGCCTCGACGGCGTCGGCTACATCCGGCACGTCGTCGTCGCGCCCGAGCGCCGCGGCCAGGGCATCGGGGTCGCCATGCTGCGGGCGGCGGCCGCGGAGCTGCGCGCGGTCGGGTGCGCCACGTGGTGCCTCAACGTCAAGCCCGGCAACCTGCCCGCGGTCGGCCTGTACCAGCGCCTCGGCATGCGCGAGGCCTACCGCTCGACTGCGCTGCGCTTCGCGTGGGCTCAGTCCGACGCCCTGCCCGCTTGCGAGAGATCGCTGGAGACGCGAGCGATCGAGCCGGCCGACGACGCGGCGATCGAGGCCGCCTTCTCCCTCCCGCGCGGGCAGCTCGCGGGCGGGCGCGCTGCCGGGCGCGTGCTGCTCCGCCTCGTCGACCCGGCCGAGCCGAGCGCGGTCCACCTCGGCTTCGCCTCGTTCAACCCCGACTTCCCCGGCGCCTTTCCGTTCCGCGTCGCCGACCCAGAGTTCGCCGCCCCGCTCCTGGCCGGCCTGCGCCCGCACGCCCGCGCCGACAAGCCCGACATGGGCATCGTCGCCGAGGCCGACCCCGGCCTGACCGCGCGCATGGTCGCCGTCGGCGCTCGCGTCCACATGGAGTTCTCCCATTACAAGGGACAGGTCCCGACGGACATGTCCTGAAATACAGACAATATGAAGCTCGTCACCGAACCCTATTATTCACAAAAGACCCGCTGGCCGCAGCGGGGCCGGCACATCCTGGCGCAGTTCGACGCCGACACGATCGTCGTCTACCAGGCCTACCGCCCGGAGATCGGCCGATTCGCCGCCGAGCACCAGCGCTTCGGCGGCCCGTTCAGCCTCGAGCGGATGTCGTGGATCAAGCCGAATTTTCTCTGGATGATGTATCGATCGGGCTGGGGCACCAAGGAAGGCCAGGAGGTGACTCTGGCCGTCCGCCTCCGCCGCGACGCCTTTGATAAAGTGCTGGCCGAGGCGATCCACTCGACGCACGTGCCCGAGGTCTACGGCGAGCGCAAGGCGTGGGAGCAGCTCGGCAAGCGCTCCGACGTGCGCCTGCAGTGGGACCCCGACCACGGGCCGTCGGGCGACAAGCAGGAGCGGCGGGCGATCCAGCTCGGCCTGCGCGGGACGGCGATCGCCAGCTACGCGGGCGAGTGGATCGTCGAGATCGACGACATCTCCGCGTTCGTCGCCGAGCAGCGCCGGGTGTGGTTCGAGGGCGACCGCGAGGCGCTGGTCACCCCGCGCGAGGAGGTCTATCCGGTCGCAGATCCCGCAGTGGCCGCCAAGCTCGGCATCGACCTGGCCTGAAGGGCATGTTCTTTTAAAAAAAGAACATGCCCTCGGGGACACATCATCGGAACGAGGTCAGCGTGCGGCCGCCGTCGATCGTGTGCAGGCCGCCGGTGATCCAGCCGGCCTCGTCGCTGACGAGGAACGTCGCCAGCGCTGCGATCTCCTCCGGCTGACCGGGACGACCGAGCGGGTGCGTCGTCTTGGCGCGCTCGAGGAAGGCCGCGTAGTCGGCGACCGCCCCGGTGGCGGTGTGCAGCTCGCTGACGACCACGCCCGGGCAGATCGCGTTGACCCGGACCCCGCGCGGCGCCAGCTCGAGCGCGAGGCACTGGGTCAGCATGTCGAGCGCGGCCTTGCTGACGCAGTACGACAGGATCGTCGGGTACGGGCGCAGGCCGGCGATGCTCGACAGGTTGACGATCGACGGCCCGCGGCCGTGGACCAGCGACGGAGCTGCCCTTCGGGTCAGGTCGTAGACCGCCTCGAGGTTGGCGTCCATGATCCGCCGCCACTCGTCGGGCTTCGGGCTGTCGAGGATCGAGTCGTTGCCGATCACCCCGGCGGCGTTGACCAGCACGTCGAGGCCGCCCAGGCCCTGCAGCGCCTCGTTGACGACGCGCTCGTTGTCCTCGCCGCGGGTGTGCTCGGCGGCGATCGCCACCACCTCGGCCCCGGCCACCCGCGCCCGCTCGGCGGTCTCGCTCAGCCGCTCGCGGCGCCGCCCGGTGATCGCCAGGTTCGCGCCCTCCTCGGCGAACCGAAGGGCGATGGCCCGCCCGATCCCGCTGGTCGCTCCGGTGACCAGCGCCCGCTTGCCCGTCAGTCGCTTCATCGCCGCGACGCTATCACATCGTGAAGGTGTGCCGGTGCGTCGACTTGGCCCGCGTCGGCCGCAGCAGCGCCGTCTTGGCCACCCGCGCCACGCAGTTGCCGAGAGTGCTGCCCTCCTGCGACCCGGTCGGCGCCGCGCTCTTGACCGCGCCGTCGGGCCCCACCACCACCTGCACCGTGACCTCCATCTTGCGCAGCGAGAACCGCGAGCACTCGAGCTTGACCCGCGCGCCGATCTTGTTCATCGCGGTCGCAAACTCGCCCGCAGTCAACGCCGCCGGCCCGATCTTCGGGCTCTTCGGCGCTGCGCTGCGGACCGCCGGCTCCGGCTCGACGTCGGCCTCGGCGCTCGTGTCGGTCTCGGCCGCGGACGTCGTCTCGCCCGCAGCCTCGACCGGCGCCTGGGGCGGCGCGGGGGCCGGCTTCACCGCCTCCGTCGGCGGCGCCGCGATCGGCGGCGCCGCGACCGGCGGCGCCTCGTTGATCATCACGACGGGTGGAGTCGCGAGCTTCGGCGCCTCGTTGATCGCCGCAGCGGCCGGCGCCACCGCCGGCGCCGCTGCGATCACGGGCGCGGTCGCGGCGGGCGGGGCCACCTGTTCTTTCGTATAAAACCTTTTGGCCATGGTCCAAAGGACAGCCGAGAACACCAGCAGGATCGCCGCGCCGGCCGCGAGCGCCACGCGCGGGCGGATCCCGGCCGGCTCGGGCTCGGGCGGCGGCGGCACCGGCAGCGGCGGCGGGACGAGGGCGGCGTCGGCCTCGGCGATCGCGGCCCGCAGCGCCGCCGCGAACTCGCCGATGGTGTCGTAGCGCTGGTCGCGGTCCTTGGCGAGGGCGCGCAGGACCACGGTGTCGACTGCCTCGGGGATCTGCGCGCCCGGCTTCGCCTGCGACGGCGGCGGCGGCACCTGCATCAAGTGGGCGGTGAGCGTCGACATGAAGCTCTCGCCGGCGAACGGCAGCTTGCCGACCAGCAGGTCGTAGAACATCACCCCGACGGCGTAGATGTCGACGCGCGCGTCGGGCTTGAGCCCGCGGATCAGCTCGGGCGCGACGTACTCGGGCGTGCCGAGCAGGCCGCTGGCCGCGCTCGACGGCCGCTCGACGTCGCTGTCCTCGAGCACCTTGGCGATCCCGAAGTCCAGCACCTTCATGAAGTCGGGGTCGTTGCCGCGGCGGATCCGGAAGCAGTTCTCCGGCTTCATGTCGCGATGGATGATCCCCTGCGCGTGCGCGGCCTCCAGCGCCGCCGCGATCTGCAGCACGATCGCCGCCGCCCGCCGCCACGGCAGCGCGCCCTCGCGGGCGCTGGTGCTCGAGAGGTCCTCGCCCTCGAGATACTCCATGACGAGGAACACCAGCCCGTCGCTGGTCGAGCCGAAGTCGGTGATGTCGACCACGTGCTCGTGGCGGATCTTCGAGGCCGCTCGCGCCTCGTTCAGGAACCGGTCGACCTCGGTGCGCCGCTCGCTGTGGGCCGCGTCGAGCACCTTGACCGCGACCGGCTTGCGGATCACGACGTGCTCGGCGCGGTAGACCGTGCCCATGCCGCCGTGGCCGATCACTCGCTCGAGCTTGTAGCGGTCGGCCAGGGTGTGGCCGAGCAGTGGGTCCGGCCCGTCGGCGGGCCACATCCCGCGGCCGGAGCCGCTCGACCTGCGCGGGCCGAAAGAACGCGAAGCCATCGGGCCGCCCCAGCATAGCGGAAGTCGCCCCGCCGCGATCCTCGCAGGCGGCGGGTGAAGCAGGACTCATCTGTCCCGAGAGACAGGAGCGCGCGCGGCCGTCAGAACCGCCAGCGCAGCGCCGCGCCGCCGCCCGAAGGCGAGGCCAGCGGCCAGACCGCGACGGCGGCGGGCTCGGGCGTGGCCGGTCGCCCGGACGCCTGCCTCGCGCGCGCCCCGACCACCAGCAGGGCAATTCCGGCGCCGAGCGCCAGCGAGCCGAACACCCCGCCGACCACCGCCATCGCGTTGTCGCCGCGACCGCGGCGCTCGAGCTCGGCCAGCTGCGGGTCGTCGGGCGCCAGCCCCGGCATCGCCTGGACCAGGGCGGCGCCGTCGGCCTCGGTGCGCTGGCCGCGGACCATGCCGCCGACCATCAGGCCGACCAGCGCCAGCCCCACCCCGGCAGTCACGCCGCCGGCGATCAGCAGCTTGTTCGGGTCGCGCGGCTTGCTCGGGCCATCGGCCGGCGGCGCCGGCGGCGGCTCCTCCTTCTCGAGCACGCGCGGCAGCTCGAGCGCGGCGCAGTCGAGGTCGGCCTCGCGGGCCTTGGCCGTCATGAAGTCCTTCCGGACCTCCTCGCGCAGCCCGGTCGCCTTGACCATGTCGGGCGATTTGCGGCCGCGCTTGCGCTCCTGCTCGGTCTCGATGAAGTCGGCCAGGGCCCGGTCGGCGGCGCACAGGTGCGCGGCCGGGTGCTCGTTGCCGCGGCGCTCGCCGCCGGCCGTGTAGGCGCCGCGGTGGGCGTCGACCAGGTCGAACAGCACCGCCGCCCGCAGCTCGCGCTGGCTGACGGAGATCTGGGCGTAGGCGGCCGCGAACTCGCGCGCGGCCGCAGGAAAGCGGCCGGCGTCGCGCTCGGCCAGGCCGCGGTCGTAGGCGCTCTGGGCGGCCTCGGAGATCGGCGCCGGCTCGGGGGCCGCCGCGACCCGCATCGGCCCCGCCAGCGCCGCGGCGACGACCACCCCGCACCAGCGGGCGCGCGAACACGAGGTCGCCAGCGAGGTCAACATGCGGAAGGAGCTGCCGCGCGGAAGCGCGCAGACGGACGCGGCGACGCGAGGATAGATCGCCGCCCGCAGGCGACACAAGCCGCGCCGTACGACGACACCCCCGCGAGCGAACCCACGCGTCGCGCGGTTCGCCGGCGCCGCCCGGGGAATGCGGGCTGCGATCCTGTCCCCGGGGACAGGTGAACGCGGGTCGACAGCGCGGGCCGGTACAGTGGTTGTCTGCCGGGCAGCGAGAGGCGACGCAGCCAGCGGGCGCGGCGGATTGAGCCCGAGCGCGAACGCGATGCGCCGAACCTCCACGCGCACAGGATGCCGGCGCAGTCCGGGACCCCCTCGCTCGAGCGCAAGAATCTCAGGCGCCGACGCTCATCACCGGGGCGCGGTGGGCGGCGCGGATGATCTCGTCGGCGGCGGCGGCGAGGATCTCGGCGCGGCCGCGGCGGTCGAACGCGGCCAACGGCTTCATCGGGTCGTTGAGCCCGTAGAAGCTCGAGATCCGCACGCTCTTGGGCTGCAGGCCGTTCGGGTCGGCGAACTGGTACTCGACGAACGCGTCCATCGCCGGGCGCATGTAGAGGCACTGCACGGCGGCGCGCGGGTGCTGTTGCGCGGCGAGCACGGCCGGCAGGCGGTGCTCGGTGATGAACGCCGACGCGAGGAAGCCCGGTGAGATCAGCAGCACCGTCACGCGCGCGCCCGCGAGGGCCCGGCGCAGCTCGTGGGCGGCTCCGGCCACGCGCAGGTCGTCCCAGAGGTCGAGCATCCACGCCTTCTGCAGCGGCTTCAGGTGGACCTGCAGCTCGCCCAGCAGATCGCGCTCCCGGTGGCTGTAGGCGATGACGACCCCGTTCCGGACCGGCTGCGCCTGTTCGCGAGGCGATGACGACGTCGAAGTGGCACTGACCGACGGCCCGCTCATACCGGCTCCCTTCTAACAGATTCCGCTACACTTTCGCGCATGCCCCTGCGCTCTGTCCCATGCGCCCTGTCCGTCCTGACCCTCGCGCTCGTCGCCTGCGGTCCGTCGCCTGAAGCGTCGAAGGCGAAGCCGACAGCCGAGTCTGTGAAGTCGGCTACGCCCGCGGCAGCACCGACTCCGGCGCCGACGGCACCGTCGGAGGGACAGCAGTTCTCGACCAATGCGCCGGCGTCGTCGGTACCCGACCCGTCATGGTTCTCGCCGGCGCTGCTGCCGGGCACGTCGGTGACGAAGAAGGGGCGCTCGCCCACCGATGACCAGGGCCGCTTCACGGCTCAGATTCTGTTCGCGTTTCCGGCCGGCGCCACCTTGAAAGACTGCGTCGATCCTTTGGCCGCGGCGCTGGCCAAGATCGTGCCCACGGTGCAGCGCGAGGAGAAGGACGGGCGCGTGACGCTGACCGGCGACACCTCCGACCAGCACGTGATGTTCATGTGCGGCGAGGCCAACGGCACGCTCACCGCCTTCGTCAGCTACCGCTGGACGCAACCTCCGCCGGCCGCGCCATAGGGCCGAGCAGGGGGTTCCACTCGCTCCCCCTGATTCTGCTTCACGCCTCACCTCGCCGGCCGCGTGGCTCGCCGGTCGTTAGCGTCACGGCGAGAGCGCCGGCGGATTTCGCACCGCGCGACGGCCGACCTGCCCCGCATCCGCCGCGAACGAAGGACCTGCCCCCGGGCTCGTGCAGGTTCTCGTCGCGAGACGATGCCACCGCAGCGCGAGCGAGGGCCGACCTGCTCGTCACGGGCGGGGGGCGACCGGCCCTCGCATCACGCCGCGCGAGGGCGACCTGCCTCGCATCACGGCGCGCGACGGGCCGACCGGGCCCCGCATCACGGCGCACGAGGCCGACCCGCCCCGCATCACGGCGCGCGAGAGTCGACCTGCCCCGCATCACAGCGCGCGAGGGCGACATGCCTCGCATCGCGGCGCGAGCCCGCGGTCGACCTGCCTCGGGGAGGTCGGCCCGCGGGCCTCACTTCTTCTTGTGGGTCGCGCGCCGCTGCTCTCGCGCGCGCTCCTTCTGAAATTTCTTGGCGGCGGGGTTGTTGCGGTTGGCCTTGGGGGCTGGCTGGCCGTCGGCGGCGAAGCGCGGCGGCGACTCGCCGACCTCGGGGATCGTCTGCCCCTCGCAGAACTGCAGCATCTGCAGCTGGCCGGCGTTGAGGAACGGCGCCACGCCCAGCATCATCCGCTTCTCGATCTGCATCAACGCCACTTGCTGGCGCCCCGGAAGGCGGATGTTGCGGGCCACCACCTTGGCGAAGCCCGGCTCGCGCGCGTCGGAGCCGGTCGGGTCGCTGACCACGAAGTGCATGCGGCACACGTTGGGGCGCACCTCCCAGACGCGGCAGCGGTGGGTCTGCGGGTCGAGCAGCGGGCACAGCTCGCCGCGTTTGGCGAACGCCACCCGGCCGTCCTCGACCGCGGCGTCGGTCATCGCGATCTTCTCCGGGTCCTTGCCGGTGTGGCGCTGCTGGATCTCCTTGAACTGCGCCTCACCGAGCTCGGCCAGGCGCTTGGCGACGTCGGCGAAGTCGCGCCACGGGCGGATCGTGCGGTAGATCAGCAGCGCCTCGACGCCGCTGACGCCGACCGGCTGCTCGTAGCAGCAGCGGAACCCCTCGGGCGTGCCGGGGCGCGCGGCTGACCCCAAGTTCATGTGCTTCGCGACAGCCTCGACGTAGGCGTCGTAAGCGGCGACGAAGCGGGCGGCGGCGGCGTAGAAGCCCTTGGGGGCGCGCTTGTTCAGGGCGATGTCGGCGAGCCCCGGCAGCGCGGCGATCTCGTCGAGCGCGGCCTGGATGGCCGCGACTTGCGGCTCGGTGGCCTTGCGAACTGCCCGCGGGATGCGGGTGATCTGGTCGCGCGGCATTTTCGGCCGGCGTCCGAGGAGCCGCTTGAAGAGAGCCAGGACCATGAGGCGGCGACTTCTTAGCAGAGGGGCAGAGCTTTTTCACGGGCGTGCGCCTGCGGCCCGGTTGCACCGCCTGGCTCGCGCGGTTAGCGTTGCCGCCGATGTCGACCCCACGCCACCTGCTCCGCCGTTCTGCGGTGTTCGCCCTGTTCGTCGCCCTGGCCTCGTCCCCGCTCGCCTGCAAGAAGGGCGCCGACACGGCCGGTCCCGACGCCGCGGGCGGCTCCGCCGACCAGGCCGCGGGCACCGAGCTGCGCTACAAGGCCAGCGCGTACAAGCTGCGGGCCGACGTCAAGTTCAGCTTCAAGGCCACCTCGCCGCAGGGCGTCAACGAGGCCTCGGGCGACCTCTCGGGCCTGCTCGACGTGACCGACGCCGGCGGCGGCAAGATCAAGGTCGGCCTGTCGGTCGCCGAGGTCCGCGAGTTCGTCCTCGGCAAGGACATGCTGCCGCCCCCCAAGGAGGGCGAGACCCCGGTCGACCCCAAGGCCGCGGTCCAGGGCTTCACCGGCGCTTTCGTCGCCGACCTGCGCGGCGAGCTCGACGAGGCCGGCACCAAGGCCCTGCCGGAGACGGCGGCCGCCAAGGAGAAGAAGGGCGTCGAGGCCGCGGTGGCCGGCTTCGCCACCGGCGTGCTCGGCCTGCCCGAGCTGCCGAAAGCCGCGCTGGTCGAGGGCAAGACCATCGAGACGACCGAGCGCAAGGACGAGAACCTGCAGGGCCTGGTGATCCCGGTCGACACCACCAGCAAGTTCACGCTGGTCAAGATCGACAGCTCCTCGGGCAAGCGGGTCGCCGAGGTCAAGTACGAGTCGGAGTCGTCCGGGGCGGTCGAGCAGGGCAAGCAGATGATCACCCTCGACGTCGCCGCCGAGGGCACCGTCCTGTTCAACCTCGACGAACAGCTGCCCGTCCGCCGCACCTCGTCGTCGACCACCAACATCTCCGCGGGGCAGATGGCGATCGAGATCGTCAACACCATCGACTCGGCCTTCACGCCCGCCTGAGCGCAGCGGCCTCGACCGGTCCCGCGAACGGCCGCGACAGTCGAGGCGCGTTTCCTCTCGCCCGGGCTCGGCCTCCGCGAGCCCGCCTCGATTTTCGGAACTCGCCGGGCTCGTCAGCCTCCGGGCTCGGCTTCCGCCTCGACCTTCAGAGCCCGCTTCGTCGGGCTCTTCAGCTTTCGCGCTCGCTCCCTGAGCCGACCGACCTCCGGGGCGCGCCTCCCAGTTTCATCCTTCACTTCGGGGCTCACGAGCTCCGCCCTTCTTTCCGGGCTCGCCGAGCCCGTCTTCAACCTCCGAGGTCGTCATGACCGAGCCCATGCGCGCCGTCGTCCTCCTCAGCGGCGGCCTCGACTCGACCACAGTGCTCGCGCTCGCCGCAGCCGAGGGCCGCGAGACCTACGCTCTCAGCTTCCGCTACGGCCAGCGCCACGAGGTCGAGCTCGCCAGCGCCGCGCGCCAGGCGGCGCGCTTCGGCGCCCGCGCCCACGAGGTCGTCGACCTGGCCCACCTCGGCCGCCTGGTCGCCGCCGGCACCTCGCTGCTGCGGGCCAGCAGCGAAGCTGTCCCCAAGGACAGCACTACGGGTGAAGGAGAGATCCCCAGCACCTACGTGCCCGCGCGCAACACCCTGTTCCTCGCCTACGCGCTCGGCTGGGCCGAGGTCCTCGGCGCCGGCGAGATCTGGGTCGGCGTCAACGCAGTCGACTACTCCGGCTACCCCGACTGCCGCCCGCAGTTCCTGGCGGCGTTCGAGCGCCTGGCCGCCGAGGCCACCCGCGCCGGGGTCGAGGGCAAGCCGCTGCACGTGCGCGCGCCGCTGATCAGCTGGTCGAAGGGACAGATCGTCCAGGCCGGCCTGGCCGCCGGCGTCGACTACGCCGACACCGTGTCCTGCTACGACCCCGTCGTGGCCGACGATCGCCCCCGCGCCTGCGGCCGCTGCGACAGCTGCCGCCTGCGCCGCGACGGCTTCGCCGCCGCCGGCGTGCCCGACCCGACCCGCTACGTGTGAATCACATGTTTGAAGGGACAGGTCCTCTGGCACCTGTCCCTTCGTCCATTATAGCGAGCGCGGGCCGGTCGCAAGCTTCGCAGATCGTCGCACGCCCGTCCCCGCATGGACGACGCGGGCGCAGCAGGATGCCCAACGCGCCGTACCGGGTCGCGACGGCCTCGGCGCCGAGGTCGAGGGTCGCATCGCGACAGCTCGGCTCGCCCCTGTCCGCCCCGACAGGGTTACTCGGCGCGCGGCGGCCAGCCTGACTGCGCCGACAGCTTCTTCCCCGGCACGCGCACGCGCCCGTCTGTCTCTTCGGACAGACGAGCGCGGCTCGCGTTCAGAACTCGCGCACGCCGGGGATGACGTCCTCGGCGGGCTTCGGCTTGCTGTTGTCGTCGTCCTTCTTCGACTCGAAGGTGTTGTGGTCTTCGGGGAAGTGGCCCGACCAGTAGAGCAGGCGGCCGCAGGACTCGCAGGCGGGGATCTCCCGGCCCTTGAGCAGCCGGGTGTACATGATGTGCGGGATGACCATCTTGCAGGCGGTGCAGCGCTCGCGGTGGGCGGCGACGAACGCCACGCCGCCGAGCCGCTTGCGGATCCGCTCGTAGGACGCGAGCGTCTCGCGGTCGATGTCCTTGACCAGGCGGGCGCGGACCTTCTTGGCCTTGTCGATCGACTCGTTCAGGCGGCCCTGCTCCTCGCCGAGCTTGGCCTTCTCGGCCTCTGCGGTCTGGCGCAACGCCTGCAGCGCCGTGTCCATCTTGGCGATCTGCGCCTCGGTCTTGTTGACCGCCTCCTGCAGCTTGCCGATCTCGCCCGTCCGGGTCTGGACCATGCGACGGGTGGTCTCGAGCTCGCGCTGCTGCGCGTTGAGCTCGCGGGCGGTCTTGATCGCGCCCAGCTTGGCCTTGCTGCTGCGGATCTGGTCCTCCTCGTCGTGGAGCTGCATCTCCTGCCGCTGCTGGAACGACCGCGTGTCGTCGAGCTTGTTGCGCTCGGCCGAGAGCATCTGCTCGAGCTTGTGCAGGTCGGTGTCGAGGGTGGTGATCCGGCTGGGGATCTCCCTCAAGCGCCGCTCCATCAGGGTGAGGCGACGGTCCTGTCGCTGGAGCGTACGAAGGGCGGGGATTTGCGGGTGGATATCTGTCATGGGGACGCCTGTGGGTGGGCCCACCTGGGCTTGAACCAGGGACCAACCGGTTATGAGCCGGCCGCTCTGACCGACTGAGCTATGGGCCCGTGCGACGCTGGGGGATCGTCATGTCCAGAGTAGGTAACGGAGGGCGGGGACGTCAAACTCGGCGGCGTCGCGCAAACGCCGCAGGCGCGCCTTCCGCTGCCTGCGACGACGGCCTCGGGGGCCCGCGCTGGGGCTACTCGGTGCATCGTGCTAGTGTGCGCGACCCGTGGCCACAGACGCCAGCGAACTCAGCAAGGGCGGCCTTTCTCTCGGCTTTGCCAAGCTCTTCTTTTTGCTCGCCGGCTACGCCGTCTCGATCGCCCTCACCCGCCTCGTGCCTCCAGGCACGTTCGGTGATTACACGGTCGTAAGCCAGATCATCGCCATTCCCAACATGGTGCTGATCCAGACGCTGCTGTTCGCGGTCAGTCGTCCGATGTCGGCCGAGTACGACGCCGGCCTGCCGTCCTACGACGACCTGCGTCGGCGCGGCTTCCGCCTCGCCGGCCTGCTCGGCGGCCTCGTCGCCGTGGTCTTCATCCTCGGCGCCGACCCGCTAGCGACCTACGCGCTCAAGGATCCGTCGCTGGCCGGCGCGCTGCGGGTGGTCGGCATCATCCCGCTGATCTACGCCGCCTACGCGGTCAACGTCGGCACGCTCAACGCCGTCCGCAAGTTCCAGTTCCAGGCCGGCCTCGACATCTTCATGGCGATGACGAAGACGACGCTGATCATCGGCGCCGCGGCCATGGGCTTCGGGCTGGCCGAGATCCTCGGCGGCTTCACCTTCGCGTCGCTGATGGCGCTCGGCCTGTCGATCCTGTTCGTCAGCCGTTGTCGGCCGCGCACCGCCGGGAGCGGCAACGGCCCGTTGCCGGCGATGGCCGAGTTCACCGGCCTCTTGTTGGTGTTCACCGCCGGCGTCAACCTGCTGCAGGCGCTCGACCTGGTGCTGCTCAAGCAGTTCGCCGCCTCGCAGGCGCAAAAGGACGCTGTCGGCTTCTACTCGAGCGCCAACCTGGTCGCGCGCGTGCCCTACAGCATGATGAACGCGGTCAGCCTGGTGATGTTCCCGCTCATCGCTACGATGCACGCGCAGAGCGACCGCTCGCAGGTCCAGCGCTACGTCACGGCGACGGCCAAGGTCAGCGTGTTCCTGCTGTGCTTCATGAGCAGCGTCGGCGCCGGCGCGGCGGCGGAGGTCCAGCGGCTGCTGTTCCCGGCCGCTTACGGCGAGGCCGCCGGCGAGCTGCGGCTCCTGGTGTGGGGCATGTCGGGCTACTCGCTCACCGTCACCGCGGCGTGGATCTTCAACAGCACCCGCCGCTCGCAGCTGGCGCTGCTGCTGATCGCGGTGCCGCTGGTGGTCGTCGGCGCGGCCGGCTTCGTGCTGGTCCCGCAGAGCTTCACCTCCGGCGCGGCCACGGCGGTGGCGATCGGCGGGGCCGCCGGCGCGGTCGCCAGCCTGATCGCGCTGGCCCGCAGCCTCGGCGCCGCCCTGTCGCCGGTCTACCTGCTCAAGCTGCTGGCCGCGGTCGCCCTGGTCGAGGCCGCCTCGCGCGCGTTCGCCCCGACCAGCAAGCTCCTCATCATCGTCAAGCTGGCGCTGCTCGCCGCGGTCTTCCTCGGCACCGCCGCAGTCACTCGCGCCGTCACGCCGGCCGAGCTCCGCGAGCTCCGCAAGAAGCGTGCTCCTTAGGACATGTCCCAAAGACCCTGGCTCATCATCTCCAAGCCGCTGCGGCCGCCGTTCCGCGACGGCAGCACCGTGCTGCTGCGCGACCTGGTGCAGCACATGCCGGAGAGCCGGTCCCTGGCCTACCTCGGCGACCCGGCGGCGCCGCTGCGGCCCGCCGGCGACCGGGTGATCGGCGCGCCGCCGGCCGGCTACGCGCCGACGATGACCGACAAGCTGCGGGCGCTGGCCGCCATGCTGCGCCACCCTGGCATGCCGGTCCACCTGTCCTTCACGCCAGGCAAGGCCACGGCCACGGTCGTGTCGCTGCTGCGCCGGCTGCAGCCGCGGCGACTGTTCGTGCAGAGCTTGATGTCGTCGCACGGGGCCGAGGCCTGGACCCCCCTGCTGCGCCCGCTCGACGCGGTGGTCGCCCTGTCCCACGGGACAGCCCGGCGCCTGCGCGACGCCGGCGTGCCCGAGAGCAAGATCGCCACCATCCGTCCGGCGGTCGCGGCCACCGCCGCCGATCACCCGAGCGAGGTCGCCGGGCGCAAGCGCCTCCTGTACGCCGGCGACCTGGACGGGGAGATCGCCGCCCGCCTGGTCGCGCTCGCCCGCGCCACCGCCCCGAGCGGGTGGTCGCTGACGATCGCCTGCCGGCCCAAGGCCGAGGGCGACGCCGAGGCGCGCGCCGGTCTGCAGCGAGATCTCGCCGGCGACCTCGCCTCCGGCCGGGTCGAGCTGCTGGCCGAGGTCGCCGACATGGACGCGCTGTACCGCCGCAGCGCGCTGCAACTGTTCGCCGCCACGCACACGCGCAAGAAGGTCGACCTGCCGCTGGCGCTGCTCGAGGGCCTGGCGCGCGGGGTCCCGGCCGCGATCGTCGACGTCTCGCCGGCCGCCGAGCTGCTGCACGTCGGCCACGACGCCGGTCTGCGCGCCGGTCTGGCCGCCCCCGCCGAGCCCGACGCGTTCGCCCGCGCGATCGCCGAGGTCGTGCACGGCGACACCGTCGCCTCCTGGTCCGAACACGCGGCCGCCCTGGCCGCCCGCGAGTTCTCGCTGACTCAGATGGCCGGCCGCTACGACGCGCTCTACAGCGACCTCGAGAGCAAGCGCCGGAAGTGACCCGTCCGCAAGGGCAGGTGCATTCGTACCTGTCGGGAGGGCCAGTCACATGTCTCTCGGGACATCCGGTCTCAGCTCTTCCGCCGCCGCCCGGTAGCGGCGCAGGTGCTCGAGCGCCGGCGCGAGCAAGGCCCACCGGGCCGCCCCGCGCTTCGACCGCGAAGTGACCCGGACGCGTCGAGCCGGCTGACGAACTGCAACTTCGGACAGGTCCTTCGGACCATGCCCGGGCGGACATGTCCCTGCGAACATGTCCTTTCCATCCAAAAAAAGCGGGAGGAGGAGCGGACGAGCGGGGTCGTAAGCCGGGTTTTGTCCCTGGGTTCGTCGCCTCCCCCAGGTGGCGGTCATTCTTCTACGCGGCACTACCCGGGACGGGACGGGCAGCCCCTGGTGACTTCCTTGCGGAGAGCCACCGTGTCCCTGTTTGGCCTTGCTCCGGGTGGGGTTTACCGTGCGGTCCCTGTCGCCAGGTCCCCGGTGCGCTCTTACCGCACCTTTTCACCCTTACCCGCGCGGACGCGGGCGGTCTGATTCTCTGTGGCACTTTCCTTCGGGTCGCCCCGACTGGCCTGCGCCAGCACCCTGCCCTGCGGAGCCCGGACTTTCCTCGAGTGCTCTCGCCCGTGAGGGCTACTCACCCGCGAACGCCTTGTCCCCCTCGGCCGCTCCTTCTCCCGCGGGCGGTGTAGCACGCGGGCGACCTGCGGCCAAGCGCCGGGCCGAGCGGGGGCGCGGCGCGGCCCGCGTCAGGGCAGCGACGGCAGCGTATCGGTCGCCGTCTTGCTGAGCTGACGGACCGCGTGACGCTCGTCGTGGTCGTTGCAGGCGAGCACCACCACCACTGTGATGTTGTCGTCGCCGCCGCGCTCGAGCGCCAGCTCGGTACAGACCTGCGGCAGCTCCGAGTACAGGTTGTCGCGGGCCAGCGCCGCCAGCTCGTCGAGCGACACGTAGTTGGCGAAGCCGTCCGAACACAGCAGGTACACGTCGCCGAGGTTGACGTTGACCGGCACGATGTCGGCCTCGACCAGCCGCTCGAACCCGACCGAGCGGGTGATGATGTGCTTGAGGTCGGACTCCTGCGCCTCTTCCTCGGTGATGAGGCCGGCGAGCACCTGCTCGTTGAGCCAGGAGTGGTCGGTGGTCAGCTGACAGGCCATCGCCGAGCGCAGCAGGTACGCGCGGCTGTCCCCGACGTGGACCACGTAGCCGCGGTCGCCGTGGAACAGGATCCCCGTCAGCGTGGTTCCCATCCCGTGCAGCGAGCGGTCCTGCTGGGCTTGATCGTAGATCCGCGCGCTCGCCTCGCTCGCCGAGGCTTGCAAGATCTCCGCGATCGCCTCCGACCACGCCTGTTGCGGCATGCCATGCAAGCGCGCCATCCCGCGGCGCACGACCTTGTTCACGACGTCGGCGCACATGGCACTGGCATGGGCTCCGCCGGCGTGGCCACCCATGCCGTCGGCGACGAGGTACAGCCCGAGCGAGCTGTCGACGAGGAAGCTGTCCTCGTTCGCCATGCGGACGCGGCCGACGTCGGTGGATGCCCACGCGATCAAGCGCACAACCTGGACGATACCACGTGCGGCTGCGAATCGAGACCCATCTCGCGCGGCCTTCGTGCGGGCGAGACGGGCCGCCGGTGCAGACACAGGGGCGCTGCGAGCGCGTGAGTAAACCGACGGCTCCGGGCCGCGTCGGCGGGCGGCGCGGCGGCGGAGCCGGTCTTTGAGGCCAGGTGGGTCTGTGGGCGCCTGGGCGCCCGAATCACACGCGGAAGGCCGCCGGCTCGTCGGACATGGAGATCTCCGCGCCGTCGAAGCGGATCCGCTTGGGCTTGTCGTCGAGGACCGTGAGGATGGAGACCGGGCGCCGCCAGATCCGCTCGACGTTGCGGAGGGTGTCGCGGGCGTAATCCATCTTCAGGTCGACGCCCTCGTGGCGGTGGCCGAGCAGCAGCTCGCTGCGGTTGAGGTAGTTGGCGTCGACGACGTAGATGAACGGCTGGCCGAAGTTCGACAGCTGCTGGAGGATCTGCTGCTTGATCTTGCTGAACTCGCGGCCTTCGATCTCGAGCCGACCGGTGCGGCGGTTCTCCTTGTAGGTGAAGAATTTCTGCTCGCGGCAGAAGTCTTCGGTGAAGAACTCGTCGAGGAAGGTGACGTCGTTGTGCATGCGTCGGACCTCGTAGAGCTTCTGGCGCCCGAGGCCGAGCTTCTTGTCCCACGCCGCGCGCTGCGACAGCGAGGTGCACTCGTCGTACTCCTTGCCGAAGCGGCCGGTGTTCCAGCGGTCTTCGATGTGGCGGTAGAGCTCGACGCCGAGCTTGTACGGGTTCAGCTGGCCGGGGCCCATCGCGGTCACGCCGCTGGCGGCGTCGGCGTAGTCGATGAGCTCGTCGTCGCGCAGCGCCCGGGTCGTCATGATGCGCGAGTGCCAGTACGTGGCCCAGCCCTCGTTCATGATCTTCGTCTGCATCTGCGGCAGGAAGTAGTAGGCCTCCTCGCGGATGATGCCGAGCACGTCGGCCTCCCACGCCTCGAGCGGCGCGTACTGCATGAGGAAGCCGAGCACGTCGCGCTCGGGGTGGGGCGGGTTCTTGCGCTTCTGGGCCTCGTCGGCCTGCTTCTTCTTGGCCTTCTGCGCGGCCAGCAGCTCGGGCGGGTTGATGTAGCCCTCGAGGTAGCTGCGGGTGTTGTGGAGGCGGCCGGGCTCGGGGCCGTTCGCCTCGCCGGTGGCCGCGGCTTCGGGGGCGGCGGGCTCGGCGGCGCGGCGGCTCTCCTTGCGGCGGAACGGCAGCCACGGGTCGATGAGGTTGTCGACGGACAGGCAGGTGTCGACGAAGGTCTCGACGTTGGACACGCCCTGGCGGTCCATGTAGCGGCGCACGCGGGAGGCGTTGTTGGCCATCCCGTCGATCATGCGGCGGTCGGTGTGCGAGAAGAAGTAGTTGTTCTTGAAGAAGTCGCAGTGGCCGTAGACGTGGGCCATCACCAGCTTCTGGTCGACGAACGAGTTGCCCTCGAGCAGGTACGCGTAGCAGGGGTTGGTGTTGATCACGAGCTCGTAGATCTTCGAGAGCCCGTACGTGTGGCTCTTGAGCATGTGGTCGTACTCCATGCCGAAGCGCCAGTGGGGGTAACGGACCGGGAAGCCGCCGTACGCCGCGATCTCGCACATGTGGCGGTAGTCGATGGTCTCGAACACGACCGGGAAGGTGTCGAGGCCGAACTCGTCGGCGTACGACTTGATCTCCTCTTGCAGGTCGCGGAGCGCGGGCGGCAGCTGGCTGGAGGGGCTGTAGAGCGACTTCGACACGGCTAGCGGCCCCCCTTCAGGAATTCGCGGATCGAGTCCATGATGTCGTCCTTGCTCTTGATCTCGCTGGTGACGAGGGCGATGTTCTTGGCGAACGCGGACCGGAGGTCCTTGATGAACTGGCCCGAGCCGTAGGGCGACTCGACCTGGCCGTAGCCGAACTGGTTGCACTTCGGCAGCAGCTGGTGCTTGACCAGCTGGATGCACGTCGCGGTGTCGTCGACCGACCAGTTGTCGCCGTCGCTGAAGTGGAACGCGTAGATGTTCCACTGCTCGGGGCTGAACTCGGCGTCGATGAGCTCCGCACACAGCTTGTAGGCCGAGCTGATCATCGTCCCGCCCGACTCGCGGGTGCGGAAGAAGACGTCGCGCTCGACCACCCGCGCCGTCGCGTCGTGGATGATGTAGCGCGACTCGAGGCCCTTGTACTGGCTGCGCAGCCACGTATCGATCCAGAACGACTCGATGCGGACGATCTCCTTCTGCTCGTCGCCCATCGAGCCGGACACGTCCATCATGTAGATGATCACCGCGTTGGTCTGCGGGCGCGGGTCGGTGCGCCACGAGCGGTAGCGGCGGTCCTCGCGGATGGGCACGATCACCGGGCGCGCCGGGTCGTACGAGCCCATCGCCACCTGGCGGCGGAGCGCGCGCTTGTAGGTCGCCTTGAAGTTGCGCAGGCTCTCGGGGCCGGTGTTGCGCAGGCCGACGTAGCGGTCCTTGCGGGTCTCGAGCGAGTGCGTCCCCTTCGGCTGGATGTTCGGCAGACCGAGCTCTTCCCCCATGATTTGAGCGAGCTCTTCGAGGGTGACCTCCACCTCGAGCGCCTTGCCACCCTCCTGCTCGCCGGCCTTGCCCGCGCCGCCCTGGCCGTCCTTGCCGCTGCCGCCGACCGGGTCGCCGGGCTCGCCGTCGCCCTGGCCGACGCCCTGGCCGCTGTTGTCGCCGTGGACGAACCGCGGGATGTTGATCTGCGGCATCGGGATGGCCACCGTGCCCTGCCCCTTGGGGGCGACCATGTCGCCGCGCGAGATGTATTTGCGCAAGTTCTGCCGAATTTTGCCGCGAATGATCTCTCGGAAGCGGCTGTGGTCCTGCTCGATGCGCGAAATCATGGATAATCAGAGTATGCGAGGTGCGCGGCAGATGCGAGGCGGATGCAAGGGCACGCGCGCCCGGCGGCGCTAATGCGAGTTTCTCCGCGGTGCGCGCCGGCGTGCCTGCGGGCGCGTCGCTTCCGCGGTGGCCGCTTCCGCGACCCTCGTGTACCATGACAGGTACGATGTCATCCGTCTCGCTCGTCGACCGCGTCGCCGCCCTTCAGGACCAAAAGCGCTACGAAGACCTGCACTGGAGCGGCACGTTCGAGGAGTACCTCGACCTCGTGCGGCGCAACCCCCGGGTCGCGCGGACGGCCTACGAGCGCCTGTACGACATGGTGCTGTCGCACGGCACCGAGGAGTACGTCGACAGCAAGAAGAAGATCACGCGCTACCGGTTCTTCCAGGACGAGGTCCACGAGGGACGCGACGCGATCTTCGGCCTCGACATCCCGCTGATGCGGCTCGTCAGCGTGCTCAAGGCCGCGGCGCTGCGCTACGGGACCGAGCGGCGCATCATCCTTCTTCACGGCCCGGTCGGCTCGTCGAAGAGCACGATCGCGCGCCTCTTGAAGAAAGGCATCGAGGAGTACAGCCGCTCGCCCGAGGGCGCGCTCTACACCTACGAGTGGACGCTGCCCGAGGGGCTGCGCTACCTGACGGCCGGTCAGGAGAGCTTCTCGTCGCCGATGAACGAGGAGCCGCTGAAGCTGATCCCGTCCGACGTCCGCGAGCAGGCGATCACCTCGCTGGGCCTCGAGCGCGACGGCTTCCGCCCGTACATCCGCGGCAACCTCAACCCCGCGTGCCGCTTCATCTTCCGCGAGCTGATGCTGCACTACAAGGGCGACTGGTCGAAGGTCGTGCGCCACGTGCGGGTCAAGCGGCTGCTGCTGTCCGAGGAGGACCGCATCGGCATCGGCACCTTCCAGCCGAAGGACGAGAAGAACCAGGACTCGACCGAGCTGACCGGCGACATCAACTACCGCCGGATCGCCGAGTACGGCAGCGACACCGACCCGCGCGCCTTCAACTTCGACGGCGAGTTCAACGTCGCCAACCGCGGCGTGATCGAGTTCGTCGAGATCCTCAAACTCGACGTCGCCTTCCTCTACGACCTGCTCGGCGCCACGCAGGAGCAGAAGATCAAGCCGAAGAAGTTCGCGCAGACGGACATCGACGAGGTCATCATCGGCCACACCAACGAGGCCGAGTACAACCGCCTGCTCGAGAACAAGTTCATGGAGGCGCTGCGCGACCGTACGGTGAAGATCGACGTCCCGTACATCACGAAGCTCAGCGAAGAGATCAAGATCTACGCCAAGGACTACAACCCGAAGAAGGTCCGCGGCCGCTTCATCGCCCCGCACACGCTCGAGATGGCGGCGATGTGGGCCATCCTCACCCGCCTCGAGGACCCGAAGAAGCACCAGCTGTCGCTGCTGCAGAAGCTCAAGCTGTTCGACGGCAAGACCCTGCCCGGGTTCACCCAGGACTCGGTCAAGGAGCTGCGCAAGGAGGCCATCCGCGAGGGCATGGAGGGCATCTCGCCGCGCTACATCCAGGACAAGATCGCCAACTGCCTGGTGTCCGAGCGCGGGCAGATGAGCATCAACCCGTTCATGGTCCTCAACGAGCTCGAGGGCGGCCTGCGCAGCCACAGCCTCATCAACAACGACGACCAGCGCAAGCGCTACACCGAGCTGCTCGCGGTCGTCAAACAGGAGTACGAGGACATCGTCAAGAACGAGGTCCAGCGGGCCATCAGCGCCGACGCCGACGCCATCGCGCGCCTTTGCGGCAACTACATCGACAACGTCAAGGCGTACACCCAGCGCGAGAAGGTCAAGAACCCGTACACCGGCCAGGACGAGGAGCCCGACGAGCGGCTGATGCGGTCGATCGAGACCAAGATCGACATCCCCGAGTCGCGCAAGGACGACTTCCGCCGCGAGATCATGAACTACATCGGCGCGCTCGCCATCGAGGGCAAGCAGTTCGACTACCGCACCAACGAGCGGCTCTACAAGGCGCTCGAGCTCAAGCTGTTCGAGGACCAGAAGGACAGCATCAAGCTCACCAGCCTGGTCTCCCAGGTGGTCGACCGCGAGGCCCAGGAGAAGATCGACGTGGTCAAGCAGCGGCTCATCCGCAACTACGGCTACGACGAGATCAGCGCGTCCGACGTGCTCACCTACGTCGCCTCGATCTTCGCCCGCGGCGAGATGAAGTAAACCGGCGACGCCCGTCGCCGACGCGCAGCGGGGGCCCAGGTGCCCCCGCTTCGACGTCGTGGACCCGGCCAGCTACGCCGTCGCCGGCGCGAGCGGCAGGTCGACGCGGAAGGTCGTGCCGACGCCCGGCTCGGACTCGAGGGTGATCGAGCCGTGGTGGGCCTGGACGATCTCGCGGGCGATGTAGAGGCCGAGCCCGAGCCCGCTGAAGGAGCCGACGCGGTGGGCCCGCTCGAACGGCTGGAACAACTTGGCGCGGGCCTCGGGGGCGATGCCGATGCCGTGGTCCTCGACCTCGATGCGGGCGGTGTCCGGCCGCGGCAGGGTCAGCCGCAGCGTGACCGGGTGATCGGCGCCGTACTTGAAGGCGTTGCTGACCAGGTTGTCGAGGACCTGCTCGATGCGCCGCCGATCCCACGCGGCCACCACCGGCGCCTCGCCGCGCTGCGGCAGCTCGAGGTGCAGCCGCGTGCGCGCGCGGGCGTCGTGCTCGCACAGCTGCGAGCAGAAGGTCGTGAGCAGCTCGACGACGTCGGCGTCCTGCGGCTCGAGGAACAGCTTCTTGTGCGACAGCCGGGTGGCGTCGAGCATGTCGCCGACCAGCGAGTCGATCTTGCGCGCCTGGCGGATGATGAGCTGCAGCGCGGCGACCAGCGGCTCCTTGATCGAGGGGTCGGGCGGCGCGGGCAGCCGGCGCAGCAGCGACTCGGCGCGCAGCAGGATCGAGGTGATCGGGGTGCGGAGCTCGTGGCTGGCGACCGACAGGAACTCGTCGCGCACGGCGATCGCGTCGCGCAGGACCTGCTCGGCCTGCTTGCGCGCGGAGATGTCGACGAGGGTGCCGGACATGCGCACGGCCTCGCCGCCGTAGTCGCAGAACACGCCGCCCTGCGAGAACAGCCAGCGGTCGGGGAAGTCGGGGTCGCGCAGGCGGAAGTCGGAGCGGAAGGTGGTGCGGGTGGCGATCGCGGCCTGCAGCGCCTGGCCGACGCGGTCGCGGTCCTCCGGGTGCAGCAGCTTGATGAAGTCGTGGACGTCGTGCGGCTGATACTCGGGCGACATGCCGAGCAGGGTCTTGGTCGTGTCGGACCAGATGACCTGGCCGGTGCGCGTGTCCCAGTCCCAGATCCCCGTCTCCGCTGCGCGCATCACCTCGTTCACGGAGGTGTACTCGCGCAGGCGCGTGCTGAGGTCGACGACGTAGCCGATGAACTGGTTGAGCTGCGGCCGGACCAGCGCGTAGCCGATCAGCACCGGCACGCGGCTGCCGTCCTTGCGCACGTAGTCCTTCTCGTAGGGCCGGCACCGGCCGGTGCGCAGCGCCTCCTCGATGCCCTGGTGGTCGCGCATCAGGTGCTCGGGCGTGGTGCAGCGGTCCCAGCGGAAGGTGCCCTGCTCGAGCTCGTCGCGGGTGTAGCCGAGGATCCGCAAGTACTCGTCGGTGGCCTCGACCAGCTCGCCGTGCATGTCGCTGACGAAGATGCCGACCAGTTGGGCGAGGCCGCCGGCCTTGGCGGCCTCGTAGACCGCGGTCTCGCGCAGGTTCTCGACCACGCACACGGCCCCGAGCAAGCTGCCGTCGGCCGCGAGCACCGGCCTCGCGCTCTCGCGTACGCGGAGCTGCCGCCCGTCGCGCCAGCTGAGCGCGTAGCTGTAGGGCGAGGTCCGCGCCTGCGTCCGCAGCGCGACCGCCACCGCCGAGTCCTCGCGCCGCAGCGGCGCTCCCGACAGGGTGGCGAGCTCGTCCGCGGGGCAGTACGGCGGCGAGGCGGCGGAAGGCAGGCGTAGCAGCGCCGCGGCGTCGGCGTTGTACGCGACGACCCGACCGTGCAGGTCGCAGACATAAGTCGCGTGCGGCAGCGCCTCCAGCAGGTCGCGCGCCCCGAGCATCTCCAGTGCGTCGGTCCCAGTCATTGGAAGCGCAACGACTAGAGTACCGCGGAGGGCCGCAGCGTGGCTGTCCCGACCACGCCGACCGCAGCCGGCCCAGCGGGCGGCCCGGCCGAGCTCGCGGCGAACGCACGCATACGCGCGACCGGCCCCGCGGCCGGCCTCATCGGCAAGGCCCCGACGCAGCCGTCCTCATCGCGTCGGCTTCACTGCCAGCAGGCGGCCACGCCGGGAGACATCACCTTCACGTAGGCGCGGTCGGTGACGTCGAGGTAGTCGAGAAGCACCTCGAAGCGGCCGCACTGCAGCTCGACCCACGCCGGCTCCGGGTCGCCGGCCGCGACGCAGCCCCACTTCTCCAGTTGCGCGCGCCAGCCGGCCACCAGCGCGACCCCGGCGGCCTCGTCGGCCGCGGCGACGCTGACCTCCGCGGCGGCCACGGTGCCGGAGATCGGCTTCGGCTCGATGATCGTGTTCGGCCGCGGCGCCTCGCCCTCCGTCGCCGTCTGCAGCAAGATCACCGTCGGCGGCAGCTCCTGCAGCGGGAACTGGCAGCCCCACTTGGTGTAGCCGGGCTTGGTGGAGGAGCACCACATGATCTCCTCCGGCTCGGCGCAGCCGATCGCCAGGTCGCGAGCCGGTCGCGACAGCGCGCAGATCGCCGCCAGTGGCTCTTGGGACATGTCCTTGCCGCACACCGGCAGCGCCGCCGGGTCGACGTCCGGCGGCGGCGGTTCGGGCGGCGAGGCCGGCGACGGCGCAGCGACCGCGGGCTGTGGGCTGCGCTCGCAACCTGTCCCGAGAGACAGCATCAAGACCAGCGACACGACGCGGCCGGGCGACACGCGCACGAGTTCACCGCGCGGCGCGGCGGCCGTCAAGCGTCACGGCCCGCCGAAGGTCGCGATCACCGGGATGTGGTCGGACGGCGCGTCCCAGCCGCGCGGGGTCTTGTCGTGGACCACCGACTCGCAGCGGGCGTACAGCGGGGCGCTGGCGTAGACGTGGTCGATGCGCATGCCGCGGTTGCGGTCGAAGTCGCCGCGGCGGTAGTCCCACCAGGTGTACTGGCCGGGCCGGTCGTCGTGCTTGCGGAAGCAGTCCTGCAGGCCGAACGCCAGCAGCTCGCGCAGGGCCGCGTGCTCCTGCGGCGAGAAGTGGGTGCAGCCCTCGAGCGCGCGCGGGTCGACGACGTCGCGCTCGTCGGGGGCGATGTTGAAGTCGCCGCACAGGATGACCGGCGTGTCCGGCGAGTAGTGCTGGGCGAGCTCGGCCTTGAGGCGGGCCAGCCAGGCGAGCTTGTAGGTGAAGGCCTCGGTGCCGAGCGCGGTGCCGTTGGGGACGTAGAGGTTGTAGAGGCGGAGGCCGTCGATCTCGGTGTTCAAGATCCGGCAGTGCGAGTCGGCGTCGCCGCCGCGGAAGCCGGTGACGACCTCGGTCGGCTTGACCTTCGACAGCGTGGCCACGCCGGCGTAGCCCTTGGCCCCGTGGATGTGCACGGTGTAGCCGAGCTCCGCGAACGGCACGCGCGGGAACACCTTGTCCTCGCACTTGGTCTCCTGCAGGCAGGCGACGTCGGGGCTCTTCTCGGCGAGGAAGCTGAGCACGTCGTCGAGGCGCGCGCGGATCCCGTTGACGTTCCACGTCAGCAGCGTGAAGGGCCGGTTCATGGCGCGAACCTTAGCGCAGCCGCGGCGCGACGACGAGGGCGTGCAGCAGCAGCGCCAGCGCGAACCACCCCGCCGCCATGAGCACCGAGAGGTCGCCCTTGGCACCCAGCGCGCCCAGCACGAACACGCTCGAGCCGATGTAGACGAGCGGCGCCCACGGGTAGAAGCCGAGGCGGTACGGCCTCGGATGCTCTGGATCCTTGCGCCGCAGGACGATCACGCAGGCGACCGCGAGCGAGCCCGAGATCAGCATCGCCGCGGCCGCGTAGTCCATCAGCTGCTCGAAGCGGTGGCTGAGGATCAGCGCGATCGCCAGCGCCGCCTGCAGCCACAGCGCGACCACCGGGGTGCCGAAGCGCTCCGACAGCCGCCCGGCCGCGGGGATGCAGTGGCCCTGCTCGGCCATGGCGTAGGCGATCCGCGAGCCGGCCATGACCGTGCCGTTGATCGAGCCGAGCATGGCCAGCAAGATCATCAGAGTCACGACGATCACGCCGGCGTGGCCGAACAGCGCGCCCGCGGCCGCGGTGCCGGCCTCGCCGACGCCGGCCAGCTTGTCGATGTCGAACACCGAGAGATAGCCGGCGCACAGCACGAAGTAGAGGATCGCGACCATGAGGGTCCCGCCGACCACCGCCCGCGGCAGGTTGCGCCCGGGGTCCGCGATCTCCCCGCCGATGTAGATCGCCGCGTTCCACCCGGAATAAGCGAAGTAGATCGACAGGTATGCCTGGGCGACGGCGAACCCCGACGGTCCGGGGTCCAGCCCGACCCGCAGGGCCTCGCGCGAGACCTCGACCGTGCCGATGTCGCCGACCACGAACAGACTCACCGCCAGCAGCACCGCCAGCGGCACCACCGTCAGCACCAGCTGCACGCGCCCGGAGAGCACGATGCCGACGTGATTGAGCCCCGTGAGCGCGACCACCAGCGCGATCGCCCAGAACGTCGGGCCCTCGACCGTCAAAAGGCCGAGGTCGATCGGCGCGGCGAAGCTCGGCCCGAGCAGCACCGGCAGCTGAAACGCGGCTGTCCCGACGGCCATGGTCGCGAGCGAGCCGGGGAAGGTCGCCAGCAGCTGCAGCCAACCTGTAGCGAAGGCGATGCCCGGCCCGTAAGCCGCGCGCAGGTAGGGATACTCGCCGCCGGCCCGCGGCATCATGGCCCCGAGCTCCGCCACGCACAGCGCCCCGCACAGCGCGGCCAGGCCGCCAGCGACCCACAGCAGCAGGAACCACAACGGGCTCTGCACGTGCGTGGCGACCACCGGCGGGGCGATGAAGATGCCGATGCCGAGCATCGAGCCCGCGACCAGCGCTTGCGCCGCCCAGCGGCCGAGGTGTCGCGTCTCCATCCGGGGCAGCCTAACCGATGATCGGAGTCCGGGCGGCCGGACGCAAGAAACCGGAGTCGCCGCGCGAGCCGCCCGCAGATAACCGGCGCGCGAGGAACTTTGGCCTTTGACAGCGGGCCGGGCCGCGGCTAGCTTCGCGGCCGGCATGCGGCGGCTGTGCAGCGCGGCGCTGGCGGTGGGGCTCAGCCTTGCAGCCTGCAAGACGGGTCCCAACCTCAGCACGGACTACGGCCAGACCGCGCGCGAGAACTACGAGCTGGCGATCGGTGAGTTCACCGACAAGGACTACGAAGAGGCGATCCAGTACGCCGACTTCGTGCGGATCCGGTTCCCGTTCAGCCGCTACGCCGTCGAGGCCGAGCTGCTGATCGCCCGCGCCGAGTTCGCCCAGGGCAACTACACGACCTCGCAGGACCAGTTCAAGCAGTTCTACAAGCTGCACCCGACGCACAAGCACGTGCTGAACGGCTGGTGCGCGTACATGGCGGCGGTCTCGGCCTACATGAACGCGCCCGAGGGCTTCTTCCTGATGCCCCCGCACTACCAGCGCGACCAGGACCAGCTGCAGGACGCCCTGGTCGAGCTGGCCTACTTCTTCGACCACTACCCGAGCAGCCCGATGCACCCGCTGGCGATCAAGCTGCAGGACGAGGTCCGCCGCCGCCTGCTCGAGCACGAGCTCTACGTCGCCAAGTTCTACCTCGACCGCGACCGCCCCGAGGCCGCGATCGGCCGGCTCGAGACGGCCCACAAGTCGTACTCGGGCATCGGCCTCGACGCCGAGGTGCTGTTCCTGCTGGCGCTGACGTACCTGAAGATGGACGAGATCGAGCTGTCGCGGACGACCTTCGCCGAGCTGCAGGCGCAGCACCCGAAGCACCACCACGGCCGCCAGGCTCGCCTCTACCTCAAGTACATCCAGGAAACCTACGGCCCGGCCGACGCCAGCCGCAAGCGCCCCGACCGCAGCCCGCCGCGCCCGGTCGCCCCGCCGCGCCCCAAGCAGGTCGACGACACGGAGGCCAAGGGCGGCAAGCCGAAGGCCGCCCTCGAGGGCCGCACGGGTTCGCTGTGAGCCGCGACCGCCAGGACGACGAGGCACCTGTCCCCGCGGACAGCCCCGAGGCGGCTGTCTCCGAGGACAGCCCACCTGTCTCCGAGGACAGCCCCTCGGCGACGGAGGACACACCTGACCGAACGGACAGGCGCCACGGCGCCGCGGACGCCCGGGCGCGCCGCGGCCTGTCGGCCGCCGACCTCGAGCGCCTGCGCGAGCCCCCGCTGCAGACCGCCGACCTGCCTGGCGTCGGCGGCGCCATCCGCAGCCGTCCGGAGGACTTTCGCGTCCGCGAGGTCCCGGCCTACGACCCCGACGGCCGACCGAACGCCCACGTCCTGCTGGTGCTGACGAAGCGCGGCGTCGGCAGCGAGGACGCGGTCGCCGAGGTCGCGCGCCAGCTCGCCATCCCGCGCGCCGAGGTCGGGCTCGCCGGCCTCAAGGACAAGGACGCGGTCACCGAGCAGTGGATCTCGCTGCCCGCCGCCGCGGCCGCGCGCCTCGGGCAATTTGTCCATTCGGACATATCCCTCGGGACAGCTCACCCCCACGGCAACAAGCTGCGCCGCGGCCACCTGCGCGGCAATCGCTTCACGATCGTCGTGCGCGACCTGGTCGTGGCGGTCGACGAGTCGCTGGCCCGCTGCCGCGCCAAGGTCGAGCGCCTGCGCGCGCTCGGCGGGCTCGACAATCTTTACGGCGAACAGCGGTTCGGCAGTGACAATTTGACGCGAGGCCTCGCCGCTCTGGCGCGCGCGCGCCGGCGCGGCCGGGCCGACTTCCTGCTCAGCGCCGGGCAGTCGGCGCTGTTCAACCTCTACCTGCTCGAGCGCCGCGCCCGCGGCCTCATGCGCGAGGTGCTGCTCGGCGACATCCTGAAGAAGACGGCCACGGGCGGCCTCTTCGAGTGCACCGACCCGGTCACCGACAAGGCCCGGCTCGATGCCGGAGAACTCGGCATCACCGGGCCGATGTTCGGCAGCAAGATGCGGGCGCCGGGTCCGGACACCCCCTCGGGGGCGCTGGAAGCGGAGATCCTGGCGCGCGCGGAGATCGACCTCGCGACCCTGCAAGGCTTAGGTCACACCCTCGAGGGGACGCGGCGGCCGCTGCAGATCGCGCCGCTCGCGGTCGACATGGAAGCCGTGCACGACGACTTCGGCCCCGGGGTCTCCCTCAGCTTCGAGCTGCCCTCCGGGAGCTACGCGACGGCCCTCCTGCGCGAGCTTCAGCGCCCTGCCTGAGCAGCCGTGCGCCCGCGTCGCCGGCGAACACTGGCCGTTTCGCGCCGGCTGGGCTACGGTTCGCGGGCCCACCAATGAAGCTCTCGGAAAAATTCCTCGAGCTCTCGGCGGTCGGCTCGGAGTGGATCCTCTGGATCCTCGTCGGGCTCTCCGTCGTGAGCGTGGCCGTGATGATCGAGCGCCTGATCTTCTACTCGGGCGTCCAGGGGCGCGACGCGGCGCTGGTCCGGGCGCTGCACGCCGCGCTGGCCGACCGCGACATCGCCAAGGCTCAGGAGATCCTGCGCGGCGCCACCAGCCCCGGGGCGCGGATCGCCGCGCAGATGCTGGAGACCAGCCAGCGCGGCGCGAGCTCGATGGCCGCGATCATGGCCGCGCTGCGCCCCGGTGAGAAGCTCCGGCTCGAGCGCAACCTCAACTTCCTCGGCACCGTCGGCTCGAACTCGCCGTTCATCGGCCTCCTCGGCACGGTGCTCGGCATCATCGAGACCTTCCGCGCCATCGAGCGCTCGGGCGTCATGGGCAGCGCCGAGTACTCGAACGCGGTCATGGCCGGCATCTACGAGGCGCTGGTCGCCACCGCCGTCGGCCTCATCGTCGCCATCCCGGCCGTCATCGCCTTCAACTTCTTCCAGCGCCGCGTCAAGGCGCTGCTCGGCGAGGCCGACGCGCTCACCAACATGGTGCTGTCGCTGTCGAGCTCGGGCAACCAGGACGCCGCGCACTGAGCCGCCGGCCTGCGCAAGGGGATCGACGCCGTGGCCGCCGACACCAATCAGGACGACGAAGAGGGCATCAACAGCATCAACGTCACCCCGCTGGTCGACGTCATGCTCGTGCTGCTGATCATCTTCATGGTCACGACCACGAAGATCCAGGAGTCCGAGGCGCTGGCGATCGACAAGCCCGACGCGCAGACCGGCCAGAAGCTCGAGCCCAAGCAGCACCACATCCTGCTGACCTGCGCGAAGGACGGCAAGCTCGAGGTCGACCACAAGCCGGTCGACGGCGACGCCGCGATCAAGGAAGCGATCACGCGCAAGCTCGCAGAGGGCCGTGACCTCCAGGGCGTCATCCAGTGCGACGAGGAGGCCCAGGTCAAGTCGATGATCCACCTCGTCGACCTGCTGCGGGACGCCGGCGTCAAGAAGTACGCGATCGCCACGGAGAAGCCCAAGGCCACCCCTGCGCCGAGCTGAGCGAGATCTGCGATGCGCCTCGGCGGCAGCTTTCTCTCTCGATCCGGCACCGGGGCGTTCGGCTCGCTCGGGCTCCACGCGGTGCTCGCAGTGCTGCTGTCGTACCTGTCGGTCGAGCCGCCGAAGCCCGAGGAGCCGCAGATCGACCTCGTGGAGTTCGAGATCCCCGAACCGGAGCCCGAGCCCGAACCGGAGCCCGAGCCCGAACCGGAGCCCGAGAAGCCGCAGGAGACCCCGCCCGAGCCGCAGCCGGTGCCGGAGGTCCGCAAGAACGAGCCCCCGCCCAAGCCGCGGCCCAAGGCCAAGGCCGAGACGCCGCAGGCCGAGCCCGACGAGGCCCCGCCGCCGCTGCGCATGGACGCCAGTCAGACCACCTCCTCCGGCAACAGCGGGGTGAAGATCGGCGTCGGCACCCCCGGCGGCACGCCCGGCGGCACCGGCAGCCCCGAATCGAAGGGCAAGGGCGGCAGCCCCAAGGGCACGCCCGGCGGCACCGGCGACGGCGGCCCCACCTGGGAGCCGCGCGGCGAGCTCTACATCCGCGAGCTCCCGGCCGTCGTCAACGTGCCCCAAGAGCAATGTCCTGCGGTACAGGAGCTCGGCATCGAGGGCGTCGTCATCCTCACCGTGCAGGTCCGCCGCGACGGCACCGTCAAGGACGTGAAGATCGCCAAGGACATCGGCCACGGCTGCGGCAAGATCGCCGCCAAGGCCCTGCGCAAGGCCAAGTTCCGGCCCGCCATCGCCACCAACGGCCAGCCCGCCGACTTCGAACTGCGCTACGAGTACGAGTTCCAGCTCGGCGACTGACGATGCTCGCCGGCGTCCTGCTGTCGCTCGTGCTGTTGCTCTTCGCCTGCGCCGCGAAGCTCCCGTCCGGGATCAGCCAGCTGCCGGTGACCATCTCCGTGCCGCAGGTGACCTGCCCCGCGGTGACGGACGGAGCGGTCCACGGCACCGTCGTCCTGTCCGTGCAGGTCGGCCTCGGCGGCCGGGTCGAGTTGGTCCACATCGATCACGACATCGGCGGCGGCTGCGGAGAGATCGCCGCGGCCGCCCTGCGCGAGGGCGCGTTCCTCCCCGCAATCGCCACCGACGGCCGCCCCGTCGCCCACACGATCCGCTACGAGTACGAGTTCGTCGGCGTGCAGTGAGGCTCGGCGGCCCCGGGCGCGTGCGGGCGCGCGTTTGCCCCCCGCCGCCGATCGAGGCTATCGTCCGGGCCGCCGTGCCGCGCGCGCTCCGTCCTCACGACCCCGGTCCGTCCGCTTCGGCCCGCCGCGCGTCGCTCGCCTGCTCTCTGTCTCTCGGGACATGTCTCTTCGGACTGGCCTGCGCCCCCGACCTGCCCGTGAGCCAGCGGATCGCCGACGCGCGGATCCTCGCCCTGCGCAGCGACGTCATCGTCCCCCTGTTCCCGGGCGACGAGCCGGCCGACGCCGGCGCTCGCTGCGAGGCCCTGCCGTTCGAGACGGTGCGCGTCACCCCGTTCATGGTCGAGCCGACCGGCGTCCTCGACATCGCCGGCCCCGACTTCGACCCGATCTGGATCGCCTGCGGCCTCGGCCCGGGCCAGGGCCTGTTCGCCTGCCTGCGCGCCGCTGTCCCGCTCGAGCTGGACGAGCTCGAGGAGTGCCCGGTCCCGAGCTTCACCGACATCGACCCGAGCGCCATGGGGCTGCCGGAGTATCCGAGCCCGTGTCGCCTGCCCGACGACGGCAGCGACGACGGCCGCCTCGACTTCGTCGCCCCGTTCGCCGCCAACCTGCTGCTCGGCGGCGACATCGAGCTGACGATGATCAGCCAGGGTCCCGGCTCGCCGAGCACCCGCGACTGCGCCGAGGCCATGCTGAGCAAGGCCTCCGACCTGCCGAACGACTGCATCTACGCCGTCACGCGCGTCTCGGTCGGGCCGATCGAGAAGCTGCTGTCGTTCGCCGGCATGTTCGGCTTCGACCTGCCGCCGGAGCTCGGCGAGGTACCTGACCCCGAGGACATCCCGGACGGCGACCGCAACCCGCGGATCTCCAGCTTCCGCGTCACGGTCCTCGACCCCGAGGCTGACGAGGCGCTCGAGCTCGGCGAGCTGCCGCGCGGCGCCGTGGTCAAGGTCAAGCGCGGCCAGACCCTCGAGATCGACACCGAGACCCCGGCCCACGACCTCCAGACCTACCCCGTGCCGATCAACAACGGCATCGGCGGCACGGGCAACGAGCTCCAGACCGAGCGCATCGACGGCTCGTGGTACCGCACCTGGGGCCGCCTGCTGTCCGGCGGCAGCGACGACCGCGAGGCCTTCAATCAATGGACCATGCGCAAGGGCGAGCAGGACGCGGACGAGCTCCCGCCCGACGGCCGCGCCACCCTGTTCTATGTCCTCAGGGACAGCCGTCTCGGCGTCGACTGGTGGTGGCTCGAGGTCGAGGTCGAGCCCTGATTCTGTCCGCGAAGACAGGTACCGGCGGGTTCCACCGAGGTCGGCTCCGGGGTCGGGGTGAGCCCGCCTCGCGGCCCCGCAAAGAGCGCCGTCCGGGCCTGTGCCGCCGCGATCGACGGGTTTTCGGCCGGACCTGGCTCACGTGGTCGGGCCGACCCCCGGTCAGCCCCGATAGTTTCAGCCTGTAAGGCAGCCCCGAGCCCCGCCCCGCCGGTGCGTCCCTGCCCGGCCGGGCACCACCGGCTGCGCCGGCTCCCGGCCTGGCCGCACACCCGGGAGGTGCCGCTTGACCCCGCCGGCCCCCGGCGTTAGTAGCCCTCTGGATCCGTGCTGGGCCTCACCGTAACCCTGCTCGCCGCCCTGCTCGCCGCCCCCGCGCCGGGCACCCTCGACCCGACGACCGGCATGCCGGTCGACGTGCAGCAGCGGGCCAATCCGCCGCCGGTGGAGGCCCGTCCAGCGCCGGGCGTCAACTTCGGCCAGTCGCCCACCAGCGTCACGCCGCCGGCGACGCGTCCTCCGAGCCCCTCCGATCCCACCGCGCCGCGTACCCCGCTGATGCGACCGCGGCCCGATGCTGCCCCTTCGGCCACGTCCCCCGGGACAGGTCCTTCGGACCAGCTCGCCCCGAGCGCCCCGGCCCCTGATCCCGCCACCCTCTACCCGCTGTCGTTCGCGGCCGAGGAGCTGTCGCTCAGCGACGTGTTGAAGAGCGCGCTCGACGGCAACATCGACCTGCGCAACAGCGCGATCGACATCGCCATCACCGAGAAGCAGATCACCGCGGCGCTCGGCGCCTACGACGTGTTCTTCCTCGCCGGCGTGACCGCCAGCAAGGCCGTCACCCCGCAGCGTGGTTCGCAGCTGACCTTCAACGTCGGCCAGCAGCAGTTGTCCGGCAACTTCGGCTTCGAGCGCAAGCTCGAGTCGGGCGGTACGATCAACTTCACCGTCACGACCACGCGCAGCTCGACGCTGCAGCCGCTCAACATCCAGAACGCGGCGGCCGGCGTCCGCTCGCTGAACGCGTATTTCGTCTCGCCGAGCCTGACGCTGACGCACCCGCTCTTGCGCAACGCCGGCGTGCGGGTCAACCGGGCCGACATCGACCGGGCCCGGATCGCGCGCACGCAGATGGAAGCCAACCAGCTGCAGATGGCGCAGACGGCGATCCACGACATCATCCTCGCCTACTGGGACGTCCTGTTCGCCTCGCGCGACCTCGAGAACAAGCGCCGCAGCGCCGCCACCACGTCCGAGCAGCACCGCCGGGTCAAGGCCGAGGTCGCGGCCGGCCGCAAGTCGCAGCTCGACCTCGACACCATCTACCAGTCGCTCGTCGCGCGCGAGAACGAGGTCGTGCTGGCCGAGAACACCCTGCTCGACCGCAGCCTGACGCTGCGACAGTTCATGGGCCAGGACTTCTCGAACCGCAAGGTCCTCGGCGTGCTGCCGCAGACCGACCCGCAGGCGCTCGCGCCGCGGGAGATCGATCTCGAGGCCGAGATCAAGAAGGCGTTCCAGGCCAACCCGCAGCTGCGCTCGCTCGAGATCGGCATCGCCAGCCGCCGCGTCGACGAGCTCGTGGCGGCCAACGCCCGCCTGCCGATCCTCGACTTCCGGTTCCAGTTCGCCCCGCAGGGCCGCAGCATCGACCAGATCGCGGTCAACGACACCGGCATCCCGGCCAAGCGCGCCTCGTGGCCGGAGGCGTTCCAGAACTTCTTCACCGCGACCGACGTCGCCAAGGTGAACTTCAACACCGGCCCGTTCGCCGACTTCAACATCAGCGGCTCGCTCAACTTCAACTTCGACATCCAGGGCCGCACGCCGAAGGCCAACCACGAGCGCGTGATCCTCGAGATCCGCAAGGCCGAGTACAACCTGCAGAAGTCGCAGCAGCAGATCTCGATCGCCGTCATCCGCTCGGCCAACGCCATGCGCACCGCCAGCGCGCGCCTCACGATCACGAGCGAGGCAGTGCGCCTGGCCGAGTCGAACCTGCGCGCCGAGGAGGCCCGCTTCCGCGTCGGCCGCTCGACCAGCTACGACGTGCTGTTCCGCCAGGACGAGCTCGCGCTGGCCCAGTTCAACGCGCTCTCGGCCCAGATCGACTTCCTCCGCGCGACCGTCGAGCTGCAGACCCTCACCGGCCAGCTGCTCCCGTCCTACGGCCTCGAGCTGAGCGGCGCCGCCGGAGCGCGCCAGTCGTCGAGCCCCACCGGCGGCAAGTACCGCTGACGCAGGCCGCCGCGACGCGGCACCGCCTCGTGCCGGATGGCTGCCGCGATGCCACGCCCGACGTCGAGCATCACCCGCCGCAAGTACCGCTGACTCGCTGCGCGCTACGCCGGTTCGCTGCCGCGGAGCAGCACCCGACGCCGAGCCTCGCCGCAGTAAGCACCACTGACGCGACCGTCGCCGCCGAGCCGCGCCCGTCGTCGAGCCTCACCGCAGCAAGTACCGCTGCCGCCGGCTTCACCGACTTCGAGCCTCACCCGCGGGCAAGTACCGCTGACGCGACGGTTGCCGCCGAGGTCGCGCCCGACGTCGAGCCTCGCTCGTGGCCGGTACCGCCCACGCGCAGCTCCTCGCGCGCCGACCATTGCCGGCGCCGTCGAGGAGGGTGCTCGCAGAGGAGCAGCGCGAAAGGCCTGTCCCAAAGGACATATCATTCCCCGGCCCACCGGCCCCTCGGTCGGCCCGCCGCGCGTGAGCACTGGCGAGTCCGCGCAGCGCCCCTCCGCAATGGACCAGGACGCCCCGAGCGGCCGGGCCTCGTGTAGCAAGCGCCAGGCGGGCGGCGAGGCGAGATCTCCGGCCGGGGCCGCCGGGAGCGCCGGGGCGCGGGCTCCGCCGGCCCTGAGCCGTGCGCTCGGCTTGTTTCGCCGACGCCGCTCGTGCTAGGTTGCTGCGTGCTCGCCCACGGGCGCCTGGAGAGCAGCCATGTCCGCTTCTGAAATCGCCGACAACAAGTGGGAGCTCCAAGCTTCCAAGCCCCCTGTCTCCGACGTCGGAGGCATCCTGCAGATCATCGTGGTCGGGGCCTTCACCCTGATGTTCGCCTGGATGATGCTGTTCACCTTCCAGGGCATCTTCGGGTCCAAGCGCGAGAGCCTCGCCGACCAGTACGGCAACCTGACGGTCGACGGCAAGAAGAAGGAAGCCGCGCCCGCCGCTCCCGCTGCCGAGTGAGCCCGGCGCTCAGGCGCCGCGAATCCCGATGAACGCGAGCATCTGACCGATGCCCGCGCCGTCGCGACGATAGCTGAAGTACTGCTCCGGGTGCCGGCAGGTGCACCCGCCGACGCGCTCGATGCTGTCCTTCGGGACACCTGCCGCCACCAGCTGAGCCCGGACCGCCGCCACCAGATCGACGTGTGGCCGCGCCCCGGGCTCTCGGCGTACGTGCTCCGCCGCGAAATGCTCGGCGACCTCCTCGCCGACCTCGAACGCCTCGACCTCGATGCACGGACCGATCGCCGCGACCAGCTGCGACGGGTCCACGCCATCGTCGGCCAGCGCCGCGACCGTCGCTCCGACCACGTTCGCCACCGTCCCGCGCCAGCCGCTGTGGATCGCCGCGACCGCCGACGCCGCCCGGTCGGCCAGCAGCACCGGCACGCAGTCGGCCGTCATCACCCCGACCACCACCGGCCCATCGCTCGCGCGGGCCCACAGCGCGTCGCCCTCTGCGCCCGGCGTCAGCGCCGACGCCCGCCAGGCCGCCGCCCCGTGGACCTGCCGCACCAGTCGCAGCTGCTCGGGCAAGAAGTCGCCGGCCGCAGCGACGCGCCGCAGGTTCTCGTCGACGTTGCCGGGTTCGTCGCCCCAGCGACGACCGAGGTTGAGGCTTTCGAAGCGACCGCGGCTGACGCCGCCGGTGCGATCGGTGAAGCCGTGGACGAGGCGCGAGGAGGCGAACAGCGCGGCACGAGCGAGCACCCCGACCTCTTAGGGTCCCGCGCCGCGGAGCGCAACATTCATGGCGCGCCGCGAGAGCGGTCGGCCTCGAAGCCGAGCTCGGCAAAGACCCCTACCTCGCGAAGCGCGACCAGCACCCCGCTCATCCAGAGGCCCGCAGACCGATGACCTCGATAACTCGTCCACCCCGCCGAGCGTCACCAACACCGCCGCTCATCTCGAGGTGCGCACGCCGATGACCTCGAGAACTCGTCCGCAGCGACCGCTCACGGCTCCGCGCCGCCCAGCGCCGCCACCAGGCCCTGCAGCTCGGGCGGGAGGCGGCTCTCGAAGTCGAGCTCGGCCCCGGAGATCGGGTGAGAAAATCCGAGCACCGCGGCGTGCAACGCGTGGCGCCCCAACCCCTCGGCGAGCGCGCGGATGGCAGGAGGTCCGCCGAGCCCGCCGTAGAGCGCGTCTCCGACGATCGGGTGACCGAGCATGCGGCAGTGCATGCGGATCTGATGCGTCCGCCCGGTCTCGAGGCGGAACTCGAGCAGCGCCGCGCCGGTCAGCCGCTGCAGCGTGCGCAGGTGCGTCACTGCGCGGCGGCCGTCGCTCGCGTCCCACGTGAAGCGGCGGCGATCGATCGGGTCACGTCCGTGACCGGTGCGCAGCGTCTTCTCGGCGAAGGCCGGCGCGTCGCGCACCACCCCGAGATAGCGGCGGCGCAGCGAGTGCCGGCGAAACTGGGCCGCCAGCCCCTCCTGCGCCTGCATGTGCTTGGCGACCACCAGCAGCCCGCTCGTGTCGCGGTCGAGGCGATGCACGATGCCCGGCCGGGTCGCGTCGTTGCCGGGCAGCACCGGCAGCGCCTCGGCGCCGATCCCCAGGTGGTGCAGCACCGCGTTGACCAGCGTCCCGTGCGAGTGGCCGGGACCGGCGTGGACCACCATCCCGGCCGGCTTGTCGATCACCAGCAGGTGTTCGTCCTCGAACACCACCTGGAGCGGCAGCGCCTCCGGCGTCGCGTGCAGCGGCTCGGGCGCCTGCAGCTCGACCTCGACCTCGACCTCGGCGTCGACCAGGCGAGAGGCCTTGAGCGCGCCCCCGCCGGCCGCACACACCTTACCGGCCGCGAAGGCGCGGGCCAGCTGGGAGCGCGTGCAGGGGCTCCCGCGACGAGCGAGCTCGGCGACGAGAGCCTGGTCGAGGCGACGCCCGATGGCGTCGGTTCCGAGGTGGAGGCGCAGGCCCGAAGCCTACCAGATGTGGGTCTTGAGGCTCGCCATCGGCTTGATGACGCGGTCGACGATGGCGCGGTCGTAGTAGTTCTTGCGGAACAGCTCGGGCGTCACGCGGCCGCGGAACAGGTCGCGGCCCTCCATGATCTCTTCCCCGAGAGCGTCGAAGAAGTTGTCGTTGATCAGCGCCTCTTCGATCTTCTGCTTGTTGTAGAGCTGGATGTCCGAGGCGATCGCTCGGGCGAGCTGCTGCGCGCGGGCGTCGTTGTCGATGGGCGTGGCTGCCATGCCGCGAGGATGCCACAGCGCCGCGGCCCCCGCCAAGTCGCCGCAATTTCGCCGGCCCGCTTCGCCAAAAACGCCCCCGCTCCGCGAAACGCTGGGGATCTCCAAACAGCGGGCGTTTAGAGCGAAACGGGCCGGGCCCGCTCGGGCCCGCCGGGGCCCGCTCGGGCCCGGCCGACGGCCACCAAATGGCCACCAACTTCTGCGGGGCTCCCGCCGTGATCGCCACTTCGTCGGCGGGGCTGATGCGCGTCGCGCAGCACGACCCGCTGCGCAGTCGCTACGGTCGCCGTGCCGTTGCCCATCACCACCGATGCGTGCGGCCTGCACCGGCCTTCATCCGTGGTTCTCGACGACGAGCAGCGTATGAATCGCGCGGAGCTGGTCCACGACCTCGCGAACCACGGCCTCGTGCTCCCGGCCCGTCAACAGATAGCGCGCGACCGGTGCATCAAATGATCTGCAGGTCCGGCGCGGCCGCGTGCAATTCGCTCAACGCCGGCTCGAAATCCTCGGGCTCGTATCGTGCGCCGCAGCGGAGCTGATGAAGCGAGCTCAGCCATGGCGCACGGGCCAGGGGGCGGAGCTCCTCCGACGAGAGCTGCTGGCTGTCCAGGTGTAGGCGCGTCAGCCGGCGGAGGTGCGGCGCCGCCGCGAGCGCAGCGACACCAGCCGCACTGAGGGCGTGGCCCATGCACCAAAGCTCCGTCAGGGCGTCGAGGCGCCCCGCCGCCAGCGCCCGCATGCCCGCGTCACCGATCTTGTTGCGGTTGATATCGAGCCCGGCGAGCCCGGCGAGCAGCGGCGAGCGGGCCAGAGTACGCACCCCCTCGTCGGTAATTCCGCTGGACCCGAGGACGAGCAGCCGGAGCCGGGGCCAGGGCGCCGACAGCAGCGCGGCGACGCCTTCGTCACCGATCGGGTTGCCGTCGACGAGGAGCTCGCGCAGGCCGGCGAGGTGCGGCGCGGACGCGAGATGCCTCGCCCCTTCCGGCCCGAAGCCCGTGCCCCGGAGGCGAAGCTCCTTCAGCCGGGTCATGTGCGTCGCCTTCGCCAGCGCCTCCGAGGCCGTATTGCCCAGCCGGTTGGCGTCGAGCAGCAGGCACTCGAGCCGGGACAGCCACGCCTCCTCGAGCAGATCCTCGACGCCCGACGGCCCGACGCCGCTGTCGCGGAGGTCGAGGAGCCGGAGCTGCGTCAGCTGGTCCGCCAGGGACAGCTCCGTGGCCCCCTCGTCGCCCAATTTGTTGTAAGGCAGCCGGAGCTCGCGCAAGCCGGCCAGGGACTCGGCGTCGGCGATCGCCTTCACACCTTCGATGCCGATGTCGTTGTGGCTCAGATCGAGGGTGTGCAGGTGCTTCAGCCGCCGGACGATCGCCCGCACGCCCTTGGCCCCGATCCCGTTGTCGTAGAGATCGAGCAGGGTCAAGTTCGGCAGGCCGATCGCCACCGCCTTCGCACCGAGCGGGCCGAGGTGGCTGGCGCCGAGCCACAGCTCGCGCAGGTCGGCGAACTGCGGCGCTGCTGCCAGCGCGCGCGCACCGGGGAGCCGGACCTCGCTCCACTGCAGGTCGAGGGTGACGAGGCCGTTCAAGTGGCTCGCCGCGGCCAGCGCAAACACGCCCGCGTCGCGGCAGGGGTTGCTGTTGTTGTCGAAGAACGAGCCCCCGAGCCACAGCTCGCGCAGCCCGGCCAGGTGCGTCGCCGCTGCCAGCGCGCGCACGCCGTCGGTGCCGACCTGACAACTTCGCAGGTCGAGCTTCGTCAGGCCGGAGAAGTGCATCGCCCGGGCGAGGTCGCGCCCGCCCGCCTCGAAGATCTCGTTGTTACGCAGCCGCAGCTCGCGGAGCTGCGTCAGGTGGGTCGCCTTCGCCAGCACGCGTGCGCCGGCGGGACCGACGTTGTTCTTGTCGGCGCACAGGTCGAGCGCCGTGACGATCGCCAGCAGCGGGTCGCCCAGCACCGACGCGAGCGCCCCGGCGTCCTTCCCGAGCCCGCGCAGGTGCAGCGCGCGGACCGGAGCGGCGCGGGCGAGCCGCTCGCCGACCGCAGCGACCCGACCCGGCGCCAGCGACACGGTGTCGACGAACCCGCGCGCCCAGGTCGCCTCGCCGATCCGCAAGCCGAGCTCGTGGTGCCACTCGTCCTCGTGGGCGGCGAACAGCGCGTCGGCCCGCGCGGTGAGCTCGTCGCGGGCGTCGTGGTCGTCGTCGCTGCGAGCCGCTGCGCACTGCAGCTCGATGAACTCGCCGCGCGGATCGCCGCGCTCGCGCAGTCGCTGGGCCAAGGCCAACCGCGGGCCGTCGTCCTCGAGCCGGACACGGATCGCCGCCAATTGATCTTCGGAGAGCTGCATCAGTTTCGTTAAAAGTCTAGGCGCTGGCCCCCGCGATTCGTCAAGGCCGATCGCGCGGCGTCGGCGAGCACGTCCACCCGCGAGCGATTGCGACGCCCACGAATCGTGGCTCACGAGCGAGGCCTCGACCCGGGCGCTCGCGCCGGCGTCGACGCCGTCGCTCACTCAGGCGAAGTCGATCTCGACCCGCGTCTCGCCGACCACGTCGTAGGCCATGCGCGTGCCCGCGGCGAAGCGGCACGGCGGACGATGCAGGTGCCGGTGTTGGCCTCGTCAAGGTCGAGGACGCCGTCGTGACGGAGGTCGGCTTCGTCGACGGTGCCGTCGACTCGGGGTGGCGGGAGCGCTATCATGCGCCCGTGCGCCGCCTCCCGCTCGCCGCCGCGGCTCTCCTCGCCGCTTGCAACCACGAGAACCAGCCCGCGTTCTCGACGGGGCCCGGCGTCACTTCCGTTTCGGCCAGCTCGACCACGTCGACGACCTCGGGCGGCTCGACGTCCGCCTGGTCGAGCTCGACGACCTCGACCTCGGGCGGCGCCGAGGACAGCGCCGCCGCCAGCACCAGCGATGCGGGGCCCGTCGACGTGCCGGACTTCGGCGACCCACAGCCCGAGGGCTGCAAGGGCAAGATCGACTTCCTGTTCGTGATCTCGGCGCTCGGGACCATGAAACACGAACAAGATCAACTGCTGGCGAGCTTCCCGGGGTTCATGGCGACGATCAGCGACAAGTTCGCCGACTTCGACACGCACATTATCTCAGTGAACACGGACAAGGAGTGGCGCGGCGTCGGCTGCGAGTCGCCCGAATTTTGCCTGAGCATCAACAACTGTGGGCCATACGCGTTGGACTACGTCTGCGGCTCGCACGCCGACACCGTGTTCCAGTGCGACCGCACGCGTGGCGCCGGCCTCCTTTACAACGCCGGGCCCTATGCGGCCAACCACGTGTGTGAGCTCGACGGCGGCCACCGCTACATGATCGAGCCCGACCCGGACGACTTCGAGTGCATCGCGCGCGTGGGCACCTTCGGCGACATCCCTCGGATGGGGGACACGCTCGTCGCGGCGGTCTCCGACGCTCTCAACGATCCCAAAGGCTGCAACGCGGGTTTTCTCCGTCCCGACGCGCTGCTCGTGTTCGTGCTCATCACCGACACCAACGACATCAAATCGATCTCGAGCGTGAAGCAGGTACACGACGCGGTGGTCGCAGCGAAGGGCGGCGACGAGGACTCGATCGTCGGGCTCGCCGTCGTCGCGCAGCCGCTCGTGGGTGAGCCGGTCCCCGACTGCGTCTACGACGAACTGGGGAACAACTACTCCCTCGATGTCGTCGAGACCTTCCCCTATCACCTCGACGGCGATATCTGCGCCGACAGCTACGCTCCTTTCTTCGACCAGGCCGCCGACCTCGTGCATGAGGCGTGTAGCAACTTCATCCCGCAGTAGTCAGTAAGCCCTTACTGCCGCACGAACGCCGCCCGGGCGTGTCGGACACCGGCAGAGGTTACCTCGCCGACCACGACGACTTGATCCCATGCATCGAGCGCGAGGTCGGTGGCGGCGGAGGGCGAGCCGTTCGCGGGGAACATGTAGTCGAACACGAGCCCCTTGCGTCCGAACAGGACACCGCGGAGCACGTCACCGTCTTGCACGACGCCGGAGACGACGACGCCGCCGTGGGCGCTCACCGCCACCGCCGTCGCATAGGCGACATCCTTGACCGCCTCGGGCTGGAACCAGACACGCGAGCCCATGGCGTCGTAGATCGCCAGCTCGATCCGCTGCGCCGTGCCGTCGAGCGTGGCGCCGTATCCGACCGCGGCGACCCCATCCGGGTGAGCCGCTGCACCGAGATACATCCCTTGCCGCCAGCCGCCGCTCGCAGCCTGGACGATCACCGGGTCGAGCGGGACACCGGTCTCCAGGTCCATCGGCGCGAGCAAGCCGCGCGTCTCGGGATCTTGCTTCTCGTGGTAGCCCGCGGAAGCACCGACGACCCATGCGGCGTTGCCCTTGAGAACCACGTCAAACGCCAAGTCACTGTATTTATGCTTCCAATCCTTGTTCGTCTCCGGGACATAATCCCAGAGCTTTGCGCTGAAGACGGCCACGTGATCGCCGTTCATCCGCCACAGCGCCACGTCCATGTCGCCGAACCCGCTCCCCGCGAAGCCGACCGCGAAGAAGCCGCCCGCCTCGTCGGCGCCGATCCCCCTCACGGTCGCGCCCGGCTCGGTCGGCATTTCGACGCCGGTCTCGTGGCCCTCGGCGTCGAGCAGGAGGATCCGCGGCCGCCACTTGCTGTCCGCCTGCCGCACGTTCATTGCGACCCAGATCCTACCGTCGGGCGTGAGCGCGGCCGCGTCGACCGAGCCCTCGCGGTTGTCGAGGATGATGGTTCCCTCCGGCCAGACCTCCGCCCCGTTCTTGGCCGCACGCTTGCGGATCGACGGGCGCGGAGCGCCGTCGACATCGACCGCTCCGACCTCGATCGCGTCTCCTTCGTCCGTGACGATCACGCGCCGCGAGGTCGAGCCGGTCGGGTACTGCACGGCCCACGCCTGATCGCCCGCCGGCGGCGCGGCGACCTCGAAGCTCACTGGCCGAAGATCAGCGAGCGAGCCAGTCGCGGCAATCACTTCGAGGACGTGCGCGCCGTTGTCGACCGAGCCGAAGATCGGCACCGTCCCCGCGAACACGCCACCGCCCTGGTCGGCGAACTCGTCGAGCTCGACCCCGTCGAGCTTCGCGCGGACGAGGGTCGCGTCCTCGGCAGCCACCACCACGTCGACGGGGCCCGCGAGGTGGATCGTCGGCGGCATGTCGACCGACAGGATCCGCGGCTGCAGCAGCAACGCGCCCGTCGAGCCCGGGCTCGCGCTCGTGCCGGTCGTCTCCTCCGGCAGCTCACCCGTCACGGCGCTCGTCGACGTTGCGTTCGAGGTCGTGCTCTCGTCGGCATCCGGCGTCGGCTCGCCCGGGGTCGTGCTGCTACCTGTTCCTTCGGACATGTCCGAGTCGTGGGCCGCGTCGTGGGCAACGAAGTCGCCCCACGACGGCGCTTGACAGGCGGCGAACGCGGCCAGGAAGACGGCGAGGGTGCGGCGAACCATGGAGACCTCCAAGCGCGGAAGCGCTCAGAACGAATATACGAGCCCCGCGCCCCGCGCCCGAACCCGCTCACGTGAGGCCGCGCGGGCCGGGGCGAGCATGACTGCAAGTCCTGTAACCAGGCTTACAACTCCGGCCGCACCGAGCCCGATCGCCGCGCCCGCGAGCCGGTAATGGCTGCGATCCGCGCGGTACGCCTCGGCCTGTTCGGCAGAGGTGAAGTTGCGATCTTCGGCGCGGGCGTTCGCCGTGATCGCCTCGATCGTCCCGTCTGCCCGCGATGCGCCGACAAGAGCGCCAGCCATCCCGCCCAGCAGGCCAGCACCGACCACGACAAGGGCCGAGCCCCCGGCGATGCGCTTGATCGGCCGGCCCGGTGTCGACCTGTCTTTCGAGACAGGTAGAGGCAGCGGTCCCTCGGGCTTGCTCGCGCCGTCGTCGGGCATCTCCTCGGCGGCGCTCGACATCTCCTCGGGCGACGCGGGCAACGGCTCGGGACCGGGCGCTTGCTCGGGGCACGAGGCTTTCGCTTCGCTCAAGAGCTTCGCGTCCTCGGCTTCGAGCTCGACCCACGAAGCCCGCTCGTCGTCGCTGGCGAAGCCCCCGCGGGCGATCAGGTCCCGCGCGAGGTCATGAGCCTCGCACAGGCGCACGAGGTCGTTGTTCGCGCTGTGGAGCGCGCGCAGGGCGTCGTGGACGCCGTAGAGCGCGTCAGGCTGGTGTACACCCGGCGCGGCCGCCCGCTCTTGGTACAGCTTGAGCGCCAAGTCCAGCTCACCGCGGTTGTAGGCCGCGACCGCGGCATCCTCCGGAGGCGGCGCGAGCATGGTCAACACGAGGACGAAGCACAGAAACATGACGGCTCCTACTCGGCGAAAAAGGTGTGCTGCCGCTGACCCTCGGCGACGCGCAGCTCGAAGCGGTCGAGCGCATCGCGGATGCATCGCGCCTCGGCCGAGTCGGACGCGACGCCGCGGACACGGGCCGGAGCGCCGGCGGCAATCGTGGTGAGGCGAGGCGACAGCGCGAGGCCGCCATCCTCGAAGCAGCGGCGGGCGCGAGCTTCGGCTTTGCGCAGGCGCTCGTCCCAGGACAGGGGTACGGCCCGTCGCTTCTTCGCCGTGTCCCTCGTCGCGGTCGAGATGGTCGCGCCAACACCCGGCGTCGCCTCGGCGCCCAGCTTCGCGCCTGCACTTGGCGTCGCATCCGCACCCGACCTCGCCTCGGCGCCTGGCATAGCCTGGGCGTCTCGCACTGCGTCCGGAGCCGCCTCTGCGCCCGGCATCGCGTCGATCCTCGGCACCGCATCGATGCTCACCCCGTCGACACTCGTCGCGTCGGCATCGCCCTTGCCTGGAGACCGGGCTGCCTGGTCCTCCCCGCCTCTCCTCGCGTCGAAGAGCCTCGAGGCAGGACCAGCCGCCTCGGCGCTCATCGCCGCGTCGTCGGCCGTCGCTTCGGCAGCGCGCCAGCTCTCCCCTGCCAGAATCAAGACCGCCGTCCCGACCCCGAGCAGGAACGACGCCGCAGACGCAGCCACGCTGCGAAGACGCGGGGGCGCGAGCATCCTGGAGCGGACGATCTCCAGCGCGCGCACGAGATCCGCCATGGTCGCGTGCCGCTCGTCCGCCTCCGCCAGGCCGCGCTCGAGCTCCGCGACGAGCGGCGCAAGGTTCGGCGGGAATTCATCCGCGCTGATCCTCCGGAAGCCCCCCGCCTCGCTGTACAGGGCCCGCCCCGTGAGCATCTCGTACAGCACCACGCACACCGAAAAAACATCGCTCTGCGGTGCGACGAGGCCTTCGGACCAGTACTGCGGGCAGGTATAGGGCGCGCACCCGATGTACTCGTGTTCGGACGTATGCCAGCGCTTCCCCGCGGCAGTCACGTCTCGCAGGTGCGGGAGCTTGTAGTACTCGGAGGTCAGCAGGCACGCGCCGAAGTCGATCAGCCGCACGCGGTCGCCGTCCTCGACGATGATGTTCGATGGCTTCACGTCGCGGTGGATCACCCCGACCGCGTGCACCGCCATCAACACGCGTCCCAGCTCGATCGCCAGGGCGACGGCTCGCTCCGGCTTGAGCGGGCCCCGCCTCAAAAGATCGCGGATCGTCTCGCCGGCGATCATCTCCATCGTGAAGAACGGGCCGCCGTCTTCGCCGATGTCGTAGATCGCGGGGACGCCGGTGTGCCGCACCGCCGCCAGCGCCCGATACTCCCGACGGAAGCGCTCTCGAAACCCCGAGCCGACCGAGCGCATGCGCTTGAGCGCGACGTTGCGAGCCGCGGTCTTGTCGTACGCGAGATGCACGACCCCCATGCCACCCACGCCGAGCTCGCGGATCACCTGGTACCGGCCCGCGATCGAGTCGCTCGTGAGCGGCCCGGGCGCGTCGTCGATGTCGACCGTGGGCTGCGAGGGCGAGGACAGGGCGCTCTCCATGACTCAGACCGGCGCGGGAACGTCTGCGAACAGAGTCTCGATGGTGCGCGGCCGGGTGCCCACGAGCGGAGCATCGGCGGCGAGGTCTTCGCGGTCCGGCCAGGTCAAGAACCCGTTCTCCAGGGCGGCGGGAAGGCGTCGCTCGCACCGACAGGGGTTGCCGGGATCCACGTGTTCGCAGCGGACGCCGAGATAGTTGGTGAGCGCGCGGACTGCCCGGAGGTAGTTCGTCCGCGCAGCAACGGGCGTGTCGAACACTGCGTCGACTTGCTCGGCCGGCCAGCCCAGGAGTTCTTGCAGGACAAAGGCAGCGCGCGGCCCCGCTGGCAGGTTGACCAACGTCGTCGTGAGGCACGCTCGCTGTAGCTCGCGCTGCAGCACGTAGAGCCGCCGGACGTCGCCGCGGATCTCGGGGTGATCCAGATCCAGGATCGCCGTCTCCTGGCGAAGGATCGCGTCCAGATCGACGGGCAACCGGCGTCGAGCACGGGCCATGAACCAGCGCACCATCTCGGCCATGCGCAGGCACAGTGCCTGCGCGCTGGGCTGAACCTCGCGCAGCGCCGCCATTCCCGCCTCGCGGGAGCCGGTCATCCACACGGCGAACCGGACCACGTCAGGGTGTTCGTCCGCGCTCATTCGAGCCTCATTGTGGCAGCGGAAACGCGCGTCGGTCGAGGGCGCCATGGCTCATTCGAGCCTTATCACCGGTCTATTCGCGGTGCAATACCAGGCTTCTGTGGGGTAAGCCAGTATGGGGCGCGAACGCGCCCCGCGATGAGCCCGCTTGCTCAGCCGCGACGCGGCACTACGTCGCGCCGCCTGGTAGGAGGCCGCCTCGATCTCATCGCCGCCCCGCAGGCGGCGGTCAAGCCGCCCGGGCGGTTCCGGAGAGCACGTAAGCTCAAGGTCTCCCACGCAACGAGATCCCACGCAGACGCGCTCACTGCAGGCTTTGTAAGCGTGCTTACAGAACAGGTCTTGCGGCAAAAGCCGAGCGCTGTGTACGGTCCGGCCGTGTTCCCCCACACGACGGAGTTTCTGGCGAAACTCGCAAACGTGTCGCCGGCCACCATCCTGGAATGGCGCCGACTCGGCCTCTTCGAGGGTGTCGCTTCGACGAAGCAAGGCGGGGATCGACGGGGCGTCCGCCGGCTCTGGGCACCCGAAGCCGTGGAGCGCGTCCGCGAGATCGTTCGTCTCAAGGCCGAGGGCTACGACACGCAGACCCTGATCGACCGCTACGCGCCCAAGCGAAGGTAGTGACGGCGAGCGCATCGCTCGATCAACAAGTCAAACTGCCGCGTCTTGGCGTCGGTGAGCGGGGCGAAGGAGCTCGCCGTCCCCGTCGACCCATGCAGCTTTGCAGGAAGACTGGAGCACGAGCCGCTCGACCTTAAGCGCGCTTCAAGGTCGACGGTCGGCGGTTCAAGCACGCGCCCTCCGATGCCGCCTGCGCTCGATCGGCGGTGGGGGAGCGCACCGGCACCGGAAGACGTGTTCGCCGTCTACGAGCGCAATGTGATCCGGGGCAGCACGCGGGCGGCGATCGCCGCCAAGCGCGAGCGCGGCGAGCGAGTCAGCCGCTTCGCGCCGTGTGGCGCCGAGCTCGGCCAGGGCGGCGATTTGCAACCCGCGCCAGCGGAACTGCTGGGGCCGAGGTCCCACTGCGCCTCATCGGCGCCGAACTGGAGCGCCGGCCAACGCCCGCGTGGCGCGGCACCGGACGACAGTCGCGTGCCTGGTGCGGCGAGCCTAGACGACAGGGACATGAGGTCCCCGTCGTCTGCGGGCGATGGCTCGGCTGGTCAACAACGACTAGCAGTTACTCGTGCAGATGCTTCCGCCCTGCGCTGCGCAGGTGCCGGACTCACGGCAGTACCGATCATTGTAGTCGGCGATCAGGACATTGGAGATGCCGAAGGCGCCCCACAACGCAGAGAACTGCGCAGCAGACAGCACCCCGACGAACGAGCTGTAGTCTGCGTGTCCCAGCCCCCCTCCGGCGAACTTCAGGCTCGCCGAAAATGCCCGAATTGCCGTCGGCGACGCGTTCGCCAGCGGATCGACCCCCGCATTCGGCGTTCCGGTGAAGAAGGCGGCCCGCCGATTGCTCGGGAGGGCCACGAAGTTGTCCCAGTCGCTCTGCGAGCGGATCAGATCGACTGAGGAATCGCGCAGCAGTGCGAGCCATTGAGCGGGAGTATCAGCAGTAGCGTTTGCCATGAGAATTTCCAGATCCTGGTTGTCGATGATGCTCGCGCCTCATCAGGAGGAGCGGGACACCATCGGTTGGCCAAAGATGTAGCGGGCCCAAAAGTCGGTTCAAGGGCTAAACTCGCCCCAAAGAGGTGCGTTCTATCGCCAACTCCGGTTGGGTCTGCTAGCCCCGCGGCTGGCTCGGTAGCCGTTCGTCGAGAACGGCGCGCACCGACGACCACGCACTCTCTCGAGCAACGATCGTCCCCACGGGATCGATGAGCACATACGCGGGCAAGGCATCGACGCGGTAGAGCGACTGCGCAGCCTTGTCGGCGTCGATGAGCTGGGACCATGACATCGCGTGGTCGTGGACGAAGTTTCGCGCGGCCTCGTCGAGCTCGCCATCATGCACGCCGACAATCTCGAGGCCTCGCGGACCGAGCTCGCGCTGAGCTCGCGTCAGCTCAGGGGCCGCTCGAACGCAGGGTTGGCACCACGGCGCCCAGAAGTCGAGTACGACCCACTTTCCGCGGAACTCGGCGAGCTCGCGCGCCCGCCCGGTGAGGTCGGGGAGGCGCAGCGGTGGGGCTGGGAAGCCCGGCCGGACATCAGGTCGTGGGGGCCGCTCTTCCGCGAGCGGGGTGAGCGTCAACGTTGCCCCATCGCTCGCTACTCCGAGCTCATAACCGCGTCCCCCGAGATGCACATAACGCTCCCGCAGGGTGTAGCGCTCTGGCGAGAGAGGATCTTCGGTCAGGTCGAGATGACCGTCACCGTCGACGTCGAAGACCACTACCTGGTAGTCGCGGCCGTAGACGCCGCTGTCCCCGAGCAAGGCGAAGGCGTACTCGCGGTCTTCGAGCTTCGCAGCGCCTCGCCGCAATGTCTGGTCGGACTTCCACACGCTGAAAGGCGTCGAATCCTTCGGCCTTGGTGCGCGGAGCTCGAACACGATGACGGGCGCGGGAGCTGTTCCTGGCTCGCTACCCCGCTCGGCGGGGTCCGGTTCGAGGACAACCGTTGGAAGGCCGTTGTCGGCGACGAAGTGCCGAGGACGTTCATCCTGGAGGTCGCCGTCGCCGTCGAGGTCGACAAATAGGCGGTAGCCCAGCTGCTCATCGCCGTCGACGATGAAGCTGCGATTGCTGCCGTCGAGGACCACGTTGAAGCCGTACAGAGCGGGCTGGCGCAGGTCCGCGGGCTTGACTCGAACCGGGACAAGGCGATCTTTCAACGGGATGATGGTCTCGCGGTACTTCTCCTCGGAGCTCAGCGGCAGTGCCGCAAAGCGGTCGAGCCGCTGCGGAGCGTCGGTCTTGAACTCGGCGGGCCCCCTCGGGGGGGGCGCACGCTCCGCAGATTTCGTCGGGAGCGCGGGCGCAGGCGTGGTCTCGGGTGGGCTGTACCCGCCGCCGCTGTTGCAGGCGGCGAGCGCAAGGACGGCGAGGGTGGCGACACGCACGGGGCAAGCGTAGAGGCCCCGCGATGCTCTGTCAGCCCGTTGCCGCATCAGCAGCGGTCGGATTCGCCGCCGCGGCTTGCGGGGTTGCCGCGGTAGGCGCGCCGCTTCTCGGAGCTGCGGATCTGCGTGGGCGGCTGCTCCAGCGACGGCGAGTACGGGGACGGGGCGAGCTGCGATCCCCACACCACCGCTTGGCGAAGTTTTAGCTGGTCGACGGCCCTGGCGGCTCTGCCGAGCCCGTCCCGTCCGACATCGGGGCGAGCGGCAACAACCCCAGTGCGTCACCCAGTGATTGCGGCAGCTTCGGCCCCTTCAGCAAGTCGAATCCTTCCTGCTCGACCTCCTGCCGCGTCCTCGGCCGGATAAGCTCGGCGGCACGTCGAAGCGTCACGCTGAAAGCGTGGACGTCCCGGCGCAGGGCGCCGCGGCCACGCCGACGCCGCGTTCGGTGCGGCGGTCGACCTCCGGGGTGAGCGCGGGTGTCGTCGCCGCCCTGGGCGTGGGTCTCGTGGGTCGCCGGTGCGCGTGGGCGCGTCCGCCGGAGGGCCGAGGTCGAGCCCCACGACGGCGCGCGCCGGGGCCGGCGTCCTCCTGCGCGACGGGTTTATTAAAACCTCGCTGGGGCTTTTTTGGAGCTTTTCCGGCGACGCCGCGCTCGCCGCTCGCCGCCGGGAATCTGTTGTCGTCCGCTTGTGGTCTGCCGAGCCTTTGCCATGGCGGGATATGCTCTCCGAACTCTTCATCGCCGTTTCGCTCTTCGCGGCGGCCGCTTCCAGTCCCGCGCCCGCCACGCCGGACGAGTTTTCGGACAGCCTCCAGGCGCCGGTGGACTTCTCGGCCGATGCGGTGACCGCCGCCGTCGACCTTTCCGAGGGCGTGAACATCGAGATTGCCTACGAGCTCGAGGGCGTGGGGCACGTGAGGCTCGCGGGGCATGGTGAGCTCGACGGGTGGGCGACCTTCATCCTGCTCGTGGACGACACCACCATCCTCGACTTCGGCGGCGAGTTGGCCGAGCTACCCGAGCAAACCTGGAAGACATTAAATACCGAGTACCTCGCTACGCTCGGGCACGAGGAGGCGGTCTCTCTCTTCAACAGCCTCGTCCAGGTCTGGACCACGTCGGAGGTCGAGCAGGCTCTCGCGGACGCTGCGGAGGCGGCGCCCTCGCGCTCGGTGCTGTGCGATGTCGCCGGCGGGCTCAGTGGCGGGTCGATCGGGGTAGCCGCCGGCGCCCGCTGCTGGTGGTTCTTCAAGAAGTTCAAGACGTGTAAAAAGGTTGGGGTCGGTATCGCCACATCCGTCTTCGGCTACATCAAGGACAAATGCGAAGGCGCACAGAATTAGTGCCGCTCAAGGCGCCTCTACCGCCGCAGCGATTCGGTTTCTTGCCGACCCGGGAATTCTGGGAGCTCGCGTTCTTCACGCCATTCTGGCCGTTGTGCGTGGTGGGCTACATCTGCCTGATCGCGGCGCTCGCCTATCTTCTGGGCGTCAGCGTCAGCGATTTCCTGTGGTGGCACCATGTGTTGCTAGCCATCGCCCTCACCGAAGTTTGGAGCGGCATCGTTGAGCTCTGTTGTCGGCGAGCGTTGCGAAGATGGAGCAGGCCGCGCGCGTTGCGACGCGCGCGGGACGAGGTCTTGAACGGCGGCGGATGAACGTCCAGCGCTCGAGGGGCGCGAGCACGTCCTCGAGGTCGGCCGCCGCGTGTTCGGTACAGCGGTGGGCCCTGGGGGTGAGCGCGGGTGTCGTCGCCGCCCTGGGCACGGGTGTGCTTCACCGCGACATCAAGCCGGCCAACTGCATGGTCTCGCCCGAGGGCCACGTGAAGCTCATCGACCTCGGCGCGATCAAGCCGCTGGACCTGAAACTGCGGGCGACGACGGCGGGGTCCTCGTCGGCTCGCACGCATACGTGGCCCCCGCGCGCGCCCGCGACCATTCTGCGCCGCACGGATGTCTGAGGGGCAGATTAGAAATCCCGGCCCTGTTCTCGGATGTCTCAAGAGACAGCCATGGAAATCGGGCGGAGGCCCTCGACTGTCCTCGGGGACAGATTTAGATCGGGCCCGCGCGCGGCCGCCCTGCCGGGCTTTGTCGTGATCACGACAAACGCCGGTTCAAGAGTGCGCACAGCGCTGCCCGCTCGCGCTCGGCGGTCCACCAGCTCGAGCTCGGCCAGGACCTCGCAAGCGTCGGCGTGATCGTCGGCCGCCTGGCCGTGGCTGCCCGCGCGCGCCTCGGCGCCACGTCGTGGTGGGTCCGGCACGCCAGCACCTTGATCGCCCGCGCGCTCGGCACGGCCATGAGCGGGGCAAGGCACCCCGCGAAGCCGCGGACTAAGCCCAGTCGTGGAAGCGCGCCCAACCAGGCGGCCGGCCCGGAGGGGCGACAGCGCTCAACCGGATGTCCGAAAGGACACCACTGGATGTCCCCAAAGACATCCACTGATGTCTTAAGGGACATCCCAAGAAATCCCGCGGATGTCCTTCGAGACAGCAACACGAGCGCCAGCGTCCCCGGCCCCGAAGATGGTCAGTCGGCGCGCCTGCTGAAATTCTTTCGGGCCGCGTATGGCCTCTCGGAGCGGCGTGCTACGGTGCCTCGTCGTGAAGGTGTTGGATGTGATCTGGGCGATCCTACGCGGGATCTTCTGGGGGATCGTCGATGACTCCCTGTTCAACGACGGCAAGGGCCCGGACCAGAAGGAGCGCCCGTGGTGGGAGGAGCAACCCCCTCGCGCCGAGCCACCCGCTGGTGACCACGTCCCGAAGGACAACCCTGCCCCGAAGGACCGAGCAGCGGCGCCAGGCTGGTGGGCCGCGCCCGCGCCGCCCACGTCGCCGCCCACCGTCAAGGTCGAGACGGACGCGGGCACGTTCGTCGCCGCGACTTCCTTCTCCGGCCACCACCTGATGGGCATCCGCCGGGTCGAAAGTCCGCGGCAAGAAGGCGAGAGCCGTCGTCGCCGTCGCGCACCGAGAACGGAGGCGCGCCTGGACAACCCGACGGACTCGACCGCGATCGACTCCGCCCAGGTCGAACTGCGCGCGCAGGAGCCCGAGGTCCCGCAAGTCACGCGCGTCGACGTCGAGCTGCGCCCGCGCGAACCCGACGTCCCTCAGGCCGAGCCCACCACCTCGCTGGCCCTCGCAGCACCTACCAGGCTGACCACCGCCGAGCCCACGCCCACGCGCGTCGGCGCAGGTCGCGACGCCGCAGTCCCGATCGAACCTGGCGAGGAGCCGCGCGTCGCTCGAGCCCGACGCGTGCGAAGCCGACTCGGACCGCCGGGTGCTCGAGCCGCGCCGCAGTTGGTGACCACGCTCGCCACGAGGCTCGCCCTGACGGCGTGCTCACCCGCGCTGAGCGTGGCGAAGAAGCGCGCATGACAGCCGACGCGTAGCGCTCACCTCGAGCGCGAGGAATCAACCTGTCTCAAAGGCCATGGTCATGGCCCACCGTTCCGAGCGTCCGAGCTCGAGCGATGGCGCCTGCCCGGAGGATGACGCGTGAAGGGAGGTGGACGATGAAGCGGAGCGCCGAGGACCCAGCGGACCAGCCCCCACTCGTCCTCTACATCCCAGATCTCGCCCGCGCTCTCGGCCGCTCCGAGAAGGCGATCAAGAACGCCGTCTACCGCGGCGCCCTCCCGACCCCGCGGCGGGTGGCCGGCCGGCTTGCCTGGACGCGCGAAGACGTGCTCTCCTTCCTCGCGGAGAGCCACAGCGCATCGCAGCAAGCGAAGCGCCAAGTGAAGATCACTGCCCGACCCCATCCGCGCGACAAGCACCGCATGCAGGTCACCTTCACTCTGCCCTCCACCGACGGGAGCCGGAAACGGCCCCGCAGAACCGCGCCCGCCGGCATGGACCGCGCGGCCGCGATCGCGTGGGGTCATCGGATGTTGAATGACGTGCTGCGGGAGCACATGGCGACCACGCCCGCGAGAGAGGAGCCCCCGCCCCCTGAACCCAAGCCGATCCCAAGGACCCCGGATTCCAGCGCGCTGACCCTGGCTGAATTCTGGCTCGACGACGTCGAGAGCTATCTCGAGACGCTCGCGCCCGGCTCGCGGAAGGGGTGGCGACAGATCTGGCGCGACCACATCGCACCGGTGCTGGGCGAGCTGCCGCTCGACGCGATCCGTCGCCCCGAGGTCTTGAAGCTCCGGCGCAAGATCAAGCCGCTCGCCACCGCGACCCGCAACGCCATCATCTCCAAGGTCCGCAAGCTCCTCGACATGGCGGCCGAGCTCGGTCACCTCGCCGAGGCGCCACGCATCGCCTCCGAGAAGGGGCTGCCCTGCAAGGAGACCCCGGCCTACACGGCCGAGGAGATCGGGCTGCTGGTCGCAACCGCGAGGTCCCTCAGCCCCGAGCACGTCGCGCTCGTGCTCGTCATGACCGACACCTGCCTGCGCGTGTCCGAGGTCTGCGCGCTCCGCTGGGGCGACGTCGACCTCGCCAGGGGCCTCATCACCGTCCGCCACAACTTCTCGGGCGGCGAGCCCTGGCGGCCGAAGGGCAAGAAGGTCAAGCCGGTCGGCATCACGCCCGACCTCGAGGCCGCGCTCCGAGATCTCCCGCGACGGGGATCTCGCGACCACGTGTTCGTCCGCGACGAGACCGGCCAGCGCCACACGCGGGCGAGCATCATGTGGCGCATGGGACAGGTCCAGACCCGCGCAGGCTTGCCCGTGTGGACGCCCCACAAGTTCCGCCACAGCGGGGTCACCGCCATGGCGGACGCCGGCGCCGACGTCTGGACCATCATGGCCCAGGCGCGACACGCCGACATGAAGACGACGCTCCGGTACGTCCACACGCGCGACGAAGAGATGGCGCGCCGGGCGGCCGCGGTCGTCGCCAAGCGCGGGACGATGACCACCAAATGGCCACCAACGGCCACCATCCCGCAAAACCGGCCGGCAGAGCTCCTTTAGAGCCGATCGCGGCGATCGCCGCAATTTCGCCGGCCCGCTTCGCCAAAAACGCCCCCGCTCCGCGAAACGCTGGAGATCTCCGAACAGCGGGCGTCGACAGCGAAACGGGCCGGTCCCGCTCGGGCCGCCAGGGCCCGCTCAACTCTGGTCGACGGCCACCCCATGGCCACCAACTTCTGCGGGTCTGCCGCCGCCCCCCGACATGCCTCCCACGTGGATCACGGCGCGCGCATCCCCGGTCGCTGTGCCGACGCGTCAGCGAGAGCGAGCACTGAGTCTGCGGAGCCCATCCCACGCCCGCGGAGCGAGCGGACCGCGGGTCGCCAGAATCCTGCGCAAGAACGACTCGGCCTGCGCCATCTCGTCCACGTCGAGCGTGTCGAGCCATGCGAGCAGCAAGCCGAGGCAGACCTCGCGTTGGGCCTCCGGCGCCTGCTGCAGCAACGACCAGGCGGTTCGCGGACGTTCGCGCCTCAGTTCGGCGAGCTGTCCCGGCAGCACCTGCCCGAGGCGCTGCCACGCAATCCCGAAGACTCCACGCGGGAACGCCTCCAACAGCCCCTTCGCCAGCGCTGACGCCACCAGATCCTCCGGCGCAAATTTCCAGGCCGACACCCATTCATCTCGGTTGGACAGGTCGGGATCCTCCTGGGCGAGTTCCAGCCAGGCATCCCACTGCACGCGCTCGAACAGTCGCCATGCGTTCGGATAGAGCTGTGTTTGGGGCGCCATCAGATGCGGACGAAGGTGGCCACGCATGACCTCTACCGGGAGGTACTTCCACACGAGCGCCGCCTGCCGCAGAGCGTCGCGAGCCCACCTCGACCACGGGTGCGGCTCGCCATGGTGCGCCGATGGATCCCACGCCTGCCAGGCGCGCTCGATCACCTGTGCAAACGGCAACCCGACGAGCTCGCAGTGCCGCTGCATGAGCGCAGGGAGCACCGAAGCGATGCGCCAGGTCCGCAGGTACCGCCAAATTTCGACTGCCGGCTCGTCTGTGAGCAGCTCGCGGGTGACCCACGCCGGGAGCACGAGCTCGTTGACGCGGACTTCCGCGCGGGGGGGTCCGCAGCGGGCGAGGATCCGCGCGCCGAGGCGAAGCAGGCCGTCGAGCGCTTGCGATCGGGGCCGCTTCCACAACTCACCGAACCAAACCGCCACAGGGCCGTGGATCGCCCACGCCATTAGGGGGTCCGAGTCGGGTCGCCAAAGCGTCGCGAACGTGCCCGCTTCGTCCTCCGTGAGGACCTCGGTGATCAGCATGCAGGCGACCGCCAGCACCCTGTCTCCGAGATTCGTTTGGTCCGACGTGCCCGAGAACGGCAGCTGCGGCAGCACGTCGGGCCCGCCGGACTGCAGCGTGCGGCCGAGCGCCCGCCAGAGCGCCGCCAGCCGCTCGCGCGGGAGCTCTGCCCCATGCAGGAGGGCGAGCCCGGCCGCGCGCACGCACGTGTCGACCGCGAGCAGGTGCGTGTACTCGAGGTCGGTCGTACGGGCGAGCACCTCATCGAGCCGTGTGAAATCGCCGGCCGCGAGACATCGCGTCAGTGCCTGCACGGCAAGATTGGCGACCACGGGCTGGGCAAGCCGCGCGGTCCAAACGTCGAAGGACGCAGAAAACATGTCCTCGAGGACAGCCTCGCGCAGGCACATCGCCAGCCAGTGCGGCGTCAGCTTCCACCTGCCGCCCGCACGCGCACACAGCGTGCCGGTAACGACCAGGTCTTCGACCAGACGCCGGGTGCTCGGCTCGAGCTTGGCGAGCACTTGCTTCCGCAGCGCTTCGGTCAGCTCGCCCCGCTGCAACAGCGCGCGCGCCCCGTCCACGTCGCGCGCCAGCGCCTCGACCGGCACGAGCGCCTCCCAAGCTGCGCGGGGCAGCCCTTTGAGCCATGCCTCGCCGTGGCGGAACATGGCCTCCTCGATCAGCGCGAGCAACGTCGAGAATCCTTGCTCGCGTAGCCACGCGTAGCGCGAGCCGAGTGCCCCCTCGTGTACTCGCCAGAGCGACTGGAGGTACCGGCGCGCGAGCATGCGGCCGTCGTGCTCTCTGCAGCCGATCTCGTCGAACAGCGCGCACAGCTCCAGCGCCTCGCGCGGGCCGTCGAACCACCGCGCGTAACGCTGCAGGGCTTCGGGAAGCCGCGTGCGCGCGGACTTCTTGCGCAGTCCGCCCCCTTTTCGTGCACGCTCTCGGGCCCACGCGGCGAGTGACTCGATCCACCGCTCAGGGTCCGGCCAGTGGAGCATTTGCCAACCGTCCGGGGCGGTCGCCACCCCCATGTCGGAGCCCACGTCGTACGGCGCGAGCACGCACAGAAACAGCCCGGGGAGGTCTCCCAGGGAGCCGCTCCCGGGCGCGTCCTCTGCGTCGAGATCGACGACCGGCAGGTGCGCGAGCGGGGACTCTGGCGACACTCCGAGAGGAAGACGCGGCGGCGCGTCGAGCACGAGCAGCACGCGTCCGGAGCGCGGTAGATCCGGCAGCGCCTCCTCCCAGGTCGGCTTGCGCACCACCGCGGCGCGTGAGTGGTGCTCGTGCCAACGCGCCACGAGGTCGCGCATGATTCCGTCGGAGAGGTGCCACCAGTGCCGCGTCCAGCGCTCGGGTGCCAGCGCCTCCTCCGGGAGCCCCGGGAACAGCTCCTCGCGCTCGAGCGCCAGTGGACGCAGCTCACCGATCGCCGCGAACCTCGGGGCTGTCTCTGGCGTCCCGGTCGCGTCGTTCAGCAGCGGCTCGAGCTCTCCCTCGTCGATCTCGAGCACCCGCGCGAGCAACTGCATGAGCGGCCCACGCTTGCGCCACCACTCGAGGTTCGCGCCGCGGTCGAGCTCGCGTAGCCGGTTGCCGAGTGAACGCGGGTTCGCGGGGCGCTCGCCGAGTCCGGCTGGCCAGCGTGCGTGAAGCTCGAGGGCCACGGCGTCCGCTGAACGGTCGCTGAAGTGCGCTGCAAGACGTCCCATGCGACGAGTGTGCACAGTGCATGCACCGTGCACAACCGACAGATAACCGTCGACGACAGGGCCCACGGCGCTACTTTGCCGGCATGCACCATCCCAAGATCCTCCGCCGCTCGGCTCCTCGCGGACCTGGCCGATCGCTGCGCCCCACGCTCGCAAAGTGGTTCCGTCGCGTCGCTCACCTCGCTGCCGCCGCGCTCCTGCGCCGGGTCCTTCAGCACCTGCTCAACCTCTTTCTCTGATGGAGGTGCTGCTACCTGGACGGTGCCGGCGGCAGAGCGGCTGGCGCTGCGTCTCCTGGCGAACTCGAGCGCGTCAAGGTCTTTGAGACCGTCGATTCAGCAAGGGTTTAATCCCGATGAAGTTCTTGCTGCGCTTGAAGTGCTTTCGCTCTGATCTGTCGTCGTCCTGCCGGCAACGACCGGTGGAAAAGCACACCTCGTCGAAATTTCCCGAACCCCGTTCTCCCCCTTGATCGTCCCCGGCCGGTGGCGCACTGAAGGCGATCATGGTCCGCTCCGAAGGCCGCGACGACGTGCGGATCGATCCTGCGGAGCTGCTGCACCGCCTGTTACTCTCGCTCTTCACCTCGGGCGACTCGTTTCGCCAGTGGATGTCCCTCGGGCCCGATGGTCCCGAGCTCGTCGCCGAGTTCCCCAGCGGCACGGCGTCGACCTCGGCGACGATCTTCGGTGGCCTCGATATCCTGCGCCGCCGCGGACACATCGACGCCTACTTCTTCGAGCGGCTCCGCACCAAGTTCCCGCGCCGCGGCGACGACATCGCCCGCGCCGCTACGGCCTGGGGCGCGTCCTCGCATCCACCGGGCCCCTCCGCCCGGCCGTCGCCCGCGCCTGGCACCATTCCCCGTCTCGCCCCCTTCCCCGGACCATTGGGGCAGGTCTTCGTGGCCAACCAGGAGCGCGCCGAGCTCGACATCGTCGGCGACCGCGACGGCGATGTCCTTCGCCTCCGCTTCCACCTCCACAACGACGCCGCGCTCGTGCACTCCCGCGACGCGCCGGGCATCGCGGCGATCGTCCAGCGGGTGCGCGAACGTGGGCCGACGCTCGACGGCGCCGCCGCGCTCGCCATCGGTCAGGCGCTCACGACCCTGCTCTTCGGGCTCCCCGGCGAGGCCGCTTATCACCGTCTGTTCCGCAGTCTGTTCCGGCAGCCCGATGAACCCGCCCTGCGGATCGGCCCCGCGCGTCGCCCGGTCCGCTGCCGCCTGCGCTTCTCCGACCCTGAGCTGCGCGCGTTGCCATGGTCGCTGCTCGCAGAGGACGGGCACTGGCTCGCGGACGACGGCTGGCTGTTCGAGTTCGCAGCCTTCGAGGTCGCTCGCAACCATGCGCAGGTCCACCTTCAAGCGCCCTGCACGACGCTGCTGATCGTCCCCGACATCGGCCGGACCGCGAACTTCAACCCGGCCCGGCACCGCGACGACCTCGTCGCGCTGCTCACGGATCTGTGGCGCAAGGTCGTCGATCAGCCCCTCCTCGGCTCGTATATCCTGACCGCGAACACATGGTCCAAAGTGCAGGATCTCGCACCACGGGCCGACGTCGTGTATGTGTGCGCCCAAGCGTCCGACCACGGCGGGCGGTGGACGCTCCGTCTTGATCGTCCCAAGGGCGCCCAGGAGGACGTCCGGCTCGATCTGTTCCTACGCGAGTTACAGACCTCGGCGAAGGTCGTCCATCTCAACGTCGCCGTCCCGAGGACCGGTGCCTTGATGCCGGGGCTGTGTGACCTTCCGGGACCACAAGCCGTGATCGCCCCATGGACGGCGGGATTCGGCTCCGAAGCGGAGGCCGGAGGGCGCCAGTGGCTCCGTGCTCTGCTCGGCGAGGGTCATGACCCCGTCTCTGCGCTGCACGTCGTCACGCGCGAGCAGGCAAGCGCGCGCGCGGGCACGATGCAGGCGATGACGCGCTACCGCGGGTGGAGGACCACGCCCGCGCCCGCTGAGCTCTACACCGGACGCGCCCGGCTACACGTCGACCGCCGCAATCAGCGCTTGCGCTTCTAAGACCTCCTGCAGAACCTCGCGCGCCACGAGACCCGCCGAGTCGAGGCCGTGATCGCCTATGGCGAGGCGCCGCACGGCATCGTCGCGCTCCCTGACCTGCTCGAACAGCACGTCGAGGACGCGTGCGACCAGGAAGTGCGGGCGACGATCCACGTCGTCCGCGACCGCCTGCTCCTGCCCGAACCGCGACACGACCTCGAGACCAGCCTCCACGACGTCGTTTGTAGCGCCCTCAACATCTCGCTCGGCGGCACTCTCGGCGGAGCATTGACGATCCGCTTCACGTCGATTCACACGGATCGCGGGACCCGCAAGATCTTGTGGATCGACTGGGGCGTGGTCGGCACCGACGAGCCGCTGCAGCGCACGCAATTGCTCGCGTGGCTGCGCTACCACGTTCAGAGGCTCGGGGCGCACTGCCCAGCGGAGGGTCGGATCGTAGCGACGCTGTGCGTCGCCGCGTCGGCCCCCGGTTGTCGCAAGCTCGGGGCGTTCCTCGAGCGGGGCGTACCGGACGACGTCGCCCGTACCGCGACCGCGAGTTACACGGCGCTACCCGAGCTTCTCCCTGTCCAGCGCAGCGACCTCGTCGACTACCTCGAGCATCACTCGAGCTGTCCTTCCTGCCAGATCGGTGCGGTCGCGGACGCGCTGCTTCACGCGACGGGCGGCCGCTTCGAGGCGCTCGTCGAGCGCATCGAGGCGGTCGAACACCGCGAACAGACTTGGGATCGACTCGCCCGCGCCCGCGTCCACGACCCTCCTGAAACTCTCGACGACGAGGAATTCCGATGACCTTCGCCCTGATTCGCCGCGGACAACCTCCTCGGCCTCCGGCCTTCCTCGCCCAGCGCAACGTCCCCCGGCGCCTCCATGACCTCGCTGCCGCTGCCGAGTGCTTTCAAATTGACGACGACCTCGCCGAGGCCGTCAACGTCGCCCTCGCGGTCGGCGCGCCGCTGCTGCTGACCGGCGAGCCTGGGACCGGCAAGACCCAGCTTGCGTACTACCTCGCCTGGCAGTTCGGCCTTCAGCCCGAGCAGCCCTTCACCCTCGAAGTCAAGTCGAACAGCGCCGCCCGCGATCTCCTCTATCGCTTCGACACGGTCGCTTACTTTCACGAGGCACAGCGACGCGACGGCGCGCGCATCGACAAGCAGTCGTTCATCGAGAAAGGCCCGTTGTGGCGCGCCTTCGCGGCGATCCGCTCCGGAAAACCGGCGATCGTGCTGATCGATGAAATCGACAAGGCCCCGCGCGATTTCCCCAACGACCTGCTCCACGAACTCGACCAGTACAGCTTCAGGGTCGCGGAGACAGGCGAGGTGATCACCGCCGATCGCAATGCGCCGCCGCCCGTCGTCGTCGTGACGAGTAACTCCGAAAAGCGCCTGCCCGACGCGTTCCTGCGCCGCTGCGTCGTGCATCGCATCGAGTTCAGCGAGGAAGTGTTGCGCGACGCCGTCGCGGCGCGGCGCGAACTACAGAAACAGCAGGCCCTGAGTGAGACGGCCCAGAGGCGCTTCCTCGAGGTCCGCCGGCAGCTCCTGGCGCACCAGCACAAGCCGCCCGCGACGGCCGAATTCCTGGTTTGGCTCGCCGCGCTGCAGGCCTGCAGTGTGCGCGCCGAGGACCTGGCGAAGGTCCCCACGCGCGAGCTGCCGCTGCTCTCGGCCCTGGTGAAAGACTCGAGTGCGAGGGAGAGCCTTGGCTGATCTGCCCTACGGCGAGCTCGAGCGGTTGTACGCGCTGTTGGCGGCGCGGAACGTCGACACCGGCGTACTCGAGCGTGTGCGCCTCGAGTGGTTGCTCGAGCAAGCCGGGGCTCCAGGCGAGCCGTTCGCGTTCACTGCCTTCGTCGAGAATCGACGCGACACGCTCCGCCGCCAGATGCGGGCGCTACTCGCCAAGTCAACGGAGCTGGGGCGCGCGGTCGAGGAAGGCTTCACCGCGTGGGTCGCCACGTTGCCGCGACCCGCAGCTCCGTCACCTTCGCGATCCTCGCCGGCCTGGCACCTGGAGCTCCCGCAGCGCGGGGATGCAGGACGTTCATGGCGACGATCTCTGCGGGTGCTCGCACCGCTTGTCGTCACCATGGGGCTGTTCGCGGTCCTGTGGCCTCGTACCCCGGAAATTGGGCAGGAGCCCGAACCAGAACCAGAACCAGAGCAGGGACCGGTTCTCGACGAGCCGGAACCTGAACAGGCACCCGAGCCTGGGCCCACCACCCCCGAATCGACGCCGCCCTGTCCGTGGTGGCTCTTCGGGCTCGGCGCCCTCGGTGTCGGACTCGCCGTCGGCCTCCTCGCCGCCGCGCTCGCGCGCCCCCGCTTCCCGCCGCCCCTCCCCGCCCCGCGTGTCCGCGGCGATGCGCGAGCGGGCGCCGAGACGCCGCCGAGCCGTGGGCTGCTCATCCTCAGCCGCGCCGACCAGGACGCGCTGGTCTGGGGGATTGGAAAGGCTCTCTCGGACAGTTTTACCGATCGCCTCGACGCCGAGCGTACTGTCACCGCGACAGCCGAACGTGGGGGACTCCTGTCGCTTCACTTCGAACAAGCCCGCGCATACCGCGGCGTATGGCTGTGGATCGATCGTCGCAGCCGGGTTCAGCGCGATGCGCTTCGCCTGGCTGACGAGATCGAAAGCACGCTGACGAGCGCGGGCCTACCTGTCCATCGGGCCATGTTCTCGGGGATTCCCGAGCTGCTCGAGCTCGAGGACGGCAACCGCCGGACACCGGCGCAGCTCGGCGCCCGGCACCGAGGAGCGCGGGTCGTCGTGCTGACCGACGGCGCCGTCCTCGTCGCGCACCACCGCAACGCCGATCAGCGGTCGCGCGTGATGGCGTGCCTCGCCGACCTCGCGGACTGGGAGTCTCTCGCTGTCGGCGACCTCGGCAGCAAGGCCGGTTTCGCGGAACTGCTGCAACGCTTCGGTCTGCCTCGCCTCGCGCCGCAGGACATCGTCGCGCACCTCGCCGGCCTGCGCGCCGTCCGGCGCTCGGGGCAGGGCGACCTGCTCGCGTGGGAGATCGCCTGCGCCGTCATGATGCGCCGAGTGAGTGAAGATGAGGCCTTGGCGCTGCGCAACACGCTGAGGCTCGACGTCATGCCGTGGGACCTGCCGATGTTACGGGGGCGCGCCCCTGGCCCGGCGAGCTCGTTGCAGTGGACCCAGTCGACGCGCGCCGCAGCATTTTCACGCTTCTCTCGCGGAGAGCGCTACGCGGAAGGCCTCGCGCAGCAAAGCCTGCTGATGCACGCGCTCGCATGGTGGCGATGGCGATGCGATGAGATCGAGGCCACCTCGCTGCGGAGCGATCCTCACTGGCGCGAGACGTTGCCCGGCCTGCGTCTCGCGGGCGAACGCGCGATGCTCGACCTGTGGGTGGAGCCGGACCGGGCCGTAGGCGAGCTCTTCCGCCTGCTCGAGCACGACGCGCAGCACATTCGCGGGCTCGTCGGCGGCTTCGTCGACGCCGACACCCCGACGGGGGGCCGATACGTGCAACTGCCCTGGCGCCTGCCGGACCGCCCACGCGCGGTGCGGGCGATGCTGCGAGCCCTCGGCTTCGCGCCCGCGGTGCGCAGGCCGGAAGGCTTGGCGCGCCCCGGCGTGCTCGGTCCGGTCGCCGGGGTGGTCGGCGTCGGCGTCGCTCTGCTGACGACCTGGCCCGAAGCGACGGTGGTAACAGCGCGGTCACTTGCGGTCGCGCTCGCGGCAGTCACCGCCGTGGGGGCCGCCGCGATGTGGCTCACCCGCTCGGATCGTGCGTTCATCTGGCGCTTCGGACATGTCCCTGTGAACAGCATCATCGCAGCAGCACTGTGGTCGTACGCGCCTGGCGTACCGGAACCATCTCTGGGACCAGAGCCCCAGGGCGACGCGACGCCGACCACCGGGGCCGCACCGGAGCCGGAGCCCGAGGGCCCCGTGCCCGAAGTTCCGCTCGTCATCGCTTCCCCGCTTCCGGAACCCGGAATGCGCACGCCACCGATCTGTCCCAAGGGGCAGATACTCGTCGAGGGCAAGTGCAAGCCAAAGCAGCCCTGCCCAACCTGCAGGACCAGCACCACGCCCACCGACCGCGGAGCGCCCGAGGTATTGGGCGTGGTGACACCCGAGCGAGCGCCGGTGCAGCCGCCGGAGCCGATCGAGTCGGAGATGAGCTGCCCCACAGGCATGGCTGTGATCGCCGGCACGGACCCGGGCGGCTTTGCGGACGGCGCGACGGGCAACAAGCACGAAATCAAGGCCCTGTGCATCGACGTCACCGAAGTGACCGTCGCAGCCTTCGCGCGCTGCGTCGACGGGGGCAGCTGCACCGAACCCGACGCGGACGGCCACTGCAACTGGGGGAAACCCGATCGCCGGGACCATCCCATCAACTGCGTCGACCTCGAGCAGGCGAGAAGCCACTGTAGGCATCTTGGCAAGCGGCTACCCACCGAGTGGGAGTGGGAGTGGGCCGCGCGCGGCGGCGACGAGGCGCGGAGGTACCCTTGGGGCGAGGAGTCCCCGAGCTGTGCGCGCGTCGTCATGGGCCACAATGGTTGTGGCAAGGGCCGCACGTGGCCAGTCAGGTCGAAGTCACGAGGCAGCAGCCGAGATGGCCTTCAGGACATGTCCGGAAACGTTTGGGAATGGACGAGCAGTGTGATGGTCCAACGCAAACACAAGCTCACGAACGTTAGCCTCGACTTCCCAGTCGCCCGTGGCGGTTCGTGGAACGACACCGACCCAGCTTGGTTCCAGGTCGCGTCCCGGTGGATGAAAGCTCGCAATCTCAAGTCACCAGAAGGCGGGTTTCGCTGCGTCACGGAAGCCTCGAGTCAGGCCCCGGTGGAGTCGCGGGAGACGCGAGAACACCCTTGATGCTGCCGTAGAGACCGACTTGTGAGCCCATCCACAACGGGTTCTGCCAGGAACTTCCGGTAGGGGGCATGCGAGCGAGGCTCTTGGCAAAGGCCCCACTCGTCAGCCGAGCGGTCCGTGCAGCTCGGCGAGTGGCGGGTTGTCAGGGTCGGGGTCGTAGATGCCAAGGCCGTCGAAACAGGCGCCGATCTCGGCTGTGAAGGGACCGCTCGCGCGAGCCATCCGGGCGCATCCGGCGAGCAGCGCGAGCACCTCCTCGAAGAGGGGCCGCTCGAAGTCTCCGTCGCAACACATGCCTCTCGAGTGCGTGATCGACCAGGCGCGCCACGTACCACGATCGCGCGCGGGCGAAGCGCTCGGCCCGCCGCGAACTCTTCTTCATCGACTGCGCGCCGCGCCGAGGCTGCGGCCGCCCGTGATAGCCTCGACCCCGCGATGAACCTGTGCGCGCCTGCCCGCTGCCATGAGCTCGCGTGAGCCCACCGAGCCGCGCACGGCCGTGACCGTCAGCGCGCATGCGGGGCAGGACGGCCCGTCCGGGGAGGCGCCGGTGCGGATCGGCCGCTACCTGCTCGCCGGGCCGATCGGCCGCGGAGGCATGGGCGTCGTCTACCTGGCGCGCGACGAGGTGCTCGGACGGCGCGTCGCCCTCAAGCTGCTCGACAGCGGCGCGGCCATGGCGACGCAGCAGGCCCGGCTGCTGCTGGAGGCGCAGGCCCTGGCCCGCCTGGCCCACCCCAACGTCGTCACGGTGCACGAGGCGGGCGAGCACGCCGGGCGCATCTTCCTGGCGATGGAGTTCGTGCCGGGCGACACGCTGCGGGCCTGGCAGCGCGAGCGCGAGCGCGACCGGGCCGAGCTGCTGGCCGTCGCGATGCAGGCCGGGCGCGGCCTGGCCGCGGCGCACGACGCCGGGCTCGTGCACCGCGACGTCAAGCCCGACAACATCATGGTCGGCGTCGACGGTCGCGTGCGCGTGATGGACTTCGGCCTCGCGCGACTGGCCCGCACGCTCGCCGGCGACGACGACGAGCTCGCGTCGCCGGCGTCTCCGGGCCCGCTGACCCAGGTCGGCGCGGTGATCGGTACGCCGGGGTACATGGCGCCGGAGCAGCGGCGCGGCGCCGTCGTCGACACCAGCGGCGACATCTACAGCTTCTGCGTGGTGCTCTACGAGCTGCTGGCCGGCGAGCGTCCGGGCCGCGAGGCGCCGCAGGCAGTGCTGGTGCGGCGGGGCGTGCCGGCCTGGCTCGCTGCGGTGGTCGTACGCGGCCTCTTGGACGACCCCACGGCGCGCTGGCCGACGATGCACGCGCTGCTCGACGCCCTCGAGCAGGACCCGATCGCGCGCCGGCGGAGGCGCCTGCGGATCGCCGGCATCATCGCGCTCACCGGCCTCGTCGTGACCGCGCTGGTGCTCGGCGGGCTGGCGTGGCGGGCCTCGATCCTGCGGGCTCGCGTCGAGCAAGTCGCCGCGGACCGGCTCACGGCGATCGGGCAGGTGGAAGATCCGGAGGCCGCGTTCGCGGCGTTCGTCGCCGATCCGGCGCACCGCGGCACGCGGGCGGTGGCCCAGGCGTGGCAGCGGCGCGGCGACGAGGCGCGGGCCGCGGGGCGCGGCGACGAGGCGATCGCCGCGTACGCGCGGGCCTACGTCGATGCCGCGCACCCCGACGACGTCACCGCGACGCTGCGCTCGCTCGCCGCGGCGACCCATGCCAACGGAGACGGACCGGCGCTCGCGCCCGTGGTCGCCGAGCTGCGCGCCCGCGGGGTCGACGACGACGAGCTGCGCGCTCAGTCGGTGTTCGCCGCCCTGGCCCTGCGCGACCTCCCGGGCGCGCTCGCCGAAACGCCGGCGGACAGCCCGTGGCGCCCGCTCCTGGCCGCCCTGGCCGCCGGGCACCCGCACCCGAAGGACTTGCTCTCGCCGGCCTACGCCCTGCCTCCCGGAGGCCGGGCCGCATACGCGGTCGGGTCGGCGAGCGGCGAGACAGTGCTGCTCGACGACCGGCTCGCGGAGGTCGGCCGCCGGCCGTTCGGCGAGTACCACCTCATAGCGGGGACCACCCGCAAAGTGGTCCGCGGGACCGACCTCGTCGACCTCGACGCCCCGGACGTCATCCTGTGGCGCGCCGAGCACCTCGTCGCCTACGGAGCGGCCCTGCGACCCGGGCCCGGGCGGCCGCCGGTCTTCGTGTTCCAGTACCTCTGGCCGCACCTCGGCTTCTACCGCCTGGTCGAAGAGCCAGGTCAGCCGCTCTCCGCCGCGGTCGCGCACGCCGGCACCCACGCCGCGGACGCAGCCTGGGAGACGGCGTGGTCGGGCGACCTCGACGGCGACGGACGCGAGGAGTTGGTCGCCAGCTTCCAGAACACCTACGACCTGCGGGTGTTCGACCTGGATGACGAGGGCGCGTTGCGGCTGCGCTGGCGCGGACCCGCGGGGTACGTCGTGGGGATCGCAGGGGCGCGCCGCGGCGACGAGCGCCTCGTGGCCGTCGTCCGCGACGCCCTGCACGCCCTGCCCAGCGAGTACCCCGAGCCACCCCACCTGGGCGGGCCCGCGGGGTTCGAGCTGCTGCGCTGGGACGGCGAGGCGCTGCGCCCGGTCGCCCACGTGCCGTTGCCGCACCCGGACATTCCCGTCTCCCTGCGCACCCTCCTCGCCGCCGACCTCGACGGCGACGGCGACGACGAGCTGCTCCAGGGCTTTCGCCGCGGCGAGGACCACGGCTTGCTGCTCGCGCAGTTGAGCGGCGACGGCGGCGAGACGCGGATGATCGGCGGTCTCAGCTCTCTTTTGGTGGTCCAGAGCGACGACGACCCGGCCGACGAGCTCGTCGTCCGCCTGCAACCCGAGGGGGGCACGTGGGTCCTCGGCGACGGCGAGGCCGCGATGCCAGCAGTGCCGCCGGGGCGCGGCCCGGGCGCGACCTTCCCCGTCGACGACCCGTGGCTCGCCGAGCGCACCATCCACGCCGAGGCGCTGGCAGGCATGGGTCGCGCCCGCGAGGCCGCCGGGGCTTACGCCGACCTCGCCCGCATGACCGCCGACCCCGACGTCCGCGGCCGCGTGCTCGCCCGCGCCGCCGCGCTGTGGTCCGCGGTCGGCGACGACGAGCAGGTGCTCGCGATCGACGCGCACCTCGCCGACGACCCGCGACTCGGCGCGGCCGCTCTGGCCCGCAGCGTCGCGGCGCTGGACCGCCTCGCCCGCCACGTCGAGGCCCACGCCGCGGCCGTCCGCCTGGCCGAGCACCCGGCGCGCAGCGACGCCGAAGCCGCGCAAGCGGCCGCCCAGATCGCCCGCCTGGAGCCGCTCGTCCGCCCGGGCGCCCGGCTCGACGTCGACTTCGCCGACCTCGGCCGCTGGCACGTCGAGCGCCCGGCCGGCCTGCGCCGCGGCGCCGAGCGTGGCGAGCTCGCGCTGACGGCGGTCGGCCCTGCGCCGGCGGCCTGGTTGCCGCTCGAGTGGGACGGCGAGGCGCTGGCCCTCGAGGTCGAGCTCGACGCGGACCGCCTCGAGAGCGGCGCGTGCCTGTCGGTCGAGGTGCAGGACGAGACCGGCACCGCGTTGGTCGGCACGCGCGTGTGCGGCGGGGCCGGTCCCAGCGCGCTGAACCGGGACCTGAGTTGTTCGGTCGGCGGCGACCTCCCGTTCACCCAGTACCAACGAGATGTCCCTTCGGCCAGGTCTGTCAGCCGCCACGTCGCGCGCGCCGGGTGGTTCCGCGGCGGCGAAGTCACGTGCAGCGCCGGCGGCCGTCGGGTGGCCAGGCCAGCCCCGCCCACCACCGGACCGCTGCGGCTGGTGATCGGAGCGATGACCGACGTCCGCCCCACCCCCGCCGAGGGCACGCTGCGCCGCGTGACGGTTCTCGGCGCCCGGGCCGGCGCGTCCATGGACACCGACGCGTGGGACCGGGCCGCTCGCCACCTCGCCGCGGGCGACGCGATCGCTGCGCGGGATGTCCTCGAGGACAGCATCGCCCGGACCGCGCGCGAGCGGCTGATCCTCGTCGACATGCGCGACCGCCTCGGTGACGTCGACGGCCTGACCGCGGCGATCGACGCCGCCGCCGCCCTCCTCCTCGCGCCCGCGCACCGCCCCGACCTCGCGCTCCTGATCCGCACCCGCCCGCTCGCCGCCGCCGTCCTGCAGCGCCGCCTCGGCGGCCGCCTGCTCCCGGCCCTCAGCGAGGTGTGGTCGGTCCTGCCCGTCCACCGCAACGACCGCGAGACCCGCCAGGCGGCGCTGCGCGAGCTCGCCGGCGTCGGCGACCTCGTCCCACAAAACCACAGCGAGGCCGACGCGCTCGCCCACCTGCTGCTCGTGCGCGGCTTGCTCTCCGCCGCCGAGGGTCTCCCGGACATGGCCGAGCGCGATCTCGCAGCCGTCCTCGCGCTCGGCGATGACGCTCCGAATGACGACCTGGTCGAGCTGCACGCCGCGCTCGCTCGCCTGTGGATCGCCGAGCGCCCCGCGGTCGCACGCGCGCACGCGCAGACGGCGGTGCGGCGCAGCAGCGATCCCGAGCGCACGCGCGAGCGCCTCCTCCGCGAGCTCGCGCTCGCGGGCTTGCTCGCGGGTCCCACATAGACGAGGCCGCCCGCGTCCCGGCATAGTCGTCCGCGGCATGGCGCGGCTGCGAAAGACCGACGGCAGCACCGGCTGGCTGCTGCGCAGCCGCGACCTGATCGGCCGCTCGCGGGCCTGCACGATCCGCCTCGACGAGCCCGAGGTGTCCGGCGAACACGCCGTCCTCCGCTGGACCGGCGCCTGCTGGGACATCAAGGACCTCCACAGTCGCAACGGCGTCCACGTCGACGGCCGCCGCCTCGAGCCGGGCGTCCCGGCCGTGCTGGCGGCCGGCAGCGTCATCGGCTTCGGCCGCGCCGACGGCTACACCCTCGTCGACGCCGGCGAGCCCGTCGCGTTCGCCGAGCCACACGGCGGCGGCGAGCCGATCGAATCACTCGGGGGGATCCTCGCGCTCCCGGACCCCGATGCGCCCGCGGCGATGATCTTCCGCAGCGGCGCGACCTGGTCGATGGACCAGGCCGGCGAGGTCGTCCCGATCACCGACGACGAGACCGTCCAGATCGGCCCCAGCACTTTCCGACTCCATCTCCCCGAGGCGCTGCCGCCGACCGCCAACGCGGCACCGTCCGCCCCGCAGCTCGACGACTTGCACCTCCGCTTCGCGGTCAGCCGCGACGAGGAGTACGTCGAGTTGGTCGCCACCCACGCCGACCGGGTGTTCGACCTCCAGGCCCGCAGCCACCACTATCCGCTGCTCTTGCTGGCCCGCGCGCGCCTGCGCCAGCGCGACCTCCCGCCCGCCTACCAGGGCTGGGTCCACCAGCACGCCCTGCTCGAGCAGCTCCGCATCGACCGCAACCAGCTCCACCTCAACATCTTCCGCGCGCGCCGTCAGTTCGGCGAGGCCGGCATCGGCGACGCCGCCCGCATCATCGAGCGCCGCCCGAACACGAGCCAGCTGCGCATCGGCGTGCAACATCTGGAGATCGTCGCAAGCGACGACGACACCGATGACCCACGCCGTCGCGCCGCGCGCTCACCGCGGTGATACGCCGCCTCACAAGAACAACCGCAACGCTCTTTGTAAAAACTCCCGCACCGCGCTCGTCGTCGCGGCCAGGGGCAGGGCCGGGAGCGCGCCGAGCAACGCGAGCACCAGGATGTCGCGCGGCTCGAACGGCACCAGGCGGATCCCTCGGATCACCGCGTGGCATGCAGCCAGATCTGCGAGCGACTGCACGTCGGGCGTGCCGAGGAGTGCTTCGTCGTCGCCCTCCCGCGCACCGAGCCACTTCGCCTCGAACCGTTGCGCGTAGCGGCTGCCCCACACCCCGTACTGCAACAGCCCGCGCAGCTTCAGGCGCAGGAGCGTCGGCGCCACCACGAACAGCGGCCCCACCACGCACAGGAGCGCCAGCACCAGCGCCGCGACGTAGCTCGAGTGGTACTGCTCGAGCGTGGCGCCGGCGAACAGGATGCGCGTGGCGATCGCGCTGGCGATCGCCGCGCTCACCGCGAACACGGGGATCGCAAACGGCAACAGGCCGTCGCCGAGAAAGCCGAGCCCACCGGCGCGATCGGGGTGCGTGGCGGTGAGCTGCAGCTCGAGGCGTGACACCCGGCGCAGGAATCGTCCCCACACGAACAGGCGGTGGACCCAGCGAACCAGCACGAAGTGAAACAGCGGCAACGAGACCAGCGCATACCACCCGCCCGCCAGAGTGAACCCGCGAGTCACACCTCGCGCCTGCCACGAGTCCTCCACTCCGCCCTCGCCGAGCGCCACGACGCCCGCGGTGATGAGGTAAGCCGCCGCGAGCACGACCACCGCCGCGACCCGCGAATCACGAGCGCGCCGCGCTGCCACCAGGACCCCGGCGAACAGCGCCTGATCGTCCTCGCGCACGAGGTCGGCGGCGGTGAACTGCGCGGTGCAGCGATCGAGCCGCGCGCCGATCGGCAAGTCCGCCAGCACCAGCAGGGGCACGGCGACGAGGAACCGGGTGTGCGTCGACAGATCGTGGAGGAGCGGCAAGCTCGCGCCGCCGACCAGCACCCCGTCCACCGCCGCGAGCACGACGAGCGGCAACCACGCGAACAGAATCACTTTTAAAAAGGCCGCGCCCGCGCGGCCCCGCAGCGGCGTCACGCCGAGCCGTCGCAGCGCGCCGGCGCAGGGACCGCCGTCGACCCAGAACAGCGCTTCACAGATGTCGCCGCCGGGCGAACGAGCCTCACGCATGCGAGCGAAGCGTGAGCGCCGATCGATCGCCGCGGAGGGACGCAGCGAGCCGCGGCGCCGCGCCCGGCCTGCTCCACCCCGCGCGCCCCCGTCGACGCGCGTTCGCGGCTCGCGCCCGCGAGGTCGCGTTATCATATGCCCCAAAGGACATGTTCAACCCCGACCGGACGGCCGACCGAGATCTCCGACCACCGGGGGCCGGGCGCAGCGGTTCCCCGACGACGAACCCCGCAGCCGGCGGGCTCTTCCGCGCCGCGAACGCGAGTATCCTCCATCCCCATGATCGCCGCGATCGCCGGGGACATCATCGGCTCGGTCCACGAGCAGGCCAACATCAAGCGCACCGACTTCACCCTGTTCAAGACGCACAGCCGCTTCACCGACGACACCGTGATGACCCTCGCGGTCGCCGACTGCCTGCTCAACCGCAAGCCCTACGCCGCCACCTTCCGCGAGTACGGCCGTCGCTACCCCGATCGCGGCTACGGCGGCATGTTCCGCAAGTGGCTCGCGGACGACGCCATGGGTCCCTACCAGAGCTTCGGCAACGGCTCGGCGATGCGAGTCAGCCCGGTCGGCTTCGCCATGCGCACCCTCGACGACGTCCTGTCCGAGGCGCGCGCGACCGCCTTGCCGACCCATGATCACCCCGAGGGCATCAAGGGCGCGCAGGCCCTCGCGGTCGCAGTGTTCCTCGCGCGCCGCGGCGCCGACAAGCGGAAGATCCGCGACGAGATCGAAGATCGGTTCGGCTACGACCTCCGTCGCCGCGTCGCCACGATCCGCCCCGGTTACGCGTTCGACGTCACCTGTCAGGGCTCGGTCCCCGAGGCCATCATCGCCTTCCTCGACAGCGACGACGTCGAGTCGGCGATCCGCCTCGCCATCTCGCTCGGCGGCGACGCCGACACCCTCGCCTGCATGGCCGGCGCGGTGGCCCAGGCCTTTTATAAACAGGTCCCCGAGGCCATCGTCACCGGGGTCGAGCAGCGGCTGCGGCCGGAGCTGTGGCAGCTCCTGCAGGACTTCTGCGCCCGCTACCAGGTGCCGGCGTGACCGAAGGGACAGCCGCGACCCCGACGCGAGGCCTCTCGTCCTCCGGTCGCTGCTGAAGATCGTTCAACCCGACCGTCGATGACCGCCCGGCGATGCTCACGCGCGTGACGAGGCCGAGCGACCGGCCTCGTCCGCCGCCCGGCCGAGACCTCGTCCCCGCGACCCGGCCGGCCCCTGCGGCCTGAACAATGATCCGCGCGGCCCTGGCGGCCCCCCGGCGGCGTCTGCGGCCGGAGCGCGCAAGTCGGTTCCCCGACTCGCCTCGCGGGCGCGCTGCTACCATCTGCGCCGCGTGTCCGGGTCGAACCTCTACGCCAGTCTGAGTTCGCTGCTCGCCGCCGCCGTGGCCGCTGCGATCGGCATCAGCGTCTACCTGCGCGACCGCGAGCGGGTCCAGTTCTCGCGCTTCTTCGCGTTCTGCCTCAGCCTGTGTCTGTTTCACCTCGCGCGCTTCTTCGCCGGCTTGCCGAGCCTGCCGCGCTCGCAGTGGGTGGCCGACACCTTGAGCCTCCTGCTGCCGCTGATGGCCGACCGCTTCCTCTCGGGCTTCTTCCCCGCGGCCGGTCCGGCGCCCGGGCGCAACCCGCTGCAGGGGCCGCTGCTCGGCGTGCTGCTGGTGCTGCAGGTCATCGCGCTGGTCTTCCCGCAGCTCGCCGACGAGCCGTGGTGGGTCGTCGTCGACATCAGCATCACGACCTACGTCGTCGGCGGCCTGTTCTTCGCCGTCATGCGGATGTGGCGAGCCGCTCGCGCCGCCGAGGGCACCGCCGCCGGCCCGCGCCTGCGCTACCTGTTCTACGCCGCCCTCATCGCGCTCGCGCTCGGCCAGCCGGGCATCCCCGTCATCGGCCCGATCGCCACCGCCGTCTACCTGTACTTCATGGCGCAGACGCTGACGCGCGAGCGTCTGCTCGACCTGCCGGAGATCCTGGCGCGGATCACCAGCATGACGCTGCTCGTCATCACGGTCACCGCCGTGTACGCCGCGCTGGTGCTGTGGGTCCCGTGGACCTTCGCCGGCGAGCCGATGCTGCTCGTCTTCAACACCCTGCTCGCCTCCTTCGCCGTGCTCGTGCTCATCGACCCGCTGCGCAACGAGCTCGATCGCCGGCTCGAGAGCTGGCTGTTCCACGACCGCACCATCTTGCGGGCCCTGCTCGACCGCCTGCGCCGGCGCCTCGTCAACCTCATCGATCCCGACGAGATGGTCCGCGTCGTCATGAACACCTTGCGCGGATCCGAGCGCGTCACCCGGGCCTCGCTGTTCCTGCTCGATCGCCAGGGCTCGGCGCTGCGGCTGCGCGGGCACACCGGCGCGCCCACGCCGCCGTCGAGCCTCGATCTCGCGACCCGGCGACCCTTGCTCGAGCGCATGCGCCAGAGCGGCCCGCTGCTGCGCGACGTGCTCGAGCGCCAGCGCGAGCGGGCCAACAACGAGCTCAAGGCCGAGCTCGACGAGTGCCTCGACACCTTCGCCGAGGTCGGCGCCAGCCTCGCCTTGCCTATCCGCGGCCTCGCGGGCGAGCAGCTCGACGGCGGCCCGCCGCGGCTGCACCTGCTCGGCGTCCTCTTCGTCGACGACGAGCGCCTGCTCGAGCCGTTCTCGCGCGAGGAGGTCGAGCTGTTCGAGGGCGTCGTGGCCCAGGCGGCGGTGATGATCGAGAACTCGACCGTCTTCGAGCAGCGCAAGGAGCGCGACCGCCTGGCCGCGCTCGGCGAGATGGCCGCGGGCCTGGCCCACGAGATCCGCAACCCGCTCGGCGCGATCAAGGGCGCCGTCCAGGTCGTCGAGCCCGGGCTGCAGAACGCCGACCCGACCACCCGCGAGTTCCTCGGCGTGATCGTCGAGGAGGTCGAGCGGCTCAACCGCGTCGTCACCCAATTCCTCACCTACTCGCGGCCCTTCACCGGGCAGATGGGGCCTGTCGTGCTCGGCGAGGTCGTGGTCACCACCATGCGGCTGCTCGACGAGGACGCCCGCGGGCGGGTCACCATCACCCAGGCGGCGAACCTGCCGCCGGTCCGCGGCGACGCCGAGGCCCTGCGCCAGGTCCTGCTCAACCTCCTGCGCAACGCCTTCGACGCGCTGGCCGGCCAGAACCCCCCGGGGCGGGTGTTCGTGTCGCTCGGCCTGCGCCGGCACGGCCTCGGCAGCGGCGACGCGGTGACCCTCACGGTCCGCGACAACGGGCCCGGGTTCGCCCCCGGCGCGCTGGCCAACCTGTTCGTCCCCTTCCACACCACCAAGGCCGCGGGCACCGGCCTGGGGCTGCCCATCAGCAGCGGATCGTGGAGAATCACCGCGGGCTCATCGAGGTCAGCGCCCCCGAGGGCGGGGGTGCCCAGTTCACGATCGTCCTGCCCGTGTACGCCCAGCCGCGCGCCGAGGCGCCGGCCTGAGGCCCGCCGAATTCCGCTCGAGTCTCATCTGCCCCTTCAGACAGGTTCATCTTGTCCCAAGTACAACACCGGATCCTCCTCGTCGACGACGAACCCAACCTGCGCAAGGTCCTCGGCGCGCTGCTCAAGCAGCTCGGCTTCGAGGTCCACGCCGAGAACGACGGCGCCGCCGCGCTCGCGCGCGTCCGGGCCGCGCCGCCGGGGACCTTCGACGTCGTGATCACCGACCTGCGCATGCCCAACCTCGACGGCATGGGCCTGCTCAAGGCCTTGCAGGTCCACGAGCCCGGGCTGCCGGTGATCCTGTTGACGGCGCACGGCAGCATCGACAGCGCGGTCGAGGCGGTCAAGCTCGGCGCCTTCGACTACCTCGAGAAGCCGTTCGACAAGGACCAGATCCACCAGATCGTGCAGAAGGCGATCACGACGCGCGAGCGCAGCGGGCCGAGCATCCAGCCGAGCCCGCCGCCGGGCGAGATCGTCGACCCGTGCGCCGCCGCGGGCATGGTCGGCCGCTCGCCGTCGATGCAGACGATCCGGGAGATCGTCGGCACCGTCGCGGCCAGCCCGACGACCGTGCTGATCGCCGGCGAGAGCGGCACCGGCAAGGAGCTGGTGGCGCGCGCGCTGCACCTCGGCTCGGCGCGGCGCAGCCAGCCGTTCATCAAGGTCAACTGCGCCGCGATCCCCGGCGGCCTGGTCGAAAGCGAGCTCTTCGGCCACGAGCGCGGCGCCTTCACTGGCGCCGTCAGCTCGCGCGCCGGTCGCTTCGAGCTGGCCGACGGCGGCACCCTCTTCCTCGACGAGGTCAGCGAGATCCCCAAGGAGATCCAGGTCAAGCTGCTGCGCGCGATCCAGGAGTCGGAGTTCGAGCGGGTCGGCGGCGTCAAGACCCTGCACGTCAACGTGCGGCTGATCGCGGCCACCAACCGCAACCTCGACGAGCTCATCCGTGACGGCCAGTTCCGCGAGGACCTGTACTACCGGCTCAACGTGGTGCCGATCCACCTGCCGGCGCTGCGCGAGCGGCTCGAGGACCTGCCGTTCCTCGTCTCGCACTTCGTGCAGCGCTGCAACGAGCGCCTCGGCAAGAGCGTGCAGGGCCTGACCCCGGCGGCTCTGGCGGCGCTCGAGCGCTACCCGTGGCCGGGCAACATCCGCGAGCTCGAGAACCTGATGGAGCGGATGGTGCTGTTCGCCTCCGGGCCGCTGATCGACGAGGACGACCTGCCGGACGCCTACGCCGGCGAGGCGGGCGCGAGCGCGCCGGCGGCCGCGGAATCGAGCACCCGCCTGACGGAGCCGGGCGACCGCCAGATCCGGCTGCCGCTGTCGAGCCTGGGGCAGGACCTCAAGGAGGCGGTCAAGGCCGGCTCGCGGCTGGTCGAGGAGGCGCTGATCCGCGAGGCCCTGGCGAAGACCGACGGCAACGTCACCCGCTCGGCCCGGGCCCTCGGCATCAGCCGGCGCAGCCTGCAGTCCAAGATGAAGGAGCTCGGCCTGCGCGAGAGCCCGGACGAGGGCGGGCCGAAGGGTCCGCCGCCGCAGCCGGCGAGTTGAGGCGACCCCCGAAGCCGGGGCCGGGCGAGGCGAGGCTCGCGGCAGATCTCGCCCACACGCCCGCACGCCGCGCCCGGGCCCGCCGCGCGGGGTCCGCGGCCATTGGGGGCCTTGCGGGCCGCCGAGCGGCCGGAAACGTGGTCGAGGCCGCAGCGAAAGGGTCCTTTCTCCCGGGTTTTTCACCGCGGCGCACGAGGCTTGCGGTGCCGCAATCGCGGCCGGGATCGTGGCTGGCCCGGCCGCTTCGGCCCAGGAATGTTGACGCTGCCGCCCGCGCGCTGGTAGCGTGCAGCGACCCCTCTTGAGGTGCTCCCTATGCGGAAACTGTGCCGCCTCCTGCCCGTCCTGACTCTTCTCGGCGCGGTCGCTCTCGCTGCCCCCACGGCGAACGCTGCCGAGGTCACGCGAGTGGCGAGCTCCTTCGACGGCGACAACAAGTTCGATTTCCACTTCGGGGTCGGCTACGACTTCAACTTCAAGCAGGCGGCGATCCTCCGCGAGTGGAGTGACCCGAACAACCCGAAGAGCACCATGGTGCGCGACCTGCTGTACCGGCAGATGCGGCACGTGGTCACGCCGACGATGGAGATCGGTCTCTACAAGGACCTCGCCATCTACGCGGCCCTGCCGATCGTCGTCAGCGACCAGCGGACCTACGGCTTCGACCAGAAGGCCGAGCCCTGTGTGTACGCCGACGAGGCCAGCGGCACCAACCCGGCCACCTGCGTCCGGCACGACAACAGCACGACGATCCGCGACGGCATCATCCCGCGCGACGGCTTCAACGCGATGAACGCGGCCAGCCCGTTCGGCGCGTTCGGCGGCGCGGGCACCGAGACGATCTTCAAGGGCGCCAACCGCTACGGCCTCGACCAGCTGATCGTCGGCCTGAAGATCGGCATCTTGAACCAGGACCGGCTGTCGCACATGCCGAAGTGGGTGATCGGCCTCGAGGGTCGCTTCGCCGTCGGCAAGCCGATGACCTTCTCGCGCGACACCGTCGACGCCGACCCCGCGGGCAACCACCGCGTCGGCCGCGGCACCCACGAGCTCGGCGTGTGGACGGCCCTGTCCCGCCGCTACCGCTTCCTCGACCCGTTCTTCACCGCGTGGTGGTACCAGGCCATCCGCGCCAACAACTCCGAGTTCAAGAACTACGGCCCGACGCAGGACCGCATCAACCCGCAGTCCAACGTCGGCGTGTCGTTCGGCACCGAGATCGTGCCGTTCGAGCGCAAGGCCAAGGGCCAGAAGGTCGCGCTCAACCTGCGCGGCCTGGCGATGCTCAAGTACGGCGGCCGCGGCTACAGCGAGGCGTGGGAGCTGTTCGCCGACAGCCCGGCGCTGGTCGGCACCTACCAGCCCGGCCAGGCCAACCTCGCGTGCGACCGCGGCGCGGTCGACAGCGTGGTCCAGTACGCCAAGGACAACCCGCAGAACGGCGACCCCCTGTCCGGCTCCGGCGTGACGGGCAGCTCCGGCGGCGCCGGCTGCCAGCGCTTCAACGGCATCACCAACATCCAGGACTTCGCCACCTTCGGCCTCAACATCGCGCTGCACGCCCAGCTCAACAAGTACGCGATGCTGATGATCGGCACCACGCTGACCACCGACACCCGCCACCTGATCACCGCGGCCAGCCGCGGCAAGGCGGCCCTCGGCGGCGACACCAACCTCGTCGACCAGCCCAACGAGATCAACCCGGTCCGCCGCGACGTGATCGACCAGGTCGGCCGCCGCTACGCCGTGGGCGACGTGTTCGGCGCCATGGGCTACTTCCGCTTCCTGCTGACCTTCTGAGCCGAAGCTGCCCCTTCAGACATGTCCGGACGGCCCTGGCCGCCCGGACATGTTCGTTTAAATAGGCGATGCCGCTCGAGCCGCCACGTCAGAGTGGGAACTGGGCGCCGTCGCGGGTGACGAGGCTCTGCACCACGACGCGACGATCGACGGGATCGTGGAGCACCCCGAGGTAGGCGCCCGGCACCACGCTCGCGCTTACGCTCGCCGGCACGACGAGGTGATGCGAGACCGGGGCCGGGACGGTCGGGCCGTGCGGGTCGTTCGGGTTCGTCCCCGGCCACACCTCGAGCTGGACCGCGATCTCGTAATTGACCAGGACCCCGTGCTTGCCGCGCCGTTCGCCGACGATCTCCGCACCGACGATCCTCGCCCACGTCAGGTGTGCGCGCCGGCTGTGCTCGGCGTGCGCCGAGAGCTGCGCAGGACGCTCGCGCAAGGCCGCTGCCAGCGAGCGGATCGCCACGATCAGCATCCCGCCGCTGCCCACCGCGAGCAGGCCGATGAGCACTGGAACGTCGGTCATCATGGCGAGCCCGGCGAATGCGAACGCCATGATGAAGTTAAGGGCGGGCCGGTCCGGAAACGGCGGCGGAACGGATCGGACCCGCAGGGCCGGCGGGGGCCAGGGCGGGGCCGATTCGCGGGCGACCTCGCTGGGGGCCGGTTGCAGCGCAGCCAGCGATACGGGACGCGTCGGGTGCATGGATGTCCTGGTAGAGCATCGCGGCGCTTGCGGCAACAGCGACCATCCCGCGCCCAGCGCGATCGTCATCCGGCGCGCAAACGATCTGCCATGCATTTGTCGGATTCGAGCTCGACGCAGCGCCCCTGCATCGCCCTCGTGCGCATCGCGGTCACCGGCCATGGCAGCGACCCGCGATCATGGGCGGGGTCGCCTCGCCCGCGCGGCGCTCGTCGAGACCGACGGCCTCACTCGCCGCCGCGGCGGAGCGTCCCGAGCTGCTCGTAGATCGCCCGCGCCTCGAGCCCGGTGAGCGCCGCGATCTGCTTGGCCTTCTCGCGCGGCTTCAATCCCGGGTCGCACACCAGCTGCCACAGCGCCCGCGTCGCGTCCTGCACCGGATCGCCCGCGACCTGCTCCTGCGTCCCCGCCAGCACCACGGTCACCTCGCCGCGCAGCGCCTCGTCGACCGTCTGCGCCAGCTCGGCCAACGAGCCGCGCAGGACCTCCTGGTGTTGCTTGGTCAGCTCGCGGCCGATCGCCACGCGCCGCGTCTCGGCGTCGGGCAGCGCCGCCGCCAGGTCGCGCAGCAGCGCCGGGACGCGGTTACCGGCCTCGTACAGCAGCACCGTCCCGCGCTCGCGGGCGATCGACTCGAGCCGCTCGGCGCGCTCCGGCCCGCCGCGCGGCAGGAAGCCCAGGAAGCGCACGTCCTCGGCCGGCAGGCCGCTGAGGCACAGGGCCACCGCCGCGGCCGTCGGCCCCGGCACCACGTCGACCGCGTAGCCGGCCTCGACCGCCGCCTGGACCAGGCGCAGGCCCGGGTCGCTCCACACCGGCAGCCCCGCCTCCGACACGTACGCGACCACCTTGCCGCGCTGGAGATTCTCCAGCAGCAGCGCCACCCGCTCGCCCTCGTTGGCGACGAAGCAGCTGATCCGCGGCGGCAGCGTCGCGCCCTCGCCGAGCAGCCGCAGCGGGCTGCGCGTGTCCTCGCAGAACAGCACGTCGGCGCCGACGATCGCCTCGCGGGCGCGCGGGCTGAGGTCGCCGCGGTTGCCGAGCGGCGTGCCGACCAGCACCAGCTTGCCCGGCGCCTCGGCGCTCATTCGTGACCCAGCGCGATCTGGACCGCGTCGCCGAGCTCGGCCTGCAAGAACTCGCGGAGGCGCAGGACCATGCGCTTCTCGAGCTGGCGCGCGCGCTCGCGGCTGACGCCCCAGCGGTCGCCGAGCTCCTGCAGCGTGATCGGCTCGTCGGCGACGATGCGGTCGCGGAAGATCTCGAGCTCGCGGCCCGACAGCGTCGCGCCGAAGCGGCGCAGCTTGGCGTGCAGGATGTCCTTGAACTCGGTCGACTCGACCTCGACCTCCGGGTCGTCGCTGCTGTCCTCGATGATGTCCATGCGCGTGCGGCCGTCGTCCTCGTCGCCGCCGCCGGTGAGCGGGGCGTCGAGCGACATGTCGGGGGCCGACAGCCGGCGGTCCATCTCGATGACCTCGGCTTCGCTGACGTCGAGGGCGGCGGCGATGCGCTCGGGCGTGGGGTCGACGCCGGCCTGCTTGAGGCGGTCGACCTGCTTGCGCAGGTTGAAGAACAGCTTGCGCTGGTTCTGGGTGGTGCCGATCTTCACCAGCCGCCAGTTGTTGAGGATGAACTTGAGGATGTAGGCGCGGATCCACCAGCCCGAGTAGGTCGAGAGCTTGACCCCGCGGTAGGGGTCGAACTTCTTCACCGCCTGGATCAGGCCGACGTTGCCCTCCTGGACCAGGTCGAGCAGGTTCTGGTAGGCGCGCTTGTACTCGTGGGCGATCTTCACCACCAGGCGGAGGTTCGACGTCACGAGCTGCTTGGCCGCCTCGGCGTCGTTCCCCTCGACCCACCGGACCGCGAGCGCGTGCTCCTCTTCGCGCGTCAGCAGCGGGTGGCGGCGGACCTCGGCCATGTACTGGCCCATCGGGTCGCGGCGGACCAGCGCCGTCACGGGCGCGGCCTGGGCCTGCGGCTCGGCGGGTCGGACCCCGATCTCCGCCTCGATGAGGTCGAGCTCGGCGTCGGTCGCCGGCTCGGTCTCGGACAACACCTCGTCCTCGTCCTCGTCCTCGTCCTGCGGTTCGGGCTCCGCGGCGACCGGCGGCGGGGCCTTGACGGGCAGGGCCTTGTCGGCGGGCGCCTCGACATCGACGACCGCCGGCGCCTTGCGCGGGGACTTCTCGGACGAGCTGCGCTTCGGTTGAGACATGCCGGGGCGGAGTCTACGCCGCCGCTCGCCATCTTTGACAGGTCGGCGGAGGTTCGCCCGTGCGCGACCTCCGGGCGGCGACCCCGGGGCGCCGCCGGCGGTTTCGGCCGTGCTGCTGCGCCGCCACCGCGCGCCGCCGGCCCGCCTACACGCGCCCGGCTGCCTCGCGGTGGCCATCACAGTTTCCCCCCACTACACTGGCGATCGTGATCGCTCCGCTTCGTGGTCGACTCGGTCGGGCCTCCACCCCGGCCATCGTCTTCGGCTCCTTCGCCCTGGCGCTCGGGCTCACCGCCGTGCAGGACAGCGAGGCGCTGGCCCAGCGCAGCGAGGCGCGCGCCCCGGCCCGCGCCGCCGCCCAGACCTACGACGCCACCGACCTGCGGATCCTCGACTGGACCCTGTGGTACGTCGCCAAGTACTACGTCGAGCCCGAGCGCATCGACCCGCATCGGATGACGATCGCCGGCCTCGAGGGCCTCGAGCAGGCGATCCCGCAGGTGCTCGTCGAGCCGCTCGGCGGCGGCAAGAAGGCCACGCGGGTCAAGGTCCGCGTCGGCACCGCCGAGCAGGAGTTCGAGCTCGGCAGCGTCGACGCGCTGTGGGCCGTCGGCACCCACGTGCGCGACGTGTTCCGCTTCATCGCCCGCCACACCGCCCTGACGGAGGACGACCGGCGCGACGCCGAGTACGCGATCGTCGAGGGCGTGCTCGGTACGCTCGACCCGCACACCAACCTGCTGCGGCCCGACGAGTTCGACGTCATGAAGACCAGCACGAAGGGCAGCTTCGGCGGTCTCGGCATCGAGGTCGGCATGCGCGACGGCATGATCACGGTGATCCGCGTGATCGACGGCAACCCGGCCAGCAAGGCGGGCATCGAGTCGGGCGACCGCATCGTCCAGATCGACGAGGAGTCGACGGTGACGATGACCCTGAACGAGGCGGTCGACCACATGCGCGGCGAGCCCGGCACCGCGGTGGCGCTGCACGTCCGCCGCGAGGGCGTCGACAAGCCCAAGCGCTTCCGCATCACCCGCGACGTCATCACCCTCGACAGCGTCACCGGCACCGTGCTGCCGGGCGTCAACAACGAGGGTCAGCCGGTCAAGGTCGGCCTGGTCCAGATCAACCGCAACTTCGCCCAGACCACCGGCAAGGAGCTGCGGGCCAAGCTGGCCGAGTTCGAAAAGGCCGGCGTGCGCGGCATCGTCCTCGACATGCGCGACAACCCCGGCGGCCTGCTCACCGCCGCGGTCGAGGTCGCCGACGCGTTCCTCAAGTCGGGCGTGATCGTCTCGACCGTCGGCCCGGGCGCCCCGCGCGAGGACCTCACCGCCGACGAGCGCTACGACTTCGCCGACGTGCCGGTGGTGGTGCTGATCGACCAGGGCTCGGCGAGCGCGACCGAGATCGTCGCCGGCGCCCTGCGCAACCTCGGCCGCGCCGTCCTGCTCGGCCGCCGCACCTTCGGCAAGGGCTCGGTGCAGGTGCTGCACGACCGCAAGGTCGCCGACAAGGAGCTCGCGCTCAAGCTGACGATCGCCCAGTACCTCACCCCCGGCGACGTCTCGATCCAGTCGGTCGGCGTCAGCCCCGACCTGGAGACCCTCCCGGTCGTCGTCACCAAGGACTTCGTCGCCTACCACGGCCGCAAGCGCTTCGACCTGGTGCGCGAGGAGTCGCTGGCCTCGCACCTCACCTCGACCAAGGCCGACCCGTCGCAGAAGATCACCGCCGGCCCGCTCTACTTCCTCAGCAACGCCTTCGTCCCCGACGACGACGGCAACGACGACAAGTCCGAGGCCGCCAAGCAGAAGGAGCGCGACAAGGTCCGCGCGGCCAAGACCGACAAGGCCGGCAACCTGACGGTGGACGCGCTGCTCGAGGACCCGGAGATCCGCATGGCCCGCGACCTCGTGGTGTGGGCGCCGTCGCCGTCGCGCGACGCGATCCTGGCCAAGATCGGCGACTTCGTCGCCAAGGAGACGGCGCTCGAGGAGAAGCGGCTGACCGAGGCGTTCGCCAAGCGCGGCATCGACTGGAGCCCCGGCACCGCGCCGGAGGCCGGCAAGGGCGCCGTGCTGCGCATGGCCGTCAAGACCGACAAGAAGGACAACATCGTCCTCGCCGGCGAGACGGGCACGGTCACCATCAGCGTCACCAACGAGGGCACCGCCCCGGCCTACCAGGTCCGCGCCTTCACCGACTCCGACTACTCGTACTTCGACGAGCGCGAGCTGCTGCTCGGCCGCATCGACCCCGGCCAGACGCGCACCGCGACGGCCAAGGTCAACGTCAACGAGCACGAGCTGTCGCGCACCGACCGCATGGAGCTGCAGCTGTTCGACCGCCACGGCTCGACGGTGTCGCCCAACTCGCAGCGCTTCATCGACATCAGCAGCGCCGGCATCCCGCGCCCCGACTTCTCGCTGGCCTACCAGCTGCTCGACGACCCCAAGGCCGGCGCCAACATCCACGGCAACGGCGACGGCGCGCTGCAGGTCGGCGAGCGCGTGCGCCTGCGCGTCCACGTGCGCAACACCGGCGAGGGCCAGGCGCTCGACGCCTGGGTCAACCTCAAGAACATGAACGGCGAGGCGGTGTTCCTCCACACCGGCCGCGAACAGCTCAAGGCGATGCCGACCGGCGACGGCCGCGTCGTCGAGTTCGACTTCGAGGTCAAGAAGGCGCCGACCGAGGGCGAGGTCAAGCTGCAGCTGTCGGCCCACGACGCCAAGATCGGCGTGGCGCTGGCGCAGAAGCTGCACTTCCCGCTGGCCCAGAGCACGGTCACGGTGGCCCCGGCGACCGGCACGGCCGCGTGCGAGAAGACCTGCGAGCTCGTCCAGAGCCCGCTCGCCGCCGACCAGGTGGTCGCCCGCGCCGAGCCCGGCTCGGGCCTCAAGGTCACCGGCCGGGCCGACGGCTGGCTGCGCGTCGACCTCGACGGCAAGCGCTTCGCCTTCGTCAAGGAGGCCCAGGCCAAGCTCGGCGAGCGCGGCGGCAAGCCGAAGATCACCGACGTGTTCGCCATCAGCCCGCCGCGGATCTCCCTGGCCCAGAGCCCGAGCCAGACCGCCGACCAGCGCATGAAGGTCAGCGGCACCATCACCGACAGCGAGGCCGTCCGCGACGTCTTCATCACCGTGGTCAACCCCTCGCGCGACCTGTTCGGCAAGGCCGAGAAGGTGTTCTACCAGGCCGCCGCCAACCCCAAGGACGGCAAGCTCGAGTTCTCCGCCGACATCCCGCTGACCCCGGGCAACAACTTCATCGAGGTCCGCGCCCGCGAAGACGACGACGTCAGCGCCGCCAAGCACATGTGGGTGCTGCGCACGAGCGGCCTCGAGGAGGCCCGCTCGAACGAGCTCCACAAGTCGACCGGCAAGCTCAGCGTCGACACCCTGTCGAAGTGAGTCGGCGGGGCGTCGAGCGCGTCACCGTCGACGAGCTCGAGCACCGTCGAGGTCAGGAAGAGGGCGAGCGAATTTCGCCGCGGGTCACGACGCCGGTGCACACAGAGGCACCGAGCTCTCGCCGCGGCGAGCTGTCCCTCGAGACAGACGCCGGCACCGCAGGCCGGCGTCCTCGTCGCATCACTTCTTCTCGGCGAGCTTGATCGAGCCGATGTCGAACACCTCGCCCTCCTTCATCGCCCCGTTCATGGCGAAGCCGAGGGTCGTCTGCCATTTGCTGCCGACCTTCACGGCCACGCCGTACTCGCCGAGCGGCACCTCGACGAAGGTCCAGACGCCCTCTGCGTCGGTCTTGCCGGTGAAGCGGACCGCCTGGTCAGCGCACGGCGTCTTCGTGTAGATGAAGCTCGGGTTCGGGCACACCTCGAGCGTGGCGTTGGCGACCGGCTTGCCGTCGTTGTCGACGATCGCGCCCCTGAGGCCGCCCTTGCGCACCTCGCCGGCGCCGGGCAGCGCGGCGGGGCCGCTGCCGACGACGAGGATGCCCTTGATCTCGCCGGCGATCTCCGGCGCCGCGCCGCTCGGCCACTCGTTCTTGGCGCCGTCGGGACCGATCACCGCGAGGCCGGCGTCGGTGCCGACCCACACCCGGCCGCTGTCGTCGGCGGCCACGGCCCAGATCGATCCCTTGGTAAAGTTCTTGCCGCTGCGCAGCGCCCGGAGCTTGCCGGCCGGATCGCTCGCGGTGACCTTGTCGACGTCGATCAGCGCGAGGTGGCCGTCGGCGCTGACCGAGATCTCGGTGTACGAGCTGGTGCCGCCGAGCTTGAGCTTCTTGGCCGGCTGGCCGTCGACGAGGTGGAACACGCTGTCCATGCCCATCGCGTATACGCTGCCGTCGGGCGCGAGCGCGGCCCGGGTCAGGTAGTACGGGCTGCGGGCCTTGGCCGGCTTGAGGTCGACCGGCTGCCAGGCGTCGCCCTCGCGGGCGAACACCTTCTGGCTGGTGACCAGCCACGGCTTGCCGGCCCGGTCGACGGCGATCGCCTGCGGGAAGTCGTCGGCGGCGAGGGCCAGCACCGACACCGGCTCGCTGGTCCACGCCTTGCCGTCGAAGTGGTCGATCGCGCTGAAGGCGGCGACCCAGATCTGGCCGTCGGCCGCGACCGCGTAGTCGCTCGCGGTGTTGGGCATCCGCGGCTCCTCGCCCGCCACCACCGTCGCGCTCTCGGCGTCGAGTCGCAGGATCTGCGAGTAGTTGGCGGCGTACACCTTGCCGTCGGCGCCGACCTTGAGCTGCTTGTACGAGCCCGTGTCGGCGCCGCTCACCGGCGTGAACTTGCCGCCGTCGAGCCGCACGATGCCCTTCTTCTCGACGGCGATGAACGCCGGCCCGGGCGCGCCCGCGGTGACCGTCAGCGGCGCCGCAGCAGGCTTGGCCGGCTCGGCCGCGGCCTTGTCGTCGGGCTTCGCCTCGGCCTTCTCCTCGACCTTCGTCTCGGTCCGGGTCTCCGTCTTCGCCTCGACCTTCGCCTCGACCTTCGCCGGCGGCTCGGTCTTCTTCGTCTCGGAGGTCGGCGTCGACGGGCCGCCGTCACAGGCGGTCATCCACAGCGGGAGGGCACAAACAAACAGCTTCGTCCTGGGGGTCGGCACGCGGCGATTTTGCCAGCCCGGACTGCGCTGTCAACGCCGACTGTCCTTCGGGCCATCTTGGCCGTCGCGGACATGTCTTTCGAGGCATGTCTCCCGAGACATGAGGGGCGCGCGCCCCCAAAACGGAGAAGGGCCGCGCCGGCGGGTGCCGGGCGGCCCTTCGGGCGAGCCGGACGCAGCGGCTCAGCTCGCCTCTTTCTTGGCCTCGCCGTCGTTCGCGTAGACGACCACGGGCTGCTTGCCCTGGAGGATGCAGTCCTCGTTGACGACGACCTCGCGGATGTTGCCCTGGCTGGGGATCTCGTACATCACGTCGAGCATCGCGCGCTCGAGGATGGTCCGCAGGCCGCGAGCGCCGGCCTTCTGGGCGCGGGCTCGCTGAGCGACGGCCTTGAGGGCGCCGTCGGTGAACTTGAGGCCGACGCCGTCGATGCCGAGCAGGCGCTCGTACTGCTTGACCAGCGCGTTCTTCGGCTGGGTGAGGATGGCGACCAGCGCGGCCTCGTCGAGGTCGTGCAGCGGGGCGACGATGGGGAGGCGGCCGATGAACTCGGGGATGAGGCCGAACTTCATCAGGTCCTCGCTCTGGACCTGCTGCAGGAGCTCCCACTGGCGGAGCTCCTTCTTCTGCCCGTGCTGCACGCCGAAGCCCATGGTCTTGGCGCTGATGCGATGGTCGATGATGTCCTCGAGGCCCGCGAAGGCGCCGCCGCAGATGAACAGGATGTTGGTCGTGTCGACCTGCAGAAAATCCTGCTGCGGGTGCTTGCGGCCGCCCTTGGGCGGCACGCTGCTGATCGTGCCCTCGAGGATCTTGAGCAGCGCCTGCTGCACGCCCTCGCCGGACACGTCGCGGGTGATCGACGGGTTTTCGCCCTTGCGCGCGATCTTGTCGATCTCGTCGATGTAGACGATGCCCCGCTGCGCGCGCTCGATGTCGTGGTCGGCGTTCTGCAGCAGGTTGACGATGATGTTCTCGACGTCCTCACCGACGTAGCCGGCCTCGGTCAGGCTCGTGGCGTCGGCGATGGCGAACGGCACGTCGAGGATGCGCGCCAGCGTCTGCGCCATCAGCGTCTTGCCCGAGCCGGTCGGGCCGAGCAGCAGGATATTGCTCTTCTGCAGCTCGGTCTCGTCGGGCAGCTTCTTGGCGTTGATGCGCTTGTAGTGGTTGTAGACCGCGACGCTGATGGTCTTCTTGGCCAGCTCCTGGCCGATGATGTAGTCGTCGAGGACCTTGCGGATGTCCTTCGGCTTCGGGATCTTCGCGCTGACGTCGGCCCGCTCTTCCTTCTGGACCTCCTCGGCGAGGATGTCGTTGCAGAGCGAGATGCACTCGTCGCAGATGTAGACCGAAGGTCCGGCGATCAGCTTCTTCACTTCCTTCTGCGACTTGCCGCAGAAGGAGCAACTGAGGTTCCCGTTGTTGTCGCGCTTGGAGCTCATGGGTTCCCCCCCGTCGGCGTCGGCCGCTCCTTCCGCGGCCGGCTCAGCACCTCGTCGATGAGCCCGTAGCTCTTGGCCGTCTGCGGGTCCATGAACTTGTCGCGCTCGGTGTCACGCAGGATGTCGTCGACCGTCTTCCCGCTGTGCTCGGCGAGGATGGCGTTCAAGATGGCCTTGAGGCGCCGGATCTCCAGCGCCTGGATCTCGATGTCGGTGGCCTGCCCCTGCACGCCGCCCGACGGCTGGTGGATCATGATGCGCGCGTTGGGCAGCGCGAAGCGCTTGCCCGGGGCGCCGCCGGCCACCAGCACCGCGCCCATCGAGGCCGCCTGACCGATACAGTAGGTGGCGACGTCGCAGCGCACGTGCTGCATGGTGTCGTAGATGCCCAGGCCCGCCGTCACGACGCCGCCCGGGGAGTTGATGTACATCGTGATGTCCTTCTCCGGATCCTCGGACTCGAGGAAGAGGAGCTGGGCGATGATGACGTTGGCGACCTGATCGTTGACCCCGGTCCCCAGGAAGATGATCCGGTCCTTGAGGAGCCGGCTGTAGATGTCCCACGAGCGCTCGCCGCGGTGCGTCTGCTCGATGACGAAGGGAATGTTTGCGACCGGGCCCAAGTCTGCGTGGTGATTCATGCGGCGGCTCCGCGCTCCTTCTAGGTGTCTCGGCTATCGTGACCGCCTCGTCGCGGCGATGCAAGGCCCCAGAACGCGCGGCCGCATCACCACTTTCTCACCGGCGATCGAGAAAGCGGCAGGAGCCACCCTTGGGTGGCTCCTGCTCAATGTTCGGCGCGCTCGGCACCGGCGCGCGCTGCGACTCGCTCGTCAGGTCGCGGCGGTCTCGCCGCTAGACTCCGACGCGGCGGGCGCCTCCGGCGTCGGATCGGGCGCCTCGGTGACCTCGGCCTTGCTCATCAGGAAGTCGAGGATCTTTTCCTCGCGGAGCTGAGCGCGCAGGAGCAGCAGCTGGTTGTTCTTCTCCATCGTCGCGCGCAGGCGATCGATGTTTTGGTTGCGCTCGGCCGCCATCTCCTTCAGCTCGGCCTCGACCTCTTCCTCGGCGACGACGATGTTTTCGGCCTTGCCGATCGCGTCGAGGAGCAAGAACGCCTTGACGTTGAACAACGCCTGGGGCCGGTACTGCGAGCTGAGCTGCTGCTCGGTGACGCCGAGCCGCTGGAGCGTGAGGCCCTGCTGCTGGACCTGGCGCTTGAACAGGTCGACCTGGGCGGCGACCTCGCGGGCGACCAGCGACGGCGCGACCTCGAAGGTGTTGCGCTGGAGCAGGACCTCGACGAGGCGCTTGCGGGCGTCGCGCTCGGCCTCGTTCTTGTCCTCCTCGAGCAGGCGCTCGCCGATCTTGGCCTTGAGCGCGTCGAGGCTGTCGGCCTCGCCGGTGTCGCGGGCGAAGTCGTCGTCGAGCACGGGGACGTGCTTCTCGCGGACGTCGCGGAAGCCGATCGTCAGCACGGCCTCGTGACCGCGCAGCTCCTGCTTCAGGCGCTCCTGCGTCGGGCTGAAGCGCACGGTCTGGGTCTTGCCGACCTGGTCGAGGGTGATGTTCGCCAGCGCGGCGGCGAGGCCCGGGATGTACTCGTTCTCGGTCTCGCCGATGTCGACGCGGAGGTCCTTGCGCGCGATCTTCTGCGGGCCGATGGCGCCGTCGAGGTCGACGGTCCACACGTCGCCCGGCTGGGTCGCGGTGCGCTCGTTGCCCTCGGCGAGCGGGCGCAGCTCGGTGAGCTCCTCCTGCTTGGCCTTGAGCTCGGCGGCGAGCTTGGCCTCGTCGGCGGCGGCGGGGCGGCGACGGACGGCGATGCCGGTGTAGTCCTGCGGGGTGATCTCCGGCGGGACTTCGAACCGCGCGGCGTACTTGAACGCCTCGTCCTTGTTGAGCGTGCCTTCCTCGAGCACCGGCTGCGTCAGCGGCACCTTGCTGTGCTGCGTGACGGCGGCCTGGAAGGTCTCGTCGACGAGCTCGCGCGCGAGCTCCTCACGCACGCCCTTGCCGAACATTCGCTCGAGCATGTGCGGCGGCACCTTGCCCGGACGGAAGCCGGGCAGGCGAGCCTTGCCCTGCAGGTCGCGCAGCTTGGTGGCGAACCGGGGCGAGATCTCCGCCCACGGGATTTGCACACGCACGCGGCACTCGACCGCACTGATCCTCTCGATTTGACTTTCCATAGCGAGCGAAAGCGGGGACGGTCCAGTACCAGAGGGCCGCCACGATCACAAGCCTGGGCCATCACAGCCGCTCGCACGCCGGCCCGCGGCGGCCCTGATCGGCCGCGCGGGGGCGTGACAAGCCGCACAGGGCTGTGTCAGCCCTCGTGCTCGGCCAGCAGCTCGTCGCGGTCGCGATAGCCGGGGCTCACGTCGCGCAGCGCTTCGGCGGCGGCCGCGGTGTCGCCGAGGGTCATGTAGACCTCGGCCAGGCGGTACTGGGCCGCGTCGCGCTCGTCCTCGTCGTTGGCGCTGGCGACCGCGTCGCGCAGGGCGGCGACGGCGACCGAGGGCTCGCCGCGGAGGATCCGGAGGTCGGCGATCATGACCTTGGCCCGCGACTGCCAGGTGCTGTCGGCGGCGGCCAGCCCGAACTGGGTCAGCGCGTCGTCGATGAGGCCCATCTCGTGATAGGCCATCCCGAGGTCGAAGTAGGTCTGGGCGTCGGCCTGCTCGGTGAGGGTGGCGACGGCCCGCTGCTGCGACGACTTCTTGCGGCTGACGGGCGACGGCTCGTCGAAGATCGAGGACAGGAAGTCGTCCTCGTCCTCCTCGTCGTCGAGGCGCAGGACGGTGCTGCCGGGGCTGACGGCCGCGGGCGGCGCGGCGGCGACCGGCGGCGGGGTGTCCTCGATCATCACCGGCGCGGCGGCCGACTCGAGCTTGGCGCCGGTGGCGAAGCGGTCGGCGAATTCGGCGAGCGCCGGGTGACCCGGGAAGCGCCGCTGCAGCTCGAGGTAGGTGAACTGGGCGTCGTCCTCGAAGCGGCTGCTGATGAAGAACCGCAGCTCCTCGACCTCGTCGGTGATGTCCGGGTAGTCCGCCGGCGCGGCGGGCTCCTCGGCGGAGATCTCCTCGACCGCCTCGAGCTCCTCCAGCTCGGCGCTCAGCAGATCGGACGCCTTGCTGTCCGCGGGGACAGGCTCGACCGCCTCGAGCTGCGCGGCGGCCTCGGGCTGCGCTTCGACGGCGGGTTTGGCCTCGGCGTCCGAAAGCGCAGCTTCCGGCCTCTCGCTCGCCGGGGCCTCGGAGGCGGAGGCCTGGCTGTCCGTGGGGACAGCTTCCGGCTTCGCCTCGGTGGTCGCCGGCTGGCTGTCCGCGGAGACAGTCTCGCTCGTCGCGGGCTGGCTTTCCGCGGAGACGGCCTCCGGCTTCGCCTCGCTCGTCGCGGGCTGACTGTCCGCGGAGACGGGCTTCGCCTCGGCCGTCGCCGGCTGGCTGTCCGCAGAGACAGCCTCGGCCGTCGCCGGCTGGCTGTCCGCGGAGACAGGCTCGCTCGTCGCCGGCTGGCTCTCCGCAGAGACAGCCTCCGGCTTCGCCTGGCTGTCCGAAGAGACAGCCTCGCTCGTCGCCGGCTGGCTCTCCGCAGAGACAGCCTCGGGTTTCACCTCGGTCGTCGCGGGCTGGCTCTCCGCAGACACGGCCTCGGGCTTGGTCTCGCTGGTCGGCGCAGCCTCGGTCGCGGGCTGGCTGTCCGGACGGACAGCTTCCGACTTCGCCTCGCTCGCCTGGCTGTCCGGACGGACAGCTGCCGGCTTCGCCTCGGGCGTCGCGGGCTTGGCGGCGGGGGTCGCCGCCGCCTTCGGCGCGCTCGTCTCGCCGAGGCGCGTGACCGGCTTGGCCGGCTTCGAGGAGCCCAGGCGCATGGCCCGGAGCTTCGCCGCGGCATCGGACTTGACGGCGGCCGGCCGGACGATCTCCGCCTTCGGCACCTCGGCCTTCGCGGCCGAGGTCTCGGGCGTCGACTCCTTGGCCTCCACGCTCGTCTCCTCGACCCCGGTCGGCTCCGACGACGAGGCCTCGGCCGATGTGCCCGCGGGGGCAGCTTCGGGCTGGGCGGCTTCGGCCGTCGGGGCCTCGGCTTCGGCCTGCTTGGAGCTGTCCGCAAGGACAGCTTCAGACTTCGTCGCGGTCTCCGAGCTGTCCGCGGGGACAGCATCGGGCTTCGCCGCGATCTCGGACTTCGCGGCAGCTCCCGCGCTGTCCGTCGGGACAGCCTCGGTCTTCGCCGCCGCTTGCGCGTCCGCAGACACGGCCTCCGGCTTGGCCTCGGCATCCGAGCTGTCCGTCGGGACAGCCTCGGACTTCGCCGCTGCGCTGTCCGTCGACGCGGCCTCGGTTTTCGCCTCCGCCTCGGGCTTCGTCGCCGCCTCGGGCGCGGTCGCCTCCGGGGTCACCTCGGTCGTCGCCGAGCTGTCCGCCGGGGTCACCTCGGTCTTCGCCGAGCTGTCCGTAGAGACAGCCTCGGGCTTCGCCTCGACGGGCGCAGCCTCGGGCTTCGCCGTCACCACGCTCTCGCTGCGCGGCGGCTCCGGCCGCTTCGTCACCACGCTCTCGCTGCGCGGCGGCGGCTCCGGCCGCTTCGTCACCACGCTCTCGCTGCGCGGCGGCGGCTCCGGACGCTTCGTCACCACGCTCTCGCTGCGCGGCGGCGGCTCCGGACGCCTCGTCACCACGCTCTCGCTGCGCGGCGGCTGGGGCGGACGGGCGGGCGTCGGCGGGCCCTTCTTGGCGGGCGCCGGCTTGCGCGGCGCCGGCTCCGGGGCGGCCTCGACGATCTCGTCGACCTCGAGCTCCTCGACCTCCTCGGCCTCGAGCTCCTCGACCTCTTCGGCGCGCGGCGCCGGCTTGGCGGCCGACTTCTCGGTCGGCGGCTTCGCGGGCGGACGGCGCGGCGGCTTGCGACCGGCCTCGACCGGCTCGCTCGCCGGCTCGGCCTTCGTGGCCTCGGGCTCGGCCTTCGCCGCCTCGGGCTCGGCCTTCGCCGCTTCGCTCGGCGCGACCTCGGGCTTCGCGGCCTCGCTCGTCACGGCCTCGCTCGCCGCGGCCTCGGGCTTCGTCGCCTCGCTCTTCGCGTCCGCGGCTGTCTCTGCGGACAGGTCCGTCGGGACAGGCGTCTTGTCCTCCGCCTTGGCCGGCGGCTTGAAGGCCGGCAGCGGCGTCTTCTCGCCGAAGGATCGCGGCAGCGGCGTCTTCTCCGAGAACTTGGTCGGCAGCGGCGTCTTGACGCTGCTGTCGCCCTCGTCGCGCGCGGTCGGAGCCGCGAGGCCGAGCGCCAGGTTCTTGAGGCCGCTGTGGTCGCGGGACGCCTCGGCATCCTCGGCCGGCGCGGCCGCGGCCGCCTTCGGCTCCTCGGGCAGCGGCGCCGGGGCGGGCGTCGGCGTGAGGTCGGCCTGCTCGCCGGAACCAGACTCGCCAGGCGCCGCGGCTGCCGGAATCAGGCCGCTGCGCGCCGAGTCGCCCGGCGAGTTCATGCCGGCGCCGCTCTGGCCGGCCTGGGGCGGCGGCGCCTCGGCGTCACCGGCCAAGCGCTCGTGCTTGGTGCCGCGGACCAACGGCGCCGCCTCGTCGGGCTGGCTGCCGCTGGCCTCGAGCGCTGTCAGGACCATCTCGGCCTTGGTGTGGTTGGGCGCGAGCCGCAGCGCGCGCTCGAGTTGGTCGCGGGCGATCTTCAGATCGCGACCGGCGACCAGCTGGGCCAGACGGACGTAGGTGTCGGCGGCCTCGGGGTTGCGCCCCAGCGACTCGAGGATCGACGCCTGCAGCTCGAGCGCCTGGGTGTTGCTGGCGTCGCGGACGAAGATCGAGTCGAGGTGCCCGAGCGCGTGCTCGAACATCTTGTATTTGATGTAGACCCGGACCTCGAGCAGCAGCTTGTCGACGTCGCCGACGTTGTCCTCAGGCTCCTCCGCCGCGCTGGGCGCCAGGTTCGCGCCCACTCCTGCGAAAGGGCGCGAAGGCACGTCCTCGACTTCCACGTCGAGCTCGAGGTCGGTGGCGGTTTGCGCCGCCGCGGCCTCCTCCTCGACGACGTCGATGTCGAGCCCCTCCTCTTCCCTGTCCTTCGGATCGATCGGCAGCGCCGCGATCTCGGTCTCGATGTCGGCGAGGGTCTTCTTGAGCTCCTCGGCGTTCTCGGGCCCGAGGGCGATCGCCTTGCGGAGCACGCGGGCGGCCAGCACCTTGGCCTTGCGCCCGCCCTTGCGCTGCTCCTTGGCCAGCTCTTGCAGCACGCTGACCGACTTGTCCTGCTTGCCCAGCGCGACGAACGTGTCGGCCAGCAGCTCCAGGCCCTCCGGGTCGGCCGGGGCCGAGCGCAGCAGCGCGTTGAGCTTCACCAGCGCGCGCCGGTTCTCGTTCTGCGACAGGTAGATCCGCGCCAGCGAGCGCAGGACCGGCAGGTCGTCTTCCTTGTGGTAGATGAGCCGCTCGGCGACGCGGATGTAGTCGTCGATCCGGCGGTCGGAGAACAGCTTGTCGGCCGCGAGCCGGAAGTGCTCGACCGCCTGCGGCACCATGCCCTCGCGCGAGTACAGCTCGGCCAGCCGCAGCCGCTTGCCGACCGCGCCCGGGTCGAGCTCGGCCACCATGCGGAAGCCCTCGAGGCCCTCCGCGATCTGCCCGCTCTGGAAGTAGGCCTGGGCGACGAACTCGTAGGTGGCGATGGCGTCCTGGATCCGGTTGAGATCCTTGTAGAGCCCCGCGACCTTGGCCTGCACGTCGAGCCGGCCCGAGTCGATCTGCAGCACCTGCCGATAGACCGCGAGCGCCTTCTGGTGCTCACCGGCCTCGGTGTAGTGCTTGCCGACGAACACGAACCGCTCGGTCGCGCCCGCGGTGTCGCCCATCTGCCGCAGCGCGTCGGCGTAGAGGAGCCAGGAACGGATGTCTAAAGGGTCAGCTTCGACGACCGTCGCGTACTCCTTCGCCGCCCGGTCGTGCTGACCCTTCGCCGCAAACTTCGCAGCCGCTGCCAGTGCCTTGTCGCGGTTGAACGCCACCCGTGTCCTTCTTCCTGTCTTCCTTCTCCTTAGCCTTGCACTTCGGCGTCGGCCTCGGCGCGCACGGCCTCGGGGTCGAGCGACGCCTCGAGGAAGTGGGTATCGTATTTACCACTAATGAACGCCGGTTGCTTGAGAAGCCACCGATGGAGCGGGATATTGGTCTGGATGCCCTCGATGACGCATTCGCCGAGCGCGCGCTGCATCCGCCGGATCGCCTGCTGGCGGTCCGGGGCGTGAACGATGAGCTTGGCCAGCATCGAGTCGTAGAAGGGCGGAACCGTGATGCCCTGGTACATGTGGCTGTCGACCCGGACGCCGTAGCCGCCCGGGAAGTGCAGCGCCGAGATCGTCCCCGGCTGAGGGATGAACTTGATCGGGTCCTCGGCGTTGATCCGGCACTCGATCGCGTGGCCGCGCGGCCGGAACTCGCGCATCAGGTGCCCCAGCGGCTCGCCCGTGGCCAGCCGGATCTGCTCCTGCACGAGGTCGACGCCGGTGATCATCTCGGTCACGCAGTGCTCGACCTGGACGCGCGTATTCATCTCCATGAAGTAGAACCGGTCGCCGTCGAGCAAGAACTCGATGGTGCCGAGCGAGTGGTAGCCGATCGCCTTGGCGGCCGCGACCGCGGCGGCGCACATCTCCCGCCGCAAGCTCTCGCTGAGGACCGAGCAGGGCGCCTCCTCCAGCACCTTCTGGTGGCGCCGCTGGACCGAACACTCGCGCTCCAGCAAGTGATTGGCGTTGCCGTGCTGGTCGGCCACGACCTGGACCTCGACGTGGCGCGGGCTCTGCACGTAGCGCTCGATGTACATGTCGCCGTTGCCGAACGCCTTGAGCGCCTCGACCTGGGCGGTCTGCAGGGTCTGCGGCAGCAGCTTGATGTCGCGGACGATCTTCATGCCGCGCCCGCCGCCGCCGGCCGAGGCCTTGAGGATGACCGGCAGGCCGATCCGCTCGGCCTCGGCCACCGCGTGCGCGGCGCTGGTCAGCACGCCCGTGCCCGGCAACACCGGGACACCCGACCGCTCCATCGTCTGTCGCGCGGTGACCTTGTCGCCCATGACGCGCATGTGCGCGGGGTCGGGCCCGATGAACGTCAGCTTGCACTTCTGGACGATCTCGGCGAACTCGGCCCGCTCCGACAGGAAGCCGTAGCCGGGGTGCACTGCGTCGGCGCCGGTCAGCTCGGCGGCGGCGATGATGTTCTTGATGTTGAGGTAGCTCTGCGACGACGGGCCGGGCCCGATGCAGACCGCCTCGTCGGCGAAGCGGACGTGGAGCGCGTGCTCGTCGACCGTCGAGTAGACGGCGACGGTGCGCAGCCCCAGCTCGCGACAGGCCCGGATCACGCGCAGGGCGATCTCGCCCCGGTTGGCGATCAGGACCTTGCGGATCTCCCTCAGGGGCGGCGGCTGTGTGGGCCGCGGCGCGGTCGGATGAGGCGTCTTCGTCGGCATCAGAGCTTGCGGACCCGGAACAGCTTGGCCCCGTATTCGACCGGCTTGGCGTTTTCGAGCAGGATCTCCTCGATCACGCACGGGAACTCGGCCTCGAGCTCGTTGAACAACTTCATCGCTTCGACGATGCAGAGGGTCTGATTGCGCTGCACCGTGGTGCCGACCTCGACGAACGAGGGGGTGTCCGGGCCCGCCGAGCGGTAGAAGGTGCCGACGAACGGCGATGTGATGAAGGTACCAGCGGCAGGCGCGGTTGCGGGCGCAGCCGGCGCCGCAGCCGCCGCAACCGCAGCGGGCACAGCCGCAGGCGCCTCGTAGACGACCGGGCGCGCCGCCACCGGCGCGGCCTCGAGGCCGGTGTTGCGGCGGAGCAGCACGCGATGCTCCCCGCTCTCGATCTCGATCTCGTCGAGGTCGTTCTGGCGCAGCACCTTGGCCAGCTCGCGGACGTACCGCAGGTCCGGCAGCGAATCAGGCCGTGGAGACGAATCCCGAGGTTCGGACGACATGCACTCTCCGTCAGGGTCGAAGGGTCCCGGGCGCGTCGCTCACGACGGGCGGGCCGTGTGCTCGGCTACGAGGTAGCGCAGAGCGAGGTGATACGAGGCAGTGCCGAGGCCCATGATGACGCCGACACATGCTACGCCAGACATGGATACCTGGCGCAAGCTCTCGCGGCGGTAGAGGTTGCTGAGGTGGACCTCGACCGCCGGCACGGGCACTCCACGCAGCGCGTCCTGGATGGCCACGCTCGTGTGTGTGTAGGCGCCCGGGTTGATGATGATGCCGTCGGCGGTGCCGTACGCGGCGTGGATCCAGTCGAGGATCACGCCCTCGTGATTGCTCTGCCGGCAGGTCACCTCGGCTCCGAGTTCACCCGCCAGCGTCTGCAGCGAGGCGTCGAGCTGGGCCAGTGTTTGCGCGCCGTAGATGCCCGGTTCGCGCTGGCCCAGCAGGTTGAGGTTGGGCCCGTGAATCACGAGCACCCGCGGCGCCGCCGACATTCGCAGCCTACAGACTGGCGAGCAGATCCGGCGCCGCGCTCTTCAGCACCCAGCGCCCCTTGCCGAAGCTCCCCGAGTCCTCCAGCAGCACGATCGTGAAGAACTCCTCGGACAGGCAGCGCACCAGCAGGGTGCCGCGCTCGGCCTTGATCGTGATGTCGGTGAGCGCGCCGAGGTCGAGCGCCTTCGTGGCCTTGAGCAGCTCGACGAACCGGAACGAGAACTCGGTCGCGATGCCCTCGATGTCAGCCCCGCTGCCGCCGTCGTACTGCTCGACGGCGATGCCATCAAAGCCCATCAGAATGGCGCCCTTGGCGCCCGGGATCTTGTCGACGATGGATTTGAGGGTGTCTTTCATGGTTGGCGCAGTCCTCGCGCGGGCCGCCAGGTTGGCAGAGCAAATCGGTTCTGGCAAGCCTCAACTCGGCCGCAAAACGGCCTTCACACTCGACTTTTCCCAGCCTGTCCCGGCCCTGCGCTCACTCCGCGGGCAATTGCGCCCGCTGCCGCAGGAGCCCCAGGATCTCGCGCGGCGTCAGCGGCAACACCAACGGCTCGCCGACCCGCGCCAACGCCACGTAACTCACGGTGCCGCCGACGCGCTTCTTGTCGACGGCCAGGGCGCGCTCGACGGCGGCGCCGCGATCCCCGGACAACCACGCGTCGAGATCTTGCGGCAAGCGCAAGCGAGCCAGCGCCTGCGTGACCATCGGCTCGAGCCCCGGCTCGGCGACGCCCTTGAGCTCCGAGACCCGCGCGGCCGCCCGCAACCCGAGCGCGACCGCATCACCATGCGGCACCTCGTAGTTCGAGGCCGCCTCGATCGCGTGCGCCATCGTGTGGCCGAGGTTGAGCAGCACCCGCCCCTTGCCCGCCTCGCCCTGCTCCCACGGGTCGCGACCGATACAGGCCGCCTTGAGGCCGACCGAGGTCGCCACCAACGGGGTGATGACGTCGACGTCGCGGGCGTAGATCCCGTCCGCCCGGGCGAGCAGCTGCTCGAGGTGGTCGCCCGAGAACAGCAGGGCGTGCTTGAGCATCTCGGCCAGGCCCTGCGCGAGCTCGCGGTCGGGCAGCGAGCTCAGGACCTCGGGGTCGATGGCGACGAACAACGGGAAGTGGAACACCCCGACCATGTTCTTGGCGCCAGGGAGGTCGACCGCGACCTTGCCCCCGACCGAGGCGTCGACCTGCGCGAGCAAGGAGGTCGGCACCTGGACGATCGGGATCCCGCGCATGAAGAGCGCCGCGGCCAGACCCGAGAGGTCGCCGACGACGCCGCCGCCGAGCGCCACCACGGCGTCCCGTCGACTGAGACCGCCAGAGATCATCTGCTCGAGCACGCCGAGCAGCGACGGCATGTTCTTGTGCACCTCGCCGGCAGGAACGACGATCGGCACGACCTGGAAGCCGTGCGCCTCGAGGGCCGAGCGCGCGGCGGCGCCGTGCAGCCGGGCCACGTTGGCGTCGGTGATGAGCGCGACCGAATTTGCGCCGCCGAGCCGCTGCCGCAGCTCCGTGCCGATCCGCGACAACATGCCGCGACCGATCAACACCGGATAATTGCGACTCTCGGCCGGGACGTGGACGTCGAGCACCAGGGGCCGAGGGCGCTTGCGTTGGCTGGATGACCCGCTGTCTTGCATGCACGACCTCAGGGGATGCGGAGGCTGGTGGACAGCGCCGTCAGCAACCGGTGCGCCACATCTTGCGGCGGTCCGCTGCCGTCGACAACTCCGTCCGCTTCCTCATACGCCGACCTCCGCTTGTCAAGGAGTTCGCGGACGCGCGCCGCGACCGCGCCCTCGTCCGACCCGAGCAGCGGGCGCCCGCCGATCGCGGTGGCGCTCAGTCGGCGCGCCAACTCGGCCGCCGGGACGTCGAGGAAGAACACGACGCCGGCTTCGCGCATCGCCGCGCGGTTGGCCGGGTCGACGACGAGCCCGCCACCCGCGGCGACCACGACGGTGCGCGAGCGAAAGCCGGGCTCGGCGACCAGGAGCTGCAAGGCGGCCTTTTCGCAGCAGCGGAAGTGCGACTCGCCGCCGGCGAACAGCGCGGGGATCGCCGCGCCGAAGATCCGCTCGATGCGACGGTCGAGGTCGATGAACGGCGCGCCCCACAGCGCGGCGACGATCGGACCGACGGTCGACTTGCCGGCGCCCATCATCCCGGTGAGGAAGAGCGGTCGTTGCGGATCGTCTGCACGGCGTGAAGTCATGGCGGTGAGAGAGCTCATCAGCGTGTCGCGGGGGCCTGGGCCGGCGCCGTCGGTCGCGCAGGCGGCTCGGCGAGCTCGGCGCGGACCCGCAGCGCGCCGGCGCGAAAGGAGATCTCCAACACCTCGGCGGCGTCGGACCAGCGCAGCACGAGGTCGTCGACGACGACGGTCTCGGGCAAGGCAGCGAGCTCGGCGACGAAGCCGAGCAGCGCGTCCCAGCTGCCGCGGGCGTCGACCCGCACCGGCGAGCGCACGCCCCACTCGCCCGCGGGCTCGTCGGGCAGCGGCTGCCAACGATTGATCTCGAGGCCGGACGCGCGCGCCAGCTCGGGCACGATGAACAGCAGGTCGGCCCGGTCGCCGGCGGCGCCGGGGGTCGCCGCCAGCGCCACCGCCAGCGCCTCCTCGTCGGCGGCCAGCGCCGCGGCGAAGCTGTGCTGCTCGTCCAGCTCCTGCGCGACCTGGCGCTGCCGCGCCTCGGCGGCCGCGAGCTCGTTGCTGGCGGCGAGCAGGTCGGCCCGCGCCGGCCCATAGAAGAGCACGTAGCCGACGATCGCGGTGACGCTGGCGCCGAGCACCCAGACAAGGAGCGTCTGCAGGACCGACAGGCGCGTGAGGCTCTCGGGCGACAGCACGGGGACGTCTCACTCGTTCGGCGCGGCCTCGAGGTCGAGGCGGAAGCGCAGGCCGCCGTCGGCGGTGCGGGCGTATTCTGGCCCATAGGACAGGTGGAACTTCGCCTCGCGGCGGACGCGGGCGACGAACTCGGTGAGCGCGGCGACGTGGCGGGCGAGGCCCTCGACCCGCCAGACGCCGAGGTGAACGGCGTGGGCTTCGAGCGGCCGCAGCGCCGCGCCGGCGGGCTCGAACAGCGCCGCGAACTCGGACAGCGCCGCCGCCGGGGCGCCGCGGGCCTCCTGCAGCCGTGCCAGCGCTTCCTGGCGGATCCGCAGCACCCGCTGGCGCTCGGCCAGCGCCGGGTTGTCGCGCTTCTTCTCGAGCCGCCGGGTCACCGCGGTCACCTCGGCCGCCCGCTCGCGCAGCTCGGCCGCACGCGCGCCGTGGCTGGCGATCCACGCGTAGCCGGTGGCGAGCACCGCGGCCCAGCCGAGCAGCATCGCGCCGCCGAGCACCGCGCCGCTGCGCAGCCGCAGGCGTCGCCGCCGCTGGGCCTTCGGCAGGAGGTTGATGCGGATCACGGCGAGTCGTCCTCCCGCCGCTGCGCCAGCCCGAAGGCCAGCGCCGCGGCCGCGCCTTCGGCCGCGAGCGCGGCCGCGTCGACGCCGGCGTCGACGGCCAGGCGGGCGAACGGCTCGACGCGCTGCACCGCCGCGCCGAGGCGTTCGCCCAGCGCCGGCGCGAGCGTCGGCGTGGCCGCGGCGCCGCCGGCCAGGTAGATGCGCGACAGCGGCTCGGCGACCGTCGAGTCGAGGAAGAACGCGAGCGAGCGCTGGACCTCGCCGGCGATCGCCTGCGACACCGGGAGGAGCACCTCGGCGAGGCGGGCCGCGACCTCGGGCTCGGCGGCCGCGCGTCGCTTGAGCGCCTCGGCCTCGCTCGCGCTCGCGCCCGTGGCTTGTTGGATCGCCGCGTCGTAGTCGCGCCCGCCGGCGCCGAAGTCGCGCCCGTACGCCGGCACCCCGTCGGCGACGATCGTGATCGTCGACGTCGACGCGCCGACCGCCAGCACCGCCGCAGTCTCGCCGCCGACCAGGCCGTGGGCCGCCTCGACGCAGTTGTGCAGCGCGAACGCGGCGGCGTCGACGACCACCGGCCGCAGCCCGCAGTCCTGGGCGACGCGCAGGCGCTGGCGGACGATGTCGTGCTTGGCCGCCACGAGCAGCACCTCGATCTCGCCCGTGGCCGGGTTCTCGCGCAAGATCGTGTGGTCGACCAGCACCTCGCCGCGCTGCTGCGGCGCGACGATCTGGTCGGCCTCCCACGCGATCTGGGCGACCAGCGCCTCGGGCCTGAGCTGCGGCACGGCGAAGCGCTTGATGATGACGCCGTTCCCCGCGACCGCGAGGGCGACGTCGCGGCCCAGCGGTCGCACGCGCGCGAGCACGCGCCGGACCGCGGCGACCGTCGCGTCGTGGTCGACGACCTGGCCGTCCTCGATGCAACCTGGGGCCAGCGGCTCGACGCCGAAGCGAGCGACCCGCAGACCCGAGCGGGCCTGTCGCAGTTGCACGAGGCGGACCGCGGAGGTGCCGAGGTCGAGGCCGAAGCAGCGCCTGGTCATGCGTTTAGCGCCGCCTCGCGTGCGGCGGGCCGCGACGCGGGCTCGCGGGGCGGCGGGGAGTGATGGGACGAGCGCGGCGAGAAGCGGCCGCGAACGCGGCTCAGCCCTGGTCGATGTCGGGGCCGAACACTTGCTCGCGCGCCGAGGGGCTGAGCCCGAGCGCCTCGAGGATCTTGCGCTTGGTATCCATGCGGCATGGACATCCCGACTCCACGCGGTCGATGGTTAGCGGGCTGACGCCGGCACGTCGCGCGAGCTCGGCCTTGCTCATCATGGCGGCCTGGCGCAGCTTGCGGACGTTGTTGGGCTGCACGCCGCCCTTCGCCTTCGCGTTGGTGGCCCCGGACTCGGTGGTGGCAGCTTTGCGGGCTCGCTTCGGCGCCGGCGCCTCGACCTCGGAGGTGTTCGCGGCCGCGGGCTCGCCGACCTCGTCGCCTTCGTCTGCCTCGCGCTCGCGCGGCGCCGCGTCGGTGCGGGTGTACAGCTCGGCTGTGTCCGCGGGAGCGGCTTGCTGCGGCGGCGGAGCTGGAAGCTCCTGCTTCGGGGTCGCGGTCATGGGGCTGGCCGGTCGGGCTACGCTTTCCTACACATTGTCAGCCCCGGCAAGGGGTTCGTCAACGTGGCGGAACCGTCTCAGTGATACGTAAGTGAATGTTAGTGATAGGGATTTGATAGGTCTTTGTAGCGATCCGAGCGATGCCCGGCACCGCCCCTCCGGGCTAGGTAAAAACGCCTCTGAAGGGTGCTGAGGGGCCACAGGTTGCGGTCCGCGATGCATGTGCGATTTTGCCCACTCGCGGGGTTGCCGCGCGCGCGTCCACGCACGCGAGGGGTCCGGGCAGATCTCCCTGGGTCGCGCCGGCCAATGCCGAGGCCGCCGGTCCCAGCGCCGCGATGCGCGCAGGTGATACGCTCCCGGCGCCGTGACCACCGCAGACTTGATCCTCGCCATCGACCAGGGGACCACCGGCAGCACCTGCTTGCTCGTCGACCCGCAGCTCCGCGTGCTGGCGCGCGCGACTCGGGAGTTCCCACAGCACTTTCCGCAGCCGGGATGGGTCGAGCACGACCCTGAAGAGCTGTACGCGTCGGTCCTCGCGGCCGTCGCCGAGGTGCTCCAGACGAGCGGCGTGGCGCCGGCGCGGATCGCCGCCGTCGGCATCACCAACCAGCGCGAGACCAGCCTGCTGTGGGGCCGGCGCGACGGACGACCGCTGCACCGCGCGCTCGTGTGGCAGGACCGGCGCACCGCCGACACCTGCGAGTCGCTCCGCGCCGCCGGCCACGAGGACCTCATCCGCGCGCGCACCGGTCTGCTGCTCGACCCCTACTTCTCGGCGACCAAGCTGGCGTGGGTCCTCGACCACGTGCCCGGCGCCCGCGCGCGCGCCGAGGCGGGCGAGCTACAGGCCGGCACCATCGACACCTACCTCGTGTGGCGGCTGACCGCCGGCGCGGCGCACGTGTCGGAGCCGAGCAACGCCTCGCGCACGCTGCTCTGGCCGCTCAAGGGCGGCGGCTGGGACGAGGAGCTGTGCACCCTGTTGCGGGTGCCGTCGGCGATCTTGCCGCGCGTCCTCCCGTGCACCGCTCGCTTCGGTGAGACCCGCGGCGTGCCCGGCCTGCCGGACGGCATCCCGATCCACGGCATCGCCGGTGACCAGCAGTCGGCGCTGTTCGGCCAGGCCTGCTTCGGCCCCGGCGAGGCCAAGTGCACCTACGGCACCGGCGCCTTCGCCGTGCTCAACACCGGCGACACCCCGGTCGCCTCGCGCCACGGCCTCCTCACCACGGTCGGCTGGCAGATCGGCGAGCGCACCACCTACTGCCTCGAGGGCAGCGCCTTCATGGCCGGCGCGGTCGTGCAGTGGCTGCGCGACGGCCTCGGCTTCGTCGTCAAGGCCAGCGAGATCGAGGCCCTCGCCGCCAGCGTCCCGGACAGCGGCGGCGTCGTCCTCGTGCCTGCGCACGCGGGCCTCGGCGCGCCCTACTGGCGGCCGCACGCGCGCGGCCTGATCAGCGGGATCACCCGCGGCACCACCCGCGCGCACATCGCTCGCGCCGCGCTCGAGGGCATCGCCTTGCAGATCGCCGACCTGCTCCGCGCCATGAGCGCCGACATCGGTGCGCCGCTCAAGGCGCTCAAGGTCGACGGCGGGGCCGCGGCCAACGACCTCCTCATGCAGCTGCAGGCCGACCTCCTCGGCGTCCCGATCGCCCGCCCCACCATGCTCGAGGCCACCGCGCTCGGCGCCGTCTTCCTCGCCGGCCTCGGCGTCGGCGTCTGGTCCGACACCACCGCCCTCGCGGCCGCCTGGCAGCAGGACCGCGCCTTCACCCCGAGCCGACCGACCACCGCCCTGGCGACCCTGCGCAGCAACTGGGAGCGCGCAGTCGCCCTGGCCTGAAGGACATGCCCTGAAAGCCAGACGCGCCGGTTCGTCCTTCGCGGCGGACCGGCGACGCGTCAGCGAACGCGGAGCTCGAAGCCGATCTCGCGCAGCTTCTCGGCCTCTTCGACCAGGTCGGCGAAGGTCAGCGGGTGGGCCTCGATCCAGTCGGGGAGGAACCCGAGCTCGAGCGCGCCGCGGCGGGCCGACGCGGTGAACGGCGGCAGCGGCGTGGGGCTGCGGCTGCGGGCCAGGCGGAGCGCGACGCGCAGGCAGATCGTCAGCGACTTGGCGAGCTCCGCCTCGCTGTTCGGCAGGCCGGCGAACACCTCGCGCGTGAGGCGCTTGCGCTGGCCGAGCAGCATCGCCGCCAGCAGCTCCTGGTCGGCGCGCGAGAAGCCCGGCATGTCGGAGTTGGCGACCAGATACGCGCTGTGCTTGTGGTAGCCGGAGAACGCGACGGACAGCCCGATCTCGTGCAGGCGCGCGGCCCAGCCGACCAGTTGTTGTCCGACCTCCGCGTCGAGGCCCCAGGCCTCGCGCACCTGGTGGAAGCAGTGCAGCGCCAGGCGCTCGACGCGGCCGGCCTGGGCCGAGTCCACGTTGTAGCGCTGGCACAGCTGGCGGATCGTCTGGTCGCGCACGTCTTCGTGGCGGATCCGTCCCAGCAGGTCGTACAGCAGCCCCTCGCGCATCGACCCCGTCGAGATCGCCATGTGCTCGATCTGCAGGCCCTCGAACAGCGCCAGCAAGATCGCCACCCCGCCCGGCAGCACCGGCGCGCGGTCGGCCTGCACCCCCGACAGCCCCGGCACCTTGTTGATGTTGCCGGCGGCGACCAGCGCCTTCTTCAGCTGGCGCAGCCCGGCCGCCGTGATCCCGCGGTCGCTCCAGCCGTTGGCGCGCAGGATCGCGTCGACCGCCGTGATCGTGCCTGACGAGCCGACGCAGTTCTCCCAGCTCGTCTCGAGGTAGCGGCGCTCGAACGGCTCGAGCTTGAGGCGGGCGGCGATCTCGGCCTTGCGGAAGTCCTCCGCGCGGATCTTGCCGTCGACGAAGAAGCGCAGGCTGTAGCCGACGCAGCCCATGCCGAGGCTGTCCATGCGGACCGGCTCGAAGCGCTCGCCGACGATCAGCTCCGTGCTGCCGCCGCCGATGTCGATCACCAGGCGACGGCCGCGGTCGTCGGAGAGCGTGTGCGACACCCCGAGGTAGATCAGGCGCGCCTCTTCGCTGCCGGCGATGATGTCGATCGGGTGGCCGAGCGCCGCCTGGGCCTGGGCGAGGAACGCCTTGGCGTTGCCGGCCTGGCGCATCGCGCTGGTGCCCACCGCGCGCACGCGACCCTCGGGGAACTCGCGCAGCCGCTGACCGAAGCGCTCGAGGCAGGCGAGCGCGCGCTCCTGCACCTTGTCGGTCAGCTCGTGGTGCTCGTCGAGCCCGGCGGCCAGGGCCACGCGCTCGCGCAGGCGGTCGACGATGTGGAAGTGGGTGTCGTCGACGACCCGGCCGACCACCATGTGAAAGCTGTTCGAGCCCAGGTCGACCGCGGCGACGCTGTCGGAATCGGTGACCGGCGGTGTCGGCTCGTTCATCGCGGTGGGCGACCATACGGCCGCGCATGCCGGCGCGCAAGCGCGACGAGCGGCGGCGAGGGTCCGCACCTGACGTGACTGCCACGGCCATCGCGTCGGCGACACGCACGTGCGATCGGCGCGGCGGCGAGCTTCACGTTCGGCGGGCCACTGAGTCGGCTCTCGGCCAGATCATCCTGCAGAGCGGCGAGCAGGACGACCTCCTGAACGACGGGGTGACGGACTGGCGATGGCCGCGCCGACTTGTGAAGACGAGCAATCGCAGGAGACTGCAGAGGCCGCTCAGTCGGCCTCACCGAGCACGACTTCGCCCGGCGTGGGCACCGGGCTCTCGCTGTCCGACTCGGCCGTCGCGTTGGCGGCGGAATCGGCCGCGCCGTCGGGCGTCGGCGGCAGCTCGGACGTGGAGGCGGGCGTCGACAACCCGGCCGCGCTGTCAGGCACCTCGGGCGTCGGCGGCAGCTCGGCGGCTGGCCCGATGACCAGGTCGAGGTCGGCGTCGGGGGCGGCGAACTTCCGCCACGACAGCTCGAGCGTCAGCTTCTGCCGCTTCCCCTTGTCGGACGCCGCCAGCGAGAAGCCGACCACCCCGCGCGGTCCGAGGACCACCTGCTCCGCCCCGCGATGGACGCGGACCGACCCCGACTTGAGCGCCGTCACCAGTTGCTCGAGGTAGGCGATGACGTAAGGCACCTCGACCGCGCCGTCGATCTGCAATTCCTGGCGTGAGCTCTTCATCTCCGGGCTCCTCCCACGATTGGCCGGGGAGGTCACCTTGCCACGGTCGATTTGTCGCAGCAAGGCGCCGGCTGGCCGGCCGAGCGGGGCGGCCGAAACCGGCATGTTTCGCCCGGCGTCTTGTGCGAAGCTCGCGCTCATGGCTGGCTCCCCCGACCGCTCCGCCTCTCCCGACCGTTCTGCGAGCGACCTCGACGTCTTGCGCCGCAGTCACCGCGGCAAGTTCGTCGCGCTCGCCGCCCTGCTCGCCACCGCCGGCGGGCTCGTGTGGTGGAACCAGCGCCCCAAGCCGATCGGCAACGACGAGCAGGCCGAGCGGGTCCTCGTCGTCCCAACCGCCAACTGGCGCTTCAAGCCGTACCTCGAGAAGTGGGGCTTTGTCGCTCAGGAGGGCCGGCTCAAGACCATGGTCGACGAGCTGCACGAGAAGCTCCCCGAGGCCAAGGAGGACGGGCCGGCGGCCGTGCTCAAGCTGGCCGACTGGGCTGGCTTCGCCTTCGTCGCCTTCGAAGATCCGGCCTCGCTCGACTTCAGCGGCCTCGATATCGAGGGCGGCGTCCCGACCTTCGAAAAGCACCACCGCTTCGCCGTCGTCAGCGCCGGTGACTACGCCTTCCCGCACAAGCTCACCGTCAACGCCGAGCCGTCGAAGTTCATGAACGGCCCCGAGCTCGACCTCCTGAGCGCCCTGTTCGCCCAGGAGCCGCTCGCCAGCACCCTGCGCGACGACCCCAAGAACGGCCCCGACGTCATCGTCTTGCGCACCAAGGTGCAGGAGGGCATCGACGCGATCGACGCCATCAAGGCCGCCGAGGCCACCGTCGCCAAGATCGCCGACAAGGCCCGCGTCCTGCTCGTCGACAAGGAGCAGGGCAACCCCAAGCCGACCCTCGTCGGCGACGTGCAGGAGAGCGCCCACCCGCTCGCGCTCGCCGACGGCGGCATCCTCTTGATGACGCGCAAGGCCAACTTCTCGAGCAGCACCGGCTTCAACGCCGACCTCGAGCTCGCCGGCGTCTCCCAATTCTTCTACATCCCCGCTGGCGCCGACCCGGTCGACGGTCGCGTCCCCTGCACCGGCCTGCTCGGCGGCTCGCTCGAGGAGAGCGGCCGCTCCCCGCTGGTCTACACCTCACCGCAGGGCGATATCCTCGTGATCCACGAGGGCGGGCGCTCGCGGCTGTTCAAGCTCGAGAGCGGCGGCTGCAACTTCTCCGAACTCGGCGAGATCAACGTCCCGCTCCCGCGCAACGCCCTCCCGGGCCAGGTGCACGTCAGCGGCCGGGTCGCGCGCGTCCGCGACGGCGACGGCGAGAGCGCCATCTCGCTCGTCAAGCCCGGCGATCAGGTAGCGATCGATCTGGTGCACACCAGCAAGCTCTCGCTCGCGCAGCCCGTGTGGCTCGACGAACAGATCCTCGCCGGCACCGGCCAGGACACCGTCGCCGACAGCACCGGCGTCTATCAGCCCGCGCTCTTCTTCTACGACGTGAACCACCCCGACACCGCGCTGCGCATCGACGCCCAGAACTTCGAGGCCGCCACGGTGCTGGCGGGCGCTGTCCAGGTCCCGGACGGGCCGCAAGGGGCGCGCCTGCTCGTGCAGGCGTACAGCTCCGAGCGAGGCGATCGCCTGTTCCGCGTCGACGCCCCCGCGCCCGCGGCCAAGCTGTTCGCCGACGCCCTCGGCGAGGCCGACAAGACCCCGATCCCGGCCGAGGTGCGCGACGGCGTGGAGCCGCGGCTCATCCCCATCGACACCCGCAGCTGGACCTTCACCCCGATCCTCAGCGAGTTCGAGACCTACGACCCAGTCGTCTCGCCCGACGGCCGCCTGGTCGCCTTCACCAGCGACAGCGAGGTCCACGTCGTCCCGCTCGCCGGCGGCCCGGTGCGCACGTTGACCCGCAACGAGCTCCAGGACCACACGCCGATGTTCACCGCCGACAGCAAGACGGTCCTGTTCCGCACCCGCTTCCCGATCGAGAAGACCAACTGGACCCTGACCACCGCCCGCACGGTCCCCGCGGGCGAGTGAGCAGAAAGAGCATGGCGCGAAGGACATGTCCCTTCGCGCATGCTCTTAAAGACATCCCTGCCGAACCGCATGGCCCGCCTCACCGCGCCGCCCGTCGTGGGGTCTCGCGAGCGTGGACGAGGCGCGTCTGTTCGCGAGCGAGGCGGCGATTCCCGGCTTCTCCGCCGGCGCACCTCACACGCGCCGCGCTCGCATCGCGGCGGCCGTCCGCGCGCCGCCGCATGTCCCGCGGGACATCCCGCGCCTTCACTCCGTCTCGGAGCGCGGAGGCGTCGAGAACCCTTCCCCCTTTTTAAATGCTTTGCCGGCGGCGTAGGCCTGGGCCGGCATGCGTTTGGCGCCGGCGGCCTGGACCTCGGCGATCCGCACCACCCCTTCGCCGCACGCCACGTGCAACCCGGCGCGGTCGACCGCCAGGACCTCGCCCGCGGTCGCGCCCTCGGGCCTGAGCAGCGGTGACGGCCCCGCGCGGTACAGCTTGACCGGCGTCCCCTCGCGCCCCGTGACCGCGGCCGGCCACGGATCCATCCCGCGCACGTGGTTGATGACATGTCCCGAAGACCATGTCCAATCGACCACCCCTTCTTCCTTGCGCAGGATCGGCGCCAGCGTCGCCAGCGACGGATCTTGCGGCGTCGGCGGCGGCACGTCCGGGAACTCGCCGAGGAACGCCGCCAGCAGATCGCCGCCGAGGGTCGCCAGACGGACGAACAGCTCGCCGCTCGTCTCCTCCGGCTCGATCGGCGTCCGCGCCGCGCGGAACACCGGCCCGGTGTCGAGCCCCTCTTCCATCTGCATGATGGCCACCCCGGTCTCGCGGTCGCCCGCCAGCACCGCGCGCTGGATCGGCGCCGCGCCGCGCCAGCGGGGCAACAGCGACGCGTGCACGTTGATGCAGCCGTGACGCGGCACCTCGAGGATCGCGCGCGGCAAGATCCGCCCGTACGCAGTCACCACGATCACGTCGGGCGCCAGCGCCTGCAGCTGCGCCGCCAGCGTCCCATCGCGCACCTTGACCGGCTGACTGACCGGCACCCCCAGGCGCTGCGCCGCATCCTTCACCGCCGGCGGCATCAGCTTGCGCCCGCGCCCCGCCGGCTTGTCCGGCTGCGTCACCGCCAACACCAGCTCGCACGTACGAGCCACCGCCTCGAGGCTCGGCACCGCAAAGTCGGGCGAGCCCATGAACACCGCACGAAGCCGCGAAGATCCGCTCACGTCGCCCCGATCTGCGCCAGATAGGCGCTGTGCAGCGCGTCGTCGGAGAGCACGTCGCGCGCCTCGTCGAGGGCCGCCAGCAGCTCCTCGATCTCCTCTGCCAACTCGACCCGACTGTCGGGCTCGAGGCTCTCGCAGAACGTCGCAGTCAGATCTGCATGAGCGCGCAGCACCTCGGCCCGCGACGCCTCGCGCGGCAGGCCGAGCAGCGCGAAGTAGTCGCTCTCGCGCGCCAGTCGCAGGCGCTCGCGCACCCGCTGACGGTCGAGCGCCGTCAAGGTCGCCGCCGGGTCGTCGATCTCCGGCGCCAGGTGCCCCAGCAGCTCGAGCACGTACACCACCGCGCGGATCACCGCCTCGTCGGCCACCGCCGCCGCGATCAACTCGCCGACGCGGGTCTGGCCGTCGAAGCGCTCGGTGACGGCCGCCACCGCCGGCCAGCGCAGCTCGGCCGCCAGCGCCTCCGGCCCGGCGAACGCCAGGCGCGGCTTGCGGTCGTCGTTCACGGCCACGCGCAGCTGCGACAGCGTCGAACCGCGCTGGACCCCGCCGGCGATCATCGCCGCCAGCGGCACGCCGAGCTCGACCGCCACCGCCGGTGCGTCACCCGGCCACAGGCCCCACGCCACGCTCCCGCTCTCGGCGATCCGCTCGACGATCCGCCGCACCGGCTCGCGCAGCGCCTCCCGCATCTCCTGCGGTTTAATTAATCCCGACTGGGCCAGGCGTTCGACGTCGCGTCGCGGGTCGCCGGTGCCCCAGCGCGCCGCCAGCTCGAGATGCGTCGGGCTCAGCAGTCCGCGCGCAGCCAGGCGGCCCAGCACCGACTCGCCGGCGGCCGCGCTCGCGCCTCCGATCACCTGTCCCTCCGACCACCACAGACGTCGCTCCGGCGCGCCGCTGGCCGCCACCCGCAGACCGCCCGTGAACCGCTCGCGGCGCAGCTCGGCCAGCAGCGCCGGCGCGTCCGACTCGCCGCGCGCCTGGGCCCCCGCCAGCGGCGCCTCACTCTCGACGCTGCCTGTCTCTGGGGACAGCCACGGCTGCTCCTCGACGCGCGGCGGCCCCGCGACCGGGGCCCGCGCTGCCGGGAGAGACATCTCCTCGGTGGCCTCGCGCCCGCCGGGCCTCCCCGACCGCGCGGCCACCTCATTCATGTCCTCACGAACATGTCGTTGGGGCCATGTCTCTTGCGACAGCTCCACCTTCACGGATGCAGCCCGGTCCGACGAGCGGCGCGACCAGTGGCGGGCAGGCAGCACGAGCGTCGACTCCTCCGCCCCGCCCCCTCCTGGTTCGTCATCCTCTCCAGCCCGCTCCACCTGGCGCGCAGGCTCCGCGAAGCGCCCCGCACCTGTCTCTCGAGCCAGCCCCTCGCCCTCCGCGAGCCGGGCCCGTCTCAAATCCGTCTCTCGAGCCAGCCCCTCGCCCTCCGCCAACCCCCGTCTCGAATCCGTCTCTCGAGCCGGCCCCTCGCCCTCCGCGAACCGTCCCCTTCTCGAATCCGTCTCTCGAGCCAGCCCCTCGCCCTCCGCGAACCGTCCCCTTCTCGAATCCGTCTCTCGAGCCGGCCCCTCGCCCGCCGCGAACCGGGCCCCTCGCCCAGTCTCCTCTCGAGACCCTCCGGCTCCGCTCGCCGCGTGGCCATCGCCCACCACACCTGTCCCCCGAGACAGGCCGACGTCCTGCCCACCCGCGCGGCCCCCACGCTCGATTTCCTGAGCAGGTTCATCGAAGCGCTGCGCCGGACTCCGGCGCTCAGGCGTCCGCGGCGCATCCGCAGCACCTTCCCCATCGACCGCGAACCGCCCCGCGCGGCGACCTCCGCTCACGTCCTCCTCGCGCCCTCGTCGTCCGAGGTCGAACCGCGAGCTTGCGAGCTCGCTCCGGGACATTTCCGTCGCCGCTTCCTCGTCGACCAAGAACCGGCCCGAGCGACGACCTCTCGCCGCCTCCTCGCGCCCCGTTCGTCCGGGCTCGGACCTCGAGCTCGATCGATCTGCCTGCGCTCGTCTTGCAGGCGACTCGGTCGTCCCCTCGCCGTCGACTACGAAACGTCCCGACCGACGATTCTCCCGCCACGGCTCCTCCGGCAGCGCAGATTCCTCAAAAGACCCTGTATTCGAGCGCTCGTCTCGCCGCCACGCGCCGCCACGCGCCTCGCCCTGCCCAGGCTTCACCGCTCCGACCGGCTCCATCGCGGCGACTCCCGCAGGTTGCGGAGCCTGCAATCGCGGCCGCTCGCGCACCAGCTCCTCCGTCTGCTCGCTGCGTCCGGCACCTGTCCCTTGCGACAACCCCTCCGGCTCCTCGGACCGCGCCAGCCCCTCCGGCTTCGTGCTCCACGAGCGGCGCCGCTCACCTGTCCCTGGCGCCAGATCTCCCGGCTCCGCGCTCCAAGACCCGCGTCGCCCTCCTGAACCTTGAGCCAGCTCCTCGGGCTCCGCGCTCCGCCCGCCTGTCCCTTGCGCCAGATCTCGCCCCGCGCTCCGCGAATCCCGTCGACCGCCTGCCTCTTGCGCTCGCTCCTCCGGCTCCACGCTCCGCGAGCTCCGACCACCTGTCCCTTGAGCCAGCTCTTCGGCCCGCGAGCTCCAAGAACCTCGCTGCCCGCCTGGCCCTCGCGCCAGCTCCGCGCTCCGCAAGCGACGCCCACCTGTCCCTTGCGTCAGCTCACCTTCGCCTCGACGCGCCGAAGGTGCATCCGCGTCCCGCGGCGCACCGCCAGCGACATTCCTGCCCGCCCGCGGCCCCGCCTCGCGCGTCAGCTCGATCGTCTCCTCGACGCGTCCTGCGCCGGCGTCGAGCTCGTCCTCACTTGCCCGCAGGTCACGCGACGAACCTGTCTCTCGCGCCAGCTCACCGCGGCGCCCGCCGCCCTGCGACCGCCACGAGCCACGCCCGCCACCTGTCTCTCGAGACAGCTCGCTCGTCACGCCGTGCCGACCTGCCTCCGCCGGGTCTTCGGTCGGCGCCTCATCCACTGTCAGAGCCTGTCGCTTCGACCAAGTCTTTTGAGACAGATCACCCTCCGCGACCTCGCGCGGCTCCGACCGCGACTCCCCCCAACGGGTCGCGCGGGCCTTGCGAACGTCCTCGCGAGCAGCGGTCGCGACCGACGCCGTATGCTCGCTGTGGGCCTCTGCAGGGGCCTGCGGGCCCGACTCCGGCGAGATCTCCCCGTCGCGCGAAAACGTGAGCTCGCTTCGGGTCGCCCGACGACCGACCCGCGATTCGCCAGTCGAGGGCAGCCGCTGGGTCGGCTCGCGCAGCAGCTCGAGTTCGCCGCTGTCGTGCTCCGGGTCGACATCGGGAACGGCGTCCAGGCCCATCGCCTCGAGATCGATCCCGTCGCGGTGGCCGTCGACCGACTCTTCGCGGGTCTCGAGTCGGGCGGCCAGCACCTCGAGCGTGTGATGCAGACGACTGAGGACCGGGTCCGTGCGAACGGGACGGGGAGCCGGCGAAGCTTCGCGGATCTCGGGGCGCGCTGCGCCTGCCGGCGGCCCAGCGAGCTCGGCCAGCGCCGCCTTGAGCTCTGCCTCGTCGACGGGCGCCTCGAGGAAGCGGTCGGCCCCGAGCTCGAGCACCGCGGCCAGGTCGCGCGTCTCGCCTTGAAGACGCCCGTAGAGCAGCACCGGGATGCCCATCGTCTCTGGCCGCTCGCGCAGCGCCTGCACCAACCCGCTCGCGTCGGCCGAGCCGAGGCAGACGATGACCGCTGCCGGGCTGGGGTTTTGCGCCGCGCGCAGGACCAGCTCGCGCTCGCGGACCGGGACCACCGTGTAGCCCAGGTCTTGCACGCGAGGGACCAGCTCGCCCCGGTGGGCACGGTCGCCCGTCATGAGGATCTCCGGACCCACGGCGACGGGAGTGTACTCCAGTCCCAATGCGCGGCGACGCACCCCGAAGCCCGGCGATCCGGGGCGACAATTTCTTCCAGGGTGCCTGAAGCGGCGCGCCCGGCGAGCGTCTCCCCCTGTCACCTTCCCGCAACCGACCAAATCAGCCAGGATCTCACCATGCACCTCAAGTCCGCTCGCACGTCCCTGCGCCCCGTGAAATTCGTGTTCGCCGCGCTGTTGGCCGCGGTCATGTCCGCCTCGGCGACCGCCTACGCCTTCTTCTCCGCCAGCGATTCACCCATCGGGAGCTGGAAGACGATCGACGACGAGACGGGTGAGACGAAGTCCGTCGTCAAGATCTACGAGGTCGACGGCAAGATCTACGGCCGCGTCGACCGCCTCCTCCTCAAGCCCGGCGCGCTGTGCGATCAGTGCGAGGGCGACGATCACAACAAGCCCATCGAGGGCATGGTGGTCATGTGGGGTCTGACGGCCGACGACGGCGAGTGGAGCGGCGGCAAGATCTTCGACCCGCAGAAGAACAAGACCTACCGCTGCAAGATCTGGCTCGAGGATGGCGGTCGCAAGCTCAAGGTCCGCGGCTACCTCGGCCCGTTCTTCCGCACCCAGACCTGGATCCGTCAGTGACTTCCTTCGCGGGGTACGCACCGCCGGTCGCATCCCGCGCCTGAGGCCGCCAGTGGCGGCCTTTGTCGCGACGCGCGCGGCCCCTACCATGGTCGCCATGGAACACGGCCGAGCGATCAGCTTCACCCGCCCCGACGGACAGGACGCCCCCGGCGTGCTGTTCTCCGCCGCCGACGGCGCTCCCGGCGTCGTCCTCATTCAAGAGTGGTGGGGCATCAACGACCAGATCCGCCGCGTCGGCCAGCGCCTCGCCGACGCCGGCTATCGCGTCCTGATCCCCGACCTCTACCGCGGTCGCGCCACCGCCGTCGCCGACGAGGCCAAGCACCTCATGACCGGCCTCGACTTCGGCGAGGCGCTGAGCGACATCGCCGGCGCCCTCACCTATCTCAAGGGACAGGACGCTTCGACCAGGGTCGGCATCGTCGGCTTCTGCCTCGGTGGCGCCCTCACCCTCGCCTCGATCTGCAACGTCCCCGGCTTCGCCGCCGGCGTCTGCTACTACGGCATCCCGGGCGCCGGCGCCGACGCCAGCAAGCTGCTCGCCCCGCTGCAGGCCCACTTCGCCGAGTTCGACGACTGGTGCACCCCCGACGCCGTCCGCGCCCTCGAGGACAAGCTGCGCGCCGGCACCACCGAATACGAGCTCTACCGCTACAGCGCCCAGCACGCTTTCTTCAACGACGCCCGCCCCGAAGTCTACGATCCGGTCGCCGCCGCCGAGTCGTGGCGTCGCTCGCTCGACTTCTTCCACCGCCACCTCGGCGGCCCGCAGCCAGCTGTCTGATCGGCCAGGTCCCCGAGGACAGCCCGGCGCGACCCGTGCAGCCGCGCCGGGCCCGTGCGGGGACCGGTCGCGCGCGCGTCGACCTCTCCACGCCCAAGTGAGTCAGGCGCGACCCTCCTGCACGACCTGACCGAAACACTGCGACCTCTGCGGGCCGGGGCTCGCCGGACGAAGAACCTGGGTCCCTCCGGCAGGACGTCCTGCATCAACCTGCCTGAAAGGACATCCGCCTTCTCGGCCCTCAGATCAGCGACTGCGGGTCGACGTCCACGTTCGCCATCGTCTTGAACTCGCCGCTCCCGGCCTCGCCGAGGCGGGGCCGCAGCTGTCGCAGCAACCAGCGCAGCGGAGGTCGGCTGCTCGCGCGGATCAGCATCTGCCAGCGCACGCGGCGGTTCACCCGCTCGATGAGCGACGCCTTCGGCCCCAGCAGCTGCAACGGCGGCGGCGCCTCGGCGCTCCCGGGCTCCTCCGCGTGCTTGCGCCGCACCTCTTCCGCGGCCGCGCGGATGACCACCGCCAGCTCCTCCGCGCGCCGCTGCACCGCGACCTGATCCGGCCCCGAGATCCGCACCAGCGCCAGGTGACCGAACGGCGGGTTGTGGAGCTCCCGACGCTTGTCGAGCTCCCACGCCGCGAACGCCTCGAAGTCGTGCTCGGCCGCGAACGCGATCGCCGGGTTCTTGATCCCATAGGCCTGGATCAGCACGCGTCCCGGCCTGTCCCCGCGGCCAGCTCGGCCCGCGACCTGCGTCAGCAGCTGGAACGTCCGCTCCGACGCGCGGATGTCGGGCAGCCCGAGCCCGTGATCGCCCTGGAGGATCCCCACCAGCGTCACGCCCGGGAAGTCGTGCCCCTTCGACAACATCTGCGTCCCTACCAGGATGTCGGCCTCGCGCCGGCGAAACTGCGCCAGCGTCTCCAGCAACCCCTTGCCGCGGCTCGTGTCGCGATCGAGCCGCAGCACTCGCGCCCCCGGCACGTCCTTCGCCAGCGCCAGCTCGATCCGCTCCGTCCCCGCGTTGCCGTGGAGCAGCTCGCCCTCGCCGCACTCCACGCAGCGCTCCGGCGGCGCCTCGATGTACCCGCACCAGTGACACATCAAGCGGTTGCGCCCGAGGTGGTACGTCATCGCCGGCGCGCTGCAGTCGGGGCAGTGATGCAGCGCCCCGCAGCGGTCGCACAGCAGCGTGGTCGCGAAGCCGCGGCGATTGAGGAACACGATCGCCTGCTCGCCCGCCGCGACCGTCTCCACCAGCGCAGTGCGCAGGCGTCCCGTCAGCAGCGTCTCTGGGTCGGGTCGGTGCATCGCCAGCGAGACGAGCTCCACGTCGGGCAGCGGCCGTGTCGTCGGTCGCGTCGTCATCCGCAGCCAGCGGAGCTTCCCCGAGCGCGCCGACTCGTACGTCTCGAGCGCCGGCGTCGCGCTGCCGAGCAGCGCCACCGCCGACGCGTCGCGCGCCCGCACCAGCGCAACGTCGCGCGCGCTGTAACGGACCCCTTCCTCCTGCTTGAACGACCCGTCGTGCTCCTCGTCGACGACGATCACCTTGAGGTCGGGCACCGGCGCGAACACTGCCGAGCGGGCCCCGATCACGATCGGCCGCGCGCCCATGCGGATCTGCTGCCACGCGTCGAGCCGCTGGCGCGGCGTCAGCCCGCTGTGCAGCACCGCCACCGTCTCGCCGAAGCGCGCCCGGAAGCGATCCGACAGCTGCGGGGTCAGTGCGATCTCCGGCACCAGCACGATCGCCCCGCCCCCGCGCGCCCGCGCGTCCGCGATCAGCTGCAGGTACACCTCCGTCTTGCCGCTGCCCGTCACCCCGTGCAGCAGCGACGCCGCGAACTTGCCCGCGGCGAGGTCGCCGCGCAACGTCGCCAGCGCCGCCGCCTGGTCAGCGGTCGGCGCCTGCGGCAGCGACGGCTCGATCGTCTCCGCCGCGAACGGATCGAGCGCCCGCAGCCGCTCCTCCACCCCCACCAGCCCGGCCGCGATCAATGGCTCGAGCAGCTTCTTGTAGCCCGGGAACGGCCCGCGCAGCTCGCCCGCCGGCACCCACGAACCTGCCCCTTCGAGCAGGTCGAGCAGCGCCCGCCGCTGCTTGCTGCGGCCGATGTGCTCGCGCAGCGTCTCCTCGGCGGTGGCCGCTCCGCGGAGGTAGTCGGTGCGGCGGTAGTGGGCCTCGACGCGCGCCCCCTCGCCGCCGGCCTCGTCCCAGGAGATCGTGCACAGCTCCTTGGCCGCGAGGTCGCCGATCAGCCGCAGCACCCCGGGGATGCGCGGGCGCAGGTCGATCAGCCGCTCGACCGCGAGCTCGCCCCCGGGCGCTGACGCCAGCGCCGCCAGCACCCGCTGCTCCGCCGCCGTCGGCAGCCCCGCGTCGTCGACCGGCTGCAGCACCACCTCGCGCGCGGCCGTCAGCGCCTGCGCGCCGGCCTCGGACAACATGACCCTTCGGACATCATGCCCCGTCAGCAGGCCCGGCAGCGCCAGCCGGTAGACCTCGCCGACCGGCGCCACATAGTAGTCCGCCACCCACTCGCACAGCCGCGCCAGCTCCGGCGTCAACGACGGCGCGCCCGGTGGGTCGAGCACCTCCTCGAGCAGCTTGATCCGCGCTCCGTTCAGCCGCTCAGGCGGGGCCGCGCGCACCACTCCCACCAGCCCGCGGTTGGCGAACGGCACCAGCACGCGCGCCCCCGGCTCCGGCGCGCTCGGCCACGACGCCGGCACCGCGTACGTGAAGCCGCGGTCGAGCGCCACCGGCAGCGCCACCGACACCAGCCGCTCGCTCACCGCGAACTCTCCTTCGCCTCGCGCCGCGTCTGGTACAGCGCCCGCCGCAGCGCCCCGCGCATCAGCACCAGCTCGAGCACCGCGGCCACCAGCGTCACGCAGCCCGCCGCCAACAACGCGCGCCGGAGCCACTCCGCCCACAGCGTGACGAGGCTCGCCTCCCCGGCGGCGACCCCGCGCGCCGCCCCCGCGATCACCCCGCGCACCGCCAGCGCCAGCACGATCAGCACCACCACGGCGACCACCGCCGATCCGACGCCTGGTCGCACCGCGCCGACCCGGCCGAGTCGCGAGCGCTCGCCCTCGACCCAGCCGAACGAACCACTCGCCGCCGTCGCCAGAGTCACCAGCAGGACCGCTCCGGCGACGACCATCGGCCAGGTCGCAAAGCACATGTCCCAAAGGACATGCATACTCTCGCCTGACCATGCCGCCCGCAGCGCCGCCGTCAGCGACGCATCGAGTCGTTGCGGGATCGCGGCTGCGAGCGCCAGGCACAGCAGCGCCGGCACGAGACGCGAAGACCTCGGCCGCACACCGACCCGCCAGGCGAGCGCGACGCGAGCGCGGCTCGGCGGGGTGGTGGCGTCGAGGTCCACGGAGCGAGGCTTTTAGCGCGCCCGGGTCCGCGCGCCAAGAACCTGCGCAAGTTTCAGCGGATCAGCCGCCCGCCTCGGGGCGGTCGAAGGACAGCTTGAAGCCGGTGAGACAGCGGGTGGCGCCGTTGCCGACCTTGTAGGACGGCACGATCTCCACCTGAGTCTGCGAGCGGAGCGCGTCGAACAGCATCGAGATCGAGTCGGCGCTCACGTTACGGCCCGGGCACAGCGACCCGCCCCACTTGTAGTCGCGCTTGGTTCCGGACTTCTCGCGCACCGACAACACGCCGTTGGCCATCGCGTAGTCATCGCTGCTGCTCTCGTAGACAGTCACGGAGTCGACGTTGCCGATCGAGCCGGCCGAGTCGGCGAAGGTGGTGGCGGGGGCGGACACAATTAACATACCGGCGAGCAGGGACAGACATGGGCGAAGCGACATGGAGGGTTCCTCGTGCGATTTCGGGGGCCTTCAGACCCGGGGGTGCAGGGTGCTATTCACGAGCCGCCGCTGCAACGCCGGCGTATGCGTCCGCTTGACCTCGATCGGATCACCGGGCGGAACTGACCGCGCGCACGTTTGTGTTTTCAAACGATGAATGATGTAGTGGTTTCGTCATGGCTCAGTCCGGGACGTACCCCGCGGGAGACCTCGGCAACCCGAGGCGCGCGCAGATCCTCGACGCCGCCGAGCGACTGCTCCACCACTACGGTCACGCCAAGACCACCGTCGCCGAGATCGCCCGTGAGGCTCGAGTCAGCGTCGGCTCGGTCTATCTCGAGTTCGAAGCCAAGGACGCCATCTGGGTCGAGCTCTCGCATCGCCGCCACGAGGCGGTGCTCGCCGCCATGCGCGGCGCCGCGAACGCGCCCAAGAAGCTCTACGCCCACCGTCTGCAAGCGGCGCTCGTGGCGCGAACGCGTGCCTTCCTCGCCCTCGCCGAGCGCGGCGCGCACGCCGCCGAACTCGTTCACTGTCACGCTTGCCCGGCCATCCGCGAGGCGCAGGAGATCTACCACCGGCGCGAACGCGAGATCATCGCCGAGCTGCTGCAAGCAGGTGCAGACGCTGGCGAGTTCGCGATCAAGGATGCGTCCGCCACCGCGGCGGCGCTGCTGCAGGCCTTCGTCGCGTTCGTGCCGCCGCTGCTCTTCGGTCGTGCACCTGACGAGCTCGAGCGTGAGGTCACGGCTCTGCATCAACTCCTCGTCCACGGGCTCTGCCGCGCCGATCCCCGGCCCCGCAGTTGACGGCGAGTTGAACGGTTTTAAGTTCGGTTCAACCGTCATCACGTACCCCTGCAGGCTTAGCCGCGGGGAGCGAAAGGAACCGAGATGAGCCACCCAGAGTATCCGTCTGTGATCCCGCTGCTGCCCTTGCGCAACGGCGTCCTCTTCCCTGGCACAGTCATCACCGTCCCGGTCGGTCGCGCCCGTTCGATCGCCATGATCGAGGCCGTCGGGCAGGATGCGATCGTCGGCATCGCCGTGCAGCGCGACGCGCGGATGGTCGATCCCGAGCTCGCCGACCTCCAGCCGGTCGGCACGTACGCCCGCGTCCGCCAGATCCGGCGCACGGGCGAGCGTAACTATCAGGTCGTACTCGAGGGCCTCGGTCGCTTCTCGCTGAAGACGATCCTCCACGGCAAGCCCTACTGGACCGCCGAGGTCGAGCAGCTTGCCGACGAGAATTCCGATCCCACCGAGGCGAAGCTGCTCGCCGGCGCTCTCGGCTCGCGCATGCGCGAGAAGCTGCAGGAGATCGCGCCCGACATGTCTTCGAGCTTCGGTCAGTGGATCGAGCTGCTCGGTCGCGGCGACGACTCCGGCTTGCTGGCCGACCGCGTCGCCGCGGCGCTGAGCCTCGACACCGACAAGGAGGTCCAGGTCCTGCTCACTCGTGACGTGAGCGAGCGCCTGCGCCTGGTCTCGCGCCTGCTCGACGAGGCCATCACCCTCGCGGAGCTCAAGCACAAGATCGACTCCGAGGTCCGCCGCGGCCTCCACAGCAACCAGCGCGAGGTCCTGCTGCGCCAGCAGCTGCGCGCGATCCAGAAGGAGCTCGGCGAGGAGCCCAAGTCCGACGACTTGCAGGCCCTGCGCGAGCGGCTCGACAGCGCCGGCCTGCCCGAGGAGGCCCGCAAGGTCGCCGACCGCGAGCTCGCCCGCCTCGAGGCGATGAACAACGCCCACGCCGAGTTCGGCGTGATCCGCACCTACCTCGAGTGGATCGCCGACCTGCCGTGGAACAAGCGCGCCTCGGGCACGCTCGAGATCGACGCCATCGCCAAGAAGCTCGACGCCGACCACTTCGGCCTCGAGGAGGTCAAGAAGCGGATCTTGGAGCACATGGCCGTCCTCAAGGTCTCGGGCAACACCCGCGCGACCTTGCTGTGCCTCGCCGGGCCTCCGGGGGTCGGCAAGACCTCGCTGGGCCAGTCGATCGCCGACGCCACCGGCCGTCCGTTCGTGCGGATCGCCCTCGGCGGCGTGCGCGACGAGGCGGAGATCCGCGGCCACCGGCGCACCTACGTCGGCGCGCTGCCCGGTCGACTCCTGCACGCCTTGAAGAAGGCCGGCAAGAAGAACGCGGTGGTGCTGCTCGACGAGATCGACAAGCTCGGCAACAGCTGGATGGGCTCGCCCGACGCGGCGCTGCTCGAGGTCCTCGACCCCGAGCAGAACAAGACCTTCACCGACCACTACCTCGAGCTGCCGTTCGACCTGTCGGAGGTGCTCTTCATCTGCACCGCCAACAGCCTCGACACGATCTCCGCGCCGCTCCGCGACCGCCTCGAGGTCATCGAGCTCAGCGGCTACACCCTCGAGGAGAAGCTGCACATCGCCAAGGACCACCTGCTGCCCAAGCAGATCAAGGACCACGCGATCGCGACCGGCACGATGACGGTCACCGACGACTCGATCAAGACGATCATCCGCGAGTACACGCGGGAGGCGGGGGTGCGCCAGCTCGGGCGCGAGCTGACCAAGCTGTGCCGCGCGCTGACCCTGGAGATCGCGCGGGCCGACGAGCGCAAGTCGCCGCGGCTGCACATCGACGCGGCCGACCTTCACAAGTACCTCGGCAAGCCCAAGTTCCAGAGCGAAGTCGCCGAGCGCACCGCCGTCCCCGGCGTGGCGACCGGCCTCGCCTGGACCCCGGTCGGCGGCGACATCCTGTTCGTCGAGACCTCACGCATGCCCGGCAAGGGCAGCCTCGAGATCACCGGTCAGCTCGGCGACGTCATGAAGGAGTCTGCCCGGGCCGCCCTCACCTACGTCCGCAGCAACGCCAACCAGCTCGGGGTCGACGTCAACTTCCTCGACCGCCAGGACCTGCACATCCACGTCCCCGCCGGCGCCGTCCCCAAGGACGGCCCCTCCGCAGGCGTCACCATGTTCACAGCCCTGACCTCGCTGCTGACGGGTCGCCGGGTCCGCAACGACACGGCGATGACCGGTGAATGCACCCTCCGCGGACGGGTCCTCCCGGTCGGCGGAATCAAGTCGAAGGTCCTGGCCGCCCACCGGGCCGGCATCAAGCGGGTGGTGCTCCCGCACCGCAACGCCCGCGACATCGAGGATGTGCCCGAGGACGTGCGCCAGCAGATCGAGTTCATCTTCGCCGAGGACATGCGGCAGGTGCTCGACGCCGCGCTTGAGCCCGTCGTCCTGCCGCCCGAGAGCCTCACCGCGGACAGCCCGCGCGCCGAGGCGTGAACGAGCGGGCGCCCACGGCCGACGACGCATCGCCGCTGGCCGTCACGTGCCCGACCCGGGGATCCGCACCATACGGCGCGGATCCTGTTTATTTTTGCGAGAGCGTGACCGGCGCACGCTGAGCGCGGGAGCCGTGGCTCGCCGGCCGCGGACCTCGACCTGCCCGTGACATCGGACAATTCGGGCGAGCCCGCGCCTCGCTCCGAATTGACGAACTCCGACGCGTGGGCCGAGAATCACCGCGTTGACCACGGCCCCCGACAAGATCGGTCCCTACGAGGTGCTCGAACGCATCAGCGCCGGCGGCATGGCCGAGGTGTACAAGGCCAAGTTGACCGGCGCCGACAGCTTCGAGCGCCTGGTGGCGATCAAGCGAATCCTCCCGCACATCGCCCGCGACCCGAACTTCATCGCCATGTTCCAGGCGGAGGCGAAGCTGGCCGTGCAGCTGCAGCACGGCAACATCGCCCAGATCTACCAGCTCGGCCGCCAGGACGAGTCCTTCTACATCGCGCTCGAGTACGTCGAGGGCCGCGACGTCGGGGCGCTGCTCGACCTGCACCAGAAGGCCGGCAAGGCCTTACCGCTCGCGCAGGCCTGCTACATCATCACGCGCTGCGCCGAGGGCCTCGACTACGCCCACAACAAGAAGAGCGACGACGGCAGGCCGCTCAACATCATCCATCGCGACATCAGCCCGCCCAACATCCTGATCTCCTACGAGGGCGAGGTGAAGTTGATCGACTTCGGCCTCGCCAAGGCGACCAGCTCGTCGGTGCAGACGCAGGCCGGCGTCATCAAGGGCAAGCTCGCGTACATGTCGCCCGAGCAGGTCCGCGGCGCGCCGCTCGACGCCCGCAGCGACGTGTTCGCTCTCGGCATCGTGTTCTTCGAGCTGCTGACCGGCCGCCGGCTGTTCCGCCGCGACAGCGACATCGAGACCTTCGAGAGCGTGCGCCAGTGCAAGGTGCCGCGGCCGAGCGAGGTCAACCCGGCGATCCCGCCGCCGCTCGAGCAGATCCTGCTGCGCTCGCTGGCCCGCTCGCTCGACGACCGCTACCCGTCCGCGGCGTCGCTGGCCGAGGCGCTGCGCGAGTTCGTGTTCACGAACCAGCTGCGCTACCGCGGCGACCAGCTCGGCACGTGGATGCGCCAGGTCTTCCGCAAGAACTGAGTCAGCCGCCGAGGCCGATCCGGCGGATCATCTGCAGCCGCCGCGGCGAGGCGCTGTCGAGCTCGACGACGCCGATCGTGCTCGCCAGAGTGTGCACGACGTACAGCTTGCGCCGCGCCTCGTCGACGACCAGCTCGTTGGGCCCGTCGTCGACCGGGATGGTGGCGATCACGCTGAACGAGCCGAGCGCGACCGCGGCGACCTCGTCGTCGGAGTAACAGCTGATGAACGCGATCGCTTCGCCCTGCTTGGGCCGATGGATCGCCATCAGGTTCGGGTTGTGACACAGGGCCACGCTGTCGATCGGGTCGTTGAGCGGCTCGCCCGACGCACCGAGGCTGGTGTCGACCAGCGACAGCGACGGCGGCGTGGTGTGGACCGCGAGCAGACGGTCGCCGACGTCCGGGTCGAGGAACTCGATCTCGCCCATGAACGGGCGGTCGCCGGCGGCGTACGGGTTGACCCCGAGCAACCAGTGATTGCCGAAGCGCACGATCGTGTCGCGCCCGGTCTCGACGCTGAACAGGCGCACGCCGGGCCAGAAGCGGTGCGAGGCGTACAGCAGCGGACGCGTGCAACCCTCGCTGCTCGGCGGCGCGTCCAGCGGGTCGCAGGCCCGCTGATCGACCGCGAACCCGCCGGCGAGCACGCCCTTGCCGAGCGGCTCGGTGGCGAAGAAGCTCTGCGTGGCGTCGGTGATGTCGGTGATCTTCGGCCCGTACTCGGCGTCGAGGGCGATGAGCGTCATCCTCGCGCCGAGCAGGTGCGGCAGGTAGGCGAAGCGATAGCCCTCGCGGTCGACGAAGATCCGCGCCGGGTCGGACGGCAGGCGCGCGCCGGCCGGATCGTTGCCGAGCCGCTGCAGTGAGTGCGCCGCGTCGCACTCGCCCTCGCCGTCCTGCCCGCAGTCGACCTCGATGCCGCCGGCCTCGCGCACGACGTCGATCCACGTCACCGCGCGCTCCTCGAGGCTCGACGGCACCAGCAATCGCCACGGGCCCTCGTCGCCGATCGGCCGGTCGAGGGCGATGTTGCCGGCGCCGCTGGTGAAGCGGACCGAGTGCGCGCGCTGGATGAAGTAGCGCTCCTCGCACTCGACGACCTGCTGCGCCTTCTCAGCTGTCTCTTTGGACATGGCCTCGGAGACACGGCACGGCGACGCCGCGCTGAGCTCGGCGTCGCCCGGCGCCGGCTCCTCCGCGAACGCCTGGTCGAGCGCGCGCAGGTTGAGGACCACGAGCGTGCTGGTCTTGACCCCGAGGTCGAGGTTGCTGTTGGTGACGAACAGCCACGCGCCGTCGGGCGAGAGCAGCGCGCCGGTCGGCAGCCGCAGCGCCTGCAAGTCGGCCGGCTCGGGCTCGCCGCGGCCGCAGGTCGCCAGCAGCAACATCGCGGCGCACCAGCGGTGAGACAGGCGGAGCATCCGACGAGGGGACGTTATCACGCCTCAGGCGCGCGGGAGGGCCTGCAGCCACGCCTCCGGGTGGACGGCCCAGGCCGCGGCGAGAGCGGTGAGCGCCGCGACTGCGACCAGCCACGACCGGCTCGCGGCCGCCAGCGCGGCGACCGGGCCAGATCTCGCGCCACACGCGAGCGCGAGCTCGAGGACGGCCGCGGTGAGCAGGACCGGCGTCGCCAGACCGAGCGCCAGCAACGTGGCCTCGTGGGCCGCCGCGCTCGCCGCCGCGACGTCGAGCTGCAGCTGCCACCCGTGCGGCTCCCCGACGGGCCAGCGCGTCGCGTACGCGCGCAGCCCGGTCAGCAGCGGCCGGTGCAACCCCGCCGCCAGCGCCAGCGAGCCGACCAGCGCCACCTGCAGCGCCGCGAACGCGCGCGCGCGGCCGAGCCCGAGCGTCACCCCGGAGCGGCGCGCCGCCCCGAGCGCGGCCTCACCGGGCAGGCTGACGAGGGCGCCGAGCACCGCGCCGAGCAGCAGCTCGAAGCCGGCCGCCAGCAACCACCACGACCACGCCACCGGCGCGACCCGTCCCGGGGTCCACGCCGCCGCGAGCACGCCCGCCAGCGCCCCGGCGATCGCCCACCACGCCCCGCCCGCGGCCGCGCGCCAGAGCGTCTGGGCGTGCAAGATCGCAAACAGGCGCAGCGTCAGCCACGCCCACGCCGCCAGCGGCCCAGCGATCACCGGCGGCACCGCCCGCGAATCACATGTCCCCGCGGACAGTTTCTCTCGAGCCGGCGAGCGCTCGACTCCGCACCCGCGGGCGTGTCCATTACATGTCCCCGAGGACATGTCCGCGCACCGAGCCCGGCGCTCGCCGCGACCCGACCCACATGTCCTCCGGGACATATCATTCGCCGCGCCCGATCGCGGGCAGCAGCGCCCACAGCCCGCGCGTGTACGCGGCGGTGCCGGCCAGCCACTGCGCGCCGAACCACCACACGACCGCGAGCACCGCGGTCGTGCGGGCGAGCAGCACCGGCGCGGGGTCGGTGACGCCGAGGCGGTGGCACAGCCAGCCGATCGCCAGCGCCGCCCCGGCGGCGGCTCCGGCCGCGGGCGCGATCATCCACGCCGCGTGGACCAGGCCGTCGCCGATCGCCTCGAGCGCCACGGTCACGCGTAGCCCTCCACGAGGCCGCGGATCACCGCGTCCCAGCCGCCGACGGCCAGGAACAGCAGCACCTTGACCGGCAGCGCGACCGCGGGCTGCACCTGTCCCGAGAGACCGATCAGCGCCACCAGCTGGGCCAGCACCAGGTCGACGAGCACGAACGGGACCAGGATCAGCGCCGCCATCTGCAGCGCCTCGGCGAGCTCGGTGACGAGGAACGCCGGCACGAGCGCGAGCGGGTGCGCGAGGTCGACTGCGTTGAGCGACGCGAAGTACTCGACCTCGGCCGGGTCGGCGTGGCGGTCGAGGAACGCCGACAGCGGCGCGAACAGGGCCCCGACGTCGAGCGGCGCGCCGGAGCCGTACAGCGCGGCGGTCTCGAACCCGACCGGGCCCATGATCACCGCCGTCACCACCAGCGACAGCGCGAACACGGCGCTCCACGGCAGCAGGGCCTCGGCGCCGAGCCCGACGCGGATCGCCGACAGCACGACGCTCGCCTTGGCGAACGCGGTGCAACTGACTGCGGCGATCGGCGCCAGCGACAGGGCCACCCACGTGGCAGCGCCTGTCGGCAGCTCAGGGACCATGCGCGCGCCACCCCTCCGTGCTGCGGGAGGCGTCGGCGCGCCACTCCTTGGTCGCGCGCGTCGCGTCGGCGCGCCAGCCCTCGGCGCTGCGGGCGGCGTCGGCCACCCACGGCGGGGCGTCGAGCTCGGCCGGCGCGGCGTTCCATGGCGCCGGCGGCGGGTCGGGCAGCTCCAGCAGCAGGTTGGGCGGCCCGCCGGGACCTGTCCCGACGAGCAGGCGACGGCCGGCCACCTCGACCACGTGCAGGGCGTGCGCCGGCGTCAACCCGACGACCGTCTGCGCCCGTTCGTGCCGCCCGCCTCGCACCCCGCGTCCGAGCCAGACGAGCAGCAACAGCGCGACGAGCAGCCCGCCCCCGACGGCCACGAGGTGAAGGTACGGTTCGATGTCTTCCAGCACGCTTTCAGCGTAGAGAGGACGGTCAGCGCGGGCAAAAAACCCGCGACGTCGGCCCTGCGCGGCCATTTGAAGCGAATGCACGAAGCGCGGCCGGGCGCGAGAATTCGTCCGACCGGTCCTGGCGCGCGCGCAAGGAAGAAGAGCGCTGGCCGAAGCGAGCACGCGGCGCCGGACCGTGGCGCGGAAGCGAGTCTCGGCGGAGCGCTCGCGGACGAACGTGCCCTGCCGCGCGCTCGGTCGTCGCTGACCCGAGCTGTCCCCAAGGACAGCCGAAGCGAGAGCTCCCCGCGACCCAAAGCAAAAGGCCCGCGCCGGAGCGCGAGCCTTCTTGCTCGGGATCAGCGGCCGGGCGGCCGCCAAGCGTCAGTCGGCGGCCGACTCGGAGCCGGTGGACGACGCACCGCCGGCGGCCGCGGGAGCGGCCGAGGGCAGCTTGAAGGTGACGATCTCGAGGATCGCCATCGGCGCAGCGTCACCGGGGCGGGTGCCCACCTTGAGGATCCGCGTGTAACCGCCGGGGCGGCCGCGGAGCTGGGGGGCGATGTCGGTGAACAGCTTGTGCAGCGCGTCGCGCGAGCGGACCATGCGGCCGGCCATGCGAAGGGCGTGCACGTACTTGCCCTGCTCGGCCGGAGAGCGCTGGTCCTTCGGCTTGGTGAGCAGGTCACCGAGGCGGAGCGCCGTGGTGATGGTGCGCTCAGCCAGGCGCCGGAGCTCCTTGGCCTTCGGCTCGGTGGTGGTGATGCGCTGGTGCTCGAGCAGCGACGTGACCATGTTGCGGAACATGGCACGTCGGTGCGACGAGTTGCGGCTGAACTTGCGGCCAGCGTTCTGGTGGCGCATGGCGGATCAGGTCTCCTCACGGGCCGGCGGGGGGCCCTGCCAATTGTCGATCTTCATGCCAAGCGACAGGCCCATCTGCGCCAGGATCTCTTTGATCTCCTTGAGCGACTTGCGGCCGAAGTTCTTGGTCTTGAGCATCTCGGCCTCGGTGCGCTGCACGAGGTCGCCGATGTAGTGGATGTTGGCGTTCTGCAAGCAGTTCGCCGAGCGGACGCTGAGCTCGAGCTCGTCGACCGAGCGCCACAGGTACTCGTTGAGCTTGTCGCTCTCGCTCTGCTGCGGGACAGCGGCCTCCTCGATCTCCTCACGGTTGATGAAGATCGAGAGCTGCTCCTTGAGGATCTTGGCCGCGTAGGCGACCGCGTCCTCGGGACGGACGGAGCCGTCGGTCCACACCTCGAGCGAGAGGCGATCGTAGTCGGTGCGATGGCCGACGCGTGCGTTGGTGACGCGGTAGTTGACCTTCTGGATCGGCGAGAACAGCGAGTCGATGGGGATCACGCCGATCGGCATGCCCTCGGTCTTGTTCTGATCCGCGGTCGCGTAGCCGCGGCCCATCGCGCAGGTCATCTCCATGCGCAGTCGGCCGCCCTTGCTGAGCGTGGCGATGTGTTGTTCGGGACGAAGGGCGGTGACGCCGGTCGGGCACTGGATGTCCGCACCGGTGACCTCGCCCTCGCCCTGCTTGTCGACCACCAGCGTACGCGGGGTGGCGTCGTCCATACGGAGGAGCAGCGCCTTGACGTTCAGGATGATGTCCGTGACGTCTTCGACGACGCCGGGCACCGTGGTGAACTCGTGGAGCGCGCCTTCGATGCGGACCGTCGTGATCGCAGCGCCCTGCAGCGAGCTCAGGAGCACCCGCCGCAGGCTGTTGCCCAGGCTGATGCCGTAGCCGCGTTCGAGCGGCTCGCACGTGAACTTGCCGTAGGTGTCGGTGAGCGAAGAGGTGTCGACCTCGAGCTTCTTCGGCCGAATCAGGTCGCGCCAGTTCCTGGCGATGGTGTTTTGGTCCTGCATTCGTCCCTCCGTGTGGTTACTTCGAGTACAGCTCGACGATGAGCTGCTCGTCGATATCCGCCGAGATGTCCGACCGAGAGGGCAGCGCGGTGATCTTGCCGCGCATGTTCTCCTTGTCGAGATCGATCCACGCCGGCCGCGGGACCCGGTCGACTTGCCCGATGGCGTCGACGATGCGCTTGATCTTCTTGCTGTTGTCGCGGACCTCGACGATGTCGCCGGCGCGCACCTGGTAGCTCGGGATGTTGATCCGCTTGCCGTTGACCAGGAAGTGGCCGTGACGCACGAGCTGACGGGCCTCGGCGTGACTCGACGAGAAGCCGCAGCGCAGCGTGACGTTGTCGAGCCGGCGCTCGAGCAGGGCGAGCAGGTTCTCGCCGGTCACGCCCTTCATCCGCGAGGCGCGGTAGTAGTAGCCGCGGAACTGCTTCTCGAGCAGGCCGTAGATGCGCTTGACCTTCTGCTTCTCGCGCAGCTGCTGGCCGTAGTCGCTCGGGCGCTTCTTGCGGCCCTGACCGTGCTGACCCGGGGGGTACTGGCGCCGCTCGTAGCCGCACTTGTCGGTGAAGCAGCGATCGCCCTTGAGGAACAGCTTGGCATCTTCACGCCGGCAGAGCCGGCACACGGGACCGATGTAGCGAGCCATGGTTCAGACCCTCCTCCGCTTGGGCGGGCGGCAGCCGTTGTGCGGGATCGGCGTGACGTCCTTGATCGATGAGATCCGCAAACCGGCCGACTGCAGGCCGCGAAGCGCCGACTCGCGGCCGGCACCGGGGCCCGACACGCGGACCGACACGGTCTGCATGCCGTGGTCCTGGGCCTTGCGCGCGGCGTCGTCGGCAGCCAGCTGGGCGGCGAACGGCGTCGACTTGCGCGAGCCCTTGAAGCCACGCACACCCGACGAGGCCCACGCGATGGTGTTGCCGTTGACGTCGGTGATGGTGATGAGCGTGTTGTTGAAGGTCGAGTTGATGTAGACGACGCCGGTCGAGACGTTCTTCTTGACGCGACGCTTGGACTTGCCCTTGTCGGCATCTGCCTTGGTGTTCGCCATGGCTCAGACCTTCCTCTTGGCCGCCACCGTGCCCCGCTTGGGGCCCTTGCGCGTGCGGGCGTTGGTGTGGGTGCGCTGGCCGCGGACCGGCAGGCCGCGACGGTGACGGAGACCGCGGTAGCAGCCGAGGTCCATCAGGCGCTTGATGTTCATCTGGACGTCGCGGCGGAGGTCACCCTCGACCTTGAGGTCGCTCTCGATGACGCTGCGGATCGACGCGAGTTGATCGTCGGTCAGGTCGTCGGTGCGGATCGCCGCGCCCACGCCAGACTTGTCGAGGATCTTCAGCGCGGTCCCGCGGCCGATGCCGTAGATGTAGGTGAGCGCGATCTCGATGCGCTTGTTACGGGGCAGGTCCACCCCTGCAATGCGTGCCATGGTGGTTCTCCTAGCCCTGACGCTGCTTGTGCTTGGGGTTGTCGCAGATCACCCGCACGACACCTTTGCGGCGGATGACCTTGCACTTGTCGCAGATCTTTCGAACGCTGGCTCTGACTTTCATTGTTCCTCTTGGCGAAGGTGCGGCTCAGGGCTGGCGGAGCGCCAACCCGGTGATGACACCGCGACCTGGATCGAGACTGGCCCTGCGGACCAGCACACGCTGCCCCGTCCGTACGTGCACACCGAGGCGCCGCGCCTCCGCAGACAAGCTGGCCGTGAGGACAGCTTGCGTCGGCGGCTCGGCCTCGAGGCGGTACAGCTGCTGGGGCAACTCAGCGACCACTGTGGCCTCGAAGGTGTCGGCGTGCGGATGATTCACAGAGAAGAGACCTTGGCCCCTCGGGCCGTTGACCCGAGGGTCCGCTGCTGTCCGCCCGAATGGGCCGACGAAGACTATGCTTAAGCTCAAGGACCCCCAGGGGGGGTCAAGGAAGGGCGAAAAGGTGGCAAAAAGGCCGGCGTTAGTCCAGGCCGGCACCAGACCGGCGCGCGCGGCTCCGTGTGAGTTAGCCCCGACGTCCGCGGATCCGCGGCCCGCCAGGACCGGCAAACCCTTCGTACGAACGGGTCACCAGGTGACTCTCGATCTGCTGCGCCGTGTCGAGGGCGACGCCCACCACGATCAGCAGCGAAGTGCCGCCGTAGTAGAACGGGACGTTGAATTTGGTCTGCAGCAGCGTCGGCAGGACGCACACCGCGGCGATGTACCAGGCGCCGGCGAAGGTGAGGCGCGTGAGGATGAAGTCGATGTATTCGGCCGTCCGCTTGCCGGGGCGGATCCCGGGGATCGACGCGTTCTGCTTCTTCAAGTTGTCGGCCACGTCGACCGGGTTGAACTGCAGCGACGTGTAGAAGAACGTGAAGAAGATCACGAGTCCGACGAAGGCGGTGAGGTACAGCCAGCCGTCGTAGCGCAGGGCGTTGGAGAACCACTGCATCGACGAGCTGCCGGTCATGCCCGCGATCTGGCTCGGGAACATGAGGATCGAGCTGGCGAAGATCGGCGGGATGACGCCGGCGCTGTTGAGGCGCAGCGGCAGGTAGTTGGCGTTGCCGCCGAACATCTGCCGCCCGACCACCCGTTTGGCGTACTGGACCTGAATCCGCCGCTGGCCGCGCTCCATGATCACGACGAAGGCGATCACGGCGACGACGAGCGCGCCGAGGATGGCGATGAACATCGGCCCGAAGTTCTCGGGATCGTCCTGGGTCTTCTGCCACAGCTGGTACAGCGCGACCGGGAGGTCGGCGACGATGCCGGCGAAGATGATGAGCGAGATCCCGTTGCCGACGCCCTTCTCGGTGATCTGCTCGCCCAGCCACATGATGAAGCATGTCCCTGCGGTCAGGGTCAGGATCGTCATCAAGCGGAACGGCAAGCCAGGGTCGAGCACCAACGTCTGCCCGGGGGCGTTCTGCGACTCGAGCCAGGTGGCCATGAACCAGCCCTGGATCACCGACAGGAACACCGTGCCGTAGCGGCTGTACTGGTTGATCTTCCGCCGCCCGGTCTCGCCTTCCTTGCTGAGCATCTCCAGCCGCGGAATGACCGCGGTCATCAGCTGCATGATGATGCTCGCGCTGATGTACGGCATGATGCCGAGCGCGAACACGGACAGGTTGCTCAGCGCGCCGCCGCTGAACATGTTCAGATAGCCGAGGAAGCCGCCCGCGCCCTGGCGGACGATGTCGTCCATCACGGTACGGTCGACGCCGGGCACGGCCACGAACACGCCGAAGCGGTAGACAGCCAGCATCGCCAGCGTGAAAAGCACACGCTTGCGCAGCTCCGGCAGCTTGAAGATGTTGATGATGACACCCATCGGCGTTCCCAGCTTGCCCCTTCTCGTGCCCGATCTGACGGCCAGACGGGTAGGCCCTCAGGCCCGGGGGTTACGGCGACAACTTGTACCCCATGCCGCCCGGCGCCGCAGCCGGCTCGGCAACGAACTTCGGCCGGGCCCCTCACGGAACCCGGCCGACGCATGAAAGGCCGCGCACCCGGTGACCGGTATCACGGTGCGCGGCCTGCCGACCGAGCGGCCAGACGAAGGACCTGTCAACCCTCGGCGGGCGCCGCGGGCTCCTGGATGGAGCCACCGGCGGCCTCGACCTTCTGACGGGCCGACTCGCTGACCTTGGCGACGTTGATCTTGAGCGCGGTCTTGAGCTCGCCGGTGCCGAGCAGCTTGACCTGCTTGACGCGCTTCGGGACGAGGCGCTTGGCCCGCAAGGTCTCGAGCGAGACCTCTTCGCCGGCGGCGAACTTGCCCTCGAGCAGGCCGACGTTGACGCCGTGGTACTCGTCGCGGTTCAGGCTGATGAAGCCCCGCTTCGGCACGCGGCGCTGGAGCGGGTTCTGACCGCCCTCGAAGTGGTCGGGCATCTGGTTGTGACGCGCGAGCTGACCCTTGACGCCGCGGGTCGAGGTCTTGCCGCGACGCGAACCGATACCGCGACCGACGCGCTTGCGACGCTTGCGGGCGCCGGCCGGCGGCTGCAGTGTTTCAAGTGTAGTACCCATTTGGGATGTCCCCTTCGGCCGTATCGGCTTACTCGTCGGCCGGCTCGACGGCGACGAGGTGTTGGATCTTACGGATCATGCCGCGGATCGACGGCGAGTCTTCGAGCACCCGCGAGTGATTCAGGCGGCGCAGGCCGAGGCCACGGACAGTGTCCTTCTGCGACTGCTCGCGGTGGATCGGGCTGCGGACGAGGGTCACTTTGAGCTTGAGGGCCATGGCTGTGCCTCCTACTGCGTAAGCTCGGCCACCGCGAGGCCGCGGCGACGCGACACCGACTCGGGCGCGCGCAGCCGCTGGAGCGCGTCCAGCGTCGCGTGGATGACGTTCTGCGGGTTGTTGGTGCCGATGCACTTGCTCAGGATGTCGTGGATGCCCGCGCACTCGACGACCGCACGCACCGCGCCGCCGGCGATGACGCCGGTACCCGGCGAGGCCGGCCGCAACAGCACCGTGCCGGCGCCGTGGTGACCGATGACCTCGTGGGGGATCGTCGCGCCCGCGAGCGGAACCTGGAACAGGTTCTTGCGCGCGAGGTCGTTGGCCTTGCGGATCGCCTCCGGGACCTCCTTGGCCTTGCCGTAGCCGATGCCCACCCAGCCGCGCTCGTTGCCGATGACGACCAGCGCGCTGAAGCTGAAGCGCCGGCCGCCCTTGACGACCTTCGCCACGCGGTTGATGTAGACGACGCGGTCGACCAGTTCTCCGAGGGATTCGATGTCGATCATGGCTGGTTCCTAGAAGTCGAGCCCACCGGCCCGCGCGCCGTCAGCCAGGGCCTTGACCCGGCCGTGGTAGATGTAGCCGTTGCGGTCGAACACGACCTTGGTGATGCCTTTGGCCAGGCAGGCCTTGGCGATGGCGGTGCCGACGAGCTCGGCCAGCTCGCGCTTGGTCTTCTCGCTCTCGGCGGCCACGTCCTTGACGAGCGAGGAAGAAGCCACGAGGGTCGCCGACGTGCTGTCGTCGATGACCTGCGCGTAGATGTGCTTGGCGCTGCGGAACACCGAGAGGCGCGGGCGCTCCGTGGTGCCGTGGACCCGCTTGCGAATGCTGGCTTTGCGGCGCAGCCGGATCTGTTCTTTGGGCGAGGGCATGGTCGAACTCCCAGCGCGCGGCTACTTGCCTTTACCGCGAGCCTTCCCTTCCTTCAGGGTGATTTTCTCGTTCAGGTAACGCACGCCCTTGCCCTTGTAGGGCTCCGGCGGCCGGAAGCTGCGCAGGTCCGAGGCGACCTGGCCGAGCAGGGCCTTGCTGGCCGACTTGACGTGCAGCTTGCCGTCCTTGTCGACCTCGGCCTTGACCCCCGCGGGCAGCTTGTAGCTGACCGGGTGCGAGAAGCCGAGGGTCAGGTCGACCACGTCGCCCTTGACCGCGGCGCGATAACCGACGCCGACGATGTCGAGCGTGCGCGTGAAGCCGACCGAGACGCCGGTCAGCATGTTGGCCGTCATCGCCCGCGCGGTGCCGTGCAGCGCGCGCACGTCACCGGTCTCGCCGGTGCGGGTGAAGGTGATGTTGTCACCCTCGACCTTGAACTGGATCGCGGCCGGGACCTCGAAGTTGAGGTCGCCCTGGGGACCCTTGACCGAGAGCGTCTGCCCCTTGGCGGTCACGGTCACCCCTTTCGGGATCTTCACTGGGGTTTTGCCGATACGACTCATGGTCTTGTTCCTTCGCGGCGACGGGTCGGATCACCACACGCTGCAGATGAGCTCGCCGCCGATGCCCTGACGCCGGGCGGCGCGGTCGGTCATCAGGCCACGCGAGGTCGAGACGATCAGGATCCCGAGGCCGTTGTGGACCTTCGGAATGTCCTTGCCGCGCGAGTAGGCGCGCTGGCCGGGCCGGCTGATGCGGCGCATGCCCTCGATGGCGGCCTCTTCGCCCTGGTACTTGAGCTTGACCGACAGCAGACCCTGCTTGTCGTCGTCCTCCCACGAGAAGTCGAGGATGTACCCCTCCTCCTTGAGGATCTGGCAGATGCGGAGCTTCTGCTTCGAGCCGGGCATCGTGCAGTTCGGGTGCTGGGCGTGCTGGGCGTTGCGGATGCGCGCCAGCATGTCGGCGATGGGATCAGTCATGGACATGGTTGCGACTCCTCCTTAGGCGCGCCGGAACGGCATCCCCAGCTTCTCAAGCAGGGAGCGACCCTCGTCGTCGGTGCCCGCCGAGGTGTGAATGCAGATGTTCATGCCCGGCACCTTGTCGAGCTTGTCGATGTCGACTTCGGGGAAGATGAGGACTTCCTTCACGCCGAGCGTGAAGTTGCCGCGGCCGTCAAACGCCTTGCGGCTGACCCCACGGAAGTCACGCGTACGCGGGAGCGCGATCGTCAACAGACGGTCGAGGAACTCCCACATGACGTTGCCCCGCAGCGTCACCATGCAACCGATCTTCATCCCCTCGCGGAGCTTGAAGGTCGCGATCGACTTCTTGGCGCGGGTCACCACCGGTCGCTGACCGGTGATGTGGCCGAGCACCTCGAACGCCTGCTCAAGCAGCTTCGGCTGGCGAATCGCCTCGCCGAGACCGATGTTGAGCACGATCTTCTCGACCCGCGGCACATTGAGGACGTTCTTGTAGCCGAACTCGCTGACGAGCGCGGGCTTGGCGACCTCGCTGTACTTTTGAACGAGTCGGGGTACGTACCCCTCCTCGCGCTTGAGCGGCTCCTCTTGGATCCGCTGAAACTTGAACCCGAAGCCGGCGGCTTCCTTCTTCTTGGCGGGGGGTGCCCCGCCGGCGCGTGCTGCCTTGGCCATGACGACGAATTCCGGTTACTTGTCGATCTGCTCGCCCGACTTGACCGCGACGCGGACCTTGCGGCCGTCGTCGAGGACCTGGAAGCGCACCCGAGTCGGGTCGCCCGACTGCGGATCCGCGAGCATCACGTTGGAGAGGTGGACGGGGGCCTCGCGCTTCACGATGCCACCCTGGGGGTTCTCTTTGCCGGGCTTGACGTGCTTGGTGACGACGTTGACACCCTGCACGACCACTCGGTCGGTCTCGGGCACCACTCGCAGCACCTTGCCGCGACGACCCTTGTGCTTTCCGGCGATGACGACGACCTCGTCGCCCGAACGAATCCGCTGCATCACAGCACCTCCGGCGCCAGCGAGATGATCTTGAGGTAGTTCTTCTGCCGCAGCTCGCGCGCCACGGGCCCGAAGATGCGAGTGCCGATCGGCTGCTTCTGGGCGTCGATGAGCACGGCGCTGTTGGTGTCGAAGCGGATCACGCTGCCGTCGACGCGACGCACGCCCTTGCGCGTGCGGACGATGACGGCCTTCATGACCGAGCCCTTCTTCACCTTGCTGTTCGGCAGCGCGTCGCGGACCGAGACGACGATGATGTCGCCGATGGTCGCGTAGCGGCGCTTCGAGCCGCCCAGCACCTTGATGCAGAACAGCTTGCGCGCGCCCGAGTTGTCGGCCACGTCGAGGACGGACTGGACCTGAATCATACGAGCGTCGCTTTCTCCACGATCGCCTGGAGCGCCCAGCGCTTCTCGCGGGACAGGGGCCGGCAGCTGACGATGCGAACGACATCGCCGACCTTGGCCTGGTTGGTCTCGTCATGCGCCTTGTAGCGCAGCCGCTCGCTGACGTACTTGCGGTAGCGGGGGTGCTTGAAGCGCCGCTGCACCTGGACGACGATGGTCTTGTCCATCTTGTCCGACACGACGGTGCCCGTGAGGACCCGGCGCTGGCGCGTCTCGGTCTCGGTGGTGGTGTCTTGCTCAGTCATGGCTCATGCCTCTCCCGCGATGCCGCGAGCGCGCTCGTGGAGGACGGTCTTGATGCGGGCGATGTCGCGGCGCAGCGCGCCGAACTGGGCGAAGTTGGTGGCCCGCTGGGTCGCCTTGGCGACGCTCAGGCGGACGAGCTTGTCGCGGAGCTGGCCCTCGAGCTCGGTGAGCTCTTCGTTGGTCTTCTCGCGGAGTTCGAGCGCTTTCACAGGGCAGTGTCCCTTCGGATGAAGCGGGTCTTGATCGGCAGCTTGTGATGGGCGCGGAGGAACGCCTCGCGGGCGAGCTCCTCGGTGACACCCTCGATCTCGTAGAGGACGCGGCCGGGGCGGACGACAGCGACCCAGAAGTCCGGGGCGCCCTTGCCCTTACCCATTCGGGTCTCGGCCGGCTTGCGCGAGACGGGCTTGTCCGGGAAGACCCGGATGTAGAGCTTGCCGCCGCGCTTGACGTGGCGGTTGATCGCGATACGAGCGGCCTCGATCTGGCGCGCGGTCAGCCACCCGCACTCGACGGTCTGCAGGCCGAAGTCGCCGAAGGAGACCTCCGACCCGCCCTTGGCCTGGCCGGCCATGTGGCCCTTTTGGACCTTGCGGTACTTGACTCTGGATGGGGAGAGCATGTTGGGATGCCTCGCTTACTTCTGGGGCCGCGGGAAGCGCGGGTCGTTCTGTTGCGTGGCGCGCTGGCCGTACACCTCGCCCTTGAAGATCCAGCACTTGACGCCGATCGCACCGGCGGTCGTGTGGGCCTCGGCGAAGCCGTAGTCGATGTCGGCGCGCAGGGTGTGCAGCGGCACGCCGCCGGCGCGGTAGGTCTCGCGGCGCGACATCTCGGCGCCGGCCAGGCGGCCCGAAGCGGCGACGCGGATGCCCTTGGCGCCGAACTTCATGGCGGTCTGCATGGCCCGCTTGAGCGCGCGGCGGAACGCGATGCGGCGCTCGAGCTGCTGGGCGATGTTCTCGGCCACCAGCTGCGCGTTGGTCTCGGCCTTGCGGACCTCCTGGATGTTCAGGAACACCTCGGACTCGGTCAGGCGCGAGACCTTCTTCTTCAGGCCCTCGACGCCGGCGCCGCGCTTGCCGATGATGATGCCGGGACGCGCCGAGAAGATGTTGATCTTCAGCTTGTTGGCGGCCCGCTCGATCGTGATGTCGGCGATGCTGGCGGCGTAGAGCTCCTTCTTGAGGAAGCGCCGGATCTTGAGGTCCTCATGCAGCCACTGGCGGTAGCGCGTGTGCTCGAACCACTTCGAGCCCCAGGTACGGACGATGCCGATGCGGAAGCCGATCGGATGTGTTTTCTGTCCCATTAGCTGCGAACCTCCGCCACCTCGAGGTGGATGTGGCTGGTCTTCTTGAGGATCCGATTGGCGCGGCCCATCGCCCGCGGGCGCCAGCGCTTGAGCGTCGGGCCCTGATCGACGGTCACCTTGGTGACGACGAGGTTGTCGACGTTGACGTCGCCGGTGTCTTCGGCGTTGGCGACCGCGGACACGAGCAGCTTGAAGAACTGCTTGGCGCCCGACTTGTGCAAGAAGCGAAGGTCGTCGATGGCGCGGGCGACCTGCTTGCCGCGGATCAGGTTGGCGATGATCCGGGCCTTTCGCGGGGTGATGCGCGCGTGGCTGAGACGTGCGATGGCCATGGGTACCTCGGTGATTACTTCTTCGTGGCCTTGCGGTCGCCGGAGTGACCACGGAAGGTACGGGTCGGGGCGAACTCGCCGAGCTTGTGCCCGACCATGTTCTCGGTGATGAAGATGGGGATCCACTTGTGACCGTTGTGGACCATCACGTTCGCGCCGACGAACTGCGGCATGATCGTGGAACGGCGCGACCAGGTCTTGACCACACGCCGGCTGCCCTCCCTGAGGGCGACTTCGATCTTCTCGACCAGGTGGGAGTCCGCGAACGGGCCCTTCTTAATGGAGCGTGCCATGCGTTACTTCTTCCTACGGGAGACGATGAAGACGTCGGTGCGCTTGTTGTGCCGCGTGCGGTAGCCCTTCGACAGGATGCCCCACGGCGAGCACGGGTGCCGACCGCCGGAGGTGCGACCCTCGCCGCCGCCCATCGGGTGGTCGACCGGGTTCATGGTGACGCCGCGGTTGTGCGGGCGAATGCCGAGCCAGCGGGTGCGGCCGGCCTTGCCGAGGCTGACGCGGCTGTGGTCGCCGTTGCTCAGCGTGCCGACGGTGGCGCGGCAGTCGATGTGGACGCGACGAACCTCGCCGGAGGGCAGACGGACCTGCGTCCAGTCGCCCTCGCGCGCCATCAGCTGGGCGCCCGAGCCGGCGGTGCGGACCAGCTGGCCGCCCTTGCCGATCTTGATCTCGAGGTTGTGGATGATGGTGCCGACAGGGATGTTGCGCAGCGGGAGGCTGTTGCCCGGCTTGATGTCGGCAGCCTGGTCGCTGATCACCGAGTCGCCGACCTTCAGACCCTCGGGGGCGAGGATGTAGCGCTTCTCGCCGTCGGCGTAGTTGATGAGCGCGATGAAGGTGGTGCGGTTCGGGTCGTACTCGACCGTCGCGACCTTGCCCGGCACGCCGAACTTGTCGCGCTTGAAGTCGATGACGCGGTAGAGCTGCTTGTGACCGCCGCCGCGGAAGCGCGAGGTCTGGCGGCCGTGGTTGTTGCGCCCGGTGTGGCGGTCGATCTTCTCGACCAGCGGCCGGTGCGGCTCGCTCGCCGTCACCTGGTCGCGGGTGTTGACGCTCATGCCGCGTCGGCCCGGGGAGGTCGGCCTGTAGACTTTAATGCCCATGGTGCGCTCCTTCAGCCCTTGTCGGCTTGATCTCCGTAGAGGTCGATCGAGTCACCGGGGTGAACGGTGACGATCGCCTTCTTCCACGACCGCTGCTTGCCGGTGAACTTGCCGACTCGGCGGAGGTCGCCGCGCACGACCATGGTGCGCACGTCCCGGACGCGGACGCCGAACACCAGCTCGACGGCCTTACGGATCTCGATCTTGTTCGCGGCCTTGGCGACCTCGAACACGTAGTGGTTGTGGCGGCCCTGCACCTCGGTCGACTTCTCGGTGACGACCGGGCGGACGATGATCTGCTGCGGGGTCATGCGACCTCCTTCGGGGCGTCGGACTTGGTGCCCGACAGACGGGCCTCGACCGCGCGCAGCGAGGTCTCCGAGATCAGCAGCTTGGGGAAGCGCAGGATGTCGTAGACGTTGAGGCCGCGGACGTCGAGGAAGCTCGCCGCTGCCAGGTTGCGCGTGCTGAGACGCAGGTTCTTGTTGTCGCCAACGTCGACCAGCAGGGCCTTCGGCGCGCCGAGAGTGGTCAGCGCCTGGGCGATGGTCTTGGTCTTGACGGCCTCGAGCTGCAGGTCGCGGATGACGATCAGGTCGCCCTTCGAGGCCCGCACGGTCAGAGCGGTGCGCAGCGCGCTCGCCATGACCTTCTTGTTGACGTGGAAGGCGTAGTTGCGCGGCTTGGGCCCGAACACCTGACCGCCACCGCGGAAGATGTTGGCGCGGCGCGAGCCGTGACGGGCGCCGCCGGTGCCCTTCTGCTTGTGCAGCTTCTTGCCGGTGATGGAGACCTCGGCGCGGGTCTGGGTCGAGTGCGTACCGGCGCGGCGAGCCGCCCGCTGGTAGCGCACGACCTCCCACAGGAGGTGCTCACGCACGGGGACGGCGAACACCGCGTCGGCGACGTCGATCTCGCCGACCTGAGCGCCCGTGAGGTCTTTGACGATGAGCTTGGCCATGGTGCCTCAGGTCTTGATCTCGACGTCCACGCCCGCCGAGAGGTCGAGCTTCATCAGCGCGTCGAGGGTCTGCTTGTTCGGTTCAAGGATGTCGAGCAGCCGCTTGTGGGTGCGGATCTCGAACTGCTCGCGCGACTTCTTGTCGATGAAGGGGCTGCGCAGGACCGTGTACTTGTTGATCTTGGTGGGCAGCGGGATCGGGCCCGCGACCGTCGCGCCAGTGCGGCGAGCGGTCTCGGCGATCTCGCTGGCCGACTGGTCGAGCAGCTTGTGGTCGAAGGCTTTGAGCCGGATGCGAATCTTGAGCGTGTCCACGGCGATATCCCTTGGTCTTTGCCGGCGTACTCGAGCGAGCTCTACTCGAGGATCTTGGTGACGACGCCGGCGCCGACGGTCTTGCCACCCTCGCGGATGGCGAACTTCAGCCCCTCTTCGCAGGCGATCGTGCTGTGCAGCTCGACGGTGATCTCGATGTTGTCACCGGGCATCACCATCTCGACGCCCTCGGGCAGCGTCACCGAGCCCGTCACGTCCGTCGTGCGGAAGTAGAACTGCGGCCGGTAGCCCTTGAAGAACGGCGTGTGACGGCCGCCCTCTTCCTTCTTCAGCACGTACACCGTCGCGTTGAACTTCTTGTGCGGGGTGATCGTGCCCGGCTTGCAAAGCACCTGGCCACGCTCCACGCCCTCGCGGTCGATGCCGCGGATCAGCAGGCCGACGTTGTCGCCCGCCTGACCCTGGTCGAGCAGCTTGCGGAACATCTCGACGCCGGTGACCGTCGTCTTCTGCGTGTCGCGCAGACCGACGATCTGAACCTCGTCGCCGACCTTGATGATACCGCGCTCGACGCGACCGGTGGTCACGGTGCCGCGGCCCGAGATCGTGAACACGTCCTCGACCGGCATCAGGAACGGCTTGTCCAGCTCGCGCACCGGCTGCGGGATGAACGAGTCGCACGCGTCCATCAGCTCCCAGATGCACTTCGCGTCCGCGTGATCCCACGACGGCGCGTTCAGGGCCTTCAGCGCGCTCCCGCGGGTGATCGGGACGTTGTCGCCGTCGAACTGGTACTTCGACAGCAGCTCGCGCAGCTCGACCTCGACCAGCTCCAGCATCTCCTCGTCGCCGGCGCCGATCATGTCGCACTTGTTCAGGAACACCACGATCGCCGGGATGCCCACCTGACGGCCGAGCAGGATGTGCTCACGCGTCTGCGGCATCGGACCGTCCGGCGCCGACACGACGAGGATCGCCCCGTCCATCTGCGCCGCGCCCGTGATCATGTTCTTGATGTAGTCCGCGTGACCGGGGCAGTCCACGTGCGCGTAGTGCCGCGCGTTCGACTCGTACTCCACGTGCGCCGTCGAGATCGTGATGCCACGCGCCCGCTCCTCGGGCGCCTTGTCGATCATGTCGTAGCCCTTGAACTCCGCCTGTCCCTTCAGGCTCAGCACCTTCGTGATCGCCGCCGTCAGCGTCGTCTTCCCGTGGTCGACATGGCCGATCGTGCCGATGTTCACGTGGGGCTTGTTCCGTACGAATGTTTCCTTCGCCATGGCTGTGCTTCGCTCAGTGAGGGGTGTTGGAGTCTGAGGGGCGGGATCTACCAGCTAGTCAAGGATTGGAAAAGCCCGATCGCGTCGCCTGAGTGAGAGAAACCGCTAATATCCGCGGGCGCGGGTGACGATCTCCGCCTGCCGGTCGCTCGGGACCTCGGCGTAGTGGCTGAAGTGCATCGTGTAGCTCGCCCGGCCCTGAGTGGCCGAACGAAGCGCCGTAGCATACCCGACCATCTCGGCGAGGGGAACTTCCGCGTCGATGACCTGAAGCCCGCGGAGGGGCTCCATGCCCTGCACACGGCCGCGGCGGCCGCCCAGGTCGTTGACCACGTGGCCGGTGAAGTCCTCGGGGACCTCGACTTCGACCTTCATCATCGGCTCGAGCAGGCGGGGGCTGGCCTTCTCGAAGGCCTCCATGAGGCCCATGGTGGCAGCCGCCCGAAAGCTCACGGCGGTCGAGTCGCCCTCGACGTAGGCCCCGTCCTTCAGCCGAACCTCAACGTCGACCAGCGGGTAGCCGAGCAGCGGGCCGCGGGTCAGGGCATCGGTGGCGCCCTCGCGGACCGCCGCGATCATGTCGGGCAGCAGCTTGGCCGGCTCGAGCTTCTGGCCGCGCTCGCGGACCGGCTCGGGGATGAGGTTGACGAAGGAATTGCCGGCGCCGCGCTCGCGCGGGACCACCTCGAGGACGATCCGGGCGTACTGCCGCTTGCCGCCGATCTCCCGGTCGTACTCGATGGGATGGATCAACAGCTGGCCGACCGTCTCGCGGTAGGCGACCTGCGGCTTGCCGACGTTGCTCGGGACGCGCGCCTCGCGGGCGATGCGGTCGACGATGATCTCCAGGTGCAGCTCGCCCTGCCCGCCCATCAGGGTCTGGCCCGAATCGGGGTCGACCCGCACGGTGAAGCTGGGGTCCTCGCGCTGCATCCGCTCGAGTGCCTCGGTCAGCGCCGCCTGGTCGGCGGTCGACTTGGCCTCGATCGCGCGGAAAATCACGGGCTCGGGGATCTCCAAGCCTGGCAAGATCACCTGCTCGCGGTCGGTCGCCAGGACCACCGTGTCGCCGGTGGTCGTGAAGCGGAGCCCGACGGCGGCGGCGATGTTGCCGGCCGATACCTCGTCGATCTCCTGCATCTTGTTGGCGTGGACCTGCAGGAGCTTGTTGACCCGCTCCTTGCGGTCGCGCGTGACGTTCTGGATCGCGTCCTTGACCTTGAGGACGCCCGAGTAGACGCGCAGGAACACCAGCGGGCCGCGGTGCGGGTCGTGGACGACCTTGAACGCCAGCGCGAGCAGCGGCTCGCTGGCGGCCGCGTTCCGCTGGACCTCGCCGTCGTCGGCCTTGCGGCGGGCGATCACCGGCGGCATGTCGAGCGGCGACGGCAGGAAGTCGATGACGGCGTCGAGCAGCGGCTGGATGCCCTTGTTCTTGAGCGCAGTGCCGCACAGCACGGCGACGCCCTTGTTGGCGATGGTCGCCCGGCGCAGGCCGGCCTTGAGCAGGTCGAGCGGGACGCCCGCGGCACCTGTCTCGAGGAACACGTTCATCGTCTCGTCGTCGACCTCGGCCACCGACTCGACCAGCGCCTCACGGGCCAGGACCGCCTCGGTGTGCAGCTCGTGCTCCTCGGTCACCGGCTTGCGGGTGAGCTGGGTGCCGCCGTCGTCGGTCCAGACGATCTCCTCCATGGTGAGGAGGTCGACGACGCCAGTGAAGGCCGACTCGAGGCCGTTGGGGATCTGCACGACCATGGGGTGGGCGTGCAGGACGGACTTCATCATCTCGACGGTGCGGTCGAGCGTGGCGCCGACGCGGTCCATCTTGTTGACGAAGGCGATCCGCGGGACGTGGTAGCGCTCGGCCTGCCGCCACACCGTCTCGGTCTGCGGCTGCACGCCGGCGACGGCGTCGAACACGGCCACGGCGCCGTCGAGCACGCGGAGCGAGCGCTCGACCTCGATGGTGAAGTCGACGTGTCCGGGGGTGTCGATCAGGTTGATCCGGTGACCGCGCCAGAAGCAGGTGGTCGCCGCGGAGGTGATCGTGATGCCACGCTCCTGCTCCTGCTCCATGAAGTCCATGACGGTGTTGCCGTCGTGGACCTCACCCATCTTGTGCGAGATCCCCGTGTAGAAGAGCACGCGTTCCGTCGTCGTGGTCTTCCCGGCATCGATGTGGGCCATGATGCCGATGTCTCGGATGGCCGCGATGTCGTTGGAGGGCTGCATGGCACGAGAGGGGAGCCTTTTCGGGAACGACACGAGGGCCGCTCCGCCGGCCATCCGTCTCCACAAACTCGGGAGGGGTTATGGCAGGCGAGGGGCCCGGCTCGGGATCTGTTGCGAAGGGACCTAGCGGTCCAATCGCCCGGCAGAATCGAGGGTTGTCGCGCTCTTGTCGGCTCGGGTCAGTGGGTCATCGGCGGGTGGCCCGCGAAGGGGCCGGACATCCGGAGCTGAAGGAGAGAGAGAGGAGAGAAAGATCGAACGGCCCGCGCGGGACGAACCGTGAAGTCGACTACCAGCGGTAGTGGGCGAAGGCCTTGTTGGCCTCGGCCATCTTGTGCGTGTCTTCGCGCTTCTTGACGGCGCCGCCGCGGTTCTGGGCCGCGTCGAGCATCTCGTTGGCGAGACGCTCACGCATGGTCTTCTCGGGACGCGAGCGGGCGAAGCCGATCAGCCAGCGGTACGCCAGGGCCTGGCCGCGCTCGGGGCGGACCTCGATCGGGACCTGGTAGTTGGAGCCGCCGACGCGACGCGAACGGACCTCGAGGCGCGGGAAGACGTTGGAGATCGCCTTCTCGAACACCTTGACCGGGTCGTCCTTGGTGCGCTCGGAGATGATGTCGAAGGCGCCGAAGACGATCTTCTCGGCGATCGACTTCTTGCCGGCGCGCATGATGCCGCAGATGAACTTGTGGATGTTCCGGTTCACGTCCACGGGGTGGTCGGTGTACCGGATGTCGTTCTGCGGGCGCTTCCGCGTGGTGATACCTTTGCGCGACATGGTCGTCCTTCTAAGTCACTACTTGGGCCGCTTGGCGCCGTACTTGGAGCGCCGCTGGCGACGGCCGTTGACGCCGGTGGTGTCGAGGGTGCCGCGCACGACGTGGTAGCGGACGCCGGGGAGGTCCTTCACGCGACCGCCGCGGATCAGCACCATCGAGTGCTCCTGCAGGTTGTGACCCTCGCCCGGGATGTACGTGGTCACTTCCATGCCGTTGGTGAGGCGGACGCGAGCGACCTTGCGGAGCGCGGAGTTCGGCTTCTTCGGCGTGCAGGTGTACACGCGGACGCACACGCCGCGCTTCTGCGGGCAACCGCGCAGCGCCGGAGCCGTCGTCTTCTTCTTCTGCAGTTCGCGTCCCTTGCGGACAAGCTGATTGATCGTCGGCATGCGCCGTGAAGCCTTTCCAGATTTCGGGCCGGGCTCAGGCCCGGAGAGCCGTGGGTGGGTTTCGCAAGGTCCGAGCCCGAGAGAGTCAGACCTGTTCGCTTTTGCCCCCTGCGGCTGGGGGGCTGTTTATATAGGGGGGCGCCAGCCAGATCAAGCATCGCCGCCGGCGTGGCGCGGGGGGCCGGACCGCCGTCCGAACCCCTCAGAGCGAGGAAGAACGGCCTGGAGTGCGAACCAGGCCCGGGCTGTGGGGGCGGGGCACGCGTCGCTCGTGTGCTGCCGCAGGGGTGTGATCGGGAGATCTGCTCCCTGCCCCTCCCACGAACGGAGTCGGCGCGTTTTGCGCCGACCCCGTCGAGACGCTTCAGTCCTGCACGTTGATGAGGTCGCGCTCGTTGGAGCGACGCGCGATCGGCTCGGCGTTCGGGTCGTGCTGCGCCTGGTCGTCCGAGACCATGTGCAGGCGATCGTAGACCGTGAGGCCGGTGCCGGCGGGGATCAGCCGGCCCATGATCACGTTCTCCTTGAGGCCGCGCAGGAAGTCGATCTTGCCCTGCAGGGCCGCCTCGGTGAGCACCTTGGTGGTCTCCTGGAACGACGAGGCGCTGATGAAGCTCTCGGTCGACAGCGAGGCCTTGGTGATGCCGAGCAGCAGCGCCTGGCCGGTCGCCGGCGTGCCGCCGAGCGCCGCGACGCGCTGGTTCTCTTGCTGGAAGATCTGCCGCTCGACGTGATCGTCGGCCAGGAAGTTGGTGTCGCCCGGATCCTTGATCCGCACGCGCCGCATCATCTGCCGCACGATCGTCTCGATGTGCTTGTCGTTGATCTTCACGCCCTGCAGTCGATAGACCTCCTGGATCTCGTCGAGCAGGTAGGACGCCAGCGCCTTCTCGCCGAGCACCGCGAGGATGTCGTGCGGGTTGGCCGGGCCGTCCATCAGCTTCTCGCCGGCGCGGACGCGGTCGCCCTCGCGCACGAGCAGGTGGCGGACCTTGGGTACCAGGTACTCCTTCGGCTCGCCGTGCTCGGCGGTGACGATGATGCGCCGCTTGCCGCCCTTGTCCTTGCCGAAGCTGACGACGCCGTCGATCTCCGAGATGATCGCGTGGTCCTTCGGCGTGCGCGCCTCGAACAGCTCGACCACGCGCGGCAGACCGCCCGTGATGTCCTTGGTCTTGGTCGACTCGCGCGGCAGCTTGGCGATGACGTCGCCGGCGGTCACCTTCGTGCCCTCGGTGAGGGTGAAGGCCGCGCCGACCGGGAGGAAGTAACGCGCCTCGTGCTTGCCGTAGACGCGGATGACCTCGCCGTCGTCGTTCTTGATGACGAAGCGCGGGCGCGCGTCGGGGTCGCGGCTCTCCTGCACGACCATGCTCGAGTGCTGGGTGCTCTCGTCGACCCGCACCGCCATGGTCACGCCCTCGATGATGTCGCCGTACTCGATGGTACCGGTGACCTCGACGATGATCGGCAGGGTGAACGGGTCCCACTCGGCCATCAGTTGGCCGGGCTTGACCACCTCGCCGTCCTTGACGCGCAGCCGCGCGCCGTAGACCAGGTCGTAGCGCTCGCGCGGGCGACCCTTCTCGTCGAGCAGGTTGAGCTGCGCGTGGCGGTTCATGACCACCGAGTACGGGCCGTCCTTGTCCTCGCGGCCGGTCGTGAGCTCGATGTCCTCGAGCTTGACGGTGCCGCCGAAGCGCGCCGCCAGCTGCGACTGCTCGGCGGTGATGTTGCCGACGCCGCCGATGTGGAACGTGCGCATCGTCAGCTGCGTGCCGGGCTCGCCGATCGACTGGGCGGCGATGATGCCGACCGCCTCGCCGACGTCGACCATGTTGCCGCGGGCCAGGTCGCGCCCGTAGCACTTGGCGCAGATGCCCCGCAGCGCCTCGCAGGTGAGCACGCTGCGGATCCTCACCGACTGGATGCCGGCGTCGTCGACCTGACGCGCGCGGGTCTCGTCGATCAGGTCGCCCTCGGCGATGATCAGGTCGTCGGTGCCCGGACGGTACAGCGGCTCGAGCGCGACGCGGCCGAGGACGCGGTCCGCCAGGCGCTCGATGACCTCGCCCGACTCGACCAGCGCGGTCATGTCGAGGCCCTGGATCGTGCCGCAGTCGAACTCCGTGATCACGGCCTCCTGGGCGACGTCGACCAGGCGGCGGGTGAGGTACCCGGAGTTCGCGGTCTTGAGCGCGGTGTCGGCGAGGCCCTTGCGCGCGCCGTGCGTCGAGATGAAGTACTGGAGAACCGTGAGGCCCTCGCGGAAGTTGGTCGTGATCGGGAACTCGATGATCTCGCCCGAGGGACGAGCCATGAGGCCGCGCATGCCGGCGAGCTGGCGCATCTGCTGCCGCGAACCGCGGGCGCCCGAGTCGGCCATGATGTAGACCGAGTTGAACGACGGCTGCTTGACCTGCTTCCCGGTCCGCTCGTCGCTGAGGACGGCGGTCGAGATGCCCTCCATCATCGCGTTGGCGATCTGCTCGGAGACGTTCGCCCAGATGTCGATGATCTTGTTGTAGCGCTCGCCCGAGGTGATGAGGCCGTCGGCGTACTGCGCCATGATGCGCTTGACCTCGGTGGTCGCCTGCTGGAGCAGCTTCTTCTTGGCCTCGGGGATGACCATGTCATCCATGCAGATCGAGATGCCGGCCTTGGTCGCCTCGCTGTAGCCGGTGCTGCGCAGGTAGTCGGCCATCAGGACGGTGGCCTTCTGCCCGCACAGGCGGTAGCAGGTGTCGATCAGCTCGTTGAGCTCCTTCTTGCCCAGCGAACGGTTGACCATCGGGAACGGGATCTTCTTGGGGATGCCGCCCTCGTACAGCAGGACGCGCCCGACGGTGCTGTCGAGCATCGGCTTGCCCGGCTCCATGCGCACGCGGACGCGGGCCTGCAGGTGCGCGGCCCCGTGGTCGTAGGCCATGCGCACCTCGGCCGGGGAGCCGAAGTGGCCGATGAAGAAGCCGTCTTGGGCCGGGTTCTCGTTGACGCCGCCGTGGGCGAAGGCCCGCTCGCGCGTCATGTAGTAGAGGCCGAGGACGATGTCCTGCGACGGGACGATGATCGGCCGGCCGTGCGCGGGGCTGAGGATGTTGTTGGTCGACATCATCAGCACGCGCGCCTCCATCTGCGACTCGATGCACAGCGGGAGGTGGACGGCCATCTGGTCGCCGTCGAAGTCGGCGTTGAAGGCGGTGCAGACCAGCGGGTGCAGCTGGATCGCCTTGCCCTCGATCAGCACCGGCTCGAACGCCTGGATGCCGAGGCGGTGGAGCGTCGGCGCGCGGTTGAGCAGCAGCGGGTGCTCCTTGATCACCTCGTCGAGGATGTCCCAGACCTCCGGGGCCTCCTTCTCGACCATCCGCTTGGCGCTCTTGATGGTGGTGACGAGCCCCTGCGCCTCGAGCCGGTTGTAGATGAACGGCTTGAACAGCTCGAGGGCCATCTTCTTGGGGATGCCGACCTCGTGCAGGCGCAGCTCGGGACCGACGACGATGACGCTACGGCCCGAGTAGTCGACGCGCTTGCCGAGCAGGTTCTGGCGGAACCGGCCCGACTTGCCGCGCAGCATGTCGGACAGCGACTTCAGCGGGCGCTTGTTGGGGCCTGTGATCGTCTTGCCGCGGCGGCCGTTGTCGAACAGCGCGTCGACGGCCTCCTGCAGCATACGCTTCTCGTTGCGGATGATGATCTCCGGCGCGGCCAGCTCCTGCAGGCGCTTGAGCCGGTTGTTGCGGTTGATCACCCGGCGGTACAGGTCGTTGAGGTCGGAGCTGGCGAAGCGGCCGCCGTCGAGCGGGACGAGCGGGCGCAGGTCGGGCGGCAGCACCGGCACGACCTCGAGCATCATCCACTCGGGCTTGTTGCCGCTGTTGCGGAAGGCCTCGACCACGCGCAGGCGCTTGGCCGCCTTCTTGCGCTTGGCCTCGCTGGTGGCGCCGGCGATCTCCGCCCGCAGGTTGCGGGCCTCGACCACCGGGTCGATGCGCGACAGCAGCTCCTTGATCGCCTCGGCGCCCATGCCGGCGTTGAACGCTTCGGGGCCGAGCTCCTCCATCAGCTGGTCGAAGCGCTCCTCGCTGAGCAGCTCGCGCTCCTCGAGCCCGGAGTCCTTCGGGTCGATGACGATGTAGGCCTCGCAGTAGAGGACCTTCTCGAGCTTGGTCAACGGGATGTCGAGGATGTTGCCGATGCGCGACGGCAGGCTCTTGAGGAACCAGATGTGCGCGACCGGGGTCGCCAGGTCGATGTGACCCGCGCGCTCACGCCGGACCTTGGAGTGGATGACCTCGACGCCGCACTTCTCGCACACGACCCCGCGGTGCTTCATGCGCTTGTACTTGCCGCAGAGGCACTCGTAGTCCTTGATGGGCCCGAAGATCTTGGCGCAGAACAGGCCGTCGCGCTCGGGCTTGAAGGTCCGGTAGTTGATCGTCTCGGGGTTCTTGACCTCCCCGTACGACCAGTCGCGGATGACCTTCGGCGAGGCGACGCCGATCCGGAGCGCGTTGAAGTAGGTGGCCTCTTTCTGCTTCTCGAAGAAACTGAAGATGTCTCTCATGGCCGTGTCTCCTTGTTCGCTTTCTCCGGGTGATTACTCCGCCGCCGACATCGCCTCGCGGGAGACGCCGGTGACCACGCCCGTCTCCGCGTTGACGTCGACGAGCTCGATGTTCAGGCACAGGGCCTGCAGCTCCTTGAGGAGCACGTTGAACGACTCCGGCACGCCCGGCTGCATGGTCGGCTGGCCCTTGACGATGGACTCGTACATCCGCATGCGGCCGACGACGTCGTCCGACTTGACGGTGAGCAGCTCCTGCAGCGCGTAGGCGGCGCCGTAGGCCTCGAGCGCCCAGACCTCCATCTCGCCGAGGCGCTGGCCGCCGAACTGGGCCTTGCCGCCGAGCGGCTGCTGGGTGACGAGCGAGTACGGGCCGATGCTGCGGGCGTGGATCTTGTCGTCCACGAGGTGGTGCAGCTTGAGCATGTACATGATGCCGACGGTGACGTTCTCCTCGAACGCCTCGCCGGTGCGGCCGTCGAACAGGATCGCCTGGCCGCTCTCGGGCACGCCGGCCTTGTTGAGCGTGCCCTTGACCTCGGTCTCGAGCGCGCCGTCGAACACCGGCGTGGCCATGTGGACGCCGCGCCGCAGCTTGTCGGCGAAGCGGATCACGTCGTCGTCGCCGAGACCGTCGATGAAGCGCTGGGCCTCCTTGGTCTCGTAGATCTTCTTCAGCTGGGTGCGCAGGACCTCGGGCGAGAACTTGGTCTGCATGTAGCGGTCGATCTGCTGCCCGAGCTCGTAGGCGGCCCACCCGAGGTGGACCTCGAGGATCTGGCCGACGTTCATGCGCGACGGCACGCCGAGCGGGTTGAGCACGATGTCGACCGGGCTGCCGTCCTCGAGGTACGGCAGGTCCTCGATCGGCAGGATCCGCGAGATCACGCCCTTGTTGCCGTGGCGGCCGGCCATCTTGTCGCCGACCTGCAGCTTGCGCTTGATGGCGACGTAGACCTTGACCATCTTGATGACGCCGGGCGGCAGCTCGTCGCCCTTGGTCAGCTTGGCGATCTTCTCGCGGTAGATGGTCTCGATCTCGTCGAGGTCCTTCTCGAGGCGGCGGGCCAGAGCCTCGACGACCTCGGTGTCCTCGGCGGTGGTGAGCGAGAACCGGCCCCACTCGCCGCGCGGCACGTCGGCCAGGTTGGCCTCGGTGAGCACCACGCCGGCGGTGATGAGCTCGCGGCCGGCGTCGTCGACCAGCTTGGCCGCGGTGGTCTTGCCGACCAGGATCTCCTTCATCCGGTTGTAGTAGCCGTCGGACACGATGGCGACGTTGTCGCGCCGGTCCTGCATCAGCTTCTCGCGCTCGGCGTCCTCGATCTGCTGGGCGCGCGTGTCCTTCTCGACCGACTTGCGGGCGAACACCCGCGCGTCGATGACGATGCCGCTGACGCCCGGCGGCAGGCGCAGCGAGGTGTCACGCACGTCGCCGGCCTTCTCGCCGAAGATGGCGCGCAGCAGCTTCTCCTCGGGGCTGAGCTGGGTCTCGCCCTTCGGGGTGATCTTGCCGACCAGGATGTCGCCGGCCTTCACCTCGGCGCCGATGCGGGCGATGCCCGCCTCGTCGAGGTTCGCCAGCGCGTCCTCGCCGACGTTCGGGATGTCGCGCGTGATCTCTTCCTTGCCCAGCTTGGTGTCGCGGGCGACGCACTCGAACTCCTCGATGTGGATCGAGGTGTACACGTCCTCGCGGACGATGCGCTCCGACACGAGGATCGAGTCCTCGAAGTTGTAGCCCTGCCACGGCATGAACGCGACGACCACGTTCTGGCCGAGCGCCAGCTCGCCGCGCTCCGTCGCCGCGCCGTCGGCGATGACGTCGCCCTTCTTCACGCGGTCGCCGACGCGGACGATCGGCTTCTGGTTGAGCGCGGTGTTCTGGTTCGAGCGCTGGAACTTGGTCAGGTTGTAGATGTCGGGCTTGGCACCGAGGATGCCGCGGTTCTCCTCGGTCTTGCCGGTGACCGGCTTGACGACGATGCGCGCGCCGTCGACCTGCTCGACCACACCGTCGCGCAGGGCGACGACCGTCGAACCGGAGTCGCGGGCGACGTGCATCTCCATGCCGGTGCCGATCAGCGGGGCCGCGGTGCGCAGGCACGGGACGGCCTGGCGCTGCATGTTGGAGCCCATCAGCGCGCGGTTGGCGTCGTCGTGCTCGAGGAACGGGATCAGCGAGGCCGCGACCGAGACCAGCTGGCTCGGCGAGACGTCCATCAGCGTGACCGAGGCCGGGGCGACCGCCTCGAACTCGTCGTTGTGACGGACCTGGACCTGGTCGGCCAGCAGCTTGCCGTTGTCGTCGGTGACGGCGTTGGCCTGGGCGATGAAGTGGCCCTGCTCCTGCAGCGCCGAGTAGTAGTCGACGTCCGACGAGGCGACGCCGCCGTCGACGGTGCGGTACGGCGTCTCGATGAAGCCGAACTCGTTGATGCGCGCGTACGTCGAGAGCGACGCGATGAGGCCGATGTTCGGACCTTCCGGCGTCTCGATCGGGCAGATGCGACCGTAGTGGGTGTTGTGGACGTCGCGGACCTCGAAGCCGGCGCGCTCGCGCGTCAGGCCGCCCGGGCCGAGGGCTGACAAGCGGCGCTTGTGCGTGACCTCGGACAGCGGGTTGGTCTGGTCCATGAACTGGCTCAGCTGCGAGGACGCGAAGTACTCCTTCACGACCGCCGAGACCGGCTTGGCGTTGATCAGGTCGGCCGGCATGAGCGCGTCCATCTCCTGGGACATGCTCATGCGCTCCTTGATCGCCCGCTCCATGCGCACGAGGCCGATGCGGTACTGGTTCTCCATCAGCTCGCCGACGGCGCGCACGCGGCGGTTGCCGAGGTGGTCGATGTCGTCGATCTGGCCGCGGCCGTTGCGGAGCTCGACCAGGTACTTGACCGTCTCCATGATGTCGCGCTTCGTCAGCACGGTGGAGGTCAGGCTCTCCTCGAGGCCGAATTTGTGGTTCAGCTTGAGGCGGCCGACGGTCGACAGGTCGTAGCGCTCGGGCTTGAAGAACAGCGACTCGAACAGGGTCCGCGCCGTCTCGGCCGTCGGCGGGTCGCCGGGGCGGAGGCGGCGGTAGATCTCGAGCAGCGCCTCTTCGGGCGTGTGCAGCTTGTCCTGCAGCAGGGTGTTGCGCAGGTACGGGCCGACGTTGAAGTCGTCGATGAAGAGGATCTTGAAGCTCTTGATCTTGGCGTCGGCGAGGCGACGGACGTGCTCCTCGGTGAGGTCCTCGTTGCAGTTGAGGAGCACCTCGCCGGTGATCTCGTCGATCACGTCCTCGGCCGAGACCTTGCCGACCAGGCTCTCCGCGTCCATCGGCAGGGTGCGGATGCCCGACTGCCGCATGCGCTTGATGTTCGCCTTGGTGAACTTGCGGCCCTTGCGGACGATGACCTCGCCCGTCTCGGGGTCGCGGATGTCGTGCGAGGCGCGCTGACCGGCCAGCAGATCGAAGTCGATCGCGCGGGTCAGGACGCCGCCCTCCTCGATGTTGATCGTCTCCTTGTCGTAGAAGAAGTCGAGCAGATCGGGGGTGTTATAGCCGAGCGCGCGCAGCAGCACGGTCGCGTGCAGCTTGCGCCGACGATCGATGCGGACGAAGATCGCGTCCTTGTGATCGAACTCGAAGTCGAGCCAGCTGCCGCGGTACGGGATGATGCGGGCCGAGAACAGCTTCTTGCCCGAGGCGTGGGTCTTGCCCTTGTCGTGGTCGAAGAACACACCGGGGGAGCGGTGCAGCTGCGACACGACCACGCGCTCGGTCCCGTTGATGATGAAGGTGCCGTGCGCCGTCATCAGCGGGATCTCACCGAAGTAGACCTCCTGCTCCTTGACGTCGCGGATCGACTGGGTGCCGGTCTCGTCGTCGACGTCCCACACCACCAGTCGCACCACCACCTTGATCGGCGCCGCGAACGTCATGCCGCGCGCGCGGCACTCGTCCTCGTCGTACTTGGGGCGGTCGAGGCTGTAGCTGACGAACTCGAGCGAGCTGGTCTCGCCGAAGTCCTTGATCGGGAACACGCTCTTGAAGACGGCCTGGAGCCCGATCTCCTCGCGGTTCTCCAGCGGCACGTCCCGCTGCAGGAACTTGTCGTACGACCGCTTCTGGATGTCGATGAGGTTGGGGACCTCGATGATGCGCTTGAGCTTTCCGAAGTTCTTGCGCACACGGAAGTTGTTCTGGATCATCGGTGGCATCGCGGTTCCTCAGGGGGGACGAACTGCCGAGTGAGGCAGTGGAGCGGGCCGGCAGGTTGTCTAAGCGCTAAGCGAGGCAATTGCTCAGGACTTCGGGCCTTGCGGCTCGTGAGCCAGCGAGATCGCGAAGCGGCAAAAAGTACTCGAGAATCGATGTGAGCCAGGGCTCACGGGGGCGCGAAAATGCCCCATTACAAACGCGACATGTGCACGACGCACAGGGGGCTTTCCCCCTGGCGCCGTACACGCCGGAGCAGCTTGGGCGGCGGGCCCTGAGATCACTTGATCTCGACCTCAGCGCCTGCCTCCTTGAGCTGCTTCGCCATCTCCTCGGCCTCGGCCTTGGAGATGCCTTCCTTGATGTTGGCGGGGGCGCCCTCGACCAGGTCCTTGGCCTCCTTGAGGCCGAGGGCGGGGTTGAGCACGCGGACCGCCTTGATGACGTTGATCTTCTTGTCGCCGAAGCCCTTGAGCACGACCGTGAACTCGGTCTGCTCTTCCTTCTTCTCGGCGGCGGGCGCAGCACCACCCGTGGGGGCGGCGGCGGCGACCGGCGCGGCGGCCGAAACGCCCCACTTGGTCTCGAGCTCCTTAACCAGGTTGGCGATCTCGATGACCGGAAGGTTGCTCAGGTAGTTGATGACTTGGTCGCGGGTGATGTCGGTCATGACGAATTCCTCGAAGTCTGTCGGTACAAACGGTGACGGGTTGATGAGGGACGAGCGCCGGCCTCAGGAGGCAGCGGCGAGCTGGTCCTTGCGGGCATTCAGGAGGTAGAGGAAGCTCTGCGGGCCGGCGTTCAGCACGCGGACGAAGCTCGTCGCCGGCGTGTTGAGCAGGGCCAGGAACTGCGCCTTGAGCTCGCGCGGCCCGGGCATGTCGGCGAGACGGTTGACGCCGGAGGCGTCGAGCGTCTGACCGTCGATGATGCCGCCCTTGACCTTGAAGTTCTTGGCGTCCTTGGCGAAGTCACGCGCCACGCGAGCCGCTGCACCCGGGTCCTCCGGCGAGAACGCGATCCCGGTCATGCCCTTCAACAGGGCGGCGGCCGGCTCGTGCTTCGTCCCGGTCACCGCGTAGTGGATGACCGAGTTCTTGTAGACCTGGTAGCGGCAGTTGGCGTCGCGGAACTTGTTGCGGACGTCGCTGGCCTCGGCCACGGTGATCCCGGTGTAGTCGACCAGGATGAACGCGGACACGTCGCTCAGTTCCTCGCGGAGCTTCGCCGATTGTTCGTGTTTGCTCAGGGTGGGCATCTGTGGCTCGTCTCCTCGGCCCTCCGGGTGGAGGACCGCCGAGATGGAGGACGGACGACCCATCCCCGCTTCCTCTCGTCGCTCGCTCCACTCTCGGCAGGCCGCTCTCGCGTTTACGGTCGGAAGGCCGACCACCTGCTGTCTTCGAGTGCGTGCGCCCTCGCGGGCGGCTTCTACACGTCACTTCTGCGACAGACTTGGTGAACTCCTCGAATGAAAGTTCGGGTCGGCCTAGCGCTCGAGCAGCGCGGCGACCTCGTTGGTGTCGAGGCGGACCGACGGGCCCATCGTCGACGAGAGCGCGATGCTCTTGAAGTACTTGCCCTTGGCCGTCGACGGCTTGAGGCGCTGCAGGGTGTCGAGCAGCGAGAGGATGTTCTCCCGCAGCTTGTCCGGCCCGAAGGACATCTTGCCCACGGGCGCGTGGACGATGCCGGTCTTCTCGGTGCGGAACTCGATGCGGCCGGCCTTGATCTCGCGGACCGCTCGGGCCACGTCCATGGTCACGGTGCCGACCTTGGGGTTGGGCATCAAGTTGCGGGGGCCGAGGATACGGCCGAGGCGACCGACGAGGCCCATCATGTCGGGCGTGGCGATCGCGCTGTCGAACTCGAGCCAGTTCTCCTTGAGAACGCGGTCGACCAGGTCCTCGGCGCCGACGAAATCGGCGCCCGCCTCGCGTGCCTCGTTGGCGCGCTCGCCCTTGGCGAACACGACCACGCGCAGCGACTTGCCGGTGCCGTGCGGCAGGGCGCACGACGAGCGGATCATCTGGTCGGCGTGCTTCGGGTTGACGCCCAGGCGGGCGGCGACGTCGATCGTCTCGTCGAACTTGGTGAACTTCAGCTTCGGCAGCAGCTCGACCGCTTCGGCGAGGGTGTAGCGCTTGTCGCGGTCGACCAGCTTGCGGATCGCCTCGTACTTCTTGCCCATTGTCTCTTGCCCTTTCCGGGGTCCCAGCGGCCTCTACGGCCTCCCCCGGGGTTGTCTCGGTCCGCGTGGGGCCGAGGCTCCTGTCCGCATGTCCTCAGGGACAGGAGACTGATTCTCGGCGCTCAGGCCTCGACGACGTCGATGCCCATCGAGCGCGCGGTGCCGGCGATCGTGCGCGCGGCGGCGTCGATCGAGGCGGCGTTCATGTCCTTGTACTTGTACTCGGCGATCTCGCGGACTTCCTGGGTCGTCAGCTTGCCGATCTTCTGTCGGTTCGGGACGCCCGAGCCGCCCTCGATCTTCGGGTTGGCCGCCTGCACCTTCTTCAACAACAAGATCGACGCCGGCGGGGTCTTGGTGATGAAGGTGAACGAACGGTCCGAGTAGACGGTGATGACCACCGGAATCACGAGGCCCTGGTCCTTCGCCGTGCGGGCGTTGAACTGCTTGCAGAACTCCATGATGTTGACGCCCTTGGAGCCGAGCGCAGGGCCGATCGGGGGCGCGGGGTTCGCCAGTCCGGCCTTGATCTGGAGCTTGACGTACGCGGTTACCTTCTTCATGGCAGTGCTTCGTGACGAAAAGAGTGGGTCGGGTGGGCCGACGCCGCTGGCGCCGCCCTTCAGGGACCGTGAGCTTGACGCCGCTCACTGGGCGGGACAGGCGTGCTGGCTTGTCGCAGATCCGCCGGCGTTACACAACCGGCTCGACCTCGGAAAAGTCGACCTCGACGCGCGTCGGGCGGCCGAACAACGACACCGACAGCCAGATCTTCTGCTTGTCGTTGTTGATCTCCTCCACCTCACCGGTGAAGTTGGCGAACGCGCCGCTGCGGACCCGCACCTGCTGGCCGACCGAATACGTGATGTTCGGCACGACCTTCTCGACGGGCGCCTGCTCGTCCGGCGGCGCCTGGCCGAGCATGCGGTTCATCTCCGCCTTGCGCACCGGCTTCGGGTTCTGACCGCCGAGGAAGCCGGTCACCTTCGGGGTGTTCTGGACCAGGTGCCAGCTCGCCTTGGTCAGGTCCATGCTGATGAAGATGTAACCGGGCAGAAGCTTGTTGGTCTTCTGGACGGTCTTCTTGCCGCTCCGGGTGGTCACCTTCTCCGAGGGAATCAAGATCTCCCCGAACTGCTCCTCGAGACCGGCGTTCTTGATCCGGTCCTCCAGGGCCTTCTTTACCGAGTTCTCGTAGCCCGAGAAGGTGTTGACGACGTACCACTCCATGAGAATTTGTGCCCCGATCCGTCAGAGAGCGTAGAGCCAGTCCGTCACGTTGGACCAGAACAGGTCCATCATCGCCAGGATGACGGAGCAGACGAGCGTGAGGACGACGACCACGATCGTGGCGACCCGCGTCTCCGCCTTGGTCGGCCACGTCACCTGCGAGACTTCGACAGCGACCTCGCTCACGAACGTGAACCAGCGCTTGTTCCGCCAGGCGATGAGGGCGCAGACTAGGGCGATGCCAGTGCCGATCGCCGAAGCGAGGTTCGGCGCCGGGCGACCGAGCTGCCGGGGCCAGTACGACCACAGCAACGCCCACATGTCCTCGGTGAGGTTGCTCAGGACGTACGCGAGCAGCAGAAAGCCGAGGAAAAACGCTGCGTGGGCCCACCGACTGGGGTCGAACTCACGGGCGACAACGAGCTTTCGATTGCGCGGCGGGGTCGTCATGGCAGGGGCTCAGAGTGTCCGAAGTTCGGCCATCTCTGACAGGAAGCAGGGGGTGGGGGACTCGAACCCTCGGCCTGCGGATTTGGAGTCCGCTGCTCTACCAACTGAGCTAACCCCCTGTAAGATCCCACTCTTCTACTTAGTCTCCTTGTGATCCGCGTGCTTCCGGCAGTGGCGGCAGAACTTCTTGAGGACGACCTTCTCGGGCGTCGTCCGCTTGTTCTTGGTCGAGGAGTAATTGCGCCGCTTACAGGTCTGGCACTCGAGCTGGATGATGATGCGGTTGCCGGCAGCCATAGGAGCCTCAACAGGCGAAGGGGTCCGGTTCTAGCAAGACCCGTTCCGGTTGACAAGTTCGAGCCCGGAGGCCGGCATGGGCCGGCAAACCGGGGAGTTAGGGCAAAACAAGGCGGGGGTCACGCCCCCCGCCCTGCCGTTCTCGAGTGGTCTACTCGAGGATCTTGGTGACGACGCCGGCGCCGACAGTCTTGCCACCCTCACGGATGGCGAACTTCAGGCCCTCTTCGCAGGCGATCGTGCTGTGCAGCTCGACGGTGATCTCGATGTTGTCACCGGGCATCACCATCTCGACGCCCTCGGGCAGCGTCACCGAGCCCGTCACGTCCGTCGTGCGGAAGTAGAACTGCGGCCGGTAGCCCTTGAAGAACGGCGTGTGACGGCCGCCCTCCTCCTTCTTCAGCACGTACACCGTCGCGTTGAACTTCTTGTGCGGGGTGATCGTGCCCGGCTTGCAAAGCACCTGGCCACGCTCCACGCCCTCGCGGTCGATGCCGCGGATCAGCAGGCCGACGTTGTCGCCCGCCTGACCCTGGTCGAGCAGCTTGCGGAACATCTCGACGCCGGTCACCGTCGTCTTCTGCGTGTCGCGCAGACCGACGATCTGAACCTCGTCGCCGACCTTGATGATACCGCGCTCGACGCGACCAGTGGTCACGGTGCCGCGGCCCGAGATCGTGAACACGTCCTCGACCGGCATCAGGAACGGCTTGTCCAGCTCGCGCACCGGCTGCGGGATGAACGAGTCGCACGCGTCCATCAGCTCCCAGATGCACTTCGCGTCCGCGTGATCCCACGACGGCGCGTTCAGGGCCTTCAGCGCGCTCCCGCGGGTGATCGGGACGTTGTCGCCGTCGAACTGGTACTTCGACAGCAGCTCGCGCAGCTCGACCTCGACCAGCTCCAGCATCTCCTCGTCGCCCGCGCCGATCATGTCGCACTTGTTCAGGAACACCACGATCGCCGGGATGCCCACCTGACGGCCGAGCAGGATGTGCTCACGCGTCTGCGGCATCGGACCGTCCGGCGCCGACACGACGAGGATCGCCCCGTCCATCTGCGCCGCGCCCGTGATCATGTTCTTGATGTAGTCCGCGTGACCGGGGCAGTCCACGTGCGCGTAGTGCCGCGCGTTCGACTCGTACTCCACGTGCGCCGTCGAGATCGTGATGCCGCGCGCCCGCTCCTCGGGCGCCTTGTCGATCATGTCGTAGCCCTTGAACTCCGCCTGTCCCTTCAGGCTCAGCACCTTCGTGATCGCCGCCGTCAGCGTCGTCTTCCCGTGGTCGACATGGCCGATCGTGCCGATGTTCACGTGGGGCTTGTTCCGTACGAATGTTTCCTTCGCCATGGCTGTGCTTCTTTGCGGGTGACGGGTTCAGTCGTCGAGAGGGATTCTCTGGAGCCCATGAGCGGATTCGAACCGCTGACCTCATCCTTACCAAGGATGTGCTCTACCAACTGAGCTACATGGGCGTGAAGTTGTCAGGACGCAGAGGCCGGGAGGGCCTGATTACAAATGCGCGGGTCGCGCAGAGAGCGGGAGACGAGGGTCGAACTCGCGACATTCAGCTTGGAAGGCTGACGCTCTACCAACTGAGCTACTCCCGCGGTAGGCAGTGGATGGGGAAGGATTCGAACCTTCGAAGCGCGGTGCGCGGCAGATTTACAGTCTGCTCCCTTTGGCCGACTCGGGCACCCATCCTCGTGGTGTGGAACGATCGCTGCGCGCGTGGCCCGGAGGCCGTTCGACGTGGAGAGCTGGCGATGGGACTCGAACCCGCAGCCGCCTGATTACAAATCAGGTGCTCTACCAATTGAGCTACGCCAGCGTGTGGTGAGAATTCCTCCGGGGGTCTTCGTGGCGGTCGTTCCGCCGGTCAAGTGTCGGGCTACAGGCTAACGGTAAGCGTCGGACCCGGTGAGGGTCCGAAAGTGGACGCGGTGTATAGCCGCGGATCTGGGAGAGTGTCAAGCCGCGTGGGACGGGGCTGCACGCCGGTGCCGGTAGCCCCGCAAGTGCCGGTTTTTGCCCGTGTGCGGGCCCTTGAGCGGCTTTGCGAGCGTCAGAGCGGCGTCAGCTCCGGCACGAACAGCTTGCGATCGACCGGGCTCGGCTCGCCGGCCGCGGAGGCGATCTCCCCTGCCCCGATTTCCGGGCGGGCTTCGGGCGCCAGCGGCGGGTGCGGCTTGCCGAGAGTCGTATCACCGGCGAGGAGCACGGCCTGCAGCTCGCTCAGCTTGGCCTCGGTCTGGGCCGTGAACTCGCTCTCGTAGCCGAGCCGCCGGGCGGTCGCTAGGTTCTTCTCGAACACCCAGATCGCCTTGTTGACCACCGGCCTCAGCTGACCCTTGAGCTCCTCGTAGTAGACCTGGCGCTGCTTGTCGTCGAGCCAGTCCGGCACGGGGGCGTGCATCATGGCGTCGTAGAACTCCTCGAACAGGCTGCCCAGCTGGTAGCCGGCGGCCGAGACCCAAAACATGTGCTTGGCCTTGATGGTCTCGTTGTAGGCCTCCTGGGCCTTCTCCAGCAGGGCGAACTTGCGGGCGAAGTCCTCGGTCATCTGCTTCTCGGGCAGGCGGATCGGGACGTCGCGGAAGCGCCGGTGCCACACGGCCGCGCGGTAGAAGCGGGCCATGCCGACGAAGTAATAGTTGCTGAAGCGCTCGCTGTTCTGCTCCTGCGAGGCCACGTAGACCTGGTCGGCCTGCTGCAGCAGCGGCTCGGCCTGGTCGAGCTGGCCGAGCTCGAAGTGGGCGTAGCCCTGGCGGGTGAGTGCCTCGACCTTGGCGCTGGGGAGGGTCGCGCGGGCGAAGGCCTCGGCGTAGCTGTCGGCCGAGGCCTTCCACTCGCCGAGCTCGGCGTAACAGGCGCCGCGGCGGGCGAACAGGTCGGCGGGGCCGTCGCTGAAGCGGGCCAGGTAGGCGTCGTAGGCCCGGATCGCCGCGGCGCAGTCGCGCAGGAGTTCCTGGGCCCGCGCCAGGCCGAGGTAAGCCTGGCGCACCCCGGTCTCGTCGGGGTCGCCGCCGAGGTAGCCGGAGAACAGGGCGACGGCCCGGGCCGCGTCACCGCCGGCGAGCGCCGCCTCGGCGTCCGGCAGGGTCGCCGGGCCGGTGGGCGCCGCCGCGGCCGCCTCGCCGGGCTGCACAGTGACTGCCGCGTCCTCCGGGGTGACGACGCCGGCGGACTTGCCGGCGCAGGCGATGGGCGCGCCGGCGAGGACGACGAGCGCGAGCCGGACGAGCGAGCGATGCATCGGCGTGAGCATGGCACACGGGGTCGTGGACATCACGGGCTGATTGTGAGTTGCCGCGTCGGAGATCGCTCCGATCGGCTTCGCGCGGCGAGGCCGGCGCGGGTCCCGGAAATGCAACGAGGACGACGACCGGCGCCCTGGAGCGCGCGGACGGCGTCCTCGTCGAGGCCAAGCCTCGTTACTCGGACAGCTTGGCGATCGTGTCGCGGGCGGTCAGCACGGCCTTCTGGTAGCTGATGTCCGTCGTGCCCTTCTCGCCCTTCATGATGTCCTCGAGGGTGTCGACGCACTTCTGGCAGCGCTTGCCCTGCATGATGCGCGAGGCCATGAGCGCCATCGTCACGCGGGCGTCGACCTCGCGGACCTTGTAGGCCTGCGCGATCGCCTCGGCGACTGCGGCGTCGCCGGGCGCGACGCGGGTCAGCTCCATCGCCGCGTTCTCACGCGCGACCCAGCTCGCGTTGGTGTCCTTGAGGGTCTTGAGGTAGCAGTCCTTGTCGTTCTTGCAGGTCTCGAGGGTGGTGAGCGCGGGCTCCCACTGCTTGAGGCCCTCGGCGACCTTGGGGTCGGTGTTGGCGGCGAAGGCCTCGCGCACGGCGGCGACCTGGTCGGGGCCGGCGGCGAGGACGGCGAAGCGGCCGGCCTCGATGCGGATCGACAGCGGCGTCTTGTCGGTCGACGGCAGGGTCTCGGGATCGCTCTCGGCGGTCTTGAGGAAGTTGGTGAGGCACTTCACGGCCTCTTCGCCGCCCACGTAGCCGAGCGCCTCGACCATCATGAACTGCTCCTCGAAGTGGACGGAGGCCTGCGTACACGGGCAGATCGCGGCCGCGGCCTTGGGGTCGCCGATCTGGCCGAGCGAGGTGACGATCGCGTTGCGCAGGTTCTCGTTGTCCGCCTTCTCCGGATCCTCTTCCTCCTCCTCGTCGGCCTTCTTCTTCTTGTCCTTCTTCTTCGGGTCTTCCTTGACGACCGGCTTGCAGGAGTCGGCGGGGATGTTCTTGATCAGCGCGTCGACGGCCTGGGGGCTGCCGAGCGAGCCGAGCATCAGCGCGGCGGTGAAGCGGACCACGGGCACGGTGCTGCCGGCCTCGACGACCTTCTTGATGACGATGTCGTCTTCCTTGCCGGTCAGCAGCTCGACGAGGCGCGGGACGGCCGGCTCGCCGATGCTGTTGAGCGCCAGCTTGACGCGGTTGCTGAGGTTCTTGCTGTCGGTCTGATCGTCGGGGACCGAGAAGTTGGCGATCACGAGCGGCTCGATGGCCGCGGGGTCGCGCAGGCTGCCGAGCGCTTCGGCGACGATGCGGTGGATCTGCGGCGGCCGCATCTCGGTCGGCTGCTGCAGCGCGGCGATCAGCGCCGGCGCGGCCTTCGGGTCCTTGAGGATCCCCAGCGTGCGCGCGAGCTCGCGGCGGATCTCGCCCTCGGCCTTGCCCTTGTCCTTGCTCGGGTCCTTCGTCAGGCCCTCGAACAGGCCGAGCACCGCGTCGGTCGAGCCGGTGGCCTTGGCGCGCTGGATGCCCTGCAGGGCGATCAGCACGCGCTTGCGGCCCTCCTCCGAGCCGTCGAGGGTGCCGAGCGCCTTGCTCCACAGCGGGGCGGCCTCGGGCCGGCCGATGTCGCGGAGCATCTCGAGCATGTTGACCTGGTGCTCCGGCGAGGAGTCCCACTGCTCCTCGAACACCGGGATCACCTTCTGCACGAACTCGTCGAGCCGCGGGGCGTTGTCGGGCGAGGTGATGACGGTCTTGACCAGGTCCTTCATGCCCGAGAAGCCGATGCCCTTGGCGCTGGTATTGCGGATGTTCTCGATGTGCGTCTCGAAGGCGTAGGGGTCGGGCTCCTTGCAACCAGTGGTCGTGAATACCGACAGGGCGAACAGGGACGAGAGAAGGAGCTTGCGCATCAGGCCGACCTTTCAGACAACAGGCCCGCTCGGGCCGAGGGAGGAGATGGGGAAGATTCGGCCAATGGGGCCGAATGCGGCCGCGCGGGCCATGACAGACTTGCGCCCGATGTTACCAAAGCCGCGCGCAGGATGTTTGCCGCAGTTTCGTCGGGCGTCAAAAACTCGACGGGTGCGCGCGAGGTTTCGCCGCACACCCGTCGGTTTGCCGCCCGCGTCGGCCGCGGCGGCATGCTCGTTGTCGCGGGCGAGGCGCCCGGGGAGCGTTCAGATGCGCTCGACCTTGTGCTTGCCGCGGGCCAGGACTCGCGGGCGCGCGACCTTCTTGGCCCGCTTGGCGCCGTCGCCCCAATCGGCCTCGTCGGCCTCGCCGTAATGCTCGCCGGCCTGCTCCTCGTGGCGAGGACGGGCGAGCGACGGCTTGGCGAGCACGCTCTCGCGCCGCGGGGCGGTCCGCTGCGGAGGCAGACGAACGCCGTTCTGCGTGGCGTAGGGGGCGGCCGGGCGCGGCTGGGCCGGGCGGGCCTGAGCCGCGGCCTGCGACCACTGGCGGCCTTCGCGGCGCTCGCGGCTGGACTCGGCCTCGGCTTCGGCCTCGTCCTCGTCGGGCGGCTCCATGCTGACCTGGCCGCGGAAGGCGGCGCCGGGGGCGACGATCAGGCGAGGGGCGCGGAGATCGCCGACCACGCGCGCGCTGGCGGCGAGGACGATGCTGCCGGCGGCGGTCAGGTTGCCGACCACGGTGCCGGCGACGACCACGTCATCGGCGTACACGTCGGCGGCGATGATGCCCTCGGGCTCGACGTAGAGCGTGGCGGAGAGGTGGATGCGGCCCTCGATCGTGCCGTGGACGCGAATGTCCTCCTGGCCAGACAGGCGACCGACGATGTGCGTGCCGGGGGCGACGACGGTGGTGGCCTCGTCGGGCGAGGATTGCGTGGATTCCGACTGCGACACCTTCATCCCCCCATGTCGACGTTGCCCTTGAACGAGGCGCCGTCGGCGATGAGGATCCGCGGGGCGCGGATGTCACCGATGACGGTGCTGCTCGGGCGCAGCTCGGCGCGCTCGCTGGCGGCGACGTCGCCGCGGAGCGTGCCCTGGACTGTGATCGAGGCCGCGTCGACGGTGGCCTCGACGACCCCGCCGTCCTCGATGACGAGGGTGTCCCGGACCTGGATCCGGCCCTTGACGGTGCCTCGGACGACGAGGTGCTCTTCGCCGGTGATCTCGCCGTCGATGAGGATGCTGGAGCCGATGACGGTGCTGGACATGTGTGGTGCCTGCGAGAAGGTGAGGGTCAGCGGGCGCGCGGTTGCCGGAGGACGTTGCCGGGCAGCGGGACGTCCATCTCGACGGCGCCCTTGAACTGCGCGCCGTCGGCGATCTCGACGCGCGGCGCGCGGAGGTTGCCGACCACGCGGGCGCCTTCCCGCAGGGTGATGCCCTCGGCGGCGACGACGTCACCCTCGACCTGGCCGTGGATCTCGACGCTGTCGGCCTCGATGTCGGCGGCGACCAGGGCCGGGCCGGCGATGAGGAGGTGCGCCGTCAAGGCGATGCTCCCCTCGACCCTGCCCTGCACCACGACGTCTTCCTCGCCGACGAGGGACCCGCGGACGGTGATCCGCGGGCCGATGACACAGGGAGCTTCGTGGACGGCAGATCCAGCCATGACCTTTACGCCGGCGAAGAGTAACGGCGGGCCTGCGCCGCGGTCAAGCGCAGGTGACGGTCGGGGCCGGCGCCGCAGGACCTATAGGCCGTTCGTCACGCGGCGGCAGGCTTCAATTCGCTGTCAAGTCTCGCAGGACGCCACGTACACTGCTTCTCCGCCAGCCTTGGCGACGACCCGGAGCCTCTGTGAGCAGCACCCCCGAGACCCCCGCCTCCAGCGCGCCGCTGCAGCCCGAAGACCTCACGGGGTTCTTCCGCCGCGCCGAACGCCCCGACCGCCGGACCCACAAGATCGGCACCGAACACGAGAAGTTCGGCGTGTTCGTCGCCGACGGCGAGTACCGCCCCGTCCACTACGAGGCCCACGTCCTGGCGGTGATGCAGGGCTTCATGGCCCAGTTCGGCTGGAGGCCGGGCGGCGAGCGCGGCAACGACGGGGCCCTCATCAGCCTCGAACGCGACGGCGCCTCGATCACCCTCGAGCCCGGCGGCCAGTTCGAACTCAGCGGCAAACCCCTGGCGGACGTCCACCTGACCTGCCAGGAGTTCACGCAGCACCAGCGCGAGCTTCACGCGGTGTCGCAGGAGCTGGGGATCGCCTGGCTGGCGTCCGGCTTCCACCCGTTCGCCACCCGCGAAGAGATCCACTGGATGCCCAAGCCGCGCTACGCGGTGATGCGGGCCTATCTGCCGACCCGCGGCCAGCGCGGGCTCGACATGATGCTGCGCACGTGCACCGTGCAGGCCAACTTCGACTTCGCGTCGGAGCAGCAGGCCGGGACCCGGCTCCGCCTGGCGATGGGGGTGTCGGCGCTGACGACGGCGCTGTTCGCCAACTCCCCATATAAGGAAGGCGAGGACCGCGGGTTCGCGTCGCTGCGCAGCGACAACTGGACCGACGTCGACGCCGCCCGCTGCGGGCTGCTGCCGTGGGCGTTCGAGGCGCAGTTCTCGTACGAGCGCTACGCCGACTGGGCGCTCGAGGTGCCGATGTTCTTCATCCGGCGCCAGGGCCGCTACATCCCGCTGCACGTGCCGTTCCGCGAGTACATGGCGACCGGCTACGTAGACCCGGACGGGGTCCGCCACGCCGCCACGCTGGGCGACTGGGAGCTGCACCTGAGCACGCTGTTCCCGGAGATCCGCCTGAAGCCGTACCTCGAGGTCCGCGGCTGCGACTCGGTGCGGCAGAACATCCTCTGCGCGCTGCCGGCGCTGTGGAAGGGGCTCCTCTACGACGACGACGCCGGCGAGGCGGCCTGGGAGCTGGTCGCCGACCTCGACTTCGGCGAGCGCCTGGCGCTGTGGGCCGAGTGTCGCCAGGCCGCCCTGTCGTCGCCGCGCGTCCGCGCGCTGTGTCAGCGGCTGCTCGCCATCGCGCGCGAAGGGCTCGACCGCGCCGACATCCGCGACCATCGCGGCCGCACCGAGGCGTTCTTCCTCGACTCCCTGGAGGCCCTGGTCGCCGCCGGCACGTCGCCCGCCGACGTCGCCCGCGCCCAGCTCGGCCCCCGCCCCGGCCGCGACGTCGAGGGCCGCCGCGCCTTCGTCCGCGCGTTCCACTTCGCCGGCGCCGGGCTCGAAGAGACCTGACCGTTCGCGCATGTTCGCTGGGGCATGCTCACACGGGCATGCTCATGCGGACATGCGCGGAGGGACATGTCCCTCCCGCCAGGTCACTCGTCGTCGTCGCGCAGGTAGGACGGCAGGTCCTCGATCAGCTCGACGCGGCTCAGCTCCTGGATGTCGTCGTCGACCGGGGCCGGCGGCGGCGGCGGCTTGCGGGCCGGCGGCGGCGGCGGCTTGCGAGCCGACGGCGGCTTGGGGCTGGGCCCGCGCGGGCCGACCGCGCCCGTGCCGGAGCCGGCGCGCGGCTTGGCCAGCGGGGCGCCGAGCTCGACGACCTTCTTCTTGGGAGTGCGGTGGCGCAGCACCGGGGCGCCGCTGTCGCCGTCGACGTCGATCGCCGGCAGGCCGGGCATCGGCGGGGTGTCGCGCGTGCGCGCCGGCTCGGCGCTCTCGTCGTCGTCGTCGTCCGTGGGCGACAGACCCGGCGCGTCGTCGTCGTCCACCAGCACGCCCCGCACGTCGTCCAGCGACTCGTGCCGCGAAGGCGCCGAGGAACGGGTCATCGGCGCGTCGTCGTCGTCCACCAGAGCGCTGCGCACGTCGTCCACCGACGAGCGCCGCACCGGCGCCGACCCGCGTACCGGCGGCGCCTCGTCGTCGTCGTCCATCAGCGCGCTGCGCACGTCGTCCACCGACGAGCGCCGCACCGGCGCCGACCCGCGTACCGGCGGCGCCTCGTCGTCGTCCACCAGCACGCCGCGCACGTCGTCCACCGACGAGCGCCGCACCAGCGCCGACCCGCGTGCCGGCGGCGCCTCGTCGTCGTCGTCCATCAGCACGCTGCGCACGTCGTCCAGCGACGAACGACGCACCGGCGCCGACGAGCGGCTCGGCGGCGCCTCGTCGTCGTCCATCAGCGCGCTGCGCACGTCGTCCAGCGACGGGCGCCGCGTCGGCGCGATGAGCCGGCGGACATCTTCGATCGACGGGCCACGCAGCGGCCGATCGTCGCCGCGCCGCACGTCGTCCACCGCGCGCCGCAGCGGCGACTCGTCGTCGTCGACCAGGACGCCGTGCACGTCGTCCAGCGAGGCGCGGCGCACCGGCGAGTGGTCCTCGGTGCGCCGCACGTCGTCCAGCGAGGTGCGCCGCCCCGGCGAGTGGTCGTCCAGCCGCGCTGCGCGCAGGCCGCTGCCGAACGGCGAGACGTCGTCGAGCATCGGCGCGGCCTCGCCGTGCCCCGGCGGATCGTCGTCCTGCAGCGTCGGCAGCGGCAGGTCGTCGTCGTCGTCCTGGATCGGCATCCGGACGTCGTCGTCGTCCTGGATCGGCATCCGGACGTCGTCGTCGTCGTCGATGAAGCCCGACGCGTGGGAGCTCGTACGCGAGGACACGGTCGTCGACGACAGCGACAGCCGCGAGCCGAGGAGGTCGGGGTTCGCGTTCGGGTTGAAGAAGTCGCTGATGCCCGAGCCCTCGCTCCCGTCTTCGTCGGGGATCCCCAGCACCAGCGCCGCCGACTCCTCGCTGCTGATGCCGAGCGCGGCGGCCAGCGGCAAGGTGGCCGAGAGGTCGGCCGGCGGCGACGGCGTGGACGACGGGTAGTCGGACTCGCGCTGGGCGGCGAGCGCGAAGCTCCGCATCAGCGTCGGGCGCGGCTCCTCGACGACCGGCTCCGGCTGCCGGTACGGGTACGGGCGGCTGAGCTTGAGCATCGACTGGAAGCGGGCGAACCCGCCGAGCCCGGAGTCGGGGTCGTCGTCGATCACCGGCGCCGTCGGCTGCGGCTGTGAAGATGTCGCCGCAGTGACCGCCTGCCGCAGGTCGGCCGGGATGTCGCCGTCGAGCTCGTCGAGCTCGTCGCGCTCCTCGTGGAACTCGAAGCTGTCGCGGCGGGTGACGAAACTGCTGTCTCGCGAGACATGTCCCGAAGTACCACCGAGGAGCTCGCCGAGCGTCGAGTCGGGGTCGAGCCCCTGCAGCAGCACGTTGGCCCGCGCACGCGCCCACGCGAGCAGGGCCGGCACGTCCTTGGGGGCGTAGCCTTCGCGCGCCAGCAGGTCATCAGGCTGCATGTGATTTCACGGTATCACAGCGCGCACGGGCGTTGCGGCTCAGCCGAGCTGCGCGGCGAGGGCGCTGCCGGCGGCCTCGATGGCCGCGGGCAAGCCGGCCGCGTTGGGGCCTCCGGCCTGGGCCAGGTCGGGCCGGCCGCCGCCGCGCCCGCCGACATGTGCGGCCAGGGCGGCGATGAGGTTGCCCGCGTGCACCTTGCCGGCCAGGTCCTTGGTGACGGCGACGAGCAGCGAGGCCTTGCCGTCCTTCTCGGCGCCGAGGACGATCACGCCGGAGCCGAGCCGGTCGCGCAGGGTGTCGGCGGCCTCGCGCAGGGCCTTGGGGTCGGCGACTGCGACGACCTTGGCGAGCAGTTTGACGCCGGCGACGTCGGCGACGGTGTCGGAGCTGCCGCCCCCGCCGACGGCGAGCTTGCGCTGCAGCTCGGTGACTTCGCGCTCGCGCTTCTGCGCGCTCGCCTGCAGACGGCCGAGCTTGTCGAGCACGTCGCCGGGGCCGCTGGCGTGGAGCTCGCTGGCGGCCTTGTCGAGGATCTGCACGGTCTGCTGCAGGTGCTGCAGCGCGTTCATGCCGGTGACCGCCTCGATCCGGCGCACGCCCTGGGCGATGCCGACCTCGCTGACGATGGCGAACAGGCCGATGTCGCCGGCGCGGTGGACGTGGGTGCCGCCGCACAGCTCGACGCTGTCCGCGCCGATCCGGACCACCCGCACCTGCTCGCCGTACTTGGCCTCGAACAGGCCGATCGCGCCGGCGCTCTTGGCGTCGCCGGGGCTCATCTCGCGCGTGTCGGTGTCGGCGTTGGCCAGCGTCATCTCGTTGACGATGCGCTCGATCTGCAGCCGCTGCTCCGGGGTGATCGAGCGCGGGTGCGAGAAGTCGAAGCGCAGGCGGTCGGGCGCGACCAGCGAGCCCTTCTGCGCCACGTGGGTGCCGAGCACCGCGCGCAGGGCGTGGTGCAGCAGGTGCGTCGCGCTGTGGTTGCGGCGGATCGCGGACCGGCGCGCGCCGTCGACCGTCAGGGTGACGAGGCGGCCGACCTCGAGCGTGCCGCGGGTGACCTTGCCGCGGTGGACGTGCAGGTCGCCGGTCGGCTTGAGGGTGTCGGTGATCTCGACGCGCAGGCCGTCGCCCTCGGCGATGCCGGTGTCGCCGACCTGGCCGCCGCTCTCGCCGTAGAACGGGGTCGAGTCGGTGATGAACTCGACCTCGTCGCCCTCCTTCGCGGCGGTCTGCTCGACGCCGTTCACCGCGAGCGCGAGCACGTTGCCGCGGCCGCTGAGCTCGGCGTAGCCGGTGAAGCTCGCCTGCCCCGCGAACCGCTCCTTGAAGTGAAAGTAGAGGTTGTCGATCGCCTTGTCGCCGCCGCCGAGGTTGGCAGCCGCGGCGCCGGCGGCCTGACGCGCCTGGACCTCCTGCTTGACGGCCTCCTCGTCGAGGGTGAGGCCCTTCTCGCGGCTCAGGATGCCGGTGAGGTCGATCGGCAGGCCGTAGGTGTCGTACAGCTCGGCGGCGACGCCGAGCGGGAACGCGGTCTCGCCGGCGGGCAGCTCGGTGACTGCGCCCTCGAACAGCCGCAGGCCGCGCTTGAGCGTGCGACGGAAGCTCTCCTCCTCGCCGCGCACGACCTCCTCGATCGTGGCTGCCCTTTCGACCAGGTTGGGATAGGCCTCGCCGAACTCCTCGACGACCTTCTTGCACACCTCGTGGAAGAACAGGTTCTCGAGCCCGACCTTCTCGCCGAAGCGGATCGCCCGGCGCATGATCCGGCGCAGCACGTAGGGCCGGGTGTCGCGGTCGGGGAACACGCCGTCGGCGATCAGGAAGGCGGTCGCGCGCGCGTGGTCGGCGATCACGCGGAACGGCGCCTCGCCGGCCCCGAGGTCGTGCGCCGGGGCGCCGGCCAGCCGCTTGGCGAGGTCGACCAGCGGGGTCAAGAGCGAGGTGCGGTAGTTGCTGCCGACGCCCTCGAGCACCGAGGCCAGCCGCTCGAGGCCGGCGCCGGTGTCGATGCTCGGCTTGGGCAGCGGCACCAGCCGGCCGTCGTCGAACTTCTCGTACTGCATGAACACGAGGTTCCACAGCTCGGTGTAGCGAGTGTCCTCGTAGGCCGGGCCGCGACCGGCGATGTCGGCGTCCGGCGGGGCCTTGTCGCCGTGGAAGATGTGGATCTCCGAGCACGGGCCGCAAGGACCGGTCGGCCCCATGGCCCAGAAGTTCTCCTTGGCCGGGAAGCGGTAGATCCTGTCCTTGGGGACATACGCGGTCCACAGCTCGTAGGCCTCGTCGTCGGCCGGGGCCGACTCGCCCTCGCCGCTGAAGACGCTGACGACCAGGCGATCGGCCGGGATGCCGAGATCCTCGGTCAAGAACTCCCAACCCCAGCGGATCGCGTCCGGCTTGAAGTAGTCGCCGAACGAGAAGTTGCCGAGCATCTCGAACAGCGTGTGGTGCCGCTCGGTGAAGCCGACGTTGTCGAGGTCGTTGTGCTTGCCGCCGGCCCGCAGGCACCGCTGCACGGTGACCGCCCGCTTGTACGGCCGCGGGTCACGCCCGAGGAAGGTGTCCTTGAACTGCACCATGCCCGCGTTGGTGAACAGCAGCGTCGGATCGTTGGCCGGCACCAGCGACGACGACGGCACGACGGCGTGGTCGCGGGCGGCGAAGTAATTGAGGAATCGGCTGCGGATCTCGTGAGCGCGAATGGGCCGCTGCATGGGCGGGGGAGAATAATCGATCCGCGCGGCCACGAGCCCCCGCGCGCACGGTGGCCGCCGCGTGCGATTTCGCGCGCACTTCGCGCACACGGCAGGCCCGCGCCCGCGCCTCGATCCGGCCCGCCGGCTGGCTCGCCAGGTACCGCGGGCGTATAAGAGGAGACATGTCCCTCCGCGGAAACCTGGCCGGTATGGCGTCGATCCTCGAGATCCAGCCGCCCGAGCCGCCCCGCCCGCGCCGCGCCGCCAAGCGCAAGCCGCCCAAGCGGCGCATCAGCGACGCCGAGGCGATCGCCCGCGAATTCGCGGCCATCCGTAGCGACCTCGCCGGCATCTACGAGAACTACTCGGATCGCCTGCCCACGCGGTAGCCCACGCGCGAAGTTGCGCGCGAATTTCGGCGCGCTAGCCTCCGGCGCGTGAATTCAGACGAGCTCGTCGTCCCCGAAGAAAACGGAACTCGCCGCGCCGAGGGCCGCGAGGTCTCGACTGCGGGGCGCTCTTCGATCTCCATCCTTGCGATGCTGCAGCGATCGAGCCCGCTGCCGGCGCCCGAGCAGCTCGCCGCTTATCCGCCCGAGGGCCGAGAGCTGATCTATCGCCTCGCACAGGCCACTCAGGCCCACCTGCACCGCGTCGAGCTCGAGCGGCTCGAGCTCCGCCGCGAGAAGCTGCGGGCCCGCGCGATCGACCGCGCCGCCCAGCGGCGGCAGATCGCCCGCGGGCAGTACCTCGGCTTCGGCATCTGCGTGCTGTTCCTGGCCGCCAGCGCCGCGGTCGCGCTGCTGGCCACGAGCGGATGGGGCCAGCTCAGCGCCAGCTTGCTCGGCGGGATCGGGCTGTCCAGCCTCGTGTTCGTGTTCATCCGCCGGCAGCAGCCGCGAGCCTCGCGGCGCCTGCGGCTGCGCGCGCCGACGCGGGCGGCGGCGCAGTCGAACTGAGAAGTTCTTCGTCGGCGAGTGACTCGAGCTCGAGCTGCGCCGACGCTCGGAGCGCCGACTTGCCTGAGCGGCCGGGCTCAGGGCAGCGACTCGTGCTTCAAAGGGAAGCGGTGCCGCGAGGACTCGACCTGTGCCGACGCTCGAAGCGCCGGCGTGCCGAAGCGCCGCGGACTCTCAGTCGAACTGCAGCAGCTTGATCTTCAGGTAGCGGCCCTCGATGAAGGCCGGCGGGACCGGGAAGTCGGGCGGGAGGCCGCACTCGCCGACCAGGCGGGCGGCGCGGCCGGCGGCGTGCACGCCCTCGCCGACGGCCAGCAGGAACTCCTCCTCGCCGAGGCGCACTGCGTTGCTGATCGCCAGGACGTGGCCGCCGGGGCTGACGACGCCGCTGACGGCGCGCATCAGCTCGCCGTAGTCCTTGAGCGCGCTGAAGGTGCTGCCCTTGACGTTGCTGAACGGCGGCGGGTCCACGATCACGAGGTCCCACACCCGGCCGCGCTGGCGGAACTTCTCGAGCAGCGCGAACGCGTCGCCGGTGATCGCCTCGATCGCCTCGGGGTCCATCTTCGAGGCGCTGAGGTTCTGCCGGCAGCGCGCGTGGCTGCGGGCCGCGGCGTCGACGTGGGTGACCGAGCGCGCGCCGCCGCGGAGGGCCCGCAGGCCGAACGCGCCGGTGAAGCTGAACAGGTTGCACACGCTGCGATCGCGCGACCACGCCTCGAACAGGCGCCGGCCCTCTCGGAGGTCGAGGAACAGGCCGGGCGAGACCGGGGCTGTCACGTCGACCAGGAACTTGAGGCCATCCTCGTCGACCTCGATCTCCGGCGGCGCGGCCTTGCCGGCCAGGTGGAACGCGGGCGGCCGGCGGTCGTCGGGGGTGACGCCGCGGACGCGGTCCTGCATGTAGATGCCGGCGGGCTTGAACTCCTGCTCGAGGATCGGCACCAGCGCGTCGAGGTAGGTCTCGGCGATCTTGGCGTACTTGTAGACGAGCAGGTGGCTGCCGAGGCGGTCGACGGCGAGGCCGGGGAAGCCGTCGGCCTCGTTGTGGATCAGGCGGCAGGCCTCGGCGGGCACACCGACGCTGCGACGGCGCGCCGCGGCCCGCACGCGCGCGAGCATCTCGGCCTCGTTCCACTCGAACTCGGGCGCGAGGCTCAACATGCGGATGGCGATCGCGCCCTCGGGCTCGTGCAGGCCGTGGCCGATCAGGTAGCCGTCGAGGTCCATGACCGGGATGACGGCGCCCTCGGGCAGCGCGAGCGGGCGCAGGACGGCGTTGCGGAACACCCACGGGTGACCGGCGCGCAGCAGGCGGGCCACCTCGTGCGGCACCTTGACGTGCGGGCCGCGGACCGCCGGGCGCGGGTGGCCGCCCTGGGTGCGGCGGCGCGGCGGCGCGTCGCTGCCGGCCTCGCCGCCGCCGCCGCGTCGCTGCGGCCGCGAGGGTTCGGCGGGGCGAGTGGCGGGGCGAGTGCGCAGCGGACGGCCGTCGTTGGGTGGCATGGCGGCCGCGGAGAATAGGCGATAGCGCCGCGACGTGGCGAAAAAATCAGGTCTCCTGGCCATGGAGCCGATCGCGCCGCTGCGGCCGGACAGCGGTCCGTGGGCCCTGGGCCGTGGCGCAAAGGACAGGCGCGAGGGGCCGCGAAAGTTTCCTCGCTTGGCGGGCCGGGCGGAGGGCTGTAGGCTTTTGCGCCCTGGGCCGCGCCCGCCGGCGCCGGCCGAGCCCGCATGGCAGACCGACTCGGCGAACTCCTGGTCCATCGCGACCTGATCTCGCTGCCGCAGCTCCAGCGGGCGCAGTCGGAGCAGCGCGCGTTCGGCAAGCGGTTGACCACGATCCTGCTGCGCCTCGGCTTCATCAGCGAGCGCCAGCTGGCCGGCTTCCTCGCCGAGCACTTCAAGGTCCCTTACTTCGACTTCGCCACCCACGAGATCGATCCGTCGGTCATCCGCACGGTCGACAAGTCACTCGCGGTGCGCCACTTGGCGGTGCCGGTCCAGCGCGCCGGGTCGAAGCTCATCGTCGCGATGGCCGACCCCAACAACATGCTGGCGGTCGACGACCTCAAGTTCCACACCAGCCTCAACATCGACGCGGTGGTCAGCCTCGAGCCGGCGATCGAGGCGGCGATCGCCCGCTACTACGACAAGGTCGATCTGGCGGCGCCGTACGGCGAGGTCCTCGGCGGCCTCGGGCTCGAGCCGGCAGTCAGCCTGCCGGAGCGCGAGCGGCCGCCGCCGCAGCTGTCGGAGCCGGAGCAGACGATGGCCGGGCGGCTGTGCGAGGCGATCCTGCGCAACGCGCTGGCGAAGGGCGCGTCGGACATTCACATCGAGCCGTACGAGAAAGGCATGCGGGTCCGCTACCGCATCGACGGCGCGCTCTACCACGAGATGGACCCGCCGCTCGGCTACGGGGCGTCGCTGATCGGCAAGTTCAAGCAGCAGGCCGGGCTCGACGTCGGCGACCGCCGCCAGCCGCTCGAGGGCCGCCTGCGCTTCAAGGCCGGCAAGGAGCGCGAGGTCGCGTTCCACGTCGTCACCCTGCCGACGGTGTTCGGCGAGGCGCTGCGCCTGCGCCTGCTCGACCGCGCCGCGTTGCCGGCCGACCTGGCACGGCTCGGCATCGACGGCGAACCACTGCGGCAGGTGCGGGCCGCCCTGCACCGCGCGCACGGCCTCGTGCTGGTCGCCGGCCTCGCGGGCGCCGGCCGCTCGACCACCCTGTGCACCGCGCTCGGCGAGCTCACCGCCGACAGCGTGCGGATCGCCACCGTCGAGGACCCGGTCGAGTACCACTTGCAGGGCGTCTCGCAGGTCCAGGTCCACCCCGAACTCGGCCCCGCGGCGGCCGTGCGCGCGGTGCTGCGACAGGACCCGGACATCGTCATGGTCAGCGAGCTGCGCGACTTCGAGACCGCCGAGCTGTGCGCCAAGGCTGCCGCCGGCGGTCGGCGCGTGCTCGCGGCCCTGTCCGCCGGCGACGCCGCGGCGGCGCTGGTCCAGCTCGTCTACCTCGGCGTCGAGCCGCACGTGATCGCGGCCGCGGCCTCGCTGGTGATCGCCCAGCGGCTGGTGCGACGCCTGTGTCCCGAGTGCGCCGAGCCCGACCCGAGCTGCAGCGTGCAGCGGCTGATCGACGCCGGGGTCCCGCCGGCGCTGGCGCGCGACGCCTCGCCCCGGCGCGCGCGCGGCTGCAAGGCCTGCCACGGCGGCTTTCGCGGGCGCACCGCGATCTTCGAGGTCATGTCGATCGGCGAGTCGCTGCGCGAGCGGATCATGGACGGCGCCGGCGTCGGCGAGCTGCGGGCCGAGGCGGTGCGGCTCGGCATGCGCCCGCTGCGACAGGCAGGGCTCTTGCGCGTGGTCGACGGCACGACCTCGATCGACGAGGTCCTGCGCGTGACCACCGACTGACCCGAAGGACAGGTATGCCGCTGTTCGTGTGGGAGGCTCGCACCAGCGCCGGGGAGATCCGCGGCGGCGAGCTGGCGGGGGTCGACGAGGTGCAGGTGATCGAGGCGCTGCGCCGCCGCGGCCTGCGAGTCACCCGCGTCGACCGCAGCAGCCGCCGCGGCGCGCCGCGCCTCGCGGAGGCCCCCGCGGAGGCCCTGTTGCCGGCCCTGCGGCAATTTCTGACCTTGAGGACAGCCGGTGTCGGGGCCGCCGAGGCGCTCGAGCTCGGGGCTCGCAGCAGCCGCGGCGCGGTCGCGCGGTCGCTGCACGCGGCCCAGCTCGCGGTCGAGTCGGGGGCCGGCGTCGGCGAGGCGTTCGCCCAGCACGCGACCATCTTCGGCGCGCTCGCGGCCCGGGCGCTCGGCGAGGCCGACGGCCGCGGATTGTTCGATCCGACTCTGGCCGCGCTGATCGAGCTGCTGGCCAGGGCCGACGCGACGCGAGCCGCCGTGCGCGCCGCCGTGATGCGCACGACCATCGCCGCGGCGGTGCTGCTCGGCAGCGCGGCGGCGCTGTCGACGGTGCTGGTCCCGGCCGTCGGCGGCCTCTATCGCCGCCTCGACCTGGTGCCGACCGGCGCCGCGGCGGACGTCCTGACGGTCGCGCCGTGGCTGTCTCTCGGGACAGGTCTTGTCGCGGCCGCAGTGGTGGTTGCCGCGGCGCTCCTGGCGATCCTCCCCTCGTTGCGGCCCGGCGCGCTCGGCCTCGCCGCCGGGTTGGTCGAGGCGCGGCGGCGCCTGGCCCTGGCCCGCTTCGCCCGCGCGCTCGCGCTGCTGGCCACCGCGGAGGCGCCGCGGCAGGTCACTCTCGAGCTGGCGGCGTGGGAGGCCGGCGACCGCGAGCTGGCGGAGGCCGCCCAGCGGGCGCGCGCTGGCGTGGCGCAGGGCGGCGAGCTCGGGGCGGCGCTGGCGGAGGCCGGGTTACCGGCAGGGTTCGCCCGCGCGGTCCGGGCGGCCGACCGCGGCGGCGAGCTGGCCGCGACGCTGCGCCGGCTCGCGGAGCTCGAGGAAGACGCGGCCATGCAGTGGCTGTCCCGCAGGACAGGTCGCTTCGCCCGCGCCTGCCACGCGGCGTCGATCACCCTGGCAGTGACCACCGCCCTGGCGCTGGCCGCCCCGCTGCTGCGCGCCGCCTGACGGGCACCCAACCGCCGACCGCCGGAACGACGAAGGGACATGCCCTCGCGGACATGTCCCTCGCGCCCTGTCCCAGAGGACCTGCCCTCTTTTTAGAAGGTGATGACCGGGCCGATGTTGAGGTCGATGAGGAGGCTCGTGGTCCGGGGGAACCACACGCCGACCTGGAGCTCGCCGAACAGGCCGAAGTGCTTGGCGGCCTGCCAGTGGAAGCCGAACACGCCGCCGAGCATGCCGCCGCCGATCCGGACGGTGTCGATGCGCTGGGTCTTGTCGGAGTTGGCGGAGACCTGGGCGGCCTGCTGGCCCGCACCGACGCTCGCCATCGAGCCCGGGTCGCCGCAGTCGTACTTGTACGGCCACACCGCGGTGCACGGGCCGCCGCTCTCGAACGCGGTCTCCTTGTCGTCGGGCACGCTGTTGCCGTTGCGGTCGTTGGCGAAGCCCATCGGCACGCGGAGGCGGGTGAAGCCGCCGCCGAGGAAGCCGCCGACGAACAGGCGGAACTTCTTCTCGTCGGAGCCGAGGAAGTACTTGATCTTGAGGCCGCCTGCGATCGTCACGCCCGGCTTGCTGCGGATGCCTTCCGGGTTGGGGTTCGTGACGTCGTTCATGTACGAGTCGGGCAGCGAGGCCTTGGGGTCGTCGCGGTAGACCTTGGAGCCGGTCACTGCCTGGATGCGGAGGAAGCCGGACAGCACCAGCTTCTTGCCGATCCGGCCGCCGATCTCGGGGGCGATGTGGAACGGCGCCGAGGCCATGCCGGTGCTGACCTTGTGGTGGGCCGCGCACTCGCCGGCGTTGTAGGCCCCGGCCAGCTGCTCGACCGAGTACGGCGTGCCGTAGGCCATCACCGTCGGGCCCATCTGCGTCTGGTACTGGGTCGGGTCGCCGGGCAGGTCGCCGGTGCCGCTGCTCCACCGCGCCAGGGCGCAGGCGAACTCCTTGAGGCCGTAGTTGAAGTTGCCGGCCGGGGTGTACTGGCTGTAGCTCTGGTCGGCCACGCCGCGGGCCACGCCGACGCCGGTGCCGAGGCCGATGTTGATGAAGATCTTCGGCAGCGAGTGCTTCGGCGGCGGCGGCTTCTCCGGCTCCTTCTCCTTCGGCACTTCCTTCACGCACTTGACGTCCGCGACCAGCGGGTTGTCCTGCGCGCCCTTGTTGCCGAGCGCCTTGTTGGCGCCGTCGTAGACGTAGACGAAGTACTCGACCGGCTTGTCGCCGTGCTCCGAGGCCAGCACCTGGGCGGTGGCGATGTTGCCGAAGGCGTCCATCGTCACCGACTTGAATTCGCCCGAGTCGCCGACGTTGCGCCAGTAGAGCCCGGCCTGGCCGCCGTCGGGGATGCCGGAGGTGAGGACCTCGAACTTGAGGTCCTGGCCGCAGCCGTCGGCCGACGGCGAGGTGTGGCGGACGTACTCGCTGGGGGCGCTCGCGCCGGAGTCCTTGCGCGCCTTGTCGAGCAGCTTCTGCAGGTCGGGCGAGCGCAGCTCGGTCGGGATGGTGACGTTGTAGTCGGCCTTGACCGCGTCGACGAACGCCGCGGTGGTCTCGTTCTTGTTGCCCGAGTTCGAGAAGATGATGGCCGCCCGCAGCATCCGCAGCGGCGCCGTCGCCGGGTCGTCCGCCGTCGTGCCCGCCAGCGCCTGGTCGAGGGCCGCCAGCGCCTGGTCGAGCTCGAGGTTGTTGTACTGCCCGAGCGCCTTGTTGTAGGCGGCCTTGAGATCGTCGCGCGAGTCGGCGAAGGCTGTCCCGGAGGACAGGATCACCGCCAGCGACAGGGCGGCGGACAGCAGGCCCGCAGGGCGGAGTCGACGGGGACGGACGAGGGTCTGCGTTCGCACAGGATCTCGGGCTCCTTCTAGCCGAACGCCGGCTCGGAGCCGGCGTTGGGTGTCCAGGGGGTTCGGCGCGCGGCGCCGATCACTGGATGGTCTTCTTGCAGTCCTTGAGGTTGAACTCCACGCGGCGGTTGTTGGCGCGGCCCTCATTGGTCTTGTTGCTGTCGATCGGCTTCTCCTCGCCCCAGCCGATCGGCTCGAGGCGGGCGGTGTCGATGCCGGCCTTGACCAGGTAGTCGCGCACGCTGTTGACGCGCTTCTGCGACAGGGTCTTGTTGTACTTGTCGGAGCCCTTGCTGTCGGTGTGGCCCTCGATGAAGATCTTGATGTCCGGCGCGGCGTTGAGCGTGTCCTTGACCTCGTCGAGCACCTTGAAGCTCTTCGGGTCGATGTCCCACTTGTTGAACTTGAAGTAGATCTTGTCGGACAGCTTGATCTGGCAGTTGTCGATCTTCAGGACATCCGGGCAACCGTCCTCGTCCTCGACGCCGTCGTAGTCCTCGGGCAGGTTGCGGCAGTCGACCTCGACGCCGTTCTCGGTCTTCTTGTCCTTGTTGATCCACTGGTACGTCCCGTCGGGGTTGCGCACCAGCTCGGCCGCGTCGAGGACCTTGTCCTTGTCGTTGTCGACGTCGGGGCAGCCGTCCTCGTCCTCGAACCCGTCGAAGTCCTCGGGGTCGTTCTTGCAGGTGTCGTTGACGTCGAGGATCGTGTCGCGGTCGTTGTCCGGGTCGGGGCAGCCGTCCTCGTCCTCGAACTGGTCGATGTCCTCCGGCTCGTTACGGCAGTCGACCGTGCGGCCGCCCTCCGTCTTCTTGTCGTTGGTCGACCAGGTGTAGCTCTTGCGCGCCTCGTCCTTCGTCAGCTTGTCGGCGTCGAGGACCCCGTCCTTGTCGTTGTCCTTGTCGGGGCAGCCGTCGTCGTCCTCGAAGCTGTCGAAGTCCTCCGGGTCGTCCGGGCACTTGTCGGCGATGTCGTCGTAGCCGTCCCAGTCGCGGTCGTTGGCGCCGACCGGCGGCCGGCTGACCACGTTCGGGTCCTTGCAGCGGACCGGGTCGGTCTTCTTGCGGGCCAGCTGCGTGTACAGCTCGGCCTTCTCGGCGTGGTCCTTGCCGCGGTAGTACTCGCCCATCGCCAGCGCGTCGCGCGAGAAGCGGATGTTCGCCTCGGCGATCGCCGTCTCCTTGGGCGCGCAGCCGATCGACTTCGAGCCGTCGGCGATCGCGCCCTGCAGCACCGTATCGGTGCCCTGGACCTTGCCGAGCAGGCGCTCGCCGAGACACCCGAGCCCGACGAACGAGCTCGCCACCGTGGCGACGACACAAACAGTAAGGCGGTTCACTTGCCACCTCCGACCGACACGCCGGCCTTGACCTCGCCCTTGGCGCCGCCTGCACCCGTCGAGCCGCTCGCCTTCGCGTCGCCGCTCGCCTTGCCGTCACCGGCCGCCTTGCCGTCGCCGGTGGTCCCGGCCGGCACCTCGTCGGGGGTGGCCACACCCTCGGCGCGCTGGTCCATCTGCCCCTTGCGCCGCATCTCGGCCTTCTTCTTCGCCTCTTCGGCGAGCTGCTTGGCGCGCTCGCCGTAGTCGAACGAGCGCTCGTATTCGCTGTAGCCCATCAAGATCTTCGACTGCTCCAGGTAGGTCACCGAGCCCCAGTACTCATAGGGCGCGTTCTCCTCGGCGCCGGCCGCCTCGGCGTCCGCCACCGCCCGGGTCGACTCCTTGGCCACCTTCTTGAGGTACCCAAAGGGTCCACAGCCCGCGGTACACGCGGCCGCGACGACGATGGGGATCAGCTTGACGAATCGCGTTGTTCGCAGCACCAGAAGGCTCCCTGGTTCGAGATCGTGGCAGGCGTCGGTTGGAGGGGGTCGTAAGATCCGGCCCCGGCCCCGAGGGGACCATGGAGCCGGGGTTGCCCGGGCGGGCGCGGCGACTGCCGAAATCGCCGCGACGATACCAGGGGCCGGCGCAAAGGGTCAACAAGCCGACCTCCACCGCCACGGCCCCGACAGAGCCGCCCTGCACGGGACTTCTGTACACGGGTCCGCGATGGATCCGCGATTTATCCGCGATTTGTCCGCGATTTATCTGCGGTTTCGGGGTTGCGGCCGAGTCCCTGCGAGCCGTGGGGAAAAGCCCTCCCGGGCCTCCCGGTCGCTCCTGGCTCTCCTGGGCGCTGACGGGTACGCTGCAAGCCGATGCAGTCACGCCGCCAGCGGCCGCTCTTCGCGCGCCCGGCCGCCCGCCTCGCCGCCGGGATCGCGCTCGCAGCGGCCCTCGCCTGTACCCGCGTCAGCGACACGCCGCGCTTCGAGCCGATCTCCGAGCGGCTCGAGATCCTCGAGACGATCCCCGGCCCCATGGCGGAGGACGTGCCTCCCGGGGCCCAGATCGACTTCTGCTTCTCCGGCACCCTCGACCCGCGCGCCCTCGACGACCTCGACGCCTCCCTGCGCTCCGGCCTCGTCACCTTCGACACCCAGCTCGACCTGCAACTGTTCGCCTGGCGCCCGCCCGGTGAGAGCAGCGGCACCGCCGACGCCCCGTGGTGCCCCGGCAGCGTCGTGTCCCTGCGCGCCAAGGAGCCGCTGGTCCCCGGCGTGCTCCACCGCGTCCGCCTGGCCCCCTCCGCGGTCGGCTGGGCCGGCGAGCAGCTCGACGTCACCACCCCCGGGTGGGTCGCCGACGACGGCGGCCCCCTCTACATCCTGCAGTTCTACGTCCGCGAGCCCGACGACGACGGCAAGACCGACCCGCCCGCGCCGGCGCCGACGCTGACCGACCTGTTCGCCCCCGGGCAGGTGTTTTCCAGCAACAACCCCGCCTGCAGCTGCCACCGCGACCCCGACGACCTGGCCTACGAGCGCCTCGACCTGTCGTCGCCGCAGGACGCGTTCGCCGGCCTGGTCCTGCCGACCCGCCGGCAGTCGACCGGCTTCCCCATGGTCGTCCCGCGCCGCCCTTCAGAGAGCTTCCTCGTCCAGGTGCTCCTGCGCGACGACGACGGCCAGGCCCTGCACGGCGTCCGCGGCGACCCGATGCCCCCCGACGCCCCCCTGCCCTACCCGGAGATGCTGGCGATCGTCCGCTGGATCGAGGGCGGCGCGCTGCCCTGATCCCGGCCGCACGGCCAGCGACCGCGACCGTGCGCCCCGGGCCGATCCCCGAGCCGCTCAGGGCGCCTTGCCGCCGGGGTACTCGGGCTGCTCGAGCTCTCGCAGCGTCGACAGCATGCCCTGCAGCCGCTTGGCCCGCTCGCGCGCCTGCTCGCGCGTCCGCTCGAAGTCGAGGTCCTTGAGGCCGAGCGCCGAGGCCCGGTCGTACAGCGCCAGCGCCTCTTCCTGGCCCTTGAGACAGCTTTGGATCTGGTCGGCGGAGATCACGTTCTGCCCGAGCTGCTGATCGAAGATCAGCTTGCACGGCCCGCGCTCGGCCTCGCCTTCGGCCTTCATTCCTTGCGTGTACACCTCGCGGACGGACTCTCCGCAGCCGAATACGAGGATCAACCAGAGCCCGAGCGACAGCCGCGGCATGCTGAAACCCTACACCTTCTCGCCACAAGCCGCCGCCCGTCCCCGCTTCCCACTCGCGCGAGCCCCGTCCCCGCGACTGCCCGATCTCGCCTCCGTGACGTCACCGGTCGCGCCCCGACAAACCCCCGTTCGCCTGCCGCGAACCGGCCCGCCAACGCCGTCCCGCGCCCCCGCGCGTGAGCCAAGCCCCGCGCCGCCCGCGCTCCGCGCCCTCATACGCGTGCTAGCTTCGCCGCCGGTCGCCATGCGCCTCCTGCGGCAGCCCACGCCCCTTCCTCCCGGCACGGCAGCGTGCATCGGCGCCTTCGACGGCCTCCACCTCGGCCACCAGGCGCTCCTGCGCCGCGCGGCCGCCCTGGCCCCGCGGGTCGCCCTCGTCACCTTCGACCCGCACCCGGCCCAGGTCCTCGCCCCCGAGCGCGCCCCGCCGCGGCTGCAGACCCTCGCCCAGCGCGCCCGCGTCGCCGCGGCCCTCGGCGTCGACAGCCTGGTCGTCCTCCCGTTCACCCGCGCCCTCGCCGACACCAGCCCCGACGCCTTCGTCGAGCAGCTCCTGCTCGCCGGCCTGCGCCCCGCCGCCGTCGTCGTCGGCCCCGACTTCCGCTTCGGCTCCGGCCGCGCCGGCGGTCCCGACGACCTGCGCCGCGTCCTCGCCCCCGCCGGCGTCCGCGTCGAGGTCGTCGCCGAGGTCAGCCTGCCCGCCGACCCGACCCAGGCCAAGCTCGGCAGCTCGGGCATCCGGCGCGCCGTCGAGCGCGGCGACCTGCCCGCCGCCGCCGCCATGCTCGGGCGCGCCTACAGCGTCGAGGGTCCGGTCGTCTCCGGGGCCCGCCGCGGCCGCGGCCTCGGCTTCCCGACCGCCAACGTCGCCGTCCGCAACCCGCTGCTGCCCCCGCCGGGCGTCTACGCCGGCGCGCTCGCGCTCGTCAGCCCCGACCCGGACGCCGGCAAGCTCTGGCCCGCGGTCATGAACCTGGGTCAAAACCCGACCTTCGGCGAGAGCGGGACCCAGACCCTCGAGGTCCACGCGCTCGACGTCGACCTCGGCCAGTCGCTCTACGACCGCCCGGTCGAGGTCGCCTTCGCGGCCCGCCTGCGCCCGGAGGAGCGGTTCCCCTCCGCGGCCGCGCTGGTGGCCCAGATCGCCCGCGACATCGAGATCGCGCGCCCGCTCCTCACCCCGGCCTGGCTGGCCCACGCGGTCCTCGGCGCCGCCGCCACCTGGGAGGACGACCATGGCTGAAGCGCCCACCCTCGTCAGCGCCACGCTCGCCCAGCTGTACATGCAGCAGGACCACCTCGAGCAGGCGCGCCGGGTCGTCGCCCGCGTGCTCGCGGCCGATCCGCTGCACGGCCACGCCCTCGCGCTGGCCGATCGCCTGGCCCAGCGCTCGCGCGCGCGCCTCTACGCCGCCTTCCAGCCCGGCCGCGGCGTCGTCGTCCGCTGGCACGACGCCCCCCAGGGCCCCGCGCTGCACCTGATCCTCGCCGTCTTCCGCGCCGTCCCGGCCCTGCCGGGCCGCACCAGCACGTGGATCACCTCGGCCCGCTGCCCCGCCGACGCCGGCGAGCACACCTTCCCGATCGCCGGCGGCCCGCGTCCGAGCCCCGCCAGCGCCAGCCTGTGCCTGGCCCGCCTCGGCGAAGGCGGCCTGCAGTACCTCGCGGTCCACGAAGCGATCTCCTGGCCCACCCCGCCGGGCCCGTAGCCGCGCCGCCGCTCGCCGGGCCGCTCGCGCGCGCCCCGGGTGGCGCCGCGCACAACGTTCGCGCGCCTCCGGAGCCGCGCGCGCCCGCGGACGCGCGCGCGCCTGGGAGCCTGTGCTAGTGTCCGCCCGCTCATGTTCCGCGGAGCACTCACCGCCCTGATCACTCCCATGCGGCGCACCGCCGGCGGCGCGTCCGAGCTCGACGAGCCCGCCCTGATCGCCCTCGTGGAGGCGCAGATCGCCGCGGGGATCCACGGCCTCGTGCCGTGCGGCACCACCGGCGAGGCGACCACCCTGAGCGCCGCCGAGCACCTCCGGGTGGTCGAGCTGACCGTCAAGACCGCGCGGCGGCGCGTCCCCGTGCTCGCGGGCGCGGGCGCCAACGACACCGCCCACGCCGTCGAGCTCGCGCGCGCCTGCAAGGCCGCCGGGGCCGACGGCACGCTGCAGGTCACTCCTTACTACAACAGGCCGACCCAGGCCGGCCTCGTCGCCCACTTCCGCGCCGTCGCCGAGGCCAGCGACCTGCCGGTGGTGGTCTACAACGTGCCCGGGCGGACCGGCTGCGATCTCCTGCCCGAGACCGTCGCCGAGCTGGCCGGCGACCCGAAGATCGTCGGCATCAAGGAGGCCACCGGCGACCTGAACCGGGCCGCGCGCCTGCGCGAGCTGCTGGCCGGGCGCCGCGACTTCGCCCTGCTCTCGGGCGACGACTTCACCGTCTTCCCGTTCCTCGCGCTCGGCGGCCACGGCGTCATCTCGGTCACCTCCAACGTCGCCCCGCAGTGGGTCGCCGGCCTGTGCGACGCCGCGGCGGCCGGCCGCTGGGACGAGGCCCGCGCCCTGCACGACCGCCACTACCCGCTGGCCCGGGCCCTGTTCAGCCAGCCGAACCCGATCCCGGTCAAGGCCGCGCTCGCCCTCCAGGGCCGCTGCACCGACGACATCCGCCTCCCGCTCGTCCCGCTCGACCGCCCCGCCCGCGAGGGGCTGGCCGACACCCTGCGCACCCTCGGACTCCTGTCCTGAGAGACAGGTCCTAAAGGCCAGACGCTACCACCATGACGACCGAACGCCTCGTCCCCATCAGCATCGTCGGCGCCCGCGGGCGCATGGGCAAGACTCTCATCCGCGAGATCGTGCTCAGCGACTCCATGATCCTCGAGGCGGCGGTCGACCGCGAGGGCGGCGCCGGGCTCGGCCAGGACGCCGGCCGGCTCGCCGGGCTGCACGACATCGGCGTGACCGTGGTCGACGAGCTGCGGCCGCGGCGCAACAGCGTCGTCGTCGACTTCTCGCTGGCCCCCGCGACCGAGGCCAACATCCGCCGCTGCGTCGAGGCCGGCGTGCCGCTGGTGCTCGGCACCACCGGCCTGCAAAAGTCCACCCGCGAGCTGCTGCGCAACGCCTCGCGCGAGATCGCCATCGTCAGCGCCGCCAACTTCAGCGTCGGCGTCACCCTCCTCACCAAGATCGCCGGCCTCGTCGCCGGCTCGCTCGGCGAGAGCTGGGACGCCGAGCTGCTCGAGATCCACCACAGCCACAAGCGCGACGCCCCCTCGGGGACGGCCCTGCGGATCGCCAAGGCCGTGGCCAAGGCGACCGGGCGCGAGCTCGAGGGCGTGATGCGCACCGACCGGGCCGGCGAGCAGGCCCGCCCGCGCGAGCGCGGCGAGATCGGCGTCGCGGCGGTCCGCGGCGGCGACTCGATCGGCGAACACACCCTGATGTTCCTCGCCGACGGCGAGCGCCTCGAGCTGACCCACCGCGCCTTCGACCGGGCGATCTTCGCCCGCGGCGCCCTGCGGGCCGCCCGGTGGGTGGCCAGCAAGGCGCCTGGCCTCTACTCCATGGCCGACGTCATCGGCCTCGGCGACCTCGGCTGATGCGCGACCGCTTCGACCTCGAGCTGGTGCGGCGCAGCAGCACCACCGGCGGCGAGACCGCGACCTTCGCCGTCAGCGTCCCCGCCGACCTGCTCTATTTCGCCGGCCACTTCCCCGGCGAGCCGGTGCTGCCCGGGGTGGCCCAGCTGGTGGCCCTCGTGCTCGACCGGGTGCACGCGCTGTGGCCCGAGCTCGGCGAGCCGACGCGGGTCGGCAGGCTCAAATTCAAGCAGCCGATCGCCCCCGGCGACGCGCTCGGGCTCACCGTCGAGCTCGAGCGCGGCGAGGCGGCGCCGCGGGTGCACTTCCAGATCGATCGCGAAGGTCAGGCCTGCACTCTCGGGGTCATGACCTTTGCCACGGCGGCCGAATCGCAGGGTTGAGCGCCGGCGCCGTCCATCGGCTATGTCATCACCTCCCGGAGGACTCGTGGAAGCTGTTCGAACCGTCGACGTCGCCGTGCTGGGCGGTGGTCTCGCAGGCAATCTGATCGCCCGCCAACTCCGCCGCCAGGTCCCCGGCCTGTCCGTCGCGCTGTTCGAGAAGAGCACCGAGGGCTCCTTCAAGGTCGGTGAGTCGTCGGTCGAGATCGCCGGCAACTACCTCACCCGGCGGCTCGGCCTCACTTCCTATCTCTACCAGCACCAGCTGCCCAAGAACGGCCTCCGCTTCTTCTTCGACACCCCCGAGAAGAACGCCGAGCTGTACGACATGACCGAGCTCGGCAGCCGCCACCTCCTGCGCCTGCCCTCGTTCCAGCTCGACCGGGCCCGCCTCGAGAACGACCTCCTGCGCATGAACCGGGACGCCGGCGTCGAGGTCCACCTCGGCGCCAAGGCCCACGACCTGGCCCTCTCGCCGAGCAGCGAGGCCGGCCCGGGCCAGCACGAGTTCACCGTCACCGAGGGCGAGCAGCAGACCCGGTGGCGCTGCAAGTGGCTGATCGACGCCAGCGGCCGCGCCAGCCTGGTCGCCCGCGATCAAGACCTGCGCGTCCCGACCGACCTGCCGGTCAGCGCCGTCTGGGGCCGGTTCCGCGGCTACGCCGACATGGACGACATGGGCCCGCCGGAGTGGCGCGGCCGCGTGCAGAACACCGCTCGCTTCCTCAGCACCAATCACTTCTGTTACCCCGGCTACTGGATCTGGTTCATCCCGCTCGGCCAGGAAGTGATGAGCGTCGGCTGGGTCGGCGAGAAGGCCCAGTTCCGCGACGCCTGGCGCAAGCCCGAGGGCTTCCTCGAGTTCCTCAAGGGCCACAAGGCCGTGTGGGACCTGCTGCGCGGCGGCGAGGCCGAGCTCGTCGACATCCTCTCGTACAAGCAGCTCGCCTACGGCACCAAGCGGTTCTTCCGCGGCGAGGACCGGTGGTTCCTCCTCGGCGAGGCCGCCGCCTTCACCGACCCCTTCTACAGCCCGGGCAGCGACTTCATCTCGATCGAGAGCGACTACATCGTCGACCTGATCGCGCGCGACGCCGCCGGCGAGAGCCGCGCCGACATCCGCGAGCGGTCGGACGCCTACGACGAGTTCATGCAGTTCCGGTTCGCCGCCACAGTGCTGCTGTACCGCGACCTCTACTCGGTGCTCGGCAGCTACGAGCTGCTGAAGCTCAAGTGGGACTTCGACATCGCCTGCTACTACAACTTGTGGGCGGCGCCGTTCTTCACCGACCAGCACCTCGACCTGCGCTACCTGAAGAGCGAGCTGCGGCGCAAAGAGTTCGTGCTCCAGGGGCTCGAGAACTTCGCCCGCTTCTTCAAGCAGATCGAGGGCGAGATGCACGCCCGCGGCGGCTACTACCGCAAGAACCTCGGTCAGTATTGCTACCAGCTCGACCTCGTCGACTTCATGGACGACATGTTCGCGCCGCGGCCGCGGCGGCAGGTGATGCGCACCACAGAGGCGATCTTCAACGGCACCCGCGACCGCGGCCTCGCCATCTTGCAGGAGCTGGGGGTCGTCCCCACGCGTGAGGCCCCCGCCCTGCCCCTGTACGAGTTCATGCTCCAAGAACCCCTCGCCTGAGCCGCCGAGCCAGCGGCTCCACGGCCCTCCGAGCCCCCCGGGAGCGCCTTTACCTCCCCGGGCCCTGCAAGTACCATTCGCCGAACGACCCCCAGCATGACGCGCGCGGAAATCTACAATCGGATCGTCGGGATCCTGGTCAAGAGCTTCGAGCTCGACCCGAACGACATCCGCCCCGAATCCCGGCTCTTCGAGGACCTCGACCTCGACAGCATCGACGCCATCGACATGTTCGTCGAGCTCCACGAGGTCACCGGACGCCGGATCGACGTCCAGGTCGCGCGGAAGATCCGCACCGTCGAGGACATCGTCAAGCTCGTCGAGTCCGAGCTCGCCAGCGCCAACGTACCCCCGACCCAGGAGTGACGGGTCCGTGGCCTTCCCGCCGCTCGACGAGATCTTGCCGCATCGCCCGCCGATGCTGCTGCTCGACGCGCTCACGGCGGCCGAGGCCGAGTCGGTGACCTGCCGCGCCACGGTGCGGGCGGGCGCGCCGTTCGTCGCGGGCGAGCGGGTCTCCTCGCTCATCGCCCTCGAGTACTTCGCCCAGGCGGTCGCCGCCCTGTTCGCCTACAAGAGCAGGGCCGGCGGCGCGGGGCCGTTCCGCGGCCTCTTGCTGGGCGCCCGCGACCTCGAGCTCGCCGTCTCGCACCTCGGCGTCGGCGACGTCCTCGACGTCCACTGCCGCGAACAGTGGGCCAGCGGCCCGGTCGCGCAGTTCCAGTGCATCCTTTCGCGCGGCGACGAGCGGCTGGCCACCGGCGCAGTCACCGTCCTGCGCGGCGACCCGGCCGAGTTCGCGGCCGCCTCGCCGGCCGCGGGGGCCGGCAGCGACCTGTCCTCCGGGACACCCGGCAGCGACCTGTCCTCCGGGACATCCAGCAGCCCCCGCCTCGACGGCCGCGACGGCCGTGACAATTCGGAGCCCGCGCCATGAACCCGCGTCGCGTCGTCATCACCGGCGTCGGCATCGTCTGCCCGATCGGCCACAACCTCCCGAGGCCAGCGCCTCGCTGCGCAGCGGCCGGCACGGCATCGTCGCCAAGCCGGAGTGGGGCCGCGTCGAAGAGATGCGGACCCGCCTGGCCGGCGTCGTCACCGGCCTCGAGCTCGAGCGTCGCTGGCACCGCAAGAAGACCCGCACCATGGGCCGCGTGGCCCTGCTGGCCGCCTACAGCGCCGAGCAGGCGCTGGCCGACGCCCGGCTCGACGAGGAGACCCTCGGCTCGGGCGCCACCGGCCTGTCGTACGGCTCCAACTCGGGCTCGTCCGAGGCGCTGGCCGAGTTCTGCACCACCCTGCTCACGACCCAGAGCATGAAGGGCCTGCAGTCGACCAGCTACCTCAAGTTCATGCCGCACACCTGCGCCGCCAACCTGGCCCAGTTCTTCGGCGTCCGCGGCCGGGTGGTTCCGGTGACCTCGGCCTGCGCGAGCGGGGCCCAGGCGATCGGCACCGCCTACGAGGCGGTCAAGTACGGCCTGCAGGACGTCATGATCGCCGGCGGCGCCGACGAGATGCACTACACGACCGCGGTCACCTTCGACCTGATGTTCGCCACCTCGACGAACTACAACGAGCGGCCCGACCTCAGCCCGCGGCCGTTCGACGCCAAGCGCGACGGCCTGGTCGTCGGCGAGGGCGCCGCGACCGTGGTGCTCGAGTCGTACGAGCGAGCCAAGGCCCGCGGAGCCACGATCTACGCCGAGGTCCTCGGCTACGGCACCAACTGCGACGGCCTCCACATCACCGCCCCGTCCGAGCAGGGCATGCGCGAGGCGATGCACCGCTCGCTGCGCGACGCCGGCCTCGGCCCCGACCGCATCGACTACGTCAACGCCCACGGCACCGCCACCGACATCGGCGACGTGGCCGAGAGCAACGCCACCCGCGAGGTGTTCGGCCGCCCGGTCCCCCTGTCCTCGACCAAGAGCTACACCGGCCACACCATGGGCGCCTGCGGGCCGATCGAGGCCGCCTTCTCGATCTCCATGCTGCGCGAAGGCTTCCTCGCGCCGACGCGCAACCTCGTCGAGGTCGACCCCCGCTGCGCCGACCTCGACTACGTGCGTGAGGTCCGTGACGTCCGCCCGGCCATCATCATGAGCAACAACTTCGCGTTCGGCGGCGTCAACACGAGCCTCATCCTCGGCCGGGTCGACTGACACCGGCCGCGGGCCCCCAGCCCGGCGAGGCGCGCCTTTGCCCCTCGCGCCTCATCCCCCGGCCCATCAGGCAGTCTCGCGTGCCCAAGTTCCTGCGCATCCCCGTGTCCGGCCTCGCGTTCGTCGGCTTCTTCGCGTTCGGCTGCGTCGCCGGCTGGGTGGGACTGCCGATCCTCGCGCTGTGGCCAGGCAGCCCGGAGGAGAAGCGACGGCGGATCGAGCGGATCATCTGCGCGATCTACCGCCGCTTCATCGACATCCTGCACATGGTGCGGCTGATCGACTTCGCCCGCCCGGAGCTCCCGCCCGACTTCCCGCGCGGCGGCGGCTACGTCGTCATCGCCAATCACCCGTCGCTGATCGACACCCTGATCCTCATGGGCCTGGCGCCCGGGCTGTCGTCGGTGGTCAAGCCGAGCTGGTACAGCTCGTGGATGCTGCGCGTGCTGATGCGCTACGCCGGCCACATCCCAGGGACCGACCGCACGGCGGCGCTGACGGATGGCTCTTCGGACATGTCGCAAGATGCAGGCTCAGACGGCGACATGCCGGCGGTGGTCGACCGCATGGTGGCGCACCTGCAGGCCGGCCACGCGCTGGTGATCTTCCCGGAGGCGTCGCGCTCGTGGGAGCGCAAGATGCGACGCTTCCGCCGCGGCGCGGTCGAGGCTGCGGTGCGCGCAGGGGTGCCGATCGTGCCGGCGTTCATCTCGGTGAACCCGCCGATGTTGATGAAGCACCAGCCGTGGTACGAGGTGCCCGACCGCCGCGGAGCGTTCCGCGTCGAGTTCTTCCCGGTCATCGAGACGGCCGGCCGCGACCTGGACCCGCGCCAGCTCAACCGCGAGCTGCGGGCGATGTACGACGGCCGCTTCGCGGAGATGCTGCGCGAGCGCGACGCGACCGCCCTGGCCGCGGCGCCGGTGGCTCAATTGCCGCAGACCTGAGCCCGTCGAGCTCGCGGAGTTTGTCCCGGCTGTGTCGGGCTGAGAGTGCCGTGCTTTCGCCACGGCACTCCCCACCGTAGTTGGCGATTGCATCATCTGGAGCGTTCGCGGCGGGGGAAGGCCGGCCGCGATTGCAGCGTCTGGAGCATCCGTCGGTCCGGGCATCGAATCGCGGCGATCGTGGATCGTCGCTTCGCGAATTGCCGACTGCGCCTCGCGGGGGGTCCGGGGAAGGACCGGCCGCGAGTTAACCGGCACGATGGACGCTCGTTCCTCGCGCCCATCTCGCCTCTAATTCGCGGCCGGCCCTTCCCCGAACCCCTGGCACGGCTGCAGCCGTGAGAGGCCGGCTCCCCGTCAACCAGACTCGCCGCGCGTCTCGGTACGCTCACCGCTCAGGTCCGTGAGCGGCCCCCACGGCACCAGTTTTCCCATCGGCCAGACTCGCCGAGTGTCGACGCGCCGCTGCTTCGTCAGGGGCCTCGCTGCACACATCGTCCCTGTTGAGATCCGCCTGCACAGCCCGGTTCTCCATCGGCCAAACTCGCCGGGCTTTCATCACGCGCCCCGCTGCCCGCCCTCGTTCCAGATCTGCCTGTACGGCGCCGTCTCTCCGTCCATCGGCATCGCCGGCCCTCGACGACACGCTGCTTCGTCAGGCGCTCCGCTGCACACATCGTCCATGTTGAAGCTCCGCCTGCACAGCCCCGGTTCTTCATCGGCCAGACTCGCCGAGCCTCGATGACCTGCTGCTTCGTCCGGCGCCCCCGCTGCCCGCCCTCGTTCCAGATCTGCCTGCACGACGCCGTATCTCCGTCCATCGGCATGCCCGGCCTCGACGCGCCGCGGCTTCGTCAGGCGCCTCGCTGTCCGCCCGCCGGGTGAGGATGAAAACCTCGGGCCCGGCAGAGCTCACTTCGCAGCGCGCGGGCGGGCGGGCGGTGAATGTGCAGTCCGTGGCTCGGCCGCTCGCTCTCGCAGCAATTCGGTGGGCGAGATTTGCAGTCGTCGGGTCCGGTTGATTGCAATCGCGCTCATGTCATAGTGAACTCCGTCGAGTCCTGTCGGGGGAGTTCATATGAGAGCGACATTCTTCAGCCTCGTATTCGTCATGTTCGCGGCCGGATGCGCGACCGCACCGGAGTCGCAAGAGCTGGCCGCGTCGATCGCCTCGGTGAACACCGCGGAGAAGCTCGGCGCGTCGCAGGTGCCGGAGGCGGCGCAGGCCCTGGAATCTGCCAAGCACGAGGTCGCCTGGGCGCGGGCGCTGATCGTCAACAGGAAGCACGGGCGGGCCCAGCTCATGGCGGAGCGCGCCGAGAGCGACGCGGCTCTGGCGATCGCCCTCGTCCGCGAGCACGAGGCCCGGCGGGCGGCCAAACAGGCGACGCCTCCCGGTGCGGCGGCGCCGACCCACTGATCCTCATCCTCGCGGAGGTCAATCGTGTCACACCATCGGCTCATCGTTCTCGCAGCGCTCATCGTCCCGACCGCTTGCGCCCACCGGATCCCGGAGGAGCTCCGTGAGGCCCGCGCGTCGTATAAACAAGCCGCCGCCGATCCGGCCACCCGGAAGGAGACGCCGGCGGAGCTCGACGAAGCGCGTCGCTCGCTGACGCGGGCCGAGCGCTCGTACGTCGTGGAGGGCGACTCCCCGAAGACGCGTGACCGCGCCTACATCGCCACGCGGAAGGCAGAGCTCGCCCTGGTGATGGGCCGCACCGCCGATCACGTCGAGGCCGCCAGGAACGCGGAGCTGTGGCAGGCGCGCGAGGCCCTCGCCGCCGAGCAGGCCGAGAACGCCGCCAATGCGTCGCAGCTGGCGACCGAGCAGGAGCTGCGAGCCGAGGCCGAGCAGCGCGCGGCCCTGGCGATCACCGCTCTGGCCGAGATCGCCGCGGTCCGCAGCGAGCCGCGCGGGACAGTGGTGACCCTCTCGGGCAGCGTCCTGTTCGCCAGCGGCAAGTCCGAGCTGCTGCCCTCGGCGACCTCGCGCCTCACTCAGGTGGCCGAGGCCCTGGCGGCCGGCGATCCCGGCGCGCACTTCATCGTCGAGGGTTATACGGATTCGAAGGGCCGCGCGGAGCTCAATCAGCAATTGTCGGAGGCGCGCGCGCAGGCGGTCCGCGACTTCCTGGTCGAACACGGAGTGGCCGCCGATCGCATCGAAGCTCGCGGCCTCGGCGAGACCCAACCGGTCGCCAGCAACACCACCGCGGAGGGCCGGGCCAACAATCGCCGCGTCGAGATCGTCATTCAACCGCCGTCGCCGTGATCCTCACCTCGTCGGCCGACCTGGGATTCGTCGATGATTCGACGAATCCGCGTCCCCGCGTGACCCGGAGACACTGCCATGTTCGGCTTCTGGCTCGTCATCATCCTGGCGATCTTGCTCCTCAGCACGTTGCCGAAGTATCAACACACTCGGCACTGGGGCTACTATCCGAGCGGAATCATCGGCCTCATGTTGCTCGTCGTGATCTGCTTGATGTGGTTCGACCTCATCGCCTTCTCGTGGCCCTGGGTCGTCCCGGTCACCCTGCCCTGACGGCGGCGCCCGGCACACCGGGCAGCAATCCACTCGCGGCTCCAAGCACCCGCTCCCACGGCAGCACGCCCGTCGACGATCCACCGGCTCCCCAAGGACCGGCCCTCGCGGCAGCGTCCTCGACGATCCGCTGATGCTAAGAAGGGCGGCTCGGTCCCACACACCAGCGCCCTCGACAATCACTGGCTGTTGAAGGACCCGTGGTCCCCACGGCAACGCCGGCGACGCTCCACTGGATGCCAAAAAGGACCCGCCCGGCCCCACACCGCAGCGCCTTCGACGGTCCACTGACTGCTGAAGGCCCGCTCGGCCCTCACGTCGGCCCCTCGGGTGCGCAGCTACCATCTCAGGAGTTTCTGGCGGAAGCCCTCGCTCGCCGTATTCCCGCGACGACGCGCTCCATGCTCGCGCGCGCCTTCGGGGAGAAGACCGCGCGGAGCGCACGGCCGCGTGTAACCCGCGCGTCATCGCTCGTCGCGTGAACCCGGCTTGCCGCCTGCTACGCTCCACGCGTGGTGCCTCGCCTCTCTCTGGTGGCAGCGTTCTTCCTCGGACTGTTCGTCGGTGTCGCGCCGGTCGGCGATTCGCGCGCCGGCAACTGCCAGAAGCCTGGCGACTGCCCCAGCGGCTTCACGTGCGCCCGGGGCTCGTGCGTCGCCGATCAGCTGCGCTGTGTGTTCGCCTGCGAGGGCCGCGACGTGCAGGGCGAGTGCGTCACCTACGGCCAGGACTTCTGCGCCGCCGACGCCGTGTGCGCCAAGGACTGCGCCGTCCGCAGCACTTACGGCGACTGCCACACCTGGGGTGCCGACGCCTGCGGCGAGGCCTACGCGTGCGCCGTGCGGTGCAAGGAGCGCAGCACCGACGGCACCTGCCTCGCCTACGACCGCGACGCCTGCGGCACCCGCTACAAGTGCGCCAAACACTGCATCCAGCGGGCCCAGAACGGCACCTGCATGGCCTACGGCCCCGACGCGTGCGGCCCCAGCATGGCCTGCACCCAGCGCTGCGTCACGCGCTCGACCCACGGCGACTGCACCATGTGGGGCCAGGACGTATGCGGCCCCTCGGCCGCCTGCGCCCGCCGCTGCATCTCACGCGACGGCGGCGGCACCTGCCTCGGCTGGGGCGGCGACGTATGCGGCGAGGGAGCCGTGTGCATCAAGCACTGCAACAGCCGCGGCAGCTTCGGCGCCTGCTTCGGCTTCGGCCCCGACCAGTGCGAAGCCGGCGGCTGACCCGACCCAACGACGGACCTGGTTCAGAGGACACCTCACATCGGCGCGAACCAGTCGTCGTAGCGACGTGACGCGCCGCCCACGATCATCCTCCTCTCGCGGCGGCGCCTCGGCCCTCACGGCTGCAGCGTGCAAAGCAACGCTCGACTGAACCTGTCCCACAGGACGCCTCGCATCGAAGCGAGAAGCAGCCCCGCGCGAAGAATGACGCGCCGAAAGGACGCGAGATGGCGGATGTTCGGCGGCCAGCCCTGGCCGTCGAACAGCCGCCCCCTGTCGCCTCCCGGAGGCATGCATCATCGGAGCCGAGAGCGGCGCGTCGGCCTCTCACGGCTGCAGCCGTGCCAGGGGTCCGGGGAAGGGCCGGCCGCGAATTAGAGGCGAGATGGGCGCGAGGAACGAGCGTCCATCCCGCCGGTTAACTCGCGGCCGGACCTTCCCCGGACCCCCCGCGAGGCGCAGTCGGCAATTTGCGAAGCAAGCCCACCCGACTCACCGCGCAGAACATGCCCCCGAGAACATGCCCCCGAGAACATGTACCGAAATTCTTTATTAAACGCTCCACATCGACTGCACCCGCGCCTTCACCTTGCGTCGGGCCTCGCCGAACCCCGGCAGGTTGGCCATCGGCTTGAGCGACGGGCAGCGGTCGACCCACTCGACATCGATGAGCACCGAGTCGGCCGCCTTCTGAAAGTACACCAGCGCGTCGTCATAGAACCCGCGGGCGCAGTAGATCTCCACTGCCAGCTGGCAGATCAGCGTGTAGAGGCGCGGGCTCACCCCGTCGGCCACGATGCTGAGCACGTACGCGTCGAGCTCTGACTTGTCGAGCTCCCCGAGCAGCCCGCGGGCGTAGCCGACCGAGAACTTCGCGAAGCCGACCATCACCTCGTCGCGGACCGAGTCGAGCACATCGCGGACGCGGTCGAGGTCCCCGTACCAGCCCGCCACGCGCAGGCGGATCTGCGTCGTCGGGTTGCGGTAGCGGGCGTCCGCCTCGATGCGGCGGAGGATCTCCTCGTACTCGACCAGCTCTCCGCGCAGCGCGTGGACGCGGGCCACGTCGAACAGCCCGACGAACAGGCGCGGCTCCAGGTCGACTGCCAGGCGGGCGCGCGACACCCCCTCGCGGGTGTTCCCGGCTTCGACTTGCAGCTGAGCCAGGTACTGGTGCGCGTGCGCGTAGGTCGGCGCGATCTCCAGCGCCTTCACCAGCGCCTGCACTGCGTCGCGCCACTCCCCGGTTTGCACCGCGAGCATCGCCTTCGCCAGGTGCGTCTCCGCCAGGTCGCTCGCGTCGGCCAGCGCTCGCGCCAGCGCGCGGCGGGCCTCGGCTGCCCAGTCGCGGTCGGCCGGCGCCTCCGAGAACGCCGGCAGGAACCACGCGCGCATGCACGCGATCGCGTAGCTCGCCAGCGCCGGGCGGAACTCCGGCGCCAGCTGCATGCACGCGTCGAGCAGCTCGATCGCCCCGTCTTCGCCGAGGATGTGCAGGCTCGTGATCTTCCGCCGCGCGCGCAGGTACAGCGCCACCGCCTCCGCCGGCGCGTCGCCGCGGGCCGCCACCGTGTTGAGCTCGACGCGGAGCGCCTCCGCGATCCGCTTGCTCATGCGGTCCTGCATCTCGAACACGTCTTCGATGCGGCTCTCGAACCGGTCGCTCCACAGCTGCGTCCCGGTGGCCACCTCGACCAGGCGGGCCAGCACGCGGATCTGCGACGGCGAGCACTGCACCGTCGCGTCGACCACCGCGTCGACCCCGAGGTTCGTGCCGATCGCTCGTGGGTCGCGGTTGTCGCGGTACTGCGCCGTCGCCCCGCTGCCGAGCACGCGCAGCCCGCGGGTCCGCGACAGCACGTCGATCAGCTCGTCGCTGAGCGCGTCGCCGAGGTAGCTCTGGTCCGGCGGCCCCTGGTAGCGGAACGGCAGCACTGCCAGCGCTCGCTCGGTCGACGGCACCGGCGCCAGCGAGCGCATCGCCGACGTCGGCAGCATCGAGCGCCCGACGTTCGTCGCCACCCCCGACGGTCCGCCCGACGTCGCGTTCGAGCGGCCGCTCGCCAGCGTCGACACGGCCGGGGGCGTGGTCGAGTGCGGCGTCAGCACCGCCCCGGTCCCGACGATCGTCGTCGCCTCGCGGTGGGCTGCCGCGGCCATCGCCGCCAGCAGCGGCGCCCCGGCCTGCGGCGCCGCCGACTCGCCGACGCTGACCAGCCACGCGCGCAGCCGCTCGGCCACCACCGCCGCCGCGGCCGGCCGCTCACCTGGCTCTTGGGACATGCACTGAAGGACCAATTCGGCCAGCGCCGGCGGCAGGTCGGCCCGCGTCGCCCGCGGGTCGGGGGGCGGCTCGGTCAGGCGGGCCAGCGCGACCGTCAGCGGCGACACCGGCCCTGACGCCCGCCCGTCGCCGGCGAACGGCAGCGCGCCCGTCAGCATCTCGAACAGCATCAGGCCGACGGCGTAGACATCGGTCCGCGTGTCGACCGGCTTGCCTGCGACCTGCTCGGGCGACATGTACAGCGGCGTCCCGACCAGCCCCTGCGTGCGTCCGCCCTCGTCGGTCAGCGCGCGGGCGATGCCGAAGTCGGTGAGAACCACGCGACCGGTGTTCTCGATCAGGATGTTGGCCGGCTTGAGGTCGCGGTGGACCACCCCCGCCGCGTGGGCCGCCGCCAGGCCCTCGCACACCGCCAGCATCACCCGCGCGGTGCGGGCCGGCTCCAAGGCCAGGCGCCGCCGCTCGCCGTCCTCGCGCACGCGCAGCACGTCCTGCAGCGTCGTGCCCTCGATGAACTCCATGGTGATGAAGTGCGTCCCGCCGGCCTCGCCCATGTCATGGGTGCGGGCGACGTTGGGGTGGGTGATCCGGCGCGCCAGCCGGACCTCGCGGCGGAACCACTCGAGCTGGTCCGGGGCGCGCGTGATCTCGATGTCGAGCACCTTGAGCGCGACCACGTCGCCGACCATCGCGTCCACGGCGCGGTACACCGCCCCCATCCCACCGCGACCGACCAACCGCTCGACCCGGTAGCGCCCGGCGTAGAGCTCGCCCGACACGGGGACCGGCCCCGGGGAGGCCGCGGTCGGCGTCGCAGTCACGTCGCCGAGCAAGGTCTTGTCGAGCGGATCGAACTGCTTGACCACCGGCGCGAGCGTAACAGACCAGGTTGCGCCTGGCAGCGCGGCCGCGCGACGTCGGGCGGCGCGCACGCCCACGAGCTGGAGCCCGGACTCGCGCACCGCGCGCGATCCCGCCGCGCGCGCCGACTGTCCCTTCAGCCAGCGACGCTGCCGCGCACCCCACGCCGAGACGAGGGCTCGTGCCGCCGCGGCGACGTGCGCTCTCGGCCGCCGCGTTCGCCGGCGATCGGCCGCGAGCCCCGGCCGCGCGCGTCGGGCGGGTCCGGCGGCTGTGCTACGTAGGCGGCATGCACGACCCGGAGCTCGCGCTCGCGATAGCCGCCGCCCACGCCGCCGGGGCGGTGCTCCTCCGCCACTTCGAGGGCGTGTTCGAGGTCGAGACCAAATCGTCGCCGATCGACCTCGTCACCTCCGCCGACCGCGCCGCCGAGGCGGTCGTGATCGAGGCCCTGCGCAGCGTTCATCCTGACCATTCGTTCCTGGCCGAAGAGTCCGGTCTCTCCGGACATGACCCGAAGTACACGGTCCTCCCGGGCCCGGGCGAGCTGCGCTGGGTGATCGACCCGCTCGACGGCACCACCAACTTCGCCCACGGCTTCCCCCACTTCTGCGTCTCGATCGCGCTGTGCGACCAGCACGGCGCGCGCCTCGGCGTGATCCACGACCCGATCCGCGGCGAGACCTTCGTCGCGGTGCGCGGTCAGGGCGCGCGCCTCGACCGCAACACGCGGCCGGGGCGGGCCCTCGCGGTCTCGCAGGCCGGTCGCCTGCAGCAGGCGCTGATCGCCACCGGCTTCTCGTACCAGCGGGCCACCACCCGCGACGACAACCTGGCCGAGTTCTGCCGCGTCGTGCCGCAGGTGTGCTGCGTGCGCCGGGCCGGCAGCGCCGCGCTCGACCTCGCCTACGTGGCCGCGGGGCGGCTCGACGCCTACTGGGAGTACCACCTGCAGCCGTGGGACGTCGCCGCCGGCTCCCTGCTGGTGCGCGAGGCGGGCGGGCAGATCTGCCGGCTCGACGGCGCCCCGTGGCAGATCGGCTGCGCCGACGTCGTCGCCTCCGGCCCGACCCTGCTGCCGACCCTCCTCGAGGAGCTGCGCGCGGCCAAGATCGAGGCGCCATGAAGAGACCGCAGCAGGCCCGCGGCAGCGCGCGCCGGACCCAGCGACTGCTGCTGTGGTGCGCCGCCACCGACCGCACCTTCGAGCGCGCGGTCGCGGGCGACGGCCGGGCCGTGCTCACCGGCAAGTGCATCCACTGCAACGCCCGCCACACCCTCACCGAGGACGGCGCGCCGCTCACCTCCGCCACCATCGAGCACATCGTCCCGCGCTCGCAGGGCGGCACCGACGCGATCGCCAACCTCGCGATCGCCTGCGCCCGCTGCAACTTCGGCAAGGGCCACCGCCTCGACGACCGCCCGTGGCACGACCCGACCCTGCAGCGCGTCATCGCCACCTTGCAGGAGCGCCGGGCCGCCCGCATGCGCCCGCCGCCGGACTGGCTCGACCTGCCGCCGATGACCGCCGTGCCCGACGGCGAAGCCGACGAAGCCTGAGCTGCTGCGAGCGACCTGTCCTTTCGACCACCTTCGTCCGCGCTCGCGAGCCGCGAGCTGCCCCGTCCCTCGCTCTCGGCCCTGAGCTGCTGCGAGCGACCTGTCCGCGCTGTCGCTCCCCGTCCCCACACACCCGCGCCTCGGCCCCGCGGGAATAACCGCCACTGCCTCGCGCGTGACAGCTCCGGCCGCGCGCAGTGAGCCGCGGCACCCCAATGACTTTCAGAGCATGTCCGATGGGACAGCTCGCCGACGACGCGCGCGTGACGGCCTGGGCGCGGGCCGCACGCGGCCGGAGGACTCGCCGCCATGACCTCGATGCCAACCAGCCCTGCCGGCCCGCCCGGCCACCTCTCCTCTCAGCGGCGCACGCGGGCCTTGACCCTCGCCGTCGGCCTCGCCGGCCTGTGTGTGCTCGGCCTCGCAGTGTGGCTGCCGCCGCCGACCGACGCCGCCGGCAGCCAGGCGATCCGCGGCGCCGGCCTGTTCGCCCTGCTCGCCTTCGGCTTCCTCCTGCTCGGCGCCCTGCTGCGCCGCGTCCAGCTCGGCTGGCACCGCAGCCTGCGCGGCCTGCTCGTCGGAGCCGGCGAGGCAGTGTGGCGCCTCAGCCTGCGCCTGTGGCCGCGCGAGCCCTCGAGCGACGCCCAGGCCCCGCCGATGCGCCTGGGCGAGCGGATCGCCCTCGTCGCCGGCCTCGGCCTCACCGCCCTCGACGTCGTCCTCACCACCCTGCTCCTGCGCGACGTCTTCCCCGAGCCGCCGTACCGCTTCGACCTGTTCGGGATGCTCTCGCCCGAGGCCGCCGAGTGGTCGTTCTACGTCGCGGTCGCCGCCTTCAAGGCAGTGCTCGAGGTGTGGTTCGGCGTGTTCGACACCATCCGCGGCGCCGGCAGCACCCTGCGGTGGTTCGTGCTCGGCGGCGCCTCGGCCTTCGACGCCGCGCTGGCCGCCTCGCGCGGGCTCGTGCTCGCCGAGCAGGGCCTGGTCGGCTCCTCGGTCATGGTCAGCAACATCATCTTCATCGGCTTCGGCCTCGCCGTCCCGTGGGTCGCCGCCCACACCGGCGGCCTGCTGGTCGGCGCCATGGACGGCTGGCTGGCCCGCCTCGGCGTCCTGCGCCTGATCTCCGCCCTCCCGCGGCTGTGCGTGCTCGCCCTCGTGTGGCTGGCCGCGATCGCCGTCGGCGCCCCCGCGGTCGTCCTCGTGCTCGCCGTCGGCCTGCTGGTCGGCGTTTGGTCGGCGCTCGACGACGTCATCGCCACGATCCTCGGCCACGACGACGGCGCCCAGGCGCTCGCCCTCCCGGCCGAGGTCATGCGCGCCGCCGACGAGCCGCCGAGCCCGCCGCACGCCCCGCTGCAGATGTCCGGAAGTGTCCCGTGAGACATGTCCCTTGATTCACCCTGAGTCCCCGATCGGAGCTGTCCCATGAGCCACCTTCAACCCCTCGCCGCCCTCGGCGGCCTGCTGCTCGGCGGCGCCCTCCTCGGCGGCCTGCTGTGGTGGCAGTCCGGTCTGCAGCCCGCGGCCGCCCGCGACGACTGGCGCCCCCCGTGCATCGCCCGCCTCGGCAAGACTTACGCCGCGTTCGGCCCGACCAGCGCCCCCGACGAGCGCCCCGCTCGCAACCTGCTGTTCGGCGTCGACCGCAGCGGCAGCAACCGCGAGCTGGCCGACGCCCAGCTCGACGCCGCGGTCGCCTACGCCGCCACTCTCGGCCCCGAGTCGGGCGTCGGCGTCCTGCTGATCACCGACCGCAGCGACCGCTCCACCACCCCCGACATGCCCTTCGAGCCAGGTGAGGGTGGCACCCGCTGGACCGCCGAGCCGGTGCTGTGCGACGGCTGCAAGCCCGACAGCCTGTTCCAGCAGAAGTGCCTCGAGCAATTGGAGGTCGCCCAGAGCCGGCGCGTCGGCGAGCTCAACGCCGGCGAGGACGCTCGCCGGACCCGCCTGCAGGAGGAGCGGGCGGTGCGGATCCACGGCTGGCGCGACCAGGTCGCCGGCTACACCCCCAAGCCCGGCACCTCCCTGCTGGCCTTCTTCACCAAGCTCGCCGACCTGCCCGCGGTCCGCCGCGAGCCCGAGCGGACCACCGTGGTCGTGATGTCGGATCTCGAGGCCAGCCAGGCCGGCGAGCGCAAGCAGCTCGACAAGTTCGAGCGCGCCTACCGGTCCTCCGGGACATGTCCCGAAGTGTCATGGCTGCCCAAGGGCCTCAGCGGCCTCGAGATCGCCCTGGTCCAGAGCGTGCGCGACGGCATCGACGCCGAGCTGTGGGCCCGCCGCTGGGACGCCGTGCTCACCTGCGCCGGCGCCCACGTCCGCCGCCACCGCTACAGCGCCGCAGTCCCGCTGCGCCAGCTGCTCGACGAGCGGCCGCCCCCGCCCTGGCGCTCGCCGACTGACCGGTCCGAGCATGGCCTCCGGGACATGCTCTCAAGGACACGCCACGCTCGGCGTCGCCGCCGAGCCGGGCGTTCGCTCGCTCGGGCGGTCATGGTCCTCCGAGCATGCCCCTTCGAGCATGCCCTGGAGGACATGTCACTTCGCGGTCAGCACCCCGAGCTCGTGCAGCCACTTCAGCATCGACGCCGGCCAGGTCGCCATCTTCGGCATCCCGGCCCGCTGGGCCAGGCCGACGCCGTGGCGGCCGTCGTCGTAAAGGTGCAGGCGCGACGAGGCGCCGCGGGCGCGGGCCGCCTCGTCGTACAGCTCGCTGTTGTGGAACACCACCTTCTTGTCGTGGCGCGAGTGGACCAGCATCGCCGGCGGCGTGTCGGCGGTGACGCGCTGCTCGAGCGACAGCCCCTGCACCAGCGCCGGCGTCGCCGGCTCCTCGCCGAGCATGCTGCGCTTGCTGCGTTGGTGGGCCCAGCGGTCGTCGAGCGTGACCACCGGATAGACCATGACGATGAAGTCGGGCCGGCACGATGTCTCCTCGATCGGCAGGCTCGTGGTCAGATCGCCCTGCTTCGGGCACGCGGTGGCGACGAAGCCGGCCAGGTGCCCGCCGGCCGAGAAGCCGACGAAGCCGATCTTGCCGGCGTCGACCCCGAGCTCGGCCGCCTGCGAGCGGACCCGCTGGACCGCGCGCCGGCCGTCGGCCAGGAAGTCGCGGTGGTGATAGCCGTCGCCGCTGACGCGGTAGCGCAGCACCACCGCCACGAAGCCCTGCTCGCTCAGCCAGCGGGCCGTCGGGAACGCCTCCGGCCGCAGCCCGCCGGTGTGCGCATAGCTCCCGCCCGGCGCCACGATCGCCGCCGCCCCGTTCGACTTGCCCGGCGGCGGCAGATAGTAGAAGAGCTCCGGCTGGTCGGCCTTGGCCGTCCCCTTGGCCCCCGGCGCCCCCTCGGGCCACAGCAGCTCGCGCCGGGCGAAGTCGCGCGGCGTGCAGCCCAGCGCGATCACCAGCCCCATCACACATGTCCCCCAGGACATGCATTTCAGAACATGTCTCATTGGCCTGCCTCGGCCTCGATGTGCGCGCAGTACGGCGCGATCTCGGCGCGGAAGGTCGGGGTCCAGGCGCACGGGCGCTTGGTCTCCGGGTCGACGCGGACCACCGTGCGGCGGCCGGTCGCGTGCTCGATGTCCTCGTCGAGCGGCATCACGCGCAGACCGAAGGTCAGGCTGGTACGACCGAGCCGCTCGACCCACACGCGCACCCTGACCTGGCCGGTGCCGATGACCGGGCGCTGGTAGTCGAGGGAATTCGCCCGCACCAGGTGGTACTGGTCGGGGTTCGTGTTGAAGTCGAGGACCCCGGCCCAGCCGAGGCGGCGCCAGAACGAGCCGATCGCGTGCTCGAAGAGGAGCAGGTAGCGGGCGTTGTGGAGGATGTGGAAGGCGTCGAGGTCGTCGAAGTAGACCCCGTGGATCGTCTCGTGGAAACGCATGACCGTCCGCGAGCGGTATACCGCACGCCGGGCCCGGCGCGGACCCCGATGCGGCCGATGAAGCGCCGGCCGACGTGTCCGGACACTCGTTCGCGGGTCCATGCGGCAGCCCTCACACCGCCCGTCGCGGCCGGCGCCGGGGTTGTGAGTTATCGTGATCGCAGCGCTTCGGGATGGACGCTCGCCAACACCACGCCCGCCAGCAATTCAGCCGCCTCGCGGCTTCGCCCGATCACGCGCTCGACCTCGGCGAGACGGCGCTGTGGATCGGCGCCGAGGAGGACGGGCCGGTCGACGTCGAGGACTACCTGACCCGGCTCGACGACCTGGCGGCGACCCTGCGCGCGCGGCTCTTGCCCGACCACACCGCGCGCGAGCGGCTCGACCAGCTGCTCGCCTTCGTGTTCCGCGAGCTCGGCTTCCACGGCAACGAGTCCGACTACTACGACCCGCGCAACAGCTACTTCCACCAGGTGCTCGACCGTCGCTGCGGCCTGCCGATCTCGCTGGCCCTGCTGCTGATCGAGCTGGCCCGGCGGGTCGGCCTGCGCGTCGCCGGGGTCGGCTTCCCGGCCCACTTCCTCGCCGTCGACCTCGACCTCCCGCAGCTCTACATCGACCCGTTCCACGGCGGCCGCCTGCTGACCGAGTACGAGTGCCGGGTGATGCTGCGGCAGAAGACCCAGGGCCGGATCGAGTTCGACCGCAATCAACTGCGCCCCGTCGGCGGCCGCCAGCTGTTGGTGCGCATGCTCAACAACTTGAAGAGCGTCCACCTGAGCCGCGGCGACCTCGAGCGCGCGCTCGCGGCGAGCGACCGGATCCTCCTGCTCAGCCCCGGCGCCGCCGAGGAGTACCGCGACCGCGGCCTATGCCAGCTGCAGCGCCGGGCCTACCGCGCCGCCGCCGAGGACCTCAACCACTACCTCAGCCTCGCGCCGATGGCCGACGACCGCCAGCTGATCGCCGCCCGCGCCGCCGAGGCCCGCAACAAGGCCCGCCTGGTCAATTGACCAGCTTCGGCGCGCGCGCCGATCGCCGCGCGCCGCCCATAAAAAGAGAGCCGCCTGGTCGATCGACCAGGCGGCTCGGGCTCACACGTCGTGGGCCATCTGCAGCATCTGCGGGATGAAGTGGACCCGCACCTTGATCATGCTCTCCCACTTGCGCGCCGTCCGGCTCTGCACGCCCTCGTGATCGGGCTTGAGGGCGTTGCTGTTGACGGTGTCGTTCTCGAAGTCGTACAGCTGGGTGGCGCCCTTCTTGCTCTTGAGGGTAAGGGCTGCCTCGTCGGCCTCTGCGTCGGTGCGGGCGGCGGGCGCGGCCCAGGCGGTGGTGGAACAGAGCAAGAGCGAAGCGAAGACGATGAAGCGCATGCCGATCTCCTGTGGGGTGAGGACCAGCAACGCCGGCCCCGGGCGGTCGATCTACGTGCTATGAGATCGCCGTGCGCCGCGTCATCGCCGTCGTCTTCGCCGTCGCGCTCGGGGGCTGCGCCGAGAAGTTGCCCGAGGCTCACGTCATGCCGCTGGTCGGCGCCGAGCGTAACTTCGGCCGCGAGGTCGCCGAGCTCGGGGTGGTCGACGGCTTCACCCGCAACCTCGCGCCCGACGCAGTGCTCCTCCGCCCCGAGCCGCAGCCGGCCACGCAGGCGCTCGCCAGCCCCGCCGGCTTCAGCCTGACCTGGGAGCCCGCGTACGCCGAGATCGCCGCCTCCGGCGACCTCGGCTTTACCACCGGTCCTTATCAGGCGCACCAGCGCGACAGCGGCGAGGTCAAGCACGGCCACTACGTCAGCGTGTGGCGCAAGGAGGGCGAGCGCTGGCGCCTCGTCGTCGACGGCGGCAGCGCGCACCCGCCCCCGCTCAACCTGCCGGACCGCTTCACCCACGCGCCCGCGCGCGAGCCCGTCACCTCGCCCGATCGCGCCGCCGAGCTCAAGAGCCTGCGCGCCGCCGAGGACGGGCTGATCGCCGGCGTCACCGCCGAGGGCGGCCGCGCCCTCCTGGCCGCCGCCGCCCCCGACCTGCGCTGGTTCCCTCCGGGCAGCTTCCCCGTCACCGGCGCCAACGCGGTCCAGACCGCCCTGCTGGCCCGCAGCGACGTCCTCACCTACACCCGCCGCGGCGACGGCGTGTCCGCGGCCGGCGACCTCGGCTACGTCTACGGCGAGGCCACGCGCACCATCAAACCGAACGTCCCCGCCGAGCGAGGCGGCTACCTCCGGCTGTGGCGCCGCGACGAGGCCGGCCGCTGGCAGCTCGCGCTCGACCTGACGATCACCGAGCCCCGGACCCAGGCCGCGCTCGACAACCACGACTCGAAGCACGACGCCAAGCACCAGCCATGAGTCGCCGGTCGGCATGTCCGCCAGGACATGCCCCCTGGTTCATGGCGTCTGGTTCATGGCGCCTACGACATGTCCGAAGGCACCGGGCCTCTCGGACATGTCCATCCTTCAGCGGCGCTCGGGCTTGGCCAGGCCGACGAAGCCGGCGACCAGCACCAGGGCCGCAGCGACGAACGCCATGTAGCCGCCGACCTCGAATTGGACGCCCGCGGGGCGGGTCGTGGCGAAGTAACACAGGCCGACGCCGATCAGGCCGAACAGCAGGTGGAGCACGCCGAGGCCGCGGGCGAAGCCCTTGCGACCGACCACCACGCCGAAGAACGACGGCAGGATCGACGGTACGGTGAGCATCAAGCCCAGACCCTGGTTCTTGAAGTCGCCGGCGAACAGGCCCTCGGTGATACCGATGAGCGAGCGGAGGGGCAGGAACAGCGCGGCGACGCTGAGGAGGAGCGCGGCGAGGGCGAGCTTCTTGGCCATGCGCGGCCTGATACCACGAGGCCGCGCGGTGACGATAGTGACATCGCTACGAGGCCGCGAGTGAACGCTGTTACGTTCAGCTGGCCTTGAACTTGAGGTCGAGCTTGAGGAGGACCTCGTCCTTGATCAGGTCGTCCGGCTTGCCGGGGTACTCGATCTTGAAGTCCTTGCGGTTGATCGTGAACTCGGCCTGGCCCTGCGCGCCCTGGGCGTCGACGGTGACCTTCGCGGGGAAGCGGATCGCCTTCTTCTGCCCGTGCAGCTCGAGCTCGCCGCCGATCTCGTGGGTGGCCCCGTTCTCGCCGGCCTTGGCCAGGAACTCGTTGGCCGAGAACACCGCGGTGGGGAACTTCTCGACGTCGAAGAAATCGGCGCTCTTGAGGTGACCGGTGAGGTCGGGCGCGTCGGAGGTGACCGAGGGGGTCTGCACCGTCACGCGCAGCGACTCGATCTTGTCGCCGGCGACCTTGGCCTCGCCCTCGAACTCCTCGAAGCCGCCCTTGTGGTCGCCGGTCAGCTTGGCACCGACGAACTGGACCGAGCTGCCCGTCTTGTCGAGCTTGAACGTGCGCGCAGCCGCGGCCGGCGCGTCGGTCTTCGTCTCGGCCTTGGCTTCGGTCTTCTTGACGTCCTCGACCTGCGCCTTGGGCTTGCCGTCGATCTCCGAGGAGCAAGCGCCGCCGAGCGACGCCGCCAGCGTGAGCGACAGCAGCGAATAAAACGTTGTACGTGCCATGGTGCGCGGGACCGTAGCACGAGCCCGCCGCGGCCGGCAAACCACGGCGGCCGGGCCGCCGCGCTGTGACGAATCCTCCGCCGAAAGGCCCGCTGCGTGGGCCCTCACGTCGGACTCAACGCCGCCCCGCCTGCAGCACCAGCGGGTGCCCCGACAGCTGATCGAGCTGCTCCACCACCTCGCTGTCCTCGCGGACATATGCGTCGAGGAACGTCGAGATCACCTCGACGAAGAAGTTTCGCAGCGCGTCGCCCGGGGCCGTCGCGCGGTGATCGAGGAACGAGCGCCCAGTGGTCGGATCGTCGGGGTGGCAGAACGAGAAGTGATTGGCCCCCGCGAGCAGGAACATGTGGGCGTCCCCACGCCCGCCGGGCAGTGCCTCATGGAAGGTGCGCCGGAGCAGGGCGAACGCGTCCGCGGGCGACGACCCGTAGCGGTGACTGCTGGCCGCGATCACCCCGTCGCGCTCACCGCCGAGGAGCAGCAGCGGCACCTCGCCCGGCAGCGGCAGCAGCGAGTGCTCCGCCCAGCCGAGCGCCGTGAGGGCCCCCGCATGACCCGCGTAGGCGAACGCCGCCGAGAGGTTGTTGAAATAGCGCAAGGCCGCGTTCTGCAGCGCTGCGCAGCCGCCGGCGGAGTGACCGCCGAGGACGACGTGCTCGAGATCGAGCAAGCCGGCGAGGATGCCCTCGCACTGCAACCTGGCCAGCTCGTCGAGCAACGGCCCGATCGTCGTCGACGTCGGCGCGTGCCCGAAGCTGTCCGGCCCGAGGCGCGACGCGTCGAGCCCGGGCCCGAGCCCGATCACCCCCGGCTCGCCGGGCCGCAGCTCGCCGACGTACGAGAACGTCACGAACACGTAACCGCGGTCCGCCAGCGCCTGCGCCAGCCAGCGGTAGCTCTCCGGCCCGACGTTGACCCCGGGCAAGAAGATCACGACCGGGAAGGGCCCGGCGTCGGCGTCGGCCTCGACCGCCCCGAGGTCGCGCTCCGCCGGCGTGCCCGTCAGCCTGCCCGGGTAGAACACCCGGGCGTGCAACGTGTCGTGCGGCGCTCGCAGCCCCGGCAGCCGCACCGCGCGATGGAGTGCCCGCACGATGCGAGTCATCGCCGCGCCTCCACGCCACCTGTCCCGAAGTACAGCTCGGCTCCCATCATACGCTTTCGCCTCCCGTGCGGGTCGCCGATAGTATCCTCCGACCCATGGAAAAAGCCGCCCTCCCGCTCGCCGGCCTGCGCGTGCTCGACCTGTCGCGGATCCTCGCCGGGCCCAGCGCCGCCCAGCTGCTCGGGGATCTCGGGGCAGATGTGATCAAGATCGAACATCCTCTCGGGGACGACACGCGCCGCTGGGGCCCGCCCGACTTTGAGGGCGGCGCCGCCTACTACTTGGCCTGCAATCGCAACAAGCGCTCGCGCGTGCTCGACTTCAAGCGCCCGGCCGACCGCGACGTATTGCTCAGCCTGCTCGCGGACGCCGACGTGCTGCTCGAGAACTTCAAGGTCGGTGACCTGGCCCGCCACGGCCTCGACTACGCCGCGCTCGCGCCCCGCTTCCCGCGCCTGGTCTACTGCAGCATCACCGGCTTCGGCCAGACGGGCCCCGACGCCGGCCGCGTCGGCTACGACGCGCTCATCCAGGGCCTCGGCGGGCTCATGAGCATCACCGGCCAGGACGCCGAGCATCCGACCAAGGTCGGGGTCGCAGTGGCCGACCTCGGCACCGGCCTCTACGCCGTCGTCGCCATCCTGGCCGCGCTGCTCGAGCGCAGCCGCAGCGGCCTCGGCCAGCACATCGACCTCGCGTTGCTCGACACGCAGGTCGCCGGCCTCGCCAACATCGCCATGAACTTCCTGTGCACCGGCGAGGTCCCGCGCCCCCTCGGCAACGCCCACCCGACCATCGTGCCCTACCAGAGCTTCGCCACCGCCGACCGCCCACTGATGCTGGCAGTCGGCAGCGACCCGCAATTCGCCAGCCTGTGCGTGGCCCTCGGCGAACCAGGTTGGGCCGTCGACCCCCGCTTCGTCACCAACCCCGCGCGCGTCACCCACCGAGCCGAGCTGGTCGCGCGGTTGGAGCAACGCCTGTCCCAAAAGACACGTGACGAGTGGCTGCAGATCTTCGCCGCCGCCACCCCGCAGTTCCCGCACGGCCCGATCCGCGACCTCGCCGAGGTGGCCGCCGACCCACAAGTCACGCACCGCGGCCTGTTCACCGCGATGGACGACGGCCGCACCCCCTGTCTAAAAAATCCGATCGTGTTCTCGCGCACCCCGATCGATCACTACCGCCGCCCCCCACGCCTCGGCGAGCACCCCGACGCGACCTGGCTCGAAGAACCTGTCTGATCGACCATTTCTACATGTCCTTTGGGACACATCGATCACGCACCGGCGAGCCCCCGCCGGCTCGAATTCGCCGCTGTGACGCCCCGGTTTTTCCGCGTATCGTCCGCGCGCCGATGGGCGACGGACTGAAGGACATCGAAGACCTCCTCGCCCTCCCGGACCTCACGCCGGTCGCTCCGGCGCTGCGGCAGCAGATCTTGCCCGCCCTGCGCATGCGCCACGCGAGCGGCTTCCCGCCCGCCGTCGACGACACGCCCCTGGGGGCGGACAAGCTCGGCGGCCTGGCCGACGTCCCGCGCTCTCTGGCCGACCCGATCTACCGCCGCCGCAGCCTCGTCCTGCAGCTCGACCTCGCGCGGGCCCACGCGCACCTGCCCGGGCTGCCGCTGCCGCGCCAGGGCCTGCTGCACGTCCTCCACGACCGCGAGGGCGAGGCCGACGATCACACCGACGTGTCGCTCCGGATCGTCACCCTCGACGAGCCGCTGCGCCGTGAACCTGACCCGAAGGTCAGCCATCGCGCGCGCCCGCTGACCCTCGAGCTCGAGCAGACCCTGCCCGACACCGACGACCCCGCGCTCGCCGGCGTCCGTTTTCCCGACGACGACGACGAGGTCACCTTTGAAGCGTGGTTCCAGGCCCGCGGCGCCCTGCGCCGGCCGCCGACCCATCGCCTGCTCGGCTGGCCCGACTGGGTGCAGGACGCCTCTCTGCCCCCGCCTCCGGCCCCGGCGCGCGGCTGGCGGCTGCTCCTGCAGATCGACAGCGCCGGCGACGGCCTCGAGTGGGGCGACTCGGGCTGCCTCTACATCCTCGTCCCCGACCTCGACCTCCACGTCGGCCGCCTCGACCGCGCCCACATTTTTTCTCAGAGCTGCTGACGCGAGAGCATGTCCCCGAGGACATGTGAATCAGCGCAGAGCGGCGCCTCGCGGCCACCTGTCCCGAAGAACATCCGCCTCACCGCGCCCGCACCCCGAGCCGCGTCAGCCCCTCGCGGTCGACGTACACCCACTCTGCCCCGTCGTCGTCGAGCCGCGCCCGGCGGAGCACCCCGTCGGCAGTCGTCTCCGACCCGCCGTCGGGCAACGACTTGTGATGCAGCGCCAGCTCGGTCCCGCCGCGGCCGAACACCAGCTGGCGAGATGTCCCCGCGACCAGCACCGCCAGCACGTCGGTCACCCCGTCGCCGTCGACGTCCTCGACCGCCAGCCCGCCGATCGCAGCCTCCTGCGGCCCGAGGGTGTGGTCACGGCAATCGCCGCGCGGCCCGTCGGCCCCGCCGTGGCACACCCGCAGCGTCGCCCCGCCGTCGTACCCGGCCGCGACCAGCAGGTCCCCGTACCCGTCGCCGTCGAGATCGCCGGTGACCAGCGGGCCCGAGCTCCACCCGATCGGCCACGTCTGCGGCGCCTCCGCGAACCCGCCGCGCCCGTCCCCTCGATACACGTGCGCCCCGCCGCCCCACGACAGCAGCATCGCGTCGAGCCGTCCGTCGCGATCGACGTCGCCGAGCCAGGGCCCCATCGCGCCCTCGACCACGAACGGCCCGCTCGTCCCCTCCGCCAGCCCCTCGGGCCCGCCCGCGTGCGTCACCAGCATGCCCGCCTGATGGAGGTAGACCAGATCGGCGTCACCGTCGCCGTCGACGTCCCCGGCGCGCAGCGGACCGCTCGCGTCGATCGCAAACGGCAGCGCCCGCATCAGCTCCCACCGCTCGCCTCGCGCCCGCCGCAGCTCCGTCACGAATTCGTCCCCCGCGAGCGCCCACAGCAACTCCCCCGCCCCGTCCCCGTCGACATCGAGCAGCAGCCCGCGCGCCCGCACCTCTTCGCCCGCCCCATCATCTGCCCCATCGAACATGTCGTATCGGACATATCCCAAAGCACCTGTTATCTTGTTAAATCTGCCCAGGCCGACATCGCCGCCGCGGCCCAGCGCGACCACCTCCTCGTGGCCGTCGCCGTCGACGTCGCCGAGCTGCAGCCCGCCCGCCTGGGCCGCCCGCAGCACGCGTTCTCGGTCGGGCACCAGCACCGCCTGCGGCCCGCCGCGCAGCACCTGCAGCCCGTCGAGCCCCGAGGCCGCCAGGTCGGGCGCGCCGTCGCGGTCGAAGTCGGCCACCGCCAGCGCGCGCGGGCGATTGCTCGCCGTCGTCGTCCCGGCAGGCACCAGCTGCGGCAGCCACGGCAGCGCGTGCCCCAGCTGCACCGTCGCCACCGGCTGCAACAGCCACTCGGTCAGCGCGATCGCGTCGGTCCGCCCGTCGCCGTCGAGCTCCGCCACCACCACCTCGTCGCAGCGCGCGCGCGACACCGGCACCGCCGGCGCGAACGCGTTCCACGCCCGCCCCGGCGCCAGCATCAGCCCGTCCTCGCGGCAGACCAGCAGGTCGGCGATCCCGTCGGCGTCGAAGTCGGCGCGCGTCAGCCCGAGAGTGCGCCCCGCGGGCAACGTCCCTGCGACCCACCGCCGGCCCGAGCTCCGGCTCTCGACCACGATCTCCGGCCCCTCCGCCCCGCTCCCGATCCGCAGCAGCTCGTCGCCGACGTGCTCGTTTGAAAGATCGCCGACGATCACGTCCTCGCTGGCCGCGAACTCGAGCGACATCGACTTGTCGACCAGCGCGAACGCGTCGTCCGTCAGCGCCAGCGTCAACAGCCCGGCCCCCGACTCGTCGCTGTCCGTCGAGGGCGTCGCCGCGAACGCCGCCTGCAGCGCCAGCAGCTCGCTGCGGCCGTCGCCGTCGCCGTCGAACCCGACCACTCGCCGCGGGTCGCCGGCGAACGCGAACTCGACCGGCGACTCGAAGCGCTCGCCGACCCCCCGCGCGCTCCACAGCGAGCCCGCCCGCGCCTCGTCGACCCCCACGTAGCCCGCGCGGCGCCACGTCACCACGTCGTCGACGCCGTCGCCGTCGAGGTCGGCCAGGGCCAGCGCGGCCGCGTCCTCCGGCCCCGGCGAGCGCACCGGCGCCGCGAACCCGCCCTCCTGCCCGCGCAGCAGCGCGATCTCGCCGCGCTCGCCGTCGCTGATCACCAGATCGATCCACCCGTCGCGGTCGACGTCGCGGGCCACCAGCGGCCCCGCGAGGTCCGGCCAGTCGCTGGCGAACCACGGCGAGAACCCGAAGCCCGGCCGCTCGCGCAGCGCAGTCGCGCCCGCGGCCGCGTCGCGGACCACCACCTCGTCGATGTCATCCCCGTCGAGGTCGCCGACCGCCAGCCCGTCCCACGCGCCCGCGTCCATCGTCGTCCGCAGCCCGGGCGTCGCCAGCGGCAGCCGCGTCAACGCCGGCTGCAGCGCCGACAATATTAAAAGTTCATGTCCTTCAGGACCTGTCCGATGCACCATGTCTCGAGGGCCCGCCGGCACCGGCCACCGCCGGGTCTCGCGCGCCCCGCCCGCGCCGTCGCCGAGGACCACCGCCGCCTCGTCGAGCAAGTCGTCGATCACCGCCAGGTCGAGCGCCCCGTCGCCGTCGACATCGGCCGCCAGCGCCTGCCGCGGACCGGCCCCGGCGTACAGGTCGCCCGCGACTCGCAGCCCGCCGTCACCTGTCCCGAGGAACAGCCGCGCCGCGCCCTCGCCCGCCAGCGTCACCACCACGTCGACCCGACCGTCGCCGTCGAAGTCGCCCATCGTCAGCGCAGTGGGCCCGTCCCCGGCCGCGATCGGCTCACCGGCGACCATCCCCTCTTCTCCCGCGCGCAGCACCCGGAGGTCCCCATCGTATGCATCGGCGACCACCAGCTCCGCCGCCCCATCCCCGTCGAGATCTGCCGCCACCAGCGCGACCGGCCGCGCCCCCACTGCCACCCGCTCGCGGCGCCCCAGCTGCCCGGACCCCGCGCCGCGCAGCAGCGCCACTGCCCCCTCGCCCGCCAGCGGCGCCGCGACATCGAGCCGGCCGTCGCCGTCGACGTCGGCGATCGCCAGTCCCGCCGGCGCCTGGCCGATGGACCAGGTCTGGGCCGCGCCCGACCAGCCCCACGCGACAGTCAGCGTCCCCAGGCTCGGGCTGACCGCCACCCACTCGGCCGCTCCGTCGCCGTCGACGTCGCGCACCAGCGCCGGCCCGCCGCCCCCCCCGCCGACCCCGAAGCGCTCCCCGGGCGTCGCGCACACCTGGTCGATCGAACATTGCTCCGAGGCCAGCTCACACCCGGCCGCGAGCGCCGCCAGCAGCACGATCCGCCATTTCATTCGCCGATCCGCTCCATCACCACCCCGAACGTCACCGGCTCGCGCGCGTCGGTCTCGGCGCGCAGGAAGTACTGCCCTGCCGCGAGCTCCAGCTCCTGCACCTCGCCGACGTGCAGGCGCGCCAGCATCGCCCGCTCGCAGCCGCCGCAGCTGCCGAAGGTCGCGCGCACCGCCGGATCGCCGCGCAGCTCGACCCGGAAGCGCCCGGCCGCGGCGACCTCGAAGCTGTGGACAGTCCGCACGTGGACGCCGGCCTCGCCGATCGCCGCCGCGTCGTCGCAGTCGAGGGTGAAGTGGCGGGCCAGCCGGTCGCCGTCCCACGTCACCTCGGGCGCCTCGCACTCGAGCAGCTTGAAGCGCCACGCCGAATAGTGGCAGTCCGCGCGCTCGGCCTCGAAGTCGGCGACCACGTCCTCGAGCGTCGCCCCGAACACCGAGCGGAACTCGCGGGCCAGCGCGCGGTACGGGTCGGCGTACCAGGTGCGACGATAAAACTCGAGGTGCTGCCGCAGGCCGAAGCGATCGATCAAATAACGCGTGAACGCCCCGGCCACGAAGTAGTACTCGCCCGGCAGCCAGGTCGAGCGGTCGCGCAGGGCCGCCAGCACCCGCGGCGCCGGCTCGACCTCCGCGTCCGGCAGCGGCTCGTCGTCGGTCGGCTCGGCGTCGCGCGCCCCGCCCTCGAACGCCATCGCCAGCCCCTCGACGAAGAACGGGTGCGCCAGCCCGAGGTCGCTCGCCGCCGAGTGGATCAGCTCGTGCTCGTGCGGCATCTCGCTGGCGTAGACCGTGCGGACCACCGCGCACGCCGGCATCCCCCCGCACGGGTTGCGCCGCGCGTAGTGCTCCGGCGTCATCCAGCGGAACGTGATCCACGGCTCGTCCGTCAGCGGCAGACCGATCTCCTCGGCGAACCGCTCCACGAAGCGGTCCATGTGCTCGAGCGTCCCGGCGCACATCCCCAGCCCCGCGTCGGCCTCGACCTCGACCTGCCGCCCGCGCGTCTCGGCCGTCTCGACGCAGCCGAACAACAGCACGGGACATGTCCTATAAAGCATGTTCTTTAAAACATGCCCGAGCGCGCAGCCGCGAGAGGCGGGAGCAGTGGAGGCGCGCGCGCGGACGGGGGGCATCACCGACCTCGGCAGGCTACGCCAGCGACCTCGACGCGATCACCGACGATGTCAAAAATCCATCAATGGTGATCGCACGGCGGCCCGCCCGCCGGCCTCATTCACATTCGCATTCGCAGGAGCAGCGCGCCGCTCGCCGCGCCTCGCCGGCATTGCAGGCAGCGATTGGCCGATCGTGAGCCACCGGCGCCTTGCAGTCCCCGATCGCCGCCACCACCGCCACATCGCGGCTCTCCGCTCAGCGACGAGCGGCGCACCGCTCGCCGCGCTGCATCGCCGGAGATCCGCTCACAGCGCACCGATCGGCTCCACCTCCAGCCGCGACCCCCGCAGACAGGCGACGGTCGCCGGCCTCGCCCGCTCGAGCGCGACCTCCCACGGCCCCTACGCGGTGGCCCGCGGCGCGAGCGAGCGGGCGGCCAGCGCGAAGGCACGCCGACCGTACCGGGCACAGGCGCGTCAGTTCGCCTCGCGTGAGCCTCCGGGCGAGGCGCGAGCGCCCGAACGCGCAGCAACTCGTCGATGAAGCGACCAGCCCACCGCGCGCTTGCCGACGCACGCATCCCGCTTCGCTCGCAAGCAGCGCCCGACGATCATCCGCACCCGAATCACGCCCCGCCCCACGAACGAGCGCCGCCCCCGTCCCGGGCCCGGCGCTCGCGGATTACCCATGATCAAAAATTGAACAGGCAGCGGGTGATCGGCACGCCGATGTCGGCCAGCACGTACAAATAATACGTGCTCCCCGCCTTCAGCACCGGCGGCGAGCCATCCTTCGGAAAGCCCTGGCGCGCCCCCTCGGGCAGCTCGCCGTAGCGGACGCTGCGGCTCGGCATCGTCGAGCTGTCCCACGGCACCTCGACGCGCCAGAGTGTCCCTTCGGGCAGGTCGAGGTTCGGCGGCACCCCGGGGTTCGGCGCGTCCGCGGCCAGCACGTACACGTAGCGGGCGCTGCCGCCTTCCCACGTGATCGTCCCGTCGGCGGCCACCCCCTCGCCCTCGGCGCACGCCTGCGGCTCGAACAGGTATTGCTGATAGAACGGCGCCGGCGTCGGGTCGGCGTCGGCGAAGTCCTCGGGCGCCATCCCGCGGTGCTCGAGCTCCGCCGCGAAGAACGCCCGCATGCGCTCCGCATCGGTCGTCGGCAACCCGGTGCTCGCGCGGTCGAAGCCATTGTTCTCGGCCGCCGGATAGGCCCCGAGCAGCGACGAATCGAGGAAGCCGCCGGCGAACGCCAGCCCGTACGGCGTGAACGTGTTGATCCAATTGCCGGGCGCCTCGAGGTCCCAGATCGCCGCCCCGTCGGGCGTCAAACTCGTCTGATGGCAGCACACGCACGCGCACGCCGACACCTGCTCCGTGACCCACGCCAGCTCCTCCGCGTAGGCCGCATCGCCCAGCCGCGGGTCCTCGACCTCCGGCTGCGGCGTCGGCTGGGCCGAATACGGCCGCTGCGTCCGCACCATGTCGCACGACGCGTACGCCGAGAAGTCGCGCCCCGGCTCGGTGCAGCCGGAGATCATCGACCACGTGCACACATCGCCGCCCTCGCCCTGCCCCGCCGGCTCGCCGTCCAGCGGCTGCTTGCACTCGAGCACCGGCCACTGGAACACGTTGCCCTCGACCGGGTCGGGCAGATCTTCGCCGCCGCACACCGGCCCGGGCACGAAGATCCCGCCGCCGAAGATCTCGCAACCCCGCTCCTGCTGCCGACAATCACCGGCGTCGGCCCCGGGCACGACGACGCGGATCACCCGCTCCGGATCGCCGAGCACGCAGGCGCCGAGGATGTCCTCGTATTCGCACGCCCCGCCCTCGAGCTCCGCGCCCCATTCACCACAGTCTGCGCTCGCCCCCGCCTCGTCCCAGCGGTCGCCGCGGTATTCACGGCACTCGGTCCGGTCGGAGAACCGATTTTTATAAGTGCAGTGCCCGAACACCGTCTCCGGAATCAGCGGATCGCCGGTGCGATTGCAGCCGCCCGCCAACACGAGCGGCGCAAAAACGAGCAACGGCAGAGGCCAGGACGGGCGAGGCAGCAGCATGGTCCTCGATCTTGATAAAGGTTTGTCCAGGCGTCAAGGCGCGAAGCCATTATAAAATAGGTAAAAGTGAGACGCGTTCTAGCCTATTTGCTCGCCATCGCGCCACCGCGAACAAACCTTGGACATCTACATCCGTGGAAGCCTTCGCTCCTCTCTCTGATCCACATCGCCCCGTTCGGCTACCGGAGAGCGGCCAGCATCGTTCAGTCCGGTCGAGCGACCGCATGTCGTATTCAGTGATTCGCCCCGGCGAATGGCGAGAGCCGCGGGTCGAGAGTCACCCATGAGACTCATCGAGCCACCCCGCACCGCTGCCCGGACGAAAGAACGAAAGTTGCCTACAGACCTCGCAGCAGCGCCCGCTCCGTCACCTCGCTCGTGAACGTCTGCAGCACCACGCTCCCGCGCAGCGCACAGCTCCCCGGCGTCGACCACCACTCGCGCTCCTCCAACCACGCGAGCACGGCGGGTCGCTCGCTCTCGGACAACGCCGCTGCGGCCTCGTGAGCGCAACTGCTGAAGCCCTTGGCCCAGCCGCGGTGGATCGAGCACAGGTTGCACCACTTGGCCCACAGCCGCGGGTCGCCGCGCAGCGCCTGAAGCAGCGCGCGGACCGTCGCAGTGGACACGACCGACGGCCCCTCCACCCATGGCGGCGTGACGCGCACGGTCCCGCCGGCCTCGAGCACACGCAGCGCCAGCAAGCCCGCCGCGGGGGCCTGCGTCGGCGGCTTGCGATTGCGCGGGTTCTCGCCGATCGCAGTCGCGACCTCCTGCACGTACGCCGCCCCGATCGGCTGCATCGGCAAGTAACCGGGTCGCGCGAGGGCGGCCTCGATCGCCCCTCGCGTCGCCGCCGTCACGTCCGGCAGCGCCTCGCGGAACAGCGCCCGCAGCTGCGCGTCGCGGCCCTGCTGCAGACCTGCCAAGTCCAGGCCGACGCGAAAGTCGAGCGCGGTACGAGCCTCGGCGTCGAGCCAGCGCTCCAGTCGAGCCGGGTCGCTAGCGATCGCGCCGACGACGTCGGCGATCACCGAGCGCGAGGGCGCGACCCAGATCCACACCAGATACTTGCGCCCCGGCAGGGCTTCGTCTTCGGCCACGAGCCCTCATACCACGACCGTCGAACCGAGCTCCGCGCGTGCCCCCAGGGCTGCCGCGAATCATTCGCCGGTCGGCTCCCCGACCGCGCTCCGCGGCCTAGCCCATGAAGCGGAGCGGGTCGTCGGGCCGCTCCGCCTGGCTGCGCAGGGCACCCTTGCGCTGCGACGCGATCGCCACGCGGGCGCGGTCGACCAGGCTCGCGGGCACGCGAATTTTGGAGAGCTTGCCGGTGAGCACCACCCCGCCGGTCAGCAGATCGCGGCTCACCCGCTGCACCGCCGAGAACTGCAGCCGCTGCGGCTCCCCGCGGCGGGGCACCTCGAGGATCGCGGTGTCGGTGACGAGGATCGCCCGCTGGCTGAACTGCTCGCGCACCAGCCACAGCAGCATCGGCGACAGCAGCACCGCGATCGGCCGCCACAGGTCGGCGAACGGCTGGTCCCAGAACTCCGGCGCCAGCAGGCTGGCGACCAGCAGCACCGCCGCGCTGATGCCCCCGATCCACGCCAGCGGCCGCAGGTCGTAGCCCGCCTTCGCGTCCCACCACACCAGCGCCTCGCCCATCCGCAGGTGCCGCGCGATCTCCAGCGGCGCAGTCCCGGGCGACGGCGGGGCTCCGGGCGCCAGCACACGTGGCCCTCCGGGCATGTCCATGAAGACAGGTTCGCTCGCCACCGCCTCCGGCGGCGCGTCGATCACCATCGGCCCCGGCGGCAGCGCCGGCCGCGTCTCGCCCCCGGAGACCACGCGGAACGCCCGGCGGCGCGCCTCGGGTGACTCGTCCGTCATCGCCGCAGCCCGTCCATCGTCGCCAGGCGGGCGCGCAGCATGTGGTCGCACAGGACCAGCGCCGCCATCGCCTCGACCATCGGCACCGCCCGCGGCAGCACGCACGGGTCGTGGCGCCCGCGGGCCTGGAAGGTCACCGCCTCGCCGGCGCGGTTCACCGTCTGCTGCGGCTGGAAGATCGTCGCCACCGGCTTGAACGCCACGGCCAGGCGGATCGCCTCGCCGTTGCTGATCCCGCCCTGGATCCCGCCGGAGTGATTGGTGGTGGTCCGGATCTGCCCGCTCTCCGCGTCTTTGACGAAGGGGTCGTTGTGCTGCGAGCCGCGCAGCTTCGTCGCCGCGAAGCCGTCGCCGACCTCGAAGCCGCGGCTGGCCGGCAGGCTCATCATCGCCTTGGCCAGGTCGGCGGTCAGCTTGTCGAACACCGGCGCGCCCCAGCCCGCCGGCACCCCGCGCACCACGCAGCGGACCACCCCGCCGACCGTGTCGCCCTGCTTGCGCGCCGCCTCGATCACCGCCGTCATGGCCTCTGCGACATGTCCCTCGGGACAGCGCACCGCGCTGGCGTCGACCTGCGCGCGCGTCAGCGTCGCCTCGTCGATCGCCGGCAGCTCGACGTCGCCGACGGCCGCCACCCACGCCACGATCTCGACCCCGTGCAGCGCCTGCAGCAGGTCCTCCGCCAGCGTCCCCGCCGCGACGCGGCCCACCGTCTCGCGCGCCGAGGCCCGCCCGCCGCCGGCCACCGCGCGCAGGCCGTAGCGGGCGTCGTAGGTGTAGTCGGCGTGCGACGGCCGGTACAGCGCCGCCAGGTCGTCGTAGTGGTGGCTGCGGGCGTCGCTGTTGCCGACCATCATCATGATCGGCGTGCCGAGGGTGCGCCCGGTCTCGGGGTCGAGGCCGCTGAAGACCTGGACCGCGTCGGCCTCCTGGCGCGCCGACGTCAGCTTGCCCTGGCCCGGGCGCCGGCGCGCCATCTGCTCGGCGATCCGCGCGTGCGGGAACGGGTGGCCGGCCGGACAGCCGTCGACGACGACCCCGAGCCCGCCGCCGTGTGACTCGCCGAAGGTCGTGACCCGGAAGACATGGCCGAAAGTGTTGCCGCTCATAATGCCCCGAAGAACATGTCCTTCACGCCATGTGTTTCAGGCCAGGAACTCGAGCACGAGCGCGCGCCAGCGCTCGGCGGCCTCGATGGCGACGGTGTGACCGACGTCGGGCAGCACCTCGGCGCGCGCCCCGGCCGGGAAGGCGGCGGCCAGCGCGTCGAGCTCGCCGGCGGGGGCCAGGCGGTCGAGCGCGCCGGCCAGCAGCAGCGTCGGCGCCTGCACCCGCGGCGCCAGCCGGAGCGGCGCCCACGGCGAGTCGGGGGCGTCGTTCAAGGTCTGCGTGAACAGGGCCGAGATCCCCGCGTACGTGTTGCGCTGGACCGTCGCCGTGACGAACGCCGCGAGCACCGCCTCGTTGGCCTCGAGGTAGCGGGGCCCGAGAGTGTCGCCGAGGCTGATCCACGCCAGCGCCTCGAGGTCGCCGGTCTTGAGCGCCTCGCGCCAGGCGCGGACGATCACGCGACCGAGCGCGCCGCGGCCGGCGCTGACGCCCGAGAGCACCAGCCGGCGCACCCGCTCGGGCCGCTCCGCCGCGATCGCCAGGGCGATCCGCCCGCCGAACGAGAAGCCGCACAGGTCGACCGGCCCGGCCACGCCGAGCGCGTCGAGCAGGCGCTCGAAGTCCTCGACGTGGACCGGCGGCGTCACGTCGCTCAGGTCGAGCCGCGTCTGCCCCTGCCCGCGCGCCTCGTACACGATCACCGGCCGCTGGCCCGACAGCGGCCGCACCTGCCCGCCCCAGCTCGACAGCGTCTGCGTCATGCCGCCGAGGATCACCAGCGGCGGCGCAGTGCTGCCCTCCGGCCCGGGGCGCCGGTCGACCCGCACCTGGCCGACCATCCCCGCACCGGCCACGGGATCGAGGATGTCGATGAACTCGGGCACGCGCGCTCCGAGCCTAAGGCCCCGCGCCGGGGGATTCAACCCGCCCGCCGCCGCGCTCGCCGCGACGCGCCTGGCCCTCGCCCAGGGCGCGCGGGCGGACCCGTCCCCGCTTGCACGCGCCGCGCGCCCCGCGTATCCCGTGGGCCCGTGCCCGCCACCGACGCCGACATCGCCAGGCTCGAACAGCGAATCACCGAGCTCGAGGTCAAGCTCGCGTTCCAGGAGCGCACCATCGACGACCTCGACGCCGTCCTGCGCCGCTTCACCACCAAGGTCGAGGTGCTCGAGCGCGAGCTCTCGCGCGTCCGCGGCGACCTCGCGGACGGCCCGCCCAGCACCGCCGACGTGCTCGCCGCGCTCGACGACGAGGTCGAGTAGCCGGTGTACCGCGAGCACCCGGCCCCGCGCGAGCTCGCCGACGTCGTCGACGCCTTCTGGACCCGCTCGGTCGACGCGCCGCAGGGCGGCCGCAGCTACCGCGTGCTGCCCGACGGCTGCATCGACGTGATCGTCCACCTCGTCGGCAACCCGCGCGTCGAGGTCGTCGGCGCCATGACGCGCGCGCTCGTCGTGCCCGACGGCGCGTCCGACATCGTCGCGGTCCGCTTCCGCCCGGGGGCCGCGCGCGTGTTCTTCGCCGTGCCCGCCGACGCCCTCACCGACGCGCGGGTCCCTGCCGGCGAGCTCGGGCTGCCCGCGACGCCGCTGCTCGACGTCCTGGCGACGCTGCCCGACGCGACGACTCGCGTGCGTCACCTCGCGAGCGTGCTGACGAAGCACCGCCGCCGCCCCCTCGATCCGCTGGTCGAGCGAGCCGCGCGGGCCCTGGCCGCGACGCGTCCGCCGAGCGTCGCCGAGCTGGCGAACAGTCTCGGCGTGGCCCGCCAGTCGCTCACCCGTCGCGTGCGCCAGGCCGTCGGCGTCGGGCCCAAAGAGCTGGCCCGCGTCCTGCGCCTGCAACGCGCCGTCCAGGCCCTGCGCGCCGCCCCGCGCGATCAGGCCGCCCTCGCCTGCGAGCTCGGCTACCACGACCAGGCCCACTTCATCCACGAGATGCAGGCGCTCGGCGGCCTCACCCCCGGCGCCTACGCCCGGGCCCTGGCGACAGACGTGTGACCCCGCCTCGCCGCGGGGCACGACATGTCCCTTCGGCCAGCTCGCTACGCGGCCCTCGACGTCCCCGGCGATCGCCCGCGCGCGGTCTCACACCTGGCGCACCATTTTTACAATCCCCGCGCCGCCGCCCGTGGCATCCCAGGGCCCGTGAACTTCACGCGAATCACCCCCGTGCTCGTCGTCGACTCGGTCGAGGACTGTCTGCCCTTCTGGGTCGACCGCCTCGGCTTCACCCGGACCGCGGAGGTCCCGCACGGCGATCGCCTCGGCTTCGTCATCCTCACCTCCGGCCGCACCGAGCTCATGCTGCAGACCGTCGCCTCGGTGCACGACGACATCCCCGGCGCCGAGCCCGGCCCGAGTCGCACCTCGCTGTTCATCGAGGTCGACGACCTCGCCGCCGTCCAGCGCGCCCTCGGCGACTGGCCGCGCCTCGTCGATCAGCGCGACACCTTTTATGGGATGCGCGAGACGATCGTGCGCGACCCGGCCGGCAACGACATCCTGTTCGCCCAGCGGATCGGCTGAATATCCTCAGCACGAAGATGAACATGTCTCCTCGGACATGTTCATGTTCCTCATCAGGCGACCTCGATCCGCACGGCGCGGCTCTCGCATCACCGGATCCGCCGCGACCATTCTCGACCTGCCCTCGGGGACAGGTCAGCGCATCGCCGGCGGCGGCGGCATCTCGAACGGCCGGCAGTCGGTCAGCTCGCCGAGGTCGCAGCGCGGGCCGTCGGCCGGGCAATCGACGGCGGGCTTCAGCCAGTGGCCGTGGTCGGTGAACGGGCTGGTACATTCCTCGAGGCCGGCCGGCGGTCGCACGACGATCGAGTAGTCGCCGACGGGGACGTCGGCGAAGCGGAACGAGCCGTCGGCCGCGGCGGTGGCCGAGCGCGTGGACGGGCCTGCGGGGCAGCGGTCGTCGCTGGCCGGCGACGGGCACAGCTCGACCTCGGCGCCCGCCAGCGGCCTGGCCTGCTTGAAGGTCTTGAGCCGGCCGACGACCTCCCAGGTCTTGCCGGGCCGGCCCGACGGCAGCCGCGACGGCCCGGCGCCGATCACCGCGATCTGCGTCACCCTGCCCGAAAGGCCAGGTAGCGACCCGAACGGCCACTCGGCCAGCTTGCGCCCGTCGCCGTCGACCACCCCCAGGCCGACGTCGGTCGCCAGCCACACCCGCCCGGCCCCGTCGACCGCCAGCGCCGCGATCCGCGAGCCCGCCAGCGGCTCGCTGGCCGCAGTGCACCCCGCGGTCGTCGCGGCCGCCAGCTGCACCGCCGCCTTTCCGTGCTCGGGCGCCGCGACCAGGCCGACCTCGCCCACCGCGCGGCGGATGTTCTCGGTGTACGGCCACGCCAGCGCCTGCCAGCCGTCGCCCTCGCGCAGGAACCAGCGCTCGCCGTCGCCGGCGATCACGCGATCGCGGTATGTCCATAGCGAGAGGATGCCGGTCCCGGGCGGCGGCTCGACGGGTCGCCAGTCGCGCCCGACGCCGCGCCACAGCCCGTTCCACGAGGCCACCCACACTGCGCCGGCGGCGACCGCCAGGCCCGCGAATTTGTTGTCGTCGTATTTGCCGGCGAACTGCCGCCGGTTTCGCAGCGGCTGCCAGCGCGACCCGTCGTAATGCACGACCTGCCACTCGATGTCGCCCGTCACCGCCCACACGTCATTGTCCGCGCGGACGATCAAATGCTCGTAGCGCGGCCCGGAGTCGCCGCGGCGCCGGTGGACCTTGCGCGTGCGCCCGTCCGGCACCATCACGTCGACCCCGTCCCAGCCGCTGAGCCACAGCGAACCGTCAGGCCCTGCCGTCATCTCGAGGTCGCTGACGTCGACGCCCTTGGCCAGCGGCAGCACCGTCGTCACCGCGCCGTCGTCGATGCGCAGCACTCCGACGGCATCGACCAGCACGTACGCAGGCCCCGAAGCGGGCGCGGCGATCGCCGGCTCGGACGCCAGCGGCCGGCAACGCGGCTGCTCGGCTGCCACGGGCTCGCTCGCGACCGGAGCCGTCGGCGTAGCCGCCTGCGGCCCCGCCTCGACCACCTGCGTCGCCGTCTCGGCTGCCTGCGGGCGACACCCGAGCATCAGCAACGAGACGAGCGCGCCCCCGACTCGCCTGCTCCTTCGCACCACGCGCGCGAGCCTACCACGCCGCCCGCGGAGCCGGCGCAGCTCCTCCGGCCCGCGCGGCCGCGCCAGCGAGCCGGCGCGGCCAGGGCCCGCCCGCCTCACTCGCGCAGGGCGAAGGCGATGCCGCTGGCGAGCGTGGCCAGGGTGGTGATGCCGCTCAGGTCGACGTCGAGGGTGACCAGAGTCTGCGCGACCTCCGGGCTGATGCCGGTCAGCACCACGCGCGCCCCGACCAGCCGGGACGCGCGGGCCGCCTGCACCAGCGCGCGCGCGACCTCGGCGTCCATCATGCGAATGCCGGTGACGTCGAGGATGGCCGTGTGCGCGCGGTGTTCGGCGATCCCGCGCAGCAGGTTCTCGACGATCTGCCTGGCGCGCTCGGGGTCGACCACCCCGACCAGCGGCACCGCGAGCACGCCCTCGGCGATCGGCAGGAGCGGCGTCGACAGCTCGCGCAGCGCCTCGCGCTGCGCGGCGATCATGCGCTGCTGCTCGAGCTCCTGCAGCTTGCGCTCGGTGATGTCGGTGACGAACCCGCCGATCCCGATCAGCTCCCCGTCGTCGCCGTAGACCGGCAGCTTGACGGTCGAGAAGTGACGCCGACCCTTCGGCGTCACCACCTCCTCCTCGTAGGCCAGCGGGACCCCGCTCTCCATCACCTTGAGCTCGTCGGCCCGGACCTGGGCGACGAACTCCGGCGGCATGATGACCTCGTCGCCGCGGCCGTACATGTCGGCCAGAGTCTTGTTGCTGTCGCGGCCGAAGGTGCGATTGATGAATGTGTAGCGGAACTCGGTGTCCTTGAGATACACGAGACTGGGCGAGCTGTTCACCAGCGCCATCACCCGCTCGAGCGTCGCCCGCGGATCTGGCTCGCTGCGTCCGTCCTCCGCCGCGCGCGCCCCTTCGTCCGATCGGTCAGCCATGGCAATCCCTCCCGGACCTTCAGTCCTACGCGAGCGCGCGCGAGGGGGCAAGCGCGCCGACCGCGAACGCGAACGCAGATCGGCTTCGGTCGGGCCCTGAGGCGCAATCGCAGCAGTGGCGCGAACTCGCGCCGCGGTCACCAGTCCTTTCGTACAGGTCACGCAAGACATGCACACCGTCCCGCTGCCTGCAATCAATGTCAGCGGAGAGATCCCGTCATTGATGCAAGAATCGACGCACCCGCGCGGAGCGCCGCGCTCTGCGGGCGTGAGCTCCGCGAGTGGGTCCTACGACAGCCGGGTCAGCGCACGCCCGTCGGCCGTCGATCGACTCGCGCGGCCAACTGTCATCGACCGCGAACAGGCGTCCGAAGTGATGAAAGCACCGCACCGAGGTCGCCGAGTGCGGCTGGCCGAGCGTCGTCTATCTGCGGGAGGCCGGCTGCACCGGCACCCTCGTGCATCCGGAGGTGGTGCTCTACGCGTCGCACTGCGGCATCGAGGTGAATACCGTCACCTTCGGCGAGGACGGCGAGGGCGCGCCGGCGCGACAGGTGCTCACCGACGAGTGCTTCAAGATCCCGACCGTGCTCGGCGAGGGGATCGACGTCGCCGCGTGTCGCCTCGCGGAGCCGGTGACCGATGTCCCGATCGTGCCGATCTTGATGGGCTGCGAGCTCGACGCGCTGCAGGTCGGCGCCGACGTGGCGCTGGTCGGCTTCGGCCTCGCCGAGGAGGGCCCGGCCGGGATCAAGCGCGAGACGTTCTCGAAGATCGCTACGTTCCCCGGCAACGAGGTGGCGGTCAAGAGCGACGACGGACACGGCGTCTGTTACGGCGACTCGGGCGGGCCCGTCATGCTGCAGCTCCCCGACGGCGGCTGGCGAGTGTTCGGCATCGCGTCGTATATCCTCGGGGATTGCGGCAGCGGGTCGTTCTATTCGCTGATGCACACCAACATCGAATGGTTCGAGAAGCACCTGAACCTCGACATCACGCCCTGCCACACGCCTGACGGGACCTGGGATCCGAGCCCCGAATGCGGCGACTTCGCGCTGCAGCCCGGAGAGGCGAGCGGGACCTGGGCGACCGGCTGTCAGGCCGACCTGCCGCTCTCGGGGCCGGACGTGACCTGCGGCGCCGCCTACGACGGGCGTTCGGACGACACTCCGCCGCAGGTGGAGATCGTCGGCCTGACGCAGGGTCAGCAGTTCGAGTCCGAGGGCCCGTTGCCGCTGAAGATCGTCGCGCGGGCGAGCGACGGGCCCGGGATGCCCGACGGCTGGGGCATCGCCGAGGTGCGGCTCGTCTTCGACGCGAAGGAGGTCCCGGGCGGCACGCGCGAGGCGGGGCCGTACGCGTGGAACGTCGGCCTGCCGACCGGCGGCTATCTCGTCAGCGCGCTGGCGATCGATCACGCCGGCAACGAGGCCTACGCCGCGCCGATCGCCATCGGCGTCAATCAGCCCGCGCCTGTCCTGCCGGAGGAGGAGACGACCGGCGGTCTCGAGACGACCGGCGAGCCGACGAGCACCGGCGAACCACCCACGACGGGCGGCGCCGAGCCGAGCGACACGACCGACAGTGATTCGTCGAGCAGCACCGGCGCGAGCGAAGCCAGCACGACCACGGCCGCGGACAGCGACGACGGCGGTTGCGGCTGCCGCCAGCACGACAGCGCCGCCGGTGCGCTCGGGCTCCTCGCGCTGCTCGGCCGGCGCCGGCGCAAGTCGCCGAGGCCCTGACCCACGGATTCCAGGCGCCGCGGTCGCCGACCGCGATTCGGCGCCCGCACCGCCGGCAGCGGCGGCCCCGCCCGATCGCGCAGCCTGTGCCGGCGCCCTCGCAGGGTCGGGGCCCGACGGCATGATGGGAGGTGATCGGCAGCACCCTCGAAGCGCGCCATATCTGGCGCGACCGCATGATCCGCAAACATCACGGTGAGGAGACCGCGCCGACCCTCGAGATTCAGTCGACCGAGCATCCGGCGTTCGAGTCGCCGGCCCACGGCGACGTGCCGCGGCCGGGCGCGGTGAAGTTCGCCCGCGGCACGCTCATCGACCGCTACGTCCTGCTCGAGCACGTCGGCGCCGGCGCGATGGGCGTCGTCTACGGCGCCTACGACCCCGAGCTCGATCGCAAGATCGCCCTCAAGTTCCTCAAGTCGCACGCGCGCGACCACAAGGCCCGCGCGCGGCTGATCCGCGAGGCCCAGGCGCTGGCCAAGTTGGCCCACCCCAACGTCGTCACCGTCTACGACGTCGGCACCTTCGACGAGGAGGTGTTCGTGGCCATGGAGTACGTCCACGGCGTCACCTTGCGGCAATGGTTGAACTCGCGCCGGCGCGGCTGGCGAGACATCGTCGCCGTCTTTACCGCCATCGGCCGCGGCCTGGCCGCCGCCCACAACGCCGGCCTCGTCCACCGCGACCTCAAGCCCGAGAACATCATGATCGGCGTCGACGAGCGCGTGCGCGTGATGGACTTCGGCCTCGCGCGCGCCGCCACCGGCGAGCCCCGCGAGAGCTTCGCCCCGCCCCCGTGCGATCAGCCGATCGAGCTGACCCGCACCGGCACCCTGCTGGGCACGCCGGCCTACATGGCCCCGGAGCAGTGGGAGGGCCTCGAGGCCGACGCGCGCACCGATCAATTCGCGTTCTGCGTCGCCATGTGGGAGGCGCTCTACGGCTCGCGGCCGTTCTGCGGCGAGACCCCCTCGGCGCTGCTGCAGGCGATCACCCGCGGCCACATCACCCCGCCGCGCGACGCTCGCCGCGCCCCGCCGTGGCTGCGGCGCCTGCTCGAGCGCGGCCTCGCGGTCAACCCTGGCGCGCGCTGGCCGTCGATGACCGCATTGCTCGCCGAGCTGACGCGCGACCACCAGGCCCCGCGGCGGCGCCTCGGCGTGCTGTTCATCGGCATCCTCGCGCTCGTCGCCGCCGCTCTCGCCGCGCGCCGGATCGACGAGCGGCGAGCGGAGGCGGAGGCGGCGAGGATCGAGAGCGAGGAGCGCGCCGCGCGGGCCGACGACGAGCGCGAGGCCGCCAGCTCCGAAGCGCGCAACCGCGAGGTCTGGCGCCTCTCGACCGTCGGCGCCCACGAGCGCGACGCCCTCAAGCTGGCCCTCGAGGCGCTCGCGCCGTTCGCCCCGAGCTTCGAGGAGGCGCCGCAGGTCGTCATCGACGCCCTCACGGGGGCCATGCAGGCCATGCTGCCGGTGGCCACGATCCCGACGCAGGAGCAGTCGCCGCGGGCCGTCGAGGTGTCCGACGACGGCAAGTTGCTCGCCGTCCAGTTCGCCAGCGACGTCGAGCTGTGGTCGACCGATCCGGTGCGTCGGGTCGCCACGGTCGCGACCGGCGCGGTCAACCACGCGTTCGTGCGGATCAGCCCCGGCAACCGCTACATCGTCGTCCGCGACGACGACAGCTGCACCATCTATTCGATCGACGGCGGCGCGCGCAACGTCCAGGTGCCCCGCTGTCACGACCTCGTGTTCGCCCCGGACGACTCGCGGTTCTTCGCCCTGAAGGCCCACACCGCGTCGATCGATCACCAAACCTTCACCTTGCTGTTCGACGCCGTCGGCGCCTACCGCAGCGAGGACGGCCGGCTGATTTGGTCGACCCCGCTGACGGCCCGCGGCGCCGCGCTCGCGCTCTACCCCGACGGCAAGCTGCTCGTGCTCGCCACCGACGCCCTCGCGCCGACCTTCCTCTCCGCCGACACCGGCGTCGCCGAGCGCCCGATCGTGTGGCGCGACTTGCCGGCGTGGAACGAGTCGTGGGCCAGCCGGCGCGACCCCGCCTCGCTGGCCGTGTCGCCCGACGGCCGCTACATCGCCCTCGCCCACCCTTCGGCGGCGGAGGGGGCGCTGGTGTTCGACCGACGCCGCCAGCGCGTCGAGCGGCTGCCTCACCTCGCGCGCACCGTCCTGTTCTCCTCCGACGGCCGGCGCCTCTTGACCGCCAACAACCCCGATGAGGACACCATGGTGTTCCACGCCGCCGCCGACCTCGCCGCCGGCGGCTGGGAGCAGGCCCACCGGATCGTCGGCAAGCTTCACGACGCCACCAGCGACGACGAGCTCTTGCTCGTCGGCACCGACTTGCAGCTGTCGGAGACCCCGAACCTGCGCCAGAGCACGCCGCCGATCTCGAGCGTCCACGGCGAGCATCTGTCGACCTCGCGCGGCGGCACTCGCTTCGCCATCATCTCGTCGGGCGTCACCTTGTGGGAGTCGGCCGACCCGCTCGAGGTGGGGCGCTGGACGCCCCCGCTCGGCCAGCGGATCGTGCGGTTCGACGAGCGCGAGGTCTCGACGCGCGACGCCGACGGCGTCGTCCGCCTGCACGATCGGCGCGGCGAGCGGCCGCCGCTCGTGCTCGCCGAGCCCGACGCTCCGCTCGAGAGCTCGTCCGTTTGGAGCGTCGACGGCGGGATCTGGCGCGAGCCGGCGGGCCAAGCTCGTCGCGGCCTCATCCGCTTCTACGACGAATGGGGCCACAAGCTCTACTCGCGGGCCTACCCGCCCGGGGGCGGGCGTCAGACCGTCGCCCTCGCGACCCGGGCGGCCCGGATCGCCGCCGCCAACCTCGACGGCAGCGTCGACGTCATCGAGCCGCCCGAGCCGACTCCGCTGTGCAAGATCCCCGGCGACGGCACCCGCGTGCAGGAGGTGCGGATCTCCAGCGAGGGCACCTACGTCGGCGTGCTGTTCGAATCCGGCGCGCTGGCGATCTGGTCGACCCCCGAGTGCAAGAAGGAGCTGCGCGCCTTCCCGTTCGCCATGCCCGATCAGGTCCCGAACAGCCTCATCAGCTTCCTCGGCAGCGAGCTGTTCATCGTCCGCGACGACAATCGCACCAGCGTGTTCGACCCCGAGACCGGCCTCGAACGTTGCATCGCCATCGACACTTGCCTGGGTCGGGAGCGGCGCAAGGGCTTCTCGTACATCTCGAGCGACGGCCGCTTCCTCCTGACCTCTTGCCGCTCGCGCGACAACCTCAAGGAGGTCCGGCTGTGGGAGGTCGACTCGGGGAACAAGCTGTCCGACATCGACTTCTCGGCCTACAGCGGCGTCGCCTACAACCCGATGCTGCGCCCGCCGGGGCTCGAGGACGCGCCCCTGCTGGAGTTCGCGCACTCCGGCGAATTCCTGGTCGCGCGCACGCAGAAGGGCCAGCTGGCGATCCTGAGCGTACCGGCGCTCGAGGAGCAGCAGCTCCTCCACACCCGCTCGCCCGCCGACGACTTTCGCCTGAGCAACGACGACCGCTTCATCGACGTCCTCGACGCCGAGAGCGGGGCCATCCACACCTATCCGGTCACGCGCGCCGGCCTCGTCGACGCCGCCTGCCACGCCCTCGCGCGCACGGACATCGCGCAGCGGGTCACTCCCGTGTGCAGGCGGATCTCCGGCGCCTTCCTCCGTTGACGCGGGGGACCGGGCGGGACGGCCGCCGATTGCATGCACGCCTGGGCTCGCCGTCCGCCGCCAATGTGCAGACCCGCGAATGCTACCAGCACGAGCCTGCTTTGCGCCACGGCGCCGCGCACGGCGGTGCTCGACGGCGGTAATACGGGCGTAACGATCTGCGATTCGCTAACGTGACGCTCAAATGAAAATGCGTCCCTCTTCGAACTCCTCGCGTCCCTCGCGTCCGCGCCGGCTCCTCGCCCTCGGCGCCCTCGCCCTCCCGCTCGCGGCCTGCGACATCGCCGAAACCGACGACTCGCTGCCCACCTGGGAGGAGTTCCGCGAGGCCGCCACCCGCCACGTCGACGGCCAGCCGCGCTACGTCGTCGACGGCGACCTCCCCGTCACCCTCGACCAGCTCGCGGACGCCTACGCCGACCTCGTCGCCGCGCGCGAGGGCACCGCCCCGCGCAGCATCGTCAACCTGCACGACGGCGCGTTCGACCGCTGGCAAGCCGGCCGGGAGCACGAGCTCACCTACTGCGTGTCGGACGAGTTCGGCGCGAAAAAGGACCGGGTCGTGCGCGAGATGGCCGAGGCCACGCGGTCGTGGGAGCAGGCGGCGCACGTCGACTTCCGCTACCGGCCCGCGGCCGACGCCGACTGTCGGCCCGGCTCGGTCGCCCTGTTCGCGGTGCAGCCGTGGAGCACCGGCGGCGCGATGGCCTTCTTCCCCGCCATGCCCGAGTCGACGCGGATCCTCTACATCGACTACGTCGACTTCGACGAGAACCCCGACTGGAAGGCCGCGACCCCGAACATCACCACCGTCGGCGTCCTGCGCCACGAGCTCGGGCACGTCCTCGGCCTGCGCCACGAGCACACCCGGCTGCCGTCCAGCGTCTGCTTCGAGGACGACGCGTGGGCCGAGCTCGGCGAGTACGATCATCGCTCGGTCATGCATTATCAGTGGTGCACCGGCGGCGTCTCCACCACCGATTACACCCTGACGATCGCCGACCAGGAGGGCGCGCGCACCCTCTACGGCCCGCCCGCGGTGGTGCGGCACCAGCCGAAGGTCGCCGTCGACTTCGACCACGACGGCCGCAGCGACCTCGCCCTGACCGGCGCATCGGCCTGGAGGGCGTTGCCCGTGGCGTTCGCGGCCGGCCGCAGCTTCGAGGAGACGGATTTCACCGACCCCAACCTCGCCGCCGCCGCCGCCGGGGAGGGCGTCCAGATCGCCACCGGCGACTTCGACGGCGACGGCCGCACCGACGTCGTCCTGTCCGGCGCGCGCGACTGGAAGTCGCTGGTCCTCGCCCGCTCCCGCGGCGAGGTCGGCTTCGCGGTGTCCACCCCCGTCCTGGCCCAGTGGCATGAATGGGCCGCCCGCGACAACGCGCACCTGCTCACTGGCGACTTCGACGGTGACGGCCGCACCGACCTCGCCCTGCTCGGCGCCGAATCGGCGGACAGCGTCGCCATCGCCCTGTCGCGCGGCGACGGCAGCTTCGAGCTCGCCGAGCACGCCGGCGACGACTTCCCCGCCGCGGCCGCGGCCCCCGGCGTCCGCACGATCGCCGGCGACTTCGACGGCGACGGCACCACCGACCTCGCCCTCGTCGGCGACCGCCGTGAGCCCGCGATCCCCGTCGCCCTGTCGAACGGCGACGGCTCGTTCACCGTGGTCCGACAGCCCGCGCGCAGCTTCGCCGCCGCCGCTTCCGCCGCCGACGCAGTCGTCCTCGCCGGCGACTTCGACGGCGACGGCACCACCGACCTCGCAGTCACCGGCTCGGCCGGCTGGAAGACCCTCCCCGTGGCGCTCTCGGCCGGCGACGGCTCGTTCACCTTCGTCGACTCCGACACCGCCGAGCTCGGCGACTGGGCCGAGGACGCCGGCACGCGCGTCCTGCCCGGCGACTTCGACGGCGACGGCAAGACCGACCTCGCGCTGGTCGGCCGTACGGGCAGCGTCCCGCTGGCACTGTCCCGCGGCGACGGCACCTTCGCGCTCGCCCAGCCCATTGCCACCACCTTCGGCGCGCGCCTCAAGGTCGGCGCCCGCGCCGTCGCCGGCGACTTCGACGGCGACGGCCGCAGCGACCTCGCCATGACCGGTCCCGGCGACTGGAGCACGATCCCCACCGCCTATTCCAACGGCGACGGCTCGTTCACCCTCGTCGACAAGGCCGCCGGCGACTTCGCCACCTTCGCCGGCCACGAAGGCGCGCACCTGCTCGAATGATCGCATTCATTTGCCGGCGAATCGGGCGCCTCGGCCCAGATTCGCCGGCACGAGCGGCCACGCATTCATTCGTCGTCGATGACGATCTGCGCGAGCCGCCACAGCCGATCGATGGCAGTATCCATCGGCGCCTCACCCGACTGCGGATAGCGGCCGATCGCCCAGCTCCCCGCGGTTCGGGAGGCCAGGAAGAGCAGCCCCCACCGCCCAGGTCCGCTCCCCGTCTCGAAGTAGTATCCGTGCGGCTCCGCGCGGTCCGCAAGATCGCCCGAAGCGCAGGGTCGTGACGAACGCGCCCCCGCAGCTCGGCGACGACTCGTTCGTGGTCCGGATCCGCCGCGAATTAGCGCGATGACCAGCGCCAGAGTCCTGCGAACAACCTGCGCATCCCGTTCTCTTCAAGGTCGAGCGGCGAAGTACGAAGCCGATACCCCGCTCATTCTTGCCCCGCAAACGGCCGTCGTTCGCAGCGTAGACGCACTCGCCTCCGCCAGCAACAAGTGACACACGTCGCTGTTTCGCGCGGCCTCGCCGTCCAACGAGCGACCGCAGCTCGATGCGAGCCGTCTCGCCCTCACCGGCTCTGAATCCGCACCATCTCAATCGAGCGGCCGCAGCTCGATGCGCGCAGGGCCGAGGCGGACCTGCCGGGTCCCCGGGCGGCGTTCGACCAGCGACGCCGCGTCGGCCACCCCGAGTCGACCGAGCTGCGTGCGCGCGCGGTGGATGCAGATGTTCAGGTGGTTGTCGTCCATCCGCAGCATCTTGAGCAGCTCGTCGGCAGTGAGCCAGCCTTGCTCGGCAGCCGGCAGCCCGGCGCGCTCGTCAGTGAGGCGCCGGCGCGCCAGCAGCAGCAGCACGTAGTGATGCGCGCGGCGCTGTAGGTCCAGGCGGCGGTCGCCGCAGCAGGCCACCAGCTCGACGCGCTCCTCGTCGCGGCTGAACGCGAAGCACAGCCGCAGGTTGGCCACGCACAGCCCGCCGTCGCTCTCTTGCCACGTACCGGCGCAGAACTTCGGCAGGTATATGCGCCAGAGCCCGTCGCGGAGCGCCAGCACCGCCCGGTCGTCGATCGGCGCGACCTCGGCGCCGCGCTCGCAGATCCACGAGCCTTGTGGATCCTGATAAATCGAGCACTCCGGCTCCTGCAGATCCGGCAACGCCATATAGCCGCCCTCGCCGACTCGCCATTGTGCCGCCGGCAATCGGTGCGCCATCAGCTGCGGCCCGGCCGCGTCCTCCAGGTTGAAGACCGCCGATTCGCGCCCGAAGCGGATCTCCGCCCCCTGGCGCAGCACCAGGCGCTCTCCCGCCGCCAGCCGCGCCCCGTCGACGCAGGTCCCGTTGCGGCTGCCGAGGTCATGCAATTCCCAGTGGTCGCCGTCCCACTGGATCTCCGCGTGGCGCCCGGATACGTCCCGAGCGCCCAGCACAAGGTCACATGATTTTGAACGCCCTACCAAACAGCGGTCAGGTAGAATGAGGCGCTCTTCGGAACTATGCGCGCGCAGAACAGCCATCGGACCATCACCGATCTTAGCCCGGATCTTTCCATGCACCACTGCCAGCCTGAAGCGCTCGGCCGGTCGCCGCAATTCCGGCGCGGGCGCTCCGCCCGCCCGCTTGAACTGTTTATTCGCTGAAAACACCGTCCCCTTGCGACCGCCCCGCGCGAATAACTCGCAGTCCCGACGCGTCGTGGGCGGCGCATGCTCGCCGGTCCCGGCCCCGATTCGCAGGTCCCTCGCGTCCCCTTGCTGCTCACTCCATTCATCGCGTTCGGGCGGCAGTTCCGCGAGGTGGCGAGCAACTCGACGGCCTTCCTCGGAAGCCTGCTCGGGTCGACCTTGCTGAGCGGCGGAGTCGCCGCTCTCGTGATGTTCGCCCCCACCTTCGAGGTCGCTGCCGGGGACGACCTCGAGCTCACCCTCGACTTCATCCCCGGCGAGCTCGTACGCCTGGGCCCGCAGCGGGACCCCGAGCAGCTCCCGGACAAGCGCGTCGTCCCACCCGCCCGCGCCCCCGACGATGCGGCCTCGCATCCGCCGATCACGAGCGAGCAGGTCACCCCTCCGACCCCGCCCAAGCCGCCCGGCGAAGCCCCCGCCGCCCCGCCCGCCAAGCCGCTCGACGGCCCGCCGAGCGACCGCCCGCCCGCCACGCCCCACCCCGAGCCGCCCACCGCCGACGAGCTCCCCGGCGACCCGTTCGGCTCGGCCGATGGCTGGTCCGAGCTCCACAAGGCCAGCGACCCGTGGGCCACCGAAGTCATGCGCGCGCTCGACGACATGCGCGTCGGCACCTTCGCCGCCGAGGCCCAGGATGTCGCTCTTTATAAATTTCGCCTCGAGGTCTGCCCTGACGGCGCCCTGTCGGCGCAGCTCAAACAGAGCACCGGCGACCCGGTCCTCGACGCCCGGATCAAGAACGCCATCGACGCCCTCCAGGTCGACCTCCCCGCCCACGTGCTCGCGCTGCTGGCCGGCAAGTGCCAGAAGATCAAGTACGAGTTCACCTGGCGCGGCAAGGGCACCGGCCGTGGTACTGTGCAATAAAGCCGGCCGTACATCCCATCGCACAGGAGTCACGAGATGGACTCGGGTCAAGCCAAGCGGACGATCGACCAGATCAACAGCTACCTTCAGAAACAACTATGGTTCGACTTCGAGGTGTTGCAATATCAACCGGGGCGACTCGTCGTCGCTGGCAGCATCGACACGACCGTGCACCACAACGTCGAGATTTGGTTCAAAGGCATCGCCTTCGTCTCGCTGCCGATGGAATGGAAGACGGACACTTCGAGCCCTCCGCTCTCGCTCCTCGCGGGCGAAGCCGCGGTCCGGATCAACATGCGATTTCAGGTCGAACAAGGCCACCACATCTTTCGCTTCTCCCCCGAAGATTACCCGGCTGAATTCGGTTGTCTGATCGGAGCGCGCGAGCTCGGGTTCGAGATCGTGTCCTAGGCGACGCCCTGCACATCTACAGGCAGAAATTCACCGTGAGCCGAAGACCACGAGGTGCCGCGCCCGGTCGGCCGCCGTGCCATGCACGGAAGCGTTGAGCTCTGGGCAACCCCCTGCGGGCCTGGGACAACCGACAAAACGTCCGCCGCTGGACCTACGACGTCCTGACCCGCCCGACGCACGCCTATCTCAAGCACGCGGCCGACCCCGAGGTGCTGCAGCAGCGCATCGTCTACGGCGAGAGTCTCGGCGTCAGCGCCGACGTCACCAACCACCTCGGCCAGGTCTACCGCGTCTACGACAGCGCCGGCGTCCTCACAACGACTACCGCCTCCTCGCCCCCGACCTCGTCACCGACCCCAACGGCAACCGCCAGGCCGTCGCCTTCGACGCCCTCGGCATGGTGATCAAGACGGCCGTGATGGGCAAGGTCAGCGGCAGCGACGGCGACACCCTGACCGACCCGACCATGGAGATCGAGTACGACCTCACGGTCATCCCGGCGGTGGTCCACACGATCGTCCGCGAGAACCACGGCGCCGGCAACCTGGCCTTCCAGCACAGCTACGCCTACTCCGGCGGCCTCGGTCAGGTCGTCCTGCAGAAGGTGCAAGCCGAGCCCGGCCTCGCGCCCAAGCGCAACGGCAACGGCGACCTCGAGTTCGACGGCGGCGAGCTCGTCTTCGAGGACACCACCCCGAACCCGCGCTGGGTCGGCAACGGCCGCGTCATCGTCGACAACAAGGGCAACCCCGTCAAGCAGTACGAGCCCTTCTTCGACTCGAGCCCTGCGTACACCGACGAACAGGAGCTCGTCGAATGGGGCGTCACCCCGTTCATCCACTACGACCCGCTCGGTCGCATGATCCGCACCGATCTGCCCGATGGGACTTTCCTCAAAGTGTCCTTCACGCCGTGGCAGCAGGTCACCCACGACGCCAACGACAACGTCCTCGCCAGCGACTGGTACGCCGAGCGCGACGCCCTCGTCGGCGGCACGCCGCACAACGACGGCGAGAAGTACGCCGCCCTCCACGCCGAGCCCCACGACAGCACACCGACCACCACGCTGCTCGACAACCTCGGTCGCCCCTTCCTCGTCATCGCCGACAACGGCCTCGACGAGAACGACGTCCCGCAGAAGTTCGAGACCCGCACCAAGCTCGACATCGAGGGCAACACCCTCGAGGTCAAGGACGCCCGCAACAACGTCGCCGAGACGAACACCTTCGCCCCCGGCGGTCTCCAGCTCAAGACCCACAGCGTCGACGCCGGCACCCGTCTCGCCCTGCCCAACGTTCTGGGCAACCCCCTGCGCGCCTGGGACAACCGGCAAAACGTCCGCCGCTGGACCTACGACGTCCTGAACCGCCCGACGCACGCCTATCTCAAGCACGCGGCCGACCCCGAGGTTCTACAGCAGCGCATCGTCTACGGCGAGAGCCTCGGAGTCAGCGCCGACGACACCAACCACCTCGGCCAGGTCTACCGCGTCTACGACAGCGCCGGCGTCCTCACCAGCCTCGCCTACGACTTCAAGGGCAACCTCCTCGCCACCGAGCGCGGCCTCGCCGAAGCCTACAAGACCACGCCCGACTGGATCGACCTCGCCACCGAGACCGATCCCGCCCTCATCCACGCCGCCGCCGCGCCCCTGCTCGAGGGCGAGACCTTCACGACGTCCTGGACCTACGACGCCCTGAGCCGCGTCCGCACCCAGACCACGCCCGACGCCAGCGTCACCACCCAGACCTTCGGCCTCGGCGGCATGCTGCAGTCCGTCGCAGTCAACGTGCGCGGCGCCCTCACGGCCACGGACATCGTCACCAACATCGACTACAACGCCCGCGGCCAGCGCCTCCTCATCGAGTACGGCAACGGCTCGACCACCGATTACGAGTACGACCCGAACAACTTCCGCGTCACTCGCATTCACACCGAGCGCCCGCCCACCTACGCCGGCCTGCGCACGGTCCAGGACCTGCGCTACCACTACGATCCCTCGGGCAACATCGCCCAGATCCGCGACCAGGCTCAGCAGGGTGTCTTCTTCGACAACGCCTACGTCGATCCGACCCAGAAGTTCCGCTACGACCCGACCTACCGCCTCATCGAGGCCACCGGCCGCGAGCACGACGCTCTCGCCAAGCCCACTCCCGCGGGCTTCACGCCGATCGCGCACCCGCAGGACACCCAGGCCCAACGCCTCTACAAGCAGCTCTACACCTACGACTCGGTCGGCAACATCCGAGAGATGGCCCACAGGGTCATCGTCGGCAACGTCGAGCAGGTGGCGTGGCGCCGGGGATACCTCTACGCTACCGCGGGCAACCGCCTCCAGTACACCAACGTCCCCGGCGACGACGTCGACGATCCCCAGTCCTACACGGGCTTCTACGACTACGACGAACACGGCAACATGATCACCATCGCCCAGATCCCCGGGGGCCTCACCTGGGACGACGACGATCGACTGCAAAGCACCAGTCACGTCGGCGGGGGCACCGTGTACTACGTCTACGACGGCGCCGGCCAGCGGGTCCGCAAGGTCACCGTCAACCTGTCCGGCACCACCAGCAAGCAGCGCCTCTACTTCGGCGGCTGGGAGACCTACCGCGAACACAAGAACATCAACACGACGAACGACCTCGACCTCGAGCGCGAGACCCTCCACGTCCACGACGACCACGGCCGCGTCTGCCTCATCGAGACCAAGACCGTCGACGCCGGCGCGCCCGTCGTCACCCCGGCGAACATCGCCCGCTACCAGTACTCCAACCACCTCGGCACCGCGAACCTCGAGCTCGACGACGTCGCCGAGGTCATTTCCTACGAGGAGTTCCACCCCTACGGCACCAGCAGCTACCGCGCCGCCAACAGCGCCATCGAAGTGAGCGCCAAGCGCTACCGCTACACCGGCCAGGAGCGCGACGAAGAGACCGGTCTCGCGTACCACGGTGCGCGCTACTATGCGCCCTGGCTAGCGAGATGGACGGCCGCCGACCCCATCGGCCTCGGCGACGGGGTGAACCGGTACTGGTACACCCATGATAATCCTGCAACGCTGAAGGACCCTAGCAGGTTGCTGAAAAAGTCCCGGCCGGCCCAAATCGGCATGTCCATTCGGACAGAACATGGCCGAATTCGGCCGCGCAGGGCACTTCTCGATGATGAGTGGGGCGGCTTCGCGGGCTCCGTCGCCATTTTTCAGCGACCTGCTAGCGGTACTGCGCCACCAGATCCCGAGCAAGAGGTACCAAAAGGGCTTGTCGACCGAGGCGAGCCAAATCAGGTTCGCTTGACAGGGACGACAGCGGCCCCTGGACTTGGCCTTCAAGTGAGCTTTGGTAGGCCGAGTCGCGCCAGGTCGAGCGACAAGTCTGGGGCCGAGGTTGGAGCTCCAGCGTTCGGAGCGATGCGGGGACCGAAGTTCCTCTGGCGAGCGCTTCCCATGCGGGATGCGGGATGGCGTACCGGGGGGCTCACTACAGTTCGTCCACTTACGGCGCCCCTGTCGCCAAAGACAATGACATTCGAGCACATGCGATGGTATAAAGCAGAGAAATCGCCCATCCTGCATGGGCATGGGACGAATAGAATTTCGCTCGCCGGAACCCCTGCGAACGCGCAGTCTCTGGTCGATGTAGGACGCGCTCCAGCAGGGGTGGTTCGCGTCAATGTGCCGCACGCCGAGGCGCTAGGCGTTGAGTTCCGAGGCCCAGAAAAAATCCATGCAGACCTCTCGACGGTCCGGGCCGATTACCAAGCGCAGGTCGACGCGGCGCCGTCGAAGACCAAGGCAGATCGTCCGCTCCGCACTATGGCGGCAGCAGACAAGGCGCTGGAGTACGCCGATAAATGGAAGGAGACGCATGCGATCGAGCACGTTCCGCCGAAAGCGCTGTCCGAAGTCCGAAGCCTCCGCGCGGAGCGCTCAGGCGAGGCGGCCAGGCATGTAGCCCGTGGTCTCGGCCCGCCCCTTCTCGCATTTGGGGCCTACTCATCCGTAATGAGAATTGCCTCTGCTCCGACCGAGCAGCGCGGCGACGTAATCATGGAGGAGTCGAGCGCGTGGGTGGGTGGCCTTGCCGGTGCCGAAGTCGGGGCGCAACTCGGAGCTGCGGGGGGCCCTTGGGGGTGCTTGCGGGTGGCCTGATCGGTGGTTTCATCGGCGCTGTAACCGGTGGGCACATGGCCGCCTCGCTACTACAACCGCGACCACAAAACCCAGAGGCGCAAGTGATCGCAGATCAACCCCGTCTCCTTTTCAGGGCCCCGGCATGACCGGTGCCCTGGGCGGGATTCGACGCGCCGAAGGCGAGCAGCGAGCTGTTGCCGCGGATCCGGAGGATGAGTCTTAGTAGGCTCGGGCCTCCGTTGCGGACCACGTGTATCCGTCGGCGACGGCGGCGAGCATGGTTCGCCCCTCTCTGTCGACCATCCTCAAAAAACGGAGTTCGTTTCGCTCTTCGGGGGTCAAGTCATCGCTCGGAACGTCCGCGAGGAAAGCCTCGGGGATCTCACGTTCGACAAGGATCTCACCCACTGGTCCGAGTGGAAATCGGATCTCGGCTCGAAAGCACAGCGGTAGCCGAATATTAACGATCTCACCCAACATGCTAACCTCGAAGGACGATGGGTCGAAAACGGCGATGGTCAATGAACCGTCTTCGTAAGCACTTACGTCCACGATTTGATAGCGCGTCCAAGCGAACTCGGTAACGAGATGGTCAAGGGGCTTTGACTCCATGAGAGTTCTCCGTGAGATTGGCTGAGTGCCCCATCCTTACTAGACAAACAGGGGGCGAGGGGCGCACTTTCGACCGAGGCGTTGGTCACCGACCCGAACGGCAACCGCCAGGCCGTCGCCGCCAACGGCAACACCATGCGCCCGCTCATCCCAGGCAACCCCTTCCCGTCCTTCCCATCCGCGCTCCCGGCCTGGATCACCGCGGCCGTTTGCCTCCTGAGTTGCGGTACGTCCGAGATACCGGACGCGACCGGCGACACGGACCACCCCCCAGTTCGGGAACCACCAGCAGTTACAACAGCACCGGTGAGGGCAGCGGCGAGACCGAACCCGCGACGAGCGAAGCGACCGGAACCAGTACGACGGGGGGACTTGCAGCGACTGGGCCTCCCCGTCGACGCCGCCAACGCCCGCCTCAAAGCAGCGCCTCGCGCGACTCCACCCACCGCCCCGGAATCCCCGCCTCCCCCACGCTCATCGCCACCACCCCGCCGACCATCGCGCACGTCGTATCGCGATCCCCGAGCCCCGCCACCGTCTCCCAGAACCCCTCCTCATAACTTTTTAAATGCCGCGAAGCGCAAAGCAACGCGAACGGCACCGTATCCCACGCCAACACGCGGTACCCGCTCCCGAGCCGCTTCGCCGCCACCGCACACGGCACTCCTTGCGCGCGCAGCTCGATCGCCTGCACCAGCCCGTGCCGCGTGAGCCCCTCGGGCGTGTGCTCCACCACCGTCGCCAGCAGCCGCTCCCCGTCCGGCGCCTCGCGCATCTGCCACGCCAGCGCTGCAGCTACCGCGACCGCGATCGCCCCAGCCTGCGCGTCCGGGTTCGCGTGGGTCGGCAACGCCGAGGCCCTGGCCGCCGCGATCGCTCGCTCCAGATCATCGGCGAAGTAAGCCCCGACCGGCGCCACGCGCATCGCTGCCCCGTTGCCCATCGATCCTTCCCCGCCGAACACGGCCCCCGACACCTCGCGCCACGGCTTGCCAGACGCGATATCCGCCAGAATCTCGTGCGCCGTCCCGCCGTACCCGCGCTGCGGCTCGAGCTCGTAGCGCCGCGCGAACGCTCGCGCGAGGAAATCCGCGTCGATGTCTCCGAACCGCTCGAGCGTCGTCACGATCGACAGCGCCATCGCCGTGTCGTCGGTCCAGCTCCACGGCCCTGGCGGCTCGGCGCGCTCGGCGATCGCCCGCTCGACCACCAAGTCGCGGCCGAAGAAGCGCTCCCCGAGGGCATCTCCCACCGACAGTCCGGCGAGGGACAGGCGGGCGCGAGACATCCTTACCTCATGATCGGCGGGCAACGAGGCCATCCCCGCATCCTACGCCTCGCCGCCACCGCTGTCACCCTATCCGACGGCTTCGGGCTCCGCCCCTTCGAACAGCACCGCCACGCGATTGCGAACCTTCCCGAGCGGAGGCAGCTCCAGCGCCACGTAGTCCGTCCGCTCGATCATCAACTCCGGGTTCCTCCGCGCCTCGTGCATCGGCGGCAGCTTTTCCAGCTCCTCCGCGTCGAACTTGCGCACGCTCTTGCGCCGCTGCACGTACGTCCCGCGCTTGAAGAAGTCCGGATACTCGTTCCACTCGACCCCCTTCTCGCGCAGCATCGCCTGCATCTCGGCGCCGTTCTTGTTGTCGAGCTGCTTGTGACTATAATACGCCCGCGCCGCCATCGCTACCGAGTTCTTGACCGCATCGAACTCGCGCCACAGGAACGTATTTGCCGCCTCCTCGAGCGACGGCAAGTTCCACACCCGCGCGTCGAAGTGCGGCAGCTTCTCGCCGTACTCGCCCGGCAAGAACTCCGGCAGTCTCTTATTAAAATACGCGGTCGTCAGGCTCGCCAGCACCGACACCAATTTCGAAATACGCCCGTCGAAGATGATCTGGCTGTCGAACGTCGGCGTGTACCAGGCCAGCGTAATTTCATCGGACTGCGTGTAGCCGCATACCGCGTTGGTCTCGCGCAACAGGAATTTCACGGTCTCGATCATCAGCTGCGACAGCCGGCGATCGAACGGCCGCTCGAGCCCGTGCGTGAATTTTGAAAACGACCGACCGTCGATGCGAGCGACGATCGGCAGCAGCGGCATGCACTTCCTGCCCGCCTCTGCCATCTCGTACATCTTCATCCGGTCCCCGAGATCGTCCGTCATGTCGCCTCCTGCTCAAGAGGAGGCTCGCACGGGCGACCCAGACAGTCGAGGAGGCGGCCCCGCGCGCCTGCGCGCGGACCCGCCTCAATCCACACTTCTTTAAAACTTCAGCTCAGGCGTTGTCGCCGAAGAGCGCGCGCAGGCCGAGCAGCGACAGGAACGCGAAGCCGGCGCTCGCCGGGATCGTCAGCACCCACGCCAGCACGATGTTGCCGGCCACGCCCCAGCGGACCGCGGACAGGCGCTTGCTCGCGCCGACGCCCATGATGCACGCGCTGATGCAGTGCGTCGTCGACACCGGCACGCCCATCGCGCTGGCGGTGAGGATCGTCGCGGTGCCGGCCGTCTCGGCGGCGAAGCCCTGGAGCGGCGTGATGCGGATGATCTTCGCGCCCATCGTCTTGATGATGCGCTTGCCGCCCGCCATCGTGCCGAGGCCGATCGCCGCCGCGCACGAGAACACCACCCACGTCGGCACGCCCTTGTCGACCGGCAGCATCGACTCCGGCAGGCCGGTGTAGCCGGCGGCCATGAACGACACCAGCGCGAGGGTGATGATGCCCATCGCCTTCTGGGCGTCGTTGGAGCCGTGCGAGAACGCCATCATGCAGGCCGAGATCAGCTGCAGCCGCCGTGAGCTGCGCTGGACCGTCACCGGCTTGAACGCCCGCACGATCCACAGCAGCGCGATCATGAACAGGAACGCGATCGTGAAGCCCGCCAGCGGCGACAGCACCAGCGGGATCAGCACCTTGCCGGTCAGCGTGCCCCAGTTGAAGGCCGAGATTCCGGCGTGGGCCACCACTGCGCCGGCGAGCCCGCCGATCAGCGCGTGCGACGAGCTCGACGGGATGCCGTACCACCACGTCAGCAGGTTCCAGATGCAGGCGCCGATCAGCGCCGCCAGCACCACCACCTGGGTGACGATCATCGGCTCGGCGAAGCCGGAGGCGATCGTCTTGGCCACCGCGGTGCCCGTGATCGCGCCGATGAAGTTGAGGATGCCGGCGAGGATGACCGCGGTGCGGACCGGCAGCACGCCGGTCGAGACGACTGTGGCGATCGCGTTGGCGGCGTCGTGGAAGCCGTTGATGTAGTCGAACACCAGCGCGACCACGATCACCAGGATCAGCAGCGTCAGCATGCTAACCATGCTTCACCGCCAGGTTCTTGAGCCGCTCGGCCACCGTCTCGCACTTGTCGATCGCCTTCTCGAGGTCCTCCAGGACCTCCTTGTCGCGCAGCAATACCTTGGCGTCGATCGCCGGGTCGTGGAACAGCTGCCCGACGGCGTTGCGGAAGATCCGGTCGGCCTCTTTCTCGTGCTGCTTGATCACCCGGCCGACCGCGATCAGCTTGGCGTACTCGTGGCGCCGCAGCGCCGGCAGCTCGGCCTTGAGCAGCTCGGCCATCACCACCAGGATGTTCATCAGCTCGATCATCGGCGGCGACGGCTCGGGCACCGCGTACAGCTCGAAGGTGCGGCCGGTCAGGTTGATCAGGTCGACGATGTCGTCGATCGACGCCGCGAGCAGCTGGATGTCCTCGCGGTCGATCGGCGTCACGAACACTCGCGCCAGCTGCTCCTCGATCTCGTAGACGATCGCGTCCGCCTGGTGCTCGAGCTCCTGCACGGTCTCGCGCACCCGCTCGGCCGGCACGCCGCGCGCGAAGTCGGCGAGCGCACGGGCCGCCTGCTCGAGCAGCTCGCTCTGGCGCTCGATGAGCCCGTAAAACACATCCTCCCGCGGAAGGAGCCAACGAATGACGTCCTGCAGAGCCATGGTGCTTCTCCGCGCGCGAACCTAGCCGGCCTCTGCCGGCGAGTCCATCGCTTGCTCGCGCATTTTGCGCACCGGCGACGCGCCTGTAACACGTCCGTCACAGCGAGCGGGTAGAGGGCCGCCGCTGCTCGTGCACGGCGGCCCTGACGTCGCCGCGTGAGGTACCACCACGCGGCGATCGTCTCCGAGACCGGCAGCGCCGCGAGCGCGACGCACCGGCAGCGCGCTTGTCGGCCTCGATCGTCGCGTGTACATCCGAGGACTCCGGGCCCTGGCGATGCAGACCCTCGAGACGCGGTTCGAGGAGCTCAAGCGCTACATCGGCTTCACCGCCGAGGACGCCGAATATCTGCGGGCCGCGCACGAGCTGGCCGAGCCGCACTTCGAGCGGATCGCCCGCGAGTTCTACGAGCGGATCCGTCTGCACGAGGAGGCCCACGCGGTGTTCACCGGCGAGGCCCAGATCGCCCGCCTGCACCGCTCGCTGATCCGCTGGCTCGGGCGCCTGTTCGGCGGCGTCTACGACGAGGCCTACTACCAGGACATCGTCACGATCGGCCGCGTCCACGTCAAGGTCGGCCTGCCGCAGCGCTACATGTTCACCGCGATGGCGCGGATCCGCGGCTCGCTGGTGGCGATCGCCGAGGCCTCGCCGAGCGACGGCCCGCGCACCGTGGCCGCAGTGTCGCGGCTCCTCGACCTCGAGCTGGCGATCATGCTCGAGAGCTACCGCGACGACTTCGTCGCTCGCATCCAGCAGGTCGAGCGGCTCGAGAAGCAGGCGCTCGGGCGCTCGCTGGCGCGGACCGAGCACCGCTACATCAACGCGGTCGAGCTGGCGCGCGTGCTGATCCTCGGGCTCGACGTCGACGGCTGCGTGCGCCTGTTCAACCGCGAGGCCGAGCGCGCCACCGGCCACCAGCGCGACGAGGTGCTCGGGCGCTCGTTCGTCGCGGCGCTGCACATCGACGACCGCGGCGACGGCCTGCGCCTGCGCGAACAGTTGGCGCGCTTCGCCGAGCTCCACCGCACGAGCCCCGAGGCGCGCGCCGGCGGCGACGACGACGAGCCCCCGCTCGAGACGACCGTGCAGACCCGCAGCGGCCGCACGCGCGTGGTCCGCTGGCGCCTCACCTACGCGCCCGCGGAGGGCGACGAGGTCGCGGTGTTCGCCCTCGGCATCGACTCCACCGACGAGACTGCTTTGCTCGCCCGCACCCAGCAGCAGGAGAAGCTCGCCGCGATCGGCACCCTCGCCGCCGGCCTGGCCCACGAGATCCGCAACCCCCTCAACGGCGCGCAGCTCCACCTCACCCGCCTCGAGCGCGCGCTCCGCCGCGGCGACACCAGCCCGCGCGTGTTCGAGTCGGTGACCGTCGTCGGCGACGAGATGAAGCGCCTGGGCGCGCTCGTCACCGAGTTCCTCGAGTTCGCCCGCCCGCGTCCGCTCCGGCTCGAGTCGGTGTGCGTGCAACCACTGCTCGAGCGCGTCGCAGAGCTGGTGGCCGCGCAGGCCGGCGAGGGCCAGGTCCTCGTGCGCCTCGACGTGCCGATCGCCCCCATCGAGCTGCGGGCCGACCGCGCCAAGCTCGAGCAGGTGCTGCTCAACCTCGCCTGCAACGCGATCGAGGCGCTGGCGCCGAACGGCGGCGGCAACGTGGTCGTGCGTGCCCGTCGTCAGCCGCGCACGGTCACCCTCGAGGTCGAGGACGACGGCCCCGGCGTCGCCCCCGACACGCCGATCTTCGACGCCTTCTACTCGAGCAAGCCGCAGGGCACCGGCCTCGGCCTGTCGATCACCCATCGCATCGTCACCGACCACGGCGGCACGATCGACGTCGACAGCGCGCCCGGACGCTCGCTGTTCCGCGTGGCCCTCCCGCTCGCCCCGCTCGACAGCCCGCGGCGGCGCTGAGCCGCGTCACTGCGGCGGCTCGCCGTGCTTGGCCGACTGCGCGCAGTTGCGGACGCAGGTCCAGCGATCGCCGTCGCCGAGCTGTCGATCGGCGTGACAGGCGTCGACGCAGCCCGACAGCCGGGCGAGCGATTCGTCGGTCACCGCCGGGTCGGCGGCCCGCGCCCGTCGCTTGCACCGCCTGGCGCACCGCCGCGAATCACCGCACTCGTGCAGGCAACTGGCGGCCGCGTCGAAGGCCGCGTCGACGGCCGTCGCCGCGACCTTGAAGGCCATCTCGCAGTTGCGACGGCAGCTGGCCGTGTCGCCGGCGTCGAGCCCCTGGGCCGCGCAATCGTCATAACAGGCGGACAGCCCGCCGCGGTCGCCGCTGGCGTTGTGCTTGCTCTCCTCGAGCTTCGGCGGCGACTCCTCGTGGACGTGGATCATGTCGCAGGCGGCCAGAGCGAGCAGGACAGCGGCGGAGCGGGCGAGGATCGACATACCCATTCATGGTGAGATGTTCGTGGTTCCGCGACCACGAAACTCCTGCGCGTCGCGACGTCACCCGATCCGAGCGTCCCCGATCGATCACACGTCGCCGCAATGTCACGACCTCGCTCCGCCGCCGCGGGTCGCGTGATAAGCTGAGCGGCAAGCCCAGCGATGACATCGTCGACAGCAAGCTCATGGATCGTCGCCCTCGACCTGCGCGACCGCAGCCGCGGCGCCCTCGCGTTCGCCGGCTGGCTCGGCGCCGCCGGCGAATCGGTGGTCGGCGCCTACGTGCTCGAGGCGTGGAGTCGGCCCTACATCCGCGGCGACATCGAGGCCGACCTGCGCAGCGCGGCGGCTCGCGCGGCGCAGGCGCTCGGCTGCCGACCGCCCGAGCGGATCGTCAGCGAGGAGGCCGAGACCGCCGAGGCCGGGCTCGCACGCATGGCTTTCGGCTCGTCCGGCCTGATCGTCGGCCGCGTCGCCGCGCACCCGCGTCGCGCCCTGTCCCGCCTCGGTCCGGTCGCGCGCCGACTGCTGCGCCAGCTGCCCGCGCCGGTGGTCGTCGTCCCGCCCACGCTCGTCCGCGTCGCCGCCGGCCCGATCCTCCTCGCCACCGACCTCGGGCCCGCCAGCGACGAGGCAGTCGGGTTCGCCCGCGACCTCGCCGCTCGCCTCGGCCGCGACCTCGAGGTCGTCCACGTCGGCGAAGATTTTTACGAAGAGGACGACGAGATCCGCGACCCGGTGTGGCAGCGGGCGCGCGACGCCTACCGCGCCGAGGTCGCGCAGGACACCGAGCGCTGGGCGTCCGCGCAGGGCCTCGCGGCGGCGCCGCGACACATCCGCCACGGCGACCCGGTGCTCGAGCTCGCCGACCTCGCCGAGGCCCGCGACGCCGCCCTCGTGGTCGTCGGCTCGCGCCGCCTCGGCCTCCCAGCTCGCTTCTTCCTCAGCAGCACCGCCTCCGCCCTGGCCGGCCTCGCCGCCTGCCCCGTCGCAGTGGTCCCGCCACGCGACTGACGGCATGTGCCCGAGGACATGTTTTTAAAGGCATGCCCTCAGAAACATGGTCTCGAGGGCATGTCCGGAAGTTCACACGCAACGCATCAACCCGGCGGGTCGCGCAGCGCGTCGGCCAGCGCGCGGCCGAGGCTGGCCGCCGCGTGCGCCGGACCGCCGGCGAACACGTGGCGATCGGGTCGGACGATCGCCAGCGCTGCGCGGTGGCGGCGGAACCACGCCGTCAGCCGGCCGCTCGCGTCGACCACGTCGACGAGCCCCGGCTCGCTCGCGCCGGCGGCCGCACGCACGCGGACGAAGCGCGGGCGCAAGTTTTGTAGAAGGCCGTCTCGATCGACTGTTCGCGGGTCGACCTCGAGCCCGACGACCGCGAAGCCCGGCCCGAGGAGCTCGTCGGAGCGGCCGGCCTCGCCGCCGATCTGCGGGAACCAGGTGCCCTGGGCCCCGTTACGCGGCCTGCGACCGCCGGCGATGAAGCCGGTGCGGTGCAGCGGCGGCGGCTTGAACTCGAGATCGCCGATGAAGCGGCGGATCCGCGCGACCCGCTGCAGCGCGCGGAGCACCGCGTCGCGGGCGGCCGCCAGGCGCGGCGCGACAGTCAGAAACACCTGGCCCATGCGCGCGCTGAGGTCGATCATCGCCTGCGTGTGCGCCCGTCGCTCGACCTCGTAGGTCGCCAGCAGCTTCGGGTCGGCGGCCCCGGTCAGCACTGCAGCCAGCTTCCACGTCAGGTTGGCGACGTCGCGCAGGCCCGAGCACAGCCCCTGGCCCATGAACGGCGGCATCTGGTGGGCCGCGTCGCCGAGCAGGAACACGCGGCCGACCTGCCAGCGCTCGGCCACGTGCTTGCCGAAGCGATAGGTCACCGCGCGGGTGATGCGATAGCGGTCGGGGTCGACGAACGGGGCCACGAACCTGCGCACCGCCTCGGGCCGCTCGAGCGCTGCCGGATCTTCGCCGCGGAGGATCCTGCTCTCGATGCGGACCCCGCCGGCCGGCCCAAGGCTGACGAAGGCCGGCCGCGCCGGGTCGCACACGAAGCGGGTGTTGGCCACTCGCAGCGCCCCCGGCTCGGCGACGCCCGAGATCGCCAGCCACGGCTCGTCGCAGCGGGCGCCGTGCATCGAGACCCCGAGCAGCCGGCGGATCGTGCTGCGCGCCCCGTCGCAGCCGAGCACGTAGCGGGCGGTCAGAGTCGCGGGCCCCGTCGCCCCGCGCAGCGACAGCGTCACCGCCTCGGCGTCGGCCCGCAGCCCCGTCACCGCGCAGCCGAGGCGCAGCGACACCGTCGGGAAGCGACGCATGCCCGCGCGCAGGGTCGCCTCGAGCGTCGGCTGGTGAAAGAAGTGCAGCGGGCTGTAGCCCGAGCCGAAGTCGACGCGGCCGAACCGGATCTGCGCGAACTGTCGCCCGGCCACGCCCGTGTAGTCGACCTGGTCCGCAGTGACCATGTCCGCCAGCAGGCGGTCGACCAGGCCGATCTGCTGGTAGATCCGCAGCGCCTCGTCGTCGCAGCTGAACGCCCGCGGCTGGCCGTGCTCGCCCACCTCGCGCTCCAGCACCACGCACGACAGCCCCGCCATGCCGAGGAAGTTGGCCGCCACCGCGCCCACGGGCCCGCAACCGACGATGGCGACATCACACTCGACGGCGGGAGCTCCGGTCATGGCGCGAGGGCGCCGCATCATCCCCGAGAACCTCGCATCCGTCGAGCCCGCAGGTTTTTCCTCACGACGGCCGACGACCGAACCGACTGTCATGATTCGTGCGGCTGCCACCAATGCCGCGAGCCCCGCATTGCCGCGACCGGCCGCCGGGCGATCTATGGTCATTGACCGCCCGTCAATCGCGCGGTTTCGCCCGCCGCGACGCCGGTGACACTCCTCGGCCCGCGCGGTGTTGCATCGCCATGCTGCTCCGCCTCGCCTGCCGCCCGTGTCTCCGCTCCCGCCTCGCCGCCCTGCTGGTGCTCCCGTTCGCGCTGGTCGCCGGGGGCTGCTTCGTGGCCATCGGCGACGGCGAGCTCGCGGTCGACGAGCGCTCGCTCGCCGGCTTCGACGCGGTCGTCAACGACAGCGCGCTCGACGTCGAGATCACCCTCGGCGAGGGCGACGAGGTGCGCGTGGTGTGCGACGCCAACCTCCTGGATCGCGTCGAGACCGTGGTCAAAAATGGGGTGCTGCGCATCGACCGGGCGGGCCTGTACGGGCTCCGCCCGCGCGCCGGCTGCCGCGTCGAGGTCGAGGTCGAGCACCTGCGCGCGGTGCAGAACAGCGGCTCCGGCGAGATCCGCACGCTCGGCGACGCCACCGAGCTGACCGAGATCCACCAGGAGGGCTCGGGCTCGATCACCGTCGAGGCGCTGGCGGTGACGCACGCCGACGTGACCTCGACCGGCTCCGGCAGCGTCCACCTGGCCGGCACGATCGGCGACGTCGCGTTCGTCAGCACCGGCTCCGGCGGCATCCATGCCCGCGAGCTGCTGGCCGAGACCGCCCAGGCCCGCAGCACCGGCTCCGGCGGCGTCGAGCTCCACGCCAGCGAGCTCGTCGACGCCGAGCTGACCGGCTCCGGCGACATTCACGTGTGGGGCTCGCCCGACGACCGCCACACCCACACCACCGGCTCCGGCCGGGTCGTCTTCCACTGACTCACAGCTTCTTCGGGTTCTTGTCGTCGACGTGCTGGCGGATCTCCCGCATCCACGCGTCGAAGTCGGCGTCCTGCAGCACCTGCCCGGGCTGCACCCGCGCCCACTCGCGCCGCAGCGCCTCTTTGGCCACGCGCAGGCGCCCGGCCACCGTCTCGCGCGACTTCAGCTTGAGCACCTCCTGGATCTCCGGCTCCGTGAGGTCGGCCCAGTAGCGCAGCTCGAGCACCGTCTGGGCGTTGATGGTGAGCCGCCGCAGACACTCGAACAGCATGCGCGCCTGCTGGTTGGCGAACACGTACGAGGACATCGCCGGCAGGCCGGTGTCGACGACTGCGTGCACCTCCGGGTCGAACGACTCGAAGTCCTTGCGCTTGCGCTCCTGCAGGTGGCGACAGAGGACGCGATAGGCGATCGCGAACAGGTAGCCGCGGAAGCTGCACTCGCCGCGGAAGTTCTGCCGCGACTTGATGCACTCGAGGAAGGTCCGGTTGGTGAGGTCCTGGTAGTGCGACTCGTCCTTGCTGAGGAAGAACCGCCGCAGCCGGGCGTAGTGGCGCTTGGCCAGGACGTTGCCGGCGCGCAGATCGCCGGCGCACCAGGCGTCGAAGAGGGGGCGGTCGTCGTCGGCCACGGGGGTTCGGGTCTCGGGTGTCGTCGTTGCGAGCATCGCGCAGCTCCTGGACGACGCGGAGGCCGTCCAGGAGCGTGGTGCGCCGGCCGGGGGCGAACGATCACCTCCGGTCTGAATTTTTTCTCGCGGGGGCCGCTAGACCCCGAAGGCGACGCGCCGCACGGGGTCGGGCTTGGTCGGCTCCCTCTTGGTGTTGACCCGGATGGTCGCCGCCGTGCCCGTCGTCTCGGCGACCAGGACGAAGATCGTCTCGGTCTCGCGGTCGGGCAGCAGGAACGACAGGTGCTGGCTGGTGCTGTTGCTCTCCCATGCCGGCGACTCGAGCCGGAGGGTGTGCCCCGCCGGATGCTGCACATAGACGAAGGTCCCGCAGGCGACCTCGAGCTGGTTCGAGGCGGTGCTGGCGAACGACAGCGTGGCCTGGTCCTCGTTCAGGTCGGGGTTGCCGGGAGCGGTGAAGATCACGTTGAATGTGGTCGGTGCGGTGGTCATGTTGCGTCCTTGCTGAGAGAGGGCTACGAATGATTCGAGGGTGCTGTGAATAGACGGAAACGAGTCGGCTTGGAGAGACTGCGAACTATCGACAATTGCCGCGGAGCTCGGCCGCGGCTCGCCGCAGCTCGGGGGTCCGTGGGTGGAGCTCGACCTCCTCGTCCAGCGTGTCGGCGATCCAGTCGAGGGTACCGGCGAAGTCCTTGCGATCGCGGCAGCCCGCGTCCTGGAAGTTCGCGCGCCGCTCCAGGAGCAGCTGAGCTGCGAGGCCGGGGCGCTCGAGTTCGACCGCTGACGCCGCCGCGTTTCCGAGCTGCTCCGAGTAGGTCTCGCCACGATCGCCGGCAGCCTCGAGTACGTCCGCCCCGGCGACGAACGCGGTCTGCGCCGCCGCGAAGTCCTTGCGGTCGAACGCGATCTTGGCGCGCAGCGCCCACGCATCGGCGCGCTCGCGCGGATCGATCTCCGACAGAGTCTCCATGCCTGCGAACACCTCGTCGACCGAGCGCTCGGCGCATTCACGGCACCCCACGTCCATCGCAAAGTTGGCGTATGCCAGGCTGCGACGGTGGAACGCCCGCCGATCCCACTCGCTGTCGCGGTAGAGGTCGCGCGCCAGCTCGAGGTCGGCGAGACAGTCGTCGAGCGCGCGAGAATCTTGCTTGAGAAAGTCCCGCATGTACGTGCATTCGGCCTCGGCCAGGGCCGCCACGCTCTCGATCGTCTGCGGGTGCGCCTCCCCGAGCTGAGACCCGCGGATCTGCACGGCGGCGACGAGGTGCTCGCGGGCCATGTCGAACTGCGCGTCGCGCTCGCGGCCGGTCGACTTTTGAGAATGAACGGAGCGGCTCACGCCGAGGCTGTGCTGCGACTTCGCGGTCGTCGGGTGCGCTTCGCCCAGCAGGGCCTCGCGCAGCGCGAGCGCTGCACTGTGATGGGCCACCGCGCGCTCGTGGTCGCTCTGCGCCTCCAGCCGCAGCCCCTCGGCTTCCGCGAACTCAGCGTCGAAACGGCGACGTATCGGCGATTCCGCTGGCACCCGCGCCATCGTCGTCTGGATATACGTGGCCTTCTGGGCCGCCTCGTCGTGCTCACCCAGGTCGTTGACCAGACTCTTGAGCTGGTAGGTCGCCGCACGTGCGAAGGTGTCGAAGTCGCCGACCTTTGCCGCCTGCTTGGCCGCTTCTTCCAGCTGATCGATCGCCGCCCGAGACGAAGCGGAGGACGCGTCGAGCCAGCCCGAGAGATGGAGCGCCCGGGCATGCGCCGCCGGGTACCCATGGCTGGCGTCCAGCGCCACGGCGACGTTGGCGGTCGCCCTTGCGAAGTCGCCCGCGACGACCTGCAGCTCCAGCCGGTCGAGGAAGTCGCGCAACCACTCCGGCGTGTCCGCCTGCATCGGCGCGTCGGGCCGCCCGCACTCCGCCGGCTCGTCGAGGCTGCCGAGGACCTCGATCAGACGCGTGACGCCCTCCGGATCGGGCTCGGCGTACATTTTTAATAATTCGTCGAATCGCTTGAGATGGCGATCGAGACATGTCCTCTTCGCCTCGCTCGGGGCGGCACACATCGCCGTGTGGGCGTCGCGCCAGCGCTCGCCGTAACTGTCGGCGAAAGTCTGCAGCGAATCACTGGCCCGCTCGGCGAACGGCAGCTCGACGGCGGCGACGGCGGCTGCCGCGTTGCGAGACTCATTCCAGACGGCCGCGACCTGCTCCTCGCCTTCGGTCACGCAGGGATCGGGGCCCGCCGCGTACGCCGCCCAGGCTCCGCCGAGGATCACGGCGACCGCGGCCGCACTGGCGGCGATCGTCAGCCATCGCCGCGGGCGTGCGGTCAACGCCGCCAGCAGCGCCTCCACGTCGGCGAACCGCGCCGCAGGATCTTCCGCCAGCCCGCGCCGCAGCGCCCGCACCAGCGATGCCAACGGCTGGCCGTCCCAACGGCGCGTCCGCAGCTCGACCCCAGGCCGCGGCAGTCTGCCGAACAGCGCCTCGTACAACGAGACGCAGAAGCTGTACTGATCACTTCGGGCCGTCGCACGTCCGCCGCGTTCACACTCCGGCGCGATATACCCTGGCGTGCCCAGGCGGTGCCCATCTTCCGTGAGCGGCAGCCGAGTCTCACTGGCGACGCCCGACTCCGACTGAGTCTCCCCCGAATTGCTCACAGGCTCGTCGGCCACGAACGCGAGCCCGAAGTCCCCGAGCACCGCGCCGACGTGCTTGTCGATGAAAACGTTGTCGGGCTTGAAGTCGCGGTGAACGATCCCCTGCTGGTGAGCAGCGTGCAGCCCGCGGCCGGCCGCCACGAATTTCTCGAGGATCTCCGGCCAGCGCCGCCGCTGCTTCATGAGCCATTCGCGCAGCGACTCGCCCGGCTTGATCTCCATCACCAGGTACGCCGCGCCCTGGAACGTCCCGGCGTCGTGCACGCGGACCACGTTCGGATGCTCGAGCTTCGCCAACGCCTTCGCCTCACGCAAAAGCCGGGCGTTCTGCACCGCCTTGCGATGCTCAGGCCCGAGGTGGATCAGCTTCAACGCCACCTTGCGCTCGAGCTTGTCGTCGTCGACCTCATACACATCGGCCTGCCCGCCGGCCCCGATGTGCCTGAGGACCACGAATCGATCGATCTTCGTCCCACGCTCCAGCTCCCGCGGCGCATCCGAAGACACCGGCGGGTCCCCTGAACGGCTGCCCGCCAGCCCCAGCGCCCGCAGCGTCCCCGCGAGCTCGGCCTCGATGTGGCTCGGGGGCCTGGCGGACCCGTCGGCGCTGTCGGTGGACATGCTGTGATCGTAGTGCTCGGAACTCGGCCGATCGATCACCACCGATTCGTCGGCGCGAAAGCTCGCCGGTGGACCGGCCCCCCGTGCTATCTTCGTCTCGTGCAGGCCCTCCTGATCGGCGCTCCCACGCAGGGGCTCGCGGGCGTCGACACCGACCTCGCGGGGATGGCCGGCCTCGTGCGTGCTCGCGGCGGCGAGCCCATCGTCCTTCCGCGCGCCACCTTGCCCGCCGTTCGCCGGGCTCTCGCCGCGCTGGTCGATCGCTGCACCGCCGACGACCCCGTGCTCCTCTACCTCACCGGCCACGGCAGCGCCTTCGTCAACAGCGAGCACGACCCTCGGGCCGCCTGCCCCGGCCCTGCCCGCCTGTCTTACTTCATCGCCACCGATGACGCCCTCTTCGACCTCGAGCTCTCGCTGTGGTGCGCGCGTCTGGCCGGCAAGACCCGCAACGTCACGGCGATCCTCGATTGTTGCCACTCGGGCGCTCTGGTCCGCGGCGACGGCTGCGACGACGCCATCGGCGACCGTCGGCTGGCCGCCTTCTTCGCCTGGCGCGCCGCCCATCAGCCGGAGATCGACGCGCTCGACGTCGAGGCGCACCCCGACGTCGTCCGGCTCGCGGCCGCCGGCATCAACGGCCGCGCCTGGGCGCCCGACGAGCGCAGCGCCCTCACCTCCGCCTTGCTCGCCGAGCTCGCGGCCGGCGACGCCCCCTCGTGGGTCGCCCTGTTCGCCGGCATCGAGCGCCGCCTCGTCCTCGCCGGCCTGCGGCAGCAGCCGCGCCTGTCCGGCCCGGTCCGGCGCCGGGTCTTCAGCCTCGCCGAGGCCCTGCCGCCCGGCGCCGTCCCCGTCCGACGCGACGGCGACCGCATCATCCTCGAAGCCGGCCAGCAGCACGGCGTGCGCCGCGGCGACCTCTTCCTCGTCGACACCCTTCTTAATGAAAATCGAGTGTGTCACGTCGACGACCTCGCCCCGGACCACGCCGTCCTGCATCCGCGCGGCTCCGACATGTCCCTCGGGACAGACGGTATCACCGCCCGCAGCGACATGTCCCTCGGGACAGCCCATTCCGCCCCGCACCGCGCCCCCTCGCCTCTCGACCCCGACCATCCCCGCCTGTCCCTCGAACCAGCCACGTACGCCCTCCCGCTGCGCCTCCGCGGCCACGGCGGCGTCGTCCTCACCGGCCCGGCCGCGCACACCACCGCGCCCGCCCTGCAACGAGCAGGCTGGGACATCCACCCCTCCGCCGCCAACGCCCTCGCCACCCTCGAGTGCAGCGACACCGCGATCGTCATCCACCCCGCCGACGCCTGCGCCCCCCTGCCCGCGAGTGACCTCCCCAGCGCCCTCGCCGTCCTCCCACGATTGGCCCGCAGCGCGCGTCTGCAACACCTCGGCGCCGGCAACCTCGGCGCCCTCACCATAAGAGCCAGCTGGGGCCGCGTGCACGCAGGCGCGTGCGAACCTCTATCACCCCGCGGCGCCGAGCTCCCCGACACCTCTGCGATCTTCGTCCGCCTCGAGAACGCCGCCGACGCCCGCCGCTTCGTCAGCGTGTTCTGGCTCGCCGACGACGGCGAGGCCGCGCTGCTGTCCCGCTCCGAGTCGATGGGCATCGAGCTCCCGCCGCACACCACCCACGTCCTCGGCGCCCGCCCCTTCACCCGCGTCCCCCGCGGCGTCGTCCTCCCGCGCCGCCCGCTCGCCCCCGACGAGCGTCGCCACGAGCGCCTCGTCGTCGTCGCCACCCCGCACCGACAGGCGCTGTGGAGCTTCGAGTCACCCCGCCCCACCGGCACCCCGAACCGAGGTGACGACGGGACCTGCGTCGAGGTCTTCGCCTTCACCGTCCTGGCCGCCGCCCCGCTGTCATGAACAAACCGTCGATCTACCCGCTGCATCAATTCCTGCTCGACCGCTTCAGCAGCTCCGAGCTGCGGCAACTCGCCCTCTACCACTGGGAAGGCGTCAGCCCGCAGCTGCCCGGTGACTCGCTGTCGCACGCCGAGCTGTGCATGCATTTGTGCAACGCCCTGCAGCGTCAGGGCCTGATCGACGCCGAGCTGTTCGCCCTGCTCGAGCGCGAGCGCCCGCGCTTCCGCCCGGACATCGACAAGCTCCGCCGTCACTTCCAGGCCGCCGACGCGAGCACTCCCGCCTCCGATTCGACCCGGCTGCTCATCGCGTTCGTCGCCGCGAACCCGCAGATCTTGCCTCCGCTGCGCCTCGCGGAGGAGGCCAAGAGCATCGAGGACAAGCTGCGCGGGACCGCCGCCCGCTTCCGCTTCCAGTCGACCTGGGGCGCCGGCCCCGACGACCTGCTCGACACCCTGGTCGACGCCTCGCCCGATATCCTCCACTTCGCCGGCCACGGCGGCACGAGCGGCGCGCTGCTGCTGCAGACCGCCGACGGCGGCGCCCATCCCGTCGCGCCCGCGGCCCTGGCCAAGCTGATCGCCGCCCGGCCGTGGCGCCCGCGCCTCGTCGTCCTCAACTGCTGCTACAGCGCCATCCTCGCCAACGCCCTGCGCCCCCACGTCGACGCCGTCGTCGGCATGCGCGGCGAGGTCCCCGACGAGGCCGCCCGCCAATTCGCAGTCCAGCTCTACCGCGCCCTCGCGCAGCGCGACAGCCTCGCCACCGCCTTCGACACCGCCCGCGCCGCCCTCATGGTCCACAACCTCGCCGCGGACCACCTCCCGCAGCTCACGGTGCGCAACGACGTCGACCCGCACCGCTACCGCCTCTTCTAATAATAGAAGGCAGCGATCAACAGGCACGGCTCGGCCCCTTCCGGCAGGTCTTGTTGCGAGCGATGCAGGAGTCGCCGAGACCACCGCGATCACCCCGCACGCTGCCCGCCAGGTCGTAGAGGCCCGACGGCGTCGGCGCGTACGAACCGACGTCGCGCAGCTCGCCGTAGCGGTCGTCGGCCGCCTGCAACATGTTGAGGCACTCCGCCGACGGCTTGTGATTCGTCCCCGGATACTTGTAGGCCGCGACCCCCCCGCGGGCCGCCCACTTCCACTCGATCTCCTTCGGCAGCCGCTTGCCGTGGAACTCGCAGAACTCCGCCGCCTCGTCGATCGCCACGCAGTTCATCGGCCGTTGCGGCGCCCGCTCGCGCCGCGACCACGTGCAATGCACCTCGCCGATCGCCTCCGAAGCGCTCACGTGCCCGACTCGCCGCTGCAGCCGGTCGCCCTCCCCCGATTCGAGCCGCTGCACGTACGCGTGAAACGCCCCCACCGTGACCTCGTGCGTGTCGAGGCAGAACGCCTCGATCTGCCCCGACGCGAATCGCCCGCCCTCGATCCGCGCCATGCCCGGCTTACACGGCTCCGCCACGCTCCGCTTGACCGGCTTCGCCCGGCGCTCCGGCAGCGGTCGGTTGTATTCGTCGCGGAACTCGTCGATTTGCGGCGGCATCCAGCCCATCGTCAGCGCCCGGAGTACGATCCACCAGATCGTCATCGGCATCCCTCCACCAGCGCCCGGACTCTATCACGAGCGCCAGCGGAGCGACCAGCGACGATGCCGACCTGGCCCGATGTGCAGGTGACTCATGTGGGCAGCGCTACCTCCAATACGTCCCGCGACCGGCGAAGAACACGTGCATTCGCCGCGGCGAGATCACTCGCACCTCTCGGTCCGAAGACGAAGCTCCGTTCGTGTCACCGTCGAAGCCGTACCCCGACTCGCCGCTCACGCCTCACCTGCCCTGAATCGATCGCTGACGCTGGCCATTCGGTCCTCCTCGCAAAGTCCTGATCCCGAGGTGCCCGGGCGAGCCATGATCGGTCACGGCGATCGCCCTTTAGAATGGCAGTGTTCACTCACGCGCCGGCGCGTGACGGAAGGGCCCGCGAGCGACACGCGTTCCGGTTCGGCTCGCTGCGGTCCGCGCCTTGACAGCCCCACGGGCCGCGAGTAATGTCGTCTCGGCCCCAGCGATGGGGTCAGCCATGCGTATCTGATCCGCGAGTCTTCGAGCACACCGACGCGGCGCCCTCACTGGGTCGCCAGCCGCGGCTAGTGTCGATTTCTCCCGCTCTGCGGCCATTGCGCCAACGAGCGGTACGGGTCGCGCCTGCGACCATTCTTCGGCACGCCGGGGTTTTCGGTACTCGGAGGACGATGGATCTCGCGCGAGCGCCTGTGCGCCGCGCGAGGCCGCGGAGCCGCGGATTCACCCTCCGGTGAATCACGCGACCGCGGAACCTCGTCGTCCGTCGCGCCCGCTGAGGGGCGCGCGCCGGGCCGCGTCGTCATGTCCCCATTTCCCGCAGCCGGCGCGCGGGCTCGTCACGCCTGTCCTTTCGGACAGGCTCGTAGGATCGCGACCATGCCCCGACTCTCCTTCGCTCCCAAGTCCAACCCCGACCTCACCAACCCCGAACCGCAGCCCGACCCGGCGCCGCGGCCCGCGCGCGAGCACACCGGCCCGCTCTCCTGGAGCCTCGGCGGCGCCCCGGCCGCGCGTCCGGGCGCCGCGCCTGCCAAGTCCGAGCGCCGGCGCGAGCCGGCCTCGAGCCGGCAGCCCATGTCGAAGGACGTCCGCCGGCGGCGCAGCCCGTCGTCGGGCTTCCGCGGCTGAGCGGCGATGACCACCGGCCTCGCCGCCCGCCGGGCGGCGAGCCTTCATTCACGACACCTGTCTCCGGGGACATCTTCCTCGCCGGCCGCGCCAGCGCGAATGGCACGACATGTCCCCGGGGACATTTTATATAATTTTCAGCACCCGGCCAGCGCAGCCTGCGTCGCCGCCAGCTGCGGGTGCAGCAGCGCCGCGCGCAGCGTCGCCGCCTGCGCCAGCAATCCTCGCGCCTGCACCCCCGTGGCGGCAGATCCCGCCAGGTGCAGCGCATCGGCCAGCCCCCACGCATAGCTCGGCCGCGCCTGCGCGGCGGCCAGCGCCTGCGCGGCCGCCTCGTCCACCACGCTGCCCACCGCCAGCGCCCGCGTCAGCGCCAAATTATTAAAATCGACCGCGAACAGGCCGAACCCGCAGGTCTCGGCCAGCACCAGGCCGCTGCGGATCGCCCGCTCCGCGTCGGCGAAGCGCCGCTCGGCCAGGCAGATCTGCGCCTCCAGGGCGTGGCAGCGCAGCACCACCTCGACCTCGCCGGTCGCGGTCGTCCACGTGCGCGCGCGGGCCAGGTGGTCGCTGGCGCGGTCTGGATCTGGCTCCTCGCCGGCCAGCGCCAGCGCGCCGAGGATCGTCTCCGCGTGCGCGCGGTGGCCCGCCCAGCCGAGTTCGTGCAGTCCTGCGAGGTTGCTCTCGATCTCCGCCTGCGCCGCCGCCACCCGGCCCAGCGCCAGCGCGTGCTCGGCCGCCCAGAACGAGCGGCGCGCGAACGGTCGATCGCCCAGCGCCCGCGCCTCTGCGAACCCCGCCTCCGCCGCCTCGACGCGCCCGAGGTCGTGCAGCACGCGGGCCCGCAGCGCCAGCGCTCGCGCCGCGTCCCCCGGCGCATCGGCGCGGATCGCCACCTCCGCCGCCGCCTCGCACAGCTGCAACGCCTCGGTCAGCGCGCCCGCCAGCCGCTCCGTGTAGGCCAGCGCGCGCAGGCTCGTCGTCAATCCTTCCAGGTTGCCGGCCTCGCGCACCAGCGCCGCGTGGATCCGGTAGCAGCGGCTCGCCTGCGCCAGATCGCCGAGCGCCCCCGCGTAGAGCCCCCAGTCGTACACCAGCCGCGCCCGCCGACCCGGCCCTGCCCCCGCCGTCATGCGAGCCGGATCGCCGCCCTCCGCGAACGCGCGCACGATCCGGGCCCCGCGGCTCATCGCCCCGAGCTGCAGCCCCAGGTGCGAGAACCCGCCCAGGCTGCGGAAGTAGAGCGACGCCGCCTCGCCCGTCCGGCCCGCGCGCAGCGTGTGCATCAGCAGCGCCTCGTACGTGTCGAGCCGCGCGTCCGCGTGCGGCCCCGGCCCGTGGACATCGAGCCGCGCGATCAGGTGCTCGCGCTCGACCTCGTGGATCGCCGCCGGCGGCCCCGCGAGCAGCGAGCGGAAGTACTCCGCCACGAACGGATGGGCCGTGTAGCGCCGCGGCGCCGCGCGAGCGACCAGCCCCAGCCGCTCGAGCCGCGCCACGATCGGCCCGATCTGCGCCGCATCGAGCCCCGCCAGCGCCCCCGCGACCGCCCCGCCGGCCGCCGCCAGGCGAGCCAGCAGTTCGACCTCCGCCCCCGCAGGGAACAGCGCCAGACGAGCCACCAGATCGCGCTCCTCCGGCGCCAGCGCGCGCGCGTACGCGGCCAGCACCACCAGCAAGCGGCGCGCCTGCACATCGTCGCGCGCGGCCGGCTCGAGCGCGATCGCCTGGGCCTTCGCCCCGTCGCCGTCGAGGAACGTGCCCGCGTACGACCCGAGCATCGCCACCGACAGCGCGTGCCCGCCGACCTTCTCGACCAGCGGCCGCAGCGACGCCCCCGCGGCCAGCCCCCAGCGCTCGAGCAGCGTCGAGCCCTCCGCCGGCGACAGCCCGCCGAGGCGCAGCGTCGTCAGCCCCGCGCCGTCCCACGCCTGCAGGTCGCTCGGCTCGAACCGCGTCGTCAGCACCACGCGCGCCGCCCCGAGCCCGCGCGCCGCGCTCATCAACAGCCGCCGCAGCGCCCCGTCGCCGATCCGCCCGTACGTCGTGTCGTCGAGCCCGCTGCCCTGCAGCACCTCGAGCCCGTCGAGCACCACCACGTGCGGCGGCCCGGCGGCGAGCGCCTCTTGCAACGCCTGCGGCCGCTCCCCGGCCGGCACCTCCGCCCCGCTGGCGAAGTACTTCGTCGCCGCCGCGAAGAACGCCTCGACCCGCGTGTCATCATAAAAACTCCACACGAACAGACCGCCCGCGAGCGGCCCCTCGCCCAGCGCCGCCACGAAGCGCTCGACCAGCGCGGTCTTGCCCGCCCCGCCGATCGCCACCACCGCGATCACCCCTCGCGTCGACGCCCGCAGCAGCGCCAGAGCCTCCTCGCGACCGACGAAGTGACGCGCCCGCGGCAGCGTGTGCGCGTGGCACGGCCGCCAACCCCCCGGCGCCTCCTCCTCCTTCGGCACCTCCGCCACCACCAGCTCGCTCTCGGCGATCCCCAGCTCGCGACTCAGCGCCCCCAGCAGCCGCCGCCGACTCGCGTTGCGGACCACGAAGCCCTCCGCCGCCTCGTTGACCGCCCCCGACTCGTAGCGTCGGTACGTGCGGACATCGACCCCGGCCGCCGCCGCGGCTGCCTCTTGGGTCAGGTTCAGCTCGGTGCGGACCCGCGCGAGCAGCTCGTGGTTGAAGCGGAGCACGGCCGGAGCGCCATCGTAGCCGGTCTTGCCCGGTCCTGCCCGGCTGCGATCCTCGTCCTGCGGGCACCCGGGCCGCACAGTCCCGGCATGCACACCGCGACCTCGACCACCATCATCCCTGACCAGGTCTTCACCGTCCGCGACTTCCTCGCGCCCGACGAGTGCGCCGAGTGGCTGCGGCTGGCGCAGGGCATCGGCTTCGAGGCGGCCCCGATCACCACCGCCCGCGGCTTCGTCATGGCCCCGGAGATCCGCAACAACACCCGGGTGATCCTCGACGACGTGGACCGCGCGCGCGCCCTGTGGCAGCGCCTGGCCCCGTTCGTGCCCGCGCGCCGCCACCACTGGCAGGCCGTCGGCCTCAACGAGCGGTTCCGCTTCTACCGCTACGAGCCCGGCCAGTACTTCCGCTGGCACCACGACGGCGCCTTCCGCCGCGGCCCCGTCGAGCAGAGCCTGCTCACGGTCATGCTCTACCTCGACGCCGAATTCACCGGCGGCAGCACCGACTTCGACCACGGCGGCGAGGTCGTCCGCGTCGTCCCCGCGTGCGGCATGGCGCTCGTGTTCGACCACCCGATCCGCCACCAGGGCGCCCCCGTCGAGCGCGGCGTCAAGCACGTCCTGCGCACCGACATCATGTACCGCCGCGACCCGGCGTGACCCGTGAAACATGTCCTTGACGACATGTCTTCACGAACATCGTCAAGGGCCGGTGCGCAGGACGATCGCCTGCGACGAGCCGACCGTCGCAACGACCACGTCGGCCTTGCCGTCGCCGTCGATGTCGCCGCTCGCCAGCCCGACCTCGCTCGTCGCGTTCGCCAGCGTGTAGTCCTGCACGCACGACGCCGCGAAGTACACCACCCCCAGGCCGGGCGGCCCTGCCGTGGCGATGAGCAGGTCGCCGCGTCCGTCGCCGTCGACGTCCGCGATCGGCCCGAGCTGGCCCTTCCAGGGCAGCGACAGCTCCTCGTTCACCCCCTGCGCCCACGCCCGCACCATCGCCAGGCTGGGGATCTCGCGGTAGAGCGCGACGTCCTCGGTCCCGTCGCCGTCGATGTCGCCGACCGACACCTCTTGATAGCGCACCTCGCCGTGGCCCGTGATGGTCGCCACCCTCTTCAAGGCCCCATCCACCAGCTCGAGGATCTCCGCCCCCTGTGGGTCGTGCGCCGTCGACACGATATCGACCTGCTGACCGCCCGCGACCTTCCCGGCGCCGATCGGAAACACCGCGACCGCCGACTCGTCGAGCACGACCTCGGGACCGACCCCGCCCATCCCGTCACCTGTCCTGAAAGCCAGCTCGGCCAGGACCGGCGTGCTGCGCGCCAGCACATCGACGAAACCGTCGCCGTCGAAGTCGCCGGCGAACAATTGCTGCGGCTCCACGCCCAGCGTCGACAACAGCGGCGCCGCGAACACACCACCCTGATTCACGACGAGACTCAGCTCGCCCACCGCGGACGGGGCCGTCGACACCACATCCGGCCGCCCGTCCCCGTTCAGGTCCGCGATCGCCATCCGCGAGGCCTCGGAGGACATCCCGGTCGGAAACACCGCCCCCGGGCCGAACCCGCCCGCGCCGTCGCCGAACCGCAGCTCGACGACCGCGTCGTCCGGCAGCGCCGCCAGCAGATCGAGCACGCCGTCGTCATCGAAGTCGGCCAGCGCCACCGTCGACGCCGGACCCGCCAACGTCAGCTCCGACGAGGTCATCGCCTGCCGCTCGCAGGCCCGTAACGGCTGCAACCAATGGCATTCCCCGTCCCCACACTCCCAGCCGGCCGGGCACGGATCCCCGTCCTCGACCAGCTCGCACGGACCGTAGTCGCACGCATCCGCGTCGTACCAGTCGCAGATCCGCACCCCCTCCCGCCGCACACCTCGCACTCCATCTCGGCGCCGATCTGGCAACCGCACCCCGGAAAGGAGACCGTGTCGGAGTACGGATCCGAACCGTCCGACGTCACATCCATCGCCGAGGAGCTGTCCGTCGGCCCGCTCGCGGCCGCCGTCGACGACGTCTCCTCCGTCGACGACGCGCTCATCGCCCCGTCGGAGCTCGCGCTCCCGGGCGCACCGGGTCCGCAGGACGTGAAACACAGCGCGACCGCCACTCCAGGAATCAAGCGAAGCATATCCGAGGATCATGGCACGACCGGCTCCGCCACGCACCGCCGCAGCTCCGGACCGATCTGCCCTCGCCGCCGCAGCCGCGGGGAGCCCGAATCCATGGAGCCAAGCCGCTTCCCCGATCTCATCTGAACTTCAGAACATGCCCGAACGGACATACCCGTTCCGGCATGTTCGCTCTGTCCTCGGAGAGGATCACCGCGGCCGCTGGCGGGCGTCGGCGTCGAACAGCCGCTCGAGGTCCGCGCTGAACTTCTTGGCCGACGCGATGAGCGCCGCCTCGTCCTCGTGGATCGCGTACTGCTCGTTCAGCACCCGCTCGTCGTGCTCGCGGAACATCTTCACGTACTCGCGCGCGTCGCTGGGCGTCACCCCGAGCTCCTCGAGCGAGAGGCGGGCCGCGTCGAGGCTCGACAAGAACGTCTCGCGCACGATCACGTGCGCCCCGTGGGCCATCAGGCGGAACGCGTGCGGCCGGTTGCGGGCGCGGGCCACGATCCGCAGCTGCGGGAAGTTGCGGCGGACCGCCTCGACCGTGCGCATCGACGCCTCGACGTCGTCGATCGCCACCACGATGAGGCGCGCCTTGTCGGCCTTGGCCGCGCGCAGCAGGTCGACGCGGGCCGCGTCGCCGTAGTAGATCTCGTTGCCGAAGCGGCGCAGGAAGTCGACCTGAGTCGTGTCGACCTCGAGCGCGGTGAACGGGATCCGGGTCATCCGCAGCACGCGGCCGACGATCTGGCCGAAGCGGCCGAAGCCCGCGATGATCACCGGGTTCTCCTCGTCGATCGCGTCGAACTCGCGCCGATTGGCGGCCGCGCGACGGGCAGTGATGCGGTCGCGCGCGATCAGCAGCAGCGGCGTCACCATCATCGACAGCGTCACCGCCACCACCAGCAGGTCGATCACCTCGCCCGTCACCAGCCCCGCCGGCTTCACCACCCCGAACAGCACGAACGCGAACTCGCCGCCCTGCGACAGCGCGATCGCCAGGCTCGCCGCCGACCCGAGCGGCATCTTCGCCAGCCGCCCGATCACCAGCAGCGCCAGCGCCTTGATCCCCACCAGCCCGAGCACGATCCCCAGCACCTGCAGCGGCTTCGCGGCGATGAGCCCGAGGTCCGCCGACATCCCCACCGCCACGAAGAACAGCCCGAGCAGCAGCCCCTTGAACGGCTCGATGTCGGCCTCGAGCTCATGGCGGTACTCGCTGTCGGCCAGCAGAACCCCGGCGAGGAACGCCCCCAGCGCCGCCTCGAGGTGGATCAGGTCCATCAGCAGCGCAGTGCCGATCACCACCAGCAGCGCCCACGCCGACGACAGCTCGTTGACGCGGGTCGACAGCACCCAGCGGAACAGCGGCCGCAGCAGCACGCGCCCAGCCAGCACCAGCCCGGCGATCACCCCGGTGGCGATCCCCAGCGACATCCACGGCCCCTGCGTCGCCTCCGACCCCTCGCCGCTGCCCGTCAGCAGCGGAATCGCCGCCAGCACCGGGATCGCTGCCAGATCTTGGAACAGCAGGATCTTGAATGACGCGCGCCCGTGCGGCGCAGTCAGCTCGAGCCGCTCGCCCAGCACCTGCAGCACGAACGCCGTCGACGACAGCGACAGCGCGAACCCGACCACCAGCGCCGCGGCTGGCGGCAGCCCGAGCAGCCACGCCCCCGCCGCCAGCAGCAGCGACGTCATTACCACCTGCGCCGACCCGAGCCCGAACACCCCCGCACGCATCTCCCACAACCGCTTCGGCTGCAGCTCGAGCCCGATCACGAACAGCAGCAGCACCACCCCGAATTCCGCGACGTGCAGCGTGTCCTCGACGTGCTCGACCAGCCCCAGCCCGGACGGCCCGATCACCGCCCCTGCCGCCAGATAGCCGAGCACCGAGCCGAGCCCGAGGCGCTTGAACAGCGGGACCACCACCACCGCGGCGGCCAGGAAGATCGCGGATTGAGCGAGCTGCACCGGCCCCGAACATACCCTGCGCCGCGACCTTTATGACGCCCGCCGTTCGCCGCGATCTCCGCCGACGCCCGCATCGGCGCACACCGCCCGAGACGCGGCGATCCTCACCACCGGGCGCACCGGTCGATCACTCCCGGCCCGCCGCGGACCAGACCTTCGTGCACGCGATCGAGACACCTCTCACCCGCGACGCCACGACCACGTCGCACCCCGCCTGCCCCCCCACGGAAGAATCCGCGACTCACGGCCTTCTTCCCTTCACGCCTCGCTCGCGCCCCGCAGCTGGCGCCGACCTTCGTCCTTGAGCGCCACGCGAAACCCTGCCTCGCCGTACTTGACCCCGACCAGGCCGCGCGCGTGCAGCTCGCTCGCCGCGCTCAGCAGCCGTGCGTAGCGCGCCTCGCCGTACTCGCCCACGCTGATGGCGATCGACCCGTACTCCGGCAGGAGCGCCACCAGCTCCGCTTCGTGCTCCGTCATCCTCGCAGGATCGCCGCGCCCGCGCAGAGGTCCACCAAAAAACCTCGCACCTCAGAACTGACCGCTGAGCACCAGCCCGCCCAGGCTCGGGGCCACGCGCACGCCGCTCCAGCGGGCCGCGCGGCCGGCTCGCACGTCGCGGGCCCCCGTCACCATCAACGTCGCCCCGAGCGCAGCCCCGAACACGGCAGTCACCGCGCCGGCCGCCAGCATCGTCTCGCCGCGGCCTTGCTGGGCCCGCAGGGGCGCCAGCGCCTCGTCCGAATAACCTGTCCCACGGGACAGCTCGTTCGCCGAGTACCGCTGCACGTACCACCCGCTCACCATTACCCCGAGCCCCACGACTCCCACCCCGAGGAACGCCGCGCCCGCGAACATCTGCGCCCGCCCGCGCCGCCACCGGGCCGGATCGCCGTCCGGACTCAGGTCGAGCTGACAGCCCGCCACGTCCTCCGCCGGCCCCTCCGCCTCGACACCGTCGACCTCGACCCGCGAAGCCTCGGCGCCCGCGCTCGCCACGACCCGCGGAGCCTCGACTACGGCCCCGCCCGCACTCGCGTCCGCCACCGCTTGCGAAGCCTCGACCTCCGCACGCGCCGCCACGGCACGCATCACCACGCTCAGGACCACCCCGGACCCGGTCACCTTGCCCGCGCCCGCGCCCGCGCTCTCGGCCGGCGCCGCGACGACCACCACGCGCGAACCCTCCTCGGCGACATCGCCCCGCACCTCCACCGACGGCTCGCGCGAAGCCCGGACCCGCCGCACCTTCTTCTTCACCTGCACCGGCGCCGGCGCCTGCACCTCGGCGGCAACCTGCTTGCTCCCCACGCTCGCAGCAGGCTTCGGCGCCCGCCACTCGTGCGCCGGCAGCTCCGCGGGCACCTGCATCACAAGCCCCAAAAGACATGTACAAACAGCCAGCATAAAAATACCCGCCCTGCGCTCGATCGACTCACTCCATTAATTAAACTGCGCCCCCGAGAGGATCCACCGCAAAATAACCTGCGCCTCCGCGGCCGCGATCGGCGGTCCCCCGAACGGCATGCGTCCGCCCACCGCCGGCGTCGTCAGCACCAGCTTGTGCATCAGATAACTGTTCGTCGGCGCGTCTGCGTCCACGCGCGGCATGTCGACCTGCTCCGCCTCGTCCTCGACCAGCTCTTCCCACAGCCGGTCGGGCTCGCGATCGAAGCGCAGGTCACCCGGCTCGACCCCGTCCACGTGGCAGCCCGCGGTCGCGCAGCGCTGATCCGTGATCGCTCGCACCTGCGTGAACGTGGCCGCCGGCGGATCGTGATCGACCACCTCCACCGCCACCGCAGCGCTCGTCACCCCGCCCGCGCTCGCGGTCAGCTCCACCGCCCCCGGCGACACTCCGAGCAGCACCCCTTGCCCGTCGACGTACAGAGTGAGCTCCGCGCTGCTCTTCCACGTCAGCGTCGCCTCGATCGGCTCGCCATTCGGATCGCTCACCAGCGCCATCACCGGCAGCGTCTCGCCGACCTGCACCTGCAGCGGCCCGTCGACGTCGATCTCCACCTCGCCGACATCGCCGCCGTTCTGCCCCGGCGCGCACGCGAACACCCCCGCCTCCGGCGCGCCCGCGGCGATCCACCCAGTGATCGTCGCCACCTGCTCCGTCGACAGGCTGCCGCCGATCGGCATCTGCTGCCCCACCGACGGCCCCGGCAAGATCTTCTCGATCAAGAAGCTGCTGTCCGGATCGCCGGCCGCCACGAGCAACACCCCCGGCGCCGAGCTGCTCTCGACCCCGACCAGCGCCGCGAACGACTCGCCCTCCGCCAGCGACAGCCCGGCCGCCGGCTGACCGCCCGCGTGGCAGCTGCAGCTGCCCGTGAAGATCGGCTGGACCGCGCCCGCGAAGTCGCAGTCGGTCGGCGTCCCACCCGACGGATCGTTCGGCCCCGTGGTCGGCGCCCCGCCCGTGGTCGGCAGCTCGCCCGTGGTCGGTCCGGGCTCCGCGGTGGTGCCGCCCGGGTCCGTGTCCGTCGACCCGCCATCGGTGTCGGCCCCCGGCAGCCCGACCAGGTTGCAAGCAGAGGAGAGCGCGCCGCCCAGCAACAGCGCAGAACAGGATCGAACCAGACGACGAAGAGTCATTGCTCGCACCTCGAGTGCCCGCAGTCGGGCGAGAGTTACAGCGAAACTTTCTTAAAAATTTTCTCAATCAGCGCCGCCGCCGCCGCCCTGGCTCACGCGCACAATGTCTCCAGACCTCCGCTGCGGCGCCGGATCCGCACCCAATCTGTCTCACAGGACAGACGCCTCCGCCTCGACATCACAATGCAGTCGCCCCTTCGATGTCAGATCGTGCATCGACGAATCACCAGCTCGGGGCCCCGCCGCGAAATTTCCCGAGGTGATTCTCGAGCACGGCTCGTTCCTCCGCGCAGCCGAGAGCCTCCGCGCACCTGTCCCTCAAGACATCTCGCCCCCACCTGCGAGCGCATCCTCGCCACCTCGCCACCTCTCCCCCTTACCTGTCCTCGAGGCCACGTCGCGCACGGGTGAGACGTCCGCCCCGGCCACGCGCGCCCGCGCGCGAGGCACACGCTTGCGCACCCGCGATCGCGTACCGGGGCGTCGAGATCGCGCCCGGACGACCCCCGATGCGGTGTCCGGGGCCTTTCGCTACGCTGGGCGGCATGACATTTCGCTATTGCCGTCCTGCGGCATTCATCGCGCTCCTCGCCGCGTGCGGCGACGACGGGACTCGGGACACCGCGGCCACCGGCAGTCAGCCGTCGACGGCCCCGACCTCGCTCACCGAGGCCACGACCGGGCCCACCACCACCGACGCCCCCGGCACCACCCAGCCCTCCGATCCGGGCACCAGCACCACCGAGGGCCCGACCAGCGCGCCGACCACCACCGACGCCCCCGGCACCACCTCTGTCGGCACCACCGACGGTCCGGGCACCACCACCGGCGGCGACGACTGTCTCCCGCCCGACGCCCTGATCCTCCTCGACCGCACCCAATCGATGCACCGCACCCCCGACGGCCAGACTCCCGTCGACGCCCCCGCCTACGCCAGCAGCAAGTGGTCCCTGGCGATCTCCGCCATCGAGTCCCTCACCGCCGCCCCGCAGGACGACACGGTCCGCTTCGGCCTCGAGCTGTGGCCGCGCGATCCGGGCGGCGGCGCCTGCGTCACCCTCGCCGAGCGCATCGAGCAGAACAAGACCGCCACCAACCCCCTGTGCGAGGCCGGCGAGGTCGTCCTCGCCCCCGCGCTCGGCAACGGCGCAGCGATCGCCGACCTCATCGATCCCGCCACCACCCTCCTGTGCAACACCACGCCCACCGGCGCGGCGCTCATCACCGCCGGCGAGCACTTCGCCGCCAACAAGGAGCCCGGCCGCGAGCAATACGCGATCCTCGTCACCGACGGCGCCGACTGGGACCTCAGCTGCCCCGACCCCTCGCCGCTGACCGCCGTGCAGGACCTCGCCGAGCAGGGCGTCAAGACCTTCATCGTCGGCTTCAACGGCGAGGAGGCGATGCTCGGCGCCACCGAGTACCTCAACGACCTCGCCTGCGCCGGGCGCACCGCCAAGGGCTTCCCGGGCCCGTGCGTGCCCACTGCCGACGGCTTCGTCGCGGTCGAGGGCGCCGACATCCCCGTGTACCTGCAGGCCGACGACGCCGTCGAGCTCGGCGCTGCCCTCAAGTCGGTCGCCGGTCAGCTGTGCTGCGGCTGCGACAAGACCTGCGACGCCCCCGAGGTGCTGTTCGCCCTCGACCGCACGCTCAGCATGCACCGCACCCCCGACGGCCAGACCCCGGTCGACGCCCCGAATTACGCCAGCAGCAAGTGGTCGCAGGCGATCGACGCGATCGAGCAGGTCGTCGGCGGCGGCCTCGACACCGACCTGCGCTTCGGCCTCGAGCTGTGGCCGCGCGACCCGGGCGGCGGCCTGTGCATCACCCTGGCCGAGCGGATCCTCGACACCAAGCAGGCCATGAACCCGAGCTGCCAGGACGCCGAGATCCTCGTCCCGCCCGCCCTCGCCAGCGGCGCCGCGATCGCCCAGGCAGTCGACCCACTGACCACATTGATCTGCAACACCACGCCCACCGGCACCGCGCTCGAGACCGCCTCGACCTGGCTGGTGAACAACGCCGTCCCCGGTCGCGAGCAATACGTCGTCCTCGTCACCGACGGCGCCGACTGGGACCTCAGCTGCCCCGACCCGTCCCCACTGCTCGTCACCCAGAAGCTCGCCGCCGCCGGCATCCGCACCTACGTGGTCGGCTTCTTCGGCGCCGAGGCCCAGGCCGGCGCGGTCCAGTTCCTCAACGACGTCGCCTGCGCCGGCCAGACCGCCAAGGACTTCGCCACCAATTGCGTACAGATGGGCAGCGGCTACCAGGCCCAGAACCCGGACAGCATGGCTCCGCTGTACCTGCAGGCCGGCAACGGCGAGCTGCCGCAGACCCTCGGCACGGTCGCCGAAGAGATCTTGCAATACTGCATCCCGGGCTGAACCACTCCTTCTGCAATGACATGTCCGCAAGGACATGTCATTACCCCGACCCGAGCGGCTACAGTGACATGTCCGTGAGGACATGCCACTCTCCATGGCAAGAGCGGCGCCGACCTCGTCAGCGCCGCGCCCGTCGCCGCCGCAGCAAGCCACCGAGCACCACGAGCGCCAGCCACCCCGGTCGCTCGTGCGTGCTGCAGCCGCCGCCGCCCGACTCCACCTGCTCGCCCGGGTCCACCGCCGCCGTCTCGCCGGCGGGCGGCTCTCCGTCGGGCGGCGCGACCGGAGCCGGATAAACCTGTCCATCGGGCCAGGTCGTGCATTTCTCCGGGTCCCACGAATCCTCGCCCTCGCACACGTACGCCTGGCCCGCGCACGAGGCTACCAGCGTCGCCGTCGGGTCGATGTCCAGCGGCCCGAGCGCGTCGGCCAATTCGTCGCCGTGGCAGCGCTCGTCGACGAACACCTCGCCGCGCGCCAGGTCGAGCGCCTCGAAGCGCAGGCAGCCGGGAGCCCGCAAGTTCGCCTGCACCCCGATCCACGGCTGATCGTCCGGCCCGAACAACCGGCCGGCGAAGTTGCTCGCAGCCACCGCCCCCAGCGCCTCGCGGTCGAAGTCGTACACGACCTCGAGCTGCCCGTGCTCGCGCAGGCGCGTGCAGAACCCGGCGTACTCGATCTGGTACCCGTCCAGTCCCGGGCAGTGCCCCACGGCGTCCGACCGCCGCGGATACGCGCCGTCGCAGCAGACCAGGTCCGCGAGCGCGTCCCACGTCTCGACCACGTGCTCGCTCGTCACCACCAGCGGCGGCGCGGCCGGGGCCGGCAACGGCTCGGCCGCGATCGTCACCTGCATCTCCCGCTCGTGCGTCACGCAGGCCCCCGGCTGCGCGCCGTACTCGGCAGTCGCCCACGCGGCGGTGTCGACGTACGTGACCACGGTGTACGTGGCCCCGGCGCTCCACGGCTGCGCCGGCCGCCAGATGAACACGGAGAAATCCGCATGGACCTCGAACGCGCCGGCGACCTCTTCCCCCATCGCGTCGAGCACCTTCAGCGTCAAGAACTCGAGCGCCCGCTCGGCCCGCTCGTAACCCGGGCTGAACGCGAGCACCCCGTCAGCCGCCAGCACCGAGCTCGTCGGCGACAAGAACAGCGGCAACGGGTTCGTACACTCGTCGCCGCAGTGCGCCCACGCCGGCCGGGCCGCCGCCCAGCTCAGCCCTGCCACGATCGTCGCCACTACGCGAGATAAAGAAGTCAAGCGCCGCACCCCACCACTCTAACGCGAGTCACCCGCCGCGAACAGGCTGTCCCTGGAGCCGGAGGCCTCGCCAGGTCCAGACTGCGGTATCGCCGACCCCCTGAAGCGCGCTTCGGGTTGACGCGAGGAGACCAGCGATACCATCGTCGTATCGTGCAGCCTCGCCTCGCTCCGACGCTCGTGCTCATGCTCGTCACGGCTTGCGGGCGGCCCCCTGACTCGGACGGCGCTCGCTCGCAGCCCGGATGCGACGAGGCGGTCCTCGCCGAGCGGATGACCGCGCTTCGCCAGGCCCGGGCCGCCTGGTCGCCGACGAGCGGCGTGGTCCCCGACCAAGGAGAGATGGCAGCCAGCGCGATCTGGCACGCCTGCCCGGCGCTCCCGGGCCCGCTGCGCGTCCTCCTCGACCTCTCGGTCGAGCACGACTTCTCCGCCAGCGAGCCTCGCACCGACGCGCTCGCGGACGTCCTGCCTGGCCACGCGGCCCTCGACCTCGTCCTCGCTCCGTTCCTCGACGAACGACGGGCGCTCGAGCGAGCGCTGTGCCCCGATCTTTACGACCTCGCCACCAGCACCCCCCGACATCCCGAGAGCGCCTGGCGTGAGACTCTGTTCAAGCGCTGCGATCTCGCCCGCCGCGGGTTCCTCGATCGCCAGGAGATGCTGGACGCCACCCACCACGATCCCATCGGCCTGTTCCTGCTCGACCGCGCCCTGCTCGACGGCGGCATCTCCCCCGCGCTGGCCCGTGAAGCGCTGCGCGAGCTCGCCTTCAGCAACCGCGGGTTTCGCCCGCGCGAGCAGCAGCGACCGCCGCACGGGCCCGTGACCGCCGACCCTCTCACCTTCGACACTCCCGAGCTGTTCGTCGGGCCCGACAAACTCCACCTCGCTCGGCTCGAGATCCTGTCCCTGCAAGACGGCGCCATCCCCGAGGATCAGCTGGAGCAGGGGTTCGTCCGCATATTGTACGATCAATGGATGGTCGAGCGTCCTGCCCCGCGGGGCGGCAACGAGGACCACCTCGTCCTGTGGCTCGATCGCAGCGTCCGCTGGTCGACGTTGTTCACCCTGGTCTACACCGCCCGAACCGGCGGCTTCGAGGCGATCGATGTCGCCTATGTGGTGCCCGAAGCCCCGTATCACGTCGGGGTCGTGCGCCTCGGCTCCGCCCACCACGACAAGCCGGCGCTCTTCGGCGTGCGACTCGACCCGGGCGGCGACACCGTCCTCTGCGACCGCCAGGCGATACCCGTCTCCAGCGACGACGAGCTCCGCGCGAAGGTGACGGCCTGTCCGTGGTACCGCTTCGTGCGCGGAGCCGTCGACGCGGCGCCCTCCGTGCCCGCGGCCCGCGTCGCGGCGGCACGAGCGCTCGTGGCCGCCGATCGGCCCTTCGGCGCCGAATGGCCGCCCGTCCCTCCGGACGACCCGTCCCGCATCGAGCTCCGCGTCCACGCCGACGACGCGACCCTCGGCTGCAACGGTACGACGACGACGCTGACCGCCCCCGAGGCGCTGGCGGCCGCGATCGCCGGCTGCCACGGGCCCCAGAGCGACGCGCTCGACCTCCAGGCCGATCCGGCCGTCCCGCTGCAGCGGATCCTCGACATGGCGATCGCCGGCCGCCGCGCAGGCAAGCGCGTGGGGCTCGAAGATCCGGATTGAGGCCGCGTCGGCGCTCTCGGACATGCTCCTTCGGTCATGTCCAAAAAGACATTCGTAGTACGCGCCGCCCGCCGCGGCGGCCCCCCGAGCGGCGCCCTCGCCGGCCGCCGCGGGCGCCGAATGAACGCTCCATCATTTTGGCGGTGACGCCGACCCTGCTCAATGCACGATCTCCGGGTCGTGCGACGCTTTGATTAATTCCAGACGCCGCGCCTTGAACTCCCGAGATCGACCTCTAACCTCGCTGAACGCTCGCGTCTCCTGACGAGCGGTGGCGGCAGCGCCGGGGGCATGGCGACCGCGAGGACACCGGATGGCCCGTCTCATCGACCACGCTCGCTACAGCAAGGCTCGCCGGTACCTGGTCGCCGTCGGAGTCACCGCCCTGGCGGCAGGGGTGCGGCTCGTGGCCGTCACGCTCGAGCCGCAGCCGCCGATCCTCGTCCTCTTCACCGGCGCCGCGGGCGTCTCGGCGTGGTTCGGCGGGCTCGGCCCGGCGCTCCTCACGATCGCCCTGTCGGTCGTCCTCGACTTCTGGTTCTTCGACCCGCACCTCGCCTTCGCCCTCGATCGCTGGACCGACCTGCTCGACCTCGGCATCTTCGCTCTGGTCGCGCTCGCCGTCGCCTGGTTGTGTGAATCGCTGCACGCCGCCCGGCGACTGGTGGAAGACCGCGCCCACCAGCTGTCGCTGATGTCGGCCAACGAGCGGGCGTGGAAGGACCGCTACGAGGCCGCGGTGCGCGCCAGCGGGCACATCCTCTACGACTTCGACCGCGCCAGCGGGCGCACCATGTTCGGCGGCGCCTGCCAGGCGATCCTCGGCTACAGCGCGGAGGACATGGGAAGCAGCGTCGACTGGAGCGTCCTCGTCCACCCCGACGATTTGCCGCGCTACCGCCTCTCGCGCAGGCCCGGCGACGGCCTCGAGGTCGAGTACCGCGTCCGTCACCGCGGCGGCCGGTGGATCACCCTCCACGACGTCGGCCAGAAGGTCGTCGACCTCGACGGTCGCGTCGTCCGCGTCGTCGGCTTCTTGAAGGACGTCACCGCCCAGCGCCAGGCCGAAGCGCTGGTGCGGGCCAGCGAGGAGCGCCTGCGCCTCGCAGTCGAGGCCACCGGCCTCGGCGTCACCGCCACCGTGTTCGGGCCGGACCGCGACGTCCGCTTCGAGTGGACCCGCGAGGCCCGGCGCGCCTTCGGCGTCCCCGACGACACCGAGCTGACGGTCGCCGAGCTGCTCGCGCGCATCCATCCCGCGGACGTCTCCGCAGTGCGGGCCGCCGTCAACGCCTCGCTCGACCCCGCCGGCGACGGCAGCGACAACCTCGAGTTCCGCGTCGTCCGCCCCGAGGGCACGGTGCACTGGCTCTGCTGTCAGGGCCGCACCGTGTTCGACACGAACGTCGACCCGCCGCGACCGCTGCGCAACATCGGCATCGTCCTCGACGTCACCGAGCGCAAGGTCATCGCCGAGCAGCTCGCCGAGCAGCTCGCCCTCATCGACGCCCTGGTCGTCAAGGCCCCGGTCGGCATGGCCTTCATCGACCACGGCTTCCGCTACGTCCGCGTCAACGAGAAGCTGGCCGAGTTCAACGGCGTCCCGGCGGCCGACCACATCGGCCGCACCGTCGCTCAGATCGTGCCCGACCTGTGGCCGCTGCTCGAGCCGATCCTGCGCGAGGGCCTGTGCGCCGGCCGCGACCGCGTCAACCACGAGATCGAGGGCCGCACCGCGGCGCAGCCGGAGCGGCGCCACTGGAACCTGAGCCAGTACCCGATCCGCGCCGGCGGCAAGCTGCTCGGGGTCGGCGTCACCGTCATCGAGACCACCGCGCAGAAGCGCATCGAGGCCTCGCTCCGCGACGCCGACCAGCGCAAGGACACCTTCATCGCCATGCTCGCCCACGAGCTGCGCAACCCGCTGGCGCCGATCCGCAACGCCCTCGCGCTGCTCGGCGTCGTCCGCGACACGCCCGAGCGGGCCGCGAGCCTGGCCGTGATCGGGCGGCAGATCGAGCAGATGGCCCACCTCCTCGACGACCTGCTCGACGTGTCTCGCATCACCCGCGGCCGCCTCACCCTGCGGCGCGAATCGATCACCCTCGACTCGGTCATGGCCCGCGCCGCCGAGACCGCGAACCCGTGGATCGTCGGGCGACGGCACGACTTCGCCGTCGACATCCCGATCGCGCCGGTCGTCCTCGACGCCGACCCGATGCGGCTCGCGCAGGTGTTCTCCAACCTCTTCACCAACGCCGCCAAGTACACCGAGCCCGGCGGCGCCATCCGGGTGACGGCCGCGGTCGCCGACGACCGCGTCCAGATCCGCGTCACCGACAACGGCGTGGGCCTGGCGGCCGAGCACCTGCCGCGGGTGTTCGAGATGTTCTCGCAGGTCGGCCCGACCGAGAACCGCTCCGAAGGCGGCCTCGGCATCGGCCTCGCGCTCGCCCGCGGCCTCGTCGAGATGCACGGCGGCCAGATCGCCGCCCACAGCGCCGGCCTCGGCCGCGGCAGCGAGTTCGTGGTCGACCTGCCGCTCGCCGCCGCCGGCGCGGCTCTGCAGGCCCCCACGAGCTCCGCCGTCGCCGAGCCGCCGAGCGGCCGGCGGATCGTCGTCGCCGACGACAACGTCGACAACGCCGACACCCTGGCGATGCTGCTCGAGGCGCTCGGCAACGACGTCCACGTCGTCTACGACGGCGACGCGGCCGTGCGCGCGTGCGCCGAGTTCCGCCCCGACGTGGTCTTCCTCGACATCGGCATGCCGCGGCGCGACGGCTACGAGGTGTGCCGGTGGATCCGCCGCCAGGCGTGGGGCAAGGCGCCGCTGATCATCGCCCAGACCGGCTGGGGGCAGGACGAGGACCGCCGGCGCGCCGAGGCGGCCGGCTTCGATCATCACCTCACCAAGCCGGCCGACCCCGATCGCCTGCTCGCGCTGCTGGCCCGCGCCGGCTCCGTGCGGACCACGGCCGCGTGATGACATGTCCCTCAGGACATATCATCACAGCGCCTGGAACTGGAACTAGAAGCGGCCGCCGAGCACGAAGGTGCCGCCGTCGAGGAACGGCGTCGGCGCCATGTTGGCGCGCAGGCGCGTGCGACCGAGCTTGAAGCCGTCGACGTCGGCGACGCGCTGGGCCTTGCCGTCGTTGACGAACATGATCGTGCCGGCGATGCCCATGGCGAGGCCGGCGATCTGGACCAGGCCCGGGAGGGCCATGAACACCTTCGGGGTGATCGCCTCGGTGCGCAGATACGGGATCGTCATGAACGGCCCGATCAGCGGGATCAGCGAGAAGCCGGCGGCGCGCCGGCAGTTCGGCGCCTCGGCGATGCTGCAGGTGTCGTGAATGATGCCGGCGATCAGCGCAGTGAACAGGTACGACGAGCCGAACATGGTCCAGCCGGCGATCATCAGGCCCTTGCGGCGCTTCACCGGCTGGGGCGGGGGCGCGTACACGGTGGTGCCCGGCGCGGGCCCCTCGGGCGGCGGGGCCACTGCGCTGGGGTCGGCGTAGGGCTGGGGAGCCGGTGCGGACGCATCGGCCGGCGCGGCCTCGGGCGCGGCCTGGGGGTCCTGCGTCGCGGCTGACCACGAGGCCAGGGTCGAACGGACAGGCGCGGCCGCGGCCTCGGGACAGACGAGCGACGCGGCGACGACGACGGCGAGGGGCAGGGCAGTGCGGGGCATTCGGGTTCCTGTTGTCTGCAGCCTAAAGCCCGCCTCGGCAAGGCGTAAACGCGAATCGACGTGCGCAGTGCGCGAGACCCCGGCGTCGTCGCACTTTCGCACTGTCCATAATCCGCCCTCCGGTCGCACCTGCACCCTCACGGCCGGCCGCCTGCTCATGTCCCGAGAGACAGGTGGCTGAATGATGTTCTCACCCGGCTGTGCCCGCTCATGGGCCCACGGACGAAGCCGCCTGCGCCGATCTGCGGGCCGTCGGCGCGGCCTCGCCCGCGCATTCATGCCTCCGCGCAATACACGCACTCGCTCGCGGGGCTTCGCGGCCCCGCGCCCGGAAACGGCCCGCACTCGCGGTTTTAGCCCGCTCTCGCGGGGCTGTGTCCGCAGCGTCGGAGGCGTAGGATCGGGTCATGTTCGTCCCGCTCCCGCAGGCGTTCGCCGTCGATCGCGGGAGCATCCGCGGATGGCCGGGCTTCGCGACCGCCACGCCCCGCAGCGACGATCCGAGGCGCAGTGGTCTCATGGCGCCGAGCAGCGCGGCTGGGACTGCTGGTACGAGTTCTAGCGGCGCGAGCAGCGAGATCTCCCCGACCCTCGCCCGCACGCCCGCCGAAGCCAGCGAGTACGACGATTGCCCCGACGACCCGGGCGACGTCGCCGGCCTGAACGCCGCCCTCCGCGAGCTCGACCGTCTCTGCATTTTCAAAAACCAACTCGCTACCGACACGACTGACGAGGACGACCGCGCCTGCGTCCTCGACTGCTCGAACGACGCGACCTGTCCCGAAGGCAAGGTCTGCGCCGACCCTCCCTGCCTCCGGCCCGCCCCGTGATCGCCGTGCCCCGACCTCTGCTCCCGCTCGCGCTCCTCCTCGCCTGCGCTCACCTCGTCCCGCCGGCTGCGCCGCAGGAGAACGGCATCCCCGTGGTCGACTCGCGCGAGAAGCCGCTGCCCGAGCCGGTGCGGGTCGCCTCGGCCCGGGCTCACGGCGGCTGCGACACCGGGGCCCAGTGCGTCGAGCACCTCGACCCCGCTCATTCGGTCGCCGACGGCCAGCAGGTCTGCGAGGCCGACGGCGCTCGCTGGCTCACCAGCGCCTGCCCGCACCGTGGAGCGCACAGCGCCTGCATCACCGAGCATTTTCTCGTGTTCGAGTACGGCAAGCCGCGCGCCGAAGAATTCGGCAACCCGCTCCACCGCGACCTCGTCGCCGCCCGCGAAGCCTGCCTGACCCAGAGCGGCGAGTTCTACGAGCTCACCCCCTGAGATTTTTTTTCACAAGGAGCGGGTCCGCGAGCACATGTCCTTCAAGACATGTACTGCCAATGCCCTTGAACGGGCACGCGGCCCCTGGCCCGTCCTCTCTTTGTCTTTTCTTTAGTAAAGAGTCGGAGTCGGCGGAGGCACGTGGCCCGTGGGGGGTGCCTCGCCTTCGCGTGCGCGGTCCTGCTTGACGCGCGGCGTCGCTCATTGTACACCACTGAACGGAAGATCAGTCATGCACGACAGCGACCACGCCGATCCCGTCTCTCCTGCGCTCCTCGACCTCGTGGCCCTCTTTGAGGGCCCGCTCGCCGAAGTTCAATTCCCCGGGGTCGACCAGGGCATTCTCCGAGGCCTGGTCGATCAGGTGCGCGATCACGCGCACGAACTCGACCAGTTGCGGGCCCAGCTCGACGCCTTGCAGAACCACCTCACCGAGGCTCGCCTGCGGCTGCTCCGGGCGGCCGAGCAGGGCCTGGCCTACGCCCGGGTCTTCGCCGCCGACGACCCCGAGCTCGAGGCGCGGCTGGCCGACATCAACCTCGGCGGCAAGCCTGAGCCGCGCCGCCGCAAGCTCGAAGTCGCGGCCGCCGATTCCGGCAACAGCGAGCCGCTGCGCTTGCCGCCCCGCCGCGGTCGCAAGCCGCGCGTCGCCGAGGAGGCGCCGACCGGCTCGTGATGGTCGCGGCGATCGTCGGGGTGGTAAAACCCCCGCCTGTGACCTACGCCGAGCTGCGCGCCGCACTCCGCCACGAGCATCTCCCGCTCGCCTACTGCGACCTCGACCTCCTGGCCGTCAACGCCCGCAGCTTGATCGAGCGTGCCGGCAGTCTGCCGATCCGCCTCGCCTCCAAGTCGATCCGCTGCCGCGACATCCTCCGGCGCGTGCAGGCGATGAGCCCCCTCTTTCAGGGCATCCTCTGCTACAGCGCCGCCGAGGCCGCCCATCTGGCCGCCGATTCTTTTAAAGATCTGGTCGTCGCCTACCCCACGGTCGACCGCCACGACCTCGACCTCGCCTGCACTGCGATCGCCGGCGGCGCGGAGATCTGCCTGATGGTCGATGACCCGCAGCAGCTGCCCTTCCTTTCCGAGGCGGCGACGCGGGCCGGCGTCACCTTGCCGGTGGCGATCGACCTCGACATGTCCTCGACCTTGCCCGGCATCCACTTCGGCGTGCGCCGCTCGCCCGTGGCCGGGGTCGAGGCCGCCGTCGCCCTCGCCGACGCCATCGCCGGCACCCCCCACCTTCGCCTCGACGGCCTCATGGGCTACGAGGCGCAGCTCGCCGGTTTGCAAGATCTGGTGCCTGGCCAGCGGCTCAAGAGCGCCGCCGTCCGGGCGCTCAAGCGCCGCTCGCAGCCGGAGGTGTTCGCCCGCCGGGCCGCGGTCGTCGCCGCCATCAAGGCTCGCGGCCACGAGCTGCGCTTCATCAACGGCGGCGGCACCGGCAGCCTCGAGCAGACCCGCACCGATCCCTCGGTCACCGAGCTCGCGGCTGGCTCCGGCCTCTACGGCCCGACCCTGTTCGACGGCTACGACAGCTTTCGGCCGCAACCGGCCGCCGGATTTGCCCTGCCGATCGTGCGGCGGCCGATCGCCAACATCTACACCTGTTTCGGCGGCGGCTACATCGCCTCCGGCAGCCCCGGCCGCGATCGGCAACCGACCCCGTACTTGCCGGCCGGCGCCACCCTCCTGGCCAACGAGGGCTGCGGCGAGGTCCAGACCCCCGTCAATTACGCGGGCCCGGAGATCCTCGCCCTCGGCGACCCGATCTTCTTCCGCCACGCCAAGGCCGGCGAGCTGTGCGAACACTTCAACGAGCTCGTGCTGCTGGCCGGCGCTGCGGTGGTCGGCCGCGTCCCCACCTACCGCGGCGACGGCCGCAGCTTCGTCTGACCTCGCATCGACCGTTCCTCGGCGTCGGAGTTCACGATTCACCGGAGCGCGCCCGACTCGCTGAAGCGGCGTGACGGCGTTCGTACTCGCGTCGCTGGAGGACCGCCTGCCGGCCTCGCGATTTTTTCCGCCCCGGGCCCGCGGCCTCCGCCGGCGACTGTCTCAGTTTCGTCGGCGCCTGTCGGCGGCTTCGTCGCCGCCCGGTCGCCTGGTACCATCCCGGCGATGTTCGCGCGCAAGACTTGGTCCAATTGGTCGGGCGGCGTCACCTGTCGTCCGGGACAGTTCGTGGTCCCGAGCACCGTCGACGCCCTCAGCGACCTGGTCCGAGAGACAGCCAGCGCCAACGGCAAGCTGCGGGTCGTCGGCGCCGGCCACTCGTTCACCCCGGTCGTCGCCACCGAGCACACCCTCGTCTCGCTGGCGCGGATCGCCGGCCTCGCCGAGGTCGACCGCGAGGCCGGGGCCGCCACAGTCCTGGCCGGTACCACCCTTCGCAACCTCGGCGGCCTGCTCGGCAAGCACGGCCTCGCCCTCGAGAACCAGGGCGACATCGACAGCCAGGCGATCGCCGGCGCGGTCAGCACCGGCACCCACGGCACCGGCATCGCCTTCGGCAGCATCAGCACCCAGGTCCGCGCGCTCACCCTCGTGCTGGCCAGCGGCGAGCTGCTGTCGTGCTCGCCGACGCACGAGCCCGACATCTTCAAGGCCGCCCAGGTCGCGCTCGGCAGCCTCGGCGTGCTGGCGCGGATCCGCCTGCAATGCGTGCCGAGCTACGTGCTCCGCGACGTCCGCAAGAACGTCGACCTCAATCAGTGCCTCGCCGACTTCGAGGACAGCTGCCGGCGCCACCGCCACTTCGAGTTCTGGTGGTTCCCCTACAGCGACCGCGCCGCCACCAAGGCGCTCGACATCGTCGCCACGCCGAAGCCGCGCTCCGCGGTCAAGCGCGTCCTCGCCGACAAGCTGCTCGAGACCGGCGTGTTCTGGGCCGCCTCCGAGGCCGTGCGCATGTTCCCCGGCCTCTCGCGCCCGGTCGCCCGCTTCGCCTCGCGCGCCATCTCCGAGACCGACTACGCCGACCATAGCCACCGCGTATTCCCCAGCCCCCGCGACGTCCGCTTCAACGAGATGGAGTACGCCGTCCCGGTCGAGCGCGGCCCCGACTGCCTGCGCGAGCTCAAGGCCTACATCGAGCGCGACCGCGTCCACGTCCACTTCCCCGTCGAGTACCGCGTGGTCGCCGGCGACGACATCTGGCTGAGCCCGTTCTACCGCCGCGACAGCGCGGTGATCTCCGTCCACATGTACGCCGGCATGCCGTACGCCGACTACTTCGCCGGCTGCGAGGCGATCTTCCGCAACCACCGCGGCCGCCCCCACTGGGGCAAGATCCACAACCTCACCGCACATGAACTTCAGGACATGTACCCGGAGTGGCACCGCTTCCACGCCATCCGCCGCCGCCTCGACCCCCGCGGCGTGTTCATGAACGACCACCTGACGAAGATCTTCGGCACATGACCCGCGCGCGTCGGCGAGGATCCCCCGCCGCCCCGTATCACCTGTCCCGAGAGACATCTATTTCGCTCCGTTGGTTTTACCGCCCCCGCGACCTGCCTCGCATCACCTGCCCCAAGGCCGATCGATCGACAATCGATCCTGCTGTCCTTCAGGCTATGTGATTCTCGGACGCCGTCCGGCCCGAGCCCCGCGCGCTCCCGCGCTCTCTCGCCTGAGCGCGGCGCCAGCCCGGCCTTGATCTCGCACCCGCGCGCGGCGACCATGGTCGGGTGAAGCTCGTCTGGTCGCTCATCGCCGGCCTCGGCGGCCTGTTCTTCGCCGTCGGTCTCGTGCTCTTCGCCGTCGACCTGCAATTCTTCGCCGACGCGCGCCGGACCGAGGGCGAGGTCATCGACCTGCGCTTCACCAGCAAGGGCGGCGGCGCGCCCGACGTCGCCTGGGCCGACCACCTCGGCCGCGACCACGTCCATCGCTCCAACATCTACTCGCGGCCGTCGTACCGGCTCGGCGATCGCGTCATCATCGCCTTCGACCCCGACGAGCCCGAAAACGCCACGATCGACAGCCCCACGAATCGCTGGCTGCTCCCCGGCATCTTCGGCGGGATCGGCTTCGTCCACCTCAGCGTCGGCTCGTTCGCCCTGCTGCGCCGCGCCCGACGCAAGCGCGAGATCGTCTGGCTGCTGCGCGAGGGCCAGCGCGTCGACGCCACAGTCACCACCATCACCCAGGACACCTCGATCCGCGTCAATCGCCGGAGCCCCTGGGTCATCCATTGCCAGGCCACCCTGCCGGGCGAAGCGGTCGCGCGCACCTTCGTCAGCCGTCGCTTCTGGTACGACCCCGGCCCGCACCTGCGACGGCCCACCTTGAGCGTCTGCTACGACCCCCGCTCCCCGGAGCGCCACGTCGTCGACACCGGCGACCTCGACCCGCGCCGCGCCCTGTTCACCCGCGCCAGCTGAATTTTTTACATGGACCGCGAGCGGCACGCATCGCACCTCGCCGACCACAAGCGCAGCTCTCCTCGCCCGCGGTGCCGCGACTTTCGCTCGCTTGAGTTCGCGCCCCGTCGCCATCGCGCTCGTGTGCGGCGGAACGCCGCACCCTGGCCATCCTGAACGCCCCGCGTTGACGCCCGACCGGCCCCAGCGCACCCTCCTGGCGTGTCGACCCGCAGCGCGCTCCCGCCTGGTTCCCGGCGCACCCTCCTGCAGACCTATCGCTACACCCGCGACCCGTACGGCTTCTTCAGCGACATGGTCGAGGAGTACGGCGACCCGTTCACTGCCCACGTCGTCAACGGCGACGTCGTCATCACCGGCAGCCCTGCCGGTGCGCAGCAGGTGTTCTCCGCCGACCCCGACACCTTCGCCCCGTTCGGACCCGAGGTCTCGCGCCCGCTGATGGGCGAAAACTCGATCCTCTTGCTCTCGGGCGAGCGTCACCGCAAGGAGCGCAAGCTGCTCATGCCCGCCTTCCACGGCGAACGCATGCGCGCCTACGGCGAGACGATCCGCGCCGCCGCCCACGCCGCTGCGGCGACATGGCCTAAAGGCCAGCCGTTCGCATTCCAGGACAGCTCGCAGTGGGTCTCGCTCGAGGTCATCATCCGCGCCGTGTTCGGCGTCGTCGACCCGGCCCGCGTCGAGGATGTCCGCAAGGCCATCCTCGAGTACGTCGCCGCCATCGTCCCGAGCCTGGTGTTCTTCCCGTTCCTGCAGCGCGAGTTCTTCGGCATGGGCCCGTGGGCGCGGTTCCAGCGGGCGCGCCAGCGGCTCGACTTCCTCGTCTCCGCCGAGCTCGCCGCCCGCCGCAGCCGGCCCGAGGAGCTCGGCGACGACATCCTGAGCAGCATGCTCGCCGCCCGCCACGACGACGGCAGCGGCATGAGCGACGCGCAGATCTACGACGAGCTCCTCACCCTGCTGTTCGCCGGCCACGAGACCACCGGCATCGCCCTCGCGTGGTCGATCTACTGGCTCCACCGCGACCGCGCGCGCCTGGAAAAATTGCTCGCGGAACTCGACGCCGCCGGTGAGCGCCCCGAGCCCGAGGTCCTCACCCGCTTGCCGTACCTCGAGGCGGTCGTGCACGAGACCCTGCGCCTCTATCCGATCGCCCCCGACGCGCCCCGCATGCTCGCGCGCCCGCTCGAGCTGGCCGGCTACACCTTGCCCGCCGGCGTCGGCGTCGCGGTCGCCATGGGCCTCGTCCACATCCGCCCCGAGATCTACCCCGAGCCGCACGCCTTCCGCCCCGAGCGCTTCCTCGACCGCAAGTACGGCCCCTTCGAGTACGCCCCGTTCGGCGGCGGTCATCGCCGCTGCCTCGGCGCCGCCTTCGCCACCTACGAGATGAAGCTCGTCCTCGCCACCTTGCTGCGGAACTACCGCCTGCGACTGTCAGAGCCGCGCGAGGTCAAGCCGGGCCGCCGCAACGTCGTCCTCGGCCCCTCGACCGGTGTCCGCGTCACCTTCCTCGGCCCGCGCCGCGCCGGCGACCCGCCCGCCTGAGTCGGCCATGAACGACCATCCCGACAGCGACAAGAAGCTGCGAGAGGCGGAACTCGCCAACGCCGACGAAGCGGTGGAAGAGCTGAGCCAGCATGGTTTCACCCAGCGTCGGTGCCTGCGCTGCAACGGCAGACTCGGCATGGAAGACAAGGGCTGCGCATACATGGTCTACTGCGAGACCGAGAACTGCCTGCGTCTCACGTTTCGCGGGATCTGAGCTCCGCGCCGAACGCCGTCCGCGCTCACGGCTCGCCGACCGCGATCGCCGGCGGCTCGTCCCGCCACGCCGGCGCCCCGGCGATCTGCCAGCGCACCAGCAGCTTCTCCGCGCGGTAGCCCTGCGGCGTGGTCGTCACGCTGCGCACCAGGCCGATCCCGCGGACATAATAATTGTCCTCGGTCTGCACGTGCTCGACCGGCGGCACCGCGACCGCAGGGATCATGCGATTGTGCGTCTCGCAGCGGACGTGCACTGCGGTCTGTCCGCGGTACGAATCGTGACCGACCACCGCGCAGCGACCGACCACCGACATCGACGACACCGGCGTGTCGAGCTCCTGCCGCCAGTCCCAGCGCATCCCCGGCGACAGCTCGCGCGGCAGGTACACCCCCTCGGCCACGCGCGCCTTCACCTCGCCGACCGCGCTCGTCATCGAGCCCAGCTCCGGCGTCACCCCGAGCGGCGAGATCACCAGGTCACGCTCGCTGGTCCCGCCGAAGAACTCGCTGCGCACGCGGGCCACCAGTCGGTCGCCGCGCTGCTCGGCCGCGAGGATGCGGTCGATCGACTGCGTCGTCGGCACCTGCACTGCCGGGTGCGCCTGCGGCATGGCGTACACCCACTCGTCGCCCACGCTCGCGGGTGCGTACGGATGCGCCGGCGACGTCGCCTGCACGTCGCAGCCGACGAACACCAGCGCGCCCGTGACGAGCAGCTGCCAGCCCGGCCCCGGCTCGAGCTCGGTCGTCGTGCTGCGGCGCTGGGTCATGCCGCATCGTCCCCGGCCTGCATCGACCTCGCAAGCTGCGAAGACTTCTCCAGACGCGCCCGTGCGACCAGCAGCCGTGATCGCGCAGTCAGCCTCCCACGAGTCGGCCGCCGGGAGATCGCCTCGTCTCGCCATTCGCGCGAGTGAGAGCCGGCACCTGCCCGCGGAGATCGCCTCGAGCCACCTCGCGCAAAGAACCACCGGAGGGCGAAATCTTCCGCTCCGCCAGCGCGCGAAGGGACCGCGGAGATCGCTCCCGAACCGCGATTCCACCGCTGCAATCTCGGGAGGAGAGCGCATCGCTCCGTCAGCGATCGCCCGAGATGCACCGCGAATGACCCGACCACGCTGAGTCGGTCGGCCGATTCGCCATTGGAAAATTTTGAAAAAGTTAACCAATGGTGCGGGCGGCCGCACGAGACGACCGCCCGCGAGTCACGAGCCTGGGCCCGCGACTGAGATTATCAGTGATCCTGCTCGCCCTCGTCGCGGCCGCTGGGCGACAGCGACTCGCTGCGGGGCATCTCGGAGCGGTTCTCCGGGGCGGCCGACGACGTCGACGCCTCGCGGTCTTCGACCATCGTGTTCGGCTCGTCCGACACCCCGGTCATGCCCATCGCGCCGCGCTGGCCGCGGCCGCGTACGGTGGCATGAGCGGCGCGGTTGCTGTGCGACGCGTGGCCGCCCTTCGCCCCGATCTCTGCCATGTGCTCGCGGTTCTGGCTCACGACCTCGCCGCCCTTGCGGCCGGCCGCGCGGGCCTCTTCCGAGTCGAACTCGTGGGCCGTGCCCTTCTCATGCGCCGCCCGGCCGCCCTTGCGCGCGATCTCCCGCTGCTTCTCCGCGTCCATCCCCGCGAAACCGCGGCCTCCGCGGCGCTCCCCTGTATTCCCGGTGCTGTTCGGCATTGTTGCTACCTCTGTCGCGGACTGTGGTCCGCGTCGTGATGGGTCCTTGGAATCGATGTCCTCGAGGCCTGAGCGCTGGTTGCGCGGCCAGGGGACGTTTCGTGGGAACCATGGTCGACTGCGTCACCTCGGCAAGGCGGAGCTCGGCGCGCCTAGGGGTTTATGGCCCCCTATTCTTCAGGCGATCCCGCCGCCGGGGCCGCTACGACGGGCGCCGCGCCGCTGAGGCCGCTGGACAGATCCGGGAAACCCTGAGACAGATGCGCGTGCGACGACAGCAATTTTCCCTCAGCGCAGCGCGCGAAACTGCGCCGCAGCCGCGATCGCGTTGACACCGCACTCTGCCGGAGGGACTCTGGGGTCACGATGACCCGCAATTTCCTCGTGTTTGCCGTGACCGCGTGCCTCGCCGGCCTGGTCGGATTCGCCTGCAAGAGCGGCGGTGGTGGTTCGCAGGCGCCAGGGACCGTCACGGCGATCGAAGGTCCCTCGTCGTGCCCGCGGTCGGTGCCCTCGCGCGGCGCTGCATGTCCGCGGGGCGAGTCCGAGTTCTGCGTCTATCGCACCACCGGCGGCGACTTCGCGTGTGTCTGCGGCGGCGGCAAGTGGGGCTGCGGCTCCAAGTAATGGAGATCTGGCGGTCCGCGAACGGGCCGCCGCGCCTGCGTCGGCCGACGCTCCCGCGCCGCTGGTTCGCCGGCGCGCGGCTGCGATACCCTCCGACGATGCTTCCTTATCTCGTTCGCGCCCGCTGGACCGGCTTCGCTCTGCTCCTCGGCTGCAGCTTCGATGGCAGCGGCCTGGTGAGCGCGGGACCGCCGACTCCGACCAGCAGCACGACCGGCGACTCGACCACCACGACCGGCCCCGGAACCACCGTTACGCCGACCACCGTGGAGTCGGAGGGCTCCGCGAGCGAGGGCGCGACGATGAGCACCACCACGCCGATCGACCCGACCGACGGACCGACCTCGACCTCGACCACCACGCTCGGCACCACCACCACGACCACCACCGATCCGGACACGACGACGACCTCCACCACCGGTCCGGACACCACCACGAGCAGCACCACCAGCACCGATACGAGCACCACCACCGGGCCCGACACCACCACCGGCCCCGTGTGCATGAACGACGGCATGGAGCCCAACGAGACCGAGGCCGAGGCGCACGACCTCGGCGATCAGTACTGCAAGGCCATGGCGAAGAGCTTCCAGGGCGTGCTCGACGGCGACGGCGACGTCGACTGGTTCCACTTCTTCGGCGACTTCAGCGGCAACCAGTGCAACGACAACGACCCCGACCCGATCGCCAAGCTCGTCGTCACCACCGACGGGCCGCTCGAAGTGTGCATGTACGCCGACTGTGACATCGAGGGCCCGGTCAACATCACCTGCCCCAACGGCACCATGATGAACAACTCGCCCGACGGCCGGAAGGGCTGCTGCGGCGCCGGGTCCATGGAGTACGTCGTCAATTGCAATGACGGTCCCGACGAGAGCGCGGAGATGTACGTCCGCCTGCAAAACGCCCCCGTCGACGCCTGTCTCGCCTACAAGGTCGATTACAGCTATATCAGCCCGTGACGCCTGGCGCCCCCGCCCGACCGCGCGGCTTTGCGGCCTCCACGGCCGAGCCCGCTGCGGTAGCCTCGGACCGATGCCGCGTCCGCAACTCCGCCGCCTCGCCGTGCTCGCGCTCCTCCTCGCCGCGTGCAGCTACGACGGCAGCGGCCTCGTGAGCGCCGGCCCGCCGACGTCGACCTCGTCCGCCTCGACCACCGACGAGACGACGACGACGACGACAACAAACACCACCGCGCCGCCGCTCACCACCAGCGGCCCCGACCTCACGACCACCGGCACCACCGCGCCCGTCGATCCGACCGACGACGCGACCACCACCGACGCGACCACCACGACCACGACGTCGACGACCGACGCGACCACCGAGCTCTCGACCTCGACCTCCACCGGCGACGAGACCACCGGCGAGCCGCTCCCGCCGCTCGTCGACGAGGGCCTTCTGGTCCGCTACTTCCTCGACGAGGCGAAAGACGGCCAGGGTCCGAAGCACGCCCTCGACGCCGCGCCCGAGCCGCTCGACCTGCCACTCGTCTACGACAAGGACGCCATGAACCCGGTCTACGCCGAGCAAGACGACCACCGCGGCCTGCGCTGGCCGATGGCGGGCCTCCACGGCCGGGCGACGCTCCCCGTCGCCGACACCAAGGTTCAGACGGCCCTGCAGAACCGCACCGCCGCCACCCTCGAGCTCGTCGTCGAGGTCGACGCGGTCTCCCTCCTCGGCTCACGCCTGCTGCACGTCGGCCGCAGCTTCGAGATGGGCCACCTCACCCTCCGCTCGAGCGCCCTCGACCGCCTCGAGTTCTACTGGAAGGGCAACAACCTCGCCGGCGTGTGGTCGCTCGACTGGTCCGGGCTCGGCCGCGTCGTCGTCCACCTCGTCCTCGACACCGGCCAGCCCGACCCGATCCACCGCGTCCGCCTCTACATCGACGGCGTTGCGGTGGCCGACGGCATGGACTTCGGGCTCACCCATCCCAACCAGAACGAAGCGATCGCTATCCCCACCGACCCCAACATCCCGCTGTACTTCGCGCTGGGCAACCGCGGAGCCGACGGCGATCGCTCGTTCCAGGGCACCCTCTATTACGCGGCGATTTATTCCAATGCGCTGTCGGAGACGCAGCTGCAACAGAACGCCGACATCCTCGCCGGCAACGACGACGCCCCGTAAATTCTTTTACGTGAACGCGGACCGACGCGCTCGTCGCTACTGTCAAAACCACGGCAGCGACGGCGCGCCGCGAGCCACCACGACGCTCGCCCAGTCATGAGCACGCGCCGTGAATCATCGCACTGCGGCGGTTGCAGCTGCAACCTCGCTCACCCGCGCGGGCGGGCCGCCAGGTACTGCGGCGGCCAGGTCACCCCGGGTCCGCGGTAGTTCTGCTCGGCGGCCGCGCGCAGCGTGAAGTGCGGGTCGAACAGGTGCGGGCGGGCCAGCGCGCACAGGTCGGCGCGGCCCGAGGCGATGATCGTGTTGACCTGGTCCCAGTCCTGGATCGCCCCGACCGCCATCGTCGTCACCCCCGCTTCGTGGCGGATCCGGTCGCTCAGGTGGGTCTGGAACATGCGGCCGTAGATGTCCGGCCGCGACTCCGGCGTCGTCTGCCCGGCCGACACGTCGACCAGGTCGCAGCCGTGGGCCTTGAGGAGGCGGGCGATCTCGACGGCGTCCTCTTCGTCGAGGCCGTCGGGGATCCAGTCGGTCGCGGAGATCCGGACCGACACCGGCTTGTGCGCCGGCACGACCGCCCGCACCGCGTCGAGCACCTCGAGCGGGAAGCGCATGCGATCGTGAAGCGAGCCGCCGTACGCGTCGGTGCGCACGTTCGTCAGCGGCGAGATGAACGAGGCCAGCAGATAGCCGTGGGCCATGTGGACCTCGACCAGGTCGAAACCTGCCTGTTCGGCCAGCTGCGCCGCGTGCCGGAATTGCTCGATCACCAGCGCCATGTCGGCCGGCGTCATCTCCTTCGGCACCGCGAAGCCGGGCGCGTAGGGCACCGCCGACGGTCCCAGCAATTCCCAGCCCTCGGGAAGCCCCTTGTCCGCGCCCTCCCACGGGTGCTCGGCCGAGCCCTTGCGGCCCGCGTGCCCGAGCTGCACCCCGATCTTGGCCGTCGAGTGCGAATGCACGAAGTCGACCACCCGGCGCCACGCGGTCGCGTGCGCCTCCGTCCACAGCCCGGTGCAGCCGCGGGTGATCCGCCCCTCCGGGGCCACGTTCGTCATCTCGGTCATCACCAGGCCGGCCCCGCCGACGGCGCAGCCGCCGAGGTGGACCAGGTGCCATTCGTTCGGCAGCCCGTCCTCCGCCGAATACTGGCACATCGGCGACACCACCACCCGGTTCTGCAGCGTCAGCTCGCGCAGGCGCAGCGGCGTGAACATCGGCGGCGGCGCCGGCTCGTGCGAATCGCAGCCGTGCGCGCCGGCGAACCACCGGTCGAGCCCGCTGACGTACTCGCGGTCGCGGACCCGCAGGTTCTCGTACGTCACCCGCTTCGAGCGGGTCATCATGCTGAGCACGAACTGCTGCGGCGGCAGCTCCTTGTAGCGGCGGACCTCCTCGAACCACGTCTGGCTGACCTTGGCGGCGCGCTGCAGCTTGGCGACCTCGAGCCAGCGGGCCTCGTGGTAGGCGGCCAGCGCCGCGGGCACCGACGACTCGCACAGCAGCGCCTCGCACAGCGCGATCGAGTCCTCCATCGCCAGCTTGGTCCCGGAGCCGATCGAGAAGTGCGCGGTGTGGGCCGCGTCGCCGATCAGCACCACGTTGCCGGACCACCAGCGCGCGCACTTGACCTCGCGGAACGACAGCCAGCTCGACTTGTTGCTCATCAGCCGGTGCCCGCCAAGTTCCTCGGCGAACAGGCGCTCGCAATAGGCCACGCTCTCGTCGGTGCTCATCGCCTCGAGCCCCGCGCGGCGCCACGTCTCGGCGTCGGTCTCGACGATGAACGTGCTGGTGTCGCGGTCGAACGGGTAGGCGTGCACGACGAACAGCCCGTGCTCGTTCTCGCGGACGTAGAACGTGAACGCCGTCAAATGCTTGGTCGTGCCGAGCCAGATGTACTTCGCCTTGCCCTCGGTGATCGTCGGCGCGAACACCTCGGCCAGCTGCGTCCGGACCTTGCTGTTGATCCCGTCGGCCGCCACCACCAGGTCGGCGCCCGCGACGGCCGGCGAGTTCAGCCCGTCGTGCTCCGTCTCGAACGCGATGTGCACCCCCAGCGCCAGCGCCCGGTCTTGCAAGATCTCGAGCAGCCGCACCCGCGCGATCCCGCAGAACCCGTGGCCCCCCGAACGAATCACCTGGTCCTTGAAGCAGGTGTCGATATCGTCCCAGTGGATGAACGAATCGGTGATCGCCGCGTACGTCTCGGGGTCGGCGCGGCGGAAGTTGCCGAGAGTGCCGTCGGAGAACACCACGCCCCAGCCGAACGTGTCCTTGCGCCGGTTGCGCTCGACGACCACGACCTCGCAGTCGGGCCGCGCCTTTTTCATGAGCACGCTGAAATACAGGCCCGCAGGGCCGCCGCCGAGGACCGCGATCTTCACCGCGCAATGCTAACCCGCCGCTCGGCGCCCGCCCAAGTGAGAAGCCTCGCGGTGCTGCGAGCGATCGTCTTCGGGTCCGCGCCGATTGGGGGGCCGCCGTGTATGCTCACGCGGCATGTCAGCAACGACCGGCCCGCGCGACGGCCTCCTGCTGGTCGCCGCGTTCGCCTCGGGCGCGGCGGCCCTCGCCTACGAGATGCTGTGGACGCGCATGTTGGCGCTGTCGCTCGGCAGCGAGACCGTCGGCGTGCTCGCGGCCCTGGCCGGCTTCTTCGCCGGGCTCGCGCTGGGGGCCGCGCTGCTGCACGACCGCAGCCTCCGCGCCCGCGACCCGGCGCGCCTGTTCGTCGTGCTCGAGCTGGTCGCCGCCGGCTTCGCGGTCGTCTCGCCGCATCTCCTTCAGCTGCTCGCGCGCGTGTTGCCGGCCTGGCTCGGCCCGGTCGCCGCCGCCGGCGGGGCCGCGGCGCTGGCCGCCTCGACTGCGGTCGCCGCCGCCGTCCTCGCCCTCGGCGCCGCTCCGCTCGGCGCCTCGCTCGCCGCCCTGGTCGAGGCCCGCCGCCGCACCTGTCCTTCCGACCAGGACGGCCGCGGCCTCGGGCGGATCTACGGCGCCAACACCCTCGGCGCCGCCCTCGCCGCCCTCGTCAGCATCCACCTGGTGTTCCCCGCCCTCGGTTACGGCCTCGGCGCCGCCCTCGCCGCCCTCGCCGGCGTCGGTGCGGCGCTCGCCGCCCGCGCCTGGAGTGCTCGTACTTCGGGACATGTCTCCAGGGACATTCCCGATGCGACAGGTCCCGAAGGACATGTCCCCGGAGCCTTGTCGGCCTCGACCGCATCACCTGTCTCTCGGGACACCTCCGCCCCCGCCGTCGCGGTCGACGCCTCGCGCGACCCCGACCCCGACCTGCTGCGCGAGCCGTGGCTGCTCGACCTCGTGGCGTTCGGCGCCGGCCTGACCGGCATCGGCCTCCAGGTCGTCGGCGTGCGGGTGCTCGGCCAGCACCTCGAGAACACCATCTACACCTTCGCCCACATCCTCGCCGCCTACCTGCTGGCGACCGGCGTCGGCGCGCTCGTCTACCAGCGCTTCGCCGCGCGGGCGGTCGCCGGCCGGCCCGGGACAGTCACAGTCGCGCTGCTGTGGTTGCTCGCCCTGCTCGTCGTCCCGGCGGCGATCGTCCTCGCCCAGGGGCCCGCGCTGCTGCAGGCGCTGGCCCCCGAGGCCGCCGGGCTCGCGCGCGCCGGCGCGGCCGAGCTCGCGGTCGCGGCCCTCGTGTTCGCGCCCTCGGCCCTGCTGCTCGGCGCCCTGCTCAGCCACGTCATCGGCCTGGTCGCGGCCACCGGTCGCGGCGTCGGCCGCACCTATGCGTGGAACGCCGTCGGCTGCGCCGCCGCCCCGTTCGTGTTCGGCCTCGTCGCCATCCCGCGGCTCGGCTACGCCGACGCCTTCTACGCCGTGCTCTACGCCTACCTGGCGCTGTTCGCGGCGTTCGGGTGGTTCCGCCGCTTCTCGCCCGTCAAGCTGATCGGCGGCGTGCTCGTGGGCGTCGCCCTGACCGCCGCCGGCCCGCGCTCCCTCGCCCTCGTCAGCGACAGCGACGGGTGGGTCCGCCGCGAGGAGCGCCAGACCCTGCACGGCCTCGTCGCCGTCAGCGAGCGCCCCGGCCCCGGCGGCGCCCCGCTGCGCCGGCTGCAGATCGGCAAGCGCTTCCGCATGGGCGGCGCCGCCGGCTTCGGCGAGCAGCGCATGGGCCAGGTCTGTTCTCTCCTGTCCCATGCGTCAGGTCCCGAAGGACCTATCCCGAAGGCCCTGTACCTCGGGCTAGGTACCGGCTCGACCATGGGCGGCGCGCTGGCGGTGCCGCACGCGGCGGCCGAGGGCGTCGAGCTGGTGCCGGAGATCGTCGAGCTCCTGCCGCACTTCGCCGACATCAACCACGACCTGGCCAAGCGGCCCGAGGTCACCCTGCACGCCGCCGACGCCCGCCGCTACCTCGCGGCCGCGCCGGGCAGCTACGACCTGGTGGTCGCCGACCTGTTCCACCCCGGCCAGGCCGGCGCCAGCAGCCTGTTCGCCGGCGAGCACTTCGCCGCCGCCCGGGACCACCTGCGCCCCGGCGGCCTGATGTGCCAGTGGCTGCCGCTCTACCAGCTCGACGAGGCCGACGTGCGCACGATCGTCCGCACCTTCCTCGACGAGTTCCCCGAGTCGTACGCGTTCCTCGGCATCTACAACGCCCAGAACCCTGCGCTCGCGCTGGTCGGCCGCGCCCCCGACCCGGCCGCGGGCCAGCTCCACCTCGACGTCGCGCGCCTGCAGGCCGACACCGCCAAGCTGCAGAACATCGTCGACCCGCGCGACCTGCTGGCGTCCTACGTGATGGGCCCGGGCGAGCTGGCGGCGTGGGCCGGCGACGGCCCGCGCAACACCGACCTGGCGCCCGAGATCGCGTTCCAGGCCGCGCGCGTGGCCTACCGCGACGACCGCACCCTCGGCGCCCACAACCTCGGCGTCATCCTGGGGCGCGCAGTCGCGGCCCCGGCCGCCCTGCTGACCGGCAATGGTGCCGAGGCCCTCGCGGCCGCCAGCGCGCCGTTCACCGCCGCGGCCCGCCACTACCTGGCCGGCGAGATCGCCCGCGGCGATACGGCTGACCTTTCGGGCATGTCCTGGGAGACAGCCGAGCACTTCGTCCGCGCCTACGAGGCCGACCCCGCGTTCGCGCCCGCCCGCGGCGCCCTCTACACGATCGCGCGCAAGAATCAGGCCCTGGCCGCGAAGCTCCTCCCGCGCATGCTGGCCCGCACGCCCGACGAGCCGCGCGTCTACGAGGCCTACCTGCTCCACCTGCGCGCCGCCGGCGACCAGGCCGCCTACCAGCAGCTGCGCGCCGAGGCGACCGCGAAGTTCCCCGGCGTCACCCTGCCGTGAGCGCGCCGCCCGGCTGTCCCCAGGGACAGCCGAGCATCACGTCCTCTCACCCGCCGCCTGTCCTCGAGGACAGCCGCTTCACCCGCGCGCCGCGTCGTAGCGCGGGCTCGCCAGCGACCACTCGATGTTGCCGCGCTGCCACTCGAGCAGCCCCTGCAGGTACGTCTGCACCGCCGCGTCCTGCGGATACAGCCCCGCCGCCGCGCGCACGCTCGTCTCGAGCTCGCGGGCCTCGGCGTTGACCAGCTCGGTCGCCTCGCGCAGGGCCGCCTCGAGCGAGCAGCCGCGCTCGCACATCAGCACGTGGACCAGGTTGTTGGGGTTCTTGTGGCGCAGCACCTCTTTGGGGAACGACACGATGTCGTTGAAGTAGCCGACGGTGCGGCTGACCGCGCGGCGGGCTCGCAGCACCGCCGGGCTGTCGCGCACCGCCGGGGCCACGGAGATCTGCGCCGCCACCTCGATCAGGTCGAGCGCCGTCAGCACCCCGCTGTCGTGCTCGCGCTGGCTCAGGTACTCGCGCAGCGGCGGCGTGCGCGAGGTGCCCCAGTTGCGCACCGCCGGCAGCACGCCGAGCGACATGTGATCGGCGGTCACGCACCACAGGCGATCGAGCCACGCGCCGCCGACCCGCTCGAGCGCGCCGCGGCGGAACTCGAGCAGCAGGCGGTCGAGCGGATCGACCTCGCCGGTCGGCTGGCGCGCGCCGGACAGCAGCGCCAGCGCGTGATCGATCTGCCGCCGCACCCGGCTCTGGTCCTCGCGGCTGCGCAGCTCCTCGTCGTGCATGTCGTCGAAGAAGAACAGCCAGTTACACCACGTCGCGCACAGCACCCCGCGCTCGACGCTGGCCGACGGATAGACGTGGCGCCCGAGCGTGTTGAAGCCGTCGAAGCGGCCGCGGTTGTCGGCGTGGACCAGGCCCAGGCCTTGCGCCAGCGCCAGCGCGCGGGCCTCGATCTCGTCCGCGCGCGGATTTTCGCGCCGGGGGGCCAGGGTCACGAAGTCGTCGGGGGAGAAACCGAGCAGCTGCGTGCGCACGCCGGGCGCCAGCGGCTCGGGTCGAGAGGTCACAAAAAACTCGTTCGTCGCGTCCGATACGGGCGAGAGGGTCGTCATGGGGGTTCAGGTCTTGTTGTCCGAGGGTCGCTGGACCGGCAACTTCGCGAGCGATGGTTCGCCGGGCCGGGGGCGGGGCGGCGCGCAGCATGAGCGACGTGGGACGCCCGAATGGATCTCGGCCTTGTTTGGCCGCATCCGAGGCCCTTTCGCGCCATGCGCGCCCGGCGCAGGAAGTTCTCGCAACCCGCGCTCGCGGCGGCGGGTCCGCGTCGACGCCGGCTGCGCGGCGGCGGTCATCACAATGGGTCGGTGCATGCGCAATGGATAGAGGACGCGCCGATCGGGGATCGTAGCGAGCGCGTCACTTGGCAGTCACGGTCGACGGCTTGCGCTGGCTCATCTGCAGGATGCAGTACTTGAGCGCGTCGCGGAGCTTGGCGAACACCGCCACGCGGGCGAGGTCGACGCCGAGCGCGACGATCGTCTGCGCGATCGTGGGATGGATGCCGGTCAGGATGCCCTCGGCGCCGAGCAGGCGGATGGCCTGGATCATGCCGATCAGGTGGCCGGCGGTGCCGGTGTCGACGACCTCGACGCCGGTGAGGTCGAGGATCGCGTAGCGGGCCCGCGTGCGGGCCACCGACGTCAGCAGGTTGTCCATGATCTCGGCGGTGCGGACGCTGTCGACGAGGCCGACGATCGGCAGCGTCAGCACGCCGTCCCACACCTCGATGATCGGCGTCGACAGCTCGCGGATCACCTCTTGCTGGCGCTCGATCAGCTCGAGCTTGGTGCGCAGCTCGATCTCCCCGCGGCGCGCCTCCGTGACGTCGAGCGTGATGCCGACCACCGCCGCGTCGGCCGCGTTCTCTTGCATGGGGATGTACCAGGTCTGCCAGTGCATCCCGTGGACCTCGCTCGGCAGCGCCGAGATCGGCTCGCCGTGCAGGGCCCGCGTCACGCCGGCGAGGTCGCCACCGTCGCGGTAGACGTCGAAGATGTTCTGGCCGACGAAGTGGTGCGGCGTCATCCCGGCAGTGCGCACGCCCTTGCCGTCCTGATAAAGAAACGTGCCCTTGCGATCGATCGCCCACAAAGCGATGTCGAGGTACTCCTTGATCGCCTGCAGCATCGCCGACTCGAGCAGCGAGCGTCGCTCGACGATGATGCGGGACGTCGCGTCGTGGCCGTAGAGCGTCGCGCCGCGCGGCTTGCCGTCGCCGCCCCTGTCGACCTGCCACCACGACTCGAACAGCATCGGCTGATCCGCCGCGCCGCGGAGCTCCCAGACGCGCGAATCCGCGCCGCTCTCGAACAGCGACGTCCACCTGTCCGCGGTCCCGTGCAGCGGCAGCACCTCGTCGAGCCCGCGCCCGAGCGCCGCCGCCTGCGGGGTCTTGAAAGTCTGTTCCGCCCGCCGATTCCAGCCGGACACGCGAAGCGCCGGGTCGACATCGATGACGACGAGGGGCGCGTCCTGCAGCAAGGTCCGTTCGTCCACGCTTCCGTTGTACCGTGTCCGCGGACAGCTGTCCGTATCCACTTGTGCGGACCTTGCGTGCGGCTTCGCCCCGGCGCCCTGCCCGCGCGATCGCGGCGATCAGGCCTTGTGAGCGGCGAGAAGCGTGTGTTTGAGGGCGTCGCGCAGCTTGGCGTACACGGCGACGTGGGACAGGTCGACTCCGAGCGCGACGATCGTCTGGGCGATCGTCGGGTGGATGCCGGTCAAGATCCCTTCCGCCCCGAGCAGACGGATCGCCTGGATCACCTTGATCAGGTGGCTGGCCGTGCCCGTGTCGACGACCTCGACGCCGGTGAGGTCGAGGATCGCGTAGCGGGCCCGCGTCTGCGTGACCGCCTGCAGCAGGCTGTCCATGATCTCGGCGGTGCGGGCGGTGTCGATGAGGCCGACGATCGGCATCGTCAGCACGCCGTCCCACACCTCGATGATCGGCGTGGCGAGCACGCGGATCACCTCTTGCTGGCGCTCGATCAGCTCGAGCTTGCTGCGCATCTCGTGCTCGATCCGCTTGGCCTCGGTGACGTCGAGCGTCACCCCGACCAGCCGCGGCTCGCCCGGCTTGCCCGCGATCGGGATGTAGTACGTGTCGAGGAACCTCCCGTGGCTCTCCGCCGCGGGCGTGCGCGCCGGCTCGCCCGCCAGCGCCCGCTCGATCAGCGGGTTGTTGCCGACGTCCTTGTAGAGCTCGAGCATGTTGAGGCCGACGAACTGGTGCGGCGCGATGCCCATGTCGCGGATCGCCTTGCCGTCCTGGTACAGGAACACCCCGCGCTCGTCGATCGCCCACACCGCGATGTCGAGGTTGTCCTTGATCGCCTGCAGCATCGTCGCCTCGACCGCCGCCACTCGCTCGGCCGCCACGCGCGCGCCGACGTCGTGGCCGAACAGCCGCGCGCCGAGCGTCTCGCCGTCGCCGTCGCGGAGCACCTGCGACCACGCCTCGATCGACCAGCTCGCGTCGGCGCGGCGGATCGTCAGCACCCGCGGCGAGCCGTCGCCCTCGTCGAGCAGCGCGCTCCACTCACCGTCGCTCAGCGGCAGCAGCTCGGCCAGCGGCCGGCCGACGGCCGCCGTCGCGTCTGTCCCGAAGGCCAGCTCGGCGCGGCGGTTCCAGGCGGTGACGACCAGCCGGGGGTCGACCTCGATCACGATCAGGGGTGCGCCCTGCAGCTTGCTGGCTTCGCTCACGACACACTGTTTATCGCAATGTGAGGTCGGCTGTCCGCGCCCGCGTTCGCCGTCCCCGGCGCGCTCCCGCGCGCGATCGGCAAGCTGTCCTTTCAGCCATGTCATTGCGTCCGCGACGGGTGCGATCACTCGCGCGCAACCTCGATCGCGGCCGGCAAATCCTCTAAGGTGCGGCATGCCTCGCGTTCGACCGCAGCTCGGGCTCGTGTTCGCGCTCCTCGTGCCGCAGCTCGCCCGCGCCGACCAGTTCAGGCCACCGGAGGACAAGAGCGCGGTCGAGGTTTCGATCACGATCGAAAACCTCGACGCGCACCCGGGGTATCTGTTCGTCCTGTGGCCCGACGCCTGCCTTGTCGACTCCGACGACCTTGCCACGTACACCGTGCTGAATTCGGACGACGACGACGGCCGCACCGACTTCGTCGACTATTATGGCAGCTGCCACACGCAGCGGCTGTTCGCCTTCCCGAGCGACGCCTACACCGCCGTCGACGGTGTCCTGACCGAGAACGGGCTGCGCCAGCTCGGTGACGATTCGCCGAGCGACCCACGCGTGTTGGTGGAGAAGATCGAGGCCGAACAGCGATGGTGGGTGCCGTACGAGGTCAACATCGAGGGCATCGAGGACGTGTACCGCGTCGGCATCGAAAGCGGCGTCCTGACGCTCACCCCCACCCGCGTCCGCTTCGACCTCGGCAATGGACACATCTTCGACCGCGCCTTTTATAAAGGTCGTCGTCCGCGGCTCCCGCGAGAGGAGGACATCCGGCGGCTGGTGCCGCAGGACCCCGCGGCGCCGGCCCCCGCGAGCGACGAGGCACCGGCCGAGGCGAAGCCCGAGCCGACCCTGGCCGCCGCGGCGGAGGCGAAGGCCGAACCGGCACCCCCGCCGTCACCCCCGGCCCCGACATCGACCTCGGCGCCCCCGTCGTCACCGACCCCGGCGCCCGCGAGCGACAAACCTGCCGGGGAGATCTCCGCCACCCCATGGCCGCCGCCGCCGCTGCTCTACGGCGGCGCGTGCCTGCTGGTCGCAGTCGCGGCCGGCGTCGCCCTGCGCCGCCGCCGCTAGGCGTTTCATAAGCTGTCCCATTGGACATGCTCCTCCGAGCATTCCCTTTCGGACATGTCCCAAAAGCACTGCCGGCTCAACCGAGCCGCTCGACGCGGAAGCGGCACACCGGGTCGCCGCAGGCGATGCACGTCTCCTCGACCGCGTGGAACGTGCCGAACCGCTCGGACAGCGGCCCGCTGCCGTAGATGAGGGCGAAGATCCCCGCGGCCGCGCCCTTGTGGCCGTGGCATTGCGGCGCGCTCGTCGACCCCAGGTACGCGAGGGCGCCGAGCGCCTCGTAGCCGTTGACCGACTCGACGATCATCCACTGACCCGGCTCGAGCCCGGCGATGTGCCACTGACCGAAGCCGAGCGCGTTACAGAAAGTCATCGCCGCGAACAGCGGGTCGTCGGGGCCGCGCACCATCGGCGTCACCAGCCCCTCCCACTCGGGCGAGCTCATCACCCCGCGATACGTGTTGAGCGCGCAATACTCGGCCTCGGCCGCCAATAGTCGCTCCGCGGTCGCCCCGCGGCCGACCCGCCGCATCTCCGCCAGGAACCCGATACACACGCGATTGTAAAAATCGGCCGGCATGCACGCGAGGTACACCCCGAACGCCGGGATGAGCCCGTCCTCGCCGCCCGCCACCGGCATCGCCACCAGCGCGTCGACGATCGCCTGCTCGTCGATCGCCGGCGAGCGCAACCACTCGCCGCGCTCGCGCGGGCGGAACACCAGCGGCTGCTTGGTGTTGCGCGCCACCGGCTCCGTCCGCCCGCGCTCGACCGTGAAGCGGCACGCCGGCGCGCCCTGGGCCATGCACTCGACCTCGCGCACGTACACCTGTTCGCCCGTGACCGCGTGCACGGCCCCCTGCAGGTAGCCCTCGGCGAAGCTGCAGACCCTCCGCTCCGGCCGCCCGAGCCCGGCGAACCAGCCCTCGACGAAGTGCGACGCGGTCGCAGTGACCACCCCCTCGGCCACGCGCGACAGGTCGAGCCGGCCGAACCCGAGGTGCGCATAGAGGCGCTCGGCCACGGCCCAGCGGACCGCGACGCTGTCCTCGGCGCGCAGGGCCAGCTCGACGTGCTCGGCGAACACGCACTCGGCGGCGCCGACGATCAGCTGCTTGCCGTCGACGAGGTCGGCCGACTCCACGGTCCGCTGCAGCCGCGCGTTGTAGTGATGGCAGTGCAGCAGGACGTCCTTGCCGGCGATCGCCCGCCGACCGCTCGCCGCGTCGTAGCGCAGGACCAGCCGCTCCGCGAGGGAAGAGATCTCCATAACCATAAGTCCCCTGGCCGGCATTGTGCCACGTATGCGCCGGCGCTGCGCTGTCGCGCCGACACGACCCCTCGTACAATTGCGGGCATGGGCCGCGTCTTCATCCTTGGTTACGGCGTCGTCACCTACATCGTCGTCCTCGCGGTGTTCACCTACTTCGCAGGCTTCGTCGCCGGCGTGTGTGTGCCGAAAGCCATCGACGACGGCCCGGTGGGTCCGTGGGGCCGCGCGCTGGTGATCGACCTGGCGCTGCTCGCCGGCTTCGCCCTGCAGCACAGCGTCATGGCCAGACCATGGTTCAAGCGCCTATGGACAGTGTTCGTCCCTGAATCCGCCGAGCGCTCGACCTACGTCCTGCTGGCGTCGCTGCAGCTCGCGCTGACGATGTGGGCCTGGCATCCGCTGCCGACGCCGATCTGGCAGCTCGGCGACGGCCTCGTCGCCGGCATCGTGCATTGCCTGGCCGCGAGCGGTTGGGGGCTCGTGTTGGTGTCCACTTTCGCCGTCGATCACTTCCACCTGTTCGGCCTGCGCCAGGTCGTCGACCACTGGCTGGGTCGTCCGGTGCACGAGCCGGAGTTCCGCGTCCGCGGTCCCTATCGCCTGGTCCGTCACCCGCTCATGTTGGGGTTTCTGATCGCCTTCTGGGCCGCGCCGACGATGAGCGTCGGCCACCTCGTGTTCGCGCTGGCGATGACGCTCTACATCCTCGTCGCGCTCGAGCTCGAGGAGCGCGACCTCCGCGCCCAGCACGGCGGGCACTACGAGGGCTACAGGGCCCAGATCCCGCGCCTGAACCCGTTCGCGCGCCGCTGAGCCACTTGCGCCGCGCGTCGGCGTTGGCCCAAACTCGCCGGCCTGGAGCCCCGCATGCACCTCACCGGCTTGATGATGCACTCACCCCTGCTGATCTCCGGCCTCATCCGCCACGCCGCGCGGGTCCACGCCGACCAGACGATGGTGTCGCGCACCGTCGAGGGCCCGATTCATCGCACCACCTGGGGCGAGCTCGAGCAGCGGGCGCGCCGGCTCGCCGAGGCGCTGCAGGGCCTCGGCGTCGGCCCCGGCGACCGCGTCGCCACCCTGGCGTGGAACGGCTTCCGCCACGTCGAGACCTACTTCGCGGTGTCCGGCATCGGCGCGGTGTGCCACACCCTCAACCCGCGCCTGTTCTTCGACCAGCTGGTCTACATCCTGGGCCACGCCGAGGACGTCGTCCTGCTGACCGACCTCACCTTCGTCCCCCTGGTGGAGAAGCTGGTCCCGCGCTGCCCCAACCTGCGCGCGGTGGTCGTCATGACCGACCGCGAGCACATGCCCCAAACGACATTGCCGAACGCACATGTCTATGAGGACATCCTCGCGGCCCAGCCCGGCGCGCTGGAGTGGCCCGCGTTCCCGGAGGATACGGCGTCGTCGCTGTGCTACACCAGCGGCACCACCGGCGAGCCCAAGGGCGTGCTCTACAGCCACCGGTCGACCGTGCTGCACTCGTTCGGCATCTCCCTGCCCGACGTGTTCCGCCTGAGCGAGCGCGAGACGGTGCTGCCGGTGGTGCCGATGTTCCACGTCAACGCCTGGGGTCTGCCCTACGCGGCCGCGCTGACCGGCACGCGCCTGGTGATGCCCGGCCCGCGGCTCGACGGCGAGAGCCTCTACGCCCTGTTCGAGGACGAGGGCGTGACCATGAGCGCCGGCGTGCCGACGGTGTGGATGGGCCTGCTCGCGCACATGAAGCAGCACGGCAAGCGCTTCACCACCCTGAAGCGCGTCGTCATCGGCGGCTCGGCCGCGCCCGAGGCGATGATCCGCAGCTTCCAGGACGACTACGGCGTCGAGGTCCTGCACGCGTGGGGCATGACCGAGACCAGCCCGCTCGGGACCGCGTGCGGCCTGAGCCCCGCGATCCGCACCTGGCCCAAAGACCAGCAGATCGCCGTGCAGCGCAAGCAGGGCCGGCAGGTGTTCGGCGTCGAGCTGCGGATCGTCGGCGACGACGGCCGGCCGCTGGCGCACGACGGCGTGGCCGCGGGCGACCTGCAGATCCGCGGCCCCTGGGTGTGCAGCGCCTACTACAAGGCCGAGTCGACCGCGCACGCGGACGGCTGGTTCAGCACCGGCGACGTCGCCACCATCGACCCGGCCGGCTACATGCAGATCACCGACCGCTCGAAGGACGTCATCAAGTCCGGCGGCGAGTGGATCTCGTCGATCGCGCTCGAGAACCTCGCGGTCGGCGTGCCGGGCGTGGCCGAGGCGGCGGTGATCGGCGTCGCTCACCCGCGCTGGGCCGAGCGGCCGCTGCTCGTCCTGGTCAAGCAGCCCGGCGCCGACGTCGACCCCGCGGCCGTGCTCGCGCACCTCGCCGAGAGCGTCCCGCGGTGGTGGCTGCCGGACGCCGTCGAATTCGTCGACGCCCTGCCGCACACCGCCACCGGCAAGATCTCCAAGCTGCAGCTACGCGAGCAGTTCAAGGACTACCGGCTCGCCGCCGACGCGGCGCAGCGCTGACCTTCGATCGTGCGTCGCGCGGGCCGGGCCGCGCCGCGCCGGGAGCATCAGCCCCATGCCCCGCCGAGCGGCGCGCCCTGGCCCGCGCGACGCACGGTCGCGGGCGCGCTCACGCGCGGGCGCGGGCCAGCTGCGGCGCCGCGTGCTCGCTGGCGACCGGGCGCGCGTTCGGGTTCAGCACCCCGGCGAAGCTGTCGCGGTAGGCCCACGCGAGGTAGACCTCGAGGCCGACGATAAACGCCAGCATCCCGTAGCCGCCTGGCTCGAGGGCCAGGTGGAAGGCGACGATGTTGACGATCACCGGCGCCAGGAGGACCAACGCCAGCGGCACCAGGCGGCCCGACAGCAGCAGCGCGCCGCCGACCACCTCGGTGCCCTTGATCAGCGGGAACATGTAGCCGCTGGCCGCCAGCGCCCCGAGGAACTCGCCGGCGCGACCCGGGTGCGGCGGCATCGGCAGGAAGTTCAGGAAGCCGTTGAGCCCGAACACGAGGAACAGGAGGCCGAGGAGGGAGCGAGCGACGGTGGGGAGCAGGCGGGACATGGAGCCGAGCTTAGGGCTTGCCGCGGAGCCGACCAGATGGGATAGTCACAACTCATCGTTGCTCCCATGACAACAATCGATCCGGTCAAGGTCGCCGCCTTCGTGCGCGTGGTCGAGGCAGAGAGCTTCACCGCCGCGGCCCAGCTGCTGGGCCTGCCCAAGTCCTCGGTCAGCCGCAGCGTCTCGCGCCTCGAGGAGGACCTCGGCGTGCGGCTGCTGCAGCGTACCACGCGGCGCCTGCACCTCACGGACGCCGGCAGCGCGTTCTATCAAAAGGCGCGCGGGGCCCTGTCCGCGCTCGAGGAGGCCGCGCTGACCGCCGCCGACCACGGGCACGAGCCGCGCGGCACGGTGCGCATCACCGCGCCGGTCGACCTCGGCGAGTTCCTGGCCGAGCCGCTGACGCGGTTCGTCCGCGAGTACCCGCAGATCCAGGTCGACCTGGTGCTGACCGCGCGGATCGTCGACATGGTGCGCGAGGGCTTCGACCTGGCCCTTCGGGCATCTCGCCTGAAGGACTCGAGCCTGATCGCGAAGAAGCTCGGCAGCTTCGCCGACGGCCTGTACGCCGCGCCGGCCTACCTCAAGCGCCGCGGCACGCCGACGAGCCTGGCCGAACTGGCCGAGCACGAGTGCGTGCTGTTCCGCGCCCGCGGCGGGCGCAGCACCTGGACCCTGCGCGGGCCGAAGGGCGAGGAGCACGTCGAGGTGGTCGGCTCGATCAACGCCGACGACCTGACGTTCGTCGTCCACGCCGCCGAGGCCGGGGCGGGCGTGGCCTACCTGCCGCACGTACTCGCGGCCCGACCGGTGGCCGCCAAGCGCCTCGTGCGGGTCCTGCCCGAGCACTGCTGGACCCACGCCGACCTGTCCCTGGTCCTGCCGTCCGGCCGCCACGTGCCCACCCGCGTGGCGCTGCTGCGCGACTTCCTGGCCGAGTCGCTCAAGTCGACCTTCGGCGCGCACCGCAACATGAAGTCGTGACGCGCCGACTGCCATGATTGCGGCCCGCGCCGAGACTGTCACAGGGTCTTCGAGACAGGTCCGGCCGCGCCTCCCTTGCGCGCGTCGGCCATCGCGCGGATGCAGTGCGCGAGCGCCTCGCGCAGCCTCGCGCGCACGGTCAGCCCCTTCGTCTCGAGGTCGAGGTCCACGATCGTCCGGGCGATGTTGGGGTGGATGCCGGTGACCACGCTCTCGGAGCCGAGCAGGCGGACGGCGCCGACCAGGTCGAGGAGGTGGCCGGCGGTGCCGGTGTCGACCTCCTCGACGCCGGTGAGGTCGAGGATGGCGAAGCGGGCGCGGGTCTTGGCCACCGCCTGCAGCAGGCTGTCCATCAGCTCGGCCGCGCGGCCGCTGTCGATCATGCCGATGATCGGCACGGTCAGCACCCGGTCCCACACCTCGATGATCGGCGTCGACAGCTGACGGATCATCTGCTGTTGTTGCTCGATCTGCAGCAGCTTCTCGCGCAGCGCCTTCTCGCCCTCGCGCTGCTCCGTCACGTTGAGCGACAGCGCCACGATCATCTCGATCGCCCCGTCGTCGTCGCGCACCGGGATCATCCAGTTTTCAAAGCTCGCCCCGTGCACCTCGGTCGAGGTGTGTTGCAGCGTCCCGGCCAGGGCGGCGTCGAGCGGCTCCGGCCCGAGGTTTTTGTAGAGCTCCCGGATGTTCTGGCCGACCAGCGCGTGCTGCGGCATGCCGATGCTCCCGAGCCCCTTGCCCCGGTGGTATGTACATAGGCCGTCGTGCTGCATCGTCCACACGATGATGTTCATGTTCTCGATGATCGCCCGCAGCATCGCGCCCTCGAGGCGGAGCGTCGTGTCGCGGTCGACCCTGTCGCTGATGTCCTGGCCGTAGCAGGCGACGGAGACCACCTCGCCGGCCGCGTCGCGCTCGACCTGGCAGGTCCATTCGCAGGTGACCTGGACCCCGTCCTGGCGCGCGTGCACGGCCATCCGCGGGCCTTCCTCGGCCAGGCCGGCCCAGAACTCGCCCTCGGTCGGCAGCAGCTGCTCGATCGCGGCCCCGAGCGCCTCGGCGGCCGGCACCGCGAACACGCGGGCGGCGGCGTCGTTCCACACGGTGATTCGCCGCTGGGCGTCGAGCTCGACGGCGATGAACGGCGCACCACGCAGAAGTCGGGCCTCCCGCGCCTCGGCGGCGGGATCGGAGGGGCTTGCCATTTCATGAGTCAAACACGCGCGCGCGCCAGCTGTCCACGCGGAAAACCCTGTGCGGACGCCGTCCCGCCCGCCTGGCGCGCTCGCGCGCGGGGTCAGGTCAATCATACGACCTGGAATGCGTGGACCGGCGCGTACCCGCCCGCGACTATGTACATTCTCCCATCTCCCGCCGCCTGACGGCCAAATGTAAAGAGCGCGCGGTCCGGGACCGCGCGCTCGCTACATCACCGAAGTCGGCTTCGCCTACTCGGTCGGGCGCTTGGTGGGCTGGGCGTCGGCGTCGAGGACGACGACCCCGCCGGCGCCGAACAGCTTCTCGGTGGCGATCGCGTCGAGGTCGCCGAGCACCTTGCTCGCGTCACCGACGACGAGGACGACGAAGTCCTTGGCGCGCAGGTGCTTCTCGGCGGCCTTGCGCACGGCGGCGATGTCGACCGCGCGCAGGCGCTTCTGATAGCCGTCGTACCAGTCGAGCGGCAGGCCGTAGAACTTGAGGCCTCGGAACGCCATCAGGGTCGCCGACGGCGTGTCGAACTCCGCGGGCAGGGCCAGGAGGGCGCCTTCCTGCACGCGGAACAGCTCGTCGGGCTTGGCGTCCGTGGTGCGCATGGTCGCGATCTCCTTCGAGATCTCGCGCAGCGACGGGCCGGTCGCGTCGGTGCGGACCTGGCTGCTGGCGACGAACGTGCTGCCGGGGCGGCGGTAGCCGAAGCCGGCGCGGCCGCCGTAGGTGTAGCCCTTGTCCTCGCGCAGGTTCATGTTGATCCGGCTGGAGAACGAGCCGCCGAGGATCTCCGCCATCAGGTCGGTCGCCTCGTAGTCGGTCGCGTTGCGCTTGGGCCCCGCGTGGCCGACGTACACCGACGACTGCGGCGCGTCCTTGACGTGGACGAAGAACACCGAGCCGAGCCGCGGCTTGGCGGCCGCGACGTTGACCTTGGCCGGCGCCTTGCCCTTCCACTCGGGCAGGCGCGACGCCAGCTCTTGCTTGATCTCGTCCTGGGAGATCTGGCCGACCACCCACAGGCGCGCGCCGCCGGGCTTCAGCTTGCCGACGACCTTGGTGCAGTCCTTGAGCTGGATGGCGTCGATCGTCTTGTCGGTCTCGATGCGGCCGTACGGGTGGTCGGCGCCCCACAGGAGCGGCCCGATCACGCGGCCGGCGATCGCGCCGGGGTTGCCCTTGGACTGCGCGATCGAGGCCTTGCGGCGGTCCTTGAGGCGCTCGAAGTCGATCTCGCGCAGGCCCGGCTCGCGCAGCATCTCGGCCAGCAGGTCGAGCGCGGCCGGCAGCTCGCGCTTGAGCGAGCGGACGTTGAGGTTCGACGTGTCGGAGCCGGCGCCGGCGGTGACGCTGACGGCGTGGTCGGCCTGCTTCTCCTCCCACGCGACCTTGTCGAGGTTCTTGGTGCCCTCGTCGAGCAGGTCGAGGCAGATCGAGTGGAGGCCGATCTGGTTCTTCGGGTCGCTGACGCCGCCGAAGTCGAACTCGAAGTTCATGTACACCGTCGGCAGCTTGTCGTTGCGGACGAGGTAGACCTCGAGGCCGTTGTCGAGCTTGAACGTCTCGACCTGCGGCAGCTTGAGCTCGGCGACCTGGCCCGGCGTCGGGCGGGTGGCGCGGAACGGCTCGTCGGGCCAATTGGCCGGCGGCGGCGCGGCCTCGGTGTCGCTCGGCGCGGTCGCGACCGGCGCCGTGGACGGCTGCTCGACGGGCTGCTGGGTGGCGGTCTTGGGCTTGCACGCGGCGACTGCGGCCGACAGTGCGAGGAGGCTCAGCGTAATCGTGGTCTTCATGTCAGCCCTCCTTCGCGGCGGCGGCTTCCGCCGGCTTTTCCGTGGCTGCGGGCTTCTTCGGCTTCGGCGCCGGCTTCTCGGTCCCGGCGGCGTCGGCCGGCTTGTCGCCGGCGGGCTTCTTCTTCGCCGCGGCGTCGGTCCCGGCGGCGTCGGCCGGCTTGTCGCCGGCGGGCTTCTTCTTGGCCGCAGCGGCGTCGCTGGCCTCGGGGGCGGGCTTCTTCGCGCCTGTCCCTTCGGGCTTGGCCGAAGCGCCAGGTCCCTTGGGACCTGTCCCTTCGGGCGGGCCGGCGGGGGCCGCCGGCTTGGTGAGGATCTCGGCGTGCGGCTTGACCAGCCACTGGTTGGCGACCTCGCGCACGCGCTGCGGCGTGACCGCGCGCAGGCGCTGGAGGTACGTGTTGGCGTAGCCGGGGTCGCGGGCGTAGTGGTTGAAGTACTGCAGGCGCTCGACGCGGCCCATCACGTCCTCGAGGCCCCACACGAACGACGACTCGGTGCCGACGACCACGCGGCGCAGCTCGGCGTCAGTGACCGGCTCGCGGAGGATCTTCTCGAGCTCGCGGCGGATCGTCAGCTCGGCCTTGACCGGGTCCTGACCGGGCTTGAGGTCGACGATCACGTGGAACGTGCCCGAGTGGCCGGCGCCGCCCTGGTAGGCCGAGACCGACTGCGCGCTCTTGTCCTCGAGCACCAGCGCCTTGTAGAGGCGACCCCAGCCCGTCGAGCCGAGCACGTCGGCCAGCACCTCGAGCTCGATGTCACCGCCGCCGAGGCGGGGCGGGCTGTGCCAGGCGTAGTGGATGCGGTAGAGGCGGGCGAACGGGTCGTCGAGCTCGCGGCGGACCGTCTGCGTCAGCGCCGGCGCGCCGATCTGCTGGTGGCTCGGCTGCGGCAGCGTCGGGAAGCTGCCGAACCACTTCTGGACCAGCGCCTTGGCCTGCTCCGGCTCGAAGTCGCCGGCGATCGTCAGGGTCGCGTTGCTCGGCACGTACCACTTGCGGAAGAAGCCCTGCACGTCGGCGACGCTGGCGACCTCGAGGTCCTCGTGGCGGCCGATCGTCAGATAACGATACGGGTGGCCTTCGGGGTACAGCGCCTCGGCGACGGCGAAGCGCTCGCGGCCGTAGGGCACGTTGTCGTAGCGCTGGCGCCGCTCGTTGCGGACCACGTCGCGCTGGTTGGCGAGGCTCTTCTCGTCGAGCAGGTCGAGCATGTAGCCCATGCGATCCGACTCGAGCCACAGCGCCGTCTCGAGCTGGTGGGTGGGCACCACCTCGAAGTAATTGGTGCGATCCGAATTGGTGGTACCGTTGATTCCGGTGCCGCCGATCTCTTGCAGGATCTTGAAGTGGACGTCGTTGCCGATGTGCTTCGCGCCCTGGAACATCATGTGTTCGAACAGGTGAGCAAAGCCGCTCTTGCCGGGCGTCTCGTCGCCGCTGCCGACGTGATACCAGAGGTTCGTGACGACCAGCGGCGCGGCCGAGTCGCGGTGCAAGATCACCTCGAGGCCGTTGGGCAGGACGTAGCGTTCGTAGGGGATGTCGACCCCTGGCGAGTCCGCGGCGGGCTTCGCAGGCGCCGCCTGGACGGGAGCCGCCGCGCTCAGAAGCAGCGCGAGTGGCAAGAGCAGGTGCCGTGTGGCCATTGTTTCTCCTCGATAAGCCTTTTCGCGCATTGCCCGGCCGTCCGCAAGAGCAAACGCGGCCCATGGGCGGCGCGCCCGCGGCGACTTCCCTCGCGCCGCGGCTGCGAAACCACCGCGAGGCCGCGTCGGCGCGGGCCCGAGTCCGCGGCCACGCTTCGCGGCCGGGGCGGCCTGTTCGCCATTCGTACGTTGTTACGCCGGCGGGTCGGACTCGGGCGGCGGGTCCGTGCGTAGTGGCGGCCAGCCATGCGCCGTCGTTCCCTGCTCGCCGCCGCCTGCACCGCCCTCCTGCCCGCGCGCTCGCATGCGCGGCCGCCCGAGATCGACGTCGCGGCCAGCAACGCGGAGTTGTTCGCGCGCCTTCGCGCTCCCGGCGCGCCGCTGCGGGACTGGCAGTGGATCGTCGTGCATCACACCGCGGCCGAGTGGGCCACGCTCGAGGGCATCGACCGCTACCACCGCAAGCGCTTCGGCGACCCGCTCGGGGCCGAGTATCACTTCGTGATCAACAACGGCAAGAAGCGCGCGGCGGGGCTCGTCGAGGCCGCGCGCTGGCGCTATCAGGAGCTCGCCGCCCACCTCTTCAAGCCCGAGAACGCCCCGGCCTCGATCGCCATCTGCCTGATCGGCGACTTCGAGGAGCGGCCGCTGCCCGCGGCGATGCTCGACGCCCTCGTCGACCTCACGGCCGCCCTCATGCGCGAGTGCTCGATCCCCGGAGAGCGCGTCAGCACCCACCGCGTCGTCGACGACAAGCTCACGCAGTGCCCCGGCAAGCACTTCCCGCGGGCCGAGTACCTCCGCCGGATCGGCGCGGGGACATGACTCTTCGGACAGGTATCGACCATTCGTCGATCGCCGCGTGATACAATCCGCGGCGATGCTCGCGTCGCTCCGCACCACCATCGCCCGCACCACCGATCGCGCCGCCATTCGTATGACCGGCGGGGCGCGGCGGCCCGGGGAGCCGCCGATCGTCCGCCCGCGCCTGCCCTTCCTCGGCCACGCGCTCGAGATGGGGCGCGACCTGACCGCCCTGCTGCGCGAGTGCCAGCGCGAGCACGGCGACGTCTTCACCCTGCTGGTGGCCGGCCAGCGCATGCACTTCGTGTGCGACCCGCTCAGCTACCCGCAGGTGCTCAAGGCCCAGGACAACCTGACCTTCCACGAGATCGGCCAGGAGATCGGCACGCGCGCGTTCGGCTACTTCTCGCCGCCGGCCGGCCCCGAGCTCGACGAGCTCGAGCGCTATTATCACGACCACCTCAAGAACGCCGCGCTCGCGCCGCTGACGGCGCGCATGGAGGAGCGCCTGCGCGTCGCCTTCGACCGCTTCACCGGCGACGACTGGCAGGACGAAGGGCTGTTCGACTTCAGCGCCCGGGTGATCTTCGCCGCCGGCATGGAGACCCTGTACGGCGAGGGCATCGCCGACGACGCCGCGGTGCGCGACTTCCAGCGCACCGATCGATGGTTCCCGCTGCTCGCCGCGGGCGTCCCTGCGGGCGCGTTCCCCGGGCTGCTCCGCGCGCGCGAGCGGCTGCTCGCCCGCGTCGACCGCATGCGCCCCGACGCCAGCGCCTTCATCCGCGCGCGCGACCTCCTGCTGGCGAAGATGACCACCCCGCGCAATCGCCAGCACCTGCAGGCCGCGATCGTGTGGGCCTCGCAGGCCAACACCCTGCCGGCGGCCTTCTGGTCGCTGGCGCACCTGTTGTGCGACCCGCCGGGTCGGGCCGCGATCGTCGCGGAGGTCGAGGAGCGCGGCTTCGGCGACTTCAAGCGCCTGCCCCGGCTGTTCAGCAGCATCTGCGAGTCGCTGCGGCTGTGCAGCGAATCGCTGACGATCCGCCTGGTCCACCGCGACTGCGAGCTCGCCCTGGCCGATGGCCGCACGGTCGCGCTGCGGGCCGGCGACCGGGTCGCGCTGTGCCCCCAGTTGATGCACCGCGATCCGGAGATCTTCCCCGACCCGGAGCGCTTCCGCTTCGACCGCTTCCTGTCCGAGGGCGGCGGCCCGCGGCAGTTCAGCAAGGGCGGCCAGCGCGTGCCGATCCCGCTGATGCCCTACGGCGGCGGCGTCAGCATGTGCCCCGGCCGCTTCCTCGCCAACAACGAGGTCATGCTGTTCGCCGGCCTCGCCCTCACCCGACTCGACATCGAGCTGCTGGAGCCGAGCCTGCCGCCGCTCGACAAGACCCGCGCCGGCCTCGGCGTCCTGTCCCCGACCCGCGAATTGCGCTGCCGGATCCGCCGCAAGCCGCGGGCTTGAAATCACCGAGCTGGCCTTTCAGACATCTCGTATTTGCACGAACAACGAATGGACATGGTCCGAAGGCCATGTCCATCGATTCGCGGCTCACGAGGCCGGCGCAGCGGCCACGGCCTTGGGCGGCGGGGTGGCCTCGACGCGGGCGACCTGGGCGCAGTTGAGCTCGCAGGTCGCCTGGTCGGTCGCGCGCACGCCCTTGCCGGTGTGGCAGAGCTTGACGCACGACGACAGCTTGGTGAGCACCTCGGGCGGCGGCGAGAAGTCCGCCTGGTCCGCCATGGTGTTGCACGAGTTGGCGCAGGACTCGCCGTCCTGGCTGCCGTTGCAGCTGCCGAGGCACGAGGTGATGCGGGCGATCGCGTCGTTCTCGGTCGGCTCGGCGGTGCCGCGGGCCTCGGCGCCGTACGCGGTGTCACAGTTGAGCCGGCAGGTCTTGCGGTCGGTCGCCGCGTGGATGTCGTCACACGAGGTCAGACACTCCGACAGGGTGGCGAAGGTGCCGACGCCGCTGGCAGACGCGACCGCCGGCGCGGTCTTCGGCGCGACCACGGTCGGCCCGGTGGCGGAGCGCTCCTTGGGAGCCGCCGAGGCGACGGCGATCTCCTTCTTGAGCATGTCTTGCTGGTCGCAGCCGACGGCGAGCGCGAGGACGAAGAGGACTTTGAAGGCGTGATTCATGACGACTGTTCCTTTCCAAGCCGTCCATCGACGGGGGTGCTGAAACCCTGTGCGAGGCGGCGGCCGTCGACCCGTGGCAGCCTGCAGCCCCGCGGCCGGCGAGGAATCGCGCGTCTCTGAATGATCACACCAGAGCCACCGCGCAAATTGCGCTTTCGGCGATTATCCCACGATCCCGCGAATCACAGCAGATCGTGCGCCTCGCCGCCCGCGGCCGAGCCCGCCGCGGCGCCGCGATGGCGCAGTTGCTCGTACATCGATCACAGCACCTGACCTTTACACCATGTCATCATTGGCAGCGAGGCGACCTGGACCGGGCGCGCGGATCCATCCGCGCGCGCAAGAACGGCGCGCCGCGTACGCCTCGGCACTCGGGGACCTGTGCGCCGGCTTGACCGGCCACGGAGCCGCCGGGAAGATCGGCGCATGATACGCGCGATCATCGGGGGTTTGGCGGTGCTCTGGCTCGGGGGATGCAGCGGCGGCGAGGCGCTCGACACTGGCAACACCAACGCGTTCACGACCGCCCCGCCGACCATGTCGATGGCGAGCACGGACGGGAACACCAGCACCGGCGCGCCGACGACCGAGAGCCTGCCGACCTCGACCGGTGAGAGCGGCAGCGACAGCGAAGCGACCACGAGCACGACCGACGCCACCACTGACGCCACTGCCACCGCGACCGCCACCGCCACTGCCACCGCGACGATGGGTACGACCGGCGAGCCGGACCCGGTGTGCGGCAACGGCGTCATCGAGACGGGCGAGGCCTGCGACGACGGCAACCAGATCGACACCGACGCCTGTCGCAACAGCTGCGTCGCCGCGGCCTGCGGCGACGGCGTGGTCCAGATGGGCGCAGAGGCCTGCGACGACGGCAACCAGGTCGACGACGACGCCTGCAGCAACACGTGCAAGGCGGGCGCCTGCGGCGACGGCGTGGTCCAGATGGGCGAGGCCTGCGACGACGGCAACGTCGTCAACGAGGACGCGTGCCTCAACACCTGCGCGGTCGCCAAGTGCGGCGACAGCGTCGTGCAAGCCGGCGTCGAGGTGTGCGACGGCGGCGGCGAGACCCCGCAGTGCAACGGTGACTGCACCGCGGCCGCTTGCGGCGACGGCAAGGTCAATCCGACCGCCGGCGAGCAGTGCGACGCCGGCGGCCAGACCGCGCAGTGCGACGACGACTGCACCACCGCGGCCTGCGGCGACGGCAAGATCAACCCCGCCGCCGGCGAGGACTGTGACGACGGCAACGTCAACGCCAACGACGGCTGCTCACCCGCGTGCAAGATCGAGGTGCTCGCGCAGAAGTGCCAGCAGGGCAACGACCCCGGCACCGGCGCCCCGTGGGTCGTGTGCGACGCCAACGCCAACTGGGCCTGGGTCTCCGCCAACAACATGGGCAGCTACCACCACGAGCTGATCTGCCAGAACCTCGGCTACGCCGGCGTCGGCCAGATCGGCGGCACCTGCGGCAACGTGTGCGGCTACTGCGAGGGCGGCACCAGCTGTCAATCCAACGGCCAGCAGGTGTTCGACGGCGGCGGCGCCTGCGGCCAGGACGGCCTCGGGCCCCTGCTCTGCGTCACGGTCCACTGGACTTGCGTGAAGTAGCGCCACCTGTCTTCGCGGACATCTTGCTGCGCAGGTCGATCAGCGCCGAGCGCAGGCCCTCCTCCACCACCGGGTGGTAGAACGGCAGGCGCAGCACCTGGTCGACCGTCAGCTCGCTCTGGATCGCCCACGCCAGGAGGTGCGCCAGGTGCTCGCCCGCCGGCGCCACCAGCTCGGCGCCGAGCAGCGCGCCGGTGGCGTCCGCCCCGTACACGCGCAGCAGCCCGTGGTTCTTGGCCATCACCCGCGCCCGGCCCTGGTCGCCGAAGTCGACCTGGCCGATCGAGCAGGTCGACAGGTCGAGCGAGTCGAACCGGCGGCCGACAAACGCCACCTGGGGGTCCGTGAACACGATCGACAGCGGCGCGCGGCGCTCGCCCGGCAGCACCTCCGGGAACGTCGCCGCGTTGCGCCCGGCGATCTGGCCGTCGTCGATCGCCTCGTGCAGCAGCGGCCGCAGCCCCGCGGCGTCGCCGGCGATGAACACCGGCGCCTCGCCGCACTGCAGCGTGGTCTTGTCGAACTCGCGCGGCCGGCCCTTGTCGTCGAGCTCGACCCCCGCGCGCTCCAGCTCGAGGCCGGAGAGCCGCGGCGCGCGGCCGGTCGCCGCCAGCACCAAAGGCCATGTCCCTTCGGACACCTCGCCGTCCTCGCCGCGGAACCTGACCCACACCTCGTCCCCGCGCTCCTCGGCCGCCTCGAGGTTCGAGCGCGTGTGCAGCGTCATCTCGCGCGCCAGCGCCGACTTGGCCGCCGCCAGCACCGCGGGGTCGCGGATCGCCGCGACCTTGCCGTCGGCGCACAGCAGCGTCACGCGCGATCCCAGGCGCGCCAGCGCCTGCCCGAGCTCGACCCCGATCGGCCCCGCGCCGACCACCAGCAGGCGCTCGGGGATCGCCTCGAGCTCGAACACCTTGTCGGAGTCGATCACCCGCGACGACTCGAGCCGCGCCAGGATCGGCGGCAATCGCACGGCCGAGCCGACCGCGACCACCACGGCCCGGCGCGCAGTCACCCGCAGGTCGTCGCCGACCGCGAGCACGTTCGGCGCGACGAAGCGAGCTCGACCGTCGATGAGCAGCCCGCGCTCGCTGAGCGCCTTCGCGTCCTTCAGCTGGAAGCCGACGAAGCGGTCGCGCTCGCGGCGGACGCGGCCCATCACCTCGCCGGGGACCACGCGCGGCTCGCCGGCGTGGACGCCGAAGTGCCTGGCCTCGCGGACCGCGTGCGCCGCCTCCGCGGCCGCGATCAGCAGCTTCGAGGGCATGCAGCCGACGCGCGCGCAGGTGGTCCCGAGCGGCCCCGGATCGATCGCCACCGCGTGCGCCCCGGCCTTCTCGGCCGCCCGCCGGGCGTTGAGCCCCGCCGTCCCCGCGCCGATCACCGCGACATCGACCGTCTGCTCGCGCATGCGGGAACTATAGCCAAGACTGGCGGCGCGGCGCGCCTGTGCGGATCCGCGCCCGCCGTCAGCCCGCGGACGCCCTGCGGCCGGCGGCGCGCCTGACCTTTTCGACCTGCGTCTTCGGACCTGTCTCTTGCAGCAGGTCCGCGAGCGGGCAGACCCCGAGCGCCGCCAGGTCGGCCGCGGCGGCGTCGGCCCAGCCGCTGTTGGCGATCGGCGACGCCGGGCTCGGGTGGAGGATCTTGCCGATCTTGGCCCGCGCGCCGACGACCTTCTGCGCCCGCTTCTCGGCCCACGCGCCGATACCGATCACCCACGCAGGCTCGAGCAGCTCGACCAGGCGCAGCAGGTGGCGGTCGCAGGCGGCCTCGAGCGGGGCGCGCTGGTCGGCGGGCAGCTTGTCGGGGGTGAAGTTCTTGCCGCTGGCCTCGATGAAGGTGAGCGGGCAGTAGTTGGCGACGTAGTGGCGGTTGAAGAACCGCTCGGCGGCGCCCCAGCGCTGGGCCACCGCGCCCCACAGGCGCGAGCCGCTGACCTCGGCGCGCGTGCACGCGAACCCTTGCACCGGCCGCTCCGGGTGCTCGCGCGCCGGTCGCGACACCGGCGCCTCGAGCTTCAGGAAGTCGCGCACCGCCTTGACCTCGCCGAACGGCACCCCCGTCTGCGTCATCCCGAACGGCCCGGGGTTCATGCCGAGGAACACCACGTCCTTGCGCCCGCGCCCGTAAGCGGCGATGTACGCGGCGTGGGGCGCCCACGCGTAGTCGAGCGGGTGATACACGTGCGTGATCGGCTCGGAGAACGCGAGGCTCCGGACCTCGTCCGCGAGACGTCTGGCTGCAGCCTGCAGCTCGGCGGCGATCGTCGTCATGACAGGGCCGCCATACGCCGAAACGGCGCGCCGCAGCAAGGCCCGGGCATTCGCCGTTTTTGTATGCTCGCTCGCAAGAGTTTCACTGCTGCGAACGTCGCGCGAATCGTCCGCGTGCGTCGCTCCTTGCAGAGGCAACGAAAACGGCGCCGGCGGGCCATGCCTCGCCGCTTCGCGGCCGACGCGCTCGGCCGCTTCTACTGCGCGCGAGAGGCCGCCCGGGCGCGCAAGATCTCCGCCAGCGCCCCCGCCATGTCGCGCGTCGCCGCCAGCGCCGTCGACTCGAGCCCCAGAGTCACCATCGCCCCCGCCACCGCAGGTTGCAGGCCGCAGACGATGCAGCGCGCCCCGAGCAGCCGGGTCGCACGGGCCAGCGCGACCACGTGCGCGGCGGTGCGGGCGTCACCGGTGGCCACGCCGGTGACGTCGAGGATCACGAAGCGGGCGCGGGTGGCAGTGACCTCCTCGAGGGTGCGCGAGGAGATCGCCGCGGCGCGCGCCTCGTCGACCACGCCGACGATCGGCAGCGCCAGCACGCCCGGCCACACGCGCAGGATCGGCGTCGACAATTGCGTCACCAGCTCGCGCAGGCGGACGATCAGCTGGTGGTTGTCCGCCTCGCTGCGGCGCAGCTTCTCGTTGCCGAGCTCGAGCGCGCGCGCGCGTTCGGCCTCGGCCGCGCGGGCCTGCTCGAGCTCGGCGGTGAGGCGGTCGAGCTCCTCGTTCTTCTGGCGGATGACCTCCATCGCCAGCGCGTGCTGCTGGAAGCTGGCCAGCGCCCGCGTCGCCTTGCGCGCGGCCGCCTCCTTCTCTCGCCGCAGCGCCGCGACCTCGGCGCGCAGGGCCTCGAGCTCGTATGGGAGTTCCGCGCTCATGACGAGGCGCGCGGGTCGGAGTCGCCGAAGGCCAGCGCCGTGAGCGTCGTGTTGATGGCGAAGCCGCGGAACAGCTCGAAGCAGACGTTCATGCCCGCGGGCGTCGGCGCCGCGGTGAACGCCTGCGACAGGCGGTCGACGATCCCGTGGCTGTGCGCGGTCCACATGCGGCCGCCGCAGTGGAACAGCAGCGTCGCCGTCGGCGAGCGGACGCGGCGGGGCAGCTCGACGGTGAAGAACTCGTGGGTCGACTGGACCATGTCGACGCGGCGCATCAGCTCGAGCTCGGCGCCCTCGTCGAGCATGTTGGCGAACAGGATCGAGCCGTCGGGCAGCGGCTTCCACGGCGAGCGGAGGAAGATCTCCCGGCCCACGCGGACGCCGGTGGGGCGCTCGGAGAAGCCGCGGGGCCGGCCGAATTCGAGCTCGTCGACGCTCACCCCGAGCAGCTCCGCGTAGCGCCGGGCCGCCGGCTGGCCGTCGATCTCGAGCGCGCGGGTGCACGAATCGTCGACCTTCGTGATTGTCAGCGTCTGCCCCGTCGGCTCGTACCAATGCGAGCGGAGGGCCGCCCACGGCGCGTCGGTGCGGAACAGTGCGACCAGCGCCGCGTCGGTGGCGACCTCGCCGTCGACGTGGACGTGCGTCTGGGCGGCCGACGGGTCGAAGATCGTATTGCTGGCACCGCCGCCGACCAGGACCAGGTCCGGGTTGCGATCCAGCATTCCGATCAGCAGCTCTTCCTTCTTGTAGCGAAAGCCGTCGTCGATCACGAGGCCGACGCAGCGCTCGGTGTCGAGGTCTTCCGGCGGCGTGCCGAGCTCGGCGCAGGCCTGGGCCATCGCCGCCGCCCCTGCCTCGACCGGCGCCTCGCTCAGGTGCTGGCCGAGCCCGAGGCCGACCTCGAAGTCGCCCGCCAGCCCGGCGAGGACCACGCTGCCGGTGTGCAGCCCCTCGTGATCGATCTCCCCCGCCGTCGTCGCCCCGATGAGCCGCGTCGTCGCCGGCAAGCGGGCCCGCACCGCCGCATTGAGCGCCCGCTGGTCGCGGTCGCTCGACGCGAACATCACCGCCAGGCGGGGCGGCGCCCCGAGCCCACGGACCAGCGCTTCGGCGGCCGCCCGAGGGTCCGTGGCCTGGCTCCGCGCGGTCGTCATCACGATCGATGCCATGAACACCTCCGCGCGGACCTTCGAAATCGCGGCCGCAGCGATGGAAGCACAGCCTCTCAAGTTATGTGCTTTCGTTGCGGACCGGAATACCCCGCAAACGTGGACCGTAACGGGGCTACGAGGCCCCCAGAGGGCCCCTGGCGGCCGTTTGGAGCGATGTCCGCGGAATGCCGTTTCGCGCGTAATCGCGCGCGATCGCAGTCTTTTCGCGGCAGGGCGATACCCGCAAGAATTTCCCCTTGCCTCCTGCTGCCCCGCTGCGGCCCGCCTGACGGACCGTGCGACGAAGCCGACGAATCATGGGCGGCCGTACTACCAGCAATGACGGCGATTGGGGGCACTCCATGTCTGTAGTCAGCGAGAGCAGCCCATGTACGTGCATCGACCGGCTGCAGCGCGTTGCGCGGTCCCGCACGTCGCTGATATATTTCTTGGCATGCGATGGTCCCCCCGCCTCGTCGTGCTCCTGTTTCCGTTCGCGTGTGGTTTTGAAGAAGACGGCTCGACCGCCTCCCAGGGCGGCGGAAACGGCGACGGCACCACCACCACCACCACCACCGGCGAGCCGACCACCGGCGCCGAACTACCGCCTGGTTTTTGGCCCGGCGTCGCCTGCGCGCCGCCCGCCGAGGAGCAGGAGTCCGGGCCGAAGATCTATTTCGACCTCGACGCCGGCCGGGTCACCGGCCGCGATTTTTTCCGCCTGCCGTTCCCGCTCGACGCCCGCCGGCGCGGCGACGGCATCGACCTCACCGGTTTCCCGAGCCCGCCCCCCGACCTCGACCCCGCATTCGGCAACGTCGTCGGCCGATGGTTGTCGCATCTGCGGTCCGACGCCCCGGGCTTCGCGGTCAACGGCGCCGTCCTCTTTCGCAGCACCCACGGCATCGGCAGCCCGCAGGGCATCTTCATCGTCAACATCGACCCCGGCCACCCGAGCTACGGCAAGAAGCTCGAGGGCCTGTCGTACAGCGCCAAGAACGGCGACACCAGCGGCAACAATTACATCTGCCGCAACTGGCTCGCCGTCGAGACGATCGACGGCGTCCCGCTCGAGCCCGGCACCACCTACGCGGTGCTGATCACCGACGAGCTGCGCACCGTCGACGGCGACCGGTTCAGCCCGGACGCTGACTTTTCGGCCATGCTCCAAGGGACAGCCCCGTCCGACGCCCGGCGCAAGGCCGCGTGGGACACCTTCGCGCCGCTGCGGCAGTTCCTCGCCAGCCCCGAGAACGGCGCCGACGTCGACGTCGCCGCCGGCGAGCTGATCGGCGGCAGCGTCTTCACCACCGCCGCCAACACCGACGTCCTCGTCGGCGCGCGCGCGGCGGTGCGGGCCGCCCCGCTCTACGTCTCCGACCTGCACCTGTGCCAGGCGGCCGGGCCCGGCCCGTGCTCCGAGTTCGCCGGCCTCACCGCCGACGAGCGGGCCGAACGCGAGTGCGGCGCGCCCTCGCCGGACCACCTCGAGGTGCAGGGCCGCGTGCGCCTGCCGATCTTCCAGGAGGGCATCCCGCCGTACACCGACATCGGCGGCCGCATCGACCTCGAGGGCGGCACGCCGGTCCAGCGCAGCAGCTTCGACGCCTGCTTCAGCCTCACCCTGCCGGCCGGCACGCCGCCCGCGGAGGGCTGGCCGGCGGTCGTCTACGCCCACGGCACCGGCGGCGGCTTCCGCAGCCCGCTGATCGACGGCACCGCCCGCGCGCTGGCCGGGCGCGGCCTGGCGACGATCGCCCTCGAGGGCGTGATGCACGGCGAGCGCCGCAACGACAGCGACGACGACGGCGAGGTCGGCGGCCTCGACGTCGATCAATTGGTGTTCAACGTCTACAACCCCGAGTCGGCGCGCGACACGATCGTGCAGGGGGCGATCGATCAATTCACCGCGGTCCGCCTGGCGGAGGAGTGGCAAGACTCGACCTTGCTCGCGGGCCAGGTGCTGCGATTCGACGCCGACGCGCTGTTCTTCATGGGCCACAGCCAGGGCGCCAATTCGGGCGCGCTGTTCCTGCCGTTCGAGCCGCTGGTGCGCGCCGCGGTGCTGAGCGGCGGCGGGGCCAAGCTGCCGCGCACCCTGCTCGGCAAGGAGGAGCCCAAGGTCGAGAACCCAGTCAACGGCGACCTCCTGGCCCCGCGCGAGTTGTTGCAGCTGGCGTTCCAGGAGCGCCCCGACCGCCCGCTCGACACGCCGCACCCGATGCTCGTCCTGCTCAACACGTTCGTCAATCGCTCCGACGCCGACAACACCGCCCAGCTCATTCGCCGCCGCCCGCTCGACGGCATCGGAGCCAAGCACGTATTGAATTACATCGGCCACGTCGACAGCTACAGCCCGCTGCGCGCCGCCGGCAACCTCGCCATCGGCCTCGGCGCGCCGATCGCCGGCAAGAATCTGTTCCAGCCGCCCTGTGATGATTACACCGACGAGAACGAGCGCGTCGCCTGCGGCTGGACCTCCGGCCAATGGTTGCCCGAGGTCGCGCTCCCGGTCACCGGCAACGCCGGCGGCGGCCAGCTCACCGTCGTCACCCGCATGCTGCCCGCGCCCGCCGGCAAGGACGGCCATTACGTCGCCTTCGAGCCGGCCGAGATGACCCGCATCGCCGACTTCTTCGAGAGCGCCCTGACGGGCCCGGTCCCGACAGTGAAATGAGCGCTTTCGCGCGATCGAGGCCCCAACGGCGGCAGAGCGTTAGTTTTTATATTTTCAAGCAAAAGTTTTGTGATATTCTCGGCGGCATGGCTCCCCTGTCCTGCCGCCGAGTCGTCTGGTTCGCCCTCGCCCTCGCCCTCGCCTGCGGCCCGAAGTCGCCCGCCGACACCACCGACACCACCGATTCGCCGGGCACCACCAGCGGCCCCGGCACGACCAGCGACACCACCCTGAGCGAGACCACCTCGACGACCAGCGGCAATCCCTCGACCGCCGGCTCCACCGCTCCGAATCCCACCACCGCGAATCCTACGACCACCGGCGACACCGGTGATTCGACCGGCAACACCGGAGGAGACTTCATCTTAGTTCCCGACGGCGGCGGCGGCGGCTGCCCCAGGGCCGCCTTCAGCCCCTGCGACCCATGGGCGCAAGATTGCGCCCCCGACGAGAAGTGCGCTCCTACGGACGGCGGCTGCGACGTCTTCACCGTGACCGTCTGCGACGATCTCCCGAGCCAGCCGGTGCCGATCGGCGGCGCCTGCAAATCCCAGGGCCGCCCGCTGAGCGGCCGCAATGATTGTGAGCTCGGCGCCACCTGCTGGTTCATCGATCCCGAGACCTTGATCGGCACCTGCGTCAGCCTGTGCCACGGCTCCCCCGAGACCCACGATTGCTCGCACGTGCCCGGCACCGCCTGCGTGCTCGCCCACGACAACGACCCCTATGTCGCCCCGCTGTGCCTGCCGACCTGCGACCCGTTCGAGCCGACCTGTCCCGAAGGACATCACTGCCACCCGAGCGCCCTCACCCCCGAGCTGTTCGCCTGCACCCCCGACGCCTCGCTCGGCGCCGCCTTCGAGGCGTGCGGCAAGACCGACTGCGCCGCCGGCCTGCTGTGCAGCGAGCCGGAGAAGGCCGCAGTCGAGTGCGCCCCCGACACCAATTGCTGCACCCCGCTGTGCGACACAGGCGCCCCCGACTGCCCCGGCGCCGGCCAGGTCTGCCTGCCCTACTATGAAATGGGCCAGGCCCCCACCGGCCTCGAAGACGTCGGCCGCTGCGGCCTGCAGTGACGCGAAGCGCGCTCCGGCGACCCGGTGTGCCTGGTACCGCCTGCGGGTTCACCCAGGACGACTCCAACGCCGCAGCCTGCGACCCCTCCCTGCCCCAAACGACATCACCGTGACTGAAGCGCGCTCACCGAAGTATCAGAGCCGTATTCGACCACAGCACCTTGGGCGAGCTGCGGTTAGTGCGACCGTGTCCGGAAGCACGAACACGTTGGGAGAGAACGGGACCCACGAGAAGGTGTTCCGCATCAACGAGTACGTGTACGGAACGCTCGATAGTCAGATCCTGTCGCTGGAGCATGCGGGCCAGGACATTCTAGGCGGCTGGAGCGTGGAGGCGCAGTTCGTGCCCGAGTGATGTGAAAACCGCGGCCGCTTCCGCGCGCGATTGCGCGCGGATGGCGGTTTCGCCCGGCAGAGCTTGCCGAAATTCACTCGCCGGCGCATGTAACCACCTTCAGGCGCTTGCGGGTGTATCCTCCCAGCCCACGGGTGCCCATGAGCAACGTCCGCTCGTTCCTTGTCGCCTGCATGGTTTCACTGGCCTGCGAAAGGGAAGGGGCTTCTGTGCAGTTGCCCACGTTTGTAGCTTCCAGCAAATATATCGATTATAGTACCTGGGAAGATGCGTCCGTTATCTGCATGGACGACAAGCTTGCGGAGTGGGACCTCGTCATTGAAGAGACTGCAACATTCCTGCAGACGAGCCCTCCCACTGGCAGGATCCAGTATGTGTGGGTTGCGTTGCCGGTCTATCAGGTCGAGTCAGCGACCGACGTCGATTGGAGCGAGTGGGGTTGCCGAAAGGACCTGCGGGGATGCTACCATTATCAAAATGACGACGGCCGCGGGGTTGTGCACACCAAGACACTGGAGCATCTACACGAGTTGGTGCATGCGGTTGACATCCCGGCGCTCGGATACGGCCATCGAGTGCTGGAGGAGGGACTGGCGACGTATCTAGGGTCCTGGTACTCGAGCGAGGGAATACTCGATGGGTTCCCAGCCAGTTTGAAGGACATGATCACCGCGGAGCAGTTTCCAGACGACTACCTCCCGGCCATGCACTTCGTCGGCTCGATCCTCGAACGTGACGGGGTGAGCAAGTTCAAGGAACTTCGCACCAGGGTATCACGGAGGGCGAGCCTCGAAGAGTTCGCTGAGGCGTACAAGGTCGTGTATGGCGAGGATTTTGAGGCTGCACTCGTGAAAATGAGCTCCACTCCGGTGCAGGGCAGAATACCGCTATTGTCGGGCTGTAAAGAGGGACCGGAGGTCGTGCCGTGGGCGAGCCCAGGGCTCGTCGACACGATGCTGTACGGCGAGTGTGGTGACGGAGGGTTCTTCGGCGGTGGTTTTGTCGGTGATTGGCCGGGATTCATGAAGGACTTCGCGGTGGAGGTCGGCGAGTCTGGATACTACGAAATGACTGTCACCGGTCCTGGTGCCGAATCGAGCCAACTCCACGCCTCGATCGATGGGTGCTTTGACGGTTCGAGCACCATATCTTCGAGCGATGGCCAGACGGGGTTCGGATTCCTTACATCGGGGCGGCATGCCATGCGCGTGTTCTTCCCACAATCGTCGGCGCCGCGAGGTGAGCTTCATCTTCGACTGCAGTGGGTCGCGCCGCCGAAGCCGTGATAGGGAACTGCGCGCGATTGCTTACTCGGCCACCGCCACACCGGCAAGCTCGACGACTTTCACCGAGCGATCCACGACGATAGCCACCAGCGCACCCGCTGCTCTGGCCGTAAGGTCGACCAAGCCGGGGCCTGTAACGACGGCAATGCCGACGTTGTCCTTCAGGTCATGTCGATGTTCGGCGGCGACCTCACCGGCACGCTCGTCAGCGCGGACAAGCCGGTGCAGGTATACGGCGACCAAGAGTGCACCAACGTCCCGGCCTGCGATCAACTCGAGGAGTCGATGTTCCCGATCGAGACCCTCGCCGAGGAGTGCGTGGTCGTGCCGCCGGTGCAGGTCCCCAACGACCGGTTCGACAAGGCTCAGGTCGTGCCCGCGATCGCCAGCGAGGACAACACGACCTGACCTTCACGCCGGGCTAGCCGGTCAACAAGTTCCTGGTCAAGGCCGGCGACTTCGTCGAGATCACCACCACCACCCCGCCAGTGAGCGACCCTCCCGCGCGCGACGTCGCGCCCGGCGGGCCCGCAAAAACTTCCGTCGACCGCGAAGTTGACTACATCCCGCCGGCTCGCCGACGATCCATGGATGCATGGCCTGCTCCGCCTCGTCGCCTGTCTCGCCCTGACCGGGTGCATCGACCCCAAGACGCCCGAGGACGACAGCGACAGCGGCAGCTCGACCGCGCCGACCCCCGGCACCACAGTCGCGCCCGACGGCCCGAGCACCGCCGGCCCGACCACCGCCCAACCGACCACCGGCGATTCGACCACCGGCGATTCGACCACCGGCGACTCGACCACCGGCGACTCGACCACCGGCGACGGCGTGCCCGGCGTCCACGCCGGCGCGTGCAAGCCGGTCGATGGAAACACCTGTCCGATGGGACATACCTGCTGTTCGGACGATCCGGCGGCGTTGGGCAACCTGCCCAACTACTTCAATCCCGACGTGATCGACGACCAGTTCGGCCCTCCGCTGTTCTCCGACGGCAACAACGACCTCAGTCACTGGGGCTTTTGCATCGAGACCGGCGGCTTCCCCAGCCCGCTGAGCAACGGCTGCCCGGTCCCGTGCGACCCGCACTGGACGCTCGAGGATCGCGTCCTCATCTGCGGCGGCTCGCAGTGCTGCCCGTTCACGGCCGTCGACATCGCCAAGGACTGCATCCTCGACCCGGACACCGGCCGCTGGCGCACGGTGAACGGCTCCGACGTCCTGCTGAAGCGCAGCGAGTGGGGCGACACCCACGCCACCAACCAGGACCCGCAGCTCGAGAGCTGCAAGCAGCTCGCCGCCGGCGACGAGAACGCCATGATCGACTGCGTCCGCAAGCTCGGCGTCGCCGACCGGCGCGGCTATTGCTTCACCGGCGAGTGCCCGTGCGTCGAGGACGTGTGCGCCCAGAAGAACCCGGACTACGTCCCGCGCTGCCAGTGACGATCACCCGCGGAAGCGCCACCACAGCGTCAGCAGCGACGCCGACAGCAGCACGAACAGCGCGTACAGCAGCGGCAGCCACAGCATCCGCTCGTGCAGCGCGGCGGGGAAGCTGGCGAGGATGATGCCGAGCGCCAGCGGGCTGTTCTGGATGCCCGTCTCGAACGCGATCGCCCGCCGCCCCGCCTGCGGCACCCTGAGCAGCGCGGCCAGCAGATAGCCGAGCCCGAAGCCGATCGCGCCCAGGCCGATCGCCGCTGCGTACATCGCCGGCGTCGTCTGGGCCAGCAGCGCCCCGTTGTGATAGAGCCCGGTGACGATCAGCAGCGCCAGCACGCCGATCCCGGACAGGCTGCCGACCTTCTCGAGCACCGCCGCAGCGCGGGCCCAGCGGGCCCGGATCACCATCCCCAGCGCCAGCGGCACCAGCATCACCGCCAGAGTGGTCGTGATGTTGCCGTACGGGACCTTGAGCGCCGCGTCGGTGAACGAGCTGGCGTACACCAGCAAGAGCAGCGGCATCACCACCACCGCCACGATCGTCGACAGCGCGGTCATGCTGATGCTGAGCGCCACGTCGGCGCGGGCGTAGTAGGTGAACAGGTTGGAGGTCGTGCCGCCCGGGGTGCAGCCGACGATGATCAGGCTGATCGCCTGGTCGTTCGGCAGGCCGAGCGCCCTGGCCAGGGCGAACGCGATCAGCGGCATCCACCCGTACTGCGAGGCGAGCCCGATCAGCGGCCCGCGCGGGGTCTTCAGCACCGCGCGGAAGTCGGCCACGGTCAGCGACGCGCCCATCCCCATCATCAAGACGACGAGGAGCAGGGCCAGGAGCGCCTGTTCGAGGCCGGACAGCATCCCCCCGATGCTCGCACGCGAACCCGCGCGCGACAACCTGGCGGAACGCGGTTCTAACCTGTCCCGGAGGACATGTCCGAACGGCCCTGCGCGCGCACCGGCGGCCGCTCCTCGGCGAACAGCCGCAGCGCGAACGCCCCGGCCGGGGCCGCCCGCACGCGCGCCGACCACTCCACGAACGCCGGCGTCAGCGCGTGCGCCGGCATCGGATAGCCGTACTGCGGGGCCATCAGCGCCGGGCCGCAGAGGGCCGCGAAGGTCAGGTCGGCGGCGGTGAAGCGGTCACCGACGAGGTAGCGCCGGCCGCCCTCCAGGGCCCGCGCGACCTCGTCGAAGATCGCGTCGAGCCGGGCCTGCGAACGGGCCGTCGGCCCGGGGTAGAGCTTCAGGGCGCGGGCCATCAGCGCCTGCATCGGCACGGTCAGCAGGCGGCCGATCCGGCGCTCCCAGGCGGGTCCGGAGCAGGTCAGCAGATCTCGCGACCCGCCGCGGTCGCGGAACATGCACGCGTAAGCGACGCGACGCACTGCGGGCCCGACGACCTCGTCGAAGCGAGCGATCAGCCGCTCGACCTCGGCGCGCAGCTCCGGCTCCTCCGGGAACAGCTTGCGCGCCGCGGGCAGCGACTCGTCGGCGAAGCGGACGATGTCCGTCGACTCGCACAGCACGCCCCGGGGCGTCACCAGGGCCGGCACGGTGCGCCTGGCACCGGCGGCGCGGGTGGCAGCGAAGTGGAACAGCGGGACGTGGTCGGCCTCGACGTAATCGAGGCCGGCGTGGTCGAGGGCCCAGCGGGCCTTCTCGCAGAAGTGGCTGAACCCGATCGTGATCAGGCGCAGCGGCGCGGGCGAGCGGCTCACGACGAGGCGGTGAGCTTCTCGAGCTCCTTGCCCAGCGTCTCCTCGATCTTGCCCTTGAGCGGGGTGAGCATGAAGCCGAGGTCGAGGTTGACGTCGACCTTGTTGTCACTGATCACCAGCTTGCCCTCGACGCCGGTCCCCTTGACGTTGAGGGTGCGATCGTCGGCCCACGAGGTCTTGGCCTGGTACTTCTCCTGGAGCTTCGCGCCCAGGGTGCTGATCCGTTCCTTGATCACGGCGGGCTCGAGGGAGTGGTTGCGGGACAGGTTGATCTTCGGCATCGGCCAGTCTTAGTACCAAAAAGCTCGCGGGTCCTGCAAACCGGGGGCGGCGCGGGCGCCACGGGGGCCGCAGGCTTTCGTCACAAATTTGGCCCGCAGGGCGCCCCCGTGGAAGCTGCGGCCGTGCTCCAAAGCGTCAGCGCCACCGAGACCGCACTGCCTCCTTCGGACCTGAGGGCCCCCGCGAGCCCGAAGGCCCCGGCCCCGGGCGTGCAGACGCCGCAATCGGGCCCGGCCCGGGCCACCAGCGCGCGCGCGACCACGCCGGCGGTGGTGCAGAAGCCTCTGCCCGAGCCGACCTGGCGCTCGGCCGACAACCGGGCGCGGCTTTACAAGGGCGACTCCCTCGAGATCTTGGAGCGCGTCCCGGCGGAGTCGGTCGACGTGATCTTCGCCGATCCCCCGTACTTCCTGTCGAACGGCGGCTCGACCTGTCGCGCGGGCAAGCGGACCAGCGTCGACAAGGGCGCGTGGGACAAGTCGAACGGCGTCGAGGAGAACCACGCCTTCAATCATCGGTGGCTGAGCGCGTGCCAGCGGGCGCTGAAGCCCAACGGCACGATGTGGGTCTCGGGCACCGGCCACGTGATCTACTCGGTCGGCTACGCGATGCAGCAGCTCGGCTTCAAGATGCTCAACGAGATCGTGTGGGAGAAGCCGAACCCGCCGCCGAACCTGTCGTGCCGCTACTTCACGCACGCGACCGAGACGCTGCTGTGGGCGGCCAAGAGCCGCAAGAGCCGCCACGTCTTCAACTACGACCGCATGCGCGAGATGAACGACGGCAAGCAGATGAAGACGGTGTGGCGCCTCACCGCGCCCGGCCAGAAAGAGAAGCTGCTCGGCCGCCACCCGACGCAGAAGCCGCTGGCCCTGCTCGAGCGCCTGCTCCTCGCCTCCTGTCCCGACAATGCCCAGGTGCTCGATCCATTCAACGGCTCCGGCACCACCGGCGTCGCCGCGGTCACCCTCGGCCACAGCTACATGGGCATCGACCTCGAGCAGGAATACATCGACCTGACCCAGGCCCGCCTGCTCGACGCCGTCCCGTCGCTGCGCGAGCGCCCGGCCCTACAAGTGGTGCGCTGAAACATGTGACCTTCGCGGGAGCCTCGTCTCGCTCGAGGACGATGCGTCGACCCCGAGAACTGCCCCGACGCCGCGGCCGAGACGGTCCTGCACCTGCTCAAGAGCTGCTCGCTGTGCGTCGGCGTCTTCGGGGACGCGATGTGCGGTCCGGACCCGCGGCCGGGACGCTTGTTGCTACTGGAGCTTCGACCTGACGTACGCCTGCCCCTTCCCGTGAGCGGCGCTCCGGTCGCCCGCCGGACCAAAAACAAAGGGGCGACGATCGCTCGCCGCCCCACCGCTCGCCGCCCTCGCGACGCGCGACCTGCCCCTCGGGGACAGGCGTCACACCTCGGTGATCTCGGCTTCCTTCTTGCTCAAGATCTCCTCGGCCTGCTTGACGAACTTGTCGTGCATCTCCTGCACCTTCTCGAGCGCCTTCTTGAGCTCGTCCTCGGTGATCTCACGGCCCTTCTCGGCCTCCTTGAGGAACTCGTTGGCCTCGCGGCGCGACTGGCGGATGGCGACCTTGGCCTCCTCGCCGAGGTCCTTGACCTGCTTGACCAGGGCCTTGCGGCGGTCGCCGGTGAGCGGCGGGATGGCGAGGCGGATCACGACGCCGTCGCTCTGGGGGTTGATCCCGAGGTTGGCGGCGTTGATGGCGCGCTCGATCGGGCCGACCATGTTGCGGTCCCACGGCTTGACGACGAGCAGGCGGGCGTCGCCGATGGAGACCGTCGCGACCTGGTTGAGCGGCATCAGGGTGCCGTAGTTCTCGACGCGGATCTCGTCGAGCATGGCGGGGTTGGCCCGGCCGGCGCGGACCTTGGAGACCGCCTTGCGCAGGTGGTCGAGCGCCTTGTCCATGCCGTCTTGGGCCAGTTCGAGTGCGTCGTTCATCGTCGTGCTCCGTCGCTTGGATGGTGTGGTTCGAGTGGGCGCGGGCTACTCCGCGCAGACCAGCGTGCCGAGCTCCTCGCCGCAGACCACGCGGCGGATATTGTCCCGCCCGAGCATGTTGAAGACAAGGATGGGCAGGCTGTTCTCCTTGCACAAGGAGATCGCCGTGCTGTCCATGACGTTGAGGCCGCGGGCCAGCACGTCGAGGTAGGTGAGGCGGGAGTAGCGGACCGCGTCGCTGTGCTTGTGCGGGTCCTTGTCGTAGACCCCGTCGACCTTGGTCGCCTTCAGCAGCACGTCGGCGTGGACCTCCATGGCCCGCAGGGCCGCCGCCGTGTCGGTGGTGAAGTAGGGGTTGCCGGTCCCCGCCGCGAAGATGACCACGCGGCCCTTCTCGAGGTGCCGGGTCGCGCGCCGACGGATGTACGGCTCGGCGACCTCCTTCATCTCGATCGCCGACATCACCCGGGTGTAGACCCCGCGCTGCTCGAGCGCGTCCTGCAGCGCCAGCGAGTTCATCACCGTCGCCAGCATGCCCATGTAGTCGGCGCTGGCGCGGTCCATGCCGGAGGCCGCGGCGGACAGGCCGCGGAAGATGTTGCCGCCGCCGATGACGAGCGCGACCTCGACCCCGAGGCCGACGACTTCCTTGACCTCCTCGGAGATCGTGCGCAGCACCTCGGCATCGACGCCGTAGCCCTGCGTGCCCTGCAGGGCCTCGCCGGACAGCTTGAGCAGGATCCTCTTGTAGCGGGGGGCGGCTGCCATGCGGTCCGTCTCTCCGGCCCGCGGGGCCGGCGGCAAAAGATTCGTCACCACGCACATAGCGAGAGAGCGGGGGTCGCCCGCTCTCTCGCTCGCGTCTTTACGCCTTGATCTGCGCCGCGACCTCGGCGGCGAAGTCTTCGGTCTTCTTCTCGAGGCCTTCGCCCAGCTCGTAGCGGGTGAAGCGGCGGATCTTGATGTTCTCGCCGAGCTTCGCCACCAGCTCCTGCTGCAGCAGCTCGATCGTCTTCTTGTCGTCCTTGACGAACTTCTGCTCGAGCAGCACGTGCTCCGAGTAGAACTTGCCGACCTGGCCGTCGACGATCTTGTCGACGATCTTCTCCGGCTTGCCCTCGGCCAGCGCCTTCTCGCGCAGCAGCGCGCGCTCGGACTCGACCTTGGAGGTGTCCATCTCTTCACGACGGACGCAGACCGGGTTCATGGCGGCGATCTGCATCGCCACGTCGGCGCAGAAGGCCTGGAAGTCGGCCGTCTTGGCGACGAAGTCGGTCTCGCAGTTGACCTCGAGCAGCACGCCCACGCGATGGTTCATGTGGATGTACGAGGTGACCGCGCCCTCGGTGGCGATCCGGCCGGCCTTCTTGGCCGCGCCCGCGATGCCCTTCTTGCGCAGGTACTCGACCGCCTTCTCGATGTCGGCGTCGACCTCGGTCAGCGCCCTCTTGCAGTCCATCAGCCCCGCGCCGGTCCGCTCGCGGAGGTCTTTGATCATGTCGGAGGTGATCGTGGCCATGGCTCAGTCCTCTTTGGTGCTGGTCTCTTCGTCGGGCGTGGCAGCGGCCTCGGGGGCCGGCAGCTGGGTGCGACGCGAGACGACCTCGACGCGCGGGCCGTCGCCGCCGGTGGTCACCCGGATCGTCTCGGGGACGTTGTGACCCTCGGGCTCGTTGACCGCGCGCGACTTGCCGAGGCGCGCGCCCTCGAGGCAGGCGTCGGCGATCTTGCTGCAGAACAGCTTGATCGCGCGGATGGCGTCGTCGTTGCCGGGGATGACGTGCTGGATGAGCCGCGGGTCGGCGTTGGTGTCGGCGACCGCGACCACCGGGATGCCGAGGCGGTTGGCCTCGACCACGGCGATGTGCTCCTTGACCGGGTCGATCACGAACACGGCGCCGGGCAGCTTCGGCATGTCCTTGATGCCGCCGAGGTTGCGCTCGAGCTTGCCGCGCTTGCGCTCGAACATCAGCGCTTCCTTCTTCGTGATCGCCTCGTACGTGCCGTCCTGGCTCATACGCTCGATGTTGCGCAGCTTGTCGACCGACTGGCGGACCGTCGTCCAGTTGGTCAGGGTGCCGCCGAGCCAGCGGCTGCACACGAAGAACTGGTTGGCGCGATCGGCCTCCTGGCTCATCACGTCCGAGGCCTGCTTCTTGGTGCCGACGAACAGGACCGGCTTGCCCTCGGCGGCGATGCTGCGGATGAACGCGTACGCCCGCCGGAACATGACCGCGGTCTGCTGCAGGTCGATGATGTGGATGCCGTTGCGGGCCCCGTAGATGTAGGGCTTCATGCGCGGGTTCCAGCGCTCGGTCCGGTGACCGAAGTGGACGCCCGCCTCGAGGAGCTGGCGCACGGTGATGATCCGCTGGCCGTCCGACATTTCGAGCGACTGCTGCAGGTCGCTCTGGGAGACATCTTGATTGCTCATCTTCTTGTTCTTTCCTGGCGTTAGGCCGCTGCCCCGCTCGTCGGACCCCGAACACCGCGACCGCGGTGACGCCACGGGGCCCTCCCGAGGCATGTGTGATGGGTGCGGCGGGCCGTGTAGCACGCACCCTGGCCACCGGGCAAGGCGCCGCCGGCCCCGCCTACCCGGCGGTCTCACACCCGTAAACGCACTCGCTTTCGTCCACGAAAGCCCTCGGGCAGCCCCGGGCCTGGCGCCCGGACGCGTGAGCCTGCTCGTTTCGCCCCGCGACTCCGCAGCCGTCGCCGTCCTGGTCCAACCCGCGAGGCGTGGCGGTCCGCGTCTCACGCGATCGGACGGCCCTGTCCCTGCTCTCCAGGCCAACAGCGCTGATCGCGCAGCCACCCCTGTGATATGAGCGCCTTGTCGATGTCTCGTCGCCCGCTCCTCGCCCTCGCGTTCGCTCTCGGCGCCCTCGGCGGTTGCTTCCTCACCCCGAACCCGCCGCCGTCGTTCCGCTACAACTGCTCGGCCGACAGCGACTGCCGGGTGCTGTCCTGCCGCGGCGACCTGGTGTTGATCCCCGACGCTGAGGCCGCCGGCATGGTGCTGGCGGAGGACTGCGACGAGGTGCCCGAGGCCGACAAGAGCAAGTACTACGAGGCCCGCCAGGCCTGCCTCGACGGCCTGTGCGAGTACCCGTGCGAGCTCAGCACCGACGTCTGCCCGGCCGAGAAGGGCTATAATCTCTGCTTCAACGGCACCTGCGCGACCGCCTGCGGCTTCGACGACGAGCGCTTCCCCGACCCTGACGCGACCTGCTCGAGCCCGCAGCGGTGCGTGCTGTACGGCGACGACATCGAGCTGGCGCTGATCGAGGATCTGCTCGGCGGCAGCGGCAGCGGTAGCGGCAGCGGCTTCCCGGGCGGCGGCGGCGGTGGCAGCAGCAGCGTCGAGGACCTCATCGGCACCGGCGTGTGCGGGATCCGCTGCGACGCCGAGGACGCGCGCGCCTGTCCTCCGGGACAGTACTGCAGCGGCGCCATGTGCCTGCCCGACTGCGCCCACGACGGCGCCACCCCGTGCGCCGACACGGCCGAGTGCTACGCCTTCGGCGGCTTCTCGACCTGCATCGCCAAGTGCGACCCGCTCGGCGAGAACACCTGCGAGAAGGGCGAGGTCTGCGTCAAGGGCCTGGGCCTGTGCCTGCCGACCTGCCTGGGCGAGGACCTGACCACCTGCCGCGACGGCTTCACGTGCAACGAGGACCTGGCGATCTGCGTCCCCGAGGATCTCCCGACCACCGACGGCGTCGACACCGACGTCAGCGACACGGAAGCGCCCACCAGCGAAACCGAGACCAGCGGATGACTCACCCACCGCTCCACCGCCCCGCGGGCCACGACGTCCCCCGCCGGCTCTGGGTCGCCGCCCTGGCGCTCAGCACCGCCTGCGCCACGACCACGGCCGACCTGCCCCAGCCCGACCACCGGCTGGCCTCGATCGGCAACGTCGGCACGCGCTCGAACTTCGAGATCCGCACGCTCTACGCCGCGCAGGACCCAGCCCCGCCGCCGGCCGACGACCGCTCGAGCAAGCGCCGCCGCCCGGTCACGCCGATCCTGTTCTACCTCGGCATCTCGATGGCCGTGGTCGCCGGCGTCGGCACGATCGCCACCAGCTTCGCCTCCTACGGTCTGCGCCGCAAGCTCGACGACAACTACTTCGAGAACGGCTTCGACTACGACGACTACGACCGCACGGTCGCGACCGGCAACCGCCTCAGCAAGGCCAGTTGGGGCCTCGGCCTCACCGCGGTCGCCTTCGCGGCGATGGCCCTGATCTCCTACAGCGTCGACTGGTCCCGCTGCGGCCCGCTCGCGCCCAAGCGCCGCCGCGACACCGCCCCGCGCGGCCGCTGCGAGGAGTTCCACCCCGATCACAAGAGCCCCGACGGGCCGCTGCTCGCCCCGGCCGCCCAGCCCGCGCCCGCCGGCCCCGGCCTCGCCCCGAGGCCCACCGACGCCCCCCAGAGCCCCGCCCCGGCGTCCCCCGCGGCCGAGGGCCCCGCCCCCGCGGCGCCCGGGAACTAGCCCCCGCGGCCATGTCCCCCGAGCCATCTGGCCCCAAGGACATGTCTGAACCGCCAGCGGCCGACCCGGCTGCGCGTTCGGACATGTCCTCCGGGACAGCGCCCGATGCGCCGCGGCCGGCTGCTTCGGACATGTCCTCCGAGACATCTGCCCAGGCGCCCGGCTCCGCGCCCCCGGACCCGCGCAGCCCCGCCGCGGACATGTCCTCGGGGACATATGATTCGCCTCCGCCCCCCGAACCCCCAGCATCGGAGGCGCGCATCCATGTCGCCGCGGACATGTCCTCCGGGACATTCGAGTCTTTTGAAAAGAACCTCTCGCCGCGGCTCGCGCTGGGCGGAGTGCTGGCGCTGATCGCCCTCGTCCATCTGCCGCTGCTCGGCTACCAGTTCGTCTACGACGACGGCTGGACTCTGGTCGCCAACGGCTTTCTGCGCGTACCGACCGACCTCGGCCTGCTGTTCTCGCCCGAGGCCGTCGCGCGCCATGTCCCCGACGCGTTCCGCCCCGGCCTCGTGGTGTTCGACCTGCTCGGCTACCAGCTGCTGGGCCTGTCGTCCGGCCTGCACCACGCCCTGTCGATCGGCCTCCACCTCGGCGTCTGCGCCGTGCTCGTCCGCTGGCTGCGCGCCCTCGGGGCGCCGTTCGATCTGGCCCTCGGGACAGCCGCGCTGTTCGGCCTGCTGGCGATCCACGCCGAGGCCGTCGCAGTCGTCTCCTACCGCGAAGATCTGCTGGCCGCCCTGCTCGGCCTCGCCGCCGCCCTCGCCGCCTCGCGCGGCCGCCTCGTCGGCGCGGCGCTCCTGTCCCTCGGGGCATGTTCGATGAAGCTCAGCGCCGGCGCGATCCCGGCGCTGTGGCTGCTCGCCGAGGGCCTCTCGCCGTGGCGCCCGCGCCCCTCTGCCGCGCACCTGGTCCGCGGCGTCCTCGCGCTCGGCCTCGGCGTCGCCGCGGTCCTCGCCTACACCTTCGCCCTCTACGGCGCCCTCGATCCATACGGCGCCGACAACCTGCGCGTCTACAGCCACCGCGTCGGCCTCGGCCCCGTGCTCGCCGCCTCCCTGCCGATCCACCTCGGCTACCTGCAGCAGATGCTGGTCCCGTTCGGCCTCTCGCCCGAGTACCCCGACCACGGCGCCGGCCTCCGCGATCCCGCCGTCGTGCTCGCCGGCGCCGCCCTGCTCGCGCTCGTCGGCTACGGCCTCGCCTGCGTCCGCCGCCGCCCGCTGATCGCCCTGGCGATCCTCGGCGCCTTCGCCCTCGCCCTGCCGACCAGCAACCTGTTCCCGATGCCCAACATGCGGGCCGACCGCTTCATGTACCTGCCGAGCGTCCCGGTGTGCCTCGGCCTGGTCGCGCTCCTGCTGGCCGCCGGTCGCTGGCTCTCCGGACATGTCCCCGAGGACATCAAGCTGATCGCCCGCGTCGCCCCGCTGGCCGCCGTCGTGGTCGTCCAGGGCTCGGTGCGCGTGGCCACGGCCGCGGTCTACCGCGACAACTCGCACCTGTGGGGCGTGGCCCGCGAGCGCGCCCCCGACTCGGCCCGCGCCCACGCGGTGCTCGGCGAGCTTATCGTCCGCAACGTCCCGGCCGACGCCCCGCGCGAGGACAAGGCCCTCGCGTTCGCCCGCGCCGAGGCTCACTGCCGCAACGCCGAGCGCCACGACCCCCGCTACGAACTGCCGCAGCTGTGCTTCGCTCGCCTGGCCGCGGCCCGCGAGGACTGGCCCGAGGCCTATCGCCGCTATCAGGCGGCCCTCGCAGTGAGCCCCGACCGCAACGCGGGGATCTTCGCCGGCCTCGCCGAAGTGAGCCTCGACCTGCCCGCGACGTCCGAGACGACGCGCACGGACCTGGCCCGCCGTCACCTCGCCGAGGGCCTGGCGAGCTACCCGTACAGCCCCGAACTGCACGCGACGGCCGGGCGGATCTTCCATCGCCTCGGCGACCCGGAGCAGGCCGCGGTCCACTACCGCCGCTCCCTCGACCTCGCCCCCGAGCGGCCCGAAGCCCTGCTCGCGAACGTCGAGCTCCTCCTCGACCTCGGACGTCCGGCCGACGCCACCGAACTCCTGCTCCGTGAAAAAACCGCCTGGCTCGCCGCCGATCCTGACGATCGGACCGCGCTTGTCGCGCGGCACCGCGACGCCTTGCGGCTGTTCGATCCTTCCACGATACTCTCAGCCGACCCCGTCGGAGTCTTCGCCCATGAGCCGTAAGTTCTTCTCCTTCCTGCTCCTCACGGCCCTCATGATCGCCGCCGGCAGCATGGCCTGTCTGCAAACCGTCGAAGAGTTCGACAAGCAAGACGAGACCGCCGGCGCGACCTAGCCGCTCCGACTGTCACGACACCTGGCGCTCGGGACAGGTCGCCTCCGCGACCTCCCGGGCGTCGAGTTTTTAAATGCTCCGAGGACCGCGACTTGCGCGGTCGAACCACGGGCCGGCACACGCGACCGAAGCTCCGCGAGCGGCGGAGGACGAGACTCACGCGCGTGGCGAGCGATGCTCCTTCGCGGGCGCGAACGACGAAGGCCGGGGCCCGCCTGTTTTGGCGGAGCTCCCCGGCCTGCTAGGCGACGGCGCTATCGCGGCTCACCACCCGTGGGCGGCGAACAGCCCCGGGCCCTGGACCGAGACCACCTCGCGGCGCTGCTCGTCGCGGTGGCAGTGGGCGGCGCAGCCGCAGGCGTCGAGGCGCATCCCGTGGCGCTCCGCCAGGCCCTTGAGGCCCTCGACCAGCGCGCCGGTCGCCTGGGCCGTCAGGCGCCAGCCGGTGCTGGTGGGGGCCGCGTCGCGGCTCTGGGCGGCCGGGGGCACGCCGTAGCGGCGCAGCACCGAGGTCATCGTGTCGGCGTCGAGCACCGTCGACAGCGCCCCGATCCGGGCCGGGGTGAGGCGGCCGGGCACGAAGTGGAGGTCGCGCAGCTCGGCCGCGGCGATGTGGCGGAGCAGCGGCTCGAAGTCGGGGCCGAACGGGCGGTCGTGCAGGCCCGCGAGCAGCGGTCCCAGGTGGACCGAGACCGGCACTCCGAGGCGGCGCAGGTACTGGGCCTGGAGCAACAGCGCCGGCGCGGCTTCCGCCTCGGCGCCCAGGAGGGCCCGCTGGATCTCCACCTTCTGGTGCGCGATCTCGTACGCCACCGACGCCTGGCAGTCCTTGGCCCGCAGGACCAGGGAGCGGGCCAGGGTGGCCGGGCTGCGGAGGATCACGCGGCGGCCGTGGGCAGTCAGCCAGCGCAGCGCCGGCTCGGCCCAGCTCGCGTCCTCGCGCCGCGCCAGGCGCAGGGTCACCACCGTGACGCGCTCGCCCCGCGCCTCGAACTCGCCGAGCAGGCCGGCCAGAGCCAGCTCCGGCGAGGCCGAGGGCACCGGGGCGCCGGCGCGGCTGCCGAGGATCACGTGCAGGCCGGTGCAGGACGACAGGACTTGCAGGGTGGTGAATCCGGAACTCATGGTCAGCTTGCTCGCCTGTTCAGTAAAGTGCGCCTGGCAAGCAGTGGGGTCAATGCAGCGCGTGATCTGGTTCAGATCAAGTGCCCCGCCACCGAGCCCTATGCCCATGTTTTACCGATAATTTTATGCAGTCTTTTCAAACACTTCCGTTCAAGGCGCGATTTTGAACCTCGCTGTCCGTGGCGACCGCCTTCGTCCTGGTCGGCGGCACTTGGGGCGTCGCCTTGGAAGGGGCGCCCGGGCTCGCCCCGGGCGTGTTCGCGCAGGCGACGAGATTCGCCGGTCACGGCAACGGGCCGATCCGCGCGCCGCGAGGACCGCACGAGCCCGTCACCGGCGCACTGGCAGGATCCGCGAGCCCGACCGCGGCATTGCATCACGCCGTGACTGTCCAGCAGGCAGCCGCGCACATGCTGGCGCACTCCATGCGGTCAGGCGACCACCGAAAGTGACTCCCTGTGTCAGGGCCGATGCCCACGCCAGCGAGTCGCATGGCTGCCCCTCGACCTCGCCGGCCTCGTCTTCGCCACGATCTTTCAGGGCGTCGAGTTTGTCCTGCCGATCCCGTCACTCGCGGCGGTGATGCATCGGCGTGCGGCGACCGCCGCGACCGCGAGTCCTCGACATCTGGTTCGACCCATTCCGGTGATCACGCAGCGCGGCCGTGCGCCGCGCGTAGTCGACGAAGCCGAGCAGCGCGCCACCCCGCGTGATGACGTCGCGGCGCTCCGCTGGTATGGGGACGGCCCGCCTGATGGATCCGCTCGAAGAGCCGCGAGTCACTCGCTTCTGGCCGTTCATGTTCGCCCTCTTCGTCGGGTCGTTCATGTCGGTGCTGAGCTCGAGCACCATCACCCTCGCCATCCCCGAGCTGCAGCGGTACTTCGGCGCCGAGCTCTCGCTGCTGCAGTGGACCCTGACCGGCTTCATGCTCGCCATGGGCACGACCGCCCCGCTCACCGGTTATCTCGGCGGCCGCTTCAGCTTCAAGTCGCTGTACGTCGCCAGCCTCGTCGGCTTCACCCTCGCCTCCGTGCTGTGCGGCATGGCCTGGGACGCGCGCTCCCTCGTCGCGTTTCGCTTCCTTCAGGGTGCGTTCAGCGGCGCCATCATGCCGGTGACCATGACCCTCATCTACCAGCTCCTGCCCCGCGAGCGGCAGGCGCTGGCGGCCAGCCTCTGGAGTTTGGCGGCCAGCTTGGCGCCCGCCTTCGGCCCCACCTTCGCCGGCTGGCTCATCACTCTCGGCGACTGGCGGTGGTTGTTCTTCATCAACGTCCCGCTCGGCGTCCTCGCAGTCGCGCTGGCCGGGCGGACCATCCCCTACTACCGCCTGCAGGTCCCGCAGGCGTTCGACCTGCCCGGGCTGCTCACGGTCATCGTCGGCACCCTGTCGCTGCTCATCGCCCTGAGCCAGGGCAGGGACTGGGGCTGGACGCACGCCAGCACCGTCTCCCTGCTCTTGCTCGGCACCCTGTCGCTGCTCGCCTTCGTCGTCCGCGAGCTGAGGACGCGTCATCCGCTGCTCGACCTGCGCGTCCTCGTCAATCGCCGCTATCTGGTCACTCTGATCGTAGCGATCATCATCACCATCAGCCTGTACTCCGGCGCCTTCCTCGTGCCCGTGTTCCTGCAGACGATCCAGGGCGTCACGCCGCTCGAGACCGGCCTCGTCCTGCTCCCCGCGTCTCTGGCGATGGCCCTCCTGATGCCCGTGGTCGGGCGCCTGTACGGCCCGCTCGGGCCGCGCGGGCTCATGACTGCCGGCGTCCTGATGATCGCCGGCGGCACCTACGCCCTGAGCCGCTTGACGCCGGAGATCTCCCAGACCTACGTGCTGGCGTGGATGCTGGTGCGCAACGTAGGCATCTCGCTGGCGATCATGCCGGCCAGCAACGCGGGGATGGAGGAGATCCCACGCGAGCAGATGGGCCACGCGTCCTCGATCAGCAACTGGCTGCGCAACGTGTTCGGGGCCTTTTCAATTGCCATCTTCACGGCGCTCCTGTCCGTCTTCTCGAGCCACGAGGCGGAGGCGCTCGTGCGCCAGGGAGTGACGGAGCGCGCGACCATCGAAAAGCTCTCGCTGGTCGCGGGCATCAACGACGTCTACCTGGTCGCCACGCTCGTCGCCCTCGTCGCCGTGCCGCTCAGCCTGGGCGTCCGCAAGCTCCGACCCTGAGAGCTGGAGGCCATCGAAGATCGGCACCGGCGATCTCGGACGCGAGGGTGAGCTACCGACGGTTCGAGGACCCCACGCGACCGGCCGGCGCGACCTCCGCCAACAGCGTCGAGCCCCTTCGCGTGGGGTTCACTCAGCTCCGCGCATTTGGCGCAATCCTCCCCACGAGCGAGATGCGGCGCGTCGCACCCGCCCTCGCGCATGAGGGTCCCACTGGCGGCGTGCGCGCCAAAAAACCCCCGCAAGAGGCTGCGCTGTCGCCTCCGTGGGCACTCGCCGCCACTCTGCGGCCCAGACACCCCGCAAAACAAAACAAAATCAATCACTTCCCATCCCCCCACCGCCCCCCGCCCCCGACCCGGCGCCCGATCTCCCTGCCCCCGTCCGCGACCTTGCGCAAAAGCGCGCATCATCGGCTTTCCACCATCTCGGGCCCCCCGTGTGGTAGAGGGGCGCAGCAGCACGCGATGCCCGAAGTGAAGGCAAGCAGCCCCTCTGTTCCGACGCCGCCGCGCCTTCAGGGGGCCATCTCCATCCGGGATGTCGACCCGGACGCGCTCAAGGTCGTCCGCAAGCTGGTGGCCGGAGGCCACGAGGCCTACCTGGTGGGCGGTTGCGTACGCGACCTGTTCCTCAAGCGGAGGCCGAAGGACTTCGACGTGGCGACCAGTGCCACCCCGGAGACCATCCGCAAGGCGTTCCGCAACTGCCGCATCATCGGCCGCCGCTTCAAGCTCGCGCACGTGTTCTTCGGCCCGAAGATCATCGAGACGAGCACCTTTCGGACCACGCCGATCACCGCCGAGGACGACCCGCTGATCACCCACGACAACGAGTGGGGCTCGGTCGAGGACGACGCGCGGCGGCGCGACTTCACCATCAACGGCCTCTTCTACGACACCGACGCCGACGCCATCGTCGACTTCGTCGACGGCCTGGCCGACCTCGAGCGCGGCGTCATCCGTACGATCGGCGACCCGCTGCTGCGCTTCCAGGAGGATCCTGTGCGCATGCTGCGGGCGGTCAAGTTCGCCGCGCGGCTCGACTTCACGATCGAGGAGGCCACCTGGCGGGCCCTGCTCGACACCGTGGGCCACATCGGCAAGTGCTCGCGCGCCCGCGTGCTCGAGGAGATCTACAAGCTCCTGCGCGGCGGCGCGGCGCGGCGCAGCTTCGAGCTGTTGCTCGAGTCGCGGCTGATGACGGAGCTCATGCCGAGCTACGTCGACCTCTACCGCAAGCTGAGCGCGAGCGGCCTCGCGGGTCCGGCCAGCAAGACGAAGCCCGGCGAGCCCTCGCGGGTGATGTGGAACCTGCTGGAGGCGCTCGACGAGTACACCAGCGCCACCAGCCAGGTCGCCAGCAACGGCGTCCTCCTCGCGGTGCTGTTCGCGCCGCTGCTCGACGAGCAGTGGCACACCGCCAGCCGCCAGGGCCTCGATCGCCTGATCGACGACCTCATGGGCCCGGTCTGCGTCAGCCTCGGCGTCGCCCGCCGCGACCGCGAGCTGGCGCGGCAGATCCTCATGGCCCACCGGCGCATGGTCGAGTCGCTCACCCGCAAGAAGCGGCGGCCCTCGCTGGTCCAGCGCCAGTACTTCCACGAAGCGCTGGTCTTCCTCGGCCTCACCGTCAAAGCCCGCGGCGGCGACGGCAGCGAGCTCGGGCACTGGCAGCGCCTCGCCGCCGTCACCCAGCCGATGCGCATCGAGTCGGAGGGCGACTTCGACAGCGGCCCGCGACGCAAACGGCGTCGCCGGACGCGCCCGGACGGCCGGCGTCACTCCGCCGAGTCGGGTTCGCCGTGACGCGGCGCGGCAAGGGCCCCCTCGACCCCGAGGCCCTGCTGCGACTGGGCACCAGCGAGCACTACGAAGACCCCGAGCTGTACGACTTCGAGTACCGCGACCACCGCCACGACGTCGCCTGGTACCGCGGCCTCGCGCGCGACCGCGGCCCGCGCCAGCGCGTCGTCGAGCTCGGCGCCGGCACCGGGCGGATCAGCCTGCCTCTGTGCCACGACGGCCACGGCGTCGTCGCCGTCGACCGCATGCCGACCATGCTCGACCACCTGCGGCGCAAGGCCCAGGGCGTCGCCAGCGACGTCGCCGCCCGCCTCGAACCTGTCCTCGGGGACATCACCGCGCTGCCGCTGCCCGACGCCGGCGCCGACCTCGTGTTCGCCCCCTTCAACGTCCTCATGCACCTGTACTCGTGGGAGGACCTGCTGCGCTGCTTCCGCGAGGCCGCGCGCGTGCTCGTGCCCGGCGGGCGGTTCGCCTTCGACGTCCTCCTGCCCGACCTCGAGTGGCTGACCTGGGACCCCGAGGAGCGCCACAGCGTCACCCACTTCACCCACCCGCGCACCGGCGCGGCCATGGTCTACTCGACCAATCACACCTACGACCCGCACACGCAGGTGTGCCACGTGCGGATCTTCTACGACGACGCCCCCAAGCGCCCCCGCGCCTTCAAGCCGCCGCCCGAGCCGGCGCAGGTCGTCCACCTCGCCCACCGCCAGATCTTCCCCGAAGAGCTGCGCCACCTCGTCGCCGCCGCCGGCCTCACCCTCGACAGCCTCGGCGGCAACTTCCGCGGCACCCGCCTCGCCCCCGGCGTCGACTCGCAGTGCGGCCTCTGCACCAAGCCCCAAGGACATGTCTGAAGCGACATGTCCTTGCGGGCATCCACGTCCTCGGCTTCGTCGATCCGCCTGGCGCCGCCCGCGCTATCCGTCGCGCCTGTCTTTTGGGCCAGCCGTCGCAACGCGGCCGGGCACACCCCGCGCAAATCCTCGCAGAACAATGTTCATATGACCCGCCCGACCCGCTCGGGCGACCCGCCCCTGGCGTGAGCCGCTGATGCCCGCGATCCGTCGCCTCTCGAATTTGCTCGGCGTCGACGACGCCCCGTTCGCGCGCGAGCACCGGGGGGACGTGGCGATCATCGGCACTGTCTGCACCTCGGGCCGGCTCGACGGCGTCCTGCGCGGCAAGGTCCGCCGCGACGGCGCCGACGCGGCCCGCAGGATCGCCGCCATGCTGCTGGGCTCGCCGTTCGCAGAGGCGGTCCAGGCGGTCGTCCTGCAGGGCATCGCCCTCGCCGGCTTCAACGTCGTCGACCTCGACGCGCTGCACGAGGCGATCGCTCGCCCGGTCCTCGTCGTCGCTCGCCGCCCGCCCGACCTCGTGAAGATCCGCGCCGCCCTGGAGCGCCTCCCCGGTGGATCCCGCAAGTGGAAGCTGATCCAGCGCGCCGGCGCGATGGAGCCGCTGGGCGGCGTATGGGTCCAGCGCAAGGGGCTCGCAGTCGCCGAGGCCGCCCTCTTGCTCGAGCGCTCGCGGGTTCACGGGGCTTTGCCCGAGCCGCTGCGGCTGGCCCACCTGATCGCTGGCGCTTTCGGGCGCGGGTACAGCAAGGGCCGGGCCTGAACACCCCTTGCGGACCTGCCTGAAAGGACAGGTGCAACCATTCACTCCAGCGGCGCGCGGCGACAGTTCGTGGCCGCAAAATTCCAAGGGACGCGCATTTCATTCGCCGCTTTTTGTCGGCGTTGCGATCGCAGGTCGGAGGCCGCCCGAGTCGTTGCAGCTCCCATGTTCCACGAACACCGATGCGTGGTCCAGACGCGGCTCGGCGAGTGCCCGAGTCGAGCGTGCGGCCTGACCTTGACGACATGTCCGACGAGTCGGACCGCGCGGATCCACGGCGCTCGAATCGGCCCTGTCACGGTGCTAGCCTCGAATCGTGCCGCCCAAGGTCATCTTCCTCGACATCGACGGCGTCATGAACAACATCGGCACGCGAGCGGAGCCGGAGCGTCCTGGCATGCTCGCGTGCCTCGATCCCGACAACGTCGCGGTGCTCAACCAGATCGTGCGAGCCACCGGCGCGGTGGTGGTGCTGTCGTCGTCGTGGCGCCTGTCGCTGCCGCTCGCCGAGCTGCGGGCCAGCTTCGCTGCGGCCGGCTGTGAGGCCCAGGTCGTCGGCATCACGCCGGACGTCGACGGTCCGCGGCGCGGCCGGGAGATCCGCGCGTGGCTCGACGCGCAGCCCGAACCCCCGACCCGCTACGTCGCCATCGACGACCAATTCGACATGCCCGAGCTGCCGGGACACCTGGTCAAGACCTGTCGCGTCCACGGCCTCACCACCCGCGAGCTCCCGCAAGTGCTCGCCCAGCTGGCCGACTGAGCCGCGGCGCAGGGCGAAGAACTCCGCGCCCCGCGAGTCGACGCAGCCCGCCTGGTCGTCGTCCGCGTCGTGCGGTATCCTCCGCCGCATGTTGAATTACCGCGAGGCCGTGCTGGCCGACATCCCGCGCCTGCAGGTGATCCGCGCCGCCGTCCGCGAGAACGTCCTGTCGAACCCCGGCCTCGTGACCGTCCCCGACTACGAGGAGCACATCCGCGGCCCCGGCAGGTCGTGGGTCGGCGAGGAGGACGGCCTCGTCCTCGGCTTCTCCTCCGCGCACCCGCAGCCCGGCTCGATCTGGGCGCTCTTCATCGACCCCGCCCACGAGCGCCGCGGTCTCGGCCGCGCCCTCCTGGACCGCGCAGTCGCCTGGCTGTGGTCGCACCCCGGGCTCGACGCCATCCAGCTCACCACCGCCGTCGGCACCCGCGCCGACGCGTTCTACCGCGCCGCCGGCTGGGCCGATGTCGGCCGCTCGCGCAGCGGCGAGGTGATCTTCCGCCTCCCGCGCGCCTGAACCGATCGAGGTGACCGAATAGACATGTCCTCGAAGACATGTCCATTCAGACAGCGGCGCCGTCAATCCTCGGTGTAGAGCCCGCTCCGCCCGAGCTTCTCCTCCGCCTCGGAGAAGCTGACGGTCAGCGGGTCGCTCAGGTTCGCATCGAAGTGATAGTTGTCCTGCAGGAAGCGCTCCTCGATCACGCGCGATTCCAGCTGGCGGATGTAGTCCTGGGCGATCTTCTTGGCCTGCAGGGCGCTCGCGGCGTCGCCTCGCGCCAGCAGCCGGTGCAGCTCCAGGCGCACGCCCGCGAGCCGGCCGACGGGGCCCATCAAGCGGAAGTTGCTCTCCACCCGCTCGACCGGGATGCTCGGCTGATTGAACGCGCGGGCGCGGGCGAGCTCGGCCGCCAGGCTCGGCCAGTAGCGCGTCGTGTAGAAGGCGCCGTCGTCGCGGTGGTACCACTCCTCGGAGCGGGCGATCGACGACGACACGGTGTTGTGGAGCTTCCACAGGAACAGCCGCAGCGACGGCCCGTCGCTCACCGAGCTCAGCTTGTCGTCGATGGACATGTTGAAGCTGGTCGCCTCGAGGTCGTGGCCGAGGAGCAGGTACTCCACCGGGTACATGTCGACCTCGCGGTTCTGCACCACGTAGGCGTTGAGGTGGTGCCGGCAGTACGGGCACGGGTACATCGTGGCGAACAGCTTGAAGAACTGCTTGAACACCGGGACCAGCCGCTGCTGCTCGGCCGCGGGCTTGTCACACGCGAGCTCCGCCACCGTGTGGAGGAAGCGCCACACCGCCGGACCGATGAAGTACGGGAAGCTGACCCGCATCTGCGCGTCGCGCACGTCGTTGCGGCCGACGTACACGTCGACGAAGCTGACGTACTGCGAGATGCTGCCCGAGTCCCGCCCGAACTCCGCCCGCTCGCGCCGCTTCTGCACCCCGTTCAAGTAATGGCGCGACAGCCACCAGCTCTGCAGGAGGCGCAGCTTCTCCGGCGGACTGCAGCCCGGGAACGCCGCGATCAGCTCCTTGCCGTAAACCGCGAACTCGCCCGCGTCGTGCATCCATTGGAACCACCCGTCCATCACCGGGTCGGTCGGCGCCTCGCAGGTGGCGACGTGGCTGGCGTTGCTGACCGAGAACGCGCTGAGGAGCTTCGGCATGAAGTCCTCGTACCAGTACCGGACCGGCATCATCGCGCCGTCGACCGTCTCCAGCGCGTTGTCGAGGATGACCCGGTGCCACCGGTCGAGGTAGGCCTTCGCATCGCCCGCCGCCTGCGCCTGCCCGGGCGCGAGCTCCTGCGCCAACTCCTCCGTGCGCAGTCGCCTCAGCTCGTTGAGGGCCAGCACGCCCTCGACCACGTCCCCCAGACCGAGCCGCTGCTTGCGCATGCTGATGGCGAACTCGACGCCCGCCGCGAACTTCTCGCGCGTGTTCTCCGACCGGCTGCGCGCCGCGACCATCGCCTCGTGCTCGGCCAGCATCTCCGCGGTCTTCGGCACGGTCTGCCAGTCGGCGATGCGCCGCTGCAGCCGCGCGTACTCGGCCTCGAGCGACTCGACCACCGCGTCGAGCGTCGGGTGGCACACCTCCTCGACCACGCCGAGCGCCTTGTACAGGCTCATCGCGGTGCGCACGAACGGCACGAACTCGGAGATCCGGTACGGCAGGTTGCGCACGCGCAGGTGCGTCTCGTGGTTGGCCGAGAAGCTCTCGCGGAAGCAGCGGTACGCGGCGCCCTGGATCAGGCGAAACAGACCGATCTGGAGCTGCAGGACGGAGGTCCCGCGGACCTTGCCCGCCTCCGAGCTGCGCGCGTTCTGCTCGCGCAAGCGGGCGATCTCGACCTCCACCGTGGCCTGCGGTTCGTCGGCCGCGGGCGCGGGCTCGGCCTCGGTCCGCTCGCGGGCGTCGACCTCGCCGGCGATCGCCGCCGCGGTCGCGCCGGCGCTGGCGAGCGGCGCCGCGGTCTCGAGCGCGCCCGAGGGCCGCGTCGGCACGGCCTGCGCGAGCTGGCAGAACTCGTCGAAGCCGATCGAGCCGTCCCCGTCGACGTCGACCTCCTTGATCATCTCGTCGAGCTCGCGCGCGCTCAGCCCGACCTGGCTCATGACGCCGCCCATCTCCTCGGCGGTGATCCGGCCGCTGCCGTCGCGGTCGAACACCGCGAACGCGAGCTCGAGCCGGCTCCGACGGTCGCCGTAACGCGCGAGCATCAGCGTCTTGAACTCGCCGAAGTCGATGTGGCCCGAGCCGTCGGTGTCGACCTCCTCGATGAGGCCGCGCACCTGCGCCTCCGTGGGACTCTGCCCCAGCGATCGCATCACGACCGCCAGCTCGGCGGGGGAGATCGCGCCGCTGCCGTCGGTGTCGAAGATACGGAAGGACTCCCAGAGCCTGTCGACGTCGCTCTTGTCGAGGGTGAGCTCTGCTGCCGATGAACCGCTGGCTGACATCGTCATCTCGCCCGCGACTATAGAACGCCGACCATTCCCCCTGAAGCAAAAACGGACGCGAGGGGACGCGCACGACGCTTCGAGATCGGGCCGCACGCCCGCCTCGGCGTCGGCCCTGCGGTGCCACCTACGGCACGGGAGCGGGCGGGCAGGCCCCGCGCGAATTAGGGGTGCGAGACCAGGGCGCGGCCGACGACGTCGGGGCGGGCCGCGGTCGGGAGCTCGATGCGATCGGGGGCGGGGCGCCTGGCCCGACGGCCCGCGGCGCCGCGTACGACACGGGAGCGGCCGGCAGGCCCCGCGACCCATGATGCGAGACTGGCCACGCTCACGCCGGGCCGCCGAGCGGCCGGTGACAACATCGCGCGGGTTGGCGGCGACGCGTCCGTCTCCCCAGCTGCTCCAACGGACATGTCCCTCAAGACATGTCCGCCATCACTCTCACATCGGCTTCGGCCCGGGCGCGTCGTCGAGCGCGTCGAGCAGCGAATCCCACTCCGCGTCGTCCGCCGCGGCCGCAGGCGCCTCGCCGCCGGGCACCGGCGCTACCGGAGGCGGCGCCGACGAAATCACGGGTGGAGCGACGCTCGGCGCCTGTGCCACCGGCGGCAGCAGCCCCGCGCCCTGACCCACCCGCGGCGGCGCCACCAAGGGCACCACCGGGACGACCGGAGCCGCCAACGGCCCGCTCGGCCTCGGCATCGTGGGCGCGACCGGAGCCGCGACCGGCCCGCTCGGCCTCGACACCGCCGGCGCGACCGGAGCGCTCCCAGCGGCAGCGGGACTCGCCGTCAGCACCGGCGGCACCGGTGCTCCCCCCACTGCGGGATTCGACGGCAGCAGGGGCGCCGTGGGAGCTCCTCCAGCCGTCCCGGCCAGCCCCGCTGCGGGCGCGCCCACGTGCGACCCGGACAGCGACGGCCCTGTCGGTCTCAGAATATCGGCAGCAGCGCTGGTCCCCGGCACGGCAGGAGCCGGGCTCTTCGCCGCCAGCGACGGGAGCCCCGGCGGCGGACGCAACGCCCCGCCTACCGGCAAGCCGCCCGCTCCGGCCGGCTTCGGCAGCGGCACCGAGAACGCCGGCGGCTTCCCCCCTGCTGCTGCGGGCGACGGCCCGGACGTGCGCCCTGCCCCGGAAAGCGACCCAGCCTGCGACGTCGACGGGGCTCCCAGGTGCCCGAACAACGACCCGACCGAGGGCGCCGCCCCAGTCGCCCGCGCCCCAGGAACCCCGGCCCCGACCGCCTCGACCGGCAGCACCGCCGGCCCCGCAGCGGGAGCGGCAGAGGATGCACCTGTCTGCTCCGCCCTGTCCTCTCGAACAGCCCCATAACTCGCGTCGCCCGCCTCCGCCTCGCGAACGACCTCGGCGCCCCTGTCCCCAAGGACAGCCTCACCACGGCCCGCGGCCGTCAAACCTCCAGCCGCCGTCTCGCGCACGGCCTCGGCCCCCCTGTCCCCAAGGACAGCCGCGCCGCGACCCGCGGCCGTCGAACCACCGACCGTCACCTCGCGCGCGACTTCCGTCGCCCCGTCGACCTTCCGAACGGCCTCGGACGACATGTCCCCAAGGACAGCCTCACTGCGACCCGCGGCCGTCGAACCCCCGACCGTCACCTCGCGCGCGACTTCCGTCGCCCCGCCGACCTTCCGAACGACCTCGGCCGACATGTCCCCAAGGACAGCCTCCGGCGCCCCGCCGACCTTCGCCCGCGCGACCTCGGCCCCCCTGTCCCCAAGGACAGCCTCGCCCGCCTTCGCCCGCGCGACCTCGCCCGCGCCTGCCGTCGCCGCCCGCTTCGCCTCGGCGCCGCCGGACCTGTCCTTCAAGCCACCCGAGGCCACGTCCTCGCGCCCGATCGCGACCTTGCTCACCGGCCGCCCCGCCGTCCGCGCCGGCGTGCTCGGAGCCCGCTGGGGCACCCGCCGCTCGGCCTTGGCCGCCCGTCGGGCCGCCCGTCGCTCCTCGCGCCGGACGTTCCGCTTCCCGCGCGGCTTCTCGGCCTCGCGCTCCGCCGATCGTTCCGCCTCGACCGCCGGCCCCTCCGGCAGCGCCAGCACCACCCCGCTCGGAGCCGCCGCGCTCGCCGGCCGCGCCTCGGCCGCGGCGCGTGTCGCGACCCTCGCCACATCCTCGCGCTTCACCCCGCCGGCCGGCTTGCCCGCGACCTGTCCCTTCGGACCTGCCCCCGGCGCCATGTCTTTGTCTTTTAAAAAGACATCCTTGCGATCGGCCGCCCGCGCCTCGAGCTTGCGCGCCCGCTTCTCGCTCGCCTTCGCCGCCGGCCGCAGCAGCCGGCGCGCCCGCTCGACCAGCGCCTGCGCCAGCTCGTCGGGCCCGGCCTCGAGCCCCCCCTCGGCGCCGCGCAGGGCCGACAGCGCCGTCTCCGACGCCCCCGCGCGCTGCTCGAGCAACGCGCGGGTCGCCAGCACCCGCGGCGTCGCCCCGAGCGCCGCCTGGGCCGCGTCGAGCAGCGCCCGCACCTCGTCGGCCCGCGGCTTCCCGGCCAGCAGCTGCGCCGCCGCCAGGTGCAGCTGGTCCCACGGTCCCAGCGCCTGCCGCTTCGCCAGCGCCTGCAGCAGGTCGCGCGCCTGCTCCGGCACGTCGGCGACCAGCAGCGCGTGCGCCTGCGTCGACACGATCCCCGCCGGCGGATCGCCCATCACCCCGGCCAGCCGCGCCGCCTCCGTCAGCGCCTTGGCCGACGCCCGCCCCTCGCCGCGCACCAGGTGCAGCCGCCCCTCCTGCAGGGCCGTCCACGCGAACGGCGCGAACCACCGCACCCGCCTTTGCTTGCGCAGCGCGTCGAGCAGCCCCTGCGCAGTGCTCGGCGTCGCCGCCAGCACCGCCCGCTCGAGCGGACCGAGCAGCCCGTGCACGATCACCGGGAACAGCGCGAACCACAGCACCGCCGCCGCGAGCAGCCCCCAGAACACCGGCCCGCGCGGCGCGAAGATCAGCGCCCCTGCGATCACCGCCATCGGCACGTAGATCCGCGCCGCCCCCGACGCGACCGGCCGCTTCGAGCGGAGCCACAGCGTGGCGGGCAGAGGGGTCCGCACGGGCTCGGGCGGGGCGGCAGAGTTCGGGGCAAGATCGCTCACGGAGGCCAATTCCAGGGCGAACTTGCCCCAACACCCCCGGCGTACGCAAGCGCGCGTCTCCCGTCCGTTTGCGCCATCGCCACGACGACGCTCGACCGGCCGTCCTCACGAACCTGGCGCGCCGCTCCTCGCACGACGCTCACCCGCACGAGCCATTCGCGCCCGCGGCCATCCACCAACCACTCACCGCGCGCAACGAGCCTCCGCGCCTCTCACTGCCGCCATCCTGCCGCGCAATCATCCGGCACCGCCCGCAACCAACCTCGCGCCTCTCCTACCGCCGCCACTCATCACGCCGCGCTCATCATCCCGCGCCGCTCCCGACCAACCTCCGTGCCTCTCATACCGCCACCCGTCATCACGCCGCTCCCGACCAACCTCCGCGCCGCTCATACACCGGCGGCGCCCGTCATTCGCGGCGACGACCTTCTCGTCGTCCACGCCGCGCGACATCACGGCGGCCCGCAGATGCTGCGTTTCTCGCTCCCGCCGCCCGACGAGCGGCACACCGTCCCCGGCCCCACGTGCGTGAAGCAATACGCCATCGGATCGGCGTCGAGGCGCGCCCCGTCCTCGCAGCTGACCCAGCAGCGCTTCGTCGTGTCATTCGTCAGCGGCGTGCAGACGTGGGCGATCCCCGGCATGCACTCGCCCTCGAACGCGCAACAGTCCTCGTCTCGCTCGCACGTGTGCGTGCAATAGCCGTCCTCGAACTGGGTCTCGCAGAAGACCTCCCCGAGCAGCGCGTGGTCGACGTCGCGGTAGCAGTCCGCCGCCTCCGCGCACAGCGACCCGGTCGGCTGTTCGGGCGGCTCCCCGCAGGCGAACCCGAGGATCGCCGCGCTCACGACCGCCGCCGTCATCGTGCTCATGAGCCATCGAAGCCTCGCGTCGTGCATGCTCGCGAACCATGGTGCGGTCCGCCGACCGTGCCAGGCCGCATCCGCGGACCTCGCCGCCCCCTCGCGCGAGGGCCCCGACGTCCCCTCATTTCCAGCATTCTCATGCGATTCCCGAGCGCCCCGTCGCCCTCCCGCGGTGCCCCCGCGAATGACGGCGCCGTCATGAACAGCCTCGCGCGCACGCGCCCTCGTGTCGCCTCGATCCCCCGCGCAGTCGCTGCCGGGCGCGCGGTACCTTCGGGCCCATGCAGCAGCCCAAGCTCGGCCTCGCCCTCCTCGCCGCCCTCGCGGCCTGCGGCGACGGCGGCGGCAACATGACTGAAGGGACAGGTTCCACCGGCATCGGCGGTCCGGACAGCGGCGACTCGACCGCCGGTCCCACCAGCGCGCCGACCGGCGGCACCACCGGCGACCCGACCGACGGCGGCAGCGAGGCGACCGGCAGCCCGACCAGCGCCACCGCCACCAGCGACCCCTCCGGCGACCCGACCGACACCGGTGAGCCGCCTCCGCCTCCGCCCGCCGGCACCTGCGACGTCCCGGTCGAGCTCGCCGACAGCTCGAGCCCCACCACGGTCGTCGGCGACGGCACCCCCGCCAGCTGCACCGAGGCCGCGCTGGCCGCCGCAGTCGCTGCCGGCGGCGTCGTCACCTTCGACTGCAGCGGCCCCGTCACCATCACCCTGTCTCAAGCCTTGAAGGTCACCGGCGACCTCGTGCTCGACGGCGACCACGACGTCACACTGTCCGGCGGCGGGGTCACGCGGATCCTCGACATGAACACCGGCAACTTCGAGTCGCAGGGTCCGAACCTCACCGTCCAGCGCCTGCGCTTCATCGACGCCAGGGCCAGCGGCACCGAGACCCCTCTCGGCACCGACGTCGACGGCGGCGGCGGGGCCATCTTCCACCTCGGCGGCCACGTCACCGCGATCGACAGCACCTTCGAGAACAACGAGGCCGCCACCTGGGGCCCCGACGTCGCCGGCGGGGCGATCTACGGCATCGGCGTCGGCGCTACCACCATCGTCGGCTGCACATTTCATAACAACCGCGCGGCCAACGGCGGGGCAGTCGGGGCGCTGCACACCGCGCTCACGATCGTCAACTCTACCTTCACCGCCAACGAGGCCACCGGGCGCGGCGCCAACTACATCGACATGATGGGCGAGCAGGCCGGCAAGGGCGGCAACGGCGGCGCGATCGTCATGGACGGCAGCGGCCGCGAGCTGAAGATCTGCGGCGCCACCGTGCGCGGCAACAAGGGCGGCGCCTTCGGGGCCGCCCTGTTCCGCACCGGCTACGAGGGCGAGCCCACCATCATCGACCGCAGCACCTTCGCCGACAACGAGATCCCCGACCACGACGACGACGATTCGCCGAGCAGCGGCGCGCTCTACATTCAGGGCACCGCGGTCACCCTCACCCATTCGACGATCTCCGGCAACAAGGCCCGCGGCTCCGCGGGCGTGTGGATCCTCGGCCACGGGGCCCAGGCCGCCGTCGCCGACCTCACCAACGTCACCATCAGCGGCAATTCGACCTGGCCGCAGGCCGACTTCACGACGCGCGGGATCGGTGCCGGCCTCACCATCGGCGACCACACCACCGGCACGATCCTCAACTGCACGATCGCCGGCAACGACGCGCAATTCGGCTCCGGCATCCTGCGCGTCACCCCGCTCGTGGTCCGCAACACCATCATCAGCAACAGCGCCGAGAATCAGTACACCCCGCTCAACTGCACCGGCTCGATGTTCGCCACGCCTCCGGGCACCGGCGATCACAACATTCAGTGGCCGACCGGTCCCCAGGACGACATGGACTGCACGCCGGGGATCTCCCGCGTCGATCCCTTGCTCGGCGCGCTCGCCGACAACGGCGGCCCGACGCAGACGGTCGCCCCGCTCGCCGGCAGCCCCGCGCTCGCGGCCGGCAGCGACTGCCCGCCCACCGACCAGCGCGGCGAGCCGCGCGGCGACCCGTGCACCCTCGGCGCGCTCGAATGGCGGTGACGCCGGCGACGCCTCAGGTGCGCGGCCGCGACGAGCGCCCGAGGCGGGCGATGCAGTGCGTGAGGGCGTCGCGGAGCTTGCCGAACACGGGCACGCGCGAGAGGTCGACCCCGAGGGACACGATCGTCTGGGCGATGAGCGGATGAATGCCGGTGAGGACGCCCTCCGCTCCGAGCAGGCGGATCGCCTGGATCATCCCGATCAGGTGGCTCGCGGTGCCGGTGTCGACGACCTCCACCCCGGTGAGGTCGAGGATCGCGAACCTCGCCCGCGTGCTCGTGACCGCCTGCAGCAGGTTGTCCATGATCTCCGCGGTGCGGACGGTGTCGATGAGACCGACGATCGGCAGCGTCAGCACGCCGTCCCACACCTCGATGATCGGCGTCGACAGCTCGCGGATCACCTGCTGCTGGCGCTCGATCAGATCGAGCCTGGCCCGCAGCTCGAGCTCGTTGCGCTTCGTCTCGGTGACGTCGAGCGACACGGTGATGACCGACAGCTCGCTGTCCTCGACCGGGATGCCCCAGGACAGCCAGTGGACGCCGTACACCTCCGAGAGCTCCGCCACCTGCGGCTCGCCGTTCATCGCCCTGCGCGTGGACTCGCCCGACGGCGTGCCGCCGAACAGCTCGAAGTAATCCTGACCGACGAATTGACCCGGGCTGAGCCCGACGGTCCGCAGCGCCTTGCCCCGCTGCGACGCGAACACCCCCTGCTTGTCGATCGAGCACACCACGATCTCGAGGTTGTCGAGCAGCGCCTCGAGCATCTTCGCCTCGACGCCGCGCCGGCGAAACTCGCGCTCGCGCGCCGTGATGTCGTGACCGTGCAGCGTGGCGCCGACCACCCGACCGTCGGCCTCGCGCGTCACCTCCCACCACGCCGCGAAGTACAGCTCGCCCGCGGGCCGGTCGATCCGCAGCACCTCCGGCTCCTCGCTGTCCGTCACGAGACGCCGCGCCCACGCATCGGCCTCGTCGGCCACGGGGACGAGCTCCCCGAGGGGGCGACCGACCGCCTCGTCCGCGCTGACACCCAGCACGCGTTCGGCTCGCCGGTTCCAGCCCGTGACCTGGAGAACGTCGTCCACTTCGATCGTGACGTGAGGAGCCTTGTTGCTGCGTTCGTCCACCGGTCCAGAGTACCCAGACCCTGAGGTGAAGTACGCCTCCGCCGTTGCGGAAACACCTGGGTGAACGAACGTGGGCACATGGCGCACGACAGGTCGCAAGAGACATGTCGGCGAACTGGGCTTCGCAGCGCCTCCTGCTCCTATCAATCATCAATACGAGCACCCGGGCGAGCACGCCCGGGCGCTCCTCGTCAATCACCGCAGGGTGACCGGCGAGGCCGACGCCGCGAATCGCTCCGCTCGGGAAAAACCCGCGGCGAACATGGCGCCGCGCGGCGCGTTGCGATCACAAGCGCACGAGGCCGGTGCGCAGCATGTACACGAAGCGGCGCCGCTGCTCCTCGGCCAGGAGCGCGTGGATCTTGCCCACCGCCACCTGCACGGCCTTCTGCACGCGTTCGGCCGAGCGCGTGCGTTCGGCCGCGATCTGCGAGGCCGCCGCCTCGTCGAACGTGTCGGCCGCCAGCAGATCGGCGTAGCCGCTGCTGGTGCGGCGGAGGTCGAGCTCGGCCTGGGCGCGCTCGACCTTGAGGCTGTCGAGGATCACCGCCAGCTCACCGACCTGTCGCTCGTCGAGGCCGAGCTTGTAGGCCAGGAACCGCAGCGGCCGGCGCACGCCGAACGGACCGCCGCCCCAGAAGAAGCCCTCCGGGCCGCCTCCGGGATCGCCGCCACCACCACCTTCGTCTTGGTCGCCGCAGCGACCCCTACCAAAACCACCGCAATGAGCGTGCTCGTGCCCGTAATGTCGAGACGAGGCCACCCGGCGCGCAATCCCGCGCCACGCAGAGAACCAGGGATGCATGATTGTCGCTTTCTGCCGGGGCTCTCGCTCCCGGCGCTGTCCGGACCGCGCGGGCGTTTTGCCTCGCGCGTCCTCCGAGTATTCGGTCCGGTCTCGCGGCTGTCAACCGCGGCCGGCCGGGATTGCTGCGAAGCGGCCGCCGAGATCGCCACGTGCGCCGGCCCCCGGGCGGGCGCGCAATCGGCGATGCTGACGCCTCTCCGTTCGCCGGCCTCAGCTGGGCGCGCCGGGCTTGTACCACTCGAAGTCGTTGGGCCACACGAAATTATTGAAAGCCACGCTGATGCTGAGGTCGAGCGCGCGCACGTGGTGCCACCAGCCGACCGGCAGGAACAGCGCCTCGCCCGGCAGCAGCACCTCGTCGAAGCCGAACGCCTGCGCCAGCTCGGGGCTCGGCCGCTCCGGGTCGAGCGTGCTGTAGACCCCGCGCGCCGCCGCCAGCAATTGCGGCTGCTCCGGCGGGTACAGGCGGAAGCGCTTACGCCCGACCACCTGGAAGAACAGGATGTTCGAGGTGTCGTGGTGCAGCGACGTCACCGTGCCTGCCGGTCCGAACCACAGCGCCCCGCAGCTCGCGCTGCGCGACGCGTCGAAGTAGCCGGCCGGCAGCGCCACGTCGTCGAGCAGCCCCGCGAGCCCGGGCCGGACCAGGTTGCGGTTGTTGGCGATCAAATACAGGTCGTTCGTCTCGCCGGCCGCGAGCACGCGCTCGACGTAGTCGCCCAGCGTCGTCCGGCGCAGGTGCTGCTTGAAGCGGACATCCGGGTCGTCATCGCCGGCGCGCCCGATCGACATCTCGATCTCTGCCGCCCCGAAGCGTTTTTTAAAATCTGCCGGGCTCCAGCGCGAGAACGCCGGCCAGCGCGGCACCACGTCGGTGAAGATCACCGGCGTCCCGGTCGACCAGTAGCGGGCCACGAACTCCCCCGGCGACGGCAAGCCGATGCGCTCGATCGCCGGCGACGTCGCCCGCAGCGCCCCGCGCAGCCGGTTCACCAGCGCCTCGCGCCGCAGCCCTGCCGCCGCCGCGCGCGCTCCGGCCAGCTCCGGCGACTGCCGCGCCCGCGCCAGCGCCCCGGCGATCGCCGCCTCCTGTACCCCGCGCTCGGCCAGCGCCGCCCGGAGCGCCGGCGCCTCGGCCCCGCGCAGCAGGTTCTCCGCCAGCCACGCCCGGTACGCCGGGGTCAGCCGCGGCCGCCCGCGCCGCGCCGACATCTTGACCGCCCTGAAGCTCATGTCCGAACTTGCATCCCTGAACATGCCCTTTGCGACATGTTCTGAAAGACCTGCCCTCATGGGCATGCCCTTTACGACATGCCCTTAAAACCTTCCTGGCTACGGCGCCGGCATCGGCGGGATCGCGGTCGTCCCGTCCTCGGTGGTCGTCTGCGGCGGCGGCATCGGCGGGATCGCGGTCGTCCCGTCCTCGGTGGTCGCTCCGGTCGTCTGCGGCGGTGGCATCGGCGGCACGACCGTCGTCCCCGCAGTGTCCTCGGTCGTCGTCCCGGTCGTCGTCCCGGTGGAGGTCGGCGGCGGCATCGGTGGCACCGCGGTCGTGCCCTCGGAGGGCATCGGCGGCACCATCGGCGGGATCAGGGTCGTGCTCGCCGAAGTCTCGCCGGTGGTGAACATCGGCGTCTCGGTCGGGTCGTCGCTCGACGTCGGCCCGGGCATCGGCGACTGCGTCGTCTCGCTGGCCGACTCGCTGGTCTTCTTGCCCTCGCCGCAGCCCGCGGCCCCGAGCGTCACCGCGATCAGCGTCGTGCGCACCAGCGCCGGCCCGGGCGGCAGCGGCGTCGGCCTGGGGGGTTTGGGCTCCGTCATCGCCAGCCCAGGACACGCGGTCCGCAGCGGCCTGTCAAGCCTCGCCCCGCCGCGCCGCCAGCGCCGCCGCGAGCACCATCAAACCGCCGCCGATCCCGAGCCGCAGCAGGTCGGCCTGTTCCCCGAAGATCGTCAGCGCCACCAGCACCCCGAGCGGCACCTTGAGGTTGTTGGCCACCGCGAGCGCGCCCGCGCCGACCTGCACCGCCCCGCGGTTCCACAAATAAAAGCCCATCCCGGTGGCCAGCACCCCCAGGTACGCGAACACCAGCCACTGCGTGCTCGACACCTTCGTCAGCGTCGACCATCCGCCGCTCAGGCTCGTCGCGATCACGGTCACCGCCACCCCGCCGAGGTACAGCAGCGCGATGACCTCGCGGTCGCGCAGGTCGGTCCGCTCGCGCCGCAGCCTTCGGTACGCCGACTGGCCCCACGCGAAGCACACGCTCGACAGCTGCACGAGCAGGAAGCCGAGCCACGCCACCCCCGCGCCCTCGCGGTGCTGGATCACCGCGGCCCCCGCGGCCGCCATCGCCGCCAGCGCGACGTTGACGGCGTCGAACCGGCGCGCGTACGCGTCGCAGATCAGCGCCACGTACAGCGGCGTCAGCACCGTGTACAGCACCACCTCGTGGGCGGCCGCGAACTGGAACGCGGTGATGTAGCCGACGTACATCAGACCGTACTGCACCGCCCCGATCACGAGCAACCGAGTGATCACGCCCGCCTCGAGCCCACGCGTACGCAGGAGCGGCAGGAACAGCGGCAGCGCGAGCACGAGCCGCATCGCCGCCACGAAGTTCGGATCGAGGCCGCCCAGGTGGCGCTTGATCAGCCCAAAGGAGAACGCCCAGAGCAGGGTCGCCGCGAGCAGGGAGCGCATGGCCTGGCCGCCATCTCGCAAGTTCGCCCCGCTTGCAAGCCCGGCCCACGCGCGCAATTGCACGCGGCGACGCGGCGGGCGCGTGGCAGCATGACGCATGACCGCGGCGGTCCCCGGCCTCACCCTCGTGCCCGAGTGGATCTCCGGCGAACGCGAGCGCGACATCATCGCCGCAGTCGACGCCCTCCCGTGGGACGACGGCCTGCGCCGCCGCGTCCAGCACCACGGCTACCGCTACGCCTACCGCGGCCGCAAGGTCGACGCCGCCGAGCCGCTCGGGCCGCTGCCGACCTGGGCCGCGGAGCTGGCGGCGCGCCTCCACGGTGACGCGATCTTCACCTGTCCTCCGGACCAGGTCATCGTCAACGAGTATGTGCCCGGCCAGGGTATCTCCGCCCACATCGACTGCGTCCCCTGCTTCGGCCCGGTGATCGCCTCGCTCAGCCTCGGCAGCGGCGCAACTCTGGAATTGTCGCACCCGACCACGAGCTCGCGGGCCGCGGTCTGGCTGCCGCCCCGCAGCCTCCTGGTCCTCGCCGACGACGCGCGCTACCGCTGGCGCCACGCCATCCCGGCGCGCAAGAGCGACCCCGATCGCGGCCCACGCGGTCGCCGGCTGTCGCTGACCTTCCGCACCGTCCTCCGCGATCGCCGCGGCTGATCGCGGTCCCGAGACCACCCGCGGGTCGCCGCGTTACACTGAACCATCGTGTCTGCCGCGTCCCGGACCCTCGCCGTCGCAGCCGCCCTCGTCCTCGGTCCCCTGGTCGCCGGTCCGGCCCGCGCCGACAACCTGCACATCGACGTCCAGTCCAACCCCGAGCGCAACTTCACCCCGGTGCAGGAGCTCGCCTACGAGGCGATCGTCGCCGGCGTCGACGGCTACAAGGTCGACCTGCGCCTGCGCGTCACCCTGCACAACGCCAGCAAGCGCCGCCAGGACGCTGTCCTCAGCCTCGCGCTGCCCCGCGACGCCGAGCTCTTCGGCCTCGCGGTCGCCCGCGACGGCACGTGGAGCTCCGGTCGCGCCGCCGGCGTCGCCGTCGAGCCGGCCCACCGCGCCTCCGGCACCGTGTTCGCCCGCGCCCTCGCGCCCGCGGTCGCGGGCGACCTGCCCGCGGCCGAGGTCGTCGTCTTCAACCTCGAGCCGGAGGCGACGATCCAGATCGAGCTGCAGCTCAAGGCCCCGCCGCGCCTGCGCGCCGATCACTGGGAGCTCGAGCTGCCGAGCCGCGGCGACGACCGCTGGGGCCTCGCGCCCGAGCGCCGCGTCGTCGTCCAGGGCGCCCGCCCCGGCGACATCCCCCGCTTCTGGCTCGACGACCGCGCCAGCGACGGCGCCGGCGTCCTCCTCTCGCGCCCCGAGGACAGGTCCTTAGTTTCATGGCCTTATAAACATGTCTCGAAGGACAGAGGCATCCTCGACGGCCACCTCGAGCTCTTGCCCGACCCGACCCCGCCCGGCGTCAAGGCCAGCGGCGGCCGCTTCCGCGCCTACCTGCGCCTCGGCGCCGCCCCGCCGCCGCGGCCCGACCACGTCGTCGTCGTCCTCGACCGCTCGCGCAGCACCGCCCCCGACCTCCACCGCGACGCCTTCGCCGCGCTGACCGGCCTGTTCGACGAGCTGCCGCCGACCCTCACCTTCGACGCGATCAGCTTCGCCCGCACCGCGCGCCCGCTGCTGGCTGACGGCGAGTTCCCGAGCGTGCGCGACCGCGGCGCCCGCGACCGCGTCGCCGCCGCCCTCGACGCCGGCGCGCGCGAGCAGGGCACCGACCTCGCCGCCGCCCTCGCCCTCGCCGGCCGCCGGATCGCCGCCCGCGACGCCCACAGGCCGCTCGTCGTCGTCATCACCGACGGCATGCTCCCCGCCGGCATCGGCGCGCAGCAGATCGGACATGTCTTTTCGGACAGCCTCGAGAAAAAGTCGACCCGCCCCGAGCTGCTGTTCATCGTCGACGAGCCGATGATGCTGCGCGGCGGGATCACCCCGCAGCACCCGATCACCAGCGTCGCCACCGCCCTCGGCGCCCGCATCAGCCTCGAGTCGCTGGCCCAGCACGCCCGCCGCAGCGGCGGCGAACCGCCCGAGGGCCTCACCGAGGCGCTCCTGGCCGCCCCCGCCGTCCTCTCCGACCTCGAGCTGCAGCTCCCGCGCCGCGCCGCCCTCGACGAGCCCGCCCCGGGGGGCCTCGTCGCCGGCAACGTCCTCGTCGTCCGCGGCCACTACACCGGCGCCCCGCCGAGCGTCGGCGTGCGCGGCAAGCTGGCCGGCGTCCGCACCAGCCGGACCCTGCGCGCAGTCGCCTCGCGCCCGCCGCCCGCCGCCCTGGTCGCCTCGTTCGGCGTGTCCGACCTCGACCGCGCTGCCGCCGACGGCTTCACCCGCCCGCCGTGGTTCGGCCTCAATCAACAGCGCGTGGCCCGGCTCGGCATCACCTGGGCCGGCCGCGGCAACGGCGACGAGCGCGGCTTCCTCGACGAGAAGATTTTCCGCAACTACCTCGGGATCCGCGTCTTCCCCCGCGCCCGCGCCTGCTTCAATAAGGCCCTCACGCGCGACAAGCAGCTCGGCGGCAAGGTCGTATTCGAACTCGAGGTCGGCAAGGGCGAGGTCATGCTGGCAAGGGTCGACGCTGCCGGCCTCAACCACCGCGAGCCCGGCTTCGAGGCCTGCCTGCTCGAGGCCGCCTGGGCCCTGGAGATCCCCGCCGGCCGCCTCGACGACCAGATCTACCGCCTCCGCTACCCGGTCGTCTTCAACCCGCCCGCCGGCGGCCGCCCGGCCATGGAAGACGACCCCCTCGGCCCCGGCACCGTCGAGCTCCTCCTCGGCCTGCCGAACCGCTGACGCCGCCATCGCGCGCATCTGCATCACATGGCTCCAAGGACAGATCCACGACATGCTTTGACAGGCGTGGGCCCCTTGGATTTGCTTGCTCTGCTCATGCAGCGCCTCTCAGCGGCTCACAGTTTCGCGCCTTGCCTCATCCGGCGAAGCGTCCTCGCTTCGGCGCTACTGGGCGCGTGCATGTGCGGGTCACCCGACCCAGGTGCCACGAGCACATCCGGGGCTTCCACGACGACCGCGGCCGCTTCGGCAGACACCGCGGAAGCGGGCACAAGTACGAAGCCGGACACCGGAAGCGAGACCGGCGACAACTCTGTATGCAAGGACGACGAGGCTTGTCCCTGCGGTACGCTCGGCTGCCCCTGCAACCCCGACAAGACTTGCAGCGCCGGCGCATGCAACGCCGACTCGTCTACATGCACCGAAGAAAAAGACGGCATGATGCACATCCCCGCTGGCCCGTTCTGGATGGGTTGCCGCGATGGCTTCGACACCGACGAGTTGACCGGTCCATGCGCGGACAGCGAATTACCCTCGCGCGAAGTCATCGTGTCCGCCTTCTGGATCGACAAGCACGAGGTCACCAAGGGCGCTTACCGTCAGTGCATCGAGGCAGGCTCGTGCGAACCCACCCCTCATTGGGACGCCGAGTGGTATCAGGGCGAGGAAGGCAGCGGCTATTTCGTCCCCGGACTCGACGACATGCCGGCGGCCTCGGCCACTTGGTCACAGGCGTCCACATATTGCGCCTGGCTCGGCAAGCGCCTGCCGACCGAGGCCGAGTGGGAAAAGGCAGCCCGCGGCACCGATGGACGCAAATACCCGTGGGGCATGCAGGAGCCGACCTGCGACCACGCAAACTACAAACCCTGGGACATCAACACGATGACTCCGGGACCTGAGTGCTGGTATCGCGAAATGTACCAGACCTTGACCCCGGTCGGGATGTTCTGCGCGCTGGGCGTCTCTCCCTACGGCTTGTGCGATACATCCGGCAATACCTCCGAGTGGGTCGCGGACGGATACGAGAGCCAGGGTCTCGGCTATGAAGGACTGCCAGCCCTCGACCCGGTCCGCGAGCCGACAGGGAACCTCGTCGTTCGACGGGGTTCGAACTGGGGCTCCTGGGATTTCGCCTCGGGCGGGTACACCTTGCGCGCCTGCAGGCGACTAGGTGCCCCCAAGAACTCCGTCAACGCGACGCTGGAAGCCGGCTTCCGCTGCGCGAAGTCGGACTGAACCCTCAAGGGCAAGACAGCGGCGCGCCGTCGAAGTCGTAGTCGAAATCCATGACATCGAGGACAAGATAATCCATGTCGTCCTCCCACTCATGGTGCCCGCGGCAGCGCTGAGGCTGGTGGTACTTCATCGAGGACATCTTGCGTTACGGTGCTGGACGACAACAACATCCTCTCCACCGACGCCATAGCCAAGCAAGGGCGGTCTCGCTACCGAAGATACCCGACCCCGCTAGCAGGTATCTCGCGGAACACGCTCGGCTTACTGAGATACCGGCCGTTTCAGGAAAACAGGCAACCCTCCCGAGCTCGGCCACAAGGCATATCCTAAAGACACACCACCGATGCGCTCCAGCCGCGGTCACTCGCTCGCGCGCACGCCGAGCGATCGCTCGATGTCGCGGACGCGGATCTCCATCAGCTCCTGCTCGACGCGCCCGCGCTCCTCGTAGCTCGAGTAGTCCGTCTCGCCCCCCGACATCCCCTCGATGAAGCGCTCGATCGTGCGGGCCAGCCCGCCGGGGCCGAAGTACTGCCCGCCCTCGGTCACGACACCGTCCGGCGTCTCGCGCAATTGCAGCGCCAGCGCCCCCAGGCTGTCCGCGGCCGCCAGCGCGCCTTCCAGGCGTCGCCGCTCTTGCACCTTCTCGACCCGCTCGATCTTCGCGTCGAGCCGCAGCCACTCCTTGAGCCGCGCCTTGTAAACAGCCGACTGCGGCACCTTGTTGATCACCTCCGGCGTCAGCGACGAAAACCGCCAGTACGGCTGGTTCTGCGACGGCAGGTAGCGCTCGCCCTCGAAGTGGCGGCGGGCCATGAACATCCCGATCAACAGCGCGTGGTCCAGCAGCAGCGTCGCCGCGGCTCCGGGCGCGGTCACGACCGGCCCGACCTGGGCGAGCCGCGGCTGCCACGTCGGCCCGCGCTCGACCTGCTGCGCGAACTTCGGGTCGGTCGAGATCGTCAGAGTCGAGCCGACCAGGGCCACGTGGACGTCGCGCCATCCCGGCACCGTCACCACGTGCCCGCGCGACTTGCCGCGCTTCACCTTCAGTCCCGCCACACCGAGCGGCGAGCTCGGCAGCTTCGCCATCGCCACAGTCACCAGCGCCGCCGCAGTGACCGGATCTTTAAAACCCAGCGCGAGGTTGAAGCCGGGCTCCGCCTTGCTGCCGCCGCGGGCCATCGCCGCCACGTCCGTGGTCGTCAGCGCGAAGCTCACCGTCCCCTCGAGCATCGCCAGCGCCGCCTTCGGGTCGCCGCCGACGTTGCGCTGCAGCTCTGCGAACAGCTCGTCGGCGCTCTTGCCGATCGCCCGCAGCAATGAATCGATCCCCGCGATCCCCTCGCTCACGTCGAGCTTGCCGCCCGCCCCGAACAGCACTCGCTCGCTGGCCGCGGTGATCGCCAGCGGCGGCCCCGCCCCGGCCGTCACCACTCGCCGCAGCAGCGCAGTCTCCGGCACTCGTGCGCGCGCGGTCCCGGCGATCGCCTCCGGCCCCAGCGACAGCCCTATCACGATCGGCCCCAGCGGCCCGACCACCGTATTCCACAGCTCCTGCTCGCGCCGACGCTTCTCGCGGGCTTGTTGCTCCGAAGCCCGCTGCTCGGCCGCCACCTGCTCCCAGCGCGCGATTTCCTCGGCCGAGCCGCCGTGCTCGCGCAGCCGCTGCAGCTCCTGCACCGCCCAGTTCGTCGCCGGCTGCTCGTCGCGGCGACGGGCCGCCTCGATCTCGGCGCGCAGCATCCCGCCGACGTCGATGAGCGCGAGCAGGTCGCGCGGCTCCGCCGGGCCCACCGCCTGCTGCCAGCGCTGCGACGCGGTCAGGCCGCGCGCCGGGTCGACGCTCGCCAGCTCGCGGGCGAAGTCGTAGGGCGCCAGGCTCGGGTTGCCGACGTTCACCACGAACGCGAAGTCGTCGCGCAACACCAGCTGATTGCGCGCACCTGGCTCATGGGCCAGGACGATCCCGCGGTCCTCGTAGACCGACTCGAGCGAGCCGCCGAGCTTCGTACCCAGGCGATCGATGAAGTCGCGGAAGCGGAGCGGGTCGGTCAGCGAGATGAAGTAGCAGGTCGTCTCGCTGCCCGCGTCGAGCAGCGCCGCGCCGATCGGCCGGTCCGGGTCGACGCCGATCTCGGGCCAGCGCGCCGGGTCGAGCAGGTTGTGGCCGAACGACTGCTCTAAGTACGCCCCTGCCTGCTCGTAATACGGGCGGTACGTCCCGATCAGCGCCGCCAGGTCGACTACCCGCAGCAGGTGGCGCACGCTCGCCGCGCTCACCACCACACCTGTCCTTTCGGGCAGAAGGTCGATCGGCGCCTGCGCCTGCGTCAAGGCCGGGGGCCGCGCGGCCTTGCGCGACGTCGTCGCCGCGGGCGCCGACGTCGACGCGGTCGGCGACGCGGTCGCCGTCTCCGGCTTGGGCCGACAACTTGCGGCCACGAGCATCGTCGCCAGCACCGCGGACCCCAACCTCGAATGCGAGCGCATGTCCCATCCTAGCACCGGGTCGACGCGCCGGCGTTCGCCCGCGCGCGCCGGCTTCAGGGCGACGCCGGCACCTTCTCCCACGCGTCGTACTTGCCCGCCGGCTCCGGGCCTGCGAACACCTGGATGGCGACGAGCGGCTCGGCTCCGTTCTCGAAGCTGACGAGCGCGCCCGGCGGCATGTAGATCGTCGTCCCCGGGCCCACCTCGTGCGATTGGCCGTCGATCGTGAACTTGCCCGCGCCGCTCAGGATGTGGATGTACTCCTCGGTCGGGTCGCGGTGCTCGGGCACCTTACCCCCCGGGGCCATCTCGAGCTTGCCGAGGAACGCGTTCTGGCCCCGCGCGAGCGCCCAGATCTGCGCCGCCCCGCCGCCCTTCTGCCGGTGCTCGGCCTGCGCCAGCGACGTCACCGCCGCCGGCAGCGGCGGCGACTTCGGCGGCTCCGGCTTCGCCACCTCTACCGGCGCCGGCTTTGCCACCTCCGCCGGCGCGCGGTCGCAGCCTGCAGTCATCGCAATCACGAAGAAGATCGCCAGGCCGTCGCGTGACATCGCGCCGCAACGTACATCACGACGCGTGCGCCTCGCAACGGCCCGGCTCAATGGTCATGTTCGACAGGGGCGCTTATGCGGACAGTGCCCGCTCGACGGCTTGCATCACCTCGGGCGCGAGCGGCTCGATCTGCGGTTCGAAGCGGTGCGACACGCGGCCGTCCTTGCCGACCAGGAACTTGGTGAAGTTCCACTTGATCTCGCCGCGCAGGCCCTCGGGCAGCTCCTCGGTCAGGGTGCGGTACAGCGGCGACTTGTCGCCCTTGGCCTTGACCTTCTCGAACAGCGGAAAGTTGACCGAGAACCGCGTCGAGCAGAACTGCTGGATCTCCTCGGGCGAGCCCGGCTCCTGCGCGCCGAAGTCGTTGCACGGGAACCCGAGCACCGAGAAGCCGCGGCCCTTGAAGCTCTGGTGCAGCGCCTCGAGCGCGTGGTACTGCGGCGTCAGCCCGCACTGGGAGGCCGTGTTCACGATCAGGAGCACCTGGCCGCGGTAATCGGCGAGCGAGCGGGTCGCGCCGGCGAGGGTCCGGACTTCGTGGTCGAGCGCGGGGCCTTGCATGGCCGGCACCCTACCACGCCGCCGTCCGCGCGGGGCACTCCCTCGCGTGCGCATGGCCCGACGTGTGGCACGCTCGTGGTCATGTCCGGCGTCCCAGCCCGCGTCCACAACCTCCCGGCCGCGCGCGCTCAGTTCGGCGACCTCATCGGCCGACTCCTGCCCGCCTTCGAGCGCGCCGACCCGCTCGCCGACGCCGCCACCGCCTGGCTCTCTACCTGTCCCGAAGGACATGCCGTTTTCGAGGCCGCGCTGGTCCGGCCCGAGCGCGCCCCCGAGCCCGTCGCTGCCCTGCTCGAGTCGGTCGCCGGCGTGCCCGCGTGGGTCGAGCCGGCCCGCCTCGCGCGCGCCAGCCACCTGTTCTCGCGGGCAGGTGTGGTCGGCGGCTTCGTCCTCGGCCTGCGCTCGCTCGTGCTGGGCTACGCCGCGCCGGCCGGCAACAAGCCGCTGGCCTTCAGCGGTCGCTTGCGCGAGGCCGCCCCGCGTCGCCTCGCCGAGACCGCCCGCTTCGTCACCGCGGTGTGCGAGCCGGGCGGCCTTTTGCCTGGCGGGGAGGGCCGCGCGATCGCCTTGCGCGTGCGCCTCATGCACGCCCAGGTGCGCCGCCTCTTGCTCGCCACCGGCCGCTGGGACCGCGCCGCCTGGGCCGTGCCGATCAACCAGCACGACATGCTCGCCACCGGTCTCCTCTTCAGCCACGTCTACCTCGACGGCCTGCGCCTGCTCGGCCTCCAGATCGCCGCCGACGAGGCCGACGACTACATCCACTTGTGGCGCCTGGCCAGCTGGATCCTCGGCGTCGACGACGAGCTCGTGCCCGACCGCGAGCCGGCCGCGCGGCGCCTGGCCGAGTGCATCTTCCTCACCCAGGGTTCGCCCGACGCTGACTCGCGGGCGCTCACCGCTGCGCTGTTGCAGGCTCCCCTTCAGGCCGCGCGCACCCCGGGCGAGCGTCGCCTCGCCGCCGCGCGCGTGCGCCTCAGCGCCAGCCTTTGCCGCCACCTCGTCGGCCACGGCCTCGCCGACGCGCTCGGCGTCCCGTCCGAGCGCCACCCCTTCTCCGTCCCCCTGCTCGCCTCCGTGTTCGGCGGCCTCGACCGCCTGCGCGCCGCCCTCCCGCCGATCGACGCCTCCGCCGCCGCGCTCGGCCGCCGCTACTGGGACCTCGTCGTCGACGTCGGCATGAACGGCGAGCGCCCGACCTACCCCATGCCCGCCCGCCTCGGCCGCCGCCCCACCGCCGCCTGACTCTTCAGACATATCCTTCGGGATATTCGCATGACATGACCCGAAGGCCATCCCCCACCCGCACGTTCCCCGCCCGTCCCCGTCCGCCCCCATGACGACCCCTCTCGAGCTCCCCGACGCCCGCGTCACCGCAGTCAACGACGCCCCCGTCAGCCCCGAAGGTGACTACGTCCTTTATTGGATGATCGCCTATCGTCGCACTCGCGGCAATCACAGCCTCGATCGCGCCCTCCGCTGGGCCCGCGAGTCGAACAAACCGCTCCTCGTGTTCGAGCCGCTGCGCTGCGACTACCCGTGGGCCTCCGACCGCCTGCACGCCTTCGTCCTCGCCGGCATGCGCGACAACCAGCGCCGCTGCGCCGAGGCCGGCGTCGCCTACTACCCCTACGTCGAGCCGCAGCAGCGAGCCGGCGCCGGCCTGCTCGCCGCTCTGGCCGAGCGCGCCTGCGTGGTCGTCACCGACGACTGGCCGTGCTTCTTCCTCCCGCGCATGGTCGCCGCCGCCGGCAAGCAGCTCGGCGTCCGCCTCGAGCAGGTCGACGGCAACGGCCTCCTGCCGATCCGCGCCCCCGGTCGCGTCTTCCCCACCGCCTTCGCCTTCCGCCGCTACCTGCAATCGATCTTTATCAAACACCTCGACGCGGGGCCCCGCGCCGACCCGTTCGCGCGCCTACGCTTGGCCGCGCTGCCCTCGTTGCCGGCGGCCGTCACCCGCCGCTGGCCGGCGCAGATTCCCGACGACCTCTCGTCATTGCCCATCGATCACACGGTCGCCCCGGCAGGCCGCGGCGGCAGCGTCGCCGGCCACGAGCGCCTCGCCGCCTTCCTCGGCGACACCCTCGCCGGTTACGAGACCAGCCACAACACCCTCGACGAGCACGGCACCAGCGGCCTCTCGCCGTACCTTCACTTCGGCCACCTCGGCGCCCACGAGGTCTTTGATGCGATCATGCGTCGGGTCGGCTGGAGCGTGGAGAAGCTCAAGAAGAACGCCGGCGGCAAGCGCCACGGCTTCTGGGGCGTCGCCCAGGACACCGAGGCCTTCCTCGACCAGCTCGTCACCTGGCGCGAGCTCGGCTTCAACATGTGCACCTACCGCGACGACTACGCCGAATACGACAGCCTGCCCGGCTGGGCCCGCAAGACCCTCGCCGACCACGCCGACGACCCGCGCCCGCACCTCTACACAGTCGACCAGCTGGAAACCGCCGCCACCGCGGACCCGCTGTGGAACGCCGCCCAGACCCAGCTCGTGCGCGACGGCGTGATCACCAACTATTTGCGCATGCTGTGGGGCAAGAAGATCCTCGAGTGGAGCCCCAGCCCGCAGCAAGCCCTGGCCTGCCTGCTCCGCCTCAACGATCGCTACGCCCTCGACGGCCGCGACCCCAACTCCTACACCAACATCCTGTGGATCTTCGGCCGCTACGACCGCCCCTGGGGCCCCGAGCGCCCGATCTTCGGCAAGGTCCGCTACATGAGCAGCGACAACACCGCCCGCAAGATGCCGACCCGCGACTACCTCCGCCGCTACGGCAGCTGACCGCCGCCGCTCGCCGCGATCCCGAGCGGCTTCCTGACTCACGCCATGGGTCACCGCGCCGGAGCGTGTGCATCGCCGGCGCGAGCGCGCGAGAACCATTCGCCGCACGGGCCGCGACCAGCCGCATGCCGCCGCCCTCGCCGCCCCTGCGGGCGCGTCACACCACCCACGACTGCACGGACATGCCCTTCAGCGCATGTCCCCTGCATCATGCTCGATGGAACATGCCCCTTCGGTCACTCGCAGGCGACCGTCACTCGCTCGGCCTCGCCGACGATCTCCGGCGGCGCCCCGCTGGTGCACACAGTCACGCTCGGCGCCCCTTCGTCGATCGTCACGATCACGCGCTCGGCGGTCAGCCGCGACGCCTCGACGTACGCCATATCGGCGGCCGCGACCGCCAGCTCCGGCCCGGTGCCGGCCAGCATCACGTTGCTCGCGTCGCGCGCGACCACGTTCGCCACGACCTGCGTCAGCTCGCTCGCCTCGACCACGCTCGTCAGCTCGGCCTCGATCGCCAGCGCCTCGCTCGCCCCGTGCACGCGCACCACTGCGCGGTCGGTCGCGAACACCCCGCTCAGCGCCGGCACCTCCAGAGTCACCGTCGGGATCACCTTCAGCTCTTGCAGCAGGTTCGGGTTGGCCGCGATGGACAGCAGCCCATCCCCATGGACTTCAGTAAAGAGCCGTGAGAGCGCATTCGCGTCGCCGGTCACGCGCAGCGTCACGTCGGCCTCCGGGTCGAGCTCCGGGCGCACCGTCACGGTCACCTCGAAGTCGTCGAACACCTCGATCTGCCAGAACGGCGGCACGGTGCGCACCGTCTCCTGGGGCACCCCGTCGCCCTTCAGCTCACAGCCCGCCAGCAGCGCGAGCGTTGCGATCGTCCTGCGCACGGCTGGCACCCTAGCGCGTCCGGGCCCTCGCCGCGCGCGCGATGTCTCCGTGCGGAAGCGCCCGCCGCCCGCCACGGCAGGCGTGGACGGCTTCCCGGCGCGCGTGGCAGCATCCTGCGATGGTCTCCGTCTCGCGCTCCCTGCTCCTCACCTCGCTCGTCCTCGCCGCCTGCGGCGACTCGCAAGGCAGCACCGCCGCCACCGCCACCGAGTCGACCGGCGAGGCCACCGGGAGCAGCGAGGCGAGCAGCGGCAGCGAGGCCACCAGCGCGCCGACCACCACCGAGGCCCCGCCGACCACCGGCAGCACCAGCGAGGCCGGCGAGGACGTGCGGCCCAACTGGCACCAGGACATCGCCCCGCTGGTCACCGCCAGCTGTCAGAGCTGCCACGTCTCCGGCGGGATCGCCCCGTTCGCGCTGATGACCTACGAGGAAGCCAAGCCGTGGGCCGGCGTCATGGCCACCGACGTCGCCCAGGGCCTCATGCCGCCGTGGCACGCCCTCGAGACCGACGAGTGCGCGCCGCCGCTGCCCTACCTGCACGACCCGCGGCTATCGGATGACCAAAAGGACATGTTCCAGCGGTGGGCCGATCTGGGCGCGCCCGCAGGCGACCCCGCGCTCGCCGCCCCGCTGCCGCCGCCGCCCTCGCTCGACCTCGCGGACCCGACCAAGTCGGTCACGATGACCACCCCGCTGACCGTCGACAGGGTCGGCAATACGACCGACTTCTTCCACTGCCTCAGCCTCGACCCCGGCAACGACGCGCCGGTGTACGTCGACGGGATCCAGGTGCTCGCCGGCAACCCGAAGATCGTGCATCACGTCCTGATCTACGTCGACGCCGGCGCCGACTCTGCGAGCTGGCCCGGCGGCGTCAAGCAGAACTGCGGCGGCGGGGCCGGCATCGGCAACGCGCAGCTGATCGGCGGCTGGGTCCCGGGCGGCATGCCGATGGTCGCGCCCGCGGGCGTGACGACCGAGCTGCCGGCCGGCGCGCGGCTGATCCTCAACGTCCACTACCACGCCACCGGCGGCGGCCCCGAGGAGGACAGCGCCACCGGCCTGGCCCTGCGCTGGAGCGACACCGCGGCCGAGTGGTCGACCTTCTTCACCCTCATCGGCGCCCCCGGCGTCGGCGATTCGCTGAACGGCCCGCTGATGATCCCCGCCGGCGAGGCGGCCCACGTCGAGGAGTACGAGTACGTGGTCCCGAACAACATCCCCGCGTTCGCCGACGTGCGCGTCTGGACCGTCCTCAACCACATGCACAAGGTCGGCGTCGACATGCGCGTGTGGGTCGAGAACGCCAGCGGCGAGACGTGCCTGCTGCACACGCCCAAGTGGGACTTCAACTGGCAGCGCTCCTATCAATACGACGCGCCGATCACCGAGAGCTTCCGCGTCCGCGCCGGCGACCGCGTCCGCCTGCGTTGCGTCTACAACAACACGATGTCGAACCCCGGCGTGGTCGAGATGCTGGCCGAGGCCGGCCTCGCCTCCCCGGTCGATGTCGGCCTCGGCGAAGGCACCCTCGACGAGATGTGCCTGACGGGCGTCGGCGTGGCGATCAAGGGCAGCCTCTGAGGGCTTCTCGCGGAGGGAAGTGCCACGCGGACTTTGCCATGCGAAGACCGGGGCGTGTCGCTTCGCAAATTGCCGACTGCGCCTCGCGGGGGGCCCGGGGAAGGGGCGGCTGCAGCCGTGAGAAGCCGACCCGCCGTCGTGGGCTTCGATGACGGACCTCTCCGGGAGCAGGCCGTGGGGCGCCTGTTCGACGGCCAGGCCTGGCCGCCGAACAGACGCCATTTCACGTCCTTCACGGCGGCTCCTCTTAGCGAAGAAGACCTCGCGGCGACCTCTCGCTTCACTTCATGCATGCGCCCGTATCCTCGTCGCCCCGACGAGGCTCGGGCGCTCGGTTGTTCCCCGCTGCGAGGGGCCAGTCTTCTGAACCCCGGGTGACGCCGAGGCGAGGGCTGTCGGCGGCAGCTCGAGATTGCCCAGAGGTGGGGGCTGCGGGGAGTCGGAAATTCCGCAGCGTTCGGGCGTAGTGGTGACCGGGCCGGCCGGCCACGTGACGCTCGCGCGAATGCACATCCGCGGCGACGCGACGGGCGTCGCTGCGCCTTGCGGCGCCGGTCGGAGTGGCGGTATGGAAGCGAATGCGAAGCCCCGTCTTGCTGGTTGCTGCATTCGCGCTGCTCGGCTGCCCTCAACCCCCTCCCGACGGGCTCTCTCCGGAGACGATGACGACCGGGAGCGGGGCCTCGACTGGAACGACCGCGGGGACGGATCCCACGGGTACCGGGGAGCCGACGACGAGTACGGGGGCGCTGACGACGGGCACTGGAGGCGACAGCACGTCGACGACCGGCGCGGGCGAGACCGAGACCACGACCGACACCGGAGACCCGGCCGAGCCGATCGCGGAGGAGCCGATCGGGTACGCGGCGCTCGAGGGCGGGACCCACGGTGGCGCAGGCGGGCCGACGGTCGTCGTGGCGACGTACGACGAGCTGAGGAGCGCGGCCGAGGATTCGGACTACCCCCTGATCATCAAAGTCTCGGGGACGATCGTCGGCGAGGAGCAGATCTACGTCCGCTCCAACAAGACGATCCTCGGGCTGCCGGGCTCGAAGCTGCAGGGCGTCGGGCTGCGGCTGTCCGAGGTGAATAACGTGATCCTGCGCAACCTGACGATCGAGGAGGTCATCGCCGACCTCGGGAACGGCGACCAGGACGCGATCACCCTGAAGTACGGCACGCACCACGTGTGGATCGACCACTGCGACCTGCGCGCTCAGCCGCCCGGCGAATCGTTCGTGGTCGACGGCAACGAGGAGTACTACGACGGGCTGATCGACATCACGCGCGGGTGCGACTTCGTCACGGTGTCGTGGACGAAGTTCACCGACAGCTGGAAGGCGATGCTGGTCGGGGGCGGCCCGGAGGAGATCGAGAACATCGGCAAGCAGCACCTGACGATGTACAATAACTACTTCCTCGACTGCCTCGAGCGCGGGCCGTACGTCGGGCTGAGCGAGGCTCACGTGTTCAATAATTACACGCGGGTGACCCGACTGACCGGGCACATCGGCAACGGAGTGGCGCTGCGCGACAACGCGCGGGTCCGGGTCGACAACTGCTACTTCGATCACACCTTGGTCGATGACGAAGGGATGAGCCCGTCGTTGCCGATCGTCACTGGCTACTCGAGCTCGGTCGGCGGGCCGGGGCGCGTCACCAACGCGGACAGCAATATCTTCGTCAACACCGTCGAGCCGCACATCGATGGTCCGCCGGACGACTTCGTGCCGCCGTACGATTATTCACCGATCCCGGCGGAGGAGGTGCCCGCGGCGGTGCTGGCCGGGGCGGGCGCGACTCTGCCGATCGAATAGCGGCAGGTGTTCGGCCAGCGCGCACCTCGGCGGCCCCTCCGGCCGCCCACGACCACTCGAAACACAATCGGGGGCTCGCTTGCCGCGGCCGCTCGGTTCGCGCGAACTGTGCGCGGCGCTCCCCTTCACCGGTCGCGCTTCGCCTGCCGTCTCGCGCCTGCGGGCCACCCGTGGCAAGATCGCGCCCCATGCTCTCGCTCGCCGGCCTTCACGTCCTCGTCACCGGCGGCAGCCGTGGCATCGGCGCCGCCGTCTGTCGCCGGTTCGCCGCTGCCGGCGCAGTCGTCCTCGTCCACTACCGCGACCGCCACGACGTCGCCGAGTCCCTGCTGACCGAGCTGCGCGCCGTCCACGACGTCTCACACCTGCGCTTCGCCGCCGACCTCGCCGACCCGACCCAGGTCGACGCCATGTTCGAGCACGTCGCGCGCGAGTGGGGCCGGCTCGACTGCCTCGTCAACAACGCCGGCGTGTGGGAGGCGGACGAGCTGTCGCGCTTCGACCTCGACGTCTATCGCCGCACCATGGACGTCAACGTCCTCGGCCCCTTCCTCGCCGTCGCTCGCGCCTTGCCGCTGCTGCGCCTGTCCCAAAGGGCATCCATCGTCAACGTCACCTCCACCGCCGGGCAGCGCGGCGAGGCCGACTACAGCCCCTACGCGGCGTCCAAGGGCGCCCTGATCTCCGCCACCAAGTCGTGGGCCGTCGAGCTGGCCCCGGCGATCCGCGTCAACAGCGTCGCGCCCGGCTGGGTCGACACCGACATGACCGCCGGCCCGCTGCGCCACGACCTCGACGCGCGCGCCCGCATCGAGAGCCAGATCCCCCTGCGCCGCGTCGCCACCGCCGACGACATCGCCGCCCCGATCGCCTTCCTCGCCTCCGACATGGCGCGCCACATCACCGGCGAGATCCTCAACGTCAACGGCGGCAGCGTCCTGTGCGGCTGAGCCCCGCTGCCTCGGTCCGATCAGCAGGCCGCTGATCGAGCACACAGCTGCGGGATGCGGAGATTCGCCCGGTCGCGCAGGCCGGGCGAGACGCTCGACAGCGAACCCGATGCTCACGAGAATCGCCGCTCGTCGCAATCGCCGACCGCTCGCACATCCGGACCTCGCCGAGCCTTCGGCGTCGTGCGAGATGAAGCCGTTCACCATTGACAAGCTGCGCGCGCTCCTCGAACAATCCGACGCATGAGCCCACCGATCTCGCGGCGCGGCATATTGCGGGGAACTCTCGGCGGCACCACCGTCCTCGTCGGCGAGAGCTGCGCCCCGAAAATCGTCAGCGAGCGCGCCGAGGCTCCTGCTGCGGCCTCCCCCGGCACCGCCCCCGACTCCCCCGCGCAAAAGCTCGAGCTCACCGTCAACGGCGCCGCCAGGTCGTTCGACGTCGACCCCGAGCGCACCGTCCTCGAGCTCGTGAGGAGCGACCTCGGCCTCACTGGTTGCAAGGAGAGCTGCGGTCACGGGGCGTGCGGCGCTTGCAGCATCCTCCTCGACGACGTCCCCGTCGCCGCCTGCCTGCTCCCCGCCGTCGCGCTGCACCGCCGGCGCCTCACCACCGTCGAGGGCCTCGCTCCGGCCGGCGAGCTGCACCCGGTCCAGCGCGCCTTCATGGCCGAGGACGCCCTGCAGTGCGGTTTTTGCACCCCCGGCTTCGTCATCGCCGCCAGCGCCTTTTACACCCGCTGGCGGGCCGAGCACGGCAACCAGGAGCCTGACCGCGACACCGTCGCCGCCGCGCTGGCCGGCAACCTGTGCCGCTGCGCCGCCTACGACGGCATCATCCGAGCTGTCCAAAAGGCCAGCTCCGGCGCCTACGAAAAGCCGCTCGGCCCCGAGCCCGCGGCCCCGCGCCACGACGCCCGCGACAAGGTCACCGGCGCCGCCAAGTACACCGTCGACGTCCAGCTGCCCGACCAGCTCGAGGGCAAGATCTTGCGCTCCCCGCACGCCCACGCGCGCGTGCGCAAGGTCGACTGGTCGAAGGCCCTCGCGCTGCCCGGCGTGTTCGGGGCCGTCGACCTGCTGCACGGCGGCACCACGATCCGCTTCGCCGGCCAGGAGATCCTCGCCATCGCCGCAGTCGACGCGCGCACCGCCGAGGCCGCGCTCGCGGCCGTCGAGCTCGACCTCGAGGTCCTGCCCGCGCTGATCGGCATGGACGCCGCGCGGGCCGACGGCGCGCCACCCGTCTACCCGACCCGCAACACCCGCAAGTCGGCCCCCAACGCCAGCGAGGGCCCGCTGCTGCCGCTCGGCTGGGACGGCAACCTGCGCGGCCCGTTCAAGCTGTTCAGCACCGCCAAGCACAAGGCCCGCCGCGCCGTCGACAAGCTGCGCGAAAAACCAGCCGAGGGCGTCCTCGTCGAAGGGACCTACAAGACCCAGGTCCAGTGCCACTCGGCCCTCGAGCCGCACGCCTGCGTCGCCCACTGGACCGCCGCCGACGCGGTCACGGTCCACCTCTCGACCCAGTCGGTCCACGCCGTCGCCGAGGACATCGCCCAGCGCTGGGGCCTGCGCCGCGACCACGTCCGCGTGCTCGCGCAGTACATCGGCGGCGGCTTCGGCGGCAAGGCCACGCTGCAGCTCGAGTGCGTGGCCGCAGTCGAGCTCGCGCGGATCACCGGCAAGCCGGTGCGAGTGGTGCTCGAGCGGCGCGAGGAGCTGACGACGGGCGGCCTGCGCCCGGCGCAGGAGATCGAGCTGGCCCTGGCGACCGACCGCGACGGCTACCTGCAAGGCGTCACCGCGCGCGCCTTCGCCGACGCCGGCTGCGGCGTCGGTTCGAACAGCACCGTGCTGCTGCGCCTCATGTACGCCAAGGCGCCGAAGGATATCGCCGACTGGGACGTCGTCAACCACGCCCCGCCCGGCAAGCCGTTCCGCGGCCCCGGCGGCCCGCCGGTGTTCTGGGCCCTCGAGCAGGCCGTCGACGTCGCCGCCGAGCGCCTGAAGCTCGACCCGATCCTCCTGCGCAAGCGCTTCGACCCCAACCCCGCGCGCAACCGCCTGTACGACTGGGCCCTGTCCTTGAAGACATGGCGCGAAAGACAGCCCGCGCAGAGCGACCGCGGCCGCTATCGCCGCGGCATGGGCCTCGCCGTCGGCGGGTGGTTCTATTTCGTCCAGCCGAGCGCGCGCCTGCAGATCGACGCCGGCCCCGACGGCATCGTCGCCTCGACCGCCTGCCAGGACATCGGCAACGGCACCCGCACCGTGATCGCCGAGACCGTCGCCTCCGTCCTCGGCATCGCCCCCGCCGACGTGAAGGTGCAGATCGGCGACTCCTCGCTGGTCCCCGGGCCGATGACCGGCGGCAGCCGCACCACCGCCTCGCTGGTCCCGGCCGCGATCATGGCCGCCGAACAACTGCGCGACGAGCTGCTGGAGCGCGCCGAACAGCTCCTCGGCGTCAAGGGCGTGGCCGTCCCCGGCGGCGTCCGTCACCCGCGCGGCGTCGTCACCTGGCAGCAACTGCTGGCCGGCTCGCCGCCGCTGCGCTTCGTCGGCACGCGCAAGCGCGACCAGGGCGGCTACTTCCTGCCGCCGATCGCCGACATCGCCCCCGGTCGCTACGTCGCCGGCTCCCTGCAGATCATCGAGGTCGAGGTCGACACCCGGCTCGGGCGGATCCGCGTGCTCCGCTCGCGCACCGGCATCGCCGCCGGCCACATCGTCGCGCCCGCGCTGGCCCGCAACCAGGCCCTGGGCGGCGTGATCCAGGGCATCGGCTACGCCCTCTACGAGGAGCGCCGCCTCGACCCAAAGACCGGCGCCCTCCTCACCGGCGGCCTCGAGGACTACCGGATCCCCGGCATCGGCGACATCGGCGAGCTCGACGTCCACTTCGTCGAGGACGGCTACGAGCGCGTCAACGGCCGCAGCGTCGGCCTCGCCGAGCTCGTCACCCTCGCCCCCGCCGCCGCGATCGGCAACGCAGTCGCCCACGCCACCGGCTTCCGCCCGCGCGAGCTCCCGCTCCGCCCCGACCGCGTCCTGCAAGGACTCCGCGGATGATTCTCATGCGCCTGCTCCAAGGAGAACGCGGATGACCTCGCTCGAGCTCCCCACCTCCCTCGACGCCGCGCTCGGTCGCAGCGGCGAACCGCGCGCCGGCGGCACCGACCTCACCGAGCGGCGCAAGCTACACCTGTCCAAAGGGACAGTCGTCGACCTGCGCGACGTCCCCGGCCTCGACGCCATCACCTGGCGCGAAGGACAGCTCCACCTCGGCGCCCTCGTCACCCTCGCGGCGGTCGCCGAGCACCCGGATGTGCGCGCCCGCTACCCGGCCGTCGCCGCCACCGCGGCCACCATCGCGACCCCGCAGATCCGCGCGCGCGCGACCGTCGGCGGCAACCTCCTCCAGCACGTCCGCTGCTGGTACTACCGCCGTCCCGGCGCCGACTGCCTCAAGAGCGGCGGCAGCGGCTGCCCCGCCCGCACCGGCGACCACCTGTTCCACGCCTGCTTCGACCTCGGCCCCTGCGTCGCGCCGCACCCGTCGTCGCTCGCCACCGCGCTGCTCGCCCACGATGTCCGCGTCGAGGTCGCCGGCGACCGCGAGCACACCCTCGCCAGCCTCTACGGCGACGCCTCCGACGCGCGCCGCCAGCACATGCTCCCGCCCGGCGCCCTGCTCACCGGCGTCGGCCTCGGCCCGCCGCTGGCCGCCGAGCAGGCCGCCTACGTGCGCGCGACCAGCCGCGCCCGCGCCGAGTGGCCGCTCGTCGAGGTCGTCGCCCGCCTCGTGGTCGCGGGCGACCAGCTGCAGACCGCGCGGATCACCGTCGGCGGCGTGGCCAACCTGCCGCTCCGCCTCGGCGCAGTCGAGGCCCTGCTCGTCGGCAAGCCCGCCAGGCCCGAGACGCTCGCCGCCGCCGCCGCAGTCGCAACCGACGGCGCCAAGCCGCTCGCGGGCACCGCCTACAAGCTCGACCTCCTCCGCGGCGCGGTCCTCGACGCGCTCGAGCGCGCCCTCGCCCAGCCCCCCACCCAGGCCGCGCCGCCGGCCGCAACCCCGGCCCCGACCTGACCTGAAGGACAGCCCATGCAACTGTGCCGCCACCTGCGCTGGAAGGGCCACTCGCACGACGCCGCCGAGCTGGCCGAATTCCAGCTGACCTTCGCCCGCAACCAGGTGCCCTACTCGTGTCTGCACACCTGCCAGCCGTGGGGCCCCGACGACGAGCTCGCCGCCCCCGAGGCCTGCAACGACAGCCGCCCCTGCTACAAGCCGTCGCCGCTGGTCAACCTGCGCCTGAGCTGACGCGCACGCATACGCAGAGAGGGACTCGAGCCCTCACGCCCACGGCAAGCCCCGATGAGCGAAGCGCCGCGCGACTTCTACACAGACTCGTTTTTTAAAGATGCGCAGGGAGGGACTCGAACCCTCACGCCCCAGTCGGAGCCTGGCCACCTCAAGGCCAGCCGTCTACCAATTCCGTCACCTGCGCGCTTCACGTTTCTCCCCCAAAAATCCGCGGGGCAGGAATCGAACCCGCCTGCGCCGAAGCGCCCCCGGTGTACAGCCGGCTACCTCCCATTGAGGCGTCCCGCGGAGAAACTTCTCCTCACTCACTCGACAAAATGCGCAGGGAGGGACTCGAACCCTCACGCCCCAGCCGGAGCCTGGCCACCTCAAGGCCAGCCGTCTACCAATTCCGTCACCTGCGCTCTTCACGATCTTTTCCCCAAGCATCAAAAGTCCGCGGGGCAGGAATCAAACCCGCCTGCGCCGAAGCGCCCCCGGTGTACAGCCGGCTGCCTCCCATTGAGGCGTCCCGCGGTTGAACTTCTCCCCTCGTCTCTTCCCCTCTCATCATGCACAGGGAGGGACTCGAACCCTCACGCCCCGCTCGGGGCCCGGCGTTCTGAGCGCCGTACGTCTACCAATTCCGCCACCTGCGCGAATCGCTGCTCTGTCTCTCCAAAAAATGAATGCGCAAGGAGGGACTCGAACCCTCACGCCCCGCTCGGGGCCTGGCGTTCTGAGCGCCAGCCGTCTACCAATTCCGTCACCTGCGCGTGTTTCTCCAACAAAAGTCCGCGGGGCAGGGATCGAACCTGCCCGCGCCGAAGCGCCGTCGGGTTACAGCCGACTGCCCCACCATTGAGGCGTCCCGCGGAAATTCTCGCCATCATTCCCCTTCCCAAAATCGATGCGCAGGGAGGGACTCGAACCCTCACGCCCCACTCGGGGCCTGGCGTTCTGAGCGCCAGCCGTCTACCCAATTCCGTCACCTGCGCGTGCGTCTCCGTTCATGCTTCCTTTTAAAAAAGAGTCCGCGGGGCGGGGATCGAACCCGCCTGCGCCGAAGCGCCGTCGGTTTACAGCCGACTGCCTCACCATTGAGGCGTCCCGCGGAAGCGCTCAAAAAAACTCTCCTCGTCAATGCGCAGGGAGGGACTCGAACCCTCACGCCCCTCCCGGGACCCAGCGTTTTGAGTGCCGGTTGTCTACCGAATTCCAGCACCTGCGCGCACTCCAAAAAAGACCTCTCCTCGTCGTCCGTTCATCGTCGTTCGTCGCCGTTCGCCGTATGCAATGCGCAGGGAGGGGCTCGAACCCTCACGCCCGGTGGGCCTGGCGCTCTCGAGGCCAGTTGTCTACCAATTCCAGCACCTGCGCGTATTGTCGTCACTCGTACCCCTCGGGCCTTCCGTGGCCCGAATATGGGGGATCGGGGCAGCGGGATTCGAACCCACGACCTTCTGTGCCCAAGACAGACGCTCTGACCAGGCTGAGCTACGCCCCGAGACGATCATGACGGACCTCGCACGAAAGCCACTGTCACATGCCCATCGCCCGGCAGCGCGATCGAGACATCGATCGAGCTGCACGTGCGCGCGCCGACACGCTCACGCGGAGGTGCAACGATTCGGTTTTCTCCCGCGCTCGTTGCAGCGCTGCCTGCACCCCGACCGGGGCGCCCCTTCACCGGGGTAGATACGGCAGGCGTAGATACGGCGGCGGCGGGACCAACAGCGCGGGGAGCAGCAAGAGCCCCGCCGTACGCGGCTGGCCCTGGAGCATCGACCCGATGATGTGCTGATGGTTCGTCACGACCTTCACCCTGACTCGGTCCGGGGTATGTACAGCATGCCGATTTCCCGGTCAAGTCCCTCGCACGATTTTTTCGCGATCGCCGGACGGTCCCCACAATCGACCCTCCTCGCATCACACCACCGCGAATCCGCGCACCACGCTCCTACCATTGCGCCCTCCGGGTCGATCGATTCCTCCGGCCCCGGAGACGTCCGCGGTCGCCGCCGGCTAGCCTCACCCTCGCGCCCGCGCGCCGCTCGTGTATCCTCGCGCCCGCGTGTCCTCGACCTCGCCGACCTCCTCGGTCCTGCGCCCGCGCCTCCGCGGCGTCGCCGACATCTACGCCGCCGCCCTCGCGGTCCCGGCGGTGGTCGCTTTGGTCGTGTTCGCCCGCGAAGGCGCCGCGACCCTCTCCGCCCTCGTCTACGGCGTCTCGCTGGTCGTCCTGCTGGTCGGTAGCGCGGTCTACCACCTGCCGGGCTGGCCGCTGCGCACCGCGCTGTGGCTGCGCAAGCTCGACCACGCCAACATCTATCTGCTCATCGCCGGCACCGCCACCCCGCTGGCCCTGGCCCTCGACGGCGCCGCCAGCGTGTGGCTGCTGTCGGCCATGTGGCTCGCCGCCGGCCTCGGCATCATCAAGGCCTTCGCCTGGCCCCGCGCACCCCGCAAGCTCAGCGCCGCGCTCTACGTGCTCATGGGCAGCTTCACCCTGCCGACCGCCCCGGTCCTCCGCGCCGCCGCCGACGAAGTGTTCCTGCTGTTCGCCACCGGCGGGTTGCTCTATGTCTTCGGCGCGGTGATCTACGCGCTGCGCTGGCCCAACCCGGCCCCGCTGGTGTTCGGATACCACGAGCTGTTCCACGTCTTCGTGTTCAGCGCCGCCCTGGTCCACTATATGGCGATCTGGGCTCTGGTCACCTGAGCCATCGCGCCGACCCCGCAGGCCGGATCGTCTTCGCGCCCGCCTCTCTGGCACCATGGCCGCGGGTTCGCGCATCGCCTGTCGCGCCCGGCACATGCGAGCAGTCTGCGGCCAATCGCACGATCACGGATTTTTCCAAAGTCTCCACGACCGGAACAGAGCTTGACTACGTCGGAGGATCGGGCCTCTTAGCAAAAGCCTCGTGTCGAACTCGTCTCCGACGGTGCGCGCTCCTGAAGGCGGCGGCCACAGCCCCCGGCTCGGCGCGGGCATGCCGACCGGGTCCACACGGACGACTCAGGTCCCACACGCCCTGCCGGACCCGATCGCGCTCGAGCCGGGCCACGAGATCGGTCGCTTCACCGTCCTCTCGTACCTCGGCGCCGGCGCGATGGGCATCGTCTACGCCGCGTACGATCCGGAGCTCGACCGCAAGGTCGCGCTCAAGGTCCTGCGCCCGCAAGGCCGCCCCGACAGCCACGGTCGCGTGCGCCTCCACGACGAGGCCCAGGCGATGGCCAAGGTCTCGCACCCCAACGTCGCGGTGGTCCACGAGGTCGGCCTGCACGAGGACGGCATCTTCATCGCCATGGAGTTCGTCCGCGGCAGCACGCTCCACGCCTGGCTCGCCAAGCAGCCGCGCGGCTGGACCGAGGTCCTGGGCGCGTTCATCCAGGCCGGCCGCGGCCTCGCTGCGGCCCACGGCGCCGGCCTCGTCCATCGCGACTTCAAGCCCAGCAACGCCATGATCGGCGACGACGGCCGCGTCCGCGTCCTCGACTTCGGCCTGTCTTGCACCCCCGCCAAGGCCAGCCGCGAGGTCGTCGGCACGCCGGCGTACATGCCCCCCGAGCAGTTCCTCGGCCTGCCCGTCGGCCCCGCCTCCGACCAGTTCAGCTTCTGCGCCTCGCTGTACCAGGCGCTGTTCGGCCAGCTGCCGTTCCCCGGCGACAGCACCGACGAGCTGCGCCTCAACATCACCAGCGGCCAGGTGCGCAGCCCGCCGCGCCACGTCCGCGTGCCGTCGCGGCTGTGCGCGGCGATCCTGCGAGGATTGCGACAGGACCCAAAGGACAGGTTCGCCAGCATGGAAGAATTGCTGCGCGACCTCGATCCCGACCGCACCCGCGGCCGTCGCACCTTGATGGGCGCGGTCGCCGGGGCCGCGGTCCTCGGCCTCGGCGGCGGCTACCTCGGCGCGCGCCCGCAGGCGGCCGACCCGTGCAGCGGCGGCGCGGCGCACATCGATCAGGTGTGGAACGCGGACTCGCGAGCGGCGATCGAGCACGCCTTCGACGCGCTGCCGCCCGCGTTCGCCACCAGCTTGTGGCCGCAAGCCCGCCGCGTGCTCGACGACTGGGGCGCCGATTGGCAGCAGAATTACCGCGCGGCCTGCGAGGCCCGCGAGCGCCACGAGTTCTCCGAGGAGCTGGCCCTGCGCAGCGCCGCCTGCCTCGAGCGGGCCCGCGCCGCGCTCGCCTCGGCGGTCGACGTGCTGCGCAAGGCCGACGCCGACGTCGCCCTGCACGCGCTCGAGGTCGCGACCTCGCTGCCCGACCCCGGCGAGTGCCGCAGCAGCGCCAGCCTCGTCGCCCACACCCAGGCCTCGCGCGACATCGGCACCGCAGTGCGCCGCCGCCAGGTCATGGCCGCCCTCGAGGACGTCAAGGTCCACGCGCGCGCCGGTCGGACCGCCGCCGCGAAGGAACTGGCAGACGACGTGATCCGCGAGGCCCACGCGCTCGGCGACCGACCCACGCTCGCCGAGGCGTTCCTCCAGCGCGGCCGCCTCGACCTCGAGGTCGACCCCGCCCGCGCCGAACCATTCCTCGGCCGCGCCTACCTCGTGGCCCTCGGCGCCGGCGAAGACAACCGCGTCGTCGAGGCCCTCGCGCTGCGCCTCTACGCCCGCAGCCACGCCCCCGACGGCCTGCCGCGCGCCTTCGAAGACCTCGACGTAGTCACCGCCATGCTGCCGCGGATCGGCAACCCGCCGAGCCTGCAGGCGCTCGCCTTCAACAACGCCGGCGCGCTCTACCTCACCGTCGGCGACGCCCAACACGGCGAGCCCTACCTGCGCGAATCACTGCGCCTGCGCCGGGCCGCCGGCGAGGACGACGTCGAGGTCGCCAAGACCCTCGGCAACCTCGCCCTGCTGGCGAAAGACCCGGCGCGCGCCCGCGAGCTCGTCGGCGAGGCGCTGCAGATCCTCGAGCACGACCTCGGCGTCGCCCACCCCGAGGCCATGGGTGTCCGGATCCTCGCCGGCGCCCTCGCCCAGGACCCGCAGGACGCCGTCCAGCTGCTCGAGCGCGGCTGCGACGCCCTCGACGAGTACCGCCGCGACGACCTGCGCGCCCGGGCTCAATGCCTGCAGCACCTCGCGGCGCATGCCCGTGACGCCGGCGAGCAGGCGCTCGCCGACGAGGAGATCTCGCGCGCGCGCGCGCTGATCGAGCAGCTGCCGGACGACGACCCGTTTCGCTTCGACAACGCGCTGATTCACGGCTACGCCGGCCTCGCCGACGGTTCGCACGGTCCGGCGCTGACATACCTTTGGCGAACCTTCGACGAGCTGCGCGGCGGGGAATGGTGGCAGCGCCGCAAGGTCGCCGAGATCGAACTCTGCATCGGCCTGCACCTGCTCGCCGTCGGCGACGTCCCGGCGGCCCGGCGCGCGCTCGCGGACAGCGTCGCGATCTTCGAGCAGATCGCGGCCAAGGCCCACGACAACGTGTTGCCGCGCACCCTCGCCGGGGCCCGCCTGAGCCTCGCCGAGGCGCTGAGCGCCGGCTTCGACCCCGAGGGCGCCGCGCATCAGCTCGCCGCCGCCGAATCATGGTACCGTGAGTCCGGGGGCGAATTCGCGTGGCGACTGCCTGCAATCGCCGATAGACGTCAGTGACTGGAGAAAATCATTCGCGGCATCCTCGCACTCGCCGCTGCGAGGCCCGCGCGGCGCCTCCTGGTGCGACGATCATTCGCCGCGGCGCCGTCGCCTTCCCTCTCGTGTGGGGCACAACACAATCGAGGCACTCGGAGGTGTTATGCGACACTGGCGAATCAGCGGCCTTATCGTGGTTCTATCTACCCTCGCCTCGGGGTGCGACGACCCCTCGATCGAGGACACCGAATTTCGCCCCTACAATTGCCCGACCTGGCAGTGTGGCTTCAACTCCGCAGAGGTGAATGGGCGCTCGATCCGCGAGCTCAACCTCGAGGGCCAGGCCAACGGCGAGGGCGTGCGCATCATCGGCTTCGTCGCGCCGCAGGGCCTCCTCGGCAACTTCAAGCTCGACACCGACGGCGACGCGATGGTGGCCCGCAACGAGCAAGGCCAGACCCTGCGCGGCCTCCAGTTGATCGGCTCGATCATCCTCGTCAAGAAGGACGGCCTGCTCGAGCTGCCGGTCCCGCTCACGGTGCTCGGCTATCAGGAGATCGACTCGTGGGCCGCCGGCGCGGCCAAGGTGCCGACCTACGCGCTCGTCTACCCCGACCTCGGCGCCCTGCTCGGCGTGCGCAACGTCTGCAACGGCGACCTGCTCGACGCCCTGGCCAGCGCGGTCACGGTGATCGGCGGCGAGACCTACGATCTGACGCACAAGACAGTCAACGCCGGCCAGACGCGGTGGTTGACGCTCGCCTGCGCGGGCTCGGCGGCCGCCAAGATGCGCCTGATGAACTACGGCCCCCACGCCGACTTCGACGGCGAGGGCCACCCGGCCACGGTGGCACAGCGGCAGGCCACCCTCAAGATGTTGACCGCCGATTACTGCGGCACGGGTCACAGCTACACCGCCAACGGCACCCCGCTGCAGTGGGAGAACCAGGACGGCACGGTCGCCTCGCCCGGCCCCCACGGAGACCTCGAGGCGATCTGGACCGCGACCGGCGCGGTCTGCCTCGACGCCACTCGCCTCCCCGACGCCGACGTCGCGTGCACGCGGCCATCGTGCTCCACCTATACCGGGCCCGCCGGCGAATGGTCGACCTGGGTGCCCGACTGACTCTCATTCCCGCTCGTGCACGCCTGTATTCACGAATGGTCCGACGGCGGCGGCTTCGCACCTCCACCCCTGTCTCGCAGTCCATCGGCGCTCACGCAGGGGAACACGATTACTCCGCGGAACTGCGTCCTTTCCGGCGGGCGGCCGCACAGTGGGGTCATGACGCGAGGGACCGGGCAGCTCTGTATCGCGCTGGTGGCGGCGCTCTTCGTGGGGTGCGACGACCCCGAGGCCGAGGACATCGAGTTACGCCCCTATCATTGCCCCATATGGCAGTGCGGCTTCAATGCCGCCGAGGTCAATGGTCGATCGATCCGCGAGCTCAACCTCGACGGCGAGCCCAACGAAGACGGCGTGCGGATCGTCGGCTTCATCGCCCCCGCCGGCCTCCTCGGCAATTACAAGCTCGGCTTCGACGGCGACGAGCTGATCGCCCGCAACGCCGCTGGCTCGGTCCTGCGCGGCCACAAGTTGATCGGCGCGACCATCCTGGTCAAAAAGCCGGGCCTGTTGTCGTTGCCGCTGCCGATCACGATCGTCAACTATCAGGAGGTCGACGCCTGGGCCGCGGGCGCGGGCAAGGTGCCGGCCTACGCGATGCTCTACCTCGACCTCGACTCGCTGCTCGGCGTGCGCAACGTGTGCAACGGCGACCTGCTCGACGTCCTCGCCACCGCAGCCACGGTGATCGGCGGCGAGACCTACGACCTCGACGACAAGACGGTCGTGCCCCGGCGCGATCGCTGGCTGACGATCGCCTGCGCCGGCTCGGCCGCCGCCAAGATGCGGCTGATGAACTACGGCCCGCACGGCGACTTCGACGGCGAGGGCCACCCCGCCAGCGCCGCGCAGCGGCAGGCCACCCTCAAGATGATCACCGCCGACTACTGCGGCGACGGCGACAGCTACACGCACAACCACACCGCGCTGCGGTGGGAGAACAGCGGCGGCACGGTGGTCTCGCCCGGCCCGTGGGGCCTCCCCGAGGCGATCTGGGGCCCGGACGGCGCGCTCTGCCTCGACGCCACGCGCCTCGCCGACGCCGACGTCGCCTGCGCCCTGCCGGCCTGCGACGACTTCTCGCTCGACGACGGCGAGTGGGCGACCTTCCTCCCCGACTGAGCGGGCGAGCGGAGGACAATGGCATGACATGGCCTTTCAGTCATGTCTCGAAGGCGGTGGCGCCCGCGCACGCCCGCCCGCGTCCGTATCGTGCGGCCCGCCCGCCGGCCACGGGCGGGCTGGACGGCGCGCAGACGCGCTTGCGATCCACAGCACGTGGCACCGGGGCGCGACTGCGGCCACCCCTCGGGCCATGCACCACCGCAAGCCTTCTCTGGTCACGCTGTCGCTCGTGCTCGCCGCGGCGTGCTCGCGCACGAGCCCGGACACTGTCCCCCCGAGCCAGGTCTCGACCGACCTGCCGGCCACCAACGCCAAGCCGGACGACCCGGCCGCAGTCGCAGTCGCCGCGATGCCCGAGGACGCCAAGGTCAAGGCGCCCCCCGAGTACATGACCAACGACGACGAGATCTTCGGCGTCCTCAACGTCATGAACGAGGAGGAGATGAAGATGGCGGAGTTCGCCAAGAAGTGGGCCAAGGGCACCCGCGTCAAGGAGTTCGCCGCGCTGATGATCACCGACCACGGCGCGATCAAGTCGCGCGCGAACGAGACCCGCGACCGCCTCGGCCTGCGCAAGACGGACAGCCGGCTGCGCAGCGACATCGAGAACGACGCCAAGCAGAAGATGGAGGTCCTTGAAAAAGTCGACAAGGGCGACGCGTTCGACAAGACGTACATCGACATCCAGGTCGACGCCCACGCGATGTGGCTCAACTTCATCGACACCAAGCTGCTGCCGCACGCGCAGATGCCGGAGCTGCGGGTCGAGCTCAACAACTTCCGCTCCACCCTCGAGCGCCACTACAACACGGCCAAAGAGATCCAGGCCTCGCTCACGGCGCCCAAGAGCTGAGCGGATTATCGGCACGCTCCGGCGACCCGCCGCGACCCGAGCGCCGCGCCGGGCAGGCGCGTGGCGAGACGCGCCACACGCATGATCGCCGCGCCCCCGGCACCAACCTGCTCCGGGCCAAGCAGAGCGCGTCTGCACCGCCCGCTCGCTCCCACCCATCGCATGAGAGCGCTGGTCGTACGCCGCGGCGGGAGAATACTCCGGCGATGCCGGGCGCGACGCCGCCGAACCAGCAGAACCTGCTGGACTTCACGCATGAGGCCGTCATCGCCCTCGACGAGGATGAACGCATCACGTTCTGGAACCGGGGGGCCGAGCGGATGTACGGCTGGACCGCCGCGGAGGCGTCCGGCCAGACTCTGCCGGAGCTGCTCCGCGCCGACTGCCTGCGAGACGCCGCCGATGCGCTGCGCTCGCAGGAGCGAGCCGCCACGCGCACCCGCGAGTTCGTGTCGTCCCGCAAGGACGGCACGACGCTATGGGTCGCGGCCAGCCTGAGCGTCCGCCACAGCGACGAGGGGCAGCCCGTCGGCTTCGTGGCGGTGCATCGCGACGTCACCGACCGCAAGCAGGCAGAGGCGAAGCTGCGCGCGAGCGAGGCCCGGATGCGCGCCCTGGTGGACGCTTCACCGCTGGGGATCGACATCATGGATCTGGCAGGCCACCCGGTCTTCTACAACCCGAAGTGCGTGGAGCTGCACGGCCTGGACCTGGCCGATGCCCATGACCGGGGCTGGACGGAGGCGATCCATCCCGACGATCGGGCCCGCGTCGTGTCGTCGTGGTACGAGGCCGCAGAGGCGAGGCAGGCGTGGTTCCAGACCTACCGCTTCCTGCATCGAGATGGTCGCGTGGTGTGGGTGAGCGGCCGCGCGGCGCCGATGTTCGTCGACGGCGTCCCGGTCGGCTACGCCGGCACGCTCGAGGACATCACGCCGCTGAAGCAGGCCGAAGCCGACCGCGAGCGGCTGCTCGACGCCGAGCGCGAGCTGCGGGTGCAGGCGGAGCGAGCCACCCGCCAGCGCGACGAGACGCTCGCCGTCGTCGCCCATGACCTGCGCAATTTCATCAGCACGATCTTGCTGGGCGTGGCCCGCCTCGAGCGGCCCGGCCTCTCCGAGGAGGACCGCGCCCGGCGAGTCGCAGTCATCAAGCGCTCGGCAGAGGCGACGGAATACCTCATCCGCGATCTCCTCGACGCCTCCCGCATCGAGTCGGGCACCCTCGCCATCGAGCGCTCGCGGGTGGACTTCGCCGCGCTGTTCCGCGGCGTCGTCGAGCTCATGCAGCCGCGCGCCGCGGAGCTCGGGATCGTCCTCGACTATGAGGTCGCCGAAGACAGCCTGGAGGTGAGCGGCGATCGCAGCCGACTCATGCAAGTACTATTGAACCTGCTGGACAACGCGCTCAAGTTCACGCCGCCCCCCGGTCGAGTGAGCCTGCAGGCCCGCCGCTCCGGCGGCGAGGTGGAGATCGCGGTCGAGGACTCGGGCCGCGGAATCGACGCAGAGGCCTTGCCCCACGTCTTCGACCGCTACTGGCAGGCCAAACGGGCCTCCCGCGCCGGCGCCGGTCTGGGATTGACGATCGCCAAGGGCATCGTCGAGGCGCACGGAGGACGGATCTGGGTCGAGAGTGCGCCAGGTCGCGGGACCGTGTTCCGCTTCACCATCCCCGACCCGAGCGCGAGCAGCTCGTGACGGGTTCGCCTGTCCCCGAGGACAGCTCGCAGCCTCTCGCGCGGCCGAGGACGACAAGTCACCAAGAAAGTGCAAACACGGCGAGGGAGCGAGCGATGGCGGCGCCGAGGGGCTGGTCCCCGGACCGGGACAAGAGCCGCGCCGGGCCCGCGCCGCGCCGGTGCGCACTCCTTTCGCGCCCGTGAATCGAGGCCCCGCCCCCCCGCGGATTGCTTCGCCGCGCGGCCCCATGGCAAGATGAACGGGTCATGCAAGCCGTCCGCGACATCGAGGTCCCCGTCGTCCCCGCCTCCCGCGAGGCCGTGGCCGACTACGGCCTCTACATCGGCACCGAGGTCCCCCAGGCCGGCCTCGGCATCCCCTTCTACAAGGGCGCAGTCGAAGAGGGCCACAACTTCGCGTTCAAGTGCAACGGCCGCTGCGTCATCCGCTCGGCCCGCATCCATCGGCGCCCCGCCGAGGTCACCTGGCTCGAGCGCCACATGAACATGACCCAGCTGTTCGTCGGCCTCGGCGACCAGCCGTTCGCCATGGTCCTCGGCAAGCCGACCCACCAGCGCGGCATGGACACCCCCGACCTCGACGACGTGCGCTGCTTCGTCCTCCCGCCCGGCAGCGGCATCATGATCCACGAGGGCACCTGGCACGACTTCCCGCTCGCAGTCGAGGGCCCCGTCACCGTCCTCACCGCCAACTCCGAGGAGGTCGTCGAGGCCCTCGCCACCATGAAGGAGCCGACCGAGATGGCCCACGGCGACGTGTTCAAGATCGACATCCGCAAGCGCCTCGGCGCCCAGCTGCGCGCGGTGCTGTTCTGATGCGCGTCGACGCCTTCAAGCTGCCCACCGACGGCCCCGCCGACGTCCGCGGCCTGCAAGCCCTGCTCGACGACGGGGCCGTCCGCGCCGACGAGCTGGTGTGCGTCCTCGGCAAGACCGAGGGCAACGGCGGCCGCAACGACTTCACCCGCGACCTCGCCATGCGCGCGCTCGAGGACCTGCTGGCCCCGCGCCTCGGCCTGCCGCCCGCGCGCGTGCAGGACCGCGTGGTGTTCTCGCTGTCGGGCGGCACCGAGGGAGTGGTCTCGCCGCACGTGGTCGCGTTCGCCCGCTCGGGCGCCTGGTCCGAAGCACCTGGCCCGAAGCGCCTGGTCGTCGGGACAGCTCACACGCGGCCGTTCACGCCGGCGGAGATCGGGCGGATGCCGCAGATCGAGGAGACCGCCCGCGCGGTCGCCGAGCTGGCCGGCGAGCTCCGCCTCGCGCCCGCCGACGTCCACCTCGTGCAGATGAAGGGCGCGATCCCCAAGGCCGACCACGAGGCCGCCCTCGCCGCCCGCCGCGCCGGCGCCCCGCTGCGCAACGACATGGTCCACTCGCGGGCCGCCAGCGCCCTCGGCGTCGCCCTCGCCCTCGGCGAGGTCGCCCGCCCCGACCTGTCCGACGACGTCGTCTGCGACGACTGGTCGCTCTACTCCGGCGTCGCCTCGTGCTCGGCCAAGCCAGGCCTGCAGCGCACGGAGATCCTGATGTTCGGCAACAGCGACCGCGCCACCGGCGACCTCGTCGTCGGCCACACCGTGCTCAAGGACATCCTCGACGTCGACGCAGTCCGCGCCCTGCTCGCCGAGCTCGGCTTGCCCGTCACCGGCGGCCAGCTGGCTCCCGAGCAGCGCGCCCACGTGCTCGGGGTGTTCGCCAAGTCCGAGGCCGACCCCCGCGGCTCGATCCGCGGCCGCCGGCACACCATGCTGTCCGACGACGACATCGACGACACCCGCCACTCGCGCGGCGCCCTCGCGGCCGTGCTCGCCAGCGTCGTCGGCGACCCCTGCATCTACGTCAGCACCCGCGCCGAACACCACGGCCCGCTCGGCGGCGGCCCGCTGGCGATCATCGCCCGCGTGCCGTGAGCCGAGATCCGGCCGCGCCGTCAGGACATGCCCTGATGTTCATGTCCTGAAAATCATGTCCTCGAGGGCATGCTCTTCGGAGCATGCCCCGTGAGCCACGTCAAGGCGTGTAGGTGACCCACTCGCCGTCGCCGACCGACAGGCCGGCGCAGCTCGGCAGGCTACAGTCCGTCACGGTGCCGGCGATGCGCGGCGCCCCGAGGCACAGCGCGCCGTCCTCGGTCCACACCGCCTCGACGTCGCCGAGCTGGCCCGACTCCGGCGCGACGGTGCCCCCGGCGTTGGCCCAGTGGACCTCGGTGCCGTTCTGCGTGTAGCTCTCGCCGCCGCCGCAGTAGTCGGCGGTGACCATCTTGAGCGTCGCCTGCCGCTGCGCCGGCGTGGTCGCGCTCGACTGCGGGCCGTAGCCGAGCAGGCGCATCTTGGCCGCGGCCGAGCCGGCGCAGGCGATCGTCAACCACCGCGATTTGCCCGCGTTCACCGTCTTGTCCTCGAGGTCGTAGGTCTCGCCGCCGATCACCGTCGCCGCGCTGGCGAGGGTGTCGAGCAGGTTGCCGCTACAGACGTTGCGCAGGCCGAGCAGCGCCGCCAGGTCGGGGTAGAGGAGCGCGTAGGTCGGCACCTTCGGCGCGCCCTCGGCCCACGAATCGATCTCCTGGTAGCCGAGCACCGAGATCGGCACCGGTAGCGCCAACAGCCCCGGCGCCTGGACCAGGATCGTCGCGCCGACCAGCTGCAGCCCCTTCAAGGTCTGGCCGCTCGGGTTGCGGGCGACCAGCGCGTCGTTCTCGACCGTCAGGTGATAGTTGCCGAGCAGGCCGAGGGGCGCGACGAAGCCGACGATCCGCATGCCATCGCCGTTGGGAGCGCCGTCGAGGTTGAGCTCGCGGATCGCTCTGCCGTTCACCTCGGCCGAGTTGAAGCCGCACTTCCAGGTCGGGCACGCGTACGGCCGCAGCGCGATATCGTCGTCGCCGGCTGGCGCGCCCTCGTCACAACCCGCGGCCAGCGCCACGGTCCCCGCCAAGATCCAGTGATATGTCCTCTTGTACATGTCGGCTCCGCCTCCGATGTCCGCCCACTTTATGGGCCGATCGCGGTCGGGGTGCCCGTCGAGGCTACCAACCGCTCGGTCCGAGCCAACTGTCGCCCAAAGCTGAGCCCGGCGCTGCGATAAAAATCGAGCGAGGCCGCGAGGCTCGCGCGGGCTTCCGGCGACTGGGCGAGGTCCAGCGCCACCAACGCTTCGACCAGCCCCCGCCGGGTCCGCGCCAGCGCAGCGCCGAATCGCGGCTCCGAGTCGATGAGCCCGACGTAGTCCGCGACGGAGATTACGAAGCTGTCACGCGCCTGCTCCGGCCGCCCGGCCGCGAGCAAGTTGAGGCCGAGGATCGATCGCAGCTCGGCCGCGTCGGCGCGCGACCACCACGCCTGCGGAAGCGTCTTCAAGGTCGCCTCGATCCTGCGCACCGCCGCCTCGTGGGTGCGGGTGGCCAGCGCCGCGTAGCCGATCAGGGCCGCGACCTCGAACTCGGTCAGCTGCGGGCCCGAGCGTGCATCGTCGACGAGCGCCGCCCCGGCCCCGAACGCGAGCTCCGCCTCCTCCTCGTCGCCGAGCTCGAGCGCGAGGCGCCCCAGATAAAGGAGGCAGCGCGCGCGGCCGACCGCGTTGCCGGGGAGGAAGCGGTCGAGCGCCGCGCAGCCGGGGCGCAGCAGGTTCTGGCCCGCCGCGAAGTCGACGAGGTGCGCCGCGGCCAGCCGGCCCTCGATGGTCTCCGGGTGCGCGGGCCCCAGCGCCAGCTCGAAGGTCGCCACTGCGCGCGCGAGCAGGCGCTCGCGCTCCGGCCCCGGGTCGCTGGCCACCGCCAGGTTCGCCAGAGTGTAGGCCACCTCGAGATCCTCGCTGCCGAGCGCCACCTCGCGCACCGCCAGCGCCTCGGTGAAGTAGCGCCGCGCCTGCGCCGGCTCCTGCCGGGCCAGATAGGCGGTGCCGATGTTGTTGAGCACGAGCCCGCGCAGCGCCGCCGGCGTCGGGCTGCGGTCGGCCAGCGCCAACGCCAGCGGCTCGTCGGCCAGCGCGCGCGCGACCTGGTCGGGCTGGCGCGCGAGCGCGTAGATCCGCAGCGCCAGCGCCTCGGCCGCGATCGCGTCGGCGCGCGCCTCGAAGCCGGCGCTGATCGCCCGCGTCAACCGGTCGACCTCCTCACCTGTCTGATCGGGCAGGTGCAGCTCGAGCCTGCTGCGCAGCAGCAGCGCCTCGGCGCGGACCGGCGGGTACTCCAGCGCCTCGCTCGCGGTCACGATCTCGTGCGCCCGCGCCAGCGCGTCCGGCAGTCGACCCGAGCGCGCCAGCACCTGCGCCTGCGTCATCTGCCCGCGCAGCTCGGCCACCCGCGCCGCGCTGTCGGGGTCGTCGGGCGGCGGCTGCTCGGACGACAGCGCCTCGAGGTTGCGGCAGGCCTCGAGCGGCGGCAGGTCGCCCGCGACCTCGAGCGCGCGCAGGGCCACGTCGGCGTCGGCGGCCGCCAGCGTGGCGACGGTCTCGGCGAGCGCGCCGCGGCGCTGGTCGAGGCAGCGCATCTGTTGGTCGAGCAGGGCGCCGGAGCGCTCGCCGTGGCGATGCGCGAGGCAGGCCTCGCGATGGGCCGCGCCCCAGCCGGCCGCGTAGCGGTCGAGCTCCTCCTGCACGCGCGGCCACACCACCGACGCGTAACCCGGAGCGGCCGCCCCGAGCGCGGTGGCCACCGCGTCGCGCTGCGCTTGTCCCCACACCTGCGCCAGCTCCTCCGGCGCGCCGGTGCAGGTTTCGTCGTCGCCGGTCCGTGCGAACACGACCCCGGTGCCGGCCACCACCGTCCCGGCCAGCACCGCCGCGACCACCCAGCGCCGGCGTCCGCGGGCGCGCCCGCGGTCGAGCGCGGACAGCAGCGCCGGCATCCCCGGGTACCTGTCCTTTGGGGCATTCTTCAGACCGCGCATCACCACCGGCGCCAGCCAGGCCGGCAGCCCGCGCTTGCGCGGCGGCTCGCTCGCCTGCCCGTGCAGCACCTTGAGCACCAGCTCGGCCGCGTCGCCGTAGGGAAAAGGCGCCACCCCGTACAGCGACTCGTACAGCGCGACGCAGAAGCTGAACTGATCGGCGGCTGGCTCGGGGGACAGGCCGCGCCAGTGCTCCGGCGCCATGTAAGCCGGCGTGCCGACGATCTGGTCGTCGTGCGTCAGGTGCATGTCGAGCTTGCTGTTGCCGTTGCTGTTGCTCGCCCCCGAGCCCGGCACCCCGCGCGTCACCTCCGGCACGGCCGCGCGCACCAGCCCGAAGTCCAGCACCCGCACCCGCCCGGCGTCGTCGATCATCACGTTGCTCGGCTTGAAGTCGCGATGGACCAGGCCGGCCGCGTGCGCCGCCGCCAGCCCGCGCCCGGCCTGCACGAACACCTCGACCACCTCCGCCCAGCCGCGCGGCCCCGCCTGCAGCCACGCGCCGAGCGTCTGCCCGCGGATGAACTCCATCGCCACGTAGACCTGCCCGCCGGCCACGCCGGCCTCGAGCACGGTGACCACGTTCGGGTGCGAGACGCGCGCCATCGCCTGCGCCTCGCGCAGCAGCCGACGCTGCGCGCTCTCGCCGGTGTCGCGCAGCACCTTGACCGCGACCTTGCGGTCGAGGGTCTCGTCGTAGGCGGTGTAGACCACCCCCATCGCCCCCGAGCCGAGCGGCTCCAAGATCATGAAGCGGCCGAGCTTGCCGCCCGCGACCGTGGTCGACGGCTCGATCGCCGACGACACCACCGGGTCGCCCAGCGTCGGCGCACCGGCCAGGCCGGTGGTCTGGAGCGCGGTATCGTGGATCCCCGGGGCCATGGTGAACGGTGTTCCGGGCGCCCTCTCGTCAGCTGCGGCATTGTCGCATGGTTTGCCCACCTCCGCCTACCGCATTACCCTCGCGGGCCGATGCCCCGTATCCACACCGCGCTCACCCAGGGGGGCGACGAGCTCGTCGTTTTCCTCCACGCCGTCGGCGGCGACCACAGCTCATGGCGACCCCAGGTCGAGGCCCTGCGGGCGCGCTACAGCACGCTGACCTTCGACATGCGCGGCCACGCCCGCAGCTTCAGCGCCGACCGGCCCGAGATCTCGATCCAGAACTTCGCCGACGACGCCATCGACCTCGTCGAAGAGGCAGGGTTCTACCGGGCCCACTTCGTCGGACTGTCGATGGGCGGCGTGGTGGCCCAGGAGATCTTCTCGCGCGCGCCGGAGCGGGTCCAGTCGCTGACCCTGGCGGGCACGTGGTGCTTCCACCCGCAGGCCGAGGCGCGGCGGGCGTGGATGCAGGACAAGCTGAACCGCATGTCGATGGCCGAGAGCGCCGCCATGGACATGCCGAACCTGTACGCGAGCGACGCCCCGCGCGAGCTCGTCGACGCCGCGATCGCTATCGAGGGCGGCAAGGACCGCGACGTGTTCCTGCAGTCGTGGCACGCGATGTTCCAGGTCGACTACCGCGACCTGTTGCCGCGGATCGACGTGCCGGTGCTGCTCGTCGGCGGCAGCGACGACCGCATCACGCCGGTCGACCCGCTGCTGCTCGACCTGTTCGCGCGCGTGCCGATGGCGGAGCTGCGGGTGCTCGCCGGCGGCGGCCACTTCTGCAACCTCGACCGCGCCGAGGCCTTCAACGCCGCGCTGGCGCCGTTCCTCCGCCGCGCCCGCGCCCGCGCCCCGCAGGCGCTGGCCCTGCCGCCCGCGCCGCCGACCGTCGGCAACGCGACCACCGTCGCCGAGGCGCTGCTCGAGCAATTGCACCGCCGCGACGTCCCGTGCCTGTTCAGCAACTCGGGCACCGACTTCACCCCGCTCATCGAGGCCCTCGCGCGCCCCGGCGCCCCGGCCCCGCGCGTGGTCGCGGCCGCCCACGAGAACACCGCGATCGCCATGGCCCACGGCTATCAATTGCTCTCGGGACAGGTCCCCGCGGTCATGGCCCACGTCAATGTGGGCACCGCCAATTCGGGCCTCGGCCTGATCAACGCCCGCCGCGCGCGCGTGCCGATGCTGGTGATGGCCGGCCTCACGCCCTACACCGATTCGCCGGCGGTCCCCGGCCACCGCACCAACTTCGTGCAATGGGGCCAGGACAGCTTCGACCAGGCCGCCTACTTCCGCGAGTTCACCAAGTGGGACTATCGCCTGGCCACCGCCGATCACCTCGAGGTCGCGGTCGACCGCGCCCTGGCGATCGCCGACAGCGACCCCGCGGGCCCGGTCTACCTCACGCTGCCCAAGGAGGTCCTGTGCGCGCCGGCCAGCCACGCGCCGGTGTCGCCGCGGCCGCGGCTGCGCCCGAACCCGCCGGCCCGCCCCGACGCGGTCGCGCTCGCCCGCGTGGCCCACGCGATCCGCAACGCCAAGCGGCCGCTGATCCTCACCGCCGAGCTCGGGCGCTACCGCGGCGGGCCCGAGGCGCTGTGGCAGCTGGCGACCCGCCACGGCATCGGCGTGGTCGAGTTCGGCAAGCGCAATTTCTTCAACCTGGCGACGCACTGTCCGGTCCACCTCGGCTTCGACCCGGGCACGCAGGTGCCGCAGGCCGACCTGATCCTCGCGGTCGAGGACCCGGTGCCGTTCATCCCCGCGTTCGTCGCCTTGCCGCACGGACAGGTGCCGCCGATCGTGCAGATCGGCGTCGACCCGCTGTTCTCCGACCTGCCGCTGCGCGGCTTCCCCAGCGACCTGGCGCTGCCCGGCGATCCGGCCGAGAGCCTGCGCCTGCTCACCCGCCTGCTCGACGCCGACCCGGTCCCCGACGTGGTCGCCCGCCGCGGGGCGCTGCGCATCGAGCACGAGGTGGCGTTCGCCAACGCCCGCGTCGCCGCCGACACCGACGCCCACCGCCCCGCGATCACCAAGCGCTGGCTGTCGCGCTGCGTCGGTCAGGCGGTCGACGACGAGGTCGTGATCTTCAATGAGTACCCGCTCGACCCGCTGCTGGTGCCGCGCCGGCTGCCCGACAGCTGGTTCGAGAACTCGATCGCCAGCGGCCTCGGCTGGGCCCTCGGGGCGGCCCTCGGCGCCAAGATGGCCCGCCCCGACCGCACCGTGATCGCGGCGGTCGGCGACGGCAGCTTTTTGTTCAACACCCCGCTGTCGGCGCTGCACGCCGCGGCGGCGCACCGCCTGCCGATCCTCATCGTGGTGTTCAACGATTGCGCGTGGAGCACCATCCGCAAGTCGACCCGCGGCGACTTCCCCGGCGGCCACGCCCAGGCGACCAACAACTTCGCGCTGTGCGACCTCGGGGCCGACCCGGCGTACGACCAGATCGCCAGCGCCTGCGGCGGCGTCGGCGTACGCGTCGATCGCCCCGACGCGGTGCCCGAGGCGCTCCGCCGCGGCCTCGAGCTCGTCCGCGGCGGCGACCGCTTCGTCCTGCTCGACGTCCGCTGCGAACGCGACGCATAAATCGGACCCAATGAAATTGGTGCGGCCCCGCCGATCGGCGAGGTCGCATCTGTCCCGAGCCGGGAGCGGCGGGCGGAGGACTGCGAGACCGCTTCGCGGCCCTCGCACGCCCGGCTCGGGAGACAACGATGATTTTATGCTCTGCTAACTTTAATGAGTGACCATCAAGTCATGCGTATTGATCGACGCCGACCATCGATACCGCGATCGACGGGTCCATCGCGCGCCAGCGAATGCGCGGAGGAGCGGTCGGCGAATCCAGCGAATAGGCGTAAGCGAAGACGAGCGCGGATCTGCGCGCCCGGGTCAGCTGACGGACACCACCGGGGCGGTCACGCGGCGCGGCCAGTCGATGCCGAGTTTAATAATACGGCGCTTCATGGAGTGGCGGGTGATGCCGAGGAGCTGGGCGGCCCCGACGATGTTGCCGGCGCGCTCGAGGGCGGTGGTGCAGAGGCGGCGCTCGGCGGCGCCCAGGTTGAAGTCATCGAGGACGAGTTGTTGCTGCATGCGAAGTCTTGTACTGCACGAGCTTGTTCCAGCGCGGATCAACACCGGTTGAATAAGCGCCGCGCGCCGTCGTACGCCCGGTTCGCGGCCGACCTGCGCGTTTGCGCGCGGCTAGCCGTCGCACAGCGGGCTCGCGCCGCAGCGCACCGGCTCGCCGTCGACCATCGTCCCGCACAGGCACGCGCAGCCGGCCGGGGTCTCGGCTTCGTCGCCGCATTCATGCCAGCCGAGCGGCTCGGCACAATCGTAGGCGTGGATCATGTACTCGATCTTCTGGCCGTCGATTCGATAATAGGCGTGCGGCTCCGACGCCTGACCGACCGACTGGCCCGCGAGGGTGAAGCAGCGCTCGGGGCCCGGGCTGGTCGCGCAATTGGTCTCGTCAGGGACGAGGAGCGTCTCTTGCCAGCGGCAGCCGAGCGCCTCGCATCCGGTCTGCTGTGATTCCGCCAGGCACTGCTCGCTCGTGGGCGCCTCGCCGCCCGTGTCCGTGTCCTGCGATTTGTCGCCGCAGCCGATCAGGCTGAGGGCGGCGGCGAGGCTGAGTCGCAGCATCATATGCGCACGATACGACGGCCGGCGAAGCCGCGGAAGAGGCGACGGGCTCGAGCCCGTGCGCCCGCGGGAGCCGCAGCGCTCACGAGGCGATCGCGCGCGGCCGGGGCGGGTCGTGGAATTGGTGGGCCTCGGTGCTGTCATCGAGGGCCAGGGTCGAGGTGTCGCCGCCGGAGATGATCTCGGCGACCGCATCGAAATAGCCGGTGCCGACCTCGCGCTGGTGGCGGGTCGCGGTGTAGCCGTGGACCTCCGCCGCGAACTCTGCCTCCTGCAGCGCGGCGTAGGCGGCCATGCCGTCGACGCGGTAGCGGCGGGCCAGCTCGAACACCCCGTGGTTCAGGGCGTGGAAGCCGGCGAGGGTGACGAACTGGAACTTGTAGCCCATCGCCCCGAGCTCGCGCTGGAACGTGCGCAGCGTCGATTCGCCGAGGTGCTTTTTCCAGTTGAACGACGGCGAGCAGTTGTAGGCGAGCCACTTGCCGGGGTGCTCGGCGAGCACCGCCTCGGCGAAGCGGCGGGCCTGGGCCAGGTCGGGCGTCGAGGTCTCGCACCACACCAGGTCGGCGTGCGGCGCGTAGGCGCGGGCGCGGGCGATCGCAGCCTCCAGGCCGCCGCGGATCCGGAAAAACCCCTCGGGCGTGCGCTCGGCCGACGTGATGAACTCGCGGTCGCGCGGGTCGACGTCCGAAGTGATCAGCTTGGCGGCGTCGGCGTCGGTGCGGGCGACGATCAGGGTCGGCACGTCGAGCACGTCGGCGGCCAGGCGGGCCGCGGTCAAGGTGCGCACGAACTGGCTGGTCGGCACCAGCACCTTGCCGCCGAGGTGGCCGCACTTCTTCTCGGAGGCGAGCTGGTCCTCGAAGTGAACGGCCGCGGCGCCGGCGGCGATCATCGCCTTCGTCAATTCATAGGCGTGCAGCGGCCCGCCGAAGCCGGCCTCGGCGTCGGCGACGATCGGCGCCAGCCAGTAGCGCCGGCCCTTGTGGCCCTCGGCGCTCTCGATCTGGTCGGCCCGCAAGAGCGCGTGGTTGATGCGCTCGACCAGCGCCGGCACGCTGTTGCAGGGATAGAGGCTCTGGTCGGGGTAGGTCTGGCCGGCGAGGTTGGCGTCGGCGGCGACCTGCCAGCCGGACACGTAGATCGCCTCGAGCCCGGCCTTGACGTGCTGCACCGCCATGTTGCCGGTCATCGCCCCGAGCGCGGGCACGAACGAACGGCCGGCGAGGAGCTCGCGCAGGCGGGCGGCCCCGAGCTCGGCGAGGGTGTGGCGGATCGTGAAGGAGCCGCGCAGACGCTCGACGTCGGCGCGGCTGTACGGGCGAAGGATCGGGCTCGATTGCGGATGCACGATGTCCATGGCTGTCCTCTCCCCGGCGATCGGATCGCCGAAGTCTTGTCGAATGGGTAGAGAGCACCGCGCAGGCGCAGACGGCCCGGCGCGTATGTCTCTCGGGTCATGTCACTGAGCGGCGAGGTCGGGCTCCGCCGCGGTCACGTCGTCGGCGACGAGGGCCTCGTAGGCGGGCAGCGTCAAAAATTCTTCGCAGCGCTCGGCGGCGACGAGGCGCTCGAACAAGGCGCGGGCGGCGGCGAAGCGGCCGGCGGCGTAGCGCTCGTGGCCCATCTCGGCGCGGAGCTCGGCCACGACGGCGTCGATCGCCTCGCGCACGCGCGGGAAGTCGAGGGCGGTGCCGTCCTCGAGGGTGGCGGAGAACTTGAGCCACTGCCACACCTGGGCGCGGGAGATCTCGGCGGTCGCGGCGTCCTCCATCAGGTCGTAGAGCGGCACGCAGCCGACGCCGCGCAGCCAGGCCTCGATGTACTGCACGCCGACGGCGATGTTGCGGCGCAGGCCCTCGGCCGTGCGCGGGCCGTAGGGGACGGCCAGCAGGTCGGCGGCCAGCACCTGCACGTCTTCGCGGACGCGGCAGATCTGGTTCGGCCCGGGCATGTGGGCGTCGAACACTTCGCGGGCGATCGGCACCAGGCCGGGGTGCGCGACCCAGGTGCCGTCGTGGCCGTCTCGCACCTCGCGCTCCTTGTCGGCGCGGACTCTGGCGATCGCCTCGGCGTTGCGCACCTGGTCGTTTTTGATCGGGATGTAGGCCGCCATGCCGCCGATCGCGTGCACGCCGCGGCGGTGGCAGGTCTGGATCAGCAGCTGCGAGTAGGCGCGGAGGAAGCCGCGGTCCATCGTCACCAGCGCGCGGTCGGGCAGCAGCGCGGCGGGGTCGCCCTGGCGGCGCTTGATGAAGCTGAAGATGTAGTCCCAGCGGCCGCAGTTGAGCCCCGCCGAGCGCTCGCGCAGGGCGTGGAGGATCTCGTGCATCTGAAAGGCGGCCGGCAGGGTCTCGATCAGCACGGTGGCGCGGATCGTGCCGGTCGGCAGGCCGAGCCATTCCTCGCTGGCGCGCAGCACGTCGGCCCACACGCGCGCCTCGTCGGCGCTCTCGAGCTTGGGCAGGTAGACGTAGGTGCCGAGGCCGCGGCACCGTCGCTCGGCCGCGTTGTGGAAGGCGTAGAGGCCGAAGTCGACCAGGCAGCCGCGGGCTGGCGCGTCGTCGACGAGCACGTGCGCCTCGGGCAGGTGGAACCCGCGCGGGCGGACGAACAGCGCGGCTGTCTCTTCAGCCAGCTGGTAGAGCTTGCCGCCCTGCTCGAGGCGGATCTCCCGCCGCACGGCGTCGATCAGGTTGCGCTGGCCGTCGACCAGGTTGTGGAGCGTCGGCGCGGTCGCGTCCTCGAAGTCGGCCATGAACACGCGCGCCCCCGAGTTGAGGGCGTTGATGATCATCTTGCGGTCGACCGGGCCGGTGATCTCGACGCGCCGGTCGAGGATGTCCTCGGGGACAGGCGCGCAGGTCCACGCGGCCTCGCGCAGGTCTCGCGTGTCGCGGGCGAAGTCCAGCTGCTCGCCGCGGTCGAGGCGGCTCTGACGGGCCTGCCGTGCCACCAATTCGCCGGCGAAGCGGGGCCCGAACCGGCGCTGCAGCTCGGCCACGAAGGTCAGGGCCTCATGGCTCAGAACGGTGGAATCACCGGTGACGCGGGGGCCGCGCAGGATCACGCCGGGGGGTGTGGAGAGCCGCTGCATCGACGCCGTGACAATGGACCGAGTCGGCGCACCGCTCAATCAGGCGCAGCTGTAAGGGTTGCAACGGCATTTCACCGTTGTCGACACATGGATGTCATGCTGTAAATCGTGTCAATGAGCGCACCCCGGAAGCCCGCCGCGGGCGCCCGCGACGCCCCGCGATTCGGCGCGAAGATCCGGAGCCTGCGCCGCTGCGCCGGGCTGTCGCAGGCCGAGCTGGCCCAGCGGCTCGACGTCTCGCCGTCGTACTTGAATCTGCTCGAGCACGACAAGCGGGCCCTGCCCGCGCCGCTGCTCATCCGGCTGGCGCGGGTGCTCGCGGTCGACCTCGCCTCGTTCGCCGGCGAGGACGACGCGCGGCTGGTGCACGACCTGCTCGAGGTGTTCGCCGACCCGCTGTTCGAGGAGGCGCCGCTGACGAACACGGAGATCCGCGAGGTCGCGTCGGCGAGCCCGGCGGCGGCGCGGGCGGTGCTGCAGCTGTACCGGGCGTACCGCGGGGCGCAGGGGGCGACCGACGCGTTGTCGTCGCGGCTCGAGGCGGGCGACGAGGCCGGCGGCGCGTCGCGCTCGTCGCTGCCGAGCGAGGAGGTCAGCGACCTGCTGCAGCAGCAGATGAACTACTTCCCGGCGCTCGAGGAGCGGGCCGAGCAGCTGCGGCGCGAGGCGAGGCTCGGGGAGCTCGACCGCTTCGGCGCGCTGGTCCGCCACCTGGCGCGCGCGTGCGAGGTGCGGGTGGAGATCGCCCGCTGCGGGCAGCCGGGCGCGGCGCTGCGGCGCTTCGATCCGCAGAGCCGGGTCCTGACGCTGTCGGAGCTGCTGCCGACGCGCTCGCGGCTGTTCCAGCTGGCGGCCCAGGTGGCGCTCATCGCCCACGCGGACGTGCTCGACGGCCTGGGCCGCGACCCGTTGCTCACCAGCCCCGAGAGCCGCGCGCTGGCCCGCGTGGCGCTGGCGAACTACTTCGCGGGGGCGGTGTGGATGCCCTACGCGGAGTTCCTGCGCGCGGCCGAAGAGCTGCGCTACGACATCGACGTGCTCGGCCGCCGCTTCGGGGTGGGCTTCGAGCAGACGTGCCACCGCCTGACGTCGCTGCGCCGGCCGACGCAGGAAGGGGTGCCGTTCCACATGGTGCGCATCGACGTGGCGGGCAACATTTCCAAGCGCTTCTCGGCCAGCGGGATCCGCTTCGCCCGCTACGCGGGGGTGTGCCCGCGCTGGAACATCTTCAGCGCGTTCCAGACGCCGGGGATGATCCGCGTGCAGGTGTCGCGCATGCCCGAAGGCGCGAGCTTTTTTTGTATCGCTCGCACGATTCAGAAAGACTCGGGGGGATATCACGCGCAACAGCCGGTCCAGGCGATCGGCCTCGGATGTACGGTCGAACACGCGCCGCGGTTGGTGTACGCGGACGGGGTCGATCTTCACAATCCGGGGCTGGTGACGCCGGTCGGGGTGAGCTGCAGGCTGTGCGAGCGCACGGCTTGCGAGCAGCGGGCGCTGCCTTCGCTGAAGGTGCCGCTGCGGGTCGATCCGAACTATCGCGGGCTCTCGCTGTACGCGCCGGCTCCGGAGTGAGGCGGCTTGGCATACTTGCGCGATTGTCGTTCGTGCTTCGACGATCCTCCTGTCATGCTTCGCGAATTGCCGACTGCGCCTCGCGGGGGTCCGGGGAAGGACCGGCTGCGAGTTAACCGGCAGGATTGGCGCTCGTTCCTCGCACCCATCTCGCCTCTAATTCGCGGCCGGCCCTTCCCCGAACCCCTGGCACAGGCGCTGTTTCGCGTCATTGACGGCGTGTCATTACCGGGCGAACAGCGCGGGCGTTGCAGCGGGCGCTGCCGTCGCTCGAGGTGCCCCTGCGGGTCGATCCGAGCTATCGCGGCTCTCGCTGTACGCGCCGGCTCCGGCGAACGAGCCCTGAAACGGGTGCAGGCCGCGCGCCACCCGCGCAGATCCGGGCGATGAGCTCGCGGGGGCATCACGCACTCCCTAAAGAACCCATGGTTCGTCTCGAACCATGTTCTATCTCCAAGCCATGGTTTTCTCTTTCACTGAGTAGAAGTCGCCCCGACTGTCGCCATGGTTCAAGGTCGAGCGGCGACATCCGGACGGCAAGGCTCCGCTTCTCCGCTCGAAGACCCTCTCTCCGGCGGTGATCGATGACTACATTCGACGTGATCGTCCTCGGCCTCGGCGCTCATGGAGCCGCGACCGTCTATCAATTGGCTCGGCTTGGCGCACGTGTGCTGGGCATCGACAAGCACAAACCTCCGCACAAGAACGGCTCATCCCACGGTGACTCCCGAATCACTCGGCTCGCCTGTGGCGAGGGTCCAGCATATTCAAAGTACGCGAGACGATCCCACGAGATCTGGCGCGAGCTCGAGGGCGTTACCGGAAAACCGTTGTTCATGCGAAACGGCCTGCTCGTGCTCACGAAATCGGGCCAGAATGCGGCGCATCACGGCGTGAAAAACTTTGCCGCATCGACCGCGAAGATCGCGAGAAAAGAGGCTTTGCGGTACAAAACTTTCCGTCATGAAGATATTCAGCGGAGATTCCCCGCGTTCCAGGTTTCGGAGCGCGACAGGGCCTACTACGACCAGGTCAGCGGCTTTGTGCGCCCGGAGAATTGCATCGAGGCCCAGATCATGCAAGCGCAAGAGCTCGGGGCCAAGCTACGCTTCCACGAGGAAGTTATATCATTCCGGCAAGTCGAACACGCCGTCGAAGTCACGAGTAACCATGGACGATACTCTGCGGATCAATTGGTGGTGACGGCGGGCCCCTGGCTGCCCGAGTTGCTCCCGCGAGAATTCGCGGGTCGCTTCAGGCGGCTGCGCCAGGTCCAGCTCTGGTTCCGCGCCCGAGACGCGCGGACGCACAAGCGGTTCTCGCCCGAGCGTTTCCCCGTCTTCATCTGGCAACTCGCCCATGGGACACTGTACGGCTTCCCGGCGCTCGGAAGCTTCGAGGAGGGGATCAAGGTCGCCACCGAAGTGGACGACGACACCACACCGGAGACGGTCGACCGGAAGGTTCCACCTCACGCTGTCCAGAAATTCTTCGATGACTTCGTCGTCCCGCACCTGCCCGGTCTGTCGCCGGACTGCGTCAGGAACGAGGTCTGCCTCTATACCACGACAGCAGATTCGCGGTTCATCCTCGACCGCCTGCCCGAGCGTGAGCGCATCATCATTGCCTCCCCCTGCTCGGGCCATGGCTTCAAGCACTCCGCGGCCATTGGCGAAAAGCTAGCGAAGATGGCGTACGAAAGCGAAGCTCCTGACCCCATGTTCCTTTGGGATGCACCACCGGCGCTTCTGCCGTCATCCACCCCACGATAGCCGCCTGTGCCTTTCCCGGCACGGCCATCCCGTGACGGGGGCCCGTGCTTGACGCCGGCGCGCGGACCGCAGGTGAGGCGAGCGACGCGATCTCGCGGTCACGAGCGGCGGCGGCCCCGGACCTTTGCTCGGAAGTCATTGCCCTGCGCCAGTAGCCCCGTCTACAAGCCCGATCGAAGGGTCGCTGGCCGGCCTGAAGAAAAGGCAGACACCATCCTCTCCATGCACATTCCGGCCCTTCGACCCATCCCGTCGCATCCCGGGCGACGCGCACGCCTCGCCTCGCTCCTCTTGCTCGCCTCGTCGGCTTGTATGGGTGAGGACCTCGCGGATATCACGATTGATCTGGAAAAGATCGGCTCGGCATCCCGCGATATCATCTCGACTTATTACAAAGAATCGTCGAGGACGATCTACGCGAGAGGTGAGCCGGAAGGGACGTACAACGTCCAGATCACGTCCAAGACTCTGCTCTCCAAGGAGTGTGAGAACCTGACGCCACTCATGTCGCCGGTCCCGCAGAAGGAGATCACGGTCGACGTCTGCGGCGGCCTGGGGCTCATCTTCCAGGTTCTAAACGGCGGAGTCAGCGCTTGCGTCATGACCCACGAGTCGAACGCGGGGGTTCCCGTGTATCACTATAATTTCACGTCTCTCAACGTCCAGCTCAACTACAACGTCGTCGACATTGGTAATAATATGCTGCTCGGCACCTCCGGTTGGCAGCCAGCTCTCGACAACGACTGCCCCAGGGACGGGTTCCCGTATTGACGCCCGACGCGAGCAGGCGGCCCAGGCTCCGCCTCGCGTCACCGATGGTAGTCGACGCCGGTCGTATCCGAACGACGTGAGGGTTGGCCTCCTCCAGCCGGTTCAGTACCCGGCCCGGAGGCCAGGAGCTGCACCATACTGCATCGGTGACGGCGCACGAGTTGCCCGCTCCTTCGGCCGAAGATCTTCGGCGGCATGCAGGCTTCGTCGCCGGGCTGCGCGCGCTGCCGGCGGACGCGAAGTCGCGGGTGCAGCACCGGCTGCAGGCGCTCGAGCACCTGTGGCGCGACCTCCCGCTGACGCGATCGCTTCGGCGCCGCAATTGGCCGCGCCGTGGGGTGGTGCCGAGCGCGGACGACGTCGCCTGCGTGGCGCGCTTCGCCGAGCATCCGTCTGCCGAGGTCCGGCGGTGGGTGTTTCAGGCGCTGCGGCACGCGGCCGCGCACCGCGAACAAGTGGCGCCGGTCGTGCGTGCGGGGCTGCTCGATCGCTCGCCGGTGGTGCAGATCCACGCGGCCGTCGCGGCGCATCGACTCGGGCTGGGCGAGCTGCTCGCAGCGGCTCTGGTCGACGCTCTCGCCAGCGCGACGTGGACGGTCCGCTGGTACGCTGCGGCGGCGCTGGCGACGACGGCACGGCGCGAGCAGGCGGCCGAGGCGTTCGCCGCCGCGTTCCCGGAGCGGCGAGCCACGAGCGCGAGCGAGTTCGACGCGCACGCCGAGACATGGCGCCGGCTGGCCGCCGCGTTCGACCCACCGCCGCCGGCGATTGTTGCCCGCCTGTGACCCACCGCCTCCGATCGCTGCCCGCCTTGGACCGCTCACGCAAGCCCCGCAGGTCCTACGGAGCTAACCCCTGGAACATGTTCTTTCGAGCATGTCCCATGAGCCTTTTTCAAAATTGCTCGCGGGGGAGCGTCAGCGTGAACGTCGAGCCGCGGCCGGGTTCGCTTTCGGCGACGATGTCGCCGCCCATCAGTCGTGCGTAGCGGCGGCTGATGGCGAGGCCGAGGCCGGAGCCGCGCAGCTCGGCCTCGTGGTCGCCGTGGACCTGGGAGAAGTCCTGGAACAGCAGGGCCAGCTTGTCTCTCGGGATGCCGACGCCGGTGTCGCGGACGCGCACTGCGATCGTGCCCTCGCCGGGCTCGAGCGTGACCTCGACCGAGCCGCGCTCGGTGAAGCGGATCGCGTTGGCCACCAGGTTGTAGACGATCTGGCGCACGCGGGTCGGGTCGGCGACGATCGGCGCCGGGCCGCGGGCGACGTTCAGCGCGACGGCGCGGCCGCGCAGCAGCGGGCGCACGGTCGCCTCGACGTCGGCGAGCAGCTCGCCGAGGTCGAACGGGCGCGAGCGCAGGCGCGGCTGGTCGAGCTCGAGCTGGGCATAACCGAGGATGTCTTCGACGACCTCGAGCAGGTGCGAGCCGGCGCGGTGGATCGCCCGCAGGTCGTCCCCGCTGCCGTCGAGCGCGCCGACGGGGCCCTCGAGCAGCAGCTCGCTGAGGCCGAGGATCCCGCCGAGCGGGGTGCGCAGCTCGTGGCCCATGGTGGCGAGGAACACGTCCTTCGCGCGCACGCCGGCGAGGGCCCGGTCGCGCGCGTGGGCGAGCTCGACGAGCTGGCGGCGCAGCTCGAGCTGGGCGATCACCTGACGACCGAGCACCGCGAGGCCCTGGCGCTGCACCGCGTCGAGGTGGCGCGGCACGCGATCGATGACGCACAGGGTGCCGAGCGCGAAGCCCTCGGCGTTGACCAGCGGGGCGCCGGCGTAGAAGCGGATGTTCGGCTGCGACGCCACCAGCGGGTTGTCGGCGAAGCGCGGGTCGGCGCTCGCGTCCTCGACCTCGAACACGCCGCGCTGCAAGATCGCGTGCGAGCAGAAGGCGATGTCGCGCGGCGTCTCGGCGGCGTCGAGGCCGACGCGAGCCTTGAACCACTGCCGCCCGGCGTCGACCAGGCTGACCAGCGCGATCGGTGTGCCGCACAGCTCCGAGGCGAAGCGGGTCAGCTCGTCGAAGTCGTTCTCGGGCGTGCTGTCGAGGACGGCGTAGCCGCGCAGCGCCGCCAGTCGCTCGGGTTCATCCTGCGGGAGCGGGGCGACCTTCATGCATCTCAGCGTAGGCGAGCTCGACGGGGCGCAGCAACTCAGTTCCCCGCGGCCGACAGTCGCGCCGTCTGCGCCTGCGCTTCGGGGCGCACCGGAGCTGGCTCTTGAGACATCTGCGGCAGCGAACGGCGGACAGCCGTCCGACATGTCCTTTGCGACAGGTTTTTATCGGTGCCACGGACACGCGTCCGAAACATGTCCTTTCGGACATGTCTGAACGGCTAGCCGCTCTTGCGCGCGAGCAGCCAGGCGTCGACTGCGGCGACCATGCGGACGTCGCTGGCTGCGGCGGCGAGGGCGCGGGCTTCTTCGGCCACGTGTTCGGCGCGCTCGCTCTGGCCGGCGCGGGCCAGCGAGCGGGCCAGGCGGAACGCGCTGGAGTAGCGGAGGGACGGCTGGACCAGCTCGCCGCGGGCGCTGGCGACTGCGTACGCGCGCTCGGCCACGGTCACTGCCTCGGTGGTCTGACCGGAGCTGGCGAGGATCTCGGCGAGCACCTCGAGCGCGCTGGCGATGTAGGGCTCGTCGTCGCCCCACGCGCGCTCGGCGTCGACCACGGTGGCGCGGATCTCCGCCTCCGCGCCGGCGAGATCGCCCTGGCGCAGCAGCGCCCGCGCCAGCCACACCCGCAGCTTGAACAGCTCCGGGTGCAGCGGGCGCGCGTCGATCGGCAGGCCCACCGCCGCGCTGGTCGCCCCGAACAGCGCGCGGCGGATGAGCCGGACCGCCTGCGGGACGTCGTCGCGCTGCATCAGCGCCTCGACCGCGCCGTTCGTCAGCTGCAGCGCGAGGTGACTGTCGTCGGGCACCAGGCCGGCGATGCCTTGTTGGGCGCGGTCGAAGATCGCCGCGGCCGCGTCGGCCTGGCCGTGGCGCAGCGCCAGCATCCCGGCGGAGCGCAGGCTGGCCGCGAATTCGGGGTGGCGCTGGCAGCAGCCGGCTTCGGCCGGGGCCGCGTCGCCGGCCGCGATCAGCGTGTCGTAGTCGACCGTCTTCGCCGTCGTCGCGCCCGCGTCGCACAGGCGCTCGCGCAGGGTCACGAGCGCGCGGTCGACGTGCTGCTCGGCCTTGTCGAGCAGACCGAGGCTGGTGGCCGCGTCGGAGGCGAGGCGGAACAGCACGCTGACCTCGGGCAGGTGCGACGAGCCGACCGCCTCGTGCATGGCGATCGCGCGCTCGAAGTGGCCGAGGGCCTCGGCGTGGCGACCGGTGGCCAGCGCGACCTGGCCCTGGGCCTCGGCGAGGGCGGCCCGCTGGGGCGGCGCGCCGCCGCGGGCGAGCAGGGCGTCGACGTGGCGGACCCATCGCTCGGCGGCGGTGAAGTCGGCCAGGTGGACGCCGGTGACCTGGACCAGCTCGATGGCGGCGGCGATCGCCACCCGCTCGCGGGCCGACTCGAGGGCCGCGAAGTAAGCTGTCTGAAGGGACAGCAAGGCGTCCTTCGGCCGGCCGCTGCTGACGAGCACGCGGCCGCGGGTCAGCTCGTAGTCGGCGCGCAGCGGCAGCTGGCCGTCGGGCAGCGCCAGCGAGTCGAGCACCGCCAGCGCCTCGGTGAACTTGCCGGCGCGGCGGTGGGCCTCGGCGCGGGCGATCGCGGCGTGCTGCTCGGCCAGAGTGCGCGCCAGCTCGGAGTCGCCGGGCGGCGTCGCGTGGCGCTGCAGCTCGAGCGGGTCGGAGCACGACTGCGGCGACTCGAGGCCGGCGACCAGGTCGGACGCGTGCACCGCGAACGCCACATCGGGCCGGCCGAACAGGTCGAGCACCGCCTTGAAGTCGCGCAGGCGATCGCCGAGGCAGGCCCGCCGCAGCTCGTACAGCGCGGGCGACTGCTCGTGGCGGACCTCGGCGGCCACGCAAGCGTCGGCCGCCACCTCGATCCAGCGCTCGGCGTACTCGTCGTACTGGCGGCGCGCGACCGTCCACGACTGCGCGACCGTGGGATCGACCGCGCGCAGCGACGCGCCGATGCCGGCGAAGCGGCCCGGGTTCCACACCTCGGCGATCTCCTGCCGCGCCCGGTCCTCGCACACCCGGATGTCCACACCTGTCTGATAGGACAGGCCGACCCCGACCGCTGCGAACGCCGCGGTGAGGCCGGCGGCCGCCAGCCAGGCGGTGCGCGGCGGCTCGACCACGCGGTCGATCGCGGCGATGAACGCGTCCATCGACGGGTAGCGGTGCTCGGGGCGGATCTGCAGGCCCCGCAGCACCACGGCCCGCAGCGCCCGCGGGACCTTGGCGCTGCCGGGGTCGCGCAGGTGGCCGGCCAGCACCGCGCGCATCAGCTCGGAGAGGTTGTCGCCGGGGAACGGGCGGCTGCGGAACAGCGCCTCGTAGAGCGCGACGCACAGCGCGAACTGGTCGGAGCGGGCGTCGGCCCGGTCGCCGCGGAACTGCTCCGGGGCCATGTAGGCCGGCGTGCCGATCAGCGAGCCGGTGAGCGTCAGCGAGGTGTCGAGGGCGCGCAGGCTGGCGCCGGCGGACGAGCCGGAGCCGAGGCTGAGCCCTTGCTCGCGGGTCCGCTCGAGGTCGGCGAACAGGTGCGGGTCACTCTCGGCGCGGGCCAGGCCGAAGTCGAGCACGCGCACGCGGCCGTCGTCGCCGACCATCGCGTTCTGCGGCTTGAAGTCGCGGTGGACCAGCCCGGCCTCGTGGGCGGCGGCCAGGCCCGAGGCGGCCTGGCGGAACACGTCGACGATCTCGCGCCACGGCCTTTGCTGTCTCTTGAGCCATGTACTCAAGGTCACGCCGTGGACGAACTCCATGGCGACGTAGACCTGCTCGTGGTGGGTGCCGACCTCGTGGACGCTGACGATGTTGGGGTGCGACAGGCGGGCCATCGCCTGGGCCTCGCGCAGCAGGCGGGTGCGCGCCTCGACCACGTCGGCGGTGGCCTCGGGGTGGAGCAGCTTGACCGCGACCTTGCGCTCGAGCTCCTCGTCGTAGGCGGCGTAGACGACCCCGGTGCCGCCGCGGCCGAGCTCGCGCAGCACGGTGAAGCGGCCGATCTTGCCGGGCGCGACCGGCTCGTCGAACAGGCTGGCCATGATCGCCTGCTTGACGCGCTCGTTGGCGAAGTCGCCCTCGACCTGCGGGCGCAGGGCCTCGGGGGAGATGGTCGGGCCGGTCATCGATGGCCTCCGCGCTTCATCGCCTGCTTGGTGAGAAACTCGTCGATCTCTCCCACCCACTTCTTGCTGTCCATGCGCTGCTTGACCGCGAAGCCGCGGGCCTCCTGGGCCAGCCTGGTCGCGCGGTCGTCCTCGCCGACGCCGGCCAGCGCCAGCGCCAGGTGCCAGAGGGCGTAGTATTCCCATTGCTCGTTGGCCGGGATGGGGTCGCGGCGGGTCAGCGTCAGCGCCCGCTCGGCGTAGGCGACGGCCGCCTCGGGGCGGCCCTCGAGGTGGTTCAGCTCGGCCAGGCTGAGCAGCACGTGCGTCAGCCGCGGGTCGCTCGCGCCCCAGCTCTTCTCGGCCCGCGCCAGCGTGGCCGCCAGCTCGGCCTCGGCCTCGTCCGGGCGCTTCAGCTTGAGCAGCAGCATGCCGAGGGTGTTGTGCATGTCGTAGCTGTCGCCGAGCAGGCGGTCGCTCGAGCGCTCGAGCACGGCGATCGCCTCGCGCACCGGCGGCTCGGCCAGCTCGAGCTGCTGCATCGCATCGTACGTGTAGCTCGTGTTGGCCCACAGGGTCATGTAGACGTGGTTGCGCTGGTTCGGCAGGTCGACCGCGGCGTCGAGCGCCTCCTTGAACACCGCCAGCGCGCGCTCGTACTGGCCGTCGACGCGGAGGGCCAGGCCGAGGCTGTTGTGGATCATCGCCACGTCGGGGTGCTGCGGCCCGAGCTTGGCGCGCATGATGGCGAGCGCGCGCTCCTGCTGAGCGATGCCTTCCTTCGTCTCGCTGTTGTTGATGAGGTGGTCGCCGTAGAAGCGCAGCGCCCTGGCGAAGTCGACCGTGTCCTCCTTGCCGGCCTCGTGGTAGAGGCGCATCGCCTCGGTGAGGGCCTTGCGGGCCTCGCCGTGCTCGCGCGCGAGGTTGGCGATCGCCCCGCGGATCGTCAGCGCGCGGGCGCGGCGGATCGGGTCGCCGCTGCGGACCGCGTAGATCTCGGCGTGCTTGAGCCAGTCGCGGCTGGCGAACGAGTCGGACAGGCGGCGGCCGACCACGTAGGCCAGGCGCGTGGCGGCGTCGATCGCCACCTCCTGGTGGCCGGCGGCGATGGCGAGGAAGAACGCGTCCTCGAGGCTGGCGCGCGCGCCGAGGTAGTCGCCGTCGTTCTCGCGCACCGAGCCGCGGCGGAACGCCAGCTCGGCCTGCACCGGGAGGTAGCCGGTCCCGGCCGCGGCCGCCTCGGCGGCGCCCAGCACCGTCACCGCCTCGTCGAAGCGCCCGCCGAGCTCTTGCGTGTCGGCGCGCGCCAGCTCGGCGCGGGCCGCTGCCACCTTGTCGGCCACCGCCGGGCCGGGCGGCGGCACCTTGGCGCGCAGGTACTTGTCGTCGCTGCACTGGGCGATGCTCGGCAGGCTGGCCGTCAGCTCGTCGACCTTGGCGACCAGCATGTCGTCGGGCCGCTCGAACATGTCGATCGCCGCCGCCAGGCGGTCGCGCCGCTCGCCCAGGCAGGTCATGCGCAGGTCGAGCTGCTCGGCCGACTCCTGCCGGCACGCCTCGCCGTAGGCCTGGGCCCACTCGGCCCCGTAGGCGTCGAACGCCGCGGCCGCGCGCGACCACGCCGCCTCGGCCTGGGCCACGCCCGACGCCCGCGCGACGTCGGCGAGGCGCTCGTGGACGTCGTGGTTCCACACCGCCGACAGCCGCTCCTCGCCGCTGCACGCCTCGGCGAACGCACCTGTCTGATAGGCCAGGCCGACGCCGCCGCCGAGCAGCGTCGCCGCCACGCCGGCGGCGATCGTCCAGCTGCGGCGCGCCGGCGGGCGGGCGAACTTGGCCAGCTCGGCCAGCAGCGGGCGCATGCTCGGCCAGCGCGCGTCGGGGTCGCGCGCCAGGCCGCGCAGCAGCAGCGCGCGGACGGCCCGCGGCACCCCGGCCGGCGCCGGCACGTCGCGCGCCTGGCCGGCCAGCACGCTCGACATCAGCTCGGCCAGGGTGTCGCCCTTGAACGGACGCTCGCGGTAGGTCGCCTCGAACAGGGCGACGCAGAAGGCGAACTGGTCGGCGCGGGCGTCGACGCGGCCGCCGAGGAACTGCTCGGGGGACATGTACGCCGGCGTGCCGAGCATGACGCCGGTGACCGTGATCGAGGCGTCGAGAGAGCGCAGGTTGGCGACCGCGGAGGTGTGCTCCTCGGCGGGTCGCATGTCCCCGAGGCCAGGTGCCGGCCCGGGCTCGAGCTCGGCGCGGGCCAGGCCGAAGTCGAGCACGCGCGCGCGGCCGTCGCTGCCGACCATCACGTTGGCCGGCTTGAAGTCGCGGTGGACCAGCCCGGCCTCGTGCGCCGCGGCCAGCCCCGACCCGGCCTGCACGAACATCGCCGCGATCTCGGCGAAGCTGCGCCGCTGTCGCTTGAGCCAGGAGTGCAGCGTCATGCCGTGGACGAACTCCATCGCCACGTAGACCTGGCGGCCGAAGGTCCCGACCTCGTGGACGCCGACGATGTTGGCGTGCGACACCCGGGCCATCGCCTGCGCCTCGCGCATCAGGCGGGCGCGCGCGACGTCCTCGCGGGTCTCGGAGTGCAGCAGCTTGACCGCGACCTTGCGGTCGAGCTGCTCGTCGAAGGCGGCGTAGACCACTCCGGTGCCGCCGCGCCCGAGCTCGCGCAGGACGATGAAGCGGCCGATCTTCGCCGGCGGGGGCACGTCCTCGACGCGCGGCGCACGGGCGAGCGGCCGGGTGTCGGCCGTCACGATCGGGATCAGGGTGGGCGCGTTCGGATCGATCTGCCGCCCGTCAGGCGTGGCCCCGGCCGGCGTGTGCTGCAGCGTCGGCTCTCCCGAGGAGGAGGACGACAACGCGCGGATTCGGTCTCGGAGCCCTGGCATGACGACCGGCTTTCAGGGTGCTGTCCCGGAAGGGGGCCGCTGGATCGCGGCCCTGGGAACTTTTTTCGCTACGGCGAACCCGGGGAATGGTGACGGGGCCATCCCGGGCGAGGAAGTCCGCATTTGCGAAACGCCCCGCCGGACGCCCGGCCCCGTACGCGCACGAACGCGCCGCTCTTCCCGACCGCGGTGCCCCTGGCAGCCAAGCGGCCCGGCCTTGCCGGGAACGGGCCGGGGGCTGCGGACCCTGGACGCGCTCGCGCGATGGCGCTGGGGGCCGAGATCCCCGGCCTGAGAGAGAGACGTGCGAAATCGCTCGTCCTCGCGTCGCCCCGCCCTGCCCCGTGACGCCGGGCCGGGTGAGCTTCGAGGTCGTCGCCGTGGGGATCGCTCGCGTCGCTCGAGTCGACCCGATCTGCGCTCGAGCGCCGGGCAGCTCCATCGCGCGACGTGCTCGCGTGACCTCCGCTCGAGCGACCGCCCACGACACGCTCGCCGGTCGCGGCGGCTTCGCCAGGATTGCGCCTGGGGCCGCTGACTTCGGTCCGCGGCCCGCCCTCGCGGCAGTCTGTTAGCATCGCCGCCCGGTGGTCGAGGACAGCGACGCGGCGCTCGTCGACGCCTGGCGCGGCGGCGATCGAGAGGCGGGCAAGCGCCTGTTTCAGCGCCACTACGCCGCGATCGCGCGGTTCTTCCGCAACAAGGTCGGGGAGGCGGGGCCGGACCTGATCCAGCGGACCTTCCTCGCCTGCCTCGAGGGCCGCGAGCGCTTCCGCCACGAGGCGGCCTTTCGCAGCTACCTGTTCGCCATCGCCTACAAGGTGCTGTGCAAGCACTACCGCGAGCAGCGACGCGACGAGGCGCGGGTCGACTTCGCGGAGGACTCGGCGCACGAGCTGTCGTCGCCGATCAGCGCGGTCGCGGCGCGGCAGGAGCAGCGGCTGCTGCTCGAGGGCCTGCGCCGGCTGCCGGTCGACTACCAGGTGGTGCTCGAGCTGCACTACTGGGAGGGCATCAGCGCGGCCGAGCTGGCCGAGGTGCTCTCTATCCCGGTCGGCACCGCCAAGACCCGTCTGCGCCGCGGTCGCGAGCTGCTGGAGGAGCGACTGCGCGAGCTCAGCACCTCGGCGGTGCTGCTGCAGAGCACCCTCGCCAACCTCGACGCCTGGGCCGCCCGCCTGCGCGTCCAGGTCCTCGGCGACGAGCCGGAGTGATTTCTTTTCTTTCGTGCTTCGACGAGCGAGGCGAACCGCAGCCGCGAACTCGGGCTCGCCTGTCCTCCGGGACATGCCGCAGTCTCATCCTCTGGCCTCGCGGACGGGCGCGGCTTTGAAGGCCATGTTGGCGCCTCGCAGTCGGTGACCTGTCCTCGCGGACAGGTGATGGCGTCCTCACCGGCGCGGCGGTTCGCATCGGTCCGCGCTCGTGGCCTGTCCTCAAATCAGGTCTCCGCTCTTCGCGACCCGCCGCCCATTCCTACTACTTTGGGGACCGGCCGCCGCGCGGGCATTCTCTACTATGTTGGCACCACGTCGTCGCCGAGGGCCACGGCCAGGAGCGTGTCGTGCTGCTCGGGGGTCGGCTGGATGGGCGGGAGGGTGCGGTACAGCTCGGCGATGTCGCGGTGCTCGGGCTCGTCGTTGTAGGCGGCGGCCGGCACGTCGGCGGTGTGCGGCGGGAGCCTCACGAAATCTGTCTCGAGGGCCAGGTTGAGGCGGCCCTCGCAATAGCAGGGGTTGTGGCGGTCGATGTGGCCGCAGCGGGGCGCCAGGTAGTCTTCCAGGCGGCGGCGGGCGCGGGTGAGGCGGACGCGGAAGGCGCTCTCCTTGATGCCGAGCAGCTCGGCCGCCGCCCCGGGCGGGAAGCCGAACAGGTCGGTGACCACGAACGACACGCGCACGCCGGGCGGCAGGGCGCCGAGCACCGACGCCAGGCAGGTGCGCTTGAGCTCCCACAGCAGCACCGGCAGGCGGCTCAGGTCGCCCTCGATCGGCGGCTTCTCGGCGTCGATCGGTTGGGTCTCCTCGCTGCGCAGCAAGTTGTCGAGGATGACGAAGCTGTGGTCGGCCTTGCGCCCGAGCGCCTCCTCGATCCCGCGGGCCAGCTTGCCGAGCAGGAAATCGTTGGGGCGCTCGGCGGCCAGCAGCGCGTCGCGGTCGAGCCCGCGAAGCGACTCGCGGACGTGGACGAATGCCTCGTCACGCGCGCCGCACATCACGTACGCAAATGCGTAGAGGCGCGGGATCGCGGCGCGCACCAGGGTCGCGAGCTCAGTCGGGTTGGACATCGGGGGGGCGAGTTCAATCTAGCATCATTCGCGCGGCTTGGGTCGCGCGGCGGTGCTAGCGCAGCCGCGGCTCGAGGGCGGCCCAGAACCTCGCCTGCATGGTCTCGTCGCCGGTGAGGCCGCCGAGGCGATTGATCTCCTGCATGCCGGTCGGGCTGGTCACATTGATCTCGGTGAGGAACTCGCCAAGCACGTCGACGCCGACGAAGAACTGGCCCCGTTCGCGCAGGAAAGGCCCCAGGGCGGCGCAGATCTCCCGGTCGCGGGCGCTGAGCTGCGTCAGCGCCGGGCTGCCGCCAGCATGGAAATTGTTGCGCAGCTCGCCTTCCGCCGGGACCCGCATCACCGCCCCGATCGGCTCGCCGTCCACCAACAAGATACGTTTGTCGCCGAGCTTGGCGGCGGGCACGAACTCTTGCGCGATCGTCCAGGTGCGGCCGTCGCGGGTCGCCAGCTCGAACAACGTGCTGAGGTTCGGGTCGCCGTCGCGGGCGATCAGCACCTCGCGTCCGCCGAATCCGAACACCGGCTTCAGAATCATCTGCCCGCCGAGTTCGGCGAGGGCGTCGCGCAGGTCACCGATGTTGCGCAGCAAGAACGTGCGCGGGATGAACTCCGGGAAGTCGAGGATCGCCAGCTTCTCGCTCAGGTCGCGCAGCCCCTGCGGCTGATTGATCACCAGCGTGTGGCTCACCGCCCGGTCCAGGCACCAGGTCGCGGTCACGAAGTCGGGGTCGACCGGCGGGTCCTTGCGCATCACCACCACGCGAAAGCTGGCCAGCGCACGCACCTGCGGGTCGCCGGCCGGGGCGAGCGGCGCGCCGGGCTCGTGGAGCCCCAGCGGCACGGCGCGCGCGACGGCCTCGGCGCCGCGGAGGAGCAGCCCGGGCAGCTCGACCGACCACGGCTGATAACCACGCCGCAGGGCCTCGGCGATCATGAGGTAGGAGCTGTCCTTCTTCGGGTGGATCGTCTCGAGCGGGTCGAGGACGAACAGCACGTCCCCCCGGGCATGCTTGGCGGTCGGCATGGCGCCAGGATACCCGCTCTGGGGGCGGTCCCGCGCCCGCAGGAAATTTGGAGGTCTTTATCCTACATGCACATACTTGTGGACCCATGGCCGCCGCCGCCCGAAAACCCCGCGCCGCATCCGCGCCCAAGGCGCAATTGCCCGAACCGGGCTGGGTGAAGGTCCAGAAGGTCCAGCTCATCCGGCGAGAGATCCGCGAAGTGCTGGCGCCCAGCGCCCTCGAGCTGCTGTTCAAGTACGGCGAGCTGGTGATCGAGGCCGGGCCGGAGCTGGGTCGCGGGCGACGCGCGCCGGGCCAGCGGTTCTACGCGACGGTGATGGTGACCGTGGATCTCCGGCGCTGCGCGGCCCACTTCTGCGAGCCGGCCGACGTGGCGACCGCGGACAAGCTGGCGGAGCTGATGCTGGGGAGCGTGCGCGTGCGGCAGAAGCTCGTGGCGCTGGCGCGACAGGAGCTGGCGCGACTGGCGGGTGTGCCGGCCGCGCAGCTGCACGTGGAGATCGATCATCACGTGCGCAGCGAGGGCACCCGAGTCTTCATCGACGGCGATGCCATGGTATCGCTGGAGGCGGCACGCGAGGCGAGCAAGCGATGAGCGAGACGACCGAGACCACCATCGCAACGTCGGACCCGTCGGCGCAGTCGGCCTACGCGGTGCGCGACGTGTCGCGCCTGTTCGAGCTGCCCGAGAGCCGCCTGCGCTACTGGGCCCAGACCGGCTTCATCAGCCCGTCGATCCGGGTCCGCGGGCGCACCTTCTACAGCTTCCGCGACCTCATCGCCATCAAGGTCGCCCGCGAGCTGCTCGGCGCCGGGATGCCGCTGCAACGCGTGCGCCGCAGCCTCGACTCGCTGCGCGTCAAGCTGCCCGAGGTCGACCAACCGCTGGCCCGCCTGCGCGTCCGCTGCGAGCACGAGCGCGTGGTCGTCGAAGACCAGACCCACAGCTTCGAAGCCGCGACCGGCCAGGTGCTGCTCGACCTCAACGTGCAGACGCTGCACCAAGAGGTCGCGCAGGTGCTGGCGATGCCGCGCTTCCAGGGCCCGGCGCCCGACCGCAGCGCCTACGAGTGGTTCCTGTACGCCTGCGAGCGCGAGGCCGCGTGGTCGGGCGACGACCCCGACGACCCGGCGTTCACCGAGGCCCGCGAGGCCTACGACCGCGCCCTCGACCTCGACCCCGAGTTCGCCGCGGCCTACACCAACCTCGGCGCGCTGCTGGCCGCCGTCGGCGACCTCGACGGCGCCCGCGACCACTTCGACCAGGCGCTGCGCTGCGACCCCGGTCAGCACGAGGCCCAGGCCAACCTCGCGGCCCTGGCCCTTCGGACAGGTGACCCGGAGACCGCGATCGCCGGCTACCGCCAGCTGCTGCGCGCCGTGCCCGACTCGCTCGAGGCCCACTACGGCCTCGCCCGCGCGCTGCTGGCCGTCGGCGGCAAGGGCCAGGCGCTGGCCCACCTCGAGCGCTTCATCGCCGGCGTCGACGGCCTCGCCGCGGCCCAGCAAGGCGGCTCCCTGCGCGAGCGCCGGCAACACGCGACCCGCGTCGTCGCCGCCCTCCGCCGCGAGCTCGGCTCCGGCTGAGAAGGACGCCCCGCGCATGTCCGACCCGAGGCCGCTGCGCGCACCCGGACGCGACCGCTGCCTCGAGCGCCTCGTCGACCAGCTCGGCGCCGGCGAGCTCGGTCGCACCTTCGGCCTGCGCCGGATCGCCGGCCTGCCCGACCTGCGCGCCCAGGTCCCCCTGCTCGACGCCCGCGCCCACGCGGCCCGCGTCGACCCGCTGCTCGACCTCGACGGCCCGGCCGACGCCGGCGCCGCGGCCGAGCGCGCCGAGGTGGTGATGGTCTGGAGGACATGGCTCTCGGAGCATGTCCGATCGGGCATGTCCGAAGAGTCCGGCCTGCGCGCCGGCCTGATGCAGGCCCGCCGCGCCGACCCTGCCGTCGACGCGATCGCCGAGGACGACCTCGCCGCGCTCGGGGCCGAGGTGCTGCGCCTGCACACGCTCGACGACCCGACCCACGCGCTCGAGCGCCTGGCCGCGTTCGAACCTGGCCTTTTGCTCAGCCCGAGCGCGGCCGCGTTCGCCTGCCTCGAGGAGCAGGTCCGCGGGCCGCTCGAGCGCCGCCTGCCCCGCCTGCAGCTGCTGCTGGCCAGCTTCGACGTGCGCCTGCGCCTGCGCGCGCGCGCCGAGCTGCACTCGGGCGGGTGGATCGACCCGCGCGCCGGGCGGCTCGGCCTGCCGTCGCTGCGCCCGCCGGCCCGCGGCTTCACCCTCGCGCTCGCCAGCGCGATCGTCGAGCTGCTGCCGCCAGGCGACGACCGCCGCGGCTCCGACGAGGCGGCCGCGCTGTGGCCCGAGCACGCGATCGTCGGCGAGCGCTACGAGCTGGTGGTGTCCTCGGGGACAGGTTGCCTGCGCCTGCGCACCGGCGAGTTCGTGCGCGTGGTCGGCTTCGACCCCCCGACCGCGCTGGTCCCGTTCCCCCGCCCCCGCGTGGTCCGCCTGCCCGCGCCCGACCCCGCGGTGCCGCTCGCCGGCCTGTCGCTGCCGGGCGCCGAGCTGGCCGCGAGCGTGCGCGCGGCGTTCCGCCCGGAGGACCCGGCCCTGGTCGCGGCGACGGTCGGCCCCGACCCTCAAAGCGTGGCCGACGCGCCGTCGCCCGCGGACTCGCGCCCGAACCACTTCGTCGACACGGAGCTCGGCTCGGCCGATGTGTCGGGGATCCGCCAACCCCTGCGCGCGACCGGCTTGCACGTGCAGGTCGAGGTCCAGGGCGTGGCGCGAGCCGACTTCCGCGCCCGCCTCGGCCGCTCGATCGACGACGACCTGATCCGCCGCAGCCCGGCCTACGCCCACCTCCGCGCGCAACGCCTGCTACGCCCGCCGCGGATCGAGCTGGTCCCGCCCGGCGCATTTAAAGAAGCATGGGACCGCGCGGCCCGCCGCCTCGATCACAAGGTGGCCGGGCCGGTGGTGCGCGTGCTCGCCAGTTGATCTGTTTTTTAGAACATGTCCGAAGCACCATGTGACTGGTGCGCTCCGGCTCACGGCGCGCTGACGCTCACGCGTCGCGCAGCTCCTCGAGGTCGCCGTACAGCCGGCCCGCGTCCGAGGCCAGCATCGGCTCGGTGCTCAGGGCCTTCAAACGGTCGAGCACGGCGAGGACCCGCGCAACCAGGGCGGCGTCGACCGGCGGGTGCTTCCAGCGCACCTCGCCGAGCCAGTCCGAGAACAGCCCGAGGGTGCTCTGCAAATTTCGCCGGGTCTCCTCGGCCTCGAGCGCCGCGGCCATCTCCTCGAGCAAGACGACGGCGCCGGGCAGATCGCGGCACCGCTCGATGAGGTCGGCGAAGCGCCGGTGCGGCGCAGCGGTTTTTTCCGGGTTCGTCTTCGGCGGCATGCACCGCGACGACAGCCGTTTTACTGCCGCCACGCAAGCGGGGGCGGGCCCGTGTTTTCCGCCAGGCCCGATCCGCCCGGGCATCGACGCGCCCACGGTATGTCCCTCAAGACATGTCCCAGTGCTCCATTCCTTAAAAGGCGACGGCGCGCCGCCTCGCTCTCGAGGTCGGCGCGCCGCGCTCACGTCCGAGGCCGGCTCAGGACTGCGGCTTCTGCTTGGCCATCTCGGCCTTCATGCGCTCCGCCATCTGCTCGGGGGACACGTCCTCCTTGTGCGTGGCGATGCCCCAGGCCAGGCCGGCGGGGTCGAGGAGCATCCCGTAGCGGTCGCCCCAGAACATGTCGCCGACCGGCATCAGCGGCTTGCCGCCGGCCGACTGGGCCTTGGCGAACACCGCGTCGGCGTCGGCCACGTAGTGGTGGAGCGACACCGGCGTGCCCTTGTAGTCGGCGATCGACTTGCTGCCCATCTCGGGGAAGCCGTCGGACAGCATGATGACGCTGTCGCCGATCACGATCTCGGCGTGCATGATCTTCTTGCCGTCCTGCGCCAGCATGCGCGACTTCTCGGTCGCGCCGAACGCGTTCTTGTAGAACTCGATCGCCGCGTTGGCGTCGGCGACCGCGAAGCTCGGCGTGACCGTGTGGTAGTCCTTCGGCAGCTTGTCGGTCGCCGGGGTGCCGGCGATCTTCTTCCAGGCCGGCGCCGCGCCCTTCTTCGGCTTCTTCTTGGTCGGCGTGAAGGCGATCTTGGCGCGCTCCGCCAGCTGCTCCGGCGTCAGGTCCTCGACGTGCGTGGCGATCTCCCAGCGGTGGCCGAACGGGTCGGTGACCTCGCCCCAGCGGTCGCCCCAGAACTGGTCCTCGGCGGGCATCGTCACCTTCGCGCCCGCGGCGGTCAGGGCGGTGATCGTGGCGTCGACGTCCGGCGAGTAGACGACCAGCGGCGCCGGCGAGCCGCCGAGCGTCAGCGGGCTCTTCATGTCGCCCGACTCCTCGTCGATCATCACGATCGAGTCGCCGATCTTGACCTCGGCGTGGATCGACTTGCCGCCCTCGCCGGGGATCGTCAGCACCTTGGTGGCGCCGAGGTTCTTGGTGTAGAAATCGACCGCCTCGTCGACGCCCTTGACGACGATCTGCGGGGTGATGGCAAAGAAGCCCTCGGGGATCGGCTTGACCTCGGGCTTGGGCGGCTCGGGTGCCGGCGCGGGCGGGGCCGAGGCCGTCGACTCCGGCGTCGCGGTGTCGGTCTTCGCAGAGTTGCTGCACGCGAGCGGCAGGAGCGTCAGCGCGATGAACAGGACTGAGGGGTGGGTCTTGGTCATGGGGTGCGCAACCTTGCAAAGCAGGGCGAAAATGTCCAGCGGCCTGATCCGTGTTCCGTACGCTGCACCCGCAATTCCAGCGAAACCCCAGCGACTGGGGGCAGGATTTCCCACTTGCATTCGGGCGAATGGTAAGAGTGGCTGGATCCAAACTCTCACGTTTGCCGGTAGTCCGCGGGGGACATCGCGGTATCTACAAGAACCTGTTCCATCCGCCATGTCGCCTTTCACCTGTCCCTGGGGACATGCCGGCATGCTCGACGAAACGGCCGAGCGATCGCCGGCGCCTGGCGACGTCGACAGGCGCCCGGGCGTGGGCACAGCTCGCTGATGGTCGACTCGCGCGCCCTCGTGGAGACGCCGACATCGCCGAGGTCACTTTGATCGATCTGCGCGGGCATGACCGCCGGGGCGCGGCTGCAACGCCTCGACCCACGAGAGCAGGACGGGCATGTCCGGTGCCGTTAGCGACTTCGTGCCGTCGAAAGCCGCGGCCTAAAGTAAAAGACCGCGGCGACGCTGCATCGAAGCAGCGTCGGCCGCGGCTCGCGAACGGGCCGTCGCCGCGCCTTTACGTGCCACACGGACTGGAGCGGCGTCCCAGCAGGCTCGCGGGTCACAGCCCCTTCGGTGAGCCGCGAAGGAGCGCATGCACGCGCTCCTCCGGCGACGGCCCCCTGGGCGGCGGTGCGTCGACGAGGGTCGAGTTTTGCCGCGCCAACTCTGCCGCGACCTCTTCCGGCGTGGGCTCCTTCCCACCGAAGGGTTGCAGGCAGTACGCGCGCATGTCGCTGTTGCCCCGGCCGTCGTGGGTCGTGTACCCGGTCAGCAAACACAGCGCGTCCGCGCCCTCGCAGTCGCGCCGAGAGCTGCACTCGACCTGACTGTCGCGCACGCAATGGTTCAGCACGCACAGCTCCGACTTTGGACACTCGGAGTCGCTCATGCACGGCAGGCACGGCCATGCTCGTGGTCGCGCTCCGCCGACTTGTTACCCATCGATCCGCGCGAGTACTCGTGGAATTGCGATCCATACAAATTTGCACCTCGTCGCGCTGCCGACCGCGACCGCCGACGGGCTTGGAGTGGGCGATATACGGCGCCGGCGGGCGAATAGCACGTATGTCGCGCTTCGGACCCGGTGAAGCGCGCACGGCCGCATTCTCCGGCGCGTCACTCCGGACAAGCCCGAGGGCGCGACCCGGGCCTCACGCGAACTTTCGCAATGAGTATGCAGACCGCTCCTCCCTACGCGGCCCGCATTCCCGCGCTTCCCGGACGAACCACATCTATTCTGGAAATCAACGACAATCCGGCGGAGCACGCCCTGAACTCAGGGCGAACGACTCGGGGCTCTACAGCGTCTCGGCACACGCGGCGGAGACGTCATGTCATTACATGTCTCATTGAACATGTTTTACGCACTACCCTCAAGAGTCGCGTGCGCGAACGCGCGCCGCGCATTTTTCGCTTGCGCGGCGCCGCCCTGCTAAAGTCGGGCGTGATGCAGCCGGAAGTCTACGCCTGGGAGTTCGACATCCCCGTCGCCCGGCCCTCGCTGTGGGCCTTCGTGTCCGACACCGAGCGGCTCAACCGGCTGGCCGGTGTGTTCCCGGTCCACTATCAATACAAGCCGCTCGACACCGGCGGCAGCGAGGTGGTCGCCGAGGCGCGGGCCGCGGGGATGCTGCTGCGATGGGTCGAGCGCCCGTGCGAATGGGTCGAGCCGGAGTACTTCCGCTTCACCCGCGATTACAGCAAGGGCCCGTTCGTGCGCCTGGTGTCCGAGGTGCGCCTGCGCGACGGCGACCGGCCGGGCACCACCAAGTTGACGCACACGATCACGGTGACCCCGCGCCACTTCATGGGTCGCGTGCTCGCGCGGGTGGCCATCGGCGTGCAGACGCGGGCCGGCTTCGCCCGCGCCTACGCCCTCGCGCCACAGTGGGCCGCCGGGCAAGAGCTGCCGGCGATCGGCAGCGAGCGCCTGCCGCCGCGCGGGTTCGCGGCCCGCGAGCTGCGGCGCGTGCTGGTCCCGCTGGCCCACCGCCTCGGCAGCCCCGCGCTCGCCGAGCAGCTGTCGCATCACCTGCTCGCCAGGCCCGACAGCGAGCTCGACAGCCTCGCGCCGTACGTGCTCGCGGGCGAGTGGCAGGTCGATCGGCGGCCGCTGCTGCGCCTGTTCCTCCACGCCACCAAGGCCGGCCTGTTCGACCTGCAGTACCACCTCATCTGCCCGTCGTGCCGGCGCAGCAAGGCCAGCGTCGCCTCGCTCGCCGACCTGCGCGAGCACGGCCACTGCCCGAGCTGCAACATCCGCTTCGGCGTCGACTTCGACCGCGCGGTCGAGGTCCGCTTCTCCCCCCGCCCGCTCGGCGTCGGCGAGGAGTCCGCCGAATACTGCCACGCCGGCCCGCGCAACACCCCGCACCGCGTCGCCGGTTGGAACTTCGAGCCAGGTACTTCGAGACAGGTCGAGACGCTGCTCGGCGCCGGCCGCCATCAATTCATCTCGCCGCAGGCCGGCTCGGTCTACTTCGACGTCGTCGACGAGCCCGACGCCCCGCGAGAGTCCGCCCTCACCCTCGCCACCGACGGCCTGTCGGGCGCGTCCGCGCGAGTGCGCGCCGGGGTCGTACGATTCGCGATCGACAGCCACTTCGGCGTGCCCGCCGAATTGATGATCGCCCGCGCGCGCTGGGCCGACGACGCGGTCACGGTCGCCGAGCTGACCGCGCTGCAGGAGTTCCGCGAGCTGTTCGGCAGCGAGCTGCTGGCTCCCGGCGCCGAGTTCTCGATCCAGAACATGGTGTTCCTGTTCACCGACCTGGTCGGCTCCACCGCGATGTACGAGCGGCTCGGCGACGCGGCCGCGTTCGGCCTGGTGCGCCGCCACTTCGACCTGCTGGCCGACATCTATTCACAGCACGGCGGCGCCCTGGTGAAGACGATCGGCGACGCGATCATGGCGGTGTTCCGCCGCGGCGACGACGCCTTCCGCGCCGCCCTGGCGATGCACGCGAAGATCCCCGGCCTCCGCGAGGCCGAGGGCGGCGCCGGCCTGGCCCTGCGAATCGGCCTCCACCGCGGGCCCTGCATCGCCATGACCGCGAACGACCGCATCGACTACTTCGGCACCACGGTCAACACCGCCGCGCGCGTGCAGGGCGTCGCCGGCGGCCACGAGGTCGCCCTCAGCCCGGCCATGCTCGAGCTGCCCGAGGTCCGCGCGGCCCTCGCCGAGACGAAGCTGCCCGCCCGCACCGAGGAGCTCAAGCTCAAGGGCCTGGCCGGGCGCCACGCGATCTCGATCGTCCAGGTGCCGCCGGCTTGATGATTGGTCAATGCATCTTCGGCGCATGTCTTCCACGACATGCCCTCGAGGATGTCTTGATAATAGAAAGCTCGGCGTGGCGAGCGCCGCGGCGAACGCCTCGCCGTCGTCGTCGCGCTTCGAGGTGCCCCTCGGGAGTTATCGATTATGCTGCCTCGTCGCAGTTATGATCCGAAGCACCGTCGAATGCCGGCTCGTCCTCGCGCTCGCCCTCGCCGCCTGCAGCGCCGAATGGGACGGCGAGGAGTCAGAATCTCGGTCGGCGCGGAGCCTCGATTCGTGCGCCACGCCGCAATTCGCCGACGGCGCCGGCCCCGGCACGCTCGTGCGCTGCGAGGGCCAGCTCGCCAAGTCGTTCTTCTACTACGATCAATGCAAGCTCGCCTGCGGCAATCCTGTCAAAAAACCGGTCGAGCCGGTCGCCTTTCCCGCGGACGACGAGGTGGGCGCCTGTTGCGAGGCGGGCGCGTCGGCGGAGGCTCTGGCGGCCACCTGCAAGAGCGACTGCGCCCACGGGGCCTGCCTCGGCGCGCTCCTCCGCTTCGACGAGCTGATCACCGACCCGACGACCACTGCCCCGTGCGGCGGCCTCGCCGGCTGCAAGGCTCGCGTCCTCCAGTCGCTCACCCACTACAAAAATTTCCTCGCCGCCAACTTCGCCGCCTGCGTGCAGGCGGTCGTCGCCGACCAGCTGTTTCCGCTCGGCGAACCGCCGTGCGGCCCCTTCGCCGGCTGCCTCAAGACCGGCAGCCTCGAGCTGCATTGCGAGATCTCCGGCGTTTACGACGACGTCGTCCTCGAGCCCGTGTGCGAGCAGGCGCTGAACCAGCCGCCGGCCGCTCCGTGACATGACCCCGAGGACATGCTCTTTCGCGCATGCCCCTTTGACGCAGCCGCGGTCACAGCGAGATGCCGACCACGAAGCCGGGCCACACGCGCATCTCGTGGGGGTCGATCGGCGCGCGCGTGACCACCCAGCCGTAGCCCATGCGCTCGCGCCCGCCCTGGAAGTCGATGTCGAGGTTGAGGGTCGGGCCGCCCCACACCGCGAACCTGCGGTTCTCCTGCCAGCCGAACATCACGCGCAGGCTGTTGATGAGGGCCGGGTTGTCGCGGAAGCGGAACTGCGGCTGGGCCCAGTAGGTGGCGAGGTCGATGTCGAGGTAAAAGCGCTGCTTGATCGGGATGTGACCGCCGAAGCCGAGGCCCGACATGAAGCCGCGGCCCTGGCCGGCCGGGTGGAGGCCGATCGCCAGGAACGAATAGGTGTACTTGGCGCGGAACTTGACCGCGAGGTTGAGCGCGGCGATGTCGGAGGTCCAGATGTCGGCGTAGATGCCGCCCTTGCGCGTCACGTTGAGCACGCCGACCTGGGCGTCGGCCTCGTCGGCGTAGTTGATCACGCCGATCTGCGCGCCGCGGACCTTGCCGGCGGCGACGCCGATCACGCCGACCTGGGCGCCGCGGATCTCCTTGGTGACGTTGACCGGGGCGATCTGGGCGCCGGCGACCGAGCGGGCCCAGTTGACGCCGCCGACCGCCTGGATCCCGCGCATGTGGCCGCGGACGAGGTTGACGCCGGCAGCCGCCTGCACGCCGTGGGCGTCGCCGCCGACGCTGTTGAAGCCGGCCGCGCCCTGGACCCCGCTCAGGTTGCCGCCGACGATGTTGACGCCGGCGGTCGACTGGAGGCCATGCACGTTGCCGCCGACGTAGTTAGCGCCCGCCGACAGCTGGACCCCGCGCACGTCCTCGTCGACCCAGTTGCCGCCGCTCGACACCTCGACCCCGTGGATCTGCGCCGCGCGACCGAGGATGAGGTTGAGCGAGAAGCGGTTGATGACCTTGCGCTGCTTCTCGATCTTGTTCGTGGTCAGCGGATAGACGAGGCCGAGCTGGAACGGCATGACGCGGTACTGCGACGGATCGATCGGCACCTCGTCACCGCGCATGGTGGTCGTCTCGGCGCCGACGGCAGTCAGCTCGGCGCGCGTGAGCTCGTTCTGCACGCCCGGGCGCACGTCGACGGTGCCGCGCCACATCTTCGCGCCGTCGTCGATGACGACCGAGTAGCGCCCCGGCTCGAGCGCCAGCGACACCGCGCCGGCGCCGACGCCCTTGTACAGCTCGGCTGCCAGCCGGCCGTCGGCGTCGCGCACGTAGACCCGCCCGCCGACGCTCGAGTGGATGTCGAGGACCGCGCTCGTCTCGCGCAGGTCGGTCATCACCAGGTCGCCGGTGCCGACCAGCTGAATGTCGTAGACCGGGTGCTGCGCCCGCCCCAAAGTCGTCTCGGTGCCCTTGAGCGTCTCGTCGAACGCGAAGCGGTAGGCCTCGTGCAACGTGACCCGGCGGTCGCGGTTGACGTCGGCCGCGCCGCGCAGGCCCGACACCAAATAATGCGTGAAGTAGGAGCCGCCGATCCGGTCCGACTCCTGCGCGGCTTCTTCGGCCGAGCTCGACGTCAGGAAGGCGTGGCCCTGGATGTTGGCGTCGCCGGTCGACAGCGGCGGCCGCATCTTCCCACCCTTGAGCCGCACGAACGCGCCCGACGAGCACGAGTCGAGCAGGCCGAGGCGGACCTGGGCGTCGACCGCGTGGATGAGGCCGCGCAGCTTGGGGTAGTCGATCTGCGACGCGCCGAGGTGGACCCCGCGATCGTCGGCGTGCCCCGAATAATAGAAGAGGAACTGCACGCGCTCGCCGGCGGCCCGCGCCTTGGCGACGCGGTCCTGGGCCCAGCGAAAGCCGTCGAGCAGCTGCGTGGGGTTCGGATCGAGCAACACGAAAGCGTCGCGCCGATCGATGCCGCCGACGTCCGCGAGCACCCGCGACAGCGCCTTGGCGTCGCTGCCGGCGTAGCGCAGCTTGACGCGGCCGGGCCCGCCGTCGTTGGCGCCGACGATCAGCGCGACGCGCCGCGTCTGCGGCTGCGGCACCGGCACCGCGGCGGCGTCGTCGTAGACCGGCTCGCGCGGGGCGACGGTCAGCGCGCTGCTCAGGGTGAGCGCGGCCAGCGAGGTCAACGTGATCATGGCGACACCTTCTCGACGAGGAACGAGGACTGCGCCCAGCTCGCCGGCAACGCCAGCGGCCGCGTGGGAGCGTCGGCGAACGGGGCCACGGTCTTGAGCGCCGCGACCACCCGCGACGCGTCGATCGGCACGTCCGCGGTCACGAACACGAACCGCTCGAAGTTCGGCGCCGCGTCGAGTTCGTAGGATTGGGCCAGGCGGATCGCCCCGCCCTGGCGCAGCGCAGTCGAGCCGCCGGCCTCGGCCGGGAAGTGCAGCGTCACCACCCCCGCGCCGTCGAGCGAGGCCACCACCCCGTGGGTCGCCCCGGCCGCGACGTAGCTGACCTGAAGGACATCTCCGGCCCCGGCCCGCGCCGGCGCCCGCAGCTGCTCGGCAGCCTCGCCGACCTGGCGGTGCAGCACCAGGTGCGAGGCCAGGCCCTTGATCCGCACGCCGTCGGCAGATTCCCCTTGGGACATGTCGTTAAAGACAGATGGTTCCACGCCCGGCGCTTCGGGGTCGCCCGGGCGCAGCATCACGATCGCCACCGCCGCGGCCGCGGCCATCGTCGGCAGGCCGAACCACCACGCCGCGTGGCGCTGGCGGTGCGCGCGGGCCTCGGCCATCCGCTGGCCGGCCCGGCGCCCGACCTCGGCGGCCACCGCCGCGGCCGGGTGGGCGGCCAGGATCGCCGCGTTCGAGGCCCGCAGCGCCGCCAGCTCGGACTCGTCGATCGCCCCGCGCCGCTCGCCGGCCGCGATCTCCTCGACGTGCAGCGCCGGTCGCTTCCTCGTCCCCGCGTCGCTCATGCGGCCCCCTCTCGCGCCATCACGCCGGCGCGCAGCGTCCGGAGCCGCTTGCGGACCCCCGAGACCGACATCCCCACGCTCTCGGCGACCTCCTCGAGCGTCATCCCGTCGACCAGGTGCATCACCGCCATGGTCCCGGTCGACACCGGCTCGCGCGCGAACAACTTGCCTAACACGACCCGCGCCACCCCGCGCGACTCGGCGTCGTCGATCGCCGCGATCTCGGCCAGCATCTCCGACTGCGGGTCCTCGGGCCGCCGCTTGCGCGAGCGGATCTTGTTGAGGCACACGTTGGTGGCGATCCGCCACAACAGGCTGCACGCGCCCTTGTCGACCAGGCGCTCGCGGTGCACCAGTAGTTGTACGAAGACATCGTGCATGGCATCCACCGCCTGCTGCTCGTCGTGCAGCAAGCTCCGGCAGCGGCGCAGGACCATCGGTCCGTGGCGCTTGTAGGTCTCCTCGACGTCGATGGCCATCAGCCCCCGCTCGCCTCGACCCTCCAACACCGCCGCCGGCCGGACCTGTCACCGCGGCGGCGAATTTTTTTTGCCCCCTCGCGCGGCCCTGCGCGCGAAGCCGCGCCGGCCTCGGCGCCCGCGCCCGCGTGACCGCTCGGGCGAGCCCCTGTGAGGGACCGCCCTGCCCCCCCGATCGCGCCGCGCGGCATGGCGGGATGATTGTCCAGGCGCACACCGCCTCGCAAGCGCGACGCAGGCGGTGACACTTCTGCGGGCGCGCGGTGTTCGAGGTCGCATGCTCCGTGACCTCCGCTATCTCACCCCGGCGCTCCTCTTGCTCGCGAGCGCGTGCAAGGACGAAGAGCCCCCGCCCGCCGAAGAGACGACCACTACTTATTGGCAGCACGTCGCGCCGATCTTCTTCGACAGCTGCGTCGGTTGTCACACCGAGGGAGGCATCGCGCCGTTCCGCCTCGACAATTACGAAGACGCGCGCACCTGGGCCCAGTCGAGCGCCGCGGCCGTGGCCGCGCGGACGATGCCGCCGTGGCTGCTCACCGCAGACGGCAGCTGCGGCGAGCACCGCGACTCGCTGGCCCTGTCGCAGGAGCAGATCGACACCATCGCCGCGTGGGCCGACGCCGACGCGCCCGAGGGCGAGCCGCGCGACGACCTCGAGCCGGCGAGCCCGCCGAGCCTCGACGCGGGCCTCGACCTCGTGACCCCCGATTTCGTACCGAAGGCCGAGGGCGGCCCGCTGGCGGCCTTCGACGAGTACCGCTGCTTCCTCGTCGAGCCCGGCCTCGACCACGACCAGTTCATCACCGGCTATGAGGTCACCCCCGGCAACCCGCAGCTCGTGCACCACGTGCTCGCCATGGCGGTCGACCTCGACGCAGAGTCGTGGCTCGGCGACGGCAGCACCAACCGCGAGGTCATCGAGAAGCTCGACGACGACGGCCGCGACGGCTGGCCGTGCTTCAGCGCCGCCGGCGAGGGCGTCTCGGTCGAGCAGCAGCCGGTCACCTGGGCCCCGGGCATGGGCTTCGTCGACTACCCCGAGGGCACCGGCGTGCGCGTCCGCGACACCGACGTGTTCGTCGTGCAGATCCACTACAACCTCCACGACGGCCCGGGCAGCACCGCCTCCGACAGCAGCCAGGTGCGCCTGCGCATGGCGGACTCGGTCGAGCGCGAGGGCGTGTTCCTCATGATCGACAACTTCCTCGACACCCTCTTCTACGGCGAGCCCGCGTCGCTCCCGCCCGGCCAGCCCGCCGCGCGCTACGAGTCGGTGTCCGACGTCGGCGACTGGCTGCTCGCCGAGGTCGGCGCCGACTCGGTCGAGGTCCACGGCATCTTCCCGCACATGCACGAGCGCGGCCGCAAGTGGCGCGTCACCCTGTCCGACGACGCCGGCGAGCAGTGCCTCGGCGACGTCCAGCGCTGGGACTTCGCCTGGCAGACGTACTACTTCTTCACCGATCCGCCGCTGATCACCCCGAAGTCGCGCCTCAAGATCACGTGTGAGTTCGACACCAGCGCCGACAAGGAGCCGATCACGCCCGGCTGGGGCACGCAGAACGAGATGTGCCTGGCCGGCCTGTTCGTGGTGCCGCCCAAGTGATTCGGGGCACGCGACGAGGTGTCGCATCGGACATGTCCTCACGGACATTCCCGAACTAGAACATGATTCTCGCTCGCCCGCCGCGCGAGTTCGAGCGGGCCGGTCCGTGAACACGGGCGTGAACGATGCCTCACGTGACAGCGGCGGCGCGGCCAGCGTTTATACTGGGCTGCTTGTCGGACCCGGCCGGCGACACCATCCGCGCGAGCTCTCTGGCGCAGGCGTCGAACCTTACCGCGTCGGTGCTGGCGGCCACTCTCGGGGCCGCCAACACCGACGAGCCGCCGCTCGAGCTCGCCTCGGGCGAGGCGGTCGATCGCTACATCGTGCTGGCGCGGCTCGGCGCCGGCGGCATGGGGGTCGTCTACGCCGCCTACGATCCGGAGCTCGACCGCAAGGTCGCGCTCAAGCTGCTGCGCGCGCGCGCCGACGAGGCCGACGCGCGGGCCCGGCTGCTGCGCGAGGCGCAGGCGATGGCGCGGCTGCAGCACCCCAACGTGGTCGCGGTGTTCGACGTCGGGGCCTTCCGCGGCCACGTGTGGGTGGCGATGGAGTTCGTCGAGGGCCAGGCGCTGTCGTCCTGGTCGGCGGCGCTGCGCCGCAGCTGGCGCGAGGTCCTCGACGTCCTGTGCGCGGCCGGCCGCGGACTCGCTGCTGCGCACGCGGCAGGCCTCGTGCACCGCGACATCAAGCCCGACAACATCATGGTCGGCAGCGACGGTCGCGTGCGCCTGATGGACTTCGGCCTCGCGCGCAGCGGGGCGGGCGAGCTCGTGCCCGCGAAGCCGTCGCCCGGAGACGTCCCGCAAGACCTCGTCGCCACCCATGTCGGCGCGATCCTCGGCACCCCGGCTTACATGGCGCCGGAGCAGTTCGCCGGCCTGCCCGCCGACGCGCGCACCGATCAGTTCGGGTGGTGCGCGACCTGCTGGGAGGCGCTCTACGGTCAGCGGCCGTTCGCCGGCGACAGCCTCGTCGACCTCGCGCTCGCGGTCGGGAGCGGCGCGCTGCGACCTCCGCCGCCGACGGCCCCGCGCTGGCTGCGACGGGCGCTCGAGCGCGGCCTCTCGGCCGAGCCGCGGGCCCGCTTCGCCGCCATGGACGACCTGCTCGCCGAGCTCGCGCACGGCCAGGGTCGCGCGCGCCGGTGGTGGCAAGGCGTGGCCCTGACGACCGGCCTGCTCGGCATCGGCGGCCTGTTCGGCGCGCAGGAGCTCCAGGCCGCCGAGACCGTCGCCGCGTGCGAGCAGGCCGGCGCCGCCGTCGATCAGGTGTGGAACGCCGACGTGCGCGCCCGCCTCGCGTCCGCCTTCGCCAGCACCGGCGCCCGCCTCGGCGCGATCGCTGCCGACCACAGCGCCGAGTGGCTCGGCCGCATCGCGGCTGACTGGAAGGCCACCCGCGTCGCGGTCTGCCACGCCGCCACCGTCGATCACACGCACGCCCTCGAGCTCGCGGCCGGCCAGGTCGCCTGCCTCGACGAGCGCCGCATCGACCTCGAGGCGGTGGTCGGCGTGCTGGTCGAGGCCGACGCCGAGGTCGTGCAGCGCGCCCCCTACCTCGCGTCCGGGCTGGTGCCGGCGTCGACGTGCCTGCGCGAGGTCCGGAGCCCACCTCCAGTCGACCTGTCCCAGGGGACAGCTCTTGCCGCGCACCCGATCGCGCTGCGCCGGCGGCTGGTCCGCGCCGCCGCGCTCGAGGACTCGGGCAAGTTCGCCGAGGGCCTGGCCGCCGCGCGCGACGTGTTGCACGAGGCCGAGCGCTTCGGCCTGCCGGCCCTGCGGGCGGAGGCGCAGATCCGGATCGGCAACCTCCACGAGCGCCTGGGCGACGCCGCCGCGGCCGAGCGCGCGCTCGAGGAGGCGGTGTGGATCGCCACCGGCGAGGGCCACGACGAGCTGGTCGCGGAGGCCACCTCCACGCTGGCGTTCACGGTCAGCTTCCGCGCCGGTCGCCACGACGACGCGCTCCGCTGGGCCCGGCTCGGCCAGGCCGCGCTGCACCGCCTCGGCGCCGAGGACTCGCTGCGGGCCGCGCGGCTGCACAGCGTCCTCGGCACCGTCTACCGGTTGCGCGGCGACCTCGACGCCGCGCGCGAGCACTCCGAGCGCGCCCTGGCCCTCCGCGAGGCCCTCCTCGGCGCCGAGCACCCCGACGTGGCCCGCTCGCTCAACACCCTCGGCAACGTCGCTCTGGCCCGCGGCGAGTACGAGCAGGCGGTGCGCTACCACGAGCGCGCCCTGGCGATCCGCGGCAAGGCCTACGGCGTCGACAGCCACGACGTCGCTACCTCGATGCGGAACCTCGGCGACGCCCATCTCGCGCACGGCGCCCTCGACGAAGCGTTCATGTTCCACAACGACGCCCTCGCCCTGCGCGAGCGCCTGCTCGGCCCCGACCACCCCGACGTCGCGGCGGCGCTGATCGACCTAGGCCGCACTCAGACGGCCCGCGGCGCGGTGTCGGCCGCGCGCGACGCGTTCACCCGCGCCGCCGAGCTGCTCGAGCGCATCGCCGCCGCGGCCGACGCCCGCGCCGAGGCGTGGACCCTGGTCGGCGAGGCGACCCTGGCCGTCGGCGACCCGGTCCGCGCCGCCGCGGTGCTGCACCGCGCGCTCGAGCTGCAAGGCGAGGTCGGCCCGCCCTCCGAGCGCCGCGCCGCCACCCTCGCCGCCCTCGCCCAGGCCCTCCGCGCCCAGGGCCTCACCGCCCGCGCCGACGCAGTGGCCCGTGCCGCCGACGACGAAGCCGCCCGCGCCCACCGCCGTAAGTAACTTCAGAACATGTCTTCATGAACATGCGCAAAAAAGCATGTCCTATTGGACATGCCATCAACCGAAGCCGTCCTCGATGACCCAGCGGAAGCCGCGGGTCATCAGCGGCGCGTGCTCGGTGTCGAGGCGTTGCAGTCGCACAGTCACCGTCCCGCCGGCGATCGCACCGCGGAGGATCATCTCGTCGACCGCCGGCCGCTCGAGCGCCAGCACGTGCTTCGCGTCCGGATCGGCCATGCTCGTCATGGTCAGCGTCCCGGCCGCCTCGTCGTGCACCACGCCGTAGCCGGTCTTCTGGCCGCGCATGCCCCGGACCAGCGCCATCGGATACGGCAAGATCACCAGCTGTCGCCAGCGGAGCTCGTCGTGCTGCGACCACGGGCGGACCTGCCCGTCGTGGACGAACTCCACCACCTCCCACGCGCCCGCGAGCGGCCCGGGCTCCGGCTGCGGCGCGGCTTGACGGATCGCAGTCTTCACCGGCGTCTCGAGGATGCTGACGAACACGACCGCCTTGAGCACGACGCGGGCGATCCGCATGCGGCGGCCGAGCACGGGGGACGGATCGGCGAGCGCGGCCGCTCGCCCGCGCACGAACAGATCGATCAAGGCACGGGCCTCGTGCGCCACCAGGAACAACGCCATCAGCATGAACAGCGACGAGTAGATCTTTACCGCCACGTCGTAGCAGTAGTTGAGCACGACCACGTGCGCCATCACGCCGGCCGTCACGAGCGCCCCGAGCGTGGCCGTGCGGCGCCACAACAGCAGCGCCCCGCCGATCACCTCGGCCATCCCCGTGAACCCCTTGTAGAAGGGCGAGAAGCCCATGAACGACCACAGCAGGCCGCCGGGCGACGATTCGCCGTAGGTCCGCGAGAGGTGGACCGGGCCGAGCGGCTCCATCTGCCCGCCGAACACTTTTAAAAAGCCGTAGGACAGCATCATCATCGCCAGGCCGTAGCGGACGACGATCCGCAACCAGGCGTATTGCGTCGGGAACGGCAGACGGCGGTGCGGCAGGACGGCCCACACGATCGCGCCGACGACCGCGAGCACGAGGTACCAGAACTGCTGCACGTAGTTCCAGGTCATGTCGCTGCTGCCGGCGATCTCCATCGAGATCGGCCCTTCGATCCCGAGCGCCGCGTTGCCGAGGATCGGCATCAGCTTGACCCACAGCGTCAACCACAGCGCGCCGAACCACTCGTCGAGCAGCGGCACCGACAGCAGCATCAGCGGGACGATGTTGAGGCAAAAATAGAGGCCGACGAACGACAGCCCGAGCCGCCGCGCCAGATTCCAGCGTTCACCGTCATCGCCCATGCAGTCGACGCCTCCGGACCGCCATGACAGCCGCGACGCGCCCGGGTTCCGCACAATTGATTTTTTCTCGCCGAATTTCGTCGCGGCCCTCGCGTTGTCTGCGCGGACCGCTCGCGTCGTCTGGCGTATCCTCGCTCGCATGACCGACGATGCGCCGCCCGAGCTGATCCTGGATCGCATCGACCAGCGCGCGTACGAGGCCGGGCTCGCGCCGTCCGAGCCGGCGCACACCGTGCGCGTCTGGCAGGTCGCGCCGATCCGCGCCGAGTGGACCGCCGTGCTGCCCGTCGCGCCCGGCCACGAGGACGAGGTCCGGGCCCGCGTCGGCGCGCTCCTGGCGGCGTGTCCGGGCCCTGGGGGCGACCCGCCGCGCAACGCGATCGGGCTGCTGGAGCGCGGGGCCGGTCGCCGCGGCATGGCCTATCGACCGGCCGAGCGGCGGGCGTGGCCCGACGCGGCGCTGTACCTCGAGTTCATGCCGGCCGGCAGCGACATGGTCTATGCGCATTACGACCTGGCCTACCAGATCCTCGCCAGCGTCGCTCCCCGGCTGGCGGACGCGCGCTGGTACGCCATCTTGTCGCAATGCGAGGATGTCCTCGACATCTGGCAGATCGCCGGCGGGCGCCTGATCTTCGAGCGCCTGTACACCGAGGAGAACCGCGCCGCCGAGGTGCTCGCCGCGTTCGAGCCGTCGCTCGCGCCGGCGTGAATCCCTCGCCGACGCCCTCGCTCGTCAGAGCTCGGCGCGGCTCGCTTCCCGCATCTGTCCCTCAGGCCAGGTACTCAGGGCTGCCGACGCCGCCGAAGCGGGTCGCCAGAGTGCGGACGAACGCGGCCAGCCACGGCTGCATGACGTCGAGCTCGCGCTCGATCGTCTTCTTCGTCACGACCACGAGCTCGCTGTCGGTCAGCGCCACCACGCTGGCAGTGCGCGGCGAGGCGGCGAAGATCGCAGTCTCGCCGAACACGTCACCGGGCCCGAGCTGGCGCAGCACCACCTTGCCCTGACCGACATTCTTGAACACCTGAAGCTTGCCGGCGCGGACGATGTAGGCGGCCTCGCCGACCTCGCCCTCGCGGATGACGAGCTCGCCGGCGGCGACGCTGGTGACCGCGAAGCTGCCGCCGCCACGCAGCAGCGCCTTGATGTCGTCGATGAGGTCGTCGACGCGGCGGTAGCGGTCGTCGGGCTTGACCGCCAGCGCCTTCATGCAGATCCGCACCAGCTCGGGCGGGAAGCTGACCTCGGGGCCGACGACCACGTCGGGCGAGGTGACCTCGCCGCGCTGCGCCATCTTCAGCACCCGCTTGGGGTCATGGTCTTGATAGAGCGGGCGGCCGGTCAGCAGCTCGAACAGCAGGCCGCCGAGCAGGAACACGTCGGAGCGCTCGTCGAGCGACTTGCGGCGGCCCATCGCCTGCTCGGGCGACATGTACTCGGGCGTGCCCCAGACGATGTTGTCGGCCTCCTCGGGCCGCAGCGGCGGCAGGCTCTCGCGCGCCCACACCTCCTCGCTGCCGGGCCGCGGCGGCAGCAGGAACGCGTTGCCCCAGTCCATCACGAACACCTGGCCGTAGGCGCCGACCATGATGTTGGCGGTCTTGATGTCGCAGTGGAGCACCCCGCGGCTGTGGGCGAACGCGACGCCGTCACACACCTTGACGAACGCGTCGAGGCGGCGCTGCAGCTGGTCGGGCGTGCGAGCCGGGCGGCCATTGATCAGCGAGTAGAGCGAGCGGCCCTCGATCAGCTTCATCGTGAAGAAGATGCCGCCCTCGGGGTCGCGGCCGAGCTCGTAGATCGGCGCGATGTTCGGGTGGTCGAGCTGGCCCGCGACCTGGGCCTCGCGGATGAACGCGTGGACCAGCAAGTAATAGTTGTACGAGCCGGCCTGCAGGGTCTTGAGCGCCATGCGCCGCTGCAGCGACTTGTCGAAGACGACCCGCACCGAGCCCACGCCGCCGGCCGCGATGACGTCGCCGATCCGCAGGTGGCTCATGGCCGTCGGCAGCACCGACTGGACCAGGGCGCGGGTTCGGGCGTCGAGCGTGATCAACTCGCCGTCGAGCCCGACGACGGTGATCGGGATCTCCAGAGTCTCCTCGATCATCGCGCCTCACCCTATCACGCGGCCGCGCTCATCGCATCCGCTGCAGCTGGTACCGCAGCTGCCGCAGACCGCCGCGCATGCGGGCCTGCAGGTGCCCGAGGTTGCGCCGCGTCAGCAGCTGCCGCGGCCGCAGGTAGACCTCGGCGTTGAACATCGACAGGAGGATCCGGTGGCGGCGCCAGTTCTTGGCCCCCCGCCGCACCACCAGCCGCGCCGACACGCCCAGGGTCTGCAGCCCGAACGGCTGGGTCAGCGCGAACAGCAGCGGCTGCCCGCAAACCTCGACATGGGCCGCGCCGCCCGTGACCGGCTCGCAGCGGCCGCGCGCGAGGTCGAGGCGCAGCGTGACCTCGAGGTCGCGCACGCGGATCGCCACTGGCTCGAGCCACGCGCGCAGCAGCCACGTCGGGTAGTGCTCGGCGAGCCGGCCGGCCAGCGCCTCGGCGGCGGCGACGAGGGCGGGCAGCTCGACCGGCGCCGGCGGGTCGAGCGGGGCCGCGCTCGCGCGCGCGAAGGCCTCGTCCCAGAACTGCAGCGCCGGCCGCGAGTCCCACGCGCGCCCGACCTCGTAGACCTCGCCGGGCGCGAGCACGTCGAGGCGCAGCCCGAGGTGTTCGAACGCCGCCGAGACGTGGCTCGGCGTGTTGGCGTACGTGTTCATGTACGCGTTGTCCTCGCACGAGAAGCGGACGAAGCTGGCGATCGGGATCGTCGTCTCGGCGCCGAGGTCGCGATGGTTGGCGATCATGCTGTCGACGACCGCGCGGGCCCGCCGCGGCAGCCGCTCGTCGCGGTCGGCCTCGCCGCCGTAGCCGGCCAGCGAGAACTGGTTCAGCACCACCTGCGCCGGCCCGAGGTCGCCGCGGATCAGCCGGCAGTCACCGGCGTCGGCCTCGGCGTCGTTGACGTTCACGAGACATGTCCCATCGGCCATGACCGCAAGGACAGAGTCCATCTGCCCGACCTGGTAGCAGTAGACCTGCAGCCCCGGCCGCAGGTCGACCAGCCCGCGATGCGGCAGCGGCCGCACGTCGGCGAAGCCGAGGCGGGCGAACGCCTGCGGCATCTTGTCGGTCGGCATCTGTTGGAACAGCACCGTCACGCGCCGCTTGAACGCGGCCGGCAGGTCGCGCAGCGTCGGCAGGTGGAAGTGGTCGGGGTGCTCGTGCGAGACCCACAGGTAATCGACCTGCTCGAGCCACGCCGCGTCCCACGCCGGCGGCGCCACCAGCGACCACGAATTATTGAAGACCTTGCCGCCGAGCCACGGGTCGGTCCAGATCGTCGCGCCGCCGGCCTCGATCAGCAGCGACGCGTGGGCCACCAGTCGCAGCTTCATCGCCGGACCTCGCGCGCTCTCCGTCCGCCGACGTGATCGGTCGATCGCACGACGACGCTCGCGGCGATCACGAACTCAGGCATGCCCGTCCTCGCTCGGGTTCACGGTAGCAAGCGGCCCAGGTCCTGCCAACCGCGGCCCGAGGCGGCCCGAGGTCGTCGGACCTCATCCTCCGAGATCGAGCTCTCCGAGGTGGTCCGTGGCATTCTGGACATGGATGTCCCATCGGCCATCCGCGCGGTGGCGCAGGCGGTACACGCCGGCCAGCGAGACCGGCAGCGCGATGGCCTCGGCGTGGGGCATGCCGGTGAGCGCGGCGATCACGGCCTTGATCACGCCCTTGTGCAGCACCGCGGCCACGCGCGGGCTCGCGGGCGTGGCCAGGACCCGGCGCGCACCCGCCTGCACGCGGTCCCAGAACGCCTGGCGCGACTCGCCGCCGGGATAGGTGAAGCCGAGGCCCTCGGCGAGGTAACGGCCGTGGCCGGTCGGGTCGCGCTCGGCGACCTCGGCGAAGGTGAGGCCCTCCCACGCGCCGAAGTCGACCTCCGCGAACTCGGGCACCACCGTGACCGGCGGCGGCGGGCGCTGGCCGGCGGCCACCAGCGCCGCCGCGGCCCGCGAGCGCTGGAGCGGCGACGCCAGCACCGCCGCGAAGCCGGGCTCGGCCGCCAGCGCGGCCGCCACCCGCTCGATCTGCTGCAGCCCGAGCGACGACAGCGCCACGTCCGTCGCCCCGTGCAGGCGGATCGACGACTGGCCCGCGGTCTCGCCGTGGCGGACCAGCACGAGCTCGGCCGGGGATGACGACGCGGGGCGCAAGCAGCCCGGGGCTTACGCGAGGTCGGCCAGGCCGTCAACGGCCCGGGGCGTGCATACGCCGCGCTTGCGGACGCGGCGGCCTCTGACATATAACGAACCCGCGAAATGGCCTCACGAACGCCACGGCGCCCGGCTTCGGAGGCTGTTCCCGCTGCGAGCGCCCCGCGCCCGGCGGGGGCCGAGCCCGAGTCCGGCGGCCGCGCCTCGGCGGACGCAGCCTCGGAGATCGCGCTGCTCGGCGAGGGCGACATCGGCGCGGCCGAGCTGACGCGCCGCCTGGCCGACAACATCCGCACGCTCCGCAAGGCCCGCGGCTACTCGCTCGACGACATGGCCCGAAGGTCAGGTGTCTCGCGGGCCAGCCTGTCGCAGGTCGAGACCGCCAAGACCAACCCGACGATCGCCATCCTGTGGAAGATCGCCGCCGGCCTCGAGGTCCCGTTCTCGGCCCTGCTCGGCGCCGACAAGACCGAGCGCGTCAGCGTGCTCCGCCGCCCCGACCAGCGGGTCCTCCGCTCGGCCGACGGCCAGCTCGAGAGCCGCCCGCTCACCCCCGCCGGCACGCTCGGCGGCGTCGAGGTCTACGAGCTGCGCCTGGCCCCGCGCGCGGTCCACAGCTCCGAGCCTCACGCCCCCGGCACCGGCGAGAGCGTCACGGTCCTGGTCGGCCAGCTGCGCCTGCGCGTCGCCGAGGAGGTCCACGACCTCTCCGCCGGCGACACCGCCAGCTTCGCCGCCGACGTCCCGCACAGCTACGAGAACCCGGGCCGCACCCACACGCTGGTCCACAACGTGATCGTCTACCAGCGCTGAGGCGCGGCGACCGAGAGCGGTGTGCCTCGGCCTGGCCTTCGGGACAGGCTGCTCACGCCGCCTCGCCTACGCCGAGGCATGGCGGCCCCGAGGCGACGCAGTGCACTTCGGCATGTCCTTCGGGACAGGCTGATCACTCCGCTCCCCGACGCCGAGGCATGGCGAGCCCCGAGGCGAAGCCGTGCGCCTCGTCCTTCGGGAGATGTCCCTTGCCTCCCCGCTCACCGGCGATCTGTCCTCCTGGACAGGATCCTCCGCCGGGTGGAGCACCTGTCCTTCAGGCCAGTCCGCCGTGGCCTCAGCGCTTGACCGCGAGGCTCGGCGCGTCGCCCACCGAGATCTTGTCCTTCGGCGCGTACCCGCTGCGGGCCGCGTCGCGAGCCGCGACCGCGAGCCGGTCGCAGCGCTCGTTCTCCGGGTGGCCGCTGTGACCGCGGACCCAGTGGAAGCGGATCTTGTGGGTCGCGAGGAAGCCGTCGAGCGACTGCCACAGGTCCTGGTTCTTGACCGGCTGGCGGTCCGCGGTGCGCCAGCCCGCGCGCTTCCAGCCGGGCAGCCACTCCGACATGCCCTTTAAAACATATTGCGAATCGGAGTAGAGGTCGACGGTCATCGGCCGGCGCAGCGCCGTGAGCCCGCGGATCACCGCCATCAGCTCCATCCGATTGTTGGTCGTGTGCGGCTCGCCGCCGGACTCCTCGCGCTGCTTGGCGCTGGCCGGGTGGATCAGCACGTACGCCCAACCGCCCGGGCCGGGGTTCCCGGCGCAGGCGCCGTCGGTATACAAGAGGACATACGCGAGACGCGGGTCGTCCGGTTGCATCGGCGCCGCAACCTACCCGACCCGCGCCCCGCTGCCAACCTCTACAGGTCGAAGTCGCAGCAGTCGGCCGCGGCCTGGGACTGCTGATCGAACTCCAGGTCGCAGAAGCCGGCCGGCGCGGGGCACTCGCCCTGCGGCATGTCACCGACCAGGCAGGTGCAGGTGTCGCCCTCGCACTTGAACTCGACGGTCTGGGTGTCGGGGCACTCCTCGCCGATCGAGCAGTTGTCGCCGCCGTCGCTCGAGCCGAAGCCGGCGCAGTCGTCGGCGCCGCCGCAGGTCATGTTCACGGCGTCGAACTCGTCCTGGCAGGGCCCGAACTCCTCGTCGACGAACGCCTTCATCAGCTCGTCGCAGGTCATGTCGCCGATGCACGAGTTGAACGCCACCGTGACGTCGAGGCAGCCCTCGCCGCTGCCGAGCGCGCTCGCGCAGTCGCTCTTGCACGCGGCGACGTCGGGGAACGGCGGCATCGGGAAGCACTCGAAGAACTTGTCGCAGGCCGCCATGCAGGCCGCGTCGAGCTCGGGCGGGGCCGGCTCGCCCGTCTCGGTGTCGGTGTCGACGGGCATCGTCGTGGTCTCGTCGACCGTCGTCACCACGGTCGTCTCGCCGCCCATCGTGTCGGTGCCCGCGGTCTCGGTCCCGCTCTCGGTCCCGGTCGCGCTGCCCTCGGTCGGCGTGCCGGTCGACGTCGGCGTGTTCGTGGTCGCCTCGGTGCTCGGCTCGGTCGCGGTGCTCGGCTCGGTCGCCGTGCTCGGCTCGGTCGCAGTGCCGGTGCTGCTGTCCGTCTCGTTCTCCTTCTCGGGACACGCCGCCAGCGGCAGCGTACACACGGCGAGGAGGAGCGCGCGGAGGTTCGTGTGAAGCGCAAGGCTCATGCGGCGAAGGGTGCAGCGGGCGACCTGCGAAGTCCAGGCGCGATGTCGTCCCTAACCGACGCGGTGCAGCTTCTCGTAGAGGCCCGGAAACACGCCGTGCGGATCGAGGCGCCGCTTGGCCGCCGCGTAGTTGTCTTCGTCGTAGATCGAGAAGAAGCGCTCGCGGGTGTAGTGATTGCGCGAGATCAACGTCTTCACCCCGTCGCACGCGTACGTCTGATCTTCGAACAACTGCGACCAATCGAGCTCGGGATCGCCGTTCGGCATGCCGTACACGGCACAGTCGACGAGCAGCGGGTCGCCGATCTTGTCGACCATCGCCGGGCTCAGCCACGGATACCACCTCGGCAGACGATAAGGGATCACCCAAAGCGGATAGAACCGCGGCTCGCGGGCGTACCACCCGTAGAAGTCGAGGATCCGCCGGTGCGGCACGAACAGGTCGACGACGACGTCGGGCCGCCGCTTGATCGCCCCGAGCAGCGGCGCGAGCCGGTTCGACCAGCGAATGAGGTTGGTCGAACCCAGCACGTGCTTGCCGACCAGCCTGCGCACGAGCCGGTTCTCGAGCCCAGGGACGGTGCGCGTCAGCCAGTGACACTCGGTGTCGTAGCGGAAGAAGTAGTCCCGCGTCCGCAGGTAGTCGACCTCGCGCGCGCGGGTGCTCTTGTAGAAGATGTCGAGCCGGCGGTAGTCGCTGACATACGGGGCCCGGGCCACGAAGCGCCCGAGGCACAGCACCAGCTCGTCCGGCCCGTGGATGATGCCGTCGATGAACGTGTAGTCGCCGGCCTCGCAGTAGGTCCGCATCGCCGCGAAGTAGCTGCCCGGGTCGCGGTGGCGCTCGTAGGTCAGCTCGACGAACGGCTCGGCCGGCACCAGGTCGAACTCGAGGCGCGTCACGATCGCCAGCGTCCCGTACGAGCCGTGGACCATGTCGAACGCCAGCGACTCGCGCTCGCGCGAGCAAGTGATGACCTCCCCCGCGCCGCTCACCAGCTCGAGCTCGCGGCAGGTGTCGTGGAAGCCGCCGACGCGGAACGAGCTCGACTCGACCGCGCACCCGGCCACCGCCCCGCCGATCGTGATGCCCTCGAGCTCCGGCACCACCGCGGGCACCAGTCCCAGGGGCAATGTCGCATCGACCAGGTCGGCGAAGGTCAGCCCCGGCTCGGCCACGCAGCGCCGCGCCTCGCGGTCGATGTGCAGCACCCTGCGCAGCGGCGACACGTCGATCGCCGGGCTGCGGAAGCGACGGTCGCCGGGCAACGGCACCACGTGGTGGACCCCGCCCTTGTCGATGTGGACCCGCTCCCCGCGAGCGGTCCGCTCGCGGACCTCGGCGGCGATGGTGTGGACGCGGGCCTCGTGCTCGGCGACGATCATGTCCGCGAGTGTTTTGGTTCCGGCCGGCCCGAGCAAGCCCGGGCCGGCTGATTGCCGCCCCGGAACAGCGTGAAGCGACGTCGCCGAGCCGCGAGCCGAGCTGCGGAGTCGCCGACCGGAGCAGGTGCCCGCATCGTGGAGCTGTCGACCGCGGGACCTCGCGGACCCGAAGCCTGCGCGGGGGCCCGGAAAATCAACGCGAACAGCCCCGCGGCGCGAGGCGCCGGGGGCCGTCGGGAGCGGACAGGAGGACCGCCGAGGAATCCGAGCCGTGCGGCTCGGGCTCACTTCTGGACGCGGATCAGCTGACGCTCGAGGGTGACGAACTTGTGGCCGCTGCAGCGGGTCGCGACCTCGATGGTGACGCTGGTGCCGGACGGACCGCGGAGGGCGGCGGCCCAGTCTTCGACGCTCACCGGGTACATGCCGTCGACCGACACGAGGTGCATGCCCTCGCGGAGGACGCCGTCGGCGGGAGCGCCGGGGAGGACATCGCGGACGACCACGAACTCGCCGCGCTGCTGGATCACAGCGCCGATGCCCGAGTAGGTGTAACCGCGTTCAGCGACGGAGACGGTACGCTGGGCCTTGCAGTTGGTGCCGGCGTAGCGCTGCAGCAGGGCGGCCGAGGTGGCCATCGAACCTGCGAGGATGATCGAGCCGAGGATGATCTTCCGCGCTGTCCGCCAGCGGGAGATCGAAGTGGCCAGGTTGGTGTCGGTCTCTGAGTTGTGCATGACCATCGCTCCTGTGCCTGACGCCTCGAGGTCGTGGATGCTCAGGCTTGTCGAGTGTTTCACAGCTTCGCGGGGGTTGCCAGCGGCGCAAATACCGGCCTTCCTGCGGCGCCATTCCCGGCAACTGCTCGGGTTCGCCCCGGCGAAGTGCCAGCTTCTTTGCCAAGCGGCCGGCCTTCGGGCTATAGGCGTGGCCCCATGCCCCTCCTGCGGCTGTTCGTCCCTCTGACCCTGGTGTTCGCCCTCGCCTGCGACAAGGCGACGCCTGCGACCCCGGCGCTGACGCCCCCGCCCGCGGCGATCCCCTCGGATGAGCCGCCGGCCGCTGAGCCTGCTCCCGCGGCCGCGGCGGCTCCCCGGGAGCCCGCGATCGCGCCGGCGACTCCGGAGCCCGCGCCCGTAGAGGTTGCCGCCGCCCCCAGCGGCCCGCGCAAGGTGCTCGTGCTGGGCGACAGCCTGGCTGCGACCGGCTTCGGCGCGATGCTGGAGAAGAAGCTCGACGAGCACCCCGACATCGAGTGCTTCCGCAAGGCCAAGAGCGCGACCGGCCTGGCTCGGCCCGACTTCTATGACTGGGAGTCGGAGGCCAAGAAGGCGGTCGAGCAGCGCAAGCCCGACCTCGTCGTCGTCATCATGGGCGGCAACGACGGCCAGGACCTCACCACCAAGTCCGGCAAGGGCAAGCGGGTGGCCTGGAAGTCCGACGGGTGGAACGACGCCTACAAGGCGCGGGTCGCTGAATTCCTCAGCGAGATCTCCGCCGAGGGCCGCAAGGTCCTGTGGCTCGGCCTGCCGCGCACCGGCACCACCAGCTTCGAGCAGAAGCTGACCACCATCCGCGACGTGCAGAGCCAGGCGCTCGCCGACTTCGGCGAGGCCGGCGTCTACCTCGACACCAGCCCCTTCATCACCGACTCGGCCGGCGAGCTCATCGACACCGCGACGATCGGCAAGCGCAAGGCCCAGGCCCTGCGCGAAGAGGACGGCATCCACTTCACGATGGCCGGCAGCGAGTTCTTCGCCGACAAGGTCTATCCCGAGGTGCTGCGCGTGCTCGGCGTCGAAGACGCCACTGAGGGCAAAAAGCCCCAGAAGTGACAGGGGAAGATCTCCCCTGCGCGACGCCTCGCGCGCCGCGCACCTGACCGAATTGCAACCCGATTGTAGTTGCAATTTTGCCTGCCGCGCCACGTGTTCGCCGCCGTTCGGCCGCACGGCGCGGCAATAGCCGCAGGCTCCGCGGCCGGCGCCGACGAGGGCGACGCGCGCGCGACTGACGTGCCCGCAACGGACAGCCTCTGCTAGCTTGTCCGGTGCTCTTGCCCGCATGACCCAGTCCTCGTCCGCACGCCCCTTCCGGCACGCCGCCCTCGCGCGGTGGGGGTCGTTCTGGGCGCTGCTCGTGGTCCTGTGCGCCGGCCTGGCCTCGCCGCTGGTGTCCGAAGCCGCAGCGGCCTCGAGCAGCAGCAAGTCGAGCAGCAGCAGCAGCAAGAAGAAGTCGTCCGGCGGCAAGTCGAGCGCGAAGAAGAAGTCGGGCAGCAAGAAGAAGGCGAGCAGCAAGTCCGCCGCGCCGAAGCCGATCCGGCCCCTGCAGCGCGACGTGGTCGGCCCCGAGGCCGTCCCCGACGGCGACTGGGCCGAGGGCGAGACCGACACCGACGGCGAGGGCGACCTCGAGGAGGACACCGGGGACGCCGGAGATCCCGAGTCGGAGCTCGAGGCGATCGAGCGCGAGCTGCTGTCGCAGCCGGCCGGCCCCGAGCCCGAGATCGTCTACGCCGAGGGTCCGCCCCCACCCCCGCCTCCGCCGGTCAAGCCGCGCTCGCTCAAGCACGCGCTGATCCCCGGCGAGTCCCTCGACGACATCGCCGCTCTCTACAAGGTCGAGGTCGGTGATCTCGCCAAGTGGAACGGCCTCCGGGCCGGCGAGCCGATCCCGAAGAAGAAGAAGGACCTGCGGGTGATCACCACCCACAGCCCGCCGCCGCGCGAGAAGCTCGAGCACCTCATCAAGCGCGGCGACACGTGGGAGAAGATCGGCGCCGAGTTCGGGGTCGAGGTCGCCACGTTGCGGCAGCAGAACCCGCGCCTCGGCGACAAGCTCGAGCCCAAGCCCAAGCAGAAGCTCAAGGTCGTCGCCTGGAAGGACCTCGACGTCTCGCCCTCGGCCGGCCTCGGCACCAAGCTGTCGCAGATCCGCGTGCGTGCCGGCGGCCTCAGCATCGGCAAGCCCAACCGCGGCAAGCTGGTCCGCGGCGTCGAGCTGCCCGACCGCCCCGACCTCTACGTCAAGCGCAAGCCCGACGAGTCGTACGCCTCGACCCACACCGTGATGCAGACGATGGCGGCGATCACTCGCTTCCGCCACGAGAGCAGCTTCAAGGGCCAGGTCGTGATCGGCGGGATGAGCCGGGCCCGCGGCGGCCGGTTCCGGCCGCACAAGTCGCACCAGAGCGGCCGCGACGTCGACATCCGCCTGCCGGTCCTGCGCTCGGCGGAGGGCAAGCGGCACACGACCTCGGCCGACGTCGACTGGAAGGCGACCTGGCAGCTGATGCGCGCCTTCCTCGACACCGGCGAGGTCGAGTACATCTTCCTCGAGTACAACCTGCAGAAGCGGCTCTACAAGGCCGCCCGCGAGTCGGGCGTGTCGCGCGAGCAGCTCGACGCGTGGCTCGAGTGGCCGGTGAAGATCAAGAAGCGCAGCAACAAGCGCGTCCTCATCCGCCACGTCGAGGGTCACACCACGCACATGCACGTGCGGATCCGCTGCGGCCCCACCGAGAAGCACTGCTACTCCTCGCGCTGACGCCTCCGCACCGGGCTGCGCCGCGCGACTGCGCCGGCCGGAGCGCGGGCGGAGCACCTCTCCCATGTCCCTCGCCACTCTGTGTCAGCGCTGCGCCCTGTGTTGCGACGGCGACCTGTTCGCGACCGTCCCGCTGCAGCCCGGCGAAGTCGAAGCAGTGCGGCGGCGCGGCCTCGTCGTCCTCGATCGCGACGCGGGCCCCGCTCTGGCCCAGCCGTGCGCCGCCCTGCAGGACCGGAGCTGCACGATCTACGACGACCGCCCCGGCCCCTGTCGCAGCTACGAGTGCATGCTTTACGCCGCGCTCGCGGCCGACGAGGTCGGGCTCGCCGAGGCCCTCGCCACCGTCGCCGAGGCCCGCGCGCGGCTGACTGCCGTCGCCGACGCGCTGCCCGGCGAGGGTCCGGCGCTGGCGCGGGCGCGGGTCGCGGCGCGCGAGGGTCACCTGTCCCCGGAGACACACGCGCTCGTGGTCCGCGCGAGCGAGTTCCTCGAGCGACGTTTCCGCGGTCACACGCGCCGCTGAGGCGCTGCGCGGCCGCGCGAGAGTGCGCAAACCCACGACCTTGGCCGCGAGCGGCGCTGATATGCTCCTGCGCCATGGACAGCGGCAAGCCCAAGCTGTGGAACTTCTCGGCCGGTCCGGCCATTCTCCCGCCGGTGGTGCTCGAGCGCGCGGCCGAGGCCGTGCACGAGCTGCGTCAGGACGGGCACGCCAGGGACGCCGCCGGCGTCGGCATGTCGATCCTCGAGATCTCGCACCGCAGCGCGCCGTACGAGGCGATCACGTTCGGCGCCGAGAAGCTGGTCCACGAGGTCCTGGGGGTCCCCGAGACGCACCAGGTGCTGTTCCTGCAGGGCGGCGCGAGCCTGCAGTTCGTGATGGTGCCGATGAACCTGCGCGAGGCCGACAAGTTCGCCGCCTACGTCGACACCGGCGTGTGGTCGAACCGGGCGATCGCCGAGAGCGAGGGCCTCGGAGCGACCCGCATCATCGCCAGCTCCAAGGCCACCAACTACGATCGGATCCCCGAGTTCCCGGCGGCCGACAGCTACGCCGGCGCCAGCTACCTCCACATCACCACCAACAACACGATCTACGGCACCGAGTACGCCGAGATCCCCGAGGCCCAGGGCGGCGTGCCGCTGGTGATCGACTTCTCGAGCCACGCCGGCGCGCGGCCGATGGCGCTCGAGCGGGCCGCGCTCGGCTACGCCGGCGCGCAGAAGAACCTCGGCCCCTCGGGCGTCACGCTGGTCTACGTGCGCAAGGACCTGCTGGCCAAGAAGCCCGCCGCGCACGTCCCGGTGTACCTGCGCTACGCGACCCACGCCAAGGAGCCGAGCCTCTACAACACGCCCAACACCTTCGGCGTGCTGGTGCTCAAGCTCGTGCTCGAGTGGATGCGCGACGAGGGCGGCCTGCAGGCGATCGGCGCCCGCAACGAGCGCAAGGCCCAGCGGCTGTACGACGTGCTCGACAACAGCAAGGTGTTCCAGGCGCACGCCCAGCCCGGCAGCCGCTCGCACATGAACGTCGCGTGGACCTGCGGGCGCGCGCCCGAGGCCCAGCGCGAGGCGATCGCCAAGAAGTTCCTGGCCGAGGCGCAGGCGCTCGGCTTCGACGGCCTCAAGGGCCATCGCTCGGTCGGCGGTTTCCGCGCCTCGATCTACAACGCCTTCCCCGAGGCCGGCGTCGCCGCCCTGTGCGAGTTCATCACCGAGTTCGAGCGCCGCCTGTAGGCCCGACCTCGCCCACGACCTCCGCCGCATGTCCGAAACCATGAAGGCCCCGGGCTGGGCCGCGATCGACGCCGCCTGCCAGCGGCTCTACGCGCGCCAGGTCCCGCACCAGTACACCAGCAAGACCGCCTACGAGCTCGAGTCCGCGAGCCCGCTGCCGGCGATCACAGTGTGGGAGGGCCAGCGCCCGGCCCACTGGCACTACGTCACCTACGGCCTCACCGAGCTGTTCGAAAAGACATCGCACGACCCGAACGTGTCCGGCTTCGGCTTCGAGCTGACGATGCGGGTGCCGCGGGCCGAGGGCGAGGACCAGCCGCCCGCGTGGCCGCTGCGCACCCTGCAGAGCCTCGGCCGCTACGTCCTCGGCAGCCGCAAGGGCTTCGACACCGGCCACCGCGCCGACCTCGGCGGACCTATCGCCCCCGGCGTGACCACCGAGCTCACCGGCCTCGTCTGCGTCCCCGACCCGCTGCTCGGCAAGATCACCGGCCCCTACGGCTCGCTCCTGTTCCTCCAGGTCATCGGCGTCACCCCCGACGAGCTGGCGGCGATGGAGCGCCTCGACCACGAGGGCGTGGTCCACATGATGGGCGAGATCGACTTCCACGGCCTGACGGACCTGTCCCGCGGGTCGTGGCTCAAGAACCCGCAGAAGGCCCCGGTGGTCCGCCGCTACCAGCTCGGCATCCTGCGCGACTGAAACACCGCCGCGGCGACATGTTCTTCAGGACATGCCCTGAAGAGCATCGTCACGCGGCGGACCCGTCATCATCTTTCTCTCGGGACATGTTCTCATGAACATGCCCCGAGGAGCATGTGAGACAGCCTCGCCGCCTCACGGCGAGTCGGGCGGCTGGACGCAGCGGGTGAACTCGCCGCAGGTCTCGGCGGTCATGCACTTGCGCATCTGCGGCCGGTTCCAGTCGGTCACCGCGAACTCGCACATGCGCCCGCACGACCGCACGTAACGCTCGCGCGCCTTGCCCTCCGGCGGGGCCATGTTGTTGGCCTCCGACTCGCACCCGAGCTGGCGCTCGCACATCTGCTGGCACAGGGCAGCCTCGTCGTTGGCCGGCCTCGGCTCGCTCACCGGCGTCGTCGTCGCCGGCGTCGGCCCGCTGCCCGGCGACGCGGGCGTCGTCGGCCCCGGATGACCGGCCGACGCGACGCAGGTCCCGTCTGTCTTTCGGGACATGCCCACAGGGCAAGGTTCCATCGCGCAGGTCTGACCGTCCCACCGGCTCCCGGTCGGACACGCCGTCGGCTGGGCGACCGCCAGCCCCGGCAGCGCGCTCAGCTCGATGCGGATCAGCGCCCCGCAGCCCTCCGGCGGCCGCAGGTCCGCGGTGGTCGAAGCGTCGCAGCTGGCAGGCTGGCCGTCGGCCGACAGCGTCTCGCGCTCGGCGGTCGAGCCGCCGCCGGCGCCAATTTGATTAAAACCGGCGCCGACCTTGATCTCCCCGGCCCCGCCGGCGAAGAAGTGGAACGCCCCGACCTGCACGCCGGTGATGATGTGCGTGGCCGCGTCGCAGTCGCCCGCCAGCAGGTCGCGCCCGGGCCGGCCCTCCGGCGCCTCGAGCATGCCGACGAGGGCGATCTCGACGTCGAGCTCGCCGGCGCGAGCCAGCTTGCCCTCGAGCCGGGCGGCGCCGAGAGGGAGCTGGGCGTAGAGCTCGTCGGCGCTGCGGATCTTCACGCGGTCGTTCTTGCGAGTGAGGCCGAGGTACGCGTACTCGCCCTGGACGTCGCACTGGCGCATGACGGCGATCTCGCAACCATCGACGCGCACCGCCACGAGGCCGCGCTTGAGCCGAGCCTCGAGCGAGGCCCGCTCGGCCGCCGCCCACTCGACCACCAGCGGGTGCGAGGCGGCGCCACCGACCACGCACTTGCCCTGCCCGGGGATCTCGAACTCCGGCGGCTTCGCCAGCCGCTCCGCCGGGCTGCGACAGGAGCCGAGCGCCAACACCAATCCGAACCAACCGCCGGGGCGAATCACCGCGCCAGCGTAGCAAACCTCGACGTCCGCGCGCCAAGACCCGAGGGCGACGCCGCGTGATGTGGCGCCGCTCCGTCACGGCCGCGCGGCCACGACCTGCGCCTTCAGCCGGGCCCACACCTCCGGACCGAACAACCGCGACAGCCCCGGGTGCGACTGCATGCGCTCGAGCGCGAGGTACGGGGTCTCGCTGGTCGTCAACGCGACATCGATCCACCGCAGCGCCGCTGCGCGATCCTCCATCGCCGCCGCGAGGTCGAGCTGCTCGGCGAGCAAGCGCGTGTGCAGCTTGTCGCGCGCCGGGAACGGCCGGTCCCCCGTCACGCGAGCGTACGCCCCGCCGAACGCCTCGCGCGCGGCCGACAACCGTCCGGCCCGCATCAGCGCCAGGCCGCGCGCATAGTCGATCGTGACCAGCCGCTGCAGCGCCAGCGGATCTTCCGGCGCCGCGTGCGGATCGGTGGCCGCGAGGTGATGCAGGACGACGTCGACGTCCTCGTGCCGCAGCGACAGCGAGACGGACGGGTCGATCACCAGATCGACGAGCCGCGGGCCGAACGAGGCGCGCGCCGCCAACCACGCCGCCGCGTCGCCGCGCCGCAGCCGCTGGTGCAGCGCGTCGTACACCGGGCCGCTCTCGCCGACGACTGCGAGGAGGGTGCGGATGTCCGCCGCCGCCCGCTCGACCTCGCCGAGCCCGAGCCACGCGTCGATCCACCACACCTGCTGCGCGCTGCCCGGCGCGGCCGACGTCGATGCCTGCACCGCCGCGGCCCTCGAGGTACGCGCGAGCGACCACCGCCAGGCCGCGGTTCTCGGGCAAGGCCACGAACGTGCGCAGCGATCGGCGCGCCTCGTTGGCGTCGCCGCGGGCGCGCAGCGCCTCGATCTGCCCGTGCAGCGCCTCCAGCCGGCGCTGCGCCCGGCGCTCGCCCGCGTGACGGCTCGCCGCCGCGTAGCCGAACATCACCCCTGCGACGAGCACCGTGCTGCCGACGATCGCACCGGCGATCTGCAGCGCCCGCCGCCGTCGCTGCTGCCGCTCGGCCTCGGGATCGCGGGTCAACAGCTCGAGCCCGGCTCGGCCCGGCCCACCCATCGCCCCTGCGACGGTAACACGCGCCGCACCGCCTCTACCGCGGCACCTGGCCGAACTCGCGCCGTCGCCGCGCGCGGACGCGACCTGTCTCTTGGGCCATTTCACACGCTGCTCAGCCCGCAGCTGCACCGAAGCTGCCTGTCTCTTCGGCCATCTCAACCGCCGCTCGGCCACGGCCGCGTCGCGTCGATCTCGCACTGCGGCGAGCGGCGCCGAGAGCCGAATCAACCTGTCTCTTCGGCCATCTCAAATCGCCACGCCGAAATCTGTCTCTTCGGCCATCCCCAATCGAGAAAAGAGCGCGGCCGGTCACCCCGCCGCGCTCGCTGCACTCAGGCTCGCCTCAGATCCCGCAAGACCACTTGGCCAGCGGGTCGGCGCCGCCGTCTTTGAGCTTGAAGATCCGGTCGCCGCCGCCGCCGTCGGTGAGGACCGCGTTGACCCACACTTCTTGCGACTTGTCGCCGTCGAGGTCGATGAACGCGCGGACCGTGTAGGTCTCGGTGTCGTTGCGCGACTCGAGCAGCGGCACCCACTTGCCCGGGGCGGTGCCGCGCTGCAGCAGCACGCCGCTGTACGACAGCTTCTCGCTGTCCTTCGGGTTGACCACGTAGACCGAGAACAGCTTGTCGGCCTGGCCGTCGCCGTCGACGTCGAACGACACCGACTGGTTGATCTGCAGCTCGGCGTCGGGCTTGACGAGCTCGGTCAGCGCCTTCTTCTCGTCCTCGCTGGCCACCCGGCCCTTCTCGCTGTAGGTCTCCGGGTCGACGCGGTTGATCAGCTTGCCCATCGACTTCGGGAACACCGCGTAGTCGAACGTCTCGCCGGAGTCGACCGAGGGGATGCCGATGCTGGTCGGCTTGTCCTCGCCCGGCTGGCACATCGAGCTCTTGGGCGCCCCGGCCTTGTCGAGCTTCTCGACGCTGTTCGAGCGCAGGTACACCTCGTCGCCGGCCTTGACCAGGCCGAGGCAGTCCTTGCCGCCCTCGAGCTTCTTCTTCGCGCTGTCGTAGCAGCCGATCGGGATGAGCGCGCCGTCGACCGTGAAGAACACCGCGCTGGCCTCGGGCGGCACCGGCCCGCTGAGGTCGAGCGCCTGCACCGCCTTGTCGAGGCTGGTCGCGTCGTTGCGCTTGGTGTCAATGACCTCGGTCTTGGCGTCGGCCTTGGCGTCCTTGGCGTCGGCCTTGGCGCCCTTGGCGGGGTCGCTGGCGCCGCCGCAGGCAGCGAGGACGAGGGCGAGCGTGAGGGGGTAGGCGGCCTGGCGTGCGATCATGGCGGGCGCACGATAGCAACAGGACTGTCCACCGCCAAGCCGCTGGCCTACCCTCCGGAGCGCATGTCCAGGCCGCACAGCCCCGAGCTTCACCTCGTCATCGGCGACAAGCGCAAGTCGTCGTGGAGCCTCCGCCCGTGGCTCGCGCTGCGGGCCACCAGGTACCCCTTTCGCGAGCGCAAGATCCTCCTCGATCGCGACACCACGCGCGCCGAGCTCGAGGCCGCCTCGCCGACCGCCCGAGTGCCGGTGCTCCTCGACGGCGAGCTGGCCATCTGGGAGTCGCTGGCGATCTGCGAGACGCTCGCCGAGTGGTTCCCCGCCGCCGGTCTCTGGCCCGCGGACCCCGGCGTCCGCGCGCAGGCGCGCAGCGCGGCGACCGAGATGCACGGCGGCTTCGCCGACCTGCGCGGCGAGATGCCGATGGATCTGACGCTGCGCACGCGGGTCACGCCGTCGCCCGCGACGCAGCTCGAGATCGAACGGATCTGCCAGCTGTGGCGCGACTGTCGGGCTCGCTTCGGGGCCGGCGGCGACATGCTCTTCGGGACATGGTCGATCGTCGACTGCATGTACGCCCCGGTCGCGACCCGCTTCCGCAGCTACGGCGTCGCGCTCGACCCCGTGTGCGCGGCCTACGTCGACGCGGTCCTCGCCACCCCGGACATGCGCGCGTGGACCGAAGAGGCCGAGCTCGAGGCCGCCGGATCTGCGCCCTGAGCAGGCGGCTGGCGGCCGCGGACGCGTCGGCGCGGCCGCCTCAGCGGGCTCGACCATGACCTCGCGACTTGCACGACACGGCGACCAGAACCAAAACATGGCGCCGCGCCGCGGTAGAGGTGCCATGTTCGACAAGCTCCGAGACCTGCGTCGCCACCTCGGCGACCGAAACGATTGGCCTGATGAAGTCAACGTGCATCCGCTCGAGCGCGCCGCCTCCCTGGCCGGCGCCGTCGGTTGCTTCGCACTGGCGGCGGTCCGGCGCACCTGGGGCAGCATCCCGGTGATCGCCGTCGGCGGCGCGCTGCTGCACCGGGCGCTGACCGGCCACAGCCCGCTCTACGCCCGCCTGAAGGTCAGCACCGCCCACGGCGTGCGCGGCCCCAGTGCCAGCGTGCCGCACGGCCAGGGCGTCAAGCTGCTGCACACGATCACCGTGCGCCAGCCGCCCGAGCGCGTGTACCGGTTCTGGCGCGAGCTCGACAACCTGCCGCGCTTCATGCGTCACCTCGAGTCGGTCACCGTGCTCGACGAACGCCGCTCGCGCTGGCGCGTGCGCGGCCCGGCCGACATCTCGGTCTCCTGGGACGCCGAGATCATCAACGACGTCCCGGGCGAGCTGATCGCCTGGCGCTCGCTCGAGGGCGCCGAGCTGCCGAACGCCGGCTCGGTCCGGTTCGAGCGCGGCGTCGGCGGCCACACCACCCGCATCACCGTCAACCTCGAGTACCACCCGCCGGCCGGCGTGATCGGCACCATGATCTCGAGCGCGCTCGGGGCCAACCCGGAGAAGCAGATCGAGTCCGACCTGCAGCGCTTCAAGGAGCTGCTCGAGACCAACGTGCCGCACGCCGACGCGCCGCAGCGCGGCCGCCTGCGCGACGTCAAGGACCTCGAGACCGCCCGCCAGGTGCTGCAGCTCGACGACCTGACCAAGAACTGACCCCGGGGTCACGTCGATGCGCGCGTGCCCCCGGGCGACGCGCGCGTCGTCGCGACCGCCGCAGCGCATGTCCCCTAAGACATTCTTCAAGGGACATGCCCGAGGGGGCATGTCCCGAGCGCCATCTCAGAGCTCGCGGCGGGCCCCGAGCGCGCCGCCGAGCCGCCCGGGGATCAGGCACGCGAACGGGGCGGCGAGCACGAGCCACATCGGGTGGGGGATCACCCACAGGTTCATCGCGCTGGCGACGAGGAGCACGAGGCCGACGATCACCCCGAAGCGCTGCGGGCGGCGGCCGCTGGCGACCAGCGCGGCCACGGCACCGCCGCAGAAGGCGCCGGTGGCCCAGGCGATCGGCACGAACGCGAGGGCGAGGAACGGCGCCTGCTCGATGTAATCGCGGATGGCCTCCGGGTCATCCACCCGGAGCTCGCTCGGCGGCGGAAAGATGGCGTGGCCGATGAGCTCGACGACCATGATCGCGAACACGGCGACCGCGACGCCGAGGACCACTGCGAACAGGTTGCGCATGGCCGGGAAGGTACTCCCCGACCTCCGCAGCGGCAACGGCCGTCACGGAGCGCCGGGGACGAACTCGGCTTCGACCGCTCAGGCCGCGACTTCTTTGCCGTGGCACTTGCGGTAGAGCTTGCCCGATCCGCAGGGGCACGGGTCGTTCTTGCCGACCTTCGGCAGCTTCTTCTCGGCCGCCGGCGGCGCTTCCGCCTCGGCCGCCGGCGGCGCTGCGCCGGCGGGCTGAGCGACGCGCTCGCGCACGGCGCGGGACGCCTCCTGCAGCTTGGACAGCTCGGCTCGCACCTGGGCCATCTGCCGCTGGGCCGAGGACACCTTGTCGCCGGCCTGGCGGGTGGCGCGGGTGACGGCCGTCTCGTACTCGGCGCCCTCCTCGGCCTGCCGCTTCTGGTCCGCGGTGAGCTTCATCGAGGTCACCTTGCCTAGCACGGTGTTCTCGATGCCCTCCCACATGTCCTTGAAGAGGTTGAAACCGCGGATCTTGTACTCGTTCTTGGGGTTGCGCGTGGCGTAGCCGACCAGGCCGATGCCGGTGCGCAGGTGCTCGATGTTCTTGAGGTGGGCGATCCACTGATCGTCGATCTCGCCGAGGTAGAACTGGCGGACGTAGAACAGGAACGTGTAGAGGTCGAACTCCTGCTCGGGCCGGGTCAGCAGCGCCTCGACCGAGCGCCACACGCGATCGACCAGCTTGTCGACGCTGTCCTCGACCTGGCTGAGGTCGGTCTTGACCTTGAAGCGCTCGAGCAGCGCCTTCTCGAGGCCGGGCAGGTCCCACTCGTCGGGGTGGACGTCCTCGGGGCACAGCTCGAGCACGGTCTGCTCGACCAGCTTGAACGCGAGGTCGTGGACGCGCTCGCGCTGCTGGATGAGCGAGCGAGCGACCACGTCGATCATGCGCGCGAGGATCTTCTCGCGGTCGTGCTTCACGTCCTCGAGGTTCACCAGCGCGCCGTAGTGGCGGTAGAGCTCGTGGGTCAGCTTCTCGGGGACGATGCCGCCGGGCGGCAGCACGTTCGGCACGATCGGCTGGCCCTGCGCCTCGAACACCGCGGCGGTGTGGTTGTTCAGGATCTGGGTGATGCGGGTGCGGACCGTCTCGGACAGCGAGCTGACGGTGTGCGGGCCCGACTTCTCCGGCGGCGGCGGCAGGCTCTTGGCCTGCTCCTTGCGCGCCTGCTCGTCGAGGATCTCCGGCTGGTAGCGGCCCTCGAGGATCTGCTTGCGCAGGGCGTAGATCGCCTTGCGCTGGTCGTTCATGACGTTGTCGTACTCGAACAGGTTCTTGCGCGTGTCGAAGTGCATCGCCTCGACGCGCGACTGGGCGTTGGCGATCGCCCGGTTGACCAGCGGCGCCTCGATCGGCACGTCCTCTTCCATGCCGAGGCGCTCCATCAGGCCGGTGATCCGGTCGGCGCCGAAGATCCGCATGAGGTCGTCCTCGAGGCTGAGGAAGAACCGCGAGCGGCCCGGGTCGCCCTGGCGGCCCGAGCGGCCGCGCAGCTGGTTGTCGATGCGGCGGCTCTCGTGGCGCTCGGTGCCGACGACGTAGAGGCCGCCGGCGGCGAGGACCTCCTTCTTCTCCTCGTCGCACTGGGCCTTGATCTGCTTGAACAGCGCCTCGTACTTCTCCGGCTCCTTGTCGGGGTCGAAGCGGGCGCGGGCCATCATCTCCGGGTTGCCGCCGAGGAGGATGTCGGTGCCGCGGCCGGCCATGTTGGTGGCGACGGTGACCGCGAACTTCCGCCCGGCCTGGGCGATGATGTACGCCTCGCGCTCGTGGTTCTTGGCGTTGAGGACCTCGTGCGGGATGCCGGCGCGCTCGAGCATCGCGTGCAGCACCTGCGACTTCTCCACGCTGGCAGTGCCGAGCAGGACCGGCTGGCCGCGCTTGTTGGCCTCGGTGATCTCGTTGACGACCGCGCGGAACTTGCCGCGCTCGTTCTTGAAGACGAGGTCGTCCTCGTCCTTGCGCTGGATCGTGCGGTTGGGCGGGATGACGATGACGTCGAGGTTGTAGATCTTGTGGAACTCTTCGGCCTCGGTGTCGGCGGTGCCGGTCATGCCCGCCAACTTGTCGTACATGCGGAAGTAGTTCTGGTACGTGATCGTCGCCAGCGTCTGGCTCTCGGGCTGGATCTCCACGCCCTCCTTGGCCTCGACCGCCTGGTGCAGGCCGTCGCTCCACCGCCGACCCTCCATCTTGCGCCCGCGGAACTCGTCGATGATGACCACCTGGCCTTTTTCGACGATGTAGTTGACGTCCTTCTTGTAGAGGACGTGGGCCCGCAGCGCCTGGAACACGTGGTGCAGCAGCTCGTTGTTCTCGGGCGCGTAGAGGTTCTTGCAGCCGAGCAGCCGCTCGATGCGGTCGACGCCGGCGTCGGTCAGCTGCACGCTGTGCGCCTTCTCGTCGACGGTGTAGTCGAGGTCACGCCGCAGCGACGGGACGACCTTGTTGACGGTGATGTAGGTCTCCGGCGGCTTGTCGCTCTCGCCGGAGATGATGAGCGGCGTGCGGGCCTCGTCGATCAGGATCGAGTCGACCTCGTCGACGATCGCGTAGTACAGGTCGCGCTGCACGTACTTCTCGATCGTCTCCTTCATGTTGTCGCGGAGATAATCGAAGCCGAACTCGTTGTTGGTGCCGTACGTGATGTCCGCGCGGTAGTTCTTCTGCCGCTCGGTGTGGTACATCCCGTTGACGATCACGCCCGTCGACATGCCGAGGAAGCCGTAGATCTGGCCCATCCACTCGGCGTCGCGGCTGGCGAGGTAGTCGTTGACGGTGATGAGGTGGGCGCCGCGGCCGACCAGGGCGTTGAGGTAGAGCGCCGAGGTGGCGGTGAGGGTCTTGCCCTCGCCGGTGCGCATCTCGGTGATCTTGCCCTGGTGCAGGCCGATGCCGCCGATCATCTGCACGTCGTAGTGGCGCATGCCGAGCACGCGCACCGAGGCCTCGCGCACGGCCGCGAACGCCTCGGGGATGAGGTCGTCGAGCGGCTTGCCGTTGGCGACCTGCTGCTTGAAGTCGGCCGTCAGCGCCTTCAGCTCGGCGTCGCTGCGGGCCTTCATCTTGGGCTCCAAGCCAGCGATCGCGCTCACGAGCGGCTGCAGCTTCTTCATCTGCCGCTCGTGCTTGGTGCCGAAGATCTTCTTGATGAGTCCGTTGAACATGGCGGGCCGTGCGCGGGCAAAGGGTACGGGCGAGGCGCGCCCGTGTCCACGCGGCATGATCGCAGAAGAAAGGCGATAACTGACACGCCCGCTGGTACTGTCGCGCCCGTGAAGGCCGCTCTCGTGCGCCCGCCCTCGTCTGGCCCCAGCGGCCGCGTCGTCGTCGTGGCCCCGTCCGGCCCCGTCCCCGAGGCCAGGCTCGCCGAGGGCCTCGCGGCCCTGCGCGACTTGCAGATCGGTGAGATCTCGCTCGCGGCCAACCTGGGCGTAAAGACCGGCTATTTCGCCGGCGAGGACGCCGTCCGCCTGGCCGCGCTGCAGGCGGCGCTCGACGACCCCGAGGTGACGGCGATCGTGTGCGCGCGCGGCGGCTACGGCCTGACCCGCCTGCTCCCGCACCTGCGCGCGGAGCGATTTTCGGCCGCGCCCAAGCTGCTGGTCGGCTTCTCCGACGCGACCGCGCTGCTGTGCTGGGCCCTCGGCGCCGGGGTGTGCAGCGTCCACGGGCCGGTGGTGACGCAGCTGTCCGCCCTGCCGCAGGCCGACGCCCAGCGCCTGGCGACGCTGATGCGCGGCGAGCTCCCCGCCCCCCTGTCCGGCGACGAAGGGGTCGGCGAGGCCCGCGTGGCCGGTCCGCTCGTGCCAGCCAACCTCGAGGTGCTGCGCTCGCTGGTCGGCACGCCGTGGCTGCCCGACCTGGCCGGCACGATCGTGGCGCTCGAGGAGATCGGCGAGCGGCCCTACCGCCTCGACCGCGCGCTGACGCAGCTCATCACCAGCGGCGCGTTCGCCGGGGTGCGCGGGTTCGCGATCGGTCAGCTGTACGCGTGCGACGAGCCGCCCGCGGGCAACCCCGACAGTCCCGACGCGCGCACGGTGGTGCGCGAGCGCCTGCAGTCGCTCGGGGTACCGCTGGTGCTCGGCTTGCCCTTCGGCCACCTGCCGCACGAACACGCGGCCCTGCCCTGCGGCTCCCGCGTCGAGCTCGACCCCCGCCGGGCGACGCTGTCGCTGCTCGAGCCGGTGGCGGTGCGCCCGGGGTGAAGGCGGCGGCGACGGGCTGAGGCAGCGAGCAACTTGGTCTTGCACACTCGCCCTCGGACTGGGCAGGCCTCGCACGCGGTCGAGCTCGCGTCCCTGCGAGTCACCGCCCGAGCAGGATGTCGAGCGCGGCCGCGGCATCGCGGTCGAGCTCGCCGTTCGAGCGAGTGATCGAGCGCGACCGCGGCGAAGCAGCGTGACGGTCGAGCTCGCATTGGAAAAGAGGTCACCGGCCGAGCAGGTGATCGAGCGCGGCCTGGGCTTCGGCGCGTGTCGCCGCGGCGAGGGGGATCTCGAGCTCGCCGGTCGTCAGCGGCCCTTGCAGCGTCGGCGCCGTCAACACCTCGTCGTCCTGAATCACCGCGAGTCGGTGGCCGCGATGCTCGGCGGTCAGCGCCGCGAAGCGCTGGCTGTCCTCCGGCGCCAGGCGCACGCGGATCCGCGGCCGGTTGTCGGGGCCCTCGATCAGGTCGGCGGCCGCCAGCTTGCGCAGCACGAGGCCGCCGGCGCGGACGCAGTGCATGCGCCAGTAGGTCTGGCCCTGGCCGTCGCGCAGGCGCTCGTAGCCGAACTCCTGGTCGGCCGGCGGGGCGAGCTCGGGGTGGGTGCGGATGTAGTCCTCGAGGACATGTTTCTCGGGACCTGTCGCGAAGTTCTCCTGAACCGCAGGCCCGCCGTCGACGCCGGCGACCTCGCCCGACTCGACCTCGAGGCCCGACTGCGGATCGGCGCGGACGGCCTCGGCGACCCGTTTCAGCGCGCCCTTGGAGTCGTCGACCGGCGTCAGCACCAGCGGCCGCACCAGCTCGACCTCGGTCTTCGCGGCGCCGGTGCAGCCCGCCGTGACGGCGGCCGGGGCGAGCGCGAGCGCAAGGACGAGCAGCGATCGGAGCATGACCGCAAGATAGCGGGTCCACGGCCGAACCGAGGCCGCGGCCGCCCGAAGCGGACGCGAGGCAGGTCGCGGCACGGCGCCGCATACTGCCCGGCCGAACAAAGCTCATCCGTCGCGCGGTTGCGCGCTGCTCGCCCGCCATGCGCACCACGGCGGAGCCCGCCGGTTCACGCTCGGGCTCGCGGCGACGTTCGCAGGCCGCAGCCGAGCCCGCCGTGAGTGATTTTCGCCGACCGGCGCCTGCGACGGCGGGGCTCGCCCGCGAGCGAGCGCGACGAGGTTCGCGCGCAACGCCGCCGAAAATTGTTTGCGACCTCCAGCCGGCGCCCGGGTCCTCGGACAACGGGCCGGGCCAGATGACGCTCGGCCGCGGCCACTTCGACGACCTCGAGCCTGGCGAGTCGATCTGGCGCAGCGCAGTGCGACGTCACAGGCCGCGCGAAGGAGGGCGAGACCAGCACCGAGCTGGCCGGCGCTGCTATCGCGACGGCGAGCTCATTGACGGCGCGTGCGGGTGAGCCGTTGCGTGGGCTCGTGCGAGCTCGCGGTCGGCAGCGGGCAATCGCCGCGCGGCTCGACACTCACGAACCAGCGCTGCGTGATCTGCGACGCATGCATCACCTGCGCGGCTCGACACTCACGCACCGCGCATGCATCACCGGTCACGGGCCCGGGAGCAGGCCGGCGGTGCGGAGCAGTCGGGCCACTGCGAGCAGCGGCAGGCCGATGATGCCGGTGAAGTCGCCGCTGTCGATGCGGGCGAACAGCTTGATGCCGGCGTCCTCGATGCGGAAGCTGCCGGCGCAGTCGAGCGGCTGGTAGCGGCGGACGTAGGCCGCAGCCTCGTCCTCGCCGTAGGCGCGCATGGTCAAGGTCTGGACGTCGACGGCGGTGTCGCTGGCGCCCGAGGCTGCGTCGAGCAGGACCACGCCGGTGACCAGCTGAAAGGTCGCCCCGGACAGGCGCATGAGCTGGGCGATCGCCTGGTCTTCGGTACCTGGCTTATGGAGCAGCTCGGAACCGGGCCCGACCGCGACCTGGTCGGCCCCGAGGATCCACGCATCCGAGTTCGCAGATCGCAAACTTTCTGCCTTGCCCAGGGCGAGCCTGAGGGCGAAGCCCGGGGCGCCGAGTTCGCCGAAGTGCGCGTCTTCGGCTCGCTCGTCGTACGCGGGCGCCGCCGTGAAGAACGGAACATCGAGGCGTTGCAGGAGTTCGCGCCGGTAGCGCGAAGTCGACGCTAGAACAAGGTTCCGCATGGGTTTCAGGAATCTCTCATGACAAAACGGGCGGGGCCGGCGCGAGCGAGTTGACCGAAGGTGATGATTTCTTCATATTCGAGACCGGAGACTCATTGTGCCCGATAGGCCCTCGGAGTGGACGTTTCTGACCAATCACGCGCACGTGCTCTTCTGCGTGGCGCAGGACCCGGAGATCCGTCTGCGCGACGTCGCAGAGGCAGTCGGCATCACGGAACGAGCGGTCCAGCGGATCGTCACCGAACTCGAAGAGTCGGGATACATCACCCGCCACCGAAGCGGACGTCGCAACTTGTACGTCGTGCACAAGGACCTGCCGCTGCGCCACCGCATCGAGGCGCACCGTCAGGTCAGTGACCTGATCGGGCTCATCGTCCCGGAGGTCACTTCCCGCGCTTCTTCTTCTTCTTCGCCGCCGGCTTCTTCTTGACCGGCTTGGCCGGGGCGAAGGCCTCGGGAAAGCGCCCGGCGTAGGCGGTGCGGACGGTGGCCAGGAGCGCCGCCGCCTGGTCGCAGGCCGGATTGGCGGGGGCGCCCGCGGGCGTCACCGGGGCCACGGCCGCCTTGAGCGCCGGGACGTAGTCGGCCAGCGGCTCGGCCTGAATCGCCTGCAGCGCCGGCAACGCGGCCGCGCACGGGTCGGGCGCCTCGGCGAACTGCTCGAGGTCGCGGCGGCGGTTGAGGACGACGTCGATCTGGGCGGCGGCGTCGGCCGGGAGGGCGTCGCGGATCTGCCGCCGCTGAGCCCAGGTGGCCCACGACTTGGCGTCGTTGATGTAGTGGACGAGGATCGGCACGCCGGCGGCGCCGAGGTCGGTCGCCAGGGCGATCGCGGCGTCGGTGTACGGCCGCTTGCGCAGCAGGGCGTCGACCTCGTCGATGAAGCCGAGGTCGCGCTCGAGGTCGGGCGACTTCTTCAGCACCTCGCCGTAGCGGCGCACCGCCGACTCGTGCATCGTCGGCCGCCTGGCCAGCTGCCGGGCGTCGCGCCACACCAGCTGCGCGTGGCCCGGGTAGCGCTCGAGCAAGGCGTCGATCTGGGTCTGCGCCTCGTCGAGCTTTCCCTGCTTGATCAGGTCGTCGAGGGTCGCCAGCTCGAGCTCGCTGGGACCTGGCGCAGGGGACATGGCTGAAGGGCCAGCTCCGCCGGTGGCCGCCGGCTCGCCCGCCTTGCCCGGGTCGGCGGGGCTCTCGGCGGCGAGCGGATCGGGCTGGGTCGGCGCGGGCGAACCCTCGCTGAAGAACAGCCAGTAGATGAGCCCCGCGGAGGCGAGCGCGAGCACGACGCAGCCGGCGATCGCCGCCTTGAACCACGTGCGCCGCGACCAGCGGTCGGTCTGCAGCACCGACTCGACGAAGTCGAGCTGGCGCGGCCGCAGGGCCTCGGGCAGCGGGCGGGTGGCGGTGTCGGTGGTGACGGAGCCGATGTCGATCAGCGGGTCGGAGGTGTCTCCGCGGCCCTTGTGCGACATGTTGCTGCGGTAGCGCTCGAGCGCGGCGCGGACGGTGCGGGCGTCGGGGAACCGCTGCTCGCGCTGCTTGGCCAGCAGGCGGTAGACGATCGCGGCCAGCTCCTGCGGCACGTTGTCGGGCAGCTGCGGCGGCTCGGTGCTGACCTGCATGCGGATCAGCGCGATCGCGTCTTCATGGTTGAACGGGAGCCGCCCGGTCAACATCTGGAACATCAGGATGCCGACGGCGTAGAGGTCGGCGCGCGGGTCGATCTCGACGCCGAGCGCCTGCTCCGGGCTCATGTACTGAGGTGTCCCGAAGACCATGCCGGCGCGCGTGAGCGGGTCACCGGCGTCACTGCCGACCAGCTTGGCGATGCCGAAGTCGACCAGCTTGAGCAGCTGGTTGCCGTGCGCGTCGCGGGTGAGGAACACGTTCTGCGGCTTGAGGTCGCGGTGGATCACGCCCTGGCTGTGCGCGTGCTCGAGGCCTCGCAAGATCTGGATCGACCACTCCACCACGCGCTTCGGCGCCGTCGGCTCGGTCAGCAGGTCGGCCAGCTCGACGCCCTCGAGCAGCTGCATCACGAGGTAGCGCATGCCGTCCTCGGTGGTGCCGTAGGCCGACACGTGGATGCAGTTCGGGTGGTCGAGGCGGGCCGCGCTCTGGGCCTCGCGGTCGAACCGTCGCACCAGCTCGGGGTCGCGGTTGAAGTCCGGGTGCAGGACCTTGATCGCGACGTCCCGCATCATGATGACGTGGCGGCCGCGGAACACCGCGCCCATGCCGCCCTCGCCGATGAGCTGGTCGAGTCGGTAGGTGCCGTCCAGGACGGTGCCGACCAACGACGCGAGGTCGCGAGGGTTGCCAGCCGCGGCGTTCATGTCAGCGCCTGGTCTCGAACGTCGCCGCGTAGTCTAAGGGTGGGGGTCATGAGGTGGCCTCGAGGGCTCGAGGCAACACGGACATTAATGCAGGCCCGGAGGGCCGGGAAGCGGAAATCAGGCCGGACGCGCGTGGGGCAGAACACTGTGCCGGCGTCAGCGCAGGGGCTTGGTCCGCACGGTGTCCTGGTCGGGGGAGACGGTCTGCGCGTCGGCCTCGTCGGGGGTCTCGATGAAGCTCGTGCCGCGGTCGCGCTCGATGCGGCTGAGCGCCTCCTGAGCCCACTGCGCGAGGCTGAGCTCATTGGTCGAGTGGAAATCGGCCAACATCTCTTCGAGCTCGCGGCGCGCTCTCGGGCTCTGCCCGAGCATGTGCGCGACTTCGGCGTCGAGCAGGCGCAGCTGATGATGGGCGAACTGCTCGTTCTGGATGGTCTGGATCCCGCGCCGCGCCTCGGCGAGCATCGCGGCGCCCTCCTCCACTTCGCCCATGCGGGCCAGCGTGTAGCCGAGGAAGCCCCGGTTGAGGTGGAGGTGGTAGGCAAAGCCGTGCAGGCCGGCGAAGCGCAGGGCCTCGCGGAAGCTCTCGGACGCGCCCTCGAAGTCGCCGCTGCGGAGGAGCAGGTCGCCGAGGTTGTGAAGCGGGTTGATGAGCATGCGCGTGACCCCTGCAGCGCGCAATTGCTCCAGGGCGGCGCGGGTCTCCGGAATCGCTCGTTCGGGTTCGTTGCCGAGCACCGCGAGGTAGGCGATGCCGGAGATATAGGCCTGGCGCTGCAGCACCGACACGCGCGACGCGAGCGGCTTGGCCTGGTCGTGCAGGCGGCGAGCTTCGGCCAGCTGTCCGGCGAGCGAGAGGCAGCGCAGGCGGGTGCCCATGACGTGGCAGACGTAGTGATCCTGCGCGTCGGGGAGGTCGAGGATCTCCATCGCCTCCTTCGAGCAGCGGACCGCGCCGTCGATCTCGCCGGCGCCGAGCAAGATCTCGGCGCGGCGGTTGGCGATCCGCAGCTCGAGGATCCGGTCGCGCGCCTGCTTGGCCGCGAGCGCGGCATTCTGCAGGCGACCGAGCGCCATCTCGGCGTCGGAGCCGCCGTCGAGGGTGTAGCGGTCGACGAGGCCGAGCCAGAACACCGCCTGGGCCCGATGGTCGCCGAGCAGCTCGGCGACGAGGATGCCGGCCTCGTGCTGCGCGGCCTCGCGGCGCGGGTCGTTGAGCGCGCCGGGGGCCCGCTCGACCAGGTTGAGCTGGGCCCGCAGCAGTCGCGGCAGGCCCTGGACCCGGCCGAACTTGCGCAGGCGAATGATGACCCGCTCGAGCACCTGGGCGGCGAGGTTCGGCTGACCGGTGGAGAACAGGTCCTCGGCGGCCTTCTCGAGCTCGCTGAGGTACTCGAGGCCGTCGGCGGCGGCGTCGAGCAGGCGGGCGCGCAGGAACACGAACTGCGGGTCGACCGTGGTCTGCTCGGCGATCCGCTCGGCCAGCTCGAGGCGCGTCTCGGACAGCGAGTCTTCGTAGCGGATGCGCACCGCCTCGCGCACGCTCGCGTGGGCCAGCACGACCTGTGAGGCGCCGGTGATGGCGCTGCGCAAGATGAGGCCCTCGCCCTCGAGCCGCTCGAGCGTGCGGCGGAAGCGTTCGCGCCGCAGGTCGGTGAGGTGCGCCAGGCGCTCCTCGTCGATCGGCGCCTCGATCAGGTAGAGGATGCTGGCGACCTCCCAGGCCGACACGCCGAGCGCGTCGAGGCGGGCCTCGCTGCGCTGGGCCAGCGTCTTGTGCAGCTGCTCGGCGGCGGCCGAGGCGGAGCGCAGGACCCAGGTGTCGTTGTCGCGGACGAGGATCGACTCCTCGATCAGGACGCGCAGGGTCTCGCGGAAGCTCAGCGGGTGGCCGCCGGTGAGCTTGTCGAGCATGGTGACGAGCTCGCGCAGCGCCGGCGCGTCGCCGAGGATGCCCTTGAGGACATCCATCATCTCCTTCTGCGTGAACGGGCGCAGGTTCCACAGCTCGACCAGCTGCTCGCGGCTCAGCGCGACCAGCTGCGGGCGGAACTTCGGGTGCGGCTCGGTGGTGATGCAGAGCAGCGCGCGGGCCTCGTTGTGGTCGATGGCGCGGGTGAGCTGCTCGACCAGGACGCGGGTGGTCTCTGTCCCTCGGGCCAGGTCGCTGAGGTAGAGCACGTAGGGGTGCTCGGCGGCGCAGCGGACCAGGAACTCGGTCAGCTGGGCGGCGGCGGCCGACTCGTGGCTGCGGTCGCGGGCGGCGCGGATCAGGTCGGGGTACTTGCGGACGGCCTCGCTGCGCTCGCCGAGCGCGGTGGCCAGCTGCAGCACGACCGGCGCGAACGGGCCGAGGCCCTCGCCGTCGCCGGTCCAGCACGAGCCCTCGACGAACAGGCCGTCGCCGAGCTGGATCTCCCGCCGCAGCTCGTTGAGCAGGCGGGTCTTGCCCATGCCCTCCGGCGCCTCGACGATGACGGTGCGGATCACCCGGCTGCCGCGGTTGCGCGCGGAGTCGGGGCGCAGCACGTCGTGGGCGCGCAGGAGCAGGATGTCGAGGTAGTCGGCGCGGTCGACGAACGGCAGCAGCTCGACGAGGACGCGGGCGAACTCGCGGCGGTCCTGGGCCGACTTCTGGCGGTCGCGGATGTGGCTCGACTCGCGCCGCAGCAGCTCGAGCACGATGCTGCGGGCGCTCTGCGGCCGCAGCTCGGGGTCAGGCGAGAGCATGCGGCCGACCAGCTCGGCGACCACCGGGCCGCACTGCTGCAGCAGCGCGCCGGCCAGCTCGGGGCGCCAGTCGATCGCGTTGCGCAGCGCCTCCTTGAAGGTGCGCGAGGGGAACGGCCGCACGCCGCGGACCGCGGTGTAGATCGTCGCGGCCAGCGAGTAGATGTCGGCGCGGCTGTCGATGACCCCGCCGCGGACCTTCTCCGGCGCGCTGAAGCCGGGGGTGCCGCGGACCTTGATCAGCTCCTCGTTCTCGTCGAGCTGGTCGAGCGCGAGGTCCTTGAGCTTGCGGTGGTGACGGAACAGGCGCGCGAGGCCGAAGTCGATCAGCTTGGCCTGCGGCTGGCCGCCTTCGGATTCGGGCTGGCAGACGATGACGTTGCTCGGCTTGATGTCGCCGTGGACGAACCCGACGGCGTGGATGTAGTCGAGCGCGCGCGCCAGCTGGACGAACAGCTCGACGATCGTCTCGCGCGGGGCGGTGCGCAGGCACTCCTGCAGCGACACGCCGGCGAGCAGCTCCTGCGTGAAGTACACGCCGCCGTCCTCGCAGCGGCCGAAGTCGTAGACCGCCGCGAGGTTCGGGTGGTGCAGCTGGGTCAGCAGGCGGAACTCGGCCTTGAACTCGGCGATGTCGTCGCTGACCGCGCCCTGGGTGGCGCCGAAGCTGCGGGTGATCGGGGGTCGCCGGGCGCCGTCGAGGCGCGCGCTCGAGCTCGCGGCGGCCGCCGTCGGCTGGACGGTGCTGGCCGGCGCGGCCTCGCTGGAGCGCGAGCCGGGCGCGTCGAGGCTGGCGTCGCGGCGGATCAGCTTGAGCGCCACCGGGCGCTCCTCCAGCTCGTCGTAGGCCTCGTAGACGGCGCCGAAACCGCCGCGCCCCAGCAGCCCGCGGACCTGATAGCGCCCGGCGATCTTGTCCGGCATCGGCGGCTCCGCCCCGTCCGCCGTGGGCTTCGATTGCTGCGCGTCGGACTGGTTCATGGCGCGAGATGGACGGGGCGGCGATCAGGCGCTCGCGGTGCGCGGACAACGGACCCGTGCCGCCGCCCGGAACCGGCCGAACGCGAGGGACGAGTATTCCACAGCAACGTCCCAGTGACGTATCAAATTGAAATATTCGCAGGCCGGCGGGTTTTTGGGGCACCGTCGCTCAAGACCGGCGGGGACCCCACGGTGGCACTTCTCCCGCGCGAATTGCGCTGAACGAAGCGCGCCCGATCGCGGCCTGACCGGTGTCGATACAGCGTTCGTACGCGGCCGCCTCGATGCACAGGCGCTCCGCTTCGGCCTGCCCGGTGGCCCCCAACAGGCCACGCTTGAACACCGCGACAGCGGTCGGGGAGCGTCGTCGCAGGAGTTCGGCGAAGGTGCGCACGCGGGCGAGACCTGCGTCGATGTCCGGGACGATTTCGTGGCACAGACCGATCCGCAGCGCCTCGTCGGCGCCGATCTCTTCGCCCGTGCAGCCGAGCCGGAGCGCGTGCGCCGGGCCCACCGCCAGCGCCAGCTCCGCCGTGCCGCGGGCCCCGGGGATGATGCCGAGGCCCGTCTCCGGCAGGCCGAAGCGGCCCTTCGGCGTCGACAGGCAGTAGTCGGCGGTGAGCAAGAATTCGAGGCCCCAGCCGAGCGTGACGCCGTGGCTCAGCGCGACGGTGAAGAGCGGGACGTGGCGCAGGCGCTGGAGGATCGAGCGCTGGCGGCGGACATGAGCCTTGACGCGCTCGTCGGCCCAGCCGACGCGTTCGGTGACGTCGGCGCCGGAGATGAAGATCGGCGTGCCCGACTTGCTGGCGCGCCGGCTGGTGGTGCACAGGCAGGCGACCTCGCCGTGCTCGAGCAGCTCACACAGCGCCTCGAAGGCGTCCAGCGTCACGGTGCCGACCTCGTTGGCCTTGCCGTGGTCGAGGGTCAGCGTGAGGAGCCGGAGCTCGGGGTCGTAGTGCGGATGCAGGGCCTCGATGCGCTCGAACATGTGCGCGAGAGACCATACGAGGGCCGCCGGGCGAGTGCCAGCGGGTAATGGGACCCACCTCGGCTCACGGTAGCCGCGCGAGATCGGCGGGCCGGTCGAGGTTGTCGAGCACAGCGGGATCGTCGACGGCGAGGGCGCGGCGGAGTCCGGTGACCGTGGGTCGTCCCAGCAGGTCGCGCGGGCTCTCGTCCTGCCCCAGCGCCAGCAGCTGCGGCACCAACATCGCCGGCCAGATCAGCGGGTGTCCGCGGCGACCGCCGTGCTCCGGCTGCCATACCTGCGTGGGCGCCGCGCGGAACGCCGCAGCCAGCGCCGCGACCGTCTCGGGCCGCACGTGCGGGCGGTCGACCGTCAGCACCAGCGCGGCGCACCCGGGCGCCAGCATGTCGAGTTCGACCAGGCCGCGGCGCAGGCTGTCCATCTGTCCTTGAGGCCATGTCGGATTGGTCACCTTGATCGCCGGCCCGAGGTCCTCGGCCGGGATGACGACCGCGCCCTCGACGACGACGATCGGGCTGGCCTCCGCGGCCTCGGCCTGGGCGACGGCGTGGCGCACGAAGCTGCGGCCGCGCCACTCGAGCAGCGCCTTGGGCCGGCCCATGCGCTCGCCGGCGCCGGCCGCGAGGACGACCGCGCCGAGGGCGGTCACGGGCGGCCTCCGCGGGCCGGTGAAGGTGAAAGCAGCGGGTCGATCGGGCATGCTCGATCGGACATGGCAAAAAGGACCTGTCCGTTCGGACAGGCCCTTTCAGTCAGGAGCGCGGCTGGGCTCGACGTGCGCGTAAGGACCTGTCCGTTCAGGCAGGCGGGCCGGCCGGCGTCGGCTCGCGCGCCGCGCCCTTGTTCGACAGCGGCTTGTCGTTGGGACGGGCCGGCTCGGCCTTGTCCCCGAACAGCTCGCCGAGCTGGGCGGCGTCGGCCGGCGAGGGCACGAGCACCGCCTTGGGCACGCCGACGGCCAGGCTGCCGAGGTTGGGGTCGAGCTTGACGCCGACGCCCACGGCCCCGCCGATGCGGGTGAAGGCGGCCGCGCCGGTCTCGATCTTCTTCAGGCGCGCCTTGTCGGCCCGCGCCTCGGCGCTGCTCAGCACCGACAGCCGCAGCAGCGCCGCCGGGTCGACGCTGACGCAGAAGTGGCAGCCCTGGCTGGCGGCCCGGGCCAGGCGCAGGCCGGCGTCGGCGCCGAGGCTGGTCTTGCGGCCCTTGAGCGCGCCGCCGATGTCGCCGGCGACCTTGGTCGCGCCGGCGCCGACGGTGAACACCGCGAGGTTGCCGGTCACGAACGAGGCGGCCTCGAGCTTCTTCTTGCCGACCAGGAACGGCTCGAGATCGGCTGCCTCCTTGGCCATGTTCTTCGGGACAGGGATCGTCAGGAGGTCGCCCTTGACCGGGCCGGCCTTGGCGCCGTCGGTCTTGAGGGTGAAGTTGATCTTGGCCGACTTGTCCTCGCCGGTCAGGCTGTCGAACGCGGCGAAGCCCTTGGCCAGCGCCTGCTCGATGCCGCGGATGGCCGCCCGCGCGCCGGCCTCGTCCTTGACGTTGGCGGCCAGCACCGCGGTGGCCTCGCCCTTCGGCGAGAGGTAGAGGGCGAACACGACGTCGCTCTGGACCTGGTCGAGGACGGCGTGGGCGGCGGCGATGGCGTCCTTGGCGACGACGTCGAAGGGCGCGGGGATCTGGCTCAGCGGGATGCCCTTGTCGAGGGCGGTGTGCAGGACCTCGGGGGTGCCCCACGGCATCGCCACGACCAAGGCGGGGCTGGCCGGAAGGACAGCTTCGAGCCCGGTCGGGGCGGTGCGCGCCGGGCCCAGCGGCGACAGGCCGAGGCGCGAGAACGGGGCGTCGGCCGAGAGCTGCAGCACGAGGTCGCGGTCGGTGCCGGCGTCGAGCTCGAGCGAGCCGGCGGTGGCCTCGCGCAGGACGGCGAGGACCTGCCGGCGCAGGCCGGCCGGCAGCCCGGAGAGGGCGCTGGTCTCGAGCATGCCGGGCGGCAGGTCGGTGCCGCGCAGCCGCAGCCGCCGCCCCTGCCCAGCCTCCTCGGCGAGCCCGGCGGCCCGCTCGAGGTCGGCGTTCGACAGCGCGAACTCGAGGGCCTTCGGCTTCTCACGCAGGAGCACCCGCAGCTCGCCCTGGACGAGCTCCCACAGGCCGTTGCCGAGCGGCTGCGGCCGCTGACCCGAGGGCATGCCGTCCATGACGCCCTTGGCGCTGACGGCCGCGAGGGTGCCCGCGAGCTTGAGGTCGTTGCTCGGGTCCTGGGCGAAGAAGGTGGCGTCGACGGCGAACGGGCCGGCCAGATCGAGGCTGGCCCAAAGGCCAGGTCCGAAGCCCATCTGCAGCAGCATCGCCTGGATCTGCGCGGCCGGATCGATCGGCAGCTTGGGGGTCCAGGCGGTGGTGGTCTGCTTGACCAGGGTCATCAGATCGCCGGCGCCGTGGAGGGTGGCGCGCAGCTTCAGGGGCTTGCCCGCGGGCGGCTTGCGCGTGGGAGTCCCGGCCTGACCCTCGCCCGGAGCGCTGCCGGCGCCGTCCGACTGCGGTTCGTCGACCACGACGACGTTGGGCGGCGGTGTCTTCTTGGCGCAGCCAAGTGTGGCAGGAGCGACGACCATGGCGGCCGTCACGAGCGCGACGCGGGCGGTGAACATCGCGGCGGAGTGTATCAGCGGTCGTCGCGCGCGTCGCCTTCGCGGCCTTCGGCGACGGTCGAGGCCGGTGCTCCGAGCCGGGCGAGCGCCTGCGGCACGACGTTCATGGCCGCACCCGTGCCACCGTGGCGGTCCGCCAGCAGCTCGGCGACGATGCTGATGGCGATCTCGGCCGGGGTGCGCCCACCCAGCGCAATTCCCACCGGGGCCCGCACGCGCGACAGGTCGGGCAGCGGGCGGCCCAGCTCCTGCTCGCGGCGCAGGACGCGAGCAACGATCGCGTGGACCTTGCGGACGCTGCCGATCATCCCGAGGTAGCGGTGGGGGCGGCGGACCAGATGCGCCAGAGCCCGCTCGTCACGGGCGTGATCGCGGGTGAGGATGACGACGTAGTCGCGCTCGCCGAGGTCGGGCACGGCGAGCTCGAGCTCGTCGACGTCGCGGGCGTGCCGCTCGGCGCCGGCGAAGGCCGGGTGCTCGAGCAGATCCTCGCGGTCGTCGACGACGACGACGCGAAAGCCGACCCCGGCGGCCACCGGAGCCACCGCCTGGGCGACGTGGCCGGCGCCGATGAGGACGAGCCGCGCTTCAGGGGCGAGATACTCCACGAACACCTCCATGGCGCCGCCGCAGCACATGCCGAGGTCGCGGACCAGGTGCGCCTTGACCACCCGCGGGCTGCCGTCGCGCAGACTGGCGCGGCAGGCGTCGAGCACCTGCTCCTCGATCGCACCACCGCCCACCGTGCCGACCTGCACGCCGTCCTCGCGCAGGAGCAGACGGGCCCCCACGACCTGCGGCGCCGAGCCCGAACGGCCGATCACCGTCGCCAGAGCCGCGGGCCCACCCGTCCTTCCGGACAGGACGTCGACGACGGCGCGAGCGACCGGGAGCACCGCCGCGAAGTGTAGCCCGGGGCTTGTTCGAGGCGCCGGGCAATTTTACAAGGTTGACCGGACGAGAGATGCGCAGGGTCGCAGCGGTCGCGCTGGTGTTCGGAGCGTGCGCGGAGCCGGAGTCGGCGCCGCGGGCGGAGCCTCCTCCGGTGCGTCCGACGGTCGCCGCGGCCGCGGCGTCGATGACCCCGGACGAGCTGGCCGAGACCCGCCGCAAGGCCGGCTTCCAGGACGGGGCGACGCTCGAGGCGGAGCGCGCCGAGGCGCGCGAGCGGGTCGCTCGCAGCTACGTGCGGGCCAACCTGCCGGCGTACCGCGAGGTGGTGAAGGCGCTGCGCGGCAACGTGGCGGAGATCGAGCGCGCGGCCCGACGATGGCTGCGCGCGAGCGATCCGCAGCGAGCTTACGAGCGCTGGCGCGGGGTCTCGAGACGACGCGCCGACCGCGTCGCAGGGTTGTATCAGCACGTCGCCGATGACGGCTTCGACGGCGGTCAGGCCCAGCGCCTGCTCGCCGACGCCTATCGCCGCTGGGAAGAGCTGCGGGAAGATCTCGGCGGAGAAGTCGCTGCCGACGCGCGCTTCTCCGCCCTCCTCGTCGATCTCCGTGACGCGCTCACCGCCGTGTCACGCATGCTCGACGAGATCGAGCACGACGAAGAACTGGCCTCAGGACCATGAATTCAGGCGTCTGGCGGGCATTTTGCGCGCATTGCGCGGACGACGCTCAAGAATCTGGTAATTGGCCAAGTTTTGCGGTACCTGGCTAAAGCACCGTCCACGACGACTGCCCCTCGCAAGGGGCCGTGCATTCGCCCCGCGAGGGGAAGCCAGGAGAACTCATGAAGAAGACGATCGCGATCGTGTTCGCCGCCCTCTCGGTGGCGACCTTTGGCTGCAACAAGAGCAAGACCGACACCGCCAACCCCGACGAGGCGAAGACCGAGACCCCGGCGGAGACCCCCGCCGAGGGTGAGAAGACCGCCGAGGAGACTCCGGCCGAGGGTACCCCGGCCGAGGGTGGCGACGCGGCTGCCACCCCCCCCACCCCGTAAGCCTGGTCTCCCTCCGGGAGATCTCAGCTTGCTGTTCCATGGGCCAGACTGGCGATTCGCCGGTCTGGCCCATGTTTATTCTGCAGTGTAGTGTCCGACCCCCGGCGTCGATTTCTGCTATAGGCCCCGGACCCCGGCCCGCCCGTGTCGCTCGCCACTCGCTTCTTTCACCGGTACGTCCGGCGCAACCTGCCGCAGTACGCGCTGGGCTTCGCGATGTTGGTCGCCACCAACTACGCGGTGGTGCGGATCCCGACCCTCATCGGCAACGCCCTCGACGCCTTCGGCGGCGGCAAGGCCGACGCCCTCGCGGTCGGCCAGGGCATCGCCCTCGAGCTGATGATCTGGGCGGTCGCGGTGGTGGTCGTGCGCACCCTGTCGCGGGTGCTGTTCTTCAACCCCGGGCGCGAGGTCGAGTACCGCGTCAGCGTCGACCTGTTCACCCACCTGCTGGCGCTGCAGCGGCCGTTCTTCCTCAAGCGCAAGGTCGGCGAGCTGGTCAGCATGGCGACCAACGACACGATGTCGATCCGCCTGCTCATCGGCTTCGCCGGCCTGCAGGTGTGCAACGTCGCCGTCGCGGTCCCGCTGCACCTCGGGCAGATGCTGCTCACCGACGCCTGGCTGACGCTGTGGTGCCTGCTGCCGATCGCGGTCGGCAGCGCCTACACGATCGCGGTGGTGCGCCGGTTCTACTCGCTGATCCGGGTGTCGTTCGAGGAGCTCGGGCGGCTGTCGGACCGCGTGCTCGAGTCGTACGCCGGCATCGGCACCGTGCGCGCGCACGCGGCCGAGGCGGCGATCCTGCGCCACTTCGACACCCGCAACCAGACTTACCTCGACCTGCAGCTGCGGCTGTCGTCGATGCGCGCGTTCTCGATGCCGGTGCTCGGGCTGTCGGGTCAGGTGGCGGCGGCGATCGTGCTGTGGGTCGGCGGCGCGCGGGTGATCGCCGGCGAGCTGCCGGTCGGCGCGCTGGTCACCTTCACCACGCTGCTGGGCAGCCTGGTCGCGCTGCTGATGGCGGTCGCGTGGGTGCTGGCCTCGGTGTCGCGCGGGTTCGTGGCGATCAAGCGGGTCGACGAGGTCGTCACCACCCCCGACGGTCTACCTGTCCCGACGGACATCTTGCCGCCCGGGCCGCCGCCGTCGCTCGAGCTGCGCGGCATGACCTTCACCTACCCCGGGGCGGAGGAGCCGTCGCTGCGCGACATCTCGTTCGCGCTGGCGCCCGGCAAGACGCTCGGGATCTTCGGCCGCACCGGCGCCGGCAAGTCGACGCTGATCCACCTGCTGTCGCGCGTGTACACGCCGCCGGTCGGCACCGTGCTGGTCGGCGGCAAGGACGTCACGACCTTGCCTTTGGACCAGGTCCGCTCCCAGCTCGCGGTCGTGCCGCAGGACCCGTTCCTGTTCTCGACCACGCTGCGCGACAACATCCGCCTGCGCGGCGAGCGGAGCGGGCACGTGCGCGGCGAGGACGGCGGCAGCTCGGCCTCGTCGTCGCACCTGCGCGCCGAGGCGGAGGACCCGCGGCTGCAGCAGGTGCTGCGCGCGGCCTGCCTGGTCGACGACGTGCGCTCCCTGCCCGAGGGGCTCGACACCGTGGTCGGCGAGCGCGGAGTGATGCTATCGGGCGGGCAGCGCCAGCGGACGGCGCTGGCGCGGGCGCTGTACCGCGGGCCGGGGCTGCTGTTGCTCGACGACGTGCTGTCGGCGGTCGACCAGGGCACCGAGGTGCGCCTGGTGGCGGCGATCCGCGGGCTCCACGACGAGGCCGGCGGCGGCCTGATGAAGCAGGCGGCGACCACGGTGATCGTGTCGCACCGCACCAGCGTGCTCGAGCACGCCGACGAGATCCTCGTGCTCGAGCGCGGCGCAGTCGTCGAGCGCGGCACACACGCCCAGCTGCTCGCGCTCGACGGCGTGTACGCCGAGACCCACCGCCACCAGGAGGCCGCGCACCATGGCTGACCCGAAGACCAGGTCGAAGGGCCGCCAGGAGGGCGCGCCGCAGGGCAGCACCTGGGCGGCGCTGCGCCGGTTCTGGCCGTACGCGCAGGCGCACAAGCGCTGGCTGTGGCTCGGCATGTGGATGATCCCGGTGGTCGCGGCGATGTCGGCGCTGCGGCCCCTGCTGGTCAAGGCGGCCGTCGACACCGACATCGCCAAGGGCGACCTGCTCGGCCTGCGCGTCACCGGCATGCTGTTCCTCGGCGCGGTGATGGCCGAGTTCCTCGCCTTCGCGGTCCAGAACTACGCGCTGTCGCGGGCCGGCCACGCGACCATCACCGACCTGCGCCGCTCGATCTTCGGCCACGTGCTCCGGCTCCCGGCCCGCTTCTACGACAAGACGCCGATCGGCAACCTGCTCGCGCGCAGCACCAGCGACATCGAGGCGCTGAGCGAGACGCTCGCGTTCGGGGTGTTCACGATCCTCACCGACATCGCGGTGATCCTGTCGATCCTGGTGGCGATGTTCGTGCTCGACTGGCGCCTCACTCTGGTGTCGCTGGCCGCGGCGCCGCTGCTGTGGGTGATCGTGGCCCACTTCTCGGCCCGCCTGCGGACGCTGCAGCTCGAGATCCGGCGCGCCCAGTCGGTCCAGAGCGGGTACCTGGCGGAGCAGCTGGCGGGCGTGACGGTGCTGCAGCTGTTCGGCCGCGAGCGCGCGGCGGTGCAGGAGTTCGAGCGGCTCGGCGACCGCTTCCTGCGCGCGGTCAAGACCGCCAACTGGTACGACGCCGGGCTCTACTCGGTGATGGACGGCGTCAGCGCGATGTGCGTGGCGCTGCTGATCTACTTCGCCGCGCCGTACCTGTTCGAGGACGCCGCCCGCAGCGGCGTGACCCTCGGCCTGCTGTTCGCGTTCATCGACTACCTGCAGCGGGTGTTCATCCCGATCCGCGAGTTCTCGGCCAAGCTCGCGACCATCCAGCGCGCGGTCGCCTCGCTCGAGCGGATCTACGGCCTCCTCGACGAGCAGCCCGAGGCCCGCCTCGGCGGCGCCGCCGACCCGCTGCAGGGCTGGAGCGGCGGGCTGCAGGTCCGCGACCTCCGCTTCGGCTACCGCGAGGGCGCCGCCGACGTGCTCAAGGGCATCGACTTCGACATCGCCCCCGGCGAGGTCGTGGCGGTGGTCGGCCGCACCGGCTCGGGCAAGACCAGCCTCGGGCGGATCTTGACGCGCACCTACGACGGCTACCGCGGCAGCGTCTCGCTGCAGGCGCCGGCCGGCGCGCTCGAGGTCCGCGACGTGGTCCCCGACTGTCTCCGGGGACATGTCCTGATGGTCCAACAGGACGTGTTCCTGTTCAACGACGACGTCGCCTTCAACGTCAGCCTCGGCGAGGCCGGGCTGGCCGACGACCCGGCGCGCATCGAGGCCGCGCTGCGCACGGTGCAGGCGTGGGACTTCGTGCAGGAGCGCGGCGGGCTACAGTTCGTGGTCGGCGAGCGCGGGCGCAACCTCTCGGCCGGCGAGGCGCAGCTCTTGGCGTTCGCGCGGGTGGCCGCGCGCCAGCCGACGCTGCTCATCCTCGACGAGGCGACCGCGAGCGTCGACAGCATGACCGAGCACAAGGTGCAGGCCGCGATCGAGCGGCTGCTCCGCGGGCGCAGCGTGCTGGTGATCGCTCACCGGCTCAGCACGGTCCGGCGGGCCGACAAGATCCTCGTGCTGCAGGACGGCGTGGTCGTCGAGCAGGGACCGCACGACGTCCTGCTCGCGCGCGGCGGCGTCTACGCCGAGCTCTACCGCATGGGCTTCAAAGAGGAAACCGACGACGGGAATAGCGGGGCCCAGCCCCCGGTTCCCGCGGCATGAGCTCAACCTCGATCCGGTCCCGACGACTCCGTTCGCCGCAGGCGCTCCTCGCCTTCCTCGGCCTGACGACGCTCGGCGGCGCAGCGGTCGCACTCAGCTATCACACCCACGCCGAGGCGGCAGGCGAGGTCGCCGCGGCCAACACCGGCGGCTCACTGTGGCGCGAGGGCAGCGGCACGCCGGTGGTCGGCGGCGACTTCGACCCCCGCCGCAGCCTGGCGCCGCTCGTCAAGGAGCTGTCCCCCGCGGTGGTCAACATCCGCGCCTATGGCAAGCGCGCGCAGCTCGACATGCAGGGCATCGACCCGCGCATGCTGCCCTTCATCGATCAATTCAACATGGGCCCCGGCGCCGAGGCGCCGCCGCAGCAAGGCATCGGCTCGGGCTTCGTGCTCACGCCCGACGGCCTCGTGGTCACCAATCACCACGTGGTGAACGGGACCGAGCGGCTCGAGGTCAAGCTGCACGACGGCCGCATGTACAAGGGCAAGGTGCTCGGCTCCGACCCGTACACCGACATCGCGCTGGTCCAGCTCGAGGGCGCGAGCGGCCTCAAGACGGCGACGCTCGGCAACAGCACGGCGCTGTCGGTCGGCGACTGGGTGATGGCGATCGGCTCGCCGATGGGCCTCGAGCAGACGGCCACCGCCGGCATCGTCTCGGCCAAGGGCCGCGGCAGCCTCGGCCTCTACGCCAACAGCTACATCGACTTCCTGCAGACCGACGCCTCGATCGCGCCGGGCAGCAGCGGCGGGCCGCTGTTCAACATGGCGGGCGAGGTCGTCGGCATCAACACGGCGGTCGGCGGGATCGGCCGCGGGCTCGGCTTCGCGGTGCCGATCGACCAGGCGAAGACGGTGATCCCGCAGCTCAAGGCGTCCGGCAAGGTGGTGCGCGGCTGGCTGGGCATCTCCGGCCGGGAGATCGAGCCCGCCGTGGGCCGCACGCCGGAGGCCGGCGCGGTGGTCGGAGCGGTCCAGTCCGGCACCCCTGCCGCCGAGGCAGGCCTGCGCGCGGGCGACCGCGTGACCGCGATCAACGGCCGCGAGGTGCTCAACTTCAGCGACCTGCGCGGCCGCGTCGCCGACACCAAACCAGGCTCTCAGGTCATCCTGTCGGTCGACCGCGGCGGCAAGAAGGTCGACCTCAAGGCGACGATCGGCAAGCTGCCGAGCGAAGAGGAGCTGCAGCGCTCGGCCCGCCGCATGAACGGCGAGTCCGGCAAGCTGTTCCCCGACGGCCAGCCGCGCCTCGGCGCCCAGGTCGAGGCCAAGGACGGACGCCTGACGGTCCGCAGCGTGATGCCCGGCTCGCTCGCCGACGAGCTCGGCCTGCGCGAGGGCGACGTGCTGCAGACGATCAACGGCCAGAAGGTGTCGCAGGTGAACGACGTCGCCAGCGCGCTGGCGAGCGACGACGGGAAGGTCGCCGTCGAGGTGAAGCGCGGCGGCTCGACCCACTCGGCGATGATCGAGCGCCGCTGAGCCCGCGATCGCTTGCGAGCGAACGAGCCCGGCCGCCGCCCTCGCGGCGCCCGGGCTCGCGCGCGAGCAGCGATCGGCAAGGGTCTGCGCCCGGCCGGCGGTGCTATTTCATCTTGTTTTAAAAGACATGTGCACAAGGACATGTCGATAAGGAAATGTGCATGAGGACATGCTTTTAAAAGCATGTCCGATAGACCACCCACTCGCGACGAGACGAGCGCCCGCGCCCGTCGGCGCGCCGCGCTCGTCTCATGCCGCGCCCGTGCGGTGCGCCTTTTATTAGAGGTGCTCGGCGAGCCAGCGTTCGGCGTCGATCGCCGCCATGCAGCCGGTGCCGGCGGCGCTGACGGCCTGGCGGTAGACCTTGTCGGCCACGTCGCCGCAGGCGAACACGCCGGGGATGTTGGTGTAGGTCGAGCCGGGGCGGACCTTGAGGTAGCCGGTCTCGTCCATGTCGAGCTGGCCCTTGAAGATGTCGCTGTTGGGCTGGTGGCCGATGGCGAGGAACAGGCCGGTGACCGGCAGCTCGCGCGCGGCCCCGGTCACGGTGTCGCGCAGGGCCAGGCCGACGACCCGGTCGCCGCCGAGGACGTCGGCGACCTCGGTGTTGTAGTGCACCGTGATCTTCGGGTTCTCGATCGCGCGCGTCTGCATGATCTTGCTGGCGCGGAAGGTGTCGCGGCGGTGGATGAGGTGCACGCTGCGGCACATGCGGGTGAGGAAGGTGGCCTCCTCCATCGCAGTGTCGCCGCCGCCGATCACCGCGACGTCCTGATTGCGATAGAAGGCGCCGTCACAGGTGGCGCAGGCCGTGACGCCGCCGCCCGACATGCGCAGCCGCTGCTCGTTGGGCAAGCCGAGCCACTTGGCCGAGGCGCCGGTGGCGATGATGAGCGCGTCGCCGTGATAGGTGTCGGCCTCGCCCTCGACCACGAAGGGCCGGCGCGACAGGTCGACGCGCACGCCCATGTCGTAGTGGAGCTTGGTGCCGAAGCGCTCGGCCTGCGCGCGGAACTCCTCCATCATGTCGGGGCCGGTGATGCCCTTGGGGAAGCCCGGATAGTTCTCGACCTCGGTGGTGGTGGTGAGCTGGCCGCCCGGTTCGGGGCCGGCGACCATCACGGGCTCCAGGCTCGCGCGCGCGGCGTAGATCGCGGCGGTGTAGCCCGCGGGGCCCGAACCGAGGATGAGGACTCTGCTGTGCGTCGGCATGAGGTCGGAGGATAGCTGCTCTCGCCGGGCCGCATGACGGGGCGCCGGCGGGACCGGCCCCTGAGGGACATCACGCCCGCGAGCCCGAACCGCCCGCCTGCGGGGCCGCAGCGGCGGTCCGACCTCGACGCAGGCCGCCGCCGCGGGGCCGATGCCGCCGGGATCGGCCGGCGCCGCCACCTCCGGACGCGACGCGGAAGACGCCGTTTCGCCCGCGCCCCCGCGAAGCCGGTGACATGACCTGAAGGACATGTCCGGCGTGCGCGCGCGAGGCGGGGCAGCTCACTGCGCGCGCTCGACGGTGACCAGCGGCGAGCCGTCGCGGCGGCGACGGACCAGCATGCGCCACGGCCGGCAGCAGACCTCGCAGTCCTGGATCAGCTCTCCGCGGGTGGCCGGGTCGACCACGATCTCGACCACCTCGAAGCAGTACGGGCACTGGACCTGGGCGACGTCGTCCATGCCCCTCGGATAGCACGGGCCGCGCGGCCGGTCCCGCCGGCCGGGCCGTCCGGGCGTCCGGGCGACCCTCTGCTATGCTGGCGCGCGATGTCCATCCGCGACCAGGCGAGAGATTGGGCCAAGCAGCAGTCCGACCAGCTCCGCAACGACCCGAAAGGCTGGGCCAAGGCCCAGGGCGAGCGCCTGAAGCAGATGGTCGACGTGGCGCCGTTCAGCGACACGGCGCTCGAGCGCGAGCTCAATTCCCTGCGCGAGCGCACGGCCCGCCTGAGCGAGCTCGACGCCGACGAGCGGCAGAAGCTCGCCGACGAGCTGCTGGCCCTCCACGAGCGCCTCACGCCCGGCGGGGCGCTGATCAGCGGCGCCAAGATCGGCCTGGCCGCGTCGGTCCTCCCGGTGGTCGGCATGATCACCGGCCCGGTCCTCGGCAGCGCCTACGGCGTGTACCGCTCGCAGCGCCTCGGCGAAGCCCGCGACGAGGTGCAGGCGATGCTGCGCAAGCTCGCGCGCCGCTGAGCCGCAGGGCGGGGCCGTCCGCCCGCGACATCCGGGCGCGACGCCGGCCGAGCTGCGACGCACCGGACCGTCGCGAGGCGTGGGCGTGATGCCCAGGCACGCGCGACGTACGGGCGACGCTGCGCGAGCTCCCACAGCCGATCCACCGCCTGACCGCGACCGCCTGACCGTTGCGAGGCGTGGGCATGGCGACGATGCCCATGCTTCGTAAGTTTGCCCATCGCTGACCCCGCGCGGTGAATGCCAATCCGTGGCGACGCGGCACGCCGCGAGGCGCCGCGCTCTCGCAGCCTCACAGCGGAAGCGGTGTCCCCCACCCCGTGTCTCTCGGTGATGCATGCACCGCGGACGCGTCGCCTGCCCATGCTCCTCGCCATGCATGAGCCGCGAGAGCGTCGCTACTCATCCGCACGGCTCGACGGGCGCCGTGAGGGTCCGACCCAAAGTCGAAGCAGAGCACATGTCCCATGCGCCAGATAGAGCCGCTCGCTCGCCGCACCCCCGCGGATTGTAATTGTTTTGAAAACGCATCTCAGCCTCGACTCAGATGACCATTGAGACATGTCCCTTAGGAAATGTCATGAATCGGTCTTCATACGGTCGGCGGCTCTCGGCGCGCGCGCCGGGGCGGCGCGTGCTACGGTTTGGGGCGTGGAACAGAAGCAGGTTGTCCGGGTGTTGCTCGCGGACGATCACGCGATCGTCCGGGAGGGGGTCCGCATGCTGCTCGCCGGCCAGCCCGGCATCGAGGTCGTCGGCGAGGTCGCGGACGGGCGCGCCGCGGTCACGGCCGTCGGCCGACTGCAGCCCGACGTCGTGATCATGGACCTGGGCATGCCGGAGATGAACGGCGTCGAGGCGACGCGCGTGATCTGCCGCGACTTTCCTGGCACCCAGGTCTTGGTGCTGTCGATGTACTCGGGCGAGGAGTACGTGCGCCCGGCGATCCGCGCTGGCGCGAGCGGTTATTTATTGAAGGGGTCGGCGTTCAGCGAGCTGCTCGCCGCGATCGCCGCCGTCGCCCGCGGCGGCGCCTTCTTCAGCCCTGCGATCGCCAAGCTCGTGCTCGTCGACTCGCGGCGGCGCGAGACCCATCCGGCCGACGCCCTCACCAACCGGGAGTGCGAGATCCTCCGGCTCGTCGTGCAGGGCCAGTCGAGCAACCAGATCGCGCGGGACCTCGGCCTCAGCATGAAGACCGTCGAGGGCCACCGCGGCCGGATCATGGCCAAGCTCGATGTTCACCACCTCGCCGGCCTCGTCAAGTACGCCGTGCGCGCCGGCCTGGTCTCGCCCGACCCGTAGGCGACATTAAGGCTGCGTTACCGTCGGCCCCGGGCGCGCTCGGCGCGATCGTTCAGGCAACATGTCTCTTCACGCATGTCCCTTGGGACATGCCTTTATGGACTTGCGCTCACAGGCCGAACATGTGCTGCAGCTTGAGGAACAGGATGTCCTCGTTGGCCACGCCCGGGGCGACGAGGTTGCCGAAGCCGCCGAGCGGGCGGTAGCTGAAGCGCGGGCTGAAGTCGGACAGCACGGTGCGGTGGGTGTAGACGAAGAACAGGAAGCTGCCGGGGCGGTACTCCCAGCGGAGGATCGAGTTGGAGATGAAGCTGGTGAGGCCCTGGTCGACCTCGCCGGCGTAGGGCGCGGGGTTGGTCGGGACCAGAGTGCCGGGCCGCTCGAGGATGAAGAAGTCGGTGTGGCGGGCCGAGAGGAAGTACAGCTGGTTGAAGGTCTGCAGCGTCAGGTTGGGCAGGATGCCGAGGGTCCCGCGCAGCACGCCGATGTACTGGGTGACGTAGGCGCGGCCGAACACCGCCTCGTCGAGGTCGTTGGTGGTGGTCCAGCGCGGGCGGCCGAAGCTGAGGTTGAGGTCGCCGCGGAGGGTGAGCTCGAGCCGGGGCACGGGGCGGAGGCGGAGCTCGACGCCGTAGTCGGGGCCGGGGCGGCCGTTCTGCTCGCCGTAGGCCCAGTTGAACACGCCGACGACCTTCTTGTTGTCGGGGCTCCAGTAGGTGCCGCCGATCCACCAGTGGAACGGGACGAGGTAGGGGATCCCGCCGCGCGTCTCGAACAGGTCGTACTGCGGCAGGTGGCCGCCGGCGTTCATCGAGGTGCCCCACAGCTTGAGCGTGTTCAGGCTGAGGTCGAGGTGCAGCTGCTTCTGCAGCAGGTAGCCCTGGTACGACGAGGCGACCTGCGACGACAGCGTGGCGGACATGCGCCGCACGTTGCCGACCGGCTGGGCGTTGAACACACCGACGTTGGCCTTGCCGTCGATGTAGTTGTTGTAGCGCATGAAGCCGAGGTCGTTGAAGTCGGCGTGCGGCGTCAGGGTCTCGAACACCGCCCCCATCGACAGGTTCTTGCTGGTGCGGTTGATGTCGGCCACCGCGCCCATGCCCTCGCGCCGGCCGTTGTGAGTGCCGATGATCTGCGCCGAGTGCCGCCAGCGCTCGCGGAAGCGGATCCGGTAGTCGAAGCCGCCGGTGAACGCCGACGGCTCGCCGCCGCCGCGCACCACTCCGGTGACCAGCGCGCCGATGCTGGTCTGACCGTCGAACTCGCGGCGCACGCGGACTACCGAGTACTCGCTGATCGGGTCGACCGTGACGCGCCGCTCGAAGCCGTCGGAGAAGCGCTCGACGCCGAAGCTCGCGCCGGTGTTGGCCGTCAGCACGCCGAGGCTCCAGCCCGGCTTGACCTGGCCGGTGACGCGCAGGGCCCCGAAGATGCGCGTCAGCGGATCGAGCGCGACGATCTCGCCATCCTCCTCGCCGCGCGGCGTCTGGTCGGCCAGCGCGGCCCGGGGGATCCGTCCGATCCGGCGGCTGTAGAACAGCTGGAAGCGGGTCTCGAAGATCTCCTTCGACTCGAGGAAGAACGTGCGCCGCTCGGGGAAGTAGACCTCGAACGGCCCGAGGTTCAGCACCGCCGGGTCGACCTCGGCCTGGCCGAAGTCGGGGTTGACCGCGAGGTCGAGGGTCAAGTTGCCGCGCAGGCCGTACTTGAGGTCGAAGCCGCCGTTGGGCAGCAGCGGGAACGAGCGGTCGAGGCTGTCGTCGCCGCGCCGCGGCACGCCGCGCAGCGAGAAGAACGGCCGCAGCTCGAGGTTGAGGCCGGGCTGGATGTTCTTGACGCCGACGTAGTCGAGCGCCCAGCTCATGCGCCCCGGCAGGCCCTGCGGCGTGGGCGAGAGGATCTGCGTCTCACCGTCGTGGTTGATCCACCGGCCGATGTTGACGCCGAAGGTGTACTCGTCGCGGGCGGTGAAGCGGATCGTCGACCACGGGATGAACATCTCGGCCGACCAGCCGGTGTCGGTGAGCTTGGCCGCGCCCTTCCACACGCCGTCCCACAGCAGCTCCTCCGAGTCGTCGCGGAACAGCTGCGAGTCCTCCTGCGAGCCGGAGGCGTTGAGCGCGAACGAGTAGCCGGTGGTGTCGTTGTTGTTGGGGTCGAGCTCGAGCCAGACGATGTCGGACGGGCCGAGCTGGTCCTTGCGGAACACGCCGGCGCGCACGTGCTTCGGGTCGTCGATGCAGTCGAAGGCGACGTACAGGCCCTTGGTGCCGTAGGCGACCCGCACCCGCGTCTCGTGCGTCGGCGCGTGCCCGTAGCGCGGCTCGATCTGGACCAGGTCCGGCAGCAGCGGCACCGCCAGCCACGCCCCCTCGTTCGGCCGGCCGTCGATGTCGATCGCGTCGTCGTCGATGCGCGCCGACTTCAGCTTGAAGTCGCGGACCCTCGCCTTGCCGACCACCGGCCGCAGCGGCGGCGCGCTGGTCGGTCGCACCCACAATGGCGTTTGGGACATGTCCTGAACGCCAGGAGCCTTCGGCGCCGGCGCCGGCAACGGGGCGCCCGCGCCGGGCGCGAGCTTGTCGACGGCGGGCGCGGCCGCGGGCTTCGGCGGTTCGGCGGCGCCTGCGGCCGGCGCGGGGGCGAAGGCCCGTGCGGACACACCCCACGCGACCAGGACCCAGACAGGCAGGAGCTGCGCGAGCACGTCGAGATCCCAGGAGGCCGCGCACAGGTTCGCGGCTGGCCGTGCATGTATACCGCGTCCTGCGCGCGAATTGGGTGAGGATCCACACCGGCGCGGCGAACGGCGCGGTCGGTCGCACGCGCCGACGCGCGTGTACACCCGAACCATGGCGTACAAGCTGGTGACCCTTGGCGGGGACGGGACCGGACCGGAAGTGATGCGCGAGGGACTGCGCGTGCTCTCGGCGCTGTCCAAGGTCCTGGATGTCGCGTGGGAGGTCGAGGACATCCCGTGCGGCGGGCAGTTCTATCTCGAGCACGGTAGCCGCGACTGGCCGGAGGGAGCAGAGGAGCGCTGCGACGCGGCCGACCTGATCCTGCTCGGCGCGGTCGGCTGGCCGTCGCCCACCGGCCCCGGGCCAGTGCTGATGAAGGACGGCAAGATGGCGGGCTACTCGCCGGTCATCGGCAACCGCATCCGCCTCAACCTGTTCGCCAACGTCCGCCCGGTCAAGCTGTACGAGGGCGTGCAGCACCGGATCCACGGCGCCAACAAGCTGGTGTGGCAGCCGGGCCAGGTCGACATGGTGATCATCCGCGAGAACACCGAGGGCCTGTATTCGCAGGTCGGCGGCAAGCTCGCCCCCGGCGGCACCACCGAGCTGGCGATCGACACCCGCGTGATCACGCGCCGCGCCAGCGAGCAGGTGATCCGCAAAGCCTTCGAGCTGTGCAAGAAGCGCAACAAGGGCGCGCCGAAGGACGGCAAGCTGCGCGTCACCGCGGTCGTCAAGGACAACGTGCTGCACGGCTGCCGTCTGTTCGCCGAGGTGTTCCAGCAGGTCGGCGAGGAGTACCCGCAGATCGAGAAGGACTCGGCGATCGTCGACGCCTTCACGCAGTGGCTGATCGGCCAGCCCGAGTACTACGACGTGGTGGTCACCACCAACATGTTCGGCGACATCGTCACCGACCTCGCCTCGGTGCTGCAGGGCGGCATGGGCATGGCCGTCGGCGCCAACGTCGGCCACTCGCACGGCATGTTCGAGCCGATCCACGGCTCCGCGCCGAAGCACGCCGGCAAGGACAAGGTCAACCCGATCGCCATGATCCTCGCCGTCAAGGAGGGCCTCGAGTGGCTCGGCGAGCGCAAGAACGACGAGCGCCTCACCCGCGCCGCCGTCGCCATCGAGGCCGCAGTGGTCGACGTGCTCCGCGACGGCCACCCCCTCACCTACGACCTCGTCGGCGAGGCCAAGGCGGCCCGCTGCTCCGAGGTCGGCCAGGCGATCGCCGACCTGGCGCTGCAGAAGCTGGCGCAGTCGGCGAGCTGAGCGGGTCTTCGGGACATGCCCCCGCGGGCATGTCCCATAGAACATGCAAAAAGGGACATGCTCCGCAGAGCATGTCCCTTTCTTCTTCCTGGACCCGCCGCTACTCGAGGCTGGCGACGATCAGGTCCTCGGGGATGAGCTTGCTCGGCGGGCCGGAGCAGACCAGCCACAGCTGGTGCGCGGCGCGGGTGGCCCCGATGTGCAGGAGGTGGCGGGACTCGACCACCTCGGGGTAGTTCTGGATCGTCGGGTCGAGCAGGACGACGTAGTCGAACTCGAGGCCCTTGACCTGGCGGATGTCGGTGACGTCGATGCCGGGGGTGAAGCTGAAGTCCTGGCGGCCGACGCGGCGCAGCTTGGGCACCTCGGCGATCCGCAGGGCGTCGTGGTACACGTCGGCCTGCTGCGGGTAGCGGGTGACGAGCGCGCAGCTGGCGGTCGGCTCGCGCTGCATCAGCGCGCGCAGGGCCTCGGCCAGGAACGCGACCGCCTCGCCGGTGTCGCCGAACTGGTAGTAGCCGACCGGCGCGCCCTCGCGGGCGATGAGCGCGTCCTCCGGGCTGTGCAGCGGGCCGAGCACGAAGCGCGACAGCTCCATCACCTGGCGCGTCGAGCGGTAGGTGATCTTGAGCGGCTGGATCGCCACGTGCGGCAGGCCGGCGTCGCCGAGCAGCTGCGGCCAGTCGACGAAGCCGTTGTCGAAGATCATCTTCTGCGCCCGGTCGCCGGCGATGGTCACGCTCTGGCCGTCGGTCGCGCAGTCGAGCAGCACCCGCACCTCGATCGGCGCCAGGTCCTGTGCCTCGTCGATGACGATGTGCTCGTACTCGAAGCGCTTGCCGCCGAGGAACAGGCCGCCGTACTTGCGCTGGAGCAGGCGCAGCAGGATCGCGTCGTCCTCGGGGTCGAGGCCGACGGTGTGATGGCCCATGCGCGTGCGCGGCGGCGGCGCCTCGGCCTCGCCGTCCTCATCGGGCTCGGCCTCGCCCTTCGGCGGCGCCGGCTCGCTGTCGATGGTCGACTCGGCGCGCTCCTCGGCCTCCTCCTCGTCGCGCTCCTCCTCGGCCTCGGGCTCCTCGTCGAGCTCGGCCTTGGCGGCGCACCAGCGGACGATCGTGGCCACGTCGGCGTCGTTGAAGGCGCCGGGCGCGTACTCCCGCAGCGCCGTGCGCAGGGCCTCGCTGTCGGTCATGAGCTCGAGCCAGTCGTCGCAGACGTCGCGCAGGTCGTCGCGGATGGTCCGCAGGGCGGTCTCGGCGGCGGCGCGCGCGGGCCCGGCGATGCTGGGGTCGGCCTTGATCTGGTCGAGCGTGCGCTCGGCGCGGACGACCGGCGGGAGGTCGGCGTTGCGCTGCCACACCGCGAACGCCGCCTCGGCGCCGGCGCGCTCGCCGAGCCGCTTCTTGAGCAGCTCCTCGGCCTCCTCGAGCTGCCAGCCGATGCGGTCGTCGATCATGCGCAGGACGACCGGGTGCTTCTTGAAGCGGCTGACGGCGTCGGGGACGCCGTCGATGTGGCTGATGGGGATCCGCAGCTTCAGCTTGCGCAGCAGCTGGGTGCTCCACTTGCGGTAGGTCGTGACCGGCACGCCGTCGATGCCGAGCGACGGCAGCACGTGGCGGATGTACTCGACCAGGGCCTCGTTGAAGACCATGATCAGCATCTTGGCCGGCGCGAACCGGCGGCGGTCCTGATAGGCGAGGTAGGCGACGCGGTGCAGCGCGACGGTCGTCTTGCCCGAGCCGGCGCCGCCCTGGATCAGCACGATGCCCGACTCGGGCTGCGTGATCAGGTTGAACTGCTCCTTGTCGATGAGCGCCGTGATCTCCTGCAGGTGCTTGTCGGCGCGCGGCTGGTCGTCGTCGCTGTGGACGCCGAGCTGGCCCTGCGGCACGCGCACGGCGGTGCCGACCCCGCCCTCGAGCATCGGCTTGGCGGCGCCGACGGCGTCACGCCAGCGGCCGCGGCGGTCGCTGACGAAGGTGCCCTGCGGGGCCGACACGCGGCGCAGGCTGGACTCCATCACGGCGACCGAGCGGCGCACCATCACGGTGCCCTCGAGCGAGCGAGCGTCGAACTCCTCCTCGTACTCGTCGTCCTCCTCGTAGCGGTAGTAGAGGCGCGAGACCGGGGCGTTGCGCCAATCGACGATCGACAGGCCGTCGCCGTCGTCGAGGAGGGTGCGCTTGCCGACCAGCACGTCGCGCAGGCGCTTCGACTTGGCCTCGCGCAGGCGGAGGTGGCCGAAGTACGGGTTCTTCGGGTCGACCGGCGCGTCGCGGCCCTGCCCGCGCGTGCGGCTCAGGGCGGCGACTTGGTGCATCTGCTCGACCAGCGAGGCCTGGTCCTCCTCCTTGGCTTCAGCCAGGGCGTCGCGCAGCTCGATGAGCTGGGCGTCGAGATCCTCGATCTGCCCGGGCGCGTTCTGGGCCTCGCGATCGAGGCGCTCCTGGATTCGCCGCAAGATGTCGAGCTCTTCGGCGACGATCCGGCCGCCCTCGTCGGACAGCGCGTTGAGGTCGGGGTCCTGGTGCTCCTGCGACACGATCGGTGTGCATAGCAAAAGGGCCGCTAGCCGGCCAGTAGCCGAGCACGCCTCGGTGTGAGGCGACCCATAAAAACGCCGCGCGGGCCCCAGCGGGCCGCTGCGCCGCGTTTTGTGGCAAAAAAATCGAACCCTCCCGCGCCCGCGGCGACCCGCGGCGATCGGGTCCGACGACAAAAAAGGCGGAGGCCGCCTCCGAAAACCGGAGGCGGCCCCTGCGTGCGGCTCGGCCGCTCACGGACCGCGAGGGTCCGAGTCGTGCGCTCAGGCGCGGCGGCGGCGGCGGATGAAGCCCGCCAGGCCGAGAGTGAAGAGCGAGGCGAGCAGGCCGCGGGTCTGACCCTCGGCGTCGTCGACCTTGCACCCGCAACCGCCGGCGCTGTCGGTGCTGCCACCGGTGGCGGAGTCCGTGCCCTCGGTGTCGGAGGTCTCGGTGTCGGTGCCGTCGGTGCCGACGCTCGTGACCTGGCCGCCGGTCGGGTTCGGGCCGGTGGTCGGCTCGCCGGTGTCGCTGTCCGTGCCGCCGGTCTCGGTCGCGCCGGTGGTCGGCGTGTCGGTGGTGGTCGGCGGCGTGTCGGTGGTCGGGCCGGCCGTGGTCTCGGACGTCTCGGTCGTGGTGACCGGCGTGGTGTCGGTCGCGTCGGTGTCGGTCGCCGTCGCGTCGGTGTCGGTCGCCGTCGCGTCGGTGTCCGTCGCCGTCGCGTCGGTGTCCGACTCCGACGTGGTGCTGGTCGTGTCGACCGGCAGCGGATCGGGCTCGTCCGTGGTCGGCTCGGGCACGTTGGCGCAGTTGACGAAGCCGCAGCACGGGTCGAACGAGATCTGCTCGATGATGCTGGCGAGCGCCGCCTCAAGGGCCGCCTGGTTGTTGGCGTCGTAGTACATCTCGGCGCCGCCGGAGCCCCAGTTCGCCATGTTGTTCAGCTTCGTCATCGACATGGGCGAGTTGACCAGGTCGCCGAAGCCGATCACGTAGGTCGTGACGCCCGCGTTGAACATCGCCTGCAGCGGCGCCTGGACCTGCGCGTCGGTCGACTGGTAGTCGCCGTCGGTGACCAGGATGTTGATGAACTTGGTGTTCGCGTCACACGGGTACGGGAACATCGGGTTCGTGCACGCGGCCTTGTAGTCCGTGATGTTCTGCTGGACCAGCTGGAGGCCGAGGTGCGTGTACGTGCCGGAGCCGACGCACGCGTTCGGCAGGTTGCCGGCGAAGTCGCACTTGGGCATGTGGCTCAGGGTCTGGGCGTCGAAGCCCGGCGGGTCGATCGCCGAGCCGTCCTTGAACGTCCAGGTGATCGGCGGGCCGCCCCACGGATCGGTGCAACCGGGCGCCTCGCACGAGGTGTTCGGGTCGAGGGCCCACGCGAAGTTGTCCTTCATGCACGGGCCGTAGTCGACGAGCAGCTTCTGCTCGCCCGGCGCCGGCATGTTGTAGCCGAACACCGCGAGGCCGAGGTGCACCAGGTTCTCGACCGCCTGGTTGCCCATGACGATCTGGTCGAACAGCGAGTTGGCGCCGGCGAGCGCGTCGCGGGCCGCGTCCCAGCCGCTCATGCCCATCGGGGCGGCCTGGGTGCCGTTGTTGATGTTGAGCATCGACGACGAGGCGTCGAGGAGCACCATGATGCGCGGGAGGCCCGGCGCGCACACCGGCTGGATGACGTCGTTGATGATCGCCTGGACGACCATCTTGAGCGCGTCGATCAGCTGCTGCGGGTTGGCGGCGTCGTACGCCGTGCCGGTGCCGCCGTTCATCGCCAGCTCGTCGGCGAACATCTTGCCCATCGCCTCGCCGATGGCGACGACGTAGGTCGGGACCCCGCTGTTGTCGAACAGGTCCTTCGCGGTGAGCGACGGGTTCTGGTTGGCCGGCTGCAGCTTCTGGGTGCCCGACGGGTCGGTCCACTCGCCGTCGGTGAGCACCACGATCGCGCCCTTGCGCTGCTGCTTGTCGTTCGGGTGGTCGGCCCAGGTCTGGAGGATGTAGGCCTTGGCCTTGTCCAGCGCGCCCTTGGTCCACGTGCCGATGCCGGTGAGGCTGCCGTTGATCGGCGCGGGCACCGACATGATGGCGGTCTTGATCGCCTCGCCGTTACACTGGTAGTAGGCCTTGTCCGGGGCCGCCTCGTCGTAGAAGCCGACGTCGATCTTCTGACCGTCGGTGATGCCCGACGAGTCGTTCTGGATCAGCGTGCCCGTCTGACCGACGTTGGGGTCGTGGCCGAAGCGCATGAGGCCGAGCAGGACGTTGCCCTGCAGGTAGCCGTTGTCGGCGTCGACCATCGCCACGATCGCGCTGACCGCCGCCTCCCAGCGGGTCTGGTTGGCGTCGAACTCGGCGTTCATCGACGTCGAGTAGTCGGCGACGATGAGGAACAGCGGCTTGACGAAGGTGCACTGACCTTCCTCGACACAGACGGGGGCCGCGATCGCGGGCGGCGGCTCGGAGCCGCCGATGAAGGCGATGCCGACGCCGGCCAGGAGACCGACCTGCACGCCGAGGCGCTTCCAACTTCCAATCAGACTGAGACGCTTCATTGCTGGTAATCCTTGTGGGGCTTAGTGACCGGTTCCGACACACCACGCGCGTGCGCGTAACGTTTCGCGGGTTTGGGACAGCGGGGGGCACGGTACGCCAGAGTCCGTGAGGGCGTCAATACACCGGACGGCGGCCGTGCAACCAAGGTTGCACGTGTACGCGGTGCGCCTCGAGCACCGTCGAGTTCGCGATGAATCGTCAGGTTCGGTCGAGTAGTTGGACGATGATGCGTGAAGCAACGCACGCAAGCGGGAGCACCGCGATGTCCGAGGTGGCGGTCAAAAGGGCGCTAAGAGTCGCTCGTGCGCACGCCGTTTTCGTCCACGTCGCTTTTGTTGTCGGCGGCCCTGATGCTGGCGCCAGGCTGCACACGGCCCGTCGCTACCACCACGGCTGCGCCGGTCGAGCGAGCTGATGCGTCGCCATCCCCGACGCCGGTGACGTGGGCTCCCGACCGCGCCCGTCTGCAAGCGGACATTGCTGCTCTCGCGCGCGACGAGTTGCGCGGCCGCTTCACGCTGAGCCCCGAGCTCGCTCAGGCCGCGGAGTACTTGGCGCAGAGGCACCGCGCGCTCGGCCTCGAGCCGGTTGCGGGCGATTCGTTCCTGGCCGACTTTTCGATTTCCGTCGGCGTGCGCTCGAGTCAGCCTGTGAGCTTGCAGGTCGTCCGCGGCGAGCGGGCGACCGAGATCGCTGGTGGCGAGTTCTCCATCTCGCCGCAGACCGCGAGCGGCGAGGTGCAGGGACCCGCCGTGTTCGTCGGCTACGCGGCCGCCTCGGAGTCGACGCCCGCAGCCGACGGCGAGCCGGCCGAGGCCAAGCCCTACGACGACCTCGCCGGGCTCGACCTCAAAGGGAAGATCGCGGTCGTGCTGCTCGACGCTCCGGGTCGGCCCGACACGATGACCTTCTTTCGCAGGCTTCAGCGCGAAGCGGGCGATTTCGCGGCAGCCGCGGCCCCGCTCAAGCAGAGCGGCGACGCGGCCGGCCTGCGCGCGCTGCACGAGCGCACCCGCGGGCGCGTGATCGCCATGCTGCATCGGTTCATGCCCGAGGCTGACCTGAAGGACATGTGGCCGCTGCCGGCCGACCCGCTCGCGGTCGAGTTCGATCTACAGGCGCTCGTCGGCCCGCTCATGCGTGAGGCCGGCAAGCGCAAGGGCCCGCAGTTCGGCCCGGGCGCGGGATCGCTGCGGACCAAGGTCGAGCGCCTGGCCAAGGCCGGCGCCGTCGGGGTGGTCACCGTGAGGGGTCCCCGGAGCTTCCTCGACGCGGAGGAGCGCGAGGCGGACGCGTTCGCGCCGCTGCAGCGAGAGGACGGCGTGGTCGGCGAGCCGTTCGCGCTCCCGATCGTCCAGCTCAAGTGGAAGGCGGCCGACCGGCTGCTGCGCGTGGGCAAGGGCAAGCAGAAGATCTCCGCGCTGCAGCAGGCGATCGACACCAAGCTCGTGCCGCAGTCGGCCGAGCTCCCGGGGGTCGCGCTGAAGCTGTCGGCGGTGGTCGAGCCGGTCCAGGTGAAGGTGCCCAACGTGCTGGCGAAGATCTCCGGCAGCGACCTGCGCGACGAGATCGTCGTCGTCGGCGCCCACTACGATCACATCGGCGCCGTCGGCCGCGGCGAGTGCGGCGAGAGCCGCAAGGGCGACGCGGTCGACGTCATCTGCAACGGCGCCGACGACAACGCCAGCGGCACCGCCATGCTGCTCGAGCTGGCGCGGCACTTCGCCGAGCAGCGGCCGCGGCGCACCGTGGTGTTCGCCCACTTCGCCGGCGAGGAGCTGGGCCTGCTCGGCTCGAAGGCGCTGGCGGACAAGCCGCCGTTTGCGCTCGACAAGGTCGTCGCCATGGTCAACCTCGACATGATCGGCCGACTCGGACCGAAGGGCCTGGCGATCGGCGGCATCGTCTCGTCCGACGCCTGGATGCCGCTGCTCGACCGCATCGGCAACTCCGGCCTCTCGGTCCTCTACGAGGCCAGCGTCGCCACCCGCAGCGACCACGCGAGCTTCTACAAGAAGAACCTGCCGGTGCTGTTCTTCTTCACCGGCACCCACGCCGACTACCACCGGCCGGGCGACCACGCCGACAAGATCAACTACGAAGGTCTGGTCTCGATCGGCACGCTCGTGCACGGGGTCACGCGGGCGGTCGCCGACGGCTTGCCGATCACTTACAAGGCCCCGCCCGAGGGCGGCGGCCTCGCCTCCGGCTTGCCCGGATCGAACCCCGACACCGTGGTCAAGCGGGTCCAGGGGACCTCGACCCCGGTCACCGCCCCCGCCGCGGAGTGAGCGCCGTGTCTTCCGCCGTTCAGCGGGTGCGCGTCGACCTCCACCCCGACGCCCTCCTCGACCCCGACGCCCTGCGCCGCGCCGGCGCCCGCGCGGCCGGCCTGCGCGAGGCCGACGTCCGCCACGTCGCAGTCGCCCACCGCTCGATCGACGCCCGCCGCGGCCGCGTCCGCGTCCACGTCGAGCTGATCGTCTATGTCGGCAAGGACGTGCCCGAAGAGCCATGTTACTTGCCACATGTCCTCCCGAACATGTCGCAGGAGCCAGCCGTGGTGATCGTCGGCGCCGGCCCGGCGGGCATGTTCTGCGCCTGGGGCCTGGCGCGCGCGGGGGTGCGGTCGGTCGTGCTCGAGCGCGGGCGCGACGTGCGGGCGCGCCGGCACGACCTCGCCGGCCTGAGTCAGCGCGGCGAGCTCGACCCCGAGAGCAACTACTGCTTCGGCGAGGGCGGCGCGGGCACCTTCTCCGACGGCAAGCTCTACACGCGGGCGACCAAGCGCGGGCCCGTCGACCTGGTGCTGCGGGCGTTCGCCGGCTACGGGGCGCCCGCGGAGATCCTCGTCGACGCGCGCCCGCACATCGGCACCAACCGGCTGCCGCGGGTGGTCACGGCGATGCGCGAGCACCTGATCGGCGCCGGGGTGGAGTTCCGCTTCGAGGCCCGCGCCGACGCGCTGGTGGTCCACGACGGCGCGGCCGCGGGCGTGCGCCTGCGCGGCGGCGAGGTCGTGCCGGCCCGCGCGGTCGTGGTCGCGCCCGGGCACTCGGCCCGCGACGTCCAGGCCTGGCTGCGCGCGGCCGGGGTCAAGCTGTCGTTCAAGTCGTTCGCGCTCGGGGTCCGCATCGAGCACCCGCAGGCGCTCATCAACCACCTGCAGTACGGCGCGCTGGCCGGCCACCCGGCCCTCGGCGCGGCCTCCTACCGCCTGGTCGAGCAGACCGCCGCGGGCGCGGCCTTCTCGTTCTGCATGTGCCCCGGCGGCTACATCGTGCCCGCGGCCACCGACCCCGGGATGCAGGTCGTCAACGGCATGAGCCCGCACAGCCGGCGCGGCAAGTTCGCCAACTCGGGGCTCGTCACCGAGGTCGGGCCGCAGCACCTCGCGGCCGCCGGTCTGTCGCCCGACGACCCGCTGGCCGGGGTCGAGTACCAGGCCCGCTTCGAAGCCGAGGCCTACCGCGCCGGCGGCGGCGCCTTCGTCGCTCCGGCCCAGCGCCTGGCCGACCTCGTCGCCGGCGCCGCCTCGCGCGACCTGCCGGCCACCAGCTATCACCGCGGCCTGCAGCCCGCCCGCCTCGACCGCCTCCTCGGCCCGCTCGGGCCGCCGCTCCAAAGCGCGCTGCAGGCCCTCGGCGCGCGCATGCCCGGCTTCCTCGGCGACGACGCGATCGCCGTGGGTGTCGAGAGCCGCACCAGCTGTCCCGTCCGCGTCGACCGCGACGGCGAGACGCTCGAGTCGCCGAGCACACCGCAGCTCTACCCGTGCGGCGAGGGGGCCGGATTCGCCGGCGGCATCGTCTCCGCCGCGCTCGACGGCCTCCGCGTCGCGGTGGCGATCGCCCGCCGCCTCGGCGCCCCGCACGAGCGAATTACGAGCTGACTCTCAGGACAGGTCCCACGCGTCCTGCTTCTGCGTGACGTTTTTCACTCCTACACCCGGCGAGGGAGGACTGTCTTCACGCCTGCGCATGCGGTTGCATGTGCGCATGCGCTCGACACGATGTCTTTTCTTGGTCCTGCTGACCGCGTGCACCGTCTACGAGGTCCCCGATGGGGATGACACCGACACCACCGGAGCGACCGGCAACCCGACCGGTTTGACCTCCACCGGCACCTCGAACGACGCCACGACCGACCAGCCCGACCCGACGACCTCGTCGACGAGCAGCAGCACCACTGGGCCCGACCCGAGCGCCGGGCCCAGCAGTGACCCGACGGTGAGCAGCGATCCGACCACGGAAGAACCCCCGCCGGCGGACTGCGACTACCCCACCTCGATCCAGCCGATCTTCGACGCCAGCTGCGGCTGCCACCAGAGCAACATGCCGCCGAAGGGGCTGGCGCTGAACGCCGGCCAGTCGTTCGCGGCGCTGGTCGGCGTCGACAGCATGGGCCAGCCGGGCACCCCCTACGTCGACCCGGGCAACTCCGCCGGCAGCTGGCTGGTCACCAAAATTAAGCCCGCGCCGCCGGTCGGCCTGCAGATGCCCGAGGGCGGCATGCTGACGCCCGACCAGGTCACGCTGATCGAGACGTGGATCGACGCGGGCGCGCCCGAGGCCGGCGCGTTCGACTGCGGCGGCGGCGAGGATCCCGGCGCCGGCTCGGTGACGATCGACGAGCAGGGCCCGGTGAACGTGGAGATCGGCGAGACCGTGGACCTCGACGTCACGGTCCTCGACCAGAACGGCGACCCGGTGATGGGCGCGACGGTCAAGTGGCTGTCGAGCGACGAGACCGTGCTCTACGTCGACGCCAAGGGCACCCTCCTCGGCCTCAACCCCGGCAGCTCCGAAGTGACCGCCGAGGTCGAGGGCGTAGTCAGCGCTCCGCTGACCGTCTCGGTCCTCAACAACCAGGCGGTCGCCGCGGCCGCCTTCACCGACGCGCTCAACGTCCTGTCCACCAACTGCGGCTGCCACAAGGGCGCGATGCCCCCCGCCGGCCTGGCCTTCGACCTCGCCGCGCCCGACGTCCACGCCGCCCTGCTCGCCCCCGCGACCCAGGACGCCCAGACCAAGCGGGTCATCCCCGACCTGCCCGGCCAGAGCTATTTGTTCAAAAAGCTGACCCGCACCACGCAGACCACGGGCGAGCAGATGCCGAAGGGCAAGGCGCCGCTCGACGCCGAGAAGGTGCAGATCCTGTTCCGCTGGATCTTCAACGGCGCGCCGGCATGAGCCTGGCGCTAGGGACATGTTTTTAAGGGCATGTCCCGTACGACATGTCTGATTCGACATGTCTGAAGACACTTCTCTGAGCGTAGCCCGCGCCGACCTCATCGGCGAGCGGGTGCTCGCTCGCGTGACGCGGGTGGAGCACTACGGCCTCTATCTGCGGCACGAGGACATCGCGATCCTCGTCCTTATCCCCGACGTCTCGCTCGAGCCGATCGATCTGCGGGCGCGGTACCGCGTCGGGGACGAGGTCGAGGTCCGCATCGTGCGGTACGTCGCCGAGCACGGGCTGTTCAAGGGCAGCCTCGTGGCGTGAACAGCTCAGGCCGCGCCGAGCAGCGCACCGCGCTCGGCGAGGTCGGCGAAGTAGCCGGCCATCGCCGCCAGGAACTCGTCGTCCAGCGGCGTGCCGAGCTCGGCGCACGCCTCCATCAGGGCGGCCTGCAGCGGCTCCCTTGCCAGCAAGCGGGTCGTGACCGCGGCCGCCCGGGGCGTCAGCTCCAGCACCTTGACCTGGTGGTCCTTGCGGTCGCGGTAGAGCAGCAGCGCGGTCGCCTCGGCCTCGGGCGCCTCTGTTTCGGTGGCCCGGTGGACCGCCCAGGCGTAGCGGTGGAGCCGGACAGTGCCGTCGAACTGCACCGGCTGGTCGAGCGCCAGCGGCTTGCCGCTCGCGGCCTCACCGCCGGCGGGGTCGTTGCCGACCTCGGCATCCGACCACTCGTGCCGCGCCAGGTCCAGCAAGTAGTCCGGCAGCGTCGCGTCCTCGGTCCAGCGCGGCCCGGCCCAATTTAAAAATTCGCCGGTCAGCCGCCAGAAGTACGGGGCCTTCGGCGCCGCCTCCGCCACGAACCGCTCGATCTGCTGGCGCAGCCGCGGTCGGCCGAGTCGCGCGGCCGTCTTCGGCAAGAACTCGGCGACTGCCGCGCGCAGGCGGCTGTGGACCATGGTCCGGTAGATCGCCAGGCGTTCGGCGGCCGCTTCCGGCAAGCCGGCCACCACCTCCGGCGGCACCCCGTGGCGGGCGAAGAACTCGCGGACATCGGCCTTCACCGCGGCCGGCGCGTCGAGCTCGATCACGCTGGCGGCGAACGCCCGGATCAGCGCCTCCTCGCTCATGCGGCACCTCCCTGCGCGGCCGCGTGGCGGGCCAGCGCCGCCTGGTACACCGAGTCGACGCGGTCGCGCTCGGCCAGCAGCTCTGCCAGCGGCGGGATGTTCTCGTCGCGCTCGAGCAGCACCGGCAGCGCACCTGTCCTTTCGACCACCCACGCCAGCAGCGCGTCGACCTCGCTGCGGACCGGCGCGCCGTGGGTGTCGATGATCAGATCCTGGCGCTCGTCGTCCCAGAACTCGTGGCCGGCGATGTGCAGCTGGACCACGCGATCGAGCGGAATCTTCGCCAGCCATTCGAGCGCGTCGAAGCCATGGTTGGTCGCGTTGACGAACACGTTGTTGACGTCGAGCAGCAATCCGCAGTCGGCTCGCTCGAGCACCTCGACCACGAACGCGGCCTCGTCGAGCGGCGTCGATCCGAGCGGCAGGTAGTAGCTGATGTTCTCGACCAGCATCGGCCGCCCCAGCCGCTCGGACACCTCGCGCACGCGGGCCGCCACGCGCTTCGCCGACGCGGTCGTCCACGGCAGCGGCAGCAGGTCGTGCAGCATCTTGCCGTCGTGGGCCGAGAAGCACAGGTGGTCGGAGTGCCACGGCGCCGGCAGGCTCGCGTCGAGGAAGCCGCGCAACCCCTGCAGGAACTCACCGTCGAGCGGGTCGAGCCCGCCGAGCGACAGCGACAGCCCGTGCGACAGGATCGGGAAGCGCTCGGCGACGCGAGCCAGGCGGACCGGGCGGCTGCCCCCGCGGGCCACGTAGTTGTCGGGCGAGATCTCCCAGAACGGCACGCGACCGTCGGCGGCGCCGCGATCGACCTCGGCGAGGAACGTGCTACGCAGGCCGAGGCCGACGCCGGTGGGGACCGCGGCGCGCGCGGCGATGCCTGCTCGAAAAGACATGTCCGAAGAAACAGTATAGCAGGGCGCCGAACAAGCGCCCGGCCCGGGCCCGGCGCCGCGCAGGCGGGGCCGAATCCGGGCCGGTCGAGCGGGCCGTGGCTCAGTGGGCGGCCGGCGGGGTGCCCTCGGCCGGGGGCTCGGCGGCGGCGTCGCCCTCGCCTTCCTTCTTCGCGCTGCAGCTGCCGTCCTTGTTCGCGCCGCAGCTGCCGTCCTTGTTCGCGCCGCAGCTGCCGTCGGCCTTCTTCTCGCCCTCCGCGGGGACCTCGGTGCCCTCCGCGTTCTTCTTGCAGCCGGTGACGGCGAACGAGGCCGAGCCGAGGATGGCGAGGGTGGCGGCGATGTGCTTGACGTTCATGACAGGGTGCTTCTTTCTTGCTCGTGGGGGTCTGGGCGCCCGCGGACGCGCGCGTCGGTTCCGCTCAGGGGCCTGCGGAGCGACCGGTAGGTCTGGCGAAGATGGCCCGACGGACAGCGGCAGCGGGGGCGGATTGGCGGATCTTCACCTCCCCGTTTATCACATCGAGGCCGAGCCTCCTATAGACCGCGTCCAGCTCGGGGAACTCGGCGCGCGGCAGCCACGACGTCGCCAGCTCGGTGAACACGGGGCTGCCGGCCCAGGCGTCGAGCTCGCGCAGCGCCGCCTCGGCCGTCCACACTCGCGGCGTGTTGGCGCAGCAGCGCAGCAAGTGGCGCATGGCGGCGTCGAGCGATCTCTCGCCGCCGCCGCCTCTGAGGCCGACGTCGGCGAGCAAGGCGAGCGCCGCGCCGGACCAGTAGACGCGCTGATAACTGTGCGTCTCGTGCATCTCGCGGCTCTCCTGCGCGAGCGGCTGGCCGGTGCCGCCCTTGCGTCCGCGGCCGAACCCGTCGAGCAGCGCTTGCCAGCCGGCCGACTCGCTGCGGAAGCCGCGGCGGGTCGGCAAGATCTCCGTGTAGTACGTGACGAAGCCCTCCGACAGCCACGCGTCGGCCTGCTGCACGAACGGCATCCCGTGGTGGAGGAACTCGTGGATCGCCACCCACTCGCCGGGGAACGCGTGGTCCGCCGCCTCGCTCGACACCAGCAGCTGCACCGAAGGCCCGCCGCCGCGCAGCGCCATGCCGAAGTACACCGGCCCGCCGCCGCCCGGGAACGGCAGCACCACCACCTGCATGCGCTCGACGGGGAAGCGCCCGTAGAGCGTCGCCACAGTCTCCGCCGCCGTCGCGATCCACTTCTCCACGCCGGCCGCGCTGAGCTTGCGCGGCTGGTCGACGATCGCCACCGAGAACGTCGCGCCCGCCGCCTCGACCGTCTGCGTCGTCAGGCCGCCGAACACCGCCTGCGACGCCCACATCAGCGCGGTCACCGGCAAGTGGAACTTGTTCTCGCCGGTCGCGGGCCACGGCACCGACGCGATCACGCCGTCGGCCAGCGCCAGCTCGAGCGCCACGTCGGCTTCGAAGTAGAGCGTCGCCGGGCGCCACAGCACCAGCCGTGGATCGATCGACACGACCTCGCCCGCGCGCGCGGACAGGCGCGAACCCGAGCCCTCGAGCAGCGCTTCGGTCGCCACCGAGTAGCGGACGCACGCGCCCGGCGGCAGCGGTCCGAGCACGATCGTCGCCGCCTCGCGGTCGAGCCGCGCCGAGCCCTTGTCGGCCGACACCTCCGTCACCGCCGCCACCGCCGCCGCGTCGTCCTCGTCGATCTTGAGCCGCCGCGGCGCCTTGTCGGGGAAGCAGACCTCGACGCGCAGACGGTCGAGCGCCGCCGGCACCTCGACGCGGTAGCGCCAGCGCAGCGCCCCGTCCTGCCCGCGCCCAGGGCCGTGGGCGCAGCCCGCGAGCCCGAGCGCGACGACCATCAGCGCGGCTCGACGTCGGCGCTGGAACACCGCCCCATGGTAGCCTGAGGGCCCATGCGGGTCACATCCCCCGTCGCCCTCAAGGAGTGGGCAGTCCTGTGCGCGGGCCTCGGCGCCGGCGAGCAGAGCGTGCTCGTGCGCAAGGGCGGGATCCGCGAGCCCCGCGCGGCCGGGCAGGCTCCCACCTTCACCCCCGAGCACCGCGGCTTCTGGCTGCTCCCCACCTGGTTCCACGCCCGCGAGCCCGGGCGCGACCGCGACCTCGCCCCGGCCGCGCGCGCCCGCCTGCCGCAGGTCCTCGCCGACGCCCCGCCCGCCGGCCGCCTGCACCTCTCTCTGTGGGCCGAGGTCGACGCCGCAGTCGAGGTCCACGAGCTCGCGCGCCTCGATCGCCTCGGCGACGCCCACGGCCTCGCCCCGCAGTGCGTCGCCGACCGCTTCGCTTACCGTAAACATGGCCTTTGGGTCCTGTTCCTTCGGACCTATCGCACGGGACAGGTCATCGACATCGCCGATCGGGCCGAGTACGCCGGCTGTCACTCGTGGGTCGACCTCGCCGAGGTCGTGGCGGGCGACGTCGAGCCGGTGCTGACCGACCGCGAGCACGCCGCGCGGGTGGCCGAGCTGCGGTCCGCGCTGGGGGACGCATGAGCGACGCGAGCACGAGCTGGCGCGGCCGGGCCGCGGCGATCCTGACCGTCCTCACGGTCATCAACTTCCTCAACTACATCGACCAGATGCTGCTCAGCTCCGTGCTCGAGCAGATCAAGCTCGAGTTCACCCTGAGCGACACCGCGGGCGGCCTGCTCGGCAGCCTGTTCGTCATCACCTACACGATCGCCGCGCCGCTCGGGTACCTCGGCGACCGCTTCAAGCGCAAGAACATCATCGCCGGCGGGGTCATGCTGTGGAGCCTCGCCACCCTCGCCGCCGCCTTCGCGCGCACCTACGAGGAGCTCCTCGTGTGCCGCGCGCTGCTCGGCATCGGCGAGGCCGCCTACGCCACCACCGCCCCCTCGATCATCGCCGACCTCTACGGTCCCGACGAGCGCAGCCGCAAGCTCGCGCTGTTCTACGTCGCCACCCCGGTCGGTTCGGCGCTGGGCTTCATCCTCGGGGGGCTCATCGGCGAGCACTTCGGCTGGCGCGCGGTGTTTTTGGTCGGCGGCCTGCCGGGGCTGTTGTTCGCCGCACTGGCCGCGCGGATCGTCGAGCCCGAGCGCGGCCGGCTCGACCCGGCGAGCGCGCGGACCGAGAGCACCTTCTTCACCGCGCTGGGGCGGATCGTCCGCACCCCCGCGTGGGGCATCAACACCGTCGGCCTGGCGATGATGACCTTCACCGTCGGCGGCCTCTCGCTGTGGATGCCGACCTACCTCGAGCGGGTCCACGGCATGAGCACCGCCAGCGCGGGCCCCGTGTTCGGCGCGGTCACCGTCCTGGCCGGCCTGTGCGGCACCCTCCTCGGCGGCAGCCTCGGCGACCGTCTGCAGGCCCGTTCCGCCGGCGGCTACTTCTGGCTGAGCGGCGTGGGCCTGGTCCTGAGCGCCCCGCTGATCGTCCTGCTCACCCGCATGGACCAGCTCGTCGCGCTGTTCGTGGTCGCCTTCTTCGCCGAGCTGCTGCTGTTCCTCAACACCGGCCCGCTCAACGCGGCGCTGGTCGGCTGCGTCCCGGCGTGGCTGCGGGGCACCGCCTTCGCCGTCAACATCTTCTGCATTCACGCGTTCGGCGACGCGTTGTCGCGCACCTTGATCGGCTACGTGAGCGACCGGGCCAAGACGGCCTACCTCGCCGGTCAGGAGCCGACCGAGGCCGCCGTGCGCGCGGCGGAGGCCGCGGGCCTCAACCTTGCGATCGCCACCACCGCGATCCCGGTGCTGCTCGGGGGATTGGTCCTCCTGTGGGGCGCGCGCCGGATCGCCCGCGCGCCGGGCGGCCTGATGACCTACGCCGGCGACCCGCAGCCGCACCGATGAGGACACGCGACCGAGTGGACGCGCACCCGCCCGCTCTCGTATCGTGTCGGCAATTCTGCGCGCCCGACCCGGGCGCCTTCGCTTAGGAGCGCCTTCCGATGATCACCCGCAACGCCGCGGCCCTGCTGTTCTCCTGCATCGCGCTGGCCGGCTGCACTTTCGACGGCACCGGCTTCGGCGAGCAGCCCCCGACGACCCAGGCGGGCACCGAGACCACCGGCACGACGACGTCCACGACCACCGGCGACGTCACCAGCGAGCCGACGACCACGACCGGCCCCGGCGACCTGTGCGGCAACTATCAGCAGGACGCCGGCGAGGAGTGCGACCAGGGGCCGAACGGCAACGGCGTGTGCACCCCGAGCTGCGCCTACAACGTGTGCGGCGACAACTACGTCGGCGCCGGCGAGGACTGCGAGGGTGCGGTCGACGGCTGCGTCAACTGCCAGCTCGCCTCGTGCGGCAACGGCATGATGGACGCCGGTGAGGAGTGCGACGACGGCAACGCCGACGAGACCGACGCCTGCCTCAGCACCTGCAAGAACGCCGGCTGCGGCGACAGCTTCACCCACGTCGGGGTCGAGCAGTGCGACGACGGCAACGACCTCGACACCGACGCCTGCGTCGACGGCTGCAAGATGGCCGTGTGCGGCGACGGCCTGGTGTGGGACGGCAACGAGCACTGCGACGACGGCAACCAGGTCGACGACGACGACTGCCCCAACAGCTGCGGCCCGCCCGGCTGCGGCGACGGCATCAAGTCGCCCGGCGAGGACTGCGACGACGGCAACCAGGTCAACGACGACGACTGCAGCAACGCCTGCAAGAACGCGATGTGCGGCGACAGCATCGTCCAGACCGGCGAGGACTGCGACAACGGCGTGACCCAGAACGCCGACAACGCCGCCTGCACCCTCGCGTGCAAGAACAACACCTGCGGCGACGGCAAGCCGCACATGGGCGTCGAGCAGTGCGACGACGGCAACCAGGTCGACGACGACGAGTGCACCAACGCCTGCAAGAACCCGGTGTGCGGCGACAACATCGTCCAGGACGGCGAGGACTGCGATGACGGCAACGACGTCCAGACCGACGGCTGCCTCGACACCTGCAAGAGCAACACCTGCGGCGACGGCTTCGTCCACATGGGCGTCGAGGACTGCGACGACGGCAACGACGACCAGACCGACGACTGCCTCGATAACTGCGAGCCCGCCTCCTGCGGCGACGGCTGGCTGCACGCCGACTCCCAGGAAGAGTGCGACCACGGCAGCCACAACAACAGCGACCCCACCAAGGGCACGTGCAAGGCCGACTGCACCCGCAGCGGCTTCCTCGTGTTCGTCAGCTCGCAGCTGTTCATCCCCGGCAGCAACAACTTCGACTCGATCGCCGCCGCCGACGCCCGCTGCGCCGACCTCGCCGCCAGCGACATGGGCTGGCTCAAGATCAAGGGCCACAAGTGGAAGGCCTGGCTGGGCGACGGCACCGTCGGCCCCGGCAACAACTTCCACAAGAGCTCGGTCCCCTACTACACCCTCCGCAACACCACCACCGCCAAGATCGCCGACAGCTGGACCGACCTGGTCGACGCCGACATCTTCACCGGCATCGACGTCACCGACAACAACCAGGAGCTGACCGGCGGCTCGGACTGCGACGGCAACCACGTCGTCTGGACCGGCATCAAGGCCGACAACGGCTTCGGCAACCACTGCTCCAAGTGGGCCAGCGGCGACATGGGGATGTCCGCGCTCGCCGGCAGCGTCAAGAAGGACGACTTCGCCTGGACCGAGGGCTGCGGCGAAGTCGACTGCAACCTGTCGGCCCGCATCTACTGCTTCGAGCAGCCGTCGTGACCGGCGGCCCCCGTCAGGCCGCGGCGAGCCAGCGCCTCGCCGCCGGTCCTCTTCGCCATGTCCGAAAGCACATGTTCTTTCGGACATACGCTATTCCGCTCCTGGCCGCGCTGGCGCTCGCCGGCTGCTTCTCCGACCTCGGCCCCGGCGACGGCCCGCCGCCCGGCCAGACCGGCGACGGCGATCCGACCACCACGACCACCAGCGAGGTGACCACCGGCGCCGCGTCGGTGTGCGGTGACGGCCTGCTGCAGGCGGGCGAGCAGTGCGACGCCGGCCCGCTCAACGGCGACTGGGCGATCTGCAAGACCGACTGCACCGTCGCGGCCTGCGGCGACGGCTTCCTCGCCCCGACCGAGGTCTGCGACGGCGGCGACGACTGCCTGCCCGACTGCACCTTCGTGCGCTGCGGCGACGGCATCGTCAACCAGAGCGACGAGCAGTGCGACGACGGCAACCGCGACGACAGCGACGCGTGCGCCCACACCTGCCGCGAGACGGGCTGCGGCGACGGCGTCTTGCAGGACGGCGAGATCTGCGACCACGGCCCGCACAACGGCGACACCGCCGCCTGCACCACCGCCTGCAACCTCGCGGCCTGCGGCGACGGCTTCGTCGGCCCCGGCGAGGCCTGCGAACCCGCCGACGCCGATCCGCCGTGCGACGCCACCTGCGCCCTCGCCAGCTGCGTCGCCAACACCGACCCCGAGCCCGGCGAGGAGTGCCAGGTCACCGAAGACGGCTGCACCGACAATTGCCTGCTTAACGTCTGCGGCGACGGCCTGCTCGCGCTGACCGAGACGTGCGACGACGGCAACCTCGTCTTCGGCGACGGCTGCACGCCCGACTGCCAGCTCGAGATGTGCGGCGACGGCCTGCTCGTCGCCGGCGAGGCCTGCGACGACGGCAACCAGGCCGAAGGCGACGGCTGCTCGGCCACCTGCGAGCGCGACGCCTACTTCGTGTTCGTCACCGCCGAGACCTTCTCCGGCGCGCTCGGCACCGTGGCAGCCACCGACGACCGCTGTCAGAAATCGGCCAAGGACGCCAAGCTGCCGGGCACCTACCGCGCCTGGCTGAGCTTCCCCGGCGCGCCGCCGGCCGCCGACTTCGCGCGCCACGACGCGCCCTACGTCCTGCCCGGCTCGCTGACGCCCGTCGCCGACGACTGGCTCGACCTCGTCGACGGGGACCTCGCCCACGCCATCGATCACACCGCCGACGGCGTCGCGCTCACCGGCGGCCTCGCCTGCAGCGAGCCCGCCGACCTCGCCTGGACCCACACCCGCGCCACCGGCAGCCCCTTCCCCGGCGAACCATGCAGCGGCTGGCTGCTCGGCAGCGGCATCGCGGTCGCCGGCCTCGTCCACGCGACCAACCTCGGCTGGACCGAAGGCTGCCCCGCCGTCGACTGCTCACAAAAGCTGCGCCTCTATTGCGTCGAGCAGTGACGACCGACAGCCGCCTCAAAACACGATCTCGTCAGACGCCATCGTGCATGCGGGCGCGCACCCCTCGCCGTTCGGCCGCTCCACCGCGAATTTCGGCGCCAGGACGACATCGACGAGCAATTCCTCCGCGTGCCACACCTTCACCGCGACCTGCGAGATATCGGTCGAGTTCACCCAAAACCCGGCGAAGGACTGTTTCTCGGGACTCAGCGCGCATCCGTCTTCACCGAAGAAGACGAGCTCTCGCGGATCCTCACAGCTTATGGAGACCGTTTCACACGACGGATCGAGCGGCAAGCTGCCCTCGCAGGTCACCACGTAATCGTCGAGCTCGACGCGAAATCGATAGTCCCCCTGCGCCCACGCCGAATCTGCGATGAAATCCACGACATACCCCGGCGCGCATGCCAGGTCACCGCACCCCCACTCCGAGCAGCCCGTGCCCCCGTGGAGCAGCAGCGCGCCTACGAACCCCGCGATCGCGTGACCGCACCGCATGAGCGAGCTCTTCCCCGGGAGATTGCTCCGTAGCACAGGGCGAATTTACCACGCCTCACCAGGGCACCGCACGCGCCACCCTCATTTCCCTCTCCGATGAACCCTCCGCTGGAGCGCTGCGAGGGCCAATGAAGCGCATCGGCTGCGTCCTCTGACTCACCGTACGAGCATCCGGGCCCAGAAACCCTGTCAATCTGGTCGAGGATCTCGCGCCTCAGTGTGCCAGCCCTTCGGGGAACACGATGACCTCGTAATCAAGATCGTCCGCCCGCTCGAACACGGCCGCGAGCGCGCGCGCCAGCTGTTCCGCATCGAGCTCGGCTGGTTCGGCCGTCACCAACAGGCACGAATAGCCGACCTGGCGCCCTGGATCGCAGCACATGGCGATCCCGTGACCATTGACGCCTTTGACCGCGCTCAGACGATCTCGCTGCTCGGCGTCGACCCGATCGATCAGCGCCGAGCCGGTCGGCCGAGCTCCCGCCGCGCGATGCTCCCAGATCTCCGTACCCGTCACGCCGTCTCGACGGCGGCGGTACTCGCCCGCGACGCCGACAGGCTCGGTGCGCGGAGGCATCAGCGGGCAGAGGGAGGGACTCGACCTCGGAGCGCCCTCCGTACCGCTGTCGGCTGGCGGCGGCTTCGCCGGGACGTCCGCGCCGGGCTCGCGAGGCGGCGGCTCACCCCGGCAGGCGAGCGCGAGGACGATGAAGGTGGCGCAGGATCTCCTGAGCATCGAGCCAGCTTTCGGGAGCAGGGTTCAGGTGACGAAAGTTTCCGCCACGAGCCACGGCGGCAATCAGGATGATGACATCATGCCGCATGGACGAGGGCGCGATCGACAGCGCCCCGCATCGGCTGCATCCTCTGACCGCCCCAGGGCTGGCGCAAACATGACGACCTGGGTCGAATCGGGCGCAAGGCCGACACCGCCCGAAACCCGCCAAGGACGGCTCCGCCGGCTCTTTCCTCTCCTGAGACGAGCCGCGCGAACTTCGGCGCCCCGCTGGACGCAGTCCGCGTATACTCGCTCGAATGCGAATCCTCGGCACCGTCCCGCTCGCGCTCGTGTTCGCCGGCTTCCTCGGCCCGACAGCGGTGCGAGCCGCCTCCACGCCGGTCGTCATCGTCACGCCTCAGGACGGCGACGTCGTCCCGCTGAAGTTCAACGTCGAGGTCACCTACGGCGACGTCTTCTATGGCGACACCGACGATACTGGCGACGCGCCCGCCAACACTGTCGAACTCTGGGTCGACGGCGAGCTCGTCGATAAGTGCTCTCCCTGTACGAGCCCGAACGAGGCCATCTTCGAGGTGGAGCTCACGCCGGGCGAGCACGAGCTCACAGCGGGCGCGAGTTACCTCTCCGCCGCGGTATTCTCGGATCCACTCACGATCACCGTGGCGCAGGAGAAGGACGCGGGAGGTTGCGCGTGCAACACGTCGAATCCTCGCGCGGACGGCCTCCTGTGGCTCGGCGTCCTGTCCCTGTGTCTACGCCGCCGGCGAGCGGGCAGCCATTCATGACGCCGAAATGACCTCGGCCGGGCAAGCACCTGTTTGCAAACACCCGGTGCCACCAATGCCTCGCCACCCCTCGAATCCTCAGCGCGGGCACTCTCACCAATCGCGTCCCGGCCCCATCCGCGGCGCCCCGCTCGCCGGCGAATCACTCCATCCATCGCCGCCACGTGCAGGCGTCTGCGCCGGTCTGGACTGCGATCCACTCGCCTGCGCTTGCGCCTTCGCGGCCCGCGGTGCGCGCCGGAAGCGGACGGCAGTCAGTGGATGACGCGAGCCGCGTATCGCACCGTTGTCATACATCGGTCGCGAATCGGACGACATCGACGGCCGTCGCCGCGCGACTGCGCGCATCGGCATAAAATCCGGCGCCTGTCTTCGCTTTCATTGTGAGCTGTCAATCGATCGACTCGGCGCTCGCGTCGCACCTCGCCGCCCCTCGGGCCTGCCCCGGCGCGCGCGCGCGAAACCGGCTCTTGCCTGCCTGCGGCGATCCGGTACCCTCGCGCAATGTCTAGCATTCAATCTCGCGGGGGCGTGTCGACGCTCCTGGTGGCGATGACGTTTACCGTCGCGTGTGGCAGCCCGGCGAACCAGGGCACCGGCACCGAGTCGGACTCGGACTCGGGCACCGGCCTCACCGCCGTCACCGAGGGCACCGGCGTCACCACCGACAGCACCGCCTCGGGCTCGGCCACGCAGAGCACCGAGGGCGGCGGCACCGACAGCGGCTCCGAGTCTTCGCCGACCACCACGTCGCCGACCACGACCACCACCGACTCCACGGTCAGCGAGACCTCGGACACCAGCACCGCGACGACGACCCCGGTGACCTCGACCACGAGCGAGACCACCGGCGAGACCACGCTGGACGAGACCACGACCACGACCACCGGCGAGACCACGACCACCGGCGAGACAGTCGGCGAGACCACCGACGACACGACCACCACGACCACCGGCGAGCCGCCGCTCGAATGTGGCAACCTCAAGGTCATCTACCGCGACTTCAAGCCGCTGCACACCGACTTCGGCTGTCACATGAACGGCAACATGGCCCGCCCGGGCCTCGTGATGCAGAACCTCGGCGGCGACCAGACCCCGGTCTACAACCCGAACCCCCCGGGCCCGCCGCCCAACTACAGCGGCACGAACCCGCAGATCACCTCCGCCGCCTCGTTCGACGACTGGTACCACACCAAGGCCGACATCAACTTCGAGATCGAAGGCGAGCTCGAGTTGACCGAGATTCAAATGGGCATCTGGAGCTTCCAGAGCAACTCGTTCTACCCGCTCACCGGCCAGGGCTTCGGCAACAACGTCACCCCGAACTGGGCGAACCAGACCTTCCCCGACCGCAACGGCTCGTTCACCACCGAGATCCACACCAACTTCATCTACGAGGCTGGCCAGGTCTTCAGCTTCAGCGGCGACGACGACGTGTGGGTCTTCATCGACGGCAAGTTGGCGATGGACCTCGGCGGCCTCCACGGCCCCGTCAACGGCACCATCAACCTCGACACCCTCGGCCTCGTGGCCGGCAACAGCTACTCGCTCGACGCCTTCCACGCGGAGCGCTGCGACAGCGGCAGCAACTTCCGCATCGACACCTCGATCGCCTGCTTCATTCCGATGTGATCGCCGGCCCCGCGGCGAATGATGCCACCGCCGCGGCCGCTCACCCTTGGCGTGAGCGGCCGCGTGAAGAGACAATCACGCCGCGACTTTCGCGATCGCCCCTCGCGTGACGTTCCCCGACGTGGGCACGAGCACGGCGGCTTGCGGTCGTGCGCAGATCCGCTACATTCGCACGATGTCTAGCATTCCTTCTCGTGGGGGCCCCTCGACCCTCCTGATGGTGATGAGCTTCTCGGTCGCGTGTGGCACCTCGGCGCCGCAGGGCAACGGCACCGACTCCGACGCCGGCACCGAATCGACCGCGTCGACGGACGGCACCGCCACCACCGACAATCCGACCGCCGGCACCGGCTCCGAGACCGACGGCACCGACAGCGGCACCGCGAGCGGCACCGAGTCGACGACGACCACCACCACGGCGCCGACCAGCACCACCGACCCGAGCGCGACGGACACCGACACCGCGACCGCCACGTCGACGCCGGTCACCTCGAGCACGACCACCGAGGGCGAGACCACCACGACCGCCGGCGAGACCACCGAGGGCGAGACCACGACCGCCGGCGAGACCACCGACGCGACTACCGACACCACCACCGACACCACCACCGACACCACTACGACGAGCACCACCGGCGAGCCGCCGCTCGAGTGTGGCAACCTGCCGGTCATCTACCGCGACATGAAGCCGCTGCACTCCGACTTCGGCTGTCACATGTGGGGCAACGGCGTGCGGCCGACCCTCGTGCAGCCGATGCTGGGCGGCGACGGCAAGCCGGTCTACAACCCGCAGCCGGGCCCGACCCTGCCGGGGTACGGCGGCTCGAACCCGCAGATCACCTCGGCCGCGTCGTTCAGCGACTGGTACAACACCAAAGACGGCATCAACGTGGAGATCGCTGGCGAGCTGGAGCTGACGGAGATCCAGCAAGGCATCTGGAGCTTCGAGAGCGAGGAGTTCTTCCCGCTCACCGGTCAAGGCTTCGGCAACAACGTCACCGAGAACTGGGCCGGCGAGACCTACCCGAACCACAACGGCTCGTTCACCACGGAGATCCACACCAACTTCGTCTACGAGGCCGGCCAGACCTTCAGCTTCAGCGGCGACGACGACGTGTGGATCTTCATCGACGGCAAGCTGGCGATGGACATCGGCGGCCTCCACCCGCCGGCCATGGGCACGATCGAGCTCGACTTGCTCGGCCTCACCGTCGGCGAGACCTACAGCCTCGACGCCTTCCACGCCGAGCGCTGCGAGGCGGGCAGCAACTTCCGCATCGACACCTCGATCAATTGCTTCATCCCGATGTGATTCGCGGGCCGAATCACCACACCGCGGCGCCCGCCGCGGCCGCTCACGCCTTGAAGGTCATGAGCGGCCGCATGCGGGCGACCACGTCGCACAGCCCAGCCTCGACCTGGCAGGCGATCACCGGGCCGATCGGCTTGTAGGCCGCGGGCGCCTCCTCGATCCGCCGCTCCTCGCGGAGCGTGATGCAGTCGACGCCGGCGAGGCCGAGGTCCTCGGTCTCGCGGCCGCGCCGGCCCATCTCGAAGCGCGAGGTGGCCCGTCCGGCCCCGTGCGACGCCGAGCCGAGCAGGTGCGGCGAGCCGCGCCCGACCAGCAGATACGACGCCGCGCCCATCGACCCGGGGATGATCACCGGCTGCTCGACCCCGGCCGGGCACGCGCCCTTGCGGGTGATCCAGCGCCGCGCCGGACCCTCCACGGGGAGCGTGATGTTGTGCGGAAGGTCGTACACGAGCGGCGCAGCGACCTCGCCGAACAGCTCGCGCAGGCGCTGCCGCAGCAGCTCGGCGAGCAGCAAGCGGTTGAGGAACCCGTAGTTCGCCGCCGTCGCCTCCGCCTGCATGTAGCCGGCGACGGCCTCGGGCTGATCCGCCAGCGACAGCGAGAACAGCCCCTCCGGCGGGAACTTCTGGCCCTTGGGCCACATGCTGCGCGCCCGGTCGCGCCACATCGCGCCGACGTGCTTGCCGACCCCGCGCGAGCCCGAGTGGATCATGATCGCCACCTGCCCCGCGCGGACGTCCCACTGCCGCGCGCGAGCCCGATCGACGACCTCCTCGACCACCTGGATCTCGACGAAGTGGTTGCCGCCGCCGATCGTCGCCAGCCCGCCGTCGCGCACCACCCCTTCCGCCGGCACGATGTCTTCAGGGGCCCAGCGCGGGTCCCCGTCGAGCGCACCGCCGAGGTGGACGCGATCGATCTCCTGCTCGAGCTGATCGAGGTCCGCGCGCGCCAGCTGCCCGAGCGGTCGCCGGCGCACCGCCGACAGCCACCCGACCAGCCCCTCGCGGAACAGCCCCTGCATCGCCTCCGCAGTCATCGGCAGGTCGCGCGTCGAGAAGAAGTAGTCGCCCTTGAGCCGCTCGACCAACACATCGCGCTTGGCCAGCAGCTGCTCGGCCGACAGGTCGACCACGTGCATGCGCATGCCGCAGTTGATGTCGGTGCCGACGGCCGCGGGGACGACGATCCCCTCGGTCTCGACGATCGAGCCGATCGCCACTCCGGCGTCGCCGGGGTGGAAGTCGGGCGACGCTCGCACCGTCGTCACGCCGCCGCCGGCCGGGTGGCGCAGCGCGGCGAGCCCGGCGAGCTGGCGCAGCGCCTTGGCCTCGACCGGGAAGTCGTCGGGGAGGAGCACCTCGCCCGCGGGGGCATCGGCGACGTCTTTGAGCCGCACACGGTAGACACGACCGTCGCGCTCGACATGGAGGCCCTCGCGCGCGAGCGCGGCGAAGACCCGTTGCAAGTTCTTTGGCTGCATGACACTGGGCTCCTGCGCGCGCGTCGGCCCACGCGCGAGCATTGCGACGCGCCGATTCGGTGGCGCGCGCTTCGTGCCTGTGCGACCTGACCCTCGGGCCGTGTCGTGACGCACAGGTCCTATCCACCCTGGCGCGACGGACAGCCGTGCACCAGGGCCCAGAGAATTCCGAGCAGCAGCCGCGGAACGGCGAGGAAGTTACGAGCACCTCCCGGCGAAGTCAAGCCCGAACCAGCGGCGCGCCGGCGAGCCTCGCGTCACCGCGCCCCGCTCGCGGGCCCACCTCGTCACCTGACCTTTCAGACATCTGATTTTCGCACCCACCTCCACCCGCTCGACCCAGACCTTCGACCACTCATCACCCGCTCGTCCGCCGTCGCCCCTCCCACATCACCCCTGCGGACCCTCGCTGTCTCACCACAATCCCTTCGAGCATGTTCTCACCTGCTCGAGCGCCCCCCCGCTCGCTCACCGCAGCACCTGTCCCTTCGAACAGGCCACGACCAGCTCGGGCGCCACCGCCTCGCGCCGCCACCAGCCGGCCTCCCCCGGCCGGGTGAACCTGTAGCGCCAGAACTGCACCCGCACGTGCGACGGCCGGGCCAGCAGCGGCGTCACGAAGAACCCCTGCGCCCGCTCCGGCTGCTCGCACAGCTGCGTCAGCAGCCGACGCACATACCCGGGCGGCGCTCGCCGGGCTCGCAGCCCGTAGAACCACAGCATGAAGTCGAGCCGCGGCTGGTGCGGCGCCACGATCGGCGGCGCCCGATCGAGCGGCCCCGGCTTGTAGCGCATGTCGTACGTCCGCCACGCCCCCGCCTCGAACCCGGCGAACTCCGGCTCGACGCGCACGCGGGTGATCTGCGCGAACAGGTGATACGCGTTGAACACGTGCCACGGCTCCGCGTACCGCTGCAGCGCCGCCGTCCACCGCCCCGCGCCGGCGCCGAGCTCGACCCGCGCAGTCGCCAGCGACAGCGTCACGTACACGACCCCAAACGCACCCACCAGCCCTGCGCGCAGCCGCGGCCACGCCGGCGCCGACACGTCCTCGCGCGGCAGCAACACCCGCCCCCACACCGCGCGCCCCGGCAGCCGCGCGTACATCTTCAGAAGATCGGCGTCGCGCAGCATGAAAAGGTGCAGCCCCAGCGCCAGCCAGACGAAGAACGCGTAGTTCGCGGTCGCCAGGTTGAGCAGCTGGAACCCCGTCAGCACCACCAGCGCGACCAGCCGCCCGCGACGCCCGCAGAACAGCAGCAGCGGCGCCACCAGCTCGGCGACCAGAGTGGCCCGGCTCTCGAGCGCGTGCCACCAACCGGGCAGGTTGTGCGCGAACCATGCGAGCGGCGCCGGCAGCGGCGCAGTCTCGTAATAATAGGACATCGCGCTGCCGTCGATCCAGTCGCCGATCGGCGAGCCCCATTTGGCCAGACCTGACTCGAAGTACAGCTTGAACGCCGCGAACAGCAGCAGCAGGTGCGCGGTCTTCTGCGGCCGGTCGCGCGGCAGCAGCAGCGCCAGCACCCCGCACTCGACCAGCAGGCTGTCCCACTGGAACTGGAGGAACGGCGCGCCGACGCTGACGAAGCTGAGGTAGAGCAGCGTGGCGATCGCCAGCCACACGCGCGGCCACACGCCGACGAGCGCCAGCGCCCCCGGGATCATCCCCGCAGTCGCGGCCCCGCGCAGCGCCGCGTCGCCCGACTCCCACCAGAACAGCGTCGGCGTCGCAGCCCACCCGCCCGGGCGCGCCCGCGCGACCGCCTCGGCCAGCGGCGACAGACCCTCGGCGCCGAACAGTGGCTCCACCTGCGCCCGCAGCGAGGCGAACGCGATCACGAACACCAGCCCGAGCAGCGCGTGGAACAGCCGTGCGACCACCGGCCCGGAGTCGGGCGAGATCCAGCCGAAGCGGCCGGCCGGCGCAGCGCTGTCCGTCACCCGACGACGGTACGAACCGATGCAGCCGCTGGCAACCGCGCGGCTTGACCCGCACCGCGCTCTTGCGTCACCTTTCCCGCCATGACGCTTATCCGAACCTCCTTAGACCCCGTCCGCGCCTCCCTCTTCGCCGCACTCGGCCTGCTCGTCGCCTGCGGCCCCGGCAAGAACGAGACCGAGACCGACTCCTCCTCGCTGTCCGAGACCGGCGCCACCACCGACCCGGCCACCACCGGCACCGGCACGACGAGCCCCACCACCGGCACCACCACCGATCCTGGCACCGGCACCGAGACCGGCGGCCAGACCGTCACGACGGCCGCCACCACCGAGGCTCCGACCTCGACCACCGGCACTGTCCCGCCCGCCGTCTGCGAGGGCACCGTCACCGAGCTCATGCAGGCCTTCGTCGAGCCGCCGACGCCCTCGGGCTTCGTGAAGTGCGACGACGGCCTCGTCCACCGCCCCGAGCCGCGCGAGTGCCTGTCGCCGCTCACTCCGACCAGCTGCCCCGCCGACGCCTCGCCCGACAGCGAGTGCCTCGTCGACGCCGACTGCACCGAGAAGCCGTTCGGCTCGTGCCAGCTCAACATGGTGTTCGGCGGCATCCTCGCGCCCGGCGACACCTGCGGCTGCGTGTACGGCTGCCAGACCGACGGCGACTGCGCCTCGGGCGAGGTGTGCCGCTGCGCCGGCGACGGCCTCGGCCTCTATACCGAGTGCATCCCCGCCACCTGCATCACCGACGCCGACTGCCCCGGCGAGATCTGCGGCTTCGCGGCCGACATCTGCGAGCCCGGCCTGTTCTCCTCGCACTGCACCACCCCCGAGGACGCCTGCTCCGGCGACAGCGACTGCCCCAGCCCGCCGTGCGTGTTCGAGGACAGCGTCCAGTCGTGGGCCTGCGCCAACGCGGCCTGCGGCCGGCCCTTCCTCGTCGAGGAGCAGGCCGTCACCGCGCCCGCGTGCGCGCGCGACGACTGGCGGGCCCTCGTCCGCGTCCCCGTCGCGCTGCCGCCGATGCGCGCGCGCCTGGCCGCGTACTGGCAGCAGATCGGCCTGTGCGAGCACGCCTCGGTGGCCTCGTTCGCGCGCTTCATCCTGCAGCTGCTGGCCGTCGGCGCGCCGGCCGACCTGGTCAAGGACGCGCAGCAGGCCCTCGCCGACGAGATCGAGCACGCGCGCCTGTGCTTCGCGCTGGCCAGCCTGTACGAAGGGACAGGCGTCGGCCCCGGCCCGCTGACCGCCGCCGATCCGCTCGGCGCGCTCGACCTCGACGCGGTGGTCGCCGCGGTCATCCGCGAGGCCTGCGTCGGCGAGACGCTGTCGGCGCTCGAAGCCCGCGAGGCCGCCCTGCGCGCCGAAGATCCCGCCGTGCGCCGGATCCTCGAGCAGATCGCCGCCGACGAGCAGCGCCACGCCGAGCTCGGCTGGCGCGTCGTCCAGTGGGCCCTCGCGCGCGCGAGCGCGGACCAGCGCGCACGCGCGGAGGCGGTGTTCGCCGCCGCGATCGCCGGCGCCGAGGCCACGATCGAGGCGCTCGAGCGCGAGCCCGGCGCGCCCGAGCTGCACGCGCACGGGGTCGTCGACGCGCCGCTGCGCGCCGCGCTGTGGCGCGAGGGCCTGCGCGAGCTCGTGTCCCCGACGCTCGACGCGCTGCGCCAGGTCGCCTGAGCCCCCGAGCGCCCGTCACTCGCAAAAGAAGACTCGCCGCGGGAGACGAGCTCTTCCGCGGATGCGAGGGTGAGCTGAGCCCGCGAGCGCTTCCGCGAGAAGCGCTCGCCGCGGAGGACGAGCTCCTCCGCGGCTACGGCGGTAAGTTGAGCCCGCGAGCGCTTCCTCTTCGAGAAGTGCTCGCCGCGGAGGACGAGCGCCTCGGCGGCTGCGATGGCAAGGCAAGACTTTGCCTTCGCCGCTTCCATCTCCGTTCGGCTGTACCGGGCCGCACCTTCGCCTCCGTCGCCGAGGCCACTGCGCCGCTGCAGGGCTGAAACCCACATCGGTCCTTTGCGCGAAGCCACTGCGCCGATTCTCGCAGCGCCGCGCCCCCCGCGAAAGTGACAGCGACCGCAGCCGCGCCCGATCCGGCCCCCACGCTGTCCCACACGCCGCCCGCGACAGCGCCACCGCGGCCGGGTTCCCGGTGCCCGCGATCGCTGTCACTTTCACCGCCGCCGACATCGCCCACCCGCTCCGGTTCCTGGCCGGGCGCCGCGACAACGCGGCCTGACGCAGGTTCCCGGGCGAGTTCGTCGCGTGCGGCCCACACAATTTTTCGTCGCCCGAGGAACCGCGACCCCTGACCTCTGTCTGTAGCCGCGTCGACGGTGCTGCGACGGCGAGGCGGGAAGCGGCTGCGAAGCAGCCCATCCGCCGCCGCGACGGACCCCCGCGCGGCGCGAAGAGCCTGCTCGTCGAGACAGTACCCAAAGAACATGTCCCTTCAGTCATCACACGATTGTATGAAAGTCAGTGACGCCATGACGACCCGCAACCATCGAATCGAAGTCAGCTCCCTCCACAACGAGTCCGAGGTGCAGGACGGCGGCCGAGTCGCCGAGGTCGTGGCCATGTACAACGACACCGTCCTCGACGTGCAGCACCTCGGCCAGGTCCGCGACGGCCGGCGCAGCGCGCCCAAGTGGCTCGCGGCCGGCGGCGCCCTGGTGCTCGGCGGCCTCGCCCTCTTCGGCCACGACGCCGCCCAGGACTGGGACGGCCACGCCGAGGCCGTCAAGGCCGCGGCGGAGGTCAGCGCCCCGGCCCCGAAGGCCCCCGGCACCGGCCTCGGCGGCCTCGGCTTCGGCCTGGCGATGCTCGGCCTGATCCCGTTCGGGGTCGCGGCGATGCGCATGCAGGACCGGGCCCGCACCGCCTACACCCTCGGCGAGGGCCACGACGCGGCCTTCCACGTCGCCGTCCCCGGCCGCCGCGAGCTCCCGATCGTCCAGGGCGAGCGCGACCACAACCTGCAGTTCACCGCCGACATGGCCGGTGAGGTGCGGATCGGCGACACGCACGTGACCCTCGAGGAGCTGATCCGCAACGGTCTCGCGCGCCAGGTCGAGGCCGGCGTCTACAGCTACCCGCTGGCCGCCGGCGCGAAGGCCCGGATCTGCTGGCAGGGCCTCACCTTCTTCATCCACTCGGTCGCGCCCGGCCGCGTGATCGCTCGCAAGAGCGAGATCGACAAGCCGTTCTGGTTCCACAACGGCCTGTCGGCGGCCGCGATCGGCAGCCTCATCCTGCTCACGCAGATGATCCCGAACGAGGCCGGCGCGCTGGCCCTCCAGGAGGAGCTCGCGGACAGCCGCTTCGTCGGCTACCTCGCGCAGCCGAACGAGCAGAAGGACGAGGCCATCCCGACCGACGAGGAGCAGGCCGACGAGCCCGGCGGCGCCGCGGGCGAGCGCCACGTCGGCGACGAGGGCAAGGCCGGCAAGAAGGAGAGCAAGCAGGTCAGCGGCCGCTACGCCATCAAGGGCAACGCGTCCGCGATCCCCAAGCTGGCCCGCAACTTCGACCCGGACATGGACGCGCGCAACACCGGCGTCCTCGGCCTGATGAAGGCCGACTCGGGTCACTTCATGGCCTCGCCCTTCGGCGACACCTTCGCCGTCGGCAACGACAGCGACGACGTGTGGGGCCAGCTCGTCGGCAAGGACATCGCCGAGTCCAACGGCTTCGGCGGCCTCGGCCTCGTCGGCACCGGTCGCTCCGGCGGCGGCACCGGCGAGGGCACGGTGGGTCTGACCTCGGTCGGCCTCATCGGCCACAACCGCCCCGGCGACGGGGAGGGTGGGCTGCTCCGCCGCTCGGCGGGCTTCGAAACCCGCAAGACCCGCTCCCCGCAGGTCCTCGCCACCAAGGCCGAGGTCGTCGGCGGGCTCGACAAGGACCTCATCCGCCGCGTCGTGCGGGCTCACATCAACGAGGTGCGCTACTGCTACAACCAGGGGCTGGCCAAGGACGCCAACCTCAAGGGCCGCGTCGCCGTCCAGTTCACCATCGGCGGCACCGGCAAGGTCACCTCGGCCGTCGTCGGCGAGACCGACCTCAAGGACCGCGCAGTCGGGTCCTGCATCGCCCAGGCGGTCAAGCGCTGGTCGTTCCCCAAGCCGGCCTCGGGCGGCGCCGCGATCGTGACCTACCCGTTCATCCTCCAGCCCGGCTGACCTGAAAGACAGCCTCGCCCGACCGGGCGGCGCCCTCGCGGCTCCGCCCGGTTCTTTTTTAATTTCCGCCGATCACTCCGCGAGCGCAGCGTCCGGGTCGCGCCGCAATTTCAAGATCTTCTCGATGCGATCGAACAGGTCGATGCGGTCGACCAGATCGTGAAGATAGTCGAGCTTGTCGGTCTCGATCGTCACCGTCTCCGACAGGTCGTAGCGCGAGAACCACGCGTCGTAGAGCTCCTGCAGCCGCCGCAGGTAGCTGGTCGGGATCGCCTGCTCCTCCGGCCGCCCGCGCAGCGCGATCCGCTTGCGCAGCGTCCGCATCGAACATTTCAAATAAATCATCAGGTCGGGCGGCGGCAGCTGCTGCACGATCGCCTCGTACAGCTCGCGGTAGGTCTGATAGTCGCGCCGCGTCATCTGTTTGCGGCGGTACAGGTTCTCCGCGAAGATCTCCGCGTCCTCGTAGATCGTGCGGTCGCCGATCACCGGCTGCGTCGCCCGGATGAGCTCCTGATGGATGCGAAATTTCTTGGCGAGAAAGAACACCTGCGAGTGGAACGCCCACCGCGGCATGTCCGAATAGAAGTCGACCAGGTACGGGTTCTGCTCGTTCGGCTCGAAGTGCGGCGTGAGTCGGAACTGCCGCGCCAGGAACGTGACGAGCGTCGACTTGCCGACGCCGATGTTGCCGGCGACGGCGACGAACCTGCGGGGGCGGGCAGCGCTCACCCAAGCCCGGTACCGCGGATCGCGTCCCCGTGTCGAGTGCGCGAACCCGCGCGAGCGGCCCCGCGGGGCCGCTGGAACGCGAAGGACGGCCGCGCCGCCGCGATCGACGTCCCGGCCGCCGCAGATCTGCCGCACCACGGACTCGCTGCGGGCGCGGACCTCGCGACCGAGTCCGCATCACCGCCGATTCGTTCGGCCGCGTCGATCGACGCCGACGCGATCGACTCGGGATCGGGTCGAGGTCGGCGACCACCGGGGCTTTGCGAGATCCACCTGTGCGCGCCGCGGGTCCACGGTCCGCGACTGATCACCGGGCCGGGCCCGGGCGGCCGGCGGCCGGCACGCGACCGGCGGCGCTTCGCTCGTTGACGCGCCGGACCAGTTTGTTTTCTCGTATCATCCGCGCCCACATGCCCGCTGTCGACGACCCTGCCGCGCGCCCGACCGGGCCCGAGCCACCTGGGTCGTCCGCGCCGGAGCGGCCCGTGCGGCTCGTCCTCGCCGCGCTGCTCATCGTCGCGTTTCACCTGGCGTGGTTCTTCTACTTCGTCCCGCTGGACGTCTGGTGGACCGACACCCCGATCACCGGCGTCGACTTCGAGACCCACGTCGGCCAGACCTGGCGCTTCATGGAGGCCATGGACGGCTGGGGTCACAGCTGGCTGTACGACCCGCGGCTGCTCGCCGGCTACTTGCACGGCGTCATCTTCGACGCCGACAACAAGGGCTGGGAGGTCTGGACCTGGCTCTTGAGCCATCTCGGCGTTCCGGCCGGGCTCGCCTTCAACCTGTTCGCCGCGGCCGCGCACCTCGGCGTCCTGCCGGTCGTCTACGCCTCGGCGCGGCTGTTCGACCTGTCGCGTCGCGCCGCCCTGTGGGCCGCCGCGCTCGCCTCGGCGCTGTGGTTCTTCGACTCGTTCTCGCACTGGTGCTGGTGGATCGGCATGGTCGCCTACGCCCTGTGCGGCTACCTCTCGCTGCTGCCGCTGGCGCTCTTCTACCGCTGGACCCGCCAGCGCAAGCCGTGGCAGGGCCTCGCCGCCGGCCTCGCGCTCGGCGTCGCCCACCTCGTCCACCCCTACACCTTCGTCGTCCTGGTCGCGCCGATGCTCGTGCTGTACCTCCGCGAGCTCCGCCGCCTCGGCGCGCGCGGCCACTTCGCCGTCCTGGCGATGGTCGTCTTCACTCTGGTGCTCAACACCTGGTGGCTCGCGGTCGCCGTCCAGTTCTGGCACTACATCCTCGACTCCGGCTTCTTCGGTCAGTCGGGCCCGCAGTGGCTGCTCGCCGACTACCTCGGCCTCGTCCTCGACACCGCCACCTCCGGCCTCCTCGGCACGCGCACCGGCTTCCGCTTCCTCGTCCTCGGCGGCGCGCTGGTCGGCCTGTGGCGCTGGCGACGGGCCCGCGACCCTCGCACCCTGCCGTTCGTCGTCGCGGTGGTGGCGATGGTGCTGCTCGCCTACGCCTCCGGCTACATCTGGCTCTTCAGACAGATCCAGCCGTACCGCCACGTCCTCCCGCTCGCCTTCCTCGCGGTCATCCCCGCCGCCGCCGCGCTCGAGTCGGTGCGCCTGCGCGAGCTGTGGCGCTCGCTCGCCCCGCCCGCGCGCGCCCTGCTGGTCGTCCTCGCCTTGCCGGCCGGGCAGATGCTCGTGCGCGACGTCCTCTACTTCACCCCCGCGCACCTGCCCGAGGTCGCCCCGCTCTACAGCGGCGAGAAGGTCCTGCTGGCCGCCAGCGGCTACCCTGCGCACCCGGACTACCGGCTGTTCCCGTCGCGGCCGGAGCACGGCGAGGTGACGAAGTGGGTCCGCGAGGTCGACGACGGCCAGAGCCGCTTCCTGGTCGAAGAGCCAGCCGTGGGCGAGCGGCTGCACTGGCAGACCGACGCCCAGATCATCGGCGGCTTCCGCTTCCGCAACCTCGAGCACAGCATGGCCAACCTCTACCGGCGCCACAAGTTCGGGGTCGCCGGCGACGACCAGCTGCGCACGTACTTCGAGACCTACGCGGTGCGCTGGGTGATCGTCACCAGCAACGCGACCTGGTGGAACACCAAGCCCGACCTGATCGTTCCGGCCGGCAAGGTCGGCCACCACCGGATCTTCCGCACCACGATCGAGCCGCACCTGATCCAGCAAGGCGGCGGCAAGGTGGTCGCCGCGCCCAACCGGATCAGCGTCACCGGCAGCGACCCGAACATCGACCTGGTGCTGCGCTTCCACTGGATGGAGTACCTGGTCTGTGAGCCAGGTTGTGAGCTCCGCCGCGAGAAGATCGACGACCTCGACCACGTCGGCTTCATCCGCGTGCCCGCGCCGCACCCGGCCGACCTCGAGATCGTCAACGCCTACGGGGAGGCCCGGCGATGATCGCGGCCCTGCGGATCCTCTTCAACGTCGCGGTCTACCGGCTGCAGCGGCTCGAGATGGCCAACATGGGCGGCGCGCTGCTCATCATGCTCGCCCTGCGGCTGTCGCCGGCAGACGTCGCGGTGCGGCTCGGCTTCGCCTTCCTGCTCAACCTGCTCGTCTACCTCAACAACGACTTCCTCGACCTGCCGACCGACCTGCGCTCGCCCGAGCGCGACGACGCCAACACGCGTTACCTCCGCGACCACCGCGGCGCCGCAGTCGGGGCCCAAGTCGGCCTCGTCGGAGCGATGCTCGTCCTCGCCGGCGTGTGGGACCTCGGCCTGCTGGTCCCGCTGGTCGTCGGCGGCGGCGTGTGCTGGCTCTACTCGGCGCGGCTCAAGCACGTCGCCGGGGCCGACATCACCGCGATGATGGTGTGGGGCGCGGCGATGCTGACCATCGCGTTCCCGCCGACGCACGTGCTCGGGTGGGTGCTGGCCGGCCTGCTCGCGCTCGACTCGGCCGTGTTCGAGACGATCCAGGTCATCCGCGACCACGACGCCGACCGCGACACCGGCGTGCGCACGACCGCCGTCGCGCTCGGGGTGCCGCGCACCCTCGCGCTCGCCCGCGGCCTTTTGGTCCTCGGCGCCGCCGCCGCAGCCGTCGCCGTCCACCCGCTCGTCGCAGTCCCGCCGATGATCGGCGTCACCCTGCCGCTCGGCCGTCCGGCGCGCTATTGGAACCAGATCCGCGTCCTCCTCGGGGTCGCCTTCCTGTTCGCCGCCGGGTGGGTCTACCTCCACGGGGCCACCGCCGGATGGCTGGTCCGCTGCGCCGCGGACGGCTGTACGGCCTCACCTGGTCTTTCGCTCATGTCGCATTAGGCAGGCGCAGATCGGCCGCCGTCCGCCGACATGTGGCGCCCTCCGTGCTCTATTTTGCGACATGTGGTGTGTAAAATACCCTGAAGGTTTTTCGTTGAACTGGACGCCTTCGTCCCATATCCTGAACAACGCTTCAGTCTAGCGAAGTTGTCGGAGCGGCCGCACATGTCCCAAGAAGCACGTTATGACACCCACTTCTCGAGCCCCGCGGACGTCGAGGAGTTCGTCTCGGTCCTCGAGCGGTTCGAGCGCGGCGAGATCTCGTCGGAGGACTTTCGCACCTTCCGCTTGAAGCGCGGGGTGTACGGCCAGCGGCAGATGGACGTGAACATGCTGCGGGTCAAGTTCCCCGGCGGCATCATGAGCGCGGCCCAGCTGCGCACCGCGGCCGGCGTGGCCCGCGAGTACACGCAGTACCACAAGGGCCACATCACCACGCGGCAGAACATCCAGTTCCACTTCGTCAAGCTGGCCGACATGCCGGAGGTGATGGGCCGCTTCGACCTCACCGGCGCGACCACCCGCGAGGCCTGCGGCAACACCGTCCGCAACGTCACCGGCTGCCCCTACGCCGGCGTCAGCGGCACCGAGGCGTACGACATCACCCCGTACATGCACGCGCTCGTGCGCATGTGCCTGCGCGAGGAGTGGGCCAACAACCTGCCGCGCAAGTTCAAGATGGCCTTCGAGGGCTGCACCCACGAGGACCACGCGCAGACGGCGATCAACGACGTCGGCTTCCGCGCCAAGACCCGCGACGGCGTGCGCGGCTTCGAGGTGTTCGTCGCCGGCGGCCTGTCGACCAGCCCGCGCCCGGCCTATCGCCTGCACGACTTCATCCCGGCCGACGAGATGCTGGCGCGCACCGAGGCGATCATCCGTGTGTTCGACAAGCACGGCAACCGCAAGAACCGCGCCCGCGCCCGCCTCAAGTACGTCATGAAGACGCTGGGCGAGGCCGGCTTCGTGGCGGCGTACGAGGAGGAGGTGGCCCTGCTGGTCGCCGCCGGCACGCTGCAGCGGCCCATCGAGCTGCCGCCCGAGGAGACGGCTCCGGCGTGGAACGAACGCGCCCTGGCCGGCCCGCGCGCGGCCGACGACGACCCGCAGTACAAGGAGTGGCTGCGCACCGTCGACCCGCAGAAGCAGGCGGGCTTCGCCGCGGTGACGATCAAGCTCGACCGCGGCGACATCTCGGCCGACCAGTTCGACCAGCTCGCCGAGCTCGCCGAAACCTTCACCGACGGCACCCTGCGCGCCGGCAACCGCCAGAACCTGATCGTCCGGTGGGTCCGCACCGAGTACCTGCCGCACCTGTTCACCGCGCTGCAGCAGATCGGCCTCGCCGACCTCGGCTCCAACACGATCCACGACGTCGTCAGCTGCCCCGGCGCCGACAGCTGCAACCTCGCGGTCACGCACAGCATGAGCCTGGCCAAGCACCTCACCCGCTTCCTCAAGAACGCGGGCAAGTCGGCCGACAGCGTCGAGCTCGCGCGCTCCGCCGACATCAAGATCTCCGGCTGCCCCAACTCGTGCGGCCAGCACCACGTGGCCGCGATCGGCTTCCACGGCACCGTGCGCCACGTCGGCGAGGGCAAGCAGGTCCCCGAGTACCAGCTCCACCTCGGCGGCGGCTTCGACGCCGACGGCGTCCAGTTCGGCCGGCACATCGTCAAGATCCCCGCCCGCCGGGCCGGCGAGGCCCTCCTGCGCCTGCTCGACCTCTACCGCGACGAGCGCGAGGACGGCGAGGACGCGCGCACCTTCTTCCGCCGCGTCACCAAGGAGGAAGTCGTCGAGGCCCTCGGCGACGCCCTCCTCGACAGCCAGTTCACCAACCTGCGCGACGACGACATCTTCGACCTCGGCCAGGAGCGCACCTTCGACGTGGCCATCGGCCGCGGCGAATGTGCCGCCTGAATTTTTCGAAGACCCCCCGATCGACCGACCAACTGCGACAGGCTCTCGGGCCTGTCGCTTTATTTATGTCCGAAGGGACATAGCATCCTGTTCGACATACATGCTCTTCGAGAGCAGGTAACCTCTCGACTCGGTGGCTTTTTAAAATCACTCCTCCGTGAGCGGCGGCTCGACCTGCACCGGCGCCGAGACCGGCTCGATCGGCGGCGGCGCCACCCAGCCGAACAGCTCGCGCTGCGGCGGGTGGGCGCGGGGCAGCCGGCGCTGCAGCTCGGCGCCGCAGAACTCCACGGAGGCGTCGGTGTAGGCGAACGCGGCCGCGCGGTCCCAGCAGAACTCCAGCGCCTGAGTCGCCGAGGCCTCGACCGGCGTCGTGTAGTCGCGCAGCGCCCCGCAGTAGGCCTTGATCGCCTCGTCGGAGCCGAGGCCGTCCGGCACCTCGGCGGCCAGCAGCGTGTCGACCTGCGCCTGGACCAGCACGGCGACCCGGGCCGCCGACGCGAACGCCCCGCGCGCGCTGCCCTTGCGCGCCGCGATCTTCTCGTAGCGGCGGGTCACGTCGTTGGATTGCTCGCGGATCTTCGTCCAGTAGTCGAGGAAGCGCCGCTGCGAATCCTCGCTCTTGCGCTTCTGCTCGGCGTACTTCTTGCGATCGCTGGCCTTCGCCGAGTACTGCAGGTAGTCCTCGACGCGGAAGTTCAGGTCGGTCGGGGCCCGCACCGCGAGCGCCGCCTCGAGCTCGCGGTCGGCCACGATGATCTCCGCCTCGTCGAGCGCCTCGGTGACCTTCATGCGCAGCCACGGGTCCTCGACCGGCGGCAGCGCCTGGCCGAGCTCGATCACCTGCCGCAGGCGTCGCTGCGCCGAATCGGCGAGCTGACGATCGCGCGGGTACACGGTCACGACCTGCGCCGCCGGCCCTGCGCACGTCACAGTCGGCGGCTTGCCGCGCTTCGGCGAATCCATCGCCGCCGGCTTCGACGTGACGCACAGGTCCATCGGCCCGCCCTTCTGCTTGCACGCGCGCCGCCACTCGATCGCCGCGACGGTCACCTCGGCGAGGATCCGCCGGGCCGGCCCGCCCTTGCTGCCGTGGCGCACCAGGTACTCGATCGCGTGCTTCTGCCGCGCCTGGTCGTCGGGCAATGTCTTCGGGAGCAGGTCGACGCGAGCCCAGTGGACGATCGCGCTGCGCTGCGGGTCCTTGGTGCCGTAGATCTTCTCGACCTTTTCGAACAGCGCCAGCGCCCGCTGGTCCTGGCCGAGCTGCGCGCGGAGCAGCCCCGCCTCCTGCAGCAGCTCGCTCGCCTCGGCCTCGCCGGGGTAGCGCTCGGCGAACCGCTCCATCGCCGCCGCCGCCCGCTCGAACGACAGGGTCGCCCGCAGGTGGCGCACGAGGGCCAGCAGCGCGACGCGGGTCGCCGGCAGCGTCGGGAACTTCTCGACCAGCCGCTCGCGCGTCGCCACCATCGCGTCGTACTGCCCGGCGGCCTCGTGACAGCGCGCCGCGTACTCGAGCGCCTCCGCGGCTCGCTCGTGACGGTCACCGAGCCGCTGCGCCAGCTGCTCGAGCTGCTCCGCGCACGCCGGCGCGCGCGCGGGATCTCCGGCCTGCGCGACCGCGACCCCGTCGGCGAGGATCTGCGCGTCCTCCGGCGTCATCGGCGGGGCCGCGGCGATCGCCGCCAGCGCCCCGACCAGCACGCCGAGGCCACGCAGCCATGGGAGCGAACGCCGCGTCATCGTCCTCGCCGCCGGCGCGCCAGCAGCAGCAGGCCGCCGAGTAGCCACGAGCTGTCCCAAGAGACAGACTGTCCCGAAGTGCAGGAGCAACCGCGCTCGGCCAGCTCGCCGCCGTCGGCCCCGGCGCTTGCCTCGTCGCCGCTGTCCTCCTCGCCGGTGTCGCCGGTCGGGTCGATCGGCCCCGGCGGCTCGGGCTGCGGCTGCGGCTGCGGCTGCGGCTGCGGCTCGGGTTCAGGCTCAGGCTCCGGCGGCGGCGGTTCCGGCTCGGGAGGCGGCGGTTCCGGCTCCGGCTCGGGTTCAGGCTCAGGCTCCGGCTCCGGCTCCGGCCCCGGGAACGGCCCCTGACCGAACGGCTCGCCGCAGATGGCGCTCCAGCCCCCGCTCTGCGCGGTCGAGCAGCCGTCGCCCCACGTGCTCTGCGGATCCATCAAGTCGCCGGGGAAGCCGCCGCACTCGGCCGTGGGTGTCCAGTTGCCGGCCGTGTCGAAGCACGGCGACAGGTCGACGCCCGCGGCCTCCTCGAGCCACTGCATGTGCGGCCAGAACATCTCGTACACCGTGCCGAACCCGCACACTTCTTCGCCGGGCTCCGGGAACTCATCGCCGAGGTGCAACGTCGAGGCCGCGCCGAGCAACCGCCACGTGCCGTCGCCCATGCGCAAGTAAGCCGGCCCGCCGGAGTCGCCGAAGCACCCGCCGTGCTCGGGCCCCACCATCACGATGTCGTTGGCGGCGAGCGAGACCTCGATGACCGACTGCGTGGTGAACCGCTTGCGACCGCCGCCGGTGGGCAGCGGGTTGCCCTCGGGATCGAGGACGGCATTGGTCGCGCCGAAGCCGACGATCGTGACCTGCGAGTTCAGCAGCGGGTCGACCTCGCAGCCCATGATGAGCGGCACCCGCGGCACCTCGTGCACCGGCTGCGCGAGCTTGCAGAACGCGAGGTCGTTGACCATCGCGCCGGAGTCCCACTGCGGATGCGTGGCGCACTCGGTCACCGCCACCTTGCGCACCGGCGCCGCGACGTCCTCGCCGAACATCACGCTGCCCGGCACGGCCCACGAAAGTCCCGGGTCCATGCAGTGGGCCGCGAACACGACGACGCTCGGATCGACCAGCGAGCCGGTGCAGAAGAACCCGTCGGTGCTGGCGTCGAGCATCGCCACCGCGCTCGGGAAGTCGCACTCGCCCGCCTCTTCGCCGCCGAAGATCGGCTGCGGCGGCGGCGGGCTCGCGTCCGCCAACTCACCGGCGAACGCCGGACCCGCGACCAGCGCCACGAGCCCGCAGACCACCGCTGCCCCGAGTGTACGCATGCGGCCCAGGCTCCCACCCTCGCCGGCCGCGTGCAAGCGCGAACCGGGTATCATCGCGCGCGTGTACGCCCCCCTCCTCGCGCTCGGACTCGCGGCCGCAGCCCCCGAGTGGAGCGCGACCTCGTCACCCGTCGACGCCCACGCGACACCTCCGTCCGCACCCGTGATCGTCTCATCGGCGACGCCCGCGTCCGCGACTTCGACATTTCTCTCCACGCCCGCGACCTCATCACCGGCGATCTCGACACCTCCGCCCGCGGCCGCGACTTCGACCTTTTCCTCCGCGCCCGCGGCGACCTCACCCGATGCGATCACCGAGGTCGTGCCCACGACCTCGACACCGGCGACCTCGTCACCCGCGACCTCACCCGACGCGACCACCGACGTCACGCCTGCGACCTCGTCACCACCCGCCGAGCCCACGACCTCGTCGCCCGCCGTCGTCGCCGAACCCCAGCCGTCACCCGTCGACGCCGCCGAACCCCAGCCCGCGACGTCGCCATCCCCCGCGTCGACCGCCCCTACCACCTCCTCACCGCCTCCCGCAGGATCCTCGCCCCCCACGCGCCCGCGCTGGTGGGGACCCGATCCGCGGCCGAAGGTCAGCGGCTACGGCGGCCCTGCCCTGCGCCTGTCCGGCCTGAACGGCGCGTTCGCGGCCTTCGTCGGCCTCGAGGGCGGCATCAACATCCTGCAGCGGCTCACGATCGGCGCCTCGCTGCAATGGCTGCTCAACCCCGTCGAGGCCGGCCCGTTCGCCCGCGGCGCGGCCACCCGGATCAACATCAACTACGGCGGCCTAGTGGTCGACGTCGCCTACGTCCGCGGCAAGCGAGTCGCCGGCACACTCGGCGGCCTGCTCGGCGGCGGCGGCGGTTGCGTGCAGAACCCCGAGAACGGCCGCTGCGCCGACAAGACCGCCTTCTTCGTCGGCGAGCCGCGAGCCGGCCTCCGCGTCGTCCTCGCCCCCATCGTCCGCCTGCACCTCGCCCTCGGCTACCGCTTCGTCGCCGCCCGCACCTGGACCGCCCCGGCCAACCTCGGCGGACCCGTGGGCACCGTGATGCTCGAGTTCGGCTGGTTTTGAGGACATGCCCTTCAGGGCATGTTCTTTAAACCATATAGGAGCGCTCGCCGGTCGGTCCGTCCGGTCGCCCGCCTGCGCGAGCGCGACGTCCAGTCAAGCACCCGGCTGGCTGGCGTACAGCGCCCGCGCGGCCGCCCGCTGCAGCTCGCCGCCGACGGTCCGCGGCAGGGCGCCCACGGGCACCTGGACCAGCGCGGCGACCTGCAGCCCGAGGGCCGCCTGGATCCGCCGGCGCAGGGTGGCGGCCATCGTGTTCAACACCACCCGGTCGACCGGTCGGCCCTCAGCCACCACCACGAGCTCGTCGCTGAGCTTGCCCGGGCGCGTCAGCGCGATCACCTGGCCCGCGCAGATCCCCGGCACCCGCGCCGCCTCGCGCTCGATCGGCTGCGGGTCGTAGCTGCAGCCCTGCACCACGATCGCGTCGTCGTTCGCCGCGAGCGCGACCTCGACGCGAGGCGCCGCGTTCCCCACCTCGACCGCCGAAGAAAATGTCGGGTAGGACATGTCCTTACGGCCAGAAGACCCGCCGATCCTCGACGCTCGCTCGAGCGACTCACCCGCCACGTCCTGCGGGCGCAAGGCCGCGGCCACGAGCGACAACACGTCTCGCCCGCTCGACCCGCCGAGCACCGTCGCGCCCTCGCGGACCGTGATCTGGGCCAGGATCGGCGCCTTCGTCACGCGGAGCTGCCCCGCCCCCTCGCTCGCCGACGCGCCGCTGTTTGCATCCTGTCCGCGAGGCCCAGCGAGCGCCGGCGTCGCCTCGCTCGTCGCTACGCTCATGTCCTGCTCGCTACGCCCGCCCGGTCCGCCGAGGGCCGTCGCCCCCTCGCTCGATGCAGTGCTCGCCACGATCTGTTCATGACGTCCCATAAGCTTTTCCTGAGCCTGATCCGCGACTGCCGACTCGGCCGCCGCTGCTTGCACTTTCTCGCCGCCGGTCCCGAGCACTCGCACGCGCGACGGCTCGGTCTGCTCCTCGATCATCGCCAGCGCCGAGTCCGCGATCGCCACGGTCACACCGAGCTCGTCGATCAGTTGTCGCCAGCGGACCGCATCGCGTACTGGAGGTTTGGGGATCACGAACGGCACCCGGCGACGCAGCGGCGCCAGCACTGCCGCGATCAAGCAGCGGTCGAGACCGGCACACGCCAGCACCTTGTCACCGGCCTCGGGCGACCGCGTCTGCGCCAGCGCTGCGTCTGCCGCGGCCACCAGAGCTGCGTGCGTGTAGCTGGTGACCTGCCCGGTCCCGGTGCGATCCGTCGTACAGACCAGCAGCGCCACATCGTCCCCTTTAAAAAGTGCCGCGTTCGCCAGGAACACCGGACCCAGCGGATGCTCGCCGAGGTCGTCGATCAACTGCTCGCGCACCTCGCCGAGCGGCGGCAGCGATCCGCGCGACGACGGACGGATCACCCGCTGCGCCTCGCTCGCGCGCATCACCTCCGTCACCTCGACGCGCCAAACCTCCGCCGAGCGGCCGGACGGATCGGGGAGCACCACCGGCACCACCCCGGCGCGCAGCGCCCGAGTGTCGCAACGACCATGTACTCCGGGTCAGGTGCCGCGATCGCCACTCGCTCGCCGCGACGGATCCCCCGCGACACCAGGCGCGCCGCGAAGCCCTCGACCGCCACCACCAGCTCGCCGAAGCTGCGGATCCGCTTCGCGCCGTCGTCGCCGACGATCACGAGGCCCGGGAGAGGACAGCCGCGGAGAGCCACGAGCGAATGGACCAGGGTCGACACGCCCCACTTTAGCGGCACGAGGGGCCGACTCGGATGACGAGGTCGCGCACGCCGAGCATCTCTCGTCATGGAGCCGCGGCCGCTCGGTCTCCCGAAGAGGAACTGCGCGCTTCGCCGTCCGCGCTGATAGTTTTCATCCGTGCTGCTGTTGACGCAGGCGCCGGACCCGCCGCCCGAAGACGGCGATGACATCGTCGCCTCCACGCGCGCCGCGATAGCCGCCGGCTTCAATTCGTTGCATCTGCCGCCCGACGCCGACCACCGCGGCGATCTGCTGAGCCCGATCGCCGCCCTGGCGATGCGCCCCGTCCGCGAACCAGCCGTGTGGATCGGCACGATCCCCGAACCTGCCACCTATCGCGCCGTGTATGCCGCCCTGCGCGCCCGCGGCGTCGACCTCGTCAACGACCCCGACGCGCACCTGCAGGTGATGGAGTTCGACCGCGCCTATCCGCGGCTCGAGGGGCTCACCCCGACCAGCGTCGTCGTCACCGATCTCTCTGATGTCGAGGCCGCCGCCGCGGTCGTCGGCCTGCCCGCCTTCGTCAAGGGCGCCGTCCTCTCGCGCAAGCACCTCGGCTGGCGCCACTGCGTCGCTACGACGATCCCCGAGCTGCGCGAGCGCGTGGCCGCAGTGCTGCGCAGCTCGTTTCACTCCCGCGGCCGGGCGATCGTGCGGACGCTCGCTCCCCTCCGCCATCACCGCGTCGCCGCCACCGACGTGCCGATCGCCCACGGCTACTACTGGCCGTACTTCCACGAATTCGTGGCGCTGTCGCCCGCCGAGGAGGCCGAGGTCCTGGCCCTGGCCCGCCACGCCGCCGCCCGCCTCGACGCCCCGCTGCTGTCCCTCGACATCGCCCAGCTCGAGTCCGGCGCGTGGATCGTCATCGAACCCGGCGACCCACAATTCTCCGGCCTGAGCTTCATCGCCCCGCGCCCGCTGTGGCGCCGCCTCGCCGAGCGCCTGTCCCTCGAGACAGGCTCATGAGCTTGCTGTCTTCTGCTCTTTCGGACATGTCTACATCGCCATGTCCTTTAGAACAGCCTCATCCCCCAGATAAAATGTCCCCGACTTGACCAGCACCGCGCGGCCGGTGATGAGCACCCGCTCCCCCGCCATTTCGCACCGCAGCTCGCCGCCGCGGCGGGACACCTGGCGGGCGCGGAGCTGCGACTTGCCCAGGCGTTCGCTCCACAGCGGCGTCAGAGTGCAGTGGGCCGAGCCGGTCACCGGGTCTTCGGGGATCCCCTGCACCGGCGCGAAGAAGCGTGACACGAAGTCCACGTCCGCGTCGGGTTCACCGCCCGGGGCAGTGGCGATCACCGCGAACACCCCGGCCAAGCGGCTCAGCGCCGCCATGTCGGGCCGCAGCGCCCGCACCTCCGCCGCGCTGGCGAACACCGCCACCAGGTCGCGCGACGCCAGCAGCTCGAGCGGCCGCCGGCCGAGCGCCGCGATCACCTCTTCGGACATGTCCTGTGGGACAGGCGGCCGCGCCGGGAAGTCGAGCGTGAAGTCCTCGCCGTCGCGGGCGACCTCGAGCGGACCGGACAGGGTCCAGAAGCGCAGGCGGGTCGGCGCGCCGGCGCGCAGGCGCGAGTGGACGAAGGCGGCGGCGAGGGTGGCATGTCCGCAGAGATCGACCTCGACCTCGGGGGTGAACCAGCGCAGGTCGAAGTCGTCCGTGCCGGGGCGCGGCACGTAGAAAGCCGTCTCCGGCAGCGCGTTCTCGGCCGCGATCTGCTGCATCGTCGCGTCGGGCAGCCACGCCCGCAGAGGGCACACCGCGGCTGGATTGCCGGCGAAGCGGCGGTCGGTGAAGGCGTCGACGTGGAAGCAGGCGATCTCGGTCACGCGGGTCAATCTACCGGAGCGCCCGCGGACCGTCATACTGAGGGAGTGGACTCCCGTTCGCCCATGCGGATCGCCGTCGAGTCGCTGGCCGAGGCTCGCGCCGCCGCCGGAAGCGGCGACCTCGCGCGCGCCCTCGACCTCGTCGACGACGGCCTCGCGGCTCTCGGGCCGCACTACCAGCGTTCCGGCCTGATCGACGACTCTGGCCTCAAGCTCACCCTCGCGGCAGTGCGCCGGCGCCAGGGCGACGCCGCCGGCGCGTTCGCGGCGATGGAGCGCGTCCTGGAGGATCGGATCGCTACTTACGAGGGCCGCAGCGGCGACGCCTCCTGATGGCCGCGCGGCCGCCGATGTGCTGTCATCGTCCCATGCCCGCCGAACCGTCACCGCCCGCCGAGCGCTCGCGCCTGTCCACCGCGTCGGCAGTGCTCGCGGTGATTCCGCTGCTCGCGCTCGGCCTGCGGTTCCTTCTGGATGACTTCGTCCGCGGCACCGGCCTCGCCGCCGATATCGCCTCGTCGCTGCTCGAGCTCAGCCTGCTGTGCGTCCCGCTGGCGCTGCCCATGGGCCTGGCGGCGAGCTGGCGCCACCTGAGCGGCCCCTCGCGCCCGGGCATGGCCCTCGCGCTGCTCGGCACGCTGCTGGCGGGCGCCGAGCTGCTGCTGCTGATCATTATCGCCAACGCCGAGTTTTGACGAGCCGCGGCGCGACCTGTCTCTTCGAGCAGTTTAATGCAGGCCGCCGACGCGCCGCGATGCGCTCAGCGCCGCTCGAAGCACTCGCGCCCTTCGGCGCAGCTCTCGGGCACGCTGAGGTCGCCGTCGGGGCCGGTCACGAACTGCGTGCGCAGGCAGTGATAATTGCTCGAGCGGCTGGTGCTGAACGCGTCGGGCGTGTCGCGCCCGTACACGTGCATCGCCTTGGTCCGCAGGTGGCGGCAGACTGGCTGGTCGGGGTCGACGACGCGCAGAAAGGTCGGCATGGCGGGCTCGCTTTCTCTCACTCCGGGAGCGGCACGCCGGCGACGCGGTGCAGCACCTCGCGGAGCAGCCCCTGGGCCAGCGGAATTTTATAGGCGTTGTCGCGCAGCGGCTTCGCCCCGCCGAGGGCCGCCTTGGCCGCCTCGGCGAACAGCGCCTCGCTCGGCGGCTTGCCCTCGAGCACGGCCTCGGCCTCGCGGCTGCGCCAGGGGATCGGCGCCACGTGGCCGAGGGCCACGCGCACGTCGGTCATCGCACCTGACCGAAGGGACATCCTCACCGCGGCCTCCGCCAGCGGCCAGTCGTGCGACTGCTTCTCCTTGACCGCCGCGTAGCCGGAGCGCTGCTCCGGCCCCGGCTTCGGCAGGATCGCCCGCACCAGCACCTCGCCCGGCTGCAGCGCGTGCTCGCGCTTCGAATCCTGCTTCGGCGTCACGAACAGCTCGGCGATCGGCAGCGTGCGCGGCGAGGGCCCGCGGATCTCCACCTGCGCGTCGAGGGCCGTCAGCGCGCACGCCAGAGTCGACGGGTGGACGATGAAGCTCGGCCCGCCGCCGAGGATCGCGTGGAACTTGTTCTCCCCCGCCACTGCCAGGCAGGCAGTGCCGCCCTTCTTCAGGCACACCAGATCGGCGTGGCGGAAGTACCAGCAGCGCGGCCGCTGCAGCAGGTTGCCGCCGAGCGTCGCGGCGTTGCGGATCGTCGGCGTCGCCGCCGAGCCGGCCGCCTCGCGCAGCGCCGCGTGGGCCTCGCCGAAGCCCTCGTGCGCCGCCAGCTGCGCCAGCGTCACCAGGGCGCCGATCTGCACGCGCTCGTCCCCGGGCCCGAGCGCGCGCAGGACCTCGCGGTCCGCCTCGCCCAGCCAGCGCAGCTCGACCAGCCGGGCCGGCGCCTCGAGGCCCTCCTTCATGCGGTCGATGAGGTCGATCCCGCCGGCTCGCAGCGCGCTGTCCTGCGGGCTCGCGCTCGCCAGCTCGGCGGCCTCGGCCAGGGTCTTGGGGCGGCTCAGCACGAACGGTTGCATGGTCTTTCCGTCATGTTTGAGAGGACATGTCCCGAAGGTAACCTCGGAGGTCGGCCTCAGCCGGCCCCGCGGGTCGGCACCGCGCCGAGCGCCGCGAGCACGCGGTCGGGGGTGAGCGGGAGGTCGCGGACGGCCACGCCGAGCGCGTCGTGGACGGCGCAGGCGATCGCCGCGGCGGTGGGGATCGTCGACGGCTCGCCGATGCCGATCGCCCCGGTGTTGTTGGCGCCGGTGTCGACCGGCGTGAACACCACGTCGATCGAGCGCGGCACGTCGCGCGCGCCGGCGATCTTGTAGGTCTCGAGGTTGGGGTTCAGCATCACCCCGCGCACGCGGTCCATCACGCGCTGCTCGGTCAGCGCGTAGCTGGTGCCGAGGATCACCCCGCCCTGCACCTGCGAGCGGGCGGTCAGCGGGTTCATCACCTTGCCGCAGTCGTGGACCGCCAGCACCCGCTCGACCGCGACCACGCCGGTCCAGGTGTCGACGCGCACCTCGGCGAACTGGACCCCGGCGATCTGGTAGCTGTTGCCGCCCATGAATTTGACCGGGTAGGCGCCGTACGTCTCGGGCCGGGTGCCGGTGGCGACCACCGCCTCGCCCTCGATCTTCTTGCACAGCTCGGCCCACGCGATCGACTTGCTGCCGGCGCGCGCCTGGCCTTCGGACCAGGTCACTTCCTCCGGCTTGCGCCCGAGCTGCTTGGCCGCCAGCGCCGTCAGCTGGGTCTTGACCCCCTCGGCCGCCGCGCGCACCGCCGGCGTCACGCTGGCCGTGGTCACGCTGCCGCCGCTGCCGACCGACGGCCCGAGTTCGCTGTCGCCGAGGCGCACGCGGACGGCCTCGACCGGGCGCTGCAGCACCTCGGCGACCACCTGCGCGACCACCGTGGTGATGCCGCCGCCGATGTCCTGCAGGCCGTTCTTGACCTCGACGCTGCCGTCGCGCAGGACGCTGACCGTGGCGACGACCGCCTTGCCGCGGCCGAAGTCGCCCCAGATCGACGCAGCCACGCCGAAGCCGCGGCGCACCCGGGCCTGCTTGTCGCGCAGCGCCGCCGCCTGCTTGCGTCCGGCGTCCCAGCCGAACTGCTTGCGGCCGAGCTCGAACTGGTGGCGACGCACCGGGTGCTCGTCGTGCGACAGGCGCAGGTCGAGCGGATCGAGCTTCAGCTTCTTGGCCAGCTCGTCGATCGCCAGCTCGAGCGCGAACGCCCCCTGCGGGTGCCCGGGCGCGCGCATGGCAGTGCCGGGCCCGGCGTGGGTGAACACGTCGTGGCTCTCGACCAGGACGTTCGGGCAGCGCGAGTAGATGCCGAACGCGTTGCGCCCGACCCCCGCGCCGGTGCCGATGCCCGCCGACCCGTGGGCGACCACGTGGATCGCGGTCAGCTTGCCGTCGACGCTGGCCCCGAGCTTCACGTGCTGGCGCGAGTCGGGGCGGTTGCCGGTGCACAGGTGCTCCTCCTTGCGGTCGAGCAGCAGCCGCACCGGCGCGCCGGCCTGGCGCGCCAGCTCGCCGGCGATGAAGCCCATGCGCGAGCCCGGGGCCGAGGCGCCGAACTTGGCCCCGAAGCCGCCGCCGAGGAAGTCGGTGTGCACGTGCACGTCGGCCGGCTTGAGCTCGAACACCTCGGCGAACTCGTCGCGCACGCTGAAGATGCCCTGCGTCGAGCACCACACCGTGGCCGCCTTGGGCCCGTCCCACTGCACGACGATGCTGTGAGTCTCGAGCGCCGAGTGCGTATGCACCTGCGTGGTGTACGTCGCCTCGTGCGAGACCTTGGCCATGCGCAGGCCCTTGTGCGCGTCGCCCTTCTTCATCGACGGCGAGGTGCGGATGTTTCCGCGCTGGCCCGCGCTGCCGCCCGCGCCCGGCTCGTCGCCCTCGGTGCTGCGCTCGGTGACCTTGCCGCGGTGGACCAGCGGCGCGCCGTCCTGCATCGCCGCCGCGGTGTCGACCACGAACGGCTCCGTCTTGTAGCCGACGGCGATCGCCCGCAGCGCCGCCTCGGCCTGCTCCGGCGTCTTCGCGGCCACCGCGGCGATGTCCTGGCCGGCGAAGATCACCCGCTCGCCGGGCTTCACCAGCGCCAGCACTGCCGACACGCCCGGCTGCGACTGGGCCGGCGCGACGTCGATCGACTCGACCACCGCGCACGGGTGCGGGCTGCGCAGCACCGCCGCCCACAACGCGTTCGGCGGCACGATGTCGTGGGTGTACTTCGCCGCGCCCGAGACCTTGAGCGGCGCCTCGACGCGCGGGTGCGGCTTGCCGACCACCTTGAGCTCGCTGCGCGCGTCCCACGGCTTCGGCTCGCCGGCCGGCAGCTGGACCTCGATGTCGCGCAGCTGCTCGGCGAACCCGACCTTGAGCGTGACCCTCTGATCGTCCGGCACGGCTACGCGCTCCCTCCGGCGGCGTCGAGCACCGCCGCCACCACGTTGGGGTAAGTGCCGCAACGGCACAGGTTGCCGGCGATCGCGGCCTCGACGTCCTCGCGCCCCAGCTTCTGCCCGCGCGTCCGCTCGAGCAGCCCCTGGCACGACATCAACATGCCCGAGGTGCAGAACCCGCACTGCAGCGCGTCGTGGCGGATGAACGCCTGCTGCAGCACCGACAGCTTGCCGCCGGGCGCCAGGCCCTCGACCGTCGTCACCGCCGCGCCGGCGACGTCGTGCGCCAGAGTCATGCAGCTGTTGCGCGCCACGCCGTCGATCAACACCGTGCAGGCCCCGCAGGCCCCGCGGTCGCACACGACCTTGGTGCCGGTGAAGCGCAGCTGCTCGCGCAGCGCCGCCAGCAAGGTGACGTGCGGCGCGACCTCGACGGTCTTGGCCTCGCCGTTGAGCGTGAAGGCCAGCGGCGCCGGACCCGGCCCGAGCGCGGCCTCGCCGGCGCCGGGCCCGGCCGCGTCGCCGTGCTCCTCTGTGGTGGTGGGCGGGCGCTCGCTCGGCTTGCAGCCGGCGAGCAGGCCCGCGGTGCCGATGCCGCGGAAGAGCCCGCGACGGGTAATGCCAGCCCGATCGGACATCAGGGCCACGGTACCACGGCGCCCGGACCGCGTATACTCCCGCCCGCTGCATGCAGACCGACCCTTCGCTGCAACCTCTGCTGGGCCTCGCCGACTTCGTCGCGTTCGTGACCGACTTCGGCCGCGAGCTCGGTGAGCTCCCGACGTCGGCGGCGCTGACTGCGGGCCTGTCCCTCGAGACAGCCACGCCCCTGCCTCGCCCCGACGACCGCGTCCGCGCCGCCGTGCGAGATCTGCTGCGCAAGGCCGGCTTCAAGCCGACCGGGCGCAGCAAGCCCGCCTCGGAGTACCTGCTCAAGGCGGCCGGTGACGGCAGCCTCGGCAGCATCAACGCCGCGGTCGACGCCTGCAACGTCGCCTCGCTCCACAGCGGCCTGCCGATCAGCGTCGTCGACACCGACCGCGCGGTCCCTCCTTATTCCCTCGGCGTGCCCGCCATGGGCACCAGCTACGTGTTCAACGCCAGCGGCCAGGTCATCGACATCGGCGGCCTGGTCTCGCTGCTGGACGCCGAGGGCCCGTGCGCCGGCCCGGTCAAGGACTCGCAGCGCACCAAGACCCACCCCGGCACCCGCCGCACCCTGTCGATCGTCTGGGGCACCAGCCAGCTGCCCGGCCTCGCCGCCGCCACCGCCGCCTACTACCGCGAGCTGCTGCACGGCCTCGGCGCCACCACCGAGCTCGTCACCTTCTCCTGAGGACATGCCCTCCAGGGCATGTTCTTCGGGACATGCCCTTCAGGGCACCTGAATCCCCGCCACCCCGGCGAGCACGGTCAGCTCGGCCTCGGTCTCGATCGCGGCGGTCTCGGCCTCGATGGTGTCGACGATCCGGAAGCGCGCCCGCAGCTCGGTGCGCGACAGGTCGACCGTCACGTAGCCGCGCGAGTGGGCATTGAAGTACTTGATCTGCGGGATCGTGCTGACCAACTGCTCGATGGTCTCGGGCGGCACGTCGGTCTCCGAGCTCGAAGTGATCGAGGTCGTGACGATCTCGACCGCCACCACCGGCGTGTTGGTGTCGCCCGCGACCGCGTTGAGGTCGCCCATGCCGCCGACGTGCAGGTCGCCCGCGAGGATCACCACGTTGTCGAGCTGCTCGCCGGCCAGGAAGTCGAGCATGCGCTGGCGCGCCTTCGGATAGCCGTCCCACTGGTCCCAGTTGATCAGCAGCCCGCTGAAGTCGACCTTTGAGAACACGATCTGCTGGGCGATCAGCTTCCAGATCGCCGGCGACGCCGAGAGCCCTTCGGTCAGCCACGCCTCCTGCTCCGGGCCGAGCATGTCGCCGTCCTCGGTCTCGAGCTCGCCGCAGTCCTCGCCCGGCTCGTCCATGCACAGCTGGTCGGTGCGGTACTGGCGGGTGTCCAACAGAAACACCTCGGCCAGGTCGCCCCACGAGAACTTGCGGTAGATCGCCAGCCCCTCCGGCGTCGGCGGCCCGACGCGGATCGGCATGTGCTCGTAGAAGGCCTGGTACGCGGCTGTCCTGCGGGCCAGGAACTCGGGGTCGTCGACCGCCGAGATGTCGGCCACGTAGTTGTTGTCGACCTCGTGGTCGTCCCAGATCACCGCCCACGGGAACCGGTGATGCGCCGCCTGCAGCTGCGCGTCGCCGCGGTACAGCGCGTAGCGGTCGCGGTAGTCGAGCAGGGTGCGGCACTCCTCGCTCATGTGCGAGCGGACCGGTCCGCTGTCGCCGTTTTCGTAGATGTAGTCACCGAGGAACAGCACCAGGTCGAGCTCCTCGGCGGCGACGTGGGCGTAGGCGGTGTAGTAACCGGTGGTGAAGCGCTGGCAGCTCGCCGAGGCCAGGCGCAGCCGCTCGGGCGCGCTGTCCGGGGCCGGCAGCGTGCGCGTGCGGCCGACCGGGCTGGTGTAGTCGCCGACGTGAAAGCGGTAGAAGTACCAGCTGTCGGCCTGTAGCCCCGTGGCGTCGACGTGCACCGAGTGGGCGAACGCCGGCTCGGCGAGCGCCTCGCCGCTGGCGACGACGTCGGCGAAGGCCTCGTCGGTCGCGACCTCCCACGCGACCGCGATCGCGGTCTCGGGCATCCCCCCGCCGGCGAGCGGATCGGGCGCGAGGCGGGTCCAGAGGATCACGCGGTCGGCGAGCGGATCTCCCGAAGCCACCCCGAGAGTGAACGGCGGCCCCGGCAGCGTCGGCTCGCCGGTGGTCCCGGTGGTCGTGGTCGGCGCGTCGGTCGTCGTCGGCGTCGCCTCGGTCGAGGTGCCGGTCGTGCCAGAGCTGCTGACCTCGCCGGACCCGTCGGTGCCCCCGGAGACCCCGCCGCAGGCGCTCGCCGAGGCCGCAGCGACCACCTGCCACAGGAATTCGCGGCGCGTCGGGGCGGTGCGGGGTCGCGGGCGAGGCGGGCGCGGCGGCGAGGTCATGCGCGGCCAGGATAGCGGAACGCGCGCCCCGCCGGTCCCGGCCGCGTCGCGCTCGCGTGACATCGGAGCGCGCCGACCTCGCCTCGCCGGTACACTCGCCGCGCATGCGATTCTCGCCGCTCCTCCTCGCCCTCGCGCTCGGCGGCGCGTGTGCGACGGCCGTCGCCGCCCCGGCGCCTGCGCCCGCCGACTGGTCGGCGCGCGAGCGCAAGCAGCTGGTCCAGTACGAGGTGGCGCTGGCCGCCCCCGAGTCGCGCTGGCTCGAGGTCGTCATGACAGTCGAGCGCCCCCGCGGCCGCCGCAGCGACGTCGCCCTGCCGGCGTGGATCCCCGGCTCCTACCTGGTCCGCGACTTCGCCCGCAACCTCGACGGCATCGAGGTCACCGACCTCGCCGGGGTGTCGCTGCCGGTCGAGCGCCTGGACAAACAGACATGGCGCATCGGACATGGCGGAAAGAGCTTCCGCGCCCGCTACCGGGTGTGGGCCGACGAGCCGGGGGTGCGCACCAGCGTGGTCGACGACAGCCACGCGACCCTCAACGGCACCGGCCTGTTCCTCTACCTCGTCGGCGAGACCGCGCGCCCGGCCGAGCTGCGCTTCACCGGCCTGCCCGCGAACTGGACCGTCCACGGCGCCTTGCCGCAGCCGAGCCCCGGCACCTTGCGCGCGTCCTCGTACGACGTCCTGGTCGACTCGCCGCTCGAGCTCGGCACCCCGGTGGTCCACGCGTGGGACGAGGGCGGCACGCGCGTCGAGCTGGTGTTCTCGGCCCCGGGCGGCAGCAACGCCGACACCGAGCGGCTGGCCCGCGAGCTGAGGCCCGTGGTCCACGCCTTCGCCGAGGCGATGGGCGGCCTGCCGACCTCGCGCTACGTGTTCCTGATGCTGGCCGACGAGAAGGGCGACGGCGGGCTCGAGCACGCCGACAGCACGCTCATGCGTGTCCCTCGGGACATGTTCCAAGATGAAGGCGGCTACCGCCGCGCGCTCCACCTCGCCAGCCACGAGTTCTTCCACCTGTGGAACGCCAAGCGCCTGCGCGACGCGGCGCTCGTGCCATACGACTATGCGCGCGAGGATTACAGCCAGCTGCTGTGGTTCCACGAGGGCTTCACCGAGACCGTCGAGAACCAGATCCTCGTGCGCGCCGGGGCCACCAGCCCCGACGAGTTCCTGCGCGAGCTGGCGACCGCGTGGACCGCCTACTTGCAAAAGCCCGGGCGCAACCACGTGCCGCTGACGCAGGCCAGCGTCGAGGCGTGGGTCAAGCAGTACAAGCCGTCGCCCGGCCACTTCACCACCACCATCAGCTACTACGAGAAGGGCCACCTCGCCGGCGTGTGCCTCGACCTCGAGCTGCGGCTGCGCTCGCGCGGCAAGGGCTCGCTGCTCGGCGTGTTCCGCCGGCTGATGGCCAGCCACGGCGCGCGCGGCAAGGGCATCACGTTCGACGACATCGTCGCCGCCGCGTCGGCCGAGGCGGGCAGCGACGTGCGCGACTTCTTCCGCCGCTACATCGAGGGCACCGACGAGCTTCCGCTTCCCGCGCAGCTGGCGCGAATGGGCCTCGACGTCGAGATTCGCGCGCCGTCGGCAGGTGAGTCCTCTCCGCTGGCAGCTCGCCGCAAACAGGGCTGGACCGGAATCGTGTTCACCGACAACGCGATCCGCAGCGTCGCTCCGGGCTCGCCGGCAGAGCTCGCCGGCCTCCTGCCCGGAGACGAGGTCGTCGCGGTCGCGGCTCGCCGCACCCGCACCGGCGAGGAGGCCACCGAACGCCTGATGGACCACGCTCCCGGGCAGTCGGTCGAAGTCGCCCTCTTCCGCGGCGGTCGCCTGCTGCAGCGACGAGTCACCATCGCCGACGACCCGCGCAAGGCGTTCCGCTTCGCCGCCTCGTCGACACCAGAACCTGGTGTCCGCGAACTGCGGGACGCTTGGCTCGCCGGTCCGGCGAAGTGACGCGCGCGCTCCCGCGAACGATCACCTAGACCCGCGCATGAGGTGCGCTTCATAATGTCCCGAAGGACATGTCCTCACGCGGGCCGGCCCTGCGGCCGCCATCCTTCCGCGTCTACTATGATGGTATGGACAGCGCGCATCCCGAGGCTCACGGGGAGATAGGGCCCTCGTTCTCGCCGGGCGAGAAGCGCGACCCGACGCTCCGCTCCCGCAGCTCGCTCCGCGCCGACGACCTGATCGGCCGCTCGCCGCCGATGATCGAGCTGCTGCGCCAGCTCTCGCTGCTGGCTCCCCTCGACGTCTCGGTCCTGCTCACCGGACCCTCGGGCACCGGCAAGACCCACGTCGCCCGCGTGATGCACGCCTCGAGCCCGCGGGCCGCCGCCGGCAACTTCGTCGAGCTCAGTTGCGCCAACCTGCCCGACAACCTCGTCGAGAGCGAGCTGTTCGGCGCGGCCCCGGGCGCCCACTCGACCGCGGTCAAGGCGGTCGAGGGCAAGGTGTTCGCCGCCCGCGGCGGCACCCTCCTGTTCGACGAGATCGCCGAGCTCTCGCTGCCCGCGCAGGCCAAGCTGCTGCAGCTGCTGCAATCGCGCGAGTACTACCCGCTCGGCGCCAGCCGCCCGCGCGCCGCCGACGTGCGGGTGATCGCCGCCACCAACTGCGACCTCAAGGCCCGCGTCGCCCGCCGCGAGTTCCGCGAGGACCTGTACTACCGCCTCCACGTGGTCCCGATCCGCGTGCCCTCGCTGGCCGAGCGGCGCGACGACATCCCCGAGCTCGCCCAGCACTTCTGCGTCCGCGCGTGCGTGCGCCACCGCCTGCCGCCGCTGCGCCTGTCCCAATGGACACTCGCCACCGCCCAGGCCGCGAGCTGGCCGGGCAACATCCGCGAGCTCGCCAACGCAGTCGAGGCCGCGGTCATCCGCGCCGTCGGCGAGGACGCGCGCGAGGTCGAGACGCGCCACTTGTTCCCTGACCGTGAGGACAGGTACGAAAGCGCAGGCCCGCTCAACTACCGCGAGGCGCTGCGCCGCTTCCAGACCCAGCTGGTCCGCAGCGCGCTCGAGGACAGCAATTGGAACGTCGCCGAGGCCGCGCGCCGGCTCGCGCTCACGCGCGCGCACATCTACAACTTGATGCAGACGCTGGACATCTCGCGCCCCTGACCGCGCGTCCGCTCGCGTGAACGGCCTACGCGCCGTCGGCGATGGACGACCCTGTCCACGCGACATGACATCCGCGAAACCCGAGGTCGGCCGCGGGCGTCCCCGCGCGTGGCCACGCCCCGCGCGTCCCCGCCGGTGCCCGCGACCCCGCCCGATCCTGCGGAGATCCAGCAGACCGGGCCGAACCCGGCGTCTACTCCGGTGGACACCGTCGGACGCCCGCCGTCGCGCGCCGTGGACAACGAGGCCGCCCACAACCGCGGGCGCCTCGTTGCGCGCCTGGAATGTGATCTGCAACTCGGGCGGACCGAGCCGTCATGAATCACCGCGCGATCGATCTGCCACCTGTCCCTTCAAACAGCTTGTTCGTGCGCGAGCGAGACCTCCGCGGCGAGGCGGTCGCCCTCGACGCCGCGCCATCGGCGGTGCGCGTCGAGCTGCTCGGCGGGGCGCGGCCGATCGGCGTCACGGTGGTCCCGGCCGAGGTCGAGCTGGCGACCGCGTCGCTGACGGGGGCCTCGCTAGCCGCGGCGCTGCGCGACCTCGACGCCGCGCCCGGGACGCCGGAGACCGCGCTGCTCCTCTACGTGGCGCTGCAGCGGGCGCGGATCTGGCGACGCTCCGCGATCGTCAGCGCGGAGCAGTCGCTGGCGCCGATGCCACTGTCGGCGCTGGCGCACCGCGGCCTGCGAGCGGCGCCGCTCGACGCTGCGATGCACCGCCTGTTCCTCGCCTGCGACGAGGCAGGCCGCGCGCTGCTGACCGGCCGCTTCGTCGCCGAGGCGGCCGCGTGCCTGTCGCGCCACGCCGAGGTGTTCGCAGGCAACGCCTGGTGCCGGGCCGTCCACGCCGGTCGCCTCGCCCGCGAGCAGTACATCGCCGCCCTCGCCAACACCCACCAGTACGTCCGCTACACCCCGCGGCTGCTGGCCCGCGCGATCTCGGTGTGCGACGACGAACCGCTGCGCGATCACTTCACCCGCCACTTTCGCGGCGAACAGAAGCACGACCGCCTCATCGAGACCGACCTCCGCTACCTCGAGGCCGACGTCGAATTCGTGCTGCGCGCGATGGTCCCGTGGGGCCCGACGCTGACCTTCATGAGCGTGCAGGAGAGCATGGTCGCGTTCCACGGCGACCTCACCTGCTTCCTCGCCGCCCCGTTCGTCGCCGAGGGTCTGGCCGCGCGCGTCGGTCCGCTCGTGCTCGACGACCTCGCCGACAACATCCGCCGCTGGGGCTACCGCGAGCCCGCGCGAGCGACCCGCTTCCTCGTCAGCCACGTGCGCGAAGACGGCGGCGACGACGGCCACTGGAACGCCACCCTCGCCGTCCTCGCTCGCCTGCTGCGCGACGACACCACCCAGCAACGCTTCCTCGCCGTCCTTCATTTGGCCGCCGACGCCTTCACTGCCAGCTATGACGCCTATGCCGACTATCTCACCCTCTTCACCCCACCCCTCCTCGCTGACCCTTGAGGCCTTCTGCGCCGCCGAGCGCCCCGACCTCGCCGAGCTCTATTGCCTCGGCCAGGCCGACAGCTACCGCCGCCATCCCGGCTGCGTGGCCGCGCTCTGGACTGTCCACATCGCCGAGGCCTTCGTGGTCCTCGCGCGCGCCCGCGACGGCGCCGCCGTCGGCGGCATGCGGGTCCACCTGCGCCGCTCCGGCAGCCCGCTGCCGGTCGAGCGGGCCCTCGCCGCGATATGTCCCATCGAACAGGCGGTCGCCCGCGCCCCCGGCCCGCTGGTCGAGCTGTGCGGCACCTGGGTCGCTCCCTCCTATCGCCGCACCGACCTCGCCGCCAACCTGACCGCCGCCACCCTCGCGGTCGCCCGCGCCCTCGGGGCCGCGCAGATCGTCGGCTGCGCCCACCAGCACGTCCTCGACCTCTACCGCCGCTTCGGCGCCGTCGTCGACGACAGCCTGGGCTTCCACCCCTACCCCGACCCCCGCTACCAGACCTGCGTGTTCTGGGCCGACCCGTTCGCCTGCCCCGAAGCCCAGGCCGTCGAGGCGTGGGCCGAGGCCCTCCGCGCCGGCCCCAGCGTCGAATTCGCCCCGCTGCCGGCCGCGGCGGCGTGAAGCCATGCCTGTCCCGAAGGACAGGCATTCACACCCACACACAACACATGTCCCATGAGACATGTGGCGACAATCGCACCGGCCGCGACGACATGCCCCATGGGACAGGGGCTCCTGCCCCGCGGGCGCCCGTCAGGAGTCGTGCTCGACCCTTCGAATAAAGGCCTCGAGGATCCCCGACACCTCCGTCGGCCGCTCGCGGTGCGCCCAGTGATTGGCGTCGAGGCGATGCACCTCGAGGTCGGCGGCCACCTCGTGGATGTCGTCATAAAGCTCCGGGCGCAGCGCCATGTCGTGCAGCGGCACGAGGAGGCAGGTCGGCACCTCGACGGGGCGCAGCGGCTGCAGCTTGCGGAACAGCGCCTGGCGGTACAGCGCCAGCGGCGTGAGGGCCGCCCGGCGCGCCCCCTCGGCGTCGAAGTCGCGCAGCAGCGGGTCGTCCTTGGCCACCCCGCCGCTGCGCAGCGCCTGGATCCACAGGCGGGGGAACTGGCGCGAGATCAGCTGCTCGGGCAGCCACGGCAGCTGGAAGAACACCATGTACCAGCTCTTGCGCAGCTGATCGAAGAAGAACCCGAGCTCGCGCGGGTTCTTGGCCGCGCGGCCGAGGCGGCGCATCATCAGGTTCGGGTGGGGCCCGGCGAGGATCGACAGCGAGCGCAGCCGCCGTCCGTAGCGCGGCTGCTCGGCGAACATCCACGCCAGCGCGGCGCCCCAGTCGTGGGCCACCAGGTGGACCTGGCCTTCGGGACCGGTGAGGTCGTCGATCACCGCCTCGATGTCCTCGAGGTAGCGCTCGAACGCGTAGCCCCCGCGGCCCGTCGGCGCCGTCGAGCGGCCCACCCCGCGCTGGTCGAACGCCGCCACCGGGTGCGACTGGCCCAGCGACGCCAGCTGCAGCGACCAGGTGTCGAGCGTGTCGGGGTAGCCGTGGAGGAACAGCACCGGCGCCCGGCGCTCGCCGCGGTCCCACGGGCGGCTGCGGACGACATGGAGCGAGACATCCTCGTGAGCGACGAACACGTGCTCGAGGCGAGCGAGCTCGGCATGAAGGTCGGCGCGGGCTTGGTCGTCGTGGGGGCGTTCTGACATGGCGGCGCAAGCTTACACACCCCGGCGCGGACTTGCATGCCGCGCCGCCCGGGCCAAAGCTCGATTCTCATGACCCACCCGGCCCGCTACTGGCACCGCGAGGGCGAGCGCATCGTTTGCACCGCCTGCCCGCGCCTGTGCACGATGTCCGAGGGGCAGCACGGCTTCTGCTACGTGCGCAAGCACGAGGACGGGCGCCTGGTGTCGCTGGCCTACGGCAAGCCCAACGCGGTCGCCGTCGACCCGATCGAGAAGAAGCCGCTGTGGCACTTCCTCCCCGGCACCACGATCCTCAGCATGGGCACCGCCGGCTGCAACCTCGGCTGCCGCTTCTGTCAGAACTGGGACCTGTCGAAGGCCAAGTCGCACCACAAGCGCGCGCTCGAGCTGGCCCCCGAGGACGTGCCGACGCTGGCCCGCCGCGAGGGCGCCGCCTCGGTCGCGTTCACCTACAACGACCCGACGATCTACCCCGAGTACGTCATCGACGCCGCGCGAGCCGCCCGCGCCGCCGGGGTCGCGGCCGTCGGCGTCACCGCCGGCTACATCTCCGACGCCGCGCGCGCCGACATGTACCCCGAGCTCGACGCCCTCAACATCGACCTCAAGGGCTTCAGCGAGCGCTTCTATCACAAGCTGACTTTCTCGCACCTGCAACCGGTCCTCGAGACCATCGAGTGGTCGGTCAAGCGCGGCCTGTGGGTCGAACTGACCACGCTGGTGATCCCCGGCCACAACGACGACCCCGAGGAGCTGCGCGCCCAGTTCCGCTGGATCGCCGAGCACGTCGGCCCCGACGTCCCGCTCCACCTCACCGCCTTCCACCCCGACTACAAGCTGCAGGACGTCGAGCGCACGCCGCCCGAGACCCTGATCCGCGCGCGCGACGAGGCCCGCGGCTTCGGCCTGCGCTTCGTCTACACCGGCAACATCTGGGACCGCGTCGGCTCCGTCACCGCGTGCCCCGGCTGCGACCTCCCGCTGATCGAGCGCCGCTGGCACGCCGTCGCGGCCAACCGCGTCAAGGCCGACGGCACCTGCCCCGGCTGTGCTCGCCAGATCCCCGGCGTCTTCGACGCGCGCAGCCAGTCGACCTCCGGCGGCCGGCGCTATCATCTGCTGTGAATCGTGAACGGAGCCGCGCCATGCCCACCGCGAGTCGATCCATTGCGGCCGGCGCCATCCTCTGTCGTGAACGGAGCCGCGTCATGTCCAACCTCGAGTCGCATCGCCCGCCCGCCGTCGCCGACCGCTTCTACCCCGGAGAGCCCCGCGCGCTCCGCCGCGAGCTCGAGCGCTGCCTCGACCGGGACGTCGTGCCGGTGCCGGCGCGCATGATCCTCGCCCCTCACGCCGGCTACGTCTACAGCGGCGCCCTGGCCGGACAGACATGGTCGCAAGTACATGTCCCGGAGCGCGTGGTGGTGCTGTGCCCCAACCACACCGGGCGCGGCGCGCGGAGATCGATCTGGCCCGGCGGCGCGTGGGACACCCCGGCCGGCCCGGTGCCGATCGCCGCCGACCTCACCGACGCCCTGGTCCGCCACGCCGGCCTCCAGCCCGACACCGCGGCGCACCTGCGCGAGCACGCGATCGAGGTCCACCTGCCGTTCTTGCGCGCCCGCAACCCGCAGGCAGAGATCGCCGCGGTCTGCCTCGGCGGCCTCGACTTCGCCGAGTGCCAGGCCATCGGCGTCGGCATCGCCGCGGCGATCCGCGAGCTCGAGGCCGACACCCCCGGCGCGGCGCCGCGGGTGCTGCTGGCCGCCAGCAGCGACATGTCCCACTACATCGGCGCCGACGAGGCCGCCGCGCTCGACCACCTCGCGCTCGACCGCCTGCTCGCGCTCGACCCCGCGGGCCTGCACGAGACCGTCCGCCGCCACCACATCAGCATGTGCGGGATCTTGCCGGCCACGGTCGCGCTGGTCGCCGCGCTCGAGCTCGGCGTGCGCCGGGCCGAGCTCGTCGGCTACACCCACTCCGGCCAGGTCACCGGCGACACCGAGCGCGTGGTCGCCTACGCCGGCGCCCTCGTGCAGTAGCTCCTCCGACGCGACGCCAGGCGCTGACGCCCTCTCGGGTCCCCTTCGCAGCATCTGGAGCATCGCCGGGCGATGACGCGATCTGGAGTGTCGGCGCCGACGTCGCGGTGCATGCGAACGACGCGACGCGCCGGCAACGGGTTGCACGCGAGCACGCGCATGCGAGCGACGAAATAACGGCCCGGCGGCGGCTCGTTGACGCCGCGTCATGGCCCGCACCCGCGATCTCGTCGCCCTGTCCGCCATCCTCGTCGCCCCGCTCGCCGCGATCCTCGTCTCGCAGGCGCTGCCCTCGCTCGACGCTCCTGCGCCGGCAAGCGCAGAACCGCTCGCCGCGCTCGAGCCGGTCGCGCCCGCCCCGACGCCCGCGCCTGCCGCGGTCGTGCCGCCCGCGCCCGTCGCTCCCGTCGTCGCTCCCGCGGCCGCGGAGCCGACCGCTGCTCCCGTGGTCCCGCCCGCTGGCGATGACGTGGGCCAGGCCATGCTCGTGCGCAAGGACGCCCTCGTCCTCCACACCCACGCCGACCTGCGCTGGGCCAGCGGTCGCCCCGTGATCAAGGCCGAGCCCAGCCACCTGCTCGTCACCCGATCTGTCCGTTGGGACAGCTTGCCGGAGCAACTGCGCGGCCTGGAGGACGCGACCATGGTCGTGCACGCCGCCGACGGCAGCACCTGCGTCGCCGGCGTCGACGCGCCCAGGCTCCACCTCGAGCAGATCGGCGACGTCTTCCACTCGATGGATGACGACGGCCACGAGAGCTTCGAGCCGCCGACCGACAAGGCTGTCCTTCGGGACAGGGTCAAACAGCTGTTCGCCGAGGAGGACGACCTGCTGCTGCTGGCCCGCCAGCGCGCCGCCGACGGCCGCCCCTGCGAAGGCCTGTGGGCCCGCCGCGTCGACCTCCCGCCCGCGACCGTGTTCGGGCGCCGCGGCGCGAGCGAGGCCGAGGCCGCCGTCCTGAAGGCCGAGGCCGCCGCAGTCGTGCGCGCCCAAGCCGAGTTCACCGGCCTGGCGGGCGAGTACGCCGAGTACCTCGCGCCGATGGACGCGGAGCGCCGCGCCGACCTGCCGGGCTGGGACGAGTTCGTCGCCGCCAACCTGAGAACCACCGCGTGGCACGAGATCGGCGGCTCGCGCCAGATCGTCAGCGTCGAGCTGCAGCTCGTCGATCGCATGGCCTGCAGCGACGACTTCGGCGGCAGCCTCGCCCTCCTGCTCGAGCGGCGCGACGGCCGGCTCGTCCGCTTCGACCAACCCGGCTGGCTCGGCCTCACCGCGCTCATGGACCTCGAGGGCGACGGCGTGCTCGAGGCAGTCACCGACGACGGCTTCGAGACCGTCCTCCGCACCCACGACCCGAGCGGCGCCGAGCTCCGCGACGCCTACTCCGTGCCCTACGTCGGCTGTCCGTGCTGAGCTCGACCGTCCCGAGCGCTACGCCGGCCCGATTCGCAGCAGCGCCCGCACCGCGCGGGCGTGATTGCGGGCGACCAGGAGCTCCTGTGCCCCGATCTGCAGACGCAAGTGGTAGTGGGACTTCACCCACAGGAGCTTCAGGCCGTCGTACCGCTGCGCCGCGCGCCGCACGTGGACCTCGCGGGAGTGTTTCAGGACCTGGAGGAGGCGCTCGTGGTTGCTGTCGTTCGCGCTCGTGTCGAGCCCGACCGCCCTGCCGGTGAAGTGGTACGTCGCATAGTAGAGCGCCGCGATCGCCAGGCGACGAGCGGCTTCGGTCGACTGCGCCGCCTGGGCGCGCTCGCAGTGCAGCAGCGCCTCGTCCCAGAGCTCCTCCGGGGTGATCATGCGCGGAGCTCCTCGAGCGGGATCTCGGGCCCGTAGACCGTGAAGACGACGCGACCGATGAGGTGTGAAGAGCCGCCCTGGACCGCGTCCACGACGTCGAGGAGCCCATCCTGGAGCTGATCCAGCTCCTCGTACGAACCCGCGTCCGTCCAGTAGTACAGCGCCAGGCGATCGTGGACGCCGTCGATCCCCACGATCGACGCGGCGAACGAGGCCACGCGTGCGCCGAGGAACGCCTCGATCGCCGATTGTCTGGCCTGCCAGCCGTCGACGAGCGCGTGCTTCGTCAAGAACTCCGGCGTCGGGTGATCCGAGCGACGCGCCGCGAACCACTCGAGCTCGCCGTGGCGGACTGCGATCTGCGCCGCGATCTCGGTCCGGGCTGCATCGAGCTCGCCCAGCGCTCGTTCGTCGAGGCTGGCCAGCACCTGCTTGGCCGGAGCGACCAGCCCTGCGTCGCCGAGGCCGGCCGCCAGGTTCAGCGAGATCTCCGGGGATACCGCCGGCAACGAGCGCCACAGCCCGAAGCCTCGTGCGGCCTCCGCTCGCGCCTCACGGGCCTTGCCGGCGAGCACCAGCGCGTTGTCGTAGGTGGTGGAAGCGATCAGGTTTCGCGGCTCGCGTGCGGCCTCCTGGGCCAGCTCGTGCAGCACTTCGGCCAGGAGCGCGCCGTGGTGGGCCTCGAAGCTACGCAGGCGCTGGCTCAGCGCGACCGACTTGAGCGCAGGGGCGGCCATGTTCGCGCGCAACGTAGCTCGAGCGCGCGGGGTCGTCCAGGCGACCGCGAGGCCCTCACGCGCGCCGCTCCAGCGTCGCGTTCGGCGGGACCACCAACTCGGCTTGGTGGCGCGACCCCCTCGCGACTCAGCGCAGCACGATGAAGCTGAGCGGCATCTCGGAGTCGACTGGTTCCCAGTCGACGTCGACCGCAGTCACGCGGGCCGAGGGCGGGCCTTTGCGGCACCAGTCGACCAGCGCCTCCACTCTCGCGCGGGTGCCCTGGGCGCGCAGTTCGACGCGGCCGTCGGGCAGGTTGCGGACCCAGCCGCGCAGGCCGAGGGCTTGGGCTCGGGCTTGCGCGCTGGCGCGGTAGTAGACGCCCTGGACGCGCCCGTCGACGCACACGAGCGCCTGGACCACTTCGAGCTCCTGTCCCATCGGTCCTGTCCTCGGTGTCCTGTGCCAACGACCATGTCCCGGAGACCATGTCCCCGGGACCATGTCCTCAGTCGTTCATCGCTCCCGCGGCGATCCACGCCTCGACCAGGTCGATCTTCGCGTCGTCCATCAGGCCCATGACCGGGGGCATCAGCGTGCCCGCGCCGCCCGCTTCCAGGAAGCCGCCGGCCAGCTTGAGGTACAGGTAGCTGGCGGCCGGGTCGCTGGGCTCGACCAGGTTGAGGTCGGTCGTCGGCGACTTGACGCCGACCAGCGCCCCGTAGGAGTCGCCCATCGGCATCTCGAGCATGCCGTTGGCGGCGCTCGGCGCGGAGAAGTGGCACGAGCAGCTGGCGTCGATGATCGCCTGCACGTTGGCGAACGTCGGCTCGGCGGGTTCGCCGGTGGTGTCGGTCCCGCCGGTGTCGGTGTCGGTGTCGGTGTCGCCGCCGGTGGCGGGCGGCCCGCCGCCCTCGAACTCGGCGCCGCCGATCCACGACAGGATCACCTGGTTGTTCGGGTTCAGGAAGTCGTTGTCGGCCGGCATGCGCGGCACCGTGCGGGTGAGGCCGAGGCTCGACAGCAGCGCGTCGGGCAGCATCACGATCGCCAGGTACGAGTTCGCGGTGTCGCCGAGCGTCACCAGCGGCACGCCGTTGATCTCGCCGGTGAGGATGCCGTCGAGCTCGTCGCCGGCGAGCACCGGCAGGGTCGCGCCGGGCGAGTGACAGCCGCCCTTGCCGCAGCTGGCCTCGAACGCCTCGCGCACGGCCGGCGGCACGCCGCCGCCGCCGCCGCCGCCGCTGCCCTCGGTCTCGATCGCCTCGAGCTGGTTGCAGCCCGCGAGCAACGTCGTCGTCGCCAGGGCGAGGGACACGGACTTGGATGTCTTCCGGGACATGTCGTTACAGGCTCCACTTGCGGCTGAGGTTGAAGCCGAAGAAGAAGTTGCCGCGGTCGCTGAACGGGTTCTTGCTCTGACCGCCGGGGGCGTACAGGTTGGTGTGGATCTCGCGGGTGTTGGTGATGAAGATCTGGAAGAAGTGCTTGCCGGTGTTGACCGAGCCGCCGATCGCCCACGAGCCGATGTTGCTGCCGTTCCGGTCGGCGTTGCCGCCGCGGTAGAAGAACACGTCGGCGGGGATCGGCAGGTGGTACTCGAGGTCGATGCCCCAGCGCTTCTTCTGGCCGAGCCACACCGTCGAGGCGATGCCGATGCCGAGCGTGCCGCGCTTGTCGCGGACCTTGACCGGCCCGGCGACGTCGTCGTCAGGCAGGTCGACCTGCACGTTGGCCGAGTGGTTGGTGCGCAGGTGGTAGCCGACCGTCAGCTGCGTGCTCCAGCGGTCGAACCACAGCCGGCTGAGCAGCAGCTGGAAGTTGCCGGCCCACGGGTTGGCGGTGTTGCTCGGGAAGTCGCGCAGGTACTCGACCGACGCGTAGCCGCCGAAGCTCAGCTTCTTGCCGTCCTCCTGGCGGATCGGGATGTACTTGGTGCCGAGCTCGTAGCCCTTGCGCGAGTTGGTGCGCCGGATCAGCACGTCCCAGCCGTTGAGGATGCCGTAGGCGAAGCCGTACGAGATGTTGGCGCCGGCGTCGAGGCCGAACGCGCCGCGCTCGGCGCCGACCTGACCGAAGCGGTGGTCGATGCGGAACTCGAAGGTCCGCCGCCCGAGCGTCGTCGTCGTCGGCAGGTTGATCTGGAACGTGCCGTGGAACGGCGGCTTGCCGCGCTCCTTCTCCGCCGGCTTGTCGTCGCCGCCGGCGTCGGCCGGCCCCTCGCTCGGACCCTCGCTCGGCTCCGCCGCGGCGCCGTCGCTCGGCGTCGGCGTCTCGACCGCCGCGCCCGCGCTTGACTCGCCGAGCGCGACGATCCACGAGCGCACGAGCTCCATCTCCTTGGCGTTCAGCGGGTCGTCGCCCATCGGCATGACGTCGCCCTTGATGCCCTTGTGGCCGGGCACCAGCTTGGCGACGAGGTAGCTGCTTTCGGGGTCGCCGGGCACGACGAAGCGCTTGCCCGACTCCTTCGACTTGTCGCGCGACAGGTGCGACAGGTCGCCGACCAGCACGACCTCGCTGCCGCCCGCCTCGTGGCAGGCGCTGCACTTGTCGTCGAACAGCTTGCGGACCTTGACCTCGAGGTCGGCTGCCTTCTTGTTGCCGGCCGCGCCGCCGCTGCTGGCCGAAGGGCCAGGTGCCGGCGCGGCCGCGGGCGCCGGCGCGGTCGTCGGCTTGAGGCCGGCGATCCACTCCTTGAGCACCTTCTTCTGCGCCGCGGGCAGCGAGTCACCCGGCGGCATCGCCTCGCCGGCGATGCCCTTGGTGCCCATGACCTTGGCGTAGAGGTAACTGGCGTCGGGGTCGCCAGCGACGACCATCGGTTTGCCGTTTGCCTTCGACTTCACCGAGGTCAGCCGTGAAGGTGACCCCGCGAGCGAGACCTCGTCGGCGCCATCATCGTGACAGGCGGTGCAGCTGTCTTCGAAGATCGCCTTGACCTTCGCCTCGAGGTCAGGGGCCGGCGCGAGGGCCGAAACGACAGCCATAACGAGTGGTGCTGCAGGCACGAGCATGTGCGTCAACCGTGAGTGTTACCACAATGCGCGGCGCAGGACTCTCCGATAATATCCGCGCCATGCGCCCACCTTTCTCCCGGCTCGTCCTCGCGTCGCTGACGCTCCTCGCGTGCAACACGAACCCGGAGTCGGCGACGAAGGACGCGCCCGTCGTCGCCGGCAAGACCGACGCCCCGGAGAGCAAGGGCGCGCCGCCGGCCGACGCCAAGGTCGCCCAGCCGCCCCCGTCGACCGAGACGAAGACGGCTGGTGACCCCGCGACACCTCCGCCCGGCGACGCCAAGGTCCCCGAGGACACCAAGACCGACGCCGCCGCGACCGCGGGTGAGGCCGCTCCGCCGGCGCCCGCGGCCGATCCCGCCGCTGCCGCCGAAGCCAACAAGAAGCTGCTCGACGAGGCAAAGGCGAAGAAGACGTCCGATACGCGCGCCAAGAAGGCGCTCGAGGAGGCCGAGAAGGGCGGCGCCACCGTGCGCGAGCTGGCCGAGTCCGCCAACGCCCGCGGCGAGGCGCTGTTTGACGAGCCCGAGCGGGCCGCCGCGTTCTTCACGTGGGCCAAGGACAAGGACACCACGTACCCCGAGCCGGTGTTCAACCTCGCCAAGCAGAGCGCCAACGCCGGCGAGGTCCCGCAGACCGTCGAGCTGCTCAAGGAAGTGTCGAAGCGCGGCGGCAAGAAGCTGCTCAAGCAGGTCGGCTTCGACCCGACGTTCGAGATCGTCAAGGACGACGCCGAGGTGCAGAAGCTGATCAAATGAGCGCGCGTCCGGTCGGCGTCCTGTTCGTCTGCTACGCCAACATCGTCCGCTCGCCCCTGGCCGCCGCAGTGTTCACGCGGCTCGCGGACGAGCGCGGCGTCGCGGGGCGCTTCCGCATCGACAGCGCGGGCGTGGCCGCCGACGCCGGCAACCCCGCCCACGCGGGCAGCGTCCGCGTCGCCGCCGACCACGGCCTGACGCTGACCCACTCGAGCCGCCTGCTGCGCCGCGACGACCTGTTCGACTTCGACGAGGTCCTGCTGCTCGACCGCCTGGTCGCCTCCGAGCTGCGCCGCCTCACCGCCGGCTCCGCGTTCGGCCCGATCGCCGGCCCCGGCCGACAGGCGCGCATCCGCCTGCTCGCGTCGCTCGCCGACCCCAGCGCCCGCGGCGCCGACCTCGACGTCCCCGACCCCGTCCGCGGCGGCCCCGAGGGCTTTCTCTCGGCGTACCGGCAGATCGCTCGCGCCTGCGCGGCGCTGCTCGACGACCTGTCCGTCAAGACATAAACGTCGAGACCTGCTTCAAGGGGCATGCCCGATCGGTCATGTCTCTCCTAAAAAGAAGATGCTCGGAAGGACATGCTCGAAGGAGCATACGGCGAGCGACCCGCCGGGCGCCTCGTGCTCCTCACTCCGTCGCGCAGCGCCGGCGCCAGCCGTGCGGTCGCACGCCTGCGCCTCGCAGAGCTGAGGCGTGCCGCCCGGGCGCCTCGCGGCGCCCGTCGCTCAGTTGCGCAGCGCCGGCGCCTTCTCGGGCGCGGCCGCGGGCGCCGCGACCACGGTCGCGGGCTTGTTGTCGCCTGCGGCCTTGTCGGCGAGCGCGTCCGGGTGGATCTCGAGCTCGGCGAGCCCGCCCGGGATCAGCAGCTCCGCCACCGGCGTGCCCTCGGCGATCACGCGGCCGTCACGGCGCTTGAGCACCACGGGCGGGTGGGCCTTCTCGTGAGCGCTCAGCAGCTTGCTGAGCGCCGCCTGCTTCTCCTCGTCGAGGGCCGTCCAGGCCAGGCGGCCGCGGCACTTGGGGAACTTCGAGCAGCCGAGCCACGGGCCGCGCTTGCCCATGCGCAGGTTGAGCGCCGCGCCGCACTTCGGGCACGGCACGTCGACCTCGAGCGCCGGGGGCGTCGGCAGCTTGACGCCCTCCTTCTTGTCGAGGTTGATGACGAACTTCGTGTGCGGGAAGTTGACCGACGCGAGGAACGGGCCGAAGCGGCTGTTGCGGAGCTCCATGTCGGAGCCGTCGTCGGGGCAGACCATGTCGACGCGCTCCGGCAGCAGCGGCCGGCCGTCGCGGGTGATCGGCGCCGCGTAGTCGCACTCGGGGTAAGTCGTGCAGGACAGGAAGCGGCCGTTCTTGCCGAACCGGTAGCAGGTCGGCGACCCGCACTTCGGGCACTTGTAGATCGCCGGCTGCGCCTCGGCCTTGGCGTGCGTCATCGTGTCGCTGGCGATGTCGAGCGAGCGGCGGAAGCCGCCGTAGAAGCGCTCGAGCATCTTCTGCCAGTCGGCGCCCTTGTCCTCGATCTCGTCGAGCTGGGCCTCCATCGCCCGCGTGTAGCCGACGTCCATCAGGTCCTTGAACGCCTCGACCAGCTTGTCGGTCACGACCTCGCCGAGGTCGGTGGCGTAGAAGCGGCGGTCGAGCTGCTCGACGTACTTGCGCTCCTGGATGACCGAGATGATCGACGCGTAGGTCGACGGTCGGCCGATGCCCTCGGCCTCGAGCGTCTTGACCAGCGACGCCTCGGTGTAGCGCGGCGGCGGGCTCTGGAACTTCTGCTGCGGCTCGATCGAGAACGCCCCGAACGCCTGGCCCTCGCCGAGCGTCGGCAGCGTCTGCTCGTCGGTCGCCTGGACCCCGAGCACCTTGAGGAAGCCGTCGAACACCAGGGTGCGGCCGGTCGCGCGGACCACCGCGCCGGTCGGCTTGTCGGCGCGCTCGAACATCACCGCGGTCGCGTCCCACTGCGCCGGCGTCATCTGGCACGCCACCGTGCGCGACCAGATCAGCGAGTACAGCTTGAACTGCTCGTCGGTCAGCGCCTCGCGCAGGTCCTCCGGGCGGCGGCTGATGTCGGTCGGCCGGATCGCCTCGTGGGCCTCCTGCGCGTCCTTGTTCGACGACGTGTAGATGTTGGGCTTCTCGGGCAGGTAGGGCTCGCCGAAGCGGGACTCGATGAAGCCGCGGATCTGCGTCAGCGCCTCGGCCGACAGCGCGGTCGCGTCGGTGCGCATGTACGTGATGAGACCCACCTGGCCCTCGCCCGGGATGGCGATGCCCTCGTACAGCTGCTGCGCCGCCCGCATGGTCCGCTGGGTCGTGAAGCCGAGCTGATTGGCGGCGGCGATCTGCAGCGACGAGGTGATGAACGGCGCCAGCGGGCGCGAGCTGGTCCGCTTGGTCTCGACCGACTTGACGCGGTAGCGCGCCGACGGGTCGAGGGCGCCGGTGATCGTGCGCAGCGTCCTCTGCGGGCCCTTGCCCTCCGGGTTGTCGCGCGCGGTCGCCTTGACGTCGACCAGGCCGACGGCCTCGACCACGCGGGACACGTCGCCGGACAGGTCGCGCGGCGCGGTCGAGACGGCCGTCATCGAGAACTTCTCGCCGCCGAGCTCGACCAGCTCCGACTCGATCGCCGCGTGCTGCGACATCCAGGTGTTCTGCGACTTGAGGGTCGGGCCCTTGCCCTTCTCGTCGACGGTGGCGAGGAACGTGGTCCACGCCGACGCCAGCGGCGCGGCCTGGGTCGGGTCGACGCACAGGCGGACGGTGACCTCCCAGCGCTCGTCGGGGACGAAGGCCGCGATCTCTCGCTCGCGCTCGACGATCAGCTTGACCGCGACCGACTGCACGCGCCCGGCCGACAGCCCGCGCGCCACCTTCTTCCACAGCAGCGGCGACGCCTGGTAGCCGACGATGCGGTCGAGGATGCGGCGCGCCTGCTGGGCGTTGACCTTGTTGACGTCGATCGGCCGCGGGTTGGCGAACGCGCGGTGCACGGCCTGCTGCGTGATCGCGTTGAACACCACCCGGCGGGCGGCTTGCGGCGGGATGCGCAGCTCCTCCGCGAGGTGCCAGGCGATCGCCTCTCCCTCGCGGTCCAAGTCCGTTGCGAACCACACCTGCGACGCGTTCTTCGCCAGCCGCTTGAGGTCGGCGACGGTCTTGCTCTTATTGGTCAGGACCACGTAGGTCGGGCGGAAGCCGTGCTCGAGATCGACCCCGGGCACCGGCTGCTTGGCGCCCTTCTCCGACTTGGTCGGCAGGTCGCGGATGTGGCCGACCGACGCCTGCACCACGAAGTTCGAGCCGAGGTACTTGTTGATCGTCTTGGCCTTCGCGGGGCTCTCGACGATCACCAGCTGCTTCCCGCGCGCCGACGCGCCCTCGGCCTCGTCGCTCTCCTCGAGCGCGGCCTCCGGCGCTTCCTTGGGCTCCTTGGGCGCCTTCGTCGCCTTGGGCGCCTTCGTCGCCTTGGGCGGCTTGGCCGCCTTGGGCGTCGCGGCCTTCGCCGCTTTCTTCGCCGGCGCGGGCTTCTTTGCGGCGGCCTCGGCAGCCTTCGGTTTGGCTTTCGGCTTCGCCGGCGTGGCCGCCTCGGTCGCCTTCGCCTTCACCTTGGCGACCTTGCGGGTCTTGGTGGGGGCGTCGGTCTTGGTGCCGTCTGCAGAAGAAGCTCGCGCCATGGGGGTCACGTGTGAGACGAGATACAGGAAGGAGGGGCAATAAAAAAGCCCCGGACCTGGCACCGCCAGGTCCACCGGAGCCTACCTCTTTAATAGAAGCCTCACGGCGGCGCCAGCGAGACGCGAATGCCGACGCACGAAAGCGACGGGCGCGGACTGGCGGTCCGAGCGCGAGTTCAGGTCCGGGACCGGAGCATTGGCCCCCTGGAGTGGCGGTGCAAGATCTCGGCGCGCGGATCTGATCGTGCGATCTCGTCGCGCCGGTCGCCTTGCTCGACGCCTCCGGCGATCTTACGCGCGGGCGCGCGACGCGGCCGCGGCGCTCACACGCCCGGCGCGCCGCCGGTGCAGCGCGGCACGTAGTCGGGGTTCTTCATCTCGCACACGTCCTCGACGCACGGGCAGCCGAGCAGGTAGCAGAAGCCGCGCGAGCTGGCGACGCCGAGCTGCTCGATGCAGTCGCGCAGGCTCTTCGGATCGTTCTGCGAGAAGACCGTGCAGCCCGCGGCGACCGGGTCCTGGTTGGTCGCGTGCTGACCGCCCCAGCCGGAGCGCATGGCGAGGATGTCGGAGCCGTTGGCCCCGCGCCACTTGCCGTCGACCATGATGCAGTCGCGGGCCGGGTCGAGCTCCTGCGTCTGGCAGCACTGCGAGCCCATGCAGATCTCGTTGATCGTGTCCGTGTCCCACTTCGGGTTGCACGGCACGGGGCAGCCGTTGACGAGCGGGCTGTCGAAGTCACCCGTCTTCACGCACATGCCCTGGGTGCTGAGCGCGTTGTTGTTGTCCGAGAACAGCGGGGCGCCGTACCGCTCGTTGCTGACCCCGTCCATGTAGTAATTCGGGATCTTGCCGCCGACGGCCGCGGGATCGTCCGAGCAGCACGTCTCGTCGCCCGGGCAGCCGTTGTCGCCTTGCGCGCTCGCCTGGGCCGGGTTGCAGCGGAACGACGGGATATCGAGCTCCGGCTCGAAGCACGCGACCGAGGTCACGGCGCCCACGCTAAACAGGACGGCGTAGGTCAGGGCAGTCTTGAGGAGGTTCAACGCGGTCTCCTTGCGGCAGCGTCAACGTGGCACATCCGGCCACAGCTTGTAAAGCATCCGTCGCGCGCGCCCGCCTGCGCCACCTCGCACACGGCAGGCTCCTCGCACACGCCGCCCCTGCAGCCGTCGCCGCCGTACACGTCGCCGCGTACACGTCGCCACGCACCCGCCGCCGCATGGGGTGATGGATGGCGTGGACGGCGTGGCGCGTACCGTCCGTGTGTCCACTTCTTCACCACGGACCGCGCTGCGACGCACGTGTGACGCTGTCTTCGCGCGCGTGGCCCAGGAGACGGTCTGGCCGGGTTCTGGCCAGGCTTTTGGCAGTTTCCCCGCAGCCGGCTATCCTCGGTCCACCATGCCAGTATCGCTGGGTCGCGGGGCCTCGCCCCGGCTCGTGCGCGCGCGACCGCTTGCGGTCCGCTGGAGCGCGTTTTTCGCCCTCTGTCTCGCCTGCTCGAGCACCCCGCCTGCGGATCTCCCCTCCGCACCTGCGCCCCAGGTCCCCACTGGAGCCGCCGCCAGCGCCGCGCCGCAGCCCAGCGAACCCGCGGCGCCGCCCGCCGCCCTGGTGTTCCCCAAGACCAGCCAGCGCGAGCAGTCCGCTGGCCACGCGTGGGTGTTCGAGGGCCCGGGCGCCGAGCCGAAGCGGCAGGAGATCGCCGCGGTCGAGGCCGCCGGCTACACGGTGATCGACCTCAGCAACAGCTGGGTGCCGTACATCTTCAGCGAGAAGACGGTCGCAGTCGACGACGCGCAGCCCAACGACTACCGCAAGCGCTACGTCGACCTCGCCAACAACCGCGTCGACGCCGACGGCGAGGCGCTCGACAAGCACGAGCGCAACTTCCTCGAGCTGTACGGCATCCCGCCGACGCTGCAGGTCGTCGCCGGCGAGTGGCGCGCCGTCGACGGCGAGATCGGGCCGTGTCTGCAGGCCGCCGGGTTCGACCCCGAGGTCCTGCGCGCGTGGACCGGCGGCGGCATCGCGTACGCCGACAAGAAGATGGGCGACGCCCGCAAGCTCGCGCGGCTGAAGGCCTCGCTCGAGAAGGACCTGAAGAAGGCCAAGCTCGACCCCGCCGACCTCGAGCAGGCCAAGGGTCACCCGAAGCTCGGCCGCGCCTACGACAACTGGCGGGCGCTGCAGAGCAAGGTCGACGTCATCGACCACGCCCAGCGTCGGCTCCGCTGCGAGAAGATGTTCCAGTCGGCCGAGGGCGAGGGCACCTACACCAAGGGCGAGTTCGACTCGGCGACCACCCACGCGCTGGCGCAGTTCGAGAAGAAGCACGCGATCATGGGCTGGGGCCACTTCACGCGCGAGAACCTCGAGGCCCTCGCGCGCACGCAGGACGAGAGCGCCCACCGCCGGCTGCTGCGGGTCGTCGAGGAGCGCGTCGTCTCGGGCGCGGCGATCCTCGAGGACGGCAGCGCCGCGCGCTGGAAGCCGAAGTTCCGCTGGAAGGACCGCCGCGGCGAGGAGCAGCCGCTGCGCGACGTCGTGCGCGAGTCGGTCGACGCCGCCGTCGCCGCCCTCGACCTCGGCACGCCCGAGAGCGCCCGACGTCAGCTCGACAAGCTCAGCGAGCTCGGCGGCGGCAACTTCGAGGACCTGCTGGTCGCGGTCAAGCTGCCGCCGCGACCCGACTACTACCTCGAGGACATGACCTACGAGGTCGTCATCGACCGCGGCGACGTCTGGTACGACTTCCCGTTCGACAGCACCGGCAAGCGCCTGTCGCAGCCGCGCGAGCGCTACCCGCACATCACCGTCTACACCGTCTACGAGGGCCAGAAGATCCCGCTGATCCACTGGCGCACCACGATCGGCTCGTGGCGCAGCGAGCTGTACAACGGCGGCGAGTACTACAAATACAAGGACTCCGACGTAGGTCCGCGCGTGTGGAAGGAGATCGTCGCGGCGCCGGTGTGGATCCCGCCGGCGACCACGCCGCCGCGCGAGCTGGTGCGCCGCAAGTGGAAGGACGGCCGGGTCCGCACGGTCGTCAACAACGCCGAGTTCGGGCCCAGCTACACCTCGGCCTACGGCCTGGTCGCGGCCTACCACATCAAAGAGATCAAGAACCCCGACGGCACCCTCAAGGCCGACTTCGACAACTCGATCCGGACCCACGGCAGCGTCGACTACATGTCGATCCTGCGCCGCTACTCGCACGGCTGTCACCGCCTCTACAACATGTCGGCGGTGCGACTGTTCTCGTTCATCCTCGGCCACCGGCAGTTCGTGCGCGAGGGCCAGATCAAGCTCGGGTTTTCCCGCGAATTCGTCCACGAGGACCAGACCTTCAAGATCGCCCTCAAGACCCGCGGATATCGTTACAAGCTCGTGCAGCCGATCGCCGTCGACGTCGCCGAGGGCCGGATCAAGGGCACGCGGCAGAAGCCGATCGAGGGCTACATTCCCAAGCCGAGCGACACCCCTGCCCCCGCTGACGGCCCGGCCGCCGAGGCCGCGCCAGGACCTGCCGAGGCCGCTGCGCCTGCCGAGAACAACGTACAGAGTCCTAGTTGATGTGGGTTAGCGCACCCACCCCGATGTCCTCGCCGCTGCCCTCGCGTGCTGCATGCTTCGCGCGGCGCGCCGGTCCTCTGTTCGCGCTTGCTGAGGCGCCGGCCCGGGAGCAAGATTCCGCGCCGTGCAGCGCAACCTCTCGACCGGCTTCGAAGACAGCTACCGTCGTCACCTCGTCGTCGAGCAACGCAAGGCCGTGCTCGAGACCATCGCCCGCGAACTGAACCCGACGACGACGCTCGGTGACATCGTCGACGCCGCGCAAGAGCTCGGTTGGGGCGACGCGATGGGCGAGCTGTCGCTCGGCGAATTCGCTGAGGCCCTGCTCGGCGGCGAGGTCGCGGCGCCGGCGGTGCCGCCCGCGGTCGCCGACGCCGGCGAGCCCGAGGAAGAAGAAGAGGAAGAGGTCGAGGCGTTCGCCGAGGAGCCCGAGGACGAGGACGAGGAAGAAGAGGAAGAAGAGGACGACGACGACCTCAGCGAGACCGAGGAGGACGTCGCGCCGCCGCCCCCGCCCAAGGCCAGCAAGAAGGCCAAGGCCGTCGCGAAGAAGGCCGGCAAGGCCGCCAAGGGCAAGGGCGGCCGCGTCGCCCCGACCCAGACCGCGCTGCCCAACATCCCCGCCGCGCCGGCCAAGAAGGGCGCCGGGGGCGGCAAGAAGCTGAGCAAGAAGGCCGCCAAGAAGGCCGCCATGTACGTCGCGGCGATGCAGGACGACAGCGACGCGATGAACCTCGACCAGGCCGCCAAGCTGCTGGTCCCGATCGTCCGCAAGCTCAAGGAGGCGACCATGCAGGACCTCGAGGAGCAGACCGGCATGGGCCGTCGCAAGCTGCGCTTCCACATCGGCCAGCTGGTCAAGCACGGCCGCCTCAAGCGCCACGGCATGGGCCGCGGCACCTGCTACACCGTCAAGTGACCTGTCCCTCGGGGCAGCCGCTCGCAGGCTGCCCCGAAAGACAGCCTGTCCCGAAAGCCAGAAGGCGAGCCTCCGCGCTCGCCTTCGTCGCTTTCTATCCCGGCAGCGGGCACTGACCGGTGCCGCTGGCCGAGTTGTTGTCGACCCGGCACTCGTGCCACGCGTGCATCGGCATCGCGTCGTCGACGACCACCCACACCACGGACGACCCGTCGAGCACCCCCGGCGGCGCGTTCGGCAGCAGCAGCGTCACGTCCTCGGCCTCGGCCGGGTACAGCACCTTGGTCGTCACCCCGCTCCCGAGCAGCGTCCCGCCGTTCATCGGGTCGCCCTCGAAGAAGTGGACCGGCACCCCCGCCGGCACCGACGCCTCGCCGATGTTGCGCACGCGGCCGACCAGCCCGTACGGGTCGGGCTCGCACGACAGGCGCAGGTCGACGATGAGGTCGGGCGCCGCGAACTCGCCCTCCGGCTGGACGTTCTGGCGATAGTTGTTGAGCCCGGGCGTCAGCCAGTTGGTCGGCTCGATCGCCGGGATCTTCCCGCCCTCCTCGGTGTTGGTCACGTGGTACGCGTGCTGGTTCCACACCCGCCGCGTGCGCACCCACTGGCCCTCGCTGTCGCCGAAGATCCGCACGCCCGTCTGCTTGGTCCCGTCGCAGGTGATGCCCGAGTAGTTGTTCGACACCGCGACGATGTCCGCGTGGCCGTCGCTGTCGACGTCGGCGATCACCGGGTACTCCTGCAGCGTGCCGGTGGTGTTGCAGGTGCTCCACAGCTCCTCGCCGTCGCTGCCGCGGTAGACGCGGAGGCGGATCTCGTCGGAGTAGACCACCTCCGCGCTGCCGTCGCCGTCGAAGTCGAACACCGACGAGCCGGTCGACGCCGACGAGCAGTCGCGCGTCTGCTTGATCCACATGAACGTGTCCTCGTCGGCGACGTTCGGGTCCATCAGCTTCTTGCCGTCGAACACCGCGTAGCCGACCCCGCCCGCGACCGCGACGTCGGGCGTGCCGTCGCCGTTGAAGTCGGCGATCGTCGGCGGCCCGCCGCCGCGGAGGTTGCCGGCCGAGCCCTCCGGACACAGGTCGGGCGACAGCGCCCCGTTGATGTCGATGCCGGCGCGGAGGATCTGCGCCCCGCCCATCGCCTGCGGGTCGTGGCGCCACAGCAGCAGGTGGTGCGGCACGGTCATGCTGTTGGCGTTCGAGATCACCGCGACCTCCGGCTTGCCGTCGAGGTCGAGGTCGGCGATCGCGGGATAGGTCCCTTCGAGGCCGGTCGTCGCCAGCACCCCGCCGGCCGCGTTGAAGGCCCCGCGCGAGTAGACGATGTCGAGCTGACCGTCGCTGTCGAGGTCGGCCGCCATGTTGTGGCCGCCGACGCCGAGCATCAGCTCGGTCGCCCCGGTCGCCCCGTCGAGCACCGCCCCGGGCACGATGACCTCTGGCTTGCCGTCCTGGTCGAGGTCGGCGATCGACACGAAGTGACAGGCGCCGCTGTACGTCGAAGTCCACAGCGGCTGGCCGTCGCCGGTGAACGCCCGCGTCTTGCCGGTGGTCGAGCAGGCCACCAGCTCGTTGCCCGGCAGGCCGTCGATGTCGCCGCCGGCGAGCTCGCGCCCGGGCGCGATCGGGTCGACCATCCCGGCGTTGTAGGTCCACTTCTCGACGATCTCGCCGCCGACGATCGAGATCACGCGGATCGTCCCGTTCTCCTGGTACACCCCGCCGACGAAGGTGGTGAACGCGATCTCGGGGATGTCGCGCTCGTCGACGATCGCGTCGCAGTTGTCGTCGTCGAGCTGCACGACGATCGGCGTCATCATCACTGTGCCGGCGTCCCAGTGGTACTTGACCGACGGCGTGAACTGGCCGGCGCCCGGGATGTACTGGCAGGTCGCCAGGCACGTCGGCGGGTCGCCCGGGTCCTCGCCCTCCATGCACTTCGGCGGCGACGGCAGGCACTTGCCGGTGGCCGGCACGATCCCGCCCATGCACATCTCGTCGCCGCCCATCATCGCCGGCTCGCCGAGGCTGTACTCGCAGTACTCGTCGTCGCCGCACTCGCTGGCGTCGATGCACGCGTCGCCCGGCGTCACGCAGGTGTTGAACGAGCAGATGTCGCCCTGCGGACAGCACACGTCGCCGCACGCGTGGTCCTCGTCGGGGCAGCACTCCTCGCCGATGCACACGCCGCCCTTCGCCTCGCAGTCGGCCGGGCACACGCCCGCGGTCGTCTCGCCGGTGCTGCTCGTCGTCGTCGCCACGCCGGTCGACGTCGGCTCGCCGGTGGTCGCCTCGCTGGCCGACTCGCTCATCCCGCCCTCGCTCGTCGACGTCGGCGCGGTCGTCGTCGTCGCCGCCTCCGTGTCCGTCCCGGTCGGCGCGCTCGCCCCGGTCGTCGTCAGGCTGCCCGTCATCGTCAGCCCCGCGCTGTCCGTCCGCCCGTCGTCACCACACCCGCTCAGCGCGCCGCACAGCGCGGTCGTCCAGCCCAGTCCCCGCAAGCTCGTCATCATGCCGCGCAAGGTACAGACGCCCCCGCGATCGGGGCAAGCCGAGCGACGCGCGCGTCCTCTTGCACACCGCGTCCCCTGCGCCGCTCGATAACGATCGACGAAGCCCGCGACACCGCGATGACGCGAACGTCCTAGCGATCCGTCACCGCTTCTTCATGTCTCGAAGGCCAGGTTGATTCGGCACCGAGCTGCGCTCTGCCTCGCGACGACCTCGCACTCGAGCGCCCATAACATGTCCATCGAGACAGGTTATCGAAGTACGCGACTTCGCCGCCGCGATCCGACGCTCGCCGGGCCGAGCGTCCCTCCCTCCAAATTCGCGCACGGAATGCGCCCCGGACCGCCCCCGCGCGCGAGTGCGCCCCGTGATTCGACGCCGAACGGCGCCCCGAAGCAGACTCTGGTGCCCACAGACCCCGCTCTGATATCCAAGAGAGGTCTCTGGGCCACATTGCATGGGTTTGGCGGGCTGGCGCGGGGCGTGGAGGAGTCATGAAGCGATCGATCATCCGAATTAGCGATTGTACGGCTGTCCTTTCGGCCATGTTGTTCATCGGCGCCTGCGGGCAGACCGATCCGACCGCCTCCGGCGGCGCGACCGACGGCTCGAGCGGCACCGATGCGCAGACCAGCACGGGCGCGCCGATCTCGACCGGTCCCGACCCGACCTCGACCGGCGCGCCGACGACCACGACGATGGGCATGAGCGGCACGACCAGCGGGCCGACCACCACCGACACGTCCACGACCACCAGCACGACCACCGGCGACACCGACGACACCTCCACGACCACAGATCCGGGCCCCGCCTGCGGCGACGGCCACGTCGATCCGGGCGAGGCCTGCGACGACGGCTCCGACAACGGCGCGGGCAAGCCGTGCAACCTGCAGTGTCAGAGCAACACCTGCGGCGACGGTGACCAGGGCCCCGGCGAGGAGTGTGACGACGGCGCCGACAACATGGACTCCAACAGCTGCAAGGCCGACTGCACCAACAACGTGTGCGGCGACGGGGCCGTCGGTCCGGGCGAGGGCTGCGACGACGGCAACGACGACGACGCCGACGACTGTACCAACGCCTGCGCTCTGGCCAGCTGCGGCGACGGCATCGTCGCCCCGACCGAGCAGTGTGACGACGGCAACGCCGACAACACCGACGATTGCACCGACACCTGCACCGACGCCACCTGCAGCGACGGTCACGTCCAGGGCAGCGTCGGCGAGGAGTGCGACGACGGCAGCGACAACGCCGACAACGCCGGCTGCACCACCGCCTGCAAGCTCAACGTCTGCGGCGACGGGGCCCTCTACAACACCGGCGGCGGCGTCGAGGAGTGCGACGACGGCGTCGACAACGGCCCCGGCAAGACCTGCAACGCCGACTGTCAGTTCAACACCTGCGGCGACGGCGACCAGGGCCCCGGCGAGGCCTGCGACGACGCAAACATCGACCCGGGCGACGGCTGCTCCGCGACCTGCAAGCTCGAGGAGTGCGGCAACGGCACCCTCGATCCGGGCGAGGACTGCGACGACGCCCAGAACGGCGACGACGACGACGGCTGCACCGACAGCTGCGAGCTCCCCGCCTGCGGCGACGGCATCCATCAGCCCAACGAGGGCGAGCAGTGCGACCTCGGCGGCCTCAACAGCGACAGCGGCGCCTGCACCGTCGCCTGCAAGCTCGCCACCTGCGGCGACGGCCTCGTCCAGGCCAACGTCGAGCAGTGTGACGACGGCGCCGCCAACGGCCCCGGCAAGCCGTGCAACGCCATGTGCAAGACCAACGTCTGCGGCGACGGCGACAAGAGCCCGAGCGAGGCCTGCGACGACGGCAACCAGAGCAACGACGACGCCTGCACCAACGTCTGCAAGCTCGCCACCTGCGGCGACGGCTTCAAGCAGCCCGGCGAGGAGTGCGACGCCGGCATGAACAACAGCAACACCGGCACCTGCACCCTCGCCTGCAAGAACCCGATCTGCGGCGACACCTTCGTCCAGCCCGGCAAGGGCGAGCAGTGCGACGACGGCAACCTGTCGAGCAACGACGCTTGCCTCAACACCTGCAAGTCCGCCAGCTGCGGCGACGGCGTCGTCTACCAGGGCGTCGAGCAGTGCGACGACGGCAACCAGGTGAACGCGGACTTCTGCAGCAACCAGTGCCTGTCGCCGACCTGCAGCGACGGCGTCAAGAACGGCAGCGAGACCGGCGTCGACTGCGGCGGCTCCTGCGGCAAGTGCGGCCTCGGCGGCTCGTGCCAGAGCAACAGCGACTGCGCCCAGCAGGCCTGCGTCAACAATGTCTGCACATTGACGAAGAGCTGCAAGGAGCTCAAGCAAGTCAACCCTTCGCTCGGCGACGGCGATTACACCATCGACCCCGACGGCGCTGGCGCGATCCAGCCGCTCGGCGTCCACTGCGACATGGACGCCGGCGCCTGCGGCTACACCATGGTCCGCTTCAACGACGGCGGGCTCGCCGGCCACCAGGACGCCTACACCAACAAGTGCGCCGCGGTCGGCATGGAGGTCATCGTCCCGCGGACCAAGGCCCACGCAACCGCGATCGTCGGCTGGAACGGCGGCGTCGTGCCCAACCTCTACAACGTGTTCCCCAAGAACAACGGCGCCCAGTACATCACCAACTGGACCGGCCGCTGCCAGGGCCAGCCCTGCACGTTCTGGATGACCGACAACGCCCAGGGCAACGTGTCCTGCCTCGCCCCGCCGGCCTCGTTCGAGCCGAACGGCGACAACAGCGTCAATTATCGCATCTACAAGTGGAACGAGGGCTGCGGCATCGAGGGCGGCTGGAACGACGCCAACGCCTCGGTCATGTACACCGGCTGGGTGATCTGCTCGACCAACGACTGCTGACCGCCCGAACCTGGTGCATTCGCGCCTGCCTCGCGCCGATGGTCCGGCGCGGGGCGACCGTCCTGCACCTGCGCGGGCCTGTGACCGGGCACCCGTCCGCGCCGGCGGGTCCTCTCAATCGCCGTTGCGCGGGTCCTCGCAATCACCTGTCCGCCCCGGTCGGCCGGTGATGACATTGTCCGCGCCCGCCGTCGCGCGGCCTCGCGCGCCTGCCCACAACTTGACCGGGCCGCATACCCGGGCGCACCCTCGGGCGAGTGCTGTCGCCCCGCCTCGCCGCGATCCGTGCCCCGATCCTCGTGATCTGGTGCGCCGCGGCGGTGCTGGCCGCGATCGACTTCCTCCGCGACGTCGAGCCCGCCCACGTGCGCCTCGCCCTCTTCATCGCCACCGTGGTCGTCGAGGTGCTCGCGCTCGCCACCGCGATGGCCGGCCGGCGCGCCCTCGCCAGCGACGATCCGACCCGCGGCGCGAGCACTGCGATCTGCCTCGGCCTCGGCCTGCGCGTCGCCGCCGAGCTGCGCCTCGGCCTGATGTACCTGTCGGCTGTCCCTTCGGTCATCTTGAAGCGCCCTGCCCTCGCGGACGCCTTCTTGTACGGCCTGCGCTATCTCTACATCGCCGCCGACCTCGCCCTGCTGCTCGGCGTCGTCCGCAGCCTCCGCGGCCTGCGGCGCAGCGGTCTCGGCATTCGCACGCGGCCGCGCGACCTCCTGGTCGTCCTCCTCGTCGTCCCGCTGCCGCTCGCGGTCTACGCATTGCAGGCGGAGGTCGTCCCGGCCCCGACCGACAACGGCATCATCACCTTTCGCCTGCTCGCCGCCAGCGTCGGCGCCCTCGCCGGCAGCTACTGCGTCGTCCTCGCCGGCGCCGCCCTGCAGCTCGGTGGCACGTGGGCGTGGATCTGGGGCGCCGCGGGGGTCGCCGGCATCGCTCGCGCGCTGTCCTTCGTCGCCGCCGCCGCCGCCGACCACGCGCTGCCGCGGGCTGGCGCCATCCTGCTCGAGCAGGGCCTGCTGTGGACATTCGCCTGCGCCTGGCTGCTGGCCACCGCCCTGCACTGGCAGCACGTGCGACGGGCCTGATTCACGTCGGCAGCGGCAACGGCCGCCGCGGCCCGGTCCCGCGCGAGCGCTCGTACTCCTCGAAGATCCCGGCGTAGTCGGCCGCCGTGTAGGGCGCGGTCAATTCGGCCAGCATCCCGCGCTTGCGGTACGGCGACACTCCCAGGTCCGACAGCATCACGTCGAGGTACTGATGAAAGCGCGTATTGATGGCACCCGAACGCGCCGGCTCGAACAGGATGTTCGCCCGCTTCCACCGCTGCACTGCCGCCATTTGGCGCTCGATCTCCGGCTCCGGCGGCAGCTCGAGGTCCCCGCGCAGGTACGCCCCCAGCCACAGCATCGCCACCTCCACCCCGGGCACGTGCAAAAACCCGTGGTTGTGGCCGGCGAACGCCAGCCGCGGCGCCTTCGGGTGAATCACGTGACGGTACAATTGCACCCCGTCCGGCTCCGCCTCGAGCAAATCGCGGTACTCCTGCGGCAGGAACGGGAATTGCGGCGACCGCGAGCCGGTCGACACCACCACCAGATCGCACGCCAGCTCGCGCCCGTCGGCCAGCCGCAGCCCGCGCGGCGTGTACCCGACCGGCTCTCCGCAGTGCGGCTCGATCTGCCCGCGGATCACCTGCGGGTAGTAGTTGTCGGGGGCCACCGCCACCGCCGAGCGCATCTCGAACGGCACCGGCGACCGCGGGATCAGCGTCGTCATTCGTCGGCGCACCTCGGGGTCGCGCCACAGCCCGTGCAGCCCGGCCTCGGCGCGGAGGATCGTCCCGATCAGGCCCCAGAACCCGCGCACCAGCGGGCGCAGGCGCGTGTGCAGCAGCCGCTCTGCCGGGGTCGGATGGACCCACGCCGGGATCATCGCCGTGCTCGCGCGCATGAACATGAGCCTCGTCCCGAGGACCCCGAGGACCTTGCGCGGGATCAGCCAGCGCGGCTCGCGGAACACGTGGTCGACGTGCGAGCCGCGGGCCGCCGCGAAGCTCGCCATGTCGACCGCGCTCTTGCCGAACCCGATCACCGCCACCCGCTTGTTCGCCAGCACCGCCAGATCGCGGACCTCGCGGTCGGACAGCACCTGCCCTGGAAAGCATGATCTGTCGGCCAGCTCTGGCCTGTGCGGCGCCTGCGTGTATTGTCCGCTCGCGACCACCACGAAATCGAACCGCTCGCGCCGCGGCCCCGCCGGCGTGCCCAGCTCGAGCGACCAGCCGTCCTCGCGGAACTCGCTGGCGCGCACCTCGTGTTCGGTCCGCACGTCGAGGCCGAAGTGGGCGATCGCGGCCTCCATGTAGCGCATCAGTTGTTCGCGCGTCGGGTGCAGCTCCGGCGCGAACGGCCACGGGAAGTCGGCCAATCGATAGTGTTCGGCCAGGTTTTGCAGGCGGACCTCCGGATACGCCACCGCCCATACGCCCCCTGGCCGGGGCCCGCGCTCGAACATTACGATCTCGTGGCCGAATCGCTGCAGCATCCGCGCCGCCGCGATGCCGGAGATCCCGGCGCCAATCATTGCGATCTTCATCGGCTTCAGTGTGGGTCGGTTCGTCGGGTGGATCGTCGCATCCTACCGTGCCTCGCCTCACGCTGCACGTCGCTCCGGCAGCGCCGCGATTCCGCGCGACGATCCGCGCCCGCCTGATGGTCTCCTGTCATTGTATTCGCGCGATCGCCCGGCGCCCTCGCGAGATGCGTGGCCCCGCGGACCCACGGTCCAGGTCACACGCCATTGGTCGGCGTGCCACCGCGCGGTGCGCTGATACGCGCGCGTCCGTCCCGCTCGCCGCGCTAAGGTGGCGCGCCATGCCCCGTCGCCCCGCGCGTCTCGTCCCGGCCCTGCTGCTCCTCCTGTCGTGCGGCGGCGACGATCGCGGCCCCGTCGACAACCCGCTCACCGATCCCGCCGATGGTCCGCCGGCGGGCAACCCCGAGGGCGCCTGCGACATCCCCGACGAGGCGCGGCCTGTCGACACCAGCGCCCCCGACCGCGTGGTCGGCGACGGCACCGCTGCCAGCTGCACGAGCGACGCCTTCATCGCCGCGGTCGAGCAGGGCGGCGTCATCACCTTCGACTGCGGCCCCGAGCCGGTCGTCATCACTCTGGATCGCACCGCCAAGATCTTCAACGACACCGGCCCCGAGATCGTCATCGACGGCGGCGGCAAGGTCACCCTCTCGGGCGGCGGGGCGCGGCGGATCCTCTATCAAAACACCTGCGACCAGGCGCAGCGCTGGACCACCGACCACTGCGACGACCAGGACCACCCGCGGCTCGTCGTGCAGAACCTGACCTTCGTCGACGGCGACGCCCGGAGCGAGGAGGACGGCGGCGGCGCGATCTTCGTCCGCGGCGGCCGGTTTCGCGCCGTCAACACGCGCTTCTTCAACAACGTCTGCGCCGCCACCGGGCCCGACGTCGGCGGCGGCGCGATCCGGGTGTTCGACCAGCACGAGGATCGCCCGGTCTACGTCGTCAACAGCACCTTCGGCGGCGCGCCCGAGCTCGGCAACGTGTGTTCGAACGGCGGCGGCCTGTCGAGCATCGGCGTGTCGTACACCGTGATCAACAGCCACTTCTCGCACAACCGGGCCGTCGGCGACGGCGCCAACCCGGCCGAGAGCGGCACGCCGGGCGGCGGCAGCGGCGGCGCGATCTACAACGACGGCAACAGCTTCACCCTCTCGCTGTGCGGCACCGAGGTGCGCGACAACCACGCCAACGAGGGCGGCGGCGCGATCTTCTTCGTCAGTAACGACCGCAGCGGCACCCTCGCGTTGACCGACTCGCTGCTGTGCGCAAACCCCAGCGACGGCTTCGAGACCGCCGGCTTCCCCGGCATCTTCGTGCTCGCCGCCGGCGACCCGGCGGTCACGCGCAGCACCCTCGCCGAGACCTGTCCCGAAGGCTAGGTCCCGGCGCGGCCACCCGGCCCCGCCTGCCCTGGTCGCCCCCGGACCCGCCTGATTCGCCCGTCCGGGCCCCGCCGCGGCCGACCCTTGCGCCCGCCCGACGAGCGCCGGCATCATCGAGGTCGCACGCATGCACGCCCGTCACTTGATGCTCGAGAGCCCCGCCATGGGGCGCAAGGTTCACCTGTGGTGTTACGGCCATTACGGCCCGCCCGTCATCGCCTTCCCCTCCGCCGCCGGCTTCGCCCACGAGTGGGACCGCCACGGCATGTTCGAGGTGCTCGGCCCGCTGGTCCGCGCCGGCAAGGTCAAGTTCTACTGCCCGGAGAGCAACGTCTCCCAGGTGTGGACCGACAAGGAGAGCTCGATCGCCGCGCGCATGCAGCGGCACCGCGCCTACGAGGGCTTCATCCTCGACACCCTCGTGCCCTTCATCCGCGAGGACTGCCGCTGGGAGGGCGCGCCGATGACCGCCGTCGGCTGCAGCCTGGGCGGCACCTACGCCGCCCTGTTCGCCCTCAAGTACCCCGAGACCTTCCGCCGCGTGCTGTGCATGAGCGGCCGCTACCTCACCACCGAGCTGACCGGCAAGCACCAGGACTCGGACCTCTACTTCAACAACCCGCTGGCCTTCGTCCCCGGCCTGCACGGCGAGGCGCTCGACCGCCTGCGCCGCAACACCCACCTCACCCTCGTCTGCGGCCGCGGCGCCTACGAGGAGGGCTGCATCGAGGAGACGATCGCTCTCGGCCAGCTGCTCGAGGAGAAGGGCATCCCCAGCGTCACCGACATCTGGGGCCGCGAGTCGCGGCACGACTGGGACTGGTGGCAGCGCCAGGTCGCCGTCCACCTGCCACGCCTGATCGGCTGAAGCCTGTCGCTTCGGCCATGTCCCATCGGACCTGTCTCTCCGCACCTGCCCCTTAAAACACCATGCGCCAGAAGCTCGTCGACCTCCTCACCAAGTACCGCTCGCTGCTGCTGGTCGGCGTCGGCCTGCCGGTCGGCTTCGTCTTCGACGCCGTCCTGCGGGCGCGGGCGCGGGCCTACGAGCTGCTCGGGGCGGCGCCCGAGCGCCACGACGAGAAGGTGCGGGAGATCCAGGAGCAGGTGCGGCGCTGGGCCAGCCAGCCCGCGAGCGAGCGCAAGCCGATGTGCACCGACCGGCGCACGTGGATGAACCTCTCGACCCGCTTCGAGCCCAAGCACACCTGGCACAAGGTGCGCATGGGCGCGCTGCGCGACGTCCTCGGCCTCGACGAGCAGGCGCGCACCGTCCGCGTCGAGCCGTTCGTCACCGTCGGCCAGGCCATGCGCTTCCTGGCGCAGCGCGGCTACATGCTCGCGGTCCACCTGGAGATCGCCGACGCCACCATCGGCGGCCTCGCCCTGGCCGCCGGCATGACGACGCACTCGCACAAGGTCGGCATGCTGTTCGAGACCGTGGTCGCCTACGAGGTCGTCCTGGCCGACGGCAGCCTCGTGCGCGTGACGAAGGACAGCCACCCCGACCTGTTCCGCGCCATGGGCTGGTCGCACGGCACCCTCGGCCTGCTCGTCGGCGTCGAGCTCGCCGTCGTCCCGATCAAGAAGTACGTGCACATGCGCTACGTCCCGGTCCACTCGCAGCAGGGCTACTGCGACGAGATGTACCGCCTCGCCAACGCCGACGACGCGCCGCACTTCCTCGAGGCCACCGTCTACGCCAAGGACCGCGCGGTGATCATGTGCGGCGACTTCGCCGACGAGCCGACCGAGCCGGCCGAGCGGGCCAAGATCAACCACGTCGGCCGCTGGTACAAGCCGTGGTTCTACAAGCACGTCGAGACGTTCGCCGAGCGCGGCGGCGACGAGTACATCCCGCTGCAGGACTACATCCTCCGCCACAACCGCAGCATCTTCTGGGTGGTGGCGCACATGATCCCGGAGGGCAACCACCCGCTGTTCCGCGCCCTGCTCGGGTGGATGATGCCGCCGCGGATCGCCTTCCTGAAGTTCTCGACCACCCCCGCGGTGCGCAAGATGACCTTCACCATGCAGGTGTTCCAGGACATCGTGCTGCCGATGAGCGCGATGAAGCGCGCGATCGACCTCGTGGACGAGCGGTTCGAGATGTTCCCGATCTTGCTGTACCCGTCGCGGGTGTACGACCACGGCGAGGCCGGCGGCCAGCTGCCGCGCCCGTTCCCCGAGGACATCGTGCCCGGCAAGGACTACGCGATGTACTTCGACCTCGGGGTCTACGGGGTGCCCGGGCCGATCCAGCGCGGCCTGCCGTTCAAGACGGTCCACGCGATGCGGGCCATGGAGGCGTTCACGGCCAGCGTGCGCGGCTTCCCGTTCCTCTACGCCGACACCTTCATGACCCGCGACGAATTCGAGGTCATGTTCGACCTCCGGCTGTACCGCCAGGTCCGCGAACGCTACGGCGCCTCGGCCGCCTTCCCCGACCTGTACGACAAAATCCGCCCCGAGGTCGACGTCCTCGCCGTGCTCGACGAGGAGCGCGAGCTGGACACCACCCTCGCCGACTGAACCCTCACGCCCGGGCCCGCTGGGTCCGGCGGCGCAGCGAACGGCCGTGCACCGCCGTTCGCCCCGCGACGTGCGCCGACCCGTCCCCCGCTTCGTTGCGCGCCCGCGAACCTCGTGGTATCCCACGCGCGCACAAACGTTTCTGGCACTCGGCTCATTTGCACGCTCGTCTCTGAGTTTGTATCGGTCCTTGTCTCCGGCGACGCTGACTGTCGTGGCGCGGCTCCCACGGCGGTCGGGGTGTGAACACGGGGCGAGAGCGCCCACTAGCCGCACGCACGAGACGACGCACATGAGCAACCGACTGTTCGTAGGTAACCTGTCCTTCCAGACCACCGAGGAGGACCTCCAGCAAGTTTTCGCAGACTTCGGCGAGATCGCCGAGATCCGCCTCGTCCTCGACCGTGACACCGGTCGTTCGCGCGGCTTCGCCTTCGTGGCGATGGCCGACGACGAGGCCGCCAAGCGCGCCACCGAGAGCCTCAACGGCCAGATGCTCGACGGCCGCCCGCTCCGCGTGAACGAGGCCGAAGAGCGCCGCGATCGCCCGGGTGGCGGCGGCGGCGGTGGCGGTGGTAGCCGTCCGTTCGGCGGCGGTGGTGGCGGTGGCGGCCGCGGCGGCTTCGGCGGCGGCGGCGGCGGCGGTGGCTTTGGCGGCGGCGGCGGCGGTCGCGGCGGCTTCGGCGGCGGCGGCGGCGGCGGCCGTGGTGGTGGCGGCCGCGGTGGCGACCGTGGCGGCCGCGGCGGCGGCGGCGGCGGCCGCTGGTAATCCAGCCCGTCCCTGACGACACCTGAAGACGCGAGCAGGAGCCCCGCTCCTCGCTCGCGTCTCGCGTTTAACCGGCGCCCGCGATCGCCGCGCCGAGCCCGCCGGCCGCGGTGACTCTGCGCTATCCTGCGCACCTCCGTGTCCCCGCGCCGCCTCCGTCACGTCGTCCTCGCGGCCTGCCTCGGCGTCGCCTCCCTCGCCCTCGTGCGCAGCCAGCCGCCGGCGCCCGCCGGCCCGGACGCGCCCCGCGAAAATTTCTCGGCCGCCCGCGCCCGCGAGGAGCTGGTCCAGTTACTCGGCGACGAGCGCCCGCACCCGGTCGGCTCGGCCGCCAACGAGGCCGTCCGCGCGCGCCTGGTCGCCCGCCTGCGCGCCCTCGGCACCGAGCCCGAGGAACAGCATGGCTTCGCCTGCAGCAGCGGCGGCAACTGTGCCCCGGTGACCAACGTGATCGTCTGGCTCCCGGGACAGGTCGCCGGCCCGGCGCTGGCGATCACCTCGCACTACGACTCGGTCGGCGCCGGCCCGGGCGCGGCCGACGACGGCCACGGGGTGGCGACTGCGCTGGAGCTGCTGCAGATCTTGCTCCCCCTCCCGCGCCGCCCGCCGCTGGCGCTGGTGTTCACCGACGGCGAGGAGGCCGGCCTGCTCGGCATGCGCGCCTTCGCCGAGCACCCGCGCGCCGGCGAGATCGGCGTCGTCCTCAACCTCGAGGCCCGCGGCACCACCGGCGCCTCCAGCATGTTCGAGACCAGCGACGGCAACAGCGCCCTGATCGCCGCCTTCGCCGGCGCCGGCGCGAACGCCCTGTCGCTGTCCTACGAGATCTACCGCCGCCTGCCCAACGACACCGATCTCACCGTCCTCAAGGAACATGGCCTTCAGGGCATGAACTTCGCGTTCATCGGCGGCGTGCTGCGCTACCACACCCCGCGCGACGACCTCGCCCACCTCGACCTCGGCAGCGTGCAACAACAGGGCGAGGCCGTCCTCGCCACCGCGCGCAACCTGCTGACCGCCGACCTGCCGCCGCCCGCTCCGCACAACGCCCACTACGTCGACCTGCTCGGCCTCGTCCTGCTGCGCTGGCCCGCCTGGCTCGACGTCCCGCTCGCCGCCGCCGCCCTGCTCGCGCTGCTCGTCACCGCCGTCCGCCGCCGCCGCGAGCTGTCCACCCGCAACGTCCTGCTGGCCCTCGCCGCCCCGTTCGTCGCAGTCCTGGCCGCGGTCGCCGCTGCCACCGTCCTGCTCCTCGCGGCCGAGGCCCTCACCCGCCCGCTCGGCACCTGGTGCGCCGCCACCTCGACGGCTCTGCTCGGCCTCGCCACCGCCGCAGTCGCCGCGGCCCTCGCCGTCGCGCGCCCGCTCGTCCGCCGCGCCGGCCCGCTCGCCCAGTCGCTCGTCACATGGTCGCTGTGGACCGGCCTCGGCCTCTTCGTGGCCATCCAGATCCCCGGCGCCGCGATCTTGCTGCTCGCCCCCGCCGTCCTCGCCGCCCTCGCCCCCGCCTCGCGCCTCGCCCCGATCGCCGCCGCCCTGCTCGCGGTCGCAGTCTGGACCCCGCTCGCCCCGGCACTGGTCGAGGCCCTCGGCCTGTCCGCCCCGCTCGTCGGCGCCACCGTCGGCTGGCTGTGCACCGCGCTGCTCCCCACCTGCACCGAAGAACCTGGCGAAAAGACCCTGTCCCTTTGGACATGGCCTTTCGTGCTGGTCGCCATCCTCGCCGTCACCCTCGCCGCGGTCGCTCCGCGCCACGACGGCGACCATCCGGCCAAGGCCAACCTCGTCCACCTCACCGACCTCGACGCCGGTCGCGCGTGGCACGTCGTCGAGGCCCCGTCCGGCGTGCCGGACCCGCTCGCCGCCGCCCTCGCGTGGGACGAGCCGCGCCCGCTGCTGCCGTGGTCGAGCCGCGCGGTCCCCTCGGCGCCCGCGGCTCTGCTCGGCGACGCCGGCCCGCGCCTCGAGCTGCGCCCGCGGACCGAGGGCGACCCGCCGGGTCGCGCGACCATGACCCTGCGGGCCCGCCCCGGCGCGCTCGCCTCCATGCTCGTGATCCCCGGCGGCGCCGTCGCCACCCTCCGCGTCGGCGGCCGTGTCCTCGACGTGACGGCGCTGCGACCTGGTCCTTCGGACACCCGTATCGTCACCGTCTTCGGCTGCCCGGCCGAGGGCGTCGAGGTCGTCGCAGACATCACCACCGCCACGCCGTGGACGATCGTCGACCTCACGCCCGGGCTCGCGCCCGACGCCCCTGCGAGCGCTCGCCCCGAGTGGGCCGTGCCCTATCAATGGGGTGATTTGATCGCTGCGCGACGGAGCTTCACACCGCCCGCCGCGCAATGATTCGCGATCGACCTTTCGCCCCCGGAAGATCGTCGCGCGCTTGCGAGCGCGCCCTCGCGTTGCTGCTGAACGATCGCCCGTGGTAGCGTCGCCTCGCTGGAGGCTTGGAGAACATGAAGGGCTTGAGGTTGATCTTTGGCTTGGCCACTTGCGCGTACGTGACGGCGTGTTCCGACTCGACCGCGACCACGACCGACACTGCGAATACCGACACCACGACCGAGAGCACGACGTCGCAGCAGACCACGACCGTCGGGCCGACCACCGGCCCCGACCCGACCACGGGCGTCCCGACCACCTCGCTGCCGACCACCACGACGCCGACGTCGACCACGACCTCCACCGACACGACCGACACGACCGCGACCACCGACCCGCTGACCACCACGCAGGGCACCACCACCACGACCACCACCGACGGCGACACCGACACCACGACCACCACCACCGGTCCGGTCGCCGAGTGCGGCAACGGCATCGTCGAGGACGGCGAGGCCTGCGACGACGGGCCGGAGAACGGCCCCGGCAAGGCCTGCAACGCCGAGTGTCAGACCCAAGCCTGCGGCGACGGCGACGTCGGCCCCGGCGAAGAGTGTGACGACGGCGCCGGCAACGGCGACATGAACAGCTGCAAGGCCGACTGCACCGACAACGTCTGCGGCGACGGGGCCGTCGGCCCGGGCGAGGGCTGCGACGACGGCAACGACGACGACGCCGACGAGTGTACCAACGCCTGCGCCCTGGCGACCTGCGGCGACGCGATCGTCGCGGCCACCGAGGCGTGCGACGACGGCAACGACGACAACACCGACCTCTGCACCGACACCTGCACCAACGCCGCCTGCAGCGACGGCTTCATCCAGGCCGGCGTCGGCGAGGAGTGCGACGACGGCACCGACAACGCCGACGACGCCGACTGCACCACCACCTGCAAGGCCGCCACCTGCGGCGACGGCCACGTGTGGAGCAGCGGCGGCGGCACCGAGGAGTGCGACCTCGGGGCCGAGAACGGCCCCGGCAAGGCCTGCAACGCCCAGTGTCAGCTCAACGTCTGCGGCGACGGCGACCAGGGCCCCGAGGAGGCCTGCGACGACGGCAACCTCGACAACGGCGACGGCTGCAACGCCATCTGCGACCTCGAGCAGTGCGGCAACGAGATCCTCGACTTCGGCGAGGCCTGCGACGACGGCGCCAACGGCGACCCCGACGACGGCTGCACCGACAACTGCGCCTTCCCCGACTGCGGCGACGGCTTCGAGCAGCCGAGCCTCGGCGAGGACTGCGACCTCGGCGCGAACAACAGCGACAGCGGCGACTGCACCCTCGCCTGCCTCGCCGCCGCGTGCGGCGACGGACTGATCCACGCCAACGTCGAGCAGTGTGACGACGGCGCCAACAACGGCCCCGGCCAGGCCTGCAAGGCCGACTGCAGCGCCAACTTCTGCGGCGACGCCGACGTCGGCCCCGGCGAGGCCTGCGACGACGGCAACCAGAGCAACAACGACGCCTGCACCAACGTCTGCAAGTTCGCCACCTGCGGCGACGGCTTCGAGCAGGGCACCGAGCAGTGCGACCTCGGCGACCTCAACGACAACCTCGGCCAGTGCACCCTCGCCTGCAACCTGGCCGACTGCGGCGACGGCTTCATCCAGCCCTCCAACATGGAGGAGTGCGACGACAGCAACATGTCGAACACCGACGCCTGCCTCGACTCCTGCAAGGACGCCGAGTGCGGTGACGGCTTCGTGTGGGCCGGCCAGGAGCAGTGCGACGACGGCAACCAGCTGCAGACCGACGCTTGCCTCGACGGCTGCATCAACGCGTCGTGCGGCGACGGCCACGTGTGGGCCGGCCAGGAGCAGTGCGACGACGGCAACCAGATCGACAGCGACACCTGCACCCACCTGTGCAAGCCGCCCGCTTGCAACGACGGCATCAAGAGCGGCGCCGAGACCGACGTCGACTGCGGCGGCCCGATGTGCGGCAAGTGCCTCAAGGATCAGGCATGCGCCGGCCCCAGCGACTGCGTCACCGGCAATTGCGTCGCCAACGTCTGCACTGCGCCGCAGTCGTGCAAGCAGATCCACGCCGGCGATCCCTCGAAGCAGAGCGGCAAGTACACGATCGACCCCGGCTTCCCCGGCGTCCCGCCCTTCGACGTGTGGTGCGACATGATGACGGACGGCGGCGGCTGGACCGTGTTCCACGCCGTCTCCGGCGCCGACAACGAGCGCACCCTGGTCACCAACACCGAGAACCTGAACAATAACCCGCTGAACTTCCAGCACTACAGCGTCAACCAGCTCAAGAAGACCGGGCTCAGCCTCATCTCCACCGAGACGATCTTCGTCCGCAACAACGGCACCTGGCTGCGCGTCAACAAGCCGGCCTTCAACCAGAACCTCGTCCAGCCCGACGCCGTCTGGAAGGGCCCGGTCACCATCACCGCCAACAACGGTGTCAGCGCTCAGGCTTTCATGGGTTGGGCCAACCTCCCCAACAAGATCCTCAAGGGCGGTGACTTCGGCATCACCTCGACCCCCGACGGCCAGACCAGCTGCCAGAACAAGACGACCACCCAGGGCTTCACCAACGAGACGGCCAGCGCCTTCATGCTGAACGGCTGCTGCGACTTCCACTACCTCTACAGCTACTCGGGCACCGTCAACGACTCCGACGCCGGCTACGACGTCAAGGTGCCGCTCGGCGCGTGGGCAGCCACGCCCGAGGCAGCCGGTGACTGCGAGCTCACCCGTCCCGAGGGCGGCTCGATCAAGTTCTACGCGGCCATGCGCTGATCCCCGCTGACTCCGGCAGGCGCGCGGCGGTAGGCGCGCCTGCCCAATGCGGGCCATGATTCCCAAATCATGCCCGCCGAAGCCCCCCGCCTGCGCGAATCCACCTTGCAGCTGCTCCGCCGCGCAGTGGGCCGCCCGGCCCACTGGCGCGACAAGCTCGGCCGCCTGGCGGTCGCGCTGCGCGGCTGGGTCGACGCGCGCGCCGTCGATCGGCGTCTGCAGCACCTGCACGCGCTCGGCCGCCTCGAGGCCCCGCTGCCCACCGCGATCCAGCGGATGGTCGGCGCGATCGACATGCTGCGCTTCTTCCTCGTCCCCTGCGCCGCCACCTACTATTCACAAAAGAACATCCACTTCGGCTTCCACACCCTGTTGCGCACCCTCGAAGATCCGGCCTCGATGATCGACCCGCTCGGCCTCCACAGCGCCTGCGACACCGTCGCCCACCATCTTCTACAGGTCGTCCACGCCAACCCCGACTACGACCTGCAATTGCTAGAGTCCTTCCCCGACGGTTTAATAAATTTCGAAGCCGAGCTGGAGGCCCTGCTCGCCGGCACCCACGCCCGCGCCGCCGAGCTCGCCGCCACCGTCGAAGATCCCGAGTATCACCCCCGCCTGCTCACCCGCCTCCGCGCCTTCCGCCGCCGCGTCGCCACCCCGCTGCTGTGCGACGAGGTCCTGAGCGACGCCCGCTACATGCAGCTCGAGCGCGTGTTCGGCGACCTCACCTCGACCATGCGCTACTTCTCGCGCCTGCCCGCCACCCCGCGCGGCGCCCTGCACCACCTGCTCACCGTCCGCAGCTTCCCCGCCCACCTGGCAGGCTGAGCGGCATTCATTTTCCAGCTCCGGTCGGCGGCAACTCGCTCCCGGCCGCCCGATCGTCACTGCCTCGCCTGCGCCCGCCGCAGCAGGTTCTTCGCCGTCCCGCTGCGCTCGCGCCCCGGCCGCACCCACGCGATGTCGATCGTCGACGCCGCGGTCATCGCCTCGTCGCGCGCAGAGTCCGAGCCGAAGCCGCCCACCGCCGCGAACTCGCCGACGTTGTGCCGCGGCCGCTCGAACATGTGAAACACGGTCACCGCCAGCCCCTTCGCCTGCGCGTGGCGCTGAAACAGCAGGTCCGCCCCACGCGCGTCCCCGACCACGAACCAGCACTCGCCCGCGCAGGCCGCCTCGATCTGCGGCACGTAGTGCGCCGCGAATTCTTCCTCCGTCAGGTCGAGGTGTCCGGACACGTACGCGATCGTGAGCGTGGATGACATCGCAGTGCCCCCATCCATGTCCCTCAGAACATGCCCCGAAGTTCATCCCCCCGAACCGCTGCTCCGCTGGCGCAGCGCCAGCGCCCCCGCGGCCGCGAGCACCTCTCCGAACCCCGGCCCGCCAGCATCGGCCTTGCAGCCGCAGCCGCCGTCGTCGTCCAGCGCCCCGCCGCTCGCCGAACCGGTCGCGTCGGCGCCGGTGCTCTCCGCGGTCGTGCTGGCCTCCGCGCTCGTCGAGCTCACGCCCCCGGTCGTCGGCGCCGCGCTCCCGCCCGACTCCGAGTCCGCCCCCGTCTCCGTCTCAGTCTCACCGCCCGTCGTCTCCGGCGGCGGCGTGAACTCGGGAAAGGGCCCGCGGATCGCCAGGGTCAGGTGGTCGAACATCAGATTGATAAACATCGTCTTGCCGTCGGGCGAGAAGCAAACCCCGGAGAATTCGCTGTCGCTCTTGGCGTTGCGGGCGAAGTCGAACACCTGCCCCTTGGCGTCGAGCACCCGCACGTAGTCCTCGCCGTCGCCGTCCTCTGCCATGAACAGCTCGCCCCACGGCGCGACCGCGATGTTGTCCGGGTGGTCGAGCACCTCGAGGTCGTCCGAGCGCGCCAGCAGCTCGAGCGTCCCGCCCGCGGGTCCGTCGACCAGCTTGAAAATTTGTCCCCCGCCGACCGGACCGCCGCTGGTCGAGCACACGTAGACCGCGCCCTGCCAATAATAAATGCCCTCGCCGCGCTTGACGATCGCCGCGCCCTTCGCCTGCGACTGTCCGCGCACGCTGTCGTCGCTCGGCGTCGGCTCGTCGACGTCGACCCACGCGATCGGCACCACCTGCCCCACTTCCATGTCCGACGTCGCGAACTCGTCGATCTCGACCGCCCGCAGCGCCTGCAGCTTGCCGGTGAACGGATCGGCCTTGTCGTCCGGCACGAACCGGTAGAGGCAGCTGTCGCCGCGATCCTCCGTCAAGTAGGCGACCAGCGTGTCCGGGTCGACGCACGCCGCCTCGTGCTTGAACCGCCCGTAGCCGGCGATCTGCCGCGGCGGCTGCACGCTCGTCGCCTCGGTCGAGCACAGATAGGTGTACCCGTGCTTGCCGTCGGTCGTCTCCTCGCACGACAACCAGCCCCACGGGCTCTTGCCGCCGGCGCAATTGCGCAGCGTCCCGAACAGCACCAGGTTGCTCGACTTCACCTCGAGCGTCTCGTTGTCGATCACCAGCCGGGTGACGCAGCCCGAGGCCGCCGGGTTGTACGACTCCGGCGGCGCCTGCTGCTCCGGGTGCAACGGCGTGTGAAGGATGTCGAGCACGCCGAGCTCATGGTTGCGCATGAGCACCACGGTGTCCTCGTCGGGCCCCGGGAACGCGCCCATCGCGTCCGGCAGCCCCGGCGAGCGATAGCCGTCGCTCATCGGGTCGAACAGCCGCGTGAGAATTTTATAAGTAAAACCCGGCGGCAGATCGATGATGCCGTCGGGGTCGGGCACCAGCTCGCCGTACTTCGCCGCCCTGGCGATACGGTGATACGTGAACGTGAACGGAAGCGCCGACGATCCGACGATCGCGGCCCCGCCGCGCAACAGCCCGCGCCGCCCGAACGCCGGGGAAATCCGCTTCATACGCGACCATCATCGCCACCTCCCGCCGCCCCTTCAAGGCCCCTACCGTGATGATCATCACCGCCCACCGTGGCCGGCTTCGCCCCTTTCACCTGGCCTTTGCGACAGCCCAGGAGCCACGCGGCGGCCCGCCTCCCGCCGCCCTCAAACCTGCCCTATGAGACATGTTGTCCCGTGTCGTCACTCTTCGCGCGGTGCTATAGTCGCCCTCTCGTGCCCGCCTTCGGCCGCGCCAGCCTCCTGGGCATGCTGCTCGCCTACGGCGCCCTCACCCTCGGCGTCTGCGTCCTCTCGCGCGCGGCCGCCTGCACGGGCGCCGATGCCCCCCGCGGCGCCGGCACCGCCGCCGAGGAGACCGCCCTGTGGGCCTTCTTCGGACCTGTCGCTCCGGGCATGTCGCTCGGGACATGGTCGATCGCACATGTCGAAAAGCCGCGCGGCGGCGCCGTCGTCTTCACCCTGCGCGCCGCCGACCAGCCCGACCTCGAGCTCGCGGTCACCCGCCTCGTCGACGACGGCCCGCGCCCGCTCGCCCGCACCGCTCACCTGGCGCTGTTCCTCGCCCGATCTGTCCCTGCGGACAGCCCCACCCCGCCCGCGGCCCTCGCCGCTTCCGCAGCCCTGGCGGAGGCGCTGCGGGCCCGTGAGGCCGCCGGCCCGCCGCCGCTCGGCCCGCTCACCCCGTGAGCCCGCATGAAGCTCGCTCGCCTCGCCGCGCCCGCGCTGCTCGTCGGCCTCGCCGCAGTCCACCTCGCGCTCGCGTGGCCCGGCGCCGGCGAGCGCGGCGTGATCGCCGAGGAGATCACGCCCTACCTGCCGCGCCACCCCGTCGTGCTCGCCGGCGCCGACAGCAATGGCGTGCGCCTGCTGCCGCCGCACGACCAGCCCGATCGCCGCGGCTGGGTCTCGACCGCGCAGTGGCCCCAGCTCGCTTACGTCGGCGACGCCCGCACCTGGCCCGTCTTTATCAAAGGCCACCAGAGCGCCCTCGGTACCTACGCCGGCCTCGCGTTGGCCCCCGCGCTCGGTGACGGCATCACCGGCGTCCGCCGCAGCTCGGTCCTCCTCGGCCTCGCGTTGATCGGCCTCGTGTTCGCTCTGGCCCGCCGCCTCGGCCTCGGCCTCGCGCTCTCCGGCGCCGCCGCGCTCGCCTGCGTCCTGTCCCCGGGCCTCTTCTTCTTCGCCCGCACCGGCTACGGCTTCGAGCTCGCCAGCCGCGTCGCCATGCTCGCCGCCCTCGTGCTCGCCACGCGCCCCCTCACCACCGCCCGCAGCCTCGGCCTCGGCCTCGTCCTCGCCGCCGCGATCCTCTGCCGCGCCACCATCGCCGCCACCCTGCTGCCTGCGCTGCTGCTCCTGCTCGTCCACCCCGAGCGCCGCGCCGGCCTGCGCCGCCCCGCGCTCGCCCTCGGCCTCGGCGCCGCGATCCCGCTGCTGTTCGCGCTCGCAGTCCAGCTCGCGCTCCCCCTGCACGCGGGCACCGCCCCGGCCGCCAAGCTGCCCCTCGCCGACCTGGCCCATCGGACAGCCACCGCCCCTGCGACCCTCGCCGCCCAGCTCGCCTGGGTCGCCGACCCCGACACCATCTTGCTGCCGCTGGTCGCCGACCTCTCGCGCGCGCCGCTGCCCGGCCTGGTCTTCGGGACAGCCGTCCTCGCGCTCGCGCTGGCCCGCTGGTGGCGCGCCCGCGCCGGCGACGGCGAGTGCCTGTTCGTCGCTGCCGCGCTCGGCAACGCCCTGTTCGGCGCCTGGCTGTACGGCGACCCGCAGCAGTTCCAGCTCGGCATGGCCCTGGAGCCCCTGTTCGTCCTCGCGGTCGCCCATCAGCTGCAGTCCCTGCGCTCGCCGCGATCGGCCGCGCTCGCAGTCGCCGCCCTCCTGACCGCCCGCGCCTGGCAGTGCGGCGCCCTCCTGTCCGCCGAGCAGGCCGTCACCAATCCGATGCTCAGCGGCGACGCGCAGCGCCAGCTGACCGCCACCCTCGCCGCGCGTCACCCGGGCGAGGGCGACACCGTCACCACTACCTACAATCACGTCGGCATGCTCGAGGCCTGGGCGTCGCATTCACCACACCCGCCGATTCACGCCTATCGCGCGCTCCGCCGCGGGGACGACGCAGCGACGATCTCGGCGTGGCGGGAGATCCTCCACACCTATCCGGCCCGCTTCGTGGTGTTGTCGACCGGCCCCAATCTGTTCGACGGCCCCTTCACCGACAACGCCGCCAGCGAGCGCGCCCTCGTCTCCGCCCTGCCCGCGGCCTCTCGAAAGATCGTCGCCCGCCACGACTTCCCCTGCGAATCCGGCCGCCCCTGCCTGGCGTTGCTCGAACTCTCACCGCGGCCCTGACCCCGGACTCGCTGTCAGCATTCCCCGTAGCCGAGTTCAGGAATCTACAGCTCGGATTCCCGCGAATGCAGCTACGCGCCCGCCCATGCAGAAGGGGCGACTTCGCGCCTCTTTTCGATTGACGTCCGGCGCGCACTCCAGCTCTGATGCGCGCTGGAGTGTCCCTGCCTCATGCGTAGCAGCGTGCTGTCGTCCCTGGCCTGCATGGCCGTCCTCGCCCTCCCTGGCCTCGCACACGCCAACCTCGGCGTCGCCTTCGTCCACGGCACCGGCAAGCAGACCAATGCCCTCGCCGACTACTGGACCGCCCCCTTCGTCGATTCGGTGCGGCAGGGCCTGACGAACCCCGCCAATTACGTCGTCATCAATTGCGACTTCGAACAATACGTGTGGGACCCCGAGGCTGCCGGTTGCCTCGCCGGCCAGCTCACCACCTTCATCAACAACAAGAAGATCACCTCGATGGTGGTGATCACCCACTCCAACGGCGGCAACGTGCTGCGGTGGATGCTCTCCAACCCCACCTACGATAGCCGCTACCCCAAGATCATCAACACCATCAAGTGGGTCGACGCGCTCGCGCCCTCGAGCCTCGGCACGCCGCTCGCCGACGCGGTGACCGCCGGCAACAGCTTCGAGCAGTCGCTCGGCTGGTTGCTCGGCTACAAGAGCGAGGCGGTCACGATGCAGCAGACCAGCCACATGGCCTTCTACAACAGCAACTACCTCTACGGCACCGCCGGTCGGCCCGCGCTGCCGCGCCAGTTCTGGGCCGTGGTCGGCACCGACGTCGACTCCTCCCCGCTCGACTCCGACTCCTACTGCGGCGGCTACACCCTCAACGTCGGCCTCGAGACCACCCAGAACTGGCTCGACGACTGCTCCGACGGCTTCCTCGAGTGCTCCTCGCAAGGCGGCGCCGGCTACGTGTGGCTGTACGACACCGAGTTCGCCACCGGCGCCGAGCCGCTGAGCCACAACCAGAGCCGGCGCAATTGCTTCGGCCTCGACGTCGTCCTGCGCAACGACGTCTGATCGCTCCACTCGCGCCGCACTCTCATCTTTCTCGAGGAACCTCCGTCATGCTGACCCGCCTCCGTCTCCTCTCGCTCGGCGCAGTGCTGCTCGCCGCCCCGACCGTCGCTGCCGCGCCTGCGACCCCCGGCGCCCGCCTGTCGGCCCCCGCGCCCGGCGACCTCGCCGCTGACCAGCTCGCCACCGACGTCCCCGCAGTGTCCGCGAGCATCGATCGCGCGCCGGTGACCATGAGCTGGCCCATCGAACAGTCCGCAGACGACCTGCAGGACCGGCCCACTGCGCACCGCGCCGAGAGCCGGGCCTGGTGGCGCCGCGTCGACGTCGCCGCCCTCGCCGCCGGCGTCCCGCTGCCGATCAGCCAGCCCGGCGCGCTGCTCAAGCTCAGCCCGCAGGACGGCGCCGCGATCGCCGTCGACGCGCTCGAGCTCGTCGACCCCCAGGGCCGCGTCTACCCCGGTATCGACGCCCTGCGCCCGCTCACCGACCCGACCCACCTGCGCAGCGCCGGCGCCTCGTTCGCCCCCGGCACCGCGATGTTCACCCTGCGCCCCGACCTCGGCGCCGGCGCCTTCGTCCTCCGCGCCCGCGTGCGCGGCCCCCTGCTCGTCCACGTGTTCGAGCGCGACGCCGGCGCCTACCTGTCCCTCGAGCCAGACGCCGACCTCGCGCTGGTCGGCGGCCGCCTGCAGGTCCGCGCCCACCTGCGCGACGGCGAGGCTGTCCTCAAGGCCAGGTCGATCGGCGGCGAGCTCATCGCCCCCGACGGCGAGACCACCCGCTTCAACCTGACCCGCGCCGCCGACGGCAGCTATCGCGCCGAGGTCCCCGCCCCGCGTCGCGCCGCCGCGCCCGGCGTCCTGCACACCCTGCAGATCCACGCCGAGGGCGTCACCGCGCGCGGCGTCCCGGTCCGCCGCACCGCCACCAACGCGGTGTCGATCGCCGCACCGACGGCCCGCTACGCCGGCGGCGTCGCCGTCGAGGACGCGGCCGACGGACGTCTGCGCATTCGTCTCCAGGTCGAGGTCGGCGCCGCCAGCCGCTTCGCCGCCAGCGGCGTCCTCCACGGCACCAACCGCTCCGGCAAGCTCCAGCCGATCGGCGTCGGTCAGGCCGCGCGCTGGCTCGAAGCGGGCCCCGGCGAGCTCGTGCTCGAATTCGACGAGGCCACGCTCAAGGCCGCCGGCCTGCAGGGGCCCTACGAGCTCCGCGACCTCCGCCTCGTCGACCAGGGTCGACTCGCGACCGTCCACCGGCAGGCGCGCGCGCTGGCGCTCCCGCCCGCGCGACGCTGACCTGTCCCTCGGGACATCCCACCCGCTCGGCCCGTGTGGTCCGGCGCTCGCTGAGGCGGCCGGATCCACGAGCCATTCGGCTGCCTCGGCCTGTTGCGCCCGTCAGGGCGATCGGTATCCTGAGCAGCTATGAGTTCAAAACACCTCGCCCTAACTCACGCTGTTATGACCCTCCTCGTCGCCGCCTGTGGCGGCCCCGCGACCCAGGGGGACACCGGCAGCCTCAGCGACAGCTCGTCGACCACCGCCGCCGACCCCACCACCTCGTCGACCGTGCCGACCACTGGACCGACGGGCGGGGCGACCGAGACTGGCACGAGCGACAGCGAGGGCAGCAACAGCGACAGCGACACGCAGGCGACCACTTCGACCAGCACCACCGAGGCGATCACCGACTCCGGCGCGACCGACACCACGACCACGACCACGCCCGGCACGACGACCACGGACACCACCACCGAAACCACCACGACGGGCACCACCGACACCACCACGTCGACCACGAGCACCACCGACGGCGAGACCGCCAGCTCGACCACCGACGACACCTCGACGAGCACGACGGACGGCAACACCACGGGCGACCCGGTCGGCTGCGGCGACACCCTCACCGCGACCATCCGCGACTTCAAGCTCGCGCACCCCGACATGGAGGACTACTGCTGCGGGCAGGTCGACGGCCTCGTGCAATCGACCCTCGGCCCCAACAAGAAGCCGGTGTTCGCGTCGGTCGGCAACCCGAAGATGCTGACGGACGCACCGACCTTCGCGCAGTGGTACACCGACGTGCAGGACGTAAACCAGAAGACGCAGATCGTCCTGAACCTGACGGAGATCCAGCCGGGCCTGTTCTCCTACACGAACAACGACTTCTTCCCGGTCGACAACATCCTGTGGGGCAACGAGGGCCAGGGCCACAACTTCCACTTCACGACCGAGATCCACACCCAGTTCCAGTACACCGGCGGCGAGACCTTCACCTTCCAGGGCGACGACGACGTGTGGGTCTTCATCGACGGCGACCTCGTCATCGACCTCGGCGGCGTCCACGGCGTGGCGACCGGCACCGTCGACCTCGACGACCTCGGCCTCGAGCTCGGCAACACGTACCCCCTCGACGTCTTCCACGCCGAGCGCCACACCGTGCAGTCGAACTTCCGCATCGACACCACGATCTGCGCCGTCCCGATGTGACGCGACCCAAGGGGTAGTATGGGGCCCTGCGGTCGAATACCTCGACCCCAGGGCCCATTCTGAAGACCACGCATACGGGCCACGAAATGCCATCATGGCAGCGGATCCGGGCGGCACGCGATTCGCCGAACACGCCGGCGGTCCCCGGAGCAGCGGGGCCCAACTGGACGTCCCAACCACGGTTGGCCACCCCAACTCTCCCTGCCGCCTGACGCTTAAAAATCGCCGCCCAGGCCCCTGCAGGCCTTCGGCCTCGACCTTGCACGAGCGTGCCTCGGCGGTCCCGCGCGGGATCGCCCTCCACGCTCATGCTCCTCTTGAATCCCGATCCCCAGGCGACTCTCGGCTCCGAGCCGCTCCCACCGGCCGAGTTCTATTTCACCTGTGAAGAAGCCCCGGCCGTCGAATGGCACGTCCGTCGCTTCACCCTCCGCGAGGCCCTCTGCGAGCCCTATTCGCTCGCGGTCGACCTCCTCACCGCCAGCGTCGACCTCGACGTCCCCGCGCTCCTCGGCGCCCGCTGCACCCTCGAGCTCTGCCGCGGCGTCGACGGCCGCCTCGTCCACGGCCTCGTCACCCAGGCCCGCACTCTCGGCGTCTTCTCCGGTCGCCTGGCCTTGCGCCTCGAGGTCGCGCCCGCCCTTCAACTCCTGTCCCAACAGACAGACACGCGATTCTGGCAGGACCGGACGGCCCCGCAGATCCTCCGCGAAGTGCTGGCGACCGCCCTGCGCGACCTCGGTGCCGGCCTCGACATGCGCGTCGAGGAGGCCACGCACCGCCCCCGCGAGTACTGCGTCCAGTACCGCGAGTCCGACCTCGAATTCGCCGCTCGCCTCATGCACGAGGAGGGCCTCGTCTGGTTCTTCACCCACGCCGCCGATCGCTCCGGCGAGACCCTCGTCATCTTCGATAGCACCACGCGCGCCCAGGAGCTCGAGCTCCCGCTCCGCGCAGTGCCCTACGTCGCCAGGCACACCGGGGCCGCGCGCTGTCAGTCCCTCGCCGCCTTCGACTGGCACGGCCGGCTCACCACCACCGCGGTCGAGCAGCGCGACTGGGACTGGCGCGACGTCGAGTCCGCCCCGTATCACCGCGTCGACGACGGCCGAGACGCTCGGGGTCGGGTCCGCACGCGCCATCACCACGACGAGCATCGCCTTCAACACGACGACGGCCGCGCCCGCGCCCGCCGCGAGCTCGAGGCGCACCGCGCTGGCGCCGAGCTCGGCCTCGGCGAGAGTGACGTCCTCGAGATGCTCCCCGGCCACACCGTCGCCCTGCGCGGCCTCCCGCGGCCTCAGCTCGACGGCGACCACCTCATCATCCGCGTCCATCACCGCGGCGACGCCCCCGAGCAGGACCAGTTCGCCAGCGGCGCTACCGAGCCGCGCTACGTCAACACCTTCGAGTGCGTCCGCGCCGACCGGCCCTGGCGCGCGCCCCAGGCTCCGCCGCGTCCGCGCGTGTACGGCCCGCACACCGCGATCGTCGTCGGCCCGCCGCGCGAGGAGATCCACACCGACGAACACGGCCGGGTCAAGGTCCGCTTCCACTGGGATCGCCGCTCCCCGCCCGACGACACCGCGTCTTGCTGGATCCGCGTCGCCCAGGCCAGCGCCGGCGCCGGCTGGGGCGCCATCTCCATCCCGCGCGTCGGCATGGAAGTCCTCGTCGAGTTCATCGACGGCGACCCCGATCGCCCGCTCGTCACCGGTTGCGTCTACAACAGCCTCAACCGCCCGCCGCACGCGCTGCCCGACCACAAGACGCGCACCACCTTCAAATCGGACAGCACGCCCGGCGGCGACGGCTTCAACGAGCTGCGGGTCGAGGACGCCCGCGGCCGCGAGGAGATCTTCGTCCACGCCCAGCGCAACCTGCGGGAGGTCGTCCGGCACGACCACAAGAGCACGGTCGGTAGCGACCAGTTCGTCGAAATCCTCGGCTCTCAGGACATCCGGGTCCATAGACGCCACTGGCTCGCGGTCGGCGGCCCCGCCGGTGTCACCGTCTGCACAGGCGACCTGAACACCGAAGTCCTCGAGGGCAAGTGCACGACCACGGTGCGCGGCGATCACAAGGTCATCGTCGAACACGGCAACGATGCCGTAGAGGTGCACCGCGGCGGCCATACGACCACCGCCGAGCTGGACGTCGAGCTCTCCTCGCGCCATGGCCGGATGCACCTCATCAGCAGCGGGCAGATGCTGCTCCGCTCGCACGACTCCCTGCTCTCGCTCCAGGGCGAGACCCAGACCGAGCTGATCGCCTGGAAGGAGACCCTCGCCCTGAGGGGCCACACCGACGTCACCATGAGCTCGAAGACCACCAAGGTCGAGATCTCCGCGCCGAACGAGGTGTGCGTGACGAGCCCGCAGCTCGTCGACATCAGCGGCGGCACGATCCGCCTGTCCGCATTGGAAAAGATCGTCCTCAGCGTCGGCGCCACCAGCATCACCCTCGATCCCGCCGGCGTCACCATCTCCGCGCCGCGGATCACCAGCGCTGCAATCGGGATCCACGAGATCACCGGCGCGCTCATCAAGATCAACTGAGGTCCCGCATGCAAGCCGTCCTCACCGAGCTCGAATCGTTGCTTGCCGGCCTCGTCGAGCGCGACCTCCCGGGTGTCCTCGTCGTCGCCTGCGACGACGTCGAGACGCTCTACGTCGCCCAGGTCCTCGCCCGCCTCGACGAGCGCTCCGACTCCGACCTCTTCCTGACCTTCACCGACGCCGCACCCTCCACCTCCGCGCTCGTCGACGCCCTCGCCGACAACCTCGCGGTGCAGCAGGCGAACCTCGCCGAGCAGCTCGGCCCCGGCGCCGCGCTGCCCGACCTGCCTGCCCTCGCGCGCGACCCCGCTGCCGCCCCGGCCACGCGCCTCCGCGCGCTGGTGGACCACATCCTCGCTCTGCTCCCGCCGGGCGATCACCGCCTCGTCATCGCCCTCCTTCCCTCCCGACTGCCGGCCGACTTCTGCCTCGAGCTCGCCGAGCCGCTGCTGCGCGCCTCACAGCACCCGCGCGTGCGCCTGGTGCTGCGCGACGATCGGGCTCGTCCCGCGCACTTCACCGCCGCGAAGACATGTCTCGATGAACATGTCCTCGCATACAGCCTCGACCTCACGCCCGAGGACGCCGTCGCCGCCGCCGCCGCAGCCGTCCGCGACCCCGAGCGTCCGGCGGCTGCGCGGATCCAGGCGCTCATGGAGCTCGCCTGGCTCGACCTCGGCCACGGCCGGCTCGCCGACGCCGAGCAGAAGTTCTGCGGCTGCGCCGAGTTCCACGCCCGCACGGGCAGCCCTGCCCTGGCCGCCCTCGCGCGGGCCGGCCTCGGCGACGTCCAGCGCGCTCGCGGCGATTTTGTTCAGGCCCGCCGGACCTACGAGACCGCGCTGCTCGAAGCAGCCGCGACCCCGGCCTTTCCGGTGACCCTGCAGCTCGCCGTCGCCCTGGCCGACACCTGCCTCGCCCTCGCCCAGCACCTCGACGCCGAGGGCTATTATCAATTGTCCGACACGCTCGCCGCCAAGTTGCTGCGGCCGCACACCCGCGCCGACGTGCAGGAGTCGCTCGGTGTATGCCATGGGGCCCGCGGCGCCGGCACGCAGGCCGTCCGCGTGTGGAACGACGCCGCCGAGCTCTGCCGCGCCATCGACTACCCGCAGCGGCTCCACAGCATCCTCGGCCGCCTGGCTTCCCATCACCAACCCAGCGATCGCGCCCGGCATCGCGCCTGTCTCGAAGAACAGGCGGCCGTCGCCGCACGTTTGCAGGAGGCCCGGCCATGCTGATCGTCGGCGGCCAGATCCGTCCCGCCCGGAACACGTCCGTCGCAAGCGACGAGACCGGAGGGATCCTGAGCGCCCTCTACGAGGTCGTCGACGTCCGCGCCGCGCCGTTCATCGCCCCGCGCTCGCCGGCCGAGCAGCGACAACGCGACCAGGAGACCCCGCTCGCCACTGCCACCCGCCTCATCGGTGGCAGCCTCGCGTTGCTCAACATCCCCGTCGAGCTCCTCGGCACCGGCTTCGCCCTGCTCACCGCCCCGGTGGGCGCCGCGGTTCCGCCGCTGCCTGCCGCCACCCTCGCCTCGCTCCACCTCGGCGCCCCGCACCTGCACTCGCATCCGCCCGCCATGCCCATTCCGTTGCCGAGCGTCGGCCCGGTCATGCTCGGCGGCTGCACCTCCGTCCTGATCGGCGGTCTCCCGGCCGCGCGCGCCGGCGACCTCGGCCTCTCGATCACCTGCGGCTCGCTTGCACCTCCGTTTCAGGTGATGACGGGCTCGAGCAAAGTGTTCATCGGCGGCGGCCGGGCCGCGCGATCGCTCGACATCACCCGCCATTGCCAGACCCCGCTGCCGCCCGCCCGCGCCGCCGCCAAAGTGGCCGCAAGCGCCTTGACCAGCCTCCCGCTGGCCCTCGGCGCCGCGTCTGCGGTCTTGCAGCACCAGCAATCGCGCGCGTGCGCGCGAGACAGCCGCGAATACGCGGCAGCCGGCGATACCACGATGGCCGCCGCGATGACCGAGGTCAGCGCTGGACTCGCCCTCGGCGCGACCACGCAAGCGGCCCAGACCGCCGTCGACGCCGTCGCTCTCGCGGCGCGCCTCCTCATGGGCAAGGACCCCGGCACGCCGCCGTGCTTCGGCGCCATCATCACCGGCGCCTCGGACGTGCAGATCGGCGGCTTCCCCATGTCCCCCTGGCGCGTAGCAATCGGCGCCCTGGGAAAACTCGCGCGCGGTCTCAAGTCGAGGACGCGCGATCAAAACCTCGCCGACGCGCTGCACGCCCGGGCCCGCGGGAACTTCAAACCCGGGCGGATCGACAACACTCTGCACAAGCAGGATTGTTTCCTCACCGGTCATCCGGTCGACGTCATCGCCGGCCGCGTCATCACCGACGACATCGACCTCGAGCTCACCGGCCCGCTCCGCTTCGGCTTCGAGCGCAATTACAGCTCCACCTGGAGCACCCGCGACTCCGTCATCGGCCACGGCTGGTCGCACAGCCTCGATCAGGCGGTCTGGCGCGAGAACCGGCAGTTCGTCTACCGCGCCGAGGACGGCCGCGAGCTCTGCTTCGAGCTCCCTCGCGACGCGCGCGTCGATCGACCGCTACGGCTGTTCGACCCCCGCAACCGCCTGACCCTCTCGAGCGACGGCGACGGCCGCTACACCATCGAGGACGCCGCGGGTCGCCTGCACGACTTCGCGCCTGTCCCCGGGGACACCTCCACCGAACTCGGTCATGCCCGCCTCGTCGCAGTGCGCACCCTCGCCGGTCACTCGATTGTCTGCGACTACGACGCCCGCGCTCGCCTGCATCGGATCGGTGACAGCGCCGGCCGCGAGTACCGCCTCGCCTATGATCGCCAGTCCCGCCTGCACCGCATCTTCGCCCCGCACCCCGACCGCGAGGGCCTCGTCCGCCACCTGGAGCACCGTTATTCGCCCGAGGGCGACCTCACCGAGGTCGTCGACGCCCTCGGTCAGACCACCCGGTACGCCTACCATCGTCACCGCCTCGTCCGCCACACGTTGCGGACGGGCCTCAGCTTCCACTTCGAATACGACGGCCCCGAGCCCGGGGCCGCCTGCGTTCACACCTGGGGCGACGGCGGCATCTATGATCATACCCTCGTCTACGACAAGCAGCGCCGCGTCACCGTCGTCACCAACTCGTGCGGCGAGCCCACCGTCTACGTCGCCGGCGGTCGCGGCGAGGTCGTGAAGATCACCGACCCGCGCGGCGGTATCACCCGCTTCGAGTTCGACGAGCACCTGCGCAAGACCGCCGACATCGATCCGCTCGGCCACGTCACCCGCTACGAGTACGATGCCCGAGGCAATTGCACCCGCGTCGTCGGTCCGGACGGCGCCGAGCTCCGCGTCGAATACGGCGCGACCGGGCTCCCGCTCACCGCGGTCGACGCTCTCGGCGGACGCTGGCGCTACACCCACGACGTGCGGGGTCGCCTCGCCACCCGCACCGATCCGCTCGGGCAGACGACCACCTACCTCTACGAAAGCCTGCACCCCGCCGCGGTGATCGACCCCGCCGGCCGCGCGGTGCGGTTCGTCCACGACGCCGCCGGCGATCTCACTCGCGTGCAGCGCCCCGACGGCACCACCGAGCAGTGGGCGTACGACCGCCGCGGACGTCCCGTCGCATGGACTGACGCGCGCGGCAACCTCGAGCGCCGCCACTACGACCTGCTCGATCGCCTCGTCGGCGTCGAGCTCCCCGACGGCGACCTCTGCACCTACTCTTACGATCCCGAAGGACAAGTCCTGAAGGTCAGCGACGCCCGCCGCGACGTCAGCATGACCTACACCGGCATGGGCTGCCTCGTCGCCCGCACCGAGGCCGGCAGCACCGTGGTTTTCGCCCACGACACCGAGGAGCGGCTCACCGCGATCACCAACGAAGCCGGCGCGGTCTATCGCTTCGAGCTCGACCCCGCGGGTGACATCAAGGCCGAGCACGGCTTCGACGGGCTGCGACGGATCTACCGCCGCGACCTGGCAGGGCGTGTCACCGAGGTCTTCCGTCCCGGCGGCCTCCGCACCGCCTTCACGCGCGACGCCGCCGGTCAACTCACCGGCGTCTTCCACTCGGACGGCAGCAGCGACGTCTTCACCTACCGCGTCGACGGTGCCATGCTCGAGGCCGTGCATGTCGAGCCCGACGCCGAGCCGGTCATCGTCCGCTTCGAGCGCGACGCCCTCGGGCGCGTCGTCCGCGAGGCGCAGGGCGAACACTGGGTCGCGCAGGAGCTCGGCCCCGACGGCCTGCGCTCGCGCCTGCGCTCGTCCCTCGGCGCGCGCGTGCAGCTCTCGCGCGACGTGATGGGCGCCGTCCTGCGGATCGATGCCGGCGAGCGCGCGTGGTCGGCCACCTTTCGCCGCGAGGCCGGCGGGCTCGAGTCGCAGCGCGACCTCCCCGGCGGCATCCGTTCGTGCTGGCAGCACGACCCGCTCGGCTTGCCCACCGAGCACACCATCGAGCACCTCACTCCCGCGCGCCTCGGCGCTCGCACGCACACCTTCGCGCATCATCGTCGGCGCCACACCTGGACCACCGGCGCGCGCCTCGGCCGCGTCGACGACCTTTACCGCGGCGCCGTCGAATACGAGCATGACGAGCGCGGCTTCCTCGTCTCCGCGACCTATCCCCAGGGACAGGTGGAACTGCGCCTCCCCGACGCGGCCGGCAACCTCTTCCGCGACGACGAACGCCGCCGCCGCACCTACGGCCCTGCCGGCCAGCTCTTGAAAACCGAGGGCACCGCCTTCGAGTACGACTGCGAAGGCAACCTCATCAAAAAGGTCGATGGAGCCGGCACATGGCTCTACCGCTGGACCGCCAGCGGCAACCTGGCCGAAGTGCGCCGCCCCGATGGTGAGCGCCTCACCTTCACGTACGACGCGCTCGGCCGCCGCACCAGCAAGTCTTCTAAGGAAAACTATCGACGCACCCGCTGGCTGTGGGACGGCGACGTCCCACTCCACGAGTGGACCCTCTCGCCGGACGCGCTCGAGTTGCAGCCGCGCTCGCCCACCGATCCGGCGAACGAGCGAACGCTCGACAACAGCGGGCATCTTCCGAGCTCCGAAGCTCTCGAACTGCTCACCTGGATCTTCGAGCCCGCCACCTTCACGCCCGTCGCGCGCCTGTCCTCGCGCGAACATGAGGCTGCCAGCCTCGTCGCCGATCACCTCGGCACCCCGATGGCGGCCTTCGACACCGAGGGACGCCCGGTCTGGTCCGCAGAACTCGACATTCACGGCCGCGTCCGCGACCTCGCGGGCGAACGAAACTTCTGCCCGTTCCGCTACGCCGGCCAATACGAAGACGCGGAGACCGGCCTCTACTACAACCGCTTCCGCTACTACGACCCCGAGGCCGGCCAGTACATCAGCCAGGATCCGCTGGGCCTCGCGGCAGGCCTCGCCTTCTACGCCTACGTCCCCGATCCCCTGAGCTCCTTCGACCCGCTCGGGCTCGAGAAGACTTTCTGTCGCGGAGCGAAGCGGTGGCGCAGTGAGAACGGGAGATTCGTCAAGCGACCGGACGATCCTGCCGAACTCGTGAAGGTCGTGACGACGTCGGTCCAGGGCAAGCCGGCTCGAACGGGCAGCATCGACTATCCATCTCTGATGGAGTGGAACAGGACCATGGCCGACTGGAACCCCGGCAAGCCCTCCAACCTGTGGAGGCCGAACTCCGGCAAGTTTCCGACTGGCGGCTTCAGATTCGACAAGCGCTCTCCCGCAGGGACGCGTTACGGGAGCCACGGCCACGGCGCGAATCCTGCCGCCAATCTCTCTCCGACCTCCAACGCAGCCTCCGGGCCCACCACCACGCTTGAGAAGGTCCAAGGCGGCGTCGGCTCCGCCTTGACCGAGCAAGGGAGTTGGCACCGTTGGGATCACAACCCGGACACCAACAGCGTGCACATTCCCCTGAAGAACTCTCCGTTTTGAGGCCACGATGACGCTCGAATCCCTCGACGAACGCTTCGAAGACATCCGTTTCAGCGCGAGCTGCACCGAGCTCAAACTTTTTGCACAGGAAGTGCTGGCGGTGGGAGACGCAGAACGTCATCAACACGCGGAGCCCTACTTCGAGCTCTTGAGCAACACCGCCAAGTCACTCTTCCTCGCGTCGTGCGGCGGCACGCTGTCCACCGAGGAGAAGCGCCGGATCTTCACCCTGATCCGCGAAGACTGGACCGACGACGCCCCAGAGGGCATTCGCGCGTCGATGCTCGCCCTCCTGGGGCTCATCCAACCGCTGGAAGGCGTGCCCGAGTGGCTGCTCTCGCTCGCAGAGCGTCAGCGAGATCCAACCTACGCGGAGGTCCTACGCGGCTGCGCAACGTGCCCGCGGACGGCGCCTGCTGTCTGATCTGGGGGCGGCCGTCGGAGGGGTCCAAGGAGCGTCATGAGACGGCAGGGAGAATTCTGGCCGGTCATCACCCTCTTGGCGGGCGATGAGTTGGATCGCCGCATACGTGGGATCGTCGAATTCCACACGGCTTATGGATGGCGAGTCAAGCGAGCGCTAACAGTGCAAGAGGCATTGACGCCAGGCGAGCTTCGGTCGTGCGCGGATATCGAGCTTGACGAGTGCTTCGGCGATCTGCCGAGAGACCGGGTGCCGATCGAGCTACTGCTCGAACCGCCTCGGAGCCTCGTCCGGAAAGGCGCACACGAGCGTCGTGCTCGGCTCGGCTTGAGCTCCGTGGCATGTTCGCTCTCCGAGCACGCCGTCGAGCTCCATCTCATGAAAGAGAGCGCCAAGAAGAGCGTGTCGTCGCTGCGAGAGCTCGTTCAGGCTCTTCGCCCGCCCTTCGCCGCGATCGGCTCCTCGCTGTTTCGCGGTCCATCCCTGGCCGAGCTACGCGAGGCGAAGAATCCCTTCCGAGTCGAATTCGAAAAGATCTACTTGTCTCGTGAATTACTCAGAGAAGCCCGGCCATCTCGTCGAAGACCTCGAAACCGCCTCGTGGGAGGAAGGGCTGCTGGTCTCGGGAGACGCGACAGAAGTGACCCGGCGTTGCTGGCCGATCCTTCGCAGGTGGGCTTACTCCATCCGCGAAACACACTTTTATAAAAAGCATCACCGTGGTCTCGAGGTCGCGCCGCCCGTCCACGAACGCGGCTTGGCCGCAGCGAGCGAATTCGAAGCTGGGCCGCTGCACTCCGAGCGCCCCTTGCCAACCTCAGCGACGGGCTCATGTTCGCCCGTGGCGTCCTCATTCGCGCCTCGTCCAAGAGGCACGCAGGGCGGGACCGAACCTCGGCGACCTTGCGGCCGAGGCCCTGCGATACGTATCGATACAATCCGATTCAATGGGATAGCATTTCGCACCGGAGTCTCCCCGAGCCCAATCGGCAACCTCTTGAAATCACGCGCTTTGCCTGCGCGGTTGACTCCTGGCCTGCCGCGTGCTCAAGTGGTGGCAAGGACCTGCGTCATGGCACCGATCGCCGTCACCACGAAAGATACGCAACAGCCCGTCGCCGACGATGCGATGGGCAAGCGTATTAGGCCGTGGCGACGTGGTCGCGGGTGCTGACGTAGAGCACCGCAATCGTCCGCGGCCACGAAGTCGGCGAGCGTCCAACTGGCGGCAAAACAAACCGCCGCCAGACGCTCAGTTTGCGGCGCGTCGGTCCAACGTCTCGTCTGCGAGCTTCTTCCAGGTCGCCCTCGCTTCCGGGTGCGGAAGTCCGGGGTCACGCCTCGGGTCGGCGTCTCACGACGCCGGCATCGGCCGCTCGGGCCGGGTTCGCGTCCTCGACGCGCGCTGTTTTACAACTGAATCGTGGAAGAGGAAGAGAAGATTGCGTCGTCGGGCGGCCCCGACCCTCGGCTCTGACCCGAGGCTTGCTGGATCGACACCAGCCGACGCAATTCGTGCCGCGGCCTCGACGTCTCGTCGATGCCGCGCGAAGGGGTGCCGTGGCCGAGTGACAGGCAGCGCTCTCATAAGGCGCCATACGCAGGTTCGTTACCTGCCGCACCATCCCTTGACGACAATTGGGCTGCGAGCGAAGGCGCTGGCGAACCCTTGCAAGGTTCGTGTTTACATCGGGGGCGGTACCCGAGCGGTCCACTGGCGGCGTAACGGCGCCTGTTACGTCACAGCGAGCGCTCAGCACGACACACGGCGGTCGGAGCCGTGCTCGCACCGACACCTGGGAGCGTCGTCCAATGGTAGGACAGCAGATTGTTAATCTGCCTGGGCATAGCCCACTCGATGCAAGTTCGATTCTTGCCGCTTCCGCTCTTGGGCCGATGGGACAGATGGATGTCCAGCGGATTCTTACCCCGCTTCAGGCTGGATCGTTACCAGCTCGGCTCGTCGTTATTTTATTGAAGTATGAATACTCTATCGACCCCGGGCTCCGGCCAGGACGGGAATGGGGCGGACTTTTAATCCGTATGCCGAGCGCGTGCGCTCGACCGAGTTCGACTCTCGGGGAGCTCGTATCTGCGATATTTTTCATTATTCCGGTGGCCTTGCCGACTCGAGGCCGTTTGCCGCCGTAGGGGAGCTGGAGTCCCCGCCTCGTTGTCAGCGAGGAGATCGCGGGTTCGAACCCCGCCGGTGGCGTCTCGAGCAGGGGCGCGCGCGGTGTGCTACGCGAGGCTTTGAACCTCGCCAGGAGAGTTCGAGCCTCTCCGTCCCTTATCCTTCGTGAATCTTTCTCCTCCGTGATTCGTATGAGTGTCACGGTTCTCTCGCCGATGTGGCCTAGTGACTGGGCGTCACCCTTCCAAGGTGAAGACGCGGGTTTGATTCCTGCCATCGGCTCTCGTGCAGCGCGCCGCGCTGCTTTAAAACGAAAACTGCAGTTCAGGTCTTGTCAGTGAGACGCGTGGTTGCCTACCACGAGGGCCCGGTGCGACCCCGGGGAGCTGCTCTACCGTAACTTGCCCTTGCTCCAAGGGAGGGCGCTGCTTGGTATGTAGCGCAGTCCGGGAGCGTTACCCGGCGAGGGCTCCGCCGCGGTCCCGCGCGGGACCTCTTGCCCCCCAAGCATCAATGGTGATGCGCCGCCCTCGTAGCGCGGAGTCGCCGGGTTCGATCCCCGGGCGGGGCTCTTTCTTTAAAAAAATGGTCCAGGAGCTTCCCGGTCGAGCGCCTGCATGACACGCAGGAGGTACGAGGTTCGATTCCTCGATGGACCAACACTTGCTTGCTCTCGTGGTCTAGAAGATAGGGCCCAGGTCTACGGAGCCTGAGACGGTGGTGCAATTCCACCCGAGAGTACTCTCCTCGTTCGATGATCCTTCTCGCTCTCGTGGTCTAGAAGATAGGGCCCAGGTCTACGGAACCTGAGACGGTGGTGCAATTCCATCCGAGAGTACTTTTACGACGCCTGGCCTCGAAGTGTATCAGATTGCACGCGACCGTCCGAAGGTCGAGGACCGGGTGCGACTCCCGGCGGGGCTGCCATGCTCGCGTAGCTCAGCCGGATGAGCATTGGTCTTCTAAACCAAGGGACGCAGGTTCGACTCCTGCCGCGAGTGCTTCGTCGATTCCATCATTGTAGGGGAGAGGTGTTGATGGTGACATGCGGGACTCCAAATCCTGCGAACCGGGTTCGAGTCCCGGCTCCCCTGTTGGGCTAAAGCTCGTGAGAAGAGCGGTGCTCTGTGACAGCACAGGTGAGGGGGCGGAACCCTCTAGCCCACCCGCGCGCTTCGATGCGCGCCGTCTTTTGTCTCGCAAGCCCGCGTAGCTCAACGGGAGAGCGGCGTTCTTACAAATCGCAGGTCGGGGGCTCGACACCCTCCGTGGGCAATTTTCTTAAAAACAGCAGATAACCTGGCCCTGTAGTTCAACGGCAGAATTCCGCGCTCTCGACGCGGAGACCGGAGATCGTCACTCCGCAGGGTCATTTCATACGAGGTGAAGGCTTGTGGGTAAGCCGCATGCTCGGGGAGCATGAGATTGTGCGTTCGACTCGCACCACCTCGATTTCTTTGCAGAAAGAAATCCTCATCGGAGACGAATCGCGGAGTGCGAAGCGTGTTTCGGGAACACGTAGGCGGGGTGCGACGCCCCGGTCTCCGACCAACTCTCTCCCGGGTCGCGGGTGCTGCCGCGGCCCGGGTCTCTTTACCGCGTCAGTGGACGGTGCCACACCTCGTCTGATAAGCGAGCCCTTCGGAGTTCAACTCTCCGGGCGCGGACTACGACTTCTCTTCCTCTTCCACGGTTTTCCCGTTCGTCCGTCGCGCGGGCGCCCGTCACTGTTCCGGCGGCTCGTCGTCACGCGCCGGCGCCGGCTTCGGCTCGGCAGCAGCCGGGGTCGCCTTGACGATCAGGTAGCGCAGCGGGGCGTCGGCTCGCTCGTTGCGCAGCTCGAGCGACGAGCGGAACGGCAAGAACACCACCGTACCGGGGCCGAACGGCTGCGCGCGGCCGTCGACAGTGGCCTCTCCGCAGCCGGTCAGGCCGATGACGATCTCCGAGTCGCGCTGCTGCACGTGGCGCCCGACGTGGCCGCCCGCCTCGAGCACGCACGAGAGCACCGACGTGAACGGCGGCGCGGGCTGCCCGGCGAGCAGGTCCCAGACGAGCACCTCGCCGTGACCACCGAACATCGCCTGGCGAACCGAGGGAGGGCCGTGACCGATCTGCATCGCCGAAGCGTACCACGACCCACGCGCGGCCGCGGACGGTTCCGCGCGTTTCGCGACGCCCGCGCAGTGGATGACGCCGAGCGCCGCGTCGGCTGCATCCATTCAAGCTATGATCATAGCGTGAGCGTCGCGCCGAGCTCGAGGAAGCGCGCGCGCTCCTCCAGACCCGCGGCCGCGAACGCGCTGCGGAGGTCGGTCTCGGGCTGCTGGAAGTGGGCCCAGCCGGAGCGGTGGATCGGCAGGATCGACTTGGCGTCGAGCAGGCGGCAGGCGGCGATCGCCTCGGTCGCGTCGAAGGTGAAGCGGGCGTGGCGGAACCCGAGCGCGTGCGGGAAGCCGACCGCGCCGCAGTGGACCACCGCGAGGTCGACCGGTCGCTCGCGGCGGAGCTCGGCCAGCCTGGCCGCGAGGGCGGGGAACATCACGGTGTCCCCCGAGATCCACACGCGCGGTCCATCGTCGACGTCGACGACGAAGCCGGTGACCTCGTGGACCTGCGGCGCGTAGCGGGGGCCGTGGCGGGCGACGATCGCGGTGATCGTCAGCGGGCCGACGCGGGTGCGGGCGTCGGGCGCGAGGCCGACGGCGCGCGCGCCGAGCCCGAGGCCGCGGCCGGGGGCGTCGTGCTTCGCCAGCGGCCGCGCCAGTCGGCGCGCGCTCGGGATGGTGGTGATCACCTGCGCGACGCGGGCCTCGTCGGCCACCAGAGCGCGACCGGCGAGGTCGAGGTTGTCGGCGTGGTGGTCATGGCTGAGCAGCACCGCGTCGAAGCGGCCGAGCGACGCCGGGTCCGCCGGCGTCTCGTAGCGCTTCTCGCTGGCGAACCACGAGCGCGGCGTACACCACAGGCCGAAGTCGTAGGTGGTGCCGATCGCGTCGAACACAGGGTCGGTCAGGAGCCGCGTCTCGCCGATGCGGATCGCCAGAGTCGCGGTGCCGAGGTACGTCAGCTCCATCGTGCGGCTCCTGGCGGGCTCACGACGCCGCGCGGCTCTGCAAGAACGCCAGCAGGTCGGCGTTGACGCGGTCCTTCTGGGAGGTCGGCAGGCCGTGGTCGCCGCCCGCGTAGACCTTGAGCTGCGAGCCCTTGACCAGCTTGTGGGCCGCCTGCGCGCTCGCGCCGATCGGCACGATCTGGTCGTCGTCGCCGTGGATGAACAGCGTTGGCACGTCGACCTTCTTCAGATCCTCGGTGAAGTCGGTCTCGGAGAACGCTTTGATGCAGTCGAGCGCGTTCTTGAGGCCGGCCTGCATGCCCTGCAGCCAGAAGCTGTCGCGCACGCCGTCGGACAGCTTGCCGCCCGGGCGGTTGGCGCCGTAGAACGCCGTGGGCAGGTCTTTGAAGAACTGCGAGCGGTCGGCCTTGACTGCGGCGCGGATGCCGTCGAACACGTCGACCGGCAGGCCGCCGGGGTTGGCCTCGGTCTTCAGCATCAGCGGCGGCACCGCGCCGACGAGCACGAGTTGGGCGACGCGCTTCGTACCGTGGCGGCCGACGTAGCGGGTGACCTCGCCGCCGCCCGTCGAGTGGCCGATCAAGGTCGCCTGCTTCAGGTCGAGGTGCTCGATCAGCTGCGCCAGATCGTCGGCGTAGGTGTCCATCTCGTTGCCGTCGTACGGCTGGCTCGAGCGGCCGTGGCCGCGGCGATCGTGGGCGATGCAGCGGAAGCCGTGCGCCGCGAGGAACACCATCTGGTCCTCCCACGCGTCGGCCGTCAGCGGCCAGCCGTGGCTGAACACCACCGGGCGGCCCGTGCCCCAATCCTTGTAGTAGATCTGCGTTCCATCCTTGACTGTGATCGTGGCCATGACGGTTCAATCCTTTCTGTCGTTCGCCGGCGGCGCGGCGTCAGTTTGGTCGAGGCCCAGCGCGCGCGCCACTCCGGCGCCGTAGGCGGGATCGGCCTTCGTGCAGTTGGCGACGTGTCGCCGCTGCACCTCGAGCGAGGCGCCGCCGAGCGAGCGGCCGGTGTTGGCGAACAGCGCCTGCTGCTGCCCCGGGGTCATCAAGCGGAACAGGTTGCCGGGCTGCTCCCAGTGGTCCTCGTCGACGCGGTGGTCCCAGTGCGCGACGTCGCCGGAGGCCGCGAGCGTCGGCTCGCCGGCGCCCGGGTTGTCGTCCCATTCGCCGTGGCGGTTGGGCCAGTAGTGCTTGGTCGCGCCGAGGTTGCCGTCGACCCGCATCGCGCCGTCGCGGTGGAAGCTGTGGAACGGGCACCTGGGGGCGTTGACGGGGATCTGGTTGAAGTTGACGCCGAGGCGGTAGCGCTGCGCGTCGCCGTACGAGAACAGGCGCGCCTGCAGCATCTTGTCGGGCGAGAAGCCGACCCCGGGGACGATGTTGGCCGGCGAGAAGGCGGCCTGCTCGACCTCGGCGAACACGTTGTCGGGGTTGCGATTCAGCTCGAGCACGCCGACCTCGATCAGCGGATAGTCGCCGTGCGGCCACACCTTGGTGAGGTCGAACGGGTTGTGCTTGTGCGAGCGCGCCTGCGCCTCGGTCATGACCTGAATGCAGAACTTCCAGCGCGGGAAGCGGCCGGCCTCGAGGCTCTCGAACAGGTCGCGCTGGTGGCTCTCGCGGTCCTTGCCGATCACCGCCTCCGACTCGGCGTCGGTCAGGTTGTCGATGCCCTGCTGGCTGACGAAGTGGAACTTGACCCACACGCGCTCATTGGCGGCGTCGATCAGGCTGAAGGTGTGGCTGCCGAAGCCGTGCATCGTGCGATAGCTGCGGGGGATGCCGCGCTCGCTCATCACGATCGTCACCTGGTGGAGCGCCTCCGGCAGCGCGCTCCAGAAGTCCCAGTTGTTGTCGGCGTTGCGCATGCCGGTCCGCGGGTCGCGCTTGACCGCGTGGTTGAGGTCGGGGAAGCGCAGCGGATCGCGGAAGAAGAACACCGGCGTGTTGTTGCCGACGATGTCCCAGTTGCCCTCTTCGGTGTAGAACTTGACGGCGAAGCCGCGGATGTCACGCTCGGCGTCGGCGGCCCCGCGCTCGCCGGCGACCGTCGAGAAGCGCATGAACACCGGCGTCTGCTTGCCAACCTCGGCGAACAGCTTGGCCCGGCTGTAGCGCGTGATGTCCCGCGTCACGGTGAACGTGCCGTACGCGCCCGAGCCCTTGGCGTGCATGCGTCGCTCGGGGATCACCTCGCGGTCGAAGTGCGCGAGCTTCTCGATCAGCCAGATGTCTTGCAGCAGCGCCGGCCCGCGCGGACCCGCCGTTTGAATGTTGACATTGTCGACCACGGGCGCACCCGTCGCATGCGTCAATTTGGGCTTGGACATCGGACACGGATGTATCGCAGTCATGTCCGCGCCAGAACACCCGACCAAGGTCGGGTGCCTGCGCCCGCCGCATTCGCGGGCTCGTGGCGCGACCGATCGCTCAGACCTGGGCGGCCTCGATGGCGAACTGGAACGTGGCGCCGTGGGTCTCGTTGGCACTTCCCCACAACTTGCCGCCGTGGCGCTCGATGATCGAGCGGCTGATCGACAGGCCCATGCCGAGGCCGTTCTCCTTGGTGGTGTAGAAGGCGTCGAACAGGCGCGCGCGGTCGGCCCCGCCGCCGAGCCCGACGCCCGCGTCCTCGACCGCGACGTGCACGAACGAGCCGCTCTCGCGCCGCTCGACGAACGAGTGGATCACCACGCGGCGGCGCTCTCGCGGCACGTCCTTGCTCGCGTCGCCGGCGTTGACCAGCAGGTTCAACACCACCTGTTGCAGCTGCACCGGATCGCCCATCACCGGCGGCAGGTCGCGCAGCAGCGCCTGCTGGATCACGACGCCGTGGAGCGTCAGCTGCGGCGCCACCAGCGGGACGACGTCGCGGACCACGTCGTTGAGGTTGCACGCGTGGTGGCTCGGGGTCGAGCGCGACAGGAGCGAGCGGATCCGCTGCAGCACCTGGCTCGCGCGCTCGCCGTGGTCGATGATCGCGGTCAACGACTCGCGCGCCCGCTCGGGCGAAGGCTTCGCGGCGGCCAGCCAGTTGAGCGCCGCGCCGGCGTCGGCAGTGATGGCCGCCAGCGGCTGATTGACCTCGTGGGCGATCGAGGCCGCCAGCTCCCCCAGAGTGGTGACCCGCGCGACGTGGGCCAGGGCCGCCTGCGCCTGCTGCAGCTCGTCGCCCGCGCGCCGGCTCGCGGTGATGTCGGTCGCGGCGCCGACGAGCTCGAAGTTGCCGTCGGCGTTGATGCGCGAGCGACCGACCACGCGCATCAACTTGACCGCGCCGTCGTCCATCACCAGCCGGTGCTCGTAGTCGAAGTCGCCGCCCGAGCGCAGCGTCCGCCGCACGAGGTCGGCGATGCGCTCGCGATCGTCGGGGTGGACCCGCGCGGCCACCTGGGCGAAGGTCGGCCGGGGCGAGCGCGGCAGGCCGACGAGCTCGCTGATGCCCTCGGAGAAGTTGAACTCGCGGCTGCGCAGGTCGAAGCCGAAGCTGCCGGTGCGGCTGAGCCGCTCGGCCTCGATGCGGTAGGCCTCGCTGCGCTTCAGCGCCTCGTCCGACTGGCTGCGCTCGATGGCGATGCTGGTGACGCGGGCGCACCGCTCGAGCAGCTCGAGTTCGAACGGGCCGGGTCCGCGGGGCTCGCCGGCGTAGATGCCGAACGCGCCCAGTACCCTGCCGTCGGTCGCCAGCAGCGGGATCGACCAGCACGCGCGCAAACCGTGAGCGAGGGCGTGCTCGCGGAACAGCGCGCCGAGCGGGTCGGTGGCGATGTCGGTGACGAACACCGGCTCGCGGCGCCACGCCGCGGTGCCGCAGGCGAACGCCGCGGGCCCGATCGGCGTGCCGTCGATCCGCTCGACGTAGCTTCGCGGCAGGCTCACCGCGGCCGCGTGGCGCATCGTCGCGGTCTCGGGGTCGAGCAGGAGGATCGACGCGCGCAGGCCCGAGGCGCTCGACTCGACCAGCCGCACCACGCCCTCGAGGATCGCCGACGTCGGCTCGCCGCGCACGATCATCGCCAGCAAGCGCTGCTCGCCGGCCGCGCCCGCGCGCGCCTGCTTCTCTTCCTCGATGTCGCTGCCCAGGCCCCACCACGTCGCGACCTCGCCGCGGGCGTCGAGCAGCGGCACCGCGTGGATCTGGAACCACCGGTAGTGGCCGTCGAAGCGGCGCAGGCGGGCCTCCAAACGCCCCTCTTCGCCGGACGCGAGCAGCCGCGCCCACGCTTCCACCAAGGCCGCGCGGTCGAGCGGGTGGATCAGGTCGCTCATCGCCCACGCCCACCCGTGCAGCTCCGCGTCGCCCTTGCCGGCGTAACCGCGCCAGCCTCGACTCGAGAAGTCGATCGCACCCTCGGCGCGCGCCCGCCACACGAGGCCCGGGACCGCGTCGATGATCGCCAGCAGCTCGTCGGCGCCGGGGCGGGCGAACGCGTCGGGCGCGTCGTCGACGTCGAGCCGCGACGGCTCGATGCGACCGTGGCGCTGCCTCGCCGCCGCGCAGCGCCGCAGGTCCGCCAGCAGTTGCCCGGCGGTCGCGTAACCGGCCCCGTCGCGCTCGCTCAGGCGGGCGACGATCCGCTCGAGCGCCGTCGTTCGCTCGTGGTCGCGCTCCGCAGTTTGCGAAGGCGATCCGACGAGCAGCTCGTGCAGCAGCGAGCCGCAGCCGCGAAGGTCACAACGCACGTCGATCGATCGATCGGACACGACCGCGCCGAGCCGCGCCGCCGCGCCGAAGCCGGTCAGCCAGCACTCGCCGGTGGCCGCGTTCGTCCACACGTTGCCCGCGCGGACGTCGTTGTGCGCGAGGCCTCGCGCGTGCAGCCGCACCAGCGCGGTGGCGAGGCCGATCGCCACGCGCAGGCTCGCCGCGACCTCCCACGGCGCGCCGAGCAGGTCGGCGAGCGAGCGCCCGCCCGGGTCGGCGACCGTCAGAGTGACCGCCTCGCCCTCGCGCACCAGCGTCAGCGGGCGCAACGCGAGCGACGCGTCGAGGTCGTCGCGCAGCGACCACTCGTGCTCGAGCGTGGCGATGCCCCACGCGTCGCTGTGCGTCCGCGCCAGCCGCGGCTCGCCGCCGTCGCCGTCATCGACACGAATGTCACCCGCAGGCCCGCGCAAAGTGAGACTCATGGAACCCCTCGGAGCTTACCCCGTATCGCTCCCCGGAAGCAGCTTTCCGGAGGTTCTGCGCCGGCGCGCGGTCGATTCGCGGCACCCGACCTTGGTCGGGTTTTCCCGGCCCGAGAACGCGGCGATACGGGTACGACTCCCATGCCTGCGCAGCAGGTCCTGCCACGCTGACGCTCGGCGATGCGTGAGTCGCCCTCAATCACAAGGAACGTCGAGATGAAGCAAGAGAAGTTCGCAGCCAACGACGGCACCCAGCTGCACCTGCGCTCGTGGCAGCCCGCGAACCCGCGCGCGGTCGTGGTGATCGTCCACGGATTCAAGGCCCACGGCGGCCTTTACGAGTGGGCCGGCGGCCAGCTCGCCGAGCAGGGGTTCGCCGTCTACGCGCTCGACCTGCGCGGCCACGGGGTGTCGGAGGGCGACCGGCTCGAGGTCGGCAAGTTCGGCGACTACGTCGGCGACGTCCACACCCTCGTCAAGCTCGCCAAGGCGCGCAACCCCGGCCTCCAGGTGTTCCTGCTCGGCCACAGCGCCGGCGGCGTGATCTCCAGCGTCTACACGCTCGAGCACCAGAGCGAGCTCGCGGGCTTCATCTGCGAGAGCTTCGCCCACGAGGTGCCCGCCCCCGACTTCGTGCTCGCGGTGCTCAAGGGCCTGAGCCACATCACCCCGCACGCCCACGTGCTCAAGCTCGAGGACGAGGGCTTCTCGCGCGACCCCGCGGTGGTCGAGGCGATGAAGAACGACCCGCTGATCGAGCGCATGGGCTACCCGGCGTACACCGTCGCAGAGATGGTCCGCGCCGACGAGCGGCTCAAGCGCGAGTTCCCGCTGATCACCTTGCCGGTGTTCATCCTCCACGGCACCGAGGACCGCGTGACCCTGCCGCGCGGCAGCCAGCGCTTCTACGACACCGCCGGCTCGACGGACAAGACGCTCAAGCTGTACGAGGGCCACTACCACGACCTGCTCGCCGACTACGGCAAGGAGGGCGTGCTGGCCGAGATCGTCGCGTGGATCGTCGCGCGCATCCGCTGAGCGCGGGCGCGGCCGCTCGCCGCGCCGTTGCTGTCCCCGGGGACATGTAAGGCCGATACCGCCGGGGACCCAAACGTGCGATGTTGGCGGCGATGCCTCGCCCGCGCGCCTTGCTCCTCGGCCTCGGCCTCCCGCTCCTCGCCTGCGACTCCAAGGCCGTCGAGGCGCAGAAGACCCGCGTCCAGGCGCTCGAGGACCGGGTGCATCGCCTCGAGGCGGAGACCGCGGCCCTGACGGCGCGCATGAAGTCCTTCGACGAGGAGCGGCGCCGCCTCGAGCAGATCGCCAAGCTCCCGTCGCTGCCGCCGGCCAGCACCAACGCGCCGCCGACCAGCGTCGTCGTCGAGGTCAGGGCCGACGGCCTGCGCGTCGGCGACGAGGCCGTCGACCTCGACCGCTTCGAGGCCCTGCTGCGCGAGCACCTCGGCGCCCAGCCCGGCCTCTCGCTCCACGTCAAGGCCGACGCGAGCGTCGAGTACGCCCGCGTCATCGAGGTCATGGACCGGGCCAAGACCGCGGGCGTCGCCAAGATCGCCATGGTCGCCGACCCCGCCCTGAAGCCCTGAGAACCTGTCCTTCAGAACACGTGGCCGACGTCGACGTAGAAGCCCTGCGTCTTGTCGGTCGGCGAGTAGGCGCCGTCGAAGCGGACCAGGAAGGTCTCGCCCCAGCGCACGCGCAGGCCGCCGCCAGTGCCGAGCTTGAAGGTGCCGCCGTCGATGCCCACGCCGCCGAGCTCGGTCCGCCCGAAGTCGGCCCAGATCCGCGCAGCATCGAGGAACGCGACCGCGCCGACGGCGAAGTGGTTGTTCTTGATCGTGAACTTCCAGAACATGCTGCGGATCTCGAGGTTCTGGATCAGCTTGATCTTGCCGGCGTAGCGCTGGCGCGGCACCCCGCGCAGCGACCAGCCGCCGCCCGGGCCGTCGCGGGGCATCAGCGCGCCGAAGCGCGTCAGCTCGTAGAACGGCGCGTCGCCGGCGATCACGTCGGCGACCCCGCGGATCGCGAACGACAGGTACTCGCCGATGAACGACTTGTACCACGCGCTGTTGATCGTGAACGCGGCGTAGCGCAGGCCCTGCTGGACCCCGGGCGAGGCGCGGACCGTCAGCTCGGTGAAGGTGCCGCGGGTCGGCGTGTACTCGTGGTCGCGGGTGTCGAACAGCGCGCCGGCGCTGAGGACCACGAGCGCGTGTGGATCTGTCCCCTGGAGCAGGTTGCCCAGCGCCTTGCCGTCGGGCGTTTCCGTGGCCTTGAGGGCGATGTCCTGCTCGAGCAGGCTGCCCGGGTACGGCCGGACGATGTTGTAGGTCGTGTTGAGCCCGACCAGCGCCTCGATGCGGCGGCGCTGCAGCGCCGTCGAGCGGTCCCACACCTTGATGCGGGCGTTGAACAGCAGCAGCGGATAGATGTGATCGAAGCGGTGGTAGCGGCGCGCCGCCTGATACGCCATCAGGTCCTGGTCGGGGTCGATGCCCTCCCACGGCTCGGTCGCCGCCGAGTCGTTGCCGAACCCGTAATAGCCGGTGTTGGCGAACTTGCGGAAGCCGACGCGCGCGGTGATCCGCAGGCGGTCGCCGGCGAGCCCGGGGAAGTCCATGTTGAGGTAGTCGTCGTGGAACGGCACCTCGATGCCCCTGCCCGGGGCGCGCTTGGCGTTGGCCGACAGCAGCAATTCGAGGCGCCAGCGGTACGGGCGATAGCCGGGCGAGAAGCGGGCCACGCTGGCGATGAGGCCGAAGCCGAGCCCGAGGTCGCTGTCGTAGCTGAGGGCCGGCAGCGCGCCGATCTCGATGCGCTCCGGCTTCGGCGGGCCCTTCGGCTTCTTCGGTTTTTTGATCTTCTCCTTGCGGGCCGCGGCCACGGGCGCGTGCGTCAGGGTCGCGCACGCGACGAGCACGGCCAGCAGCGCGGGCAGCCGGCGCAGACACATTGCATATATGTCCCCAAAGACAGGTGACGCGCGGGCTCGCTGTGGTAAGGTCGGCGCGTGTCGAGCTCGCCCTTGAAGCGCCCCCTGCTCCTGGCCTACGCCGCGGGCTCGATCGGCTCGGGGCTGTTCAGCACCGTGCCCGGCCTGCTGCTGCTGTTTTACCTCACCGACACGCTCGGCGTGGCCGCGAGCCTCGCCGGCCTGGCGATCTTGCTGCCGCGGATCTGGGACATCGCCACCGACCCGCTGGTCGGCGCCTGGTCCGACCGCACGCGCTCGCGCTGGGGCCGGCGCCGGCCGTTCCTGCTGGCCGGCGCGCTGCTCTTGCCGCCGGGTTTCATCGCCCTGTTCTCGGCCCCGGTCGGCGATCCGTCGCTCAGCTTCGCGTGGGTGCTGCTGGCCTTCATCTGGGCCACCGGCGCCTTCACTCTGTTTCAGATCCCCTACGCCTCGATGCCGGCCGAGATGACGGCCGATTACCACGAACGCACGCGGGTCGTCGCCCATCGCATGGCCTTCCTGCCGATCGGCATCCTCGCCGGCGGCGCGCTGGCGCCGATGCTGATCAAGGCCAACAGCGGCGGCCCGGCCGGCTACCAGGTCATGGCGGTGACTCTGGCGATCATCGCCGCGGTCGCCATGCTGGTCGCGTTCTTCGGCACCCGCGACGCGCCGCAGCTGCCCGCGCCCGCCGAGACCACCGGGCTGCGCGAGCAGATCCGCGTGGCCCTGTCGCACCGGCCGTACCGTCGGCTGCTGGTCGGCTTCGCGGTGCAGAGCATCGGCATCGGCGCCATCCTGGCCGCGGTGCCGTACTTCTGCCACTACACGTTGCGCGGCGGCGAAGAGGCGGTCACGGTGCTGTTCGTGTCGCTGGTCGGCCCGGCGATCGTCGCCATGCCGCTGTGGATGGCGGTGTCGCGGCGGTTCGGCAAGCGCGTCGGCTACATCGCCGCGGTCCTCGTGTTCGCCGCGTTCGCGCTCAGCCTGCTCAGCGCGGCCGAGGGCCGGCTGGCGCTGGTGGCCGCGCAGGTCGGGCTGCTCGGGGTCGGCTTCGCCGGCCTGCAGGTGTTCCCGTTCGCCATGCTGCCCGACCTCATCGACGACGACGCGGCCGTCACCGGCCAGCGCCGCGAGGGCATCTTCACCGGCCTGTGGTTCGTCGGCGAGAAGGGCGGCCTGACCCTCGGAGCATGGCTCGTGAGCCAGGTGCTCGCCTCGACCGGGTTCGTCGAGCGACGCGCCGGCGAGCTCGTGAGCCAGCCCGAAGCGGCGCTCGTCGGCGTGATCGTGGCCACCGCGGTGGTCCCGGCCGCGTGCGCCCTGCTCAGTCTCCCCTTGCTGTTTCACCACGTCGAATCTGCCAGGAACCGAGCGACCTGACCATGAAGCTGCCCGAGACCGGATGGACCCGCGACCAGATCTTCACCGCCCTCGCCGAATTGCGTGCGGGTGATTTGCCCACCGAAGGCGGAGCCGCCTTCGCCTACGTCTACGACTCGGGCGAGCGCGCCGCGAGCGAGCTCGCGGCCGAGGCGTACCGCATGTACCTCGGCAGCAACGGCCTCGACCCGACGGCCTTCCCCAGCCTGCTGCGGCTCGAGAACGAGGTCGTCGGCTTCGCAGCGCAGCACCTCGGCGGCGGGCCGGAGGCGGCCGGCTCGTTCACCAGCGGCGGCACCGAGAGCCTGATGCTCGCGGTCAAGACCGCGCGCGAGTGGGCCCGCGTGCACCGGCCGAACATCACTGCGCCGGAGATCATCGTGCCGGCGACCGCCCACGCGGCGCTGCACAAGGCGGCGCACTACCTCGACGTCACTCTGGTGCCCACCGCGATCGACCCCGTCAGCTTCCGCGCCGACGTGGCCGCGATCGCGGCCGCCATCACCCCGAACACGATCCTCCTCACCGCCTCGGCCTCGAGCTACGCCCACGGCGTGGTCGACCCGATCGCCGAGATCGGCCAGCTGGCGCTGCAGCACGAGCTGCTGTTCCACGTCGACGGCTGCATCGGCGGGTTCCTCCTGCCGTACTTCCGCCGCCTCGGCGCCCGGGTGCCGGAGTTCGACCTCTCGGTCCCCGGGGTCACCTCGGTGTCGATGGACTTTCATAAATACGCCTACGCACCCAAGGGCGCGTCGGTGATCGTGTACCGCGACAAGGCGCTGCGCCGGCACCAGATGTACGCGTGCGCCGGCTGGACCGGCTACACGGTGATCAACCCGACCGTGCAGAGCACCAAGTCGGGCGGGCCGCTGGCAGCCGCGTGGACCCTGCTGCGCGCCGTCGGCGATCAGGGCTACCTCGACCTGGCCCGAAGGACACTCGAGGCCACGCGCGCGATCGTCGGCGCCCTGCGCGAGATCGACGGCCTGCGCGTGCTCGGCGAGCCGGAGATGAGCCTGGTCGCCTTCACCGGCGCGCGCCCCGACTTCCCGCTGTTCGCCCTGGCCGACGCGATGAAGCTGCGCGGCTGGCTGATCCAGCCGCAGTTCTCCGGCTTCGGCTCGCCGGCCAACCTGCACCTGACGATCAGCGCCGCCCACCTCGCGGTCAAGGACCGCTTCCTCGCCGACCTGCGCGCGGCGGTCGCCGAGGTCCAGACGAGCCCGCCCGACCCGGGCCTCGCCATGCTGCTGCAGGCCGCCGCCGCGCTGGACTTTTCGAACATGTCCGAAGAGACATTCATGCAGGCGCTCGCGCTCGCCGGGGTCCAGGGCGGCCGCCTGCCCGACAAGATGGCGGCGATCAACGGCCTGCTCGACGCCCTGCCGCCGCAGGCCCGCGAGGCCGCGATCATCGCGTTCGTCAACGACCTCTACACGCATGCCTAGGTCGCGCCGGCGGGGTCGGCGTGATCGAAGTAGATGCCCCGCAGCCAGCGCGGGCCGGTGAAGCCGGTCCGCGCGTGCAGCGTGCGGTGATTGTCGTAGACCAGCCAGTCGCCCGGCTGCAGCCCGACCAGCACGTGGTGCCGCGGGTCGCGGACCAGGCGGATGAAGCGGTCGTGCGCGCGGTAGAACTCGCCCATCTGCGCGAACGGCAGGCGGTGCGGCGCGAGCGTGAAGTAGGAGCTGCGGACCAGGAAGTCGCGGTCGCCGCGGCGCGCGACGATCGGCGACTCGACCACGCGAGCAAAGTTCTGCTGCTTGCGATCGAAGCGGACCGGCACGGTGGCCAGCAGGTCGGCGGCGCGGGCGTCGTGGGCCTCGAGGTGGCGGAACGCCGCGCGCGCGTCGGCCAGCAGGTTGTCGCCGCCCTGGTCGGCCGCGCGGATGCACTGCAGCACCTGGTAGCGCGGTGGGCGGTCGAGGAACGGCTGGTCGGTGTGGAGGTGGATCGGCGCGTCGGTGTAGCCGAGCTGGTCGGTGTTCTGGTTGGTGGTGTTGTCGGTGCGCAGGTCCTCGATGCGCCCGAAGTGAGTCGCCACCGCGCGCAGCCCCGCGGCCTCGAAGGCGGTCACGATCGCCTCGGTCTGCGCCTCGGGTGACCGGCTGTCCGAAGGGTCACGTCGCACGACGGCCGCGCCCTGCTGGCGCACGCGGGCCAGCGCCGCGGCGATCTGGCGCCCCAGCGGGAGGTCGACCGCGGACACCTCGATCGCCGCGAGGTCGGCCGCGGGCGCCGGCACGTCGACGCGGTCGCGGGCGTAGGCGTGGGTGTCGAGCCACGCCAGCGGGTACAGGCTCTCGTGGCCGTCGGGCTCCCACACCACGAACAGGGCGTCGCCGGCCAGCGAGGCCACCCGCGGCCGCACGTCGTCGGGCAGCTCCGACGAGCAGCGCGTCCGCTCGCGGGTGTGCGGGTGCCGCTCGCGATCGCAGTTGTGGCGCAGCCACCGATAATGAAAATCCGCCGCGTGCCCGCCGCCCAGCGGCACGCGCAACCAGTCGCCGTGGAGCTCGACCGCGTCCCGGAGTGCGTCTGTCATGCTGAAACGAGTTTCAGCAAAATGGACAAGGCCGTCAAGGGCCGAATTCGTGGCCCTGGGCGGCCCTCTGACGCAGAATGGCGAGGGCTCAATCGTCGCGGTCCTCGTCCTCGACGGCGAGGATCGCCCCGGTGTCACCGTCGACCTCGACCTCCTTGCGCGGCTGGGCGCCGTCGGTCGGCAGGATCTCGATGCTGTAGATCCACCGCCCGTGCTCGCGCTCGAGCTCCGAGGCCAGCACCGTCCCGGGCACCTGCTTCAGCGCTGTCGCCTGCGCGGCCTCGGCGGTGATCTTCGGCTTCGCCGCGGCCTCGCGCGACGCGCTCGCCGCCGGCGCCGTGGTGGTGGCGGTTGCAGAGGTCGCCGCGTGGCTGCAGGCCGGCGCGAGCGACAGGAAGAGGGACATCACGAAGGTGTGCATGCCGGCAGCATGTCGTCTGCGGCGCCGGAGCACCTGTTAAAGCTTCATGAAGGCCCGCCTTGACGTCCCCGCGCCCAGCCCGCGAAAGTGCCTGACGTGGACCTCGACGCGCTCGTGCGACCGATCCTCGACCTCCTGCGGGAGGCGGAAGCGCGGGACGTCCGGATCACCGACCTCGTCGGACCCCAGGCGCACGCCGACGCCTTCGCCGCGCTCGGAGCTCCCCTGTCTCTCGGGCCAGGTGACGAGCCGCTCGACCCTGCGACCCTGACCCGGGCGATCGAGGCGATCATCGCCCGCTCGGTGCGGACCCTGCACCCGCGGTTCTTCAACCAGAACTTCGCCGGCGCCGACCCGATCGCGGTGGTCGGTGACTTCCTCGGCGCCGCGCTCAACACCACCATGGCCACCTACGAGGCCGCGCCGGTGTTCACCTTGATCGAGCGCGAGGTGCTGGCGCGCCTGGCCGCGCTGGCCGGCTGGCCCGCGCACGAGGGCGTGTTCGTGCCCGGCGGCTCGTTCTCCAACCTCTACGCGCTGCAGCTGGCGCGCCTGCGGATCGACCCCGAGGCGCGCGAGCGCGGCCACGACGGCGCGCCGCTGGTCGCCTTCACCTCGACCCACGCCCACTACTCGCTCGAAAAATCGGTCGTGCTGCTCGGCCTCGGCCGGCGCGCCATTATCAAAGTCGCCTGCGACGAGCGCGGCCGCATGCGCCCCGACGCCCTCGCTGCCGCCATCGACGAAGCGCTCGCCCGCGGCCAGCGGCCCTTCTTCGTCAACGCCACCGCCGGCACCACGGTGCTCGGCGGCTTCGACCCGCTGGCCGAGCTGGCCGAGCTGGCCGAGCGTCACGGGATGTGGCTGCACGTCGACGGCAGCTTCGGCGCCTCGGCGCTGTTCTCGGCCGCGCAAGCGCACCTCATGGACGGCGTCGCCCGGGCCGACTCCCTGGCGTGGAATCTCCACAAGATGCTCGGGGTCACCCAGCAGTGCGCAGCCTTCCTGGTCCGCGGGACAGGTGCGCTACGAGCCGCCTTCGCCACCGGCGCCAGCTACCTGTTCCAGCCCGACAAGCCGTATGCCGAGCTCGACAGCGGCGACGCCACCTTCCAGTGCGCCCGCCGGGTCGACGCGCTCAAGGCCTGGCTCGTCTGGAAAACTCGCGGCGAGGCCGGCTTCGCTTCCCGCATCGACCACGCCGTCGGCCTCGCCGATCACTGCGCCGCGCGGATCGCCGGCGACCCGCGCTTCTGCCTGGCCGCGCCGCCCTCGTGGGTCAACGTGTGTTTCTGGTGGATCCCCCCGGACCTGCGGCCCTTCGCCGGCCGCACCCCCGAGGTCGATCCGACGCTGCACGCCCTGGCCCCGCGGATCAAGGCCGCCATGCTGCGCCGCGGCGAGGCGATGCTCGGCTTCCAGCCGGTCGACGGCGGGCCCAACTGCTTCCGCCTGCTGTTCATCAACCCGGCCACGACGATCGCGGACGTCGACGCGACGCTCGAGATCGTCGACGCCTGCGGCCGCGAGGCGCTCGCCTGATGGGACATGTCCCTTAAAACATGTCCCATCAACCACCGCGCGGCCGGCCGAGGGTCTTGAGCACGGTCCCGGTCGCGCGGTCGACGATGCGCAGGGCGTGCGACGTCTTGGGCCCGTCGCACTCGTAATAGACGCGGGTCGCGGTCCCGACCATCGCGTAGCCGCTGGTGCCGCCGCACGCCGAGGTCCACACCACGGCCCCGGTGCGGGCGTCGAGCGCGGTGGTGGTGCTCTGCCGGATCAGGAAGGTGCCGCCGACGAGCTCGATGGCCTCGACCCTGCGACCCTTCGGATCGTAGAGCAGACGCCAGGTCTGCTGGCCCGCGCCGTCGTAACCGACGAGCGTCACCTCCGGCGTCCCGGGATCCTTGACCTCGACCCCGACCGAGTCGCCGGTGACCGGATCGGTCAGCCGCGCTTTCCTGGTGGAGAGATTGCCCTCGCAGCGCGCGTGGGTCGGAGTCTCGCACAGGATCGGGCGGGTCGCAGGGTCGAGGCAGGCCGGCGGCTTCGCGGCGTCGTCGCGCTGACCGGTCGCCGCGTCGAGGACGAAGCGCACATGATCGATCTGATGGACGCCGACCTTGCTGCCCTCGGCGCACAGCCGCTGGACCTCGTCGGTCAGCGCGAGGGTGGTGCGCGTGGTCCCGGTCGCCGGGTCGAGGATCGCCAGCCCACGCGGCTGCGCCAGCACCACCGCGCCGCCGGCGACGACCCCGAGCCGCCCGTCGCTGGAGCGCTCGATCTCGAGATCCGGGCGGCGCCACAGCGGCTCGTAGTTAGTGCCGTCGAGCGCGACCACGCCGTCGTCCATGAACCACCCGACGAGCTCCTCGACTCCGTCACCGTTGAGGTCGCCGAGGATCGGCGGCCCGCCCATCCAATAACTGTACAACTCGGGCTCGCGCTCGGTGGCGCCGCCGAGACAGCCGGTGACGGCGAACAGCGCCAGCACGGCCCCACCCGCGCGACTCCTCCGACCTCCGCGTGCATCCTGCATGGCGGGCACTCTAGCCGATCTCGCGGAGCCACCGGCCTGCGCCGGCGATGCGCGCTCCCGTCACCACGCGCGGTCGCGACCTCGTGCTCGATCGGCACGCGAACGACCTGGCTCCGGGACGAGCCGGCGGAACTACGTGAAGTTCTCTCGCTCGCGCGACGCACCCGAGCGCGTAGAACCCCGGCGCCGCGGGCGCGGCGAAGCGGCCGCGATCACCCGAGGCGAACCTCGGCACCACGCCGAGTCGCAAGCGCCGGCCCACACCGATCCCCGCCCCGAGCGACATGTCCCGAAGAACATGTGATTTCAGAACCTCGCCTCCGCCTGTGCAGCGGGTCACTCGGCTCCGCACGGCGACGGGTGCCGGAACGTGGGGAGACCGGCGCGCTCGCTCGCGGACGGGGGAAGACCCTCGCAGAACGGGTGTGGCCACGCGGCGCACAGCATGACGTCCGCGCAAGTCGGCGCGCGCGGCCGCGAAGAGCTGGTAGAACTGTGTCCGTGTGGACGAGCGTGGCGCCCGCCGAAGGTGTGGCCCAAAGAACATTCTAACGCTGGCGATCGGCGCTATCGCAACGGACATGGAAGACCGCCAACACCCCGAGCCTCCTCCGCCCCGCGCACCGCTGTGGGCGCGGCTGTTCGGCCCGGTCGACATCGCCTCGCTGGTCTGTTTCCGCGTCGCTTTCGGCGTGCTGATGATGGCCGAGGTGGTGCGCTACATCCCGCGGATCGAGCGCTACTACATCGACCCGACGTTCCACTTCTCGTACTACGGCTTCGATTGGGTCCAGCCGTGGCCAGGCGACGGCATGTACGTCCACTTCGGCGTGCTCGGCCTGGCCGCGCTGTGCGTCACGATCGGCCTGTGTTACCGCGCCGCCGCCACGGTGTTCTTCCTCGGCTTCAGCTACATGTTCCTGCTCGAGCAGGCGCGCTACCTGAACCATATTTATCTGCTGTGCCTGATCGCCTTCATCATGATCTTCGTGCCGGCGCATCGAGCCTTCTCGATCGACGCCTGGCTGCGGCCGAAGCTGCGTAGCGACACCGTGCCGGCGTGGGCGCTGCGGCTGGTGCAGCTGCAGATCGGCATCCCCTACGTCTACGGCGGCCTGGCCAAGGTAAACCACGACTGGCTGCGCGGCGAGCCGATGCGCATGTGGCTGGCCGAGCGCGCCGACCGGCCGCTCATCGGCCCGCTGATGACGCAGGAGTGGGTCGTCTACTTCTTCAGCTACGGCGGCCTGCTGTTCGACCTGCTGATCGTCCCGGCCATGCTGTGGCGGCGGACCCGGCCGTACGCGTTCGTCGCGGCGCTCGGCTTCCACTTCATCAACGGCAACATCTTCACCATCGGCATCTTCCCGTGGGTGATGGCGGCGGCGACGTTGATGTACTTCCCGCCCGACTGGCCGCGGCGCTTCCGCGACTTCCTCGGCCGGCTGCTGCGCCTCCCGCCCGCCGAGGTCACGCCCACCGCACCGCCGCCGCCGCTGCCGACCCGGCCGAGCCGCGCGCAGAAGTGCCTGCTGGCGTTCCTCGGCGTCTACACTGCATGGCAGCTGCTGTTCCCGCTGCGTCACTGGCTCTACCCCGGCGACGTCGCGTGGACCGAGGAGGGCCACAAGTTCTCGTGGCGCATGAAGCTGCGCGACAAGGGCGGCAGCGTCAGCTTCCAGGCGACCGACCCGTCGACCGGCGAGTCGTGGAAGATCGACCTGCGCGGCCGGGTCAAAAAGTGGCAGCTGTCCGAGATGACAGGCCGGCCAGAGATGATCCTGCAGCTCGCGCATCACCTCGGTGAGCAACTGCGCGCCGAGGGCATCCCCGATGTCGAGCTCCGTGCGCTCGCCCCTGTCTCGCTCAACGGACGCGAACCCCAGTTCCTGATCGACCCCGAAGTCGACCTCATGAAGGTCGAACGAAGCCTGCTTCCGGCAACGTGGATCCGCCCCGAGGCGCCGCTCGAGACCGCGGCCCAGGCGCGCCTGTCAGAGATGTAATCCGCGGTTAATCGACCGAGAAACACCGTTGCAGCTAATCGCTGGGCTACGCGGACGATCACCCTCGTCCGCGTCCTGCCCATGCTCGGTTGGCTCATCCATCAATCGATCCAGCTCCGTCTCCTGATGCTGGGTCTCCTCCTGACGCTCCTGATCGGTGGCGGCCTCGCGGCCCGCAGCCTGCCGATCGACGCGCTGCCTGACATCTCGACGATCCAGGTCAGCGTGCTGACCGAGGCCCCCGGCCTGTCAGCGCCCGAAGTCGAGCGCAACGTGACCTTCCCGATGGAGAACGCGCTCAACGGCGTGCCCGGGCTCGAGGAGCTGCGCTCGGTCTCCCGCGCCGACCTCAGCGCGATCACGGTCGTGTTCCGCGACGGCACCGACCCGTGGTTCGCGCGCCAGCTGGTGTTCGAGCGCATGCTGCAGGCGCGCGGCGACTTGCCCGAGAGCGTGCCGACGCCGCAGATCGCCCCGCTCAGCACCGGCCTCGGGGAGATCTATCAGTTCGTGGTCCGCTCGCCGGTGCACTCGCGCAAGCAGCTGCGGACGCTGCTCGACTGGGAGATCGTGCCGCGCCTGCGCGGCGTGCCCGGCGTCATCGAGGTCAACACCCAGGGCGGCGAGCTCAAGCAGTACCAGGTCATCGTCCAGCCCGACCGCCTCGCCGCCTACGGCCTCACCCTGCGCGAGCTCAGCGAGACGCTGTCGTCGGCCAGCGCCATCATCTCCGGCGGCTACATCGACCGCACCGCCGAGTCCTTCACCCTGCGGGCCGTCGGCACCTACACCGGCGTCGAGGACCTCGAGAGCGTCGTCCTCAAGGTCGCGCCCGACGGCACGCCGATCCTCGTCAAGCACGTCGCCAGCGTGCGCGACGGCGCGGCCCTGCGCCACGGCATCGTCACCTACATGGGCGAGGACGAGGCGGTCGCCGGCGTCATCATGATGCTGCTCGGCTCGAACAGCCGCGACGTCATCTACGCGGTCAAGGATCGCGTCGCCGAGGTCCAGGCCGAGCTGCCGGCCGGCGTCGTCATCGAGGCGGTGTACGACCGCGCCGAGTTCGTCGAGCGCACCCTGTCGACGGTGGTGAAGAACATCCTCGAGGGCGCCGCGGTGGTGTTCCTCGTGCTGATCGTGCTGCTCGGCAGCGTGCGCGGCGCGCTCGTGTGCGTGCTCGGCATCCCGGCCTCGATGTCGGTGGCGCTGTTCGGCATGCACTGGGCCGGCGTCGCCGGCGACCTCATGTCGCTGGGCGCGATCGACTTCGGCTTCCTCGTCGACGGCCCGATCGTCCTGCTCGAGGCGCTGATCGCCGCGTTCGCCGGCCAGCAGCTGACCACGCGCGAGCGCGCCGACGCCTACGCCGCCTCGCTGTCCCGCGTGGTCCGCCCGGTCGCCTTCGCGGTGGCGATCATCATGCTGGTGTACATCCCGCTGCTCAGCCTCGAGGGCGTCGAGGGCCGGCTGTTTAAGCCGATGGCCACCACCATGGCGTTCGCGCTGTTCGGCGCGCTGGTCTACTCGGTCGCGTTCCTGCCGGCCCTGCTGGCCCTGTTCGTCCCGCCGGCCAAGCACGGCACCAGCGGCTGGCTGCGCGTGCTCACCCGCGGCTACGAGCGCAGCCTGCCGTGGGCGCTGAAGATGCGCTGGCCGCTGCTCGCCGGCGCCGCCGCCACCCTCTTCATCACCGGCGGGATCTTCGCCGGCAAGGGCGCCGACTTCGTCCCGCGCATCGACGAGGGCGACATGGTGGTCAGCCTGCGCCGCCCGCCCTCGATCAACCTCACCGAGGCCAAGCGCCTCGACCTCGAGGTGCAGAAGGTCCTGCTCGGCTTCCCCGAGGTCGACGCCACGCTCGCGTTCACCGGCCGCGCCGAGGTCGCGATCGACCCCGCCGGCAAGGACAAGACCGACATCGTCGTGCCGCTCAAGCCCAAGGAGGAGTGGGTCACCGCTCACGACCTCGACGCGCTCAGCGTCGTGTTCAAGGACGCGATCGAGTCGCAGGTGCCGAGCACCTTCGTGTCGATCTCGCAGCCGATCGAGGACCGCAACAACGAGATCATCTCGGGCTCGCGCGCCGACATCCAGATCATGGTGCTGGGCCCCGACCTGCTCGAGCTCAAGCGGATCGCCGACTCGATCGCCAGCGCCATCCGCCCGATCGACGGCACCGGCGACCTCCGCGTCGAGCAGGTGCTCGGCATGCCCGAGCTGACCGTCAAGCCCGACCGCGCCCGCCTGGCCCGCTACGGCGTCGCCCTTGAGGACGCCCTGCTCGCGGTCGAGGCCGCCCGCGTCGGCCTGCCGATCGGCCTGGTCTACGAGGGCCAGCGCCGCTTCGACGCCCGCCTGCTGGTGCCGCCGCGCGAGCCCCGGCCCGAGGCGCTCGGCGACCTGTTCGTCGAGACGGTCGACGGTCACCGCGTGCCGCTGTCCGAGGTCGCCACGATCGAGGAGACCGAGGGTCCGGCGCAGATCCGCCGTCAGGACCGCGTCCGCGTCGTCCGCGTCGAGGTCAACCTGCGCGGCCGCGACCTCGTCTCGTGGGTGGGCGACGCCATGGCCGCCGTCAAGGAGAGCGTGCCGCTGACCCCGCCGTACAAGGTCACCTGGAGCGGCCAGTTCGAGAACTTCCAGCGCGCCAGCCAGCGCCTCGCGGTGGTCGTGCCGATCTGCCTGACGCTGATCTTCGGCATGCTGCTCTGGAACTTCCGCGACGTGCGCTACGCCGCCGCCGTGTTCGCTCTGGTCCCGTTCGCCCTCATCGGCGGCCTCGCCGGCCTCATCCTCCGCGACATGTCGTTCAGCATCCCGGCGGCCGTGGGCTTCATCGCCCTCGCCGGCGTCGCGGTGCTCAACGGCGTCGTCCTCGCCTCCGAGGTCCGGGGCGCCCTCGACGAGGGCCACCCCTTCGACGAGGCGCTGCTCAAGGGCTCCTCGCACACCATGCGGGCCGTCCTCACCACCGGCGCGGTCGCAGCGCTGGGCTTCCTGCCGATGGCTCTGGCCACCGGCGCCGGCTCCGAAGTGCAGCGGCCGCTTGCGACGACTGTCGTGTTCGGCATCGGCGCCTCGACGATCCTCACCCTCTTCCTGCTGCCCGCGCTGCTGCGGCTGGTGCTTCGCCGCGAGCGCCGGGCCAGCGAGAACATGACGAAGCTGTAATGTCAGAAGAAAAAGCCGCCGTGTATGCTTCCAGACCCATGAAGGCGCTGATCGTCGAGGACGACGTCAAGGTCGCGCTGTTCATCGCCCGCGTCCTCTCGGAGGAGGGCTGGGTCACCGACCAGTGCACCCACGGCGCCGACGCGGTGCGCCAGGCTCGCTCGGTCGAGTACGACATCGTCCTGCTCGACTGGATGCTGCCCGACATCGACGGCCTGGCCGTGTGCCGCGAGCTGCGGCGGGCCGGCTCGGTCGCCCCGATCATCATGTTGACCGCGCGCGGCGAGGTCTCGGAGCGCGTGCTCGGGCTCGAGGCCGGCGCCGACGACTACGTGGTCAAGCCGTTCGAGATCGACGAGCTGCTGGCGCGGATCAACGCGCTGCTGCGGCGCACCCAGGGCTTCGGCCGGCTGCAGGTCGGCGCCCTCGAGATCGATCGCCTGCGCCGCGTCGTCACCCTCGACAACAAGCCGGTCGACCTGACCGGCCGCGAGTACGCGCTGCTGCTGTGCCTGGCGAGCCAGGAGGGCCGCGTGGTCGCTCGCTCGGAGCTGCTGACCCAGGTGTGGGCCACGCACTTCGACCCCGGCTCGAACCTCATCGACGTCCAGATCAGCCGCCTGCGCGACAAGCTCGGCGACCACGCGTGGATGATCGACACCGTGCGCGGCAAGGGCTACCGTCTGCGGCGCGATCCTCCATGAGCCTCCGCGTCCGCTACGTCGTCGCGACCTCGGCCATCACCCTGGTCACGCTCGGCGCCGCGTCGATCGCAGTCACCCTCGCAGTCAACGCCAGCCAGGAGCACCAGCTCGACCTCGCCCTCGTCCGTGAGGCCCGCGAGGAGGCCGCCGAGGCCGACAAGCTCGGCGGCGACGAGCTCGCCATCTCCAACCGCCCCGGCCCGTTCGCCAACGACGTCGGCCCGCTCACCAAGTACGCGGTCATCTACGGCCCCGGCGACCGCGTCATCGCCCAGACCCTGTCGTGGCAGCGCGACCCGCCGGCGCTGTCCGAGCTGCCGCCGCCCGACGGCAACTGCTTCGACCTGTGGTCGGCGCACGAGCACCTGCGCGCCGTCCACGTCGACCTGCCCTCGCACGAGGGCTCCTCGCTGCTGCTCGCCGCCCCGCGCGCCGACCTCGACGGCGACGCCCGCTTCCTCGAGCGCGCCATGGCCACCGGCTTCGCGGTCGCGCTGGTGTGGACCGTCCTCGTCGCGCTCGCCGTCGTCCACCGCCTCACCCGCGACCACCGCACCATCGCCGAGGTCGCCCGCCGCGTGGCCGCCGGCGACCTCGCCGCCCGCATCGACCTCCAGCACGGCGATCGCGAGATCGTCCAGCTGGCCCGCGACATCGACGCGATGATCGAGCGCCTCGGCCTGCTGCTCGGCCTGCAGCAGCGCTTCGTCGCCAACGCCGCCCACGAGCTGCGCTCGCCGCTCACCACCCTCTACGGCGAGCTGTCGCACGCGCTCCGCCGCTCGCGCGACGCCAGCGAGTACGAGCGGGCCATCCGCGAGGCGCTCGAGAGCACCTCGCGCCTGCGCCGCCTCACTGAGGACCTGCTGGCGGTGGCCCGCATGGGCGCCGCTGGCGACGAGGTCGGCGAGCCGGTCGACATCGCCGAGCTCGGCCAGGAGGCGATCGCTCTGGTCCGCCACGAGAGCGACGCCAAGGGCGTGACCATCGAGTGGGACGGCCCCGGCGCGCGCGTCGTCGGCCGCGCCCACGACCTGGTACGGCTGATCCGCAACCTGCTCGAGAACGCAGTCCGCCACACCCCGCCGGGCGGCAAGGTCAGCGTCCGCTGCCGCCCCGGCCCCACCCGCGTCGAGCTGCGCGTGCGCGACGAGGGCCCCGGCGTCCCCGCAGCCGAGCGCGAGCAGATCTTCGAGGCCTTTTACCGGGGCACGCGCGAGCGCGGCGCCAACGACGGCGGCACCGGCCTCGGCCTCACCATCGCTCGCGAGATCGCCCACGCCTACGGGGGCCAGGTCGTCGTCGTCGCCGAGGACGGCCCCGGCGCGGTGTTCGCGGTCACGCTCCAGCGCGCCCCCTGAGACATTTTTAAAAATCAACATGCCCGCAAGGGCATGTTGCTAAGAGCATGTCCGGAAGGGCATGTCCTGAGTCACCGGCGGCGCGCGCCGAGCAGGCCGCCCCACCAGGTCGTCGGGAACGCGGTCAGCACCACCGCCACCGGGTACCACTTGGGTCCGAACTCCGGCCCGGCGTCCCAGGTGGCGATCGCCCCCAGCGTGCTGAGCACCACGCCGATGCTCCCCAGCACCGCCACGTGGCGCATCGGCCGGTGCCGCGCCAGCCGGCCGGTCAAGAACCCGCCGAGCACCCCGAAGGCCGAGCGATAGGCCAGCGCCAGCAGGAACAGCGCCGCGTGCATCGGCTGCCCCAGCGGCGGGAAGATCCCGCTCGAGTGCATGAAGGCGTCGGTCGCCACCGACAGCACCACCGTGGTCAGCAGCCCCGCCAGCACCGGCCCGACCCGCCGCAGCACCGCCGCGACCGGGCCCGACTCCGTGATCCGTGACATTCCGTGGTCTTCCATGGCCGTTCTCCTGTCCGTCACCTCCACGTCGAAGCCGGACCGGCCAAATCGACATCGGCCCGCAAGATTTTTTCATGGGGAAGTCTGCGCCCCTCGCGGCGCCTCGCCCGCCCCATGGCCCGGGGGACATGCCTCGAAAGACATGTCATCGCCGCTCCATCACGCCCCACGCGGTCGCAGCACGCGAAGGACCCCGTGGGTCAGCACGATCGCAGTGAACTTCACGCTGCGCAGCAGCAGGGCCGGCCAGGAGATCGGCAGCGGCCCCTCGTCGCTGCGGGCAGGGCGCTGGCCGAAGCAGCGGGCCAGGCGGTCGCCAAGCCGGGAGATCCACGCGACCGAGCGCGGCGCCTCGTGCAGCCCCGACAGCCACGGCGCCGGGATCGACCCGGGACCGCCGGCCGCGCCCGCCAGCCCGCCGACGATCGCCGCCACTGTGTCGGTGTCCCCGCCGAGGCGCACCGCCAGCTCGACCGCAGCGCCCACGTCGCGCGGCGCGCTCGCCCAGCAGTACAGCGCCACCGGCACCGTGTGGTGGATGTAGCCCGACACGCCGTGCACCTGTCCCAAAGAGCAGGCGAACGCCTCCGCCGTCTCGCCGCGCTCCAGGTGCGCCGCCGCCAGCGCCAGCGCGGTCGCCAGCTCGCGGTCGTCGGTCGCCTCCGCCAGCGCCGACAACAGGCCCGCGGGGTCGTCGGCCGCGTCGTCGTACACGATCGCCGCGGCCGCGCGCGCGACCGCCAGCGCCCCGGCGAGCGCCCGCGGATCGGCGTGGGTCATGCGCGTCGAGCGGGCCACGAACATCTCGAGCCGCACCGGGTCGTCGCCCACACACACGCCGAGGATCGCGGCCCGCATCGCCGGCCCGTTGCCCGCCGAGTCGACCCCGCTGCGCTCCGGCGACCACCCGAGCCACAGCCGCACCAGCGCGCGCAGCGTGCCCCAGCCGACGCTGGCAGGCAGGCCGAGCAACCACCCGCGCAGCCGCCACGCGAGCGAGCGGGCGAACGCGCGGGAGTCGTCCGGCGCGGCCAGCAGCGCCTGCCCAGTCATGCACGCGTGCTCGGTGTCGTCGCTGATCATCCCCCGCGCGCCGATCAGCGCGTGTCGCAGCGGCCCCGCGCCGACCGCCGCGCCGACCCGCGCCCGCGACAGACCTTCCCACGGCAGGCCGATCGCGTCCCCCACCGCACCCCCGAGCAGGCAGCCGACGATCGCGTCTCTCAACTCCATGCGCACCTCCGGCTCGCTCCACAGCAATTCGCGAGCCACGTCCTCGCGCGACCGCTCGTGGACAGGACGTCACGAGCTCACGCGCATCGCCGCCGCCGCGTGCCATCGTGACGCGGCGCAGCGCCGCGACCATCCGGGCCTCGGCCGCATACCCATCATCGCGGCGCCCTCTTTCCTCGTCGCGCCGACGCTCGCGGCCGCTGACAATTCGTCGCGCAGACCCGCCTGACAATTCGTCGAAATCGATGACCCGAGCCAGCGCAACTTGTCCCGCGACCGAGTGACCCGAGCCCGATCACCCGCACCGCGGACGTCACCCGCGCTCGATCGCCCGGTCCCCAGGCGGTTCACGCTCGCGCCCGGCGGCCTCACGTTGCGCTTCTGAGCCCGCACCGGCATCATCCTCGGCCGCGAAAGCGAGGCCCGATGATCGACGTGGTTTGGGACATGGAGACCGGAGATCCGGACGACTTCCTCACGCTGCTGCTGCTGCTCGGTCACCCGCAGGTCAACCTCAAGGCCGTCGCGGTCACGCCCGGTACGCCCGATCAGGTCGGCGTCGTCCGCCGCGCGCTCGAATGGTTCGGCCGCGACATCCCGGTCGGCGCGCACAACCTCGATCATCAGCCGCGCTCGGTCCGCGAGCAGGGCGACCCCGGCGAGGGCCGGCACGGTCCGCGCGGCGTGTGCGTGTCCTCGTGGCACTACAAGGCCTACGGCGACATCCCGTCGTCGCGCGACGCAGCGCCCGGCGGCGAGGTCCTGCACGCGCACTGCGACGAATCGACCACCCTCGTCACCGGCGCGCCGCTCAAGAACCTCGGCGCAGCCATGCGCCTGCCGAACTTCCGCGTCGGGCGCCTCGTCGTCCAGGGCGGCTTCGCCGGCGAGGGCGTGGTCCCGCCCGAGCGCCAGCTCGACAAGTTCCGCGGCCTCGTCACCTGCCCGACCTACAACCTCAACGGCGACCCGCGCTCGGCCGAGGCCGCGCTCGTCCACCCGGGCATCGGCGTGCGCCGCTTCGTCTCCAAGAACGTGTGCCACGGCGTGTACTACGACGCCGACATGCACTCCGCCGTGGCCGCGGTGAAGCACCGCAGCCCGTCGCTGCAGCGGATCTGGCAGGGCATGGAGGTCTACCTCGACAAGTCGCCCGAGGGTAAGAAGTTCCACGATCCGCTCGCGGCCTGCTGCGCGATCGACGAGGCGATCGGCGAGTGGGCCGAGGTCGAGCTGTTCCGGGCCCGCGGCGGCTGGGGCTCACGCCCGAGCCCGGGCTCGAACACGTGGATCATCACCGGCTACGACCACGACCGCTTCGTGCGCACGCTGCTGGCCGCGGGCGCCGAGCCTGCTGTCTGAAAGGACAGGTCGCCGATCCTCGCGCGCTCTCCTCCGTGTCACGCTCACGGGCCGACGACCGCGCGAGATGACCTGACCTCACACGCCGGGCCGACGACCTCGCGATAGGCCGCAACCTCGCCCCCACCTCCTCCTCCCGCCGTCACCGCCCCTTCGCGCCCGGCCTCGCGTGACCCTCGCGCGGCCTGGCGTGCTACAACGCCAGCAGCGTGGAGGTCGCGCGCACCACACACGGGCCCTTCGAGCGGCTGTCGTTCGCCTTCGACACGCCGACCGGTCGCAGCCAGCACTCCGTCTACCGCCTCGGCGACACCTTGATCGACGCGGGAGGCACGGTCGCCACGGCAGAGCTGCTCGCGCTCCTGCGCGGACGACCGCCGCGGCGGATCGTCTGCACTCACCAGCACGAGGATCACGTCGGCAACATCGCCGCGATCCGCCGCGCCTTCGGCGACCTGCCGGTGTTCGTCCCGCGCCATCACGTCCCGATCGTCACCACGACCGCGCGGATCCCCGAGTACCGCGCCATCTTCTGGGGCCACCCCGAGCCCAGCGGCCCCGTCGAGCCGTACGACCCCGGGGCCGTCTTCGAGGACAGCTCCGTCGCCCTCGAGGCGGTCCTCACCCCCGGCCACACCCCCCATCACATCACCTTCGTCGCCCGCGACGGCGCCGCCACCTACGCCCTCACCGCCGACCTCTACACCTCGCGCCCGCTCGAGGGCTGGTTCGAGTCGGCCGCCGACGACATGGTCGCCTCCCTGCGCCGCATCGCCGCCCGCGCCCCCGACCTCGTCGTGTTGCCGACCCACGGCAGGATCAAGCCCGACGGCGCACGTGTCCTTTCGGACATGGCCGAGTGGATCGAGCGCGAGGCCGAGCGGGTCCGCGAGGCCGCCGACCGCCTCGACACCCGCGACCCGCGGGCCCTCGCCGCCGCCCTCTACGAAGGCCTCGGGCCCGACATCGCCGACCTCGGCTCCGGCGGCGAGATCTCCCGCGCCGGCTTCGTGCGCTCGATCCTCCGCCCGAACCGCGGCCTGCCCGTCACTCCGCCGTGAGCTTCGCTCACCGCCGCGGGTCGCGGATCGACAGGATCTGGATCCGGTCGTCCTCCTGCATCAGCTCGACCTTCATCAGCCGCACCGACCGCTCGCAGTTCAGGTGGATGAACGTGCCGCGCACGCTGACGAGGTCGGGCTCGCCGAGCGAGCAGTCGCCGTGCTTCGAGCGCACGTCGAGCAGGAACCGGCGGATCTTCTCCTCCTCGAACTTCTCGCTGAAGCTGCGGCGAAACAGCGCCGGGTCCCACTGGTCGTACAGCCGCATCACCGTCTCGGCGGCCTCGCGCACCGGCTCGGCCAGCTCGATGCCCCGCGCGGCCATCATGAGGCCGGGGATCTTGCCGGTCTCCGGCGACAGGGAGAACTGCGCCTCGAGCTGTCCGTGCTCGCACGTGTAGCGGTAGCGCACCGCGTCGTCCTTCACCATCATCGGCTCGCCGGCCCCGCACTCGCCCACGCGGGCCCGCAACCACTGCACCCACTCCTCCAGGCCTGCCGACGGTCTTTCGAAGAGACCCGCGGCCGCGTCGAGGTCGAACTCGTTGAACAGCGCGATCACCTGCCCCGCCACCTGCGCCTGCTCGTGACTCGGCGGCTGCGGCACCTGCGACAGCAGCTCGACGAGCCCCTCCGTAAAGCCAGCCAGCCTGCGATTCAATAATGGGGAGACATCCCCGGCCTCCGTCACCGTGCCATGCGCCGAGTGTGATTCGGTCTCGGCTCGCGGGCCCGCGCCCTCGGTCGTCGAGCCATCGGCCGTCGACGGTGCTCCGCCGGCGAAGAAGATCGCCAGCCCGATCCCGACCAGAGACATCACGAGCAAAGTCAGACGTAAGCGCATATTCGTTTTTAAAAGATATCCGATGTCATCGCTGGCCACGAGCCCAGGCCGCGCGAGCTCAGACCGGTCGGGCCATGAACGTCCGCCGGCTCTCGTCGAGCCCGCGGGCCACATGCTCTTGCCGGATCTCCGCGAGACCCTCGGTCAGCGCAGCGTCGGCGATGTCCACGAAGCCCAGGCGCCGGTAGTACGGCGCGTTCCATGGCACGTCGCGGAACGTCGACAGCGTCAGGCGAACCAGGCCGATCAGACGCGCCTGTTCGGCGGCCGCGTTTAGCAGCGCCGCGCCGATTCGCCGACGCTCGAACGCCGGCAGGACATCGATCTGCTCGATGTAGAGGCCGTCCTCGACGGGCCGGAACATCACGAACGCCACCGGAGCGCCCTCGCACTCGGCCACCAGCAGCCCGCCGCTGGCGATCCGCGCCGCCAGCACTGCCGCGGGCGAGGGCTCGTCGTCCACCAGCTCGTCCATGATGCCGACGAAGCGCCGGGCCGACGCGCGTTCGATGGCGCGGACCGCCTCGATCTCGGCGAGGCGGACGGGGCGGATCGCGTAGGTCATATTCACGTCTCTCGTATCAGGGACTGGGGTTCGGGATCCACCGAAGCACCGGCCGCCTCGCTCTTACAGTCCCACGAGCGCGGCCAGCTCGGGTCGGGCGCGGACGATGTCTTCGACCAGCAGCGGCATGTCCGACGCCGCTCGCGCCGCCGCGACGTGCTCCGCCGCGCCCGTGCGATTGCCCTCCTCGGCCGCCAGCGACGCCAGGTCGAGCAGCAGCATGCTCGCGCGCAGCGACACTGCCAGGTCGGCGCGGCGGTACAGCTCGAGCGCGCGGCTGAAGTCCTCGCGCGCCGCGGCCGGACGGCCCGCGCGGCGTTGCAGGCGGGCCCGCCAGCTCAGCAGGTCGCCCGCGCGGGTCATCGCCGCAGCCCCGCTGCCGACCGGCGCCAGCCGCTCCGCCGCCAGGCCTGACAGCATGTCCAAAAAGCCAGGTGCCACCCGCGGGTCGCCCTCGTGATTGACCGCGGTGTTGCGCCACGCCTCGGCCAGCAGGTCGAGGTAGCGCGGCTCCGAGATGGCCCGAAGGACAGGTCCGACCTCCGCGTGGTAGCCGCGCAGCAGCGTGTGCAGCGACGCGCGGGCCGCCGCGTCCTCGCTGTCGAGCAGCGCCTGCCACAGCGGCAGCGCCTCACCGGCGCGTCCGGTGCGGACCAGCAGCAACGCCTGCAGCGCCTGCTCGCGCGGCCCGGCCGGCCCGGCAGCGGTCAGCGCCGCCACCGCGTCGCCCTCGACCGCCGCCGCCAGCAATCGCGCGCGCTCCGGATCGCCCGCGGCCGGCTCGACGATCCGCGCCCCGCGGATCGCCACGTGATGCACCTGCGCCGCCAACCACGCCGGCACGTCGGCCCCGGCGCGCAGGCGCAGCCGATAGCGCCCCGGCGGCCCCAGCCGCGTCGGCAGCGGCTCTCGCAGCGTCCGCGACTCGTCGCGCTCGAGGTCCGTCAGCGCGCAGCCGAACTCGCCCAGCGGCGCCACCGCGAACGCCCGCAGCCGCGCCCGCGAGCGCACCGCCGGGTTCGGGCTCAGCAGCGACGGCGTGTGATTGACGTAGTGCACCTGCCCGCCCGCCTGGCACTTGTACTCGCGCAGCGTCGGCTGACCGCCGCGGCTGGTCCCGTGGGTCGACACCCCGAGCCGCAGCACCGGCCGGTCCGGCTCGGCCTCGGGCGCCAGCTCGAGCACCAGGTGCGAGCTCCACTCGCTGTGCTCGACAGTGAGATCGATGCTCAGATCGATCGTCTCGCCGTCCCACTCGAGCGGCAGCTCGGCCAGCACCCCCGCGCTGGCGGTGCGGATCTCCAGCGCCTGCTCGAGCGGCCTCCGGCGCAGCGCCAGCGGATCGCCGATCGTCCACGCCGGCGCCAGCGGCCGGTCGAAGCCGATGTCGATCGGCGGGTGCTCGTAGGTCGCCCGCACCAGCCGCTCGCGCTGCCCCAGCAGCTCGGCCGCCTCGCTCGCGGCCAGCCCCGGCCGCGTGCGCAACGACTCGAGCGTCCGCAGGGCCCGGTCGTACTCGCCGAGCCGCAGGTGCGAGCGGAACGCCCCCTGCAGCGCCGCGGTCGCGTCCGTCCCCTCGCCTGCCTCGTCGTACAGCGACAGCGCGGCCCCGTCGTCGCCGAGGCGCTCGCGCAGGCTCGCCGCGTCGAGCAGCGCCCGCTCGCGCAGCTCCCCCGGCGGGCTGCGTCGCGCCAGCGCCTCGTAGGCCTCGGCGGCCTCGGCCAGCAGACCCAGCCGGCGTAGATCGTCGGCCCCGGCGAACGCCCGCCGCAGCGCAGCGTCGCTCACGGATGATCGATCGGACATGTCCTCCAAGACAGGCCCACGCATTGCCAGGCGCTCCTCGCCGGCCCCGAGCAGCCACAGCTCGGCCGCCCCGGTCGGCGCCTGCACTCGCGCCAGCAGCTCCTCCGCGCGGTCGTCGTCGAGCTGCGCCAGCCGCAGCACCTCGATCCCGTCGAGCACCGCCGGCACGAACCCGCCGCGCTCGTCCTGCAGCTGGATCACCGAGTGGAAGGACCCGCGCTCGTAGTAGTGATTGACGAAGTCGCCGCGGCCGTCGCCGTCGACGTCGCCGGCCAGCGGCTGGCCGTGGACCCCGTCGGCCCGCGCGCCCTCGTGCGCGCGCACGAACGGCACGTGAGCGCGGCGCACCAGCCCGTCGCCGGCCAGCGCAAGCAGGTACGTCCCCGTCGGTGCGCCATGCGGCTCGTCGGCGGGGAACACCAGCGGGTTGGGCTCGCGGTGGAACACCTCGGCGACCACCCGCGCCTCGCCCTGGCCCGTGCGCAGCGCCCCCAGCCCGAACACCTGGCCGATCTTGTCGCGCGCCACCGTCACCAATTCGCCGGTCCCCGGCGCCAGCCGGAGCACGCGCACGTCGTAGGCCCGCCAGCCGCCGAACGCCGCCACCAACTCGTCGCGCCCATCGCCGTCGAGGTCGGCGACGAGCATCGAGTTGACGACCGACTCGACGCTGTCGCCGACGTCGTACACGACGCGGTGAGTGAAGCCGCCGCCTCCATCAGGAACGAGGCTGGAGATCTGGCACGAAGTACCTGTCCCGACGTACAGTTCGCGGACGCCGTCGCCGTCGAGGTCGGCCGCCGCCGCGGAGAACATCTGGTCTTCGGGCCAGGTGAAGACCCGCTCGAGCCCACCGCCCGGCTTCGCGGTGTACAGCGCCAGGCCGTCCTCCCACGCGATCGCCTGGCCGGCCAGCGGGTCGACCACCTCGACGCGGTTCGTCCCGTCCGGGAACGCGTGCTGCCACTTCGGCGTCAGCGCGGCGTCGGCGGTCGCCGCGTGCAGCACCGGCGCGCCGGCCCCCTGCGCGAGCAGCCACACCTCGTCACCGACGCGCCCGAACACCTGCCGCACGTCGGTGAACGCGGTGTGATGGGCCGTCGCCAACGCCTCCGCCAGCGCCGCTTTGGGCCCGACCAGCCGGCTCGCGGCCGCGGCGAAGTCGCGGCGTGCGAGCGCGACGTCGCCGCGCACCGACGCCAGGGTCAGGTCGCCCGCGGCCTCCGGGTGGCGCTCGTCGAGCAGCGCCAGCACCTGCGCCAGGCCGTCCCACGCCAGCTCGGCGCGGAACAGCCCGACCAGCCCGAGCAGCGCCTCGCGGCTGTCCTTTGGGTCATGTGCCAGCGTGAACGCGCGCGCGTGGGCCGAGATCGCCGCCCGCGGGTCGCCGTCCTCGCTGCGGCGGGCCGCCTCGGCCAGCCACGCGCGGGCGATCGCCCGTGTGTCCTTGTGGACAGGTTCCTCGAGGAAGCCGGCGAACAGCCGCTCGGCCGCCGCGCGGTCGTGGTCCGCCCGCGCCTCGGCGATGCGCGCCTCGAGCTCGGCCAGCGCCGCCGCCGCGTCCTCCTCGCGTTGCTCGCGGCGCCAGCGTTGCTGCAGCCCCTGCCACAGCAGCGCGCCCGCGATCACCACCGCCGCGGTCACCGCCACGACCGCGACCACCCGCAGCCCGCGTCGCCGCGTCGCCCCCGGGTCGTGGTCGAGCGCGGCCAGCAGCGCCGCCATGTCGGGGAACCGCGCTTCTGGCCGAAAGGACAGGCCGCGCCGCAGCGCCGCGGAGATCGTGGCCGGGACCGCCAGCGCCCGGGGGCTCGACTCGAGCGTCGCGTGCGAGATGGCCGCCAGCACCTCGGTCGCGTGGCCGCCGGAGAACGGTCGCACCGCGTGCAGCGCCTCGTAGACCGCGGCGCAGAAGCTGTACTGGTCGGAGCGCGCGTCGGCCTGGCGACCCAGCCACTGCTCGGGCGACATGTACGCCGGCGTGCCGAGGATCGCCCCCGTGCGCGTCAGCAGCTGCTCCGTGCTGCTGAGCGGCGTCCCCGGCCGCGTCGGCGGCGGCTCGCCGCGCGCGGCCACCAGACCGAAGTCCAGCACGCGCGCGCGGCCGTCGGCGCCGACCAGCACGTTGTCGGGCTTGAAGTCGCGGTGGACAAGGCCGGCCGAGTGCGCCGCCTGCAGCCCGCGGCCGGCGTCGATCAGCGCCGGCAGCAGCTCGTGCCAGCGCGCCCCCGCCTCGCGCCGCGCCTCGATCCACGCGCGCAGCGTCGGCCCGTCGACGTACTCCATGGCGATGAAGACCTGGCCGTCGCTCTCGCCGACGTCGTGGATCTGCACCACGTTGGGGTGCGACAGCTTGGCCAGCGCCTTGGCCTCGCGCAGCACTCGCGCCAGCAGGTGGGCGTCGTCGCGGTCGCTGCGGACCATCTTGATGGCGACGATGCGGTCGAGCAGCTCGTCGTAGGCGGTGTAGACCACGCCCATCCCGCCGCGGCCGAGCACGCGCAGCAGGGTGAAGCGACCGAGGCGGATGTCGGCGGGCAGCTCGTCGTGCGTCGCGTTGCCCGGCTTCGGCGAGCCCTCGCTCGTCAGCGTATCGGCCTGGCTGATACGCGACGGCTCTCCCGAGGCCGGCCGGGCCTCGGCGGTGTCACTCACCCGCTCGCTCACCCGGCGAGTATGCCCGTCCACGGCGACGCGCTGAAAGTCGGAGCTCTCGGGCGGGCGCCGGGCGGGCGCCCTCAATATGTCTTTTTCGACATGTCTTTCGGGTCACATGTCCGACGACCGTCCGCACGGCCTCGGCGGGCCGTTCCCCGCGGAGCGCGCGCGGGTGGGCGACCCGTGTTACACTGCCGCGCACAATGCGGGTCTGCATCCTCGGCGCCACCGGCCTCGTCGGCCGCGAGCTGCTCCACCTCATCCCGCGCGCCTGGCCGGGCGCGCAGCTCGCCCTCCACGCCAGCCGCGACCAGGAGCTCGAGGTCGACGGCCGCCGCTTCGAGGTCAAGGCGGCGAACCACCTCGACGCGGTCGACGCGACCGGCGGCGAGCTGGCGTTCGTCGCGCTCGACGACGAGCACAGCGCCCGCTACGTGCCGCGGCTCCTGGCCCTCGGTTATCGGGTGATCGACAAGTCCAACGCCTACCGCGGCGACCCGGCCGTCCCGCTGGTGGCCGCCGGCGTCAACGACGGACTCGTCGCCGACGAGGTCCGACTGGTCGCCAACCCCAACTGCACCACCATCCCGCTGACGCTCGCGCTCGCCCCGCTGCGCCGCCACTTCGGCATCCGCGGGCTCGCGGTCTCCACCTACCAGGCCATCAGCGGGGCCGGCATCGCCGCCCTCGACCAGTTCCTGCTCGACGCCCAGGTCGGCTACGCCGCGCACAACCGCCTGGGTGCCGCCTTCTCGCCCTCGGGGTACGCAGGCAACACGGTCCCGCACAACGGCAAGACCGACGACAGCGGCTTCTCCGCCGAGGAGCGCAAGCTCATGATCGAGAGCAGCAAGATCCTCGCCTTCGCCGACCTACCGATCTCCGCCCAGGCCTGCCGCGTCCCCGTCGCCGTCGGCCACTACGAGCAGGTCTGGCTGACCTGCGAGCGGCCCGTCACGCTCGACGCCGTGGCCACCGCGTGGGCCGGCGGCGCCTTCCTCCGCGTCGTGCCCACCGCCGACGGCGCCGGCCTGTCCGCGCTCGCCACCGTGCACGAGCGCGACCTCGCTCTGGTCGGCCGCGTCCGCGTCGTCCCGCACGACCCGACCACCGTCTGCTTCACCGTCGCCGCCGACAACCTGCGCCTCGGCGCCGCCACCAACGCGGTGCGGATCGCCGCCCGCTGGTTCCCCGCCGTCGACCCCACCCTGCAGGCCCCGGGCAACCTGCCCTGAAGGACAGATGACGACCACTCCGCGCAAGCTGGCGATCGCGACCGGGGGCGGCGACTGCCCCGGCCTCAACGCGGTGATCCGCGCCGTCGTCCTGCGGGCCCACGCCGCCGGCCTCGAGGTGCTCGGCGTCGAGGACGGCCTCAACGGCCTGCTCGAAGGGACAGGTGCCACGGTGCGCGCGCTGACCCCCGTCGAGGTCGCGCCGATCCTCGGCCGCGGCGGCACCGTGCTCGGCACCACCAACCGCTGCAGCCCGTTCGCCTGGCGCGACCCCGACGGCTCCACGCGCGACCGCGGCGACGAGCTGCTGGCGCGGGCCCAGGCGCTCGGCATCGACGTCCTGATCAACGTCGGCGGCGACGGCTCGCAGGCGATCTCGCTCGAGCTGACGCGCCGCGGCCTGACGGTCATCGGCGTGCCGAAGACGATCGACAACGACCTCGACGCCACCGTCGAGACGTTCGGCTTCGGCACTGCGGTACAAGTCGTCACCGACGCGCTCGACCGCCTGCGCACCACCGCCGAGTCGCACGACCGCACCATGATCCTCGAGGTCATGGGCCGCCACGCCGGGTGGATCGCCCTGCACAGCGGGATCGCCGGCGGCGCCGACGTCATCCTCATTCCCGAGCTCCCCTACGCGCCCGCTCACGTCGCCCGCGACCTCCAGCGCACCCTCGCCAGCGGCCGCCACTTCGCCCTCGTCGTCGTCGCCGAGGGCTGCGCCTGCATCGGCGGCGAGGTCACGCAGCGCCCGGTCGCCTCCGGTCGCCTCGGCCCGTCGTCGATCCTCGGCGGCGCCGGCCAGCGCGTGGCCGAGGAGATCGCCGCCATCGTCCCCGAGCTCGAGCTCCGCGTCACCGCGCTGGGTCACATCCAGCGCGGCGGCACGCCCACCGCCTACGATCGCCTGCTCGCCAGCCGCCTCGGCGTCGAGGCCGTCGAGGCCGCCTTGCGCGGCGAGCGGAGCGTGCTCGTCTCGTCGCAGCCGCCCGACATCCGCACCGTGCCGCTCGAGCTCGCCGTCAAGAAGATGCGGGCAGTCGACCCACAGGGCCAGCTCGTCGCCCACGCCCGCGGCCTTGGCATCAGTTTCGGCGACGCCTGATCGGCCCGCGCCCGACGATCGGCCGATGCGCGATCTTGGTTGCGGGCCGACGCAAGCCGCGCCATCCTCCCGCCTCCCATGGACGGAATCAGTCAGGCGATCCTCGAGCACGCGGACGGTGCCGGCAACCGCGGCGTGGCGATGGGTCAGCTGGTCGACGCGCTGGTCGGCCGCGGTTACACGGCCGAGGCGGTCGAGCAGGCGATCTGGGCCCTGCTCGGCGCCCGTCGCCTGACGCCGAGCGGCTTCCTCTGCCGGCAGCTGCGCCGCCGCGACCCCTTCGGGGAGATGGTGCAGACCCGCTGCTACGAGCTCTTGCTGGCCCCGTGGTCGAGCGAGCTCGACCACCAGCTCGACCTCGACCTCGCCACCGACGAGGCCGAGGTCGACGACGAAGACGACCCCGCGCGATGACCATCGGGGCCTGCGAGCGCTTCGCCGCCGACCCCGGCCAGCGCGTCGCCGAAGCTGTCCTCGAGGACATGCGACGCGACAGCGCCGCTCGCTGGTCCGCGACCTGGGGCGAGCGCCACCGCGTCGCCCCGCGTCCCGGCGAGCCCGGCCTCTACCTCGCGCTCGCGCCGATGGACGGCATCACCGACGCGGTCTACCGCCGCCTGCTCACCGACCAGTTCGGCGGCCGCAGCGGCATCAGCCTGTGCGTGTCCGAGTTCGTGCGGGTCACCCGCGACCCGGTGCCCGCGGCCGTGCTGCTGCGCGACGTCCCCGAGCTCGCCCACGGCGGCCACACCCGCGCCGGCGTCCCGGTGTACGTGCAACTACTGGGCGGCGACCCCGAGCCGCTGGCCGAGACGGCCCGCCGCGCCGCCGAGCTCGGCGCCCCCGGCATCGACCTCAACTTCGGCTGCCCGGCCAAGACCGTCAACAACCACGACGGCGGCGCCAGCCTGCTGCGCGCGCCGCAGCGGATCCGTGCGATCGTCGGCCGCGTCCGCGACCGCGTCCCCGAGCACATCCCGGTCACCGCCAAGGTCCGCGTCGGCTGGGACTCGAGCGACGGCCTCGAGGAGATCGCAGTCGCCGCGGCCAGCGGGGGCGCCGCCTGGCTCACCGTGCACGCCCGCACCCGCGCCCAGCTCTACCAGCCGCCGGTGCGCTGGCCCGACCTCGCCCGCGCCCGCGCGGCCATCGCGATCCCCGTGGTCGCCAACGGCGACCTGCGTGTCCCCGAGGACCTGTCCCATTGCGCAGCCCAGAGCTGCTGTCACGCCTTCATGATCGGCCGGGCGGCGATGGCCCGTCCCGACCTGTTCGCGGTCATCCGCGGCGCGCGCCAGGACCGACCGCTGCCGCTCGCCGAGCTGGCCGAAATCCTGCGCGACTACCACGCCGCGATGCGCGACGACGGGCTGGAGCCGGGCCGCGCGGTGGCCCGCGTCAAACAATGGCTGCGCCTGGCCGCCCAGCTCGACCCTCGCTTCGAGCCTCACTTCCACGCGACCAAGATCGCCGCCGCCTGGCCGCCCATCGCCGCCCACCTGGACGGCATGGCCGACGCGACCACGACGTAAAAAACCCCGCGCAGGCCGTGTGTCGAGTCCTGCCTGCGCGGGGGTGCTGCGTCTGCTTGTCGAACGAATGGAAGTTTTACAATGCGGCGCCGCGAGGGACGCGACGTCGCGCAGGAGTCAGCGCTGTCACCAGCCCCGGAAGAACCCGAGGACCAGGGTGACGAGGGCGGCGAACAGGAACACCAGGAACAGCATGCGCGCCATCCCGGCTGCCGTGGTCGCCGTGACCTTCGGGGCGGTACTCGTGTATCCCGAGAACCCCAGCGCTCCTGCGAGGAGCGCGAGCGTCAAGAAGCTGACCGTCCAGATGAGCATTCCTCGCCTCGCGTCTTCGCACTTTTCATGAAACGGTCCGCCGTACCTGTCAAGCGCGCTACCGAACTCGAGTCACTCCCGTCGCACCCGGCGCGCCACGCGATGCCCCCTGACGCATTCTTGATGTTCGATGCGCCATGCCCGTTGGAACCTGGCCCTGCGATCCACTCGCGCCCGCCGGCCGCTCGACGCGTCGAACCGCTCGATCCTCGTCGATCGCGACGTCCCGCTCCTAGCATCGTCTCGCCTGCTCGCTGCGAGGATCGCCGCGTCTTGCTCGCGCTGCGAAGCTCGTCGCCGTCGATGCGTCGCACCGTCTTCAATGCTCACGCTCGAAGATCGTCGCGCCTCGATGCATTGCACCGCGGAGATGTCGCGTCCTCGCTTCGCTGATTGCCGGCTGCGCCTCGCGAGGGGCACGGCCCAACCGTGAGAAGCCGACCCGCCGCCTCGGCTCCGATGTCGGCTGTCCTTTGAAGCAGATCGTCGGCGCCTGTTCGACGGCTGGGGCCGGCCGCCGAACAGACGCTTTCTCCCGTCATTACGGCCGGTCCTTCGCCCGACGATTTATCCCGGCGCTCGCCGGCTCGAGCGCTCCAGGCCGTGCCCCCCGGTAACAGCCTCAAGAACCGCCGCCTCGGCTCCGATGTCGTCTGTCCTTTGAGGCAGATCGTCGGTGCCTGTTCGACGGCCGGGGCCGGCCGCCGACAGACTTCCTGCCCGGACGACTCCTCGCGGCGAACCGGCCGAGTCGTCGCGCCGCCCGGTCGCCTTGCGATCCGCTTCGATCGCCCGCCGTGCCAGCTCGTGCTCGCTGCAACAGGCTCAAGCACGCGGTCGCCTGAGCGTGCTTGCGGCTCGCAATACCTTGCGCATAGATCGAGCCCGGAAAGGATCGCCGAGCGATGGACCGATCATGTGAGCGCGGGGCTCGTGTCTTTTCGACCATGTGCCGTGAGATCGGCGTCCTCGCGCTGGCGTCGCTGTCCGGCCTCGTGGGCGCGCCGGGGCCCACGGCGGCGTCTCCAGTTCCGAAGCTCGACGACCTCGACGCGGAGGCGTGCTACACCCACCAGCAGGTCCCGCCGCTCGGCATCGTCGAGGAGCAGAGCCAGCGGTTTGTCGATGTCGACGAGCAAGGCCGCGTGCTCGTCGACGCGGTCCCGGCGTTCGGCGCGGCGTGGGAGGCGGGCGAGACCGCGTTCACTGCGTTCCTGTGGGACGGATTGAATTCGCAGCCGCTCGTGCCGGACGGTTTTTTCCAGACCGCGGGCCTGGCGATGAACGAGCGCGGCGAAGTCCTGCTGCTGGCGACCGACATTCCGGGCGCTGGCACCATCAGCGACCTACGCGCGCCCGACTGGACGCATGCGGTGATCTGGAAGGACGGCGAGGTGGTTGCGTCCATCCCCGCGCCCGGCGGGACGATCTTCGAGTGGGGCCAGATCAACGCCCATGGTCACGCCATGCTGAGTACGCCCCCTCTCGCCAGCGGCATCGACTGGCGGCCCCGGACGTACCTCTGGCGCGAAGGCGTCGTCACCGCGCTGGGCGAGGGCTATGCGCTCGAGTTCAACGACGCGGACCACATCGCCGGCTACAGCTACGAGCACCCGGCTTTCCTTCGCTGGCGGGAGGGTGAACGGCAAGTGCTCGCCGCGGATTGCCCGTCCGAGACATTCCGACCGGGGGGGGCTACCGCATCTCAATCGTCCCGGGCAGATCGCAGCGACCTTCGAATGTGACGGCGAACCCAGAGCGATGCTTTGGGCTGGAGACGAGGTGCTCGAGCTGCCGACGCTCGCCGGGGCTGTCATGATGATCAGGGATCTCAATGACCACGGGCAGATCGTCGGCTTGGTCCCCCGCGGCGGTCACTACGTGCCCGTACTCTGGGACGGCGGCCCGCTCGTCGAGGTCACGCTCCCGGTCGGCGCAAGCAAAGGCGAGCTCGAGGACATCAACGAACAGGGCCGCTTCCTGGGCGCCGCCTACGGAACCGACGCGAGCGTCGGCCTCGTGTTCGTCGGTGACGCCCACGGCACGCACGAGCTCGAGTTCGAGTGGCCGCCGGGAGCGCGGCTGGGCCGCGGCGAGATCAACGAGTCCGGCCTCGTCGCCGCCGCCATCGTCGCCGGCGAGTCGGACGTGCGCACGGAGGTCTGGCACCCTGCACCATCCCGCCGGGATCGAGCAGCAAGAGCGATTGACCGACGCCCCTCGCGTGAGCTTCACGAGCCGCAGTCGCCCCGCAGCACCAGGTCTTCGCCGCTCGCCTCGAGCTTCGTCCCTTGCGCCTCGCTGAGCGACAGCATGCGCGCGCGCACCGTCTTGCCCATCCCCTTCGTCGCCGGCACCGGGTGCTTGCTCGGCGTCCGTTTAATATAGGCAGGGTGGAACGTCAGCGCCTCGAGGCACGACTTCCCGGAGAAGCGCGCCCGCAGCACCCCGGTGAGGCGGGGGACCTCGTGCGTGTTTTCAAACAGGAAGTTGCCCAGCGAGTACGCGATCGCCTTCTTCCCGTATTGCTCGATGCCCTGCAGCACGTGCGGATGGTGCCCCACCACCAGATCTGCCCCACGGTCGAGCAGCGCTCGCGCCTGCCGCTGCTGATGGGCCCCGGGAGCGTCGGCGTACTCCTCGCCCCAGTGGACGAACACAACTAAAAGATCGTGAGTCGCTCTGGCGCCGTCGATCAGCGGCCCGAGCGTCGTCTCAAAATCGTTGGTCGACAGGAACGGCAGCTCGGGCGTGTCCGGGAACTGCGGCGCGTTGCGGCGCGACGTCACCGCGATCAGCCCGATCTTCCACCCGCGACGCTCGAAGGACTCGACGCGGAACACCGGCGGCTCGCTGCGCGACGCCCCGAGCGCACGATCCCCAGCTCCTCGAGGATCTTCGGCGACTGCAGCAAACCCTCGGCCCGCTGGTCGAACGAGTGGTTGTTCGCCAGGCTGAGCGCCGCGAACCCACCGTCGACCAGGTGCTGCGCCATCGCCTTCGACGCCCCGAACGCGAATTTGGCCCCGATCGGGCTCTTCACCGGCAGCTCGTACACCAGCGGCGTCTCGAGGTTGCCGATCAGCAGGTCGCTGCGCATCGTATTTAAAATGTCGTCGAACGGCCGCTCGCCCTCGCCGACGATCGCGTCGAAGCCCGCAGTCCGGTAGCGGCCGAAGATGATGTCACCGACGAAGGTGATCTCGAGCGGCTCGCGGGCCACCGCCGGGGCCACCGCCACGGGCTCGGGCCCCGCGTCTTCCTTGATGTCCTCGAGGACAGGTTCATCCGTACGCCGCGGCTCCACCGGGCGGCTGTCCTCCGGGACAGGTGACTGAGCCACAGTCGGCGACGTCGGCTGGGCCACCGTCGCGCTGTCCCGCCCTGCCCCCGAGCACGCCGACAGCCCCGGGACGGAGGCGAGAGCGACGAGAGCAGCGACGACGCGAACCAGTCCGGGCACGGCGGGCGGAGTTACGCCCAAACCTCTGGCCGAAGCAAGAGATCGACGCTTGCGCCATCCTCGCCGCCTCTGCCGTGCAGGCCGTCTCCAATCGCCCTGGACACACGCGCGCGGAGTGCCCGGATCTGCCTCACCGTCGCCCGTGGATCCCCCGCACCCGGCGCTCGAATCTGGGCAGGACGGTCCTCCGCGGCTCGTCGTGACCGCGCTCGCGCCTGCACCCCGACCGCGACCCGCTCGACGCCCGAGTCCGAGGGCATCGTCTCGACCGAGGCGACCTGCGCCCTCTGCATCACGCTCGCTAAAACTGTCCCTCCAGACAGGTTTACTCGCAGCACGACACCGTCAGCTCGCGGTTAGCCTGCGCCCGGCTCCCCCACCCCTTTGATCTGCGACCGAACCTCCAGCGCATGCGCCCCGACGCCGTTACCGAGTGCGACCCCGAGGCAGTCGACTGCTCCCTCTCGTGCTGCGACACCAGCAGCCCCGGCGCAGGTCATCAATGCCTCGCCGGGTCACGAAGAAGGGATGGCGCCGCCCGGCAGGGCGACCTCGGCGCCCGCGCCCTCGCATGACATGTCCCATCGGACATCCACGAATGCCGCGCTCGTCGGGGCAGCGACCAGCCCTCGTGGCCGACCTGCCCCTCACCAGCTCGCAGCCTCGCCGCCGAGCCCGCCAGCGACCCCGCGCCGATCGCGGCCAGCGAATCACCCGCACCCCGCCCCTGCGCCTCCCCCTCGCCCTCTCCGTTCGCTACACTGCGCCCCGTGCCTCTCGACGCGACCCGACGCCGTGCCGCGGTCTTGCTCGGCCTCGTCGGCCTCGTCGCCGCCGTCGAGTGGGTCGCCGCCGCCCGCGCCTATCGCACGCTCCTCGGGCCCGCCGACTGGGACGCCGCAGCGGCCGCCCTCGCCGCGCTCCCGCCCGACGAGCCCGTCGTGCTCGCCGACGACTGGCTCGGCCCCGTGGCGCGCCGGCACCTCCTCCCGCTGCAGCGCTCGCTCGGCCGCCCCGACCTCCACGGAGCGCCGCGCTTCCACGTCCTCGCGCTCGGCGAGCCGCTCACCCCCGACCTCCGCGCCGACCTCGGTGACCTCGCGCCCGAGCCGCTCGGCGTCGACGATCTCGGCCCCCTCGCCCTCCACCACTTCGCCGCGCCTTCGGGACATGTCCTGTGGGACATCCTCGATCAGCCCGCCCTGCTCGCCGCCGATCGCGTCGGCGCCTGCCGCAAGGCCCAGCGGACCTGGGCCTGCAAGCACGGCCGCGCCACCGTCCGCTACGCCGAGATCGGCTACCGCCCGCGCCGCTGCCTGGCGATCGACATGAGCGACGGCGCGGCCTTCGAGCTGCGCGGGCGCGTCGAGCTCGGCGCGCGCCTGCGCGGCCACCTCGGCTTCTCCGACTTCAACGGCCGCCTGCGCGACGACGCCCCCGCGATCGTCGAGCTCGAGCTCGACGGCGTCCCGCGGGCGCGCTGGCTCGTCAGCGACAACCAGGGCTGGGCCGCCTTCGAGCTCGCCACCACCCCCGGCCCGGCCGAGCTCACCGTCCGCGTCACCAACCTGCTCGCCGGTAGCTTCACCCCCGCCGGCTACGACCCTGACGCGCGCCGCGTCCCCTGCCTCGACCTGCGCGCCCTCATGGAGCCCGCGTGACCCGTCGCCTCCCCGCGCTCGCCGCCGTCGCGCTCGGCCTCGCCGTCGTCCTCCTGCTCGCCCGCGGCCACCGCGACGTCGGCTACGTGCGCGACGAGGGCATCTACTTCCACGCCAGCCGCGCCTACGCCGACTGGGCCGTGCGCGGCCTGCAGTCGCCCTCGGCCCTGTTCGACCGCGCCGCCCGCGACCGCGCCTTCGCAGTCAACCACGAGCACCCCGCCCTGATGAAGCTCGCCGGCGGCCTGTCCGCGCGCCTGTTCTCCGCGCCAGGTCCCGAAGGACAGCCGCCCGAGGCCCGGGCCCCAGCCGGCCTGCTGCCGCTCATGCCCGAGGGCGCCGCCATGCGCCTGCCTGCCCAGCTCCTCGCCGGCCTCGGCGTCGCCCTCCTGTTCCTCGCCGGCGCCGGCCTCGTCCGCTCCAAAAGACATGTCCTCGGAGACAGCCCCGCGCCCGCCGCTCCGAACCCGCCTCGCCAGCGAGTTTCGGACGCTCCATCCGACCTGTCCTCCGAGCCAGCCAGGACGCCGCCCGCTCCCGACCTGTCCCCCGGGACAGCCACTCCGACATCCCCACCCGACCTGTCCTCCGAGACATTCGCCCTCTCCCCGCTGATCCCCGCCGCCCTGGCCGCCCTGTGGTTCATCGGCCTGCCGCACGTGTGGGTCCACGCCGGCCTGCACTGCTTCGACGTCCCGGTCGCGGTCCTGACCCTCGCCGTCGTCCTGTGCTATCGGCGAGCGCTCGCCTCGTGGCGCTGGTCGCTGCTGCTCGGCCCGCTCCTGGGCGTGGCGATCTCCATCAAACACAACGCCCTCTTCATCCCCGTCCTGCTCGGCCTCCACTACCTCGCCTGCCTCGCCCTGGCCGGTCGCCGCCCCAGCCGCGGCCAGCTCCTGCCGCTGCCGTTCCTCAGCATGGCAGTGCTGGCGCCGCCGACCGTGCTCGCCCTGTGGCCGTGGCTGTGGAGCGACCCGCTCGTGCGCCTCGGCGAGTACGTCGAGTTCCACCGCCTCCACGCCTACTACAACACCGAATACTTCCACATCAATTACAACCAGCCGCCGCTGCCGTGGAGCTACCCGTTCGTCCTCACCTGGGCCACCGTCCCGACCGCCCTGCTCCTGCTCGCCGCGCTCGGCCTCGTCCTGGCTGTCCGCAAGGACCTGTCCGAAAGGCCATCCGCTGACATCGCCTCCGCGCGCTTCACCGCCCCCCTGCGCGGCCACCCGGCCCGCGACGGCCTGCTGTGGGCGCTGTTCGGCCTGTTCCCGCTGGCCCTCATCAGCCTGCCGACGATCCCGATCTTCGGCGGCACCAAGCACTGGCTGACCGCCTACCCCTTCCTCGCCCTCGCCGCGGCCTTCGCCTACGTCACCCTGTGGCGCGCCCTGGCCCCGACCGGCCGCGCTCGCCACCTGCCCGCCGCCCTGCTGCCATTGCTGCTGGTGCCCGCGCTGTGGAGCACGCTCCACGGCCACCCCCACAACCTGTCGCAGTACGCCCCGCTCGCCGGCGGCGCCCGCGGAGCCGCCGACCTCGGCCTGCTCCGCGGCTTCTGGGGCAGCTCGGTCCTCCCGCTCTTTGAAGACATGTATCAGCGGACAGGTCCGCTCTACGTCCACGACCTCCACGAGCTCGCCCGCCTGCAGTACGAACGCGAGGGCCGCTGGCCCCCCGGCGTCACCGCGGCCCCGCTGTCGCGCGCCCGCACCGGCCTGCTGTTCCACGAGCGCCACATGCTCTCCAACGAGGTCGACCTCTGGAACCATTTTGATAATAGCGCGCCGATCGACGTCGTCACCCTCGACGACGTCCCGCTGACCAGCCTCTACGGCAAGTGATCCGCCCTGGACTTCGCGTATCATGTCTTTAGGGACATGTCCTTCGCGACAGTCACCGAGGCGCTCGCGCCGTGACCCGCCGCGCCGACCGGCGCGCCTCCGCCCCAGGACTCGCACGTGAGCCAGCGGCCCGTCACCGCCGCAGATCGCAGCCTCCCACGCGCCGCGCCGCGCTTGCCCGGGCCGTCGAGATGACGGCACACTGAGCACGATGGGTCGGGTCCACACCGTCGAGCCGGGGGAGTGTCTGCTCAGCATCGCCGATCGCTTCGGCTTCTTCCCCGACACCCTGTGGAACGCCCCGGAGAACGCCGGGCTGCGGCGCGCCAGGGCGCAGTCGAACCTCCTCGTCCCGGGCGACGCGGTCCACATCCCCGACCTCCGCGTCAAGGAGGAGCGCGCGCCCACCGACATGTGCAGCGTGTTCCGCCGCCGCGGGGTGCCGGTGCGGATCTACGTGCGGCTGATGCGAGACGACCAGCCGTGCGCAGGCGTCGCGTACACGCTCGCGGTCGGCGAACAGGAGCTCGCGGGCGTCACGTCCGCGGCCGGGGAGATCGAGCACTGGCTGGCCACGACGGTCCGCACGGGCCGCCTGACCCTGAACACCGGCGAGGTCTACGAGCTGGCGATCGGTCGCCTCGAGCCGGCGAGCGAGGAACGTGGCCTGCGCGCACGCCTGTGCAGCCTCGGCTTTTTGCCCGCGATCGACGCCGAACCCGCGGAGCTGGACGCGGCTCTGCGCCGCTTCCAGGCCGCCGCGCAGCTCCCCGTCACCGGCGTCGTCGACGAGGCCACCCGCGCCCGCCTCGTCGAGCACAACGGCTCCTGATACGCCATCTCACAGCTACCCGCGCCACTCCTGCCGCGTATCATTCTCGTCGGTGTCTCGATCGTCGTACAGGTCGGTCTCGTCCACGAAATCGAACTCGAAGACCTTGTAGCCGCTGATCTGCATGCAACGATAGGCGGCGCGCGCCGCCTCGTAGGTCAGGGCGACGAGGGTGTCGTTCAGCGGCGACCACCGGAGCGCGTCGCGGGCGAACGCCTCGACGTTGACGAAGTGATACACCTGCTCGTTCGAAAAGACCTGCTCCACCCCCGCGTCGCCGGGAATGGGGCGGCTCACCACCTTCAGGTCGGTGCCCACGAGCTTCAACATGCACGACAGGTAGACCAGAACTCGGCGCGCACGCCAATAGTTATGGTCGACCGCCTGGGGCGGGACGAGATAGAGCTTGTTCAGCAACCCCTCGAGGATCTGCAGCGCCTCGAACTTCACGCGCGCGCGGATCTTCTCCAGCTCCATCTTCGAATCCTCCAGCTCGTCGGAGTAAGTGACCGCGAAGTCGCGCCGATACTCGGCCAGCTTCGCAGAATAATCGTGGTTGCAGAAGATCGCGCCGATCGGCGCGTGATCGCTGACGGTACACCACCAATTGAGCGCGTTGTGATTGGGGTCCACGTGCAGGATGCCGCTCACCGGCGACACCATCCCGCAGAAGCGATGCGTCAGCCCGCGCGTGCAGATGAAGAAGTCGGCCCGCTTGTTGAGGACCACCTTGATCCGCCTGTTCCCGCCGCCGAGCGTGAACATCACCACCCGGTCGGCCAGGTGGTTGTCCGAGGATCCCTTGGTCTTCGGCTTGCGCTTGTCGCTCTGCAGCGCGTGCTCGAACGCCCGCTTCGGATCGGCCTGGGTGAACGCCCCCGCTTCACGGGCCTTCATCAACTTGTTGAAGAGGAGCGCCTTCTCCTTCTTGCTCGCGTCCCCGTCCTCCTCGGCGTCCTCGTCCTCTCCGTCGTCTTCGACTTCGATCTCGTAATGCTCGCTTACCGCCGACAACCCGGTCTGGTTGCTCGCCGACAGCGGGATGACCAGATCCAGGCCACAGCTGTTCACCGCGTGCTCGAAGCGCCCCGCGCGGCCGTGGTCGTGCCCGCGATCCATGACCGACGCCTCGGGATCGAGGTAGTAGTCGCCGACCACGATCCAGTGCTCACCTAACGCGCCGCGGGCCCGCGCCACCTGCAGGATGAACTTGACCTGGTCGAACTCGTGCTTGCGGCTGAGACCGCTGCCTTTGGGCGTGGTGTGGACATTGGCGATGTACACGAACCCGCCGCCGGGCAGGATCATCCGGTAGACGACGATGGGTCGATACGACGCGTACCCCCGGAGCCCCTTGTTCTTCTTCTTGTGCTGAGGTTTGGTCCAAAAGATGGTCTGCCCCTCGGGGCAAGCGATCCACCTGCCGCGGTGCAGCGCCCAGCAGCCGTCGAAGGTCAACCGGTCGGCGCGGTACACGAGCGGGTAGTACTCGTGCTGGCCCTTGCCGCCTTTCGGCCCGATGGAGACCATGTGCGGCCCCAGCGCGAGCTTGAGGCCGTGCGCGAGGATGTCGTTCGGGAACGATTGCAACGAGACCTGGTTGATCTCCTGGAGGACCAGCACGTCCAGCCACGGGTTCTTGGTGAACAGCCGGGCGAGGGTGTATTTCTTGGAGAAATACTTGGGCTTGGTCTTGTTCATGTGGTTGATGTTCCACGTCACCACGCCCAGGTCGATCAGAGGGTTCCGGTTGATCGTGATCGGCGAATGGAACTGCGAGAACGAGGACATGCTGCGGCCGCTGTCAAACCGCCGAACCGACTGCTGGGGCAGCGGCGTGAGCCAGGGAGCGTCGTCGTCCGAGAGCGTCTCGAACGGGTCCACGAACGGCTCTTCTTTCTCTTCGCGGTCCGAGACCGCGTCCTCCGTCATCCCGCTGTCCGCGTTGTCCTCTTCGCCGTAGTCGTCGTCCTCGTCGACGTAGTCCTCGTCCCCGACGAAATCGTCGAAATCCCCCTCGTTCATCTCCATACGGCGTCTCCCACCCAGCAGCGTTCGTAACGTTCCACGATCGCACCGCCCTGGCGCGCACGGCCGACGGCGGTCCGCACGAACGAGTTCTTCTCCAGGACGACGCGCGAGGCATGGTTGTGCCGGGCGACGTAGCTGCACACGCGCCCCAGCCCGAGCTCCGCGCGGGCGAACGCCAGCGTCAGGCCCGCGGCCGCCGTGGCGTGGCCCCGCTGGCGCGCCGCCGCGGCGATCCAGTAGCTGAGCTGCGCCCCACGCCGGTCCGGCGCGAAGCGAGCCAGCCGCGTCGTGCCGACCGCGACCCCGGCGGCGACAGCGACGAACACGAACGCCTCGCCGGCGCCCCGGCGCCGCAGCTCCTCGCGCACCCACGCCTCCGCGTCCGCGTCCGGCCGCGGGATCGCTCCGCCCGCCGGCGGCTCACCCTCGCTCGCGCGAGCCAGCCAGGCCGCGTCGTCGAGCTCGAGCGGTCGCAGCCCCAACACGCCGCGATCCTATCACTGCCGCCCCTGTCACGGTCGGCCGCGCCACGCCGCGCGTTCGCGCCCGCGTCGCCCCACACGTGCGAAGCCCTCGCTCCCGCGCGGCGCGCAGACTCGACCGAACACTCACGCAATGACGGGGCGACGACGGCGGGGCTCACTCGCTCCGCCGCACGTACTCGTGCTGCACGCCGGTCCACGGCGTCACCATCCCGGCCGCGGACATGTAGCCCGTCATCGGCAGCACGCGCGCCTCGCCTGCGAGCTGCCGCCCGGCAGCGTAGCGCCGGCGCAGCGGCCCGCGCAGCCACGCCGGCGCGTCGCCGTCGATCCACACCGCCGCGAAGTCGCCCCGGCTCACCGCAGCCGCCAGGTCAGCCTCGATCTGCTTCTGCCTGTCCTTCGGGACATCGTGGATCCCCATCGACCCCACGTGCCCCAGTCCTCCGGCCAGCACGCTCCACCACGGCCGGTGCAGCGCCAGGATCGCCCGCGGATCGCCCTCGAGCTCGGCCCGCAGCGCCGCCGCCCGCTCGCGCAGCCCCGCCGGCGGGATCGTCCGCGACAGGTCTTGCCGCACATAGCTGTCCCGAAGACCAGCCAGCCCGCGGTCCTGGATCGGCTGATAGGTCGGCTCGATCACCAGCGCGAACACCAGCTGCGCCGCCACCAGCCCCAGCGCCGCCGCCTCGCCGCGCCCGACCGGCAGCACCACCGCCAGCCACGCCGCAGCGAAGCACACCCCCGGCATGAACGCGTTCGGCTCGGCCCACTGCGTCGAATAGCCCAGCGCCGACACCAGAAGCCCCGCCGCCGCCAGCACCCCCCAGTACGCCGACCCGCGCCAGCCGCCCTTTTTTAAAAAAAGCTCTCTCCGCCATGCCCGATCGGCCAGCCAGCGACCGCCGATCAGCCCCACCAGCACCGCCAGGAACGGCGCCGCGTGGAAAAACATCCCCCAAGTCTTGCGCCAGAACCTCACCGCGTTGAACGCATGCGATTGATGTAATTCATAAACATACGTCCACAGCCGCCCCTCGGTCAGCCACTGCCCGAGCAGCATGCCGCCGCCGTCGATCGCCGCGATCGTGGCCGCGTAGATCCACAACAACCGCGGCGCCACGATGAGCCCGGCGACCCCGCTCGCCAGCACGAACACCGCGGCAGTCTGCTTGGCCCAGAACGCCGCCGCCACCAGCACACCCGCCGCCACGACCCGGCGCCGGCTCCCCGCCCCCTCGCGCAGCAGGATCAGCCCCCACAGCAGCAGCGCCAGGAAAAAACTGTCCGCGCGGGCCACGTCGTACCAGCGGAACGTGAACACGTAGCCCGACAAGAACAGCCCGACCGCCGCCGCCGCGTGCGCGCGCGGCTTGCCCTCGAATCGCACCAGCCGCCACAGCCCCGCGGCCACCGCACCGATCGCCGCGACGCTCACCGCCCGCCCGAGCACGTAGCCGAGCGGCAGCACCCAGCCGAGGATCGCCAGCACCGCCGGATACAGCGGCGTATACAAGAACGGCACGAACTCGGTCGACGGCTCGGGATAGATGCTCTGCCCCTGCTGCAGCCGCAGGGCAGTGTGCAGGCTGCCGCCCTCCATCCATTCGAGCTCGAGCGGGAAGCCGATCCGGCACGCGAACACGATCGCCATCCCCACCGCCCACGCGATCGTCAGGCCGACGACCAGCGCCCGCAGGCGCGCCACCCACACGCTCACTGCGCCACCCCGTCGACGAAGGGCCCGACCGTCCGACCCCGCCGGCGCAGGCAGCAGTAATAGCCGACCTCGAGCACACCATCCGCCTCATGCAGATCGGCCACCGAGCCCGGCTCGGCGCACGCCCACACCATGTCGCGCCCGAAGCCCCGGTTCTGCGCCGCGGACGGCGGCGGCCGCCTCGGCCCGACGTACCCGACGTGACACAGCAGATCGGGGTCGCGCGCGATGATCACCGCCTGCGGCGCCATCAACTGATGCCCCGGTCGCGCCTTCGCCTGCGGTCGCACCTCGACCTCGCGCGGCCAGCGGTCGACCAGCCCGTACACGTCGACCGCCCGCAATTTCGACGCGTACGGCAACGCCCCCGCCGCCCCGACCGAGATCGTCGTGTCCTCGGGGACATGCTCTTTAAACCATGTCCCCGCGGCCACCCGCTCGCGCGCGAACCGGTCCATCGCAGTCACGCCCTCCCAGCGCCCGTCGATCCACCCCGTCGGCGTCGCCCGATCAATTATTAAACGGTCGCGCGACATGACCCCGAGGACAGCCGCCAGCGCCCACCCCACGCAGGTCGCCGCCGCCGGTCCGCGCGGCCCGAGCACACGCTCGCCCGCCTCGGCCAGCAGCCAGCCGACCAGCCCGGCGGTCAGCGCGGTGGCCACAATTAAAAAACGCCCGTAGGCCATGAAGTCGCCGCCGACCGACCACGCGTAGCCGAGCACCGCCGCGATGGGCAGCACCAACGGCGCGTGCCGGGCCCGCAGGAGCAGCACCAGCGGCGCCAACCACACCAGCCGCAGCGCGCTCGCCCACGTCGTCACGTATGCGATCCCGAACGTGTCGCGCAGCAGCCGGCCGTGCTGCTTGATCGCCCACGTGTTCGGCAGCCACTCCCCGTAGTACGTCCACCGCCACAGCAGGTGCGCGAGCAGCGGTCCGCTCGCCAGCGCCGCCGCGACCGCCGCCTCGCGCGTCGACGGCAATCTCTCTCGCCTGCCTTCCAGAACATGTCCGATAGACCATGTTACAAAAAACACTCCGATCGGCAGCACCGCGTCGGGCCGGGTCAGCCCCGCCAGCGCCGTCGCGATCCCGGCCGCGCGCCAGCGCCCGCTCGCGGTCGCTGCCATCGCCGCGATCGTCAGCGCGGCCGCCCACGACGTCTCGAGCCCGCCGTGGGCCCACACCACGTACTCAGGCACGGCAGCCAGCAAGAACGCCGGGAGCAGGTCGGCCGCCGCCCACGCGCTCGCCCCTCGCAGCGCCCGCACCAGCACCACGGTCGCGGCCGCCCCGGCCAGCGCCCCGAGCTGCGTCAGCCACGGCGCCAGCGCCTCGGGCAGCGCTCCGAGACATGTCCCGAGGGCCAGGACGACCACCCACGAGAAATTCGTATAGCCCTCGACGCGCTCGCCGAGGTTGTACTCGAGCGCCCCGTGCTCGGCGAGGTTCCAGGCGTAGCGGAACGAGATGTACGCGTCGTCGCAGACGAACTGCCACGCGCGCGCGTGCAGCAGCAGCGCGGCCGCGGTGGCGACCGCCAGCGCGACGACGGCGATCTTCTGCCCGCGCCCGGCCGGCATCACAGCGACCGACGCAGCGCCTCTGGGTCTTGCGCCGCGCCCATCGCCGCCTCGAGCGACACCTTGCGCGCGCGGACCAGCGCCGCCAGCGACTGCTCGAGCGACACCATCCCGTCGGCCCGGCCGGTCTGGATGGCCGTGGCGATCTGGTGCCCGCGGCCCTCGCGGATCTGGGCCGCCACCGCCGCGGTCACCAGCATCTTTTCAAAGGCCACCGCGCGCTCGTTCCGCGACACCGGCACCAGCACCTGAGTCACGATCGCCTTCAGCGTGCCCGCCAGCTGCAAGCGCACCTGCGCCTGCTGGTGGCCGGAGAAGCCGTCGATGATGCGGTCGACCGCCATCGCCGCGCCGGCCGCGTGCAACGTCGACAGCACCAGGTGGCCCGTCTCCGCGGCCGTCAGCGCCGCCGAGATCGTCTCCGGGTCGCGCATCTCGCCGAGCAGGATGATGTCGGGCGCCTCGCGCAGCGACGCGCGCAGCCCCTCGGCGAAGCTGGCCACGTCACGCCCCACCTCGCGCTGGTGGATCAGCGCCTTCTTGCTGGTGAACACGTGCTCGATCGGGTCCTCGAGCGTCACCACGTGCTTCGCCGCCGAGCGGTTGACGTGCTCCACCAGCGCCGCCAGCGTCGTCGACTTGCCCGAGCCCGTCGGCCCCGTGAACAGCACCAGCCCCGCCGGGTAGCCGACCAGCGACGTGAAGTCGTCCGGCAGGCCGAGCTCGGACAGCGTCGGCGCCTTGTCGCGCACCGGCCGGAGCGCCGCCGACAGCCCGCGCTGCTGGCGGAACACGTTGACGCGGAAGCGCAGGCCGCCGAGGTCGAGCGCAGTGTCGACGCTGCCCGCCGAGCGCAGCCGGGCCCGCTGCTCGGGCCCCAGCACCTTGGCGAACAGCGCGGCGATCGCCGCCTCCGACGCGGGCGTGCCGATCTCGCGCAGGTCGCCGGCGGTGCGCACCCGCGGCGCCAGGCCGGCCGAGAAGATCACGTCGGCCGCACCCTCCCAGTGGGCCCGCTGCAGCACGCCGCGCAGCTCGTCGGCCGCCCGCTGCGCGTCCTCGTCGGGCTCTTCGGACATGTCCTCGACGACAGGTTCCGGCACCACCGGCTGCGGCGCGGGCACCGGGGCCGCCGCGCTGCGCACCGGCGCCGGGCGCACGGGAGGCGGCGGCGCGGGGGCGCGGACCGGCGGCTGGTCGGGCACCGGGTGGCTGTCCTGAGGGCCAGGTCTCCCGGCACCTGTCCCGGCGGCCACCCGCGCCTTGGCCAGGCTCAGGTGGTAGCGCCCGCCGTCGATCTTGAGCTCGCCGGAGAAGCGCTGGCCCTCGAAGGTGTGCTCGACCTTGACCGACTTGCGGGCGTCGAGCTCCTGGCGCTGCTCCGGGGTGACGAGGTCCTCGAAGAACATCGCCACCATCTCGTGGCTGACCTTCGGCATCGACAGCGGCACGTCGGCGCCGGCGCGTTTGAGCGAGGGGACGCGTTCGGAGGCGAGGACCAGGCCGTCGGCCTTCTGGGCGTCGAGGATCTTGAGCAGCGAGTCGATCGCGGCCATGGCGCCGGTATAGCGCGAGGCGAGGTCTCCTCGCCAGTGCTCCCTGTCCGATGCGCGCCCAGCCGGGGCGTGGCATCGTCAGGGCGCATGCACGTGTTTTATTCCGACCAGTTCGTGCTGCCGCTCCCGCCCGGCCACCGCTTCCCGATGGCCAAGTACGCCGCTCTGCGCGCGCGCGTGGCCGCCAGCGGCCTGGTCGACCCCTCCGAGATGCACGTGCCCGAGCGCGCCACCCGGGAGCAGCTCGCGCTGGCGCACGACCCCGGCTACGTCGATCGCGTCTGCCGCGGCGAGCTCAGCGCCCGCGAGCAGCGCGAGATCGGCTTCCCCTGGTCCGAGGCCATGGTCGAGCGCTCGCTGCGGTCGACCGGCGCCACCATCGGCGCCTGCAGGGCCGCGCTGATCCACGGCAGCTTCGCCGTCAACCTGGCCGGCGGCACCCACCACGCCTCCCGCGACCACGGCGACGGCTACTGCGTGTTCAACGACAGCGCCGTGGCAGCCCGCGTCATGCAGGCCGAGCGCCGCGCCGACCGCGTCCTCGTCGTCGACTGCGACGTCCACCAGGGCGACGGCACCGCCAGCATCCTCGCCGACGACGACACCATCTTCACCTTCTCGATCCACGGCGCCAAGAACTACCCTTTCAAAAAGCAGACGAGCGACCTCGACATCGAACTGCCCGACCGCACCGGCGACGCCGACTACCTCGCAGCCCTGGACCGCGGCCTCACCGAGGCGCTCGCCCGCGCCCGCCCCGATTTCGCCATCTACCTCGCCGGCGCCGACCCCTACGAGGGCGACCGCCTCGGCCGCCTGGCCCTCACGAAAGAGGGCCTGGCGCGGCGTGACCGCATGGTTTTAAGGACATTGCGCGAAGCACATGTCCCGGCGGCCATCTCGATGGCCGGCGGCTACGCCAAGGAGCTCGACGACGTGGTCGAGATCCACTTTAAAACGGTGAGCATCGCGGCGGAGATCTGCGACGACGGGCCGTGAGCCGTCGGCACCACTGCGGCGAGCAGGCCGGGCGTCGCCGCGAATCGACAGCCCGGCCTGAAGAGTAGCGACAGCTCACCAGTCCTCGCACGGCACGCACGTCGAGATATGCGCCTCCCACCCGGTGCATTCTTTCGGACACCAGGCCCCGGTCCCGAAGCAGGTACGCTTCATGATGTTGTTGACCCGGCCGTTCGCGCAGGTGCCACAGGCATGAAACGCGTGGCTGTATTCCATGTACTGGTCGCTGCAAGGATCGGCGGCCGGTTCGACCGGCGCCGCCAGATCCTCGAGCCCGTCGTCGACGGAGAGCTGCCGCTCGGGCGCCTCTTCCTCCGCGCCTGCCAGCTCTTCGGGGTCGATCCGCGCCTCTTCCTCGGCGACGAGGCTCGCCTCGTCGCAGCCGCCGATCGCCAGCGAAAACATCATCACGCCCAGTCCGGCCAACATCTTCTTCGTCATGGATCGTTCTCCTTACGGTTCGGTTCGGTCGGTGAGCCCGTTCCCGGGCCTTCCTGGGGGATGACAGGTGCGGTGATTCGTTGTCGCATCGCCCTGCGCAAAAAAACGGCGCCGCGCATTCGCACGGGCCGTGCATTCGGAATCACGAACTGTGCTGCGAGAAAATAGCGGACTCGACCATTCGGTGTCCTGCGAATGGCCCCGAGCGAAACCGGCGTACCGATTGCGGCGACCGGAGCATTCGCGCCGCCCTCGCAGCGGCCCTCCGTCCTCCTGGCGAGAAGAATCAGCCCTCGCACTTCATCGAGATCTCGCGAAAGACATCAGGCACCGGCTGCTCGCAGATCGTACTGGCCGAGCCGAGCTGCGCGTAGCAGGCCTCGATCCCGCCGTCGTCGGCGCAGGCGAGCGGCGCGATGCAGGCCACGAACGCCGCGAAGGCCTCGGTCTGGCAGGCCACGAACGCCCCGTTCTGCGGGTCGGCCGCGAACACCTCGCAGGTGCACGCGTCCTCCTCCGGCGTGGTGCCGTTCGCCTCCAGGCACTCGCGCAAGGTCGGATAGTCGCCCGCCTCGACCGAGCAGCCGCAGCTCCACGCCTGCATCTCGACCTGCAGCGCATTGCCCTCGGCGCAATTTTTAAAGATCTGCGGGTCGCCCTCGCTCGTCGTGCCCGATTCGTCAGTCGTTGCGCCTGAGCCGGCGCTCGTCGTGGCCGATCCCTCCGTCGTCGCGCCCGGCTCCTCGCTGGTCGTGCTGGTGCTCTCTGCGAGCGACGTGCTGGTGGGCGCATCGCTCGTGGTCGTCGTCGTGCTCTGCGTGGTGGCCTCGGTCGAGGCGCCGTCGCCGTCCGGGGCGCCTGGATCGGCGCAAGAGGCCAGCGCTCCAAAGAAGACGATGATGTGAGGCGTTTTCGAACGCTTGTGCATGCTCGAGCTCCTCCGCCGCGCAGGCGGCGGGGTCACGGCGATCGTGGGACCGCCTCACTCGAGAGAGGCGCGCTGCGCCCGCAGTCGCATCGCTCGCGGCGATTTCTTTTCATCGCAAGCGCGAGCGTACTCGCGCGGGCTCCCCCGCAGCGTTTCACGCCCGGCGCACGCGCACCCCGAGCTCCTGCAGGCGGCGGAGCACGTACTCCGGCTCGAGCAGGCTCTCCGGGTGATACAGCCCCGGCCCCGGCGCGGGCCCGCCCGCGAGCCCGAGCAGCCGCTCCGTGGCGAGCGCGGCCCCGTGCGCGCTGAGGTTCGCGTACACGTCGCCATCGATCAATTCATAGCGAGCCTGCACCGGCTCCCCGTCGCGACCCTCGCCGGCGATCTCCACAATGAGCTCGGTCGACGGCGCCGCATCGGAGACCTTGTCACGCCCGGCGAAGTCGACGCGCAACGACCTCGCGCCCAGCGCCCCCGCCAGGCTCACCACGTCGAGCAGCGGCAGCGCCTGCGCCTGGCGCGTCACGCCGCCGACGTCGACCACCTCTCGCAGCGCCTCCTGGCCTCCGACCCACCGCCACAGCCCGTCGCGGCGGATCAGCGCGCTCGGGCACTCCTCCGTCAGCCGCACGAAGTCGGCCTGCGACGCCGGCCCGCCCTGATCGTCGGCGTCGACCACCCCCACCAATGCGATCGACTCGACTCTTTTAAAAAACCTCTCGCGGGCGAAGTGCAGCGCCGCGAGCGTACCGACGCCGCCGAACACGTGCCCGAGCACCAAGATCGGCGCGCTGTGCGGGCGCTGCACGTAATGCGCGAGCTCCGGACCGATCTCGAACGCGAAGCTGGCGAACGACACATACGGAGTCTGCCGCGCCTGCGCATACTTCAATGAGTTCAACCACGGGTCTTTGAGCAGCGTGACCACGGCGCTGAAGCTCGGGCTCGGCTCGAGGCCGAGGTCTTCGCGCGACAGGTCGACGCTGGACGCCGTCGTCGGCCCGCCGATCTGCGCCGCCACTGCGGCCGCCTTCTCGGCGTTGCGCGCCGCGATCACGATCGGCAGGTCGGGCTGCAGGCGGCGCAGCGTGCGAGCGACGCGGCTACCGACCGCCCCGGAGCCACCGAGCAACAACACCGGATTCTTCATGGATGCGGACATACGAATGAGCTCCTTTCATGCGTTTTTTTTCAGATGGCTCAGGCGCGGCGGATCTGGGTGCCGAACTCCACCAGGCGGCCGAGCAGGTGCTCGGGCTCGATGATGACGTGCGGCAGGTACAGCCCGGGCGGCACCGGCGGCCCGCCGGCGAGGCCGAGGAGGCGCTCGACGCCGACGGCCACGCCCACCGCGGTGATCGGCGCCTGGCCCTGCGGATGCACCAGCTCCTGGCGCACCGTGACGGTGGTGCCGTCGCTGCGGGTGCCGGTGATCTCGAGGATGATTTCTGTCGAGAACGGCTCGCCGCGCCGGCGACTGGACGACTCGCCGAGAGCGAAGACGCTGCGGATCGATCTCGCCCCGGTGGCGGTGGCGAGGCTCAGGACGTCGAGGAGCGAGTAGCCCTGACCGGTCAACTCGCGCCCGTCGACGGCCTTGAACACGCGCGACCCGGCCTCGCCGCCGACCCACTTCCACTGCCCGTCGACGAGTTGGAGCGCGCTCGTCACCGCCTTCGTCTGCCGCTCGAGGTCGGCGTACGCCGCAGGCCCGCCGACGTCCTGCTCGTCGAGGACGGCGGCCAGCTCGATCGCCTCCACGCTGCGGAACTCGCGGGCGAGCTGCACGGCAGCCAGAGTGGCCGCGCCGGCCAGCCAGTAGCCGTCGAGGAGGATCGGCGCGCTCTTCGGCCGGGCCACGTACAGCCCGACCAGCGGCGCGAGCTCGAACGCCGCCGTCGAGATCTCGAGGTACGGCACGCCGCGCGCCTGCGCGAACTCCAGCGAGTGCAGCGTGTCGTCCTTCAAGAACATCACCACCGCGCTGAAGGCCCTCTCCGCGGGCTGACCGAGGTCGGCGCGCGCGAGATCGACGACCACCGCGTCGGCGTTGCCGAGCTCGTCGGCCACTGCGCGGGCCTTGAGGAAGTCGCGCCCGCCGATCGCTATCGGCAGGTCGGGGTGGAGGCGACGGAGGAACTTCGCGGCGATCGAGCCGACGACGCCCGAGCCGCCGACGATGAGGACAGGTGCCTTCGTGGTCGTGGTCATGACAAAAAACTCCCTTCGCGCGGCAGCCGGACCGCCGCGGTTCGCTCGTGGCGCCTCGCTGGCGCTGCAATTTACTCTTAGTAAGTTACGGATGGTAATATGGCCCGACGGTGCTACTGTCAAGGACGGCCGCGCAGAAAGCCTCGCGCGGTGCGCCAGACCCGGGACCATGACGGAGACCACCACCAAGCGGCTGCCCAAGGCCGAGCGGCGCACGCAGCTGCTCGCGACTGCGCAGCAGATCGTGCGCGAGGAGGGGACCGACGCGCTGACGCTCGGCCACCTCGCCGAGCGCGCCGGCGTCAGCAAGCCGATCACCTACGGCCACTTCCAGACGCGCTCGGGCCTGCTCGTCGCGCTGGCCCGCGAGCTCGACGACCGCCACATCGAGGCGCTGCACGGGGCCCTGAAGCGCACGCGCCCGCGCCTGCCCGAGGTCGCCCGCGTGATCAGCAGCGCCTACATGCACTGCTACGTCACCGTCGGCCCGGAGTGGCTGGCGATCCTCGCCGCCCTGCAGGGCGACAGCGAGTCCGAGGCCGTGGCGCAAGAGCTACAGGACCGCTACGTCACGATCTACCGCGACGCCCTGGCCCCGTTCTCCTCCTTGCCGCCCCGCGAGCTGCAGCGCCGCTGCGTCGCCATCATCGGCGCGGCCGAGGCCCTCGGCCGCGAGCTGTTCCGCGGCCGCCTCGACGAGCCCGCCGCCGCCACGACCCTCGCTTCGCTGATCGTCGCCTGGCTGTCGTGATCGAATCGTCACCTGCCCTCGCGGACAGCCTCGACGCCATCACCGCAAGCGGTCGAGCTCGCCGGTGCAGTCGAGCGTCGCGCCGTCCTTGAGCGGCACCGACGTCATCCCCACGGCGTCACGCTCGACCCCCATCGCCCGCGCGATCGACACCAGCAGGCGGTTGTGCGGCGGCCCTTGCAGCTCGTCGCCGAGCAGCCCGGGCACCACGTTCGTCTGTCGCCAGTAGATGTAGCGCCCTGGCTTGTCGAAGTAGCCGGTGCCGCCGGCCAGCACCACGGGCACGTGATGCAGCTGGTGCTCCGGAGTCCCGAGCTCGCTCGACCACACCACCAGAGTGTCGTCGAGCAGCGTCCCGCCGGCGCTCGGGATGTCCTCGAGGACATCCAGCAACCTCGCCACGTCCTCCGCGTGGTAGCGGCCGAAGTTCGTCATCACCTGCGCGGCCACCGGGTCCGACGACACCGCGTGGGCGAAGTCGTTGTGGATGTCCCCTGGCGGCGCGCCGACCTGTTCGTTGCGGAGTCCCCACAGCGCCAGCACCGCGACGCGGGTGAGATCGCACGACAGCGCCAGCGCGGTCAGCGTCGTGAACAGCTCAGTCCGCTGGTCGTACCACTCGGGATCTTCCCAGGGCGCCACCTCCCCGGGCGGCGCCGGTACGACACATGTCTTTTGGGACAGCGTCTCGAGCTGCAGCTCGAGCGCGCGCAGCAGGTCGCGGTGCTGCTCGACCTTGAGGCGGTCGGCCGCGCCGAGGCGGGGCGCGACCGCCGAGAATTGCGCGCGCGCCAGCTCGACCACCTGGCGCTGGCGGGCGCGCATCGCCGCCACATCGGTCGGCAGCGGCGCGCCGCCGGGCCCGTCGGGGAACAGCCGCGTGTACAGCTCGGCCGGCTCGTAGATGTACGGCAGCGTCTTGCCGCTCGCGTCGTACGAGTACGGCCAGCTGCCGTGCGACACCTGCAGCGACGCGATCTGGCCCGCCTCGGCGATCGCCGACGCCACGATCTGATCGATCGACGGCCCCTGCGCGTGCGCCGGTCCGTCCTCGAGCTCCACCGCCTGCGTCCCCGTCAGCGCCGTCGCGTGTCCTTCTTTGTGCTCGTTGAGCGCGGTCGTCAGGCCCACCGCGTTGCCGAGCCCGTCGAGGATCGACAGGCGCGCGCGGTGGCGGTGGAGTGGTTGCAAGATCTCGCTGAACTCGGGCGCAGCGAGCGGCGACAGCGGCACCTCCCAGTCCTCGTCTTCGGGCAGCGCGCCGGGGCGCATGCGCCAGCGCGGGTACACCGCGCCGTGCTCCGTCATCACCACCAGCAGGCGTCGCACCGGCGCCTCCGCCTGCGCTCGCGCGCCGCGCGGCAGCAGCGAGGGCAGACACAGCGCGCCGAGCCCGAGCCCGAGCCCGCCGCGCAGCCACGTGCGACGCGACGTCGACGTCACCTCGCCTCCGTCGCGCCGAGCAAGTCCGCGCGTGCTCGCGCGCGCACGATCGCGCTCGCGTGTGGGCCCGCGGCGGGTCGCGTGTCGGTCCTGCGGACATGCACATGCATCACTCGCGCGACCATCGCTTGTCACCCTACGAGCCGCGTCGCGGTGGGTCAAGGCGCGCGACGCTCACCATGAGAGAGCGTTGACACGTTCGCGCGGGCTTCTCTAAATTGCCAGGCAGTGTCGGTCACGATCGAGGGCGAGCGCGTCGATCAACTCCTGCGCATCATCGTGGCGGCGGCGACCGGCGACTACGAGTTGCGGGTCCCGCTGGTCGAGGAGGACGACGACGAGTTCCTCGAGGTCGAGCTCGGGGTCAACTACTTGTTGGAGGAGCTGGCCCTCGGCAAGGCCAAGAGCGACAGCCAGCGCCAGCAGCTCGAGGCGCGCGCCGAGGAGCTGGCGCACCAGCAGAGCGAGCTCGTGGAGGCGCTGTCGACCCCGGTGATCGCGGTGTGGCCTGGCGTCCTCGCGCTGCCGCTGGTCGGCCGCGTCGACGACGAGCGCGCGGCGCGGATCACCGCCGTCTTGCTCGAGCGCGTCGCCGCCGAGCGGGCCACCCACGTCATCCTCGACCTGACCGGCGTCGGCACGCTCGCCGGCAACACCATGCCGGGGCTGCTCCGCATGGTCCGCGCGATCGGCCTGCTCGGCGCGTCCTGCCTGCTCACCGGCATCAGCCCCGCGGTCGCCCAGCAGATCGTCGCGCTCGGCGAGGCCGAGGGCGGCGCGCCGGTGCGCGCGCTGGCCCAGCTGAGCGACGCGCTCGCGCACGTCCTGGCCCAGAAAGGCGCGCTCCGGGGCTGACCATGCCGTTCCGCTACGAGGAGCTCGTGACCCCCAACGGTCGGCCGTACGTGCGGGTCCACGTCTCGGGCGACATCAGCCTCGGCGACGCCGAGGACTACGTGACCCGGTTCCTCGGGCAGTACCGCGGCCGGCACGTGCTGTCGGTGGTCGCCAGCGGCACCGAGTACTCGGCCAAGGCGCGCAAGCACCTGCTGTCGATGGAGGAGGCCGGCCCGCACGCGACTGTGACGAGCAGCGCGCTGGTGCGGGCGGCGATCAACCTGATGACGCGGTTCACCGACAACAGCAAGTACCGCGTGTTCGGCAACGAGTTCGAGGCGATGGCCTGGCTCGACGACCAGGAGGGGTGACGTGTCGCTGACGATCTCGCAGGCGCGGCTCCACGAGCTCCTCAACGTGCTCGTCACCGCCGGCAGCGGCGACTACGACGTGCGCGTCCGGCTCGAGGAGAACGAGGACGCCCTGCTCGACGTCGAGCTCGGCATCAACTATCTGCTCGACGACCTGATCGACCGCCGCGACCAGAACGAGGCCCAGGAGGAGGAGCTGCTGACGCGCGCGCGGCAGCTGGCGCGCCAGCAGGACGAGCTCGTGCAGGCGCTGTCGACCCCGGTGATCGTCGCCTGGCCGGGCGTGCTGGCGCTGCCGCTGGTCGGCCGCATCGACGACGCGCGGGCCGCCACCATCACCAGCGTGCTGCTGGAGCGCGTCGCCGCCGAGCGGGCCACCCACGTCATCGTCGACCTGACCGGCGTCGCCGCGATCGCCGGTCCCACCCTGCCGGCGCTGCTCCGCATGGTCCGCGCGATCGGCCTGCTCGGCGCGCAGTGCCTGCTCACCGGCATCCGCGCCGACGTCGCCCCGCAGATCGTCGCGCTCTGCGACGCCGAGATCCACGTCCGCGCGCTCGCGCAGCTGTCCGACGCTCTGGCCCTCGTGCTCGCCGAGAAGGGCGCGCTGGGCCAGCCGCACAAGTAGGAGTCACCGCGCATGCCGTTCCTTTACGAAGAGGCCACGACCCCGCAGGGCAAGCCGCTGCTGCGGATCACCGCGCGTGACGAGGTCACGCTCGCCGACGCCGAGTCGCTCGGCGCCCGCATCGAGGAGGGCGCGCCGAACCATCGCTGGCGGATCCTCTCGATCGTCGAGAAGGGCACCGAGTACTCCGCGGGGGCCCGCAAGTACTTCCCGAGCCTGCAGCCCAAGTACGGCGCGATCGCCGTCGTCGTCACCAGCCCGATCGTCCGCGCCGCGATCAACATGATGATGCGGCTGACCGGCCAGGCGCCGAACCTGCACCTGTTCACGACCGAGGCCGAGGGGCTGGCCTGGCTGGACGGCCTCGAGATCTGAGGCGATCTCGGCCCTGGCGGGGGTCTGCGGGGCGAACGCGCGGATCTGTCGTGCCGTGGTATAAGGTGCGCCGCCCGGCCCTGTGAAGCTCATCATCCAGATCCCCTGCCTCAACGAGCGGGAGCACTTGCCGGCGACCTTCGCCGACCTCCCGCGCGCGCTGCCGGGGATCGACAGCATCGAGGTGCTCGTCATCGACGACGGCAGCACCGACGACACCGCGGCCGTGGCCGAGCAGATCGGCGTGCACCACGTGCTGCGCTTCCCGGGCCACCGCGGGCTCGCGGTCGCGTTCCAGGCCGGCGTCGACGCCTGCCTCGCGCTCGGCGCCGACATCATCGTCAACACCGACGCCGACAATCAGTACCCCGGCGCCGACATCGCTCGCCTGTGCGCGCCGATCCTCGCCGGCCGCGCCGACCTCGTCGTGGGCGATCGCCAGACCGACACCATCCCGCACTTCGGCCCGCTCAAGCGGCTGCTGCAGCGCTGGGGCTCGCGCGTGGTCCGGCGCGCCTCGGGCACCACAGTGCGCGACTCGACGAGCGGCTTTCGGGCCATGAACCGGCGGGCCGCCGCCGCGCTGTTCGTCCACAACCGCTTCACCTACACCCTCGAGTCGATCATCCAGGCCGGCGCGGGCCGGCCTGACGATCGTCGACGTCGCGATCACGACCAACCCGGAGCTCCGGCGCTCGCGCCTGTTCCGCTCGATGGGCAGCTACGTCCGCCGCAACGGCGCGGTCATCGTCCGCTCGTACGGCATGTACTGGCCGGTCCAGACCTTCGGCGTGATCGCCCTGCTGCTGCTCGCGTTCGGCCTCGCCCTCGGCGGCCGCTTCACCTACTACTACCTGTCCCGTTGGCCAGAAGAGAGCGGCCACACCGAGTCGCTGCTGGTCGGCGTCGGCGCGGTCGTCCTGGCCTTCCTGGTCGCGCTGATGGCGTTCCTCGGCGACCTCAGCGCCGCCAACCGCCGGCTGACCGAGCAAGTGCTGACCCAGGTGCGCGGCCTGTCGGCGGCGCTCGCGGCCCAACAAAGCGCGCCGGCGATCGCCGGCCACCGCCGCACCGCCGCCGCGTCGTGGCGGCCGGAGGAGCGGGCGTGAAGGTCGACGTCGGCAACGTCGTCGGCAACGCCGAGGCCAAGTACGATCACCCGAACCCGATCGCCCGCCGCCTGGTCGCCGGCTTCAAGCGGGCCGTCGGCGACCTGTACGTTCAGACATGTCCCGAGAGCGTGCTCGAGGTCGGCTGCGGCGAGGGCCTGCTGGCCGACAGCCTGATCCGCCTGCGCCGCCCGGCCAGCTTCGAGGCCTGCGACGTCGACCTGTCGCGCCTGGCGCCCGGCCTCGACCCGGGCCTGTCCTTTCAGACAGCATCGATCTACCAGCTGCCGCACGCCGACAACAGCGTCGACCTCGTGCTCGCCTGCGAGGTGCTCGAGCACCTCGAGGACCCCGCCGCCGGCCTGCGCGAGCTGGCTCGCGTCGCCCGCCGCGCAGTGCTGATCAGCACCCCGTGGGAACCCGTGTGGCGCGCCCTCAACCTCGCCCGCGGCCGCTACGTGCGCGCGCTCGGCAACACCCCCGGGCACATCCAGCACTTCTCGCGCCGCGCCCTGCTGCGCCTGGCCGAGACCCGCCTGCGCGTGGTCGAGGTGCGCCGGCCCTTGCCCTGGACGGTGATCCTCGGTGAGCCGCGTTGAGCCCGAGCCGCGCCGGACGAATCGAGGCGAGCAGCCCCGGTGCGCGCGCGCGAGTGACATGACCTCGAGGCCAGGTGACGCCACCTGGCCGCCGCATCGGGCCATGGCTCCCCGGGTGACCGATGGGACCGCGAGGGCAGGCTGCCCGGGCTCGCCGCGCGCGGGTCACGACCTCGCGCTCGAGCTCTCGACCTCACCACCCGTTGCCGCGAGGTGGTCATGAGCCTCGCGCCCCCCCGCGGCCGGCTGATCCGCCTGGCCGTTCGGACATGGCCCTTCGCGCTGGTCACCGCGCTCGGCCTGTGGTTGCTGTGGCCGGTGCCGACCGGCGTCATGCCGCTGTCGGCCGACCACACCGTCCACCTCACGCGCGCCTGGCTGTACGGCCAGCAGCTGGCCGGCGGCCACCTGGTCGGCTGGAGCCCGTTCTGGTTCTTCGGCTTCCCGCTCGGCGAGCTCTATCCGCCCCTCGGCGACCTGCTGGTGATCGCGGTCCGCCTCGTCACCCTCGGCCTGCTCGACTGGGCCCAGGCCTACGCGCTCGCGTTCACCCTCGTGTTCCTGCTGCAGGGCTGGGCCCTGCTGCGCTGCGGCCGGGCCCTGGGCCTCGGCCCGCTGGCCGGCGTCGTCGCGGCCGCGCTGGCCCTTCTCGACGCCGGGGCCTACCGCGAGGGCGGGTGGATCTACACCGTCACCTACGGCGTGTGGCCGCAGGCGCTGGCCACCAGCCTGGCCTACTGGGCCCTGGCCGAGCTGGCCCTGGCCGCACGTGTCCGTGAGGGCATGTCCCCGGGGACACATCACCGCCACCTCGCGCTCGCCGCCCTGGCCGCCGCCGCCGCCCTGCTTGCCCACCCGATGAGCCTGCCGATGCTGGCGATGGCCGCGCCGCTGTGGCTGATCACCGTGGGCCTGCGCGGCGCCGGTGCCACCGTCCCGACAGCGCCACGATCCCCGAGCGCCTCCGCAGGCGCGTCTCGACCCGTCCCCACGGACATCCCACGAGCCTCGGCGCCCGCCGGCTTGCCGGCCGCTGCGGCGGACAGCGCATCTCGGCCCGTCTCCTCGGACCTCCCGTCACCGACCCGATCACCTGTCCTCACGGACATCCCATCCGCCGCGTCACCTGTCCTCGAAGACACCTCGCAGGCCACGACCCCGGTCGGCCTGCCGGTCACCGCGGTGGCCGCCGCGTTCGCCTCCGCCGCGTCCGGCGCGTCTCAACCTGTCCCCGCGGACCTCCCCTCGCCGAGCCGTCCACCTGTCCCCGCGGACATCCCTTCGCTCGCCGCCGTCGACCTGCCTCCGCCTGTCCTCGAGGACACCCCGCAGGCCACTACCCCGGTCGGCCTGCCGGTCACCGCGGTGGCCGCCGCGTTCGCCTCCGCTGCGGCCGGCGCGTCTCAACCCGTCCCCGCGGACATCTCATCGCTGGCGCCTACTCCTGCCGCCGACCCCACGGAAACCTCGCTCGGGGCTCTCGCCGACGTTCCTCCGCCCGCCGCCTCGCCTGTCCCGACGGACACCTCGTCCGCGCTCGCGCAGAGTCCCGCTGCCACGGACAGCCCGTCCTCCGCCCCTCTCACTCGCCGCGAGCGGCTCGCCGGCGCCGCCCTCGACCTCGCCCTCGCGCTCGGCCTCGCCCTCGCCCTCGCGGCCTGGTGGCTGTGGCCGATGGCCGCCCATCGCGGCTACATGGCGAGCTACGGCTGGCTGTACGCGCCGCTCGACGCCATGCTGCGCATGCTGCAGGCGGGCCAGTGGACCCAGCTCATGGCGCCCGCGGCGGGCTTCACCGCCCTGCTCGGGCTCCTCGTCGCCGCGGTCCGCGGCGCGGGCTTCCTCCGCTTCCTCGCCCTGCTCGCGCTGGTCCACTGGCTCCTGGCCAGCACCGACGTGTTCTGGACCCTCCGCCTCGACCGCCTCAGCGGCGGCTTCTCGCACATCCAGTACCAGCGCTTCCTGACGGCCGCCAAGCCGGGCCTGTTCCTGCTGGCCGGCGCCGTCGTCGGCGGCCTCGCCCTCCTGGCCGGACGGACATGGTCAAAGAGCCATGTCAAAAAGGCCATGTCGCTCGGGACAGCCGCGGTCGCCGCAGCCATGGTCGCCTGGCTCGCGCGCGACGCGACCAACCTGGCCCGCCGTCACGGGGTCGGCGTCGTCCAGATCGAGCGCGTGCCCGGCGACCCGGCCTTCCAGGCCGCCTACGAGCAGTTCCTGCAGTGGGCCGCCAGCGCCCGCCACGGCCAGCCTGCGGACTGGCGGATCGCGGTCCGCACCGACCGCAACGCCCACTGGTTCATGGACAGCCCGGTCTACACCGGCACGCCCGTCTACAAGGTCGGCTTCACCCCCGGCGACAACTTCGTCCACAAGCCCGAGTCGGGGTCCGCCCGTGTCCTCGACCTCGCCCAGGCCCGCTACCTGCTCGCCCAGGGCGGCAGCGGCGGCTCGCAGGTGGCCAGCTTCGGCCCGCTCCGCGTGTTCGAGCGGCCGAACGCCGCCGGCATCGCCCGCATCGACGGCCCGGGCGAGCTGCTCGTCGAGGCCGCCGATCTGCAGGCCGGCCGCGTCCGCGTGCGCCTCGCCGGCACCGCGCCCGACTCGCGCCTGGTGTTCCACGTCGCCGGCTACCCGCGCTGGGACCTGTCCTTCCGGACAGGTGACGGCGCGCCCGCCGAGCCGGTATCGTGGATCGAAGTCCCGGTGGTCGGCGACGGTCCGACCGCCACGCCGGAGCAGCGCCTGCGCGGCGAGCTGCGCGGCGGCAAGGCGCTCGGCGACGACGGCAGCGAACCGACCCTGATCGCCGCGCCCGCGCGCGACGGCGTGTTCGAGCTCCGCTACGCCCGCTGGCGCTGGTTCGACGCCGCCGGCCTGTTGGCCAGCCTCACCGCCCTGATCGCCTGCGCCTCGCTGCTCGGCTCGCCGCGCCTGGTCGACCGCCTGCGCCCGCTCGCGCGCCGCCTGGCCCACCCGGCCGTGCTCGCCGTCGTCGCCGCCGCCGCGCTCGTCGGCGCCGGCCTGCGCTGGCGCACCGCCGCCGAGCGCGAGCGCCCGCTCGCCAGCGCCCGCGTCGCCGACGGCCGCGCCGCCGTCACTCACGCGCGCAGCGGCCCGCTCAAGACCGACATGCTGATCTTCCCGGCCGTGGTCGCCGACCCACGCCGTCCCTCCGAGGTCGTGTTCTCCGGGGTCGCCCCCGGCCCCGCGCTCGACGCCTGGTTCGCGCTCGACGACGACGACGCCAAGCAGCGCCGCCGCGGCTCCTATCGCGTCCAGATCGACGCCCGCTCGCCCGGCAGCCCCACCTGGACGCCGCTCGCCGACTTCACCGCCGCCCACCGCCCCGACCGCCAGCGCCCCCGCATTCCTGTCCCCGAGGACATGCAGCGCGCCGCCGACCTCGCCGTCCGCATCACCCCGACCGGGGAAGCCCCTCCCAGGTTCGGCTTCGACGTCGCGCTCGCCGATCCATAATCATGTCCTTGAAGACATGTACGATCGGACAGCGGCAAGCACGGTAGTGGGTGCGGCTACAATACGCCGATGAAGTAGGTCGGCGCCGCGATCCGAAGCGGTTGCGGAGTCGGGCCGCGGCGCGAGCAGTCCAGCAGTGATTTTGGAACAGGTGAGCGGCTTTTGCCGATGCCGCGGCGCGCCGCAGCGACCCGTCGCTTCCAGCAATGAGGTAGGCCGAAGCAACGACGCCGGAACGCGGCTTTCCCAGCCGCGAGCGTGTGTTGTCAGATCCACAACGCGAGCAGCGAGCGACCCTGCCGGTGCCCCGAGACCTACTGACGAAGGCCGTGGTTGTCGCGCCTCATTTCGGAACTCGCTCGGACAGGCGCGGGCCGCAGCTCGCGGTCGCCGACCCGCGGGCCGAGAACGAGCAAGCAGGTAGACTCCCGCGGCAGAGAGGCCTCTGCAGCCGCCGTCCTGCTCGGCCTCGCGCACCCCGCCGACTTCCGCTAAGCTGCGATCATGCAGCCCGCCGCCCACGGCGCCACGCTCGCCGACCTGCTGGCCGTCGCCGACGAGAAGCCCTACTACGAGCTCCTCGACGGCGAGCTGAGCCAGAAGTCCGCGCCGCTCTTCATTCACGGCCGGCTGCAGCCTCGCCTCGCCGGCCGAATCATCGACCACTTCGGCGACGACGCGGCCGATGACGAGCCCGGCGGCTGGTGGATCGGCACCGAGGTCCACGTCGAACTCGCGCCCGACATCGTCGTCCCCGACGTGGTCGGCTGGCGCATCGATCGCGTCCCCGAGCCGCCCGCAGGCTTTCCGGTCAAAATCCGCCCGGATTGGATCTGCGAAGTCGTCTCGCCGTCGAGCCCATCGCGCGACACGGTCCGCAAGCTCCGCATTTACCACCGGGCCGGCGTCCCGCACTACTGGATCGCCGACCCCGACCAGCAGATCCTCACCGTGTTCCGCTGGCAACCCGAGGGCTACCTCGTGGTGCTCACCGCCGAGCCGCCCGAGCAAGTCCGCCCCGAGCCGTTCGACGCCGTCGAGTACAGCGTCGGCGCGCTGCTCGGCGTCGGCAAATGACTCCAGCCGCTGCGCCCCGCGAGCCGGCAACCGCGGCCCGGCTGCCAGAATATGTCTCCCTGGACATGTCCCTCGCAAAGTGTTTTATGGGACATGTTTACAAAGACACGTTATTTCCACCCTCGACCGGCCGAACCGTCGATCAGCGCCTCGACCAGGTACCACGAGCCTTGGGTCGCACTCGTTTGACGCCGTGCGCTGGTCGCCGCATCGCTGAGCCACCGACCCCCGACCGAGCCCAGCTCGGGACCTGCCGTCCGTCGCTCCGAGTGTCTCCGCGCGAAGCCTCCAAGCGTGAGCCCCTCGGACCGATCCGTGACGACCGCGCAACTCGAAGCGCGGACGCATGCGCAGCCACCCGCCCCTGCCGATCACCTATCCCAAAGGACAGGTCACCCACATCCGGCTCCCCTCGCTTGCGCCCTCGGTTCGCGCGCGCCGAGGCCCGCCCGACCTCTCGCTGCGCGAGCCCCCGGGTGCTCGCCTGGTCGCCCCTCCACCCGCCGCGGGGAAGCAGGCGAGCGCGATCTTGCCGGGCTCGGCCGCGGGCCGGCCGGCCGCGTGTGCGCGAGCGGGCTGGCTTCGCGTGTCGCGGGTGATAGCCTTCTCGGACCGCGATGTCGGCCTTTGCGCCGCGCCGCGCTTTGCGCGACCATCTCCAAGCGTCCTCGCCGGAGGTTCCGTGCGCCGAACCGTCGTCCTCACTGCTCTCGTCGCTCTCGCCATCCCGGTCCGGGCCGCCCAGGCCGACGACGACTATCGCCCTTTCCGCCGCGGCACCATCTTGCCGAGCTTTTCGCTCGGCGGCTCCTTCTCGCGCAACTACGGCGGCTCCTTGCTCGTCGGCGCCGGCGCCAGCTACTTCGTCGTCGGTGGTTTCGCGGTCGGCCTGCACCTGCGCAACGTCACCACCTTTTACTCGCAGTATTTCAAAGAGCAGGTCGGCCCCGGCACCTTCGCCAAGATCCCGACCAACGAGTTCAGCCTCACGCCCACCCTCTTGTGGGTCATCTACCGCGGCGAGCGGGTCGCCCCGTACCTCTCCTTCGGCATCGGCCCCGTGTTCCTCAACAAGCACCGCGGCGTGATGGGCCAGTGGACCGTCGGCCCCGGCGTCATGTTCCGCGCCGGCGGCTCGTTGTGGCTCGACCTCGGCATCGGCCTCGGCATGCGTTTTACGAAAGATCGCTGCCAGGAGGCCTACAACTACCTCGACCCGATCACCGACTACGCCTGCAGCTTCACCTGGGGCTTCCGCGCCGGCCTCGTGTTCGGCCTCGGCGGTCGCCGCCAGGCCTCGCAGCCCTCGCAGCCCTCGCCCCCGGCCCACTACAACCCGCCGCCCGCCTCCTCTTACCCGGCGCCGACGCAACCTGGCCCGAACGCCAGCCCGCCGCCGTCGACTCCCGTCGCCCCGATCGAAGCTCCGGCCGAGGGTCCGCCGCAGCCCACGCCCCCGCCGACGCCGGTCGAGACTCCCACGCCTGCGAACCCGCCTCCGGCCACGCCCCCGCCCGCGACCACGCCGACCGAGACCTCCCCCGTCCCGCCGCCCGGCGAGAATCTGCCGGTCCCGCCTCCCGCCTGAGCCGCCCGCTCGCTGCTCGTCAGCCGGCACGTGCTCGCCTGAGACGCAGCCCGGCCGCGCGGCTGCGCTCTCGTCCCATGGGTGAGCACCGGCGAGCATCATCTCGCGCCTCGCCCGCGATCCGCCGAATCTGAGCCGATCGCCGCCCGCCGCGCCCTCTCGCGCCGCGCCCGTGATTCGCCGATCCTATCGGCGTTGATCCGCCCCCTCGCGCCCCGCGTAACCTCGCCCGTGCCTGCCCGCCTCGCCGTCGCGCTCGCAGCGTCGCTCCTGTCCTTCGGGACATCTTGCAACAAGCAGCCCGCCGCCCCGCCGACCGCCGCTCCGGCCGCGCACGCCGAGACCGCCTGGCGCGGCTGGGAGCCCGCCGTGTTCGCCGCGGCCAAGTCGGAGCGCAAGATCATCCTCGTCGACGTCATCGCCAGCTGGTGTCACTGGTGTCACGTCATGGACGAGGAGACTTACGCCGATCCCGAGGTCGCTGGCCTGCTCGCCGAGCACTTCGTCGCCATCCGCGTCGACAGCGACGCCCGCCCCGACGTCGCCGAGCGCTACGCCGACTGGGGCTGGCCTGCGACCGCCATCCTCACCAGCGACGCCCGCCCCGTGCTCGAGCTGCGCGGCTACCAGGACCCGCGCGAGTTCGCGGCCCTGCTGCGCCGCCTCGTCGCCGATCAGAAGGCCGGCAAGCTCACCGGTCGCGTCGCCTTGCCCGCCCCGCCGCCGCGCGGCGGCGAGCTCGTCGAGCTGCGGAAGATCGCCAGCGACCAGCTCGACCGCACCTGGGACGACGACCAGGCCGGCTGGGGTCGCAAGCAGAAGTACCCGCTGGCCGCCAACAACGAGTACAGCCTGCTGCGCGCCTACCTGTACCAAGAGACAGCCTGGCAGGAGCGCGGCCTGCTCGTCCTCGACCGCCAGCGCAACCTCATCGACCCGGTGTGGGGCGGCATGTACCAGTACAGCGTCCACGGCGTGTGGACCGACCCGCACTTCGAAAAGATCGCCCCGATCCAGGCCGGCGCGCTCGAGAGCTACGCCCTCGCCTACCGCCGCACCCGCGACCCCAGGTGGCGCGCCGCCGCCGGCGACATCGCCCGCTATCTCCTGCAGTTCTGGCGCGACCCCGACGGCGGCTTCTACACCAGCCAGGACGCCGACCTGCGCCTTCCGACAGGTCGCAAAGAACCTGTCCTCGGGGACGAGTACTACGCCAAGGACGACGCCGCCCGCCGCGCCCTCGGCATCCCCGTCATCGACACCCACGTCTACGCCGACCGCAACGGCGCCATCTTGCGCGGCCTCCTCCTGCTCGACGCGGTCGCCCCCGACGAGGCAGTGCGGGCCGCCGCGCTGCAGGCTGGCGAGCGAGTGGTCCGGACCTGTCGCGACGACCGCGGCGGCTTCCGCCACGCCGAAGGCGACCGCGGCATGCTCCACCTCGGCGACCAGGTCGAGGTCGGCCGCGGCCTGCTCGCGCTGTGGCGCAGCACCGGCGACGGGAAGTGGCAGCAGCTGGCGCGCGACGTCGCCGACTTCTCGCTGCGCGAGCTCGCCGACCCGGCCGGAGGTTTCTACGCGCACACCGTCGACCCCGAGGCGACCGGCGCCTTCGCCGAGCGGCGCAAGCCGTTCGACGACAACGCGCGGATGGCCCGCTTCCTCCTCGAGCTCCACCGCGGCCTCGACCACGACGCCGACGACCTGCCCTACGCCAAGGCCGCCGAGCTGGCGATCCGGGCGATCTCCCAGCCCGAGGCAGTGAAGGCGCAGATGCGCCAGGTCGGCGACTACCTGCTCGCGCTCGCCGAGCTCACCGCCACCCCGATCGACATCACCGTGGTCGGCCGCCCCGACGACCCATCCGCCCAGGCGCTCCTGCGAGCCGCCCTCGCCTACGACGAGCCGCGCGGCAACATCAGCCTCAGCGCCCCCGGCACCCGCTACCCCGACCTAAAAAGGCCGGCCGCCTACCTCTGCACCGACACCGCCTGCTCGACCCCCATCACCGAGCCCGACCGCTTTGATAAGGGGGCCGAGGCCTTCCTGCGCGGCATCGCGCGGCCGTGAATCGGTGGCCGTATCGTCCTTGCCGACCCCGGCAACAGCAGAACCTTGAGCGCGGCCACCTGCGGCAACCGCCTGCCGGCTGTGGCAATGACGACCGAGGATGGCAATCCAGGTCGGCCTGCCCTCCTCCGAGCCCTGATGCGGACGCCCGCAGGTCTAGGTCACAAGCCCCGGCTTCTCTCACTTCCTGTGGCCCCAGTTACGATCGCGGGCGATGTTGCGCACTCAACCGCCCTTGTTCGTCATCCTTCTGCTGAGCTCTGCCTGCGGAGATCCCGGAGATCCGGTGACCTCTGCGAGCGTGGCCAGCAGCACCGCCGACACTGGCACGAGCACCACGGCCGAAGCACCGCCGACCGGCAGCACCGGACCCATCACCACCACCAACGACTCGACCACCGGCGACGCCACCTCGGGCACCCCGGACACCTCCACCTCAGGGCCTCTCGGTTCCACGGGCGCAGACATCACCGACGGCACCACCGGCGACGAGCCCTCGCCGTGGGACGGCGAGCCCTTGCCGCTCGAGCCGCCCGGCAGTTGGTCGTGGGTCTCCTTCCCCGACTCGATGTGCCGTGATGGTTCGACCACCGGCATCGGCGTGCGCTACGGCGTCGGCGACAACCTCGTCATCTACTTCGAGGGCGGCGGCGCCTGCTTCAACTCGGACACCTGCGCCCTCAACGAGCTATGGAAAAACTTCGGCGAGTTCAAGTTCGACGCCTGGGCCCTGGGCATCGGCCAGGGCGGCATCTTCGACGACGACCCGCAGAACCCGGTGCGCGACTGGAGCTTCATCTACGTCCCGTACTGCACCGGTGACGTCCACGCCGGCGACCGCGAGAACGTCGGCATCGACGGCGTCCTCGGGTCCCAGCAGTTCGTCGGCTACCGCAACGTCGCCGCCTACCTCGAGCGGATCGTCCCGACCTTCGCCGAGGCCGGCCACGTCCTCGTCACAGGCAGCAGCGCCGGCGGCTTCGGGGCCGCGCTCAACTACGACCGGATCGCCGGCGCCTTCCCGGGCAGCGCAGTCACCCTGCTCGACGACTCCGGCCCGCCGATGTCCGACCAGTACATGCCTGTGTGCATGCAGCAGCTGTGGCGCGACCTCTTCAACTTCGACGCCACACTGCCGGCCGACTGCGCCGACTGCTTCGGCGAAGACGGCGGGGGGATCTCCAACCTCGCCACCTACCTCGGCGAGAAGTGGAGCGACCAGCGCCTGGCCCTGTTCTCGAGCGAGCGGGACGGCGTGATCCGCACCTTCTTCGGCTACGGCCTCGAGGACTGCAGCGGCGGCAGCTACACCGGCGAGGCCTTCGAGGCCGGCCTGTACGAGCTGCGCGACGAGATCCTCGGCGAGGGCACCGCGTGGGGCAGCTACTTCGTCCCCGGCACCGGCCACACGATCCTCTCCAGCCCCAACTTTTATTCGACCGAGGTCGACGGCGTGCCGTTGACCGCGTGGCTCGCGGCGCTCCTGGCCGGCGACGCCAGCCACGTCAGCCCCTGACGATCACAGGACCGGGGGCGCGGATCTCTCCGCGCCCCCGGTCGCGAATGCACACACCAGCGATCGCGCACGACCGCAATGTGCATTCTTTCGCAGAAGCGAATGCCCAGAGTTGGACTCGAACCAACCCCTCTCCGTCTTCAGCGGAGTGCTTCCACCCGGTTAGCTTTCTGGGCGCTGATACGCACCGCTGCGACGGCCTGCCCGCGCTGGCTCGCAGCCGCTTCTGAAAAGCGGCGGAAGAGCCGGGGACAGGCCGGAGCGCACGCCAGGGCGGCTCCGGGGCTCGGAGCCGACCTGGCTACGTAAACAGCGCCAACGGCAGGGACTGCGCCATCGCGACCTGGCGCGCGGCGCGGAGCCGCGGGCGAGGGTCGAGCTGTCGGGTCGCCTGCATGGTGAAGAGAGGTATAGAACGACCCGCCGCGAATGTCAACAGTACGCGAAGCACAATTGTCGTTCGCGACCCGCCTCGCGCGGACGCGCCCGCCGCTCACGGCTCCTCGGCCGCGTCTTCCATCGCATGGCGGTACAGCCCGAGGCGCTTGAGCGCCTTGACGAACCCGCTGCGGTCCATCCCGGCGAGCTCGGCGGCGCGACCGATCCACCCGCGGCGGGCCCCGACCCGCTGCATCAGCGCCTTGAAGTACTCGCGCTGGAACCCGACCTGCGCCTCGTCCCAGCGCAGCGACAGCAGCGGGCTGGCGTCGAGCTGGTCGCGGCGCGTGATCCCGCCGGGGCCGAGGTGGAGGTCGCGCGCGTCGATCGTCGGCCCGCGCGTCAGCTGGGCCGCGCACTCGATCACCTGCTTGAGCTGACGGACGTTGCCCGGCCACGGCGCCGCGCGCAGGGCCTGGTGCGCCGCCGCAGTGAGCTGCTTCGGCGGCATCCCGAGCGACTCGCACAGCGCTCGCAAGAACCGATCGGCCAGCAAGATCACGTCGTCGCCGCGCTCGCTCAGGCTCGGCAGCTCGATGTGCTTGCCGTATATGCGGAAGTACAGGTCGCTGCGGAACCGGCCCTCGCTGACCATCTTCTGCAGGTCGCGGTTGGTCGCGCAGATCACCCGCACGTCGACCTTGCGCAGCTTGTTGCGCTCGTTGAAGCGCGCCACCTCGCCGCGCTCGAGCACCCGCAGCAGCTTCGGCTGGAGGTCGAGCGGCAGCTCGCCGAGCTCGTCGAGGAACAGCGTGCCGCGGTGCGCCTGCTCGAACACCCCCGGCTGCTCCGGCGCCGCGTGGGTGAACGCCCCGCGGCCGTAGCCGAGCACGATCGCCTCGGCCAGCTCGCGCGGCAGCGTGCTGCAGTCGAGCACCACGAACGGGTGCTGCGCCCGCTCCGACAGGTCGTGCAGCCCGCGCGCCACCAGCTCCTTGCCGGTGCCCGTCTCGCCGGTGATCAGCACCCGCAGCGCGCTCGACGGCATCGCCGCCACGCGCTCCAACTCGTCGAACAGCTCGCGCATCTCGGGGCACCAGCCGTACAGCTCGCCGAAGTGATCCTTGGCCGACAGCGGCACCACCACGCGCTCGGCGGCGGTCAGCTGCAGCGCCGTCGCGCCGACGCGGAACACGGTGTCGAGCTCGATGATCGCCTCGCGCACGCGCACCTCGTGGACGTACACCCCGTTGGTGCTGCCGAGGTCGCGCAGCACCGCCCCGGCCGGCTCGAAGTGCAGCGAGAAGTGGTTCGCGCTGACCTGGTCGTCGTCGCGCAGGACGACGTGGCAGGTCTCGCTGCGGCCGCCGCGGATCTGCTGCCCGCGGCTGATCGGGACCTGCACCACCCGGCCGGCGTCGGGCCCGCTCAGCACCTTGAGGCTGATGCGGCCCAGACGTTCGTAGCCGGCGGTGCCGCGGGCGACCGCGCGCGTCGGGGTGTCGTCCTCCGGCTCCATCTTCGCACCCTTCGCACGGCCCGCCGCGGACTGTCAAACACCGCAATGCGCCCTCGAGTCCGCAAAGCGGCCCCGAGTCCCCGGAACCGCGGTCACACGGCGCCGGCAAACCATTGATTTTCATCGGCGCGAGGCCGCGGCGCATCGATTGCTCCCTGGGATGGGAGCGAGGACCCGATGCTGCACTTCTACGCCGACGCCGCCGACGACGTCTCTCCCACCCTCTACTTCTCCCCCGTTTCCGCGCCCGTGGCCGGCCCCGATTCGCGGGTCGACGCGCGCGACGCCGACGCCCTCGCGCTCGCCGAGCGCCAGGGCCAGGTCGCCCTCAGCAACCGCGACCTCGTCGCCGCCGAGCAGCACTTTCGCAGCGCCCTGCAGCTGCGTCAGCGCTGCGGCGGCGTGGCCCGCCTCGGCCTGCCGCAGGCGTTCGGCCGGCTCGGCGTGGTCGCAGTCCACCGCGGCGACCTCTCGCAAGCCGAGTCGTTGTTCGAGCTCGGCCTCGAGCTCGCGCGGGCGCTGCGGCCCATCCTCGGCGTCGAGGACGCGGTCCTCCTGCACAACCTCGGCTTCGTCGCCCGCCGCCGCGGTCGGCTGCAGGAGGCCGAGACCCACTACCTCGGCGCCCTGGCGATCAAGGTCCGCGTCCTCGGCTGGGCCCACGCCTCGGTCGCCACCACCCTGACCAGCCTCGGCTCCGTGCTGCTGCGGCAACAGCGGGCCGCCGAGGCGCTGACCCACCTCGAGCACGCGCTGCAGATCTTCGACCGCTGCAGCGGCGAGGCCGGGCCCGCGCTCGCGCTGGTGCGGATGACCCGCGGCCAGGCCCAGCTCCAGCTCGGCCTGCGCGACGACGCCGAGCGCAGCTTCGTCGACGCCCTCGTGGTCATCGCCGAGACCCCCGGCCCGGCCGCCCTGCTCGCCCGCGGCCACTTCCTCCTCGCCCGCGCCCTCTGGCCGCGCGACCCCGCGGCCGCCCGCGCCAGCGCCCTCGCGGCCCGCCAGTGCGTCCTCGGCGACCGCCGCAGCCGCCCGGACCGCGTCCACGTCATCGACGAGTGGCTGGCCGCCCACCCCGACGCGTCAGCGTGACCTGTCTTTTTATTCATGTCCCCAAATATCTTCGACCTTCGGCCCGACCGGCGCGGCCTCATCACCTGTCCCTTCACTCATGTCCAAAAAGTAACCTCGGCCGCCGGCTGATCACTCCGCCCGGCCTGTCCCTTCATTCATGTCCCGAAGGAGTCCCTCATGATCCGCCCGCTCGCCAGCGTCTCTTCCCTGCTGCTCCTCGTCGCCGCCTGCAACCTGCCGACGCCGCCCGCCGGCGAGGGCGGCGACACCACCGGCGCCGCCGACGACACCGGCCCGATCACCCCCGAGTGCATCGAGACCCGCGCCGCCACCGAGGGCATCCTGCGGGCCAGGTGCGGCGCCTGCCACGACGGTGGCCAGACCCAGGGCAAGTTCGGCGGCGTCAGCGACCTCGACGGCCTCATCGCCGCCGGCTACGTCGTGCGGGGCGCCGCCGCCGACTCCCTGCTGTTCCAGCGGATCGCCCGCGGCGAGATGCCCGTCGGCGCCGACGATCTACCGGCCGACGAGCAGGCCACCATCGAGCGCTGGATCGACGTGTGCACCCCCGCCGAGGAGGCGGCCGAGGACGTCGAGCTCACGCGACCGCCCGCCTGCCTCGAGAACGAGTTCGTCGTCCAGGACGACGTGCTCGCCGAGATCCTCGCCGACCTCACGCTGCTCGACTCGGCGCGCCAGCGGACCACCCGCTACGTCACCTTCGCCCACCTCCACAGCGCCGGCTTCTGCGAAGAGCAGCTCGAGGGTTACCGCCACGCCTTCGCCAAGCTGATCAACCACCTCTCGCTCGCGCCGACCATCCGTGTGCCCGACGCGATCGACGAGGCGCGCACGATCTACCGCATCGACCTCGTCGACTACGGCTGGACCGCCGACACCTGGGCCCAGATCACCGCCGCCGACCCGTACGCCATCGCCTTCCGCTCCGACGACGCGCGGAAGATCCAGCAAGCCGCCGAGGTCGAGCTGTTCTCGGTCAAGGGCGACTGGTTCATCGAGGCCGCCTCGCAGCCGCCGCTCTATCACACCGTCCTCGGCATCCCGGGCACCCGCGCCGAGCTGGAGAGCGAGCTCGGCGTCGACGTCGACGCCAACCTCGCCGAGGAGGTCGTGTCCGACACCGACGAGGTGCTGCGCGCCGGCTTCCGCGACTCGAAGGTCTCGCGGTCCAACCGCGCGATCGAGCGCCACCAGGTCCCGAGCGCCGATTACCGCGCCTACTGGCTCAGCTACGACTTCGCCGACAACGAGGACGAGAAGGACATCCTCGTCCGTCCGCTCGACTTCGTCGAGGACGGCGGCGAGATCATCTTCACCCTGCCCAATGGTCTCCAGGGCTACATGATCGTCGACGGCGCCGGCGTTCGCATCGATCGCGCGCCGATCGCCATCGTCCACGACAGCGAGGTCCCGGAGGAGCCCGAGGTCATCAACGGCCTCAGCTGCATGAGCTGCCACAGCGAGGGCATGCGGCGCGCCACCGACGAGGTCCGCGCCTACGCCGCCGGCAACACCTTCTTCGACGCCGCCGAGCAGGAGCAGATCGCCAAGCTCTACGCGCCGCAGGACGAGTTCGACCGGGCGCAGCAGCGCGACATCGAGACCTTCGCCGCCAGCCTGGCGAGGACCGGCTCGGCCGGGCGCGTCGGCGGCTACGAGCCCGTCATGGCCGCTCACATCGCCTTCGACCTCGACGTCGACCTGCGCCGCGCCGCCGCAGAATTCGGCATCTCGAGGGACGAGCTGCTCAAGAACCTGAGCCGCCTCGAGGGCCTCGTCGGCCTCGACCGCAGCACCCTCCGCCGCGACGCCTTCGAGAACAGTTTCGCCGCCGCCGCCTGCGTCCTCAAGCTCGGCAGCACCCGCGAGTGCCCCGAAGGCATCGATCCCGGGTGACGCGTCGCACCGATCTCTTCCTTCTGCTCCGGAGAACCAATCATGTCCATCCTGCTCTCGCTGCTCCTCTGCCTCGCCCCGGCCGACGATTGGCCGCGTCCCCCGACGAAAACGGCCCCACCGGCCGCCGCCCCGGCTGATGCGACGACGCCGGCCGAACCCGCCCCAGCCCAGCCTCGCGCCAAACGCCCGTGCGCAAAAAAGAAGGGCCGCTGCGGCTCGCATCACTCGCAAAAACAGCGCGCCCCGCAGATCGACCCGCGCCTCGTCGAGGCCGCGGCCCAGCGTGACCGACTGCTCACGGTCAGCGCAGAGATGGTCGCGGCCGGGCGCACCGGCGACGCCGCCGAGATGGTGCGCGGCGCCGCCGAGGCGCTCGGCGACCCGGTGCTCTACCTCGCAGCCGCCGACCTCCAGCTCGCCGACAGCCGCGCCGGAGCGCGCCAGCTCGACGCCGCCGGAGCCCTCGCGGACAGGGCTCGAAAGGCCGCGCAGGCCCCCGAGCAGGCGCTGGTGCCCGCGGCGGTCGTGCCCCGCGTCGTCGACCTCGCCGGCCAGCTCGATCGCCGCGTGGAACAGCGTCGCGAACGATTGCAGCTGCAACGTCGCGGCCGCGCCGAGCTCGCGGCCGGCGGCGTGTTCCTCGGCCTGGGCGTCGCCGGGGCGGCGCTGCTCGTCTCGGGGGCCACCCTCGCCGCGCGGGTCGACGCCGCGCAGGCCGCCGATCCCGCCACCGACCCTGCCTATTCCGCCGCCCTCGCGGAACGGCGTGACGGCGCCGAATCGATGCTCGCAGTCGGCCTCGTCGGCGGGCTCGCCGGCCTGGCGATCGGCGTCCCGCTGACCGTCGTCGGCGCCCGCGATCACAGGCGGTCGCGCAGCGGCGCCCGGCCCGAGCAGCCGCACCTGCGCATCGCCCCGGGCTTCGCCGGCCTCACCGTGTCCGGCCGCTTCTGACGCCGTGCGCGGCCCATTGGCGGCCGTTGTGCCGTGACTCGATTTGACACCTTTGCGAACGGTGCAAAGGTTTCTCGAAGGGGCCATAAGCCGCGTATCGTGCGATCATGGCGGATGCATACCCAGCGCAATATTTCGGCAGCTACCAGCTTTCGGGCCTGCTGGGCCAGGGCGGCATGGGCTCGGTCTATCTCGCCCAGCAGACCGGCCCCGGCGGGTTCCGCCGCGAGGTCGCGCTCAAGGTGATCCGCGTCGAGGAGCCGCTCGACGAGGACCTGCGGCTCATGCTGCTCGACGAGGCGCAGCTGACGGCGCTCGTCAATCACCCCAATGTCGTCACCGTCTACGAGGTCGGCGAGCACGACGGGCGCCTGTTCGTCGCGCTCGAGCGGATCCACGGCATCAACCTCGTCAACCTGCTCCGGCGCGCGGGCACGCGGAAGCTGCCGCTGGCGGTCGCTGCGGCCATGGTGGCCCAGGCCTGCGACGGCCTGCACGCGGCCCACGAGCTGCAGCAGGGTGGCCGCCCGCTCCACCTGATCCACCGCGACGTCTCGCTGTCCAACTTGATGCTCGACGAGCGCGGCCGGGTCCGCGTCATCGACTTCGGGATCGCCCGCGCCAACGTGCGCCGCGTCGCCACCGACCCGGCGATCGTCCGCGGCAACATCGCGTACATGGCCCCCGAGCAGCTCGCGGGCCAGGAGCTCGACCGCACCGTCGACGTCTACGCCGCCGCGCTGATCCTGTTCGAGCTGGCGACCGGCACCCACCCGTTCAAGCGCGAGCAGTGGCGCGCCGCTGTGCCGCCGCTGCGCGGCCTGTGCCCCGAGGCCCCGCCCGCGCTGGGCGAGCTCGTCGGCGCCTGCCTGGCGCTCGATCCCAAGCTGCGCCCGCGCTCGATCGACGCGCTCGGCGAGGCGCTGTGGACCTACGCGCGCGGCCGCGGCTGCGGCGGCCCCGAGGCCGTCGCCCGCCACTTCCAGGAGCGCGGCGTCTCGCTCGCCCCGCCGCCGGTGCGCCCGAGCGACGACCTGGGCCGGCGGGCCGGCCCGCCCCCGCCGCCGCCTGCTCCCGGCGCCGAGCCCACGCGCATCGACCTCGCGCACACTCTCGAGCTCGAGCAGGAGCTGGCCACGGGGGAGCGGTTGACCCTGCGCACCACCAGCATGCCCATCACCGGCCGCGGCCCGCGTCGACTCGCGCTCTCGACGATCGAGGGCCTGCTGCCCGCGCCGTTGCTGGCGACTTGCGCAGGCGGCGCTCTATGCATTCATTGCGAGGGGGCCGTCGATCCGTCGACGCGGGCCTCGCTCTACGTCGACGCGCGTCAACCGAGCTCGCGGCTCGAGCGATTGCTGATCGGCGACGGGTCGGTGCCGCACGCCTTCGACGTCGGCCACCGGCGGCATCAGGTCCAGCGCATCGAGCCCCTCGTCGGCCTGCGCCAGGACGATCGATTCGTCGCCCGGCTCACCCATCCCGCGCTCACCGTGGTCGCCCCGCGCGACGCGCACCTGCTGGTGGTCCTGGTCGCGCATCACGAGCTGACGCGCGCGTACCACCTCGAGTGCATCTGCATCGAACGCGGTCCGCGCTAGCGATTGCCGGTTCGGCGCCTCGATCCATCCTCCGTCTCCCGGCTCGGAGCACCGAGGTCCTCATGAACCAGCCAGCCCTCAGCCCCGTCGTCACGCTCCAGCGGTCTCGCCTCACCTTGCCGTCGCAGGTCGCGTACGACCTGGTGCGCGTCCCCCCGGGGACCGGCGCGGGGAATCGACCCAGCCTGCTCGGCTCCGGCCGCTTCGCCAAGGTCTTCGCCGCCCAGCAGACCATCGTCGGTCGCGAGTCGCGCAGCGTCGCCATCAAGGTGCTTCACGACCACGCCGACCGCCGGGCCGAATTGTTGTTCAGCCAGGAGGTCGCGCTCAACCGCGAATTCGCCAGCGGTCCGCTGCAGGGCGTCGCGCCGATCCTCGACGTCATTCATCTAGGTCCGCTGGTGATGTGCGGCTGCGGGACGCTCTACCACCCGCGCTGCCCGCGGGGCTGCAACCTGCCGCTGCAGCGCTGCGACCCGCCCACGCGCGAGTTCCCGTCGCTCCGCTGCAGCAAGTGCGAGTACGAGCTCAGCGCCGAGTTCGTCCACCAGCGCGGCCACGAGCTCCACGGCCCGCGGGCCAAGCCGTGCTGCACCAAGGACGACGACGCGTTCGCCAGCGTCGGCACGATCGTCAACTTCGTCCTGCGTGAGGCGATGGTCCTGGAGTCGCTCGACATGAGCCTCGGCGACTACGCGGCCTACCGCGAGAAGCAGCACGGGACCCCGCTCAACGCCGGCGAGCGGGCGCTGCACTACTTCGGCATGCTGCCCCCGCGGTCGCGCCAGCGGATGATCGAGCAGAAGGTGCGCCTGCTCGAGAAGATCCACCTGATGGTGCAGATCGCCGAGGCCGTCGCCTGGCTGCACGGCGAGAAGAAGGTCGTGCACAAGGACCTCGCGCCCGACAACATCATGATCCGCCACGCCCCGGGCGACCCGCGCGGCGCCGCGTTCGCCGACGAGCCGGTGACGCGTCAGCTCGACCAGGCCGCCAACCTCTGCACCGAGATCTGCGTCATCGACTTCGGCCTGTCCGACAAGGAGACCCTGACCCGCTCGTGGTACGAGGACGCCGACACCAGCATGGCGACCACCAAGCTGCCGTATCTGTCGCCCGAGGCGCGTCACCGGCGGCAGGCGATCGGCTGCCAGCTCGACTTCGACGCCCCGCAGAACCGCTTCCGTGTGCCCGACAGCCTCGAGCAATCGGCGGCCTCGGTCTACGAGCACGACCTGATCGCCGACCCGCACGATCACCTGCACGAGCGCGACATCGTCATCCAGAAGATCGACGGCCTTCCGGGCCACCGCCACGCCTATTTCAGCGGCACGCAGCCGAACACCAACGGCCGCCACCTCGAGATCGTGCGCCCCCTCGGCGAGGCCCACGACGTCTACGCCCTCGGCGCGATCTTCTATTACATCCTCACCGGCCGCCACGACCAGGTCGACGCGCTCAGCCACCTGGTCGGCTCGTTGCAAGATCAACCATGCCGCCTCGACCGCGTCAGCCTGTCGCGGCGCGACAACTACGGCAACCGCTGCAAGAGCATCCGCGAGCCGTTCTGGCGCGACGAGCTGATGCTGGTCATCCTCCGCGCGATGGTCCGCGGCCGCCCCGAGAGCTTCGTCCGCGACCGCACCGTCCGCGGGCCGCGGCCGGCCCAGCGCTTCCTCACCGAGTTGAAGCGGATCCAGCACGGCCTCATCGCCGAGGTGTTCGCCGAGCGCGGCCACGTCCGCGCGGCGTATGTCCGCTGCGCGGTCGCGGCGACGGTGATCGGCGCGCTGCTCGGCGGCGCGTGCAAGCTCAGTCGCTCGCAAGATCCGCCGCAGCCGCAGCCCAGCGTCAACGCCCCCGCCGAGACGGTCAAGGTCAACCCGGGCCGCTGAACGGCGGGACAGCGTCGTCATCCGGGGCCTCACGCGGCCGTGATCGGCGTCCCCGTGAGCCTGTGCGCGGCGGCCGAGCTGCGTCCCACCACGAACCTTCGCGCGACGGCTGACCTGCGCGCCACGACCCGCATCAGCGCCCGCCCCGCGCCCCCGGCGGAGCCGCGGCTTGCTATGCTCCGCGCGCCCGTGACCCGGCTCCGCGCCATCGCCGTCTTCGCCGTCGCCTTCGCGGTGCTCGCGGTGCTCGCCGGCAAGGACCTGCTGCAGCCGAGCGCCAACAATCACTTCGCGCACATGGCCCAGGGCTGGCTCGAGGGCCGGCTCGCGCTGCCGGGCGAGCCACCGGGCTACCCGCGGGCGTACGACGACTGGGGCCGCGTCCACAGCCTCACCCTCAAGGACGGCACCGTCCTGCGCGGCTTCCCGTGCCGCACCCGGGCCTGCGTCGAGAAGCGCCGGCGCGAGCGCGTCGAGACCTTCCGCGCCACCGACGGCCGCGTCCACGACGTCCCGCTGGCGCAGGTGGCCGCGCGCGGCGGCACCTGGTACGTGACCTTTCCGCCAGGTCCGGCGCTGGTCATGCTCCCGGGCGTCGCGCTGTGGGGCCTCGGCTTCCCCGACATCCTGCTCACGGTGATCGTCGGCGCGCTGATCCCCGTCCTGCTGCTGCGCCTGTTCGAGCGCACCCGCCCCGGCCGCCCGCGCGAGCACCTGCTCGCCTGCGCCGCCTGGGCCTTCGCCAGCCCCGCCTGCTTCGTCGCCGCCCACGGCAGCGTGTGGTTCACCGCGCAGATCCTCGCCGACCTGTTCCTCGTGCTGCACCTCGGCGCCGCCTGGAACGCCGCCCGACCGGCGAGCGCCGGCCTGTGGCTCGGCCTGGCCGCCGCCTGTCGCCCGCAGGTCGCGTTCGCGGCCCCGTTCTATCTGCTCGAGTGGTGGCGGGTCGATCGCCGACCGGCCGCGCTGCTGCGATTTTTCGCCCCGCTGGCGCTGATCGGCGGCGCGCTGGCGCTGTTCAACTGGGTCCGCTTCGACGACATCTTCGAGTTCGGCCACCGCTACCTCGAGATCCGCTGGCAAGAGCGGATCCAGACCCACGGGATGTTCGGCCTGCACTACCTGTGGCGCAACCTCGAGTGCATGTTGTGGCTGTGGCCGCAGGTCCAGCTGTCGCCGCTGCACGTGCGCTGGTCGATCCACGGCATGGGCCTGCTGTTCGCCTCGCCGTGGCTGCTGTGCCTGCTGAACGCCCGCGACCCGCTGCCGCAACGCCGCGGCCTCGTGCTCGCCGCGCTCGCGGTCGCAGTGCCCGCGCTCCTCTATCAAAACAGCGGCCAGGTCCAGTTCTCGTACCGCTTCGCCCTCGACTTCCTGCCGTTCGTGCTGGTCCTGCTGGTCGCCGGCGGCGGCGCGCGCAGCCGGTGGTTCATGCCCCTGGTGCTCGTCTCCGCCGCAGTCCAGCTGTACGGCGCCTGGCTGTTCCAGCGCGCCCCGGGCCGCCTGTTCGTCGCCGACCCATGGTGGCCCTTCGCGCCCGAGTGATTCTTTTTTTAAAAAAATATCACATCGACGATGCACCGCCGCGGTGAAGCGAGACTCGTAAGCACCTACGAAACCTCGCCCGACGATTCTCGCCGCCCCTGCGTCGATCGCCCTCGCAGCATTCCGCCAGCGACGATTCGTCGGACGTCCTCGCGGCAACCTCGTAGTCCTCTCGCGCACCACGCTCGCGGCGGCGGCCACGCGCACGCGTGAGTCCTCGCGGCTGCGCTGGCGCAACCTCGCCTCGTCGCGCAGACTGGCGTGAGAGCGCTCCACGATGGACCCGCGAAAGCGACTGACCGTGCTGCACCGGCGCCTGGAGGCGTGCAAGGCGTGCCCGTCGATGATCGGCCCCGTCGTCCACGGCCCGCCGATCGTCACGCCCGTGCTGCTCGTCGGTCAGGCGCCCGGGCCGCGCGAGGGCGCCTTCGGCAGGCCGTTCGCGTGGACGGCCGGCAAGACCCTGTTCCGCTGGTTCGAGGCCGCGGCCGGCGTCAGCGAGCAGGAGTTCCGCGACAGCGTGTACATGTCGGCGGTGGCCCGCTGCTTCCCGGGCAAGGCGGACGGCAAGGGCGACCGCAAGCCCGACCGCGACGAGATGGCGAACTGCCAGCAATTCCTGGCCGGCGAGGTCGACATCCTGCGACCTCGCCTGGTGCTCCCCGTCGGCAGCGTGGCGATCGAGCAAGTGCTCGGCCACAAGGGTCCGCTCGTGGAGGTGATCGGCAAGGCCCTGCCTGTTCGCTGGCACGGCGTCGAGACCGACGCGATCTGCCTGCCGCACCCGAGCGGCGTGTCCACCTGGCACCACGTCGAACCCGGCCGCACCCTCCTCGCTCGCGCCCTCGACCTCATCGCCCGCCACCCGGCCTTCGTCGGCGCGTTCGCCCCCAAGCGGCGCCAGCGCGCCGGCGCCGCATGAAAGGACATGTCCCTCGGGACATACTATTCAAGTTCACGTCTCGACGAGGCGCGGATGAGATGTCCCGAAGGACATGTCTCCATTCCTGCAAGCTCCGGTCGCCCGCGCCGTCGCGGCGTGATCTTCACCCCTGTTCGAGCGCCGCCTCGATCGCCGACAGGCCCGCGAGCGCCCCGGCCTCGAGACAGATCTGGCCGTTCGGCACCCACGTGTCGCGCGGGTTGATGCGGATCAGCGTCCCGCCCGAGCGACGCGCGGTGCGCTCGGCGTGGAAGCGCACCGACGGGATCGCAGTGCCTGCGCCGAGGCACAGCACGGCCATCCGAGCGCGGCGCTGGCTCAGCTCCTCCAGCCATTCTGCCAGGCGAGCGCGCTGCTCGTTCGCGCGGCTGGAGTCCCAGCCGAGGTCGCCGAACATCAGGATGTTGGGGCGGGCCAGGCCGCCGCAGCGCGGGCACGGAGGCAGCGGCTCCGCGGCGCGGAGCGTCTCGACATCGACCGACACCGCAGTCTCCGCGGCCGACCACGGCGGCAGGTCGCAGCCTTTCAGACATTGCAGGTGCAAGATCGATCCGTGGCACTCCTCCACGTGCGACTCCGGGAAGCCCGCGCGCTGGAACTGAGCGTCCACGTTCGACGTGAACACGAACGCCCCTGCGGGCGCACGGGCGGCCCAGCGCTGGAGCAGCGCGAATCCGGCGTGCGGCGTGGTCGCGCGATAGAGGTTGAGGCGGTGCCCGTAAAAGCCCCACGCGAGCGCTGGGTCGCTGTAGAACCACCGCGGATCGGCGAGGTCGTGGAACTGGAGCCCGAGCCGGCGGGCCGCCGGATACGCGCGCCAGAAGCCCTCGGGCCCGCGGAAGTCGGGCAGTCCGGAATCGACGCCCATGCCGGCGCCCGCGCAGATCATGAGGGCGTCCGCCGAGCGCACGGCGGCGGCGGCGCGAGTCGCAGCTTCGACGGGGTCGTTCATGTATACGGAGGGTAAACGCTGCGAAAAAAATATCGAGGGATGCAATCGATGGAGCTGATGATTGCTATCCCTCGTTCGAGGGATCGATGAGCTTGATCAGCGCCTGGAATCGCCACACGAGCCGCGTCATGGAGCTGGGCTTCGGGGCGTGGCCGCCGTTCTCCCCCGCCGTCCGCCTCGGCGACGTCGGCGACTTCGACCACGAGCGCTTCGTGACCCACCATTCGCTCGACCGCTGGGGCGCGGATCTGCGCGAATGGCCGACGATCGTCACCCCCATAGGCCCGTCCGACTTCTCGGCCGGCGCCGAGCTGCGGCGCGAATCGACGCGCGGCGACGACTTCGTGGTCGGCCCCGACGGCGTGCGCGTCCCCGTCGAGGACGAGGCCGAAGTGCTGTTCGCCGGCGACGACACCTTTGTGTGCCGCGTGGCCGCCTACACGGTCGTCCGCTACGACCGGCTCGACGAGCTCGCGGCGCTCCTGTGGTCGCGCGCCCGCCAGCGCGGCGACGCCCCGTCGCACCTGGTCCACACCGTCCTCCAGGCCCAGGAGGGCTACTTCGCCGGCGTCAGCCGCGGCGACGCGCGCCTGCGGCTCCTCGGCGCCGCCACCGAGGCGCTGACGATCGGCCGCGTCTCGCTCGGCTTCGGCTGGGGTCCGTCGCGCCACGTCCACGTGCGCGCCGTCCAGCCCGACGGTGACCCCGCCGGCAACGGCCTGTTCGCCTATCGCACGATCCGCTGGGAGCCGGACGGCCGGCCGCAGCGCGATCGCTGAGCCGGCGGCGCGTCTCGACCTGTCCCTACAGCCAGGTCAGCGCGTCAGCGCCCGGCCTCGGGCCGCGCCTCGTGGACCCGCGCCAGCACCATGAGGCACACCAGCACCACCAGAAGCGCCGACGAACCCATCGGCGCGCGCGGACCTATCACCTCGAACAGCACGCCGGCGATCATCGGGCCGGCGATCCGCCCGAGCGCGCCGGCCGACTGGGCGAGGCCGGCGTTGATGCCCTGATTCTCGCTGGTGCTGTTGCGCGACACCAGCGCCGACATGCTCGGCATGATGAGGCCGTTGCCGCCGGCGATGAAGAACCCGCCGAGCACCACGAACAGCCACGACGGCGAGGCGCACAGCAGCACGAAGCCGGTGGTGCTCAGCGTCAGGCCGAGGGCCAGCGAGCGGCGCTCGCCGATCGTCGACACCGCGCGGCCGACGATGAAGCCCTGGAACAGGACGATGACGGTGCCGATGAACGCGAAGTAGCGGCCGTTCTCCTGCTCGCCCCAGCCGAAGCAGGCCTCGGCGAACAGGGCGAAGGTCGCCTCCATCGCCGCGAACGCGCAGAAGAAGCTGAAGTACACCGCGACCATCACGCCGATCTGGCTGCGCCAGAACGCCGGGTCGCGCGCCACCGCCAGCAGCGACGGGCGCGGCGGCGGCGGCCCGGCGACGGCGGCCGCGCGCGGGCGGTGGCTCTCGGGCAGCCACATCACCGCCATGAGGAAGTTGAGCAGGCTCAGCGCGGCGCCGACGAAGAACGGGAACTGCGGCCAGTCGGCGCGCGCCAGCAGGCCGCCGAGCGACGGGCCGACGATGAAGCCGAGGCCGACCGCGGTGCCCATCATGCCCATGTAGCGGGCGCGCTGGTGCGGCGGCACGCGGTCGGCCACGTATGCGTGCGCCGTCGACACGTTGGCGTTGCACACCCCGCTGATCGTGCGCGACAGGAACAGCATCCACAGCGCCTGCGCGAACCCGAGGGTCAGCATCGCCATCGTGCTGCCGGCGATCGAGATCAGCATCACCGGGCGCCTGCCGTGACGATCGCTGAGGCGGCCGAGCACCGGCGACATCACGAACTGGGCCGCCGAGTAGGCCGTCGCCAGCAACGCGATCAGGCCCTCCGAGGCGCCGGTGCTCTTGGCGTAGAAGGGCAGCACCGGGATGACGATCCCGAACGACACCAGGTCGAGGAAGAGCGTGAACCACACCGTCGCCAGCGCCCGCGAATGGCCCGACGGCGGCGGCTCTGCGGGCGGTGACGCGAATTCGGCGGCGGTCGTCATCGAGGGCCGCAAAAGCCTACCGCGTCGGCGCGCGCTTGTCCCTCACGCACGCGGCTGCGACGCGATCGATCGCAGCCCGCGGAGCGCGCCCGGGCTGCCGAGCGCGGCGAAGAATTCGTCGGCGTCGTCACGCGGCCCGCCCCAGCGCGTGTGCGCGTGTAGGTCGAGCGCGCCGAGCGGGACCGCGTCGTGAAGCCGCACCAGCGCGCGCGCGAGGAAGGCCGCCTCGCGCCCGGCCTCGAGCTTGGCCGCGAGCCCCTTGGCCCCGCGCAGCGGCAGCGCGGCGACCCGCCCGAGCGAATCATAAAGCGCGTCGAGATCGCCGAACGCGGCGATGAGGGCCTGCGCGGCCTTCGGCCCGACCCCTGGGACCCCGGGCACGTTGTCGCTGGTGTCGCCCACCAGCGCCAGGTAGTCGACCACCTGCGACGGTCGCACGCCCATCCGCTGCAGCACGCCGGCCGCGTCGCAGGTCGCCTGCGTGCGCGGGTCCTCGAGCACCACCCCCGGCGCCTCGTCGCGCACCAGCTGGCACAGGTCCTTGTCGACGCTGAACAGCCGCGTGCGCAGACCGGCGGCCGCCGCGCTGCGAGCGAGCGTGGCCATCAGGTCGTCGGCCTCGAAGTCGGGCACGCTCAACGCCACGAACCCGGCCGCCGCGCCGAACTGCCGCGCCAGCTCGAACTGCGGCGCCAGGTCGGGCGGCGGCTCACCGCGGTTGGCCTTGTAGCGCGGGTCGATGCGGTTGCGGAACGTGAACCGACCCGCGTCGTACACCAGCACCACCCGCTCCGGCGCCCGCCGCAGCAGCCCGCGCAGCAGGTGCCCGAGCCCCAGCACCGCCCCCACGTGCTCGCCCGCCGGCGACAGCCGGGCCGGCATCCCGTAGTAGGCGCGGAACAGCAGCGCGGTCGCGTCGATCACCCACACCTCGGGACATGCTCTCGGGGACATGCCCTCGAGGGCATGCCCGATCGGCAATGTCCCCAGAGAGAGGCTCATTCGCCGACGATCTCCCGCGCCGCGGCCGCGGCCGCGCGGGCGGTCGCGGCCCGCCCGGCGTTGAGCTGCTGGACCATCGCCTCGACCTCGCGCTCGAACCGGTCCTTGGCCTCGCGCTCCTCGGCCTCGCGGTGGAAGCTGACGTAGTCGGCGATCTCCCGCCGCACCCCGGCGATGTCGACGCGGCGCGACAGCTCGTGGATGAGCTGCTTGCGGCGGTCGTAGTCGGCGCGGAAGTACTCGTCGGGGTACTCGAAGTCCTGCACGTAGGCGCGGATGTTGTTGGCCACGCTCTCGACCGAGCGGCCGCTGAGGTCGGCCTTGACCAGGTCGGCGCCGACCTCGGCCCAGCCCGCTTCCTCGCCGTGGGCGACGAACGGGCGCACATCGCCGAGCAGCACGTCGCGCAGCAGGTGGACGTAGTCGTCGGCGGTGGTCGGCCCGCGCACCGTGAACGGGTTCTGGGCGATCCGCGAGCGCGTCGCCTCGTCCATCTGCATGTAGTTGGCGTCGCAGATCATGAACCACTTGCCGTCCTTCGGGATCAGCGTGCCGTCGAAGATCCCGAACACCGCGCCGAGGTTGTTCTTCTCCTCCGAGCGCAGGTCGCCCGACCCACGCGAGGCGAACGCGGTGTCGATGTCGGGCCAATAGACCCCGCACACGCCCTCGAACCCGTAGACCTCCTCCTTGAAGATCTTCACCAGCGTCGCCGCGCTGGCGTTCTGGTACGACGAGGCCCAGTCGGTGCGGCGGATGACCTTGAAGCGGGCCGGGACGTCGCGCTGCTTGCAGAAGTCGAGGAAGTAGTTGCCGATCGCGTGGGCGGTGATCGTCTTGCCGCAGCCGGGCCGGCCGAGGCCGAACAGCACGGGGTTCAGCTGCTTCGGCCCGCGCCTGGCCTTGAGGTCATACGCGGCGACGTCGCGCGCCAGCTTGAGACCGGCCTGCAGGTACTCCTGGTTGCCGACGATGTCCTGCAGCTTGACCGGCTTGAGGTCGCTGGCCGGGCCCTCGGCGCCGCGCGCCGAAAAGCCCTCGTAGCGCAGCTCGCCGACCACCACCTTGCGCTGGGCCAGGGCCACGCCGAACGGCCGCAGGCGCCCGGCGTGGGTCAGCCGCCGCAGCGCGCCTGCCAGCTGCAGCACGAACGCGTGCAGCGTCGTCACCACCCACACCTCGCGCTCGTCGAGCCGCGGCGCGGTGGCGCCCGGCTGCCGCTGGGCCTGGACCTCGAGGTACTTGCCGGCCATCGCAAGCGCGCTCTTGACCGCCTCCCGAGCTGGCCTAACGAGCAGGTCCTCGAGGCCATCCGACTCGAGCTCGCCGTGGACCTCCGGCGTCGGCGCGACCAGGGCCAGCCGCGGCGCCGCCGCGTCGCCGAGGACCGTCAGGGTGAACGCGCCGACGAACATCCGCTGGTCGCGGGTCGGCTCCGGCAGCGCCAGCGAGCCGGCGCGCGCGATGTCCTCGAGCAGCGCGGCGTGCAGCGCCTCGCCGGCCTGCAGCGCCAGATCGGCCGCCTCGATCGCCGCGTCGAGCGCCCGCAGGCTCACCACGGTGTGCCCGAACGGCGCGCGCACCAGCTTGTGCAGGGCGGCCGCCAGACCTGACTCTTTGACCAGGTCGCGCGCGGCGGCGCGATCGAAGCCGCCGGCCGGCGGTGTGACGAGCAGCGGGGGGAAGGTCGAGGCGCTCGCGGTCATGCGCCGCGAGCCTACCAGGCCCGCGCGGCCGGGGTGCGCGCGCGACTGCGCCTGCGGCCGGCGCTGCCGCCGGGGCGAATCGAGGTCGAGCGCCCACGCGCATCCACGCAGGGGCCTGCGGCGGACGGCCCCCCTGGACCCGGCCGCCGCTGCTACCGTGCGGCATGGCCTACGCTTACTCACCCTTCGAATTCCCGTGGCGCAGCCCGCTCGCGCCGTTGCTCTCGGCGCTGGTGGCAGGCTGCGCGCCGACCGACGGCCCGACCTCGGCGTCCTCCTCGACCACTACACCCGCCGGCGGGGACTGCTATTACGTCGACGAGATCGTCCTGACCCCGGAAGAATACGCGCTCTGGTCGATGGGCATCGACCCGAACGAGGTCAGCCCGACCACCGGCGCCACCGACTCCGACGCCACCACCGCGGGCGACGCCACGGATTCCACCACCGCGAGCACAGGCACCGAATCCGGCGACTCCACCGATTCCGGCACTGCGAACACCGGCGATTCCACCGACTCCGGCGATTCCACGTCCGCGGGCAGCACCACTACCGGCGGCGTCATGTACGGGGACGCGCTGATCTGCGAGCGCGTCTGCGAGGGCTCGGTAAGTGACACCGGAGGCCCCGAGCGGTCCGACTTGACGTGCTCGATCACCCCGACCGGCGAGAACTACACCGTGAATTGCAAATGGCCCGCCTCCTGCGGCGGACGCGGTCACGCCTGCGTGCGCTCGCGGAGCGCCGGCGAGGGGCCCGACGCCGGGGCGCAGTGGCTCGCGCGTGCCGCTCACGACGAGGCCGCCTCGGTGCATGCCTTCGCGGCCCTCGCCGCCGAGCTCGCGCGCCTCGGTGCGCCCGCCGAGCTGCTCGCCGCGCTCGCCGAGGCCGCCCGCGACGAGGAGCGCCACGCAGCGCAGGTGACCGCGCTGGCGCGACGTCGCGGCGCCGAGCTCGTCGCGCCGGTGATCGCCGAGGTGCCGCCGCGCGACCTGCTAGCCCTGGCAGTCGAGAACGCGATCGAGGGCTGCGTGTACGAGACCTGGGCCGCTTTGGTCGCCACCCATCAGGCCCGCGCCGCCCAGGGCCCGGAGCTGCGGGCGGTGTTCGCCGCGATCGCCGCCGACGAGGCGCGGCACGCCGATCTGGCGTGGGCGCTCGACACCTGGCTCTCGGGACAGCTCGACGACGCCGGCCGGCGAGCTGTCGCTGCCGCGCGACGGGCCGCAGCGAACGCCCTCGCCGACGCCCTCGCCGACGCCCCGGAGCAGGCCGAGCTGCTCGCCCTCGGCCTGCCCTCGCCGCGCGCCGCCGTGCAGCTGTGCGCCGGCCTCGACGCCGCCTTGTGGTCGCAGGCCGCGTGAACCGGCGCGGGCGGACATGTCCCCGAGGACATGGCCCCTCGGTCCGTCGCGGCCGCTCACCTCGGATCGCCCTGCGCCTGCGAGATCGCGTCGCCGCGGCGCGCGTGCGCTTCACCGCATCCCGCCGGCCGCGCCGGCCTCAGCACGGACGCGCGTGCGTCGGCTCCGTGAGCTCGGCCTGCACCTTCACGATGGCCGCGCCTTGGAATTGATTGCGTCGGCGCCCGATCCCTCAGGACGCGGCTGTGGCGCCGGTCTCGGCATTGGCGACGTTGGCTTCGGGCACGTCGATGCGCCAGCGGGCCCGCACGCGCGCGACGACCTCGCCGATGCTGTTGCGGAGCTCGCCGGTGACCTCGAATTCGTGCGTCCCGGGGCCAGCGGGGACCTGCACCTGGGCCTCGCCGGTGATCGTTCCGCGCGCCTTCTTCACGTACTCCATCGCCAGTTCGCGGACGATCCCTCGCGCCCCGGGCGGGAGCAGGCTCATCACGGCCAGGCCGGTCACGGCCTCGCCGAGGTTCATCAGCGCGACGGCGTGGACGCAGCGAAGATGGTTGCGCACGCCCCAGCGGTCGCGCATCTGCACCTTCGCGCGGCCGGCCTCCAGCTCCAGCACCAGCGGCGAGATGCTGCCGGTGTACGGCACCGCCAGCGAGATGGCGCGCGCGAACAGCTGCTTGCCGAATGTCTTTGCAGACAGGCTCTTCCACATGTCGAGGACGCGGGTCGGGTCGCGCAGCGTGTCGATGCCGAGCTTCATGGGCGCGCAGTGTGTTGCCGAAGCCCCGGGCGAGTCAACGCGCGCGCCCCCGCGCGCCCTCGCCGCCTCGCGCGCATGGGAGTCCGGTCACCGTGCGCAAAGGCGGGCGCGCACGATCGGCGGTTGCCGGGCACCACGGCATTGTGGATTATGCCCCCCAACCGAGACAGAACGATGAACATGGCCGTAATCCTCCGGTCTCTCACGACCAGCACCTCGCGCTACGAGGAGCGCGCCGACGGCGTCATCGTCCAGCGGCTGCTGACCACTCGCACGCAGACCCTCACCGACGCACGGGAGAACACCTCCGCGCTCGTGCGGATCGCCGGTGGACACCCGCGCCGGGTCCTGCTCGACATCCGCATCATCCGCGCGCTGCAGGCCGGCGTCCGCGAGCACTACGCCGACCCCGAGGAGCTGAACCGGCATTGTGCCGCAGTCGCCCTCCTGGTCGCCACGCCCGGCGGCCACCAGCTCGGCCGCTACTTCATGGCCCAGAACACCGGCCCGCTGCCGATGCTGATGTTCACCGACGAGACCCAGGCGATCGAATGGCTGCACCGCGAGACCAGCGACCAGCCGACCTTCGCCGGCAGCGCCGCCCTCTGAGCCGGTAGCGGGCCACGCCGGCGAGTGACGCCGGCGTTTTCTTTTTTAAAGAATATTCGAGGCGGCCGGCCGATCGTGCCAGCGGTCGCCGGGCGTTCGGGACATGTCCCGATGGACATCCGGGTATCGATCGCTCGGATCGCTGCGCAGCGACGGGCTCCTGCGCATCCTGTCCCGAAGGACATACTGCCGCGAGTCGATCCTCCGCGCTCCCGCGTCGCAGGAGCCGTGATTTCTCGGCGACGAATCGAGCAGCGGCCATTCGCGCAGAGCGTCGGTCCGCGAACGAAAAACAGAGAAATGCGTCATAGGACTTCATCGACTTGAATGCATTGGCGTGCTCGCGAATTCCGGCTACAGATGTCCGCAACGCGTAGCAGCGGCCAAATGCACGTTATAGGCACCTTTTAAACTTTCTGCAGACCGCGGTGATCGAGCCGGACGCATGGCGTTACTCGGACCGCGGGTGGTGCCGCTCGTGAGGCGGCCTGCTCGCTCGGGGCGCCACGGAGGGCGCGACGTTCCCCGGCGCGAGGCCACCCGTCCATTTCCCTCACGAACGCATTCGACCATGTCCCAGCGTACGTACTCCATCATCCCGCTCGCCGCCGCCGCGCTCACCCTCTTCACCGCAGGCGCCTGTAAGACAGTCGTCCTGCCCGGCAACGACAGCGGCGACGAGACCGAGGGCACCGAAGGCACCGACTCCGCCACCGGACCCGGCGCTGGAAGCACGGACGGCGGCACCGACGGCCAGACCGGCTCCGCCAACTGCGGCGAGCTGTCGGCCAAGACGCTCGACATCCTCGACGTCAACTGCTCCAAGTGCCACGGCCCCGACAGCGCCGCGCTCGGCAGCATCAACTACATCACCAACCTCGACGCCCTGATCAAGAACGGCAAGGTCGTCCCCGGTCAGCCCAACAACTCGGCGCTGTACCGCCGCATGGCCGCCACCATGGCGCCGATGCCCCCGGAGGCCGAGACCCAGCGGCCGACCGACGACGACCTCCGCGTCGTCGAGCAGTGGATCGGCGAGTGCGCCGGCGTCACCGGCTGCGGCGACAACCCGTGGATCACCCGCTCGGCGGTGATCGACATGATCCGCGCCGACCTGCTCAATACGCAGGAGATCTCGGCCGACGCGCGGCCCTTCATCCGCTACTTCAGCCTGGTCCACCTCTACAACTACGGCTGGTGCTCGGACCAGATCGACATCTATCGCCACGCGCTGTCGAAGCTGGTCAACAGCCTGTCGAACGAGATCAAGGTCGTCGCGCCGACGCCGATCGACCCGGACAACCTGATCTTCCGCATCGACATCCGCGACTACGACTGGGACGCCCCGGGCAACGTGCTCGACCCCACCGTCGGCAGCGTCACCGAGACGTTCAAGGACACCTGGGAGCTCATCGCCGCCAAGGACCCGTACGCGATCGAGTTCATCGGCGACAGCGCCGAGGACGTGAAGCAGGCCACCGGCACCAAGTTCTTCCTGCTGCAGGCCGACGCGTTCGTCGAGGTCGCGGCCCAGCCGCCGCTCTACCACGATGTCCTGCGGATCCCGCTGACCCGCCAGGAGCTGGAGGCGAGCTTCGGCATCGACGTCGAGGCCAACATCCAGGAGGAGGTCGACACCAACCCGAACCGGGTCGCGCGCGGCGCCTTCCACGACTCGGGCGTGTCCGAGAACCACCGCGTGATCGAGCGCCACGACTTCCCGAACGCCAGCAACCGCTCGTACTGGATCAGCTACGACTTCGGCAGCAACGCCGGCGACGCCAACGTGTTCGTCGACCCGTTCAACTTCGTCGAGGACGGCAGCGAGATCATCTACAACCTGCCGAACGGCCTCCAGGGCTACATGATCGTCGACGAGTTCGGCGGCCGCATCGACGACGCGCCGATCCAGATCGTCCAGGACAAGAACGCCCCCGACGGCGTGGTCCGCAACGGCAAGTCGTGCATGGGCTGCCACAACGTCGGCATGATCAACAAGGACGACGACCTGCGCTGGGAGGTCGACGAGAACCTCGGCGAGGGCGACTTCGACGACAACGAGCTCGACGCCATCCGCGCCCTCTACCCGACGCGCGACGACTTCAACATCCTGTTCTCGCTCGACGCCGACCGCTTCAACCTCGCCGTCAAGGCCGCCGGCGTGCCCCTCGGCGGCGACAAGGAGCCGATCGTCACCGTGTTCAACGCGTTCGACGAGGACGTGGCGCTCCGCCGCGCCGCGGCCGAGCTGTGGACCACCGAGACGACCCTCCGCGAGAAGCTCGGCCAGCTCAGCCCCGACCTCGACAACCTCGGCAAGAACCAGACCGGCGTCCGCCGCGACGTGTTCTCCGCCGCCTTCTCCGACGCGATCTGCCAGCTCAAGGTCGGCCGCACCAAGGCCTGCCCGTAAGCGCCGCACCGAGCGACGCGACATCGAGCCGACCTCCGCGCCCGCCAGAGCGCAGGAGGTCGGCTCCTCTCTTTTTTCAACGAACCGTTTCGCCGTCGCTCACGGCACCTCGACCGGCGGCAACGGCGGGTGGGCGCAGTCGTGCGGGGCGAGGTCGAACGACTTGCCCGCTCCGAGCCCGAGCGCGTCGAAGTCGACGAAGTCGGCGTCGTCGTTTTGGCGAATGCAAAGATTCAGGTGTCCGTCGCCGTTGTCCTTGGCTGTGTCGACGACGCCGTCTCACGCCAGCTGGGTCATCGGGTCGAGCATGAACACGTCGCGGAACAGCTCGGCAGGCGCGAGGCCGTTGTTCGCGAGCTGGTTGTCGTGAATGTCGACAGTCTCGGAGTAGCCGTCAGCGTCGAGCCCGGGACCGCGAGGTCGGCTCCGACTTTTTGAGCTCCACGAGCCGACCTCTCGCGCCGCGAGAGGTCGGCTCTTCTCTTTCTCGAACGGCACGAGCTCGAGGCGCGTCGCCGCGGCTTGCGGCGCTCACCGATGCGGTCGTCGGCTCCCGGCAGCGAACACCTACCTGCCAGTATCACGTGAGAGACGGCCGAGCTCAGGGCTCGGGCATGAAGCGGATCGGCTCCTCGTGGACTGCTCACATACGACCTGCGCGGATTTACTTATTGAGGATGTATCTGGAAGATAGTATGGAGTCGACGTCTGACTGACATTCGCCGAAACGTGGAGATACCGATGTCCATGCGCCCTTTCATCTCGTGGAACCTCCTGGCTGCGACACGCCGGCCGGCGCCCTTTGCCGTGGCGGGAATGCGAAGACTGCACAGCTTGCAATACAGCGCCCTCATCCTTCTCGCGTGCGTCCCGCTCGGCTGCGGCGACTCGAGCGGGGGCGAGACCGCGGCTTGGACCGCGCCGACGATCGGCGGCTCGTCCACAGACGACCCGACAGCCACCGCGGGCAGCAACACCGAGGGCAGCGCGTCGGCGTCGCAGGGCAGCATGAGCGAGCCGACGCTCGGCACCACCGGCGAGACCGCCACCGCCGCGACGACGCCGACCACCGGGATGGTCGACGAGACGTTCGGCACCACCGACTGGGCATGCTGGCCATCGGTGTGCTCGGACGACTTCTCCGAGGTGCTGTGCGACGGCGAGGTCGTCGAGAGCTGCGGCGACGGGACCTACTGCGTCGACGAAGTCTGCACTCCGCTGAGCGCGTGCGAGGCCGCCGGGCTGCTCAAGGGCAGCCAGGGCTGCAACTTCTGGTCGGTCAAGACCGAGCTGCTCAAAGACGCGACCGGCACCTGCTTCGCGGCCTTCATCGCCAACACCGCCGACCAGCCGGTGCATATCGAGGTCGAGTACGACGGCCAGGCGCTGCCGGTCGCCGAGTTCACGCGGATCCCTCAGGGCCAGGGCAGCGGCCTGACCTACGCCCCCTACGACACCGTCGCCGGGCTGCCGGTCGGCGAGGTGGCGATCGTGTTCCTGTCCCGCGGGCCAGGCGACTTCCCGGACTGCCCGGCGCCGGCGGGGATCCAGCAGGAGGTCCAGGTCGTCGGCACCGGGCTCGGCAAGGCCTTCCGGATCTCCACCGACCAGCCGGTCGCGGCCTACCAGATGCTGCCCTACGGCGGCGGCTCGGTCGCGGCGACCTCGGCGACCCTGCTGCTGCCGACCAGCGTCTGGGACGTCAACTACATGGCGATCAACGCCTACAAGAAGAGCGCCCTGGTCCCGGACGCCAACCCGCTCTTCGTCGTCGTCGCCGACGAGGACGGCACCGAGATCACGCTCGACCCGAAGGTCGAGGTCGTCGGCGGGAACGGCCTGCAGGGCGGCCCGGCCGGCGTGCCGCTGAAGTACTCGCTGAACCGCGGGCAGACGATCCAGTTCAGCCAGCCGACCGAGCTCACCGGCTCGCCGCTCTTCGCCAACAAGCGCGTCGGGGTGTTCGGCGGCGCGAGCTGCCTCAACATCCCGCAGAACACCCTGGCCTGCGACGGGGCGCACCAGCAGATCCCGCCGGTCAAGGCGCTCGGCCACGCGTACGCGGGGGTGCGCTACCGCAACCGCACGGTCGACGAGGAGTCGCCGCCCTGGCGCCTGGTCGGCACGGTCGCGAACACGCAGCTGACGTGGACGCCCGCCAAGCCGAACGGGGCGCCCGACACCCTCGCGCGCGGCGAGGTCGCCGAGTTCAACTCGCCCGGGCCCTTCCTCGTGCAGAGCCAGGACGCCGACCACCCCTTCTACCTCGCGGCGTACATGACCGGCGGCGGGTATTACAACGGCGTCGGCGACCCCGAGTGGGTCAACGTCGTCCCCTCGGAGCAGTTCCTCGAAAAGTACGTGTTCTTCACCGACCCGACCTACTCCGAGAGCCACCTCGTCATCACCCGCAGCAAGGTCGACGGCGCGTTCGCGGACGTGAACCTCCAGTGCGCCGGCGCCCTGGCCGGCTGGCAGCCGCTCGGCGCCGACTTCGAGTACACCCGCATCGACCTCGTCACCGGCAACTTCCAGGACGTCGGCAACTGCTCGAACGGCCGCCACGAGATCTCGAGCGAGAACCCCTTCGGCGTCACCGTGTGGGGCTGGGGCTCGTTCAAGAGCGAGAACTTCTCCACCGCGTACGTCTCCTACGCCTACCCCGCCGGCGCCAGGCTCAAGGCGATCAACGAAGTCGAGGTCATCCCGGAGTGACCTGTCCCTCCAGACAGCGAGCCCCCGCCTCAAGCCGCGCAGCCCCACGCGGCGGTCCAGGCGAGCGGCGAGGCGACGAACGCCACGAGCATACCGACAGGCGTCCGCGGACTTCTTCTTGACCCGTCTCCTCGCCTGCGTGGGTTCGCGCTCTCTTCCGAAGTAAATACGACTTACTTAGCAAGTAAGTCGCGCTTACACAAGGGGGTGCATCGCCGCGCGCCGCGACGCGGCGCACCGGCGCTTTCGCGGCCCGGCGGCCGGTGCAATGATTCGGCGATGCACTTCGAGCTCGCACTCTCGTCCGTCCTCGTCCTCCTCGTCGCCTGCAACGGCGACAACCCCGTCAGCAGCGCGAGCGACGGGACCGGCGTCACGACAGTCACCGCCACCGAGTCGACCACCTCGACGACCCAGGGCGCGGCGCCGACGACCTCCGGGGTCGTCACCGACACCGGCACCTCGACCGGCGGCGCCGACACCATCCCGCCCGTCTGCCCCGAAGGCGCGATCGTCTGCGAGGGCGACACCAAGAAGGTGTGCGACGGCATGGGCGGCTTCTCCGAGCAGACCCCGTGCGACGATGTCTGCGTCGACGGCCTCGGCTGCCTCCTGTGCAACCCCGGCCAGGGCGTGTGCGACGGCGACGTCGCCCACGTCTGCAACGACGCCGGCGACGGCTACGTCGACACCTACTGCGACGAGGTCCAGGGGGTGACGTGCGACCCGGACCTCGGCCACTGCGTCGGCGCCTGCGCCCCCGCCAACCTCGGCACCTCGTACATCGGCTGCGACTACTACCCGACGGTGACGACCACCAGGGTCGGTCTCATGTATCACTTCGCCGTCGTCGTCTCCAACACCACCGATCAGGGCGCCCACGTCACGATCACCCGCGGCGCCACCACGGTCACCGAGGACGACGTCCCGAGCGAGAGCGTCAAGGTGATCACCCTCCCGTGGGTCAGCGAGCTCAGGGATGTCGCGGACAGCGGGCTCGTTCCTGACGGCGCCTACCGGGTGCGCTCGACCCAGCCGATCACCCTGTACCAGTACAGCCCGCTCGAGTACGTCATCGACGACGAGTATTCGATGGCCAACGACGCCTCGCTGCTGGTGCCGGTCAACGTCTGGAGCGGCGACTACTGGGTGGCGATCCGCAACACCATGGGCGGCTGGAACCCCGGCGGCTACGCCGTGGTCGCCAGCCAGGACGGCACCCAGGTGACGGTGACCCCGTCGGCGACCGGCAAGATCGTCAACCCCGGCGGCGGGATCGCGGCCGACGGCACCGGCGTCGTCATGCTCGACGAGGGCGACGTCCTGCAGGTCCTCTCCGGGCACGGCGGCGGCGAGCCTTCCATGCCCGACATCGCCGACCTCACCGGCACCCACGTCACCGCCGACAAGCCGATCCAGGTGATCGCGGCTCATCACTGCACCTATATCCCGTTCGACGTCGAGGCCTGCGACCACCTCGAGGAGTCGATGCTCCCGTACGAGAGCCTCGCCAGGGAGTACCTCGTCACCACCCCGTTCGTGAAGCCACTGGGCCAGGAGCCGTTCATCAAGCCGCGCATGGTCCGGGTGATCGCCACCGAGGCGGGCACCACCATCAGCTACGAGCCGCCGCAGGACGGCGCGCCGACGACCCTCGCCAACCCCGGCGACTACTTCGAGCTCGCGGCCACCGACAAGGACTTCATGATCACCGCCAGCGCCAAGGTCGTCGTCTCCGAGTACATGCAGGGCCAGCAGGCGGGCGGCATGACCGGCGACCCGGCGATGACGATCGCGGTGCCGCTCAAGCAGTACCGCACCGACTACCTGTTCCACGCCCCGGTCAACTACGAGAGCTCGTTCGTCAACGTCACCGCGCCGGTGAGCGCGAGCATCACCCTCGACGGCGTGCCCCTGCCCGCGCCGACCCCGATCGGCGCAACCGGCTACGGTGTCATCCGCGCCCAGCTCTCGAACGCCGGCGACGGCACGCACGCGCTGACCGGCGACCAGAAGTTCGGCATCCAGGTCTACGGCTACGGGCAGTACACCAGCTACTGGTACCCCGGCGGGGCCGATCTCAAGTTCATCCCGAACATCCCGGAGTAGCCCGCCGCGCCCCAGGCGCTGCCCTCAGGCACCCGACAGGCCGTCGCCTCGACCGGGCGACGGCCCGCGCGACGCGGCCCCAGCCAGCGATCGCCGACGCCGCCTGGAATCTCCAGAGGGCGCTCAGCTCACCAGCCGCACTTCTTGCCCGCGTTCTGCTCGTCGAGCCACTTCTCGAGCGGCGCGAAGTACTCGATGAGCGCGCCGCCGTCCATCTTCTTGGTGCCGGTGATGGCCGCCATCGCCTCGGGCCACGGCTTGCTCGAACCGAGGGCGAGCATCGCCTTGAGCTTGTCGCCCGCGGCGGTCTTGCCGTAGATCGAGCACTCGTGCAGCGGCCCGGTGTGGCCGGCCGCCTCGCACAGCGCCTTGTGGAACTGGAACTGGAGGATCCGCGCCAGGAAGTAGCGGGTGTACGGCACGTTGGCCGGGATGTGGTACTTCGCGCCGGCGTCGAAGAAGTCGGGGTCGGGCCGGCCCTCGGGCGGCGCGAGGCCCTGGTACTTGGCGCGCAGGGCCCACCACGCCTCGTTGTACTTCTCGGGCGCGGTCTTGCCGGAGAACACGTCCCAGCGCCACTGATCGATCAGCTTGCCGAACGGCAAGAACGCGATCTTCTCGAGCGCGTCCTGCATCTGCAGGTTGATGAGGCCCTTGTCGTCGGCCGGCACGTCGGCGATGAGGCCGATCTGCTTGAGGTAGGCCGGCGTGATCGACAGCGCGATCGCGTCGCCGATCGCCTCGTGGAAGCCGTCGTGGGCGCCGTTCTGGAACAGCACCGGCAGCTTGTAGTAGTAGTGATAATAATAGTTGTGCCCGAGCTCGTGGTGGACGGTGACCATGTCCTCCTGGTTGATCTTGATGCACATCTTGATCCGCAGGTCGTCGTTGAGGTCGACGTCCCAGGCGCTCGCGTGGCACACTACCTCGCGGTCCTTCGGCTTCTGCAGCATCGAGCGCTCCCAGAAGGTCGCCGGCAGCGGGTCGAGGCCCAGCGAGGTGAAGAACGACTCGCCGAGCTTGACCAGCTTGACCTCGTCGTACTTGGCCTTCTTCAGCGCGCCGGTGACGTCGAGGCTCGCCGCCCCGGGGAACGGCTCGACCAGCGGGTAGATGTTGGCCCACTCCTGCGCCCACATGTTGCCGAGCAGGTGCGCCGGGATGAGGCCGTCCTCCGGCACCTTGTCCTTGCCGTACTTGTCGGCCAGCTTGCCGCGCACGTAGCAGTGCAGCTTGTCGTAGAGCGGCCGCACCTGCGTCCACAGCCGCTCGGTCTCCTGCTCGAACTCGGCCGGGCTCATGTCGTAGCCGGCGCGCCACAGCTCGCCGAGGTCGGTGTAGCCGATCTCCTTGGCGCCCTCGTTGGCCAGGCCGACGAACTCCTGGTAGAGCGGCCGCAGCTCGGTGGCGACCTTGTGCCAGCCGGTCCACGCCTTGAGCAGCTCGTCGTACTTGCGACTCGAGGCCATGATGTCCTCGAGCGCGCCGAGGTCCTTGCACTTCGCGCCCTCGCACGCCTTGCCCTTGCCGTAGATGCCCTCCATCTTGGCGCCGAGCTCGGCCAGCCGCTTGCGCTTCTCCGCGTCACCGGGGGCCGGCGGCGGGCTGGCGGCGACCTTGAGCAGGTGCAGCTTGCGCTGCGTCTCGGGGTCGATGTCGCTGCCGGTGAAGGTCGTGGCCTCCTTGATGGTCTTGGCCATGAACTCCATCAGCTTCTCGTTGGCCTCGGCCGCGGCCTTCTCGGTGGCGTCGGTGATGTTGGTGTTCTTGTCCCACTCGGCCTTGCCGGCCGCGACGGCGAGCGTGCGCAGCTCGCCGTCGACGCGATCGACGAACGCCTTGGCCTCGGCCGCCTGGCTCGGCCCGGTCTTCTCGACCTCTTTGCTGTCGAGCTTGGTCTCGGCCTTGGCCTCGGTCTTGGCCCGCGCCGGCTTGCCCTTCTGCGCCGCCGGCGGCGGTTGTTCGTCGCCGCCCTGACAGGCGATCACGGGGAGCGACGAGAGGACGAAGACTGCGGCGACGCGTGTGCGGAGCATGGCGGGCACCATACTTCGCGTCGCCGCGCTTGTCAGCGGAAATCCCGCGACGCCGAAGTCGCCGCATGGGCTCGCGTGCAGGCGGCGGCGAAACCACCGCGGGCGCATACGGGTCCATGAACACGAGGTACACGAGGCTTCGCCGCCCGTGCTGGGCCGGAGCCCCCAGCGTTCAGCGCACGATGTCCGGATCGACCGTGACGCTGACGGGGCAATGATCCGAGCCGAGCACGCTCGGGTGAATCGCCGCCGCCTTGACGAACGGCAGCGCCTCGGCGCACGCCAGCACGTAGTCGATGCGCCAGCCGACGTTGCGCTGGCGGCAGCCGCCGCGCTGGCACCACCACGAATAGTGCCCTGGCCCCGTTTCGAACTTGCGGAAGGTGTCGTGGTAGCCGCGCTTCAACCACCGGTCGAGCTCGGCCCGCTCCTCCGGCAGGAAGCCGCTGGTGCCGAGGTTGTCGCGCGGACGGGCCAGATCGATCTCCTGATGGGCCGTGTTGAAGTCGCCCATCACCAGCACCCGCAGGCCCTCGCTCCGCAGCGCGTCGAGCCGCTTGCGCAGCGCGCGGTAGAACGACAGCTTGTACGGCACGCGGTCGTTGCTGCGGTCCTGCCCGTTGCCGTTGGGGAAGTACACGTTGGCGACCACCAGCTTGCCGAAGCGCGCCAGCTGCAGCCGGCCCTCGACGTCGAACTTGGGCCCGAGCTGGGTGTCGACGCTGTCGGGCGCGAGCTTGCTGAACAGCGCGACTCCGCTGTAGCCAAGCTTCCTGGCCGATGAGACATGTGCGAAAGGCCAGCCATCGGGGCGGGCCAGCTCGCCGAGCTGCTCGGCGCTGGCGCGGACCTCTTGCAGGCCGACGATGGTCGGCCCGCTGGCGAGCCAGGGCGTGAGGGCTTGCTTGCGCGCCAGGGCGCGCAGGCCGTTGACGTTCCAGGAGGCGATCGTCAGCAAGGCGGTTCTCAGTGGGCGGGGCCGTCGCTGCGGGTGGTGACCAGCGGGGCGACGAGGAACACCAGGCCCATCAGGAAGTAGCCCTGTACGAAAGGCCAGGCGGGCGACAAGGATAGTACGGTGTCGGCCGGCGTCCACACGTACGAGTGCATGAATCCCAGCGCCGACAGCGCGGCGCCGGCGAAGCACCAGGCTGCGGCCTGTCGCAGCTTACGTTCGATGACCGCGACGGTGGCCGCCGCGAGGAACATCGACGTGAAGATGAAGCCCTGCTCGAGCGCGAAGGCCCCGTCGATCCACACGTCGGCGCGCTGGAACACGGGCACCAGCGCGGGTGACATAGCGCTCGTCATGCCGTCGACGCCGCCGGCGCGCAGGCCCGCCTTCGCCATCATCGCGCCCCAGGCGCCGACCCCCGGCAGGATACCGATCACCACCGCCGGCGCGTGCTCTCGCGGCGTGGCCTCGAACGCCTGCGCGGTGATGACGATGCCGATCCACAGGATGATCGCCATGCCGGCCTCGATCGGCACCGCCCAGGCGATGTACGCCAGAGTGCCGGTGAGGCACACGAGCGTGGCGAACACGCCGTTGAGGATCGAGTAACCGGCGCGCGCACCCATGGCCTTCCAGCCGGGGTGACCGATGTAGATCGTGGTCGGGAAGCACGAGCCGAACAGCGCCGCGGCGAGCGTGCCGAGGCCGTTCATCGCCAGCGACGGGGTGGTCGGGAACGGGTCGCCGGCGGCCTCGGCGGCCTCGATGTTCTGCAGCGAGCCGACCACGTTGAACACGCCCATCGGCACGATGACCGCGAGGTAGGCCCACAGCATGTCGCCGGTCAGCGCGTCGATCAGCGGCCCGAGCACCGGCAGCGGCACCTGCAGCCCGTGGCCGTGCACCGGCGCCTCGCCCACCGGAGCGATGCCCGTCAGCCACGCGATCAGCGTCCCCAGCGCGACTGCGACGAGCCCGCCCGGGACGCCGCCCTTGAACTTGAGGCGCCCGAAGTACACCAGCAGCAGCACCCCGAGAGTGACGAGCCCGACCACCGGGCGCGCGAAGCTGCGGTACAAAAACCCGAGGCTGATAAACCCGAGCGCCACGCCCGACAGCGTCGACAGCAGCGCCGCCCGCGGCGTGGCCTTGCGCAGCCGCTCGGCGACGAAGGCGCCGGACAGCTCGATCAGCCCCGAGCCGAAGCAGGCCACCAGCCCCGCCTGCCACGCGATCGTCGTCGGGTCGGCCGCGCCCGCGGCGGTCGCCGCCAGCTTCGCCGGCAACATGACCAAAAAGACATGTGCGAACACCGACACCGTATTGATGCCGTAGGGCAGCGCGCAGATGTCGGAGCGGCCGAGCGCCTGGCCGAGGCGGCGCGCCTGCCACGCGTAGTAGAGGTTGCCGACCAGCAGCGACACGGCCGCGCCGGGCAGCACTTGCCCGTAGAGCAACGCGTCGGAGAAGCCGAGCACGTGGCGACACAGCGCGTCGATGAGCAGGAGCTGCACGAGGTTGTCGACCGCGAGGCCGAAGAACCCGTCGATGTCGCCGCGTTGGAACCAGCGCATGAGGCCCGATGTACCAAACCGCGCGCCGCTGGACCAGGACCCGGGGCCCGTGCTACGAGGACGGGGACATGCTGATCCGCGAGCGCCTGGCCCACAAACGGCCTGTGTTCAGCTTCGAGTTCTTCCCGCCGAAGACCGAAAAAGGCGAGGCCGTGCTGTGGCGCAGCCTCGAACAGCTCGCCCCGCTGTCCCCCGACTTCGTGTCCGTCACCTACGGCGCAGGCGGCAGCACCCGCACCCGCACCCTCGACATCGTCGCCCGCATCAAGCGCGAGCTCGGCATCGAGCCGATGGCCCACCTGACCTGCGTGGGCGCCACCCGCGACGAGCTGGCCCGCACCATCGACCAGCTCGGCGACCGCGAGATCTGCAACATCCTCGCCCTGCGGGGCGACCCGCCCAAGGGCGAGGAGCACTTCGTCGCCTCCGAGGGCGGCCTCCGCCACGCCAGCGAGCTCGTCGCCTTCATCCGCGAGCGCGGCCCGTTCTGCATCGGCGCGGCCTGCTACCCCGAGGTCCACCCCGAGGCAGAGAGCGGCGCCGCCGACCTCAAGTGGCTCAAGCACAAGGTCGACGCCGGCGTCGACTTCCTCATCAGCCAGCTGTTCTTCGACAATCCGACCTATCACGACTTCGTCCGCCGCGCGACCGAGGCCGGCATCACCGTGCCGATCCTCGCCGGCGTGATGCCGGTGACCAACTACGAGCAGATCCAGCGCTTCACCCAGATGTGCGGCGCGACCATCCCCGCGCCGCTGCGCCAGCGCCTGCAGAGCACCGACGGCGACCCGCAGGAGGTGTTCTGGACCGGCGTCTCGTACGCCGCCCACCAGTGCCGCGCGCTGCTCACCCCGCCGGTCGGCGACCCGTTCTCGACCCCGCGTCCGGGCGTCCCGGGCATTCACTTCTACACGCTGAACAAGTCGCCGGCGACCCGCGCGATCTTCGAGATCTTGCGGCTCGCCCACGTGGCGGTGTGACGATGATGCTGCTGGCAGCCACGTTCGCGGCGTCTCTGGCGGCCTCGCCGACGAGCCCCGATCTGGCCGCCTACGTGCAGCAGACGCCGCGCTGCAGCGCCGAGGTCCCGCGCTGCTTCGGCGTCCACCTCCACCTCGTCGTCACCGCCGGCGCGGCGATCCAGACGGTCGAGTGGGTCTCGTCTCAGATCGCCGAGGCCAACACCCGCTTCGCCACCATCGACGTCAACTTTGAAATCGTCGCCGCCGATCCGCTGCCGGCCACCGACGCCGAGATCGACGACCGGGCCGAGCGCGACGCCCTCGGCGACCCGCACTTCAGCCGCGGCGTCGCCCACGTGTTCGTCGTCGGCCGCCTCGCCGACGTCGACGTCGCGGGCAGCGAGATCCGCGGCGTCCACTGGCGCTTCCGCGCCGACCGCTCGCGCCGGTGGGTCATTCTATCGAAGATCGCCGGCGCCCTGACCCTCGCCCACGAGCTCGGCCACTTCTTCGGTCTGCCCCACTCGACCTACGACGAGAGCCTGATGAACAAGGCCCCGCGCGTCGCCTGGCTCACCGGTGAGCTCAGCTTCGCCGAGCCGGAGTTCGCCCGCATGCGCCGCCACCGCGACCGCATGCTGCGCGAGGGCATGCTGGTCGATCGGGCAGGTCCCAAGGGCCAGGCCGCAAAGCCCGGCTGACGCGATGCGCGCCGCCTGCCGCGCCGCGCGACACTCCGTCCTTCGTTCACCGCAGCAGAACACCATATTGTGAATAGCGTCACGATTTGACGTGACCTGAGACGAGCTGCTCCCCGCCCCGGTCGTCGACGTGGTCACCGACCCGACGACATCGCCTGCGCTGCGAGTGCATCGCATCACATGACCGGGAAGAGTTTGCCGAGTGGTCCACCGAGCTCTGCCGGAGCCGCAGGCGAATCGAGCCGGAACGCGGATAGCGCCCCGAAACGCCGCCATCCTGATCGAGGGGCGTTGGCGCCCCCTGCGCTATCTGCTCGCAATGTCTCGCCTACCCCCGATCAGGTGCGACTGTAGATACAGTCTCGGACATGTCTCTCGCGCATGCTCGCACTGACGATATTCTCGTGCCGCAGTCCCGACCGTCGCCACCGGCAACACCTCCGATTCCGCCGCACGGACGAGGCGCTCGATCGGAGACCCATTTCTATGAACCTGTTGTTCGCGACGTTCGAAGGCAGCCCCAACAAGAAGGAAACCGCGATGTCTCGCATCCCCCTCATTTTTATGATTCCTCTCCTCTCCGCCGCCCTCCCGCTCGACGTGAACGCCAAGGACGCCGCGACAGGCGTGGTCCGCGGGCACGGCGAAGTGCCGTCTACCGAAGAAGGAGCTCTCTTACCCAGCCAGATCAGCATCAACGCGTGGCTGGACAGCGAGGGCGCCCACGGGAGGATCATTTGGATCGGCGACTTCGCGTTTGTGCCTGGGGACCCACAGGACAAGGGGGGACCCGCCGACCCTTGGATCATCGATGTGACGAGTCTTACTTTTCTCTCCGACAACAGCGCGGAGGTCTGCGGTGTGGTCGTTCACGCGCCGCGCGAGGAGGCGCTCGAAGAAGAAGAAGGCTGCCTAGTCTTCACGGACAACAGAGACACCGGCGAGGCCGACACGATCGATGGCGTGGCCATCAATGCTGGCAACATCCTGGTGAAGTAAGTCTGTCCCGTAGACAGCGATTGACCGATCTGCCGGAGATGCTGAGCACACAGTAGGGCCAGGCCCCCGGACCCCCGCGAGGCGCAGTCGGCCATTCGTGAACTCCAGGCCCCGATCGCCGCGCCGCCGAGACACCCCGGTAGTGACGCGAGAAAGCGCCTGTTCGGCGGCCAGCCCTGGCCGTCGAGCAGGCGCCCCACGACCTGCCCCGAAGGCCAGCTTCCATCGGAGCCCGCGACGGGGTGTCGGCCCCTCACGGCTGCAGCCGTGCCAGGGGTCCGGGGAAGTGCCGGCCGCGAATTAGAGACGGGATGGGCGCGAGGAACGAGCGTCTATCCTGTCGGTTAACTCGCGGCCGGCACTTCCCCGGACCCCCCGCGAGGCGCAGTCGGCAACTGAATCCTCCCCGACCACCCCGATCCCCGGCCCCTCGTCTCCTGGCTCAGATCGGTGTTCGGTGAGGGTTTGGGTCGCCCGCCGTGGCCCGATGCAGCCCGCTCGGAGGTTGGCAACGGAGCGGCCGGGCAACGCCCTGGCAACGCTGATGTGCGGAAAAACCACACAGAGGGAACCGGATCTGGAATCGGCGCGGTTATCACATCACCAAGTTCTTCGCGTAACTATGGCTTAAGCTCGGTTGTAGGCCGCTCCGCGCGTTCCAAGTGGAACCGCGTTCTCTGCCGCCGTTCCAGTCCTACCAAGCTGAGCGTCGGACGGGTCGTCTTGGCCGCGTCGCCGTCTGGGGCACACGCAAGCAGCGTCCCGGCGAGGAAGTGCGCGGGGCGGAGGACGGGCGCGTGCGTCGGCGGTGGGGTCCGTCGTGCACACGCGGTGTGGGTCGGCGCACCGGTCGCGGCGGTCCCTGTGCGCGGCCGGCCTGCCTCGCCCTGTGTGGGTTCCTGGTCGATTGCGGCGTCATGTCGGAAGCCAACAAGGTCGGCTGCGCGATCGAGTGCACCCTCGGCATCACCGAAGCCTTTGTCGACAGCGAGGGCCGAACGCGAGCTGCCCCCGACGCTGCGACCGCGGCAGACGGCCGCTACTGTTCTGGAGGAGGTTCGTCCCGATTCTCATCGTGGACGACTCCTCGTCGCCTGACGAGAAGCGCGACGGGCATCACGCGGTGCATCCGCGAGAAGCGGATGATCTTGTCCTCAGCGGCGCCAGCGCTCCTCACAGCGTTCGATCGCCTCGAGGAGATCGGGCTTGGCGGTCGCGCGTCGCCGTGCCGCGAGGATGACCTTCTTGCACCCGAACTCCCCGTCGTAGCCAGAGTATTGGCCCAAGTGCCTTGCCGACGACGGGCGGAGCTCGTCGATGCCGCGGGCCACCGGCACGCGAAGCGCCTCCGGAAGCACGGCGAGATCGGCGCCGTTCGTCGCCGCTTCGACATCACGTCCCGCCAACGCTTCAAAGGCTACCGCGTCGACCAGCGCGTATCCGATCCTGTGGCCACGCCAATCGAGTCCGTCCTCCATCAGCCGTTGCAGCGCGTCCCAGATATGGTCGCGCTCCGCGGCGTCACGAGCCCAGGCGACGAACGCCGCAAACTGGCTGGCTTCGGCCCGCGGCTCGTCGATGAAGCCGCTGCGGTCGTAGGTGCCGCGGATGGGCGCCACCCAGGGGATCCAGCGGGGCCCCTTCCTCTGGACCAGGACGACCTGCGTGGGCCCTCGAAGCGGGAGCGCCGACAGGGGACAGTGCATGTCAAACAGACCCATGAGATTTCTGTACACCCGTTGGGCTACCGGTGTCACCGCTTCGGTCGATGTTGGACTCCGAAGGCGAGGGCCGCGATCGCGCGCGCCGGGCCGGAGCCTCAGTCGGCCCCGCGCGTGGCCACCGACATGGACGCGTGGATCTTCGCCATCCCGGGCCCGCTCGGCGCGCACGTCTGGGAGGTCGTCCGCAACGGGCCGGGCCAGGGGCCCGACAACGCCGCGGGGCTCGCCATCGGTCCGTGTGGCCACCCGTCCGTCGTGGGAAGCGAATTCGCCGAGTTGCACGAAGCGGGGCGACACCGTGCCGACCGGGTTGGTGAACCGCAGCAGCTCTTCGATCGCGCCGTCGATCAGCTCGGGGCGGTCGCGCAGCAATCGGAGCTGGTCGGGGTGCTGCAGCAGCGCCAGCACGCCGTTGCCGATCAGGTTCACCGTCGTCTCGTGCCCGGCGAACAGCAGCAGGAAGACCATCGAGATCAGCTCGTCCTCGCCGAGCCGTTCGCCGCCCTCCTCGGCCTGCACCAGCGCCGTCATGAGGTCGTCGCCCGGTTGCTCGCGCCGGAGCTGGACCAGGCGCCGCAACAGCCGATTGAGCCGGACCATGTGCGGGTAGTTGAGGACGAACCCGACCGGGTGCTGGCTCCCGGGATCGACGACCCGCGCGAGCAGCTTGCGGAACTGCATCCGCTCCGGCGCGGGGACGCCGAGCATCTCCGAGATGACGGTCAGCGGCAGCGGCAGGGCGAGGTCCGCGATCAGATCGACGACGGGCTTCCTGGCGGCTGCGTCGAGCAGCTCCTCCGTGATCCGCTCGACCCGCCCGCTCAGCGCCTCGACCCTCGCCGGCGTGAACGCCTTCTGCACGAGGTTGCGCAGGCGCCGGTGATCCGGCGGGTCCTTCATCACCATGCTGTCGAGCAGCAGCTTGATGACGTTCGGCATCCACCAGCGCTCCAGCGGGCCCTTGCCGCCGTCCGTGAGGCTGCGGCGGTCTCGCCGCAGAGCCTGAAATGTCTCTTCGAGGCGCGTCCGCTCTATTCATCCAACCTCAAGTGCGACAGGTGGGGTTCCTTATCGCGGCGGCCAGCTGCCTGGCGGCCTGGCGCTCACCGCCCGACGCGCTCGCGGAGCTCGCGGGCCCATGTCTCGAGGTCGGCCGCGACGGTCGCGGCCGGCAGTGATTGCATCTGCGCGGCGAGCAGCTCACGGCCGCGTCGCAGGCGGCCGCGCACTGTCCCTTCGGGCAGGTCGAGCACCGCACCGATCTCCGCCGCCGTCAGCGACTCCCAGTAGAACAGTTCGAGCGCGATCTGCAGGTCGAGCGGCAGCGCCTGCAACGCACGGTAGAGGAGCTGGAGGTGCTGGCGGCGGTCGACGATGTCGCTCGGCGAGGTCCGCAGGTCGGCGACCGAGACCGTGCCGGCGTCGATCGGGCTGCGGTACTCGTCGCGGAAGCGTCGCAGCAGCAGCTTCCTGGCGATGCCGAACAGGTAGGCGCGCACGCCGGCCTCGGGCGCCTCGGTGCGCTCGAGCAGGGCGAGGAAGGTGCGCTGGACCAGGTCCTCGACGCCGGTCTGGACCTTGCTGAAGAAGAACCGGGTCACGCCGTCGACGTGCCGCGCGAAGAGCGTCCGGCCGGCCTTCGCGTCGCCGCCGCGCCAGGCGGAGAGGAGCACCTCGTCGCTGTCCACCGGGCGACGGTAACCCGACGCGGGGGCGCGCGAAAAAAAATCGAGAGGGCCCGTGATCGCCGAGACGGGATCGGGAACTCGTGCTCGAGGTGACCTTCGTGCACACGCGTGCGACCCTGATCCCCGTGCCCCCAACCGTCCGCCTGACCGCCGTGCCCGGCCTGCTGGCGCCGATCGACCAGGTGCGCCGCCACGTCGCGGCCGCGCTGTTCGGCGACACGGCGCCGGCCTCCGCGATCGGGCGATTCCAGATCCAGCGCATGCTCGGCTCCGGCGGCATGGGAGTGGTTTACGCGGCGACCGACCCGCAGCTCGGGCGGACCGTCGCGCTGAAGCTGATCCAGCCGACGACGGCCGGCGAGCACGCGACCGAGCGTCTGCTGCGCGAGGCGCAGGCGATGGCGCGGCTGCAGCACCCCAACGTGGTGGCAGTCCACGAGGCCGGCGTGTACGGCGGACGAGCGGGCGCTGGCCATCCGGGAGAAGGCGCTGGGCCCCGTACACCCCTTACTGGCCGACTCCCTCAGCAGCCTCGGCGACCTCGCGCTCGTGCAGCGCCAACCGTCCGCTGCGCGGCGGCTGCTCGAGCGCGCGGTCACCATCTACGACGCGGACGAGGGCATGCAGCCGCTTGAGTCCGAGACCCGCTTCTCCCTCGCCAGGGCTCTCCTCCTCACCAAGGGCGGCCGCACCCGCGCGCTCTCCGAGGCGCGCAGGGCCGCCGACGGCTTCCGCGCGGCCGGCGAGGGCAAGTCGAAGGAACTCGCGGAGGTCCAGGCGTTCCTGGCGAAGCACAGAGGTGCCCCATGACCACGACGCCGCGTCCCGAACTTCACGAGCTCGGAGCCGCTGGACGCGCGCTGTCTGGGGTGTGCACCGGGAGGTGCACCGCGCACGACAGAGGGCAAGGGGCGGCAGCGGACGCAAGTTCATCCAGATCTAGCGGACCAACAGATACCGGGGTACAACATCCACGCGGAGCGGGGAATAGCCTGGTATCTGGTCGACCCGCTCATTGTCAATCCGCCCAGGCCGGATTTGGTGACTCTCAACATCGAGTCATACGCCGCATGGTTTATGAACTTGAACTTCTCGATGGAGGAGAGCTGCGCGCTTTACACCCACCTGGTGTGGCAAGACGGAAAATCCCCCCTTTATTATGTCAACAACAAATGGCAAACAACTCCTCCGTGATATCCAAGCGCATGAGTTCGTCATGCAGCCTACCTGCCTACCTTCCTACGAGGATGTGTCACACCGGGGATAGGCGATCTTCGCCCCGCACTCGCTCGTGGAGACACTACCGCCATCACCTGTAGCTTCTAACTTCTTGCACGTGACTTCCGTAAAGGCGTCGTCGGGCGCTTCGGGATCCAGCGCCACGAGCACTGTCGCTTCGCACGAGTCATTGACAATGACGTAGTAAATCGCCAGATATATATCGTTCTGGTGCGGCACGAGAAAACGACCCCAAGCCGGGGTACAGTCTTGCAGGTGTTTCGTCAAACAGGCCGCAATATTGTCCTTATGTTTTATGTCATCTGGAATAGACGAAGCGCCGCAAAACACAGCGTCTTCAGGCACGAGGGCCTCGGCACGAGGTCCGAAGGTTACGCAGTCCTCTCCTTCATTCTGGCAGGCAAAAATGCTGCTGCTCAGGACGAAGGCCAACGACACGTCAGAGCACAAGCTTCGTGCTCGATTTCCAGTGCGCTTGGTGATCATATGGCGCCTTGTAGCACGATGCGAGCCGCGTGCAAAGCAGGAGTCACAGTTCCTCGATCGCATGACCGAGGCCGACATCGAACTCATCCTGCAGCGCGCTCTCGAGGCTCACCCCGGCGCTCAGCCGCGGATCATCTCCGACAACGGCTCGCAGTTCATCGCCGGCGACTTCCGCCGCTTCATCGACCTCGCCGGCCTGACCCACGTCCGTACCTCGGTGAACTACCCCCAGGCAACGGCAAGATCGAGCGCTACCACCGAACCCTCGACAAGGACACCATCCACGCCGTCACACCCGACGGCGCCCACGCCACCATCGCCGCGCGCATCGACCACTACAACCACCACCGGCTTCACAGCGCGATCGGCTACGTTAGCCCGCGCGACAAACTCCTCGGCTGCGAGACCGAGATCTGGGCAGGCCGCGATCGCAAGCTCGAGGCGGCCCGCGAGCTCCGCCGCAAGCGCCGAGAACTGGACCACCTCGGCGCTGCCGCGTAACTCCTCGCAACCCTCCACTTCACCCTCAGCCTCTCCGTTCGTCAACACACCCTCTGTCCCGTTCACGCTGAGCCAATACAAGACCATGTAGATCCCTCCCAACCCGTCGAGCGGGAGCTCGCCGGCAAACGGCGATGCGCAGCTTCGACGCGGCGTGGTCGAGGACAGTAGGTAAGATCAGGCCGCGGCGCCATGACGCCGGGCGACATGGCGGCTGCGGGCGTACGACGATCGGACCTGAATCGCCTGTCCTTTAGTTCACATTAAGCGCTTGGCCTGGGCACCCACCGAGTGACACCGGCGAGCGTGATGTCGCCCGTTGCACGGACTTCGTCCCCGTTCCGTTTGTCTCGTCAGCCCGGTGACCGGCGGCCCAAAAGCTTGGTCAAGCGGGGGGTCTAGGGCGGCTTGGAGGTCCGGATGCGCGGCAGCGCGATCTCCCGGCTGTCTCGAAAATTCGTCTCGATTTCGTCGCGATTTTGGCTCTTTTCGAGGCGTCCCATCGTAAACGGGTCCGTAGGGGTGTCTAGCGCCGCCTGTGCATGATTTCACCAAGGATTTGGGCTTTCTACCGCCGTGGAACCGCGTGGGCAGCCACTGGGGGCTGATCCAAGTGGAATCGGTTCCACTCCCGCGCCGGCTGTCAAGCGTCACCGCGTCGCGGGTGCGGGGCGCCAGAGGGCGGCGGCGCGGAGGTGGCGCGGATGGCTCGGCCGACACTATCGTGCAGCGATCATGGGTCAATGTATCCATACCGAGCCGTAATCTTCGACATACTCGACCAACTCACGCCCGCCCGTCCGTTCCAATGCGCGGAATTTCAACACTTCATAAGTATCGCGATTCACGACGAGCGCCCCTGAACTGTCTGGATGTCCGACGACCAGCTCTTTGCCCCGTAGGACCGTCTCGACCTGCGCCTTGAAAGAACTGCCGGTGCGCTCCGAAATCCGTAGCAACGCCACGACCTTCAGCTCGGTCTTCTTGACCAAGATCTTCCGCTTGTTCGCTTCCGCATATCGCCACATGCGCCGGCCGAATTCTTTGTCCTCATCGACCTCCAGGCTCCGGATGCCGCCCACGGCGACCGACTCATAACACCGGCTCAGCATGTTCGAGCCGCCGAAAGCTTGCAGCACCGGCTCGCCGTTTAGATAATTGGCCAACTCCACGCACTGTTTCCACAGGCCGATCTGCCTCAGCGCAGCCCGGAGCGGCTCTGGCTCGTACTCGGGATAGTCCGCCAGGAACGCCTCACGCCACTTACCTCCCGCGACGCCGATGACATCATGGTCGTCGAACATGTCGATGGCCCTGCGAAGGAACAGCGCGTCGTTGAAATACACGTCCGCGTCGACGTGCGACAAGACGCCGTTGCGACCGTTGCCGCGGAACCGCTTCGTCGCCTCATGAACGAGGCGATTACGCGCCTTCCCGACGTTGCAGCCGGCGATCTCTTTGCCCGGCGAACTACAATCCAGGACCGTGATGCGGTGCTCGTCGCCGGGATCCGTGAGCCGCTCCATTCTCAGCACTCTCTGGTTGGCCCCGTATACTTCTTCGTATTTCCTGGTCCCGGGCAGATCGTTGTTCACGAGACAGATCACCTCGAATTCGGAAGGCGCGACCTCTCTCTGCCTCGTCAATGAATCGAGGAGCCGAGCGATCGTACGCTCATCCTCATTGAATATCGGCACCAGGATCGCCAACTTGCAGTTCGGATCTTGAGTTCTCGACATGGACTCGTTCGTGAACAGATCGCCGTTTTCGCGCTTCTGGGCTCCCTGCCATGTACGATGCACGATCGTTGGATTGGCGAGAACCCCGGCAGGGTAAATTTCGACGCGGACAGGAGATCCTTCGGGCGAATCGATCCGGAGGGCATCAGGGCTCGCGCTACTGCGCCCCTCATGTCACGCGGGCCCGTCGACGTGGGCCCCACCCGCGCAGGGCGACGGATGTCGACACGCGCTTGCCCCGCGGCCGAGGGGACGCGCTCACACGGCGCGTGGCCAGGCACCGTGCGCCCGCTCAGTCGTGGAGCCCGTCTCGGGTGGCTACGTACCTCGTCGTGGTAGATAAGGCACGCCGTGTTGATCAGTGCGATCTGCCCCACCTACGCCCGGTCCGACCGCCATGCCCTGCTGTACGAAGCCTTTCTCCACCAGGACCACGCCGATAGCGAGCTCCTCGTGCTCGACGATTCTCCGGAGCCATCGTCCTTCTTCCTGGCGCTCGACGACCCGCGCGTCTGTTACGAACACCTCCCGGTACGTCAGTCGATCGGCGCCAAGCGCAACATGCTGGTGGCGCGCGCCCGCGGCGAGGTCGTCGTGCACTTCGACGACGATGACTACTACGCGCCGGACTACCTCGCGAGGATGGCGGAAGCCCTGGCTGACGATGATTTCGTGACGCTCGGCGAGTGGCACGCGTGGCAGGAAGCGACGGCCACGATGTGGCGTTGGGACACGACGCGGGTCGACGCCGCGCACGCTCACGTTTCTCGCACCGGGTATCGGTGGATCGAGGACATGGCGGCGCACATCGGCGGCATGGCGGCGTACGTCGACGTCGACGGTTTCGTGGAATCGACGTCCTGGGGCTTTGGGTTTTCGTATGGATACCGCCGGCTCGTGTGGCAGGAATGCCCGTTCCCGGACCGCAACCACGGCGAGGACTACGTCTTTTCTCGGTACGCCCGCACGCGGGGGTATCGGTGCCGGATCCTGTCCGGCGAGGCGTGGCTTGGTCGCTGCGTCCACGTGGTCCACGTCGCTAGCTCGTCGACGATTTTTCCGCAGAGATTCGTTCCTCAGGAGGAATGGCGCTCGTCGTTGGCTCTGGGCGTGCTGCGGTGGCTTCGGGGGGCCGCGCGGTCTGAATCGTGAGCGAGACGATCGCCGCCATGGACCCCGACGACGACGAACGGCGCGTAGATCAAGGTGTCATTGTGGTTTCCCTCGAACTCGAGGAACCTGCCGCCGACGAAAGACCAGCCGTCCCGGTCGATCATCTGCGCAAGGCGGCCAGGGGCAGCTCGATGGCCTCGGTGGGCGCGTGGTACTGGCGTCCAGGTGCTCCGCGACGAGCAGGCTCGACGTCTGGAGCGCCCGTGCGAGCGAGGCGGCTCGTGGGGGCGGCGCTCGGCGCGCGGATCGGGGTTAGTTTAGTGGAGCACCTCCTGCCCGCCGCACTCCTCGTCCTCGCAGGTGCGGCGTCGCCGTCGAGGACGTTGTTGAGCCGGCGAATGCGACGCCGACGCTGTGCTGGGCTTCTGTGTCGCCGATCGCCCGTCGCTCGAACTTTCCCGTCTCCGGTCCCCACTCCACTTGTCTCGACGGCCGGGCGACCGGCGGCCTGAAAGCTTGGTCAAGCGGGGTGGCTGGGGTGGCTTGGAGGCCCCGATGCGCGACGGCGCGATCTCCTGGTTGTAGCGAAGGTTCGTCCCGATTTTGTAGCGTTCTGGGCAGTTTTCGAGACAACCCCTCGAATTCGCGTCCGTATGGCGGTCTAGCTGGGGTTGTACACCACATCACCAAGAATTTTGGCCTTTCTACCGCCGTACGTTCTCCTCGGCGAGGACGGCGAAGCCCGGTGGTCGGCCCGCCTCGAAGCATCGGCGGTCCACCTGGGAGAACGGGTGTGATGCCAGGGAGCCACAGCTGCGCGCCCCCGTGGTCTGCGGCGGCGTGTGAGGCCCCACGCCGCCGCGCACGCGGCGGGGGTGGGGCGCTACTTCAGGGCACACATGCCGGCGTTCCACACGATGTACTCGCAGAAGAACGACACGTTGTCGCCGAAGAACCCGTACTCGTTGGCGTAGTGCTGGACGTCGTTCGGCACGTTCTCCTGGTTCTGGCCGAAGCCCCAGTCGCTCATGTTGACGTTCACCTTCACCGGCGACTGCAGGAACATGCCGCCGCCCTCGGCGGCGGTGTTCTGCTCGACGACGCCGCCGGTGATCGTGGCGTCGCAGTAGCTGAAGTAGAGCCCGCCGCCCTGCATGCCGGCGGTGTTGTCGACGATCGTGGTGTCGGTCATCGTCGTCGGCGAGTACGAGAAGATCCCGCCGCCGTTCAGGTCGGCGCTGTTGCCGGTGATCGTGACGCTCTCGAGGACCAGCTTCGAGATGTCGTTGTTGCCGCTGCCGTCGTAGCAGATGGCGCCGCCGTAATTCTCGCTGTGGTTGTCGGTGAAGGTGCAGTCCTTGACCGTGACGGTCATCGGGACGGCGGCGTCGTCGATCGCCAGGGCGCCGCCGCACACGGAGTTGCCCAGCGGGTTGTGCTCGGCCTCGCCGTGCTGGAAGGTGAAGCCCTCGATCGTCACGCTCACCGAGTCGATGAAGATCGGCGTCTCGGCACCGCTGCCGTCGAGGAACGTCTTGTCCTGCCCCGCGCCGAGCAGGGTCATCGGCCGGTCGATGACGACGGCCTCGTGGTAGGTGCCGGCGCAGACGGTGATGGTCGCGTCGTTCGGCGCGGCGGCGATGGCGGCGGCCAGGGTCGAGTACTTGCCAATTGCGTTGACGGTGACGGGCTCGCCGCCCTCGCAGTCCCAGGGGTCGTCGGCGCCGGTGGAGGTCGAGTCGTCGCCCGTGGTGGTGTCGACGCCGGTGGTGGTCGTGTCGTCGCCCGTGGTGGTGTCGACGCCCATCGTCGTGGTGGTGTCGACGCCCATCGTCGTGGTCGTGTCGACGCCCATCGTCGTGGTCGTGTCGACGCCCATCGTCGTGGTGTCGACGCCCATCGTGGTGGTGTCGACGCCGGTGGTCGGGTCGTTGCCGGTGGTCGGGACGCTGCTGGTGGTCGAGGTGTCGCCGCCCTCGGTCGTGGCCGTGCCGGGGTCGCTGTCCGTGGGCTCGCTCGTGACCTCGGCCGTGGCCGCGGGAGTGGTGCCGGTCTCGCCCGTGTCGTCCGTTGCGGCGGTGGTCGTCGCGGTCTCGCCGACATCGGGATCGCTGCCACACGCGGCGAGGCCGACGCTGCTGACACACGACAGGACGAAGGAGAGGCGGCGGAGGGGATGCATGCGCGCTATATGCCCGGACGCGCTGAGGGCGGTCAAGCGGCAGGACAGTCCTTGGAGAGTCGCTGACAGTAGCGAGCTCACCCGGCGACGAGCGCCTGGAACAGCGGGACGAGCAACTCGTCGGTGCCGAGCGGGCGACGGCGTCGATCCAGGGCGCGGGCGGATCTTCGCCAGGAGCGCGTTCTCGTGCGCGTGGAACGTGCGGCCAGGGTCGAGGACCCCGCGCTCTCGGTACAGCGCACCCTCGGTCCGACCCTCGCCGCGACCCAGACCGTCGATCTGCAGCAGCAGCTCGCCCCGCTGCGATCGCAAGGAGAGCGCCGCTCGCGGGTGACAGGACGGCAGCGCGATACGGCGGCTAGAAGCAGCCGCCGTTCTTGCACTCGGTGGTGCCGAGCGGGCAGTCGTCGATCGTCGTGCAGTCGATCTGCGAGCAGTCCTCCTCGCTGCTGACGCTCTCGTCGCCGTCGCAGCACGCGGCGCACACCGCCTCCGGGCCGATCATGCCGGGGGAACTGTTGACGACGCCCGTCACGAAGCACGCGGTGGCGCCGCCGGAGCAGGCGTTCTTCGGCATCGGCGTCGCGTCGCACTCGATGGTCAGCGAGCCCGAGGCCGGGATGGTGCAGGTGCGGCCGGCTTGATCCGTGACGGTGCGCTCGTCGCCGGAGCTGCCGCAGGCAGCGAGCCCGAAGGCGAAGCACAGTGACGACGCGAGGGCGGCGAAGTGGGACGTCATGGGAGCTCCTGAAGGGCGAGTGTGCCGAGCTTGACGGGGGCGCGAGGAACGAGCGTCTATCCTGTCGGTTAACTCGCGGCCGGCACTTCCCCGGACCCCCCGCGAGGCGCAGTCGGCAATTCGCGGACCCCAGGTCCCGATCGCCGCGCCCCCTTCAAATCGACAATCGCAAGTCCCCCCGCTCGACCAGCGGCGCCGTCTCGACCGTGCAGAAGCCGACGTCCTCGAGGCATTGCGCCGGCTCGAGCCCGAAGCCGCCGAAGTAATCGTGGCACTTCGAGTCCTCCGGGCACTGCGGATTCTCGAGGTCGCACAGCGGCGTGCAGCAAGCGATCGCCCCCTCCGGGCAGCCGCCGGGCACGTACTCCGGCGCCTCGCAAGACAGGCCAGGGTCGCAGCCGTTGGCCGCCTCGCACGCCTCGCCGAGCTTCCCGGTCTCGCCCGACACGTCCATCTTGCAGAAGAAGTCGTTGACCCACGCCCCCTTGATGCACACCTCGCCGTCCCTGCAGGTCGAGGTATCGAGCGGGTCGCACAGGCGCTCGCACATCGGCAGCGCCCCGCCGTTGTAGATCACGCAGCGCTCGTTCTCGCCGCAGGTCGGGCTCGTCGCGCCGCAGCCGCACAGCGGCTGGCAGATCTGGCTGCTGACGAGCGGGTCCCAGCGGCACAGGAGCCCGGTGTCGCAGGTGTCGCCGTCGCCTTCCTGGCCGCAGTACTCGCCGAGCTGGCGCGGGAACTGGGTCAGCGGCACGCACGCGACCTGGTCCCACTGCTGGCCGATGACCGTGCACTTCTGGCCTTCGGGGCAGTCCTGGGCGTAGATGTCGCACGCCTCCAGCGCCGTCGGCTCGTCCGCCGCCTTGAACTCACTCGCGTGCGGATAGAGGTGCTCCGGCGAGAACGCGAGCTCCGCGCTGCGGTCGACCAGCGGGTTGCACTCGACGTTGTCGTCGGCAAGGTGGCACGCCTCGACCGGCGGCTCCGTCGTCGTCTCCGTCGTCGGCCCCACCGTCGGGTCGCCTTCGGTCGGGTCGCCCTCCGTCGGATCGCCCTCGGTGAGCACCTCGCCCGGCGACGTGGTGTCGGTGCCGCCCGGATCGCTGGAGCTGTCCGTCGACGGGTTCGACGTGTCGCTCGATGAGCCCGTCTCGTCGCCCGTGCTCGGCGCGGCCTCGGTCCCGCCGCCGCCGCCGCCGGAACAACCCAGGAGCGCCAGGCTCACCGCCGCGACGCCAAGACAATGCACATAGCCGCTCTTACGCTTGCCTCTATCCTTATTATAAAAAATTCCGAACATCGTCCGCTCGTCTCGCTGGAGATACGTCGGCATCCCCTCGCGCGGCGCGCCGGTCGCGGTCGTCCCATGCCCGCGCCTGCGCGCCCGCCGAGGACGCCTCTCATCGGGTCAGTGGTCCCCGGCGGCCGATCAATTTGGCGACCGCGCGACTTTCTCGCGCCACGCCTCCTCTGGTGGCTTCACCGAGCCCGCGGGCGGGGGCGCCGGGCGCGAGGTCGGTGGTTCAACCGACCAGGGCGACCGACTCCGGGTGGGGCTCCGGGTGGCCGTCGACGAAGCGGTCGCGGATGGCCAGGACCTCGTCGATGTTGGTCAAGAACACGTCGATGAGGTGCGGGTCGAAGTGCGAGCCCGCGTTCTTGCGCATCAGGTCGAGCGCGGCCTCGAGCGGCCACGCCGGCTTGTACGGGCGGGCGCTGGTCAGCGCGTCGAACACGTCGGCGATCGCCGCGATCCGGCCCGGCAGCGGGATTTCCTCGCCGCGCAGGCCGCGGGGGTAGCCGTTGCCGTCCCACTTCTCGTGGTGCGTGTGGGCGATCGTCGCCGCCACCTCCAGCGGCTCCGCCGTCGAGCCGTGGAGGATCCGGTACCCGATCTCCGCGTGCGTCTTCATGATCGTGAACTCCTCCGGCGTCAGCCGCCCGGGCTTGAGGAGGATCCGATCGGGGATGCCCAGCTTGCCGACGTCGTGCATCGGGCTGGCGATCCGCAGCAGCTCGCAGGTGCTCGGGGACAGGCCGATCTTGCTGCCGATCAAATGGCAGTACCAGCTCATGCGCTGCAGGTGCTGCCCCGTCTCGTCGTCGCGGAACTCGGCCGCGCGCGACAGGCGATAGATCGTCTCCTCGTGCGAGGCCCGCAGCTCGCTCTGCATGCGCGTCAGCTCGGCCACCGCCGCCGCCAGCTCGGTCGTGCGGTCGTCGATCGCCCGGGCCAGCGCGCCCTTCTGCAGCTCGAGGTTGTCGTAGTAGCGCTTGACCCGCACGCTGTTGCGGATCCTGGCCAGCAGCTCGACCTCGTCGAACGGCTTGCTGAGGAAGTCGTCGGCGCCGGCCTCCATGCCCTTGCGGCGCAGCTCGCGGTCGTTCACCGCCGTGATGAACACGATCGGCGTGTGTAACCCCCGCGGGTGCGAGCGGATGTTTCGACATACATCGAGGCCGCTCATGCCCGGCAGTCGCATGTCGAGCAGCACGGTGTCGGCGCCGCGGGCGAACACCTCCTGCAGCGCTTGTTCTCCCGAGCTGGCGAGGGCGACGTCGTAGCCCTCCAGGCGCAGCAACTTCTCGAGCAGGCGGCGCATCGTCGCCTCGTCGTCGACGACGAGGATCCGGCCGCCGTTGAGCTGCGGAGCGCCGCTGTCCATGGTCCGACGTTACCGCGGATCGCCGCGCCCGCGGGGCCCGCGGATCCGCGCGCCGTGTTACCCTCCCGGTCCATGCGTGAGGACCCGCGGCGAGCGACGCGTACTGCCCTGTGCGGGGCGATCCTGGCGTTCGGAACATGTTCCTTCGCGGCCTGCGACTCGGCGCGCCGGCCTCCGAGCGCGCAACAGGCCGCACGCCCGGCGGCGGCCGCGGAGCAAAACCCGGCCTCGCCTTCGCCTGCGACCACGGCGCCGGCCCCCGCGCCCACGACCACGCGTCTGCCAGCGCCGGCGCGCCTGGTCGCTCTCGGCGACCTCCACGGCGACTTCGAGGCCACGCGCGCGGCCCTGCGGCTCGCCGGGGCGATCGACCCCCAGGACAAGTGGATCGGCAAGGAGCTGATGGTCGTGCAGACCGGCGACCAGCTCGACCGGGGCGACGGCGAGCGCAAGATCCTCGAGCTGCTCGAGCGCCTGCAGACCGAGGCCCGGGCCGCGGGCGGGGCCTTGCACGTGCTGAACGGCAATCACGAGCTGATGAACGCCGCCGGCGACTTGCGCTACGTGACCGCCGGCGGCTTCCTCGACTTCGAGCAAGAGCCCGGCGTCGACCTCGCCGACCCGCGCGCCGCCCGCGTGCCCGAGCCGATGCGGGGTCGCTGGCTCGCCTTCGCGCCGGGTGGCCCGTGGGCGCGCAAGCTCGCGACCCGCCCGGTCGTCCTCGTCGTCGGCGAAACCGTGTTCACGCACGGCGGCCTGCTGCCGCAACACGTGCGTCGCGGCCTCGACACGATCAACGACGAGGTCCAGCGCTGGCTCCGCGGCGACGGAGAGATCTCCCCCGAGCTGCTGCAGGACGACGAGAGCCCGGTCTGGGTGCGCCGCTACTGCCTCGAGCCCAAGCCGGCCGAATGCGACGTGCTGCGCGAGACGCTCGCCGCGGTGCCGGCCAAGCGACTGGTCGTCGGTCACACCGTCCACAAGGAGGGCGTGTTCTCGGCCTGCGACGGCGCGGTGTGGTGCATCGACGTCGGCATGGCCGCTTATTATGGCGGTCACCCCGAGGCGCTCGAGATCGTCGGCGACAAGGTCACGGTGCTGCGCGAACCGTGATGTGAGTGCCGGACGCAGTGAGGGCTCGCACTGCGAGCGCCCGCATGCGTGCCTCGGTGCCACACTCTGGGGCGAAAGCTTCGATTCGGAGCGCCACGACGCGCTCCATCGAGCCCCCGGAAGGTGTCCCGATGTTCCTGTTCCGCGAGGCAGCAATGAGCGACGAAGACGCGATCTTCGAGCTCGCGCGCCACCTCAACAGCCTCAACCTGCCGCCCGAGCGGCCCTACATCCACGAGCTGCTGCAGCGCTCGTTGGCCTCGTTCCGCGGCAGCCCCGACTTCGACCCGACCCGCCGCTTCCTGTTCGTGCTCGAGGGCGACGACGGTCAGGTCGTCGGCACGTCGATGATCCACGCCCAGCACGGCGACACCGACGAGCCGCACGTGTTCTTCCGCGTCATGCAGGAGGAGCGCTACGCCGACCTCCGCGTCACCCCGAACTCCGAGGTGCACGACGTCCACATGACGCACACGATGCTGTACCTCGGCCAGACCTACGACGGCCCGACCGAGCTCGGCGGCCTCGTGCTGCGCCCCGAGCTGCGGCATCACCCCGAGAAGCTCGGCCGCCTGCTGTCGCTCGCGCGCTTCGTCTTCATCTCGGGCCACCGCGGGTGGTTCCGCGACCGCCTGCTCGCCGAGCTGCTGCCGCCCCTGGTCCAGGTGCCCGGCGGGACCACGCGCTCGCCGCTGTGGGACGCGCTCGGCCACAAGTTCACCGGCCTCACCTACCACGAGGCCGACCGCCTCAGCCGCTTCAACAAGGAGTTCATCTGGCGGCTGTTCCCGACCATGCCGATCCACGCGTGCCTGCTGCCCGAGGGCGTGCAGGACATCATCGGTCAGGTCGGGCCCAACACCGTCGGCGCCAAGCGGCTGCTCGAGAGCATCGGCTTCCAGTACAGCGGCCGCGTCGACCCGTTCGACGGCGGCCCGCACTACGAGGCCGACACCGACCAGATCACCATCGTCCGCGACACCCAGGGCTACGCGCCCGTCGTCGGCGAGCCCGACCCCTCGGCTCAGCCCGGCATCGTCGCGGTCATGCAGGACCGCGCGCCCCACTTCCGCGCGGTCTGGACCCCCGCCCAGGCCGTGTTCGCCGCCGACACGCCGCCCGGCGCCCCGCCCACGCAGGTGCTGGTCCGCCGCGAGGCTTTGCAGCAGCTCGGCCTCCTCGCCCCCGGGCAAGACTCGCCCTCGCCCGATGCCCGCGTTTTTGGTCGCCTTGCGTCCGCAACGACGCTACTCCGACCGCGTCGCCAGCGTGCCCCCGGGTGCGCGCTCGCCGACCGGCACGCTCCGCCTCAGCTGACCCAAGAGCCAGGTGAGCCGCGAGCTCACCGGCGCTTCTGGACACCGCTTCCTGGGTCCATGCAGGGAGCGGCGACTCATCGTAGGTCGGCGAAGTCACTCGTCCGGGTCGCCATCACGGAGATACCCTCATTGCGATCTCACTCTATCGAGAGATTGCACGTACGACAGATGCAGCGCCGCAAAGCAGGCTAAGGTGGCGTGACGACCTCGCCGGCCGCTCATGACGAGCGGCCTCCACGCGAGGCGGCAACGACACCGACATGCGACATACACGAACCCTTACCTTCTCTGCTTGCTTGACCTTCACTCTGACCGCCTGTGGCGATGACGGCGGCCCATCGATCTCCGACACCGCGAACATCACCACGCTCAACCCGACCCTGCCCGGGACGTCGACCTCCGGCGTGGACGACCCGACCGAAGGCAACACCACCGACCCGTCGGGGACGATGAGTGATTCGGAGTCGGCGACCGAGCCCCCGACCGGCACCACCGCGGACGTGACCGCGACCGGCACGACGACCGACGACACCGCGACGACCACCGACGACACCTCGACGACCACCGACGACGCGACCACGACGACCGATGGCACCTCGTCGACGACCGACGACACGACCACCGGCAACGAGACCGGTGGCATCCCCGACGAGTGTCAAGCGCCGGCGACGCAGCCGCCGTGCGACGAGGCCGGCGACGACATTTTTAAGGCCATCGGCCTCAACTGCTCGGACAACCCGGCGATGGCGATCCCGATCAAGAACCCGGTGATCATGGCGCCGGACACCAGCAGCTACCGCGTCGCCACCCACTTCGGCACCGCCAAAGATCCGATGGACCCGAACCAGTGGGCGTGGGCGCCGAAGGAGGGCTCGCGGTTCCTCGTGATCGGCTCGGGCACCTTCCCGAACCTCGAGGGCGACGGCGGCCTCGTCGAACAAAACGGCCAGGACAGCCAGCCGAACGGCAACCCCGACGAGCAGTACCAGCTGCCGGGCGTCATGCACCACGAGATGGGCAGCAACAACGGCGCCGGCGGCACGCCCTTCATGAACTGCGACGGCGTCCACGACTGCTCCGACACGATCGCGGACCAGTGGAACGGGATCGGCGCCGGCGTGGCCCACGACGTCTTCTACATGTCGTTCGACCTCGACGTCCCGCAGGGCACCCACGGCTACCTGCTCGACTTCGTGTACTTCACCGAGGAGTGGCCGGTCTACGTCAACCAGACGGTCAACGACATGCTGATCGTCTGGTCGACCAGCGAGACCTTCACCGGCAACGTCACCTTCATCGACGAGCAGCCGCTGACCGTCACCGCGCTCGACCCGTACATGACGATCCTCCCCGGCGACCCGCTGCTCGCGGGCACCGGCTTCCCCGGCGACAGCGAGGGCGCCGCGACCGGCTGGTACACCGCCAAGGGCTCCGCCGCCCCGGGCGAGAGCTTCACGCTCGCCATCTCCGTGTTCGACCTCGGCGACACCGTGTGGGACACCGTCGGCATCATCGACAAGTTCCGCTGGGACTGCATGGGTTGCGTCCCGAACGAGGTCGACAGCTGCGGCATCATCCCGCAGTGAGCTCGCCCGCGGTAAGGCCGCGGGATTGACCGACCACGGCGCAGACGGACGACGGCATCGCTCGTCGTCGTCTCAGCAGCCGTGGTCGTGCTTTCCGCCGCCGTCGTTATCGTCGTCGTCGTCGTCGTCGTCTCGGCCGCCGCCGTCGTTATCGTCGTCGTCGTCGTCGTCGCCGCCGTTATCGTCGTCGTCGTCGTCGTCGTCTCGGCCGCCGCCGTCGTTATCGTCGTCGTCGTCCCGGCCGCCGTCGTTATCGTCGTCGTCGTCGTCGTCGCCTCGGCCGCCGCCGTCGTTATCGTCGTCGTCGTCGTCATGCTCGCCGTCGTCGTCTCCGCCGTCGTCATGCTCGCCGTCGTCGCCGTCGTCCTCGCCGCCGTCGTCATGCTCGCCGTCGTCGCCGCCGCCATCGTCATCATGCTCGCCGTCGTCGCTGCCCCCGTCGTCGCCGCCCCCGTCGTCATCATGCTCGCCGTCGTCGCCGCCTCCGCCGTCGTCGACGGGGTCGTCGCCGGCCTCGTCCCTGCCGCCGTCGTCGCCGGCCTCGTCCCTGCCGCCGTCGTCGCTCCCGGGGTCGTCCGGTTCGTCGCCGTCCTCGCCTCCGTCCGGCCCCGGGCCGCTCTCGGTGGCGGTCGCATCACCCGAGCCGCTGGGGTCGAAGTCGCTCGGCTCGCCGGGCAGGCCGCTGGTCGCAGAGTCGTCGCCGGCCGTCGTGGTCGGCATCGACGTCGACGCCGATTCGCTGACCGAGTCTCCGCCGTCACTGTCGGTGACGCTGGCGCTGTCGCTCTCGGTGGCGCCATTGTCCCCGGAGCTCCCCGCCCCGGGATCGGCGCTCGTCGTCTCGCCGCCCGACTCCGTATCCGTGATCCCCTCGGAGGAATCGGCATTGCCGCAAGAGATCGTCAACGCGAACGCGAATACAATGGTGTGTCGCATGGTGTCTTTTCAAAAAGATCGGCGCAGCCGCTCTGCAGACAAAGATGAACAAGGTGTGCTGCGCGTCACCCTCAATTTTTATTGATGCCTCTCGAACGAAGTTTGGCAGCGTCGTCGTGCCGCGCTTCGATTCGGCCTCGCGTCCGGACGCCCGCGCGACGAGGCTCGGTCCCTCGAACCGGCGAAGTGACCGGCGGATCGTCGCCGCGATCGCTAGCGCCCGCTCGCCGTCGGCGCGCCCGTGAGCTCCCTGGCCCGAAGGACAGCTCGCTGGCCCGCCTCGACGTCGCCAGTGGTCGTCCACACCTCCGCCGCGCGCTCGTAAAACGACGCCGCGCGGGCGCTCTCGCCGTGCTGCGCCGCCAGGTCGCCCAGGCCCTCGAGCGCCTGCGCCAGCAGCGGGTGGCTGAGCTTCAGGCCCTCGGCCATCGCCACCGCCCGCGCGAACGCCTGCTCGGCCTCCGCGGCCCGCCCGAGCTGCGCGTGGACCTGCCCGAGCCCCGTCAGCGGCTGCAGCAGATAGAGGTGGCGCGCGCCGTAGGCCGCCTCCATCCGCGTCAGCGACTGCTCGTAGTTGTCCTGCGCCCGCTCGAGCTCCCCGCCGCCCGCGTCGGCGTCGCCGAGCCCGGCCAGCGCGTGGGCCACGAACGGATGGCCGTCGCCGAGGATCGCGGTGAACAATTGCATCGACAACTCGTAATGGCCCCGCGCGCGCTCGAAGTCGCCGCGCTCGTGGTACATGCTGCCGAGGTTGTTGTGGGTGATCGCAATCAGCGGATCGGGCGGCCCCGGTCGCCGCCCCAGCCCGGCGATCGAGCGCTCGTAGTAGTCCCGCGCGGTGTCGGTGTCGCCCTGCAGGTCGTGCACCGCGCCGAGGTTGTTGCTCAGCAGCGCCTGCAGCCGCCCGTCGTCGTGGGCCCGCTCGACCAGCGCCTCCGCGAACACCTCCGCCGCGAACGCCTCCGCCCGCCGGTTCAGCCCCTCGCCCAGCACGAAGATCCGCAGCGCCGCCGCCTCGGCCGCCACCGCGTGCATGTCGTGGGCGATCCCGAGGCGAATCGCCCGCACTAGCGCCGCCTCGGCCGCTGCTGGATCTGCCGCGCCCACCTGCAGCCGACCCTCGACCAGCGCCGCCTCGGCGATCGCCGGCCCGTAGCCGACCGCGTCGGCCTCGGTCCGCACCCCGGCCATCAGCGCCAGCCCGGGCTCGAATTTCCCGGTCGCCTCGAGCACGGCCGCCCGCGCAGTCTTGGTGCGCAGCGCCTCGACGCGGGCCGCCGCGCGCGGATCGTCGGGCGGCGCGGTACCTCCGATCAGCCCCTCCGCGTCGGAGCACGCGCCGATGCTCGGCAACGCCGCGGCCGCCTGGACCGCGTGCTCGACCACGTCGCGATCGGCGGCGGCGAGCACGTCGACGAGCGCGGCGAGGTGGGCCTTGCGTCGGCCGAGGCAGGCGCTCCGCAGATCGATCATCCTCCCGGTCTGGCTGCCGACGGCGTGCGCCTCACACACTTCGCGGCTGGCGTCGGTCCACGACCGCGCGTAGTCGTCGAGGCGGCTCGTCACCCGCTCGAGCGCCTCGCCGGCGAATTGCGCCTGCGTGGCCGCGAACGCGGCCGCCACCGCGTCGGCGCGCCCGCGGTCCCACACGCCCGCGAGCTCGTGCAAGGCCGCCTGGCAGCGCGGCGCCTCCTTGCCGCGGCTCGCGGCCGCGTAGCTGATCGCCGACGCCAACCCGAGCAGCCCGACCACCGCGGTCACCGCCAGCGGCCGGCGCCACGGGTCGTGCTCGAGCGCCGCGATCATCGCCGCCAGGCTCGGCCAGCGGTCCTCCGGCCGGTAGGCCAGCCCGCGCTGGATCACCTTGAACAGCCGCCACGGCACCGGCGAACCCGGCGACGGCGGCGGCACCGTGCCGACGCGGATCTGCTTGCGGATGCCCTCCCACGAATCGGCGCAGTACGGGTGCTCGCCGTACAGCGCCTCGTACAGCGTCAGGGCGAAGCTGTATTGATCGGACCACGGCCCGACCGGCTGGCCGAAGTGCTGCTCGGGCGACATGTACAGCGGAGTGCCGAGCGTATTGCCGCGGCGGGTCAGCCGCGCCGACCAGCGCACCCCGCCCGAGCGCTCGCCGCTCACCTGTCCCATGGGCAAGGTCGACTGCTCGACCGGCTCCTCGGTCGGCTCGTCCTCGGGCCCGCGCTCCTCGCCCGCGCCAGCCTGCACCAGCCCGAAGTCGACCACGCGCGCCCGACCGTCGGCGTCGACCAGCACGTTGTCGGGCTTGAAGTCGCGGTGGACCAGCCCCGCCGCGTGGGCCGCCGCCAGCCCGCGGCCGGCCTCGCAGACGGTGCGCAGCACCGCCGGCCACGTCCGCGAGTGCGCCCGCTGCCAGGCGCCGAGCGTCTCGCCCTCGATGTACTCCATCGCCATGTAGAGGCTGCGCTCGTGCGGCCCCACTTGATAGACCTGGACCACGTGCGGGTGCGACAGGCGAGCCATCGCCTGGGCCTCGCGGTTCATCCGCTCGCGCACCGACTCGTTGTCGAGCAGCGACGGGCGCACCAGCTTGAGCGCCACCTTGCGGTCGAGCGCGACGTCGTAGCCCGCGTACACCACCCCCATCGCCCCCTCGCCCAGCTTGCGCAGGACGACGAAGGGGCCGATCGCCGTGGGCTGTGCCTGTGACTCCGACATCGCCGCGATTCAGGGCACCGTGACGCCCGACTGGATCAGCCCGCCCGAGGCGAACGGCTCGCCGCAGGCCGCCGTCTCGCAGGCCAGGGTCGAGCCGACGAGGCGGGTGTGCTCGAAGTTGAGGCAAGTCGCCCCGTCGGGGCCCCACTCGGCCTCCACTGCGTAGTTGGTGCCGGGCTCGGGGTTCTCGACCCCGATCTCGTCGAGCACGTGGATCACCATGCCGTCGACCGTGTGCGACTCGCCGTCGCCGCAGTAATCGGCGCGGACCATCCGCGTGCACGCCTGGTGGTGGTCCGCCCACTCCCACGGGCGATAGCCCCACTCCGCGCACTTGCCGATCGCCGCGTCGCGACAGGCGAGCGTCACCAGCCCGCTCGTCGGCGGCACGCGATCGCCCGTCTCCGGGTCCCAGACCTCGCCGACCATGATCGCTTGCGTCGCGCTGCCGAAGGCGTTCATGCACAGCGGCTCCCACGCGCCGACGTCGTCCTTGATCTGGAGGTCGTACAGCCACAAACCGGAGGCCTGCGCCGTGGCCCCGACGATCTTCACCTTGCGCTTCTTCGGGGCGCCGTCGACCAGGCCGAAATGCAAGATCGCGCCGACCAGCTGGGTGCCGACGAGCGTCGCCCCGCTCGAGGTCTGGACCCGCAGCTCGCTGCCCTCGAGCCACGCGTTCGTCACGGTCCAGCCCTGGTGGAGCTGGAACATCTCGAGGTCGATATAATTGCCGGTGCCGCTATCGCCGTTGAGGCGGAATCCGTTGAGACGAAATCCATTGAGGCGAAACCCGTTGAGGCGGAATCCGTTGAGCCGAAACCCGTTGATCTCGAGCTCGCGGACGCTCACCTCGTCGGACAGGTCCGCCCGGGGGATGTCGTCTACATCACACGCCATGGCCGCAGTTATCAACCCCAACGCAGTCGCTCGTCGCACGCGCATCTATTCAGCCCCCGCCCGTATCAAGATGCGGCCGGGCCGCCGCCATCAAACATCTCCGCCGCAGGACAATGTCGCGACGGGGCACAGCCGCGCGCCCTGCAGGCCGCCACGTTGCGTCCTCCCCGAGTGCGCCACCCTCGCAGTCCGACCTGCAGGCCGGTGTGGGTTGTCTCCGGCGAGAAACTCGTTACAGCCGCCTCCCGGCCGCTCGAATTCAAGCCCCGGAGCGCCGCTCCGTGCTTCGCACGTCTGACGCAAAATGCTCTTTCAGTCGCTTTCATCGCGACATGTCCTTTCAAACACTTTCATCGCGCTCGCATCCTCGACGCTCGCTCGCATCACCTCGACGCTGCGCCGATCGACGACGCCGTGAGCCCGACCTCGACGCGATTCGCTTCGGCCTCGCTTCGGACCTGACCGGCGCGTCGCGGTGACCGGGTCCGCCCGACCCGAGACCGCGCCACGGGCCTCGTAGAAAATCCGAAAGCTCGGCTGTCAGGAATCGTCGCGGCCGAGCAACCCCCTCGTGAAGCCGGACGCTCTACTCGCCCGGCACGAACGAGGCCCGACGACTGTGGGCATTCCCACGGTGATTCCAGCTCGACCCTCGCGGTCGAGCGTCGGGGTTCGTTCGCCCGAACCCAGCGCACTTTCCCCGAAGGTCACCATGCACAAGCACATCCGTAACTTCTTCGCCCTCTCCTTCCTCTGCGCCGCCGCCTCGGCGCTCACTCTGTCCGCGTGTGACGCCCCCGAAGGCGGCGCCACCCCCGAGTCGCAGCCGACGCTGCGCACGCCCGCGGAGCTCGGCCTCGGCGACGGCTGGGTCGAGCAAGATCGGGGCCTGTGGAGCCGCATCGGCGCCGACGGCGTGGAGGAGTTCGTCGGCGTCGGCGAGCCGGGCAAGCTGCACGGCCTGGCGAGCCTGTACGCGGCCGAGGAGCACCTGGCGATCGCGGCGGAGGCCGAGGGCAGCGAGACGTCGCAGGCCCAGCTGGCGGAGATCCGCGCGATCATCGTCGACATCGAGAACACGGAGATCGCGGCCCCGAGCGACGAGGCGTCGTTCCGCTGCCAGGCCCAGCTGACGCACACCGCCCTGGCCGGCCCGGCCTCGTGCAACGCGGTCCAGGCCAACGCGGGGGTCACCTACAACAACGCCTGCAACGCGACCACCGAGACGATCCAGACCTACACCTACGCGACCTGCGGCGTGGTCACCACGACGCACAGCTGCGGCCCGAAGACCGGCCTCTCGGTCGGCTGCGGCTCGTCCTCGACCCTGTCCAGCGCGACGTCCTCCTGCCAGTCGTACGCGTACGCCGCCAGCAACTATTACTCGACCTGGAAGATCAACGACGTCAAGGGCTACTGCGCGCCCCCGGAGCCGACCTGCGGCCCGTGCCAGGCCAACTACGACTGCCACTGCGGCGACTTCGAGGGCTGCGTGCCGCGCAATCAGCTGTGCAATTGAGAGCCTCGCGGCGGAGGGCGCCCTCGCAGCGCCCTCCGTCCGGCTTCATCACAATCGTCGCACCATCCATTCGATGACCGGCGGCCGGTTCTGCTCGGGGAAGCCGGGCAGACCGGCACGATCATGCATTCGCGAGACTCGCTCACCAGGCCCAGATCCGCAGGCCGATGATGCCGTGGAACATCAAATAGAGCGTCATGCCGAAGCTGGCGATCGCCGCGGCGCTGGGGACCAGACGCAGCGCCAGCGGCACGGTGCCGGCCACGCCGGCCCGCACGACCTCGGCCACCGCGGCGGCAGAGCAGGCGGCGAACACCAGGCTGCAGACGCACACGCCGACGCTCAGCGGATTGGCGGTGCCATACGCCTCGGCGCGCGCCATGTGGTCGAACATCAGGAACAGCACGGCCCACGCCAAGCCGGCGGCGGCCGGCCAGGCGTGCAGGGCGAACTCGCCGCTGGCGATCGCGCGGCCGCGCAGGCGGCGGATCAGCGCCAACACGGCCCACCCGAGCGCCCACAGCGGGGCGGCCCGCAGCAGCACCATCGCCGCGCCGAGCAGCAGCAGGCGCGCGCGGGCGTACGCGTACGAGCCCTCCTCGAAGTAGGCGAGGCCGCCGACGAGGATCCGCCGACCGTCGTCACCGCGGGTGAGGCGAATGTTGGTACCGCCCTCGCGCCAGTGGCGGAAGCCGCCGTCGCCGGTCGAGACCAATTGCGCGCGGCCGCCGGTGAGCATCTCGACTTGGATGCCGGCGGGGTCGGGGCGGACGGAGATCCCCAGGATCGCCCGCTCGGCGAACCCGAACAACTGCACGCGCGGGCTGGCGTACCCGTAATAGCCCGTGAGCGCCGCGATCGCCTCGGGGTCCGGCTCGACGGGCGGCGGCGGCACCACGGTGCGCCCGCCGGTGAGGTAGCCGAACAGGAGCGCGCGGATCTCGAGGTACGCCCGCAGCGAATGCGTGCTGTTCAGCAGCATCACGTACCCTACCCCGAGCTCCGGGAAATAGCGGTAGCACGACAGGAAGCCCGGCAGGCCGCCGTCGTGGCCGCGACTGCGGGCCGGGTGGATCACGTCGCCGTAATTGCCGAGGCCGTAGTTGGTGTCGGTGGTGCGGTACGACACGGTCTCGGTCCGCTCGATGCGCGCCAGCGACTCGGGGCCGACGATCGCCGGGCCGCCGGTCTCGCCGCGGCGCAGCCAGAAGTGGACCAGCTGGCCGAGCTCGCGCGGCGAGGCCAGCAGGGCGCCGGCCGGGGCGTGGTAGATCGCGCGGAACACCGCCGGACGGTCGGGATCGTGATAGCCGGTGGCCAGGCGGCCCTGGTATTCGGGGGTGCGACGAAAGCGGGCCGTCGGCATGCCGAGCGGGCGCAACACCTCGCGCTCGAGGTAAGTCTCGTACGATTCGCCGGTGGCGAGCTCGATCGCGTGGCCCGCCAGAGTGTAGCCCGGGTTCGCGTACGAACTGCGGCTGCCGGGCCGCCAGCGAGCGACGCGCGAGCGCGGGTTGATCGCCAGGGCGTCGCGCGGCACCGTCGCGTCGTCCGCGGCGAAGTACTCGTTGAAGCGCATCTCGTCGAAGCCCGTGGTGTGCTCGAGCGCGTGCGCGAGGGTGATCGGCGAGCTCGCCTCCCAGTCGTTGGTGAGCGCGATGTCCGGCATGAACTCGCGCAGCGGGCGGCCGAGGTCGAGGCGGCCCTGCTCGACGAGGCGCATGACGCCGAGGCCGACGAAGCTCTTGGTGATCGAGGCGACGCGGAACTGAGTGTCGGGACCGACGGGCGCGCCTGTGCCGAGATCGGCGACGCCGACGCCGCCGGCCCAGCGAACGCCGTTGCGATCGACGACGGCCAGGCCGACGCCGGGGACACCCTCCCGCGCGAGCACGGCGGCCACCCGAGCCTGCAATTGCTCGAGCGTCGGCGGAGCCTCGACCTCGATCGGCGGCGCGTCGGCGGTCGCCTGCATCAGCGCCGACTCGTCGAGCACCGCGCCAGCGGGCTCGACCGGACGGCCCAGCGCGGCGCTGAAGGCGAGGAGGACGAACAGGAGGACGGCGAGCGAGCGCCGCCTCACCTGGCGCGCGCGGAGGTCCGCCGACGGCAGCGAAGCATGGGTCACGGCCGCATTGTAACAGGGCCCCGGCGGGTCGCCGCGGCGGCGGAGACGACGTCGACGTCCGTCCTCGCCTCGCGGACAAACCCTCGTCGCCGCGTCACCCCGGGCGCAGCAACCGGCGCACACGCGCTCGGGGACCTTGTCGCGCCTGCGGGCCGCGGCGACACTGTCGAGGCTTTGCTCGCGCCGTCGCGGATCGGCCGCTTCGTCGTCCTGCGGGAGCTCGGCGCAGGCGCGATGGGGGTCGTCTACGCCGCGTACGACGCCAAGCTCGACCGCCGCCTGGCGATCAAGGTCCTCAGCGACAAGTACCCCGGCGAACACCAGCTCGGCACCTCCCGCCTCGAACGCGAGGCCCAGGCGCTCGCCCGGCTGTCGCACCCGAACGTGGTCCAGATCTACGAGGTCGGCCCGGTCGAGGGCGGGATCTACATCGCCATGGAGTTGGTCCACGGCCGCACGCTGCGCGAGTGGCTGGCCGACGCGCCGCGCGACTGGCGGGCGGTGCTGGCGGTGTTCATGCAAGTCGGCGCGGGCCTGCAGGCGGCCCACGCGAGCGGCGTGGTCCACCGCGACATCAAGCCCGACAACATCGTCGTCGGCGCCGACGGCCGCGTGCGCGTGCTCGACTTCAGCCTGGCGGCGCCGATCGATCGCCAGGCCGAGCTCGACGCGCTCGGCGACATGCGCGTGTCCAACCTGCTGCTCACCCAGGACGGCGGCTTCGTCGGCACGCCGGCGTACATGTCGCCCGAGCAATTCCTCGGCACGCCGACCGACGCGCGCAGCGATCAGTTCAGCTACTGCGTGACGCTGTGGGAGGCGTTCTACGGCGAGCGGCCGTTCCCCGGCGCCACGGTCGAGCAGATCCGCGGCGCGCTGCTGCGCGGGCGACCGGCCGCGCCGGCGCACGACCGCGTGCCGACGGCGATCCGCCGCGCCGTCGAGACGGGCCTGCACATCGACCCGGGCGCGCGTCACCCCGACTTCACCGCGCTGCTCTCCGCCCTCGCGCGCGACCCGTATCGCACGCACAAGGCTGTCGCCGGGCTGTCGGCGCTGCTGGTGGCAGTGGCGGCCGGCACTGCATTGGTCCAGCCGGCGCCGATCGACTGTCGCGCCGCGGCAGCCGGCGTCGGTGAGGTCTACAACCCGGGCCGACACGACGCGCTGCTGGCGAGCTTCGCCCGCAGTCCGCTGCCCTACGCGCGCGCGTCGGCCTCGGCGCTGGTCGCCGAGCTCGACGCCTACGCCGCTCGCTGGGCCAGCACCGCCGAGCAGGCCTGCGTCGCCACGCACATCCGCCACGAGGCCTCGAGCGAGCTGCTCGACCGCCGCGGCGCGTGCCTGCGCGAGCGCCTGCGCGAGCTCGAGGCGCTGCTCGCGGTGCTGGCCGACCCGGCCGCGGCCGAGCGGGCCCTGCCGGCCGTGCGCGCGCTGCCGCGGCCCGACCGCTGCCTGCAGCCGCGCGCCGCCGAGGCTCGCGTCGCCGGCCGCGAAGCCGCGGCGCTGCAGGCCCGCCTGGCCGACGTCGGCGCCCAGCTGGCGGCCGGCGACGACGCGCGGGCGCTCGCGTTGGCACAATCGGTCATGTCCGAAGGTTCAGGTCTCTCCGACCCTGTCCTGAAGGACGAAGCCCACTACTGGCGCGGGCGCGCGGCGCTGGCCGGCCTGCAGCTGGACCTCGCGGCCGACGATCTGCACCCCGCGTTCCACGGCGCGATCCGCCGCGGCGACGACGAGCTGGGCTTCCGCGCCGCGATCGCCCTGGCCGAAGTGGCGTCACGCCGGGCCCGGTTCGCGGCCGCCGAGGAGTGGCTCGACCACGCCGAAGACGCGCTGCAGCGCGGCCAGCTCGGCGAGGTCCCGCTGGCGCAGCTCGAGCTGCGCCGCGGCGAGGCGCTGAGCGACGCCGGCCGCCCGGCGGAGGCGCTGCTGGCCCTCGAGCGGGCCCTGACGACGCTGCAGCAGGCGCTCGGCCCCGACGCGTTCGAGCTGGCGCGGGTCCACCTGCTCCGCGGGATCGCCCTCCGCGACCTCGGCCGCGTGGACGAGGCGATGCAGGCGTTCGTGCGCGACGAGGAGATCTTGCGCGCAGCTTTCGGCGAGTCGCACCCGAGCGTGGTGGTGCCGCTCAACAACCGCGGGGCCGCGCTGCTCGACCTCGGGCGCGCCGACGAGGCGCTGGCGCTGTTCCAGCGCGGGCTGGCGATCCGCCTGCGCGCGTACGGCCGCGACCACCCGCGCACGGCGTTCTCGCTGTCGCAGGTCGGCGAGGCGCTGGCCGACCTGCGTCGCCACGGCGAGGCCGAGGCGGCGCTGCACGAGGCGCTGGCGATCCGCCTGCGGATCCTCGGCCCCGACCACCCCGACGTCGCCGAGACGCTGACGGGCCTCGGCAACCTCGCGCTCGAACAGCGCCACCACGAGGAGGCCCGCCGCCTGTTGGTGGAGGCGCTGCGGATCCGCCAGGCCGCTTACGGCGCCGACCATGACATCGTCGCCAGCGCCCACCGCAACCTCGCCGACGCCGCGCGCGAGGCCGGCGATCTCGACACCGCGGAGCTCGAGCTGGGCCGCGCGGAGGCGATCTGGAACGCACACCTGCCCGCGGGCCACCCGAAGTTCGAGACGCTGCAATTCGATCGCGGCCGCCTGGCCGAGGCCCGCGAGCAGCTCGAGCTCGCGGCGGATCACTACACCCAGGCGCTCGAGCTGACCGAACAACGCCTCGGCGGGGAAGATCCGAAGCTGGCGGCGATCCTTCGCGCCCTCGGCCACGTGCAGCTGCTCCGCGGCCAACGAACCGCGGCGGTCGCTACGCTGGGTCGCGCCGCGACGCTGCCACCAGCCCCGCGCCCGCTGACGCCGGAGCGGATCGCCAGCGCCCACTTCGACATGGCCCGCGCGCTGTGGCCGGAGAGCCCGATCCGCGCCCGTGGCGAAGCCACCGTGGCCGCCGAAATTTTAAAAGATTCACCGGCCGACGCCGCGCTGCTGCGCGAGATCGAGGCCTGGCGCGCGACGCGGTGAGCGACCCGCCTCCCATTCTATAAAACATATCCTTTCACACATTGTCTCTCGGACATGTTCTTCCAGACATTGAATATCTGGCCGGCGGGCCCGCGAAGCGCCGGGCGTGGAGACCTCCGTGTCTCCACGCCCGGTGCGCCGGCGAGCCGCGCCACTTCCTTGTGCACGTCGCGGAAGAACAGGATCGAGGACCTGCGGGTCAACCTGCGGCGAGGTGGCGCGCGAGCTCCTCGAAGCTGCTGGAGTAGCCGCCGTCCATCGATTTGTGGCCGGCGAGGAAGGTCGCGCGCTGGGCCGGCGTGGCGTTGTGGGGCACGCCGCGCAGCGTCACGATCGTCTTGCCGTCCTGCTCGGTGAGCGTCAGCGTGTGCAGGATCTCGAGCGGCCAGTCGTCCTCGAACGGCGGGCGCACCGTGTTGCCCTCGGCGTCGGCGAACGCGTTGGTGAAGACCAGGCGGGCCGGCGGATCGATCTCCACGTAGGTGAACCTGCCGAACATCTCGCCGCCGTCGGCCGCGCGCATGCAATAGTGGTAGTGCCCGCCGGGGCGCAGGTCGAGCCGCCGCGACTCCATCTTGAAATTCTTCGGCCCCCACCATTGCGCCAGCCGCTCGGCCTCGGTGAGGGCGCGGTAGACCAGCTCGCGCGGGGCGGCGAACGTCCGCGTGAGCACGAACTCGACCTCGAGGTCGCCGAGCAGCTCGCCCAGGCGGTCGAAGGTCGAGCTGGCGCCGTCGCTCCCGAACTTGGCCGCCGCGTCGCGTGCCGCGTCGCGCGCTGCGACCGAGGCGAATTGCATGCGCATCACGACCTCGGTCTGCTCGCCGCGGGCGTGGAACTCGGTGATCACGTGGAACCCGCGCGGGTCGTCGTCGCGGTCGCCGTCGTGGTCGTAGACGAGGCGCTCGTTGGCGACGACCTCGCGGTAGCGGATCCGGTTGTCATAGTCGACGCCGTTCGGCGCGTGCATGACGTAGCGCCACGCGCCGCCGGGGCGCACGTCCATCTCGCGGATGGTGGTGGTGCAGCCGCGCGGGCCCCACCAGCGCACCACGTGCTGCGGCTCGGTCCAGGTCTTGAACACCAGCTCGCGCGGAGCGGCGAAGACGCGCGTGATCACCAGCTCGCGGTCGCTGGCAGGTTCGAGGGGTCGGGACATATTCGCGGGCATGCGTTCTCCTTGTCGTCTGTGCAATCCGTGCAGTCGGACAATACTCGGGGGGCCCGGGCCGGAGCCCGGGATGCTCAATGATGGTAGGGCGCGCCGTCAGTGCTTGCGCCGCGGCTTCTTGTCGTCGGCCTGCAGCTCGTGCAGGTACTCGTCCAGTCGGTCGAAGCTCTCTTCCCAGAACTTGCGGTAGTGCGCGGTGAACTCGGCGACCTCGCGCAGCGGCGCCGCCTCGAGCCGACACGGCCGCTGCTGGGCGTTGCGCCCGCGGCTGATGAGGCCGGCGCGCTGCAGCACCCGCAGGTGCTTGGAGATCGCCGGCAAGCTCATGGCGAACGGTGCCGCCAGCTCCGAGACGGACGCCTCCCCCTGCGCGAGGCGGGCGAGGATCGCCCGCCGCGTGGGGTCGGCGAGGGCGGCGAAGGTGGCATCGAGGTCGCTGGCAGGCATCTTTTCTTAATAACCGATCGGTTAAGAAACTTGTTGGTTAAATACGGCCCCCAGAGCCCCCTGTCAAGGGCTCTGCGTGAGGCCAGGCGACGTCGCCCACCGACCCCGGCACCTCGACCACCGCCACGCCGACGAGCGGGCCCACCGGCACCACCACCACCCAGGGCAGCGACAGCGCCAGCGACGGCACCGCCACCACCGTGGCGCCGACCACCACCGACGACACCACGACCACCTCGACGTCGACGACCACCTCGACCACCGCCGCGACTGACAGCACCACCACCACGATGGGCGTCGATCCGGAGACCACCTCGACGAGCGGAACCACCGGTCCTGGCACCACTCTCGGCACCACCAGCACCTCCGACGGCACCAGCACCACCACCGGCGAGCCGATCCCGTGCATGCCGGGTGACGGCATGGGCATGGGTCCCGTCGACAAGAGCTACATCTGGATCCCCAGCGACACTCTCGGCCAGATCTCCAAGATCAGCACCCTCACCCTGATCGAGGAGGCCCGCTACCGCACAGGCCCGCAGGGCGGCACCGAGAGCTCGTCGCGCACCGCCGTCAGCGCCGACGGCCGCTTCGTCGTCGTCAACGCCCGCGGCACCGGCCGCTCGACCATGTTCGCCGCCAACAAGGCCGACTGCATCGACAACAACGGCAACGGCGTGATCGACACCTCGGCCAACCTCAACGACATCCTCGCGTGGGGTCAGGACGAGTGCATGCTCTGGTCGATCACCCATCCCGTCGGTGCCGGCATTCAGGCCGACCCGCGCGGCGTCACCTGGACCCCGGGCACGTGGAGCTTCGACGAGTGCAAGTACGTCGACCCCAAGGTGTGGCTCGGTTATCGCACCGGCCCGAGCAACCAGGCGCACATCGTCCGCATCGACGGCGTCAGCGGCATCGTCGAGGAGACCGTCGTCGTCGACAACTGGGTCGGCTCGAGCTACGCGCCCTACGGCGCCGCGCTCGACCCCGACTTCAAGCCGTGGTTCACCGGTCTGCGCGGCGAGCTGATCCGCGTCAACACCGAGAACAACCCCGCCACACTCACGCGGATCACCGCGCCGAACAACATCCAGGCCTACGGCATGACCGTCGACAAGGACGGCAACCCGTGGATCGGCGGCTGCACCGGCCCGGTCTCGACCTACGACGTCCAGACCGCGCAGTGGATCACCATCCCCGGCACCAACGCCTGCCACCGCGGCATCGGGGCCGGCGACGATTACGTGTGGGTCGCCTCCAACGGCCCCTGCGGCCTGGTCCAGATCGATCGCCAGACCCGCACCCTGGTGGCCAAGCACACCCCTCCGCAGTGCAGCACCGCGATCGGCATCTCGATCGACATCGAGAAGTACCTGTGGCTGGTCGACCAGTCCGGCTGGGCCTGGAAGATCGATCAGGACGCGGTGGCCTGGGATCAGAAGGTCATGGTCGCGGGCGGTCACTACGTCTATTCGGACATGACCGGCGGGCAGTTCCTGAGCGTCGTCCCCCAGTGACGGCGAACCGAAGTCGCGTGCGATGAGCCCGCGTTCGCGCGTACGGAGGTCTTTTCATGAATTCGACTCGCCTCGAGCCTCTCGCGTTCGCGTGCATGTTCAATAGCGGCTGCCAGCGCCGCTATGTCTATAGCTACTCGGCGACGACGAGCGACGGCGACGCCGGCTACGACAGCTTCATCGCGCCAGGCTCGTGGACGGCGAGCCAGGCCAACTGCGGCACCGCGGCCGCCGAGGGCGGCGCGCTGGTGTTCTACGCGGCGATGCGCTGACCGGCCGAGCCGGGGCTATCCATGCACTTGTGGACATGTTCTCGAGAACATGTCCATAAAATCAGCGCGGCGTAGCGATCGCCCCGTGCAGCTCGAGGTAGCGGCGCAGCAGGCCGACGCGGGCCTCGCAGCCGGCGGGGTCGGTGTCGCACACGTTGAACGCCTCGCGCGGGTCGGCGTGCAGGTCGTAGACCTCGAGGGTCCGCTTGCGGCGGTTGTCGAGAATTTTAAAACCCTCGGGCAGGAGCAGGGCGAACACGTCCCAGGTGGTGCTGAGGACGGGGCGGCCGCACGTGGGTGACTCGCCGCGGAGCGCCGGCACGAGCGACCGGCCGACGAACCAGCCGGGGGCCTCGAGGCCGAACAGGTCGAGGAAGGTCGGCGAGAGGTCGAGCAGCGGCAGGTCGCACGGGCTCTCGCGCGCGGGCACTGCGGGGCCCAGGACGATGAGCGGGACGCGGCACTGCTCCTCGTAGGGCGGGCCGCCGTGGTGCTGCACGCCGTGCTGGCCGAACGCCTGGCCGTGGTCGGCGCTGACCACGATCAGCGTGCGCGGCCACAGCCCGGCCTCGCCGAGCCAGGCGTCGAGGCGCGCCAGCTCGCGGTCGATGTTGGCCAGCTCGGACACGTGGCGCGCGTAGGCGCGGCCCTTGCGGTCGCCCGAGTCGAACGGGTGGTGGGCGTCCATGAAGTGGCTGAACAGGAACAGCGGCCCGTCCCCGTGCTGCCGCAATCGCGTGAGGATCGCGTCCATCACCGCCGGCGCGTAGGCCAGGCGATCGCCGCGCGCGATCGGGACCTCGATCTCTTCAGAAAAGCCGCGGCCGATCTTGTTGACGTGATTGACCAGCTCGAACTGACTGATGACGTGGACTGTGGTGACGCCGCGCGCGGTCAGCAGGTCGGCGATCCGGGGCCGCTCTTCCTTGACGAGCGAGCCCTGGGTCGCGCTGTCGCGGGCCCACCGCAGCTGCGGGACCTCGAGGCCGGTGAACAGGCTGGCGAGGGTGAAGCGCGTGACCGTCGAGGGGCTGATCGCCCGCGGCACGTGGAAGCCGGCGTCGCGCCAGCGGTGCAGCGTCGGCAGCAGCTCGCGGTTGGCCGGGTTCTGCAGCACCTCGGCGCGCATCGAGTCGAGGGTGAAGAACAGGACGATCGCGTCGGACGGCAAGAGCGGCGGCTCGCTGGCGGCGATCGGCGAGGCGTCGGCGCTCCACTCGAACCACGGGGCCAGCTCGGGCGGGATCGGGATGTGACTGTATTGCGAATTGTCGACCTCGGCGCGCCAGGGCGGGACGTGGGCGGCGAGGAGGGCCGAGTCGAGGCGGGTGAGCTCGACGCGGACAGCATTGCCCGGATCGATCACGACGGCGCCGATGGCGAAGATCCCAGCGACGCCGACGGTGACGCGCCGCGCCGCCGAGGAGAGCCGCCAGCGCCGCTGCATGCCCGCGAGCGCGGCCGCGGCGAGGGTGGCCGCGGTCCAGGCCAGGAACGCATGCACCCCCGGGTAGTCGACCGGCAAGATCTGGGTGTTGACGAGCGCGGCGATCGCCGCGACCGCGGCGGCGATCCAGCGAATCCGCGGTCGGGCCACGCGCCGGCCGACGAGGTACGCCAGCGGGACGGCCTGGGCGAGCGCGACGGTCAAGACGAGGTCGACGAGCCCGGCGCGCTCGCGGCCGGCGAGGCGGAGGGCGAAGTTGTCGAGGTCGGGCGCGAGGATCGCCAGGGCGAGGATCACCGCGACGAGGCTCAGCGCCAGCGGGGCGAGCCACGCGCGCCGCGGGGCCAGCCGCAGCCACAGAGTCACCACGAGGCCGCAGACGAGGCCGAGGCCCAGCAGCTGGCCGGCGTCGAACAAGTGATTGAGCGCGCGCACCCGCAGGCCCGCGTTGGGCAGCGCGCGAGCGGCGATGCAGCCGGCATTGACGAGCGCGAGCCCGGCCCAGGCGAGGACGATCGCCGCGGCAGGAGTCAAAGAGCGGTCGCCGGCCACGAGGCGGGCGACTATACACGCGGCCGCAACGGCCGGTCGGGGCGAGCAGCGCACGGGCTCGCGGAGCCGGAGCACCGCGATGCCACGCGACCCCGGTCGAAACAACTCGCCTCGTCCCGACTCGCGTGGAATGAGGATGCGCGGCGATATCCGGCATCTCGATGTCCCACGCTCACGCGCGCGGCCTCGTCACGCGCCGACCCCCGCGAGATGCCTCGCTCAGGATGAGGATCTCCGCGTGCCGCCAGTCGTCCCGACGCCACGCGTTCGCGGCCTCGTTCGCGCGGCCGACTTCGCTGCGAGCTGAACTCGCCTGCAGCGAAGCTCGCCGCGCCCGCGGATCAATCGGCGAGGGCGCGGACGTTGAACAGGGCGATGTACATCGGGCCGAGCGCGTCGGGGTAGAGCACGTCGGCGCCGGCGCGGTCGGCCAGCTTTTCGGCGACCGCGAGGCCGTCCTTCAGGTTGCCGGGTTGGTCGACCGGGTCGTCGCCGGAGAGCTGGCCCAGCACCTGGTCGGGGATGTAGCGGTCGAACACGTGGGCGCGGCGGAGCACCCCGCCGGGCATGGCGACGAGCACGATCTTGTACTCGGCGGAGATCACGATCTTGCGCTCGGCGTCGAGCAGCGAGAAGCGCGAGCCCTGATAGTCCATGTCCATGCCGGCGACCCCGAGGCGCTGGCACAGGGCCACGAACGCGTCGGTGTCGATCTGGCCGGTGGCCGCCAGCGGACCGGCGGGCTCGGGCGGCGGCAGGTCGTCGTCGTCGTTCTCGCCGTCGCCGAGCTCGCCGTGCTCGATGGCGAGGAGCCGCCAGTAGTTGTCGCCCTCGACCCGCTCGACCACCAGCGGCCACGCCTCGTCGTCGATCACGGTCACCTCGACGCCGTCGCCCGCGGCCACCAGCGCCGTGAACTCCTGCGGCTCGTCGTCGACCTCGATCTCCACCGCGATCCGCTCCTTCAGAGTCACCGCCTCCGGCTGGCTGCCCGGCGGCGACCACTCCGGCCGCAGGCGCGTCGCCCCGGCCCGCAGCTCCATCAGCTGGGTGCGGCTGAGCAGGAACGGCGGCAGGTCGGCGTCGAGGCGCTCGCACTCGTCGTCGCGCGTCGGCTGCTCGAGCGCGTGCGACAGCCACGATCCCTGCGACAGCACCGCGATCGTGCGGCTGTCGGCGAGGCTGTCGTTCGAGAAGGCGATCACCGCCTCCGGCTCGCCGTCCTCGAACGCGCTCGACAGCACCAGCTGATCGTCGGTCTCGAGGATCTGGAATTCGTAATTGTCGGCGGCGTCGAAGTCGGCCATCTCGTAGCGGAGCACGATGCCCGGGGTCAGCAGGGACATTGGGGGGACCTTCCTGTCGGAGAGCGCGAGGCATAGCCGAGGCCCGTCGCGCGTCGCAAGCGCGCGCTCCGCACAACGGCGCCGGGCGGGCCGCGCGGCGCAACCGGATGACCGAAAGGACAGGTGATTGCAGGCGGGACACCTGCGCCACGTCTCGCGGTCGAGTCCGGCGGGAGTGAGAAAATGGCGCGGCGCTCCCCGTGCCTTGGCCCGCAGCCGTTCGCGGCCGACGTGGCGGCTGCATCGGGCGCCTCACGTCCGCCGGGACGCGGGGCGCGGCGCAGGGCCCAGCGGTGCCTTGCGAGATCGCGGCCGGTTTGCGACGCGAGCGCCGTGTGAGTCAGACCTCGACGACCGCGCCGGGGCGACCTCCTCCGCGTCTGTCGGGGCCGCGGGGGCCGGTGCGGGCGCGGCGGGGTCGCAGCGCTAAGCTCGCCCCCCGTGACGACGACCGCGATCGACTGGCGCTGGGACGACCTCGCTGACGCGCTGGCGGCGGGGCTGCGGGCCGCCGCTGCCGACGTCGAGCTCGAGCAGGCGGTCCGCGGCCTCGACGCGCGCAGCGAGCTCGAGCTGCACCCGGTGCTGCGCGGGGGCCTGCAGGCCGCGGGTTACGGCGTCGCCGCCGAGGTCCGGTTCCCGCGCGACCGGGTCTTGCAGCGGCGCAGCGAGGGTGTCCGTTGCGACATGGTCGTCACGCCAGGTGGCCGGCCGCTGGCCGACGCCGCCGAGCAGATCGGGCTGTTCGCCCCGGAGGACGCGGTCGCGCTGGTCGACGCCGCCTGGCTCGAGGTCAAGGTCGTGGCCCAGCACAACGAGCGCGGGCCCAACCGCGCCTACGCCAGCGCCCTGCAGCGACCTGTCTGGAAGGACATCGACAAGCTGGCCGCCGACCCGCTCATCTTGCACGGGGCCGCGGTGCTGGTGCTGTTCACCACCGACGCCGAAGTCGCCGATCACGACCTCGGCGTGTGGTCGTCCGGCGCCAGCCTGCGCGGGCTGCGGCTCATGCCCCGCGAGCAGCGGTCCCTGGCGATCGGCGACCGTCTGGGCAACCGACTGTGCACCGTCGCCGTGTTCCCGCTGGAGCGCGGCCCCGCCTGACGGCCCGCCTGACGGCCTCTACGGCGTGTGCGCAAGCGAACGCTGGCGGCGCAAACGCCCCTCACCGGGGCGGGACGGGCGTGCTCGGGCGGACCGGCGCCGACGGCGGCGAGATGGGGGGGGCGCTGCGGCGGTTTTTGCCGTAAGCTGGACGGACCTGGCGATCTGTTCGCCGCCAACCTCCGAGACGCATTTGAACATTTATCACAGTTCGATCCGCCGTCCCGCGCGCGACCTTCACCGAGGAGACCAGACGTGAGCAACTACTACTCTTCCGGGAAGCGATCCCGCGAGGCCAACAAAGCCAAGAAGCAGCAAGAGAAGGCCCAGGCCCGCGAGGCCCGGCGCGAGCGTGGTCCGCGGGAGATCCCGATCGCCACCGCCGAAGACCTCACGGGGCACATGCCCTCGATCGAAGACGCGATGCGGGCGATCGAGAACCCCGGCCAGGAGCGCTCGGCGGCGACCATTCCGGTGCGCCTGTTCGTCGGCAGCCTGAGCAGCAGCACCACCGCCAGCGACCTCCGCAACGCCTTCGGCGCCCTCGGCCCGGTCGCCGACGCGGTCGTCATGACCGAGCGCGAGACCGGCGCTTCGCGCGGGTTCGGCTTCGTCACGATGGCCAATCGCAAGGACGCCCCGCGGGTGATCGAGGCGCTCAACGGCGCCGACCTCAAGGGCTCCTCGATCGTCGTCAACATCGCCACCGAGCGCCGCTAGACCCCCGGCGCGGCCGTCCGCGCCGTCTCGTTGCCTCAGCCGTCCAGGCGTGGTACCCGTCCGCGGGCCTTCGTCCGCGGCGCAAGGCCTCCCGCCCTCCACGGCGCGAGGCCTGCAGCCGCCTCGACCGGCGAATGAACGGGTCGACCGCGAGCCCGCGTTCGCGGCCGCGAGCGCTGCGCCGCGCGAAGACCTGGCCCTCACGGGCCGTTCGAGAAACTTTTCCGTGCAAGACAACCTTCCTGTCGTTCCCCCTGCCCACGCGTCGGACTTCGCCGCTCTGGGCCTGTCCGAGACCCTGCTCCGCGCGCTGCGCCAGGAGGGTCACACCACGCCGACGCCGATCCAGGCGGCGGCCATCCCCCCTGCCCTCGCCGGCCGCGACCTGTTCGGCTGCGCCCAGACGGGCACCGGCAAGACGGCGGCGTTCGTGCTGCCGATCGTCCACCAGATGCTGCAGCGCCCGGCCACGCGTGACGCGGGCGTCCGCGCGCTGATCCTGACGCCGACGCGCGAGCTGGCGGCCCAGATCGGCGAGCGGATCGGCGTCTACGCGCGCTTCAGCGGGCTGCGCCACGCGGTGATCTACGGCGGCGTCGGCATGCAGAACCAGGTCCAGGCGCTGCGCGCCGGCGTCGACCTCCTGGTCGCCACCCCGGGCCGGCTCGTCGACCTCATGGCCCAGGGCCTGGTCCGCCTGCAGCGGGTCGAGTTCTTCGTCCTCGACGAGGCCGACCGCATGCTCGACGAGGGCTTCCTGCCGTCGATCCGCCGCGTCGTCGGCGTGCTGCCGAAGCAGCGCCAGACCCTGCTGTTCTCGGCGACCATGCCGCCCGAGATCGCCCCGCTCGCGGCCCAGGTGCTGCGCGACCCGCTGCACATCGAGGCGACGCGGGTCGCGTCGGCGCCCGACGCCATCGCCCAGTCGGTCTACCTGGTCGCGCAGGAGCACAAGCGCGAGCTGCTGCGCCACGTCCTCGGCGACCGCGCGGTCACGCGGGCGATCGTCTTCACCCGCACCAAGCACGGGGCCGACCGCGTGGCTCGCCAGCTCGCGCAGGGCCAGATCCACGCCGAGGCGATCCACGGCGACAAGGCCCAGAACACCCGCCTGCGCGCCCTGTCCCGCTTCCGCGACGGCGAGGTCCGCGTCCTCGTCGCCACCGACCTGGCCGCCCGCGGCATCGACGTCAGCGGGATCTCCCACGTCATCAACTACGACCTGCCGATGGACCCCGAGGCCTACGTGCACCGGATCGGCCGCACCGCCCGGGCCGGCTCGCAGGGCGTCGCGCTGTCGTTCTGCAGCGGCGACGAGCAGACCCGCCTCAAGGGCATCGAGCGGCTGATCCAGCGCCGCGTGCCGGTCGTGCAGAACCACCCGTTCGCGGGGATGGTCGCCGAGGTCGCGCCCGCCCGCCAGCAGCCGCAGCAGGCGCGCCAGCAGCCGCGCCAGCAGCAGGCCCGTCAGCAGCCGCAGCAGCCGCGTCAGCAACAGCAGCCGCGGGCCCAGCAGGCGCGCCCGCAGCAGCAGCGCTCCGCCGCGGCGCCGAGCCGCGGCGCGCAGGGCGGCCGGCGGGCGACGGTCCGCTGAGGCCAGAGACATGTCCTCGCGGGCATGTTCTCGGGGACATGGCGTGACGGTCATGTCCTCAGGAGCATGTCTGTCAGGACAGGTATGACGCCCAGGTCAGGCCCCGCCGCGTCGGGGCCGCCGGTGATGTAGGGCCGGCGCGCGCTGCCGTGGGCGCCCCGGTGGCCTCCCCCGCGCGAGCGAGCCTGGGGCCGCGGCGCGGAAAGACATGTCCCTTCGGGCAGGTGAAAGTCAGCACCCGAGCGAGCTCGGCGTCGGCTTCCGCCCGCCCGGGCTCTCCTTCTGCGAGACAGGCGGCGCACGGGACAGCTCGCGCCGGGCGGCCCGTCGACGCCGCTGCTGCGAGATCAGCACACCGTCATGCTCAGGCAGTGCTGCGGCTTCGCCGGGCCGTCGAGGGTGGGCGCCTTGAACGTGCACTGGATGCACCGCAGCATCTTCAGCGGGGGCAGCATGGGGTCCGTCTGAACCGGACGGATCTTCAGCGACGCCTTCGTGAAGGTCACGTCGTGCTGCGGGGCGATCCCCTCGCCCTCGGCCAGCGCGCAGGCCGGCGCGGGCGGGAGCGACGACACCAGGTCGGCGAACGCGACGGGCACGTTCGCCGTCGCCGTCACCACCTTCGAGCCGACCAGGATGACCTCCGCCGGCGCCGGCGGATCCACGCCCACGGGGTCGGCGCAGACCACGGTCTCCGTGCCCGTGGCCTCGATCGTGATCTCGAGGTCGCCGCCGCCGAGGCCGTTGAGGCTCCCTGCGGCGGTCAACGTCGTGCCATTGTCGGTGAAGGTCGGGAGAGCATTGAACGGCGGCGGGGCCGCGACGGCGAGCGAGCCGAACAGCGCGAATGCAGAAACGGTGACGATCGATGCTTTGCGCATTGTCGATTTTCTCCGCGGATAACCATGTCGCTCGCCGACGGCGCAGCGAGGATTCTGAGCACCGCCCGGGATGCTCGTCACGGGGTGGGCCGAGACGGAGAATTCATCACCCGGGGCCCGGCAGCCTCGCGCGGCGCCCGCGACGACGATGATTCGTCCTCACTCGAATCCAGGCGCCGCCGGGGCGGGCGGCGCGGAGATGCGGAGACTGCGGTGAATGTCCCTTCAGACATGTTTTATGTATGGATGGACGCACCGTCCTCCGCGCGCCGAGGCGGGCGCGCCGCGAGGCGGAAAGGCCGGGGCGGACGAGGGCGCAGCGCTCGTCCGGCGAGGACGCCGAGGGCGCCCGATCGCGGAGACCGATCGGGGGTCACCCTCGCATCGGCCGTTCAGCGGGTCCGCGGCAGCTGGAACGCGGTCTGCATGCACAGCTCCGGCTGCGGGATGTCGAGGCGGCTCGGGAACCGCCAGGTCTTGACCGCCGCGATCACCTCGCCGTCGACCTCCTCGCTGCCCGAGCTGTCGAGCACGACCGTCTTGTCGGTCGTACCGTCGGGCGCGACGCAGAAGCCGACCATGCCGCCGTCCTTCACGGGCCCGCGGCTCCGCGCCAGAGCGGCGGCGATCGCCTTGTGCGGGTACGGCGTCGCGGCCCCGGCGATGAACGGCGACACCAGCAGCAGGTGCATGTAGCCGCGCTCGGCGTGACACGACGACTGCAGGCCGCCGGCGCACAGGCGTGCGAAGGTCGCCCGCGCCGCCTCGGGTTCGGCGACGACCCCGAGACCGAGCCACTGCTGCATCGCCACGACCTCGCAGCCGAACTCCGAGCCGGACTCGCACATGTGGACGAACAGCCCGGCCACCTCGGCCGGATCGACCTGCGGGCCGCGCATCGCCACGTCCACGGCGACCTTGCAGCCGAGCCGGTCGCCGCTTTCACAGGCCACCGTGGAGTGCTCGACGTGCCGCGCCGCCAGCGGTTCGTTCCGCGAGATCCGGCACTGGCCCGCCGCCACGCACTCGTAGGCGAGGTCTTGCTTTTGGCAGGTGCGCTCCGCCAGGCCGCAGCCGTACTTCCACAGCATGTCGCCCTGCCCGCTGTGCCGCTCGACGCCCTCGCCGTTGCGATAGGAGCCGGCCAGATTCGTGCACCCGCGGCCGGAGCCGAGGTCGCACGCCCGGCGCTCGAAGGCGACCATCCCCAGTACGTCGCGCCCGAGCCCCTCGCCCCGCTCGTACGCGCGTGCGACCGCGAGACAGGCCCCCGCGCTGCCCCCCGCGCAGGCCGAGCAATAGGCCGACAGCCCGGACGGGAGGTCACATTGCGCCAGATAGTCGGCCTCTTCGGGTTGGGCCGGAGGCAGCGGAAACCCGCAGGCGGCGCCGAACGCCCCGATCAGCGCGAGCGTGGCAATCCCAGGAATAGCGCGGGTGGCACGTAGCTTCATCGTCATCGAACGGGAGGGGATAGCACGCGCCCCTGTCGGCCGCGAATCACAAACGAGGGTGACTTCCGAGATCGACGGCGGGAAGAGTCACGCCAATTTTTCAGCCGACGACCAATAGAATCGCCGTGCTCGCGCATGGCACGAATACAGCGTCCCGAAGCGGGTCTCACCTTTCCCCCTGGTCGCAGGCGCCGTCGGTGCACCGAAGACAGGGCGCCTCCCGAAGACGAAACGTGCCCCGCCCGGCCATGCAGTGCCGCCCGCACTCAGCTCGCGGGCAGGCGCAGCGACGCCGCGAGCGCCTGTATTTCGAGAATCCGGTGCCACTGCAACGGCTCGCACGCGCTCCCCCAGCCGTGACGGCCCGCAGATCGCCCGCCCGCCCGCGCCGAGCCCCTGTACCGCCTCGCACGCCCACGAGAAGACGTAGCGCCGGACGATCACCCGCACTCTCGCGCAGGTCGTCGACGACTGACCCGCTCAGGCCACGCGCTTTTTAAACAGGTCGCGCAGGGCGAACGTGGGGTCGCTGCATACCCCGCCGTGGACCGCGGAGGTCTGAATGATCGTACTGCGCGGGGCGACCAGCCAGTGGAAGCGCTCGGAGATCGGCAGCGCGGAGATCGAGCCGGCGCCCTGGTCGCCGTAGCAGACCGCGCGGAAGGCGTCGAGGTGGCGCGTGAGCGCCTCGAGGTCGACCTTCTCCGCGAGGGCGAGCACGCGGTGGCGGTCGAGGGCCAGTGCGCAGCCGAGGAAGCCGAGCGTCGGCGCGTGGACGATCACGCCGACGTTGACGAACTCCTCGCGCTCGACTCGCGGCACCACGCGGACGATCGCGTAATCAAACGGCGCGCGCACGGTCGGCCTCCTCGAGGTAGATGGACGCAGCGTCGCGGCGGGCTCGCAGGCGGGCCGCGAAGGCGGCGCGGTACTCGTCGGGTGGCAGCGCGGGCGGGGCCGTCCACCACGCGTCGGGCACCTCCGCGGTCGCGGCGTCGATCGCCGCGTCGGTCAGGCCCGCGGTCAACCACTCCGCCTCGGCGGCGATCGGGCCGGCCCACGGCAGCAGCACGTGGCGAGCGATCAGCGGGAACTTCGAATCGGCGCCGCCCATGCCGCCGTCCCAGTCATGCTGCCAGTAGAGCGCCGCGCCGTGGTCGATCAGCCAGAGCTGGCCGGTGCACCACAGCAGGTTGGTGTTCTTGGCCGTGCGGTCCATGTTCTGCGCGAACGCGTCGAAGGCGACGATCCGGGCCGCGAGCGTGGGGTCGAGCTTCGGCTTGGCCGCCGGGTCGAAGCCGATCGCGCTGGCCAGGAAGGTCATGCCGACGTTGTCGCCGGCGCTCGCCACCACGAGGTCGCGGATCTCGGGGTCGCCCTCGTTGCGGCCGACCGCCGCGTCGAGCTCGATGATCACCAGCTCCGGCACCGGTAAGCCGAGCGTGCGCCCGAGCTCGCCGACCACGACCTCGGCGATCAAAGCGCGCGCGCCTTGACCGGCGGCGCGGAACTTGACGACGTAAGAGCGGCCGTCCTCGGCCTCGACGACCGCGGGTAACGAGCCGCCCTCGCGCAGCGGGACCACATAACGAGCAGCGACGACGCGGCGGAGCACGCCGAGAAGTGTAGAAGCCCCGCGCCACCTCGTCACGCGTCGATCGGACGGCCCACGCCCGCGGCGTCGGCGCGGTTCATCGCCCCCGCCGGCCGAAGAAGCGCGCGTTGGCCTCGATGTCGTCCCGCAGCTCGAGCGGCAGGTCGTAATCCATGTGGATCGCCGATACCGGGCACACCGCCACACAGCAGCTGCAGTCGATGCATTCGTCCGGATCGATGTAGAGCTGGACCCCGGGGAAGCGCACGCCGCGTTCGGCCGCGGGGACGGTGCGCAGGGTGGCGTGGGCGATCGGCCCGTGGATGCATTCGACCGGACAAACCTCGGCGCAGACCGTGTCGCAGGTGCCAGCGCAGTGACGGGTGATGACGTGCGGCATCGTTTAAAAATTTCTCCTCTGCAGGCTGCCCCAGCACGCCTCGCGCCGATCGTCGACGAGAAGAAACCCTGGAAAATACAGCCACTTAGGAGCGGGTGGCGACGCTCCGAGGTCGGCACACTGAAATTTCAGTGACAGCGCACTGATATTTCAGTGTGTTTGAGCTACAGTGCGCTGCGCGATGGCGGAGGCGGGTTTGGAGCCGGTCGAGCTGCTGGCGGCGCTGGTGGCGGCCGCCAGCGAGGCGCACACGCGGCGGACGTGGGTGCGGCGGGTGGCAGAGGTGCTGGCGCGGGCGCTGCCTCTGGCGCGGCTCGAGCTCGGGGAGCGAATCGAGGGCACCGACGAAGTCGAAGTCGTGAGCGGCGCGCCCGACGGCGGCGCGGTGGCGACGACCCGCCGTCGGCTGCAGGAGCGGGAGATCGCCGCGCTGCGCTCGGGTCGGGTCGACGAGGCGGAGCGGCGCGGGCCGGGCGGGCGCGAGCGGCTGGTCGTCCCGCTCGGGGGCGCCGGGGCGGCGATGTTCGTCGCCCTGTCGCTCGGCCCCGGCGGGCGGCTGACGCCGGCCCTCGCGGCGACGCTCGGCGACGTGCTGTTCCACCTGCTGCGCGGCCAGGAGGTCACGCAGCGGGTCGCAGAGCTGTCGCGTCGGGCCCACGCGGAGAACCGCGAGCTGCGCGAGCAGGCCCGCCACGGCGAGCGCGAGCGGCCGCTGGTGGCCCGCAGCGCGGCGATGCAGGAGGTCCTGCGCCGCATCGACGCGGTGGCGCCGTTCGACACCACGGTGCTGTTGGCCGGCGAGTCGGGCACGGGCAAGGAGCTGCTGGCGCAGCGGCTGCACCGGCTGTCGGCGCGCGGGCATCGACCGATGGTGGCGATCAACTGCGGGGCGCTGCCGGCCAACCTGGTGGAGAGCGCGCTGTTCGGCCACGAGGCGGGGGCCTTCACCGGCGCGACGAAGCGCCACCACGGGGTGTTCGAGCGGGCCGACCGCGGCACCCTGTTCCTCGACGAGGTCGGCGAGCTGCCGCTCGAGGTGCAGGTCAAGCTGCTGCGCGCGCTGCAGTCGCAGGAGTTCGAGCGCGTCGGCGGCGAGGAGCGGGTGCGCGTCGACGTGCGGGTGATCGCCGCCACCCACCGCGAGCTCGAGCCGATGGTCGCCGCCGGCAGCTTCCGCCGTGACCTGTTCTTCCGGCTATGTGTGTTCCCGATCCGCGTCCCCCCGCTGCGCGAGCGGCTCGAGGAGCTGCCGGCCCTCACCGCCGCGCTGGTCGCCGACGTCGCCGCCCGCCTCAAGCTGCCCGCGCCCCCGGTGCCGCCCGCGGCGCTGGTACGGTTGGCCCGCCACGACTGGCCCGGCAACGTGCGCGAGCTCGCCAACGTGCTCGAGGCGGCGATCATCCTCGGACGCGGCACGACCCTGGCCCTCGACGCCGCCCTCGCCGTCGAGCCCGCGCCCGCCCCGACCCCGGCCGCGGTCGAGCCGCTCGAGGCGGCGATCCGCCGCTGCATCACCGCCGCGCTGCAGGCCTGCGACGGGCGGATCTACGGCCCCGGCGGCGCCGCCCAGGCCCTCGGCCTCAAGCCCGGCACGCTGCAGAGCAAGATGCGCAAGCTCGGCATCGACCGCGAGCCGTTCGTCCGCGAATGAGGCGGATGTCCGCGAGGACAGGTCGCTCGCTGCTGCCGGCGGCAGATCGCCCCGCACGGCCGGGCGCTCGCCGGATGCGCGAGCTCGGCATCGACCATACGCCCGCGGATGATGCGGATGCCCGCGAGGACAGGTCGCTCGCGACCTGCCGCGACCGCCGACGGGAGATCGCCCGTGGCGACCCGAGACCACCGCGGGCCCGGGCGGTGCGCTCGCGCTCGCTGCCGGTCGGGCGGCGATTTCGGGTATCGTCGCCCGCGGAGGGCGAGCGATGACGGTCGGAGGTCAGTCGGGCGAAGTGATCCCGCAGGACGTGATTCTGCGCGACGCCGGGTCGAACCCGGCGGCGGTCACCGAGGTGGTGCGAGCGATGACGGGCCTCGAGCCGGCGGCGGCGGCGGAGCTGGTCGCGCGCACGCCGAGTACGGTCCGCACGCGGATCGCCCCCGCCCTCGCCGAGGCGCTGCGCGTCAAGCTGGTCGCCGCCGGCGCGACCGTCGAGCTGCGGACCCATGGCGCCGCGCCGGCCCCCGAGTTCTTCGACGTGTACTTGCAAGACAAGGGCGCCAACAAGATCAATGTGGTGCGCGCCCTGAAGATGATGATGGGCCTCGGCCTGCGCGAGGCGGTCGAGCTGGTCGACGACGCGCCGTGCCTGGTGCGGCGGCGGATCGGTCAGGACGAGGCCGAGGCGCTGCGCCACGAGCTGGTCGAGGCCGGGGCGACCGTCGACGTCCGCGGCCACGAGAGCAGCGCGCCGCCCGAGCGGGCGGTGAGCGGCGAGTCGACCGCGGTGACGTGGGGCGCGGCGAGCAGCGAGCCGGCGCGCACGGGGACGGCGACGAGCCAGTCGGGCGGGGGCTTCGCGGTGATCCTTCACCAATGCGGCCCGCGCAAGCTCGACGTGATCAAGGTGATCCGCGACCACACGGGGCTCACGCTCAAGGACGCCAAGGACGTGTCCGAGTCGCCCGACGCGGTGGTCAAGCAGGGCCTGAGCGAGCCGGAGGCGCGGTCGCTCGCGCAGGCGCTCACCGCCGTCGACGCGCGCGCGTCGGTCCGCAGCGCGGCCCCGGCGGCGCCCCTGCCCGTCAGCGCGACCGGGGGCTTCGAGGTGGTGCTGCACAACTTCGGCACGCGCAAGATCGACGTGATCAAGCTGATCCGCGAGGCCACGGGGCTCGGCCTCAAGGACGCCAAGGACCTGTCGGAGTCGACCGACGTGACGATCAAGGCCGGCCTGCGCGAGGACGAGGCGCGGAAGCTAGCGCAGGCGCTGACGGCCGTCGACGCGCGCGTGTCGATCCGCGGCGAGGCGGCGCCGGAGCCGTCGCGGTTGCCCGAGCCGACGGTCGGCTACGGCGTGGTGCTGCGGTCCTGCGGCGAGCACAAGATCAGCGTCATCAAGCTCATCCGCGAGGCCACCGCTCTCGGGCTCAAGGAGGCCAAGGACCTGGCCGAGTCGACCGACGTGCTGATCAAGGACGGCCTCGGCGGCAGCGAGGCGCGGGCGCTCGCGCAGGCGCTGACGACCGTGGGCGCGCGCGTCGAGGTCCGCAGCCCGGCATTTTCCACGGGCCAGGAGGACGACGAGGACGACGTCCCCGACGCGACGACGCCGTGCGACGTGATCCTCAGCGACTGCGGGCCGCAGAAGATCATGGTGATCAAGGTGATCCGCGAGGAGCTCGCCTGCGGCCTCAAGGAGGCCAAGGACCTGTCCGAAACGCCAGGCGCGCTGCTGCGCGACGGCATCGGCCGCCCGGAGGCCGACGCCCTGGCGCAGAAGCTGATCGCGCTCGGGGCCACAGTCGAGGTGCGGGAGATGTGGCGCCGCAGCGAGGCGGCCGAGGTCGACGTGTTCCTGCAGAGCGTCGGGCCCAACAAGATCTCGGTGATCAAAGAGGTGCGCGCAGTGACCGGCCTCGGGCTCAAGGAGACCAAGGACCTGGTCGAGTCGGCGCCGACGCTGATCAAGGCGAAGCTCGAGCTGGCGGCCGCGCGCCAGCTGCAGGCCACGCTCGTCGAGGTCGGGGCGGTGGTCGAGCTGCGCTGAGCGGCGGGCGCTCTCGCCTGTCCCACGGGACAGGCGCTCGGCGAGACACCGGCGAGACCGTGTGCGCCTGTCTCATGGGACAGATGCCACGGACGAACCCTTGGGCCGGCGAGCGCGATGGGATCTGTCCCTGAGGACAGATCTAGAAAAGAATAGCGAGGCGTCGGCTGACGCGGGCAGAACCCCCTCGCTGCCGACGCGCTCGCGCGAACTCGCTCGGCCCCCGGCCCGCTCAAGCGGCAGGCAGCGCCGCCGCGCGGCGTCGGCGCAGGTGCGCGCGCCAGAGGCTCACGAGAAGCAGGGTCAGCATGGCGGGGACGCGGGGGATCGCACGATTTCAGAATAGCGGAAATTTCTCTCGTGCCATGGAGCCGGCTGAGCTCGCTCGTCATTTCCTCTCGTAGTCCCTGGCGCCTCGCGTTGCGCCATCACGGCCGCGTCTGCCGCCTGGCGCCAACCTCGCAAGGGACGCCGTTCCTGTTCAGCGACTTGAAAATTCCATTTTAATGAAATACTGTGTTGGCATGCGCGTGGGCATCGTCGGCGGCCTCGACCGGAGCGAACAGAGCTACCAGCGCGCTGTGCGCGCGATGGGCCACGAGCTCGAGCACCACACGGGCTACATGCGGGGCCACGCCTCGCTCGAGCTCGAGCGGCTCGTCGAACGCAGCGACCTCGTCGTCATCGTCACCGAGGTGAACAGCCACGGCGCAGTGCAGACCACCCGCAAGCTGCTGCGCGAGCGCTCGCGGCCGGCGGTGCTGGTGCGCAAGCTCGGCCTGTCACGCCTGGTCGCGCTGGTCGAGAACCACGCGTCGACCCTGGCCGCGGAAGCACCTGCCCGCTAGGACAGTTCAGCAGGGCGGACAGGCCCGCCACGAAGTCTGTCCTTTAGCACCTGTCGTATCGGCCAGCACGTGCTCGAACCACTGACGCGCTGCAAGGACGTCCTTGGCAGCGAACGCGAGCTGACCGGGACGCACGGCCCACCGGGGCGCGAGCACGGCCAACCTTTGGCTCACGCTCAGCGCGCGCAGGCGGCTTCGAGCTCCGCGAGCTCGGCCCTGTGCGCCTCGCCGGTCAGGCCGACGCGCGCGTCGATCGACAAGGAACAAGCGCGCTGACGCTCGCCGGCATCGAAGAGCAGGCGCGCGAGCCCCAGGGCCGCGAGCGAGCGCGACTCGAGCTGTTCTTTGGAACCTGTCGCATCGGCCAGCACACGCTCGAACCATTGCCGCGAGACCGGGAGGTCCTTCGCCTTCGCCGCGAGTTGACCGGCGCGCACCGCCACCGCGGCGATCGCCGGGTGCTTGGGCCCGCCGTCGGCCTCGTAGACGGTGATCGCGCGGGCGAGCAAGCTGCGCGCCTCGGCGAGGTCACCGGCGGCCAGGCACTCGGCGAGGCCGACCAGCGCCTCGGCGTACATCGAGTGGGTCGTGCCGAGCTGCTCGCCGATGGCGACGGCGCGGCGGAACTCGGCGGCAGCGGTGTCGATCGCCCCGGCGGTCAGGCTCACCTTGCCGAGGCCGACCAGCGGGTGCAGCAGATAGAGGTGCTGCTGGCCGTAGGTCGCTTCCATCAGGGCGAGCGCGCGGCGGTAGCCGGCGGCCGCGGTGTCGTATCGGCCCTGCAGGACGTCGACGTCGGCCACGCCGCCGATCGGGTGCGCCACCATCGGGTGCTGCTCGCCGAGCATCTCGGAGAACAGCACCACGGCCTGCGAGTAGTGCTCGCGCGCGTCGTCGAGGCGACCCTCGCGCCGCAGTAGTCCGGCGAGGTTGTGATGCACGGCCGCGAGCAGCGGATCGCCCCCGCCGGTGCGGCGACCCAGCAGATCGATCGTCCGCAGGTAGTGCTCGCGCGCGCGAGCGTTCGCGCCGTCGAGCTCGTAGACTGCCCCGAGGTTGTTGTGGAGGAGCGCCGCGACGCGGCCGTCGTCGCGCGTGCGCTCGACCAGCGCCTCCGCGACCACCTCGCCCGCGAGCGCCGCGGTCCGCTGGCCCAGCCCGTCGCCGAGCGCGAACACCCGCCGGGCCGCCGCCTCCGCCGCGACTGCGTCGAGGCCATGGACGAGCGCCAGCTTGAGCGCCGCGGCCAAGGCCGCCTCGGCCTCCTCGGCGCGCGCGACCGCCATGAGCAGGCTGCCCTCGCCGAGCGCGGCCTCGGCGGTGAGCGGCGGGTAGTGCAGCTCACCGGCGGCCGCGCGGATCTCCCGGGCCAGCTGCAGGCCCTCGGTGTATTGCCCGGTGCCCTCGAGCGCGGCCGCTCGCGCGAGCTGGCTGCGCCGCGTCTCGACCTGGGTCGCCGTGTGCGGGTCGTCGGGCGGAGCGACGGCCGCGAGCAACGCGTCGGCGTCGGCGCACGACTCGAGGCTCGGCAACGCGGCGGTCGCCTGCACCGCGTTCTCGATCACCGAGCGATCGGCGGCGATGAACACGTCGACCAGCGCCGAGAGATACGCGCGGCGGCGCGACAGGCAGCCGGTGCGGCGGTCGAACAGCGAGGTCGACTGCGAGCGGCTCGCGTGAGCCTCGCACGCCTGGGTGCGGCCCTCGGTCCATGATGTCGCGTAAGCGTCGAGGCGAGCGTCGACGCGGCGCCAGGTGTCGGCCGCGAACGGCGAGCCGGTGGCGACAAAGGCCCGCTCCGCCGCGGCCGCGCGCGTCTCGTCCCACACTCCGGACAGCTCTGCCGCCAGGCCGTTGCACTGCATCGACGCTTCGCGCTGCGACAGCGCGAAGCCGTAACTGCCCCCCGCCGCCGCGCTGGCCACCGCCACGATCCCGGCCGCCCGCAGCATCGTCTTTCGTGGGTCGCGCTCGAGCGCGTCGAGCATGTGCTCGAGGCTCGGCCAGCGCAACTCCGGCGTCGGCGCGAGGCTGCGGGCGACGATGCGGAAGATCCGCCGCGGCACCGGCGAGTCGCGCCGCGGCGGCGGCACGATCCCGCGCCGGACCTTCTGCCGCAGCTCCTCCCAGCTCGCGGCGAGAAAAGGGCGAGTCCCGTACAGCGCCTCGTAGAGCGTGACGCCGAAGCTGAACTGATCCGACGCCGGCCCGATGGCGCCGCCGAAGTGCTGCTCGGGCGACATGTACGTCGGCGTCCCGACGATCATCCCGGTACGCGTGAGCCGACCGCCCAGCAGTTCCTCCTGCGACTCGGCGATCGGCTGCAGTTGCGTCGAGGCGTGCGACAACGACATCGCTTCGGTCGCTTGCGGCAGCGGCTCTTCGAGGCTCGCAGTCAGCACCGAGCCGTCGGCGTGGACCAGGCCGAAGTCGACCACGCGCGCACGCGTGTCCTCGCCGACCAGGACGTTGTCGGGCTTGAAATCGCGGTGGACGAGCCCCGCCGCGTGGGCCGCCGCGAGGCCTCGCCCGGCGCCGATGAGCGTGCGCAGGACCTGTCGCCACGGTCGCTTCTCGGCGCGCAGCCACGACCGCAGCGTCTGGCCGTGGACGTACTCCATGGCGACGTAGATCCCTTCGTCGTGCTCGCCGACTTGATACACCTGCACGACGTTCGGGTGAGACAGCCGCGCCAGAGCTTGCGCCTCGCGGACCATGCGAGCGCGGATCTGGCGGTTGTCGAAGTGCCGTCGCGACAGGACCTTGATCGCTACCTCGCGCGCCAGCGCGGCGTCGTGGGCGGCATAGACGATCCCCATGCTTCCCTCGCCCAACTTGCGCGATACGGCGAAGGGGCCGATCCGGAAAGTTGGCGCGCGCTCGGTCATGGACGGGGACGCGCGATCATAGCCGAACGTGTGACTCACGCCCCACGCGCGCAGGCAGCCTCGAGCTCCGCGAGCTCCGCCTTGTGCGCCTCGCCCGTCAGGCCGACGCGCGCGTCGATCAACAAGGAACAAGCGCGTTGACGCTCGCCGGCATCGAAGAGCAAGCGCGCGAGCTCCAGGGCCGCGAGCGAGCGCGACTCGAGCTGTTCTTTGGAACCTGTCGCATCGGCCAGCACGCGCTCGAACCATTGCCGCGAGACCGGGAGGTCCTTCGCCTTCGCCGCGAGTTGACCGGCGCGCACCGCCACCGCGGCGATCGCCGGGTGCTTGGGCCCGCCGTCGGCCTCGTAGACGGTGATGGCGCGGGCGAGCAAGCTGCGCGCCTCGGCGAGGTCGCCCGCGGCGAGGCACTCGGCGAGGCCGACCAGCGCCTCCGCGTACATCGAGTGGGTGGTGCCGAGCTGCTCGCCAATGGCGACGGCGCGGCGGAACTCGGCGGCCGCGGTGTCGATCGCCCCGGCGGCGAGGCCGACCTTGCCAAGACCGACCAGCGGGTGAAGCAGATAGAGGTGCTGCTGGCCGTAGGTCGCTTCCATCAGGGCGAGCTGACGGCGATAGCCCGCAGCGGCCTCGGCACTGCGGCCCTGCAGCAGGTCGATGTCGGCGACGCCGCCGAGCGGGTGCGTGACCATCGGGTGCTGCTCGCCGAGGAGCTCCGTGACCACCGCGACGGCCTGCGAGTAGTGCTTGCGCGCGTCGTCCAGTCGACCCTGACTGCGGTACAGACCGCCGAGGTTGTGATGCGCAGCGGCGATCATCGGATCGGGCCCGTCGCTGCGGTGACCGAACAGCTCCATCGAGCGCAAGTAGTGGAGACGCGCCCGGTCGTCGGTGACGTCGCGTGAATAGACCACGCCCAAATTGTTGTGCACGAGGCCGCCGATCCTGCCGTCATCGCCGGCGCGCTCGCTCAGCGCTTCGGCCAGGGCTTCGGCATCGAGCGCGACCTCGCGGCGTCCCTGCCGCTCGCCGACGACGAAGATCCGCTTGGCCACGGCCTCCGCCGCGATGGCATCGAGGCCGTGAACCAACCCCTCACGCATCGCCCGGCTCAGCGCAGCTTCGGCGTCGGCATCGCGTGCCATCTCCATCAACAGGCTGCCCTCTCGCAGGGCGGCCTCGGCGGTCAGCGGCGGATAGCGCAGCTCCTGGGCGGCGGCTCCGACCTCGCGCGCGAGCTGCAGACCCTCCGTGAATTGCCCGGTGTTCTCGAGCGCGGCCGCGCGGGCGAGCTGGCTGCGCCGCGTCTCGACCTGGGCCGCAGCGTGCGGATCGTCGGGCGGAGCGACGGCGGCCAGCAGCGCGTCGGCGTCGGCGCACGAGGAGAGGCTCGGCAGTGCGGCGGCCGCCTGCACGGCATTTTCGATCACGGAGCGATCGGCGGCGATGAACACGTCGACCAACGCCGACAGGTAGGCGCGACGGCGCGACAGGCAGGCGGTGCGGCGGTCGAACAGCGAGGTCGACTGCGAGCCGCTCGCGTGGGCCTCGCACGCCTGCGTGCGCCCCTCGGTCCACGCGAGGGCATAGGCGTCGAGGCGGGCGTGGACACGGCGCCAGGTGTCGGCCGCGAACGGAGAACCGCTGGCGACGAAGGCCCGCTCCGCCGCGGCCCCGCGCGCGTCGTCCCACACCCCCGCGAGCTCGGCCGCGGCGCCCTTGCACTGCATCGACGCCTCGCGCTGCGACAGCGCGAACGCGTAGCTGCCGATCGCTGCCGTGCCCGCGACCGCGACGATGCCCGCCGCGCGCAGCATCGACTTTCGTGGGTCGCGCTCGAGCGCGTCGAGCATGTGCTCGAGGCTCTGCCAGCGCATGTCGGGCGTCGGCGCGAGGCTGCGGACGAGGATGCGGAAGATCCGCCCCGGCACCGCCGAATCACGGGGCGGCGGCGGCACGATCCCGCGCCGGACCTCGCGCTTGATCTCCTCCCACGTCGCCCCCGGGAACGGGCGCGCGCCGTACAGCGCCTCGTAGAGCGTCGTGCCGAAGCTGAACTGGTCCGACGCCGGGCCGACCGCCTCGTCGCCGAAGTGCTGCTCGGGCGACATGTACGCCGGCGTGCCGAGGGCCTTGCCGGCGCGGGTGAGGCGGATGTCGAGGACGTCGCCGCGGTCGGTCTGGCCGCTGCCGGTGGAGCTGAACGGCGGGCCCGACGGCTGGGTCGACATGCGGGAGATCGTCGGCAGGCCGGTGACCGAGGTGCGCACGTCGATGCCGCCGAGCGGCAGCGCGGGGCTGCTCTCCGCGTGGACCAGGCCGAAGTCGAGGACGCACGGGCGGCCGTCCTTGCTGACGAGCACGTTGTCGGGCTTGAAGTCGCGGTGCACGAGCCCGGCCGCGTGGGCCGCCGCCAGGCCGCGCCCGGCCCCGATCATCGTGCGCAGCACCAGCTGCCACGGGGGCTTCTCGGCGCGCAGCCACGCGGTGAGCGTCTGGCCCTCGACGTACTCCATGGCGACGTAGATGCCGTCGCCGTGCTCGCCGACCTGGTAGACCTGGACCACGTTGGGGTGCGACAGGCGGGCCATCGCCTGCGCCTCGCGGACCATGCGGGCTCGCACTTCGCTGCGGTCGATCAACGAGCGGCGGATCAGCTTGAGCGCGACCTTGCGGTCGAGCGCGACGTCGTAGCCCGCGTAGACGACCCCCATGCCGCCCTCGCCCAGCTTGCGGAGGACGACGAACGGGCCGATCGCGGCGGGCTCTGCGCCTTCGGTCACGCCCTTCAGGGTACGATCTTGCCGCTCTGAATCAAACCGCCCGACGCGAACGGGGCGCCACAGGCCGGGATGTTGCAGCCGATGGTCTGGTTCGCCAGGCGCGTGTTGCTCGTATTCAGACAGACCGCGCCGTTCGGGCCCCACTCGGCCTCGACGACGTAGGACGTGTTCACGGCGGCGGTCTGGATCCCGAGTTGATCGAGGACATGGATCGGCGTACCCGACACGGTGTGCGGCGTGCCGTTGCCGCAGTAGTCGGCGCGGACCATGCGGGTGCAGGCCTGGTGGTAGTCGGCGAGCGAGACGCCATTCTTACTCGCCCACGGGCGGTACCCGAAGTCGACGCACTTGGCGAGAGCAGCGGACTTGCAGGCGAAGGTGAGGGCCTTGTTCGGTCGCGGCGAGATCTTGGCCCCGGTGACCGGATCCCAGACATCGTTGAGGAGGATCGCGCGAGTCGGGTTGCCGAGCGGATCGACGCACAGCGGCTGCCATGGTCCGGCGCCGATCTGCAGGTCCAGGTCGTACTCCCAAACATCGGTGCCCGCCACCTTGTCGGCGTCCTTGATCCACACGTAGCGCCAGCTCGTGACGCCGTCCTGCTTCACTTTGAAGTCGAAGGTCGAGTAAACGACACCCGTGCCGGTGAGCCAGTTGCCGTCGATCTTGAGCTCGCTGTTGACGACCTGCCCGTCGTAGACGTAGTCGCCGTCGTCCGTGTAAAAGTCGTAGAACTCGATCCACTCGCTCGAGTCGGTGCTGTAGAGCTTGGCCGACTCGAGCCTGAAGCCGTTGATGCGGAAGTCGTTGATGCGGAAGTCGTTGATGCGGAAGTCGTTCCACACGGTATCGCGGGCCGAGACCACGCCTTCGCCGAAACCGACCGCCTCGTCCTCGATGCTCGCCTCGTCACAGCCGATACATCCGAGCGCGAGCACCACCGCACAACTCACCACGCCGGTCTTGAACGCCATCGTTCCATCCTCCACAAAAAGAAAGCCCTGCTGATCTTCGATCCTATCCCTGGGTTTCGGCGGCGTGAAGGCTCGGGCGCCGGGCGAGAACGCGCGTGCGTCTTTCACGGGCGTCAGAGGCTTCCTGGTGGGCGTCGGGTCGGCTCACGTCGGGACGTGGCGCGGCACGGGTCGCACCTTCTATGATGGAGGTGTCCTCTGCTCCGATGACGACCGGCGAAGACCACGCGCGACGAGAAGGACGATCCGCAAGTGCGGTGTCGTCGCGTGACACCGGCTTGCGCCTGGTGTTGGTGATCGCAAGCCTCGCCTTGCTCCTCGGCGTGGCTGTGGCCGCTGCGAGCGAACATCGTTTGGTCGCGACCTTCGGCGGCGCGCTCCTCCTCGGAGGACACCTCGCGGCCACGGTGTTCTTGGGGCGCGGGGAGGGTTCGAGGGGTCGCATCGGTGCGCTCCTCTGGACAGTGATCGTCGCGGCGGTGGCGATCGCGGGGCCGCAGGTCGCGGGTGCGACGACGCCGCTCTGGTTATTGTTGTTGCCGATCGCGGCGGTCTCCGTGCATGCCACCAGCCTGGCTACGGGGATCACCGCGGTCGCACTCGGGGCGGCCGCAGGTGCGGGCCTCTTCATCGCGGGAGCAGGATCGATCGCGCTGTCGGCGGCCGTAGCGATCGCCGCGGTCGGTCTGTTCGCTGCAGCGGAGCAGCGGCGCGGCGAGGCGCGGGACGACGCCCTCCGGCGCCGCGAGAACGAGCTGGCCGGCGTGCGGAGCGAGCTGCGAGATCTCCGAGGCCAGCACGTCGCCGGGGCCGAGGGCCGGCTCGTCGCGCTCACGCGGGCCAATCAGGCGCTGCAGTCCGAGGTCGAGCGCGGGCGGCGGGTCCTCGAGCAGGCGCTCGACGCCAGTCGGACCAAGACCTCCTTCCTCCTCAAGATCAGCCACGAGCTGCGCACGCCGCTCAACGCGATCGTCGGCTACACCGAGCTGCTGCTCGAGCACCCGGACGAGGCCGAGCCGGGCGAGCTGCAGGCCGACCTGACGCGGATCCTCGGGGCCGCGCACGAGCTCCTGGCGCTGATCGACAGCGTGCTCGACCTGGCGCGGCTCGAGGCCGGCAAGTTCGAGCTGCAGATCGAGGAGTTCGCGCTGCTCGACCTGGTCCACGAGTGCGTGGCCGCCGTGACGCCGCTGGCCGAGCGCGGGCACAACAAGCTCAAGCTCAAGCTGTCGCGCCAGCTCGGCACGATCCGCAGCGACCGCACGCGCCTGCGCCAGGTGCTCGTGCAGCTGCTCGGCAACGCCTGCAAGTTCACCCACGGCGGCCTCGTCGAGCTGCGCGTCGAGCCCATGGTCACCGCCACCGGCCCGGTGTACCTGCTCAGCGTCCGCGACAACGGCGTCGGCATCGACCCGGCCTACATGCCGCGGCTGTTCACCCCGTTCTCGCAGGCCGACGACTCGCCGACGCGCCGCTTCGGCGGCCTCGGCGTCGGCCTGGCGCTGTGCCGCCACTACTGCAACCTGATCGGCGGAGACATCAGCGCCGAGAGCGAGCTCGGTCAGGGCTCGGTGTTCCGCGTCCAGGTGCCCGCGACCGCCCGCGACCCGCGAGACGCCGGCGTCATGGTCTCGGCCTTCTGATTTTTCATATGTCTTTCAAGACATGCCTTTGTGGACATGTTCTTGAAGACATTGTCATTCCCACAGATTACACCCCGAACGCGAGCGACAGGGCCAGCGCCGCGGCGACGACCATCGCGGCGACGCCGAGGCCGAGCAGGGCCACGCCGAGGCCGAGGTTGATTCGGCGGCGCCGCAGCACGCCGGCGGCTTCGGCCAGAGTGCGCACCGCGTGGTCGCGGGCGCGCGTGCTCGCGGGCAGGTCGCGGACCAGACTGTCGGTCCCGCAGTAGAGGCAGGTCGTGGCCAGAGCCTCGGGCTCGGGCGCCAGCGGGGCGCCACAGCTGCGGCAGGCGAGCGCGCCGGCGGCCTCGTGGGCGCTGACGTCCCGGCGCACGCGCAGCACGGCGGCGTTGACAGTCGTCGCCCACAACCACAACAGCGCTCCGGGCAGCAGCGCCGGGAACGCCACGTAACCGAAGTTCTCGACCGGCGTCGGCGGCGGGACCATCCGCGACTGGACCAGCCAGGTCGCGAGCGGCGGGAGCACCAGCAGCAGCGCCTTCGCGGCCGCCAGCACCGGCGTGCCGACGCCGCCCGCCAATTGCTGCCAGCGCGGCTCGACCTCGCGGCGCACCTGCGCCGCCGCGGCATGGCCCTCGGCGGCCGCGCGCCAGGTCTCGGGGACCGCGATCGACCGCCCGCAGTGGCGACAATCGATCGCCGCCCCGGCGACCAGCGGCGCCGCGGCCCCGCAACCCGGGCAGTGCAGCGTGGCGAGGCTCACCGCGCCCCTCCCGCGACCGGCCGGGCCCGCAGCTGATACCAGCACGACTCGTACGACAGCCCGGCGACCGTCACCAGCACCTCGCGCTCGGGCCCGACCTCGACCTGGTACGACGATGACTCGGCGAAGGTCTCGGAGGCCCCGTCGGCGGCGATCGTCACGCTGCAATCGCGGGGGAATCGCCACTCGATCTGCATCGATGCCTCCCCGCGGGCGCGCAGCGAGTAGCGGCGCTGCTCGGGGCAGATGTCCTGGACCGCCTGCAGCGTCGACGTGCAGCCGTGCTCCCAGTGGCCGCGTCGCAGCGCGATCGTGCCGTCGAAGTGGAGCGCCGTCGGCAGCGTCTCGGCCAGCCCGGACGCGAGCGACAGCGCGGCCAGGGCCAGCCATAACAACCATTGCAGATCGCGGGCGACTGCGTCGTCGGCCGGCTCGACCTCGCCGCCGCGCCAGGCCCACCAAAGCCGTGGCACCGCCCCGCCGAGGCCGAGGCCGAGGCCGACCAGCGCGGTGACGAGGCCGAAGAACGACCAGGTGTCGGAGGCCGCGTCGACTGCGACGGCGACCAGGCGCAGGCCCGCGAGCGCGAGCAGACCGCCGGCCGCCAGGTGGGCCACAGCGAGGCCGATCCAGCGCGAGCGCGGGGCCGCCAGGGCCGCGGGCACGAACCCGCCGAGCAGGCCGACCCACGCGATCCACAGCGGGCTCACCGCGCCGCGCACGATCCACGTCGTGATCGCCGCCCCGAGCAGCGCCACCATGATCGCCTTGACCACTGCGACCGCGCCGAGCGGCCCGCCGCTCAGCGCCGAGGCGACCGCGAAGGCCGGGAAGCCGAGCGCGAGCGCCAGGAAGCAGCCGGTCAGCAGCACGCGCACGAAGGTGCCGGCGGGCGTGGGCGCTGCTGCGGGCGGCGGCATCGCGGTGATTGTCGCCCGCGGCGCGATCGATCACCAGAGGCCCGCAGGCCCCGCGCTATGGTCAATCGCGCGCGCTCACGCGCGGGTGTGATGATTCGCGGGGCTCACGGCGCGAACACGGCGACGAAGCCGTCGAACAAGCCCTTGCTCGTCACCGGCCCGCCGCCGAAGTCGGCCGCGCCGTAGAACGCGCCCGAGACGACCGTGGTGCCGTCGGGGCGCACGTCGACGCCGTCGCTCTCCTGCTCGGTCGCGTCGCCGAAGTGCTTGCTCCACACGTGGCTGCCGGCCGAGGTGTACTTGACCGCGAATGCGTCGCGCATGCCGGCCCACGGCAGCACGCCGCCGCCGAAGTCGTTCTCGCTGTAGTAGTGGCCGGCGATCACCAGAGTGCCGCTGTCGTCGACCGCGAGATGGGCCGGCCAGACGATGCCGTCGCCGAGCAGCTTCGACCACGCGTGGGCGCCGTCCTCGGCCGCGAACTGGGCGACGAAGCCGCGGTACATCGGCGCCTCGAGCCCGCCGCCGCCGAAGTCGAGCGCGCCGACGAAGTGGCCGGAGGTGGTCACGCGGCCCTGTGGATCGACCGCGATCGCCGACAGCTTCTGCTCCTTGACGTCGCCCCAGCTCGCGGCCCACAGCGCGGCGCCGTCGGGGTCGAGCTTGGCGAGGAACACGTCGCTGCTGCCGGCGCTGACCAGCGGGCCGTTGCCGGGGTCGATCGTGCCCTGGAAGGAGCCGCCGACGTAGACGTTGCCGTCGCCGTCGACCGCGACCGCGCGCGCGTCCTGCTCGGTGTCGTCGCCGAAGTGGAAGCTCCACGCGTGCTCGCCGGTCGGCGCGAACTTGGCGACGAACGCGTCGAGCGAGTCGCCCTGCCCCAGCAGCGGCCCGCCGCCGAGGTCGAGCGAGCCCGTGAAGTAGCCGACCACCACGATCGCCCCCGACGCGTCGATCGCCAGGTCGCGCGGGATCGCCGAGCCCGTCGACGGGTGCGCCGCGCTCCACACGTGCTCGCCGGTCGCGGACAGCTTGGCCACGAACACGTCGCGGTCGCCCGCGGCGACCAGCGGGCCGCCGCCGAAATCGACGGTGCCGGCGAAGTCGCCGGTGAGCACGATGTCGCCGCTCGGATCGGTCGCGAGGCCCCAGCCGTCGCCGAGCTGGACCACCGCATCGCCGAAGCTCTTGCTCCACTCGTGCGCGCCGTCGGGCGCGAACTTCGCGACGTAGACGTCGTAGTTGCCCACGCTGGCCAGGTCGCTGCCGCCGAAGTTCGAGGTGCCCGCGCCCTGGGCCAGGACCACTACCGCCCCGTCCGGGTCGAACGCGACCGCGAGCGCCCGCTGGTCGCTCGGATCGCCCCACGTCGTGTGCCACGCCGCCGCACCGTCGCCGGTACACGGGTCGACGCCGTCGCAGTCGTCGTCACCCTCCGACTCGCAGGTCTCCGGCGCCGGCATCACGTCGCCGACGCACGCGCCCCACTCGCCGTCCTCGCAGGCCGCGACGCCCGACTTGCAGTTGCCGACGTCGGCGTGGGCCGGGTCGCCGGTGTAGCAGGCATTCTCCTCGCCCGGCTGGCAGGTCACGGTCTCGGTCGTGGATGTCCCTTCGGTCAGGCCCTCGGTGGTCGTCGGCGCAGTGGTCGTCGTCGGCGACGATTCGGTGGTCGTGCCGATCGTGCCACCATCGCCGGTGCTGGCGCTGTCGCTCGTGGTGTCCGTCTCGGCGGTGCTCGCAGTGGCGTCGGTGGTCGTGTCCGCGGTGGCGGTCGCGGCCTGATCGGTGGTGGCGTCGTCGGTGCCGCAGGCGAGGGCGAAGGCGCAGAGGAGCGGGGCGGAGCGTCGCATCGCCGGCTCATACCACAGGCGGCGCATCGCGGGGCAATTCTGCGCAGGGGCTCGGGCCTCTTCACATTCAGCGCGATTTCGCCCAGTGCCATGATCAGGGCCGCCGGCACCTGACAGCGCCGCAAGACGCCATACGGGCCGACCCTCGCGGCGGCTGCTAGCCGCGGCGGCGATTCATCGCATAGGCGATACCCGCCTTGAGCGTGCCGAGCGTGACGACCGAGCCGAGGTCGGCCCCGAGGTCGACCAGCGTCGCCGCCAGGCCGGGGCGGATCCCGGTGAGCACCGATTCGGCGCCCAGCAGCGCCGCGCTGCGGGCGGCCCGGAGCAGCGCATCGGCGGTCGGCGCGTCGATCTCCGGCACCCCGGTGACGTCGAGGATCACCATCCGGGCGCGCGTCGCGGCCACCCCGTCGAGCAGGGTCTGCAGCACTCGTTCGACGCGGCGAGGGTCGAGCGTGCCGATCAACGGCATCACCACGGTCGCGTCGTCGATCGGGATCAGCGGGGTCGACAGCGCCAGCAGGGCCTCGTCCTGGGCGCGGATCACCTCCTCTCGCATGCGCATCTCGAGGCGCTGGGCCTCGGCCTGCTTGATGGCGGTCTCGTCCATCGTCACGCCGCGCAGGCCGATCGGCGTCCCGTCGTCGCCGTAGATCAGCGACATCCGGCTCGTGACCCACAGGGTGCGGCCGTCGCGGGTGATCCAGCGGTACGACGATTCGCCGCGGCCGGCATGGAACACCTTCCCGGCGTCGGCCATCGCGCCCGGGCGATCGTCGGGGTGGACCAGCTCGAGCCAGAAATTGGGCTGCTTCCATTCCTCGATCGTGTAGCCGGACAGCGGCTCGATGCGATCGCTGACGTAATCGACGGTCATCTTCGCGGCCGATTGTTCGAAGTAGCTCTCCCACAAGATGCCGGGGATGTGGGCGGCCAGCCCGTCGAGCCGCTCGCGCAGCAGTCGCTCGCGCAGCGCCAGCTCGTCCCGGTCGCGCTCGAGCTCGGCCGCCCGGGCCTCCGCCGCGCTCAGGGCCGCGCGCAACGCCGCCATCTCCTCGTCTCGGTCCGTCACAGGCCCGCAGCTTATCAAAGCGAGAGCGGCGCCATCGCTGCGATCGCAGCACACCGGGGCCCGCGATACCTCGCACCGTGAAGTGCCATCAATTGCTGCCTGGGGGCGAAAGGCCGAGACAAGTCTCACGCTTTTGCCTCCCTGCCCGGCCGGTGGCTCACGGCCGGCCGGCGATAATGCGAAGGTCGTGTGCCGGCGCGGTCCGGTCGCGAGAAAGGACCCTCCTCGTGCCGCCGATCGCCGCTCTCGCCCTCGCCACGATCTTGCTGGCGCCGACGCCGACCCCCGACCCGCCGACGTGGGTGTTCTTCGCCGACAAGCACCTGACCGCGGACGAACTGGAGGCAGCGCTGGCGCGACGGACGGACGAATTGGCGCCGCGAACGCTGCGCCGGCGCATGCGGACGCGAGGCGATCGCGGGGTCGACGTCCGCGATCTTTCACCGGACTCGCAGTACGTGCAGGCGGTCGCGGCGACTGGAGCGCGGATCCGTGCCGCCTCGCGCTGGCTCAATGCAGTGAGCATCGAGGCCGACGCGGCGCAGCGAGCCGCGATCGCCAGGCTGCCGTTCGTCGCCGGTCTGCGGCCGGTCGCCCGCACGCGACGGGCCGATCACGGCCCGGTGTGGACCGCCGAATCGCCGACGTCCGCGGCCTTCGGCGTGGCCGAGACCCAGCTCGCGCTGCTCGGCGTGCCGGCGCTGCGCGAGTGCGGACTGACCGGCGCGGGTGTGGTGATCGGCGTGCAGGACAGCGGTTTTTCGCTGCAGCACGCCGCGTTCGCCGGGCTGCACGTGCTGGCGGCCCGCGACTTCGTGCAGGGCGACGACGTGGTCGCCGACGAGCCGGGCGACGGCGAGGGTCAGGACCGTCACGGCACGATGGTGCTGTCGCTGCTCGCCGGCGACGACGGCGACGCCTACTCCGGGGCCGCGCCGGGCGTGTCGGTGATCCTGGCCAAGACCGAGCGCATCGACGAGGAGGAGCCGTACGAGGAGGACCTGTTCGTCGAGGGCCTCGAGTGGATCGAGGGCATGGGCGCCGATCTGTTCACGGCCTCGCTCGGCTACTTCAATTGGTACGAGCACCCGCAGTACGACGGCAAGACCGCGGTCGTGTCGCAGGCGGCGGTGGTGGCGATCGCCAACGGCCTCGTCATGTTCACCGCCAACGGCAACGAGGGGCCCGAGCCGGGCACGCTGATCGCCCCGGCGGACGTCGACGGCATCATCGCGCTCGGCGCGACCAACCTCGACGGCGTGGTCGCCGACTTCTCGTCGCGCGGGCCGACCAGCGACGGGCGGGTCAAGCCCGACCTGCTGGCGCCGGGCCAGGATGTATGGGTAGTCCGCCCGGGTACCACGAATGAATATCTCGCGGGCAACGGCACCAGCTTCGCCACCCCGCTGGCTGCGGGCGTCGGCGCGCTGCTGCTCGAAGCCTGGCCCGAGCTCACGCCCGGCGAGATGCTGGCGCTGTTGCGGGCGACCGCGTCGCACCCCGACGCGCCCGACAACGACGGCGGCTGGGGCATGATCGACGGCTACGCGGCCGCCGGACTCTATTGCACGTGCACCGACGGCGACCGCGACGGGCACTTCGCCAGCGTCTGCGGCGGCGACGACTGCGACGACGCCGACCCCGCGCGCCACCCCGGGGCGACCGAATCCTGCGACGGGCGCGACAATGATTGCGACGACGTCGTGCCGGGCGGCGAGGTCGACGGCGACGGCGACGGCGTCCTGCAGTGCGCCGGCGATTGCGACGACGCCGACCCCGCGCGCACGCCGGGCGCGCCCGAGGACCCCGACGATTGCATCGACAACGATTGCGACGGCGAGGGCGACCTCGCCTGCGCGCCGACGACCGGCGCGCAGACCACCGGGGGAGGCAGCGGCACCGGCGAAGGCGAAGCGTCGACCGCGAACGCGAGCTCGGGCACGACGGACGACCCGGGCACGAGCAGCGGGGCGAGCGACAGCGGCGGCGCCGCGGTCGGCGACCAGGGCTGCGGCTGCGCGGCGAACGGCCGCGGGGCGCCCCTGGGCCTCCTGCTCGCGCCCCTGGCCCTGCGCCGCCGACGGCCGCGTTCTCGGGTATCCTCGCGCCCGCAGTGAGGCCCAAAGCAGCTCCCCTGGCCCTCGTCACCGCCACGGCGCTCACCCTCGCCTGCGGCGTCGTCGGCCCGCGCTCGCTCCGCTACGGCCGCGGGACCTATAATACCGCGATTCAGCAGACCAACAGCGAGCAGCTGCTCCTCAACCTGGTCCGCCTGCGCTACCGCGATTCACCGCTGTTCCTCGAGGTCACCAGCATCTCGAGCAGCCTCTCGCTCGAGCTCGGCGCCGGCCTCGGCGGCACCGTCGGCCGGGCCAACAGCTCGGTCGCCCCCGGCACCGCGGTGACCTACATCGATCGCCCGACGATCACCTACGCCCCGCTGCAGGGCTCGCGCTTCGGCACGCAATTCCTCAGCCCGGTCGAGCTGAGCGACATCCTGCTCCTCTACCACGCCGGCTGGGCGATGGACCGCATCTTCCGCTTGTTCGTGCAGAAGCTCGGGCCGCTGCAGAACGCCCCGCGCGCGTCGGGGCCGACCCCTCACAATGCGCCCGAGTTCGAGTCGTTCTTCGCCGCGACCGAACTGATGCGCTCGCTGTGGGCCGACGGCCTGGTCGACCTGAGCTTCCTGCCGAGCGTCGCCGGCAACAGCCTCACCCTCACGCTGACGGCCCGCACCGACTCCGAGGCGCGCATCGCCAGGCTGTGCGCGCTGCTGGGATTGCCGGGCCCGACCTACAAGATCATCTTGACCGAGGCGCCGCGCCCGGACGAGGTCGGGGCGGTGCAATTGGTGACGCGATCGCTGCTCGGCGGCATGTACTACGTATCGCACGGGGTCGAGGTCCCGGCCGAGGATTACGCGATCGGCCGCGTGCCCACCACCCGCGACGGCGACGGCAACGTGTTCGACTGGGCCCGCATGACCGGCGCGTTGATGCGCGTGCACCACGGCTCGCGCGAGCCCAAGAACGCCTACGTCTCGGTGTTTTACCGCGGCCTGTGGTTCTGGATCGCCGACAACGACCTCGACTCCAAGTCGACGTTCTCGTTCATCACCCAGGTGCTCGAGCTGCAGTCGGGCGAGATCAAGAACACCGCGCCGGTGCTGACCTTGCCGATCGCCGCGGAGTGACTCACGAACATGTCCGATCGGGCATGCCCGATCGGACATGACGAAGAGCCCGCGCAGTCACGCGCGCCGCCGGGCCTGGCGCCGCGGCGCCAGCAGCTCGCGGACCTCGGCCAGCGGCCGGGAGTTGACCACCGCCTCGGCTTCGAACCACGCCCGGCGCGCCTGGCTGACCGCCAGCTCGAGGCGCGAGGCCTGGCCCCCGCCCGGCTCGCCGCCCGAGCCGAGCACCACCGGCACCCCGGCTGCACGCGCCGCCTGCAGCTCGGGCTCGAGCGCAGTCAGGCGTGCGGGGTCGCCGACGACCGCGAGCGCCCCGCCGACGGCCATGCGCACCAGCGCGGTCGGGTCGCGCGCCGCGTCGCCCTCGCGCGCCCCGCCGACGATCCGCAGCAGCGCGGGGTGCGACGCGCCGCGCGGGGCGTGCGACAGGCGGGCGGCCACGAAATCGACATGCTCGTCGGGACATGTCCTTTGAGAAATGTCGAGCTCGAGCCCCTGCAGCGGCGCGAGCTCGTGCTCGGCGCAGGCGGCCGCGGCGGCCTTCAGACGCGCGGCCCAGTCGACGTGGGCGCGCGCGCGGGCCGGCACCTCGTGGACGATCAGCAGGTACTCCTGCCCGCGAGCTCGCGCCGCGGCGGCCGCGGCCGCGACCACTGCGCTCGCTTCGTCGCCGACCTCGACCAGCACCAGGTCGCCGCGCAGCTGCTCGGCCGCGACCAGCCGCGGCAGCTCGCCGGCGCGGGCGGCCGCGATCTCGCCGCGGTTCTCTCGCAGCTCGGGCGGGATGAACTGCAGGTCGACGGCGGCGAACACCGACGCCTCGGTCCGCCCGGCGATCCGCCGCTCGTCGCGGAACACCCCGTACTCGTTGATCTTCAAGCCGCGAGCGACGCCGAGGCGGCGGACGGCGATGTTGTGGGCCTTGCTGCCGGTGAAGTAGTGCAGCGCGGCGCCGAAGCTGTCGCGGCCGACCACGCGCAGGTCGACCTGCAAGCCCGAGCGCAGCACCACCGTCGCGCGCGTCGGGCCCTCGGCGAGCACGTGGACGACGTCGGGCGCGCCGACCAGCGCCGCGATCGCGCCGTTGTGGCTGCGAGCGGTGACGAGGAAGTCGAGGTCGCCGACCGTGGCCAGCGCGCGGCGGTAGCTGCCCGCGATCACTGCCTCGATCACCCCGGGCGCGGCGCGCAGGCGGGCCAGCAGGCGCTCACCATGGACGCGCGCGTCCGCCAGAGGCAGGCGGCGACCGGTGCCGAGCAGGCCGGCCAGCGCGTCGAGGATGTTGCGCTCGCTGGTGGCCCCGAACCCGGGCAGCTCGCGGATCTTCCGCTGCTCGGCGGCGGCCCGCAGGTCGGCGAGGGTGCGCACCGCCAGCTGCTCGAACAGGCTGCGGGCGCGCCTGGGGCCGACGCCGGGGACGCGCATGACGTCGTGGATGGTCGGGGGCCACGCCCGATGCAGCTCGTCGAGCGCGGCGCAGCTGCCGGTGTCGACGATCTCGGCGATCTTGCCGGCCAGGTCGTCGCCGACGCCGGGCAGCTCGGTGAGGTCGTCGCCGGCCGCGACCATCGCCGCGAGGTCGCGACCGAGTCCGCCGAGCTCGTGCGCCGCGTTGCGGTAAGCGCGGACCCGGAACGGATTCTGCCCCTCGACCTCGAGCAGGTCGGCGATCTCGCCGAACACCGCGGCGACGCGCAGGTTGGCGGCGCGATCGGAGCTGTCCGCAGGGACATGTGATTTCGCGGCCGCGCGGGCCATGCTCCGGGATGGGAGCGAACGCCGGGCCGCGCACGCGTAAACCTTGCGGCGGTCAGGCGCCGCTCCGGCGCTCGCGCGGGCGGCCACGACCGGGGACCGATCGGTCGTGCGTCGCCTCAACGACGCCGTCGCACCAGCGGCCACTGGCACAAACAGGTGCGCGAGGGTGCCGGCATTTACTACATACCGTTCGGCTCGTATGACAGGACCGAAAGGCGGCCGCCGAAAGCTGCTTGCGCGGGCGGGGCACATCGATCACGGCCGCGTCCGCTGGCCCCCGGGGTTTTTCCTCGCAGGCCGCGCGCTCTCCGGCTACTTTGTTTCTCACGGGGCGGCAGGCGCGGCCACGCATTGTTTCGCGGGCCCGAACGGTTCGGCGAAATTCCGCGTCGCTCGCCCTGAGCGACTTGCGCCCGCCGATCGGCGCATTCGAGTTCATCTTTCGCGCCCACCTCATTGTCGTGCGCCGCAGTCGCGGCGGTCGTGAGCGACGAGTGTGCACCTCGATGCACAGGCTCTCGGGCGAGCGGGCCCCTCGACGTTGACGCCTCCAGCCCCTTGCCGCAACATCGAAGACCCCCTGGATGCTTCCGATGATGAGCGAACTCATGCCCGACAACCCAGACAGCTGGACCTTCCTTACCAATCACGCGCACGTTTTGCTGTGCCTGGCGCAAGACCCGGAGATTCGCTTGTGCGATGTCGCGGCCGAAGTCGGCCTCACCGAACGCGGCGTCCAGCGGATCGTCAAGGAACTGGCGACCTCGGGTTACATCACGCGCGAGCGGAACGGTCGCCGGAATCGCTATTTGGTGCATCAGCGCCAGCCGCTGCGCCGCTCGATCGCCGCCCACCGCCAGGTCGGGGACCTGCTGCAGCTCATCGTTCAGCGATGAGTCGCCTGGAGATCGTCACCGCCGATTCATGACTCCGGGGTCGCCACGACCTGTGGCCCATCGAGCAGGTGACGTCGGCGCTGGGCGCCCGTCCCCAGCTCGCGCTGACGCAGCACCCGACGCGCCTCGAAGCCCTCGGCGCCGGGTTCGGAGCAGGCGGCCAGCGCAGCGGCGTCGGTGAGCACGGGTAGGGGGTTCGCTTCGACGGCCGCGGCTTCGGCGAACCAGTGGTCGTAGTTGCCGGCCCGGTCGGCGAGGTCGCGGCACAGGGCCTCGGGCTCGAGCGCCTCGGTGAAGGTGGCGAGCTCGCCGTCGTCGACCCAGCCGGAGCGGAACGCCAATTCGTACGCGAATGCGGGCAGTCCGGCGGCCGCCGCTGCGTGGACGACGGCGACCGTGCGCGCCTTGCTGGCGGCGATCGCCGACCATTCACCATACCAGGTCCAGTAGCCGACGATTCGCTGGACCGCCTTGGCGGCGGTGCGGCGGACGTCGGCGTGCGGATCGGCGACCGCCAGTTCGCGGAGGCGGTGGACGAAGGTCGGGTCGGCGCACCAGCCGAGCGAGCGGACCGCCTGGGCGCGGGCGAACGGGTGCGGATCGTCGGTCCCCTCGCGCAGCGCCGCGATCGCGGCCGGGTGCGGGCGCTGGCCGAGCGAGCGGTAGAGGCGGGCGCGGACCGAGAAGTTGGGGTCGCACTCCCAGCGCAGCAGCGACGGGATGTAGAGGCGACCGGCCGTCTTCATGCTCCACGCCTGCGAGTGACGCGCACGAAATTTCATCTGCGGGAAGTCGGCGAGCGGCTGACTCAGGACCAGCTCCGGCAGGCCGGCCGGTCGAGCCGCGACGATCGCCGCGATCTCGCGGGCGCAGCCCGGCGCGAGCCAGCGAGCGGCGGCGAAGCAGGCGTTCGCCTCGATCGTCCAGCCCTCGGCCTCGCGCGCGCGACCGGCCGCGAGCCAGCGCTCGGGTGATTCGAGGGCCGCGAGGTACTCGCGCCAGCGCACCGACGACAGCCAGGGCCCACCGTCGCCGCCGTACATCTGCAGGCGGAGGTAGACCGCACCGGCCATGCCGCGCAGCCGCTCGTCGCCCTCGTTAGGACGGTCCCACGATTCGATGGTGGCGCGGTCGGGCGTCGGGACGTGGGACCAATCCTTGGCCAGCTTGCGCGCGGTCTCGGCGGCGACGCGGGCGCGATATGTCTCATAGGACAGGCACGCCTCGGGCAGCGGATGGCCCTGCGTGAACCACAGAGCGTCGCCCGGGTAGGCGGCGAGCCTGTCCTCGACGAGCGCGCGCAGGTCCATCGCTCAGCCCGGGGGGTTGGGGTTGATCTTGCCGGTGCCGGTGCCGCCCAGATAGGCGTAGGAGTCGTGCTGGTCGTAGCCGACGATGATGACCTGGAACGGCGAGTCGCCGCCGTCGAACACGTGGACGCCGTCGGGGCAGGCGATGCGGGCGACCTCGTAGCCGCTGGCGCCGACGGGGTTGAACTCGGCGTCGGAGATCGGGACACCATCCATGGTGATGACTGCGCCGACCGGGCGCGTGACGACGGCGACGTCGGTGATCCAGGTGCCGGGCACGAGGACGACGTAGCGCGGCAGGTACTGCTCGACGGGGGCCATCTGCACCATCGCCGGGTCGCCGATCGAGCTGCCGAACGCCTCGGCGCCGACCATGTAGCCGTAGACCGCGATCGGCTTGTCGGCGATGACCTCGAAGTCACCGGGCTCGGTCGCAGGACCTGTGGCGTAGAACTCGCTCATCTGGTTGGCGTTGAGCACGAAGTTGGTGGCGGGGATGCCGGTCACGCCGGCGTCGGCGTGGATGGTGACGTTGGTGCCGTCCTCGGAGGCGTAGATCTGCCACAGAGTGTTCTCGGGCGCGCCGCCGCTGCGGATCGGCATGCGCGAGGCGATGAAGTGCTTGCCCCACTGACGCACGCCGGCGAGCTGCTCCTCCATGTGGTCGCAGCAGCAGGTCGACTCGGGGATGAGCGCGCACTCCTGGCCGGCGAACACCGCGACGGGGTGGTTCTCGTTGCTGTTGATCTTGGTGCCGGTCATGCTGTCGGGGATCGACTGCACCGCGACCGAGAGCACGTCGCCCTCGTTGAGCGGGATCGTGAACGGGGCCCCGGGGGCGCCCTGCGGCACGCTCGGGCCCGCCGCGGTCACCACGCTCGGCTCGACCTGCACCATCGTGCCGTCGACCGTGGCGATGACGGTGACGTAGCTGTGCTGGAAGCCGTTGGTGTTGTCGTACATCGACTTCCACGCGGTGACGCGGTTGATCGTGTCGAGCGCGGCCGCGGGGTAGAGCATGGCGGCGTCGGACAGGAACGACGAGGCGCCGTCGACCGGGTTGAACTGGTAGGCGACGACCGGGACGTCGGAGGTGACGCGGTAAGACCCGCCCGGGTTGACGCCGGAGTCGTCGATGTGGCGGTCGGGCAGGTTGAAGGTGAAGAGCGACAGCGGCGCGACCGCCTGCGGCCCGCCGACCGGGCTCCACACGCCGCCGTTCTTGACCTCGACGACGACGTTGGCGGAGGCCGCGAGCTGCACGTTGGCGACGGCGATCGCGTACTGCGAGGTCTCGACCGAGTCGTGCGAGTCCATGTCGACGGCGTAGAAGCGGCAGCCCACGGTGCTCTTGCCGGCCGACGCCTGGTCGCACGTCTCGGGGATGATCGGCCCCTCGTCGGGCCCGCCGAAGTCGGGCTGCATCTCGTTGCCGAAGTCGAACTTCGGGGTCGAGTCGCTGCTCACGGAGGTCGCCTCGGTCGGCCCCGCCGGCGTGGTGGTGCTGCCGCCGGTGCTGGTCGGCCCGCTCGCGGACTCGGTGCCGGGCTCTTCGGTGGTCGGGCTGCCGGTCGGGCCGAGGCTGGCGATCGAGGACACCCCCGTGATCGGAGCGGAGGTCTCGTTGCGGCCGTCGTCGCTGCAGGCAGCGAGCAGGAGCAGGAACGAGCCGAGGGGAGCGAGCCGCGGAGAAACGATGTGCATGCGAAGAACCTCGAGCGGAGCTTCACGATAGGACCCGCACCCACCCACGCGGGCGAGGTGCGGGCGCGAGTTCTCACACGGTCGCCACGACCCCCACGCTCGCGTACGATGACGGGGCATGACCCCCGCAGTCAGGTATCGACCCGCGCGCGCGTGCGGGCTTCTCCTGATCGCCTCGGCCTGCGCGGGGGGCAGCCCGATCGGCGATACGACCGCGAATTCGTCGACCTCGACGACTTCCACGACCACGACCACGACGACCGCGAGCGCGACCACGAGCGCTGCACCGACGACGTCGAGTTCGACCTCGACGACGAGCGACACGAGCACGAGCGAGGCGACTTCGACCACGGAGGTCGCGACCACGGCGATCACCACCGGTCCGGGCGAATGCGCGCCGGTCACCAGCGAGACCTTCACGCTCGCGCAGGACGTGCTGCTCGCGTGCGGAGCGATGGCGGCGGTCGACGTGTTCGACGTGCCCCTGCGCCACCGCGGCCCGGCGGTCGCCCGCGCGACCCTGACGATCGAGCACACGCAGTCGGTGCCGGAGATCCACTTCTGGAACGCGACCGTGTTGGTCGGCGAGTCGCAGTACGGCTTCGGGATCGGCGACGACCTGTGCAGCGGCTACCAGCCGGTGACCCGGCAGAACCTCGGCTACGGCGTGCTCACCGAGGCGAGCGACCGCGTGAAGGTGCCGATGTACCAGGGCTCGGCCCCGTGCACCGACGGCGCGCTGGCGGTCCGCACCGGCTCGACGCTGACCGTGTGGTACGCCGACCCGACGCCGGGCTGCGAGCGCGTGGCCTACACCAGCTGGTACGCGACGCAGGGCTTCGAGGCGACCTACGTGTGGCAGACGATGATGAGCCCGATCCTCGCGCTGGCGATCGACACGCCGCCGGGGACGCAGGCGCTGCTGATGTCGGTGGTCGAGGGCAGCCCCGACAAGAACCCCAACGCGGTGTGCGGCGCCGAGACGCAGACCCTCGTCAGCCAGCTGCGCGACGGCGGCGCGGTGCTCCACCAGGCCGAGATGCTGCTGCCGGCCTCGGGCGGCCAGGGCCACCTGGTGCTCGCCAACGAGGCGCTGCTGCCCGGCGCCGGCCCCCACGCGGTCGACCTCGCCGTCGGCGCCAACGTGTTCGACAGCGCCGTCCGCACCGGCGGCTGCTGCGGCGACGCGGCCCTGTTCGCGGTGTTCGTGCCGGAGTGATTCTTTTTCGAGTCATGCCTGCTTGGACATGACTGAAAAGACATGTTCTCGGATCGACCTGCAGTTCGCCGACATCGGCACTCTCGCGCCTCGCGCGGAGCCGAGGCCGAGCTCGCTGGTGCGATGAATCCATCAGCGCAGCGCCCTGAGCAGTTTACGAGGACGCGCGCGACAGGCTGTAATAGCGGTGCGGCAGGTCGGCGCGCTCGAAGTCGAATCGATAGACCAGCCCGGCGCGCTCGAGCACCCGGCGGGAGCCGAGGTTCTCGGTCCAGGTGAATCCACACACCTCGGGCAGGCGGAGCGCCGCGAGGGCCAGGTGGACCAGGGCGATTGCGGCCTCGGTGGCCAGGCCGCGGCGCCACACCTGCGGGGCGAATCCATAGAGGATCTCGACGCTCTCGCGGCCGCCGGCGTCGGTCGGGGCCAGGCCGGCGTAGCCGCAGGCGACGTCGCCTTCGCGGAGGGTGTAGACGCCGTAGCCGCGGTCCGGCCACATCGCCAGCAGGCGATCGATCTTCGCGTCGATCTGCGCCAGAGTGCGCGGGCCGCCGAGCGTCGCCGCGACGGCCGGGTCCTGCCACACGGCGCGGTAGAACGGCCCGTCGTCGGCGGTGATGCGAGCGCCCCGCAAGCGCGCGGTGGTCAGCGTCTCAGGGGCGCGGACCGCGGTCACGCCAGCAGCTCCGCGTCGCCGTCGGCCAGCCGCGCCAGCATCTCCGTCGCCGGCCCGCGCAGGTGGACGTCGTAGAGGTACGACGCGGGCGTCTCGTCGGGGTTGATCTCGACGCGTACGGCCCCGGCCTTGCGCGCGTACTCGGGCAGGTAGGCGGCGGGGTAGACCACGGCCGAGGTGCCGATCGAGACGAACAGGTCGCAGCCCTCGATCGCGGCCTGGGCGGCGTCGAGGATCGGCTCGTGCAGATGGTCGCCGAACCACACGATGTCGGGCCGCCACCAGCCGCCGCAGCCGTCGCAGCGCAGCTCCTCGCGGACCACGTGGCCGTCCTGCTGCTTGACGCGGCACGTGTCGCAGCGGACGCGCCACAGGTTGCCGTGGAGCTCGCAGATCTCGCGGCTGCCCGCTTGCGCGTGCAGACCGTCGATGTTCTGGGTGACCACGGTGACGCGAGCCGAGCGCTCACCGGCGCGGGCGACGATGTGGTGACCGCGGTTCGGCGAGCAGGCAGCCACCAGGCCGCGGCGGTAGTTGTGAAACTCCCACACTGCCGCGGGATCGCGGACGAACGCCTCCTGGCAGGCGTAACGGCGATAGTCGTATTCCTTCCAGATCCCCCCGGCCCCGCGATACGTGGGCACGCCGCTCTCGGCCGACATACCGGCGCCGGTGAAGAACACGATGCGCTTGAAATCGCGCAAATGCGGTCCTGACATGGTGGAGATGGTATCGACACGCGGGCCGCGGGGCGAGCCGCGTGAGGATGACAGGGGGACGCTCGCTCCCCCGCGCGAACGCGTGCTCGAGGCCGCGGGGCGCCCGCTCCGCCGCGGCTGAGCCCGCTGGGCGCGAGCGTGGCCGCGCGGGGGTACAGCCGAAGCGGCGCGAGCAGCGAACAGACCTTCATCCCGACGCGCAGCAGGGAGATCGGCACATCCGGCGATTCGCCGGAGAACCGGGGTAATGTCCTGGCCAGTACCCGGAGTCTGCACGGTACGGAGCGGCGCGGAGACTGGCTCACGGGTTTACCTGGTCTGCGCTCCTGAGCGGGACGATGCTCCGGACGAGCCGGATGGATCCGTATGATCAGTGCGATTTGGTCGTTCGCGTCGCTGCCACCATATCGCACAGGGGATGAGACAGCGTTCGCACAACTTTCGCGGCTCGGCGCCCGCCGCGGGGGCGCGCCGCGGCCTCCCCGCCGAGCGCGAGGAAGCGGCGAATTTGCGGCGGAGCGGCATTTTTGGCGGCGAGCGCAACGCCTGCAGTCCCATTCGCAGGCGCGTTGAAACCTGTTCAATGTCTGTTCACACATGTGCGAACAAACATGCATTGTACTGCGCAGAACAATGTATTGATCATAACACCGTATGTACGATGATACCGCCGCGGCACCGACCTCGCGCGGAAGCGATCGCGTAGGCGCCTGCGCGACCGCAGAGAGCGCTGTTCACCAATCGAGGGGGGGCTGGTCAGCGCGGAGCCGGCTATATACCCTGGATTGTGGCCCGCACGCCGGGTCGGAGCGGTTCCGATGAACGACAAAAGCGCCTCCAACCACCCGGAATCCGACACCGAGATCCAGGCCTTGCGGCGGCGCGTGGCGGAGTTGGAGCGCAGCGTCGCGTCGCTCGAGCAGGAGCGCGACGTCTTCAAGCACGTCGTGCATCACGCGCCTGCCTTCATCTCGCGGATGACCCCGGACGGGCGGATGATCTACGCCAACGCCACGTGCGAGCGGCTGATCGGCAAGACGACCGAGCAGATCGCGGGCACCAACATCATGCCGCTGCTGTACCCGGGCGACCTGTACCCTGCGGTCGAGGAGTACTTCAAGATCGCGGCCGAGGGCGGGGACGTCAGCGACTACGAGCTGATGATCGAGTCGCACACCGGCGAGCGCCGGGTCCTGGCGTGGAACTCGTATCACCGCTTCGGGGCCGACGGCTCGCTGCAGGAGGTGGTGTCGTTCGGGGTCGACGTCACCGATCGCAAGCGGGAGGAGGACGAGCGCCGCCGGCTGCAGGAGGAGGTGATCGCCGTGCAGGCGGCGACGCTGGCCGAGCTGTCGACGCCGCTGATCCCGATCAGCGGCAAGATCGTGGCCATGCCGCTGATCGGCTCGGTCGACGCGGCGCGGGCCCAGCGGATCATCGACACCCTGCTTTCGGGTATCAGCGAGGCCCGGGCCAGCACCGCGATCCTCGACATCACCGGCGTGGCCGTGGTCGACACGCAGGTCGCCGACGCGCTGCTGAAGGCCGCCCGCGCGGTGCGGTTGCTCGGGGCCGAGGTGATTCTCACGGGGATCCGCCCCGACGTCGCGCAGACTTTGGTCAACCTCGGGACGAATCTCGAGGGCATCGTCACTCGCGCGACCCTGCAGAGCGGCATCGCGTTCGCCATGCAGCAAGGCTGACGCCGCTGTCAGTACATTCTGGGGTGGCAACACCCCCGGTGCGCCGTGGGGTCGAATCGACCCAGGACGTCGTGCGAGCATTCGTCGGACGGCCGTCGGCGGGGGCTTGCGGCCGCTTTCGGCGCTGCGCGAGGCGCGGCCGATGTGTGGCGGTCACCGCTGGTGTGGTGATTGCCACAGACGCATGAGTGGAATCAGGCCCGTGCAATAGTAACAAAGTGGCAAAAGTGCTCACCCACACGTCGGTCGCGGGCGGACGCCAGGGGCACGCCTGCGGGGGCCGAAAATTGTGCATGATTAAATCATAGTAGTCTATATAATCAAGACAGGATCAAGACGCTGGGACGGCCGTGGCCTGCGCCCGCCGTCGTGACCTCGATTCGCCGGAGGACTGGAATGAAGGAGTTTGACGCCCCCCCCATCGACGCAGCGTGGACCGGCGGTTTTTCCCCATATCCGAACGCGGAGGGGCTCGCGCAGCTGCTGGCGCGACAGGTTCGGAGCCGCCCGGATGCGCTGGCAGTGGATGCCGGCGAGGAGCGGCTGTCGTACGCGGAGCTCGACCGTCGCGCGAGTCAGATGGCGCACGCGCTGAAGGCCGCTGGCGTCGGCCTGGAGACGCCTGTCGGGGTTTTCATGAGTCCGCGCATCGAGCAGATCGTCGCCCAGGTGGCGATCTGCCTGGTCGGCGGCACCTACGTCCCGCTCGACCCCGATTATCCGCGGGAGCGGCTGGAGTTCATGATCGCCGACGCCGGGGTCGAATTGGTACTCACCGACCGCCGACATTTCGGGCTCGAGCTGGGCGGCCGGCGCGAGCTGTGCGTCGACCGCGAGCGCCTGCAGTTCGAACGCAACCCGCCGACCTTCCCGCGGGTCCAAGGCGGCCCCGAGCAACGCACGCACATCCTCTACACCTCGGGCTCGACCGGCAAACCGAAGGGCATCGAGATCGTCGCCCGCGGGGTCAGCCGCCTCGTGCTCTGCACCAATTACGTGCAGTTCGAGCCGACCGACCGGGTCGCGCAGATCGCCAATTTCTCGTTCGACGCCGCCATCTTCGAGGTCTGGGGCGCGCTGCTCAACGGCGCCGCGATTGTCCTCATTCCCCGCCGGCGCGCCCTCGACCCCCATGAACTGAAGTCCGAGCTGGCCGCCCGCGGCGTCACGGTGATGTTCCTGACGACCGCGCTGTTCAACCTGGTCGCCGGCGTCTGCCCCGACGCGTTCGCGTCGCTGCGCTACCTCCTGGTCGGCGGCGAGAAGCTCAACGCCGAGGCGATCCGCGCGGTCCTGGAGGCCGCCCCGCCGCGCCACCTGCTGAACGGCTACGGCCCGACCGAGAGCACCACCTTCGCGGTCACCTGCGAGCTCGACCGGGAGCGCGCGGCCGGCCTCAACGTGCCGATCGGGCGCCCGATCAGCAACACCCTGGCCTTCGTCCTCGACGAGCAGCAGCGGCCGGTCGGCGTCGGCGAGCTCGGCGAGCTCTACATCGGCGGCGACGGCCTGGCCCGCGGCTACCTGAATCGCCCCGAGCTCACCGCCGAGCGCTTCGTCTCACTGGCAGGATTGACAGGAGCTGCGCCGATTCGTCTGTACCGCACCGGCGACCAGGTCCGCTGGCGCCCCGATGGCCTCGTCGAATTCGTCGGACGCACCGATTTTCAGGTCAAGATCCGCGGTCATCGCATCGAGCTCGAGGAGATCGAAGCAGCCCTGCTCGCCAGCGGGATGGTCTCCGCCGCGGCGGTCACGGTGCAGGAGAGCCCGAGCGGCGACAAATCGCTGGTGGCCCACGTGGTCCCGCGCGATCGCGCCGGCTTCCGCGCCTCGCTGCTGCAGGAGCACCTGCAGCAGAAGCTGCCGCGATTCATGGTACCGTCGCGGTTCGTCGAGCTCGACGCCCTGCCCCTCAACGCCAACGGCAAGGTCGACCGCAAGGCGCTGGTCGCCGGCCAGGCGCATTCGGGGGTGTTCAGCCTCAATGCGATGCTCGCTGCCACGCACGATCCGCTGATCGGCGAGCTGGCGACGCTGTGGGCCGACCTCCTGGGCGTGCCGGTGGTCCTGCCCGAGGACGACTTCTTCCGCCTCGGCGGCAATTCGCTGCTGGCCGCGCGCCTGGTGCTGCGAGTGCGCGACGTCTACCGCGTCCGCTTCCCGGTCTACGCGCTGTACGAGGCCGGCACGCTGCGCGAGTTCGCGGCCCAGCTGCGACGAGCGCTGCGCGGCGAGGCGATCCGCAGCGCCACAGTGGTCGGCCCGGAGACGTGGCAGGCAGACGCCCGCATCCCTGACGACGTCCGCGACCTCATCGTCCGCGCGGCCGAGCAGCCGCGCCCCGCGGCTGACGCGTGGCGCACCGGCGAGCTGTTCCTGACCGGCGCGACCGGCTTCCTGGGCGCCTTCCTGCTGCGCGACCTGCTGACGCACACGCAGGCCCGCGTGCACTGCCTGGTGCGCGCACCCGACCACCACGCAGGGATGGTCCGACTGAAACAGGCGCTGGCCAAGTACGGCCTGTGGCAGCCGCAGTTCGCCGCGCGCATCGAGGCCGTCCTCGGCGACCTGTCCCGGCCGCGCCTGGGCCTCGACGAGGCGACCTTCACCGCGCTCGCCGGCCGCGTCGACGCGGTCCTCCACGCCGGCGCGCAGGTCAACTACGTCCAGCCCTACGCGGCCCACCGCGCGACCAACGTCGGCGGCACGCTCGAGGTGCTGCGATTCGCCGCCACCGGTCGGCTCAAGCCGCTGCACTACGTGTCGTCGATCGCGGTGTTCGGCCCGAGCGGGTTCTTCGGCGGCAAGCGGGTGGTCCGCGAGGACGACCCGCTCGACGACCACTTGCAGTACCTGGTGCTCGACATCGGCTACTCGGCGAGCAAGTGGGTCGCCGAGAAGGCGGTGTGGTCGGCGGGCGCGCTCGGGCTGCCGGTCACGGTCTACCGCCCGGGCTTCATCATGGGCGACAGCCGCAGCGGGGCCGGCAACGCCGACGACTTCGTCGGCCGCTCGGTGCGCGGCGCGGTGCAGATCGGCGGCTACCCGGACCTGCCGCGGCAGCGCAAGGAGTTCGTGCCGGTCGACTTCGTCAGTCGGTCGATCCTCCACATCGCCGGCGCCGCGGGCACGCACGGCCGCGCCTATCACCTGGTCCCGCCCGAGCTGCGCCAGTCGCCCGACCTCAACCAGTTCTTCGCCATGATCTGCGAGTTCGGCTACTCGCTGGGGCAGTGGACCTACGCGCAGTGGGTCGACCGCACCATCCGCGACGCCCGCGAGCGCGACAACCCGCTGTGCTCGCTGCTGCCGATGCTGTTCGAGCGGGTCTACCGCGACGAGCTGACCCGCTGGGAGCTCTACGAGGACATGCCGCAGTACGACACCAGCAACACCAACGAGGCGCTCGCCGGCAGCGGCGTCCGCTTCGTCGCCATGGACCGGGCGCTGATCGCCCGGTACCTCCGCTACTGGATCGCCACCGGCCAGCTCCCGCCCGTCCGCGCCCACGAGGGCGGCCGCGGCGGCGAACACCTGCTCACCGGGCGCTGAACTGTCCTTCGCAGCATGCTCCCGGGAACATGCCCCGAAGGACATGCCCTTTGAAAAGAGCTCAATCGACCAGGCGCCAGGCGAGCTGCTCGCCGGCGCGCAACGGCACCAGCTCGTCCTGGCCGAAGGGATAGGCGGCCGGCACCTCCCAGGTCGCCCGCTCGAGCCGCACCTTGTCGCGGTTCACCGGCAGGTCGTAGAAGCGCGGGCCGAACTCGCTGGCGAAGCCCTGCAGCCGCTCCAGCGCCCCTACGCGCTCGAACGCCTCGGCGTACAGCTCGAGCGCCGCGTGGGCGGTGAAGATGCCGGCGCAGCCGCAGGCGCTCTCCTTGGCCCGGCGCGGGTGCGGGGCGCTGTCGGTGCCGAGGAAGAACTTCGGCTCGCCGCTGGTCGCGGCCTCGACCAGCGCCTCGCGGTGGCGCTCGCGCTTCAGCACCGGCAGGCAGTAGTAGTGCGGGCACACGCCGCCGGTGAACATGGCGTTGCGGCTGTACAGCAGGTGGTGCGCGGTGATCGTCGCGGCCACGCGCGGGCCGGCGGCGCGGACGAAGGCGACGGCCTCGGCGGTGGTGATGTGCTCGACGACCACGCGCAGGTCGGGCAGGCGCTCCAGCAGCGGTGCGAGCTGCCTCTCGAGAAAAACCGCCTCACGGTCGAACACGTCGACGCTCGGGTCGGTGACCTCGCCGTGGACCAGCAGCGGCAGGCCGAGCTGCTGCATGGCCTCGAGGACAGGGAACACCCGCGCCAGGTCGGTCACGCCCGACTGCGAGTTGGTGGTCGCGCCGGCCGGGTACAGCTTGACGCCGTGCACGAAGCCGCAGTCGCGGGCGCGGGCGACCTCCTCCGGCGGCGTCGCGTCGGTCAGGTACAGCGTCATCAGCGGCGTGAACCGCCCAGCCAGCGCCGGCGGCACTGCGGCGACGATCCGCTCGCGGTAAGCCGCCGCGTCCTCGACCCGCGTGACCGGCGGCTTCAGGTTGGGCATCACGATCGCCCGCGCGAACTGCCGCGCGGTGTGGGCCACCGCGTCGGCGAGGACGACGCCGTCGCGCAGGTGGAGGTGCCAGTCGTCGGGGCGGACAAGCTCGAGCGCGTCGATCACGGCGCCCAGAGGTATCACGCGCCCGGGCCCCGGCGCAGCCCCGGCCGACTCACGGCCCATGGCCCCGCGTGCGGGCGAGCGCGGGCGCCGCGCTGCCGCCCGGGCGACGCGACCGCCCGGGCTCGGATCTACATGTCTGTCTGGACATGTCTTTTAAAACATCCCAGCGCGGGCCGCGGCGTCAGCTCCAGAAGCCCGCCGGCTGCTCCAGCCGCAGCGCGCCGACCTGGCCGAGGAAGCCCTCCGCGGCCACCGCGTGCTGCGACAGCGTGTGCATGTCGCGGAAGCGGCGCTGCAGCGGCGAGGCGTCGCGGGCCGCCCCGGCGCCGCCCGCCCGGTAGCAGGCGTCGACCACGCGGGTGCACGTCTCCACCACCCACGCCAGCATCGCCGACAGCCGCGGCACGATGGCAGGCACGGCGGCCGGGTCGGCCACGCACGCCGCCCAGAACTCCTCGCTCGTCGCCCGCACCAGCGCGCGCGCGGCGGCCACGTCCATCTCGGCGCGCCCGAGGTGGATGTGGAACACCGGCGACTCGGCCAGCGACGCGCGGGCGAACACCCGCTTCTTGCCGCCTCGCGCCAGCGTCACCACCTCGTCGAGCGCGCCCTGGGCCACGCCGACCGCGACCGCGGCCATGTGGGCCAGGATGTGCAGCACCGGCGCGACGAAGTTCGGGCCGGCGACCGAAGGCGCCCCGGCGAACAGGTCGAGCGAATCGGAGGCCGGTACGAATTGGGCCTCGACCGCGATGTCGTGGCTGCCGGTGCCGCGCATGCCGAGCACGTGCCACGAGTCGACGACGCGCCCGGCCGCGGCCGGCCAGATCATCCCGCGCAGCTCGGGCGTCCCCGGGGCCGCGCCCGCGCGCGGCTGACCGTCCTGCACCACCACGCAGTTGCCGATCATCCAGTCGCAATGTTCGCACCCGCTGGCGAACGCCCACTTGCCGGTCACGCGATAGCCGCCCTCGACCACGTGCGCCTCGCCCTGCACGCTCGAGCCGCCGGCCAGCACCACGTCGGGGCCGGCGGCGTAGATCGCGTCGAAGCGCGCCCGGGGCAGCAGCGCCAGCACCTGCGGGCTCTCGGCGCCGATCATCACCGTCCACGCCGTCGAGCCGTCGAGCCGCGCCAGCGCCTCGAAGATCTCCTGGCCCGCGCGCAGCTCGAGCTCGGCCCCGCCGTGGCTGCGCGGTACGAACATTCGCAGCAGCCCCGCCGCCTCGAGCTGCGCCAGCAGGTCCGGCGGCACCCGCCGCGATCCATCGATCTCCCCGGCTCGCCCGGCGATCGTCGGGCCCAAATCACGCACCGCCGCCATCATCCTCGCGGAGTCCTCGTCTCGCATCACGACCAACCTCCGCCGCCAGCGTACGCCGGCGCGGCCGCCAATGTCATGCCTCGCGGCGGCTCATGACATTGACGGCCGAGGTGCGGCGACGTCGGGTGAACGATCCGCCTGTCGGCCGCGCGGCGGCGATCCGGCTGCCTATGCCGACGGCTGCAGCAAGGCCCCGAGCTCGCGTTCGCCGGCCGACAGCAGGATCGCCACCTCTTGCAGGCCTGCCGCGTGCTCCGCCCGCTGGGCCAGCCGCTCCGACAGCTCGGTGAACGCGCTGCGGTTCCGCTGCAGCCCGAGCGGCGAGCCCTTGTCGCGGTTGAACACCACCGAGTCGCGCAGCAGCGTCACCGCCTCGGCGTCGCGCCCGAGCAGCGCCAGCACCTGCGACAGCCCCTCCGTCGTCTGAGCCAGGCCGGTCAGGTCGCCGAGCTGGGTCTGCACCTCCGCCGCCGCGTCGAAGCGCTGCTTGGCAGTCTCGGTCCGCCCGGCGCGCAGCTCGAGGCGGCCCATCGTCTCCCACACGCGCCCGAGCTCGCGGACCTCGCCGAGGTCGCGATAGGCGCGCTCGGCCGCCCGCGCGTGGTCGAGCCCCATCTCGAAGCCCTCCGCCTCGCGCCCGGCCCGCAGCTGCGCGTGCAACGGCAGACGGGCGAACAGATGCTCGGTCTCGGCGAGCTCGCGCAGGGCCACCGGGTCGCTGTTGACGTGCGGGTCGAACACCTTGCGCGACTGCCGGAGCAGCTGCAGCGCGCGCCCCGGGTCGCCCATGCGCACGAGCACCGCCGCCTGGTCGTTGAGCAGGCAGGCCGCGCCGATCGCGTCGCCGGCGGCCTGCAGCATGCTCCCGGCCGCGACCAGCTCGGCGTGCGCGCGCCCCAGCGAGCCGGGATCGCCGAGGTCGAAGCACACCCCGGCGATCGCCTGCGCCAGGTCGGCCCCCAGCACGACCGGGGCGTCGGCGCCGAGCTCCGCGCGCGCGGTGTCGAGGGTCGCCTGCGCCTGCGTCAGCGTGAACCCGAACTCGTAGCCCGCCGACTGCCACTGCAGCCGCCCGAGCTCGATCAACGCCTGCACCCGCAACAGCCGCCGCGTCGCGCTGGCCGGCAGCGTCGCCAGCAGCGACAGCGCGTTTTGAGCGTGCTGCGCCGCGGCCTGCGGCGCCCCCATCTCCGCGGCCTTGCGCGCCGCCTCGCACAGGTGCTGCGCCGCCGCGTCGAACTCTCCCGCCAGGCGCATGTGCTCGGCCGCCCGCGCCTCGTCGACCAGCGGGTCCTCCAGCCGCGTCGGCACCACCCGCGACGGCGCCCCCCAGCCGGCCGGATCGGCCTCCTCCGCCCGCGGCTCGACGGCCGGCGCCGCGAAGATCGTCTTGCGCCGCGCCGGCGACCAGCCCGCCGGGCGCTCCTCCACCTGCTCCTTCACACCTGTCTCCGAGGTCATGTCCGAGCTCGTCGCCCGCATCCCCTTCAACGAGCTCGCCCCCAGCGACACGTCGATCGGCCCCGACCGCTCGCCCTGGCGCGGCACGGTCCACTTCGGGGCATCGGTCGTGCCGCCTGCCCCTTCGGACACCTCCGTCGAATCACCTGCACCTGTCCCCGCGGACACGTCGCTCGGTGCCCCCGCCTCGCCGGCGGCATTGTCGACACCTGTCCCTGCGGCCATCTCGCTGGCGACCTGCGCGGCGAGGCCGGTCTCGTCGACCAGGTCGACGACCTCGGCCGAGAGGTCGATGATCTCGGCGACGTGGGCGGCGCTGGGGATCTTCCCGCGCGGCTTGGGCACGGGCGGCCGCGGCGGCCTTGCGCCCGCGACTTCTTCGCCGGCGCGCGCCCCGAGCAGGCGCCCGAGCTTGCGGTGCCACGCCTGCGCCAGCGACGGCATCAAGGACGTCGAAAGGGCCGTCAGCGCCGACGTCGGCAGCGAGAACCGCCCCTCGCCGCGATCCTCGACCGGCAGGCCGAGGTCGGTCGCCTGCTGCAGCAGCTCGAGCACCACCACGGGCTCGAGCGACAGCAGGTCGGCGACGATCCGCGTCTCGAAGCCCGGCCCGATCAGCGCGCCCGCCCGCAGCACCCGCAGCACCTCCGGCGGCAGCGTGCGCCACTGGATCGCCTGCGCCTCGCCGCTCGGCGGCTCCTCCCCGCGCAGCACCCCCGCCGCGTCGCGCGTCCGCACCGCCAGCAGCAGCTCGGCCGCCGCCTCCTTCGGCTCGCCGTGGAACACCAGCACCAGCGGCAATTGCAGCCACCCCTGCCGCCGCACGATCTGGGTCAGCGCCGCCAGCGTCGCCTCGTCGGCCTGCTCGACCGCGTCGAACACCACGACCCACCGCGAACCTGGCTGTTGGGCCAGGTGATTCCACAGCTCGACCAGCACCGCCTCGGTGGCCCGCTCGGGCGCCTCGCCGAACAGGGTGCGCCGGCGCAGCGACTTGGCCCGGTCCGGCGGCTTCGGCCGCGCCTCGCCGAGGATCGCCTCGGTCAGCCGGCGCGCCTCGAGCAGCGGTCGGAGGGCGGCCGGCGCCACCTCGCAGCTGACCCGCAGCAGCTGCAGGTCGGGCGGCGGATCGGGCAAGCGCCCGCGCACCGCCGTCGCCAGTCGATCCCGCACACGCTGCCAGAGTCGCCCGGAGTCGCGCTCGTCGTGAGTCATGGTGGACGAGCTTACCGGAGCCGCGCGCCTCCGTCGCGTGGCCTGCCGACCTCGCTCGCCGGCGCACCTGTCCTTCGAGACATCCTCACCAGCCGTCGGCGGCCCCGCCGACGCCGGCCCCGAGCGACGTCAGGGCCAGATCGGTCGCCACCACCGGCCCGCCCGGGGTCGCCGTCGGCGCCACGAACAGCAGCGGCAGGGAGCCCGCCCCGTGCGACGCCGCCGCCAGTCCGACATGTGTCAGCGGCTCCGCGAAGCAGTGCTCGGCGATCGCCGTCCAGCCCACCCCGTCGCTCGAGCCGAGCCCGCGCACGCAGGTCCCGTCGGCCGTCCGCTCGAGCCGCACGAACGCCGGCGACTCGCCCGTCAACCCCGACACGCCCGCGAACTCGAACGCCTCCGTGCCCGCCCCCGCCGCCTCGCGCAGCTGCACCCGCAGCGGATGCTCGTCGGCGGGCCGACAGATCGCCAGGTACGCCGCGTCGGCCGCGAGCCCCGCGCGGGCCGCCAGGCACGCCTTGGCCCACGGCTCGACGTGGCTGTTCGGCGCGGCGATCGCCGCAGTCCACACCACCTCGCCCGCCCCGGCCTCCACAGCGGCGAACAGCCCCTCGTCGCTGCTGTCCCACAGGTCGCCCGAGTCGACCGTCAGCGTCACGATCGCCGCCGACTCGCTCGCCGGCGCCTCGCAGACGTCGATGCATTCGAACGGCCAACCCTGCGGCCCCGCCGTGTTCGCCCATGGATCTTCGCCGCGGTTGATCTGGTTGGTGGCGATGTGATTCACCCCCGTCCCCGCCGCCGCCGCCCACGCGTCCTCGTCGTCGACCACCCACACGCGGCTGACCATCCCGGCCGACCGCACCGCATAGGCCACTGCCACGTCCCCGAACTCGAGGTTGTGCACGATCGCCTCCGGATGCGTGAACAGATCCTGCGCGTCGCTCAGCCCCGGGGCGACGAAGGCCGCGCGGGCCCCGGCGTCGGCGCCGACGTAGGTCGCCAGCGGTCCCGACGGATCGGCGAGGTCACCGCCGGTGAGCATCACGATCACCCGCCCGCGCCAGCTCTCGAGATGCGGCCACGTGCACCCGCGGGTCGTCACCGCCTCCTGCAGCGTCGTCGCCCCGGGGCAGGCCGCCAGCAGCTCCGAAGGCCGCACCAGCGCGTCGGCGAACGCGGCCGCGAGCAGCGCGTCGAGGTCCTCCGGCTGGTGCCCGTCGCCGAACCCGTTTTTTAAGTCGATCCACACAGTGACGACCTCGTGCTCGGGCACCGCGCGGGCGAACGCGGCCACCTGGCCGAGGCACTGCGACAGGGTGCGACAGTGCGTGTCGTCGTCGATCACGTCGATGTGATAGACGAACCAATCGCCGGTCAGCGCCGACTCGAACGCCTTGCTCGTGAAGATGTCGAACTCGAGCGAGCGGATCCGGTGGTACACGAATTGGTCGAACAGCGCCTCGTGCCGCTGGAACGCGTTGTGCGACGATTTCTGCCGCACCTCGTGATAGCGCGGCCCGCTCGCCTCGTCCCCCGTGGTCGCGTCCTCCGTCGTCGCGTCCTCCGTCGTCGCGTCCGTCGTCGTCGTCGGCTCCGAGGTCGTCACTGTCGAGCTCGTCGAGGTCGTGCTCGTCGCGGTCGAGCTCGTCGGCTCGGCCGTCCCCGGGCTCGTGGTCCCCGGCGCCTCGCTCGTGGTCGGCGCCGCGCCCGTGGTCGTCGTGCTCGCGCCGGTCTCCGACTCGCTCCCGCCGGCCGTCGCTCCCGAGGCGCCGCCGCAGGCCGACAGGACGACAGGGAGGAACCACGCGGGGCGGAGCATGCTGCGAGCTGACCGCCACCGGGTCGCCTGTGTCAAGCCGACCTGTCCCCCGGGACATCTCCGTCCTGTCGCGAGGCCCTGGCCTCGCCGCCGCGTCCGCGACCGCCGCGCGGCCTGCAGGGCCCGCGGGCGTGATCACCGCCCTGGGGCCGAGGGCCCTGCCGCCGCGCTGAGCCTGCTCTCGTCGGCATCTCCCGGACTCGCCGCGAACGCGAGCGTTCGTCGGGCCTCGGCCGCATCTGACAGGCCGGGCGGCTTGACAGCGCGGCCTCGCGCGCTAACAAGCCCGGCATGGCGGCCAGAGCAATTTGGGAAGGAACCATCGGCTTCGGTCTCGTGCAGATCCCCGTCGGGCTGTACTCCGCTGAATCGCGGGACGAGCTCAATTTCGACCTGCTCGACAAGCGCGACATGTCGCCCGTCGGTTATCAGCGGTACAACCGCGAGACCGGCGAGCCGGTCGATTGGGACGACATCGTCAAGGGCTACGCCGTCAAGAAGGGCGAGTACGTGATCCTCGAGAACGAGGACTTCAAGCGCGCCAACGTCAAGGCGACCCAGACTGTCGACATCGTCCAGTTCACCGACGCCGAGGCGATCGACCCGACCTACTTCGAGAAGCCGTACTACCTGGTGCCCGGCAAGCGCGGCGCCAAGCCGTACGTGCTGCTGCGCGAGGCGCTGCGCAAGTCGGGCAAGGTCGGCATCGCCCGGGTCGTCATCCGCACCCGCGAGAGCCTGGCGGCGGTGATGGTCAAGGACGACGCCCTCGTGCTCGAGCTGCTGCGCTACAGCCACGAGCTGCACTCGCTCGCCGACTACGACCTGCCGACCGGCAAGGACGCCCCGAAGATCTCGGCGCCCGAGCTCAAGATGGCCGAGCGGCTGATCGACGAGATGACCGCCGAGTTCAAGCCGGAGGAGTTCAAGGACACCTACCGCGACGAGCTCCTGGCCTTCATCAAGCGCAAGTGGAAGGGCGAGGAGGTCGAGGAGGTCGACGTCGAGGCCGAGGCGCCGGCGACCAACGTGGTCGACATGATGGCGCTGCTCAAGAAGAGCCTCCAGGGCGGCGGCAAGGCCTCCGCCGAGGCGGCCGACAAGCAGAAGAACAAGCCGAAGCGCACGGCGGCCCGTAACCCGCGCCCGGCGAAGGCCAAGAAGGCCTCCGCCACCAACCGCAAGAAGACGGCCAAGCGGGCCAAGACGTCCCGCCGAAAGGCGGCCTGATGTCGCTCGCGCGCTACCATCGGAAGCGCGACTTCGCCGTCACTCCGGAGCCGCGCGGGAAGTCGCCCAGGAGCCGCGCGCAGGGCGAGTTCATCATCCACAAGCACGCCGCGCGGCGCCTTCACTACGACATCCGCCTCGAGATCGACGGCGTGCTCAAGAGCTGGGCCTGCCCCAAGGGCCCGAGCCTCGACCCGCACGACAAGCGGCTCGCGGTCCATGTCGAGGACCACCCGCTCGAGTACGGTGAATTCGAGGGCACCATCCCGCAGGGCGAGTACGGCGGCGGCTCCGTGGTCCTGTGGGATCGCGGCCGCTGGTACCCCGAGGGCGACGCGCGCGCCGACTACCGCGCCGGCAAGCTCAAGTTCCGCTTCGACGGCCACAAGCTGCAGGGCTCCTACACCCTGGTGCGCATGCACGGCCGCCGCGACGACGACCACGACAACTGGCTGCTGATCAAGGAGGACGACGAGGAGGCCAGCGACGACGGCGAGGCCCTCGTGCGCGACCGACCCGAGAGCGTCGTCAGCGGCCGCACGGTCGAGGAGATCGCCGCCGGCGAGCCGGGCAAGAAGAAGCCGCGCAAGACGACCAACAAGACGGCCGCGGACAAGCCGAGCAACAAGTCGATCCGAGGCGCCGGCGGCAACAAGCCGGCCAAGCGCGACGCCGCCAACGCTGCAGTCAAGGCTGTCGCCAAGAAGCCCGCGACCAAGAAGAAGAAGTCGGCCGCGAAGAAATCCGAAGAGCCCGCGCGCCTGCCCACGGCGAAGAAGGCGACCAAGAAGAAGTCGGCCGCGAAGAAATCCGACGAGCCCGCGCGCCCGCCGACGGCGAAGAAGACCGCCAAAAAAGCAGCGAGCAAGAAGACCGCCGCCAAGAAGACCGCGGCCAAGAAGGCCGCGAAGAAGACCACCAAGCGGCCGCGCGCGGCCAAGAAGAAGTCCGCCAAGAAGCGCGCCGCCTCGGGAAAAAAATCACCCGAGCGCCCGCTCCCCGAGCGCGTCGCCCCGCAGCTGGCCACTCTGATCGAAAAACTCCCGGCCGGCGAGGCGTGGTGCCACGAGATCAAGTTCGACGGCTACCGCTTGCTCGCGCGCCTCGAAGATGGCGACGTCCGCCTCATCACCCGCGGCGAGCAGGACTGGACCGAGCGGCTCGCCCCGCTCGCCAAATCGCTGCAGAAGCGGCTCGGCGAGCACCAGGCCCTGGTCGACGGCGAGCTGGTTCACGTCGACGAGGACGGCCTGACCCGCTTCGGCCCGCTGCAGGCAGCGCTGGCGGCCGAGCGCCCCGGCGAGCTCGTGTTCTACGCGTTCGACCTGCTGTGGCTCGACGGCAACGACCTGCGCGCGCTGCCGCTGCTCGAGCGCAAGCAGCTGCTCTCCGCGTTACTCCCGCCCGAGGACGCCCCCGGGCGCGTGCGCCTGTCCGAGCACATCGTCGGCGGCGGCGAGGAGCTGCTCGCGCGCGCCTGCTCGCTCGGCCTCGAGGGCATCCTGGCCAAGCGCGCCGACGCTCCGTACAGGAGCGGCCGCACCCGCGACTGGCTGAAGATCAAGTGCGGTCGCCGCCAGGAGGTCGTCGTCGGCGGCTACGCGACCGCGCGCAGCGGCCCGCGGGCCCTCGGCGCCCTGCTGGTCGGCGTGTTCGACGACGACGGCAAGCTGCAATACGCCGGCAAGGTCGGCACCGGCTTCGACTTCGCCGAGGCGGCGCGCCTCAAGAAGTTGCTGGCAGACAAGGACACCTCGCGCTCCCCGTTCGCCGGTCGTCTGCCCACCGGCCTCGGCGACGTCCAATTCGTCCGCCCCGAGGTCGTGGTCGAGGTCCGCTTCGGCGAGTGGACCCGCGACGACCGGATCCGCCACGCCGTCTACGAGGGGGTGCGCGAGGACAAGCGGCCGAAGCAGGTCCACCGCGAGGCCCCGGCCCCGACCCCCGAAAGCACCGGCGGCCTCGAGGTCCTCGGCGTCCCGCTGTCGAACCCGGGGCGCGTGCTGTGGCCGGACGACGGCATCACCAAGCGCGACCTCGCCGAGTACTACGAGAAGATCGCCGAGTGGATCCTCCCGCAGGTCGCCGACCGTCCGCTCAGCCTGGTGCGCTGCCCCGACGGCATCGGCAAGCCGTGCTTCTTCCAGCGCCACATGAAGCACGACCTGCCCGACGGCATCCAGGCGATCGACCTCGACGACGACGACGAGCCGGCCTACGTCTACGTCCGCGACGCCCGCGGCCTGATCGGCCTGTCCCAGATCGGCGCGCTCGAGCTGCACGCCTGGGGCGCCACAGTCGCCGACCCAGACGCCCCCGACCGCATGGTCCTCGACCTCGACCCCGCCGAGGATGTCCCGTGGGACATGGTCAAAGGCGCAGCCGTGGCCATGCGCGAGCGCCTCGCCCAGCTCGACCTCGACAGCTTCTTAAAAACCACCGGCGGCAAGGGGCTGCACGTGGTCGTCCCGCTGACCGCGGGTCGCCAGAGCTGGGCCGAGGTCAAGGCGTTCTCCCGCGCGATCGCCCACGAGTTCAGCCTCGCCGACCCCGAGCACTTCGTCGACGTCGCCTCCAAGCACAAGCGCCGCGGCAAGATCTACGTCGATTACCTCCGCAACGACCGCAAGGCCACCAGCGTCGCCGCCTACTCGCCGCGGGCCCGCCCCGGCGCCTCGGTGTCCGTCCCGCTGCGCTGGAACGAGCTGGCCGGCCTGACCACGCCCCAGGCCTACGACCTCGAGAGCACCGTCGCCCGCCTCGCCAAGCTGCACCGCGACCCCTGGCGCGAGCTGGCGCGCGTGCGTCAGGTGCTCACCGCCGCCCGCCTCAAGGCGGTCGCTGCCAAGGTGTGAGCGCAAAAAAACTCCGGGACATGTCCCGAAGAACATTGTCCATTGTCCGCCGCGCTATCGCAGCAGGCGATCGAGCTCGTCCTGGATCTTGCCCTCGACGGCGCCCCGGAACCCGCGCAGCACCAGCGGCAGGTCGATCTCCACGCGCACGCTGGTGTCATCGACGCTGACCGTCCCCGAGGTCCCGCGCGCCGCGCCGCGCGGCGTGTCGAAGTTCAATTGATCGCCCCTCCAGTGCCAGCGGATCCCCAGCTTCGCCTCCATGCTGAGGGCCAGGGACTCGGTCTTCTGCCGCGCCATCGCCTTCCCCAGGGCGTTTGAACGGCGGATGCTGATGTTGGCCATGACCTGCAGCATGACTCGAGACCTCCGCTCGACCACCGCGGATCCCCGTCACGCTCCGCCCCACTCCGACGCGTCTCACACTGCTCTGCGGCCCGCCTGAACCTGCGTCGCGCGACCGCTTTGCGCCGTCCGCGCCCGCAGCACGGCCGTCCGCACGCGCGTGCGAACGCCAGCGCGCCCGCGCAGGCCCGGTCGCGCCTGCGGATGCGCGCCCTCGCCCCGCGCTCCCCGGCGGCGGCGCGGGCGTGGTAGAAGGCGCCCCGTCATGCGCCTCGCTGTCCCGAAGTTCCAGTTCCGCTTCGTGCCCTCGCTCGGCCACGTCATCCACCCCGGCAACTTCCATCCGGTCGGTGTTCAGCGCTCGGCCGAGGCGCTGGTCGACCGCGCCGCCGCCAGCGGCCTGTCGCGCGGGGGCGGCGAGCCCGGCGCCTGGCTGGTGATCGGCGGCTCGGGCGGCTTCGGCAGCGCCGCGCGTGTGGTCTTGGGGACATGTCTCGGAGCACATACGCTGAACGTCTCCTATGACCCCGCGCCGCAGCCCGAGAGCTCCAACAAGCTGCGCAAGATCGGCTCGCCCGGGTTCCACCGCACTCTGGCGATCGAGCGGCGCCTGCGGGCCCGCGGGACGGTGCACCGCACCGTCCTCGGCGACGCGTTCGACCCGGCCGTGCTGGCGGCCGCGATCCAGGAGATCCGCGAGCACTTCGGCGGCAAGCTGCACGGCCTGGTGTGGGCGCTGGCGGCCCCGCGGGCGACCGACCCACGCACCGGCAAGCCGGTCCAGAGCGCCCTCAGGCCGCTCGGCAAGCCGGCCACGGTGCGCACCTTCAGCGGCCGCGGCGAGACGCCCGAGGACGCGCCGAAGCTGGTCGAGCTCGAGCTGCCGCCGGGCAGCCCCGAGGAGGCCGTGGCCACCCAGTTCGTCATGGGCGGGCGGATCGTCGAGCAGTGGATCGAGGCGCTGCTGCAGCAGGACCTGCTGGCGCCGGGCTTCACGCTGGCGACCATCTCGTACCGCGGCAACCCGCTCAACGCCGCCGTCTACCGCAACGGCTTGATCGGCCTCGCCAAGGCCGACCTCGAGTTCTACACCCGGGCCATCGACGCGGTCCTGCGCGCGCGCGTGAACGGCCGCGCCGTCGCGGTCGAAGGCCCCGCGGTCGTCACCGAGGCGTCCGGCGGGATCCCCGGAGTCCCCTATTACATGGCCCTCGTCCGCGACGTCCTCGGCGACCGCTTCGAGGACCCGCTCGCCTCCATGCTCCGCCTGTTCCGCGACAAGCTGCCTGCAGGCGGCGAGCCCGTGGTCGACGCCGAGGGCCTGGTCCGTCTCGACGACGTCGAGCTCGACGAGGCCGTCCAATCCGAGCTCTCGCGGCGCTTCTTCGCCGGCAAGCCCGGCGACCCGTTCGACCCCGAGCTCTACCAGAGCTTCATGGACGAGTACGCCCGCACCCGCGGCTTCTCCATCCCCGGCGTCGACTACACCGCCGAGTTCGACACCGACGAGGTCTGCCGCGCCGAGCCGGCTGCCTGATCGGGCATGCTCCAAAAAACATGCCCGCAAGGGCATGTTGAATAGGGCATGTTCGTCGGGGCATGTCCTGTCGAACCGCTGGCCGCAGTCGGACCTGCGGCCGGCGACGAAATGCATGTCCTTCGGTGCATGTCTTCCCTGCACGCCCGTGGCTGCACGCCACGCACGGGCGCGGACATGCTCCTCGCACCGCTGCTGATCCACATTCCTCTCCTTCGCGTCGCGGCCGAATCCTCTGCTCGCGACGAGTCGCCCGTGGAAGAGATTTCACGAGCATGCGGGGGCACGTCCTCTTCTTCGCGCGGCCGAACCTCTGCTCACGGCGTGAGCGCGCGGGGCACGTTTTCGTCTTCGCGTAGGCAGCAGGTCCGGCGCCAGCCGCCCCGGGAGCGCCCCGCGCCGGCTCTTACCGCGGCGCCGCTCTGCTCACGTCGCTGTCGCGAGCGCCTCCGCGGGCCCGGGTTCCCTGCGCGCGAGATCGCGTAGACTCGGCCTCGCGTGCCCGCCGTCCTCGTCCCTGACCGCCTCACCCGCCACGTGGCAGCCGGCCACCCGTGGCTGTACGTCGACGCCGTCCCCGAGGTCGTCGGCGCCCGCACGGGGACTTCGTCACCTTGCTCGGCCAGGGTCGGCGGCCGATCGGCCACGCCCTGTTCGACGCCGACTCGCCGATCGCCCTGCGGGTCGTCGGCACCCGCAAGGACGAGCAGCCCGGGCCTGCGCTGTGGCGCCGGCGCATCGACGCCGCCTGGCGCCTGCGCCAGACCACCCTCGACCTCGCGGCCACCGACGCCTTCCGCGTCCTTCACGGCGAGGGTGACCGCCTGCCCGGCGTCGTCGTCGACCTCTACGCCGGCTGCGCCGTGCTCAAGCTCGACACCCCGGCCTGGCTGCCGCACCTCGGCGACCTCACCGAGGCGATCGTCGACGTCGTCCGCCCGCGCTCGCTGTGGTTCAAGGGCCTGAGCGGCCAGCGCGGCGGCGACGATGTGCCCGCGGCCCAGCGCCCGCGCGTGCTCGCCGGCGAGGCCCCGCCCGAGCGCGTCGAGATCCGCGAGCACGGCATGCGCATGCACGTCGACGTCCGACGCGGCCAGAAGACCGGCATGTTCCTCGACCAGCGCGAGAACCGGCGCTTGATCCGCCAGGTCGCGCGCGGGCGCGAGACCCTCAACCTGTTCTCGTACACCGGCGGCTTCTCGCTGGCCGCCGCGCTCGGCGGGGCCCCGCGGGTCACCAGCGTCGACCTCGCGCGCAACGCAGTCGACGCCGCGCGCGACAACTTCGCCCTCAACGACCTCGACCCGGCCGCGCACGGCTTCGTCGCCGCCGACGCCTTCGCCTTCCTCGAGGACACCGCGGGCACCACCTACGACCTCGTCATCGTCGACCCGCCCTCGTTCGCGCCGAATCACAAGGCAGTGCGCGCCGCCGAGGCCGCCTACGCGAGGCTCAACGCCAGCGCCCTGCGCCAGGTCCGCCCCGGCGGCCTGCTCGCCGCCGCCAGCTGTTCGAGCCATGTCCCGATGGACATGTTCTTAAAAATTCTCAGCGAGTCGGCGCGCCAGGCCCGTCGCCCGCTGCGGCTGCTCGAGGTGCGCCACGAGCCGCCCGATCACCCGTCCCCGCTGCACTTCCCCGAGGGCCGCTACCTCAAGTTCGTGCTCGCGCTCGCCGAGTAGCGCCAGCCCTCGCCGCCCCGCGAGCGCGACCTCGAAGTCGCGCTCGCGCTCGCCGAGAGCCGCGGGCCCTCGTCGCCTCGTCGATCGCAACCTCGGTCGCGCGGCTCGCCGCGCTTCGAGTCGTGCTCACTTTACGGCCAGCAGCTCGACCTCGAACAGCAGCGCTGCGTGTGGCGGGATCACGTCGGAGAACCCGCGGCGGCCGTAGCCGAGGTGGTGCGGGATCGTCAGGCGGCGCTTGCCGCCGACCTTCATGCCGACCACGCCCTGGTCCCAGCCCTTGATCACGTCGCCGGCGCCGAGCTGGAAGTTGAACGGACGCCCGCGGTCCAGCGAGCTGTCGAACTTCGTGCCGCCCTCGACCAGCCAGCCGGTGTAATGCACGCTGACCTGCTTGCCCGGCTCCGCGGTCTCGCCGGTGCCCACCACGATGTCTTCGATCTGTAGCTCTTCGGCCATGACCGAGCCTAGCGCACCCGCCCCGGCCTGTCGCCCCGCCCCGCCGGGGCCCCCGGGCCCCTTCCAGCGCGTGCCCCCGCGAGATCTCGAGAACCGCGCCTGCCTGCCCGTCCGCAGGCACATCGCCGTCCGCGACCACCCAGCCAGTGAGTCCGCAGCGAAACGTCGCCTCGCGTGTACGACTGCGAGATCACGAAAAACGTCCCTACCAGCGAGTCCGCGGACGGATTCTCGTCCGCGCGTGCGACCGCGAGATCGACGACTCGCCTGCAAGTGAGTCTGCGGCCGATCGTCGTCCCCGAGCCGGGAGACCGCCCTGCCAGTGAGTCCGCGGCGGATCGTCGCAGCCAGCAGAGCGGTGGTCGCGCTGGCGCGGACGCGCTAGCTTCACGCTCGATGCTCAACACCGAGATCGGTCGGTTCCGCCTGGTCAGCCTCCTCGAAGGCATCTCGTTCCTCGTGCTGCTCGGGATCGCCATGCCGCTCAAGTACGCCGCCGGCATCCCCGAGGCGGTGCGCTACGTCGGCTGGGCGCACGGCCTTTTGTTCGTGCTCTTCATCCTCGCCCTGCTGTCGGCCTCGACCGCCGCGCGCTGGCCGCTGGCGAAGATCGCCGGCGCCTTCATCGCCAGCGTCATCCCGTTCGGCGCCTTCGTGCTCGAGCGTCGCCTCCGCGAAGAGGAGCGGGCCGCCGCGCGCTGAGCCCCCATGTCGCCGCCGCGCGCCCTGCTCGAGCGAGTCGCCGCCGCCCTCGACGCCGCCCTCGTCGCGCCGAGCCCCGAACTCGTCCGCGCCGCCGCGCAGGACGGCGCCGCTGCCCACGCCAAGCTCCTGGCCCGCGCCCTGCTCGCCATCCCGCCCGAGCTCTTCTTGGAGGCTGTTCCTCCCGACCTGTCTTTTGAGACAGACCCATGGCCGGATCACGATCCGCCTCGCACGCGCGACCCACCTGTCGCTTCGGACCTGCCCCCTCGGCCATCTCATCTTGGTGAAGACATAGAAGTCACCGCCTCCGGGCCCGACCCGCCCGCGCCTACACCGCAGGACCTGTCCCTTCGGTCATCTTCTTCAATCGCCCTCCCCGGCCCCGATCCGCCCGCGCCGCTCGACCTGCCCCTTCGGTCGTCTTCTGCGGTCGCCCTCTCCGGCCCCGATCCGCCCGCGCCGCGCGACCTGTCCCTTCGGTCATCTCCTTCGGTCGCCCTCCCCGGCCCCGATCCACCCGCGCCGGCCTCCGCATCACGCGACCTGCCCCTTCGATCATCTTCTTCGGCCGCCCTCCCCGGCCCTGATCCGCCCGCGCCGGACCCCGCATGGCGCGACCTGCCCCTTCGGCCACCTTCCTCACACCCCGGTCCCGATCCCGCCGCACTGCGAGACCGGCCCCTCACCTCCACGCCGCTCGCCCTCCCCGGCCCCGATCCACCGGCCTTGGCGAACGAGTCACCTGTCCGTTCCGACCTGTCCCCTGGGACTGCTGAGATCGCCGCCCGCACCCACTCGCCGCCGCTCCCCGTCGAGGCGCTCGGCGAGGTCTACGCCGCCCTCGCCGGCCGCCGGATCGTCCGCCTCGACGTCGGCGCCTTCCCGCTGCGCGACCTTTACGGTCGTACCATTTGGATCTCCCTGCCCGAGCTCCTGGCGGCGCCTCACGCCTCGCGCGCCCACCATTTGCGCGGCCTCGGCCTCTCGCGCGAGGCCGCCCGGCGGTGCGTGAGCGGGCTCGCCGGTGTCGACGACCAGACCCTCGCCCGCAAGGTCCTCGCCCGCGCCCGCGGCGATCCGCCAGCCACCGGCCGCCCGGGTGACCTGGTCTTTCAGCCATCTCCCGACCGCCGCCGCGCCGGCGCTCACTACACCCCGCGTTACCTCGCCGACACCGTCGTCTGCGCCGCCCTGCGACCCCTGCTCGCCGCGCTGGGCCCCGCGCCGACGGCCGACCAACTGCTCCGGCTGAAGGTCTGCGACCCGGCCATGGGCTGCGGCGCCTTCCTCCTCGCAGTCGCCCGCCGCCTCGCCCTCCACCTCGTCGCCGCCTGGGAGCGCGCCGGCGACCTCTCGCCCGATCGGCACCGGCGAGCGCGCCGGCTCGTCGTCGAGCGCTGCGTCTTCGGCGTCGACGCCGACCCCTTCGCAGTCGCCCTCGCCCGGCGTTCGCTCTGGCTGCTCTTCGGGACAGGTGACCCGCCGGCGGGCTTCCTTTTAAAAAACCTTCGACACGGCGACGCCCTCCTCGGCCTCGACCTCGCCGCCCTGCGCGCCTTCCACTGGCGGCCTGCTCCCGCGCAGCCGGCGATCGCCGCTGCAATTGCCCGCGACCCCGAGCTCGCCGTTCGTTTGGGCGACCTCGTCGTCGGCGCATTCCTGTCCCAGCGGACAGATCGGGACCGCGAACGCGAGCGCCGCCGCCGGCTCCTCGCCGTCGAGGCCGCGCTCGCCCGCGGCGGTGATCTGCCGGCCTTCCCCGCGCCCGCCCCGCTCGCCCCGCCGCTCCACTGGCCGCTCGCCTTCTCCCACCCCTTCGACGCCTTCGTCGGCAACCCGCCCTTCCTCGGCGGCAGCCAGATCTCCGGCGCCTTCGGCGATCCCTACCTCGCGTGGCTGCTCGCCCTCCACCCGGGCGCCCACGGCAACGCCGATTTGTGCGCGCACTTCCTCCGCCGCGTCGACGGCCTCCTCGCCGCCAGCGGCACCATCGGCTTCATCGCCACCAACACCATCGGCCAGGGTGACACGCGGACCACCGGCCTGCAGCCTCTGCTCGCCCGCGGCCACGTCCTCTACGACGTCACCCGCGACCTGCCCTGGCCCGAGGCGGCAGTCGTCACGGTCGCGGTCGTCCACCTCGCCCGCGGCCCCGCGGCGGCTGCGGCCGCTCCCTACCTGCTGCGCGAGCCAGCGCATAACCTGTCCCAAAAACCATCCAATCTCATCGACCCCCTCGATCTCGACCTGTCCCATCGACCCGTCGCCGACGAACCCCCCGCCTCCACCCACCGCGTGCGTCTCGTCGCCGGCCTCACCTCCCACCTGCACGCCGGGAGCGAGCGGCCCGATCCGCGTCCGCTCGCGGCGAACCGCAGGATCGCCTTCGCCGGCAGCAAGGTCTACGGCCAGGGTTTCTTGCTCACCGCCGCCGAGCGGGCCGAGCTGCTCGCTCGCGACCCGCGCAACGGCGCGCGGATCTTCCCTTACCTCGGGGGCGACGACATCGCCCACGCTGGCGGCCCGCGGCGCTTCGTCATCAACTTCGGCGCTTGCAGCCTGGCCGAGGCCGAGGCCTGGCCCGACCTTTTGGCGCTCGTGCGCGAGCGCGTCAAGCCGGAGCGCGACCGCAATCCCCGCGAGGTCCGCCGGCGTCACTGGTGGCGCTTCGGCGAGCCCGCGCCTGGCCTCTACGCCGCCCTCCGCGGCCTCGACCGTTGTGTCGTCAATTCGCAGGTCGGCAAGCACCTCGTCTTCGACCTCGTCGCCACCGACTATGTCTATAGCCATACCACCTACGTCTACGCCAGCCCGGCCCCGCTCAGCCTGTTCGCGGTGTTGCAGTCGCGGGTCCACGAGCTGTGGGCCCGCCACCTCGCCTCGTCGATGAAGACCGACCTGCGCTACTCGATCTCCGACTGTTTTAATAATTTCCCGTTCCCCGCCGCTGGCCCGCGCGTCGACAGCCCCGCCCTGGCGGCCTCGGCCGCGCGACTGCTCGCCGCCCGCGCAGCCGCCCTCGCCGGCCCCGCGCGCTCGTTGACAGCCCTCTACAACGCCCTCCTCGGCCCGCGCCGCGAATCGCTGCTCGACGACCTGCGGGCCGCTCACGACCTCCTCGATCGCGCAGTGCTCGACGCCTACGCCTGGAGCGACCTGCGGCTGCCCGCCTGGCCGCGGCCGCTGGCGGGCGAGCCCGTCGCCGCCGAGCTGTTCGACCGGCTGCTCGCTGCCAACGCCATCGCCGCGCAGTGACTGCGCCCGACCGCGCGCTGTCGATCAGAACATGTCCTTCAGAACATGTCCGAGGTCGACGCCTGCGAGCGAAGACGTGGGGTCGAAGCATGACATGTCCTTCAGGACATGTCCATCTCGCGGCTCACGCCTCCGCGGCGGGCAGCTCGATCAGCCGGAAGTGCGGCCCGTCGGGGTGGAGCCGGCGCATCAGCGGCAGCGCCACGTTGTACACCGGCACCCCGTTGCTCATGGTCCCTTCGGGATAGCCCTTGTGCGCGTGGCCGTGGATCACCGCCGACACCGGGTAGCGCATCAGCGGCTCCTCGAGGCGGCTGGAGCCGAGGAACGGGAAGATCTCGAGCGGCTCGCCCTCCACGGTCGCGCGGATCGGCGAGTAGTGCAGCAGCGCCAGGCGTTGCGGCGTGCGCAGGCGGGCCAGCGCCGACTCGAGCTTGAGCGCCTCGTCGAGGGTCTCGCGGACGAACGCCTTGGTCCCGGACTCGCCCCACGGGCCCAGCGAGTAGCGGCCGAAGCCGCCGCAGAAGCCCTTGATCCCGGCGATCCCGACCCCGCGGACCTCGACCGACTCGCCGTCGAGCACCGTCACTCCGGCGGCGGTGAGGATCTCCTTCACCTCCGTCTCGTGGCCGGATTCGAAGTCGTGGTTGCCGAGCACCGCCACGATCGGCGCGCGCAGCCCGTGGAGCTCGCGCGCCAATACGTGGGCCTCCTCGGGCAGGCCGTAGTCGGTCAGGTCGCCGCACATCACCAGCACGTCGGCGGCCTGGGCGGCCTGCTGCAGCAGCGGCGACAGAGCGCCGTGCGACTGCTTGGTGCAGTGCAGATCGCTCACCGCCGCGATCCGGATGGTCGTACCCGTCGCTGCGTCCATCCGTCACCTCCCGTGCTTGTCGATCGCGGCCGTCCAGTGGGCGATGTCTTCGCGCGACATCCAGCGCTCCTCGAGCCGCGCGTCGGCCAGCTCCCAGCAGTCGATGTCGGTCAGGTATTGCTGTCTCGAGAGCAATGTCCCTTTGCACACGCTCTTCTGCGCGTAGGTGTCGCGGCGCAGGCGGTCGAGCAGGTGGAGCATCACCGGGCCGGGGATCTTGCTCTGTTCACCGGGGTAGATGAAGCCGAACAGGATCAGGTGCGACAGCAGCACGCGGAAGTGGTCGCCGAAGCGACGGACCAGGCGCGACCAGTCGAGCTCGTCGGCGCAGGCGCGCAGCACGTGGGCCACGTCGGCGCCGTCGAAGCGCTCGCGCTCCATGATGAACGCCTTGCTCCACACCATCTCCTCCGGCGGCACCAGCAGCACGTCCTGGTCGAGCACCAGGTCGCGGCGGGCGTGGTCGAACCACTGCGCGTCGACGCGGGCGACTGCGTTGCCGGAGCTGAAGATGACGTCGACGAAGTCCTCGCCGCAGTGGGCCTTGCCCAGCCAGTGCGGGAACGCCATGTCGACTGTGTAGCCCTCGGCGGCCAGCACCGCGAGCGTGCGCTCCGCGTCCTCGGGCAGGACGAAGATGTCGAGGTCTTTGGTGTGGCGCTCGATGCCGGTGTAGCGGGCGAAGGCGTAGGCGCCTCCGACCATGAACGGCACCTCGGCGGCCGTCAGCGCTTGCATCGTGCGGACGTAGAAATTCCGGGCTTGTGGGTCCACCAGGTCGGTCACGGGCCCCCCTCCGTCATGGTTCTGGGAGTCTGAGCACCGCTGCGCGACGCGTCGAAGCGGCGTCCCCGGCGCTGCCGCAAAGTGTGCTTTGCGTCAACTTCCGGGGCCGGCGGCTCGTTCGGCGGAGAACCCGCACCCCCTTTGGCGCGGCGTGCGGCGGCTGCAGGGGCCTCAGAACACCGAGATCGACAGGAGCGCCTCTTCGCGGGTCGAGCGGGCCTGCTGGCGCAGCCGCCAGACCGCCACCGCCGCGCCGAGCGCCAGCACCCACGGCGGGATGCGGCCCCACCCGCCCGGACCATCACCTGACCCGAGGGACAGGTCGAGAAGGCGCAGGCACAGGAACGAGGCCGCGTAGACCATCCCCGCCGCGCTGACCATCGCCGCCAGCGAGCGCGCCCACGCCACCGCGCGCGGGCTGTTGCTCCACACCTCGCGCTGCAAGTAGCGGACGTAGAGGTAGCCCGGCGTGGCCAGCACCCCGAACGCCGCCGCCACCGCGAGCCCGCCCGGCACCGACGACGCCGAGAAGATCAGCGCCAGCACATCGGCCAGGCCGCCGATCAGGAGCGCCGCGCCGATGCCCGAGTAAGCCGCGATCTCCGGCCGGGCGCGCCGCGCCACCGCCGACAGCTCGTCGATGTCGGTGGCACTGCGGGCCGCCAGCGACGTCGACGCGCGCAGCGCGACCGCCTCGGTCGGGTCGGCCGGCGCGACGAAGCCGGCCAGCGCGGCGTCGAACTCCTCGAGGTCCGCGTAGCGCTGCGCCGGCTCGCGCGCCATCGCCCGCTGCAGCACCATCTCGAACGCCTCCGGCAGCTCGCGGAGGATCGCGCGCGGCCGCGGCGGCTCCGACGTCAGCACCGCGTGCAGCGCCGCCGCGGCGTCGTCGATGTCGAACGGCGGCCGCCCCGTGACGCAGCGATAGGCGATCGCGCCGAGAGCGTAGAGGTCGGCGCGCCCGTCGACCTTCGACCCACGCGCCTGCTCCGGCGCCATGTAGGCCGGCGTGCCCATGATCATCCCGGTCTGCGTCTGGCTGGCCTTCGGGTCATGTAGCTTGGCGATGCCGAAGTCGATCAGCTTGACCGTCGGGCTCGCCGGGTCGCCGACGAGGAACAGGTTGGTCGGCTTGAGGTCGCGGTGGATGACCCCGCGCGAGTGCGCCACCGTCAGCACCGCCGCCGCCTGGCGGAGGATGTGGACCGTCTCGCGCACGCCGATCCGGCCGACCCGGTCGAGGTGTTGCCCGAGGTCCTCGCCGACCAGCCGCTCGCACACGATGAACGGCGTCCCGTCGATCGTCTGGTCGACGTCGTGGATCTGCACCACGTTGGGGTGCACGATGGCCGCGGCGATCTCGGCCTCGCGGCGGAAGCGGGACACCACCTCGGCGTCGCTCGCCAGCACGCGGTGGAGGATCTTCACCGCCACGGTGCGACCGGGCATGCGGACGTGCTTGGCCTCGTAGACCCGCCCCATCCCGCCGTCGCCGATCACCGCCTCGATGCGGTACTTCTCCGCCAGCGTCGAGCCGATGTACGGGTCGTCGGTCTGCGAATCGACCCCGATCAGCTCGACCGCGTGGCGCGGGCAGACCTTGTAATCGAGCGGAAAGTGCTCCCCGCACGTCGGGCACCGTCGAGGCAATACGGTGCGGTCCTGCTCGCCCGGGCTCATGGCCGGCAGCATAAGAGAATTCGGGCCCGCGGCGCCATCGCGCGTCCGCTCACGCGGTTCGGCCGGCCATCGCGTCCCCGGGGCCCCGAGGGCCGGCGAGGGCCCGCGCCCGCGCGCCGACTCGGGGCCGCGCCCGCCGGCCGTCACCGCCCCGTCACCTGCCCCGGGACGCGCCCGGCGGCGCGACTCGCACCAGGGAGATCGCCGCCGCCGCCCCCGCCGGCAGACTCTTGCCTGCGGCCATGCCGGATGTCGCGCCGCGTCCCCGGGCCCGCGTGTACCCGCGCCTCGCGCCCGCGCGGCACCCCGGCGAGCTCGGCCGAGCTCGGTCCCCGCCGCGCACGGCTTGCAGCGCTCGCGGCTCGACCTGTCTCTTCGGACATTGTCGCATCACACCCCTGTCTACACTCTACATTCGGCTTATCATTCGTAAGCGGGGGCGGAGGATCGAATCGACAGAGTTTGTGCTCAGCACATTCGCCGCGTCCACGATCGCCCCCGCACCGTCGCCGGCAGGCCCCAGCAGGCTGTGCGGCTACTTTTCAACGTTTGCGAATACATCGTTCCTCGCGATCGCCCATTGACGCGCCACTTGTACGGGGCAAAGCGCGGGCCTATCCTCGCCCGCGACCGGCATGGACGAATCGATGATGACGCTGCGCCGGCTGCTGGCGGTCCACGACGAGGCCATCATCGAGGCCGGCACCGCGTGGGTGCGGGAGGCGGCCGCGGTCGACCTGGCGGAGCGGCCATTGGCCGAGACGCGGGCGCTGGTGGCCGAGAGCGTGCGGGCCTACGCTGCGCTGCTGCTGGACGGCGACCCGCGGCCGCGCGACGCCTTCATCGAGCGGGTCACCACCTTGCGCTCGACCCAGCGGTTCCAGATCTCCACCCTCCTGCGCGGCTTCTTCGCGTTCCACCGCGCGATGGGGCCGGTCCTCGCCCGCCACAGCGTCCCGCACCACCTCGCCTTCGCCATCCTGCGCCGGGTCGACGCCGCCTGCTCCGAGGCCGCCTTCCTCACCGCCGACACCTACGCGCGCAAGCTCCACGCAGTCGTCGACGACGCCCAGCGCGAGCTGGTGCGGCGCGAGAAGCTGGCCGCGCTCGGCGGCCTCGTCGCCGGCGTCGCCCACGAGGTGGGCACCCCGCTCGGCGTCGCCGTCACCGCAGTCTCGCTCGCGCAGGACTGCCTGCAGGAGCTGAGCGACGCCTTCGCCGCCGGCGCGCTGCGCCAGCGCGACCTCGTGGGCGGCCTCGGGCGCGCGCGCGAGGCCGCGGACATCGGCCTCGGCAACCTCCAGCGGGCCGCCGGCCTCGTCGCCGGCTTCAAGCAGCTCGCGGTCGACCAGAGCAGCGAATCGCGGCGCGCGGTCGCCCTCGGCGCCCACGTCCACGAGCTTTTGGCCAGCCTGGCGCCGCTGTACCGCCGCGGCCCGCACCGGGTCGAGGTCGACGTGCGGGCCGACCTCGTCGTCACCACCTACCCCGGCGCGATCGCCCAGATCGTCACCAACCTGCTGCACAACGCGCTCGTGCACGCATTTCCTTCGGGACATGTCGGAACGGTCATCTTGTGGATCGACCGCTCCGCCGACGGCCAGGTCGAGCTCGGCTGCGGCGACGACGGCGTCGGCATCTCGCCCGAGCTGCTGCGCCGGGTCTACGAGCCCTTCTTCACCACCGCGCGCGGCAGCGGCGGCAGCGGCCTCGGGCTCCACATCGTCCACAACCTCGTCACCGACCTCCTGTGCGGCACGATCCGCGCCGAGTCCACGCCCGGGCGCGGCGCTCGCTTCACCGTCCGCTTCCCCGCCCACGCCGAGGCATGACCCCACCCGACACCCACTCCCGCGCGCCGCGAGCCCCGTCCGCGCCGGTCGTCCCGCACCTCGGCCGGCTCGAGCTCGACCCGCGGCTCGTCGTCCGCAGCTTCGACGCCGGCTTCGCCGCGATCGCGGGCGAGCGCGCCGACGAGGTCCTCGGGCGCCCGCTCGACGCCCTCTTCAGCGTCCGCGATCGCCGTGGGATCCTCCGCTTCGACGAGCTCGTCAGTCACAGCAACGCCGACCACATCGACCTCGACATCCACCTCCGCCTCGGCGCCCGCGAGGTCCTCACCCGCCTGCTCCTCTCGCGCACCGACGTCGGCTGGCTCGCCTTCGTCGAGGACCTCGGCGGCGCCGGCAACCTCGTGTGCGAGCTGGCCCAGAGCCGCGAGCTGTGGCGCGAGGTCGTGCATCAATCGGCCGAGGGCGTCGCAGTGCTCGGCAGCGACGGCAAGCTGCTCGAGTACAACCCCGCCTTCTTCCGCCTGCTCGACCTCCGCTCGACCCGCAACATCCCGCTGAGCGAGGAGGCGGTGCGCGGCGCGGCGCTCGTCGACCTGCTGCAGGGCGACTCGCTCGCCCCGCTGCGCGACCACCTCGCCGGCCGCGCCGCGCTCGGCCGCGAGTTGCAGCACCGCGGCCGCTGGCTCGAGTTCGCCGCCCGCCCGCTGGCCTTGCCGCGGCAGCGGTTCGCCGGCGTGTGGCTGACGCTGCGCGACGTCACCGAGCGGCGCCGGGCCGAGCGCCTGCGGACCGCCCTCGACGCCGCCCGCGAGGAGCTCCTGCGCAAGGAGAAGCGAACCGCGCTCGGCGGGCTCGTCGACGGCATCGCCCACGAGATCGGCAACCCGCTCGGCGTCGCGGTCACCGCCGCCAGCCTCGCCCAGGATCAGCTGCACGAGCTGCGCGCCTCGTTCGAGGCCGGCATCCTGCGCCAGCGCGACATGCGGCACCACCTGCAGCAGGCGCTCGCCGCCGCCGACATGGCGCTCGCCAACCTGCGCCGCGCCGCCGCCCTGGTCGCCGGGGTCAAGCAGATCGCCCTCGACAGCTCCGAAAAGGTCCGCGAGGACATGTCCATCGGGACATATGTGAGCACCGTCGTCGCCAGCCTGAGCTCGCTCTCCTCCGGCACCCCGCACCGCGTCGGCGTCGACGTGCGCGCCGACCCGATCGTCTCGGTGTTCCCGGCCGCGCTGGCGCAGATCGTCACCAACCTCGTCCACAACGCCCTGACCCACGCCTTCCCCGCCGGCAGGCCCGGCCGCGTGGTCGTGTGGGTCGATCAGGTCGCGGGCGAGCTGGTCGAGATCGGCTGCCGCGACGACGGCGTCGGCATGACTACGGCCACGCTCCTGCGGATCTACGAGCCCTTCTTCACCACCGCCCGCGACCAGGGCAGCGGCCTCGGGCTCTACATCGTCCACAACCTCGTCACCGACCTGCTCCGCGGCACGATCGTCGCCCGCGCCGCACCCGAACGCGGCACCACCGTCGTCGTCCGCTTCCCCGCGCGCCCCGGAGACTTATGACCCGCCCGCACGACGACCTGGCCCGCTCTCGCCGCACGCTCATCGCCCGCCCCGCGCCCCACCGTCGTCGTCCGCTTCCCCGCGCGCCCCGAAGACTCATGACTCGCCCGCACGACGACCTCGCTCGCTTGCGCGGCCCGCTCGCCCGCGCCGCACTTGAGCGCCGCACCACCGTCTTCCCCGCGCGCCCGGCAAACTCATGACTCGCCCGCACCACGACGACCTGGTCCGCTTCGCCACCGACGACGAGCCCGCAGCCGCGCCCCCGTCTGCGCCGCCGTGGAAGCTCCTGATCGTCGACGACGACCCCGAGGTCCATGACGTCACCCGCCTGGCCCTCGCCGGACTCGCCGTCGACGGCCGACCGATCGCCCTGCGCTCGCGCCACAGCGCCGCCGCGGCCCGCGATGCATTGACGGCCGAGCGCGACATCGGCGTGATCATGCTCGACGTCGTCATGGAGTCCGACCACGCCGGCCTCGAGCTGGCGCGGTGGATCCGCGAGGAGCTCGGCGACCCGCACGTCCGCATCGTCCTGCGCACCGGCCAGCCCGGGCATGCACCTGAACAAAAGGTCATGTCCGACTACGACATTCACGACTACCGCGACAAGACCGAGCTGACCGCCCGGCGGCTCGCCACCACAGTCGTCGGCGCCCTCCGCTCGTACCGCGACATCACTGCGATCGCCGCGCTCCACCGCCGCGAACGCGCCCTGAGCAGCGCCACCGCCCGCTTCGTCCCGGCCGGCCTCCTGACCCTGCTCGGGCGCGACGACGTTGCCGCGGCCGCGCTCGGCGACCAGGTCGAGCGCGAGATGACGGTCCTCTGCGTCGACCTGCGCGGCCCCACCGACGCCGCCCCCTTCGCCGCGCTCAACCGCATCTTCGCCGCCATCGTCCCGCCGATCCACGCCCACGGCGGCGTCGTCGACAAGTACCTCGGCGGCGGCCTCGTCGCCGTCTTCCCCGACTCGCCGGCCCAGGCAGTGCGCGCTGCCCTCGCGCTGCTCGCCTGCGCGCGCGACCTCGGCGTCGACCTCGGCGTCGGCGTCCACGTCGGCCCCGTCACTCTCGGCCTCGTCGGCGCCGACGACCGCATGCAGGGCACCGTCGTCGCCGGCGCAGTCCAGCTCGCCAGCCATCTCGAAGGGCTCACCCGGCGCTTCGACGTCGACCTCCTCGTCACCGACGCCGTGCACGCTCGCCTCCCGCCCGACCTCGCCCGCGACAGCCGCCCGCTCGGCAGCAGCCGCGCGCCCGGTCAGCAGCGCCCGCCGGCGATCTTCGAGCTCTTCGCCGCCGACCCGCCGGGCCCGCGCGCGGACAAGCGGGTCACGCGGGACGCGGTCGTCACCGCCGTGCGCGCCATCGACGAGCGACGCATGGCCGAGGCCGAGCAGGTGCTCGCCGGCCTCCTGGGCGAATACCCGCGCGACCGCGCCCTGGCCGTGCTACGCGAGGATTGCCGCCGCCACCGCGCCGCGGTCTCATGATCTTCGACGCCCACCTCCACGTCATCGACCCGCGCTTCCCTCTGGTCCCCAACCACGGCTGGTTGCCCGCGCCCTTCGATGTCCCCGAGTACATGTCCCATGCGACAGATCTCGGTATCACCGGCGGCGCGGTCGTATCGGGCTCGTTCCAGGCCTTCGATCAGTCCTACCTCGAGCACGCCCTGGCCCGCCTCGGCCCGACCTACGTCGGCGTCACCCAGCTCCCGGCCGACGTCGCCGACGCCGAAGTCTTGCGCTTGAACGACCGCGGCGTCCGGGCAGTGCGCTTCAACCTGCGCCGCGGCGGCTCCGCCGACCTCGCCGACCTCGAACCGCTGGCCCGCCGCGTGTACGACCTCGCCGGCTGGCACGTCGAGCTCTACGTCGATTCCGCCGACCTGCCCGGCCTCGCCGCGCGACTGTGTGCATTGCCGCGGGTCAGCATCGACCACCTCGGCCTGTCTGCCGCCGGCTTGCCCACCTTGCTCGCCCTGGTCGAGCGAGGCGTCCGCGTCAAGGCCACGGGCTTCGGCCGGGTCGACTTCGACGTCGCCGACGTGCTGCGCCAGATCGCCGCCGTCGATCACGGCGCCCTGATGTTCGGCACCGACCTCCCCTCCACCCGCGCCCCCCGCCCCTTCACCCGCGCCGACCTCGACCTCCTGCGAGAGACCCTCGGCCCGGAGCTCGCCCGCCGCGCCTTGTGGGACAATCCGATCGCCTGGTACCGCCCCGCGTCGCTCTGAGCCGCGCGGGCTGCATTATCCTTCGCGCAAATCTTCTACCCGCGACCGCCGCGCGCACGTCGGGAGTCGGTGCATCCATCGCATCCTGCGCTCGCGCTCGCGCTTCAAGCATCCGTTGTCGTGCCCCGGCAGCCCATCGCAACACACCCGGCGTCCTCACTCATCCGCGCGTGGCTCCTCGCGCATCAGTCGCATCCTATCCTCGCGCTCGCCCCGCTGTCGTGCGCCCGCAGCCCATCGCACCACACCCGGCGTCCTCACCCCTCCGCGCGTGGCTCCTCGCGCATCAGTCGCATCCTATCCTCGCGCTCGCGCTTCATGCACCCGCCGCCCGCAGCCCATCGCACCACACCCGGCGTCCTCACTCATTCGCGCGCGGATCCTCGCGCATCAGTCGCCCCCTATCCTCGCGCTCGCCCTTCATGCATCCGCTGTCGTGCGCCCGCAGCCCATCGCACGACGCCCGGCGTCCTCACTCATCCGCGCGTGGCTCCTCGCCCATCAGTCGCCCCCTATCCTCGCGCTCGCCCTTCATGCACCCGCTGTCGTGCGCCCGCAGCCCATCGCACGACACCCGGCGTCCTCACCCCTCCGCGCGTGGCTCCTCGCGCAGCGTCCCGTCGATCAATCGCACCACTTGCCCAGGGCACAGCGACACGAAGCGGGCGTCGTTCGTGGCCACCAGCGCCGCTCCGCCTGCGGCCGCGTGCTCGTGCAGCAGCGTCGCCACCAGCGCGCCGCCCTCCGGGTCGAGCCCGTTGCTCGGTTCGTCGAGGATCCACAGCGGCGGCGCGCCGATCGTCGCCGCCGCCAGGTACGTCCGCTTGACCTGTCCGAAAGACAAGGTGCGCATCCGCTGATCCATCACTCGCGCCAAGCCCAGGCGCTCGCACAGCTGCGGGCTCGGCAGCGGCGCTCGCTTGATCGCCGCCACCAACGCCAGCAGCTCGCGCACTCCCAGGTCCGGAAAAGCATCGGCAGTGTCGGGCGCGTAGCCCAGCGCGCGGCGACCGGCAGTCCCGCCGCTCAGCGCCGCACCTGCCACCGTGACCGAGCCGCGGTCCGGCTCGACCAGCCCGGCCGCGATCCGCAGCAGCGTCGACTTGCCCGCCCCGTTCTCGCCCAGGAGCAGCCGCACCTCGCCCGCGGTGCAGCGCAGGTCGACCTTCTCGAGCACGATCCGCGTCCCCAGCCGCTTGCGCACGCCGAACATCTCCAGCACCACCGTCGCACCTTCCTTCGCCATCGCCGGGCTGTTCCATTGAACATGTCCGATCAGCCATACCATCGTGGTCGCCAGCGCCCACCCGAGCACCGCCGTCGTCGGCCACCACGCCAGGGACCCCACCGCCAGCGTCGCCGCCAGCAGCAGCACCAGGACCAGCCGCCCCGGGCCGCGGCTGCCGAATCGCTCGGTCCAGCGCGCCGCCAGCCCGGCGAACACCAGCAGGCTCGCGCCGGCCAGCGCGCCCGCCAGCAGCAGCCGCGGCGCTGCCGAAGGCGCGCGCCCCAGAGCCAGCCCGGCCCCGCAGACGGCCCCGAGCCCGGCTCCCAGCCCCGCCAGCGCCAGCGCTGCCGCCCCTCGCCGCACCTGCGCCGACGCCCCCGCCGTGCGCAGCAGCCACGATGCGGCTTGCTCGATGCGGAGGAGCGGCCCGCTCACCGCCGATCCTGCCACCAATCCTGCCGGCACCATGAATCCGCACAGATAAATCTGCAGCCCCGCCGGGTCGCTCACCTGATTCGTGCCTGCTGCCAGCCACGCCGCCGCCGCCGCCATTGCCATCACCAGCGCCCCGCGGGCCAGCACGGTCGCCTGGCCGCGAGCCACGCTGAGCGCCAGCGCCAGCGCCAGCAGCCACGGCCCGGGCAGCCCGCGCGCCAGCCCGCGCCCCGCTGCCGAGCGCGTCGGAGCCGCCAGCCAGGCCGACCGCAGCGACATCACGGCGATCGGCCAGCTCACCACCGCCAGCACCGGTGACGGAGCCAGCAGCAAGCCCGTCGTCGCCGCCGCCACGATCGCCCACCCGCGGATCCCCGCAGGTCGCGCCAGCAATACGCCGTGACCAGCCAGCGCCCCTCCCAGCGCCCCTGCGGCCGCCAGCGGTCCGCCGCCGACTCCCCACAGGATCGTCCACATCGACTCGGCGACGATCGACAACCCGACGAGGATCGCCAGGTGCCACGTGCGTGGCGCCGGCAACGAGCGCAACCACAAGCTCGACTTCGTCTGCCACACCGCCGCCATGGTCGGCGTCAGCGCGACGAGCCACGCGCCCCACAGCAGCGCGCGCGCCAGCGGTGAAGCCTCGGCCCCCTCGACCACCGTCTTGGCCGACAGTCCGTTGCCGCCGAACAGCAACCCTCCGACGGCCAGAAGCCCGACGTACACCGGCAGACCGCGGCGCAGCGCCTCCGCGCCGGCTGTCAGCGTGAGCGCTCGAGCCAGCGCCCAGGCGGCCGGCAGTTCGGCGAGAGCACGTCCGGCCGTCACGCGCCTTGCCATCGCAGGGCCCACGCCGCCTGTCAATGCCGCGCAGTCCTCCCCGCCCCGCACAATTCCTCCCCACCGCGTAGTTCCTCCCCGCCCCACAGGTCCTCCCCGTCCCGCAGTTCCTCCCCGCCGCGCGGCGTACTTCACGCGGAGTCACTGCCAGGCCCACGAGGCGACGATCTCGTCCCGTCGAAGCCGACCACCCAGGCGCAGCGGCGACATGACGCGGTGGACGAGCCCGCAGGGCCCAGCTCGGCCCCCCGCAACTCTCCCGTCAATACAGGTACACCGCCCCCGTGCGCGGGCCGTAGTTGTTGCTCTGGTCCCCGCCCACGCCCGTCGCCAGGCTCGCTTCGTCGGAGGTGCCCACGGCCAGGGTCGTCCCGTCTCCGGACAGCGCCAGCGCCACCCCGAAGCGATCTTTCTCGTCCGAGTTGGGCGACTTGACGTAGCTCTGCAGCTGCCACGATCCCGGCGCGCGGCGGTACACGAACACCGCCCCCGAGTCCTTGCGCGAGTTGTTGGATGGATCGCCGCCGACTCCCACGTCCGTCCCGTCCTCGCTCGGGGCACCGACCGCCAGCGTCGAGCCATCGGCAGACAGCGCCAGGCTCGTTCCGAAGCGGTCCGGCTCGGTGTCGGGCGCCTTGACGTACGCCTCGCGCACCCAGGACCCACCGGCGCGCGCGAACAGGTACACCGCCCCCGCCTCGGGCACGCTGTTGTCGGTCTCGTCGCCGTCGATGCCGGTCGCCGCGCTGCCTTCCCTGTCGGCGCTGACCGCGATCGTCTGCCCGTCCTGCGAGATCGACACGACCCCGCCGAAGAAGTCGCTGGCGTTCGCGTTCCACGCCTTGAGGTACGCGCGCTGCGACCACTCCCCGTCGCCGTCCGCCGTGAACACGTACGCCGCGCCGCTCCACGGGGCCGCGTTATCGTGCGGGGAGTCGTCCTCGCCTGCGACGCCGCTGTCCTCGCCCGGCGCGCCGACCACCAGAGTGCGGCCATCGCCCGCGAGCGCCACCGAGGACCCGAACCCGTCCTCCGTCTCGGCGTTCGACGCCTTCACGAACTCGCGCTGCGACCAACCGTCCTCGCCGCGGGCGAACACGTACACTGCGCCCGACACCGGCGCCGCCGAGTCCGTCTGGAAGCCGTCGACCCCGGTCCCGCTGCTGCTCTCGCCCGGAGCGCCCACCGCCAGGACGTCGCCGTCGGTCGACAACGCCAGGCTCGCGCCGAACCACGCATCCGGCTTGGTGTTCGACGGCTTGACGTACGCCTGCTGCGACCAGCTGTTGCCGTTGCGCGCGAACACGTAGACGGCCCCGGACGTGGGCGCGCTCTCGTCGCCGGCGTCGCCGTCGATGCCGAAGGCCCCGCTGTCCTCGTCCCAGGCGCCGATCGCCACCACCTCGCCGTCGCCGGAGATCGCCACCACGCCGCCGAACTGGTCCTGCGGCCCCGGGTTGAACGGCTTGAGGTACGCCTGCTGCGTCCACGTCTGCCCCGCTCGCACGAACACGTAGGCCGCGCCCGCCTCCTTGCAGCCGTTGTCGGACGCGTCGCCGTTGACCGCAGACGCGCAGCTCGACTCGAGCGACGCCCCGACCACCAGCGTCTCGCCGTCGGCCGAGAGCGCCACGCTCTGACCGAAGTAATCGTTCTTGTCGGGGTTGCTCGCCTTGAGGTAGCCGACCGCCGCGACCATCGCCGACGTCACGCGGACCGCCTCCGAGTCGGAGCAGCCGATTTCGTTGCAGGCCCGCACCACGTAGCTCGCCCCCGCCTGGAGGTGCAGCGGCATCGCCAGCGACAGCGAAGTGCCCAGGAGCTCGTCGGCCAGCACGACCTCGCCAGTCTCGCCGCCCTGCTCGATCAACTGATAATGGCGAGCTCCGGCGCTCGGCGACCACGTGAAGTCGAACTGCTTGATCGCCGAGAAGCCCAGCGAGAGGACCGGCGCGTCCGGCAAGCCCTCGTCCGCCGAACCGGTGACGGTCATCACCGGGTCTGGCAACTCCCCGGAGGTGCTCGCGGCGTCGTCCTCGGCCGGCGCGCTCGTCGACTCGCCGTCGCCGCTGGTGTCGGTGTCGCTGTCGGTCTCGGCAGCGTCGCCTTGCGCGACACCCTGCGGAAGACAGCCGAGGATGCAGGCAGAGAACAGGGAAAAGCGCAGATAGATGGACACGATCAACCTCCCGGACGCCAAAGGCGATAAGGCGCACTCGCCGAGCCCGGCAAAACAGCCGGCCCGCCACGTTCGACGCGCGCCACGAGTACGGGCGGTCCGTCGATTCATCGCAGGTCTAGCACGCGCTCAATCACCGCCACAAGCCGCCGCGCACGAATCCAGCCCCGCACTGACGTGAGTCGCCGACGCAACTCCGCTTGGTACCTCCATCGATTCCCAACTGCAGTTGGCAAGTCCAGCACCGATCACCAACCGCAGTTGGCTGGCGAGCCGAGCCCGCCTGGTCTACGCTGCGCTCATTCGTCGACACCGCGACTGCGACGAATATCGCCTCCATGCATTACTCGATCGCCACCCCCACACCCAGCCGGCCGGCAGCGCTCCGACACGCCCCGCCCGCACGCGGAGGTCCGCCAAGACGTGGCCTCAGCGACCCGGCCGCCGTCGACAGCCCCCGCACCTCCGTCCCCGCAGCGCCTCGACACGACGACGAACCCGCGATCCTCGAGGCCCCACGTCCCGCCCCTCGAGCAGGACCCTCCGAAGCAGTCACCGGCGTGGCGTCCGCCCCGCGCGAAACCGCTCGCTCTAGATGCCGCGTCTTGCGCAGTCGTTGGACGGCGCTTTTTGCGCAGCCGCCGCAGCCGCCGCCAACGTAGCTACGACCCGTTTGCGGCGCCATTTTCAAAATTATGCGCGGCGCCCGCAGCGCGATTGCTTCTCGCCGTGGGCACATCATGCAGGGGGTCACGGTGCCTCACCCGTTCCGACAGAGGAAGCCATGCGTGATCACAACGAGACCCATCAATCCCCCGACCATCGGGAGCACCCGAACCTCCCGCTGGGGATGACCGCCGCGGATGACGCCCCGTTTACGGTCGCGCCCAGCTTCTCTCCGTGGGGCGGCGACAACTTGGAGGAGTTCGAAGAGCACCCGTGCTTCTGGTCCTAGCTGGCCTTGGGGGCAGGTCCTGCGGACCAGGCTCGCCTCGCGAGCCCGGCGCGTGAATTCCAAGGCGCGCCCAGCGGCGGCGCGAAATTGCCACAAAAGCACTGTAAGTCGCCGCGGGGGGTGCCTGGACGATTGACAAGCGGCGGTCGGTCGGAGGAATTGGGGCCGTGCCGCCCGTCACGCCCCTCACCATGCGCATTCGCCGCGCCTTCTCCCGACTTTTCGATTCGCGGCGGATCGGTCGCAGCATCGCTCTTTGCGCTGCGCTGTCCGTGCCGTTCGTCGCCTGCACCTCGCTGACCCTCACTCGCCTGAACTCGGCGCAGAAGAAGCCCAACAACGTGTGGGTGTTCTTCACCGTCGAACAGAACGAGGAGCCGGTCGCCGGCCTCCAGGCCGAGGACTTCCAGATCTACGAAGACGGCGACCTGGTCTCGACCTACGAGAGCAAGCAGGTCATTCAGAACCCCGAGGTCGCCGCGGTCATGTACACCATGCTGCTGCTCGACGTGTCCGGCTCGGTGTCGGAGTCGGGCTCGGCTGACCAACTCGTCGACGCCGCCCAGCTGTTCACCGACCGCGTCGGCAAGACCCAGAAGGTCGGCGTCTACGCGTTCGACGGTGAGAAGGAGCTGCACTCGGTGACGCCCTTCACCGAGTCGGAGGGCGCCGTGTCCGGCGGCCTCGATGGCCTCCGCACCTACAAGCCCAAGGACCCCTCGACCAACCTGCACGGCGCGGTCATGGAGGGCCTCAAGGAGCTCAAGAAGTCGCTCGACAAGGAGAAGAAGCCGCTCAAGTTCGGCACCCTCGTCGTGTTCACCGACGGCACCGACCGCGCCGCCCGCTTCAGCCGCGAGGACATGAAGCAGGAGCTGCTCAAGGAGCAGTACAAGGACTACGAGATCTACGCGATCGGCGTCGGCGCCGAGATCAAGAAGGCCGGCCTCGGCGACATCGGCCGTGACGGCACCGAGCTCGCGACCGAGCAGGCCGGCGTCAAGACCGCCTTCGAGAAGGTCGCCGACCGCATCGAGCGCCACACCAAGCGCTTCTACCTGCTGTCGTACTGCACCCCGGCGCGCAAGGGCACCCACACCGTCCGCATCGTCGCCAACAGCAAGAACCCCAAGGGCTCCGGCGACCTCGAGTGGGACTTCAACGCCGACGGCTTCGGCCCCCCGCCCGACTGCGACCCCAACACCCCGCCCGTGTTCCCGCTCAAGACCGGCGAAGTGGTCGACACCGGCAAGATCCAGGGCGACAGCGGCGGCAGCGGCAAGGTGAAGGTCAAGGCCTCCGCCTCCGCCTCCGCCTCCGCCAACTGAGCCGCTTTGCGGCCTGACCGCCGCACCCTCCCGAACGGGCATGTCTTTAAAAAAACATGCCCGTTCGCGCATGTGCGAACGGGCATGTCTTTCCAGACATAGACGCACGCACGCCCGACCTCGCGCCGAGATGTCCTTTCGGACATCTTGATATCCGACACTCAGCCGCCGAGGCGGCGCGCGAGCTGGTCCTCGTACAGCGACGGCGGGTCGAGCACGCCGACCTGGCCGGGGCCCTCGACCCAGTCCTCGGGCGCGGTCCCGGCGGCGTCGGGCGACTCCAGGCTGGTCTCGACCGTGAGCTGCGGCCCGACCCCGATCACGTAGCCGTGGCCGAACTGGCGCGAGCGCACCACGCCCTTGCCGCTCGCGTTCCACACGGCCGACTGCGTCGCGCTGTGCCCGGCGCCGCTCGACCACGCCAGGCGGTTGACCGCGCCCCAGCCGTCGTCGACCACGCTCTGGTCGAGCAGGTTGGCCGTCGCCAGCGAGTGGTGGAACTCCGACAGCCCCACCGTCCCGAACTCGCTGCCCATCAGCGCCACCGCCTTGCCCTCCGACGAGTGGACCCGCAGCCACACGATCCCGGTCGCGCCGAAGCCCCAGTTCTGCACGAAGTTGTGCCGCCCCGCCCGCGCCACGCAGTCGCGCACCAGCACCTCGCCGCTCTGCATCACCTCGAACAGGTAGCCGTTGCCGCCGTCGCCGCGGTGCTGCGCCAGCTCGAGCGTGCTGTCGGCGACGGTCACTCGCGCGCTGCGCTGGATCGTCAGCCCGCCCGACTGCAGGTGGCGCCCGGCGCCCTTGCCCTCGCCCGGCGCGCCCGGCGACACGAACGACTTCACGCCCGTCACCCACGCGTCGCGCACCCCGAGCATCGCCACCGCGTACACCTGGTCCTGCGACCACGCGTCCTCCCAGCCGACCGCGTTGGCGACCCCGACGTCCATCAGCGCCACCTCGCGGAGCAACCCGGTCACCGGCCGCACGCTGGCCTGGTCGCGCACCAGCGCCGGATAGCGCAGCGGCACGTCGATCTCGACCGCGCCGCTGCCCGGGTCGACCGCGGTGACGGTGCGCCAGAAGAACGGCTGCCAGGAGTCGTTGAAGACCATCCAGGTGCCGTTCATCTCGTGCTCGGTGACGAAGGCCGGGGAGATCTGCCAGCCGATGGCGATCTCGTCGCCGACCTTCAGGCCGCTGGCGTCGGCCACGGTGATCGTCCGCGCGCGCACCTGGCCGTCCTCGGCCAGGGCGACGTCGGCCCCGAGCTGCGGCGCGCCGGCGAAGGTCAAATGTGCCTCAAAGGACATGTCCGAAAAGGCAGTGAACCACAGCCGGCTCTGCTCGGCCCCGACGCCGGCGATCACGGTGTTCGAGGCCTTCACGGTGAGCCGCCCGTCGACCCGATAGAGCCCCGCCGGCAGCCGCACGACCGCCCCGCCGGCCTCGGCCGCGGCGTCGAGCGCGGCCTGCAGCGCCGCGGTGGCGTCGCTCATGCCCGTCGCGTCGGCCCCGTGGTCGCGCACCGCGTCGATCGTCAGCGCCGGCAGCTCGCTGCCCGGCGCCGCCGTGGCCAGGCGATAGCCCGCGTACGAGAAGTCGTGGAGGAAGCGCCCGTCCGGCCCGCTGAACTCGGGCGTCCAGTCCTCGGGATAGAGCTCGCTGCGCCAGCCCACCACCGGCTCCCCGGTCGTGCTGCTCGCGTCGGTCGTGCTCGTGGTCGTCGACGTCGGCGATGTCGTGGTGCTCGTCGCCTCGCCCGTGTCGGTCGGTGACTCGCTCGTCGCCCCGCCGGTCGTGGTGCTCGTCGCCTCGGTGCCCGCGCCCGTGCTCGGCCCCTCGGCAGTCGACGTAGTCGCGCCAGTGCTGCCGTCCCCGCCACCACACGCCACGAGCCACACCAGCGACGCACCCACGAATCTGCGCATGATCCCCAGCTTGCCCGACCAGCGGCCTCAACAATACGCAGGGCGATCGTCGCTGCCTCACGACCTCTCCGTCCGCGGATGCCCGATCGGACATGCTCTTACGGACATCTCCCGCGGGCCGGCCGACCGCGGCCGCGCGACCCCAGCGAACAGCGGCCGGTTTCACGCGCCCACCCATTGTCGTCGATCTCACAGGCGCGGGAACTTTCCCCGTCCTCGATCGTGACACCCTGCTGCGTGAGCCGTCCCAGCGTGACCCCTGTCGTACCAGCCGTCGCCGAGGTGGTCGCCCGTTATCGCGGCCGGGTCGTCGACGTGCAGCACGTCCGCTGGAGCGAGCCGCCGGCAGTGTCCCCGGCCGCCTTCCTCGGCGGCGGCGCGACCCTCCTGCTGCTCGGCTTCGCCCTCGCCCTGCACGGCCTGGCCCAGGTCGAGGCCGCGGCGCAATGCGAGCTGCCGCCCTGTCCCGGTGGGGGCGTCGGCGCCGGCCTCGGCGCCTTCCTGATCGCCGCCGGCCTGCTCCCGCTGGTCGTCGGCCTGGTCCGCTGGCGAGACCGCACCCGCGCCCGCTACACCATCGGCGAGGCGCCCGGGACCGACTTCACGGTCGCGGTCCCCGGCGCCCCGGCCGAGGGCGTGCCGCTGATCATCGCCCTCGAGCAGGGCTTCGTACTCGGCCTCCCGCCCGGGGTGCGCGGCACGATCGACGGCGACAGCCCGATCGACCTCGCCGAGGCGGCCGCGCAGGGCCGGCGCTCGCTCGCCCTGCCCGCGGGCGCCAGGGCCGTCGTGGAGCTCGGCGCGCTGGCCTTCGAGATCTCCCAGGTCGCGCCCGCCGACGCGCCACACAATCCGCTCGACTTCGACCGCCTCACCTGGCTCAGTCACATCGGCGCGGCGCTGCTGGTCGGCGGCTGGGTGTGGTGGATCGATCACTCGCCGGTCGCCACGATCGAGCTCGACCACGAGGCGCAGATCGAGCTGGCCGCCCGCTACATCACGCCGGCGCCGCCGAAGAGCGAGCAGACCCCGCAGCCTCCGCCCGTCACGACCCCGCGAGTCGCCGCGGCACGCCCGGTCGAAAAACCCGCGCGCCCGCCGGAGCCCGCGCCCGAGCCCGAGCCGCCGCCCGTCGGCTTCGCAGTCGACGAAGCCAGCGGCCTGGTCGCCCCGTCGTCACCGGCAGCGTTCGCCCGCCGCCCGAGCAAGGCCAACGTCGGCTCGCGCTTCGATCGCCGGTTCGACTACGACCGCGTCGCCGGAGCCCTCGGCGACCCCGGCTTCGTCAACGCGGTCGAGGACTACACCGTCAACATGAAGGACGGCCAGCGCGCCTACAAGAACGCCACCGACGACGCCTGGTGGGCCCAGGCCACCGGTGGTCCGCCGCGCACGAGCAAGCACTTCGGCGGCCTCGAGCTCGCCGAGACCGAGCGCGGCGGCGGCCTGCACCCCGACAAGCCCGAGCCGAAGAAGGGACCTGTCTCTCAGGTCACCTTGACCGCCTCGCAGGGCCTGCCGCCGCCGACCAAGGAAGAGCGCGCCGCGAACCGACTCATCGCCCGGCTCCACATCGACGGCCCGACGATCACCGGCGACGCCGGCCTCGACAAGATCGAGCTGAAGCAGTACGCGCGCAAGCGGTCGGGCCCGTGGCGCGCCTGCTACGAACAGGCGCTGGTCAAGGACCCCGAGCTCGCCGGCATCATGCAGTTCCAGGTCCACTTCGACGCGACCGGCAAGGCCACCCTCGCCCGCGTCAACTGGTCGACCCTCTCGATCGGCAAGATCGAAGCTTGCCTCGCCAAGGCCTCGGTCGGCTGGAAGCTCCACACCTCGCTGCCCAAAGAGACCAAGGCGGTGTTCGAGCTGCAGTTCGAGGCCCACACCCACTGAGCGTCAGCGGGCGATCATCCCCTCGTCGACGAAGAAGCGGTACCACGCGCGCACGGCCGCCGGCAGGTCGCCGGGCTGAAAGCCGAGCTCCTGCTGCGCGCGCGTGGTGTCGGCGCGGCGCTGCATCGTCAGCACGAACACCGCGCCGGGCGTGAGGTGCTGCGGCACGTTGGGGAACAGCTTGGCCATCGGCTTGGAGATGGTGCGCGCCACCGCCGACATCACGCGCGGCGACAGGGCGATCGGCCGCCGGTCGGTCCCGATCTGCTCGGCGAACAGCGCCACCATCTCGTCCATCGTCACGTAGCGGGTGCTGAAGATGTAGCGCTGACCGGTGCGCCCGCGCTCCATCGCCAGCACGTGCCCGCGCGCCAGGTCCTCGGTCGTCACCGCCTCGTAGCCGCCGGGGATGATCGCCCGCAGCTTGCCGCGCGAGAAGTCGATCATCGCCTTGCCCGTGCGCGACGGCAGATAGTCGTACGGCCCGACCACCCCCGTCGACACCGCGATCACCACGTCGAGCCCGTCGGCGCACGCCTGCAGCACCTCGTGCTCGGCCAGCACCTTCGTGCGCGAGTAGGGCATCCACTCGACGAACGGATAGAACGGCATGTCCTCGTTGCACGGCCTCTGCGGGTCGTCGGGGTCGAAGCCGATCGTCGAGAACGAGCTGGTGTGGACCACTCGCGCCACCCCGGCCCGCTGCGCCGCCCGCAGGACGTTGCGCGTGCCGATCACGTTGATCTTCCACAGGTCGCGCATCTGCGGCTCGGTCGGGCTCAGCACCGAGACCTTGGCCGCGGTGTGATACACGCGGGTGCAGCCCTTGACCGCGCGAGCCACCGCGTCGGCGTCGAGCAGGTCGCCCTCGATGCGCTCCACCTGCAGACCCTCAATTCCCCGATTGTTGTGCCGAGGATGCACGAGCACTCGCACATCCTCGCCCGCGGCCAGCAGATGTCGCACAAGGCTCGCACCGACGTGGCCGCTGGCGCCTGTCACCAGGGTCTTGCCGTTGGGAGGCGTCGGAACACTGCTCTGAGGGGTCGTCATGGCGCGCAACGAGACCACGGCGACCGCGCCCTGTAAAGCGCACCGGCCTCGCGACGTGGCCCACGTCGCACCCCGACAACCGCTGCGTTATGCTCTCGGCCCCGGATGGCAAAGCGCCAGCCAACTTGGTCGCGCCGGCTGATCGCCCTGCTCGAGCGCGGTTTGCCGCCCGCGCTGCTGGAAGACCACGAGATGCGTCGCAGGGCCCTCCTCATCGAGGGCACCGCCTGGTTGGTCGTCCTCGCCTGCGCGCTCACCGTGCCCGTCATCGCCGGCACGACCTCGGGCATCGGCCGCATCACCTCGCTGGCCGCCGATGTCGGCACCCTCGCGCTCACCCTCGTGGGCCCGTGGCTGCTGCGCCGGCGCGGCACGCCCGTGGCTGCGGGCCACTGGATCACCGCCTGCGTGTTCGCCGGCACCCTCTACGCCGTCTCGACCACCGGCGCCTTCGCCTCGCCCTACTGGATCTTGCTCGCCATCGTGCCCTTCCTCGCGGCGCAGATGGCGGGCCGCCGCGCGGGTCACCTGTGGGGCGCGATCTGCCTGGTCGGCGTGTGCGCGCTGTTCTTCGCCGACCACTTCACCGACGTCCTGCCGCAGTTCCACGACCCCGACCGCTACGCCACCACCACCGCGATCTACGGGGCGATGACGATCCTCGCGGTGCACGGCCTCAGCCACCTGGCCGACCTCGCCAAGGACGAGGCGATCGCCCGCGCCGAGGCGGCCGCGGCCCAGCTCGAGCACGCCGATCTCGAGATCGAGCGCGCGCGGATCCTCGCCCAGCAGGCCGTCGCGGCCAACAGCGCCAAGTCGGCCTTCATGGCGACGATGAGCCACGAGCTGCGCACCCCGCTCAACGCAGTGATCGGCTACGCCGAGATGCTGGTCGAGGACGCCGACGCCCAGGGCCTGCCGGACATGCGCGACGACCTCGTCAAGATCGTCGGCGCCAGCCAGCACCTGCTCGGGCTCATCGACGACGTCCTCGACCTCTCGCGCGTCGAGGCGACCAAGCTCGACCTCCGACGCGAGCAGTTCGCCCCCGAGGACGTCGCGCGCGAGGTCACCGAGGCGCTGCAGCCGCTCGCGCGCACGCGCGGCAACGTGCTCGAGGTCCGCGCCCCGCCGGCCCCGCTCCACGCCATGCTCGACCGCGGCCGGCTGCGTCAGGTCCTCATCAACCTGGTCGGCAACGCCCTCAAGTTCACCGCGCGCGGCCACGTCACCGTCCACGTGCGCGGCGAGGAGGTCGGCCCGGCCCGCTTCGTCGTGTTCGCGGTGGAGGACACCGGCATCGGCATCCGCGAGGGCGACCACCGGCGGATCTTCGAGCCCTTCACGCAGGTCGACTCGTCGCCGCGGCGCCGCTACGAGGGCACCGGCCTCGGCCTCGCCCTGTGCAAGCACCTCGTCGAGATGATGGGCGGCAGCATCGGCGTCCGCTCCGAGTTCGGCCGCGGCAGCGTCTTCACGGTCCGGCTGCCCGCCGAGCCTCCAGCGCGATCCGAACGGGCCGCGCCGGCCGCAGCGTGCTGACCCCGACGCTCGGCACCTCCGGCGTCAGCAAGCGCCAGCTGTAGCGCCGGGCCACCGCCGCCAGCGCGATCACCAGCTCGAGCAGGGCGAAGTGGATGCCGATGCAAATGCGATGACCTGCCCCGAAGGGCATGTACGCCGTCTTCTGGCGCGCCTGCGCCGCGCCGGGCGCGAACCGGTCGGGGTCGAAGCGGTTGGGGTCGGGCCACACGTCGGGCTGGCGGTGCAGCTCGTGGACCATCACGGTGATGATCGAGCCCTTGGCGATCGGGTAGCCGCCGAGCACGTCGTCGCGCGCCGCGGTGCGGGGGATCGCCCACACCGCCGGGTAGAGCCGCAGCGTCTCGTCGATCACCTGACGCGTGTAGGGCAGCTTCGGGATGTCCTCGAGGCCAGGTACGTCGTGATCGAGCGCGTCGACCTCGGCCTGCAGGCGGGCCATCACCTCGGGGTGGCTGGCCAGCAGCGTCAGCGCCCACGTCAGCGACACCGCGGTCGTCTCGTGGCCGGCGATGAACACGGTCATCACCTCGTCGCGCAGCTGCTCGTCGCTCATGCGGCGGCCCGACTCGTCGTCGCTGGCGGCGAGCAGCACGTCGAGCAGGTCGCGCTGCTCCGAGCCCGACGCGCCCTTGCGGCGCTTGCCGATGAGGTCGTAGATGAACGCGTCGACCTCTTTCTTGGCCGCGACGAACCGGCGGTTCTGCGGCGTGGGGATCCACAGCGGCGGCGTGAACAGCTCGAACAGGCGCCGGCTGGCCAGGTCGAGCGCCGTCCCGATCGCGCGCCCGATCGGCCCGGCGTCGCCGATCTCCGGCACCCCGAACATGGTCCGGCCGATCACGTCCATCGCCATCCGCATCGACTCGAACAGCGCCTCGATCTCCGTCTCGTGCGACCAGCGCTGCAGCATCTGCTCGACCGCGCCGCGCATGTCGCCGACGTAGCGCTGCACCGCCTTCGGCGTGAAGTGCGGCTGCATCAGGCGCCGCTGGCTGGTCCACGTCTCGCCTTCGGACGAGAACAAGCCTTGCCCGACGAGCAGCCGCAGCCCGTCGATCTCCGCCAGCTTTTGATACGCCCCGCGGCTCTCCACCAGGATGTGCTGCGCGTGCTCCGGCCGGACCGTCGGCACCACCACGATCTTCCCGAAGTGGACCGACAGCGGCGCTCCGTAGCGGCGCACCAGGTCGGTCATGCCGACGAAGTTGGTCTTCCTGGCGATGTCGACCATGCTGCCCAGCCACGGCAGGCCGGGCGCCCGGGGCATGGTCCTGAACGGCGTTCCACTGACATCGACGGGCGCGTTCATCGCAGCGCCAGCGTCGCACAATCGCCGCCCGTCTGGTACTGTCGGCGCGTGACTGCCCTCGGCGTCGGCATCCTCGGCCTCGGCAACGTCGGCGCGGGAACGGTGCGGCTGCTCGAGGAACACCGCGCGCGCATCGAGGCCCGTCTCGGGGTGTCCCTTAGCATCCGTCGCGTCCTCGTGCGCGACCGTGCGCGCGAGCGGGCCGTCGACGTCGCGCCGGAGCTGCTGACCACCGACATCGAGGCCGTCCTCGGCGACCCGGAGATCGCCATCGTCGTCGAGCTCATGGGCGGCGTCGAACCGGCGCGCAGCTACATTTTGGCCGCGCTGCGGGCCGGCAAGCACGTCGTCACCGCCAACAAGGCGGTGCTCGCCGAGCGCGGCGCCGAGATCTTCGCCGAGGCCGCCCGGGTCGGCCGGGCGGTCGTCTTCGAGGGCAGCGTGGCCGGCGGGATCCCCCTGCTCCGCAGCTTGCGGGAGGGCCTCGCCAGCGACCGGATCACCGGTCTGTGCGGCATCGTCAACGGCACCTCCAACTACATCCTCGACGCCATGACCCGCACCGGCGCAGGCTTTGCCGACGCGCTCGCGGGGGCCCAGGCGGCCGGCTACGCCGAGGCCGATCCCACGCTCGACGTCGGCGGTGGCGACGCCGCCCACAAGCTGGCGCTGCTGGCCCTGGTCGCGTTCGGCGTGCAGGTCGACCCGGCGACGATCCCGACCGAGGGGATCTCCCATATCACCGCGTTCGACATCCGGGCCGCCGCCGAGCTCGGATTCATCATCAAAAGCCTCGCCATCGGTCAGCGCGACGAGCACGGCGTCGGCCTCCGCGTCCACCCCACGCTCGTCCCCCGCGGCCACGTCCTCGCCGGCGTGCAGGGGGCCTTCAACGCGGTGCTCGTGCAGTCCGACGCGCTCGGCCCCAGCCTCTACTACGGCCGCGGCGCCGGCATGATGCCGACCGCAGTCGCAGTCGTGTCCGACATCCTCGAGGTCGCGCGCGACCTGCTCGCCGGCCTGTACTCCCGGCCAGGTCCCACAGGACAGGTCCCTTCGGCCATCCCCGCGCCGATCGCCCTGCGCCCGCTGGCCGACGTCGTCTGCGCCCACTACCTGCGCTTCCGCGCCCCGCACGTCCCCGGCGTGCTCGGCCGGGTCGCCGCCTGCCTCGGCCGCCACGGCGTCAGCATCCGCCGCATGTCGCAGGAGACCCCCTCCGACGACGGCTCGGCAGCGATGGTGATGCTGACCGAACCCGTCGCCGACGGCCCGCTGGCCGCCGCCCTCGTCGAAGCCGCCCTCCCGGTCACCCGCCTGCGCCTGCTCGCCGATTGAGACCTGTCCGCAAGGACATGTCGAAACATCGGCCGCAGTGACAGAGGCCTGACCTCCGCGGCCATCCAGCTTTGGCTGTCAGGGCCGAGCCCCTCCGTACCCCTGACCTCCGAGCCGGGACCTCGCGGACGCGCGAAGCAGGCCCGTCCCCCCGCCGCGTGAAGACGCCGAGATCGCCTGCACTGCCACATGGCGCAAGAGCCATGTTTTAGCCCCTACCACCCGGGCGGCCTCGTCGGCCTTGTCCCTCGCAGAGACGCTCCCACGCCGGTCTCTCCGCGTTCGCGCGATCGCGTGCCGGTCGCTGCCGAATCGTTGCTCCCATTTGACCCGTCGATTATTTTTTTGACCGACCGGCCAATTCAAGCGCGTTCACGCGCACTGCCGGCAATAGGAGACACCCCTTGTCGAGACCGACTCCCCTCATCCTCGCCCTCGCTGCGCTCACCGCCTGCGCTGATTCCTCCGCAGCAACCCCCGCGGAGCCCGTCGACGCCCGGTTCGTCGCCAGCGACGGCATCGACCTGCACTACGTCGAATACCCCGGCGACGGCAGCCCCGTCGTCCTCCTCCACGGCTACACCAGCACCGCGGACGCGACCTGGCAGGCGCCCGGCATCGCCCAGGCGCTGGCCGAGAATCACCGCGTCATCCTCCTCGATCAGCGCGGCCACGGCGACAGCGACAAGCCGCACGACCCTGCCGCCTACGGCGGGCGCATGCTCACCGACATCGTCGAGTTGATGGACCACCTCGACATCGACCGGGCCCACATCGCCGGCTACTCCATGGGCGGCAACATCACCGCGGTGCTGCTGAACGCCGCCCCGGAGCGGTTCATCACCGCCAGCCTGTGCGGCACCGGCGTGGCCGAAGCGGACGAAGCGCTGCGCACCGCCGCCGAGGCCCTCGACCCCGTCGGCGTCGATCCCGAGGAGATCGAGCTACTGAAGATGATCGAGGAGGGCAAGATCGACGCGCCGGTGCTCGACGACGCCGCGATGGAGGCGCTGGCGGTCGGCTGGGGCCAGTGGGGTCCGCCGCCCGTCGACCTCACGGACATCGAATTCCCCGTGCTCGCGGTCAACGGCGAGTTCGACCGCCCGTACTCGAAGACGGTGCGCATGGTCCGGGAGCTGCCGCAATTCGTGAGCTCCGTGATCCCCGGCCGCGGCCACATCACCACACTCATCGATCCCGGCTTCCGCGACGCGCTCGTCGACTTCATCGAGGCCCACGACGACGAATGACTCTCACCGCCGCGCGCGGCGGGCCGGGCCCTTCGAGCGCACCGTGTCGTCGGGTGTCGCGCGCGTGGCCGCCTCGAACAGCGCCACCGCCTCGCGCGACGCCTCGGCGAGGTCGACCTTCTCCCCGTACGTCGCGCGCTGGATCAGCACCCCGTCGATCACCGAGCGCACCGCCACCGCCATCGGCCGCGGCGAGAACCGGCGAAACTCCCCGGCCGCCTGCCCCTCCAGGAAGATCGCCTTCAAGAATTCGAAGCCCGGCTCGTACGTGCGCGCGTCGAGCACTTGCTGCCCGGTGCTCGTGCGCAGGCCGTTCCAGATCTCCAGCAGCGCCACCGCCTCCTGCCCGTGGCCGGCGATGAACGCGATGCTGCCCTCGATGTACGCCCGCAGCTTGCCCGCCGCGCGTGACTCGGCCGCGACTGTCGGCAGCACCCGCTGCGTCACCTTCGTCATCACCGACGTGTAGACCTGCGCGATCAGCTCGTCCTTACCGGCGAAGTGATAGGAGATCACGCCCTTGCTGATCCCCGCCCGCTCCGCGATCGTCGCCAGCGACGCCTGCGCGTAGCCCATGCTGGCGATGATCTCGATCGTGCATTGCACGATCTGGGCGCGCCGAGCCTCCTCCACGAAGGAGCGCGGCGCATCGCTCGAACCACCTCGCGGGGGCATGGTCGGCGCCAAAATGACACGCCGGCGCGACGAGGCGCAAGCGCGCACCGCTCGCCGCCGCTTCATCACCGGTCCGGCCGCGGGGACCCCCTCTGCCTGGCGGCACTCGCCGATCAGCTCCGGCCCGTTTCGATGCGCTCGACCAGCCGCGCGCAGATCGTCTCCACGTACTCGCGCGAAGCCAGCGCCCGCAGCCACGCCTCCGGGATCGCCGCCCGACCGTGCATCGCTCCCGCCAGCGCCCCCGTCACCGACGCCGTCGTGTCGGTGTCCTCGCCGAGGTTGATCGCCGCCAGCACCGCCTGTTCGTAGCTCGGGTGATTCGCCGCGCACCACAGGCTCGCCTCGAGGCAATGCACCACGTAGCCACTGCCGCGGATCGCCGACGCCGGCGCCTCGACGATCGACCCGTCGAGAATTTTTATTAAAACTTCACGCTCCGCTTCGGGCACGAACGGCGCCAGGTGCTGCGACGCCTGCGCCATCGCCTTTCGCAACGGCCATCCCAACACCACCAGCGGCAGCAGCAGCGAGAAGTACGCGCAGCACAGCTGCGAGCGCGGGTGGGCGTGCGTCAGCCCGCTGACCTCCATGCTGCAGCGGACGATCTCCGCCGGCGCCAGCGCGCGGGTGAACAGCGCCAGCGGGGCGATCCGCATCAGCGAGCCGTTGCCGTTGTCGCGCTCGCTGCGGCCGCCCCATGCCTCGGGAGGGGCCCCGTTGGCGAAGCGGGCGATCGCGCTGCGGGTGGCGATGCCGACGTCGAACACCTCGCCGTGCGGCGTATAAGCCTGTCCCTTGAGCCATGTCAGGAATCGCCCCATCATGTCGGGTGGGTCATACCCGTGATGAATCAAGCTGTCGGCCGTGGCCAGCAGCAGCGAGCTGTCGTCCGACCACGTGCCCGGCGGTTGATTGTAGGTCCCGTGGCCGCGCACCCCCGTGACCGGGTCGGCGGACAGTTGCTCGCGGCTGCGGAATTCGACGGGGACACCGAGCGCGTCGCCGGCCACGGCCCCGAGCAGGCACCCGAGCATGCGCGCGTGCGCGTCGACGCTTGCCGAGGTGCCAGGGTCGGCCAGAATCGCCGCATACGCGTCATGCACCGCCTCGTCGAAGCACACCAGTACGACCCGCTCGATCGCGGCGTCCTCGGCCAGAAACGCCGAGATCGTGCGCACCGCGACGGCGCAGGCGTCCTGGATCGGGTAGCCGTAGATGCCGCACGAGATCGCCGGAAAGGCGATCGTGCGCAGCCCGTGCGCGCGCGCCAGCTCGAGGCTGCTGCGATAGCAGGACGCCAGCAGCGCCTCCTCGCCGCGGTGGCCCCCGTTCCACACCGGCCCCACAGTGTGGATCACGTGCCTGGCCGGCAGCCGGTAGCCCCCGGTGATCTTCGCCTGTCCCGTGCGACAGCCGTGGAGCATGCGGCACTCGGCGACCAATTCCGGCCCGGCGGCGCGGTGGATCGCCCCGTCGACCCCTCCGCCGCCCAGCAGCGACGTGTTCGCCGCGTTGACGATCGCGTCCAGCGCGAGGCGGGTGATGTCCCCGCGAACCAGCTCGATCCGCCGCTCCGACATGCCGGCAGTGTAGGCCCAGATCGCCATTTGAGCCACCCGCACCGCGCCGCTTGCACATTTTTCAACCCTCGGTCAGATTCTCGACACACTTGAAGGAGGCCCGCTTGCTGCAGACGATCGACACCAACTTGTGGACCGCCACTCAGCCGCTGAGCATGCTCGGCCTGCAGATCGGCGCCCGCATGACCATCGTCAGGCTCGGCTCCGGCGGCCTCCTGGTCCACGCCCCGATCGCGCTGACCCCCGAGCTGCGGGCCGCGATCGACAGTTTGGGGCCGGTGCAGGCGGTCATCGCCCCCAACTCGATGCACCACCTGTTCCTCGGGCCCTTCCTCGCCGCCTACCCCTCGGCGCGCGGCTACGCGGCCCCGGGCGCGATCGCCAAGCACCCGGAGCTGCAGCTCGAGAGCATCCCCAAGAACCCCGACCTGCTCTGGGCCGGCGACCTCGACCACTTCGAGCTCGAGGGCGCCCCCAAGCTCGGCGAGGTCGCCTTCTTCCACCGCGCCTCTCGCACCCTGATCCTCACCGACTGGGTGTTCTACTTCGCGCAGGCGCCCAACTGGCTCACCGGGCTCTACCTCCGCCTCTCGCGCGCGCTCGGCAAGCCGACCCAGACCACGGTGATGAAGTCCTTGATCAAGGACCGCGCCGCCGCCCGCGCCTCGGTCGAGCGCCTGCTGCAGTGGGACTTCGACCGCGTCGTCATGAGCCACCGCGACATCCTCCCCGGCGGCGGCAAGGAGGCCGTGCGCGCGGCCACCGCCTGGCTGTAGCACCATGTCTTTCGCGACAGGTCTCATGGGACAGCCTCGAACCTCCGCCGACACCGAGCCGAGCCCCGAGGCGCGACGGCTGGCCCGCAAGTCGCGGCGCCAGGACAACCGCCGCCAGCAGATCCTCCGCGCCGCCCGCGAGGTGCTGCTGGCCAGCGGCCCCGAGGCGTTCACGATGGAGCAGGTCGCGCGGGCGGCCGACGCCAGCAAGGCCGCGCTCTACTACTATTTCCAGGCCAAGGAGGAGGTCGTCGCCGCCCTGGCGATCGAGGCCCTGCGGCGCGAGGTCGAGGCCGTGAGCGCCGCGGTGATCGCCGCCGAGCGCGGCATCGACGGCCTGGCCGCGCTGATCCGCGGCCGCGTCGAGCACTACCTCGCCGACCCCGACGCGTTTCGCATCCTCTACACCTGGGCGCCGACGCTCGGCGCGGCCCAGCGACTGGTGTTGGCGGAGATCTTGCCCCTCACCGCGGTCGTCAGTCAGTCGCTCGAGGCCAAGCTGCAGCGCGACCGCAAGGCCGGCCTGCTCCACCCCGACGCGAACCCGGCCCGCCTGGCCCAGGTCGCCTGGCTGACCAGCCACGGCCTCCTCAGCTATGCGATGAATCAACCCCACCCCGAACGCGGCGCCTGGCGCCCGCTGTGCGACGAAGCCTGCGCCGCCCTGGTCCGCGGCGCGACTCGCTGACCGGCCGCTCAGCTCGGGCGCTGCCCCGGGCGGAGCGTCGTCGCCGATTGCGACGCGAGCGTCGAGCACTCGCTCGCCTCTTCCGCGGGCCTCACGAATCGACCGCGTCGGCTGCCGCGACGTGGACGAATCGACGCACTCTACCGATTCTCAGGATGATCGCGCTCATTCCTCGCTCACGGCACCCGATACACGTCCGCCGGACTCGACCCGACGCGCCGTCCTCCCACGCGAACGATGGCGCGGCCGCCGATTGTTCGGAGCCACCCATTCCAGCGACGAGCCGAAGCATCCGCTCGACTCTCTGACAGTTCACGGCGCCAGCCACACGTCGCCGGACTCGACCCGCCGCGGCGGCCCGCCGTCGGCCGGCGCGACCAGCAGCGCCCCGTCGTCCGCCAGCCCGAGCGCCGTCGCCTGCTCTTTCGGACCTGCCCCATTCGACATGTCCACGAGCACAGCTCGTCCGACCAGCGCGCAGTGCGGCTCGTAGCGGCCGCGGATCGCCGCGAAGCCGCCGGCGAAGAACGCGTCGAGCGCCCGCTCCAGCGCGGGCAACAGCTGCGCCAGCACCTCCTCGCGGCTCGGCGTCGCCGCCTCGAGCTCGCGGCGCAGGCTCGTCGCCGACTGCGCCAGCGGGCCCGGGAACAGCGCCCGGCCGACGTTGACGCCGAAGCCGACCACCACCTCCGGCGACGTCCCGACCCAGCGCGCCTCGCAGAGGATCCCTCCCAGCTTGCGGCCGTCGACCAGCACGTCGTTGGGCCACTTCAGCTGCGCCGCCGGCAGCCACCGCGCCAGCCCCTCGCGCAGCCCCACCCCGACCGCCAGGCCGAGCGCCCCGATGGCCTTGCCCGGGGCGGGCCGCAAGATCGCGCTGACGTACAGGTCCTCGCCCGACTCCGACGCCCACGCGCGCCCGAGTCGGCCGCGACCCGCCGTCTGCGCGTCCGCGGTGACGAGCGCCCCGTGCGGCGCCCCGGCGCGGGCCCACGCCATCGCCCGGTCGTTGGTCGACCCGAGCTCCGCCCAGTGCTCGCGCGGCCGCCCGAGCCAGCGCGTCGCGAACGACATCTCTTCAAACGATCCGCTCACGCCCGCCTCCGCTCGCTCGACCTGTCCCGAGAGACATCACGAGCCGCGGCTCCCGCCCCGGCACCGCGCGCCGCTGATCACATTACCCTCAGGACATGTCTCTTTCAACATGTCCTTCCGCTCAGGCCCAGGTCCCGTCGGCGCGCTCGAACAGCAGCGAGATGTCGGCCGCCGGCACGCTGTGCGTCAGGCGACCGACGCTGATCACGTCGATCCCGAGCTGCGCCGCCGCGGCGATGCGCTCGAGCCCCACCCCGCCGGAGACCTCGAGGATCGCCTTGCCGGCGGTGATCGCCACCGCCTCGCGGACGGCGGCGTCGTCCATGTTGTCGAGCATGATGATGTCGGCGCCGGCGGCCAGCGCCTCGCGCAGCTCGTCGTGGCTGGTCACCTCGCACTCGATCTTCATCGTGTGCGGCGCCACCTGGCGGGCGCGCTCGATGGCCGCAGTGATCCCACCGGCCGCGCGCACGTGGTTCTCCTTGATCAGCACCGCCGCCCCGAGGTCGTTGCGATGGTTGTGGCCGCCGCCGCAGCGGACCGCGTAGCGGTCGAGCGCGCGCAGGCCGGGCATCGTCTTGCGGGTGTCGGTGATCCGGCAGCGGCCGCCGGCCGCGTCGACGTAGGCGCGGGTCAGGGTGGCGACGCCGGACATCCGCTGCAGCAGGTTGAGGGCGGTGCGTTCGGCCGCCAGCAGCGCCTGGGCCGGTCCCTCGATGCAGGCGATCTCGGTCCCCACGGCCACGCGCGCGCCGTCGCGCACGTAGGCGGCGAAGCCCACGCCCGGCTCGACCCGGCGGAACACCGCCTCGGTGACCTGCAGGCCGGCCACCACCAGGTTCGCCTTCGCCACCATGTGCGCGCGGGCGCGCACCTCGGGGCCCACCGTCGCGCGGCCGGTGACGTCGCCGCTGGCCAGGTCCTCCGCCAGGGCCGCCTCGATGATCGCCGCGACGGGTCCGAGCTCGCTCCAGGGGTCACGCATGGCCGGGAGGGTGCCACACGGCCATGCCCGCCGCCACCGCGCGCCTCGCTCGTGCAGCCGCGTCTGCGCCCGACTGCGCAGCGATCACGCCGCTTGCCAGCGCTCGATCGGCCAGCCGAGCGCGCGCGCGCGCCGGAGCAGCCGGGGGTCGGGGCTCACCACTTGCGGCCGGCCGACGCGCTCGAGCATCGGCAGGTCGGAGAAGCTGTCCGAATAAAAGTAACTTCGGGACAGGTCGATGTCGTGCTCCGCGGCGAACCGCTCGGCCAGCACCACCTTGCCCGGGCCGGCGCAGGCGGGCGCCACGTGCTTGCCGGTGAGGACCCCGTCCTGCTCCTCGAGCCGGGTGCACAGCACGTGTTCGACGCCGAGGCGCTCGGCCAGCGGCTCGACGGAGAAGCGGGTGCCCGACGACAGCAGGGCGACGACGTGGCCGTCGCGGCGGTGGCGGGCCACGCGGGCCTGTCCTTCGGGGCAGATCCAGCGGACGATCTCGGCCTCGAACCACGCCCGCGTGTCGGCCTCGACCTCGGCCACCGGCACCCCCGCGTAGTCGCGGACCGCCTTGGTGGTCATGGCCTCGAGGTCGAGCAACGAGAGGCGGTAGCGGACCACCCATGTCAGCGAGCGCAGCGCCTTGGCCGCCGACATCTTGCCGATGCGTCGCTGGTGGCGCACCCACAGCACCGCGGAGTTGACGGCGAGCAGCGTGTGATCGACGTCGAAGAAGGCCCCCACGGTGTTCGGTTCGGGCCTGGTCGTCACGCGCGGAAGGTACTCGCCAGGAGCAGCTCCATCAACAGGTTGGCGCTCATGTGGAACAGGGCGGGGGCCCAGAGGTTGCCGCTGCGGCGCCACAGCCAGGCGAACACCAGCGCCGGGAAGAAAGTCGCAAGCCGCGCCGCCTGGGCCATCCCGACCAGGTGTCCGACCGCGAACAGGAGGCTCGACAGCACCGCGGCCACGCCGATCTGGGCCCCGAAGATCCGCCGGCGCGGCGGGAACCGCTCCTCCAGCGCGCTCATGAGGTAGCCGCGGTGGAACACCTCCTCGGCCAGGGCCACCGCGAACAGGCCTTCGACCACCTGGAACACGAAGCCGAGGCCGAAAGTGGCGGTCCAGGTCGCCGGCAGGCGCAGCGACTCCGGCCAGAAGCCGCCGGAGTGGCCGCGGCACAGTCGCTCCAGGTAGTTCTCGAGGCCGCCGGCCCACGGCGTCATCTGCTCCACCCACAGCGCCGGCGACAGCACCCGCAGGTCGCCGGCGCAGACCTGGTCGTAGAACCACCAGAACCCGAGCACGAACGGCGGGAACACCAGCAGACAGGCGCCCACGGCCCAGCGGAGCGCGCGCCAGCTCCACGGCGGGATCGGGCCGTCCGGGCCGACCTGGTAGCGGGCCTGGACCTCCGGCTCGTCGCGCAGCAGCCAGCCGGGCAGGAAGTAGAACGCCGCGACCAGCCCGGCCCCGCGGACCATCGACAGGCCGGGGACGAGGCCCATCAGGCCGTATGCGGCGTACAGGCCGCAGGTCGCGAGCACCGCGGTGCGGGCGCGCCGGCTGGCCTCGGGGGACGTCACGGCGCGCGAGCTTACCTTACTGGCCTCAGCGCAGGCTGGTCGCCAGCCGGGTCAGCCGGCGGCGCAGCGTCTCGAGGTTCTCGACCAGCATGTCCACGTGGTCGAGCACGCGGACGTCGCTGGCCAGCGCGTGGACATCCTCACGCTTGATGCGGGGGCTCTCGAGCATCCGCAAGATCTCGGTCAGATAGCCCTCCACGTGGCCCAGCGCCATCCCCGTCTCGCGGAGGTCGTCGTCGATGAACAGCACCAGGTTCTCGACGCCACGCACGCCGCGGAGGGCGTCGCTCTCCGGGTAGTCGCGCGAGGCGCGGTCCATGATGCGGTCGCGGGCGCGGGTGCGGTTGCCGCTGCGGCGGCGCTCCCGACCGTCGAGCTCGCGAGCCTCAGCAATTTCTGGACCATCCAGGGTCAGGGGGGGAGCCAGCGACTCGGGCATGGCGGTGGCATGGCAGGCATCGCGGCGCCCGGCAAGTTTTCGGCTAAATCCTCGTGCGTGGTCCTCCACGGCCGCTCCGACGCGCGCCACGCCTGCCCATCGGAGCAGATGTTCACGTCTTCGCCGGTCTGGCCGGCCCTGCGTGAAGATCCTAACGAGCGCGCGCAGGGCCTGGCCGGAGGAGTTGTCCTAATCTGTGCCGCTCGAAGCGGCCGGTAGGGCGCAGCGGGCGGTCCAAGCCTCTTGCGCCCGAACTTCGGGGCCCCGGTGGCCTTCACAGCAGAATCAGCGGAAACCAGGCGCGCCCGGCCAGAACCTCTGTGATGATCCCCGATGAGAAACTGCAGGAGCTGCGGGATCGGATCGACATCGTCGATTTGATCGGGCGCTACGTCGGGCTCAAGCGGGCGGGCAAGAACTTCACCGCGTGCTGTCCCTTCCACCAGGAGCGCACGCCGAGCTTCTTCGTCAACCCCGAGCGGCGCAGCTACAAGTGCTTCGGCTGCGGCGTGTGGGGCGACGGCCTCGACTTCGTGATGCGCATGGACGGGCTCGGCTTCCTCGAGGCCGCGCGCCACCTCGCCGGCGTGTTCGGCGTCACCTTGCCCGAGGGCCTGGTCGACCGGAAGTCGAACGAGCAGCAGCTCGAGCTCGAGAAGGCCCGCGAGATCACCCAGGTCGCCGCCGACTTCTACCGCGAGATGCTCGAGAGCCGGCCCGAGGGCAAGCTCGGGCGCTTGTATCAGCAACAGCGCGCGATCAGCCCCGAGCTGGCCGCCACCTTCATGCTGGGTTACGCGCCCGCGCCGGCCGAGTCGGGCAGCTGGGACCGCTTGAAGCTCCACCTGCAATCGAAGGGCTGCGACCTCGCGCTGGCCGAGAAGCTGGGCCTGCTGGTGCGCAGCGACAAGGGCTCGGTCTACGACCGCTTCCGCGGGCGGCTGATGTTCCCGGTGCTGCAGTCGAACCGCAAGCCGATCGCCTTCTCCGGGCGGATCTTGCCGGAGTACGCCAAGGACGCCGACGGCCGCGAGGCGCCGAAGTACTTGAACAGCCCGGAGTCGCTGCTCTACACCAAGAGCAAGACCCTGTTCGGGCTGCACGTCGCGGGCCAGGCGATGAGCCGGGCGCGCCGCGCGGTCCTCGTCGAGGGCAACGTCGACGTCGTCAGCATGCATCAGCGCGGCTACGTCGAGACCGTGGCGCCGCTGGGCACGGCGCTGACGGCCCAGCAGGCGGCCATCCTCAAGCGCTTCACCGACACCGTGGTGCTGTGCTTCGACGGCGACAACGCCGGTCGCAAGGCGATCCGGGCCGCCATCCCGATCTTGCTCGAGGAGGGCCTCGACGCCCGCGTGGTCGCGCTCGACCCCGGCGCCGACCCTGACAGCACCGACCCCAAGCGTTTGGCCGCCCTGCTCGAAGAGCCAGGTTCGGCGCTCGAGTGGTTGGTCAAGCAATGGGTGGCCCAGGGCGCGCTCGACTCGATCGACGCGCAGGAGCGCGCGATCTCCGCTTTGCAGCCGCTCCTCGGCAAGGTCAAGAGCGACGCCGCCCGCGAGCGCTATGCCGAGCGCGCCGCAAAGTTGCTCAGGCTGCCGGTGGGGCGCATATCGTCGCGCCAGAGTCCGCACGGACCGCCAGGTCCTCAGGGAAACCGTGCCGCGCCCAGCCCGCCGTCTCGACATGCCGCCTCGCCGTCCGCGCCTGCACGGCCCTTGCCCGAGCTTCCGCGCCATCAAGTTGCGCTGCTCGCCCTGCTGGTGGACAACCCACACCTGGCCGAGAAGGCCGAGCAGGCGGGTGTGCAGCACTACGTGACAGATCGCAGGCTCTCGCCCATCGCCGAGATGGTGGTGCGGCAGGCCCTCGTCGGCGAGAACCCGACCGAGGGCGAGCTGCTCGAGCTCATCCCGCCCGAGACGCGGCGCCAGGTCCACGACGCGGTGTTCGTCGGCACCTTCCGCGACACGCAGGACGACCCGGTGATGCTGTTGAAGGACTGCATCCTCGATTGCCGACGCGAGCAGCTCAAGGCCGAGTCGCGACGGCTCGACGTCCAGCTGCGCGAGGCGAAGGAGCGGGGCGATCTCGACCGCGCCCGCGAGCTGTCGCTGAAGAAGATCGAGCACAACCGTCAGCTCGCCAACCTCGACGAGCACGCCCTCATTCCTCCGCCGCAACCACCATCGGGCCTGCGGGCCTGATCGTCCGTAGTCCTCCGGGGCGCGGAGCTTCCTTCTCGCCTTTGTCGCATACGCAGTCACTCCGAGGCCAGAGCACCCTATGACCCCCAGCAAGACGCGCACCGTGGACCGTGAGAAGCTCAAGAAGCAGCTCATCGCCTTCGGCAAGAAGAAGGGCCACGTCACTTACGACGAGCTCCACGAACTCCTGCCGCCCGACCTGATCGACCCCGAGGAGCTGAGCGAGTGGGAGCGGACGCTGCAGGACGAGGGCGTCCAGGTGATCGCTGGCGAGGCCGCCGCCAAGGAGGCCGCCAAGCCCAAGCTGGCCACGCGCAAGGTCATGCCGAAGCGCGACGAGGACCCGGAGGACGAGCCCTCGCGCACCAACGACCCGGTGCGCATGTACCTGCGCAAGATGGGCAGCGTCTCGCTACTCACCCGCGAGGGCGAGGTCGAGATCGCCAAGCGCATCGAGCAGGGCGAGATGCGGGTCCTCGAGATCGCGCTCGCGTCGCCGGTCTCGGTCCCCTACATCCTCGAGATGTTCGACCGCATCAAGCGCGGCCAGATCCGGGCCAAGGACGTGCTCAACATCTCCAACCCGGCCGAGGCCGGCCCCGGCGCGCTGCCGATGAGCAACGACCCGACCGCCCTCAATCAAGAGGCGGCCATGGAGAACCTCGGCAAGCAGGTCGAGCGCATCCGCCGGCACCAAAAAGAGCTCGACCGCATCAAGCTCATCCTCGCCGTCGACACCAAGAAGGCCGTCGTCGTCGCCGTCAACGAGCCGCCCACCCCGCCGCTCGACGACAAGTCCCGCGAGGTCCACGCCAAGGCCGGCGAGGAGCACAAGCGCCAGATCCTCGAGGCCATCCAGGACATGAAGCTCGGCCGCCGTCCCATCGACGGCATCGTCAACGAGCTCACCCTCCTCGTCGAGCGCGTCGCCCGAGCCGAGAAGGACCTCATCCAGTGTGAGCGCCGGGCCGGCATGGACCTCAAGGAGCTGCGCAAGCTCTTCAAGGACGTCCGCCTGTCCGAAGAGGAAGAGTTCAAGCTGTGCCGCCGCCTCGGCCTCCACCCCTCGGAGCTGCACGAGATCGAGGCGCGCATGAAGCTGGCGATCAAGCGCATCCGCGCGGTCGAGCAAGAGACCAACATGCGCGCGCCCCAGCTGCGCGAGCTCCACGAGCAGCTGATGAGCGCCCGCCGCCAGGCCGAGAAGGCCAAGGCCGAGCTGGTCGAGGCCAACCTCCGCCTCGTGGTCTCGATCGCCAAGAAGTACACGAACCGCGGCCTGCAGTTCCTGGACCTGATCCAGGAGGGCAACATCGGCCTGATGAAGGCCGTCGACAAGTTCGAGTACAAGCGCGGCTACAAGTTCAGCACCTACGCGACGTGGTGGATCCGGCAGGCCATCACCCGCGCGATCGCCGACCAGGCGCGGACGATCCGCATCCCGGTCCACATGATCGAGACGATCAACAAGCTGATCCGCACCAGCCGGTCCCTCGTGCAGGAGCTCGGCCGCGAGCCCACGCCGGAAGAGATCGCCGAGAAGATGGAGCTGCCGCTCGACAAGGTCCGCAAGGTCCTCAAGATCGCCAAGGAGCCCATCTCGCTCGAGACCCCGATCGGCGAGGAAGAGGACTCGCACCTGGGCGACTTCATCGAGGACAAGAACATGATCTCGCCCACGGACGCGGTCATCAACATGAACCTCGCCGACCAGACCCGCCGCGTCCTCGCCACGCTCACCCCGCGCGAGGAGAAGGTCCTCCGCATGCGCTTCGGCATCGGCGAGTCGTCCGACCACACCCTCGAGGAGGTCGGTCAGGACTTCTCCGTCACCCGCGAGCGCATCCGCCAGATCGAGGCCAAGGCGCTCCGCAAGCTGCGTCACCCGTCCCGCAGCAAGCGCCTCAAGGCGTTCGTCGAGAACTGAGGCCGACCCCGGCCCGAGCCGCACGGCGAGCGTCGTCACGACGCTCGCCGTCGTCGCGATTGCACATATGTCTCTTCGGCCATATGGTAGATTCCCGGCATGCGCGTCGTTCGGCTCCTACGCACGCCGTGGTGCCCCTATTCCCTGATGTCCGCCGCTGACGGCGAGCGCATCGCGGTCGGCGGCGGGGCCTGGTACGGCGGCGGCGGGATCCTCCTCGCGCGCCTGAGCAGCGACGAAGTCGCGCTGCACCCCGTGCAGGAGTCCGGGCGGCGCTTCACCGTCTCCGGCGTGTGCTTCTCGGGCGACGATCGCCACCTCGCCGCATCGACGTGCAGCGCCAGCCACCACCACGGTCCGACGTACCTGTTTTGAGGTGAATGACCTGACGCTGCGCCCCGCCGCGACGCTGGTCCACGCCTACAGCGACCCGATCGGCGATCCCTGCCCGACCGGCGTGCTCCTGACCCGGGAGCGCGTCATCGTCCGCAACGACACCTCGATCCCCGCGGATGTCTTCGCGCTGTGGCCGCCTCCGCCGGAGCTGCGAATCGTCGGCTCGCAGGGGCACCCGCGCTCTCACAGCGGGATCGCTTGCCCGAGCGTGGCTCGCCGCGGGCCCTCGCCGCGCATCCCGCGAGACCGGTGGTGGCCGTGGGGATCAAGCAGCAGCACCACGCAGAGCGACTCGCCGCGACCGTGCTGCTGGTCGACCTGGCGTGAGCACCTGGGCCCGAATCGACGCGATCGCGAACGGGCGGGCCCGCGCGGCGCAGTGACTCGCTTCCGGCGCGGTGAGCGCGTGAGTGCGCGACGCTGCCGACCTGCGCTATGGTGGAGCTCGAGTGTCCCTCGTCCTCCTCGCCCTCATGCTCGTCTACGGCGCCATGCGGTCGGCCCTGTGGGCGCGGGGGCAGTGGCGGTTCTTTCGCATGCGCGGCGACTTGCCGTGGGCGGGCGCGCCGGCTCAGGCCCCCGCCCACCTGGGCGATTCGCTCACCCGGCTGCTCTCGCACAGCCACGCGGGTCGCGTGCAGCTCGTCGCCAGCGCGCGGCAGGTCACCATGGTGCTCGTCGTCGACCCGGACGTGGCTTTCGGGTGCGTCCGGGACTTCCGCTTCCGGTTCGCGCTGGCGGGCGCCTGGTCGGCCGCCAACGCGTGGCTGCGGGCCTACGACGGCCTGCCCGAGCACGAGCAGCGGCGGCTCGAGGAGTACGGCTACACCGCGCGGCAGTTCGGCGAGCGCCGGGTGGAGCTCGGCCGCGCGGTCCGTCGCTGCGTCCGCGCGCCCGCGCTCGAGCCGTTCGCGGTCGCCGACGTGACGGCGGTCCAGCAGCTCGTCCTGGCCCTGATCCGCGACCTCGAGGCCTGCGAGCGCGCCTTGCTGGCGGGTGCGCCCGAGCACCCGTACCGCGCGGTCGGCTGAGCTCGTCGCCGCCCATCCCCCCGGTCGGCTCGTCGGCCCGTGATTCTTAAATCGGGTTAAGCTTCGGCCCGTGTTCGACCCCGCCTCACTCGCCACTCCCGAGGTCTGGATCAGCCTGCTCACGCTCTCGGCCCTCGAGATCGTGCTCGGGCTCGACAACATCATCTTCATCTCGATCCTGGTCGGGAAGCTGCCCGAGGCGAACCGCGACCGCGCCCGCCGGATCGGCCTCATGGGCGCCTTCGTCACCCGCCTGGGCCTGCTGGCGACGCTCAGCTGGATCATGCAGCTCGACAAGCCGTTCTTCGAGCTGCTCGGCCACCCCTTCACCGGCAAAGAGATCGTGCTGCTCGTCGGCGGCCTGTTCCTGATCTACAAGTCGACGAAGGAGCTTCACGACAAGATCGAGGGCGACGCCGAGGGCCACATGGTCGCCAAGGGCGCCGCGTCGGTCGGCGGGGTGATCTTCCAGATCCTCCTGCTCGACCTGGTGTTCTCGATCGACTCCGTCATCACCGCGGTCGGCATGGCCCAGGACCTCTGGATCATGGTCGCAGCCAACGTCATCGCCCTCGGCGTGATGTTGCTGGCGAGCAAGTCGATCGCGGTGTTCGTCGACCGCCACCCGACCATCAAGGTGCTCGCCCTCAGCTTCCTGCTGACGATCGGCCTGCTGCTGACCGCCGAGGCGTTCGAGATCCACGTGCCCAAGGGCTACATCTACTTCGCCATGGCCTATTCGGTGGGGATCGAGATGATCAACATCAAGATCGGTCGCAAGGGCAAGATCAAGCACGCGCCCGAGACCGACCCGCAGTCGGCTCACCCGTTCTGAGCCGACGAGCGGCCCCCGGCGCCGCTGTCCTCGCCCTTCGTCGTCGGGGCCCCGGGCAGGGACCGGCTCGAATCGACGGGCTCGCCCCGCACCAGCCGGTCGCTGCTGTCGGAGGGGCGGCCGACGAAGCCGGCGAGCGCCTGCGCCAGCTCTCGCACCGAGCCGAATCGCTTCTCGCGGTCCTTCTTGAGGCAGCGAGCGACGACTTGCTCGAGCTCCGTGGAGACTCGGGGATTCAGCACACTCAGGCGCTTGGGCCGCGAGACGATCACGCTCTCGCAGATCGACTCCACGTTCAGCCCCTCGAACGGGCGCATCCCTCCGAGCATCTCGTAGAGCACGACCCCCAGCGCCCAGATGTCGCTGCGGACATCCGCCTCGCTGGTCTGCAAGATCTGCTCGGGGGACATGTATTGCGGCGAGCCCGTCAAACCCTCGGGAGTGGCCGCCTGCTTGGCGATCGGGTCGCTCCCCGGCAAAGGCCGCGCGACGCCGAAGTCCAGCACCTTGACGACGACGCTGTCGTCCTCGCCGCGCACCAGGAACAGGTTCGAGGGCTTGATGTCCTGGTGCAGGAGGCCGGCCGCGTGGATCTGCTGGACCCCGACGCAGGCCTGCAGCGCGTAGTCGAGCGCCTCCTGCACCGGCAGGACGCGGCGCTTGTCGAGGTACGTGTCGAGGTCCTCGCCGATGAGCCGCTCCATGACGATGTACGGCGCGCCGTTGCCAAGGTTGCCGACGTCGAGGATCTCCGACACGTGCTTGTTGCGGACGCGCATCAGCGCCCGCGCCTCGGTGGCGAAGCGCTCGATCATCGCCTGATCGAAGCGGGCGTTCGGCAGGAGGAACTTGATGGCGACCTTGCGATTCTCCTGCAGATCGGTCGCCGACACGACCACGCCCATGCCGCCGACGCCGAGGATGTCGCCCATACGATAGCGACCCGCCACGGTGTCGATCGGCAGCGGTACGTCGGTGAACACGTCGGAGAACACGGTCGAACGCGCAGCGAACAGCGCCGGGTCGAGCGCCGGCGGGGCGGAGGTCGTCGCTCGCGCCTCCCGCAATTGCCGGCGCAGCTTCAGCTCGTTGGTGACCTGGCGGGCCAGCATCTGCAGCGAATCGAGCTGCCGCGGCGAGATGTCGTGCGGCACATGGTCGAACACGCAGAGCGTACCGAGCACCACGTCGTCCTCCATCACCAGCGGCACTCCGGCGTAGAAGCGGACCGGTGGGTCGGCCAGGGTGAAGGGATTGTCGAAGAAGCGGGGGTCTTGAAGCGCGTCGGGTACGACCAGGACCTCGTCCGGTTCGAGGATGGTGTGGGCGCAGAACGACAGCTCGCGCGGGCACTCCTTCTGCATCTGCGGGATCCCGACCTTGGCCTTGAACCATTGCCGATGGGCGTCGGTGATGGTGATGACCGCTCTGGGGACATTGCACAAATGGGTGGCCAATTGCACAATGTCTTCGAACGCCGGCTCCGGTTCGGTGTCCAATATGCCGCAGCTCTGCAGCACCTGCAGACGCTGCCGTTCATTCGTCGGCTGAGACGGATAGAGCATGGCCTACTTCGGTTCAACCATTGTCCAGATCCATGAGCGCCGCAATGGGGTATACAGACAGCCTCTGCTGTAAGATACGGACGGTGCAGGTCCGTGCGCGCGGCCGGCGATCCGGCGAGCTCAAGCGGTGAACCGCGACAGAACTCCCCTCGCAGGGCCTGTCTGCCAGGACGAAGCGCTGGACGTAAGAGCCGCGACGGGCGGCTCCGCCCCTACGACCTCTCGTTCAACCTTTGTCTCACTGCTGCCCAATCCAGCCACGGCGGAGAAGGCTCGCCTCGCGCTGCGCACATAACATCGTTATCCATCGACCGTCAGATCTCGCCGCATAGGCGGCCTGGACTTCGCCAATGCGCCCCCCATTGGTGCCGGCCCGCGGCGCCGAGTTCGCGGTTTGCCTAATTCGCGGCAAAACTCGGCGTAAACGCCGTCCTGCGAGGATTCCTCGCAGCCGCCTGCTTCACCGAAGTTTCTTGGCCGACTTCTTCTTCACCGCCACCTTCTTCGCCGACTTCGATCGCGCGGCCTTCTTCGTCGCAGCCTTTTTCGCCGTCGTCTTTGTCGCAGCCTTCTTTGTCGCAGCCTTATCGGGCGACTTGGTTGCGGCCGCCTTCTTCGTCAAGGCCTTCTTCGTCGCCCCCTTATCGGCGGACTTGGCTTTGGCCACTTTCTTCGTCGTCGCGCTCTTGGTCGCGGCCTTCTTCGCCGCAGCCTTCTTCGCGCCCGCGCGCGCGCGGCTCTTCTTCGCCGCCTTCCGGCCCGCCCCCTTCACATCACATGTCTCTTCAGACACATTATAAAAATTATAAAATTCCTCGTGCTCGCCGAGCCCGTGGACCAGGCGGATCGACGCTCCGAATTCCGCCGCGCGTTCGGTCATTCGCATCGCGCAGAGCATCAGGTTCCACTCGCCGCAAGCTTGCCAGGGGTAGCAATCGCCGGCGCCGCCGCGGACCACGTGCATCCCGGCGCCGGGCCAGGGCGCGCCGTCGTCGGGCGCCCCGCTGTAGTGCTCGTGCCAGTGGTCCGCGCACAGCTCCGGGTAGAGCCCGTAGCCGTGCAGGCCGAACGCGTTGTGGGTCGAGCCGTCCTCGTCCGCGAGCATCGCCTCGATCGTCGCGTCGTCGGGCAGCGCATCGCCCCACGGCAGCAGACGGCGGTGCAGCCCGCCGCGGGCCGCGTACTCGAGCTCCGCCTCCGCGGGCAGCCGCAACGCCGTGCCGAGCAGCACCGCGGTGATCTGCTCCGGGTTCAGGTGCGCCGGCGCCTTCGGCACGTGGCCGTAGAGCGGGTCGCGCAGGTTCGGCAACCAGCGCAGCGCCTGGCCGACGCTCAGCACGCGCTGGGCGATCAGGAACGGCGGCACCACCACCCGGTGCAGCGGACGCATTTGCCCGATCTCGCTGAGCAGCAGATCGAACTCCTGATCGAAATCCTCTGCCGCCGCCTCGGCCCGGTCGCGAGCGGCGCGGATCGCCGCCTCCTCCTCGGGCGACAGGCCCATGTCGAAGCCGCCGCCGGGCACAAGGCTCAGCTCGCCGACCGTCGCGTGCACGAACACCGCCACCGGCGCGCTCGCCTGACCATAGCGGCGCAGGCCCTCATATTTAAAAAATTCGCCCCCCAGCTCCGCCGCGACCAGCCGCGCCAGCTCCTCGCGGCGCTCGTCGGTGGCGGCCGCCCAGAGGGTGTGGTCGAACAGCTCGGGGCCCGCGGCGACGTGCAACATCCGCCCGTTGTACCAGGGCCGCGACGCGCATTGCATCCAGCATCGTCGCGCGCTCTGCTGCGCAAGCGCGAGCAAAGCGCGAGCGAGCGCGACCGTACTCGTCGCACCCTCGCAGCTCGACCTCGCGGCGCGCTCGCTCGGCCTCCGCGCTGACGCGGGCCTGTCGCGATCTCCGACCGTCGCGCGGACTTCGAGCTCGACATGCCTCGCCCGCGAAGCCCCAACGTAGCGAACCGCCCCCACGCGAGCCTCGCACCAAGACCCGGCCCCACAACCCTGTCGCGGTGGCGCTCGCCCCCCAGCCCGCGCCCGTGGTCTCGCCGCTCCGGACGCGCTCCCGCGGCGACGCGCGAATTCAGCGGCGCGCGCCTTCGCGCCGCGCTACACCTGGTGAGCCTCGCCCTCTCCACCCCATCACACAGCCCTCTCGACCTGTCTCGAGGAACATCTCATGACAATGACCTTTTGGACATGGATGTCCAGCCCGATCGGCGACCTGCGGCTCGTCGCCGGCGGCGGAGCCTTGCGCCGCGTCCACCTGACCGAGCGGCAGGGCGACCCGACCCCGGCCGCCTACGGCAGCGAGCGGGACGACGAGCCCGTGTTGCAGCAGGCGCGGCGCGAGCTGGACGAATACTTCGCCGGTGAGCGGCGGCGCTTCGACGTCCCGCTGGGCGCCGAGGGCAGCGAGTTTCAGCGGGCCGTGTGGGCCGCCCTGATGGCCGTCGAGTTCGGCGCGATCTGCAGCTACGGCGACATCGCCCGGGCCATGGGTCGGCCCACCGCCACCCGGGCCGTCGGCGGCGCCAACAACAAGAACCCGATCCCCATCATCGTCCCCTGTCATCGCGTCGTCGGCAGCGATCGCAGCCTCGTCGGCTTCGGGGGCGGCCTCGAGCGCAAGCGGTGGCTCCTGGCCCACGAGGCTCGGCTGGTGGGCGCCGTGTTCCCCGGCTACGATCCGCCGCGATGTTGAAGCGGAGCTCGCTCGCGCTCGCCCTCCTCGCCGGCGCCTGCGCCACCAACCCTGACGGCGGCCGGCTGCACGAGGTCCCCAAGGGCCTCGTGCACGTCGTCTTCACCGGCATCGACACCGCCCCGCGCGAGGACCTCTCGTGGCGCGAGGCGCTGCGCCTGCAGGAGCGGGCTCGCGAGGAGCTGCAGCGGACCGCCCGGGACGAGGGCCACGTCGCCTGGTTCTTCCACGCCTTCGACGAGGACGACCTGATCTTCATCCTCGCCCGCTGGCAGCCCGGGCAGCTCGGCGGCACCTACGAGGTCACCGCGCGCTACAGCGTCCCGCGCACCCGCCGGGGCGAGCGGATGCTCGGCGTCGCCGACGAGATCGCCGAGTACGAGCGGGGCGTCGGCAAGATCCACGCTGGCATGTCCCTCGCAGAGGTCGAGGCAGTGCGCGGCAAGCCCGACCGGCTCGTCGAGCTCGGGCCCTTCGGCGCCTTCGACATCATCTACCCCGACCTGTGCGTCCGCTTCCTCGAGGGTCGCGCCGCCCACTTGTGGTCGCCCGAGCGCTGCCAGCCGTAGCCGCGACCTCGCGGCCGCGGCTCGTTCTTCGCTCACCGCGGCGCCGCGCGTCTCAGCAGTTCGGGCACGCGCACGCCAGGTCGACGTCGCCCGCCCCTTCGCCGCAGAAGCCGAACGGCTCGACGCAGGCCTCGCCCGCGCACTCGCAGCTCGCCTTGCCGCCGCACTCCGTCGGCAGGGGCAGGCACGTGCGGTTGGTTTCGAACGCCTGGAATTCGACGCACATCTGCGTCTCGGGGCACAGCTTGCAGTCGGGCACCTTGTCGCACGAGATCACCGGCACGCACGCGCCGCTCCAGCACGCGCCTTCGATCCCCGGCAGCGTGCCCTCCGGGCAGTCGGGCGGCAGCGAGTCGCAGGCGACCTCGCTGCTGCAGTCGACCTTCTCGGTGGTGCACTGGCCGAGCACGCACTTGGCCTCGTCGATGCCGATCTGCTCGCACTGCGTCGCTTCGCACTCGGACTTGCAGATCGGGTCGGTCTGATCGTTCGGGATGCCGTAGCACGAGCAGCAGTCGTCGTGCAGCTTGCAGTCGGCGTCGACCTCGCACGGCCCGCCGCCCATGCCGCCGGTCGTCCCGTCGGTGCCGGTCCCCGTGTCGGGCTCGGTCGTCTCGCCGGTGGTGCCGAGCGTCGTCTCGCCGCTGGTCGTGCTCATCGCCTCGGTGGTGCTCGGGGCCGCCGTACCGGAGTCCTCCGTGGTCGTCGGCTCGCCGCTGGTGGTCGCCGAGAGCGCGGTCGTGGACGCGTCCGTCGTCCCGGTGTCGGAGGTCGGCTCGAGGGTGGTGACCGGCGAGTCGGTGGCGGCCGTCGACCCCGGCCCGCTGACATCGGTGGTCCCGTCGGTGTTCGAGGCCGACGCGGTGCTGTTGCCGAGGGTCTCGCTGCTCTGGGGAGCGGCCGTCGAACACGCCGCGAGGCCGACGCTGGAGATCAACAAGAGAGATCTAAGTCGCATGGACCGAGGATGGCAAAGGGCCCGCGGACGCGCCAGGGGGCGCCGAACCGCCCTCGCCGCCGCGTGTGCATCCGCGCCTGGGGCGCGGGGCCCCGCGCCCCCCCGGGTGCGCTATCGTGCCCGGGCCATGCACAACGACAGCTTCCTCCGCGCCTGCCGCGGCGAACGCCCCGAGCGGACCCCGATCTGGCTCATGAGACAGGCCGGGCGCTACCTCCCCGAGTACCGCGCGGTCCGGGCCAAGGTCAGCTTCGAGGAGCTGTGCCGCACCCCCGAGCTGTGCGCCGAGGTCACGCTGCAGCCGATCGATCGCCTCGGCGTCGACGCCGCGATCCTGTTCTCCGACATCCTCGTCGTGTTCGACGCCCTCGGCGTCGACGTCCGCTTCGAGCCCTCGCCGGTGGTCGCCACCCCCGTGCGCACCCAGGCCGACGTCGACCGCCTGCAGTGGATCGACCCGCGCGAGGCCTGCCACTACGTCTACGCGGCCGTGCGCGCCTGCAAGGCCGCCCTCGCCGACCGCGTGCCGCTGATCGGCTTCTGCGGCGCCCCCTTCACCACCCTCAGCTACCTCGTCGAGGGCAAGACCAGCCGCGAGTTCGAACATGTCAAATCGCTCATGTTCTGCGAGCCAGGTCTCTTCGGACAGCTGATGTCGCGGATCACCGACCTCCTGATCGACTACCTGCGCGGCCAGGTCGAGGCCGGCGTCGACGCGCTGCAGGTGTTCGACAGCTGGGCCGGCGCGCTCGCCCCCGACGACTACCGCGAGCACGTGCAGCCGCACACCGCCCGCCTGTGCGCCGCCGTGCGCCAGTTCGGCGTGCCGCTGATCATGTTCACCCGCGGCAACGCCAACCTGCTCGCTTACTCGGCCGAGATGCCGGCCGACGTCGTCGGCATCGACTGGTCGATCGACATGGCCCAGGCGATCGACGTCGTCGGCCCCGAGCGGGTCGTGCAGGGCAACCTCGACCCGTTCGCCCTGCTCGGCCCGCCGGCGCTGGTCGAGCGCAAGGCGCGGGCGGTGGTCGCCGCCGGTCGGCGGGCCAAGGCCCACATCTTCAACCTCGGCCATGGGATCTCCCGCCACACCGACCCGGCGATCGCGCGCCTCCTGGTCGACACGGTCCACGACGCATGAGCCTCTCGTCGCGCGTGCTCCTGCCCGCCGCGCTCGCGGCGCTGACCGCCGCGTGTACGCGCCCGCAGACCGCCCCGCCGCCCGAACCTCCGCCGCCCGACGCCCCGGTCCTGCCCGCGCAGCCGATCCGCCACGGCACCGGCGAGGTCCTCGACCTCACCGTCCCCCTGCTGGCCGGCCCCGGCTTGCCGCTGCCCAGCCTGCGCGGCCGCGTCGTCGTCCTCGAGCTCACCTCGGCCGCGCTGCCCTCGTGGCCGGCGAGCTTCGCCCTCTACAACGACCTCCTGCGCGAGTACGGCGCCGCCCGCCTCGCAGTCGTCGTCGTCGCCCTCGACAGCGACCGCAGCCGCCTCAGCCCCGAGCCCGACCTGCGCCTCCACGGCTTCGAGCTCGGCTGGGATCCGCAGGGCGCCCTCGCGGCCCGCTTGCAGGTCGCCGCGCTGCCCACGGCGCTGGTGCTCGGCCGCGACGGGCGGATCGTCCACGTCGCGAGCGGCCCCGCGCCGGAGGCCCCCCGCGCGCTCGCCGACGCCGTACGCGCCGCTCTGGGCCCCTGAGGTCCGAAGACCACACTCGAAGACGTGTATTCGCGCTCACGACTTGAACCGCGGGCCGACAGCGCGGCATCCTCGGGCGTCCGCGTATGCCCGAAGCGCTGCTGGAGCTGCTCGAAGTCCCCACCATCCGCGCCGGCGCCGTCCTCCTGGGCAGCATCGTCGCCGCCTTCCTGATCGAGCTGTTCTTCCGCGGCGTCGTGCTGCTCCTGGTGCGGAAGACCAAAACCGACCTCGATGACCAAATTGTCGCGATCCTGCGACGCCCGGTTTTCATCACCGTGCTGCTCGCGGGGCTGCGCTGGTCGGCCAGCATCATCGACGACGGCGCCCGCTTCAAGCACATCGGCGACCCGCTGCTCGAGACGGTGGCCGTGATCGTGTGGACGGGCGCGGCCATCCGGATCGCCACGCTCGTGCTGCGCCACTTCAGCCAGCGCGCCGGCGAGGGCTCGTTCCTGCAGCCGCGCACGCTGCCGCTGTTCGACATGTTCGCCAAGCTGATCCTGTTCGGCGGCGCCATCTACTTCGCCTTGCTGGCGTGGAAGGTCGACGTCACCGGCTGGCTCGCCTCGGCCGGCATCGTCGGCATCGCCGTCGGCTTCGCCGCCAAGGACTCGCTGGCCAACCTGTTCGCCGGCATCTTCATCCTCGCCGACGCCCCCTACAAGATCGGCGACATGATCAAGTTCGACGACGGCTCGCGCGGCCGCGTCACCGACATCGGCCTGCGCTCGACCCGGATCCTCACCCGCGACAACATCGAGATCACCGTCCCCAACTCGATCATCGGCAACTCCAAGGTCGTCAACGAGAGCGCCGGCCCGGCCGAGAAGGAGCGCGTGGCGATCAAGGTGTCCGTCGCCTACGGCTCCGACATCGACCTCGTGCGCGGCGTGCTCCTCGAATGTCCCAAAGGCCAGCCGAACATCTGCAACGAGCCCGCCCCCTCGGTGGTGTTCACGAGCTTCGGCGGCTCGGGCCTCGAGTTCTCGCTGATGGTGTGGATCGTCCAGCCGGGCCTCCTGGAGGACGTGCTCGACAACCTCAACTGCCGCGTCTACAAGGCCCTGACGGCCGCGAACATCGAGATCCCCTACTCGAAGCACGACGTCTACATCAAGGGCCTGCCGGAGCCCGTCGCCCTGCCCGCCCCCGAGCCGCGCCCCGCTCTGGCCCTCAGCGCCCCGCGCCCGCTGCTGGCCCCGCCCGCCCCGTGAGCGCCGCGCGTCGGCCCGACCGGTTCGGGCTCGTGAACGCGGTCGCATGCGTGAGCCTCGGTCACGACGCTCGCTCGACCTCCGTGCTCCGAGCTCGCGGACGTCGCGGACGTCGTCGTCCGCCGCGGCGACCGCTGCGACCGCGTCGGAGCAGCGATCACGGCCCCTGCGCGGGCTGACGCGCGCCGGGCGCTCGTGTATCCTCCCGCGCAAGAGCGCGCATGACACACACGACCACGGACACCTGGCAGGGCGGCCTCACCGCGGACCTCTCGAAGATCCTCCTGACCGAGAAGCAGATCCACGAGCGCGTCGCCGAGCTCGGGCGCACGCTGGCGAGCGAGTACGCGGACAAGGACCCGCTGATGGTCGGGATCCTGAGCGGCAGCCTGCTGTTCATGGCCGACCTCGTGCGGCACATGAACATCCCGCTGTCGATCGACTTCATGGCCGTCTCGTCGTACGGCGACCGCACCACCTCCTCGGGCGAGGTGCGGATCTTGAAGGACCTGAGCAACGCGGCCACGGGCCGCCACATCGTCCTGGTCGAGGACATCGTCGACAGCGGCCTGACCCTCGATTACCTGTGCGACGTCCTCCGCACGCGCCACCCGGCCTCGCTCGAGATCTGCACGCTCCTCGACAAGCACGAGGCGCGCAAGCGGCCGCTGCAGGTCCGCCACGTCGGCTTCCCCTGCCCCAACGAGTTCGTGGTCGGCTACGGCCTCGACTACGCCGGCCACTACCGCAACCTCCCGTACATCGGCGTGCTCAAGCCGTCGATCTACACCACCTGACACTTGCGACATGTCCCAGGGGCCAGCATGACCGACACCCTGACGCTGGAGCAGATCCAGCGCCTGCCGAAGACCGACCTGCACGTCCACCTCGACGGCTCGATGCGGCTAGCGACGATCCTCGAGCTCGCGCGCGAGCGCGGCGTGTCGCTGCCGGCCGACACGCCCGAGGGCCTCACCGCGGCCATGCACCTCGGCCAGAACGCCGGCAGCCTGGTCGCCTACCTCAAGGCCTTCGACGTCACCCTGCAGGTGCTGCAGGACGAGGAGGCCCTCTACCGCGCCGCCTTCGAGTTGGCCGCCGACGCCGCCGCCGAGAACGTGCGCTACATGGAGGTCCGCTACTCGCCGATGCTGCACACCCGGCGCCGGCTCGGCCTCACGCGCGTGGTCGAGACCGTGCTGCGCGGCCTGCATGACGCCCAGCAGGCCCACAACATCGAGAGCAACCTGATCCTGTGCGGGATCAGGAACATCTCGCCCGAGTCCTCGCTGCGCATGGCCGAGCTCGTGGTCGCCTACAAGAACCGCGGCGTGGTCGGCTTCGACCTCGCCGGCGCCGAGTACGACTACCCGCCCAAGGACCACCACGAGGCCTTCAACCTCGTGCGCCAGAACAACATCAACGTGACCATCCACGCCGGCGAGGCCTACGGCCCGGCCTCGATCGCGCAGGCGCTGCACGTGTGCGGGGCCCACCGGATCGGCCACGGCTGCCGCCTGCGCGAGGACGGCGACCTGCTCCGCTACGTGGTGGACCACCGGATCCCGCTCGAGTGCTGCCCGTCGTCGAACGTGCAGACCGGCGCCGTCAGCAGCATCGGCGACCACCCGCTGCGCCTCTACTTCGACCTCGGCGCGCGCATCACCGTCAACACCGACAACCGCCTGATCACCGACACCACGGTGTCGCGCGAGCTCCACCTGCTCCACACCGAGCTCGGCTTCGACTTCGCCGCCCTGCGCCAGGTGATCCTGAACGGCTTCAAGAGCGCGTTCTTGCCGTACCACGAGAAGCGCCGATTCATGCGCGCCACGGTGACCGAGCTCGACGAGTTCGCGGCCGCGAACGGCTTCGTCGAGCCGCGCTAGCGCGAGGGCCACACGAGCACGCGACGGGCCAGCGGCGACGCCAGGAGCGCCGCGACGTCGCAGCGCGACTCGAGCTCGCCGCCGCGGTGCTGCCCGAGCCGCGGGCAACGAGCCAGGAACGCCCGCGAGTCGGCGTCGTCGTGCCCGTGCATGTGCTCGTGGACCAGCGCCAGGTAGGCCCACGTCAGCGTCTCGTGGTAGCGGTCCTCGGCCCCGAGCGCGGCGACGAACCGGCGCAGCGCCGCGCGAAAGGCCACGGCGGCCGCGCCGAAGTCGTCGTACATGCGCAGGAACAGGAAGGCCACGCGCACGTGTTCGCGGTGGCCGAACGCCGGACCTGGCAGGGTCGCTGCCACGAATCCGGCCAGCAACGCCGCGTCGTCGAGGGTCGCCTCGGTCATGCGACCGGCATGGTACCGCGAATCACTGCACCTGCACGTACACGAAGTCGTGCCCGGGGTGCGCCGCGTCGCTGCCGGCCGCCTGGTGGCAGCTCACACACACGCTCATCGCCGGGCCGGCGTCGCCGAGGCCGTCGGCCACGATCCCGTCCTTGTCGTGCGGCGCCGGGTGATCGGCCGGCACCTCCTCGTACCAGTACCAGCTGCCGCCGTCGGTCCCTGATTTCACGTGGCGGTAGACCGCGTAGCCGATGATGCTCGCCCCCTCGGCGTCGTACAGCTCCTTCACCGCCGCGGCCCCGACCGGGTACTCGCCGTCGCCGTGGCCGGCCAGCATGTCGTTGCTGCAGATCCGCTGCTTCCCGTGCGGCGACACGCCGATCGTCGCGTCGTGGGCGCCGGCCTCGCAGGCCCATTGCTTGTAGTGGCCCGCGGCCAGCCATTCGCGCATCGCCACCTTGCCGCTGGTCGGCGGCACCTGCGTCGCGTCCTCGGGGCTGTCGGTCGTGCTGCTGCCGTCGTCGCCGCAGCCCGCGAGCGCGAGCGCGACAAGACATGTCCAGATCTTCATAAAACTCCTCGCAGTCGTGATGGTCCGCGCGACCTCCCGGTCGCAGCTCGCCAACGAGGCGCGGGCGCCAGTGTTACGCGTATTCGACGTCGCCGGGCCGTCGTCCTCCGCCGATGTCGACCGGGCGCCCACGCGCACCGCTTGTCAAGCTCGCCGCACCTTGCTACCCACAGAGCCGCTCGCCTTGGCCGCCAAGTTCGCCCGCACGCAGTACTCGCCCGCGCTGTTCGACCTCGCCCAGGACATCGTCGGCGGCCTCCCGCTCCGCTTGCTCGAGCGGTGGTGGGAGAGCGAGCAGACCGAGGCCGACGCCCTGCGCTTGCTCGCGGCCTGCCGCGTCACCGGCTTCAACGTCGTGTCCGACGCGGCCGGGCTCACGCGCATGACCGCCGAGCGCGGCTTGATGGAGATCCTCGCCATCATCGATCAGCCGAAGGCGATCGTCCACGAGCTCGGCCTGGCGATCGGCGGCGAGAGCGTGGGGATCTGGGCGGCCGACAACACTCAGATGTTCTACCCCGACGCGGTCCCGGCCGAGCGCCTGCTCGCGGCGCTGCTCACTGTGCAGGATCTGGTCGCCCGCCGCTGTGCGATCAAGATCGGCCTCGCCGCCCACTTCGGCGAGTTCTACAGCGCCAGCGGCGGCCTCTACGGCGACGCGTCGGACGCGATCGAGGAGCTCGCGGAGAACCACGTCGCCGGCGGCGAGGTCGTCGTCAGCCAGGCCGTGGCCGGTCGCCTGCCGCCCGCGCACGACTTCACGCTCGTCGCCATCGGCGAGACGAACGGGCTCGGTCCGCTGTGGCGCCTCGTCGACGGCCCTCGCCTGTCCCTCGGGACATCCAGCGGCAGGCGCTACCCGATCCCCTACTCCGACGCCTTCCACGCCGACCTCACGCGCCTCGCGGACCGCCTCGGCGACCGCGAGCTCGCGCGCGAGATGACCGCCAAGTACACGCGGCACGAGGTCGTGGTGCTCGTCGAGCGCCACGCCCAGGACGCGGACAGCCGCGCGGTCGCGCTGTTCGCCAACTTGTCGCTGTCTGCGAAGATGAAGGACGCGGGCCTGCGTCACCTTGCCGCCGCGCGCGGGACCGAGGTCAAGGTCTCAGGGCCGCTCGGCATCTACACCTTCGACGAGCCGGCGCGCGCGCTCGAGTTCGCCCGGACCTTTCGCAGCGAGCTCGCGGAGGGCGGCATCGACTGCCGGATCGGCGTCGACCAGGGCCCCGTGCTGGTGTTCGACCTCGCCGGCGGCGGCAAGGACATCGCCGGCATGCCGGTCAACATCGCCTCGAAGATGGCCCAGGACTGCGGCGAGTGGGGCAAGCTGTACCTCAGCGATCGCGTGCGCGCCTGTGTCGACGCCGATGACTTTCGCGAGCTCCGGTTCTACGTCTCCGGCATCGAACTGCGCGCCTTCGAGGGCTGACACGTGCGCGCCAGCGCGGCGTGCTATCCTCGAGCTTTGCATGCGCTCGGTCGGCCTCGCCGTATGCTTATTGTTGTCGCTGGCGAGCGGATGTCACCCCGCGCCGCCCCCACCGGCGCCAGCGCCAGCGCCCGAAGTTTCGACCTGTGACGGCCCGTCGCCTGCCGCCGGCCCCTCCGCTCTCACGGCCAACCTCGACAGCGCCTTCGTCTGCGACCCGCGCCCCGGCGCGGCCGGGTGGATCCACGCGGGCTCGTCGTTCTCGTCGGTGCCGAAGCTCCCGCCGCGCGAGGCGGCGCCGCTCGACGTCCAGCTGCCGCGCTTCGCCCTGGTGTTCGACGGCCGCGACGGCCCGCGGCTGGAGCACGCACTGAGCACGTTGCGCAACGAGGCCGACTATCGCCTGCTCGTCGCCGGCGCCCGGGCGCCGCGAGGAGCGGCCCACCACGCGCCGCCGACCCGCGCCGGCGTCGCCGAATTGCTCGCCGCCCTGCGCCGCGCGCTGCAGCCCGGCGCGATGCTCGTGCTCCTCGCCGCCGAGGTCGACACGCTGGCCGACGACCCGTGGGGCTGCATCCCGCTGCAGGACGCCTGCCTGCCGCTCGCCGAGCTGCAGCTGGAGCTCGCCGAGCTCCGCACCGGCGCGCGCATCGTCGTGCTGGCGCAGGCGCGCCCGCGGCTGGCCTTCAGCGCGCTGACCGACGCCACCGCGGTGGTGGTGACCTTCCCTTCGGGACAGGTCGGAGATCGGGCCGCGCGCGCCTTCTGGTCGCCGCAGGTCCCCGACCGCGACGGCGACGGCGTGATCGCGGTGCGCGAGCGGGCCGCGCAGGCCCGCCGCATCGATCGCGGCGGGGTGCGCTTCGTCGACCCGCTCGGCACCCTGTCGTTCGCGCGTCGCCAGGCCCGCGCCCGCGGCAGCGCGCCGCTCGAGGTCGAGGGCCGGCCCGCGCTCGACGCCGCAGTCGCCGGCCTCGCGCCGGGGCAGATCGCAGTCGTCAACCTCTCCACCACCTGGTGCGCCGCCTGCGGCCCGTTCCGTACCACTTTTGCAAATCTCGCCCGGCGCACCGGCGGCCCGATGCGCTTCATCCACGCCGAGACCGACGAGCAGTGGCAGGGCTTCGGCGCGCTGAGTTACCCCGCGGTCGCCTTCATCGCCCCCGGCGGGCGCCTCCTCGGCGTCGCGCACGACCCTTACGATCCGCTCTCCGCCCTCGCGCTCGGCGAGTTCGAGTCCATCGACGATCGCCTCGCCTATCACCGCGCCGAGCTGCGCAGCCGCGAGCACCGGGTCCGCGGGCGCGGCGCGCGGGCGCTCCTCGCCCTCGGTCCGCCGGGCGCCGCACTGATCGAAGACCTCGCGCGCGACCTCCACGACGAGCCGGTCGCCGCGATCGTCCTCGACATCTTGCAGGCGCTCGCCAGCTACGGCGAGAAGGCGCGGCACACCGCGCCCGAGATGGTCGCCCTGTTCAATCACGCCGACGGCTACGTGCGGCAGATGGCCCTGCTCGCGCTGCGCCGAATCGGCGCCGACCCGCGGCCGGTCGCTTGCCCGCTGCTCGCGCTCGTCGCGGATCCGGACGCCGGCGTGCGGTCGGCCGCGATCGACCTGCTCGCCGCCGATCCCTCGCTCCCGCCCGCGATCCTGCCGGCCCTGCGCGTCATCATGGAGGACGAGTCGCCCGCAGTGCGGCGGGTCGCGCTCGCCGCGTTTCGTCGCCTGCCCTGGGGCGACGCCGCTATCGGAGCGTTGCCGACGCTGCTGCGCCTCGTCACTCCTGGCGAGCCCGACGATCAGCGCGCGGAGGCGATCGCGGCGCTGATCGAACTCGGCCCGCGAGCGACCGCCGCGATCCCCGACCTCACGCGCCTGCTTGCCGACGCCGATCCCGCCATTGTCCGCCAGGCCGCGCTCGCCCTCGGCAATCACGGCGCTGCCGCGAGCTGCGCAGTACCATCATTGGCCGCGCTCGCGGCCGACCCAGATCCGCACACCCGCCGCAAATCCGGCGAGGCGATGGCGAAGATCGGCGCCGACCGGCGAATATCGAGACAGTGACCGCCCACCGGTCGAATGCACACACCGCGGCCACCGCCGCTCCCTCCCGCCACCTCAGAACGGCCCTATTCTCCGGATTTTGGCCGATCCAGCGCCGAAGTCCGATCGTGGTCCGATGGACCGAAACGGGTCCGATCGAATCATCGGAGTGCATGCTATTGAATCCTGCATGCACATGACAACCCGTATCCACCTCTTCATCGTCGCCTCGACCGTGCTGGCGTGCACCTTCGAGAGCAAGCTCTACGACGGGGACACCGCGCCGACCACAGGCACTACTGGTGATTCACCCGACCCGTCCCAGGGCACCTGGGACACCTGGCAGGGCACCACCCTCGAGACCAGCGGCCCGGGGCCGGCGACGACCACCGCGGGACCCGGCTGGTCCTCCGACACCGAGGGCCCGCCCGAAACCAGCACCACCATCGTCTCCGAGACCGAAGGCCCCAACTGGACCACCACCATCGTCTCCGAGACCGACAGCCACGGCTGGACCACCGCTGACGTGACCACCGGGCAGTTCCCCGGGTCCGCCAGCGACACCACCTCGCAGTACACCACCAGCCAGCCCGAGGAGCCGGTGCCGTGCGACGGCGAGGCGGAGCCGCTCGACGTCGAGGTCCTGGCCTACCTCGAGTCGCAGATCCCGGCGAACCCCGACAGCGACGGCACCACCGGCGAGGACGACGATCCGAACCAGCTGTACGTCCGCTTCTCGAGCGAGACCTTCACCTGCGCCGACCCGCACGACCGCATCTCGTGTGGCCATCAGTGGGAGCTGTCCGTGCGGATCCCCGCCGCCTTCCAGGCCCCCGGCCTGTACTCGCTGTCGTGGCCCGGCGTGCACGCCTTCGGCCTGGAGACCGGCGCCGACCTCGGCAGCGGCGACGATTGCGACGGCGGGGGCGGCAGCGCGAAGGGCACGCTCGAGATCGTCGCCATCGACGCCGACAAGGTCGTCGGTCGCCTGTGCCACGTGACCTGGAACGGGCTCGACAACGACTTCGAGCTCGACGGCAAGTTCATCGCCCCGCGCTGCCCGCAATGAGGGCACCCGGCCGCGTCCGGGCTTCCGGGCCCGGGCGCTTCGGCGCGACTGCGAACCCGCGTGGAATCGCTGCGGTGGGGATTCGTGGCAGTCGCTGTCTCGACGCGGCGCCGCGATTCGTCGGTCCGGATGATCGATTCGTCGGACCGATCTCGGCGCCGCTTCGAGCCTGCGGCGAGCTCGACTCTCGGCGCTGCTGCGCCGGCTGTCCGCGTCGATGGCGGGTGATCTTCGCTCAGGCCGCCGCGTCCTGTTCGGCGCGGCCGAGCAGCGCGTCGGCGGCCGGGCCGATCACCCCGACCAGCGCGTCGCGGCACAGCGTCATCTGCACCTCGGGCGACAGGCGCCCGTGCGCGCGCAGCCGCTCCGGGTCGGCGTCGGCCGGCCACGGGCGCACGGCGATCGGCTCGCGCAGGGCCGCAGCGAACGCCTCGCGCACGGCCTCGCGCACCTCGGGCGAGCGGCCCAGCGCCCACTGCACGAACCGCCAGGCCAGCTGCGAATGGCGGCCCTCGTCGACCGCGATCTGCTTCAGCGCGCTGCGGACCGCGTAGTCGTCGGCCTGGAAGGTCGCCACCTGGGCGAGCAGCGCCGCCAGAGTCTCGCCCACGCAGCCCTCGCGCACCGCCGCGGCCGCCAGCGCCGGCAGGCCGGTGTCGCCTAGCGCAGAGGACATGTCCAATCGGCCAGGTCCCATCGGCGTCCCCGCGTACGCGCCCGCCAGCGCGTAGCAGGCGCGCGCGTGGGCGATCTCGTCGGCCATCGCGCGCTGCGCCCCGTCGACCAGCGAAGCCGGCGCGCCGACGGCCAGCAGCTGGAGGGCGAAGCGGGCGAACGCGGCCACCGACGCGTGCTCGTCGGCCGCCGCGGCGCCCCACAGGTCGGCCAGCGCCGCTCGGGTCGGATCGTCGAGGCCCGCGAGCGACGGCATCACCTGGCCGCCCCAGTCGCTGCGGCGCAGGTTCGGCGCCACCCGGCCCTCGCCCTCGACCACGAACGGCCGGCCCTCGCAGACCATGCCGTCGCCGTGGGCGACGAAGTAGCAGCACTGATCCGGCACCGCCGGCATCGGGTCCGGGCCGCACTGCACGATCAGCTCGTTGTAGCTGCAGAACGGATCGCCGCTGGCCGCCGCGTTGGCCCAGCTCTGCGTGCACGTCGCGTCGCATGCGGCGCAGTCGGCCAGGCCGTCGGGCACCGGGAAGCACACGTACTTCTGCGTCATCCCGGGCGGCGGCGGGTCGCACGTCAGCTCGCTGGTGTCGCCGGTGGTCTGCTCGCCCGTCGTCGTGCTCGTCGTCGACGTCGTGCCCGTGGTCGTCGTCGTGCCGCTGGCCTCGCCGGTCGTCTCGGCGGTGGTGCTCTCCTCGCCGGTGATCGAGTTCACAGTGGTCGTGATCGTGCCGGCGGTCGTGCCCTCGCTCGTCGTCGTCGTGGTCACGCCCTCCGTGCTGTCCGTCACCGCGCCCGAGTCGTCGGTCGCGCTGGTCGTCACGGCCGCCGTGGCCGCGCCGGTCGACGACGTGGAGCTCGGGTCGGTCGCCGCAGTGGTCTCGCCGCTCGCGCCCCCACAAGCCGCGACCAGACCCAGCCCGGCCATCAGCTCCACGTAGAAGGCGCGGGTCACGTCAAAATAGGAGCGCATGGGGGAAACCTAACCAAGCCGTGCCGACCACGCCACCGGGCTCATGCGATTCACGGCACGACACGGATGTCGTGACCGACCGCCCTCGCTCGCACCTCCGGCAATCACACCAGGTGACGCGCGCCTGGCCCGGGTTCAATACGCGTTGTCAGCACTTCGCGCAATTACGCGCACATGTCTCTTCGGACATCCGACCGCGCTCGGCCGCGAATGTCCGCATGGGTAAAAAAAACGAGTTTCAACCGGCCTCTTCGGCCGCTGCCGGGCTCTCGCCGACGATCACGGGCGTTTCGCTGGTCTCCGCCGCGAGCGTCACCTCGGCCTCGTCCGCGAGCGACTCCTCCGGCGCGTCGTCCTGCCGCGCCGGCTCCGGTGACGCCGCCGCGGGCCGATCTTCAACCGTCGACTCTGCCGGCGCCTCGTCCTGCCGCGTCGGCTCCAGCGTCGCCGCCGACTCGGCCGCGAGCGGCTCTGCGGCCGGTGCCTCGCCCGGCGGCGCCGTGACGGTCTCGCTCGGCAACAACGTCAGCGAACCGAGCGCCTCGATCGTCGGCGCCGCGAACCCGAGCCGGCGACGCATCACCTCGACCGCCTCCGGGTTCTGATCGACCAGCACCACGTCGCGACCGTGGCGCAGCGCCGCCTCGCCGAAGCTGCCGCTGCCGGCGAAGAAGTCGAGCAGCAGGTCGCCGGGGCGCGAGTGGACGACCACGATCCGCTCGAGGATCTTGAGCGGCTTCTGCGTCGGGTAGCCGGTCTTCTCGCGCCCCTGCGGGCTGACGATCGTCTGCCACCACACGTCGGTCGGGGTCTTGCCGCGGGCGGCCTTCTCCGGCCCGACGAGGCCCGGGGCCATGTAGGGGATCCGATCGATCGCCTCGTACTGAAACGTGTAGCGCGCGGGGTCGCGGGCGTACCACAGGATGTTGTCGTGCTTGGCCGACCAGCGAGACTTCGAGCGACCGCCGTAGTCGTACGACCACACGATCTCGTTCATGAAGCACTCGCGGCCGAAGATCTGGTCGCAGGCGATCTTCGCGTAGTGCACCTCGCGGTAGTCGAGGTGGAGGAAGAAGCTGCCGTCGGCCGCCAGCAAGCGGTGCGCCTGCTCGAGCCGCGGCCACAAGAACTCGAGGTAGTCGTCGAAGACGTCGGCGTAGTGGCGCTCGCCGAGCTTGATCGTGCGGTAGCGCTGACCCTTGAAGCCGGTGCGGTCGCCCTCGGCGTCACGCACCGTCCGCAGCTGCGCCCGCCGCTGGGTCTGCCCGGTGTTGAACGGCGGGTCGATGTAGATCAGCGAGAAGCCGCCGGCCGGCAGGCCGGGCAGCAGGTCCATGTTGTCTGCGAGCACGATTCGCGCCCGCGGCCGCGGCGGCGCCGCCTCGTCGCTCACGGACGGTAGTCCCCCTTGCCCTCGCGCAACACTTCGATGTCGTCGCCGATCATCCGCAGCACCGTCGACGGGTCGGGCCACTGCGGGCCGACGTCGACCGTCACCGCCACCTCGCGGGCGTAGCGGTTCTCGAGCTCCTCGGCGTCCTCGAGCTCGGGCGTCGACCCCTCGCCCGGCGTGACCGAGCCGTTGAGCAGCGGCTCGCCGAGCTCGCCGATCAGCATGCGACACACCAGGTGATCGGGCACGCGCAGGCCGACCTCGTGGTGGCGGTTGTGCATGCTCTTCGGCACCTCGGAAGTCGCCGCCAGCACCAGAGTGTACGGCCCCGGCAGCAGGCGGCGGACCAGGCGGAAGTGCGAGGTGCCGAGCACCCCGAAGCGGCCGACATCGGCGAGGCCCGACACGATCATCGTCAGCGGCTTGTGCGAGCGCTCGTCGAGCCCCTTGAGCCTGCGGATCGCCGCGATGCCCTTGACGCTCGACATGGCGCAGCCGAACGCGTACCCGGTGTCGGTCGGGTAGACGATCACCTGCCCCTTCTTCAAGGCGTCGACCGCGGGCTGCAGCTTGCGCGGGTTCGGGCGCTCGGCGTCGACGTGTACCCGCATGATCGTTCGTGCAGCTTTCGTGAGAGGTCGAGTGAAGTCTAGCGCTTGAACAGCGTGGTGCCGGTCGAGCGCAGGTCGGCGCAGGCCTGCTTGATGCGCGCCTGCATGCTCTTCTCGGCGGCCTTGAGGTACGAGCGCGGGTCGTATTGCTTCTTGTTGCCGACCTCGCCGTCGATCTTCAGCACGCCGTCGTAGTTCTTCAGCATGTGGTCGGCGATGGGCCGGGTATAGGTGTACTGGGTGTCGGTGTCGATGTTCATCTTGACGACGCCGTACTCGAGGGTCTCGTGGATCTCGCTCAGCTCGCTGCCGGAGCCGCCGTGGAACACGAGGTCGAAGCGCGCCGCCTCGCCGAATTCGCGCGCGACCGCCTGCTGTCCGTCGCGAAGGATAGTCGGCTTGAGCTTGACGTTGCCCGGCTTGTACACGCCGTGCACGTTGCCGAACGTGGCGGCGAACATGTAGCGCCCGCCCTTGATCTCGCGCAGCGCCCGCGCCACCGCGACCATGTCTTCGGGGGTGGTGTAGAGCTTCGACGCCGGCGCGTGCTCGTTGTTGACCCCGTCCTCTTCGCCGCCGACCACACCGGCCTCGACCTCGAGGATGATCTCGAGCTCGGCGCACTCCTGGAGCAGCTCACGCGCGACCTTCATGTTCTCGCCGAGCGGCAGCTCCGAGCCGTCGAACATGTGCGACGAGAACAGGTTGGGCAGCCCGGCCGCGCGTCGGCGGCGGGTCTCGGCCAGCAGCGGGCGCATGAACTTGTCGATCTTGTCGGCCGGGCAGTGGTCGGTGTGGATCGCCACGTAGTGCGGGTGACGCTCGGCGACGCGGTGGATGAACTCCGCCAGCGCGATGGCGCCGAAGGCCATGTCCTTCACGCCCTGTCCCGAAGCGAACTCGCCGCCGCCGGTGCTCACCTGCAGGATGCCGTCGCTCTTGGCCTCGCTGAACGCCGCCAGCGCGGCGTTGATGGTGCTCGACGAGGTGATGTTGATGGCCGGGTAGGCGAACTTGTTCGCCCTGGCGTTGTCGAGCATGCGGCAGTAGGTGGCGTAGTCGGCGACGGGCATGGTTCCTCCGGGCTTGGCGCGGCCAAGGGGTAACACACCTCTCGCGCGGCGGCACCGCGAAAACCGCTGCGGCCGCTCGCCGGCGCCCGTGAGCGGCCCTTCACGCCGCCGGCGCGGGCGTGTTGCCGGCCCGCCGGGCCCGCCACGCACGCCACGCCGGGAGGGCCACGGCGACCGCGTAGAGCGCGAGGATGATCGACACCGGGTCGTACGGCGTGCGCAGGCGCGGGTCGCCGAAGAAGATCGCGGCGATGATCATGGCCCCCACCAGGCAAGCCGCCAGCACGGCCAACGCCGGATCGCGCCGGACCCCGCGCAGCGCCAGCCCGACGCCGACCAGCGACGGCAGCAGCACCACGGTGTTGAAGAAGTAGCGGTAGAACTCGGCGATCACCAGCGTGTGCTTGTGGCCCTTGCTCGTCTCGGGCCACTGCCCGGCGATGAACCACTGCAGCATCATGTTGACGAAGCTGTAGCGCACCTGCTCCAAGAGACCGGTGGCCGCGTAGCACTTGGCGCGGATGTCCTTGTGGATGAACGGGTCGCCGATGTAGCCGACGAAGCGGATGCTGTCGCCCTTGAGGGCCGGGCGCAGCGCCAGCGGCGACCACTCGGGCACCCAGTTCTTGAGCGTGCGGAAGCCCGGCAGGGTCACGCGCCGGCCATTGGTCTGGTCGTCCTTGCGCTCGGCCGTGGTGAACTCGCGCTGGGTGCGGTACGCCTGGGTGTTGATGTTGTGGCACCGCCCGGCGGTGAGGTTCATGTTGGCGTTCTCGGCGATCCCGCCCCAATAGCCGGTGTGGTAGTGGAAGCGCCACAAGCTGAAGCCGAGCGCGAGCACCAGCGGCGCGCCGACGCCGACGATGTGGTGCCACTTGATGTGCTGCAGCCGGCGCACGTTGACCAGCCAGATCAGCAGCACGAACACGTAGAACACCGCCGCTTGCGGCCGCAGCATGAACGCGACCGCCGAGGCCACGCCCGCCGGCCAGGCGCGCCTGCCCTCCTGGAAGCACACCACCAGCCAGTACAGCGACAGCAGCTGCGCGCACAAGAACGGCGTCTCCGAGAGGAAGAAGCCGGTCGTCGACAGGTTCGGGAACCACAGCAGCGCCGCGATCCCGGCCGTGCGCGCCTGCCAGCGCTCGCGCAGCACCCGGCACGCCAGCAGGTACGCCAGCGGCACCGACACGGCGCCGAGGAGGCCCCACAGCAGCGCCCCCGAGAGCATCGGCGGCTGGGTGCCGAACAGCCGCAGCGGCGCCGCCAGCAGCATGTGCGTGCCGTACGCCTGCCACGCCAGCGTCCGCGTCGGCGCCGGGATGCCCTTGTCCGCCAGCGCCACCGCCCGCTCGGCGTACAGCCGCATGTCGCTGTACAGGTATTCCCCCGGCGGATGCACCCACAGCACCCAGACCAGGCGCGACAGCAGCGCCAGGCCGATCAAGATCCACAACAGACGCCGTTCCGGGGGTTGGCCCACACGCGCGAGGGTACTGGCCCGCGCGGCCGAAGAGAAGAGGTCCAATCCGCGCGAAGAAGGCGAGAGTTATCTCATGACATCGAGATCGTGGGACACGCCATTCACGACGGACCTCCAACTCGGATTGGGTATTGCCAACTCTGGTCGTCGTCCTCCCTCACGACAATGAGTGCCTCTCTGCATGACTGGGCGCTCCGGCGTTGAATCTTGCCTCCGCTCCCAACGCCAGTCTCGGTGTCCCAACTGGGATTGAGCCTGGTCCTCACAATCGAGGTCGGGCTGAAATCCTTGAACCCGAGGTCGACGGGTGCTTTACCTGCAGCGCGGGCGAGACACTATCTCGCCGCGCTCGAATCGTAGAAGGAGCTGTATCATGCAATCCCGTATCATCCATCGTTCCCTCGTCTCGACCCTCGCCCTGGCCTGCACGCTCGCGGGCTGCGGCGACAGCGTCGAGTCGACCGACACCAGCACGCCCAGCGAGACGGGCGATGCTCCGCCTGTGTGGCCGGGCTACGTCGTGGAGTGCACGCCCGACGTCTCGGGTCACCAGCTCGTCTGCATGACGCAGGACGACTGGGACTGCTCCGCGCGCGGCCACTACGTGCGCGAATCGATCTGCGCCGACCTGTGGGGCGGCACGCCGGCGGATTACGACGGCAAGCCCCAGCTCTCCGGAGCGCCGTTTCAGGGCGTCGTCGACTGCGCCAACCTGCCGGCCCCGGTCGCCGACGACCCCGACACCGAGGACGACGAGTCGGAGCCGGAGATCCGCGACGGCTGGTTCATGTCGGGCTGCGACGACTGCCGTGCGTGTGGCAACCAGGTAAACGGCTGGCTCAACGACAACATGCCCAAGGACCGGTGGAACGAGCTGTCGTGGTGCCCGGCCAAGAACGGGCTGAACGACTACGAACTGCTGGAGCAGTGGTGCGACGGCGGGACCGATCCGACCGGCGGCCCCGAGGAGCCGCCGTCCACCGGCATCTGGATCTGCAACGGCTCCCCGGCGATCTGCGGGGTGATGACCGACACCTTCCCGCCGACGACGAAGGACCCGCGCTGCATGCCTCCGGGGAATGTCCCGGACTGCGTCACGGCCGACTCGGAGCAGTCCGCGGCGAACGGTTGCTACGAGCTGTGCATGTTCAAGAACCAGGGTCACCAGACCGAGGCCGACAACAGCGAGACGAAGATCTGGAGCCCCACCTTCCCGTGCGGCGACCTCTACAACTTCACCCCGACCGAGGCCACCCATCCTCTCACGATGTGCTCGGGCAGCGGCCCGATGTGGCTGGAAGATCCGCTGTCCTTCGCCGCATCCGCCGAGCTGTCGATCGGCGGCGGTTCGGCCAGCACCAACGAGTTGAACGGGGTCCTCGACTTCTCCCTCGCCGCTTGCCCGCCCGGGGTCCTGGTCTGCGACGTCTCGCTCAACGACATCCGCGCCGGCTCCGCCCAGGTGCATGGCCTCTACACCACGAGGAACGCCAACGGGGCGACGACCTCGGTGCCGTTTACCGTCTCGGATCTCGAGGTCAGGCTGCTGCAGCCGGTGCTCGGTGAGTTGAATCAGCGGACCGGGTTGGTCACCTTCTCCGACGCCGACCTGTTCGCCACGGTCTCGACGGGCGGCGTCACCCTCGACGGCATGCCGCTGAGCGCCGGCGTCGACGGTGCGGTGTTCGTGGTCGACGGCGCGCGCGGCACCTGGAACGGCCAGCAACTCCAGCTCGACCTCAACTGGTCGTCGCAGGGGATGTCGCTCTGGCTGCGTATCACCGGGAGCTGACGTGGACTCGCTCGGTCCGTCGCGCCCCCGAGGGCGCGCCGGACCGAGCGCGCGCCATGCGCGCAACCGATTGGACGGGACCTTTCCACTATGCTACGCGAGATCGGGCACGTGACGCGCAAGCGAGCTACATGGGCGCTGAGCCCCTGCGTCGCCGCCCTCGTGGGTTGCGCGCCCGACGATGCTGCCTGCATCGAGGACGCGCAATTGTGGCAGTCGCCACCCGCCGGTCTCTTCTGTGTACGCGGCGATCTGGTGGTGCAGGGACGAGCGCCGGAAGACCTCGCGGTATTGGCGCGCGTCGAGGCGATCGAGGGTTCCCTGGTCGTCCACGACAACGCGGCGCTCGCCGAGCTCCCGGCCTGGCCGGCGCTGGTGAGCATCGGCGGCTCGCTCTCGATCTCGCACAACGCCGTCCTCACCGCCGTGCGTGGCTTCCCTGTCCTCGAGGACCTGTCGGGAGGGCTCTACGTGGCGGAGAACCCGGCGCTGGTCGAGCTGGAGCTGGGCGAGGGCGTGACGGCCGTCGAGATGGCGTTCATCACCCTGAATCCGTCGCTGCGCGAGCTCCAGGGCCTTTCGAGACTGACGGAGGTCGCGAGCGACCTCCGCGTCACCCACAACGCCGGCCTGCTCGCCCTCGAGCTACCCGCGCTCCGCCAGGTCGGCGGCGACCTCCTGGTGACGGACAACCCGAGCCTGCGCTCCGCCGAGCTGCCGGCGCTCCGGGCGGTCGAGACCCTCTCGATCGTCGCCAACGCCTCGCTCGAATCCCTCGCCGGATTCTCGGCCCTGGAAGCAGTGAAAGCAGCGCTGATCGAAGACAACGACGCCCTGGAGGAGATCCGCTGGACCGCCCCCGGGACCTCGTGGCTCATGATCACGGACAACGCGAGGCTCGAGCGGATCGACGGCGCCGCCTCCTCGCTGACCGCCGACGGCCGTCTTCACATCACGCTCAATCCCGCGCTGCAGACGGTTACGGGGTTCGGAGCCGTCGAGTCGCTCGCAGGCCTGATGCTCGAGGAGAACGAGGCGCTGCCCGGGCTTGCCGCCTTCTCCGCGCTGGCGCGCATCGGCGACCTGGCGGTCGTCCGCAACGCGGCGTTCACCGGCCCGGACGCGTGGTTTCCCGCGCTCGCCGAAGTGTCGGGGAATCTTTCGATGTATGGCAACTTATCGCTGCTACCAGTCACGGCCGACTCGCTGCTCGCACGAATCACCGTAGGGGGCGAAATCCGGGTGGGCGACAACCTCGGCGAGGACACCGAGCTGGATCCGTGCCCCTGGTCGGAAGACGGCATTTGCGACGCGGCGACGGGCTGGCTCGGCCGAGGCACCGAACTCTGCGTCATCGACCCTGAAGATTGCGGTACGGTATGAGACAGCACGCACAGGCGGAGCACTTCATCCTCGTCGCCGTGGTCTGCCTCTCGGCTCCATCTTGTGATGAGGACACGCCAACCTCGCAACAGTACATCGAATTTTCGTTCGAGAACGAAGCCCGATCGCTCTGCGCCGGGAGTGAGGCTCACCTGAATCACTATTTCGAGCGAGCGTTCGAGTTCTTCGATATCGACGCACCCGACGATTTTTCGGTGCCCGTGCGTGTGACAGACGAGATACCGTGCCCCTGGCGTGCTTGCTATCAGCCCGATAAAAAAGCGGTCTACATCTCCGATCTCGACATGCTCGGAGACCGCACCGGCGCCGTTCTACGCCATGAGTTGACCCACGCAATCATCGATAGATTCTGGGGTCAGGGCGCACCGTTTCTCGAAGAAGGCCTGGCCGAGTCGCTGTCGCAGACCCTCGAACGCGCGACGCCGCCGGCGCTGGCGCCCGTGGGCGACATGCTGGACCGGATCCCCGCCGAGGTCGACTATACCGCCGCCGCCTACTTCGTCCGATTCCTCATCGACACACGCGGTCTGGAGCGCTTCAAGCAATTGTTCCAACAATCTCTCGGACGCTCGCGCGCGGAGATCGATGCGCTCATCGCGAGCATCTACGGCGAGAGCTTCCAGGCGCTCGAGGCCGAGTATCTGTCGGGCCCGGCGCGCTGTCAGTATCGGCTCGACGTCTGCGAGCCGGAGTCCGCCACCGCCGTCAAAGACCGCTTCCTCCTCACGCGCGCCGCCTCGTGCGACGACCCCGACTTCTACGGCAGTGCGGGCGACGGCGACCTCGACATCGCCGCGCAGCAGACGATCGAGATCGCGACCGGTGGGACCTATCGCCTGCAGATCGCCTACGACGTGCCGCCGCTCTCGACGGAATATCCGCGCTCTCAGGTGGTGTTGACCCGCTGCGGTGATTGCGAAGAGCAGTCGATTCGCAGCTTCCGGCGAGCCGATGAGGAATTGCAGCTCGAGGCCGGCATCTACGCCCTCGAGATGGTCATGCCATTCGACACCGTGGTGACAATCGACCTCCAGCGCGTCGGCCCATGACGCCAGGCGCACACCGCGCATCGAAGGCCTTCATGAACTTGTGCCACCTGCGGTAAGCTCCCGCGCATGTCCGTCCTCGTCCCGCCGCAGCCTGCCGCGGTCTACGTATCTCGCCGCTCGCTACTGTCGCGCGCCCTCGCTGGCGAGCCCGCGATCTTCTTCGCCGGCGACCTCGTGCCGCGCAACTACGCGGCCAACGTCTACCCGTACCGGGCGCACAGCCACTTCCTCTACTTCACGGGCGTCCACTGGCCGGGGGCGGTGCTGCTCGGCAGCGGCGACGGGTGGGAGATCTTCGCAGCGCCGCCGGCGCCGGACGATCCGTTGTGGATCGGTCCGAGCGCCACCTGGGACGATCTGCAGGCGGCCACCGGGGTGCGGAAGATCCGCCCGCTCGCCGAGCTGCGGACCGCGCTCGACTCCTTGCGCGGCGTCGCCACGCTGCCGGCGATCCATCCGCGCACGCGGGCGCGGCAGGCCTCGCTGCTCGGGCGGCCGTGGGGCGCGCACGACGAGTCCGAGTCGGGGGCCGTCGCGCTCGCGGGCAAGGACGCCGAGCTCGCCGACGCGGTGATCTCGTTGCGCCTGCAACATGACGCGCCGGCGCTCGAGCTGCTGCGGCAGTCCGCGGAGGCCGCGCGTGCCGGTCACCTCGCGGGCATGGCGGCGACGCGGCCGGGGCGGCGCGAGGCCGACGTGCGGGCCGCGATCGAGGCGGAGTTCGCCGCGCGCGGCATGACCCCGGCCTACGGCAGCATCGTCACCGTGCACGGCGAGGTGTTGCACAACGAGCACAGTCATCACCCGCTGCGGACCGGCGATCTCCTGCTCGCCGACTGCGGCGCCGACTGTCACGGCTGGGCCAGCGACGTGACCCGCACCTGGCCGGTCGCGGGCGCGTGGAGTCCGACCCAGCGGGCGCTCTACGACGTGGTGCGAAGTGGCCGGACTTGAAGTAGTCCGGGTCGGCAAGATCGGCGGCCGGATCCTCGCCACCGTGCCGCTGCACGGCACCTGGGAAGAGGTCGAGGACATCTTCGCGGAGATCTTGCGCGACGCCGGCATGACCGCGGCGCTGCGCCGGCTCGAGGCGCTGCGGGCGATCCGCCCGACCGGGCCGCAGCTCGGCAAGATGCTGCGCAACCTCGGCGCGGTCGAGGACGACTACGTCATCGAGCACGAGCGCTTCCAGCTGCTGTTCCCCAGCGGCCGCGAGTTCCTGTTCGCCCCGGTCATCGAGCACGGCCCGCTGCAGATGTGGAAAGCCGTGATCGGCAAGGACGGCGCCCCGCAGGAGCTGTTCTGGCGCCTCAAGGAGGCGATCGACACCTACTACGCCGGCCACGTCCTGGCGGTCACGGTGCACGCGGGGCTCATCCACGTCGAGGTCGCCAAGGGCACCGCGCGGCCCGGTCCGCGGCTGGCGGCGCGGTTCTGGCGGCACTAACCGATGCAGCAGCTCGCCCGTGCCGCGCCCGGTCCCGCAGTGGATGTCGAGCGCGAGGACCTCGGGCAGGTTGGGCAGGTTGCGGACGATGAGCCGCGCGAAACGGTCGTGCCAGACCGGAGAGATCTCGCGGTCGAGCACCCGGGCGACCCTTCGGTCGCGGAGCCCTGAAGCTCCGCCGCCGCGACTGTCTTGTGCGCTGTTGAGGTCGGAGAAGTCGTCCTCGTCGACCGCCACCGGGGTCCGCCGGAACGAGCTGGCCGGACGCGCCGTGGAGATCTCTCAACGACATCCCGCTGCTGCCGCGCCGGCAGAACTCCGGCGGCCTGCGGCGCTCGCCGTCCGAGTCGTCCGCCGCCCGCCCGGTCCCCACCGAGCTCCGCGGCGACGGCGAGAGCAGCGCTCACCGGGCCCTCGCCGAGCTGGCCCTTCGGCCAGGTGACTCCGCCACCGCCGGCCGCCGCCCCAGCGGCCCGATCCCCCAGCTCCGCCGCAGCGAGCCCTCCGCCGGCCAGGGCGCCCGCCAGCCGACCTCCGGCCTTGCCGGTTCCGGCAAGCGCCCGGCCGCCGAAGCCGAGTCCGCCGCCGACGCTGCCTCCTCCTCCGGCCGGCGCCCGATCGCCGACGCCGAGAGCTCCGGCAAGCGCCCGTTCGACGCCGCCGACTCGGGCAAGCGCCCGCTCGGCCCCACCGAGACCTCCGTCGCCCAGCGGCCGCCCGACTCTGCCGCCTCCGGCAAGCGCCCCACCGAGACCTCCGTCGCCCAGCGCTTGCCCGACGCCGCCGCTTCCGGCAAGCGCCCCCTCACCGAGACCTCCGTCGCCCAGCGCTTGCCCGACGCCGCTGCTTCCGGCAAGCGCCCCCTCACCGAGACCTCCGTCGCCCAGCGTCTGCCCGACGCCGCTGCTTCCGGCAAGCGCCCCCTCACCGAGACCTCCGTCGCCCAGCGTTTGCCCGACGCTGCCACCTCCGGCAGCCGTGCCCTGTCCGACTCCGCCTCTGGCAAGCGTCCCTTGCCGGACCTGCGCAAGCCGACCTCCGGCCCGACGGCCGCGGCCGAGCGCTCGCCGTCCTCGCCGACCGCGGCCGCCGCCCCCGAGCCGAGCGCGCCGCGTCCGGCCGCCAAACCGGCAGCCCCGCCGGAGGCCCCCAAGCCCTCGTTTTCGTCGTTTCGCCTGCCCGAGCCGAAGGCCGCGGCCAGCGCCAGCTCGAGCGGCGCCTCGTTCCGGCCGCCGAGCTTCAAGCTGCCCGGCGGCGAGGACAGCTTGCCGCCGGTGCAGTCAGCCTTCCGCCCGCCGCCGAGCCCCGACGACGAGGAGGAGCCGGAGGAGATCGACGAACTCGAGCCGGTCGACGAGCTCGAACCCGACGACGAGCCGGCCCCGGTGGTCACCGCCCCGCGGCCGCCTCCGCCCAAGGCCCCGCCGCCGCGCCCGCCGAGCCTCAGCCCGGACAAGAAGAAGTGACCCGCCCCGCGCTCGCGGCCCTGGCCGTCCTCCTGCTCGGCTGCGGTCAGCCCCAGGGGACAGGTCCGAACAAACATGTCTCGAGCGACATGCCCGCAAAGACAGCCCCGGAGCCGGCGCCCACGCCCGCCCCGGAGCCCGAGGGCCCGCCCGTGCGCAAGGACGGCACGATCTACGCCGAGACCCAGCAGATGGGCACCCGGGTCTCGATCAACGTCCACGTCGGCGAGCGCAAGCCGGCCGAGGCGGGGGCCGCGATCGAGGCCGCGTTCGCGGAGATCGAGCGCATCGAGCAGATCATGAGCGAGTGGCGCCCGAGCAGCGAGCTGTCGCAGCTCAACGACGGCGCCGGCGGGCCGCTGCGGCCGCTCAGCGCCGAGCTGTTCGAGGTCCTGCAGCGCAGCAAGGAGATCGCCCAGGCCACCGGCGGCGCCTTCGACCCCACCTTCTACGGCGTCGGCCAGCTGTGGAAATACGACCCCGGCAGCCGCCCGCCGACGCGCGAGGCGATCTTGGAGAAGCTGCCGCTGGTCGACTGGCGCTCGATCGAGCTCGACGCGACCACCCGCAGCGGTCGTCTCGCCAAGCCGGGCATGAAGATGGGCCTCGGCGCGATCGCCAAGGGCTACGCGGTCGACCGCGCCTCGACCGTCCTGCGCGAGCGCGGCTTCACCGACCACATCGTCGAGGGCGGCGGCGACACCTTCGTGTCCGGCACCAAGGGCGGCAAGACCTGGATGGTCGGCATCCAGCGCCCCGACGGCCCCGGCTCCGTCGCCGCCATCCCCGCGCGCGACCGGGCAGTCGTCACCTCCGGCGACTACCAGCGCTTCATCGAATTCGAGGGCGTCCGTTACTCGCACATCCTCGACCCGCGCACCGGCTTCCCCGTGCCCGAGCAGCGCAGCCTCCAGAGCATCACGATCCTCGCGCCCAACGCCACCGAGGCCGACGCCTACGCCACCGCCGTCGCCGTCCTCGGCGCCGACGCCGGCTTCGAGTTCATCCAGTCGCACCCCGGCCTCGACGCCGCGCTCATCACTCACTCCGGCGAGCTGCGCGTCACCCCCGAGCTGGCCAAGATCCTCGTCTACCCGCAAGACAAGCAGCCCGCTCCGTCGCCGCCCGCTCCGTCACAGCCCGCTCCGTCGCAGCCCGCTCCGTCGCCGCCCGCTCCGTCGCCGCCCGCTCCGTCGCCGCCCGCTCCGTCGCTGCCCGCTCCGTCGCTGCCCGCTCCGTGATCGCCGGCCCGTCGCTGCCCGCTCCGAGAGCGCCCGCTCCGTCGCCACTGCTTCGTCGCCCACTCGGTGATCGCCGGTTTGACGAGCGTGCCGCGTCGAGGGCATCGCCTCGCCCACGTGCGAGGATGCGGCGCGTTCCTCGACTTCCACGCAGCATCGTTGCGCCGCGGTCGATCCTCGCCGGCGAGCGTCCCGTTTTCGTGAGCCCTCCCGCCGCCGCCGATCTCGTCGAGCCTCGCTAGCCATCATGGCCCCGCCGATGCGCCCCGCGGAACTTCGAGCGGACGGCGATCCGGGCCTGCGCGGTCTCGCCGGTGCTCGATCTCGCCGCCGGGCATGGCCTGCGCGGATTCGCACGACGCCCCCTGCCTTCGATCGACAGCCCCTCCGTCGGCGCCCGCAAACTGGCCTAGACTCATCGCGAAATGACCGAGCCCGGCCGTACCGGCGAGCCTGTAGGGGTCGACGACCCCCCGGGTGTCGCGCGCCCGGGTGCGGCGGTCGCGGCTGCTGGTTCATCTGCCGGCGCTACCGAACCTGTCCTTTCAGCCAGCTCGCCCGACATCACCGAACCTGCCCTTGCGGCCAGCTCGATCGACGCCACCGTCGGCACCATGCTCGAGCCTGAACAAGCTCCGGCGGGCGCGGGCGGCGAGCGCACGCGCGTGCGCCTCGTCAGCGGGCGCGTCGTCCCCGGCACGCGTTACCGGCTGGTGCGCTGGCTCGGCGAGGGCGGCATGGGCGTCGTCTACGAGGCCGAGCACGTCGACATCGAGCGCAAGGTGGCCCTCAAGGTCCTGCGCTACGACCTCAGTCGTCGAGCCGAGATGGCCGCCGTGTTCCGCGCCGAGGCGCGCGCGGCCAGCCGCACCGGTCACCCCAACATCGTCGAGATCTACGACTTCGGCGAGCTGCCCGACGGTCGGCTCTTCATCTGCATGGAGCTGCTCGACGGCAAGGATCTCGTGCCCGCCAGCGAGACGGAGGCGCGTCCGCCGGCCGAGGTGCTCGCCATCTTCCGTCAGCTGTGCAAGGCCCTGGGCGCCGCGCACAAGGCCGGCATCGTCCACCGCGACATCAAGCCGGAGAACATCATCCTCGTGCGCAAGGGCGGGCGCGACGGCGTCGTCAAGGTCGTCGACTTCGGCATCAGCGCAGTGCTCGGCCAGGAGCGGCGCGGCAAGATCGCCGGCACCCCGCACTACATGGCGCCGGAGCAGATCCGCGGCCAACCGTTCGACGGTCGCCTCGACATGTACGCCGCCGGCTGCGTCGCCTTCGAGCTGCTCACCGGCAACCCGCCGTTCCCCAGCGAGGCGCTCGAGGAGGTCCTGAACGCCCACGTGCATCAGCCGCCGCCCTCGTTTCGCCAGGTCAGGCCCGACCTCCAGCTGCCCGCGCAGCTCGAGCAGGTCGTCCTGCGCTGCCTGTCCAAACAGCCAGGCGACCGCTACGCCGACATGCACGAGCTCGAGGCTGCGCTCTGCGAGGCGCAGATCGCCTGCGGCCTGCGCACCGCCTGGGACGACCTCCCGCTGCCCGAGTGCGCCCCCGACCGGCTCGAACGCCTGCGCGCGCGCATGCCGAGCCCGCAGGCCGTCCCGCGCCGGTGGCTGTGGCCCGTCGTCGCCGGCGTCTCGCTGGTCGCCGCCGGCGTCGCGGTCGCGGTCGCCTTGCGCACCCCCGACCCGCCCGCCGGCGAGCGCTCGCGCATCGACGCTCTCGCCGAGGAGGCGCTGGTCGCCGCCAGCCACACCTTCTACGTCGCCCCGCCGCCGGACCGGCCCGACGTCCCGACCGCCTACACCAAGGTCCTCGAGCTCGAGGCCATCACCGGACCTGCCGCTGGCCTCGCCGACGCCCGCGCCGAGGAGCTGCGCGGTCAGTTCGCCGCCGGCCTCGTCAACCTCGGCGACAAGTACTGGGACGTCGCCGGCGCCCGCCCGTTCGCCGTCGAGTATTACATCTGGGCCCGCGCCTTCCACCCCGACCACCCGCGGGCCGTCGAGCGCAGCGGCATGACCCCCGGCGCCTTCAACCTCTTCCAGGAAAAGGCCCGCAGCGGCAGCTGGTCGCTCGGCGAGCTGCAGGCCCTCGGCCTCGTCAGCGCCCTCGCCGACGACGACGCCGAGCGCCGCCAGCGACGCACCCTCGCCGCCCACCAGGACGCCTCGCAGCTGTCGATCTCCCAGCACCTCGACCTCGATGCCGGCCTCCGCGGCGCCGGCATCCAGCTGCCCCAAAAGCCAGCCGCGAAGCGCCTCGAGCCCGAGCCGCCGCCCGAGCCGCCACCGCCGCCCGAGCCCGTACCTGTCCCCGAGGACAGCACCGATATCGCCGCCGACGTCGCCCCCGCCGCCGCCGACGTCGAGCGGCCGAAGAAGGCCACGCTCAAGTCGAACCGCGACCCGGCCAAGGCCAAGAAGCTGGCCGACGACGGCGTCGCCGCGCTCAAGGCCGGCCGGCGCAACGACGCCGAGAGCCTGTTCCACCAGGCGATCTTCTACGACAACCGCAACGCCCGCGCCTTGATGGGCCTGTCGGACGTCTACTTCGACACCGGCGCCAAGCAAAAAGCAGTGCAGTTCGCCGAGCTCGCCGTCGAGGCCGCGCCGCAGTCGAAGTCGTACCATCTCAAGCTCGGCGACGCCTACTTCGTCGTCCTGCGCTACCGCGACGCCCTGACCCACTACGAGAAGGCGCGCGACCTCGGCGACGACGGCGCCCAGGGCCGCATCGACAAGGTCAAGAAGCTGATCGGACCATGACCACCCCCGAGATCCTCGCCACCCAGGTCGACCTCTTCGGCCTCATGACGGTGCTCGGCGAGCACCTCTATTCGACCCCCTTCGTCGCCCTGCGCGAGCTGGTCCAGAACGCCCACGACTCGTGCGTGCGCCGCCGCCTCGAGGACCCCGCCGCGTTCGCGCCCGAGATCCGCGTCGTCTGCGATCCGGGCGCCGGCACCCTCTCCGTCAGCGACACCGGCGCCGGCCTCACGCGCGACGAGATCGTCCGCTACCTCGCCACCATCGGCGCCGGCTACACCCGCAAGCTGCGCGAGCAGCACGGCAGCGACGACCTGATCGGCCTGTTCGGCCTCGGCTTCCTCTCGGCCTTCGTCATCGCCACCCGCGTCGCGGTCACCACCACCTCCTATCAATCGCCGGACACCACCCTCCTCTATCAATCGCGCAGCGGCGAGCGCTTCAGCATCGAGCCCGCCGCCAGTCGCCCCGTCGGCACCACAGTCACCCTGCACCTCAAGGACAACTTCCGCGAGCTCAGCGACGCCTCGGCCCTGCGCGCGCGCCTGTTGCACTACTGCGCCCTCCTGCCGCTGCCGGTCTACGTCGACGACGACGAGCTCGCGGTCAACGCCCAGCCCGCCCCGTGGCGCGTCGCCGACGCTCACCCGGCCCGCGCCCGCGCCCTCCGCCTCGAGTTCGCCCGCCGCCTCGAGCGTCGGTTCGAGCCGCTGTGCACGATCGACCTCGGCGCGCGCGAGGGCACCGACGTGCGCGGCCTGTTGTGGATCCACGACGCCGCCACCTACGGCACCTCCGACAACCGCAACCTCCACGTCTACGTCCGCGGCATGCTGCTCGACGACGACGCGCGCGAGCTCTTGCCGCCGTGGGCCGGCTTCGTCAGCGGCGCGATCGAGTCGGCCAAGCTGACCCCGACCGCCTCGCGCGAGGACCTCCAGCGCGACCCCGCCTACCGGGCCGTCGCCGCCGCGATCGCCGAGGCGCTCGTCGACGGCATGAAGCAGGTCGCCGAACGCGAGCCCGAGGCCTGGCGGCGCGTCCTCCTCCGCCACAACGAGGCCCTCCTCGGCGCCGCCCTGTGCGACGACCGATTGTTCGAGCTGCTCGCCGACGAGCTCACCGTCCCCACCAGCGAGGGCGACCTGCCCGTCGCAGTCGTCGCGCGGCGCGGCCAGGGCAAGCTGTACGCCAGCCTCAGCCCGCGCGGCGGCTTCGAGGAGGTCCTGTTCCGCGCCCTCCGCGTCCCCGTCGTCGTCGGCACCCGCTACGGCGCCCTGCCGTTCGTCCGCCGCCACGCCGACCGCCGCGGCGGCGCGGTCATCGAGCTCGGCACAGCGGCCGGCAACCGGCGCGTGTTCCCCCCCGCCGACCTCCCGGCCGACCAGCAAGCTTTCCTTTCAGACATGCTCACAAGGCCAGGTCAACGCCTGATCGCCGCCCGCTTCGCCCCCGCCGAGCTCCCGCTCGTGCTCGTGCCCGACCGCGAGGCCGAGCTCAAGCGTCGCGTCGAGAGCGACGAGGCCGCCGGCCGGATCGCCGGCGGCGCGCTCGGCCTCATGCGCATGTTCACCGCCAAGATCGACGCCAGCGTCGACGCCGACCTCTACGTCAACCTCGACAACCCCGCGATCGTCCGCCTGCTCGAGCAACGCGCCGGCATCGACGTCACGCACCCCGGCGTCAAGCTCCTGCGCGCCCTCGTCGCCTTCGTCGCCGGCGCCAGCGAAGCCGCCGCCAACGAGGCCGAGGGCCTCCACACCGCCCTCGCCGAGTACGGCCGGGCCGTCTGCGAGCTCCTCGACACCCCCCGCCCCGCGCGCTAACCTGCGCAGCGGACGATGCAGCCGCATCCGCAACACTCGCTGCGCGACCCGGACGCCTGGGTCTCGCCCGACGCGAAGCCGAAGAAGCGAGCCAAAGCGAAGAAAGCCGCGGCGAAGAAGAAGCCGGCTGCCACCAAGAAGCCCGTCAAGAAGGCGGCGGCCAAGAAGAAGGCGAAAGCAGCGATCAGGAAGAAGCCCGTCAAGAGCGCGGCGTTCTCTGCTTCGGTCGCCGAACTCGTCGCGCGTCTCGGGGACAAGGACATCGCTCGCCAGGTCATCGCTTCACTCGCCCTCCACAATCGGTTGAGCGGCGACGAGCTCGCGGAGCTCCCATCGATCGCTGCATTGCGGCGCGAGCTCGCCGACAGCCAGCGCAGGCTCGCGGACCTCGAGCAGAAGCTCACTGAGCTGTCGAGCCTCGTCGCCGACCTCTCCGCGGCTCATGCCAGGACCGAGTCGAGCGCCGATGAGCTCGAGGGAGTCGAAGAGGACCCGTACTTCCGCTGGTTGGGAGATCCCTCGATCGAGCAGTACGTCGGTCAGCACGTCGCGCTCCACGCCACGCGCGGCGTCGTCGCTCACGCCGACTCGGTCGACGACGTGCTCGCGTCGATCCGCGCGCAAGGCCTCTCGCTCGACGACGTGTGCCTCGCGACCGTCCCGGCCTTTCCATTCTAGCTCCTCTGCGTCCCATGGATCCTCGGCACGGCATCGCGCATCCGTTTACGACCCGTTCGTGCGGCAGCTTCGGCCGCGTCGCCCAGCCGCTGGTCCGGGTTCACCTGCGTAGCGACGCTTCACACCGCTGGTCGGGGCCGATCGAAGCGCTCGTCGACACCGGCGCGGCCATCACGCTCGTCAGCAACGACTTCCTCGTTGCTCGCGTCTACGCCACCTCGAGCCGACTCGTCGCCCCGATCCTGCTCGGCCAACACGGTGTCCTCGATCACGTCGGACTCGTCCACCGTAACGTCGGCCCCAACCCCCATTTTCGCTTCCTGCGCTAAAGGACATGCCCCCATGGACATCTGGCAATGGGTCCACGACATCGATCCCGAGCTGCGGCGCGGCGGCCACGTCCGGCTCGCCGACCTGATCCGGCGGATCCCCTCCGCCACGGTCGACGATCACCACGATCGCGTCGACGCCCTCGCGCCCGAGGCGCTGGCTCTGGCCAAGGCCGCCGGTCTCCCGTGGGTCGAGGTGTTCGTGCGGCACTGGCACTTGCAGAGCCGCGTCCTGCACCGCTGTCAGGGCGACATGGCCCTGGGCGAGGCCGTCGCCCTGGTCGACTACGCCCACGGCGAGGCCGCGCGCGGCTGTCCGCAGGCCGTCTGCACCGTGCAAGATCTGGCCGCCTGTTACTCGCAGGTCGACGGCCCCGGGTGGGCGCGCGAGCGGGCTGACGTCTCGCGCGAGACGCTCGCGCGCATCGACCCGACCTGGCCGTGCTTCACCTGCATCAGCTGCGAGTACGCCGGCGCCTTGCGCGAGCAGGGCGACCCGCAGGCCTCGCTCGACTTCCTCGACGCCCAGCAGAAGCAGCTCGTCGCCGCTGGTCAGGGCCGCGAGCGCACCTCCCTGTTGCCGGAGCGGATCTCCTGCCTCATCGCGCTCGGCCGCATCGACGACGCTCTCGCAGTCTGTGAGGACGCGGTCGCCAACGGCCGGCGCGACGAGAGTCAGCGGCGGGCCCGGCAGATCGACCTCGCGCGGATCTACGCCCGCCTCGGCCGCGGCGAGGACGCCCTCCGCCATCTACCTGTCCCTACGGACATCCTCCCGACCCCCAGCCACTACGAGCCGTACACCGACGCCCTCGTCCACCTGGTGCGGCTCGGCGCCTGGCCCAATGCCGTCGAGCTCGGGCGCCTGCTGCAGCGCTTCATCGCCCGCCTGCAGCTCAACGGCTCGCACCGCCTCCCGTTCGACATCGCCGCCGCCGCCGCCGACCTCGCCATCCAGCGCGGCAGCCCGGCAGTGGCCGCCCTCCACCTCGCCACCATGGAGCGGCTCGCCGCCCGCCTCAACCGCCCGGGCAGCGCCCCCGAGCGGCTCGCCGCCCTGCGCCTGTCCCTGGGGACAGCCATCGCCGCGCCCCGCAGCCAGCGCCCCGACGACCCCGAGGAGCGCCTGCGCCACCGCGTCGAGGCCGACGGCAGCGCCGATCCGGCTGAGCACGCCCGTGGCCACGCCATCGCCTTGCTCGGACTCGGCTTCGCGCGCGAGGCCGCCGACCTGCTCGAGCGGCACGTCGACGCCCACCCCGACGACGACGACGCAGTCCAGCTGCTCGAGATGGCCTACCGCGACGCCGAGGACGACGACCGTCACCGCGCGCTCGGCGAGCGCCTGCTCGCCAGCACCGATCCGGCCAAGCAGCGCCTCGGCCGGTGGGTCTCCGCCCGCCGGCACGCTCGCGCGCGCGAATGGGACGCCGCCAATCGCCTGCTCGAGCAGCTCGCCGCCGATCCCGCCGACGCCCTCGCCGCCCGCCTGGCCCACGTCAGCAACGCCCGCCAGCAGGCCGACTGGCCGACCCTCCTGCGCCTCGTCGACGAAGCCCTCGAGCTGCAGCCCGACCTCCCCCCCGGCGCCCACGACTGGAACCGCATGGTCGCCGCCACCCTCCTCGGCGCCTGGGACCGCGTGCGCCACAGCGCCGCGCGCCTCGACATGGCGATCGACGGCGAGGGCCCGATCGACCTGCGCTGGGAGCTGTGCCGGATCCGCCTCGAGCACCCGAACGGCAAGCGGCAGGAGCTCTACGCCGCGCGCACCGGCCCGGTGACCGCGCGGCTCCTCCAGATCTCCCGCATCGACCAGCCGCAGCGGCTGTTCGATCAGGTCGTGTTCGACGCGCGGCCGCTGGGCAGCGTCGACGACGGCGACGGCCAGCCGGTCTACCTCTACGCCGAGGTCGAGCCGCTGCACCGCGCCGGCTATCGCGCCTTCAGCATCGACGGCGTCCACCCCGGCGAGGCCGTGCTGGCCGACCTCCGGCGGGTCGTGCAGGCCCACCGGGGCAGCTTCCAGGTCCAGAGCGGCGACGGCTATCGCCTCACCTCGCCCGTCGGCGAGGAGCGGCCCGGCCTCTACGTCTTCGCCGCGTTCGCGCCCGACACCGACCTCCGCGTCGCCTCCGACGCCCTGGCCGCCGTCGTCTCCCGCCTCGCCGATCCGCTCGTGTGGCCCGAGCTGGCCGCCGCCGCCGGCGACGACGCGCGAGCCGAGCAGCACCGCGAGCTCGCGCGCGACTGGGCGCTCTGAGGCCGCGCCCGCGCAACACCGCGAGTCGCAGAGTCGCTCGCTGTCCTCGCGTGGCGTGGACACCAGCGATCGGCGACCTCCCGTTCGCCGTCGTGCGACCTGCCTGTGGCGAATCCGCGGCCGCCTCTCGCGCTGACGCCGGCGCGCGAACCGTTGCGCGCCGCCTCGCGCAGACGTGACCTTCGACCTCGCCCCGACCCTCGCGGGCCCTGAGCTATCATCGGCCCCCCTCTCTCTCTTGCCCCGATAGGTGGTCTCATGGCCCGCGCCTCGCGAACCTGCGTCTCGATCCTCTCCTCGTCCGTCCTGCTCGCGGCTGCCTGCGGCGACGATTCGCGCGTCGACAGCGAAAGCGGCGTCGCCGGCACCCAGGGCACCTTGCCCATCACCAGCGGCCCCACCGAGGCCACCGCCGGCACCGACGGCACCGCCACCGGAGGTCCCACCGAGGGCACCGGCACCGCCACTGCCACCGCCACCGCCACCCCGACCGGCACCGACACCGTCGCGCCCACCAGCGGGACCGACACCGTCGGCACCGTCACCGACACCGGCAACACGACCTCGGGGACATGTTCCGAAGACCAGCTGTGCAGCGGCGTCTGCTGCGGCGACGGCGAGCTGTGCGACAACGGCCAGTGCGTGCCCGACTGCGGCGGCCCGCCCCCGTGCGGCGAGGCCAAGGAGTGCTGCGAAGGCGGCCAGCTGTGTTACCTCGGCGCCTGCGTCACCCCCGGGGCGGCGTGCAGCGACCAGGCGTGCGCCACCAAGCCCGCGCAGGACACCTGCGAGGACGGCTTCATCTGCGACCCGAACCTCGGCCTGTGCTTGCCGAGCCAGGCCGACCCGACCTGCCAGTACATCCCGCCGGCCAACGTCTTCAAGCCGACCCCGCTGTTCACCTGGGGCAGGCGCAAGGTGCTCGCGTGCAACGTCGACACCGACTGTCAGGTCGCCGAGGTGTGTACCGACAAGGTGTGTACGCCGACCTGGAATCACCTGATCCCGGCGGACGACGACATGCCGAACCACTATCAGAGTTCGTCGATCCCGATCGTCGTCGACCTCAACGACGATTGCGTGCCGGAGATCATCTTCAACACGTACACCGGCACCGACATCACCGTCGACGGCATCTTGCGGGCGATCCGCGGCGACACCGGCGCCAAGGTGTGGACGGTCACCGACCCGATGTACCGCACCAACAGCACCTCGAACATCGCCGCCGGCGACATCGACATGGACGGCCGGGCCGAGATCGTCGCCAGCGGCGCGGGCAAGTACTTGATCGCCATCGACAGCGACGGCACCCCGCTGTGGAAGTCGGACCCGTTCGCCGGCACCAACTCGAGCGGCTCGGTGGCGATCGCCAACATGGACAACGACGGCGCCCCCGAGATCTTGTTCGGCCGGGCGATCTTCAGCAACACCGGCAAGCTGCTCTACGAGGGTCCGGGCAACCAGGGCCAGGGCCTCAACGTCCAGGGCCCGATCTCCTGCGTCGCCGACCTCGACGGCGACACCCGGCCCGAGCTCATCGGCGGGCGCACCGCCTACAAGACCACCGGCACCGTCGCCGGCGACGACTTCGCCGGCTCGGTGCTGTGGACCTCCAACGTCGCCACCGACGGCTTCTGCGGCGTCGCCGACTTCGACGTCGACGGCAAGCCCGAGGTCGTGCTCGTCACCCAGGGCACCGTCCGCGTCCTCAACGGCCAGACGGGCGTGCAGATCGCCACTGCCAACATTCCGCAGCAGGGCACCGGCGGCCCGCCCAACATCGCCGACTTCGACGGCGACGGCGTGCGCGACATCGGCGTCGCCGGGTCCGCGCGTTATACCGTGTTCCAGTTCAACGGCATGGCCCTCTCGCAGCTGTGGACCGCCGCCACCGAGGACGACAGCTCGCAGGTCACCGGCTCCTCCGTGTTCGACTTCGACGGCGACGGCCGGGCCGAGGTCGTCTACAACGACGAGGCGTACATCCGCATCTACCCCGGCGTCGAGCCCGACTGCGCGATGAACCCGCCCGGCCCCGGCTGCAACAAGAACATGACCGACGCCGAGGTCTTGTTCCGCGACCGCAACTCCTCGCGCACGCGCACCGAGTACCCGGTGATCGCCGACGTCAACGGCGACTTTAAAGCCGACATCGTGTTCGCCACCAACAACGACAGCCAGGCCTCGCTCGTCACCGACGCCGGCATCGAAGTCTTCAAAGATTCGCTCGACAACTGGGTGTCGACGCGGCCGGTGTGGAACCAGCACTCCTATCATATCACCAACGTCGGATTGGTCGGCGAGATCCCCACCGTCGAGGACAACAACTGGGCCAGCTTCAACAGCTACCGCAACAACGTCCAGGGCGCCGCCGATTTCTGCGCCCCTGACCTCGTGCCCTACGATTTGACCTTCGACGCCCAGGTCTGCGCCACCGGCCTCAAGCTCTCGGTGTGGGTCGCCAACCAGGGCTGCCTCGGCGTCGGCCCCGGCGTCAACGTCGCCTTCTACGAGGAGAACCTCGGCCTCCTCGGCGTCGTCGCGACCCAGGGCCCGCTGGTGGCAGGCGCCGCCGAGCAGGTCACCCTCGAGTACCCCGGCCTGTTCGACTCCGTCACCGTCTGGGCCGTCGCCGACGACGACGGCACGGGCAACGGCGTCCTCAACGAGTGCGTCGAGGACAACAACAGCTCGCCGATGGACAAGGTCTGCATCCCGCCGGGCTGAGCCCCGAACGCCGCCCGCGACCCCCCTTGCGATGGGCCCTGCGCGCCGGGCTCCTCGCGTCCGCTTGCCGGCCCGAGCCGGCCGCTCCAGTCGCGTCTTACCCCAAGAATTCGCCCGCGGGCACAGACCCGCGGGCGAGCAACTGGATCCGCGCCGGGTCGGCGAGCAAGGCCATGGCGTGAGCGTCGCGCTCACGCGGCGTGGCGCAGCAGTCGATCGTACATCGCGTTGCTGACCGTCCTCGTCGTCAAGGTGCCGGACGTCGCAGTCATGCCCGGCGAAGGCGCGACGAACTGCTTCGGCAGCACCAGGAAGCTGCCGCCGCGGTGTTCGAGGCGCAGGCCGCCGACCATGCTCTTGGTCGTCGCCACGTTGATGTTCGTCACCCGCAGGCTGCCGTCGGCGGTGTCGCCGAGCGGCTTGCCCTGGTCGTCGCGCAGCGCGACGCCGTGCTCCGACGCCTCGAACGTGTAGCAGACGCGCAGCAAGGCGGTGCTGCTCGAGACGGCGAGGATCAGGGCGAGGCAGAGGCCCGTGGCGAAGCCGAGCACCTGTACGCTGGCGACGAAGGCGCGCACGAGGCCCCCGATGCCGTCGAGCTGGGGACTCGTCACGTACTGCAGGACCGGCGCGAGCACTGCCGAGGGGATCAGCGTCCACAGGGCGAGTGCCCGGAAGAAACGCGCCCAGTCGGTCTCCCACACCGGTTCGGCGACGGGTGGAGGCGCAGGCGCGGCGGAAGGGCTCGTCGTCGACACGACGCTCGAATACCACGAGGTCGTGCGGCGGACTCGATCGATTCCGCCGCGCCGACGTGGCGCGTCCGCGCACCGGCGCACCGCCAGCGCAGCGGAAGCGACGAGGTCGTGCGCGGGCGATCGCCGCAGCGAACGGAGTCAGGTTCTTCGCGCGCGGCCTGCCGCTCGAGAAGGTCCGCTTCAAACTGCTCGACCTCGGCGACGACTGATTTGCTGGGGAGACGCTATCGCGGCCAACTCGGCGCGGTCCCGAATCTCCATGGCCGCGAGAAGACCGTTCACTGCATCGCCCCATGGGCTCGGCTCGCGCCGGACGATGACGCGCGCCTCCCGTGGTCTTCATCGTCCGCGCCGTCGGCGAGCTCTGCGTGTGCTAGGTTGGAGCGGCCGTGCAGGTGCGAGCGACGGACCGACGCGGACCGACGAGACGGGCGTCGCAAATCGCTGCGGTCGTGGCCCTCGCAGGCTGGGCTGTGCTGAGCGGATGCGTGCGACGCACGGAGTCGGTGCGATCACGCAACCCGGTCGACGCGGCGGACTCGACGACCGAGCCAGGGCGAAAGCGGAACAAGTTCGCGCGGTGTCTGCCCGCCGACCGCTCGTTCGCGGTCGGCGAGAGTCCGGTCGATCTCGCGGTGCTCTCGCGCGCCGGCGGATCGCCGGCGCTGGTGGTGGCGAACGCGAGCTCGAACGACCTGTCGCTGGTGCGCCGCGAGGGCCACCGCTGGCGCGAGGTTCAGCGGGTGAGCACCGCGCCGGCACCGTTCGCCCTCGCGATCGGCGACGTCGACGCTGACGGGAACCCCGACGTCATCGCGATTCACCGCGACCTGCCCGCGGCCAGCCTGCACCTCGGCGCCGCCGACGGGACGTTGGGCCCGGCGCAGACGCTCGCTCTGGACGAACCTGCGCTGGCGCTGGCGACCGGCGACCTCGACGGCGACGGTGCCGTCGAGCTGGCTTTCGGGTCAGGTTCCGAGACTCGCAACGGCAGCCTGCGGGTGATCCGCGCGGGCCGCGAGGGTCAGGTTCACGACGTCTGGCGCGACCTCGTGGATCGGCTCCCCTGCGCGGTGGCAATGGGTGACATACGCCGCGATCCAGGCCGCGAGCTTGCAGTCTTTCACCATCGCTCGTGGGGCCAGACGATCACGAGCCTGGGCCGCCGCCGCCGCGAGGAGCTGTACCGCGACGGCATTTGCTGCAAGACGAGCAAGACCACCGCGGGAGCGCTCGCCGACCTCCTCGGCGACGGCCGTGTCGAGGGTGTCGGCGTCTCGCTGGGAGGGCGGGCGGAGGACCCGGGCCGGCTGACGATCTACCGCGACGAGGGTCTGGAGATCCTCATGCCTCAGCTCTTCACGAAGGTCGCTCCGTCGCCCCATCGCGTCCTCGTGCGCGACCTCGACGGCGACGCGGCGCCCGAGATCCTGGTCTTCGCGGGCATCGTCTCGACGATGGAGCGGTTTCCGGACACACGAGATCCGGTCCCCCTCACGCCGCTCGACCCGACCGAACGCGTCGATTCTCCGCGGCTGCAGATCTACGGCCTGGAAGGAAATACGCTGACGTTGCGCGGCGAGCATCCGCTCGACGGCCTCGGCTTTCTCGTCGAAGACCTCACCGGCGATGGCGTGCTCGACGTCGTCGCGGTGCAGGGGCGGTTACACGTGCATCCCACGATGTTCCCGCTGCGTCCGCCCGGTCCGCGGCCGGCCGACGGGATCCGGTCGATGCTCACATTCGACGTCGATCGTGACGGCGACGACGAGGTGGTGGTCGAACGGGATGGCGGCTGCATGCGTCTGGTCCTCGAGGAAGGCGCGCTGCAGCTGCGGCCGCTCGGCCGTGGCGAAGCGGCGCCGAGGATCCCGTGTGGGCCGGACCGCGGTCGCGTCGCGCCCGCGGGTCCCCCGCGACGGAAGGAGCCCGGCGTCGGGTTTGGCCGTGCGAAGCACGCGGATCGCGTCGAGACCGAGCCTCCGCGGGACGGCCCCGATCTCATCGTACCTCCGCCGATCCCGCGCGGCCACGACAACCTCATGTCGGTCGCGCGCATGCTCGGGCCGGTGCGGCGAAGCGGCGGCGGTCCCGACGACTTTCTGATGTCGGTACGTGACGCGCATCGGTCGTCGCTGGACGGCGCGGACTTTGCCCAGGACGAGTCCGAGCTCGCGCTCTATCTGGTGCGCGAAGGTGACGAGCCGATCCGGCTCGGGGAACTGACCGACGACCCCGGCGAGTCCGCCGGCTCGTACCTCGTCGACCTGGGGCGCACGACCAAGGAGATCGCTCATTCGAGCGACGTGGCCGCGCTCGCGTCCGGAGATCTCGACGGCGACGGAGACATCGAGATCGTCGTCGTCGATCGGCGGCGCCACCTGTACGTCCTGTGGGGGCGCAGGGACGCCGAGTTCGCCCCGCCGGTGCGCTGGCACGTCGGTCACGTGCTGGCGATGGCGGTACGGGACCTCGACAGCGACGCCGCCGACGAGCTCGTGACGCTCTCCGACCGTGAGGCGGCGCTGAAGATCTTCACACCCACCGGCACAGGGGGCCCCGGGCCGGCGGTGGTCTTCGGCACGGGCGCAGGCACCCATCGGTTCGTCGTCGCCGACGTGGACGACGACCAAAGGCCGGAGCTCGTCCTCGCTGACCGCTTCACCGGCACGCTCGAGGTACTCCCGTGGCAGCCGTGCGAGCGCGATCCACAGCGATGAACCTCAATACCAACGTCGCCTCGCCTGAGCTCCGAGCGGATTCCACCGCAAGACATTCATCACAGCCCCAAGATCCCTTGGCAATCATGATACTCGTCTTTCGCACCCACCCATTCTTACCTCGTTGAATCAAGTTCAACGCGCGACGACGATTCAGTCCCTCGCGCACTCGTGCCTGACCGGCCGCATGCGATCGCGCATAGGCGAGCACCCACCGTCGCGAACGGCGTCATCCGTTCTCGCCCCATCGTCGCCCTCGCGCAAGACCGTGCTGGAGCGGCAGATCTCGCAGGAAGGCGCACAGACACCGCCGCGGTGCCCTTTCTAAAAATCCCGCTCGAAGCCCGCCGCGCAGGCGCGGCTGGTCCTCACAGGATCGCCGCGCCATCGCTGTCCGCCTCCCCCCCCAACATCATCTACCCCCGAATCCGGCGGCGACTGCGGTGAATCGCAATTCATAATAACACTCCCGCTCGTCCCTCGACTCCCGCCAATCGCTCCGGCCGCGGGCAGCCTCGCGCCGGGGCAATGACCCGAGGGCAGGTCTGCACCCCCCGGTCTTCCGCCCGCGGCTCGCGCCGCAGCCGACCGTTTCACCCTCCCCGTGACAGCCGCAAGGCACGGTGCTAGGGTCGACTTCCAGCCGCCCTGATCCGTCGGCCCTGCATGCCTGACCCCAGTCGACCCCTCGACACCCTCTTACAACCTGCTCCCTGGACCATCGAGCCGCTGGCGCTCGACCACAAGCCTGCCTTCGACCGGGCTCTGGCGGCTGCCGGCGTCTCGCTGTCGGACTACAGCTTCGCCAACAACGTCTGTTGGCAGCTCAGCCAGCGCCTGTTCATCGCCTCGGTCGCGGGTTCGCTCGGGCTGTTCGGCGAGCGTGACGGCGTCCTGTCGATGCAGCTGCCCCCGCTCGGCGCGCCGTGGCAAGAGGCCGCCGCGCTCGAGGCGTGCGTCGCCCTGCTCGAGCGGTCCAACACCGGCCCAGTCGTCGGCGAGCTGCGCTTCGTCGCCCCCGAGTGCGTCGCCCGCCTGCGCGAGCACGGCGACGGCTGGCTCCGCGGCCACACCCTCGAGGTCGTGCCCGGCAGCCCCGACTTCCTCTACCGCCGCAGCGAGATGGTCGAGCTCCGCGGCGCCCGCTACAAGTCGAAGCGCAACGACATCAACCAGCTGCTGCGCACCTACCCCAGCGCCCGCGCCGAGCCGCTGCGCCAGTCCGACGCCGAGGCCGTGGCCCGGCTGACCCGCCTGTGGCTGAGCCAGCGCGGCGGCGACCACGACCACGCCCACGACGAGGAGGCCTTCGCCCTCGCCGCCGCCATGCAACACTTCGACGCCCTCGAGCTGTTCGGCGTGCGCCTCATGATCGGCGACACCCTCGCCGGCATCACCCTCGGCGAGCGCCTGCCGACCGGCGTCGTCAACGTGCTGTTCGAAAAGACCGACCTCGACGTCCCGGGCGCCTCGCAATTCATCTTCCGCGAGTTCTGCCGCCTCCTGGGCGACGACGCCCTGATCAACACCGGCGACGGCGCCGGCTCGCCCTCGCTGGTGCGCGCCAAGGAGAGCTACCGCCCCGTCCAGCTCGGTCAAAAATTCTTGCTACGGATCTGGCGCGCCACCCCCTGATCCCGCGAAGCCGGCGCCGCACCCCCGCGCGCCCACAGCCGCGCGGGCCCGCGCTCCCCTCAATGGTCAGTTCCGCGCAGTATTTTATTGAGGCGCCGCGACTGCAGATCATGCCAGCCGATTGACGGCACCGTAAATCCCGGCACTGCATGCATTCGTCGCGCTGCAGTGCGCAGTTCTTCAAGAATGCGTACTGCGAGCATTCCACCCGCTCACGCCGTCTCACGCCGGCGCCAGCCCTGCGGCGTCTCGCCGGTCCAGCGCTTGAATGCGCGGAAGAACGGCGCCGGCTCGGCGTAACCGAGCAGCACCGCCACCTCGGACGCGCTCAGCGAGCGGTCCGCCAGCAATTGCAGCGCACGGGCGTGCCGGGCCTCCTCGACCAGCCCGGTGAAGTTCGTCTGTTCGTCGAGCAATCGCCGGTGCAGAGTCCGCTCCGACACCGCCAGGCGCTTCGCCACCGCTTGCAGCCGCGGCTCGCCCTCCGTCAGGGCTGCGCCGATCTCCCGCCGCACCCGATCGGCCCAGCTCGCGTCGGCCGGCATTCCTTCTAAGAGCATCGACTCGGCGCGCCGGGCCAGGTAGCCGAACAGCTGCGGATCGGCGCGCGGCAGCGGCACTGCCAGCAACCCCGCGTCGAACCCGATCTGCAGCAGCGGCGCGTCCCAGGCCACCGGGCAGGCGAAGTAGGCCTCGACCTCGCGCGGATCTGCCGGCCGCGACAGCGGCAGCGCCACGAACGCTGGCCGCGCAGTCACGCCCGCGAGCGCACGCATCATCGCCACGATCGACGCCGCCTGGGCGAAGATCGGCTCGCGCAGCCGCGCGAACGCCGGCACCATCGCGCGCACGAACACCACGTAATCGCCCGCAGCGTCGCACCGGCGCTCGAGCTGCGGCACCAGGCCCGGGTACAGCACCGCGCCGACGCGCTGCTGCCACGCGAGCGCGTCGCCCACGGTCGCCTCGTGCTGCATCGCGTAGCCGATCACCCCGAGCGCCGCGATCCCGATCCGCGCGCCGATGTGCAGCCCGTCGCCGCGGCGCGACAGGATCTCCCACATCTTCAGGTGTTGCTCGAGCGGCACCCGGGCGTCCGGGTCCGTCAGCAGCGCCGGATCGATCCCCGCCTCGTGCACGATCGCCGGCACCTCGGCCCCGAGGCTCTCCGCCGCCGCCAGCACCTGCGTCGTCATCGCCGCCAGGACCGAGGGGCTCGACATCCGCGCGGATTGTCGACGATGGCCGGCAAAGCCACAAGCTTGGCGACCGCGGTCAAGGCAGCCCGCGGCGCGGCGCTTCATCCTCCTCGCCATGAACCTCTCGCAGCTCCACGTCCTCGTCGTCGGCGGCGCCACTGGCGGCGCTGCCACGGCCCTCCTCCTCGCGCGCGCCGGAGCCCGCGTCACCTTGCTCGAGAAGGTCGCCCAGCCGCGCGCCGTCGGGGCCGGCATCGGCCTCGCCGAGAACGGCCTCGCAGTGCTCGAATCGATCGGCCTCGGCCCTGCGATCGCCGCGCACGGTCGCGCCGTCGACTCGCCCGCGATCGTCGACGGTCGCAGCCGGCTCATGCTCGCGCCCCCGCGACCCACCCCGCGCGTGCGGATGATCCGGCGCAGCGACCTGCAGGGCCTGCTGCTCGACGCCCTCGCGGCCGAGCCTCGCGTCGAGCGGCAGTTCGGCGCCGAGGTGATCGGCGCCGAGCGGGACGGCCGGGTGACCGCGCGCGTCGACGGTCGGACCGTCGAGCACCGCGCAGATCTGGTCGTCGGCGCCGACGGGGTGCATTCGCGGATCCGCACCGCCGGCGACTTCGGCGCGCGCGTGCGTCCGCCGGGCATCGCCTACTTGCGGGCGCTCGTCGACGTCGAGGCCGCGCAGGGCGTCGAGGCCTGGACCGGCGCCGGCATCTTCGGCAGCTTCGCGGTCGACGGCGGCACCTATTTCTTCGCCTCCGCCGGCACCCGCGCGTGCCGTCACGCGATCGCGGCCCGCGACCTCGAGGCTTTGCGCGCAGTGTGGGCCCGCGCCTATCCGCCGTCGATCCCCCTGCTCGGCGCGGTGCGGCGATTCGACGACCTCATCTTCAATCGCGTGATCCGCGTCGATTGTCAGCGGTGGGTCGACGGCCGCCTCGCCCTGCTCGGCGACGCCGCCCACGCCATGTCGCCCAACCTCGGCCAGGGGGCCAACAGCGCCCTCGTCGACGCCGCAGTGCTGCTCGACGAGCTGCGCCGCGCCGCCGACCTGGCGAGCGGCCTCGACGCCTATCAGCGCCGGCGTCGGCCCGCAGTGCAGCGAGTCGCCCGCGCTGCCGGCAGCATGGGCGCGCTCGCCGAGATCACCAACCCCGTCGCTCGCTGGCTGCGCGACCGCCTGCTCCTGCCGGTCGCCGCCCGCTTCGGCGGCGACGCCGCCGCGGTCGTGATGCAGGAGCTGCCCGCGACCTTGCTCGCGATCGGCCGCGCATGAATGCTCTCCAAGAGATGACCTTGAGGACATGCTCATGACGACATGTCCTCGTGAACATTATCTTCAGAGCATGCCCTGGGAGACAGTTTTATCACCGCCGTGACAACCGCGTCACCGCCTTCGCCCACGCCTCCGGGTGGCGCGGCTGCGCCTGCAGGTACTCGCGCCACGTCTTCGCGTCGTCGAAGCGATGGCGCACCCACAGGCTCCACGCGTCCGCGTAGCTGTCGTGTTCATCGAACTTCTCGCGCAGCGACCCGACCTCCTCGCCGAGCGCCCACGGGGCCGGCAGCGAGCCCTGGGCCGCCAGCAGCACCCCCGCGCGCTCGTACACGTTGCTGCTCACCGGCTCGGCCGGCGTCCCGCGCTCCACCGCCTCGCGCACCGCCCTCCACGGCTCCGGCGCCGGCGCCACCGCGGCCAGCCACTGCGTCAGCCCGCCATCGTCGCGACGCTTCGCGCACCAGCGGGCCCAGAAGTCGAACTCGCGCGTCCCGTAGCGGACCGCATGCGCCGGCGCCTCCTTGCGGCTCGCCCACGGCGCAGGCGGGCTCGCCCCGTACAGCCGCTCCCACGCCACCAGCCCGACGTCGTCGCCGATCACCCCGGCCGCTTCGAGCTCCGCCAGCAACGCGTCCGAAAGCGCCTCGCGGAGCCGGAACTCCGGCACCAGCGCCCAGGTCACCGTCGCCGTCCAAGTGCGGGGGGCCGGCGCGTGCCGTTTCAAATAGTCCAGCCGCCACGCGCGATCGGTCGGCGCCCGCGACAGCCACTCGTGCCATACCTCGGCCCAGCTCTCGCCGTAGCCCATGCGCCAGCCGATGCTGCGCGCTGGGATCTCCGGGTACCGTGCCCACGGCGGCGCCACGTCTCCGTGCTCGTCGCGGGCCTCCGCGATCGCCTTGGCGAAGAATGCCTCTCGGTCGAACCCCATCGCTCCTCCGGTCCTGCCCGAGCATACGACCTCGACCGCCCGCGTGAGCCCCCCGCGCCTCTCGCTCGCACGTGCGAGTCGTGTGTGGGCTTTTCGCCACGAGCGAGCTTCGCGCTGACCGTCGCCCCGCACCGTGGCCCGCGGTCGGCCCGCGCGCGACCTCTCGCTGCTCGAGCCCGGTCAGACCCGCGCAGTCCGGTGTTATGGATCGCTCATCATGGAATACCGACGACTCGGAGCATCCGGTCTCAAGGTCCCCGTGCTGAGCTTCGGCACCGGCACCTTCGGCGGCGTGGGCAAGTTGTTCAGCGCCTGGGGCGACACCGACGTCGCCGCCGCGCGGCGGCTCGTCGACATCTGCCTCGACGCGGGCCTCACCCTGTTCGACAGCGCCGACGTCTATTCGGCCGGCGCCGCCGAGTCGATTTTGGGCGAGGCGATCAAGGGTCGGCGCGAGCAGGTCCTGATCTCGACCAAGGCCACCTTCCGCGCCGGCGAGGGGCCCAACGACGTCGGCAGCTCGCGCTTCCACCTGATCCGCAGCGTCGAGGCCGCGCTGAAGCGGCTGGGCACCGATCGCATCGACCTGTTCCAGCTCCACGGCTTCGACGCGATCACCCCGATCGAGGAGGTGCTCTCCACCCTCGACGACCTCGTGCGCGCCGGCAAGCTGCGCTACGTCGGATGCAGCAACTTCTCCGGCTGGCACCTGATGAAGTCGCTGGCCGTCGCCGATCGCTACGGCTATCCGCGTTACGTCGCCCACCAGGCCTACTACTCGCTCATCGGCCGCGACTACGAGCACGAGCTCATGCCGCTCGCCGTCGATCAGGGCGTCGGCGCCGTCGTGTGGAGCCCGCTCGGCTGGGGTCGTTTGACCGGCAAGATCCACCGCGGCAAGCCGCTGCCGAAGGACAGCCGCCTGCACGGTTCGGCCGAGTTCGGACCGCCGGTCAGCGACGACCACCTCTTCGGCGTGCTCGACGCCGTCGAGGAGATCGCCCGCGAGACCGGCAAGACGGTGCCGCAGGTGGCAATCAACTGGTTGCTGCAGCGGCCGACCGTCGCCACGGTCGTCCTCGGCGCGCGCAACGAGGAGCAGCTCAAGCAGAACCTCGGTGCCGTCGGCTGGAATCTCTCGGCCGAGCAGGTCGCCCGCCTCGACGCCGCCAGCGAGCAGACACCGCCCTACCCGTACTGGCACCAGCGGGGCTTCGAGGAGCGCAACCCGCCGCCCGTCTAGCGCGCCGGCGCTCCGGGCAAACATGCCCCGCGACCCCGAGGGGCGGACGTGAGAGCATCCCCGGCATGCAAGAGTGGCTGTACCGCGCGAGCAATGCCAGGGCTGATTCTTCCACCACGCAGGAAATCGCCGACAACTTCGGCTTCATCTGCCGCAGCGCCTTCGCCGACGTCGCCCACGCCCAGATGATCGCCAACGTCGCCAAGGTCGACTTCGGCGACATCATCCACCTCTACTTCGTCGACGGCGAGGGCGGCGGCCGCTCGCTCGGCGCCTACCGGGTCGTCGGCCCGCATCGCCACCCGCGCGGCGCCCTGTTCGGCGCCGCCGTCCCCAAGACCAAGCTGCGCACCGTCGCCGACGACGAGCTCCGCGGCCAGCTCCGCAGCGACTACGCCGTCGACCCACGCGTCGGCGAATTCTGCGGCTGGCCGGTCGTCCGCGACGAGCACCCCTCGCCGAGCTACGTCAAGGACCTGTTCGTCGGCCGCAACACCCTCGTACCGCGCTGAATTCGGCCCCTGCGGCCCACGGCGCAGAACTGCGCCCCCACGACACCCGGCTGGCCGATTCGGTGCCACCGGGTGTCTTCCTGTGAACATTCCCCGGCGGCCCGAGTGCGCCTATTTTCTGCGGAATGTCCACACCGTCGTTCGACGTAGCGATCCTCGGCTGCGGCCCGACCGGGGCCGTCCTGGCCAACTTGCTCGGGGGTCTCGGCCTGCGGGTCGTCGTCTGCGAGCGCGAGCCTGCGGTCCACCCGATCCCCCGGGCCACCCACATCGACGAGGAGACCCTGCGCAATTTCCAGGCGACCGGTCTGCTCGCCGAGCTGTGGCCGCACACCTGCGAATTCGGCGAGGCCGAGATCGTCGACGAAGGCGGCGAGCTGCTCCTGGTCGACCGTATCGGCGAGCGCGACAGCCCCCACGGTTACAGCGGCTCGCGCTTCTTCGACCAGCCGGCCTTCGAGCAGATCCTCCGCGACGGCCTGCGTCGTTATCCGCAGGTCCGGCTCGAGCTCGGCCTCGACGTCGTCGACATCGACGTCCGCGCCGATCACGTCATCCTCGCCGCCCGGCGGGCCGACGGCGAATCCCTGCGCCTGCGCGCCGCCTGGCTGGTCGGTTGCGACGGCGGCCGCAGCCTCACGCGCGCCGCCCTCGGCGCGACGATGACCTCGCTCGCCCCGCGGCGTCACTGGCTGATCGTCGACACCCTGCTGCGCGACCTCGCCGACGCCGCCGCCCTGCCCGGCCGCTTCCGCTACCGCCTCGAACGCGAGCGGCTCAGCATCTACGCCCATGGCATCGGCCGCAACCGCCGCTGGGAGTTCGAGCTCGGCGAGCACGAGGACTTGCCCGACGAGGCCACGGTGCGGCGCTGGCTCGCCCGCGACATCGACCCCGATCGCCTCGAGATCACGCGGATCGCCAAATACGCCCACAACGCGCTTTTGGCCGACATCTGGCGCTCCGGCACGGCCCTCCTCGCCGGCGACGCCGCCCACATGATGCCGCCCTCCGCCGGCCAGGGCATGTGCGCCGGCATCCGCGACGCCGTCAACCTCGCGTGGAAGCTCCAGCGCGTGATCACGGGCCGCGCATCACATGACCTTTTGGTCAGCTACGAACGCGAGCGCCGACCACACGTCGAGCAGGTCCTGCGCGGCACCCTGTTCCTCGGCAAGCGGCTGCAGGCCGACGGCGCGGTGCAGCGCTGGTGGCGGCGTCACCTCGTGCGCCTGATCGGCCGCGTCTCGCCGCTCCTCGCCCTCTCGCGGCGCCTCTCCATGCGCCGCCCGCGGCTGCGCGCCGGCTGCTTCGATCTCGCCTCGCGCTGGCACGGTCACCCGCTGCCGCAGGTCCGCGCGCGCCACCAGGGCGCCGACGTCTCGCTCGACGACCTGCTCGGCTATCGCTTCGCCCTCGTCGTCCGCGCCGAGTGCCTCACCTCGCGCCTGCGCGAGTGGGCCGCCGGCCACGACATCGTCCTCGTCCGCCCCGGCGTCGACTTCGAGGAGCACGACGGCGCCCTGCTCCGCTTCCTGCGCGCGCGCCGGCTCGACTTCGTGCTCGTCCGTCCCGACCGCCAGATCTTCGGCGCCGGCGACGTGACCGCCATGCCCCGCGTCCAGGCCGCCTTCGCCGCCCGCTTCACCCCCACGATGCCGGCGGCGCAACAACGCGTGACCGCGGCCGAGCTGTCGCGGTAGACGATCCTCCGCGCCCGCGATGAACATTCCTCGCTTCACTCTCGAGCCCGCTCGCAACCTCGCCCACGCCGACTGGGACCCGCACCTCCCCTTGCCGCCCGGCCTCGTCGCGCTCGAGCTCGGCCTCGTCGAGGGACCCATCCTCGACGACATCGACTACATCACCGATTACTCCGGCTCGGTCGGCGACGGCGTCGGGCGTTACCGCAGCCTCGCCGATGTCCTCGCCGCCGATGCTCTGGCGGCCTGGCGCACGCGCCTCGTCGGTCTGCTCGCGGCGCTCCTCGATCCCGGCGAATCCTGGTACCTGTTCGTCGCCGGCCAGCTGCCGCCCGACCTGTCCGACGCCGACGATATCTTCGTCGGTCGCGTGCTCACCGGTGACTTCGCGCTGAACGGCGCCTTTGCGATCCTCGAGGTCACCGCCGCGGCCCTCGCTGCCCACACCGCCCTGTTCGGCGCCTGGGATCGCGTCGCCGGTCTCGTCGCCGCCGAGGGCGACCTGCAGGCAGTGCTGGCCCGGCTCAGCCTCGCCGAGGCGCTGCCCACCGGCCAGCGCTACCGACCTGCGTCGCCCTATCACGTCCGCGACACCGCCGCAGTGGCCCGCCTCCTCGAGCTCGGCCGCCTCTTCGTCGAGGAGACCGACAACGGCACCCGCCTGCGACTCGTCACCACCGCCGTCGCTGCGCCCGAACTGCGTACGCGCCTGGGGCGCATCACCGACGACCTTCGCTGAGCCCCGCCGAATCAGCCGGCGCTTCTGCCCAGGAACGTCGAGCCCGGGCCTCGCAGGCGCGCGCTCGTGCTCGCAGCAGATCCGTCGGTCGCTCCCTGCGACCCACGCAGATCTCTCCGAGACTTCGATGAGCCCGCAGCTCGTCGTCTCGCGCAGCGAGGCTCGCGTCCTCCGGCCTGCGCAACATCGATCCATGTTCTCGACCGGGTTCGCGGGTCATGGCGGGTTCCATCGACCGGCCCCCGCCGCTGGCGTGCGAGATCTCCTCGATCCACCCCAGAGCCTTCGCATCGGTCATACTGACGGCCTTGCTGCGATTCACGAGGACCGCCTCGCCGCCTGGGCGAGCGCCTTTCGAGGCCCCGGCGCGGATTCGCGCGGCCGTCTCGAACCTCGTTACCGTGCAGCGTGTGAACTCCTATTCACGGTCGACGCCTCGATCTGTCGGCCGGTTCGTGTCGCTAACAGGACCCGCTTATGTCTGTGCCGAAGCTCTTGCTCGTCGTCCCGCCCGCGACCGCCGTCGCCCACGCGGCCGCCCGGTTTCCCGCTGTTTCGACAGCCCGCCTCCGTTTTCGCGCCGACGACCAGCCCGATTGCTTTTACATCGAAGTCCACTCCGGGGCCGCCCCGCGCTCCTATCGCGTGTATGTCTCGTCGGCGCCGGGTGGCTCGCAGATCGAGTTTCCGCGCGACCTCGGTGACGCCGCCAGCGTCGTCACCGGCCTCTTCGTCATCGGCCTGGTCGCCGCCACCTGGCACAGCCTCGGCTTCCTCTCTCTCGTGCTCGCCCTCCCGTCCGCAGTGCTCTTGCGGGTCGCCGCCGAGTCATCTGCCAGCGAGGCCGAGCAGGCCGAAGTCTTCTCCGCCCTCGTGACCGCCTTCGAGCCGCTGCGCCGCCCCGGTTTCCCCTATCGCGCCGTCCGCACTCCGCGACCCGTGCGCAACGGCGCGTGAGCGCCCGGCGCTCTCGCGGCCGCCCCGCAGCGTGACCCCAATTCGGTGTGACGAATCACGGGTCATCGCCGACACCGATGCAGGTGCACCGAAGCACCGCACGCCCGCGAGCGACACGGCCACAATGCTCGCAGGTCGAAGGACGACTCGGCACCGGACTCAACCGTGACGCATCGCCTTGTGATCGCCTTGCGATCCTCGATCGTCGCCGCCTGCATCAGCGCGCCACTCCAGTCAATGCCACGAACTCGCGTTCGCGGTTCGAATACGCCAGCTTCTTCGCCCACGTCGTCGGCAGCTCGCCGACCTCCTCGCGGCTCGTCGCGCGAGCCCTCACGGTGAACCCCGCGCGCGCGTACGCCTGCACCAGCGCCGCCGCGCGGGCCTCCTCCTGCAATCCGGGCAGCGCCTGCACTGCCAGCGGATCGCCGGGACCGTAGCCGAACACGACCTGCAGCGACGCCCCCGGCTTGCACAGCCCGCGCAGCCGCGCCAGCCCCTCCGCCTCCGGCAGCGCCACCGCGCGCAGCAACGAGCCCCACGGCAGCAGCACCGTCAGCGAGTCGACCAGCCCGATCAGCTCGCCCGGCGCGCGCTCCAGCGGCAGCACCCCGAACATCGCGTTCGCCAGCCCGCCGCGGGCCGGCTTGCCCGCAGCGCGGCGTGACGGCTCGCGCAGGCCCTCCGTGCTCGCGTCGACCCCGATCACCAGCGTCGACGGCTCGCTGCGCGCGCGGCGGAGCGCGAACGCCCCGTCACCTGTCCCGAAGTCCAGGTGGACCGCCGCGTGACGAGCCGCCAGCTCGGCCAGTCATCAGCGGTCGACCCAGTGTTCTTTTTTGCCCTCGACGCGGTGCATCTTCGGCCCCAACCGCCCCGCATCGGGCCCTATTCCCGCCTCGACACCTCGGCGCGCCTCGGCGATCCTGCCTCTGCGATGGCCGACCCCGACATCTTCGCCGCCTCGCCCGACGGCGCGTGGCGCTTCGAGGCGGGCCAGCTGCGCGGCGGCTCGCGCGTCGTCGACCTGCCCACCATCGACTTCTTCGACCGCTGGACCTTCGCCCGCTTCTGTCCCGGGGGACAGCTCATCCTCGGCTTCGAGTCAGGCCAGCCGTGGTCTGATTACGGCTCCTACGGCGACCGCTACGGCGGCCTGCAGGTGTTCGCCCCGACCGCCGATCCGTCGCGCTGGCACACCGTCGCCATCGAGTACGACTACCGCAGCCACGACGAGGACTTTGTCCCCGTCGACGCGATCTGGCACCCGCGCGGCGTGCTCGCCTGGCTTCGGGATGGCTGTCTCTGCGGACAGGTCATCTCGTCCCCGCGGCCCCCGATCGACGACCTGTCCTGGAACCCGCGCGACAGCGACCGCGGCCTCCAGCTCAGCTTCGAGCGCTGGGGCGCCTGGCGCCGGCTCGAGCTCGACGGCGAAGGCCACCTGCTCACCGCTCACGACCCGGACGGCCGCGATCGCTTCGACCTCGTCCACCGCCGCACCGCCCGCGACGACGCCGACTGGAGCGAGCTCTCGGTCTACTGATCGCCACCTACGACGACTCGCCGCTGCCCGTCGATCCGAGCCGCAGCCCGCGGCACGCCAGCACCAGCTTGGCCCGCTGCGAGCCCTCGGCCGCGGCCTCCACTCGCTCCACGTCGATCCCCGCGATCTTGAACTCCACCCGCGCGAGCACCGGCCCCGTACCGGCGGCCACGTACTCGAGCGCGCCCTCGCGGTCGACCAGCGCCTCGGCCGCCTCCCAGTCCGCCTCGCCCTCGACCGCCAGCTTCACGCGCTGCAGCCCGCGGCGGCCGAGAGTGATCGTCACCGCATCGATCTCGCGGACCTGCTGCGGCTCGGGGCCGTGCAAGTGGACGCGGCAGCCCGCGATCGTCGGCGCCTCACCGCGCGCCTCCGCGGTCGCAGCACCGCCCTGCATCTCCGCCGTCTTCGCCTCGACCTGCAGCCACAGCGCGCCCACGCCCTCGGCGTCGAGCGACGGCAGCCCGAGCTCGACCACTCGCGCCCCGCCGAGGACCAGCCGCTCGACCTCGCGCCCCTCCGCGTCGAACGCCACGATCGCCGCCTCGCGCCGCTCGTCGTAAAGGCTGCCCTCGACCCAGTCCCAGAACAGCGGCGCCGGCTCGACCAGCAGCGCCCCTTCCTTCGTGCGCAGCCACGGATCGAGGTCGAAGTAACCGTCGCCCGGCGCCCGCACCCAGCCCGCGTGCAGCGCCTCGTCGAGCTCCAGCGCGTATCGCTTCGCCATCTCCGGCGCAGGTTACCACGCTCCGCCGCGGGCGAGCGCGCGCGGCCTCGCCCGACGCGCTCCATTCCGCGCTACCGTTCGCCCCATGCAGCTCAATCAGGTCACCTTGCCGTCGGCCGATGTCGCACGCGGCGCCGCCTTCTACTGCCGGCTCGGCCTGCGCCAGATCGTCGCCAGCCTGCCGAAGTACGCCCGCTTCGAGTGTCTCGAAGGCGGCAGCACCCTCTCGCTCCACCACGCCGATCGCCTCCTCGGGCCCACCGGCGTCGTCGTCTACTTCGAGTGTCCCGACCTCGACGCCCGCGTCGCCGCGCTCAAGCGGCAGGGCCTCGAGTTCGACGCCGACCCGGTCGACCAGCCGTGGCTGTGGCGCGAGGCCTACCTGCGCGATCCCGACGGCAACGTCGTTTGCCTGTTCTGGGCCGGCGAGAATCGACGTAATCCGCCGTGGCGGCTGGCCGAGCAGCCGACCCCCTGAAGCCCATCGCGGCGCCTGCGCCCAATAGGGCATCTATCTGAAGGGACATGTCCGGAGTGACACGTCCTCGCTATCCGCGGCGGGGCTTCTTCTCGATCACCCGGAACGTCACCCGCACCTTCCCGGGGCCGAGCGAGCGCCGCGCGTCCATCGCCAGGATCTGCTGGTGTTCGGCCTCGTGAGCGGCGCGGAACGCCGCGATCTGCTCGTCGAGGTGGGCGTCGCTGGTGAACGCGAAGTCGTGGTTCAGGGTGATCTTCTCTGGCTTCTTCGGCACCCGTCGTCCTCGCGGCGAAACGTAGCCGGCGGCGTAAAAGCGCGCAAGGATCTTGGCGGCCGTCACGGCTCGTGCGCTCGCGGACGGACCTCGTCGAGCGGAGCACACACCGGATCCGCAGTCATGACAATGCATTTCTCACGGTGTTATCAATGGATTCGCGGGCGGGCGCTGCGCGATCGGGCGACGAATGAACGGATGTCCGGACAGCCGCCGCGGCGGACCGTCTGCGCCGCTCGCCTGCGCGGGCCTCGGCCGCGATGCTGCAGCGCACAGCCTGTCGGTCCTCATGCCCGTCAAGGATCCAGGTATGAATGTCAGAGGGATCGTAGTGTGGGCGATCGTGGCCGCCGCTGCGGGCGGCTGTCAGAACGGCTCCGGAGGCGACGGGGCCACGACCGGGGACAGCGACAGCGACGGCACCACGGACGGCGTCGCGGTCGACACCGAGGGCGGAGAGGCGGCCGAGTGCAAGGGCATCGAGCCCGGGCCCTCGCCGATCCGGCGCATGAACCGGCGCGAATATGACAACACCGTCCGCGACCTGCTGGGCGCCGACGGCCGGCCGGCGCAGGCCTTTCCGGCCGAGGAGGAGGCGCTCGGGTTCAACAACAACGCCGACGCCCTGGTCGTCACCTCGCTGCTCGCGGAGGGCTACCTCGGCGCCGCCGAGGCGCTCGCCGAGGAGGCCGTCAAGGACCTCCCGGCGCTGCTGCGCGGCTGCGACGTCAAGACCGAGGGCGAGGACGCGTGCGCCGAGCAGTTCATCACCGAGTTCGGCCGCTCCGCCTATCGGCGGCCGCTGAGCGGCGACGAGGTCTCGCAATTGCTCGCGGTGCACCAGACCGCCGCCGACGAGTTCGACTTCGCCACCGGCGTGCGGCTGACCCTGACGGCGATGCTCCAGTCGCCGCACTTCCTCTACCGGGTCGAGTTCGGCGAGCCGGTCGACGGCAGCGACGTGCTCAAGGTCGCCCCGTACGAGCTCGCCTCGCGGCTGTCCTACTTCTTGTGGGGCACCATGCCCGACGCCGAGCTGTTCGCGGCCGCCGCCGAGGGTCGGCTCGCGGAGCCCGAGGACGTGGCCAAGCAGGCCACGCGCATGCTCGCCGACGCGCGGTCGCGGGCCACCGTGCGCGACTTCCACGGCCAGTGGCTCGAGCTGAAGCGCATCGAGGAGCTGGAGAAGGACGACGAGGCCTTCCCCGAATTCGCCCTCGACCTGCGGCCGATGCTGCGCGCCGAGGCCGAGGAGTTCCTCGACCACGTGATCTGGGACGACAAGGGCGACCTCGATTCGATGTACCTCGCGCCCTACACCTTCCTCAACGGCGCGCTCTCCGAGTACTACGGCCTCGACGGCCCCAGCGGCGACGGCTTCCAGAAGTTCGACCTCCCGGCCGGCCAGGCCTCCGGCTTCCTGACCCAGGGCGGCCTCCTGTCGGTGCTGGCCAAGCCCAACCAGACCTCGCCGATCCACCGCGGCAAGTTCGTGCGCGAGCGGCTCCTGTGCCAGGTCGTCCCGCCGCCGCCCGACAACGTCGACATCACCCCGCCCGAGGTCGACCCCAACTTGCCGACGCGCGAGCGCTTCAAGCAGCACTCGACCGACCCCTCGTGCTCCGGCTGCCACGGCATGATGGACCCGATCGGCTTCGGCTTCGAACACTTCGACGGCATCGGCCGCTGGCGCGAGGTCGAGGCCGGCCAGCCGATCGACGCCACCGGCGAGATCATCGGCGGCACCACCAAGGGCACCTTCGACGGCGTCCCCGAGCTCGCGTCCTTGCTCGTCGATTCCCCCGAGGTCGAGCGCTGCATGACCCTGCAGTGGTTCCGCTACGCCTACGGCCGCGCGGACGCCAAGGAGGACGCCTGCACCATCGACGACCTCACCCGCCAGTTCGCCGGCTCGGGTCGGCGGATCCAGGACCTCATCGTCGCGCTCACCCAGAGCGAAGCCTTCCTTTTCCGCCGCGCCCCCGAAGGAGAATGACCATGAAACGCTCGACTTTGTCCCGCCGCACCTTCTTGCGCGGCGCCGGCGGGGCCTGCCTCGCCCTGCCGCTGCTCGACATCATGCAGGGCTGCGACGCCCCGCCCGTCAGCGCCTTGCCGCAGCAGTTCCGCGGCGCCGGCGGCCCCAAGCGGTTCGTCGTGTTTTGGACCCCGAACGGCACCATCATGAACGACTGGCGGCCGAGCGGCAGCGCCGACGCCTACTCCTTCGGGCGGATCCTCCAGCCGCTCGAGTCGCACAAGCAGGACGTCCTCGTCCTCGACGGCGTCGACGAATTGTCCGCCTACAAGGGCCCCGGCGACGCCCACCAGAAGGGCACCGGCCAGGGCCTCACCGGCACCGAATTGCAGGAGGGCGACTTCGCCGGCGCCGACGGTCTCTCGGCCGGCTGGGCCGACGGCATCTCCGTCGACCAGGCCATCGCCGACGCCGTCGGCAACGAGACCAAGTTCCGCTCGCTCGAGTTCGGCGTGCACGTCTACGGCGCCAACGTGGGCTCGCGGATCTCCTACCGCGGCCCCGCCCAGCCGATCCCGCCGGAGAACGACCCCACCGCCGCCTTCGACCGGATCTTCGGCGACCTCGAGAGCGACCCGGCCGCGCAGGCGCGCAAGATCGCCGAGCGCAAGATCGTCCTCGACGCCGTCGCCGACGACTACCAGCGCCTCGTCAAGAAGGTCGGCGCGGCCGACAAGCTCAAGCTCGACGCCCACCTCGAGGCGGTGCGCGACATCGCGATGCGGCTCGACACCGGCGGCACGATCGGCGGCGCCTGCCAGCCGCCGGTGCTGGGCGAGGTCAAGGACCCGAGCAAGGTCGGCAACATCCCCGCGACCGGCAAGCTGCAGATGGACCTGCTGGCGATGGCCCTCGCCTGCGACCTGACGCGCGTCGCCTCCTTGATGTGGATGAACAGCGCCACCGCCAAGCCGTTCCCGTGGCTCGACATCCCCGAGGGTCACCACGAGCTGGCCCACCGGGGCGACGGCGACGCTGACGCCCAGGAGAAGCTGACCCGCATCAACATCTGGTATTGCGAGCAGTTCGCCTACCTGATCGAGAGGCTCAAGTCGATCCCCGAGGGCGACGGCACCGTGCTCGACAACACCCTGCTGATTTGGGTCAACGAGCACCAGAAGGGCAACGACCACGACCGCCACGAGATCCCCTACGTCCTCGCCGGCAAGTGCGGCGGGGCCATGAAGACCGGGCGGTGGATGCAGGTCCAGGGCGACGTCCCGCACAACAACCTGCTGGTCGGCTGCATGAACGCCATGGGCCTCGAGACCACCACCTTCGGCAACCCCAAGTACTGCACCGGCGCGCTGAGCCTCGCGTGAGCGCGGCGCCGTCGGCGAGCCGGCGGCGGCCCGCCTCACACCTGTCCCTCGAGACATCTTCACAATCACCGCCTCGCCGGGGTCGGGCCGCCCCCGCTCCCGGCCGAGCTCGTTCGCTCGCCTGTAGCCCGCCGGCCGCGATTCGTGCGCTCGCGCTCACCGCGTGCGCTAGCGCGGCGGCCCCGACGCAGACGCCTCGCTGCATCCGTCGAGGTCGGGCCCCGAGCCCCCGCCGCGTTGCCATCGCCGCGGCGCCGTGCTAGCTTGCCGGCGTCATTCGTTTCTGGCGCACTTGCACGCTCGGGCACTTGGTCGACTTCCGCGTCGGCTGAAGGTTTTGGGGTTCATTTCCGGCGACGTTGATGGTGCAGCACCTGCTTTGCTGCGATCTTCGCTCGAGCGCCGGCTCTTCGACCGAGAATTCCCCCCCAACCGGCGCGCCGCGCCGAGAGCCAGAGACGAATCAAGACAATGGGCAACCGACTCTTCGTAGGCAATCTCTCCTTCCAGATCTCCGACAGCGACCTCCAGCAGGCGTTTCAGCCGTACGGCGCGGTCAAAGAGGTCAAGCTGATGACCGATCGGGAAACCGGTCGCTCGCGCGGCTTCGCGTTCGTCGAGATGACGAGCGCAGCCGACGCCCAGCGCGCGATCGAGGCGCTGCACGGCGCGTCGCTCGACGGCCGCCCGCTGCGCGTCTCGGAGGCTGAGGACCGGCGCCCCAGCTTCTCGGGCCCGCAGGGCGGCGGCGGTGGCGGTGGCGGTGGCGGTGGCGGTGGCGGCTACGGGCGCAAGCCGAGCCGCGGCGGCGACCGCTACTGACGACCCCGCGAGGGTTCGGGCTGCGCTTCAGGGCGCAGCGTAGAACTCTTCGCCGTGAGAGTGGCTAGCGATTCGCTCAAGGCCTCCCTCGCAGGCCGGCCACTGCAGCGCGCCGGTGAGGATGAGCAGTTCCCAGCGGGCGCGCATGTGGGCCGGGTCTGCCAGCGCCGCCGCGATCAGCGGCCCATAGCCGCCGCTGCCCCAGCCGCAGCCGTCGGCGAACTGAAGCGGCCAGCGTTCGCAATAGAACAGCCACAAGACCTTGCGCAGGACGCCCGCGGCCCCGGCGTCGACCCCTGCGGCCCGCGCGGTCGCCTCGGCGCCGACCCACGGGCCCCTCTCGTACGTCCAGTCGCGATTGCCGCGCGCGAGCCGATGCTCCAACAAGGCGCAGGTGCGACGATCGACGCCCTCGACGACGAGCCTGCCGCGAAGGTCTCCCATCGGCTCGGGCAGAGGCACCCACGCGCCCTCGCCGACGACGAGCGGCACCTGGCCGAAGCGGTGCCAGAAGATCGTGGCGGCGCGGGTGCAGAGATCGAGCTCCGCACCGTACACGTCGACACGCGCACGACGAATGCGCGAATCGACGCGCGAAAGCCCGACAGACATGAATTTCATCGTGGCACGCCGGGCCGGGTTTGGGAAGCGAGTCACCACCGTAAAGCGGGGTGCACCGGCCCCCACCGCCCGAATTCGCAACCCGGCGCGGCCCGGGCCTCACGCGCTCATGCGTCGCTGCGCCGCGTGAGCGTCGGTCCGGCGCCGGCGACGACGTCGATCGCCGGATCGAGCCCGAACAGCCGCGCGTGGTGGATCCACCACACCCAGCACAGCATGCCGAACGGCAGGTAGCCGAAGTACCCGAGCAGCGGCATCTCGTACACGTGCAGCACGCTGACGTAAGGCACGTCGTACTTCCAGAAGTTCGGGTTCTGCGGCGTGCTGTAGAAATTCCACATCTCGCCGACCAGGTAGTTGAGCACGGTCGCCAGGCCGATCAGCACCACCGGCGCCCAGTTGCCGCGGCGGATCGGCGAGAACGGCGTCCACGCGCCGGACAGCGACACCGCCGCCGCCAGCACCACCAGCGGGCTCAACCACAGCAGCGGGAACAGCGGCGCCGGCCACAGCACCAGCGCCGCCAGCGAGCCGAGGCCGAGCCCCAGCAGCTTGCGCACCGCCCCGCGTGACAGCTCGATCTGCGGCCCGTTCTCGAAGCGGGTCCGCAGCGGCGTGATCGTCGTCAGCAATTGATAGACCACGAAGATCGACGGCAGCACCGTGGTGAACGCCAGGCCGAACCACAGCAGGTAGCCGCACTGCGAGAAGATCGTGTCGTTCGGGTAGTACCAGTTCGAGCGCGTGAAGTAATTGAGGTACTCGAAGAAGTACCAGCTCACGCACGAGGTCGCGGCGATCGCCAGCATCGCCCACGGTCGGCGCGCCACCAGCGACAGCCCGCCGGTGCGGCGGTAGACCACGCCGTCGAGCGCGAGGATGAAGCCCCACCACAGCGGCACGAAGCTGAACGGCACCAGCGGCGCCGCCGCGTCCGGCAGCTCGCCCCACATCAGCGCCCACGAGGCCATCGCCAGCAGCGCTCCCGGCACGCACCACGGCGGGAACCGGACCTGCGGCACGTACTCCTCGCGGGCGGTCGCCGGCGGCGCGAAGCCGAACCGCTGCGGCGCGCGCAGGAACTCGAGGATGCCCAGCGCCAGCGCGACGCCGAGGCCGAACACCAGCCAGCTGAAGCCCGGCACGTCGGGGCTCTTCGGCGGCGGGAACGTGCCCCACGTGTCGGGCATGTCGCCGTGGACCAGCAGGCGGGTGACGAGCGGCGTCGCCACCAGGGCGACCAGGCCGAGGACGAGCGGCAGCTTGCGGACCTTCGCGGACATGGGCGGCCGCGACGTATACCACGGGCCCCGGCGGTCGTCTCCCGCCGCCGGGCCCAGCCGCGGGCGAGCGGCCGCGCCCGTGGGCGGACCCGAGCCGGCCTTTGGACAATGACTCTTAGGACATGCTCGTACGAGCATGTCCCAAGGTTACTGCCGCGCTCCTACTTCGAGTTGGCGGCCCCGAACGTCGGCTTGCAGCCGGACGACCAGCTGCCCTGCGGCCCGTCGGCCAGGCGGCAGAACGACAGCGCGGCCTGGTCGGCGCCGTAGGTGACCTGCGACACCGGCGTCAGGTCGGGCTTCAGCAGGGTCACGGTGTCGCCGTTGGAGCTGAGGCCGAACGGGTGCTGGCCGGCCAGGTCGCCCTTGCCGACCACCAGGAACTGGCCGGGCGCCAGCGTCGTGCCGGCGGCGAACACCAGCTCCTCGTCGTCGACCGCCGGGTCGTAGGCGGCGTCGAACGCCTTGTCGGTGAGGATCCACCCGGTCATGTCGATCATGTCGGCGCCGGCGTTGAACAGCTCGATCTCGTCGTTGGTCGACTCGAGCTCGTTGATCGCCGCCGCCAGGTCCGACATGCACATCGACGTGTCGAGGACGCACTGCGGCGTGCAGGTCATCGCCCCCGCGCTGAAGCCCCGGTCGGCGCACTTGGCCGCGCCGACGTCGAGGCCGTCGCAGGCCTCGCCGCCCTCGCGCATCCCGTCGCCGCAGATCGCCAGCGCCTCGATGTTCGGCGCGCCGAGGGTCTGCTCGCAGTGGCCCCAAGAACCTGTCCCATCGGGCAGGCGGCACCACGACACCATCGCCGCCACGCCCTCGACCGTCAGCGCGTCGATGACCTCGTCGCCGCCGTCGACCAGCGTCAGCGTCTCCTCGTTGCTCGAGCTGATGCCGAACGGCAGGTCGCCCTCGCCGGACACCGGGTCGAGCTCGACCAGCACCAAGCGCTCGCCGGGCATCAGCGTGGTCCCCTCGGGGAACACGTAGGTCTTGTCGACCGGCAGCAGCGGGTCGTCGGACAGCCGCCAGCCCGACAGGTCGGCCGGCGCGCCGCCGGCGTTGAGCAGCTCGATCGCGTCGCCCCTGCCGGCGAACGGCCCCGACTCCGCGCCCTTCGACGTCAGCTCGTTCAGCGCCACCAGCCACTCGATCGGCGCCCCCTCGCAGTCCCCCATGTCGAACGACAGGCAGTCGGACGCGCACGCCAGCGCCCCGGTGAAGCCCGGGTCGATGTCGGCGCACGACATCCCGCCGACCTCGGCCCCGTCGCACAGCTCGTCGCCCTCGACGAGCCCGTCGCCGCACACCGGCTGGCCCGGCCCCTCCGAGGTCACCGCCGGGTCGTCGCCGCCGCTGCTGGTGCCCGGCGCCGGCTCGTCGCCGGTCTCGCTGGAGCCCGCCGGGGGCGCGTCGTCGGTGGTGGCAGGGTTCACACCGCCGCCCTGATTGCAGCCGAGGGCCGCCGGCGCCGAGATGGACAATAGTGACAGGAATACTCCTACGATTCGACGATCGAACATGACACCTTCTCGATGATGGCAAAAGGGGGCGTGAAGACAGGCCCTGTCAGCGAGGCAGCGGTGCCCCGACCGCGGCCTCGAGCTCGATGAGCGCGTCCCGGCGCTCGAAGCGGGCCGCCAGGTGCAGCCGGCGCGCGGCGACCCGGCGGGCCTCGATATCGAGGACCTCGACCACGTCGAGCGTCCCCGCCACCAGCGCCGCGTCCGCCTGACGCGCCGCCGCATCGACCTGCGGCAGCAGGTCGTGCTCGATCTCCTGGACCCGCGCGTCGGCCCGCTGCGCGCGCGCGATCGCCTCGTCGACCTCGCCGGCGATCGCCGCGACCTCGGCCCGCTCCTCGACCTGGCGCTGGCGCATGATCGCCTTCGCCGTCTTGATCTTGCCGCGATTGAGGCTGAGCAGCGGGACATCGACCGCGAAGCCGACCCCGAACGACGACGGCGTCGCCGGGCCCGGGCCGAAGAAGTAATTCACCTGCGCCCAGCTGATCCACGGCGCCGCCTCGACCTTCGCCAGAGTGATCGCCGAGCGCGCCTGACCGACCTTCGTCTGCACCGCGCGCAGCTCCGGGCGCGAGCGCAGCGCCTGCTCCGTCAGCGCCGCCGGGTCGAGCACCAGCGCGTCGATGTCGAGCTGGGCCCGGTCGACGCGCACGCTGAACGCCGGCCCCGGCCCGACCACCCGCGCCAGCTCGGCCTCCACGCGGGCCAGCTCGGCGCGCAGCTTGCGGACCTCGTCGGCCGCCTCCGCGCGGGCCACCTCGGCCATCGCCAGAGCGACCTCGGTCGCCACCGCGCGGGCCACCCTGGCCTGGAGCTGGCGCTGCCGCTCCTCGCACAGCGACACCGCGCGCGACACCTCCTCGAGGTCGGCGGTGAGCCAGGCCAGGCGGGCGAACAATCGATACACCTTCGCCCGCAGTTGCCTGCGCGCCGCCTCGGCCTCGCCGTGCGCCCCGGCGGCCGCGTGGCGGGCCGCGTCGGCGCGCGCGCGCACGCTGCCGGGTCGGGGGATCGGCGCGCGCAGGCCCATGTTGAAGCCGATCCGCCCGGGCGCCGAGTCGTCGACGCCGACGTTCGACACGCGCACGCTCGGGTTCTGCAGCTGCCGCGCCGCCCCGATCTCCGCAGTCGCCACCTCCGCGCGCGCCTCCACCACCGCCAGCTCCGGGTTGTTCGCCAGCGCCAACGCGTAGGCCTGCTCCACCGTCAGGGCGTCGCCGCCCGCGAGCGCCGCCGCAGTGCTCTCCGGCAGCGCGCCGCGCGGCTGGCCGACCTGCATCTCGCGCCAGGTCGCTATCGCCCGCTCGGGCGAGACCGCCGGCGCGCTCGCGCAGCCGACTATCGACATAGCCGCGACCACCATCCAGCCCGCGCGAATCATGGCACCCCTGGCTTCTCCGGCGCGACGGCGCGGGTCGGCTGGAGCATCGCGTCGACCATCGGCGCCGCCAGCACCTGCTCGTCGGTCGCTGCCTCGGGCTCGCCCGCCGCGCACGGCGACGGATGGCCGAGGAAGCTGACCGCGAAGGCCTGGCCGGGCAGCAGCGGCGCGTGCTCGTCGAGGGCGACCGCGACCTCGCGGCCCCACTCCGGCAATTCCGGGTTCCGGCGGCAGCGCGCCGGCAACTCGGCGATCTGCGGCCCCAGCCGCGTCACGTGGGCGGCCACCGCTCGCCCGCCGGCCCCGCGCGAGCGCAGCGCCACCGCCTCGCCGACGCGGACCTGCCCGGCCTGGTGCTCGCGCAGGCACACGGTGACTTCGTCGTCCTCGCCGGCGCCACGGCCGACGATCGTCAACACCGGCGCGTCGGGCCCGGCGACCTGCCCGGCGCGCGCGTGGATCTCCGCCACCTGGCCGTCGGCCGGGGCGCGCAGCACCGTCTGCTCGCGGCGCACTGCCAACAATTGCTCGCGCCCCGCGACCACCGCCAATTCGGCGCGGACCGGCCGCAATGCCAGCTCGGTCGCGTCGGTCGGCAGCCCCGCGCGACGGGACCGGGCCGCCGCCGCCTGGCGCACCAATTCGGGCACCAGCGAATCGGCGGCCTCGACCTCCTTGCGCAGCGCCGCGCGCTTGACCCCGAGCGCGTCGAGGTCGCGGCGGTCGGCCATGCGCTCCTTGACCAGCCCGGCGAGCGTATCGAACTGGCTGCTGATCGCCCGCAGCTCGGCCGCGCGCACCTCACGATTGCTACGAGCCGAGTGCACCGCCATCTCGGCCGCCGCCACCGACTCGTCGGCCTCGCGGGCCTTGTCGTCGATCTGCATCGCGGTCTCCGAGCGGACCGCCCCGAGCGACGCCTCCAGCCGCGCGCGCTCGGCCGCCAGGATCGCCTGCTCCGCGTCGAGCTCGGCGGTGTCGAGCAGCGCCACCACCTGGCCGGCGCGCACGTGCTGGCCCGGCGCCACCTCGATCGTCTGCACGCGCCCGGCGGTCGCCGGCTGCACCGCGTATTCGACCCCGAGCGCGAACCCGACCGCGCTGCCCTCGGCGCGCACGTCGAGCCACAGCCACCCGGCGCCGGCCATCGTCCCGGCCCATACCACCCAGGGGAGAATGCGAGTCCTGATATACCCCGTCATCATGGCTCAGATCTCCACCGTCGGCTCTTGCAGCAGCAACGAAACGTCCTGGACCCCGGGCAGCGCCTCGAGCGCACGCACCAGCGCAGCGCGGTGGCTCGGGTCGCCGAGGCGGACCTGATAGGCGTGCTCCATCGCCTCGCCCTGGGCCACCTCGCGCAGCGTCACCAGCGCGAGGAAGCGGCTGTGCTGGCGCAGCAGCTTCATCACCGGCACCTCGTCGGCGCCGATCGGCAGCTGGAAGCGGAGCAGGCCGTCGAAGCGGCGCTGGCTGCCGAACTCCGACAGCGTCAGCAGCCACACCGCCAGGCAGAACAGCGCCGTGCCGCAGAAGGCCGCCGCGTGGGCGCCGAGCCCGGCGGCGATGCCGGTGCCGAGCCCCGCGAACACGAAGATCATGTCGCGAGGGTCGCGCAGCGCGGTGCGGAAGCGGACGATCGCCAGGCCGCCGGCGATGCCGAGGCCGGCGGCGATGCTACCTCCGATCGCCAGCATCAACATACAGGCGATGATGCTGCCGAGCACGATCGCGTGGACCAGCCCCTGCGAATAGGACATCCCGCGGAAGGTCCACACATAGACCGCGCCGAGCACCTGCGTCAGCCCGAAGGCCAGCAGCAGCGCCAGCGCGGCGCTCTTGAGCGCGAACGGCTCGGCGTCGCCGGCCAGCAGCAAGTCGGTCGGGTTCATCGCCAACCTCCCGCGAACCGGCCGGTCCGCGCGTCCATCGCCCCGTAGAACGCCTTGATCGACGTCCCGTACTTCGAGAACGAGCGCCGCGTCAGGTCGAGCCGCTCGACGATGCTGTGCAGCCACAGCGGGACCTGCGTCGTGAACTTGAGCTCCAGCACGATCATCGACTCGGGCGACTTCTGCGTGACCCCGTCGTCGAGCGCCCGCCAGTTGCGCGGCGGCGCGGTGAACGTCCATTTGTCCATCGCCTGCGCGCGGATCCGCGTATCCATCGTCACCCGCACGTAGTCGTCGACGCGGCTGAAGTACGGCTCGCGGTCGTAGCGGACCAGCGTGAACGGGCGCAGGTGGAGCGTGCGCGACAGCGCCAGGAAGCGCTCGACCGCCGGGCGGTCCTTGCCGGCGATCTCGGCGGGGATCGGCGCAGCGGGGTCGGACAGCAGCGTCGCCCAGCACGCGCGCGGCACCCGGCCGCGGGTCTTGGTGATGACGTCGTTGATGCGCCGCTTGACCTCGAAGAACACCGGGCTGCCCGGCGACTCCGCGTAACCGCGCACGCGCATCTTGATGCGATCGACCTGCTCGTGCTCGTTGGCCCAGTAGAGGCCCATCAGCGGCGAGTCGAGGTACAGGCTCTCGATCGTGTAGCGCCCGCCCGGGCTGCGGCCGGCGTACGGATCGATGTCACAGAACGGCCGGATCGCCGCGCGCAGCCGCGCCGCGGTCACGTCGTCGATCAAGTACTTGTATTCGCGCCTCTCGATCACGTTTGCCGTCACTACGGACATGACACATCGCCCTCCGTCGTCGCCGCGCCCCACGGCGCGCTGGTTGTGCTGCAATCGCCGCAGCGATCGTTCGGGCCGGGGATGCCCGCGATTTCACATCCGTCCATCCTAGGACCGCCTGCGCCCCGAGACCGTGAGCTCGAGCATTCCCTGGCTCGATCGGGCCGTGCACCCGGTCGCCGGCCCGCTCCACGGCGTCGCCCGCGGCCGCCGGGATCACACGCGCAGCGCCCGCCCCGTCCGCCTCGTCCTGCCCCCGCCGCGATCGTGGCGGCCGTCGCTTTCCCGGCGCATTCGTGCGCACGGGCCCCGGCGATCACTCCATCGCCGAAACCGCCGCCGGGCCCCCCCGCCGCGGCTGCCCCGCCGGCTTTCGCCGCCGTACCCCGGTGACGCGGACCACCCGCGTCAGGCCCCCCCTTACGTGACGCATTCGACACCCACAAGGCCGATCCGTGGCGCCCTGTGCTCAATGGGTTTACGCTGCAATCGTCGACTTCGCGCGCGCGCATCGTATATACGGATCCCGTTAGATCCGTGACGCACTTCCGTGACGCGCCGCCCTTGAATCAATGACCACCCTCTGCAGATTGGTCGAATATGCGCTGCTGTTGGATGACCCTCCTCGCTATCATCGCAGTCACTGGATGTCCTGCTTCTGACACTGCCTCCGGTACGGGAACGGACGGCGCCGACGAGGACGACGGCACCACCGACCCGATCCAGCCGGGCACGGGCACCGACGCCACCACCACCACGGACGCTCCGACCACCACCGGAGGCGGCAGCGAGTCCACCGGCGCCATGGAGGTCACGACCGGCACGACCTCGACCACCACCGGCGACGAACCGACCACCACCACCGGCGACGAGACCACCGGCGCCGTCGATCCGCCGCCGACCTGGGCCCCGAAGGCCTGCCCGGACATCTACGCCCAGGACATTTTGCCGACCTTCGAAATCGAGCTGGCCCCGGAGGAGCTGGCGGGGCTCAAGGCCGAGTGGGAGGCCGGCGACGACAACAACACGCCGGAGCACCCGGTGAAGCAGTTCAAGTACGAGGACGAGATCATCACCTACGCCTCGATCCGCCTGCGCGGCAACGCGACCTGGTGGCCCGGCCAGGGCAAGATGCAGTTCGAGATCGCCTTCAACACCTACGACAAGAAGGGCCGGTTCCGCGGCCTGAAGAAGATCCTGTTCGACGCCGCCGAGTACAACCGCGCCTTTTTGCGCGACCGCATGGCGATGCACATCTTCCGCGACCTCGGCCTGCCCGCGCCCTGCGCCAACAACGCCCGCCTGATGCTCAACGGCGACTACTACGGCCTCTTCACCAGCATCGAGAAGGTCGACAGCGAGTTCCTCGAGCGCGTGTTTGAGCTCTCCGAGGGCAACCTCTACAAGCGCGGCGGCGACTGGGAGAAGAAGACCAACGAGGAGGACCCCGACGAGAGCGACATCGAGGCGCTCGACGACGCCGAGACGCTCGCCGACCTCGTCCCGATCCTCAACATCGACGAGGCGGTGCTCGAGTGGGCCGCCGAGGCGGTCATGCCCGACAACGACGGCGCCTGGGCCGGCGGCCTCAACCTCTACATGTACAACGACCCCAAGACCGGCTTCAACGTCATCCCCTGGGACAAGGACGCCACCTTCGATCGCGTCGAGCCCGACATCGACCCGTACACCTATATCAAGCCGAACGACAAGGGCCGCCCGCTCTACGACATCGTCACCGACGACCCGGAGTGGTTCGCCAAGTACATCGAGGCGCTCGCCCACGTGCGCGCGACGGCCTACGACGTGAACGTGCTGCACGCCCGCATGGACGCCTGGTCGGCCCAGATCGAAGAGGCCGCATTGACCGACGTGAACAAGCCGTTCACCAACAATCAGTATTACAACGGCGTCGAGACCATGCGCGAGTTCATCGCCGACCGCGCGGCGTACCTCGACGACTGGCTGGACTGCTGGCAGAACGGCGGCGAGAAGAACGGCACCGGCCCGTGCGTCCAGCCGTGAATCGTCAACCCGCCCCGCGCGCACGGAGCTGCGCCGCGGCCTCCGGCCAGCGCTCCGCCCACGCGCGCAGCGCCGCGGTCGTCACCGCTCTGACCGCCGGCTGCGCCGCCGGCGTGCGGAGGTTCTCGCGGACCGGTCGACCGAATTGCACATCGGCGAGCAGGACCGCCACCGCCGCCGACAACCCGGCCCGTCGCGCCGCCGCGCCCCGCCGCGGGAAGAAGCCGCGCAACGCGTCGAGCAAGCCGTCGAGATGGGTCCCGTCGACGGTGCGCGCTAAGTTGACGAAGGTGTGAAAGATCGGCGGGTCCGTCGAACCGTCGCCCCACGCGAGCGCGACCTCGACGTCGATGGGTCCCTCCGGACCCTCGACCACTTCGCGCCGCCGAGCGACTCCGCCGAGCGCGTCACCGCACGACAGGGCCACCAGCTCCGCCAATCCACGCCCGTGGCGCTCGCCGGCCCCCGGCCACGACAGGCGCAGCTGCGGCAGCAGGAATGACAGATCCAGGAGCCGCTTGAACAGCGTCACCTGCGGCACCGCGATCGGCGCGAAGATCTGCGGATCTGCCCGAAAGCGAATGCGCGTACCCGACGGCGAGTCCGTCGATTCGACGTGCATCGGCTCCAGCGGCACACCGCGGCAGTAACGCCGCGTCGCCCGGCGCCCCGCGTGCACCGTGACGATCTCGAACCGCTCGCTGAGCGCATTGACGGCCGCGAGACCGGCCCCGCCGAACCCCAGATGCACGTGCGGGCGATGCCCGTCGACCGTCGGTCGCTCGAAGCGCCGCTCGAGGATCTCGGCGAGCGACCGGCGCCCATCCTCACCGTCCGCCGCGATCCCGGGCCCGTCGTCGCGGACGACGATGCTGTCGTCGTCCTCCACCTGCACATCGAGCCGCGAGCAGTTCCCGACGAGCGCCCGGTCGACGGCGTTGGCGACCAGCTCGAGCGCCATGTTCATCACGCCGGTCCCGTCCTGCAGGTTGCCGACGTACATGCCCGGTCGCCGGCGCACCATCTCGGTCGGCTCGGTCGGCTCGATCATTCGCGCCTGTCCTACCAATCGATCGCCACCGGCTCGAACCACTGCGGCGGGTAGCCGTAATCCTCGCCGCACTCGTCGATCACCCCGAACTCGCGCGCGCTGACGCCGGTGACCTCGTACGTCGAGCCGACCACCAGGCTCGCGCACCTGCTCTCGGCCTCCGGGTCCCAGTGCAGCGACCCCGTCACCGCGTCGGGCATGAACACCTCGCTGTTGCGCACGCACCTCACGCGCACGCGCTCGAGCGCAGGCAGGCGCAGCACCTCACGCAGCTCGGCCAGCCGGGCCGCCGCGATCGCGCGCCAGTCGGCGTAGCCGAGCATCTCCAGCACGCAGGCCGCGAACACCCGCGGGCGGTTCAGCGGCAGCAACGCGTCGCAGTCGTCCTCGCCGCGGAAGCCGGCCGTCGGGCAGCGCTCGACCCAGCGGTCGGCGATGCGATACAGCGAGCGCACGCTCATCCCGGCCAGCAGGATGTGGACCTCCGGTCGCAGCTCCTCCAGCCGCGCCAGCAAGTGGTCCTCGGTGCCCGCGCGCAGCTCGTCGGCCAGCGGACCCGGCGCGCTCAGCAACATCTCGCGGATGTCCGCTCGGACATGGTCGAAAGCACAAGTGAGTCCGCGGTTCCCGGCCTCCGCCGACCACACCCCGCGCTGCGTCGTCGCCCGCCAGAACACCGCGCGGCTGCGACGGTGCTCGCCCATCGCCGCCCACGCCAGCGCGCGCCGCAGGTGCCGCAGCCGGCGCGCCCGCGGCGGACCGGCGCCGATCGTCGGCTCGAACAGCACCAGCTGGCGCACCAGCTCGGGCCGCCGCAGGGCCGCGTGGATCGCCGCCGCGCTGCCTCCCGCCCACGCCACCACCTCGGCCGCCTCGCCCATGCTCTCGATCACCGCGATCAGATCGTCGCCGTGGGTCGCCCACCAGCGCTGCGGCGCGACCGTCCCGCGGCTGTCGCCCCAGCCGCGGCGATCGTAGGTGACGACGCGAAGGTGCCGCGCCAGGTGCTCGGCGGTCGCTGCGAGCCCGCGCCGCGTCGTCCCGGTCGGATGGACGAGCACCACCGGCTCGCCCTGTCCGCGCGATTCGCCGACCAGCGCCACGCCGTCGGGCCGCCTGAGGGACCACGAGCGCACGCGTCATGGTCGCACGAGTTCGTCCACCCGTCAGCCCCCGATCGGCGGCGCCCGCCCGCCTGGTACCATTCCACGCATGAACTCGCCTGCGCGCTCTTGCTCCTTCGCCCTCGTGCTCGCGCTCGTGAGCGCGTGTCCGGGCGACCCCGCGACCACCAGCGAGGGCGAGACGTCGAGCTCGACCGGCGCGACCACAGCAGGCTCGACAGTGACAAGCGACGGCGCGACCGCGACCACCGCCGGCGAACCGACCGCCACCGCCGAGCCCACGACTTCGAGCACCTCGACCGCGAGCACCGGCGACACCACCACCACCGGCGGCCCCGAGGAAGCCGGCCTGTGGCTGGTGCCGCTCGCCGGTACCGAGGCCGTGAGCGGGCACAGCGTCGTCGTCACCGAGCAGGGTGATGTCGTCGTCGCCGGCGTGTTCAGCGGCACCATGCCGCTGGACGGCGAGATCCTCACCAGCGCCGGCGGCCTCGATCTGTTCGTGGCCCGCTGGACGGCCGCCGGCGAGCTCCTGTGGGCCCGGCGCTTCGGCGGCCCCGGCGACGAGCACGAAGCGACGATCACCGCCGGCAGCGACGGGCGCCTCCTGCTCGTCGCCGAGTTCAACGACGCCCTCGAGCTGCCCGGTTTGCCGCCGCTCGTCTCGCTCGGCCTCAGCGACATCCTCGTGCTGCGGCTCGACGCCGAGGGCGAGCCCGAGTGGGCGCGCAGCTTCGGCAGCCCAGGCGTCGAGCTCGAGCCGCGCGCGGTCCTCGACGGCGCCGGCGACATCCTCCTCTCCGCCGCCTTCGAGTCCATCATCGACCTCGGCGGCGGCCCGCTCGTCGCCGCCGACGCGCACGACCTCCTGCTCGCCAAGCTCGACGTCGACGGCTCCCACGTGTGGTCGAAGACCTTCGGCAACCTCGCCGACGTCAGCGCCCACGACCTCGCCGTCGGCGAGGACGGCGACGTCGCGGTCGCCGGATGGTTCGCCAACTCGATCGACCTCGGCGGCGGCCCGCTCCTCGACGGCGGCGCCTACCTGGCGGTGTTCGACGGCGACAGCGGCGAGCATCGCTGGTCGAAGCAGCTCGGCAGCGGCAACTCGGCCGGCTGCGGCGCCCGCTTCGCGGCCGACGGCGGCGTGCTGCTCGCGGGGTGGTTCCAGGGCAGCATCGACTTCGGCGCCGGCCCATCGCTCGCCACCGACGCGGACGCCGACCACTTCGCCGTCCGCTACGACGCCGACGGCGAGCTCGCGTGGGCCGGCGTGCACGGCGGCACGGGCGTGGACTCCGGCTGCGGCGTCGCGGCCGGCCCCGCAGGCAGCTGGGTCCTCGGCGGCACCTTCAACCGGCAGATCGAATTCGGCGGCGAGCTCCTGACCAAAAAGACAGCCCCGTGCGCCTTCCTGGCCAGCCTCGACGACAGCGGCGAGCACCGCTGGTCGATGCCGCTGTGCGCCGCCGCGGGCGGCGGGGTCGACCGGATCGCCACCTATCCCGAAGGACACGTGGTGCTCCTGGCCCGCTTCGCCGGCCCCGTCTCGCTGTTCGGCCACTCGTTCGACGCGCCCGCGCCCTACGGCCTCGTCGCCCGCGTCCCTGTCGACCTGCTGGAGCCCTGATCGCGACCGCGGCCGCACCCGAGGGCGCGGCCGCGTCGCACGTCGGTGCGCGCCGACTTCAGTCCAGGAACCAGAAGTACAGGTACGCGTGGGCGACCGCGATGCTGCCGAGCATCAGCGGGAACGCCAGCTTGGTGTACGTCAGGAACTTGAACTGCACGCCCTCGCGCTCCGCCAGGCCGGCCACGGTCAGGTTGGCGCTCGCGCCGACCAGGGTGCCGTTGCCGCCGAGGCACGCGCCGAGCGACAGGGCCCACCACAGCGGCAGCACGCCTTCGGTGCCGCCCATCGCCGGGGTCATGCTCTTGATCAGCGGGATCATGGTGGCGACGAACGGGATGTTGTCGATGATGGCCGACAGCACCGCCGAGGCCCACAGGATCACCACCGCCGTGACGTTGCGGTCGCCGCCGGTGACGTCGACCAGGCCGTGGGCGAGGTGGTCGAGCAGGCCGGCGTGCTCCACCCCGGCGACGACCATGAACAGGCCGACGAAGAAGAAGATCGTGACCCACTCGACCTCGCCGAAGATGTCCTGCACGCGGTGCGACTGGTCGTGGCCCGGGTGCTTGCGGATGTAGAGGAACATCAGCACCGCGGCGCCGAACATCGCCACCGTGCCGGGCTCGATCCCGGTCTGCCGCGAGGTCACGAAGCCGGCCAGCACCGCGAACAGCACGCCGAGCGAGCTGACCAATAGGCCGTGGTCCTTGATCGATTCGGCCGGCTCCAGCGCCATGATCTTGCGCTGCGCCTCCGGGTTGGCGCGCAGCTTCTTGCCCCAAATCGCGTGCAGCGCCAGCACCTGCAGCGCGATCAGCACGCCGACCACGGGCGCCAGGTTGCGCACGAAGTCGTTGAACGACAGCGAGGCCGCCGAGCCGATGAGGATGTTCGGCGGGTCGCCGATCAGCGTCGCGGTGCCGCCGATGTTGGACGCGAAGATCTCCGCGAACAGGAACGGGTAGGCCGGCACGTCGAGCTCGCGCGCCACCAGCAGCGTGACTGGCGTGATGAGCAGGACCGTCGTCACGTTGTCGAGCAGCGCCGACAGCACCGCCGTCACCAGGGTGAGCATGATGAGCAGCTTCCACGGCACGCCGCCGGCCTTGCGCGCCGACCAGAAGGCGATGAACTGGAAGATGCCGCTCTTCCGCGTGATGTTGACGAGGATCATCATCCCCGTCAAAAGCGCGATGGTGTTGAAGTCGACGCCGTGGATGGCCTGCTCCTGGGTGAGCACGCCGAGGCTGATCATCAAGCCCGCGCCGAGCAGCGCCACCACGGCGCGATTGATCTTCTCCGACATGATCGCGGCATAGGTGAGGACGAGCAGCGCGGTGGCCAGCCAGAGGGGATCGAGGCCGAAGATCACGTGTTCGGGCATGGTGAAGATGTCTCGTGGGTCATGATGCAAGAGCCAGCTCACGCCGAGCTCTTGCCTGCGCGGCGGGGCTTAGCCCAAGCGAATCGCGCTTGCTATCACCCGAACCGTGAGTCTACGCGGCGCGGTCTGCGAGGCGCTGCAATCAATGCACAGCGGACTCGGCTGCCATCGCAAGCCGGTCCAGCGCCGCGTATCCAGCCGCCCGCAGCCCCACGAATCGACGCCCGCGAATCACCGGCTCGATGCAGTGCGACCGATCGTTCGCAGCACCGCGATTCGATGTCGCGATCGCTGCTGTGAGCACGCGCGGCGATCGAATCGGCAGACGGCGCCTGGCTCGCCTCGTGAGGATCACGTCGTCAGGTCATGTGTCCGCGAGTCGAAGTCACCGAGCAACATCACCGGCCGCAGCGGCGCACCCGCCGACGGCAAAGAAAACTTCATGAGCGCCGGAGCCCCTGAGAGAACCTGTCCGTGTGACCATCCGCGCGAGTCGAAGCGGCGGAAGCAATCCGATCGAGTACGGCCGGCTCGACTCGGAGCCGGGCAAGCTCATGACGTCGAGCGCGGCGCGACCTCCCGATCGATCGAGGTCGAAAGTCATCACGACCTCGGTCTCGCGCTCGCGCTGCCATGGACCTGCGCACGTCGTGCTCGTGTCGACCTCGGTCGGCGAGCTCGCTGCCGTCGGCCGTGACTCCGTCCCCCGCACGCCATGCTCGTGCCGAACGCGGTCGCCGCGCTCGCGCTGCCATGAGCCGTGAGCCGGCCCCGATCGTCGTGCTCATGCCGCCTTCGGTCGTCGTGCTCGCGCGGTTGCCGTCGACCCCGGCCGCCGGCCGCCTCGTCGCCGCATCCGGCGATCGCATCCGCAGCGACCGTCCGATCACCCAGCCGCCTGCCCGTCGCCCACCGGCAAGCCCCAAACCCGCCGCCGCCCCCTCGCTACCGGCCGCAGTCGGCAATACCCGATCCCTTCCGGCCGACCGCGGCAAGCCTCGCGCACCTCGCCGCCTCCCCCACTCTCGCGCCATCGGCGCAGGTCCGAAGCTTTTCTGAGCCATCGCGGGCGGCTCGTGCGACCTCTGAATTCTGGATGCCCCTGCGAGTCGTCCGCAGCGATCAAGAACCCGAGGGGCCGGGAGCGGCCGATGCTGCGGCCTCGCTGCTCGAGCTCGCGCATGCCGGTGACCCGCGCACGGGAGCTGCCCTGTTCGACCTCGTGGGGGCCCAGGTCAACCGGCTCGTGTGGCGCGTGCTCGGGGCCGACGAGGACCACGACGACCTCGTGCAGCAGGTCTTCGTCGCCCTCCTCGCTGGCCTCAAGCGCGTCCGCGACCCCGAGGCTCTGCGCGGCTGGGTCGCCGCGGTCGCCGTCAACACCGTGCGCAGCGAGATTCGCCGCCGCCGCGTGCGGCGATTGTTCGGCTTGCAGGCCGCAGCCGCCGAGCAGGTCCACACCCCGACCGCCTCGCACGAGGCGCGCGAGCTGCTCGAGCGGACCTACGGCGTGCTCTCCCGCCTCCCCGCCGACGAGCGGATCGCCTTCGCCCTCCGCTTCATCGACGAACAGCCGCTCGGCGACGTCGCCGCCGCCTGCGACTGCTCGCTCGCCACCGTCAAGCGCCGGCTGTCCGCCGCCCAGGCCCGCTTCCGCCGGCTCGCCGAGCGCGACCCGATGCTCGCCGAACACCTGCGCGAACTCGAGGTGAAGCGATGACCGACCCCGTGCAGCGCCTCGCCCGCGAGGTCGCCCGCAACCTCGGCGACGGCCCCGGAGCGGTCCGCCGCGAGCGTCAGCGGGCCGCGGTGGCTCGCCTCACCCGCGCGCCCCGACCCCGCGCCCACGCCGGCTGGTGGCTCGTGCCGCTGGCCGCGGCTGTCCTTTTGGCCATGTTCCTCGCCCGCCCCGCGACCGTGAGCGCGCCGCTCACCGTCACGGTCGCCCAGCAGGCGGTCATGGTCGGCGCCTGGCTCGCTGCCCCCGAGCGCGAGGCCCTGGTCCTCGACTTCCCCGACGACAGCCGCGCCGAGCTGGCCGCCCGCGCCGGCGCGCGCCTCACCCGCGCCGAGCCCACGCGCGTCGAGCTCGCCCTCGAGCGCGGCGCCCTCACGCTCCACGTCGTGGCCGTCCCCGGGCGCGACTGGGCCGTCACCGCCGGCCCCTTCACCGTCGCGCTCACCGACGCCGACGTCACTGCCACGTGGAGCTCCGAGACCGGCGTCCTGAGCGTCGAGGTCCACCGCGGCGGCGTCGACGTCACCGACGCCACCGGCACTACGCAGGTCCGCGCCGGCCAGCGCCTCGAGCTGCGCGACCCCTCGGCCGCGAGCGACGTCCTGGCCCGCCGCGAATCACTCCCTCCCGCCACCGACCCCTCTCCTGCCCCGACTCCCGTCGCCGCCGAGCCCGCCGCAAATCACTCCGTGACCCCCCAGCCGCCAATCACAAGGGCCGCTGCGCCCTCTCGTTCCACCACCCGCGCCGCCGAATCATCGACGTGGCTCACCCTCGCCGAGGCCGGCGATTGCACCGCCGCGCTCGCCGGCGCCGCGCGCCTCGGCCTCTCGCAGCTGCACCGCACGCTCGCCGCCGGCGACCTCGACCTCCTGGCCCACTGCGCCCGTGTCACCGGCGACGCCGCCCGGGCGCGCGAGGCCCTGCTCGCCCTGCGCCGGCGCTTCCCGACCGACTCGCGCGCCCGCACCGCCGCCTTCTTGCTCGGCCGCATCGCCCTCGACCTCGACCACGACCCGCCCCGCGCCGCCGACTGGTTTAATAGGTACCTGTCCGAAGCACCAGACGGTGCATTGGCCGCCGACGCCCGCCGCCGCCTCGACGAGCTCGACACCCGCCGTTGAACCATCTGCGGCGCTCCGTCGCCCCCCTTCGGAGGCGCCGAACATGCATACGCCGGAGTCGGCGCAATCATGAATGCCCGATTCACTCGCGACTCGCGCCATTTAAGATCGTCTCGCGCCGACGCCCCCTCAATTTATTTAAAAAAGAAAGAAATATGAGCCGTTGCCGCTGCCTCCTGCGACCCCAAGGACATGCCGACATTCCCTCGCTCGTCCCTGTCCCTCGCGTTCGTCATCGCTCTGGGCGGCTGCGATATTTTCGATCCGATCATCACCACCGGCTTCACCTCCGAGACCGGGCCCTCCGAGACCTCGACCGTCACCACCGAGGACCCGTCCACCAGCGAGACGACGACCGACGATCCCGTCGCGACCGTCACCACCGACGATCCCGACCCCAGCGGCGCCGTCTTCATCCTGCCGCCCGATCCGCCCGCACAATGCGACGTGTGGGCGCAAGACTGCCCCGCCGGCGAAAAGTGCGGCGCCGAGGGGCCGCCGCCGTACTCCTCCGGCAGCATCGCCTGCGCCCCGATCGTCCCCGCCCCCGCCCAGCTCGGCGAGCCGTGCCAGGTGCTCGTCGAGGGCCACCTCGGCCCCGACACCTGCGACATCGGCCTCTACTGCTACGACGTCGATCCCGTCACGCAGCACGGCACCTGCCGCTCGCTCTGCACCGGCGACATCTACGATCCCACCTGCCCCTCCGGACAGGTGTGCCTGAACGCCGCCCTGCCGATGTGCCTCGACGCCTGCGATCCGCGGCTCGACACCTGCCCGGGCGACGCCGGGTGCCTCTCGCTCTACCCCGAGTTCGGCTGCTGGGCTGGCAGCGGTCAAACGCAGGGGCTGTTCGAGGCGTGCGAGTGCGCCGACGCGTGCCAGAGCGGCCTGACCTGCTTCAGCTCCGAGAGCGCCAGCGAATGCGATCCGAACGGCATCGGCTGCTGCACCCCCTACTGCGACGTCGACCTCCCCGACACCTGCCCCGGCGTCGGCCAGCAGTGCACGCCCTTCTACGGACCCGGCGAGGCTCCCGCGGGCCTCCAGGACCTCGGCGTCTGCCTCCTGCCCTGAGGCGCCCCCGTCATCGTCCGGCCGCGGCTTCTGCCCGGCCGCGACCGGGCGAATCTTTTTCCTGAGCCATCCGCCCCGCCTCGCGCGACCTTCTCTCGCATGCGACGGGCGCTCCTCCTCGCCATCACCCTCACCGGTTGCGGGCCGGGGATTCTCGACCCGATCCTCACCACTGGCGTCGACCCGTCGGACCCCGGCGACGCCACCGCAAGCGAGACCGGCGGCCCGCCGCAGACCACCTCCGGCGCCTCGATATCCTCGACCTCCAGCGCTCCTCCGACTCCCGACCCCACGACCCTCACCTCCGGCGTCACCGACGACTGCACCTTCGTCTGCACCCCCACCGACGACGGCGTCTTCATCTCGCCGCCCGATCCGCCCGCCCAGTGCGACGTGTGGACGCAAGATTGCCCCGTCGGCGAGAAGTGCTCCGCCGCCGGCCCGCCGCCGTTCAGCACCGGCAGCATCGCCTGCGCGGCGATCGCCCCCGGCCCCGCGCAGCTCGGCGAGCCGTGCCAGGTGCTCGTCGAGGGGCACCTCGGGCCCGACACCTGTGACCTCGGCCTCTACTGCCACGACGTCGATCCCCTCAGTCAAAAGGGAACCTGCATCCCGCTCTGCACCGGCGCCGCCGACAATCCTGCCTGTCCCATCGGCCAGATGTGCATGAACGCCGCCCTCCCGCTGTGCCTCGCCGCCTGCGACCCGCTGCTCGACGCCTGCCCGGCCGGCCACACCTGCCTCTGGTTCGCCCACGAGTTCGGCTGCTGGCCCGACGGCGACCAGCCGAAGCACGGGTTGTTCGAGGTGTGCGAGTACGTCGACCAATGCGAGGACGGCCTGATCTGCCTCGCCAACGAGAGCGCCGCCGAGTGCGACAAGGACGGCGCCGCCTGTTGCATCCCCTTCTGCGACCTGAACGCCCCGGCCTGTCCCGGAGTCGGGCAAGCGTGCAAGACCTTCTACCCCGATCCCCCGCCCCCGGCCGGGCTCGAGCACCTCGGGGTGTGCTTTCTCCCGTGACCCCGCGGCGCGAATTCCTCCTGAACCTTTAGACATGCCCTTATCGACATGTCCGTTCGGCCACGAAGGTGAGCCGCGGGATCGTCGCGTCGTCACGCCGCGGGCGGGTCCGTTGCGGCTCCGCGAGATGCGGTCGCCGATCGCCGGAGCATCGGGCATCCTTGTCGCGCGATGGCTCGCCGCGCCGCATGTCTGCTCGCCGCCACGGTCTGGCTCACCGGCAGCGGCCCCGCCCACGCCGCCACCGTCGTCCTGGTCCACGCCCCCGACGCGCGCTGGCGCCTCGCCGAGCTGCGCGTCCGCGACGAGCTGCGCGCGCTCGGCATGACCGTCACCGACGCCGGCGCGCGCGGACGCGACGACGGTGCGATGGCGACCTTGCTCGCCGAGCACGCCGCCGCTGCGGTCGTGCAGGTCTCCCGCAACGACGAGCGCGCCGCCGTCACCCTGTGGTTCGTCGATCCCGCCGCGACCGCCCCGCGCCGCCTCGAGCTAGCGATCGACGACGGTCGTCAACCCGGCCTCGTCGCCCTCCGCGCCGCCGAGATGGTCCACACCGAGACGCGCGGCCGCGCCGAGCCCGAGCCGGCCCCCGCCGCGTCGACGTCCGCCGCCCCGCTCGTCCCGCTGGCCCCGTGGGTCACGCCTGCGGACGCCGCCCCGCGCTCCCCGATCGCTGCGACCACCAACACGACCTCGACCTCGACCTCTGCGACCAGCCCTGCTTCGCTCTCGAACGCGACCAATCCCACCACCGCGACCTCGAACCCGATCCCAGGACCAGCTCCGTTCACGCCGCTCCCTCGCCCGTCACCCGCGCTGCCCGAGTTCGCGGACGACCTCCCGCCGCCCGTCGCACCGGCTGCGCCCGTGAAGCACCACGGCCTGCTCGTCGCCGCGAACGTCGGCGGCGGCCCGGGCGGCGCCGGCGTGCTCACGGGCCTCGAGCTCACTGGATGGCGCGAACTCGGTCGTCGTCTCGAGTTCGCCGGCGGCCTCACCGGCCTGGTGACGCCCGGCTGGCGGACGGATCTCCGCGGATCGATCTTGCTCGGCCTCGTCGGCGGGCGCGCGCAACTCGGGCTGCGCTGGCAGCTGGGCTCGCGCACCACGCTGCGCCTCGGCCTCGGCGGCGGCCTCGCGCTCGGCTGGGCCGTCGGTCGCGCCACCAGCCCGTACCGCAGCGCCAGCGACTTTCAGCCGATCGGCATGCTCTCGGCCACGCTCACCCTGGCCGTGCGATTGGGCCCGCGGCTCTCGGCCCACGGCGGCGCCGGCATCGACGTCCTCCTGCCGCCGCTCAGCGTCCGCAGCGGCGGCGTCGAGGCCTTCGCCATCGGTCGACCGCTGCTGCGCGGCCTGCTCGGCCTCGCCTGGGACTGGCCGCTCGCTCGCCGTTGACCGCGGTTGATTCTTTTTTAAAATTAAACCTTGGCCATCGCGGCCAGCTGCAGCACCGTCCGCCAGTTGCGGCCCGTCAGCGGCGATCCGACCAGGCGGTCGACCAGCGCCGGCGACCACTTGGTGCCCCCGATCCCGTTCGGGTAGTGGAACCACAGCACCTCGCCCGCGGCCACCACTCGCTCACCCGCCGTCGCGCGCTCGTGCAGCTTCGCCACCGCGTCGGCCCGCGGCGGCCGCTTCGACACCCCCAGCAGCACGTGATTGGCCTCCGCCTGGGCCTCCGCCCACAACGGATTGCCCGCCACGATCTGCGCCCACTGAGCGGCCGTGCGCACCATGACGTCGACCTGCAGCCCGAACACTCGCGTGATGCCCTGCTCGAGCAGCGCCTCGTGATCCTCGGCCGCGCCGTCCGCCGTGAACACGACGTTGCCGCTCTGGATGTACGTCTGCACCTCGGCGAAGCCGAGCTCGCCGCACAGGGCCCGCAGCTCGGCCATCGGCAGCTTGCGCGTGCTGCCGACGTTGATGCCGCGGAGGAGCGCGATGAACGTGGTCATGCTCGATGGTGCGCGCATCGGCCCGGGGCTGACAAGCCCGAATCAGCGGTGCGGCGCACATGGTCCATCGGCCATGTGCTCACTGCGGCCGCGTGCTATCGTCGCGTCCGATGTCCAGCGACACCTTCTACATAGAGGCCCGGCGCGTGAGCGACGACACCGTGGAGCTCCACTGCACAACCAGCACGGCCGGCGGCGCCAACGACTACGCGCTCACGCGTTCGTTCGCGGTGATGGCGCTGAGCGACGGCATGCCGTACCCGGGCGCCAACCCGACCCCGCTGCAGAAGGCGATGCAGGAGGTCGGCGGCCCGACGCCGCCCGTGTGGCAGGAGAGCTTCCACCGCGAGCACGTCGACAAGTTCATCGCCGCGACCGAGCTGGTCGAGCGGATCGGCGTCATCACCGACGAGCGCGCCTGGCGGACCGGCCGCTTCAGCATCCACGACGAGGACGCCGCCGAGGCGCAGTACCCCGCCCACCGCTTCGTCCTCCGCGTCCGCGTCACCAACCCGCGCTACCTCGAGGGCCTGAGCTTCGGCTCGAGCTTCGGCACCACCGGCTACGACAGCTGGTGGGACGACCCCACCCGCCCCAGCCTCGCCGAGATGGCCGCGATCGAAGCCCGGGCCTCGCTCTGGTACCCGCACCAGGACACCGCGAGCGAGAAGACCGCCGCGAAGAAGGCTGCGACCAAGAAGCCCGCCGCGAAGAAGCCCGCGACCAAGAAACCCACTGCGAAGAAGGCTGCTGCAAAGAAGCCCGCGACCAAGAAGACCACCGCCCCCGCTGCGAAGAAGCCCGCGACCAAGAAACCCGCTGCGAAGAAACCCGCCGCGAAGAAGCCCGCTGCAAAGAAGACCGCGACCAAGAAGCCCGCGACCAAGAAGACCGCGACCGCCAAGAAGCCCACCAGAAGCGTCGCTGCGAAGAAGACCGCCAAGAAGCCCGCCCGGCGCGCGACCGCCAAGAAGAAGGCCTCGTCCCGCAACAACGCCGCCGAGTAACGGCCAGTAGCGGCCCCGCGCGCGGTCACCTGTCCTTCTCGCCTCCGCAGCCAGCGCCGGCGATCGCGAGTAAAACCTTCGCGCAGTGCCCACCGGCGACATCCTCCCGCTCCTGATCGCCCTGTTCGGGCTCGTCGCCGTCGGCCAGCTGCTGCGGCTCGCGGGCGCAGTCCCGGCCAGCGCGCCCGACGTGCTCGCGCGCATCATCTTGACGGTCACCATGCCGGCGCTGATCGTCGTCATCCTCGCCGACGCGCGCTTCGAGCCCGCGCTCGTCCCGGCAGTGCTCGCCTGCACCGTCGCCCTGCTCAGCGCCTGTGGGCTCGGCGTCCTGCTCATGCGGTCGCGCGGCGCCTCGCGCCCGGCCCAGGGAGCGGCCGGCGTCACCGCGGCCTTCGCCAACACCGCCTTCCTCGGCGTCCCCTTCGTCCTGGCCGTGTTCCCCGGCTCGCGCGGGGCCGCCACCGCCGCGGTGATCATCGACACCGTCGACACCACCATCCTCCTTCTCACCTTCGGCGTCGCCTTCGCCGGCGCCATGGCGCGGCCACGCATTCCCGTCCAGAGCCCGCTCGTCCCGCGGCTCCTCCGCGCCGGCGGCTCCTTGCTGCGTCAGCCGATGATCGTCGCGGTGCTCGTCGGCCTCGCGCTCGCGGTCAGCGGCCTCGCCATCCCGGCCGCGCTCGCGCGCCCGCTCGCCCAGGTCGGCCAGACCACCGCCGTCCTCGCCTTCCTCACCATCGGCCTCGGCCTCGACCTCCGCTCGCTGCGCGGCCAGACCGTCCCGCTCGCCGGCATCGCCGCCATCAAGCTGCTCGTCGCCCCGGCGATCGCCTGCCTCGTCCTGCTCCTTCTCGACGTCCGCGGCGACGTCGCCCGCACCGCCGTCCTGCAGGCCGCCATGCCCACAGCAGTGGTCTCGGCGATCATCGCCACCAACGCCGGCTGCGACGCCCAGCTCGCCGCCGCCGCCTCCGTCGTCACCACCCTGCTGTCGCTCGCCACCCTCCCGCTCGTCCTCGCCTGCCTGCAAGCGATCGGCCTGTAGCTGCGCATTCGGACATGCTCTGGAGAGCATGTCCAAACACACATGTCTCATCGGCTATGTTTTTGAAGACATCATCGCCGTAGCCCGACGCGAGCCCCCGCTCGGGCGCAGCAGACCGCCGAGCTGCGGAAGCTCGACGCGTGCCACGGCCCAGGCCGCGCGTGCTGCACTCAGTGCAATGCACCGCGGCCGGCCGTTGACTTCATGCACTCAAGCGTCGTCGACCGGTCCGCGCGCGCGCGGCTCGAGCGGCACCCCGAGCTCGCGGCTGAGTTCGCCGAGGCGCAGCAATTTCTCCAAATTCTGCAGCGACATCTCCCCGAACACCGCCGCGATCGACTGCGCCTTGCCCTTGCGGACCGCGAACAGGATCGAGCTGTAGGGCAGGTCGCGGACCGACTGGCCGAACGTGCGGTCGTCGGCGATCTCCTTGCCGCGCTCCAGCGCCGCCTCGGCCTCCGCGCGCAGGGCGAAGAAGCGCTCGCGGACCGCCTGCCAGGCCGGGCGGGCCTCCGGGAAGTAGGCCAGGAATTCGTCGCTCTCGTTGGTGCGGACCACCTCGAGCAGGTGGCGGAGGTTGGTCGCCCCGCGCATGTGGTGCAGCGCCACGAACGCCGGCGACTTGATCTTCACCCGGTTGAAGCGGGCGTCGCGGGCCACCAGCCCCTCGTGGCGGGCCGGGTCGAGCTCGCGGGCGATCTGCAGCGCCTGCTTGAGGTCGGCGACCGCGTGCGTCGGCACCAGCTCCCACCCGTATGCGCGCGCGAACGGGTCCGGCTCGGCCTCCTGCATCGTCGTCAGGTCGCGCGCCCCGTGCAGCAGCAGGCGCGGCGCGGCGTGGCGGATCAGCACCGGGTCACTCGGCAGGCACAGCTCGAACATGAAGCAGTGGTCCGTGCGGTCGGGCAGCGCGTAGCCGCCGGCGCGGAACACCTCCCAGAACGCCTCGGCCACGCTCCGCTTGGCGTTGCGCAGCTGCCCCTGCGCGTCGGGCAGCGACGCGCTCGCCACGTGCCACGCCCCGCGGTACGCGTACAGCGTCGCCAGCGTCCCGTCGATCTTCTCGAACACGCGCGCGGTGCTCCAGTCGATCGGCGCCGCGTGGCCCTCGTGGGCGTTGAAGAACTTGTCGTACGGGTACGCCACCGGACGGAAGCCGTCGGCCTCGTCGACCACCAGGCCGCGACACTGGCGGGCCACCGGATCGCCCATCGGCGTCTCGATCATGTCGTATTTGAGGAGGACCAGCTGCGGGTGCTCGCGGTGCCGGCGGGTCTGCAGCGCCAGGCGCCGCACCAGCCCGTCGAGCCCCTCGCTGCGGAGCGCGCGGACGACGTCGATATCGGACATAAGGCCGCGCAAGTTGCCAGAGGGTCCGGCGATTCGCAAGACCCCCTCCTGCCGAACTATGCACAATCGCCGTCCGGGCCGCGGGCGCTCGCCATCAGCGTCAGCACCCGCAGCTCCAGCTGGAGCACCTGCTCGCGTCCGCGCAGCTCGGCCTGCTCGATCGCGTGCATCAGCATCACCACCGCGGCCGTCACCAGCAGCGCCAGCGACACCACCAGCATCGCCAGCGCGCCCTGGCCCGGCGACCCGGCGGCCAGCGCCGCGGTCATCGCCACGGTGATCAGCGTGAAGCCGAAGGCCATCCGCGCCGCCGCCCCGCGGTCGCGGCGGCGATGCACCGCCCCGCGCCGCAGCACCCCCGCGGCCCACAGCGACCAGCTCGCCCCGAACCCCGCGAGCAGCGTCAGCGCGGCCCGGGTCAGCGGCGCCAGAGTGTCCGGCTCGGTCACCACCAGCGCCGCGCACACGCCCGCGCCCACCAGCCCGGCCACCGCCACCGCGGCGTGAAGCACCCGCTGCAGCGGCGACAGCGGCCGCACCAGCATCGCCTCCATCTGCCGCCGATGCTGCTCGCGCAGCCCCGCAGTCGTGTGCGCCTGCTCGAGCGCGAGCAGAGAGTCCGAGAACCTGTCCGAACGGTCAGCCATCACCCATCTCCTTCCAGCACGGCCCGCAGGGCCTTCCTCGCCTTGAACAGCCGGGACTTCACGGTGCCCGGCGGGATCGTCAGGACCTCGGCGATCTCGGCGATCGAGAGGTCATCCAAAAAGCACAGAGCGAGCACCTCGCGGTCGACCGGCGGCAGGCGGGCCAGGCCGGCGTAGACCTGCTCCGCGTCGGCCCAGCGGCCCAGCGGGTCGTCCTCGTCGACCGGCTCCGGCGCCTCGGGCCCGGCCCGCTCGCGTTCGGCGTAGCGCCCGCGCAGGTGGGTCATCAGCGTGTTGCGGGCGATCGTGTACAGCCACTGCGGCAGGCACTGCGGCTCGCGCAGCCGATCGATCCGCGACAGCACCGCCACCCACACCTCCTGCATCACCTGCCACGCCTCCTCCTCGTCGACCAGCATCCGCCGGACGTAGAAGAACAGCCGCGGCTCCCAGGCGCGCACCAGCTCGGCCAGCGCGGCGGGCTCCCCTCGCCGGCAGCGGAGCGCCAACAGTTCGTGACGGATGCGGTCGGTCTCGCGGCTCATGAGGTCTCACTGCGGATAGTCGGGGACTGTGCCCCTCCGGTTCACGCCCGAGCGAAAAATTCTTGGTCCCCTCGTTTTGCGCGCCCGGGCGTCGCTCCCGACCAACATGTCATGCCTCGCCCCGGCTACGAAGGATGGGGCCCTCCGGCCGGCGAGACCTCCGCGGACCGCCTGGCGCGGCGAGGTGCGGACCCCGACGACCCGCCCTGGGATCCGCCGTCGGCTCACGCGGTCTGCGGAATGGACGTCGAGGACCTGCAACAGCGGGTCGATCGGCGGTTCACCTGACCATTCAAACATATATACATACTACTTCGGCGCGCCGGTCGCCGCGCGGCGGGTGCGATGAATGTCGCACAGCCGGTCACTCGCGGCCGGCCGCGGCCTCGTGTGGGCGACGGCTCATATGTGAAGACCGACGAATGACGCGAGCCCTCGGATCGGCCCCGGCCGTGCGCGGCGGGCTCCGGGGCCGCCGCGGGCGCGCCGCTTGTCCAATGAATCCGGCCAGTTCCCGCCGAGGATTCGCCGGCGGCCCGGACGCGGGCGACGGCGCGTCGTCCGACTCGGGCGGCGCGGCGGGCGATTCACACGATGGACTATGTATATTGTGTAGCGCGTTACATCCCGCAGGGCCGACCGCCGCAATTCGTCGCCGCGCGGCCTCGTCCGGCGAAGAGCCGGCACCCGCGATATCACCGGTGTATTCGCGGCTCCGGACCGCGGCGAGGGGCCCGCGCGGCCGTTCCTGGCCACAATTCGCGATTGCTCGGCCGCGCGACGCAATCATCCTTCGAGTCGGGACGGCGGCGGGAATCCACTCGCCGTCGTCCGGAAGAAAGGATTGCTACCATGTCTCGCAACATTCTCATGTTGGCCCCTGCGCTCGCGTTCGCACTGCCGTTCGTCACCTCCCAGCCGACGATGGCGCGTCCCCTCGCCCTTCAGGCCCAGGAGACTCTGTGGGACGACCGAGACGGCGACCACGACGACGACGATGACGACGACGACCACGGCGACGACGACCTGATCGCGATCATGGTCTGCTTCGAGGCACAGCTCGTGCTCAACCAGGACAACCGCTCCTACTCGTGCGACCTCGTCGAGGGTCCGCAGTGCCTGGCGAGCTGCTCCGCCGAGGCGGTCGCGCCGCTGTGCCAGACCGAGATCGCCAACCGCGCCCGCGCCGACGACTTCGACACCTGCGTGGAGGAGCGCCTGGCCACCTGCCGCAGCCAATGTGAGACCGGCGGCGCCGCCTTCTGTCACGCCGACGACGACCTCAAGGCCCGCGGCGGCGACGACCACGACGACGACGACAACGACGACCACGAGAACGACGACGACGACGACAACGACAACATCGACGGGAATATCGACGTCCACGAGGAGGACGGCCTGATCTTCATCGACGTGGAGATCTGCCTCGACCTCGTGATCGACCCCGACCGCCTCTGATCCGCGCAGCGCCCATCACACGGCCGCGATCGGCGCTTCGCCGGTCGCGGCCCCTTTCGCGTCGTCACAAACCCTGCACGAACTCCCAGATCTGCTGCCCCCCGAACAGCGGCCACCCGTGCGTGGTGCCGTCATAACCGCCCTCGCTGTGCTCGCACCACACGACCGGCAGGCCGGCGTCGCAGCCCTGGTACGCCGCGCAGGCGTGGCTCTCCGGCTCGGCCTCGACCGCCGCGTGGACCTCGGCGATCGGCGGCGCCGTCGCGGCGTCACAGCCGTTGCGCTCGCGCCAGAAGTCGCGCGCCTCCTCGCCGTTGTCGAACGGCACGTGGACGTCGGCGATCCCGTGGATCACCAGCGCCGCGACCCGGTCGACGCAATCGTCCTTCTCGGGCAGATAGCCGGCCACCGGCGCGATCGCCAGCAGCCGGTCGCCGAACCGGCAGCCGAGGACGTTGACGAAGTGCGCGCCCGAGCTGGTGCCGGCCGCGAACACCCGCGCCTCGTCGACGCAGTACTCGTTCGTCAGCCGATCGAGCACCGCGGCGAAGAACTCGGCGTTGATCTCGCGCTCGCCGTCACCCTCCCAGCCGGTCCCGCCGAGCGACGTCATGTACACGAGGATCGCGTGATCGCCCATCGCCGCCTGGAACCCGGCGCAGTCGCCGTCCTGACAATTGGGCCCGGTGCGATTGCGGCCGTGGAATCCGAAGCCCAGCGGATAGGCCGTGTTCGGGTCGTAGTCGGGCGGCAGCGACACGATGTACTGCCCTGATTGATCCTGCACCTCGATCGTCAGCGGCCCGCTCGCAGGATTCATCACACCACAGCCCGCGCTGCCCGCCGCGCCCGTCGTGCCCTCCGTGGTCGTGCTCGCGTCGGTCGTCGCCGGCGCCCCGGTCGTCGGCTCCCCGGTCGTCGGCGCCGCCGTCGTGCCCGTGCTCGTGCTCGTCGAGACCTCGGCGGTCGTTCCGCCCGTGGTGGTCGCGTCGCTCGCCGCCTCGGTGGTGGTCGCCGGCGGCGGCTCCGTCGTCCCCGTCGTGGTCGTCGCGCCGGTGGCGTCGGTGCTGCCGTCGCCGCCGCCCGAACAACCGCCAATCGACCCGGCAGCCAGCCACGCCGCCCACGAAAAATCGCGCAATCCGCGGATCATGCGTCACGCTACCAAATCTCGCCAATCATCGGTGCGCGTTCCCGATCGATGGACGCCGAGCGGTGAATCGACGATCCTCACCGCATGCGCGATCCTCGTGAGATCTCTCGGTCCGACGCCGCGGCCATGGGGGCGGAAGCCCTGAAGGTCTGTCGCGCCGGCAGCTACACCGCGCCGTCGGGCCGCGTCGTCGCGCTCGGCGACGCGATCGCGCGGGCGATCGCCGGCACCGCCGACATCCCTCCCGCCCTCGCCCTCGACCTCGCGCCCCGCGGTCACCGGTCCACCCGCATCGAGGTCGTCAATGACAGCACCCTGGTCGCGGCGCGTCGCCTGCACGACGACGGCCGCGACGTCGTCGCCCTCAACTTCGCCTCCGCGCGCCGGCCGGGCGGCGGCTTCCTGTCCGGCGCGCGAGCCCAGGAGGAGTCGCTGTGCCGCGCCTCGGCGCTGTACGTGTGCCTCGAAGGCCGGGCGATGTACGGCGAGCACGGCGGCTGGCACGACGCGATGCACGGCGACGCGATGATCTACTCGCCGGCCGTCCCGGTGTTCCGCGGCGACGACGGCCCGCTGCTCGAGCAGCCGTGGCAGTGCGGCTTCATCACCGCCGCGGCGCCGAACCGCAACGCCCTGCGCAGCCGCGCGCCCGAACGCGAGGCCGAGCTGCCGCAGGTGTTCGCCGGCCGAATCGCCCGCGTCCTGGCCCTCGCCGCTCGCCACGGCCACGACGGCGTCGTCCTCGGCGCCTGGGGCTGCGGCGCGTTCGGCTGCGACCCCGAGCTCGTCGCCAGCCAGTTCCACGCCGCCCTCACCGGCCCGTTCCGCGGCACCTTCGAGCGCGTGGTGTTCGCCGTCCTCGACACCAGCCTCGAGCAGCGCACCATGGGCCCGTTCGCCCGCCGCTTCGCATGACGTTCAGAACATGCTCTTCATGACATGTTCTATCAAACATCTCACATCATTCTCTGCTGCAGCCTGAATCGCAGCACCATCAGCGCCAGCGGCATGTAGCGCCCGAGCGCGGTCACCCCGGCCTGGCCCATGTACAGCAGCGACATCCCGGTCGCCAGCAGCGCCTGGCGCACGTACGGGTGGGCCAGCAGCTTGGCCTCGGTCGCGCGGGCGATCAGCGCCCCGTGTTCGGGCGAGCCGACCGCGATCTCCTGGCCGCGCCAGCGGAACGACCGGCGCCCGCCCGTGCCGACCCGCCGCCGCCCCGACGTCCCGGCCGCCACCGCCGCGCGTGACGGATCGGTCTCCTGCAGCTTCAAGCACTGATAAAAGCTCCACACGCTGCGGCACACCACGCCGTCGAGCACGAACTGCGCCGGCGATTCGCTCGACAGCGGCGCGCCCGAGATCATGTGAGCGAGCGGCCGCCGCTGCTGGACCCGCCACGCCGCGTACTCGGCCGGCCCGAGCTTCAGAGTGCGCGCCTCCAGCTCGGCCGCGCGCGCGTCCCCGACCGTCGCACGGCGGCCCTCGTAGAGCAGGCCCTCGAGCTGCCGCTCGTCCGGATCGATCGCGCGGCAAGCATCGTCGACGCCGCGGCTCCTCACCAGCTCTCGCAGCGGTCGCTCGCTCGCCACGCGGCGATTGTACCGCCCTCGTCGCCAACGTCTCGCGCTTCTTGTTACCCTCGCCGCATGCTCGGCCGCCTCTTCGCCTCGCGTCGACACGCCGCCGGCGCGCTCGTGCTCCTCGCCTGTCCGTCGAGCTCGCCGAGGCCCGCGCTCGATCCCCCGCCGCGCGCCGCCGCGGAGCCCGCGACCGAAGCCCAGCAGCGCCCGGCCGCGCATGCACCCGCCGATCCGCCCCAGCTCGACGTCGCCGCGCCTCCCGACGCCCCGACGCCCGGCCCGCTCGACTACGCCGCCAGCCCCACCGGCGTCCTCGTCGTGTGGTCGCGTCACGACGGCGAGACCAGCGAGATCGTCGCGCAACAGCTCGACCCGCGCGGCAGCCCGCTCGCGCCGCCGAGGCACGTCCTGCGCACCGAGGGCGAGATTGTGGACCTCGCGGTGAGCACCGCGAAGGGCCACGCGTGGCTCGCCTACGTCGCCGAGATCGAGGCACCGAGCGGCCTGCTCGGCGCCGCCGTCCTCGCTCCCGATCTGTCCGTCACCGGCGCGCGCGTCCTCGATCGCTTCACCGCCGACGCTCTCTCGGCCTGGGGTGGCGACCGCGTGCGGGTGCTCGCCCTCGCCCCCGACGACGCAGTGATCGCGGCCATCGGTGCACCGGTGCAGTGCCGCGATCGCGTCGTCGGCGGCACCCGTGCGTGCCCCGGCTATCACCTCTACACAATGCGCGGCGGCGATTTCAAAGATAACCACGTCGCCGAGGTCGGAGTCGACGGTGGCCAGTCCGACATGGGCGCGCTCGTCGACGTCGGCGCCGGTGTCTTGCTCGACGTCTGGGCCTGGCACGGCGGCCCCAGCCACGCCGACCTCTACCTGCCGCGCGGCGCCACCAAAGCAGCCACCCCGAAGTTCCGCCGCGTCCGCTGCCGGCCTCCGTTCCGCCGCGGCTTCGACGGCGAGGCCTTGGTCTCGTGGTGCGCCGGCGACGACGCCGGCCTCGACGAGCGCTGCCGGCTGAGCGACGACCCTGCCGCTCGCTGCACGCAGCTCCACCTCGTCACCTTGAAAGATCGCGTCCTCACCCCGCGCAGCGCCCCGCAGGGCGCCCCGCTCACCGCCCTGACGCTCCGCTGCAGCGCCGGTCGGCCCGTGCTCGACGTCGCGTGGGACGGCGGCTCACGCCGGCTCGACCCGCAGGCCCCCGGCGCCGCGCTCGACCTCCGCCCGGAGCTCGGCGTGTGGACTGGCGAGTACGGCGTGCAGATCGCCGAGGACGGGCAGGTCACCCGCTACCGCTGCCAGCCGGACGAGCGCCTTGAGCAGGGGCCCGTCGCGCCGCTCGACCTCGCGGCCCCGGCGAGCGCGTGAATGTCCTCAGGACACGCTATCAACCGTTACTTGCAGTCGGGATCGGCCTGAAGGCTGGTGAGCATCCCCTTGCAGCTCTCGCTGACAGCCACGGGATTGCTGTTCTTGGCGAAGCCTTCCTTCGAAGTGGCGGCCATCTTGCGCAAGATGTCGCCCTTCGGCGCGGGCGCTTTCGCGGCGCAGGCCTCGACGGCCGCGAAGTAGTCCTTGCAGGCCTGGCTCTCCATCCCGCCGCCGCAGGCGGCCCCGCAGATCAGGGCCGCGACGAAGCTCCATCCGATTGTCTTGTCGGTCATGCAGACATCCTTGCATGGCGACGACGAACGAGGCAATCCGCGTTCACATGCGACGTATCGCGCGTTCGCCTCGCCCGCACGCTTGCATTCGCGCGCAGTGAAAGACGATCGGGGCGATAGTAATCGTGGGCTGTCCCAGGGGACAGCCCACGACGCCCGCCGGGCTCAACGGTTGAGGTTCCAGATCGACGCGTTCAGCGCGAACGCGAACGACACCCACAGCAGGTGCGGGATCTGCAGCAACCCGGCCGCCGGACTGACCTTGAAGAACGCGCGGATCATCGACATCAGCGCGAACCACTGCACCCCGACGCACACCAGCGACAGGTCCGGGCGGTGGAGGCCGAAGAACAGCGGCGACCAGGCGGCGTTGAGCAGCTGGTAGAGGAAGAACAGGCCGATCGCCCACGGCACCAGCGGGTGCTTGTCCTTGCGCGCCACCAGGTAGATGCTCAGGCCCATGGTCGCGTAGAGCGTCAGCCACACCGGGCCGAACACCGAGTCGGGCGGGGTCCAGTCGGGCTTGTGAAGGCGGTGGTACCAGCGGTCGGGCCCAAAGAAGTACCCGGACAGAGCGGGCACGTAGGCCACGCCGATCCAGAACAGCAGGCTCAGGGGTGACAATCGGCGGTGCTGCATACGCGCAAGATTGAGGGCGATCGGCATGCGCGGCAACTCGCGGTGATCGCGTCCGAGCTTGCAAAGCGCCGCCCTCGAGGTCGCCGCCTCGCGACGCGCTCAGCCGTCGTGCCACTCGGCGAGCGTGGTCAACAGCGCAATCGTGAACGACGGCGTCGAATCGGCGGCGAAGCGGCAGAACGGGAACTCGCGCACCGCGGCCCAGCGGAACGAGCTTGCCTCGTCGAGGAACAGCGCGCTGCCGAAGGGCAGCGGGTTGCCGATCTCGACCACTGGGATCCACGCGAGCAGCGCCTCACCGTTCGCGCGCGCCATGGCGTCGACCTGCGGCAGCGAGCGCCACGTCGTCTCCACGTATTCGGCGACCGCCTGGCGCGCCGCCTCGATCGTGCGGCGCCCGTTGCCCTCGACCGCCAGCGTCGTCACCGAGTTGGTGGCGAGCCAGTGATGCTCTTCCAAAAATTTCACCAGGCTCACCGGCAGCTCGCGACCCAGGCGGTGGCGCAGCGCCAGGATCGCCCCCGGCAGCGCCCCTCGCGGCGCTCGCCGCAGCGGTGCTCGCGTCGCCAGCCAAGCGAGCGCCGCCTCGACGCTCGCGCGCGGCATCGCCTCGTCGTCGTCCTCGTCCGTCACTCGCAGCGCGCTCAGAAGCAGATGAAGAAGTCGCAGATCCCGAGGATGTTGTCCTTCACCCCGGCCGGGCAGCAATTCGACTGCGGGTTGTTCTCGTCGAAGATGCAGAACTCGCCCTGCCCGGCGCACATCAGCGTCTCGCAGCCCGAGGTGTCGATCGTGCACGACGGGGTGCAGCCCAGCGCGCCCATGTCGTAGCCGAGGCTGATGCAGGTCTGGCCGCCGAGCTGGGCCCCGTCGCACTGCTCCGCGCCTTCCTGCACCCCGTTGCCGCACGACGCCAGCGGCGTGCAGCCGGCCGTGTCGATGCTCTTGCAGTTCGGCGCGCACACCAGGCTGCCGCCGCCGTAGCCGAGGCTCTGGCAGCTCTTGCCGTTGAAGTTGGAGCCGTCGCACGCCTCGGCCATGTGGACGATGCCGTCGCCGCACGTGTAGCAGCCGTCGATGAACAGCTTGCAGTCGGGCCCGCACAACAGAGTGCCGGCGCCGTAGCCCTCGGTCATGCACGTGCTGCCGACCAGCGACTCGCCGTCGCACGCCTCGTTGGCGTCGACGTTGCCGTCGCCGCACACCCCCGCGGGCGCGCTGGTCCCCGTGGTGATCGGGTCGCTGGACCCCGGCGAGCTCGACGTCGGCTCCTCGCCGCTCTCGCTCTCGCTGCCGCTACCGTCGCCGCTGCTGCCGTCGCTGTCGCTGACGGAGCTGTTCGGGTGGGCCGTGGTGATGTTGTTGGTGGTGGGCAGCGGGATCGACCCGGTGTCGCTGATGGTGCCCTCGGCACACCCCATCAACAGCGCGATCATCAGGCCCGACCCCGCGAACTTGCTCGGCATCCCATCCGAGCCTAACAGCGCCGGCGCGGGTGTGAACTCGGGCCGGCGGCGGCCTCGCGCGCCCACGCGCCCGCGGACGCGAGAGGTTCCTCATTGCTCCACCGAGGCGCGTCCGCGATCGCGCTCCTGCGCGATCGACTCACAGCGCCGCACGCGTCGGACACTCGCCCTCGCCCTGGAAGTCGCCGAGCGTGCGCGCCTGGGCCGCGAGGTAGTCGTACGCGGTGGTCACCGGGATCGACGCGCCCGTCACCGAGTAGCCGAGCTCCGGCGTGAACACCTCGGCGGCCTTCACCATGCGCAGCTCGTCGAGCGTCGTCTCGCCGTCGCGGTCGAGATCGCTGTCGGCGATCCACTGCGCCCGCCGCTCGGTGATCTCCGCGCCCTGCGTGATGTTGGTGAAGAACCAGTGGTCGCCGTGGATGGTCGGCTTGATCTGCGCCGTCCCGCCCGACGGCACCGCGAAGCCGGCGTCGCCCTCTTCCGGCGCGCAGTCGTCGAACGACGTCCCGGCCGCGAGCCCCCACGCGAACTTCACCTCGGTCGCCGGCTCGCAGTCGTCGCTACCGGGCAGGCACGACTGGCCGTCGGCCTTGGTGATCGCGCCCTCGACGTAGATCGAGAAGCCGTTGTCGATCATGAACTGCAGATCTTCCGCGGAGGTGCCCTCGGCCGCCTCGACCGACGCGGAGGCGTTGGGGATGTCGTAGCCGACGCGGTCCCAGCGGACCGCGTCGACGTCGTCGAACTCGGTCAGGACGAACCCGCCGACCGGCAGGTTGAGCAGGTCGACCACGTAGACCGCGGGGTCGGACAGCGAGGCCGAAGCGTCGGCGCTCTGGGCGGCGCGGAAGTTGCCGACCACCACCAGGAACTTGGTGTAATCCGCGGCCCACCCGTCGACGATGTTCTCCTCGCCGGTGCCCGGCTGCAGCCCCTCGGGGATGGTGTCCTCGGCCTCGACGAACACCTGCACCCTCCCGGTCGCGCCGCCTCCGCCGTTGCAACCGGCGACCAGAGCGAGGGCGAGGGCGGGGACGAGGACCTTCTTCGGACGTGGCATGACGACTCTCCTTGCGCGATGACGCGGGGTGTTTGCAAGTTCTCGGACCGCCGCGCCGCGCGAGGGCGGGCGCACGTCGGCCCCGGACACGCCGCGATCGGGCGCTGCGGGGCCCGCACCCGGCCCGACAGGCCCGACGGCGACGGACAGGCGAAGCGCGGCGGCGGTCACGGCGCGACGGTACGCCGCGCGTTCTTGCAAGTCAAATTGCAAAAGCCCTTCGCTTGCATCTACTGCCGCACCGCTCGCGTCGAGAACTGCGCCCCGGTGCCTCGCGGCCAGGGTTCTCACCCGCATACGATCTACTCTTGCAATACGTTTGCAAAAATTGACCTTGCGCACATCGGCCGTCGCTTGTCCGGCGCATCCCCGGCTGTCACCGTCTGGCATGACCTCGCAGTCGCCTCTCGCCGATCCGGCCCCGTGGAACCTCGTCGACGAAGCGTACGCCGAGCACGGCGTCCACTTCCTGCGCCCCTACGCCCGCGACGCGATCGCGCTGGCCGCCCCGACCGCCGACGCGCGCGTGCTCGACGTCGCCTGCGGCCCCGGCACCCTGGCCTTGCTGGTCGCCCCCGAGGTCGCGCAGGTCGCCGCCCTCGACTTCGCCGCGGCGATGATCGACCGCCTGCGCGAGCGCGCCGACCGGGCCGCGCTCGAAGTCGACGCCCGCGTCGGCGACGGGCAGGACCTGCCGTGGCAGGACGCCAGCTTCGACGCCGCCTTCTCGATGTTCGGCCTGATCTTCTTCCCCGACCACGCCCGCGGCCTGCGCGAGCTCCACCGCGTGCTGCGCCCCGGCGGCCGCGCAGTCGTCGGCTCGTGGATCCCCTTCGAACAGTCGCACCCGCTCGCCATGATGTTCGCGGCCCTGCGCGACGTCATGCCCGAGCTCCCGCTCGGCAGCGGCACTCCCCCGCTCGGCCAGGCCGACGAGTTCGCGGCGGCCCTCCGCGCGGCCGGCTTCACCGGCGTCCGCGTCGAGCCCGTCACCCACGAGTTCCGCTTCGCCGACGTCGACGCCTTCTGGACCTTTAATAAACGCGGCAACGCCCCGGTCGCCCTCCTCCACCAGCGCCTCGCCCCCGAGCGCTGGCGGGCCTTCGAGCAGGACGTGCTCGCCCGCCTGCGCGAGCGCTTCGGCGCCGGCGAGGTCGTCTACGGCCAGACCGCCCTGCTCGGCCTCGGCGTCCGCTGAAGGCCATGAATCGACATGTCCTTCGGGACATGTCTGAATGCGCCGGCGCCGGTCAGCCCCCGCCGACCCGCACGCCTCCGCGCCGAGGCGCGACCGTCACATTTTGCCTCGACACACGCCCGCGACGCCGCCCTCGATCGGGTCGCATTGCGGCACCGCGTCCGGACAGCCCGGCTCGGCCGCCCCCGGATCGCACTGCGGCACGCAGCACCCTGCAGCTTCGCTACAAGGAGCGTCCTCAGGCAGACGCGAAGACCGCGCCATCTCGCAGCTGAGCCCCTCGCCGCAACCGCCGAGCCACGGATCGCACGCGTCCAGAAAGCCCCCTGCGTCGGCCTTCACGCACTGGCCGCGCCCGGCGGCCGCCAGCTTCGGCTCGGCGCTCGCCAGGCAGGTGAAGCCCGCGGCGCAGTCGTCCTCCAGCAACGTACAGTCCTGGCCGCACACCCGCAGGCGCGAACAACCCTGTCCTTCAGGACATGTCCTGAGATCGTCGCACTCCGCCGCGCACACCTCGCCGACGCAGCGGGCCCCGACCTCGCAGGTTCGCGGTCCGTCCTGCGCCTGCTCGCAGGCGGCGCCGAGCGGCGCGGGGGCGTCGACCTGCGCCTCGCAGCGGCGCCAGATCGTGCAAACCTGTCCGTCAGGACAGTCTTGCTCGGCGACGCTGCACACCGGCGCGAGGACGGCGTCCAGGTCGGCCGCGGGGTCGAGCGGGTGCTCCCAGCTGATCCTGTAGAGCCCCGGCCCCAGCATCACCGGACCCTCCTGCTGCGGCGGCAAGGTCGAGTCGGTGCGCCACGGCGCGTGCACGTCGACCCACCGCCACGCGAAGTCATCCGGCTGGCACAGCGAGATGCTGAGCCGCCCGCGGACGTCCCTGCGGAGTTCGAACGCCCCCGCGAGCTCGGGCGTGACCTCGAAGGTCCACTCGACGAACCCCTCCTGCACCCCCTCGCCCCCGCGCAGGAGAAAATCCGCGGTCTCAAAATCATTGACGACCCGCGGCGAGCGGCAGTCCATGCTCGCCTGCAGCAGCGCCGCGCCGGGCGTGCCGCCGTCAGGGGCCCGCTGCGCGTCGCAGCCGAGGTGCATCGGCTCGAACCGATCGAGCGGCCCGCGCCGCCAGCGGAGGAAGTCGTCGTCGAGCTCCGAGCCGAACCGCTCGCGATAGCGCGCCCGCACCTCTTCCGGCGCGGTGTCCTTGGTGGTCTCGGCGAACAGCGCCAGCACCTCGGACGGCCCGAACTCCTTCAGCATCCCATACACGAGATCGCCGCCAGCGTCGTAACCATCGCGCCCCAGCGCCTGCGAGCGCGTCTTGGCCAGCAGGAGCTCGAGGTCGACCGCCATACACTCGGGCGTCGACAGGCACCCCCGCGTCCCCCGGCCGCCGCCGATCGCCTGCGCCAGGCCCTCGCTGAACAGCGGCTTGTTGCTGCCGTCCTCCTGAGCGTGCCGCGCGTGCACGAGCTCGTGCCGCACCGCCGAGCGAAAGTAGGTACCGCCCAGGTACACCCGGCTGCCCTTGGCGCATCCGGCTTTGGGCATGAAGCCCGCGCACACCTCCGCCGCCAGGTCGTATGACAGCATCCACACCGAGATGGCCTCCGCGCGAGGTGCCAGCTCGAGCTCCGCCTCCGTCCACGCGACGCGGCGGTCGAGGAACTCCAGCGTGCCGGCGCACACCTCCGGCACGAGGTCGGTCCCCAGCGATACCCGCTCCCCGTGCCACGCGAGCGGCGGCAGGTCCGGCCCCGACGCCTCCCTCTCGGGCTCGCAACCCGCCACGAAGGCGAGCATCGCCCATGTCTTCAAGGACATGTATTTTCGGACATTCATGTCTACCTACCTCTTCCGTCCTCGACCGTGAGGACGAACATCTGTCGTGACATACCAGGACCGCACCCGCGGTCATCTCGCCCGTCACGAGCTACTCGGCCGGGCATCCTGCCCCCGGCGTCACCTCGCCGTGGGCCATGAAGTAGATCGGGTGGCTGCCGGCGAACGCCTCCGCCGGCAGCACCTCCCAGTTCACCCCGTCCTCGCTGCGGAAAAACTTCTGCTTCTCGTACCAGACCATCCAGCCGGCGTTGGTCGCCACGAACGTCCCGCCGGGGCTGCGCGCGACCTGGCCGATCGAGATGTCGCCCGGAGAGATCGGCTCGCTCTGCCAGCTCGCCCCGTCGGCGCTGCGGTGCAGCGTGGAGCCCTCGTAAACAAAAAACTCCGAGCCGGTCCAGATCGGCGGCGACGACAGGCCCTGGGACACCGGTACGTGCTCCCAGTTGTCACCGCCGTCGCTGGTGCGACAGACGTGGCCGTTGCCGCTGGCCATCACGCCCACACCTGACCCATAGGCCATGCCGATCACGTAGCCCCCGCACTGCGGCGGCCGGGTCGTCGCCGGCGTCCACGTGATCCCGTCGGCGCTGCGGACGACGGCCCGCTGCTCGCCGCTCTCTCCGGTCACCACGAACCAGCCGGCGTCATGAGGAAAAAATTCGATCGCGCGGGTGTTGATGCCGATGTCGAGCGGACCGCCCTCGGTCCACGTCTTGCCGAGGTCGTCGGAGATCTGCGTCGTCGAATTGTTGGCGACGAAGCGGCCGTTGCCGAACGCGATGTCGGCGAACGTGGGCGTGTCGCTGAGCACGGTCTCGAACGCCGAAGCGTCCTCGCTGCGCACCACCGAGCCCGGCGCGCCCCAGCCCCACGTGAGCACGAAGGTCTTGTCGCCGTGGGCGATCCCGCGGCCCGCGAACGCGTTGTGGTCGCAGTCGAGGCCGGCCTCGAAGCAGCGCACCGCGTCGTCCTGCGACTGGTCCTGAATCCACGTGTGGCCGTCGTCGCAGGAGATCGTCGTGCGCCCGTAGTGCCCCTGGGCGATGAACACCGGCACCGCGGTCACCGGCGGCGGCCCGGTCGTCGTCGACGTCGCGTCGGTACCGGTCGGCGCCTCCGTGGTCGTCGACGCCTCGGTCGTGCTCGTCGACGTGCTCGCCGTCGTCGTCTCGATCGCCGTGGTCCCCGGCGTCGTCGGTGACGACGTCATCTCCTCCGAGGTGCCCGACGTCGAAGTCGTCGAAGTCGCCTCGCTGGTGTTGTCGACGCCCGCCGACTCCTTGCTCCCGCCCTGACATGCGACGACCAGCGCCGCCCCGATCCACATCTGCCGCACCGCACCACGGTAACGAGGTCGCTGCGAACCTCGCAAGGTGTCTTGCGCCCCCATCGTCGCGCGCGGCCTCGCGTCGCGCGTGTACGCGCGTTTGACACCCCCTGCGCCCTCCTGTAGCTGTGATCGCCGCGCCGTGTGGCGAGGGCGGGAGGACAGGTGATGATCGACAGGCGACAGGCACGAGCATGGATGCTCGGTGGCACGCTGGTCCTGGGATGTAGCGGTGGTGGCGGCGGCAACGACGACGACACTGCGACCGCGGCTTTGACCGAGGGTCCCGGCAGCGCCACCGATGCAGCGACGACGACGCCGACCACGAGCGAGGGCACCGGCGTCGACCCGACCGAGGGTGCGCCCGCCGACTGCGAGGGCCCGCTCGACCCCGGCCCGGCGCCGCTGCGGCGGCTCACGCACACGCAGTACAACAACACGGTCCGCGACCTGTTCCCCGGCGTGACGCTGCCGCCGCAGACGATCTCCGTCGACCCGAAGGTCAACGGCTTCGAGAACAACGCCGACGTGCAGACCCCCTCGGCGCTGCTCATCGAGCAGTACCAGCGCGCCGCGCTGGCAGTCACCGAGGCCGCGTGGGCCACGCCCGAGGCCTTCCTCCCGTGCGCGGCCGACGGCGGCGGCGAGCCGCAGCAGTGCGGCCACAACTTCATCCTCGACTTCGGCGCGCGCGCCTTCCGGCGCCCCATGACCGCCGACGAGGAGGCCGCGTTCCTCGGCTTCTTCGACCAGCAGCTGGCCGAGACCAACTTCGCGGTCGCCCTCCAGCTCACCACCCAGGCGCTGCTGCAGTCGCCCGCGTTCCTCTACTTCCTCGAGTTCGGCGGCGAGCCCGTCGAAGGCGGCGAGGCCGTCGCGCTGACCGGTCACGAGCTGGCCGCGCGCCTCAGCTACTTCCTGTGGGACAGCATGCCCGACGCCCAGCTGTTCGCGGCCGCCGGCGCCGGCGACCTCGACACGGCCGAGGGCCTCGCGGCCGAGGCGATGCGCATGCTGGACGACAGCAAGGCCCGCGGCGCGCTCGTCAACTTCCACCGCCAGTGGTTCGACTTCGACGGCGTCGCGCTCATCAACCCCGACCCCGCGACCTACCCGAGCTACACCCCCGAGCTGCGGACCGCCATGCGCGCCGAGCTCGACCGCTTCGTCGAGTCGACCCTGTTCGAAGGGCCAGGTACCTTCGCCTCGCTGCTCACCAGCACCGAGACCGACGTCGACGCCACCCTCGCCGCGCTGTACGGCGTCGAGGCCCCGGCGCCCGGCGAGTGGGCGCCCGTCAGCCTCGAGCCCGCACAGCGCAGCGGGATCCTCACGCGCGCCGGCTTCCTCGCCCGCACCGCGCACGCAGTCCACCCCTCGCCGGTCAAGCGCGGCGTGTTCGTGCTCGCGCGGCTGCTGTGCGTCCCGCCCGCGCCGCCGCCCGCCAACGTCAACACCAACCCGCCCGACGAGGGCGAGCCCGGCCAGCCCAAGACCAACCGCGAGCGCTACGCCAAGCACACCGCGCAGGCCGACTGCGCCTCGTGCCACACCACGATCGACGGCGTCGGCTTCGGCTTCGAGCACTACGACGCGCTCGGTCACTGGCGCGACCTCGACAACGGCGAGCCGGTCGACGCGAGCGGCGAGCTGATCGGCACCGACGTCGACGGCGCCTTCGACGGCGCGGTCGAGCTGTCGCAGAAGCTGGCGACCAGCACCCAGGCCCACGACTGCGTGGTCTCGCAGGTCTACCGCTACGCCCTCGGTCGCGGCACCACCGCGGCCGACCTGTGCAGCCTCGACGATCTGCGGGCCCAGTTCGCCGAGTCCAGCGGCGATGTCCACGCCCTCCTCCTCGCCGTCGTCACCAGTGACGCCTTCCGCACCCGAAAGGAGGCCCCATGACCGCCTCGCACCTCCGCGCCCCGCGCCTGCGCCGGCGCAGCTTCCTCGGCGGCCTCGGCCTCGGCCTCGGCGCGCTGTGCCTGCCCTCGCTGCTGCCGCGAGGCGCCCGCGCCGAGCCGCCGGGCCCGGTCAAGCGGCTGCTGATGCTGATGACGGAGCACGGCACCGTCTATCAGAACTGGCGCATGCGCCCGGGCAACCTGCCCGAAGATACAGATTGGGAGGCGCCGCTCGGGGCCCTCGGCGAGTCCGACTTCAGCGAGATCTTGCGGCCGCTGCACGGCTTCCGCGACCGCCTGCTGGTGCTCGACGGGGTCGGCATGGCGACCGGGCACATGACCGGGATCAACGAGCACGAGGAGGGCCACGCCACCTGCCTCACCGGCACTCTGGCGCAGCCGGTCGACGGCGGCGTCGCGCTCGCAGCCGGGCCCTCGATCGACCAGATCGTCGCCGGCGCGGTCGCCGAGCCGGGCCAGATCGCGTCGCTGCAGGTGTCGCACGGCAGCTGGGCCTACAGCTACGACCCGAGCGGCAAGGCGCTGCCGTGGATCCAGGACCCGTGGCAGCTCTACAGCAAGCTGTTCCCGAACGGCCCGGTCGACCCCAACGAGCCGCCCGACGACCTCAAGACGATCCGCAACCGCCAGAGCAGCGTGGTCTCCCTCGTGCGCGAGCAGTACCACGCGCTGGCGCCGAAGATGTCGGACGAGGACAAGCTCAAGGTCGAGCAGCACCGCGACCTGCTGCACTCGCTCGGCCAGCAGCTCGAGAACCTGGCCAACATCGTCTGCGAGGCCCCGACCGAGCCCGACGGCGGCCCGCCGTGGGAGGACCCGCAGTTCTACTTCCACCGCGCCCAGGTGTTCACGACGCTGACGACGCTGGCATTGTCGTGCGACCTGACCCGCGTGGCGATGCTCGCCTTCAGCGGCCTGCGCAACGAGCACGTCAGCGCCCCGCCCGGCGACCTCCACAACGACTACGCGCACCAGGCCTCGTCCGACCCGACGGCGATGCAGGTGATGACGAACTACCACAAGATCCACGCCGAAGATTTTAAGAACATTCTGGCGGCGCTGGACGCCGTGCCGAGCGAGAGCGGCACGCTGCTCGACGACACTCTGGTGGTGTGGGGCAACGAGCTGTGCACCGGCGAGCACAGCATGAACCAGTGGCCGATCGTGATGGCCGGCGCGACCAATCATTTTAAAACGGGTCGATACGTCCGCTGGGCCCAGAAGAATATTATCAAAGGGACGTGGGGCGACGAGCCGCAAGGCCCGCCGCACAACCGCCTGCTGGTGTCGATCGCCAAGGCCATGGGCGCGGACGTCGACCAGGTCGGCGAGACCAGCGTGACGCTCAAGGGCGATACGCAATTGCCCACGACCGGCGAGCTCGATCGCTTGACGTGATCTGCGGACCAGCGGAGGCACGCGTGGGCTCAGTGCGAGCCCACGCGTCATCGTTTGCTTGATCACGGATCAGCGCGGATGATTCGCACCACCGCCTGCCGCTTCCTCGAGCAGCGACCGGACGCGCTCCGGATCTGAACACGTCAACAGCACGTGTTCTTGATCGTCGATGTGCCAGCTCATTTCGTCCGCTCAGGAAGTAAAAGCCGAGGGTCGGCTTCCGCTTCGCTCTACGCCCTTGCACCCTGGACAGTCCGAGCCCACGGCGTTCCCCCGCGCGATCGCAGCGGTCGACAGACCGCCGACGCGAGCAGTTCTCGCATCCGTCGCTGGGATGAGCGGGTCGTGAGGGCCTTCAGGGTTATGGCTCGGGGCCGCCTTGCGGGAGGTGTCGCTCGCCACCTCGACAGATGCGGCCTGTTGCTGGGTCGGGACTTGGTCTGCGCGAGACCAAGCGGCGGCGGTACAAGGCCGCCCATGTCCCGTGAAGACTTCAACCTCGATGCCGTCGAGCGCCGCGTCTGCGTCGAGGCGCTCGAGCTCGCCGGCAACATCGTCGACGCCGCCTGGCGCCTCGGCATCACCCGGCAGGCGATGAAGCGCCGGATCAAAAAGCACCGCATCGTCTGGCCCCGACCCGCCGGGCGAGCACCTCGTGCCGACGACGAGGGCGGCATGGGCCTCTCTCTCGCCATATGACTCTCAGGACATGTCCTCTCGGGCTTGCGGTCCGCGGAGTCGTACGTCGCGGCATGGAGGGAGCCATCCGCCGCTGCCAGCGCTCCCGGCAGACCGGCTTCAGCGACTCTACTGCATTGCATGGCTCGCGGTGCCCGCGATTTCCCTTCCCGAACTCTCCCCTGCGCATCCGAGCTTCTCTCCTGCCTTGCCGCCTGCGCCACGCTCGCATCCTCCAGCATGGCGGCCAGTGCCTCTACTTCTTTGACGCCTACGCAACTCTTGTACCGCTCCAGCATAGCTGCGATTGGGTGGGGCTCTACTGCCTTGCCAACCTGCACGCTTGCATCGCTCGATGCGTTGCTCGTGGCTGTCGCCTTCCCGCTCCTCGGCCGCGAGAGTTCCGGCTTCTCTACTGCCTTGCTAGCGATTGCGAGCACGCATGCGGTCGAGATGCATGTCCGAGTCCGTCGCGCTCGCTGCGAGATCGCCCTGCGCGATCGCGGCGGTTGACAGGCTCCCGACGATCATGACATCGTCGCGCGATGTCGCGCATCGGCCTGCTTCTGCCCTCCGCGCTGCTCCTGGGCGGCTGCGTGGCGCCTGGCTTGAAGTACATCGACAGGCCGCCGATGACGACGACGGGCGACTCGAGCACCACGAGCGAGGCCGAGTCGACCACGGTCATGACGGCCACCGGGGACGCGAGCGAGACGGACGGAGACAGCGCGAGCGAGAGCGACGGCGAGACCTCGCAGGCGAGCACCACGACGGCCGCGAGCACCGACTCGACCTCCGGCGACCCCGGCACCACCACGACTGGCACCACCGACGCAGCGGAAGCGGTGTGCGGTGATGGCATCGTCGCGGGCGACGAGGAGTGCGACGACGCCAACGACATCGCCGGCGACCGCTGCCACGAATGCACCAAGAACCGGTGGATCTTCGCATCGGCCGCGCTCCACAACGACGGCGACCTCGGCGGCCTCGAGGGCGCCGACAGCCGCTGCCGCCAGTACGCCCTCCAGAGCGGCCTCGCCGACGATACCTGGAAGACCTTCATCGCCTGGCTCTCCGACGCCGACCACGACGTCCGCGACCGCCTCTACCCCGGGCGCGGCCGCTACGTCCGCACCGACGGCGTCATCGTCGTCGCGAGTTTCGAGCAATTCTTCTCCGGCTCGCTCGAGGCGCCGATCAACGTCGACGAGCACGGCAACCAGGACATCGGCGGCGGCGTCCTCACCGGCACCCAGCCCGACGGCACCGCCGCGCCTGGCACTCACTGCGACAACTGGACCAGCAGCGCTCTCTCGGACTTCTCGGTCTATGAGGGTAGCTCCTCCGCCACCGACGAATTCTGGACGATGTACCCCGACCCTCCCACGCCTTGCGCGGGCTTCCTCTCGCGGCTCTACTGCATCGAGGGGAAGTAGATCATGGCGCCGCAGGTTCGCCGCCTCGGGTTCATCATCCTGTCTTTCGGGACAGCCTGCACGGACGATCCTCTCGTCTCGACGCCCGCCTCGGACGGTGAGAGCGCGAGCGGCGGGCCGACGTCCTTCGACCCGCCCCCGACCGCTTCAGCCACGGTCGCGCCCACGACCACTGAGCCGGGCTCCACGAGCGAGGAGTCGACGAGCTTCGACGGCACCACCACCACGCCCGATCAGCCGGTCTGTGGCGACGACATCGCCGAGGGCGCGGAGGAGTGCGACTTCGGCAAGGCCAACGCCGACGACGCCGGCTGCACGATCGAGTGCAAGCTCGCCACCTGCGGCGACAGCCTCGTGTGGGAGGGCGTCGAGCAGTGCGACATGGGCGCCGGCAACAGCGACGAATACGGCGGCTGCCGGCCTGATACTTGCCACTGGGCCGCCCGCTGCGGTGACGGGGTGGTGGATCCCGCTCACGAGCTCTGCGATCGCGGGGAGCAGAACGGCTCGGGCATCACGGACGATGAGTTTGCCCCGTGCGATCTCCACTGTGGCTATTACGGCCGACTTTTGTTCATCACCGCGCAGGCGTACGACGGAGACCTCGGCGGTGTGTCCGGTGCCGACCTCAAGTGCCATGCTGCTGCCTCCAAGGCCGGCCTGCCGCACTCGAACGCCTATCGTGCGTGGATCAGCGATGACTTTCAATCACCGGTGTCGCGCTTCGAGCAGTGGGACCTGGCTGTCCCGCTGATCCTCAGCGGCGGCCTCGTCGTCGCCGCAGATCTCCTCGACCTCGTCGACAACGGGCCCCACATCGGCATCGCCCGCACCGAACTCGGCGACGTGCTGGTTCAGCAGCCGGTGTGGACCCACACCTCGGCCTTCGGCGAGAGCTTCAGCATCGCCGATCACTGCGAGACGTGGATCTCCGCGAGCGATCTTTCATCCGCGCGGCAGGGCTTGAACGCGCTGGCCGTCGAGGACGGTCCAGACTGGGAAAGCTGGCGCGACGAGAGATGGTGGACCAGCTACCTCAACCAGCGCTGCAACAAGCTCGCCCACCTCTACTGCATCGACGACGGTTTCGTGCTCGAGCAGGAGCGCTGAGCAGTCGTAGCCGCGCCTCGCCGCCTCGAGCTGCCACGCTACGCCGGCGAGATTGCGTGAACGCAGAGCGCGTCGCACTCGCGGCCTGGTGCCGCGAACATGCCACCGCTTCTATTCGAAACGAACGCGGTCGTTCACGGCTTCGTCCAAGTGTCGTCTTCCACTCGCCCTTGCGCCGGCTTCAGCGCCACCTGCGACGGGTTCGCCCCGGGCGGGACCGAGTCGTCGAGCCAATCGACCCGCAGGCCGTCGCTGGGGGCCAGCAGCAGCCAGTCGCCGGCGATCACCTCGGGCACGAAGTACGCGAACGACTCCTGATATTGGTGCTCCTGCGGATTGTCGAGGGCGCACGCCAGCAGCCGCTCCGTGTAGCGCGAATGCTCCCCAGCCCCGAGCTTGCGGCAGCGCAGCAGCCAGCGCTGCGGCTGGAGGTTCTCGTAGAGCTGCTGGCGGCCGCAGCGGCCGTCGTCGACGTTCAGCTCGACGTGCAGCCATTCGCCCTTGAGCTCCCAGCGGCCGCGGTAGCCCTGCTGATGCGCCGTGCTCGAGAACGAGTTGACCCCGGGCCCGGAGTGGCTGCTGCGCGTGCGGATGCCCCGGCACGCGTCCGCCTGGCCGTTCGCGTCCAGGCTCAACACGAACGACGCCCGGCTGTCCTCGCTGAGCCAGTTGCGAGCGTGCGTGCCCGACAGCTTCTTGTGAACGTCGACCGCGTAGCGGCCGGGCTGGAACCACCCCGACGGTGCGGCCTCGGCCGGAGGCTGCACGGCTGCGGCCTGCGGTGCAGGTGACGGCCGGGGTGTGGCGAATACGACCTGCGGCGCGGGCGACGACGGGACGAGCTTCTCGGCCTCATCCGAGGTCGCGGGCGTGACGGGCTGCGCTCGCGCCCGCGTGGCCACCTCGTGACCGGTGCATGCGCTCGCTGCGAGCGCGACGATGAGCGCGACCGGGAGCCAGAGATTGCACGCCGACGCCATGCCGACAGCGTAACCGAGAATGCGCCCTGCGCAGCGCGCAGGGCCGCGCATCCGCGCGACGCTCGTCTCGGTACCCGTCAGCGCCGCGACGTCCCCCCGAGCGGGGTAGACCCGGCCACGCAGCTGCGGGAGGCGGAGCCGGACAGCGCGGCGATCCCGTCTGACGGCGTACGCTCGAGCAGGTCGACCACGCCCCGAGAGCGGACCCTTCAGCGCCAGCCCAAAAGCGGGCTCTTCGATCTTGCGAAGACAGCTGGAACCAAGACCTGGCGACGACAGTCGGAAGCCGAATGCATCGACGCGGCGAGCAAGACCCCATCACCGCGGCGACGACAGCTGGAAGCGAAACTCGTCGGCGGCCTCATCGATCGCGCGCAGGTAGTTCTCGGGGTCGAGCTCGGCCTTGAGCTCGTCGGAGATCGGGAAGATCATCGGCGAGGGTTCATACGAACATGTCCTTCCGGACTGGTCGACGACGTGGCCCTCCTGCAGCGCGCGGGCGGCCTCGGTGAGGCTCGCGCCGGGCAGCGCCTCGCGGATCGCCCGCATGCGCGCGCCGGCGCGAGGGTCGACGAAGCGCAGCCGCTTCTGCCACTGCACCGCGAGGTGATACTGCGACGGCGTGACCACCAGCCCCGCCAGGCCGACGCGCTCGCAGGCGATGATCAGCAGGGCGACTGTCTCCTCAAAGAGGCCGAGGCCGGGGTGGCGCTGGCCGGGCAGCGCGGGCTTGTCCTCGGAGAAATGCTCCCGCGGGTTCTGCAGGAGCAGCCAGTCGATCGCCAGCAGCTCGAAGCCGGGGATCGTCCGTCGGTCGCGGCGTACGACCAGCTCGAACAGCAGCTCCTTGTGCTCCGCGTCGCCGAAGATCTTGAGGATGTGCCGCTGCGGGTCGACGAGGTTGAACTCGAGCGACGGCTGGAAGCCCTTGTTCCGCAGGCGGCCGAGGAAGCCGTGGCGCTCGAGCGCCAATTCGAGGCCCTGGCGCGAGTAGTAGCCCAAGAACCGCGGCTCGCGGGCGGCCGCCGCCAGGCTCGGCACCAGGTCCTCGAGCGTGAGGCCGAGGTCCTCGGTCTCGCCGGTGAGCTCGGACGGCTTGAGCAGCGCCGCGTAGTGGCGCGCGCGCATCAGCGTCAGCTCGTCGTTGTCGGGCGGCTCGAACCCGCGGTGGCCGCTCTGCAGCCAGGCGAAGCTGCGCGCGCTGTGCTGCCAGGTGGTCGGCCCGTAACCACCGGCGAGACAGATCACCACCGCGGCGTCCGGGGCGAACTCGCGGATCGCCTCGAACACCGCGATGTCGCGCTCGAGCATGCCCTCGGCGCTGATCTGCCACACCCCGATGCGGTCGCCGACGGCCGGGTCGGTGCCGGCGAGGAAGTAGATCAGGCGCGGCCGGTGCTGGCGCAGCGCCTCGGTGAGGTGCAGCTGCACCGTCTCGAGGTAGAGCGTGTCGCCGACGACGTCGCCGAGCGCGACGCTGGTCGAGGCGATCGCCTCGGTGTCGCCCCAGTGCTGATTGTGGATCGACAGCGTGAACACGCTGGGGTCGTCGGCGAACAGGGCGCGGGTGCCGTCGCCGTCGTGCTGGTCGAGGTCGACGACGAGGATCCGCTCGTGAAAGCCGAGCGCGCGCTGCTCGGCGATCGCCACCGCGACGTCGTGGAACACGCAGAAGCCGCGGCCGATCGTGCGGTGCGCGTGGTGGAACCCGCCGCCGAGGTTGATGGCGATCTTGCCGGTGCCGAGTGCGATGTCGGTGGCCGCCATGGTGCCGCCGGTCATCGCCCGCTGGAGGTCGAGGATCCGCGCAGTGTCGACCTCGCTGACGTCGAGCCCGCCGAGGATGTCGATCATGACCTCGGGGCGCTGACAGGCGTCGAGGTAGGCGTCGTCGTGGACGCGACGGATCGCGTGGTACGTCGCCAGCGGCGGGCGCCGCACCTGCTCGAAGGTGACGAGGCCCTCGGCCGCCAGGGCGGTGAGGATCCGTTCGCCGCGCACCTCGTCGACCGCCGAGCCCGGCCACGAGCACTCGTAGTGCGGGCCGTAGACGAAGGCGGCCGGCGGCGGCCGCAGGCGGGCGAACATCTGATTGGCGCGGCGCCGCAATTGACGAAAGATCTTCTCGCCGGTCGTCATCGCCCGAGGTCGGCATAGTTGGCACGTCCCCCGCGGTTTGGCAACGCTCGCCCGTCCCGCTACGATCGCCGCTGCGATGCATGTCTCGTCTCGTCGGCTCGCCGCCGCGGCCCTCCTCGGCCTCCACTGGACTTTTGGGACAGGTTGTGCTGCGCCGCGGGACGCGACCATCGTCCGCGAGCTGCCGGCCGTCGACTGGCTCGCCGCCCGCATCGACGAGCTGGCTCGCGCCGACCTGTTGCGCGGCGCACCGCCGCTGGCGCAGGCGCGGCTGGGGGCCCTCGACACCGAGCTGCGCGTGTGGATCCGGACCCCTGCGCGGCGCGCTCTGGTCGAGGTGCGCAGCGGCGAGGACGGCGTCACCGGCGAGATGTGGGTGTTCTGGTCGGCGCCCACGCAAGAAGAGGACGACGGCGTGTTCGCCGAGTACCGCGACTGGATCGACTGCGTCGACCGGCGCACCGGCCACGGCCTCGGGATGTGTCGGCCACAGCCGAGGCAGCCGGTCGACTGGGCGATGGTGGCGGCCAAGCTACAGCCGGCGTGGAAGCTGCCGGACCAGGCGAAATTCGCGCCCCCGGGCGGGTTCGACGGCCAGCTGATGATCATCGAGCGGCGGGACGGCAGGCGCGGCGAGGTGGTCCACTGGGACATCGCCGCGCCTATCGCGACCGACCCCGGGCGCAAGGAGTCGATGATGGCCGAGGAGGTATGGGAGGCGCTGTGGGACACGCTCAACCTGGCCGAGCGGCCCGAGTGAGCGGCGGCGCGGCGACGTGGTAAGGAGACCGCGATGCGCGAGGAGCTGTGGGAGTTCTGGATCGATCGCGGCGGGACGTTCACCGACTGCGTCGGCCGGGCGCCGGGCACCGGCCGGCTGCGCGCGATCAAGGTGCTGTCGACCGACGACGCGCCGCTGCGGGCGATCCGCGGGCTGCTCGGGCTCGCCGACCACGAGCCCCTGCCGCGTTGCAGGATCCGCCTCGGCACCACCGTCGCCACCAACGCCCTCCTCGAGCGCAAGGGCGCACCCACTGCCCTGCTCATCACCCGCGGCTTCGCCGACCTGCTCGAGATCGGCGACCAGGCCCGGCCCGAGCTGTTCGCGCTGGCGATCCACAAGCCGCCGCCGCTGCCCGCCGCGGTCGTCGAGATCGACGCCCGCCGGGCCGCCGACGGCGCGGTGATTGTGTCTCCCGAGACAGGTTCTTTGGAGCATGCTCTCCGGGACATCCACGCGCAGGGCCTGCGCAGCGCCGCGGTGGCGGTGATCCACGACCACCGCGACGGCGGCCTCGAGCGCGAGGTCGGGGCGGCCGCGCGGGCGGCCGGGTTCGAGGAGGTGGTGCTGTCGCACGAGGTGGCGCCGGCGCAGGGGCTGCTCGCGCGGGCGGAGACTGCCGTGGTCGACGCCTACTTGACGCCGCTGCTGCGGGCCTACGTGCGCGGGCTGCGAGAGCGCCTGGGCTCGGCGGAGCTGCAGTTGATGCAGTCGAGCGGCGACCTGTGCGCGGCGGAGCGGTTCCGCGGGCGCGACGCGGTGCTGTCGGGGCCGGCCGGCGGCGCGGTCGCGTGCGCGGTGATCGCGACGCGGCTCGGCCTGCCGCAGGTGATCGGCTTCGACATGGGCGGGACCTCGACCGACGTGCTGCGCTGGGGCGGCGAGCTCGAGCGCAGCTACGAGACGCGGGTGGCCGGCGTCCGCCTGCGCACGCCGATGCTGGCGGTCCACACGATCGCGGCCGGCGGCGGATCGATGTGCAGGTACCGCGATCGCAAGCTGTCCGTCGGGCCAGACAGCGCCGGCGCCGACCCGGGGCCGATGTGCTACGGGCGAAGCGCCGCGCAGGCGCTGACCCTGACCGACGTCGACCTCGTGCTCGGCCGCCTGCACCCGGCGCGCTTCCCGTTCGCGCTCGACCGCGAGCGCTCGTTCGCCGGCCTCGAGGCGCTGACCGAGGAGGTGAACGCCGGCGGGGCCGCGATGTCGCCGCTGCAGGTCGCCGAGGGGCTGCGGCAGATCGCCGACGAGCGCATGGCCGCGGCGATCCGCGACGTCACCGTGCGCCGCGGCCACGACGTCCGCGAGCACGCCCTGGTGGTGTTCGGCGGCGCCGGGGGGCAGCACGCGTGCGCGGTGGCGCGGGCGCTGCAGATCCGCACGCTCGTGTTCCACCCGCTCGCCGGGGTGCTGTCGGCCGTCGGCATCGGCGCGGCCCGGCCCGGCTGGCACGGCCAGGCCGATGTCGGCGGGATCGAGCTCGCAGAATCACTGGACCTTTCGGACATGTTCCAAAGGCTAGAGCACGAGGGCCGGGCGACGCTGGCGGCCGAGAGCGACCTCGAGGTGGCGGCGGCGCAGCGGGTCGACCTGCGCTACCGCGGGACGCACGTGACCCTGACGGTCCCCTGGGGCCCCGGCCTGCGGGCGGCGTTCGAGCAGGCCCACGCGCGCGAGTTCGGCTACGCCCGGCCGGGTCACCCGATCGAGGTCGTCAGCGCGCGGGTCGAGCTGGTGGTCACCGGCGAGGCGGTCGGCAGCCAGGTGCCCGAAGAGACAGGCTGCCCCGAAGTACCTGCTCTTTCAGACATGTGGATCGCGGGCGAGTGGCAGCAGGTGCCGACCCTGCGGCGCGAGGCGATCGCGGCCGGGCAGGTCGTCGCGGGGCCGGCGCTGATCCTCGACGCGACCGCGACGATCGTGCTCGAGCCCGGCTTTGTCGCCGAGCTCGCGGCCGACGGCTGCCTGGTCGCGCGCGACGTGGCGGGCGCCGAACCGGTTCGCGCCGGCGAGGTCGACCCGATCAGCCTCGAGATCATGGGGGCGCGGATCTCCGGCATCGCCCGGCACATGGGCGTCGTGCTGCAGCGGACCGCGCTGTCGACCAACATCCGCGAGCGGCTCGACTTCTCGTGCGCGGTGTTCGACGCCGAGGGCGGGCTGGTGGCCAACGCGCCGCACATCCCGGTCCACCTCGGGGCGATGAGCGAGTCGATCCGCGGCGTGCTGGCGGCGCACCCTTCGCCGCAGATCGGCGACGTGTTCGTCACCAACGATCCCGCGGCCGGCGGCTCGCACCTGCCCGACATCACAGTGATCGCGCCGGTCCATGACGCCGCGGGGGCGCTGTGCGGGTTCGTCGCCAATCGCGGGCACCACGCCGACGTCGGCGGCATCACGCCCGGCTCGATGCCGCCGGACGCGCGCACTCTGGCCGAGGAGGGCGTGGTGTTCCGCGCGTTCCCTGCGGTCCGCGGCGGGCAGCTCGACCGCGACGGTGTGCTGGCGATCCTGACCCAAGGGACATGGCCCGCGCGCCGCCCGGAGGAGAACCTCGCCGACCTCGAGGCGCAGATCGCGGCCAACCAGGCCGGCGCGCGCCTCCTGCGAGAGCTCGCCGCGAGCTGCGGCAGCGCGGGCCTGGCGAGCTATCTGCGGGCGATCCAGGACGACGCGGCGGCGTGCGTCGCCGAGCTCATCGCGCGCATGCCGGCCGGCGCGCGCTCGTTCACCGACGCGCTCGACGACGGCACTGCGATCGCGGTGACGCTGACGAGCCGCGGCGCGCGGCTCGGCGTCGACTTCACGGGCACGGGGCCGCAGTCGGCGAGCAACCTCAATGCGCCGCGCGCGGTGACGGTGTCGGCGCTATTGTACGTGCTGCGTCTGCTGGCGGGGCGGCCGATCCCGCTGGCCTCGGGCTGCCTGCGCGCGGTCGACCTGGTGCTGCCCGCGAGGACGATCCTGTCCCCGGAGACAGGTGCTGCGGTGGCCTCGGGCAACGTCGAGACGGCGCAGCGAGTGGTCGACGTGCTGCTCGGCGCGCTGGGGGCCGCGGCCGCCAGCCAGGGCTCGATGAACAACCTGAGCTTCGGCGACGCCAGCTTTGGTTACTATGAGACGATCGGCGGCGGCAGCGGCGCAATCGCCGGTGAGGCCGGCGCGTCCGGGGTGCACACGCACATGACGAACACGCGGATCACGGACCCGGAGGTGCTCGAGGCGCGATTTCCGGTGCGCGTGCATCGGTTCGCGCTGCGCCGCGGTTCGGGGGGGATCGGGCGCTGGCGCGGGGGCGACGGGCTCGTGCGCGAACTCGAATTCCTGCGCGGCGGGATCGAAGTCTCGATCGTGGCGGAGCGGCGCAGCAGAGCGCCGTTCGGGCTCGCAGGCGGGGCTGCGGGCGCCTGCGGGCGCAATCTGCTCGATGGGGCGGAGCTGCCTGGGCGCGCGCGAATCACGGTGCAGGCCGGCCAGCGCCTCACGATCGAGACGCCCGGCGGCGGAGGTTACGGCGAGCCGGGCTCCGGGCCCGGCGCGCGCTGAGGCCCGGGGTTTTGCAGGGCCGGGGGGGTTCGGCTACCTTGCGGCTCCGATGCTCGAAGAACTGATCCCGTACATCAAGCCGCCCGAGAAGCTGATCGCCGATCTTCCCGTCATCGGGCCGCTGAAGCTGCAGGTGTTCGGGCCGCTGGTCGCGGTGGGCGTCATCCTCGGGTACCACCGCTGCCTGGCGTTCGCGAAGAAGCGCGACATGGACGAGTTCATCGCGCGCGACCTGATGTTCTACATCCTGATCACGGGCTTCGTCATCTCGCACTGGGTCTCGGTGCTGTTCTACTTCCCGGAGGACGTGGCCCGAAACCCCGCGGTGCTGCTGATGATCTGGAACGGCCTGTCGAGCGTCGGCGGGTTCTTCGGCGCGCTGGTCGGGTTCTTCTGGTACCTGCGCAAGGTGAAGCAGCCGTACCTGATCTGGTCCGACATGCTGGTGTTCGGCCTGCTGGTCGGCTTCACCCTCGGCCGCCTCGGCTGCGCCCTCGTCCACGACCACCCCGGCGCGATCGTCGACCCGTCGCACCCGCTCGCGGTCGGCCCGTGGCCCGGCGGCGAGTACCGCTTCGACAACGGCCTGCTCGAGTTCATGTACCTGGTGCCGATCGTCCTGTTCGTGCACTTCGTGTTCGGCTGGGCCAAGTCGGCCCCGGGCCGCATCACCGGCCTGATGTGCCTGCTCTACGCGCCGTTCCGCTTCACGCTCGACTTCATGCGCGAGAAGGACAAGCTGTACTTCGGCCTCACCACCGCCCACTACGCGACGATGATCATCTTCGCCGCCGGCGTGTACCTGCTGTTCATCCGCAAGCCCAAGCCGGACGACTTCGCCTACGCCAAGGACAGCGAGCGCATCGCCCGCGAGCGCGCCGAGTCCGAGGCCAAGAACGCCGCGCCGGCAGCGACCTGAGCAAGTCCTAGGCGCCACGCGAGGCCTGCCGCCGGGGTCGCCCCCCGCGTGCAGGCCTCTCGCGCGAGCGACATGCTCGATGAGACATGCCCCTCCGGGCATGTCCTTCAGAGCATGCTTTCCAGAGTTGCCGTCAGCGCGGGCTCCAGCGCGGCAACCAGTCGACGCCCTTGCGCTCGGTGAGGCGGGTGACGCCGGTGCCGTCGGGGCGCATGAGGTAGAGCTCGGGGTCGCCGTCGCGGTCGGAGGCGAACACCAGCAGCTTGCCGTCGGGCGCGAAGGTCGGCTCGCGGTCGGAGCTGGTGCCGGCGGTCAGCGGGGTGATCGCGCCGGTCGCCAGGTCGGCGCGGCGCAGCGCGCCCTGCTGCGGGCCGGTGCGGGTGCTGAACACGAGCCCCTGGCCGTCGGGCGTGAAGACCGGCTCGGCCTCGGCCGGCTCGAACGCGCTGCCCGGCTCCGACTTGTCCGCGGTCAACCGGCGCAGCTCGCTGCCGTCGGGCTTGCACAGGAAGATCCGGTCGGCGCTCTCGCGGTTGCTGACGAACGCCAGCAGCCCGCCGTCCTTCGACCACGTCGGCCCCCAGTCGTCGAGCTGGAAGTGAGTCACACGCCGCGGCTCGCTGCCGTCGGCGTGCATGACGTAGATCTCGGCGTTGCCGTCGCGGCTGGAGACGAAGGCGATCCGGCGCCCGTCGGGCGACCAGGCCGGCTCGTAGTTGCCGGCCGGGTGGTCGGTCAGGCGGTTCAGCTTGGGCTTGGTGCGGTCGGCCAGGTCGACCCCGTAGATGTCGCGGAAGCTCGAGAAGGCGGCTTCGAAGGCGAGCGTGCGCCCGTCGGGCGACCACGCGGGGCTGCGCACCTGCGGGGCGGCGTCGCTGCGCCACAGCGGCTCGCCGAGCTCGCCCTCGGCCCCGAGCGGCCGGACCTCGATGCGCTCGAAGTGCGCGCCCTCGTGCTCGTCGACGGTGATGATCGCCATCAGCTCGCCGCCCGGCGCGACCGGGCCGGGCAGCACCGAGGGCGGACCGTCACCGGCTGTCCCCTGGAGCATGGTCTTTGCGCCCTGTCCCGAGGGCAAGATGACGTCGATGGTGGCCCCGCCGTCGCGCTCGGCGAGGAAGTAGATCCGCCCGGGCGCGGCGGCCCGCTCGTCGGCGGTCAGCGGGGGCGTCGCAGGCACGGCGGGCAGGGCCGGCGCCGCCGCCTCGACTGGGACTGCGGGGGCCGCGGGGGCCGCCGGCGCAGGCTTGGCCGGGCTCTCGGAGCCGCCACCACAGGCGGCGAAGAGGGCGCCGCAGAGGACGACGGAAGGGAGGATCGTGAAGCGTCGGTGCATCGCGCGGCCGTTCGTGGCAAGGAGTGCGACGATGGCTCATAGCGCAGGTCCGCGGGCGCGGGCAACCCGAAGGGGCCGATCTGGGTCGGATGTGAGCCGATCGCCGGCGAGTCACCCTCTGAGCGTGATGACAACCGCTCGCCGGTCCCTGCTCGTCGCCCTGAGCCTCGCCGCCTGCGCCGGACACGGACCCTCACCCGCGGCCTCGCACCCCGAAGGGCCACCGCCGCCGCTGGCCGAGTGGGACGGCCCGAGCATCCCGGAGGCCGCAGTGAAGGCGTTCGAGGCGCTGCAGGCGTCCGCGTACGCGCACGGCGAGCGCGAGGCCCGGGCAGCGCTGAGCCGCGGCGAGCTGGCGCTGCAGACGTTCGGGCTGCCTGCCCCGTGTCGCGAGCGCTACGCCCGACTGCTGTGGCACGAGCACCGGATCGAGCACCGCGCGCTGTCGGACTGCGCAGCAGTCGAAGAGCTCCGCGCCCACGGCTTTAATAAAGTCATGGAGGCGGAGATCGGGCGCCGCTTCGGAGCCGATGCGCTCGCGTTGGCGGCGCGCAGGGCGGGCTGCCGCTGAGAACCTGCGTCGATGTCACCGCGGTTTCACGAAATCGACGCGAGCTCGGCCGATGCGCCGCTCGCTCCCGCGCGTCACCAGCCGACCGCGCGCACCGCCGCGAACACCAGCCAGCCGACCAGCGCGGCGAGGCCGACAGGGACGAGCACCGCCACCACCGCGACGGCGATCACGAGCCGGCGATCGACGACGCGGCGCCGCGCGGGGTCGGCGAGGTGGCCCTCGAGCAAGGCGAGGTTGCGCTGGTTGGCCTTGAAGCCGAAGTCGAACATGTCCCCGAGGACAGGAACCGAGCCGACCAGGGCGTCGACGAGGACGTTGCCGGTCATGCGCGCCAGGGTGGCCGGCGAGGCGCCGAGGCCGGCCGCGCGCACGACGATCCAGCCCGACAGCACGGACGAGACGGTGTCGCCGAGGCCGGGCGCGAGGCCGAGGAGCGGGTCGAGGCCGACCCGCCAGTCGGTGCCGGGGATCCGCACTGCGCTGTCGAGCCAGGTGGCGATCTGTCGCACGTCGTCAGGAGCGTGCGGCTCGGCGTCGCGGGGCATGCGGAGAGGATGGTGCCCTTCCGCAGGCCCGGCAACGCAGATCGCGGGAACGGGTCGCGCCGCCGGCAAGACGACCGGCGCCGCGCCCAGCGAGCTCAGCGGACGAACACTGCGCCGAACGCCGCGAGGTTCTTGTCGCCGTTGTCGCCGCCGCAGCTGGCGAGGTCACCCACGGAGTAGCCGCTGACGTTGCACTGGCCCCCGTCACCGCCGATGCCGATATACGAGTCGGGCGAGTCGCAGTTGTTCTCCTGATTGGAGACGATGCCGATCCGCGTCCGCGGCCAGCCCGCGACGTTCCACGGCACGCTGTTGATTCCCTCGCGGTTGCAGTTCGGCTGCAGGGAGCTGTTGTCGATCAAGCTCTTCCACGCGTTGCGGCCGACGGCGGTCGCGACGTAGGCGCCGCTCATCAAGTTCTGCAGCGAGGGCCGGACGAGCCCCCCGAGCTTGATGGTCTTCAGCACCAGCGGGCCGTTGCCGATCGGGTACTCCATGCCGACGAGGAGGTCGTTGAACGGCACGGTGTTGAAGCTCTGCAGCTTGGCCTCGTTGTGGTCGAGGTCGGGGAACTGCGGCTGGTGCGTCGCGGTGTTGGTCCACAGCGCGGCGGCGTAGGTGAAGGTGCTCTGCGTGCCGTTGGCCTTGAGCGCGAGGGTCCAGCCGCCGCCGTCGATCGTCATCTCGCAGAAGACGTTGAACGGCTGCTGAGCGCCGGCGCCGTCCGGATCGATCGGGTAGACGCCGTTGCCTGCCCCCGGCGTGGCCTGCTTGATGGCCTTGCAGTTCGTGGCGATGCCGCACTTGCCGGCGTTGCAGTAGCCGCTGGCGCAGTCGAGGCCGCCGGTGCACTGCAGGTTCAGGCCGCACTTGCCGCACGCACCGCCGCAGTCGACGTCGGTCTCGGTGCCGTTCTTGACGCCGTCGCTGCAGGTCGGCAGGACGCACTGGTTGCCGCAGAAGTCGTTGTTGTTCTGGTTGCCGTCGTCGCACTGCTCGACGCCCTGGTAGACGACGCCGTCGCCGCAGCTGGCGGACTTGCAGGTGTTGAGGCAAGCGTCGTTGCTCGACAGGTTGCCGTCGTCGCACTGCTCGCCCTTGCCGGGCTGGACGAAGGTGTCGCCGCAGATCGGGTTCTTGCAGGCGAGGGTGCAGGTGCCGGTGTTGCTGTTGTTCATGCCGGCGTCGCACTCCTCGCCGGGCTGCTTGAAGCCGTCGCCGCAGGTGGCGAGCTTGCAGACGTTGGTGCAGGCGTCGTCGTTGCTCTGGTTGCCGTCGTCGCAGGCCTCGCTCGGGCTCTTGTCGCCGTCGCCGCAGACGTTGGTCTTGCACATGGCGTTGCACGGCTTGCCGGGGCCGTTGGCGGCGCCGTCGTCACACTGCTCGACGTTGGCCTGGACGAGGCCGTCGCCGCAGGTGGCGAGCTTGCAGGCGACGGTGCAGGCGCCGCTGTCGCTGTTGAGGCCGCCGAGGTCGCACTGCTCGCCCTCGTTGGGCTGATGGATGCCGTCGCCGCAGGCGGGGAGCTCGCAGCTGTCGGTGCAGCCGTCGTCGTCGTCGCCGTTCTGGGCGTCGTCGCAGTCCTCGCCCGGATCGAGGGTGCCGTTGCCGCACTCCTCGAGCTTGCAGGTCGCGGAGCAGCCGTCGCCCGGATCGATGTTTGCATCGTCGCAGGCCTCGCCGGGGCCCTGGTCGCCGTCGCCGCAGGTGTTGAACTGACAGTCGGCGTTGCAGGTCTTGCCGGGGCCGTTGTCGACGCCGTCGTCGCACTCCTCGACGCCGCCGCCGGTGTTGTAGAGGGCCCCGTCGCCGCAGACGTTGAGCTTGCAGGCGGTGGTGCAGGCGGCGTTGTCGGCGTTGTCGCTGCCGTCGTCGCACTCCTCGCCGACGCTGTCCTGGACGTGACCGTCGCTGCAGGTCGCGTCGGTGCAGGTGTCGGTGCAATCGTCGGTGTTGTCGGCGTTGCCGTCGTCACACTGCTCGGTCGGGGCGACGATGCCGTCGCCGCAGCTGGCCAGAGCGCAGGCGTTGGTACAGTCGTCGGCGTCGTCGTCGTTGCCGTCGTCGCAGCCCTCGCCCGGACCGACGGCCCCGTCGCCGCACACGTTGTTGGTGCAGTCGGCCTTGCAGCTGTTGGAGTCCATGTTGTCGGCGCCGTCGTCACACTCCTCGCCGGGGCCCTGGTCACCGTCGCCGCAGGTGTTGCTCTGACACTGCAGGTTGCACGGCTTGCCCGCGCCGTTGTCGGGGCCGTCGTCGCAGGCCTCGCCCGGATCGACGTGGCCGTCGCCGCACACCGGATCGGGCTCGCCCGTGGTCGTGGTGTCGGTGTCGCCGGTGGTCGTGGTGGTGCTGTCGCCGGTCGTGGGCTCGCCGGTGGTCGGCGCGACTGTCTCGCCGCCCGACATGCCCTGCGTCGTGGTCGGCGTGTCGGTCACGCCGACTGTGGTGGTCGTCAGCGGCGCACCCGTGCTGGTCTGCACGTCGCCGCTCGTGCTCGTGGCCTCGCTCGCGCTGGCCGTGCCGGCCGTGTCGGTCTCACCGCACGCCGCCAACAACAAGGTGGTCGAAAAGACAGATCGCCGTAGTCCAAGCTCCATCATCCGCATGTGCATCCTCCACGCCTCGCCGACGGCTCACCCCACGCATGGGGGCGAATCTCCGCACACTGTCGCCACGAGACCTCATATGCCTGCCAGAAGCCGCAGAGGGGCACAAGCAGGCGATTCGGGCGAGAGAGGTGAGGACGCAGCGCGCGGGTTCGAGCCGCGCGAGGGCGCGACTGCGAGCCGGCGGGGGAACAGCAGCAGAACGATGGTCCTGGGCGATGGGGACGCGGCGGGTGGCAGTGGGGCTCGGGGCAGAATGATGAGCTCGTGGCGCCGAGCAGCAGGCTCGACACCAGTGAACGGCTCCTCGATCGGGCGAGCCCGTGGTTCGCGAATGACTGCCGCGATGAAGGCGATCACGGGCCGGACGAGATCACGGCTGGCTGTAGCGAGAGGGGCCCCGAGCCTGGCGAGCCCATCGAGCCGCGCTGGCGTTCGCGGCGGCGGTGCGGAAGACGGGGCCTCAGCTCGCGGCGGGCAGCGGCGCGGCGGGCTTGCTGGCGCGGTTGCGGACGAACAGGCGACGCAGGCCGAGCTTGGCGGCCAGAGCGGTACCTGTCCCAATGGCCATGACCGCAGGGGCAGCCAGGCCGCCGGTCAGGGCGACCGCGCCGGCGGCGACGAGCACGCCGACCGAGGTCGAGGCGGCGCCGGTGCCGGCCTCGACCGTGGCGTGGACACAGGCCTGCTTGCCGGTCATGGTGCCGCGGCGGTAGGCCATCACGCCCTCGGCGGCGCCGAAGGCGGCGTCGACGACGAGGCCGACCACGCCCGCCCGCGCGGCGGTGCGCGCGATCTGGGCCCCCGCGGCGCGAGCCGTCGTGACCACCGCCAGGCTGGTGACCTCGGCCGCGCCGGCCTGCACCGCGGCGTCGACCAGCAGCGTCGGCGCGGCCGCTGCCACGGTCCCGGTGGCGGTGCGCGTCAACACGGTCTGCAGCCCGGCCTGCGCGACGGTCGGGAGGACCTCGCGGCCGCCGGCGTCGTACAGCGCGCGCGCTGCGGTGCGAGCGGCCAGCGCGGCCTGACCGGCCAGCGCCCCCATGACGAGATCGCGGTGACTGTGGGCAGAGTCCTGCATGGTGAAGACGCTAGCAAACTGCGCGGGCGAAGGCCCGTGATCGCGACGAGGTGCTGGCGCACGCGCACGGCGGGGCGTGCAGACGGCTACGCAGACGCGGCGCCGAGACCGCGAGGCGCACGGCAGTTCGCAGGTTTTTATTTTAATAAAGGACATGTCCCTTCGGACATATGCTTCGACCCCGCAAATCCTGGCTCTCCGCGCGAACGACGAGGACGAGCGCGGCATGAGACCTTCACGTCCACGGTCCTGCGACTTGCACTCGGCGACGACGAGGCGCGTGCGTCACCGCCGACTCCGCAAGCTCGTCGATCGAAGAACCTCAGCTTCGGCGGGCATGACGAACGCGGCGAGCCCCTCATTGAATTCGTCGGAGACGAGCTGCGGGAAGTGATGCGGGCTCGGGATCGTGACCAGGCGGCCGCGGCCGAGCGACGCGACCTTGGCGGCGGTGATGTCCATGGCGCGGCTCCAGCCGCCGGTCACGACCATCAGCGGAATGTTCGCCTGGACGACCCCTGCGAGCTCGCGCTCGAGGTCGGCTCGCGCGGGGACTCTGAGACGTTCGATGGCCTGACCCATGGTTGCGAGCTCCGCGGGCGAGCCGCCGCCGCCGATGTCGTCCGGGATGTGCATGAGCTTGCTGAACCGTCGGGCGCGGGCCTCGGGCGAGCGCGAGAGCTTGAGCGCCAACACCGTGCGGAGCACGAAGCCGAGCACGGCGGGATGAGGCAGGCCGACCGCCAGCATGGCGGGCTCGATGAGGGTGAGGCTGCGGACCGCCGCGGGGCGCCGGGCCGCGGCCGCGAGCGCGACGCAGCCGCCGAACGAGTGACCGACGAGATGAGCGCCGTCGCCGAGCAGATGCGCGACCCACTCGCCGTCGGCCTCGGCGTCGTCGGGGCGACCCGGCGCCGGGGTGCGGCCGTGACCCGGCCGATCGGGCACGAGCAGGTCGAAGCCGCGGTCGGCCAGCCGGGCCTGCGCCGAGAAGTGGCGCTCGCCGCCGACCTCGCTGCCCTGGGCTCCCCCGTGGACGAGGATGATGCGCGGACCTGCTGCGCCCCAGCGAGTGATGGCGATGTCCTCGAGGCCGCTCATGACGCGAGTGCTATCACCCGCTGCTGCACGGCGCAACGGCGAGGATGTCCCGATCGCTTCGTTCGCCGCGAGCGCCCCATTCGACATGTCCTTTAAGACATGCTCACCGCTGCGCCACGCTCGGGAAAGAATGTCCCTTCGGACATCTCATCGAAAGTGTCAGGGCACCAGGCCGTTGCGCAGGTAGTTGCCGCGGCCGGTCGGCCACGGCAGGCACGAGGCGGTCGAGCCGGGCACGGTGTAGACGCGCACGCTCTCGACCATGTCCTCGGCGTCCTTGAGCGAGACGACGATGTCGACCTGGCCGTCGCCGTCGACGTCGGCCAGCGTGGGCACGGGCATGGCGCCGCGGCGCGGCAGCGGCAGCTGGTGCTGGACCGCGCCGTCGTTGCCGAGCACGAACAGCGCGCCCTTGTCGTCGCCGGTGCTGTAGCTGTTGAACACGACCTCGGGCGCGCCGTCGCCCGAGAGGTCGCCGATCACCACGCCGCCGGCCGCGACCTCGGGGTCGGCGGTGTACTCGGTGCTCCACAACACCTGGCCCGCGGCGCTCACCGCGTGCACGCGCCCGTCGAAGCCGACGAACACGATCTCGAGGCCCGGATGGTCCGCGCGCAGGTCGGCGACCGCGACCTGGTTGGTGATGCCGACGATGTTGGTGTCGCCGTAGTCCCACAGACCCGAGAGGTAGTCGGGCAGGTGCACCGGCGGATCGAAGCCGGGGCGGCGGCTGGCGTCCGCGCCGACGACCCACACCGCGACGCCCTTCTCGCGGTCGCTCTGGGCCGCGTTCTGCACGCTGGCGAGCATGACGACCTCGCGCTGGCCGTCGCCGTCGAGGTCGGCGATCGCCGGCGCGGTGTTGGTGAAGTGGGCCTGCAGCGCGGTCTCCTCGTCCTCGGCGTAGCCCTGCATCGCCTCGGCGAGGACGTGCAAGTGGCGGACGCCCGGGGTCTTGGTCACGGGGAACAGGTCGGCGGCGTCGAAGGCCTCGCCGCTGCCCTTGTGGATGCTGGCGTAGGCGTTGTCGTGCGGCGCGACCAGGTCGGCCTTGCCGTCGCCGTCGAGGTCGCCGACGGCCAGGTTCTGGTCGTAGCAGCCGGCCAGGTAGCACTTGTCGTCGCAGCCGGAGCTGCCGCTCTGGTTGGGCGGGAAGCCCGGCAGCGGGGTGCCGTCGCTGCGCCAGGCATTGACGACGTCGGTCGGACCGCCGTGGCCGACGCTGACCGCGATGTCGAGGCCGCCGTCGCCGTCGAGGTCGCCGGCGGCGATGCTGCGCAGCTCGTCCTCCCAGGTGACCGGAAAGCCAGGTGCGATCGCGCCTGTGCTGTCGAGCAGGTAGACCTGGTCGCGGGCGGCGAACGCGATCTCGAGCTCGGGCCCGCCGATGAAGTTCGCCACCACCGGGCTCGACCAGATCCGCCCGCCCTCTGCCTCGAATTTAAACAAGACCTCGCCGTCAGCGGCCCAGGCCAGGAGGGCCTGGCCGCGCGGGACGATGACCTCGTTGTCGCCGTCGCCGTCGAGGTCGGCCACGGCGGGCGAACCGAGCCAGGCCTCTTCCCAGCGATCTTTCAAAGTAAACGAAAGGACAGGTTCGGCGGCGACGGCCGGGCCGCCGCCACCGTCGCAGCTGGGCGCCGGCGGCTCACCGGTGGTGCCGCTGGTCGTGGTGAGGCCCTCGGGGTCGCCGGTCGGATCGAAGCCGGTCGTCGGCGCCGGCCCGTCGGTGCTGCCCTCGCTGCCGCCGGCCGAGGCGGTGAGGCCGCTGGGATCGCCGGTGGAGGAGATCGAGGTGGCCGGGTCGGCGGCGTTGCCCGTGGGCCCGCCGTCAGTGTCGTTGGCGCCGGCCGCAGTGCTGCAGGCGATCGCCATGGCCGGCACCCCGGCCCCCAAGATCCTCCACGCGCGTGCCTTCATCCTCGCACCTCCGCCGGCGACGATACGCCAAAGCGGCCGCGACCGTGGCCGCGAGGATGCGAGCGCGTGGCCGCGCCGGGCGAGCGCGCTCAGTCCTCGGCGTCGCGGCTGCCGAAGGCCGCGCGGATGTAACTCCAGCGCGACGTCGCCAGGTGCTTGATGACGTCGATCGTGCCGGCCTTGACCGCGCCCTTGCCGAGCTGACCGTCGCGGTACAGCTCCGAGGTCTTGTTGCGCTGCAGCTTGCCGCTCGAGGTCTTGGGCAGGCTGCCCGGGGGCAGCAGCACGACCTCGTCGGGCTTGAGCGCGAGGGTCTCGAGGATCTTGGCGGCGATCTTGTCGCGCAGGTCCTCGGCGTGCGGCGTGCGGACCTCGGCGGCCACGATCACCCGCTCGCGCCCGAGCGACGCGTCCTCGATGCCGAACGCGACCACGTTGCCGCGGCGCACGCCCTCGACCTGCGAGGCCTGCCACTCGAGGTCCTGCGGGTAGTAGTTGCGGCCGTGGATGATGATGAGGTCCTTGATCCGGCCGCACACGTAGAGCTCGCCGTCGGCCAGGTAGCCGAGGTCACCCGTGGCCAGCCAGCCGTCCTTGAGCACCTGCAGCGTGCGCTCGGCGTCGCCCCAGTAGCCGCGCATCACGCTCGGACCGCGCAGCTCGATCTGGCCGACGCGGCGCTCCGGCAGCGGGTTGCTCTCGGCGTCGACGATCCGCAGGTCGTGCTCGGGGAAGGTGCGCCCGCAGCAGACCACCTTGAGCGCGTCGGAAGTGTCGCTCGGCTTCGCCTCGCCGTGGACCAGCGCGTCGGGGTCGACCTTGTCGGCGCGCAGGTCCTCCTGCAGATCGACGAAGGTGACCGCGAGGCTGTGCTCGGCCATGCCGTAACACGACAGGAACGCGGTGCGCTTGAAGCCCCAGGCGGCGAAGCGCTCGGCGAACGCGTTGAGGGTGTCGTACTGGATCGGCTCGGCGCCGCAGCCGGCCACGCGCAGGTGCGACAGGTCGACGCCCTGCAGCTCGTGGTCCTTGATCCGCGCGGTGCACAGGCCGTACGCGAAGTTGGGCGCGAACGTGACGGTCGCCTTGCGCTCCGACAGCTGGCGCAGCCACAGCGCCGGCCGCTTGAGGAACAAGAGCGGCGACATGAACTGGACCCCGCGCACCTGCAGCACCGCCGGCGCGAACACGAAGCCGATGAGGCCCATGTCGTGGTAGAGCGGCAGCCAGCTGAGGCCGACGGTGTCGCCGTCGGCGTGGAGGCCGGCGCCGAGCGCCGCGATGTTGGCGATCAGGTTGGCGTGGGTGAGCGTGACGCCCTTGGGCTGCGAGGTGCTGCCCGAGGTGAACTGCAGGAACGCGACGTCGTCGGGCTTCACGTCGACGCCGATCGGCGCCGCGCGCTCGTCGACCTGCTTGACGAACGACGCGTAGACCTCGACCGCGCGCACGCTCGGCACGTTGCTCATCAGCTTGCCGAGGATCGGCCGCACCTTGGCGTCGGTGACGACGAGCGAGCAGCCGGCTTGCCGCAGGATGTGCGTGGTGTTGGCGAGGTAGCCCTCGAACTGGCCGAGGTTCATCGGCGGGTACACCGGCACCGGGATCGCGCCGGCGTACATGGCCCCGAAGATCGCCTCGACGAACTCGGACGAGTCCGGGAGGATGAGGCCGACGCGCTCGCCCGCGCGGACCCCCGCCGCTTGCAGCGCCGCGCCGAAGCGTCGGGCCCGCCGCGCGGTCTCGGCGTACGACAGGAACCTGACCGGGTCTTTCTCCTGGACGAGGTGCGAGTAACCGAAGTCGGCGCGGGCGGTCGCCGCGTCGAGGGCCTGCGTGAGCGTCTCGGGTCGCGTCATCGCGCTCAGGCCTCGCCGCGTTCCTGCGCGATGACCTTGACGACCTCGCGCGCGACGTCGCCGACGGTGACCACGTGCTGGAACAGCTCCATCGGCATGGTGATGCCGAAGTGGTCCTCGAGGTCGGACACCATCTCGAAGCTCTGCATCGAGTCGAGCCGCAGGTCCTGGATCAGGTGCGACTGCTCGCTCACCGGAGCGGCTGGCTTTTCGGCCAGGTTCTCGTCGAAGTAGGCGTAGATCTTGGCGAGCACGGCTTCGTAGGTGGGTCTTGCGGCTTCGGTCACGGCGCTCCCCGGAGTACCGGCGGCTATATCGCAACTGGAGCGCGACCGGAAGCCGCGCGCGCGCCGGCCACCGTTAGCGGGGTCACAGCGTGGTCTCGTACACGCGATATTTGGCGATCGGGTAGCCGCCCATGTTCTTCACGGCGGCGTTGACCCGGTCGTTGTCCTCGAGGGTCCAGCCGATCTGCCCCTCGGTCCAGCCGAGCCGCTGCGCGGCCCGGTGGGTGGCGAGGAACAGCAGCGTGTCGATGCCCTGGCCGCGGTAGGCGGCCTTGATCCCGAGCAGGATGAGCCGCCCCCCCTTGACGACCTTGCGCACCTTCAAGTCCCACAGGAGGCGCACGATCCCGAACGGGAACAGCCGGCCGTCCAGCTTCTTCAGGACCGGGTTCACGTCGAGAATCGTGATCACGAACGCGACCGGCTCGCCCTTCACCTCGGCGATGATCGGCAGCCCGGGCTCGAGGACCATCTTGAGGTCCTTGGCGATGTGCAGGTACTCCTCGCGCCCGACCGGGACGAAGCCCCAGTTCTTCTCCCACGCGTCGTTCATGACCTCGAGCGAGCGCAGGACCTCGGCGTCCCAGTCGTCGAAGCGCATGTCGCGGATGGTGATGCCGCGCCGCTCGGCGACCTTGGCGGCGATCTTCGCCACCCGCTCGGGGATCGGCCGCTGCGGGTCGATGCCCCAGTGCAGCAGATCCTTGGCCTTGGCCATACCTGTCCCTTGGAGCAGGCGGTCGTAATACGGCGGGTTGTACGGCAAGTTGATGCCGGGGTCGCGGTCGAAGCCCTCGACCAGCACGCCCGAGATGTAGTTCATCGACAGCTCGAACGGGCCGATCATCGCGGTGCAGCCGCGGGCCGCGAGCCACGCCTTGGCGGTGTCGACCAGCGCCTGCGCGAGCTCGGGGTCGTCGGGGCACTCGAACATGCCGAGGTAGCCGGTCTGCAGGCCATGGAATTTCACGAAGTCTTCGTCGCGGACCGCCGCGACCCGGGCGACGTCGCGCCCGTCCTTGCGCGCGATCCAGAACGCCGCCTGCACGTGCTTGAAAAATGGGTTCTTGTCCGGGTTCAGATAGTCCCGCCGGTCCATCAACAGCGGCGGCACCCAGCGCGGGCTCGGGTGATGCTCGCGGTGGACGTACCAGGGCACCCGGATGAACCGCTCGACCAGCTTGCGGTCGCTGAGAGGGACTTCGACGAGCTCGAACGACGACATGGGCGCGGCCTCGGAGCCGCACGCTGCGGCTTGTTCAGCCGCGGGGCTACCGCCCGCGGCACGTCGCGTCAAGTGCGCAGAGACCGCTCGAAACGCCCGCGGGTGCATCCCCCCGCGATCGCAGCGGCGGCGCGAGCTATCCTCGTCGGCGTGGCTGGTGCGCTCGCGCGGTTTTATCTTCGACATGGCTCTTCGGTCATGTCCGAAGAGACTTCCGAGCGCCCCGCCGCCCCCGGCCCGCGCGTCCTTCGCCGCGGACGAACCGACCCGACCGCGGCGCGGCGGCTCGCGCCAGAGCGGGCCCCCGTCGCCCGCAGACCGGCGCTGCGCCACCGCGGTGGTAGGTCCGGCCGCATCACCCGTGGAAGCGAGTACACCATGCGACATGTCCTTAAAACCATCTTCGCCATCGCCCCGCTCCTGCCCGCCTGCGGCGACTCGGGCCAGGGCAAGGACCCGACCGACTCGACCGGGCAGACCGGCATCGACTCGCTGAGCGCCGCCTCCGCCAGCGAGACCGCGACCGACTCCACCGCGAGCGCCAGCGCCAGCGAGGCCGGCACGCTCACCGACGGCGGCAGCGACGGCTCGGCGACGGCGGTGACTGTGACGACGACGGAGCCGCCGACCACGACCGCGACCACCGGCCCGGACGACACCACGACGACGAGCACGAGCACGACCTTCCCGATGACAGCCACCTCGCTGCCGGACACCACCGCTTCGAACCGCCGGAGTGCGACCCGGTGATGAAGGCGACGATCCGCGACTTCCGCACGAGCCACCCCGACTTCGAGAGCTTCGGCGGCGACACTGCCTACGAGGGCCTGGTCCAGCAGGATCTCGGGCCCGACCACAAGCCGGTCTACGCCCACGCCGGCGGCACGCCGCAGACCACCGGGCCGAACGAGTTCTCTCAATGGTACAACGACACGCCGGACGTCAACATGGCGTTCCAGATCGACATCCCGCTGACGGAGGTGTCGCCGGGCCAGTTCACCTACCAGAACAACGCCTTCTTCCCCATCGACGACCAGGGCTGGGGCAACGAGGGCAACCCGCACAACTTCCACTTCACCACGGAGATCCACACCGAGTTCACCTACCAGGGCGGCGAGGTGTTCACGTTCACCGGTGACGACGATCTGTGGCTGTTCATCAACGGCAAGCTGGCGATCGACCTCGGCGGGCTGCACCCGCAGCTGACCGACACGATCGACCTCGACGCCCAGGCGGGCTACCTCGGGATCACGATCGGCCAGAACTACGCGATGGACATCTTCCACGCCGAGCGCCACACCACCGAGTCGAACTTCCGCATCGACACCAGCATCCAGTGCTTCGTCATCCCCGGCTGACCCGGCCCGGCCCGTAGCAGGCTTCGGGATGAAGCTCACGCCGGATTTCGCCCGCAGCGGGGTGAACCGCGCGGGAACTTTGTGTGCTCTCGGCCCCGGCTCCGTCGACGGCGGGCCACAGGATGGACCCCTTGAAGCACACGATCGCTCCCCCCCGCGCCGCCGCGCTCCTCGCGGCCGGTTTCGGCCTCTTCTCCCTCACCGCTTGCGGTGACGACTCCAACCCGCTGCTGACGGCCACCGCGACCCTCACCGCGGGCCCGACCTCGAACCCGGGCACCAGCAACCCGTCGTCCGCCGGCGACCCCACCGGCGACCCCACCGACGGCACCACCGACGACCCCACCGAGGGCGGCACCGGTGACACCGAAGATCCGACCGGCGGGCCGCAGGACGGCCCGCACGCGCTCGGCACGATCTTCCTCGGCGAGAGCCACCCGGCCGCCGGCGGCAACAGCTCCCCGGCCGTGTCCGCGAGCTTCGTCCCCGACGCCGACACCGGCGCAATTCAGGGCTGTACCGAGAGCGTGGCCGGCTGTCAGTTGGCGCTGGTGCCCGACTGCGGCGGCGACTGCGACGCCGACGAGTACTGCGGCTTCGACGACAGCTGCGAGGCCACGTGCCTGCGGATCTGCGACGCCTCGTGCGGCGCCGACGAGGTCTGCTACTTCCCCGCCCCGAACACGCCCGGCTGCAAGAAGATCGAGTCGTTCGACGCCGGCGCGCTGACCTTCCTCGGCACGCCGATCCCGATCACCCTGTTCCCGCCGTACGCCTTCATGAGCGACGACAACGCCTCGCCGTTCGCCCCCGGCGGCACGGCCACGGTTCAGGCCTCGGGCGCCAGCAACGCCGGCTTCGCGGCGTTCGAGAAGGAGTTCACGGGCACGGAGTTCATCCAGACCAGCCCGAAGCTCGACGCCCTCGACTTCGCCGAGGTGTTCGGCGACGGCCCGCTGCCGGTGCGCTGGAACGCCGGCGACGGCGAGGTCACGATCACCGCGACCGTCACCTCCAGCGACTTCGCCGTCGGCACCATCACCTGCAAGGCCGATGACCCCAGCGGCAAGTTCGACATCCCGCGCGCGGCGCTCGAGGCGGCGGTCGGCGGCGACCCGGCGGTCAACATCGCCGTGTCGGTGCAGCGCCAGCGCGTCGACGTGTACAAGGACCTGACCACCAAGGGCGAGCTCACCGGCGTCACCGTGCAGCCGGTCGGCTACCTGAACATCGTCACTAGCTCGACCGAGTTCCACGCGTTCCAGGGCTGCAACCCCGGCGAGGCGGTGTGCGACAACACCTGCGTCGACGTGCAGTACGACGCCGCCAACTGCGGCGGCTGCGGCAAGGCCTGCGCCGGCGACGACACCTGCGTCGAGGGCACCTGCAACGGCATCGAGGCGTGCAACGCCTGCGCCGAGGAGTCCATGACCGGCGGCTGCAAGGCCGAGAACGACGCCTGTGCCGCCAACGCGGCCTGCAAGGCGCTCGAGACCTGTATCAGCGGCTGCCAGACCCAGGAGTGCCTCTACATGTGCGGCGAGAACGTCGAGACCGCGACGATCGACCTCTACAACGCGCAGATCCAGTGCCTCTGCGACGAGGTGTGCGTCGCCGAGTGCAACGGCCTGTGCAGCTGAGCCGATGGCCGTGCGCCTGTCTCTCGGGACAGGCGCACGGCGCCCGCCCCGAAGCCCGGCTCATCGCATCACTCTGACCGTTCGGCCAGGTACTCGGCGGCGCGCTTGACGTAGACCGTCCAGGCGTACTCGATCCACTCGCGGTCCTTCGCGGTGAGCTGGCGGACCACGCGGAACGGGTTGCCCATCACCATCTCGCCCGAGCGGACCACCTTGCCCGGCGGGATCAGGGTGCCGGCGCCGACGAACGACCACGGCTCGACGATCGCGTTGTCGAGGACGATCGAGCCCATGCCGATCAGGCAGTCGTCGCCGATCGTGCAGCCGTGGAGGATGACCTTGTGGCCGACGGTGACGCGCGCGCCGACGGTGGTGTGCGAGACGCCCTCGGTCGCGTGGATGACGGTGCCGTCCTGGATCGACGTGTCGGAGCCGATCACGATCGCCCCGTCGTCGCCGCGCAGCACCGCCGCCGGCCAGATCGACGCGCGCGGGCCGACGACCACGTCGCCGATCAGCGTCGCCGCCTGATGGACGAACGCGGTCGGGGCGACCTGGGGCCGGATGCCGCGGAGCTTCTCGAGCATGCGAGGGGCCGTGCCTGGCCGAAAGGTCAGGTGAGGACCAGGAAGGCGACCACGCCGCCGCCGACCAGCAGCAGCAGCAGCACGATGATCCACGCCGAGCCGCCCTCGCCCTTGTTGGTGGGCTCGGGGGGCCGGGCGGTGCGCGGGTCGGGCGGGATGGTGCGATTGCCCGGCGGCGGGCGCTTGGGCAGCTTGTTGTCCGGCGACGTCTTGGGCCGGTCGTCCTTGCTGAGCCCGAGTTGGTCGACGAGCGACGGCTCGTTCTTGTCGGGCAGCGGCTCGGTCGGCGTCGGCGACAGCCCCAGGCGGTTCGGCGTGACCCCGCCGGGCGCCGGCGTGAACACGTCGACGTCGAGCGGCTGGCTCGGGTCGAGCGCCTTCGGCTCGCCGATCGCCACGACCGGCTGCGCGCCCGCGGAGGCCTCTTTCTTCTCCTCCTGGCCGAGCGAGCGGAAGTGCAGCATCTCCTCGTTGATGAGGTTGATGATGAGGTTGTTGCCGCCGGGCGAGCGCTCCTGCTGGGCCTTCGTCTCGGCCTGGCGGCGCTCGGCCTCCTGCTCCTCGCGGACCGGGCGACAGAAGTCGATCAGGTCGCGCGCCGAGACCTTGAGGCGGTGCGTGAACAGGAACCCGAGCAGCGCCTCGGCGAAGTCGTCGGCGGTCTGGTAGCGCTGCGAGATGTCCTTGTGCAGCGCCCTGAACAGCACCTGCTCGAGGTCCTCGGGCACGTTCGGGTTGTACTGGCGGATGCTCGGGACCTCGCCCGCGCGCACGAGGGCGATCGTCTCGTAGTCGTTCTTGCCGCGGAACAGCCGCCGGCCGGTCAGCATCTCGAAGCCGAGGATGCCGGCCGCGTACAGGTCGGCGCGCGCGTCGATCTCCTCGGCGCGAGCTGCCTCCGGGGACAGGTAGCTGTACTTGCCCTTGACCACGCCCGGGTCGGTCGACTCGAGCTGCGTGGTCGCCTTGGCCAGACCGAAGTCGGTCAGCTTGATCTCGCCGTTCCACGAGATGAGGATGTTCGGCGGCGAGATGTCGCGGTGGATGATGCCGAGCGGCCGCCCGGTCTCGCTGTCGGTGAGGCGGTGGGCGTACGACAGGCCCTTCAGCACCTCGTTGAGGATGAAGACGGTCAGCGCCACCGGCATCGGTCCGCCGCGCTTCACCTGGTGCTCGAGCAGCGTCTTCATGTTGATGCCATGGACGAAGTCCATGACGATGAAGTAGGTGCTGTCGCTCTCGCCGATGTCGAAGACGGAGACGATGTTGGCGTGGGCCAGTCGCAGGCTCAGCCGCGCCTCGTCGAGGAACATGCGGACGAACCGCTGATCCTTGATGAGGCCGGGCAGGATGCGCTTGATGGCGACCTTCTTCTTGAAGCCCGCCATCGACTCGGCCTCGGCGACGTACACCTCGGCCATGCCGCCGGCGTCGAGCTTGAAGAGGGGTCGGTAGCGTTGCGAGGTCATGACGGCGCGGAGTTTTCGGCGGGTCGGCCCTGTCGGGCGGAGAAATATTCAATCTCGCGGAGCGTGCAAATCGCGGTGACAAACCGCGAAAACGCGAGGCAGTGTAACAAAGGTTTCGGCTCCAGGGCGCGCATCATCCGGGCACGGGCCCGGCGGCCGGAACCGCCGCCGGGGGCCGAGCAGGCGGTCCGGCGGGCGCTGTCGAGCTTGTCTGCGTACGCGGCGGATCGTACTGCGTGAGCACCAGGCGGACGACACCGAACCAGATGTCGCTCTCGACGGCCAGAGGGATGCGCCGGCCGTCCGTGCTCACCCAGACCCGCATTTTATACGACTTTTTTCCGGGAATTGCAGCCCCGTAGCGGTCGACGCGGGTGATCGATCCCTCGAATTGTTGCACCTGGTCGGGAGCGATCCCCAGGGCCGTCCCGATCGGCGGCATCCCCTCGAACCGCACCGGCCCCTTGCCGGTGATGTCGACGCGCAGCAGCACCGTGCCGTCGAGCCCGTACGCCTTGACCTTCTCGCCGGGCTTGAGGTCGAGCGAGCGGACCCACGCCATGATCGACAGCGGGTCGAAGGTGTCGACCGGCAAGCGCCGTCGGTGCGTCGCCGACCGCTCGTCGCGCTTGTCCTGGATCTCGACGAAGCCGCGGCCGAAGAACGTGGTCGTCGTCTCGCGCCGCTTGTACGAGCCGGGCAGGCCCTCGCGGCGGGTGATCGAGCCGGTCTCGAGCGGCGCGCCGGTCGTGGCGTCGACGTAGGCCGCCATGTCGTAGACGAGGGTGGTGAGCAGCGCGACCACGCCGCTGGTGCGCGCGAAGCCCTCGAGGCGGATGCGGTCCGGCGAGCCGTTCGGCCCCGCCTCGCGCGACACCACCCCGGCCTCGGCGATGCCGGTCGGGTTGCCGCCAAAGATGATGTCGTACTTGAACTTCTCGCCGGGCTGCAGCGTGAAGCCGAAGTCCGGCGGCCGCGGCGACGCTCGCAGGCGCCGCGAGCGGTCGACCAGCGGCGGCCTCGCCAGCTCGCCGCTGCGACCGACCAGCGGCGACAGCCCCGGCTCTTCGCGCCCCTGCACCAGCGCGTTCGGCGGCTCGACCCGCGGCAGGCGGGAGCCATCTGTTGCAAAAAATCCGAGGTCGATCTCCGGCGCCGCGAGTCGACCCTCGGGCCGCGGCGCCGGCTCCGGCGGCGGCTCGCTGCGCGGCTGCTTCGACGGCGTGATGCGGACCGACTTGTCCTTGGTTGCGGGGACAGGGGTCGCAGTCGCGGGTGCAGTCGCGGTGGTTGTAGGTGCAGTCGTCGGCGCCGGGGCCGTCGCGGTCGGCGTGGCGTTCGCCGGCGCCTCGCTGTGCGAGGTCCGGGCCTCGGCTTCACGCGCCATGCTCCAGGTCGTCACCGTCGCCGTGGCGCACAGCACCGATGTAGCGAGGGCCGCGAGGGCCGCGCTCAAGGTCGCGCGTGTAGGCCGCGAGGAGGGAGGGCGCTTCGTCATGACGCGAGGCAAAGATGGTAGAGTGCCGGCCCTTTTCCGCCAACTTCAAGGAGCGCTTGAGTACCGCACTGCCAGCTGTGCCGCATCTCGTGGTGACCCAAGGCGACCCCGAGGGGATCGGTCCCGAGCTCCTGCTCCGCCTGGGTGAGGCCGGCGCGCTCCGCACAGGAGATCGCGTCGTCGCCGACCGCGAGCGCCTGGAGGGGCTCGCCCGCGCTCTCGCCACCCCGTGGGCCGCCCGCGGCTGGGAGGCGATCGCCCCCCTGGTCGACGACGTGCGCGGCGGTCAGGTCGCCGCCCTGGTGCGCGGGGTCGATCTCGTCCTGGAGCAGCCCGGCGCCGCGCTGGTGACCGCGCCGATCGACAAGGCCGCCTGCAAGGCCGAGGGCTTCGCATTCCCCGGCCACACCGAGTACCTGGCCCACCGCGCCGGCGTCGACGACTTCGCCATGCTGATGATCGGCCCGCGCCTGCGCGTCGTGCCGGTGACGATCCACGTGCCGCTGCGGGCCGTGCCCGAGCTGCTCGGGCCGGCCGCGATCGTCCGCTGCGGCAAGCTGCTGGCGCACACGCTGCTGCGTCACCTCGGCCTCCCGGCCCCGCGGATCGGCGTGCTCGGGCTCAACCCGCACGCCGGCGAGCGCGGCATGCTCGGCGACGAGGAGCAGCGCATCATCGCGCCGGCGGTCGCCGAGCTGACGGCGTGGGCCGCCGCCGAAACACTGCAGTGCAGCTTCGTCGGCCCGCTCGCGGCCGACTCCGCGTTCGTCACCCACCTCGAAGGCGGCCTCGACGGCCTGCTCGCCATGTACCACGACCAGGGCCTGGGGCCCTTCAAGCTGCTGCACATGCGCGACGGCGTCAACATGACCCTCGGGCTCCCGTTCACCCGCACCTCGCCCGACCACGGCACCGCGCGTGACATCGCGGGCCGCGGGGTCGCCGATCCCAGCAGCATGCTGGCGGCCGTCGCCCTCGCTCGGGGACATGTACCATGAGCCAGGTATCCAAGACCCGCAAGTCCGCCGCGGCCTCGTCGGCGTCGGCCGCCCCTGCGGCCCCGGCTGCGAAGACCTCCAAGGCCGCCGCTGCGGCCACCTCGTCGGCCGCGCAGGCCGTCGCTCCCGCGGTCCCGACCGCGAAGACCTCCAAGGCCGCCGCTGCGGCCACCTCGTCGGCCGCGCAGGCCGTCGCTCCGGCCCCGGCGGCGAAGGCCTCCAAGGCCGCCGCTTCGAAGGCCAATTCCTCCGCGGCAGCTTCGGCGCCCGAAGTCGAACCGGCTGCCCCGACTGGGAAGGCCGCCAAGGCCGCTGCTGCGACCCCCTCGACGCCCGCCGCATCCGCGCCCGCGCCCGCGCCCGAAGCCGCACCGGCCGCGAAGGCCGTGACGACTGTCGCCTCGGCTCCTGAGGCCATCGCTACCGCCACGACCTCCGCGATCCCCGTCCCGCCGAACAGCATCAAGATCCGCGGCGCCCGCACGCACAACTTGCAGGGCATCGACCTCGACCTGCCGCGCGGCAAGCTGGTCGTGCTCACCGGCCCCTCGGGCTCGGGCAAGTCGAGCCTCGCCTTCCACACCATCTTCGCCGAGGGCCAGCGCCGCTACGTCGAGAGCCTCTCGGCCAGCGCGCGCCAGTTCCTGGCCCAGCTGCCCAAGCCGGACGTCGATCTCATCGAGGGCCTGTCGCCGTCGATCGCCATCGAGCAGTCGTCGCCGGGCAAGAACCCGCGCTCGACCGTCGGCACCTCGACCGAGGTCTACGACTTCCTGCGCCTGCTCTTCGCCCGCTGCGGCGAGGTCTTCAGCTGGCGCACCGGCAAGCCGATGAAGCGCCACAGCGTCGAGGACATGCTGAACGCGGTGCTCGCCCTGCCCGCCGGCACCCGCTTCAGCGTGCTCGCGCCGGTCGTGCGCGAGACCCCCGGCGACCACCACGAGCTGCTCGAGGACCTGCGTCGCCAGGGCTTCGCCCGCCTCGCGGTCGACGAGGCGGTGCGCGACCTCAGCAGCGAGGAGGTCAAGCTCGACCCCAAGGTCCGCCACACGATCGAGGTCTACGTCGACCGCCTCGTGCTCAAGGACAACGTCCGCGGCCGCCTCGCCGACTCGGTCGAGACCGCGCTGCGACTGTCGGGCGGCCAGCTCAAGGTCGTCACCCTCGACGGCGAGGAGCTGCAGTTCTCCGAGCGCTTCGCCGACCTCGACCACGGCCTCGCCTACCCCGAGCTGACCCCCGGCCTGTTCTCGTTCAACAGCCCCGAGGGCGCCTGCCCCGAGTGCGATGGCCTCGGCGGCAAGCGGATCTTCGACCCGCGGCGGATCGTCCCCAACGAGCACCTCAGCATCAAGGAGGGCGCGCTCTCGGCGTGGACGCGGCGGGCCGGCAAGACCGCCCACGCCCAGCTGCAGGCGCTCGCCGAGCACTACGCCTTCGACCTGTTCGCCCCGTGGATCGATCTGTCCGAGGACGTGAAGATCGCTATCATCCAGGGCACCGGCGGCGAGGCGATCCCCGGCCTCGCCGGCAAGAAGGCCGCGCCGTTCGAGGGCGTGATACCCGGGCTGCAGCGGCGCCTCCGCGAGGCCGAGGACAAGGTCGACGACGCCGACGCCGACGACAACGGCGGCTCGCTCGAGGAGATCGCCGAGCTCATGGCCGAGGTGCCGTGCCCCGCGTGCGAGGGCCAGCGGCTGCGCCAGGAGGCGCGCATGGTCAAGATCGGCGGGCGCAACATCGCCGAGCTGGCGACCTTGCCGATCGAGCAGCTGGTGCCGTTCCTCGACGCGCTCGACCTCGGGCCCGAGACGGGCGAGGTGGCCGAAGCGATCCTGGCCCAGGCCAAGCAGCGGCTGAAGTTCATGCTCGAGGTCGGGCTCGGCTACCTCACGCTCGACCGCACGACGATGACGCTGTCGGGCGGCGAGGCCCAGCGGATCCGCCTGGCCACGCAGATCGGCGCCGCGCTGGTCGGCGTCACCTACATCCTCGACGAGCCGAGCATCGGCCTCCACCAGCGCGACAACGACCGCCTGATCGCCTCGCTCGTGCGCCTGCGCGACCTCGGCAACAGCGTCATCGTCGTCGAGCACGACGAGGACACCATCCGCGCCGCCGACTTCCTGGTCGACATGGGCCCCGGCGCCGGCACCCAGGGCGGGCGGGTCGTCGCCGCCGGGCCGCTGCAGGAGGTGCTGCAGAACAAGCGCTCGCTGACGGCCGCGTTCCTGACCGGGCGCATGACGATCCCGGTGCCGGAGAAGCGGCGCGGCAGCAGCGGCCCGGCGATCTGCATCTCGCGCGCGACCGGCCACAACCTCAAGGACGTCACCGTCAAGATCCCGCTCGGCGCGCTGACCTGCGTCACCGGCGTCAGCGGCTCCGGCAAGTCGAGCCTGGTGATCGACACCCTGCTGCCGGAGGCGGCGCGGCGGCTCAACGGCGCCTCGAACTTCGGCCTCGCGCACCACTCGATCACCGGCCTCGAGCACCTCGACAAGGTGATCCACGTCGACCAGTCGCCGATCGGCCGCTCGCCGCGCTCGAACCCCGCGACGTACACCGGCCTGTTCGCCGAGCTGCGCACGCTGTACGCCAACCTCGGCGAGTCGAAGATCCGCGGCTACACGCCGGCGCGCTTCTCGTTCAACGTCAAGGGCGGCCGCTGCGAGTCGTGCCAGGGCGACGGGGTGCGCCGCATCGAGATGCACTTCCTGCCTGACGTGTACGTCACCTGCCGCTCGTGCGACGGCCGCCGCTACAACCGGGAGACGCTGGCGATCACCTACCGCGGCAAGAGCGTCGCCGACGTGCTCGAGATGTCGGTCGCCGACGCCTGCGAGTTCTTCGCCAACTACCCCAACCTGCGTCGCGGCCTCGAGACCCTGCGCGACGTCGGCCTCGGCTACGTCACGCTCGGCCAGAGCGCGCTCACCCTGTCGGGCGGCGAGGCCCAGCGCATCAAGCTGGCCAAGGAGCTGGCGAAGAAGAGCACCGGCAAGACGCTCTTCATCCTCGACGAGCCGACCACCGGCCTGCACTTCGGCGACATCAAGCAGCTGCTCAAGGTCCTCGACCGCCTGGTCGACGAGGGCAACACCATCGTCGTCATCGAGCACAACCTCGACGTCATCAAGTGCGCCGACTGGGTCGTCGACATCGGGCCCGAGGGCGGCTCGCGCGGCGGCAAGCTGCTGGCCGCCGGCCCGCCGCAGCAGGTCGCCAGGGTCAAGGACAGCGCCACCGGCCACTACCTGGCGCGCGTCCTCGGCCTGTCCTGAAGGGCATGTTCTGAAAAACATGCCTTTCGGGGCACGTCACTTCTTGACGTTGTGCCGCTCCCAGTCGTCCACTGAGGTGATGTTGCCGTCGCGCCAGATCCACTCGATCTTCTGGTAGGTCAGGCTGACCTCCTGCACGACCTTGTCGTTCGGGCCCGGCAGCAGCCGGATCGCGCTGATGCTCGCGTTCGTCAGCTTGACCGTGTACGTCAGCGTCTCCGCCCCCTTGGCGTCCGGGCCGAACACGTTGAGCTCGACCGAGGTCAGCAGCTCGTTGTCGAGGAAGGCCTGCTGAATCGCCGGCGTCGCCTTGCCGAGCTCCATGGTCAGCACCATCGGCTTGTGCTGGCGCTTGCCCGTCGCCAGGCCCGAGGCGGCGTCGCGCGGCATGCTGACCTCGTGGTTCAGCGAGAGGATCTCGATCGAGTTCTCGCGCCCCTTCCTGGCCACGCTGCCCTTGATGTCCCCGACCTTCTGGCCCTTCATCCGGAGGTAGGCGTTGAGCGCCGCCTCGGCCTCCGCGAACGGGGCCAACGCGACCCCCGAGACACACGCCACCAGCGCCAGTGAACGCAACCACCGCTTGCTCGACATCGCCATCGTGCTCCTGCGCGACGAATCCTCGCGCGCGCGGCACGTTACCGCGGATCGCCGGCTCGATGCACAGGCGACGAGCGGCGCGCCGGCGCGCTCCACCCAGGTCGCGCGCGATGCCGCGGCGGCCCGCTCGCCACATCGCTGGGGGTTGCCGAGGACCACGGCCTCGCGCGCATCGACAACGCATTATCTTTGGTACATGTCTGAAAAGACATGTACCAAAGAACTGGCGCTATTTGTCGCCCGGACACCCCTTCGGCTCGTTCTCCTTCTTCTTGCACGGATTCGAGCTCGGCGCAGGGTGGTGCGGGTTGTCGCGCTGGACGAAATCGTCGCTGTCGGGCGCATCGAACAGCTTCAGGTCGGCGTCCTCTCGCGGCGAGAATTCGTCGAACCCCGCGTCCACGTCGCCCCGATCGAGGACGGGCCGGACATCGATGGGCTGGCTCGGACTGGCGAAGTCCGGACCGGCGACCGCGGCGAACAGCGCGAAGAGTGTATTCGGCGACATGACGAGGACCCACTTCTCGAACGGCATCACTGTCTCCTCTGCAGTCCCGCCAGCGCGGCGGGAGGTCGCCGAAAACATGGTTCCGGAGCCGAAGCCTGTCGAGCATCGGGGCGGCGCCGAGGCGGGGAGCTGTGCGGTTCGTCGAGCCGCCGCCGCCGCCGACTCGTCGCCACGGGCGAGCTCGCGTCGGCTGGCCCATGCGGCTGTGCGGCTCACCACGGGGCGGACGCGATCTTTCGTGCAGCGAGCGAATGGAGGCACCGTCGCAAGACCGGTCGCGCGTCGCGGAGGACGCCGGCGCGCCACCCGTCGGCGCCGGTGATCGAAGGCACGCATTCGCGGTCATGCCTCCACCGGAGTCCTGTGAATGGCGTGAGTCGGATATCGACATGGCGACTCGATCGAATGCCGATTCCATCGTAAGCGCGCCCGAATCGCGTCGATGGATTGGCGTCCTCGTGCTGCCCGGCCGTCATGGCTCCGGCCCTGCGTCGCCGGCACGGGTGATGGAGTGGCTGTCCTCCACCGGCGCACCCTCGGACTCCCGCCCTGCGGTTTCGAGCGGTTCCGGCGCACCACGAGTCCTCGCTCGGCGCGACGCGTGAGGATGTCTTGGAGACGGGGTCGGTGAAGCCTATCGCGGGCGTAACGCCACGGCCGGGCTGCTCGCCGACGAGCACGAGCTGCGCGATGGTCCGGCTTCATCCGAGTCCGCACCGACCCGATGAGAGTCGCGCGTCGCCACCAGGTCACTCGCCCGCAGTCGATGTGGTAGCGTGGCCATGGGCGCTCGCGGGAGCCGCGAGGAGCACGCAATGACCGAACCGATCGTCGGCCTGAACATTCGTCGCGAGGCCTCCAGCCGCAGCGCCAAGGTCGGCATCTTGCCGCGAGGCGCTCGCATCGAGGTCGGCGAGCGATCGGCCGACAAGAAGTGGGGGCGGATCTCCAAGGTCATCGAGGGGCAGATCGCGCCGGTGCGCGCGGGCACGCCGGTCGATCCGGCGGCCTCCACCGGCTGGGTGTTCCTCGGCGAGCTGGACCCCGACACCAACACCGAGCCCGAGCTCGAGACGGTCGTCGCGGTCAAGCCGCCGCGGGCGATCCAGGCCGGCAAGCAGATCGGGTACCTCGGCGAATATCAGCGCTACGAGGACGCGAAGCCGGTGCCGGAGCGCGGCAAGCGGCCGCTGCTGCACGTCGAGGTGTTCAGCGGCGAGGACGTGCCGGCGTTCATCGAGCGCTCGCGGACCTACGCGAAGACGCTGCCGGAGACCGCCCGCACCCTGCTGCAGGTCGAGAGCACGGCCAAGTTCGTGCAGCCGGGCCAGCCTGACGTCACGGTGCCGGCGGGGACGCGGCTGGCGCCCGTCGGTGGCGCGGCCGCGGGACGATGGGTGAAGGTCCGCCGCAGCGAGGTGCGGGTCGCCGAGCGCTCGACCCTCGGGACGTTCACGTCGTCGACCAACACCTACTCGAGCGGCGCGGTGTGGACCGGCTGGTACGTCGGGGCGCGCGACGACCAGCGCACGCGCACCGAAGCCGAGGCCGAGCGGCTGAACTATCGCAGGCGCGAGGTCATGCAGCCGAGCGGGCCGGAGCTGTGGGTCGAGCGCGGCGCGCTCGGCGAGGGCGGCGCGGGACCGGCGGCCGATGCCTCGGGGTGGAGCGCGTTCCCGCTGCAGGTCGCCAATCCGACCGGGCCCGAAGCCGGCTTCACGCGCGTGGTCCCGAAGGCCGAGCTCGAGGCTTTGCCCGCCGAGGACAAGGCGGTCGACCACGAGGGCAAGAAGTGGTGGCGCCTCGACGGGGTCGGGGCCGGCGGCGCGGCGGCGCGGCGCAGCAGCGGCGGGTGGGTCCGCGAGACCGGACACGACAAGGTGTCGTGGCAATCGCCGTGGGCCTGGCCCGGCTTCGAGTGCGTGTCCGAGGGCGAGGTGCGGCCGGTCGATCTGATGGCGCGCGACTTGCTGCGCGACGGCGCCGCGACGCTGCGCGAGGAGGGCGACTTCACCGCGCGCGCGGACAAGGCCGAGGGCAGCGCGCTGGTGACGAAGATCTACGAGCAGATCGACGAGAACCGCGACGGCAACCTCGACGCCCAGGAGTTGAAGACGGCGATGCGGCAGCCGCTGCTGGCGCGCGCGCTGGCGCGGATCGTCGCCCACTACGAGAGCGAGTGGGGCGGCGAGATGACGAAGTGGAACGAGCTCGACCCATTGATGCTCGAGGGTCTGCCCGAGTGGCAGGTGGAGAAGCTGCGGATCGACAAGCTGCGCTGGTGGACGGAGGTGGCGGGCAAGGTCGAGGGCTTCCCGGCGAGCCCGATGGTCCACCACATCCACCCGATCGCGCTGGTCGCCAACTTCCTCGGCACCGGCGGCGGCTGCCCCAACTGCGAGGCCGAGATCACCGCCGCGCAGCTCAAGCAGATCTTCCCCAGCGCCACGGACGCGCGCATCGACGAGGTGAAGGCGGTGTTCAACGAGGCCTTCAAGAAGTTCGACATCGTGACCTGTCGCCGCAAGGCGCACTTCTTCGCCCAGGTGCGCGAGGAGGTCGGCGCGTCGGTGCGGGCGCTGGCCGAGAGCCTCGATTACCCGCCCGATCGCCTCATCAGCACCTTCAGTTACTTCGCGCGCAACCGCGCCGAAGCGCAGCAGCTCGGCCGCACCCCGGGGCACGCGGCGGAGCAGCAGGCGATCGCCAACCGCGCCTACGCCAACCGCAACGGCAACGGCAACATCGCCAGCGGCGACGGCTGGCGCTACCGCGGCAAGGGTTACTTGCAGCTCACCGGGCGCGGCAACTTCCAGAGCGTGCAGACCGAGATGAACCGCAAGTTCCCCGCGTCCGGCGTCGACATCATGGCCGACGGCGACCAGATCCTCGGCCCTCGCGGCGGCATGATCTCGGCGATGGGCTTCTGGACCAGCAATAGCCTCAACGAGGTCGCCGACCGCGGCGAGGCCGACGCCAACGTCAACTCGGTGACCGAGGTCGTCAACCGCCACACGCACTCGTACGCCCAGCGGCGCGGCCACTTCGGCGTCACCAAGGTCGCGTTCAAGCTGTCCGAGTGCACCGACGGCCGCCGCGGCGGCGCGACCCCGGCCGCCGCGCGCTGAGCCGCGCCGCGCTCAGCCCTGCGGGTTGCAGGTCACGTTGTTGATCTGCCCGCCCGCCATGTCGCTGTAGGTGTACGGCGCGTTGAGCCCGTCGTACGTGGCGATCTCGTAGGTGTCAGGGTGGATCCGGAAGGCCTGCGTGCCGCCGAGGATCACCGCCCAGATGTAACCGTCGACGTCGATCCCGACCCCGCGCGCGAGCCCCGGGTTCGGCAGCGTCACAGTGTCGCCGACCATCATCGTCTCGGAGTCGACCCACCCGACCCCGCCGGTGGTCGCCTTCCACACGCGGCCCTTGAGGTCGACCGCCACGCCGCTGCCGCCGTTGCCGGGCTGGTTGCCGATCTGCGAGGCCCACTGCATCGTCGCCGGGTCGTAGCGCTGGCCGCTGTCGATCCACACCCGGCCCTTGGTGTCGACGGTGATGCCGTACGAGCCGCCGCTTATCGTGTAGTACTCGAGCGTCTCGTGGTCGACGTGCACCAGAGTGCCCGCGGACCAGATGTACATCCAAAAATTGTTGTCGCTGTCGACCGCGCCGCCGTACGGCCCGAAGGTCCCGCCGCAGGTGATCTCCGGCATGTGGATGGTGTCCTCGACCTCGCCGGTGTCGCCGTTGAGGCGGTAGACGAAGATGCCCGGCGAGCCGTCGCACGGCCACGGCGCGCCCTTGGTGCCGTTGGCCGCGGCCGTCCAGATCTTCTGGTCCTCGAACTCGCAGGTGGCCTCGTTGTAGGTGCCCGAGGTCCAGGCGATCGGCCGCTGCGTGGTGGCGTCGGGGAAGGCGGTGAACCACGCCACGCACTCCTCCTGGTCGAACGGCAAGACGTTGTCCTTGCCCTGCGAGGTCTCGATGGTGCCGTTGCCGTTCTTGTCGGTGCAGTACTCCGGCCGCGCCCAGATCTTGGTGATCCCGCCGGCCCGGTTGGCGACCGCGACGGCCTTGCCGTCGATGCTGACCGAGGTCCGCGAGGGGTTGCCCGCCTGGTCGGCGCGAGTGATGTAGCGCCCCTCCTCCTCCATCGTCCGCGTGTCGATCTTGCTGATCGTGTGCTCGCCGCTGTTGGCGATCCACACGTAGCTCCAGTCGGTGTTGCCGCACTTGGTCGCACACGAGCCGCCCTGGTCCGGGGCGGCGACATCGAGCTTGAGGCCGTTGGTCGTGGCGGTGCTGGTCGTCGGCGCCACGGTGGTGGCGTCGCTGTCGGAGTCGCTCGCCCCGCTGCTGCTCGTGGTCGTCGTCTGCCCGCCGCTGCCCGTGCTCGTCGGCGTGTCCGCGGTGGTCCCCGGCGGCGCGGTGGTCGGGGCGGTGGTGCTGGTGTCCCCGGCCGTGGTCTGCGAGCCGGCGTCACCGCACGCGACGAGCGCGAGCACCAGCGTGGAGCCGAGGACCCGCGACGGATCGATGCAGCGTTGCATTTTGTAAAGGGTATCCACGCGCCACGGTCGCGGGCAAGTACCTCAAAAGTCCACATACGCAGGCCCGTGGCTCCCAGGCCCCGGGTCGAGGAGATCGCGAAAAACATGTCCGAAGAGCCAGACGTCCCATTCGCAGTCGCTCTTAGGAACTCGCCATTGCTTCTTGGAGCGACGCGCGATGGCGATCGCGGGCGATCGACACGCGCTGGCTCTCGCCCGCACCCGGCCGCCCGGCCGCGCTCATGCGCTCGCATCACCGTGCTACGGTGGCTCCTGAAGGAGGATCGTGATGAAGACCAAGAAGCAAACCAATCCCTTGCCGATCAAGACGGGCGTTCGCGCCGGCACGCGGCACGATACGGCCAAGAACTCGATCGGCAACATCCGCTGAACTTGCCCCCGGCGCCGCGTTGCTCGCGGTCCCGGGGCGTTTTGCGCTGTCCCGACGCTCGGCTGCAGGCCGTCACTAAGCTGCCCCTGAAGCCAGGCCACCTATTGCGAGCTCCCGACTCGGGCCATTCAGAAAAAATTGGCGGCTTGACGAATCGGTGAAGCTGGGCAAATTGTTTTGCTGTTCGATGGCCGTCCCCGATCACCCGCGGAGCTACGAGCCGCCCGGCGAGGGCGATGACGTCCGGCGGTTGCTGCATTCGGAGCGGTCGGGCGCAGTACGGACGTACGAGCTGCGCCGGCGCGGCGAGACAGTGACGACGGCGCGTGGTCGGCCCGAGCGCAGGTTCGCCGCGCGCACGACGACCACGCTCTCGCCCCCGGCGGCGGCCGCGTTTCTCGAGCGCCAGGTCGCGGCGCTGCAGGCCCGGGGCGCGCGGCTGCTGGCCGACGAGGCGGAATTCCCGAGCGCCGAGCGGCGCTTCACGGCGCTACCGGGCATCGAGCCCGAGGTCGCCAGCGAGGTCGCGCGCAACCTGCGGGCGCATCGGCGCAAGTTCGCAATGCTCGGCAAGCTGCAATGGGCGGCCGGCGACGACTGGGATCTGCTGTTGTGGTCGCTGGTGCGGGCCGGTCGCGTGCAGCCGCTCCGCGACGTCGAGCTGTGGATGCTCCTCGGCGACGCCGCGCTCGAGGCCGACGCGATCACCGTGATGGACCTGCTGACCAGGCTCGTCGACCTCCCCGGCCTCTACCGTGCCCGCGGGTACGACGAATACGCCGAGGCGATGCCCGGCGGCGACGCGGCCGCCGAATCATTGCTGTGGAGTGCGTACCTCGACCAGCGCGGCCACGTCGACGCGCGGGCGAACGAGCTCCCCCCGCCAATGCAACTCGGCCTGTGGTTGATCCGCGCCCGCGCCGGCGAGCACGTCCCCGCGGCGGCGGCCGAACCAATCGCCGCGTGGCTGCGCGCGCGTCCGCGGCCGTTCACCCCGCTCGAGGCGCTCGCCGGCGACGTCTTCGTGAAGCTCGACGTCCCGGAGCTGCTGCAGCGAATCGACGGCGCGGCGCGGTGACCCGTCGCCTCAATCGCGGCTGAAGGCCCGCCGCAGGCGATGCAGCCGCGCCTCGTCGACGAACAGCACGAAGAACGCGCACATCTGCAGGGCGAAGAACACCAGCTCGCGCATGGTCACCGCGATGGTGAGGAACATGCCGAAGCCCATCGCGTAGCCGAGCGGGCGCAGGCGGCGGACGGTGAACAGCAGCGGCGAGGCCAGCTCGAACGCCAGCGCGAGGTGCTGCAGGCCGGCCCACACCGACATCGGCAAGGTGCGGACCATCCACGCCGCGCTGTCGGTCATGAAGTTGAGCTGGACCTGATACCACAGGGTGTCGCTGTGCGCCAGCCAATCACCGTACCTGACCTTGCAGACACCCGCGCCGAACAGCTGCACGATCAGGGTGAATTGCAGCACCCGCAGCGGCCAGGCCGAGCGGATGGTCGCGCGGCCCTCGGCGTCGGTGGCGATCGGCGGGGCGAGGGCGAGGATCAAAAGGCCGCCGAGGAAGATCTTGTTGATCGTGAACGCCGCCAGCCGGTCCGCCCCGGTGACGTAGGCGGTGCCGAGCAGGACCGGCCAGATCGCCAGGCGCGGCTTGATGCCGACGATCAGCGCCACGATCGAGGCGAAGTAGACGACGCCGAACCACGGCAGCGCCGCCTCCGACAGCAGCGGCACGGCCTGCTGGAACCCGCCGCTCGCGCCCCCGCTCGGGTGGTAGCCGACCGGCGTGAGCCACTCCGCCGCGAAGCGCCAGCGGAACACGACGTAGTACAGCAGCGTCGCCGCGAACAGCGAGCGGAACGCGACCAGCCGCCCGGCGGCGACCGGCCCGAACACGAACGCCTGGGCCCGCTGCAGCGGCGTCACGCCGGGGATTCTCCTGTCTCTTCGACCATGCCCAAGAACATGCCTCTTCGCACATGTCTCATCAAGCAGACCCGCCCATCACCTCGTGGACACGTCCCTTCGGACACAGGCTTAAAGCTCATCGCCCGCCTGTCCCTTCGGCCATCCGCAGGTCGTGGCTCGACAGCACGCGGACCGTCTGGGGCGTCGGCGCCGGCTTCTGCCAGTGGCCGGTCGGCGGGCGGGCCGGGTCGATCTTCTGCGCGCCGGCGAGGAAGCGGACCGCGACCACCGGCGTGCGGGTCGGGTTCAGCTCGCGGTCGCGGGCGGCCACCCAGCGGGCCAGGTCGAGGCGCGACGCCTCGTGCTTCGCCCCGAAGCGCTCCATGAAGCGGTCGAAGCGGCTGCGGTAGCCGAACGGCTCCATCGGGAACATCGCCCGCTCGTCGATCGGCTCCCACTCGCGCCGGCCGTCGCGCAGCACCTGAATATAAAAGTACGACACGCTCTCGGGCCGGTGGCGGAACAGGCAGGAGATCGCTCCGAGATCGCGGACGACCGTGGGCCACCACGTCGCCGGCGCCGCCTGGATCGCGCCCTGGCTGATCGGCACCACCCAGACCACGAGCACCAGCAGCGCCGCGGCGACGTCGCGTCGCAGCGGGCGCGCGGGCGCGGGCGCGGGCGCGCTCACCCGGGCAGCACCTTGCCCGGGTTGCACGTGTGCTTGGGGTCGAGGCTGTCCTTGAGGCCAGCCAGCAGCGCGACCCCGACCTCGCCCTTCTCGCGCAGCAGCCACGGCGCGTGGTCGGTGCCGACGCCGTGGTGGTGGCTGATGGTGCCGCCGCCCGCCACGATCGCGTCGGAGGCGGCGCGCTTGATCGCCAGCCACTGCTCGACCTCGGCGCCTTGCTTCTGCGGGAAGATCATCGTGAAGTAGAGGCTCGCGCCGTCGATGTAACCATGGGACAGGTGACACATGACGATCGCGCGCGCATCGGCGTCGGCCGCGTTGTCGCGCAGGGCGTCGTGGATGGCCAGGTGGACGCCGCGGTAGAGGTTGTGCAGGTCGGACCAGCGGACCGAGGTCTCGAGCGTCTCGACGGCGATCCCGCGGTCGAGCATGGGGTCGCGCATGTACGGCATGGCGAACCGCTTCGAGAACCAGCGCTCGCCGGGGCGGTTGCCGAGGTGCACCCCGCCGAGGCGCTCGATGACCGCGCGGGTGCGGACCTGCGACTCGAGCACCGTCTCGCGGTCGCCCTCGAGGCCGACGATCATCAGGCAGCGGCCCTCGCCGTAGCCGCGCCACGCCAGCGCCTGCATGGCCGCGCGCTCGATCGCCCCCGGCGGCTTCTGGGCCGCCGAGAAGCTCTGCAGGAAGTGCGTCTCGGACCCGTCGGACAGGCGCAGCATCGCCACCGGCAGCTCCTCCTGCAGGATCGTCCGCACCGCCTTGGCCCCCGCCTCGAAGTCCTTGAAGAAGAAGCCGCGGTAGTCCTTCTCGGCCGGCACGCGGTGGATCTTCACCGTCGCCGCGGTGATGACGCCGAGGATGCCCTCGCTGCCGGCGACGAACTGGTTGAGGTTGGGCCCGGCCGCCGAGGCGGGGAAGCTCTCGGTGCGCCACGGGCCCTTCGGCGTCGCCAGCTCCGCGGACACCAGCCACTTCTCGGCCTTGCCGTAGCGGTACGACTGCTGCCCGGCCCCGCGCGCGGCGATCCACCCGCCCAGCGTCGAGAACTCGAACGACTGCGGATAGTGGCCGAGGGTGAAGCCCTCGCGCTGCAGCGTGCGCTCGAGCTCGGGGCCGTAGATGCCGGCCTGCACTCGTGCGGTCAATGACTCGCCGTCGATCGCCAGCACCCGGCCGAGCCGCGTGGTGTCGAGAGTGACCACGGCCTTGTGCGCGTCGCCGCGGATCGCCGAGACCCCGCCGACCACCGACGAGCCGCCGCCGAACGGGACCAGGGCGACGCCCTCGCGGTCGCAGTGGTTCACCACCGCCTGCACCTCTTCCGCGCTGCCGGGGTAGACCACCGCGTCGGGGGCGTGCCGCAGGTCACCTGCCCGAACGGCCAGGAGGTCGAGGTAGCTCTTGCCGCGCGAGTGGAAGGCGCGCTCGTAGCGGTCGGTCTTGACGTGATCGGCGCCGACGATCGCCCGCAGGGCCGCGAGGTCGGCCTCGGCCAGCGCGCTGGCCGCCAGCTCGAGGCGGTCGAGCGGCGCGGCCGGGCGGTGCGGCAGCGTCTTGCGCCCGAGCTGGTCGGCGACCCAGCGCCACACCTCGGGTTCGCGACGGCCCAGTTCGAACCCGGCGTGGACGAAGCCCCAGCCGTTCCAGCGCAGCGCGCGGCGGTCGATCATCGGTCTGTCCCTTCGTACATGTGGTGAGACTCAATAGCGCAGGGTCAGCGCCCCGGGCAACACGGTGAAGGTCGCCGGCAGCCGGCCGGGGGCCTCGCCGTCGATGTCGAGCAGCACCTCGGCGCCCGCGGGCGCCCGCGCCTCGACGCGCGTGCCCGAGAGGTGGCGCACCTTGGGCTTCTTGAGGTGCTCGCCGCGGTAGATCGCGTTCGGGTCCTTGAGAAGATCGAGGATACCCATGTCGTGCATCACGATCACCTCGAGCCGGCCGTCGCTCGGGTCGGCCATCGGCGCGACGTGCATGCCGCCGCCGAAGTAGCGGCCGTTGCACACCGCCGCGGTGTTGACGACCAGCCGCAGCTCGGGCCCGTCGTCGACCCGCATCACCACCTCGGTCGGGCGGTAGCGCAGCAGGCCGCGCACGGTCGCCGCGAAGTACGTGAACTTGCCGCCGAACAACTTCGTGAGGCGGGCCCGGTTGACCTCGCGGTCGACCACGCCGGACACGCCGAAGCTGGCGATGTTGATGAAGTAGCGGGCCGCGGGCGAGCCGTCGTCGGCGACGTAGTCGACGCGGCCGACGTCGAGTGGCCTGGGGGTGCCCTCGGCGATTCGGCGCACCTGGGCGTCGACCTCGCCGGCGGCGCCGAAGGTCTTGCGGAAGTCGCCGCCGGTCCCGAGCATCAGGATCGACAGCGCCGCGCCCTCGCCGACGCGGACGTCGGGCCCGCCGGGCGCGGGCGGCTCGAAGAAGCCGTTGACCACCTCGTTGTTGGTCCCGTCGCCGCCGCAGGCGATCACCAGCTCGACGCCGTCGCGCAGGGCCTCGCGCGTGAGCCTGGCCGCGGCCATCGGCGCGTCGGTGAACGCGACCTCGACCGGGCCGAGCGCCGCCTGCAACCTCGCGTGCACCTCGGGCCAGGCGCGGGCGAGGCGGCCGCGGGAGGAGTTCGGGTTGACGATCGCTCGCGCGCGCATGAGGAACCTTCGCGGCCGAGTCTGGCCCGGACCTGAGCTTATGTCGCTTCGGCCCGGCCTGTCATGCCGGCGCGGCGTAGCGGTCGAGCACGCGGTCGACCTGGCGCACCTGCTCGGCGCGGTCCCACCCGCGCGGCCCGCCCATCAGGCGCGCGGCGGACTCCAGCGCGCGCAGCCCCGGGTCGCCGAGCTGCCCGAGGCCCGTCCGCCGCAGCACCGCGTCGCCGAGCTCGATCGCCCACTCCGCCCGGGCCGCGTGCACGATCTCCGCCCCCACCTCCGGCAGCCCCGGCCGCAGCGGCGCGCCCAGCGTCGGGTCGGCCTGGATCAGCGCCAGCAGCTCGCCCGCGCGGGCGCCGTAGTTGCGCGCGAGGTGGTACATCAGCGGCTCCGGCAGGCTCGGGTGGCGCGCGTGCAGCCCGGCCACGAAGGCGCGGAAGTTGCCGATCGCGCCGCCGGGCAGCGGGGTGCGGTCGGTGATGCTCGCGGTGCGCGGGCGGCCGAGCAGGCGCAGGGCCAGGTCGACGACCTTCTCGGCGAGCGCGCGCGAGGTGGTCCACTTGCCGCCGATGGCCGAGATCAGCCCGGGCACGCCGTCGGTCGGGCCGTGGTCGCAGACCTCGGCGCGGCGGCTCTTCTGGTACGAACCCGACTTCGGGCCGGCGTCGTCGACCAGCGGGCGCATGCCGCCGTAGCTGTGCAGGACGTCCTCGCGGCGCAGCTCGGCCGCCGGAAAGTACTGGTTGACTGTGGCGATGAGCCCGGTGATGTCGGCCTCGGTGACGCGGAAGGCGTCGGGGTGGCCGGAGTAGACCTCGTCGGTCGTGCCGATGAGCGCGTGGTCGCGCCACGGCAGGACGAAGAAGTGACCTGTCCCGGCGGCCATCATCAGCGCGACCTCGCGGGTCAGCTTGCGGGTGATGATGTGGATCCCCTTCGAGCGGACCAGGTGGGCGTGCGGCTGCTGCCCGAGGGTCGCGAGCATGAGGTCTGCCCACGGCCCGGTGGCGTTGACGACCACCGGGGCGCGCAGCTCGACGAAGCCGTCGCCCGGCTGGCGGCCCTCGACCTTCACGCCGACCACCCGCGCGCCTTCGCGCACGAAGCCGACCGCCTCGACGTAGTTCACGAGCTCGGCCCCGGCCGCCGCGGCGCTGAGCAGGCACTCGAGCTCGAGCCGCTCGGGCGAGAACATCTGACAGTCCCACAGCAGCGCCCCGCCCTTCAGGCCCTCCGGGGTCAGGCTGGGCTCGGTGGCGAGGACCTCCGCCGGCTTCAGCCCGCGGTGGGCGGGCAGCCGCTGGTCGGGGTCGGGCAGGCGATTGCGGTCCCAGGACAGCAGGTCGTAGAGGGTCAGGCCGACCCGCATCTCGGCCAGCGAATTGCCCGCGCCGGCGTAGACGGGCATCAGCATCGGCAACGGGTAGACCAGGTGGGGCGCGTGCAGCTCCCACAGCCGGCGCTCGCGCAGCGACTCGCGCACCAGGCCGAACTCGAAGTTTTTGAGGTAGCGCAGGCCGCCGTGGATGAGCTTGGAGGACGCGCCCGAGGTGGCGCTGCAGAAGTCGCGCTTCTCGACCAGCGCGACCCGCAGCCCGCGCAGCGCCGCGTCGCGGGCGACACAGGCGCCGGTGATCCCGCCGCCGAGGATCACGAGGTCGAAGGTCTGCTGGGCCAGGCGCGCGAGGCTCCGCATGCGGGGCAAACCTACTGTCCTTCCGACCCGGCGGCCAGGCCCTCGTGCGCATTGTCCGCGAGACGCCGTTCACACGGTGCCGCTGGGCCCAGCGATCGCGTATTCTCTGCCCGCCGCATGCAGGACCGACCGATCTCCGAGTTCATCCGCCGCCATTACCGCCACTTCAACGCGGCGGCCCTCGTCGACGCCGCGACGGCGTACCGGGCCCATCTGGACCGCGGCGGCAGCATGCTGGTGACCCTCGCCGGCGCGATGAGCACCGCCGAGCTCGGACTCAGCCTGGCCGAGATGATCCGCCAGGGCAAGGTCACGGCGATCAGCTGTACCGGCGCCAACCTGGAAGAGGACGTGTTCAACCTGGTCGCCCACGACCACTACGTGCGCGTCCCGCACTACCGCTCGCTGACCGCGCAGGACGAGCAGGCGCTGCTCGAGCGCCACCTCAACCGGGTGACCGACACCTGCATCCCCGAGATGGAGGCGATGCGGCGCATCGAGAGCGCGGTGCTGGCCGAGTGGGAGCGCGCCGACCAGGCCGGCGAGCGCTTCTTCCCGCACCAGTTCATGTACAAGATCCTGCGCTCGGGTGTCCTGAAGGACAGCTTCCAGATCGACCCGAAGGACAGCTGGCTGATGGCGGCGGCCGAGCGCGACCTGCCGATGTTCGTGCCCGGGTGGGAGGACTCGACGCTCGGCAACATGTACGCCGGCCACGTGATCGAGGGTCACGTGAAGAACGTGCACACGGTGCGCACCGGCATCGAGTACATGACGGAGCTGGCGAAGTGGTACGCGGGCACCGCCGACAAGAGCTCGATCGGGTTCTTCCAGATCGGCGGCGGCATCGCCGGCGACTTCCCGATCTGCGTGGTGCCGATGCTGCACCAGGACCTGCGGCGCACCGACGTGCCGCTGTGGGGCTACTTCTGCCAGATCAGCGACAGCACCACCAGCTACGGCTCATACTCCGGCGCCGTGCCCAACGAGAAGATCACGTGGGGCAAGCTCGGCGTGAACACCCCCAACTTCATCATCGAGTCCGACGCGACGATCGTCGCGCCGCTCGTCTTCGCCTACGTACTCGGCTGGTGACGTCGTGAAGCACCCGCGCATCAACCATCCCCTGAACGAATTGAAGCAGTCGGCGGCCGAGCTCGGCTACCGCATGCCCGCGGAGTGGGAGCCGCTGTCGTCGATCTGGCTGGCGCGCCCGCACAACCCGACGACCTGGCCCGGCTGCCTGGCCGAGGCGCAGGCGCAGCACGCCGACTTCGCCGCCGCGGTGCGCCGCTTCGTCCCGGTGCGCATGCTCGGCGAGTCGATCTCGATCGCCACCGACGACGCGTGGATCCGCGACTATGGGCCTATCTTCGTCAAGCGCAAGTCCGACGGCGCGCTGGCCCTGCACGACTTCCATTTTAATAATTGGGGCGGCAAGTACGGCGACTGCCAAAACGACGACGTGGTGCCGCAGAAGGTCGCGCTGATGCTCAGCATGCCGCTGTGGGTCCACGACTTCGTGCTCGAGGGCGGCAGCATCGAGGTCAACGGCGTCGGCACTGTCATGACCTCGGAGTCGTGCCTGTTCCACCCCGGCCGCAACGCCGACCTCGACCGCGCCGACATCGAGCGCGAGCTGCACGCCGCCCTCGGCACGACCCACGCGATCTGGCTGCCCGCAGGCATCGCCGGCGACGACACCGACGGCCACATCGACGACCTGGCCCGCTTCGTCAAGACCGACACGATCGCCGCAGTGCGGGCGCCGCAAGGCCACCCGGACCACGACGTGCTCGAGCGCAACTGGGAGGCGCTGACGCAGGCGCGCGATCAGAACGGCCAGAAGCTGCAGCTCGTCGAGCTCCCCGTGCCCACGCCGATCTTCTGGGACTTCCCCGCAGAAGACGACTGGCCCGGCGGCATCCGCCAGGTGCCCGCGAGCTACGCGAACTTCCTGTTCGCCAACCGCGCCGTGCTGGTGCCGACCTTCGACCAACCCACCGACGCGCAGGCGCTCAAAATTTTTGAACAGCTGTTCCCCGACCGCGTGGTGGTCCCGGTGGCCGCGAAGTATCTCGTCGTGGGCCTCGGCTCGCTGCACTGCCTGAGCCAGCAGCAGCCGTTCTAAAAATTCTCGTTCTCTTCGTTGATGAAGAAGGGGCGCGCGCGCAGGGCCGCGCGCCCCCAGACAACCCAGCAGGGCGGCGGTCGCCCCGAGAGGAGCTGACGATGATCAGTGACTTGTTGCTCAACTTCCGCCACCTCGAGGGCCTCCAGCTCCGCAACCTCGCGCCGGTGAACATCATCGTCGGGCCGAACAATGTCGGTAAGACGACGCTGTTCAAAGGGATCCAGACGTTCGCCCAGGCAGCAGGCGAGCAGGTCAAGGTCGAACACGCTCAGGAGCTTATGATTGGCACACCAGCCTCTCCCGAAGCTCAGGTCAAACTTCGGGCCGCAAAATTCGCAGCAGGCATAACCTATTTCTGGTCTCATCATAAAAAAGGGGGCACGGAGGCGGTCTGGAGCGACGACCAAGATCGAGCCTTCAAGGCCGTCCAGGCGACTGCCAGTATCATGCCCGGGAGCTACCACACCGGTCAGCTGAAGATACCCGAAATCCAATGGGTCGAACGCGGACGGGGGAGCGATATTTCTTTGATGAAAGCGACCGAGCAACACCTGAGCGGCTCCCACAAAGCGTGGCTCAAGAGCTCGTACTTCTTGTGGCACCGACGCAAATCATTCTATGTAGAGCAGTTAGGTGCCTATCACGAAAGGCTAGACTCCGAGGCTGAGCACCTCACTGGTCGTCTCGACCACATCCTGTCCAGCATGGCTGGCGGCAAGCTGCGCGGTCGAATCGATCAATTTATGAATTCGGTCATTCCCGGCATCGGCAAAATCGGCATCCATCGCGAAAAGAATACAAGCGCGACTGACATTTCGGTCGCCTTTGACGATGGCGAGACTACCCGGGGTCTCAAGGATCTCGGGGGGGGCGTAGAACAAGTTTTGGCTCTCGCACTCGTGCTACTCGCGGAGCCCGACGAAGGCGCCGTCTTCCTCGAAGAACCCGAGTCGCACCTGCATGAGTCAGCTCAAAGGCGGCTGATCAAGCAGATCGAGCTACACCGCGGCAAGCGCCAAGTCTTTCTGGCCACCCATAGCCCGATCTTCGTCAACGAGTTCTCCGGCGCGAACGTCTATCGTCTCACAAGCAACCCGAAACCCAAGAGGACCACCGCGCATCCCTGCCTATCGAAGCCAGAGCAGCGCCAAGTCCTCGACGAGCTCGGAGTCCTGCCCAGCAGCCTCACGCAGACCAACTGCGTCATCTGGGTCGAGGGCCCGACCGAGGTTCGGCTCGTCACGCACTGGCTCGGCCTCGTCGCTCCGGAGCTCCTCGTCAACCAGCACTACACGTTTGCCCAGACCGGCGGCTCGAACATCCTCAGCCTCGCAGCCGACATCGCCCCTGACCCGGAAGCGTGGATTCAGGACATCAACCGGATCTGCCGCCACAACTACTTCATCTGCGACCGCGACGCCGGCATCGGCCAAATCCCGGCGAAAGAGCCCGTGCGCGACATCGGCAAGCTCGTCGGCGACAACCACTGGATCACCCACGGTTACGAGATCGAGTGGTACCTCCCGAACGAGGCCATTGAGCATCTCTGGGACGTTGCCGCAGCCGAGCATGTTCGCGCACGACGCGGGACCGCCGACCTCCCCTTCTACGATCATCTAAAGGCGTCCAAGAGCCGGGGAACGGGGACAGCAGGAGAGCGCAAGACCGCCTATGCCGAGCGCGTCGTGAAGAAGGCTCTCTCCACGGAGACTTGGTTCGCCGGTCCCGCGGGAGAAGACTTGCAGACTCAGCTAGAAAGACTCGTCGCGTTCATCCGCCACGCCAACCAGCTCGAAGCGCCGTCCTCCAAAACGTGCGCCACCTGTGAGCGCCCGCTCCCCTGAACTCCTCTCCGCAGGAGCGCCATGGGCCTCAGCTACAGCTTCGAGTTCATCGCCCCCCGCAGTTCCTGCGATACGCTGCTGACCGCGCTCGCCGACCGCGTCGACGACGGCTACGCCCGCCGCCTGCGCGCCTGTCTGCCCTGGTCACCGAACACCCCGCAGCGAGCCAACGCCGGCGTGCGCGGCTTGCCGCCGGTGTTCGACATCGTCAACCACTACGACCTCGTCGTGATGGTCCCGGTCGACGCCGAGGTCCGGCGTTACTTCGACGGCTACAGCGAGCCGATCGCGCGCCACGTGCGAGACGGCAAGGCGGGCGTCGGCCTCGTGTACATGAAGCTCAGCGCCGGCGCGCGGTACATCGCCCTCGACCTGTCCGCCGCGAGCAGCGGCATGAGCCGGCTGTTCGCCGGGCCCGGCGGCTTCCGCAAGGTCATGACCTCGCTCGCCGCGGCCGGTCAGGCGCGCGCGGCCTTCCTCGACTACGAGGACGACGAACAGTGGGAGCTGCTGTACCCGCGACCGGCATCATCGCTGGCTTCTCCGCGAGTGCAGCGACCCCCGGGCGATCCAGCCTCGCCGGGCGACGTCGACGCGAACTGCGAACTCGCGCTCGAGCTCGCAGGACTACGCGCGTAACTCGGCGGCGCTCTGCCTCAAAAACATTCTGACGAGAGTCGCATCCTCTGCGCTCGCGCTCGCGGGCAGGGGCTCGCACCCGGCGGTTCTGCCTCAAGCATTCCGACGAGGGTCGCGTCCTCTGCTGACTCGACCTGTCCTCGGAAACATCCCCGTACCCGCATTGACTTTGTTCGTCTCGCATTCCTCGGCGACGCGCTCGCCGCGGCCGCGGCCGACCCTGGATTCCCCTTCGAGCTCGAGCACGCTCCCTGTTCGTCACATGGCCTTAGAGACATGCTCCACCTCGTTCGCCCTGCGCGCCGCACCGCGGCGACCGCCGTGAGCGCCGCGCCGGCGGCTGTCTCGCCGTCCATGCTTCGTGAGCTCGGCCGTGTTCGACTTGGTGGCTCTCGCGGTTGCCGCGGCGGCGCCGCCGGCCATGGTTCCCGGCCATGTATGACGCCTCGCGTGCCATCGATCTCAGCACGCTGCTCGAGCACTCCGACAAGCTCTTGCGGCGGCTCGTCACCGGCCGCGGGCACCTGCGGCGGTGCGGCGGCGACGGCGTCGCCGCCATGTGGCCTGTCCTCGAGGACACCCAGGGTCGGCGCCTGCGAGTCACCCCGTGGTTGCCGATGGATGATTTTTCGCCGCGCCTGGCCGGGCCCGGCGGCCGGCATCCACGCGGCTTGCGGGACTTCTTCGGCCACGACGTCTTGCTCACCGGCGTGCTCGAGCGCGACGCCGACGGCGAGCTCGTGCTCGTCGCCAAGCGGGCCCAGGTCGTCCGCGAGCTGCACCTGCGGCGGCTCGACGCCGCCCAGCTCGCCGCAGTGTCCGGCGTCGGGGGCGAGGGCACCGTCGGTTACGGCGCGCTCGCGGGGGAGCTCATCATCGACGGCGGCGACCAGCTGCGGCTCGTCACCGCCGACCGCGGCGGCCCGTGCGAGGTCAGCTTCACCCTCGACGTCCTGCGCCGCGACGACCTCGTGCTCGGGCGACCGATCCACGTGCACGGGCTGATCCGCAAGGCCACCCCGTGGCTCGGGGCGATCCGGCGCGCCGCGGTCGCTCTCGAGGCACCGACCTCCTGACATGCGCGCGATGATCTTGGAGCGCGTCGGCGACCCGTTGCGGCTCGTCGAACGACCGGTCCCCGAGCCGGCCCGGCATCAGGTCGTGATCCAGGTCGCCGCCTGCGGCGTGTGTCGCACCGACCTGCACGTCACCGACGGCGATTTGCCCGATCCATCGCTCCCGCTCGTCTGCGGCCACGAGGTCGTCGGCCGGATCGTCGCTCGCGGCGCGGACGCCAGCGGCCTGCCTCTCGGGACACGTGTCGGCGTACCGTGGCTCGGCGGCGCCTGCGGACATTGCAACGCCTGTCTTCGGGGACAGGAGAACCTGTGCCCCGCCGCGCGCTTCACCGGCTACACCCTCGACGGTGGTTATGCCGAATACGCGGTCGCCGACGCGCGGTTTTGCTTCGTGCTGCCCGCGCGCTACCGCGACGTCGAGGCCGCTCCGCTGCTTTGCGCCGGCCTCATCGGCTACCGAAGCTACCGCCTGGCCGGCAACCCGGTCGCGCTCGGCCTCTACGGCTTCGGCGCCGCCGCGCACATCCTCTGTCAGCTCGCCGCGCACGAGGGGCGCCGCGTTTACGCCTTCACCCGCCCCGGCGACCTCGCGGCCCAGAGCTTCGCGCGCAGCCTCGGCGCCGCGTGGGCCGGCGACTCCGACGAGCCCGCCCCCGAACCGCTCGACGCCGCGATCTTGTTCGCCCCCGTCGGCGCGCTCGTCCCCCTCGCTCTCCAGGCAGTGCGTCCCGGCGGCGTGGTCGTCTGCGGCGGCATTCACATGAGCGACATCCCCGGCTTTCCCTACCGCCTGCTGTGGGGCGAACGCGTGGTGCGTTCGGTCGCCAACCTGACCCGCGCCGACGGCCACGCCTTCTTCGCCGCCGCGGCCCGCACCCCGCTCGTGCTGGCGACGCACACCTATCCGCTGGACCAGGCCAATCAGGCCCTCGCGGACCTGCGCGCCGGCGCCTTCACGGGCGCCGCGGTCCTCGTCCCGTGAGCCAGCCCGTCACGCCAGAAGCCCGCGCGACGGCGCCTCTCATCGCCGACACGCTGCTCGGCCCGAGAGCGACGAAAAACACTCGCGCGAGGTCTCGGACCGGCGCCCCTCATTGGCCCCGCGGAGACCCGTCCCGTGAGTGACGCACCTCGCTCCCGCGACGAAGACACTCGCGCGAGGGCGCGACCCGGCGATCACCACCTTGCGTCCGCGTCATCTGCTCTCTGCCTCCAGGCCGGCTCGCTTCGCTTTGCCGCGCGTCGCGTGTTGCTCGCAGCACTCGCGGGCCGAGGGCGTCGTCTCGGCACTAGGACCCTGCCAGTCGTCGCCGACGCAGCGCTGCTACTCTGGGCGCGATGCGGAGGTCGTGCTCGTCCCCTGGCGTCGCGTTCGCGCTGACCGGCCTGCTCGCATGCGGCACCGGCCCCGCGTATCAGACCGGCGACGGCAGCACCACCACGACCTCGCTCGGCGGCTCGACCTCAACCTTCGCTACAGTCACCACCGCCACGCCGACCACCGATGACGACGCGAGCGCGGGCGCCTTCATCGCTCGCCCCGACACCGCCATCCTCGAGTGCGACCTCTTTTTACAAGACTGTCCCGAAGGACAGAAGTGCACCGCGCTGAGCGGCAGCGGCCCGCTCGACACCTTTCGCTGCGTCCCGGTCGCCCGCGATCCCGACCATCCGGGCGAGCCGTGCTCGACCGGCGAGCACGCGTTCGACGGCCTCGACTCGTGCGCCGCCGGTTCGTTCTGTTACGAGCAGGGCGCCGATCCGTCCGACCGCGTGTGCGTCTCGTTCTGCACCGGCAGCCCCGACGCGCCCAGCTGTCCTCCGCAGGGCCTGCCCGAGTGCAGCACCGCCCACTGGTGCTCGATCTTCGGCTCCGGCCTGTCGGTCTGCCTCCCGGGTTGTGACCCGATCCGCGATCCTTGCTCCGACTCGCAGGTGTGCGTCCCGCTCGCGCTCGGCCGCGGCATCGTGTTCGAGTGTCTGACCGACGCCTCCGGATCCGCGGGCGCCTTTGGCGACGGCTGCAACGACGGCAGCGAGTGCGACCCCGGCCTCCACTGCGCCGGCCCGGGCGCAGCCCTCGAGTGCGACCCGAACGCCGCCGGCTGCTGCGTCCCGTGGTGCGACCTCACCCAGCCGTCTGCGTGCCCCGGCGCGGGACAGGCCTGCCAGCCGTTCTACGGACCCGACGAGGCCCCGCAGTGCCTGCACCTCGGCGTGTGCCGCCGGACGCCGTGACCGACGAGCCATCGCGTGGCGTGTAGCAACTCAGGACATGTCCTCTCGGACATCTGGCGATTCACTACGACCCGTCGCCCTCATGCTTTGTCGCGCGAGGCATCGAAAGAATTCTCAGCGCAGCGGCGCCTCGGTCGCGTGTGTCCCATCGGACATGCCCGAACGCGCAGCCGCCAGCAGCAGCCGCTTCTCGGCGGCGGCCACGGTCGCGCGGGTCTGGTGGACCGCGTCGACGTTGACGGAGATCGACGTGATCCCGAGGCGCACCAGCGTCTCCGCGAATTCGGGCCGATTCGACGGCGCCTGCCCGCACAGCGACGACGTGAGCCCGTGCGCGCGCGCAGTGGCGATGATGCGGGCGATCGCGTCGACCACCGCCGCGTCGGACTCGTCGAACAGCTCCGCGCACAGCTCCGAGTCGCGGTCGACCCCGAGCATCAATTGAGTGAGATCGTTCGAGCCGATCGAGACCCCGTGGATCCCCAGGCGCGCGTACTCGGGGATCCAAAACGCCACCGACGGCACCTCGGCCATCACCCAGCGGAGCAGGCCCCGGTCGCTCCCCAGCCGGCTCTTGTCGAGGCGCTCGAGGCAGCGCTCGAGCTCCCAGCGGGTGCGCACGAACGGGATCATCACGTGCAGGTTTTGCGACTCCTCGCGGACCTGCGCCAGCGCCTCGAGCTCGAGGTCGAACAGCGCCGGGTCGCGGATGTAGCGGAAGCAGCCGCGGTACCCGATCATCGGGTTGTCCTCGCGCGGCTCGTGGCGCTCGCCGCCGCTGAGCCCGCGGAACTCGTTGCTGCGGAAGTCGTAGGTCCGGTAGATCACCGGCCGCGGCGCGAACGCCCGCGCGATCTGCCGCAGGCGCTCCGCCATCGCCGCCACGAACTCGCGGCCCCCGCCGCGGGCCACCAGGTCGCGCGGGTGCTGGCCGGCCAGCGCGTCGAGGATCATGAACTCTGCGCGCAAGAGCCCAACCCCGTCGACCGGCAGCGCCGCCGCCTCGGCCGCGCGCTCGGCCAGCGCGAGGTTGACGTACAGCCGGGTCGCCAGCGCCTCGCTCGGCGCGGTCGGCTCGCCGACGCTCGGCGTCACCACCTCGACGCGCTCCGGCTTCGCGCCCGCGAGCACCTGCCCGCGCTTGCCGTCGACCGTCACCAGCTCCCCGTCGCGCAGCACGCGGGTCGCCTCGCGCGCGCCGACGATCGCGGGGATCTTCAGCTCGCGGCTGACGATCGCCGCGTGACAGGTCATCCCGCCGGAGTCGGTCACGACCGCGGCGGCGCGGCGCATCGTCGGCACCCAGTCGGGCGACGTCATGGCCGCGACCAGGACCTCGCCCGCCTCGAGGCGGCCGCCCTCGTCGGGCGAGCGCAGCACCCGGACCTTGCCGCTGGCCGTCCCGGGCGACGCCCCGAGCCCGTGCAGCAGCACGCGCCCGCGCGCCGCCTCGACCGGCCCCGCCGCGACCTTCTGCAGGGTCGTGATCGGCCGCGTCTGCACGAGGAAGAACGCGCCGCCGGCCTCGGCCCACTCGACGTCCTGCGGCGCCCCGTAGTGCGCCTCGACCTGCGCCCCGAGGCGCGCGAGCTGCAGCAGCTCGTCGTCGCTCAGGACCCGGCGGTTCGCCTCGTCTGTCCCGAGAGACACCTTGCTCTCGTGCCCGCGGGCGTCGCGGACGATCTTGAACTGCTTGGACCCGACGCGCGCCGAGCGGACCGTCGGCCCGGCCTTGGCGAGCACGTAGGTGTCGACCTCGACCTGCCCGCCGACCACCACCTCGCCGAGGCCGAACGCCGCCTCGATGACGATCGTGTCGCGGTCGCCGCTGGCGGGGTCGGCGGTGAACATCACCCCCGAGCGAGCCGCGTCGACCATGGCCTGCACCACCACCGCGATCGTCGGCTCCTCGCCGATGCTCTCGGCCTTGCGGTACGCGAGCGCCCGCTGCCCGTAGGCCGAGGCCCAGCAGGCGACGATCCGCTCGCACAGGGCCGCGGTGCCGACCACGTTGGTGTACGTCTCGTGCATCCCCGCGAACGACGTCGAGCCGGCGTCCTCGCTGGTCGCCGACGACCGCACCGCGACCGGCACGTCGGCGCCGAGCTCCGCGTAGGCCCCGGCGATCGCCGCCCGCACGTCCGCCGGCACGCCCGCCCGCTGGACCAGCGCCCGCATCCGCGCCGACGCCTCCGCCAGCCCCTGCGGCGATTCGGCGTCTGTCTTTTTGAACATGTCGAAGAGCTCAGCCCGCACCGCGGCCGCGTCCACCGCGGCGAGGAAGGCCGCGGTGGTGACGACGAAGCCGCCCGGCACGGGCAGGCCGGCGCGGGTCATCTCGCCGAGGTTGGCGCCCTTGCCGCCGACGCTCGGGACGTCGGCGGCCGACAGCTCGGAGAGCCACGCGATGTACGTCGCCATGGCCCCACTATGGCGAATGTCGCGAGGGCCGCTACTGCGAGGACTTGGGCCACTCGGTGTGGACGAACACTCCGGGGGCGTCGACGCGTTCGTAGGTGTGACTGCCGAAGTAGTCGCGCTGGGCCTGGATGAGCGATGCGCTGCCGCGCGACTGGGTGAGTGTGTCGAACCACGCCAGCGAAGCGGACAGCCCGGGGATCGGGTGACCGGCCGCGGCCGCCGCCGCGACCACGCGGCGCCAACCGGGCAGGCGGCGCGCCACGTCGGCGGCGAAGTCGGGCGCGAGCACCAGCAGCTCGGGCTTGTCGCCGGCAGCCTCAGGCCCGGAGGGCCGTGAAGCTTCCGCGAAGGCGGCCCGGATCCGCTCGAGGAAGACCGCGCGGATGATGCAGCCGCCGGTCCAGATCCGGGCGACCTCCGCCAGGTTGGTGCCGTAGTCGCGGGCCTCGCTGGCCGCCTGCAGCAGCGCAAAGCCCTGCGTGTAGCTGGCGATCTTGCTGGCGTACAGTGCGTCGCGCAGGTCGGCCGGCGAGACGCCCTGGATCACCCCGCGAGCCGGCCGCAGCGCCGCCTCGGCGCGCGTGCGCAGGTCCTTGCCGGCCGACAGCAGGCGGGCGTCGACGGCCGCGGCGATCGTCGGGATCGGCACCCCGTGCTCGGCCGCCGCCGCCACCGTCCACTTGCCGGTGCCCTTCTGCCCGGCGCGGTCGAGGATCGCGTCGATCAGCAGCGCCCCCGCGTTCTGCGGGTCGGGCGCGCGCAGGATGTCGGCCGTGATCTCGATCAAGTAGCTCTCGAGCTCGCCGCGGTTCCACTCGGCGAACGTGTCGGCGACCTGTCCCCAGGGCCAGCCCATGCCCTCGCGCATCAACGCCGTGACCTCGGCGATCAGCTGCATGTCGCCGTACTCGATGCCGTTGTGCACCATCTTCACGAAGTGCCCGGCCGAGCCGCGCCCGCAGTAGGTCACGCACACGCCCGAGGCGCTGCGGGCCGCGATCGCCTCGAGCGGCGGGCGCAGGCGCTCCCACGCGTAGCGGTCGCCGCCCGGCATGATCGACGGCCCGAGCAGCGCGCCCTCCGAGCCGCCCGATACGCCCATGCCGACGAACCGCCACGGCCGCGACTCGGCGCGCGCGACCCGGCGGTCGGTGTCGGTGTAGAGGCTGTTGCCGCCGTCGACGACGATGTCGCCGTCCTCGAGCAGCGGGTCGAGCTGGTCGAGCACCGAGTCGACCGCCGGCCCGGCGTTGACCATCAACACCAGCCGCCGCGGCCGCTCGAGCATCCCGACCAGCTCTTCGAGCGTGGAGGCGATCCGCAGGTGCGCCTCCGGATGCGCCGCCGCCAGCGCGTGCGCGTGCTCGACGGTGCGTTGATAGCCCGCCACGCGCAGCCCGCGGCTGGCGAAGTTGCGGGCGAGGTTACCGCCCATGACGCCGAGGCCGACCACGGCCAGATCGCACAGCCCTGTCTCACTCATCGCTCTCACCCTCCGAATCGATGTCGGTCGCAATCACGAGGTACGCGAGCGCCGTCGTCGGCAGGCCCGCCTCGCGCCTTATCACTCGCCGCAGCGCGGCCCGCTTGCCCGCGCCCGCGGCCATCATCACCGCCAGCGGCGTCGCCCGCAGCACCGGCAGCGTCAGGCTCATCCGCCGCGGCGGCGGCTTCGGGCTGTCGGCCACGAACACCGCCGCCCCCGCGGCCTGCAGCGCCGCGTGCCCGGGGAACAGCGAGGCGACGTGCCCGTCCTCGCCGAGGCCCAGCAGCGCCACGTCGAGCGCGCCCGCGAAGCTGCGCACGAACTCGCGCCCGAACCGCTCCACCGCGCGCACCGGGTCGTCGTCGTCGTCGGCCCACAGCGGCAGCACCCCCCGCGGCGGCGGCAGCCCCAGCCGCAGGTACGCCCCGCGGTTGCTGTCGGGCTCGCTCACCGGCACGCAGCGCTCGTCGACCCACGTGAGCTGTACTCTCGACCATGTCCCTTGCGGCAGGTCCTTGAGGACATGCGGCAGCACCGCCAGCGCCGAGCCGCCGGGGATCGCCAGGCGGCACGCGCCGCGCTGGGCGTCGACGCGGGCGATCGCCCGGGCCAGCCGCTCCGCCGCGGCCTCGCTCGGCTGCGAGGTGCGCACGATCTCGAGCGTCGGCGTCATCCCTCCGACCACCCGCCCTCGCAGCCGTTGAACAGCTCGTCGGCCTGCTCGGGGCCCCACGAGCCCGCCGCGTACTGGGCCGGCGGCGGCGCGTCGGGCCGGTCCCAGGCGCCGCGGAACGCGTCGGCGAACCGCCAGCTGGCCTCGATCTCGTCGGCGTGGAGGAACAGCGTCTGGTCGCCGTTCAGCGCGTCGAGCAGCAGCCGCTCGTAGGCCGGCGCGGTGCGATCGCCGAAGCGCTCGCGGTAGTCGAAGTCGAGCTCGGCCGGGGCCATGACCATGGCCGCGCCCGGGCGCTTGACCCCGAACGCCAGGCGGATCGCCTCGCGCGGCTGGATCGAGATCGTCAGCGCGTTGGGGCGGATCTGGCACAGATCGCCCTGGCGCAGGCGCTCGCGGAACTCGTCGTCGCTGATGCCCTCGGGGCGGTTGAACAGCTGCACCGGCGGCACGCGGAACTGGATCCGCACCTCCGTGAACTTCTTGGGCAGGCGCTTGCCGTGGCGCAACAAAATCGGCACCCCGCCCCAGCGCCACGAGTCGCACTCGGCCCGGATCGCCACGTACGTCTCGGTGCGCGAGCCGTGCGGCACGCCCTCCTCCTCGGCGTAGCCCGGCACCTTCTTGTCGCCGACGCGGCCCGCAGTGTACTGCCCGCGGACCGAGTAGCGCAGCGCGTGCTCCGGCCCGGGCACGTGCAGGCTGCGCAGGAACTGGATCTTCTGCCCGCGGATCGCCGCCGGCTCGAGCGAGCTCGGCGGCTCCATCATCGCCAGCGCCAGCACCTGCAACATGTGATTCTGCAGCATGTCGCGCAGCGCGCCGGTCGAGTCGTAGTAGGCCGCCCGCCCGCGCTCCATCCCCAGGTCCTCGGCGACCGTGACCTGCACGTGCTCGACGTGGTGCCGGTTCCACAGCGGCTCGAAGATCGCGTTGTGGAAGCGGAACCCGAGCAGGTTCTGCACCGTCTCTTTCCCGAGGTAGTGGTCGATGCGGTAGATCTGGTCCTCGCGCAGCGACTCGTGCAGCTGGCGGTTCAGCGCCGCCGCCGAGGCCAGGTCGTGCCCGAACGGCTTCTCCACCACCACCCGCCGCCACGCGCGAGCCTCGTCGGCGCGCACGTGCAAGAGCCCGCCGACCGACAGCAGCGCGACCGTGGGCGCGAACAATTCTGGCTTCAAAGACAGGTAGAAAAGGCGCCCCGCCTCGCGCCCGCCGGGCAGCTCGTCGAGCCGACGCGACAGGCGGTCGAGGTCCTCGGGCGCGCCGACGTCGCCGGGCAGGTAGTGGACGCGCGGCGCGAGGGCGTCGAAGTCGGCCCGCTGCTCCTCGGGCATGGCCTCGCGGATCTGGCTGCGGTAGGTCTCGTCGTCGAGCGGACGGCGAGCGACCCCGAGCACGTGGAAGCCGCCGTTCGGGCGGCCGCGGGCGGCGAGGCTGGTGAGGGCGGGCATCAGCTTGCGCAGCGTGAGGTCGCCGCTCGCGCCGAAGATCACGACGTGCGCCGGAGGAGAGGAGGACATGAGGCGCGGCAATGGTAGCCCGCATCGCCGCGCGCGGCAGCCCCCACCGCCGGGCGGGCGAACGCGGGGTCGCGTGGTACATTGCGCGCGGCCATGGATCCCGAGCGCCAGCGCCAAGCCGAACAACGTCGACGAGAGCGCCGCTGGGACCTGTTCGGGCCCTACCTCGCAGAACGCGCGTGGGCCACCGTGCGCGAGGACTACAGCGAAAACGGCGACGTGTGGCGCTACTTCCCGCACGACCACGCGCGCTCGCGGGCCTACCGGTGGAACGAGGACGGCCTCCTCGGCTTCAGCGACGACCACCAGCGGCTGTGCTTCGCCCTGGCCCTGTGGAACGAGCGCGACCCGATCTTGAAGGAGCGGCTGTTCGGGGTCACCGGGCCGCAGGGGAACCACGGCGAGGACGTCAAGGAGGTCTACTTCTACCTCGACAACACGCCGACCCACAGCTACATGCGGGCGCTCTACAAGTACCCGCACGCGGCCTACCCGTACGAGCGCCTGCTCGCCGAGAACGCCCGCCGCTCGCGCACCGAGCCCGAGTTCGAGCTGGTCGACGCCGGGGTGTTCGACGAGGGCCGCTACTTCGACGTGTTCGTCGAGTACGCCAAGGCCGGCCCGACCGACATCCTCGTCCAGGTCACCGCGCACAACCGCGGCCCCGAGCCGGCCCCGCTGCACCTGCTGCCGACGCTGTGGTTCCGCAACACCTGGGCCTGGTCGAACGACCCGCGCGTCCCCTCGCTCACCCCGGTCGGCCGCCCCGACGGCCTGCCGGCGATCGTCGCCGAGCACCGCGAGCTCGGCGAACTGTGGTTCGTCGCCGACGCCGCCGGCGACCTCCTGTTCACCGACAACGAGACCAACGCCGAGCGGCTGTGGGGCGCCGAGAACCGCACCCCGCACGTCAAGGACGCCTTCCACCGCCACGTCGTCGGTCGTGAGCCCGGGGTCCTCGCCCAGGACGGCACCAAGTCGGCGGTCCACCTGCGCGCAGTGGTCGCCCCCGGCGAGAGCTGGACGGTGCGCCTGCGTCTGTCCCAAAAGACAGCCTCACCGCAGTGCCCGGCCGAGCCGGTCGCGGGCCCCGAATTCGCCCCGTTCGCCGACTTCGACGCGGTGATGCAGGCCCGCCGGGCCGAGGCCGACACCTTCTACGACGGCGTCCGCGCGCACATGACGGACGACGAGCGGCAGGTGTTCCGCCAGGCGATCGCCGGCCTGTTGTGGTCGAAGCAGTTCTACCACTACATCGTCCGCGACTGGCTCGCCGGCGACCCGGCCCAGCCGCCGCCGCCGCGCGAGCGGACGAACGGGCGCAACGTCGACTGGAAGCACCTCTACAACCACCACGTCATGTCGATGCCCGACACGTGGGAGTACCCGTGGTACGCCGCGTGGGACCTGGCGTTCCACTGCCTCCCGCTGGCGCTGGTCGACCCGGAGTTCGCCAAGTCGCAGCTCGACCTGCTGACGCGCGAGTGGTTCCTCCACCCGAACGGGGCGATGCCGGCGTACGAGTGGAACTTCAGCGACGTGAACCCGCCGGTGTTCGCGTGGGCGACCTGGCGCGTCTACAAGATCGAGCAGCGCCACGGGGGCCACGGCGACCGGGCCTTCCTCGAGGCGATGTTCCACAAGCTGCTGCTGCACTTCACCTGGTGGGTGAACCGCAAGGACTCGGCCGGCAAGAACATCTTCCAGGGCGGCTTCCTCGGGCTCGACAACATCGGCGTGTTCGACCGCAGCGCCGGCCTGCCGCGCGGCGGCGTGCTCGAGCAGAGCGACGCCACCGCGTGGATGGGCATGTTCTCGCTCAACATGATGACGATCGCGCTCGAGCTGGCCCGCGAAAACCCGGTCTACGAGAAGATCGCCAGCAAGTTCTTCGAGCACTTCCTGTCGATCGCCGACGCCATGAACAACCTCGGCGGCGAGGGCATCGGCCTATGGGACGACCAGGACGAGTTCTTCTACGACGTCCTGCACCTGCCCGACGGTCGCGCGCTTCGCTTGCGGGCCCGCTCCCTGGTCGGCCTGATCCCGCTGCTCGCGGTCGAGACCGTCGAGCCGCTGCTGCTCGAGCAGATGCCCGGCTTCCGCCACCGCCTCGAGTGGTTCTTGGCCCACCGCCCCGACCTGGCGCGCCTGGTCTCGCGCTGGTACGAGCCGGGCGCCGGCGAGCGCCGCCTGCTCGCCCTGGTCCGCGGCAGCCGCATGAAGCGCCTGCTGCGGCGCCTGCTCGACCCCAAGGAGTTCCTGTCCGACTACGGCGTGCGCTCCCTGAGCAAGATCCACGCGACCGAGCCGTACCGCCTGCACATCGACGGCAGCACCCTCTCGATCGGCTACGAGCCCGGCGAGTCGCGCACCGGCCTGTTCGGCGGCAACAGCAACTGGCGCGGCCCGGTGTGGTTCCCGATCAACTACCTCATCATCGAGGCGCTGCAGAAGTTCCATCACTACTATTCGGACGACTTCCGCGTCGAGTGCCCGACCGGCTCCGGCAACTACATGTCGATCCGCGAGATCGCCGACGAGCTGTCGCGCCGCCTCACCCGCCTGTTCCTGCCCGACGCCCGCGGCCGTCGCCCCTACGCCGGCGACGACCCGCGCCAGCACGACCCGCACTGGCGCGAGCACCTGCAGTTCCACGAATATTTCCACGGTGACACCGGCCAGGGCCTCGGCGCCAGCCACCAGACCGGCTGGACCGCCCTGGTGGCCAAGCTGCTCCTGCAGCAGTGCCCGCCGCCCGACGACGATCACTGACGTCTGCAGCGAGCTGTCCCGAAGGACATCCGATTTTCAGGGCGTCCAATACATCCGCGCCCACCCATGGGTCGCAGTGTTGCCGTGGAAGTCCTCGGCCGTCGCGGTCCATTCGTAGGCCACGTAGCTCAGCGTCCATCCCGGGTTACAGGTCGCGTAGTCGCTGAGGCGGACCAGCGGGCCGGTCCACACCCCGTTCGACACCGTCGACCCGACCGAGCCCGACTGCGTGTCCACGAACGGCGCGAGCAACCCCGACGTATTCTGACCGAGGTCGCCCTGCACACAGGTGCGCGTGAACTCGTGGTTCATGGTGACCTTCCGGGTCCCGCCCGCGTCGGTGCCGGCGGCGATCACCAGGTAGTAGAGGTTCGGGTCGGCGACCTCGAACGACAGCGGCGTCTGGGTGCCGCCGCTGATCGCCTCGTACACCTCCGCGCGATAGACCGCCGCCCACGCGACCGGCGGGGTGCTGTCGCTCGCCGGCACCGTCACGTCGTAGAAGTAATCGCAACCGACCAGCGCCATTGCCAGCGCCAGCAACCCTGCCCCCTGGCGCCGCTTCTTCAATCCTCGATGTTCGCGCATACGTCCTCGTCGAGCCGTGCGGCCCGTGACAGATGAATCTCCGGCGCCCGGGGACGCCGGGAAGGCCAAAGCCTCCCCACAGCGTCGGTGAAGGATCCTCAGCTGTCGATCGCAGGCCCACCGATGACGTCGCGCGCCAGGACCGGCCCGAGCCGGCATCTCCGCGCGGCTCAGGGCCTTCCTTGCGAACTCGTCCGCGCTCGTGGCCGCGAGAGATGCTCCTTACGCGGCCTCGCTAGCGCGGCCGCTCGCCGAGCAGGCGCAGTCGCGAGAAGGGCGACATGTCCCTCCGGACATGTCGCCCATTCCCCCCGGCAACGCTCTCGGCTCGCCGCCGAGCAGGTCACGCTCGCATCGACATGTCCCTCAGGACATGTCGCCAGCTCACCCGGGCAGCGCGTCTGGCTCGTCGCCCTCGACGTCGAGCTCGAGGTTCTCATAAAAATCATCGCTGACGATGAACAGCGGCCAGTCGGGCTCGATCTCGACGAAGCCGCGGCGCTCCTGGAACATCGCCACGTCGTCGAACTCGCCCTGGTACCAGCCCCACAGGAAGCGGACGCGCAGCGGGTCGATGTTGCGGGCGCGCAGCTCGTCGACGATGTCGGCGATCTCCTGCTCGTCGAACTCGTCGATATAGCTCTCGGCCTCGTCGATCAGCTTGCCGAGGTAGGAGATCCCCCGCTTCGTCAGCTTGTAGAGCTGGGCCTTGCGATCGATCTCGATGTAGCCGTCCATCACCAGCGTCTCGAGCACCGGCTCAAGCGGGGCGTGCTGCGGCTCGAGCAGCACGGGCAGGCGGATCCCGCCCTCGCCGCCCTTGAGGTCGAGCTTCTTGAGGACGTACATCCCGGCGTAGACGATCTTCTTGGCGTGCGAGACGGTCATGGTGCTCCTGTCAGCAGCTGTACCAGCGTGCGGCCGCGAGCTGAACGAACGCGCCGTCGGCGAGCGACCAGTCGGTCGCGCCGGGCCGGCGGCGCAGCCAGGCGACGACGTCGCCTGTCCCGTAGTACATGCGCCGCCCGGCCAGCGCGGGCGGCTTGGAGATCCGCGCGCGCCGGGGGTTGCACAGCGCGAGCACGATCGTCTTGGCCTCGCCGACGATCGCCGGCACGCGCGCGGCGAGGAACTCCGACAGCAGCGCGATCGCCGAGTCCTCGGCGGAGAGCGTGAACTCGAGGTTGATGTCGCTCGGCACCCCGCCCCTGCGGGGCACCGCGATCTCGTCCTCGTCGGGGCTGTGGAGCGCGAGCACCAGCGGCGACTCGACCCACAGCGTCTGGTCCTCGCCGACCAGCTCGACCCCGGGCAGCGCGCACCAGCCGTAGCGCGTGTGCTCGTGGTCGACCGGGACGTCGCCGTCCCGGTCGAGCCCGAACAGCGCCAGCGGCGGCGTCTGCTCGAACGGCAGGTCGCGCAGCGAGCTCATGTCAGGCGCGCAGCAGCACGCGGCTTCGCTTCGACCCACCCTTGGAGTGGATGCCGAACCCGCCGCCGCGTCGACCGCCGCCGCCGCTCGAGCGGCCCGAGCCGCCGGAGCCCCACGCCCCGCCGCGGCTGCCGTACGAGCGGCCCGAGCTCGCGCCCGACTTCGGCGGGAACTTGCTCGGGTTGGCCGAACGATAGCTGTCGCGGTGAGCCGCGAGCGCCCCGGCGCGGGCCGGGCTGGTGTTGTACGGCACCATGTACATCGGGCGGTAGCCCGGCATGAACATGTTGCTGAGGAACGAGCCGAGCATCATGCCCGCGGCGATGTCCCACATCGGCGAGTGGTAGTGCGAGTACGGGCCGGCGCCTGCGATCTGGTACTTCGCGGCGCCCTCGCCGACGAGGTCGCGCTTGATCGTGAAGATCTTCTCGGACTCGCCGGCGCCGCCGTCGCCGTCCTTGTCGAAGAAGCCGGTGACCACCTGCGACTTGTCGTCCTGGTCACGCACCGAGATGCTGATGACCTCGTCGCCCGTGTAGATCTCGTTGACGCGCTTCTCGAAGTCCTCCGGCCCCTCGGCGTCGCGGTAGGCCTGGTTGACCGCGTCCCAGTCGATCTCGACGCGCGTGTCCTCGGTGACGACCCAGCGCTCGTTCGAGCGCCCCGACTCGCAACCGGTGACTCCGCCCAGCGCGACCGCCGCCGACAGCGCGACAACGAGAGGACGGACCGCAACCATTGACAGTGGACTCTTCATGGGTGTCTTTCGCAGCGCGGGCTTCCCGCGCCGCATCGCAAAAACTAATGCCCAGGTCCACCCCCGTCAAGGATCGGGGCGAGAGGCCCGCGCGTGTGCTCACGGGCTCGCGGTCGCGGCCTCGGCCTTGTTGCCGTCGTCGTTCGCGCTGGACGCGGGGCCTGCGGAGCCGGCGGCGCGCCCCGGGGCCTTCTTGCTCGCCTGCCCCGAAGCCGCCTCGATCGCCGCGTCTTCGCTCGGCCGCTCGCCGGGCTCGCCGCGGAGCTCCTCGGGCAGCTCCGTGCCCTCGACGCGCTCGAGCAGGATGAGCCCCATCGTGTCTTCGAGCACGCGGAACTTGCCGCGCTCGACCAGCCGCTTGTAGCGGCGGTCGTCCTCCTTGCTGAAGCTGTAGACGTCGGTAAACAGGACCACGTATTGCGCGTCGGCAATCATGGGCCAGTGGTACGCGTACCGCCGGTTCGAGAAGTGCGGCCCGATCTCGTGGCTCACCGTCACCTTCGCGTCCGGGCCGATGCGCGCCACGATCTCCTGCACCTTCGCGTAGCGGTCCAACATGTGCTGCGTCGGCCGCCGCTCGAGGCGGGTCCAGCCGGCCACGAACGACGCGTTCTCGAACAGCACGCCGCGCTTCCACGACACCAGCAGCGAGCCGGTGAGCATGCCGAGCAGCAGCGTCCAGGCCACGCGGGCGCGCGCCAGCCCGAGCCTGCGCAGGCGCTCGCTGTCGACCGCGCGCGCGAGGCCGTCGGGCAGCGCCGCGAACAGCATCGGGAACAGCAGCGCCGAGTACTGGTAGTGCAGCGAGAACAGGTGCTTGCGGCTGGCCAGGCCGAGGAACAGCAGGCCGTGGAGCATCAGCACCACCTTGCGGCCGGCGACGAACGGCAGCGCCAGCAGCGGCAGCAGCAGGTGGAAGAAGAACAGCAGCTTCTCCTCCTTGAACAGCACCAGCAGCGCGAACAGCGGGTTGGTCAGCAGCGTGGTGAACAGCCCGCGCGCGCCCTCCTTCTCGTGCGGGATCATCTCCTCGTAGAAGTAGATGTACGAGTACGCCTTGTCGGCCGACATCAGCAGGCTCGAGTCGGCCATCACGAACGCCTTGACGTACGCGAGGTACATCAGGCTGACGGCGATCGTCACCAGGCCGGTGCGCGTGCGGCTGATGAGGATCGCGTAGGCGCCGATGAAGCAGTTGAGGAGGCTCATGTCCTCGCGCGTCGCCAGCAGCAGCGCGAACACCAGCCAGTAGCGGCGCAGATGCCCGCAGTCGAGCAGGTACACCGCCCACATCGCCAGCGGCACCATCAGCGCCACCGAGTGGAAGTCGAACATGTTGACCCGTGCAGCGCGGGGTACAGGAAGTAGACGATCGTCAGGATCGTCGCCATCCACTCGTTCTTCAGCCGGCGCCGCGCCGAGAGCCACAGCGGCAGCGCCCCGCTGGCGAGCCACAGCGTCTGCACCACCAGCAGCGTCTCGGCGTGCGGGTAGAGCAGGTACAGCGGCGCGATCAGCAGCAAGATCGGGTCGAAGTGCGCCGACATGTGATTGCCGCCGCGGATCAGCGAGCAATCGAGGAAGTGCCCGTGCGCCGTCTGCCACACCAAGTTGTCGTAGATCCCGAGGTCGTAGACCGTCGTCGCCAGGTTGCGGTGGTCGAGCAGCGAGAACCAGCACAGCAGCGCGCAGTAGCCGAGCAGCCCGGCCGCGAACACGCCTCGCGCCAGCCGCCCGTCGCGCGCCGGCACGAACGGGTCCTCCGGCGGCGCGAACCGCTTGAGCCCGAGCGCGCGGTAGAAGAACACCATCGCCAGGGCCGTGACCGCCGCCATCAGGAACGAGGTGAAGACCGGGTGCTTGACCTCGATGCGGACCGCGCTGAGGCCGATCAGCAGCGGCCCCGCGAGCAGCACGAAGGCCCAGCGATTGGTCGCGGCGAACGACGCGCCGAGGCCGAGCTCGGGCTCGGTCCGCCGGCGGCGCCGCCAGATCGCGACGTAAGCCGCGGTGGTCGCCACCACCGACGCTGCGATCGCCGCCAGCACCTCGTACCGCTGGCCGATCGTCAGGTCGTTCTTCACGACGAAGCGCAGCGCCGGTGCGCGCAGCAGGGGCCACAGCGCGAGCCCCGGCGAGATGGCGATCAGCAGGTACAGCGGACCCCAGCTCCACAGCTGCGCGACCGTCGCGTCGATGGCCCGCAGCAGGCGTCCCTTCGGCGGTTCGGTCTCCGGTGTCGTCGTCATAAGGCCTGTCTCGCGGGGCCCGCCGCGGGCGAAGGACCGCGTTCCCGGGCCTTTTTTCCGGACGGCGGAGTGTAACAGCGGGCCCAGCAGCCCAGCAAGCCGCGCTCTTTTGCGGCACACTTCACCCGTCGTGCTCCTGTTTCTCGTTCGTCACGCCATCGCCGCCGAGGCCACACCCGACCGCCCCGACGCGTCACGCCCGCTCACGCAGGCGGGCGAGCGCAAGTTCGCCGCCGCGGTGAAGGGCGCGCGCCGACTCGGCTGGCGCTTCGACCGCCTCTACCACAGCCCGCTCCTGCGCGCGGTCCAGACCGCAGAGCTCTTGCAGCCTCTGCTTGAAGGCCAGAGCCAGAGTTTGACCGATCTGGCGCGCCCGCCGGACCTCGAGATGCTCGCGCACATCGAGGGCGAGCGCGTCGCGCTGGTCGGTCACGAGCCGCACCTCAGCGCGCTGCTGGCGTTCTTGACGGTCGGTGAGATCGCTCGCGGCGAGCGGTTTCCGCTCAGGAAGGGCGGGTTCGCCTTGCTCTCCGGACCGCTGCGTCCGGGGTCGATGGAGCTGCAGGCGCTGGTTCTGCCGAAAATGCTGCGAAAGCTCGGCGCCTGATACTCTGCGCCCCGCTGCGATCATGGCGCCCGTCGAGCTCACCCATCCGAGTCTCTACATCAACCGCGAGCTGAGCCAGCTCGAGTTCAACCGCCGCGTGCTCGAGCAGGCGATGGACCCGCGCGTGCCGCTGCTCGAGCGCCTGCGCTTCATCACCATCGTCAGCACCAACCTCGACGAGTTCTTCGAGATCCGCGTCGCCAGCATCAAGGAGCAGGTCGGCTTCGGCCTGCCGCAGGTCGGCCCCGACGGCCGGACCCCGCAGGACGCCCTGCGCGCGCTCAAGGAGGCCGCGCAGCAGCTCGTGCGCGAGCAGTACGTGTTCTTGCAGCAGCAACTGCTGCCCGCGCTCGCGGCCGAGGGCATCCGTCTGCTCAAGCTCTACACCTGGACCCCGGAGCAGAGCGCCTGGCTCGAGGATTACTTCGACCGCGAGGTCCTGCCGGTGCTCACGCCGATCGGCCTCGACCCGTCGCACCCGTTCCCCAACATCCAGAACAAGAACCTCAACCTGATCGTGGCGCTCGCCGGCAGCGACGCGTTCGGCCGCGACAGCGGCACCGCGGTGGTGCAGATCCCCCGCAGCCTGCCGCGCCTGGTGTTCCTGCCGCCCGGCGTCGCCGACTGCCCGCACGGCTACGCCCTGCTCGGCTCGATCGTCACCACCTTCGTCCACAAGCTGTTCCCCGGCATGCAGGTCCGCGGCTGCTACCAGTTCCGCGTCACCCGCGACAGCGAGCTGTGGGTGCAGGAAGAGGACGTCGAGGACCTGCTCAACGCGCTCAAGGGCGAGCTCCGCACCCGCAACTTCGGCGACGCCGTGCGCCTCGAGGTCAGCGACACCTGCCCCCCGGAGATGGCGGAGTTCTTGCTCAGCAAGTTCGACCTCCAGCCCGACGATCTGTACCGCGTCGACGGCCCGGTCAACCTCCACCGCCTGGCCGCGATCTACGACGTCATCAAGCGCCCCGAGCTCAAGTACCCGCCGTTCATCCCCGGCCCGCGGCGCACGCCCGGCGCCGAGATCGATCTGTTCGCCGAGCTGCGGCGCGGCAACATCCTGCTGCACCACCCGTACGAGAGCTTCTCTCTGGTGCTCGAGCTGGTGCGCCAGGCCGCGCGCGACCCGAAGGTGCTGGCGATCAAGCAGACCCTCTACCGCACCGGCGCCGACTCGCCGATGGCCGAGGCGCTGCTCGAGGCGGCGCGCGCCGGCAAGGAGGTCACCGCGGTGGTCGAGCTGCGGGCCCGCTTCGACGAGGCCGCCAACATCGACCTCGCCACCCGCCTGCAGCAGGCCGGCGTCACCGTGGTCTACGGCATCGTCGGCTACAAGACCCACGCCAAGGCGCTGTTCATCGTCCGCCGCGAGGACGGCCGCTACCGCCGCTACGTCCACCTCGGCACCGGCAACTACCACAGCGTCACCGCCCAGTTCTACACGGACTTCAGCTTCCTCACCTGCGACGACGCGATCGGCGAGGACGTGCACAACGTGTTCATGCAGCTGACCGGCCTCGGCACCGTGCCGCGCATGAACAAGCTGCTGGTCTCGCCGTTCACCCTGATGGACCGGCTGATCGCGCTGATCGACCGCGAGGCCGAGCACGCGCGCCAGGGCAAGCCGGCGCGCATCGTCGCCAAGCTCAACGCGCTCACCGAGGTCAAGGTCATCGAGGCCCTGTACCGCGCCTCGCAGGCCGGCGTGACCATCGACCTGATCGTCCGCGGCGTCTGCTGCCTGCGCCCCGGCGTGCAGGGCGTGTCCGACAACATCCGCGTGCGCTCGATCGTCGGCCGCTTCCTCGAGCACCACCGCATCTACCACTTTCACAACGCCGGCGAAGAGGTCACCTACGGCGCCAGCGCCGACTGGATGTCGCGCAACCTGCTGCGCCGCGTCGAGACCGCGTTCCCGATCGAAGAGCCGGCCCTGCGCGCCCGCGTCGTCACCGAGGGCCTGACGACCTACCTCGCCGATAACACCCAGGCGTGGGAGCTGCAGACCGACGGCAGCTACGTCCGCTGCGCCCCCGTGCCCCCCGACGAGCCCCGCCCGGCCCAGGAGACCCTGCTCCGCCTGCTGTCCGCCAACCAGGGCGCCGCCCAGGCCCAGCGCCAGATCCTCGAGGACCTGCTGGTCCGCCAGGACATGCTCGAGTGATTTGTCCTGAAGGACATGTCCATGACGACATGTACCTTCAGGCGCTCGCCTCACTCCGCCAGGACGATGTCGCCGCGGTCGACGAGCACGTAGGTCTCGACCAACTGCCCGCTGTCCTCGAGGTCAGGCTCGCTCGCGGTCGCCGGCGCCAGCCACAGCCCGGCGTTGCCGCCGTACACCAGCCACGACACGCCCGCGCCGCTGTCCTCGACCGGGCAGGCCCACGCAGGCGCATCGGCGTCGAGGCTGCCGTCGCTCCGGCGCTGCAGCCCGCGCGCGCGCCGAGGCCCCGCGCCGTCGAGGTCGACCGTGTGCACCCGCTGCGGCGGCTCCAGCCGGCGGAAGGTCAACTGAACCGGCTCGGTGAACGTCGCGTCGTCGACCTCGACGGTCAGAAAGTCGGAGCTCATGCGCCGGGTATCGCACGGACCCGCCCGCACGTCACGAGCAGCCGCGGCGTGTCGATCGGCGCCCACTGCTCGACGGCGTAGCACCCACGTCCCAGCCACACGCCCGCCCGCGCCTCCGAGGCCCGCCGCACCAGCTCCGCCCGCCCCGCCCATCGCGACGGCCGCCACCACGGCACCCCCGGCGGATGCGCCAGCTCGATCAACACGCCGCCGCCCTGCACCACCTGCAACACGTCCGCGGGCGGCTCCACGCCCCCGAGCGCCATCACCACCACCAGGCCATCGAGCCCGCTCGCGCCCGCCGGCGGGACCCATCCCAGCCGGTGGCGCAGCGCCGTCGTGGTCGCCCGCGCGGCCCGACCTCCGCGCCCGCGGCCCGCGTCCGAACCTGTCCAAAGGGCCACCTTCTTGCCGCTCAGCGCGGCGAGCAACCACTCGGCCAGCCCCGGCCCGGGCAGCAGCAGGTCCATGACCCGCGCGGTGTACCACGCCCGCGTCCGCCGAGCCGCCGCTCCGCCCGGTGGTACGACGCCCGCGACCGCCATCCTCGCTCCTCTGGACGCAGTCGTCTTCAACAGCGCATCACCCGCGGCGCCATCGGTGGCCTCTCGAAGCCATCCCCCGAGGACTGTCGCAGCCGAGCGCTTCACTGTCACAGGCCGAGCGCGACGTCGTCCGTCCCGGTCCTCGCGCATCCGCTACAGTCTCGCCGTGCTCGTCCTCGGCGACTCGCCCGGGCCTGACGCCGCGCCCAAGCCGGCCGTCCTCTCGCGCCTGCTCCGCGCCGGCCTTCCGGTCCCGCCCGGCCTCGCCTGCAATGCAGAGGAGCTGGCAGAGAGCGCGGTGCGTGAGCGCCTCGCCGACCTCCTGGCCGGCGGTCCGGTGATCGTCCGGGCCGCGCTTACGAGCGAGGACACCATCGACGCCGCCGCTGCCGGCCTCGGCCTGTCCGTGCCCGACTGCCACGGCCTCGCCGACATCGAGCGGGCGGCGGCCGCCATCGCCGAGGCCGCCGGCGATCCCTGGCTCCGGCGCTACAGCGGCGGCGCCCCGACCTATCAGCTGCTCGTCCAGCGCCAGGTCGAGCGCCGCTGGCTCGCTGTCGCCGCCGCCGACCGCGGCGGCGCGCGCCTGCTCGAGCTGCACGACCCCACCCGCGCCGACGCCCTCGCCGCCGGCGCCAGCCCGAGCTGGTCCGGCCCGCTCGCGCTCGCCGAACCCGCCCTGGCCGCCGCCATCACCAGCATCTTCGACCATGTCGCAGAGGTCATGTCTGAAGTGACAGCCCTCGACCTCGAGCTCGTGGTCGACCCGGCCGGCACCGTGTGGCTGGTCCAGGCGCGGCCGCTCGCGCGCCCCCTCGTGCCCGGCTGGCCCGACTTCCTCGCCGCAGTCGCCCCCGGTGCGGACCGCGTCCCCGACCTCCCCGGCCTGTGGAAGCTGGACGGCGAGCACAACCCCGCCGTCCTCTCGCCCGCCCACGCCGGCGTCATCACCTGGCTCATCGGACAGGGAGCCGGCCTGCGCGTCCTCGGCGGCTGGCTGTACGAGCGCGCCTCGTCCTCCGGCCGCCCCGGCGTCGACCCGCATCACGCTCTGGCCGAGCTGCGTCGGCGCCATCTCCCGGCCGCGCGGCGGGCCCTCGAAGCGTTCATCGACGACCTCGCCGGAGATCTCCGCCCGCTGCTCCCGCGCGCTCTCGAGCACCTGCGGGCCATCATCGCAGTCCACGCCGAGCTGCGCGTCGAGCTCCCGCGAGATCTCCCGGCGCCCGATCCGCGGTCCCTCCTGTCCCTGCACGACCGCGGCGACTACCTCGACGTCCTGCCCGCGGCCTGGGACATCGCCAGCCCGGCCCTCGCCGACCTGGTCGATCCGACATGTCTCGAGCGCAAGCCCGCGGGCCGTGAGGCCGACGGCGCGACCGGCGATCCCCCGGCCTCCTTCGCTCGCGGACCCGAGAGCGACGCCGATCCCGCCGACCCGCAGCGGGCCGCCGTCCTCGTCCGCGAGCTCGACGACCACCTGTTCGCGCTCGGCCTGGCGCCGCTGCGGCGGATCTACCTCGCAGCGGGCGGGCGCCTCGGGCTCGGCGACGACGTCTTCCTGCTCGCGCCCGACGAGCTGGGCGAGGCGCTCGCCGGCCGGGACCTCCCCGATCTCGCTGCCCGCCGCCGCCAGCAAGAACAGTTCGCCTCGCTGCAGCCGCCGCCGGCTCTGTTCGACGGCCGGCCCGTACCCGTCTCACCGCGGCGGCGGCTCGGCGGCATCCCCGTCGGTCTCTCCATGCGCGGCGCAGTGGCGCAGCGGAGCGACCTCGCCGACCTGCTCGCGCGCCCGCCGGCGCCCGACGCAGTGGTCGTCCTGCCGGCGCTCACCGCCCAGGCGGCGGTCGCTCTGCGGGCGCTCGGCGTGCGCGCTGTCTGCTGCGAGTACGGCGGCGCGCTCAGCCACGCCGCGCTGATGGCCCGCGAGCTCGGCCTGTCGGCGCTGATCGGCTGCACCGGCTGCAGCGAGCTGCCCGACGGCCTCGAGGTCGAGCTCGACACCCGCGTCGGTCGCCTGCGCGCGCGCTCTCCCGACCTGTCCTGAAGCACAGGTCATTCCTGCCCGGCGCCGGTCTCGGGCGCGCGGCCGGACATGTCCCTTCAAACAGGTTAGATGGCCTGTCTCTTGAACCAGGTTCGCCGACCCGGCGCCGCCTCCGCGGCCTAGATCTCGTCTTCCGAGAGGTGCTCCTCGCGGAGCTTGGGGGCCGGGCGCGGCTTCGCGGCTGCGGGGGCGGCGGCGACCGGCTTGGGCGCGGCCGTCTTGCGCTCCTGGACCTCGACGTCGTCGCCGTCGTCCTCGACGAGCGGGGCGGTCGACAGGTTGACGCGGGCGCGCAGCTCCTTGCCGACCTTGAAGAACGGCAGGCGCTTCGGCTTCACGTGGACCGACCCGCCGGTGCGCGGGTTCCGGCCCTCGTAGGACTTGTACTGCCGCACGGTGAAGCTGCCGAAGCCGCGGATCTCGATGCCCTCGCCGCGGACCATCGCTTCCGTCATGGCTCCGAAGATCGTCCCGACGACCAACTCGGCCTTGCCCTTGGTCAGCTTCGCAGCTTCGGACACGCGCTCGATGAGTTCGGATTTGGTCACGTCGCAGATCTCCCAGACCGCCGGGGGCGATGATGTTAGGCGGAAAAAACGAGGGATCTCAAGCAGTAAGACGGTCCCTGAGGCCGCTAGGGCACTGGCGGCGGATCGCCTGCCCTGGCGTCCCACGGACCCTCACGTCCGAACAACTCCAGGTTGAGCGCCGACAGGTCCAGACCGGCCTGGGCGGCCAGCCAGGCATACGCCATGCGCACCCGAGCCTGCGGACCGCCGACCCGGATCAGCAGCGCGGGATCCGCCGGCCAGCGTTCGGCCGCCGGAGTGCCCTTGACGAACGCCAGCAGCCCTGCTGGGCCGCCCTTGCCGGCCGTCGCCCGTCGCCAGGCCAGCAGATCGGCCAGCAGCGGATGCAGGTCGGCCCACAGCACCACCGGAGCGGCCCCGGCCTCGCGCCAGCGCGCACGCGGCCGCTCCTCGCCGTTCAGGCCGGCCGCCGCCTGTTCATGACGGGTCTGACAGCGAGCCGGACCGGCCAGCTGCGACTCGCGGAGGCAGCCTGGCCAGCGTTCGGCCGCCGCGCGGAGGGCCGCGTCCTGGGCCGCGCCGGTGGGCAGCGCCTCGAGGGCGGCCAGGGCCGCGTACTTGGCGGCCATCGCCGTACACGTCGCCCGGTCCACGGGCCGGTCCCAGTAGCGGGCCCGCCAGGACGAGAGCGCGCTCGTCGCCGGATCGATCACATCCCCAGTGTAACCCTGCTATGGTGAGGCGAAGCGCCCGGAAAAATTCCGCGGAAAGGTTGTCGGATCGGTGACACGCAACGCCCGCCCCATGGATCAGGCCCTGCCGATCACCGATCTGTTCGCCGCCGACGCGACCACCGAAGCCGCCGCCTCCACCGAGGCGCGCGCCCCCGAGTACCTCACCACCGAGGAGCAGCTCGTCCTCGCCGGCGCGCGCGCCGGCAACCCGCGGGCCTTGCGGCAGTTCTACGAGGCGCACCAGTCCCAGGTCCGCGGCCACCTCTATCGCCTGCTGGGGCCCGACAGCGAGATCGACGACATCGTCCAGACCGTGTTCGCGCGGGCCTTCGCGGCGCTCGGCACCTTCAAGGGCAACTCGGCGCTCAGCACGTGGCTGTACCGGATCACCACCAACACCACGCACAACCTGCTGCGCCAGCGCTTCCGTCGCAACCGCGTCAAGTCGGCCTTCCAGTGGTGGACCGACGGGCGAGACGCGCACCTGCAAACCGGCCGCGTCGACGTCCGCGGCGAGGCCGAGCGGCTGCTGCAGCGGCTCGCGCCTGACCTGCGTGAGGTCTTCGTCTTCTATCACTACGAGGGCCTCACCCTGCAGGAGATCTCCCAGATCCTCGACAAGCCGGTCTCGACTGTCGGCGACCGGCTCACCCGCGCGCGCAAGCGCCTCCACGACCTCGTCAACGGCGACGCATGAACCACGCGCTCCACGACGACTCTGCTCCGCGCTACGGCTGCCTCGAGTGCCGCGAGGACGCCGAGCTCGTCGTGTGCGATCGCCTGCACTCCGAGGGCCTCGCCCGCTACCACGCCCACCTGCGCGGCTGCGACGCCTGTCGCCGCGCCCATCAATTGCTCGCCGCCGTCTACCGCGGCCCTGACCCGGCCAGCTCGGGCCCCGGCATGGTCTCCCGCGATCGCGAGTTCGGCGCGATCCTCCGCAAGGTCCGCGCCTCCGCACCTGTCCCTTGGTACAGGCAGAACGTCAGCCTCGTCGGCGTCACCGCGCTCGCCGCCGTGCTCGCGTGGGTGGTCATCAGCCCGACGCACGGCCCCGCCTCCTCGGCCGACGCCGGCGGTGACGCGCCCGACCTGCTCGCCAGCCTGCCCGCCCTGCCGCCCGCGCGAGCCGAGCCCGCGCGCCCCGCCGGCCTCGATCACCACGCCCAGGCCGACTACGGCCGCGTCGTCGCCGGCAACAGCTTCGTCGCCGAGGGCGAGCGCCCCGTCGCCACCGACACCTTCCCGGTCGGCACCCGCTTCGAGGTGTTCCCGGGCAGCAGCATGCAGATCGGCCTGGTCGGGAAGATCCTCGCCAACTTCGGCAGCGGCTCCGAGGTCCACTGGACGCGCGCCGATCCGGGCCTCGTCGAGCTCGACCTGCGCCGCGGCATGATCGCCGTCCGCTACGAGCGCCTGCCCGCCGATCCGATCCTCAAGATCCGCACGCCCTCCGCGATCGTCCGCGTCGTCGGCACCGTCTTCACCGTCGAGGTCGACGACCACGGCGACACCGCCGTCGCAGTGTTGCGCGGCGAGGTCGAGGTCCTCGATCTCAAGACCGAAGATCTGCTCGCCGAGGTCAGCGCCGGCTATCGCTTCGACGTCGCCCGCTCGACCTACGCCGACGTCGGTCGGCCCGAGGTCGGCCTCGCCATGCCGCTCAGCGACGGCGACGGCGAGGGCCAGTTCGTCTTCGCCGACGGCACCATCCCGCCGAGCTGGGTCGTCCCCGGTCTGCCCGACGTCCCCGGCCTGCGCCGCCTCGAGCACATCGTCGTGCGCACCCCCGCCGCCGACGATCGCCCCCGCATCGATCGTCCGCACGCCTCCGCAGCCAAGCGCGGCCGCCAGGTCCGCGGCGACGACGGCCAGGCGCTCATCGACAAGCTCGTGCGCGAGACCCGGGCCTCGCGCCGCGATCAGCTCATGGCCTCGCTCGCCCATTGCCAGGGCCTCTACGAGTCGGCCGAGACCCGCTACCTGTCGGCCCGCTGCCTCACTCAATTCATGAGCGAGCACGGCGACGAGGACATCGCCGAGGGCCACCTCCTGATCGGCATCCTGCGCATGGACTTCGCCAACGACTACCCGGCCGCCAAGCAGGCGTTCGAGAAGTTCCTGGCCCGCGCCCCCGACCACGCCGACGTCGAGCTCGCGCGCTACCGCTTGTGGCTCGCCAGCACCGAGAACGGCGACATCCACGAGGCCATCGAGCACGGCCGCGATTATTTGCGGCGTCACCCCGACGGCAAGTACGCCGGCAAGATCCTCCAGCGCTTCCCGCAGCTGGTCTCCGAGCTGTAGCACCCGACTGCGGCCTTCAGGCCGCGCTCGTCGACGACGCGACGATTCGCGACTTCGGCACGACGTTCACCTCGAACGGATGCGCCGCGGCCAGACACTGACGATCGGCGAAGTCGCCACGCGGCGAGCTGACCGGCGCTTTCGGTTTCGCCGTGCTACACCGCGACGTGCGGCTCCAGGACCGCGGGACGACCTTCAGTTTATCGAAAAGGAGTCAACGATGCCGAAGCGCATCCGCGTAGAAAATATGTCCGCCACCACCACGCCGGCACAAGTGAAGGCCGGCTTCGACGGCTTCGGATCGATCATCCGTTGCCAGCTCGACGTCGACGAGACGGGCGCGTCGACCGGCGTCGCCCACGTCGAGTTCACGAACACGCAGTCCGGCTCCGCCGCGATCGCTATCATGAACAATACGCCGTTCAACGGCGCCACCATCAGCGTCACAGAAGACGCTTGAGCCGCGACGCTTGTCGCTCCGGGCAAAAGCTGGCTAGCTTGCCCGCGTGCAGCTCGTCGATCTCACCTATGACCGTCCGGACCTGCTCGAGCAGGCAGCCGAGCTCCTGCACGCGCGGATGCCCGAGGGCTGGCCCGACGTGGCGGCCGCGCGCGAGGAGGTCGACGCGGCGCTGGACCCGGCCCGGATCGCGCGGGCCGTGGTCGCGGGGGACACCCTGCTCGGCTGGGCCGCGGCCAACGAGCGGTACACGGATCACGTGTGGGAGATCCACCCGCTCGTGGTCCGGGTCGACCGCGAGCGCGGCGGCGTGGGCACCATGCTGGTGCGCGACCTGGAGGATCGCGTGCGCGCGATGGGCATCCATACGATGTTCGTCGGCTCCGACGACGAGCTCGGGCTGACTTCGCTCGCCGGCGTCGACCTCTACCCCGACGTGATCGGCCACCTCGCCCGCCTGCAGAACCTGCGCGGGCACCCCATCGGCTTCTATCGACAGCTGGGCTATTCGGTGATCGGCGTCATGCCCGACGCCAACGGCTTCGGCCAGCACGACATCTATCTCGCGCGTCGCCTCGTCCCCCCAGTATGACCGCCGCGCCAGGGCACGGGCGTCATGGCGACACGCACCTGACAATTGGTTGACGGGGCCGCAAGTCCATCTACCCTCGGGGTCATGACTTTGCTTCGACTGTCCTCCTCCTTTATCGCCCTCGCGCTCGCCGTCACGGCCTGTCAGCCCGACAGCCCCGACGGCAACGGCCCGAGCCCGGCCCCCGAAGTCGAGCAGCCCGCGCCCGATCCGTGGATCGCCGAGAACTACGCGCCGGTGCAGGAGGAGGCCAAGAAGCTCAGCGTCGACAAGTTCCTCGAGCTCTATCCGCAGCCCGCCTACGTCGCCTCCGTCTCGTACGACGCGCTCAAGGCCGCCGGCCTCGACCTGATCCGCCCCTACGCCGGCCTCACCGACGCGCACGACAAGCTGCTCGCCAACAACGGCTTCGTCGCGGTCGACGCCGCCGAGACCCAGACCTTCGCCACCACCTACCTCGACATCTACGACGCCGATCTGCCCGTCCTGATCACGGCGGACAGCATGCTCTACGCGCTGCACAAGTCGTTCGACTCGATGTTGATGTACTTCGAGCGCACCGTCCTCCGCGTCGAGATGGCGACGATGCTCGAGACCAGCCACAAGGCCCTCGGCGAGCGCCTCGCCAAGCTCCCGCCCGAGCTCGCCGCCGCCGCCGCCGACCTCGACGTCTACCTCACCGTCGGCCGCTCCCTGCTCTCCGGCTTCGCCCAGCCCGTCAGCGACGACCCCGCGGTCCAGGACAAGGTCGACCGGATCCTCGCCGCCGCCGCCTCGCTGCAGCCGGCCACGCTCGACCTGTTCGGCGTCGCCGTCGACTACGACTTCTCGCAGCTCGAGCCGCGCGGCCACTACGAGGACGACACCGACCTCCAGACCTACTTCCAGGCCATGATCTGGCTCGGCCGCACCGACCTGCCGATGGTCGTCTACGACGAGAACCAGAAGCCGCAGTTCAACCGCCGCGGCCTCGACGCCGCCTTCCTCATGCACCATGTCCTTCAGGACAGCGGCGCCGAGAAGAACTGGAAGCGCATCGACAAGACCATCTCGCTGCTGATCGGCGAGCGCGACAGCATGAGCCCGGCCGACATGACGTCCTACATGGACGCCGTCAAGGCCCACACCCCCGAGGAGCTGGTCAAGCTGTCCGACGAGGCCGTCTACAAGGCCCTCATCGACGGCGACTACGGCATCCAGCGCATCATGTCGCAGATCATGTACACCGACCCGAACGCCCCGCAGCTGATGCTGCCGCGCGTGTTCCACCTGATGGGTCAGCGCTTCACGATCGACTCGTACGTCTTCAACAACGTCACCTATGACCGCGTGCAGGACCTGCGCACCGGCACCAAGGTCACGCGCATGCTGCCGAGCGAGCTCGACGTCCAGTTCGTGCTCGGCAACAACGCCGCCGGCCACCACCTCAAGCCCGAGCTCGACGAGTACGGCTACCAGGGCACCCTGCACGAGATGCGCTTCCTGGTCGACAGCCACCCGCAGGAGTTCTGGGACGGCAACTTCTACAACGGCTGGCTCAACGCCATCCGGGCGCTGGGCGACCACAGCGAGTTCGACAACCTGCCCGAGTCGATGCGCACCGCCGCCTGGGCCGACAAGGGCCTCAACACCCAGACCGCCTCGTGGGCCGAGCTGCGCCACGACACCCTGCTCTACGTCAAGCAGTCGTACTCCGGCGGCAATGGTTGCGAGTACATCGACGCCTACGTCGAGCCGGTGCCCGCGCTTTACAACCGCCTGGCCCACCTCGGCGACCTCGGCCTCGAGCTCACCGGCGAGCTCGGCGGCGAGGGCTTCGAGGTCAGCCACGCCCAGTCGTTCTTCACCCACCTCAAGGACGTCTCCACCACCCTCGAGAGCATCGCCCAGAAGGAGATCGACGGTCAGGCCCTCACCACCGCCGAGTACGACTTCCTCCGCGGCACCATCGAGATGGAGCTCGTCGGCTGCGGCGAGGTCCAGTACGACGGCTGGTACGGCAAGCTGTTCTTCGACCAGGCGAAGATCGCCGAGTTCGAGCCGACCATCGCCGACGTCCACACCGCCCCCACCGACGCCGCGGGCGATCCCAAGGGCTGGGTCCTGCACGCCGCCACCGGCCGCCCGATGCTGATGGTCTTCACCCTCGAAGACTGCTCCGGCACCCGCGCCTACGTCGGCCCGGTCTCGAGCTTCCACAGCGTCCTGACCGAGAACTACGACCGCCAGACCGACTCCGCCTGGGCCGAGAAGCTCGCCGGCGACCCGCCGGCCCGGCCGTCGTGGACCGAGAGCTTCGTCCGCTAGTCGCAGCAGCTCCCCGCACCTCCGCGTCGATGCGGAGGTGCCTCTCTCCGGGACATGTCCTCACGGACATGTCCCGAAGGCTACTCAGCCCTGCCCGTACGCGGCGATCCAGCGCAGGTGCGGCCAGGTGTAGATGCCGTTGTCGTGGCCGTCGGAGAAGCGGATGCCGAGCGCGTAGGCGCCGACCTCGTGCAGCTCGGCGATCGTCACGCCCGCGGGCGGCTCGTGGAAGCGCAGCCCGGGCGTGTGGCCCTGGCAAGTCGCGCACGGGCACCAGCCGCGTAGCAGCGCCGCCGAGAGGCGGGACGTCGCGCCGTCGTCCCACGTGACCTCGAGGACAGCTTCCTTCACATGATGGGCGATGTCGACCGGGACCATCGGCACCTCAGCGGAGCAAGCACAGCGGCTCGCCGTCGACTTCCTCGCAGTTCGGGCACACCGACACGTAGTGGTAGGTCTGGCCGGCGTCCTCGATGCACAGCTCGACCTTGACCCCGTCGCCGGTGGCCTCGCCGCACTGGCTCTGCATGCCCATCGAACACTCGCTCTTCGGCGTGTCGGCGCACGCGCAGTACCACGACTCCAGCGTGCCCACGCAGCCCGCCACCTGAGGGTTGGCGAAGCCGGTCTCGCCGCAGCTGTCTGCGCTGCAGAGGCCGTTGTTGACCACCCACTTATTTACCTGACAATGGAGCACCTTGCCTAGGACCCCGGGCCCGGCGTCGCACACGGCCGTGTTGTGGACCGGGCAGTCGTCGCCCTCCATCGGCCCGCCGCTCGTCCCCATCGTCGTGTCGGTCGTGTCGGTCGTCGACGTGGTGGTGGTCGTCTCGTCGGTCGTGCTCGTGCTCGTCGTCTCGGTCGTGCTCGTGCTCGTGCTCGTCGTTTCGGTCGGGTCCGTCGACGTCGTCGTGCCCGTCTCGGTGCTCGTGCCCGTCTCGCTCGTGCCCGGCCCTGCCGTCGTCGGATCGATCGTCGTCGGGGTCGTCGTCGAGTCGGGCGCGCCCTCGCACTCGTCCTTGCCGAGCTCGAGAGCCTCGCCGAGCGCCGGCACCGCCTCGTTGTAGACCGCCTGGACCATCTCGTCGGCGGCGATCCACGTCACCGTGATGTCGGCGCTGAGGGTGCCCGCCGGCGGCGTGAAGCCCACCGTGGCGAACTTGTCCGCGAACACGTCCTGATCGGCGATCGGAAACGTCTTGCTCAGCGGCTCACCGATGGCGCCGTCGGCCCCGTAGCTCTGGATCCGCAGCGACACGCTCGTCGGCGCGCCGCTCATCAAATCACAGGGATACAGCCGCAGTTCGACCTCGGTCGGCTGGGCCCCGCACGCGCCGAGCATCCACACCGTGGAGCCGCCGACCAGCCTCAGGAGGCGAGAATGCACGGCGCGGATTCTACCACAAGCGGCGAACTCGCGCGCGCACCGCTGAACATCGTATCAGCCCGTGCGGCGCCGCCTGGCCCATCGGACCTGTCCCGAAGTTCTAGTCGCTACTGGAGAGAACGCCGCTCTCGGCCGTCCGCTCGCCCCCGCGGCCCCGCCGCCTGATCTATGCTCCGCGCCCTTATGTCCGCCCGCGAACTGATCGCCCTCGGCACCGCCAGCCAGGTGCCCACGCGCTACCGCAACCACAATGGTTATCTGCTGCGCTGGGACGACCACGGCCTGCTGTTCGACCCCGGCGAGGGGACACAGCGGCAGATGATCTACGCCGGGGTGACGACCGCCGCGATCACGCGGATCTGCGTGACCCACTTCCACGGCGACCACTGCCTCGGGCTGGCGGGGATCTCCCAGCGCATCTCGCTCGATCGGGTACAGCACGAGGTCGCCGTCCACTACCCCGCGTCGGGCCAGGTGTACTTCGACCGCCTGCGCCACGCCTCGATCTTCCACGACGTCGCCCACATCACTGCCCGACCGATCCGCGGCCCCGGCACGATCTACGAGGACGCCGACCTGACCCTGTCGACGCTGCCGCTCGACCACGGCGTCGAGGCCTTCGGCTACCGCCTCGAGGAGAAGGCCAAGCGGACCATGCTGCCCGACCGCCTGGCCGCCGCCGGCGTGCGCGGGCCGATGGTCCGCCGCCTGATGCTCGAGGGCTCGCTCGAGATCGACGGCCGCACCGTCCACCTCGACGACGTCAGCCTGCCGAAGCCGGGCCAGGTGTTCGCGTTCGTCATGGACACCCGTATGTGCAAGAACGCGTTCGCGCTGGCCCGCGGCGCCGACATGCTGGTGTGCGAGTCGACCTATCTCCACTGCGACGCCGACCTCGCCCACGACCACGGCCACATGACCGCCGTCGAGGCCGCCACCATCGCCCGCGACGCCGGCGTCCGCCGCCTGGTCCTCACCCACTTCTCCCAGCGCTACACCGACACCGAGGCCTTCGTCGCCGAGGCGCGGGCGATCCACCCCGACGTGATCGCCGCCCGCGACTGCGACGTCATCCCCGTGCCGAAGCGCCTCGAGGTCGGCGCCTGAGCCTGCCCGAAGGAGCATGCTCCGAGGGACATGCCCCTCGGAGCATGTCCCTGGCGCCAGCCTAGCCGCCGAGCTTGCTCTTGACCTTGGAGATGCGCTGGGCGGCCTTGGCCTCGCCGAGCTCCTGGGCCTTCTCGTACTGCAGCAGCGCGTCGCGGTAGCGAAGCGCGTTGTAATAAGCGTCGCCGAGCTTGATCCGGTACGTGCCGTTGTTGGGGGCCACCGCCACCGCCTTCTCGGCGAAGCGCTGGGCCTTGTCGGCCGAGCCGCGGTCGAAGTAGATGTCCGACAGGCCGATCAGCGCCTCCGCGTTGCGACGGTCGTAGCTGATCGCCTGGTTGAACAGCGACTCGGCCTCGTCGCGGCGGCCGGACGCCAGCGCCGCCTTGCCCTGGCCGGCGATCTCGGTCGCCTTGGCCGGGTCGCGCTTGACCGGCGCGTCGGGCAGCTCGTCGTCGCCCGGGTCCTCCGGCTCGCTCTTCTTCTTGCTGCCCTTGCTCGACTTCGGCGTCTGCTTCGCGGTCGGCTCCGGCGGCGTCTCGACCACCTCGGGCTCGCTCGGCTCGGGCGGCGTCTCGACCTGCTTTGGCGGCTCCGCCTCCGGCTCCGCCTCCTTGGGCGGCGCCGCCTCGGGCTCGACCGCCACGCCGGCCCCGCGCGCGACCTCGAGGATCGCCGTCTGGGCCGACAGCGGCGCGTCGGTCCGCGCCTTGGCGATCGCCTTCTTGAAGCCCGCCTCGCGCTTCTTCTCGTCGGGCTGGATCAGCGCCACCGCGAGATCGCCCGTCGCCTTCTCGCCCGGGCTCAGCGTGCCGGCCTCGGCGCGCTTGACGTAGTCGTCGATCTCCGCCTGCGAGCGGGCCGCGCGGGTCAAGGCGCGCTCGCTCTTGGGGTCGAACGCCAGCGCCCACGCGTAGTAGTCCCGCGACAGCGAGCGCGTGCCGTCGGTGTCCCAGAACTTGTCGCCGATCGTCAGCAGCTGGTTCGAGAACTCCTGGCGCAGCTCCTCGCCGAGCTCGTCGGCCATGCGCTCGCCGCTGCCCTCGACCGCCTCGAGCTCCTTGACCTTGAGCAGCGCAGTCGGCCCGCCGTCCTCGGGCAGGTTGACGTAGTGGCCGATGCTCGCCGCCTGGCGCGCGGTCCGGCTCAGCGACTCGATCTGCTCCTGCTCCTCCGGCGTCACCTCCGGCGCGCCGGTCAGCATCAGCACCACCGCAGTGACCACCGCCGCGCCCACGGCCGCCACCACCGGCAGCACCCAGCGCCGCTTCTCCGCCTGCTCGGACTGCGAGCCGGGCATGCGCGCGAGCAGGGCGGCGCGCCGCTCCGGATCGATGTCGGGCAGCGGCAGGTCGTCCCACTCGGTGGTGATCCGCGCCGCGATCTGGGCCTCGCACAGCGCCGCCTCGAGCTCGGCCATGTTGGCGTAGCGGTCGGCCGGCGACTTCGCCAGGCAGCGCATCACCACGTCCTCGAGCGCCTTCGGGATGTTGCGCTCCGGCTTGATCTGGCTCGGCAGCGGCGGCGTGATCTTGATGTGCGCCAGCAGCACCTCGGCGAGGTTGTCGTCGACGAACGGCGGGTGGCCGACCAGCACCTCGTACATCACGCAGCCGATCGCGTACACGTCGAGTCGGCCGTCGAAGTCGGTGTTGTTGATCTGCTCCGGCGGCATGTAGGCCGGGGTGCCGGCGATCGGGCCGGAGCCGCGGTCGTTGGACAGCATCGCCGACACGCCGAAGTCGACGATCTTCGCCATGTCGCGGCGGCCCTCGTGCGTCACGAGGAGGATGTTCTCGGGCTTGATGTCGCGGTGGACGATGCCGGCCTTGTGGGCCATGCCGAGGCCCCTGCACACCTGGCGCAGCACGGCGATGAGGCGGCCGAACTCGAGCTCGGTGTCGACCAGGCTGGCGAGGTCGACGCCGTTGAGCAGCTCCATGCAGAAGAACAGGCGCCCGTCGGGCAGCTCGCCGAAGTCGAAGATCTCGACGATGTTCTTCGAACCGGCGCGGGTCGCCGCGCGCGCCTCGTCGCGGAACACCTGCGCCGTGTCGCTGCGAAGGCTGAGCTCGGCGCGCAGGATCTTCAGCGCGACCCGCCGCTCGATGTCGATGTGCTCGGCTTCATAAACCACTCCCATGCCGCCCTCGCCGAGCCAGCGGAGCAGCTTGTAGCGGGTGCCCGGGATCGGCTTGCCCGCCGTGAGTTTCACCGGCGTGCGCAGCTCGAGGTGCGTATCGGCGTTCGCGATCGAGGGCGGCGTGAACTCCCCGGTGTCCCGCTTCTGCCCCGTGACCGCGCGGATGTCGGGCATCGTGTGGTCCGACACCGGTCGCTCCGCGGCTGCCGGCGTGGCCGCTGCGCCGAAGATCTGCCCGGGCCTGGCGACGATGGTGCGCTTGTCGTCGGCGACCCGCTTGTCGTCCGGACGGGTGAGGTCCCGGACGTCGCGCATGGTGTCCTCGTCCTCGGGCTTCGCGGGGACTTTCACCGGGGGCGCGGGCCTCGGGACCGGGGGCGCAGGCGGCGACACGGCCGGAGCCGCGCGAGTGGCCGCCTGGACCGACGCCGGCAAGCCGATGCCGAAGACCGTGCGCCCCTTGTCGTCGCTCTGACCGCGTCCCTTGTCCTCGTCCGCCATAAGGAGAACCTCGGCGGCGATTATAAATGGAAAGCGCGCGCCGAGATCGTCGGCGCGCACCGACCTCGTGCGCGCGACGAGCGGCGGGGCAGTACCGCGCAAAAGGTGGTAGCCTCGGCGCCTCCATGAGCGCCAAGACCCGCGGCACACCCGCTGTACCGACGTTTCGCCGGCTGATGGTCGCCAACCGGGGCGAAGTCGCGGTCCGGATCGCCAGGGCCTGCGACCTCCTCGGCATCACGCCGGTGTTCGCCACCTCGACCGCAGACCGCGACGCCGGCTATCTGCGCGGGCGCGAAACCGTATGCATCGGCGCCGCACGCTCGCCGCAGAGTTACTTGAATATGCAGGCGATCGTCCAGGCCGCGCGCCAGAGCGAGTGCACCGCGCTGCACCCCGGCTGGGGATTTCTCTCGGAGAACCCCGTGTTCGCGGCGCTGTGCGAGGCCCACGGCGTCACCTTCATCGGCCCGCCCGCCCGCGCGATGCACCTGATGGGCAAGAAGACGCCGGCGAAGACCGCCATGCGCGCCGCCGGTCTGGCGCTGATCCCCGGCAGCGACGGCATCCTCGACAGCGTCGAGCAGGCGCGCGAGGTCGCCGACCGCGTCGGCTACCCGATCCTCCTCAAGGCCGAGAGCGGCGGCGGCGGTCGCGGCATGCGGATCGCCCGCGGCCCCGACGAGGTCGCGTCGGCTTACGCGGACGCGCAGGCCGAGGCGATCGCCGCCTTCGGCGACGGCCGCCTCTACCTCGAGCGCCTGATCGAGGGCGGCCGCCACGTCGAGATCCAGATCATGGCCGACCGCTACGGCAACGTGGTCCACCTCGGCGAGCGCGACTGTACCGTCCAGCGCAATCATCAGAAGCTGCTCGAGGAGTCGCCCTCGCCGTCGCTGTCGCCGGAGGAGCGCGAGAGGACCCTCGCCGCCGCCGTGCGGGCCGCCGCCAGCATCGGCTACGTCGGCGCCGGCACCATGGAGTTCCTGCTCGATCAGGGCACCCTCCGCTTCATGGAGATGAACACGCGCCTGCAGGTCGAGCACAGCGTGAGCGAGGTCCGCAGCGGCCGCGACCTCGTGGTCGAGCAGATCCGCGTCGCCGCCGGCCAGCCCCTGTCCTTCGGGCAAGCCGACGTCGTCCTCACCGGCCACGCCATCGAGTGCCGGATCAACGCCGAGGACCCGGCCCACAACTTCAAGCCCGCGCCCGGCAAGATCGTGCGCTGGCACAGCCCCACGGGCGAGGGCGTGCGCGTCGACACCCACGTCGACAGCGGCTACGAGGTCCCGCCGCACTACGACAGCCTGCTCTGCAAGGTCATCACCGCCGGCGCCACCCGCGACGAGGCCGCCGACCGCATGATCGCCGCCCTCGGCGAGCTCGTGTGCGAGGGCGTGCCGACCACCGTCCCGCTGCACCTGCAGATCCTCCGCTCCCCCGCCTTCCGCAGCAATCACTACGACACCCGCGCGATCCCCGGCATCTGACGATCGCCCGCGCCTCCCAGGAACCTGACCGATGGCACATGTCCCTTTGGTCCCGATCGGCACCCCGCGCGAGCAGGTCGCCGACTCCCGCACCTTCGACGAGCAGCGCCAGGCGCTCGGCGACCTCGAGGCCACCCTCGCCTCGCGCCGCGCCGCCGTCCACGCCGGCTGGGGTGACACCTACGTCGCCCGCGTCCACGCCAAGGGCAAGCTGACCGCGCGCGAGCGCGTCGCCCAGCTCATCGACCCCGGCACGCGGATCTTCGAGGTCGGCACCTTCGTCAACGACGGCCTGGTGTTCGGCGACAAGCTGACCTCGCCGGCCGCCGGGGTGGTCACCGCGTTCTGCCGCGTCGAGGGGCGGTGGTGCATGGTCATCGCCAACGACAACACGGTCGCCTCGGGCTCGTGGTGGCCGCGCACACCGGAGAAGATCGAGCGGGCGCAGACGATGGCGCTGCGGCTGCGGCTGCCGACGATCTACCTCGTCGACTGCTCCGGCCTGTTCCTGCCCGAGCAGTCGAAGAGCTTCCCCGGCGGCACCGGAGCGGGCCACATCTTCAAGATGAACAGCCTGCTGTCGGCGAACGGCGTGCCGCAGCTCGCAGGCGTGTTCGGCGACTGCATCGCCGGCGGCGGCTACATGCCGATCATCAGCGACCGCGTCTACATGACCGAGCAGGCGTACATGGTCATCGCCGGCGCCGCGCTGATCAAGGGCGCCAAGAGCCAGAAGCTGACCAGCCTCGACATCGGCGGCCCCGAGGTGCACGTGCACCTCAGCGGCTGCGCCGACCGGCGCGTGCCCAACGACGAGGTCCTGATCGACTGCCTGCGCCGCGAGGTCCGCAAGCTGCCGAGCTCGGGCGCCGACTTCTACCGCGGCGACGCGGGCGCGATCGACCCGCTGTTCCCCGCGCACGAGCTGTGCGGCCTCATGCCCGTCGACCACCGCGAGAGCTACGACTCGTACCAGGTGCTCGCGCGCCTGTGCGACCAGAGCCTGTTCTGGGAGCTCATGCCCGACGCCGGCGAGGAGATGATCTGCGGCGTCGGCCGGATCGGCGGGCTTTACGCCGGCTTCATCATCAACCGCCAGGGCCTGGTCGGCGACCCCGAGCATCCGGGTGCGCGAAGGCCCGGAGGCACCCTCTACCGCGCCGGGATCGCCAAGATCTCCGCCTTCTCGCGCGCGTGCGACAGCGACGGCTTGCCGATCATCTGGTTGCAGGACATCTCTGGCTTCGACATCGGCGTCGAGGCCGAGCGCCAGGGCTTGCTCGCCTATGGTTCGAACCTCATCTACACCAACAGCACCAACACCACGCCGATGTTCACGGTGCTGCTGCGCAAGGCCTCCGGCGCCGGTTATTACGCCATGGCCGGCCTGCCCTACGACCCGGTGGTGCAGCTCTCCACCTGCCTCACGCGGCTCTCGGTGATGGAGGGTCGTACTCTGGCGATCGCCACCTACAACACCAAGCTCGACGACAACTTCGAGATCCTCGCCAAGGATCCCGACGAGCGGCGCGCCATCGAGACCGGCATGCGTTCGGTCGAGCAGCGCATCGAGGCCGACATGGACCCGTACGTCGCGGCCCGACAGATGGACACCGACGAGATCGTCGGCGTCAGCGAGCTCCGCAGTTACCTTTGCGCGCTCGTCGAGATGAGCTACCAGTACACAGGTTACCGGCGGGTCAAGAACCCGCGGATCTGGACCATGCACGACCTCGCGGTGCTCACCGGAGGGATCCGCTGACATGCCCGTGAAGAATTTCGTCCTCGACGCTCGCCTCACTCCGCCGGTGCTCCGCGCGCGCCTGGCCGCCGGACCCGACGGTCGTCAGCGCCTGCTCGCGCCCGGCGTCGGCATGTTCCGCGGCGCGCCCGACCCGGGCATGCTCGTCGGGCCCGACCAACCGATCGGCGCGCTCGAGATCCTCGGCGTCGTTCACCACGTCCTCGCCCCCGTCGGGGCCGGCGGCCTCGTGGTCGCCCCCGAGGACGCGCCCCGCAGCTCCGCGCCCGCGCGTCGTGCGGTCGGCTTCGACGACCTGCTGCTCGTCCTCGATCCGAGCGCCACGCGCAGCGAGTCCGCCGCCAACCAGTCCGGTCCGGCCGCCGGCCCCGGCGTCAGCGGTGGAGCGGTCCTGCGGGCCCCGACCAGCGGCCGCTTCTACGTCCGCTCCGGCCCGGGCAAACCCGCCTTCGTCAGCGTCGGCGCGGTGCTCGAGCCCGGGCAGACCGTCGGCCTCATCGAGGTCATGAAGACCTTCAGCCGCGTGCTGTACGGCGGGGACGCCTTGCCGTCACGCGCCCGGGTGGTCCGGATCTGCCAGGCCGACGAGTCGGATGTCGCGCAGGGCGACCCGCTCCTCGAGGTCGAGCCGGTCGACGCCGCGGACGACCAAAATACGAAACCCCACCCGGCATAGCGATAGCAGGTGGGGGTCGACTTAGATAGCGTTGAGGGGGGACGGCCTCAGTTGGCGACGGATCCGCTGACTGCGGACCAGCGAACCCGCGTGATCATGAAGTGCCTGTCCGACCGATTTGGATGACAGGTCGATGCGATTTTTTTCTGACCGCCGCTGATGAGGTAATCCGTGGACGAACGAGCCGAAGACAAGCGCGAGAAGGTCCGCTGGCTCATCCTCCTGAGCGGAGTCGCGCTCGCCTTCTACCTCTGCTGGTTGATGCTGCAGCCCTTCGTCCGGGTGCTGCTGTGGGGCCTCGTCCTCACCTCGGCGTTCGGCCCGGTTCACAGGCGCATCCGCCAGCGCATCAAGAACCAGGACATCGCCGCCCTGGTGTCCTGCTTCGCCGTCGTGCTGACGATCGGCGTGCCGACGGCCCTCATCGGCCTGGCCCTCGTCCGCGAGCTCGCGCCGGCCTTCGAGACCTTGCAGGCCATGATCTCGAGCCTGCTCGACCCGAACTCGCCGGTGATCGGCAAGCTGACGCAGTGGCTGTCGGAGCGCGGCGTCGACATCGCTGCCGTGAAGCAACAGGCGATCGAGCAGGCGCAGGCGGCGATGGGCGAGGTGACCACGAACTCGATCGGCTACGTGCGCGGGATCCTCGGCGGCATCGCCGGCGTCATCATCGAGGCCTTCTTCGTCTTCTTCACCATGTTCTACCTGTTCCGCGACGGGGCGAAGCTGTGGGCCGCCCTGGCCAACGCGCTGCCGCTGCGCGGGAAGACCATGAACCAGATGATCGTGCGCATCCGCGAGGTCATCAGCGCCAGCGTCTACGGCGTGTTCGTGATCGCGGTCATCCAGGGCACGCTCGGCGGCATCGCCTTCTGGTTCATCGGCCTGCCCTCCGCGGTGGTGTGGGGCCTGGTGATGACCTTCATGTCGCTGATCCCGCTGGCGGGCTCGTTCGTGGTCTGGGTGCCGGCGGCGATCTACCTCGCCATCACCGGCTCGTGGGGCGCGGCCATCGGCCTGTCGCTGTGGGGCACGATCGTGATCGGCCTGGTCGACAACTTCATGCGCCCGAAGCTGGTCGGCGAGAAGGCCAAGCTGCACGAGCTGTTCATCTTCTTCGCCGTGCTCGGCGGGCTGCAGCTGTTCGGGATCGTCGGCCTGTTCCTCGGCCCTGTGATCCTCGCCATCGCGCTGGCGCTGTTCGACGCCTTCCTCCACCCCGACACGTCGCTCAAGGGGGGACGGCCGACGATTCCGCCACCGGACCTGCCGCCGGCGCCGGTGCTCCCGCCCGTGGTCTCACCCCCCGATCAGGGCGCGTGACAGCGACGCGGAGCCCGTCATCGGGTCCTTAAATAGATTGCGACCGGCCACGGCGCACTTGGACCCGAACCCTGGACACCAAGGCCCAGGTGCGCCGTGACCGGTCGAGGACACAGACCGATGACTCGATGAATGAGCGTCGCCTCGGTCCTCAACGGATCACGGATTTTTGGCGGGACCATCGCGCGCAGATCCGCGCGCAGCGACGTGACCTGCACGTCGCGAGACTGTCACCTTCGCTCAGCCCATCATGACCAGGCGGACGACCGCGCTGATCACGCCACCCGCCGCGAACAGGCAGCAGAGGTCACTTCTGAGCCTGCGCAACCGCGCCAGAGCGAGCGGGCCCTGGGGGGAGATTTCTTCGAACAGCATCGGGAAATCTCGAGTACGCGTAACGTCCATGACTCCCAGTTGTAACAGAACGAAGGGTCGTCGCAAGATCTGTTAGCGCGCGCTATGCGCGCGGAACTGCTCCGACCCTTGTAGAAGCAACGAGCGACGCCCCGCGCTCGCGCAGCGAGGTCGTCGCCCGAACGACGTGTCGGCGTCCGGCGCGGGGACGCGGGGCTCGACGAGGTCGTCGCCGAGACGGAGAGCGCGGCGCCGGAGCGCGCGGCTCGCCTGGTCGAGGTGTCGCCGAGCCGGAGAGCGCGGCGTCCGGCGCCGGGCCGCGCGGCGGGCTCAATCGAGGTCGTCGTCGTCGTCGCCGAGCCGGGACAGCACGTCGTCGTCCAGCGGGGCCCCCGAGTCCGGCGGGATCTCCGGCTCGGCGGGGCGCTCGTCGTCGTCGTCGGTGTCGGCGATCGCGTCGAGGTCGGCGCTGAGGCGCCGGCTGATCTCTAGCTCCGAGGGCTCGGTCTCTTCGGACATGTCCGATAAGTCATCCTCGGCGTCGCCGGCTGATTCCTCCTCCGAGTCGGAGCTGCCGCTCGAGGTCTCGGCCGTCGCAGCCCCGCCGCCGTCGCCCTCGTTGCTCGCGGTCGCAGCGGCCACCGGCGCGGTGTCCTGCGGCGGGCGCTTGCTCGCGGTCTTCTTCGCCGCCGCCTTCTTCGCGGTGGTCTTCTTGACCGCGGTCTTCTTCGCTGCGGTCTTCTTCGCCGCGGTCTTCTTCGCGGCCGGCTTCTTCGCCGCGGCCTTCTTCGCCACGGCCTTCTTCGCCGCCTTCTTGGGCGCGGCCTTCTTCGCCGTCTTCTTGCGCGCGGTCTTCTTCGTTGCCTTCTTCCGATATGACGTAGCCATCGCTCCTCCTCCCCAGGGCCCACTCGTTCTTCGAGGGGCTACTGTGACCGGAGCAGTTTGCCACGGAGCGCGACGGCCTTGTCGATCTGGACCAGAGCACGCAGCGATGAACGACGCGCGCGCCGTCGCTCTCGCGGCGCGTCGCTCGTCGATCGGACGTCGCTGACGCTCGCGAGCGCGGGCCGTCCCTCGCCGCGGGCGTCGCGGGCAGTGGACGCGAGTGACGATCGCGGCGGAGTCCTACGTCGCCGGCCAAGGATGCGAACGCGACCTCGCGGCTGCCGTGAACGCGATCGCCGACGCCACGGACGCGGGCTGGCCTCCAAGAGGCGACGGGCTCACACGGTCCAGGGGTAGACCCCCGAACGCGCGGGGCTCTCCTCGATCGGCTCTTCTTCGCCGTCCATGCTGCTGGCGGCCTCGACCTCCACGGGGGGCTCGAGGTCGGCCTCGGCGAGGCGGACGGGCAGGCGCACCGTGAAGGTGGTGCCGCGGCCGAGCGCGCTCTCGACCTCGATGTCGCCGCGCATGAGGTGGCAGAAGTTGCGGCTGATGGCGAGGCCGAGGCCGGTGCCGCCGTAGCGGCGGGTGGTGGCGGCGCTGCCCTGCGCGAACTCCTGGAAGATGCGCTTGATCTGGCTCGGCGACATGCCGATCCCGGAGTCGGACACCGTGAAGACGAGCTGCTCGCCGTGGTCGGTGGCGGTCCGATGGGCGGCCAGGACGACCTCGCCGCTGCTGGTGAACTTGGCGGCGTTGCTGAGGAGGTTGAGCAGGACCTGGCGGACCTTGACGCGGTCGAGGCGGACCGGGCCGAGGGCTTCCTCGCAGCGGGGCGCGAAGGTGTTGCGGTTCTTCTCGATGAGCGGGCGCGCGGTCATCGACACCTCGTCGATGACCTCTCCGAGCTCGAACTCCTCGAGGAAGAGCTCCATCTTGCCGGCCTCGATCTTCGACAGATCGAGCATGTTGTTGATCAGCGACAGCAGGTGCTTGGAGGCCGCCTGGATCTTCTGCATGTCGGGGATGAAGCTCCCCGCCTGGACGACATCGTTGAACTCATCCTCGAGCAGCTCGCTGTAGCCGATGATGGCCGTCAGCGGAGTGCGCAGCTCGTGGCTCATGTGGGCGATGAAGGCGCTCTTGGCCCGCGAGGCGTCGAGGGCCTCCTCGTTGGAGCGAGCCAGGCGACGCGCGCGGCGCTCGAGCGTGTTGCGCTCGCTCTCGAGCCGCTCGGTGTGGGCCGTCTCGAGCGCGAGCGCCAGGTGGTCGGCGATCGCCAGCAGGATGTCGACATCGTCCTGCGTGAACGGCCCGCGCGTGAGCGGCCGGTCGAGGTAGATGACGCCGAAGAAGCGGTGACCCAGCAGCAGCGGCGCGGCCAACATGTGCCGCGGCGGCAACGGGCTGCCGTCAAGCTGCTCGGTGCCGGCGGCGTCGCCCGAGACGGCGAACGGCTCACGACTGAGGCGCACCCGCTCGAGCACGGCCGCACTCGCCAGCGACAGGTCGGCCTCTTTGCCCTCGGCGTCGCGCGCCGACTTGAGGTGCAGCCGCTCGGTGCTCTCCGAGTAGAAGTACAGGTAGGCCGCGTCGGCTCCGACGATCCGGACGATCTCGGGCAACGCGAGCGGCGTGGGCGACTTCCGGATCATGACTCGAAGGGCTAGGTAGATGACGCGTCCCGTGGGCTCGGAGCGCGTCCTGTAGCTAGAATGGCAGCCTAGACCATCGGCGCGGGCGTATCAACTGTTCGACAGGCACGCCCCGCCGGGCCCGCCGGACGGCCCCGTGCTCGCGCAGATCCGCCCGCATGCGAGCTGTGCCGCTCGGGCTCGCCATCGCTGTCTCGGCCGCGTTCTCGGCCCTCCGTCGTCACGCGTGCGACCCGACGTCACCGCGTCACATGGCCCATGCGCCATGCGAAAAACGACGGACGGACGCTACGTGTAGCGGAGCGCGCAGCGAGTCTCTTCGCCGTCGACCTGAAAGATGAATCGACAGTCGGGCCGCTCGCTCTCGCAGATCGTGCCGCCGATCGCCGAGGGTCGACCTTCGGGGTCCATGACGGTCTGCACCTCGATGCTGACCCCGAAGGTCTGCTCGAGCGAGCGCACCCACGTCATGTAGTCGTGTGAGCAGTTGGGATCGCGCGTCAGCAATGCGCTGCTGCGCTGCGCGATCAAGTTGACCAGATGCGTGTACCGGCGAGGACTGTTAGCGATCACGACACCGAACTCCAGGTGTTCCGCCAGGGGGGACTTCAGATTACTATGGGCTGGAACGCGCGATCCATCCATCGACGCAAGTCGAGGTGGGAAAACTGTGTATCCCAGATCGCAAAAGCCGGGCCCCGCGCCCCGGTCGTCAGGGAGTTCCCGTCGCTGCTGCCGCCTCTGAACCGCCGGACGGTTGTCCGTGTGGGAGTTCGCGGCAGAACACACCGCGGTCCCAGATCGTGTTCGAAGAGGCGGCGCAGACGACACCGCGGCGCCAGTCGACGGCCAGGCTGCGCACCTGGACCCGCTTCAGCCCCAGCGCCGTCCACGTCGCGCCGCCGTCGTCGCTGCCCCAAACACCCTGTCCCCACGACCCGGCGATCACCCGTGCGCCGTCGTCGGGGTCGGGCACCATCACCCGCAAGTCCGGCGCCGGCGGCGTCCTCGGCTCGAACGACCGGCCAGGTGGTGCGACCTGGAGATCGCTCGACCAGATGCCGCTGTGCCACGCGTAGCGCCACCCGCCGCCGACGGCCGGATAGAACCATCCGTCTCCCCGCTCGGACGGCGTGCGGTCGACCCACGCCTCGGCACCATCGCGCGACCACCATGACCGCCCGAGCGCCACTGCGGAGCCACCGCCGAGCGCGACCTGCTCGACTCGACCCGCGAGCTGCTCTTTGGACCATGTCCCTTCCGCCATGTCGAGGAGGTGCAGCGCGCCGTCGACGGTCACCAGGAGTTCGTCGGTGCCGATGGCCAGCGACTTCAACTGACCGGCCGGCCGGCCGACCGATCGCCACTGCCCGGTGATCGGGTCGCGCCGGTCGAGCCGCGCCACTCCAGCCGGCGCCGTCCACAGCGCGCCGTCAGGCGCGGCGTGAAATTCCCAGGCGCGCCCGCCGGGCGGCTCACCGAGGTCGCGCCAGTCGTCGCCGGCCCAGGCCCACACGCGACCGCCGCCGCTCTGCACGACGAAGCCGTCGACCTGCGAGAAGACGAGCAGAGGGTCCGACCAGTCGGCGCTGCCCGCCAGCGGAGTCCACGCCGGATCGATCGGCCGCCACCACTCGACCACGCCCCAACCAGCGACGAGCAGGTGCGAGGCCACCGCCAGTCGCACCGCCGCCCGTCGCACCCACGCGGGCGCCCACGCGAGCAGGTCCGCGAGCCCTCCGAGGTCGAACCACAGGCCGAACGCCGCGAGCAACACGGCCATGGCGGGGATCCCTCTCAACGCCCACCAGGGCCCGACGATGAGGAAGCCGCCGACGAACACGAGCACGACGAACGACCAGCAGGCGGACACGCCCCGGGCCACGCGCTCGAGGATGTGTTGCTCGCTCACAGCCCGAGGATGCCACAGCGAACCCATCGGCAGCAGAGGGCAAGAATCATTCTCGTGGGTGCGGAGGCCACTCGCGTCGCCGCTGCAACTCGACGGCCCGCGGACGCCTCATCGTCGAGGCTCGCCAGCGACGGCCGAACTCTTCGAGCGGAAGATCTTCCTTCCGCGAGTCGCCCTCCCGGGCATGCTCGAGCCCGAGCCCGTCCCTCCTCGAGTCGGCTTGCGAGTCACGGACCAGGTCCGCTCGCGGTCAGATCTCGCAAGTGAATATCGACGCTCCGCTGTCGAAGTCAGCGTGTCGCGCGAAGACATTGGTTCCGAAGCACGTCCGGTCCGTGCGAGGTCTCGTGCCGTTAACGTGAGACCATGTTCGAGCACTATCTAGATCAGCACGCCCCGGATCGTCGTCGTCGTCTGCGCTTGCTGGTGGCGGCCCACCTCGCGGCGCTGTCCACTGTCGGGGCGCTCGGCTTCACCTGGCTCATGGGCAAGCTGCAGATCGCTCAGGTCGCGCCGCCGAACGCCAGCTTCGTGCTCGTGCAGATGTCGCTCGACACCCCACTGCCGCCGCCTCCGCTGCCGCCCGCGCCGGCGCGCACCGAACCGGAGGACAAGGTGATTCCGGAGGAGCCAAAGCCCGACGACGAGCCGCCGGAGGATTTCACCGAGCTGCTCCCGCCGCCCAGGCCACGCCCCGGTCCGGTGGGCAACGGCGCGCCCACGGCCACCGGCACGGCGAAGATCGGCGTGCCGGGCGTGAGCACGGGGATCCCCGGCGTCACCGGTCTGCCGCCCGGCTTCAACGCCCCGACGCTGGCCGCCCCGCGTCAGCCGAAGAACGAGCAACGAGCCCCGGTGCCCCTCGCGGTCGTGCGCGCGCAGGGCGTCTACACCCCGAACCCCGACCAGCAGCGGCTCGCGGCTACCCGCGCCGGCATGTTCGACAAGCGGCCGGGCGAGAACGAGACCTCGTTCTGCGTCGACGCCACCGGCCGCACCACGGAGATCCGCACGCTCAAGGCGTTCCCCGGCGACCCGGGCGTCGACGAGGTGATCCGCTCGACCCTCAAGACCTGGCGCTTCCGCCCGTTCATGGTCGAGGGCAAGGCGGTCAAGACCTGTACCTCGCAGGTGTTCCGCATCACCTTCAAATAGTCACGTGTCCCCAAGGGCATGCCCACATGGACATGCCCTTGCATTCATGTCCTCGAGAGCATGCCCTTCAGGGCAGGCCGATCGGGGCGCCGGCGATCCCGACCGGCAGGCGGTAGAGGTCGCCGGGGTTGCCCGAGAGGTACAGGCTCTCGGGGTCCCAGCCGACGCCCCAGCCGAACTGGGCGTTGGCGACGTTGCTGTCGAACTCGGCCAGCAGCTCGGGCTGACCGACGAGCTCGGCCTCGCCGTCGAGGATCCCACGGAACAGCCGGCTGCCGCCCTGGTCGACCGCGTAGATGTTGCCGCACTGGTCGAGCACCAGACCGTCAAGGCGAGAGCCCGGGACAGTGAGGACCTCGCTCGGCTCGCCGACCGCCTCGCCGAGGTCGTCGACCGCGAGCTTGAGCACCCGCCCGGCGCCGTAGTTGGTGAAGAACAGCAAGTTGCGCGCCTCGTCGAGCACCACCCCGTTGGCGGACGAGGCCATCGGACCCTCGTACACCGTGGTCTTGGTGAACTGCGCGTCGAAGCGAACGACCCGGCTGCCGCCGAACTCGGTGAGCCACACGCGGCCCGCGGGATCGACGTACAGGCCGTTGGGGCTGACGAGTCCGCCTGCGAGATCGCTGACGGTGCCGTCGCCCGCGATCGCCTGCAGATCGCCCGACTGCGGCAGCGCGACCAGCAAGTCGCCGGTGGTCGCGAAGCGGGTGCCGTAGACCTGCGGGAAGCCGCCCGCGAGGTCCGTCTCCAGCATCTCGCCGGTGACGATCACGACGGTGTCGCCGCGCTTGAGCGCCAGTCCGCCCTTGCCGTCGAAGCCGAGGTCCTCGCTGCCGTCGAAGCCGCCGGCGATCAGCTCGGGCGTGAACGGCCCGGGCTCGATCGTCACGCAGTCGAGGTCGTCGCCGGTGGTCCCGTCGGTGGTCGTCGACGTCACCGGGTCGGCGGTCGTCGTCGACGTGGTCGCCTCGGTGCCGGGGAGCGACGTCGTCGGCGGCTCGCCGGTGGTCGTCGACTGCTCCGAGGTGCCGGTGGTCGGTTCGGCAGTCGACGTCGTGTCGCTCGTCGTCGTGGTCGCGTCCGTCGTGGATGCGTCGCTCGTCGACGTCGTGTCGGCGGTGGTCTGGCCGCCGGAGTCTCCGCAAGCGGCAGAGAGCGGAGCGAGGGTCAGGAAGATCGCAAGAGTAGGTGCGCGCGAGGCCATGGGCCGCACGCTATCGCGTCGTGACCAGGCTCGCCAGGCTGCGTCCGTCGACCTGCGCCGGCGGTTGGATGCCGAGGAATTCGGCCAGCGTCGGCGCGACGTCGACGGTCCCGACCGGCTCGGCGAGCGTCTTCGCCACCACCTTCGCGCCGAAGAACAGCACCGGCACGTGCGTGTCGTAGCGGTATGGCGAGCCGTGGCTGGTGCCACTCGGGTAGCTCGCGGCCAGCGTCCACTCCTTGAAGCGCAGGGTCACGTCGGGGCTGCGCGTGGGGAAGAAGCTGCGGCGGTAGCGTTCGAGGAACTCGGACGCGCCGGTGTCGGGGGTGGTGCCCGACAGCACGTCGGCGGTGAACACTTCGGCCACGAAGTCGAGCTTCGCCAGCTCCTTGCCGACGGCCGCGCGCAGCTGCTCGGGCCCCACGCCCTTGGCCTCCGCCGCGGCGACGTCGAGCCATACTCCCGTCTCGCCGATGTCGAGCAAGATCTCCGGCGGCAGGTTCAGCGCCTTGGTGGCGAGCCCGACCTTCTGGGTGACCTGCGCCTTGTAGTCGGCCATGACCACGCGACGCGCGTCCTTCTGCTGGCCCGTCTGTTTGAGGAGCTCGGGGATCGGGATCGCGCCGTGGTCGGCGGTGAGGGCGAGGACGTAGTTGCCGGCGCCGACCTGGGTGTCGAGCTCGCGCAGGAACACGTCGAGGTAGCCGTCGAGGCGCATGTAGTAGTCCTGGGCCTCGTGGCTCATCGGCCCGTAGCGGTGGCCGACGTAGTCGGCGCTCGAGCAGCTGACCAGCAGGATGTCGGGGTCGGCGTCGACGCCGAGCTGCTCCTCCTTCAACATGCGCTGGGCGAACGCGAGCGTCAGCTCGTCGCCGAACGGGGTCCACTGCAGCTCCTTGAGGAAGGTGTCGCGCGCTTGCGGGGAGCCGTCGTCGAACGCGTGCGGCAGCTCGCTGTGGACGCCGTCGGCCTCGAACTCGACCTTGTCGGCGCCCGAGCGCGCGTAGGTCCCCGCGTCGCGCAGCCGCTGCCAGCCCTCGGCGAAGCGGCGGAACACGTTGGTCTCGCCGTTGAAGTCGGCGACCCACGCCGGCAGCGACTCGCCGTACCAGCTCGACGACACGTAGCCGGCGGCAGCGGCGTCGAACCAGTAGGCGCGGTCGGGGTGCTGCCCGCCCATCATCACGCTCGCGCGGTCCTTGAAGGCGACCGCGAACACCCTGGCCTTCGGGACCTGTTCTTTGAGCCAGTCACCGATCGCCGGGCGCATCAGCTGCTCGGGCGAGCGGCCGTCGGGCGAGCCGGCGCGCTGGCCCGACACGACGATGCGGGCGTCCTTGTCGTCGGCGGCGTAGGCCTTCTTGCGGATGGAGCGGTCGTACCACTCGTTCTCGATGATGCCGTGGTGACTCGGGTGGGTCGCGGTCGACGCGCTGGCGTGACCGGGGGCGGTGAACGTCAGCGCGTGCTGGATGTGCGCCTCCTCGAACAGGGCGCCCTGCTGGCGCAAGCGGTGAAGGCCGCCGGTATAGAGGTCGGCGTAGCGCGACAGGTAGTCGGCGCGCATCTGGTCGACGACCAGGAGGACCACCAGGCGCGGCCGCGCAGCAGCTTCGGGGACCTCGGGCGTGTAGACCGTCGACTGACCGCCGGACTCGCGCGTGCAAGCCGCGGCCAGGCCGAGGCCGAGGGTCCACGAGAACGCAGTGTGCTTCGCTGCGAGCATGCGGCGGCAGATCTACGCCCCTTCGCGGCCAGGGTCCAGGTGTGAGGCAGGCACTGATTGACAGCCCCAGGTCGCCCTTTCACACTCCGCGCCATGCACGTCCGCCACGCGATCCTCGCCTCGCTCCTCGGATGCACCGTCGTCGCCTGCCAGGGCCCCGCCGCTGCCCCCGCCGCCCAGCCCGCTGCCGAGCCGGCGAAGGTCGCCGAACCCGCGAAGGCTGCCGAAGCCGCGAAGCCCGAAGAGAAGGTCGCCGTCGCCGAAAAGCACGAGGCCGAAGAGGGCTGCATCTACGCCGACGCCCACAAGAAGGAAGGCGACGAGGCCGACTGCCCGCACGGCGGCGCCGAGGGCACCCCGAACTCCGGCGAGCCCGGCCACTTCGGCGCGGCCTTCGCCCTCAAGGGTGCCAAGCCGCTCGGCCCGATCCTCGCCGCCGGCAAGGACGCCCTGCCCAAGGACGCCGTCCAGGTCAGCGGCACCGTCGACAGCGTGTGCCAGAAGAAGGGCTGCTGGATGGTCGTGAAGGACGGCGATCAAGAGGCCCGGATCCTCATGAAGGACCACGGCTTCACCGTGCCGATGGACACCAAGGGCAAGCCCGTGGTCGTCGAGGGCACCATCGAGGCCCGCACCTTCACCGAGGCCCAGGTCAAGCACCTCGAGAAGGACGCCGGCAAGGACCCGGCCACCGCCTCGGGCGAGCGCACCGAGTACGTGCTCACCGCCTCGGGCGTGAAGATCCAGAACAGCTGAGCCAGTCTGGCCTGTCCTGCAGGACAGGTCGCTACGCTCATGCCCGAAGGGCCATGTCCGCGAGGACATGGCCCTTCGTCGTATCGGCTAGCCCGACGGCGAGCCGGCGTTGCTGAGGGCGAAGCCGGTCATGTCGCTGTACGTGTAGGGCGCGGTCAAACCGGTGAAGGTGTCGACCGTCTTCATGACCGGGTGCACGCGGTAGGCGTAGGGCTCCGACAGCGTCACGCCCCAGACGTAGCCGTAGAAGTCGATGCTGATGCCGTGCACGTAGCTGGGGACGTTCAGCACGTCCTTCTGGACCATCGTCTCGGTGTCGACTGCGATGATGAGGTTGGGGTTGCCCGACATGTAGAGGGTGCCGGCGCCGTCCTCCATGCAGCCGCCGCCGCCGGAGACCACGACGGTCTGCCACGTCTCGGTCATCGGGTCGAAGCGCGCCGCGCCGCTGCCGCTGCAGGTCCACACGTAGCCCTTCGAGTCGACGGTCATGCCGTAGCCCGACATCGCCATCGGCCACATCTTGACTTGCAGGCTGAGCCGGTCGATGAACACCAGCTGGCCGACGCCGAGCTGCGAGCCCCAGAAGTTGCCGTTGCCGTCGACCGCCGCGCCGTAGATGCCGTAGTAGTCGGGGTTCACGCCGACCACGTTGACGGTCGCCTCGATCGCGCCGGTGTCACCGTTGACGAGCAAGACGTCGAGCTGGTTGTCGGCGTTGACGAAGTCGTCGTTGTTGCCGGAGGTCCAGATCTTCTGGTTCTCCCACTGACACGTCGCCTTGTTGAAATTGCCCTGCGTCCACGCGACAGGCCGCTGGCTGATGTAGCTCATCGGCGTGTACCAGGCGACGCACTCGTCGGCGCCCCACGGCAGGAAGTTGCCGTCGACGGCCGTCTGGATCCCCGGCGTCCCGTTGGTGTCGGCGCAGCGCTCGGGCTGCGCGTACACCTTCGTCAGACCGCCGCTGCGGTTGGCGATCACCACGTCGCCCGAGAGGTTGACCGAGGTGCGCGACGGGTTGCCCGCCGAGTCGGGGCGCACGATGTAGCGCCCCTCCTCGACCAGGTTCACCGTGTTGATCTTGCTCATCGTCCCCTGGCCGCTGTTGGCGATCCAGATGTACGAGAAGTCGGGTTCGCCGCCGCCGCCGCCGCTGCAGGCCATGCCGCCGTCAGGCGTGATGCCGAGGTCGAACTTGAGCCCGCCGCTCGCGGTCACCGAGGTCCCGGTGACACCCTCGGTCGGGTCGGTGGGACTCTGGGTGGTAGCGTTGCTGTCGCTACCGGTCCCCATCGTGGGCGTCTCACTGGTCGGCCCGGCGCTCTCCGACGCGGTGCCCGGCTCGGTCGTGCTGACCGTCATCGGGCTCGAGGTCGGCGGCGTCAACGTGGCCGACGCCCCGCCGTCGTCACGCCCGCCGTTGTCCCCGCAGGCGAACACCACCGAGGCGGCGATTAAGGACTTAAGCTCGTTTCTCATGAGAACTCCCCGAAGCTGCACGCTAGCACAGCGAGGGGGAATTCTCGTCAGCGGAAGCGGAGATCCCCTCTCGGTGCGGAGGGGCGACTCCGGGGTTCGCCGAGCGCGAAAACTCGCTCAGGCGCGACGACGACGACGCAGGCCGAGCAGCAACAGACCGAGCGCCCAGGGCGACGGACCGCCGGTGACGCTGCAGGTCATCGAGGTGTCGTTCGACGAGGCCGGCTCACCGGCCGCGACGCGCACAGAGATCTGCGACTCGACGCCGTAGGCCCGCGCGGTGATCTTGCGGAACTCCTGCTCGGGGTCGTGCTCGTAGATGAACACGTCGCCCGGCTCGGTGAAGCCGCGGTCCGGCAGCGCCCACTCGAAGTCGACGCCGTAGATCGGCTGCTTGTCCTCGGCGACCGCCTGCCCGACCAAGAGCCACTCGCCGGCGAGCTCGTCCGGATTGGTGGCGTCGCCGTCGATGAGCTCGACGCCGGCGATCATGCTGCTCGGCACGCCGTAGATGTCGACCTCCTCGACGAGGCTGTCGCCGAGCCACAGCTCGGCGCTGTGCCGGCCCTGGGCCCCGACGCTCACCTGCAACCAGTTGCGGTTGTCGACCAGCTCGGAGTGACGGATGGTGGCGTCGATCGCCGCGCTGGTGGCCACCTGGATGTCGGTCGAGCCCTGCAGGCGGATGTCTTCGTGCAAGTACTCGACGGCGAAGGTCGCGGTGCCGCCGATGAGGATCCGCGGGTGCGGGGTCTCGCCGCGGAAGTCGGGGTTGTCGAGCGCGTAGATCGGCGCGGCGAACAACTTGGCGCGGGTGGGCCGCTTGACCTCGACTGCGGCGCTGCCACGGATCGCGCCCGAGGTGTCCTTGAGCAGCAGCTCGGTGACGCCCTCGCCGATGGCCCCGACCTCGACGACGAGGATGTGCGGGCTCATCTTGTACGGCTCGGCGCGCAGCTGCAGGACCTTGGGGTCCATGCTCTCGACCTTCCAGCCGAGGAAGTCGGTCTCCTGATCGTTGTCCTCGACGAACACCTCGAACTGCGCCCCGAGCACGTACGGGGTGCTCAGCTCGTCGCCGTACTCGGCGCGCGGCTTGAACTCGTAGAGCCGACTGTTGACCGAATCGGAGAAGGTGAACTCGCTGGTACAAGCGGCGAGCACCGAGAGGACGAGGAGCGTGGACGCGACCCGCATACCCACAAGCTAATCGGACACGATGACGCGCTCAAGTGCGACCGGCTGCCAAAGTGTCACGCCGGCCGGCGGGCACGCATGGGGCGGACCACGAGAGGCCACAGTGGGGCGGATCACGCGCAGGCGGGCGGCGGTTTGGGGTAGGGTCCCCGCGCCATGGACCACGCCGCCTCGCCGAAGAGCCTCGCTGCCGCGCGCTCGACCATTCCCTGCTCCGACCCGGCCACCGGCGAGTCGCTCGGCGAAGTGCCGGCCATGGACCGCGCCGAGGTCCAGGCCCGCCTGGAGCGCGCCCGAATTGCGCAAACCGCGTGGGCGAAGACGAGCTTCGCCCAGCGCCGCCGGGTGGTGCGCCGGATCCTCGAGCACCTGCTCGACCACACCGACGAGCTGTGCCGCCTCATCAGCCGCGACTCCGGCAAGACGCTCGAGAACGCGACCGTCGAGATGTGGCCGATCTGCGAGATGCTGCGCTGGAACCTGGCCCACGCCGAGCAGGCGCTGAAGCCGCAGAAGGCCTCGTCCGGCGTGCTCATGCACAAGGCCGCCCGCATCGAGTACCACCCGCTGGGGGTGATCGCGGCGATCTGCCCGTGGAACTTCCCGCTGCAGAACGTGCTCGCGCCGGCGATCCCGGCGCTGATGGCCGGCAACGCGGCGATGATCAAGGTGTCGGAGTGGACGTCCTGGTCGGCGCCGCGGATCCAGCAGATCTTCGACGAGGCGCTGCGGGCCGAGGGCCACTCGACCGACCTCGTGCAGTTGATCACCGGCTACGCCGAGACCGGCGCGGCGCTGGTCGGCGCGGGCGTCGACAAGGTGATCTTCACCGGGTCGATGGCCAACGGCAAGCGCGTGCTGCAGACCGCGGCCGAGACGCTGACGCCGGTGATCCTCGAGCTCGGCGGCAAGGACCCGATGATCGTGTGCGACGACGCGGACATCCACCAGGCGCTGCACAACGCGCTGATCGGGACGCTGACGTCGGCCGGCCAGCTGTGCATGGCGGCCGAGCGGATCTACGTGTTCGACGCGGTCTACGACGAGTTCGTCGCCGCGGTCGCCCGCATCGTCAGCGGCCTGCGCCAGGGCCCGCCGCTCGGCGGCGGCACGGTCGACGTCGGCGCGATGACGATGCCTGGCCAGGTCGACATCGTCGAGCGCCTGGTCGCCGACGCGGTCCACCGCGGCGCGCGGGTCCTCGCCGGCGGCAAGCGCGGCCCGGGCGGGCAGTACTTCGAGCCGACGGTGCTGGTCGACGTCGACCACGAGATGAAGATCATGCGCGAGGAGACCTTCGGCCCGGTGATCGCGATCATGCGCGTGCGCTCGGAGGAGGAGGCGATCCGCCTGGCCAACGACTCGGCGTACGGGCTGTCGTCGTCGGTGTTCTCGCGCGACCGCGCCCGCGCCGAGCGGATCGCCCGCCAGATCGTCGCCGGCTCGACGGTGATCAACGACTTCGCCATGCACTACATGGCCCACGAGCTGCCGTTCGGCGGCGTGCGCGGCTCCGGCTTCGGCCGCCTCAACGGCCCCGAGGGCCTGCGCGGGCTGTCCAACGTGAAGGCGGTGATCACCGACCGCCTGCCGATCCACGCCGCGGTCGAGATGTACCCGGTCCGCCCCGGCACCTACGAGCAGGGCAAGGCGATCCTCCACATCCTCTACAGCACCAGCCTGGCCGGCCGCGCCCGCGGGCTCGTCGACATGGGCAAGGCGCTGTGGAAGCGCGCGACGGCCGGGAAGTAGCTGTCTCTGGGGACATGCTCGCAAGGGCATGTCGCGGCGGGGCGCTGGTCCTGCTGGCCGCCGGCTGGGCCGCCCTCCGCCTGCAGATGAACGGCGAGTACAAGGGCGCCACGTGGGCCCAGATCGCCGAGTTCACGGCGCCGCTGCCGTTCGGCCACCGCCCGCTGATGGCGCTGATCGCCTGGCCGCTGCGCGCCGCGACCGACTGGCCGCTGGCGCTGGTGTGGGGCGCGCTCGAGGCCGCGGCGGCGCTGGGGCTGTGGTTCGCGCTGCGCGCGGCGCTGCGTCCGCTCGTGGGTGCGCGATGGGACATGTTCTTCGCGACATGTTTCTTCGCGCTGCTGGCGTTCCCGTTCCTGCTGAAGCACAAGTGGGCGGTGTTCTACCCGTGGGACACGCCGGCGATGGCCTTCACCGCCGCCGGCCTGGCGCTGGTGGCGAGCCGGCGGTTCGCCGCCGCGACGGCGCTGTGCTTCGTCGCGGCGCTCAACCGCGAGAGCGCGGCGTTGATCCCGGCGGCCGCGCTGGCGTTGCACGTCGGGTCTTCGGGACATGTGCTTCGGGACATGCGGGGAACGATCCGTCCGGCGCTGGCGATGATCGCGGCGTTCGTCGCAGCGCGCCTGGCGGTCGCGCTCGCGCTGCCCGACAACCCCGGCCAGGCCCTGCACTTCGCCATCGGAAAGGACACGCCGCGCTGGCTGCACAACCTCGAGTGGCTGGCAGAGCCGGTCCACTGGTTGTGGCTGCCGATGTACTTCGCGCTGCTGCCGCTGGCGTGGGTGCTGTTCTTTAAACAAATCTCCGCGGACCACCGGCGCCTCGCGCTCGTCGCCCTGGCCTGGTTCGCCGGCCTGATGCTGGTCGCCAACATCTACGAGCCGCGGGTGTACGGCGAGCTCCTCGTGCTCCTCTATGTGCCCGTCGCGGCGGCGGCATATCGCTGGCTGCGCGCTGATACACTGGGCGCGGCATGACCAAGATCGAGCTGACGCCGGCGCAGAAGCTGGAGATCTTCGAGGAGTACCAGCGACGCATGCGCAGCTGCGTGCCGTGGGACTCGGCGATGAAGTGGGTGCCGGAGCTCAACCTCGTCGGCGCTTCGTATCGGCCGTTCATCGCCTTCCCCGAGCTGGCGCCGAGCGACGCGCCGGTGGCCGAGCTCAACCCGGCCGAGCACGCCGACTCGCCGAACAAGTTGTTCCGCTACTGCATCCGCCTGCACCGCGCCGGTCGCCGGCTGCTGACGTGGTGGGGCCCGCAGACGGGCTCGGTGATTTTTGATAGCGACGTGCCGATCCCGGCGATCTTCCAGTGCCGCGAGGGCGAGCCGGGGGTGTGGAACGAGTCGCCGTGGATGTCGCTGACGCCCGCGGAGCTGATGACGCTGCGCGAGGGCACGCGCCTGGCGAAGGGCCGGGTGGTGATCGCGGGCCTCGGCCTCGGCCATCAGCTCATCGAGGTGTCGCGCCGGCTGCAGGTGAAAGAAGTGGTGCTGGTCGAGCTCAGCCAGGAGCTGGTCGACTTCTATCTGCCCAAGATCCGCCCGCACGTGAAGAAGCGGCTGACGGTGATCGTGGGCGACGCGTTCGCGGTCCTGCCGACGCTCGCGGCCGACGTCGCGCTGGTCGACATCTTTCCGAACTACGGCGGCAACGAGGCGGCGATGCTCGAGCTCCGCCGACGCTGCCCGAAGATCAAGAAGCTGTGGGGCTGGGGCACGGCGACGATGTCGCTGTGAAGCCGTCCCTCGTCTTCAGGACATACACTTTAAAAGACGTCTGAGCAGATCGGGGGCGCCGTGGGCGGTGAGGCGGCCGGCGGCGTCGATCTGCAGCTCGACGTGATCGCGGCCGCGCCATAGCGCGGGGTCGGCGTGGCGCGGCGTGAGGTGAACGATCTGCTGGTTGGTCGAGCCGATCCACCGCCGGCCGTCGGGCGGCTCGCGGCGGCGGGCGTCGAAGCGGCCGTCGACGAGCGTGTCGGCGGCGTCGAGCAGCACGCGCGCCTCGGGCATGGCCTGCAGCTCGGCGAGGGTGCGGCCGGTGAATACGAGGGTGCTCAGGCCGAGGCCGCGGGCGCTCTTGCAGAGCGCGGCGACTGCTTCGGCCTGCTCGCTCGGCTCGCCGCCCAGCACGGTGAGACCGGTGATCGCGTGGCTGTCCCTGGCCGCGCGCAGCTCGTCCGCCAGCGTCGTCACGGGCAGGGACTCGCCGCCGTCGCGGGCGAAGAACTCGGGGTTGCAGCAGCCGGGGCAGCGCAGGTCGCAGCCCTGCACCCACACCGCGAACCGACTGCCCGGGCCCTCGGCCTCGGTGCAGGCGACCCGGGCGCCGACGCGGAGCTGGAGATCGCGGCGAATCTCGGGGCTGCAGGGCGAAGATGTCGCGGAGGAATCACCTGTCTTTTCAGACAGCGAGCCCATCATCGGCTCGGTCGGGCTCTCGCTCGCCGCCCCGGGTGTCTCTTCGGACATGTCACTCGTCCTCGAGCAGCGGGTCGGGCGGCGCCTCGTCGGGCGCCTCGCCCGCGGCCAGCGGCGCCGGGTGGAGGGTGCCGGCGAACAGGGCGTGCAGATCGATCTCGCGGTGCTCGCCGGCGGCGAGGTCGCGCGGGAGCTCGAGCGGGCCGAACGAGACGCGGCACAGGCCGAGGACCTCGGCGCCGAGGGCGGCGAAGATCCGGCGGACCTCGTGGAACTTGCCGGAGGCGATCGTGATGCTCGCCAGCGCACCTGTCCCTTCGGGCACCTGGAGGCCGGGGTGGACCTCTTCGGCGGCGAGCGGGCGGAGGTCGAGGATCTCGGGGCGGTGGCCGTCGTCGAGCTCGAGCTCGGGCGGCGGCGCGCGCCACGGGCCGGTCAGGGCCGCCTGGTAGGTGCGGCGCACCGCGTAGCGCGGGTGGGTCAGTCGGTGCAGCAGGGCGCCCTCGGTGGTCCACAGCAAGAGGCCGGAGGTGTCGAGGTCGAGGCGACCGACGGCCCGGAGATCGCGCCCGAGCGGCGCGCCGCGGACCAGCTCGTAGGCGGTGCGGTGGCGATCGTCGCGCAGGGCCGTGACCACGCCGACCGGCTTGTGCTGCAGCAGGTGATAGCGGACCCGCAGCACCAGCGGCTCGTGGGCGAAGATCACCATCTGCGGCAGGGCGCTCGGCGCGATCTTCAGCCCCGGGTCGCGCAGCGGCTCGCCCTCCGGCGTCTGCACGCGCCCGGCGCGGACGGCCCGGGTCACCTGCCCGCGCGACAGGCCGAGGTTGTGGGCGATGAGGAGGTCGAGCCGCGGCACCCCCGAAGCCTAACCTCGCCGCGCTCGCCACACCGACGAAAAGCGCGATAGTCTCGCGGCGCGTGGGTCGCCCCGAGCCGCTCCCCGACGAACGCAGCGTGGTCGACAAGGCCGCCGCCGGGGACCGCCGCGCCTTCGAGCGGCTGTACCGCGCCTACGCGCCGACCCTGTTCTCGTACGTGCTGGTGCCGATGCTCGGCGACCGCGACGACGCCAACGACTGCCTGCGCGAGACCTTCCTCTCGGCGTATCGCCACTTGCCCAACTTCGTGTGGCAAGAGTCGGGGGTCTACCCGTGGCTGAAGACGATGGCGAAGAACAAGGCGCGTGACCTGCTGCGGGCCTCGGGTCGGCGGCAGCGGCTGCGCGGCGCGTTCGAGGAGCACCTCGGCAACGCCGGCGCGGCCGAGCCGAAGAACCCGGCCGAGGAGGAGCTGCAGCGCGACGCTCTGCGGGTCCGCATCGAGGCCGTGCTGTCGGAGCTGAACCCCCGCTACGCCCTGGTGCTCCGCTTGCGCCTGCTCGAAGATCGTCCGCGCGAAGAGTGCGCCGCGACTCTGGATGTGAAGATCGGCACGCTCGACGTGCTCCTCTTCCGCGCGTGCAAAGCCTTCCGGGCCGCGTGCGAAAAACGCGGCCTACCCGTAGGCGCCGAGTTATGACTTTCATGGCCTCGCGTAAGCTTCTTCCGGCTGCCCACGTTCAGCCACCAGACCGCGCCTCAGGAGGCTCGCATGACCGGGTCTGATCCGTCCGCCACGTCCCCCAAGCCCGAAATCGACCGCGCCGCCGCGCGCGGCGTCCTCGACCCGGCGTGGGAAGACGAGCTGCGACGCGGCCAGGAGGCCGAGGGCGAGGCCGGCTCGATCGAGGACGAGCTGGCGATCGTCCGCCTCCTCCGCCACGCCCGGGCGCCCGAGGCGCTCACGGCCGGCGAGCTCGACAAGTTGTGGTCGGGCGGACTCGCCCCGGCGCTGACGCCGACGCCGTGGTGGCGCCGTCGCTGGCTGTGGGGCGCCGTGCCCGCGGTCGCCACCGCCGCGGTCGTGCTGGTGGTGATCCGCGGGCCCGAGCCGGCGGCCCCGCCCCAGGTCGCCACCGCCGAGTCCGCCGCCGCACCCGCCGCCGCGGCCTCCGGTCCCACCACCTCGAAGTTGCTCGCGCAGCAGTTCGCTCAGCTCGAGCACGACGCGCGCCGCGACCTCGACGACCGCGTCGACGACGATCGCGGCGTCCTTCGACATGACCTTTTGGCCATGTCACTCGGAGACAAGCCATGACGCGCCACACGTGGATCGCCACGCTCCTCGGCGCCGTCGTCGGCGCCGGCGTGATGCTGGCCGGCCTGGCGCAGGCCGGGCGGCTGGCGCCGGCGCCGCGGCCCGAGGTCCTCGTCACCCTGGCCCAGACCGTCGACGCCGAGCACCGCCGCGTCGACGTGCTGCTGAAGCAGCGCGACTACGCCGGCGCGATCGCGGCGCTGGAGCAGATGCGGACCATCGCCTGGCCTGAGCCAGCGGTCGCCGGCGACGCCGCGGCGGTCCTGCGCCACGACGTCTACGGCCGCCTGGTCCGCCTCCGCCTCGATCACCCCGACGTCGACCCCAAGACCCCCGACGCGTTGGCCGAGCTGGTCGGCGAGGGGCTCGGCGCCGACTACAAGGCGATCGCCACCAACGCCTTCACCGCCCGCCTCGTCGGCCTGCGCGGCGAGATCGCCGAGAAGCAGGGCCGCGACGGCGACGCCCTCCTCGCCTACGAGGAGGCCCTCGACATGAACCGCGCGCTGCTCCAGCAGGCGCTCGCCGGAGCCGCGCCATGAACGCGATGTTCGGGCCTGTCCGTTCCGACCTGTTCCTTCGCACCTTGCGTTTCAGCCCTGTCGCAATGAACATGTCCCTGCGAACACTCTCGCTCGCGCTCGCCGGGCTGGCCTTGACCGGGTGCGCCAAGCGGGCGGCCGAGACGGCCCCGCCGGAGACGACGGCGGACGCCATGGCCGGGCCGGAGGACATCGACGCGCTCGAGGCCCAGCTGGCCGCGCGCGAGGACCAGCTGCGCGCGCTCGGAGCGACCCCGCCCGCGGCCGGCGGCGGCGGCGAGGCGCTGGCCAAGACCGAGGCCGAGGACCGCAACGCACAGGCGGACGCGGACTCGCGGGCGGGCGACAAAGCGGCGAAGTCGGCCGAGCGGCAGACGCCCTCGGCAGCGGGACCTGTGCCCCCGAGCGCGTCGCCGACGCCCTCCGCAGCCCCCGCCGAGCCTTCGCCCGCGCGCTGCGAGTCGGTCTGCGACATCACCACCTCGATCTGCCAGCTGCGCGATCACATCTGCGACCTCGCGCCGCGTCACACGGGCGAGCCGCGCTACCAGCAGGCGTGCGAGCGCGCCACCACCGACTGCGAGTTCGCCACGGAGGCCTGCCATGCGTGCTCGTGATCTCGCCGGCGCTTCACTGATGGTGCTGGCCGCCGCCTGTGCCTCGCAGGACGCCGAGCGCTTCGCCACCCCCGCGCCGCTCGACGCTCCGGCGCCGGTGGCCCCGGAGCGCGAAGAGGCCGAGCGCGCCAACAACGACGACGAGCTCGGGCTCGCCGAGTACGAGCGCCTGCTCGCCGACAAGGAGTCGCGCCTGCGCGCCGCCGGGGTGTTGCTGGCCGTGCGCGATTCGGCGACCGTGGCCGAAGCCAGGGGTGAGGGTGCGTTCGCGCCGCCGCCTCCGCCCGCGCCGGTGCCCGCCGAGGAGGCCGTGGACGAGTTCCAGGTCAACGCGGCGAAGGCCAAGCGACCGCGCAAGGACGCCGGCGCCGGACGGGCCGCCGACGCGCCGACGGTCGCCCAGGGGGCCGCGCCCGCGCCCGCGCCCGTGAAGTCGAAGGGCGCGACGACCTCGAGCACCTCGGCCACGCGCGAGAAGAAGGTCGAGTACAAACCCGACGCCAAGTCCGCGACGAACACGCAGGGCTACACCGCCGCCGACGACGAGGCGCCGAGCAACCGCTGCCAGAGCATCTGCGACCTGTCCGCCGCGACCTGCGAGCTCGAGGGCAAGATCTGCGACCTCGCGACCCGGCACCCCGGCGACCCGCGCTACGGCGACCTGTGCCGGCGCGCGGACGACGACTGCCGCCTGGCCGCCGAGGCCTGCCAGCGCTGCTCGCCGTGATCGCGAATCACGAGACTCCGCGATCCTATTTGTTGTGACATGTCCCGAAGGACATTGTCACGACCCCGCGCCGCTGATGTGCAAGATCTCCGGGACCGGGCGGCGCAGCGACGCTTGCGTGGGCGCGTCGGCCTGCGACACCCGGAACAGCAGCACCTCGGCCTGCTCGGGCTTCACCGGGAACAGCCGGGTGAAGCGCGGGCGGGCCTCGACGAGCGCGGCGACTGCGGCCTCGCTGAGGCCCTCGCCGCCGTGGCGGGCGCGCAGGAACATGTAGGCGAGCGTCGTCATCGGATAGATCGCCAGCCCCAGGGTGTGCGCCACCAGCCACATGCGCTGGAGCGCCTGGCCGCCGCGGAAGAAGTCATCGGCGCTGACGCGCGGCATGGTCAAGAGGCCGACTGCCGAGGCCGAGGCGATCGCCTTGGCGGCCGACTTGCGCAGGCCCTTGCCGCCGCCGAGGGCGCGCAGCAGGGCCAGGGCGTCGCGTCGGCGGCACATCGACAGACCGGCGAGGTCGGCCGCGCTGAGCTCGAGCGACTCGATGTAGATGCCGTCGCGGGTCGCCTCGGCCTCCTCGGGGGTCCAGCGGACCTCGCGGAACATCTCGCGGTTGAGCCGATCGTCGATGATGCGCTGCTGGTCGCCGATGCCGACCAGATCGGCGATCTCGGCCAGCTCGGCGTCGCCGCTGACGAACAGCAGCTGCGCGCCGGCGACCGAGCCGACGGCCGTGACCAGCGCGGCGTGGTGGGCCGGGTCGAACGGCGCGCGGGCCGAGTTCTTGCGGTTGGTGTGGCGCATACCGAGCGCGCCGGCGAGCTCGTCGCGCCAGTGCGGCGCGGCGTCGGGGCCGGGACCGGGGAGGCGTTCGAACACCGCCGCGAGGTCGGGCTCGTCGGCGCTGGGGAACGCGACCTGCGACAGCTCGAGCCCGCGGGCGTGCGCGGCCAGGCGCAAGCTCTCCGCCGCAGCACCGAGAGCTGCGACGCCGCCGAGGGTGCGGAAGTCGGCGAGGGTCTCGGAGCGGGCGCGCTCGTGGAACAGGAACAGCCGACCGCCGCGCAGCAGCCAGCGCCACGGCTGGGTGTTGCCGCCGGAGGGAGCCCGCGCCGCGATCTCGACCAGCTCGCGCGCCAGCTCGGGCGGCCACGCGTGCGCGGCCGGGCGCCCGTGCGACCAGCGATCGGCGGCGCGCTCCATGCCCTCGGCGGTCCACTCGGGCACGTGCGGGAGGTCGAGCCGACCGTCGCCGCCGCCCGGATCGTTGGGCACGATGTTCTCGATGTCGGCGATGAAGCGGCCCGAGTAGTTCATCTGCCCGAGGTTCATGCGCCGGACGATGTCGGCGGCCGCACCGCCGCCGTAGACGACGCACGAGCCGAGCTGCGGCCAGGTCTTGATGGTCGACTCGATCTCGATCATCGACGTGACCATGCGGCTCGACATGGTACCCTCGCCGATGATCTTGAGCACGTAGGGGATCTTCTCCTCGGTCGAGAGGTTGGCGATCCGCTCGGGCTCGATGTTGCCGACGAGGCCGTGGAAGATCGGACGCGTCGGCTCGAGGTCGAAGCGCTCGACGTCGATGAGCGAGCGGTCGCTGGTCTCCATCAACACCGGGATCTTGTGCAGCCTGGCGGTGAACCGCAGCTTGAGCTTGATGTCGATGCTGTCGCACTCGTCGATCAGCACGTCGAGCTTGCCGCCGCGCAGGAGGAACGCGGTGAGGTTGTCGTCGTGGACGCCGACCGGGTAGAGCACGACCTTGAGGAAGGGGTCGATCTCGGCGATGTCGCGGGCGGTGATCAGGACCTTGGAGACGCCGAGGTTGTGGACGGAGCTGCGGATCCGGTTGAGGTTGGACAGGTCGAGGCGGTCGAAGTCGGCCAGGCGGATCTCACCAACGCTGCGCTCGAGCGCCATCGTCGTCGCCACCGTTTGACCGACCGACAGGCCGATCACGCCGACCCGCTTCTTCGCCAGCCGGGCCTGCTCCTCGGGCGTCAGCTTGTACTTGTTGCGATTGGTCCGCAGCTCGACGAACTCGGCCTCGTCGAGCAAGTGCACCAGACGCGCGGCCCACGGGTAGTAGACCCACACGCCGTACTCGTCCGGCGGCGTCTCGCCGAGGTACACCTGCACCCGCTCGCGCGCCGCGAGGTCGCTGATCCTCTCGCTCGGGTTGCGAGTGCGGATCAGGTCGATCAGCTGCTCCTCGATCGCGTCGTAGACCTGGAGGCCAGGCACCTCGTCGAGCAGCTTCGACAGCGCACGTCGGTCCTCGGCGACAGCCAGGCGAAAGAGCTGAGGTCGCCACGCCTCGGACTCGTAACGCGCCTCCAGCAGCCTCTTGCCCAGTCGGTCCCCTGTTTCCACGTGCTCTCCCGCCGCTGCCCGTCGCGCCTGCGCGGCCCGTTCTCCCCGCCATGATAGGCTGGGCTCGTCGCGTCGATCCACCGCAGCCGGCGCGCTCGATCGCGCTCGTCCGGCGCCGCGGGCGCGGAACCTGGAGCCGCAGCCGGCTTGCGGGCGGTAACGCTCCGCACGGCCGATCCGCCGGGTCCTCGTGACATGCTCTTTGCGGCATGTCGCAAAGGACATGTTTCAAAAAACAGCTCCGCAGACGCAGCGAGCGCGACAATGCGCAAATCCCGCAGCCCCTCCGAGGAGCAAAATCGCGCGCCCGCGGCGGCCCGGTCCCCACACTCTTGGTCTATACTCTCGCAGGCTCAGCGGGGTCCGCACCGCCGTCGCCACGCCCAGAAGAAGCGCGCCCCATGTCCGCCCCCACGATGGCCTACTCGCTCTACCACTCGGTGCTGGTGGCCGTGCACACGAAGGACAACCCCACCGAAGAGGAGTGGAGCGGCTACGTCGACTTCGGGCGCAAGCAGATGGGCAAATACACCAGTTCGCTCGTGATCTCGGAGGGCGGGGGGCCCAACGCGACCCAGCGCGGGGCGATGAACGACCTGCTCGAGGCCAACGGCTTCAAGGGCAAGGTCTCGGTCGTGACGCTCAATCGCCTCGTCCGCGGCATCGTCACCGCCCTCAGCTGGTTCAATCCCAACGTCAAGGCGTTCACGACCGTCCAGATCCCCGCGGCCATCGAGTACCTCGAGATCCCGAAGGACCACCACGAGCGCCTGATGGCCGAGATCAAGCGGCTGCGCGACAAGGTCGGCATCTCGAGCGCGATGACCTAGCGGCCCCGCGAGTCCCCGACAGACGAGCCCGCAGCCGTCCTGCGCGTCGTCGATCGCGACGCAGCGCGAACGCGACGTCCGGGCGTCGCGACGATGATCCGCGTCACGCGACGCGCTGCCCGCGTCACGCCGGGTGCTCGGCCTGCGCGATGCCGGCGATGTGCTCGGACGACGAGGAGACCGGGACGTGCTCGCTGGGCTGCACGGGCACGTGCTCCTCGGTCTCGGGCGACCAGAAGATCGGGCAGTGCATGCGCAGCGCCTGGCGGAGGCCCAAGATCCGCCACTTGTGCTCGGGCTCGGCGGTGGCGAGGCGCACAGGGTCGAGCAGGATGACCTTCGAGAAGTAGCGGGCGTCGGGGTACGAATGCACGCCGAGGCGCGGCTCCGCGGTGAATCCGATCGGGGCCCAGTGGTTCACCACATAGTGGTGCGACAGGGCGATCAGCAGGTTGGTCTCACACAGCGGCGCAGCGGCCACGGCCGTGCGCACCAGCGCATTGCTCAGCTTGGTGCCGCGATACCGCGAATAGGCCCACAGGCCACACACCTCGGCGACACCGTGCTGTCGCCGGCTCTCCAACAATCGTGCGAGCTGTGACAGTTGCGAGAGCGTGTGCTCGACCGGCAACTTGGTGCCTGGAAAGCTGAGGTGCAGCCGCAGGCCCCCGACCATCGCGCCCGTCTCGTCGCGGGCCACGAAATACACCACACGGCCGCTCATCAGGTCTTCTTGCGCGACCTCGCTGACCGCCGCTTCCGCCGAGAACTCCTCATAGCAGGCCCGCTGGGCCTGCGAGAACTCGTCCACCACGGACGGCTCAAGATGCGGGTTCACGAGGGAGAGCGAGAGCATGTGTGGAACCACCGTCCATGTGTGGAAAGGGCGCGGCAACCCTCACTGGCACGCAAAACCCTGTTTGCCTCCCGCCACCGCATGTTCGGTCGAGAGTACGGGAATCACCTGGCAGTGTCAAGACGCGCTGCTTTCTTGCACATGCAGCAAATGTGTGCTGCGATACACAAATTGCAACGAGTTTGCGGTCTTTGGGCCCCTTCGCGTCGCGATCGGTCGGAGAGCATCACGGCGATTTCTTCTCCGGAAGCAGCGCAGAGAACACGGCATCGACCGGTCTGCGTAAGGTCCGCAACGGCGCGGGGTCTGCGTAGGAGAGGCGAAACAGCAGGATTTCGACATCGGCGAGCGCGACGGTGAAGGCGCGAGTGAAGCGCTCGCGCATCTCGAGGAAGCGCTGAATCTCGCGTTTGTCGAAGCCGGCCCCGTGGAAGCGTTCCACCCGGGCGAACATATCAATCAGCGTGTTCATCGGATGGATGGCGACGCCGAGGGCGCTGGCGGTGAGCCACAGCTGTTGCATCGCCTGCCCCCCGCGCACCAGCGCGGTGGGCGATTGGCCCGGAATGGTGAGCAGGCCGACCGCTGCGGATGAGGCTAGGGCCTGAACCGAGGACATCATCAGCAAGCGCCCACCATTGGTGTCTCGTAGCACCTTGGCGACATCGGTGGAGCGGAGCAGCTGAAACGCCGCGAAGTCCATCGGTGTCACTGCCAGTGCCTCGACGCGAATGCCATCCTGGGTGTCGTGGGCCTCGGCCTCCGACCAGCGGATCTGGCGCATCGTGGGACCGTGCAGCGTCGGGGTGAGCAGTCGCAGCCGTTCGGCCTCACCGATCAGTTGCCCGAGCTCGCCGAGCAGCGCGCGGTCCGTACATAGTTGCAGCTTGGCCCCGCTGTCGCGGGCGGCTGCCGACAACGCTTGCACATGGACCGGCGACAGGTGCGCACGGGTCCCGAGGCCACGGTTGGTGTTTCGCCGCGGGATCTCCTCGAATAGGGGGTCGTCGGCCGGTCCGCCGGCGCGCAGTCCGAATCGCACCTCCGCGACCAGGGACGGGTCTTGTTTGGGCGGGAACAGCTGAATGTTGGCTTCGCGACCTTTGACCCCCGCCGCGATCTGCAAATTGGCCAGCGCCCCGCCGATGGCCACCAGCGCCCAGTGGCGGCCGATCTCATCGCGTCCGCCGCCGCCGCGCTCGGTGTCGTGGAGGACGCGCAGGACGCCGTCGCCGTACTCGAATCGCCACGGCTGGTCGTTGCCGTGCGACGGCGCCATGATCGCGTACTGCACCAATTCACGGACCTCCGCGATGTCGCGGAGCCGCCGCGGGTGGCTCAAGTCGGGCAGCGGCGGCGAGGTGACCTCGGCGAGCTGGCCGCTGACGTCGATGTAGACGCGACCCGATGCGAGCGGCATGCCGAGCGCGAGGCGGCGGACCGCGGTGGTCGTGGTCGCGCCGCCGAGGGTCACGTCGGAGCCGAGCTGCGAGAAGCCCTTGAGCGTGAGGTTGAGCTCGAGCAGCGAGGCGGCCAGGCGCGGCGAGATGGTGTGCAGGCCGGCGATCTGCAGAATGAGACCGAGGCGCGCCGGCGGCGGCAGCGTGTTGACCTGGTCGGAGGTCACGTTGCCGACGAGGCCGTGGAGGATCGGCCGGTCGGGCTCGAGGTCGAAGCGTTCGATGTCGAGCATGCCGCGGTCGCTGGTCTCCATCAGCACCGGCAGCCGACGGGCGCGCGCCTCCTCGCGGAGCTTGAGCTTGATCTGGATGCTGTCGCACTCGTCGATGACGATGTCGGCGCGGTCGCCCGGGCCGGTGCCGTCGATGAACTCGCCGATGTTGTCGGTCGTGACGCCGTCGGTGAAGAGGACCAGGTTGGCGTAAGGGCTCTGCTCGTAGATCTGGCGCGCCGCGATGATCGCCTTGTTGAGCCCGAGGTGATGCACCGCGCAGCGGATGCGGTTCATGTTCGACAGGTCGAGGGTGTCGAAGTCGGCGAGGCGGAGCTCGCCGAACACGCCCTCGAGCGCGAGCGTGACCGCGACCGCGTTGCCGACGCTGAGGCCGGCGAGGGCGATCTTGATCTTGCGCAGCCGAGCTTGCTCTTCGCTGGTGATCTTGTTGCGGTTGCGATCGGAGCGCAGCTCGGTGAACGAGTCGGGCGGCAGCAGGTGGACCATGCGCCGCGACCACGGATAGAAGGCCCAGCGCCCGTAGTTCTGCGGCGTCTGGCCGTCGAGCAGGCGCACGATCTCTTGCGCCACCTCGTCGTCGGTGTAGTTCTTGCTCGGCGTCCGCGAGCGCACGAGGTCCTTGAGCTGGGCCTCGAGCATGTCGTGGATGTACACGACCTCGCCGTCGTTCATCAGCTCGTCCATCGCCTCGGCCTCGGCGGGCACGGAGCGATCGAAGATCAACGGGAACCACGACTCGCGCTCGGCGGACGCGAGCACCTCACGCCACGGAGCCAGAGTCTTCGGCAAACGGCGCGCAGGCATCGACGGCTCCTCAGACAACGCGGCGCGTAGGCTCGGCTCGCAACGCTTCGACGATAGCGCAAGGCGCGCGAAGTCGACAAGGGCGGCGCATTGCCTTCAATTCCCGACGTGTCGGAGCGAGCTCGCGGTTCATGCGGCGGCGCTCCGAACGGCCGTCAGCAGGGTCGTCGCGCGCGCCCCGATCGCTGCGAGATCTCCGGACTGCACGAGTTCCGGGGGGAACAGCGGCGTCGTGAAGCCCACGCTGACAGCGCCGGCTCGCAGCACCGCGGCGGTGTTCGCGGCGTCGACCCCATTGGTCGGTAGGATGTGCAAAAACGGCATGGGCCCGAGCGCCGCGCGGACGAACGCGGCCACGTCGCCGGGCGACGGGAACAGCTTCTGCGCCGCTGCGCCGGCCGAGTGGGCCCGCCACAGCTCGGTCGGGGTGAAGCAGCCGGGCACCGCCGCGGCTCCGAGCGCGCGCGCGCAGGCGACGACGCGCTCGTCGAGCACCGGCGAGACCAGGAAGCGCGCGCCGGCGCGGACCGCCGCGCCGGCGGTCTCGGCGTCCATCACGGTGCCGGCGCCGACGGTGAGGCGGCCGTCGCGGGCGAACTCCGCGATGAGACCCAGAGCGTCGGGCGTGGTCACGGTGAATTCGAGCACGCGGAAGCCGGCCTCGACGGCGGCCCACATCGCCGCGGCCGCGTGGTCGCGGCTGGTCGCGCGCATGATGGCGACCGCGCGGTGCTCGGCGAGCGCCGCGGTGAAGGCTGTCTCCGAGGACATGCTGGTGCCATCGTAGGCCAACGGCCACTCGCGCCGCAAGTTCGCCGCCGGGCCGCGGCCGGGGCCGACCCGAGGTGAAGCGCACCCGGCCTCGGCGGAGGCGACCGCGCAGCCTCGCGGTCAGCGGCGGTCACGCAGGTGCGATGCTCTGCGCAACTCGGCGACGACTATCGCACTGCGTTTCGGAGGGGGCTGCGACGAGGCGCTCCGGCGGCCGAGCGCCCGGCCGTGGCCGACTCGCACGCGAGGCGACGCCGCGCGAGCAGTTGCGCAGTGCTCCGCTGTGCGACGCGATCTCGGTCGCCCACCGCGGTGCCAAGGACTGCGGGTCGCCGCACATGTCCTTTTGTTCATATTCGAACGACACCTCGCCGAAGGCTCGTCGCCTTCGGCAGAGCCAGTCGAGTCGGCCTCCACAGCCGCTCACCGCAGTGTTCTGCACGGCGGCGAGGTCATCGATCCTCGACGACGACGTCGGCACCAACTCGCGGGTGATCCCGTCCGACTTCCTCACGACTGTCCCGATTACGACCGTCGCCGTCCGCGAGCTCGGATTACCTGTCTCTGAGGACATGCCGAGCGGGACTCAAGCGCCTCCCTCTCCGCGACGACGCCCCCTGAGTTCGAGCCCATGACGGCGCCGCATCGCCGACTCGCCGAGCAGCGAGCATCACCTGTCCCAACGGACAGCTCTGGTTCGGCCCCGCTCGGACCCGGCCGTCCCGCGCGCGGTCAGCCGAAGATCGGCAGCAGGCGCTCTTCGTACAGCGAGTCGAGCATCGTCTGCATCGTCTGCTCGACCCTGTCGTAGATCGTGGGGGCGCGCTCGGCCGCCTCGACCTCGCAGCAGGGTTGGTCGTGGAGCGCGAGCGGCTGCCCGACCTGGAACGTGATCTTCGACGGCAGCGGCAGGTAGGGCAGCGCGCAGGTCGGGCCGAGCAGCAGGCCCCAGGGGGCGGCCAGGATGATCGGCAGGGAGCTGATCCGGGCCCACTTGTGGGTCTGCATCAGGCGCGCCAGTCGGTGCCCGCGGGTGAGCACGATCATCGTCTCGTGGCTGCCGGCGCTGACGACCGGCACGATCGGCACGCCTGCCCGAAGGGCCAGGCGAGCGAAGCCCTGGCGCTGGGCCAGGACGATCCGGCGGCGGTCGCGGAACGGGCGCATCGACTCGACGTCGCCGCCGGGGAACACCAGCACCTTGTGACCCTGCTCGAGCAGCGAGCGGGCCTGGCCCTTGCGGGCGCGGATGATGCCGACCGACTCGAGCAGCTTCGCCACTCGCTTGATGCGGAACAGGATGTCGTGGGCGAGGATGAAGATCGGCTGGTCGTAGCCGCGCTGGCGGTAGTACTCGACCAGGAACAGGCCATCGACCGGATTGAGGCCGCCGTTGTGGTTGGCGACGATGAGGGCCGGGCCCTCGGGGACGTTCTCGACCCCGCGCACCTCGCAGCGGTGGTAGCGGGACAGCACGTCGAAGCCCGCCACCGCCGACCGCAGTGTCGAGCGGCACACCCCTGGGACATCGCCGGAGGGAGCGGCTGAATCCACAGCAGGGGCCGCGCGCAGCAACGGGGGGGGCGTTCCCTCAGCAGCCTGCGGCGCGAAGCCCTCGAGGGGGTATGGTCTTGCTAGGCGGATGCTCGAAAAGTGTCATGACCCGGGGCACACGTCGAGGAGCGCTGTGAAACATCCTGCGCAGGCAAGCGCCGGGCGAAATCAAGCACGCGTCGGGTCAGCGCTTCCGGTTGCTCCATGAAGCCGATGTGACCGAAATCGGTGAATTCCTCGATCTCGGCGTGTGCGGGCAGATTTTGCGCGAAGAAGCGATAGTGCGCGCGCGGCAAGATCCGCTCCTCGCGCCCCCACACGAAGAGCACGGGCATGTGGAGGCTCGCGAGCTCCGCCGGCGTGAGCAGCACGGAGGGAGAGATCTCCCCGAGCAGTTGGCGCAGCTGCGGATGGTTGAAGCGGCGGCGGAGGTTGTGCGCGATCGGGTGCCGCATGAGGGGCGGCACCTTGGCGAACACGTCGTCGACGAAATCGAGCGCCTGGCCGTAGGTGTCGATGCGGAAGCGGTCGAGGAAGGCCGCGTGCTGGGCCGGGGGCAGCGGGGCCCCGCCGGGCGAGACCAGCGCCAGGCCGCGGACCATGTGCGGGCGGGCCAGGGCGTAGCGGATCGCCACCAGGCCGCCCATGGAGTTGCCGAGGATGAGCGCCGGCTGGTCGAGCACCTTGTCGAGGGTCTCGACCAAGGCGTCGAGCAGCACCGTCGGCGGGTCGCCCGGTCGCAGCAACGAGGAGAAGCCGTGGCCCGGCATGTCGGGCGCGATGACCCGGCGGACGTGCGGCTGGAAGCGCTTGAGCAGCCCGCCGTAGCACACCGCGTGGGCGGCGAGCCCGTGCAGCACCACGATCGGCGGCAAACCACCGCCGCCCGCCCCGTCCAGCACGTGAATGTCGCCGACGCGGGTGGCCACCCGGCGGCTCTTCAGGCCGGAGACGTTGAGGACACGGCGGGCGAGTCGCTCGGGCAGGGTCAGCATGGGATTAGGAGACTTCAGAGCCCCAGGAAATGTCCACAAAGCGGCGCGTTCAGACCGTGCTGGGGATCACAGGACCGCTGTGAACCCCCCTGCGCAGGCGCGCATGCGGCCGCGCTCCGCCCGACCCCTGCGGCCCCCGGGTGTGACCTGTCCCCCGAGACAGATGACGGCCGCGACCGGGCGCGCGTCCACGACGGCTGCGCATCGGCCGCCCGCGCAGCGGCGCCCGCGCTGGGGGCAGAGGGCGGCGAAGATGTCGCATGCCTCTTCGGACATGTCCCTCGGGACTGCTTGACTGCCTCGTCGCCGCCCGCGTAAAACCCGGCGCCCGCGCCATGAAGCTCGTCGACGTGACCGAGTTCTACTCCCAGCGCGGCGGCGGCGTGCGCACGCACCTGACGGAGAAGGCCGCCGCCGCCGCGCGTCGGGGCCACGAGCACCTGGTCTTCGCGCCAGGTCCGCGTCACGCCGCCGACCCGGGCGTGCATTACATCCCGGGCCCCTCGCTGCCCTACGACCCGACCTACCACTTGTTGTGGCGGATCGGCGCGGCGCGGCGGCTGCTGCGGGCCGAGCGGCCCGACGTGCTCGAGATCCACTCGCCCTACGTCGCCGCGATCGCGGCCCTCGGCCTGCGGCCGGGCGAGTTCGGGGCGCGCACCTTCGTCTGGCACTCCGACTTCATCGACACCTACCTGCGCGGCGGGCTCGAGCGGCGCCTCGCGCTGCTGTTCGGCGGCCGCGCGCCGCGGGCCGCCGATCGCCTGGTCGAGCCGCTGTGGGCCCACGTGCGCCGGATCGCCGACGCCTGCGCCATGACCGTGGTCGGCTCGCGCTGGCAGAAGTACAAGCTCGAGCAGCACGGCGTCGCCCGCGTCGAGCACATCCCGTTCGGCATCGAGCCCGGCCGCTTCGCCCCCGAGCGGCGCAGCGAGGCCCGCCGCCAGGAGCTGCTGGCCGGGCGCACCGGGCCGCTGGTGCTCGCCATCGGCCGCTTCGCCGTCGAGAAGCGCTGGGACGTGGTCGTCGACGCCTACGCGCGGCTGGCCGAGCACCGGCCCGGGGCGGTGCTGGCGGTGTTTGGCGACGGTCCCGAGAGACATGTCTTCAAGGACAGGCTCGGCGACCGCGACGACGTCCGCGTCCTCGGCTTCGAGCGCGACCGCGACCTCCTGGCGGTGACGCTCGCCAGCGGCGACCTGCTGCTGCACGGCTGCCCGTTCGAGACCTTCGGCCTCGGGGTCGCCGAGGCGATCGCCAGCGGCCTGCCGGTGGTGGTGCCGGACGCCGGCGGTGCGGCCGAGCAGGCGCCGCCCGAGAGCGCGGTGCAGTACCCGGCGGGCGACGTCGCGGCCTGCGTGGCCGCCGCGGAGGCGCTGCTCGCCGTCGACCCGGCCGAGCTGCGGGCCCGCGCCGCGATCGCGGCCCGCCGCGTGCCCAGCGTCGTCGACCACTTCGACGCCCTGTTCGGCCGCTACCGCGAGCTGCTGGCGCGCTGACGCTGCGAGCCGCGACCGTGCGCTCACCCTGCATCGAGTGACAGAGCGCGCCCGCTGTCGCGAGCTCGCGGCTCCGCGATGCGAAGCGCCCCCCTGCTTCGCGGGCGAGGTCGGCCGACCTTTATAAATCATCGACCGCGCCCCGACCTCGCTGCGCGCTGGGTCACTGCGCCACGGCCCGCAGGCCCGCGTGGACCGCGGCGTCATTGCGAGCGCACCTCCGGCGTGCCAGCATCCGCGCGTGCCGGTCCACGTATCGATCCACGACGTCACCCCCGCCTGGGCCGCGGAGGTCGACGCCGCCTTGCAGGCGTGCGCCGAGGTCGGCATCAAGCCTGGCCTTCTGGTCATCCCCAACTATCACGGCGCCTGGCCGCTCGACGAGCACCCCGACTACGCCCGGCGCTTGCGACAGTGGCAGGCCGACGGCCACGAGATCTTCCTGCACGGCTACTACCACCTCGCGGGCGCCGACCGCCGCGCGAGCGCCACTGCCGGCAACACGGCACCGCGCGGCCTGCGGAAGTTGTGGGCGCAGAAGGTCGTGTCCGGCGGCGAGGCCGAGTTCAGCGACGTCGACGAGGCCGAGGCCCGCCGCCGCCTCGACGACGGCGAGGCCGTGTTGCGCCGCGCCGGTCTCGAGCAGCTCGACGGCTTCATCGCCCCCGCGTGGTCGATGCCGCCGTGGATGCACGCGGTCCTGCGGGAACGCGGCTACCGCTACACCGAGGATCACCTGCACGTGTACGACCCCGCGGCCGGCGCTCGCCGGGCCAGCGTCGTCCTCAACTACGCCAGCCGCACCCCGGCGCGGCTGTGGTCGAGCCTGATTTACTGCCGACTCGCGCGCCCGGCCCGGCGCTTCTTGCCCGCGCGCGTGGCGATCCACCCTGCCGACATGCGCCACGAGGTGCTGCGCAAGGAGATCCGCGGCCTGCTGCGCTGGGCCGTCGGCGACGCAGTGGTGCCCGCGCGCGCCCTCGTCGAGGCCTGAGCCATGGCCCGCGTCAGCCTCGTCGTCCACGGCCGCGGTCGCGGCCACGCCAGCCGGGCGGTCGCCTGCGCCCGCGCCCTGCGCGACGCCGGCCACGCCCTTCACGTGTTCGCCGGCGGCGACGCCGAGCATGTCCTCAAGGACATGTACGAAGTGACATCCGTCCCGATCGTCCGGCCCGGCCTCGGCGCGGTCAGCGGGTGGTTGGGGCGGCTGGCGAGCGACGCCGACCGCTTCGCCGCCGCCGCGCCCGAGTGCGTCGTCAGCGACGGCGATCAGCCGAGCCTCGTGGTCGCGCGCCGGCGCAAGGTCGGCAGCGTGGCGATCGATCACGGCCTCGCGCTCACCCACAGCCGCCTGCCGATCCGCCCGCCCGCGGCGATGCGGCTGTACGAGCGGCTCAACAACGCCCCGCTGGCGCTGGCCGACCGCCTCGTCGCCGTCCACTTCCTGCCGTTCGAGGTCACCGATCCGCGCGTCGCGGTCGCCCGCCCCGACCTGCGCGACGACCTGCGCGGCCCCGTCGCCCGCGAGGGCTTCCTCCTGGCCTACTTCCGCGACGACAACGGCCGCGACGCCCTCGCCCTCGCCCTCGCCGCCGGCGCCCAGGTCGTCTGCTTCGGCGAGCGCGACCCGCAGCTGCCCGGCCTCGTGTTCCATCGCTCGGGCCGCGCCGGCTTCGCCGACCACCTGCGGCGCTGCGACGGCGTCATCACCTCGGCCGGCAGCAACGTGCTCGCCGAGTGCGTCATGCTGCGCAAGCCGGCCCTGGCGCTGTACAAGCGCGGCGACGCCGAGCAGGCCCTGAACGCCCGGCTCGCCGAGCACGCCGGCGTCGCCCTCGCGCGCAGCTTCGAGGACCTGCGGCCCGGGGACATCGCCGACTTCCTGGCCCGGGTGCGCGGCGGTGAGTTCGCCGCGCCCGACCTCGTCACCGCCATGCCGCCGGTGTCCGAGGTGGTCGTCAGCGCCGTCGCGGCGCTCCTGGTATAAGGCCCACGCGCATGTCCGAGTCGTCGTCCCGCGCCACCGGCCTCGCCGCCCTCGTCGTGCGCCGCCCGCTGGCGATCGTCGTCGTCGCCCTGGTGCTCGGCGTCCTCGGTTACTTCGGCACCCGCCGGCTCGGCATCGACCAGGAGCTGCGCGCGCTGCTCCCCGACGACGCGCCCAGCGTCACCCGCCTCGACGCGGTCACCGATCGGCTCGGCAACCAGTCCGACCTCTACGTCACGATCCGCGGCCCCTCGCGCGAGGCCAACCTCGCCCTCGGCGCGGCGATCGCCGCCGACCTCGAGCAGCGCGACGACATCCGCTACGTCCTGTTCCGTCGCGACCCCGCGTTCTTCCGCGACAACCTCCTGCTCTACGCCGGGCTGCAGGACCTGCTCGACCTGCGCCAGCAGGTCATCGACGCCATCCAGGCCCGTGTCCGCCGCGAGCTCAGCATGTTCCCGGAGGACCAGGAGGCGAGCGGGGAGCGCGACGACCTCGGCCTCGACGAGAAGGCCCTGCGCGAGCGCTACGGCCTCGACCGCGAGCCCTCGGAGTACTTCGAGCGCGACGAGGGCCGGCTGGTCGTCGTGCGCGCGCGGCCGACCCGGCCCAACACCGACATCTCGTTCGCGCGCGGCCTGTCGCGCAACCTCAAGACCGCGATCGACGGCATCGGTCCCAAGCAGTTCCACCCCGACATCGAGGTCACGATCGACGGCAGCTACGCCGAGCACACCGCCCAGGCCAGCAGCCTCGAACGCGACATCATCTCCGGCACCGCCTTCGCCTTCGGCCTGCTCCTGCTGGTCGTGGCGATCTACTTCCGCGGCCTGCGGGCGGTCCCGCTGGTGCTGGTGCCGCTGCTGATCGCGGTCGTCACCACCCTCGCCATCGCCTGGGCCCTCTACCGCGAGCTCAACCTCGTCAGCGCCTTCATCTTCGCCGTCACCCTCGGCCTCGGCATCGACTTCGGCACTCACATCCTGTCGCGCTACCGCGACGAGCGGCGCCGCGGCCTCGAGCAGTACGCGGCGATCCGCACCACCATCGCCACCACCGGCGTATCGACGGCCGGCGGCGCGCTGAGCACCGCGTTCGCGTTCCTGTTCCTGGTCCTGGCCGAGTTCCGCGGCTTCTCGCAGTTCGGGGTGATCGGCAGCCTCGGCATCATGATCGCCTTCGTCGCCGCGCTGGTGGTCCTGCCCGCGCTGGTGCTGGTGCTCGACCGCATCGTCCCCTGGCGCGTGCCCGCAGCGGCGGCCACCCAGGCTCCCGGCGCCCGCATCGTCTCGCGCGAGCTCCCCTGGCTGGCCCTCGGGACAGCCGTGGTCTGCCTCGTCGGCGGGGTCCTCGGCGCCGCCCAGCTGCCGCGGATCGGCTTCGAGTACAACCTCGGCAAGCTGGGTCCGCCCGATCGCACCAGCCCCGAGGAGCAGCAGCGGGCCAACGAGTACCGCGACGCCGTGGGCCGCACGCAGTCGACCGACCCGACGATCGTCCTGACCGAGAGCCTGCCGCAGACCGAGGCCGTGAACCGCCAGCTGCAGGCGATCCTCGACCTCGAGCCGGAGCAGATCGCGGAGATCACCGGCCTCGAGCCCTACCCGGACACCCCGCGCAAGCCGAAGCCCGAGCCCAAGCCCGCGCCCGCGCCGAAGCCCGCGAGCGGCGACGAGGAAGAAGACGAGGACGACGTCGAGCCCGACGACCCGAAGTTCGTCCGCCTCGCCGAGCTCGCGCGCACCCGCGGCACGGTCGACCCCGCGGTGCTCGAACAGCTCAAGCAGTACCCGCCCGAGCGCCTGCGCGAGATGGACGACCTGCTCAGCAGCGTGCTGTCGATCTACAGCTTCGTGCCCGAGCTGCAGCAAGAGAAGCTCGATATCATCCGTGACATCCGCACGCGCATCGACAACAAGCGCGGCTCCTTCAGCGACGCCGACCTCGAGAAGTTGAAGTCGTGGGAGCGCTACCTGCAGGTCGACCGCCCGGTCGGGCCCGACGACCTGCCGCCGTGGGTCAAGGTCCAGTTCACCGACATGCACGGCGAGCTCGGGCGCTTCGTCGCCTGCTGGCAGCGCGGGCCCAAGTCCGAGTACGCCCACGCCAAGCGGATCCACGACGCCTTCGACACCATCGACACGCCGCTGGGCCCGGCCCCGGCGGTCGGCTCGCACTTCGTCGTGCCCGAGGTCGTCGACGCCATCCGCGGCGACGGCCCGCTGGTGATGTGCGCCGTGTTCGGCGTGCTGATCGTCACCGCGCTGGTGATGTTCCGCAGCGTCGGCCACGCGGCGATCGTGCTGGCGACCGTCGGCTCGGCGCTCGGCTGGCTGGCCGCAGTGTTCGTGTGGATGGGCTGGACGCTCAACCTGTTCAACCTGGTCGCGCTGCCGCTGCTCGTCGGCATGGGCCAGGACGACTCGCTCCACATCATCCACCGCTACCGCGAGGAGGGCCTCGGCCGGCTGGCGCACACCATGCGCGAGACCGGCGGCGCCGTCGTCCTCACCACCGTCACCACGGTCATCGGCTTCTCGAGCATGCTGTTCGTCGACCACATCGGCCTGCGCTCGCTCGGCTGGACCGCGGTCGTCGGCATGACCTTCTGCCTGGTCGCCTCGCTCACGCTCGTGCCCGCTTGCCTGCGCCTCGGCGAGTGGCTGCGGGTCCGGCGCGGCGAGTGAGAGGTCCTTTACGACATGTTCCGAACGCCAGACGCTCCTCCGGCGCCGCCGGCAGCCGTCCCGCCGGCCGGCACGGGAGCAGCCGCGCGGCCGTGCTCGCGGTTGCACGGGTTGGTCGTGCGCGCAAGCGCGCGTACTGGCCTGCTGTGGGGCAAAGCCGCTAAAGTGAGGGGAGCATGCGGATCGCCCTCGTGATGGCCGGCGGCGGCGGCTCCCGGCTCTGGCCCGCTTCGACCCCCGAGCGGCCCAAGCAGTTCATGGCGCTGCGCGACGATCGAAGGCAGAGCCTCCTCGCCGCCGCGGTCGATCGCGCCGCCGCGGTCGCGGGCGCCGACTGCACCTTCCTCGTCACCACCCATGGCCTGGCCGCCGCCGTCCGCGCAGCGGCGCCGCAGCTCGCACCCGAGCAGGTGATCGAAGAGCCGTGCCCGCGCAGCACCGCGCCCTGCGTGGCCCTGTCGCTGGTCCACATCGTCGAGCGCCTACGCGCCCGCGGCTGGTCCGAGAGACAGATCGACGAGACCGCGCTGATGGTCCTGCCGTCCGATCATCACGTCGGCGACGAGGGCCGCTTCGCCGACCTGCTCGCGCGCGCCTGCGACTGCGCCGCGGAGACCCGCGACGTAGTGGTCCTCGGCGTCACGCCGACGCGGCCCGAGACCGGCTACGGCTACATCGAACGCGACGGCCTGCCGCGCACGTCCCCCGACGACACCGCCTGCGCCGCGCTGAACCTCTACTCCGCGGTGCGCTTCGTCGAGAAGCCGAACCTGGCCCGCGCGCGCGAGTTCTTGGCGAGCGGACGTTTCTTGTGGAACGCCGGCGTGTGCATCACGCCGATCGGCCGCATGCTGGCGGAGTACCAGCGCCACGCGCCGACGCTGTGGCAGGCGTTCGCGCCGGTGGTCGCGGCCCTGCGCGAGGGCGAGGCCGAGCTGGCCCGCACGCGCACCGCTGCCGCCTACGCGGCGATCCAGCCGGCCTCGATCGACGTGGCGATCCTCGAGCAGCTCGCCGACCTCCGCGTCGCCGCCAGCGACGTCGCCTGGACCGACCTCGGCTCGTGGGCGGCCATCCGCGAGGCCCTGCCGCGCGACGGTGACGGCTTCGCCGTCCACGCCGAGAACGGCGCGGCCGTCCACGTGGTCGACGGCCGCGACGGCCTGGTGTGGACCGACGGCGCCGACGTCGCCATCGTCGGCCTCGACGGCGTCGCCGTGATCTCCTCGGGCGGCCGGATCCTCGTGTGCCCGCTCGAGCGAGCCCAGGAGGTCCGCGCCGCCGCCGAGGCCTCCGCCAGGCACGCCGCCCGCCCCCGCGACAAGCCCGACGCCTGATCGCGGGCTGTCCCGAAGGACAGCCGCTGTCCTCCAGCGGTCCTGCCTGCGCGCCCGCGGGACGAAGAAGGCCAGCGGCCCGCAGACTTCGCGACCGGCGACGAGTCTCGTGAGCCTTCCGTGGCGCGTGCCTCACTGACCTGACCCGAGAGACAGCGACTCACGCCGGGAACACAGGATCACCTGGCCCCTCCCGCGCGGTCCCCGGCCCTCGCCCGCGCGAGGCCTCGCACGCCGGCGCGCCTGGGCCGGCCGCGCCGCTTCGTTATACTCGCCGCACGTGACGAGCACCGAGGCCAGCACCCGCGCCACCCCGCCGCAGTGGCTGCGGCGCATCGCCATCCTCAACGACTACGCGCGGGTCCCCTACGCCAACGGCTCCTCGTTCGCCTCGCAGATGCTGCGACGGGAGTTCGCGGCGCGCGGGCAGGAGGTCACGGTCATCGGTCCCAACGACCCGCACGCGCGGCCCGACCAGCTGCCGCCGCGGCGGATCTTGCTGCCCTCGTTGCCGCTGCGCAATCACCCGGGGGTGTACATGCCGTTCCCCTCGGCGCGGAGCTTCCGGGAGGCCGCGGCGCAGAAGTTCGACTTCGTGCTCAGCCAGAGCAACCACGACCTGTGCGACCTCGGCGTGTGGCTGCGCTTCAAGCACGACGTGCCGCTCCTGTGCGTCAACACGCTGCACCTGCCGAGCGTCTACGGCGTGGTCCTGACCGATCGCATGCGCAAGAACCGGACCATCAACGGCCTGTTCCAGGACCGCTTGATGCCGTGGCTCGAGCACCACTCCGCCGAGGTCTACAACCTCGGCGACGGCCTCATCGTCCTCGCCGAGGGCCTCGTCGACTACTGGCGCGAACGCGGCGTGACCGTGCCGATCCACGTGATCCCGCGCGCCGTCGCCCCGCATATCTTCGACGCCCCGGCCGGCGACGATCCGTTCCCCGCGAGCGCCACCGCCGGCCAGCGCCTCCTCGTCGTCTGCCGTCACTCGCGCGAGAAGGGCGTCGAGCGGCTGCTGCGGCTGTTCGCCCGCCACGTCGCGCCCGCGTGCCCGCAGGCGTCGCTCACCCTCGTGGGCGACGGCCCCGACCACGACGTCTTCCGCGCGCTCGCCGAGCGCCTCGGCCTCGGCGGCCGCGCCCACTTCGTCGGCGAGGTGCCCGTCACCGACGTCCCGGCCTACTACCGGCACGCCGACCTGTTCGTCTACACCTCGCTGTCCGAGACCTACGGCCAGGTCGTCAGCGAGGCGATGTGGTGCGGGCTCGCGGCCGTGGCCTTCGCCGACGGCATGGGCGTCTCGCAGCAGATCCGCAGCGGCCGCGACGGCTGGCTCGTCGAGCCCGGGCCCGACGCCGAGGCCGCCGACGCCGAGTTCGGCGCCCGCGTCGTCGCCCTGCTGCGCGACGAGGCTGCTTTGAAGAGCATGTCCGAAGAGGCAGCCAGTCACGCCCGCGACCGCGCCGACCCCGACCGCAGCATCGCCCGCTACTACGCCGCCTTCGAGGCCGCTCGCGAGCACTGCCGCAGCACCGCCGGAGAGCGCCGCACCCAGGGCTTGAACACGCCCCGGCTGATCTCCCGCTGGCTCGCGGTCCACGGCGCAGTCGTCGGCCTCAGCGCCCTGCGCCCGCCCGCCCTGCTCAACCGCAACGGCGGCGAGCAGCCGGCGTGGAGCTAGACATGGTCTTCAGGGCATGTGCGATGGCACATGCCCCGAAAGACAGCATTACTCCGGCGCGTTGGCCAGCGCGACGTCGAGGTACGGCTGGACCATGTCGAGCACGCGGCTGCGGGCGCGGACGCGGCGGAGGTTGCCGAAGTGGCCGGCGATCGCGCGGTCGATGAAGATGATCTCGCGCGGCGGCTGGAACGAGGCCATGCGCTTGATGGCCGCGGGGATCAGGCGAATCACGTCCTCGTGCAGGGTGGCGCGGGCGTAGTCGAACGGCTCGCCGGTGAGGAACGGCAGCGCCAGGGTGTCGCGCCACTGCTTATAAAAAGCCGGCTCGACCGGCGGACCCTCGGGGTTGCGCACGCCGAGCTCGCGCAGGGCCTCGTCGACCCCGTCCCAGTCCTCGGCGATCCCGCAGCGGATCGTCTTCGCGTAGGCCGCGGCGATCTCCGGCCGCACCTGCTTCACGCAGCCGAAGTCGTACAGGACGATCTCGCCGTTCGGGCGGAACGCCAGGTTGCCCGGGTTCGGGTCGGCGTGCAGGATCCGGTGCTCGAACAGCTGGGCCGCCAGCGCGCGGAACAGGTTGTCGCCGATCCGGTCGCGGACCTCCTGCGAGTAGCCGCGTTCATCGAGCTCGTCGATGCGGTCACCTGGCTCGAAGGTCAGGGTGAGCACGCGCTGCGACGAGCGCTCGCCCACCACCTCGGGCACGATGATGTGCGCGTCGCCGCGGTGGATCTCGCCGAAGCGGCGGACGTTGTCGGCCTCGTTGCAGTAGTCGAGCTCTTCCACCAGGCGAGCGCGGATCTCCGCGAACACCTCGTCGAGGCTCTGCTGCTTCACGTCGACCAGCCCGGTGGCGCGCTTGACGAACCCGCCGGCCTTGAGGGCGAACTTGAGCTGCGCCAGGTCGGAGTCGACGGCGCCGTCGACGCCCGGGTACTGCACCTTGACCACGACCTCGCGGCCGTCGTCGGTGGTCGCGCGGTGGACCTGGCCGATCGAGGCCGCCGCGAACGGCTCGACCTCGAAGTTTTTGAAGAGGACCTCGGGCGCGGCGCCCAGCTCGCTCTCGATCTGGCGGGCGATCACCGCGAAGTCGACCGGCGGAGCCTGCCGCTGCAGCGAGCGCAGCGCCTCCGCCAGCTCCTTCGGCAGCATGTCGCTGGCGATCGACGCCATCTGCCCGACCTTCATCACCGCGCCCTTGAGCTCGCCGAGGGTCCGGGCGATGCGGCTACCGTTGAGCTCGTGGGCCGCGTTGCGCTCGCGCTCGGCGTCCTCTTCCGACTGGAACAGGCCCTTGATCCGCGTCTTCGCGTAGCTGCCTGCGACCTGCGCGGTCATGCCGGCGAGCTTGAAGAAGCGCCTCCCCTTGGTGACCGGGCCCTCGTTCATCGCGCCGCTCGCTCCTCTTACTCTGCCCGCCCGCTCAGGCCCGCGCAAGCCCACGCGCCCGCGCGTCGCAGGCGCGCGCCCGTGGGCCTCGCCGCCACCGAGCCGTGACCTGACCGCCGCCGGCGGACCTGACGCAGATGTCCTTCGGGACAGGTCTTCCGGTCGGAATAGATGTCCTCAGGGACATGTTCCTACGAACAAGTTCGTCCCGTATCGCCGCTCGCGGTCGAGGGAGTGATTACCCGCGTCCCCGTGTGCGCTGGCTCGCGGCCGCGGCGCCACGCCCTCGCCGAGGTGGCGCTCCGAACGCCGCAGATCGGCCGATCGTGCCGAGATCGGGCCGAACGCCCCGCGGAGCTGGGGTCCGGGCGCTCGCGGGGCCAGGGGCCCGCCCGCCCGGCCTTGCGAGGAGCCCGCGCCGCCGGGCCCGCGAGCCTGTAGGATGGGCGACGGAGCAGACCGTGACCCGCGAAGCGAAGCCAGACTCGTCGAGGACCGTCCAGGAGACCGCGCGCTTCATCCTCCGCTACTTGCGAGAGAACGGCGACGGCGCGACCAAGGAGACGCTGTCCACCAAGGCCGGCGTCGCCGGCGTCACGGTGCAGCGGGCGCTCAAGTACATGCGCGAGGAGTGGGACGCGCCGCTCGAGTTCGTGCACGCGAGCAAGGTGTGGAAGCTGCTCGACGACAAGTTCACGCTGCCGCTGACCGACCCGGACCCGGAGGATCTCGCAGCGGTGGTGTTCGCCTCGGCGCTGCTGCAGCCGGTCGCCGACGCCGAGCTCAACGCTCGCGTCAAGCGGCTGGTCGAGCAGATGGACGCCGCGGTCGAGGAGACGCAGAAGAGCGCCGCCAAGGTGCGGCCGAAGAGCGTCACCGCGACGATGACCACCGGCACGCGGGTCGACTCGCGGCTGGTGTCGAAGCTGCTGCAGGCGGTCGGCTCGGGCGTGGTGCGCATCGAGTACGACAGCCCGTGGTCGGGCACGCGCAAGACGCATGACGTCGAGCCGTGGCAGCTGCGGCTGCACGACGGCGTGATGTACATGCGCGCGTTCTCGCGGACGACCGGCGACGCGCGCAGCTTCCGGGTCGCGCAGATCGTCCACGCGCGCGTGCTCCCGGGCCAGACCCCGCGCGAGGCCGTGCCGACCAAGAGCAACCTGTGGGGCGGCTCGGAGCCGGGCTACGGCATCGACAGCGATCGCCCCGGCGTCGCTACCTTGCGCGTGCGCGGCGGCGTGGCCCGCTGGATCGCCAACCTCGTGTGGGACCCCGGCCAGGAGGACAAGTGGATCGAGCCTGGCGAGCTGCTCGAGCGCAAGGTGCCGTATCACTCGTGTCGCGAGTTCGCGCGGCGGCTGTTCACGATCGTCGACGGCCTCGAGTCGATCGAGCCGACCGAGCTGCGCGAGGAGGTCGTCAGCGACGCGCGCGCCTTCCTCGACCGCCTCGATCGCCACATCGCGCAGGCGTGAGCGCCGCGTTGTCTGCCGCGGATCAAGCGCCCGTGGCAAGCTCCTCCGCGAGGTCGAGGGGAGATTGACTCTGGGAGGGTGACTCCATCGCCCCGGGGCCGAAGCTGGCCTTTCGGGCTTGGAGTCGTGGTGACCTCAGGCCCCGGCGGGGGACCCATGCGACGCAGGTCGTCGCGTGGGTCCCCCGCCTCCTTTTGCTATCATCCGCGCGTGAGCACGCGCCCGCGAGTCTGCGTCCTGCACGTCGGCGGCACCATCGGCATGGTCCGCACCGAGACCGGCTACGCGCCGCAGCCGGGGTTCCTCGGCGAGTACATGGACGCGATGCCCGAGCTGCGCCGCCCCGAGCTACCGGCCTTCGACGTCGTCTCGCTCGAGCCGCTGCTCGACTCGGCCGACATGGCGCCGGAGGACTGGGTCCGGATCGCCGAGGCCATCGCCGCCCGCTACGCCGACTACACCGGCTTCGTGGTCGTCCACGGCACCGACACGATGGCCTACACCGCCTCGGCGCTGAGCTTCCTGCTGCCCGGCCTGGCCAAGCCGGTCATCCTCACCGGCTCGCAGCTCAGCCTCACCCACGTCCGCAGCGACGGCCGCGAGCACATCATCACCGCCATCCTGCTCGCCGGTACTTGCGAGATCCCCGAAGTCTGCATTTACTTCGCCTCTCGCCTCCTGCGCGGCAACCGGGCCCAGAAGGTCCACAACCTCGACTTCGTCGCCTTCGACAGCGGCAACCTCCCGCCGCTCGCCCACGTCGGGGTCGGCATCGAGGTCGCGCGCCACCTGGTCCGAAAGCCAGGTAGCGCCGGCGCGGCCGGCCTCACGATGCTCCCGCAGGTGCGCCGGCCCGAGGTCGCCTCCGTGCGCCTGTTCCCCGGCATCGGCGCGGCGATGATGTCGAAGCTGCTCGAGCCCCCGCTCGAGGCGCTGGTGCTCGAGACCTACGGCGTCGGCAACGCGCCCAGCCGCGACCAGGCGCTGCTGTCGGCGATCGCCCGCAGCGCCGCGCCGCCGCGCGAGGTGGTGATCGTCAACTGCTCGCAGTGCCACGGCGGCTCGGTCCGCCAGACCACCTACAGCACCGGCGCCGCGCTCGCCCGCGCCGGCGTATTGTCCGGCTTCGACATGACCCCCGAGGCCGCCCTCACCAAGCTCTACTGCCTGCTCGCCTCCGGCCTGCCGCCGGCCGCCGTCCGCGCGCGCATGCAACAAGACCTCGCCGGCGAGATGACGCCGGACCCCGCGAGCGCGACCGTCTCGTGAAGGTGCGACGATGCGTGACCTGTTCATAAGCCTGTCCGTTTGTGCATGTCTTTTGGCACCTGTTCTTGGGTGCAGCTCGGAGCCGGCTCCCGCGCCGGCCGCCGCCGCTCCGGCCAAGCCCGCGGCCAAACCGGCCGGCGAGGCGCTGATCGGCTACGACCTGCGGCGCCTGCGACCGCGCGACGAGGAGACCCTGGCCGCGATGTTCGACCGCCTGCGGGCGCAAGCGCTGGCGGAGGGCAAGCGCGTGGCGGTGCTGTTCAGCGCCGACTGGTGCGAGCCGTGCCGCGAGCTCGAGCAGGAGCTCGGCAACCGCCACCCGGCCGCGGAGATCGGCGACGTCCGGTTCCTCGAGCTCAAGGAGGAGGACTGGAGCGCGGCCGCCCGCATGGACGAATTTAATGAATTGCGCCGCCGCTGGGTCGGCCAGACGGGCTCGTATCCGCTGCTGATGTTGCTCGACGACGAGGGCAAGCCCCGCGAGGAGATGAAGCAGGCGATCGAGCGCCTCGAGGCTGCGAAGATCGAGCCGACCCTGGCCCACTGGCTGGCCGACACGCGGCCAAAGAGCGCGACCTAGCCGCGAGCAGGCCGCGCCGATCCTTCACGAGCGGGCCGGCGGAGCAGCGGACACGAAGGGCCGCGCGTCGAACACGACCCGGGCCGCGCGGATCTTGCCGTCCTCGACGGTGTACCAGCGGGCGACGAAGGAGGTCGGGAGCGGCGCCTTCATCACCAGGTCGCAGAAGACGGCCACGTCGCCGGCGTCCGCGAAGATCTTCCGGACCTCCATCCGCTCGAGTCGCTCTCCGGCCCGCGCCAGCGAGGCGACGTAGGCGTCGGCGCCGTGCACCGTCTCGAACGGACCGGCGAAGGTCACGTCGTCGGCCAGCAGTCGCCGCACCGTCGCGTAGTCGCCGCGCTGCCACGCGGCCTCGAACTCGATCACCGTCTCCCTCGCGCTGTTCGTCGCCTTCAATTCGCTGTTCATGGCGTAAACGTGCCGCCGGCGCCCGGCCGGCGCCATGTGCGAACGTCCGCGATCTCTGTCCGTTCGTCGCGCGGCTCGGGCAAGATGGCGTCGCCGCGGCCATGACGATCGACCCCCTCAGCGACATTTTAAAAAATGTGCGCCTGCGCAGCCGCGTCTTCTGTCAGTCGACGATGCGCGCGCCGTGGGGCTTCCGCGTCGAGGGCCGCAGCCCGGCGAGCTTCAATCTGGTCCTGGGCGGCAGCCTGCTGCTCGAATTGAAGAACCTCCCCGCGCCCCTGAGCCTCGGCCCCGGCGATCTCGCCATCATCCCCGGTGGCAACGCGTACTCGGTGCGAGACAGCCCGGGCTCGCCGACGCCGACGCTCGAGGAGATGCTGGCAGTGTCGCCAGTGGACGCCGAGGGCCGGCTGACGCACGGCGGCGACGGTCCGGTGACGACGTTGCTGTGCGGCGCGGTCTTCTTCGACGACGAGAGCGGGCGGGCGCTGCTCGACGCGCTGCCGCCGGTGCTGCTGGTGCGAGCACACGACGCCGATCCGGCCGAGCCGCACACTGCGTGGCTACGCTCGACTCTGGCCCTGCTTGACCACGAGGTCCACACCACCAGCCCCGGCCGCAAGCTGCTGCTCGATCGACTGCTCGACATCCTGTTCGTGCAGGCCGTCCGCGCGCACTTCCAGGCGCCGACGAACGCGCCGCCCGGCTGGCTCGACGCCCTCCGCGACCCGCAGATCGGCGCCGCGGTGGCGCTCCTCCACCGCGAGTTCGCCCGGCCGTGGACGGTGACGGGCATCGCCGCCCGCGTCGGCCTGTCGCGCACCGTCTTCACCGAGCGCTTCGGCGTCCTCGTCGGCGAGTCTCCCGCGCGCTACCTGACGCGCTGTCGCGTCGCCCGGGCGATGACGCTGCTCCGCGACGCCGAGCTGTCCCTGGCGCAGCTCGCCGAGCAGGTCGGTTACACGTCGGAGGCCGCCTTCAGCAAAACCTTTAAAAGGTACGTGGGCGTGGGGCCGGGCGCGTTCCGCCGCGCCGCGCCTGGCACTTCCGACACGACGTAGATCGTCGCCCCGACGCAGATCGCCTGCGCTTCAGGACATGGCGCAACGCACATGTCCCAAAGCGCTTGCACACGCCATCGACGTCGCTACGGAGCCTGACCCGAAGACCAGGCTCTTCCGCTCTGAAGCTCCCGCCGAGCTGCCCGAGGGCCAGGGTTCCCTCGGGCTTCGCCGGCAGCGAGCCTAGCGGCGGCGGCGGAGGATGAAGCCGGCGCCGAGGGCCAGGAGGACCATCGCGCCGTTCCAGGCGTTGCCGTCGGCGTCGACGGAGCAGCCCTTCTTCTTCTCGACCGGGGGCGGGCCCTCGCTGGCGGAGTCCGGGGCGGGCGTGCTGCTGCCGCCGCCGCCGTCGCCGTCGCCGCCGAGGGAGTCGTGCGCGTCCTGCTCGGCCGCGGCCTCGTCCTCTTTCGTCTCGTCTTCCTTCGCGGCTTCGGGCTTCTTGCCGCTCTTGATCAGCTTGATCTTGCCGCTGGCGAGGGTGAGCTCCTTGCCCTTGGCGTTGACCTGCGTGACCTTGATGTCGTAGGTGCGGTTCTTGTTGAAGCCCTTGCGGCCGTCGAGCTCGAGCTCGCCGTAGAACCACTTGTCGCCGGCGAAGTCGTTCTCGTCGTGGCGCCACACCGACGACTTGTTGCCGTCGAGCTCCTGGAAGAACTCGATGTAGAGCGGGCCGGGCGCCGGGTTCTCGAGCTTGGCGTGGACGTAGGCGATCCAGCGATCCTCGCCGGGCACCTCGTCGAGCGTGTCGACGACGGCCGACTTGCCCTTGGCGGTGATCTTGCCGGTGCCGTCGATCTCGATCGGAGTGGCGCCGACTTTCACCTCGCCCGCGTAAGCCGCGGCGCTGCTGAGCGCGGCCAGCGCGAACGCCGAGGAGAGCGTCAAGCGTCGAAGGAAGTTGATGCGCGGTGTGCTTGTCATGGCGGTCGGGACGGAGGGTAGCACAGCCCGCGTCGGGGACTGTGAACCCCAAAATACGTCTCGCTGCCGCGCCCCCCGGAGCGAAAGCACGTGCAAAACGCGCGGGCTCAGCCGCCCAGGGCCGTCGCCAGGGCTCCGCTGCGGTCCATCGCCGCCAGCTCCGTGAAGCCGCCGATGCTCTGATTCTTGATGAAGATCTGCGGGACCGTGCGGCGGCCGGTGCTCTCGATCAGCCAGCTGCGGGCCTCGGGCAGGTCGGACACGTCGACGGCGACGAACGCGATATCGCGCCGTCGCAGCAACGACTCGGCCATGCGGCAGTACCCGCACGTGTCGGTCACGTACAACACGACGTCGGCGCCGAGCTGCTCCGGCGTCTTGAATTCAGTGATGGCCTCGGCGACACCCATGGCGGTTCTCGCCGAGGGTGTAGCAGAGAATCAGTCCTCGGCGAGCAGGGCGAGGATCTCGTCGTCGAGCTTGTGCTGGTGCTCGCTGGCAAACTTGCCGACGATGACGTCGCGCCGCTGAGCGATGGGCGTGCCCGCGGTGACGCCCTGTCCGCCGATGCCGCCGATCGGGCGCCGTCCGACGCGGCTCGGCCCGCGGCTCGGACGCGGCGGACCCTGACCCGCGGCCGAGGCGGCCACCTGGGCCTGCGCCTCGGGGGCGGTGAACACGACGTGACCGAGCGTGGGATCGAGGGTCGGACCGGGCTCACCCGCGGCCAGCGGCGGACCCTGCGGCACGACCTCGCGCGGCTCGGGCGGCGGCCGCCGATCGGGCCGCTTCGCCGGCGCCTTCTCCTGCACCACCGGCGCGGCGACCTCGGGCTTGTTGGAGGCCTCGGGGTGGGCGCCGATGTACTTGATGATCCGCTCGTCGAACGACCCGCTGCGCAGCTGGCGGATCATCGACTTGTGCGAGTCCTGCATCGCCGCGACGATCACCGCGTCGAGGTTTTCGCTCTCCAACCGGTCGCGATAGTCGACCTTGTTGGTGGAGATGATCGTGCCGTCGTAGAACACGTGCGTGAAGATGTGGGCCTTCTGAATGCCCGAATCCTCGGTCTGCACGTGATAGAGCCGCCCCCGGTGCGGGATGTTGTGGTTGTAGCCGAGCTGGGGGGACTGGTTGGCCGCCATGGTGCTGCTCGCAGGAGCGTGCCGGTCTAGGTTGCCGGCGATTTACGCGCACCGCAAGCCCAACTGTACTTCGCAGGCGGTCCACTCACACAAATGTCCTGTAACTACGGCGGCGAGGGCTCCTGCTATGCTGCGGCACCCGACATCGTCGGGCCGCGAAGTCCCGTGTCCGCAGCCGTCGTCCCGCTCCTCCCCTCCCCCGGCGAATTGCTCGCACCGGCCGTCCAGGCCGGCAAAACCGGGGAGATCCCCGAAATCGCGCTCACTGCGCAGATCGCCGCCTGCGCCGAACGGGTGGCGGCCATCGACCCGCGAGAGGCCTTCGAACGGCTCAGCGAGGCGTTCTGTGGCCGCTACCCCGAGGTCGCGATGCAGTGGCTCCGCGACGCCGGCCTCCTGGTCCACCTGCTGCCCGAGCTCGACGCGACGGTCGCGTTCTCCCAGGAGGGCGGCCGCCGGCACAAGGACGTCTGGGAGCACACGAAGGCGGTGGTGCGCCAGTCGGTGCCGCGCCCGGCCGTCCGCTGGGCGGCGGTCCTGCACGACATCGGCAAGGTCACGACCCGCCGCTTCGTCGGCCCGGGCAAGGTCACGTTCCACGGCCACGCGGAGGAGGGCGTTCGCATGTACCGGCGCGGCCCGGCCCGCCGGATCGGCTTCCCCCCCGAGCTGCGCGAGCAGGTCGAGCTGCTCATCCTCCATCACCTGCGGCCGGGTCAGTACGACGGCGGCTGGACCGACGCGGCCGTGCGGCGCTTCGCCCACGAGATGGGCCCGCTGCTCACCGACCTGCTCGACCTGTCGCGCGCCGACGTGACGAGCAAGCGCCCGGGCAAGCGCCAGCGCTGCCTCTTCTTCATCAGCGAACTGAGCCGGCGGATCCGCGAGATCGCCGAGCTCGACGCCCGTGTGCCCCCGCTGCCCTCGGGCGTCGGCGACGTGCTGATCCGCGAGCTGGGCCTCGCGCCTGGCAAGATCATCGGCCTGCTGCGCAACCGCCTGACGGCCCTGTGCGAGGCCGGCGAGATCGAGGCCGGTCAGCCGGCGGAGTATTATGTCGGGGTCGTGCGCGAGCGCGGGCTGTTGACCGAGCTCGCCGGACCGACAACCTGAGCTGTCTCCCGGGACAGATCGTCCTTGCGATAATTCGCGCCGATCGGGCCCGACGAGTCTCGGGCCCCAAAGCGCCGCGGCCGTCGTCGTCGGCGCATTGAGCAGCTCCGCGAGGCAGCGCCTCCAAGACAACGAGCTGCCCCCCGGGACAGCTCTCTGGCGTTTGATGCTGTCCCGAGAGACAGCTCATTCCATCGCAGCGGGCTGCCGCAAGGGGCAGCGCATCGATGAACAAAACTGTCCCGAAGGACAGTTCACTCCGCGCTCGCTCAGGTCTTCTTGCCGTCGACGGCCTTGGCGTCGGCCGGGGCCGTGCCGCCTGCCGCGGGCGCGCCGTCGACGGGGATCGCCTTGCCGTCGGCGGCCTTGCCGTCACCGTGCTTGGCGCCGCCGCAGCTGCCCTCGCCGCACTTGCCCTCGCCGCACTTCATCTCGCCGGACTTGGCGTCCGCGGGCTTGGCGTCGACCGGCTTCGCGTCGACCGGCTTCGCGTCGGCCGGCTTCACGTCGGCCGGCGTGGGGTCGGCAGCCTTGGCGGGGGCGGCTTCCTTGGCGTCCTTCTTCGCCTCGCCGCCGCACGCGCCCGCGCCAAGTCCGAGGAGAGCGAGGGTGGCGGTGATCGTCTTGAGATCCATCAGTCTTGCGTCCTTGCGCCGAGGATAACAGCCGGCGCCGGCGGTGACGACGCTGGGAGTCTCGAGCGGGCTCATCCAGCTCGCTCGACCCGCGATGCCGGCCGAGGACGAGCGGGCGCGAGCGAGGACATCGCCGGACGGACCGAGAAGCGCCAGCAGCGACCCGACCTCGATGACCGGCAAGCCGGGCTCAATCCGCGCCCGGATTGGCCCAGGGCGGCGGCTCGGCGCGCACGTCGACCGCGACGCCGGTCAGCGGGTGAGTGAAGGCGAGACGCACGCACGCCAGCTCGAGCACCTCGCCGGCCGCCGCGCGACCGACGATGGGCCGCTCCAGCGCCTGCGCGTGCAGCGAGATCTGCTCGGTCGGCCCGCGCCGCAGCTCGACCTCGACCAGCGTCGCGCCGTCCTCCGCGGCCAGCGGACGAAACTCCGTGCGCGCCGCCATCACCTCGCGGTCCTCGGGGCGCGCCAGGCGGACGCCTGCGCTCGTCTTCACCAGAGATGTCTCGCAGACCATGACCTCCGGGACATGTCCTGAAAGCCTGGCACGGTAGACGCGGAGCATGTCGAGCTCGCTGAACTTGGGCAGGAAGCTCGACCGCTCCTGGCCGCGGGCGGTGAACAGCGCCAGGCCGGCCGCGCCGGGCTCGAGCGCGTGGACGAGGCCGACGTAGGGCCGCAGGACGCCGTCGCGCGCGAGCAGCTGGACCAGCGCGTGACTTACCGCCCCGCGGCTGCCCTCGCGGGTGGCCGCCGCCGGGACGCCGTGAGGCTTGTCGACGATGACGCAGTGCTCGTCGCGGTGGACGACGACCAGGCTCTCGGGCGCGAGCGGCTCGACGCTCGACGCGCTGGCGTAGATGGTGACCCGCTCGCCCTCGCGCACGCGCAGGGTCGGGATGCAGGTGCGGACGTTGCCGATGTAGACCCCGCCGGCGCGGATGAGGTCGGACGCCCGCGTGACGCCCAGGCCGAGGCGCCGGCCCAGCAGCTGGCGCAGGGTCATCCCGTCCTCCATCGAGATCACCCGCACCCGCACTCGCTCCGCCGACTGCGTGGCCGGCCCCGGCTGCGTCGGCTCTTCGGACCCGTTCATACGGACATGCCCTTCAAGACATGCCCCTTCGGGCATGGTCGGAGAGCCAGATGCGACGAGGCCTGCTGGAGAGGACGTGACTGCATGGACATGGCCTACGACCGCCGGAGGCGCAGCTCGTCGGCCAGCTCGCGCAGGTCGGCGGCGGTGAGGAGGTAGCGCTCGCCGCAGTAGGAGCAGCGGATCTCGGTGACCTCGCGCTCGCCGGCGAGGGCGTCGATGTCGTCGGCGCCGAGCATGGCGGCGATGTCGCGGGCCATCGCCGGCCCGCAGTTGCAGCGGAACGCCAGCGGCGTCTCGCCGACGACCTCGAACGGGGCGTCGCCGAGGGCGAAGCGTAGCAGCTCGGCCGGCGCGCGCGGCAGCAGCAGAAACGACGACAGCGCCTCGCCGGCCAGCCGCTCGCGCAGCGGCGCCAGCACTTCGCCGTCGTTGCCGGGCAGCGTCTGGCACAGGATCCCGCCCGCGCGCAGCACCCCGCCGGCCGCGTCGAGCAGCACCTCGCAGCGCAGCAGCGACGGCACCTGCTCGCTGGTGTTGAGGTAGTGCTCGAGGTCGAGGTCGACCTCGCCGGCGACCAGCTCGACGGTGCCCTGGTAGCGCGAGTCTGTCTCTGCGGACAGGTCGAAGTCGCGGGTGACGGTGAGCGCGCCGCGCCGGCCGAGGAACGGCGACAGCGGCAGGCGGCCCATCGCGCGCTCGAGCGTGGCCTGCAGCGGCGAGTCGCCGAAGCCGCGGCGCAGGCAGCCGCGCACGGTGCCGTCGCCGCGGGCGTCGAGGAGGAAACCGCCGGGCTCGCCGTCGCCGCCGCCCGCCCCGGGCAGGTCGGAGAAGCAGCGGGCGTCGACCCGCAGGCGCTCCGCGGGTGACTTCGTCAGCGTGGTCAGCAGACAGCCGGCGGTGAGCGCCCGACCCAGCGCGATCGCCTCGAGACCGCGGATGCCGTGGCGACGACACGACTCCTGGACCAGGTCGGTGGTGACGGCCGCCAGAGTGCGCATCGCCGGCACTTCGGGCGAGTCGGAGTCGGGCGCAGCGGCGATTGCGCGGAGGAGCACGTCCACGGCGAGAGGGTAGCGCGCCGCTCAGGGCAGGTCGATCAAGTTGAGGCGCACGCTGGCGGGCGCGCCCTCGCGGACCAGCTTGACCTCGACCTCGTCGCCGACCTTGTAGCGGTCGAGGGCGTTGTACAGGTCGTCGTAGTTCTTCACCTTGTGCTCGTTGATGCCGACGATGATGTCGCCGAGCAAGATCTCGCCGGTGCGGTCCTGCGACAGCCCGCGGATGCCTGCCTTGGCGGCGGGGCCGCCGGCGACCGTGCGCGTGATGACGACGCCCTTGACGCCGACGCGCGCGGCGTAGGCGTCGGCCAGCGGCTCGATGCCGAGGCCGGGGTGCTCGACGCGACCCTTGTCGATGATCTGCGGGACCACGCGGCGCACCGTGGCCACCGGCACCGCGAAGCCGATGCCGGCGCTGCTGCCGGTCTTGCTGAAGATCATCGTGTTCATGCCGATGAGGTGGGCGCCGCTGTCGAGCAGCGGGCCTCCGGAGTTGCCGGGGTTGATCGAGGCGTCGGTCTGGATCATGTCGCGGATGGTGACGCCGCCGTAACCCTGGACCTCGCGGCCGATCGCCGAGACCACGCCGGTGGTCAGCGTGTGGTCGAGGCCGAACGGGTTGCCGATGGCGATCGCGGTCTGACCGACCTCGAGCGGGCCGCCCTGCGGGAGCACGCGGATCGGCGTCAGCGGCTCGTCGCAGTCGATCAGCTTGAGCACCGCGATGTCCTTGTTGGGATCGCCGCCGAGCAGCTGGGCGTCGTAGGTCTTCTGGCTGTAGAGCGTGACGCTGTAGGTGCCGCGCGCGCGGCCGGCGTCGACCACGTGGTAGTTGGTGACGACGTGGCCCTGCGTGTCCCAGACGAAGCCGGTGCCCGAGCCGGCGGGGACCTCGAGCGCGCGCATCGAGTAGTCGCGGACCAGCCGCTTCTGCGTCACGAACACGGTGGCGGGCGCGGCGGCGCGGAACACGTCGATGACGTTTTGTTCAGCTTCGAGGCGCGCGGCCGGCGACGGTGCCTTGACCTCGGGCGTCGCCTGCGGCTGCGCTGGTGCGGCTGCGAGCCCCGTCAGCGTGGCGTGCGCGCCCATGTCCGGGGCGATCTCTCGCGGCGCGGGGGCGGACACTGCGACCGTCTCGGACTGGGGCGACGGCGGCGCTGCAGCCTGGCACTCGGTCATGCCCGGCAACACCGTGAGGCAGCCGAGGAGGACCAGGGACGAAGACAGCAAAGTACGGCGTGAGGCGGCCATGGCTGGGCTCTGTTTTAGGCGCCCGCCCGGCGTCCGCAAGGGCCTGCTGCACCCGCTGACGGCCGTGAGGGCTGCATTTATGTGCAGGCCGAAGCCGCGCAGGCGGGTTTCGCCCAGCGCCGTGATATACCTTGCCGACCATGAACGGTGCCGCCGCGCCAGTCCCTTGCCCCTTCTGCCAGCAGTCGCACCCGGAAGACGTGTTCGTGTGCCCGACCGCGGGGAAGGTCCTGCCGCTCGAAGGCAGGCTGCTGGACGGCAAATTCAGGTTCACCAAGCTGCTGGGGGCCGGCGGCATGGGGGCCGTGTGGCGGGCGCAGAACATCCGCGTGCGCAAGGCGGTCGCCATCAAGCTGATGCACCCCGAGTTCGCGGGCAACCCGGGCATCCTCGACCGCTTCAAGAACGAGGCCACCGCGGCCGGGCAGATCGGCAACCCGCACATCTGCGACATCTACGACTTCGGCCAGAGCGTCCTCGGGCCCTACATCGTGCTCGAGATGCTCAACGGGCGCTCGCTCGGTGAGCTGGTCCAACAGACAGGTCAGGTCGACCCCGGCCTCGCGGTGCTCATCCTCCGTCAGGCGCTCATCGGCCTCGACGCCGCGCACGCGGTCGGCATCGTCCACCGCGACCTCAAGCCCGAGAACATCTTCCTCCACGAGCCCTCGCCCGGGCACCTGCTGGTCAAGCTCATGGACTTCGGCATCTCGAAGTTCTCGCAGGGCGGCACCGAGGGCGGCGGGCGCACCAGCGCCGGCGTGCTGATGGGCACGCCCGAGTACATGTCGCCCGAGCAGACCGAGGGCGCGGCCGGGGTCGACCACCGCACCGACATCTGGGCGATGGGAGCGATCCTGTACAAGGCGCTGACCGGCGCCGACGCGTTCAGCGGCGCGACGATGGCCGCGATCCTCGTCGCGGTCTCGACCAAGCAGCCGGCGCCGATCGCCCAGCTCGCGCCGCACGTGCCGCCCGGCCTCGTCGCCGTGGTCGAGCGCTGCCTGGCCAAGGAGGCGAACGACCGCTTCGCCTCGTGCTCCGAGCTGTCGGCCGCGCTCGCGCCGTTCGAGCAGCTCGGCGCGCCGCTGCCGGCGATGGCCTCGCACACCCACGCGCCGCCGATGACCTCGGCGCCGATGACGGGCGCGCCGTCGTCCGTGCCGCCGCCGCAGGCCTCGACCGTGATCACCGGCGGGCCGCCGCCGACGTCGAACCCCGGCTTCGCGCCGCCGGTGGCGACTCTCATCACCGGCGGTCCGCCGAGCTCGCAGCCGCCGACCTTCCAGCCAGCGAGCAACAAGCCGACCTGGTCCGGCGAGCTCAGCCGGGGCCCCGCCGCGGAGGAGTCGTGGTCGCTCGGCCGCGGCGAGGGGACCAGCACCCAGCCGCCGATGCCGACGAGCAGCGGCGGCGGCAAGGGCGTCCTCATCCTCGTGGTGCTGCTCGTGCTCGGCGGCGCCGGAGTCGGCGTGTTCATCATGATGAAGCCGAAGGCGAGCGTCACACCGCCGCCTCCGCCCGAGGTCGTCAGCGCCGGCACTGCGGGCACCGAGACCAAGACGACGCCGACCCCCGAGACCAAGGTCGAAACGCCGCCGACGCCCGACACCAAGGTCGAAACGCCGCCCGATACCAAGGTCGACACGCCGCCCGATACCAAGGTCGACACGCCGCCCGACACCAAAGAAGACAAGGAAGACAAGAAAGAGGACACCAAGAAGCCGACGCCCAAGCCGAAGGAGCTGATCAGCGACGCTGACGTGCCCGGCCTGCGTCTGCCGGGCAAGATGCTGTGGGAGAAGGCCAAGGAGCACTGCGACAGCTCGACCGAGGCCGGCCTCAAGACCTGGCGTCTGCCCAAGAGCGGCGAGGTGCTGAAGTTCCGCAAGAACCCCAAGCTCGCCAATCGCAAGGTGTGGACCAGCGAGATGAGCGCGGGTCGAGTCAAGGTCGTCGACACCAACACCGGCGCGGTCGAAGAGGTCGCTCCCAACACGCCGAAGATCGACGTCACCTGCGTCGCGCTCAAGTGAGTGCGGCGCGCAGGCGCGCCCAGGCGTGTGTTAGGCTGCCCGCCATGTCTTGGCAGAACTTCGTCCGCCTCACCCTTCTCCCTTGCGTCACGCTGCTCGCGTGCGGTGACGACAGCAAGGCCTCCGGCACCGACACCTCGACCTCCACCGGTCCCACCACCGACAGCACCGCCGGGACCACGGACACCTCGACGACGACCGGCACGAGCACCGACGGCACCGCGACCGCCACCTCGACGGTCGATCCGACCACCGCCGGTCCCACCACCGAAACCCCGCCGACGTCGACCACCACCGTCGACCTGACCACCGACGGCACCTCGACCACCACCGGCGAGCCCGCGTGTCCCTACACCCCGGTGCCCGGTCGCCCCGGCTTCGCGCTCGAGGTCGTCGCCACCGGCTTCGACCGCCCGCTCCAGGTGCGCGCCGATCCCAGCGACCCCGAGCGCCTGTTCGTGCTCGAGCAGGGCGGCCGGATCAAGATCCTCGAGCCCGGGCAGAACACCGCCCCGGACGAGAGCTTCCTCGACATCGACGTCAAGAACAAGGTGCCGAACCAGATCGGCCCCGAGCAGGGTCTGCTCGGCTTCGACTTCCACCCGAACTTCCCCGCCGACCCGCGGATCTTCGTCAACTACAACCCGGGCATGTGGCAGGGCCCCGGGCCGACGTACGTGGCCGAGTTCAAGCTCGACCCCAACGACCCCAACAAGGTCGACCCGGCGTCCGAGCGGCTCGTCATCGCCATCTCACAGCCGGCCAGCAATCACAACGGCGGCATGATCGAGTTCGGGCCCGACGGCATGCTGTACATCGGCATGGGCGACGGCGGCGGCGCCGACGACCAGTTCGACACCGGCCGCGACAAGCAGTCGCTGCACGCCAAGATCCTCCGCATCGACGTCGAGCCCGACGGCACGCCCGACAGCAACGAGCCGTGCGGCCAGTGCGAGATGCTCGACGGCTTCGACTACACGGTGCCCGCCGACAACCCGTTCGTGAACGACCCCGAGTTCGCGCCCGAGGTCTACGCGTGGGGCTTCCGCAACCCGTGGCGCTTCTCCTTCGACGAGGACGGCACGCTGTACGCCGCCGACGTCGGCCAGAACCAGTGGGAAGAGGTCAGCGTCGTCGCGGCCGGCGCCGACTACGGCTGGAGCCTGATGGAGGGCAACCACTGCTTCAACGGCGGTTGCGACGACGGCAAGGGCGTCAACGAGGTCAACGACCAGGGCCTCACCACTCCGATCGCCGAGTACAACCACGGCGAGGGCTGCTCGATCACCGGCGGCACCGTCTATCGCAGCTGCGAGGTGCCCGAGTGGAACGGCACCTACTTCTACGGCGACTACTGCTCCGGCGGGGTCTACGCCCTCAACTGGGACGGCACCAACGTCGAGCTCCTCGGCAACGTCGCCGGCCAGGAGGACAGAATCCTCGGCTCCGGCAGCAACGGCTTCGGTGACGTTCTGTTCACCGTCGTCCAGCTCGACGGCTTCAACGCCCCCGTCGACGGCAAGATCCTGCGGGTCGTCCCGCAGTGACGCGAACGTGAAGACCAACGCCGCCAGGATCCTCGACAACCTCGGCATCGACTACGAGCTGCGGCCCTACCCGGTCGATGCCGAGCACCTCAAGGCGGCCGAGGTCGCAGCCCTGGTCGGCCTGCCGCCCGAGCAGGTGTTTAAGACGTTGATCGCCCGCGGCGACCGCAACGGCGTGTGCCTGGCGGTCGTCCCGGGCGACGGCCACCTCGACCTCAAGGCGCTCGCGCGCGCCAGCGGCGACCGGCGGATCGAGCTGGTCGCCCTGCGCGAGGTGACGCCGCTGACCGGCTACGTCCGCGGCGGGGTCACGGCCCTGGCCGGCAAGAAAGACTATCCGGTCTACCTCGACGAGACCGCGATTCTCTTTGAAAAGATCGCGGTGTCGGCGGGGACGCGCGGGCTGCAGATCGTGCTGCACCCCGATGACTACGTGCGCGCGACCCGGGCGACTCTCTGTCCGCTCGTACAGGACGTTTAGGACATGCGCGATGGGACATGCCCTCTCGGGCATGTCTCATCTTCCCAGAAGAATCAGTCGTCGAGCGCGCCGGCCTCGATCCACGCGCGCAGCTTGGCGACCAGCGGGTCGGGCAGCAGGGTCGGGGCGTTGAAAGGCATGTGGCGGACCACTGCGCCGTTGCCGTTCTGCGGCTCGCACTCGGCGACCAGCCGGTACAGCCAGCTCGCCTGCGGGTCGCCGGGAGTGACGAGCGGGTCGGGCGTGTCGGCGACGACCTCGTGGGCGAGCAGGCGGGCGCCGAGGCCCTCGGCCGTCTGCAGGTCGAGGCCGGCGGCGGGGGCCGAGGCGTCGTGGCACGACGAGAAGGTGCAGCTCGGGTTGAAGATCGAGTCGCGCACGCTGGCCAGCGTGGTGGGCGTGTCGGGCGCGGCAGTCGACGCGCTGTCGCTGCAGCTCTTGGTCGGATCGAGGTCGACGTCGCCCGGATCGGTCGGCGGCACGTAGAGCGGCCGGGCGATCTCCTCCGGCGTCGGCGGGCCCTGGGCCGGGTTCTTGAACACGGCATAGTTGGCGCACTCGGCCTCGTGCAGCACCACGTCGTCGTCGACGCCGACCAGCTGCGAGCCCTCGCTGACGCGCGACTCGATCATCACCCGCGCGTCGACGAGGCCGAGCATCATGCACATCTCCTGGTCGCCGATGCCGTAGCCGATCTCCTTGCCCAGCCAGTTATTGAAACCGCAGGCGAAGCGCAGGCCCTCGGCGTCGGACAGGTCGACGGGGGGGTCGAACGCGGCTCCGTTGGCGCCGCCGTTGAAGCCGTCGAGCTTGAACAGGAACTCGCCGTCGCGCGCGCCGCCGAGGACCTGCAGGCCGAAGTACTCACCGAGGTAGTGGTAGTGCGGGAGCACGTAGTAGAGCTTCATGTCGAACGGCTGGCCGGTCGACTTCTCGAAGGTCGCCTTGAACGAGCAGTTGCCGGTGAAGCGGCTGTGCTTGTTCGCGGGGATCGCCAGGTCGCGGTAGTCGAGGTGCATCGCCGCCAGCACCGCGCCGATGTCGCGCGGGTGGATGATGTCGAGCGCCATCCGCAGCTCGGAGTCGAGGTCGGTGCTGCCGAGGTTGAGCAGGTGGGTGCCGGCGATGATCTTGTGCCGCGCGGGGATCTTGATGACCGCGCCCGCCGGCAGCTGCATGACCTCCTGGCGCGACTGGGTCGACTGAGCGAACAGCACCGTGCCCTCGACCGCGGCGGTGATCTCGTTGTAGCTGCGCGAGGCGCAGTCCCAGAACCCGTCCTCGCCGGGGAACACCTCCTCCGGCACCGCGAACCAGTTGCTGTGGTGGAACCCGCCGTCGTTGACCAGCGTCACCGCGTTGACGTAGATCGCCTCGTCGTTGTGCAGCGTCCACTGCACGCACGGCTCGATCTCGAGGTACGGCGTCATCAAGTAGCTGCCGAAGCTGTGGACCACCGTCGCGGTCTCGGTCGCCGGCTCGCCGGTAGTCGACGGCGGCGGCGTCGGGTCGCCGGTGGTGCCGGTCGCCGTCTCGGAGGTGGTCGCGGTGGTGGTCCCCTCGCTGTCCGAAGAGCCAGGTCGGAGACAGCCGCACACGAGGGCGAGGACGACGAGCGAACGACGGGTCATGGCAGTACTCAATTATTCTCGGCGCCGGCGTTGATCCACGCGCGGATCAGCGCGACGGCGCCGTCGGTGAGCAGGGTGGGCGCGTTGTAGGGCATGTGTCGGACCGTCTGGCCTTCGCTGTCGGTCGGGTCACAGCGCGAGACGATGCGGTACAGCCAGCTGCCCTCGGCGTCGCCGGGAGCGACGAGCGGGACATCGACCCGGGCCGCGACCTCGTGCGCGAGCAAGCGCTCGTGCAGGCCCGGCGACTGCAAGTCGAGGCCGGCCGCGGGTTGCTTGGCGTCGTGACACGACGAGAACACGCAGCCCGGTGCGAAGATGGCGCCGGCGATGCCGCGGAGGCTCGGCGCGCCCTTGGACGGCGTGCTCGGATCGGCGTCGACGCACTGCTTGAGCGGCTCGAGGTCGACGTCGCCGGGGTCGCCCGGCGGGACGTACAGCGGCCCGGCCTTCTCTTCCGCGGTGGGCTCGGTCTGGGCGCCGTTCTCGGGGAAGGCGAGCGCCTGGCACGGGCCCTCGTGGAGCAGCACGTCGCCCTCGACGCCGGTCGGCTTCGAGTTGACGAGGACGCTGATGTCCATGATCGCGCGGCTGTCGGCGAGGCCGAGCATCACGCACATCTCCTGGTCGCCGATGCCCCAGCCGATGGACACGTCGCGCCAGTTGTCGAAGCCGCACGAGAAGCGCAGGCCCTCGCTGCCGTTGAGGTCGAGCGGCGGATCGAACGCCTTGCCGCCGGCGTCGGCGTTGAAGCCGGTCTTCTCGAACACGACCTCGCTGTTGCCGTCGGCGTCGAACTTCTCGAGGCGGAAGTGGTCGCCGAGGTAATGGGTGTGCGGCAGGACGTGGTAGAGCTTGAGGTCGAACTCGCCGCCGACCGCGCCGACGTAGGGCGCCCTGATCTTGCAAGTGCCGGTGAAGCGGCTGCGCCGGTTCGGCGGGATGTCGAGGTCGTAGTAGGTCAGGCGAAACGGGGCGACCAGGACCTCGACGTCGCGCGGGTGGATGATGTCGAGGGCCATGCGCAGCTCGGTCTCGATGGCGACGCTGGCGAGGTTGAGCAGGTGGACGCCGGCGATGATCTTGTGACGCGGCGGGATCTTGATGACCACGCCGGGCGGGAGCTGCTGGACCTCGCTGCGCGACTGGGTCGACTGGGCGAACACGACGGTGCCCGAGAGCGCGGCCTCGAGCTCGGAGTAGCCGCGGTCGGAGCAGCGGAAGAACCCGTCCTCGCCCGTGAACTTGTCCTCCGGGACAGTCAGCCAGTTGCTGTGGTGGAAGCCGCCGTCGTTGACCAGCGTGACGGCGTTGACGTACAGCGGCTGGTCGTTGTGCAGCGTCCACTGCACGCACGGCTCGGTCTCCTCGAAGGCCGCGAGCGTGGTGAGCCCGTAGGTGTGGACCAGAGTGGCCCGCGAGCCGTCGTTCGGCTCGCCGCCGCTCGCGGTGCCGGTGTCGCCGGTGGTCTCGGTCGCGGCCGGGTTCTCGGATGTCCGACAGGACAGGCTCGCAACGACGAGCCCCGCCGCGGCCGTGCGCGCCAGCGCGTGCATGTACAATGCCTCCAGGACCGGCCCGGGCCGCCCCACGGCAAAATATCATCGCCCCCGCCGCCAGGCTACGAAGACCTGCGTACGGCCGCCTGGGACGCCAATACCGCGTCGATCGCCGCCTCCAGGCGAGGCACCACCAGCGCCTCGAAGCGGCCGCGCACCGCGGGGTCGCCGAAACACCAGTAAGCGACCAAGGCCTCGAGGCCGGTCGCCGCGCGGTAAGCCCGCACGTCCCGCACGCCGCGGCCGGAGGCCTTGAGATTGACGTTGCGGCCGCGCCGCACGACCCCGGCCTCGTCGTCGTCGAGCTCGGGCTCGATGGCCGCGAGCAGCTCGGCCTGCGCCTCGGCGCAGACGATCCGGGCCTTCATGGCGTGAAGCCGGTCGGTCGGGTAGTCGCCCCGCAGCGCGAGGCGAAGTCGGACCTCCCGCTCGAACTCGGCGTCGCCGAGCCAGGCGAGGGTGCGGATCGATCTGCCGCGCAGGTCCATGGCGCGGCGCAGGATAGTCCAGAGGCGCGCACACCCGCGCGTGAGCCCTTGCACGTACGAACTGCGGGTCGGCGTCGGTGACGCTGCCGGGCAGCGCTATGCTCCGGCCGCCCATGGCCGAGCGCCCCCGCTTCTCCTCCCGGTATCTGGCGTACGCGCTCGCGGTCGTGTTCTTCGCCAACTTCCTCAACTACGCCGACCGCCAGGTGGTGAGCGCGCTCGAGGTCGAGATCAAGGGCGCCTTCGCCATGGACAAGGCGGAGTTCGGCATGCTGTGGTCCGCCTTCACGCTCGGCTACATGGTGTTCGCGCCGCTGATCGGCTACTGGGCCGGACGCTACCGCCGCACCATGATCTTCGCCGCGTGCGTGTTCATCTGGTCGCTGGCGACGATCGGCTCGGGCCTGGCGACCGGCAAGACGGGGCTGTTCCTGTCGCGCTTCTTGATCGGCGTCGGCGAGGCCGGATGCCTCGTCATCGGCCCGACGCTGGTCGCCGACTACTTCTCCGACCGCGTCCGCGGCCGCGCGCTGGCCCTGTTCTTCCTCGGCATGCCGCTCGGCGGCACCGCCGGCTACCTGATCGGCGGCCTCGTCACCCACTACTCGGGCAGCTGGCAGAACGCGTTCTTCGTGGCCGGCGCGCCCGGGCTGCTGGTGGCGATCCTGATCGCCATGCTCGCCGAGCCGCCGCGCGCCGGACAGTCCGGGACAGGTCCCGAAGAACATGTCTCTGGGGTCAAGTCGTACCTGGCCCTGCTGCGCAACAAGACGCTGATGCTGATCATCCTCGCGCAGGCGTTCGCGGTGATGATCCTGGTGCCGATCCTCCACTACAGCATCGAGTTCTTCCAGAAAGAGCGCGGCATGACGAAGGTCGAGGCGTCGCTGGCGCTCGGGGTGATCGGCCTCGTCGGCGGCCTCATCGGCTCGGGCCTGGCCGGCCTGCTCGGCGACCGCCTGGCCCGCCGCACCCGCGGCGCCTACGCCCTGCTCGCCGGCATCGCCTACGCCCTGGCGCTGCCGGCCTTCTTCATCGGCTTCTCGACCGAGAGCCGGGCGATCTTCCTGCCCGCGCTCGGCGTCGGCGCGACCTGCCTGTTCCTGTGCATGCCGTCGGTCAACACCCAGATCGCCAACGTCGTGCCCGGCACGCAGCGGGCGATGGCCTACGCGCTGGCGGTGTTCATCCTGCACTTCCTCGGCGACATGGCCGCGCCGCCGCTGTTCGGCAAGGTCGCCGACATCTACGGCTCGCAGCAGACGTTCCTCGTGACGTCGTCGACGCTGATCCTCGCGGCGACCTGCTGCTTCATCGCAGTGCGCACCGCCGAGAAGGACATCAAAAAATTCGTCGAGGGCCAGCCCTAGCGTAGCGCCGTGGTAGCGAACAATCGCTGCCCACAAGGACATGTCCTTATGTCCTTGTGGGCCGCAGGCCGGGCGCGACCGTCCGACTTCCGTCCGGCGCCCGCGCGGGCCCTCGCAGTGTCCGTCCCTCAGCTATCTACTTCGCGCTGCTTCTGCGCATCATCGATGCTAGCAACCGCGCGCGGCAGCGACAAGGCACCGCCGGACCTCATGTGGCCTTTGCGACAGGCGACGTACGGCGTCAACCGTCGTAGCTCTCGTCGCCGATCGTGGCCTTGAGCGCACCGGTTGCGGCGTCGTAGACCTCGACGGAGCTCATGCGCACCAGGAAGACATGGTTCGCGGTGGCCTCGATGCCGCGCAACCAGTCGACCGCGAAAATGCTGCGCAGCTTGTTGTCCCACAGACGATCGCCGGTCTTCGCGTCGAAGGCGACGAGGTGCCAGTGCTCGGGGCCCTCGCCGTAGGTGCCGAAGTAGCGACCCCCGGCCAGGATGTCCTGTTCGTTGTCGCGCTCGCGCACGGAGGCGAGGTCGACCGCGGGCACGGGGCTCTTCCACCGGACCTCGCGCGACGCGGGGTCGAAGCCGAAGACCATCGGATAGGCGGTGCCCGGCGACTTCACGCCGCGCGCGACCCCCAGCGTGCCGTCGAGGTGCACCCCCGAGACGTCGACGCCCTCGACCTTCGGCGCGCGGCGCAGTCGCTCGCTCGTCGACAGCGATGGATCTCCGCCGCGCGGGCTCCACACGTTCTTCGCCTCGCAGGTCCGCGGCAGCTTCTCCTCCTTGAGCGCCGGCGTGGCCACGTCGACCAGGAACTGGCGCCGGTCGACCAGCGCGAGGTACAGGCGCGGGCTCTCGGCTGTCTCATCGAGCAGGCAGAAGCGCTCGGCGCGATCGGTCAGCGCGATCTCCTGCACCGACTTGCCGCTGGCCAGGTCGAACGCCTTGAGCTTGCCGCGGAAGTCGGTGACGAACAGGCGCTCGCCGACCACGCTGAAGTGGGTCGCGCGGTAGGCCTCGCCGTAGCTGCCGAACGGGCCGACGCGGTAGCGCTGGACGCCGTCGTCGGCCGCGAACACTGCGACGTGGAGCTGGTCGTCGGGGCGCACGCGCAGGCGACCGACGATGTGCTCCTTGCCGTCGATGGTCACGACGATCGGCGGGCCGCCGACCTCGTCCCACATGAAGTCGGCCTCGTTGCGCATCGGGTCGGCCTTGACCGGCGGGCCGCCGATCGTCGGCGTCTGGGCCGGGGCGCCCGGGGTCGTGGGCACCAGCGCCTGCGTGATCGAGGACGAGGTCGCCGGCGACATCACGAGATAGGAGGTGGCGACGCCGAGCACCACCATCGTCGCCACGCCGCTGACCAGCGCGCCGACGACCTTGGGGGCCGCCTGGGTGCCGGCGCGCACGTGCTGCGGCTGCACCGCGGTGGTGCGCGGCAGGTCGAAGTTGGCGCCGCAGTACTGACAACGAGCGCTCCGCTTGCTGTCGTCGGGCTGGAGCTTGGCGCCGCAGTTGGGGCAGTCGAAGCTGATGACGGCCATGCGGCGACGACGGTACTACGACTCGCCGCGCGGGGGCGCACTCGCTGCGGTCCCACCCTCGCTCAGAGCCTCGTGGATCCGCTGCGCCAGCGCCGTGCCCACGCCTTTCACCTCCGTCAGCCGCGCCGGAGCCGCGTTGCGGATCTCCGCGACCGTGCCGAAGTGCTGGATGAGCGCCTTCTTCAGCGCCGGGCCGACGCCGGGGATGTCGTCGAGGGCGCTGTGGAGGGCCCGCTTGCCGCGGCGCTTGCGGTGGTGGGTGATGGCGAAGCGGTGGGCCTCGTCGCGGATCTGCGTCATCAAGTACAGCTCGGAGCTGCCGGGGCGCAGGCGGATCGCATCCTTCGCGCCGGGCACGAACACGCGTTCCGGCTTGACCTCCCACTCCTCGGGGTCGTCGTCGGGCGTGCGCACGACGTAGTCCTGGTAGCTCTGGCCCGGGAGCTGCGGCGCTTCGGGATCGGGCTCCACCGGCGCAGGCGCGTCCTCGGCCGTCAGCGTGCCGGCCGCGTCGAGCGCGGCCGCGGCGTCGGCGTAGGTCTTGAAGGTGCGCAGGCGCTGCAGCGCCGCCTTGCCGCGCCCCAGGCCCTGGCGCCGCTCCTTGGCCAGCGAGACGACGTCGACCCCGCCCTCGCCGATCGGCACCCCGAGGTCGTGCAACGCGGCGATCACCCGCCCGAGCTGGCCCTTGCCGCCGTCGATGACCAGGAGGTCGGGCAGCGCCCAGGTGTTCTCGACGACCTCGTCGAGCGCGTCGAGCGTCGGCTCGGCCTCGGCCTCGGCGAATTCATCTGGCTCTTCGGACATGTCCTCTCCGACATTCGCGCGCTTGAGCCGGCGTCCGAGCACCTCGTACATGCTGCGGAAGTCGTCGTTCTGGCGGTCGCCCTGGGCCAGGCCGCCGAGGCCCTTGATCTTGAAGCTGCGGTAGCGCTTCTTGGCCGGGGCGCCGTCGACGAACACGACCATCGACGCGACGGTGTCCTGGCCCTGGATGTGGCTGATGTCGTAGCACTCGATCACGCGCGGCAGGCGGGTGAGGCCGAGCCGCTGCTGCAGGGTGCGCAGGGCCTGCTCGCTGTCCTCGGCGCGGTTGCGGCGCGAGGTGAAGTTGGACGCGGCGTTGCGCTGGGCCAGGAGCAGCAGCTTCTTGCGGTCGCCGCGCTCGGGCACGAGGAGCGCGACCTTGCGGCCGCTGTGCTCGCGCAGCCACGCCTTGAGCGGCGCCTCGTCGTCGTCGAGCAGCTCGGAGGGCAGGAGGATCTCGTCGGGGATCGTCGGCGCGTCGTCGTAGTAGGCGACGAGGAAGCTGCCGAGCACGTCGGGGTCGGGCAGCTCCATGCCGCGGGCCGAGAAGGTGCGCGTGCCGAGCAGCTTGCCCTGGCGTACGTGCATGACCACGAACTCGACCTGGCCGCCCTCGCGGTACATGCCGATGACGTCCTGGTCGAGCGCGGCCGAGCCGACGACCTGCTGGCGCTCGAGGCTGGTGCTGATCGCCGACAGTTGGTCGCGCAGGCGCGCGGCGGTCTCGAACTCGAGCGCGCCGGCGGCGTCCTCCATCTGCGTGGTGAGGCCGGCCACCAGCTCTTTGTGCCGGCCCTCGAGGAACAGACCGACGCCCTTGACCTGCAGGCCGTAGGCGTCGCGATCGACCGGGTAGACGCACGGCGCCGGGCAGCGGCCGATCTGGTGCTGCAGGCACGGGCGCTTGCGGTGCGTCAGGGTGTAGTCGGTGCAGGTGCGCAGCTTGAAGTAGCGGTTGACGACCTTCAGCGTGTGACGGGCGCTCTGGGCCGAGTGGTACGGGCCGAAGTAGCGGGCGCCGTCCTGACGCATGCGCCGGACCAGCTCGAGCCGCGGCCACTTGGCCTTGGGGTCGAGGCGCAGGACCAGGAACTGCTTGTCGTCGCGCAGCTTGACGTTGAAGCGCGGCTTGTACTTTTTAATGAGGTTGTTCTCGAGCAGCAGCGCCTCCTTGTCGTTGGAGGTCACCACCGTCTCGATGTCGCCGAGCGTGTGCGCCAGGTAGGGCACGAACAGCCGCGGGTCGGTGCCGTTGAAGTACTGCCGCACGCGCGCGCGCAGCCGCTTGGCCTTGCCGACGTAGACGACGTCGCCCTTGCGGTCGCGCATGATGTAGACGCCGGGCAGGTCGGGCAGGCGCTCGACGATCTCCGCCAGCTCCTCGGGCGAGCCCGCGCGCGGCTGCCACTCCGCGTCGGCCTGGATCGCCGCCAGCGCCTCGGTCCGCGCCGAGCTGACGAACCGCCCCGGCGCGTCGAGGTCGCCCGCGCCGCCGTCGGCGACCTCGAAGCTCTCGAGCACGTCCTCGGTCTCCGGGGTGTACGCCTCGGTCGTCGGCGGCTTGGAGGCGTCGTCCGGGTATGGCTTTTTGGACATGCCCTCAGGAGCCTGTCCCGAAGCGCCGGCGGGCGCGTCGCCTGGATCTGGCTCTCGGGACATGCCCTCAGGGCCCTGTCCCAAAGCACCTTCAGCCGGAGGACCGGCGGGGGGCGGCGGCGCGTCGGCGGGGGGTGCGGCGGGTTTGTGCGGGGGTCGTCCTTGACGCGCGGCCATGGGCCATCTCAGCCGAAGAGGTGCGAGAACAGGTCGTTGCGAATGGTGACCCAGAGGATGAGGCCGAGCAGGGCCAGCATGCCGATGCCGTGGACGGTCTCCTCGATGCGCGGGGTGACGCGCCGGCGGGTCACGGCCTCCCACAACAGGAAGACGAAGCGGCCGCCGTCGAGGGCGGGCAGCGGGAGCAGGTTGAACAGGCCGAGCAGGGTGCTCATCTTGATGGCGATCTCGAGGAAGGCCTCGATGCCGCGCTCGGCCGACTTGGCGATCTCGCGGACGATGCCGACCGGGCCGCTCATCTTGCCCTCGATGCGACCGGTGACCCACTTGCCGAGCGCGTCGAGCTGGAAGGCGCTGAACTTGATCGGGAACAGCACGGCGGTCTTGGCGGCGATGCCGACCGGGTGGGTCTCGCGGGTGACGTCACCGGGCGACATCTGGATGCCGATCTTGCCCTCGGCGGTCAGCGGCAAGTCGAGCGCGACCTCCTGGCCGTCGCGGCGGACCACCATCGGCACGGTCTCCCCCTTGTGCGCGGCGGTGGTGGTGAGGATCTTGTCCTGCGTGCCGCGGCCGGTGATGTCTTCGCCGGCGATCTTGTACAGCTCGTCGCCAGGCAAGAGGCCCGCGGTCTGGGCCGCCGGCTCGACCACGTTGTCGACGCGCATCGACAGCGGGACCTCGTTGCCGACCATGGTCAGGGCGACGAAGCCGAGCACCATCGCGGTGAGGTAGTTGGCCAGCGGACCGCCGAGGATGGCGAGCATGCGGGCCCAGATCGGGCGGTTGCGGTAAAGGGTGGGGTCGTTCGGGTCGTGCTGGGGGACCTCGCCAGGACGGCCGCCCTCGGCCACCGCGAGCGAGGGCGCGTCGTCGGCCTCCATGCCGACGATGTGCACGTAGGCGCCGAAGGGGATCGCGCTGATGACGAATTCGGTGCCGCGCCACACGCCGAGCCGCGCGACCACCGGACCGATGCCGAACACGCTGAAGCGGTCGACCTTCATGCCGGTGGCGACCGCGCAGATGTAGTGCCCGAACTCGTGAACGATGATTAAAAGCGAGAGCGCGACGATGGCGAGGAGGGTGGCCACCGCGGGACTATAGCAGCGGGCGAGCTCAGGTCCCGAGCGGGCGGTCGAGCTGGCTCAAACCGACCCATCCCAGGCGCTGGCGCACGAACAGCGCGGCGCGTTCGGCGACGCCGCGGTCGGGCGCGGGGCTCCACGCCGCCCGCTGGCCGCGCGCCGCGAGCTCGTGTTCGACGGCCTGCTGGGCCGAAACGAGCCCGCCGGAGAGGTGGCCGAGCACCTGCGCGCCGAGCTTGGCCTCGACCGCGAGGATCTCCCCCGGCACGATCGCGGCTCGCTTGCCGCTCTCCAGCTGATTCAAGCCCCAGGTCATCAGCTGGGGGTCGACGACGCGGTCGACGAGCAACCACCGGTCTCCGCGGGCCGCCCGCGCCGCCTCGATCACCGCCATGCCTTGACGCACGTCTTGAAGGATCCGCAGCTCGGGGATCCGCGCGTGCAGGACGCTCAGCAGGCTGAGCGTGTTGTCGACGGAGGTCTGGTCGACCGCCAGCAGCTCGAACGGCCGCCCCTTGGCCCCGAGACTCCGCACCACGTCGACAGCCCGCCGCACCATCTGGGTCACGGCCGGTTCACGGTTCCGTAGCAAGAGGATGACGCTGAGCGACAACTGCATGGCGGCGTGCGTGGGGGAGTACTCCCTCACTATGCCCGGTAATAGTTCCGAACGCCGCTCATCGTCAACAAATCACCGGTTGGCGGCCAGGCGGACGCGGAGGAATCAGGGATCGCGGTGTCCCCACTCGGGGGCGGACCCATGTACTTCAGGGCGAGCCCGAGTCGCGACGATCCGCGGGCCGAACTATCGTGCGCAAAGTCAAGCGCTCGGGCGCACTTTGCCGATGCGCCGCGCCCGAGCGCGCGCAGGGGTCACTGCGGCGACACGGCGGGCTCGACTTTCTTCGCGGCACCTGCAAACAGGCAGCCGCACCGAGCGACCTCCCCGCGGGGGCAGTTTCGCGTATCATCCGCGCGCCGCTCGTGACCGCCCCTCACGGGCCTCGTGCGACCACAGGAAGAACCAGAGCAATCTCATGGCTGGCGTCAACAAAGCCATCGTCCTCGGCCGCCTCGGCCGCGACCCGGAGCTCCGCTACATGCAGAACGGGCAGCCGGTCTGCAAGCTCAACGTCGCGACCTCGCGCAAGTACCAGAACAAGAACAACGAGATGGTCGAGGAGACCGAGTGGCACCGGATCACGGTGTGGGGCAAGCAGGCCGAGCACTGCAACAACTTCCTCACCAAGGGCCGCGAGGTCTACGTCGAAGGCCGCCTGCGCACCTCTTCGTACGAGAAAGAGGGCCAGAAGCACTACACGACCGAGATCGTGGCCGACACGGTCCAGTTCCTCGGCGGCCGCGGTGAAGGCGGCGGCGGTGGTGCTGAGGGCGGTGCCGGTGCCGGTGGCGGCGGCGGCTACGGTGGTGGCGGCGGCGGTGGTGGTAGCCGCGGCGGCGGCGGTGGTGGTGGCTACGGCAACCGCGGTGGCGGTGGCGCTGGTGGCAATCGCGGCGGCGGCGGGTACAACCGCGGCGGCGGTGGTGCTGGCGGCGGCGGCGGCGGCTTTGGCGGCGGCGGCGGCGGCGGCTTCGACGACGAAGGCGGCGGTGGTGCTGGGCCCGGCAACGAGCCGTACGACAACAACTATATGCCGTCCGACCCGGGCGACGACGACATCCCGTTCTGAGCCGCCGCAGCCGGCGGAGCTGGCCCCGAGGGCCTGGCGCGAGGAGCATGTCCCGCGTGCCAGGTCCCGAGAGACATGTCTACGAAGACCGCTGAGGCTCGCCTGAAGCGCCGGGGTCAATCGCGTGGCTGATGCCTCACGACCCCCGCTGGCCGCGAGCTCGCGGGGCTGTCCCGAAAGACAGCCCGCTGCCAGGCGGCGCGGTTCCGCCCGCTCAGGGCAGCACGGTGAGGCGGCGCGGGCCTGGCTTCGCGGGCTGGGGCACGTCGGGCACGGCGACCTCGTCGGGCTCGCCGCGCGCGAGCAGGCGGGGGTCGAGCAGGTGCGACGGCGCCACGTTCTTGAGCGCGCTCAGCATCACCGAGCGGACGTCGGGGTTGTCCTGCTCGAGCTGGGTGATGAGAGCGGACATCTTGTCGCGGCGGAGGTTGTCCTGCGAGCCGCACAGGTTGCACGGGAGGATCGGGTAGCCGGCCTCGCTCGCGTGCGCGGCGATGTCAGCCTCGGCGCACTCGATGAGCGGGCGGATCACGCGGAAGCGGCCGTCGTCGGTGGTGTAGCCGGCGGGCATCGCCTGCAGGCGGCCGGCGTAGAACAGGTTGAGCAGCAGCGTCTCGAGGCTGTCGTCGCGGTGGTGGCCCAGGGCGATCTTGTTGCACCCGAGCCGCTCCGCCGCGGTGTACAGGATCCCCCGCCGCAGCCGCGAGCACATCGAGCAGAACGCCTTGCCCGCGGGCGTGTGGGCCACCACCGGCGTGTACGTGTCCTCGCGCAAGATCTCGAACGGCGCCCCGAAGCGCTCGAGCCAGCGGCGCAGCGGCGCCCCGTCGTAGCCGGGCTGCACCTGGTCGAGGTGGACCGCCACCAGATCGAAGCGGAACGGCGCGCGCGCCTTCGCCTCCCACAGCAGGTCGAGCAGCGTGTAGCTGTCCTTGCCGCCGGAGACCGCCACCATCACGCGGTCGCCGGCGCCGATCAGCTCGTAACTGGCGATCGTCTTGACCATCGCGCGCGCGAGCAGGCGGCGCCGCGAGGAGCGGCCGCTCGGCGGGAGTTCGCGGGATTCGGGCGCCGATGAGGCGGCGACGGTGTCGTCGGTCGAGTCGGTCACGAGCCGATGAGGGTGAGGGTGAGGCGGCGGCGGTGGGCGGCGTGGCGGTGCTCCCACAGGTAGATGCCCTGCCAGGTGCCGAGGGCGCAGCGACCGGCCTGCACGGGGATCGACAGCGAGGTCTGGGTCAGCGCGCTGCGGACGTGGGCGGGCATGTCGTCGGGGCCTTCGGCGTCGTGGCGGAACAGCGGGTCGCCGTCGGGCGCGAGGCGGTGGAACAGGCGCTCGAGGTCGCGGTGGACCTCGGGGTCGGCGTTCTCGGTGATCAGCAGCGAGGCGCTGGTGTGGTGGATGAACACGGTGACGAGGCCGTGGCGCAGCTTGCTGTCGCGCACGAAGGCCTGCACCTCGGAGGTGACGTCGACGAGGCCGCGCCCGCGGGTGGCGACCTCGAGCTCGTGGGATGCGAGCGACAGCGTCATTTCTGGTGCTTCGCCTTCCACTCGCTGTACGGCATGCCGTAGACGCGCTCACGCGCCTCGTCCTGCGTCAGCGGGATGCTCCGCTCGGTCGCGGCCTCCTGGTACCAGCGCGACAGGCAGTTGCGGCAGAAGCCGGCGAGGTTCATCAGATCGATGTTCTGCACGTCGGTCCGCTCGCGCAGGTGCGCCACCAGGCTGCGGAACGCGGCAGCCTCGAGTTGCTCGGTCTGCTCCGGGGTCAGGCGCTCGCTCGTCATGACATGTCCTCTCGTACAGGGTACTTCGTGCATGTCCCGGGGGCCATGTCGCGGAAGACATGGCCGGTCGACCAGGACAGCGCGGGTGAGCTCAGAAGAAGATGCCGTTGACGAGGGTCAGCGGCTCGTGGCGCAGGGTCCGCCAGGTGAAGTCGAGCAGCACGCGGTCGAAGTTGTCGCGCGGGTAGGCGGCGAACACTGCCGCCACCGGGGCCTTCGGCAGGCCGAAGCGGAGGAGCCCGCGGGTGTGCTCGATCTGGACCGCGCGGCGGAACGCGTCGGCCTGCGGCGACAGGTTCGGCACCGGCAGCAAGCGGTGGTTGTAGACCAGGCACTCGTGGACCACGTCCTGCGCGGCGGAGAGCTTGAAGTCGGACATCTCGCGGGCGAACAGGCTGCGGCTGCGCTCGAGGTAGGTGCGCCCGGTGTCGCCGCGGCTGACGATCCCGAGGTCGTGGCACATGGCGATCGCGTAGGCGAGGTCGCGCGCGAGCGGGGTGCCTTCGCGCGCGAGCAGCATCTCGGTGAACAGGAACAGGCGCCGGCAGTGGTTGCGGAAGCCGTCGCCGTCGTAGGGGCTGGTGGCCTCGAAGACTTCCTCCGCGTGGGCGGCGAGCGGGCTCGTCGGTAACGAGGGGGCGGCCGGGGCGGTGAAGGTCTCGGTGGCGGACTCGAGCACTGGCCAAAATCTACCGCAGACCCGCGCGAGGCACGACAAAACCGGCGTGAGGCTCCCCCGCGCAAGGCCCGTGGCAGCGGGGCGCACGCCTGGGGCAGAACGCGCGCGGGGCGGCGTTTCAGGCCATCGGACGCACACCGAGGTCATCGAGCAGCAGCTCGACCACGAGGCGCTGCAGCTCGATCCGCCGCGGCTCCGGCAGGCCCATCCATGTCTCGACGCAGATCCCCACACAGCCGGTGGCGTCGACGATGACCTCCGTGGACGACGTCGCGACAGGGTAGTACTGCGGGGCCCAGCGCTCGTCCTCGCCGGCGATCCGCGCGTTCAAGCGGTCGATCGTGCGGCCGATGATCGCGGGCATCGGCTCCACGCCGTAGACCAGAGTCTGACCGAACGACGGCTTCACGTCGGGGTGATAGCGCTTGTGGCTCTCGTGCAGCGTGGCCATCAGCGCCGGCCGCTCGGCGAGCACGAGGTCCATGAAGCGGCGGGCCAGCCGGCGCTCGCGCTCGGGCGCGTCGGCGTCACCGGGGAAGCAGCGGTTGAGATCGAGGCCGCCGGGGGCGCAACGCTGGCGCGCGCGGTAAGCCGGCGGGTTCATGATCGGGACGACGATCAGGCGCCCGCGGGCGGGACGGATCTGCTCCTCGAGCAGCTCCTGCAGCGCGTGGACGCCGGCGACCTCGTCGCCGTGGATGCCGGCCTGGATCAGGGCGACCGGGCCCGGCTCGGCGGCGTCGAAGACGTGGATCGGCAGCGTGGGCGAGAACCAGTGGACCCCGGGCGACAGACGCGACACGCCGCGAGGGTGCCTCACGGGCGCGCCCCAGGGCAAGAGGCCGCGGCTGTCCCGAAGGACATGTCGGTCACGGCGGGCCAGGCAGGTCGGTCGGCGCCTCGATCCCGAGAGTGCGGCAGGTGGGCGAGTTGGGGACCGCGGTGTGGTCGGGCATGGTGCCGAGGATCCGGTCGCCGAGGTGGGTGGTGACGCCCTGCCAGTAGTGCTCGTTCTTGAAGTGGTGCAGGCGGTGGTAGCGCCAGATCCGGCGATAGAACTCGCCCTGCGGCTTGTAGCCGGTATGCGTGAGGTAGTGCGTCCACTCGTAGAGGAAGGCCATCGTCACGCTGCCGACGACGCCGGTGAGGGCCATCTGCGGCGTGGGCGCGAGCATGAACCACAGGGCGGAGAACATCGCCAGACCGAGCCAACCGGCGCGTCGGGGGATGAAGACCAGCTCGAGGCGCCACGGGTCGCGGTGATGGGCGCGGTGGAACTTGGCGATCTGCAGGTCGAACTTGCGACCCCACACCGTGGTCGGCTTGAAGTGGAGGATGTAGACGTGGATCAGCCACTCGACGAAGGGCTGGGCCGCCAGGAGGATCGGGACGACGAGTAAGTCGGCCCAACCGAAGTCGCCGACGGCGAGGCGCGTGGTGACCAGCAGCGGCCACATGACGGCGAAGATCCGCGGGCTGTGAAAGGTGAAGAAGGCGCGCGCGGCCTGGCCCAGCGTGGGGTTCTTGCCGCCCATTGGTTCGTGCTCATTGCTCGTCATCGTCGTCCTCCTCTCCGTTGGCTGCCTGATCGTCGCCTGAGCTCTCGAGCGCCGCGAGCAGCTGCAAGATGCCGCGCGAGCCGTGCTGCATCAGCGCCTGGGCGCTCTGGCCGGCGCCCTCGCCGTCCTTGCGGCGCACTGCGTCGGCGATCCGGCGGTAGGCCGCGAGGTCGCGCAGCTCCTCGCCCATCACCTCGACAAGGGCCTCGCGCATGCCCTCGTAGCTGTGGCGCAGGCCGTTGAAGGCGAGCTGGTAGGCGATATTTTCGCTGCAGACCGTGAGCAGGTCCCAGAACTGCAACGCCAGGACCTGGAGCGCGAGCAGGTCCTGCTGCTGCGCGGCCATGGCGGCGACCATCTCGTCGAGCTGCAGGACCTGGCCGGCGCTGCGCCGCAACGCGGCCAGGCGGGCGATGTCCGGCGCCATCGCGGCGCGCATCTCCATCACGCTGCGGGCGACGCGGAGGTCGACCGTGCCGTCGTGGTGAAATAGAAGGCGATTGAGGAGGTCGAGGCTGGCGGTCTGCTTGAAATCGAGCACCCGCGTGCCGCCGCCGTGCTGGATCGCGATCAGCCCCGCCTGCGACAGCCGCTTGAGCGCCTCACGCACCGCCCCCCGGTTGACCCGCAGAACGTCGCACAGCGCGCGCTCGCTCGGCAGCGGCGCGCCCGGGCGCATACGGCCATGCACGATTTCCTGGGATAGCTGCTCGAAAACAGCGTCGGACAGGGACTTTCGGGCAACGGGCTTGAGGCGCATGAGCGATGCCTGATGCGCTCAGCATGTCATGTCGAGATTCGATGGTCAACTGGTCATACCAGTTTAAGAATGCGCATGAGTTCGCGGCCGCAAGTCCGTTCGGCCGTTCGCGGCCGAGTCGATGGCCGTGAACGGCAAGGGCGCGGCTGTCCGGCAGCCCGCTCACGCAGGACTTGCGGCGCTCGGCCGGCGCGCAGGGACGGGGAGACCGTCAGTGCGCTCGCTTCGCTCGGAGCAGCGGGCGAGGCGAGCGCGGCGCGTCGCCTGTCTCTTGCGTCATGTCTCTTCAGACACGGCCTCGACGGCCGCGCCGACCCGCTCGAAGCGGCGCCAGCGGCCGGCGATCCGGCGCTCGTGGGGCAGGTAGCGGGCCTTGTAGGCCATCGACGGGCACTCGCGGATGTACAGGCCGAGGTAAAGGTAGCGGAGGCCCCAGGCGCGGCACAGCTCGAGCTGCTTCATGATCGAGAACACGCCGGGGGACAGCGGCTCGAAGTCGGGGTCGAAGTAGAAGTAGACGGCGGACAGGGCGTCTTCGGCGCGGTCGACGACTGCGACGCCGATCAGGCGGCCATCGACGCGGTAGCGCAGCTCGAACGACTCGCAGCAGGTGTCGACCAGGAAGGCGCGGTAGCCGACCTCGTCGATGTCGTGGCCGTCGGCGTTGAGGTCGCGCTCGGCCTTGTGGCGGTTGTAGAGCGCGACCTTCTCGGGGGTGAGCTCGGGCGGACCGATCTCGACTTCGATGCGCCCGAGACCGCGACGGTACACGCGGCGCTGGGTCTTGTCGGCCACGAAGCGGTCGACGTCGATGCGGATGGGCTCGCAGGCCTGGCAGGTCGGGCAGGAGGTGCGGTAGAGCAGGACGCCCTGGCGGCGGTCGCCGACCCGCAGGCGCTCGGCGAACTCTTGCGGGGTGAGCATCCGCGTCGGCACGCGGAGCGGCATTCGAGCGTCGCGCCCCTGGAGATAGGGGCAGACGGTCGCCTCGTCGTATACCAGCAGCTCGGGCGGGTCGGCCGCGAGCAAGCGGGGGCGCCAGCGCATCATCGGTCAGTATACGGGTCCTCGGCGCCGCGAGGCGCGCCATCGGTTTGTACTGGGCGGACTGGGCACTACACTCGCGTCTCATGGCCGAGCCTGAAGTCCTGGACCCCGGCGTCTGGCGGGTCCCGTACGAGACGCCGACGCTGCCGCCGGCGACTGCGACCAACACTTTGATCGTCGGCACGCGGCGCCTCGCGGTCATCGAGCCGGCCACGCCGTTTGCGACTGAGCGGGCCGCGCTCGATGCGTTGCTCACGGAGCGAGCCGGCGCGGGCGCGGAGATCGTCGCCGTGCTCGTCACGCACCACCACGGCGATCACATCGGCTACGCGTTCGAGCTCGCGCAGCGGTGGGGCGCGCCGATCTACGCCCACTCGCTCACGGCGGCCCGGGTCGACTTCCCCGTCGACGTGACCCTGGCCGACGGCGACCGGCTCGAGCTGGACGACGGATATGTCCTTCGAGCCCTGTTCACGCCGGGCCACGCGCCGGGCCACCTCGCCTATTGCGAGGAGCGCACCGGGATCGCCTACGCCGGCGACCTCGTCGCCGGCATCGGGACGATCCTCATCGACCCTGCCGACGGGGGAGACATGTCGGCGTACCTCGATTCGCTCGCCCGCCTGGGGGCGGCGCGGCCGACGGCCCTCGTTCCTTCCCACGGGCCCGTGATCACGGCGCCGCAGGAGTGCCTCGAGCGCTACATCACCCATCGCAGACAGCGCGAGGGCCGGGTGCTCGCCGCCCTCGACGCCGGTGCCACGCGGATGCCCGAGCTGCTCGCCGGCGCCTACGGCGACACCCCGCGGGAGATCTGGTGGCTGGCCGAGCGGTCCCTGGACGCCCACCTGCGCAAGCTCGAGGGCGAGGGCCGGGTCCGGCGTGAGCCCGACGGACAGTTCATCCTGACCTGAACGGGCGCGCCGCCGTACACGGGCTTACCAGACGCGAGCTTGGCGGCGCGCAGTCGCCCGGCGCGTCGCGCGGTCGCCCTTCGCCGGCCGCTGGTGTTAGGATGGACCCGGTTATGCCCAAGGTCTTGATCGTCGAGGACAACGAACTCAGCCGGGACATGCTCTCCAGGCGACTGCGTCGCAAGGGCTACGAGGTGCTCGTCGCCGTCGACGGCGGCGAGGGTGTCGCCATGGTGAAGAAGGAGAAGCCCGACATCGTGCTGATGGACTTGAGCCTCCCCGACATGGACGGCTGGTACGCCACGCGGGTGTTGAAGGAGCACGAGGCGACCGCGAATATCCCCGTCATCGCCCTCACCGCGCACGCCATGTCCGGCGACCGCGAGAAGGCCCTCGAGGCCGGCTGCGACGATTACGACACCAAGCCGATCGACCTGCGTCGGCTGCTCTCCAAGATCAACCGCTTCGTGCCTGACCCTGAGGGCGGCGCCGGCGATCCCAGCGATAGCCGGGCCGGCTGATCACCGACTCCGCGGACGCAGCGTCGTCCGTCGGCGCCTCGCCGGCTCTCGCTATGCCGGCTCGCAGGCCCGACCGACGGCGCGTTCGCATCTGTCCTTTCCGCCATGTCATCGGGCGCGCCGCGGTCACCCGTCCGCAGACCTGCGCGTTCGTCCGCGCACCGATCTCCCGGAAAATCGGGACGGATGGGCCCGGAAAACCGCGATAGAACCGCGTCCGGACCGCCTTCTCACGCGTCCTGCAATTGACACCCCTCGCGCGCCCCTGTAACGCTCTTTTGGCGGGGTTTTCCCGCGGAGAACTGCGATCACGGACGCGCACGCACATGCCGGATCGCCCGCCGAGAGCGGGCTCGAACCCCAGAGCGAGGCCGGGGCCGGGGGCCGCCTGGCCGCCTTGCGCGCGCAGATCGAGCAGCGTTTCGGCTACTTGCCGGCCTTCTTCGAGCCGGCCTTCGCCTGTCCGGACACCCTCGCCGACCTGTGGCACGCCGCCAGACACGCCTACCTCGAGTGCCCGCTGCCGGCCGTCTTCAAGGAGCTCACCCTCCTCCTGACCCTGCGTCGGGCCGGCGCCGGCCTCGTCGAGCACGCGCTCGCGCTCACCCGCCTGGGCCTCGCGCCCGCGGCAGTGCTGGCCGCCCTCGACGACCCTCGCGCCTTCATCACCCAGCTGCCGGCCGCCCGCGACGCGCTCGGCGTCCAGCACCTGCACCTCGAGACATGGCCTGAAGACCCTGTCCTTCACGACAGGCTCATGACCTGCGGCCTGGCCTTCGCCGCCGACCCGCAGGGCGGCGCCGACGGGCGAGCCGCGCTGGCCGGGGCGCTGACGCCGGCGCTGTACGCCCGCTGGACCGCGCTGGTCGCCTACGCGCGCGGGCGGGCCGCGTGGTTCGAGCTGCACCCCGACCTGGCGCAGCGCGTCGACCCGCCGCTGGTCGAGACGCACGCCTGGCTGCTGCGCGAGGCCCCGGGGCTCGCGCGTCACTTCGGCGACCCCGCCGTCGGCGCGCGCCCGCTGGTCGCGCCGGCGCTGCTGCGCCTCATCGACGCCGTCCCGACCGGCATCCTCCAGCTCGACGCCCGCGGCGCGATCGTCATGTCGAACACCACCGCGCAGCGGCTGCTCGGTCACAGCGCCGAGGCCCTCGCCGCGCTGACGATCGACGACCTCGAGCGCGGCGCCCTGCGCGACGACGGCCACCCGCTCGCCTCCGCTTCGCCGCTGCGGCGCTGCCTCGAGCAGCACAAGCCGCAGCCGCCGCTCACCGTCGGCCTGCGCACCGCCAGGGGCGAGCTGCTGTGGACCCAACTCGCCGCCGTCCCGGTCGAGGACGACGACCAGGGCGCGGCGATCATGGTCACGCTGGTCGACATCAGCGAGCGCCGCAAGATCGAGCGCGCCCTGCAGGAGAGCGAGATCAAGTACCAGCTGCTGGTCGAAGCCAGCGACGTCTTCCTGCTCTGCTTCGATCGCGACGGCGTCATCTTCCACGCCAACGAGCTGATCGCCGACCTCTTCTCGTCGACCGTCGACAGCCTGATCGGCAAGAGCCTCGGCGACCTCGCGCCCGACATGCCCGATCTGGCCGAGGCCTACCTCGCCCGCTTCGCCCAGGTCATGGAGAGCGGCATCGGCGTGTCGGTCGAGGAGATGATCGAGGTCCGCGGCAAGAACGGGTGGTTCTCGTCGACCGTCGTCCCGCTGCGCGACTTCGACGGCGAGGTCACCGGCGTCCAGGTCGTCGCCCGCGACATCACCCGCCGCCGCCGCGCCGAGATCGCCCTGCGCGCCCGCGAGGAGCGCTCGCGCCACGACTCGCTGCACGACCCGCTGACGCGCCTGCCCAACCGCCAGGCCTTCATGGAGAAGCTCGAGGGTGCGCTGCAGGGCGTGCGCCAGGGCCGGGCCGCGTTCGCGGTGCTGTGCCTCGACCTCGACCGCTTCAAGAACGTCAACGACAGCCTCGGCCACTCGACCGGCGACCGCCTGCTGATCTCGGTCGCGCGGCTGCTGTTGGACTGCGTCGGCCCCGACGACCTGCTCGCGCGCCTGTCGGGCGACGAGTTCGGGGTGCTCCTGCCCAACGTCCAGGACGCCAGCGACGCCATCCGCGTGGCCGACCGGATCCTCGGCCAGCTCAAGCAGCCGCTCGCCCTGCGCGATCAGGAGGTCTACACCTCGATCAGCGTCGGCATCACCTGGAGCGCGCTCGGCTACGAGCGCACCGAGGACATCCTGCGCGACGCCGACACCGCGATGCACCGGGCCAAGCGGCGCGGCAAGAGCCGCTACGAGCTGTTCGACGCCGACATGCACGCCGAGGCAGTCGCCCAGCTCACGCTCGAGAGCGACCTGCGGCGGGCCATCGAGCGCGGCGAGTTCGAGGTCTACTACCAGCCCGTCATCGACCTCGTCAGCGGCCAGATCAGCGGCTTCGAGGCGCTGCTGCGCTGGAACCACCCGACGCGCGGCCTGGTCCTGCCCGGCGAGTTCATCGGCTGCGCCGAGGAGACCGGCCTCATCATCCCGATCGGCGAGTGGGTCCTGCGCGAGGCGTGCGGCCAGATGCAGCGCTGGCACGCCAAGTATCCCCACCGCGAGGCGCTGTCGATCAGCGTCAACCTGTCGGGCAAGCAGTTCGCCCAGCCGGCCCTGATCGCCAAGGCCCTGCACGAGAGCATGCTCGTCCCGTCGAGCCTCAAGCTCGAGATCACCGAGAGCGTGATCATGGAAGATCCGAAGACTGCCTCCGAGCTGATCGAGCAGCTCCGGCTCGAGCAGGTCCACTCCTACGTCGACGACTTCGGCACCGGCTACTCCTCGCTCAGCTACCTGCACCGCTTCCCGATGTCGGCGCTGAAGATCGATCGCTCCTTCATCAGCAACATCGGCCCCGACGGCGAGAACGCGGAGATCGTGCGCACCATCGTCACTCTGGCGCACAACCTCGGGATGAGCGTGATCGCCGAGGGCGTCGAGACCCGGGCCCAGCTCGACCTCCTGGCCGAGATGGGCTGCGAGTTCGGCCAGGGTTACTACTTCTCGCGCCCGGTCAACCGCGGCGTCGCCGAGTCGATGATCTCGCGCGACTGCAAGCCGTGACCGCGGCTGTCCCTCGGGACATGTCCTTCAGCGCCCGGCCGCGATCAGCTCGGCCGGCGCCTGCACCAATTCGATGAGCACGCCCTCGCCGCCGATCGGCGCGCTGCCGTCGTCGCCGCGCGGGTGGATGAAGCACACGTCGTGGCCCGACGCGCCGCGGCGGATCCCGCCGGGGGCGAAGCGGACCCCCTGTCCCGAGAGCCAGGTCACTGCCGCTTCGAGGTCGTCGACCCACAGGCCGACGTGATTGAGGGCCGGCTCGTGGACGCGGGGTCGCTTGTCGGGGTCGAGCGGCTGCATCAGGTCGACCTCGACCTGCCACGGCCCCGTGCCGGCGACTGCGATGTCCTCGTCGACGTTCTCGCGCTCGCTGCGGAACGTGCCGACGATCGGCAGGCCGAGCAGGTCCGACCACAGGCGGCGCAGCGCCGACTTGTCGCGGCCGCCGACTGCGATCTGCTGGACCCCGAGGACGCGGAACGGGCGGTGTTCGCTGGTCATGCGGGCGTCACTTTAGCGCAGGGTCGACCGCGCTGTGCAGCCGCGGCTCGCCCGGGTCGCCGCGCAGCACCTCGGCCTCGTGCTCAGCCAGAGTGTCCAGCCGCGCCATCAGCTCCGCTTCAGGAACCAGCTCCAGCTCCCGCGCCAGCTCCACGTAACTGTGGAAGTGCCGCGCCTCACACGCGAGCAGCCCGCGGTACAGCTTCACCAGCCCCGGGTCGTCCAGCACCTCCGCCAGCAGGCGCATCCGTTCGCAGCTGCGGGCCTCGATCAGCGAGCAGCACAGCAGCGTGTCGAGCAGGCGCATCGGCTCGTGCGTGCGGGCGGCCGCCATCAGCTTGGCCGCGTAGGGGCTCGGCGTCTGGCGGCGGAACTCCAGCCCGCGCGCGCGCATCACCGCCACCACCTCCTCGAAGTGGGCCAGCTCCTCGCGCGCCAGCCGCGACAGCGGCACCACCATCGCCGGCCGCTCCGGGTAGCGGAAGATCAGCGACAACGCCGTCGACGCCGCCTTCTTCTCGCAGTGAGCGTGGTCGAGGAGGATCTCCGGCAGGTGCTCGCGCGCTCGCGCGGCCCAGCGCTCATCGGTCGGCGCGGCCAGGTGCAGCATCGGCGGCGGCAGTGTACCCTGGCGCTCGCGTGCCTGCCCTGTTCCGTGTCGCGGCCGCCCTCGCGTTCGCCGCCTGCGCCGTCGCCCCGCCCGACATGCCGCCGCAGCCTCCTGGCGGCGCGCCCGCGGCCGTGCGCCCGCTCGGCACGCCCACCCGGATCCTCTCCGCCCACGCCCAGCCCCCGCCCACCGGCGACGAGCGCGAGTACTTCGGCGTCCCGGTCGGCACCCTCGTCTACCTCGTCTTTACTCGCCCGCTCGACCCGGCCGCGCTGATCCCCAGCCGCTTCGTCGTCCTCGCCCGCGACGGCACCCGGCGCGTCCCGATCGCCGCCAGCCTCGCCCCCGCCAGCGAGCGCGACGAGCTCCGCGCCCTCGAGCTCGTCGTCCCCGCGCCCCAGCGCGAGCTCGTCAGCGTCACCGTCGCCGGCCAGCTGTTCGACGCCGACGGCCGCGACCTCGACGGCCAGTCCGCCGACGTCGTCGCCGCCGACGCTCCGCCCTTCCCCGTCGCCGCCGAGCTCGTGTCCCGCGGGACAGATTGCCCCGCCCAGCCCGGCGCCGAGGCCCCTGCCGCAGTGCGCGTGTGGTGGAGCGCCCCGGTCGCCGCGGGGACCGCGGGCGTGCGCCTCTTGCTGGCCGACGGCCGCGCCCTCCCGCCGCTCGCCGTCGCCGACGTCGCCTGCACCCCCGTGCAACGGCTCGCCGAGCCCGCGCCCGCGTGCGACCCCGAGGACGACAGCGTCCTCGACTACTGCACCCCGGTGGGCGCCGCCATCGAGCGCGTCGAGCTCGACCCTGGCGCCGCGCGCGGCCGCGGCGGCAGCCCCAGCGCCGCCGGCTCGCTGCAACTTTCGCACATGTCCTCGGGAACATGAGCCATCCGCCATGACCCGAGGGACACGTACCATGGCGCTCGCCCGCGTCACGCGGTCGATCTCCCTGCCGATCATCCTCGCCTCCGGGGCCGTCGCCCTGTGCCTGGCGCTGCTGGTCGGCTGGAGCTACCTCGTGCTGCAGAACCCCGAGCTGGTGGCCGACCTGCGCGGCAACTGGTGGCTGCTCGCCGCCGGCATCGGCTCGCTGGTGGTCATCATGTTCGTGATCGTCCTCTTCACGGTCTTCTTGGTCCGGGAGATCCGCGAGGTCCGGCGGCAGACCAGCTTCATCGACTCGGTCACGCACGAGCTCAAGAGCCCGCTCGCCGCGCTCAAGCTGTGCCTCGAGACGCTCGCGCGGCCCGACCTGCCCGGCGCCCAGCACGAGCGGCTGCGGCGGATGATGCACGACGACGTCGAGCGGCTCACCGCCTTCATCGACCGGGTGCTCACCGCCACGCGGCTCGCGGGCGAGGTCCGGCCGTCGCAGCACCTCACCGACATCTCGCTCGCCGAGCTCGCGCGCCGCTGCGCCGCCGGCGTCACTCGCCGCGCGCACCTGGCCGACGACGTCGTCCGCGTCGACATCGCCCCCGAGCTGCGGATCGTCACCGACGAGGTCGCGCTCGCGGCCGTGCTCGAGAACCTCATCGACAACGCGATCAAGTACAGCGGCGACGACGTCGCCGTGGTCGTCAGCGCCGACGCCGTCGAGGCCCGCGGCCAGGTCGCGCTCGAGGTCCGCGACCGCGGGATCGGCATCCCGCGCACGCACCTGCGCCGCGTCTTCGAGCGCTTCTACCGCGTCCCCGACGAAGCCGTCCGCGAGCGCCGCGGCACCGGCCTCGGCCTTTACGTCGTCTCCGCCCTGGTCCGCTCCCTCGGCGGCCGCGCCGAGGCCCTCTCCCCCGGCCCCGGCCAGGGCACCACCCTCCGCATCACCCTCCCCATGCACCTCCGCTCGGCGTGAACGTCTTCGGAGCCGACGGCGAAATTCAGCATGTTTTCCCAGCGCCCTGAAGATTTCTGGAGACCGCGCGGCTTCGCCGAGTCACTCGAGGAGGACGTCGAGTGAGCACCTCGCCCCGAGTCCTCCTCGTCGAGGACGAGCAGCACCTCGCCGCCGGGCTCAAGTTGAACTTCGAGCTCGAGGGTTACGCCATCGACCTCGCCAGCACCGCGCGGAGGGCCGCGGAGCTGCTGCTCGCGGCGCGCTACGACGCCATCGTCCTCGACGTCATGCTCCCTGACACCGACGGCTTCGAGCTATGCAAGAAGTTGCGCGACGGAGGCAACTTCACCCCGGTCCTCATGCTCACCGCTCGGGACTCCACCGACGATCGAGTGCGGGGTCTCGAGGTCGGCGCTGACGACTACCTCGTCAAGCCGTTCGAGCTCAGCGAGCTGCTCGCCCGGGTGCGCTCGCTGTTGCGCAGGCGTTCGTGGGAGCGCGAGCAACGCCCGCCGCAAGAGCGACCTGCGCAAGATCTGGCCACGGGCGCCCCGATCCGCTTTGGCGACGCAGTCATCGACGTCGAGCGCGGCGAGGCGCGCATGGGCGAACAGGAGGTCAAGCTCACTCGCCTCGAGTTCGACCTCGTGCGCTACTTCGCGGCCAATCCTGGGCGGGTGCTCTCGCGCCAGGAGCTGCAGGAGCAGGTGTGGAAGCTGGCGAACTATCCCAACACGCGGATGGTCGACAACTTCATCATGCGCCTACGGCGCCACTTCGAACCCGACCCGGTGAATCCCGTGTATTTCGTCTCGGTGCGTGGAACCGGTTACAAATTCGTGGTCCCGAGCCCGGTGACCAAACCGTGACACGGATTGACCGCTCGAGGACAGGCGTCGTTCCGGCATCTCCGGCACCTTGACCGGTGCGAATGCAGATCGACTCGCCGATCCCGATCCCCGAGAAGTACCGCGACCTCCCGCCGCCGGAGCGCCCGGGCTACGACTGGCGGAGCATCGGCCCGGTGGCGATCGTCCATCTGCTCCCGCTCGCCGCCATCTGGACGGGCACTCGCTGGCAGGACTGGGCCATGTGCTTCGCCCTCTACTTCGGGCGCATGTTCTTCGTCACCGGCTGGTACCACCGCTACTTCTCGCACCGCACCTTCAAGACCAGCCGGATCGTACAGTTCATCGCCGCCTTCCTGACCCAGACCGCCTCGCAGCGCGGCGTGCTGTGGTGGGCCGCGCACCACCGCAACCACCACAAATTCAGCGATCTGCCGTGGGACACCCACTCGCCGATCCAGCGCGGCTTCTGGTACTCGCACATCGGCTGGATCTACGAGAAGAACGCCGGCAACTGCGATTACAACAAGGTCCGCGACCTCGCCAAGTACCCCGAGCTGCGCTGGCTCGACAAGTACTGGCTCGTCCCCCCGACCGTCCTCGGCACCCTCGTCTACCTCACCATGGGCGCCTCGGGTCTCTTCATCGCCTTCGCCCTCAGCACCACCCTGCTGTGGCACGGCACCTTCACCATCAACTCGCTCGCCCACGTGTTCGGCAAGCGCCGCTTCGAGACCACCGACACCAGCCGTAACAACTGGCTGCTGGCGCTGATCACCCTCGGCGAGGGCTGGCACAACAACCACCACCACTACATGGGCTCGACCCGCCAGGGCTTCTACTGGTGGGAGATCGACATCACCTACTACATCCTCAAGGCCATGAGCTGGGTCGGCCTCGTGTGGGACCTGCGACCTGTCCCCGAGACCATCCTCGCCGAGGGCCGCCGCCAGGGCCCCGCGGCGCCCGGCGAGGCCTCGACCACCGACCTGCGCGACGCCCTCGACGCCGCCCTCCCCGACCAGGCCTGAACATCTGTCCCATCGGACAGGTCTCGCGCGCACGCGAGAGACCTGTCCCGAGGGTCGGGTTCGCGAGACTCGAGCCGGCCGCGCGCTTTTTAGAAAACTTCAGGGCCGCGCTCCGACCGTCAGCTGCACGCTCGCCCCGCGCGCGAGGCCCAGCGTCAGCGTCGTCTGTGCCGGCGCCTGCGTCAGCGTCGGGAACAGATAGCTGTTCGCCCCCTGCACGTCCTGGCCGTCGACGCTGACGATCTCGTCGCCGACCGCCATGCCCGCCAGCGCCGCCGGGCTCTTGGGCCGCACGTGGGCCACGACCCACCGCCGCTTCAGCGGATCGGCGCCGGGCGCCGCTTCGTGGGTCGTGAAGCCGAGGTCACCCCCGTACTCACCGGGCGCCGTCCGCCTCCGCGCGACGCGGATCGGTGGCAGCTCGACCGTCGCTGCCTCGCCCGACAGCGTCACCGGCAGCGAGCTCCAGTCGAACTCGCTCCTGTTCGCCGGCGACACGTAGATCTGGGCCAGCCCGGTCGGCGCGTTGCGGAACTCGAACCGACCTGACTCATCGGTCACGTTGGCCTTGCCGTCCTGCGCGCTCGAGCTGCCGCTACCCGACACCGTGACCGTCAGCCCCGGCACCGGCTTGCCCTCGAGGTCGACCACCGTCCCACGCACCGTCACCTTCGGCGCCAGCTCGATGCGCACCCCCGACAGCTCCTCCCCGACCGCCACCTTCACCGTCGTCTCCGCGGTTCCGCCCCCCGCGCTGACCTGCACCTTGTACTCGCCCGCCGGCACCTCGGGGAAGCTCCACGCCCCGTTCGTGCGGTAGAAGGAATCGTTGCGGCGATATCCGCCCGCCGCCTCCTGGATCACCACCGAGAACTCCTCCGGCGCCGCGCCACCGCGCAACACCACAGTCCCCGCCAGCCGGGCCGCGGGTGCCAGGGTCAGCGTCACCTCGCTCCCGATCGCCACGTGCTCCGCGATCGCCTCTCCGCCGCCGCGACGGTGCGCCCGCAGCGTGTGCTTCCCGTCGCTCAGGTCGGTCAGCGTGAAGCGCCCCTCCGCGTCGGTCATGTTGGGCTGCTTGCCGAACGTCCATCGCGTCTCGCGTGACGCCGTGCCCTGGGCCGCGCCCGCGCGCTCCGCCTCGCGCGCCGCCCCGACGAACGCGTCCGCCACCGGCGCTCCGTGCTCGTCGAGCACCACTCCCGTGATCTTCCCCGACGCGCTCGCCACCACCAGGTTCACCGTCGCCACCGCGTCCGCGCGCACCTCGACCTTCTCGCCCTGGACGTCGTCGTCGCTCGTCCCCGGCGCGCGCAGCTTCTCCCAGCCCTTCTCCACCTCGGCCCGGTACTCACCCTCCCCCACGTTCTCGATGCGGAACGTCCCGTCGTCGGCGACCGTCACCCCGAACCCATTCCTTCCGCCGGCCAGCGACACCGACGCCCCGCGCACCGGCTGGCCCTTCGCGTCGCGCACCGTCCCCCGCACCTCGCCGGCCGCTGGCAGCTCGATCCGCAGCCCTTCCACGTCCTGTCCCTCGGGCAAGGTCACTTCCATGGGCTTCGGCGTCGAGCGCGGCGGATCCCACGCCGACAGCTCTACCTCGTACTTGCCCGGCAAGAGCCCCGCCAGCTCGAACCGCCCGCTCGCGTCCGTGCTGCCGCCGTACGCCGAGGTCCGCTGCGCGTGCGGCCGACTCGGGTCGGGCTTCGCCCCCGCGCTCACCCGGATCTGCGGCACCGGTCGCCCACGCGCGTCGACCACGACCCCGCGGATTGTCTGCGCCCGCCGCACCTTCCACTCGAGCCCCGACACGCTGCGGTCCACCACCTTCACCTTTTCGTACGTCTCCTCGGAGACATATCCGGCGCACCGCACCTCGACCCCGTACTCGCCCGGTCGCACTGCTCGCAGGTGGAGCAGCCCGCCATCGATCGCCCCGCGCACCGAACGACCGCTCGCCCCGTCGCGCAGCACCACCGTCCCGGACTCGCAGCTGCTTCCGCCCTCGATCACCACCCGGCCCTCGACGAAGAACGCCGGGTGCGCCGCGATCACCAGCGGCTCCGACGTCTCGCCCAGCCCCAGCATCACCAGCTCCTCCGCTTGCCCGTACGTCTCGTCGGAAACCGCGCTCGGCTTGTACCCGCCAGGCTGCAAGCGATCGAGGCGAAACATCCCCTGCGCGTCGGTCATCGTCGTCGCGTACGAGCCGCCGCCGCTCGACACCTGCATGTCCGCGAGCGGCTCACCGCTGCCCGCGCGCACCACCTTGCCGACCAGCACCGCCTCCGGCGTCATGAACACCTCGTAGAAGTGCCCCGGCGCCACACCGTGGTCGCGACCCTCCGCGTAGCCGTCGGCCATGGCCCGCACCGCGAGCTCGCCCGGCTTCACCCACATCGAGAACTCGCCCTCGGGCCCGGTGACGACGACCGGCTGGAGATTGCCGAGGAGCTGCGCGCCCTCGATCGGCCCGCCGCTCAGATCTTTCACGACCCCGCGGATCTCGACGCCGCCGGCCTCGAGCACGATGTCGGCCCCGAGCAGCTCCATCCCCTGCCGCAGCTCGACCCACTCGCGCCGACTCGCGCCCTCGCCTTGCGCGTGCAGGGCCGGGATGAACCCCGGCGCCGAGCCGACGACCTCGTGACGCACCGGGAACAGCCCCGCGATCCGGTAGTGCCCGTCGCGTCCGCTCGTCACGCAGTCGGGCCGGCGCCGCTCGTCCGTCGTCACCCGCTCGGATCTCGCCAGCGCGCACACCTGCGCCCCCGCGATCGGCGTCCCGCGCGAGTCCTTCACGAATCCCGCGATCGACGCCCGCGCCCCCAGTCGCGGATCGAACTGCAGCACCGCCGCCTCGACCCGCGCCACCGTCACCGCCTCGACCGGCGCTTCCCCGACCTCGCTCGCCGCGGGGCGCAACGCTTCCTCTTTCTCCCCGCGCAACCACCACAGCACCCCCGCGAGCACTACCAGGCTCACACCGACGACGACTCTCCCGCGCATCTCGTCACTCCTCCGCTCGCGCATCGACAAGTCTTCGGGCCATCCCCACGCGAGCCCGCATCTCCGCACCACATGTCACGAAGGACATGTCCCTCGTGACATGACCTTCAAGATATATGATTTTCGCTCACGGCGCCTTGCCGGCCGTCACCGGGACGCTCTTTCCGTTCGCCAGGCCCAGCGTCACGGTCGTGCCCTCGAGCACGCTGGTGAGCCCATGGTACAGATACGCGTTCGCCCCGGTCACGTCCTGCCCCTCGACGCTGGTGATCTGGTCGCCGATCTGCACCCCCGCTGTGGCCGCGGGGCTGCCCGGGCGCACGTACGCCACCACCAGCTGCCGCGTCAGCGGGTCCGCCCCCGGCTCCGGCTCCTTGATCTTGATCCCCAGCTCGCCCGACTTGTCGCCCTCTTTCACGCGCCGGCGCGCCACCTTGATCGGCGCCAGCTCGGTCACCGACGCATCGGACGACAGCATCACCGGCATCGACGTCCACGAGAACTCGTCGCTGCCCCAGCTGCGGGGGTACACGTTCACTTGCACCTTCCCGCTCGGCGCGTTCGACACCTCGTAGCGACCCTGCTCGTCGGTCACGTTGCGCTTGTCCTCGTCGTCTCCGCTGGACGACCAGACGCCCGGCGCGCTGACGTACACCTGCATGCCCGCGATCGGCTTGCCGTCGGTGTCGACCACCGTCCCGCGCACCGACACCTTCGGCGCCAGCTCGATGCGCACCCCGCTGGTGTCCTTGCCCGCGGTCATCGTCGCGTGGGCCTCGGCCGTGCCGCCGCCCGCCGTCACCGACACCTTGTAATTGCCCGCCGGCAAGTCTGGCACGCTCCACGCCCCGCCGGTGCGGAAGAAGCTGTCGTGGCGGCGATACCCGGTCGTCTCGTCGATGATCGCGATCGTGAACTCCTCCGGCGCCGCCCCGCCGCGCACCTGCACCGTGCCCGACATCCGCCCCGGCGACGCGATCGTCAGCACCACCTCGCTGCCCAGCTCCACGTGCTCGACGATCGCCTCGCCGCCGCCCTTGCGGTGCGCGCGGAGCGTGTGCTTCCCGGTCGGCAGCCGCTCAAGCGTGAACCTCCCGTCCTGGTCGGTCAGGTTCGGCTTCTCGAAGAACTCGCCCCAGCGACCTTGACGCACCCCCGCGCCCGCCGACTTCGTCGCGCTGTCCGACTCGCGCGACGACTCGACGAACGCATCGGCCACCGGCCCGCCGTCCTCGTCGCGCACCACTCCGGAGATCCGCCCCGACGCGCTCTCGACCACCAGCTTCACGGTCGCGACCTTGCCGTCGCGCACCTCGACGCGCTCGCCCTGCACGTCGTCGTCGCCCGTCCCCGGGGAGCGCATCGCCCCCTCGAACCAGCTCATCTGCGCATAGACGCGGTAGTCCCCCGCGGCGATGTGCTTGAAGACGAAGCTCCCGTCGTCCTTCGCCGTGGTCGACTGCCAGTGCACGCCGTCGTTGGCCTGCACCTTGACGGAGCCGATCGGCTGACCTTTCGGATCGCGCACCGACCCCTGCACCTCGCCGGTGGCCGGCATCTCGATGCGGATCCCCGTCGCGTCTTTGCCCTTCGGCACCTCCACCACCGTCGGCTTCGCCGGCGTCGCCCGCGGGTTCCGCCACGCCTCCACCGACAGGTCGTAGCTCCCCGGCAGCAACCCCGACAGTTCGAAGCGCCCCTGCGCGTCGGTTTCGGGCCCCCACACGTTCGCGGTCTGGTGCTCCCGCGGCTTGCTCGGATCGGGCTTCAGCGACGCGCTGATGCCCATCTTCGCCACCGGCTTGCCGCTCGCGTCGACCACCACCCCGCGGATCGACTGCCCCCGCGACACGTCCCAGCGCAGCCCCGTCGCGCTCTTGTCGACGATCTTGATCCGCTCGTAGCGCTCCGCCGACACGTACCCGCGGCAGCGGACGTTGACCTGATAGTCGCCCGGCAGCACCCCGCGCTTGCGCACCGTGCCGCCGCTCTCGATCGACATCCACTCGTCGCGCCCCTGCGCCGGGTCTTCGAGGTTCACGCTGCCGTCGTCGCAGCTCCCGCCGCCCTCGGTCACGATCTTGCCCTCGATGGTGAACGCCGGGTGCGCCTCGATCAGGATCGGCGCCGAAGTCTCGCCGAGCCCGAGGATCACCTGCTCCTTCGCCAGCCCGAGCGCGTCGTCGGCCTCGGCCCGCGGCTTGTAGGCGCCGGGCTCGAGCCCCTCGAGGCGGAACTCGCCGTTCGCGTCGGTGTACGCCGACTTCGGCCCGAAGCCCCAGCCGCCGGACATCGCTCGCACCAGCGCGCCCTCGACCGGCTCGCCGCCCTCGCCCGCGCGCACCACCTTGCCGATCAGCACCGCCTCGGGCGTCAGGAACAGCTCGAACTCGTGACCCGGCGCCACACCATCCTCGTGGCCCGTCGCATAACCGTCGGCGGTCGCCATGGCGAAGATCGGCCCTTCCTTCACCCACGCCGAGAACGACCCGTCCACCGCAGTCCAGGCGAACGCCGCGTCGATCGCTACCTGAGCCCCCTCGATCGGCCCGCCGCTCAGGTCCTTGACGAAGCCGTGGACCTCGACGCCCCCGTCCTCCAGCGCGATGTCGATGCCGAGCGCCTCCATCTTCGGCCGCAGCTCGATCCAGTCGCGCCGGCTCGCGCCCTCCCCATGTTGGTACTTGCCCGGCGCGAAGCCGGGGGCGCTCGCCAGGATCACGTGGCGCACCGGGAACAGCCCCTCGAGGCGGTAGTGGCCGTCGCGCTCGGTCTTCGTGCAGACCGGCTTCTCCCTGTCCTTCGACGCCAGCTCCTCCGCATGGTTGGCCGCGCACACCTGCGCAGCGGCCACCGGCTGCCCTCGCGGGTCTCGAACGGTCCCGGCGACCGTCGCCCGGTCGGCAAAGCGCGGATTTAATAAAAGCTCCGGCCGCACCTCCGGCAAGCTCGTCGCTATCGTCTGCGCCGGCGCATCACCAGGCCCCGCCCCCACCGGCTCCGTCGCGCTCTCGGCTCCGCTACGCCACCACCATAACGCGGCCCCCGCCAAGCCCACGACCACCAGCCATACCGGCCCCGATCCTCGCGCCGTCTCGCCCTTGCTCACGCGCTACCTATCCTTTCAAACATGCCCGCAGGAGCATGTCCTAAAAAACATATCATCGCCGCGCGCCGCCGTCCCCGGCGGCACTGGCCGCGAATCACTCCCCCGGTATCGAGGGTCGCAGGTCCACGCTCACGACCTGGCCCGCGCGTGCTCGGGTCTTGCTCGCGACAGCCGACTCGACGCCCACGCGCCCCACCCGCGAGCGCGATGTCGATCGCGGCCTCGCCTCGCCGGTCCCGGTCGCTCGCGAACCAGCGCCTCGACGCGCCGATCACCTCACGCGACCGCGCCTCGCTAACCGGCAGAGCTCGCCCGCCCCTCGGCGCCGCACGCCTGCTCGCGCGGACGCGCTCCTCGGACGCAGCGCTGACCCGCTGTCCCCGTCCGTCTCGCCCCGTCCCCGCGGCCGGCCGCAACCATGCGCGCTTCAGCGCCGCCTCGTCGTCCTCGCCGCCTCGTCGCGACCAGGCCTTCATCCCGAACTGTCTCTTCCGTGGATCTTCGGCCTTCAGCACGCGCGTCTCTCGTCTCGGCGACGTGTCACTCGGGACATGTGATTTTTCCGCTACGCCCGAGGGCCCGCAGATGTTCCCAGGTTTGGGGACGTACGCAGGAGGGGGACTCACGATCTCACGACCCGACGCGATGCTATCGCCTCGTTGCGACGGCTTCCTGCGGCTCTGCCTGACCTTCTGCCACGGCGTCTGCGCCGCCCCGCGGACGTCGGGGAATTTCACCGCCGCGATGCGAAGAAACATCTCGTCGGCCGAGAGGCCCAGGCTGCGAGATCGGCCCCCAGGGAGCTCTGGCCCCCAGTTTCCTCGGCTTCGATCCATGACCGCGGCGGCGCCGCCCGGGCGCGGCCGTGCTGGCACCGGGCGATCAAAGGTGCCACCGTCACCGGGGATGAGGGTCATCCACGCCGCCGACCTGCACATCGACAGCCCGCTCCGCGGGCTCGGTCGCATCGAGGGCGCGCCCGTCGACGACATCCGCCTGGCCACCCGCCGCGCCTTCAGCCGTCTCGTCGACACCTGTCTCGAAGACCAGGCTGCTCTCCTGATCCTCGCCGGCGACGTGTTCGACGGCGAGTGGCGCGACTTCAACACCGGCCTCTTCTTCGTCCGCGAGCTCGCCCGCCTGCGCGACGTCGGCACCCGCGTCGTCATGGTCCGCGGCAACCACGACGCCGAGTCCGTGCTCGCGCGCCACATCCCTCTGCCGGAGCACGTCCACACCTTCCCCGCCGAGGCCGCCGGCACCCTCGAGCTGCCCGGCCTCGGCCTCGCCGTCCACGGCCAGAGCTACGGCAACCGCAGCGTCGAGGACAACCTCGCCGAGTTCTACCCCGACCGCCGGCGCGACCTCGTCAACATCGGCGTCCTCCACACCAACGCCATCGGCGCCGCCGAGCACAGCAACTACGCCCCGTGCACCGTCCAGCAGCTCGTGCGCCGCGGCTACGACTACTGGGCTTTGGGACATGTCCACAAGCGCAGCATCCTGCACGCCGACCCGTGGGTCGTCTACCCCGGCAACCTGCAGGGCCGCCACGCCCACGAGTCCGGCGCGCGCGGCTGCACCGTCCTCGACATCGACAATTTAAAAATTCGCAGCGTCGCCCACCGTGACCTCGACGTCCTCCGCTGGGCCGAGATCTCCCTCGCCGCCGCTACTGCCGCCGACACCGACGACCTGCTCGGCACCTTGCGCATGCGCCTGCAGCAGATCGTCTTCGAGGCCGGCGGTCGGCCCGTCCTCGCGCGCGTCCTCGTCGACGGCGCCACGCACCTGCACGCGCGCCTCGCCGCCCACCCCGAGCCCTTCGCCGCCCAGGCCCGGGCGATCGCGGCCGACCTCGGCGACGTGTGGATCGAGCAAGTCCGCTTCCGCACCCGGCCGCCCGCGGAGACCGAGCACGGCGAGCTCCTGGCGCTCCATCAAGCCCTGCGCGACGAGCTCGAGGCCCTCGCCGCCGACCCGCAGCGCCTCGCCGAGTACGGCCCTGCCCTCGCCCCGCTCGGCTCGCTCGTCGCACCCTACCTCGGCCTGCGCCCCGACGACCCCGAGCACCTCACCGCCCGCCTCTCCGAGGTCGAGGCCCTCCTCCTCGGCCTCCTCGCCCCTGACTACCCGCACCCGCGCCCCGCCGCGCACCTCCCCGCGCAAGACCCGGCCCCGATCCGCGCGAGCGAGCACCCCGAGGTCCGGTGACCCGGCGCGCCCCCGCGAGCCCATCGCCCGGGCTGGGTCGCATGTCTTTCGGAACATGTCCGAAGCGCCATCCACGAATCGGGCTCCCGACGCCTCTGCATCGATCTCGCCATGCGTTTTGAGCGCCTGACCGTCGAGCGCTTCGGTCACTTCGAATCGCTCGACATCGACCTGCCCGGAGGGCCGGGTCTCGTCGTCCTCTACGGCCCCAACGAGGCCGGCAAGACCACCCTCTTGCGCGCCCTCCACGGCCTGCTGTTCGGCGTCGACGACCGCACCCCCTACGCCTTCGAGTACGACTACCGCGCGATCGCCCTGCGAGCTGTCCTTCGGGACAGCGCCGGCCAGCGCCTCCACGTCACCCGCCTCAAGAAGCGCAAGGACTCGCTGGCCGGCAGCCTTCACAGCGACGCCGGCGAGGTACCGCTCGACGGCGCCCGCTTCGCGCGCTACTTCGGCGCCATCACCGAGGAGCTCTACCGGGCGATCTTCGGCTTCACCCACGCCGACCTGCAGCAGGGCTCCGACGTCCTCCAGGTCGCCGGCCTCTCCGAGCTGCTCGGCGGCGGCGCCCTCGGCGGCAGCGCCGAGAGGATCCGCGGCGCCCTCGCTGGCCTCCAGAACGAGAGCGAGGGCCTCTTCAAGGCCAAGGGCAAGAACCCCGCGATCAACCGCGGCCTCACCCAGCTGCGCGACGCCAAGCTGGCCCTGCGCGACGCCATGTTCGCCCAGCCGCAGTACGCCGCGCTGACCACCAACCTCGCCGCTGCGCGCCACGACGCCGACGCCGCCGGGCACGAGCTCGCCCGCCTGCGCGAGCGCGAGGCCCGGCTGCGCACCTTGCTCGGCGTGTTCGAGGACTTCCACGAGCACCTCGGCCTCGTCCGCGCCCTCGCCGACCCGTCGCTGCGCACCGACCTCGACGAGCCGGCCGCCGAGCGGGCCCGCCAGCGTCACGCCGAGTTCACCACCGCCGACAACCAACTGCGGGCCCTCGACGCCGAGCTCGCGCGCCTGCTCGCCCGCGCCGACCAGCCCGCCGCCGATCCGGCCCTGCTCGCCGAGGCCGCGGCCGTCGAGCGGCTGGTCCGCCGCGTCGAGGCAGTCGCCGAGCAGCGGCTCGTCGTCCCGCGCGAGCGCGAGCGCCTGGCCCGCGAGACCGACGCGCTCGAGTCTATCCTTTCGACCATGTCCCCCGGGACACGCCCTGAGGACCATGTCCGATGGGTCATCCAGCCGCACGAGCTCGACCGCCTGCGCGCCCTCGCCACCCGCTGGCAGCGCGCCCGCCAGGAGCTGATGCTGTCGTCCCGCGGCCTCGCCGACGACGAGGCCGAGCTGGCGGCATTGCGCGCCAGCGTGGCCGAGCTCGCCGCCGCCGCGCCCGACCTCGAGGACAGCGCCCTGCTCGCCGAGCTCGAGGACGCCCTCGCCCGCCGCGCCGAGCTCGAGCGCGAGGAGCTGGCGCTCACCCGCCTGCGCGCCGACCTCGACCTCGGCCTGCTGCGCCTGCACCCACCCCTCGCCGCCGCCGACCTCGCCGCCGCCCCGCTGCCGCGCCCCGCCGAGCTCGACGACCACCACGCCCGCGGCCTCGACCTCGAGCGCGAGCGTCGGGCTGCCCTTTCGGACCTGTCCCGAGAGCAAGACGAGCTCGCCCGCGCCCGCGCCGAGCTCGAGGCCCTCGCCGCCGCCGACCTGCCCGACCCCGACGCCCTCGCGACTGCCCGCGCCCGCCGCGACGAGGTCTGGCACGAGGTCCGTCGCCGCCTGCACACCCAGGAGGGCTTCGGGGCCCTGTTCGCCGGCGCCGACGCCGACCTCGGGCCCGACACCGCCGCCGCGCGCAAGCAGCTCACGCGCCGGTTCGAACGCGCCCAGGCCGACGCCGACGACCTCGCCGATCGCCTGCGCGACGCCGCCGATCAGCTGGCCAAAAAGACAGGCCTGCAGCGGCAGATCGATCGCGCCGAGCAAGACGTGGCCCGTGCGCAGGAGCGGGTCGCCGCGGCCACCCGCGCGGAGCAGCGCTGGGCCGCCGAGTGGGCCGCGCTGTGGCGCCCGACCAAGATCGTGCCCGGGCCACCGGCGGCGATGATCCCGTGGTACCGCGACGCCTCGAACCTGCGCGAGCTCGCCGCGGAGCAGCTCCGCCGCGAAGAGGTCGTCCGCCGCCTCCGCCCCGCGCTCGAGGAGTTCACCACCCGCCTGCAGCGCCGCCTCGCCTGGCCCGGCGCCAGCCTGCCCGCGCTCGCCCAGGGCCTCCGCGACCGCGAGCGCAGCGCCCTGGCGGCGCGCGCCCGCCTCGAGGCCGCCTCCGCCCGCCTCGCCGGCCTCGAGAGCGCCGTCGGCCGCGGCCACGCCGCCCACGCCGCCCTCACCCGCGAGCTCGCCGACATCCGCGCCGCCCTCTCCGCGCTGCTCGTCAACCTCGGCCTGCCCGCCGACCTCGAGCCCGACGCCGCGCTCGCGCGCATCGATGCCCTCGAGGACATGTCCCAAAAGCTAGTCAACCTCGAGGCCCGCCGCGAAGCTTTGGCCCGCGGCGAGGCCTTGCTCGCCGGCTTCGACGCCGAGTACGCCGCGCTGCTCGCCCGCCTCGGCCGCCCCGCCGACGACATGGCGCCCGAGCACACCGTCGACCGCCTCAGCCGCCGCCTCGCCGAGGCCCGCACCGCCGCCGCCGCCGCCGCCCAGGCCCGCGAGCAGGCCGAGACCCGGCAGCGCGAGCGCGACGCTCTGGCGGAGCTCCGCGCCGCCGCCCAGGCCGAGCTCGCGGCCCTGGCCACCCGCGCCGGCGCCCGCGACACGGCTGAACTCTTGGACATGTCCGAACGGGCACTCCAGCGGGCCCGCCTGCACAAGCGCCAGAGCGAGCTCGCGCTGCGGCTGGCTCGCGCGCTCGGCGACGGCCCCGCTCGCGACAGCTACGACGCCGAGCTGCAGGCCGCCCGGCGCGAGGCCCTGCTCGCCGAGCGCGACGACCTGGCCCGGCGGATCTCCGACCTCGATCGGCGGCGCACCACCGCGGTCGAGCAGAAGGGCAAGCTCGACAACCAGCTGCAGCACCTCGGGGGCGACCGCGCCGCACGCCTCAACGCCGAGTGCGAGGCCCTCCACGCCGACCTCACCCAGCACGTCGACCGCTACGTCCTGGTCCAGCTGGCCCAGCAGGTGCTGGCGCGCGTCACCGACCGCTACGCCCGCGAGAACCAGCCGGCGATCCTCCATTACACCTCCGACCTGCTCGCCACGATCACCGGCGGCCGCCACCTCCGCGTGGTCCCCCAGCCCGAGGCCGGCACCCTCGCCGCGGTCGGCCGCGAGGGTCGCCTGCGGCTCCCGAGCGAGCTGTCCCTCGGGACACGCGAGCAACTGTTCCTCGCCCTCCGCCTCGCCTACGTCCTCGACTACTGCGACCGCAACGAGCCGCTCCCGCTGGTGATGGACGACGTGCTCGTCAACTTCGACGAGGACCGCGCCGCCACCACCCTGCAGGCCCTCCGCGACGTCGCCCGCACCACCCAGATCCTCTTCCTCACCTGCCACCGCCACCTGATGCACCTCGCGCGCCAGACCACCGACACCGGCGCCGCCCTGCAGATCGTCGAGCTCCCCGACCCGCCCGCCGCCACCCTCTCGCGCGCCGCCGAGGCCTGAGCTCTTTCGGACATGCCCCGGGAGACATGCCCGATCGGGCATGCTCTGGAAAACATGCCCGATCGGTCAGCTATCTAATCAAAATACATGCGCTGCCACTGCTCGAGCACGATGAGCGACCAGATCCGCAGCGCGTGATCGCGGGTGCCGCGGCGGTGCTCGCCGACGATGCGCGCCACCCCGTTGACATCAAAAAGCCCGCGCCGCTTGATCACGTCGGGGTGCAGCCAGTCGGCGACGATGCGCGCCTCGGCCGCCTTGAGCCACGCCCCGAACGGCGCCGAGAAGCCGAGCTTCTTGCGCTGCAGCACCGCGGGCGGCAGCCACTTGCCGGCGATCGCCCGCAGCACCCGCTTCGACGCCAGCGCGGTCACCCGCATCGACGACGGCGCCGGCGCCATCTGCTCGAGCAGCACGTGGTCGCAGAACGGCACCCGCACCTCGAGCCCGTGGGCCATGCTCATGCGGTCGGTGCAGCGGAGCACGTTCTCGGGCAGAAACCCGTGGATGTCGGCGTACCAGGCCCGCGCCACGAGGTCGCCGAAGACGGGGCGATCGAAGGCCTCGGCGATGAAGTTCGGCGCCCGCACCTCGGCGATCCGCCGCGCCGTCTCGCGCGCGTAGGGCCGGTCGCGCGCCGACTCGGAGCCCTTGCCGACCCACGCCGCGTAGCGCTCGCCGGGCGGCAGCGCCAGGCTGTCGAGGAACTGCCGGCCCCAGCGGCGCAGGCTCAGCGCCGTGGTGGGCTCGCCGAACACCCGCAGCGCCCGGCCCGCCAGCGCGATCGCCGTCGGCGGCACGTGCCCGAGGTGCTCGGAGATCCGCAACCCCCGGTAGCGCGGATAGCCGCCGAACACCTCGTCACCGCCGTCGCCCGCCAGCGCCACGGTCACCCGCTGCCGCGCGAAGCGAGACAGGTGATACGCCAGCAGCGCAGTCCACGAGCCGAACGGCTCGTCGAAGCCGGCCACCATCGCCGCCAGGTCGTCGAGGATGTCGATCTTCAGCTCGAGCTCGTGGTGCTGTAGCCCGAAGTGCCGCGCCACCGCGCGCGCATGGTGCCGCTCCTCGTAGCTCGCCCCCTCCGGCCCGTAGCCGACGCAGAACGTCTGCAGCGCCGAGCCGCGCCGCGCCAGCGCAGCGACGATCGTCGACGAGTCGAGCCCGCCCGACAGGAACGCCCCCACCGGCACGTCCGACACCGTGTGCAGCTCGATCGCCTCGGCCAGCGTCGGCGCCACCGCCTCGGCCCACGCCTCCACGCTCTGCAGCCGCGGGTCCGGCGGCCGCGGCTCGCAGTCCCACCAGCGCGCGATCGTCACCTGTCCTTCGCGCCAGGTCAGTCGATGCCCCGGCGGCAGCTGCTTGATGCCGGCGAAGATCGAGCGCGGCGGCGGGACATAGTAGAGCTCGAGGTAGCCGTCGAGCGCGGCGAGGTCGAGCGAGCGGTCGACCGCCGGGCACTGCAGCAGCGCCTTCGGCTCCGACGCGAACAGCAGCACGCCCCCGGCGACCTGAGAGTAGTAGAGCGGCTTCTGCCCCAGACGGTCGCGCACGAGGTGGAGCTCGCGGGTCCGCCGGTCCCACACCGCGAACGCGAACATGCCCCGCAGCCGCTGCAGCGCCGCCGGGCCCTCGCGCCGCCACAGCTCGAGCAACACCTCGGTGTCGCCGCGCGTGCGCAGCGGGACGCCGGCCGCCAGCAGCTCGGCCCGCAGCGCGGCGAAGTTGTAGATCTCGCCGTTGTAGACGATCACGAGGTCGCCGCTGGCGTCGACCATCGGCTGGGCCCCGCCGGCGAGGTCGAGGATCGCCAGGCGGCGATGGCCGAGCCCGAGGTCCGGCTCGAGGTGGACGCCGTCGCCGTCGGGCCCGCGGTGCCGCAGCGCCGCGGTCATGCTCGCCACCAGAGCCGCGTCGCACGCCCCCACCATGCCGGCGAGCCCGCACATCAGGACCTGCCCCCCTGCGCGCGCGCGCGTCGGCCAGATTCGGGTCGCCAGGGCGGCATCAGGGGCGAGCTTGGCATACTATGGCCCGACTCGCCTGAAGGCCGCCTCATGACCGCCGCGACCGACGCCCCCACCGACGCCCCCACCGTCGAACCCGTCGATTCCTGTCCGGTCTGCGGCGCCCGCGATGCCCGCCCCCTCCTCCCCGAGGTCCACCGCATCGGCGTCGTCCGCTGCCAGGGCTGCGACCTCGTCCACGCCACCGGCCACTACGCCGCCACCTACCTCAGCGAGTCCTACTACGGCACGCGCGCCAGGCAGCGCCAGTCGCCCACGCAGCCGTCGGCCCGCGACATCGACCGCAAGCGCCGCAACGTCGAGCTCTACGACCGCCTCAGCGGCGGCCGCCTCGGTCGCCCCCGCGCGGGCGCCCGCGCCCTCGACATCGGCTGCGACACCGGCCTCCTCCTCGACGTCCTGCGCGAGCTCGGCTACCGCACCGAGGGCATCGAGCGCTCCCCCGCCGGCGCGCAGGCCCAGACCGCCGGCCACGAGGTCCACGCGCTCGACATCGAGGTCACCGACCTGGGCCTCGGCCGCTTCGACCTCATCACCATGACCCACGTGCTCGAGCACCTGCGCGAGCCGGTGCGCGGTCTGGTGTGGATCCGCCGCCACCTCGCCCCCGGCGGCCTGGCCGTGATCGAGGTCCCGAACTGGGGCGATCTCCTGCGACCGCTGTGGGGCCGCCGCTTCCGCCCGCTCGAGCTCGGCGATCACATCAGCTTCTTCGAGCGCGCCACCTTCACCGCCGCCCTCACCCGCGCCGGCTTGGAGCCGGAGATCTTGTGGAGCGCCCCGCAGATCGGCACCTCGCTCGCGCCGAGTTTGCTCACTGCTGCCGACCTCGCCCTCGAGCTCCGACGCCAGCTCCGGCCCGGCCCCGCCGCCCCGACCGTCGCCGGCGTCGCCGGCGATCGCCTCCAGTCCTCCAAACAGGGCCGGCGTTGGCAGCGCCTCGCCGGGCCCCTGGTCGTCCGCGGCCTCGACAACCTCGACAGCGCCCTCGGCCCCTGGCTCGAAGGCGTGTTCGGAGCCCACTGCGCCTGGGGTGCGAACCTCGTGGTCGTCGCCCGGGCCCACGCGACCTGAAAAGCAGGTCCCAATCTCCCCGTCCTCACCCGGGCTTTGCCGCCCTCGCTTTCGGGTGCTGGGACCCTCGGATCGTGCTTGACTTCCGCTCCGAACCGGAGCATCTTCCTGGCCCCTCGCACCGAACGGCGCGAGGGCTCAGGGGTGGTAGTTAAGTTGGTTATAACGCCGGCCTGTCACGTCGGAGGTCGCGGGTTCGAGCCCCGTCCGCCCCGCCAGAGAAACTGAAGCGAAGCCCCGAAACCACCCGGTTTCGGGGCTTCTTGTTTTGGTCGCGCGCCACGAGCCGACCCGGAGCGACGAGCTGGCCAGCCACAGTCCGCCGCCGCAGCCGAGACGGACCCCTCGCGGCGAAATCCGCCGCCGAGAACCCTGCGCCGCCCCGACGCGCCCACAGCCGAAGTTCACCATCGAGGACGCACTGCCCCAGAAGCGGCCGAAGTTCGCCGCCGAGGGACACCGCCCGGACGCGGCCTCGCGCCGAGTTCGCGGACCCTGCTCCCCGAGACGAACCTCGCGCCGCAGGTCCCCGGCGCAGACCCACCGCATGCCAGCTCGCCCGCGAGCCGGCGTCGGCCCATCCGAGCCGGCCTGCCTCTTACTCTCTAAAACCCCAGCGCCGACGCCCCGCGCCGGCGCTCGCGGCTCACAGCGTCGAGTAGACCGCGTGCCTGCCGACGCCGATGCGCTCGACCCGGCCTTGCTTGACCAGCGCCCCGAGGTGGTGGCGCAGCACCTTGCGATCGATGCGCGAGTACTCGGCGATGTCTTCGATGGTCACGTCGCCGTTGCCCTCGATGAAGGGCAGCACCTGGCGCGCGACCTCGTCGGTGGACAGGCCGCCGTCCTCGGGCGCCTCTTCCTTCTCCTTCTTCAGCGCCTTGGCCTCGGCCTCGACCTCAGCCAGCTCTTCCTCGAGGATCCGGCGCTTCTTCTTGCGCCCCGTCGGCTCGGGCTCGGCGGCGACGGGCTCCGGCGGCGGGCCGAAGCCGTCGCGCAGGTCGCCGAGGGTGATCTTCCCGAACTGCGCCCACAGCCCGCGCGCCTCGAGGAAGTGGACCAGGTCCCCCAGCGACACCGTGTCGCGGTTCTTGAGGCCCTTGAGCGTCTCGAGCGCGCTCAGCCGCTCGAGCGCGCCGCTTTCGGCGCGGAAAATGGCACTGGCTTCACGTGTCATGGATGTTCCAGATCGGGCGCTGCGGGCGTTCCAGCCGGCGCTGCGCGCTTCGGCGGGTATTGCTCATCCGATCGGCCCGCGCAAGCCGCGATCGGCCGGACATCGGGGAATCATTGTCCCAACCGCCTCCGGGATTCACCTGCGCGCGGAGAGATCTCTTCACCGCCTCCGCACAGGGGCGTGAAGCCGCGCCCGGGAATGTACGTAAATGCCCCTACAGGTACGAGTCTCGGCGCCCCCACAGCCCATGTGGACAACTTCAGCGCTGTTTTCGCCGCTCGGCGAGCCCGCCGCCTTGTGCGGACCGCGCGAACGCTTCGAGGCACCTCCCCGCTCGACTAAACACCATTCCAGATTCGCGCAGGACAGGCGGGCTCGACTGCGGAATTCCTGTGGATGCGGGAGGGCCGCAAGCCCCCTCCCTAGAGCCTGCTGACGGCGAAACAGCGCGGAGCGCGGAAGTTCTCTGCCCCAACATGTCGTGCTACAAGGCCCCTCACCCACAAGATGTGGGGGTCGAGGAGCGCTTCCGTCCGGCTTGCATCCGGGTGCTCCTCGGTCCATCTCTGCCCGACTTTACAATTTCGCCCCTGCTGCTCGACTTCGCTCGCCCCGGCCCTGGGTGCGCGCGGAGCCTGGTCGCGGCTGGCCGGTCTTGCTTTCGCATTGGCCGGTCGCGCATTTCCCGCCCCCCCCCCGACAACTCAGCCTCCTGCCCCCGGAGTCCGCCCCGTCATGAAGCTGTCCCGGCTCTTCACCAAGGATCAACCCCGTCCTTTCTCCGGCGTCGATTTCGAGCGCCGTAGCTCGCGGATCACCAACCCAGACGGGACGGTGGTGTTCGAAGCGAGCGACATCCAGGTCCCGCAGGGTTGGTCGCAGGTCGCCGTCGACATCATGGCGCAGAAGTACTTCCGCAAGGCGGGCGTGCCCGCCCGCCTGCGCAAGGTCGCGGAAGAGGGCGTGCCCGAGTGGTTGTGGCGCAGCGAGGCCGACACCGACGCGCTCGCCGTCCTGCCGCCCGAGCAGCGCATGGTCGGCGAGACCGACAGCCGCCAGCTGTTCCACCGCCTGGCCGGCTGCTGGACCTACTGGGGCTTCAAGCACGGCTACTTCAGCGACGAGGACTCGGCCCGCGTCTTCTACGACGAGCTGACCACCATGCTCGCCGACCAGGCCGTCGCGCCGAACAGCCCGCAGTGGTTCAACACCGGCCTGCACTGGGCCTACGGCATCACCGGTCCGGCCCAGGGTCACAGCTACTGCGACCCGGCCACCGGCGAGCTCGCCCTCTCGAACAACGCCTACGAGCGCCCGCAGCCGCACGCCTGCTTCATCTCCTCGGTCGGCGACGACCTCGTCGGCCCCGGCGGCATCATGGACCTGTGGGTCCGCGAGGCCCGCCTGTTCAAGTACGGCTCGGGCACCGGCACCAACTTCTCCACCCTGCGCGGCGAGGGCGAGCCGCTGTCGGGCGGCGGTCGCAGCAGCGGCCTGATGAGCTTCCTGAAGATCGGCGACCGCGCCGCCGGGGCGATCAAGAGCGGCGGCACCACCCGGCGCGCCGCCAAGATGGTCATCGTCGACGTCGACCACCCCGACGTCGAGAAGTTCATCGACTGGAAGGTCATCGAGGAGCAGAAGGTCGCCGCGCTGGTCGCCGGCAGCCGCCTGTGCAGCCGCCACCTCAACCTGGTCCTCGGGGCATGTCACGACGTCGCCCTCACCGGCGACGACCGCTTCGACCCGCGCAAGAACAAGGGCCTGCGCAAGGCGATCCACAACGCCCGCGCCGCCGAGATCCCCGAGAGCTACGTGCAGCGGGCGATCGCCCTCGCCAGGCAGGGCGCGCGCGAGATCGAGTTCACCGAGTACGACACCAACTGGGACAGCGAGGCCTACGCCACCGTCTCCGGCCAGAACTCGAACAACTCGGTGCGCGTCACCGACGAGTTCCTGCGCGCCGTCGAAGAGGACAGCACCTGGGACCTCATCCGCCGCAGCGACCGCAAGGTCCACCGCACCGTGCGGGCGCGCGAGCTGTGGGACAAGATCACCTTCTCCGCCTGGGCCTGCGCCGACCCCGGCCTGCAGTTCGACACCACCATCAACGAGTGGCACACCTGCCCGAACGACGGCCGGATCAACGGGTCGAACCCGTGCTCCGAGTACATGTTCCTCGACGACACGGCCTGCAACCTGGCGTCGCTGAACCTGGCCAAGTTCCTCTCGCGCAGCAGCGGCGCCAGTGACCTCGACCTCGACGTCGACGCAGTGCGCCACGCCTGCAAGCTGTGGACGATGGTGCTCGAGATCTCGGTGCTCATGGCCCAGTTCCCGAGCGAGGCGATCGCGGTCCGCAGCTACAAGTACCGCACCCTCGGCCTCGGCTACGCCAACCTCGGCACCTACTTCATGCTGCGCGGCATCGCCTATGACAGCGAGCTCGCGGTGGCGATCTGCGGCGGCGTCACGGCCCTGATGACCGCGGCCTGCTACAGCACCAGCGCCGAGCTGGCGCGCGAGCACGGCCCGTTCCCCGGCTACGCCGCCAACCGCGAGCCGATGCTGCGGGTCATCCGCAACCATCGCCGCGCCGCCTACAACGCCGCCCGCGCCGAGTACGAGGGCCTGTCGATCGCGCCGATGGGCATCGCCCAGCACGTGTGCCCGAGCTACCTGCTCAAGGCCGCCCAGGCCGAGTGGGACGCCGCCCTCCGCCTCGGCGAGCAGCACGGCTACCGCAACGCCCAGGTCACCGTCATCGCCCCGACCGGCACCATCGGCCTGCTGATGGACTGCGACACCACCGGCATCGAGCCCGACTTCGCCCTGGTGAAGTTCAAGAAGCTCGCCGGCGGCGGCTACTTCAAGATCATCAACCAGTCGGTGCCCGCCGCGCTCGCCACTCTCGGCTACACCGAGACGCAGATCGCCGACATCGTCCGCTACTGCAAGGGCGCCGGCACCCTCGTCGGCAGCCCGCGGATCTCCCACACCGACCTCAAGCGCAAGGGCTTCACCGACGAGGTGCTCGCGCGCATCGAGTCGGAGCTGGCCGGCGCCTTCGAGATCGGCTTCGTCTTCAACCGCTACGTCCTCGGCGACGGCTTCTGCCGCGACGTCCTCGAGTTCAGCGACGCCCAGCTCAACGACCCGACCTTCAACATCCTCGAGGGCCTGGGCTTCTCGGCCGAGGACATCCAGCGCGCCAACGACTTCGTGTGCGGCACCATGACCGTCGAGGGCGCCCCGCACCTGCGCGCCCAGCACCTGCCGGTGTTCGACTGCGCCAACAAGTGCGGCCGCTACGGCACCCGCTACATCGCCCCGATGGCGCACGTGCGCATGATGGCCGCCGCCCAGCCGTTCCTGTCCGGCGCGATCAGCAAGACCATCAACATGCCGAGCGACGCCAGCGTGCGCGAGGTCGAGAGCGTCTACGTCGCCTCGTGGAAGTACGCGCTCAAGGCCAACGCCCTCTACCGCGACGGCAGCAAGCTGAGCCAGCCGCTGAGCTCCGCGCTCGCGGTGGAGGCCGAGGACGACATGGGCGACGCCCTGGCGACCACGCAGCCGCAGGTGATCGAGAAGGTCACCGAGAAGATCGTCCACCGCTACCTCGCCAAGCGCCGGCGCATGCCCGACCGCCGCGGCGGTTACACGCAGAAGGCGACCATCGGCGGCCACAAGGTCTACATCCACACCGGCGAGTACCAGGATGGTTCGCTCGGCGAGATCTTCATCGGCATGCACAAGGAGGGCGCCGCCTTCCGCAGCCTGATGAACTGCTTCGCCATCGCCATCAGCCTCGGCCTGCAGTACGGCGTCCCGCTCGAGGAGTACGTCGACGCCTTCGTGTTCAGCCGCTTCGAGCCCGCCGGCCCGGTGGTCGGCAACTCGCGGATCAAGATGTCGACCTCGATCATCGACTACATCTTCCGCGAGCTCGCAGTCACCTACCTCGACCGCAACGAGCTGGCCCACGTCAACCCCGAGGACCTCGAGCCCGACACGCTCGGCGACCAGAGCCAGAACGAGAACGTCGAGTTCCAGGACGAAGAGGTCGTCTCGGAGCGCATCGTCACCCCCGGCCCGCTCAAGCTCAGCGCCAACCTCCCGCGCGGCCCCGTCCCCGGCCAGAAGCGCCACGCGATCGAGGTCGAGGACCGCACCGCCACCGCCGAACCCGCCCGCGCCGCCAAGCCGCGCCCGGCCGCCGCCGCCGCCCCCAGCGTCAGCGAGCAGGTCCGCGTCGCCCGCATGTCCGGCTACGAAGGCGACGCCTGCGGCTCGTGCGGCAGCTTCACGATGGTCCGCAACGGCTCGTGCCTGAAGTGCGTCAGCTGCGGCGCCACCAGCGGCTGCTCCTGAACCGCCCGCCGTGCGCGGATCTTGCTTCCCAGCGGGATCCGCGCATCGCGTCGCTGCACCACTGTTGCCCGCCGGGCCCTGGGCGGTACTCTTGGCCGATGATGACGGCCAGGTCGCCGCGCAGGGACGCACCATGACAGCCAAGCTCCGCGCCGTCGCGCTCGTCGGGATGGGCATGCTCTTCGGGGCAGGTCTCTCGGGATATGTCCAATCGGCCATCGCCCAGCCCGGCGCGCAGGTCGCCCAGTCGGCGCCGGCCGACTACTCGCGCTACCGCAAGCTCGACATGTTCGCGCGGGCGCTGACCATCCTCGAGAACCACTACGTCCGCCCGGTCGACAGCGAGAAGCTGATCTACGGCGCCATCGCCGGCCTGGTCGCCGAGCTCGACCCGCACAGCGAGTTCCTCCCGCCGCGCGAGGCGAGGCTGCTGCGCGAGGACATCGAGGGCAGCTTCGGCGGCGTCGGCATGGTCGTCATCCTGCGCCAGGAGACCGAGCCGCAGGCGCGCTACGTCCTCGAGGTCCGCGAGGTCGTCGCCAAGGGTCCGGCCGAGCGCGCCGGCGTGGTCGTCGGTGACCTCATCCCCTCGATCGAGGGCAAGCCGATCAGCCACTTCTTCGACCTGCGGCGCGCCATCATGGCCATGCGCGGCGCACCTGGCACGAAGGTCACCTTCACCCTCGAGCGGCCCGCGCCCAAGGTCGACGGCAAGCCCGGCAAGCCGAGCGTGCGCAACGTCGTCGTCACCCGCGAGTACATCGACAGCCCCGCGGTCACCAGCAAGGCGCTCGGCGAGGGCCTCGGCTACGTGCGCCTGCGCGACTTCTCCGAGACCAGCGGCCGCGAGTTGGCGGCCGCGCTCGCCACCTTGCGCGACCAGTCGCGCGACGGCCTCGCTGGCGTCGTCCTCGACCTGCGCGACAACGGCGGCGGCCTGCTCGACCAGGCGATCCACATCGTCGATCTCTTCGTCAACGAGGGCCCGATCGTGCGCACCCGCGGCCGCCGCGGCGAGCTCCTCGACGAGGCCCGCGCGGTCCCCGGCCAGGCCTGGTCCAAGCTCCCGCTGGTCGTGCTCGTCAACAAGTCGTCCGCCTCCGCCTCGGAGATCGTCGCCGGCGCTCTGCAAGATCACCGGCGCGCCCTCATCGTCGGCGAGCGCACCTACGGCAAGGGCTCCGTCCAGGCCCCCTTCGAACTCGGCGACGGCTCCCTGCTCAAGCTGACGATCGCCCTCTACTACACCCCCAACGATCGCCTCATCCAGGCCAGCGGCATCCAGCCCGACGTCGTCGTCGGCGCCGACTTCCGACCTTACAAGGACAGCCAGCCCGAGCTCGAGCCCGAGCGCGCCCAGCCGCGACACCTCAAGCCCGAGGACTTCGGCTACCCCGCCGGTTCCATGCAGGACGACAGCGAGGCAGTGCGCGCCGCGGCCGAGGACGCCCAGCTGCGCGTCGCAGTGCAGCACCTGCGCGGCCTCGTGCGCGTGCCGGCGCGCGGCGGTCGGCGGAGGTAGCGCCTGGACTCGCCCGGCGCTCCGTCGCTCCGGCCCACCGCGATGCCGTCGTGGGCGCGCGCCTCGTTGGTCGCGTGGTGGGTGCTCGCCGCGGCGTTGTTCTGGCTCGCGCCCGCACCGCCGCTCGCCCCGCTCGCGGCCGCCGAGGACGAGGCGATCTTCCAGCGCCAGGTCGACGAGACCGTCGCGCGCACGCGTCGCTGGCAGGACTCGCGCGGCGACCTGCAGATCCCCTGGGACGCAGCGCGCGGCCACCTTGCGATCGTCATCGACGACATCGGCCGCGAGCTGCACTACTTCGACCAGCTGCTCGCGCTGCGCTTCCCGTTGACCTTCAGCATCGTCCCGGGTGGGGTCTTTGCCGTGGGCGCCCAGCTCCGGCTGCGGGGCGACCGTCGCCGGCCGCGGGAGATCCTCCTTCATCTCCCGAGCGAGCCGCTCGACGCCGGCAAGATGACCGCCGGTCCCGAGGCGCGGGAGCAATTCCTCCGCCTCGGCGCCTCGGCCGACGAGCTGCGGGCGGCGCTGCGGGCGGCGCTGGACCGCGTCCCCGTCGCGGTCGGCATCAACAATCACATGGGCTCGCGGCTCACCGCCGACCGGGCCGCCATGGACGCGCTGATGCCCGAGCTGCGGGCGCGCGGCCTGTTCTTCCTCGACTCGCGGACGACCGCGCACAGCCAGGGGCTCGCGGCCGCGGACGCCGCGGGGGTCCCGGCGCTCGGGCGCGACGTGTTTTTGGACCACGATCCGCGCCCCGAGGCGATTTTGGCCCAGCTTCACCAGGCCGCCGCCCTCGCCCGCGAGGCCCCGACCGTCGTCATTGCCCATCCCTCGCAGGAGGTTGTGGAGGCCCTGCGGACCGAGCTTCCGCGGCTGCACCGGGACGGGATCGGCGTCTTTCCGCTGCGCGAGATCCTCGCACGCCGCGGCCTCGACAAAGTGCGGGAGTGAACGTTGTTATTGCCGGAGCGGCAGCAACGGCTGGGTTGGCTGGCTCCGAGCGTGCGGATGCGGAGCCGCGGCGCCGCGGGCTCGCTTGACAGTAATTCGCTGAACTTCCTACCCTGAAGCTCACACGGATGGCCCTGCGACTGATCATCGAGGACGAAGAGGGCGCGACCACGATCGTGCCGCTCGGCGAAGAGGAGATCACGATCGGACGGGAGCCAGGGAACACCATCCAGCTCACCGAGCAGAACGTCTCCCGACAGCACGCGCGGCTCACCCCAGGTTCGGACGGGTGGGTGATCGAGGACCTCGACAGTTACAACGGCGTCCGGGTGAACGGAGTCCTCATCGAGGGCACGGTCAACCTCAACGAGGGCGACGTGGTGCAGATCGGCGATTACCACCTCGCCATCACCAACAACGCCGAACAGACCACCCTCAACATCGACCGTCAGGGTGGCGCGCCGGGGACCGATCCGATGCGCGCCGCCCCCAGCATGGATCTGCCGCGGATCCAGGCCACCGAAGCCACGGCGTTGATCGCTCCGCCGCCGCCGCTGCCCGACACGTCGCGCGATCGCGACGACGAGCGACACACGGAACAGCCCGCTGAGGGCAAGGGTCGCGGCTTGTTGTTCGCCTTGCTCGCAGTGTTCCTGATCGGCGGAGGCTTCGTCGCATATCAGTTCGCCGGTGGTGGTGGTGCTGGCACCGAGACGCCGAAGGGACCGAAGGTCGATCCGCCGGCGAAGGTCGAAGAGCCGCCGGCGCCCGAGCCGAAGGTCGAGGCCAAGGCGCCCGAGCAGCCGCCGCCCGAGCAGCCGCCGCTGCCCAACGATCCCGTCCCCGGAGTCACCTCCGCCGAGCCGAGCGATCCGCCGGTCGAGGACCCGCCGCCGACCAAGACCGAGAAGCCCGTGGTTCCCAAGGGCGAGAAGGTCGTCAAGCCGCCGCCGCCGACCAAGGCCGACAAGCCGCCGGTGCCCAAGGGCGATCCGGTGCAGCTCCTCGAGGACGCGCGCAAGGCCAACCTCGCCGGCAACGCCACCCAGGCCTACGACCTCGCCAAGAAGAGCTACGAGATCGACAAGACCTCGAACGCGCTGGCGCTGATGGGCGCCTCCGCTTGCAAGATGGGCGATCAGGCCAAGGCCAAGTCCGCCTTCAAGAAGCTGACGGATCCGAATCGACAGAAACAGATGGTCTCGGTATGCGCCGAACGCGGGATCGTGCTCGAGTGAGCGGGGGTTCTTCGGGACATGTCCTGAAGAACATGTTTAGACTCCTGACCGTCACCGGCGTCGTCCTCGTCGCCGGGCCCGCGTGGGCCGCCCCGTGGGAGGACGCGACGGCGATGACGATCGGGCCCACCGCGGAGTGGTCGAACAAGGTCGAGCTCGCCGACATCAATGGTGACGGGCGGGTCGACATCCTGTTCGCCAACGGGGCCGGCTACTCCTCGCCCGAGGATCCGGAGCCGAACCGGGCCTTCCTCAACCAGGGCCCCGGCATGCCGTTCACCGACGTCAGCGACGAGGTGTTCGGCCCCGAGCCTGACTTCACGCGCGCGATCAAGGTGCGCGACCTCGACGGCGACGGCAACGTCGACATCATCGTCGCCAACACCTTCGAGAGCCCGAGCCGGCTCTACCTCGGCGACGGCCAGGGCGGCTTCACCGAGGCGAGCGACGACCTCCCGCAGGCCTCGCACAGCTTCGGCGACGTCGAGCTCGGCGACGTCGACGGCGACGGCGACCTCGACGCGGTGCTCGCCGACTGGGGCCCCGGCGCCGCCAACCAGAGCTCGGGCATCACGCGCCTGTGGCTCAACGACGGCGGCGTCTTCACCGACGTCACCGACACGAACATGCCCGACGCCCTGGTGGCCTGGTCGTGGGAGCTCGAGTTCGCCGACGTCGACAACGACCTCGACCTCGACGTGCTCGTCTCGTGCAAGTCGTGCACGGGCTCGTACATGTTCGTCAACGACGGCACCGGCGTGTTCACCGACGCCTCGGACAAGCTGCCGCAGTACGGCAACAACTACGAGTTCGAGGCGATCGACCTGACCGGCGACGGCTACCTCGACCTCATCACCATCAACGACGGCCCGCAGTCGCGCGAGCACATCTTCGTCAACGACGGCGCCGGCGGCTTCGTCGACGCCACCGCCGACCTCTGGCCCGACAGCGACAACCCGGCCGGCGACGACAACATGATCGCCTTCCTCGACTACGAGAGCGACGGCGACGCCGACTTCGTGATCGCCGGCCTGTTCGGCAGCGACGATCGCCTGATGCTCAACAGCGGCGACGGCCACCTCGAGATCGCCGACGCCTTCATGCCCGCCAACTCGATGGGCACTCTCGGCATCGCGGTCGCCGATCTCGACGGCGACAAGAAGATCGACGTCGTCCTCTCCGAGGGCGAGGCGCCGCAGAGCGCCGACCGCGTGTTCCTCGGCGTCGACGTCGCCGAAGACACCGCGGCCCCGAAGATCTCCCTCGTCACCCTGGTCGACGGCGGCGTGGTCGCGCGGATCCACGACAACAAGACCCCCGTCATGCCGCACGACTTCCAGTCGGTCGTGCTGGTCGCCGGCGGCACCGAGGTCCCCATGCAGTGGTACGGCGAGGCGCTGTGGCGCGGCACCCCGAGCGAGGCGTTCGGCCAGCTGTGCGCCGTCGATGCCGCCGGCAACGAGACCTGCGTGATGTTCGGCGAGGACCCCGGCGAGACCGACACCGACGGCACCACCAGCACCACCGACGGCCCGGACCCCACCACCAGCACGAGCGACGCGCCCACGACCGGCGACGACCCGACCACCGGCCCCGGCCCCGGCACCACCACCGGCGAGCCCGGCACCACCGGCGACACGACCTCCAGCGACGACACCGCCAGCACCGGCGACACCGGCGGCGTCGACGACGACGGTGGCTGCGGCTGCCGCCAGCAGCCTGCCAACTCCGCCGGCCTGCTCGCCCTCGGCCTGCTCGCCCTCCTCCGGCCCCGCCGGCGCCGCTGAGTCGTCTGTCCCGCAGGACATGTCCCCTCGGGCATCCGAGGGTTGTCCGATGGAACAGGTCCTTCGGGGCATGTTCCATTGGCCAGGCGTAACGACCTACCGCCGCCGCACCTGTCCTCGGCCCGTTCGGCGAGCACGCCGACCGCCGAGCGCGCCGGCGCCGGCGACCGAGCTCGACCGTGTCGACGCTGCGGAGCCGAGTGAGCCGACGGCCGCTCCCTGCATCGAGCCGCCCGAAGATCGGCGCGTGATCCGCGGACTCGCGGACGCCGAACCTTCTTCAAGCGGCCGTCAGAGGGACGACCCGGAGGGTCGCGAGGCCAGATGGCCTCGCAGATGGTGCGCTCGGCAGGATTCGAACCTGCGGCCCTCGGGTTCGAAGCCCGATGCTCTATCCAGCTGAGCTACGAACGCAGCCGGCTCAGGATACCCGAACTCGCGCCGGGCGAAAAGCGCACGCGCAGCGCGCCGTGCATGGGCCATGCCGCCCTTTTATACTGGACGGACGAACTGACCGCCGGCCTCAGGCCCCTCCCAGGAGCACCCATGCGTCTCGTCTCGGCCCTCTCGCGTCACCGCACCCTCCTTTCAGCCTCAGGCCTCGCCGCCGCCAGCGTCTGGCTGGCCATCGAGCACCGCTCCACCGACGACGGCGTGCGGGCCGCGGACATCACGCCCGTCTCCGTCGCCGACCTCGACCTCGCCGAGGGCACCGGCGCCCTGCTGCTCGACCTCGTCGAACCCGAGGACGGCGAGGGCGGCAGCGAGGCCGAGCTGCGCGCGCTGCTCGACGACCTCGGCCTCGCCTGGGAGCCGGCCGGCTTCTACAGCGAGGGCGAGCACCTCTTCCGCGTCATCGGCGAGCCCGACGAGCTGGCCGAACTTCAGACCACTCTCGCCAGCAACCCGCTGGTCGAGGTCGTCGAGCCCGAGCTCGTCTACTCGCTCGTCGGCGAGGTCGCCATCGAGCCCGCCGAGCCCGCCGACGACGTCGAGCCCACCAAGGAGCGTCGGCCCCGCTTCGAGCCCGACGACCCGATGTACGCCCGCCAGTGGCACATGCAGATGATCCACACCCCCGAGGCGTGGGGCATCACCAAGGGCGAGGGCGTCATCGTCGCCGTCATCGACACCGGCGTCGCCTGGAAGGACCTGCCCGGCGTCGCCAAGCAGGCCCCCGACCTGGCCGGCACCGCCTTCACGCAGGGCGTCAGCTTCGTCCCCAACTCGATCGCCGACGGCCTCGACGATCACCTCCACGGCACCCACGTCGCCGGCACGATCGCTCAGACCACCCACAACGCGCTCGGCGTCACCGGCGTCGCGTTCAAGAGCACGATCATGCCGCTCAAGGTGCTGTCGGGCGACGGCCGCGGGCAGATCCCGTGGATCGCCAACGCCATCCGCTACGCCGCCGACAACGGCGCCCAGGTCATCAACATGAGCCTCGGCGGGCCGATGCCGTCGAGCGTGCTCGCCAAGGCGATCGACTACGCCAACAGCAAGGGCGTCACCGTCGTGTGCGCCGCCGGCAACGAGAGCCGCGGCCGCGTCGGCTGGCCGGCCTCCAACAACGGCTCGGTCGCGGTCGCTGCGGTCGACGCGATGGGCGTGCGCACCTGGTACTCGAATTGGGGCAAGGACCTCGACGTCTCCGCGCCCGGCGGCGACACCCGCGTCGACAAGAACGGCGACGGCTACCCCGACGGCATCCTGCAGAACACCATCCTCCTGCAGGATCCGATGAAGAACGATTACATGTGGCTGCAGGGCACCTCGATGGCCTCGCCGCACGCCGCCGGCGTCGCCGCGCTGGTCGTCTCGCGCGGCGTCAACAACCCGCCCGAGGTCGAGCGGATCTTGAAGAAGACCGCGAAGCACCCCAACAACATCGAGTGGGACAAGGAGTACGGCGCGGGCGTCATCGACGCCGTGGCCGCAGTCGACGCCTCCATCGAGAGCTACCAGGTCGAGCGCGGCGGCCTGCTCGGCCTGCTCGGGCTCGCCGGCCTCGCCGGCCTCGGCGCCGCCGGCCTGGCCAGCCGTCGCGCGCGCGTGGCTGCCTTTGCGAGCATGTTCCTCGGGGCAGGTCTCGCCGCCGGTGCGTTCGGCCTGGCGCCGATCGCCTACGCGGCGGCCGACCTCGCGGGCGCCACCGCGATCGGCTCGCCGATCTTCCTGTCGGCGCTGCTGCCGGTGCTCGCCACCCTGCTGCTCGTCGGCTTCCGCCCGCTCCGCGGCGTGCTCGTCGGCCTCAACCTCGGCTACGCGGCCCTGCTCCTCCACGGCGCGATCGTCCTGCCGACGCTGCTGAACGGCCTGCCCGGCGGCCCGACCATCGACCGCCTGTGGCTGGCCACGCACGCCCTCGTGGCCCTCGCGCTCGCCCGCCGCGTCTCGCGGATGTGAGCCGCAGAGAACCGCCGAAGCCCGCGCCCGCCCTCGCGCCGGCGCGGGCTTCGCATCTCGAGCGCGTCACTCTTTCTTCGATGCGCCCCCCACATCTCGTGACGCGCGCCGCTCGGTGATTCAGCGACGCGCACCGCATCACTCGAGTCGCAGCTAACCTCGAAGCCCGCGCCGGCGTGGGCTTCGCATCTCGAGCGCATCGCCCTTGCCTCGTGCGCTCCTCGCATCTCGTGACGTGCGCCGCTCGGTGATGCAGACGCCGCAACCGCACCGCTCGAGTCGTGGTGACGCTCGGCACTTCCGGTGCAGACAATACTCCCCTGTCACTCGCATCTCACGCCGCATGTCGCTTCGTGAGGCAGACGAATCCTCTGGCCTCGTGAGCGTGATGCAAAGGACTGTCCACAGCCAGTCACGGGGATCGAGCTCTTCTCCCCTCGTGCGTGTGATTCAGCGGCTCCAGCCGAGCTACCAAAGGCTCGCTCCCTCCACCGCCTCACCTTCTTCGCCAGCGGCCAGCGCAGCGCCTCGCTTTGATCTCGCTCGCCACCAGCGCAGCGCCACGCAGGCTCGTCATCGCCCCTGCCTCGCGTGCCGATCTCCCGCTCCCCGCGTGGCGTGAGCCAGGATCACGGTTCAGCGGGCGGACTCGTCCGCATGCCCAAGCAGCCGCCACGGGCCTGAATTCATGGAAGCGCGCCCTCCGCACTCCCCACTGCATCGGCGCGCCGGCCGCGCGAGCGGAATCAATCCTGAAAATCACTTTCAAACTCCTTGCGAACCGACCTCGAGGTGGGCACCCTGAGAGGGTCATTTTGACAATGAATTTCACCGCCAGCCTCAGGACCAGGACGCGTACCGCATCATGATCGTCTGTCTGTGCAAGGGTGTTTCGTGTCGCACGATCCTCGCGGAGGCTCGCCGAGGGGCCTGCACGCTGAAGCAGATCCGGCAGACCTGTCAGGCGGGCACGGGCTGCGGCGCGTGCGTCCAGCAGATCCGGCAGCTCCTCGAGAGCGCCGCGCCGGCGCGGCACGAGCATCACAACGGCAGCGTCGGCGGCAGCGAAGCGACCTGAGGCTTCGCGCCGAAGTTGAACGTCTTTTTCACCGCGGCGCTGCTGCCGGCGGCTCGTGCGAGCCCGTGCTAGCGTGCGCCCACGATGAAGGGCAACGACAAGATCCTCCACGCGCTGAATGACGTGCTGACAGCCGAGCTCACGGCGATCAACCAGTACTTCATCCACGCGAAGATGTGTAAGAACTGGGGCTACAACAAGATCGCCCACAAAGTTCGCGACGAGTCGATCGACGAGATGAAGCACGCCGACGACCTCATCGAGCGGATCCTCTTCCTCGACGGGATCCCCAACGTCCAGCGCTACAACAAGGTCAACGTCGGCGAGTCGGTGAAGGAGCAGTTCGAACTCGACCTCAAGCTCGAGTACGACGCCGTCCAGCGCTTCAACACCTGCATCGCCCTGTGCCGCGACCTCGGCGACAACGCCACCCGCGAGATGCTCGAGCGCATGCTCGTCTCCGAGGAAGACCACGTCGACTGGCTCGAGACCCAGCTCGGCCTGATCCAGGCGCTCGGCGAGCCGATGTACTGCGCCCAGCAGCTCTGAGCGACTCGTCCGCGTAAAACGCCCGCGGCTGTCCTCGAAGACAGCCGCGACCGAGACGGCGCCGCCGCCGTCTCCGCAAACACCGAATATCCGCAGCCCCATCGGGCAGCTTTAATAAAAGGGCCGATAGAAGCTGCCGTCCGAGAGTTCGGCCGCGGCTCTCGCGTCCGTCCTCTCGGCCAGCCGCGCCTGCTCGGGGCCGCGACTCTCGTCTCTGTCCTCCCCGACAGCCACGCGTATTCCGTGCTCAGCCGTGAGCGTCGGATCGCAACGCTCTCTCGGCTCCGCGTCTATCCGTCTCACCGGACAGCCATGGAGCTCGGTGCAGACCTGTCCCTGCGGACAGCTTCACTTCTTCGCGTCGGTCTTCGCCTCGGGCGCCTTCGCGTCCGCCGGCGGCTCGGAGCCCGGCACTGCGAACTTCGTCTCGTCGACCGGCGCGTTGAGCTCGAGCTTGGTGGTCGTCGTCTTGAGCTTCTGCAGCTTCATGTCGGCGACCTGTTCGAACGCGAACCACACCCCGTCTTGCTGGCGGTAGTCGGACAGCGTGACCTCGACGGGGATCTCGCCCATCGAGCTGAACTGCTTGAGCCGTTGCGTCACCACCCGGTTGTCGCCGAGGTCGATACGCAGCGTCACGGTGTTGCCCGACTTGCTCGCGGTGAGCGTCACCTCGGCGAACTTCTTGCCCGCGACCTCCTCGACCTTGGTCGTCTCGGCCTTGTCGAAGAAGCGCTTCCAGTCGTGGGCGATGTTCAGCGACGTGCCCATCTCGGCCATCGCCGCTTCTTTGCCCGTCAGCTCGCGCAGCCCCTGGATCGGGTCGAGCGTCCACAGCTTCCCGGCCTTGCCGCCGCCCGTGCTCACGCCCACGCCCGGCAGCGTGATCTCGAGATAAAAATCGTCGCCCTTCGACCAGGTCTTGCCGGCGCCGGAGATCCCCGCGCCGAGGATCTCGACCTGCATCTCCTGATAAAAGCTCTTGATCTCGTCGAGCTTGGCCGCGCCGCCGCTCGCCTCGACCACCTTCGCCAGCAGCTCCGCCGCGTCGGGCAGGGCGTTCGCCGCCGGTGTCGCCGCCTCCGCCGGCTTGGCCTCGGTCGCCGGCGTCGCCTTCGTCGCCTCGGCCTTCTTCGCCTCGCCGCCGTCGCACCCGCCGAGGGCCATCAAGGCGGTCAGACACAGGACTTGCAGCCGTCGCATGCGGGTAGCTCCTTGGGACATGTTCTCAGGGACTCTTGCTGTCGAACGCCGCCACCGCGGCGGCCAGCACCGGGTCGCGGCCGGCGACGAATTCGGCGCGGGTCTCGGTCGCGACGATGTCGGGGCGCACGCCGTCGCCCTCGGCCACGGTGCCCTTGGCCGAGTGGTAGTCACCGACCACGTATTGCAGCAGCGCGCCGTTGTCGAGCCGCTCGAGCAGGGACGGGAGCGCCGCCCCGGCCGAGGCCCGCGACCCCGCCACGCGCACGCGCCCGAGGTCGCGCAGCCCGGCGGCGAAGATCTCCGACGTGCTCGCAGTGCCCTCGTCGACCAGCACGATCACCGGCCCCGCGAACGCTTGCGGATCGCCGGCCACGTTGAACTCCTGCGTGAACTCGCGGAACTGCAGCTTGCCGAGGCTACCTGACTCTTGGAGCAGGAGGCGCGCGACCGGGATCGACATCGCTCCCACACCGCCGGGGTTGCCGCGCAGGTCGAGCACCAGCGCCTCCATGCCTTGCCCGCGCAGGTCGGTCATCGCCGCCTTCACGCGCTCGACCATCGGCAGCATCCAGTAGTTGAACGCGATGTAGCCGATCTTCTTCCCGCCGCTCTCGCTCGCCAGCATGCGGTGTTCGACCGTGGTCGGCAGGTCGCGGAGGTTGCCCAGCGACACCAGCTCCCCGGGCGGCGTGACGCAGGCGACCTCCTTCGTCACCTCGCTGTCCTTGGACTGGGGATCGAGATACGTCAGGCTGCGCTTTTGGCCAGGTTGGCACGACAGCGCCCGCCCCGCCTCGAACGCCGCGTGATAGGCCACCTCGCCCGGGCGCATCGCCTCGCTGCGGGCGCGCTCGATCAGCGCCTCGGCGGTCTTGTCGCCGATCTTCACCAGCGCCGCGCCGGCGGGCACGCCGCTGGCGACGCCGCCGACCTTCGGGTCGACGACCACCAGCTGCTCGCCGATCATGCGCACGTGGATCGGCACGCGCGCCGGACCGCCGCGGGTGTCGTCGGGCTCGGCGCCGCCGAACGGAGGCACCACCTTGAAGTGGCTCTGCCCGAGCGTCTCGAGCAGGTCGTTCATCACTTTGTACGCGGCGGGCGCGTCGGCCACCGTGGTGAGCTTGGCGCCGTACTCGGCGCGCAGCGCCGGCCAGTCCTTGCACGCCAGGGTCGGGTCGAAGTGCTTCTCGAGCACCGTCCGCCACACGCGATCGAAGGTCGGCGTGTACGGCGTTTCGGGCAGCGGCGGCAGCGTCGCCGGATCGAGCTCGGCCCAGCTGCGGCAGGTGTCGCCTGACGGCCTCGCGGCGGACCCCGGCGCCTCGCTCGCCTTCTCGCCCGATGGCGTCGCGGGCTTCTCGGCCTTGGCGGCAGGCGTTTCCTGGCCTGCCTTCCTGGACGTCGCCGGCTCGCCGCACGCGCAGACGAGCGCCACGGCGGCGGCGCTCACCAACCTGGGGAAGCGCATCGGCTCACTCGTAGGTCACGCGCTCGAGGGCGTTGAGGTCGAGGACCACGATCTCCTGGCGGCTGAGGCTCAGGATGCCCTCGCGCTGCATGCGATTGAGGGCCCGCGAGATCTCCTCTCGAACGGTGCCCAGACGGGCCGCAACAGTGTTCATGTCGAGCTGCCGCGGGATCACGCACGGCTTGCCCGGCTCGGCCCCGGCGCGCATCGCCAGCGACAGCAGGAACGACGCGAGTCGGCGCTCGACTGACCGAAGGGACAGGTCGAGTACGAGGTCGATCAGGCGGTTGGCGCGGAACGCCATGTGCCGCATCAGCGCGAACGCCAGCGGCTGAGAACGCCCTATAAGGTTGATCACCGGGTCCGTCTCGAACTGCCACGCCTCCGAGTCGAGCATGGCGAAGGCCGAGGCTGCGCACTGGACGTCGCGCGGCAGGAAGCCCTCGCCGATCAGCTTCCCGGGCTCCGCGAGGTACAGGATCTGCTCGCGGCCCTCGGAGGAGATGAGGCTCAGCTTGAATTCGCCCGACTTCACCACGAACAGACCGGGACCTGGCTCACCCCGGCGGAAGACTGAGCGTTTGCGCTTCACCTCGACGAGGTTCGCGCCGAGACATAGCTCGGTCATCGTCTCCTCTGGGACCTGGTCCCAACCGGCGTATCGCAGCAGCGCCTGGCGGACTTGTTCGACTTCCGCGCCCTCGATCGGCATGGCGCAAGTGTAGCCGTTTTGCGCTCATGATGAGTCTCTCATTTGGTCTGAAGTGAGTTCATCCGGGGCCGTCAGCGGTTTTGCGCAACTCCCGCCGATCGGCGCAGGACCCGAGTTCGCCGACTTTTTGGAGAGCACACATGTAGGACATACACTCGCGCTCACTTACCACCCCGCGCCAGAGAACGGAGCCACCCATGGAAACCCAGCAGATCGAGAAGCGTCCCCTGCGCCTGCCCCCCCTCCCGCGCCCCGGCAAGCCTCTCTACGAGCGGCGCCGCAACCGCTTCCAGGACACCAGGTCGGCGCTGATCGCGGCGTTCGACGGCGCGGTGAACCGCGGCGAGCTCGACCTCGTGATCATCGCCGACGAGAGCGGCTTCGTCGTCTCCCAGAGCACGACCGATCTCGACCTGACCATGCTCGCCGCCGTCGCCCCGCTCGTCGGTCGCGGCCGCGCGCGCGCCACCGTCAAGCGCGACGGCCAGGAGCGCGGCCTCAGCGTCAAGACGATCGAGGTCCTCGGCGAGACCCTCTACGTCGCCTGCCTCGGCGGCAAGTTCGGCTCGCGCGAGCGCGAGCTGGCCACCAGCGCCAGCGCCGCCAAGCGCATCCTCCTCAGCTAGCCGGGCGGCCGGGTGGCCTCCACCCCTCGCTCGCGCCCGCGTGCTCGCGCCCCGCGATCGGCGGCCGGCGCGAGGGGTTGAACCGCGGAATCGACTTCCCCTTAGTACATGTCTCTTACAACAGGGCCGAAAGACCCTGTCCTCTTGGACTAGTCCGCTTCACTTACAGGGCCGCGAGCGCCGCGCGCAGCGCGGCCTCCGGTTGCGTCGCCATGTCGGCGACCGCGACGTCCGGCTCGACGCCGACTCCGTCGATCAGGCGATCCTTCGGCGAGAAGTAGCGCGCGATCGTCAGCGTCAGCACCGAGCCGTCGTCGAGGCCGATGACGTCCTGCACCGTGCCCTTGCCGTAGCTGCGCTCGCCGATCACCTTCGCGCGCCCGTGATCCTGCAGCGCGATCGCCAGCAGCTCCGAGGCCGAGGCCGAGCGGTGATCTTGCAGCACCACGACCTTCGTCGCGTCGTCGGTGGCCGCCTGCGTCGCTCGCTCTTCGCGGAGGATCTGCCCGCCGCGCCCGCGCGTCCGCACGAGCACGCCCTCGCCGACGAACGTGTCGGCGATCAGCACCGCCTCGCCGACGTCGCCGCCAGGATTGCCGCGCACGTCGAGCACCACGCCGCCGAGGCCCGCGGCACCGGCGGAGCGGCGCAGTTCCTTCAAGGAGTTGCGCACGCTGTCGGCCACGCCGGCACGAAACGCACGGATCCGCACGTGGGCGAACTTGCGGCCAACGTGCTCGACGAGCGCGCCGCTGACGACCGGGAGCGACTGACCCGAGAGCACCAGGCGTTGCGCGGTGGGGCCGGGATCGTTGCGTCGCTGCACGGTGAGATCGATGGTCTCACCGTCGCCGCCGAGCAGCAGCACGTCGACCTCGGCGCGCGACAGCATGAAGGCGACGTCCTGATCACGAATTTTCAAGATGGAGTCGCCGGGCTGAAGACCGACCTTCTCGGCCGGTGAGCCGGGCAGCACCGCCGACACCTCGAGCCGCGCCGGTTTGCGCGAGCCGGCCTCGGCGCGCTGGAACTCGACGATCATCCCGGTCGTGCCGCCACGGCTGCGCTGCTTGAGCAGCGTCCGCTCGTCGGCGGTGAGATAGTGACTGTGACGATCGAGGCCGCTGACGATCCGCTTCAGCGACTCTGCCAGTACACGGCTCGGCTCGACCGGGTCGACATAGCGATCGAGGACGGTGCGGAGCGCCTTGCCGTAGGCGTCGGTGCCGAGGTTGTTGCCTGCCTGCGCGTCGGGGAGCCCCGACTGCACGCACCACATCGCCGCAGCGCCGAGCGAGAAGGCCAGAAGCGAGCGCCAGCGAGACACGGGGTTCATCGTGGCGGAAAGACGCGCGAGGGTCCAGGTTGGTTCCCGACCTCGCGCGCGGCTGCACGTGTCATGCGGCGTGCGGCAGGGCCGCCGGAGCGGTGACGGGCGCTGCGGGCTCGCGCGTCAGGGGTTCGGCCGCGCGGCGCTGCTCCAGCAAGTCGTGGAGGAGCGGGCGGGTGGTAGCAGCATCGACGAATACGCGGGTAAAGAGGGCTGGGCGAGAACGGAGGCGCATGGTGCCGACCGTCTTGCACGTCGCGGGCCAGCGGGATGTCGAGGAGCTACGGGGACGGGAGGACAACCGGGAGCAGGGGACCCAAGAAAAAATGGCAACGGCGCTTGGCTACCGTTGCCAACTTGCGACGCGGCCCGCGGCCTGGACCGACCGGCCGTTCGGGCCTTGTGGGACTCAACCGCCTTCGAGCGTACGAGCGACCTTGACGAGGTCGCGGATCTGTTTGGGCGACAACTGGGCGGCGACCGCGTGGAGCTCGTCGAGAAGCTCGCCCTTGGGACCGCTCTTCGCCTTGGTCTTGGGGAGCAGGTCGGTCGGCTCGCAGCCGAACGCCTGGGCGAGGAGCAGGAGCGACTCGATACGCGGAGCCTTGTAGCCGAGCTCGAGCTTGTTGACCGTGGTGACCGTCAGACCTGTCTGTTTGGCCAGCTCTTCGATCGTCAGGTGCGGCCGCCAGCCGGTCTCGCCCTCACGCTTGCGGCGGGTCTTGGGCGGCGGAGTCGCGGTGCGCCACAGCCTGATCCGTCGTCCGATTTCCTGTGCAACTTCGTTCATCTTGAGCTCCTCGGTCGGATGTCCCGAGCCCCATCATGACACAAGTTACTTGGTGCTTCGAACCGTCCTCCGTTGCGGATGCTCACACGGGCATGTCCCATGGGACTTGTCCTTCGGGGCTTGTTGGCCCCCGCCTAGAACACCCCACGTAGGCCTAGAGAGGGCAAAATGTATCTTAAGCCACGCGAGCCGCAAGCCGCATCGCTGACGATCGAACCTGCTCCCGATGATGCGGCGTCCGAATTTCCTTGGAGTACGCACGCGATCACTTCGCTCGAATACGTGGAGTTGAGCAGGTCTGCGACGAAGTGCAGGCTCCACGCGCGGAAGCGCCAGGTTCGTTCGGCGCGCAGGTCGAGCTGGAAGTAAGCGGGCAAGCGACGGTTGTTGCGGTTGTACAGGAGCGCCTCAGAAGCCGTCTGATCGCCGATTTGGACGGTGTACGGGCGACCTGAATGAAAGTGCAGGCGACCGCCGAAGCTCCAGCGATCGCTGATGCGATAGCCGAGCACGACGTTGACGATGTGACGCTGATCCCAGTTCGAAGCGGCGCGTCCGCCGTACTCGTACTCGCGGGTCGAGCGCGACAGCGTGTACGCGGCCCACCCGTACGCGCGCTGACCGGGCAGCAGGCGCGCCATCGTCTCGAGCCCGTACGACCAGCCCTTGGCCGAGATCACGAGGTCGTCGATCTCCTGCAGCTTGCCCGACGACAGCGACGCGAGGTCGTAGTCCTGCAGGTTCGTCAGCCGGCCGAGGTACACGTCCTGCGTGATCGCCAGCTTGTTGCCGAGCACCAGCTCGTAGCCGACGCTGCCCTGGATGTTGCGCTGCAGGCCGCGCTCGAAGCCGAAGCTCTCGAGCCCCGGCAGCGGGACCGGGAAGCTCGGCGGCTGGTGATACACGCCGACGTTCTGCCGCAGCGTCCAGCGCTCGCCGACCTTCTCGCGCACGAGGATCCGCGGGTCGATGCCGAACGCGTGCGTGACGGTGCGCGCCTGCGGCAGCACCGGCGAGTGGCCGACCTGGGCGTAGAGGTCGGCGCGCACGCCGGGGCGGATGTCGAACCGGCCCTTGCGCCACAGCAGCTCGGCGTACATCCCGGTGGCCGAGACCACGCGGTCGCTGAACAGCTGCGTCAGGCTCTCGAGCTTCCACCCCTCGCTCGCCGTCGCCGCAGTCGCGCCACGGAAGATCTGCACCTCCTGATCGATGCCGGCCCCGAACTCCGCGTTGCCGCTCTCGCCGACCGGCACGCGCACGTCGACGCGCGGCGCGACGAGCCACTCGTTGCTGCGCGTGCGCGACAGGCCGGTGCGATCGAGGCCGAGACCGAGGCTGTAGGTCGCTACGCCGCCGCGCGGCAGCTCGTGGCGGATCTTCTGCACCAGCCGGTAGAACTCGAAGCGCACGAACGGGGTCGGGTTCGACTTCTCGCCCAGCTCGTCGAAGCTGCCGAGCGCGAACGCGGTGTAAGTCGCGCGCTTGCCGAGCGCGTGGTCGAAGCGCGCCTGATAGTCCCAGAAGCGCAGCTTGAGGTTGGCCTGCACCAGCGTCAGCACGCCGGCGGTGTAGCTGTAGCGGCCCGCGAACGTCAGCGAGCCCCGCGCCGGCCCGCGCCGGCACTCCTCGCGCTTGACTCGACCTGTCTTTTTAGACCTGACCTTTTTTCGCTGTTCCGCGAGACATGCCCGATCGTACTTGTAGTTGAGCGGGATCTCGACGAGGCCGCCGGCGTCGGTGAGTCGGACGTCGAACTCGCCGTAGGCGCGGTCGCGTCGGGCCGCGCGCGTGCGACCCTCGATGATGCCGCTGGCGTAGCGTCCGAGCCGCACCGGGGCCCCGCTGGCGTAGAAGTCGACCTGGTCGATGAAGTAGGGGTGGATGACCGACGGCCCGAGCGCGACGTGGAACAGGATCGGCACGCGCACGCCGTCGAGGTAGTAGCCGGTGTTGCCGGGCGCCGCGCCGCGGACCACCACGTACGGCAGGAAGCCCGCGAGCTGCGACACCCCGGGCAAGCTGCCGACCACTCGGAACGGATCGCCGAAGGTCCCCGGGATCGCGCGGATCTCCTCGTCGCGCAGCGTCGTGCTCGACACCGCGACCTCGCGCTGCTGCCGGACCACCGTGCGGAACTTGTTGCCCGCGACGTCGGGCGCGAGGCGGTACTCGTAGACCAGATCCTGGCGGTCCTCCAGCTTGATACTTACGGACAGGTCCTGAAAGCCAGCCGCGCGGATCAGCAGCTTGTGCTCCCCGGGCGGCAGCCACAGCTCGAAGTGGCCGGTCTTGTCGGTCTCGGCCGAGTTCTCGTCGCCGAGCAGGCGCGCGCCGGCGACCGGATCGCGGCTGCCGTAGACCATCACGCGTCCGCGCAGCCGCGCTCGTCCGAGCGGGCTCGCCGGGGTCGTGGGCGTCGCAGCGGTCGTTTCGCTCGCGGCCGGCCCGGTCGACGCGCTCGTCGGCGCTGACGTCAGCGCGAGCGCGAGGAGGAGGGCGAGCACCACGCGGCCAGGATATCGAAGGTCCGCCGCGTCGAGGTCGCGAATGCGCGCAAGCCGGCGGCGCCGGGGCCACTGGCAGCGAACGCCACAGACATGTCTCTTAAAACATGTCGGGGTCGCTCACTGCTCGCCGCGACGGAGCGCCGCTTGGCGAGTGCCGGGCAGGCGAGCGTCATCCGCGCTCGACGGTCCGCGGTTCGGCGAGGAGGCCCGCTCCCGGGCAACGGGCGGCTCGGGCGGCGGAGCGGAGCGGACCGCGGCTTGCGACGGCCGGGGCGGCGACCGGCGGCGCTCGCCTGTGGGCTCCTTCGTGTTCGTCGCGCGCGTGGGCGCCTCGACGTACTCGCCGAAGATCCGCTGCTTCATGTCCTCGAGCATCGGCGAGATCCGCCCTCGCGTCCCGTCGAGCAACTCCTTCGCCTGCGGCGTCTCGCCGATCCGGTCGACGTGCTCCGAGAGCGTGTAGGCGCCGAGCTTGACCGTGCAGCTCGCCCACAGGATCGCCACCAGGAACACGAGGCTGAGCAAGGTGCGCATGAAGCCGGGCGCGCGGCGGGCCCGAGGCGCGCGCGCGCGATCTTCGAGCCCGCGCGCTCTCGAGGCAAATTTTCGGCCGGTGGTGCCTCGCGCCTACGAGCCGCGCAGGCCGCCGTACGGTCACTTCTCGGCCGAGCTGTCGCGGCCGAGCTCACTGGCGACCTTGGCGGCCTCCTGGATCGTGCGCGCCAGGACGGAGCGGATCCGGCCGTCCTCCATGGTCAGGATGCCGGCGATCGTGCAGCCGGCGGGGGTAGTGACCTGGTCCTTCAGGGCTGCCGGGTGGAAGCCGGTCGACAGCACCATGCGCGCCGCGCCCTGGAACACCTGCGCCGCCATCTGCAGCGCCACCGGGCGGGGCAGGCCCATCATCACGCCGCCGTCGGCCATCGCCTCGATCATCACGTAGACGAACGCCGGGCCGCTGGCGCCGAGGCTGGTCACCGCGTCCATCAGCTTGTCCTCGACCTCGAGGCACAGGCCCACCGTGTCGAACAACTTCTTCGCCAGCGCGACCTCGGCGTCGCCGGCTCGCTGGCCGCGCGCGAGCACCGTCATTCCCTGTCCGATGAGACATGGCGTATTGGGCATGGCCCGAATGACAGGGCTTTCGGGCAACCAGCCTTGCAGCTGCGCGAGCGTGACGCCGGCGGCGATGCTGATGACCGGCTTGTCGACCAGCGCCGCGCGCACGCCCTCCTCGTGGAGCACCTTGCTGACGCGCTGAGGCTTGACCGCGATCAGCACCGCGTCGGCCTCGGCGATGGCCTGGAGGTTGTCGGTGGCGATCCGGACGCCGTGGCGCTGGCGGACGGCCTCGGCGGCCTCGTGCCGGCGCGTGGTCGCGACGATCTGGGTCGGCGCGAGCAGCCCCGCGCGCAGCAGGCCGGCGACGATCGCCTCACCCATGGTCCCGCAACCGATGATCGCCAGAGTGCGCCCTGCCATCAGCATGGCGGGCGCTTACCACAGGCCGCGGGCTCGCGCCTCAAAACGGGCGAGCGGGCTGGTACACCCACGACACTGCGACGGGCTCGCGATCGACGGCCTCGCCCGGCTCGTGGCTCGGCGCGGCATCGTCGGCCCAGGGATCGACGTCGTCGTCGACCGCGACCTCGGCCGACTCGAGCGGGGCCGCGGCCTCCATGGGCGCGGAGATCGCCGCGGTGAATTCCTTCGGGATGTCGAACCCGCGAGGCGGCCAAGCGCCGCGGCCGATCGCGGCGATCTCCGTCAACAGGCTGCCGCCGGCGATCGCCTCCTCGAGCCGCCGCCTGAGCGCCTGCACGGCCGGGAAGTAGTCCTTGCGCGAATAGCGCTGGTTGAGCACGCAGAATTCCTCGTTTTTCAGGCCGACGCAGGCGAAGCACTGAGTGCAGCCGGTGCAGTCGACGCAGAGCACGAGGTACTGCGAATCCTCACAACCTTCACAGAATTCGAGGTGGCCCGAACGGACGCACGAGCGGCTCATGCGCGAGCGGGTGCAGGCGCGGCAGTCGTGGCACAGCTCGCAGTTGCTGCAGTCGTTGCAGCGGACGCACTGGACGCAGAAGCGGCAGCGGTTGCAATCGAGGCAGCCGTCGCAACGGAGGTTGCCTTCGCCGGAGCGGCTCGGTGCCATCCCGGCGCGGTGGGCGTCGAGGAGCCCGCGGAACTGGACCAGCAGCTCGTCGAGGGTCGGATGCACGGCCTACGAGGGTGCCACGGATCGCGGCGTGACCCAAAGTAGAGGGCCGTGTATGCTCCGCGCGCGCCTATGGCCTCCAGCCGCCTCCTGATCGTCGTTGCGCTGCTCGCGCAAGTCGTCGCGCTCGGCGCCTGTCAGCGAAAGATCGGCAGCGCGTGCCGGGTGAGCACCGACTGCAGCTTTCGCGGCGAGCGAATCTGCGACCTCTCGTACCTCATCGACAGCAACGGCAACCCCGACTCCAACGGCAAGGGCGAATGCACCATCGAGGGCTGCACACCCGGCTCGTGCCCAAAAGAAGGCGCCTGCATTCAGGTCTTCAACACGGAGTTCCTGAGCGTCGCGTGCGATCCCGACTGTGAAGATCGCCGCCCCGTCGGCCCGGACGACAAGCTGTCGCCCGACGACCCGCAGTACAAGTGCCGCGAGCTCGACGACCCGACGATCTACAACCGCTGCACCGACCAGGAGCTGTGCCTGCCCGAAGGCCTGTGCGCCGACCTCCTGAGCGCGCGGATCTCCTGCCGCAAGGAGTGCAACAGCGACCGCGGCTGCCGCGACGGCTACGAGTGCCGCGAGACCGGCAGCAACGGCGTCTACGTCGCCTTCTCGCCGACCAACCCCGAGTCGCTGCCGATCGAGAAGATCTGCATGCCCGTCGAGCCCAAGGCCGGCGAGTAATCTTTTAAAAACGTCGCTGCCGATCGAGAAGATCGGCCTGGCCGTCGAGCCCGCGGCGAGCGAGTCGTTTGAAACGCTGCCGCTCGAGGAGAGCGGCGTGCTTTTTAGGCTGTCCTGAAGGACATGCTCAGTCACGGCATCGAGGAGGATCGTCGGGCCGCACGGCTGCATCCCTCCTGCTGTCCAGCCGGCTGACAGGGCGTCCCGCCGGCGGGCCACCTGAATTCGGGGCCATGCTCCCAAGCGCTTGAAATGCTTCGATCTCAGTCGCGGCGTCCGGCTTGCTCAAGGTCCTGCGTCGGCGCAATGCCGAACGGAGACACCATGTTCAAGCAGATCCGCAACTTCCTGTCCCTGTCCGCACTCACCGCCACGCTGTTGGCCGCCACGCCGGCCTTCGCGGCGCCCACGCTCGAGGGCCAGGTCAACCTCAACACCGCCACCGTCGAGCAGCTCGAGCTGTTGCCGGGCATCGGCCCGGCGATGGCCAAGAAGATCGTCGACTACCGGGCCAGCAAGCCGTTCCAGGAGACCAACCACCTCGTCCGGATCAAGGGCATCGGGCCCAAGACCTACGCCAAGCTCAAGCAGTACCTCGTGCTCAAGGGCGAGACCAACCTGCGCGAGGTCCCGAAGGACGAGCTGGCGACCAAGCCCTGAAGCCTGCGCGCTCCGACTAGTCGGGGCACGGGCACGGGCGCGACGGGCGAGGGATACTCTGTGGCCCCGCTCATCGCGACGGTCTGCACTCCTCCATGCGATGACGCTCGTCGCGTCCGTGCCCGTGCCCCGGCTGGTTCGACGTCCTGTCCACATCGACATGTCCTGAAAGTCAGAATCATTCGCTCGGTTCGCCTCGGCGAACCCTCGCTTCCTCTCGCCTCGGGAGACCGCGACCGGCGCGCAGCGCTCGGCGAGCGTCCCTCCTTCACCTCGCACCGACGACAAGAAGGCGCCGGTTCGCGGTCCTCCGAGCTCTTCGCCTGACTCCGAGCGCATCCGTCTCGCGGCTCACGTCGCTCTCGCGCAACAGCTCGACACGGCTCGCTCCCCTCGGCCTTTCGCAAGCGCACCGACTCGCACCCACTTCCCGAACCCCTCACTCGCACGGGGCTTCTCGGCACCCGCTACCAAACTCCCTCCCACCTTGCGCTCGCGCGACCATCTCACTCGCACGCGGCTTCTCGTTATCCGCATCCAATCCTCCGCGCTTGCCCACGCCCCGACGTCTCACTCGCACGCGGCGTCACAACACTCGCGCCCCATCACCGTGCCTACCTGCAACCCGTCCCCGAGGTTCTCTCGCCCTCGGCATCTCGACAAGCACGCCCACTCGCCCTCGCCCACCTGCAATCCTCCCCGACAATCTCATTCGCCCACCGCTCCTCGGCGACCGCGTCCGATCGCCTTGCAAGGCCGCGCCCGCGAGTTCCGCTCCTTCGCCGGGCTCGCGCGGCTCCTGGCGGCCGCGTGCATGTCGTGCCGGGACGGGTTAAGGTTCCGGGGCGTGCGTTCGCGTCTCCTCGCTCCCGTCTTCGCCGCGCTTCTCGCCGCTGCCGCGGCAGGGTGCCGTCCGCCCGAGATCCTCCCGCCCTACGCGACCGGTCAGGCGCCCAAACCCGACGCCTTGCTGGGCGCAGCGGCGCCGAAGATCTCCGCTTTGCAGGTCCCTGTCGCCAAGATCCGGATCGGTCGCGCCCCGAGCGGGAATTTGATGTTCCTGGCCCAAAAGCCAGGCCGCTTCTCCGGGCAGATCCAGATCGCCGGTCACGAGTTCGTGTCCCTCGCCTTCAACGAGCGCGGCTACACCCTGCGCAACGTCGCCGCCGACAACCTGCCGACTGGCTTCTTCGCCGGGCCGCCGGCCGACTGCGCGATCCAGCGGCTGCTCGGGGTGCCGTTCGCCGCGCGCGAGCTGGTCTCGCTGGTGCTCGGCGGAGCGCCGGTGCTCGCTCCGCCCTACGAGGTCGTGGCGCAGTCCTGGGATCCCCGCCACGGTCACGAGGTCCTGCGCCTGCGCGCCCCCGGCTACGAACAGGAGCTGCGCTTTGCCTTCGTCGACGGCGTGTGGTGGCCCGCCGGCGGCACTTTGTGGCAACGCCGGTCCGACGGCGAGCTCGCGCGCATGTGGTCGCTCCTGCACGAGGATCTGCACCCGGTCGACGGCACGGTGTTGCCGCGTCGCACCCGCTTGGCCGGCCCCAGCACGCGCCGACAGGACCTCGTCATCATCAGGTACGGCGCCCAGACCGTCGATCCCGCGCTCGGGGGCAGCTCTGTTGCCGCGGGTGACGACGACGCCGGCTGGGAGGACGAGGACACGGCCAGCCCTCCGTCGGACGGCGAGGGTGACGATGGCGACGCGAACCCGCCACCTGTCCCTGCGGACACACCCGCCGCGACCTCGCCCGCCGAGGCAGCCATTCCTCCGCAGTTCACGCTCGACGGCGCCGGTCTCGCTCCGCGCGGCGAACTCTGTCGCTGAAGGACGGCGAGGGCGACGCGAGTCCACCACCTGTCCCCGGGGACATACCCGCCGTGATCCCGCCCGCACCCGCCGAGGCGGCCATTCCTCCGTGCTTCACGCTCTGCGCCGCCGGCCTCGCTCCGGCGCGACGAACTCTGCCGCTGAATCCGAGCACGCACGACATCGCGAACGGCGAAGGTTCGACCTACCCGTCGCATTCCGCATGAGCTGCGGAAGGTGTCGCCAGTAGCATGTCCCGAAGGACATGCCTCAATGCTCATGCCCCACAGGACATGCTCCTAGGAGCATGTCCTGCAGCTCCGTCACTTCGAGCCGAAGAAGTACTGGAGGCTGCCGCCGAAGTAGAAGCCGGTGTTCCAGCCGCCGGTGAGGTTGATGCCGAACGTGTCCTTGATGAGGAAGCGGGCGGTGAGCAGCAGGTTGACGATTGGGATGACCGGCAGGTTGATGCCCTTCGCGCGGCCGAGCACGTTGAGGTCGGCCTCGTTGCAGCCGTCCTTGTTGCACTTGGCGAAGCGGCCCGGGTTCCCGCCGGGCTGATCGTCGAGCTGCAGGCTCCCCGCGGCCGGCGGCGGCGCGCCCGGGTTGTCGGGGTCGGGGGACCAGTGCGGCGTGCACTTGGTGAAGTCGGAGTAGTCGGAGACCGAGTTGCAGGTCGCCTGCGGGTTGCCGTCGGTCGAGCCGGTGGCCGGGCTGCCGAGCGGCGTCTGCCACAGGCCCTTGCCGGTGATGATGCCGAGGCCGAGGCCGCCGCCGCCGCCGAGCTGGAACGCGAAGTCGGGCGTCTCGACGACCGTCCCGCGGCCGATGAAGTCGACCTGCAGGGCGACGAAGCTGAAGTTGACCTGCGTGTAGTCGGCGGCCCCGAGGTTCGGGTTGCCCATCGCATCGCGCTCGCTGTCGTCGAGCCACAGGCCGTCGGGCGCCTTGAGGCGGTGGTAGGCGACGGCCGGGACGATGTCGAAGTTCTTGGAGAAGCGGTAGATGTACTCGCCGCCGATGTAGAAGTTGCAGCCGTCGACGCGGCTCAGGCCTGCGCCGAACTTGCCGCCCGGGACCGAGTCACCGCGGCACAGCGCGTTCGTCAGGCTCTGCACGTAGCCGCGGACCGCCCAGGTCGGGATGATCGAGATGCCGCCGCGGATACCGAAGCCGTGCCGCGTCCACTTCGGCTTCTCCGGCTCGGGCGGCGGCGGCTCCGGCTCCGGCGTCGGCTCCGGCTTCACCTCGGGCGCCGGCTCCGGCTGCGGCGTCTCCTCGAGCTCCGTGCTCTTCGGCGCCTTCGAGCTGGTCGGCTGCCACTGATCGCCCGCAGGCTGCGTCGTCGTCGTCGTCTCTTGCGTGGTCGTCGTCGTCGTCGTCGTCGTCGTCGTCGCGGGCTGCGTCGCTGCCGCTTGCGCCCACACCGAGCTCGCGCGCGCATAGGGGTTTGCGAGGGCGAGCTGGGGCGTCAACACAAAAACACAAGCGACAGCAAGAGCAGAGCGACGCATGACCTCTACTATACGCAGATCGCGTCGCGCGCGGCAAAACTGCTGCCGTCTTCAAGCCCCAACCCAAGCGCGATTTCGCACACTCTCCAGCGCGCTCTTCACGCTCGTCGGCAAACCGGCAAATCGCAGTTCTCGATCTCGCCTGACCCCGGCGACATGGCCTTTGCGCCCGGCGGCTCGCCGGCCAGCGACGCGTCAGCGCGACAGGACCGCGCGCGCCTGCTCGTCCGGTTCGTCGAGGAACTCGCGGACGGCGGCATAGAACGGCTGCGCGATGACCAGCGAAGAATGACCGCCCGGTAACACGACGTAGTCGTGCTCGCGGTCGACGCCCTCGATCGGCCCGGGATCGGGGCACAGCGCGTCGGCGTCGGCGTGGATCTGCCGCAGCCGCACGCCCGCCGGCAGCGGAGCGGCGCGCAGCTCCTTGATGAACCGGCTGCCCGGTCGGACCTGCCACACCGAGGCGCTGACGAGCCCGACGGTGGCCACGCCCGCGAGCGACATCCACGTCCCGCCGAGCGGCGTGCCCATCAACGCCAACCGCCGCACGTGCCGGTGCGCCTGCAGGAACTTCACCGCGTGCAGGGCCACGAGCCCGCCCATGCTGAAGCCGACCACGTCGACCCGATCGATCTCGAGGCTCTCCGTCAGCCCGCGCAGCTTGACCGCCAGCTCCTCGGCCGAGCGGCTCAGCGAGCCGAGCTGGAGCATCCCGTGGTGGTAGCTGAACACCACCTTGCCGTCCGACTGCAGCCGCCGGGTCAGCGGCAACATCGTGCCACGCGTGCCGAGGAAGCCGTGCACCAGCACCACCGGCCGGCTGCCGGGTTCGACCCAGGACATGTCTCCGGCGACACGATTGCCGCGCAGGAGGTGACGGGCGTAGCCGAAGCCGTGGCTGATCGTCTCCGTCGCGTGCTGGATCATCCCTCGCTGTCGCTTCGCCACTGCTTCCTACCTTAGCAGCACGAGGGGGCCGGGTCGCAAGACTCGGCGCCGCACGCGGTGGGTCGTACACGTGTCCGGAGGCCCGGGGGTCAGCGCGTGCGATCGGAGCGTGACAGAGCCAGCGCGGGCGTCGGCGACTCGGGCAGCATGCCGCGGAACAGCTCGTCGCGACCGCCGGTCCCGAGCGCGAGGCAGCGGGCGCGTGCCTCGCTGGCCAGGCGCGTGCCGGGGAACGACTGCATCGCCTGCTCGTAGCGCGCGACGGCATGCCGGCGCTCGCCGATCTGCTCGTACGCCTGCCCGAGGTGGAACAGGTAAACCACGCGCGCCGGGTTGTAGCCGAGCGACTCGAGCCCGTGCTCGAGCAGCGCGGCCGCCTCGCGTGCGCGACCCATGCGCGCGAGGCAGAGGCCCTCGAGCGCGTTCCAGGCCTGGGCCACGGTCGGCTGGTAGGCCGGCGGGACGAAGCGGAGGCAGGCGTCGCGGTCGCCGCGGATCCTCGCCAGGCGCTCGGCCGAGGCCGGCTCGGCGAGGCAGGCGATCTCGTGCCGACCGAAGGCCGCGAGCGCGTGCAAGTGCGGCGACAGCTTGGTCGACTGCTCGTCGTAGAGCGCGCCGGCCTCCTCAAGCCGCCACTCCGCCACCAGCAGCCCGCCGAGCTGCGCGCGTGCCAGCCACTGGCGCTCCACGCTCACCGCCTCGCCCGCGGCCGCCAGCGCGAGCTCGCGCCGCAGGTGTTGCTCGATCTCTCGGTGGCGTCCGGTCGCGATCGCGCGGCGCAGCACCTCCGCCTCGAGCATCGCTCGCCGTCGCCGGTCGCGCCCGACCAGCCACGCGCCGAACGACATGCTGAACACGAGGGCCGCCAACACCGTGACCTCGCCGGAGCAGCCGGGGAGCAGCACGAGGGTCGGCAGGAGGGTCCACGCGTCGCGCACCTCTTCACCATAGCGCGACGCGACCGCCTGGCGTGAGCGTGCGAATTTTTTTGCTCGCCGTGCAAAAGAAGGCCGGCTCGCATCGACCTCAGGGGGACCATGTCGCACGTCCTGCCTGATTTTGCCTCACGACCTCGCCGGTCGGCGCAGCTCTCGGCTCGCGCGCCCGCACTCGCCGCCGGCCCCTCCCTGCTCGCAGTCGTCCCTCCGCCCGCATCGGTGAATGCGCGAGCCCCGGCCGCCCGGGCTGCTCGCGCGCCGAGATCGTCTGCACGCGTCCGCCTGCCCGGCCTCGCGCGACCGCCCGCGGCGCACTCCCTCCGGGCCCGCCTGCCCGCCGCCGGCACCACTGCCCTCGCGTCCGCGCCTGCGCTCGCCCGACGAAACGTGACGACCTCGCAAGCTCCCGCGAGCTCCCCGACAGGCCGCGCGAACCCACGAGCCTCGTCCTCGCCAGCTCCCGCCGCGAGCTCCCCGTCGATCCCGGTGGCGACCAACGGCACGAGTCCACGAACCTCGTCCACACGCACTCGGGTCACGAGCGCCCGATCGACACCGGCGAAGCCACGACCTCCGAGGTCGCCCCGCGCCACGGCGCCCCAGTCACCCGCCGCCGAGTCACCTCCGAGGTCGCCCCTCGCCACCGCGCCCCAGTCACTGACCGCGAAGTTGCGACCGCCGAGGCCGCCCGTCTCCCTCGCCATCGCTCCTGAGTCACCCGCCGAGTCATCACCTCCGAGATCGTCTCTCTCCGCCGCTCCCCAATCACCCGCTGCGAAGGCGCGACCGCCGAGGCCGCCCGTCTCCCTCGCCACCGCTCCTCAATCCCCCGCCGAGTCATCACCTCCGAAGTCGACCCTCACCACCGCTCCCCGATCACTCGCCCCGAAGCCACCACCGCCGAGGCCGCCCGTCTCCCTCGCGACCGCTCCTCAATCCCCCGCCGCGAACTCGCCCCCGCCTGCGCGTCCCTCCGCGCCCGCGGCCGATCTGCGCCCGCCCGCGCCGACCCCGGCCTACCGGACCGGCACGAGGGCCATCATCGCCGCGACGCAGCATCGGTCCGTCACCCGCGACTGCGCAGTGCCGGCGCTCCGGTCCTTGCTGGTCGACCCCGGCGAGTGCGTCCGCCACCCCGGCGCGCTCGCCCGCGAGCTCGCCCCCGGCCTGTGCGAGCTCGTCGCCTGCGCCGTGCCGGACGGCCGGATCGAGATCCCCGACCGCCGCGAGCTCGCGGCCACCGGGCTCGGCCCAGCTGGCCTGTTCCATCGCGCGCGCCTCGGCACCTGCAGCGAGCGCCTCGAGTTCGCGCTCGCCGCTCCCGTTCCGGGTGTCCATGCGTACATGCTCGGAGGGCCAGGTCGGGTCGACACCACCGCCGCGGTGCTCGAGCTCGAGGCGCTGCTCGGACAGCCGCCGGGCCCTGTTGGCACCGTCGTCGCCTTCCCGGCTCGCGGCACCGCCCTGTTCATCGCCCCGGGCGCGCGACGATTGCGGCGCTCGCTGGTCGCCTGGGGCCTGCGACAGTTCTGGTGCGCCGAGCCCGAGGCCGCCCCGCTCAACCTCGGCGACACCCTCCGCTTCATGGCCGGCTGGGCGCGCGACGCCTATCGCACCCTCCCCGGCCCGGTCTCGCCGCTGCTCTACTGGCACCATCAGGGCAAGCTCAGCGTCCTCGGCGACCTCGGCCTCTCGCACCTGCCGAGGGAGCTGGCGCGGCTGGTCCTCGCCAGTACATGAGCCACGGCGCTATTTTCATAACATGGTCGATAGAGCATGTCCCATTCACCATGCCGCGCCCCTTGCACGACATGTTTCATAAACCATGTCCTCTCCGCCATCCGGTGCGACATGGCCACAGGCCGATCCACCCCTCGCCCGTTCGATTCATCGATTCTCCATCCGCCCTCTCTCACTCCCCGGCCCACCAGCGGCGGCCTCCCCGCCGCCCGCATTTGTCCCTGCAGCCGTCTCCGCAGCGCACGCCGCTGCCGCCGCGTCGCGCGCCTGCTACGCTCGCCGCTCATGCCGCGTCCCATCGACAACCCGCCGAACCCGTGGCTGTCGACCCACGTCGAGTACTTCGGCGAGCCGCCGCCGGCCGGCCTCGAGGTGTTCGAGGAGGACGCGCGCAGCGTCGTCAGCACCAACGACAGCCCCGACATCCCGTTTCGCTACAGCGTCAATCCGTACCGCGGCTGCTACCACGGCTGCGCCTATTGCTACGCCCGGCCGACCCACCAGTACCTCGGCTGGGGCGCCGGCACCGACTTCGAGCGCAAGATCGTCGCCAAGGTCAACGCCCCTGCCCTGCTGCGGCAGTTCCTCGCCCGCCCGAAGTGGACCCGCGAGCTCCTCGCCTTCAGCGGCGTCACCGACTGCTACCAGCCGCTCGAGGCCCACTACGGCCTCACGCGCGGCTGCCTGGAGGCGTGCCTCGAGTTCGCCAACCCGGTCGGCATCATCACCAAGGGCCCGCTGGTCGCCCGCGACGTCGATCTCCTGGCCGAGCTGAACCGCCGCGCCGGCGCTTCGGTCACGATCAGCATCCCCTTCATCGACGACGCCATGGCCCGGCGGATCGAGCCCTCGGTCGCGCGGCCGTCGAAGCGGTTCCAGGCGCTCGCCACCCTGAGCGCCGCGGGGATCCGCACCGGCGTCGCAGTGGCCCCCGTGATCCCCGGCCTCAACGACAGCCAGATCCCCCAGATCCTCGCGCGCGCCCGCCAGTGCGGGGCGCAGAACGCCTTCCTCACCCTGCTGCGCCTCCCGGCCGAGGTCTTGCCGGTGTTCGAGAGCCGCCTCAAGGAGGCCGAGCCGCTGCGCCACGCGCATGTCCTCTCGGCCATCCGCGACGTCCGCCGCGGCGCCCTCAACAACGCCCAGTTCGGCCGGCGCATGGAGGGCGAGGGCCCGCGCTGGCAGGCCATCGAGCAGCTGTTCGAGCTGCACGCCCGCCGCCTCGGCTTCAACACCGACCCGCCGCGCATGCCCGCCCAGGCGACGATGCGCGCCGAACCTGCCCCCAAGGCCAGGCCACAGCAGCGCTCGCTGTTCGGCGACGACTGATTCTTTTTTCACACGACGACCGCATGTCGTCCAGCGCTCCCGGCCCTCCCTGCCGGAGCGCAGGTCCATCCGCCGCACCTGTCCCGAGCGCCAGGTCCTTCCAGCTCAGCGCGCCCGCTCGTCCTTCGAGCGACGGCTGCTTTTCTTGACGACGACCGCCCCTCGCCGGCCGATCCCGGCCGACCTGCCGCGGAGCGCAGGCCATTCGCGGCACCTATCCCGAGCGCCAGGTCGCTTCAGCTCGTTCTTCGGCGACGATTGATTGCGACCTGTCCCGAAGCGCAGGTGGCTTCTCGTCGCGCCTGTCCCGAGCGCCAGGTCGCGTCAGCTCCAGCGCGCGCGCACGATCCAGAAGCCGGGAGCCTCGACCGTCTCGATCTGCGCGCGCATGTCCTGCAGCACCTGCACCAGGCGGCCCGAGCGGTTGACCACGAACCACGCCTCCCCGCCCTCGCGCAGCCAGTGGGGCAATGGTTTGACCAGCGCCGCGAACGCCTCCGGGGGCGCGTGCGTGGGCGGGTTGACCAGCGCCAGCTCGACCGTCCCGCGCCACGGGTGGGCCGCGGGCAGCCCGTCCGACAGCAGCGCCTCGACGCGCTCGCAGCCGAGGCGGGCCGCGTTCTCGCGCACCAGGCTCGCGGCGATCACGTTGCTCTCGACCGCCAGCACATGTCCTTTCGGCCATCTCCTGGCCGCCCACAGCGCCAGCGGGCCGATGCCCGCCCCGAGGTCGATCACGCGGCGGGGCGTCGGCAGTTCGGCCGCGGCCAGCGCCGTCAGCAGCGCGCGCGTGCCGTCGTCGAGGTGCTTGCGGCAGAACACCCCGGGCGCCGACAGCAGCGGCACCTCGCCGAGCAGTGGTTCGGCGATCTCGTAGCGCACCGCGAGCAGCTCGGCGGCCGCCTTCGCGTCGAAGCGGTCGGTCTTCTCGGCGGCCAGCAGGTGGTAGCCGCGGTCGCGCTCGATCGTCTCGCACGAGCCGAGCAGCGCGGCGATCGTGCGGGCCAGCGAGGGCGCCCCCTTGTCTTTGCGGACGGCGCACAGCAGGCGTCCGCCGGGCAGCAGGACCGAGGCTGCGAGGGCCAGGCAGGCCTCGGAGAAGTCCTTGCCGAGGTGCGCGCGCGGCCACACCGCGGCGGCGCGGAAGCGCGGGGTGGTGTCGACTGCCCACGGAGCCACCAGCGCCGCGGGTTCTTCCGCAGACTGCTCGCGGACATCGATGGCCCAGCGCGTGGCGCCCGGGCGCAGGCCGGGCAGCGGTCCGCCGTACACCAGCGCCAGCGCTTGCGGCGGCAGGTCTTTCACGGCTTGGGCGAGCAGGCGCACGCCCGGGTCCGAGGGATTAAAGAGGTTCTCGCCCTGCACTGCGCGGAGGGATAACAGCGGGGCGCCTGGCGCGCAATTCAGCTCCTTGGCTTCGCCGTCGACGTCGCCTTCGCCCGCGTCAGTACACGCACGACGGTGACCCCCGCGAAACGCCCCTGGAGCGGCCCCTGAATGCGCGCCGGACACCGCCCTCTCGGTGGATCGGCCGCGGGCAGCCGAGCAAATGCGCCCGAATGCGAGATTGGGGGTGGACCCACGAAACGGCCCGTGTTAAAGCACCTGCGGACCCTCCGCCGACCTGGCGTGTACTCGCCGCGGTCGCCGTCGGGCCCATGTGCTTGTTGGAGCTCTCGGCGACTCCTCCGCGGGTCGCCGCGCGGGTCCGGCTACCGAGGCGTGGCCGACCGTGTCTGGCCCGTCATCGTCCCAGGATCTGCGTGTCCACACTCGAAGCGTTCCTCCCCCTGTTCGAGCCGGAGTCGCTGGCGAAGATCGCCAGCAAGAAGGCTTACGCCGCCGGCGTCGAGCTGTTCGAGGCCAAGGCCGTCAGCGACATCGTGTTCGCGGGTAGCTGTCTCAAAGGCAAGGTCAAGGGGTCGCATCCGCAGCCGCACGCGACGACCATCAAGCTGCTGGATTCGGGCGCGGTCGAGGCGACGTGCGACTGCCCGACGTACACGGACGGCTGGGAGAAGATCTGCCACCACGCGGTCGCGCTGGGGCTCGCGCTGCGCAAGCAGTACCAGGCCGGCGGCGAGATCACGCTGACGCAGAACCCGTGGACCGCCGACGTCACGGGCACCGGCGCCAACGCGCAGCGCTACACGATTGAGGCGCGGCGCGGCAACTGGCACGTCATGGCCTTCCGCGGCGGCGGCACCCCGGTGGTCAGCCGGCGCCGCTACGAGGGCATGAGCCCGGCCGACCGCGTCATCCACCACTACCTCTCGCAGGAGGTCGACGACGCCGACGACGGCGGCCACGTCATCGACGACATGGCGCTCTCGGGCCTCCTCTACTTCGCCCGCGTCGGCAGCACCGTCAGCCTCAAGGGCGTGGGCAAGCTGCAGTTCGCCGGCGAGCCGCTGACCCTGCGCGTGCGCGCCGAGCCGCGCCCCGGCGACAACAGCGTCGTCCTGCACGCCTTCCTCGAGCAGCGCAGCACCGGCCGCGACCTCGAGGTGCCCGCCGGCCGCATCATCGTCGGCGCGCCGACCTGGTTCCTCCTGCTCGAGACCGCCGAGGTCTTCCTCGTCCCCGACACCCCGCCGTGGGTGCTCGAGGCGGTCGCCAAGCAGCCGCGCATCGTCATGGACGCCCGCGTCAGCGCGCAGGCGATGGACGCCCTCAGCGAGTCGCTCAAGACCGTCGGCGTCCCGCATCAAGACCTGTTCGCGCTCGCCTCCGACTCGCGCAAGATCGACGCCATCATCGCCACCGTCGAGGGCGACGCCGGGCAGATCAAGCTCGGGCTGGCGGCCCGCTACGGCAACGTCACCATCGGCGTCACCGGCAGCGAGCCCGAGTCGGCGCGCTACACCATCAACCTCGGCGACCAGCCGCTCAGCTTCTACCGCGACCTCGAGGGCGAGGCCGCCGCGCGCAAGGTGCTGACCGACCTGGGCCTCAAGTACAACCCCGACGCCGACGGCTTCGTCGCCACCGGCGACGCCGCCGTCGAGTTTACGATCGTCGGCATCCCGCTCCTGCCCGAGACGTGGGAGAAGCGCGTCCCGCAGCTGCCGCGCGTGCGCAGCAAGTCGCCGACCCCGCGGCTGTCGGTGCGCAGCAAGGAGGGCAGCGTGCTCGACCTCGACGCGATCGTCGACGTCGAGGGCGAGGAGGACCTGATCTCCTTCCGCGACCTGCTGCGCTGGCTGCACGAGGGCCGGCGGTGGATCACCCTCGCCGACGGCTCGGTCGCCAAGCTCGACCCGCAGATCCTCCAGCCGATCGCCGAGGCCGCCGGCGCGATCGAGTTCGACAAGAAGGGCCACGCCGAGATCAGCACGCTCGAGCTCGGCACCTTGACCCGCCTGCTCGGCGCCGTGCCCTCGGCCGACGTCGCCAAGGAGGTCAAGCGCCTGATGGAGAACATGACCGGCGAGCGCTCGGCCAAGGCGCCCAAGCGGGCCAAGTCGCTCACCGCCAAGCTGCGCGAGTACCAGCGCTCCGGCTTCGCGTGGTTGTGGCAGCTCCACGAGAACCAGATGACCGGCATCCTGGCCGACGACATGGGCCTCGGCAAGACGGTCCAGGCGCTGGCGCTGCTGACCAAGGCCAAGGAGGAGGAGGGCGACCAGCCGACGCTGATCGTCTGCCCGACCTCGGTGCTGAGCGTGTGGAAGCAGGAGGTCAAGAAGTGGGCGCCGAGCCTCGTGCTGACCACCTGGCACGGCGCCGAGCGGGCCGAGAACCGGCGCATGCTCAAGAAGGCGGACATCGTCGTCACGACCTACGCCATCTTGCGCCGCGACATCGACGAGCTGAGCAAGATCCGCTGGCGCTACGCCATCCTCGACGAGGCGCAGTACATCAAGAACTGGGCCACCACCACCGCCAAGAGCGCCAAGCAGCTGACCGCCGACCACCGCCTCGCGCTGTCCGGCACCCCGGTCGAGAACCACCTGGCGGACCTCTGGGCCATCTTCGACTTCCTCGCGCCCAACTTCCTCGGCAAGCTGTCCGACTTCCAGAAGAACTACGTGCGGCCGATCGAGGAGAACGACACCAAGACGCTCGAGGCCCTGCGCGCGCGCATCCGGCCGTTCGTCATGCGCCGCAAGAAGGAGGACGTGGCCCAGGAGCTGCCGCCGAAGACCGAGCAGACGCTGTTCGTGCAGTTCGGCCGCAGCCAGCTCGGTCTCTACAACCGGATCCTCAAGACCGCGAAGGACGAGATCAAGGGCCGCATCGAGGAGGTCGGCCTCGAGAAGTCGCAGATGACGATCCTCGCCGCGCTCACGCGCCTGCGCCAGGTCTGCTGCGACCCGCGCCTGCTCGGCCTGCCCGACGCCTCGACCCTGCCGCCGTCGGCCAAGCTCGACGCCTTCAAGGAGCTCATGGCCGACTGCGTCGGCTCCGGCCGCAAGGTCCTGGTGTTCTCGCAGTTCGTCGAGATGCAGAAGCTGCTCGGCGACGCCCTCACCGAGCTGAAGATCCCCTACCTCTGGCTGCACGGCGGCACCAAGAACCGCGAGGAGCTGGTCCTGCAGTTCCAGAACAAGTCGGGCCCGCCGGTGTTCCTCATCTCCCTCAAGGCCGGCGGCTCCGGCCTCACGCTCACCGAAGCGGACACCGTCGTCCACTTCGACCCGTGGTGGAACCCCGCCGTCGAAGACCAGGCCACCGACCGCGCCCACCGCATCGGCCAGGACAAGCCCGTCATGGTCTACCGCCTCGTCTGCGAGGACACCGTCGAGCAGAAGATGGTCGATCTCGGCGCCCGCAAGCGCGAGGTCGCCGAGAGCGCGCTCGGCCGCGACGTGTCGGCCGGCAAGAAGCTCACCATGGAAGACGTCGAGGCGCTGCTCGAGACCCCGAGCGCCGCGGCGACCTGGGATCAGTGAGGACACCATGGCCGGCGACCCCGACGCGATCGTCATCGGCTCCGGCCCCAACGGCCTCGTCGCCGCCTGCATGCTCGCGCGCGCCGGCCTGCGCGTGCTCGTGTGCGAGGCCCACCCGCGGCGCTGGGGCGGCGCCCTCGGCTCCGAGGAGGCCACGCTGCCCGGCTTCGTCCACGACGTCGGCGCCGCGTTCTTCCCGTTCCCGCGCATCAGCCCGGCCTTCCGCGCGCTCGAGCTCGAGAAGCACGTCGAGCTGTGCTTCGCCGAGTTCGAGAGCTGTCACCCCGCGCCCGACGGCTCGGTCGCGTGCATCAGCCGCGACCTTGACGTCTGCGCCCGCAACTTCGGCGACCCACGCGACGGCGAGACCTTCGCCGCGCTGGCCCGCTGGTACCGTGGCGTCGAGCCGGCGGTGCTGGGGATCCTCCTCAACACGCTGCCCACGATCGCACCTGTCCTGAAGTTACTCCCGTTCGGGATCTTCAAGCTCGCGCGGATCTTGCTGTCCTCCGGGGGCGGCCTGGCGCGCCGGCTGTTCCGCGGCGAGGCGGCGCGGCGCGTCATGCCGGGCCTCGCGCTGCACGTCGACGTCGGCCCGCGCGACCCGCTCGGCGCCGCTCTCGGCTTCATGCTCGGCATGACCGCGACCACCGGCGGCTACTCGATCCCGCGCGGCGGAGCCCAGGCGCTGGCCGACGCGATGGTCGCCGACCTGCGGCGCCACGGCGGCGAGATCCGCCTCGCCAGCCGCGTCGACCGGATCCTCACGGAAGGTCGCCGGGCCGTCGGCGTCCGCCTCGCCGACGGCACCGAGCTGCGCGCCGCCCGTCGCGCCGTGCTCGCCGACACCGCCGCCGCGTCGCTCATGCTCGACCTGGTGGAGCGCGACCTCGTGCCCAGGCGCGTGGTCCGCTTCATGGAGAAGTTCCCCCAGGGCTGGGGCACCTTCAAGGTCGACTGGGCGCTGTCGTCGCCGGTCCCGTGGTCTGTCCCCGAGGCCAGGCGCGCCGCGGTCGTCCACGCCGGCGACAGCCTCGACGACCTCGAGCGGTTCACCGCCCAGGTCCGTCGCGGTGAACTCCCCGACAACCCGTACCTCGTCGTCGGCCAGCAGACCCTCGCCGACCCGACGCGCGCCCCGGCCGGCAAGCACACGCTGTGGGCATACTCGCGCGTGCCGAGCCGCCCCGCCGGCGGCTGGCAGGCCCACGCCGAAGCCTTCGCCGACCGCGTCGACGCCCGCATCGAAGGCCTCGCGCCCGGCTTCCGCAGCACCGTACTGGCGCGCCGGATCGTCGCCCCACCTGACCTCGAGGCCATGGACGCCAATCTCGTCGGCGGCGACCTCGGCGGCGGCTCCAACGCCTGGCACCGCCAGCTCATCTTCCGCCCGCTCTTCCCGTACTTCCGCCACCGCATGCCCGTCGAGGGTCTTTACCTGTGCTCGAGCTACGCACATCCGGGCGCAGGTGTGCACGGCATGTGCGGCTACAACGCGGCCCACGTCGCGCTGCGCGACCTCGGCTGAGCGACGACCGCGACCTGCTCGCGGCGAGCGTCGAGGAAGACATCGCCGTCCGCGACCGCGGTCCGCAGCGACGGAAGCATCGCTGCCGGCGGCGGCCCGATGGGCACGGCGGATCGCACCCCGATCGACGGCCTCCTCGTCTCGCCTCCCGGACGTGGACCCATCATCGCGGCGACGTCGTCGCGATCGTCACGACCTCACCGATGTCTGCTCGGCCGCGCGCGGGCCCGGGTCACGCAAGACGTTCGCGTTCGGCGACGCGTCGATCGAGCACCACACTGGATAAACCCTCGCGCTGCCGCGTCACCGGAAACCATCTGCACGCGTCGCAGGTGTGCGCGCGTGGACGCGCGAGCGAGCGTGTCGCAACGCGGCGTCACACTCGCTACCATCGATGCGCATGACAACCTGGTTTGGTCCTTCTTCTGCGCTGCTCGGCGCCGCGATCGTCCTCGTCGCCCCGGGCTGCGGCGACACCAACAATAACGTCACCGCGTCGCAGAGCGGCTCCGACTCCGACGCGACCACCGGCCCGACCTCCACCGCCACCGACGGCACGATCACCGCGAGCGGCAGCGACAGCGACAGCGGCGAGACCGACGGCACCGGTTCGGCCAGCATGACCTCGCTGCCGACCACCGGCGAGCCGACCTCGACCAGCAACGGCTCGGCGACCTCGTCGACGACCGACCCCGACACCACCTCGACCACGAGCCCCGTCACCGACGGCAGCGCCACCGACCCCGATACCGCCACCACGATCGAGCCCGGCACCACCACCGAGCCGGGCACCACCACCGGCCCGGACTGTATTCCCACCGGTGAGGAGACCTGCAACGACCTCGACGACGACTGCAACGGCATCGTCGACGACGTCGACGTCGGCGGCGACGGCATCTGCGACTGCCTCAACATCGCCATCTTCGGCAACGAGGGCGCCAACCCTTCCGCGGAGTTCCAGACCTGGCTCGAAGCCCAGGGCACCCAGGTCGATCGGATCTCCCTCGACGCCACCCCGATCGACGCGGTCACCCTCGAGAAGTACGACATCGTCATCCTCGACTGGCTGGTCCGCGGCTACAGCGGCGACGAGGCCGCAATTATCAAAACCTGGGTCGAGGGCGGCGGCGGCCTGATGTCGATGACCGGTCACACCAACGACCAGACCGTGGTCGACCGCCCGAACTCGATCATCGCCCCGATGGGCCTCGCCTACAACAACAGCCAGGGCTTCTTCAGCGGTCCGGTGACGCAGTGGGCCCAGCACCCGATCACAGAGGGCATCACCTCGGTGTCGTTCTACGGCGGCCTCTACGTCGACATCACCGAGGACGGCGTCGCGGTCAACGAGGTGATCGGCACCCTGCCGCAAGGTCCGGTCGCAGTGGGCCAGACCCGCATCGACGGCAAGCTGTTCATCTTCGGCGACGAGTGGATCGAGTTCGACTCGGAGTGGCAGCAGATCCCGCAGATCAAGCAGTTCTGGGTCAACATCCTCGCGTGGCTGTCGCCGCAGAACTTCTGCACGATCCCGCAGTGATTTCTTTCAAGCTCGGCCTCCTTCACCCGTCGGGGCGAAGGAGGTCGCGGCTCAGCGCAGGTCGAAGGTCCGCAGGACCACCCGCCCCGCGAGCGTGCGCAGCCCGGGCGCGAGGCACCACGGGTACAGCCACCAGAAGCCGGGGAGGATCGGCACCAGCGCGCGCCCTGCCTCGGCCCCGGCCTGGCGCGTCCTGTCGTCGGGCGCGACGACCACCAGCGCGCCCGCGGACACCGTCGAATCTGTCTCGAAGCGCAGGCGCGCCCCGAGGTCCCACATGCGCAGCAGGGCGACGCGACGGATCGACGCCTCGTCGGCCGCGTGATGGACCACGTACGGCTCGCGCGGGCCGCGGTAGCGCAGGCGGTCGAGAGGGCGCAGCAGCGAGGCCTTCCAGCCCGGCTTGTGCTTCGGCCGGTTGCCCTCGCCCTCGGCCAGCGGACGCGACATCAGCGTGCGCCACACCGCGTCGAGCTCACTCGCCGACAGCCACGGGATGTAGACCGCCAGCATCACCTGCACGAAGGTGCCGACGTTCATGGCGACGTCGATCACCAGGTGCATGACGACGCCGAGCCCCAGCCACAGCCGCTTGCCGCACAGCCACCGCAGCACCCACGCGTGAGCGCGCGGCCGGCGGGCCCGCAGCCACAAGTAGGCGCCCAGCAGCAGCGCCGGGAACGCCAGCACCCCGGCGACCACGAGCGCCTGCGCCTGCTCGCGGGTGATCGGCACCGGCGCCTCGCCCGGGCTGTAGTAGTACCAGGCGGTCAGGCCGCCGACGTACGCGAGCACGCCGACGACCGCGGCGATCAGCGCGTACGACAGCAGCCGGCGCCACGCCTGAACCTTGGGCCATGTCCCTGCGGACACCTCGCGCTCGAACCGGCGCAGCGCCACTCCGACCAGCGCCAGCGGGAACAGGGTCTCCCACGCCTTGGTGATCCACGTCGAGAGCGGCAAAAAGCCGATCATCTGCAGGAACGTGGCGATCTGGATCTGGACCGGGTGGCGGTAGAAGTGGTCGAGGCTCAGCGCGTAATAAAGCGCGGTGCCGTCGAACCAGGTGAAGCCGCTCTTGAGCGCACCGGTGGCGCAGTAGATGATGGCGAGCTGCAGCATCATCAGCCGCAGCGGCCACGCGGGGATCTTGCGCAGCGCGGGGACGACGACGCTGCCGCCGAGGAGCTCGCGCTTGCGTCGCCACCAGGCGTCGAGCGAGTAGGCCTCGCCCCAGCGGGTGAGCAGGCCGAGGAACAGGAACACCCGCAGGACGGTGTCGCCGCCGCTGTAGAAGACCGGGCTGTAGCTGTAGAAGGTGTTGACGAGGAACCAGCTGAGCAGCGTGCTGAGGCGCGTCTTGACGCCGAGGATCATGGCGGTGACGCTGGCGCAGGTCAGGCCGAACACCGCCCACACGAAGGCCGGGTCGGCGCGCACGTGGAACAGCGAGAACTTGGCCCACAGCGCCGGGACGACGCTCCACCAGTGCTCAAAGCCGTGCTCGGGGTCCCACAGGCGCCGCAGCTCGCCGCCGTAGTTCTTGCGCGCCATCGCCGGCAGCCACAGGCCCTCGTCGGTGAACAAGAAGCGCAGCAGCGGGATCAGGTCGAGCAGCGTCCACAGCACCACCACGCCGAAGACGATCCGGAACAGCCCCGCCGGCCGCGGGTCGACCCGCTCGAGCCACAGCCGCCGCCACAGCTCGGGCCGGACGAGGAAGAACGCGAGCGCGCAGCCGAAGCCGAGCCAGAGCGCACCTGTCGCAAGGGACATGTGCGCCGACAGGTCGACCGCGGGCGCCTTGGCCGGGGCGAGCAGCGCGGCCAGCATCAGTCACCACCCCCGTCGTTGCCGCCGCCCTCGTTGCCGCCCTCGTTCGGCAGCGCCGGCTCGTCGTTCGGCGCGCCCTCGGCCCCGCCGCCTTCGCCCGGCAGCGTGGACTCCTCGACCCGCGCGCCCTCGGCCGCCTTGCTCGCCTTGCCGCGCCCCGCGTCGACGGCTCGCCGGCGCTGGAGGATCCGCGCCTTCGCGTCGGCCCGGTCGCGCCAGGTGTTCTCCTCGATGCCGACGAACGCGCCGTCCGGCAGCGGCGTGAAGCCGTAGCGCGCGCGGATGTCGTTCGGCAGCTGTGCGTGCGGGGTGGTGGCGCAGTCGAAGCCCTTGAGCGGCTCCTTGTACAGCTTGAGCGCGAACGGGTCGAAGCCCATGGTGGCGATCGCCTTGTCCGGCGGCGGCACCTTGGTCCACATCTTGGTGAAGTTGACCCGCACCGGCGCCTCGCCGCCGTGCGTGCGCGCCCACTCGCGGCAGACCCACGCCGCGTACGGCGACTGGTAGCGCTCCTGCTCGATCAGCCGGCGGTTGATCTTGCCCATCCGGTCGTAGAAGAAGTACGGGTAGTCGCGCCGGCCGTAGATGTCGTGCAGCAGGTCGAGCTCCTCGCCGTCCTGCGTCACCACCCGCACCTGCAAGAACTGATTGGTTCGGTGCGGGTTGGGGGCGAACATCGCCCAGCTCTGCACGCTCGAGGTGGCCCGCATGTACGCGCCCGCGCGCAGGGCTCCCGCCAGCTTGCGGTTGAACCGCTCGGCCAGCCCGGCCGCCGGCGTGGTGTGCTGCAGCAGCGCGACCGTGTGATAGAGGACGAACAGGCTGACCGCCAGCGCCGCCCACCCGCGGTAGGCCCACCGCTCGTCGGACGGGTCCTCGGCCGCGGGCGCGCGCAGCAGCACGTCGGCCAGCCGCGACGAGGGCTGCTCCGCCGCCTGGCTCATGGCACATGCTCCGTCAGACATGTCCCGAGAGACACCCATGGACCGCGAGCCTCCGCTCTCCGAGAGCCCGGTTCGATATGTTTTTTAAACCATGTCCCGTACGCCATCACGAAAGTCCAAAGGGTTTAATTCGTAAGCTCGGGGTCCTTTGCGACCCGGCCCGGCGGCGCGGGTCGCTCGCGGCGATCGATTCTACTCGCCATCGCCGTCCTCGGCGCCGCGGGCCGGCTCGGACGGCGGCTGCTCCTGCGCGGCGGCAGGTGGGTTGACGCTGGGGGTGCGGGGCTGGGGGCTCCCGCCCCAGTCGCGGCGAGAGGCCCAGCTGCGCCGGCGCTGCTCGGCCTGGCGGGCCTGCTTCTCCCGGGCGGCCTCGAGCTCGCGCTGGTCGGCCTCGTCGAGCTCGATGCCGTAGCGCTGCTTCATGAACGCGGGCAGCTGGCCGTTCTTGAGGCAGCTGTGCGACTCGACCAGCTCGTGGGTAGCCTTGAGATCCCTGGGCCGGTACCAGCCCTTGGCGGCGACCTGCTCGGGGGTGGGGATCCGCGTGGTGATCCGCCACATCTCGACCTTGGCCGCGGGGGTGCCGTAGTCGAGGAACCAGTTGCGGCAGACGAAGAACGACCACGGCCGCAGGTACGACTTGCCCTTGCCGATCATGCGCCGATGCATCTTGCGCATGCGGTCGTTCCAGATCCACGGGAACGGGCGGTAGCTGTAGCTGTTGTAGCCGATGTCCCAGCGGGTCCCGTCCGGCAGCACCACCACCGTCTTCATGAAGGTGTTGGCCCGCGGCGGGTTGGGCGCGAACATGTTCCAGCTCTGCGAGGTGCCGGTGACGCTGAGGTAGCTGCCGAACACGCCGCGCGCGGCCGACCGCCACTGGCTGAAGATGTTGCTGCCGGGGAACAGGCTCAGGCCGACGGCGCAGAAGTGCCAGGTCATCAAGCCGACGGCGACCGCCCGGTACAACGCGCCCCCGGCCAGCCCCGGCGCGCCCCCGGGCGCAGCGCTGTGTGGCACTTCCGACATGCTCTTAAGGACATGCCGCAAGCGCCTGCCAAACAGACGGAACACCAGGGCGACTGCGGCGACCAGGCCGAGCCAGGCGTAGACGAGGCTGCCGACGTCACGGTCGCCGCCGATCCGCTTGTAGATGATCGCCAGCAGGAGCAGGCCGAGGACGACGACGACGGCGTCGGGGATCTTGCTCCCCCGCGCGGGCAGGTCCTCGGGCCGCTGAGCCGGGCCGAACCATCGCTCGCCGCTCGCGGGCAAGACCCGCCGCAGGCCGGTGCGCCGGAGCTGCCGCCACACCCAGTGCAGGGCCGCGGCGATCTCCTCGCCGCGCAGCCACGCGACGTAGACCATCAGCATGATGAACGGGAACATGCCGATGTTCATGAACAGGATCAGGAAGCCGTGGAAGACGACCCCGAGGGTCAGCCACAGCCGGCGCCCGAGCAGCCAGCGCTGCACGAACGTCTGATCGATGGTCCACCGGCGCACGCGCAGCGGCCAGCGCCCGAGCGCGAACCACCCGGCGATCAGCAGCGGCACGACCACGCCCATGACGATGTGGATGTGGCGCACGCCGGTGCTGACGATCGTCGCGACCTGCTCGGGCTGGTTCTTCGGCAGCTCGACCACGTACGGGTAGGCGAGCACGCTGATGCGGTAGAGCGCGAGGTAGGCGAGGATCAGCGCGACGCGGCCGAGCCAGCGGCGCCACGGCCGGTCCTGGGCGACAAACCACGGCTGGTCGCGGTGGCGCAGCTGGAACCCGACGATCGCGCCGAGCATGGCGATCGCGAAGTGCTCCTCCCACCAGCGCGTCACCCACGTCATCAGCCGGAACAGGTTGGTCCCGAAGATCGCCGAGATCTGCTGCGTCCAGTCCTCGAAGCGATAGAAGTGGTCCATGTTGAGCGCGTAGTACAGCGCGTCGCCCTGGGCCCACACGTTGCCGGTCTTGACGATGCCCGTGGCGGTGTAGATCGCCACCAGCTGGGCCATGATGAGGTAGCGCGGCCAGCTCGGGACCAGGCGATAGACCGGCTGCTTGCCCGGCTGCGCCGGCTCGCCGACCTCCTGCAGCTTGCCGGCCCGGCGCAGCAGCTTGCAGCGGACCCAGTTGTCGACGCTCCACGCGTCGCCGGTGCGGGCGAAGATCAGCACCCACCACAGCGTGCGGTACACGGTGTCGGTGCCCTCGAGGTAGAGCCCGTTGTGGTTGTAGACGCTGCACACCAGCAGCCAGCTGAGCACGCCGGTGAGCCGCGACAGCACCCCGAAGGCGTACAGCAGCAGCACGCCGAAGATCGCGTACATCACCCACTCGACGCCGTCGGGCGACGACCAGAAGTAGAACAGCGAGTGCTTGCCCCACAGGTACTTGAGGACAGCCCAGTTGTCGAGGAAGCCGTCCTCCGGGGTCCAGCCGAGCAGCGCCGAGCTGCCGAACCGCGAGCGGATCTCGTCGAGGTCGTAGAGGCCCTCGTCGCTCCACAACATGCGCCAGTACGGCTTCAGGTTCCAGAAGCACTGGATCGTCATCAGCGCGGTGCCGATCCGCAGGGTCGCGAACATGCGCGGGTCCTCGAGACCGAGCAGGCTGCGGCGCACCGACTCCATCCGCGTCGCCGCCCACGCCAGGGTCGCCACCACCACCGCCAGACACAACCAGCCGACGTGGCTGCCGAGCTCGGGGGGGACGCGGCTGAAGTCGAGCGCCTCGGGTGCCAACATCGGGTGAGGCCGCCGACACTAGCACGTGGAGGACCTTCCTCAGCGCCGGAAGACCGTGCGCAAAAATTGCGCGATGGGCACAATAGAGGCTACTGGCGCGGTCCGGGCTGGGGAATCTTCCGGAGGGAAGAGTTCGGGCGCGCGGATCGTGAGCTGTCCCGAGAGACATCTGGTCGGACGGATCCGTCGCCGCCAGGCTTTCGCCGGCGGGTGGGTTCGCGGTACAGGAGAGCCGTGCCTTGGAGCAGGCGGCGGGTGCTGGGGCTCGTGGCGGTGGCGGCGGGGTGTCGCCCGCCGGAGATGCCGCCGTCGGCGCCGACCAGCCTGCTCGGCGAGGCGGCGCCGCAGTTCTCGCGGCGGGGCCTCGACGGGCGGGTCGTCGACCTCGCGGCGCTGCGCGACCGGGTGGTGGTGGTCGAGTTCTTCGCCCGCTACTGCGAGCCGTGCTGGCGCCACCTGCCCAAGGTCCAGCGCTGGGCCGCGCGCCAGCGCGACGTCGCGGTGATCGGCATCGGCGCCGACGAGTTCGCGGGCGACACCCAGGCGATGGTGCGCGCGCTCGGGGTCGCCTTCCCGGTCGTCCACGACAGCGGCCTCGTGCTCACTGCCCGGTTCCGGGTCGACAAGATCCCCTCCACCCTGGTCCTCGACCGCGGCGGGCGGGTCCGCTGGCGCTCGCTCCCCGGCGACGGCGTCAGCGCGATGGACCGCGCGGTCGCGGCGGTCCGCAGCGCGCGCGATTGAGGTACTCTGGTGGCGTGTCCGCCCCCCGTCCGGCCGCGCTCGCGTTCGGGTTCGCCGTGCTCCTGTCCTCCGGGACAGGTTGCCGCAACGCCAACCTCGCCAGCGCCATGGCCCAGACGCCGACCTACGAGCCGGAGGGCCAGACCCGCTGCGGGGTCGCGCGCAGCCACGCGCGGCCGCTGATCATCGAGTGGCCGGCGCACGACCGCAGCGAGCTCGAGACCCTGGTGGCCGAGGGCGAGCGCATGGTCGCGGTCCGCTACGCCGGCTGCGAGATGGAGCTGCTGCGCGGCTGCACTGCCGCGGGCAGCTACCGCTACCAGGGCGTGCAGCCGAAGCGCGAGGACTACGTGTTCAAGCGGGCCGACGACCTGTACGCCAAGATCCCCCTCGGCGCGGCCAACCTCGAGGCGGAGCTCGAGCGCCACGGCGCGCTGACGCTCGGCATGACCGTGGTCGGCCGCTGGCAGGGCGGCCACGGGCGGCCGGCGCGGATCGACCTGCGCGGCGACTGCGAGCGGGCGACGCACGTGATCTCGGGGCTGTCGGTCGGGGCGTTCCGCCTGTCCTCCGAGGCAGGTGCGGAGATCCGCGGCGAGGTCGGGTGGATGAACGCGGGCGGCGGAGCCGGCTCGTCGGCGGCGCGCGGGCTGGTGCGCAGCGACGGCGACCTCGGGGCCTGCGGCGACGACCGCGGCGACGGCCCGCCGAACCGCTGCCGGGCGCTGCTGCGGGTCGAGGTCGAGGCGATCCGCGAGCCCGCGGAGGTGGCGGCGGCGCGGGCCCGCCAGGTGTGTCCGCGCGACGCGGCGCTGGTCGAGGGCGGCCGCTTCCGCGCCAGCGTCGGCGGCCAGGTCGAGGTGGCCGACTTCTGCCTCGACCGCGAGGAGGTGCGTGTCGCCGACTACGCCGCCTGCGCCGCCAAGGGCCCGTGCTCGGAGGCCGCCACCAGCGCCCGCTTCAAGACCTCGGTCGCCGAGCTCGAGTGGGCCAGCGCGCAGTGCAACGGCGACCGCCAGGGCAAGCGCCGCCACCCGATCAACTGCATCAGCTGGAACCAGGCCGCGGCCTACTGCCAGTGGGCCGGCGGCCGCCTGCCGACCGAGGTCGAGTGGGAGTGGGCGGCGCGCGGCGGCGAGCAGGAGCGCACCTACGCCTGGGGCGAGCAGGAGCCGGGGCCGCGGCTGGTCAACGCCTGCGGGGAGGAGTGCGCGCGGGCGCGGGCGCGGCTGCAGCCCGAGCTCAAGCATGGCCTGAAGGACATGCCCCCTCCGACATGGCTCAAGTTACACAACAAGAGCGACGGCGTGGTCGGCACGGCGCGGGTCGGCAGCTTCGCCGGCGGGCGCGGCCGCGGGCAGGTGGCCGACCTGGCCGGCAACGTGTGGGAGTGGACCGCGAGCGCGGAGATCTCCTATCAGACCGGCGAGGAGCAGCACATCGGCTGGGGCGGGCCCGACACCGGCCGCCGCGCCACCCGCGGCGGCGGCTTCTTGTCGACCGACGACGCCGACGTGCGCACGACGGCTCGCCGCTTGCGTGACCTGAAGGACAGGCGCCCCGACCTCGGCTTCCGCTGCGCCTACGACCCGTGAGGCGGGAAAATCAACCTGGCCTGGGGGACAGGTTCACCACGGACACAGCGGGCGGCAGGCCGCCTTGAGGCAGGCGGTCAGGGACTCCCACGCGGTCATCGACGGGCTGTCGGGAGGGCCGTAGAAATTCATGGTGGCGGCGCAGGGCGCGTCGCATTCGTCGCCGTAGCAGCCGTTGGTCTGGGCGCACTGCTGGATCGCCGTGCAGCCCTCGTCGGCGTGGCACGCGTCCCACAGCATCAGACAGTCGGTGCAGATGCACGCGTTGCACTCGTCGCCCGGATCGACCTGAGCCAGGCAAGCCTCGACCGGGTCGAGCATCGTCGTGCTGCTCGCGTCGCTGGTGGTGGTCGTCTCGTCGCCGGTGGTGGTCGTGGTGGTGGTCGTCGTCGTCGACGTGCTCGTCGTCGTGCTCGAGCTGCTGCTGCTCGAGTCATCGTCGGTGGGCGACGTCGCGCTGCCGGCGTCGCTGCCGCTGCTCGCGCTGCTCGAAGTCGAGCCCTCGGTGCCGTCGGTCGAGGCGCCGGTGACGTGGGTGGTGACGATCGTGGTCGAGCCGTCGCCGCTGTCGCGGCAGGCGGCCAGGGCGAGCGCCGAGGCGAAAACGAGGGCGGCGGGGGGGAGCCGGTCCATGCCGCCCGACGATACCCGCTCGCTTGCGCGCCGGTCAAAATCGCGCAAGAGGCGCGAATGTGACCTCGAGCGGGGGCGAAAACAAACGCCGGCGCAGAGGCTGCGCCGGCGTGGAGCACCGGAGGGTTCAGGCCCGGTGCGAGGCGTGCGAGCCGCGGCTCAGCACTGGCCCTGGCACTGCTGGTCGACGCAGGTGCCGATGGCCTGGGCCTTCATGCCCGACGGGCCGAACGGGCCGCCGTTCATCTGGATGACCATGCCGCACGGCCCGAGGCAGTCGATGCCGCCGCAGCCGGCCTCCTGGGCGCAGTCGCGGATCGCCTGGCAGCCGGGATCCTCCGAGCAGATCTGCAGCTCCTCGAGGCACTCGGTGCAGGCGCACTCGCCACACGGGTCGCCCGGGTTCACGGCGTCGAGGCACTGCATCAGCTCGTCGTCCGTGGTGTTGCCCTCGGTCGTCGTGGTCGTGCTGGTGGAGGTGTCCTCGGTCGTCGTGCCGGGCTCGGTCGTCGACGTGGTCGTCGTGCCGGGCTCGGTCGTCGTCGTCTCGGGCTCGGTCGTCGTCTCGATCGGGCCGGACGTGGTCAGCGGGCCGGTCGTGGTCGGGTCGTCGCCGGTGATCGAGGTGCCGGTGCCTTCGGTGCTCGGCGTGTTGGTGGTGCCCGGCTCGGTCGTGCCGTTGGTGGTGTCGGTGGTGTCCGTGGTGTCCGTGGTGCCCTGGGTCTCCTGGACGTTGGTGTCGCTGGTCTTGCCGTCGTCGCCGCAGGCGCCGAGAGAGAGCAGGGCGAACGCCGTCACAGAGCTGAAGAAGAAGTTGCGAATCATTAGGTCAGTGCCTCCTGAGGGGGCGCCTGGCGCCCTTTCCGCCGCACCCTAACACGCCCCCCGTGCAGGTGAACCAGAAAGGAGCGAAAAGGCGCGCGCGCTCGCGGACTGTGACGCGCTTCACAACTGCGTAGCAGGCCCGCGCGCCGGCCCGGTCGCGGGGCTCGCAGACGCGGGTGAGGCGGCGACCTTCTGCAGCATGTCGAAGCGGGCCTGATAGAGCTCGGCGAGCCGCCCCAGGCCCTCGATGTGGTGGCCCTGGCCGGCAAATTCGACCAGCGTGACCGGCTTGCCGAGCGCGCGGGCCTTCTCGTAAAAGGCGCGCGACTCGCCGACCGGCACGCGCCAGTCGTTGCTGCCGTGGGTGAGGAGCAGCGGGGCCGCGAGCCGGTCGACGTGCGTCAGCGGACTGCGATCCTTCATGCGCGCCAGGTCGTCGGGCCGGCCGGGGTCGCCGCTCTCGAGCACCACCCAGTCGGGGATGTTGCACTGGTCGTGGAAGCTCTTGATGTCGGAGAAGCCGGCGTGCGCCAGGCCGAAGCCGAACTCGTAGGCGTCGCTATGTCCCTTGGTACCTGGCGGAAAGGTCAGGGCCCGCATGGTCGCGTAGCCGCCGTGGCTGCCGCCGAACACCCCGATCTGCGCTGGCCGCAGGCCGAGGGTGCGCTCGGCCCAGCGAGCCACGTGGAACAGGTCGACGATCTCGTCGCCGCCGAGGTCGCGGTCGTTGAGGGCGGCGAACGCCTTGCCGAAGCCGTCGCCGCCGCGCACCGTGGGCGACACCACGGTGAGGCCGGCCGCGCACATGACGTGGGCGAAGGTGCTGTAGCGGTTCTCGCCGCCGTAGAACGCTTCGATGAGGGCGAGGCGGCGGCTCGGGTCGGCCGGCGCGTGCAGCGGGGTGAGCACGAAGGCGTGCAGCTCGCGCGGCTTGCCGGTGGCCTTGTCGCGGTCGAAGGTCGGGATCTTGACGCGCTCGGCCTTGCACTGGACGACCGCCTCGCGCACCGCCGGGGTGAGGCCGACGCTCCAGCCGCGGCCGAACGCCGGACCCTGAGCGTCGGCGAGGACGCTCTGGACGTTGAGCTCGAAGTACTGGTCCGGCGCCTCGTGGGTCCAGAGCACCCGCCCGCCGCGGCCCTCGAGCACGTCGGCCGCGCCGGGCAGCTCGCGCGCCGCGAGGACCTTGCCGCTGCGCGGGTCGATCACCGCCAGCGACGAGCCGAGCGGGCTGCGGTGCACGCCGACCACGCCGATGTCGGTGATCGACGCCGAGGTCAGGTCCTCGGTGAAGCGCGTCAGCTGCTTCACTGCGCCTGTCTTTCGGGACATGCTGAAGAGGTTGCGGTAGCCGTCGTCGTTGGCGAGGAAGAGCGCGGTGTCGGCGTCGAGCCAGCCCTCGAGCAGCTCGGCGTCGGTGCGCGTGAGCTTGGGGTCGGTGACGACGCGGACGGCCGGGCGCGCGGCGGTCAAGTCGACCGCGACGAGCTGGGTGCGGTTGCGGTCGCCGTCGACCTGCGCGGCGAAGTAGACCTCGCGGCCGTCGGGCGAGAACCGCGGCAACGACCATGTGAACGAGAGTGCAGGCGTATCGCAGACGACCTCACGCGCCGCCTTGCTGGCGACGTCCATGACACGCAGGCAGGTGCGGTACGGCGGCGCCGCACCGGCGCGCGGGAGGTAAGCGATCTGCGATTCGGCGTCGTCGAGGCCGAATCCGTAGACGTAATCGTGGTCGGTGACCTGCTCCAGAGCGCCTGTCTTCAGATTCAGGGTCCACAGATTCATGTGCTCGTCATTGCGAGCATCGGCGTGCAGCCATAGCGTGTCGCTGGCGGCGTGGTGGTGCAGGCGCCACAGGCTGCGCTGGGACCAGTCGACGTCCGACACGGTGACTGCCCGCGCCAGGCTCTTCGCCTCGTCGCCGGCGAGGTCGAGCATCTGCAGCTCGTAGCGCTCGCCGGTCTTGAGCACGAACAGCTTGTCGGTGCGCAGGCTCGGCATCCATTGCACATACGGGAAGCCGGTGAGGAACGGCGCGAGGTCGACGGCGCGGTCGAAATAGCGGACCACGCCGACCTCGGCCGCGGGCTTCGCCTCGCCCGCGGGCGGCTCGGCGTTCGGATAGGGCTTCGCCGCGTTCGGGGGGGCGCAGGCGGCGAGCAGGGTGAGCGACGCGACGAGGGGGCTGCGCATGGCCCTACCCTGCTAGCAGCCCACCGGCGCCCAGGGCAAGGGGGGCGCCGGCAGCGGCGCGCGGGTCAGAGCGGATTGGCCTGGGTCATCAGCAGGCCGCCGAACTCGCTCGGGTTGTCATTGGTGCAGTAGGGCAGCACGCCCTTGCCGGCGGCCACGCACTCGGCGATCACCGTCGCGCGGGCCCACGACTGCCGTCGCGGCGTGTTGAGGCACACCGCGCCGTTCGGGCCCCACTTGGCCTCGACCGGCCAGACGGTGCCGGGCTCCTGGATGCTCCACTTGTCGCTCACGTCGATCGGGTTGCCGTTGACGGTGTGGGTCGCGCCCGTGCCGCAGTAGTCGGCCCGGATCATGCGCACCGCGGCCTGATGGGCGTCCTTCAGCGAGGTGGCGCCGGCGCTCCGCCACGGCGCGTAGCCCCACTCGACCGCCTTGGCCAGGGCGGCGCCGCGGCAGGCCCAGGTGAACGCGTCGGGGTACTCGAGCCGGCTGCCGGTGCTGTCATCCCACGCGAAATTGAGGGCGATCGCCTCGGTCGGGTTGCTGGCGCCGTCGCGGCACAGATAATCCCAGGTGGCGGCGTCGACCTGGTAGCGCACGTCGTTGAAGTAGATGTCGGTGTCGGTGCTGCTCTGCACGACGCTGACGATCCGCAGCTTCTTGTTCTCATAGCTGCCGGGCACGACCTCGTAGTCGAAGTCGTACTCGGCGCCCTGGAGGTCGGCCCCCGAGCGCTGGATCGAGTCCAGCAGCGCGGTGATGAGGCTGCCCGCGGTGATGGCGAAGTTGTCGAGCTCGGATGTGTTCATGCGCATGCCGTTCATGCGCATGCCGTTCATGCGCATGCCGTTCATTCGCATCCCGTTCATCCGCATCCCGTTCATCAGCGGGCCGTTGAGCTCGATGCCGTTGTCGATCACCGTGCGAAACGTGATGTCGTCGTCGATCGGCGTGCCGACGTGGGCCTGCTCAAGCGGCTCGTCGCATCCGACCACGGCGACGGACAGCGCAGCGACCACGAAAATGTTCTTATCAAGCGAAAGCGTAAACATGTCGTCCCCTCCCCGAGCGCCGGCCAATCCGGCGCCACCGTCCCCTTCATAACTCGGGTGGTCCGAGATTACGAGCGACGCAGGACCGCGAAATCTTCGCAGCGCAGCGCTGTTCGGGCGCCCGCCCGCAGGGTCTTCGACTATTGTCGACTGCCGCCTTCGCACCCGCGAATCATCGCGCAGAGCGGATGACCTCTTCACGATCCGCCGTTCGGCCGTGTCGTCGGGACCGAGGCGCAAACACGCAACCCGAGCGTCGAATCGCGGGTGTCCGGAGACCACGGATAGCGGTTGACGGAGCGACAGGTCACCTCGTCGTAATAATAAGCCCCGCCACGGATGATGCCCTCATTCGCGGCCAGGGACGAAGTCGTCCACTCCCACACGTTGCCGACCAGATCGTCGACGCCGAACGGGCTGCGCGAGGCCGGGTGGGCGCCGCCCACATCGGGCCCGCCGTGCTCGGCGACGCGGGCGTAGGTCTCGTCGAAGTTGGCGTCGGCGCGCGTGATCGTGTCGGCGTGGGGGAAGTTGCGAGCGTCGGCGCCCCGGGCCGCGCGCTCCCACTCCCACTCGGTGCAGAGCCGGGCGCCCGGGACCCGCCCGGAGCGATCGAGCCAGGCGAGGTAGGCGTGCGCGTCGTCCCACGAGATCGCCGAGACCGGCATGTCGAGCCAGTCCTGCTCCGCCAGCGCCTCGCGCCCGGCGTACCTCAGCGGCTCGCCCGCGCGGGCTGTGTACGTGGCCTCGCCGGCCTTCATCACCAGCCGCCAGCCGCCCTCGTGCGGCTCGAGCCGCACGCCGACGTGGAACTTGTCGGCCTCGACGCCCGGGGTCCGCAGCGCTCGCTCGGCCGCGGGCAGGTCGTCGAGGAAGGCGATCCAGTCGCGGTAGGTGGTCTCGCGCCGCGCGATCGCGTAGCTGCCGGTGACGACCTCGTGCTGCGGCGCGGCGAAGAAGAACTTGCGGCGGATCGTGTCCTCGTCGGCGCTGCCGAACAGCGACGCGCCCGCGGCCACGAACGCGAAGCCGGCGGGGATCGCCGAGGCCGGCGGGAGGTCGAGGGCGAGCTTGCGCTGCTCGGCGCGCTTCAGCAGGACGGGGTAGAAGATCGGCTCGCGCCCGTCGACCGCGATCTCGAGCAAGTACGAGCCCGGCGCCAGCTCGAGCGGCGCGACCGGAGCCGGGCCCAGCTCGCGCGGCTCGACGAGGACGTAGCGGTGGTCGTCGTCGCGCTCGTAGCGGGCGATCTTCACGCTCGCGACGTCGGGCGCGACCGCGACCGCCAGCGAGGCGGGCGCGCTCCAGCGGGCCTGCCGCGAGCCGTCGTCGTAGAGCTTCACGCGGGCGATCAGCTCCTCGGCCAGCTCGGGCCGGTAGCGCTCCTCGGCCAGCACCGCCCGCTCGTACAGCGCGTCGGCGATCAGCTGCTTGGCCTCGGCGTGCAGCGGGTCGAAGCCGAGAGCCACCTCGGAGGCCGAGATCGCCTCCTTGTAGGTGCGGTCGGCCTCGTCGAAGCGATGCAGCGTGCGCGCCCACTCCTCCTCGCCGCCCGGCACGTCGCGCGCGTCGAACTTGCGCAGGGCCTCGACGCGGCTGGTCCCGGCCGCCTGGTCGTGCGCGTGGGCGGCGGCGAAGGCCTTGCGCGCGCGCGCGAGCTGGCCGTCGAGCTTGCCCGCCAGGGCCCGCGCCTCCTGGACCTTCACGCCGGCGAACGCGAGCCCGGCGACGAGCGGCAGGGTCGCGACCGCGGCGCGCCGCAGCCAGCGACGGCGCCGCAGCTCGGTCGCGCTGGCCGCGAGGAACTCGCGCTCGCGCGCCCGCAGGCTCGCGGCCTCGAGCTTGTCGGCCTCGCCGAGCTGCTCGTCCGTCCACAGACCGATGCGCCCCTGGCCGAGGCGCTGCCACTCCACCGCCGCTTGCTCGAGGCGATGACGGATCTCCCGCGACTCGCGCTCCTCGTTGATCCACCGCTGCAGGGTGCTCCAGTTGCGGATCAGCGCCTCGTGGGCGATCTCGTGGACAGTGCCGTCCTGGGCCTCGCGCGCGACCACGAGGCGGCCGCGGACCAGGGCCTCGAGCGCGGCCTCGCTGGCCGGGTCGGCGCTGACGAGGTCTTCGAGCGGCAGGCTGGCGCGCGTGTCCTCGATGGTGACGAGGCGCATCAGCAGGCGGCGCACCGCGATCCGCTGCGACGGCGGCAGGCCGGCGACGACGTTGTCGGCGTGGCGCGCGAGGGCCCCGGTGACGCGACCGATGCGCTCGAGGTCGGCGGCGGTGATGATCTTGCTGCCGGCCTCGCGGGCCTCCCACAGCTCGGCCAGAGCGAACTGCAGCAGCGGCAGGCTGCCCTCGACGCCGGCCTGGATCAGCTCGTCGACGAGGCCCTCGGACTCGAAGTGGACGCTCTGCAGCGCGGCCGGGCCGACGATCGCCTCGCGCATGCCCTCGCGCGTGAGCGGCGTGAGCAAATAGACCGCGGGGTTGATGAACGGGCCGAGCTGCGGCAGCGCGGCCGCGCGGGTGAGGAAGTCGCCGCGCACGCTGGCGAGCAGGCGCAGGCTCGGGATGCCGGAGGCGAAGGCGGTGAGGAAGCGGCCGAACGGCTCGACCTGCGGCGCCTCGCTGAGGGTGACGAGCTCCTCGAGCTGGTCGATGAAGAGGATGAAGCCGCGGTCCTTGCCCTGACGGCGGGCGAGCAGGCGCACCAGGCCCTCAGGCTCGCCCATCAAGAGCGTGCGCAGGGCCTCCTCCTTGAGCGTGAAGTGAGAGGCGAGCGCGGACACCAGCGTCTGCAGCGGGCGCCGGCCGGGGATCATCGCCAGGCTGCTCCACGTGCGGCCGCCGACCCCGGGCGGCTCGCTCGCCTGCGGCAGCACGCCGGCGCGGCACAGCGACGACTTGCCGACGCCCGAGTCGCCGGCGACGAGCACGAACGACTGCACGCGCAGGCGATCGACGACCGCGCGGATCTCCTGGACCCGGCCGAAGAAGACCGCGCGGTGGCGGGCCTCGAACGCCTGCAGGCCGCGGTACGGGTTGCCGTGGATGACCTCGGCGATCGGCCCGGTGGTGAGCAGCAGCTCGAGCGCGGTGCACAGCTCGTCGGCCGAGGCGAAGCGGGTCGTCGGCGAGCGCTGCAGGCAGCGGTCGATCAGCGCGGCGAAGCGGGCGTCGACGCCGGGCGCGACCTCCTGCAGCGGACGCGGGACTGTCTCTTGGGACAGGCGAGCGAGCTCGAGCGTGCTGCTGGCCTCGATCGGCGGGTGACCGGCGCACAGGATGTAGAGCAGCGCGCCGAGGGCGTAGATGTCGGAGCTGCGGGTAGCCGGCTCGGCGCGCCACAGCTCGGGCGCCATGTAATACGGGGTGCCGACGAGCACCTCGGAGCTGTCCTCGACATCAGCGGCGCCCGACAGGCGGCCGGACAGGGTGCCGTCGAGCGAGGCGACGACGTCGACGCGCGGCGACCCGAACGTGACGGTGTCGCCGAGGTGGCCGTCGATGTCGACGATCGCGGGCAGCGGCGTCTTGAGGTCGGGCAGGCGCGGGCTGCCCTGCGGGACCAGCTTGGCGAGGCCGAAGTCGAGGAGCTTGATCTCGCCGAACTCGTTGCGGATGACGTTGGCGAGCTTGATGTCGCGGTGCAGCACGCCCTGGCGGTGCGCTGCGGCCAGGCCGCGAGCGAGGCCCACGGCGATCGTCAGCGCCTCCTGCCACGGCAGCGCGCCCTTGATCTCCGACAGCGGCTGGCCGCGGACGTACTCGGAGATGATGTAGAGCCGGCCCTCGAGCTCGCCGATCCGGTGGATCGACATCACGTTCGGGTGGGCGATGCGGGCCGCCGCGCGCGCCTCGGTGACGAACCGATCGCGCGTGCGCGGGTTCGCCTCGCGCGCGTTGATGAACTTGATCGCTACCGGCCGGTCGAGGATCGTGTCGTGGCCGAGGAACACGACCCCCATGCTTCCGCTGCCGAGCACGCGGACGAGGCGGTACTCATCGAACTGTTGCGGAAGGGTCCATTCGCCGGCGGCCGACATCGATTGCGCGTCGACCGCTCCTTTCAACGTTTCCTGGATGCCGGCAAGTATATACGGCGCAGGCGCCGCTCCGAGGCGCTGCGAGCCCTTCGCTCAACCGACGGCGCCGCCGGGCCCTGACCATGCGCCGCTCGCGGATCCGCCGCTGCGGGCGTCGGCACCGGAGCCGTGGGCCAGCCGTCGTCCCTCGACCTGATACAAGAACTCGAGCGCGGCGTCGAAGCTGCCGCCCTCGCCGACGACCTGCACGACGATCGTGCCAGTCCCGGCGCCGATCTCGAGCACGAGCCGGCGCGAGGTGCCGTACAGCAGCACGAGCAGCAGCGCCACGCCGAACAGCCCGTAGGTGATCGTCCGGTCGTACTCGAGAGCGGCGATCCCGAGCACCGCCGTCACTGCCGCGAGCCACAGCAGCCACGGCAGATGATGACGTCCCAGCCGGACATATTGCACCGCGTCGACCGGGATCGACGTCAGCGCCGCCGACGAGCCCTCGCGCGCCTCCTGCCAGATCCGGTGAGAGGTCAGCGTGACGTCTCGCCAGTTGGAGATCAGGTGCTCGCCGCGCAACAGCTTGCGGTTCATACGGTCGCGAGCATGCTACCGCCGCCGCGAGGAGCGGGAAAGCGCGGCGCCGGGGCGGTCGGGGCCGGGTTATTCTGGCCGCTTGTCGGTGCGGACGCTGCTGACCCTGGTAGCGAGCGGATGGCTCGTATACGCGGCCTGTGACGCCTCTGCGGGCCCTCCGGCGCGCGCTGCCGAGCGGCCGGCCGCGGCCGCGGTGCCGCTGGCGACGGCGTTGCCGGTTGCAGCTACACCGGACGGCGCAGCGTCCGCAGACAGCGACTGGGGCGGACCACCAACGACCGCGGGCGGGCCGACGCCGCTGACGCCGTCGCAGGCGGCCGCGCTGGAGCGGGTGCGGTCCGAGCGGATCTTCGTCACCCCGCTCGAGCACTTCACGGTCAGCAACGAATATCGCCACGCGCTGTGGTTCCCGTTCATGCGCGAGCTCGGCGGGGTCTACGTCGGCGTCGCCTCCGACCAGAATTACACGCTGCTGGCCGCCGCTCGCAGCGAGTTCGCGTTCCTCGTCGACATCGACCGTCAGGTCGTCGACCTGCACCGGATCTACGCGGCCCTCATCGCAGCGGCGCCGGACCCCGCGGCGTTCCTGGCGCTGTTCGAGGTGCGGGCCCGCAGCGCGGCGCACGAGGCGATCGCGGCGGGGCTGGCGAGCGACAGTCAGGACCAGCGGAGCCGGGCGCAGGCGCTGTTCGAGGCGCAGCGCGAGACGCTGGCGGTGTACCTGCAACGGGTGCGCGAGGAGCAGGCCGGCTCATGGTTGGCCGACCCCGACGCGTACACCCATGTCCGCAAGATGTTCGCGGCCGGACGGATCCGCGTCCTCCAGGGCAACCTCACCGGCCGCACGACGATGGCCGACATCGCCGCGGCCGCCCGCGCCCTCGGATCGCCCGTGACCGTCCTCTACCTCAGCAACGCCGAGGACTATCTGTTCTACACCGACCGCTTCGCCGCCAACGTCGCGGCGCTGCCGAGCGACGGGCGCAGCGTGCTGCTGCGGACGATCCACGACCGCTTCCCCGGCTGGGAGAGCGCCGAGGGCGACGCGCGCTGGAACTACCAGGTCCAGGCGCTCCCTGACTTCCAGCGCCGACTCGGGGAGCGCTCCCACGGTCGCAATCAGGACCGCACGTCGATGCTGTCCGCGGCCCTCGCCGCCGGGGCAGTCGAGCGCAAGGCTCGCGGAGTGAGCGTGATCGCCCTGCACACCGCCACGCCCGCCGGCGGGGGAGATCTCCTCGTGGCCCGCGCCAGCGACTCCGACGACGCGCGGCGAGACTGACGCCGCGGGAGCGTCGTCGATCGCAGGTCCCTTCGGACATGTCCCGAGGGCGCGTTCTCCCGCCGAATCGGCGCTGGATGGGGCCCGGGCGGGTACCGCCGCGCTCAGGACATGTCCCTGAGGACACGCCTCATCGAACACGTCCTTCAACACATGCTCGGTCGAACATGTTCGTTCAAACAGCCGACACGAGCGCTTCACACCGCGAGCACGGCGTCGGCGCCGGGGAACAGCAGGACGACCTCGACCTGCTTGCGCTCGAGGCCGGCCTGCTCGGCCGCCGCGGCGCGCCAGGCGGACACCGCGTCGCGGTAGCCCTTGGCCCGCTCCTCGGCCTCGGACAGCTTCTCGATGTTGTCGAGGCAGAGGCCGTAGACGGTGGCCTTTTGCACATGTCCTTCGAGACCGATCGGATCGTCCTCGCCCAGGTCGAGGTCGAGGTTCGGATCGAGCTCGAGCACGAGGCGGGCGATCTCGCCGGTCTGGAGGGCGCCGCTGCCGTCGAGGCGGGCGAACGGGATCTGCCGCTCGACGCGCGAGCCGGCCGGGTCGCGCTCGCCGCGGCTGAGCGCGGCGCGCAGGTTGGGGCCCTCGAGCACGCGCAGGAACTCCTGCACGCGCGCGCGCACCCACGTCTCGTCGCGGCTCGGCGCGGCGGCGCGGACGATCGCCTCGAGCTGCGGGGTGCTCGGGTTGAACTCCTCGAACCAGGAGATCTCGCCGAACAGCGCCCGCATGGCCGCGCCCCACTGGGACAGCGGCGTGTCGGCCAGGTGCATGTGGTCGGCGACCGTGCGGCCCGGGTCCTGCGCCATCACTGCGGCGCGCACCAGCGGGCCCTGCGAGGGCAGGAAGCTGAGGCTCGTCGGCTCGCTCGCGGTCGCGTCGGCGGCCGGGCGCTCGCCAGCCCGCGGGCCCGACGACTCGAGGTGCGGGTCCGACGGGTCGAACACGTCGGGCGCGACGTAGGCGTGCGGCGCCAGCCAGCTGCGGTCGCCGTACTCGAACAGCACGCTGTCGGGCTCGACCGGCCCCTCGTGGAGCGCGTGGATCAGCAGCGCCGAGGCCTTCGCCGGCGCGCCGCGGCTGCCCTCGCTCGGCGGGTCGACCAGCATGAACAGGCCCTCGCGGGCGCGCGTGACCGCGACGTAGAGGAGGCACAGGCTCTCGTGGGCCAGGCGGTCGATGTGCTGCTCGAAGATCGGGCGCAGGTCGTCGAACTGCTGCCACATGTCCTTCGAGACATGTCGGGCGATCCGCACCACCGGCCCGGCGTCGCCGTCGCGCTCGTAGACGACCTTGAGCGTGCGCGTCGAGGCCAGCTCGATCTCGAGCTCGGGCAGGATCACGATGTCGAACTCGAGGCCCTTCGACTGGTGGACCGTCATCACCTGGACCGCGGAGGCGGCCGGGTCGGCGACCGGGCGGGTCTCGACCATGGCGACGAACTGGTCGCAGCGGAGGGTCCGCCGCTCGTCCCACACCTGGGCCAGCTGGATGAGCTGCATGCAGCGGCGGTACTGCCGCTCGTCGACCTGGCCGGCGATCGCCCGCACCCACTGCTGCAGCGTCGGCGCCAGGCCGTCGCTGGCGATCTGCCGGCGCACCCGCGCGGCGACGCGGCGCTGCAGGTTGCGGTCGTCCTTGTCGAAGCCGACCACCTGTCCCAAAGGACTGGCGAACACGTTGAAGCCGGCGATCGAGTGATCGGGGTGATCGGCGAGGCGCAGGAGGTCGAGGATCGCGTTGACCGCCGGCGCGTCGGTCAGCGGACCGCCGCCGCGGCCGGTCGCCGGGATCTTCAGGCGCGTGGGCCCGAGCTCGTACAGGACGCGGCCGACGGCGCCGTTGGTGCGCAGGAGCACGCCGATCGTCTTGCCCGGGTGGCGGTGGTACAGCTCGGCGACCAGCGCCGCGGCCTCCTGCAGGCGCAGCGCCTGCCGCTTGCCCTGGTCCTCGCAGCGGCCGACGGCGCGCACCTGGACGTAGCCGGCGATCTTGCGGGTGGTGGTGTGCTGCTCGAACTCGGAGTCCCAGCGCCGGGCGGCGTACGGGTAGCGCAGCAGCGTCGGGTTGTCCTTGAGGTTGGTGAAGATCTTGTTGACGACCTCGATGACCGCCGGCGACGAGCGGAAGCTGGTCGCCAGGGTCTCCTTGTGCAGGACCTGGCCGCCTGGCCGATGGAGCAGGTCGTCGAGGCGCGAGAGGATCTCCGGGCAGGCGTTGCGCCAGCCGTAGATCGACTGCTTGACGTCGCCGACGCAGAAGAAGCTGCGCTCGTCGGTCGAGTACGAGACGGTCTCGTCGACGATCGGCCGCAGCGCGTTCCACTGCTGGATGCTGGTGTCCTGCATCTCGTCGAGCAGGACGTGGCGCAGGCGAGCGTCGATGCGGAAGCAGATCTCGTCGAGGTGACCGGAGAGGTCGGCCTGCGCGAGCGCGACGGTGAGGTCGGCGAAGGTGAGGACCTTGTGCTCGCGCTTGACGCGGCGATAACAGCTGTCGAACAGCTGCAGCAAGGTGCAGGTGGCCCGCGTCTGCTCGATGACGCGGCGGCGGAACACCCCGCGCGCGTGGCCCAAAAGCCGCCGGTAGGCGAACACGGTGCCCGGGGCGATCGGCTTATTGTAATAGACGAGCTCGTTCTCCGCGACCTTCTTGGCCAGGCCGGTGTTGAAGAACTCCATCCAGTCGTCGGAGCTGCCGGTGCGGCACTGCTCGGCGCGCTGGCAGTCCTTGGTGTGGGCCTCGATGCCGCGCTTGCCGAGGTCGGTCGGCACCGCGAAGCGCAGCGCCGCGATCGCGTCGTCGAGCTCCTGCTCCCCCAGCGTCGGCTCGGGCGCGATCGCCTCCCACGCGGAGGTGTCGTGGGCCTCGCGGTAGAGGTCGTAGAGCGAGCTGACCGTGTTGTCGATCGTGTCGGTGACGGCCCGCTCCGAGCTGCCCTCGGTCAGCGAGGCGAGCAGCTCGATGATCGCCTCGGTGTCACCCTCCTCGAGCATGAGGCCGATCGCCTCGCGGCGCAGGCGGAAGGCCTCGTCCTCGTCGACGATCCGCGCGTCGGTCGGCAGGCCGAGCTCGAGCGAGAAGCAGCGCACGATCGTGCCGAAGAAGCTGTCGAGCGTGCGGATCTGCAGGCGGTGGAGGTTGTTGGCCAGGCTGGCCAGGAGGTCGAGCACGCGCGTGCGCGCGAGGTCGCGGTGCAGGCGATGGCCGAGCTCGTCGCGCTTGGCGGCGTCGTCGGCGGCCTCGGCGAGGGTGCGCAGGATTCGATCGCGGATCTCGCCGGCCGCGGCGCGGGTGAAGGTGCTGGCCAGGATCGAGTACGGGAAGGCGCCCCGGCTCAAGATCTGCAGGTAGCGGTTGGTCAGCTGGTAGGTCTTGCCCGAGCCGGCGGAGGCGAGGATCCGCATGTGCTCGAGCCGGTGCCCGCCCGTGAGCCGCGGGTCCGGCGGCAGGTCGAGCGCGGCCTCGGCGACCCGCTCGGCCTCTGCTATCACCGCGAGGACGTCCTGCCGCGGCGCCGGCGGAAGTTCTTCGAGGACCTGCGACCTGTCCTTTCGCGCATGTCGCTTGCGGGCGTGCGGCGGGTCGAGCACGACCGCCTCGGCCAGGGCGATCGCGTCGGCGAGGCTGTCCGCCGGGCCAGGCAGATCGGCGGCCTCGCGGTGGCGGTCGAGGGCGTCGAGCTCGCCCAGGCCGGCGCGCATGTCCTCGGCGACGACCTCCCGCTCGGCGCCCAGCTCGGGGTCCGACGGTTCGAGGCGCGACCACTCGAGGTCCTCCGAAGGAATGCTCTCAAGACCAGGCTCGCGCTCGGAGTGCGAGACGACATCGGTCTGCGCGGCGCGGGCATCCGCGCGGCGAGGGTGCGTGTCTCTCGACTCCTGGGCGCCACCCCCGGCGGTCTGCTCAGGCTTCACGCCCCGCGAGCGCCTGGCCGCAGGAACCGATCGCTCCGCGTCCGTCGGCTCCGCGAGGTAGCGCTCATCGAGCGCTACACCCCAAACCTCGGGCTTGTCCGCGAGGACAGGCCGCTCCGCCTCGCCCGTCGCTCCCGCGACGACGGCTCCTGGGCTCGCCGGCGTGTCGCTCGCGCCCCGCGACTTCCTGCCGGTCGGGACAGCTCCGCTCGCTTGCGCGTCCGTCGCGTGCAGCTGCCTGTCTGTCGGGACAGGCACGTCGCTCGTACCGCGCGGCTTCCTGTTCGTCGGGACAGGTCCGTCCGTCGGCGTGTCACTCGCGCTCCGCGCCGTCCTGTCCGTCGGGACAGGTCCGTCTGTCGGCGTGTCACTCGCGCTCCGCGCCTTCCTGTCCGTCGGGACAGGCCCGCCTTCGGGCGTGTCGCTCGCGCGGGGCGTCTTCCTGGTCGTCGGGACAGACCCACCGGCCTGCGTGTCGCTCGCGCCGCGGGCTTGCCTGTCCGCAGGGACATGTCCTTCGCCGCGGTCGCCCTTGCGGCCGCGCTTGCGCGGCTCGGCGATCGGCTCCGCGGGCTGCGGCGCCGGCCGGGCGGCTGCCTCGGCGCTGCGGGCGAAGGCGCCGGCGACCGCGTTGAAGAGGTCGCGGGCGGGGCGAGCGACCTGGCGCGGCGCGGGTCGGTTGCGCCTGGCCTTGCGGACAGGCGGAGGCTGAACCGCGGCCGCCTCGGGCTCGCCGAACAGCCACAGCGACTCGGGGCGCGGCGGCTTCTCGGGGTCGCTCACGCCTCGGCCTCCAGGTCGTCGGCGCCGCCGAACACGCGCGTCTGGCAGATGTTGGCGAAGTCGTCCTGGTAGCGGGCGGCGAAGTCGCCCATGATGTCGAAGCGGCCGGCGCGGATGCTGCGGACGATGTCCCGCGCGGTGCCGACGGCGTCGTCGAGGTCGGCCGGGGTCCAGCGCGCGATGTGCAGCGCCTCCTGCTCCGGCTTCTTCGGCAGGTTCATGTAGGCCAGCTGCACCGGCCCGGTGTAGCCGTGCTGGGCCGCGAGGTGGTGGTAGAGCGGCAGCTGCAGGTCGCTCCACTGGCTCGCCGAGCCGCGCGCCGCCCGGTGGGTCTTGTCGGGGCTGTGGCCGGACTCGCTGGTCTTGTAGTCGATGATCATCCACGAGCCGTCGCGGATGTTTTGATCGATGCGATCGATCTTCCCCTTGAGCCGCATCGGCGCCTGATCGGGAATTTGCAGAAATGTCTCTTCGGGCAGCTCGAACTCGCAGCGGCGGATCTTCCACCCGTCGGCGCGGCGGCGGGCCTGGTGCGGCGCGAACGCGACGAGGCGCTGGCGGAGGCGGGAGATCTGGATCCGGATCGCCGGCAGCGGGCGCGCGCCGAAAGTGTCACGCGCGCGGTCGTCGAGCACCCCGTCGAGGTACTTGGCGATCGCCTCGGGGTCGACGCTGTCGGCGATCGCCGGGTCCTCGCCGAAGCGCTGCAGGACGTCGTGGGTCAGGTTGCCGAACTGCAGGGCGTCGAGCTCGACGGCGCTGTCGTCGACGAGGCGCAGGCGGCGGACGTACTTGAGGTAGTAGCGGAACGGGCAGCGCAGGTACCAGCCGAACTCCGTCACCGTCATCGCCGGAGGCTCGACGAACGCGCCGGGCTCGGGGATCCGGAAGCCCGAGGTGGCGCCCGAGGGCGGGGCGCCGTACGGCAGGGCCCAGCGGCGCGCGTGGTTCGGATCGCAGAGGCGGAGGATCCGCGCGGGCAGGCGCTCGAGGTCGCCGGCGAGGAGGAGGCGCGAGGGCGTGAGCGGCTCGCCGTCGGCGGCCTGGCGCCCGGCGATGAAGGTGCACTTGACGCGGCTGCGGCGGATCGCCTCGATCAGATAAGCGTCGCGGGCGTAGCGGCGGCCGTTGCTGAGCACGCCGAGGTGCTCGCGCAGGCCGTCAGGCAGGAACGCGTCGGCGGTGACCGCCTGCGGCACGGCGCCGTCGTTGCACCCGGCGAGCACCAGCACCGGCGCCGGGTCGTGGTGCAGCTCGAGCCAGCCGAGCATCTCGATCTGGCCCGAGCGCGGGTCCTCCGGGACGCGCAGGCCGGCCAGCTGGGCGAGCACGAGGCGCAGCGCGGTCGGGCCGTCGACGTCGGGCTGGAGGCCGGGCGCGGCGCCGGTGAGGCCGCCGAGGTTCTTGGCGATCTCGATGCAGGTGTTGGCGACGCGCTGGTCGCTGATCGCCTTGGCGTGGACGTCGAGGTGGCCGTAGGCGTTGCGCAGGACCTCGAGGATCGGCTCGAACCACTGCGTCAGCGGCCGGCGGTCGCCGACCAGCGGCGAGTACAGCTTGGCGACGATGTCGTGGAGGATCTGCATCCGCCGCGCGACCTTCTCGTCGCCGAGCCAGGCGCTGCCGAGGTTGTCCTGCAGGTGCTCGGTGTGATAGCGGTCGAGCACCGTCAGCCACTCGACGATCGTGTGGTCGTCGGCGGCGACGTCGTTCTTGCTGTCCTTTGGGCCCTGTCCTTCGAGACCTGCGCTGAAGGGCACGTCCGCGGGGGCCTGCTCGACCGGCTTGCTCTCGGCCCACTCGGGCGCGGGGCCGGCCTGCGGCTTGGCCTTGCCGAGCAGGCGGCGGACGAAGCCCTCGACGTCGGGGTGGCGGATCAGCGCGGCGAACGGGAAGAACCGCGGGTCGCGGACCCACTCGAGGCCGGCCTGCAGCAGGCGGAACGGGCGGCCGTGCAGGGCCAGGAGGCCGCGCGGGTCGTGGACTGCGATGTCGGCCCACTGCCCGGCCTGGGTCATGGTGGGGGCGAGCTTCTCGTCGCCGAGGCCGATCGTGACCTCTTCGGGGCGGTAGGCGCCGCGGAGGTCGGCGAGGCAGCGGATGACGGCCTGGGCCTGGTCGGCGGGGCGGTCGGCGATGATGAGCTGCTCGTCGGGGATCTCGATCGGGCGGCCGGACCAGAAGTTGCGCTCGACGCAGCCGTCGGCGTCGAAGCCGGCGTAGAGGTTCTCGGGCGCGTGGATCAGGGCGGTGGCCCGGTCGCCGTAGGCGCGGACGATGGCCCGGTGGACGCGGGCGAGGTCGACGACGCCGACGAGCACGAGCTGATGATCGGGGTCGACGGGGGTGGCGCCGTCGACGAGGGCCGCGATGACCTCGCGGCGCCGCTCGTGCGGGCAGATGCGGTCCTCACGGGCGAGGCGCTCGCGGTAGCGGGACTCGAGGCGCTCGAGCACGGCCCAGCGCTCGGCCTCGCGTTCCATGTTCATGCGCGCGGCGACCCGGGCGACGTCGCGGAGCGAGAGCAGCTCGGCCGACAGCTCGTCGACGACGCCCGCGACGGTGCCCGCGAGCTCGTGCCAGGCCGGCCAGTCGTAGAAGTCGGGGCGGCTCGGCACGAGCGGCGTGATGTGCTCGGGGCGGGCCTCACGCAGGACGTGCATCCACGCGAGGGTGCACTCGAGGGTCGAGGCGGTGCGGGAGTCGCCGGGGACCAGGAGCTCGGCGAGCGCCCCAGGGGTCAGGACCTGCGGCGGGACCAGGCGGAGGCCGCGCTCGGCGCATTGCCGGAGCAGCAGGTGAAGCAGGACGCGGCCGGCACGGGCGCCCGGCAGCACGCAGCGGACCGCCCGGAGGTCGCAGCGACGACCTTCGGCGTGGCGCTCGATGAGCCAGGCGGCGGCCGCGGGGAGCAGCGGCCCTTGCCAGTCCAACCATTGACGCTGCATGGGCCTCTTGCCGGACAGGCAACCTACGAAACGAAAAGGGGCCGTGCAAGGGCCGCGGCGCGCCGGAGATCGCTCGAGCGCGGCTGGGGGCTGCTAGATCCATCGGACAGATCGGCCAGGTGACCGCCGCGAGTGTGAGGTCCGATACAGACTCGGAAGTTCGGCCGATCGCCGGAGATTCGCGGCTTTTTGCGGCCTCGCCGGATTTGTCGAAAATTTGACAGGCTCCGCGGCGGCGCCATGGCCGTGACCCTCACGCGCGGCAGGGGTCGGCGTCCGGCGGGGTCGGCGTGGTAGCGTGAGGACCGGGTGTTCACGACGGTCTTCGCCGCGGCCGCCATGGTCCTGACCCTGGCCCTGCCGCCCTTCCCGCAGGGCCTGACCATCCTGATCACGATGTACCTGCTGCTGGTGACCCTGGCGGGCTTCGGCGGCTTCCTGCGCTCGTCCGCGGCCAGAGCGCAGGTCACCCTGCTGCTGCCGTGGGTGCTGGCGCTGATCGTCGGGCTCGCCGTCGGCACGATCGGCGGCAACTCGCTCGGGCAGTCGCTGGAGGACGCCCTCTCGTACCTGCTGTTCGCCCTCGGCCTGTGCGCCGGGCGGGCCGCGAGTCGGCCGCGGTGGCTGTTCGCGGCGGTCCTGCTGGTCGCGGTGGCCGACGGCCTGGCCTCGCTGTACCTGATGCCGACGTGGGACCTCAGCCGTTACCGGTCGGTCTACAACTACTTTAAGATGGCGATCGGGCACCCCCTGGTCGGGCTGTTCTGCGCCACGTTCCTGCTGCACTTCGTGCAGAGCCGGTCGCTGCGGCGGGTCTGCTCGCTCTCGCGCGCGGTGCTGGTGGTCGTGGTGATCGCCACCGTGAGCCGCGGCATGGTCCTCGGCATGACGCTCGGGTGGCTGACGAGCCTGTCGATCCGCTCGCCGCGAAAAGGTGCGCTGGTGGTCGGGCTCGGGGTGCTGGCGGCGGTGGTGTTCGCCACGGTGCTGTCGGACTTCGCGGTGACGTACCTGCGCCTCGGGCAGCAGGGCACGGTGGACGCGCGGGTGCGGGAGATCGAAGAGTGCCTGCATATCTTCGCCGAGAACCCGATCTTCGGCGCCGGCCTGGGCGCGGAACTCGAGGTCGACGGCCATCATGCCAGCTACGTGCACAACATGGTCGCGTACCACCTGTGGAAGTTCGGACTGTTCGGCTCGGCGCTGTTCGCCCTGCCGGTGTTCTCGCTGGCGCGGCAGGCGATGCGCACGCCGGTGCACCTGCGCGCGACGATCTTCTCGGGCGCGGTGGCAGTGATGCTGTACGTGGTCACGGCCGCGTCGTACAAGAGCTACATCCTGGTGCCGATGGTCGGCATCGTGGTCGGCGCGGCGCTGCAGGTCTCGCTGCCGGCGCGGGCCCAGGTGGGCGGCTCGCCGGCGCTGCAACAACATGTCTCGAGGGCCCGCTCATGACACCGTTCGCCGTCGTCATCCTCACGCGTGACGAGGAGCTCAACCTGCCGAAGGCGCTGGCGTCGATCGCGGGCCGCTGCCCGGTGCTGATCGTCGACTCGAACTCGGTCGACCGCACCGAGGCGATCGCGGGCGAGTACAAGGCCGAGTTCGTGGTCCACAAGTTCGAGGACTACTCGAAGCAGCGCAACTGGGCGCTCGAGCAGGTCGAGGACCGCTTCGAGTGGATCTACTTCCTCGACGCCGACGAGGAGTTCACGCCGGCGCTGTGGGACGAGGTGCAGGCGACGATCCAGCGCGACGACCTCGACGGCGCCTACGTCCGCTGGGACGTGCGCATCCTCGGGCGCAAGCTCAAGCACGGCGAGTTCACCCACGCGATGATGCTGCGGCTGATGCGGCCGAAGGTGGCCCGCTTCAGCCGCGGGATCAACGAGCGCGTCGACGACAAGGACCTGCGGATCACCGTGCTCAAGGCGCGCATGATCCACCGCGACGCCAAGCCGATGTCGGAGCTGTTCCGCAAGCACGTCGGCTACGCGGCCCGCGAGGCCAAGGTCTACGTCGACGGCCTGAGCCAGCAGCAGCGGCTCGCCGAGCTGCACCTGCGCACCAAGGCCGGCCGCGTGGCCGTGCTGCGGCGGATCTACAACAAGCTGCCGCTGTTCGTGCGGCCGTTCATCAACTTCAGCCGCGCGCTCGGCCTCGGCGCCTGGCGCGACGGGATCCCCGGGGTCCTCCACGCCGGCATGCACGCGCTGTGGTACCCGATGCTGATCGACCTGCTGATCCACGAGGAGCTGCTGCGCCGCGCGGGCAAGCTCGACGAGGAGTTCGCGCCCCGCTGGGGCGGGGAGGACGCGTAGTGGCGGCGCGCTTTATTAAAGAGATGCTGACGCGGGTCGGTGCTCGCCTGTCCTCGCGGACAGTTCACAACCTCAACGCGACGATCAACTACGTCGAGGTCGGGCGGTGGATGGCGGCCCGCGGGTTCGACACGTCGCGGCGTGTGGCGCATCGGTTCGAGATCTATGAAAACATCGCGCGCGAGCTCGGGGAGGCGCAGGTGCTCTACCTCGAGTTCGGCGTCCACCGCGGCGAGTCGATCGCGCGCTGGGCCGAGCTGCTCTCGGGGACAGGTTGCCGCTTCGTCGGCTTCGACAGCTTCGAGGGCCTGCCCGAGGACTGGACGGCGATCGACCGCAAGGGCACGTTCGCGACCGGGGGCGCGGCGCCGGTGGTGAGCGACGGGCGGGTGTCGTTCGTCAAGGGCTGGTTCGACGCGACGCTGCCCGCGTTCGTGGTGCCGCCGCACGAGCGGCTGGTGCTGCACTTCGACGCCGACCTCTACAGCTCGACGCGCACGGCCCTGCAGGCGCTTCAGCCGCACATGTCCGTCGGGACATATCTGCTTTTTGACGAGTTCGCCGACCGCAACCACGAGCTGCGCGCATTCGAAGAGTTCTGGGCGACGCACCCCGAGTGGGACTTCCGCCTGGTCGGCTGCGACCGGATCCTCGCGCGCGTGGCCTTCGAGAGGGTGCGGTAGTGAACGGCCGGGCGAGTGACGCGCGGTGAGCGAGGCGCGACAGCAGGCCCCGCGCGGACACGCGTCGGCGTTCGTGTGGATGGCCGGGCTGTCGGTCGTGACGCTGCTGCTCGGGGCCACCCGCGAGTTCTTGATCGCCCGCGAGCTGCGGGCCAGCGGCGCGGCCGACCTGTTCTTCCGCGGCCTGGTCGCGGTCTCGGCGGCGCGCATGGTCGGCCTGTCGCTCTACCGGTCGCGGTGGTTCCCCGCGCCCCGAGAGGTCCTCGGGACAGTACTATTGCGACAGGAACGATGGGTCAGCCTGGCGATGGCCGTCGCCGGCGTGGCCGCGCTGCTGGCGATCGTCGGGCCGCGCGCGTGGGCCAACCCGACCGTGTGGGTGTTCGCGCTCGGCGTGGGCCTGGCGGTCCACGGCTCGGCGCTGCGCGCCCTGGCCGAGCGGGCCGGACGAGAGCGCCGCGGCTTCGCGCTCGAGTGGGGCATCCCGCTGGGGACGATCGCAGGGGCGACGCTGCTGCCGGGCGGGGCGCTCGGACCCTCGCTCGGGCTGGTGGCGGGGCTGGCGGTCGGGGTGGTCGGGGTGTGGCCGGCGGCTCGCTGTCCAGGAGGACATGCTACAAAGGACATGCCCCATGAGACACCCGGGAGGACGACCGCGCTGCTGGTCGACGCCCTGGTGTACGCCAACCTCGGGCTGCTCGACGCGGCGCTGTCGCACCTGTTCGCCGTCGGCGGGTTCGCGCGGCTGAACTACGCCTACCTGTTCGTCAACGCCGCGATCATGGTGCCGTCGGCCGCGGCGACCGTGGTGGCGCTGCGAGCCTCGGCCGGCGATCCCGCGCGCGCCCACGCGGCGTTGCGGCGCTGGGCGGTGCTCGGCGGAGTCGCCGGTGCAGGAGCGGTCGCGGCGGTGGGCCTGCTGTTCGCATGGGCGCCCGCGGCAGCGGTGGTCGACAGGGCGATCGGCTGGGACGTGTCGGCGCAGACCGGAGTGCTGATCTTGTGGAGCGTGCCGTTCGCCGGGCTGCGCCTCGCCAACACGATCGGCCGGCAGTCACAGGTGGCCGCCGACCCGCGCGGGCTGCTGGCGTGGGACCTCGGGGGGCTCGCGGGGCGAGCGCTGATCCTCGGGTTCGGTGCGGGGCTCGTGGGGCTGATCGCGTCGCCGATCGGGCTGGCCTTCGCCGAGCTGGTGCAGCTCGGCGCGTGGTGGCGTGGGCCGCGACGCAAGGGCGAGTGACTTCTCGTCGGCGTACCAGCGGATGGGTCGCTCAGGGCACGAGGCGCCGCAGCGTCACGCGGGTGTGTTCGGAGTCGCGATCCGCGGCGATGAAGACGCCGTCGCACGGGGCGAGGAGCGGCGCGCCGTCGACGGTGCCCAGCGGGTCGCCGGCGGACACGAGCGCGCTCCGAGGGACCTCGATCGTGACCTGGCCGCGGACCGTGAAGACCTCGAGCCGCGCGCCCGGGTGAGAGGCCGGCAGAGGTTGACCCGCGCGGACGCAGATCGTCTCGACGGCGTCGAGCGGGGCGTTGCGGTCGTGCGTGGCGACGCGGGCGGTGTAGGCGACGAGCGCCGGCAGATCGTCGGCGGTCCCCCAGCGACGCAGGCCCTCGACGGCGGTCTCACGCACCGCGCCGTCGCGGTCGAGCAGCAACTTCGCCAGTCGCGGGGCGACCTCGACCTGGCCGCGCGAGAGCAACGCGTAGAGAGCGTGCCAGCGGATCGTGCCCTTGCGATGGCCGAGCGCGGCCATCAGGAGCTCGGCCGCGTCCGCGCCGGGGATTTTGGCGAGCGCGCTGACGACCTCGGCCCGATCGATGGTCGCCGGATGCTCGCGTACTTCTTTTAAAAATGTTTGCGGGTAGCTCTCGACGAGCTTCATCAAGCACGCGTGAGCGTCGTTCTCGATCGCGCGGCGGCTCGGGCCCCTGGCGGTGGTGAGACGGTTCTCGGTCAGGAGCGCGGCGAGAAACTCGCGGACGCTGGCGGGGCCTCGCGCGCAGTAGGCGGCGATGGTGCTCGCAGCGTCGAGGCCTCCGAGGACGGCCAGCAGCGTCGAGAGGGTCGGCTCGGACACTTGCGGAGCATCGCACGCGTCGGTGTTGTCGACTCAGTCGCGGCTCAGCGTGCGACCGCGTAGACCTCGAAGCCCGTGCCGAGGCCGGCGCGGTCGACCAGGCGGGCGACCGGTTCGGCGGCCAGGGCGAGGCCGGCGGACACGGCGCGGGCGGGCAGCGAGCTGCCGAGGACGAAGCGCTGGAAGCCGCGGCTGAGGGCCGCGCGGTCGAGGCCGGAGAAGCTGGTCCAGCGGACCGGGTCGAAGTCGGCGGCGCCGAGCAGGGTCTGCAGGCCGCGGCGGCTGAACAGCGACAGGTGGTCGGGCGGGATCACCATCGGGAAACGAGGCCCGAGCGCGCGCGCCGGCAGGCCCGAGCTCGACGGCGTCGACAGGGCGAGGAAGCCGCCGGGACGCAGCCACTTGCGGGCCTGCAGCAAGATGTCCTTTGGGTCAGCCACGTGCTCCACCACTTCCCACATCGCCACGGCGTCGAAGCGCGGCGCGGGCGGGCCGAAGTCGGAGAACCACACCTCGTGGACGGTGTGGCCGCGGCGGCGCGGACCCTCGGCAGTGCGAGCGCGGTCGACGCCCTCGACCTGCAGGCCGAGGTCGCGGCAGGCGTCGAGGAAGTGGCCGGGGCCGCAGCCGACCTCGAGCACCGAGCGCACGCCGAAGCGACGGAGGATGGCGGCGCGCGCGTCGCCCTCCTCCCGCATGCGCTGCTCCTGGCCCTCGGCGCTGCCGTGGTAGTCGGGCGCGAGGTAGAGGGTCTCGAGCGCCTGCGGGTCGGGCAGCGGCGTGACGAACACGGTGCCGCAACGGCGGCAGCGGGCGTGGTCGAAGTCGCGGACGCGGAACGCGAAGTCGGCGTGAGGGCCGTCGCAGGCCGGGCACGGGCGGGCCGCCGAGTTCACGCCTTCCTGATTAACACGGGCGGCGGAGGCTCGCCAGCCCGCCGGCGCCCCCGCCGTGCTAGGGTTCGAGCCCCCGTGGCCTACGTCGTCCTCGCCCGCAAGTACCGCCCGCAGCGCTTCGCCGACCTCGTCGGCCAGGAGCACGTGACGCGCACGCTGGCGAACGCGATCGCCCACGACCGGGTCCATCACGCCTATTTGTTCTGCGGCGCGCGCGGCCTCGGCAAGACCACCGCCGCGCGCCTCCTGGCCAAGTGCCTGGTGTGCGTGAAGGGCCCGACGATCGACCCCTGCAACGAGTGCAGCGAGTGCGTCGCGGTCACCGAGGGCCGCTCGGTCGACGTCATCGAGATCGACGGCGCCAGCAACAACCGCGTCGAAGACGTTCGCAACATCCGCGAGCAGGTCCGCTACCTGCCGCAGACCGCCCGGCGGAAGATCTACATCATCGACGAGGTGCACATGCTGACCGGCTCGGCCTTCAACGCCCTGTTGAAGACGCTCGAGGAGCCGCCGCCGCACGTCACCTTCATCTTCGCCACCACCGAGGTCCACGAGCTGCCGGCGACGATCCTGTCGCGAGTGTCGCGCTTCGACTTCCGCCGGCTGTCGAGCGCGCAGCTCGTCGGCCACCTCAAGTCGATCCTCGCCCGCGAAGGCGTGAGCGTCGAAGAGGCCGGTCTCTACACCGTCGCTCGCGCCGGCGACGGCTCGGTCCGTGACTCGCTGACGCTGCTCGACAAGGTCATCGCGTTCGCCAGCGACACCGGCAAGATCAGCGCCGAGGAGGTCCGGGTCGTGCTCGGCGTCCCGAGCACGCTCGCGGTCGCCGGCCTGGTCGAGGCGGTGCTGGCCCGCGACGCCACCCTGACCCTGCGGCGCTTCGACGAGATCTTCACCTCCGGGCAAGATCTCCTGGCCCTCGCGCTGGAGCTGCTCAAGCACCTCCGCGACCTCACGGTCGTCAAACTGACCGGCAGTCGCGACGTGCTGCTCGACGCCTCCGACCAGGAGTTCGAGCAGCTCACGCGCCAGGCCGCGGGCGTCGACGCGACCGCGCTGTCGCAGCTGTTCGACCGCTTCACCCGGGTCGTCGACGCCCTGCAGCGCACGCGCGTGCCGCGGCTCGTGCTCGAGATGGGTCTTTTGGACCTGGTCCACACCGAGCCGCTCATGCCGCTCGGCGATCTCATCGATCGCCTGGAGCAGATCTCTGCTCCGGGACCCGGCGGCAACAGCGGCGGCTTCGCTCCGGGAGGTTCAGCACCGCGCGGCGGCGGTGAGGCGTCTCGACCTCAGCGCGCGACCCCGGACTTCCCCGCGCGACCGCCTCAGCGCGCCAGCGCACCCTCGGCGGACATCGACACGTTCCTCGCGCAGCTGAAGCCGCCCTCGAGCACCTCGGCCCCCTCAGGTCCTCCGCCGCAATCGGCAAGCCCGCCGCAGCCGGCAAGCCCGCCGCCACGCCAGCCCGACCCGCCGCGAGAGGCCGCCCGCTCGCCGGCCCCGGCCCCACCGCGGCGACCTGAGGCACCGGCATCGGCTCCGTTTACTCCGCCGGCGTTCTCGCCGCCCCCCAACTCCTTCTCGCCGCCGCCGGCCCCTGCCTCCTTCTCGCCCCCGCCGCCGGCCCCTGCCTCCTTCTCGCCCCCGCCCGCCCCTGCCTTCGCTCCGCCCGCCTCTGCCGCTCCGCCGGCTTCGGCAACCCCGGCGGCCGAGGCCTGCGCCGTCTGCCCGGGCACCCCGCGGGAAGCCACCGGCACCGGCACGATCGCCTGGGCCACGCTGCCGCCGTTCACCGCCTGGGAGGAATTTTTGAATCGGGTGCGCCGCGAGGAGATGGCGATCTTCGCTCTCCTGGCCGAATTCGGGCTGCTCGGGGTGGGCGAAGGGGTCGTCCGCCTGATCGGCAGCAGCTATTACCGCGAGATGCTCCAGAAGCACCGCGGCCAGATCGACGAGGCGCTGCACCTGCACATGGGGATGCCGTTCCGCCTGGAGCTGATCGAGGGCGAGGCCGCGCTACCGGACGCGCCGTCGCTGCGCCAGATCGAGCGTCAGCGCCAGGAAGCGCTGCAGGCCGAGGTGCTGCAGGAAGCCCGCACGCACCCGCAGATCCAGGCGCTCCTGGCCCAATTCGAGGGTCAGCTCAAGGTGGTCCGGCCGCTGGTCGCGCCGCAGGCCAAGTGAGCAATCCGGGCGCAGGATTGGCGCTCACGAGGGGCTCCCGAGCCTTTGGACCTGTGCCCGGACGCTTTCCGGAGTAGGATGAACCCATCATGAGCGAGTTTGACCTCGGAGCGATGATGCGGCAGGCGCAGGTTTTGCGCCAGCAGCTTGAGAGCATGCAGCAGAACCTCGATCACGAGGTTGTCGAGGGCAGCGCGGGCAGCGGCCTGGTGAAGGCCAAGGCTTCGGGGACCCAGCGGCTCATCAGCATCGAGCTCGCCCCGGCGGCCATGACCGAGGACCGGGAGATGGTGCAGGACCTCATCGTGGCCGCGGTCAACAACGCGCTCGACAAGGCCAAGTCGCTGCAGCAGCAGCGGGTCGGTAACCTGATTCCCCCGGGGATGATGGGCCCTGGCGGTTTCCCCGGGCTGTGACCGGCGACGACGCGCAGAACCCCCTGCAGCGCCTGGCGGCGCTGCTGACCCGCTTGCCCGGGATCGGCGAGAAGACCGCGATGCGCCTGGCGCTGTCGCTGGTCAAGGCCGACGGCGACTACGTGGCGGCGCTGGCCGACGCGATCGCCGGGGTCCATCGTCAGCTCGGGCTGTGCGAGGTCTGCTTCGACCTGTGTACCGGCGGCGCCTGCGAGCGTTGCCGGGACCGGCGCCGCGACCACGGCATCATCTGCGTCGTCGCGCAGCCGCAAGACCGGATGGCCATCGAGCGTACCGGCGCCTATCACGGGCTTTACCACGTGTTGCACGGGGTACTCGACCCGCTCGGCGGCGTCGGGCCCGACGAGCTGCGGGTCAAGGAGCTGCTGCGGCGCCTGCAGGGTGACAGCGTCCGCGAGGTCATCGTGGCCACGAGCCCCAACGTCGAGGGCGACGCCACCGCGGTGTATCTGGCGAAGCTGCTGCGCCCGCTGGGGGTGCAGGTGTCGCGGATCGCCAGCGGGGTCGCCGTCGGCGGAGAGCTCGAGTACGCCGACATGAACACCTTGAATCGGGCGCTCGCGGATCGGCGCGCGCTGTAGGGCCCGAGGGCGCGCGGAACGACTCGTCGTGAGGACGCGGTCCGGTCGGGGTCCCGATGCCCACGCGCGCCATGGCCGCGTCACGCGGACAGAGCGCCGCGCGCTCGCGTGACCCTGAACGTCGGGCCATGGCCCCGGAGAGGTGTTGCGCCGGCATTCGCTCGAGGCTGCCATCCGTGATGGACTTGCCCGAATGACTTTGTTACGGTTTTGGCGCCCATGGACATAGGTCCGGGTCCCCACGTCGAGCCTCAGGAGTCTCACCCTTGAACCCGCTGAATCCCCAGCTCGTGATGTATGAAGAGGAGCAGAAGCAGATCCAAGCGATCGCTGAGCGGCTCCATCAGGACTCGCGAGCGAGAACGATTCTCCTCATCGACAAGAACGGACAGCTCGTCGCCGCCGCGGGCGACAGCGCCGCCCTCGACACGACCTCGTTGAGCTCTCTGGTGGCCGGCAACGTCGCGGCGACCGGTGGCATCGCTCAACTGTTGCGCGAGGACGAGTTCACCGCCCAGTTCCACGAGGGCAAGGGCATGTCGATCCACATGTCGCTGGTGGGCCGGCGGATCATCCTTGTCGTGCTGTTCGACAAGAACACGACGCAGGGGCTGGTCCGTCTCCGCGTCAAGAAGGCCCAGGACGAGCTCGTGCCGATCTTCGAGGCTCTGGCCAAGAAGGTGACCACGCAGTCGGCCCCGTTCGCGGAGATCACCGACCAGGACATCGACAACCTGTTCAACGACTAGCGAGAACCGATGTCGTTCATCAACTACAGTTCGCGCGAGATCAACTGCAAGCTCGTCTACTACGGGCCTGGACTCTGCGGCAAGACGACGAACCTGCAGTACATCTACAACAAGACGCGTCCGGAGGCGAAGGGCAAGATGATCTCGCTCGCCACCGAGACCGAGCGGACCTTGTTCTTCGACTTCCTGCCCCTCAGCCTCGGCGAGATCCGCGGCTTCAAGACGCGCTTCCACCTGTACACCGTCCCGGGTCAGGTGTTCTACGACGCGAGCCGCAAGCTGATCCTCAAGGGCGTCGACGGCGTGTGCTTCGTCGCCGACTCGCAGGACGCCCGTTACGACGCGAACATCGAGAGCCTCGAGAACCTGCGCATCAACCTGCAGGAGCAGGGCTACGACCTCGACAAGCTCCCGTACGTGATGCAGTACAACAAGCGCGACCTCCCGAACGCGATGTCGATCGAGGAGCTGTCCGCGGCGCTCAACCCGACTCGCGTCCCCGAGTTCGAGGCCATCGCACCGAACGGCCAAGGCGTGTTCGACACGCTCAAGGCGCTCGCCAAGCAAGTGCTCGCCGAGCTGCGCAAGGGCACCTAGCGCCCTGCGAGCGCAGCTCGCTCTCTCTGTACGTCCGGACATGTTGCATCGGACAGGTCTCTTGCGACAGCCTCGTGCGGTCCGCCGGCGCCCGTCGCGTGGTCGCGCCCGCGTGGAGATTAAAGTCACAGCCGCGGGGCCGCGACTGCATGGGACGACGCTCCCAGCCGTGACACACCGGCCGCTCGGTCGACGCGTTCCCCGCCTTACGGCCGCGAGAGGCCACAATTAATCAGTTGGAGCGCCTCTAACGCTGTGTATTATCCCCTCGAGTGGTCCGCGCTGCCTCGCGCGAGCCGCCTGACCGAAGCGGAAGCCCAATCATGGCCACGGAAGAATGGATTCAGGAGTCCCTCGCCCGGCTCGAGAGCCTCGAAGAGGAGCGGAAGAAGCACGAGGACGCGCTGGAGACCGCCAGCGATCCCGCCACGCTCCGCATGCACACGCAGGCCGTCGAGCGACTCGAGGTGAAGATCCGGGCGCTGTACGCCGAACTCGAAGCAGTCGCCGCTCAGGACGGTGGTGACGACGCCGATGCCGATGAGGCCGATGCCGGCGACGACCTCGACGACGCGGCCCCCGAGCCCGTTCGTGCCGCTCCCGCCCGTCCTGCCGCCCCCGCCGCGGCCCCGTTCAGCTCGCCGCCCGCCGCCGCGCCGTTCAGCGCGGCCCCTGTCTCGCCCTTCGGCGAGGTGCCCTCGGCGGCCCCGTTCAGCTCGCCGCCCGCCGACGCCCCCGCGTTCGCCTCGACGCCCGCGTTCGCCTCGACGCCCGCCGCCTCGTTCGACTCCGGCGACGACGTCGAGAGCGGCGGCTCGGGCAGCAAGATCGGCATCATCATCGGCCTCGTCCTCGTGCTCGGCGGCGCCGGTGCTTACTTCGCCCTGGGCCGCAAGCCCGCCGAAGAGGCGCCCCCGCCGGCCGCGCCCACCGAGCTCAAGGTGATCAAGAGCGGCGAGGTCCCGCCCGACACGCAGGGCCCCCGCACCGCCAAGGGCGGCGAGATCGACGCGACCCACGGCGCCCACATCAAAGAGACCGATCGCCGCACCGGCGGTGGCAGTGGCGGCGGCAGCAGCAGCACGCCCTCCTCCACGGAGCCGAAGAAGAAGAAGGACGACAAGGCCACCAAGATCGAGTCGACCGACGACCCGCTGGCCGGCATTCGCTGAGCTGCCTTCTCGGGCATGTTGGAAGGGCCATGTCGCTTGCGACATGGCCCTTCGCACATTTTGAGTATGGGCTCGTGGGTTGCGCCGCGGCGAGCCGCTTCAGCAACCCGGACGCCGCTCGCAATCGCCGGCTCCGCTGAACCGCGGAGCGACGAGCTGCTCCTTCTGCTCGTCACGCCTCGGCGTGTCCGACTGCCGCATCGATGCGTCTCGATGCCGGTCATCTTGCGCGTCGAGCCGCTTCAGCAGCCCGAAAGTCGCTGCTTGCGAATCGCCGCAACGGCTCGCCGACTCCGCGAGACCGCGGAGCGACGGGCTACTCCTTCTTCTCGTCGCTCTTCTGCCCCGGCTTCGGCGGCGCGCGGAACACCGGCGCGGGGCCGGCGGGGTTCGGCGGCTGGGAGCCGATCGCCGGCAGATCGAGCCGCGTCGTGCCGCGCGTGGGCAACCCGGTCCGCGGCATCGCCGGCGCGAACGGACCCTGCGGCGGCGGTGCGCCGACGTTGTTGAGCGACGGCAAGCTCGGAGCCGGCGGCTTGCTCGGCTCGTTCGTCGGCCGCACGCCGAGCAGCGTCTGTCGCCGGCGCATCGTCGGCGCGTCGCTGTCGGGCTTGGCCTCCGGCGGCGTCGCGGCCGGCGGCGTCACGGGTCCGGGCATGAACAGCGACGTCGCCCGCGGGGTCGGAGCCGGCGGCGGAGCTGCGGCCGGGGCCGCGGCCTTCACCTCGGGAGCGGGGCCCGGCGTGAACGGCATCGTCCCGCCGACGCGCGGCGCCCCGATGACGGGCGGCGCGACCGGCAGCGGCGTGTGACCGATGTCGGGCACGATGAGGCTCGGCGGGGCGGCCGGCTTCGCGGGCAGCTCGGACGACAGCGCCGCGGCGACCGAGTCGATGCGAGGCTTCGAGTCGTCGCTGTTCTTGTCCTTGAGCAGCTCCGACAGCGGCGGCGCCGACGTGTGCGGCGTCGAGAACAGATCGATCTCGAGACCCTGGCGCGGCGCGTCGGGGTCGCGCTCGATCGGCGCGGCCGGCTTCGGCGGCGCAGCCACGGGCGCCGGCGTCGGGGCCTCGGCCGGGGCGAACCTCCGCGTCGGCTCGGCGGCCTCGGAGCGCGCCTCGTGGTTCATGCCGGTCTCGCTGGCAGTCGGCTCGCCGCCGCTGCCGATCTCGCCCGACACAATCTCGCTGGCCGCGGCCTCGCTCGACACCACGATCGTCGTGCGCCGCGAGCGGGCGCGACGCTCGCGGCGGAGCTGCGCCTCGAGGTAGTCCTGCAGCCCCTTGCGGGCGCGCTTGATCAGGTCGTCGGCGACCGAGTCGTTCGTCGCGTCCTTGGTCGCGATCTGCACCTGCTCGAGCAGCACCGACGCTTCGTCGATGCGCTCGAGCTTCTGCAACGCGAGCGCCTGCGCCGCGACGACGCGCGGGTGCTCGCCGATCGTCTTGCGCGCGTTCTCGATGTAGCTCAGCGCCTGCTTGAACTTCTTGCTCTCGATCAGCAGGACGATGCCGAGGTCGAGCTGGTCGCGCGGACCGAGCAGGTTGGCCTGCGTCAGCTTCTGCAGCAGGTCGCGGGCCTTGGTGCGCTCGCCGGCGAGCACGTGCGCGTGGGCCTGCGCGCTGATCAGCATCACCGCCTCGGGCTGCCCACACAGCTCGGCCGTCTCGGCGAAGCCGGCCGCGGCCGCGTGGCCGTCGCCCAGCTTGAGGTTGAGCAGCGCGAGCTGCAGCGAGCACCATGCCGCCGGCGCGAACAGGCGGACGATCGGCCGCTCGGGCAATTCCGTGATGAGCTCGCTGGCGCGGGAGCGATCGGCGGCCAGGACCTCGCGGCCGAGCGCCTCGAGGCGGCTGGTCACCAGGCCCGGCAGCAGCAGGAACACGCCGAAGCCCCCGAGCACGAAGCTGACCCGCAGCGCGGTCGTCGACATCAGCAGCCCGATCAGGATCAGCACCCCGGGCACGGCCCACTGCACGACCTTCCCCTGGACGGGGCGGGGGCTCCGCAGCCAGAGGTGCTGCGGGACCACGACGGCCGGGAGCTCGCTGTGTTTGGGACCTGCCATGAGTTATCCGCAGCCGGGCATACCTAGATCGGCGCAGGCCTGCAAGCTAGTTTGCGCCCGCTCGGGCTTTTCGGCCGGACCGGCGACAGATCGCGTGACACGCCTGCTAGAATCGCTCCGGTGAGCTCCCCACTCGACCTCGGCCGCTTCGTCCAGCGCCGTCAGCTCCGCGGCTACGAGCAGGACCTCGCCCGCGCCACCTACGCCTACGGCGTCGACCTTCGCCGCTTCCAGTGGCTCAGCCACTCGTTGGCGGCTCAAACCGCCATGCGCGCGCTCGAGTTGCGGTGGAGTACACATGCGACGACGCTGATGACCGCGGGGGACCTACAGTACCCCGAAGGTGCCGAGAGTCTCCCGATTCTGCAAGAGATCATCCAGATCGCCGAGCTCCTCCACGCCGGCTTACCCGGCATCCGCTTCGTCTCTGCGAAGGGTCGCGCGTCGGGCATGTGGCCGCTCGTGGCGCCGCTCGCCAACTCTCGCGGCGGCGACGCGTGGCTCGTCCTCGACCACGACCGCCTGCAGACCGAGGCCCCGGCCGTGCGCGCCTTCTTCCTCGCGCAGGGCCTCGCTCACCTGCAATGCGGCCACGGCGGCCTCTTCATGGCACACCTCATGAGTGCGCGCGACCGCGTCACGCACGGCCTCGTCCGCGCCGCGCTGCGCTCGTGGAGTCAGGTCGCCGTTTTCTCGGCCGACCGCGCCGGGCTGCTCGCCGCGGGCGAGCTCGAACCCGCCTTGCAGGCGCTCGACCGGCGCGGCCGCCCGCAGCCCGACTGGCTCCCGAGCTTCTCGCCGCGACCCGAGCGCGAGCGCGCCCTGCGAGAGTTCGAGCGCAGCCGCGTCGTCGCGCGCATTCGCTCGCAACAACGCCACCGCCGCGAGCAAGCCTCGCCCGAGGAGATCGTCGCGGCGCTCGAGGCCGACGAGGCGACCAGCGCCGCTGCGCAGCCGGCGGACGCTCCCGCCGCCGAGGTCCCGGCCGACGCCTGGCCGCTCGCGCGCTGTGATCAGCGCCTCACCACGCGACTGAGGCTCCTGTAATGACGAGCTCTCCCACGGACCCCGTTTCCTCCGCCCTCCTCCACCTCGCCGACGGCCTGCGCCAGGCCGCCGACCAACTCGGCCTGCCCCGCCTCGGCGCCCAGGTCCTCGAGGAGACCACCCGTCGCCTCACCGAGTCGCGCCTGCGCGTGCTCGTGCTCGGGGAGATCAAGCAGGGCAAGAGCACCCTGATCAACGCGATCCTCGGCGAGGCGCTGCTGCCCACCGGCGTCACGCCGACCACTGGCGCGGTCGTCCAGCTGGTCCGCGGCGACGCCACCGAGCGCCGCCTCCACGGCGCCGCCGGCTCCGAGGTCCTCGCGCCCGAGCGCTTCGCCGAGCTCGCGCGCGGCAAGTCGCCGATCGAAGGTTCGCTGGTCGTCACCACCACCAGCGAGCAGCTCCCACCCGAGCTCGAGCTGATCGACACGCCCGGCATCAACGACATCCTCCGCTTGCGCACCCTCATCAGCCGCGGCGAGCTGCCCCGCGGCGACGCCCTGCTGCTCGTCCTCGACGCCACGCAGGTCCTCAAGCGCACCGAGCTCGCCTTCCTGCGCGACGCCTTGATCGCCGTCGGCGGGCTCGGCGACAGCGGCGCCACGTTGTTGCTCGCGCTCAACCGCGTCGACCTGATCCCCGAGGCCGAACGCCCGGCGGTCCTCTCGCACATCGAGGCCCAGCTCGCGAGCATGATCCCGGGCCCGCTCGAGATCTTCCAGACCGACGCGCGCACCGCCGCCAAGGACCCGGCCAAGGATAGCCTCGGCGTGCGCGAGGTGCTGCGCCTGCGCGAGCGCCTCAAGCAGCTCGCCGGCCGGACCCGCGACCTGTCGCCGCCGCGCGCTCGCACTTACTTGCTGCGCAACGCCGACCTGCTCGCCCACCACGCCGCCACCCTGGCCCGCGCCTTGCGGCTCGAGCACGCGGCCGTGCGCGACGAGCTGGAGGCCGTGCGCAAGGCCTTCATCGAGCAGCAGCTCGACGTCGAGCAGCAGCGCGCCACCATCGCCACCCGACGAACCGAGATCGTCGCCCGCACGCGCGAGCACCTGGCCAACTTCCGCGGCGAGCTCGAGGAGGCGATCTTCAAGCAGCTCGAACGCGCCGACCTGCGCATCACCGCCGAGCTGCTGCCGACCGCCTCGCAGGACGCGCTCATGCACTTCGTCTACAGCGAGGCCGAGCGGCTGCGCCTCGCGCTCGAGGGCCTCACGCGCGAGGTCATGCAGACCTGCGGCGAACAGGCGCAGCGGCGCCTCGCCACCGCGATGCTCAGCCTCGGCCTGCGCGGCCCGGTCATCCACATCCGCCCGCCCTCGGTGTTCGTCGAGGCCGGCACTCTGGCCGTCGGCATCGCCGGCACCGCGGTGATGTACTTCGGCAACATCGTCACCGGCCTGGTGATGACGGTCGCCGCTCCGCTGGCCACCATGGTCCTGCGCGAGCGCTCCGTCCGCGAGGTCCGCACCGCCGCGCGCGAGAGCGTCCCGTCGGCGCTGGCCACCGCGTTCGGCGAACTCGAGTCGGCGCTGGTCCGCGCCGTCGACGACCACGTCGCCACGCTGGAGGAGATCCTCGTGCTCGCCCACGGTCAGCTCGGCGACCAGCTGCAGTCGCTGCTGCAGCGCGTGATCGACCTCGACGAGCACGCCGCGCTGCCGCCGGCCGATCCGCCGCCGACGCCACCGCCCGCGAGCGAGCCCGCACCACAACCTGTCTCTTCAGCCAGCGAGGCGCGCAAGACCGCGGCCGCCGAGCTCCGCGCGCTCGAGCCCCGGCTCGCCGACCTCCGCGCCCAGATCGCCGCGGTCCAGATCGCCCCCGAGCAAGCGCGATGAGCAGCGACGACACCCGCAAGCCGAAGGACGAAGACAAGAACCCGCTGCGCTCGATGGGCTCCGCCCTCGGCGGGTGGGCCAAGCGCATGGGCACGATCCTCAGCGAGGTCACCCAGCAAGGCCCGCCCGAGGAGGTCGCCCGCGCGATCTCCCAGGCCCGCGAGCTCAGCCTCACCGGCGACTACGCCGGCGCCGCCACGCGCCTGCGCGAGCCGCTGACCCAGCGCCCCGGCGACACGCACCTCAAGCTCGCGCTGGCGATCACCCGCGTCGCCCAGGTCCTCACCGGCAACGCGCACCTGAGTGTGCTGCTCGAGCTCGCCGAGCCGCCGAACAAGCGCGGCGAGCGGGCCCTGCCGGAGACCCTGGCCGAGGCCACGCGCCTGCTCCTGCGCGACGAGTTCGACCCCGCGCTCGACCAGCTCCGGCGCGGCCGCAAGCTGGTCGAGGACGCCGGCGAGCCGGGCCTCCACGACGCTCGCTTCCTCCTCAACCTCCTCACCACCCTGCTGCAGGTCCGGCGCGGCCGCTTCGAGCGCGGCCTGCTCGAGTTCCAGCGGGCCCGCGCGCGCCTGCCCGAAGGGACACGTGGTCCGTTGCGCGCGCTGCTGGTCCGCGAGGGCGCGCAGCTGCTGCTCGCCGAGGATCACCTCGACGAGGCGATCGCCTGGCTCACCGGCGAGGCCGACCTCGGCAACACCGCCGCCGAGGTCGACCAGGGCACCGCCGCCGCGCGCGCCTACCTCTCGGTGGCCCTCGCGGCCAAGGGAGATCGCGTCGGCGCCGAGGCAGTGCGCGCGAAGGTCCCCGCCCGCCCCGAGTGGGAGGAGCATCTCGTCCGCGTTCACCTGCTCCTCGGGACAGGTGCCGAGGCGCGCGCCCTCGCCCTCCGCCACCTCCAGCAGGACCCGCAGAGCCCGCGGCGCAAGCGATTGTGGGCCCTGTGCGAGGTCGCGGCCTGGCCCGTCGGCGGCTGCGACGCGAACTCCTCGATCCGCGCCAGCGTGCTCGACGCCCTCGTCGACGCCGCTGCCTCGGCCGCCGGCGAGCGGCAGGAGCGGCACCTCCAAGAGCTGGCCCACGTCGCCCTGCGGGCCGATCTCCTGTCCGATGGGACAGTCGCGCTGATCCGCCGGCGCCTGCAGGACGGCGCCGCGTCTGCTCCCGAAGAGCTGCGGCTCGTCAACGCGCGCCGGCGCCTGCAAGACAACGACGAGCGCGCCGGCGAGGACTTCCTCCCCGGTCCGCCGCCGCGCTTCCGCAGCCAGCCCGACCTCGGCGGCCCCTTCGGCCCCGACGAGATCTCCCCCCTCCGCGACGCCAGTCAGCGCCTCGGCGTGCTGCGCGGCCAGCGGGCCCTGGCCTCCGCCGAGTTCTGCCTCAAGAGCCATGTCTCCGGGGACAGCCAGCCCGTCAACCTGCACGAGGCCGCGCAGGAGTACCTGGTCGAGGTCCTCACCGAGGCGCCCGAGCACGCACGGGCCCGGGCCCTCCTCGCCCAGCTCGCGCAACCACTGCAGAGCAACCGCCTCGAGGACCTGCTCGCCGCCGCCACCGCGTTGCTCGCGGCGATCCCGAGCCGCGTCCTCGGCGTCCCGATCACCGGCGTCGCCGACGCGCTGAGCGGCGTGATCGCGGCGCGCGAGCGCCTGGCCCGGCCGCTGACGATCGCCGTGATGGGCGAGTTCTCCTCGGGCAAGAGCACCTTCGTCAACGCGCTGCTCGGCGAGGTCGTCGCGCCGATGGGCGTCCTGCCGACCACCACCACGATCAACTTCTTCCGCCGCGGCCCGACCGGCGGCGCGCGCGTCCACTACCGCGACGGCAGCATCAGCACTGTCGCGCGCGGCGAGGTCCACACCTTCCTGCGCGGCCTCGACGACGTGGCGGCGAGCCGGGTGCGGCACATGGAGATCGAGCGCACCTCGGCGCGCATGGGCGAGGCGGCGGTGGTCGACACGCCGGGCCTCAACGCGCTCGACGGCTTCCACGAGCGGGTCGCCCGCGAGTTCGTCGACGAGGCCGACGCGATCATCTGGATCTTCTCGGCCACGCGCGGCGGCGCGGCTTCGGAGGCGGGCGTGCTCAAGAGCATGCGCGCCGACGGCCGCCAGGTCCTCGGCGTCCTCAACAAGGTCGACACCCTCGACCCCGAGGAGCGCGCCGAGCTCACCGACTACCTCAAGCAGCAGTTCGGCGACGTCCTGCTCGACATCATCCCGGTGTGCGCGAGCGATGCGCTCGAGCTGCGCACCGGCTCGGCCGATCCCGAGGCGCGCCACGACGACCCGTTCCGCGCCGTCGAGGACGCGCTCGAAAAGCACTTCCTCGCCCACGCCCGCGAGCTCAAGCGCTCACTCGCCGCCCGCCGCCTCGGCGACGCGCTCGCCCGCACCGGTACCGCCGTCCGCGAGGCGATCGCCGGCCTCGAGACCCGCGCCAGCCAGACCGGCCCCGTCGGCTCCGACCCCACCCACCTCGAGGCGCGCCTCGTCGCCCTCGGCGACAAGGTCTACGGCCAGCTCCTCGCCCTCGACGACCTTCTCACCCGCGAGTGCCTCGCCCTCGGCGTCCTCCGGGCCGGCGCCGGCGGCAAGATCCTCGTCACCGAGCAGGACGTCACTTACCTGACGGCTGTCCTTCGGGACAGCATCCTGCGCGCCCTCCAGGCCGACCTCGGCGAGCTGTCCCAAGAGCCAGACTCGGACGCTTTCTCCGACATCCTCGCGGCCCGCCTGGTCCCGTGGGCCCAGGGCTACCTCGACAGCCTCGAGTCTTCAGGCTTCATCGCCTCGCTGATCCACGAGCACGGCCACGGCGTCGCCAAGGGCGAGGCGGCCCTGCGCGAGCGCTACCGCAGCGCGCTCGCCCCGGTCGCCGCGAGCTGGCGCAAGTTCATCCGCGGCCAGGTCCGGGCGATCCGCCAGAGCATCGCGCAGATGCAGCACCGCACCGCCTCGGCCCCGAGCGCCGAAGCCCTGCGCCTGCGCGCCACGACCCTCGCCGGTGTCGACGCGCTGCTCTCGGGCCTCGAACAAGTCGCCCCCTGAGCCTCGACCCAATCCCCGAGCGCGCGCCAACACCGACGCGCTGCTCGGGGATCCGCGACCTTCGAGTCGCCCTTACTGGCGTCGCCTCGGGCCCTCGAACAGTCGCCCCTGCGTTCGAACCTCGAGTCAGGCCCGCCCCAGCGTTCGCCGCCGACCGCGGCGAGGCCGGCCGGGCCGCGCGCAGCCCGCGGCGCTCCGCTGGCTCGCGCCTCGCGTCCGGCCGCCTCTGTCTACATTTTTGCCGCCCCGCAGGCGCCCCCGGTCCTCGGGTCTGCCCTGTTCCACGCGCGCGGCGATGCGCTATTGTCCGGCTTCGAGCCATGAGCCTTGAACACACCTGGCCCGCCTGGGGCCTCGATGAGGCCGGTCGCGGCCCGATCCTCGGCCCCATGACCCTGGCGCTGGTGTCCCTCGACCGCCGCGCGGCGACCAAGCTGCGCGGCCTCGGCGTGCAGGACAGCAAGCGTTTTGGGGCAGGTCCCAAGGCACAGGAACTTCGGGCCAGCTTGTCCGTCGAGATCCGCCGGCTCGCGCGCGTGTGCGTGTGCGTCGAGATCCACGTCGACGTCATCGACGAGCACACCTACCGCGGCCAGCTCAACGTGCTCGAGCAGAACACCGCGCTCAGGCTGCTCGCCGAAGCCGGCACCCCCGAGGACGCCCACATCATCGCCGACGGCTGCCGGATCTTCACGCCGCTCCAGCGCAGCTACCCGCGCCTGTGCGCCGTCGACAAGGGCGAGTCGGCCCACGTCGCAGTCGCCGCCGCCTCGATCGTCGCCAAGCACGCCCGCGACGAGGCCTTCTCCGCGATCGCGGCCCGCTACGCCGCCGACTTCGGCCCGATCGCCGGCGGCGGCTACCTCAACAAGGCCACCCGCCGCTTCCTCGACGCCTACAACAAGGTCCACGCCCGCCTCCCGCCCGAGGCCCGCAAGAGCTGGGGCGCCGAGAAAGTCGACGCCGGCGATCAGCTCTCGCTCATGGCGGACTGACCCGGGTCGCGCGAGACCGCGAGGCTGTCTCTTCGCTCATGTCTCTCACAACATGCTCGTGAAGCCATGTCTCTCATGACATGTCCACTCACGCATGCTCTTTAGACCCTGTAGCGAAGGACATGTCCTTCGCTACCTCAAGCATTAAAGTCGGCCAGGTCTTGCCGCAGCTTCTCGAGCGCGTAGCGCATGCGGCTCTTGACCGTGTTCTCGGGCGCCCCGACGATGTCGCCGATCTCTTTAAAAGAGAGCCCGTTGATCTGGCGCATCAGGAACACCTCGCGCTGGTCTTCGGGCAGCAGGTCGATCGCGCGGGCGATCCGCTGGCGGATCTGCGGGGCAGCGGCGCGATCGTCGGTGGGCACGTCGTCGGCCGCGACGGTCTCGACCATCGCCGGGCCCTCGTCGTCGGCCCCGCGGCGCGGCGTGTCGAGCGACGTCGTGCGGCGGAACTTCGCGCGGCGGCTCTCGTCGACGCAGAGGTTCCTGGCGATCGTGTACAGCCAGGTCGTCAGCTTGGCCGTGCGCTCGTAGCGGTCCTTCGAGCGCACCACCCGGAGGAACACCTCCTGCAGCAGTTCCTCGGCGCGGCTGCGGTTCTGCACGCTGCGCAGCAGGAAGTTGAACAGCCCGCGGCGGTGGCGCGCGACTAGCTCTTCGAACGCCCGCGCGTCGCCGTCGCGGAAGCTCAGCATCAGCGCCTCGTCGCTGCGCGGCTCGGGCGGGCGGCCGTTGCGGTGCGGGTCGTCCATGCCTTCGATGGCGGCCCCCAGTGTGCGCCCACCCCCAGCGCTCTGGCAAGACTCAGGCCAAAGCGGCCGCGAGCGGCTCAGCGGACCAGGCGCGTGCGGGGTCGCGGCTGGCAGCGCGGGCAATACGCCCCGCTGCGCCCGCCTGACACGAATCCGACCAGCTTCGCCCCGCAGCGCGGGCAGGCTTCGTCGGCCCGTCCGTAGACGCGCAGGTCGTCCTGGTTGCGGCCCACCTCGCCCTCGACGTTGCGGAAGTCCTTGAGCGTCGTCCCGCCGTTGTCGATCCCTCGCTGGAGCACCGTCACGATCGTCCCTGCGAGTCGCTCCCACGCGCTCGCGTGCAGCCGCTGCGCCTCCACCAGCGGGAAGATCCCCGCCGCGAACAGCGCCTCGACCGCATAAATGTTGCCGAGCCCGGCGATCGCCTCCTGGTCGAGCAGCGCGTCGCGGATCGGCCGGCGCGACGCCCCGAGCCGCTCGGCCAGCACCGTCCCGCCGAACCCGTGGTCCAGCGGTTCGGGCCCCAGCGCCCCGAGCGGTTCGCTCGCCATCAGCTCTGCCAGCGGCCCCGCCCGCAGCCCGCCGAAGCGGCGCGGATCGACCAGCCGCACCTCGCGCTCGTCGGCCATGCGCAGCGCGAAGTGGGTGTGCGTCACCTTCGGCTGCGCCGCCGTCGTCACCCCGCAGCGGCCGCTCATCCCCAGGTGGATCACCAGCCCGTTCGTCTCCCCGCCCGGGCCCGCGAACTCCCACACGATGTACTTGCCGCGCCGCCGGATGTCCTTCGGGACATTGTCCTTCAGACAGGCGAGATTCTCCGCCGCCCAGCTCTTGCCGACCCGCAGCTTGAACGTGCTGCGCCACACCTCGACCACCGGCGCGCGCAGCTGCGCCGCCTGCAGCCCGCGGCGGACCGACTCGACCTCAGGCAGCTCCGGCACCGGCTGCCTCCCTCGCGCGCTGTAGCGCCGCGAATTGTTCCGGCCCCAGAGTCTCCGGCCGCACCCCCGGATCGATCCCCGCAGCCGCGCACCACTCCTGCGCCTCCGCGCGGCTCCCGAGCGCAGCCAGCGAGTTGACCAGCACCTTGCGTCGCTGCTGGAACGCCGTGCGCACCAGCTGCCGCAGCCCCGCCTCGTCGGCCACCGCCCCGAGCGGCTCCGGTCGGGCGTCGAGACGGATCACCGCCGAATCGACCCGCGGCGCCGGCAGGAAGCAGCCTCGCGGCACGTTGCGCACCCGCGCGATCGTCCGCACGCGCGACAGCACTGCAGTCACCCCGCCGTAATCGTCCTCGCCAGGCCGCGCGCACAGCCGGTCGGCGACCTCCTTCTGCACCATCACCACCCACGGCCCGCCCGCTGGCGCCTGCTCGAGCAGCGCGAACAGCAGCGGACCCGTCAGCTGGTACGGCAGGTTGCCGACGATCGCCACCGGCTCGGCCTGCCCGGCGATCGCCGCCGCGTAGTCGAACCGCACCGCGTCCGCCTCGTGCAGCGTGAAATTCGGCCGCTCGCCGAGCTCCGCCCGCAGCACCGCGCACAGATCGCGGTCACGCTCGATCGCCCACACCTCCGCGCCCGTCGCCAGCAAGCGGTCCGTCAGCGTCCCCAGGCCTGCACCGATCTCGATGACCCGCCGCCCCGGCCGCGCCCCGCTCGCCACCGCGATCGCTGCGTGGACCTCGGGCGCGATCAAGAAATTCTGCCCCCAGCTGTGACGCGCGTGCAGGCCGTAGCGGCGGAGCAGCGCCCCTGGTGAATCGATCGTCATGCTCCCTCGACCTGTCCCTGCGGACACCTTCTAAAACCTGTCCCCGGGGCCAGCTCAGCCATCGCGCGCCCGCCCCTCGTCGAGCGCCAGGCTCGCGTAGACCTCGACCGGTGGTTCGCGGCGGAGCCCGGCTGCCCAGCGCAGCGCAGCCGCCCCGCCGATCATCGCCGCGTTGTCGCCGCAGTAGCGCAGCGGCGGCGCGCGCAACGTGAAGCCGTCGCGCGTTGCCGCCTCCGCGAGCGCTGTTCGCAGCCCGCTGTTCGCCGACACACCGCCGACGATCGTCACCAGAGAAGTCCCCACGCGTCGTCGCGCCGCGCGGAGCTTCGCCACCAACACCGCCACCACCGCCGCCTGGAACGACGCGCACACGTCGGCCAACGCCTGCCGCGACGACGGCTGCCCGTGTTGATCGACGTACACCGCCACCGCGGTCTTGAGCCCCGAGAACGAGAACTCGAGGTTCTCGCGCGACCCGAGCATCGCCCGCGGGAACGGCACCGCGGTCGGATCGCCGTCGGCCGCCAGTCGATCGATCACCGGCCCGCCCGGGTAGCCGAGCCCGAGGAGCTTCGCCGCCTTGTCGAACGCCTCGCCGGCCGCGTCGTCGCGGGTGCTGCCCAGCACCTCGTAGCGGCCGAGCGCCTGCACGTGGACCAACTCGCTGTGCCCGCCCGACACAGACAGCGCCAGGTGCGGCGCGAACTCGGCGGGCGGCGAGTCGGCGTCACCGAGGAACGGCGACACCAGGTGGCCTTCCATGTGATGCACCCCGACCAGAGGCAGACCTGTCGCAAGGGACAGGCCGCGCGCCAGCTGCACCGCCACCAGCAGCGCGCCGACCAGCCCCGGCCCCTCGGTCACGCCGATCGCGTCGAACCACTCGAAGCCGACGCCCGCGCGCGCCAGCGCCTCGCGGACCACCGGCACCGCAGCGGTCAAGTGATGCCGACTCGCCAGCTCCGGCACCACCCCGCCGAACTGCGCGTGCAGCTCGACCTGCGACGCCACCACGCTCGCGCGCACGAACAGCCCCTCGACCACGGCGCAGGCCGTCTCGTCACACGACGATTCAAGCGCGAGGATGCGAGGAGCGGCCATCGACCAGGTCGGTCACGGCGCAGGGAGCTTGCGCTGGAGAGAGCGCAACTGCGCGCGGACTGTGCTGGCGTAGCGCGCCTTGGGGTCCAGTTCAAGGTAGCGCTCGTATGCGTGGACCGCGGTCGCGACCTCGCCGAGCTCCTCCGCGATCACCCCGAGGGCCAGCTGCGCGTCGGCCAGGTTCGCATCGGCCTCGACCGCGGCCTTGGCCGCCGGCAGGGCCTCCGCGAACTTGCCCTGATCGAGCCGCGCGTTGGCCAGCAGCGCCTGCGCCTCCGCGTAGCGCGGCGCCTCCGTCACCAGCTCGACCAGCGTCGCCTCGGCGTCCTTCGCCTTGCCGTTCTTGTACTGCTTCTGCGCCTGCTCGAGCTTCGCCTGCTGCTCCGGCGAGATCGCCGACGGCTCCGGCGGCGTCTCCGCGCTCGGCGGCTCCGCCTTCGTCGGCGCCGGCGGCTCGGGCGCCGGCGGCGTCAATTGAGCAGGCGGCTCCGCCTTCGTCGGCTCCGCCTTCGTCGGCTCCACCTTCGTCGGCTCCGCCTTCGCCGGCCCCGGCTCGCTCGCTCCCACCGGCTCCGGCGGCGCAGGCTTGCCCGCCACCGCCTGGACCGACCTGTCTCTCGGGACATCCGCAGCCGTCGGTCGCCACAACAGCGCCGCCATCGCCGCCGCCGTCCCCACCGCCATCAAACCCCACGGCCACAGCGAGCGCCGCCGCGGCACCTCTTCGGCCGCCACCGCGAAGTTTGCCGCCGACAGCTGCGACGGCGCAGGCGCCGGCGTCACCCCCGAGTTCATCGCCAGCGTCTGCGCCACCAGATCGTTGAGGCGACCCAGGTCGGCCGCACTGTCGGACAGCAACGGCTGATTCCCGCTGAACGACGACTCGAGCGCGCCCACCGTCGGGATCGCCCCGCTGTGTTCGCGCCGATGCACGATCACCGACGACGAGGGCCGTGCCCGCGGCGCCGGCACGTCATGCGGCATCACCAGCTCACCGACGGCCTCCGCGCTCGGCGCTCCCATCGGCGACGCGATCGTGAACGGGCCCAGGCGATCGGTCACGCGATCAGGATGACCCACCGCCCCCTCGTCTGGCGAGTCACCTGGCCCGTGAGACTCGTCAGGAATTCCGCCGACCAGCACGTCGTCGTGCTCCGCCCCGCTGGCCCCCGGGAACGGCTGAGGGTAGTTCGGCAGCGGCGGCAGATCGGCGACCGCCTCGGGAGGCTGCGCAGCCAGCGACGGCGGGACCTGGATCGCCATCGACGTCGCCCTGTGCAGATCCCACAGCTCGAGGTTCCCCTCGACGGGCGTCTCCTGCGACCGCTCCTCCAGCGACGACTCGCCCGGCTCGAGCAGCAACCCCTTGAAGTAGAGCTCGCTGACGTACTCGAGCGCCTCGAGGTCGTCGAGGCCCGAGTCGTCGATCGCCTGGATGATCGAACGCTTGGCGTTGAAGCGGCGCAGGATCGTCTGCTGCTTCGGCGTCAGCTCCATGTCCGACTTCGACGCCATGTTGATGTCGATGATGAGGACGTGGTCGAGCGGCGGCAGGCCCTCGAGCAGGCGGCCCCACTCGTCGACCCGGCGCATCCCTTCCATCAGCAGGCTCTGCGTCGACTCCTCGATCGTCGGCACCCGGCTGATCGACTTGAACTCGACCTCGAAGCGCCCGTCGCTGAGCCCGAGCAGGCGGAACACGGCCGCGTCGGCCTGCAGGCGCCCCATCTGCGCGTCGATGAGCCGCCCGTCGCGGAACCACACCGCCGCCGGACCGAGGTCCGTCTCGAACTCGATCGTCCCGCTCTTGCGGGAGATCTCGATCGTCTGCATCAAGTCCACGATCGCCATGTCGGCGAGCTGCCCGCTGAACTTGGTGCGCGCGTCCTTCTTGCCGATCCGCTCCTGCTGCTTTCGTTGCAGCAGCATCTTCACGCGGACCATGATCTCTTTGACGTAGATCGGCCGGGTCAGGTAGTCGTCGACGCCGAGCTCGAGCCCGTGGACCTTGTCTTCCAGCTCGGTGGCCGAGGTCAGGAAGATGAAGGGGATCTGGCCCCACTTGGCGTGGCTCTTGACGATCCGGCAGAACTCGAAGCCGCTGCCGTCGGGTAGCCGCGTATCCGACACGATCAGCTCAGGGTCGGTGAGATCGAGGAACTGCAGCGCCTGCTGCATGTTCTCGGCCGCCGTGATGCTGTAGCCCGCCTTGCGGAGGCTGACCTCCAGCACCCGCCGTGTCCGTGCGTCGGCGTCGACGATCAGCAGGTTCTGCCGGGCCATGTGCCTTCACCTGCGCGAGAGCCCCCGGCTCTCCGGCTCCACGACGCGCCTGCTCGCCCCGACTTCCCCACGGCTCGTAAAACGATAGCAACCCCGCGAACCGGGCGGCAAGCGGCCGCGCCGCGCGCTGGCGGCCCAATATGTCCCAAAGGCCATGGACGTTAGTGCGCCTCTCGTGTTTCCCGCGCGCAGGGTTTCTCTGCTAGCTTGTCGCCGTGGCCGGGGTGCCGTCACATGTCGCAGAGGACACGTCGCCGCGAGACCCCCGAGCGCTCCGTGCGAAGCCCCCGCCCTCCGCGCTGCCGCCCCCGCCCGAGCCGCTGAGCGTCCGTCTCCGCCGCGCCCCGGTCACGGCCGGCTTGCTGGGCGTGTGCATCGTCCTCTACGCGATCACCTTCGTCGCCACCCTCGCGCAGGCCGCCGACCCGCTGGACACCGCCCTGCGAAGTCTCTGGAGCCTGAGCCTCACCGACAGCACCGACATCTTCCGCCAGCTCGGCGCCCTCGAGCTCTCGCGCGTGTGGCTGGACGGCGAGTGGTGGCGCGTGGCGACCACCGGCCTCCTGCACGGCAGCCTGCTCCACCTGGTGCTCAACAGCGTCGCCCTGCTCTCGGTCGGCGAGTGGATCGAAGAAGCCTGGGGCCATTTCCGCACATTCGCGCTGTTCACGCTGGCGAGCATCGGCGGCGCACTCGCCTCGCTCGCCTGGTGCGAGTCGCCGATCGTCCTCGGCGCGTCGGCGGGGATCCTCGGTGAGGCCGGCGCGCTGTGGCTCGCGCGTCGCTGGGGCTCCGTCGATCTCCAGGAAAAACTCGCGCCGATCTCCGCGACCAGCCTGGCAGTCTTGATCCTGATCTGCCTCGGCCTTGGCCTCGCCATCCCGGGGATCGCGCAGGCCGGACACCTCGGCGGCCTCGCGGCCGGCCTCTTGCTCGGAGGCGCTTGGGTCGCCCGCGCACGCTGGCTCAAAGCCGCCCTCTCCCTCGCGCTCGCGCTCCTCCTCGGCGGCCTGGCGTGGCTCGGCGCGCACCCGACTCACCGCACCAACTACTACGCCATCCTCGGCTTCCGCCTGCTCGCCGACGAGCAGCCCGCCGACGCCCTCATCCTCTTTAATAGAGGACTCGAGCGCGACCCGGAGAACGCAAACTTCCGCAACGCCGTCGCCTACCAGCTGGCCCTCGACGGCGTCGAGCTCGACCGCGCCGAGTCCCTCTCCCTCGCCGCGCTCCAGCCCAACCACCTCAACGCCAGCTACCTCGACACTCTCGGGTGGATCTGGTGCCGACAAGGCCACGCCGAAGCCGGCACCCGCGTCCTGCAAGCCGCCGCCTGGCTCGCAGCCGAACGCTTCCCCGAACCCGACGAGCACCTCGCCGGCTGCCCCTCGGCCGCCATCCCCTGAGCTGCTCCGGCGAGTCCACGCTGCGACGCTCCGGTCCGAGCCCGGCAGGCTCCGCTGCTCGCGCCGGCCCCCGCGCACACTCGAGCCTGGCCGCGCCCCTTCCAGACCGAGCGCTACGCGACCCGCTGCTCGCGCCCATCCCTGGCACGCACCCGAGTCTGGCCGTGCTCCTCCAGACCAAGCGCTACGCGCCCCCGCTGCCCGCGCCCAATTCTGGCTCGCACCCGAGCCCGGCCGCGCCCTTGCTGGGGGCTGGTCCATCGGCAACGTTCCACGTGGAACGTCCAGGTTTCGAGCCAAGCCAAGTGTTCCACGTGGAACATCCGTTCCACGGCCTTGACTTCTTCTTGCGCGCCGGCCAGCGCGGGCTCGCCTGTCGAAGGCTTGTACTTGCCCACGCAGGAAAGCACCCCTCCAGTCGGCGCGCCCCCCTCAGGCTTCCCAGATTCACCGCCCAGGTACCGGTCACATCGGGACAAGCTCGGCAGTTCGCTCGCTACGCGCTCGCCTAGTCAACGTTCCACGTGAAACACCGACGCCCGGCCGGCCACCATGGGCTGATTACTATCAGGCATCGGCAACATGAGCCTCCCCCCAGCTCGCCCCGCCAACCGATTGCCCCTCCGCCGGTCCGGTTCCGGCAACGAGAGCTTGCGTTCTTAGCCGCCCTCAGAAACGTAGCGATCCTCCTCGACGGTGAGCCGCGGCCAAGGCGCCGGTCGCATCCTCCAAAGCGGCTGCACACAGTTTCTCATCGAGGGCTATTTCAGCGGCCCGGTCCACCTGTGCCCGTAATCTGCCGGGCGCGCGCAATTCCCCCGCGTCCCATCGGCCCGCCCAACGGAGCGCCGCCTGGCAGCGGATACCTTCGGTCACGAGCCAGCCGCTCATTATAGAGACCAAGCCGACAGACGCGCGCGCACCGGTCGCCGCCGCCACGTCCTCCCTGCGGCGCAGCCCAGACCGCCGCGGTCGGCGGTCCGACGCCATCTGCACCCCGGTTCGGCGACGCGGCGCCGGGCGACGTCCTCGCCCGGCGTCGGGACTCCGCCACGCTCTCACCCGCGCGAGCCGATCCTGGGCAGTGGGGCCATTCGCAGTTCGCCCTCGGCGCTCGCCAGGCCGGCAGCCCCCGCATTGCCGGTTCGCGCATCCCCGTCGAATCGCGTTCAGTCGCCCGATATCGGCGTCTTCGACCTCGCCGAGGGCTTCAGCGGCGCGGCCGTGAATCGCAGGCCCCCGCGATCCTCGAGCTCCTCGGCGTCCCGTTCTCCGGCAGCGAGGTGGCAGCAGAGCTGCTCCTGCCGGCTGCCACACTGTGCCGCGCGACCCAGTGTTCCACGTGAAACCTGTCCGATTGGACGCCCCCTTAGCGCCCATCGAGCCGCACCACTCGGAGTCCATCGGGCACCCGCTATTGCATGAGCAAGCAGCTCAAAGGGCTCTCGCTCTCGCGCTTGCCAAGCCGACCCGGCCCCCTGCTCTGCGCTCTCTGGTGGCGTCTCCCTCGCACCCAAGTCCTGCTCAGTGCTCAAGGCAAGCGTCGTCCATGCCGGGGCGCGCCGGCAGAGCACTGACTTAAACTTCGTGCTCATGTGCACCCGCTGGCGCCGCCGCTCGCGGCGGCCAGCACCTCCCTGCGTCTTGAGGTCCAGGCCCCGCTGGCGGCCGCCTCTCCTTTGCGCGCCTGTCTCCCTCCCGGGTGGCGCGCCCTACCGTCTTGACCCTCGCCCACCCCATCGGCTCGGGAGCGACAAACGCGGCCCGGCGGCGGCGTAATCGGCGGGCGCCGCTCGCCCACCAGCGTCGCCCTGCCCCCTTCCGTTACCCGAACCCGCTTGCCAACAGCCAACGGGGCACGTCTGCCGAGATGCACCCGCCAGCAATCGGGCCCACGCGGAAGGGGGCTGCTCTACCCCCCTCGCAACCCCTCTCCGATCAGCCCCGACGCCGACCGTTGCAGGGCCCGCCACGCGCGCTCAACGTTCCACGTGGAACATCCATCCGCCCACATCCATGCTCCCCCAATCAACCCTCACCCGCCGCCCGCGAAGCAGTTCCCTAAGCAAGAACCACTCCCTCTCGACGAGGGCCTCCCGCCACCGCCCGCGTCCCCATCGGCCGGGTCGCGCCCTCATTACGAGGCATCACTTCACCCCCTGATTCCGCGAATGGACCATCTTCGCACCCCCCGCGCCCCTCGCCTGAAGGTGCCGGTCCCGCCAGACCATCGGAGCGAAACGTCGCTCGCAATTGCGTGGACAGGACTGGCCGCAACCGGCGCGCACCCCATCGGCCGCATCTCGCTGCCCACCCTCGCCTCGCTCACGGCGAAGAACTTTCACTCGCCAGGGCCGGACCAGCACTCCTCATGGAGCCGCGCCACCTCGCCCGATTCGGCCACGGCCCCAGGAAAACGAAGACCAACTCGCGCTCCGCCGGCCGCTCAGGTCACTCCTGCGCCCCAGAGCTCCACCCGCGCCTCACACCCCGGACGGTCGGACCAGCGCTCGCCATCGACCCGCGCAACCTCGCCCCCACCGACCCTCAGATCCCCACCGATCGAACGCTATCCGGCGCTTGGCCGCGACCTGCCCAGATCGCACCCGCACGTTCACGGCTCTTTTACCTTTTAAAAGAATCACCCGCCCCGCACCCCGCGGACGGACCAGCGCTCGTCATCGACCCGCGCCACCTCGCCCGCGAAGGCCCCGCGCTCCGCCTTCACGTGCGCGACCACCACGCCGCCAGGCTTGACCCACTGCTTGCCCAGCTCGACCCAGACCTCGGGAGCGAACACCGCTCGCGCGCTCGCCCAGTCGAAGCTGCCTGCGACCACCACCTCCCCCGGCTTGATCGGTCGCCAGGCCGATCCTTCGATGTGCCCGCGGAGCACGCGACAGTCTCGTCGCCCGATTTGGTTGACCGCCATGTCGAGGAAGGACGCTCGACGCTCGCGCGGTTCGACCAGCGTCACTTGCACTTCGAGACACGCGGCGATCACCAGCCCTGGGAATCCCGCGCCCGACCCCACGTCGAGCCAGCGCTGCGCCGACTCGACACCAACCTCGTGGGCCAGGGCGACCACCTGCAAGCCCTCGAGAACATGTCCCAACAGACCTGCCTCATCGGTCGCCCCGCTCAGGTTGAAGGCGCGACCGAAGCGGTGCCACATCCCCAGTAACAGCCGCAGCCGATCTACCGCGGCGGCCTCGATTTCGAACCCGAGACGCGTCGCCGCCGCCTCGAACCGGTGGCCAACATCGACGTTGCTCCCCTGCACGCTCGCGGAGTAAGAAGAGCCTTCGTTTCTGTCAAGCATGTCCGAGCTGTTGAACCAGCGACTTCGTCGCCGCCTGGCCGCCCTGCAGGAAGAGGGTCTCACCCGCGAGTTGCCGCGGATCGGTCGACGCGACGGGGTTCGCTACGAGCTCGACGGCAAGTGGGTCACCGGCTTCTGCAGCAACGACTATCTCGGCTTCGCCAACCACCCGCGCCTCCGCCCCGCGAACTTCGCCTCTCTTGAGACCGTCGACGCGGCTGGTGCGACCGCATCCCGTCTCGTGGCCGGCGATCTTCCGGGTCACCGTGCCGCCGAGCGCTCGCTCGCCGCGCTGGTCGGGGCGGCCGACGCAGTCCTGTTTCCGAGCGGTTTTCAGCTCAACGTTGGCGTGCTGCCGGCGCTGATCGAGCCGGAGGACCGCGTCTTCAGCGACGCTCTCAATCACGCGAGCCTCATCGACGGCCTCCGCCTGGCCCGCTCGCGTCCGGAGATCCTCCCGCACCGCAGCGCCCCGGGCCACAGCGGCGACCCGAGCTGGTGGGTGACCGAGTCGATCTTCTCCATGGACGGCGACACCGCCGAGCCCGCCCTCCTGCGAGAATTCAGCGACCGCGGCGGCATGCTCTACCTCGACGAGGCGCACAGCCTCGGCCTCTTCCCCGGAGGCGCCGGTTTCGCCCGGCATCACGAGATCCGTCCCGCCGTACTCATGGGCGGCCTCGGCAAGGCGTTCGGCCTGGCGGGCGCATTCGCAGCCGGCAGCCACGAGGTGTGCACGTGGATCCGCACTCGCGCACGCAGCTTCGTGTTCAGCACCGGCAACGCGCCTGTACTCGCGGAGCAGGCACGACTCGCCGCCGAGATGCTGGCCGGCCCGGAAGGCGACGAGCGTCGCGCCCGCATGTGGACCAACGCGCGCCTCCTGGCGGCCGCGCTCGAGCGACCCGCTCCTGCCTCTCCCATCTTCCCGCTGGTGATCGGCGCCAACCACCTCGCCGTGACCGTCAGCCGCGCTTTGCTCGAACGCGGCTGGCACGTCCAGGCGATCCGCCCGCCCACGGTCCCAGTGGGCTCCGCCCGCCTGCGCATCACCATCACCGCCGCTCACGAGGAGGCGCAGATCCACGGCCTCGTGGCCGATCTACGCACGCTCCTGCAGCAGTTCGGCCTCTCGCTCGCCGATACGCAGCCGCCGGTCGAGCTCCGCTGACCGGTCGCAACCTGCCTTTTCACACCTGTCTCTTCGAGCAGGCACAACTCTGAGGCCTCGCTCGCCTCAGATGTGCGACCTGTCCCTTCGGTCAGCTTCGATCGAACCAGGTCCCAACGACCTGTCCTTTCGACCAGCTCAGCTCTGCTTCGCCCGAGCTTCGATTGCCGGTGCAGGGCTGGCTCGGGTGAGCATCGGGCGAGCCTCACGCTTCAACTTGCAGAGACGCGGGCGCGACGCCCAGCCCGAGGCGCCGCGCCCAGCAGCTGACGCAGGGCGCTCAGCTCAGCCAGCTTGCCAGAGCTGACTCGGTGCACCATCCAAGTCTCCCCGCGACGACTCGCTGGTCCAACGACCTGTCCCTTGGCTCCGCTCAAGCCGCTTCGCGCGAGCTTCGCTCGCCGTCGCAACTCTGGTCCGGCGAGCACTTCACTTGCCGATGCAGAACTGGCTGAAGATTCGCCCGAGCACATCCTCGCCGACCGGGCCGAGCGCGTCGCGCCCCGTGATCTCCGCCAGCTGGCGCTCGGCCACTCCGAGCTCGAACGCCACCAGCTCGAGCGGCGCAGTGCGCTCGAGCAGCGCTTGCGCCGAGGCCATCGCCGTTGCCGCTTCGGACGCTCGGTCGCGGTGACGGGCCAGCCCGATCCACGGCGCCGTCTCGTCTCCCCGCACCGACCTGGCGATCTGCGCGCGCAACTCTGCCAGCCCTTCGCCGCTCTGCGCGCTCACTCCGAGCCAGTCCGGGCGACGGGCCCCAAGGTCGCGCTTGCTCTCCACGCGCAGCGCCTCCGACGGCCTCACGTCGGTCGGCTCCGCGTCGGCGGGCTCCAGCCACAGCACCAGCTCCGCACCGGCGATCTGCTCGCGACTGCGGCCGATCCCCTCGTGCTCGATCGCATCGTCGGTCGCCCCGCGCAGCCCGGCGGTGTCGACCACCACCAGCTCGAGCCCGTCGATCTGCAGCTCCGCCTCTACATAGTCGCGGGTCGTCCCCGGCGTCGGTGAGACGATCGCGCGTGAGCGGCCGAGCAGCGCGTTGAACAGCGCGCTCTTGCCGGCGTTGGGTGGGCCCGCGATCACCACGCGCGCACGTTCGCGGGCCCGCTGTCCGGCCGCGAAGTTCTGCAACCACGCTCGCGCCGTCGCCTCGTGCCGTGACAATTCCTCGCGCCAGCGGCTCACGTCTCCCTCGGCGACATCTTCGGGAAAATCGAGGTTGGCTTCGACCTCCGCCCGGAGATCTCCCACCGCAATTCGAAGCGCTTCCACCTCGCGACCGAGCTCCCCGGCGACGAGGCGTCGTGCCTGATCGATCGCCGCCGACGTGCGCGCGGCGATCAGCGCGGCGATTCCCTCCGCCTGCTCGAGGCTCAGTCGCCCGTGCTCGAACGCCCGCCGCGTGAACTCGCCGGCCTCCGCGGCCCGGGCGCCTCGCTCCTGCAGCGCCGCCACGATCCGCTCCACGTTTCGCACGCCCGCGTGGACGTGCAACTCGATCACGTCCTCGCCGGTGAACGACTTCGGTCCGGGCATCCAGACCAGGAGCGCATCCTCGGCCGCGCCTTCGCCGTCGCGCAGGCGGCGACGCGCGAGCACTCGCGGCGGCGGGAGCGACTCGACGAGTGGTTCGACGATCGAGCGCGCCTCGGCTCCGCTGACACGAACGATCGCCACGCCGCCGTCGGGGGTTCCGGTGGCGACGCCGACGATCGTCGAATCAGGGCTCTGCGAGGCGCGCGGCCGGGTCAAGCGCGGGCGTCGTCGTAGCCGTTGCCACCGCGGCGCGGCGGGTCGCCGTCGCGAGCGGGGAACACGACCACGTGGCGGAAGCGGCCTTCGCCTTCGGACTCGGTGCGCAGGCCGTTGACGTCGACGAGGGCGAGGTGGACGACGCGGCGTTCCATCGCGCTCATCGGGTCGAAGTGGTACGGCTTGCCGGTGCTGAGCACCTTCTGACCGATGCCCTGAGCGAGCTCGCGGAGGCTCTTCTCGCGGCGCATGCGGTACCCGCCCACGTCGAGGGTGATCCGCATGCGCTCGAAGCCTTCGGCCTGGAGGACGCGGAGCGTCAGGTACTGCAGCGCGTCGAGCGTGGCGCCGTGGCGGCCGATGAGCAGGCCGCCGTCCTCTTCCGACGTGTTGAGGTCGCAGTGAAGGCCGTCTTCTTCGACATCGATGTCGACCTCGACTTCGACGCCGAGGAGGCCGAGGACCGACTCGAGGAAGGAGCGGACGACGGGGACGGCTTTGGCGTAGCGCTCGTCGGCGCTGAGCTGCGCGTCGTTAACGTTGGCTTCGGGCATGCTGTTGATCGCCTCCTAGGACTTCTTCACGGCCGCGGTCTGCGTCGGTCGGACCTGGATGAGGGTCTGGATGAGCGACAGCAACACGTTGGCGAAGATATAAACCCCGAGGCCGGACGGGAGGAAGAGCATCATGACGGTGAAGATGATCGGCATCATCCACGCCATCATTCGCGCCTGCTCGTTGTCCACGCCCGACGGGGTGGCCTTCATCTGGATGTACATGAGGGCGCCCATCGCCAGCGGCAGGATGTAGTACGGGTCCTGCTGGGTCAGGTCGGGCAGCCACAGGAACGGCACGCGGTACAGCTCGACGGCCGTGTTGAGGGTCGCGTAGAGCGCGATCCAGATCGGCAGCTGGATGAGCATCGGCAGGCAGCCGGCCAGCGGGTTGACGCCGGCGCGCTGGAACAGCGCCTGCATCTCCTGCGCCTGGCGGACACGGTCCTCGCCGTACTTCTTCTTGATGTCCTCGAGCTCCGGCTGGATCTCGCGCATCTTCTTCATCGAGCGCATCTGCTTGAACGTCAGCGGCAAGGTCAGCACCTTGACCACGATCGTCAGCAGGATGATCGCCACGCCCCACACGCCGGTGAGGTTGTAGAAGGCGCGCAGCAGCCAGATCATCCACTCGCCGAGGATGCGATTGAGGCCGCCGAACCAGCCCCAGTCGATCACGTCCTCGAGGTGGACCCCCGGCACGGCCTGGAACTTCTCGAGCCGCTCGAGCTCCTTCGTGCCGAAGTAGACACCGAACACGTACTGATGCGACTCACCGGCCGCGAGCGTCACCGGCTCGACCGCCAGGGTCGTCGTCAGCGCCTTGCCGTCGCTGCTCTGGCCGACGCGGCACGCCTGGACCGCGACCTCCGGGGCCGGCACCACTGCCGACGCGAAGTACTTGCTGTCGAGCGCTGCCCAGCGGATGCGGCCGCGGACCTCGCCCGAGCTGTCCTTCACGTCGCTGGGCGTGTAGGCCTCCCAGTCGTCGGCCGTGGCGCACACGCCACGATGGATGTCGTAGCTGTTCTCGCCGCCGATGCTGTAGGCGCTGAGCAGCGTCAGGCGATGCTGCTGCGTCTCGGCCGAGCGGTTGGCCACGTCGACCGTCAGCGTGCCCTCGTAGCCGGTCGTCAGGTCGAGCGTGCCCTTGACCTCGACGTCGCCGTTCTTGAACGCGACGGCCCACTGCGTGTCGCTCTGGCCGGTCGGCTCCCACGCCGGGTCGCGCGGGAACTTGAAGTCGGTCTCCGAGCCGTCGAAGCCGATGACGAGGCTGCGGTTCCCGTCGAGCTTCAGGAAGTCTTCGCCCTTGCCGTCGGGGTTGATGAAGTGCTTGCTGAGCAGCTCCGTGCCGCGGACGAGGCCGCGGTGGTTGGTGACGTCGAGCGCAAGCAGTTCCGTCTTGAGGCGGTGGTCCGCGACGGCGACCTTGGGCGCCGCGGCCGCGGCCTTGCGCTCCTCAGCCCGCTCTTCCGCCGCCTTGGCGTCGGCTTCCGTCTTGACGCTGGTCGCCTGCTCCTGCGGCTGGGGCTCGGGCAGCGGCGGCGCAAAGAAGCGCTCGTAGACCAGCCAGATCAGGACGCACGAGACGATCGCCAACAGGGTACGACGCTGTAAATCCACGGCTTCAGCAGCTTTCGGGTGGTAAAGCCGGCGGCGGCAGGTCGACGCCCCCGGGGTGCCACGGGTGACAGCGGAGCAGCCGCCGCGCGGTCAGCCAACCGCCGCGTAGCACTCCGTGGTCGGCGATGCACGCGCAGGCGTAGCGCGAACAGCTCGGCGTGAATCGACAGCACGGCCCGAGCAGCGGCGAGATCGCCACCTGGTAGCCGCGAATCAACGCGATGATGATGCGCCCTAGCACGCAGACGACCCTGGCAGAGGTCCAGGCCCGGGGGGCCGTGGAGGTGTTCCCGGCCCGGCGGGCCGCGGAGAGATTCGTCGAGACATGGCGTCCATCGCCGCCACGACTTCAGCATAGCGCACGGTCGACGCGCTCTGTTTGGCGACCCAGACCATATCGCACGGTGAGGCGAACTGGCTGCGTTTACGCCGGAAAGCCTCGCGTACGAGGCGCTTTATGCGATTTCGCACGACGGCCGGGCCGACCTTTCGCGTCACCGTGATGCCGAGGCGAACCATCGCAGCGAGCTCTTCGGCCTCATTCTGCTGCTCGCCCGCCGGCGTCTGACCGGCCGGCGCCACGAACACGAGGAAGTGTCGCGTGTGGTGCTTCTGGCCGCCGTTCTGGACCCGCAAGAAGTCCCTGCGCTTCCGCAACCGGAAGATCGCAGGGAACCCTTCTGGCTTCATCCCGACAGTCCAGAGCCAGCGCGGCTCACTTGCCGCTGAGCTGGACCGCGAGCCGCTTGCGACCGCGACGGCGACGGGCCGCGATGACCTGGCGACCGCCACGGGTGGACATACGGGCGCGGAAGCCGTGCGTACGGGCGCGGCTGACGTTGTGGGGCTGGTAGGTGCGCTTCATCGGGACGTTCCCTGGGTGACTCGGCGGCTACGTCGTCGCGGAAGCGGGAATTGCCCCGGACGAGCGCCTGTGAACAAGGGGACGGATCGATACCAGCGGACCTCCCTCCTGTCAAACGCCAGCCCGCGCGGCGGCCCGTCCGCGGCCCTGCGATCCCTCTCATGTCGCCGCGGTCTCTCTCTCGCCTGCAATGCTCCGCCTCCACAGTAGTTCACATCACCAAAGTGGCACAGAACAGCGGCCCCCGCCTCATCTGTTCAGTCCCCACGCGAAGCCGCGCCGGCTCCGCGACCGGCCCGGCGGCGAGACCCGACTTTCAGTGCGGCCCTCTCGTCGGCTCCACAAGCCAACTTCCGCGCCCCGACCCACGCAAAGTCGCTTGCCTGGAGAGCCGCTTTACCACCCTCCCCCACAGCACGGGATTACGCTCGGCCCAGGGTAGGTGCCAGGCTCGACCTGGCTCCCGCGGCAGATCGATACCGCGCAGATCCCGCGCGCGATGCGCCCCCTTTCACGAGCAAAAACAGTCACTTACACTTTCCAGCCCTTCCTCCCTTGCCCCCTCTCCCACCGCCCGAGTAAAAGAGCCCTCCCGCGTCGCCACCCTTTCCTGGGCACGGCGCGGCTGGAACCTCAGCGACCGGAGCGACCGGACAGCAAGACCGGACAGTTGCTCCACGGTCACCCCCCAGACCGGACAGTTAGCCCTAGTTGTCTCCGGCCCGGCAGGCCGAAATTCGGCCCCCGGGCCCTGAATTTTTGCCCGGCACGCGCGGGCTCTGAAATTCACAGTTGTGGAGAATCGCCGAACCGATTCGGCGATCCATCCGAGACTATTGGGCAATTCACGCAATCCACAGGGCTTCGGAACCTGTGGACGGAGGCTTCATGACCAATATCTGGAGCGAGGCGATTCAAGGACTGCAGCCGAGGCTCGGCGCACAGACCTACGACCTCTGGATCCGGCCGCTCGAATTGCGCCAGGTTCAAGGCCAGCGCCTTCTTCTCACGGCTCCCAACCGGTTCATGAAGGAGTGGTTCGAGAACCACTATCGTGACGTGGTCCTCGACGAGCTCCGGGCGCGTACGGCGCAGGATTATCACATCGAGATCGATATCTCCGCCGCCGGCGAGGCCTCTCCGAACGCCGCCGCTGCCGCCGCCGAGCCCCAGTCGGAGCCCGAGCCGCCGCCGCCTCCGCTGCCGCCCCTGCCCGCGCTGCCACCGATCGGGTTGTCGAGTCGCTACCGCTTCTCCAACTTCATCAAGGGCAGCTCCAACGAGCTCGCCGCCTCGGCCGCCTGGTCGGCCGCGCAGGACCCCGGCGCCCGCTTCAACCCCTTCTTCATCTACGGCGGCGTCGGCTTGGGCAAGACCCACCTGCTGCACGCGATCGGCCAGCACATCCACGTCCACCGGCCGCACCTGCGCATCGTCTACCAGAGCGCCGAGCGGTTCATGAACGAGTTCATCTCGGCCGTCCGCTTCAACCAGTTCGACCAGTTCCGGGCCCGCTACCGCGAGCAGTGCGACGTCCTGCTCATCGACGACATCCAATTCATCGCCGGCCGCGACCGCACGATGGACGAGTTCTTCCACGTCTTCAACGCGCTCTACGAGGCCGAGAAGCAGATCGTCGTCACCGCCGACCGCATGCCCGGCGACATGCAGGGCATGGAAGACCGCCTGATCTCCCGCCTCAACTGGGGCCTCGTCGCCGACATCAAGGCCCCCGACCTCGAGACCCGCGTCGCCATCCTCAAGCAGAAGGCCGACGTCGATCGCATCGACCTCCCCGACGACGTCGCGCTCCACCTCGCCACCCACGTCCGCAGCAACGTGCGTGAGCTCGAGGGCTCGCTCGTCCGCGTCTCCACCTTCGCCGCGCTCAAGAATCAACCGCTGAGCCGCGAGTTCGTCAGCGAGGTGCTCGGCGTCTCGGCCGCCCCCGCGCAGGCGGCGCCCATCAGCATCGAGAGCGTCCAGAAGGTCGTCGCCAGCCATTTCTCCGTCCGTATCGCCGACCTCAAGGGTCCGCGGCGACACCAGGGCATCTCCCGCCCGCGCATGATCGCCATGTACCTCAGCCGTCAGCTCACCGGCGCCAGCTTCCCCGAAATCGGCCTGCGCTTCGGCGGCAAGGACCACTCGACCGTCATCAACGCCTGCAAGCGCATCGAGAGCATCCAGAGCGAGGACAGCGAGCTCCGCGAGACAGTCGCCGCGCTGCGCCAGCTCCTCGCCCACGAGCCCGCCCACGCCGCCCAGCTGCCCTCCTGATCGGCACCCTCGCGAGCGCCCGGTCCGTCGGTTCGCCCCACAGCGCGCCGGTCGCCGACCTCGCGCTCAGCAAGCAATTCCAGCTCCCTGGCCGCTCCGCCTCGTCGACGCCGTAGCTCACGGCGAGGCGTGGCGTGGCGGCTCACGTCCGTCACCCACCGCCGGCCCCGCCGCGCCACGACTCCATCACACCGTCAGCCGAGCCGCCCCGAGCGGCCCGGCTTTTTGTGCTTTCTCGGCGGCGCGTACACTTTCCACAACGATCTGTGGAACAGCCTGCGGACAACCTGGGGACCCTTGCCTCGCCCCTGCGTCGGGGGTAACTCTGGCTTCGCTCACCAGTCTTTCACCCCCCTCTGATCTCCCGATCCACCAATCATCTCGGTCCCATCGCCGCTTCTTCCCCCGACTCACAGCGACGATCACGAGGACGAGCTTTAAAAATTCTCTTTAAACCCTTAATAAATCTCCCGCCCACATCCTCCCGAGGCCTCGATGGAATTCGAGATCGATCAAGCCAGGTTCCTCTCCGCACTCGCGCTCGCGCAGACCGTCGCCGACAAGCGCAGCAACAACATGCCTATCTTGGCGAACGTCCTGCTGCGCACCACCAAGGACAACCGCCTCGTCTGCAGCGCGACCGACATGATGATCTCGATCACCGAGAGCATCCCGGTCGAGGTGAAGACCCCGGGAGCGCTCACCCTCGGCGTCCGCTCGCTCCACAACGTCGTGCGCACCCTGCCGAGCAAGCCGATCCGGGTGAGGTCGGCCGAGAACCACTGGGCCGAGCTGTCGGTCGCGCGCAGCAGCTTCAAGCTCATGGGGCAGGTCCACACCGACTTCCCCGAGCTGCCCGACCCCAAGGGTCAGAAATTCATCACCATCCCGGGCCACGCCCTCTCGGACCTGATCCAGCGCACCCAGTTCAGCGTGTCGACCGACGAGGCGCGGGTCAACCTCAACGGCGTCCTGTTCGAGTGTGACGGCGTCACCGGCACCATGGTGTCGACCGACGGCCACCGGCTCACCAAGTACAGCCTCCCGCTCGCCGGTCCCAAGCTCGAGCGCGGCATCATCATCCCGCGCAAGGGCATGCTGGAGATCAAGCGCGTGCTCGACCGCGTCCAGGGCGAGGTCGGCCTCGCTGTCGACAGCCAGCACATCTTCGTCCAGGCCGCCGACCTGACCCTCTCGGTCAAGCTCAACAACGTCGTCTTCCCGCCCTACGAGAAGGTCATCCCGGGCGACCACAAGCGCCGCGTCACCGCGCTCCGTGACGAGCTCGTCGATGCCCTCAAGCGCGCCGAGGTCATGGCCCCCGAGAAGACCGCCACCGTGCGCGTCCAGCTCGACAAGGGCACCCTGCACCTGACCGCCGACAACCCCGACCTCGGCGTCGCCCACCAGGAGCTCGAGATCGACTTCGAGGGCGAGCCGCTGGTCGCCGGCTTCAACGCCCGCTACCTGATCGAGGTCCTCGAGGCCATCGACGCCAAGCAGGTCTGGCTCGACTTCCAGGGCGAGCTCGACCCCTGCGTCGTCCGTCCCGTCGACGGCGTCGACCTCCTCGGCGTCGTCATGCCCATGCGGATCTGACCTCCGGGACCGCCTCGCTCCTCGGTGCTCGCGCGTGCTGCTGCAACACCTCAGTCTCCGCGAGTTCCGCAACTTCGCCGCCGGTGACCTCGACTTCGGCGCCCGCTTCACCGTGCTGCACGGCCCCAACGGGGTCGGCAAGACCAACATCCTCGAGGCGCTCTACCTCGTCGCCACCTTGAGGTCGTTCCGCTCGGCCGACCTCGGCCCGCTGGTCCGCCACGGCGCCTCCGAGTCCCGGGTCGAGGTCAGCGGGCACGACCGGCAGCTCGGCCTCGGCACCAAGCTCGCCGTCCACCTGACCCGCACGGCGCGCCAGACCCGGCGCCTCGCCATCGCCGACGGCAAGACAGTGCGCTCGGGCCCCGACTTCTACGGCCGCCTGCGCGCCATTCTCTTCACCCCGGAGGACCTCGGCGTCCTGCGCGGCTCGCCCACCGGCCGGCGCCAGTTTCTCGACCGCGCGCTTTTCGCGCGCGATCGCGCACACATCGCCGACATCGCCGACTACGACAAGCTCCTGCGCTCCCGAAACCGCGTCCTGCGCGGCGAGGACGCCGGCATCGCGCGCGGCCAGCAGGACAGCCTCCTCGACGCCTACGACGCCGGCCTGGCCGCTGCAGGGGCCCGCATCTGGGTCCGCCGGGAGCGGCTGCTCGCCGACCTCCGCAGCGCCTTTGCCGAGGCCTTCGCCCAGATCCACGGCCGGCACCTCGGCGTCAGCCTGGGGTACGTCAGCAAGCTCGCCGGCGAGGCCGGGGCCGAGCCGGGTGACCCGCAGATGCGCCTCGCCGAGGCCTTGCGCGGCGCGCGGCGGCACGACCTCGTGCGCGGCACCACCACCGTCGGCCCGCACCGCGACGACTTCGACGTGCGGCTCGACGGCCAGGACGCGGGCGCCTTCGCCTCGCAGGGTCAGGCGCGCGCGCTCATCCTCGCCTTCAAGATCGCCGAGCTGCAGGACGCTCGCGCGCGGGCCGGTGAAGCCCCGGTGCTGCTGCTCGACGACGTCTCGAGCGAACTCGACCCACAGCGCTCTGCGCAGCTGTTCGAGGCGCTTTTGCGCGAGGCCGGCCAGTGTGTCCTCACGACCACCGCCCCGCACTTCATCGGCCTGCCGGCGGGCGGCGATTGCCGTTACATCGAAATCGACAAGGGTCACATCAAACTCGGCGGCGACAGCGGCCCGTAACCGGCCTAAAACCGGGAAAAACGCCTGTTTGGGCGTGGCACGCGCGACCTTCGGGTGGTAGGATCCGGGCGCTGTTTTCAGCCGCAGGGCCGTCGCCCGCGCCCTGGGAATTCCCATGTCAGAAGTCGACAAGACGCAAGCTCCCGCCGACGATTACAACGCCGACTCGATCTCCGTGCTCGAGGGTCTCGAGGCCGTACGCAAGCGGCCCGGCATGTACATCGGCGACACCAGCGACGGCTCCGGCCTCCACAAGATGGTCTTCGAGGTCGTCGACAACTCGATCGACGAGGCCCTCGCCGGTTGGTGCAAGAACATCGACATCACGATCCACCCCGACAACTCCGTCTCCGTCGACGACGACGGGCGCGGGATCCCGGTCGGCGCGATGGAGGTCGGCGGCAAGGTGATGGACGCCGCGATCGTGATCCTCACGGTCCTGCACGCCGGCGGCAAGTTCAACAACAACAACTACAAGGTCTCGGGCGGTCTGCACGGCGTCGGCGTCTCGGTCGTCAACGCCCTGTCCGACTGGCTGAAGCTCGAGATCTGGCGCGACAACAAGGTCCACAACGTCCGCTTCGAGCGCGGCGACCCGGTCACTCCGGTCGAGGCGGGGGGCCGCACCGAGCGACGCGGCACGCGGGTCCACTTCCACCCCGACCCGTTGATCTTCAGCACCACCGAGATCGACTTCGAGGTTCTGTCCAACCGCTTCCGCGAGCTCAGCTTCCTCAACCAGGGCGTGCGGATGCACCTGCGCGACCTCCGGAGCGGCCGCGAGAAGGTGTTCGACGGCGATGGCGGGATCCCGAGCTTCGTCAAGCTGCTCGCGCAGCACAAAGAGGTCGTCGGCGACCTCATCTCGTTCAGCCGCGACATCGAGTTCGAGTACGAGGGCGAGCAGAAGACGCTCGGCGTCCAGGTGGCGATGCAGTGGACCGACGCCTACCAGGAGACGATCCTCTGCTTCACCAACAACATCGCCAACCGCGACGGCGGCACCCACCTCACCGGCTTCCGCACCGCGCTGACGAAGGTCGTCAACGCCTACGCCGACAGCAGCGGCCAGCTCAAGGCCCACAAGACCAACCTCGCTGGCGAGGAGGTGCGCGAGGGCCTCGTCGCCATCGTCTCGATCCGCCACCCTGACCCGAAGTTCAGCTCGCAGATCAAGGACAAGCTGGTCTCCGGCGAGGTCACCAGCCTGGTCTCGACCGTGGTCAACGAGGAGCTCGGCAAGTACCTCGAGGAGAACCCGCGCTCGGCCAAGCTCGTGGTCGAGCGGGCGATCCTCGCCGCCCGCGCCCGCGCGGCCGCCCGCAAGGCCCGCGAGACCATCACCCGCAAGGGCATCCTCGACGGCCTGTCACTGCCCGGCAAGCTGGCGGACTGCCAGGAGAAGGCCCCGGAGCACGCCGAAATCTTCATCGTCGAGGGCGACAGCGCCGGTGGCTCCGCCAAGCAGGGCCGCGATCGTCGGACGCAGGCGATCCTCCCCTTGCGCGGCAAGATCCTTAACGTCGAGAAGGCGCGCGTCGACAAGATGCTCTCCAGCCAGGAGATCATCACCCTCATCACCGCGCTCGGCACCGGCATCGGCCCCGACAGCTACGACATCAACAAGCTGCGGTACCACACCATCGTCATCATGACGGACGCCGACGTCGACGGCTCGCACATCCGCACGCTGCTGCTGACGTTCTTCTACCGCCACTTCCCCGAGATCATCGAGCGCGAGCACCTCTACATCGCCCAGCCGCCGCTCTACAAGGTCAAGGCCGGCAAGGTCGAGACCTACCTGAAGAACGAGGCCGCGCTCGACGAGTTCATCATCAACAACGCCGTCGGCGACCTCGAGCTCGTCATCGGGAGCCACGCCGTCTCGGGCGAGGTGTTCGCCGCGATCGCCCGCCAGGGCGCGCGCTACAAGCAGCTGGTCGAGTCGCTCGCGCGCGAGCACCGGGCGCAGGTGGTCGAGTTCCTGGTCGACAAGCTCGAGGCCGACGCCAACCTGGCCGCCAGCTTCACCGACGAGGCAGCGGTCAACGCCCTCGGCGCCTCGCTCAAGACCGAGGTCGCCGGGCGGATCGAGAACAACCCGACCATCGACATCTTCGTCGAGGCCGACCCGACCGACCCCGCACGCAAGCAGCTCCGCGTCCAGATCCTCGTCGACGGCGTGCGCCACGACGAGCTCGTCAACGTCGAGCTGCTCGGCGGTTACCAGCTCACCGAGCTGCTCAAGATCCGCCGCCAGCTGGTCGACTACGGCACGGGCGACCTGGCCCTGCGCCGCAAGGGCGAGGTCGTGGCCAGCCCCAAGCGCCTGCTCGACATCGTCCATCACATCGGCGAGCTCGGCCGCAGCGGCCTGCAGATCCAGCGCTACAAGGGCCTCGGCGAGATGAACCCCGAGCAGCTGTGGGAGACCACGATGGACAAGAGCCGCCGCGCCCTCCTCAAGGTCAGCGTCGGCAACAACCTCGAGGCCGACAACGTGTTCGCCGTGCTCATGGGCGACAACGTCGAGCCCCGCCGCGAATTCATCACGCAGAACGCCCTCAACGCGCGCAACCTCGACATCTGAGGTTGTTTTCAAGGAGACATGTCCGAAAGGACATGTCTCCTGTCGATGTGAATGAAGGACATGCCCGAGAGGACATGTCCTTCAGCGCTTCTTGGCTTGTTAGCCGGCCGAAGATGCACTCGGCCGCTCATCCGGCCCGATCGTATTCCGCGAGGACTCGCTCTTACCTCGGCGGGCTGGCTTCGAGAGGCGGCGACGTCAACACCTCGCGAGAAACATCGTTCGCGCGAGATGTCGTCAGCCCTTTCGTGAGCTGGCGGAGCGGTGCCCTCGCCGCCTTGAGGCCCGCGCCGCTCAGGACTGCAGTTTCACGACGACCTCAGCATGTCCGAAGGGACATGCGACTCAGCCCGGCGCCTTGTCCCACGCGACCTTGTCGCCGCAGTGGAGCATCATCATCCCGTGGTACGGGTTGATGATTTCGCCCGTCTTCTGCACCCAGTAGGCCCCCTTGTTATTGAAGGCCATCGGGCAGAAGACCACTTCGTAGCCGGCGCGCTGGTCGCTGTGGGCCTTGAGGTACGAGATGAGGCCCATGCTCATCTTCTCGAAGCCTGCGCGGGCCGTGTCGATGTCCTGGGCTGCGACGCGTCCTGCGCCGGCCACGACCTCGGGGATGCCGGCTTCGGTCTGCAGCGGATCGGCCGCCACCACCACCTGGGCGGACAGCTCGGACAGCTTGTCGAGGCGGTCCGCCGCCAGCGTCTCCTGGATCGTCACGTAGGGCTGTACGACGGACGTCGGCGCCGGTTGGGCGGGCTTGCCGGCCTCGCTGCTGCAGGCCACTGCGGCGATGAACGTGAGCAGGATGCGCCTCGGCACGTTACCGGCGTACCACATGCGTGGACCTTGCGGTAGAGTCCGGCCGGCTCATGCTCGCGCCCGTCCTCGCTCTCTGGCTCGCGCCGGCGCCACCGGAGACGGCCTCCAGCGCTCGTTTGCCGGAGGACGTCCCGCTCGCCAGCGAACCGTCCGGCGCCGGCTCCGCAGCACCCGCCGAGCCGACGAGTGGTGGTGACACGACCGAGCCGAACAAGCCTGCGAGCGGCGGCTTCTTCGGCGGCGACGTCACGACCGCTGCGCCTGCGCCGGTCGAGGGACCGAGCAAGGCGCCGCCGATGCCGGAGGTCGAGGAGCTCCCGTCGCGCGCCGCTCCGCCCGCGAAGAAACCTGGCCTTTCGGCCCTGTTCGGTCCCAAGGATCGCAAGCCGGTCAGCGGCGGCGGCGTCGGCTTCTTCGACCCCGGCAAGCTCGACGATACCGGCCCGGGCGGCAGCGGCGGCATCCAGGTCCGCGGCTACCTCGGCTTCAACTTCACCGTCGCCCAGCGCACCGACCTCAGCGCGCGCGACCCCGAGACCGGCACCTTCCCGCAGCTCAAGACCTTGCCGTACTTCGGCGGCGGCGCGGCCAACCTCTACGTCGGCGCCCCGATCTACAGCGACGTCGTCTACGCGCGGATCGCCTTCGAGTTCATCTCGATCCCCCGCGCCAGCCCCGTCGCCCCCGACGTCACCCCGAACTACGCCCCGATCGTGCTCATGGAGGCCGCGGTGCTCGAGGTGAACCCGTTCGCGTGGGCCAAGAAGGGGCCGCGGTGGTTCGCCGAGGGTTTCAAAATTTCGGGCGGCGTCTTCATCGTCCCGTTCGGCCTCGAGGACGAGGAGCACGACGCACCCGTGCGCTGGTGGGTCACGCGGCCGCTGGCGATGAGCGTCGGTCGTGTCTATCCCGGCTCGTGGATCGACATGGGCGTCACCATCAAGTGGAAGCCGACCTTCGGCGGCGCTCGCCCGATCCGCCCGATCGAGATCGACCTCGGCGTCGTCAACGGCGACGCGTGCACGCAGACCCGCACGATGGACGCGCTCTACCGCTATCAACCGGTCGGCCAGGCGGTGCCGCCGTGCGAGCGACAGCTGCGCGACGTCGAGGTCCCGCGCGGCGACGGCTTCGTCCTCGGCATCACGCCCGACAACAACGGCAACAAGTCGCTGCTCGCTCGCCTGCAGATCCGTCCGGTGCCCGCGCTCAACTTCGGAGGCTCGTACATCTGGGGCACGCACCCGCAGAGTCAGTTCCCGTCGCCGCAGTACATGGGCAAGGGCTATCCCGACACGGTGCAGGCGCCGACCTGGCGCGTCGGGGCGCACTTCGACTTGAACCTCGACGAGGTCGTCGCCAGCCGCTTCCCCTTGCCGCACCTGCGCGGTGAGGTCGTGTACGGCGTCGACAGCGTCGGCAAGACCGCGGCGATGATGCTCGGCGAGCAGGCGCTCGCCGATCGCCGCATGCTCGGCGGCTACGCCCAGATCGCGCAGCCGCTGTGGCGACGCAAGAAGACGAGGCTTCCTGGCCTCATCGTGCAATACCGCTTCGACTTCGCCGACCCCGATCGCGCCGTCCCGGGCCGCACCAAGGACGGTTACGTGCTCTCGGACTTCGCCGATCGGTATCTCTACGACGAGGCGTTGCAGGCGCACGTCGTCGGTCTGCGGTTCCCGGTGCTGCCGCGCTTCAACCTCAAGGGCGAATACATGTTCGTGCGCGAGGAGGGCGGGCGCAGCAACCGCGTGCACAACGACGCCTTCAGCCTGCAGGCAGTGGCCGACTTCTAGCGCCGCGCGCGCCCGTGCGAGCGCGCACAGGGGTGACGGCGCAGCGGTTCGGCTCGCTGAAGCTTTCCGGGTGCCTTGACGTCCCGGCCATCACGCGGGGATGCTTCCCCCTGAAGGCCCGCAGGACGTTCATGACCCGCCTGACCCGCTTCGCCGCCAAGGTTTGTTTGGGACTGCTCTTTTGCCTCGCGCTCGCGCCTCAGCAGTCCGAGGCGCACCTGGCGAAGTGGGGAAGTTGGGAGATTACCCACCGGAACTTGATGAAGTTGTTTCCGGACGCGGACCCCAACGGCTGGCGGATCAAGCGCTACCAGTACTCGGACAGCGAAGTGAAGCTGCTCGAGGCCGAGCTCGGCTTCGAGCTCTACCCCGAGGACAAACTGCCCGAGTTCTTCATCGCCTCGGACGCGCAGGGCAACTTCCTCGGCGTCGCCATCTTCATCGATCCGCGGACGAAGCCGAAGATCCTCGACGGCGGCATTTTGACTCTCGAAGTTGGGATCGGTGTCAACGCCGAGGGCAAGATCAACCGCATCAAGGTCTACGACTACCGCGGCAACGTCGCTCTCGCTCAGGACGCGTTCCTCAACCAGCTCCGCGGCCGCGAGCTCGACTCCAACTTCAAGATGGGCACCGGCGGCCTCGTCGCCGTCGGCGGCGAGCCGGAAGAGAGCCAGCTCGTCGGCAACGCCGCCCGCGAGGCGCTGCTCCTCATGAAGGTCGCGCTGGGGCGCCGCGACGGCTGAACCGCTGCGCTCGTCTGTGCTAGCGTCACAGGCGATGGCATCGTCCCGCGCGCTCCGTGTCCGCAGCCTCGGCCTCGTGCTCTGCTCGACGAGCACCGTGCTGGCGACCGGCTGCCTCGAGGACAACCCCATCGAGCCGACCGCCACCGCGGGCACGGAAGATCCGACCGCCGGCACCAGCGACACCACCACGGCCGGCGCCGAGGACGGCCTGCTCGCGTGCGCCAGCCCGCCCTGCACCCTCCTGGTCGTCAGCCAGACCCTCGACGATCGCATCGACGTCTACGACGTCACCGCCGCCCCGTTCCTGCGCGGACGGATCGGCACCGACCTCAAGTTCGACGCCTCCGGCGAGCAGGTCATGGGCAACCTGCTCGACGAGCCCTACGGCCTCCTGCTCGACGGCGACCACCTGTGGGCGGCGATCGGTCACTACCCCGACACCAACCGCGGCTCGCTGCTCGCCTTCCCGCACGCGGCCTTCGCCGACGTCGCGCAGGGCGAGGTGTTCGCCGAGGACAAGTACTTCGGGGCAGGTAAGTTCTCGGCCGGTGTGCTCGACCTGCCGTTCGGTCGCCAAGAGGCCATCTTCCTGCTGCGTCACCCGAGCGGAAAGATCCTCGTCGGCGTGTTCGCCAACGACCTCCGCGCCGCCAGCTGGCCCGAGCCGAGCGAGCTCCTCGTCGTCGATCCGACCGACCTGCGATCCGAAGCGATCGGAGCGTTCAGCCTCGACCTCGACACCACCCCGTGCAACGGCGGGTGGAAGATCGCCGCTCTCGACGACGCAGTCTCGCGCGTCGCGTTCGCCTGTGACGGCAACGACGCCGTCGCCGTCGTCAGCTTGCCGGGCGACTTCGCCGAGCTCGCCCCGGCCGCCGCCGCCGCCGGCATGAGCGCCTGCAGCACCCCGCTGGCGAGCGGCACCGTCACCACGCAGTTTGTCGCACCCGACGGCGCCGGCGGCCTGCTCGCAGTGCAGTCGCAGATCCTCGAGCCGCCCAAGTTGTGGAGCATCAACGGCAACTGCGGCATCGCCGGGGCGCCGGGCGACGAGCTCCCGCCCGAGCTCGACAGCGTCCGCGTCGTCCGTGAACCGGTGCTGCTGCGCCCGGCGGGCGGCGGTCAGCCGGCGATGTGGCTGCTCGCCAGCGAGACGCCGACGCCGGGCGTGCTGATCGTCCGCGGCGGAGCGTCGCCGACGGTGTGCGGTCAGGTCAGCGGCCTCGACGCGATCGAGGCCGCCGAGAACGCCCCGTTCGCGCTCACGCTCGACAGCACGCGCACGCACCTGGCGATCGGCGCCGGGCCCGTCAGCAACCCGCCGTTCGCCGAGGGCCGCGGGCAGGTCCTGTGGGCCACGCTGGACGTCGCGGAGCTCGACAGCTGCGCGGTCGCGGCCACGGATGTGGTCGACCTGACCGAAGGGACATTCGTGGCGACCGACCCGCGCACGTGGGTGCGCGCGCCCAACATGCTGCTCATCGCCGAGCTCGGAGGCTCGTGATGCAGCGGCGGCGTCTCCCGATCTTGCAACCGCGCCTCGAGGGCGGCGACGAAGATCCGCTGGCGCTGCTCCGGGGCGGCCGCTTCGCCCGCTGGTTCGCGTCGTCGCTCGCGGTGGTCGGCCTGTTCTGGATCGTCAGCAGTCGCGTCGAGGCTCGCGACACCGCCCGCGCCGTCGTCCTCGTCCACACCGCCCTGCAGGCCCCGCCGCAGCCTCCGATCGAAGACATCACGCCGCCGCGGCCTCTCGCGGACGATACGCCGACACCGCCGAAGCCGCCGGTGGAGGACATCACGCCGCCGCGTCCGCCCGTCGAAGACATCACGCCTTCACGGACCCCGCCGCCTCCGCCGATCGAAGACATCACCCCGCCGCGCAAGCCCGGCGAGTCCACCGACGCCTTCGGGCGCAAGCGCACCGGCACCGGCGCGCTCGTGCTCGAGGAGGGCGAGCCCGACGAGTCGGTCGGCTTGCCCAACCAGCAGCGCAAGGAGATCGCCAGCGGCGGCTTCTTCGACCCCACGGCCTTCGACGACGTCAAGACGGTCAAGAAGAAGGCCTACGTCCACCTGATGCCGGGCATCCCGAACGAGGCGTTCTTCGCCGGCGTCGTGCTCATCCTGCTGCTGTCCTTCAGCCTGTTCGAGCGCCACGGCAGCCGCGACAAGCGGGCGCGCAACTACTGGCACCTCGAGCTCACCCGGTTCGCCTGGCTCAAGCGGGCGATCAAGAGCCGATGGTTCCAGCCGGCCGTGCAGCTCCCGGTGGTGCTCGCGTTCCTCGGCGTGATCGTCGTCGGCCTCATCGGCTCGCAGGAGCCGGGCCGCAACCTCGCGCCGGTGCTCACCTGGAACATCTGGTGGATCGGCCTCATCTTCATGGTGCTGCTGTTCGGCAACCTGTGGTGCTTCATGTGCCCGTGGACCGCGATCCCCGACTGGATCATGCGCCGCAGCTTCACCAAGGTGCGCCCGGTCGCCTCGCTGGCGAAGAAGTACCCGCGCTTCAAGCTGTGGATGTGGCCGGCGATCGTGCTGTTCGCCTTCATCACCTGGCTCGAGATCGTGTTCGACGCGGCCAACCGCCCGTGGCTGACGTCGGTGCTCGGCATCTTCATGATCCTGCTGAGCTGGGTGCTGCTGGTCGTGTACGAGCGCAAGGCGATGTGCCGCTACGTCTGCTACGTCGGCCGCGTCTCCGGTCAGTACGCGATGATGGGGATGGTCGAGCTGCGCCGCCGCGACAACGACGTGTGCCGCCACTGCGCCACCAAGGACTGCTACCGCGGCAGCCCGCGCGGCTACCCCTGCCCCACGCACGAGTTCATGGGGGCGATGAACGAGAACCAGTACTGCACGCTCTGCACCGAGTGCGTGAAGAGCTGCCCGCACGACAATATCGCCTTGAACCTGCGGCCGAGCGGCGAGGACGTGCTGCACGCCCATCGTTCGCGCTCGGACGAGGCCTACATGGCGCTGCTGATCTTCATCGTCAGCGCCTTCCACGGCGCGGCCATGATCCCGCTGTGGATGGAGTGGGAGAACGCGCTGCGGACCGCGATCATCGACGGTCAGACCGCGCTGCTCGGCGCCGACGTGCTCGGCTTCGGCGGCAGCCACGGCGGCACGATGACCTTCTCGGTGATGATGCTGGCCTGCATCCTCGGCCCCGCGGCGATCTACGCCGCGCTGTGCTGGCTCATGCGCGTGGCCAGCGGCCGCCGCGACATCACCACGCGCAAGCTGTTCGTCAAGTTCAGCTACACGCTGCTGCCGATCGCGCTCTTTTATCACCTGGCCCACAACGCGGTGCACGTGTTCTGGGAGTGGTCGAAGCTCCGGCGCCTGGTCAGCGACCCGCTCGGCTGGGGTCACGACTTCTTCGGCACCGCCCGCGCGCCGCTGACCGCGTTGTGGTCGCCGGAGACGATCTGGTACGTCCAGGTCGCGCTCATCGTCATCGGCCACATCTACGGCATCTACGTCGCCCAGCGCGAGTCGAACCGCCTCTACGCCGACGACCGCAAGGCCGCGCTGCGCGTCCACCTGGTGATGATGGTCGGCATGATCCTCATGAGCCTGCTCAGCCTGTGGCTGCTGGCCCAGCCGATGTTCATGCGCACCGCCGACCTGTGACAGGTCGGCGGCTCGCAAGAGCATGTCCTTCGGGACATGGCGAAGGCGGCTCGGATGACGAGCCGCGCTCGAGTCCGCCGCACGTGAGCCCGGGCTCAGGCGTGGGCGGGGAACATCTCGTCGAGCTCGCGCACGACGTCGGCGCCCTGGACGCCCTTGGCGAGGGCGAGCTCTTGCACGAGCAACGTCCTGGCCGTGTCGAGCATCTTCTTCTCGCCGAAGGACAGGTCCTTGTCGGCGCGGAGGATGCAGAGGTCGCGCAGGACGCTGGCGATCTCGAGGAGCGACCCGGTCTTGATCTTCTCCATGTACTCGCGGTAGCGCCGGTTCCAGGTCGCCGTCGAGATCTTCTCGCCGCGGCGGGAGAGGACCTCGTAGACCTCCTGGACCTGCACGTCGTCCACGATCGGACGCAGGCCTACCGAGCCGGCGTTCTTCTTCGGGACCATGACCTTCATGTCGTTCTCGAGCACCCGGAGGACGTAGAATTCCATGACGGATCCGGCGATTTCTCGCCGATCGACGCCAGTGACCTCCGCGACTCCGTGGGCGGGGTAGACGACCTTGTCACCGATGTTGAACTCGCTCATGGAGCGCCTTCAAAGACGGCCCTTCCCAGCCCAAAAGCCGCGAAACGATGGCAAAAAAGCGCAGTTTTGTCAACCTTGTACTGGAGCACGAAGCCAAAAACAGGTGTCCTGACCGTTTGGCCAGGATGACCTCGCTGGACGCGTGAGTAAATCCACGGCGCACGCCGGCCGCCGTCCCATCGATCGCTGCATTCTTGAACCCGAACGCCGCTCTCCTATGATGCGCCCCATGTCACCGCGCACCTCCTCGCGCCGCTCTCTGCGCCCGCGCTTTCAGCGGGCCGCGGCCCGGCTCCTCCTCGGCCTCGCGTTCCTCGGCCCGCTGGCGTGCGCGACGACCCCGGACCGATTGCCCCCGCCTGACCGCCAATTCTATTACACGCTGCCTTCCGCCGAGGACAAAGCCAAGTTCCTCAAGCTCAAGGAGACCGAGCGCAAGCCGTTCCTCGAGCAGAAGGGCCTGTGGACGAAGTGGATGGAGCTGTCGCCCGAGGAGCGCGAGGCGGCCCAGCGCGGCGAGGTCAAGGCGGGCTACAAGGAGTTCACGGCGCTGATGGCCTGGGGCGCCCCCGCCGACACGCAGGAGAGCAAGACGCCCGAGCGCAGCGTCCGCTTCCACACCTTCATCCGCTGCACCAGCGGACCGCGCGTCGGTCGCTGGGTCGCCAGCAACCTCGCCTGCGACGGCACCTCCAGCGAAGTCGAGATCGCCGTCGAGAACGGCCTCATCACCGAGGTCAAGTACCTCAACTAGCGGCCGCGGCTGCCCGAAGGAGCCTGTCGCCTAAGACAGGCGCGGGCGCACCGGCCTGCTCCGGCCGAGGGCCTCAGCCTGCTCGAAAGAGCATGTCGCCTGAGACAGGTCCGCGACCGAAGGCCAGGAGCGGACCCTTCGGCAAAATTCCTCTCCGTCGCGCGGAGACAGAGTTGCGAGGCGGCGAACGAACCGCGAGCAACCTCGTCGGGCGCCTGCGCGGAGACAGAGGTGCGAGGCGGCGAGCGGACTGGCGGGACGGACCTTTGAACCCGAGAGTCGGTGACGAGCCGCGGGGCGGTTGTTCACGCGTGAGCGAGGACGACGAGCGCGAATCGTTCCCTGTTGCTCGTGCGAGCAGCGCAGGGCGGACACTCGAGGTCGCGGTCGGCGAGTCGTGCCCGGCTCGGCGCGGGCGGGGTGATGAACGGCCTGTCCGGAAGTGCAGGTCGCTCCGCGTTCGACAGGAAAGGCGCCGGCGCGCAAACGGTCCCCAGGGGCAGCTTGCACGCCGCGGCTTCGAGGTCTCTCTTTTTTAAAGGGTGCCCGGAGGGACAGCCGAGTTCAGGCGCGCCCGAGGAACTCGAGGATCGTCGCCACCGCGAAGCCGGAGCCGCCCTCGTCGCACACGCCGAACGGCTTGCGGACCATCGCCGGGCCGGCGATGTCGACGTGGACCCACCGCTGGCCAGCCGTGAATTCCGTGAGGAACAGGCCGGCAGTGATCGCACCGCCGTAGCGTTCGCCGGTGTTGCGCATGTCGGCGATCGGGCTCTTGAGCTGCTCCTTGAGCGCCTCGGGCAGCGGCAGGCGCCACATCTCCTCGCCGACGCGCTCGCTCGCGCCGGTCCACAGGTTCACCAGCTCGTCGTCGCGGGACATCACGCCGGCGCAGCGCGGCCCGAGGGCGACGATGCAGGCGCCGGTCAGCGTCGCGAAGTCGAACAGGTAGGTCGGCTGCAGCTTGCCGGCGTAGACCAGCGCGTCGGCCAGAGTCAGCCGGCCCTCCGCGTCGGTGTTGTTGATCTCCACGGTCTTGCCGTTGCTGGCCGTGAGCACGTCGCCGAGGCGGTAGGCGTCGCCGCCGATCATGTTCTCGGTCGCCGGGACGATGGCGTGGACCTCCCACGGCACGCCGAGCTTGGCCGCGGCCTCGAGCGCGCCGAGCACCGCCGCGGCGCCGCCCATGTCCATCTTCATGTCCATCATCGCGTCGCTCGGCTTGAGCGACAGGCCGCCCGAGTCGAACGTGACGCCCTTGCCCACCAGGCACACGCGGCCCTTGGCGGTGCCCTTGGGCGTGTACTGCAGGTGGATGAACTTGGGCCGCTGGGCGCTGCCGCGGGCGACCGCGAGGTAGCAGCCCATGCCGAGCTTCTCGCAGTCCTCGCGCTCGAGCACGGTGAGCCGCACGCCGCGATCGGCGAGGTCGTCGGCGATCTCTCGCGCCACGTCGGCGAGGTAGCTCGGGGTCACGAGGTTGGCTGGCCCATTGACCAGGTCACGCGCCCGCGCGACGCTGGCCGCGACGATCTGGCCGCGCGACGTGCCTTCGCCGGCCGCGGCCTCGCCGAGCACGCGCACGCGCTGCACGGTCGAGGGCTTGCGCTTGGCCTCGCTGAGGTAGCGGTCGTAGCGGTAGGTGCCGAGCTGGAGGCCCTGCGCCACGAGCTCGCCGAAGTGGACGGGCTCGCTCGTCGCTCCGAGAGCGCGCAGATCGAGGACGACCTCGGCGACGCCGGCCGCCGAACCCGCACGCACGGCGTCGAAGGCGAGCGTGCGCACTGCCCCGGCCGAGGGCGCGCTCGCGCCGGTGCCGAGGAGCAGCACCTGCTGTGGTTCGCCCTGGTGCTCGCGCAGGAACGAGAACTTCTCCCCCGGTTCACCGCGGAACCGCGCCGCCTGGGCCGCGCGCGCCAGCGGAGCGCCGAAACGGCGTTCGATCGCCGGACCCGTGTCGCTGCTGGCGACCGCCACCGCGAGCAGATGATGGCCCGCGCCGGCCGCCTCCTGAGAAGTCCACTCGATGCTGAGCATGTCGGCTGTTGTCCCCCACCGCCGCGTCCGCCGCAAGCCGATCGGGGGTCGGCCGGGAAACGGAGGGGACTCACGGAGCAAGTCGCAAAAACCACGCCAGACGCGCGGATGCACGCAAAATTTCTAGCGAAACGAACACCTGGACCCCTAAGGTGTTACAAAGATCGTTCACCTTCCTATAATTGAGTAAAAAAGATGTTAATTGGCGTTGACACTACATGCTCTTTATATGTAGCGTTTTGAGTACGTAGCCCCTGAAGGAGGGACCACACGATGCTCACCGACGATACCAACACGAACGCTGCGCCCGAGGAGGGCAAGAAGGCCTCGAAGCGCAAGACCGCCAAGAAGAAGGCGGGCAAGAAGGCCGCCAAGAAGGCGGGCGCGAAGAAGGCCGCGAAGGCCGGCGCCGCCAAGAAGACCGGCAAGAAGGCCGCCAAGAAGGCGGGCAAGAAGGCCGCCAAGAAGACCGGGGCGAAGAAGGCCGCCAAGAAGACCGGTAAGAAGGCTGCCAAGAAGGCCGGTAAGAAGGCCGCCAAGGCCGGTGCGAAGAAGACCGCGAAGAAGGCGGGCAAGAAGGCCAGCAAGCGCTCTTCCGCCGCGTAAGCTGCCTCTCGGGGCCGACCGAGCCCCGATTCGCACGAAAATCGCCGCGAACCTGCCCAGGTCGCGGCGATTTTCATTGGGTCAGCGTGCGCGATCGGCGAGCGCCGGTGCGACGAGCGATGCGCGAGCTCTCGCGCCGCGCCGCGACCGGCGCGATGGCGAGGCGGAGCTCGTGCGTGGGCGGGCCGTGTTGAGCGCGTGAAGGACGATGAGCGCTCTACGCGCGCCGAAGGGCACTGCGTCGAGCGGCCCGTGTGCGAGGGCGAAGGACGATGAGCGCTTCACGCGCGCCGAAGGGCACTGCGTCGGGCGGCCTGTGCGCGAGGGCGAAGGACGATGAGCGCTTCACGCGCGCCGAAGGGCACTGCGTCGAGCGGCCCGTGCGCGAGGGAAGCGCGACGAGCGCCCCCGAGCGCGACGCGGCTGAGTGTAGCGGCCCGCACGCGTGCGCTATCAGCGCTACAGCTCGGCCGCGTCCAGCGCGCGCGCAAAAGAGCGCAGGTTGGCGTGGGCGCGTGCGCCGCTGAAGAGGATGGTCGTGTCCTCCAGCGCGTCGGCGTTGGCCAGCGCGAACACCAGGCTCTCGGCGAGCGCACCGCGCAGGCGTTCGGTCGCGCCCGCGGCGTCGATGCGCAGCCAGCGGTGCTCGTAGGTCTGCTGGACCGGCCGGCCGGTGCCCTCGAAGGCGGGCACCAGCGTGTCGATGGACAGCTTGCGCGCCAGGGCGAGCGTGGCGGCAGGCTCCCACAGGCCGTCGAGCTCCCACACCACGTGCAGACCCTCGGCGGCGCGCGCCTCGACGAACGCGGCCAGCCGGGCCTGATTCACCGAGCCGGGCGTGAAGCTCGGCGGCGTGCGCAAAATGACCGTGTCGGCGCCCATCTCCTTGGCGCAGCGCAGGCTCGCCTCCCAGGCGCTCTGGACCTCGGGCGTGTCCTGCAGGTGGCCGAACCGGCGCGCCTCGCCGGGCAGCGTGCGCGTGCCGGCCTCGCGCAGGCCGTCGCTCGCCGCGTGGCTGACGAGGTGCCACACGTACGGCACCACCACGGCGTTCGGATGGACGCTGCGGACTTGCTCCGCGAGCGCCCGCGCGGCCGCGGCGCGCGGAGGGTTCAGCAGCGTCGAGCGCAGCACGACGAGTTCGACCGGGTCGCCGGCCTCGTCGCCGGCCTCATCGGAGGGGTCGAGCCGGGCGGGACGCGCGGCGCGGAGAGCGTGCTCGTCCTGAAGGATCACACCGAGGCGGGGCATGGCGGCCGGAGGCTAGTGCGGACGCGGGGCATATACAAGCGCGGCCCGCTGTGTGCTATGGGGCGCCCGTGAAGCTCTTCATCGATACGGCGGACGTGAAGGAGATCCGTGAGGCGGCGGCGATGGGCCTCCTCGACGGCGTGACGACCAACCCGTCCCTCGTGGCGGCGACGGGGCGCGACATGCGTTCGGTGTTGCAGGAGATCTGCAGCATCGTCGACGGCCCGGTCAGCGGCGAGGTGCTGGCGACGACGTACAAGGAGATCATGGACGAGGCCCACGACCTCGCCGCGATCGCGCCCAACATCGTCGTCAAGGTGCCGCTCATCGAGGACGGCCTGCGCGCGGTCAAGACGCTCACCGGCGAGGGCATCAAGACCAACGTGACGCTGTGCTTCTCGCCGATCCAGGCGGTGCTGGCGGCCAAGGCCGGGGCGACGTACATCTCGCCGTTCGTCGGCCGGCTCGACGACATCGGCCACGAGGGCATGGAGCTGGTGGCCCAGATCGTCGAGGCGTACGCCAACTACGGCTACAAGACCGAGGTCCTGGTCGCGTCGGTGCGCTCGCCGCTCCACGTGCTCGAGACGATCCGGATCGGCGCGCACGTGGCGACCTTGCCGTTCAAGGTCATCCACCAGCTGATCAAGCACCCGCTGACCGACGTCGGTCTGGCCCGCTTCCTCGCCGACGCGGCCAAGATCCCGGCGGCGAAGAAGAGCTGAGGACCTGTCCGTAAGGACATGCTGGTGAGGGGATGCGGAAGATCCGCCAGCACGTCAACCCGCTGAGCGCGCACTTCATGCGAGCGCGCGCGCAGCCGGTCGCGCGCCCGCCAGGCCTCGCAGCCGACTGCCCGATCGAGGTCGAGCTCGGCTGCGCCGACGCCGAGTTCAGCTTCGCCCGCGCCGCGGCGCGCCCGGATGCGCTGATGGTCGGGCTCGACATCCGCGAGCCCTGCCTGGCCCGAAACCGCGTGCGCGCGGCCGACGAGGGCCTGTCCAACCTGCTGTTCGGCTACGTCAACCTCAACGTCGACATCGACCGCGTGTTCGAACCGGCCAGCGTCGACCGCTTCCACCTGCTGTTCCCCGACCCGTGGGTGAAGAAGAGCCACCAGAAGCGCCGCGTCATCGAGCCGGCGCTGGTGGCGTCGCTGGCGGCGCAGCTGCGCCCGGGCGGCGAGCTGCACGTGGCCAGCGACGTGTTCGAGGTGGCGCTCGAGATCATGGCGACGGTCGAAGACCCGGAGCTCGCGGGCGTGGGGCTCGTCAACCTGGCCGGCCCGTGGAGCTTCTGGCGCGGCAATCCGTTCGCCGAGGCGAGCCGCCGCGAGCAGACGACGCTGCGCCGCCAGCAGCGGGTGTGGCGGATGCGCTATGTCCGAAGCGACATGGCGCCCGGGACAGGTGATTTGATGCAGGTTTGAAGGGACATGTCCTGAGGGACGTGTCCCGAGGTGCGGTTCGAGTGCCGGCGAGGCGGACGGCTGGGTGGGAGCCCGCCGCACTTGACGAGGACCCGCGAGAGCGGGCGCCGAACTCGACAAAATTCGACACCTCAAGGCGGGCGTTAGGCTCCGAGCTCGGAAGGAGCGCAGCCAGTCACCCGGCAACGAGGCCTTCGGCGGACGGGGCGCGAGACTCACGGGCCCACGTTAGCGAGTCGATCCACCTCGAGGCGGGCGCGAGGCTTCGAGCTCCGAAGGAGCGCAGCCAGTCGCGCGGGCATCACCCGCGGCAGCAGACGGCAACGAGGCCTTCGGGGATGAGGCGCGAGACTCATGGCCCACGTCCGCGAGGCGACCCACCCCAAGGTTTGCGAAGCCCCAGTCGGTGGTCGCCCCGCAACCTGACGCGCTCGCAACCTCGAGGTGCGAGTGTCCCTCGGCTCTCGAGCGCGGCGAGCCCTCGGCCAGCCTGTCTCAAGCGCCAGGCATGAGCGTCTCGATCTCGGGCAGCGGGAAGGCGTCGGGCAGCTCGAGGCACTTGCCGACCCGCTGGGCCTCGACGCGGCCGGCCTGGGGGTCGGCCGCCTTGTCGACGCGCTCCTGGACCGCGTCGACGCACGAGCAGAAGGTCAGCGAGGCGCGGCGGGTGGCGACGTCGGCGCAGCTCGTGTGATGGCGCGCGAGACTCCAGGCGAGGAAGGGGTCGCGGCAGTCGAGGGAGGGGACCTCGATGGCGAGCACGCACTCGCACAGCTCCTCGTCGCGGGGGAGGACCATGGCCTGCGCGCAGAGGGTTTGCATGTACGCGTCCTCGGCCCGCAGGCGCTGGTCGTAGCTGACGGCGTTGCCCTGGATCATCCCGGCGAGGCCGGGCAGCAGGAACCACGCGATCAGGCCGACGATGGGCAGGCCGACGAGGGCACCGAGCAGCAGGTCCCGCGTGCGTGAGCGTGGTGGGTCATCGAGATCGGCGAGCATCGGCATAAGATCCCCCGGGATCGTGGCGGATTTTGCGCTGCGGCGGCTGTGGAGGTCCCACAAGGGTCCGATCTCGCAGGCGCTTGGGGCTTGTGAAGCGCGGACGAACCGTACAATACTCAGGCACAGCGCCGGTGCTAGCCTGTCCGGCCCTTCCCCAATGACGGCCATGCTCCGCTCCCGATCGTTCGTCGCAACCGTCCTCGCCGTGGCCATGGTGCCGGTGCCCGGCCTCGCGGCTCCCGCCGCTCCTGCGGCCCCCGCTCCCCCCGCCGGCCCCGCCGCGCCCGCGGCCGAGCCCGCCAACCCGAGCGAGCCGCCGCCGGGCGAGCCACCCAGCGAGGTCCCGACGAGCGACGCGCCGCCCGACGAAGTGCCGGTCGAGGAGCCCGCAGCCGAGGAGCCGAAGACCGAGGAGCCGCCGCCGTCCGAGACCCCGGAGACGATCGTCCCCGAGGGCCCCGAGCGCCCGCCCGAGCCGACGCTCGGCAACGGCAAGTTCAAGGCCAAGGGCACCGGTCTGATGATCTCCGGCGGCGTCCTGCTCGGCGCCGGCCTCGTCGGCGTCATCACGTCGTACTTCCTCACGCGGTGTCCCGAGAGCGAGATCGAGAACTCGTTCGCCTGCAAGAACCGCCAGCACAACACGTTCGCGGTCCCCGCCACCGGCGCCGCGGCCCTGCTCGGCGCGGTCCTCCTCATCGTCGGCCTGACCTACCGCGCCCGCTACAAGCGCTGGGAGAACTGGGACCCGAACCGCGCCAAGACGGCCTTCCGCCCGAACTTCACGGCCAACGGCGTCAGCTTCAAGTTCTGAGCGTCGCGCCCGGCTCACGAGGACGCCGCAGCACCGGCACGGTGCGCGCCGTCCTCGTTCGCGTTCAAGACGCAGCCACGACGGGGCTGCGAGCAGGCCTCGAGAACATGTCCGGAGAGACATGTGAATGTGCGGTGACTCGCTTCTCGAACGTGTCCCTCCGGACATGCCTTGAGGAGCCGCAGTGAGGGTTCCGGCCTCGCGGTAGCGACCGAGGGCGACCTTGGCGTAGTCGGAGCAGTTCGGGCTCCATACGTCGACGAGGTCGAGCTCCTGGCCTCACGGCCTCGGGTCGCCTTGGGAGGTCAAAAGGCTCGAGCGCAACAAGAGGTCGCCGAGGTCGAGCGACCCTCTTCACGGAAGTCGCGGCGGAGAGTGCCTCTGCGAGGCTCGAGACCCCCGAGGTCGAGCGCCCGAGGCTCACGGGCGCTCGCGGCCGAGGACGACCTTGATGAGGTCGAAGCGGCTCGGGCTAGCGAGACGCCGCCCCAGGCCACATGGGCGGTCGCGGTCGCGGACGACCTTGGCGAGGTCGAAGCGGTCGGGCTAGCGCGACGTCGTCGGCCTCACGGGCGGTCGCGGCCGATGACGACCTTGGCGAGGTCGAGCAGCAGCTCGAGCTCGTGCGGCTGGGCCCGCTGCGCGACCGAGTTGAGCAGGGCGAGCAGCGTGCTCTCCGGGGACGCGGTGGGGCCGGGGAGGTCCGGCAGGAGCAGGGCCAGCGGCACGCCCATGCCGTCGGCGATCCGCAACAGCGTGCGCAGGCCGGGGCTGGTGTAGTGCCCGTTCTCGAGCCGCGAGACCATGTCGGACGCGATGCCGGCGGCGCGCGCGACGGACTGCTGGGTCAGCCCACGCTCCTCGCGAATCGCGCGGATCCGCTGGGCCAGTGCCGCCATGTAGTGGCGCTCGTACTGCTCGCGCGCAATGTCGTAGGTCTCTTCAGACATGTCTTAAAAAGCAGCCGCGAGCGCCGCCGGGGCGCGGCGCGCGTGCCGTTCGTGCGCGATGTCGTGGGTCTCTTCGACCATGCTTTTCCCGAGAACGGAGCAGAGAGGTCAGCTCTCGAACTCGAGGCGGCGCGCCTCGAGCACGCGGATCCGGTCGCGGATCCGTGCGGCCTCCTCGTAGCGGAGCGCCTTGGCGAGTTCGACCATCTGCGCCTTGAGCTCGCCGATCCGCGAGTCGAGCTCGCTCGGCAGCAGCTCGCCGTCGGTCAGCGGGCCGAGGCCGACCGGCAGCTCGTTGACGGGGGCCTTGGCCTGCTTGCCGCGCGACGGCGTGGCCTCGGGCTTGGCCTCGGCCTCGAGCGGGTTGATGGCCGCGTGGGTGCTGCGCGGGACGATCCCATGCTCCTTGTTGTAGACGGCCTGGACCTCGCGGCGACGGGTGGTCTCCTCGATGCACGCGCGCATGCTGTCGGTCATGCGGTCGGCGAACATGATGACCGTGCCGTGGAGGTTGCGGGCCGCGCGACCGCAGGTCTGGATCAGGCTCTTGTACTCGCGGAGGAAGCCCTCCTTGTCGGCGTCGAGGATGGCCACCAGGCTGACCTCGGGCAGGTCGAGGCCCTCGCGCAGGAGGTTGATGCCGACCAGCACGTCGAACTCGCCGCGTCGCAGGCCGCGGAGGATTTCCACGCGCTCGAGCGTCTCGACGTCGGAGTGGAGGTAGCGGACGCGGATGCCGAGGTCGCTGTAGTACTCGGTCAGGTCCTCGGCCATGCGCTTGGTCAGCGTCGTCACGAGCACGCGCTCGTTCTTGGCGATGCGAGCCCGGATCTCCGCCAGCAGCTCGTCGACCTGGCCGGCGATCGGGCGCACCTGGATCTCCGGGTCCAGGAGGCCGGTCGGGCGGATGATCTGCTCGACCACGACGCCCTCGGTCTTGCGCAGCTCGTACTCGGCCGGGGTCGCGCTCATGAAGATGGCCTGGTGGATCCGGCTCTCCCACTCGTCGAACTTGAGCGGGCGGTTGTCGAGCGCCGAGGGCAGGCGGAAGCCGTGCTCGACCAGCGTGGTCTTGCGGCTGCGGTCGCCGTTGTACATCGCCCCGACCTGCGGGATGGTCTGGTGCGACTCGTCGACGACCATCAGGAAGTCGGGCGCGAAGTAGTCGATGAGCGTCGGCGGCGGGTCGCCGGGCTTGCGCATGGTGAGGTGACGCGAGTAGTTCTCGATGCCGGAGCAGAAGCCCATCTCCTCGAGCATCTCGAGGTCGAACATGGTGCGCTGCTCGAGCCGCTGGGCCTCGACCAGGCGGATCTTCTCCTTCAGCTCGACGAGGCGGTCGTGCAGCTCGAGCTTGATGCCGTTGATCGCCTTGCGCAGCTGCGAGGCCGGGGTGACGTAGTGGCTGGCGGGGAAGATCGTGACCCGCTGCATGGTGCCGCGCACCGCCCCGCGGAGGGCGTCGACCTCGCGGATCGCCTCGACCTCGTCGCCGAAGAACTCGATGCGGATCGCCTTCTCGTCCTCGTAGGCGGGGAACACCTCGACGACGTCGCCGCGCACGCGGAAGGTGCCGCGGTGGAAGTCGATGTCGTTGCGCTCGTACTGCATCTCGATCAGGCGCCGCAGCAGCTGATCGCGGTCGAGGCTCTCGCCGACCGAGACGGTGGCGACCATGCCGTAGTAGGCCTCGGCCGCGCCGATGCCGTAGATGCAGGAGACGCTGGCGATGATGATGACGTCGCGCCGGCTGAGCAGCGAGTAAGTGGCCGCGTGGCGCAGGCGATCGATCTGTTCGTTGATCATCGAGTCCTTCTCGATGAACGTGTCGGTCGACGGCAGGTAGGCCTCGGGCTGGTAGTAGTCGTAGTACGAGACGAAGTACTCGACGGCGTTGTCGGGGAACAGCGCCTTGAACTCGCCGTACAGCTGGGCCGCGAGCGTCTTGTTGTGGGCGAGGATCAGCGTCGGCCGCTGGACCTGGGCGATCACGTTGGCGATCGTGAAGGTCTTGCCCGAGCCGGTGATGCCGAGCAGGTGCTGGTACTTGTCGCCGCGCTGGACGCCGTCGACGAGCTGCCGGATCGCGTCGGGCTGGCCGCCCGCGGGCTGGAACTGGGTGACGAGGCGAAACGGCCGGTCGGCGACGATCGTCGGCTTGACCGCGCTGGCGAGGTCCCACTCGATGCCGGGCTCGTTGACGGGGACTGGTTCTTTACTGCGGGCACGGCTGCGGGCCATGGGGGCGAAGAGTAGCAGCCGCGCACGCCAGCGCGAGTCCGCGCGTGACGCACGAAGCTCACGCGCCCGGTCGACGCTTGAACACGACGAACAGGTAGCCCAGCGAGGGGAACAGCACCAGGCCGCCGATGGCGAGGGCGACGAGGATCGGCGTCAACACCGAGGCCGGCGCGGCAGTGCCCGCGATCGTGTAGCCGGGATAGGCGAGGTAGGGGTACTGCGCGACGGCCCAGCCGACGACGATCAGCGTCACCTGCGCCATCGCGCTCACGCGCGCGAGGAGGTCGCGGCGGGCCCCCAGGGCGTAGATCGCGACCACGGCGGCGAGGCCGGTGGCGAGGTGCAGCGGGGTGGCCCACGGGCTGGCCGAAAGGTCATGTCGGATCACGGGCGGCGCGACGAGGTAGGCCACCAGCGCGGTGACGCCGACGACGACCGCCGAGCCGAGCGCGCGGGCGCGGAAGTCGGCGCGCAGGTCCGGATCGCCGGCCTCGCGCACGAGGTAGACGGCGGCGAGGAAGGCGAACAGCGCCAGAGTGAACAGGCCGACGGCGAGCGGGTACGGGGCGAGCCACTCGGACAGGAAGTCGGTGTCGACGAGGCCGGTCGCAGGGTCGACGTCGAAGCCAGTGCCGAGCGCGCCGAGGACGACGCCGAGAGTGATCGGGGTGAGCAGGCTGGCGACCGCGAACACGCCGCCCCAGCGCAGGGCGCCGCGGCCGTGGAGCGGGTCGTAGTGGGCGAACACGAAGGCCGAGCCGCGCAGGACGATGCCGACCAACATCAGCGCGAGCGGGAGGTGCAGGGCGGTGCAGACCGCGGCGAAGGCGGTGGGGAAGCAGACGAAGAGGAGGACGATCAGGAGGATCAGCCACACATGGTTGGCCTCCCAGATCGGTTTGATAGAGTCGTCGACGAGCCGCCGCTGAGCGGCCTTGCGCGGACCCCAGGCGAGGAGCTGCCACACGCCGCCGCCGAAGTCGGCGCCGCCCGTGAGGGTGTAGAGCACGAGGGCGACGAGCATCACGCCGGCGATCATCAGCTCGGGTGTCATGCGACCTCCGTGGATGGCCGATGGGGCATGTCTTGAGGGGCAGGTTTCGAACAGTGCTCGCGGATGCGAGTCCGAGGATGCGGCTGCGAGAGGGTCATCGCGGCGCCTCCGGGGGGAGCTGTTCGGGGATGTCCGCAGGGACAGATTGATTGCGGTCGGCGGCGAACACGACGCGGCGCAGCAGGACGATCACCGTGACGCCGAGGAGGACGTAGAGGCCGGTGAAGGCGAGGAACGGGATGACGAGGTGAGGCGTGGGCGTGACGGCGTCGGCGGTGCGCAGGATGCCCTGGACGATCCACGGCTGGCGGCCGACCTCGGTGACTGTCCAGCCGGCCTCGATGGCGATGACCCCGAGCGGGGCGCTGACGACGAGGAGGCGCAGGTACCAGTCGGGCAGCTCGCGGCGGCGGACGGCGAACGCGGCGCCGAGGCCGGCGACTGCGATCATGGCGAGGCCGCAGCCGACCATGATCTGGAAGGCGACGTGGACGACTGCGACGGGCGGCCGTTCGTCGCGGGGGAATTCCTTGAGGCCGACGACCTCGGCGTGCGGGTCGCCGTGGGCGAGGAAGCTGAGGAGGTAGGGGATTTCAAGGGACCAGCGGGTCTCCTCGGCCTGCTCGTCGGGCCAGCCGAAGATCCGGAAGGGCGCGCCGCGCTCGGTGTTCCAGTGGCCCTCCATCGCCGCGAGCTTGATCGGCTGGTGCTCGGCGACGTGCTTGGCGGCGACGTCGCCGGTGATCGGCTGGAGCAGGGCGAACGCGGCGCCGACGACGAGGGCGATCTTCAGGGCCGGGCGGTGGAGCTCGCGCCTGACGCCGCGCAGCAGCATGGCGGCGTGGATGCCCGCGACCGCGAAGCCGACGCTGGCGAAGGCGGCGCAGGTCATGTGCAGCACCTCGCTGAAGGCGGCGGGGTTCCACATGGCGGCGAACGGGTCGACGCCGGTGACGCCGCCGGCGGGGCTGCCGGTGAAGCCGGTCGGGGTGTTCATCCAGGCGTTGGCGCACAGGACGAAGGCGGCGCTGGCGGTGCCGGCGAGCAAGACCATGACGCCGGACAGCAGGTGCACGCGCGGCGAGACGCGGTCGCGACCGTAGAGAAAGATGCCGAGGAAGATCGCCTCGAGGAAGAAGGCGAAGCCCTCGAGCGAGAAGGGCATGCCGACGATCGGGCCGGCGAAGGCCATGAACTGCGGCCACAAGAGGCCGAGCTCGAAGGACAGGACGGTGCCCGAGACGGCGCCGACGGCGAACATGATCGCGGTGCCCTTCGACCACCGCTCGGCCAGCTCGCGATAGATGGGCTCACCGGTGCGCTGGTGGAGCCGCTCGGCGATCACCATCAGGAGCGGCATCGCCATGCCGACGATGGCGAACAGGATGTGAAAGGCCAGCGACATCGCCATCTGGGCGCGGGCGGCGAGGAGGTCGGTCATGGTGCCTCGGTTCAAGAGTACGACCGGTCGGGAGTCGAGGCGGCAGGACGTCGCGGGCTTGTGCACGGCCGACGCGAGGTGCTAAGCCGACGAGATGCGGGCGCGAGTTCCGGCGTGGCGAGGGCTGTACGCGATCCTCGACCTGCCGCACGCGGGTGGGCTCGAGCCGGCGGCGGCGCTGGCCGGGCTGCTCGGGGTCATGGAGATCGGTCCGGAGAAAGCTCCCGCGATCGTGCAGCTGCGGGCCAAGCAGGCCGACGCGGCGGAGCGCGAGCGGCTGGTGCGTGAGCTGGCGCCCATGGTCCGCGCGGCGGGTGCTCTGCTGATCGTCGACGACGACGTCGAGGCGGCGATGGCGGCGGCCGACGGGGTCCACTTGGGTCAAGAGGACATGGCGGAGCGGACAGGTGACCGGCCGTGGTCCGAGTGGCTGTCGGAGCTGCGTCGCGCCGCGCCGCCGGGCTTCTTGATCGGGCTGTCGACGCACACGCGGGCCCAGGTCCTGCACGCGGCGAGCCTCGACGTCGACTACATCGGCTTCGGCCCGATCCTGCGGACCCGCTCCAAACTCGCGCAGGAGCCCGCTGTCGGCTTCGAGGAGCTGGAGCAGGTGTGCGCGATCAGCCCGCACCCGGTGGTAGCGATCGGCGGCCTCGGAGCCGAGGAGGCGCTGCGGTGCGCACGGGCGGGAGCGGCCGGCGCGGCGATGATCGGCGCGCTCGTGGGTTCGACCCAGGAAGAGGTCCACGCGCGGGCGACGGACCTGGCGGCGGCGATCCGGCACGCGATTGACGCGCTGGGTCAGCCGTCCGGCCGATAAGGCGAGCGGGCCGCCCGATCGCTGACGCACAGACCGGCGGTCGTGCCGCGAACTTGCGGCGCCGGCCGATCGGGGGCATCACAGAAGGGTGCAGCTAGCGGGCGATACGGCGGGTAGGGCAGTGCGTCGCATGGCGACGTCCGCCGAGCCCGGTCGCGAGGTGGTCGACGTGTTCGTCGCGCGTCGCCATGTCCGCACCGGCCCCCTGCACGTGCGGCCGCTCGGCGACGTCGACGATCGCTCGGGCCTCGAGACCCGACTGCCGCTGCTGATCCTGCTCGGCCTCGGCGTGCTCGTCGGCGTGCAGGTCTATCTGGCCGTCTAGCGCCGTTTCGGCGCTGTTGGGCCCGCTGCGGGCGAGGCTGCTCCGTTCGCTGCTCGCGTTTTCACGCGCGCCGGCGGAGTCGCTTCGGCTCCTACATGGGCGCGAAGCGGGGTTCGTGCGATGGAGCGCGGACGAACGAAAGGCCCTGTCCTCACGGACAGGGCCTTCGGTGCATGCTCTTCGGAGCATGTCGCAAGGGACATGGCCCTTGCGACAGATGACTCAGCTGTGCTCGAGCACGAGGGCGATGCCCTGGCCGCCGCCGATGCAGGCGGCGCCGACGGCGTAGCGGCCGGAGCGGCGGCGGAGCTCGTGGACGAGGTGCGCGGTGATGCGAGCGCCCGAGGCGCCGAGCGGGTGGCCGAGGGCGATGGCGCCGCCGTCGACGTTGGTCTTCTCGCGGTCGAGGCCGAGCTCCTTCTCGCAGGCGAGGTACTGGGCGGCGAAGGCCTCGTTGATCTCGAACAGGTCGACGTCGCTCTGGGCGAGGCCGGCCCGGGCGAGGGCGCCGCGGATCGCGGGGACCGGGCCGATGCCCATGATCGTCGGCTCGACGCCGGCGACGTGCCACTGGACGATGCGCGCGAGCGAGGTGAGGTTGTGGCGCTTGACGGCCTCCTCGCTGGCGAGCACGAGCGCGGCGCCGCCGTCACAAATGCCGGAGGCGTTGCCGGCGGTGACGACGCCGTCCTTCTTGAAGGAGGCGGGCAGCTTGGCCATGTTGTCGAGGTTGGCGTCGCGGCGCGGGTGCTCGTCGACTGCGAACTGGGTCGAGCCCTTCTTCGACTTGATCTCGATCGGCGCGAGCTCGGCGGCGAAGCGGCCGGCGTCCTGCGCGGCGGCCCAGCCCTGCTGCGAGCGCAGGCCGTAGGCGTCGCACTCGGCGCGGCTGATGCCGTACTTCTCGGCCAGGTTCTCGGCGGTGATCGCCATCGAGCAGCCGGCGTATGGGTCGGTCAGCGAGGTCCACAGGCTGTCCTCGAGCTTGAGGTCGACGCCGAGCCGGGCGCCCCAGCGCAGGCCGCGACCGACGTGCGGGGCCTGGCTCATGCTCTCCGAGCCGCCGACGAGCGCGATCTCGGCGTCGCCGGCGAGGATGTCGTGGACGCCGCTGACGACCGCCTGGAAGCCCGAACCGCACAGGCGGTTGACGGTGAGCGCCGGGACGGGGATCGGGACGCCGCTCTTGAGGCCGACGTGGCGCGCGAGGTAGATCGCGTCCGCCGAGGTCTGGGCGACGTTGCCGAACACCACGGTGTCGACGACCTCGGGGCTGACCCCGCCGGCCTGCAGCGCGGCCTTGGCGGCGACCACGGCGAGGTCGGTCGCGGTGAAGTCCTTCAGCGCGCCGCCGAAGGTGCCGAAGGGCGTGCGCTTGGCCGCGACGATGTGAATGGCGCGAGAGAGTGGCTTCTTGGTCATACGTGGGCTCGTTGCTCGAAGTATGCGGGAGGGGTGCAGACCGCGAAAGGTTGAGCATCCTCACGGTTTGCGCTTCAATCACGGAGGTTGCTGCTCTCGATCGTCATCGCGGCCTCGACGCTGCTCGCCTCGCCCGCTCCGCCGTCCACGCCGGAGCCGGCGCCGGCGCTCGGCACCGTGTCCGTCGCTCCGCCGAAGTCGACGCTGCAGCGACTTGAGGTTCCGCAAACTCCCGCGAGCGAGACCCCGCCGCGGCCGTCGACTCGCGAGAGGCTGCGGCGGTACCTCACTCGTCCGGTGGCGCGCTCGGTCCGCTACCTCGATCACGGCGTGATCGGGGTCGGTGTGGCGCTGGGGCTGCCCGAGATCTATCGCGTCGAGCTGCAGCTCGGGCTGTTCGACCACGTGACGCTCGGGGCGACGGCACACTGGCTTCCGGGACAGGTGCGGCCGAACTGGTCGCCGAAGGCGGCGGTGGCGTTCTGGCGCGGGCGCCTGCTCGAGGTCGGGGCGTTCTATCAGCAGGTGCTGTACCCGCCGACGCGCGACGACGGCGATCCGATGACGATCGAGTTCCAGCGCCGGGCCCAGTACCTGATGGCCAGCGTGAGCCTGTCGCAGGCGTGGCTGACCGGCGGCTTCGACATCGGCTGGGCTCGCGGGCGCGAGGCGCAGGCGCTGCTCACAGGAGAGGACCTCGAGAACGGCACGGCCTTCGTGGTCCGCGACCGCCTCGGCGGCGGGCTGCACCTGCGCTTCGGCACCCGCCGCGTCGGCGTGACGATGCAGGCCTGGTACCCGTACCTGGCGGCCGAGCTGGTGCTCGACGTCCGCTTCGGCGCGTTCGAGATGCGAAGGCGCGGCGGCTGGCGCGAGCTCTGAGCTGTCCCCGGGGACAGTTCATGAAGCTGTCCCGAGGGTCAGGCGCGGAGGCGGGCGACGCCGAGGCGCTCGGCGTGCTTGAGCAGCCGGAGGGTGGCGGCGACCTGCCTGGCGCGGAAGTTCTCGTCGAGCTGGACGCCGAGGCGGTCGAACAGCTCGTGCTGGCTGGTCGTGCGGCCGACTCGGGCGGTGATCTGGTCGATCGAGACGTCGACGAGCGGGATCGGCGGGCCCGGCTGAGGGTCGCTCAGGTACTCGGGGTTGATGCACGACGAGACGTCGTTGGCGGTCATCATGCGGTCGTTGAGGGCGGCGATGCCGAAGCGACGCATGAGGGTGGCGCCGATCGAGCAGTGCTCGAACTGGGTGCTGACGACGCAGCCCTTGCGCACGCGCGGGCCGATGACGAGCGAGGGCACGCGGAAGCCCAGCTGGGTGAACTCGGGCTCGTCGTCGATGGTGGTCGGCGGCGCGACGTGGTCGTAGAAGCCGCCGTGCTCGTCGTAGGTGATGATGAAGAGGGTGTTCTCCCAGCCCGGACCCTCGGCGAGGGCCTTGTAGATCGAGCCGATCAAGATCTGCCCGAGCTGGATGTCGTGGTCGGGGTGGTCGTCGTTGGAGGTGAAGCCGGGGTCGATGACGGTGAAGTTGGGCAGCGCGCCGGCGGCCGCGTCGGCGAAGAAGCGGTCGAGGTCGTTGGGGTTCGTCAGCGCGTCGAGGCTGAAGCCGTCGATGCCGTCGGCCAGCTTGCCCCACACCGTCGGCACCAGCGGGAAGGCGCCCGCGACCCACGGGACGTCGGTGAAGTAGATCCGGCTGGTCACGCCGGCGTCGTCGCAGGCGTGCCACAGGGTCTGCAAGAACGGCGAGGGGAAGTTGCTCTTGCCGCCGTCGGAGCTGCAGGCGTGGACGTAGTAGCGGTTCGGCCAGGTCGGGCCCATGACCGAGCAGAACCACCGGTCGCACAGGGCGAAGTTGTCGGCCAGCGCGTAGAGCACGGGGATCTGCTCACGCACGTGGTAACCCATGACCTGCTCGCCGTAGCCCGGGTTCTTCTTCTCGTTCTCGAACACGAAGCCGTTGCAGTCGCCGAGGTTGAACTGAGTGTGGCACTCGTCCCACTCGTGCGGCGGATCTTGCGGCTGGAACTCGTCGAGCTTGAAGACGGTGACGTCGCCGAGGCCGATGCTCGGGTTCCACTCGTCGCCGTTCAGGCCGTCCACCACGCGACCCTCGAGGAAATCGAGCGAGCCGAAGTAGTGATCGAAGGAGCGGTTCTCCATCACCAGCACGACGACGTGCTCGATGCCCGCGAGCAGCAACTCGGGGCTGAGATCGCTCTTGGCGCACTCGCTGACCGGCGACTCGGTGGTCGACTCGCCGGTGCTGTCGCCGGTCGTCGTGGTGGTGTCGTCGCCGGTCGTGCTCGAGCCGGTGCTGCCGGTGTCGCTGTCGCTGCCGTCCGACGTGGTCGGCACGCCGGTGGTGCTCGACGTGCCGCCGCCGGTGGTCGTGGTGCCGCTCGACGGATCGGTCGAACCGCCGTCGCTGGCGCCGCTGGGCCCGCTGCCGTCGTCACCGCAGCCGAACGCAGTGCCGCCGACGAGCGCGGCGATCGTCTGCAGCGCGCGTCGCCGGGAGAACCGCGTACGGGCGGCCCGCAGGTACTTCTTCGTCATTCGCCGGCGAGACTACCGCCTCGATCCGCCGACCGACAGGCCCGCTGAGGCCGCTCGCTGGAGCTACGCGAAGATGTCGCGACCGCGTGTCGGGAGGCGGCGAGCGCGGCGCCGCGCGAAGGGAGTCGTCGCGCGCGCTCGAGCAGGGGCGAAGGGTCGGCGACGACGGCGCAGCGCTAAAAAGTGAAGTGCTGCGAGACGATGTCCTCGTTCTCGATCAGCTTTGCCGTGGGGCGGGGCTTGACGACGGTGGGTACGGGCACGCCGGCCGCATCCAATTTTTCCGCAATAATCTCTTCGAGATACCCGCTGACGCTGAGGCCGGTGGACTCGCAATAGTCCTTGAGCCGCTGATAGGTGATGCCCTTGACCGAGATGCTCCTGCGGGTCTGTCGCTTCGCCATGCTGTCCTCCCTTCGCCTGGTGGCTCCTGCTCTCCAGCCTCTACGTCAAGCGCTGTCCGCACGCAAGGGCCATTCCACACTGCCCTAGGATGCGCGAGGGGCGCAACCTGGTAGAGACCGCTATCATGACAGTCAAGTATGGGATATTGCTAGCAGAACCGGATCTCCGTGAGGCTCGATCTCATTGGTGGATCAGTCGAGTTCGAGCATGGTGGATCACAGATATTTTCTGTAATCGGAGAGATCTCGGAGATCTCCTCAGCTATTTTAACCTAGCCACAAGCCCCGCAGCAAGGGGCTTGTTCGGATTGTGTCCACGGCCAAACGCCGGGTACCGTGATGTGAAATACAGAAAAATCGCCCCCATGAACAGGTGCGAATTCTGACCTTCCGCAGCTGCGGAGGTTCACGCTTCATCGGTAGCCTCCGAAGACACGTCGCCGACGGGCACGTACGCGGGCTCAGGAACGAAGTCGTCGGCGAACGTCGAGGTGACCTACGGGTTGCGTGGAATGCGGGCTTCGTCGGACTCACCGTTCACTGCGGCGGCGGGGAGCGAGGGCTCCGGACCGCGGACGTGATCACACCCGGGGATTGACGTATCGTGCCACCATCGCCCTGTTCGGGGGTGTTCGCACCGTGCCCTCGTCGGTCCGCACCATGGAGCTCGAACCCGAGACGAAAGTGTTGCCGCGCGGCAACGCCGACGTCGCGTCGCCGCCACCCGGCGACGGTTCGCTGCACGCGCTGCAGCGCATCGGCCGCTACGAGGTCGTGCAGCGGCTGGGGCACGGCGGCATGGCCACCGTGTACCTCGGACGCGCCACGGGCTCCGCAGGTTTCGAGCGTGTGGTCGCCATCAAGGTGATTCATCAGCACCTCGCCGCGGAGCCCGAGTTCGTCGGGATGTTCCTCGACGAGGCCAAGATCGCGGCGCGGATCCACAGCCCGCACGTGGCCGGCATCCTCGACCTCGGCGAGGACTCCGGCTTTTACTTCATGGTCCTCGAGTACATCGACGGCGAGACGCTGTCGGCGCTGCTGCGCCAGCTGCGTCCCGCCGACGAGCGGCTGCCGCTGGCGGTGGCCCTGCAAGTCCTCGCCGACGCGTGCGAGGGCCTGGTCGCGGTCCATGGCCTGCGCGACCCCGATGGCCGGCCCTACGGGCTCGTCCACCGCGACATGTCGCCGCAGAACCTGATGGTCAACTTCGACGGCTGGACGAAGATCGTCGACTTCGGCCTGGTCAAGGCGACCGGCCTGCGCAACAGCAACCACACCGGCCATCTGCGCGGCAAGCTGGCGTACATGGCGCCCGAGCAGGCCCGCGGCAAGCCGCTGTCGGCCGGCACCGACCTGTTCGCGCTCGGCGTGATCTTCTGGGAGATGCTGACGGGGCGGCGGCTGTTCGCCGGCGAAGGCGACGCCGAGACGCTCGAGAACGTGATGCGCTGCGAAGTGCCGCCGCTGCGCGAGTTCCGGCCCGACCTGCCGTCCGGGGTCGAGGCGCTGCTGCAGCGCGCGCTGGCGCCGACGCCCGAGGAGCGCTACGCGAGCGCCGAGGCGATGCTGGCCGACATCCGCGCGCTGCTGCGCGAGTGCGGCGACACCAGCGAGCCGCGGCGGGCGCTGGGGGCGATCATGCGGCACCACTTCGCGGAGCAGGCGAAGTACCGCATGGCGGCGATCCGCGGCGCCTCGCGCGGGGAGCTGCGGGGGCGGCCGGCACACATCGGCTCGGCGCCGCTGCCGGCCGCCGAGCTGTCGCCGCCGCCCGTCGCCGCGGGCGACGAGCAGACCCAGACGCGCGTGCTGGCCGAGACGCGCGGGGCCGTACCTGTCCCGGACGACATGTCCTCGCCGACAGATCGGCTGGCGGTCGTGCCGACGCGGCGGCCGTGGCTGCTGTGGCTGTCGCTGCCGCTGGTGGGCGCGGGCGTGGCGGCGGTGCTGCTGCTGTTCTTGTTGCCGCGCCAAAGTCCGCCGCAGCCCGAGCCGTCGAGCGCGCCGGCGCCGACGGTGCCGCAGCCGCAGGTCCAGCCGCCGCGTCCGGCGACCGTGGTGTGGTTCTTCCAGACGGACCCGGTCGGGGCGACCGTGACGATCGACAAGGGCCCCGAGTCGGTGCTCGCCGCGCTGGCGCCGCAGATCGAGGGGCAGGTGACGCCGCTGCGCCTGGTGGTGCCTTACGACGATCAGGTGCAGCTGCAGCTGACCGTGACGCACGAGGGCTACAAGCCGAGCAAGCGCAGCCTGATCCCCATGGACAACCAGAACTTCATCGTCGAGCTGCAGCCCGAGGCGCCGACGCCGGTGCCGGCGATCACGCCGGTGACGAACACGCTGGCGAGCCCGAAGAAGAAGCCGCCGAGCGCGAAGAACCCGGGCGTCGGCGCGACCGAGCCGGCGAAGCCCGCGAGCAAGAGTGAGAAGGGCGAGGAGAGCGAGCTCAAGGACGAGCCGATCTTCAGCCCCGTCAAGGGTGGCGGATGAGGCGTGGCCGCTCGCGATGGCGCGGAGCCGTGGCCGTGCTCTGCGCCGCGGAGCTGACCATGACGCCGGTCGTCGCGCGCACGCAGGAGCCGGTCGCTCCCACGGAGTCGGGAGCGGCTGAGTCACCGGCGCGGGAGTCGGTCGCGGGGTCGCCGGCTTCGTCGCCCGCTTCGGAGGACGAGACCGATGCGCCGGCTTCGCCGGAGGTGGCGGCGCCGGTGCCCGATCAGGCGGCCGCGCTGGTGTACTTCCGCGAGGGCAAGCAGCACTACAACGAGCGTCGTTACGCCGAGGCGGCGCAGGCGTTCGACCGCTCGCTCGCGGCGGCGTGGTCGATCAACGCCGCTTACAACAAGGCGCTGTCGCTCGACCGCGCCAGCGACCTGGTCGCGGCGCTGCAGGCGTACCGCGACTACCTCGAGCACGCCGAGACGCAGGATCAACACCGCGTCACCGCGCTCGAGCGCAGCGAGCAGCTGCGGCAGCGGCTCGGCGAGGTGCTGCTTCAGGTCGACAGTCCGGAGGCGATCCGCGAGATCCGGATCAACGGCGACGCGGTCGACAAGGACGCGTTCCCGCGGCTCACGCTCCCGGGTCCGCTCGAGGTCGAGTTCGTCGGCGAGGCGCCCGGGCAGCGCAAGCACGTGCGCGCCGACGTGCGCGCCGGCGGGACGGTGACGATCGTGTTCCCGGGGTTCGTGCGGCCCGAGGTGCGGCCGCCGGACGCGGTCAAGCCGCCCGCGAGGCCGTTCGTCCCGGAGGAGTCGCGGCGCCTCAAGGGGCTGCGGGCGGGCTTCTGGACCACGACGTCGCTGGCGCTCGCGGGCGGGGTGACGGTGGCGATCCTCGGCTCGCGCGTGCTCGTGGCCCGCGACCGCGCCCACTCCGGGTGCGACGGGTTGTGCGAGGAGGGCGAGAAGCAGGGGCTCTATCGCACGTTCTTCGCGCTCCAGGACGCGACCAACGTGGCGATCGGGGTGTCGGCCGCGGTCGGGGTGGCCGCGCTGGCGCTGGGCATCGCCCTGCGCCGCGAGCGTGCGCGCCGGCCGGTGTCGACGCGGGCCGCTTTGCGCTGGCTCGGCTCCACCGTCGAGCTCACGTTCTGAGGCGCTTGCACCGGCGCGCCCGGGCTGCCATGACTCACCCCATGCAAGAGCTCCGGTGGCCGACCTATGCCCTCCGCGACCTCGTCCTCGAGGAAGCAGTGCCCGACGAGCGCGGCTCGCTGCGCGTGCGCGACAGCGCCGGTCGCGTCTACCTCGACGCGGTGAACGGCGTCGGTTGTGCGCCGCTCGGGCACGCGCACCCGCGGTGGGTCGAGGCCTTGACGGCGCAGATGCAGCGGCTGAGCGCGGCCGCCAACTCGTTCAGCACCGAGCCGCAGCGGCGCTTCGCGGCGGAGATCGTCGCGCGCATGCCGGTGCCCGACGCGCGGGCGTTCATCGCCACCACCGGCACCGAGACCACCGAGGCGGCGATCAAGGTCGCGCTGCGGGCGACCGGGCGCAACACCATCGTCGCGTTCGAGCGGGCCTTCCACGGCCGCTCGCTCGGGGCGCTGGCCTGCACCGCCAACACCGCCTACCGCCACCCGTACGTGCGCTGCCTCGGCGAGAGCGAGCCGGCCGAGCCGTTCGCCACCGCGCGGGTGCTGCGGCTGCCGTACGGCGACCTCGACGCGCTGCGCGAGACCTTCGCCGAGCACGGCGCCGCGATCGCGGCGGTGTTCCTCGAGCCGATCCAGGGCGAGGCCGGCGTCTACCCGGCCACGCGCGAGTTCCTGGTCGGGCTGCACGGCTTGTGCCGCGAGCACGGCGCGCTGGTCGGCGCCGACGAGGTCCAGTGCGGCTTCGGGCGCACCGGCTCGTGGTCGGCGTGGGCGCACATCGTCGGCGACGACCCGGCGCTGGCGCCCGACTTGATGTGGATCGCCAAGGCCCTCGGCGGCGGGTTCCCGATCGGCGTGTGCCTCGCCCGCGGTGACCTGGCGCAGGCGATGGGCAAGGGCACTCACGGCACCACCTTCGGCGGCAACCCGCTCGCCTGCGCCGCCGGGCTCGCCAGCATCGACATCCTCGAGCGCGACGGCCTGCTCGCCGCCGCGGGGGCGCAGCTGCCGACGCTGCAGGCGATCGCGCGCGAGGAGCCGTGCGCGCGGGTCCAGGAGATCCGCGGCCACGGGGCGCTGATCGGCGTGCAGGTCGGCAAGCCGGCCGAGCAGCTCGGCGCCGCCGTCGGCGACCGCATGATGCGCGACCACGGCGTCCTCGTCACCGTCTGCGGCGGCCACACGATCCGCCTGCTGCTGCCCTACCGCGCCGGCGCCGACGAGCTGCGCGAGGTGTGGCGCGCGATCAGCCGCTCGCTGGAGTCCGAAGCAACATGACCTTCAAGCAATGTCCTAAACTACATGTCCTGATGGCCATCTCGCTGCTCGCGCCTGCTCCCGGGTGCAGGCGTGAGGCCAGCGAGGCCCCCGAGTCGACTGCGGCGCCGGAGACCGAGCCGTCCGCGCCTGAGTCGGCCCTCGCACCCGCGAGCGAGACCCCCGAGGCGCCCGCGAGCGACACGTCCGCGCCGGCCGCCGACAAGCCGCCGGGCGAGGCCGTGGCGGCCAGCGAGCCGGCGCCGACCGCCGAGCCGACGCCCGCGAGCGGCGAGCCCAAGGCCGCGGCCGCGAGCGGCCTGCCGGCGCCGCTGCACGCCAAGGTCGACGAGTCGTGCGGGCGCGACGCCGGCGTCGGCACGGGCGCGCTGCCGTTCGCGCTCAAGACGCCGGAGGGCAAGGACATCAGCATGGCGAGCCTGCGCGGCAAGGTCGTGCTGCTCAACTTCTGGGGTACGTGGTGTAAGCCGTGCCTCAAGGAGCTGCCCGAGTTCGACCGCCTCGTCCGCCACTACAAGAAGAGCGGCGCGGTGCTGGTCGCCATCGCCACCGACACCGAGCCGGACAAGGTGCTCGAGTTCGCCAAGGAGCGGAAGCTCTCCGCCAAGCTGGCGCTTGGCGGCGAAGACCTGGCCAAGCAGTACGACAGCCCCAACTTCCCGTTCTCGTTCGTGGTCGACGACAAGGGCACGATCCGCGGCTCTTACCGCAGCTACAAGCCGGAGTGCATCGGGCGGATCGAGCAAGACATCCGCACGAGCCTCGAGCAGCGCAAGCGCTAACGCGTCGGTTCGACGCGCAGGCCCGCGGCGACGATGAAAGCCGGCGGGTCGCTGCCGTCGTGGGCGCGGAGTATGAACACGGGAGCGTCGGGGCTCGCAGTCGGGAGCGACGGCAGGCGCCCGGCGACGGAACCGCTGAACAGGTGCAGCCTCGTGCCCCACTCGAGGCGCATGGGCATCTGCACGTAGACCGGCTCGACGAAGCACAGCCGGCCGAACGCGGGCAGCGCGGGCGGCGGCCACTCGCAGTGATAGACCTCGAGCACCAGCGCGTCGTCGTCCATTGCGACCACGCGCACGGCCGCCAGCGGGTGCACCTGCAGCAGCGCGTCGGCGGCCGCGAGCGCTTCGGCGAGCGGCGTCGGGCTCACGAGTACTCGACGACTCGCTTCTTGCGCAGCTCGACGATCAGCCTGGTGAGGGCGAGGTCGTCCTGCGGGTACGAGTCGAGGATGAACGACCAGGTCCGGCCCTCGGCGAGGTCTTGCACGACGTCGAGCTGCTCGGGCGGCAGGGTGTGCCAGCGGACGGGCGACGGCTGGACCAGCGACACCTCGACGCCGTAGGTCGGCACGGGTGTCTTTTCGGCCAGGTGGAGGATCTCGTCCTGCTGGCGCGCCGACTCCATCAGGATGTGCTCGATGGCGCTGCGGATCTCCTGCGTCGGCGCCTGCTCGGGGGCGGCGTTCTCGAGCGCGAACGTGCCGCGCTTCCACGCCAGCATGCGCATCAGCGCCTTCTCCGGCAGCAGCGCCGCGGCGCTCTTGTCGATCGTCGCCGAGAACGCGTAGCCGTCGCGGAGGTAGACGCGGCCGGTCTGCACGGTGTCGAGGTTGCGGACGTTGAGCGTGCCGGTCTTGCGGCTCGCCGCCAGCCACTGCAGCACGTCGACCAGCGGGATCTCCTCGATGCTGCCGGTCATCGAGCGGTTGGAGAAGTCGACCGTGGTCGGCGTGCGGTGCTTCTTCTCGCCCGCGCGGGGGGCGGCGCCCACCTGGCTCGGCTTGGCGACGACCACGCTCATGAGGCTGCCGCCGATCGAGATCCGATCGCCGGCGCGGAGGCAGTGGCGCTGGATGAGGTTGCCGTTGACGTGGACCCCGTTGCGCGAGCCGAGATCGCGGACCCACACGCGCTGGCGCTCGGCGAAGAAGCGGGCGTGCTTGCGGCTCACGGCGTCGTCGGCGAGCACGAGGTCCGATTCGCTGCTGCGGCCGACGATGTAGTGGTCCTTGTCGGCGTCGAGGGGAAACTCTTCGCCCTTGTACTTGCCCGTCAGGAACTTGAGGACGTGAATTTCCGCACTCATGAGCGCACCCTCGAGCATAGGTTTGGAGCCACACCCACGTCAACGCTGTGCGGTGGCGGATGAGGGGAAGCAGGACGCGGGGTCGGGGGCGCAGGACCCGTGACGGCGCACACGGCTCGCTGTCGGCACGATACGTTTCGCGCGGCGCTACCGCGACCGTGGGGCGGCGATGGCGCCCCTTCGTGGCCCGGCCTGCCAATAAACGCTAGGCTTTGGCGTCAACCTCAGCATCTTCGCCGAGGTGGAGTCACGGTCATGAACAAGCGTCCCTGGATCGGCCCCGTGAGCGCACTGGCGCTCGTGCTTTCGTTCGCTGGCGGTTGCACGCGGAACGTCGGGGCCGGAGTGGTTCATCCGGACGAGATCCCGCGCTCGGTAGCGGCCTCTCCGGCGGCCTACGAGACGGTGTACGTGCAGAGCCAGGCCTACGCCACGCCGACGGGCGCGCCGCAGGCCAACGGTTACGCGATTCCGGGCGAGGCGCCGGTCGATCCGGCGGTGCAGACCGAGGCGAACATCGAGAACCCGCCGGGGCTGGTCGGCACCGAGACGCTCAGCGACGGGCAGCAGGTCAAGGTCGTGACGTACGTGCACACGTACCCCGAGGCGATCGAGACCTACCCGCGCGTGTGGTGGTCCAATCGTTGGTACTACAACATCAACGGCAACTTCGTTTACTACAGCCCCTACTACAACAACTGGGTGTACTACTGGGGCCCGCCGTCGCCGCTGGTGTACGCGTGGAACTACTACTACCCGTGGGTGCCGTATTCGTACGGCTGGGGCTTCTACGGCAACGGCTGGTACTGGGGCGGTCCGGGCTACTGGGGCTACCACGCGTGGGGCATGCCGCCGTCGTACTATTACAACTACTACCCGCAAGATCCGGGCTCGGTGCGGCACAGCACCCCGAGCCAGGGCGGGCCCACGGGCGGCACGCGGCACACGATGAACGCGTCGCAGGGCGGCCCGACCGGGACGCCGGGCAATCAGGGCTTCGGCGACAAGCTCGGCCGTCCGAACGGCAACAACGGCGGCCTGGGCCCTTCGGGTCGGCCGAACGACCTGGCCGCCGCTCCGCAGGGCGGTGGTCTGGGGGCGGGCACCAGCGGGCCGCGTGGGCTCGCGGCGGCGCCCGAGGGCGGGCGTGGCGGCCTCGGCCCGGGTGGTCAGGCGGCGGGTCCGTCGAACCTCGCGGCTCCGAGCTCGCGCCCGACCCATTCGCCTCAGGGGCCGGGTGCGTGGACCTCGAGCGGCACGCGCACGGTCGCGGGCGCGAGCGCCAGCTACCCGAGCATGCCGGTGTCGGGCGGTGCGCGACCGGGCGGCGAGGCGAGCGGCGGTGGTCGCGGTTACATGGCGCCGGGGGCAGGTAATCTGTCGGCCGGCGGAGCCAAGACCGCGGGGACCGCGGGTGGCATGAGCGCGACCTACCGCCCGACCTACGCGCCTCCGGGAGGCAGCGGCGGCGGCGAGCGGGGCACGATGGCGGCCGGGGCCGCGCGGCCGAGCAGCGGCGGCGGGTTCGCGTCGTCGCAGGCGACCTACGTACCGGCGACCTCGGGCTCGCGCGGCGGGCCGCGCAGCGCGACCAGCTCGTTCGGCGACGGTGGCGGCTCGCGGGGCACCGGCCCGAGCTACAGCGGCGGCGGCTTCAGCGGCGGTAGCCGTGGCGGCTTCAGCAGCGGCGGCTCGAGCGGCGGCTTCAGCGGCGGCGGCTTCAGCAGCGGCGGCAGCGGCTTCGGCGGTAGCCGTGGCGGCTTCAGCAGCGGCGGAGGCGGCGGCTTCAGCGGTGGTGGCGGAGGCGGCGGCTTCGGCGGCGGAGGCGGTGGCTTCAGCGGGGGCGGCGGGGGCGGCGGAGGCGGTCGCGGGGGCGGGGGTGGCTTCAGCGGCGGCGGCGGTCGCGGCCGCTGAGCAGTCCGCTCTCACTCGGGGCGCACGAGCATGGCCGTGCGCCCCTCCTCGCGCTGGCGACCGAGTTGCGCGAGCGGCAGTGTCGCAAGGGACATGTCTGGAAGGACATGTAATTGGTCCGGGCTGATTGGACGCTCAGCTCGGTCCGAGTCGGCAGTCAATCTGTCTCGAGGGGCAGGTCGGCTTGAGCTCGCGGGTTTGCTCCGCTAAGACATCGGGGTGCTGACCATCGAGCCTGTCCCGTGCCTGCGCGACAACTACGCCTACTTGCTGCGCGATCCGGGCACAGGCGACGTCTGGCTCGTCGATCCTTCGGAGGCGGACCCGCCGGCGCGGGCGATCGCGGCGGTGAGCGGGCGGCTGCGGGGGATCCTCGCCACCCATCACCATCACGATCACGTCGGCGGCATCGACGAGCTCGTCGGTGACGGCGGGGACGTGTGGGTCGCCGGGCATGCCAGTGATCGCGGGCGGATCCCCCGACAGACCGAGTTCGTCGAGGCCAACACCGACGCGTGGCAAGACACCGGCCTAGTGCTTGCGGGCCGGCGATTGCTGGGGCTGCACATCCCCGGGCATACGCGGGGCGCGATCGCCTGGCGGCTGGTCGGCGAGGGTGGCGAGCCCGACGACGTGTTCACCGGCGACACCCTGTTCGCGGCCGGTTGTGGTCGCCTGTTCGAGGGGACGCCCGCGCAGATGCACATGAGCCTGCAGCAGCTCACGACGTTGCCTCCGTCGACGCGGCTGTGGTTCGGCCACGAGTACACGGCGGCGAACCTGCGCTTCGCGGCGGCGGTCGAGCCCGACAACCGGGCGGTCGCCGAGCGAGCCGACGCGTTGCCGGGCCGCACGACGCCGACCACGGTGGCCGACGAGCGAGCCACCAACCCGTTCGTGCGCGCGGACTCGGTCGAGGAGCTGGCGACGCGCCGGCGGGCCAAGGACGAGTTCCGCGGCTGAGGCTGCTTCGGCGGCTCGTTGGCCGGGCTCGAGAGCCGAGCCCGAGTGATGCCTGCGTGCGGGGTCTCGCTAGCTGGGAGCTCAGCGAGTAGCGACCTGGCGCAGACCCAAAAAAAAGCGCCCCGAACACCCGTTCTCTCGCTACCGTTGCTACCTTCCGGTCCTGGCGGGGTTTACGAGAGAGCCGTCGCTCGGGGCATAAGTGCCGGTTGTTGAGGCCGGTGCGGAGAGGGAGGGATTCGAACCCTCGGTGGGTTGCCCCACACAAGATTTCCAATCTTGCACCTTAGACCACTCGGACACCTCTCCGGGTGTTCTGGTTTGCTGGGCTGTGGGGCGTCGTCTCGGAGAAAAGTTTGCGGAGAGGGTGGGATTCGAACCCACGGTGACTTTCGCCACACCAGATTTCGAGTCTGGCACCTTCGACCACTCGGACACCTCTCCAGGTGGCGGGGCGCGGACATTACCAGAAATTTTAAAAGGGTCCAGCTTTCGAGCGCCGCGAGCGGGCGACTTGGAGGGGCTCGCGGCGCAGCCGGGCGTGAGGAACGGCGCATACCCGGGGACCGGCGTACGGGCGAGGACCACGCACACTCCAGACCGGCCATGAACCGCCTCGCGCAATCCAAGAGCCCCTACCTCCGGCAGCACGCGGAAAACCCGGTCGATTGGTACCCGTGGGGCGACGAGGCGCTCGAGCGCGCTCGCCGCGAGGACAAGCCGATCTTGCTGTCGGTCGGCTACAGCGCCTGCCACTGGTGCCACGTCATGGCCCACGAGTCCTTCGAGGACGCGGACACCGCGGCGCTGATGAACGCCAACTTCATCAACATCAAGGTCGACCGCGAGGAGCGGCCCGACATCGACGAGATCTACCAAAAGGTCGTGCTGTTGATGGGCCAGGGCGGCGGCTGGCCGCTGACCGTGTTCCTGACCCCCGACCACCGCCCGTTCTACGGCGGCACCTACTTCCCGCCGGTCCCCAGCTACGGCCGCCCCAGCTTCCGCCAGCTGCTGCTCGCGCTCGCCGACCTGTGGAAGAACCGCCGCGCCGACGTGGAGGGCCAGGCCGAGCAGCTGCTCGAGGGGATCCGCGAGCTCGCCGCCGGCGGGCAGGACGGCGAGGGCGCGATCGTCGGGCCCGAGCCGCTGGCGACCGCCGCGCGCGACCTGCTCGCTCGCCTCGACCCCGAGTGGGGCGGGTTCGGCCGCCAGCCCAAGTTCCCCAACGCCACCTGTCTCGAAGTTCTCATGCTTCAGAACAGGGTCGATGGGACAGGTTCGGACGAACTGCTGCTGACGCTCGAGAAGATGTGGCGCGGCGGGATCTACGACCACCTCCGCGGCGGCTTCGCCCGCTACGCCGTCGACCGGGTGTGGCTGGTGCCGCACTTCGAGAAGATGCTGTACGACAACGCCCTGCTGCTCGGGCTGTACGCCGACGCCAGCCTGCGCTGGCCGGAGCAGGGGTTCCTGCGCCGGGTCGTGCGCGAGACGGTCGCCTACCTCGAGGCCGACATGCGCGGCCCGGCGGGCACGTTTTACGCCGCGACCGACGCCGACAGCGAGGGCGTCGAGGGCAAGTTCTTCTGCTGGACGCCGGCCCAGCTCGAGCAGGTGCTCGGCAACCGCGACGACGCAGCCTTCTTCGCCGCGGTCTACGGCGTCGACCCGCGCGGCAACTTCGAGCACGGCATGTCGATCCTCCACCTCGCCCAGCCGCCGGCGCAGATCGCCGAGGCCCTCGGCATGACCGAGGCCGCGCTCGAGGCCCGCCTCGCGCCGCTGCGCGCCAGGCTGCTGGAGGCCCGCTACCAGCGCGTCCCGCCGCTGCGCGACGACAAGATCCTCACCTCGTGGAACGGCCTCCTGATCTCCGGCCTCGCCCGCGCCGCCGCGGCCGCCGAGCAGTGGGGCGAGCCTGAGCTGCATGCGCGGTGCCTCGCGCTGGCGACCGCGGCCGCGCGCCGGTTGCTCGACGCTCACGTCGGCGCCCACGGCGAGGTCATGCGCGTCGACTTCGACGGCGTCGTGCACACCCGCGGCTACCTCGAAGACGTGGCGTTCCTGGCCCGCGCCTGCCTCGACCTCCACGAGGCCACGCTCGACCTCGCGTGGCAGGACGCCGCGGCCAAGTTGGCCCGCCACGCGCTGGCGCACCACGCGGTGGCCGGGGGCGTCGGCTTCTACGTCACCGCCGACGACGCCGAGCGGCTGATCGAGCGCACCGAGTCGCAGCACGACTCGGCGATCCCGAGCGGCCTCGGGGTGCTGGTCGAGGTGCTGTTGCGACTCGACCTCGCCGGCGTCGCCCCGGCGGGGGCGCGCGCGGCCGCGGAGGCGTGCCTGCAGCGGCAGGGCGCGGCGATCCGCCAGCCCTTCGCGTTCGCCAGCCTCATCGCCGCCGCGCAGTTCGCGGCGCCCGAGGCGGCCCACGTCACCCTGCGCGGCGCCTCGGCCTCGGCCGTCGCCGAGCTCGCGCGCACCGTCGCCGCGGCCCGTCCGGTCATGCGCGCGCGTTTGGCCGTGAGCTTCGAGGCGGCCGAGGGTCCGCCGGCGGCGCTGGTTTGCCGGGCCCAGGTCTGCAGCGCCCCGATCCACGCCGCGGACGCGCTACGGGCCGCGCTGCTCGGCGAGGCTTCGCGGTAGACTCGGGCCGCGCGACTTATGCCCTACGTCGAGTACGCCTGCGAAGGCCGCCTGCTGTTCCGCACCGAGACCACCGAGGACGTGCAGTTCGTCCCGCGGATCCACGAGGTCGTGGTCATCGACGACGTGCCGTACCAGGTCGTCGACGTCGAGTACTGGGCCCGCCGCCTCGGCTCGACCGACCGCCGCCTGGTCTGCCCCACCGTCTACGTCGTGCCGATCGCCGGTGTCGAGTGGGAGCAACGGCTCGAGCGCCGGGTGCCGCGCAGCAAAGACGGCAAGCCGCCCACGCGCTACTGATTCTTCAAAAGAGTCCCGAGGGACATGCCCGATCGGGCATGTCCTTCAGGATATGCCCTCGAGGACATGTCCTCGAGGGACGGAGAGCGAAGTAGCGGAGGAGGAGGGATTCGAACCCTCGGTGCCCTTGCGGACACGGCGGATTTCAAGTCCGCTGCCTTAGACCGCTCGGCCACTCCTCCGGCGGGGCCGCGAGTATCGACAAGCCGGGCCCGCGCGTAAAGGCCTCAAGGCGCGCGAACCAGGCGGGCCAGCGCGCGCTCCGCCTCACGTCGGCCGGGCGCGGCCGCGGGCGCCAGGCGCAGGAATTCCTCGTACGCAGTGCGGCTGGTGGCCACGTCCCCGTGGGCCTCGGCGGCGCGGGCCAGCCACAGGTGGGCGTCGGGCAGCCAGGCCGTCCCCGGCGCGGCCCCGCGGACCGCCCGGCCGAGGCTGACGGCGGCCTCGGCGTCCAGCTGCAGGTCGTGTTCGCAGCGGCCGAGCCAGTAGTGGGCCTCGGTGAGGCCCGGGGCGAGCGCCACTGCGCGCTGGAGCTGCCTGCGGGCCTCCTCGAAGTTGCCGCGCTCGAACTGCGCCTGGCCGAGCGCCACGAACGCGGCCGGGAACGCGTCCGTCGCCCGCGTGACCGCGCTGAGCTCGGTCACGGCCTCCTGAGCGCGCCCGAGCAGCAGCAGCGCGCGGCCGTACAGGTAGCCGGCCTCGTGGAGCGTCGGCGCGAGCTGATGCGCGCGGCGGTAGGCCGGCAGCGCGTCCTGCAGGCGACCGCTGCGCTCGGCGATCTTCCCCGCCACCAGCTCGACATCTGCCTGGGGCTGCGGGGGCCGGCTGAGCCGCAGCTCGCCCTGCGCCAGCCCCGGTTCGCCGCGCTCCAGCAGCACCTTGGCCTTCAGCAGGTGCCCCTCCCACGAGTCAGGCGAGCGCAGCAAGATCTGGTCGGTCATCGACTCCGCCGCCTCGACCGCCGCCTGGGCCAGGCGCAGGCGCGCGATCGCCAGCACCACCTCGTCCGGCGCCCGCACGTCGCTGAGGTGCGGCTGCACCAACGCCTCCAGCGCCCGCAACTCACCTGACCGAATGTACAGGCGACTCAGCGGCCCGAGCAGCCCCGCGAACCCGCCGGTGCGCTCGTGCACCGCCAGCAGGTCGACCCGCCCGGCGTCGCTGCGCGGCGTGTCGACCACCAGCACCCCGCGCCGCAGCTGGGCCGCGTTGTCGTCGCAGTCGCGCGCCAGCGCCGTGTCCAGGACCTCCACCGCAGCGTCGCGTCGGCCCTGCTCGACCAGCGCGTTGGCCCGCGCCAGCGCCAGCGCCCGCAGGTCGGCGCGCGCGCTCTCGGTCGGGTCGCGGCCGCGTCGCTCCTCCAGATCTTCCAGCAGCGACAGGGTGTCGCCGTTGGGCCGCAGCCGGGCGTACTCGACCGCCGCGCGGATGTGCGGCGGTTCGGCCTTGGCCGCATCTTTAAAATGCTCGACCGCAGCGTCGGTGTGACCGGTGAGCAGGGCCAGGCGCCCGCGCAGGAAGGTCGACTCGATCAGCGTCGGCGTCTCGGCCGCGAGCTTCTCGATCGCCTTCAGCGCCGCGCTCTCGTTGCTCGCGCGCAGCGCCAGCTCGGCCTGGAGGATCTGCGCCGCGAGGTCGTCCGGCGCCTCGCGCAGCCGCGCCGTCAGCCCTTGTTGCGCGCGCGCCAGCTCGTCCGCCCCGATCAGCACCCGCAGAGATCCGTGCACCACCTCCGGGTCGCGCGGCGCCAGCTTGATCGCCTCGTCGGCCAGGTACACGCTGCGCGACACCTCGACCGACGCCGCCGCGACCTGGGCGTGACGCACCAGCACCCGCGCCTGATGCATGTCGCTCACCCCCGGCTCGCGCACCTGCGCCTCGAGCCGCTTGCGCGCCTCCGTCAGCCGCCCGCGGGCGATCAGCGCGTCGACCAGCAGGAGCTCCAGCGCGGGCCGATGCGGCTGGCGATCGGCCGCGTCGCGCAGCGCGTCGAGCGTCGAGCGGCGATCTTTCGCCAGCTCGGTCGCGAACATCAGCCATCGCGCCGCCTGATCGCCTGGCCGTAAGGACATGGCCTCGGAGGCATAGTCGGCCGCGGCCGCGTGGTTGCCGGCGGCCAGCGCCAGCAGCCCGCGGTACAGCGCCACGCCCGGCTCGGCGCCCGTCGCCAGCAGCCTCTGCGCCAGCGCCGGGTCGTTGTCGGCGATCGCTGCGAGGGCCCGGATCCGCGCCGCCCGCAGGTCGTCGCGGGGGAAGTTCGCACTCAGCCACGACTTCGCCTGGGCCGCGCGCACCGGATCGGGCCCGTAGCGCAGGTGGATCCGCAGCGCCGCCTCGGCGCGCCCGAGTGGGTCCTCGGTCTGCTCCGCGACCGCCATCGCCGCCAGGTAGCTCTCCATCGAGTCGTCGTCGAACAGCGTCGCCAGACGCTCGTCGCGCTCGCGGATCGCCGCCGGGTCGGACAGCACCTTGGCCGCGTACGACCCGACCACCAGCGAGACCTCCTGCGCGCGGCTGTAATAGAACCAGAAGCTCCCCACCAGCGCCGCGAACAGCCCGACCAGGCCCGCATAGGCCAGCGCCCCCGGCTCCGGCGTCGTCGGCGTCAGCACCACAGTCGCCCGCCGCGACTGCAGCTGCGGCCGCGGCGGGGGCAGCGGCGCGTCGGGTTGCGTCGGCAGCTCGCGCGTCTCCGCCTTGATGTCCGCGAGGTCGACGTCGACGTCGTCCGACCGCGACACCGCGCGCGAAGTGATCTGCGACATCTCGCTGAGGTGCGGCAGGTCCAGCTCGGCGCTGTTCTCGAGGTCGCGGCTGTCGATCACCGCCGGCACGGTGCTTCGCGGCGGCACCGTGATCCGCGGCAGCGTGAACGGCCGCGTCGTCGACACCGGCGCCGGCAGGTCGTCCTCGCCGCTGCCGGGCTCGGGCAACGGAGAGGCCGGCGGACGCGACGTCGGCGCGGTCGCGGCGTCGCTGCGCTCGCTCGGCGGCCGATCGCCGACCAGCGTCGGCGGCACGAAGAACCCCTCGAGCGTCGCGTTGGCCGGCGTCTTGCGGATGCTGCCGATCGGCGTGCCGGGCAGCGGCAGCGAGGTCAGCCGCGGCAAGATCACCCGCCCCGGCTCCTCGGGCGGCGCTTGCGTCGGCGTCCCGCAATTCGGGCAGCGCTCGAACGTCATCCCTGCCTCGAACACGAACGCGCACTTGCGGCACGCGGGCGAGTTGGGCGGCGTGGCGGGCGAATCGGCCATGAACGACGGCGCGCAGGATAACACGCCGCCCCGGGCCCGATCGCCGCCGGCCGACTACCGAGGTCGGCGCCGCGAGGCTCGCGAGACTTGCTTCACGACGTGAACCCTTCCTCCATCGGCGAGCGCTCGCGGCCTTCCGCAGCCGCGCCGAGCCCAGGACCTTCCGCTCCCGAGGCCGCAGCGCATTCGCGGCCCTTCTCGCTCACCGCCCGCCAACGCCTTCGAGCGCCGGCCCGCCGGGCTTGCCGGATCGCCAGTCGCCCGCGCCTGCAGTAGGCTCCGCGCGATGCTCCTGCGCGATCCCGTGCATGGCCTGATCTCCTTCAGCGGCGCCACCGCCCGCCTCGTCACGCGGCTGCTCGACTGCGCCGAGGTCCAGCGGCTGCGACGGATCCGCGCTCTCGGCCTCGCTGCTCTCGCCTTCCCCGGCGGCGAGCACTCGCGCTTCGCCCACGCCGTCGGCGCCATGCACGTCATGCAGCGCTACCTCGACCGCGTCCGCACCCTCGCGCAGGAGCTCCCGCCGCACGATCGCATCGACGATCACTGGGCCCACGTCGCCCTCGCCGCCGCGCTGCTGCACGACCTCGGGCACGGGCCGCTCAGTCACACCTTCGAGGCCGTGCTGCCGGGCGCGCCGCGCCACGAGGTGTGGACCTCGCAGATCTTGCTCGACCCCGACACGCAGGTGCACCGCGTGCTCGCCGAGCTCGACCCGACCGCGCCGATGCTCGTCGAGCGCTTGATCCACGGCCAGGGGCCGATCGGTCACCTCGCGCGCGCCGTCTCCGGCACCTTCGACGTCGACCGCTGCGACTACCTCATGCGCGACAGCTACATGACCGGCGTGCGCTACGGCCTGCTCGACGTCGACTGGCTGCTCGCCTCGCTGCGGCTCTACGTCCCCGAGGGTTCGACCTCCGCGCGGCTCGCCGTCGACGGCGAGAAGGGCCTCACCGCGGTCGAGGGCTTCTTCCTCGCCCGCCTCTACATGTACCGCCAGGTCTACTTGCACAAGGCCGCGCGCGCCGCCGAGATGATGATCCGCGCCCTGTTCCGCCGCCTGTGCGAGCTCGGCCCCGAGCCCAGCACCCCGCCTGTCCTCGAGGACCTGTTGCGCGGCCGTCCCGTCCATGTCCACGACTACCTCCGCCTCGACGACCACGCCCTCGCCGAGGCGCTCGCCGCCTACACCCGCAGCGCCGACCCCGTCCTGCGCGACCTCGCCGACGGCCTCGTCTGCCGGCGCCTGTTCAAAACATTGCGGCTCGGCCCGCAGGTCGACTCCGCCGCTGCCGAGGTCCGCCTCGCCGAGGTCCTCGCCGCCGAGGGCGTCGCGCCCGCCTACCTCGGCGCCATCGACCGCGTCGAGATCGACGCCTACACCGACGACGAGGCGCTCATGGTCCTGCGCAGCGGCGGCCGCGTCCAGCGCCTCCTCGACGCCTCTCCGCTGCTCCGCGGCCTCGCCCGCGAGCGCTTCGTCCACCACCGCGCCGTCTTCCCGCCCGCTCTGCGCGCCCGCGTCTCGGCTGCCCTCGCGGACATGACCTGAAGCTCCTGTCCTTTCAAGCCTTGCCTCTCGAGCATGTCCCATCCGACCTGGCCCATTCGACTTTGCCTATCAGACATGTCTCCAGCGACCTGACCCATCGGACCTTGCCTCTCGAACATGTCCCGAACGACATTCGACATCTTACCCGAGCGCAGCGCCTGCTCGATCAGCCTCGCCGATCTCCCCTCCGCGAGCGCAGCACTTCGACCCTCGAACCCGTCCCGAACGACCTGACCTCGTCCCATGTCCTCGCGTAAGAGCTCACGCCCGCGCTGCCCCGTCTGCGGCCTCCACCTCGAGCGGTGTCTGTGCGTCGAGCTGCCGGTGCTCGACCTGCCGACCCGCTTCGTCCTCGTGCAGCACAACCGCGAGCGCCACAAGCCGACCAGCACCGGCCGCGCGGCGGCGGCCGTCTTGCGCGCCCCGATCCTCCACTACGGCGCCCAGGACGAGGCCATGGAGACCGGCCCGCTCACCGAGCCCGACCTCGACTACGTGGTCCTCTTCCCCTCCGAAGACGCTCCGGTCGCCGGCCCCGAGCTGCTGCAGACCGCCCCGGGCCGCCGGCGCTGCATCGTCATCCTCGACGGCACCTGGCACCAGTGCTCGCGCATGGCCCGGCGCGCCGCCCACGTCGCCGACCTTTCAAAGGTGTCCCTTCCGCCAGGTGGCCCCTCGCGCTGGGGCATCCGCCACGCCCCGCGCCCCGAGGCCGTCTGCACCTTCGAGGCCGCCACCCGCCTCGTCGAGGTCCTCCACGGCCCCGACGTCGCCCGCCCGATGGAGCGCTTCTTCCTCGAGCTGACCGCCCGCATGCACGCCCAGCGCGGCTCCCTCCCGCCGGGCCACGACGACGACGACGAGGACTGACCCACGAGCGACGCGCCCAGCGTCACCGCGCTCGCGCAGCACCATCGCCACGCGAGCCTATTCGTCGGACCGAGCGCCGCGGCGCTCGACGAATCACTCCGCCCCTGGCGCTCGCAATCCACCCGGCACCCGCGGCACTGCCATCGGCGTCTCGTCGGGCCGGCGCACGAAGTCGTCCGCGAAGCCCTCGCGGACCGTCCGCTTCACGACCCCGCTGCGCGCCTGCTGCGGCAGCCGGGCCAGGTACACCCCCGAGCGTTCGCCGTCGGACACCGAGTACGTGATGAGCCCCTCGTCCTCGAACCAGTTCGTCGAGAGCGAGTGACCGGCCACGTGGTCGTCGACGCGCCGCTCCTCCCCGGTCGACGCGTCGTTCACCACTAGCATCCCGAGCCAGTCCTCGCCGACGTCTACCGGTCCCACGCTGCGCCCGTCGGGCAGCGGTTGCGTGAGCCGGCTCCCGCGCGGCGCGATCTGCTTCGCCTCGCCGTCGAACGGCACGCGCCACAGCGGCCCCTCGTCGCGCATGTCGCCGTCCACGCAGCAGCGCTTCGTCGTCTCGAACACCACGAGCCCGTCCGGCTCGAACCACGCCAGATCTGTCGGCCGCGGGAACAGCCGCTTCTTCGTCCCCGCCTGCAGGTCGAACAGCTCGAAGAAGTTGTCGAACATCGACCCGCCGAGCCAGCGCCCGTCCTCCAGCTTCCCGTTGAAGAACAGGTCCGTCGGCACCTCCATCGACTGCAATCCCGGCAAGAAGAACAGCTTCTTCTGCGCCGACCGTTCGAACTCGAGCTGCACCATGCCCGCCTGCGTGTAGCCGAGCGCGAGCATCGTGTATTGCAGCGCCGTCTCGCCCAGGAGCTCGTCCTGCCCGTCGGGCAGCTCGCGCAGGAAGACCTTGCCCTCGAGCGCGCGGTCACCTTCGCGGGTCACCATCATGTCCTGCCACATCACATACCGGCCGTCGCGCGACGCCTCGATCTCCCGCACGCCCGTCTGCAGCGTCGTCACCGAGCGGTCGGCCAGGTCGACGCGGACCAGCGCGTCCTCGCCGTCGATCGCCAGCACCGAGTCCGCGAACGCGCGGATCGAGTTGGCGACGATGTTCGAGCCGCCGCGCCCGGTCGAGGTGATCCGCACCGGGTCGAGCACGGCCACCGGCGCCGAGGTTTGCGTCCGTGGGTCGTCGGGGTACGGGCTGAGCATCAGCGCGCCGAAGTCTTCGCCGTGGCCGACGACGCTGAGGAGCCCGTGGTCCGTCCAGCGCAGCGCGCAGCCGTACCTCTCGACGTCGCCCGTGAACACGAGGTGCGGCGCGCGCTCTCCGGACGGATCGACTTCGAAGATCTCGCCGGTCGCCATCTTGCACGCCAGCAGCACGTCGGGCCATCGATCGATCGTGAAGACCTGATCGAGATCGTCGGCGAGCTGCACCGGCGACTCACCGCAAAGCCCCGTCGACCAGACCTGCGAATCGATCACCTCCGGGAACGACCCCACCCCGTCCTGCGCGGCGCGGTTGACCATGAAGACCCGTCGGTCGCCGACGCGCAGCGGCCAGCTCGACAGCTGTTGGTCCGGATCGATCTCGAGGACGCGGAACGGTCCGTCCTCGCCGCATACCTCTTCGAGCTCTTCCTGCGCGATCGGATCGGGCCCACACGCCATGCCCAGCACGATCGCGCCGATACACCCAGTCGTCGCTCCGATACGCATCCTCATATCACCCCCAGATATAGCGCGACCCGTACCCCGCGCCCATGGTTTTTCGCAACGCGCATGCCACTTCAGCGATAGATGAGCGTCTCCTCTTCGTGCAGCGTCAGGTACGTGAACACCGTCCAGTCGGCCGCCACCAGCCCCGTGACCACGCGGCAAGCGACCACGGTCCCGGTCAGCGCGCGCGTCGGCCGGACCGACGGCGACATCTCGAGCACGCGCGGCGAGCTCGGACCCAGGTGGTCCCGGGCCTCGCGCTTGAACAACCACTCCGGCGCGTACTCGATTCCCGTGTCGAGGTCGCGGATCAGCGGCATGTCGAGCTGCTCGCTGTATTCCACGCTGAAGAAGCCCGTGTCGCGCTCGAAGAACTGCAGCTCCACCCGGTGGCCGACGGGGATCGGCGCGGCGTGGTGGAATACGTAGACGACGGGCTCGGTCCCCACTCCACCATCCTCTTATCAGAGCCGCGGCGCCGCGTCGACGAGCGCCCGCGTGGCCGCGGCCTGCGGCTCGGCCAGCACCGTCGCGACCGGCCCGACCTCGACCGGGCGGCCGTCCGCGAGCACCAGCACCCGATCCACCGTGCCTGGCAGAAAGGACAGGTCGTGGCTGATCATCATCAGCCCGATCCCCGTCGCTCGCAGCGAGCGCAGCAGGTCGACGATCGTCCAGGCGACCGGCCGATCGAGCGCGCTCGTGACCTCGTCGACGATCAGCAGCTCCGGCTCCGCGGCCAGCGCCCGCGCGATCGCGGCCCGTTGCCGCTGCCCGCCGCTCAGCGCCCCAGGCAGCCGGTCCAGCAGCTCGGGCTCCAGCGCCACGCGCTGCAGCAGCGCCGCAAGCCGCGGGTCGTCGCGCGTGAACCGGTCACGCCCCGCCAGCAGCCGCGCCTCCGCGATGCTGCGCCGCACTGTCAGGTGCGGATCCATCGCCGTCGCCGCGTCCTGCCACACCAGCTGCACCCGCGCCCGCAGCTCGGCCCACGCCGATCGCGGCGCCCCGATCAGCTCGCGCCCCGACAACTTCAACGACCCCGCGAGCTCCGGCTCGAGCCCGACCAGCGCGCGCGCCAGAGTCGACTTCCCCGAACCCGAGCGACCGATCACCCCCAACCCCGCGCCCGAGCCCAGCTCGAGGTCGACCCCGCACAGCCGCGCCCCGACAGTCAACCCACGCCCCACGAGCATGTCTCTTACGACATGCTCTGAAGGACCTGTCGATGGAGACATGCCCATCGTTCAACCTCGGCGCGCCGCCGCCACCATCGCCGCAGTGATCGCCTCGGGCGGCGCGGCCAGCAGCTCGGCCAGCGCCCCGCTGGCCACCACTCGCCCGCGGTCCAGCACGATCGCCCGCGGGCAGCAGCGGGCCACCCGCGCCAGGTCGTGCGACACCAGCACCAGCGCGATTTGCTCGGCCGCGCAGCGCGACACCAGCAGCTCGACGAGCTCCGCCTGGCTCACGCAGTCGAGCGAGGCCATCGGCTCGTCCGCCAGCAGCACCGCAGGGCGACAGGCCAGCGCGAGCGCGAGGGCCACGCGCTGCGCCTGTCCGCCGCTCAGCGCGTGCGGGTAGCGCTCGGCAAACTCCTGTGACAGACCGACCTCCGCGAGGCGTTCGTGCGGACGGCTGTCCGTCGCGTGCAGCGCACAGAGCTCGCGCAGTTGAGCGCCGACGGTGCGCATCGGGTCGAGGCTCGCGGCCGCGGCCTGGGGCACCAGCGCGAGCCCGCGACCGCGCAGCCCCGCGAGCGCGCGGCGATCGGCGAGCGGCACCCGGCGCTCGTCCCAGAACAGCGTCCCGGTGACCTTCGCCTGCGCCGGCGCGAGTCCCAGGAGACAGCGAAGCACCAGGCTCTTGCCGGCCCCCGACGGCCCGAGCACGGCCAGGGCCTCGCCGGCGCAGATCGAGAAGGACACCGCGTCGAGCAGCGTTCGTCCGTCGATCGTGCAGCCGAGGTCGTCGACCCGCATCACGACCAGCGTAACGGCTGTCGCATGTGACAGCCAAGAAACGCGTGAGAATACAAGTCACGCCCCAGGGCGATGTCACAGAGATGGAACATTCGCGACATCGGGCTGCAAAGGCTGTTCGTCATAAACCCTCGCGTCCCGATGTTCCACGGCTTCGACCCCGCGACCCGCGATCAGGTGTTCGTACGCCGGAACAAGCGGGCGATCGTCCTGGCCTTGTTCGGCCATATGTTGGTGATCGGCACCTGGGCCTGGCGTGACCGCCTGCACGAGCCCGAGGTCGCCGTCGTCCTCGAGCCCGAGATCAAGGATTTCGCCGTCGACGAGCAGCCCGAGCCCGAGGTGGAAGAAGAGCCGCCTCCGCCCCCGCCGCCCGACGTGCCGAAGCCCCAGCCGCAGCAGGCCAAGCCCAAGCCCAAGCCCAAGCTCGAGCCGCCCAAGGTGATCCCCGAGGGTCCGCCGCCGGAGCAGGCCGCTCCGAGCAGCGACAAGAACTTCGGGACAGGTGATCCCGGCCAGGGCAACGGTCAGCCGAAGAAGGCCGACAAGCCGCCGCCGCCGAAGAAGCCCGACCCGCCGCCGAAGAAGCCCGACCCGCCGAAGAAGGTCGAGGAGCCGATCGATCCGACCAAGCCGGTCGACCGGCCGGAGCGGGCCAGCGTGCCGACCCCGGACCCGGGCAACAAGATGCCCGACTACCCCGGCGAGCTGCGCGACGCCGGCATCGAGGGCGAGGTCGTGCTCAAGCTGCACGTCCATCGCGACGGCACCGTCAAGGGCGCCAAGATCTTGCGAGCCACCAACACGGCCTCCGGCGACGAAGAGAAGACGAACGCCGAGAAGCTGTTCAAAGCCGCCGTCATCGGCGTCGTCAAGGGGTGGAAGTACACCCCGTCCAAGCTCGACGGCGAGCCGATCTCGGTTTGGATCATCGTCAACTTCCCCTTCAAGCTCACCGGCGGCGGATGACGCGCGCGAGCAGCAACACTGAGAGGACCTGAGTCATGGAGCTGTCACTGTTCGAGATCTGGGAAAGCATGAGCCTCCTCTCCCGCCTGGTGGCGATCTCGCTGCTGGGCATGGGTGTGGCCAGCTTCGCGGTCATCATCGAGCGCACCTGGGTCTTGCGCCGCACCGACCGTGAGTCGATGGAGTTCGCCAGCAAGTCGCGCTCGCAGTTCGCCGACGGCGACATCACCGGCGTGCTCGAGCTGGCCCGCCGCTTCACCCGCAACCCGCTCGCGCGCCTCACCGCCATCGGCGTGCAGACCTTCCAGGCCAACGAGCACAAGGACGGCGGCCCCTCGGCGGCCGCCGAGCTGACCCGCCGCGAGCTCGCGCGCAAGCTCGAGCTCTACAGCGCCGAGGGTCGGCGCGGCATGGGCATGCTGGCCTCGATCGGCTCGACCGCCCCGTTCATCGGCCTGTTCGGCACCGTCATCGGCATCATCGTCGCCTTCCAGGGCATCGCCTCTGCGGGCGGTGGCGGCATCGCGGCGGTCTCCGCCGGCATCGCCGAGGCGCTGATCGTCACCGCGGTCGGCCTCATCGTCGCCATCACCTCGGTGCTGTTCTTCAACTACCTGTCGGGCCGCTTCGACCGCCTCGACATGCAGATGCAGCACGCCGCCGGCGAGCTCATCGACTATCTGGAGGGCGCCCATGGGCATGGCGGTCGAGACCGGTAAACCCGGTAAAGGGCCGAAGCCCAGCATCAACGTCACCCCGCTGGTCGACGTCGTCCTCGTGCTGCTGATCATCTTCATGCTGATCATCCCGAACATGCAGGATGACAAGCCGATCGAGCTCATCAACGTCATGTTCCCGGACAAGGACGCCGACAGCAAGGAAGAGCCGCTCGTCGTCACGATCGATCGCAACGAGGTCTACACGCTCGAGGAGCAGGACATGGCGCGCGAGCAGGCGATCGCCGCGTTGAAGGGCGTGTACGCCAAGAGCCCGAAGCGCAAGGTCCTGCTGCGCGGCGACGCCAAGGTGCCGTACAAGGCCGTCCGCACCTTCTTCAAGGACGTGCAGGACATCGGCTTCGGCGGCGTCTCGCTGGCCGTCGGCTCCCAGCGCAAGTGGGACGGCGGCGGAGAGGTGGACTAGCCATGGGTGCCAGCCTCAACACCGGCTTCAAGAAGGCCAGGGTCCAGCCCGAGATGAACGTCACCCCGCTGGTCGACGTCGTCCTCGTGCTGCTCATCATCTTCATGGTCCTCGCGCCCGTGATGGCCAAGAGCTTCTGGGTCCGCCTGCCGCCCAAGGACGACAAGGAAGAGCAGCTCGACCAGGCCAACGACCCGGACAAGCCGCTCGTGCTCAGCGTCGCCGCCGACGGCAAGACCGCGATCAACAAGATCGAGGTCGACCGCGCCGAGCTGACCGAGAAGCTGACGCGCATGTTCAACGCGCGCCCCGACAACTCCCTGTACCTCGACGCCGCCGACGACACCGAGTACGGCATGGTGCTCGGCGCAGTCGACCTCGCCCGCGGCGCGCAGGCGTTCCCGATCGTCATCCTCACCTCGAAGCCCGAGTGAAGCCGCCGTGACTTCTTGGTGACAGCACAGCCGCCCCCCTTGGGCGGCTGTTTCGTTTCCAGTACAACCCCCGCGCGGCCGACCGAGCCGCATCAACAATAGAGATCTGGATCGCCATGTTCTTGCGACATTGCAAGAGCCCGGCCCTGCTGTCGCTACTGGCAGCGGTCGGCGCTGGAGTCTGTGCGCGTACCGTTCGAGCCGAAGGTCCCCGTGATTACGAGGGCCCGACCGGCTTCGACAAAGATGGCACCGTGATCGAGCAACCCGCCCCGGGCCAACCGCCCGCCGACGGCGAGCAACCTGCCGAGGAGCAGCCCGTCGAACAGCCGGCGGAGCAGCCCGCCGAGCAGCCCGCGGAGCAGCCCGCCAAGGCGCCGCCTGCCGAGGAGGAAGAGGAGGGCGGCTGCGCCGAGGACGACGGCTTCTGCGTCGAAGACCTGACGAACGACGCCGAGGCGCTCAAGAAGGAGATGGCGCCGAAGAAGCAGGTCAAGGTCGCTGGCGACGCCGGCACGATCAAGGGCCGCGTCCTCGACGCGACCAGCGGCTCGCCGCTCATCGGCGTCGGTGTCGCAGTGATCGGCACCGACTACAAGACCAAGACCGACATCAACGGCGAGTACGAGCTGTCCGTCCCGCCGGGCACCTATCAGGTCCGGATCTCCTACGACGCCTACGAGGGCATGACGATCAGCGGCGTCGCGGTCGCCAAGGACGGGACCGAGTCGATCAACCGCGAGCTCAAGCCGATCGCCGGCATGACCCAGACAGTGGTGGTCAAGGCCGAGATCAACAAGGAGAGCGCCGCCGGCAAGCTGGTCGAGCGCAAGAAGGCCGCGAGCGCGCGCGACGTCATGAGCCGCGACGACATCCGCAAGTCTGGCGGCGGCTCGGCCTCCGCGGTCGCGCGCCGGATCGTCGGCACCACCGTCGTCGGCGACCGCTTCATCTTCGTCCGCGGCCTCGGCCACCGCTACGGCAACACCCTCCTCGACGGCGCTCGCCTGCCGAGCCCCGACCCCAACCTGCGCACCGTCCCGCTCGACATCATCCCCTCGGGCGCGCTGTCGGCGATCAACGTCCAGAAGACCGCCACACCCGACGTCCCGGCCGACTTCGCCGGCGCCTCGGTCCAGCTCGAGACGCGCGAGACCCCGGACAAGCTGTACTTCGCGGTCGACGCCCGCGTCGGCGCCAACACTGCCACCACCTTCCGCGACGCCAACACCGGCAACCACTTCGCCGGCGACAACGCCACCTTCGGCAACCTCGGACGTGGCCTTTCGGACAACTTCGACACCGCGCGGCCGATCCGCCCGACCGAGATCGAGGGCGGCAAGCCGGTCTACTCGGCCGAGCAGCTCGAGCGGTTCGGCGAGGGCCTGCCGTCGACGCACACCGCGATCGGCACCAAGACCGCGATGCCGAACTTCGGCGCCGGCGTGCAGCTCGGCAACACCTTCAAGCCGTGGGGCACGCGGCTCGGCTTCCTCACCGCGCTGCAGTACTCGAACGTCCACCAGACGCTGCGCGAGACCCACCGGATCTACAGCGTCACCGGCGACCAGAACAACGGCTTCACCCTCGACACCGACCAGCCCACCGTGCGCTGGGACGGCGTCAAGACGACCCAGAACGTCCAGGGCTCGGCGCTCGCGCTCATCAAGTGGAACTTCGACAAGAACCACCGGCTCGAGCTCACCGCCGTCTACACCCGCGACGCCGACAACGAGTCGCGCGCGCTCACCGGCAACGCGCGCAACACCAGCGCCACCGAGAACACCACCAGCCTCAACACCCGCCTGCGCTACATCATGCGCTCGGTGGTGTTCACGCGCCTGGGCGGCCGCCACACCTTCGACGGCGCCAAGGGCCTCACGCTCGACTGGTTCGGCAGCTACGCCCAGGCGCGCCAGGACGACCCGCTGCTGCGCGAGATGTTCTTCAACAACATCGGCGGCGACTACCAGGTCGCGCCGAACGAGGCCGGCAAGTTCCAGTTCTTCAAGCTGCGCGACAACACCGGCACCGGCGCGCTCAACCTGACCATGCCGTTCAAGCAGTGGCGCGGCCTCGACGCCCGCGTCAAGGCGGGAGGGTGGGTCGAGGCGCGGCAGCGGCAGTTCGACGCTCGCACCCTCGACCTCGAGCCGCGCGGCTGGACCGGCGCGCTGCCCTCGGGCTCCGGCAACCTCTTCACCAAGGACACCATCGGCGGCGGCGTGCCGATGAACCAGGGCGGCACCGAGCCGTTCGTGATCAACGAGATCACCCGCCCCGGCGGCCAGGACGGCTACAAGGGCTCGCAGCAGATCTACGCCGGCTACGCCATGCTCGACCTGCCGTTCACGCGGTGGTTCCGGCTCGTCGGCGGCGCCCGCTTCGAGGCCAGCAACATCAACGTCTCGCCGTACAGCCCGTACAGTCCGAACGCCGACCCGGCCTACCGCGCCGCGCTGCGCGACCGCCAGGTGCTGCCGTCGGGCAGCCTGATCTTCTCGCCGCGCAGCGACATGAACATCCGCCTCGCCGGCGCCGAGACGGTCGCCCGCCCCGAGATGCGCGAGCTGTCGAAGTTCCTGTTCGTCGACTTCGCCGGCGGCTTCGGCGTGCAGGGCAACCCCGACCTCAAGAGCACCAAGATCTGGAACGCCGACCTGCGGTGGGAGTGGTTCCCGAGCGCCAACGAGGTCATCGCCGCCAGCGTCTTCTACAAGTACTTCGACAGCCCGATCGAGCGCGTCATCGCCACCTTCCCGCGCGTGCAGACCTACCGCAACGCGACGTTGGCGCAGAACGTCGGCGTCGAGCTCGAGCTGCGCAAGAACCTGTCGTTCATCCACCGCGACGCCCGCGACTTCTCGATCGGGGCCAACTTCGCCTACGTCCACTCGCGCGTCGAGATCCCCGCGCCCGTGCCCGGCGACCCGCTCAACGCCCTCACCTCGACCAACCGTCCGCTCGAGGGCCAGTCGCCGTTCGTGGTCAACGCCTACTTCGCCTACGACAACGACAAGTCGGGCACCAACGTGCGCCTGCTCTACAACACCTTCGGCCGCCGGATCGCGTTCGTCGGCGCCAACCGCCTGCCCGACGTCTACGAGAAGCCGATCCACACCCTCGACTTCGCCATGTCGCAGCGGGTCCACAAGGGCCTGAGCCTCAGCTTCATGGCGCTCAACATGCTCAACTGGCGCCAGACCTACGTGCAGGGCCCGCTCGACAGCGTGTTCTATCAGACCCGCAAGGGCGTCTCCTTCATCCTCGGCCTCAGCTACAGCATGTGACGGTGAAAGGGCGCGATAATGTCGCGTTCGCGTCACCGACCCGTGGGAGCGGCGTCACGGGCCTCTTTTAAGGATACCGCCGCGACCTCTCCGACTCCGACGAAGGCTCTCCCGTGATGACGACCAAGAAGATTCTCCCGATGTTCGCGGCCGCCGTGGCGCTGCCGCTGCTGTTCGCCCAGGGCTGCGGCGACGATGGCATGCAGACCTCCGACACCGCCGACACCAACGACACTGCGTCTGGCGAGGAGGAGTGCGACAGCGAGATCGAGGGCACCATCGAGTCCGACACCACGTGGACCTGCGGTCACACCCTCAGCGGCGTCGTCACCGTCAAGAACGGCGCCAAGCTGACGGTCAACCCCGGCGTCACGATCAAGGGCCTCAACGGCTCGGCGCTGGTCGTCTCCAAGGGCTCGCAGCTGATCGCCGAGGGCACCAAGGAGCAGCCGATCGTGTTCACCTCGGCGCTGGCCGAGGGCAGCCGCGCGCGGGGTGACTGGGGCGGCATCGTCCTCCTCGGCGACGCCAAGAACAACCTCCAGACCGGCTCCGGCATCGCCGAGGGCCTCGACGCCGGCAACCCCGACTACGCCTACGGCGGCGGCGACGACGCCTACTCGTGCGGCTCGCTCAAGTGGGTCCGCGTCGAGTACGTCGGCTTCGAGCTGACGAAGGACAACGAGCTCAACGGCGTCACCTTCTACTCCTGCGGCACCGGCACCACCGTCGACTACTTGCAGGTCCACATGGGCAAGGACGACGGCATCGAGATGTTCGGCGGCACCTGGAGCGGCAAGCACATCGTCGTCTCCGGCGCCCAGGACGACTCGGTCGACTGCGACCAGGGCTACACCGGCTCGCTGCAGCACGTGGCGATCATCCAGGACCCGGCCGCCGGCAACTACGGGTTCGAGCTGTCGAACCAGGCCGACAACCTCGACGCCGAGCCGCGCACCAAGCCGAAGTTCGTCAACGTCACCGCGATCGGCACCGGCGCAGGCGGCGAGATCGACACCCAGAGCTCCGGCATCCGCCTCAAGGAGGGCGTCGGGGCCGAGTTCTACAACGCGGTCTTCGCCTACTTCCACGGCCCGGTGATCGAGCTCACCGAGGGCGCGACCGAGACCGTCGCCACCGGCGGCGGGATCGTGTTCAAGAACAGCCTGTTCTTCGGCAACTCGGCGGTCGACGACGGCGCGACCCCGTACGTGGTCGGCGAGGGCTCGACCTTCGACCTCGAGGGCCTCATCGAGAACGCCGCCAACAACAACCTGATCGACAGCGACCCGCTGTTCGAGAGCGTCGACTTCACCGCGCCGAACTTCGCCCCGACCGACGGCTCGCCGGTGCGCGGCGCCGGTGCGGCCCCCGCCGGCTTCGACGCGGCCGACTACATCGGCGCCGTGGGCAGCGTCGAGGCCGACTGGACCCTCGACTGGACCACCTACGCCGCCAACTAGGACCCGCATGCTCCGCGTCGCCGCCACGCTCGCGCTCTGCCTGTCCTTCGGGGCATGTGAGGCGCAGCCTGTCGGCGACGCGAGCCCGGCGCCGTCCGAGGAGCCGCACGTCGGCGACGAGCCGCTCGCGGGCGGCCTGCCGAGCATCGAGGCGCTCGGCGAGGCGGTGGTCGCCGGCCTCGTCGACGGCGACGCCGCGGCCCTCGCCGCGCTGACGGTGAGCCACGACGAGTACACCGGCCGCCTGTTCCCGGCGATCGCCAACCACCCGGCCGCCGAGGCGATGGGCCGCGAGCTGCTGTGGGACATGCACGCCCGCCAGAGCGCCGACGACCTCCTGCGCGCGCTCGACCACCACGGCGGCGCCGCGCTCGAGTTCGTCCGCTTCGAACCACGCCGGACCGTCCGCCGGGCCGGCGTGGTGTTCCACGAGCGCCCGCACCTCGTCGTCCGCGGCGAGGACGGCGCCGAGCGCCGCCTGCAGATCCTCGCCTCGCTCGTCGAGCACGAATCCACGCAGACCTTCAAGCTCCTCGGCTTCCGCGATCACGACTGAGTCACGACGTTGTCGCGAGCCTGTGGGGCCGCCCCGCAGCGCACCTGTTAGGAAGAAACCATGCCCGCCACGATCCTCATCGTCGACGATGAGCGCGACCTGCTCGACTCGCTGCGCTTCAGCCTCGAGCGCGAGGGCTTCTGCGCCCTCACCGCCCAGAACGGCAGCTCCGCGCTGTCGCTCATGGGCCAGAGCCCGCCGCCGGACCTGGTCCTGCTCGACTGGATGCTGCCCGACATGGCCGGCACCGAGGTCTGTCGCAACATCCGCATGACCGAAAGGACACGTGGCACGCCGGTCATCATGATCACCGCGCGCAGCGAGGAGATCGATCGGGTGGTCGGCTTCGAGCTCGGGGCCGACGACTACGTGACCAAGCCGTTCAGCGTGCGCGAGCTGCTGCTGCGAGTGAAGGCGATCCTGCGCCGCCGCACCGCGGACGACCACGCGACCGAGGAGCAGCACTACGAGCTGCTGCGCGTCGATCACGACGGCCACCAGGTGTGGGTCCAGAACAGCCGCGTGACCCTGACCGCGCTCGAGTTCCGCCTGCTGGCGACGCTGCTGGCTCGCCGTGGCCGCGTCCAGACCCGCGACACCCTGCTCAACGACGTGTGGGGCGTGCAGGTCGACGTCACGACCCGCACCGTCGACACCCACGTGCAGCGCCTGCGCAAGAAGCTCGGCGCCGCCGGCCAGTACATCGAGACGCTCCGCGGCGTCGGCTACCGCTTCCTGCTGCCCGAGCGCGAAGCGACCCACTGAGGCGACGAGCCTCAGCTCGGTCGGAGCCCGCGGCGCAGGGCGTCGCGCAGCTCGCGTTCGAACCGCTGCGCGACCTCGGCGTGCGCGACCAGGTCGAAGCCGTGGAAGGCGCCCGGGTACACGTGCAGCTCGGTCGGCACGCCCGCCCGCAGGAGCCGCTGCGCGTACGCGACGGCTTCCCCGAGGAACAGGTCGAGGGCGCCCACTGCGATGTAGGTCGGCGGCAGCCCCGTGAGGTCGCCGGCGCGGCCCGCCGCAGCGTACTGCGAGACATCCTCGCCGCCGGGTTGGCCGCCCAGCAGAGCCTTCCAGCCGAAGTGGTTGTTCTCCCGCGTCCACACGAACTCGCCGACGTGCGGGTTCGGGTCCGCCTCGACGCAGGTGCGATCGTCGAGCATCGGATACACGAGCAACTGGAACGCCACCGGCACCTCGCCGCGGTCGCGCGCCAGCAGCCCCAGCGCAGCCGCCAGCCCGCCGCCGGCGCTCTCGCCCCCGATGGCGATCCGCTTGCGATCGACGCCCAGCTCCTCGGCGTGCTCGTGTAGCCACTTCAGCGCCGCGTAGCAGTCCTCGACCGGGCCAGGGAACGGAGTCTCGGGCGCGAGGCGGTAGTCGACCGACACGACCACGCAGCCGAGCGCGCTCGCCAGCGCCTGGTTGCGCGCGACCGCGAGGTGCGGCGAGCCCATCACGTAGCCGCCGCCGTGCATGTGCAAGTAGGCCGGCCCGAGCCCCAGGCGGCGCCGCGGCTCGTAGACGACCACGCGCACGTCCGGCTCCCCCTCGGGCCCGGGGACGAGCCGCTCCGATGCAGCCAGATCTGGCGATGGCTCGCTCGCGGGCGGCATGAGCGCGCGGATCTGCGTGAGCGCCTGCGGGCTCAGCTCGAACGAGGGCAAGGCATTTAATAAAGGCGCCAGCTGCGGATCGACCAGGTGACGTGAAGACATGGACTCCCGTGCGGCTCAGTCTGAAGGAAGCGGACACGAGGGTCCACTTGCGAAGGCGCGCACCCGCAGCCTCGGATCTTCATAAAAAGAATGTTCTAAAAGACGCTGCGAGGCCGCAGCTGCGCGCCGAAGTGGCCCGCCTGCGCGGCGCCTTCGGCCTGGCGCGGGCGATCGCCGGCGAGACCCTGCTGCGCCTCGCCGGCGCCGGTCGAGGACCGCGAGGCCGGCCCCTTCTTCGACGCAGTGCGCGCGCGGATCCGCGGAGGCGCCTCGCCGGCCGCCGCGGTGCGCGACGAGCGGATCCTTCGCGGCGGCGCCGACTGGGCCGCCCACGTGCTCGTGTTCGAGTAGTGCTAACGTAGCGCCGCATGTTCGACCCCGCCGCGTGGCTGCAAGCGTCCCGGCCGCTGGCCCAGGTCAACCTCGTCGTCCCGCTGTGGCTCGGGCAGGCGCTCGCCTTCGCCTACACCGGCGCGTTCTCGCTGGGCACCCTGTACGCCGCGCACATGTTCGCCGCGCTGCTGCTGCTCGTGATCGTGTTCAGCAACGACTACGCCGACCGCGACACCGACGCCGCCAACACCACCTACAACGAGTTCTCCGGCGGCTCGCGTGTGCTGCCCGACGGCCGCCTGCGCCCGGGCGAGCTGCGGGACGCGGCCTGGCTGGCGCTGGTCGGCCTGCTCGGGCTGTCGCTCTACCTGGCCCTCGGGACAGGCCGGCCGTGGGCCCCGGTGTTCGTGGCCGCGGCCGCGCTGCTGGTGTGGATCTACAACTTCCCGCCGCTGCGCCTGGCGTACCGCGGCGGCGGCGAGGTCGTGCAGGGCCTCGGCACCGGGGTGGTGCTGCCGCTGTTCGGCTTCTACGTCCAGGCCGGCTCGCTGGCGGCGTTCCCGTGGCTGGCGCTGGCGCCTCTGTTCCTGATCGGCGTGGTCGGCCACATCCTCACCTCACTGCCGGATGTCCCTTCGGACAGGGCGACGGGCAAGCGCAGCTACGCGGTGCGCCGCGGGCAGTGGGCGGCCCGGCGCCACAGCCTCGAGCTGCTGGTGATGGCCGCGCTGATGGGCGGCCTCGTCGTGCCCGGCCTCGGCGTCGTCGGCGTCGCCCTGCTGGCCGCCCCGGCCCTGGCGCTGGTCGCCCGCAGCGTCGCCCTGCTCGGCAGCGCCGACGCCGAGCAGCGCGACGAGTGCCGCCGCTTCATCCTCCTCGTCGCCGGCGCCGGCCACCTGCAGTGCGTGCTGTGGAGCCTCGCGCTGGCGGTGGTCGGCCTGCTGCGGCCGTGAGCGGCGGCGAGATCGAAGTGTCTCGGTGGACATGTCGAATGCGACATGTCCTCCGCGACATGAATGATTCTCCGCTCACGGGCACGGCGGCGTCAGCAGCCCCAGCGCCTTGAGCCGCTTGTGGTTCGCGGGCGACGGGTCGCCGGAGCGACGGCGGAGCTGCTCCGCGAGGCAGGCCGACTCGCGCGCGCGGCTGCGGTCGCCGCCGGTGCGCACGAGCGCGATCGCCAGAGTCTCGTGCAGCTCTGCGGCCGACACGAGCTCGGGGTGGGCGGCCGCCAGCAGCCCCAGCGCCCGCTCCACCAGCGCCAGCGCCTCCGCGGGTTCGCGCTCGCGCAGCAGGTAGGCGAGAACCAGCAGCGTCTCGAAGCGGCGCGGGTCGTCCGGCGCGAGCGTCGAGTCCTGCAGGGCGAGCGCCTGACGCACGTGCTGCTCCCCCGCCGCAGTGTCGCCGAGTTCGGTCTCCAGCACCGCGATCATCGTGTCGAGATCGGCCAGGTACACGTGCGACTCGCCGACCCGCTCGGACACCCGCTTGCGCACGCGCGACACCAGCGCCAGCGCCTCCTGGGTCCGGCCGAGCCGGCGCAGCAGCACCGCGTAGTTCTGCTGCACCATCGCCGCGCCGATGTGGTCGGGCGCCCGGCGCAGCTCGATCACCTTCAGCGCCGCCAGGTAGTGGCGCTCGGACGCCGCGTAGTCGCCGAGGCTGTGGAACACCCCGGCCAGCAGCGCCTGCGTGAACATCGTCTCCGCGTGGTACGGCACCAGAGTGGTGCGCTGGATCTGCTCGCTGCGCTGCAGCAGCCGCAGCGCCTCCGCCTGGTGGCCGAGAGTGTGCAGCGCGCTGCCCAGGTTCATCAGCGTCACCGCCAGCTCGGGCGAATCGGGCCCGTACAGCTTCTCCTCGATCCGCGCCGTCTCGCGCAAGTAGCTCGCGGCGCGCGGTAATTGCTCGAGCTGCATCAACACCCCCGCGAGGTTGTTGTACGACTGGGCCACCACCACCGTGTCGCGGCCGACGGCAGCCAGCCGCAGCGCCAGCGCCTCCTCCTCGGTCTCGGCCGCCTCCTGGTAGCGGCCGAGCAGCTCGAGCGACCCGCTGATGTTGTCGAGCGAGCCGGCGACGACGGGGTGGCGCGGGCCGAACATCTCGGTCCAGCGGGCCAGCGCGCGGCGGTTCATCGCCAATGACGCCTCGCCGTCTCCGAGCTCGGTGTAGACGATGCCGAGGGCGTCCATCAGATACGGGCTGAGGGTCGAGCTGCGGCACTCTCGATCGGCCTCGCACTCCTCGAGCGCGGGGAACAGGAGGTCGTAGGCGCGAGTGTACTCGGTCGTGGCCGAGCGGAGGTAGTTGGCGCGGGCGAGCTGCAGCGACAGTCGATCGCGCAGCGTGCCCGAGCGCTCGACCTCGACCTCCGCCAGCCGCGACCACAGGTCCCACAGGGGCCGCAGGCGGTGGTCTTCGTTCAGGCGGTTCATCCGCGACAGCGCCGCGCGCCTGGCGACCGCGTCGTCGCCGACGCGTCGGGCCGCCAGGTAGGCCTGTTCGAAGTTCTCGCGGGCGGCGTCGCGGCGCGAGTTGGCGACGTCGACGGACGCGCGGACCAGCGCGAGCTCGGGCGCCAGGTGCTGCGGCAGCGCCAGGCGTTCGACCTGTTGCAGCTCGAGGTCCGCCTCGTGTCCGCGGTCCGCTTTCGTCAGCGCCTCGATCCGCTCGAACCGCTTGCGCGCGCCCGCCTCCGCGATCGCCTCGGCCGCGGTCGCCGGCAGCGGGTGTTCGGCGCGCACGTAGCTGGGGTTTGCGCACGGCTCGATCGCCGGCAGGCCCTCGACCGCCTCGATCGCGCGCGTCAGCGTCGGCGCCTCGGCCTCGCGCAGCAGCGCGACCGTCTCGGCCAGCGCGTGGCGACGACCCTCGAGGCACGCCATGCGCAGCTCGAGCAGCTCGGGCGACTGCTCCTTGCGCACCGCGGTGTCCTCGCACGCGTCGCGGTGGGCCGCCGCCCACGCCGCAGCGTAGGCGTCGAGGCGCACGCCGACGCGTGCCCCGACATCGCGGGCGTACGGCAGGCCGGTCGCGGCCAGCGCCGCCGCGAGGCTGTCCTTTTGGACCTGTCCCCAAACACTTGTTATTTTCGCCGCCCCGTCGACGCACAGCTCGGCGCGGCCGACCGCTGCGTTGCGCACGCCGAGGCCGATCAGCGCGGTCAGGCACAGCATCACCGCGGCCCCGAGCAGGCGGACGCGGACGCGCTCGGGGTCGCGGCCGATCGCCGCCAGCAGCGCCTCCATCGACGCGAACCGCCGCGCGGGGTCCCGGTCGAGGCCGCGGACCAGCGCCGCGTGCAGCCACGCGGGCGCGCGGCGGCCCGGCGGCGGCGGCGTCACCTGGCCCTCGCAGATCGCCAGCGCCAGCGCTTGCAAGGTGTCGCCCTGGAACGGGCGCTGGCCGTAGAGCCCCTCCCACAGCGCGACGCAGAACGCGAACTGGTCCGAGCGCGCGTCGGCCGGCAGGCGCAGGTACAGCTCCGGGGCGATGTACGCCGGCGTGCCGACCACCGCCCCGGCGACGGTCAGCGGCGAGCCGAGAGTGTTGCGCGTGGTCGCGGTCGCGTCCTGCTCCGTCTTCGCCGCCTCCGGTTCGGGCGCGCGGGCCAACCCGAAGTCGAGCACGCGCACGCGCCCGTCGTCGCCGACCATCGCGTTGTCGGGCTTGAAGTCGCGGTGGACCAGCCCGGCCGCGTGGGCCGCCGCGAGCCCGCGACCGGCCTGGATGAACACCCGCAGCACCTCGCGCCACGGCCGCGGGGCCGCCTCGAGCCACGCGCGCACGCTCTCGCCCTGGACGTACTCCATGGCCAAAAAGACATGGTCCAAGAAGCTACCGACCTCGTAGACCGCGACCACGTGCGGGTGCGACAGCCGGGCCAGCGCCTGGGCCTCGCGCAGCAGGCGGGCGTGGCCCTGCGTCGTCGCGTGGTCGGCCGCGCCGTGCAGCAGCTTGATCGCCACCTTGCGATCGAGCTGCTCGTCGTAGGCCGCGTAGACGACCCCCATCCCGCCCGCGCCGAGCTCGCGGATGATCGTGAAGCGGCCGATCCGGCTCGGCTGCTCGCGCGGGCGCTCGCTCGCGGCCCCATCGGCGGCCAGGGTGGCCCCATCCGCGAGCGTGTACGCGGGGAGGGTGGCTGCGTCGTCGCGGGCCGGGGGCTGCGGCGCGGTCACGCCCGGCAGTTTGGCAAACTATCGCCGACGCGGGTGGCGCGGAGGCGCGCCTCAGCGCAGCAGGCCGCCGATCCGGCGACTCAGGCGCGCGCGCTCGAAGTCGGCGCGCAGCGAGGATATCCCCACCGCGTAGATCGCCCAGAACACCAGGCCGACGCCGAAGCCGGCCAGAGTCGAGCCGAGGATCGGCGCCTCGGCCTGCATCTGTCGCAGCTCGCCCGCGGCCTTCTGCCAGTTCACGGCGATGAACGCCAGCAGCACGGTCAACGCCAGCGCCTTGAGCGCGGACAGGCCCGACAGGCGCGGACGCGGGCCGAGGCCGCCGCGGTCGCCCTCGAGCAGTTGCATGAGCAACCCGAGCCACGACGACAACATCGGCAGCACCAACGCGCCCGCGATCCCGCCGAGCCCGGTCACCGCCAGGCGGAGGCGTTCGGTCGACAGCGGGATCTCGGCCGCGAGTTCGGGCGCCACGCGCGTGAGCCTACCGCAGAACGTGCGCGCGCGCGCGTCCTCGTCCGCGGCATACACTCGCGCCGTGGTGTCCGCGACCAGTTTTCACACCGAGTTTCAGCGCCGCGCGCACGACGCCGTCGTCGAGGTGCAGTCGACGATCTGCGCCGCCATCGAGGCGCTCGAGCGCGAGGCCGGCGGCAGCGGGGTGTTCCAGTCCGACGCCTGGGATCGGCCCGGCGGCGGCGGCGGCCTCACGCGGGTGATCCGCGGCGACGTGATCGAGAAGGGCGGCGTCAACACCTCGGCGGTGTTCGGCGAGCTCAACCCGCAGTTCGCCAGCCAGCTCGCCGGCACCGGCGCCAGCTTCTTCGCCGCCGGCGTCTCGCTGGTGCTGCACCCGACGAACCCGTTCGTGCCGACGGTGCACGCCAACTTCCGCTACATCGAGCAGGGCGACCGGCGGTGGTTCGGCGGCGGCGCCGATCTGACCCCGTACTACTACTTCGCCGAGGACAAGGCGCACTTCCACGACGTGTGGCGCCGCTTCTGCGACGCGCACCCCGGCATCGGCGACTACCCGCGCTTCAGCGATTGGTGCGATCGCTACTTCTATTTAAAACACCGCGGCGAGTCGCGCGGGGTCGGCGGGATCTTCTTCGACCACCTGTTCGTCGACGCCACGCGGCCCGGGCACGACGAGGCGCTCCTGCGCTTCATCCGCGACGGCGGCCTGCGCTTCCTCGACGCCTGGCTGCCGATCGCGCGCCGGCGCCTGCCCACGCAGTACGGGCCCGACCAGCGCCGCTGGCAGGAGCTGCGCCGCGGCCGCTACGTCGAGTTCAACCTGCTCTACGACCGCGGCACCGTGTTCGGCCTCAAGACCGGCGGGCGCACCGAGTCGATCCTCATGTCGCTCCCGCCGCACGTGCAGTGGGGCTACGCCGAGGAGCCCGCGCCCGGCACCCCCGAGGCCGCCCTGCTCGCCGAGCTGCGCAAGCCGTTCCCCGGCGACGAGCCGAACCCCTGAGCGTCGGCGCGGACGCGACGCTCGCGGGCGACCTCGAGACATGCCGAAAAGGACATGTCTTGAAGGACATGTCACTCGCGGTGCGACGGACCGGCGCCGCGCGGAGATCTCCGAGCATCGAGCCTGTCCGCCAGGACATGTCTCGCTCGGAGCGCGAGCGGCGGCGCGCGCCCGATCTCCCGCGCCGGCGGTGAATTCGCCAGGACGCTGCCGGCAGCCGCGCACCTTTCGAGGATTTCACGGTTTTCCGAGCCCGATCGCTCAGCCTGGCGTGGTGATAGGGTGGATCCACCTGCTCCAATTCCGGGGGTTTGCCCTGCAGGCACCTCGGCGCGACAATCCGCGGGCCCGGTGGTCTCCCCCCTCCGTTCGTCGTGGCTCGTCGTCGCCGTCGTCGTGGCGTTGGCGCGACCCGCCGCGGCCGCGCCAGCACCTGTCCTTCGAGGCATGCCCTCTCAGACAGGTCCGAAGGGACCTGTCCCCGAGGGTCCGAGCGCCCCGACCGCCGCGCCGACGGCTGCCCCGACCAAGCTGACGAAAGAGGCCACCGAGCAGGCGCGCACCGTCGGGCGCACCACCGTCCGTGACACGCGGGCCCAGGCGACCCACGACACCCGGGCCGCCAGCGTCGTCACCCGGCGCGACCTCGAGGAGCGGCTGCCGCGCTCGGCTCCGGACGCCCTGCGCTTCGAGCCGGGCGTCTACGTCCAGCAGACCGCGCACGGCCAGGGCTCGCCGTTCGTGCGCGGCCTGACCGGCCAGCAGACCGTGATGATGTTCGACGGCATCCGCCTCAACAACAGCACCTTCCGCTACGGCCCCAACCAGTACTTCTTCACCATCGACTCGCGCACCTTGCAGAAGCTCGAGGTTTTGCGCGGCGCCTCCTCGACGCGCTACGGCTCCGACGCGATGGGCGGGGCCTTGCTAGCGACGCCGATCGATCCGTCGCTCGAGCTCGGCGGCCCGCGCGGCTGGTACGGCCACTCCAAGGCGATGATGCGCACCGGCACCGCCGACGGCGAGATCGGCGGACGGGCCCAGCTCGACGTCGGCTACAAGGGCAAGGTCGGCCTGTTCGGTGGCGTCGGCTACCGCGACGTCGGGCTGCTCCGCGCCGGCGGCAAGCTGCTGTCCCCGAGCACGGGTCAGCCCGTCAAGTCGCCGCTGTTCGCGGCCGACGGCGTCACCCAGCGCGGTACCGGCTTCCGCGAGTTCACCGCCGACGCGCGCCTCGTCTATCAGGTCAACGACAAGCACCGCCTCACTCTCGGCTACTACGACTACCGCCAGTTCGACGCCCCTCGCACCGATCGCTGCCCACCCGTCACCGCGCCGCAGAGCGAGTGCCTGACCTACGACGAACAGTTCCGCACCCTCGTCTACGGCGCCTACGACGTGCACGACGGCCCGGCCGCGGCCGAGAGCGTGCGCTGGACCGTCAGCTACCAGCACCAGCACGAGCGGCGCCGGTTCGACCGCGGGCCCGACTCGACCTACCGCATCATCGGCCGCGACGAGGTCTACACGATCGGCACCGGCCTCAACATCGGCACCAAGAAATTCCGCCTCGCCCGCGGCGTCGACTTCCAGGTCAACTACGGCCTCGACGCCTACTTCGACACCCTGCGCAGCCACGCCTGGAACACCTTCCTCGACGTCGGCATCACCACCCCGACCACCTCGCAGTACGCCAGCGGCAGCCGCTATCTGACCTCCGGCGTGTGGACCGAGGCGCGGCTCGGCCTGTTCGACCGCGTCGAGCTGCGCGCCGGCGGCCGCGGCTCGCTGGTCGTCGCCCAGGCGCCGGGCAACCTCGACGCCATGGTCGGCCGGCGACCGATCGATCAGGTTTGGGGCGGTGGCGTCGGCGGCGGCGGCATCGCAGTGCGCCTCGTCGACGGGCTCCGCTGGATCACCAACCTCGACCAGGGCTTCCGCGCGCCCAACCTCGACGACCTCACCAGCCGCCAGGCCACCGGCGCCGGCCAGCAGTACGAGAACCCCAACCTGCGGCCGGAGCGGGCCCTGTCCTTGGAGACAGGTTTCAGGATCGAGCGCCCGCGCATCGAGCTGCAGCTGTTCGCGTTCCAGTCGTGGATCGATCGCCTGATCACGCGGGTCCGCTTCGACCGCGACCAGTGCCCGCCGGAGGACGTGGTCTGCGGCGCGGCGGTCTACAACGTCACTCTGGCCAACATCGTCGGCACCAGCCACATCCGCGGGGTCGACGGCGCGGTGCGGCTGTTCCTGCCGAAGGGCTTCGGCATGCGCGCGACCGCGGCCTACACCTGGGGCGACGGTCCCAACCCCGTGACCGGCCTCGACCCCGTGCGCGTCCCGCTGTCGCGGATCCCCCCGCTCAACGGCACCGTCGAGATCAACTGGCGCCACCGCCTCGGCTTCTTCGCCAGCTCCGCGCTGCGCTGGGCCCGGCCGCAGACGCGCCTCACCGAGACCGACAAGAACGACCAGCGGATCCCTCAGGGAGGCACCCCTGGCTTCGCGGTGCTCGATCTACGCGCGGGTTACCGCCTGCAGCCGCACGCGCTCGTCGTCCTCGTGCTCGAGAACGTCACCAACGCCGCCTACCGCTACCACGGCTCCAGCATCAACGGCCCCGGGCGCGGCGCCAACGTGCTTATCGAGGTCGGCTTCTGAAATGGAGTACACCGTGGCCATGGCCGAGACCGCCGACCCGCGCGCCTCCGCGTCGCTCGCCGCCCTGTGGGCCGCGGTGCTGCTCGGCGTGGCCGGGGTGGCGATCCTCGCCGCGGTGTTCGTCGCCCCGCTGCTGGCCGGCTCGAGCGACCCGCCCTTCCTCGAGGGACAGGTCCCGAAGAACTCGCTGCTCTACCAGCGCTCGACCCCGCGGCCGCACGGCGTGCTGCACCTGGCCGGCTCGGGCAGCAACATCCCGCTGACGCGCGCGCTGGCCGACGCGTTCGTGGCCAGGAGCCCCGACGCGCACATCGTCGTGTTCGAGAGCATCGGCTCGTCGGGCGGCGTCATGGCGGTCTACGACGACGTCGTCGACCTCGGCCTGATCTCCCGTCCGCTGCGCGAGCGCGAGGCGCTGGTCGGCGTCGACGCGATCCCCTACGCCCGCGTGCCGGTGGTCGTCGCGGTCAACCTGTCGGTGCCCGACACCGCGATCACCACCGACGAGCTCGCCGACATCTTCGCCGGTCGCAAGACCCGCTGGTCCGACGGCGCGCCGATCACGGTGCTCCAGCGCGAGCGCGGCGACTCCGGCCACGCCGCCGTGGCCAAGGCCCTGCCGGCCTTCGCCGCCGCCGACGAGGCCGCCTACCGCGAGCACCGCTGGCGCGTCGTCCTCCACGACCGCGCCATGCAGGAGGCCCTCGCCATCACCCCCGGCGCCGTCGGCCTGCTCGACGTCGGCGCGATCAGCCTGCAGCGCCTGCCCCTCCGCGCGCTCGAGCTCGACGGCTACGGCCCCAGCGAGGCCAGCGTCCAGTCAGGCCGCTACCCCTTTTCAAAGGACCTGGCGTTCGCCGCCCTCGAGGCCCCGAGCGGCCTCGCCGCCGAATTCATCCGCTTCGCCCACTCCGACGAGGGCCGCGCGCTGATGAAGGCCCACGGCTACATCCCGCTGCCGGAGGTCCAATGACTTTCCGTCCAGGTGCGAAGGGACATGTCCTCTCGGACATCCGCATCATTGTGCGGCCCCGCTCCACCGCGGGACGTCCAATGACCGTTCGCGCAACGGCGATCGGACATGTCCTCATGGGCATGACCGTCCGCTCAGGTGCGAACGGACATGTCCTTTCGTACCCATCATCCGCCGAGCCGCGCCGTCCGGAGGATGCACATGTCTGAAAAGACAGCCCCCGCGAGCCGCGCCCGGTCAGGCAAGGTCGGCCTGCGCCGCTACCTGTCGGCGCGCATGCTGCCGCTGGTGGTGCTGCTGCTGGTGCTCGTGTCGGCCTCGGCGCCGCTGGCCTACGCCGCGCTGCAGGCCCGGGGCCTGCGCGAGCAGGCGCGGACGACCGCGGTGCAGGCGGCAGACGCGATCGCGCGCGAGGTGCAGGAGCGGCCGGTGCTGTGGCGCTACGACGCCGGCAAGCTGCTGGCGCACCTGCGGGCCTACGTCGACAACGCCGGGGCCGCGCGCATCGAGATCTCCGACCGCTCGGGCGTGCGGATCCCGCTCGACACCGAGTCGATCGCCAGCCCGACCGCCGGCGCCGGCCCGCTCGCCTGGGAGGCCGCGCCGATCGTCCTCAACGAGCAGGTCGTCGGCCACGCGTGGGTCGCGGTCAGCCTGGCCGAGGCCCGCACCGCCGCGCTCCTGCTGCTCGGCCCGTTCGGCCTGCTCGGCGTCGGCCTCGCCGGCCTGCTCTACTTCATCCCACTCGGCGCCATCACCCGCGCCGAACGCCGCATCGAACAGAGCCAGGCCGCGCTCGCCCGCTTCAACCAGACGCTCGAGCAGCAGGTCGCCGAGCGCTCGTCGCAGCTCAGCGAGGCCTACGAGCAGCTGCGGCAGAAAGAGGGCCGCCTGCGCGAGCTGTCGGCGCGCGCCGTGCTGCTCCAGGAGGCCGAGCGGCGCGTCATCGCCCGCGAGCTGCACGACTCCGCCGGCCAGGCGCTCACGGCGATCCGCATCAACCTCCAGCTCATGGTCCAGCTCGCCGAACCCGACAGCAAGGTGGCGAAGATGGCCGCGCGGACGCTGACGATCGTCGACGCGACGCTCGAGGAGATCCGCCGCGCCGTCAGCATGCTGGGCCCGGCGATCCTCGACGACGTCGGCCTGGTCGCCGCGATCGAGCGGCTGTGCGACGACTTCGAGCGCGAAGACCTCGAGATCTCGCGGGAGCTCGAGGTCCCCGACGGCGGGCTGTCCGCCGCGCTCGAGAGCGTGTGTTACCGGGTGATCCAAGAGGCGCTCACCAACGCCGCACGCCACGCTTGCGCCAGCGAGTTGCGGGTGGTCCTGAGGGTCGAGCCCGCGCACATCGTGCTGGAGGTCCGTGACAACGGTCGAGGGTTTGTCCCCGGCGAGCGCGGCGAGGGAAGTGGCGGCCGCGGACTCGTCGGCATGCGGGAGCGCGTCGAGCTGTTGGGCGGCAACCTCCGCATCGACACCGCGCCCGGCTCCGGCACCGCCATCCGCGTCGAGCTGCCGCGGCGGGCCCTGAGCGACGACGGCGACGACTCGGCCGTCGTCGTCGCATGATACAGTCCGCGCGTGAGCACCAAGAAGACCATCCGGGTCGTCCTCGCCGAAGACCACACGATCGTGCGCGAGGGACTGCGCGCGCTGCTCGACGTGCGCGACGACATCGAGGTCGTGGCCGAGGTCGCTGATGGCCGCGCCGCCGTCGAGGCCGTCGCCGCCCACAAGCCCGATGTCGCGATCATGGACCTCGGCATGCCCGAGCTGAACGGCGTCGACGCCACGCGAGCGATCCGCAAGGACTTCCCGACCACGCAGGTGCTCATCCTGTCGATGCACTCCGGCGAGGAGTACGTGCGCCCCGCCATCCGCGCCGGCGCCAGCGGCTACCTGCTCAAGGGCTCCGGCCTGTCCGACCTGGTCGCCGCGATCCAGGCCGTCTCGCACGGCGACGCCTTCTTCAGCCCGTCGATCGCCAAGATCGTCCTCCACGACTCGCGGCGCGACGCCAGGCCCGGCGGGCGCGAACCGCAGCCGGGAGACGCCCTCACGAACCGCGAACGCGAGATCCTCCAGCTCGTCGCCGAGGGCCGCTCCAGCCCGGAAATCGCGCGCCAGCTCAGTCTCAGCGTGAAGACGGTCGAGGGCCACCGCGGCCGCATCATGGCCAAACTCGACGTGCACCACGTCGCCGGCCTCGTGCGCCACGCGATCCGCATCGGCCTCGTCTCGCCCGACGCATAAGAACATTCGGGCAGGTGCTGGGCCGATCGTGGGGGCCATCCAGGGCGATTTTCGCGCCGGGTGGATCCCCTCTGAGACGGACCGCGGGGAAATGCCGTAGGCCGAGGGTACCGGCGTGGATACCGTCGCGGGTAACCCACACCGAGAGTTACCCATGAGAAATTTAGCCCTTTGCACCGCCCTGGTGGCGCTCACCGCCTGTCCGGCCGAAGACCCGGGCACCACCGATTCGCCGACGACCGCCCCGACCACCGACCAGACCACCACGGACACCACCGACGGGACGGACGGGACCGACACGACTGCCACGACGGACGTCCCGACCGGGACGACGGACACGCCGACCGGGACGACCGACGAGCCCACGGGGACGACCGACCCGGGCACCACCACGGAAGGCGCCTGCATCGACATCCCGGGCATCGACGAGTCCGGCTGTGAGCCGCTCGCCACCGACTACCAGCCGCGCGAGAACAACTCGGCCGACGACGAGTGGCCGGCCTGCGTGTCCGACACGGGCCCGTACACCCTCGTCGACAGCCCGCCGAGCACGATCGCCCGCATCGTCGCCTACGAGAACATCGCCGACCTGCTGTGGCGCAAGGCCGACCCGACCGCCGACGACTTCACCGCCGCGCGCAACGAGTACGTCCTGCCCGAGGGCCTCGAGTCGCGCCTCGTCCGCCGCGAAGACCTGCACTACCCGGCGATCCCCGAAGACGAGTGGGACCCGCAGGTCGACGCCGACAAGCAGTGCACCGTCGAGGCGCTGGCCGCCAAGTACCCCGAGCGCTGCGTCGGCCCGTCCGGGATGAAGCCGCTGGTCGACGAGGCGTTCGCCGCCGGCCAGGCCGGCGAGGGCGACCCCAACATCCACGCCGCGCGCATTCACGGCGGCCTGCTCTGGTTCCTCTACCTCTCGGTGTACAAGGAGGCCAACACCTGCGCCACGGTCGCGCCGAAGGACTGCGACTCGGCCTGGGCCTACTACACCGGCGGCGAGGCGATCGACGCCCCGATCGGCATGGGCGCCGAGGTCAACACGCTCAGCGCCAACGCCCACGAGCGTATCCACGACGGCATCCTGGCCACCCGCTGCTGGCGTGACATCGCCCAGGACATGGGCAACTACCCGCTGCTCGAGGAGCTGCCCGCCGACCAGCAGGACCTGTTCGAGCAGGGCTGGGAGCAGCTCGACCAGGGCCTCCATCGCGGCTACGCCGTGATCGTCCGCGACCACATGCAGCAGTACATCGACGCCGCGTGCAGCAGCGCCGAGACGAACGTGCTGTGGGCCTTCCTGCAGGTCGCCGGCCCCGTCCTCGACCGCGAGGCCGAGGAGCGCGACGCTGCTGCCGCCGCCGACCTCACCGGCCTGTGGAGCGCAGAGAGCCCCGCCGCCGAGGATGTCGCCAAGGGCATCGCCGCCCTCGACGCGATCTTCCCCTGCCCGTAAGGCCGGGTTCGCGCGCTGAACGGAGGCCGAGCGCGGTGCGCTCGGCCTTTTGTCGTTGGTCGCTGTAAGTCCCGGAGGACATGCCTGTGAGGACATGTCCGATGGGGCAGCGCGGAAGCCGAGATGTTCACGTCGCGCCTTCTTCCAAGGATAGCGCATCGAAACATGTCCGGTGAGACATGTCGAAAGGGACTGCGCTCGGCCCGACCGTGCCTGCCAGTGATCTGCCCCGAAGGACAGGCGCATGAAAAACAGTCGCGCGCAGGCAGCAAGAAGGGGCCGAGGCATCCGCGCGCTCGACCCCTTCTTGCTGGTATAGGCGGAACAGGGTTCGAACCTGCGACCCGCGCCTTGTAAGGGCGCCGCTCTACCGCTGAGCTATCCGCCTGGGCGCCGGGAAGCTAGCACAGCGGCGAGCCGTCGTGCGCGAGGATCGTGCGGTCGGCAGGCGGCAGCGCAGCCAGCAGCTCGGCCGCCGTGGCGCCGCCTCCGGGGCGCAGGTCCGGGCGCAGCGCCGCCAGCGGGGCCAGCACGAAGTCCCGGCGGGCCAGCTCCGGGTGGGGCAGCACGAGCCGGTCGGTGTCGACCCGCAGCGAGCGGCCGTCCTCGGTCATGACCAGCAGGTCGAGGTCGAGTGTGCGCGCCTCCCAGCGCTCGCGCCGGGTCCGCCCGTGTCGCGCCTCGAGCGCGAGCAGCTCGGTCAGCAGGTCCTCCGGCGCCAGCTCCGTCCGCAGCTCGACCGCCGCGTTGAGGAACGGGTGCAGCGACGGCCCCAGCGGTCGCGTCTCGAACACCGGCGAGCAGCGCAGCAGCTCGGTCGCCGGAATCACCCCCGCGCGCAGCTCCTCGACCGTCGCGCGCAGCGTCGCCAGCCGGTCGCCGAGGTTGCTGCCGAGCCCGACGTACGCCAGCGCCGTCATCGCCACCTCGCTGGTGTCGAAGCGACCTCGTCCTCGCGCCCGCTCCGGCGAGCATCGTGGGCCGGCGCCGTCATCGACACCTCGCTCGCGCCACAATGCTGCGCGGCGACTTGGTCCTTCCGCTCGCCGTGGTCATCGACACCTCACTCGCGCCGACCGCTGCTCTGCGCAGCGACCTCCGCTTCGCCGTCCGGGCGCCGAGCTGGGCGACTCCCCAGAACCGCACACCCGTCACTGCGCCCCCGACTGGGCCGTGCCCGTGTGCGGCGCGTCCGCAGTGTGCGCGTACGGGGCGACCAGCGAGATCGGCAGCGTCCCCGCGAACCCGACCCGCAGCGTCGCCGCCAGCGCTCTTGGAGAAGAATCTGTCTCGAGGGACATCTCGTTCTCGGCCGGCAACGTGAAGCGCACGCGGCCCTCCGCGTCGGCGTTGCTGCCGAGCACGCGATCGCCGAGCACCAGCTCGACCGCGCGACCGCTCGCCGGTCCAGAGGGCGGATCGCACGGCTTCACCGGCCCCTCGCGCAGCGCCACGGTGTCGCTGACCCGCACCCGGTCGCGCGCGCGCACGCTGTCGACGATGCCCGCGGTCAACAGCCCCACGCCGACCGCGGTGAACACCCCGCCGACGCGACGGCCAGTCTTCGGATCGCGGACGTACTGCATGCGCTCCGCGTCGTACGCCGCCTCGGCCGCGAACAGCTCGGGCCGCGCGAACGCCAGCGCCGACACCCCGAGCGCCACCGCGGCCAGCCCGTACTCGAAGTAGATCATCGCGTCGGGCTTGCGGACGATCCGCTCCTCTTGCCGCGCGGCCAGGTGCGCCACCGTCTGGCACGAGCGGAGCTCGCGGAGCTCGACCTCGAGGCTGGGCCCGCGCTGCGACCAGCGCGCCTCGACCGCGACCGCGACCACGCGGGTCTGCTGGGCCAGCGGCCTGGCGTCAGGGCGGACGGTCGTGCGGAGCTCGGTCTCGGAGGTGATCTGCGAGCACGCGGCCGCGAGCGCCGCGAAGAGGCCCAGAGCCGCCGAGGAAGGTCGGACCTCGCGCACGCGATCACCTGGTCAAAGGGACACCTCGGTCCCGAGCTTGGCGCCGACCACCCGTGCGACGGTCGCCATCAATTCATCGTCGGACTTGCGCGCGATCCACTTGCCCTGCTCGGGCACGAAGTCGAAGTGCCACGCGGTGGTCCCGGCGGCCATCCAGATCTGCCCGGCCGCGCTGTGGGCGTTGATGACGAAGCGCGCGCCGTCCTTGAACGAGAGCGTGAGTACGTCGCCGGCGAGCTGGACGTCGAGCTCCTCGAGCTCGAGCGCGCCGAGGTTGGCGTCGATGTGCTCGAGCGCCTTGGCCGACCGCTTGAAGAAGTCCTTCTGCTCCATGGCTCGTGAGGGTTACGCGATCGTGCAGATCCGGTCAATTCGCCGGTGCGGGGGCCGGCGGGGGCGATTTGGACTCGTCCGTGGCGGGCGCGGGCGCGGGCGCTTCGGCCTTGCTCGGCGGCCCGCTCTTGCTGGGGTCGAACCCCATCTGTCGCGCCTGGTCCTCGGAGATCTCGACGACCTCGACCGACTTGCCGTCGGGCAGCGTGAAGGTGTGCTTGCGACCCTCGATCTCCGGCGCGGCCTTCAGCTCCTGCTCGGCCCGCTGTTCTTCCTTGTACTTCTCGCAGGCCTGCCAGCCGAAGAAGGCGAGCAGCGGGACGTAGATGCAGATCCGGATGAGTACGCCTCTGGATGGCAGTTTCATGGGATGTCTCAAGGGTCAGACGTGAACTTGAGCTCGCGCCAGGTCGCTACCGAGGCGCGGCTGTCGGCGTGGAGTCGGGAGGCGCCGCTCTTCGGCTCGAGCGCGCCGGTGGCCACGCGCGACAGGCGGAGCGTCGCGCTGCACGGCTCGGGCCGGGTCAAGCCGGTCTTGAGCTGCCCCTGGGCCACCTGCGCCGCGCCCCCGTCCGGCAGCTCGAGCACGATCGGCTCGGCCAGGCAGGCGATGCCGTCGATGGCGTCGTCGATGCGCGCGAGGATCGTCGCGTCGGTCCGCGCCGGCGTCCACGCGACGTCGAACGCCTGCGTGCGCGGCAGCTTGGCGCCCGCCTTGGGCGCGGTGATCTCGAACGCCGGCGCTTCGACCGAGACGCTGTAGGTGGCCTCGTAGTCGTCGTCGACGAGCCGCAGCTCGTGCGTCACGGGGCCGCCGTCCTTGGCCCTGTCGACCCCGTCGACCTTGTACACGTAGGAGCCGCTGGGCCGGCGCACGCGCGTGGCTGCGGTGCCGTCGACGCTGAGCGAGCTGCGCTTGCACAATGCGAGCGACAGCCCGGCGTCGTCGTCGACGCGCCGCACCTCGACCTCGGTGCGCGCCTGCTTGCCGTTGTGGTCGATGTACGCGGTGACCAGCAGGCCCTCGTCGGCGAGCGCGGCGCACGACGCGTCGGCCTCGTCGCAGGCGGGCAGCCACGCGCACGCCGCCAGCGCCAGCAGGCAGGACGCGCAGCGGGACCGTGAGACCATCCTCGGCAGGATAGCAAAAAACCCGGGCGGCGTCGTACGGGCGGGCGCGCGGGCGCGAACGACCGGCCGGGCCGCCGAGCAGCGCCGCTCAGCCGCCAAAGTGCGGCTTCACGACGACCATGATGACGATGAGGAACAGCGGCACGAGCGGCACCTCGTTGAGCAGCCGACATTGCCGCGAGGTCAGGTTGCAGCGCCCGGCGGCGAGGTCCTTGCGGACCTTGCCGCAGTACAGGTGGTAACCGATCAGCAGCAGGAGCCCGAGCAGCTTGGCGTGGAACCACCCCTGCGCCATGTAGAAGCCAGGCATCTGCACGAACAGCGCGATCCCGAAGGCGGCGGTGAAGACCATCGCGGGCCAGCAGATCCCGCGGTACAGCCGCCGCTCCATGATGGTGAGCAGCTGGGCGATCTCCGGCTTGTCGCGGTTCTCCACGTGATAGACGTACAGCCGGAAGATGTAGAAGAGCCCGGCGAACCACGCGACGAAGCCGATGATGTGGAACGCCTTGAGCCAGGAGTAGAGCACGGCCTTGTTTTACTCCTCCGCGCGCCGCGAGCTCAGGTGCCGGGCGTGTGACCGAACATGTGGATGTGGAGCCGCTCGCCGAGGCGAAACCCGCGCTCGACGCAGATCGGCATCAGCGCGCGATAGGCCGCGCGCAGGGCCTCGCTGTCGGTGCACTCGGGCATCAGCAGCACCCGGCTGCGCTGGTCGTTGGGCACCGCGAGCTCGCGCAGCAGCGCCTCGACCTCGGCGACGTCGGCGGCGCTGGCGTCGGCGCGGACGACGAACTTGAGCTGCCACGGGAAGCTCGCCATCAGCCGCGCGAGCACCGGCAGGTCGAGGCGCGCGCGCTCGTGCCGCTCGGCCTGCGCCGGGTCGCGCTCCCACGGCGTGCTGTGGCGCAGCTTCGGGCTCACCGACAGCAGGTCGCACGCGAGCCCCTCGAGCCACACGGTGCCGGCGGTCTCGACGGTGATGTGGTGCCCGGCCGCCCGCAGCCGGCGACTGAGCGCGGCGATCCCGGCGAACAGGAGCGGCTCGCCGCCGGTGAGGACCACGTGACGCGGCCCGGCGGCGCAGAAGGCGACCAGCTCGGCCAGGTCGGTGCGACGGCCCGAGGGCGCCCAGGAGGTCGCCGGCGAGTCGCACCACGCGCAGCGGAGGTTGCAGCCGGACACGCGGACGAACGAGCTCGGGACGCCGACGAGCGTGCCCTCACCCTGCAGCGAGACGAAGCGCTCGTGGATCGGCAGCCAGGTCGGCGGCGAGGTCGAGAGCGACGGCCTGCCCGGATTCAGGGCGCGGCCAGGCGGGTCGTAGGCGGCGGTCATGGGGCGCGGCGTCGCTGTACCGCACTTGCGAACCACGGGCCAGCAGTTCTACGCTCCTGGCCGCCATGCAGACTCCACGGACCAAGATCGTGGACGTGCTCCAGCTCGAGCCCCCCCGCGCCGGCGTGCGCGTCAAGGGCTGGGCCCGCACCGTCCGGGACAGCAAGCAAGTCGTGTTCATCGAGCTCAACGACGGCTCCTGCTTCGCCAGCCTCCAGGTCGTGGTCAATCCGGAGCTCGCCAACTACGAGCAGCTGCGCAAGCTGACGACCGGCAGCGCGGTCGAGGTCGTCGGCGAGGTCATCGCCTCGCCCGCGGCCGGCCAGCGCGTCGAGCTCAAGGCCACCGAGGTGTCGGTCATCGGCCTCGCCGACTCGACCTTCCCGCTGCAGAAGAAGCGCCACAGCTTCGAGTTCTTGCGCGACATCGCCCACCTGCGCGCCCGCACCAACACCTTCGGCGCCGTCTTCCGCGTCCGCAGCGCCCTCGCCCAGGCCGTCCACGAGTTCTTCCAGCAGCGCGGCTTCGTGTACGTACACACGCCGATCATCACCGGCTCCGACGCCGAGGGCGCCGGCGAGATGTTCCGCGTCACCACCCTCGACGTGAACAAGCCGCCGCGCACGCCCGAGGGCGCGGTCGACTGGCACGAGGATTTCTTCGCCCACTCGAGCTTCCTCACCGTGTCGGGCCAGCTCAACGGCGAGGCCTTCGCGCTCGGCCTGTCCGACATCTACACGTTCGGCCCGACGTTCCGCGCCGAGAACTCGAACACCAGCCGCCACGCCGCGGAGTTCTGGATGATCGAGCCGGAGATGGCGTGGTGCGACCTCGACGACGACGCGACCCTGGCGGAGGCGTTCGTCAAGCACCTCATGCGCACGGCGCTCGAGCGCTGCGCCGACGACCTCGCGTTCTTCAACAAGCAGATCGATCCGGGCCTGGTCGCCCGCCTGCAGCACGTGCTCGAGTCGAACTTCGAGCGCATGAGCTACACGGAGGCGGTGCGCCGCCTCGAGACCTCGGGCCAGAAGTTCGAGTTCCCGGTCCACTGGGGCGCGAATTTGCAGGCCGAGCACGAGCGCTACCTGACCGAGACGCTGGTCGGACGCCCGGTCTTCGTCACCGACTACCCGACCGAGATCAAGGCGTTCTACATGCGCCGCAACGACGACGGAAAGACCGTGGCGGCGATGGACCTGCTGGTGCCGAAGATCGGCGAGCTCATCGGCGGCTCACAGCGCGAGGAGCGGCTCGACGTGTTGATGCAGGCGATCCGCTCGATGGGCCTGAACCCCGAGCACTACGGCTGGTACCTCGACACCCGTCGCTTCGGCACGGCGCCCCACGCCGGCTTCGGCCTCGGGTTCGAACGCCTCGTCATGTACGTGACGGGCATGGAGAACATCCGCGACGTCATCCCCTTCCCGCGGACGCCGCGGAACTGCGAATTCTAGAGCCACTGGCCGTGTGGGCCCAGGTATCAGGCGCCGCGGGAGTCGCGCACGGCCCCGAAACGCGTGAAAAAACCCAAAGAAATTGAGCAATTTGGCTGCAGCAGTCGGAAATCTCTGGCGACCCTCTGGCGCAAACGCTAGCCTTGTGTTCGTGGGCACAGGGGGCCTTGGGATGCAGGCAAACAGGGGCACAGACCACGGGGACAAGGTTGAAGGTTTGCCCGGCACCTGCGTCCAAAACGGTGCCGGCCTGATGCCGGGGTCACGCACGCAACCTTGGATTGCCTGAGGAAGGATTATCCCTATGTATCTGCGGAGAAACAAAGTCCGATGTGGTGAGTCGCGCAGGACCTACTTGTCCATCGCGCACAACGTCTGGTGGTCCGGCGAGGGGAACAAGAAGGCGCAGAGCCGACCCATCGTCGTGGCAAGCTTCGGAGTCGAAGATCAGGTCGATGTGGACCTGGCCCGCGACCTGGTCGCAGCGGTCGAACGCTGCGCCCCGAAGTTCCAAATCCGCCGAGGCGAGGGCAAAGAAGCGACGATGCGGATCGCTCAAGAGATCCGCAAGATCGAACCCTTCCTCAAGGTGCTCGCCAGCCGCAAGCTGGGCCTCGCCCAGCACCTGCCGCCGCACCCGGAGCGCATGGTGATCCTCGAGGCGCTGATCCGCGACAAGCTCAGCGACCCGGCCGACACCACGATCGCCGCCCGCGAAGAGGCGATCCTGTCGAGCCTCAAGACGCACCTCTCCGCGTAACCATCCGCGGCGACCAGGCGCATCGCTCTCCCTCCGGGAGACGATGCCCTTTGTCGCCCGGTGATATTTTTCCTCGGCCCATCCAGCGCAGACGGCACCGCTCTCCTCCTGAGACGGTGCCGTCGTCGCGACCGGAGATCGCTTCACAGGCGATCTCGCAACGCACAAAGACCGCCAGCGAGACCCGGCGAGGTGATCTCCTCTCGGCGCTGCGGACGATCTTGCAGGTGCAAAGGCAGCCCCGCGTGCGCGTGCGTGCGCGACGAGCTGCGCTCCCGCGCGAGCGCGAGCCTCCGAAGCCCCCGCGAGAGGCGATCTCCGCGAAAGAGATGCGCCGTCGAACGGGCTCGTACGCGCGTTTCACAGCGTTCCCGGTCCTCGCCATGCCCTGCCGAGGGCGGAAACGAGGCGACGTGACACGAGCTCAGCCCTCGATCAGCGAGAGCAGCAGTCGCGGGAGACGAGCACGTCGTCGCTGCCGGGGCGCAGCAGCGAACCGGTGGATCCCGGTTCGCATGCACGCGGGCCTCAGCTCTTGAGCAGCGAGAGCAGCAGCTCGCCCGGCAGCGGGGCGTCGGGGCGGCGGGACACGAACACGTTGGTGCTGCCGAGGCGCAGCAGCGTGCCGATGCCGAGGCGCGGGGCCAGGACCTCGAGCGCCTTGACCTTCGTGCCGCCGAGATCGATCTCCTTGGCGCGCTCCTCGAACCTAGGGCGGTTCAGCGGCTGGGCGTCGACGAACACCTCGCTGAAGAACTCGACCTTGACCGCGAAGTCGATCGAGCGACCGGTCAGCGTCTTCAGCAACGCGCCGGGCAGACCGTCGGGCAGCGAGCTCTCGACCGCCGACACCGCGTAGTTGCTCAGCACCGAGGTCTCGGACAGCTCGACCGGGACCAAGACCACGAGGCCGCGCTCGTCCTCGACGAACCGCAGCGACTTGGCGGCGTTCTCGCTGCGCGTCTGCAGCTCCTGCAACTCGGCCGCGCGCTCCGTGGCGCGGCGCTTGGCGTCGTCGGCGGCGCTGATCTGCGGCGCCTTGGCGGCGGGAGCCTTGGCGGGCTGGCTGGGGGCGCTCGTGGGGCCCGCAGAGCTCGGCGACGGCGGGGCCGAGAAGCCCTGCGTGAGACCACCACCACCGCCGCGGGAGGGCGGCGGCGGGGGCGGCGGCTCCTCGCCCATGTCGTCGAGGTCTTCGTCGCCGGCTTCGCCCGGAGGTTGGCCGACCAGGGTCATCAGCAGGGTCTGGTCGTTGCCGGTCGGCTCCATCAGCGACAGCTCGATGCGCGGACCGCCGGGGAAGCCGTTGGCGAGGTCGCTGACGGAGATCCGCAGCTGATCGACGAGGCGCGTGACCGGCCAGTGTTGCCCGCTCGCGTCGCGATCGCTGTCGTCGGCGGCCAGCGCCTGGCCCCGCTGCGCCACCAGGAAGCCCTCGCGGTGGTTGGGGCCGGTGCGCACGTAGTAGGCGAAGCACTGCCGCGGCACCGCCTGGCTGGCGGCCAGCGCGATGTCCGGGTTGGTGCGCCAGAACTCGGCGGGGTCCTCGCCGACGACGTTCCCGTGGATCCGCGCCAGCGCCAGCGGCGACGTCGGGTGCCGGGAGATCTCGAGCGTCGCGTCGAGGATGTTGCGGACCTTGCCGAGCAACAGCTCGGCGATCACGGCCGCCAACACCGTCGGTCGGAACATGTCGAGCGGGAAGATCAGCCCGCCGTGGCTCGTGGGCGCGGTGGAGAGGGTGTCCATACGGGTGGCCGGAGAATATTAGCCCGGGCCGAGTACAGCCAGCGAGAAGTGCCACTGGCCCGCGGCCAAGTTGGTCGGGAAGCGGCCGACCACGACCTCCGCGCCGGTGGCGGTCGGGCAGCGATGGAAGTCGGCCAGAGCGTTGTCTGCGCGGCCCGCGGAGGCCCACGGCTCGCGACAGATGCCGCGCAGGCGCTGCATGATCTGACGGACCAGTTCGCCGCTGTCCTGATCGGAGAGGTCTCGGGCGACCAGGCCGATCGTGCTGTCGCGGCCGAGCTCGAGCTCGAACTCGTGGCCGAGCGCCGCGAACGGGGACTTCGGCGCGCACCGGACGGCCTCGGGCGGCGGGTCCTCCGACAGCGCCTCCGGCACCTCGCTGCACATCTGCTTGGCCAGCCGCGGCACGGAGACGGTGGTGGAGCCGCCGGACAGGGCCTCGCTGGCGTCGGTGGCGAACTGCGCGAGCGCCTGCCAGTTGTCCCGCGGCCCGCTGCCGCGAGTGCTGCCGCGACCGCCGCCGCTGCCGCCCGCGCCCTTGCTGGCGCCGTCGCGCCCGGTGACGGCCTTGTCCCACGCCTGGCGCGACTTCTCGGTCGCGCTCGTGCAGGCGACGCCCGCGAGGACGAGGACGAGGAGAGGACGCACGGTGCGGACGTAGCACCGGCGGCAGTGGGGGTCTAGCCCCACGCCTCGCGCGGCTTCCCGATCACGTGTGCAGGCGACACCGCGAGGAAGGGAGGCACGGTCTCACCCGGGGAGCCCCACGCCTCGCGCGCCTTCGCGGGCGCGCATGCACGCGACGCGCCTTCGCGGGCGTGGCGACGACCGCGAGGTGAGGGCGTCGCACCGTGTCCTAGCGCCGTCGTACGCCGCCGACGAACACCCGGTCGATGGCCGCGGCGGTGCCCGACAGCCACAGGGCGTCGTGCGCCTGGTCGTCCGGCAGGTCGGCGAGGTGGGGGTGGTCGAGGTCGGCGGCGCAGGCGTCGAAGGGGTTCCCGGGGACGAGGCGGCCGAGCTCGAGGCGCCCGAGAGCGCGAGCGCCTCCGACGGTGGCGATGTCGAGGAGGGTGCGGGCGACCGGCTCGGGACCGGCGAGGCACAGGCGCGCCTGCGCGCGCAGGCGCTCGTGCATCTCGAGCAGGCGGGCCTCCTGGACGAGATCGATCACCGCGTTGCTGTCGCTGCCGAGGGCCAGGCCGGTGCCGTGCTGACGGTGCCGCGGGGCAGGGATGATGCCGTCGCCGAGGTCGGCCTCGGTGGTGGGGCAGGCGCAGACGTTGTGGCCGGCGAGCAGCTCGTGGTCGTGGTCTTCGAGGTGGATCGCGTGGACGGCGGTGAAGCTGCCAGGACGCGCGAGGCAGCCGGCGTCGGCGAACACCTCGGTCGGAGTGCGGCCGTGCTCGGCGCGGCACTCCTCGTTCTCGCGGCCCTGCTCGGACACGTGGGCGTGGATCACGAGGTCGTGGGCGCGGGCGTAGGCGGCGAGCTCGGACAGCGCGGCGAGCGGGACGGCGCGCACGCTGTGCGGGGCGAGGCCGATCGTGTGGCCCTCGCCGCGCAGGGTGTCGACGCGGGCGAGGTAACGATCGACGGTGCCGTCGCAGAAGCGGCGCTGCTCCGCCAGCGGCGGCCGGTCGGCGCCGGCGCGGGCGTAGTAGACCTCGAGCAGGACCACGCGGATCCCGACCTCCGCGCCGGCGCGCAAGACCTGGCGCGACAGCTCGTTCGCGTCGGCGTACGGGGTGCCGTCGGGCGCGTGGTGCAGGTAGTGGAACTCGCCGACGCAGGTGATGCCGGCGCGCAGCATCTCGGCGTAGCAGCGGCGGGTGACGGCGTAGACCTCGTCGGGGCCGAGGCTGCTGGCGACGCGGTACATCGCCTCGCGCCAGCTCCAGAAGCTGGACGGATCGCCCTCGCCGCGCCGGTGCGTGCCGCCGCGGATCGCCCGCTGAAAGGCGTGGCTGTGGGCGTTGACGAGGCCGGGGTAGAGGAGCCTGCGGCCGAGGTCGTGGACGATCGTGGGCGCGTCCGCCGGCCGCCCGCTCGCGGTGCGGACGATGACGCCCCGGCCGTCGACCTCGACGTACGGTCGCTCGACCCAGCGGTCGCCCAAAAGGCCCCAGGCCGCGAGGTAGCCGACGCGATCGTCAAGTGTTGCTTCGGACATGTTCTAAAAAAGGGAAGAGATGCGCGCGAGACCGTCCTGGGGCGATGCCAAGACTGTACATTCGGACATGTTCGGAAGCGCAGGCCGAGCGCAGCTTCACAGCTGCGCTTTCGAACATGTGCGAGAGGACAGGCACGGCCTACTTGCCCTTCGCGGGAGCAGCGGCGGCCGGAGCGGTGGCGGCCTCGGCGGGGGGCGCGGCGAAGTAGAGCTTGCGCTCGGGGTAGTCGATGGTGAGGCGGCCGCGGCCGACGAAGTCGAGGCCGAGCATGCCGTCGATGCGGAACTGGTCGCTGCTCTCGTTCTGCTCGAAGTAGCCGTAGGCGCCGCGGAGGCCGAGGGCCTTGAAGGCGTCGCCGACGGTGAACTCGGCGACGTCGACGAGGGCGGCCTCGTTGCGGCGCAGCGGCGGGGCGCCGATGCCGGCGCGCGCGAACGCCTTGGTGGTGGCGGTGACGGCGACGCCCTGCATGCCGGTGTTGACGAGGAACAGGCCCTCGGCGCCGTTCATCGCCGCCAGCACGTAGAGGAAGTGGGTCTCGTGGAGGTAGAACGGGGCGCCGCTGCCGGTGCGGTTGGCGGCCAGAGCCGACTTGCACTTGGCGACCGGGTTGACGAGCACGAGCTTGTTGTTCGGCAGGTCGAAGTTGACCTGGAACAGCTCGAGCACGCGGGCGCCGAGGACCGCCTGCGGCGCCGCGCCGACGCCTCCGGTCATCTGCTCGAGCACCTGGTGCGGGAACACGTCGACGGGGATCCCCGAGATCGTGGCGTTGCCGGCGGTCAGCGCCTCGATCTGGCCGTGGCCGATCTCCGGCCCGCCCTCGCCGCCGAGCCGCGACTTCGAGCGGACCGGGAGCTTCAGCTTGGCCGCGACCTCGCCGTCGAGGATGACGTCGGACGCGCCGGTGTCGACCAGCGCGCGCACCTTCTCCTCGCCGATCTGGACGTCGACGAAGGTGACGGTGCCCTCGGTGGCGATCGGCAGCTCGGCGGTGCAACCGTTGCCCTTGAAGCTGACCTGCAGCGGCTTGCCGGCGAAGTTGCGGTAGCGACCGGCGAGCTGGGCGTTGGCCTCGCCGAGGTGGTCGAGGGCGTCGGCGACCCCCGGGAAGTCGCGCTGGTGGCTGGCGATCCAGGCCCGCTGGGCGTGGACGAGGACGTCGCGCACGCCAGCCTTGCCGGCGCGGTCGAGCAGCGGCCCGGCCTCCTTGAAGCGGCCCTGCAGCACGCGCGCGCGGGCGAGGATCCACAGCGCCTCGGCCTCCTTGGGCTGCAGCTTGAGCGCGACCTGGGCGGCGTCGGCGGCCTCATCGAAGTGCGAGGCGGCCCACAGCGCGCGAGCGAGGCTGACCTGGGCGTCGAGGTTCTTGGGCTCGGCGGCGGCGGCCTCGCGGGCCTTGGCGAGGGCGACGAGCTTCTCGTCCTTGGCCTTCTCCGGCGCCGGGACCTTGGGGACCTGGAACACCTCGGGCTTGATCGGGGCGTGGTCGACCCGCTGGGTCACGAACACGACCTCCTGGGTGCGGTCGCCGAACTTGTTGACGAGGCGGATCTTGTGCGCCACGAGGACGCCGTCGATCGGACGATAGTCGTCGTAGATGATGTGCTGGCTGATCGGCGGCTCGGCCTTGTCGTCCTCGAGCAGCTCCTCGGCGAGCAGGCCGGTCGCGCGGTCGTACCACTGCGTCTTCGGCGGCACGAGGTCGTTCTTGGTCGACCAGCGCACGCCGTCCAGCACCCGCGCCTTGCCGTCGAAGTCCTTGTCGCGCGGCTTCTCCAGCGCGAGGTTGATGCCCCGCTTGTCGAAGTCGAAGTACCAGTGCAGCGCGGCGTCCTCGCGGGTGATGACCGACTCGTCCTCGTCCTCGAGCACGAGGAAGCCGCGGCGGAACTGCCAGCCGGTCTTGCCGTCGAAGCCCTCTTCTTCGATCTGCTTGTCGATGACGGTGCGCCGGTAGAGCCGCTGATCGGCGGTCGACTGCAAGGTGAAGGTGCCGACGGTCTCGGTGTTGCGGCAGTTCTCGTCCTTGTCGGTGCAGCCGGACTCCGGCAGGAAGGTCATGCGCGCCTCGACGGTGCGCTGGGCGATCTTGCGCAGCGCCTCCTCACCGCCGAGCGCGGCGACGAAGCGGTCGATGACGGCCTTGGCCTCGGCCGGGTTGCCTTCCTTGCCGCCGGGCGCGTCGAGGTCGCCGACCGGTACTTTGAGACAGCCGGGGACGGCGGCGGCGAGCGCGAGGGTCAGGCTGGCGCTCAAGCGGAGACGGCGGGGTGCAAGAGACATGGCCCGGGAGAGTGCCCGAGCGCGCTCCTCGGCTCAAGTCGGCGGGCGCGCCGGGCGTGGTAAGCTGCCCGCGGTGCGGCGCGGCAAAGGGATCGGAGCTCCGGCGCGGCGCGCTGCGGCGGCGTTGCTGCTGGTCGCCGGCTGCGCGCGGCTCGGGGGCCGCGAACCAGTGCGCGGGGAGGTCGATCCGCAAGTGACGGCCGCCGTGGCCGCCCGCGTGCCCGAGCCCTGCCGCGCTGCGGTGGCGGCGGCCATGACCGCCGGGGAACAGCTCGCCGGGCAGTGCGCCACGACGCAGAGTCGGGCGGCCCAGGAGGTCCTCGCGGCCACCCGTCAGCGGTCGTTCGGGATCGTCGATCGCACGACGGTGCGCCTGGCGAGCATGGGCCTGGTGCTGTCCCAGGCCCATCTCTGTCGCCGCTGGCCGCTGCGCGCACCGGGCCAAGCCTCGCTCGACGTCGGCGCGGCCCGGCTCGCCGGCTGCAACGTGCGCCGCTACGTCGGCCCGCTCGCGGTGTCGGTGCGCGCGAGCGACGGGACGAGCTTGCCGGTGATGACGGTCCGCTCCGACCAGGACGGGCAGGCCGAGGTGTCGTTCGCAGAGGTGGATGCGCTGCTCCGCGCGCGCGGCCGCGGGGGGCTCGGATCGTTCACGACGCTGCTGGTCGGGCGCGACGGCTGGGCGGCGCACGTCGACCTGCCGGAGCTGCGGGCGCAGCTGGCCGAGTGGCACGCGACATGGGTCGGGCGCGGCCGCGGGTCGCCAGCGCTGTTCGCCGAGCTCCACCCCGACGACGAGGCGGCCGCCAGGATGCGCACGCGGGCGCTCGAGGCGTCGCTGAAGCGCCAGGCCGAGGACGCGGCGGCGGTCGACCGCGGCGAGCTGTCGGCGCGGCGCTTCCTCGAGCGGCACGCGTGGTCGCCGTATCGTTCGCTCGTCGAGCAGAAGGACGGACGCTCTTCACCGTGACGAGGACGCTGCAGCGCCTGCGCGTCCACCTGCGGATCGTCGACGGCGACGTCGCGCCGGTGGTCGCCCGCTACCGCGAGCACATCCAGTGCCGGCCGGGCTGCGGCGAGTGCTGCCGCCAGAGCTTCAAGGTGTCGGAGTTAGAGGGCGCGCTGCTGCGCGAGGGGCTGGCGGCGGCCGACGCGACGACCCGCGCCGAGATCGTGGCCCGCGCCCGCAACTACGCGCCCGGCGCGGCCTGCCCGGCTCTCGGGAGCGGCGAGACCTGCCTGCTCTATGCGCACCGGCCCCGGATCTGCCGCAAGTACGGGATCCCGCTGTGGCACCCCGAGCGTCCGCACGAGCTGAAGACCTGCCGCCTCAACTTCCGCGGAGTCGCCGACCTCGACGCCGACCTGATCGTGGAGCCGCAGGCGGGCTGGGCCGCCGACTGGATCGCGCTGCGCGAGGAGCTGGCGCTCGGACCGCAGGACAACCGCACGATCGCCGCCTGGCTGGCCGGCGATTCGGACATGTCCGAAGGATAATGCACGAAAGGGCATGTCCGAATGGACATGCCCTTCACGCCCTGGCTTCGAGGGCATGTCTTTTAAAACATGCCCGAATGGTCAATGCGCGGGAGCCGGAGCGGGGGCCTTCGCCGGGGCCGGGGTGGCGGGGGCCTTCGCCGGGGCCGGGGCCGTGCTCGCGGGCGACGGGGTGCCGGACGGGCCGGAGGCAGCGCCGCCGGTCGGTGCGGGCGTGCCGGCGGGCGGCGTCGCGAGGGAGCCGGCCGGGTTCGGCGGGTTGACCGTGCCCGGGGGCGGGCGGCGCTCGATCTGCAGCGGCACAGTCTCGCCGCCGGAGCTCATGAACGGGCCGACCGGGCCGGTGCCGCGCTTGACCTGCGGCGTCATCGGCGGCGGCTGCGGCTGCGGCTGCGGCTCCCTGCGGGCGGACAGGATCCCGGGCGCGCGCGTCGGCAGCAGGCCGATGTAGTCGATCTTGGCGCCGCCGTTCTCGTAGACGAACTTGAACGCGAGGACGTCGAGGCCATCTCTGCTGAGGTAGGCGCACCACATCGGCTCGGCGCCGTTGCGGACGTAGATCTGGGCCGCGGGCGGGACCACCGGCGGGCAGAAGAACGCCTCCTTGCGGGCGAAGCGGCTGGCGGCGTCGCGGAAGACGTCGAAGAACTCGCGGCCGCCGTCGGCGAAGATCGGGCGGGCGTCGTACTCGCGGCGGTCGGGGATGCCCCAGCGCGCGTGCCGGGTGAACACGGCCGGCAGGCCAGCGAGGTCGTCCTTGGCGGCGAGGGTCAGGAGCGCGACGGCGATCCGCTTGGCCTGGAAGGGCAGCTGCCAGGTCGCGATCTCGGCGGCGGACGCGACCTCGCGGGCCTCGTACTCGTGCAGCAGGCTCTCGGGGGCCCCCTCGGCGCTACCGGCCGGCAACGGCCGCGCGGCGGCGGGTGCTGGTGCGGGAGGGCTCTCCTTCGGCACCTTGCCGGCGTGGTGCGGCGTGGTGCAGGCGACCACGAGGCCGGCCAGGACGACGGTACCGAAGCAATTCAGAGGAGCGCGAAGCATGCCGCACTCTTTAGACCGCCGCGTGCCGATGAGCAAGCGCACAGGACGCCCCTGGGGCCGGTTCATGACGCGTTTGCGGACGAGCGGGTTGTGAGGCCGCGAACGCACCGGTTAGGATGCGCTGCGCGGTACACCCCCGACCGCGTGAAGGCCGCGAGCGTGCGACGAACAGGCAATGGCGTCCCGAGGGGCGCGAGTCGCTGCGGGCTGCAGGGCGCTGCAGCGGCGCTGGCGTGCCTGGCTTGCAACCTCGAGGTGCCTCGCGTCGAGCGCGGCGGCGCGGCGGAGGACGACGGGATCGAGCGCGCGGAGCGACCCGGGCCCACGCCGACGCCGGCTGCGGCGCGCGAGATCCGTCTGCCCGCGGCGCACGTGCCGACCGCCGACGAAGAGCCCGAGCTCGACGACCCGCGTGCTACCGGTCCGCGCACCGTGCCGCCGGGCACGCCTCCGGCGATCGCCCGCGTGTTCGAGCGCCTGCCGGTGGGGATCCACGACGAGCCGCCGGTGGGTGCGATCGGAGCCTCGGGGATCCACGTCGACAAGATCTGGGTCGGGCAGGCCTACGAGCGCGAGGGCTGCACCGGCGAGTCGGACAAGTTCTCGCTGACCCGGCACGGGGCCGTCAACGTGTGCTTCCGGGTGGTCCACAGCCGCGTCGAGGAGAAGGTCGACGTGCTGTGGGAGAAGGACGGCGAGCTGTTTCGTCGGCGGGCGATGCAGATCCCCGAGCTGCACGCGTACCGCACCCGGGCCTATCTGGTGCTGCGGCGCGAGTACATCGGCAGCTGGAAGGCGCGCGTGGTCTCGGTCGACGGCATCGAGCTGGCGGCCGCGTCCTTCGTCGTGGTGGAGTGAGTCATGCGTGGCGTGGTCGTCGGACTGTTGGCGAGCTGGTTGTGGGTGACGGGGGCGCGGGCGCAGGAGCCCGAGCCGGTGGCCGCTGCGCCCGAGGTCGAGCCGCCGCCGACGTGGCGCTTCAAGCAGAAGGAGCGCCCGGTCAAGGTGGTGGTGCTGGCCGGGTCGATCGGCGCCTGGCCCAAGCAGCCGTACGCCGAGCGCCTGGCCGAGATGTGCCGCAACGTCGAGGTCCGCAACCTGTCGAAGGTCGGCTTCGGCGCGCTGCAGCTCAAGCAGCGGTTCAAGCAGCAGTTCCTCGAGAACCCGTACGTCAACTTGCGCGACCCGGAGCTCGAGTACTGGCTGGTGTTCCAGGGCGGGCTCAACAGCGTCGGCACGCCCGAGCGGACCAATCACGACATCCGCGAGCTGTTCACTCTGGCCCATGCTCGCGGGCTCAAGGTCGTCGCGTTCAGCCTCACGCCGTGGGGCGACGACACCGACCCCAAGCGCTGGGCCGGGGCGGCCGGGCTGCGTTACCTGCGAGCGACGCGGACGGTGGTCGATTTCGTGCTCGGGGCGCTGGCGCCCCAGCAGGCGCTCGGCGACTACGCCCGCAAGCGAGCCGCCGGCGCCGACGCGCCGTGGCAACCCGAGGAGCTGCCGGAGGTCGCGGTCGACCTCTACCGCTCGTCCTTGCGCGCCACCACGGCGCCGCTGCGCGACCTCGAGGCGATGCGCACCGCGCTGACGAAGGACGGGCTGTGGAAGCGGCAGCACGCCGAGCTCGACGAGACGGCGCGCGCTGCGGCGCTCGAGGCCGACGCTGCCGAGGCCGCCGAGGTGCCGCGCTGGTTCTTGCGCACCGAGCTGCGGAGCTTCGACCATATCCACCCGAACGCCGAGGGCCACCGGCTCATCGCCGAGACCGCTTGCCCGCGCCTGCCCGCCAGCTGGGGCTGCACCTGTCCGAACGCGCCCGTGGCCGCGGAGAGCCCCGCAGAGGCGCCTGCGTCGCAACCGCCGCGGCTGCCGATGACGACTCTGCTACTTTTGTACCCGCACTGGCTCCGGGTACTGCTCGGGGCGCCTCTCCTGTGAGCCACACGCCATGACCGAGCTGCTCAACACCATCTTCACCATCCTCGTCCTCATCGCGGGGATCATCGCGGGGTTGTGGTTCGGCGCCAAGCTGGCGGAGAGCACCCGCGACGAGCACGGCCGTACGCGCAAGAGCCTCACCTCGGCGCTGCGCGAGACCACGACCAGCGCCGCGCTGAAGCTGTGGCGCTGGCGCCGCGCCCGGGCCCGCGAGGCGGCGCGCGAGGGCAAGAAAGAGTAGCAGGCTGCCCGCGAGGACATGCCCCAAGGAGCATGTCCGTTCGCGCAGGTGCCGAGGATGCGCACCTCCGGGCCGTCGGGCCCCCGCGCGACCGGCAGGTGCGCGGCGCCGCCTGCGAGGGGCCGCCCGAGGCTGGACCGCAGCGCTCGTCGGCTGGCGGCGAGTGACCCTCCACCGGAGCGACGCGCAGGCATGATTTTAAGAGCATGCCCGATAGAACATGTCCTGAGCGCTAGGTCTTTTCGGCCATGGCGCGGCGCTTGTTGTCGCGGTCGAGCTGGCGCCAGCGCAGGCCGGCGGCGCCGACCACGACGACGCTGACGAGCACGATCCACGGGATCTGCGGCGACTTCGGCTTCTTCTTGTTCCACGCGCTCAGGTGGTTCTTCACCCACGGGCGGAACTCGCCCGGGGCCAGCAGCGGCAGGCCGTGGCGGGCGCGGATGGTGTTGGGCAGCTGCGCGTTGATGTCGGTGCACTCGCCGGTGTAGACCAGCTTGCGGAAGCGATTGGCCGCGAGCCGCTCCTCGGGCTTGTAGGGGCCGCTCTTGGCGACCTCTTCGGGCGTGGGGATCGTGTACGAGAGCTTGTAGAGCTCGACCTTCTTGGGCGCCTGGCCGCCGTGCTTGAGGGCCCAGTCGCGGCAGACCCACCGCGCGTGCCACTTCTGGTACCACTCGCCCTTGCCGCCCTCGCCGCCGATGATCCGGCGGTTGATCTTGCGCTGGCGGGTGTAGCCGAGCCACGGGATCGGCTTGTTGGCCGGGTGATAGACGTCGGTGTTGAGGTCGAAGCCGTTGCCCTCGTGGTCGGTGACCATGACCTGCATGAAGATGTTGCTGCGCGGCGGGTTGGGCGCGAACATCTTCCAGCCCTGCGCGGTCTGGCTGGTGCGGATCCACCACTTGAACGGGTCCTGCGCGCGCACCCGCCAGCCGTCCTTGCCCTCGCCGCCGAGGCTGTCCTTCTCGGGCAGCAGCCAGATCGCCACGCCCGTGCAGTGGTAGACGACGAACGTGCCGGCGAGGAAGCGGCCCATCGAGCCGTAGGCCCACGGGCGCCGCGCGCGGCCGGAGTGCGGGTCGATGGCGGGCAGCTGCTGGGCGCCGCGCCGCTGGGCGACGCCGAAGCCGACCACCGCCAGGCCGGCGAAGATAACCGCGCCGGTGGCCGCCCACGGGACGCCGAGGTCGGTCTCTGCGGCGACGTAGACGCCGCCGACGGCGACCGCCAGCGCGCCCCACAGCGCCCACGCGGGCAGGGCCGCGGCGTCGCGGTGGAGGTGCGGCAAGCTCGGGTCCTCGGCCGGGAGCGGGGCGTCGCCGCGGGTGATGTCCTTCGGGACAGGTAGCCCGACGCGACCGAGGCGCTCGCCGATCGCCCGCAGCAGGAAGGCGACCTCGCTGCCGTTGAGGAACGCGATGTAGGTCGCCATCGTCGCCGGCGTGAACCAGCCGATGTTCATCATCACGATCAGGTGGGCGTGGAAGACGAGGCCGAGGCCGAGCCACAGCCGGCGGCCGAGGAACCAGGTGCAGAACCAGTCGAGGTCGAGGGTGAGGCGACGGCCGCGGAGCGTGACGGTGGGCGGACGCCGACCGAGCCAATAGAAGAGGCCGCCGACGACCGCCATGCCGGCCAGCCAGACCACCGGGAACCACCGCTGCCAGGTCGCCAGGCCAGCCATGCCGGCGCGCGGCTGCGCGGGGATGTGGAACGGCAGGGTGATGTAGACGACGACCAGGCCGACGAGGCCGAGGCCGAGCCAGCAGGCGCGCACGGCCCAGCGCTGCCACTCGGGCAGCGGCGGCAGCTGCTCGCGGCGGACGAAGCGGACCACCAGGCCGAGCACGACCAGCGGGAAGAACGCCTCCCAGTAGTGGGTGATGATCGTGTTGATGCGGAACAGGTTGGTGCCGAAGACGGCCGACAGCTGCTGCGGCTCGAAGCGGTAGAAGTGGTCGAGGTTGAGCGCGTAGTAGAAGGCGTCGCCCTTGGCCCAGATGTCGCCGTTCTTGACGGTGCCGGTCGAGCAGTAGAGCGCCGCGAGCTGGAGGATCATGATCATCCGCGGCCACGCGGGGATCAGCCGGTAGACCGCCTCGAGGCCCTGCGGGTGCTCGGGGCTGGGAGCGACGCCGGCGCCGGCGCCCGGGCCGTCGCGCTCGCTGAGGCGGCCCTGCTTGCGCAGACGACGGCAGCGCAGCCAGTTGTCGACGCTGTAGGCGGCGCCGCACCGCGACATGCACAGGTACAGGAGGAAGCAGCGGTAGACGTTCTCGGTGCCCTCCCAGAACACCTGGTTGCGCAGGATGATGCTGTGGAACAGCAGCAGGGTGACCCACTTGGTGATGTTCGTCTTGAAGCCGACGATCATGCACACGCAAGCGACCTCGAACGCGCCGAGGACCAACCAGAAGGCCGACGGCGAGTCCCAGAAGAACAGCGGCGAGTACTTCGGCCCCTTGAGCCACTCGACGACGCCGCCCCAGTCGAAGAAGCCGTACGGCTCGGGGTCGATGCCGTCGCCGAAGCCGACGAACTGCTCCTTGGCGAACACCTCGCGCGCGACGTCGGTGAGGAACAGCCCCTCGTCGGTGAAGAGGTAGATGAAGAGGTCGGACAGGCCGTTGATGTTGAACAGGGTGACGAGGCCGAAGACGATGCGGAACAGGGCCATCGTCCGCGGGTCCTCGGCGCGCAGGAACAGCCGGCGGAACGCCTCGCGGTGGAAGATGCAGGCGCTCACGAAGAAGACGAAGCCGAGCAGCATCCACCAACCGACGGTCGGTGAGAGCGCGAGCGCTTCGGCGTTGGGGATCCGTTCGTCCGCGAGGAGGCCCAGCAGCATGCGCACGGATTAAAACAAAAGGCCCGGCAGTGCGCCGGGCCTCCCGCTGTGAGGTGCCGTGTCTCAGTCGACCGGCTTCGCCAGCGGCTTCGTCTCCGCCGGCTCCGGCGCGGCGGCCTCGCCCTCACCCTTGGCCAGCGACGGCCTCACCGTCGCGGCGCGCTTGCCGGCGGTGGTCGAGGTCGAGGTCGGCCGGGTCCCGTCCGTGGTCTTCGGCGGGTCGTAGCGCTTGTCCCACGCCTTCTTCTTGTTGTGGATCCACGGCTTGAACACGCCCTCCTCGAGCAGCGGCAGGCCGTGGCGCTCGCGGATGAAGTTCGGCAGCTGCCCGTGGTCCGAGGACGCGCACTTGGTGGTGTGCTGCCGCTCCTCGCGGCCGGTGTCGTAGAGCAGCTTCTCGGGCACGTACCAGCCCTGCTTGGCGACGATCTCCGGCGCCGGCATGCGGTACGAGACCTTGTAGAGCTCGACCTTCTGCGGCATCGCCCCGCGGTGGCTCAGGGCCCACTGGCGGCAGATGAAGCGCGCATACCACTGCTGGTACCAGTCGCCCTTCCCCGACTCGCCGCCGATGATGCGCCGGTTCATCTTGCGCATGCGGTCGTTCCAGACCCACGGGATCGGCTTGCGCTCGAGCGCGTAGGTGTCGGTCCGCAGGTCCCAGCGCTCGCCGGTGTCGTCGGTCACGACGGTGCGCATCAGCACGTTGTGGCGCGGGGGGTTGGGCGCGAACATGCCCCACTGCTGGTCGGTCTGCGTCGCCAGCACCCAGGTCGAGAACGGCTCGCGCGCCTTGATCCGGAACGTCGAGATGCAGTCCTTCTCGGGCAGCTCCCAGATGGCGATGGCGATGATGTGATAGAGGACCAGCGAGCCGATGAACAGGCGGCCGCCGGGCCCGTACGCCCACGGCGCGATCGTGTGCCCGGTCTGCGGGTCGATCGCCGGCATGTCGGGCTCGCGCTTGGGCCGGTCGGGCGGCGAGAAGGTCAGGCCGATCTTCGCCAGGTGGCGGTGGATCGCCGGGACCTGGTTGAGGCAGACCACGAGCAGGAGCGTGCCGGTCGCCGCCAGCTTGTAGTACAGCAGCTGGTCCTTCTCCTGCGTGGTCTCGCCGGTCAGGCTCATCAGCGCCACGTAGACGACGATCCCGATCGCCAGGCCGATCAGCTTGAGGACGAAGTGCTTCGTCCCGCGGTGGCCCTGCACGTAGGTGTAGATCGTCATGAAGGACATCATGGCGATCAGGGTCCAGGCGAAGTGGAGCCCCAGGTTCGCCCCCGGCGCCGTCTCCTCGCGCCCGAGCACGCTCACCTTGAACCAGGGCACCAGCGGGCTCGCGTGCAGGACCACGCCGACGATCGCGACCACGAGCAGCCCGTAGAGCACGGTCGGCGGCAGGCGGCGGCCGTCACGGCGGTGATGCGGCAAGGTGCGATCTTCGGCCGGCAGCGGCGGCTCGCCGCGGCGCACGTCGGCCGGGAGCGGCAGCCACGGGAACGCCTTGGCCAGGCCGCGGCCGAAGAACCTGAGGATCCGCCCCGGCTCGTCGCCTTGCAGGAAGAACAGGTACGTCGACATCATGATCGGCGGGAACATGCCGATGTTCATGAGGAGCTGGAGGTTGCCGTGGAACACCAGGCCGCAGGTGAGCCACACCCGCCGGCCCAGGAACCACCGGCAGAACCAGTCGAGGTCGAGCAGGTAGCGCTTGCCGCGGATCTTCACCGTCGGCGGGCGCCGACCCAGCCACCAGAACAGCCCGCCGATGGCAGCCATCAGCGCGACCCAGCCGATCGCGGTGAAAATCTGCACCCGCTGGGTGGTCCACCAGCTCTTGGGCAGCTCGACGTGATGGACCGGCAGGGTGATGAGCACCACCGCCAGGCAGCCGAGGCCGAACGCCACCCAGCAGGCGCGCACCGCCCACAGGCGCCAGCCCTCGAGCCGAGGCAGCTGCTCGCGGATGCCCCAGCGGATGATGGTGCCGAGCACCATCAGGGGGAACAAGGCCTCGAACCAGTGGGTGATCCACGTGGCCAGGCGGAACATGTTGAGGCCGAGGATGGACGACAGTTCCTGCGGGTAGAACCGGTAGAAGTGGTCCATGTTGAGGGCGTAGTAGAGGGCGTCGCCCTTGGCCCACACGTGGCCGTTTTTGACCACGCCCGTGAAGCAGTACAGCACCCCGAGGTTGAGCATCATCAGGTTGCGAGGCCACGCCGGGATCAGCCGGTAGACCGCCTGCAGGCCCTGCGGGTGCTCGGGGCTCGGAGCCACACCGGCGCCGCCGCCGGGCCCGTGGCGCTCGGACAACAGGCCCTGCTTGCGCAGCTTCCGGGTCCGCAGCCAGTTGTCGATGCTGTACGCGTGGCCGCTCTTGGCCAGCAGCAGGTAGAAGAAGAACACCCGATAGACCAGCTCCGTGCCCTCCCAGAACAGGTGGTTCCGGAGGAAGAAGCTGTTCATCATCAGGAAGCTCAAGACGCCCATCACCCGCGTCTTCCACCCGAACATGAACAGGACGGTGACGGTGTAAAAGCCGATGAGCTGCACCCACATGGCCGTGGGCGTGTCCCAGAAGTACAGCAGCGAGTACTTGTGGCCCTTGAAGAACTCGAGGACCGCCGGGACATCGAAGAAGCCGTAGGGGTCGTCGCCGATGCCGTCGCCGAAGCCCTTGAACTGCGCCGGCGCTACCAGCTGGCGAGCCGCATCACTGATGAAGATGCCTTCGTCCGAGAAGAGGAAGGTGAAGTACTCCCACAGGTCGTTGATGTTGCAGATGCAGAGGAAGGCGAAGACGATGCGAAACGCCGCTACCGGCCGCGGGTCCTCGTTCGTCAGCCACCAGCGCCGCCAGCGCTCGCTTTGGAGCAGGAAGATCAGGCATGCAAAAACGGCGCAAGCCACCATGACCCACCCGACGGTCGGCGACATGGCGATCGCCACGTCGTTCGGGATCCGGTCGGGGTCTGCGAGCGCGAACGCAAATGCTGCGGCCGAGGAGAACCCAAGCATAGGCAGGGAGTGTCCGGGACGGCACTAGGCGGGCGCAAGCGCAAAAAAGGCCAGTCCTTCCGCGGGTGTTGGCCGTCGCACTCGCCGCCGAGGCTTGACTCGACCGGCGTCCCCGGCCATCGTCCCCGGCCATGTTCGTCCCGCGCGAACGCGTCCGCCTGCAGGGTTTCAACAACCTGACCAAGGTGGTCAGCTTCAACCTCTACGACTTCTTCGTCGCCCGTACCGACGACGAACGGCACGCCTACGTCCGCTATATCGACGAGAAATTCAGCGCCGAACGCATCACCGACATGCTGCGCGAGATCGCGCACATCATCGATGCCGAGGTCCTGTCCGTCTCCGCCCAGGACTACGAACCCCAGGGCGCGAGCTCGCTGGTGCTGATGAGCGATCTCGGACAAAAGAAGGTCGCCGACGAAGTGATGGGCCACACGACCGTCGGCGCCCACCTCACCAAGAGCCACCTCTGCGCGCACACCTACCCGGATTGGTACGACCCGAAGGGGATCTGCAGCTTCCGGGTCGACATCGACATCGCCACCTGCGGGACGATCGTGCCGCTGCGAGCCCTGAACTTCATGTTCGAGAGCTTCGAGAACGACGTGGTCATCA
>NZ_JAPNJW010000001.1:5982500-6343246 GCF_026626745.1 Nannocystis sp. RBIL2
AATGCGTACGGAAACGAGCGTTGGAGTGCAGACAAGAGCTGATGTTGGCATGAGTAGCGATAAACCGGGTGAAAAACCCGGTCGCCGTAAACCCGAGGGTTCCTGGGTAAAGATCATCTTCTCAGGGTTAGTCGGTCCCTAAGGCGAGGCAGAAATGCGTAGTCGATGGGAAGCAGGCGAATATTCCTGCACCAGCACGGATGGTTTTGTAAGGTGGGACGGAGGAGGATAGCCGAGCGACCTGATGGATGGTCGTTCAAGCCGGTAGGCGGCTCGCGTAGGAGGCATCTGGCCACAAACGCGCGGGCAACGCCGAGAGGTGATGAGGGTCGCCGCAAGGCGGACAACTCGGTGAGTCCAAGCTTCCAAGAAAAGCATCGTACAAGAGTACCGCTGTGCTGACCGTACCGTAAACCGACACAGGTGGGTGGGGAGAACATCCCAAGGCGCTTGAGAGAACTCGGGTTAAGGAACTCGGCAAATTGACACCGTAACTTCGGGAGAAGGTGTGCCCTTGAGGGTGACGGGCCTCGCGCCATGAGCCTTTGGGGGTTGCAGAGAATCGGGGGTAGCGACTGTTTACCAAAAACACAGGACTCTGCGAAGTCGCAAGACGACGTATAGGGTCTGACGCCTGCCCGGTGCCGGAAGGTTAACAGGAGATGTCAGCGCAAGCGAAGCATCGAATCGAAGCCCCGGTAAACGGCGGCCGTAACTATAACGGTCCTAAGGTAGCGAAATTCCTTGGCGGGTAAGTTCCGTCCTGCACGAATGGCGTAACGACTTCCCCACTGTCTCGACCCGGGACTCAGCGAAATTGAAATCGGGGTGAAGATGCCCCGTACCCGCGGCAAGACGGAAAGACCCCGTGAACCTTTACTGCAGCTTGGCACTGGTTTTCGGACTTGTCTGTGTAGGATAGGTGGGAGGCTATGATGTGGGGCCGCTAGGTTCCACGGAGCCAACGTTGAAATACCACCCTGAGAAGTCTGAAAGCCTAACCGTGACCAGTGAGCCTGGTCCGGGACACTGCCTGGTGGGTAGTTTGACTGGGGCGGTCACCTCCGAAAGAGTAACGGAGGCGCGCAAAGGTTCCCTCAGGCTGATTGGAAACCAGCCGAAGAGTGTAAAGGCATAAGGGAGCTTGACTGCGACTCATACAAGAGGAGCAGGCACGAAAGTGGGCCTTAGTGATCCGGTGGTTCTGAATGGAAGGGCCATCGCTCAACGGATAAAAGGTACTCCGGGGATAACAGGCTTATCACGCCCAAGAGTTCACATCGACGGCGTGGTTTGGCACCTCGATGTCGGCTCATCGCATCCTGGGGCTGTAGTAGGTCCCAAGGGTTTGGCTGTTCGCCAATTAAAGCGGTACGCGAGCTGGGTTCAAAACGTCGTGAGACAGTTTGGTCCCTATCTGCCGTGGGCGCAGGAATCTTGAAGTGGAGCTGTCCCTAGTACGAGAGGACCGGGATGGACAGACCCCTGGTGTTTCGGTTGTTTTGCCAAGAGCATTGCCGAGTAGCCATGTCTGGAACGGATAACCGCTGAAAGCATCTAAGCGGGAAGCCAACCACAAGATGAGGATTCCCTGAAGGTCCGTCGTAGACGACGACGTTAATAGGCCGGGTGTGGAAGCGCGGCGACGCGCGGAGCTAACCGGTACTAATCGACCGTTCGGCTTGACCTTGGGCACCGTCCCGTGTGGCGGTTTGCAGTCCGAGGTTCCGAGCGACACCTGCACAAAGGCCAAATGGCCCGCTCCGAGATGGAGCCCCGTGCACAGCGTACAAGGATCTCTTGCGAGGCGATTCGATGGCTCCGCCGTCACTCTCCTCGCAGCTCGTCGACAAGTTTTGCTGGTGGCTATAGCGGAAGGGCCACACCCGATCCCATCCCGAACTCGGTCGTTAAGACTTCCAGCGCCGATGGTACTGCAGGGGAGACCCTGTGGGAGAGTAGGACGCCGCCAGCGCTATGCCCCCTTCGTAAGAAGGGGGCTTTTTTATTTGGGTCTCGCCAGGGCATGGGCGGAAATCTTCCCCTCGTGCCCGGCGTAGGCTATGCACTCCGCATGCCCGGATCGCCCAGGAACTGGCTCTTGGCACTCGGTCTCGCTGCTTGCGATTCGGCTCCGCAGACCGAATCGCCGGCCGAGCTGCCGACTCCCGTGATCGCCGAGCGGCGTTCGGAGACACGGCTCCCGGAGCCGGAGCCGGAAGACTCGGCCGAGGCCCCCGGTGATGCCGGCGGCGACGATGGCTCTGCGCCCGATACGTCGGGGACGACCGTGGCCGAGGCTGCGGTCCCAGCCGAGCCTGCAGCGGATGACGAGATCCGCCCGCCCGAGGGCTATGGCCTGATCCGTCCGCCGCTCGGCGTGCCGACGCCCGAGTCGTTGAAGCTGCACGCCCTGGCCGGCTACGAGGTGGTGACCGTCTACTCCCGGCCAGACATGACCTCCGACAAGCTCGGGTATCTGCGGATCGGGACCCGCATGATGGCGACCGAGAAGGTCGAGCACGAGAGCTGCAAGGGCGGGTTCTACGGCCTGCCGGCCGGCGGATATGCGTGTGCGAGCAAGGGCCTCCTGGTCGAGGCCGACAGGCCGCCGCCGATGAAGTACCCCCCGCCGGTGCCGAAGCTCGATCAGGGGCATCCCTACGAGTACGGCTTCGTGCGGCGCTGGAACAGCCCGATGTGGTGGCGGATCCCGAGCGACCAGGAGATCTCGGCGATGGAGGTCCAGCGGGTCGCGCGGGAGGCGGAGAGGCTGGCCACGAAGGAGCCGCCGACCGAGGCGCCGATCCCGGCGGAGCCTGTCGAGGGCACCGCACCGCCGGAGCTGCCGAAGCCCGATCCAGTGCTCGCCGACGTGAAGCTGCCTTTGAGCCCGAACACGCCGTGGCTCGAGCGCGGGTTCTTCCTGTCGCTGGGCGAGAAGGTGGTGGAGCGCGGCCTGACGTTCTACCGCACGGCCCGCGGAGCGTACGTCGCGGCGGGCGACATCTCGCGCTACGACGCCAAGGACTATGTCGGCGTCGCGCTCGATGAGCAGGGGATCACCTATCCCTTCGGCTATGTAAAAAAGGACACGAAGCTCCTGCAGCTGACTGCCGACGACAAGCTGAGGGCGACGAAGACGGTCGAGCGGCGGACCTTCCTCGACCTGACCGAAGAGACAGAGATCGCGGGACGCGCCTACATGATCACTGCGGATGGTCTGCTGGTGCGCAAGGACCATCTGCTCATCCCGGATCTGCAGGCGCTGCCGAAGGGGCTGGACCCGTGGGAGCGGTGGATCGACGTCAGCGTCTCGCAACAGATGCTCGTGGCCTATCAGGGCACTCGACCCGTGTACGTGACGCTGGTGTCGAGCGGGCGCAAGGGGACGAAGGAAGACCCGTACGAGACGCCGCGCGGGCGCTGGCGGATCTACAGCAAGCACGTGTCGACGACGATGGACGGCAGCTCGGCCACCGACGGCAACTACTCGATCCAGGATGTCCCTTGGACCATGTTCTTCTCCGGTAGCTACGCGCTCCACGGAGCGTTCTGGCATCGCAGCTTCGGAGCGGTACGCAGCCACGGCTGCGTGAACCTCGGGCCGAGCGACGCGCGGTGGCTGTTCCACTGGAGCACGCCGCTTTTGCCGGAGGGCTGGCACGGGGTCAACGCGACCGACGAAAGCCCGGGCAGCACCGTGGTCGTGCGCGACTGAACGTCGTCGCCGAGTAGCGAGGCGCGTTCGCGGCGAAGGAGCCGGCGAGCAGAACGACGGAGCCTTGGAGCGGACAGGGGCGTAGCTGGTGCTTGTCGGGCCGAGCGACGCGCGGTCGATGTTCCACTGGAGCACGCCGCTTTTGCCGGAGGGCTGGCACGGGGTCAACGCGACCGACGAAAACCCGGGCAGTACCGTGGTCGTGCGCGACTGAGGCGCGCCATCGCCGAGTAAAGAGGCGCGCTCGAGGCGAAGGAGCGGGCAGAGCGACGGCGCCTTGGAGCGGATAGGGGCAAGTGGTGCTTGTCGGGCTTAGCGACGCGCGGTGGCTGTTAACCACTGGAGCCGCTTTGCCGGGGGGCTGGCACGAGATCAACGCGACCGACGAGAGCCCGGGTAGCACCGTGGTCGTGCGCGACTGAACGTCGTCGCCGAGTCGCGAGGCGCGCTCGCGGCGAAGGAGCCGGCGAGCAGAACGACGGCGTCTTGGAGCCGACAGGGCGTCAGCGGGTGCTTGAAGTGCCCAGCCCCATCGGTACGTCGCGCGAGCGAACTGCGAGGGCAGGAGGTTCGTAACGCTCTGCGAGCGAGACGTGCGCTTCCCGGGCGTGTCGGCGGAGCTGGTGCCGGCAGCGCCAGCACCCAGCGGTGGGCCAAATGCCGTCGAATGTCCGGGTCAGGCGCCGCAAGCGTCGATGGCGATTTTGCCCTGGTCGGTGCAGTAGTAGTTGCTGCCGTCGGGGAGGCAGCAGCCGATGCCGGTGACCGGGGAATTCTCGTCGCAGTCGTCGCCCTCGGCAGGGAGCGTCTCGGGGCACTCGATCGGGCTGACGCCGCCGGGTTCTTCGCCGACGAAGTCGCACGCGTAGTACTTGTTGTTCGGGTCCCACCCGCACTTTCCGAAGCCGCTACCGGTGGTGCTCGCAGTGGTGTCGTCGGTGGTCGCGGTGCTGGTCGTGCTCGTCGGCTCGGTCTCGGTCGTGGTCGGCGCCGTGGTGGTCGAGTTGGTCGTCGTGGTGTCGGTGTCACCCGTCGCCGTGCCGTCGGTGGTGCTTTCAGTGGTGGTACCGTCGGTCGTGGTGGCGTCGGTCGTGGTGTTGCCGGTGACCGAGTCGCTGGTCTCCGAGTCGGAGTCGGTGGTGTTCGTGTTGATGACGCAACCGGTGCTGACGACGATGCCGGCGATGGCGACAAGCGTAAGGTTCTTGGGCATGAGTTTCTCCGTGGGCAAAAAGGGAGCGCGTCGGACGACGGGCCTCGAGCCGGATTCACCTGTGAAACCGGCGCTGCGCGCGGCCATCGCTGGTAAAACGTCGAGCTCGCTGTGTCGCTGCTGGTTCAGCAGAGCTCGGGGCTTCGCGGGATGAAGGTCGCGTGCAGCGCTCGCACCGTTCGTGCTCGCTGCTCGCGCGTGACGAGGAAGGCCAGGCTGTGCGAGTCGGTGTAGACCTCGAGGACGGTGATCTCGAGCGCGTGCAGGCTCTCGTAAGCGCGGGTCATCACCTCGGGGTTCTCTTCGAGGCCGGAGCCGACGCAGCTCACCAGCGCGAACCCCTCGACGCACTCGATGCCGGCGAGGTCGCGGCCGAGCGACCGAGCGAACGCGCCGAGCCGGGCGAGCGCCTCGCTGCTGTCCGTGCGCTGCGCCTGGGACAGAAAGCCGGAGGCGCCGCGAGGACCGATCCGCAGGTGACGCAGGCCGAGCGGGGCCAGCTTTCGGATGACCTCGGGGACATGTCTCGAGGAGCATGCGCTGAGAGACAGGTTGATCGCCACGATGGATGCGTCCGAGGCGACCGCGCGGACACCGGGGCGCGTCGGCGGGTTCTTGCGGATGACGGTCTCGCCGGTGACGTCGGGCCGGCTGTGGCGGGCGTAGATGGCGATCCCGCGCTCCTCGGCGAGCTGGACCGCCTGGGAGTGGAGGACCTTGGCGCCGGCACGCGCGAGGGCTTGCATCTCGCCGTACGAGAGGCTGTCGAGCCGCTGGGCGTCCTCGACCTCGCGCGGGTCGGCGCTGTAGACGCCGTCGACGTCGCTGTAGATCTCGCAGTCGGCGTCGATGGCGGCGGCGAGGGCGACAGCGGTGGTGTCGGAGCCGCCACGGCCGAGGGTGGTGACGTCGCGCTTGTAGCTGACGCCCTGGAAGCCGCCGATGATGACGATGTTGCCGGCGGCGAGCTCGTCGAGGACGCGGAACGGGCGGACCTCGACGATGCGCGCGCGGCCGTGCTGGTGGTCGGTGATGATGCCGCACTGCGAGCCGGTGAGGCTGATCGCCTGTCGGCCGAGCGCGGTGATCGCCAGCGCGAGCAAGGTCATCGAGCCGCGCTCTCCGGTGCTCAGCAACATGTCGAGCTCGCGCGCCGGCGGTGGGTCGATGAGCGCGCGCGCCATGGCCAGCAGCTCGTTGGTGGTCTGACCCATGGCCGAGACGACGACGACCACAGGTTGCACGGCGGCACGCTCGACCACCCTGCGAGCGCAGTGACGGATCCGCTCGAGGTCGGCGACGCTGCTGCCACCGAACTTCATGACGACCGGGGCGGGCGAGCTCACGCGCCGAGGTTTACACCCTCGGAGGGCGGCGGCCCAAGTTTCACGGCCAAGGGCGGCGCTGGCGCCAGCGGAGACTCGGGGAGCTTGGCGGGGACCCTCGATGCTCTTGTCGAGTTGTTCGTCGGGGCCACTCGGCGTGGTCGGACTGCTCGTGGCGAGTCGATCCCCTCGATTGTGGGCGGAGGATGGGACGAGAAGATCCCGTACAAGTCGATTCGAGCTGGGGGAGGGGTTGCGGCGGCGGAAGTCTGTCCGAGCGACGTCGCAGTTCGCTTGGGAGCGAGGCGCGGAGCGGGCGGGACCGGAAATTTTCGTTCGAGCCGGCTCGCGCTGGAAGGGCCGCAACCGGCCCCGGCGCCTTCGAGGTTCCCTCGTCGAGCAAGGCGCGGAGGGGGCGGATGCGCCTGGCAGAGGAGGAGCTCGGGGGAAGGACTCCTGCCTTTGGGGTGAAGCTGCAGCGTCAGGCTGGCAGACGGAAAGTTCGCGCGATCCGGCTTCACAGCTCGCTCGGCGGCGCGGGTGTCCTTGCGCAGGTTCGAAGTTCGGCTGAACGGGAAGATGAGGAGGTTGCGCGTGATTCGGGGGATGAGTTGTCGAGGAGAGCGTCGCGGCGGACAGGGTAGAGAAGTGAGATGTCCCGAGCGACATGTTCTTTGGAGCACAGACTTGGGGACATGTAATTGGCGCGCGGGGAGTGCGCGCGGGGCGCGAGTGAGCGATGGTGCTTGCCGAGTGCGGCCACGTTGCCGTGATCGCGCCGTGCGGGTCGTTTCGCAGGGAAGGGTCGGCGCGCAAGATCACGGAGGGGGTGGGCGACGGGGGCGGAGAAGCGGCTTCCTGGGCGGCTGCCGGCCTTGACGTTGGGTTTGGCGCGCAGTTACAACCCCCCGGCGCGCATGGAAGACTGTCCCTGGGATCCCGAAGGAGTGGAGGTCTGCCTCGATCCGGAGGGGCAGCTCGTCGACAGGCGGGCGGCGCAAGGGGTCGATCTGCGGGCGCTGTACAAGCGGCTGGTGGCCGCGCGGTGCCTCGACCTGCGGGTCGAGCGGCTCGGCTTGCCGATGTGGGTGTCCTGTGCCGGCGAAGAGGCCGTCTCGGTGCTCACTGCGATGCTGGCGGGGCAGGAAGACTGGATTTATCCGGGCGTCCGCGACTTCGCGCTGGCGCCGATCCGCGGCCTCGATCTCGATGACTTCGCGCGCCAGATCCTCGGGACTGCCGCGGATGGCGAGCGGCCCTACAACGGCCGGCCCGGGGCGCTCGCGGCGGCCGATCTCGGCATCGCCTACGCGCCCGAGCCGCTGGGGCTGCATCTGCCGCTGGCGGCCGGTCAGGCGCACGCGCAAAAGCTTGCCGGAAACGGCCGGGCGACGATTGCCATCTTCGGCGAGGGGCTGACGACGACTGCGCTCTTCCACGAGACCGTGGCGCTCGCGTCGGCTTGCGACTTGCCGCTCGTGCTGGTGTGCAAGAGCCAGCTGTGGCCCGAGGGCGCGCCGGCCGAGGCGGGCCTGTTGGGCGACAGCGTGGCCGAGCGCGTGAAGGCGTGCGGGTTGTGGTCGCGTCGCGTCGACGGGGCCGATGTCGTGGCCGTGCATGCGGCGCTCGACCAGGCGCTGCGGCGCGCTCGTGATGCGCGCGGGCCCGGGCTGGTCGAGGTGGTGGTGACGCAGCTGCACGCAGGGTCGGCGGAGTCGGACATCCCGGCGCACCGCGACCCGATCGAGCGGCTGCGTCGGCACCTCGACCGCGAGGGGCAGTGGACGCCGACGTTCCAGGACGTGATCGAGGCGGAGGTGCGGGGGCAGCTCGAGCGGGCCTTCACGCACGCGCAAGCCAAGGAGATTGGGCGATGAGCACGCTCGAACGCTTGTCCACGATCGTCGCCGAACTGCTGCGCGACGATGTCCGCCGGGTGCTGGTCGGCGAGGATGTTCGCCAGGGCGGCATGCTCGGCCTGTCGCGCGCGGCGATGCGCGATCCGGGCCTCGCCTCGCGCGTGCTGGCGACGCCGCTGACGCCGGCCGCGAGCCTGGCCCATGCGACAGGTCTGGCGCTGGCCGGGCGGCGACCGATCGTCGCGCTGGGGTCGGCCACCGCGCTGCTCGAAGGCTATGCGGCGCTGCGCGAGCTCGGCCGGATCGCGGCGACCTCGGCGGGCGAGCGCAGCGCGCCGGTGCTGATCGTGGCGCCGACCGGGCCCGGGTTCGGGCTCGGGGGTGACGGCGCGGCCTCGCCCGACGGCGTGATCGCCGGCGTGCCGGGGCTGCGCGTGGCGATCCTCGGCGATGCGCGCGAGGCCGGGGCGATGCTGCGGGCTGCCGCCAACTTCGAGGCGGGCGAGGACCCGACGGTGCTCCTGCTGCCGCGCGCGCTGCTGCTGCGCGAGGTCGAGGACGGCGAGGTCGTCGAGACGCTGGGGCGCCCGCTGACCGCGGCCCGTTGCGTGCGCGAGGGCGCGGCGGCGACGGTGTTCGCGTGGGGCGCGGCGGCCGATGTCGCGTGCGCGGCGGCGGAGCAGTCGGGCCACGACGCAGCGGTCTACGAGCTCGGCGGCCTGGCGCCGCTCGACGTCGAGGAGCTGGTCGCGGCGGCGGCGAAGACCGGGAAGCTGGTGATCGCGCACGCCGGCGGGCTGTCCTTCGGGCCAGGTGCAGAGCTGGCGGCGATCTTCGCCGACCGGGCGATCCTCCACCTCGACGCGCCGATCGTGCGCGTCGCCGGGCGCGAGGGGCCGCTCGCCCGCGCGGACGAGATGTCGGGCTTGCCGAGCGTCGCGGCGCTCGTCGATGCCATCCACCGAGTCGTGACTTACTGATCAGGAGCCGGAGTCTTCATGCTCGAGTTCAAGCTGCCGGAGATCGGCGAAGGCGTGGTGGAGGGTGAGATCGTTCGCTGGCACAAGCAGCCCGGCGAGCCGGTCGAGGCCAACGAGGCGCTCGTCGAGGTGATGACCGACAAGGCGACGATCGAGGTGCCGTCGCCGGTCGCGGCGATCGTCCGCGAGCTCAAGGCGCAGGTCGGGGACATCTGCGCGGTCGAGCAGGTGATCGCGCTCCTCGAGGTGGGCAGCGCCCGGCCAGCGATGAGTCCGGTCGCGGCGGCGCCGACGCCTGCAGCGGCGGCACCGGCGGCTGCTCCTTCGAACATGTCCTCGGGGTCAGTCCTGGCGACGCCGGCGGCGCGCGCCCTGGCCCGCGAAGAGGGCATCGATCTGCGCGGTCTGCCGACCGACGATCGCGGCCGGATCACCAAGCAGGACGTGCTGAAGGCGGCCGAGGCCGCGAAGGCTCCTGCGCCGGTGGTGACGCCGCCGGTCGCGGCGGCCGTGAACGGCAAGGGCGTTCCTGCGCCCGTGGCGGCGCCTGCCAGCGCGGGCAAGGCCCCGACTCCTGGGGCGCCTGTCGCTCAGCCGGCCGCGGCGCCGGTGCATCAGCCGCACGCGGCCGAGGCTGCTGCGGGCGACGAGGTGATCCCGTTCCGCGGCATGCGGCGGCGGATCGCCGAGGCGCTGACGCGCTCGTACACGAGCGCGGTGCACTACACCTACGTCGAGCAGGTGAACGTCACCAAGCTGGTGCGGCTGCGCCAGGAGGCCAAGGCGGCGGCGGCGGAGCAGGGCGTGAGCCTCACGTTCTTGCCGTTCATCGTCAAGGCGGTGGTCCACGCGCTGAAGAAGTACCCGATCGTGAACGCCGAGCTCGACGAGGCCGGCGGTCGGATCCTGGTGAAGAAGCGCTACAACATCGGCGTGGCCGCCGCGACCGACCAGGGGCTGATGGTGCCGGTGGTGCATGGCGCCGACCGGCTCAGCATCCTCGACATCGGGCGAGAGATCGCGCGCCTCGGCGAGGCGGCGAAGAACGGCACGGCCAAGCGCGAGGACCTGACCGGCGGCACGTTCACGGTCTCGAGCCTCGGCAACATCGGCGGGGTGCTGGCGACGCCGATCATCAACTTCCCCGAGGTCGGGATCCTCGGGGTCCACGCGATCCGCAAGACGCCGATCGTCGACGACCACAACAACATCGTCGTCGGGCACCTGATGAACCTCTCGGTCTCGCTCGACCACCGCGTGGTCGACGGCTTCGAGGGCGCCAACTTCCTGCAAGAGGTGCGGCGCTTCCTCGAGGACCCCAACTTGCTGCTGCTCGCAGGAATCTGACCGCTCGCACAGGAGACACTCGTGGCCACGATCAAGAAGAAGGCGCTCATCATCGGCGCGGGCACGGGCGGCTACCCGTGCGCGATCCGGCTCGGCCAGCTCGGCGTCGACGCGATGCTCGTCGAGAAGGACAAGCCCGGCGGCGTGTGCCTCAACTGGGGCTGCATCCCGTCCAAGGCGCTGATCTCGGCGACCAAGCTGTTCCACAAGGCGCAGCACGCGACCGAGATGGGGCTGTCGTTCTCGTCGCCGGCGGTCGACATGGTCAAGATGCAGGCGTGGAAGGCCGGCATCGTCAAGAAGCTGACCGGCGGCGTCGCCACCCTGGTCAAGGGGGCAGGTACGCAGTACGTCACCGCGACGGCCGAGTTCCTCGGGCCGAAGCAGGTCCGCCTGCGCTACGCCGACGGCAAGCCGGACGACATCGTCGAGGCCGAGCACGTGGTGCTGGCCACCGGTTCGCTGCCGATCGAGATCCCCGGCTTCAAGGTCGACAACAAGCGGGTGCTCGACAGCACCTCGGCGCTCGACCTGGCGACGGTGCCGAAGCGGATGGTGTGCATCGGCGGCGGGATCATCGGCCTCGAGCTCGGGCAGACGTTCCAGCGCCTCGGCACGCAGCTGGTGGTGCTCGAGGGGCTCGCGCGGATCTTGAACGGCGTCGACAACGAGTGCGGCGACGTAGTGGCGCGCCAGATCAAGAAGGACGGCGGGCAGATCTTCGTCAACGCCAAGGCGGTCGGCTGGGAAGAGCGCAACGGCGAAGCCGTGGTGAAGGCCGAGATCGACGGCAAGGTGCAAGAGTTCGTCACCGACGTGATCCTGGTGGCGGTCGGTCGCCGGCCGACGACGAAGGGCTTCGGACTCGAGAAGACCGGCGTGAAGGTGAACGAGCGCGGGTTCATCCCGGTCGACCAGCGCCAGCAGACCAACGTGCCCGGCATCTACGCGGTCGGTGACGTGTGCGGGCAGCCGATGCTGGCCCACAAGGCGTCGCACGAGGGCGAGGTGCTGGCCGAGGTCATCGCCGGCAAGAAGACGATCAACGACGCGCGGCAGATCCCCAACGTCGTGTTCACCGAGCCGGAGATCGCGTCGTCGGGCCTGACGAAGGAAGAGGCGGAGGCCCAGGGCCGCACCGTCAACGTCGGCAAGTTCCCGTTCTCGGTGCTCGGGCGCGCGATGGCCATCGGCGAGACGGCCGGCTTCGTGAAGGTGATCACCGACGCGGCCGACGAGCGCATCCTCGGGGTCCACATCGTCGGTCCGGAGGCGAGCGACCTGATCAGCGAGGCGGGCCTGGCGATCGAGATGGGCGCGTTCGCGGAGGACGTGGCGCTGACGATCCACCCGCACCCGACGCTCAGCGAGGCGCTGATGGAGGCGGCCAAGCACGCGCTCGGCGAGGCGATCCACATCGCCAACCCGCGCAAGAAGGCGCACTAGGCGGGTCTGTCCCCGGGGACAGGTGAGCACGGGCTCGGCTCCGCGGCGATCGTGCCGCGGCCGAGCCCGAGTTCGTGGAGGCTGCGGAGCTGGGCCGGCTTGAGGCGGATGCCGGGGCGCACGCGCTGCAGGAGGACGAGGGCCGCAGCGGGGTCGGGCGCGAGGCCGCGGAGGACGAGCACCGCGGCGGCGAAGGTGCCGGTGCGGCCGTGGCCCTGGGCGCAGTGGATGAAGATGTTCTTCGTGGAGGCGGCGACCTCTTCGGCGAGCGCGCGGAACCCCGCGAGGTCGGCGAGGCCGGCGTCGAGGGTGGGCAGCGAGCGATAGGCGGCGGCCTGGCGCACGCCGGCCGGCTCGGAGAACTCGGCGGTCAGGTCGACGACGAGGTCGATGTCGGGCGGCAGCTCGCGCGCGAGCAGGCGGCGACCGATTCGCAAGCCGGGGACGAGTTCGCACCACGCGGGCTCGCGGCGGGCGAGCCGAAGGCCATGCCAGACGGCGGCGACAAAGCCATGGAACGGGAGCAGCGCGAGGCGATGGAGCGGGGCGATGGTGCCGTCGCTGCGCTTGCCGAACACACGCGCGCCGAGGCCGGCGTAGGCGGCGGCGACGAGCGCGAACGACAGAGCGGGCCAGGCGAAGAGCCAGGCCCAGCCGCCGTACAGCGCGGCCGGGGTCAGCAGCATGGCCGCGTAGGCCGCGAAGACGAAGACGTAGGCGGCGTACATTCGCGTGCTCAGGGGGCGTCCGTCGGTCGGCCGCGAACACGGGGACGTACGCGGCGAGCAGCCGTGCTCAGTGGGTGCGGCGGTCGACGGGCTCGCCGGCGTCGAAGCGTTGCATCTGCATGCGGCCGTCGGCGCCGACCATGTCGCCGGGGGCGAGCGGGATCCACACGTTGTCGCCGTGGAGGGGCTCGCTCGAGAAGATCAGGTGACTGACGAAGCCGCGTTCGGACGGCGGCGGTCGCTCGCACTCGCCGGAGAAGAAGGCGCAGGTCTCGCGTTCGGGGCAGCGCTGCTTGTGGGTGCTGAAGTAGAGCTGCTTGCCGCCCTGGTGGCCGAGCATGACGTGGCCGTTGGTGAGGACGAAGGTCAGGTAGGTGTCGTGCGGGGGGCCGTCGTTGTCGGTGTTGCAGGGGCCGACGAGCGACTCGACCTCGGCGAGGGCCTCGCGGGTGGCGCTGGCGACTTCGGCGAGCGGGAAGCCGGGGCGGTGCAGCTCGTGGCGCTGGGCCATCTTGCCGAGGATCAGATAGAACAGGACCTCGCTGTCGGTCTTGCCGAGGATGAAGCGGCGCAAGACCGGCGGGACGCGAGCGACGAGCTGGTCGCGGACGCCGTCGAAGCCGGCGATGTTGCCGTTATGGGCAAACACCCAGGCGCCGAACTGGAACGGGTGGGTGTTGATGGTCGACAGCTCGCCCTGGGTGGCCTTGCGAATGTGCGCGAGCACGGTCTCCGAGGTGACGATGCCGGAGAGGTGGCGGAACAGGTGGTCGCTGACGGCCGCAGAGGCGCTCTTGATGACGTGCGGGGCGTTGGCGACGTAGTAGGCGACGCCCCAGCCGTCAGGGTGCCGGCAGCTCTGCTGCATCAACGCGTTGTCGGCACTGACGAGGCTCCGGTGGACACCACTCTGCATGACGGAGCGAAAGCCGAAGATCCGACACATGAGGAGATGCCTCGAGGATAGCACGTCGGACGCTCAGGGAGCGCCGCGGCCGCCGCCGGCCCGCAGGACTGCCGGATCCGGCAAACGGTTGCCGTGCGCGCACGAGCGCGAGCCGGTGCGGCGCGAGCGACGAGGTCCGCCACAAGGGCCACGGCGTGGCCGGGAACATCGTTGACAAGCTGATCGGGATCGGACTACGACGGCTTCATGCCGGCACGTGTCCGGCGATCGAGGCCGACGTGATCACCGCCCAGAATCACTACAAGAGCAACCTGCGCGACATCTTCTTCAATCTGTTCGAGGTCCTGAAGATCCAGGAGGGCACGCTCGGCAAGGGCGTCTATTCGCACATGGACGAAGAGACAGTCCGCTCGACGCTCGAGGGCTACGAGGAGTTCTGTCAGAAGGAGCTGGCGCCGTCGTGGGCGCTGTCGGACCGGGTCCCGCTCGAGCTCGACAAGGAGACCGGCAACGTCAAGCTGCCGCCGGCGGTGGTGCGATCGATCCGCACCACGCTCGAGCAAGGCTGGCCGCTGCTCAACCTGCCCGAGCACCTCGGGGGCAGCGGCGCGCCGCACTCGGTGGCGTGGAGCGCGTTCGAGCTGACCGCCGGCGCCAACGCGGCGGTGGCGTTCTACCTGCTCGGGCCGCTGATCGCCCACATCATCGACCGGCTCGGCACCGAGGAGCAGCGCAAGCGCTTCGCCAAGCCGATGATCGACAATCAATGGGGCGGCTCGATGGTGCTGACGGAGCCGGACGCGGGCTCGGACGTCGGCGCGGGCCGCACGAAGGCGCGCCAGGTCGAGGGCGGAGTGTGGGAGATCGAGGGCGTCAAGCGCTTCATCACCAACGGCGACTTCGACGCGGCCGACAACATCGTGCACCTGGTGCTGGCGCGCCCCGAAGGCGCCGGGCCGGGGACGAAGGGGCTGTCGATGTTCATCGTGCCCAAGTTCTGGGTGAACGAGGACGGCAGCCTCGGCGAGCGCAACGGGGTGTACTGCACGAACATCGAGCACAAGATGGGGATCAAGGCCTCGGCGACCTGCGAGATGACGTTCGGCGAGCGTCACCCGGCCCGCGGCTTCCTGGTCGGCGAGGTCCACGACGGCATCCGCCAGATGTTCCACGTCATCGAGCACGCGCGCATGGCCGTGGGCGCGAAGTCGATGGCGACGTTGTCGACGGCGTACCTCAATGCGCTCGAGTACGCGAAGATCCGCGTGCAGGGCTCCGACCTGCTGCGCGCCACCGACAAGACTGCGCCGCGCGTGCGGATCATCGAGCACCCGGACGTGCGCCGGATGCTGATGCTGCAGAAGTCGTTCGCCGAGGGTATGCGCGCGCTGACTCTGTTCACCGCGTCGGTGCAGGACGGGGTCGAGCTCAAGGGCGGCCACGGGAGCGGCGACAGCGACGAGCTCGACAAGCTCAACGACCTGCTGCTGCCGCTGGTGAAAGGCTACTGCTCGGAGAAGGTGTACGAGCTGCTGGCGGTGTCGCTGCAGACGTACGGCGGCTCGGGCTACTGCCAGGACTACCCGATCGAGCAGTACATCCGCGACCAGAAGATCGACTCGCTGTACGAGGGGACGACGCATATCCAGGCGCTCGACCTGTTCTTCCGCAAGATCGTGCGCGACGGGGGGTCGACGCTGCGCAGCCTGATGGGCCGCATCGAGGCGACGCTGGGCGAGGTCGACGCGAAGGGGCCGCTGGCGGTCGAGCACGCGGCGATGTCGCGGGCGCTGGCCGACCTGCAGGGCATCTACATGACGATGCCGGCGAAGCTGCAGGAGTCGCTCTACCACGTCGGCTTCCAGGGCAACCGGATCCTGTTCGCCACCGCGGAGGTGGTGATCGGATGGTTGCTGCTGCGCCAGGGCGCCGTGGCGGCCGAGCGCCGCGAGACGGCGACCGACAAGGACCGCGACTTCTATCAGGGGAAGCTGGCGGCGATCCGCTTCTACGCCCGCAACGTGCTGCCGGGCGTGACTCTGACGCGCAAGCTGATCGAGCAGGGGACGCTCGAGCTGCTCGAGGTGCCCGAAGGGGCGTTCTGAGCCCGAGGTGACGGGAGGGCGCGGCCGCGAGTGAATCGCGGTCGCGTTCTTGTTTTCGGGTCTCTCGATTTCGAATCTGGGGGCCGCGACGAGGCCGCGGCGAGCTCGGCGATTGCATGCGCCGCTCGCTCGCCGCAGGTTGGGGTAGCCGGACCGCGACCGCGAGTCGCAGCGCGGACGGTTCGCTACTCACGAGGCGAGGACGTGCGCACGGATGCGCGGGACTTGCTACTCTTCGCGCGACCATGACTCACCGCGCTTCGCTCGTCCTCTCGCTCCTCGTGTTCGCCTGTCAGAATCCCGCAGGGCCGCCGGCGGCCAAGTCGGGGCCGGAGGTCAAGGCGACCGAGCCGCCGGCGAAGAGCGACCCGCACGCGGCAGCCCCGCAGGGGGCCAATCCGCATGCCGGCGATCCGCACGCGGGCGGGCCGCACGGGGCGGCAGGGCCGGCGGTGGAGACGAAGCGGCCGGCGCGTGAGGCGGTCAATCCGCATCCCGTGACGCCGAGCGGGCAGACGCGCGAAGAGGTGGTGCCCGGGCTCAACTACAAGGTGCCGGAGGAGTGGACGCGCAAGCCGGGCTCGTCGGCGATGCGCCTGGCCGAGTTCGTGCTGCCCGGGCCGGGCGGCGACGCGGAGCTGGCGGTGTACCGCTTCGCAGGCGGAGGCGGCGACGCGAAGTCGAACGTGCACCGCTGGCGCACTCAGTTCGCCAAGTCCGACGGGTCGCCGCTCGGCGACGAGGACGGCGAGGTGCAGGAGGTGTCGAAGCCGCCGCTCAAGGTGACGCTGGTCGACCTGAGCGGGTCGTACATCGCCCAGGTGACGCCCGGGGCGTCGGAGCGCTACAGCGACCCGAACTACCGCATGCTGGCGGCGATCGTCGAGGGCGCGGGCGACCCTTACTTTTTCAAGGCGGTCGGCCCGGAGACGACTCTGGCGGTGTGGAAGCCGACGTTCGCGACGTTCGCCGACGCGATCACGGTCGTGCCGGCGAAGTGAAAGCCGGGCAGCGGGGAGCGCTGCTCTTTGAGACATGTGTCTGAGGACATGCTCTTTGCGGCATGTCCTTTTAAACTCAGGCCTGAGCCCACAGGGCGGTGAAGGCGGCGACCTCGGCGTCGAGGAGGATGTCGAGGTCGGGGCCGTCGTTCATGCAGAGGAGCCGCTTGCGGCGGACGTCGAGGACGGCGATGGCGGCTTCGCGCGGGGTCTGCTCGCGCAGGACGCGGGCCATGAGCCGCGCTGCGATGTCCGAGAGGGTGTGCGGCAGCGGGTCTTCTTTAAAATAGAGCTTGATGAGGTGCGGGCGGCCTTCGATCTCGAGGCCGAGCTCGGGGTTGACGCTGATCGGCAGGCTCTGCAAATAGCCGATCTGCCAGCCGGGCTCGAACCAGCCGATCCGCCGCTGACCCCACCAGCCGAGGTAGGCCTCGGCGATGTTGTCGAAGCGACCCGCGGCGTTGTTGCGCGTGAGGTGGTCGCGGATCTCCCACTTGTCGGCGGCCGCGGCGTGGGTGCGGATGATGGCCTCGCGCACGGGCCTGTAGAGGTCGGAAGTGGCGGTGTAGGGGCCTCGGTGCTTGATCTCGCGCACCTTGGCCAGCTTGCCGGTCATGCTGGGCCGGCCGACGAAGTCGACGAAGTCGGTCAACGAGATGCGAGTCGAATCCATGCGCTCCCTCAGTCGAGAGGGAACGTAGGCGATGACTTTGATCCGCTGCGGATCAAGCCTGCGAGGCCGTATACCGGCGAATTCAGGCCGCCTTCACGCAAGCTCGGTCGCTTATCCGGATCAGATCAGGTCGCCGTGAATAGCGCAGCGGAGAGATGCGCGGAGAACGACGTGCGCGCTGGGGAGGACGCACCACCGCGCGACGCCGAAGGGCGAGGGCTGCGGAGTGCTCCGAGGAGCGACGAGGTTGCGCGAGGACGATGCGCGCAGGCTCCGAGGCATGGCGACGCGAGCGGCTGCGACGAGCCATGCGAGGTCGGCGGCGAGCCTCAGGCGAGCGAGCGGGGAGTCGCGGCGGGCTCAGGCGCAGCGGGCACACTGGCCCTTGATGAGGATCTCGGAGATGTTGCCGACGACGGACTTGTTCGAGCCGGGCGCGGGGGTGAGTTTGACGCGGACGGTCGAGAGGCAGGTGACCTCGCCGCACTGCGTGCAGACGAAGTGCGGGTGCTCGGGGTGATGGGCCTCGCGGGCGCGCAGCTCGAAGCGCCAGACGTTGTCGCCGAGGTTGATGCGGTTGAGCAGGCCGGCGCGGGTGAGGTCGATGAGGTTGCGGTAGAGGGTGGCGGCGTCGAAGCCGTGGTGGGCGAGGGCCTCGACGAGCTCGCCGTGGCTGGAGGGGGTACCGGTGCCGTGGAGGTGCTCGAGGACGGCGATCCGGGGGCCGGTGACGCGGAGGCCGGCCTCGCGAATGGCGTCGCGCAGGAGATCGAGCGAGGCGCGGGCTTTGGGGCGCGGCATGCTGGCAAGAGAATAGCACCGGCGGCCCAGCCGCAGCAGCAGGCGGGGCGGGCTCACGCGGGCCCGGCGCTGGGGGACGGCCGCAGCTGTGGTATGCGGGGCCGCCATGACGATCAAGTCTGACCGCTGGATCCGCCAGATGTCGCAAGCGCACCGGATGATCGAGCCGTTCGAGCCGTACCAGGTGCGCGAGACGGACGGTCGGCGCGTGGTGTCGTTCGGGACGTCGAGCTACGGCTACGATGTCCGCTGCGCGCCCGAGTTCAAGATCTTCACCAATATCAACTCGGCGGTGGTCGACCCGAAGGACTTCCAGAAGAACAGCTTCGTCGACTTCACCGGCGACATGTGCATCATCCCGCCGAACTCGTTCGCCCTGGCACGCACCGTCGAGTACTTCCGGATCCCCCGCGACGTGCTCGTGATCTGCCTCGGCAAGTCGACGTACGCGCGCTGCGGCATCATCGTCAACGTGACGCCGCTCGAGCCCGAGTGGGAGGGCCACGTGACGCTCGAGTTCTCCAACACGACGCCGCTGCCGGCCAGGATCTACGCCAACGAGGGCGTGGCGCAGATGCTCTTTTTCCAGTCCGACGAGGCGTGCGAGACGTCGTACGCGGACCGCGGCGGGAAGTACCAGGGCCAGCGCGGCGTGACTCTGCCGCAGGCTTGAGGCGCTCGCCGAGCGCGGAGGCGGGGTATGGTATGCCGACGCGATGACCGACGACACCGCGACGGCCCTGCTCGCCGACCTGCTCGCGCACCTCGAGCGCGACGGTGAGGTACCGCCCGCCTGGCTCGCGCTGCACGTCCCGGACGGCTCGCTCACCCGGGCCTGGGACGCGACGACGGATGTGCTGTCGCTGGTCCTGGCCGCGATGCGAGCGCTGGGCACGACGGCGACCGTGCTGGCAATCTGCGCGGTCGCCCGCGCCGAGCTCGCGCGCCTGTCGCCGTCCCTCGTCGGGGCGCGGCTCGCGGGCGCGCTTGTGGCGGCCGAGTCGTTGGTGCGCGGCACCGGTCCTCGAGACGCCGTCGACGAGGCGTTCGGCTGTCTCTATCCGCAGGAGCTGTGGTGGTCGCGCGACCCGAGTCCGGGCGACGAGGCGGAACGCGTGCAGGCATTTGGGCTGGGCGTCGGCACGCTGATCTGGTTCATCCTCGACGTCGACGCGGGGGTGGTGACTCCGGCGGAGGCCGCGACCTCGCTCGACCAGAACGACCCTGACTCAGGGTTCCTCGAGACGGCGCAGGAGCTGCTGCCGTCGCTGCGCGCCGCGCTGCCGTGCCCGACGCTCGAGCAGCTGCGCGAGGCGTACGGGCGCGGCTGACAGTCACTCCGCCGGCCGCGCCGGTTGGTCGTGATTGACTGTGTTCCACGTCGGGCTCGGCGAGCCGCTCTTCAGCGTGGCCGCGGCGGCGGCCGGCGGGTCGAAGAGCTGGCACTCCGGCGGGCGGCTGGCGACGGGCGTGGCGGCCACCGATCGCATGCGGCCGCCTCTACCGCGGCGGCCAGCCGAGCCCCTACCGAACAGGCGCGCTTGTTTCCCTCGCGGTTATTCGCACGCGGAGGGCCGCGTAAGCGGCATCCGACGCAGCATGAATTCGGCCGCGACCGAGCCGTCGGTCGGCGAAGGCGAGGAGTGATTCGCGCCGTTTGTTCTTCGGGACATGTCCATGAGGACATGGTCTAAAAACCGAAGCGATCCGGACTCAACGGACGCTGAAGCGGGTCGACTCGAGGCGGACGGGCAGGCGCGGGTCGGCGGGGCGGGCCAGGACCTCGTGGTCGCCGGGTTCGGCGGCGATCTTCAGCTTGTAGGGCCAGTCGCTGCGGCCGACCTCGCGGCCGTCGACGAGGAAGGCGAGCGGGCCGACGTCGACGCCGCTGCCGTCGAGCTCGACGCGGACCTCGATGGTCTGGGCGTCGCGGCGCTGGTCGAGCGCGAACACGGTGCCGGGGGCCGGGGCGACGACGCGGAGCAGGGGGACCGCGGCGGGGCGATCGTCGCAGTCGGGGACGCGGGCGCGCGGGAGCCACCGGTGGCCGTGCAGGTCGGGGGTGTCACCGGCGGTCGTCTTGAAGGCCAGCCACTCGTCGTACTCGGGCGGGAACACCACGGCGGTGGCGGGACCCCGGGCGTCGCAGCGCAGGCCGGCGGGGGCGCTGCGATCGGGGCGCACGTGGACGTGGTAGGCGCAGGTGTCCTTCGGGACATGTTCTTTGGAGAACTTGCGGTGGACGCGTTCGTCGCAGGCGGGGCCGACCGGAGCTCCTGACAGCGGGCAGACCTCGACGTCGACGAGCAGCTCGGGCTCCCACAGCGGGCGGCGCTGGGGCACGTCGGCCATGGCGCGGCGCATGACGTCGGCGAACAGCGGGCCGGCACCGGAGGCGCCGGTGAGGCGCGCGGTCGGGGAGCCGTCGGCGTTGCCGAGCCACACTGCGATGGTGCGCTCGCGGGTGTAGCCGACGGTCCAGGTGTCGCGATAACCGGAGGAGGTGCCGGTCTTGACCGCGACGGGGTAGGCGAGCGCGAACGGGCCGCGGCCGTGGAGGCCGCGCACGCGCGCGAGCGGGTCGGCGAGCGCCTCGGTGACGAGGGCGGCGACCTCGGGGGTGAAGACCTGCGCGGGCGCGGCGGATGGATCGGTGGTGGTGAAGCGGAGGGCGATCGACTCGCCGCCGCGGGCGAGGGCGACGTAGGCAGCGGCGAGCTCGCGCAGCTCGACCTCGCCGCTGCCGAGGGCGAGGGCGAGGCCGTAGTGGTCGGCGTCGCGGTCGAGGCTGCGCAGGCCGAGGTCGCGCAGGGTGCGGAGGACCGCGGCGGGGCCGAGCTCGGCGGCGAGGCGCACCGCCGGGATGTTGAGTGAGCCGGCGAGGGCCTCGCGCAGGGGGATCGGTCCCTCGAAGCCGCGGTCGAAGTTCTCGGGGGTGTAGCTGCCTCCGCCGGCCTCTTGAAAGGTGGTGGGGACGTCGGCGGTGAGCTCGGGGCCGTGGTGACCGGCGGCGAAGGCGAGGCCGTAGACGAACGGCTTGAGGGTGGAGCCGGGCTGCCGCCGGGCGCGGACCATGTCGACCTGGCCGCTGATCTCGTCGCTGTGAAAGTCGGCGCTGCCGACGTAGGCGAGGACGTCGCCGGTGTCGTTGTCGACGACGAGGACGGCGGCGTCGCTGGCCCCGCGATCGGCGATGGCGGCGAGGTGGACGCGCACCGCGCCCTCGATGTCGCGCTGGAGGTCGAGGTCGAGGGTGGTGGTGGTGGCTGTCCCCGGGGACAGGCGCCCCTCGAGCCGGAGGGCGTCGACGAGGTGCGGGGCGAAGAAGGGTCGCGTCAGCGGGCGCAGCTCGATCGGCTCGGCGACCGCGCGCGCGTGCTCGAGATCGGTGAGCTCGCCAGCGTCGCGCAGGGCGCCGAGGAGGGCCTGCTGGCGCAGGAGGACGCGCTCGGGGTGGGCGTACGGATCGAGGTAGCTGGGGGCGCGCGGGAGGACGGCGAGGAAGGCGGCCTGGGCCCAGCTGAGGTCGCGCGGGGCGACGCCGAAGTAGTTGCGCGCGGCGGTCTCGGGGCCGGTGAGGCCGTGGCCGTACGGCAGGCGGTTGAGGTAGGCGAGGAGGATCTCGTCCTTGCCGATCATCTCCTCGAGGTTCTGCGCGCGGGCGACCTCGAAGAGCTTGTCCATGAGGCCGCGCGCGCGCGCCTGGCCGCGGGCGTCGAGCATCTTGACGAGCTGCTGGGTGATGGTGCTGGCGCCGCTGACGAGGCGACCGTGACGCACGCTCTGCAGGAGGGCGCGGGCGATGGCCTGGGGGTCGAGGCCGTCGTGATCGAAGAAGGTCTTGTCCTCGCTGACGAGGGTGGCGGCGAGCAGACGCGGGCCGATGTCGTCGAGGTCGCGCGGCTGACCGCGCAGGCCGAGGTCGCTGGTGAGCTCGCGCAGGAGCCGGCCGCGGCGGTCGAGGACGCGGTGACCCTCGTGCCAGGTGTCGCTCATGGCGGCCGTGGGCTCGCCGGCGCGGGCGCGGATCATCGACCAAGTGCCGCAGGTGAGGGCGCCGATCGCAAGTGTCCCGAGAGACAGGCCGAGGAGCCAGCGGCGGAGGCGAGGTCGCATCGCAGACAGAACGCGGGAGAGGGGGCGCGACATTCTCGCGCGGAGGCGAGAGTGAGTGAGGCGCGAGAAGGTGACGGATGAGAATCAGAGAGAGGCGCGCGAAGGGTCGCGCGCCTCTCGTGGGTCCTGTCAGGGCTTGATCTCGACCTTGCCGGCGGTGCTGTAGCCGTGGCTGCCGCCGACGTACATGAACTCGGCGGAGGCGGGCGGGAGGACGAAGGTGCCGGGGGTCGAGGCGCGGACGAGGTAGGTGGCGACGACGCGGTCGCCCCAGACGCGGTCGAAGTAGACGTAGACGCGGTCGTCGCGGAGCTCGACGTAGCTGGCGTCGCTGCCGCCCCAGCGCAGCTGGTCGTAGAAGGGGTGCTTGTCGGTCAGCTCGGGGGCGCGGGCGACGGTCCAGAGGTCGGGCTGGATCGCCTCGAAGCCGGCGGGCAGGCGATCGGTGACTGCGAGGTAGTTCATCTGGTTGCCGTCGAGCTCGCCGACGGGCAGGTCGGCGAGCAGGGCGACGCGCAGGACCTGGCCCGGCTTGACGGTGGTGAGGTCGATCGGGCCGCCGCTCGCGTCGGTGATGGCGCGGTAGATGTCGGGGCCGCCCTTGGCGCTGGTGGCGACGAGGCCACGAGCGTCGTCGAGCGGCCGCTTCCACGCGCCCTCGACCATGAAGGCGATGGCGGCGGTGCTGTCGCTGGCGAGCTTGAGGGTGGCCTTCTTGCCCTTCAGGTCGGCGACGGAGATCCGGAACTCGAGGGCGCCGGCGCCGAGCTCGGCGGCAGGCGTGAGGGCGACGCCGTCGACGCTGGCGGTGACGCCGGCGCCGGTGGCCGGCTGGTTCTTGAGCTGCTCGGCGATCGCCATCAGCGAGTAGGCGGTGGCCTGGGTGGTGTACCCCTCGGTGGCGTCGGCGAGCTTCTGGGTGAGCTTGGCCTTGAGCACCGAGTTCGGGCGCAGGCGGCCGAGGGCGATGACGGTCTGCGCCATGGTTCGGGTCGGCGAGCCGAAGTAGTAGAAGTCGCGGTAGCCGGCGGTCTTGGCGAGAGTGCCGTCGGCCTCGTAGCTGGCCTCGACCTCGTCGACGAGCTGCTTGACGCGGTCTTCCTGGCCCTTGAGGCTGTTCAGGGCGATGGCGAGGCTGGCGAGGCCGAACACGCCCATGTGCTGCTTGCGGTCGAACAGCGGGTCGGCGGCGCTCTCGGGCAGGGCGCCGAGCTCGCTCAGGGTGTGGGCGATCGCGGCCTGGACCTCGGCCTCGGTGCCGTCGGACAGGAGCATCTGCTCGAGGTACTCGGTGACGCCCTCGAGCAGGCCGTCGGGCAAGCCGAGGCCGGCGTCCTTGGCGGCGACGAGGGCACGCACTGCGTAGGCGGTGCCATAGACGTTGGGGACGCTGTCGCCGGGCCAGTAGCCGAGGCCGCCGGAGGAGGTGCGCATGCTGGCGAGGCGCTTGAGGCCGACCTGGATCCGCTTGTCGAGCTCCTCGCGCGTCATGCCGCCGACGCCGATGCGCGGCAGGATGTCGCGCGCGGCCAGCAGCGGGAGGGTGCTCGAGGTGGTCTGCTCGACGCAGCCGTGCGGATAGTCGAGGAGGTACTGCAGGCGCGCGCCGAGCTCGGGCCACAGGTGCTGGCCGGCGAGGACCTTGATGTAGTCCTTGTCGCCGCGGCCGACGAGGATGCCGGCGGGGATCTCGAGGGCGATGTCCTGCGCGCCGACGAAGGCGCCGTCGAGGTGCGGCCGCTCGGCGAGGCCGGGGACGTCGACGGGGATCGTCGACTCGACGGCGTCGCGCACCGCGTTGCTGCCGTCGCGGACGTTGAAGTTGAGCTTGAGCTCGCCCGCGGTCGCGGCGGTGAGCGGGAAGCCGACGCGCTGGTGGCCCTGCGGTGGGACGGTGACTGCCTGGGTGGCGTCGTTCATCGCCACGGTGGCGGCGAGCGGGCTGTCGGTGTTGTTGTGGACCATCGCCGCGGCCTCGAAGCTGTCGCCGGTGGCGGCGAAGCGCGGGACGACGGGGATCATCATGACCGGCCGACGCACCGTGAAGTCGTTCTCGACCGCGGCGCCCTTGCCCTGCCTGTCGATGACGACGGCCATCATGCGGAAGCGGGTCAAGTTGTCGGGCAAGGTGAACTTGACGGTGGCCTTGCCGCTGGCGTCGGTGCGCAGGTCGGGCTTCCAGAAGGCGGTCTGGACGAAGTTCTTGCGGGTGTTGGTGACGGAGGCGCTGGCGTCGCCGTCGCCGGCGGTCTGGCTGTGCTTGAGCAGGGCGGCGAGGAGGTCGCGCGAGTCGCTGACCTCGAAGGCGAGCGGCTGACCGGGGCGCAGGGCGGCGGCAGGGTCCTCGGCGTGGAAGTTGGTCATGCGCAGGACGCCCTCGTCGACGACTGCGAGCGCGACCTCGGCCCCGGCGACGGGCTTGCCGCCGTCGTTCACGTCGATGGTGATCGCGACCTCTTCGCGCGGCTCGTAGGTGGCCTTGTCGCTGCTGACTGCGGCCTTGAGGCGGACGTCGTCGAGGGTGACGGGGATCCGCAGGACGCCGATCTTCCAGTCGGTGCGCTCCTCGCCGCTGCCGATCGGGAGCAAGGTGACGGTGGCGTGGACGTAGGGGGCGTGGCTGGCGTTGATCGGGACTTCGAACAACGTCGCGGCCTCGTCGAGGCGCCGCACCTCCTGCTTGAGCAGGCCGCCCTGCTCGAGGGTGAAGATGGCGGTGGCGGCGGGGAATGGGCTGCGCACGAGCAGCTTGGCGGTCTCGCCGGGGGCGTAGCGGGCCTTGTCGGGGGTGAGCTCGATGGTGCGGCCCTTGCTCGGGACGACGGGCTGAGCGCCGCCGTGACCCCATGCCCACAGATCGGTGAGGCCGCCGCGGCGACCGTCGACCTCGGCGCGCACTTCGTAGGAGCCGGAGTTCGGCGGGACGAGGTCGCAGCTGGCGGGGACGCTGGTGCTGGTGGCGGTGCAGTGGCCGACCTCCTTGACGGTGCGCTGCCACTGGTAGTCGTAGCCGCCGCCCTTCATCGGCTTCTTGCTGTACGTCCAGTCGACCTCGAACAGCCGCGCGGTGACGGGCAGGCCGCTGACCGACTTGCCCTCGCGGTCGACGACGCCGAGCTGGACCTTGACCGGCGCGCCGACGTCGCTCCACGGCCGCTCGATCTTCAGGCCGGCGTAGCGCTCGGCGGGGTGGACGACGACGGTGCCGCGCCCGGCGATGTGGCGGTACGAGGTGTCGGCGACGTCGGCCTCGAGGGTGAAGTTCTGCGGGCCGACGGTGCCCGAGAGGTCGAGCTTCTGCGTGACCTTGAGGGTGCCGTCGGGGCCGAGGACGCCGCTGCCGGCGCGCGACCACGCGTCGTCGCCGTCGTCCTCCTCCCACCACTCGTCCTCCTGCTCGCTGAAGACGAGGCCAGCGTCGACGAGGGTGCCCGAGGGCAGGGCCGCGGGCTCGCGCGTGACGGTCCATTCGACCTGGGCCTTGTCCATGGCGGCGCCGAACAGGTACTTGCCGACGACGGTGGCCGCGAGCACGCCCTTGGCCTCGCGCGCGTCGACGTCGACGGTGAAGCGCGGCGGCTCGAACTCGGCGACCTGGACGACGGCCTCGTCGAGCCGCGTGTCGGTGCCCGCCTCGCTGACGACGATGAGGTGGCGGCCGAGTCGGGCCTCGGCGGGGACGTTGTAGTCGGCGGCGACGCTGCCCATGTCGTCGGTGATCAGCGGGTAGCTGGCGAGCTCCTCTTCGGTGGGGCCGATGACCTTGACGACGACGGGCTTGCCGGCCAGCGGGGTGATGGCGTCGCCGGCCCGCTGGCGCACGCTGGCCTTGACGTGGACGACCGCGCCGGGGCGGTAGATGCCGCGGTCGGTGATCACCATGCCGCGGCGGTCGCCGAGCTGCGGCGCGGACTCGGCGGAGAAGTGGGGGAACAGCCGATTCTCGCGCGAGGGGTTCTTGAGCTGGACGGTCAGCGCGGTGGCGCCGTCAATGGCGCGCACCGCGGTGCTGCCGGCGCGGTCGAGGCCGACCGGGAGGACCGCGAAGCCGTTGGCGTCGGTGGTCGGGCCGGCGACCTTGTCGCCGTTGAGTGAGAAGCTGGCCCCGGAGACAGGTTGACCGGTGGCCAGGCGCGCGACGTGGACGAGGGTGACCTCGGGCAGGACGTGGGTGTGGACGGCGAGGGCCTGGTCGTCGCCGGGGGTGACGAGGGCGAGCGGCTGCCGCGAGGCGCTCATCCACGACGGGTACTGCACCGGGTGGGCGCCGTCGACGGGAGCGATGAGGTTGACGCCGAGGACGTAGTTCTTGCCGGGCTTGAGCTTGGCGAGCAGGTCGACCTGGGTGCTGACGAACTGGTCGGGGCTGGCGGCGGGCTCGAAGGGGATCGTGACGGTGGGCGCGCCCTCGGGCGCGGTGCGGCGATCGATCTGCTCGCGCGCGTGGTTCAGCGCGGCGGCGTCGTCGGCGACCTCCCAGGCCTGGATCTCGCCGCGAGCGACGTTGCGCGAGGTGACCGTGAAGGCGCGGCTGGCGGCGCCGTCGAGGATCAGGACGCCCTCGGGCATCGACACGCTGGCGGCCAGCGGGGTGGTCTCGAGGGTGATCGCGGTCGGCGGGACGGTGTTGCCGTAGATGTCCTTGAGGCCAGGTAGGGCGACTCGGTAGGTCTTCGACGGGAGGAAGTTGCCGGACACGACGATCCGGCCGTTGCTCTCCCAGGTGTCGTTGGCCCACACGCTGAGGTTCTCGACCGCAGGGGTGACGCGGATCTGGCCCTTCAGGGTGTCCTGGGTGACGTCGAGCCGGTTGGTGAACTCGAGCGCGACCTCGCGGCCGTCGGTGTGCAGCACCGGGTTCTGCCAGGTGCACACGCTGCGGTCCCAGGCGTAGCCGCAGCTGGCCTTGACGAGCTCGAGCGGGCCGGCGATCTCGTAGTGCTTTTCGAAGGCCTCGCCGCGCGCGTCTTGAACCTTGAAGACGATGGCCGCCTCCTCGCGCATGGGCGCGGCGGGCCTCACCTCGAGGACCTGGCGCGGGTTGACGGTGTAGCCCTCGAAGCGGCTCCCCTTGAGGTGCGCGGCGACGAAGGGGATCTTCTCGTCGTTGTCGTAGGCGAGTTCGACGAGGTCGCCGACCTTCTTGAGGTTGACGGGCTGGTCGAAGACGACGAAGAAGCTGGCGCCCGCCGGCACGCGGCCGCCCCACTGCGGGTAGACGTTGACGACGCCGTACTCGCCGGGCTTCGGCAGGTAGGTGATCGTCTTGCCGGCGACGTCGATGCGCGGCTCGGCCGTGAAGCCGGCCTTCCACGGCTCCATGGCGCCGCCGTCCTCGGTGGTGACGCCCTGGACGGCGAGCGTGTAGGTGGCTTCGGGGTCGAACGGCTTGTCGGCGCGGAACTCGAGCGAGCGATTGTTCGTCCACACGGTCTTGCCGGCGACCGGCGGGTCGAGGGTGAGGGTGCCGGCCGCGGCGGCGATCGGCTTGTCCTTGACGATCTTGCCCGGCAGCTTGACGGCCCGGTTGAAGCGCAGGCGCACGACCTGGCCCTCGACCTCGAACTTGCCGTCCTCGAGGGTGGGCCAGTTGACGGAGAGCTGCTGGTCGCTGCCGACATCCTCGCCGGCGATGTCGAGCTCGGGCCGCGGCTTGCGGTCGGTCGGCGGCGGCGGGAACACCAGCGCGGCGCCGGTCTTGTCGGCGGGGATCGTTCGCACCAGCGAGTCGCCGGCCGGCTGCTCGTCGCTCGCGCCGGTCTCGACCGCGGGCTTGGAAACAGGCTGACAGGCGGCGAGGGCGAGCAGCGCCGGCGAGAGGGTGAGCAGACTGAGACGAGGACCGCGTGGGTGCTGCATGGGGGAAGAACGCGGCGGGGGCCGCGGCGACAATGGTGCATGCGAGGCGGGGCCGTCCGAAAGGTCGGGCGGGCGCAGATGCACGCTGTTCGGCCGGCAAAACGCGCCACCGCAGCGACAAAATCCCGCGCGCTCGGCGCAGAAGCGCCCGCGCGCAGGGCGAGGCGTCCGCGCGAGAGGGCGAAATCAGGCCGGACAGGCGGACACCGGGCCGAGGAGCGCGGCCGCCCCGGAGCGCGAGAGGGGCTGTCCTTGCGGTCATGTCGGCGCAAGGGCTGTCTTTTCGGACAGGCGTGCGGGGTGCGGAGGAATGGAGATCGACTGTCTCTTCGGACAGGCTCGGAGAAGCGGAGGGATACACGCGGCTGTCCTCGCGGACATGTCCGCTGCGACTTGTCGTCGGCGGGGCGTCGTGACGCGAGGATGTCCTTCAGGACAGCCTCGTTCGCGATGACTCAATCGTCGTCGATGATCGGGACGCGGGCCGGGACGTCCATCGTCAGCGGCTTGCCGAGGTCGACGTTGGCCGAGTGGCGGGTGACGATCACGGCCGGCTTCACGTCGCTCTGCTCGCTGCCGGCCGACTTCTGCGGGCGGCGGCCGACCAGGAAGTACGTACAGAGGGCGCCCTTGCCCTTGACGTGGATGATGCCGCGGCGCTGGAAGGCGTACTTGTGGCGCAGGCGCTTGTAGGTGGCCTCGGTGACCTGCACGGCGTTGGCGATGCCGTGCGACTCCATGCGGCTGGCGATGTTGACGGTGTCGCCCCACAGGTCGTAGGCGAACTTCTTGGTGCCGATGATGCCCGCGGTGACCGGGCCGCAGTTGAGGCCTATACGGATCCGCACCCCGCGGTTGCGCTTGGCGTTGAAGCGCTCGATCACCGCGAGCATGTCGAGCGCCATCTCGGCCATCGCCTCGGCGTGGTCGGGCCGAGGCATCGGCAGGCCGCTGGCGGCCATGTACTCGTCGCCGATGGTCTTGATCTTCTCGAGGCCGTGCTTCTCGGCCAGCTGGTCGAACATCGAGAAGATGCGGTTGAGCATCGCCACCAGCTCGGCCGGCGGGAGCTGCTCGCTCATGCGGGTGAAGCCGACGAGGTCGGCGAACAGCACCGTGACGTCGGGGAAGACGTCGGCGATGGTCCGCTGGCCCTCCTTGAGGCGCTCGGCGATCGGCCGCGGGAGAATGTTGAGGAGCAGCTGCTCGCTGCGCTCCTGCTCGCTGCGGAGCTTGCGGACGTAGGCGCGCTCGCGGTCGCGGAGCCGCTTCTTCTCGAGGCAGGCGCCGATGCGGGCGCGCAGGATGACCGGGTCGAACGGCTTGGCCAGGTAGTCTTCGGCGCCGAGCTCGATCGACTTGACGACGGTGTCGATCTCGTCGAGCGCGGAGATCATGATGACCGGCAGGCCGCGGAACTTGTCGTCGGCGTGCAGCTGCTCGAGCACCTGGTAGCCGTCCATCTCCGGCATCATGACGTCGAGCAGGACGAGGTCGAAGTCCTGGCTGCGCAGCATGTGCAGGGCCCGCTTGCCGTTGTCGGCGAGCTGCACGGCGTGGCCCTCGCGCTCGAGCCGGCGCGCGAGCATGCTGCGGTTCGACTCGTTGTCGTCGACGACGAGGATCCGGCCGGTGTCGGTCGAGCGCGCGATGCGGGTCGGACGCGAGAGGGCCGGCGAGATGGTGGCCTGGCTCGGCTCGGGCACCCGCCCCGAGGTCGCCAGGAGCCTGGCGACCGCGCCGCCGCTGACGATCTCGTCGAGCCGCTGCACCGCGTCGGCGATCAGCTCGATGTCGGCGCTGACCTCGTCGCGGTCGTTCTGCTTGAAGACCTGGACCAGCCGCTCGACGTGCGTCCGCAGGTGCGCCAGCGGGAACAGCAGGTCGCGGTTGAGCCGCTCCTGGCTCGGCCGCTGCGCCTTGGGGTCGAGCAGCTCGTCGATGACCGCGAGCAGCTGCCGGCCGTCGCTGAGGAGCTGACGGACGTGAGCGCCGACGAACTCGTCGCTCTTCTCCTCGGCGTCCTCGAGCAGCATCTCGCTGTAGCCGAAGATCTGGTTGAACGGCGTGCGCAGGTCGTGCCGCAGCTGCGCGGACGAGGAGCGCTTGGTCGACGACGTCAGCACCCGCGGTGCGTCGGGCTCGGGCCGCGCGCTGGCCTTCGGCATCGGCTGCGAGACGCCGCGCGGGATCGGCGCGACGATCGAGTTCTCGCCGCTGTTGAGCAGGAAGCCCGGGATCTGCGAGGCGGTCTGCTCGTCGTCGACGTCGATCGTGACGTCCGACGGCGGGTCGTCGGTGGCGATGCCGGTGAAGTCGAGCTCCGAGTCGTCCGCAGCGGCCTCGACTGCTTGGCTCGGATCGGGCTCCTCGAGGATGCTGCCCTTGAACGGATCGTCGTCGTCGTCGGGGATCCCGATCCGCGGATCCGTGCCGGCCGAGGAAGGCTCGCCCGCGAGGTCTTTGGAGCCCTTGATGCCGCGGCTATTTGGATCCTTTTCTCGCATTCAGGCAGGCAGTCGCGGACGCGGAGAGGGAGAGTCTAGTGAAGCCGCGCGGGCTGGAAAAAGCTGGAGGCTTCGATCGTAGCGCGAACACCGTGAGTGCGATCACCCCTCAAAACCAGGTCGCGCGAGCACCACTCTCGCTGCCTCGGGGGCGAAGGACAACCCTCGGTGTCGGTCAAAACACCCATGGACCGTGCGGGAACGCTCCCCCCGGGTCGCGCCTGCGCCCGGTGGACCTCTGCGCCCCATTTGCCCGATCGCCGGTGCGCCGCGACCGCCAGGCCGTTCCCCACCACGCTCACAGTGTACGACTGTCCGCGAGCCGACGTCCTCCGAGCGGGACGCCATCGCGCGCGGCGGCGGAGATCGATGGCCGACGGACGTCGCGGCGCGGGAGCGCGCCGACTCGCGCGACATCGGCCGGCGAAGGCGCCGCCGCGGTCACCGGTCCTTTGGGACATCGTCGCGCCGCGATGGCGCTTGACCGCCAAAGTGGCCAGCCTCGAAGATGTTGCGGCCGGACGCGCGAGCGACGGCACGCGGAGGATATGAAGAGTTTTCGCGACGAGTACAGCTTGCAGGCGACGGATTCGGTGCCGGAGGGCGTGGCCTTCGATGCGAAGACAGGGCGTTTCTTCGCGACCGGGTTGCTCAGCGGCACTATCACGCAGATCGACGCGGTGACGGGCGCGGAGCTGCCGTTTTACACGCCTGCGGGGCAGCCGCAGCAGCTCACCGGCGCCAAGGTCGACGAGGTCCGTCGCCGCCTGTGGGTCTGCTACTCGGAGATCCAGAGCATGCTCGGCGGGGTCCACGTGTTCGACGTCGACACGGGTGCGCGGGTGGCGAGCTTCGAGCTGGCGCGCGGCGGCATCTGCAACGACGTCGCGCTGGCGGCCGACGGGGTCGCGTACGTCACCGACTCCTTCCAGCCGGTGATCTACCGGATCGACCTCGAGGCCGGGACTGCCGACGAATTCGTGCGCGACGTCCGGATGTCGGCCCCGATGGGTCAGTTCGGGCTCAACGGCGTCGCCGTCAGCCCCGACGGCGCGTACGTGATCGGCGGGTTCACCTCGCCCTCGAAGCTGTTCGTCGTCCCGCGCGCGGGCGGCGAGGTCCGCGAGATCTCCCTCGACGGCGACCCCTTCGCCCCCGTCGGCGACCCGCACTTCCTCGGGGCCGACGGCATCATCTTCATCGGCGAAGCGCTCTACGTCATTCACGACGGCGGCGTCCAGCAGGTCACCTTCACCGCGCCGGGCTACAGCGCCGGGACGGTCAAGAACCGCCTGGTCCGCGAGCCGGGGCTGTCGACCGCGACGGCCGCGAACGGCGAGCTCTACGTGATCAAGAGCGAGGTCGTGCGGATGGTCCACATGAAGCAGGCGCCGCGCCTGCCGTTCAAGATCTACCGGGTGCCGCTCGAGGTGTTCGATTGAACATGTCCCAGGGGGCATGACCCGAAGGTCATAGCCCCTTGGCCAGGTTGGCGAGGAACGCCTCGGCCCTCGACGCGATGTTGTCGTGGCCGAGCCGCTCGTCGCGGGCGATGTCGTGGACCTGGACCTCGGCCTCGGGCAGGTCGTCGAGGAAGCGGCTGGGCTTGCGCGGGACCTCGGCGCCGCGCTCGAGGCGGGTGGCGGCGCGGGTGATGTAGAGGCGGTCGCGCGCGCGGGTGATGCCGACGTAGAACAGCCGGCGCTCCTCCTCGATGTCGCCGGCGATGGCGTCGCTGATCCGCGGGGCGCTGACGCGCTTGTGCGGCATGATGCCCTCCTCGCAGCCGATCAGCAGGACGAGCGGCCACTCGAGGCCCTTGGCGCTGTGGAGGGTGGACAGGGTGATCTGGCCGCGGGCGCCGTCCTCCTCATTGCCCTCGCCCTTGTCCTTGTCCTTGTCCTTGTCCCGGGTCGCGTTCATGACCTGGAAGAAGTCGTTGTAGCGGGCCTGGCCGCCCTTGGCGCGGGCGCGCTGCTCGAAGCGCCCGAGCGCCTCGAGCAGCCAGACGACGCCGTCCCAGCGCGCGGTCCCGGCGGCCTCCGAGCCGGCCTCCTTGAGCACGTACTCGCGCAGGCCGACGCCCTCGAGCAGGCCCTGCAGCGGGGCGACCGCGGAGCCGCTGCTGTAGAAGTGCGCCTGGGCGCGTTTGATCGCGGCGGAGAAGCTGCGCAGGCCGGCGGCCGCGCGGCCCGGGATGTCGGCGATCTCCTCGCTGCGGTGGATCGCCTCGGCCAGCGAGAGGTTGCGGTGGCGCGCGAACTCGCTGAGGTGCTCGATCGTCTTGAGGCCGACGCCGCGCGACGGGACGTCGAGCGCCCGCCGGGTCGCGAGGTCGTCCTGCGGCGCGAGCATGACCTTGAGGTAGGCGAGGGCGTCCTTGACCTGCTTCTTGTCGTAGAAGGCCTGGCCGCCGAGGATCCGGTAGGGGAGGCCGTGCTCCTGCAGCAGCGCCTCGATGGCGTCGCACTGCTTGGCGCTGCGGTAGAGGACGGCGATGTCCTCGGGCTTGGTGCCGCGCTCCTTGATCTCGCGGTAGATGGTGCGGCCGATGAAGCGCGACTCCTGGTCGCCGTCGGGGGCGACGACGAGGGTGACCTTGTCGCCGCCGCGCCGCTGCGGCACGAGCTCCTTCTCGTGGCGCGAGGTGTTGCGCTGGATGACCGCGTTGGCGCAGCGGCAGATCGGGGCGTACGAGCGGTAGTTCTGCTCGAGCTTGATCGTCTGCGCGCGCTTGAAGTACATGTCGAAGCCGAGGATGTTGGCGACCTTGGCTCCGCGCCAGCCGTAGATGGCCTGGTCGTCGTCGCCGACGACGCACACGTTCTCGCGCTCGCCCGCGAGGCGGCGCACGACCTCGAGCTGGGCGCGGTTGGTGTCCTGGTACTCGTCGACCATCAAGTAGCGGAACTTGCCCTGCCAGTAGGCGCGCGCCTCGGCGTTCTCCTCGAGGGTGGTGGCGATCCGGCAGATCAGGTCGTCGAAGTCGACGGCGCCGAGCGCCCGCAGCCGCTCCTCGTACGGGCCGTAGACGGCCGCGGCGGCCTCGTCGTACTCGGTCTCGAAGTACAGGCCCTGGGCGTCGGTCGGCGACACGAAGTCGTTCTTCCACAGCGAGATCCGCTGCACGATCGCCCCGAGGTCGAAGCGCCGCTCCGCGCCCTGACCGTGGATCCCGAGGTCGCGCAGGACGGCCCGCACGAGCCCGTAGACGTCGCCCTGGTCGAGGATCCCGAACTTCTTCGGCACGCCGAAGTGGTCGGGCTGCTCGCGCATCATCGCCGCGCCGACGCTGTGGAAGGTGCCGAGCACCAGCGCGTCCGCGACCGCCTTGGTCGTCATCTTCATCAGCCGCTCGCGCATCTCGTCGGCGGCCTTGTTGGTGAAGCTGAGCGCGACGATGTTGCCGGGCGCCACGCCGCGCTCGATCAGGTAGACGACGCGGTGGGTGATGACCCGCGTCTTGCCCGAGCCGGCGCCGGCGAGCACGAGGAGGGGACCTTCGGTGGCGCACACGGCGGCGCGCTGGTCGGGGTTCAGTCCGCTGAGATCGAGGGCCATGCGTCGAGGCGGCGCAGACATACGGCGCATCGGTGGCGCACCGCAAGGGCTTGAGTCGGAGGCCGCCGATGTGCTCCCCTTCCGGGGTATGACGCAGGCGTCGTCGCGGGCGGGAGACGCGCTCGAGATCGTGCAGCTGGAGGTCGGGCTCCTGCACAACTTCTGCGAGGTGATCGGCTGCCCCCGCACCGGCGAGGCGGCGCTGGTCGACCCGGCCTTCGAGGTCGACCGCCTGCTGGCCGAGGCGCGGCGGCGCGGCTGGCGAGTGACGACGATCTTCCTCACGCACACGCACGACGACCACGTGGCCGGTCTCGACGAGGCGGCGGCGCTGACCGGGGCGGTGGTGCGCTGCCACCCGCTCGAGGTGGCGACCGCGAGGCGGCTGGCGCCCCGCGTGGAGGCGGTGGCCGACGGCGAGGAGGTCCCGCTCGGCGACGGCCAGGTGCGGGCGATCTTCGCCCCCGGACACACGCCCGGCTGCGTGTGCTGGTTCGTCCGCGAGCCGGCCGCGCTCGTCACCGGCGACGTGCTGTTCGTCGGCTCGTGCGGCCGCGCCAGCGACGTCGAGGCGATGGTCGACTCGCTGCAGCGCAAGCTCGGCGCGCTGCCCGAGGAGACCCGCGTGTTCCCGGGGCACGACTACGGCAAGACACCGACGAGCACGCTGGGCTACGAGTTCGCGACCAACCCGGCCCTGCGCGCCGAGACGCCGGCGGCGTTCCGGCAGTGGACGCAGAGGCGCGGGCGCTGAAATCGGGCTGGCTGAAGGGGCATGTCCGAGCGGGTGTCCTGAAGGACAGATGATTGTATGTCGGACGCCCTGTCTGAAGGGGCATGTCCGATTGCCTGAGAGACAGAAGGTCGTGTGTCGGACGCTATGTCCGAAGGGGCATGCCGATCGCGCTTGTGACGATGTCCCGAAGGACATGTCCTCGAGCGCCGGGCGGTTCACTGCGGCGCGGGCTGCCAGGGGCCGATGGTGCCCTCGGCGGGCTGCGGCGGGGCGGACTCGGGGGGCGCGGCGATCGGGGCCGGCTCGGGCGCGGGAGGCGTGGACTGGGGCGTGAGCACGGGCGTCGGCAGGGTCGGCTGCGCGGGGGCAGGCGCAGGCGCGGGGGCGGGCGCGGGCTTCGGGGGCGGCGGGGCGCGGCCGGGGATCAAATCAAAGGAGACGCCGAGGCTGACGAGGAAGGTGACGAGGATCCGGTCGATGCCGGCGTCCTCTTGCAAGGTGGTGCGCTTCGAGTGCGGGCCGATCACGAGGCCGCCCCACAGCTCGCCGGCGAGGCGCGGGGTGAGGTACTTGCGGACGCCGCCGCTGATCATGCCGGCCGACTTGCCCCACACGTCGCGGCCGGCCTGCTTGTCGTAGAAGGGCGGGAGATAGGTGTTCGGGCCGAAGGTCGGCACGAACATGTACTCGACGCGGACGAAGGCCAGACGCGAGTACACGCCGAGGCCGAGGCCGACGTCGACGAGGCCCTTGTGGACGCCGTAGGGCCGCTGGCGGACGTTGCCGATCACCGCGCCGCGGGCGTGGAAGAAGAGGGGGCCGACGGCGCGCGCGCGCAGCTCGAGGTTGGCGCCGACGCCGAAGAAGTTGCCGGTGTGCTCGCAGCGCTGGACGCCGTCGTGCGTCTGGCAGGTGGACTCGCCGGGGGCGTGCGGACCGAACAGCGGGCCGCCGGCGATCACGAGGCGCGGCGCGGGCGGTGGGGCCTCCGGAGCGGGGGCGCCGGCGGCCGCGACGAGCGCGAAGATCCAGCTGAGCATGCGCCGATGGTGCCGGACAGGGACGGGGCTGACCAGGGGCGCGCGTGTCCCGAAGGACAGGGCGCAGCGAGCGGCGATCGGAGCCGCGAAATCTGCCAGGCGAGCGACGAGGCCGCTACGAGCTGCGGGCGCGATGGACGGGCCGGACGGCTCAGGACGCCGGGACCGCGCAGGTCCGATCACGGTCGGGTGGTGCGGTCTGGATCACGCAACGTTGCTTGGATCCCTCCATGAGAGCCCACCGCGACGAGGGCGGTGCCGCCTGAGCAGCCTCGTCGAGGCGGGAGGGCGACCGTGGGCGATCGACGGCGAGGCGGACCGGGTGCCGCACGCGCAGAAGCAGGCCGATCCGCGTTCGCCATGGTCCGCATCGATGCGGGCGTCTTCGACGGGCCGTGACTCGCGTGTTACGCTGGCCGTCGCGGCGCCGATGTCGATCCTCCGCTTTCACCTCAACGACCGCCCGATCGAGGACGCGGAGGTCCCGCCGACCACCACGCTCCTCAACTACCTGCGCCAGCGCGCGCACCTCACAGGCACCAAGGAAGGCTGCGCCGAGGGCGACTGCGGGGCCTGCACCGTGGTCGTGCTCGACGCCGAGACCGACCCCGCTGCGCCCCGCTTCCGCGCCGTCAACGCCTGCCTGATGTTCGTGCCCATGGTGCAGGGCCGGCGCGTGTACACGATCGAGGGCCTGCGCCAAAACGGGGCGCTGCACCCGGCCCAGGCGGCGATGGTCGAGCGGCTCGGCTCGCAGTGCGGCTACTGCACGCCCGGGGTGGTGATGGCGGCCTTCGAGGCCTGCTACCGCGAGGACCTGCACGAGCCGTGGCAGCTCGACGACCAGATGTGCGGCAACCTGTGCCGCTGCACCGGCTACCGACCGATCCGCGACGCGGTGCACATGGTCGCCGGGACATGTCCCGAAGATCTGTTTAAAAGGCGGCGCGCCGAGGCGACGCCGGCGGCGCTCGAGTTCGTGCGCGCGAGCGCGGGGCGCTGCTACATGCAGCCGACGAGCCTCGCGGCGCTGTGGGCGGCGATCGCCGAGCGGCCGCAGGCGCGGCTGGTGTGCGGTGGGACCGACCTGGCGCTGCTGGTGACGCAGCGCTACCAGGACCTGCCGGAGCTGATCGCGCTCGAAGGCGTGCCGGAGCTGCGCGGGGTCGGGCGCGCGGCCGACGGCTGGTTCGAGATCGGAGCGACGACGACTCTGACGGACCTCGAGGCGGCGTGCATGGGGCCGCTGCGCCCGCTGACGCCGCTGCTCCGGATCTTGCGCTACTTCGCGTCGCGCCAGATCAAGCACCGGGCGACGGTGGGCGGCAACCTCTGCAACGCGTCGCCGATCGGCGACCTGGCGCCGGCGCTGATCGCCCTCGGCGCGCAGGTGGTGCTGCGCTCGGCCGCGGGGGCGCGCACGCTGCCGCTCGAGCAGTTCTTCCTCGCCTACCGCAAGACCGCGCTCCAGCCTGGCGAGGTGCTGGCGGCGGTGCGGGTGCCGGAGCCGTCGCCGGGGGCGCGCATGGCGGCCTACAAGGTGTCGAAGCGGCGCGAGCTCGACATCAGCGCGGTGGCGGCGGGGCTGTACGTCGAGACATGTCCCGAGGGACTGGTCACGGAGGTGCGCGCGGCGTTCGGCGGGATGGCGGCGACGCCTGCGCGAGCGCGCGGGCTCGAGGCGGCGCTGCGCGGCAAGCCGTGGACGGAGGCGACTGTCGAGGCGGCCCTGCCGGCGCTGGCGGGCGACTTCAAGCCGATGACGGACCACCGCGGCTCGGCGTGGTTCAGAGGCCAGGTCGCGGAGAACCTGGTCCGCGGGTTCTATCTGGAGACGGCCGCGACGCCGCGCCCGGATCTGCCGCCGCGCCCGGCCGCGACGGTGCGCCTGGAGGTGGTGCCGTGAGCTCCGATGGACAGGTCTCTCAGGACATGTCGAAAAGTGCCTGTGATGCCGCGGCCAGAGCGCCGCGGCGGGAGGTGGTGCCATGACGGAGGTCTCGCAATCGCCGCTGGGGCGGCCGGCCGTCCACGAGAGCGCGCTCGGGCACGTGACTGGTTCGGCGCGCTACGTCGACGACCTGCCCGAGCCGGCGGGCATGCTGCACGGGCTGCCGGTGGGCTCGCCGGTGGCGCGCGGGCGGCTGGTGGCGCGCCGGGCCGAGCGCGCGCTGGCGGTGCCGGGGGTGCATGCGGTGCTGTTCGCGGCCGACGTGCCGGGCCACAATCGGATCGGGCCGATCGTCCACGACGAACCGCTTCTGGCCGAGGACGAGGTGTTCGCGGAGGGGCAGGTGGTCGCGCTGGTGCTCGGCGACTCGGTCGCGGCCTGCCGCGCGGGAGCGAAGGCGCTCGAGCTCGAGTTCGAGGAGCTGCCGGCGATCCTCACCATCGCCGAGGCGCTCGAGGCCGGGTCGCTGCTGGCGCCGCCGCACGAGATGCGTCGCGGCGACGTGGCCGGGGCGATGGCCCGCGCGGCGGTGATCGTCGAGGGCGAGCTGCACACCGGCGGCCAGGACCACTTTTATCTCGAGACCCAGGCGACTCTGGCGTTCCCCGGCGAGAACGACACGCTGCACCTCGAGAGCTCGACGCAGCACCCGACCGAGGTGCAGGTCGCCTGCGCCGAGGTGCTGGGCTGCGCCCGCAACCAGATCGTGGTGTCGGTGCCGCGCATGGGCGGGGCGTTCGGCGGCAAGGAGTCGCAGGCCTCGCAGTTCGCGGCCCTCGCGGCCCTCGGCGCCCGACACACGGGGCGACCGGTCAAGGTGTGGCTGAGCCGTGACCTCGACATGACGATGACCGGCAAGCGCCACCCGTTCTGGTCGCGCTACCGGGCCGGCCTCGACGCCCGCGGCCGTCTGCTCGCGCTCGAGGTCGAGCTGGTCGCCGACGGCGGCTGGAGCGTCGACCTCAGCCCCGCGATCCTCGACCGCGGGATGTTCCACCTCGACAACGGCTACTTCGTGCCGAACCTGCGCTTCGTCGGCAAGGCGGTGCGCACCAACAAGGCCTCGAACACGGCCTTCCGCGGGTTCGGCGGGCCGCAGGGCATGGCGGTGATCGAGGAGGTGCTGTCGCGCGCGGCCGAGCGGCTCGGGCTCGACCCGGCGGAGATCCGCCGCCGCAACTACTACGGCGACTGTCCCGACGAACATGGCCCGGAGAACATGGTCGATGTGCCAGTCCCGGACGGGGAGCAGACCAGCGCCGGCGCCAGCGTGATCAGTCTGGTGCGCGCGCGCTGCCTGACGCCGTACTACCAGGAGGTGCCGCACTGCCGGCTGCCGCGGATCCACGCCGAGCTGCTGGCCCGCTGCGACTGGGAGGCGCGCCGGGCCGAGATCGCGGCGTGGAACGCCCGCTCGCCGTGGCAAAAGCGCGGGCTCGGCTTCATGCCGGTGAAGTTCGGGATCTCCTTCACCAACACGATGCTCAACCAGGCTGGGGCGCTGGTGCTGGTCTACGCCGACGGCAGCGTGCAGCTCAACCACGGCGGGACCGAGATGGGCCAGGGCCTGCACACCAAGATGGTGGCGGTGTGCGCCCATGAGCTCGGGGTCACGACTGCGCAGGTCCGCTGCATGGCGACCGCGACCGACAAGGTGCCCAACACGTCGGCGACCGCGGCCTCGAGCGGGTCCGACCTCAACGGGATGGCAGTGCAGGCGGCGTGCGCGGAGCTCCGCGAGCGTGTGCGACCGCTGGCGGCCGAGCTGCTCGGCACGGGGCCCGAGGCGGTGCAATTCGCCGGCGGCGCGGCGCACGGCCCGGGCGGTCGCAGCGTGCAGTGGAGCGACCTGGCCAAGACCGCGTGGATGCGGCGGATCTCCCTCAGCGCCGCCGGCTACTACGCCACGCCCAACATCGCCTACGACCGCACTGTCGGGCGCGGCAAGCCGTTCCACTACTTCGCGTACGGGGCGGCGGCGGTCGAGGTGGAGATCAGCGGGCTGACGGGCGAGCACCGGATCTCGCGCGTCGACATCCTTCACGACGTCGGCAGCTCGCTGCTGCCGACGATCGACGTCGGCCAGATCGAGGGCGGCTTCATTCAGGGGGTCGGCTGGCTCACCGGGGAGGAGCTGGTGTGGGACGCGAAGGGCCGGCTCCTGACGCACGGGCCGTCGACCTACAAGATCCCGGCGATCGGCGACTGCCCCGCGATCTTCAACGTCGCCCTGCTCGAGCGCGCCGAACAGGACAGCACGATCCACGGCAGCAAGGCCGTCGGCGAACCGCCGCTGATGCTCGGCCTCGGCGTGGTCTCGGCGCTGCGCCAGGCGATCGCGGCGTTCGGGCCCGGCGAGGTCGAGCTCGGCATTCCGTGCACGCCGGAGGCGATCCTGCGCGCGGTGGTGAAGCAGCGCGCCGCGGCGGTGACGCGGGCGGCCGACGCGGCGGAGTGAGGGCGCGCCGGCGAGCTTCTGGTCGAGAGGGCATGTCTCGAGGGACATGCTCTCTCGGACATGCGATCACTCCGGCGGGAGCAGCGCGAGGTCGAGGCCGCCGGGGTACCAGTAGCTGCCGTAGTCCATGACGCCGTAGGTGCTGACGCCGAACTTGACGTTGGAGCTCATGCTGTGGCCGCCGGTGGCGGTGTCTTGCAGCTCGAGGTGGGCGAGGGAGTAGCCGGCGCCGATGGGCTGGAAGCCGGTGACCATGGCGCCGTCGACCGTCACGTTCGCGCCGTCGGGGGCGATGATGTCGGCGAAGTTCTGGACCCACAGCTTGTTGGCGTAGACGATGTAGTTGTCGCGGTACTGCAGGATGGGGACGGCCTGCAGCATGGCGGGGTCGCTGGTGCCGTAGCCGGCCTCCTGGCTGACCATGTACTGGACGACGAGGACGCGCTTGTCGGCGTCGACCTTGAAGCGGTCGACGGTGGTGGGGATCTCGATGAACTCGCCGGCCTTGGCGATGGTCTTCGCGGCGGCCTGGTCGGGGGTGTAGACGATGTTGGTGTCGTCGTCGGCGGCGATGATGCGGACGAAGGTCGCCTTCTCGAGCGCGTTATTGGGGGTCTGGACCGGCGGGCCGACGAAGTACTCGCCCGAGAGGGTCTCGAGCGGGAACAGGGACTCCTCGAGGTGATCGCAGGCGACCACGCCGATCGGCACCTGTGTGCACTCGTGGCCGCCGATCACCTGCACGGGCTTGTCGGCGCGCACGAACGAGCCGGTGAGGTCGCCGCCGGCGGCGCTGAAGACGGTGAGCACGTCGCCGGTGTTGAGCAGCGCCATACCGCTGCCCTGGTTGTCGACGCCGCCGCCGGCCTGGGTGTTGGTGCCACCGGGCGGGCCCTGCAGCTTGACGATCGTGTTGTCCTGGCTGGCGACCACCGAGTAAAAGCCGGGCAGCAAGTAGTCGTCCCAGTACTGCCACGAGGCGACCAGGTAGTTGCCGGTCCAGGTGTTGACGGGGAGGAGCAGCGAGGCGTCGTTCGACTGGGCCGCGTTGAGCGGCATGAACTGATAGACGGTGACCGGCTTGGTCGAGCGCAGGCGGTAGGCGCCCTTCTTGGCGTGCTTGGTCGGACCTGACCCTTGAATCAGCTCGGTGACGAACGGCAAGGTGATGACCTTGACGTCCTCGGCGGGCACGGTGACCTGGGCGATGAGCTCGTCGCCGCGGGTGATCGTCACCATGGCGGTGGCGTCGGCGGCGTTCGAGACGGCGACCGCGAACGGATTGTTGAGGTCGAAGATGTCGTACTGCTGGGTGACGGTGGGGTAGTACTCGCAGCCGATGTAGCTGAGGCTGCCGAGCTTGGCGCAGGGGCCGACGCAGCCGCCCCACTGGCCGTCGCAGCTGAGGCCGAGCAGCGGGTCGCAGTAGCCGCCGTCCTCGTAGCCGGTGCCCTCGGCGTTGCACACGAGGACGTCCTGGCCGTCGCACTGCTTGGTGCCCGGGACACAGTCGGCGCAGCCGATCCCGGGGGCGCAGGCGCTGGCGCACTGGGTCTCGTCGCTGAAGCCGCCCATGCCGTCGCACACCTGCGCGACGTCGCCGTCGCACACGATCTGGCCCATGGGACACGGGCCCGGCGGATCGGTGGTCGGCGGATCGGTGGTCGGGTCGCCGGTGGCGCTCGTGGTGCTCGAAGTGGTCGGCTCGTCGCTGGTGGCCTCGCTCGTCGGATCGCCCGACGAGGTGGTCGTTTCCGGCGCGGTCGCGCTGGTGGGCTGCGGCGCTTCGGTGACCTGTCCGGTGCTGTCACCACAGGCCGCGAGGACGAGAGACACACACGCGAGAGAGCGGACCATGAGCGCATGGTATGAGGCCCGGTCGCCAGGCCCTGGCCGCCGATCCGTGAGTTACGGAGGGAGGCCGAGGCGACATGTCCTTTGGGGAAGGTGGCCGGCCGTCGCAGCTGCGGGGCGGATGGGTTTTGACGGGAGCGAGAACGCGCAGGGCCGTTCACGGTGCTGGCGCACGCCGAAAACAGGGGCGTCTGCGCGTGGCGACGATCGGGCGCGGCTCACTCGGCGGCGATCCGGCTGTCGTCGCGATGGAGGCGGATCGTCTCGTCGGACAGCTCGCGGAGCGCGGGGCTGTCGGCCAGGCCGCTCTCGAGCAGCTCGCTGAACTCGCCGTCGAGCAGGCGGCGGGCGGCGCCGTAGCGGGCGCGGTCGTCGTTGGAGCGGATCGCCCGGAAGCGGTCCGCGACGCGGCGCCGCGTCTGGCGGGCGAAGATGTCGGCGAGCTCGACCGCGGCTGTCCCTTCGGGCAGGCCGGTGCGCTGCAGCGCCGCGGCGCGGGTGACTGCAGCGGTGGCGGCGAACAGGTCGGCGCCGATGTCGACGCAGCGGAACAGCAGCGCCTGGCGCTTCTCGAGGCTCGCGCCCTTGCCGACCATGAGGTGGAAGATCGCCCGCGACAGGCGTCGAGTGGTGCGCTCGAGCCAGCGGACGTGCCGCGCGAGCGAGCCGAACTGGGCGTAGCGCGGCCAGTGGCCCCAGCCGAGCCAGCGCGTCGGATACCACGCGGCGTAGAACGCCCCGACCTTCGGCAGCTTGGCCAGCTTCTGCTTCAGCGGCACTTTCGGGTCGACCAGGTCGCCCGCCACCGCGAGGTGACGGTCCAGTGCTTCGCGGGCGATGAAGAGGCGCAAGATCTCCGAAGAGCCCTCGAAGATCAGGTTGATCCGGAAGTCGCGCAGCATGCGTTCGACCGGGATCGGCGGCTCGCCGCGGGCCTCGAGCGACTCGGCGGTCTCGTAGCCGCGGCCGCCGCGGATCTGCAGGGTCCGGTCGACGATCTTCCAGCCCTCCTCGCTGTTCCACATCTTGGCGACCGCGGCCTCGAGGCGGATGTCGCGGTCACCGAGGTCGGCCATCGACGAGGCGAGGTCGGACAGCGCCTCCATGGCGAAGGTGGTCGCGGCCATGTCGGTGAGGAGCTGGGCGATCGCGTCGTGCTTGCCGATCGCCTGGCCCCACTGCACGCGGTGGTTGGCCCACTGGCGGCAGATCTCGAGGGCGCGCTTGCTGGCGGCCGCGCACGAGGCCGGCAGGGTGAGGCGGCCGGTGTTGAGGGTGACGAGCGCGAGCTTGAGGCCGCGGCCCTCCTTCCACAGCAGGTTCTCCTTGGGCACGTGGACGCCGGTGAAGCGGATGACGCCGTTCTCGATCGCGCGCAGGCCCATGAAGCGGCAGCGGTGGATGACCTCGACGCCGGGCCAGTCGCGCTCGACGATGAAGGCGGAGATCTTGCCGGTGTCGGGGTGCCGGGCCATGACGACGTAGAGCTCGGCGATGGTGCCGTTGGTGCACCAGAGCTTCTCGCCGTTGAGGATGTAGTCGCCGTTCTCGGTGCGCTCGGCGGTGGTGGTGAGGTTGCCGGGGTCGGAGCCGACGTCGCGCTCGGTGAGGGCGAAGGCGGACACGGCCCCGCGGGCGCAGCGGGGCAGGTACTTGGCCTTCTGGGCGTCGGTGCCGAACAGCTTGACCGGCTGTGGCACGCCGATCGATTGATGCGCCGACAGGAGGGCGATGAGGTTGCCGTCCTGGCTGGTGATGAGCTTGATGACCTCGCAGTACTCGCGCTGGGTGAAGCCGAGGCCGCCGTACTCGACGGGGATCTTCATGCCGAAGGCGCCCATGGCGGCGAGCTGATCGACGACGTGCTTGGGGATCTGGCCGTCGCGATCGATGGCGTCGGAGTCGACCTCACTGGCGAGGAAACGGCGCATCCGCTCGTAGAAGGCGCGGAAGGCCGGGCGCTCCGGCGGGGCGTCGGGGAACGGGTGGACGAGGTCGAGGCGGAAGTTGCCGAGGAACAGCTCGCGCAGGAAGGAGGGCGCGCTCCACTCGGTCTCGCGGGACTCCTCGGCGACCTGACGCGCCTCGGCTTCAGTGAAGGTCTTCGTGGAGCGAGTCGACATGTGGCGAGTCTGATCGCACTTGCGCGGGCTCGCCCCGGGCGCTCCGGGCGCCCGCGGCCGGGCACTGCAGAGGCCCCCGTGCGCTGCTGCGGGCTTTGCGCGGCGTGGCGCGGCGGGCCCCGCGGGCACAAGGGTGTGCGCCCGCTCGCTCGCGGCGATCTGCCACAGAGCGCTCGCGGCGTTTCACCACGCATGTCTTCGCGGACATGTTCGATGAGACATCCCTGTAAGTGATTCCGCGGTGTTCGGGCTGGCCCGCGGAGTGATAGAAGAGGCCGCTCATGCGGACTCTTTTGGCTTCATGCTTGCTCTTGCTCGCCGCCTGCCCGGGCGACGAGGCGACGACTGTCTCTTCGGCCAGCTCGACCGCGGAACCCCCGACCACCGAGGCGCCGACGACGGGCACGACGACCAGCGGGGCGCCGACGTCGAGCACCACCTCGAGCACGGAGGGGCCGACGAGCACGGAGGGGCCGACGAGCACGACGGGCGCGGCGGGCGTCGAGGGGCTCGAGCTGATGCAGCGACTGGCGGGCTTGTGGAGCGGGCCGGCCTCGATGACGCCGCTGGGGACGTTCCCGCTGATGAACATGGACGTGCGCGCGGCGTCGGGGCAGGTGCTGTTCAGCCGGGTGGATCTCGACGCGAACAACAGCCTGCGCTTCGCCTTCGAGGTCGAGGACCACGGCGCGGGGCCGGTGCTGGTGTACCGCAACGGCGGCTACTTCCTCGGCCTGCTCCGCGACTCGCGGGCGGTGCTGACGGAGCACGACGATTCGAGCTGGCGGTTCTGCTCGGCGACGAAGGGCTGCGAGTACATCGACGCCACGTTCGGCTTCGACGGCGACGACCACCTGATCCTCGACGTCAAGGTGAAGGGCGTGCAGCACGTGTACTGGGACGCGCTGCGCGAGGAGACGCGCGCGCTGCCGGAGCCGTTCCCCGCCGACCTCGAGCCGCTCGCCCCCGACGCGCCGTTCCCAGCGATGCCGAGTTTAAAGATCGATGTCGGCTGGGCCGAGCCGCTGGAAGAGGAGGGCGGGGTGTGGGCGATCCTGACGACCGAGCCGTGCGATCTGCAGTTCACTTGCAAGCACAGCCGCTCGCTGCTGGGCCCGGCCGCGGCGGGGTCGACGTCGGCGTCGCTGCTGATCGACCAGCTCCACCCGGGCGACTACAAGCTGACTGTGGTGCTCGACCGCAACGGCAACATGGCGGAGACCCTGTTCCCCGACGCGGGCGACGGGGTGTCGGTGCCGAATCAGGCGGTGAAGGTGGCGCCGAGCGGCGAGACGAGCGTGAAGGCGACGATCCTCGTCGACCTTTGATGATGAATCGAGAGACATGTCTGAATAGACATGTCTCTCGGGACGCTCGCTAGAGGTCGCCGCCGTGGAGCCGGCCGAAGACGCGGGCGAGCATCACGGACATGGCGACGAAGCCGGCCGCGGTGGCCGCGAAGTGCGAGCCGCGGCGGAGGTCGATCTGGCCGACGCGCAGCAGCAGCAGGTAGGCGACGAGCAGGTTGAAGAGGCCCCAGGCGACGTTGACGGTCGAGGACGAGAGGCCCTCGCCGGGCGGGTCGGCGAAGGGGCTCTGGAACGGCGCGCCCGAGACGCCCTGGACGAAGTGCGGGACGAAGTTGGCGAGGAACGCCCCGCCGAAGAAATACGCGACGTAGTGGTACCAGCGCATGCCTGCCTCGCCGCGGAGGATAGGTTGGTTTGTCGCTTGGTCGCCAGCGGGTGCTCCGGGCTCGCGGATGGGTATGTGGCTACATGGACATGTCTTTTCGGGCATGTGTCGACTTGAGGAGGAACGGCGGGCACAGGCGGGTGTGACTCGAGAGGTCGCCCGGTCGAGCGCGGGCGAATGAGGTGCGACGCGGCTGCCCGGGTGGGCGTCGCGCGGAGAGCGAAGTGCTATGCTCGCGCGCGTGACGCCCGAGGTCCTGCGGCTCGCCGCGCTGTTCGAGGAGGTGCTGCAGGCGCTGGCCGAGGTGCCGCTGGCCGAGCTGGTGGCAGGGCGCGCGCTGCCGGAGCCGAGCGCGGCGCTGGTCGAGCACCTGCGGGCGCACCGCGCGACGCTGGCGGGCTGGCTGCGCACGCCGGGCTGCGCGGAGGCGCTGTGCGTGCGGCTGGCCCGGTGGCTGTGGAGCCGCAACCAGTACGTGCGCCTCGATCGCGCGGCGTTGACTGCGGCGTGCGCCCGGGCGGCGAGCGAGCTGGCGGACGTGCTGGCGGGTGAAGCTGATCTGAAGGACATGTCCGAACGGCTAGTACGCACGGGACAGGAGCTGCAGGCCCGGGTGGCGGCGCTGGTCCGCGCTGGCGGCGGCAAGACCGACGTGGTCTGCAGCGAGTACGCGGTGACGCTGCAGCGCGACGCGCTCGGCCTGGGCGACGAGCCGCTGACTGCGCCGGTGCTCGACGTCGGCTGCGGGCAATCGGCCGGGTTCGTGCGCGCGCTCCGGGCCGAGGGAGTGGCGGCCACCGGGCTCGACCGCGAGGCGCCGGAGGACGTGGCGCTGGTCGGCGACTGGCTGACCTTCCCCTTCGGACAGGATCGCTGGGGCACGATCGTGTCGCACCAGGCGTTCTCGCTCCACTTCGTGCATCAACACCTGGCCCAGGGCCCGGAGGCGTTCGCGTACGCGCGGGTGTACATGGCGATGCTGCGCTCGCTGAAGCCGGGCGGGCGCCTGGTGTACGTGCCGGGGCTGCCGTTCGTGGAGTCGATGCTGCCGGCGAGCACGTACCGCTGCACGAAGGTGCCGCTGCCGGAGGCGATGCTGACGGAGGCGGTCCATGCGCTCGAGCGCGCGGCCGGGTTCGAGCTGGCGTACGCGGCCCACGTCGAGCGGCTGGTCCGAGGTTCGTGATAGCCTCAGGCGGTGGGGATCCGCGAAGAGCGTCGCCGCCTGCCGATCGTGGCGTTGGCCCCGCCGACGCGCTCGCGCAGGGCGCTGCCGGTGGCGGCCGGACAGGCCCCGGTGCCGCGGATCGTGGTGTGGGAGTTCACGAGCGCGTGCGACCAACACTGCGCCCACTGCGGGCCGCGCTCGGGCAAGCGGCGCCCCGACGAGCTGAGCACCGCGGAGGCGCTGCGCCTGGTCGAGGAGCTGGCGGCGGCCGGGGTCGGTGAAGTGACTCTGATCGGCGGCGAGGCGTACCTGCGCCCCGATGTGCTGCAGATCGTGCGAGCGATCCGTGAGCGCGGGATGAGCTGCACGATGACCACCGGCGGCTACAGCCTGACCGGCGAGATCGCCGAGGCGCTGGTCGAGGCCGGGGTGCAGAGCGTGTCGGTGTCGATCGACGGGCTCGCGGCCTGCCACGACGCGCTGCGCGGGCGACCGAACAGCTTCCAGCGGGCGTTCGCGGCGCTGCGCCACCTGAAGGCGGCGGGCTCGCAGATCTCGGCGAACACGCAGCTCAACGCGAAGACGCTGCCGGACCTCGAACCACTGCTCGAGCTGCTGCACGCGGAGGGGATCCACAGCTGGCAGGTGCAGGTGACGATGGCCCACGGGGCAGCGGCGGACCACCCGGAGATCTTGCTGCAGCCGTACCAGATGCTGCCGGCGTACGAGGTGGTGGAGCGGCTGCTGGGGCGCTGCGAGGCGCTGGGGATCCGCCTCTACCCGGGCAACAGCCTCGGTTACTTCGGTCCGCTCGAGCATCGCCTGCGCCGCAACTCGACCCAGCGCGGGCACTACTTCGGCTGTCAGGCGGGGATCTCCGGCGCGGCAGTGTCGAGCCACGGCGAGGTGAAGAGCTGCCCGAGCCTCGGCGAGGAGGGGGTGGGCGGGTCGTGGCGCGAGCACGGGTTCGCGGCGCTATGGGAGCGCGCGCCGGAGATCGTGTACATGCGCCAGCGGACCCGCGCAGAGCTGTGGGGCCGGTGCGCGAGCTGCTACTACGCGTCCGTGTGCATGGGCGGCTGCACGTCGATGAGCGAGCCGCTGCTCGGCCGCCCGGGCAACAACCCGATGTGCCACCACCGGGCGCTCGAGCTCGACCGCGAGGGGCTGCGCGAGCGCATCGAGCCGGTCCGCGCGGCGCCGGGTCAGCCGTTCGATCACGGGCTGTTCAGGCTGATCCTCGAGCACAAGGACCCGGAGCTGCGGGCGCGCCACGGGCCGCTGCAGATCGACGAGCCCCGGCGCTCACGCGTCGACGAGCCGAACGGGCCGGGCTCACCGCTCGAGTGATCTGTCTGTTCGGGCATGCCCTGAAGGCCATGTGATTGCGGCCCGGCGGCGGCTGCGAAGCAGGGAGGCCCGCTCGCTCGCGCCTGTGTCCGCGGCGGGCGTGGACCCGGAAGCGCCGAGAAACCACCGTTCATCCTGATTTGTCGCATGCATCTCGCGCCCACCGGCGACGGGAGACGGACATCGGCCGTCCGAAACGAGGTAATGTCGAGGACATGCGTACTCTTTTGGCGCTTATGTATCTCCTGGGCGCGCCGGCCGAGGTCGTCGCATCTCCGGCGTCGAGCCCCGACCTCTCCCCGGGCGGCGCGACGATCTCGCCGCAGCAGCGCTACCGCGTCGAGCTGCCCGCTGCGACCAGCGGGATCGTCGATCCGCGAGCGTTCCCCGAATGGCGCGCACGCGACGAGCGACTCACGCGGGCGACGATCGTGACCGGCGCGATCGCAGGCGTCACCGGGGCGCTGTTCCTCGGCTCGTTGATCTACCTCGGCGTCTTCACGGCGAACCGCGACCCGCGCTGCTGCCTCGACGGTTATCCGGGCGTCCTCCCGGCGATGATCACCGGGCCGCTGGCGTTCCTCGGCCTGGCTGGCTTCTCCGGGGTGGCCATCGCCCGTCGGATTCACCGCCGGCCGCTGCGGCGCTATCAAGCCAGGCCGTCGCTCGCGGGGCTGCAGATCCAGTTCTGAGAGAGGCTCCTGGGACATGTCTTTGGAGACATGTCCCGGGATGCTAGTTGAGGTCGTCGTTCTGGGCCGGCGGGGCGCCGTAGGGCAGCGGCAGGGTGTCGAAGGTGTCGTTGGTGGTCGAGTCGGTGTCGGTGCCGGTGCTCGTCGTGGTGGTGCCCTCGGTGTCGAGGGTGGTGGTGCCCTCGGTGTCGAGGGTGGTGGTGCCCTCGGTGTCACCGGTGGTGGTGGTCGTCGTGTCGAAGGTGGTGGTGCCGTCGGTGTCGACGGTGGTCGTGACCGGGCCGTCAGTGGCGGTGTCGGTGGCCGTCGGGTTGCCGGTGCTGGTGGAGGTCGAGGCGCTGGTGGTGCCCGTGGTGCCGGCGGTGTCGCTGACGGTGCCGGTGCTCGTGACGGGCTCCTGCGTGGTCTGCGTGGCGTTGGTGCTGGTGCCGTCGCTGCTGTCGCTGCCGTCGCTGTCGCTGACGCTGCCGACTGTCTCGTCGACGGGCCGATCGGCGCAGGCGGTGAGGCCGACGCCGAGCATCGCGCCCAGCACGAGGGCGGGGATCATCGAGGCCGAACGCAGGGCGGCGCCGCAGAAGCAGCAGGTGGCGACTTCGCCCAGGATGTGACGGGAACACGCGGGACAGAGCTGCACAGCGGCAGCATAGGCGAGTTCGCCGCGGCCGAGTAGCCCCGCGCGGAGCCTCGACGGTCGGGCCGAGGAGGGCCGGCGAATGACCTCGCGCGCGCGAGGTCTGCTTCGCAGCGCGGCGTTTGCGAGACGGCGCGAGGTCGATGGCATGGGCTCGCTCGCAGCGGCTGAGTGCGCTCGGCGCCCGCGCGGGGCCGGAGCGAGGCGCGCGTGTTGCAGAGGGCGAGCCGGGCGGACTCGCGCGGTGAGATGCCTCCGGCCGGTGGTTGGCCGGCCGGACCCGGCCGCGCATCGCGTGGGTGTCTACAAGGACATGTCCTTGAGGACATATGAGAGCGACGGGAGGCGGAGCGCCTCCGCCGAGCGCGGGGCCGACTCGGCAGCGGTCGGCGAGGGTTCAGTCGTCTTCGCTGAAGCGCTCGTCGAGCACGCGAGAGAGGCCTTCGAAGTAGTTTTCGCCGTCGGCGAAGCGGGCCTTGTATGCGCTGAAAAGGAGGCCGCGGAGGCTCGGCGTGCGACCGTTCCAGCGGGAGCTGTTGCCCCCGCCGCGCTCGCGATGGTACTCGGGCGCGATGGCCATCAGCTGCTCGTCGGTGGCGCCGACCGCCGTGCGCCAGAAGGCCTCGCCCTGGGCGACGATCCAGTCGGTGAGATTTTCAGTGGAGCCCTCGGACCAGTAAGACTTACCGTCCGTGTCGAGCGGCCCCTCCCACGATTCGCGCACGTCGGCGCCGGCGTCGACGACGTCGGCCGAGAGGCCGAGGAGTGACTCGGCGTCCAGGTCGGCGAGTCGCCGCACGAGCGCTGCGCCGTCAGGCTGGGTCTCCGCGAGCAGGGCGAACAGGCGATAGCTCGAGGCCACGACGACGACTTTAGCGCAGACGGCGGTCGAAGAGGGAGCTTACGGGCACTCGGGGAGGGGGCCGTCCATGCACGACTCGAAGCCGGGGGGCACGCAGCCGGAGGCGACGTCGAAGCCGACGTCGGGCTGGTCTATCGGACAGACGGTGACGACCGCTGGCGGACAGGGCGGCTGGAGCTTGTCGCAGGCGAGGAACTGCTGGGCGTCGAAGTCGGCGCAGAGCATCATGTCCTGCTCCACGTGCGGGGCGCCGAAGTGGGCGGTGCAGTTGGGATCCGCGGCGCACGTCTGCTCGTCGAGGCCGAGGCAGGCCTCGCCGCACAGGGTGAGCATGGTCGTGCATGGTTCGAGGTCGGATGGGATGCAGGTGTCGTCGAGGAGATAGACCTCGAGGCTGTCGGGACGACAGGCGATCGTGGGCGTCGCGCCGCAGTCGGTCTGGACGATGCACCCGAGGTAGGCGGGCAGCGGACTGCAGCCGGGGAACTCGAACGGGGTGCCGAGGATCGGGCGACAGCCGGTGGTGGAGCCGCAGGTGAGCTCGTCGAGGCCGTCGCAGGCGAGGCCTTCGGTGGTGGCGGCGGTGGTCGGGAGCGCCTCGCTGAGGCTGCCTTCGCTGGTGCCCGTGCTCTCGGTGGTGGTGGCGGTGGTGGTCGAGGTAGTGTCGGGCTCGACGGTGGTGGAGTCGCTGGCGCTGTCGTTGCCGGGGTCCTTGGGGTCGCCGATGATCTGGCAGGCGGCGAGGCCGAGGAGAAGCGAAGGGTAGAGGATGCGCATGGGCTCATCGTAAGAGATCCAGCAAGCAGCTCGCGACGGTCGAGTCCGCTGACTCGAGCGGGCGCGCGACGGCGGGCGCGCGCTGCGAGGCGCGAGGAGCCGCGTTCGCAGGCGTGGCGCGACGGCGCGCGGAGGCAGAGAGCGGGACGAGAAGGAGCTGCGGGGGCGAACGGTGCATAATGCGGATGCCATGCCGAAGCCCGAGTCCGCCCCGAGCGATGATCAGGTCCACTCCGCCGACGCAGCCCTCGCCGACGCCGAGCGACGTCTGGCAGAGCTGAGCGCCGAGCTGCAGGCGATGCGCGAGACGCTCGAGCGGGAACGATCGCAGCACCACGCGTGGGACCTCGAGCGCGGCTCGCTGCGCGGCGACCTGGCGGAGGCGCGCCGCAGGCTCGACGCAGAGTCGCAAGCGCACGCGCAGACCCGAGGGGCCCACGACCTGATCGAGAGCCGGGTGGCGACCGTGCAGACGGAGCTGGCCGACGCACGCCGCGAGACGAACCGCCAGCGCGAGCGCGCCGACAAGGCGCAGCACGAGCTGGACGAGGCGCGCCGCCAGCTGGAGGCGGAACGCACCAATCATCGGGCGACTCGCGAGCGGACGGACTCGCTCGAGAGCGGACGCGCGAAAGCGGGGCAGGAGCTGGCGGCCCTGCAAGCGCAGGTCGAGCGCGCGGGGGCAGAGGCGAACGAGTTGCGCCTGAAGCTGACGGCCGATCAGACTGTGCTGCTCGAGGCGCAGTCGCGCTGCGAGTCGCAGGCGAAGGAGCTGGCGCTGCTGGGCGAGCGGGCGGCTGCGGCCAAGCGGGCCCTGGCCGAAGAGACAGCCGCGCACGCGGCCACGCGCCGCCAGCTCGAAGAGACCCGCGAGGCGATCCGCGACGACGAGCGCCGCCGGCAACGCCGGACGATCGCTAGCGTGGTCGGCGGGGCGGCGCTCGGGGCGGCGCTGTTCCTGCGGCGACGGCTCGGCTGAGCCCTCGAGTCATGAGTGCTTCAGGACATGCTCTTTCAGGCATGTCCCAGGATGCTCTCGCGGCGTCGACGCTCACGGCGGCGTCTTGATGTCGGGCGGGGCCTGCGAGACCTGCTCGGCGCGGACGAAGCTCCGCGGTTGAAACACCGCAGCTCGACGACGGGGACGCGCCCAGGCAGGGAAGGAGCGGCGCGGAGGCGACGGCGGGGCGGGGGCGGCGGAGCGGCGCGATCTTGAAATTCTCGGGACATGCTCTTTCGAGCATGTCCTGAGATCCATTGATTGAAATTCAGCGGTTGAAAAACACCGGCAGCTCGACGACGGGGACGAAGCCGAGGCGGGTGAGGATGGGGGCGGAGGTGGTGGCGCGGGCGTGGGTGGTGACGAGCTTCAGGCCGCGGGCGGCGGCGTGGCGGACGCGAGCGGCCAGGAGCGAGCGGTAGGCGCCGCGCGAGCGGTGATCCTCGAGCACGACCGCGCCGATGAGGAAGGCCGAGCGCGGGAGGGCGGCGTAGTTGCCGATGCCGATCGGCTCGCCGTCGCGGCGGGCGAGGAAGAAGTGGTTGCGATCGTCGGTCGGGTCGGCGAGGACGGAGCGCTGATAGGCGAGGAGCGGGGCAGGGTCGACGTTCCAGCCGCGCGCGGTGACCTCGGCGTGGAGCTCGACGGTGTCGGGGCCGACGCGCTCGACGGTGACGCCGTCGGCCTCGGGGATCTGCAGGGAATCGATCGCGGCGGCCAGGACGACGACGCGCTCGCTGCGGAGGCCGCGACGCGCGAGCCGCTCGGCGAGGTCGAGCGGACGACAGTCGGGAGTGACGGTCCAGCGGAAGCGCAGGCCGTGCGCGGCGTACTGGGCGAGGGTGGCGTCGATGACCGACTCGACTTCGTCGTCGCCGAGGCGGGCGAACGCGACCTCATTGAAGCCGCCCTGGCGGAAGGAAGGGGTGAGGAGCTGAAACCAGTCGGGGCGCTCGTAGACCTGGGTGTCGGCGTAGGCGCCCCGGGCCTGGCGCGGAGAGACCAGCGCTTCGTGCAGGAGTTCGTCGCGGGTGAAGCCGGCGAGCATGCGCGCAGCGTAGACCAAGACGGTCGCCCCAGGCGATTGTGCCGCGCCTGCTGTCGGTGCTGCCCCGGGAGGAAGTTTGGGCCGTGGGCGCGCGTTGCCAGGGGTGATGGAAGGGCTGAAGGCATCGCTGCCGTGGGTGGTGATGACGCTGTTCGCGTGCGGGGCGGAGGAGCACGAGGACGCCGAAGGCTCCGAGTCGGGACATGGCACTGAACTCGCTGCCCGTGGCCCATCTGAGCCGCCCGCGGCGAAACGAGCGGCGAGGACGGACCCGAGCTCGACACACTCGGCGCTGCGGAGCGGGCTTGTGAACGAGGTCGAGAAATGTCCGGAGGTCCGTGACGGCGGGTCGAGCGACGCGGACGGCGACGGGATCGCGGATGCTGACGACCTGTGCCCCGCGGAGGCCGAGAACCACAACGGCTTTCAGGACGGCGACGGGTGCGACGACCTCGTGCCCACCGAGCTGGTCGACGTCAGCGTGCTGCTCGCCGAGCCGTGCTTCGTCGGCAGCGGCGCGACGCTGCGGCCGAAGACGCGGCGAGCGCTCGGCGTCTATGCGGACTTGCTGGCGAAGCACTCCGACGTCAAGGTCGAGATCTCGGCCCACAGCAGAGGGATGCGGAGCGCGCAGCGGGCGTACGACCTGACGCAGCGGCGAGCCGAGGCGGTGGTGGACGAGCTGGTGCGCCTCGGTGTGGCGCGCGAGCGGTTGGTGGCACGCGGCGCCGGGATGGACGAGTCGTACTGCTGCGAGGCGCCGTGCGACGGGCCGCAGCGGCTCGAGGTGAAGCTGCTGAGGGAGTGAGCCGGCGGTCCGTGATGCTGTCCGAAGGGACACGTGGCGCGAAGGCCGAGACCTTTGGGACGGGTCGACGGGCCTCGCGGCGCTCGACTGGGGCGGCAGCGGCCATCCAGGCTGTCCGGAAGGGCAGAACGAAAAACGATGGCCTTCAGGACATGTCCGATGAAACATGTCGCCGGACTTCGCCGCGGCGCTCGAGCAGGGCGACGGCGATGTAGACGACCAGAGAGGCGGCCATCGAGGTGAGGAAGGGGGCGGGGGTGAGGCCGAGGTAGCGGCCGAGCAGCCACAGCACGAGGCCGACGAACAGGGCCGCGAGGGCGCTCTTCGGGCCGCCGAAGCGGCTCCACAGGGCGAAGGTGAAGACGACGACGAGGCCGCCGCCGGTGAAGCCCGAGGCGTCCTCGACGAGGTCGTGGACGCCGTCGGCGGCGCGGCCGACCAGGTAGGCGAGGACGCCGAACACGAGGGTGCACAGGCGCGAGACCTGCAGGCGCTGGCGGTCGCTCATGCCGGGGCGCATCGGCTCGACGAGGTTGCGAGCGACCACGGAGGAGACGGCCAGGAGGGCGCCGTCGACGGTCGAGAGGATCGCGGAGATCAGGGCGCCGATGAACAGGACGTAGGCGACGGGGCCGAGCAAGCGCGAGGCGACCGCGGGGAGGATCTGCTCGGGGTGGTCGAGCGGGCCGACGAGGCCGACGCCGACGAGGCCGACGAGCACGGGGATCAGGCCGATCAGCAGGTAGAGGCCGCCGCCGAGCAAGGTGCTGCGGCGGGCGATCGTCGGCGAGCGACAGGCGAGGACGCGGACGATCAGCTCCTGGGCGGCGAGCGAGCCGAAGATCGGGATGGCCCAGGCGTCGAAGGTCTCGAGCAGCGAGGTCGAAGATGACCCGAAGGACAGGCGCTCGGGGGCGACGCTGGCGAGCGCGGGGCCGAGGCCGCCGGCCGCGTCGACGACGGCCCAGCCGAGCAGGCCGAGGCCGATGACGAGGGCGATGCCCTGCACGAGGTCGGTGACGACGCCGGCCATCAAGCCGCCGGCCGAGGCGTAGGCGACGACGGTGCCGGCGGCGAGGGCGATGGCGACCTCGATGTTCATGCCGGTGCTGGCCGCGAGGACCTGGCCGAAAGCGCGGATCTGGGCCCCCGCCCACAGGAACGAGGTGGGCGCGACGAGCAGCGCGGTGACCCGCTCGACCGCGGGCGAGTAGCGCTGGCGCATGAGGTCGGCGATCGTGGCGATCCCGCGGCGCCACAGCGCGGCCGCGAAGAGGACGCCCATGAGCAACAAACACACGGCGTAGCCGAACGGGTCGGCCGAGCCGCCGCCGAGGCCGTGCTCGGCGATCTGGCCGGCGGCGCCGATGCAGGTCTCGGCGCCGAACCAGGTGGCGAAGATCGTGAAGGTGGCGAGGACGTAGCCGATGTTGCGCCCCGCCAGCAGGAAGTCCTCCTGGCTGCGCACGCGCCGGGCCATCCACAGGCCGAGCGCGAGCTGGGCGAGGACGTAGGCGATGACGCCGGCGATCAGCAATGCACGCGCGGGCTCAGTCGACGAAGAAGTCGGGGGCCAGCTCGGCGCCGGGGACTACGGAGTACTGCTCGAGGTCGGTGACGCCGGCGCTGCGCAGGAGGTCCTCGTCGACGAAGAAGTTGCCGGTGCAGGCGCGGCTCGGCCGGGTGAGGATGTGGTAGGCCGCGTCGGCCATGATGTCGGGCTTGCGGCTGACGGACATCATCATGTCGCCGCCGAGCATGTTGACGGCGGCGGTGGCGATGGTGGTGCGCGGCCACAGGGAGTTGACGGCGATGCCGTCCTCCTCGAACTCGGCGGCCATGCCGAGGACGCACATGCTCATGCCGTACTTGGCCATGGTGTAGGCGACGTGCGGCTTGAACCACTGCGCCTTCATCGACAGCGGCGGGCCGAGGTTCAAGATGTGCGGGTTTTCGGCCTGCTTGAGGTGCGGGATGCAGGCCTGCGAGCACAGGAAGGTGCCGCGCGTGTTGATCTGGTGCATCAGATCGTAGCGCTTCATCGGCGTGTCGAGCGTGCCGGTGAGGCTGATCGCGCTGGCGTTGTTGACGAGGATGTCGATGCCGCCGAAGTGCTTGACCGCGCGCTCGACCGACGAATACACCTGCTCGTCGCTGCGGATGTCGCACACGAGCGGCAAGGCCTTGCCGCCGGCCTCCTCGATCGCGGCGGCGGCGGTGTAGATCGTGCCTTCCAGCTTGGGGTGCGGGTCGGCGGTCTTGGCGGCGATGACGACGTTGGCGCCGTCACGAGCGGCGCGGACGCCGATGGCGAGGCCGATGCCGCGGCTGGCACCGGTGATGAAGAGGGTCTTGCCTTGCAGGGTGCTCATGGGTTCTCGCGTGCGGGGTTCAGGGCCGGGGCGGCTGGTAGGAGATGGCGGTGATCGTGAAGGTGACGCTGCCGCGCGGGCGCTGGACGGTGGCCTCGTCGTCGACCTCCTTGCCGAGGAGGGCCCGCGCGACCGGCGAGGCGACGCTGATCTTGCCGGCGTCGACGTCGAACTCGTCGGGGCCGACGAGCTGGTAGTGGACGACGTTGCCGTCCTCGTCCTCGAGCGTGACCCACACGCCGAAGTTGACCTTCTCGGGCGGGCGCACCGGCGGATGAAACACGGTCAGCGACTCGATCCGCTTGGCCAGGAACTCGAGGCGGCGATCGATCTCCCGCAGCCGGCGCTTGCCGTAGATGTACTCGGCGTTCTCCGACCTGTCCCCAAGAGCAGCCGCGGCCGAGACCTCGCTCGTCACTCGCGGCCGCTCGACCCTCCACAGGTGGTCGAGCTCGTCGCGCAGCTTCTTCATGCCGTCGGCGGTGATGTAATGCGGCGCCTTGGGGCGCTCGCCCTCGGGCGCGTCGTTCGCCATGGGCCTGACGATGGCCGCGCGGGCGGCCCGAGGTCAACCCCGATCGTCTAGCCCGGGCGGAGCGCGCGCGGAGGGCCCGAAAGCGCCGGCGCCTCCTCGGCCTCGACGAGGGCCTGGGCGACGATCAGCTCGGCCCGCTTGCGGCCCTGGCTCAGGCGGGCGGCGGCGAGGAAGAGGGCGGCGGCTCCGACGACGCCGAGAGTGATGCCGGCCCACATGATCAGCGGGGCGAGCAGCGCTCCGAAGGCGGTGATGCCGAGCGAGAAGCCGCCGAGGATGAAGCCGCCGAGGGCGAGGTTGCTGCGGCCGGCGCCGGCGTCGACGTCGACCTTGACGAGGGCGCCGCCCTGGCCGTCGCCGTCGGCGTGGATCTTGTAGACCACACCGGCGCTGTCATCGACGATGTCGGCGCGGCTCGGGCCCTGGCGATGGCCGGTGTGACCGACCTGCTTGGCGAAGGCGCGCCGCACGACGTCGAGCGCCTGCTCCGGCGGGACGTCGAGCCGGGTCTCGGCGCTGTACTGGGCCAGCTCGGCGCCCTCGCTGCGCCGCACCAGGGCCTTGCCGGTGGCCTGTGGGCCGTTGCGCTCGACCAGCGCCCGGCGGAGCTCCTCCGGCGAGATCCCCGCCTCCGCTGCCGCCTCGCGCAGCTCCTGTTCCGAAAGGCCAGGTCCCGCGTTCATCGCCTCGAAAGCGTACCCGATCTTGCGCTCCCGGCGCGTGGTAGAAAGCGCGGCCATGACGGACGTCGCAGCGATCGAGGCGCGGCTTTCGGCGCTCGCGGGGCGTGGGGTGCAGATCATCGATCCCCGCCAGACCTACGTGGGGCCGGAGGTGCGCGTCGAGCGGATCCACGCAGGGGTCGTGCTCCACCCGGGGACGCGGCTGCAGGGCGCGCGCACTTTTCTCGGCCCGGGCGCCGAGCTCGGGCGCGAAGGCCCGGTGGTCGCGGTCGACTGCGTGCTCGGCGAACGCGCGCGCATCGACGGCGGCTACGCGTCCGGCGCGGTGCTGCTGCGCGGGGCCTCGGCCGGGTCGGCGGCGCACCTGCGCGAGGGGACGCTGCTCGAAGAGGAGGCCAGCACGGCCCACGCGGTCGGGCTCAAGCACACGATCGTGCTGTGCTTCGGGACTTTGGGGTCGCTGATCAACTTCTGCGACGTGCTGCTGGCCGGCGGGACGTCGCGCGAGGACCACTCCGAGGTCGGCAGCGGCTTCATTCACTTCAACTTCACGCCGTGGGGGGCGCGCGGGGACAAGGCGACCGCGTCGCTGGTCGGTGACGTGCCCCACGGGGTGCTGCTGCGCTCCCGGCGGATCTTCCTCGGCGGCGCCGGCGGGATGGTCGGGCCGCGCGAGGTCGGCTTCGGCGCGGTGACGGGCGCGGGGCAGGTGGTGCGCAAGGATGTCCCGGAGGACAGGTTGGTGGTGCAGCCGCCGCGCGCGGTCGACATCGCGTACTCGCCCGAGCACCTCGACGCGGCCGAACCTCGGGCGCGCCGGCAGGTCCGCTACATCGCCCAGCTGCACGCGCTACTGGCCTGGTACCGGCAAGTGCGGCTGGCTCGGGTGCCGGGCTCGCGGGACGATGTGCGCGCGGTGATGACGGCGGCGATCGAGACGCTGACGCTGTGCGTCGCCGAGCGCGAGAAGCGGCTCGCGGCCTTTTTAAAGGAGCGCGGGGTGGCGATGCCGATGCTGCCGGCGCCGGAGCTGGCGTGCCCGCTGGCGATCGCGGCGGAGGAGCCGTACGTCGACCACGTCGAGTGGGTCCGCGGGCTCGCGGCGCAGGACGTGTCGCGCTGCGTGGAGTGGCTGCGCGCGGTCGAGGCTTCGGTGATCGAGGCCGGGGAACTTTAGAGCCGAGCCAGCGGGCAGGTCCTTCGGAGCATGTCCTTCGGACCATGTCCTTGGGCTCATGTCCCTGCGGGCAGGCTCGGCGCCAGCAGCGAGAGGGCGCGGGCGGGGCCGATCGCGGTGATCAGGGTGGTGAGCTTGGGGCCCTTGTCGCGGCCGATGAGGAGGTCGTAGACGACCGGGAGGAAGGTCTTGTTGTCGAGGCTGGTGCCCTCGCACAGCGCCTTCATGGTCGGGACGAGCTCGTCCTCGCGGATCTCCTCGCGGCCGCGGAGCGGGGCGACGAGGCGGGCGAGGCAGGTGGCCTCGTCGGCGGACAGCTCGCGCTGCTTGGGCTCGCGGCGGAGCTTGTAACGGAACTCGTCGGGGCCCCACTCGGCGATCCAGTTCCACACGCAGCGGGCGCGCTGCCGGGTCAGGCGGCGCGACTCGTCGCCGACGATCTGGCCGGCCTCTTCGTAGTAGGCCACGGTCTTGTCGAGGTCGCCCTCGAAGATCTGCAGCGTCATGCTGAGGTGGCGGAAGCCGGGCACGAACGGCATGACGTCGCCCTCGGCGATCCGCCGGTGGTCGACGCTGGCCAGCTGCATGGTGCGCTGGGCGACCAGGCGCGCCTGGGCGTCCTTGGCCGGCTCGACGCCGTAGGCGATCCGCCGCGTGCGGTCGAAGTTCTCGTAGAGGGTGATGACGTCGAGGTCGAAGCTGATCTGGAACTCGGTGTTGGGGCGGAACGAGACGAACAGCCAGCGCAGCACCTCGGGCTCGTAGATCTCGAGGCAGTCGGAGACGGTGACGACGTCGCCCTTGGAGCTCGAGATCTTGCCGGCGCGGCCCTTGATCCGCACGAAGTCGTAGCCGACGTACTCGGGGGCCTGCCAGCCGTAGACGACGCGGACGATGTCCTTGGCGGTGTCGAAGCTGCCGCCGGCGGTGCTGTGGTCCTTGCCGCCGGGCTCGAAGCAGACGCGCTCGTGAGCCCAGCGCATCGGCCAGTCGATGCGCCACGGGAGCTTGAGGTTGCCGCCCTGGCGCAGGTCGACGTCGGCGGCGTGCTTGCACGCGCTGCAGTCGTAGTGGACGGTCCACTCGCCCTCGACGGCGAAGGTGAGGGTGTCGCGGCCGCAGTTGTCGCAGAAGCCGGACAGCGGCAGCCAGTTGTCCTCGAGGCGGGTGTTGGCGGTGGTCTTGTCGCGGACGCTGTTGAGGACGGCGCGGATGTCGGCGGCGTGCTTGAGCGCGAGGCGGATGCCGTCGGCGTAGGCGCCGGCGCGGTAGCGCTGCGACTGACGGATGAACTCGGGGCGGATGCCGAGCGGCGCGAGGCTCTTCTCGAAGGCGGCGATGTTGTGCCCGGCGTAGCTGTCGTGCTCACCGTAGGGGTCGGGCACTGCGCTGATGCTGCGGCGCAGGTTCTCGGTCAACATGTCGCGCTGCGGCATGTCGGCCGGGACCTTGCGCAGGACGTCGAAGTCGTCCCACGAGTAGATGAAGCGCACGTCGGCGCCGCGGTCGCGCAGGGCGCGGGCGACGAGGTCGACTGTGATGACCTCGCGGAAGTTGCCGACGTGCACGACGCCCGACGGGGTGATGCCGGCGGCGACGGTGACGACCTTGGCGTCAGAGTGCGCGGCGAGGGTCTTGGCGGCGGCCGCGTCGGCCCAGTGATTGAGGTACGGATCGTGACCCGCTGCGGGATCCATGGCGGGAAGTGTTGTCGCAGATGCGCGACGCCGCGAGAAGCCCCGCGCTCACGACCGCTGGTGACTTTGCGGCGGCGCGGCGCGAGGACATGGTTTTAATAAAGCGCAGCGCCCGGCGCCGGCCGATGTTCGGCGCGGCAGCCGAGCGCGGTGGTCTCAGCGCGGGGACGGTCCGCTCGGGTGGTGGCGACGCGCCGGCGTGGCGGCCGAGCGGTGTTTTCCAGCGCGGGGGGCGGCTGGTTCAGCGGGAGGGCGGTCCCAAGCAGTCGCAGCGACGCGCCGGCGGCCGAGCGCTGGTTCAGCGCGACGCGCCGGCGTGAGGGCGGAGCGCCGGGAGCCTGCGGCGAGGCGGCCAAGACAGGTCGCGGCGGCGCAGGTTCGCTGCGTCGCCGCGAGGTCTCTCGGGTGGAGCGCGGCGAGAGGTCGCGCCGCGCGGAGCGGGTGCTCAGGGCGTGGCGGCGGGGGCGGGGCCGCAGCTGGCCTCGTCCTGGAGCGCGTTGGCCGCGTCGATCAAGGGCTGGCCGGCGCCCTTGCTGGTGTAGATCTTGCTGGCCTCGCCGATCAGGCGGCACGCTTCGGGCGTGTTCTTCTTGTCCTTGTAGCGGACGACGGCGGCCTGGCCCTCGAGCGCGCGGGCGCCGATGAGTTCGTTGCCGGGCTGCTTCTCGACCAGGCGTTGGGCCTTGACGAAGGTCGAGGCGGCGGAGTCGAGCTCGCCGGGGTTGACGATCGCGTTGTCCTCGCCGCCGAAGGCGAGGTTGATCTTGGTGTTGCCGTACATGACGAGGGCGAGGCCGGCGTTGGGGCCGTCCTTCTGGAGGTTGTACGCCTCCTCGAAGTCGGCGGCGGCGCCGGCGAAGTCCTCGGTCTTGAGCTTGTAGGTGCCCTGGGCCAGCTTGGCGGCGATCTTCACCTCGGGGTCGCCGGTCTGCTCGGCCATCGCCTGGGCGTGGTCGGCCGGCTCCTTGGCGTTCTCGACGACGTCCTCGGCGAGCGCGAGCGACAGCCAGGCGGCGCCGAGGCCGGAGGCGCGGGCCTTCTGCTTCGACTTGAGGTCGTCGACCAGCGGCTTCATGCTCTCGATGACCTGGCCGTACTGGCCGGCGATGTACTTCTGGCGGGCCTCGGCGATGGCCGGCGGATCGGGCTCGGTGGCGGCGGGAGCAGGCTTGTCGCCGGCGTCGGTGGTGGGCTTGCCGTCGGGCGGCGGGGTGGTGTCCGCGGACTTCTTGCAGGCGGCGATCAGGCTGAACGCGGCGAGGCAGACGAGGATGCGCTTCATTCGGTGGTCTCCTGCGGGGCCTGTGCGGGGGAGGGAGGGGAGGATAGCGCCTCGGCGGCGGCGTGGACGGCAGTTTCTGCGGGCGCGGGCGGATTCGGCCGGCTGTGAACCCGCACGTAGAGGTTGCCGTCGCCGCCCAGCGAGCCGTAGACGAGCTTCGCCGGGTCGGGGTCGTTGCCGAAGCGCTCGGGTTTGAACCGACCGATGACCTCGACTTCGTCGCCGATGTAGAGCCCCGTGCTCGCCACGCGCGGGCCGGCCTTCTCCTCGGGGGCGATGACTTCGGCGCGCTCGAGGTTCTCGATCGTGGCGCGGCCGGTGCCGTCGGCGACGACGACGATCTCGGCGGCGACGGCGGCGTCACGCGGGGCGCCGCTACGGTTGCGCCACACGCACTCGCGCCCCGGGGGCCCGCCGAGGTTGCCGTCGGCGGAGGTGATGACGCCGCGGATCATGATCGGCTGGGCCTCGGCGCCGGCGATCGGCGTGAGCAGGCCGCGCTCGAGGGAGCGGGCGACGAAGCCGGAGAACTGCGGATCGGTCTTGATCGCGCCCCTGGGCATGCGACGACCCTTGGGCTCGAGGTTGCGGGCGCTGCCGAGGCGCTTCGCCCGGAAGTTGCCGAGCATGTAGACGAGGATCGCTACCGGGATCAGGACGGCGAGGACGACGTAGGACCACTCGAAGGCCGGCGCGGCTTCTTCGACCATCATGGCGATCACCAGTAGGCCTCGGCGAGCGCGAGGGTGAAGCCGAGCTTCTCGTGGTCCTCGGCGAGCGTCTTGCCCTCGACCAGCGAGCGGCCCGAGCCGCCCGGCTCGATGCGGGCGATCGTCGCGCCGGCCATGCGCTGGCCGTCGGAGAAGTGGACCTCGGGGACCACGTTCTCGATCGCCACCGTGCTGCGGTTCTTGACCAGCAGGACCCAGCGGATCCGTCCGAGCCAGATCTCCGGCGAGCCCTCGACCTCGATCTGCACCGCCGGATAGATGTCGTAGGCGCGGTTGGCCCGGCCATCGTGCGGGCGCGGCAGCAGCTTCATGCGCTCGGCCTGGTAGTCCATCTCGACCAGGAACTCGCGCATGACGTTGAGCCCGAGCAGACCCTGCGAGCGGTCGTTGGCGCAGCCGTCACACACCGACACGAGCAGGCCTTTGAGCTCGATGCCGCCGAGGCGCAGCTTCGGCAGGTAGACCATCCGGCTCTCGCGCGGGCCGCTGGCGGTGTTGAACTGCAGCGTCGGTGCGTCGGCCGGGACGGTGAGCCCGAGCTTCGCGGCGGTCTCGGTGTGCACCGTGGTGAACGAGGCGCCGGTGTCGAACAGATACGGCAAGCTGAGTCGACCCGCGGGGCCCTCGAGCTCGACGTTCATGAGGATCGCGTTGCCGGCGGCGGAGAAGGGCACGGCGATGGCGGTGCCGGGCGCTGCGCCCGCGACGGCGGTGATCGGCGCGGGCGTGGGCGCGGACTCGCGCGCGATGGCGCGGGGAGCGGCGGGGACGGGCGGGGCGAGGCGATCTGCCAGTCCGTTACCCACCGCACTGAGGATCCGCGCGACCTTGTGAGAGTCGCCGAAGCGCTTGCCCGCGAGGTCGCCCTGCGCCCGCAGCGACTGGACCAGAAGGTCCGGGATCACCTGAGTGCAGAGGAGGATCGCCGCCAGGTTCCACAGCAGAGGCAGCCACATCATCGCCGCGGACAGGCGTCGGCCGTCCGTGCCGTACTTCCACACCGCGAGGGCGATCGGCAGGCCCAGAGTGACGATGAACGCGAGGATCCACAGCCACGGGGCCGATACGCGGGCGTCGAGCTGGGCGGTGCGCGCGAGCGAAAAGTTGCACCACAGCGCGAACGGCACCACGAACATCGACGCGAGGACGAGCGCAAAGGCGCCGAGCGAGCTCAGCGCCACGGACGCGCTCATGCCCGGCCTGGCGTGCCTCGGTGCGCTGCGCGAAATGTTCACTTGCAGATACTATCTCGAGTGAGTGGCGTGGGGGCCAGTGAAGACTGTCGTTGGATCCTCGCGGGGAAAACCCGTAGGATGTGGCGACGGGAATGGCTGACGCGCCGAAGCCTGCGAAGATCGCCACGTTCGGCGTGCGCTTCGAATCCTACGACGACTTCCTCGTAGAGTACACAGACAACCTGCGGCGCGGGTTTCTGTTGCTCCCCGGCGTGCGCAGCCTCGAGGCGAACCAGCCGGTGCGAGTGAAGCTGAGCCTGCCGAACCGCGCCATTTTGTACCTCAGCGGGACGGCGGTCGATCTCGGGGCCGACGGCGGCAAGGGCACGCTGATCCAGCTGGCGGCGTTCACTGCCGAGCAGGAGCGGATCTTCGGCCTGTGCGTGAACTCGGTGCTCGACGCGTCGACCAGCCCGCAAGCGGAGCCGCCGCCGACGCGTCCGCTCAACGTGCTGCTGGTCGACGACCAGGCCAGCGTGCGCACCGAGCTGGCCGCGGCGCTGCGCGAACGCGGGCTGAACATCACCACCGCCGACAACGGGCTGATGGCGATCTCCGCGGCGCTCAAGAGCGAGCCGGACCTGCTGCTCACCGACGTCGAGATGCCGGAGATGGACGGCTGGACGCTGCTGCGGATGGCCCGCGGGCGCAAGAAGCTGGCCCACGTGCCGGTGGTGTTCCTGACCGCGCTGTCCGACGACATGTCGCGGCTCCAGGGCTACCGCATGGGCGTCGACGACTACCTGCCGAAGAACCTGTCGCCCGACGAGATCGTGGCTCGCCTGCAAGGAGTGGTCGCGCGCCGGGCCGGACTCGGGGCCGTCGAGAACCGCGGGCTGCGCGGCGACCTGCAGCACGTGCGCCTCGGCAGCGTGCTGTCGTTCCTCGAGGCCGAGAAGAAGACCGGCGACCTGCGGCTCGAGAACGGGCAAGACAGCGCGGTGCTGCGGCTCTTGCAGGGCACGCTGCGCGACGTCAAGAACCTCGGCTACGCCGCCTCCGCGATCGACCGCGTGTTCGACCTGCTGAGCTGGGAGGGCGGCCAGTTCGAGTTCTTCACGCTCGAGCCGCGCGAGATGCACGACCTCACGCTCGAGCCGCTGTCGATCACGTACTTGCTGATGGAGCACGCGCGCCGCGAAGACGAGGCCAACGAGAGCGCGCGCCTCGAGCGGCTGATGGCCAGCCAGTCCGGCTCGTTCGACCAGGACCTGTAGACAGGTCCGTCAGGACAGGTCCGAGAGGACATGCTCTGATGGACAGGGCCCTTCAGGCATGTCCTTAAAGCCAGAGCGCCCGCCGAGCCGTGAAGGCTCGAGGGGCGCTCGGGGCGGGGTCGGCTCAGCGGGCGGGCTTGCCCTTGCCGGAGGTGTTGGCGGCCTTGGGGGCCGAGCCGTCGGTGCCGCAGGCGGCGTCGGCGACGTAGCGGCTGCCGGACTGATAGGGCTCGGTGTTGAGGATCAGCAGGTTGCCGCCGTTCATGCCGCAGTGCTGCTTGGCCAGGTCGACGGCCTCCTGCGCGGTGGGAGCCTTGCCGATGGCGGTGCCGAGCTGGGTGTACGCGGTGTCGCCGAGGGCCTCCTTGGAGGCGACGGTCTTGACCTGCGAGGCCGGCACGCGCGCGCCGGTGCCGTTGCCCTTGAACTTGCCGGAGTAACCGCCGGCGCAGGCGCCCAGGGCGAGGGCGAGGGAGACGAGGAGGAGAGGACGCGAGGCTTTGCGCATGGGTGAGAGGCTCCGATGTGCCGGGTCAGACGGCGGGGGGGCCGGGCAGATTTCCCGGGTGAGCGGCCGAACCGGGCCCGGACTGCATGACGCGGAGGGCGGGTACACGCACGCCGCGGGGCGAAGTGGAGCTCGGCCGGGGTCCGGGCGGGGCTGCCCCGGACGCCTTCTCGCACGCGCTCGCCCCCTCGCAGCGGGCACACGAGCCGCCGCAGTCGGCCCGGCGGCGGATCAGCCAGCGGGCGGTGAGCCAGCCCGCGGCCAGGGCGACGGCGGCAAGCGCGGCGAGCTGTTGCAGAAGGACCTGGAGATCGGCTTCGGGCATGGTGACGCGGAGCACAAAAAGCTTACGTCAGTCGCTGAGCTTGCGCTGCTCTTCGTTCGGGCACCACCCGCCCTTGATCCCACGCGCTCTGGGGCAAAGGCCGTAGAGCTCGAGCCGATGGCGGACCAGGCTGAACCCGAAGCTGCGGGCGACCCGCTCCTGCTCGTGTTCGATGTCGTCGTTCTGGAACTCGAGCACGTGCTGGCACTCGATGCAGATCAGGTGGTCGTGGTGCTCGGTGTCGCCGGCGGTCTCGTACATCGTCTGGCCGTCGCCGAAGCGGCGCTGGGCCGCGAGGCCGCACTCGGCGAGCAGCTTCAAGGTCCGGTAGACGGTCGCGTAGCCGATGCGCGGGTTCTCGGCGCGGCTCAGGTTGAGCAGCTCCTCGATGCTGATGTGGCCGTGGGCGGCGAAGAATTTCTGCGCGATGAGGTCGCGTTGGCGGGTCGACTTGAGCTGCTTCTTGCTGAGGTAGGCGTGGAACTGCCCCATCAAGCTCTCGATGTCGGGCAGCACAGAATGCCGACGGTCGTGCATCGGCAGGAAAGCTATCGCGGCAAAGCCGCCGCGGCAAGCGTTGCGAGGGCGGATCTCCGGCCCGTATACTCCGCGGCCGCATGGCGTCCCCGGGCAAACCGAACCCATCCAAGCGCCCCGCTGCCGGGAAACCCGCCGACCCCGCGGCGGAGCCGGCGCGCGACGGCCCCGCCATCGATCAGGTGCTCGCCAGCCTCGAGCGTGTGGTCGCCGAGCTCGAGGCCGGGGACCTCCCGCTCGAGACGGCCCTGCAGCGCTTCGAAGACGGCGTGCGACTCGCGCGGCGCGGCACGTCCCTGCTCGACGCGGTCGAACAGCGGGTCGAGGTCCTCCTCGAGGGCCGCGACGAGGCGGTGCCGTTCCCCGGGGCCGGCGAAGCGGAAGAGAGTGACGACGATGACGAAAACTTTTGAGCTCAACGCTTACCTCGGCGAGCGCCGCCGGCTGGTCGACGAGGCCATCGTGCGCGCGCTGCCCGAGGCCGGCTCCGGTGACCCCGGCCGCCTCAAGGAAGGCATGCGCTACGCGGTGCTGCAGGGCGGCAAGCGCATGCGACCGCTGGTGATCATCGCCGCCTGCGAGGCCGTCGGCGGCACCGCCGAGGCCGCGCTGCCCGCCTGCTGCGCGCTGGAGATGGTCCACGCCTACTCGCTCGTGCACGACGACCTGCCGGCGATGGACAACGACCTCGAGCGCCGCGGCCAGCCGACGGTCCACGTCGCGTTCGGCCACGCCGGCGGGATCCTCGTCGGCGACGCGCTGCTCAGCCAGGCCTTCATGGCGCTGATGCGCGGGGCCGACGGCGTGCCGCCGGCCAACCTGGTCGCCGCGGCCCGCGTCCTGGCCCACCACTCCGGCGTCGACGGCATGGTCGGCGGGCAGGCGCTCGACCTGGCCCTCGGGCAAGACGCCCACGACCTCACCGCGCTCGAGCAGGTCCACGCGCTCAAGACCGGGGCGCTCTACGCGGCCGCCGGCGCGCTCGGGGCCCTCTACGCCGGCGCCGACTCCGACACGGTGCGCTCGCTCGAGACGTGGGGCCTCAAGTTCGGCATCGCGTTCCAGCACGCCGACGACGTCCTCGACGACGACCAGAAGGCCCTGCGCACGCAGGCGCTGGCCCGCGTCGACGAGCTGGTCGGCGAGTGCGACGCGATCGCCGCACCGCTCGGCGACAAGGCCGAGCCGCTGCGGGCGATCTCCAAGTGGGTCCGCGACCGCGCCCACGCGGCCGCGGCCGGCGTCAAGGCCGACTGAGTCGCTCGAAGGGGCATGCTCTTCGGAGCATGTCCCTTCGCGCATGCGAAAAGGGACATGCCCGTCAGGACATGTCCCTTCGTGCTTTCGCGCGGGCGGCCGTCAGCTGGCGTGTCAGCTGGCGTGTCAGCTGGCGTGGATCCGCAGGGTCGAGATGGCGAAGCGCATCATGTCCATGCAGGTGCGGAAGTCCGGGTGGCGCAGGATCATGAAGCCGTCGGACAGGAGGGTCTGGCGCCAGTCGCGGCGGTTGCTGCCGACCGGCAGCAGGTCGGTGACGACCAGGCTCGGCCCCAGGCGCTGCTTGATCTGCTCGAGGCCCTCGATGCGGCGGATCTTGCCCTGGCCGAAGGCGCGCTTGAACAGCGCGGCGACGTGGTAGCGGCGCTGCGGCTTGGCCTCGAAGCTCTTCCAGCAGATCGCGCGCGCGGTCTCGCGGTAGAGGTCGAAGTCGTTGGCGAAGTTCATCTGGTCGACGAGCTTGCCGCCGGGCGAGCGGGCGGCGATCTCGCCGAACACGGCCTCGCCGTTCGGCTTCTTGTACCACTCCATGTGGGTGAAGCCGGTCGTCATGCCGAGCGCCTTGATCACCTTGCGCCCGAGCTCGATGCCGGGCATCAGCGCCGGCTGGTACGGGTCGCGGAAGACCACCTGGGCCGGCGTGATCCACTCGTTGTTGCGGCCCTCCATCGGCTTCGGGAAGTACTGGGCGACGCTCTCGAACACCGGCTCGCCGTCGATGCAGACGGTGTCGTACGTGAACTCCTCGCCCTCGATGTACTCCTCGAGGTTGATCTCGGGGTGGCGCTCGACGGCGCCGAGGACCGCGCGCAGCTCGGCGTCGTCGCCGACGCGATAAGTGTCGGCCGAGCCGGCGCCGGCGACCGGCTTGACGCACACCGGGTAGCCGATCGCGTAGGCGGCCTCGAACGCCTCGCGGGCGGTGCGGACGCGGGCGAACCGCGGCACGCGGAGGTCGGCCTCGAACAGGCGCTGCTTCATGATCGGCTTGTCGCGGAAGCCGATGGCGACGTCGGGGCTCATGCCGGGCATGCCGAGCTCCTGGCGCACGCGCGCGGCGAGCACGACGCAGGGCTCCCACAGGCACTCGACGCGGTCGGGGCGGATCCGCCGGGCCGCCTGGACGATGTGGCGGACCGCGGCGTCCTCGTCGAAGAGGCTCGGGATCTGCAAGTAGTCGCGGAGGTGCCGCTGGACCTTCGCCGGCAGCGCGCCCTTCGGCAGCTCGCCGACGCCGAAGACCTGCGCCCCGACCTCGGCGAGGCCGCGGGTGAAGTCTTGCATCTCTTCGGGGTAGTGGGGGGAGATGAAGAGAACCTTCATGGACTGGCTCCTCAACCGGCGCGGACCTTCACGGTGCGGCCGATGATCTCGAAGATCTCGCGCATCGTGTCGTAGTCGGGGTGACGCATCTGAATCCAGGCGTTGGCCATGTAGCCGGCCTCGATCGGCTGGGTCGGCCAGCCGGCGGGCGGCAAGTGCGAGCGGCAGATGTACTGGCCGAAGCGGCGCTGGACCTCGTCGATGCCCTCGTAGCCGCGGATCCGCCCGTCGCGGTCGGGCCGCAGGGCGATGATGCCGCTGGCGAACCGCCGCGACGGCCGACGCTCGACGCGGCCGTGCACGACCGCGTTGGCCCACTCGCGGTAGATGTCGATGTCGTTGCCGTCGGCGTAGACGTCCCACTGACCGACGCCCGGCGGACGCGAGCCGATCTCCGAGAACTTGAGCCCCTTGGCCCCGTAGAACCACTCCATGTGGGTCGCGGTGGTGCCGAGGTCCATCACCTCGATCACCTTGCGGCCCATCGCCTTGAGCTCGTCGTAGCCGTCGGCGTCGATGCGGTTGGTGGACACGATGTAGGGCGTGATCCACCGGTTGCGCATCGCGTCGAGGACGTTGGGGTAGTAGTGCGAGACGAACTCGAACACCGGGCGGCCGTCGATCGAGAGCGTGTCGTAGAAGCCCTCGTGGCCCTCGATGAACTCCTCGAGCGCGACCGAGGCGCCGCGGCCGACGTTCATCTCGCGGAGGGTCTGCACGAGGTGCTGCTCCTCGTCGACGCGGGTGGTGCCCGAGGCGCCGGCGCCGGCTCGCGGCTTGACGATCAGCGGGAACCCGACCCGGCGGGCGAATGCGAGGCCTTCCTCGATCGTGTCGACGCCGGTCGACTGCGCGCACGGGATGTCATGCTTGCGCAAGAACTCCTTCATCATCGGCTTGTCGCGGCACAGCATCGCCGACTGCACCGAGGGCCCGGGGATCCGCGTCGCTTCACGCACCTTGGCGGTGGTGATGATGTGGGCCTCGATGGTGCACTCGAGTCGGTCGACCCACTCGCGCTTCTGGCAGCGCCGCACCGCGTCGTACAGCGCACCCTCGTCGACGACCGAGGGCACCTGCTCGTAGCCGTGCAGCCAGCTCTTCAGTTCATCATCGAGCTGCGATGGATGCGCCTCGCCGATCCCGGTCACGCGGGCGCCGACCGAATGCATGGCGCGGACAAAATGCCTCTGGTAAGAGGGAAAGTGCGGGGCGACGAACAGGACATGCATGACGAGATTGTACCCCTCCGGGCCGCCGATTGCGTCGGACGGGTCGACGCGCAGGGGCCCCTCGAGCGCCTTACCACGGGCCTGCGCAGGAGAACAACTCCATGACGCGCGGCGTGCTCCTCGGCCCCCAGCGCCACCACCAAATCGTCGACAAAGCCGCCGACATGCTCGGCATCGACGGCCAGATCGCCGCCGTCACGGCGGGTTGGCAGGAGCGTGAGGCCGAGGACCAGGAGCTGTGCGCCGCCCTCGGCAACCGGGCCGTCAATCTGATGCTGCACGCGCGGGCCGAGACGGCCTTCCGCGAAGATCCCGAGCTGTTCGCGGCCCACCGGGCCAAGCAGGACCGCCTGCGCCAGCTGCAGGACCTCTACCGCCTGCGGCTCGCCAGCCACCTCAAGGCGGCCCGGCGGGTCCAGCAGGCCCAGGCGCCGCGCGACCTGATCGAGTCGGAGTTGGAGGAGGCGGTCCAGGCGATCCGCCTGCTCGACGCCCACCACGTGGCCAAGACGCAGCACATCCAGAAGGACTTCGACCGCAAGGTGAAGCCGCTCGAGCGGCCGGCGGTGGTGAAGCAGTTGAAGGAGATCGAGGCGATCCTGGCCGGCTGCGCCGGGGTGGCGATCGCCGGCGGGCACGTCGCCGTCCTTTATAATCGCCTGCGGCTGTTCGACCTGGGTCCGCGCCTCGCCGACCTGCCGATCATCGCCTGGTCGGCCGGGGCCATGGTGGTGGCCAGCCGGATCGTGCTGTTCCACGACAGCCCGCCGCAGGGCCGCGGCAACGCCGAGGTCCTAGAAGGCGGGCTCGGGCTGTTCCCGGGCGTGGTCCCGCTGCCGCACGCGCGCCGGCGGCTCAACCTGCAGGACCCGGGGCGCATCACGGTGTTCGCCCGCCGGTTCGCGCCGGCCACCTGCGTGGCGCTCGACGAGCGCTGCTTCATCCACTTCGAGGGTCCGCGCTGGAGCGCCGGGGCCAACACGTTCCAGCTCCGCACCGACGGCCACCTGGTGGCGCTGCACTGATGCCGGCCATGAACACCCGTCTGAACCCGCCCATGAAGCTGGCGATCCAGAGCCTCCTCGCGCACGGCCCGGTCGACGCGGCGGCGATCGACAAATTCTTGAAGACGCACTCGTTCCCGCTGATCGAGGGCCGCAACGCGACCTTCGTGTACCGCGGCCCGGGCGACCAGGTGAACCTGCGTCACTGGGTGTTCGGGCTCGGCTCGTCGCAGCCGTTCACGCGGGTCGGGAACAGCGACTTTTGGTACCACACGCTCGAGCTGCCGCCGCAGTCGCGCGTCGAGTACAAGCTCGAGGTGATCCTCGGCGGCGTGGGCACGTGGATCCGCGACCCGTTCAACCCCAACCTCGCGCACGACCCGTTCGGCGCCAATTCGGTGGCCCACGGCCAGGGCTACAAGACCCCTGGTTGGACGGAACATGACCCCGAGGCCAGGCCCGGGACGATGGTCGAGACCCAGCTCGAGAACACGCCGCTCGGGACCCAGCGCGTCAGCATCTACTTGCCGGCCCGCTTCCGCGAGAGCCGGCGCTACCCGCTGCTGATCGTCCACGACGGCGGCGACTACATGCGCTACGCGGCGCTGAAGACGGTGCTCGACAACCTGATCCACCGCCTCGAGGTCGCGCCGCTGGTGGCCGCGGTGACTCACCCGGGCGACCGGATCGGCGAATACCCCAACAACCCCAGCCACGCCGCCTTCATCGCCGAGCACCTGCTCCCGTTCATGGAGAGCCGTTACCCGCTGTACGCGGCGCCCGCGGCGCGCTGCTTGATGGGCGCGAGCTTCGGCGGCGTCGCCTCCCTCTCGACCGCGTGGCGCTATCCGGGCACGTTCGGGCGGCTGCTCCTGCAATCGGGGAGCTTCGCGTTCACCGACATCGGCGAGAGCAAGCGCGGACCGGTGTTCGCCAGGGTCGTCGAGTTCGTCAACGCCTTCCGCGAGAGCCCGGGCAGGCCGAGCGACAAGGTCTATTTGAGCTGCGGCACCTACGAGAGCCTGATCTACGAGAATCGGTCGCTGGTGCCGCTCCTCCAATCGACCGGCATGGAGGTCAAGTACGAAGAGGCGCGCGACGGCCACAACTGGGAGAACTGGCGCGATCGCCTGCGTAGCGGGCTCTCGTGGCTGTTCCCGGGGCCGCTGTGGATGGTTTACGAGTAAGGAGCGGCGCGGGCGGCGGCCCTTGCAAACTGGGGCGAATTTGGCAAGAGTCGCGGCTGCCGTAGGAGCCGACACATGGCCAACATCACCAAGAACATCGGATTGTCTCTCGGGGCCGACCTGTGCTGGCCCGCTTGCTACGAAGAGATCATCAAGCGTCTCGATTTGAACATCCCCTCCGGCGAGGACGCGATCAAGTTCCACGTCGAGCGCGTCAGCGTCGAGCCGTTCAACCTACGCCAGCCCGTCCGTTACGACGTCGTCCTCGACCGCCTGACCCACTGGTTCCACACCAGCCGCGAGTGGATCAAGAAGGCCGTCGTGATGGACGGCCTCTACGTCCTCAACAATCCGTGGTCGCTCCAGTCGATGGAGAAGCACACGACCTACTCGGCGATGATGGCCCTCGGCATGCCGATCCCCGACACGTGGATGGTGCCGCCGCGCGAGGTCTCGCCCGACAACCCCGACATCTATCCGACCCTCGAGCGCTACGGGCGGAAGTTCGAGCTGGCCGAGATCGGCGAGAAGCTCGGTTACCCGCTGTTCATGAAGCCCTACGACGGCGGCGCGTGGGTCGGGGTCACCAAGATCAACAACACCCAGCAGCTGCTCAAGGCCTACGAGCAGAGCGGCCGGCGGGTGATGCACCTGCAGCGCGCGGTCGACCCGTTCGACCTGTTCGTGCGCGCGATCGGCATCGGCCCGCAGGTCCACATCGTCCGCTACGACCCCGACGCCCCGCTCCACGACCGCTACAAGGTCGACTTCTTCTTCGTCAACGGCGACGAGTGGAGCGTCCTCCAGGACACCTGCCTCACCATCAACGCGTTCTTCGGCTGGGAGTTCAACTCGTGCGAGTCGCTGCGGAAGGAGGGCACCTTCTACCCGATCGACTTCGCCAACGCGTGCCCCGACTTCCAGGTCACGTCGCTGCACTTCCACTTCCCCGAGCTGGTCAAGAACATGATCCGCTGGTCGCTGTTCTGCGCGGCCACCGGGCGCAAGAAGGCGCTCAACCTCGACTGGGCGCCGTTCTTCGAGATCGCCAAGAAGGACCTGCCGTACCGCGAGCGCCTGGCCGGCTACGCCAAGATCGCCCGCGAGCGGATGGAGCACGACCGCTTCCAGGAGTTCGTCGCCAAGCACCTGTCGCACCTCGACGAGGTCACGTGGGAGTTCTTCGGCACCGACATGGCCAAGGGCTTCGTGCGCCAGAAGGTCGCCGCGCTGTTCCCCCCCCACGAGGTGGAGGTGTTCACCGACCACTTCTTCGGCCTGATCCAGTTCTGGCGCAAGTGCGAGGCCGACCGCATGAACTCGGTCAAGGAGCAGGCCGCGGCCGCAGCGGCGGCGGCCGAGGTGGTGACCACGCCCGAGGCCGTCAGCACGCCCGAGGTGGTGACCACGCCCGAGGCCGTCAGCACGCCCGAGGTCGCGACGCCCGAGCCCGCCAAGCCCGAGCCTGCGATCACGACCGAGAAGGCGCCGGCGGCCGAGGCTGCCGCGCCCGAGCCGGCCGCGTTCGCGCCGGTCAAGCCGGCCGCCCCGCCGAAGGGCGGCAAGGGCAAGAAGGTCAAGAACTAGTCTGTGCCGAAGGACATGTCCTCAAGAACCGGTTCGTCCGGCCCCGCGCGAAGGGGCCGGCGCCGGCCGTCCGGCCCGCCTCGCGGCGCCCCCTCAGCCATGGCCATGGATAAGACGCGCTCGACCTGGTACTCGTCGCGCCTCCGTCAGGAGGTCTCGTTCGCTCGCTGGGGCAGCTATGGCCGCCCGGTGCTGCTGTTCCCGACGGCCGGGGGCGACTGCGAGGAGTGCGAGCGGATGCTGATGATCCGCGCCCTCTCGCCGCTCATCGACGCCGGACGGATCAAGGTCTACTCGCCCGACAGCACGGCGGGGAAGAACTGGATCCGCGACGACCGCTCGCCGCAGCAGAAGGCGTGGCTGCAGAACCAGTACGACGCGTTCGTCGCCGAGGAGCTGGTGCCGGCGATCCGCACCGACTGCCGCACGCCCGACATCGAGATCATCACGGCAGGCGCGTCGATCGGGGCGCTCAACGCGGTGGCCTCGCTGACCCGCCACCCCGACGCGTTCGCGCTGGCGATCGGCATGAGCGGCACCTACAACCTGACCGGCTGGATGGACGGCGTGCACACGCTCGACTTCCACTACTTCTCGCCGATCCACTTCATCCCGACGCTGCCCGAAGGCCCGCAGCTGACCCGCCTGCGCACGCGCCTGGCGATCCTCGCCGTCGGCGAGGGCCGCTGGGACCGCCCCGGCAACTCGTGGGAGATGGCCAGCGTGCTCGGCCGCCGCGGCGTGCCCAACCGCGTCGACCTGTGGGGCCAGGACCACGACCACGACTGGCCGACCTGGCGCGAGATGCTGCCCAAGTACCTCGCCGAGCACTCCTGAGGCCCTGTCCGCAGGTTCCTGTACGAAGGGACCTGCGCGAAGAGACATCCGAATCATGCCCGCCGTCATCTTCATCGCGCCCTTCCACCTCCCGGTGACGATGCGCTTCGTCTACGCCGTCGCGGCGCTGCCGAACGTGCGCCTGGGGCTGATCTCGCAGGAGCCGATCGAGAAGCTCGCGCCCGACCTGCGGCGCCGGCTGGCGGCCTACGAGCGGGTCGCCGACGCGCTCGACGTCGATCACCTCGAGGCAGGGGTCAAGGCGGTGGCGAAGCGCCTCGGCGGCGTCGATCGCCTGATCGGCACGCTCGAGCAGCTGCAGGTCCAGCTCGGCCAGCTGCGCGACCGCCTCGGCATCGAGGGCATGGGCGAGGAGGCGTCGCGTAACTTCCGCGACAAGGCGCGCATGAAGGACGTGCTGCAGCGGGCCGGGGTCCCGTGCGCGCGTCACCGCCGGATCACCTCGGCCGGCGAGGGCTGGGCGTTCGCGCTCGACGTCGGCTACCCGCTGATCTTGAAGCCGCCGGACGCCGCCGCGGCCAAGGGCACCTTCCGCGTCACCGACGCCGAGACGCTGCACCAGGCCCTGTCGGCGCTGCGGCCGTCGCCCGAGCGCCCGGCGGTGGCCGAGGAGTTCGTCACCGGCCGCGAGCGCTCGTTCGAGACGGTGACGATCCAGGGCAAGCCGGTGTGGTTCTCGTCGACCCTGTACGACCCGCCGCCGCTGCACGTGCTCGAGAACCCGTGGATCCAGTGGACCGTGCTGATGCCGCGCGAGGAGGAGACCGAGGACACCCGGCTCGCGCGCCCGCACGCGCTGGCGGCCCTGCAGGCGCTCGGGATGGGCACCGGCCTGTCGCACATGGAGTGGTTCCGCCGTGACCGCCCGGGCGGCCCGCCGGTGGCGATCTCCGAGGTCGGCGCGCGCCCGCCGGGGGCGCAGATCGTCAGCCTCAACTCGTACGCCCACGGCGTCGACTTCTACGAGCGCTGGGCCCGGCTGATCGTGTTCGACCAGTGGGACGCGCCCCCGCGCAAGTTCGCCGCCGGCGTGGCGTTCTTCCGCGGCCAGGGCAAGACCCGCCCGGGCGCCCGCGTGGTCGCGCTGCACGGCGTGGCCGAGGCCCAGCGCGAGCTCGGCGAGCTGGTGGTCGACGTCAAGCTGCCGCAGATCGGTCAGCCGCGCGCGGAGTCGTACGAGGGCGAGGGCTACGCGATCCTCCGCCACCCCGACACCGACGTGGTGGCCCGCGCCCTGCGCCGCCTGGTCTCGACGGTGCGCGTCGAGCTCGGCTGACCCTTCGGGCATGCTCTGAAGGGCATGCCCGATGGCACATGCCTCAAAAAGCATGTCCTCGAGGGCATATGCGCTGCGCGGCTACGCGCAGGCGGTGCTGTACGGGCGCGCAGGCGGCGAGCTCATGCGCGGGCGCGCGAGCGGTCGACTCACGCCGCGTCCACAGGACCGCCGAATCGCGGGAGAGCCGCGTTGCGGGGCACCTGCAGGCGTTTCCGGACTTGTCCACAGCGCCGCTCCACAGCTTGGCAGCGACCGGCTCGCGGGCTGGCCGGCGATGGCGCTTGACGGCCGCGGCGGCGGAGGCTGTTAAATGGCCTCTGGAGTCGGAGGCGATCGATGCGTGCTTACGAGGCCTGGGAGCAGCTGGACTTCGCGACCTTCATGACCCCGGAGACACGGGCGACGACACGCCCTGCGCCAGGCGCGACGCTCGAGATGCACGTGTACGGCGACGACTTCGCGCTGGTGCGCGTGCGCGACGGTTTTTATGCCGACGATCGCCGGGTCTTCTACGTCTCGCGCGGCCGCGTGTACCTGCTCCGCTCGCCGCGGCTGCGCCCCGGCCAGGGTTTTCGCCGGATCACCGCCCTGCCGGCGGCCGCCCAGAGTGTGGACGAGGCCTGCTTCGACCCCGACGACGCCGGTGATCAGGCGCTGTTCGCCGTGGCCGACTGCATCGACGGGATCTAAAAGGCCGCGAGTGCGCGGGTAGCGAGGGCGCGAGGACGAACCAGTGCGGCAGGGTTGCCGCTCGCGGCGGCCGCTCGCGGCAGGCCTCACGCGAAGTACGCGGGGCGCTCGTGATGAGCGCCCCCTTTTTTAAAAAGTTACGCCCCGCTCAGGCTGCCGTGGAAGGCGGTCTGCCAGCGAGGCGGCAAGGTCGACGAGACCTTGCTCGTCACCGTGCGAAGAAGAAGTTACGCCCCGCTCAGGCTGCCGTTGAAGGCGGTCTGCCAGCGAGGCGGCAGGTCGACGAGACCTTGCTCGTCACCGTGCGAAGAGGGTGGCCGGACTCTGGTTGCCGAGTCCGGCCGAGTGGAGGCGCCGGGAATTGAACCCGGGTCCGCGAGCCATCCGGTGGGACCACTACGTGCGTAGCCGCTGTATTTGATTTAGCCCCGGAGCATGCCCACGGCAGGCCCTCTCCGGTGCGATCCCCTCATCTCACGTGTGCGCTCGGGGCGAGGCGCGCACGCCAGCTCCAGTAATCACACCCCCGTTCCTATTGGAGCCTCTCGGGCGGGGATGTCGCGGGTTCTTACGCCGCGAGGGCCATCTGGCCGTAGCTGTTGTCGTTGGCAGCTATGATTCCCACTCATTTTTACGTGGCTGAGTAGGCAGCCCCGGCACGCGATCCGTCACGTTCAGTACCCCCGTCGAAACCTGACACCCCCGTGAGTGGTTGGACCTTCGCCGCAGCGACGGGCGCCGCGGCGAATCACGAGTATGAGGCGGCGGACCGGCTCGCGCAAGGCCGCGAGCGCGCGCTGCGGGCGCCCCGGCGCTGGAGGCCCAATTGTTGCCCCGCGGGGGACCCCGGCCCTACGATGCCGGCGAGTGGCCGCCGCGCCCGGACGTTTTCAGCCTCCCGACCGCCCCTCCGACAAGGAGGGACCGCGGAGGGCGTTCGTCGTCGTGCTCGCGGGCGACCGCATGGGCGAGATGTTCGAGCTCGACCCCGCGTACACCACCATCGGCCGCGGGCTGACCGCGACGGTGCGGATCAACGACGAGGGAATCTCCCGCACCCACGCGGCCGTATCCGTCGACAAGGGCGTGTACTACCTCTCCGACGCGGGCTCGACCAACGGCACGTTCGCCAACGGCGACCGCGTCGACCGCCACCCGCTGCGCGAGGGCGACAAGATCCAGCTCGGGGCCGCCAGCGTGCTCCGCTTCACCTTCCACGAGGACACCGACGACGACCAGCAGCGCGAGCTGTACGAGTCGACGCTGCGCGACCGCCTCACCGGCCTGTTCGCCCGCGGGTACTTCCTCAACCGCCTCGAGAGCGACGTCGCCGTCGCCCTGCGCCACGGCAAGCCGCTGGCGCTGGTCCGCTTCGAGTTCGACCGCTTCGAGGGCGTGCGCGCGGCCGTCGGCGACGCCGCGGCCGACCATGTCCTCCGGACCATGTGCCTGACGATCGTCGAGAGCACCCGCAGCGACGACCTGCTGGCCCGCCTCGGCGACGAGGACTTCGCGTTCCTCTGCCGCGACGTCGACGCCATGCGCGCCTCCCGGGCGGCCCGGCGGCTGCGCGAGACGATCGCCGCGCGCGAGCTGCCCGGGGCCGAGTCGTCGCGCCTGACCCTCTCGCTCGGGGTCGCCGACCTGGCGCTGCTGCACGAGCCGACCGCCGAGGCGCTGATCAAGGCCGCCGAGTCGGCGCTGACGATCGCCCGCCGCGCCGGTGGCGACCGCGTCGAGATCTACGACCCCGAGAACGAGCCGACCCGGCTGGTCTAAGGAGCAGGTGATGCAACGCCCATCGATTCGCGGCCCGGTCGCCTTGCTCGTGCTGATGAGCCTGTCCTTCGGGGCATGTCGGGGCGAGTCGACGCCGCCGCTGTTCACCGGCGACCTCGGCAAGTCCGACGGCGAGCCCGACAAGAAGAAGGAGCCGCCGCCGGTCGCCGAGCCCGAGCGCAAGCTGTGGTTCTCCAGCGGACCTGGCCGCGACGCGATCCTCGCGCGCGAGCGGCAGAACTTCCCGGCCGCGATCAAGCTGCTCGACGAGGTGCTGCAAGACGGCGCGCTCGCGGCCGACGACCGCGGCGCGGCCTTGTGGCTGCGCGCGCTCGAGGACCTGCGGGCGCAGAAGTTCGCCGAGGGGGCCGCGCGCCTGGCCGAGGCTCGCACCGCGCCGGCTCTGGCCGCGGTCGGGCCGCGCCTGCGCCTGCTCGAGGCCCAGGCGTGGCTCGACGCCGGCATGCCCGACAAGGCCAAGGCGCCGCTCGCCGGGCTGGTCGAGGCCGCGGCCGGCAGCGCGATCGAGCCGGCCGCGACGATCACCGGCGCCGACGCCAAGGCGCGCACCGGCGACCGCGCCGGCGCGCTCGCGCAGTACGCCGGCTTCCTCGCCAAGTTCCCTGAGTCCGCGCGGCGGCACGAGGTGCGGGCCAAGCGGGCCCGGCTGCTGGCCGAGGGCGAGGCGCCGGACGATCTCCGCGAGGCGATCGAGCTCTACGAGAAGTTGCTGCTCGACGTGCCGCTGTCGGACTACGGCGCCGAGGCCGAGGAGCGGCTGCCGGCGCTGGCGCAGAAGGTCGGCCTGCGCCGCAGCTTCACCGAGGACCGCGACGCCACGCGTCAGCGCCAGCTGGCGAAGATCCGCGACCAGCTGGCGCGCAGCCGCTACGCCGGGGTCATCCGCGACGTCGACGAGTTCCTCGCGCTGCAGCCCCCCGACGCCGACCGCTGCGAGGCGCTGTTCCTCAAGGGCACGGCGATCTTCAAGCAGCGCAAGCGGGCCAAGTCGCGCCCGGTGTTCGAATCGTCCGCGGCGGCTTGCCGCAAGTCCGGACCTGGCCGTAAGGACACCCTCGTCAAGGCCCTCTACCAGGCCGGCCGCGGCCGCTACGCCGAGGGCGAGTACGAGCGCGCGGCCAAGCAGTTCACCGCGGTCGCCGACGAGTTCCCCGACCACAGCTACGCCGACGACTCGCTGCTGCTGGCCGGCGAGTCGTGGGCCGAGAAGAGCGACAAGCCGCGCGAGCGCCAGGCCTACGAGCGCATGCTGGCCGACTTCGGCAGCGGCGACATGGCCTTCGAGGCGCGGCGCCGGCTGCTGGTGCTGGCGCTGACGCAGGACCGCCCGGCCGACGCGCTCAAGCTGGCCGACGACGGCCTGACGCAGAAGGGCCTCGACCTGCGCGAGCGCGCCAAGCTGCACTACTTCCGCGGCCGCGGCCTGCACCGCCTCGGTCGCGCCGACGATGCAGTGGCCGCCTGGCTCGACGTCATCGCCACCGCGCCGCTCAGTTATCCTGGCCTTCAGGCCATGTCACGCCTGCGCGAGGCCGGCGACGAGCCGCTGGCGCGCGGGATCGCGGCGCTGTCGAAGTCGGCCGATCAGGCGGCAGTGCGCCTCGACCTGCCCGCCACACCGGCGGCCGAGCGCGCGCTCCTGCTGGCCCGCCTCGGCCTCGGCGACGAGGCCCGCGAGGAGCTCAGCGACGCCAAGATCGACGGCTGGCCCGCGGCCGCGGTGCTGGCCCAGGCCGGCCTGTACGGCGAGTCGCAGCGGCTGCTCGGCGCGCTCGGCAGCACCTGGCGGCAGAGCCCGCCGGCCGCCGCCAACCGCGAGCTGTGGACGATCGCCCACCCGCTCGCGTTCTCCGACCTCGTGCGCGCCGGCGAGGGGGCGCACCAGGTCCCGTGGTTTTTGACCTTCGCCATCATGCAGACCGAGAGCCGCTTCGAGCCCGGCGTGACGTCGTGGGCCGGCGCCCGCGGCCTCGTGCAGCTGATGCCGGCCACGGCTAAGGACCTCGCGCGCCAGGCCGGCGTCGACGGCTTCGACGAGGCCCGCCTCTACGACCCGTCGCTCAACCTCGACCTCGGCACGCTCTACCTCGGCAACCTCGTGCGCCGCTACGGCGGGGACGATGCCGCGGTGCCGCTGGCGATCCCCAGCTACAACGCGGGCGCCGGCGCGGTCGACAAGTGGCTCGAGAAGCGCAAGGACTGGGACTTCGACCTCTTCATCGAGGCCATCCCCTACGACGAGACCCGCGCCTACACGCAGTCGGTGCTCGAGCGCTGGCTCAGCTACCGCTGGCTGCACGCGCCCGCCGAGCTCACCGCCGACCAGCGCCTGCCCTACGTGCCGCTGACCCTGCCGAGCCGCGCGCGAGGCGTGTCGCCGGGCCCGGTCGACCACGGCTGAGGCGAGCCGCGTCGATGACGCGCACGCCGCACAGGTCGAAAGCCCTGTCGAGGCGGGCGCGCTCGGTCTGCTTCACCCGGACGTCGAAGCGGCCGTTATCACGGGTCCGTCGACAGCGGCCGCCGCTCGCTTGCCGGCTCGAGCGCTCGTTCCGTCCGGCCGCCTGCATATGTCACGAAGGACATGTTCGAGCGGGCATGCGCTCGAGAGCATGTCCTTTCACGCATGTTCTATAGGAGAACACGCGCGTCAGGTCGGCCGCGGCGAGGGCAGCTTCTTCGGCCCGGCGGCGCCTGGCGGCAGCGCGTGGTTGTCCTCGGCGAGCTTGCGCTCCATGCTGCGGATCTTCGCCGTCAAAAACGCCTCGGCGCCGGCGTACAGGCACACGAACGTCCACACCGGCGAGAGGTGGGTGATCCACGCGAGGCTCCACACCGCGAACACCAGCGAGGCGCGGCCGATGTCGCCGTTGAGCAGCTGACCGGTGCCGGGGAGGAACAGGCTGAGCAGGCCGGCGGTCGCGGGCAGGCGCGGCTCCTCGTCCTCGAACGGCACCAAAGCTGTCTCTGCGGACAGGCGGGCCAGCAGTGCGTGCTCGCCGAGCTCCTGCGCGGCCGCGCGGAACTCGGCCTCGAGCTCGCCCTTCGTCTCGGGCGTGACCCCGTAGCGGACCACCGAGCCGCCGCCGATCGCCACCAGCAGGCCGGCCTGGCGCATCGCCTCGAGCGCGTTCTCCACGTCCTGGCGCGGGGAGCCGAGCGCGTCGGCGGCCGAGGCGACGGTGAGGAAGTCGATCCGCGGGTCGGACAGCAGGCTCAAGATCCGCGCCGACAGCGGCGAATCGAGCGGGTCGGTCTCGCGGAACGGGGTCGTCTCGAGCGCCGCCGACTGGTCCCAGCCCACGCCGCGCCGCGCCAACGCTTGCGACTCCGAGGCCTCGCGGTCGGCCTCGAGCCCGCCGTCACGAGCGAGGTCGGGGCGCAGGCGACGCGCGGTGCCGAGGGGCCGGCGCCCCTTCGTGGGCCGGAGACGATTCATGAGAGCGCCAGAGTAGTCCGTCGTGAAGAGTTGTCACGGGCCGTCGCTCGCGCGGCCAGCCGCCTTCCGGTTCACCATAGCAAATGTCGCGGAGCGTCGCCGCCGGACGTGCGGAGGACGACAATTTCGGGCAGCTTCGCGCCGCGGGTGAGCTCGCCGACGCAGCCCGGCAGACGCGCAGCCCGGAGCCCCGTTCGAGCCCGCCCCGCTGCCGGCCTCGGGCCTCGCGCGGGCCCGCGGCCTCCGCCGCAGCGGCGATGCAGGTCCGAGCCGCGAGGAGCCTCGGCCGACGCGTCACATCTGCGACCATGTGGACGGAACTGCGCGCGGGTCGTCACAGCGAGATCTGGCGCGACAGCATGGTCCGGTCGCCGCCGTGAGAGGGCACGGCCCAGGTCGGGCGCGCCGCCTTCAGCGCGTCGCCCGCCGCGGGAAGCCCTTCCGACAGGTCCCAAACAACAGCCTCGACCGGGGCCTCACGGTCCAGCTCGAGCGTCACCACCACGCCCTCCGGCGGCGGCGCGACGATCCCGTAGACCTCACCGCCGGCGACGTACTTGCGCCGGTGCTCGGGATACGGGGGCAAGGCGACCCCGTTCATGGTCACCGCGCGCAGCCCTGCGGCCTCGGGTACGAACATCGCCATCACTCGCGCGCCGCGGGCCGACCGTACGCGCACGACCACCCGTCGACCTGAGCTCGGCGGCGGCTCGGCGTCCGTCACCGGCTCGACGACCGGCGGCGCGAGCTCGGGCGGCGGCGACCCGGCCGGCGCGACGAAGCTGGGCGACTCGTCGGTGTCCCACGTGAACGCGGGCCCGGCCGGACCGAACTGCGCGGCCGCCTGCAGCGTGGCCGGCAGCGGCGCGTCCGCGCCGACGATCCACCGCCCCACGCCGCTGTCGGCGTCGAGGTGGTACAGCAGGCTCAGGCGCCGCGGCCGCGCTTCAGTGTACGCGGGCGAGGTGACGGCGATCGCCGTGGCCCCGGCGCTGACGAGCGCGAGCGCCAGCACGAGCGGCCTGCGCAGGCACCCGAGGCCGAGCCACAGCGGCGCCAGCAGCGAGGCCAGCAGCGCCAGCACCCCCGCGGCCGCCGGCCCGAGGCCGAACACCGCCTCCACCCGCACCGCCGCCTGCAGCCACATCAGCGCCGGCAACGCCAGACCGAGAATGACGACCAGTCCGGAAGGCCATGTCCCCCACGACATGCCCGGTCGAACATGACCTAGACGACATGTCCAGAAAGCCAGTAATCCCGCGAGCAGCGCCGGCGGCAGCACGCCGACGCTCGCGCCGGGCAGGACGATCGCAGTGAGCGCGGCGATCACCGCCAGCCACAGCCACGGCCCGAGCCACAGCCACGCGCGGGCGGCCGCGTCGGCGCGCGCGAGCGGCCCGACCAGCGCCCCTCCTGCCGCCAGCACCGCCGTCCACAGCGCGACCCGGGCAGGCAGCGGGACCGCATGCCCGGCGACCTCGGCCGCGGTGAGCCAGGCGATCGCCGCCATCAAGCTGGCTCCCAGAGCCGCCGGTCCGCCGACCAGCGCGACGAAGCCGAGCCCGCGCGCGAGCCACGTCCGACGCGAGCCGCCGACCTCACGCGCGAGCCGACGCGCGACCGGAACCAGCAGCCCCAGCGCGAGCGCGGCGAGGCCGGGGATCCACAGCGTCCGCAGGTGCAACAACTTCGCGCCGAGCGCGTCGACGTAGACCCGCGAGCGCTCGGGCAACGCAGCGAGATCGGCCCCGGCCAGCGCCCGCACGGCCGCCAGCGCGGTGTCGCCGAGGTGCTGCACGCTCGCCGGGTCGAGGTTGGCCAGGCGATCGAGCGGGGTGTGGTAGTGGGCCTTGTCCTCGCCGAAGCCGAAGTCGAGCGCCGGCCAGCCCGCATTTTTGTAAACGGTGAAGTCGGTGTCGTAGGGCGTGAGCCCGTAGACGGCCCCGATCACGCTGGCCCCGAACGGCCGCGGCACGGCCTCGGCGATCGCGGCGATCAGGCCGTCGTTGTTCGCGGTGGTGCGCGTCAGCGAGGTGACGCCGCGGGTGCCGCCGGCGTCGAGGTTGATGACCGCGCCGATCGACGCGGCGCGCGGATGAGCGTCGACGAACGCCTGCGCGCCGAGCAGGCCCGACTCCTCGCCGTCGACCAGCACGAACACCACCGGGTTGCGCGGCCGCGGACCCGCGAGCAGGGCCCGTGCCACCTCGAACGAGGCGGCCACGCCCGAGCCGTCGTCGCCGGCGCCGGGCCCTGCCGCGACCGAGTCGTAGTGCGCCGAGACCAGCAGCGCCGGCCCCTCCTCGCGCCCCGGCAGCGCCGCGACCACGTTCCACACCCGCCCGCAGCCGGCGCTGCGCGGCCCGCAGGCGAAGCCCTCCTGGATCTCCGCCTGCACGCCGAGCGCGGCGAACTCGGCCAGCATCCGCTCGCGCAACGCCGCCGCCGCCGGCGAGCCGACCGGGTGCGGCGCGTCGTCGCCGATCAGCCGCCCCAGCCGCTCGAGCGCACGTGTCGCCGAGAACCTGTCCTCAGAGACATTTTTATCGAGAGCCGGCGGCGGCTCCAGCCGCGCCTGCACCAGCGCGAGCGCCCCGGCCAGCAGGCCCACCGCGGCGACGAACGCCGCCGCGCCGCGCAGCTCGGACCCCCGCTCGCCGGTCACCGTCACCCGCACATGCTACCAGCTCCTGCGAGGTAGCGAGGCCGCCGCGCCGCCGGTCGCAGCCACCGGGCCCATGCGACCGACTCTCGCGAAGCAGCGACGCCGACACCGTCTCTCGACAGGCATCAAGTCACATGTCCTTGAAGGACATGTCCTCGGCGACATGTCCTTCGACGCTACCGCTTGCGCCGCGCGGCGATGGCGGCCACGCTCGGCAGCACCAGGATCGCGGTCACGGCGGCGATGCCGATGCCGAACACCGCGAGCACCCCGATCCCGCGCAGGCCGCCGGAGTCGGCGATGCAGAACGCGCCGAAGCCCATCGCAGTGGTCGCAGTGGCCGCGCCGATGGCCGCGCCGGTCTCGCCGAGCGCGTGGGCGATCCCGCCGGCCTCGTGGCGCATGTTGCGGATGCGGTCGGTCAAGTACACCCCGTTGTCGACGCCGATGCCGAGGATCGCCGGCAAGATCGGGATGTTGAACAGGGTGAAGCGGACGCCCGCGGCCGCCATCAGGCCGACCAGCCACAGCATCCCGAGCAGCAGCGGCGCCAGCGTCCACAGCGTCCGCGGCAGCGAGCGGATCTGCGCCACCACGATCACCGCGATCAGCACCAGCGCCATCGCCAGCACCGTCGGCGCCTCGGACTGCATCAGCTTGTACATCAGCGCGTAGACCGTGGTCTCGCCGACGAACAGCGCGTCGTCCGACTGCAGGCCCTCGACGCCCTCGGTGTACTTGGCCGTCTCCTCCATGAACTTGAGGCCCATGGAGATGTCGGCCGCGTCGAAGTTGGGGTAGGCGTAGACCGCGAAGCGGCCGTCCTGGCTGTACACCTTGTCGCGGATCGCCGGCGGCAGGCGCTCCACCGTCACCGGCTCCGCCTTGAGCATGTTCCGCAGCCGGCGCGCGTCCTCGGGCGAGAGCCCCTCCTCGCCGTCCTCGCCGCCGCCGGCCGCGCGCTCCTCGAGCCGCTTCCACGTGCGCTCGGGGATGTCGGCGGTCATCGCCGCGATCGCGTCCTTGCGCTTGACCGGGTCGATCCACGCGTCGGGCAGGAGGTCGGGCGCGCCGAGCAGCTCTGCGACTACGGTACCTGTCCCATCAGCCAGGCGGTCGCTCTGCACCTGGCGCGCCTGCGTCAGCACCGCGCGCGCCTGGTCGAGCGTCGACACCACCAGCACTCCGGCGTGGATGTCCTTGCCGAAGATCTTGCTGATGAGGAACACCTCGGGCTTGTAGAGCGCGCGGGTGCGGGCCGACTGCAGCTCGCGCGTCGAGTTCTCGAACTCGGCCCTCGGCGCCATCACTGCCGCGCCGACGGTCAGCGCCGCCACCAGCGCGAGCATCAGCCCCGGGCGCGCCAGCACCACCCGCGTCAGCAGCCCGGGCCGCGAGTCGCCCGCCTGCGGCTCGCCGACCCGCTTGACGCCGACGAGGCACAGGATCGCCGGGTACACCGTGAGCATCGCCAGCAGGCACAGCGCCACGCCGAAGCCGGCGATCAGGCCGAACTCCTGGAACGCCGGGAACACCGAGCTCGCCATCACCGCGAACGCGCCGAGCGTGGTCGCCGAGGCGATCAGCAGCGGGCCGATCAGGTTGGCGAAGGCGCGGGCGATCGCCTCGCGGTCGCTGCCGCGGCCCAGCTCCTCGCGCACGCGCACGAGGAAGTGGATGCCGGCGTCGATGCCCATGCCGACCACCACGGTGGAGATCAGGCTGGTGATCGCGTTGAGCCGGCCGAGGACGATCTGAGTCAGCGCCATCGACCAGGTGACGCCGCAGATCAGCGGCACCAGCAGCGTCAGCACCGCGCGGCCCGAGCGGAACAGCAGGTAGAGGATCGCGATGACGCCGAGCACCCCGAACGCGCCGCTGCGCAGCATGTCGCGCTGGATCGTCTCGCGCTCCTCGGCCTTGATCGTGTACGGGCCGACGACGCTGTAGTGGATGCCCGAGTCGGCCCACGGCGCGCCCGGCTGGTTCACCACCTCGGCCACGTCGGCGCGGATCTGGTTCGACACCGCCGCGGCGAAGTCGAGGTCGCTCGACGGCTGGGTCGGGTGGATCAGCAGCACCAGCGCGGAGATGTCGTCGCGCTCGAAGTAGTCCTTGAAGCTGGTGCGGGCCAGCGCCGCGTCCTGCTTGCTGCGGATGAAGGTGCGCAGGGCCTTGGGCGCCTCGGGGTCGGGCTCGTCGAGGCACACGTCGGGCTCGGCGCGGCACAGCTCGTAGTGAGTCCACGCCTGGAAGTGCTCGTCGAGCGCCTCCATCTCGGGGTCGGTCAAGTAGTAGAGCGCGTGCTCGGCGAAGAAGTCGCTGCGCAGGCGGTACTCGACGTCGCGCACCAGCGGGCTCTTGCTCGCGCGCTCGGCGATCGCGTCGGCGAGCGCGTGGCGCTGCTCGGGCGAGCCCTCCTTGAGCACGACGTTGACGCTGCCGAGCGCGCCGAACGAGGTTTCGATGCGATCGATGCTGGCGAGGACCGGGTGCTCCTCCGGCAGCAGCGAGCGCAGGTCGCTGTCGACGCGCAGCAGCGACGCGATGTAGACGGAGACGACGGTGAGGACCAGCGCCAGCGCGAGCACCAGGCGGTGCTGCGCGAGGACCCATGCGATCCACCGTTCACGCAGGCGCTTGTGCGAGGCCTCGGACACGTCGGCGGCGAGTTCATCGGCGGTTGCGACATCGTCCGCGAGATGGACGCGAACGGCGAGCTCGAGGACAAGCTCAAGGCCGCCACCGCCGCGGCCTGAGCCCCTCGCGACCGCGGACCCGTCAGCCCGGCGGGTACGTGCAGACGCCGAACTTCATCATCTGCATCTCGGGGATGCCGATGTCCTCGCACGTCGAGCCCTCGGGGCAGTCGTCGTTGGCGATCACGCACAGCAGCGCGCAGATGTCGGCCATCTGGTCCATGTCGGTGTCGAAGGCGCAGATGGCCTGGACGTCCGGGTCGAGGCCGGGGGGCTGCGGGCACATGCCCTGGCCCGTGCACTTCGGGGCGCAGAACGAGCCCTGGATCTTGCCGCTGGTGCTGGTCGAGTCGACGCAGGCGGCGTTGCCGTCGCAGTCGACGTCGTTGGCCACGCTGCAGCTCTCGTAGGGGCCGGTCGACGGGATCACCGTCATCGTCGTCGTGCCGGCGGTCTCGGGCTCGCCGGTGGTGGTCGTCGTCGACGTCGTGCTCGTCGTGGTCGTGGTCTCCTCGGCGGTCGTCCCGGTGGTCGGCGTCGGACCGGTGGTGGGAATCGCCTCGGTGGCCGTCTCGCCGGTGGTGGTGGTCGTGGTCGTGTCCTCCCCGGTGGTGGTCGTCGTGCTCGTCCCTGGCGTCTCCGTCGCAGTTTCCGGCGCCGTCGTGGTGCCGTTGGTGGTGCTGTCCGTCGCCGAGGTCGCGGGTTCCTTTTCGTTACACGCGGCGAAAGCGAGCACCATGGAGAGAGAGAGAAGGGCGTTTGAGCGCATGAACCTAACTCCTGGAAGGGGCACGCGAGAGCGGCGATGCGTACCGCCTCTCGCGTTCCCGGTGTCAAGCGCTAGATACCTGGGGTTGAAATGTAGTCTCCGTGCATCTGCTCGCGCAGCGCCATGAAACAGCGGTCGGCGCGAGGTCTCACCCAGGCGATCGCGGAGGTGCGTGGTCAGCGAAACATCGGCTACGATGCAGGGCTGAGAGCAAAGAGGAACGAGACGATCATGATTCGCCTTCGAAGAGTGTTCGGTGTCACGAGCTTCGCGGTCGCGGGGTTCTTGTTCGGCTGCTTCGCAGAAGACAGCGGCGAGTGCAGCGCGGGCGCTCCCTGTCCGCGTCGCGGCGAGGCGTGCGACGACACGACCAATACGTGCGAGCTGCAGATGCTCGACGTCGACGGCACCGGGCCCAATCCCGCGCCCGCCGGCTTCACCGACACGCTGCCGTTCTTCCGCGGCACCGTGTGCGCGGCGACGAACGTCCAGCCCGGCGACAAGATCCCGGTGAAGATCGAGATGTGCGTCGATCCATGCGTGACGTCGAAGGGTCACAAGTTCAAGAGTCAGTACAAGTGCAACGGCACGGTCTGCGAGGCGGCGCTGGTGGTGTACCTGCCCGACGCCGTCGGCGCGAACTGCCCCGCCGCCGCGTTCGGCGAGTTCCCCAAGGCCAACTGCGAGTACGTCACGATCGAGGCCTCGGCGGGCCCGCTGTCGACCCAGAACACGGGCGCGATCACGGGCACGGGTACGCTCGAGCTGCCGTTCCTCACCAACGAGGACGCCAAGGAGATCAACGGCACCAACAACTACGACGCGGTGTGGCAGGTCATCTACAAGTACCCGCAGGACGCGGGGCGTGTGTTTCAGCTGTCGATGAATGCCAACAATCCGCCGGCGCCGCCGGACTGCAAGGACGCGGCGAAGTGTACTTGCAAGGAGATCGGCTTCTAGTGCTGCGGCAGCGCCAGGAAGGCCGCGCCGCCCGTCGCGGAGCGTCCGCATGAGCGGCGAGCGCCCCAGAGTCGGCCTCGTGCTGTCGGGCGGCGGAGCGCGCGGCGCCTACGAGGTCGGTGTCTTGCGTTACATCCGCGAGCGAATCCGCGGCGAGTGTCGCTTCGACATCATCACCGGCAGCAGCATCGGCGCGATCAACGGCGCCTACGTCGCCGCCACCGCCGACCGTCCGCGCGCGCAGGGGCGTCTGCTCGCGCGCGTGTGGACCGAGCTCGACCTCGACGAGGTGTGTCGATTCGGCTGGACGCAGATGCGCAGCCTGCCGCAGGTGCTGTTCGGCCGCACCGGCGACAAGGCGGGGCACGGGCAGCAGATCGGCGGACTCATCGATCCGCGCGCGATCCAGAACTTCGTGCGCGCGCGCCTGCCGTGGCGCGGGATCACCGATAACCTGCACCACGGTCACCTCTCGGCGGTCGCCTGCACCGCCACCGAGGTCGCGACCGGCACCGTCACCACCTTCGTGCAGACCGCCGACGGCAAGCTGCCGCAGCGCTGGCCCGAGAGTCAGCGGCAGAATGTGGTGCTCACGCCGATTACTGCCTCGCACGCGCTGGCGTCGGGGGCGATCCCGGTGCTGTTCCCGGCCGTGCGCGTCGGCGACCTGCTCTACGCCGACGGCGGCCTGCGGCAGCAGACGCCGCTGCGTCCGGCGATGCGGCTCGGCGCCACGCGGCTCCTGGTGGTCAGCCTGCGCCACACCCCCGGCGACGAGGAGGTGCGGCAGATCCGTCACGAGGCCGAGGGCACCTTCCCGAGCGCGATGTTCATGCTCGGCAAGGTGCTCAACGTGCTCCTGCTCGAGAAGGTCGAGGCCGACATCGATCGGGTGACGCGGATGAACCAGATCCTCGCCGCCGGCGCGCGCGAGTTCGGGCCCGACTTCGCCCAGCGGTTGGCGAACGGGATGCAGAAGGAGAAGAGCACCGAGTACGAATCGATCGACACGCTGCTGATCCGCCCGAGCCAGGACATCGGCCGAATCGCGTTCGAGACGGTCCGCCGCACCGGTCTCAGCCGCTACTCGGGGATCGTCGCTCGCCTGATCCGCTGGGCCGTGGCCGCCGACGACGCCCGTCAGGAGAGCGACCTGGCGTCGTACCTGCTGTTCGACCCCGACTACTGCCGTCAGCTCATCGAGCTCGGCTATCAAGACGCCGCCAGCCGCCACGCCGAGCTGATGGCGCTGTTCGATCGCTGACGATCTGTCCTGCGGGACAGGCGCTGCGAGCGGTCATTCGGCCGCTCGCGGTGACCGTGGGTCGAGGTCGACGACCTGTTCTTCGGGACAGGCCGCGCGAGCAGTCGGCTTACTTCGCCTTCTTCTTCTGCTTGGCGGCCTTCTTGGCGGCTTCCTTGTCGGCCTTGGCCTTGGCGGCGTCCTCGGCCTTGATGTGGGCCTCGATCTGCTGCTTGGCCGCGCACTGGCACAGGGTCGCGCCGCCGAACAGGTCCATGCAGGCGGCGGCGAGGTAGCGCAGGGTGCTGTCGGGGCAGAAGTGGCCGAGCATCGTGCCGCAGAACTGGCTCTGGCCGGCGTCGCTGCTCTGGCACTTGCACTTCGCCGGGTCGTTGAAGCAGCCCTCGCGGGCGAACTTGACGCCGGCGGGCTTCTCCTTGGCCGGCAGCGCGGTGGCCCGCTCGTTCTTGTAGAGCGCCTCTTCTTCGGCGGGGGAGACGGTCTGCGGCTCGCCGGCGCGGGCGAGCGGGGCGAGCGCGAGGGACAGCACGAGCGCGAGGGGGACGCGGCGGAGGCAGGACATCATGGACACCTCGGCGCCGAGGGTACCACGGGCGCCGGCCGAGCGGGCGCCCGCGAGAGCGCTTGCGCCCCGGCGCCGGGCCGTGCGATGCCCCGGGCATGCAGCACTCGTCCCACGACCACGCGGACCTCCAGGCCCGGATCGGCGAGGCGTTCGCCGATCGAACCTTGCTCAAAGACCAGGTGTACCGCGACGCCGTGGTGGCGACGATCGCCGAGCTCGACCGCGGCCAGCTCCGGGTCGCCACCCCGGGGGCGGCCGGCGAGCCGTGGACCGTCCACGCATGGGTCAAGCAGGCGATCCTCCTCTACTTCGCGGTCTGCGAGATGAAGACGATCGAGGTCGGGCCCTACGAGTATTTCGATAAAATGCCGCTCAAGCGCGACTGGGCCCGCGCGGGGGTGCGGGTGGTGCCGCCGGCGACCGCCCGCCACGGCAGCTTCATCGAGTCGGGCGCGGTGCTGATGCCGAGCTACGTCAACATCGGCGCCTATGTCGGCAGCGGGACGATGGTCGACACCTGGGCGACCGTCGGCAGCTGCGCGCAGATCGGTCGCAACGTCCACCTGTCGGGCGGCGTCGGCATCGGCGGAGTGCTCGAGCCGCCGGGCGCGACCCCGGTGATCGTCGAGGACGGCTGCTTCCTCGGCTCCCGCGCGATCGTCGTCGAGGGCGTCCACCTCGAGCGCGAGGTGGTGCTCGGCGCCAACGTCACGTTGACCGCGTCGACGCCGATCCTCGACGTCACCGGCCCCGAGCCCGTGACCTACAAGGGCCGCGTCCCCGCCCGCTCCGTCGTGGTGCCCGGCACCCGCCCGAAGCGCTTCCCCGCCGGCGAATTTCAGATCGCCTGCGCACTCATCATCGGCCGCCGCAAGGAGAGCACCGACGAGCGCACCAGCCTGAACCAGGCGCTGCGCGAGTTCGACGTGCCGGTTTGAGCTTCAAAAACATGTCCGCAAGGGCATGTCCTCCGGAGCATGCTCCGGAGGACATGTCCCGAGCTACACGCCGGCGCGGGCAGCTCAGCGGACGTTCTTCTTCGGCCACAGCCGCGAGTTCCGCATCGCCTGCTGCACGTCAATTTTAAACGTCTCGCGCTCGTCGCGGCTGGTCAGCTGGACCAGCGCGTCGACCAGCACGGGGAACGTGTAGGGCGACGGGTTGACCATCAGCAGCCACTCGCGGATCTGCTCGCGCATCATCACGCCGGCCTCGCCGGCCGTCTTGCCGCCGCGGATGAGGTACGAGGTGAACACGTTCTGGACCTCGCGGAGGACCGGGCCGAGCTCGCCGAGCATCAGGCGGTCGACCTCGTCCTCGGGCTCGGTCATCGGCGCGGAGCCGGCCGACATGCTGCTCTCGGCGGACGAGCTGCCGATCGTCGAGCGGAGCCCGGCGAGCCTGGTCTTCAGGACAGCGCGCACCGAGGGCTGGGCCGAGTCGCGCTCGAGCATGATGGTGAGCGTCGCCTCCTCGCGGACGGGGACGATCATCATGCGGGCGGTGTGGAAGGTGATCAGCAGCTCCTCGATGGGCGAGCCGACGGTGGCCGAGGCGACGACCATGCGCCGGACGGTCTTGGCGATGTCGGTCGCGGTGGCGGCGTCGAAGTTGCTCTCGCTGGCGGTGTAACCGCCGTCGACGGTCGCCACCAGCGAGCCGCGGACGCCGGGGAGCCGGTCGAGTTCCTCGAGGAGGCTGACTAGCTGGCGATTCGGCTCGGCGCTCATCGTTTGGTATCGACTCCCATAATCGCGTCGCGGATGGCCTCCGGGTCATGTCCCGGCGCGATGGACAGCACCGCCGAGGTCGCCCCCATGCCGACCATGATCATTTGTTGGCCGCTGGCCGAGCGGGCGATCACGCCGTCGAACACGTGATAGCCGAGGGTGCGGGCGATTCGGGCGGCGCCACGCATGTAGAAGCCGGCGAGCGTGACGACGGTGCTGTTGTTGCGCATGTCCTCGGCGATCACCTTGCCGGTGCTCGAGATGATCGCCACGCCGTTGACGCCCTCGAACTGCCAGAACTGGCCGAGCATCAGCTCGCGCGTCTCCGGATCTTCGAGCAGGTCGACGGTGTTGGCCTTCTTGATCGGCCGGGCGTCGTTCCGCGCCGGCTGAGCCGCGGGGCCGCGGGCTGCGGCGGAATTGGGGCCCGGCGGGATCGTCGTGGTGCGCACGGCCGGGATCGAGGTCGGGGTGGCGCGCGCCGGCACTGCGGGGATCGAGGCCGGAGTGGCGCGCACCGGCACCGAGGCCGGGGTGGCGCGCAGGGCCGGCACCGAGGTCGGCGTGCCGCGAGCGGGCGTCGGCGTCGCGGGCTGGGCCACGCGGCGCTCGAGCGTCTGCACGCGGCGGCGCAGCACCGGCACGCCGTCGTTCGACGGCTCGGGCGACCGCTCGCCGGAGCGCTCGGACGACCGCTCGGGGAGGCGCTCGCCGGAGCGCTCGGACGACCGCTCCGGCGCGCGCGACGGCGGCGGCTTCGCGCTGGGCGTCTCGATCTCATCGTCGTCCTGCGGCAGCGTCAGGTCGTCGATGCGGGCGATCGCCGAGTCGGCCACGCTCGCCATGTCGAAGTCGTCCGGCCGCACGTCGGAGGCCCGACGCAGACCGCTGCCGCCGTGCGACGGCTGGCTCGGCTGCGACGACGGCGGGGCCGAGCGCGCAGGCGAGGTCGCCGGCTTCGGCATCGGCGCTCGCGTCGGTCTCGCCTCGGCGACGGGACGCGGCGGCGGCGTCGGCTCCGGTTCGGGCGGCGGCGGAGCGGCGCGCGGCTTCTCCTCCTCGCGCTCCTCGACCGTCTCGTCGGTCTGGCCGAGGATGCCCTCGTCGGCCTGGCGCGCGGCCTCCATGAGAAGGTGCATGCTCGAGCGGACGATCGTGCGAGCGGGCGGCGAGCGGAACAGGTTCTCGCGGAAGCTGCCGCGGCCGACCGACAGCATCTTGTAGAACGCCTGCTCGCCGCGAATCTCGCCCCACTGCGCGTGGACGATGTCGCCGTGCTCGATCCACAGGTAGCCGGTGCCCGCGTGCGTCGTCAGCACCACGGCCTTGTCGCGGCCCGAGCCGGCGACCATCTGCACGTAGTCGAAGAACTCGACCTCGATCTGGTTGCCGTAGAAGCCCTTGCGGACCCCGCAGGCCTCGATCGCCTTGACGAGCTTGTCGAGGTCGATCGGCTTCTCGACGATCCGCACCGAGCCGCCGCCCTCGTACTGCCCGCGGAACTCCGGGCTCAGCGCCTCGACGATCAGCACCACCGGGATCGACGGGAAGTAGCTGCCGAGCCACTGCAGCAGCTCGGCGCCGTCGCCCGAGGTCGTGTGCAGGTCGCACAGCACGACGTCGAACAGCTCGCGGCGCAGGCGATCGATCGCCTCGCGTGAGCCGCTCGCCGAGGCCGCGACGTGCCCCTCGTGCTTCAGCCGACGCTCGATCGCCGCCTGCAAGAGCATGTCGTCGACCACGACGAGGGTGTGGATCACGGCGGACGACTTCGGCTTGGCGTTCTGCGGCACGCGGCTCCCTATCTTACTCTGCGCGCCCTTGCGACAGGGCTTTTATGCAACCTAGGACCGGCCTCGGGCCCCGTGCGCTCGGGCCATAGTGAATCCACCATGTTTTCGAGGCTCCAATCCGGCAAACTGGATCGGTTTTGAACTCTTCAAGGCCGGCCGAGGAGCCAGCAAGTGTAGCTCCCCGCGACTGCAAGGGGTGTGAAGCGCCCCACGAAGTGGACTGGCGTTCGGTGCAACCGGGGGGCGTGATCGCGCGCAAACGATGTTATCTTCCGCATAATACAAAACGATGTTCAGATTCGGTGACTGTTCTTTTTGGATGCCGCCTTACAAAATCGTCCTTCCCTGTCCCCAGGCCTTGGCCTATCCTGCCGCCATGCGCCTCATCCTCGAAGATCTGAATCTGAATGCCGCCGAACGTATGCTGTGCGTGGAAGCGCTCAACGCCGCCGGTAGCATCGTCGAAGCCGCTCAGCTGCTTGGAATCACCCGCCACGCCCTCAAGCGTCGCATTATCAAGCACCGCATCGAGTGGCCCCGCCCGAACAGCACCGTGGCGAGCGATTCCGCGGCGGTAAGCGCTTCGGCTAGCTGACCTCCCGGGCCTCGGAGCCTCCTCACCTCCGAAGCCCCAGCCAGCGCGTGACCCCCGGTCACGCGCTGTTTTCATTTAAGCGGGCTGATCGGCGCGAAGTGCCCCGATTCCGCGTCCTGCGCACGTTTCCGGCGTGGCGCGATCGGCAGGTCGGAGCCCGGCGGGCGGCCTTCGGGGCGCTCGGGAGATCTCACGGGGATCTCGCCCAGCTTTCTCCGGATCCCACAGTGCAGGTGTCGTTTCGCCATTCTGGCCCGGTCGGGCGAGCGCACGGCGGGAGAGCCATGTTCGCCAGGATGGGCGAACCCGCGCGGGCGGCGAGCGATGTTTGGAAGGTTTGTTCGAGCTCCGCGACTGCGCGAAGGAGCGCGCCGGCGGTTCATTGTGAAGTGAAAAGGCAGTTTTACTTCACTGCAATTCGGGTGAGCTTGAACAACAGTCCGGCTCGCTGACGAAGGGCGGAAACCCTACGTACCGAGGGGTCGAATCGCGCATCCCGCCACCCGAACCCCACGAACCAGCGCTCAGACACGCGCTGGCTGATTCACCAGCCCCCCGACGACCTCAGAGGTCCGGGTCGTCGTCGTCGCTCAAGATCTCCGCTTGTGCGCGCTCGATCTGCTCCGCGAGCGAACGCAACGCCTCCTGCACCTCCGGCGCGGCGTCGGGCACGCAGAGCTCAGGGCGTCGCAACAACTCGAGGACACTCGTCCATCCGGACAAGAAGGCCGCGAGCTGCGGCCCGCTCAGCCCCTCCGTGCGACCGAGGAGCAACTGTTGGACGAGCATGTGGAGCGGTAACGCGGGCAAACCTGCACCAGCTTAAACCCGGTCCGCGTGCGACGCCAAAAAACCACATGCCGCGTGGAGACGGCCCCCGCTTCGACTATGGTTCTCGCCGTGAACGACCACGAACGCCGGCTCGCGAGCGTCGTCGAGGGGGTCCTCGAGTCGTACCGCGACCACGGGAACATCAACCACATCGACGGCAACAACCTGCCCGCCCGCAGCGAGGTCTCGGAGCTGCTCGACGACGTGCTGTCGATCGTGTTCCCGGGCTACTTCAACTACGAGCCGCTCGACGACCTGACCGTCCGGTACTTCGTGGGAGCCCGCTGCGCCAGGATCTTGCGCCGCCTCGAGCAGGTCGTCACCCGCTCGCTCGCCGTCGATTGCACGGGCCGCCGGCCGGTCGACGAGATCGCCCGGGCCGCCCACGAGCACGCGCTCGAGCTGCTTCAGGCGATCCCGTCGATCCGCGCCGCCCTCGCCGCCGACGTCCAGGCCGCCCTCGCCGGCGACCCGGCCGCCTGCAGCGACGCCGAGATCATCATGAGCTACCCCGGGGTGACGGCGATCGCAGGCCACCGGATCGCCCATCACCTCTACCAGCGGCGCGTGCCGCTGCTGCCCCGCATGATCGCGGAGATCTTGCACAGCCGCACGGGCATCGACATCCACCCCGGCGCGACCATCGGCCGCAGCTTCTTCATCGACCACGGCACCGGCGTGGTGATCGGCGAGACGTCGGTGATCGGCAACCGCGTGAAGCTCTATCAGGGCGTCACCCTCGGCGCGCTCTCGGTCAAGTCGCGCGAGGCCGGACGCAAGGTCCAGCGCCACCCGACGATCGAAGACGATGTCACGGTGTACGCCGGCGCCACCATCCTCGGCGGCGACACTGTGATCGGCCGCGGCTCGACCATCGGCGGCAACGTGTGGCTCACCCGCAGCGTGCCCCCGGGCACCACCGTGGTCCTCGATACGCCCACGCTCCGCTTCTTCGCCCTCAACGGCGAGAAGAACGGGCTGGAGAAGAACGCGCTGGAGAAGAGCGTGCTGGAGAAGAGCGCGCTCGAGAAGAGCGCGCTGGAGAAGCACGGAGACAAGTCCGGAGCGCCCTGAACGCTCGCCGCGGCGAGGACGCGATTGACCGGGCCTGCGCGGCGCGCCCACGCGGGTTCGGCATGCAGACTGGCACTAAAGAGCGGGTGCTGGACGCGTTCTGTCGCAAGGAGCTCCCGATTCTCCGCCAGCTCGGCCTCGCAACCTGAACGCCGCCGCGAGACGACCGCACGCAGAGAGACGCGCCGAGACGCGTGCGAGGGCTCTGTCGCCGCGAGGCAGCCGCGATCCGCGTCTGTCTCGAAGGACATGTCCGATGCGACATGTCCTCTTCAAACCTTTCGCTTCGGCTAGCTCTCGGTCTCGCGCGGGCGCAGGCGGATCCGGCCGGTCAGGGCGTCGCGGACGATGCCCTTGGTGTCTTCATCGAAGTTGCCGGTGACGATCGAGCGCATGTAGGCGCGCTCGGTCGGCTCGCTGGCGGCCCAGCGCAGCGACTTGCCCTTGAGGCGGCCGAAGTTGAACACCGGCTCGTTGTCGCGCCAGATGAAGCGGCGGGCGCCGTCGACGTAGCCGGCGCTGGTGATGTTGGAGACCTCGTGCAGGGCCTCGATCTCGAGGCCGAGCTCGCCGTAGCGCTCGAGCTGGCCGGCGAACACCTCGAGCGTGGCGATCGTGTCGGCCTCGGCGCCGTGGGCGTCGACGAACTCTTTCTCGCAGTAGAAGCGCATCGCCGCGGTGAGGTTGCGCGGCTCCTTCTGGTGGTAGATGACCTGGGCGTCGATGACGCGCACGCCGGACAGGTCGAAGCCCTTGCCGACGCGGGCGAACTCGTTCTGCATCACCCGGACGTCGAAGCGGCCGATGTTGAAGCCGGCGAGGTCACAGCCGCGGAGGTAGCTGAGCAGCTCCTCGGCGATCTGGCCGAACGTCGGCTTGTCGGCGACGTCGTCGTTGGTGATGCCGTGGATCTCGCTGGCCTCGATCGGGATCCGCACGCCGGGGTTGATCCGCCAGGTGCGCGGCGGCTCGACCCCGCGCTCGGCGCTGAGGCGGATCATCGAGATCTCGACCACTCGATCGAGCGCCGGGTCGGTGCCCGTGGTCTCGGTGTCGAAGAAGATGAGCGGCCGCTTGAGTCCGCGGAGGAACTCGGCGAAGCGCGGACCGAGCTGTTCCACCGTCGGGATGGGCATGCGTGGACTGAGCATGGCGACGCGTGGGGTTATACCCGGAACTTTCGGCGGCGGGAGGTGGGCTTCTGATCTGGCTCAGACCAAGTCCGCCGGCGCGCGGCGCACTCGCGCGGCGCTAGGGGACGATCTCCAGCACGGTCTTGCCGACCGAACGCCCCGACTCGAGCAGGCGGTGGGCGGCCTGAACCTGGTCCCAGGGCATGGTGGTGGTGCGCGTGCCCAGCAAGACCCCCTGGTCGAGGAGGTCGGCGACCCGCGCCAGGATCGCTCCCTGGCGCGACGGGGCGGCCGCGAAGAGGGGGCGGGTGAACATGTACTCGAAGGAGATGTGACCGCGCTTGCGGAACAGCGGACCGAGGTCGAGCGGACCGCTCGGGGCGACGATCCCGCAGACGTGGCCGAACGGCCGCACGACCTCGAGCACCTGCGGCAGGTTCTGCGTCGGCTGGACGGTGTTGAGCACGAAGTCGACGCCGTCGTCGCCGACCTCCCGGAGCTGGTCGAGGAGCGGCTTCGTGTGGTCGATCACCGCGTCGGCGCCCAGCTTGCGGCACCACGCGGCGCTCTCCTCCCGCGAGGCGGTGGCGACCACGCGGAGGCCGCACACCTGGCGCGCGATCTGGATGGCCATCGAGCCCACGCCTCCGGCGCCGCCGACGACCAGCAAGGTGCGCGCGTGCTCGCTGCTGCGATCGGTGGGGGTGACCCCCATGTTCTCGACCAGCGCCTCCCAGGCAGTGAGGGCGGTCAGCGGAATCGCGGCGGCGTCGCTGTGCGACAGGGTTTTGGGGCGATGCGCGACGATCCGCTCGTCGACGGCGACGTACTCGGCGTACGAGCCGGGACGGGCGACGTTGCCCGCGAAGTAGACCTCGTCACCGAGGCGGAAGTGCTCGACGTCGCCGCCGACCGCGGTGACGACGCCGCTGGCGTCCCAGCCGAGGATCAGCGGCGGCGACGGAACAGGACTGCCCGCCGAGGCGCCGCGCCGGACCTTGGTGTCGACCGGGTTGGTGGCGGTGGCGTGGACGCGCACGACGAGGTCGCGCGGGCCCGGCTCCGGCTCGGGGACGTCGACGAAGGCCTGCAGGACCTCGGGGCCGCCGAAGATGGTCTGACCGATCGCTCTCATGGGTCGAGCTTGATCGCGCCGCTCGCAGCGCTGCCACCGCTACCGGCGGGCTTCGGCTCGGGCGAGGTCGGCCGCGCGGCGTTGGTGATCGGGCGCCCGGCCTTCCTGGCGGCCTTCTCGGCGGCCCGTCGCTTGCGCAGCATGAGCTCGGCCTTGCGGGCGATCCGGTGGCTCTTGCGATCCTTGGCGAGCGACTCGAGCTCGGGCAGCCAGATGATGCCCTCCGGATCGATCTGCTCGAGCGCGAGGAAGGCCTGCAGCCGGACCTCGCGCTCGTCGTCGCTGAGCGCCTTGACGAGGACGTCGCGCGACTTGGGCAGGCGCAGCATGCCGAGCGCCTGGACGGCGGCGGCGCGCAGGTCCCAGTCGGCGTCGAAGGTGCTCGAGTAGAGCTCGGGGAACAGCTCCTCGCCGTTGCGCGCGAACCCGGCGGTGCGCGCGGCGGCGATGTTGACCTCGGAGTCCTCGTCCTTGAAGCCGCGCCGCAGGCCGTCGACGTTGTAGGGCGCGCCGGCGTAGCGCATGACCTGGACCAGCTGCTTGCGCACCTTCGGCGAGGCGTCGAGCGCGACCAAGGCGGCGGCGCCCTCCTGCCAGTCACCGCCGGTCAGCGGCAGCGCCTCGACGAGGGCGCAGCGGACCTTGATCGGATCCTGGCTCTGCAGCAACCTGCGCAAAAGGACAGGCGCGACCTTGGGGTCCTGCAGCTCGCCGGGCGAGAAGAACACGGCGTCCTCGACCTTGCGATCCGGCTGCAGCTGCTCGAGGCGAGTGAGCCGGGCCGGGTCGGCGGTCTGCATGGCAGCGACGCCGATGGCGACGCGGTCGCGCCAGTCGACCCGCAGCTCGGCGGTGCCGGAAGTGGCGGCTGGCCCTGAGGACAGGTTCTTTGAAGCCGCCGGCGCACCCGGCGAGGCGGGCGCGACAGTCGTCGCGGTGCGCGTGAGTCCGGGCGCGACGGGCGCAGCGAACGCGAGGGCGGCGACGGTGAAGGCGAGGACGATGGCCATCGCCCCCCAGCGTGAAGAAGCGTGCCGAGGCGTGCAAGCGCGCGGCACCTTCGCCGGCTTTCCGCCCCAGATCGGGGCTCCGTGAGAATTCCGGCTCTAGACCTCAAGGCGTCCGCCGCGCTTGTCTCCAGGCCTCAGGCGAGGGCGAAAAGCCGCACATGAGCGACTTCGCCCTGTCTTTTAAAACATGTCGAAGAGGGCATGTCCCGAGGTGCCCGGTCAAGTGTCCGGCTTTGGATCTTGCCACGCGACGAGAGTCGCTCGGACAGAGAGTGCCGGAGCAGACCCTCAGGCAGACGCGGAGTTTAAAAAACAAGAGCCGCGTGCCTCGACGGTGATGCTCTCTCGGTGATGAGCCGTGAGCGCTCGAGCTCGCGTCCGTGAGGCCGCGAGAGCGTGCGAGGTCTGAGTTCTGGTCTCGGGTTTGCGAGGACGCGTGATCGCTGGAGGACGCGTCACCGTGGACGCGTCGCGGGCACTCCAGTCGCGCGGAGATCCGTGCTCACCGCTCGATCAGGGCGGCGGGATGTCGGCGAGGAAGGCGTCGATGTCGGCGGGGGTGGTGGCGAAGCTGCACATCAGGCGAGCGCGCGCGCCGACGGGGGTGGCGAACGGGTAGTAGGCGTGGCCGCGGTTGCGCAGGCGACGGTCTACGGCGGGAGGCAGGTCGACGAACACCGCGTTGGACTCGCGCGGGAAGGCGGGCGTGAGGCCGCGGATCCGCAGGCCCGCGGCCAGGCGCTCGGCCATCGTCGCGGCGACGGTCGCGTGGCGGACCCACGCGCCGTGGGCGAGCACGCGGTTGAACTGGCCCGAGACGTAGCGGTGTTTGCTCAGCAGGTGGCCGGTCGACTTGCGCAAGAACGGCAGGCGCTCGGCGGCCCGGGCCGCGGCGGGTGAGTGACCGGTGAACAGCACCACCGCCTCGCCGATCGCCAGGCCGGCCTTGGTGCCGCCGAAGGAGAGCGCGTCGACGCCGGCGTCGACGGTGAGCGCGCGGCAGGCTGCCTCTTCGGACAGGTCGAGCGTGCGCATGACGTGGGCCACGGCCTGGCTGAAGCGCGCGCCGTCGACGTGGACGCGGAAGCCGTGCTCGTGGGCCAGGCGGCACAGCGCCGCCAGCTCGGCCGGGGCGTAGACGGTGCCGAGCTCGGTCGGGTTCGACAGGGTGAGCACGCCGGGCGCGGGCTCGTGGACGTCGCCGCGGCGACCGACGAGGTGCGGCAAGAGGTCCTGGGGGGCGAGGCGGGTCGGGTCGGCGCCGGGCTCGATCGGCGTCGTGCGACACATGGTGATGCGCTCGGGCGCGGTCGACTCGTCCTCGTTGTAGTGGCTGTAGCGGTGGCACAGGACCCGCTGCCACGGCTCCGTCAACGCGGCGATCGCCAGGGTGTTGGCGGCCGTGCCGGTGGCGACGAAGAACACCGCCGCGCGGGCCTCGGCGCCGAACAGGGCCGCGACCCTGGTCGCGGACTTGCTGGTGACGTCGTCGCCGCCGTAGGCGACCGCGTCGCCCTGCGCCGCCTCGACCAACGCCGCCAGCGCCTCCGGGACCAGGCCTGCGTTGTTGTCGGAGCGGAAGTTCGTCATGCTGTCCTTCAGGTCATGTCCTGCCGAGCAAGTACTCGAGACCGGAGCTTGCTGTCCCTGGGGACATAAATGGCGCCGGCCAGGGCAGCCGGCGCCGCCGCGACGACGGGCAGGCTGTCCTCCAGGGCATGTCGTGGCGGCCAGGTGAGCGGCTCGCGGCGGGGCGCGGCGGCGCGGACCAGGTCGATGACGGGGAACGGACGGAAGTTCGCCATGTTGCGGTTCATGTCGAGGCAACCAGGTAGGTCAACCAGATCTCCTGGTTCTGCTCGTGGGCGATCTCGCGGTACTCGGTCGCGCCGTCCTCTTCGTCGGTGTACTCCCAGAACACCCGCGGCGCGGCGAAGCCGGCCTCTTCGAGGAGGTCGCGCAGCTCGGGCACCGTCCACACGCGCCAGCGGTAGGCGAACGCGGGCTCGATGCGCGAGCCGTCGGGGAAGGCGAAGCTGATCGAGCAGCGCGCGGTGTGGTCGAGCGGGTTGAACTCGCTGTGGTCCCACAGGTACGAGAAGCCGTCGTACTCGCGGCGCTCGTGGTAGTCGGCCACGGCCTCGGTGCCGCCGATGCAGTCGAGCACGAACAGGCCGCGCGGGCGCAGCGAGCGGCGGACGTTGCGGAAGTAGGCGAGCAGCTGCTGGCGCGAGGGCAGCAGGAAGTAGCTGAAGTTGAGGGCGCAGACGACGTCGGCCCGGGACTCGTTCGGGGCGAGGACGTCGGCGTGGACCAGCTCGATGCGGTTGGCGATGGTGGGGCCGGCGGGGCCGAGGTTGTGGCGGCGGGCCCAGGCGAGCGCCTCGGTGTCGAGGTCGACGCCGATCGACCGGCGCTGGGGGCCGCGCTTGGCCCACTCGGTGGCCAGCAGCGCGGTGCCGCAGAAGTCCTCCTTGAGCACCTTGGGCTTGACGCCGCGCATCTCGCTGTAGACGCGCTCGATGAATTCGATGTTGTCGACGGGGGCGTTGACTGCCTCTTGATAGAGAGCGAAGCGGTCGGCCTGTTCGGCGAGGGTGTGCTTGCGGGCGGTGGAGCGGCTGGCCATGAGGCTTTGAGGAGCGCGGGAAGCTAGCACACCCGCGGGTCCGACCGCTACGCCGCCGCCGAGCTGTGCGGGCGCTCCGTGCTGCGGGTCGCTTCACGCGTCACGACTCGATGTTCGCTGCGAGTCGTCGTCATCGCGTGTCCGCTGCGTGCGGCCGGGCCGTCGCGTTCGCCTCGTGCGGAGGCTCCGACTTCGCGGCTCGCCGACGGATGTCGCGTTCGTGCGGAGGCTCCGTCGGGCCCGCTTCGTGCGCAGGCTTTCGCTCGACGACGTCGGAGCGGCTCGTCGGGGTCGGTGCTCGCGCATCGCGGACGGCCCGGACCGGACCTCCGGCCGCGCGACTGTCCGCAAGGGTCAGCCCTGCTCGTCCGCGGCCTGATCTTCGATGCGCTCGACCGCCCAGGCCAGGCGGTCGCGCGTCCGGTCGTCCTGCTCGGCATCGAGGGCCGCCTGCAGCGCCGGCAGGTCGGCCGGCCCGCCGAGCTTGCCGAGGCCCTCGGCGGCCAGCAGGCGGACGCGTGGGTCCTCGTGCCGAACTGACTCGAGGAACAGGTCGTGAAGGCCAGGGCTCGAAGACCATGACCGAAGAGACCGGCGGCAGATCGCCCGCACTTGGTCGTCGGGGTCGCGCAGGCCCTGGGCGATGAAGGGGACGTGGTCGGGGAAGCGGGCGCTGAGCGCGTGGGCGGCAATTCGGCGGGCGTCGAGGTCGCCGCTCATCCACTTGGCGAGGACGGCGGGGGTGGCGACGGTGCGGACGGCCTCGCGGTAGGCGACCGCGTCGGGGCCCTCCATGAAGTCGTTCATGGCGTCGACGAGGGCCGCGAAGGCGCGGTCGTCGTGCTCGGCGGCGAGGGCCTTGGCGGCGGCGGGCGAGGGGTTGTCGGCGAACGCCTGGACTCGGCTGGCGAAGTCGGGGGTGGACATGGTCGGCTCCGTGGTGTCAGGCGCGGCGGCCGAGGTCGGCGACGTGGCTCGGGCCCCTGGCGTCGTCGCCCGGGTTGTCGGGGTTGACCGCGTGGAGTGATTGCAAGATCTGCGAGAACGTGCGCCGCTGCAGCAGCTCGTCGAGCAGCTTCAGCATGGTGTCGCCGATCATGCTCCAATACGTGACGCGTCGCGTGCCGATCAGGTCGAGGCCGCCGGCGTTGGCCTTCGGGTTGAGCTTGCGCAGGTTATAAAAGTAATCGTTGGTGCGGCAGCCGTTGAACAGCCACAGCCGGTAGCGCTTGTCGAACGCCTGCTTCGACATGCGGCGGATGTTGGGGTCGGTCTTGAGCTGATCGACCATCACGTGCGCGCCGAACTCGGCGGTGTGATAGTTGCGCAGGTTGATCACGAGGTTGCCGGAGTTGACGCGGCGGATCTGCAGGCGGCCTCTGGCGACCAGAGCGCGGTACTCGGCCAGCGGCGAGCGCTTGCTCGTTCGCCCGCGCTCGACCAAAAACTCCTCGAGGTCCTTGTACTCGCTGAAGCTGGCCTCGATCGCGCCCTGGTCGTCGACGAGGTCGGCGGTGAAGTTGTAGTCGAAGTCGGGGCCGGTGCCGTAGCGGCCGTGGCCGCCGTACATCGCCACGTCGCAGCGACCGAGGCCGTCGAGGAAGGCGGAGGCCGCGTCGCCGCCGGCGCTGCCGTCGCCCGCGCGCACGAGGGTGACGAGGACGTCGACCGGACGGCCGGCGGCGTCGGTGGCGGCGGCTCCGGCGATCCAGTGCTCGGCGGGCCGCTGGGGGACGACGCGCTTGCCGGCGGCGATCCGCGCGAGGGCGCCGGCGTCGTCGCGCGAGAAGCCGCGCGCGGCCAGGCCGGACTCGAGGAGCTGGTCTTGCGAGCGGTTGGCGCCGTATTCGTCGAAGCCGCAGGCGATCACGACGGTGCAGAGCTGGTCGGCGAACAGTCGCTCGTACCAGGGAGAGCCGGGCGGGGCGAGGGTTCCGTTGATGCGCAGCGCCATGCAGGCTGGAGCATAACCGAGTCGGCGCGAGCCTCGCACGCGCGCGACTTCGCGGCGCGAATGTGCGAGGATGCGCCCGCCATGAGGTCCATGCGCTCGCGAGCGATCTGCGTGACGGTGTCGCTGACGTTGACCCCGTCGCTCGTGTACGCGGCGCCGACGAACGTCGCACCTGCAACAAGTCCGCGAGAACCTGGTTCGGTCGGCGTTGCGAGGAGGTTCGAGGGAGCGAGCAGTCCGGACGCGAGGACGGCGACGGGTGTGGCGACGTCCGCGGGGCTGCCGACAGCGATGAAGGTGGGTGCTCCGGGGCCGCTCAGTCCGGGCGCGACGATCCCGACGGAGACGACACCTGCGGGCTCGACGGCGCCGGCGACGACAGGACCTGCGGAGGCGACGGCGCCGGGAGAGTCGACGACGGGGAGCGCGACGACGGCACCGGCCAGCTCGCCTGCGCGCGCCGAGGGGACGAGTCCGGCGGTGCCGCCGGAGAGCGCCGAGGTGCCGCCGACGACGGCTCCGGGCGGATCGGTGGCCGTGGAGACGCCGCCGGAGCCGGGGCGGTCGCGGCCGCGGACGTGGCAGATCTACCAGCGCCCGTTGCCCGGCGCGGAGCACAGCTGGGGGCCGCCGAACGGGCAGATGCCGGCGGTGGTGGAGGTGTCCGAGACGCCGATCGATCCGAACAAGACCCCGCCCAACGGGACCCCGCGCATGATCATCGGTGCGGCGGTCGGCACGCTCGGACTGGTGGTGTTCGGCCTCGGGATCGCGGCGCGCACGACCGACGTGTTCGGCGAGGACCGTCGCGCCGGGGTGCCGCTGATCGGCGGCGGGCTGGTGGCCGCGGCGATCGGCTGGGGCCTGTTCACCCACGGAGTGCTGCGCCGCAAGGCGTTCCTCCGCTGGAAAGAAGGCCGGGCGACGGTGGCCCCGACGATCGGCGGAGCCACGCTGCTGCTGCGTTTTTAGTTTTTAGTTTTTAAAAGATGCCGCCGCGAATGTTCGCGGTCATGTGTCCCAACGGGTGCCTCGAGAGACATGTCCATGAGGACATGTCCATTCTTCGAAAAAGCTTCAGCGCGGGAGGCGTTCGTGCAGCCAGCCGGACACCAGCTCGAGCTCGGCGGTCGAGACCTCGTGCTGGATCGGGTAGTCGTGCCAGCGGACGTCGCGGCCGGGGCGGAGGGCGGCGTCGTGGGCGGCGCGGCCGGCGAACAGCGGCACCAGCGGGTCGTTGCGGCCGTGGCAGAACAGGGCGGGGGTGTCGAAGTTGGCGCGGGTCTGCTCCTCGCGCTTGTCGGCCGAAAGCTCGTAGGCGCTGAGGACGAGCAGGCCGGCGAGGGTCTCGGGGTGACGCGAGCCGGTGTAGAGGGCCATGGCGCCGCCCTGGCTGAAGCCGCCGAGGACGATGCGGTCGCTGGCGATCCCGCGCGCGTTCTCGCGGGCGACGAGGCGAGTGATGGCGGCGGCGCTGGCCCGGATGTGGGCCTCGTCTTCGCGCGGGCCGGCGTGCGGGTCGAAGCCGAGGCTGCGGATGTCGTACCAGGCGGGCATGACGTAGCCGCCGTTGATCGTGATCGGCATCGCCGGCGCGTGCGGGAGGATGAAGCGCGCCCACGGCAGACCGAACAGCGGGACGGCCGGCTCGAAGTCGTGGCCGTCGGCGCCGAGGCCGTGGAGGAAGATGACGCTGGCGGTGGCGGGGACCTTGGCGTCGACCTCGACGCAGGGGAGCATTTCGTTCATGACTGCACGCGATCACTCGGCGGCGGCGCCGAAGAAAATTTCGCTGACCTTGCCGCGCTTGGCGTCGAAGGTGAAGATGACGCCGCTATAGACCGAACCGGCGACGAAGGACAGGTCGTCCTGTTCCTCTTCGGGGTCGCGGTCGGCGAGATAGGCGGTCTCGACGGCCTCGTAGCTGTCGCCGAGGCCGATCCCGCGAGTCGTGCGCAGGGCGCAAGGGGCGACGGCGCGGATGGCGGCGAGCGCGTAAGGGCCGCGCTTGTCGGCGGCGTCGAGGCCGAGCTCGAGGCCCTTGTCCGGCCAGCTCCACTGCTGGACGTAGCTGCCGGTCGCCTCGGACAGCTCGGCTCGACCCCGGCGCGCCGGAGCGCCGAGCAGCCGGGTGAGCTCGGCGGCGGCCAGACCGATCTTGAGCTCGCCGAGCTCCTCGCGGTCGAGGATCGACGACAGCTCCTCGGTCGGCTCGCCGTCCGCGGCGCCGGCGTCGGGCGGGCCGGGCAGCAGGCAGGCGCCGAAGCTGACCCAAGCGCCAGGTCGCTCGCTCGGCTTCCACTGCTCGCGCGTGCCCAGGAGGTCGCCCGGGTGCTCGGCGACGAACTCGCGGCAGACATGCGTCAGCGAGCCGGGAACGATGGCGCTGCTGCCCGCGCCACGTGCCTTGCGCTCGAGGCCCTTGCAGTCGGCCTCGGCCTTGCGACAGGCGGTGGCGGGGGTCGGGCCGACGCGCGAGTAACAGGCGCACCACCAGCGGACCTGCGCGTCGGCGGGAGGTGGGCTGTCCGTGGAGACAGGTGATTTTGGGATGTCCGCGGGGACAGGCGAGGCCGGGTTGGCCTGAGGGGCCGGGGCTGACGGAGAGATGTCCTTGGGGACAGGTGCAGGGGGCGGGCTGTCCGCGGGGAGCGGCGAGGCCGCGTGGGCTGATGGATCGGGGGCGCTCGCAGGGGCGCCGCAGACCGCCGACAGGAGGGCGAGCGCCGCGGCGCCGGGGCGCACGAGCAGGAGACGGCGCGAGGCAAGGAGCACGACTGGTGGTGGCAGACAGCAGGGGAACGGTCAAGCGCGGCGGCGGGCGAGGACGCGCGCGCGGCGAGTCGGCGTCAGTACTTCATCCACTGCAGGCAGCAGTAGCGGGCGCCGAAGGTCGCGCCGTAGTTCTCGTCCTCGTCGAAGTTGTTGCAGTTGTTCTCGTTGACGCGGATGCCCCGGTCGTCGTCGACGCGGTCGCCCATCCAGGTGTTGAGCTGCAGGGTCATGCCGGTCACGCAGGCGCGGCGGACTTGCTCGTAGGTGCAGAGATACGCGCCGCCGTAGGCAGTGCGGCAGCGATCGGCGCTCTGGTACCAGTTCTGATTGCCGCCGGCGGTGTCGTAGTAGAGGCACAGCAGCGAGGTGGCAGTGTTGACCTGGAAGGTCGAGAAGGCCGGGTAGTTCGGGCATGCGGCCACGCTGGTGGGGCCGGGGATGCCTTGCGGGCCCTGCGGGCCGGTGTCGCCCTTGGGGCCCTGAGGGCCCTGGGGACCGGTCAGGCCGGTCGGACCGGTCGGGCCCACGGGTCCCGCGGGGCCCTGCAAGCCTTGGGGACCTTGCGGGCCCATCGGGCCCATCGGACCGATGGCGCCCATCGGACCCTGCGGGCCCTGAGGACCGGCGGGGCCCTGCTCGCCCATCGGTCCCTGCGTACCCTGGGGACCGGCAGGGCCGGCGGGACCGGCAGGGCCATCGGCGCCGGCGGGGCCGGCAGGGCCTTCGGGACCGGCAGGTCCGGCGGGGCCCGCAGGGCCGGCAGGACCCTCTGCGCCGGCGGGGCCGGCAGGACCTTCGGGGCCGGCAGCGCCGGCAGGACCGGCGGGACCGGCGGGGCCCTCCGCACCGGCAGGACCGGCGGGGCCCTCGGAGCCGGCAGGACCGGCGGGTCCAGGCGGGCCAGCGGGGCCGATCAGGCCGGAAGGATCGCCGACCCACTGGCCGCTCTCGTTGATGACCTGGCCGAAGCCCTGAATGTTGACACTGGTGGGGTTGATCTCGCCGCGGACGTCGCCGGCGAACATGGCGTAAGGGACGCTGACGATGGCGGCGCGGGGCGTCATCTCCGGGTCGCTGCCGACGGTGATGCCGAGCCAGCGGGTGCTGCCGTCGAAGACGATCTCGTCGAGGACGAGCTGCTCGCCGAGGCGGACGGAGAAAAAGCCCTCATCGAAGGTGACGCTGATGGTCTCGGCCCAGATCTCGTTGCCGGCGATCTCGGCGTCGTAGATGGCGAAGGTGATGTCTTGGGTGCCATCGACGGGGACGCCGCCGGCGTCGAAGAGGCGGCCCTGGTGGGTGACGAGGGCCGGGACGGCGAGGGCGCTGGCGTCGAGGGGGAAAAGCCAGGCGGAGGCGAGGAGGGCACCGAGCCACCACTTCTTCATCGGGTTGCTTCGCGTGGATTTCATGGCGGGTTCCCGTTGGCGCCGATGAGGCCGCCTTGCAGGCGAAAGTTGTCGGAGGTGTAGACGGCCTGGTTCTGGGTGGGCTGGCCCAGAGTGAAGACCATGCGGAAGTTGGGGCTGGAGGCGACGGTGCCGCTGTTGACGGTCTGGGTGACGGAGCGGCCGACGAGGGGATCGCCGGTGGTGGTGTCGGTGTCGGTGACGGAGGTCGTCGAGGTCGTCGTCGATTCGGTGTCGCTCGTGGTCGTGGTCGTCGAGTCGGTGGTGGTGGGGGCGACCGTGGTGGTCGGTGACTCGGTGGTGGTGGAATCGGTGGTGGTCACCGGATTGGTGGTGGTCGGAGCGTCGGTGGTGACGGTCGGCGAATCGGTGGACGTCGGGGCGTCGGTGGTCGTCGCCGTCGAGCCGTCGGTGCCACTAATGGAGAGCGTGCCGGCGGTGGTGTCGTCAGCACATCCGGCCGCGAACGCAGCGATGCATATCAGCCCCAATCCAGCCTCACACCGGCGCTTACGCGCGGTTCGGCGCATGCTCCACCCCCCGTCCAGGACCGCCGCGACCTCGTGACGCGACGATTTTGCGGACGCTATCACGAATGTCCGCAGGCCAACAAGACGACAGTTTCGCGCAGGCGGGTGCGTCGGCGGCTTCACAGCGGCGATCGCATGCTGCCCGAAAGGACAGCTCGATCGCGGCCGTCGACCGTCGAGCGTCGTCCGACTTTCGGGCACGGGCGCGAGGCCGGACTCGATGGGTCACGCGCGGCGCTACGATGCCGCTTCAGTCTTGCCGGCTCTCGCGCCCGCGAGTGTTCTACAAATAGAATGTGTTCTCGGGGCAGCGACGCTGCGAGCGCTGAGCTCGATGCCGGGTTGGGGCGGGTCCTGCCGAGACATGTTCTTCGGGACAGGTCGAGTTCACGGCGGGGCGACCACGCCGCGGACGCTGAGCTCGATGCCGGGGGGAGGGATCGACATGGCGAAGGGCTGCGACTGGAGGCACTCGCGGACGCCGGCGGAGTCGCCGTGGGTGGCGAACTGACGCTCGAGCAGCTTGCCGTCGGGGCCGAAGGTCGCTTCCAAAAAAATGCCGCGCGGGTTCTTGCCGCCGCAGGCGCGCAGGAGCGCGCTGCCGCGGTCGTCGAGGGTTTTCTGGAGTTCGGCGGTGGCGGCGTCGCGGGCGGTCTGGAGACGGGTCTGCGCGTCCGTGTCGACCTCGACGCGGGGGCCGGGATCGGCGAGCCAGGCACGGCGGTCGTCGGTCAACGTGTCCTCGGGGACAGATTCGATCGCCGGCGGGGCGGCGGCGAAGTGGTCGGGGCGGGGGTCGAAGTCGGGCAGCTCGCGGCGCGCCGAATCGGCATCGGCCGCCTGCACGCCGTGGGCTACGACGGGTTCGCGCTCGGGGGTGGGCGACGGATCGGGCTGTTCGCCGCCGGACAGCGCGTACCAGCTGCCGAGCAGGAGCACGGCGCTGCCGGCGAGGGCGGCGGCGGTCCGTCGACCGCTGCGCGCGAAGATGTCTGAACTTCGGGTCATGTACGATGATTGCGCGCGCCCGGCCGCGGAGCCGGGGCGAGGCTCAGTACTTGGGCCATTCGGAGCAGCAGTACTTGCCGGCCTTGGAGTCGCCGACCGCAGCCTGGCCGTCGAAGTTGCCGCAGTCGGCGATGTTGGTGAACATGGCGTCGTCGTCGTCGATGCGTTCGGCGAGCCACGCATTGATGATGGGCGTGAATCCGCCGGCGAGGCAGGCGCGACGGACCTCCTCGTGGCGGCACAGGTGGGCGCCGCCGTAGTAGAGGTAACAGTCGCTCGAGGCCTTGTTCCAGTCGCCGGCGAAGCCCTCGTGGTACACGCAGAGCAGCGAGCGGGTCGTGTTCACCGCGGCGAGCTGATCGGCGAAGCCGACCGCGGGGCACGCGGGCATGCTGGTCGGGCCGGGGACGCCCTGCGGGCCTTGGGGGCCTTCGGGGCCCTGCGGGCCTTGCGGGCCTTGAGGGCCGGTCGCGCCAGCAGGGCCGGCGGGACCGGCGGGGCCGGCGGGACCGACCGGGCCCGCGGGACCGGCGGGGCCCATCGGGCCGATTGCGCCCTGCGGACCTGGAGGGCCTGCGGGGCCCTGGGCTCCAGCGGGGCCGGCAGGACCGGCAGGGCCGGTGGGGCCGGCGGGACCGGCGGGGCCCGGGTCGCCCTGGATGCCTTGCGGGCCAGCGGGGCCGGCGGGGCCGGCAGGACCGGCAGGCCCGGCGGGACCGGGGTCGCCTTGCGAGCCGGCGGGGCCGGCAGGACCCGGTTCGCCCTGGGTGCCCTGGGGACCGGCAGGGCCGGGTTCGCCTTGTGGGCCTTGCGGGCCGGCGGGGCCCGGTTCGCCCTGGGTGCCCTGGGGACCGGCAGGGCCGGGTTCGCCTTGCGGGCCCTGGGGACCGGCAGGGCCCAGTTCGCCCTGCGGGCCCTGAGGACCGACGGGACCAATGTCGCCCTGAGGCCCTTGGGGACCCTGAGGGCCGTCAGGACCGGCGGGACCTGCCGGACCTGCGGGGCCCGCCGGGCCGGCGGGACCGGGTTGGCCATCGGGGCCGGCGGGGCCGGCAGGGCCTTCGGGACCGGCAGGACCGGCAGGACCCGCAGGGCCGGCGGGACCTTCTGCGCCGGCGGGGCCGGCAGGGCCTTCGGGGCCGGCAGCGCCGGCAGGACCGGCGGGACCGGCGGGGCCCTCCGCACCGGCAGGACCGGCGGGGCCCTCGGAGCCGGCAGGACCGGCGGGTCCAGGCGGGCCAGCGGGGCCGATCAGGCCGGAAGGATCGCCGACCCACTGGCCGCTCTCGTTGATGACCTGGCCGAAGCCCTGAATGTTGACACTGGTGGGGTTGATCTCGCCGCGGACGTCGCCGGCGAACATGGCGTAAGGGACGCTGACGATGGCGGCGCGGGGCGTCATCTCCGGGTCGCTGCCGACGGTGATGCCGAGCCAGCGGGTGCTGCCGTCGAAGACGATCTCGTCGAGGACGAGCTGCTCGCCGAGGCGGACGGAGAAAAAGCCCTCATCGAAGGTGACGCTGATGGTCTCGGCCCAGATCTCGTTGCCGGCGATCTCGGCGTCGTAGATGGCGAAGGTGATGTCCTGGGTGCCGTCGACGGGGACGCCGCCGGCGTCGAAGAGTCGGCCCTGGTGGGTGACGAGGGCCGGGACGGCGAGGGCGCTGGCGTCGAGGGGGAAAAGCCAGGCGGAGGCGAGGAGGGCACCGAGCCACCACTTCTTCCTCATCATCGAGCTAGGTAGCGATTTCATGGCGGGTTCCCGTTGGCGCCGATGAGGCCGCCTTGCAGGCGAAAGTTGTCGGAGGTGTAGACGGCCTGGTTCTGGGTGGGCTGGCCCAGAGTGAAGACCATGCGGAAGTTGGGGCTGGAGGCGACGGTGCCGCTGTTGACGGTCTGGGTGACGGAGCGGCCGACGAGGGGATCGCCGGTGGTGGTGTCGGTGTCGGTGACGGACGTCGTCGAGGTCGTCGTCGAGTCGGTGTCGCCCGTGGTGGTCGTCGTCGAGTCGGTGGTGGTGGGGGCGACCGTGGTGGTCGGCGACTCGGTGGTGGTGGAATCGGTGGAGGTCACCGGATTGGTGGTGGTCGGGGCGTCGGTCGTGACGGGGGACGTCGGCGAATCAGTAGACGTCGGCGCGTCGGTGGTGGTCGCCGTCGAGCCCTCGGTGCCACTAATGGAGAGCGTGCCGGCGGTGGTGTCGTCAGCACATCCGGCCGCGAACGCGGCGACACATATCAGCCCCAATCCAGCCTCACACCGGCGCTTGCGCGCGGTTCGGCGCATGCTCACCCCCAGTCCGAAGAGCGACGTCTACAACGAGAGACGCGGCGTTCGACCCACGTCGAAAAGCGCCACAATCCCCGGCAAGCTATCATGATTGCCCGCGCGTTCACAAGCGGCACTTTCGCGCGAGGCGAGTGCGTCGCCGGCTGCACGGTGCAGTGTTCGGATGTCCCGAGGGACATGCTGCAGGGGCGGTGACGTCTCATTCGATATGTCCCAAGGGGCAGGTGAACGAGCGGCGCCGCGCGGGCGCGGGTTGGGATATGGGCGCGGCGGCAGGCGCGCCGACGCGCGCGGAGGACGGCGATCGCCGACGCCCGGCGGCCGGTTAATGCTATGACTGCGAGGCTCCGAGGTCCTGATGTCGCCGTGCCTGCGCCGTGTCGTGCTGCTCCCGCTCCTGCTCGCGTTGCCAGTGGCCTGCGACGGCTCGACGCCCGCCGCCCCGCCTGACCGCCCGAGCGCCGAGACCCCGGCCGCCGAGCCGGCTGTGTCGCCCGAGGCCGAGAAGCAGTACCGCGAGGCGCTCGAGCTCGAGGCGGCAGGGCGTCACGAGGAGGCGAGGATCGCGGTGGAGCAGGCGATCGCCGCGGGGGCCGGCCGCGACGCCCAGCTGCTCGCCGCCAAGCTGGCGATCCTCCGCGAAGATCTCGACGCGGCGACGCGCCTGCTCGAGCCGCTCGCCAAAGCCGGCGGCGACGCTCTGGTCCTCTACAACCTCGGCCTCGTGGCGCAGAAGCGCGGCAAGTACAACGACGCCCGCAGCCGTTACCTGGCCGCCCTCAAGGCCGATCCGAACTACAGCCCGGCCCGCTTCAACCTGGCGGTGCTGACGTGGGAGGCCGGGGTCAAGGACGAGGCCCAGCACCACGCCCGCAAGTTCATCGACGCCGTCCCCAGCGACGACCCCAACGCCGCCAAGCTGCAGCAGATGATGGGCGGGGTCCCGCCGGCCCCGGCGTCGCCGGTCGCGCAGCCCTGAGCCGCGGGGGATCGAGAGGTCGACCCGGACCTGGCGGAAAGGTCAGCAGACCGGGCCGCGGGGGATCGAGAGGTCGATCCGGACCTGGCGGAAAGGTCAGCAGACCGGGCCGCGAAACATGATCTGGACGACCGGCCGGTCGCAGGGGCGATCAGGTCGGGCGGAGGCGGGCCAGATAAAAGCCGTCGGTGTGGTGGGCCTCGGGCGTCCAGGTCTCCTCGTGCTCGAGGGTGAAGCCGCCGGCGTCACAGGCGGCGCGGACCAGGCGCGGGCCCTCCTCGGGCTCGAGGCTGCACACGGCGTAGACCAGGCGGCCGCCGGGGCGCACGCGGGCGCGGCAGCGGTCGAGCAGGCGGCGCTGCAGGTCGGCGCAGGCGGCGATGTCGTCGAACTGCACCGTGGCGCGCAGCTCGGGGTGGCGGGCGAGGTTGCCGAGGCCGGTGCAGGGGGCGTCGAGCAGGACTGCGTCGTAGGTCGTGTCGTCGACGCCCGGCTGCAGCTCGGGGGCGGCGAGGTCGGCGACCACGGTGGTGAAGGTGAAGTCGGGGCCGTCGAGCTCGCCGCGGCGGCGCAGGCCGGCGTGCTCGCCGAGGCGGACCTCGCTGGCGTCGGCGGCGACCAGGCGGCCGCGGCGGCGCATCAGCTCGGCGAGCTGCAGCGACTTGGTGCCCATGCCGGCGCAGGCGTCGAGGACATGTTCTTCAGGACATGGCGCGAGGGCCAGGGCCGCCCGCTGCGCGCCGAGGGCCTGGATCGAGAACAGGCCGCGCTCGTGCAGCGGGTGGCGGACCAGCTCGCCGCCGCCGCGCACGCGCAGGGCCTGCGGCTGGTCGGGGAGCGGCTCGACGAAGGCCTTGGGGTCGGCCTCGCGCAGGGCGGCGGCCACGGCCTCGGCTGTCGTTCGGGACAGGTCGACGCGCAGCTCGACCGCCGGCGGCTCGGCGAGGGCGCGGGCGCGGGCGAGGGCGAGGTCGGGGCCGAGAGTGGCGATCCAGCGGCCGGCGAGCCAGCGGGGGATCGACCAGCGATTGGCGAGGACGTCGAGCGGCTTGCCGGTGGCGAGGCGGGCGTCGAGGCCGGCGCCCTCGCGGTCGATGGCGGCGAGGATCGCGTGCAGCGGGCGGGCCAGGCCGCCGCTGGGGTCGAGGGCGGTGGCGAGGCCGAGGGCCTGGGAGATCGCGGCGTGCGGGGGGTGCTGCAGCTCGCGCAGCTCGAACACCGCGACGCGGGCGATCTCTCGCGCGCGGGCGCTGAGGGCCTTGGGGCGCGCGGCGGCGGCGTCGATCAGGGCGTCGAGGCGGCCGCGGTGGCGCAGCACGCCGTACACGAGGGTGGTGGTGAGGCCGCGCTCGCGCCGCTCGAGGTCGGGGTGGCGCTCGAAGTGCTCGGCCAGGATCCGGTTGCTGAAGCCGCGGCGTTGATCGATCTGCCGGAGGGTCTGGACGGCGAGCGCGCGGGCGGTGATGGGGTTTCTCGGCACGGGGGCGCGGATCGTAGCCGCAAAGGGTGTTATGGTGTCGGCGATGTCGACGCGCCGACGCGCCGCGATCGCCGCCCTCGCCGCCCCCGCCGCCCTCGTCTTGGGGACCCTCCCCGCGGGCTGTGAGGAGCCGCTGCAGCCGGTGTCCGAGCCGCCGACCCTGCTGGCCGAGGCCGGCGATTACACGATGTGGGCCCGGCCGAAGAACCGCGCGGAGCGTCAGCCGGTGGTCGCGCCCCACGGCGGGTTCGTCGACATCTACATCAACGACGTGGTGGTCGCCGACCAGGCGATGGTGCTGCCGGAGGGGCTGCCCGCGTGGTCCGACGAGGCGATGGTGGTCCTGGCCGGTTACGACGCGATGGAGGGCGGGTCGCTGGTGCAGGTGGCGGTGATGCAGAAGCGCGACGGGGTGTGGGCCTGGGAGCAGTACGACGGCTCCAGCGACGAGCCCCGCTTCTCCGGCCGGCCCGACGTGTGCGTCGGCTGTCACAGCGCCGGCGAGGATTTCGTGAGGTCGTTTCGCCTGCCGGACCCGCCGCCCGAGGCGTGAGGCGAGGGCGGCGCGCGACCGATGGCTCGCGCGCGTGAGCACCCCGACGCGCCGCGAAAAGCCGGGCGAGCGAGGGGCGCGAGGCGCATGCGCTTGCTCGCGGGCAGACGAGGGGCTATGCCCCCCGGCGATGCTGCACAACGCACTCGTCCGCGTGCCCACCGAGGACCTCAAGCGGCTGCTGGCGCTGCTCCACCGCGGAGAGCTGCAGTGCCCGCTGACGCCGGTCGAGGTGACGCGGTGCGGCTTCCAGATCCACATGGACGCGCTGCTCGGCCACATGCGCGGGCTCGATGCGCCGGGGGTGCGGGCGGTGCTGACGGCGGTGCTGCTCGAGCGACAGGCCGCGCAGGAGCGGATGCCGCGGCTGGTCTGAAGGGCATGTCCCATCGGACAGCGAGTGATTCTGGTCTGAAGGACATGTCCCTTCGGACAGTAAGTAATTCGACGAGCGCCCGAGGTGAAGGGGCGCCAGGACCTGGGGCCTCAGCCGGGCATTTCGAGTAGTCCTCTCGCCGAGAGAGTGCGGCTCCAGTCGTGGTCGAGGACGGACTCGAGCTCGCTCGCGCTCGTCGCGGGACGGGCTCGCACCGCCGAGGCGGCGACCTGTAACTTTGCCGGGCGACCGGGCACTGTGCCCCCGCGTGGGTTCTCCGCTCCGATTGCTGCGCGCTCAGGCGCGCTCCGATGCGCCGCTCCGGCGCGTATCGGCAGCAATCCGAGCCGAGGCCGCACTCGTGACGACCGCTCGGTCAAGACCGCTGACACCAGGGGAATCTCGTTCATGAAAAGAATTCTTACGCTCGCTCTCTTCCCGGCCCTCTCGACGCTCGCCTGCGACTCGCCGGGCACCGAGCTGGAGAGCGACTCGACGGACACCGCGCTGGAGAGTGACTCGACGGGCGCCGAGCCGGGGCGCGACGGCTCACGACCGACCCTCGCGATCGGCGAGGCGGAGCCGGCCGCCGCGACGCCGCTGCGCGCCAAGGCGCTGGGGCGCATGCGGAACGCGGCGAAGTACTTCCACGACAACGTCGCCCGCCACGGCGGGTACGCGTGGCACCACAACGCCACCAACCTGAGCGAGCGCTGGGGCGACATCCAGCTCGACGACGATCAGATCATGATCCAGTCGCCCGGCACCGCGGACGTGACGATCGCGTTCGTGGAGGCCGCGCTCGCCGACCCGGCGACCCCGGCGCTCAAGACCTACGCGAAGGACGCGGCGATGGCGTTGCGTCACGGGCAGGTCAAGTCGGGCGGCTGGCGCCTGTACGCGGACTTCAAGCCGACGCCGGTGCTCAAGGCCTGCTACCTCAACACCACTGCGAACTGTAGCTGCGGCGGCTGCAAGTTCACGGTCTACGACGACCAGGTCACCCAGCTCGCGCTCATCGCCATGATGCGCACCGACCAGCTCCTCGGCTTCGCAGACGCGGCGATCTCGGGCTCCTCCGCCTACGCCCGCGCGCGGGTCGAGACCTCGCAATACCCGACGAACGGCGGCTTCCCGCAAGGGTTCGCCGGTCCCGTCGTCGCCCGGCCGGCGCTGCAGGCCAGCTATCCGCCCTCGATCGGGACCTCGTGCGGCCTCGCCAATTGCTACGCCAACTCGTACTCCAATGAATACTGGGACGACCCGACCCTGAACGACAACCTCGCGTCGGCCTTCGTGGAGATGCTGTACTGGGCGAAGGAGGTCTACCCGGCGCAGGCCTCGACCTATCAGAGCATGCTCGGCGCTTACGGCGACTTCCTCCGCCGCGCGCAGATGCCTCAGCCGCAGCCGGCGTGGGCGCAGCAGTACGACATCCAGATGCAGCCCCGGTGGGCGCGCAGCTGGGAGACTCCGGCCATCGCGGGCCAGGAGAGCCAGGACGCCATGTGGGCGCTGCTTCGCCTCTACCAGCTCGACCCGAGCGTGCCGGCCAACCGCGCCGCGGTCGGCACGGCGCTCGCGTACCTCGAGACCGTCGACTACGCGAACAACACTCTGATCCACCGCTACATCGAGCTCGACGACACCTCGCCGTCGAACATCGGCTTCTACACGGTCAACCCCGGCGGGTATCCGGTCCAGTTCTCGCCTGCACCGCCGACGTACCAGAACTACGGGTGGGAGGTCCCATCTCAGCTGGCGGCGATCCACGCCGAGTACGACCGATTGGCGAGCGACACGACGGTGATGAAGCGTTCGTGCCAGCAGCTGCGCGCCGACACTGCGCAGGCCGTCGACACGACGGTGAACAACGAGCGGTGGATCACGACGTACAGCCCGGGCGGCCCGCGCAGCGGCGCCACCCCTGGCGACTATCTCGACACCAAGACGTTCGTCAAGAACATGCGCACTCTGGCCGAGTTCGTCGTGCGCACGACGACCGACTGCGTCGCGTGGAACTACTGAGCGGTAGTTCGGGCACGTCTCACTGCACCGCGACGGGGAGCTCGAGCGTGCAGGGGGCGGAGAAGGCCAGAGAGCGCGGTCCCTCGGCGGGGACGCGCTCGAAGGTGTCGGCGTCGGCGCCGGCGAGCGAGACTCGCAGCGACGATCCGGCCGGCAGCTCGAAGGCGATCGGTCGCAGTCGCACCTCGACTGCGCCGCCGCGGAGGCGCGCGACGCCCTCGGTGAGCAGGCTTGTCGGTCCATCGGCGAGCCTGGCCTCGAGGTAGGCGAACAGCGCGGAGTCATCGCCGTCCGCGGTGACCTGGCAGCGCAGCACCGGCGCGCCGAACACCGACAACGTCTCGGTGAGCGGCGCGTGGTCGAAGGACAACAGGCCGCGGGCCTTGGCGCGGTCGCCCGTGTCGACGGGGCGCAACAGGCCGGTGACCCAGCGGTTCATGGTGCCCGTGGTCGCCGCGAAGTCGACGTCGAGCCGTGCGTCGAGCGACGCCTCGCCGCGGACGAGCTGGCCGCCCGAGGCCAGAGAATAGGTCGTGGGCCGCGTCGCGGGCCACGCGTCCGCCACGCGCCACACCTCCGCGCCGGCGACCCAGTAGCGCCGCTTCGGCGCGGGCGGGGCGGTTCCCTTCAGGTGGCGGTCGAAGAACGCGACGACCTCGGCGAGGTCCACCGCGGCGCCCTCGCGCGGGCCGAAGGGGCTCGCGGATGCGTCGCCCTCGTGCGTCCACGGGCCGATCACCGCCTCCGCGAGGGGCATCGACTGATCGGCCCGCAAGACCGCGTCGGCCGTGGCGGCGTCCCAGAAGCCGCCCCACAGCCCCACGGCGGCCTTCGTCTGCGCGAGCCTGTTCGCGTGCGCGGCGGGACCGACCTCGGTGACCGGCACGCCGGCGAACAGGTCGGTCGGGCCGCGCACGTCGACCACCGCGCCCGCGACGTCGGCGACGCGTCGCGCCTCGACGAGCTCGGCGAGGGCCACACCGTCTTCGTCGCCGTCGACGGGGTGGACCCCGGTCACGATGTACTTCGCGGGCGCGGGGAAGAAGGCCGCCACGCGGTTCTTGTCGAGGCTGGCCACGTCCTCGCCCCACGCGGCGATGAACGAGGTGTTGCGCACGCCGCCGGGCGCGAGCAGCTCGTCGAGCAAGTCCCACTCGACCTCGCGGGCGAGCACCGCCCGGAGCGCGGGGTTCGTGGTCGTCGCCGACAGCAGCGCGGTGGTCCCCTCGTACGAGACGCCCGCCGCGCCGACGCGCCCGTCGCAGAACGGCTGCGCGGCGATCCACGCGATCAGCTCGCTCGCGTCGGCGACCTCGTCGCCCGACCACGGGCGCGGCCAGGTCCCGCCCGACGCGCCCGTGCCCCGGACGTCGGCGACGACGACCCCGTAGCCGGCGGCGACGAGCGCATCCACGGAGGCGTCGCGGGGGCCGATCGGCGGCACGCCGGGCTGATCGGGGAAGATCGTGGCGAAGCTCCGCCAGTAACGCGTCTGAAACAGGACGACGGGGACGCGCTCGGCCGGCATCGGCTCGGGGAGGATGACGTCGACTGCGAGCGGCACGCCGTCGCGCATGACGACCTGCGGACGAATGACGCGGGCCGGCGGCCGCTCGGGCTGCATGGCGATCAGCACGCCCGCGGCGATCGCGACGAGCGCCACGAGCACGCCGAGGACGAGGCCGACGATCTTGAGGACGCGCTTCATGCCGACGCTCCCAGGCCGACGCCGAGGACGCCGGTGATTTCGTGGGTCAGGCGCTCGGCCTCGTCGACGCCGAGGTCGCCGAGCAGGCCGTCGATGATCATGCGCGCGAGCCCGTAGGTGAGGGCCTGCGCGGCCAGCATGCCGGCGCTGCGGGCGACGAGCGCGGGGCTCGACGAGCCCTGGTGGTCGCGGCCGAGCACGTCGTCCATGGTCTTCTGCGAGACTGCTGCCATCTGCTGCAGGAGCGGCGAGGCGGCGACGACCTCGGCGTGGGTGAGGGCGCGGAAGTAGCCGGGCTCCTCGACCGCGAAGCGCACGTAGGCGACGCCGCGCGCGCGCTGCTGCTCGAGCGGGTCGGCGACGCAGGCCGCCGCGGCGTCCATGCGCTCCAGCAGGCGCCGCGCGCCCTCCTCGGCGACCGCGACCAGGAGCGCTAGGCGGCTCTCGAAGTGGCGAAACGGCGCGCCCCCGGTCACGCCGAGGCGCTGGGCCAGCGCGGAAATTTTCAACGAGTCGAGGCCGCCCCTGGCCACGGCGGCGGCGGCGGCGTCGATGAGGGCGCGCCGCAGATCGCCGTGGTGGTAGGCGTCCGCGGACTTCTTCTTGAGGCGAGCCTTGGCCGGCATGGTGCGCGATACTACCGGAAGTAAGTGTGACTTACTTGGCAAGTAAGTCACAAGGCATCCGCGCCGGCAACCACGTTCGGACTCAAAAGAAAAGCGCGCGAGGACCCGTCCTCGCGCGCTTTCTTACAGGCCCTCGCTCAGTGGGTCAGCTTCTTGTAGCGGATCCGGTGCGGCTGGAGGGCGTCGTCGCCGAGGCGCTTCTTCTTGTCGGCCTCGTAGTCGGCGAAGTTGCCCTCGAACCAGCTGACCTTGGAGTCGCCCTCGAAGGTGAGGATGTTGGTGGCGATGCGGTCGAGGAACCAGCGGTCGTGGCTGATGACGACGGCGCAGCCGGGGAAGGCCAGCAGGGCCTCCTCGAGGTGGCGGAGGGTGTCGACGTCGAGGTCGTTGGTCGGCTCGTCGAGCAGCAGCAGGTTGCCGCCGCGCTTGAGCAGCTTGGCCAGGTGGACGCGGTTGCGCTCGCCGCCCGACAGCACGCCGACCTTCTTCTGCTGGTCGGCGCCGTTGAAGTTGAACTTGCTGACGTAGGCGCGCGAGTTGACGTCGCGGCCGGCGATGCTGAGGACCTCCTGGCCGCCGGAGATCTCCTGCCACACGGTCTTGTTGGGGTCGAGCGCGTCGCGCGACTGGTCGACGTAGGCGACGTCGACGGTCTCGCCGACCTTGATGTTGCCGCCGTCCGGCTTCTCCTGGCCGGTGATCATGCGGAACAGGGTGGTCTTGCCGGCGCCGTTGGGGCCGATGACGCCGACGATGCCGCCGCGCGGGAGGGTGAAGGTCAGGTCCTCGAACAGCAGGTGGTCGCCGTAGGCCTTGCTGATGCCCTTGCACTCGACCACGGTGGTGCCGAGGCGCTTGGTGAAGGGGATGACGAGGTCGGTGGTGTCGACCTTCTTGTCGCTCGCCTGCGCCAGCAGCTCTTCGTACGCCTTGACGCGGGCCTTGCTCTTGGCCTGGCGGGCGCGCGGGCTCATCTGCACCCACTCGAGCTCGCGCTGCAGGGTGCGCTGGCGGTTGGACTCGGCCTTCTCCTCCTGGGCCAGGCGCTTCTTCTTCTGGTCGAGCCAGGACGAGTAGTTGCCCTTCCACGGGATGCCGGAGCCGCGGTCGAGCTCCAAGATCCAGCCGGCCACGTTGTCGAGGAAGTAGCGGTCGTGGGTGACCGCGACGACGGTGCCCGGGTAGTCCTGCAGGTGGCGCTCGAGCCAGGCGACGCTCTCGGCGTCGAGATGGTTGGTCGGCTCGTCGAGCAGCAGGAGGTCGGGGCGCTGCAGCAGCAGGCGGCACAGGGCGACCCGGCGCTTCTCGCCGCCCGACAGCTTGGTGACGTCGGAGTCGCCGGGCGGGCAGCGCAGCGCGTCCATGGCGATCTCCAGGGTGCGGTCGAGCTCCCAGCCGTTGCCGGCGTCGATCTTGTCCTGCAGCTCGGCCTGCTCGGCCAGCAGCCGGTTCATCTCGTCGTCGCTCATCGGCTCGCCGAGCTTGTTGCTGACCTCCTCGAAGCGGGCCAGCGTCGTCTTCATGCCGATGACGGCCTCCTCGATGTTGGCCTTGACGTCCTTCTTGGGGTCGAGCGCGGGCTCCTGCGGCAGATAGCCGACCGAGACGCCCTCGGCGCTCCACGCCTCGCCGATGAACTCCTTGTCGACGCCGGCCATGATCTTGAGGAGGGTCGACTTGCCGGAGCCGTTGAGGCCGAGCACGCCGATCTTCGCGCCGGGGAGGAAGCTGAGCCAGATGCCCTTCAGCACCTCCTTGCCGCCGGGGTAGACCTTGCGCAGGTCCTTCATGCTGTAGATGTACTGATACGAGGCCATGCCGTGACGACTCCTGGAGCGCCCTGCGGGCGCGGGGCGGGAGGATAGCAGAGGCGCGGGCGAGCAACCGCGGCCGTGAGCGGCGGCAGGTGCGAGGTCCGGCCGGCCGCGACCGGCGCGAGCGCAGGCCCTCGCCGCTCCGGCCCCCGCCGGGGCATTTCCCGGGCCGGCGCGGCGGACCGCCGGCGCTGGGCGCGGGAGATCGCCGGGAGGGCTTGCGGCCGGGGCCGATGCGCACCCATCATCCCCGGCGAGATGAGCCAGACGACGGAAGCAGAAGTGGTCAAGCCGGCGGCGCCGGTGGCGGTCGAGGTGCCGGTGGGCGTCGAGCCCGACGCGAGCAAGCGCTCCGCGCAGGCGCAGGCGCTCGCGGTCGAGACGTCGTTCAAGCGCTACGGCATCAACCGCTGGGGCAGCGCGTTCATCCGCGCCAGCAACGAGGGCCACCTGGTGTTCGCGGCGCCCAACTCGCCGGCGGTCGACCTCTACGCGCTGTCGCAAGAGCTGGCCCGCCGCGGCATCCGCACGCCCTACGTGGTGCGCTTCCCGACGATGATCGAGAACCAGATGGGCACGCTGAAGGACGGCTTCGCCAAGGCGATCGCCGACAACAGCTACCAGGGCAAGCACATCGGCGTGTACCCGCTCAAGGTCAACCAGCGCCGCAGCGTGGTCGACACGGTGGTCAAGGCCCGCGAGAAGTTCAACTACGGCCTCGAGGCCGGCTCGAAGCCGGAGCTGCTGCTGGCGATGGCCCAGCCGCCGCTCAAGGGCTCGCTGCTGGTCTGCAACGGCTACAAGGACCGCGAGTTCATGCGCATGGCGTTCCACGCGGCCGAGCTCGGGCACCACGTGATCATCGTGCTCGAGTCGACCCGCGAGGTCCGGCGCTACCTCGACGTCTATCAGGAGCAGGACTGGACCGCGAAGCCCGAGGTCGGCATGCGCGCCAAGCTGTACAGCCGCGGCAGCGGCCGCTGGCAGAGCTCCGGCGGCGAGAGCAGCAAGTTCGGCCTGACGACCAACGAGCTGCTGGCGGTGGTGCGCGAGCTGACGGCCGCGGGGATGGTCGAGCAGCTGTCGCTGCTGCACTTCCACATCGGCTCGCAGATCACCCAGATCAAGCGCATCAAGACGGCCGTCCGCGAGGGCGCCCGCATCTACGCCGAGCTGCAGCAGCTGGCGCCGCAGCTGCGCTACCTCGACCTCGGCGGCGGCATCGGCGTCGACTACGACGGCTCGCGCACGTCGTACCCGTCGTCGGCCAACTACTCGCTCGAGGAGTACGCGTCGCAGGTGGTGTTCGAGGTGATCGAGGCCTGCCGCGAGGTGGGCGCGCGCCAGCCGACGCTGCTCACCGAGTCGGGCCGCGTGGTGGTGGCCAACCACGCGGTGACGATCGCCGACCTCCGCGAGGTCCAGGGCGAGCTGATGCCGGTGCCCGAGCCCAGCGAGGAGGAGCACCGCCTGGTCCACGAGCTGCGCAGCACGCTCGAGAGCCTCAACATCAAGAACGTCGAGGAGTACTTCCACGACGCGATCGACTACCGCGACGAGTGCCTGCAGCTGTTCTCGCGCGGCTACCTGAGCCTGCAGGACCGCGCCAGCGCCGAGGGCCTGTTCGGACGGATCCGCAACAAGGTCAAGCAGATCGTCGAGTCGATGCCGCACCCGCCTGAGGAGATCGTCGACTTCCTCGGCAAGGCCCACCAGAAGTACCTGGTGAACTTCTCGATCTTCCAGAGCATCCCCGACGCGTGGAGCATCGACCAGGTGTTCCCGGCGGCGCCGCTGTCCCGCCACGGCGAGAAGCCGACCATCAACGCGCAGATCGTCGACATCACCTGCGACTCCGACGGCTGCGTCGAGACGTTCGCCCACCCCGACGAGAACATGCCGTACCTGCCGCTGCACGAGCGCCGCACGCCAGACGAGAAGTACTACCTCGGGTTCTTCATGACGGGCGCCTATCAGGACAGCCTGGCGAACGTGCACAACCTGTTCGCCCGCTGCCACGAGGTGATCCTCCGCAACCCGGACGACGACATGGTGCTGCCGGGCAGCGAGCGCGTCGAGCTCGGCGAGAACTTGACGTTCGAGATCAAGATGGGCGCGACCTGCGAGGACGTGCTGTCGTCGATGGACTTCGACGTCGAACGCATGATCCGCTGGCTCCGCGACCGCCACCTCGCGGTCGAGACGACGCTCGGCGAGTCGTGGCTGCTCGGGGTGCTGCAGAGCTACCCGTACCTGTCGCGCTGAGGCCTCGTCTTTAAAAGACGAACGCCGCGCTCGCGAGGCGCGGCGTTCGTCGTCGCGGGATGAATCCGAACGAGTCGTGCGTCAAGTCGGCCGCCCGGCCAGCTGCGATGCTACCGTCCCGGGCGCGAGGGGCGATGAGTCATCACAGCAAGCGGGTGCGAGGCGGGTGCGCGGCGATGATCGCCGCGGTGGTGCTCGGGTGCGCGGCGGCCCCGAACGAGGAGAATGCGGCGCGCGCTTCGGCGGTGGCCATGAGCGATCGGCAGGGCGAAGACGCAGGGCGCGGGGCGCAAGCCGAAGGCGAGCGGGCTGCGGCGGCCGTGAAGGTGAGGGTCGAGGAGGATGCCGGGGCGGCCTGCGAGACGCCTTCGGGGACGGGCCGCGACGAGTACGACTCGCTGCCGATCGGCTGCGAGCGCGCGATCGCGTCGCGCGAGGAGGACGGGCGGACGATCGTGTACATCACGCCGGCGGAGGAGGGCGGGGCCCGGCCGGGCCAGTGGGTGCATTGCGCGTATCGAGATCGGCCGCCGTCGACGGCGTGCGAGGTCCTCGACATCGTCGACGGCGGGATGCTCGAGGCGAGCTGCGGCGAGGTGAAGCCCGGCTCCGCGCGCCCGCCGACGTGACGCGAGCGCGAGGACGTCGGGCGAGGCATCGGTTCGCGCTGCGTCCCCTCGCGGTCGCGTGATTCAGCTCGGGTCGAGCACGCGGCCGAGCCAGAGCAGGGTGTTGGTGCCACGGTCGCGGATCGCGAACAGGAAGGGGCGGTCCGCGGCGAAGCTCTCCTCGGCGAAGAGGCCTCCGTCGCTGTCGTGGATCACGATCGCGGTGGCGGCCGCGGCCTCGACGCCCTTCTCGTCCACGCCGATGAAGGTGTTGTGATAGACGTTGTGGATCGCCATCGGCTGATCCTCCCCCGCGAGGCCCGAGAAGTCGGCGCCGAAGAGCTGGAAGGACTGCGGCATGCCGAGCGCTTCCAGGGTCGGCTTGAGCCCGAAGGCGCTGTCGAAGCTGAAGCGGGGGACCGCGAGCTCGAGGTTGGTCGGGGCCAGGCCGGCGAGCACTTCGCCCAGCTTGGCGCCGTCGAGACCCTCGACGTACGCGTCGAACGTGCCCGGCTCGGGGAGGATGAAGACCATCGACAGCTCGCTGCCCCGCAGCGGCAGCTCGGCTGCGGCGACGCCGGCGCCCCTGAAGTGAGAGGTCGTGTCGAACACGCCGCGCATCATCGCCACCGAGACCTCGCTGGCGTCCTTGCGCGTGAACTTCACGCCGTCCACGACCTCCTCGAAGGGCTGCTCCCAGGGGGCCTTGAGGAAGAGCGCGTTGACGAGGACGCCGGTGACCTCGGGGATGATCGACTTCGGCGGCAAGAGCTCGGTGATCCGGCCGGCGGTCTCGCCCGCGACCCACTCGTTGATGGCCAGGCGAGAACCCTCGGGGTCGCCGGCGATGTCGAGCGCGTACACGTCGCTGCCGTAGTGGACGGCGAGCACGTCGAGGAAGGGCGCGAGCCAGTCGATGTCGAGGCGCCCGAACATCTGATTGACGAGCTCGAGCCGGACCGAATCGTCGCCCTCGACCTCGCCGGACTTCGGCAGCGCGCGCTTGGCGAGGTCGAGGTCGAGGTGGTTGAACGCCGCGTGCAGGCGCGGCTTGGCGAGCGTGAAGTGGAGCACGTCGGCGATCTCGGCCTCGCTGATCGTGCGGGCGCCCTCGTAGAGCATCCCGAACGCGATCCGCAGGCTGGCCGGCGAGATGGCGCGGTTGTCCTCGCCGGCCGGCAGGGCCTTGAAGAGCTCGACGGCGAAGCTGCGCTCGTCGGCGGCCATCGCGGCGAGCTCCTCCGCGGACAGATCCGGCGCGAGGTCCCGCGGCTTGTCCGAGCCGACAGGCTCGCCCGGCGGCTCGTTCGCCTCGCCCGTGGTCTCGGTGGTCGGCTCGTTCGTGGTCCCCTGGGTCTCGCTCGCGCCCTCGGTCTCGCTCGCACCCTCGGTCTCGCCGGGGTTTGTCCCGGTGCATGCGGGAGCGCCCAGAAGCAGGGCCAGAGTGGGTAGGACGGAGATGCGGTTCAGGGCGATGAGCGGCATGCGGATCGGGAGGATGGCAAGCCTCGTGCCAGGCAAAGAAAACAACTGCCCCGAGGCGCCGCGCGCCTTTCCATGACACCGAGGCCAAAGACCCTGACACCGGGGTCACGGCGACCTCGCGCGAACTCGACTTCGACCGTCTTTGCGAAGGTCGGAGGGTGTCCTGCTCGCCCGCGACACCTCGACGTGCCCGCGAAAGAGACCGTCCGCGAATGGATGCGCGCGACCTTGGACGGGCGGCGTACGCCGCCCGGCGCGTCATGGCCTCACGGCATGAGCCATTGCTGGTTGGCGCCGTTCCAGCAGTCCCACATGACGAGGTGAGCGCCGTTGTTGGGGTCGACGCCGAGGATGTCCAGGCACTTGTTGTTCAACACGCTGCGGATCTGCCGCCCGTCCCAGTACCATTTCTGATTGGCGCCGCCCCAGCAGTCCCACATGACGACGTGGGCGCCGTTGTTGGGGTCGACGCCGAGGATGTCCAGGCACTTGTTGTTCAATGCGCTGCGGATCTGCTGCCCGTCCCAGTACCAGCGCTGATTGGCGCCGCCCCAGCAGTCCCACGTGACGACGTGGGCGCCGTTTTGGGGGTCGACGCCGAGGATGTCCATGCACTTGTTGTTCAACACGCTGCGGATCTCCCCCGGATCGGCAGCATTCGGGCGCGGCTCGGACGCGACGTCCCCCGACGCGCCAGGCAGCTCGCCGACCGCATCTGTCGCCGTGGGAGCAGCGAGCTCCGCTGGCGCGACGGGGGGGTCGGCGGCCGAGGCGTGCGTGGCGAACATAGCGAAGGAGAGGGAGAGCACCGCGTCGAGAACCAGCATACGTTTCACCTTTCGAGGGGTTGTCGATGACGCTCGAACGATGAAAGGCTTCCGCTATTTCGCCAGCGAGCAGGCGCGTAGTTTTTTCGTCGCTCGCGTCGGCGGCGCAGGCATGCGAGCGAGCAGCATTCGCTGCGACCGATTCGGCAGTACGCCTCACGCAGTCGCGGGGGGGTTCGGGCTCCCGGTGTCACAGGCGAGTATCGGGCGCGGCGAGGCGCGGAAAAGCCCCGCGAGATTGTTCGCCCGAGAGCAACAATCGGTTCGCCGGGCGAGGGCTAGTTGAGAGCGCGGTCGGGGGTCATCGTTGGGCTCCATGACGACTGCGACGAATACCCCGACCCGCTGGACCATCGACACCTCGCACTCGAGCGTCGGCTTCAGCGTGCGCCACATGATGATTACCAACGTCCGCGGCGAGTTCAAGAAGTTCGCCGGCGAGGTCGTGCTCGACCCGCAGAACCCCGGCGCCTCGGGCGTGCAGGCGACCGTCGAGATCGGGTCGATCCACACCCGCGAGGAGCAGCGCGACGCGCACCTGCGCGGCGCCGACTTCTTCGACGCGGAGAAGTACCCGACGATGACGTTCCAGTCGAAGCGCTTGGCCCGCACGGACGACGGCTACGATGTCGTGGGCGACCTGACGATCCGCGACCAGACGCGCGAGGTGGTGCTCAAGGTCGAGGACGTGACCGGCGAGACTGCCGACCCGTGGGGCAACACCCGCATCGGCGCATCTGCGAAGACCAAGATTCGCCGCTCGGAGTTCGGGATCACCTGGAACGCGCTGCTCGAGCTGGGCGGGGCGATGGTCGGCGACGAGGTGACGATCAACATCGAGGTCTCTCTGGTAAAACAGAAGTAAGTCCCATGACGATCCGCTCGACGAACGAGAGCCCCCCGCAATTCCGCCAGGTCGTGACGATCGACGCGCACACGCTCCACGCCGACGTGAGCAGCGCGCTCGGCGGCGCGGCCTCGGCGCCCGGCCCGCACGAACTGTTCGACGCCTCGCTGGCCACCTGCAAGGCGCTCACCGCCTGCGTGTTCGCCAAGTCGCGCGGCATCGCCCTCGAGCGCGTGACGGTCGAGGTCGAACGCGACGACTCGCAGGAGCGCCAGGGCACCTACGTGCTCAGCGTCAAGCTCGCCTTCGAGGGCGCGCTGTCCGAGGCCGACAAGCACAAGCTGCACGAGACCGTGTTGCGCTGCCCGATCCACAAGCTGATGACGACCTCGACGGTGGAGATCCGTCAGACGCTCGCCTGACCCTTGGGACACCCGCTATTCTTCTCAAGAGAATCACACCGCCAGGGAGCACAGCCATGCAAGCAGATGATTCAGCGGAGACGGCGATCGAGCTCGAGATCGCGGCGCGGCCGCGGCGGCTCGACGCGTTCGAGGTCGGCCGCGTGCTGCCAGCGCCGGTCCGGCGCATGGTCGGCCCGTTCGCGTTCTTCGATCACATGGGCCCGGCGCACCTCGAGCCGGGGCTGGGGATGGACGTGCGGCCGCACCCGCACATCGGCCTGGCGACGGTGACGTACCTGTTCGAGGGCGAGATCCTCCACCGCGACAGCCTGGGCTCGCTGCAGCCGATCCGCCCCGGCGCGATCAACTGGATGACCGCGGGCCGCGGGATCGTCCACTCGGAGCGCTCGCCCGCCGAGGCGCGCGCGCAGGGGCCGAAGCTGCACGGGCTGCAGCTGTGGGTCGCGCTGCCGCGCGAGGCGGAGGAGTCCGAGCCGGCTTTTTCGCACCACCCGACCGACACGATCCCCGAGCTGTCGAGCCCGGGCGTGCGCGTGCGCGTGCTCGCGGGTTCGGCCTACGGGGTGACGGCGCCGACGCCGATCGCGTCGCCGCTGGTCTACGTCGAGGCCCACCTCGAGGCGGGCGCGACGTTCGAGCTGCCGCCGGCGACCGAGCGGGCGGTCTACGTGATCGAGGGCGAGCTGCGCAGCGGCGACCGGACGGTGCCGCCGCGCACGATGGCGGTGCTGCGCAGCGGCAAGGCCGGGGCGCTGACGGCGACGGCGCCGACGCGGATGGTGCTGATCGGGGGCGAGCCGCTGAGCGAGCCGCGCTTCATCTGGTGGAACTTCGTGTCGAGCTCGCAGGAGCGGATCGTCCAGGCCGCCCACGAGTGGAAGGAGCAGCGCTTCCCGCGGGTCCCCGGCGACGAGAAGGAGTGGATCCCGCTCGTCGACGAGCCGAAGTTCGCGCCCCCGTGAGGCCCGGCCTTCGGGGCATGCTCCAAAGAGCATGTCCCGAAGGACGGATCGAACACGAGGAAGTAGCGGGGCTGCGCCTCGCCCAGCATGTCCCGAAGGACATGTTCCGGGCGAGCCCCGAGGCGCGGCTCGCTCTCACAGGCGATGCGTCACGGGATGACGCATACCCCGACGTCTTCGAGGCCGGTGGGGGCCTCGCCCTCGCCGTACCACGCGACGCACACCATCCCGTACTGGCCGCACGGGTCGGCGAGGTCGGTGTCGCAGTACGCCGAGCAGCAGGCCTGACCGTTGCAGTTGGCCACGTACTCGCCGCTGAGGCAGGTGTTGCCCGGGTCGCAGCCGTTGGCGTAGATGCAGCCGTCGCCGACCTTGCCGGTGTTGCCGGAGGCGTCCGGGACGCAGGCGAACTCGTTCTCCACGCCGACGCACTCGTTGTCCGCGCCGCAGAACGCCTGGTTCAGCGGGTCGCACTTGGCGACGCATTGCCCGATGTCGTCGATGACGACGCACACCTGGTTGGCGGCGCATCCGTCGCACGGATCTTCGGGCGGCCGGATGAAGGTGCCGCTGTCGTCGCCCGAGTCCGTGGTGATGAAGCTGGCGCTGTCGGTCTCGGTGTCGCTGCTCGGCCAGTCCGAGGTCGAGGGGCCGGTGGTTCGGTCGACGCCGGTGGTGCCGGGGCCGGTGGTGGTCGTGCCCTCGTCGTCGGTCGTGCTGGCATTCGTGGCGTGCGTGCTGTTCGTCGTCGGGTTCGTCGCCGCAGTGGTGATGTTGCCGGTGGTGCCGTCGGTGGGGTCGGTGCCGCCCGTGCTGGACGTGTCTCCGTCGTCGTTGTCGTCGGGCTGACTGCTGTTGCCCTGGGTGTTGTTGCCGCCCGGCTGACACTTGTCGACGAAGCACATGAGCCCCGGCAGACACTGGCCCTCGATACACGGGCCGGTGACCTGACCTGCCATTGCCCCGGCCGTCAACGGGCTCTCGGAGTCGCTACAGGCGACCAATAAAAATGCGGCGATTGAGAACGAATACGCGCGAAATGTCGGCATGCGGCGGACGTTATACGAGCCGCCTCCAAAAGGTCAATGCATGGACGTACGATTCCGAATGGAGGCAATGGACGCTGAAGATGTCGCAAATCCCCGTTTGGGTGCCCGGGCCGCGGGGCCGCGCGGAGGCGGGTGAGTGGAAGGAATGGCGTGAGCGCAGGGTGAACTACATCCAGGCGAACGGATGGAGCGAGCCGTGGCCCGAACTCGTATCCGCATGGAACGCTGGTCCGAGGCGAACTGCTGTCACGCTCGCTCTTTGGGCGTGACCGCAGCTCGCCCGGGAATCTCGGCGCGAGTCGGTCGTGGGCCGGGACTGCCTCGCGGGGAGTCGCTGTCCAGGAGCCCCGCGGAGAGCTTCGCCCCGGCTGCTCGAGCGCGACCTCTCGATCGGCGACGGCGATGGAAAATTTTGAAGGTCGGTACGGCGCGATCACGCGGCGTCGCTCGTGGACGCGCGGACTGGGCGATGACCGAGCGGCGCGACGTCGGCGGTCAGCCGCGGCTGGACTCGTAGGTCAGCGGGGCGCAGTGCTTCTTCGGTCGGTCGGTCGGCTCGCCAGCGACCGCGAGCGCGCGCATGACTGTATCGTCGCCGGCTCGGCTCTCACGGTCGCGCGGCAGTGAGAGCTCGGCCTCGCTCAGAGGTGGGCGATGGCTTCGATCTCGACCTTGAAGTTGAAGGGCAGGCGCGCCACTTCGATGCAGGTGCGGGCGGGGATCTGGGGGCCCGGGAAGAACTTGGCGTAGACCTTGTTGAAGGCGGCGAACTGGCCCATGTCGGTGATGAAGGCGGTGATCTTCAGCACCTTCTCGAGGCTGGAGCCGGCCTTCTCGAGCGTGCGCCGGAGGTTGGTGAGGGTGGCGTGGGTCTCGGCCACCAGGTCACCGAGAGTGATGCCCAGCGTCTCGACGTCGACGGCGGCGTGCCCGGAGGTGAAGATGAAGCCGTTGTGGTCGCGGTGCCACGAGAAGATCGGGCCGTGCTCGAGCTGGTGGGGGCTTCGGTGGTGACTCGTCATTGGGTCCAGCGATCTATACCGCGACGTGGGCGGGGGCGTCACTTTTGCGGGGGTGCCGCGGTGGTCGCAGCGGCGCCGGTGTCGGGGCGAGGACGCGCGTCGGTCGACTTCGTGGACTTGCCGCCGCCGAACTTGTCGAGGCTGCGATAGCGGTCGCGCAAGAGGGTCTGGCGCGAGACCATCGGGATCGCGCGGCCGCGGACGAGCACGTCGGTGGGACGACTGCTGAGCTCGAGCGGGTCGCCGCTCCAGACGACGAGGTTGGCGACCTTGCCGACGGCGACGCTGCCGTGCGTCGCGCCCTGGCCGTAGGCGAGGGCCGGCTCGAGGGTGATCGCGCGCAGCGCAGTGGCCCACGGCAGGCCGTTGGCGACCGCGATGCCGGCCTCCTGCGTGACGTTGCGGAGGTTGTGCGAGTCGTCGAGCCAGGCGATGACGACGGGCACGCCGGCGGCGGCCAGCAGGGCGGCGCTGTCGAGGCGCGCGCCGAGAGTGTCGAAGCTGCTCGGCAAGTTGCGCGACGGCTGCACGATCACCGGCACCTTGGCGGCGGCCAGCTCCGGCGCGACCTTCCACGCCTCGGCGCCGCCGACGACGACGAGCCGCAGCTTGTACTCCCTGGCCAGGTCGAGCGCGGCGAGGATGTCGCTCGCGCGGTCGGCGGACAGGGTCAGCGGGATCTGGCCGGCCAGCGTGGGCTGCAGCGCCTGCAGGTCGAGCGCGTGGGCGGCGAACGGCCGGGTCTGGGCCCGCTCGTAGGCGTCCTTGCGGCCGCGGAACACCTGCGCGTCGCTGAGGACCTCGTGCAGCTTGGCCAGCGCGGCCGCGCGGGAGCCCCCGAAGCTGTGGCCGAGGTTGCCGTCGAGCGCCACGCCGGCCTTGGTGAGGGCGCCGCGGTGGTCGCCGTGGACGAGGTCGACCCATGCGACCTGTCCCGAGAGCAAGCCGCCCGCGGGGGCGACCGCGGCCGTGGTGACGCCGCCGAGCGCCTGCACCTGGATCAGGCTCGACTCGGCGTGGAAGGCCCGGCTGGCGTCGTAGGCGGCGCGGATCGGGTGGTCGCCGGCCCGGGCGTCGTCGTGCGTGCTGCCCTCGAGATCGATCTCCACCAGGCCGAGCTGGTTGTCGCAGGCGATCAGGCCCGGCGTGACGACCTTGCCGGCGGCGTCGATGCGCAGCGCGTCGGCCGGGGCGCTCGCGGCCAGCTCGGGGCCGCCGACGCCGGCGAACTTGCCGTCGCGGACGACGATGGTCGCGTTCTTGACGACGGTGCCGTCGCCGACGTGGAGGTCGCCGCCGCTGACGACCACGACAGGGGCGGCGGGGCGGGCCGGTGCGGTCGCGGGGCGGGCCGGTGCGGTCGCGGGGCGGGCCGGAGCGGTCGCGGAGCGGGCCGCCGGGGCCGGGGCGAGCAAGGTGAGGGCGGCGAGGAGGATGTGGCTCATGGGACAGGTCCTCGCGGTCAGTGCGCAGCGGACATGTTGGAAGGGACAGGTGCGACCGGGGCCGGCGGGGCGGCGCCCGGGTTGTAGCCGAGCTCGAAGTCGGTGCCGGGCTCGAGCTGGCCGCGGACGTAGACCGGCTCGCCGTCGATGTAGACCTGCTCGGCGCGGGTGTAGACGCTGAACGGGCTGCCGGACCAGACGACGACGTCGGCGCGCTTGCCGGGGGTGAGGGTGCCGACCTCGTGGTCGATGCCGAGGGCCCACGCGGCGTTGGCGGTGAACCAGCGCAGGGCGTCGTTCTCGCTGATGTCGATGCCGGCACGGCGGCCGGCGTGCATGGCCTTGGCGGCCTCCTGGTTGAGGCGCTGGATGCCGGTGGGGCTGTCGGAGTGGATGATCGAGCGGCCGCCGGCGGCGTGCAGCAGGGCGGCGTTCTCGAGGATGCCGTCGAAGGCCTCGGCCTTGAAGCCCCACCAGTCGGCCCAGATCGAGGCGGCGGTGTCGGCGGCGGCCAGGCGGTCGGCGATCTTGTAGGCCTCGACCGCGTGGTGGAAGCTGCGGATCTTGAAGCCGTAGGTGGCGGCGAGGTCGAGCATCTGCGACATCTCGTCGGCCCGGTAGCAGTGGTTGTGGACCAGGATCTCGCCCTTCAACACGAGGCCGAGGGTCTCGAGGCCGAAGTCGCGGGTCGGCGGCTGCGGCTCGTCCGGCGGCTTGCCGGGCTGGCCGTCCTTGCCGGCGGGCTGCGGCTTGTCCTTGTTCTTCTCCCAGTCGGCGTGGTCCTTGTGGTACTTGGACACGGTCCGTTCGTACTCTTTGGCCTTCTGGAAGGCGTCGCGGAAGCCGGCGATGTTGCCCATGCGCGTCTTGGGCCCCGCCTTGTCGCCGTAGACGCGCTTGGGGTTCTCGCCGCAGGCCATCTTGAGGCCGTAGGGCGCGCCGGGGAACTTGACGTCGTCGACGCTGCGCGCGTCGGGCAAGAACCGCACGGTCACGCTGCGCCCGCCGATCAGGTTGGCCGAGCCGGGCAGGATCTGCGCCGTCGTCACCCCGCCCGCGCGGGCCCGATCGATCTGCGGGTCCTGCGGCCAGTAGCCGTCCTCCGCGCGCACGTGGGCGGTGTTGGGCGCGCTGGCCTCGTTGCCGTCGCTGTGACCGTTGAGGCCGGGCGCCGCGTAGACGCCGAGGTGCGAGTGGGTGTCGATGACGCCGGGGGTGATGGTCTTGCCGGTGGCGTCGACGACGACCGCGCCGTCGGGGGCCTTGAGATCGGGACCGACGGCGGAGATCCGGCCGCCGACGACGAGGAGGTCGGCGCGCTCGAAGATGTCGCCGGCGGCGGTCATGATCCGGGCGTTGCGGAACAGGCGCGGCGGGCCGTCGCTGACGACCGCGGGCGCCGCGGTGCGACCTGCGACGTCGGGTGCGGGCGCGGCGACGTCGCTCGGCGGCTGCGGCGGAGCGCCGCGGTTGCACGCGAGGAACAGGACGAAGCCCGAGATGACAGGCGAGCGAGGGCGACGCGAGCTCACGCGCCGAACCTACGCCGGACGCGGCAGACCGGGCAATCGCCGTGCGGCGGCCCGGACGTGTGTTTGAGCCCGGTCCACGGCGGTGGCGGCGCGAGCCGGCCGCGGATATCCTTCGCGCCGCTCATGCATGTTCGCACCCTGATCGGTGCCGCGGCGCTCGTGTTCGCGGCTGGTTGTCTGTCCGAGCGCGGCAAGCCGCCCGCCAACAAGCAGGTCGCCGCGGCGGGCGCCCCGGCTTCCACCGCGACGACGAAGGCGCCGTCGGGTCCGCCGGCGATGCGCGCCGCGACCGCTCCCGGCTCGTCGCTGTGCGAGCAGGCCTCGCTCAAGCTGGCCCCCGGCTCGGTGGTCGCGCAGGTCGACGGCGCCGACGTGAAGCTCGAGGACCTCGGCGAGCAGCTGGCCCAGGCCGAGAACAAGGCGCTGCGGACGTACTGCAGCGAGGTAGCGCGTGCGCGCGAGGCCGCGCTCGAGAACCTCGTGCAGCAGAAGGTGCTGACCGCCGCGGCCGACAAGGCCGGCAAGCCGATCAACGAGTTCGTGCAGGAGCGCATGGAGGCGGCGGTGCCGACCCCGAGCGACGCCGACATCGAGGCGTTCTACACCGCTCGCAAGTCGCCCGACGCGCCGCCGCTCGACCAGGTCCGCGACCAGGTGGTCCAGGCGATCAAGGCCGAGAAGTCGGAAGAAGTGTTCATGTCGATGTTGAACGAGCTGCGGGCGACCGCCTCGATCGACAAGCGCCTGCCCGACGTGCGCCCGCCGGCGCTCGAGCTGGCGGCGACCCACTCGCCGTGGCTCGGCAGCGCCGACGCGCAGGTGCAGGTGGTCGAGTTCTCCGACTTCGAGTGCCCGTACTGCTCGCGCGCGGCCGACACGCTCAAGCAGCTCAAGGACAAGTACGCCGGCAAGCCGGTGCAGTTCGTGTTCCGCCACTTCCCGCTGAGCTTCCACCCGAACGCTCGCCCGGCCGCCGAGTACGCCCAGTGCGCGCACGAGCAGGAGAAGTTCTGGCCGCTGCACGACGAGATCTTCGCGGTCCAGCGCGAGCTGTCGACCGACAAGCTCAAGGAGCTGGCGACCAAGGTCGGGCTCGACCAGGGCAAGCTCGACGAGTGCCTGACCCGCGTCGGTGCGCTCGTCGAGGCCGACATGAAGGTCGCCGGCGAGGCGGGGGTCGGCGGCACGCCGAGCTTCTACATCAACGGCCAGACCTTCGACGGCAACCCCTCGGTCGCCGGCCTGTCGGAGGCGATCGACGCCGAGCTGGCCCGCGCGAAGGGCTGACGGATGCACCCGGCCTTCGCCTCGCCGCTGCGCCGGTGGCTCCACGCGTTCAAGCCGGCCAGCTGGCCGAAGGTGCTGGCGCCCGCGCTCTTGGGACAGGTCCTCGGGGTCATGTCCTCGGGGACATTCAGCGTCGGCGCCGCGGTCGTCGGCCTGGCGTTCGCGGTGTTCGCCACGATCTACGTGGTGCTGCTCAACGACTGGTTCGACGCCGACGTCGACGCGCTGAAGCGGCGCATGTTCCCCGAGGCCGGCTCGCCGAAGACGATCCCCGACGCCATCCTGCCGGCCGAGAGCGTGCTGCTGGCCGGCGTGGGCTTCGGGGTGATGGCGCTGGCGGTGGCGATGTGCGGCGAGCTGTTCCTGCCCGGGCGGCCGGGGCTGATGCTCGGCGCGGTGATCGGGCTCGGGCTGCTGCTGATCTACTCGGCGCCGCCGCTGCGGCTCAACGACCGCGGGGCGGGCGAGTTCGTCGAGGCGCTCGGGGTCGGGGTGCTCGTGCCGTGGTGGAGCGCGTACGCCCAGAGCGGGCAGCTCAGCTCGCCGTGGTACGTGTGGGCGTTGCCGGGGCTGGCGCTGCTGGCGTTCGCGTCGGCGGCGGCGAGCGGGCTGTCCGACGAGGAGAGCGACCGCCGCGGCGGCAAGGCGACGCTGACGACGCTGTACGGCAACCGGGCCGCGCGCCGGGCCGCCGAGTACTCGGCGTTCGCCGGGCTCATCGCCTGGATGTTCGCAGTGCGCGCCAGCGGCGGCGAGTTCCCGCTGATCCCGGTGCAGATCGCCGTGCTCGCGGCGGCGCTGCCGTGGCGCGCGCTGACCCGCGAGAGCCCGCACGCGCTGACCAACTGCTTCAAGGCCCAGGGCCGCTACAAGACCGCGCTGCACCGCCTGATCTGGGGCTCGTCGCTGACGCTGGCGCTGGCGCTGGTGGTGCTGCGCGCGGTGGGGTGGGCATGAGCTGGCCGGGGCGGTCACTGGCGCCGGGGCGCAGCCGCAGCCGCAGCGTGGAGGAGGTCGTGGCCCACGTGGCCGACGGCTCGCCCGCGGCGGCCGAGCTGACGGCGGCGCTGCGGGAGATCGAGGCGGCGGCCGCCGCCGCGTTCCCGGGCAACATCTACTGGGACACCGAGCTGCTGGCGGTCGAGCTGCTGCGCGCGGGCCCGGGCGAGCTCGCGGCCCTGGGGCGCCAGATCGCCGGCCTGCAGGCGCTCTACGGCCACAACACGGTGATCCGGTTCCGCTACGTCCACGACTTCCTGTACGGCTACGACTGGGCCAAGTGGGTCCAGCGCGAGCCGGAGGAGCGCGCGGGGGTCGGGCCGTTCGCGCCGGCCTTCATCGACCACCAGGAGCGCCGCGCCCGCGAGCTCGAGCAGCTGATCGCCGACGACGACGCGGTCTATCCCAGCTTGCCCGAAGGACAGGTGCGCAACCCGTTCCCGTTCTCGCGCGAGCCCGAGGCCGAGTCGCTGCTGCTGGCCGAGCTGGCCGCCGCGGGGCTGCTGCCGGTCGAGGCCTGGGACGCGGCCGCGTCGCCGCTGTGGGACCGGCCCTACGCGGACCTGCGGATCGAGCGAGCGGCCGCGCTGGGGCTCTCGCTGCCCGAGTGAGCGATGGCTGGTTGTTCGGACATGCACAAAGGGGCATGCTCGCGAGAGCATGCCCCTTCGGACCTGTCACGAGGGACAGGGCGCCCGAACCGGTCACAGGCCGGATTGGCGCTGCTTCTCCTTGAGGCGGGCGACCTTCTGCTCGAGCTCCTCGACGAGCTGCTTCTGGTCGGTGTAGTTCTTCTCGACGACGACGCCGCGGCGCTCGGCGAGCTCGATCTGCTCGGAGGTGCGGGCGTTCTCCTTCACCTTCTTCATGCGCTCGAAGAAGATCGTGCGCTGGGCCAGGTCCTTGCGCGCGATGTCGAGTTTCTTCTCCCAGTAGGCGATCTCGGCGTCGGCGCTGGCGAAGCTGGTCGGCTCGGGCTTGGGCTTCTTCGGCGGGGCCAGGGAGTCGGACTTGGGGCCGACCGGGAGGATGGACGGGTTGATGCGGGCCTTGCCGTTGCCGCGGTTGGGGTCGTACTCGCGGGCGCCGACGCCGAGCGCCTGCGACTCCGGGCCGCCGCCGCTCTGGGCGAGGCTGGCCTGCTGGCCGGCGCTGCCCTTGCTCTTGCCGGCCCCGGCCGCACCCGAGGCGGCGTCACCCCCGGGCCAGAAGATGAGGAGCGCGGCGACCACGAGGATCGCGCCGCCCACGATCAGCGCCCACAGCGCGCCACCCTGGGCAGGCTCGGGCTGGGTCGCGGTCGTCGGCTTGGGACCAGGTTCGGACATACGCGGGCGAGAATAGCATGTCCGCGGTGAGCGAGCCCCCGGAGGAGTTCATCGAGATCCCGCTGGTCGTGGACCCGGCCCGCGACGGCTTTCGCCTCGATCGCTTCCTCTCGAGCCGGATCGCACGGCTGTCGCGGACCCGCGTGCAAACGATCGTCGACAACGGCCAGGTGCGCCGCGCAGACACCGGTGAGGTGCTGCTGCGCGCGTCCCAGCGCGTGCGCGCCGGCGAGGCGCTGGTGATCCGCAGGCCCGCGCCGCGTGAGCCGGAGGTGGTGCTCGATTACCGGGAGATCTACAGGGACGAGGCCCTGCTGGTCATCGACAAGCCTGCCGGTCTGCCGGTCCACCCGTCGGCCAGCTACCACCGCCACACGCTGACCCAGGTGCTGCGCGATCGCCTCGGCCCCGGTCACGGCTGGGACATGGCCCACCGCCTCGACCGCGAGACGTCCGGCGTGATGGTGTTCGGCCGCCGCGCCGGCTCGGCGACGGCGCTCAAGAAGGCGTTCCTCGGCCGCGAGGTGCGCAAGACGTACCTGGCGCTGGTCCACGGCTCTTTTGATAAAGAGCATGTCCGTATCGACATGTCCCTCGGGTTCGCGATCGGCTCGAAGATCCGGATCAAGATGGGGCCGGTGCCGGTGGCCGACGGCGGTCTGCCGGCGGCGACGACGGTGCGCCCGCTGCGGCACGGAGAATTCAATAAAATGCCGGTGACTCTGGTGGAGGCGCTGCCGGAGACGGGGCGGCAGCACCAGATCCGCGTCCATCTGGCGGAGATCGGCCATGCAGTGGTCGGCGACAAGCTGTACGGGCTGCCCGAAGAAGAATTTTTAAAAGTGGTCGAGGGCGGACGGAAGCTGCACGAGCTCGGGGCCCAGCTCGGGCTGCAACGCCACGCGCTGCACGCTGCGGCGCTGACGCTGCCGCACCCGAAGACCGGCGCGGAGGTGCAATTCACCGCCCCGTGGCCGGCCGAGCTCGCTGCGATCCTGGCGCCGTGAGGCGGGAGCGACCGAGGGCGCGGGTGAGGGGCGACATGTCTCGAGGGACATGGGGCTGCCGAGCGCGCTCATGGGGCCAGGATGTTGCGAGCACATGTCTCGAGGGACATGTGGCTGCGCGTTACAGGAGCGGCGAGGCGCCGGGGTGCAAGATCTCCACGATCTCGCCGGACACCGGCTCGATCGCGGTGGTCTTGCCGTCCTCCACCACCACCTTGAACTGGGCCATGTCCGAGCCGTCCTTGAGCTTCAGGGTGCGGTCGGGCAGCTCGATGGTGTCGACGCCGGGCGGCTCGCGGGTGAGGCCGAGGCGCGCCTTGCCTTGCGACCAGGCGAGCACGCGCGGACGCTCGGAGGTGTCGGTGCCGGCGGGGAGCTCGAACTGGCGCAGGGTCGTGGGGGCGTCGCCGCGGCGGGCCCAGCGGTACCAGGCGAACACGGTGCCGGCGACGAGCACTGCGAGGCAGGCGATCAGGACGCGGCGGATGCGCCGGGCGGCTGCGTAACCGGCGAATCGGCCGAGATGGTGCTCGCCGGGCGGCGGGTTACGCATGAGCTCGTCGTCGCGGTCGCTGGCGGGCGGAGCCTCGACCGGGCGCCACTCGCTGGCCACGTCGGAGGACGGCGGGTCGAGGTCGTCGCGGGTCATGCCCGGAGGATAGCGCGGGTCGGCGAGGAGCGCGCTCGCGCGGGGCTCACTGACACACCGAGCCGATCAGGAGGTTCGTGTCGAGGTCGACCACCGGGTCGGTGCAGAACTGGTTGACCGGACAGTCGGCGTCGCTGTTGCACTGGCCGCAGATGCCCAGCTTCACCAGGCCCATGATGTTGGCCTCGCCGCAGAAGCCCGAGGCGCACGCCTGGTTGCCCGTGCCCTCGAAGTCGCAGCCGGCGTTGTTGGGCACCGAGTCGGTGGGCTTGCACTTCTTCTGGCCGCTGAAGTCGGCGAAGTCGTAGTCGGGCGTGCAGTGAGGCGCCTGCGGGGGACAGTCGACGTCGGTCTTGCACTCGCCGCAGGTGGCGACCGTGATGATGCCTGGGACCTCGAGCACGGGGCTGCAGTCCTGCGCGGTCGGGTCGGTGCACGCGGCGTCGCTCTCGCAGCCGTCGCCGGCCTTGCCGAGGTTGCACACGGAGCCGACGCCGGCGACCGGGTTGGGAATCGTGCAGCCGCCGTCGGGGCAGTCGTCGTCGCCGAAGCACTCGCCGCAGAAACCGCCGAGGGCGGGGACGACGAAGCACTTGCCGGACTCGCAGCCGCAGCCGCTGGCGTCGGTGCAGGGGGCGTTCTGCGGCTGGGCGGGGATGTCGTTGCAGAAGATGCCGGTGCTGAAGTCGGTGGTTTCGGGGACGAGCGAGGTCGAGATGACGTCGGTGGTGACGGTGCTCGAGTGAGTGTCGCTGGGGTCGCCGTCGGTAGCGGAGCCCTCGGTGATCGGGACGAGGGTGGTGCCTTCGCTGGTGGGGAAGGTGGTGACGGTCTGACCGACGGTGGTGGTGAGGGGCTCGCTCGGGTTGGCCGAGGTCTGGCTGTGGCCCATGGTGACGGAGGCTTCGCTGGTCGAGCCGAGGGTGGTGCCGTCGGTGCCGGTCTGCGAGTCGGTCTCGCCGGGCTCGGACTTGGGGCTGCAAGCGACGATGAAAAATAGAGCGGACCACAAGCGATACTTCATGCGAGGAAGTATACGCGGCTCGGGTGGGCGAGCGGTTGAGGATGTCCTTTGGGACATGGGCGGCGGCGCGCGGGCTTGTAGACCCCAGGGGCTCCAGTGGCGCTGGAGCAGGCGCTTGCGCGGCTTGGAGGTCCGAAGCGGGTCCGTGGGCGGCTTGCTGGAGTGTCGGTTCGCGAATTGCCGACTGCGCCTCGCGGGGGGTCCGGGGAAGCGGCGGCCGCGAGTTAACCGGCGGGATGGACACTCGTTCCTCGCGCCCATCTCGCCTCTAATTCGCGGCCACCGCTTCCCCGGACCCCTGGCACGGCTGCAGCCGTGAGTGGCCGCCTCGCCGTCGTGGGCTTCGATGGCGGATGTCTTTGGGGACAGATCATGGCGCGGCTGTTCGACGGCCAGGGCTGGCCGCCGAACAGCCGCTGTCTCGCTTCAATGACGGCGTGGCTCTGTCCGCGGTGAGCGATCGAGCGCGAGGCGTTTTGGGGGCGCCGGACGATCTCTGCCCTGGGGCGACTGCCTCGGCTCCGGAAGGCGACTGCTCGATGCGGGGCCGAATGGACATCGCCTGATATTTTGTTGCGCCTCGGCTCGCTCGAGGTCAGGGGAGCTCGAGCGGGACGGCGGTGCAGATCGACATGTCCGAAGGGACAGGGGTGTCTTGACGCAGGAGCTCGCCGCCGGCGGCTGCGTAGACGCCGGCGGCGCGGACGAGGGCGGGTGGGGGCTCCTCGACGCCGGCGCCGGGCAGGCGCGGGGTCGGGAGGAGGACCAGGGAGCGGCCGCACAGGCGCGGGGCGAGGGCCCAGGGGGGGCCCTGGAGCGTGCTGTCCCCAAAGCCATGTTGGCCGAACCACAAGGATGTGAACACCACCGGGGCGGGCTCGACGTCGATGCGCGGGGAGGGCGGCATGCCGGCGCCGAGCCAGGCCTCGGCGGCGAGCTCGCTGTCGGCGGACGGGCGCACTGCGAGCAAGATCGGTCCCGCGGGGGTGGCCACGCCGGACCAGCGACAGGGGCGGCACCCGGCCGGCGGGATGACGGGCACCGGGGCTCGCACGTGCGGCGGCGCAGCCTCGCCGCGGCCGAGCGGGCGCACGGCGAGCTCGCCGTCCTTTTCGAAGAGTACCCAGGGACATGTCTGGACGGGCATGTCCGAACGGGCAGATGATTCGCGCGCGGCGACGTCGGTCGACGGCCCGGCAGGGCTGCGCGGCGCTCCGGGAGGGGTCGCGTCGGCGCGACTCGGCGAGCCAGTCGCCGACACCCCAGGGCGCGGCTCGGCGGAGGCGAGCGCGTCGGGGCGGCGAGCCGGGTCGGGGAGCTCGGGGAGCCAGGCGAGGGTGCCGAGCGGCGGCTCCTCGCAGGTCGGCTCCGGCGGGGCAGCTTCGACCGGCGCGACGGGGGCCGGTTCGCTGCTCGCCGGAGGGTTACACGCCAGGGCGGCCGCGAAGGCCACGCGCCGGAGCGTCATGTCGGCGGCTCATTGGCGGGCGATCGAGGCCTGGATGCAACCGGCGGTGTTGCGCTGCATGATGCCGCGCGGGTTGGCCCACGACTGCGCGTTCCACAAGGTCTTGTTGTCCTTGTCGATGCCGATCACGTCGGAGGGCAAGGTGAGCCTGACGAAGGGGCGCTGGCCGGTGGCGCAATCGGCGTAGGCCTCGACCGGGCCGGGTCCCCACAGCAGGGTGCGGCCGCTGATCTTGCTCGGGTCGGTGACGCGGTAGGTCACCGTCATCTGGTAGATCGGGTTGGTCTCGGAGGGCTGCAGGGTCTGCGCGAAGCTCTCGACCTCGCAGGCGACCAGGGGGTCGGCGACGCCCTCGGTACACAGGCGCTCGGCCCACTCGCTGAACACGGCCTCGCCCTCCTTGCCGTTCATCGCCTGGTCGACGTTGGTCTTGGTGTAGTAGTCGATCAGGCACGGCTCGTACTTGAGGGTGACCTTGATCTTGGCGGTGCCGGCGAACGGGTTCTCGTCCTGGTTCTCGGCCTGGATCAGCTCCACACACGTGAAGCCGAACGGCTCCTCCGCTTCCTCCTTGCAGGCGGACACGAAGAGAGCGCTGGTAGAGCAGAGGCCGAGAGCGGCGATGAGCGAGAGGCGGGACATCGCCGCCAGTGTTGCAAACCCGAGCGCCGGGTCGCAAGCACGTTCGCCGCGGGCCGCGCGGACGGTTTCACGGGTGCGCGGCGCCGGCTGCGCATGAGCCTGGACGGTGTCCGATCGGCGGTTTGACTGTGACGGGCATCACCAGGCCGCTGGGGCTCGCGTGCTAGCGTCGCCGGCGCCTCATGACGGCTACGGCGGCGAAATCGACGCTTCACGAGCGGCTGGCAGCGGCGCAGACCCGAGTGTTCGCTCGCGCGGCCGTCTGGCGGCAGCGGGCGGCGGTGAGCGGGCGCGCCGGGAGCGAGCCGCGCTGGTCCCTGGGTGTCCCGGACATCAGCCTCGCCTGCGAGGTGCTGCTGGCCGATCGCCTGTTCCACGACCTCACTCCCGAAGAAGCAGCAGGCCTGGCCCGGTGGATCCGCGCCGACCAGCAGCCCTCGGGGGCCTGGCACGTGCCAGGCGGCGGGCCCGACCTGTCCCTGACCGTGTTCGGCTGGTGGGCCCTGGTCGAGGCGGGCGACGACCCGTCGGCCGAGCACCTGGTGCGGGCGCGACGCGTGGTCCACGAGCTCGGCGGGGCCCAGCGCGCCAATGCGGCGGTGCGCATGTGGCTGGCGATGGCCGACGCGATCCCGTGGAGCTGGGTGCCGACCTTCCCGGCCGAGCTGTGGCTGCTGCCGGCGTGGGCGATCCTGTCGCCGAGCCGGGTGGCGCCGTGGGGTCGCGGGGTGATGACGCCGTACCTGCTGCTGTCGCGCGCGCCGGCGCGGGTCCACCTGTCGGACCCGCGGGCGCTGCTGCTCACGCGGCCCGACGGCGAGCCGATCCTGCCGCGCTTGACGCAGCCGGGGCTGGCGGGAGATCTGCTGCAGAGCTTCGACCAGGCGGTCAAGGTGATCCGCAAGCTGCCGCGCGGGCCGGTGCTGACCACGGCGCTCGCCCGCGTGCAGCGCTGGCTGGTCGACGCGCAGCAGCGCCACGGCGGGTGGTTCTCGGCCCAGCCGACGCTCCTCAGCCTGATGGCGCTGCGGGTGCTCGGAGCCAGCTTCGACGACCCGCGGATCCGCGAGGGCCTCGACTACCTCCGACGCGCGCGCGGCCGCACCCGCTTCGCCGGCGGGACCATCGGCCAGGCGGTGCACCTGGCCCAGGGGCAGGTGAGCGAGCCGCTGGCGACCACGGCCCGGCTGGTGCGGGTGGCCCAGGCCGCCGGCGACGCCGACGCCGACGCGATGCTGACCTGGCTCTTGGACCAGGAGGTCACTGCGCCCGGCGAGTGGCAGCTGCGGGTCAACGCGCCCGCAGGCGGCTGGCCGTACGAGCCCGGGGCCGACCGCTACGTCGACACGCTCTCGACCTGCGCGGTGCTCGAGGCGCTGGCGGCGGCGCCGAAGACGTCGCCGCTGCAGACGCGGATCCGCGCGGCAGCCCGGCGAGCGGTCGAGGTGCTGCTGGCGATGCAGGAGCTCGACGGCGGGTTCTGCCGGTTCGAGCGCGGCGAGTCCGACGTGTTCATGACCCGCTTCCCGATCCGCGACGTCGCCCTGCTGACGGCCGGCGACCCGCACGGGCCGGGGCGCGTGCGCGTGACCGCGGCGGCGCTGCGCCAGCTGGCCCGCCTCGGGTTCCAGGCCGACGACGATCGCGTGGCCCGCGGGCTCGAGTTCCTGTGGCGCCGGGTGACGATGGACCTGTCCTCGAAGACATCTGACATGTCCTCGCGGACATCCGATTACATCGACGTGGCGACGCTCGCCGAGGTCGGCCTGTGCGCGGCGGCCCTGTGCCCGCCGACCCACCCGCTGCGGCAGACGGTCGAGCGCCAGCTCCGCGGGCGCCAGCGCGAGGACGGCAGCTTCGGCGCGCCGGTGCTGACGGCGCTGGCGGCCCAGGCCCTGATGGCGCTCGAGGGCGCGGCGTGCGTGCAGACGCAGCGGGCCGTGCGTGCGCTGGTCCAGGCGATCGAGGCCGACAAGGAGGACCTCGGCGGGGCGTGGTCGGACGGCTTCGGGCTGTCGCCGGTGTGCCACGACCCGACCGCCGGGGTGCGCGAGGCGGCGCTGGCCCTCGACCAGTTCGTGGCGCTCGGCGGCAACCTTCGAGACTGACCCTCAGAACATGCGCGAAAGGACATGACCATGCAGCCAGACAAGAACGAAGCGGGAGCGAGGCCGGGGGCGCGCTACGACGTCGTGATCATCGGCGCGGGCATGGCCGGCTGCGCGGTGGCCCAGGCGCTGGCGCTGGCCGACAAGGGGCGGCGGCGCAAGATCCTGGTGATCGACCGCCACAAGGGCTCGGCGCCGCGGTTCGCCGGCGAGTTCATCCACCCGCGCGGGGCCCAGGTGCTCGAGGACCTCGGCTTCTACGGCCCGCTCAAGGCGGCCGGCGCGGTCGACGTCGACGGCTTCACGGTGCGCGAGCGGGCCGAGGGCCGCTACGTCGAGCTGCCGTACGCCGACGTGGCCGGGCAGCGGCCGCAGGGGATCGCGGTCCACCACAAGACGCTGGTGAAGGTGATGCGGCAGGTGATCTCGCGCCGGCCGCAGGTCGACCTGCACGAGGGCTGGACGATCAAGTCGCTGGTCCGCGGGTTCGGCGAGCGCGTGCTCGGGGCGGTGCTCAGCGGGCCCGACGGCGAAGAGGTCGAGGTGCGCGCCGACCTGGTGGTGGCGGCCGACGGCAAGGCGAGCCAGGTCCGCCGCCTCGCCGGCCTGCCCGACGACCGCCAGACGATCGGCTTCACCGCGGGGCTCGAGCTGCGCAACGCGGCGGTGTCGGCGGCGACGTGGGGCAACATCGTGCTCGGGGCGTGGGGGCCGGTGCTGGTCTACCCGATCCACCGCGACGCGGAGGGCCTGACGTACCGGGTGACGCTCGACCTGCCGGCCCAGCTGCCGGCCAAGGGCGCGAAGCTGGCGGAGTTCCTGCTCGAGACGTTCATCCCGTACCTGCCGACCGCGCTCGGCGAGCAGCTGGCGGCGGCGATCAGCAATCACAAGGGGCCGTTCGAGATGGCGCCGACGGTCAACCTGCCGGCCCCACGCGCGAGCTTCCCCGGGCTGGTGCTGGTCGGCGACGCGGCGGGCTGCTCGCACCCGATCACCGCGAGCGGGATGACGATGGGCCTGCGCGACGCGGAGGTGCTCGGCGAGCAGGCGCGCCTGCGGGCCGGGGCGTCGCTGCACGAGGCGTGGCTCGACGACGCGGCGGTCCGCCGCTACCGGGCGATCCACGACCGCTACGTGCCGACCCGCCAGGCGCTGGCCGACGCGATTTATGAGGTGTTCCGCGGCGGCAACGAGGGTGCGCGGGCGATCCAGCGGGCGCTGTTCGACTACTGGGAGGCGAGCCACGAGTCGCGGGTGCGCTCGATGGCGCTGCTGTCGTGCGCAGAAGGCCGACCGTCGGTGTTCCTCACCGAGTACCTCAAGACGGCCCGCCACGCGCTCGAGACGAGCCTGGTGCCCCGCCACGCCCGCGCGCTGCCGGCCCGCGACCGCCTGCGCCAGGTGACCGGAGCGGCGATGCTGGCGAGCAACAAGCTCGGGCTGGTGGCGCAGGTGATGTGGGCGCAGGTCCGGCCGTCGTGGTTGCCGCACCGCGACGAAGAGCGGGCGTAAGAAAAGACAGGACGAGGCTCCGCGGTCGTGGCTCGCGTGTGCGCTCGACCTGCGCGGATCGTGCGGAGCGCTCGTGCTATACGCGGCCATCCGCTTGGCCACGAAAAATTTTATAAGAGCCCCCGTGAGGATGTCCGGCTTGCGTCCCGGAAGGGGGCTCGCAGGCGTGGCGCTTCTGCTGTCGGTCTGGGCTTGCGAGGCGCCGGTGGAGTCACCGTCGCTGGCGAAATCGCCGTCGATGAGCGCGCCACTCGTGAGCGCGCCGCCGGCAGACCCGGCCTTGAAGACCGCGGCGCCGTTCGACGCGGCGGCGGCGTTCGCCGAATTCGAAAAAGAGCTGCGAGCCAGCTACGCGTACCTCGAGCGCGAAGACTTCGACGTCGAGGCGCACCTGCAGCGCACGCGCGAGGCGGCGCTGCGGACGACCAGCGCGGGCCAGTTGCGGCGGGTGCTGCACCGCTCGGCGTTCGCGTTCACCGACCCGCACCTGCTGGTCGCGCCGCTCGACGACGACGACCCGAACGTGTGGCCGACCAGCGCGGACCTGGCAGTGGCGCTGCGAGACGATCGCTTCGTCGTGACCGACGTGCGCGCGGGCTCGGCCGCGGACGCGGCGGGGGTGCGCCCGGGGTGGACCGTGCGCAAGGTCGACGGGGTCGACATCGAGGCGCGGGTGACGGAGCTGTTCGAGGGCCTGCTCCCGGCACCCACCGCGCTGCAGCGCAGCTACGCGGCGATCTTGGTGGCCAACGGCAAGCGCACCGGCGACCGCGTGATCGAGTTCGAGGTCGACGGCGCGCGGCGGACTGTCGAGCTGGCGAACCCGCGCGAGCTGGCGCGCACGGTGGCGAAGATGGAGCCGCTGAGCGTCGAGGTGCGCGAGCGGGTGGCGATCGTCCGCTTCAATAATGCGCTGGACCGGCAGGAGACGATCGCTGCGTTCGACGCGGCGATCCGCGAGCACGCAGAGCTCGACGCGATGATCCTCGACCTGCGCAACACGCCGAGCGGCGGCAACACGGACGTGGCTCGCGGGATCATCGGCCACTTCGTCCGCGAAGCGCGGCCGTATCAGGTCCACGAGATCCCCGCGGTCGTGCGCAGCACCACCGTCCCGCGCCGCTTCGTCGAGTACGTGCTGCCGCGCGCGCCGTTCTTTGAAGGGAAAGTCGCAGTGCTCGGCAGCCGGTGGACCGGGAGCATGGGCGAAGGGTTGTTGATGGGGCTGCACGCAGCCGCGGGGGCGCGCACGTTCGCCTCGGACCTCGGCGACCTGCTCGGGGCGGTGTACTCGTTCGAGTTGCCGGCCGTGGGCGCGACGCTCGAGCTCGGCGGGGAGTCGCTGTTCCACGTCGACGGCACGCCGCGCGGAGACTACGTCGCCGACGTGCCGCTGGCCTCGGCGGATCGCGACGCGGAGGGCGCAGATCCAGCAATGGCAGCAGCGCTGGCCTGGCTGGCCGCGCAGCAGTGAATCGGTGGGGCGCGTCGGCGCAGCGTTTTTTCCGAAATTTCGGTCGGCGCGAGGCGCCGCGAAGACACGAGAGGCGAGCACGTCGGCTCGCCTCTCGCGCTCCGGTTTACGGAGGATCCGGCTGCGGGTTGAAGCCCGCCTTGTGTCCCGTCTTGGCCTTCATGACAGTCCTGCTTTCTGTCCCGCGAGCGACCGCGGCCCGTTTTTTCGGGACCTCTGCTCGCCGGACATTTTAAATGTGATTGCCCGGCTCGGGACAATTGCCCGCTCGCTGCAAGCCTCGACTCATTCGAGAGGTGAGGAGGTCACCCACGCCGGGAACACTGGTTCCGTGCGCCACGACGTCGGCGACGACCCAATCTGCGAAGGGCAGCGGAGTCACCTGTCGCGTCAGGCCCTCGGCACGCGCACCATGAACGTCGCGCCGCCCGGCGAGCTGGCGACCGTCAGCGTCCCGCCGTGGGACTCTGCGATCCGCTGGACGATCGCCAGGCCCAGGCCCGTGCCGCCGCTCTTGCCGTGGGTAGCGAACGGCTCGAACAGCCGGGACGTCAGCTCGGCCGCGATGCCCGGTCCGTTGTCGGCGACGATGAATACGGCGTCGTCGCCGTCGAGGCGGAGCGTCGCCGTCACCCGCGGCGCGGGCGTGCGCTGCTTCGCCAGCGCCTCGCAGGCGTTCTTGATCAGGTTGACGAGCCCGCGCTGGAGCCGGGGCGCATCGACCGAGACCACCTCGTCGGTCGGCACGAGCACCTCCAGCTCCAGCGCGTCGGACGTGAACAGGTGGCGCGTCTTGTCGCGGAGCTGGCGCCCGAGCTCGCCGAGGCGTACCGACACGCGCTCGATCGCGGCCTCGCGCGTGAAGTCGAGGACGTCATTGACGATGCTCATCGCCTCGTGGCTCGACTCGCGCACGTACGGGACGTACTCCCGCACCTCGTCCGTGCGGCCGATGGCGACCGCTTCGTCGATCATGTCGCACAGCCCCTGGATGTTGCCCAGCGGGGTGCGCAGGTCGTGCACGATCATCGCCAGCGCGCCCCCCAGCGCCGAGAGCCGCTCGGTCCGCACCACCCGCTCCTGCAAGCGGGCGTTCTCCAGCGCCTGGCCGGCGCTGGCGAGGAACAGCTCCAAAAGGTAGATCTTCTCGGCGTCGAAGGAGCTCGTCTCGCGCAGCGCCGCGGCGATGCGGTACGACTCGAGGTGCATGATCGCCAGGTCGTCGCGCAGCGTGACGGCGCCGGCGGGGCCGCGGTGGGTCAGCGAGCCGACGATCCCGAGCACGGGCCCCGCGCGCCTGGGGTCTTGCCACGCGCCGACGCCGAACAGCGGGTCGAAGCCGCCGTCGGGCCCGGTGCGCCCGAGCAGCGCCGCATCCGAGCCGACCATGGCCACGACCTGGCCGAGGATGTTGTGGAGCAGGGTGTTGACCTCGCGCTCGCCGCCGCGCAGCCCGCCGATGACGTCGATCAGCGCCTCGAGGCCGCGGACCTTGTGCCAGTCATGCACGCCCTTGGTGGCGATCTGGCGGATCTCCTCGGGAGCGAACGGCTTGCAGTGGTAGCCGACGTTGGCGCCCGCCTTGGCGATCACCTCGTCGAGCGACGCATCGCTGTAGGCCGTGACGAAGATCAGCTCGGCCCGGGTGTCGCGCTCGCGGATCCGCTGCGCGGTGCGCAGGCCGTCCCAGCCGGGCATGCGCATGTCGAGGAAGATCACGGCGTACGGGCGGCCCGCCGCGATGGCAGCCTCGACCTTCGCCAGGGCCTCGGGGCCGGTCGCCGCCTCGTCGACCTCGAACACCAGGAGCTCGGCGGAGGCCGTGTCCGACCGGGTCGCGGCGGGGTCGTCGCCGAACAGCGCTGCGGCCGCGGACGTGAGCACGGGGTCCTTGCGCGGCGGCGGGAGGAGCGACTCACGGATGCTGTCACGCACGACCTCCTCGTCGTCCACGATAAGGATGCGGGTGTTGTATGCGGAGTTCATGGCGGTGCGGCCTCGGGCGGCTGGCGGAGCGGCAGGGTGACGGTGCAGGTCGCGCCCAGGCCGGGGCCGGGGCTGCGCAGGGTGAGGCTGCCGTGGTGCGAGGCGACGATCTGCGCCGAGGCGTACAGGCCGAGCCCGGTCCCGCCGGGCTTGGTCGTGGCGCCCCGCGCGATCGGAAACTCGCCGCCCTGCGCAGCGAAGCCGCAGGCGTTGTCGGTGAACGCGATCTCGAGGCGATCGTCCGCGACTGTCCGAACGGACAGCCGCAGCGTGCGGCCCGCGGCCCCGGCGGGCAGGGCCGCGTCGAACGCTTCGACCACGTTCTTCAGGACGTTGACGAAGACCTGCATCATCCGGGTGCGGTCGGCCTCGATGCGCGGCACGTGGGGCGGGACGTCGAGGCTCACCGCCACGGTGCGCTTGTGCAGCGCCGCGCGCTGGAGCGCGAGCGCGTCGTCCAGCAGCTCGGTCACCGCGAGCGGTCGGCGAACCTCGCCGCCGCGGATGAACTGGCGCTGGATGTTCATGATCTCCTGGACGTGCGCGATCGAAGCGACGAAGAAGGTGAGCGTCTCGCGCCAATGCCTCATGCGCTCGCGCAGGCGGGCCGTCACCGCGTCGACGAAGCCGACCAGCGCGCCGGTCTTGTCCGCGCCGAGCGCGGGCTCGAGCGCGGCCCGTTGCTTGCGCACGAACTCGGCGAGCCGGTCGAGCTGTTCGATCTCCTCCCACCCCGGCGCCGCGGCCAGCATGGCGGTGCGCGTGCCGAGCCCGGTGATGCCGTTGCCGATGTCGTGGAGGACGCTGGTGAGCACCTCGAAGCGACCCTCCTGCACGGCGGTGAGCTGCAGCGCCTCACGGGCGAGCGTCTCGTTGTCCACGGCCTCGGTGACGTCGCCGAGCGCCGCCATGTACGTGTCGCGGTCGATGCGGATCACGTCGAGCGAGTAGTGCCGGCGGGCCGCGCCGGCGGTGACGTGCAGCACCCGGCCGCGCACGACGGGCCCGGACAGCGGCGAGTAGGTCGCGACGGCCTGCCGCAGGTCGGGCGCGACGTCGGCGAGCGCGTGGAACAAGTTGTCGAGCTGTCCGCGGCGGGCGATCGGCATCAACAGCTGGGCGGCGACGGCGTTCAGCATCCGCACCTCGCCGTCGGGGCCGAAGTCGGCGAGCCCGACCGGGCAGAGGTAGAGGAACCGAAGCAGTCGTTCGGACTCCTCGGCGGACGGCCGCAGCTCGTCCATGCTCATCCTCAGCGCTCGGTCACGACGAGGTACTGCTCGCCCCCGTCGGCGCGCTTGAGCATGCGCAGGCGCACCGGCCTGGGCTTCATGCGGTAGGTGAACACATAGTCGATGCGCTCGTCGAGCTCGCCGGACTCGGCGTAGCGCTCGGCGACCATGAAGTTGTTGGTGCAGGGCGCGACCTCGATGAAGAAGTTCCTGCCGACGACGCTCTGCGGTGAGAGTCCGGAGAGCTGGGATTCGCGGCGGGAGAAGCTCAGGACGACGCCGTCGCGGTCCATGCGGACGACGCCGAGCGCGACGTCATCGAGCTCGCTGGCGGAGGCCTGTTCCAGGTCGGCGAGGAGAGTCGGACTGTCGAAGTTCATCGGGTCTCCAGTCTCGGCGAGGAGCAGGCGTCGCCTCGCCGCCCGGTGCAGCGCCCGGGGCTCTGCACCGGGCGCGCCATTTCGCACGAGGTAGTGCATACCATCCCCGGGAGTCCACATGCTCGGCCGGTCGCCCCGCGCAAGGCGCCATGCGGTGAATGGGCGCTCCCGCGGACCTCGCGGCGAGCAGCGTGACGGCGAGCTCTGCGACCGCGGCGCGAGCCGCCGGCCTCCGCCACTCGTGCGGGCGCGGCTTCGTCGACGCCGGCGCGTGAACTCGCGCGAGCCGCCGGCATCGAGGGAAAGTCATAGTCGGCGCTTCGCGAAGCGCCACCCTGCGCCGTCCGCGAAGCGCCCCACTGCCCCCCATGTCGCATCGAGCGAGCCCCTCACGGGTGCGCGATCACGAGGACCGCCCGCGCCCGGTTCAGCACGCAGCGCAGGGCTTGCTGCAAGGTGGCGGGGTCGAGGGCCGCGAAGCTCTCGTCGAGGACCACCAGGTCGACCCCCTGCAGCAGCGCGCGGGCGATGAACAGGCGGCTGCGCTCGCCGTGCGACAGCTGCCAACCCGTCTCTCCGACCATCTGCTGCAGGCCGCTGGGCATGCGCTCCAGCAGGTCGCCGAGGCCGAGCTCGCGGCAGACTGCGTCAGCCTCGGCGAGCTGGGCCTGGGTGGGCGGCCAGCCGCGGCCCATGAGCAGGTTGAAGGCGAGCGGCGCCGTGATCACGTGGTTCTCGTGGAACTGCGGCGCGGCGGCGATCCGCCGGCGCCAGCCGACCAGGCCGAGAGTCGGGCGGTCGAGGCCGGCGAGCAGGACGAGGCCGCTGGTGGGCTCGCGCAGGCCGGCCACCAGCGCCCCGAGGGTCGACTTGCCGCCGCCGGAGCCGCCCTCGAGCAGGAGGCGGTCGCCGGCGGCGATGGCGAGGTCGACGTCGCGCAGGACCGGCCGCTCGCGCCCCGGGTAGCGGAAGCCGAGGCCGCGGGCCACGACGATCAGCTGTCCTTCGGGTACTGGCGGAAAGGACAGCATCAGGCCATGCGCGCCGGCGTCGGCGGTCTCGGCGGCGCGCAGCATCGGCAGCGCCTGGCGCACCGCGACGCCGCAGCCGAGCAGGGCGGTGGCGCCGACGACGAAGGTCGAGAGGCCGCGCTGGGCCAGCAGCACCCCGCCGATGGCCGCGGCGACGGTGGCGGCCGGAGCCGTGCCGGTGACGAAGGCGGGCAGCAGGGCGGCCAGGCCGAGCACCAGCCAGCCGCGCGGCAGCAGGGCGACCAGCAGCGACTCGCTGCGGTTCAGCTGCGCCTCGCGGGCGAGCACGCGGACGAGGCGAGCGTCGTCGTCGTCGTGCCAGCGCTCGGGCGCCTCCTGGGCGAGGCGCGTGCGGTGGCCGACCATGGCCTCGACGAGGTGATGCGTGAGCTCGCCGCGCGCATCGGTCCAGGCGGCGAGGTGGCGGCCGGTGCGGCGCACGAGGACGACGCTGAGCGCGGCCCAGCCGGCCAGCAGGGCGAGGTGCAGCGCGGGCGCGGGGCCGAGCGAGAGGATCGGCACGGCCGCGGCGAACTCGAGCACGGCCACGAGCGAGACCAGGCCGCCGCGCAGGCCGAGCGACTCGACTGCGGCGGTCTCGAGCACGCGCCCGAGCAGCAGGCCCGCGCCCTCGCGCCGCGTGAGGTCGCCGGGCAGCGCCAGCGCGCCGACCAGCAGCCGGCGCTTCAGCAGCGCGCCGGCCCGCTGGAGGATGTCGCCGGCGATCGCCGCCTGTCCCATGCGACATGGCACGATGGACAGGAGCAGGAGCAGCCACGCCTGCGACCAACCGGCGTCGGTGCGGCCGGCGAACACGAGGTCGCCGATGAGCGCCCAGGCGGCGATCATCAACAGGAGCTCGGCGGCGTGCAGACCGGCGAGCGCGGCGGTGCGGCGCACGAGGCCCTCGGCGCGCAGCAGGCGGAGCAGCGGGGCTGCCGGCGAGGGCCGCAGGACGAAGGCCCGGCCGACCCGCAGGACGCCGAGGCGCTCGCGCAGCAGCAGCTCGACGGCCCGCTCGCGCCGCGGCCCCGATGGGATGCCCGTGCGATCGACCAGGGCCTCGGCGCGGCCGCGCAGGGGGGCGAGGACGGGCTCGCAGACGAGGCGGCGGACTTCCGCCATCGCGACGCGGCGCGGGCGGAGGTCGGGGGCGAGGAGCACGAGGTGGCGCCGACCGCCGCGCAGCAGGAGCAGCAAGCCGCGCCCGCCCTCGCCGACGCGCAGGACCGCGGGCGCCGCCGCCCGCAGGAGGTCGTCGATGCCGGCGATGTCGCTGTCGACGGCCTCCGCCTCGAGGCCCAGCCCCGCGGCGGCGCCCGCGAGCCAGCGCTCGATCGATGCGTCGTCCGGATCGGCGAGCACGGCCGGCCCGGGGGCGCCCAGCTCGCGCAGGCTCGGCTGCAGGCCGGACTGCACTGCCAGCGCGGTGAGGGCCTCGCCAGCGCGCTCCAGCGGCCATGCGAGCGCGTCTAACACGTGTCCTCCGAGACATGATCATGAGGACATGTCCATAGGGACATCCAATGGGGAATCGCGCGCGAGGCCAGGTCTGCGACGACGAGTCGCACGCGAGATGCTGCGGAGCGAGGTGTCCCCGGGGACATGTCCGAAGCGAGGCGCGTCGCCGAGGGTAGGCGCGTCATATTTAAAAAGACTCCTCGGCGCGGAGCTGGCCGCCGTCGAGTCGGAGCTTGCGCCAGCGCGAGTCGCTCCAGCCCTCGGCGCGCAGCTCGGCCTCGGCGCGCAGCAGGGCCGCGTATTGAGAATCTGGCCGATCGGCCAGGTCCTTCGGAGAACCTTCCTCGACCAGGCGGCCGCCGTCGATCACCAGCACGCGGTCGAAGCCGAGGGCGGCGTCGATGTCGTGGGTGACGCACAGCAGGGTGCTGCCGCGCCAGTGTTCGCGCGCGCGGGTCAGCAGGGCCGCGCGCGCGTGGCGGTCGAGGCCGCGGAACGGCTCGTCGAGGAGGACGAGGCGCGGCTCGCCGCGCAGGAGGGCGCGGCCGAGGCGGACGCGCTGACCCTCGCCGCCGGACACGAGGCCGCCTCCCTCGCCGAGGATCGACTGCAGGCCGTCAGGAAGCCGCTCGAGCACGGGGCTGAGGTCGGCGAGCTCGAGCGCCTGTGGTAGCTGGTGGTGCTGAGGGTCGCCGCCGTAGTGCAGATTCTTTAAAAGAGACTCGTTCCATAGCTGCACGGCCGGGTCGACCCATGCGGTGACGCGGCGCAGGGCGGCCAGGGCGGGCTCGTCGAGCGGTTTGCCGTCGACCGCGAGGCGACCGCTCGCCGGCCGGTGCCAGCCGAGCAGCAGGCCGAGCAGGCTCGACTTGCCGGCCCCCGAGGCGCCCACCACCGCCACGTGCTCGCCGGGCTCGATCCGTAGATCGAGCTCCTGCAAGATCGGGTGACCACCGGCGACCGCGCTGACCTGCTCGAACGTCAGCGCGACGCCGCCGCTGCCCGGCCACGGCTCGGTGTGGGCCGCGAGATCGGCGGCGTCGGCCGCCAGGTGGAGCGGCTCCAGCAGACGCAGCGCGGCGGCCCGCAGCGCGGGGATCTCGAACGCCGCGGCTGCGACCTGGTCGCCGATCGCCGGCAGCGACAGCGCCCAGTAGAGCAGCAGCAGCGCGCCGGCCGGCTCGGGGTGGCGGGTGACGTAGGTGCCCCAAAGGACAGCCGCGAGGATCATCCCCAGCGCGGCGCTGAGGCCGACTGCGACGACCTGCACGCGGAACAGCGACCGCTGGGCGCGCGACCACTCGACGAGCAAAGCCTCGTGCTCGCGCAGCAGTGAGCGCTCGGCGGCGTGGGTGCGGATCGCGGTGAGGCCGAGCAGGGCGTCGAGGTAGAAGCGGCCGAGCGCGCCGCCGTGGCTGCGGACCTTGAGGTCGCGCTCCGTCATCAATGGCTGCAGCGCCAGCGGCAGCGCCAGCACGAGGACCGCGGTGAGGACGATCCACGGCGCGCCGCCGGGGTCGAGCCAGATCAGCGCGAGCGCGGTGAAGATCAGCTCGAAGCCGCCGCGCAAGAGGCGAGCGGCGACCTCGGGCAGGTGCCGAAGGACATGTCCTCGGTGACATCTCTCGGCCATGTCGGAGATCGGTCGGCTGGCGAGGTAGCGGTCGCCGAGGCGCGGGACCTGGGTCAGGAAGGCGACGCGCAGGCGGGCGCTGAGGCGGCGGCCGACCCGACGCACGCCGGCGGCGAGCGGGAGCTCGAGCGCGAGGACGGCGACGAAGAAGGCGAGGATCGCCGCGGCCGCGCCGAGCCGCTGCTCGCCGACGCCGATCCGCTCGCCGACGTCGAGCAGCGCGCGCAGCACCAGCGCCTCGGCGACGACCACCGCGGCGGCGGTGACGAGGCCGACCGTGAGCACCGCCGGGAGCGCGAGGCCGTCGGCGCGCACCAGCGCGAACAGCTGGCGCAGCGGCGAGATCTGCGGCTCCGTGAGGGCGGCGACCAGGTCGGGCGAGAGTGTACTTTGGGACAGGTCGTGAGGATGCAGGGCCGGCGCGTCGGGCCGCACGCCGCGGACCCGCACGAGCACTGCGCCGCGCAGCAGGGCGGTGTCTTCGTCGTCCGGACTCGGCGCGGCGGTGAAGAACTGCTCGGGCAGGACGGCGTACAGCGCGTCGCCGCCGAGGCCCTCGCTGGCCTCGAGCAGGCGGGCGACGAAGCGCTCGGCCTCGCCGCCGCGCGCGAGGGCGCCGGCGCGGGCGAGCGACTCGGCGAGGCGGACTGCGGCGTCGAGGCGCGCGAGGCCGAGGATGCCGGGGTCACCCGCGCCGGCGGCGAGCCAGGCCTCGACGCGGGCGCGGGCGAGCTTCAGCGCGCGGGCGCGGGTCCGCAGCGGGCCGGTGAACTCGTCGCTGCCGAGCCACTCGCGCAGGTCCTCGGCCGGGACCGGCATGCGGTGGACGAACAGCTCGCGCTGCAGCTGCTCGCGCGGGACGAAGCGGCGGCCGACGGCGGGGTCCATGATCTGGACCAGGCCGGCGAAGCACGACCACACGACGACGAAGTGGGTCAGGCCGCCCGGCGAGAGCACGACGGCGATCGCCGGCAGCGCCGCGGACTCGGCGACGAACACGTGGTCGGGCGGGCACATGATCTGTTCGGCCTCGAGGCCGAGCTGGACCGCGACGTCCTCCATGGTGTCGATCGAGGTGCCGTCGACGTCGGTCTGACAGGCCTCGCGCAGGCGGCCGTAGCTGACCGCGAGGCCGTGGCTGTCGAGCAGGCACTTGAGCGTGGCCGGGCCACAGTCCATGGCCGAGCTCTGGATGACCTCGGCGACGAGGCGACGGCGACGCGGCAGCGTGGCGGTCATGGGGCGAGCGCCTGGCCGATCGTGCGCAGGAGCAGGGCGGCGGGCGAGACGGACTCGACCTCGATCTCGAGCACGCCGGTGAGGCCGTGCTCGGCGGGGATCTTGCTGCCTGTCCCCGCGGACACGTCAGATGTCTGTTCGGACATGTCGCACTCGACGCGGACGAGGCCGTCCTCGGCCTCGCTGGCGACCGCCGCGACGCGGCCGTGGAGGCTGCCGAACTCGGTCCACGGGAAGCCGTCGAGGCGCATGCGCGCGGGCTGGCCGGGGCGGATCCGTCCGACCCCGGCGGGGGTGAAGCGGCCGACGATCCGCAGCGGGTCGTCGGGGATCACGACCGCGACCACGGCCCCGCGCGCGAGCACGGCCCCGGCCTGCAGCGGCACCACCCCGCCGAGCCGGCCGGCGATCGGCGCGCGCAGCGAGTGTTGATCGATCTGGTGGTCGAGCGTCGCCAGCGCCGCGATCTTCGCCGCCAGCACGCGCTGCAGCTCGGCCTCCTCGCGGCTGGTGCGGGCGAGATCGATGCGCATCGTCGCCAGCCGCTCGCCGAGCTCGGCCCGGGTGCGCGCGACCTGCAGGCGGCGGATCGTCGCCACCGCGGCGCTGCCCCGCTCGCGCGCCTGCAGCAGCTCGGCGGCCTCGCTCGACTCGACGCCGAGTCCGCGCAGGCTCTCGCTGCGCTCGGACATGGTGCGGGCAAAAGCAGCGGCGATCTGGGCCTCCTGGGCGCTGGCGCTGGCCTCGCTCTGGCGCGTGCGACCGCCGGCCTCGAAGGCCTCGATCGCGGCCGCCAGCGCGGCGTGCTCGCCGGCCAAAGCGCCGAGCTCGGTGAGCAGGCCCTGGCGCTCGGCGTCGACCTCGGCGCGCGCGAGCTGCAGGCCGCGACTGTCGAGCTCGAGCAAGAGCTCGCCAGCGGCGACGCGACGGCCGAGGGCGAGGCTGGCCGAAAGGACACGTCCGTCGACGACCGGGGCGAGCGGCACGGCGGCCCGCGCGACCTCGAGGCGCGCCTGTTCGCTGGTGGCGATCAGGCTGACCCGCGCGAGCACCAGCCACACCGCCCAGGCCGCGAGGAAGCCGACGGCGAGCGCGACGCCGAGGGCGGTGCCGCGAGCGCTCTCGGCCCCCAGAGCCCGCAACGAGCGCGAGAAGGCGATCGGCACGCCCCGTGGGTACCGCAATCGCTGCGAGGGGTAAAGCCGGCCGCACGCGCGCGCGGCCGCGCGATCACGAAGACGCCGACGACACGAGTGCGAAGCTGCCGCGGACCGCGGAGCGAGGTGCGTGCGCCGGCACCTGCACTGCGGACGCGGAGGCCGACGTGCACGCGAGCGCGCGATCACGGCATATGCACGGGCGCGTCCACGGGCTCGATGCGCAGACCGAGGCTGGTGCGAATGCTGGCCGGGCCGTGTAGACGCAACGAGTGGCGCCCGGCCGCGAGCGCGACGGTGCGCGGCGGTTCGTCGACGGCGACGCCCACTCCCTCACCGCCGCAGATCGAGCACGGCTGCACGCTGACGCGGCCGCGGGGATCGTCGCCGAGGACGGTGACGACGTAGTCGCCGTCGGCGGGGACGTCCACGGTGTAGAAGACCACGGCGCTGTCGCGCGAATAGGGGCCGACTGTGTCGTCCTGATCGCAGCCGATCGATCGATGGTGCTGTAGGCGTGGGCCGCTCCATTCGAGCTCGGGAGCGGCGCACTCGAGCAGCTTGGCGTCGCCACCCTGGCGAGTGCAATTGGCCATGCTGAATTCGAACGCGGCGATGCTGTCGTCGAGCGAGACGCCGAACTCCTCGCGGAACAGCTCGTCGACGCCGCGCGCCGTCTCGAGCGGACCGACGGCGGAGTAAAGGCGCAGGTAGGCGTCGAGCCCGTGACGGCGGACGAGGTAGGTCGTGAAGGCGCCGGCGGTGGAGTAACCGCCGGCGCGGGCGAGCTGCACGCCCGTGATCAAGCCGACGAGGTCGCGGATGGGCAGGAAGCTGCGCCTCCCTGCCTCGGGAGCGGCGTCCCCGAGGCCCTCGAAGGCCTCCGCGAGGCCTTCGGAGAACAGCGGCAACGGGTCGCCGAGCGCCGCGGCGACGTTGTGCACGATCTCGTGGTTCAGAGGGGCGTACGGGTTGTAGCTGTTGCCCCCGGACGCGCAGGCGGTCGCCTCGACCGGGCAGAGGTGGCGCTCGTGGATCTCGTCGGCGTCGAGCAAGTAGAAGGTGAAGCGCTCGTCGGCGGTCGGTGGCGCGAGCGAGAACGCGGCCGACAGCGCGGCCACGAAGGCGTCCATGTGCGCGACCGTGCCGCCGCACAGCTCGTATCCGGGGTCGGCGGCGATGACGACGTGCGCGCCGTGATGGGTCGGCTCGGGCAGGTCGAAGCAGGCCGCGAAGACCAGCGCGAGGATGGGTGCGCGGCGAGAGATCGTCATGGCGCGCGCCTCAGGATGGTGGCGCCCCGGTCGTCGACGAGGACGATGTCGAGCTCGCCGTCGCCGTCGACGTCGGCGGTCTGTATTTGCCGCACGTCCGCGACGTCGAGGTCGTGGTGTTCGAACCCGAAGCTGCCGTCGCTGCGGCTGCGGCCGAGGTGCAGGCGCGTGGTCTCGGAGGAATAGGGAGCGGGAGCGGCGGCGAGCAGCTCGGGGCGGCCGTCGCGGTCGAGGTCGGCGATCTCGTAGGCGTCGACGTCCTCGAGAAGGACGCGCGGGGCACGACCGCCGTCGGCGATCCACAAGAGCGAGCCCTGGACGCCGCCCATGATCAGCTCGACGGCGCCGTCACGGTCGAGATCGGCGAACCGGAGCGGCGGGGGATCGATGCTCGGGGTCGAGACGTGACTCCATCGACGGGGCGGCCCGAAGCTGACGTCGCCCTGTCCGGGAAGGACGTAGACGCCCTCGCTGCCGCTGGGGCCGATGGCGGTGATGATCAGGTCGGCTCGGCCGTCGCGGTCCACGTCGGCGAGGGTGACGTCTTCGACGGCGAACTGGTCGTCGATCGAGAGCTGTTCGAGCGCGTCGAAGCGCCCCTGGCCGCGACCCCGGGCCAGGAAGCCGCGCAGCGTGCCGAAGGTGGTGGTGAGGTTCAGGACGTCGAGCTCGTGGTCGCCGTCGAGGTCGGCCACGAACAGCCGCGAGGCGAGCTCCTGGAAGGTGACCCCGAGCTGCGTGTGCTGGCTCAGGCCCTCGAGGCCCACGCTGGCGAGCTCGATCGCGCCGAAGTCCCCCCGCGTGGCGGTCCACAACAGTTGAGCGCGGCCGTCGCGATCGAAGTCGGCCAGCAGTGCGTCCTGGACCTGCGGCCCCTCCTCCCGACCGCTCCAGAGCCGAGTGAGCGGACCGAAGCCGCCGCGCTCGTCGGCCGCCGCGACCGCGAGCGAGCCGCCCAGCGCGAGCAGCTCCGCAGCGCCGTCGCCGTCGACGTCGCCGAAGCGCAGTCGTGGCTTGTTGTCGAAGCGCAGGTGCTCGGTCTCGAGGAGCGAGAGTCCGAGCTCCGCCCTGAACACTGCGGTGCGCTGGTAGGTGGAGAACACGAGCTCGGGCGGGCCGGCTCCGTCGAGCTCCGCGAGGAGCAGCGCGCCGCCAAAACCCTTGACGATCCGCGAGCCCGAGGCGACGTACGACTGCCCCGAGCGGCGCAGCGGCGTCAGACGCACGACGGCCTGCTCGTTGTAGGGGAAGACCGCCGAGATCAAGATCTCGAGCTCGCCGTCGCCGTCGAGATCGAGGAGCGCGACGTCCCTGCAGCTCGCGCTGCTCAGCGGGACCGGCTCGGCGGGCGCGGGCGCGAGGACGTCGTGCGCGAGGAAGACCCCGGCGCGCGAGCAGAAGACGGCGTCGAGCCGGCCGTCGCGGTCGAGGTCGGCGAACGCGGGATCGTCGGGGTAGTGCTCGCCCAAGTCGAGCGCGCGGACCGGGCCGTGACCGTCCTCGACGAGGAAGAACGAGCCGTAGCGCCCGAGCAGGAGGTCGGGGGCGGCGTCGCCGTCGCCGTCGATCACGGAGAGCGAGTCGGGCGGAGGGTCGAGGTCGAGCGTCGTGGCGAGGGCGCGGGTCAGCGCGCCGGCGGCGTCGCTGCGGTAGACCTCGATACGGCCGCCGCCGTCGGCGCCGACGAGCGCGACGACCTCGGCGACTCCGTCGACGTCGATGTCGGCGAGCACGGCGTCGACGAGATCGTCGAACGCAGTGACGATGGCCTCGCCCAACTGGCCGGACGGCTCCTGAGGCACCATGTAGAGCGTGCTCTTGTCGCGAAAGAATAGGTCGCCCAGGCCGTCGCCGGTAAGATCGCCGGCCTGGACGCGGTCGGGGTCGCCGGCGCCGACGTGGACCCGCTGCTCGACGTCACCGCGTCGCAGGCGGAATTCGCCAGAGGCGGTCTCCACCAGATCGCGCACCAGCAGCTCGTCGACGCCGTCGCCGTCGAGGTCGACGGGCCAGATGTCGAGCGCGCCGGGATCCTCGCGCTCGGAGGTGAAAATCAGACCTGTCCCGAGATTCAGAAAGGAGAGCGCGCCGCCGCCACCGACGAAGAGGTCGCCGTCGGCGGCCAGCGAGCGCGCGTCGGTCGCCAGCACGCCAGGGACGGCCGCGCCGGTGCGCGGGTCGAGGCGCTCGACGGTGGATGTCGTCGGGGACAGGACCCCGAGGACAGGTAAGGAGTCGGTCGGACGGGTGACGACGAGGCCCTCGGGCAGCGACACGGTGGGCCAGGCCTCGCGATTGCTGAACTCGCCGGCGCCGGCGTTCATCAGCACGCTGACGGTGTCGTCGAGGCTGTCGGCGGTGGCGAGGTCGAGGCGCGCGTCGCCGTCGAAGTCGGCGGCGACGAGGGCGTAGGGCGCGGCGCCGACGGGGAGCAGGGCGGCGGGCTGCAGCGCGCCGCGACCGTCGCCGTGGAGCAGCTGCACGGCGTCCGCGTCGGCCAGGGCGACCGCGACGTCGACATCACCGTCGCCGTCGAGGTCGCCGGCCGCGAGCGCGCGCGGGCCGGGGCCCACGACCAGCGGCGGCGCGGCGACGAGCCGATGCAGCACGGTGACGGTGCCGTCGACGAGGTCGGCGGTGACGAGCTCGGGCGGGCCTTTGCCGTCGAGCTCCGCGGCGATCAAGGCGCGCGGGACCGCGCCGGCGGCGAAGCGCTCCGGTTCGGCGAAGGAGCGGCCGCCTCGGCCGCGCACGACCGCGACCGCGTCGGCGCGCGGGAGCGCAGTGGCGAGGTCGAGGTGACCGTCGTCGTCGAGGTCGGCGACGACGATGCCCGCGACCTCCTGGTCGATCGACCAGGTCGTTGCACTGCCAGCGAAGCCGGCGTCGCCGCCCCACAGGACGGTGAGGGTGCCGGCGGGGCCGCTGGCGCCGACGAGGTCGCGCACGCCGTCGCCGTCGACGTCGACGATCGTGAGCGCGTCAGGGGCGACGCCGACCTGCACGCGTGAGACGTCGGCGATCGAGAGGCAGAGCGAACCATCGCAGGGGACGGGCGTGAAGCAGCCGGCTGGCACCAGGACTGCCGCGAGCGTGCACGCGAGGCGAGGGAGGGTCACCGAAGATCCGGAGCGGAGATAGTAATCAAACGGCGCAGCGGTGGCCACAATTTGGACGCTTGTCCGGGAATTCATGAGCGCGCGGGACGCCAGATGACACGCCTGGGGGCGGTGCGATAGCGTGGTCACAGATGAAGGGCGTCGTGTTCACCGAGTTCCTCGAGATGGTCGAGTCCCGGTTCTCGGAGGAGATGGTCGAAGAATTGCTCGGCAGCTGCGATCTGGCGTCAGGCGGGGCCTACACGTCGATCGGCACCTACGACCACCGCGAGCTGGTCGCGCTCGTCGGCGCGCTGTCCGAAAAGACAGGTACTCCGGCGAGCGCGCTGGTCCACGAGTTCGGGCGCCATTTGCTGCGCCGCTTCACCGCCGGCTTCCCCGTCTTCTTCACGGCCGCGCGCGACACGTTCGGGTTTCTGGGGCGGGTCGAGGGCTACGTCCACACCGAGGTGCGCAAGCTGTACGAGGACGCGGAGCTGCCGACGTTCGAGTGCTCGCCGGTCGTGGATGGCCGTATGGACATGGTCTATAAGTCAGGTCGCGGGTTCGCCGACCTGGCGCACGGGCTGATCGAGGCCACCGCGGAGCACTACGGCGACGCGATCGCGGTCGACGTCGAGGATCTGTCGGGCGGCGCGCGGACGCACGTGCGTTTTCGGCTGCGCAAGCTACAACCACCGGAGTGAGCGAGAGGGCCGTGGACGAGCTGGAGATCTTCCGCCGCCGCTACGACCGGGAGCGCCGGGCCCGCAAGGAGGCCGAGGTCTTCGCCGAGACGAAGACGCGCGAGCTCTACGAGACCAATCAAGCGCTGCAGCGGCTGGCAGCGACGCTGCAGGAGCAAGTGGCCGAGCGCACCGCCGAGCTGCGCCGGATCGCCGAGGAGGCGATCGCGGCCAGCGAGGCCAAGTCGCTGTTCGTCGGCGCGGTCAGCCACGAGCTGCGCACGCCGCTGAACGCGATCATCGGCTACGGCGAGCTGCTCGCCGAGGAGCTGACGGAGTTCGCGGGCGCCGGCGAGCTGGTGAGCGAGGCCGACAAGATCGTGCAGGCGGCCCGCCACCTGCACGCGCTGGTCAACGACCTGCTCGACCTGCAGAAGGTCGAGGCGGGCAAGCTGGTGCTGACGTTCTCCGACGTCGACGTCGAGGGCGTGGTCACCGAGGTCACCGACGCGCTGGGGGCGAAGCTGCAGGACGGGGCCAACGCGCTGCGCGTGACGGTCGAGCCCGGGGCCCGAAGGCTGCGCACCGACGAGCTGCGCCTGCGCCAGGTGCTCTACAATTTGCTCAGCAACGCGGCCAAGTTCACCCGCGAGGGCACGGTGGCGGTCCGCGCCCGCCCGGCGCTCCGCTCGGGCCGCCGCGGGATCGTGTTCGAGGTCGAGGACACCGGCGCCGGGATGACGCCGGAACAGCTGGGGCGACTCTTCACGCCCTACGTGCAGGTCGACGAGGTGCTGGCCCGCCGCCACGGCGGCACGGGGCTCGGGCTCGCGCTCACGCGCCGACTGTGCCAGCTGCTCGGCGGCGAGATCGCGGTCGAGAGCGAATCCGGTCGGGGCTCGTGCTTCCGCGTGTTCTTGCCCGCCGCCGTTTGATCGCCCGAGCGGGCGCGTGTGCGTGTCGGAGGTGCGCGCGAGCGGATGTGGGTGCGCGGGTCGTGGGGCGGCGAAACGCTGGGTCGAGCGCGGCTGGAGCGGTGATGCGTCGGCGGCTTCAGCCGAGCGGCGAAACGCCATGTCACGCGAGCTCGGGGTGGTGATGCGTCGGCTTCAGCCGGGGCGACGGACCGCGGGAAGCGGCGCTTCGGCGGCGACAGGGTGGGGTGCGTCGATCCGGGCCAGGCGATCGAAGCGCCACTGCTGCACGGTTCGCAGGGCGCCGCGGACCAGCACCGCGATCACGAACAAGAAGGGCACGCCGAGGAAGATCAGTGTCATGATCGAGCCGGACATGTGCTTCATATGCGATCAGCGTGGGGCCCGAATCGCCGCGGTCAACGGTCTGCAAGGCCGTATTCGCGGGCGATGGACGGCGGCGATGCTGTTCGTGGGTGCGTGTGGCTCACGGCCGCCGGTCGTCGCTCCCGACGCGGAGTCAGCGGCCTCGTGCTCGAGATCGAGGGCGACGGCCGCGTCACTCGGTGCTCGCACAGCGTGTTGACCGATCCATCCGCGACTGTGCTGATCGACTGTGGGGCGAGCGAGCGGCGATACTTGGGACAGGCAGCGAGGCCTGCGGCGCCGCGAGCACGTGCTCGTGACGTCGATCCATTCGCGACTGTGACGCTTGACTGCGGTGATGACGTGGACGGGCCGCGAGGCTCGCGGCATCGCGAGCACGGGTGAGTACGACGCGAGGTTTGTGATCAGGCCTCCGGCAGGCCGTCGACGACGTGCTGGATCTGCGCGGCCATGCACGACGCCAGCGCGGTGTCCGGACCGCCCGTGAAGGCGCGCATCGGCAGCGCCTGGCGGAACAGCCAGGTGCCGGAGATGATGGCCAGGAGCAGGGATGCGCGGGCCTCGGCGCGCGGCGGGCCGAGCCAGCGGGCCAGCGGCTGGATCACGCGCGCGGCCAGCAGCTCGGTGGCGAGGTCGCACACCTCCGGCTCGCCGGCGGCGTGGAGCAGGATCGACAGGGTGTCGGCCTCGCGCACCGGTTTGCTGAAGAAGTAACGGGCGATGTGTCGGCCGACTGTGGCGCGGTCGGGGCCGAGGAACGGGCCGAGGCCGATGTCGGACTCGATGGCGGCGATGAAGAGGTCGCGCTTCGAGCCGAAGTAGCGGACCACCAGCGCGGGGGTGATGCCGGCGGCGGCGGCGATCTCTCGCATGCCCGCGTTGGCGTAGCCGCGCGTGGCGAACAGGACGCGCGCGGCGTGGAGGATCTCCGACCGGGTCTGCTCGGCGTCGCGGGGGCGCGGCGGGGCGGCGGGACGGGGGCGGGTCGGGCTCTTGCGCTGGGCCATCGGTGTTTTTTGTAAACGCCTGTTGACTTCTAGCACGGGCGGTCCAAGCTTGCCCGCAAGTAAACGTTCGTTTACCGAAACCGAGGAGAAGCAGGCGATGAGCGGCTGGGGCACGAAGGACATCCCACGACTGGACGGCAAGACCGCGGTAGTCACGGGCGCGAACAGCGGGATCGGCTATTACACGGCGCTGGAGCTGGCGCGCGCAGGAGCGCAGGTGGTGATCGGCTGCCGCGACGCGGGCCGCGGCGAGGAGGCGTTGAAGGGTCTGCGACAGCAGTCGGGGGGCGCGGTCGAGCTGGTGCCGCTCGACCTGTCGTCGCTGGCGTCGGTGCGGTCGTTCGCGGACGAGGTGCGGCGGCGGCACCCGAGCCTCGACGTGCTGGTCAACAACGCGGGGATCATGGCGCTGCCACGGCGCGAGACCACGGCCGACGGGTTCGAGAAGCAGTTCGGCACCAATCACCTCGGGCACTTCGCGCTGACGGGGCTGCTCCTGCCGGCGCTGCGGGCCAGCGCGGCGCCGCGGGTGGTGACCGTCAGCAGCGCGGTGGCCTGGCCGGCGCGGCTCGATCTCGACGACCTGCAGAGCGAGCGGCACTACACGCCGATGGGCACCTACGGGCGCTCGAAGCTGGCCAACCTGCTGTTCATGCTCGAGCTGCAGCGGCGGGCCGGCGGGACGGGCCTGCGCAGCGTGGCGGCTCACCCGGGCGGGGCATCGACGGGGCTGCAGAAGCACGCGTTCGCCCGCAGCATCAAGTGGTTCGGGCAGCCGGCGCAGGCGGGGGCGCTGCCGTCGCTGCGCGCGGCCACTGCCCCGGACGTGCAGGGCGGCGATTACTACGGGCCGTGGCTCTTCCTCATGCGCGGCGCCCCGATCCACGCGTGGATCCCCCCGCAAGCCCGCGACGAGCAGACCGCGGCGCGGCTGTGGCAGCGCTCGGAGGAGCTGACGGGGGTGAAATTCGACCTGTCCTGACGGACAGGCAGCAAGGAGCGCGGCGATGAAGGTGCTGATCTTCGGCGCGACCGGGATGATCGGTCAGGGGGTGCTGCGCGAGTCGCTGATCGACCCGCAGATCGAGCAAGTCACGGTGGTCGGCCGCAACCCGACAGGTCAGCGCCACCCGAAGCTGCGCGAGGTCGTCCACGCGAACATGGACGACCTCGGGCCGATCATTCCGCAGCTGGCGGGCCACGACGCGTGCTTCTTCTGCGTCGGGGTGTCTTCGGCCGGGATGTCCGAGGCCGAGTACACGCGGGTGACGCACGACCTCACTCTGAAGGTGGCGCGCCCGCTGGCGGCGCTGTGCCCGAACATGACGTTCATTTATGTGTCGGGCAGCGGGGCGGACAGCAGCGAGCGCGGGCGGGTGATGTGGGCCCGCGTGAAGGGCAAGACCGAGAACGCGCTGCGCGAGCTGCCGTTCCGCGCGAGCTTCGTGGTCCGCCCGGGCTTCATCCAGCCGATGCACGGCATCCGCTCGCGCACGCGGCTGTACAACGCGCTCTACGCGGTGCTGTCTCCGCTGTACCCGCTGTGGAAGGTGCTGTTCCCGGGGCTGGTGACGAGCACCGAGCAGCTGGCGCGGGCGATGATCGCGGTGGCCCGCGACGGGACGGCCAAGTACGTGCTCGAGACCCGCGACATCAACGCGATAGGTCAGCGCGAGCTGGCCGCGCGGGCAGGGGGACGGCGCGCGGAACATGTCTGAAAGATCATGTCATGAGAAGTTCCAGCGGCGGGTGATGTGCTTCTTTGGACATGTCTAATGGGCCATGCGATGCCGTGTTCGCCGCGGCGTCGTGTCAGAACGGACGGTCGTGGCATATCTCGATCGATCGCCCGAGTTCGACGAGCATGCGGGCGCGGCTCGCGGGTGATTTTGGACGGCTGGGCGAATACGTGACCGAAGAGCCGGGCGCGGGCAGAGTTTCCGGCCCGCGCGGGGTCTGGGTGCGAAATTGCACGTCGCTGCGGCCGCCGACCGAAATTGGTGCTAGAGAAGCGCGATGATCGAACAGGCCGAGCTCGACCGCGTGCTCCTCGAGCGGTTCGGGTTTTCCGAGTTCCGCCCGGGCAGCGGCGCAGCGTCGAGGAATTGTTGCTCGGCAGCGGGTCGCTGCTGTGCATCCAACCGACGGGCTACGGCAAGAGCCTCTTGTATCAATTGCCGGCGGCGCTGCTCGACGGGATCACGCTGGTGGTGTCGCCGCTGCTGGCGCTGATGCGCGACCAGCTGCAGCACCTCAACGACCGCTTCGGGCTGGCGGCGGCCAGCATCAACAGCGACCAGAGCGAGGAGGAGAACGACGCGGCGCGGGCGGCCGCGGCCCAGGGGCGCGTGCGCCTGCTGTTCGTGTCGCCGGAGCACCTCGACCACGTCGATCGCTTCGAGGCCCTGGCGGCGCTGCCGATCCGCCTGCTCGTGGTCGACGAGGCGCACTGCATCTCGACGTGGGGCCACGACTTCCGGCCGGCGTACCGGCAGATCGTCCACCTGCTGCGTGCGCTGCAGGAGCGCCACCCGTCGCTGCGGGTGCTGGGGCTGACCGCGACCGCCGACGAGCGAGTGGAGGAGGACATCCGCGGGCAGCTGCAGCGGCCCGGCGCGACGCCGCTGGTGGTGCATCGCAGCAGCATGGATCGGCCCAACCTGTCGCTGGCGGTGGTCGGCCTGCAAGGGATGGCGAGCAAGCTGGCCTATCTGGCGCAGATCGTGCCGCGGCTGCCGTCGCCGGGGATTGTGTACTGCGCGACGCGCGAGCGCACCGAGCTGGTCGCAGGTTACCTGCAGGCGCGCGGGCTGGAGGCGTCGGCGTATCACGCGGGGCTCGAGCCGGAGCGCAAGCGCGAGCTGCAGGCGTCGTTCCTGCACGGCGATTGCCCGGTGATCGCGGCGACCAATGCGCTGGGGATGGGCATCGACAAGTCGGACCTGCGCTACGTGATCCACGTCGACGTGCCGGGCTCGGTGACGGCCTATTATCAGGAGGTCGGCCGGGCCGGACGCGACGGCCGACCGGCCCGCGGGATCTTGCTGTATGACCCGGAGGACAGGCGGATCCAGGAGCACTTCATCGACTCGGCGCAGCCGCAGCCGGAGGACTTCGCGGCGATCGTCGAGGCGATCGAGCACGAGCCGCTCGGGCTGACCGCGATCAAGGTCCGCACCGGGCTCCACCCCACGCGGGTGACGGTGGTGGTCGCGGAGCTGGTCGAGCAGGGCTTTGTCCGCAAGCAGAGCGCGGGCGGCAAGCAGGTCTACGGGCTGACCCAAAAGACAGGCACGCCGGACCTCGGCCGCTACCGCACGCAGCAGGCGGTGAGGACGAGAGATCTCGAGGAGATGCAGGCGTACGGGCGCGGCGAGGCGGACTGCCTGATGGCGACGCTGCGGCGCGCGCTCGGCGACCGCGAGGCGGCGGCTTGCGGGCGCTGCTCGCTGTGCCGCGGGCAGCAGTCGAGCGTGGACATCGAGGCGGCCACTGCGGAGGCGCAGCGCTGGCTCGAGTCGCGGCCGTCGCCGATCGCCGCGAGCGCGCGGCCGGAGGTGGCGGAGGGGCTGGCGCTGCTCGACGGGGAGATCGCCGGGCCGCTGTTCCGCAAGTTTTTTCAGGGGCGCGAGACTGCGGAGTCGCTGCCGCCGGCGCTGGCCGAGCTGCTGCGGACGCAGGTGCGCGCGCTCGGCGAGCGGTTCGCGTTCGCGGCGGTGGCTGCAGTGCCGAGCCGCGACTGGCGTCAACGCGAGGAGGCGCTGCAGATCGCGGCGGAGACGCTCGGGGTGCCGGCCCTGCCCGAACTGGTGGTCTGGCGCGAGGAGCCGCGGGCGAGGCAGAGCGAGCTGCGCAACAACGACCAGCGGCGCGAGAACGTCGAGAACACGATGAAGCTCGGGAGCGGCAGCGTGCGCGGCGAGGTGCTGCTGCTCGACGACTTCGTCGGCTCGGGCGCGACGATCAAGGAGGCGGCGCGAGTGCTGCGAAAGGACGCGAAGCTGAAGTCGGCGATCGTGCCGCTGACTCTGGCACGAGTGCGCTGGAAGCTCGGCTCGGCGGGACGGATCCACTGACCGGTTCGGGACGACGTCGTCGGCGAGCTCGGCGTCGTCGCCGAGGTTCGCCAGGGCGGATCCACTGATTCGGGGCGACGGCATCGGCGAGTGAGTCGCGGGGAGCTCGGCATCGTCGCTGAGGTTCGGCAGGGCAGCTCCACTGACTTCGGGGCGACGTCATCGGCGAGTGAGTGGCGGGGAGCTCGGCGTCGTCGCTGAGGTTGGGCAGGGCAGCTCCACTGATTCGGGGCGACGGCATCGGCGAGTGAGTCGCGGGGAGCTCGGCGTCGTCGCTGAGGTCATGCAGGGCAGATCCCCTGACTTGTGGCGCCGGCGGGGCTGTGCGAGCCTCGCGGCGATGCGAGGGCAGTCGCGGAGGCGGTGGATGCAGCTCGTGGGCGGCGCGATGAGCTTGCCGGCGTGCCGCGGGCGGGCCACGCAGGCGCCGACGATGACGGAGGCGCGGCTGTTCTCCGGTGAAAATGGTGGGCAGGTGGCAGAGGCGCAGATCGTGGCGGCGATGGCGGCGAGCGACGTGGTGCTGATCGGCGAGCAGCACGGGCACCCGCTCGGGCTCGAGCTGGCGGCGGACCTGTTCGAACAGTTGCTGGCGACCGGGGCTGCGGCGGCGCTGGCCCTCGAGAGCGTGACGCGCGATCATCAGGCGGAGCTCGACGCGTTCCTGCGCGGGCAGCTCGACGAGGCGGGGTTCCGCAAGGCGGCCGACCTCAAGGGCGAGCGCAAGTTCCCCGCGGGGCACCGCCGCATGGTGCTGGCGGCGCAGGCGAAGGGGCGGCCGGTGATCGCGGCCAACGCTGCGCGGGCGCTGGTGAAGCGGGCGCGGCTCGAGGGGCTGGAGCCGCTGCGGGCGCTGGGGCCCGAGGAGCAAGCGCTGGTCGAGGTGCCGGAGGAGCTGACCGAAGGGACATACCGCGAGCAGTTCGTCGCGCTCATGGGCCAGCACGCCGGCGTCGACGCGGCCACGCTGGAGGGCTTCTACCGGGCGCAGAACGTGTGGGACGCGACGATGGCGGGGTCGATCGGGCGCGCGCTGGCGGCGGGGTCGAGGCCGGTGGTGCAGGTGGTCGGGGGCTTTCACGTGGACGGGGCCGGCGGGCTGTATCAGCGCGTGCGGGCCGCGAATCAGTCGGCGAAGGTGTGGCGCCTGTCGGTGGTGGCGGAGGTGGCAGAGGCGCTGCGGGCGGAAGATCGCGGGCGCGCCGACGTGGTCGCGTACGTCGGGCCGCTGGCCGCGGCGTGAGGCGACGATGGAGCGAGACGAGTTCGCGCGACGCCTGGCCGAGGCGACGGGTCGGTTGCTGGCGCTGACGCGGACGTACGTGATCGACGCCTTGCCGGAGGCGGTGACGTACTCGCTGGCGATGGGGCCGTGGGTCGAGCACGTGCCGCTCGGTCCGGGGGAACTGTTGTTCGCGGAGGATGCCGAGAGGTTCCGCGAGCGGCGCTCGTGCACGGCGGAGGAGATGGTCGACCTGCTATGGCGGGACGGCCTGGTGCCGCTGTGGATCGATCTGGTGGTGACGGCGGCCCTGCACGGGCACACGCAAGTCGATGCAGAAGTGTCGCCACGGTTCGTGCGCGAGCCGCGGGAGCTACAAGGCGAGGAGCGGCCCTTTTTGATAAAAGTTCGCAACGAGCCGCCCTGGGTCTCCAGGGCGAAGATGCACGGGCCGCTGGAGCGCTTCCCGCTGCGCTGGCGCGACGATCCGGAGGCGGCGCGGGTGGTGCGAGACCCGGAGGAAGGTCGCGTGTCGGTGCGGCGGCTGCTGCTGCGGCGACTGCTGGCGGCACCGCGGACGCAGCTCACGCGCGCGCTGGTGCGACGGTATCTTCACGAGCGGCCCGCCGCCGACTTGCCGTGGCGCGACGAGGCGGAGCAGCGCGAAGCGCTCGCCGAGGCCGAGCGGGCGCTCGCCGGGTGGTCGCAAGACGGGGATGACGAGGGGGCGCGCTAGGACGGCGGCCCCAAAGTTCTCCAGGTTGCGCGAGCGGGGTATAGGGACCGGCGATGCATGTCCACCACCCTGCATTCGGCGTCCCGTCGCCCACCGTCCCCGAGATCCGGGCGCGCTGCGAATCGGACGCGCACCGGCTATGGGATGCTGCGGTGTCGCTCGCGTGCTGGCGGGCGGCGCAGGAGGAGGCGCTCGCCGCGGCGCCCTTCAGCGGGCCCCACCCCGGGGCGGGCGCCGTCGAGCCCGGCGACCTCGCCCGTGCGATCGTCGCGTTGCATCCCGAGCTGCTCGGTCCGACCGTCGCGGGTGCGCCCCTGGACCGCGCCCACGCGATCTGGCGGCAGCGGATCGCCGAGGCGAGCGACCTGCCGCTGGCCTATAGCTGGGGGCGTCGCTGGGCGACATGCGAGGCGGCCGGCGCGTCCGTGGATCCGGGGGTGCTGCTCCGCAGCCTGCCGGACCCCACGCTATGGGCGCTGTCCGCCCTCGACCCGCGGTACGCCGAGGGGCTGATCACGGCCCGTGAGGCGTACTGCGCGCTGTTCGATCAGCTCGGCGCGCGGGGGCACGTCGGCCTCGCCGTGGAACCGGCCTGGCTCGAGCGGGAGCCGGACGCCGTCTGGCGCGAGCGCCTCGTCCACGCGCCGGGGTTCGCCCTCGTCGGCGAGGCGTGTTCGGGGCGACGCGCCCTGATCCGCCAGCTCCGCCGCCTCCTGCCGCAGGCCCGAGGGGTGAACGTCGACAACTGGCACGGCGGGGGCTCGCCCGATCCGCGGTACCGCGCTCGGCCCGACGCCGTCCCCGCCTCGATCGCTCCGGGCCTCGTGTGCGCGTGGACCCGTGTGCCGAACGACCCGGCGCTGCTCCGCTACGCCGCGGAGATGGCCCTCGATTCGGACGCCGCGTTCCAGCTGATCCTCGTCGCGACCGAGGCAGCGTGGGCACGGCTGCGCGAGATGGCGCCGGACCTCGCGCGCTGGCCGGTCGTCCCGATGCCGCCGCTGACCGACGACGAGCTCCTGCCGATCTGGCTCTGCCAGCGCCCCTACATCGAAGATGTCCTCGGCGAGCGAATCGACCTGCGCCGCCTTCTGCCGCTGCCACCGGATCGGCTGCGCCGCCTGCTCGCGGCGGTCGATCCCCACGACCTCACCATCCCCGAGCACGGCCACGCGGTGCGCCTCCGCGAGGCGCTGGGGGAGCTGCTCTGCGAGCGGTCCCGGGCGACGAGGCGCGAGATCCGGGAGCACCCCGAGCTCGCGGCGCTGGACGCCGGGCTCTCGGGGGACGGCTCGCGCTGACCACGGCGTCGCCGAGGACACATTCGGCTCGCATGGCGGGGCCACCAGTACGGTGCGCAGAGACGTCCCAAATGTGGACCGAAGATGAGCTGCTCTTTCAGACAGACTCGCACTGATGCGCCGAGGAAGGCCTGCTGCGCCGAGGTTGGCGAAGCGGTGCGCGGTGATATGTCTATTCGAACATGTTCGTCTGGAGACCGCGGACGGGGCTGATGCGGCGAAGTGGGCGAAGCGGTGCGCGGCGATATGTCTATTCGGACATGTTCGTCTGCGAGACCGCGGAAGAGGCTGATGCGGCGATGCGGGCGATGCGGCGCTGGTGACATGTCCATTCGGACATTTCGTCTGCGCCACCGCGGAAGGGCTTGCTGCGCCGAGGCGGGCGATGCGGTGCTTGGTGACATGTCCATTCGAACATGTTCGCCTGCAGGCGCGCCATGGGGTAATCGATCAGGGCAGCCAGAGGATCGTGATGACGTGGTCGTCGATGCCGACCACGGCGGGTTCGCCGGTGATGCCGGGGCCGGTGTTGGTGAACCATGTCGGCTCGGCGTCGGCCCACAGCTCGGCGGTGAACCACCGGCGGAGGGCGTCGAGGTCGATCATCCGGTCGGCCAGCCTGGAGGGGCTGACGGCGTCGAGCCAGCCGCCCTGTTCGGCCTCGGCGCGCTCGGCGGCCTCCTCGGCCTCGACCTCGGCGATCCGGGCGCGCGCGGTGGCGAGGAGGCGGTCGGCGCAGGCGAGCATCTCGGCGCGGTCGACCGCGCGCCAGGAGCCGTCGACGAAGGTGCAGTAGGGGGCGTCCTCGGGGGTGCAGAGGCTGAAGTGATCCTCGAGGAAGGTCTGGACGATGGCGCGCCTGGCAGCCACGAGCGCGGCCGGGTCGACGCCGGCCTCGGCCAGCGCTTCGCGGTGGATCGGCTCGAGCACGTCGCTCGCCGCGACCGCCTTGAGCCAGGCGCTGGTCCACGACGGGTACCACTGCAGCTGGATGTGCTCGGCGAGCTCGAGCCGGCGCGCGAGGTCGGGGTCGGGGCGCATGGGCCGAAGGTTAGCGAAGTTCGCGGGGACCGGGAGCGACTGCGGGGGGCGGATCGTCGGCGGCACACCCCAGGAGCGACGGGTGCGTCGCGTCGACGCACCGGCGTGACACGCCCGCGCGGCAGCGGTCCGCGGGTGATTGCGTCGCCGCGAGAACGCGAGGCGCCGGGCGCGTCGCTCGCGTAAACTCGCGGGACGATGGACGTGGGTGCGTTGTTTCCCGAGTGGGAAGAGGTCGGGGAGGAGCAGCCTGCGGCGATCGCGGCGGCCTGCGCGCGACTCGGCGTGGAGCGAGAATGGCTGGCCGAGGACGACTACATCCACGCGATCGTCGGCGGGGCGGTCGAGGGCGAGCGGGTGGCGTGGGTCGAGAAGGTGGAGAAGGACGACGGGGGCTGGGTCGACGTCGATTACTTCCTGCGCATGCGCGTCGGCGCGACGCAGGTCCGCGAGTGGACGGTCGACACGTACAACCCGTACTTCGGCTGCGAGGTCGGCCACCTGCGCTGGTGGGACGATGCGGTGGTGATGGTTTATCGGGAGAAACACCGCACGATCGTCTGCAGGCTGGGGCCGGAGGGCGCGCCGCAGCTGCGGGCCGTCGGGTTCGCGTGGACGGTGCTGAACGAGGTGCTGCTCTGCGAGAGTCGGGCCAGCGGGCTGGTCGAGCGGATTCACCTGCCGGCGCTGCGGCCGATGGCGCCGCTGCCGGCGGAGCTGGCCGATCGGAGCATGGCCATGGGGGCATGTCCTGTGGGACAGCCGATCACGAGCGAGCCGGCGGCGCTGCAGCGGCAGATCGCGGCGGGCTTGCCCGTGGTCGCGGGGCCGATCGCCGAGCTGCTGATCGGGGCGCTGGCGTATCGCTTCTGGGAGCCGCGGCCGCCGCTGTTCGCGACGTATCAGGAGGCGTACGCCGACGACCATCCGTGGAACACGCCGTGCTGGTTGCCGTTTTATCGGTATTGCGCGAGCTCGGCGGCGGAGCGAGGCTCGTTGCTGGCGCAGCTCGAGGCTGTCGCCATGCGGGCGCCGGAAGAGTTCGCGGGCGAGGATGACACCGCGGAGCTGGCTTGCCGGCACATCGCGGCGCGCTGCGCCGAGCTGGCGACTGCGTGCCGCGCAGAGCGGCTGCCGGACGGGGAGTCTTGTTATTTCTGGGTCGAATGGTCGCAGGAGGCCTTCGCGGAGGCAGAGGCGCTGTTCCCGGCGGGGATGTGGGCGGTGTGGCAGGCGCTGCGCCCGCGGGCCCGCGAGCTGCAATCGTTCGGCGAGCGAAGATAAAAGCAGACTCGCCGCGGAGCGGCGACCGAGGGCATCACGGTGATGTTCGTCGTCGATGGCTCGGGAAAAGAAAGGCGCGAGGGCCACCAGCGGGTGCTTGTGCGACAGCTCGGTCAAGATCGCCTCGCGGGCGTGGAAGCTGTCGCGGACCGCGTCGTCGGTCCACGCCTGAGTCAGAGTCAGGCCTGGTGACGACAATGAGCGGACAGGCGGCGACGAGGGAGTCGCTCGAGCCCGGCACGTCCTGCGACGTGCCTTTGTCCGAGCATCGAGACAGGCCGTGATGGCCTGCCTCGCCGACGCCCGCGCCCGCGTCACTCGAACAGCTTGCGCAGCCGCTCGGCGAAGCCGTACCAGCCCTGCTGGTAGTCGCTGCGGTCGACCGGCGCGCCGAAGCCGTCGTGCACGATCGTCAGGCGGGTGCCTGTGCCGCCGGCCAGCGGCTCGAGAAGCCAGGTCACGCGCGTGAGCGGTTGGTCGGGCTCGCCGCGCCAGTCGGTCCAGTCGGTGACCAGCTTCTCGTCCTCGACGAGCTCGACGATCCGCGTCGGGCCGCCGTCGACGCTGCGGCCCTCGATGTCGTAGCGCCAGCCGTACGTGTAGGTGCGCCTCTCGAGGTCGACCTGCGCGGCCCCGCCGAGCCAGCGGTTCATCAGCGCCGGGTCGAGCAGGGCGCGGAACACCCGGGCCGGCGGGGCCTTGATGTCGATCGACACGCGCACCTCGTTGCGCCCGCCGGCGAAGTCCGGCAACACCACGCCGTCTGTCCTTCCGGCTAGGTGATCGCCGAGGTTGCCGGCGTGCAGGCGCCAGAGATCGTCGAGCACGTGGCGCGGCCGCTTGAAGGGGAGGTCGCCGCGGACCGTGTGGACGACCTCGAGGGTGCTGGTCGCGGGGTCGTCGGTCGGGGCGACCGACCAGCGCACCTCGGTGTCGACGCCGTGGATCTTCCAGCTGAAGGCGAGCGCTGCGCCGGACTCGAAGGCGACGAGACGCCCTGTCGCATCGCCAGCCCCCGGGGCGCCGAGGGTGGCGCGGCCGTGGAACGCGAAGCTGCCACCGACGCGCGGCTCGACGGTGACGTGATCGGCGAACCACCGCGACAGCTCGGACGGCTCGACGAGCGCGCGGAAGGCTCGCGGCGGAGGGACAGGCAGCGTGAAGCTGGCGCGGTGCTCGAATACGGGGGGATGCTCGCTCATCTGGTTCTCCTCTTGGGGCGGGACGTCGGCGCCGGCGTGCGTGCCGGCGCGGGGGGGTCGTCGTCGTCGGGCAGGGATTCGACGAGGTCCCGGAGGTCGCGCAGGCGCGCGGTCCAGAACACGCGGTAGGCGTCGAGCCAGGTGGTGGCGGCCTCGAGGCGGGCAGGCGAGAGGGTGTAGACCCGCTCCCGCCCGCGCCGGCGCTCGACCACCAGCTCCGCCTCGCGGAGGATCCGCAGGTGTCGCGAGACCGCCGGGCGCGTGACCGCAAACCCCCGCGCCAGCGCACCCGCGGTCTCCTCGGCCCCGCGCAGCCGCTCGAGCAAGTCGCGGCGCGTGCGATCCGACAGCGCGAAGAACACGGCGTCGAGCGTGGCGGCGGTCGCTGGAGGCGTGCAGGTCATGTGTAAAGGATAGGTTACGCGTTTTCGCGCATGTGTCAAGGGTTGGTTACGCGTTGCGCCGGCTCGTTTGCGGTGCATTTCTGCGGGCTTTTGCGCTGCCCGCCTGGCGTACGAACCCTGCTGCGAACTTCAGGCCGATCGGCAGTCGCGGTGTGATCGGCGAGTGAACCGATGTGCGGCGACTGCAGCCGTTCATCGCTGCTGCATCGCGAGCGAAGACCTCGAGCGGTAGCTCGAGCATCGCCGGTTATGGGTCTCTCGCACGAGAGTGCCGGAGTGCAGCAGGGTGATCGGTCGCTCCTCGATCGGGCGATCCACTGTCGTCGTCACGCCCCGGACCTGAGTGCCGACGCGCGATCGAATTTTTCGTCCGCGTGCTGCGACATCCGATCTGTCCGCCTGTCATGCCCGCAGGAGGCCGGACCACGCGAGCGTCGTGCTCGGCGTCGGGCTCCGCCTGCGCCGCGTCGCGAGCCTGCGCGGCAACCAAGGATCATCCGATGTTCACCACGTTCTCGCGTCCTCACGCTTCGATCTCCTGCTCCCTCCTCTCCGCGTCGCGCCTCGGCCCTGCGTTGCTGCTCGGCGCGTCCGTGCTCGCTCCGCTGGCCTGCGACGACGAACCGGCCGGCGATGTGTCCGCGCTCGAGCTGCGCGACGGCGGGGCGTGTCCGTGCGCCGGCGGCACTGACTACCTCGGCAACCCCGTGAACACCGACGTGTGCGGCCAGCAGGTGTGCGGCGAAGACTTCCAGTACTACGCCTGCAGCCCGAGCGGCTGGGTCGCGCAGGGCGGCGTGTGCGGCGGCGACGACGGCTGCGACTGCCCCGGCGGCACCGATTACCTCGGCAACACGGTGCACGCGACCGAGTGCGGCCAGCAGGTCTGCGGCGAAGATCTTCAATATTACGCCTGCGAGCAGAGCGGCTGGGTCTCGCAGGGCGGCGTCTGCGGGGGCGACGACAGCGGCGGGGGCGACGACTGCGACTGCCCGGGCGGCACCGATTACCTCGGCAACACGGTGCACGCGACCGAGTGCGGCCAGCAGGTCTGCGGCGAGGATTTTCAATACTACGCCTGCGAGCAGAGCGGATGGGTCTCACAGGGCGGCGTGTGCGGCGGCGACGACGGCTGTGACTGTCCCGGCGGCACGGACTATCTCGGCAACCCGGTGCACGCGACCGAGTGCGGCCAGCAGGTCTGCGGCGAGGACTTTCAGTATTACGCCTGCGGGCAGGACGGCTGGGTCTCGCAGGGCGGCACGTGCGGGGGCGACGGCGGCGGCGGGCTCGTCTTCACCACGCCGGCGCAGCTGCAGAACGCGCTCGCCAGCAACACCGACGTCCGCGGCGCGACGATCACCTTCCCGTTCGCGCTGGACGTGGGGATGAAGGACTTCCGCGACGTGCACTTCGCCGGCGGGGTCGACGGCGGATGGTTCTTCGGCACCGAGCTCGACGGGGCGGTGTTCTCGGGCCTGGTCCGGCGCGCGCCCTTCCTGTACGCCGACATCGACGGCGCCGACTTCAGCGGCGCGACGCTCGATCGCTGCGACTTCGCCTTCACCTTCAACGCCGACACCGCGACCTGGCCGGCCGCGAACGCGATCACCAGGACAGTGTGGACCGGCTCGGGCTCGCGCTCGGCGACGATGCTGCCGCACACGCGGCTCGATACGCTGGTCGCGCCCGCAGGCCTCGACGCGCTGCTCTCCGGCGGGCTCGTCAGCGACGGCATGCTCGGGTCGTCGTGGCGCAGCTACCTCTACGACTCGTACCTCGCGTGCGTGGGCGGCGGTGGCTCGAAGTACTTCCACCTCAAGTCCTACGTGTTCGATGCCGTCGACGGCCGCTACTCGAACGGGTCGTACGTCAGCCCCGCGGGCGGGCCGACCCTCGCGTTCATGCACGACCTCGACTACGAGAACAACGCCACCCCGGACTTCGCCGGCTACATCGACCGCGCGCTCACCGACTTGATCGCCTCGAACGACGCGGCCTACCTCGACGACCCGTTCGGCGGCCGCGTCAGCTGGTCGTCCGAGCGCGGGGTCGTCGATGCGCTCGCCGATGTCTACGCCAACCCCGAGGCGTGGTACGCGGCGCTGTTCAACTACGCGGTCCAGTGGAACACGCCGACCGCCAGCCGCAACGCCGCCGAGATCGCGCTGGCGCCGGACACGATCGCCGCGACCATCGCGATGCTCGGCGGGGCGGCGAAGCAGCAGTTCATCAACCTCGCCGCCGACCGGATCTTCAGCATGGAGGACCTCGTCGGCAATCCGTATCGCACGACGATCGTCGCGGCGATCCACACGGTGCTGCGGAACCGCCCGGCCGGCGGGATGCCCTGCCCGCACCTGTGAGCGCCCGCCGGCGCGTGCCTGTTCATGTGCACGCTGCCGGCGTTCGTGCGACCATCGCCGCGTGAAGCACTTCATCAACGAGCGGACGGACGTCGTCCGCGAGGCGATCGACGCGGCAGTGATGCTCGGCGAGGGCAAGCTCGCCCGGCTCGACGGCTACCCCGCGATCAAGGTCGTGGTGCGCACCGACTGGGACCGCAGCCGGGTGGCGGTGATCTCGGGCGGTGGGGCGGGGCACGAGCCGGCGCACGTCGGCTTCGTCGGCGACGGCATGCTGACCGCCGCGGTCAGCGGGGAGATCTTCGCGTCGCCGAGCGTCGACGCGGTGCTCGCGGGGATCCTCGCGGTCACCGGTACGCCGGGCTGCTTGCTCGTCGTCAAGAACTACACCGGCGATCGCCTCAACTTCGGGCTCGCTGCCGAGAAGGCGCGCGCGCTCGGCCTCGAGGTCGAGATGGTGGTCGTCGGCGACGACATCGCGCTCCCCGAGGCACCGCGCCCGCGCGGCGTCGCCGGCACTCTGTTCGTGCACAAAGTCGCCGGCCACTTCGCCCGCGAAGGGGCGTCGCTCGCGGAGGTCAAGCGCGCCGCGGAGCGCGTCGCCGGAGCGGTGTGCTCGCTCGGCCTGTCGTTCTCGTCGTGCACGATCCCCGGCCAGCCGGCGGAAGCGCGGCTCGGCCCGGACGAGGTCGAGCTCGGCCTCGGGATCCACGGCGAGCCGGGCGCGGAGAAGATCCGCTACGCGCCGGTGCGCGAGCTCGCCGAGGTCCTCGTGTCGCGCCTTCACGCGCATCTCGGCGACGCGGGCTCGCCCGTCGCGCTTTTAATAAATGACCTCGGCGGGGTGCCGCCGATCGAGATCGCGGTCGCCACGGGGTCGCTGCTGGCGTCGATGCGGCGCGAGGTCGGCCTGGTTTTCGGACCGGCGCGGCTGATGACGTCGCTCGACATGAAGGGCCTGTCGTTGTCGGCGCTGGCGCTCGACCCGGAGCTCGAGCGCGCGCTGCTGTCTCCGGTGGGTCCGGCGGCGTGGGTGCCCGGGCGTCGGATCGCCCGCGTCGCGCCGGTCCCGTTGCCCGCGGGCCTGCGGCCCGAGCCGCCTTCGCCGTCGGTCCACGCCGTGCGCCGACGCGTGGTCGAGGTCGTGTGTGAAGAATTGATGGCCCGCGAGGCCGAGCTCAACGCGCTCGATGCGAAGGTCGGCGACGGCGACACCGGCACGACGTTCGCGACTGCGGCGCGCGCCGTGCTCGCCGAGCTCGATCGCCTGCCGTTCGCCGACGCGGGCGCGCTGTGTGCCGCGATCGCCGGGTGCCTGTCGAGCGCGATGGGCGGCTCGAGCGGGATCTTGCTGTCGATCGGGGTGGCGGCGATGGGCGTGGCGGCGAGGGCGTCGCAGGGCTGGCCGGCGGCTCTGCGCGCGGGCTTGGAGCGGATCCAGCAAGTGGGCGGCGCCCAGGCGGGCGATCGCACGCTGCTCGACGCGCTGCTGCCGGCGATCGCGGCGCTCGAGGCCGGCGAGGGGCTGGCAGGGGCCGCCGCGGGGGCGCAGCGGGGCGCGGAGGCGACGCGGACGATGATCCGGACGCACGCGGGTCGCGCGAGCTATGTGCCCGAGAGCGCGTTGCGGGGCGTGCCCGACCCGGGGGCCGTGGCGATCGCGGCGATCTTCGGCGCGCTCGCTACCGCGTCGCTCGAGTGACGCGGCCCGGGCGGCATCCTGGGCGACAGCGAGACGGGCATCTGGTGAGACAGGTGGATGAAGGCAACCTCGCGATCGGGCTCGAAGCAAGGATCAGGTCGCAGAAAGCCTTCGCAGAGGAAGAGCGCTGTTCTCGCTGGGAATGTGGGCGGTGTGCAAAGGCTGCGCCCACGAGCGCAAGGAATGCGCAGGGGTCGGAACGAATGGTTTGTTGCTCGGTCGGCAGCCTGTATGGCCGCTTGCTATTCTCTCCCTGAGGAGCAGCGATCTATCGCAGGCAGGACGCGGAGCCGGCACGTGCGAGGCATTGGGGCTAAGCCGGAGAACGTGGTTATCCGTCTTGGTCGTGTTGCACGAAACCATTGGGGCTTTTTCCCCCCGGCCCGTTTCCCGATGACTTAATACTGGCGGGCGCGGTGCTGGGTGGCGTTCATAGTCGCGCATGCTAGACTCGCGGGCGAATGAGGAGACCGTCCCTCCTTGCAGCTCGACGCGCACTCAGAGACGGCCCAGGTAAGTCACACCCCGGGGAACTAGCGCTCTCGGCGCGCCTGCGGGCCTAATACACTGTTCATTCGTCAAGGCGTCCCCGGGGTATGTCGATAATCGCCGACTCAACCGCATATCTCGATCGAGCCCGGATTTTGCCCCACCATCAGGCGGCGCTAACTCTGCTTCAGGCCTTGCTAGCAGATCCCAAGGTCCTCAAGCTCCGCTGGCTCGATCTTGCGTGCGGTAGAGGTCAAGTGCTCGCAGCGCTGGAGCGAAATTTGTCCGCCCTAGCGAGGAACAAGATCGTTTACCACGGCTACGATGGTGCTCAGGAGTTCGCGCGGGCCACTGAGAAACTGGCGTCGGCCCTGGGATTTTCGGGGTACCAAGTCGAGGTCGGCGATCTCATCAATTTCCCCAAGCTCTACGAGTCGAATATCGATTTTGACTTTATCAGCTTTACAAACACAGTTCACGAAGTTGCACCAGACAAGTTAGCGCAACTACTTGTCGATTGCATTTCACGGCTTGCACCTCAAGGGTGCCTTTTTATTTACGACATGGAACGGCTGGATCCCCCGGAATTGGGAGCTGTTCCATGGTCCCAAACAGAGGTTTCGGTAATTCTCCAGGCTTTGTTCGCGGCCTTGGAGGTACGCGAATATTCGCCTGAAGTCGCGCACTGGAGCCACCGAAGTACGGGGGCGTGGAGTGCACAAGTTCGTCGCAATCATCTCGACCTCCCGAGCAGCGAATTGCATGCTCGTCGCAATGCCGCAATCTCATCCACCGCGAAAACTATCAGGCATTTGATGACTGAGCGACTTTTTCGGTGTGTGGCTGCCCTTGAAAGTCTTACTCGATACGGTGCAGAGACCGAGGACGAAGGGGCGGAACGGCAGCGACTGCTCTATGAGCACTGGGCTTTGACACGGGCGATCGGAGTTGGCCAATGACTCCCCGAATCTTCATTTCTTATTCGGGACGGGATGCGACCGTCGCTAAGCTCATTGGCGATCGTCTCACTGGTGAAGGCATGACTGTCTGCGAAGCCCGCAGTGTGACCGCTGGTGTAGATCGGGCCAGTCAGATCGCTCTGGAGATTAGGAGGGGCGATCTGATTATCGCAATCCTCTGCGAGGATTCGCCGAATGTGATGTTTGAACTTGGATTTGCGGTCGGAGCTGGTCGGAGTGTACTGATTGCGACAAGTCTTGCAGAGGTGATTCCGACCGAACTTGGAACTCTTCCTTGCGTTCGAATAACGCCTGAGTCCCAGGAAGATCTTGTAGAGGCAGTACATAGAGTGCTTGCACGAACCCGGAAGAAGCCATCTCGGGAGCGGTTTGAGTTCTCATCGTCTCATGACGAATTGAGCACAGTTTTCTCCGATCCTTCATACTTTGAAACTTTGGAAATTCGTAGATTTGAAACGTTGGTGACTGATGTTTTTCGCTCGAAAGGCTTCAGTGTGCAAGCTCCCTCTGAGAGGGATGATCTCGGCTTCGACTTTATCTTAGAACTTTCAGGCGTCCCCGGGCGTGTTGCTGTTCAGGTGAAGAAGGGGGTGCGTCAACGTTTAATATCAGTAGACCACGTCCGCCAGCTTATGGCATCTGTCCGGTTCGCCCGGGCTGCGTCGGGAATCCTAGTTTCATCATCCGATTTTACTGCGTCGGCAGTAGGCTTGGCTGATGAAGCTTCCCCACGAATCACGCTGCTTCCGCTGGAAAGGCTCCTTGAGGAAAGCGATCCACGGGCGCTTATTGGATTTGGAAAATTTGATCGGACTGCCGAGGAACTGCTTACAAAGTTAGAGCGCCTTACAGATGAAGCAATGAGTGATTATCGCCATCCCGAGTTAACGGGCAAGTCGGACGTTCAGCATGCTTCTTCAGTCGCGGAGGCTGTAAGGGAGTTGCAGGAGCGAGCGCGCAAACTTCTAGAAAAGGCGGAGCCTGAAGGAGGAATGCTGGATTTGATTAATAGTATCGATATTCGATATGCATCGAGGTTTCAAGAGATTATCCATGCGGCTACGCGTAATGGTGTGCCTCACTCCGAACTTCTTCGCAGATTTGGAAATCGGTGACCTATCTGTTTTGCGAGATTAAATGTGTATCTCACAGGTGCCAAGACCATTCGTGTATTTTCGCAGTAGAGCTACATGGCTTTCGAAGTCCTGAAGGCTAGCGGAGACTAGTCGTTCCGGCGCGGAATCTGCAGGACGTGGTACCGCACCGGCTTCGAGACAGTCCGTCGCGCGACGACCTCTTGGGTCCTCGAAGGCATCTCCGAAGGGAATGTCAGCGCGCCGGCGTGAGGTTGTCGCGGTTGGCTGCGATCGCGGCGAGCACCGCCGGGCGGCAGCCCTCGCCGGCGTGCTCGTCGATGTGCTGCAGCAGGGCCCGGCGCATGCGTGGGTCCCAGAAGCGGCGGATGTGGCCGGCGATGCCGTCGTTGATGGCGGCGGGGTCCGGGTCGGACTCGAAGAAGGTGGCGATCTGGTTGGCCATCTGGACCAGCTTGTGCGCGTCCATGGGGTCGCCTCCGTCAGCGGGGATCGGACTGCGGCAGCAGGGCGTCCTGCTGCTCGCTGAACTCGCCGAAGCGGCGCTGCCACTTCGACGCCGGCTCGGTCGTCGGGCTGACCTGCACCGCGGTGACCTTGTACTCGGGGCAGTTGGTGGCCCAGTCGGAGTTCTCGGTGGTGATGACGTTGGCGCCCGAGCCGGGGAAGTGGAAGGTCGTATAGACCACGCCGGGCTGCATGCGCTCGCTGATCGTCGCGCGCAAGATGGTCTCGCCGGCGCGGCTGACGATCTTGCACCACTCGCCGTCCTTGATCCCGCGCTGCTCGGCGTCGTGCGGGTGGAGCTCGAGGCGGTCCTCGTCGTGCCAGGTGTTGTTGGCGGTGCGCCGGGTCTGCGCACCGACGTTGTACTGGCTGAGGATCCGCCCGGTCGTCAAGATCAGCGGGAACTTGCGGTTGACCCGCTCCTCGGTGGCGACGTACTCGGTGATGACGAACTTGCCCTTGCCGCGCACGAACTCGTCGATGTGCATCACCGGGGTGCCGACCGGCGCCTTGTCGTTGCACGGCCACTGGATGCTGCCGAGCTCGTCGAGCCGGGCGTAGCTGACGCCGGTGAAGGTCGGCGTGAGCCGGGCGATCTCGTCCATGATCTGCGACGGGTGGGTGTAGTGCATCGGGTAGCCGAGCGCCTCGGCCAGCGCGAGCGTGGTCTCCCAATCGGCCTTGCCGGCGAGCGGCGGGGTCACCTTGCGGACGCGGGAGATCCGTCGCTCCGCGTTGGTGAAGGTGCCGTCCTTCTCGAGGAACGACGAGCCGGGCAAGAACACGTGGGCGAACTTGGCGGTCTCGTTGATGAAGAGGTCCTGCACGACCAGGCACTCGAGCGACTCGAGGGCGGCGAAGACGTGCTGGGTGTTGGGGTCGGACTGGGCGATGTCCTCGCCCTGGACGTAGAGGCCCTTGAACGAGCCGCCGATGGCGGCGTCGAACATGTTGGGGATCCGCAGGCCCGGCTCGGAGTCGATGTCGACGCCCCAGGCGGCGCCGAACAGGGCCCGCACCGCGGGGTCGCTGACGTGGCGGTAGCCGGGCAGCTCGTGCGGGAAGCTGCCCATGTCGCAGCTGCCCTGCACGTTGTTCTGGCCGCGCAGCGGGTTCACGCCGACGCCGGGCCGGCCGATGTTGCCGGTGACCATGGCGAGGTTGGCGATGCCCATGACCATGGTCGAGCCCTGGCTGTGCTCGGTGACGCCGAGGCCGTAGTAGATCGCCGCGTTGCCGCCGGTGGCGTAGAGGCGGGCGGCGGCGCGGAGCTCGGCCGCGGGCACGCCGGTGACCTCCTCGGTGACCTCGGGCGCGTGGCGCGGGTCGCTGATGAAGGCCTTCCACTTGTCGAAGGCGGGCTGCTCGCAGCGGGTGCGCACGAACGACTCGGCGTACAGGCCCTCGGTGACGACGACGTGGGCGAGGGCGTTGATGACGGCGACGTTGGTGCCGGGCCGCAGCTGCAGGTGATGCGCGGCCTCGATGTGGGCCGAGCGCACGAGGTCGATGCCGCGCGGGTCGATGACGATGAGCCTGGCGCCGGCGCGCAGGCGTCGCTTCATCTGCGAGGCGAACACGGGGTGGGCGTCCGTCGGGTTGGCGCCGATGACGACGATGACGTCGGCGTGCTCGACGGAGTCGAAGTTCTGGGTGCGGCCGACTCGCCGAGGGTGGTCTTGAGGCCGTAGCCGGTGGGCGAGTGGCAGACGCGGGCGCAGGTGTCGACGTTGTTGTTGCCGAAGGCGGCGCGCACGAGCTTCTGCACGAGGTAGGTCTCCTCGTTGGTGCAGCGCGAGGAGGTGATGCCGCCGACGGCGCCGCGGCCGTGCTCGGCCTGGATCCGCTTGAACTCGGAGGCGGCGTAGGCGATCGCCTCGTCCCACGAGACCTCGCGCCACGGGTCGCGGATCGAGCTGCGGATCATGGGCTTGGTGATGCGGTCCTTGTGGGTGGCGTAACCCCAGGCGAACCGGCCCTTGACGCACGAGTGGCCGTGGTTGGCGTGGCCGTCCTTGTTGGGGACCATGCGCACGACCTCGCTGCCCTTGACCTCGGCGCGGAAGGAGCAACCGACGCCGCAGTAGGCGCAGGTGGTGACGACGCTGTGGTCGGGCTGGCCGCGCTCGACGATCGATTTTTCGACGAGGGTGGCGGTCGGGCAGGCCTGGACGCAGGCGCCGCAGGAGACGCACTCGCTGCTCTTGAAGTCGGTGTTGCCGCTGGCGATCTTCGACTCGAAGCCGCGGCCCTGCAGCGTGAGCGCGAAGGTGCCCTGGACCTCCTCGCAGGCGCGGACGCAGCGCGAGCAGGCGATGCACTTGGCGGGGTCGAAGTCGAAGTAAGGGTTCGAGGTGTCCTTCTCGGCCTTTTTGAAGTGGTTGGCGCCGCCTTCGCCGTACCGGACCTCGCGCAGGCCGACGACGCCGGCCTGCTCCTGCAGCTCGCAGTTGCCGTTGGTCGGGCAGGTGAGGCAGTCGAGCGGGTGATCGGAGATGTACATCTCCATGACGCCGCGCCGCAGCTTGGCCAGCGGGTCGGACTGGGTCCGCACCTTCATGCCGGGCTCGGCGATCGTGGTGCACGAGGCCGGGTAGCCGCGGCGACCTTCGATCTGCACGAGGCACAGGCGGCACGAGCCGAACGCCTCGAGCGACTCGGTGGCGCACAGCTTGGGCACGCGCACGCCAGCGTCGGCGGCGGCCCGCATCACCGAGGTGCCGGCCGGGACCGTGACCGCGTGGCCGTCGATCTCGAGGGTGACCTGCTCGCTGCTCTTCCGCTCGGGGGTGCCCGCGTCGGGCTCTTTGACGGAGTACATGGCTGATTCCTCCTGCGGCGCGTCAGCGCTGGAAGTCCTCGGGGAAGTGCTCGAGCGCGCTGAGCACCGGGGCGGGGGTGAGGCCGCCCATGGCGCACAGCGAGCCGTGGGTCATGGTGTCGCAGAGGTCGCGCAGGAGGGCGAGGTTGGGGCCGCGCCGCTCATTGTTGCGGATGCGATCGATGACCTCGACGCCGCGGGTGCTGCCGATCCGGCACGGGGTGCACTTGCCGCACGACTCGATGGCGCAGAACTCCATGGCGTAGCGAGCCATGAGCGCCATGTCGACGGTGTCGTCGAAGACGACGAGGCCGCCGTGGCCGATCATGCCGCCGGCGGCGGCGAAGACCTCGTAGTCGAGCGGGACGTCGAACTTCGACTCGGGCAAGTACGGGCCGAGCGGGCCGCCGACCTGGACCGCGCGCACGGGCCGGCCGCTGGCAGTGCCGCCGCCGTAGTCGTAGACGAGCTCGCGCAGGGTGAGGCCGAAGGCTTTCTCGACCAGGCCGCCGCGCTTGATGTTGCCGGCCAGCTGGAACGGCAAGGTGCCGCGCGAGCGACCCATGCCGTAGTCGGCGTAGAACTGCGCGCCGCGGTCGAGGATGATCGGGACGCTGGCGAGGGTGATGACGTTGTTGATGACGGTCGGCTTGCCGAAGAGGCCGGAGATCGCCGGCAGCGGGGGCTTGGGCCGGACCATGCCGCGCTTGCCCTCGAGGCTCTCGAGCATGGCGGTCTCCTCGCCGCAGATGTACGCGCCAGCGCCGCGGCGCAGCTCGATGTCGAAGGCGCGGCCGCTGCCGAGGACGTCGCGCCCGAGCCAGCCGGCCGCCCGCGCGGCCTCGATCGCCGCCATCAAGGTGCGCTCGGCGTCGGGGTACTCGGAGCGGAGGTAGATGTAGCCCTGGTCGGCGCCGACGGCGAGGCCGGCGATCGTCATGCCCTCGAGCAGGACGTAGGGATCGCCCTCCATCAACATGCGGTCGCTGAAGGTGCCGCTGTCGCCCTCGTCGGCGTTGCAGCAGACGTACTTCTGCGGGCCGGGGGCGCCGGCGACGGTTCGCCACTTGATGCCGGCCGGGAAGGCGGCGCCGCCGCGACCTCGCAGGCCGCTGCGCACGAGCTCCTCGACGATGTCACTACCTGTCTTTGCGGACAGGGCGGCGCGCAGGCCCCGGAGGCCGCCGTGCTCCTTGTAGTCGGCGAGGCTCAGCGGGTCGGTGAGGCCGACGCGGGCGAAGGTGAGGCGCTCCTGGCCCTTGAGCCAGGTGATGTCGTCGGTGCGGCCGTGCGCGAGCGGGTGGGCGCCGCCGCGCAGGAAGTCGGCGGCGAACAGCGAGGCGACGTCGGCGACGTCGACCGGGCCGTAGGCGACGCGGCCGGCGGGGGTGACGACCTCGACGAGCGGCTCCAGCCAGCACAGGCCGCGCGTGCCGTTGCGGACGATCTGCACCGGCTCGCCGCGCGCGGCGGCCTCGCGGGCGATCGCTGCGGCGACGTCGTCGGCGCCGACGGACCGCGCGGTGGCGTCGATCGGGACGTAGACGATGTGAGTCACGCGCGCTCCTCCGCGGGGGCGACGAGCGTGTCGACCAGGCGGTCGAGGCGCTCGCCGGTGAGGCGGCCGCGCAGCTGACCGTCGAGCAGGAGCGAGGGCGCGGCGGCGCAGTTGCCGAGGCAGTAGACCGGCTCGAGAGTGACTGCGCGGTCCGCCGAGGTCTCGCCGAACTTGCAGCCGAGGCGCCGCTCGAGCGCGCCCGCGAGGGCCTCGCTGCCCATGGCCTGGCAGGCCTCGGCGCGGCACAGCTTGAGGATGTGGCGCCCCGGGGGCTCGCTGCGGAAGTCGTGGTAGAAGCTGACGACGCCGTGGACCTCGGCGCGCGAGAGGTTGAGGGCGGCGGCGACGCGACCGATGGCCTCGGCCGGGATGTGGCCGAGGCGGTCGGCGATGCCGTGCAGGACCTGCAACAAACCGCCGGGCAGGTGCCCGCTGGCGGCCAGCGCCTGGTCGATCGCGTCGGAGCTCATGGCGGCCAATCTACCGAGTTCCGGGCCGGGCCCCAAACGCGGAGTGATCGCTGCCGCCTCAGCGAGTGATCCGGATGCCGCCGCTGTACACGGTGAAACGGCCTTCGCGTACGAAGCCGAGCAAGGTCATGTCGGCCTCGACCGCGAGCTCGACCGCAAGGCTCGACGGTGCGCCGACGGCGGCGAAGATCGGGATCTGGGCCATCAGGGCCTTTTGGACCAGCTCGAAGCTGGCGCGCGCGCTGACCAGCAGGACGGCGTCGGTCGCGGGCAGCTGGCCCGCGAGCAGGAGGGCGCCCACGAGCTTGTCGACGGCGTTGTGACGGCCGACATCTTCACGCAGGAGACGAAGCTCACCACGGAGGTCGAACAGGCCGGCCGCGTGGATCCCTCCGGTCGCGACGAAGGTCGCCTGCGCCCGCAGCAGGGCGCCGGGCAGGCCGGGGACCACCGTGGCGGCGAGCTGGGGGAGACCCGGGGTCAGCGGGCCCGGGGGCTGCGCGCGCAGGTTGTCGAGCGAGGCCCGGCCGCACACGCCGCAGGCGGAGGTCATGACGAAGCTGCGCTTCGGGACAGCTTCGGGGAGGCGCACGCCGGCGGCGAGGTCGACGCGGACATGGTCTTCCGAGCAGGTGATGCCGGCGATCTGCTCGCGGCTGCGGACGATGCCCTCGGTGAAGAGGAAGCCGGCGGCGAGGTCGGCGTCGTCGCCGGGGGTGCGCATCGTCATCGCCAGCCGGCGCGGCTCGGGGTCGTCCGCGGTGACGATGCGGATCTCCAGCGGATCTTCGACGGCCAGCAGATCGCGGCGAGCGCTGACCTCACCGCCGCGGTGGAGGACCGCGGCCACCGGACGCGTGCGCGGGTCGGGCGAGGTCACGCAGAGAGGATGCCGAACTCGCGGCAGGCGGGCACGAAGTTCTCGTTCTTGTGGCTCGAGCGACTGAGCTTGTAGAGGGCGAAGCGCTGCAGCGGGGCGAGCGCCGCCCACTGCGCGGGGACCAGCGTGACGCCCTCGGCCGCGGCCTTGGCGACGACCTCGTCGGGCACGCGGGTGGGGTCGGCCCACGCGGGCGCGGGCTCGACGGCGCAGCGCGCGGGGGGCTCGCCCATGCGCTTCTCCACCATGTCGACGACTGCGGCGTCGAACCGGCGCACGCCGTCGACGCCGGCGGGGTCGGGGCCATCGAGCAGGGCGACGACGGCGCTGCGCTGCTCGGGGCCGAGCTTGACCCACTCCTTGAGCGAGAGCTTGATCCCGCACAGGTCGAGCTGGTGCCGCACGGCCATCGGGATGCAGCGGAGGTCGGTCTGGAAGTCGCCCTCGAAGGCGAACAGGGCGGGGTGTCGCGGCACGAGCCGGAGGCTATCGCAGGCCCGCGGCCGGCGCCAGCGCGGCAGGGATGGGACGGTCACGAATTGCGGGCGAGAGTCAAGCGGCGAAGGACGGGACCTGTCCTTTGGGGAACATGTCCTCGGGGACAGGCGATCGACTTGACCACGACGGAGCGTCGGTGAAAGCTTCGCGGCGATCATGGCGCCGCCGGACGAAGACGACGGGTCCGACCTCGAGAGCCTGCTGCGCGGCAGGTCGTTCGAGGACCGGACGTTCACCGGGCTCGAGATGCAGGAGGCCGACCTCGCGGGCAAGGAGTTCGCGGGCTGCACGTTCGTCGGCTGCAAGGCGCAGGAGACCCGCTGGCGCGGCTGCCGGCTCGAGGACTGCGTGTTCGACCGCTGCGACCTGACGCAGGCGCGACCGGCGGGGATGGTGGCCGGCAAGCTGCAGTTCCGCGGCTGCAAGCTGATGGGCGTCGAGTGGACGGAGCTCGGCCGCTTCGTCAACCTGGGCTTCTCCGAGTGCACGCTGCAGTTCGCGTCGTTCCTGCGCCTGAGCCTGTGCCGCACGCAGTTCGTCGACTGCACGATCACCGAGGCCAACTTCTTCGAGGTCGATCTCGGCGAGGCGGACTTCCGCGGCAGCTCGCTGACCGGCAGCGTGTTCCGCGGCTGCAAGCTGCGCAAGACCGACTTCTCGGGGGCGACGGGGGTGTTCGTCGACCCGGCCGCGAACGAGGCCCGCGAGGCGATCGTGCCGGTGGAGTCGGCGGTGCTGCTGGCGATGCACCTCGGGCTGCGGGTGGCCGGCTACTCGGGGCCGGCGGCGAAGTCGGAGCCGGGGCGCGCGGGTCGAGGGCGGCGCAAGTAGAAGGGCCTCGCCCGAGGCCAGGGCGCGAGCGCACCGCGGACGTCGTCCTCGCGCGCGCGCCCGCGAACGCGCAGGCGGGCTTGCCAGGACCGGTGTTCCAGCGTCTCATCGGGGGATGAACGAGCTTGCGCGAGGTCTTGGACGGGCGGGGTGGATGGCGGTGCTGGTGCTGATCGGCTGCAGCGGGGACGACCCGGGCGCGACGACCGACAGCGGGACGTCGACGGGTACGAGCACGAGCACGAGCACGGGCGAGACGACGGACACGCCGACGACGGGGGAGCCGGGGACGACGACGACGACGACGACCGGTGAGCCGGTCACGACGACGACGAATCCGACGACGACGGGGGAGCCGGGGACGACGACGACGACGACGAGCACGACGACCACGGGGGTGGACAGCACGAGCACGACGACGGGGCGGCCGATGACTGCGTGCGGCGACGGGATCCTCGACCCCGGCGAGCTGTGCGACGGCGACCAGCTCGGCGGTGAATCGTGCGAGTCGCAGGGCTTCGACGGCGGCGAGCTCGGGTGCCTCGATACGTGCGAGTTCGACACGCAGAATTGCAGCGCGTGCGGCGACGGCAACGTGGACGCGGGCGAGGGGTGCGACGACGGCAACGTCGATGCGGGCGACGGCTGCGACGCGGAGTGCCAGGTCGAGGCGTGCGACCCCGACGGGCTGTACACGATCGAGGGGGCGCCGATCGCCTACTCGTGCTGCAACGCGCTGGTGTCGGTCAACATCACTGCGTTCACGTTCTCGGGCGACGGGGCGACGATCGTGTCGAGCCCGTCGAACCCGATCGGCATGACGGGCGATGCGACGATGTGCCCCGACGGCGACTTCGCCAACGAGGGCTCGATCGCGGGCGGCTGCACGGAGACGTACGCGCTCGAGGGCGACTTCGTCGACAAGGACACGTGGTCGGGCACGTACCGGCTGACGTTCACGGGCAATCAGTGCTCGTGCTTCAACGGGATGCTGGGGGCGCCGTGCGTCAATCAGATGTTCCCGATCACCGCGAAGCGGTGACGCGTGGCGCGTGGACAGGCCCGCGGGGAGTTGATAGACCTGCCTGCGCATGCGAGGCACGACGCGGCGAATGACTGGGCGGGTGAGCGCGAGCGCCGTAGCGAGCGCGCGACGGTGGGTCGCGGGCGTCCTGAGCGCGGTGCTGGCGTCGTGCGGGCCGCGTGCGGCGTCGCCGACACCCGCGCCCGAGCCACAGCCCGTGGTGAAGGCGGTGGAGCCGGCGCCGGTGGTCGCGGCTCCCGTGGTGCCGCCCGATCCGGCGGAGCAGGTGGCGTTCGAGCCGTCGGTGCTGGCGTTCGGTCGCTGCCGGCAGGATGACGCGGAGGCGGGGCCCTTCGTGGTCGGGGGCGCGGTCGAGAGCTGGGGCGAGGGCGAGCCGCTGTGGGTGATGACGAACGCCGGCGGGCTGGTGCGCGCGGCGGCGGGCAAGTCGTTCGAGTACTGCGGAGCAGGCATCGCGCAGTCGAGCGCGGCGAAGTCGAGCGAGGGCGAGGAGACGTGCGTGAAGGCGGTGACTCTGGTGACGGAGGCGCCGCTGCGCTGCGACGAGCCGCTCGGCAACGGAGCAGCCAAGCCGTACACGGTCGATCCCGGTCCGCCGCTCGACTTCGTGTTCGCGTTCCATCGCCGCCACACGCCGCCGACGCCGGTGCGGATGAGCTTCGCGGTGCGGGTCCACGCGGTGTGCCAAGATCCCGAGAAGGACTTCGACGAGCCGGGTGCGATGATTCCGGTGGCGGACCCGGCGGCGCCGATCGACGGGCAATTCGAAAGACAGATCGCGGGGCTCGGCAAGCAGCGCTGGCGGGCGGTGCGGGTCGATTTCACTAAAATTGAAAATGACGCGAGCGAGGCGCCGCTGCACGTGCTGCACGCTGCCGAGCACGGGCGCAAGGTCAAGGCGGCGCGCTGGTCGGTGCTGCGCGAGCAGGCCGACGGGTCGGCGACCGAGCTGGTGGCGAAGGCGGACCGCTCGTGGCCCGACTCGTTCCTGCTGCGCGATCACCAGTGCGGCCTGCCGTTCTCGCTGCCGCTGCCGGCGCTGGCGTTCACGCACGGGCAGAAGCTGCACTGGGTGACTGTCGAGGACGCCGAGGCGAAGATCGTGGCGCGGGTGTGGGAGGTCGGCGAGTCGCTGCGGCGCGTGATGGTGCTGCCGGTGGCGCTCAGCTCGCCGAAGTGGTGAGCCGGTTCAATCCTCGCAGAGGCGCTGGTACTCGAGGCCGTGGAACCGACCTGAGGCCGGCACACCGTCGGCGCGGTCGAGGTGGGCGGTGAGAGTGGCGAACTCGCAATTCATCGAGGCAGGCCTGAGGCGGAAGGTGTAGTCGCCGGGCGAGACGGGGAATCGGAGGATCTCGAGATCGCCGAGGCGCTGTCGCTCGGGCGGCTGTTGCTGGAGCTCGTAGATCTGAAGCTCGTTGTCGCCGGTGCAGTCGCCCCAGTCGACGCGCACGGTCAGGTGCCCCGGTGCCTCCACAGTGAGGCGGGCGTTCTCGGGCGCCAGATCGGGCGGGCTGTGCCAGGCGTGGAGGACGTGCGGGCGATCGAGGGTGACGAGCTGCCACCGCTCGGCCCAGCACGACATACCGCGCAGGCGCGGCACGCGACCGCCGCGGCGGCAGCGGCCCCGGTGGCAGCGCGGCCAGCCGAGTGGGGTATGGACGCAGTCCGATGCGGGCACGCCGCATTGCGCGGCGAGGCCTTGCTCGAGAGACGCGAGCGAACGCTCGGCGGTGGCGACATTCGCGTAATATGAAGACAGGCACGGCTCCGGCACGATCTCGACGCAATCGCTGTCCTGCTCGCAGAATCCGAGGGCTTCGCGGGCCGGTAAATAGGCGCTCACTGCCTGACCGCAAGCCTCGGCGTCGCGCGCCTGCGAGGACAGCAGGAACGGCGGCTCGGGCCGGGCGCAGGCCGCGAGCAACAGCGCGACTGCGATCGAGATCGAGCGGCTGATTCGTAGCGTCGTCATGAGGCGGGCGTCGGCGAGAGGGTCGGTGCATCCCGATCGCCGGCGCCGGGCATCAGTATAGGCCAGGCCGAGGTGCGAAGCAGGACCCGCTCGCGCGGACGCGAACGCGGTCAAGCGAGGGCGCGGCGCAGGGCGGCGAGCTGGCTGGCAACGAACGCCTTTGAAATGCTCTTGTTGCGAAAATTGTCGAAGCCGTGGAACACGCCCGGGACGACCTCGAGCTCGACGGGGACGCCGGCGGCGACGAGGCGGCGCGCGTACTCGAGGTCCTCGTCGTGGAACAGGTCGAAGGTGCCGACGCCGATCCACGTGGGCGGCAGGCCGGCGAGAGACTCGGCGCGCGCGGGGGCGGCGTAGATCGGGACGTCGGCGCCGCCGGGCTCGCGCGCGAGGTACGAGGTCCAGCCGAAGCGGTTGCTCGCGGCGTTCCAGATCCGGTGATTTTCGCCGTCGATGTTTCTGCCGACGGTGCGATCGTCGAGCATGGGGTACACGAGCAGCTGGAAGGCCACCGGGACCTCCTGGCGGTCGCGGGCGAGCAGGGTGAGCCCGGCCGCGAGGCCGCCCCCGGCGCTGGCGCCAGCGACGATGATGCGATCGGGGCGCACGCGCAGGGCGCCGGCGCTGGCGTGAATCCACGTGAGGGCGGCGTAGAGGTCGTCCATCGCCGTGGGGAAGGGGTGCTCGGGGGCGAGGCGGTAGGTCGGCGCGACGACGGTGATGCCGAGCTCGCGCGCATACAGGCTCGCCAGCGCGTCGTCCTGCGCGGGGGAGCCGACGATGAAGCCGCCGCCGTGGATCCACAGCATCACCGGCGTGGGCCCGCTGACGTCGGTGGGCGTGAAGACGCGAGCGGTGCCTGCGCCCGGGATCGATCGCAGCGAGGCGCTGACGCCGGGCGTGCTGCGCGGGACGCCGCCGCTCGGGGCGATCCGGCGCATGAACTTGACCAGGCGCGGGCCGAAGGCGAAGCGAGGGATGAGTCGCGCGATGAAGGCGAGGTCGGGATGGAACTGGCTCATGGCGGGTCCTCCGAGGATAGCCGCTCGCGCGCCGCGACTGACGAAGATGCGATGACGTCAGCGCGCGACGATCGTCATCGGCAGGCCGTTGGCGAGGCCCAGAGTGCCCTGCATGACCCACTGCGGCTCATAGCCGGGGCGCAGCTTCGGCGTGAAGCGCTGCGCGAGCATGACCAGGAGCACGTGGCTCTCGAGCAGGGAGAAGTTGTTGCCGATGCAGATCCGCGGGCCGGCGGCGAACGGGTGATAGGCGTGGCCGTGGCGGGCCGCCTCGCGCTCGCGGGTCCAGCGGTCGGGATCGAACCTCTCGGGGTCGTCCCAGAACTGCGGGTGCCGGTGCGTGTAGTACGGCGACAGCATCACCGCGGTGCCGGCGGGGACGTCGAAGCCGGCGAGCTTGTCGGCGGCGACGGCGTCGCGCACGTAGAACGGGGCGGCCGGGTAGAGGCGCAGCACCTCCTTGACGATCTGCAGGGCGTAGGGGAGCTGCCGCAGGTCGTCGGCGGTGGGCGGGCGCCCGCCGAGCACGCGGTCGAGCTCCTCGTGCAGGCGCTCGGTGACCGCAGGATTGCTGGCCAGGGCGTACCAGGCGAAGGTCATGGTGCGCGCGGTGGTCTCGTGGCCGGCGAAGAAGGTCGTGATCGACTCGTCGCGCAGCAGGGCCTCGGACATCGGCTGGCCGGTCTCCTCGTCGCGCGTCTTCATCAGGCGCGACAGCAGGTCGTCGGGCCAGGTCGACTCGTCGCTGGCGCGCCGCTGGGCGATGACCGCGGCGATCGATCGATGCACCGTCTCGCGCGCGGCGAGATAATCGCGGTTCTTCGTCGTCGGCACCCACAGCGGCAGGTAGAAGCCCGTCATCGCGGTGTCGGCGAACGCGATCATCGTCCCGACCGCGTCCTTCATCTGATGGATCGACTCCATCGTCTCGGTGCTGAACATCGCCTTGAGGATGATCGAGGCGGTGATGTAGGTCATCTCCTCGGCGATCTCCACCTCGGCGCTCCGGGCCGCCAGCTCGTCCCAGCGCGCGACGAGGCGCGCCCCGTCGCGGATGAACAGGTTCGCGTAGGTCTGCACGCCCTTCGGCGTGAAGAACGGCGCCATCAGCTTGCGCTGGCGTCGCCACAGCTCGCCGCTGCTGGTGACGAGGCCGTCGCCGATCAGGTACTTGCGCACCGAGTCGTAGCTGTCGCGCTTGTCGTAGTTCTGCCGGTGCGAGACGCTGACGTGCTCGACCGCGTCAGGGTGCATGGCGAACAGCAACCTGCGCCGACCGATCCGCACCTGAAACACGTCGCCGTGCTCGCGCCACTGCTTGCCGACGAAGTCGAGGAGGCCGCGCGTGCGCACTCCGTGGAGGAACTTCAAAAATCCAGGTCCGGGCGTCTGCATCGTCAACTCCGCGGGACCCGGGCGAGCTGGAGGAGAGAATGGACTGCTTCGGCCTTCGGCGGGGCGCGACGATGCATGTGGTTCGGAGCTCCTGGCCGCGGCAGGGCCATGGGACAGCGTTCGAGCGCGACGGTTGGTTGCCGGCGCAGCCTGGCATATGGCTCTGTAGATCGCAACAAGATGTTGCGAAACGGCCGCCGGCCGCGGTACGCTCGCACACGAGCCGGGATGAGCACGAAGGGCCAGGGGCGGCGAGGGTCGGAGGCGCGGGGCGAGGCGGTGGTCCGCAAGGTGCTCGCGGCCGCGCTGAGCGAGGCCGGGCGCGCGGGCTACCACGGGCTGCGGATCGAAGAGGTCGCGGCGCGAGCAGGGGTCAACAAGACGACGGTGTACCGCCGCTGGCCGACCAAGCAGGCGCTGCTGCGCGAGGCGCTGCTGTCGATCACCAGCGAGGTGTTCACGTCCCCCCGCACGGGCTCGCTGCGCGCCGATCTGCTGGCGTACGTGCGCCGCAACGCCGCGCTGGCCGCCCGCCCCGAGTACCGCGGGCTGTTCCGGATCTTCGTCGCCGAGGGCGAGGACGCGGAGCTGCTGGCGATCGTGCGATCGCTGCGCGAGGCGTTCGAGCCGGTGCCCCGCGCGGTGCTCACGGCCGCGCGAGCGCGCGGGGAGATCGGCGCAGGGGCCGACCCGGCGCTGCTGTTCGAGGTGCTCGGCGCGGCGCTCAACTGGTGGCTCTTCTTCGAACAGACGCCGATCGACGAGGCGTTCCTGCGCCGGCTGGTCGACCTGATGGTGTCTCACATGTCTCAGCGCGCGGCCGATTCGGCGGACATCACCGTGGAGAAGCTGCTGGCAGCGCTCGACTGCGGCCGCGCCACGCTCTATCGCTACATCGACCGCGGGCTGCTGCCGCCGCCGCTCGAGAGCCGCCGCGGACGGCCGGCCCGCTGGAGCCCGGAGGCGCTCGCGCGGGCGAAGAAGATCCGCAAGCTGCTCGCGCAGGGGTTCACTCTGGCGGCGATCGAGCAGCGGCTCGCGGAGGGCTAGCGCATGGCCGCGAGGGGCGGTGAGACAACCGAGACAGCATCCGATCATCGAGTACGGATTGCGGAGGGCTCGGCCTGCCGCTTTCGCTGCCGAGGCACACGAACCACGCGCCCGAGCCGACACCGTAGAGGGCCTGGTAGGCGCTCGCCGCATCGACTTCGGAGCTCAAGTTGTGATGGCACCGGTTTGACCATTGTCGGCGAGCTCATACATATATTCCTTCAACCACTCGATGGCCCCGCTCACAGCCTCGTAGTATGAATTCGTCGTGCCAAAGTATAGTCGAACAGCGCGGAGGCGCAGCTGGAAGTGCTCGAAGTCCTGGTCCAATTGCTCGACACGGCCGATCCGTCGAATCAGTGGATCTTCCCTTCGCCGGATACGCTCGCGCCGCGCGACTGAGCGGCTCGCCGGCGTTTAGCGAGTTCTCTCCGGTCGACGAGCATCACCTCGAGGTCGGTACGACAGGCGCGCGAGGCACGCTCACGGCCGCCCTAACACGCGGCGGGACTGGCGAGGGCGCCGAGATGGCGCTCCTGTTCGAGCTCCGGTGGACCGGTCGACGAAGCCGGCCGACGAAGGGCCGGTGCCGGCAAGTGGGCATTGTGAAGCCGGGCGATACAGCGCCGTGAAAGAAATGCCGATAGTCGGCAGGCTGGGGGGTCTCTACGATGATCGGACGGAGCCTACCCATGTATTTCGAGCGTGTTCGTCTTCGTGTGTCTCACGCAGTCGCAGTCGCGGGGCTGCTCGCCTGCGGCAGTCCAGAGCCCTCCAGCACCACGACCGAGAGTTCGACGGTGAACGAGACCGAGGCGTCGACGGGCCCGAGCTCCTCGACTGGTGATGCCAGCGGGCCGGGCGCGAGCGATGGCACGACGGGGACCGACGGGTCGAGCGAGGGGACGACGGGGACCGGAGCGCCGACGTCGACCACTGCGAGCGAGACCACGGAGACCGGGGCGGCGGCGCCGTCTTTCGCCGAGGTCTACGAGTCGGTCTTCATGCAGCGCGGGTGCCTCTCCAATTATTGCCACGGCGGGACACAGACCGAACTCGTCATGTCGGACGAGGCCGTCGCGTACGCCAATCTGGTCGGGAGCGCAGCGACGGAGGCCTCGTGCGACCTGAGCGTGCGGGTGGTCCCCGGCGCGCCGGAGGAGAGCGTGCTTTGGCGCCGCGTCCGACCGGCCGCGCTCGACGCCGGTGACATGTGCGCGGCGAAGATGCCGCTGGGGACGATGGGCCTCGAGGAGGCCGAGGCCCAGCTGGTGTACGACTGGATCGCCGCGGGCGCGCCCCGATGATCGCGGGCCTCGCCGATCCGGCTCAACCGGCCGCCTGCGCCTCGCGGGCGATCGCCTCCACCTCGTCCCGCGTCAGCGCGATCGTTCGCGCCGCCCAGTTCTCCTCGAGGTGCGCGAGGGAGCCGGTGCCGGGGATCGGGAGCATCACGGGCGAGCGCGCGAGCAGCCAGGCGAGCGCGAGCTGGGCCGGCGTCGCGCCGTGCCGCTGCGCGACCTCGTCGCGGACAGGTTGCGACTCGCCGAGGTTGCCGCTCGCCAGCGGGAAGAAGGGCAGGTAGGCGATGCCGCGGGCCTCGCAGGTGGCGAGCACCGCGTCGGGCGAATCCACCTCGGCGTGCGTGGCCCGGGCCAGCGGCCCGCGCCCGCCCGCAGTGTTGTAGAGGTTCTGCACCGCCACGATCGGCGTCCGGGCGAGCGCGTCCAGGAGCTCCGCGGTGCCGACGTTGCTGAGCGCGAGGTGGCGGATCTTGCCCTCCTTCTGCAGCTCGATCATCGCGTCGAGGGACTCGCGGAAGGGCACGCCGGAGCCGGGCATGTAGCGGAGGTGCGTGACGTCGCAGCGCTCCAGCCGCAGGGTGCGCAGGTCCTCCTCGCAGCCCTGCCGCAGCTCCTCGGGCCGCGCGAACGCGGCCCACGACTTGTCGGGCAGGCGCTTGCCGCCGAGCTTGGTGGCGATGACGAGATCCTTCGGATACGGATGCAGCGCCTCGGCGATGAGCTGGTTTGCCACGTGCGGGCCGTAGAACCAGGCGGTGTCGATGAAGTCGATGCCCAGCTCGATCGCCCGCCGCAGGACTGCACGCGCGTGGGCGGGATCGTCGGGCTCGCCCCAGACGTCCTTGCCGGGCAAGCGCATGGCGCCGTAGCCGAGGCGCGTGACGGTGAGATCGCCGAGGCGAATGGTGGCCGGGGAGGCGGCGAAGTCGTGGTGCTCGTGCGAGAGGTCGACGCTCATGGCGGGCAAGCTAGCCGGGCGGCGCGGGCGTAACTTGGACGATGTTGGCGCTGCATGGAGCGCGCGAACCTGCCGGGCGTGACGCCGAAGATCCGGCGAAAATGGCGGTGGAGCTGGCTCTCGTCGAAGAGGCCGACGGTGTGGGCGACCTGGGCGCCGGTCATGCCGGCGGCGAGCAATTCGGCGGCTTTGGCCACGCGCAGGCGCGTCAGGTACTCGTACGGCGGCATGCCGATCTCGGCGCGGAAGGCCCGGATGAGGTGGAACTTGTCGGCGCCGGCGTGGGCGGCGAGCGCGTCGAGGGTGACGGGCTCGGAGAGGTGGGCGCGCAAGTAATCGCGGGCCCGGCGGACCGCCCGCGGGGCCTTGTCGCGCACGGGCAGCTCGCCTCGCTCGGTGCAGGTGGCGAGCACTTCGGTGAGCGTCTCGGTCACCAGCGCCTGCAGCTCGTGCGTGGCGGGGCCGCGTTCGGCGAGCGCCTCGTGCATGGCGGTGGCGAGCGCAATAGCCCGCGGGGCGCGGCCAGGCTCGAGATTCACGAAGTGCACCGGGCGCGGGATGCCGAGGGTGCGCGCGGCCTCCTCCACCAGGTCGGAGGCGAAGCCTGCGCCCTGAAGCGTGACGGGAGCGTGGATGCGCACGTCACGGTAGACCTCGCCGGGCTCCTTGAGCTTGAGGCCGCCGGCCGCGACGGTGCGCACCACGCCTCGATACCAGCCTTCGAAGGCGCCCTGCAAAATCACCATGACGCCGTATTGGTCGGAGTATACGGACAGCGGGCTCGCGACGTCCTCGACGCGGTACATCCGGAGCCCGTCGATGCCCTCGGGGCGCCAGTGCTCGATGCGCGGGCCGTCCTCCCGCGAGCGCCCGCGCGCGGTCCGTCCGAGAGCCTGGGCTGAGCCATGTCCCATGGAGTCATGGTAGCCGACGGCGCGGGCCGTCGACTTGGGCGATGTTGGCGTGAACTTGTTATGCTGGTGCGGTGCGCCGCCTCGCCCTATCGCGTTCGCGACGCTCGGCGGCTTTCTCTTCCCCCTCGAGAAGGGCGATCTGCAGCAGCAGCTCGAGGACGGGGCGCTCTCCGAGGCCGAGGGCTACGACCTCGGCCGGATCCCGGAGAACCGTCAGCGCGGGGTCTACGAAAGTCTCGCGAGGCACCGGACGTTCGGCTCGGCGGAGGGAGCGTCTGCCTCCCGTGGTGCGCGGCTTCAACGGCCTGCGAAAGGAGTACCACGGATCCGGCGCAAGAACTCGGTCGCCGCGGGAGACGGATTGGCGCTGGACGCGAGCACTTTGGCCAGCATCGACAGCGGGTGCCCTTCCTCGGGGCGCGAGGACACAAAGTGGAGCCTCGCGCCGACGGCTTTTTGGCGGGCGACAGTACGACGCGAACCGCCGGCGACCGGACGAGCTTGATTGCGCAGCGCCAGCCCCAGGGCGAAGCGTCCGAGCTCGACCAACCGCTCCTCTTGCTGCGGGTCCAGGGCGCCGCTCCGGCTCGCAATCGCCATCAACTCGGCATACAGGATCTTCGAGGCGAGGTCGAAGTCCCGGATGTCCGCGCTGTACTCCTTCTCGGGCTCTGGCACGCCCGGAGTCCGTACGAAGCCCCAATCCGCGGCCAGCTCGTACCGCTCCCACATCGAGTCCTTGAAGCTCGCGTCCTCGCGATTCTTGCCCAGGGTCGGGTCCGCGAGCGGGACTTCGAGGAACCTTCCGAATCCGAACCTCGTGCCGGTGATTTTCGCGTAGCTGCGCATGAACTCGCGCGCAGGAGCAGTCGCGCGGGTCCGCGGTTCGCCGTCCTGGAACGGGAACGGCCCCTCCACGACGTCATTGCTCAACACGTAGAACTGCTTTCTCTCGATATCGTGGATCACCAGCATCGCGTGATCGATGGCCGTGACGAGGCGCATCTCGACCCGCAGCTTGGCGCGCCGGATCACCCGCGAGAGCTCGTAGGCGACGTTGAGCGCATAGACTCCGCAGTCCTGGACGACTCGACCGATATAGTCTCGCGGCATCTCCGAATCGAGGTAGTTGATTCCGAAGTCGCGAATGTTGAACTCGGAGTGCTTGGTGAACACGCGCAGCCCCTGCTCCATGAGCCCCAGCAGGGCCTGCAGCGGGTCCGAACCCTCCTCCGCCAGCGCGGGATAGAGCGCCTCCCAGACCCGGACCCGATGGTCGAGCCGATGCATCCGCTGCCGGAGATCATGTATCCGACCTGTCCCCGCTCGTTGACGGACTGCTGCAATTCGGCCGTGATCACCCGTGCGGTCCGGCCGGGTTCTGCCAGATTGGGGATGTCTTCGGCGATCTTGGGGAGGTCGGTGAGAAGCAGCGCGGACTGCCGGGCCATCTGAGCCGCCCGCTCGAGTTGGCCTTCAGCTCGCGCTTCGCGCTCGAGTCGTCGATACATCGAGACAATGGCGCGCATGACGTCCTCCGGCCGCGTTCCGTTGAACTCCTGCGTCGCCCCCTCCGCCGGCGGCTGCGTTCCTCCCTCGACCCGCTGCGACCGCTGTCGTGAGAAGGCCTGCAGGTTGACCTGTGCGCGCATGAACGCGAGCTTGAGCATCCGCTGCGCGGACCGATGTTGGCCCTCACGCGCCATCTGCTCGGCGCCGCGGAGGAGCGACATTTCGTCCGTCGGAGACTCCGGAGGACCGCCCACCGCGTTACGGATGGTGAAAGCCGTTTCCAACTCGCCGAGCACGCGATGCATCAGCGGCAGCTCACCGAGGATCGCCAGCGACCTGGCCACATCGGCGCCCTTGGCGCGGGCGTCCTCGAGCTGCATGGCATCCACGAGACTCGCCGCCAGCGCCCGGGCGTGGTCGGGCCGGAGGGTGACCGCCGGGTCGAACTCACTGAACAACTCGTTGAAGCTCTTCCACCCGGGTCTGGGCCTTCCCACCACCCGCTCCTCCACGGGCCGTCGTGCCGGCTTCGAGTTCGGTTGCACCTTCATCAATGGTTTGTACATTCGGTCCCCCTCTGTGCCCGCTTCGCCGACGCCCACCCGCACCCGGAGTGCTGGCCCGGGCATTGCCATTCACACCTACGGTCGGCGCCGGCCCGAAAGCCGTCAAGGCAGCGAGAGCGAGCGAGGGATCGGGCGGCGCGCGACAGCGGCGCCGCGGACGTTCGATACGGGCGACGCCCCGATACGGGAAGCGAGCTACGGTCGAAAAACGCACCACCCCGTCACGAGCGATCGCGCAGCCGCGCGTTGCCGGACGCCGGCTCCGATGGCACTGTCGTGGTGATGCCGCGCCGGCCCTCGCACCGCCTGCCCTTCGCCGTCACGCTGCTGGCGAACCTCGTCGCCTGCGCGGGTCCGGCGGCCACGCGACCCTCCGCGCGGACGCCTGCCGATTCGGCGGCCGCGAGCGATGCGAGCGCGGCCTCAGTGCCCCCTGCGCCTGCCCCGGCCGGCGACGCCGAAGCCTCCGAGGCGCAGGTCCGTCACGGACGGACGACCTCGGTCGTCCCGCCGGTCCCCGCGCAGGACAATTCCGACGCCGACATCTGGGACGGCCCCGACACCATCGAGCGCGTCGACCCGCGAGCGCCCGCGCGGCGGCGATGATGTTCGCCGCTCGCCGCGGAGGGGACGAACTCGACGTTCTCGACGATCGCGCGTGACTCGTCCGTTTCGCTGGCGGCGACGATGCGGCCGAGGCCTCGCGCAGTTCGCGAAGGGTCGGCGCCGCGGGGACCCTCGAAGCGAATCATCGATTCATGTCAGGTGAAGCTGACCGAGCGCCCTCGCGGCTGCGGTCAGGCGCCGACGTAGTCCGCGAGGTGTTTGCCGGTGAGGGTGGAGCGGGCGGCGACGAGGTCGGCGGGGGGGCCCTCGAAGACGACCCGGCCGCCTTCGTGGCCGGCGCCGGGGCCGAGGTCGATGATCCAGTCGGCGTGGGCCATCACTGCCTGGTGGTGCTCGATGACGATGACCGACTTGCCGGACTCGACGAGGCGGTCGAGCAGGGCGAGCAGCTGCTCGACGTCGGCGAGGTGGAGGCCGGTGGTCGGCTCGTCGAGGACGTAGATGCCGCCCTCGTCGGCCATGTGCGTGGCCAGCTTGAGCCGCTGGCGCTCGCCGCCGGACAGCGTGGTGAGCGGCTGGCCGAGGCTGAGGTAGCCGAGGCCGACGTCGGCGAGGCGCTCGAGGATCGCGTGCGCGGCCGGGGTGCGCGCCTTGCCGGCGCCGAAGAAGGCCTTGGCCTCGGCCACCGACATCGCCAGCACCTCGCTGATGTCGCGGCCGCCGAAGCGGTACTCGAGCACCGAGGCCTGGAACCGCTTGCCCTCGCACTCCTCGCAGGGGGTGGCGACGCCGGCCATCATCGCCAGGTCGGTGTAGATGACCCCGGCGCCGTTGCAGGCCGGGCAGGCGCCCTCGGAGTTGGCGCTGAACAGGGCCGGCTTGACGCCGTTGGCCTTGGCGAAGGCCTTGCGGATCGGCTCGAGCAGGTCGGTGTAGGTGGCAGGGTTGCTGCGCCGCGAGCCGCGGATCGCCCCCTGATCGACCGCCACCACGCCCGCGCCTGCGGGGAGCGAGCCGTGCACGAGCGAGCTCTTGCCCGAGCCGGCGACGCCGGTGACGACGACGAGGACGCCGAGCGGGATGTCGACGTCGACGTTCTTCAGGTTGTGGGCCTTGGCGCCGCGGATCTTCAGCTTGCCGGTCGGCTTGCGCACCTTCTTCTTGAGCGCGGCCCGGTCGTCGAGGTGGCGGCCGGTGAGGGTGCCGCTCTTGCGCAGGCCCTCGATGGTGCCTTCGAAGCAGATCGTGCCGCCCGCAGTGCCGGCGCCGGGGCCGAGGTCGACGACGTGGTCGGCGATCGCGATCGCCTCCGGCTTGTGCTCGACGACGAGCACCGTGTTGCCCTTGTCGCGCAGCTGCAGCAACAAGTTGTTCATCCGCTGGATGTCGTGCGGGTGCAGGCCGATCGTCGGCTCGTCGAAGACGTAGGTGACGTCGGTGAGCGACGAGCCGAGGTGGCGGATCATCTTGGTGCGCTGCGCCTCGCCGCCCGACAGCGTGCCCGACGGGCGCGAGAGGCTGAGGTAGCCGAGGCCGATCGCCACGAACGAGTCGAGGGTGTGCTGCAGCTTGCCCAGCAGCGGCGCGACCGACGGCTCGTCGAGGCCGCGCACCCACTCGGCGAGGTCGCTGATCTGCATCGCGCAGGCGTCGGCGATGTTGATGCCCTCGATCTTCGACGACCGGGCCGCCTCGCTGAGGCGGGTGCCGTTGCAGTCGGGGCAGACCGAGAAGGTGACCACCCGCTCGACGAAGGCGCGGATGTGCGGCTGCATGCCGTCGACGTCCTTCGACAGGAACGACTTCTGGATCGTCGGGATCAGCCCCGCGTAGGTCAGGTTGATGCCGTCGACCTTGATCTTGGTCGGCTCCTTGTAGAGCAGGTCGTTGAGCTCTTTCTTGGAGAACTTGCGGATCGGCTTGTCCGCGTCGAAGAAGCCGCAGCCGCGGAAGATGCGGCCGTACCAGCCCTCCATGCTGTAGCCGGGGATCGTGACCGCGCCCTCGTTGAGCGACTTGCTGTCGTCGTACAGCGCGGACAGGTCGAAGTCGTTGACGTTGCCCCGGCCCTCGCAGCGCGGGCACATGCCGCCGGTGATGCTGAAGCTGCGCTTCTCTTTGGTGGTGGTGCCGCCGCGCTCGACGGTGACGGCGCCGGCGCCCGAGATCGAGGCGACGTTGAACGAGAACGCCTGCGCCGAGCCGATGTGCGGCTTGCCCAGCCGGCTGAAGAGGATCCGCAGCATCGCGTTGGCGTCGGTGGCGGTGCCGACGGTGGACCGCGGGTCGGCGCCCATGCGCTCCTGGTCGACGATGATCGCGGTCGTCAGGCCGTCGAGCACGTCGACCTCGGGCCGCGCCATCGACGGCATGAAGCCCTGGACGAAGGCGCTGTAGGTCTCGTTGATCAGCCGCTGCGACTCGGCGGCGATCGTGCCGAACACGAGCGAGCTCTTGCCCGAGCCGGACACGCCGGTGAACACGGTCAGGCGACGCTTCGGGATCTCGAGGCTGACGTCCTTGAGGTTGTTGACGCGCGCGCCCTGCACGCGGATCCGATCGTGGTTGTCGGCGGCGTGCAGCGCAGGCGACTGCGTGTCCGTCCTGGTGGCCTTGCTCATCGTGTCTCCCTCGGTTGGGCGGGCCCGCCGTCGCTCCGCCGGCGCCCCTGGCTCGATCTGTCGGCGTTTGAGCGGTCCGTCTTCGGCGACGGTCCGCAGTCTACGGAGCGGCGCCCAGGGCGGTCACGACGGCGTGCGCCGGGGGGCCCGACCCTGCTCCTGGATGCGGATCATGTTGCCCGCGGGATCGCGGACGGCGCAGTCGCGCACGCCGTAGGGCTGATCGGTCGGCTCCTGCACGATCTCCGCGGTGCTGGCCTGCAGCCGCGCGAACACGCCGTCGAGGTCGGGGGTGGCCAGCAGGAGGCTGGCGTAGGTGCCCTTGGCCATCATCTCGGTGATGGTGCGGCGCTCGTCTTCGGTGACGCCGGGGTCGGCGGCCGGCGGGTGCAGGACGATCGAGGTGGCGGACTGACCGGGAGGGCCGACGGTGATCCAGCGCAGCCCGTTGTAGCCGACGTCCTTGCGGACCTCGAAGCCGAGGAGGTCGCGGTAGAAGGCCAGGGAAGCGGCCGGATCGGTGTGCGGGAGGAAGCTGGCGTGAATGGTGATGTCCATGGCCGTCATGCTAGGTGCGGCTCGCGGCCGGCGCTTCTCGATTCCTGACCGGTCGCGTGACTTGCTTCGCCAGGCAGGACGGCATGCCCTCCGTGGCCTGCGCCGCCTCGCGGCGGTAGACGCTGGGCGGGACGCCGACGAGCTCGGTGAAGCGCGTGCTGAAGGTGCCCAGCGAGGAGCAACCGACCTCGAAGCAGACCTCGGTGACGCTGAGGTCGCCGCGACGCAGCAGGGCCATCGCGCGCTCGATGCGCCGCGTCATCAAGTAGGAGTAGGGCGACTCGCCGTAGGCGAGCTTGAACTGACGGCTGAGGTGCCCGGCCGACATGTTGACGCCGCGGGCCAGCGCCTCGACGTCCAGCGGCTTCGCGTACTCGCGGTCCATGCGGTCGCGGACGCGGCGCAGCTTCACGAGCTCCTGCAGATTCGGCGCTGCGGCGGGTCTGCTGGTCACCTGCGCGAAAATGCCACGTCGCATCGGAGTTGTCTAGCGCCGGCGCGCCCCACTCGCTGCCGTGTCTGTTTCTGTCCGCAGTGTGCTTCACGAACGTCGAGTTCGCCCGCGTCCATGTGCGTGAAGCACTCGCACTTTGTTACGCTGCGGTATGTCTCGTCGGCGGCTGCTCGCAGGGCTCCTCGTGGTGGCGAGCGGGCTCGCGTGCGGCATCGAGGAGCTCGGCGAGCCCGAGCCGCGCGCACCCGCGACGCCGCCGCCGGGCTCGCCGGTGGCCCTTCACGGGCGGCTACACGTCGAGGGCCTGCAGCTCACGGACGAGCACGGTGAGGCAGTGCGGCTCCGCGGCGTCTCCGACCAGGGGATCCAGTGGTTCCCGTTCGGCACGTGCATCACGGACGCCTCGCTCGACTTCCTCGCGGCGCCCGAGGGCATGGCGATCGACGTGCTGCGCGTGCCGGTGTACGTCGAGGAGGGCGGCTATCTGGACGACCCGAGGGGCATGGCCGCGGCCGCGCTCGAGATGATCGACCACGCGATCGCGCGCGGCCTGTACGTGATCGTCGACTGGCACGTCACGTCCTTCGACCCGAACGATCGCCTCGACGAGGCGAAGGAGTTCTTTCGCTACTTCGGGGCCACCTACGCGGGGCATCCGAACGTGCTCTACGAGATCGCCAACGAGCCGTCCGGCGTCGGATGGTCGCGCATCGCGGCCTACGCCGACGCGCTGATCCCGAGCTTGCGCATGCACGATCCGCTGGCGCCTATCATCGTCGGTACGCCGGACGACTCGGGCGAGCTCGCGGACGTCGCCGACGCGCCGCTCACGGGCGCGAACGCGGCGAACGTGCTCTACACGTTCCACTTCTACGCGGCGTCGATGGAGCTGGGGCAGATCGTGCCGTACCTCGACCGGATCCCCATCTTCGTGACGGAGTGGGGGGCGGCGAGCTACGACGGCGATTCGCCCGACGACTACGAGAAGAGCGCGCTGTTCGTCGCGGCGCTCGACGGACCCGCGCAGCGCGTGAGCTTCGTCGGGTGGTCGTTCACGGACGACCGCGAGAGCTCGGCGATGCTGCTCCCCGGCACGTGCGCGACCGAGGAGGACGCGGGCGGGCCGTGGACGATGGAGTCGCTGTCGGTCTCGGGGCAGTTCATGCGCGCGCAGCTGGTGTCGCCGTGAACCGGGGAACCATCGCGCGAGAGCCCACAGATGCGCGGATTTTTGTACGATCTCCGCGAGCAGCCGTGCATGCCGATATTCTTTAAAAGAAAAAGAAACTGTCCTGGGGCTCGGTTGCTCGTCGCGGTTTGCTCGCTTGCGACGCTCGCCTCCGGTTGCGCCGCTGCACGCTTCGAGGCGGCTCACCGGACCTGTGATCGCGCAGCCGAGGTCGATCCAGCTGCTGCGCTGGGGTATGCCGGTCCGTCCGATGCGGGCGAGTTGCGCGGGCGGGCCGCGCGTAACCATGCGGCCGCGCCTCCGTGGGTCGTCGGCCAGTCGCGCGTCTTTCCGTTCGATCCGTCGTTCCGCTACTGGGAGCTGTGGCCCGCGAGCGGCGGCGCGAACACCCCGCTGCTGTGCCGGCTGACTTATGATCGTACTCGTCGGCGCGGATTGTTCGCCGCAGATCCGCTGACCGAGGTCGAGCTCACCACGGTGTACGAGGTGCCCGGCAAGACGCCGCCGCAGCGGGTGCACGGGCCCGACGGCGTGCCGCAGATGTTCGTGCTCGACGGCGTCACCGAGTTCGCGCCGGGGGATGCGTTGCGCATGGCAGTGGTCGACCGCGACGTGCACTGGGGCGGCAGTTCGTTCACCGACGACCCGCTGATCGCCTTCACGCTGCCCTACCGGTCGGGGGCCGCGCTCACCGGGACCAGCGGGGCGATGTGGCGCGGGACCATCGACGTCCGCTGTGAGCACCTCGACGCGTTCGCGGTGCAGTCGGCCTACGTCGATGCGCTGAGGCAGCTCGACGCGAGCCTGCAGCGTTGGGCCCCGCAGCTCGAGCCCCGCGACTGGGACTTCGGCCTCGCGGGCAGCGGCATGACGGACATGCAGGCGGCGCTGGAGCGGGCGGCGTCGCTGCGCGGCTGGGACGCGCCGGAGGTGCGCGAGCGGACGAACCGCCTGCTCGCGGCGCAGCTGTGCTTCGAGCGCGCGGCGGCGCCCGAGGTGGCGCGATGGGCCGGGCGCTCTCGTTCCCGCAGGCTCGGCGAGCTGCAGATCGGCGCCACGGACTATCGCTGCGCGGCCGAGCCGAGCGGCGAGACCGCGTGTCGGCTCACCGTCGACATCACCAGCCGCTCCGATGGCGGGGCGATGATCCCCGCGAATCTACGCCTGGTGCTCGCCGGCGGCCGCGAGATCGCGCTGCTCCCCGAGCGGGCCACGGTCGCCGGTCAGGAGGTCCGCGATCTCGCCCAGAACAACACCGCGACTGTGATCTACCAGCTCGAGGTCCCGCTGCGCGACGATCAGGCGCTCGCCCGCCCGATGCTGCTGCGCTCGCGCCGGTATTTGCTGTTCTCTCGGGGCTATCGCGTCGAAGATGTGCCGCTGCGACTCGCGGAATGAGGCCGCTGCTGCGAAGTTTCTTGTCGAGGTCGGAGATCGTAGCGCGGCCGCGAGGGTGCGGAGTCGACCCCGCGACCCTCGAGAGGGTCGCAGGGTCGCAGGCTGAGAGCGTGTCGCGGCTAGCCGGCGATGAGGGGCTTGCCGGTGCTGGTGCCGGTATTGTTGTCGAGGCGGCACTCCTGCCATTCAGGGTGTCGTCGACGATCGCGTCGATGTTGACGACGTGGTTCTCGACGTCCTCGAGAGCAGTCGTTGTCCTCGCATGGCGGGACGATGGCGACGCTCGCGTCCGGGGCGCCGCGTTCGCTGTCGGGCTACTCTGGCGGAAGTTGTCGAGGCCGGTGGCGGTCCAGTCGAGCTCCCTGCAGAGGGGGAGCCGGTTCGGCCTGCGGACCGGGGCGACGACGCCGGCCTGCGCTCCTTGTCCGCCGACGAGCCGTCGCCAGGTGTTGCGATCAACATCTCGTCGAGGTTATACGTGCCGCCGATGCATCGCCGGTTCGCCATCCCCTTCGTCGCGCTCCTTGCCGCCTGCGGATCGGGCCCATCAGCCGAGGAGGCGCAGGCGTTCTGGTCCGCGTACGAGTCCCTCGGACCGATCCGGAGCAAGCTGGCTGCGGTCGAGGCTGCTCTGCCAGCGCCGGGGAGCGAGACGAGCGTGGCGTGTGCTCCCCGCGTGGCGACGAGCAAGCTCGCGACCATTCACTTTGCGCAGCTGGAGTACCTACTCGAGAAGCCCACCCAGGTCGAGCAGTGGGAGCGCATGAACCTGACGGAAGAAGGCTTCCAGCGCATGTGGAACAAGGCCGACGCGCAGAATACGCTCGACAAGTCGTCGGCCCCGACGAGCGAGGCCGCGGGCCTGCGCGTGGCCGCGGAGACGCTCGCGCCCGTGGACACCCTCGTGGTCTTCAGGTCGAGCCGCATCGAGCCGGGCGAGCTGGGGGACAGCCCCGAACCCGGCGTGCAAGCGATCGTGCGTGACGCCCGCTGGGAGGGCTGGGCGTTGGTCTATCGCTTCGCCGACCAGCCGGTGCTCGAGGGCGCGTTCCCGGTGGCCGCGAGCAACGGCGCCGAGGTGTCGCGGGTGATCCCACGCGGCACGTCGCTCGCGGCCGAGGATCTCCTGCACGACGCGATGCGACGGCTGGAGGAGCAGGCGCGGGCCCGGTTGAGCGTGCCTGGCTGCCCGGCCAGCGAGTGAACTGCAGGCGGGTCGAGCTCGGCACTCCTGCCATTCGAGGTGGGGGACCAGCGGGCTTATCCGAGGGATCGGGTCCCGTACCGTGCGGTGGTTCGGAGGGTCGGGCGCGCTTGGCCGAGCCTCGAGGATTCCGTCGCTGCAGTGGCGCGTGCTCGGTCACCCGCGCGCGGAGGCGCTGCGACTGGTGTCTGCCTGGGGGGCGTGGGAGCATGATGGGCATGGTCAGGGTCTTGCGCTCGGTGTCGGTGTTGGTGGTGTGTCTCGCGGCGGGGTGCGGCCCTACGCCAGGGGAGACGAGTGATACGGCCGGCTCGAGCGGCGACACCAGCACGAGCGAGGGCACGACGGGGACCACCGGTGTCGAGCCCACGACGACCACGTCGAGCACGACGGAGGTCGTCCCGACCACAGGGCCGACGACGAGCGAGGTGCCGATGACGACGGGCACCACGGGGCTGCCGGCAGACTGCGTCGAGGGCGACGTCGAGATCACCCAGATGGACACCGAGGCGGCGATCGCCGCGCTCGCAGGGGTCGAGTGCATCACGGGGTCGCTCGTGTTCGAGGAGGTCGATCGCGCGGACATGCAGGGCCTCGAATCGCTGCGCCAGATCGGCGAGGAGCTCGTGGTCCGCGACAGCACCTTCGTGTCCTTCGCCGGGCTCGAGAACCTCGAGCGCGTCAGGGGCCTGACGTTACGGAGTGACCCGAAACTCGTGGACATCGAGGCGCTGGCGGAGCTCGAGCTCGCGGGGGGCGGCCTGTCGCTCCGCGAGCTGCCGCTCACGAGCCTGCCGGCGTTCCAATTCAACCAGGTCGAGAGCGTGTCGATCCGCGACACCGCGCTGTCGTCGCTCGCGGGGCTGGACGCGCTCGCGTCGACCAGCAGCTCGCTCAGCATCGAGTCCAACGATCAATTGACCGCGCTCGCCGGGCTCGACAACCTCATCAGCGTCGGTCACAGCGTGCATGTCCGCGGCAATCCGAACCTCGTCGATCTCGCGGGCCTCGGCGCGCTGGAGGAGGTCGCGGGCGAATTCGAGCTGTTCGACAACCCCGCGCTGCCGAGCCTGCCGGCGCTGGCGCTGAGCTCGATCGGCGGCGACCTCCAGATCGTCGACAACGACGCTCTGGTCGACCTCGCGGGCCTCGACGCGCTCACGACCATCGGCGCGGCGCTGGAGATCCGCGACAACCCCGCGCTCGTGGCGGTGAACGGCCTCCACGCCGTCGAGTCGGTGTCGAGCGTCCGCGTCACGCGCAACGACGCGCTCGCCGAGCTCGACGGGCTCGAGGCGCTCGTCAGCACCGGCGATCTGCTGATCCAGGAGAACCCGTCGCTGACAGCGGTCACCGGCTTCGGATCGCTGACGAAGGTCGACAAGCTGTGGGTCTTCACCAGCCCCGAGCTGACGACGCTGAGCGGCCTGGCGCACGTCGAGACGGCCACGGAGGTGCTGCTGTGGGAGCTCGGGTTGACCGACCTGTCCGGGCTGGCGTCGCTGACGACGAGCGCGATCCTGAGGATCAGCGACAACCTCCAGCTTGCGAGCCTCGACGGGCTCGAGCAACTGGCGAACGCGACGGAGGTGAAGATCGAGAGGAATCCGGCGTTGACGTCGGTGATGGCGATCCAGTTCGGCGCCGGCGGGGCGCTGGAGGCCACCGAGTTGTTGTGGATCGGGCAGAACGCCGCGCTGCCGACCTGCGCCGCGCGAGCGGTGCCGGACTTCCAGCTGGAGACCGGGTTGTTCTGCATCTCCGACAATAAAGTCGACGCGTGCGCCGACGACCCCGACCTGTGCGACCTGCCGATGCCGTGAGGGGCCGGGGCTCGACGCCGCGAGCGAGACGAGCCTGCGACCCACCGAGAGGCCGCAGGCGGAGGTCACGAGCGAGCGGGCCCGTCGCGTCGGGCGTCACCCGGCGATGAGGCACTTGCCGGTGCTGGTGCCGGTATTGTTGTCGACGCGGCACTCCTGCCATTCGGGGTGCGGGACCATGGTGTCGTCGACGATCGCGTAGATGTCGACGACGCCGTTCTTGACGTCCGCGGGGGCGTCGTTGAACGGGAGCGTGAGGGCCTCGGACTCGAGCGGGTAGAGGGCCTTGGTGGTGGTGAGCTCGCCGATCTTCATGCCGGTGTCGGGCTCGCCGGTGTAGAAGCCGACGACGACGCCGGCGGGCAGGGCGGCCTCGCCGACGTTGCGGACGGTGGCGACCAGGGAGTAATCGTCGTCCTCGCACAGCGGGGCGATGGCGACGATGGCGTCCGGGGCGCCGCGCTCGCTGTCGGGCTGCTTGTTCTGGCGGAAGTTGTTGAGGCCGGCGGCGGTCCAGTTGGGCTCCTCGCCGACGGGGAGCGAGCCGTCCTCGTTGATGTTGGTAATATGATAGGTGTGCTGATTCCAGACCCGGCGCGTGCGCACCCACTTGCCGCCGGCGGTGCCGAACACGCGCACGCCGGACTGGCCGTTGACGCCGTCCTCGACGCAGGTGATGTTCGGGTCGGCCTTGCCGTAGGCGTTGGAGACGACGACGATGTCGGCCTGGCCGTCGTTGTCGACGTCGGCGATCACCGGGTACTCGATCAGCGTCGCGGTGGTGTTGCAGCGCTCGAGCAGGACGTCGCCGGTCGGGCCCTCGTAGATCCGCAGGCGGTTCTGGTCGGAGTAGACGACCTCGGCCTTGCCGTCGCCGTCGAAGTCGAACACCGAGCTGCCGGTCGAGGCCGAGGAGCAGTCGACGGTCTTCTTGACCCACAGGAAGGTGTCCGGGCCGGCGACGCCGGGATCGACGAGCGCGGCGCCGCTGAACACGGCGTAGCCGATGCCGCCAGCGGTGCCGACGTCGGGGACGCCGTCGCCGTCGAAGTCGGCGACCGTCGGCGGACCGCCGCCGTGGGTGCGTCCCCACGAACCCGGGGCGCACGAGGCGGGGTCGAGGGTGCCGTTGATGTCGACGGGGCCGCGGACGACTGCGAAGCCGTTCGGGGCGTTGGGATCGTGGCGCCAGATCGAGAGAGCGTGATTGATGTTGTCGATGACGACGACCTCGGGGACGCCGTCGAGGTCGAAGTCGGCGACGGCCGGCCACGGGCTCTTCCAGTCCTGGGTGGCGTAGAACTGGCTCTGATCGGCGAGCATGGTGTCGACGAACACGCTGCCGTCGGCGTGGTAGCCGCGGCTCGAGGTGATGATGTCGAGGACGCCGTCGTCGTCGAGGTCGCTGACGACGAACGAGCTGTTGAGGGGCGGGTCGAAGGTGGCCTTGACCGCACCGGTGGCGCCGTCGAGGATCGCGCCCTCGACGATGACCTCGGCGCTGCCGTCACCCTCGAGGTCGGCGATCGCCGGCATGAAGCAGGTCTGGTTGACGGTCCACAGCAACGAGCCGTCCTCGCCCTTGACCGCGAACACCTCGCCGCCCTTGCCGCAGGCGACGACCTCGGTGCCAGGCTGGCCGTCGAAGTCGCCGCCAGCGAGCTGCTTGGTCGGGTTGACGGTGCCGGCGAGGACGTTCCACTTGTCGACGACGAGGCCGTCCTCGATCGAGATCGCGTGCAGGGAGCCGTTGACGCCGTACTGGCCGCTGGTGAAGGTGGAGAAGACGATCTCGGGGATGTCGCGCTCGCTGATCTTGCCGTCGCAGTCGTCGTCGTCGAGCTGGACGACGATCGGGGTCATCATGATGTCGCTGCTGTACGGGGGGTCGACGACGCCGCCCCAGGCGAACTTGAGGGTCGGGGTGAACTCGCCGCCGGTGGCGTACTCGCAGCTCTGCAGACACTCGGGGTCGTTCGGATCTTGCGGCGGATCGTTGGGCCCGCACAGCGGGGGCTTGGTCAGACACTTGCCGGTCGGCTCGGCGACGCCGCCCATGCACATGGGGTCGGGCGGCTTCACGTCGGGCTCGCCGAGGGAGTAATCACAATACTCGGTCTCGGCGCAGTCGGCCTTCTCCTTGCAATCGGCGCCGGGCAGCTCGCACTTGGTGAAGTTGCAGACCTCGCCGACGCTGCAGCACTCCTCGCCGCAGAAGATCTGGCCCATCTCGCAGCACTCCGCCCCCTGACAGCTCGGCCCGGTGGTCCCGGTGGTGGTGTCGGTGGCGCTGACCGGGCCGCTGGTGTCGGTGGTGGCGGTGTCGGTGGTGCTCGTGCCGGTCGGCGGCTCCGTCGGGCTCACGGTCTCGCTCATCGAGCCGGAGCCCTCGGTGGCGGTCGAACCGGTGCCGGTGGGCACGTCCGTCGTGGTGGTGCTGGCGGTGCCGTCGGTGGCGGTGACAGGAGCGGTGGTCGTCGAGTTCGCGGCGCTGTCGGTGGCGGTGCCGTTGTCGCCGCAGGCGGCCAGGCCGAGCGAGGCGAGCGCGACGACGAGGCGCGCGTCGCCGAATACGTTCAAGGAGCGGTGCATCGGCCGAGGGTAACGGATCGCAGGGAGGCCGGGATCGATCGGCGATCGTCGACCCTGCGACGTCGCGGCGAGCATGACGCGGAGATCGGGTTCGCTCGCGCCGGCCCGCGAGCTAGCGATGCGGGCCACGTCGAGGCGGGGCAATTACGAAACTCCGCGCGGCGCACGAGCCGCGGGCGCGCCCGAACCTGGCGAGCGCGACATGCACGTCGTGGTAGCTTGTGGGCAAACAAGCGCCATGCGCCTGCTGGCCGGCTCACGGTGCAGCCATACAGAGGCCCTGCTCCGGCGGGAGACACTCGGCGTGGAAATCCGGGTTCACGGTGGGCCACGCCGCGCATACGGTGCCGGGGTAGGCGGCGTCGCAGGGGTCGGGTTGGGTCAGGTCGCAGACGGGAGTGCAGCACGACTCGCCGGCGCAGGACGGGAGCATGTTGGCGGGGAGGCAGGCCGTGCCGGCCTCGCAAGAGAGCGGGTTCAGGCACGGCTCGCCGGCTCCGCTGACGCTCTGCGAGGGCAGGAAGCAGAAGAACCGCGGTTCGAAGACGTACGTCACGCAGCCGAGGCCTGCGGGACAGTCGTCGGCGAGCGGGTTGCAGCGGACCGGGCAAACTCCGAAGAACCCGTCTTCGAACTTCAAGCAGCCGCTGCAGACATCGGCGCAAGACGGGGCTTCGGGCGTGCCCTCACACATGGGAGTGCAGCGCAGACTGTCCGGGCCCTTGTGAAAGCCGAAGCACATGGTGCCGTCGGGGCAATCGTCGAAGGACGCGAGCTCGTCCGACTCGCACGCCTCGCCGACGCCGGCGGGATCGTCGTCGATGTCGGCGCATACGGCCTGCCATCCGTCCTTGTCGTTGGGCTTGCACTTCTGTCCCCGGGGACATGTGTCGTTCCACGGGTCGCATGCGACCGGCGGCGGCAGGTCGGGCATCATCACGAAGTCCTGGGAGCCCGTGGTGGTGGCCGGACCGGTGGGGGCGTCAGTGGACGCAGCGCTCGTCGTGGTGGTCGATGACGTTGTCGTCGCAGCGCCGGTGGTCGTGGCCGATGTCGTGGTGGTCGCGCTGGGCGCCTCGGTGGTCGCAGTTTGCCCCGGGCTCTCGGGGCCGCACGCAATCACCGCGATGACGAGGAAACAGCGCGCAATGCGGGGCTCGCGGCTCGGCATGGGCTCGATGATCTGCCCAGGCGCCGATACGGGCAAGATGCGCAGGACGCGGGCTCGCGCCGCGGTCGACGTCGACTCCCGAACAGCACTTCAGGCCGGCGCGTCCATCATACCGGGCCGGCGTCGACTTCGATGCAGCCGAGCGCGTCACTTTTGAACACGCTCTGCGGCATCGACCAGCTCTGCGCGTTCCACAGCGGGGCGCCGCCGGCGTCGAGACCGACGAGGTCGGTCGGCAAGGTCATGCGCGCCGAGGGCAGCTGGCCGGCCTCGCATTCGGCGGTGGCGTCGACCGGTCCGGGGCCCCACAGCAGGACGCGGCCGTCGATCTGGGTGGGGTCGGCGATTCGATAGATGATGGCCATCTCGAACTTCGAGGCGTCCTCGTCGAAGGTCTGGGCCGAGGCAGCGACCTCGCAGCCGACCAGGGGGTCGTCGACGGATTCGCTGCACAGCCGCTCGCGCCATTCCTCGACGATCGCCGCGCCCTCGGCGGCGTCGAAGCGATGCTCGGGGTGCCGCTTGTCATAATAGTCGATCAGGCATTGATCGTACTTGAGGGTGAGGCGGATCTGGGCGGTGCCCACGAATGGGTCGGCCTCGACGCTCTGGGCCCTCCGGATGCTCGCGCAGACGAAGCCGAACGGCTCTTCCTCCGCGGGGCCGGTGGTTGTCGAGGTGGCGTCGTCGGTGGTGTTGGGCTCGTCCTCGCCGGAGCCGCAGGCGGCCAGCAGCAGGGCGAGGGAGGCGTAAGCGAGCGGGCGCGTCACGGCGCGGAGGATGGGCGATGGCCGCGCCGAGCACAAGTCAGCGCGGCCGCCCGCTCGTGCGGCTCGTCGAGCGCCTCCTGCGCAATTGCGCCCCTCGAATGCGTCGCCGGCGCGGGGTGCTGTGATTCTCCGGATTTCGACCGCGCTCGCCCCATCGCGCGAGGCAGCGCGGCCGCGGCGTCACCTCGGTCATGCTGTCGCGCGATTTCCTTCCCACGTCCGAGGAGAGCTCGATGCGCCGTTCGTGCCTGGCCGTGTGTGCCGCCCTGACCCTGCCGCTGGCCGCGTGCCAGGGCGCCGACAAGAACGGCGAGACGAGCTCGTCGGTGAAGACGGTGACTGTGGAGGGGAAGGCGTTCTACCGCGAGAGGATCGCGCTGCCGCCTGGGGCGATGCTGCACGTGAAGGTGGTCGACCTGCAGCACGCCGACGCGACGCTCGGGGTGGTCGCCGCCGACAACTTCAATGCGACGCTGGTGCCCATCCCGTTCGAGCTCGAGGTGAAGGGCGCGAAGATCGAGCCGAACAAACAGTACGGGGTGAGCGCGAGCCTGCGCGACGTCGACGACAAGCTGCTGTTCACTGCGGAGACGCCGGTGCCCGTCGACCTGCGGGCCCCGGCGCCAGTGGAGATCCGGCTGGTGCGAGCGACCGAGTAGGTCGCTCGGCGGTCACGCCTTCCAGTGCGGCGGGATCGTGCGGTCGTGGTAAGGCAGCGCGGTCAGGCGCTCCTGCCAGGCGCGCAGGTTGGCCGGCAGCGCGTCGGCGAGGCGGAGGTCGGGCAGGCGCAGGTCGAAGCGCTGCACCAGGCGGTAGTGCGGGTAGAAGCTGAAGTCGGCGAGGCCGAGGTAGCCGGCGAAGTACTCGCGGTCGCCGAGGTAGCCGGAGAAGCGCTGCAGCTCGGCGACGACGCCCTCGCGCGCGGCCGCCAGCGATTCGGGGGTGGACTTCTCGCGGCCGAAGACCATCAGCGCGAGCGGCCGGGTGGCGGTGTTGAAGTAGACGTCGACCTCGGCGGAGATCCGCCGCGCCAGGGCGCGGGTCAGCGGGTCGCGGGCGAGCAGCGGCCGCTCGGGGTACCTGTCCTCGAGGTACTCGACGATCGCGCTCGACTCGTACAGCGCGTGGCCCTCGTCGACCAGCACCGGCACCTTGCCGCGGGGATTGAGGGCCAGGAACTCCGGCGCTCGCGTGTCGCCCTTGTCGAACGACAGCAGCTTGAACTCGTAGGGCAGTTGCTTGAACTCGAGCGCGAGCCAGACCTTCCACGCGTAAGGCGAGCCGGACCCGTAATAGAACGTGCGGGGGTTGTTCGACATGGCGGCGAGCCTTGCCGAGCCCGCCGGGTCCGTCAAGGCCTCGGCAGCTACAGGCCCGACACTACGACGTTGTGCGGCTGGTGCATCCGGCGCTCCTCCTCGACGCTGAGGATCGTCTTGCCGAACGGCGTCAACGCGAGGCCGGCGAGCTTCATGCACGCGACGCCGAACGGGATGCCGATGATCGTCAGGCAGAGGATGAGGCCGGCGAGCAGGTGCCCGATGGCGAGCCAGATGCCGGCGAAGACGAGCCACAGCAGGTTGCCCACCGCCGACAGCGCGCCGCCGTCGCCCGGGACGGTGACGACGACCCGACCGAAAGGCCAGGCGGCGAACAGCGCGAGCTTGAACGCCTGGACCCCGAACGGCAGGCCGACGATCGTCAGACACAGCACGATGCCGGCGGCGAAGTAGCCGAGGAACAACGGCAGGCCGGCGACGAGGAACCACAGCACGTTGAGGATCAGGCGCACCCGGGCAGCCTAGCACGCGCGCACAGGGATGCACGGCGCGGGGTCCGCGAGGCGCAGGGCGTGCGCGGTGGTGAGGAAGCACGTCGCGCGACGACCTCACGTCGGCGCGAGGGCGATGCGTGCAGCGGGCGGTGTGCGAGCCGGGGAGGTTTCGCTGGACGCGTCGTCGCGGTCGCCGCTACCGTCGGCGCACGAGGTTGACTTGAGACTTAGCATCGCCATGAGCGTCGCCCTCGCCTGCACCGCGTGCGGGCCGGGCAAGACCACGACCACCGAATCCGAACCGACGACCACGCTCGAGACGACGAGCACGGCGACGAGCGACGGGACGACGACGACGACGACGCCGACGTCGACAGAGACGAGCCCGACCTCGACGACGACCGGCACGCCGGCGTCCTGCGAGGCGTTCCTGCCCGACGAGACCACCGCCGAGCAGACCACGATCACGCTCACCAACGCCAGCGCGGGGCCGCTCTGGCTCGGGGCCGTGGGCTGCAGCGGGTTGCCGGACCTGGACATCCTCGACGGCGACGGACAAAACCACTTCTTCGTGTTCGAACCCTGCTCCCCCGCGCCCTGCGAGCTCCTGATGGCGGGCGAGTGCATCCTCGGCTGCGACGATTGCGTCGTCCCGGCCGGCCTGCGGCTCGACCCCGGGGCCAGCTTCTCGATCCTGTGGGCCGGGGCCGACGTCGAATTCATGGAGATGACGGCCGAGTGCGCGCCGGGGCCCGGCTGCGCGGGCGAGTGCGTGGCGGCCCGCGAGCGGCCGGCAGGCACGTACGAGATCACGGTCAAGGCCGCCCAGCAGTGCGTCGGCACCTGCGATTGCGCTTCGCCCAGCCCCAACGGCCACTGCACGGTGGACGGGGGCATCATCCTGTCGGAGGAGCTGACGGTCAGCGTGCCGCTGATGTTCCCGGAGATGCTCGAGATCGAGATCCCGATCGGCGGGTGATCGAAGTGTCTCATGCGCCATGTCTTGAGGGACATGGCGCATGGGTCAGTCATGCCCGCCGCGGGGGGCTCGCGGCGGAGCAGACGGCCGCTACCGTCGACGGCCCAGATGCCGCCGTCGACAGCGGCGGGGCCGGCTCTTCGGGACGTGTCTCTTACGATATGTCCATTCGGACATATCATGGCGCCGCGCGTACGCTCAGCCAGCGCCACGCGAACGTGCTGCCGCACTCCGCAGCGATCACCAGGGCAGCGGTCGCGGGCGGCGAGGCGGGCAAGGCCCACAGCAGCGGCCCGTCGGGCTCGCGCGGCAGCGAGGCGAGCGCGAGCGGGCCGGTGTCGGCGTGCAGGGCGGCAGTGATTTCGCAGTCGGGGGCGCCGGCGGGCAGCCGAAGTTCAATGCGGGCGCCGGCGGGCAGCGGCAGCGGCTCGGTGACGAAGCCGGCCGGCCTCGCGGCGACGTACATGCTGTCGGGGTAGAGGCTGAAGGCGCCGGAGCTGCGCCAGATCGATCTGTCGAGCTGCTGCAGCTCCCACGGGCCGCCGCCGTCGACCAGGCGCGCCGGCACGCCGCCCTCGACGGTCTCGGCCCGCGGGGCGTGGTAGATGCCGCGGGCGACGACGCGGGTGCGCCAGGGGCCGTGGGCGGGCGAGGGCCAGAGCTGGCGATCGGCGGGCTCCCAGCCGCCCGAGAGCAGGAACACCGGGGTGCCGGCCTTGAGCGCGCCCTCGACGATGTGGCCGCCGGGCGGCACTGCGAGCGCGCTGCGGCCGAACGACAGCAGGGCCGGGGCGGCCAGGAGTCCGCGCCAGCGGCCGGGGGCGCGGTCGTCGAACAAGAGCAGGCTGTCCTCGGGGACATGTTCAAAAATGCCGGCCAGCTCCGCGGGGTCGTCGGCGAGGTCGCGGGTCCAGTAGACCTCGCGCGGGAGCAGCCGCAGCGGCGGGAGCAGCCAGGCCAGCAGCAGGACGGCGAAAGCGAGGGCGGCGCGGTGCGGGCCCTGGCGGCGCTCGGCGCGGGCAATGAGATGTCCCAAGAGACAGGCAGAGGCGACGGTCAGCACCGGCACGACGTCGGCCACGAAGTAGCGGGCGTAGTAGAACTCGTAGCGAACGCCCGACTTGAGCGCGGCGGTCAGGACGATCGCCGCGGCGAGGGCGACCCAGGGCAGGCGCTGCGCGTCGGCGCGGCGGACTGCGAGGCCCACTCCGGCGAGGCCGAGCAGCAGCGGCAGCGGTCCGCCGTGGCGCAGGAGCACCGCGAGCACCTGCTGGTCGGGGCCGGTTTCGCTGCCGCCGAGCCAGGCGCGCTGCACGAGCACGAACGCGGCGAGGGCGAGGGCCAGGCCGGCGCCGATTCGCAGCACTCGCCGCGCCACGGTGCGGGCCGGCGCGGAGAGGCGGCGCAGGCCGAGATCGACGAGGAGCAGCGCGGCCCCGGCGGCGATCGTCCAGGCGACTGCGACTGCGGGGCGCGGGGTGAGCCGCGGAACGTGGAAGTGGTTGGCGGCGGCGGAGAAGAAGTAAGGCCACGAGTGCAGGACGGCCTGCACGACCGCGAGAGTGGTGCCGCCGACCAGCGCTGCGAACAGGACCCGGCGGCTGCGCGAGGCCTCGTCGCGCGCGAGCAGCAGGGCGAGGGCGAGGGCGATCGCGTGGGCGACGAAGCTGCCGCGGGTGAAGGCGCCGGCGGCGAAGCAGAGGCCGCCGAGGACTGCGAGCAGCCGCGCGCCGGGGCGATCGTCGCGCTCGGCGGCACCTGCCTCGAGGGCCAGCCAGGCGGCCGCGAGCAGGCAGGCGCGGGCGAGGTTCTCGGTGACGGTGAAGCTGGAGATCCACAGGTCGAGCGGATGCAGGGCGAGGCCGGCGAGGGCGACGAGGCCGATCGCGCCGGCGCGGCGGCGGACCAGCGGATTGCCGCTGTCCAGGGCGAGGCGGCGCGCGAGGCCGAACAGCGCGAGCGCCGAGAGGGCCCAGAACGGCACGAGCGGCCAGGTCGAGCGCGCGAAGCCCCAGTCGAGCTCGCACATGGCGAACCACACCGGCATCAGGTGAAAAAAGGCGGGGACCAGGCGACCCGCGCGGGCGTCCTCGATGTGGAGCCCCGCGGTCCAGCGACCCTCGCGCACGCCCACGAGCGGCGAATCCTCGGGCTGCGGCTGGACGCGGTAGGCGGCCAGGACGTCGGCCTGCGGGACGCCGCGGACCGCCCCGCGCAGCAATCGATCGACCGGACGCAGCCCGCCGGTGCGGGCGATGTGATGACCGACGTTGACGTAGATGCCCTGATCCTGGCCGCCCTGCAGATAGGGCGACGGGCACAGGCGCAGGCCGACGCCGGCGACGAGCAGGACGCCGAGGCCGAGCGCGAGCGGGCGAGCGTGGAGCGCAAGGATGGGAGTGACGGGAGGCAGTCGCCGACGCGCGACGAATGCGAGGAGTACGAATGCTGCGAATGCGCCGAGCAGACCGAGGCGCAGAGGCCACGGCTGCAGCCGGCCGAGGTCGAGGAGGAGCAGGCCGACCGCGCTGGCGACGAGGAAGGTGCCGGCGAGGGCGACGCCGAGCGCCGCCGCGGTGCCGAGGCGATCGCGCAGGAGCGCCGCGACCGCGAGGGCGGTGAGCAGCGCGAGGGCGGTCAGGAGGCCGGGCACGCGCGCAGGCTACCATCGCCGCGCCACGGCGGGCTCAGCGAGCGCGAGGTCGGCGGCCTCGCTTCACGGGAGAGACCACGCATGACCTCGCGCCGGTGGGAGCGGGCGAGTCATGCGAGTGGGCGAGTCATCATGACTTCGATGTCATGCATTTGTCTTGTGAATGACCGGTCATTCGCGGCTCGTGTGGCGAGCCTTGCGGCGCCTGCCGAACAGCGCGAGCAGCAGGAGCAGCAGCGGGGGAGGGCGCGACGAGGACACCGAGCAGGCGTCGGGGACGTCGAGGTCGATCCACTCGCCGAAGCCGGAGTGGTTGCCGGCGACATCGAACGCGCTGAGGCGGACCCGCGTGTGCGACCCGGCCTGCGCGGCCCAGTTGTTGAGGCAGAGGCCGCGGCCGAGCCTCAGCCAGTCGCCGGACCAGACCTCGCCGATCTCGCCGGACAGCAGCAGCGGATCGAGCCCGGCCTGGCCCTCCTGCTCGAGGACCACGAGCGGCTGCGGCATGGTGAGGGCGATGGAGGCCTCGCCCTCGTCGCGCTCGCTGGTGTAACCGATGCTCTCGACCTCCGGGATCGGCGGCGGCTCGTCGTCGACCGCGTCGGCGACGGTGAAGCTCCAATCGCTGTGACCGCCGACGACCTCGTGAAGGCCGGGCGCCAGCGGCTCGACGGGCGTGAAGATCCACAGATCGAGGCCTGGGACCTTGCGATAATCGTTCCAGACGAAGTTCGTGTCGACGATCGAGCGCATGAGCTCGACGGGACCGTTCGGACCGACGAGCTCGAGGGTCTCGATGTCCTCAAAGTCCAGCCCGGGGAGGTTGCTCCACAGCCGGGCGTTGGCCGGCACCTCGGTCGCGCCGGGCTCGGGCAGGCGGCGCGCGAGGCCCTCCAGGTTGTCGCAGTACGGCGGGCTCTGGCGATCACACGCGAGCGCGAGCACGACGACGAGGCCCGGGCCGACGAGCAGGCGTGGTACGTCTCGCTTCATGCGCCTGTCCTCCGGGACATCTTTATTCTCTTCTTAAAAATGTCTCAGCCGAGTGCGGCGCGCAGGTGCACTGCGACGATGTCGGCGGCGGCGGCGATCAGCTGGGGGTCGTCGTAGAAGTCGACCTGGCCCTGCGAGGTGAGCCAGTGGATCGCCTTGGGGCCGCCGAGCGCGGCGTGGAAGCTGCGGGCCAGGGCCGGGGCGAGCGCCTTTTCCGAGTGGACGATCGCAGTGGGCACGCGGATCCGCGGCGCCGCGGCCTGGGCGTCGTAGGGGATCGTGTGCTCGCGCGACATCACCGCGAAGGCGTTGACGTAGTTGGCGACCGCGCCGCGCGGGGTGCCATAATAATTAAACGCCTCGGCGAGCGGCATGGCGACCTCGCCCTCGCCGACGGCGGGGATGGTGTCGACCTGGCCGGTGGCCTCCCAGCGCTCGCGCGCGGCCCGGCCGCTGGCGATCGTGGCCTCGAAGCCGGCCGGGCCCATCCATTTGAGCTGCATCGCCACGTCGTGGAAGAACCCGGCGACGGCCGCGAACGCGCGGATCCGGGGGTCCTCGGCGACCGCGCTGGCGACGTAGCCCGCGCCCGCGCACACGCCCACTGCGCCGATCCGCCTGTCGTCGACGCGCTCGTGCGCCGCGAGGAAGTCGACCGCGGCGCGCAGGTCCTCGATCTTCTGCGGCGGCGACTCGTACTGGCGCGGCTGGCCGCCGCTCTCGCCGAAGAAGCGGTGGTCGAACGCGAGGGCGATGAAGCCCCGCTCGGCGAGCGCGCGGGCGTGGTTGCCCTGGGCCTGCTCCTTCACCGAGGTGAGCGGCCCGTCGACCACGACCGCCGGCAGTCGACCCTCACGCGCCGGGACGAACAAGTGGCCGACGATCGGCGCGCCGTGGGACTCGAAGGTGATGCGATGCGGGTCGACCATGGCGCGACGCTACCACGCGCGCATGACGTTTTGCCGGCGCGCCCGTCACTCGATCGCGCCGATGTTCGGCGCGTCGCCGCGCGGCTGGCCGAAGAAGTCGTGGGCGGGGATGACGATGTCGGCGTCGCCGGGCCAGCCGGCGTCGACGAGCGGACTGCCGGCGGCGGGCGCGAACGCGTCGGCGGGCGGGTCGTCGCTCGCGGGTCCCTCGCCGCCGGCGATCGCGGCGAATCGGGGGTCCTCGGCGACGAGGTCGTGCGGGCCGTCCTGCCACTGTCCCAGGGAATAACCGAACAGGTTGTAGTCGCCGCGGTGCTCGGCCGGGTCGTACTCGCCGCCGATGTGCGTGTAGTTGATGCTGAGGACGACGTTGTTGTAAAGGTCGAGGCCGCTGACGTTGACGCCGATCGACAGGCCGCCGTACGCGCCCTGGTGCAGGCCCCAGATCACGTTGTTCAGCACCCGGACCTCGCGCGCGTCCTCGATGTAGGCGACGAACCCGGTCTCGGGGCTGTAGAGGATGTTGTTGGCGAGGAGCAGGTTCTCGCAGTACTCGCTCGCGCCCATGCCGAGCTCGTCGGCCCAGTTGCCGAAGAACACCGCGGCGGTGCTGGCGACGTCGTAGATCATGTTGCCGACGATCTCGCTGTCCTTGACCGCGAACAGCTCGAGGCCGTCGCTGTGGCCGTTGTAGCAGGGGCCGCAGTCACCGTCGGTGCCGCAGCCGTGGAGCGCGTGCACGACGTTGCCGGTGAAGGAGAGGTTGACGAGGCCGGCGGCCACGACACCATCGTCGGCGGCGTCGTGGATCTGGTTGCCGGCGACCACGACGTCGTCGCCGCTGATGCTCATGGCAGTGCAGGCGCCGCCGACGTGCTTGCCGCCGCGCTCGGCGAAGGCGCCGTCGACGTCGCTGCGCATGAAGTGGATCGCGGGCGCGGCGATGTCGACGACGGTGCTCTCGAAGCCGCCGACGACGCGCGTGGCGTCGCGGCCGTCGAACTCGTAGCGCCCGCTGGCGAAGCGCAGCTCGCCGAACACTGCCTCGCCGGCGGCAAACGCCGGGTCCCAGCCGACCTCCGTGCCGTGGTCGTCGGCGCCGGCCCGCACCACGCGGATGACTGCGTCACCGCTTTCGGGGTCGTCGAACTGGTAGGCGGGGTAGGTGCCGGTCGCGATGAAGTAGACGTGGCCGCGCACGAGCTCGGCCGGCAGCTCGGCCAGGGCGTCGTCCCAGTCGGCGCCGCTGCCGGTCGCGCCGGCGCGGATATAATGACAGTCGTCGGCGCACGCGGTCGGCGGCGCGCCGGTGGTGCCGGTGTCGTCGCCGGTCGAGGTCGCGGGGCCGTCGGTGGTGGCGACGCCCGACGGGTCCACGGTCGTGGTCGGTGGGTCGCTGTCGCTCGTCGTCGCGGAGGTCGACGCGGTCGTCGCCGCGCCCGTGCTCGACGGATCGTCGCTGTCGCTGCCACCGCCACCGCCACCGCACGCGCTCGTGAGCGCGACCGCGACGAACCACCCCGAGCTCGCGCATCGTGTTCGCACGCGGGCGATCGTATCACGCTCGCGCGGGCGAGCTCGCTCGTGCAGATCGTCGCAATTGTTTTCACCTCGACTTTCACTTTGTGTCGACGCGTTCCCAGCCGATTGCGAACGCCGGGGGCACTGGCCCTCGGGCGCGGTCGCTTGCCGGAGCGCGCAAGGAGTGGACGATGCGAAGTGGAACCAGGCAGCGGCTGGCGGGTGTGACTTGCGGTCTTCTGACCCTCGGCGTGGCGCAGACGGTCCTCGCGGCCGATCAGTACCTCGAGCTCGAGCCGCCGAAGACGCTCACGGGCCGCGGATACGGCTACAACAGCATCAGCCGCGAATACGTGCTGCGCCAGTGTGTGCAGTTCGGCGCGGGCCTGCTCGACGGCTCGGGCGCGAGCGGCGACGAGTTCAAGTTCAGCTCGATCGTGTCCAATTCGCAGCTGGCCGACGAGATGAACCTGGCGGTCAATACCAAGTTCTCGGCGTCGATGGGGCTCGTCAGCGCCAACGCCAGCTCGAAGGTCGACTTCTTCCAGACGACCAAGACCAACTTCAATACGCACACGATCCTCGCCAAGTACCACAACGTCGAGCCGATGAAGTTCGTCGCGGGCGACATCAACCTCAAGCCCGAGTACCTGGCGATGGTCGGCACGCCGGCGTTCCGCCAGCAGTGCGGCGACTACATCGTGATCGGCGAGCAGAAGGGCCGGTGGTTCTTCGGCACGGTCCAGCTGTCGGTGCGCGACACCCTGACGGAGAGCAAGCTGGCGGCCAGCGGGGTGATCGGGGTCGAGTACGCGACCATGAACGCCGAGGTCGGCGTCAGCACGATCAACAAGCTCAAGCAGGCCAGCAACACCCAGGACCTCGAGATCCACGTCACCTCGAGCGGGACGAGCAGCGCCAGCCTGTCGGTCGACCAGTTCTTGCAGCAGGTGCAGGCGTTCCCCGGCCAGAACGGGGCCAAGCAGACGTTCAAGCTGATGGCGGTGCCGTATGAGGACATCGTCGCCAACTGGCCGGTGGGCAATCCGCTGGCGCCGCTGACCTCCGAGCAGAAGCTGACGAAGCTGGCCGAGGCGGCGTGGGGGCTGACCGCGCTGATCGACGACTCGGACTTCATGGTCCAGAACGCCAAGCTGTTCGCGCTCGGGACCACGCCGGCCAAGCGCGAAGCTCGGATCGCCTACATCAAGTCGCGGCGGACCTTCTACCAGGCCCAGCTCGCCGACATGCGCAACCGGGCGCGCGACTGCGACGTCGACTGGGCGGGCAAGCCGGCCTGCGAGTCGCTGTACAACACGTGGAAGGACTTCGAGGACTTCGTGGTCGCCGAGTACGATCAATTCCCGATGCGCTACGTGTCGGAGTGCTACGCGGCGCGCGACGCCAGCGACGGGATCCGCAGCAAGCTGAGCCAGGCGCTGGCGACCACCACGGGCCAGTTCAGCAACACCAAGGGCGACCGCGAGATGGGCGGCGGGCCGGTCAACTTCAGCGCCAACCTGACGTTCAAGTCCGACCACACGGGCGGCGACCCGCTCGACGTGCGCAAGCTGCTGTCGACGCTGAAGATCCGGATGGAGGAGTCGAAGGCCGACCACACCACCTTCGAGACCACGCTGAAGACGCCGGTGTTCGACCTGGCGGCGCCGACGCCGGGTGAGACGCTGGCCCAGTGCTCGTACGCGGGCACCGGCGTGAAGGCGGCCTTCGTCTCCCCCGACGTCGCGGCGGTCTGCGCGCCGCTGAAGGTGCTCAACAAGAAGGCCTACGACGACTGCGTCGCGGGGCTCCAGAACATCAAGTACCACGGCATGCTCAGCGGCAAGACCGGCGAGGACCCGCGCACCGAGACGTTCAACAAGAACTCGCGCGGCGTGCTGACCTCGATGAAGTGCACGGTCGACTCGAGCTCCGGCAACGACACGCCGATGATCGGCTGCCAGTCGATCGACCTGCGATCGATCCAGCTCGACCTCGTCAACCGCCAGGACGTCGTCGCCGACAACTGGGTCGCGCCCAAGCAGACCGACGTCAAGAAGCTGACGCCGCTCATCAAGCCGACGATGCAGCGCAGCAACGCGCTGCGCAAGCTGATCAAGCCGGCGACCGCGGTGGCGGCCAAGGCCTCGCGCTGCGCCGAGGGCCTCGTCAGCGTCGCGGGGCAGTGCTTGCCGAAGCTGAAGAAGACCCGGTGACGGTCGGCTCGGGCGCGGCGGAGGGCTGCTTCGCCGCGTTGGGCCCGGGCACCTCCGCCGGGTCGGTCAGGACCGTGCGGTACTTCTGCTTGCCCTTGTCGTCGTGGTAGCGGGCCACGACCGAGCCGTCCTGCTTGACCTCCAGCACCCCGTAGTTGGGGCCGTCGATGATGGCGAAGCCGCCGTGCTTGGCCACGTCGGGCACGTGCTGGGGCAGCATGTCCTCGAACACCCAGGCGTCGAGCGGGCCGGCGACGAGCTCGTGGATCCCCGTCTCGCGGTCGACGATGTGCCACGCGAGGTGGTAGTCGCCGGACAGGACGATCACCGTGCCCGGGGGTTCGCTGGCGAACACGGTGCGCAGCTCGTCGCGCTCTTCGGGGTAGGCGTGCCAGCTGTCCTTGCCGAACGGGACGAACATCGGCACGCTGGAGACCACCAGCTTGGTGCGCGCGGTCGACGTCTTCAGCGAGGTGACGAGCCACTCCTTCTGCGCCTCGCCGAGCATGGTCTTGCCGGGGCCGGGCAGGTCGCGGAAGCTGCGGACGTCGAGCATGAACACCTCGACCTGCGGGGCCGGGCGGAACGAGCGGTAGAGGCCGACGTCGTCGGGGTCGGCGCTGCGCACCGGCCACTGCTCGCGGAACACCTGGCGGGCGACGGCGATGTTCTCGGTCTCGCGGTGGGCGTTGTTGCTGATCTCGTGGTCGTCCCAGACCGCGACGGTCGCGGTCGAGGCGAGGAACGACTGCAGGGCCTCGTCGCGGCGGACCAGCTTGTGGCGGGCGCGGTAGGTCTTGAGGTCCTTGCCCTTGTTCTTCTTCGGGATGTCGGCGTACATGGTGTCGCCGAGCATCAGGAACACGTCGGGCTTCTCGCGCTTGAGCGGGCCGAAGATCTGGAACGGGGCGTTGTCGGCCAGCAGGTCGGCGCTCCAGGCGATCTTGATGTTGCGCGGCTTGTCGGGCGCGGTCGTGAAGTTGGCGGTGTCGCTGACCAGGCGCTCGCCCTCGTGGGTGAGGACTGCGCGGTACCAGTAGCGCGTGCCCGGGCTGAGGCCGGTGACGTCGACGATGCGGACGTGATCGCCCTCGGGGGTGACGTCCTTGGCGGAGGTCTCGAGCGCGTCCTTGAACCTGGCGTTCTTGGCCAGTTCGAAGTGGATCGGCGCCGGCAGGGTCGAGCGGGCCCACAGGATGACCGAGTCCTGGGCGACCTCGAAGGCGGCGGGCTTGGCGGCGAACAGCGGCCTCGGCGGCTTGGGCTTGGCGCGGTCGGCGTTGAGCGCGTCGAGCAGGTCCTCGAGGTCGTCGGCGACGTCGGGACGGGTCGACAGCGCGCTCTGCTCCTCCTTGGGGTCGTTCTCGAGGTCGAACAGCTGGGCGGTGTCGTTCTTGAGGTCGCGGATCAGCTTCCAGCGGCCGTGGATGACGGCCTGCAGGTCGGTGGTGCGCTGGGCCTGGTTCGACATGTAGCGGTGCAGCTCGGTGAACACCGGCCGCTCCGCGGGATAGGTGCCGTCCTCGATCAGCGGCAGCAGGTTGACGCCGTCGATGCCGGTGAGGTCGCCGCCGGCGAGGGCGAGCATGGTGGCGGTGGCGTCGAGCGTCGACACCGGCTGGCGGAACACCTGGCCGCCGCGGCCGGGCAGGCACATCATCATCGGCACGCGCACCTGCTCCTCGTACAGCGAGGTGCCGTGGGTGTTGTTGCGGTGGTCGCCGAGCGCCTCGCCGTGGTCGGCGACCAGGAAGATCGCGGTCTTGTCGCGCAGGCCGCGTTGCTCGAGGCCGTCGATGAATTCGCCGATCGCCCCGTCCATCGTCTGCACGAGCTCGGCGTAGGCCTCGCGGTCGCCGTGCGACTCGTGCGGGTCGAACAGGTGGATCCACTGGAAGAACCGCTTGCCCTTGGCCTTGTCGAGCTGCTTCAGCGCGAGCGGCAGGACCTTGGGGCTGGCCGGCTCGCGGAAGCTCATGGTGTTGAAGTCGGTGTATTCGTCGAAGCCGGGGTCGAAGCCGGCGTCCTTGCGGAAGAACCGGCTGTAGCCGTCCCACGGGGTCGCGAGCGTGCGCAGGCCGGCGCCCTTCATCCGCTGGGCCAGGTTGCCCTCGGGCGGGATCTGCGGGATCGTGGTGTATTGCACGCCGTTGGTGAGGCCGCGGATGTCCTTGGCGGTGGCGGTGTTGGGATTGATCAACTTGCCGTCCCACATCCACAGGTCCCATTGAATGTGGGCGCTGTAGCGGCCTAACATCAATGCGCCCATGCCGATCGCGGTGCGCGAGCCGGGGGCGTAGGCGTGGCGGAAATCGGCGCACTGGGCCCCGAGCGCCGAGAGGCGGGGGGCGGCGCTCTTGTCGGTATTGTCGGGGTCGGGCAGGGCGTCGGCGCGGAGGGCGTCGACGCTGATCAGGATGATGTTCCAGTCGTTCTTCGGGGCCTTGACGTCGTGGTAGAGCGGGTGGTCGAGCTCCTTGAGGTGGCCGCGGGTGCGGCCCTCGCCGCGCCGGAGGTAGCGCATCATCGAGGTGCCGACCGTCGAGTCGCCGACCTGGGCGCGGAAGCCCCGGTCGCTGGCGTAGCCGCCGAACGCGACCACGGCGAAGCCGGCGGCCGCGGCGGCGACGAGGCCGAGGGCGAGGCCGCCGGCGCGCGCGAGCTTGCGAAGGGTGGCCGGGGCGACGCGCCAGCGCTCGAGCTGGAGCTGGGCGAGGCAGCGGCTCAAAGCGGCGTCGAGGCTGAGGACCGCGACGAGCTGCAGCCACAAATGGACGGCGGGGTAGAGGCCGACCATGAAGCGGCGGTCGGCGAACATGAAGCCGAGGCCGACCAGCGCCGCCAGGCCGCTCCAGGCCGCCCACCAGCGCGAGCGCGGGGCGGCGCCGACCCGGCTGGCCACGCGCGCGCCCCATGGCAGCAGCAGCGCCAGCGAGACGGCCCAGGTGCCGAACCAGAGCACGGCGTGCAGGCGCTCGGTGCCGGGGCGGACGACCGCGAAGGTGTCCTCGGAGACATGTACGTAGAGAAAGAGGGCGACCAGCTCGATGGCGGCGACGGCGGTGGCGAGCCAGAAGCGCGGGTCCTCCGGGGCGCCGAGGCGCGGGGCCAGGCGCTCGACCGCGACCACCACTGCGACCGCGAACACGAGTCCGGCGGGCAGCGCGACGGTCAGCGCCGCCGGCGACTGGAGGCCGAGGATCAGCGCGGTCAGCAGCAGCAGCGGGGCGGTCATGATCAGCGCCGCGACCCGCCGCAGCCTGCGGACGGTCAGCCCGCCCGCCGGGAGCACGGCGCCGACCAGGTCGAGGGCGACGAAGCCGGCGACGAGGAAGGCGGCGCCGCCGAACAGGAACAGCCCGAGCAGCGGCGAGCTCAGGCCGTCGGGGGCGACGAGGCATCCGAGCGCCACTGCGGTGGCGAGCGATGCCGAAAATCGGTACTTCGAGGTCGTCTCGGCGATAGAAAGCATGGCGGTCAGCGAGTCCGCGGCGAAAAAACCGCAGGCAAAGTCAAGTCAAGTCAGGTGCGCCGATTCGCGGGCGAGTGCAGCTTCGAGGTCCCACGACGGCGCGGTCGCGGGGCCGCTGCGCGCTCAGGCACGCGATCGCTCGATCGCCCGCGAGACCGCCATACGAACTGTCAGTAAGAAGAAGTTAAGTGGCATTGCTCGTGAGGCTACCTGGGCTACGGTCGCAGTCAAGGCAAATCCCGCCGGCGAAGGCCCCGCTCTCGGGCCCGGCCCGAGGTCGCCCCGCCGCGATTGCCCGCGCAAAGTTCCGGTGTCCCCAGGGGCGCGAAAGGAGCCGGCGGAACCGCGATGCGCGAAACCGAGCGCCGCTCGCCGCGGTGCCGCGAATGGTGAGACCTGGCAATGTCGAGAGCGCCGCGAGTACGCACATTGCGAGCGGCGCTCACGACAGTCCATATGCGTCGAGCCCGAGCGCGGCGACGACCTGCTCGACCGCGGCGGCGTCGCCGAGCCGCGCGGTGTCGACGACGACCCGCGGCGCGGCCAGCCACGGCGCGAACTCCCGCGCCTCGACGTCGCGCCAGGCGGGCAGGACGTGGCCGGCGATGTCGGCGACGCGGGCCTCGACGCGGCGCCGGTGCTCGCGGCGATCGCCGCAGACGACCTCGACGTCGCAGCAGGCGACGCCGGCGGCGCGGGCGAGGTCGTGCCAGGCGGTGCGGGTGGCGGCGATCGGGTTGACCGCGTCGGCGACGACGGTGAAGCCGCCGGCGAGCAGATCACCGGCGAGCGCGCGGGCGACGGCGTAGCCGCGACCGCCGAGGTCCGCGGCCGGCAGACCGTCGCGCACCAGCGCCTGCTCGATGGTGTCGATGCGCAGGTGGACGCCGCCGGTGCGCGCGGCCAGAGCCCGCGCGAGGGTGGTCTTGCCGACGCCAGGGAGGCCCGAGAGCGCGATCAACACCCGGCTCAGAGTGCCATGATTGGCGCCCGACCCGGGCGACCGCGGACGTCGGCGCGGGCCCGGCGATCGCCCCTAGGAGGCCTCTCAGGTGCGAAGCGCGATTCCGCGCAACTGGTATTCACTCCAGAGTTGACCGTACAACGTTTCGACTTCTAACTTGACGCTGAGCGCCGATCGCGTTAGCCCGCAATCACTGCATGGCCGAGATGCCCCGAGAGCTGTTCTCCGCGACCTCCGCCGAGGGTGACCCGCTGACGCCGGGCGCCAAGGTCGTGCTCGCGTACTTGTGGACGTTCGTCGACGCGAACCTGGCCGCGACCTACCGCAACCGCAAGGGCCCGGCCAAGGCGCCGCGGGTGATCCTCGACCCCGATGAGATCGGCAAGGTGTTCCAGATCGACGCCGAGGCGGTCCGCCGCCACCTGCGCGCGCTCAAGGACGCCGGCTATGCGGTCCACCACCAGGACGACGCCGACAGCTCGCTGGCCCTGCTCGACGGCAAGCACCGCGACGAATACCTCAAGGTGTTCGGGCCCAAGGCCTGAGCGGCGAATCGCCGCAGGGCTGGGGCGCCGATCGGCGCGCTGCCGCGGCAATTATTGTGAGCGGCCGGTTCGATTCGAAAAGTTCTTTGGGGCATGTCGGATGGGGCATGCCTCGAGGGCCAGGCGAGTGGCTCAGGCCGGGTGCTCGGCGAGCCAGCTGGCGGCGTCGCGGGTGAAGAAGGCCAGCGGGTCGCTGCCGTAGGCGGGGAAGTGGCGCTCGCCGTCGCGGCGGAGGCCGACCTTGAGCAGCACGTGCTGAGAGTCGACGTGCGGCAGGTCGGTGATCGCGGAGATCTGCGGCAGCCCGAGCTCCGTAAAACCGTAACGCATCAGCCGTGCGGCCATCTCGGTGGCGTAGCCCCGGCCCCAGTACTCGGGGTAGAGCAGGTAGCCGACCTGGATCACCGTGTCGTCGCGCACGTGATTTAATAGATGCATGCCGACCGGCTCGCCCGTGGCCCGCTCGCTGGTGAGCCAGATGCCGAGGCCGGGGTGCTGATCGTAGTAGGCGAGGATCCGCTCGCGCAGCATCGCCTCGGTCCGGGCCCGGTCGTGGACGCCGCCGGCGAAGCGCATGACCCGGGGGTCGCTCTGCAGGCGCACCAGCAGGTCGAGGTCGTCGGCAGTGTAACGGCGCAGCACCAGGCGCTCGGAGGTCAGAGTGTCGTGCGGGGCTCTCATGACCGCAGCACGGTAACACGCCGCGCGCGGCCGGCTGACGCTTGCAGCGAGCCGCGAGCAGGACCGCAGCGGGCAGGCGCGAGGCGGATCCGCGGGCCGGCCGGTCATGCGCGGCGCAGCAGCAGCGCGGAGAAGTTCTGGGCGCAGCCGAGACCCATCAGCACGAGGCGGCGGCTCTGCAGCGCGCGCGCGGTGCAGTTGCCGAGCGTCTCGACCGCGCTCGGCAGCCGGGCCGAGCTGGCGAGCGGGCCGCCGGGCGCCCCGAAGATGTGGGAGACCCCTCGAGCTCGAGCGGCTCGAGGCGCTGATGAATGAACGGGGCGTCGGTGGCCATCGCCTGGGTCTGTGGCCGGCGCCCGGCGCTCCATGGGCCGGGCGCGTTTTCGGGCCTGGCGACAGGGCGCGACCTGGACCTGTCTTTTGGAGCAGAATTTTTCAGGGGCCGCGAGCCGCGCAGCACCCCGAGATCTGCGTTCCCCGGCCGCGGCGAGCCCTCCGGCGGCCGTGGACGATTTTTTTGCCCGCGCCGTAATTGATCCGCCGGCGCCTGGAACGTGGAGGTTGCGACCAGGAAATTTTCGATGCCTGCCTCCCGACCCTTTTTCATGGCCATCCTTCTATCCACCGCGCTGCTCGCCGCTTGCGACGACGAACCGGCCGAGTCGCCGGACGAGGCAGCCCGCGGGCGAATCAGCGAGCGAATGAAACGGCGAGCGGGCGAGCTCGGCAAGGTGCGGGAGCTCGCCCGCGCGGACGCGGCCAGCGTCGCCGACCGGCTCGCTGCCGAGCGCTGGCTCCGGGTCGACGGGGCAGTGCCGGCCGACGCCAATCAATCGCGCCACGTGCTCCTCGCCGGCGAGCTCGACGAGGTGCCCGCGACCTACGCGGCGCTGAAGCAGGACTTCAGCGATCGCGTGGAGCAGGAGATCTTGCTCGGCGGCGAGGATGCGGCCCGCCCGGTCGTGTTCCGTGACGTGGCCGAGGGCATCTATACGGCGTGCGTCAGCGTGACGGGTCCTGCGAGCGCCGAGGAGCGCGCGCTGATCGAGCGGGCCACGGCGATCCTCGAGGCCGACGGCCCGCAGCCGCTGAACGCCGAGAAGCTCCAGGCCGCCGCCGCCGCCGCGCAGGCCGAGACCGGCTACAAGCCGAAGCGCACCGACTGGGACCCGCTCTCGCTGCGGTGCCGCCGCATCGAGGTCGACGCGCGGCCCGAGAGCCGGGTCGCTGCATTCGAGCCGGCGTGAGCGGCGGGGCGCAGGATTGGTGGTACATGTCCTCTTGGACATATGTGTCGAGCGCCCGCGCAGGGTCAGCCGCTGATTCGGCGAGGACCCGGGCGCGGCGCCGGCGCTGACCGGCAGCCGATTCCACTGCAGCGCTCGCTTCCCGCCGACGAACCTTGCGCAGGCGAGTGCATGGCGGACCCATCCGTGCCGAGCAAGGGACCGAAGTCGCAGGACGGAGACGACGTTCGGCGAGCCTTCCGTTTGCCGGCTCCGACACGCGTCTCACACTTGCCGCCCAACCTCAGCGAAAGGAAACACCCATGAGCAAGGAAGACGGAAGCACGGGCGCCGGAGGCGGTGGAAACAAGGGCGGTGACGAGAGCAAGGACGGTGACGAGAGCAAGGGCGGCGGTGACAGCGGCAGCAAGGACAACGGCGGGAACTGGCCGAGCAAGACCGGCAATCCGTCGGGCGGTGGCAGAGGCAACAATCCTCCGTCGAAGGGTTAGTCGAGGCCGCTTCGAGGTTCGCTCGCTGGAGGCGCTTGTTCCCCGCGAGCCGGTGCCGGCGCCGGCTCGTCGCGCATGTCCGTGAGAACAGCCCAGAGCAGAATCGCGAGCCCGGCGATCGGCCACACCAGGGGGGAGCCGTACCAGACGCCCACGGCACCGCCGAGGCACAGGGCGACGGCGAGCAGCCCGAACAGCGCCTCGCGGGCGGATGCACGAGCGAAGATGCCGCGGTAGACCGCCGCCAGGCCCAGCGCCAGCGCTGCGACGGCCAGCGACGCGCTGGCGAGGAGCAGGGCGGCGAAGACGAACGCCGCCATGACGGAGAACAGGAGCAGCACCGGCTGGGCCAAGACGCCCAGGGCGAGGAGCAGGGCGAGGCACACATAGGCGAGTCCGCACCAGCGCAGCGCGAGAGTGCCGAAGCGGCGAGGTGAGGACGCGGTGTCGCTCATGGTGGCGAGGTAGGCGAGGGCGCGCTGCGGAAGGCGCATGAGTGAGGGGGTCTCGCGGATGCTCAGCTTACTCGCGCATCGTCGCCCACGAGCCTCCGCCTTTCAATTTCGATGCAACACTGTCCTTCGTGACTGCTCGATGAGACGCGTCGCCGCCGTTCGAGGTCAGCCCGGGTGAGGCGGGGCGGTGATGCTCATGCCGAGCGCCGTCTCGTCCCCGTCGCGTTTGCAGCCCGGGCAGCTCGGCGGGACAGGGAGCACGCAGTGTCACACGACAGGCGATCGAGTCGGGTGAACCAAGCGCCGGGTGCGAGAGCTTGCGACCTCCCGCTCGGGCGCGTTCCACGTGCGAGGATGAGTCGCCGATCCCGCAGGCGCTACTGCGTTGCTCGGTGACGGGCGCGCGAGCTGGAGATCGTCGCCGGCGGACGAGCTCTACTTCGTTGCTGCTGCACCGTTTCAGCGGCATGACCGACGATGGGTAGGCTGCAAAAGTCCCCCGGCCCGGATCACATCTGGCAACCTGAGTAGCGATGCAGGGCCCTGAGCCGCGGCGGCCTCCGAACATTCCGAGAGCGATCCACCTCGAGCCTGCCGGCGAGCAGTCGTTCTCCGAGGAGTCCATGCCATGAGCCCGATGTCCCTGTTCCTCGCGTTTCTGCTGGCGTCTCAAGCCGCAAGCCCTGCTTCGGCCGGTGCCCCGGAGTGCGAGCTCGCCGATGACCGATGCGAGGCCGAGCTATACCTGGGGCGCGCGAAGACGGCGAAGTCAGACGGCCATCGGGCGATGCGCCTGTTCGTGGCGCATCAGGTCTACCTCACCTCGTTCGACGAGGTAGGCGAGACGACGCCGGTGGCGGCGAAGCAGGCCGCGGCCAGGCAGAGCGCGCCACCCTCGGGGACCGAGACGTCCGAGGCGACGGCACCGAGCGCGGGCGCTGCGACCGCGAAAGCTCCTCCACCGGCATCGGCTCCGCCGGCGCCCGCGACGAACGCAGCCGGTGCGACGAACACCAAGTCGAACGCGAGCGAGGCGACTGTCGACGCTCTCGCGAAGGGCACCAGTGCCAGGGCCGACGCGACAGTTCGGCCGCAGCCGTCGCGGGAAGAGCAGCGTGCGCGTCTCCTGCTGCGAGTCGGCGTGGGCACGCTCGTTCCGGGTGCGTTGCTGTTCATCCCCATGGCCGGACTCCTGGGCCGCCGCGCCGCCGGTGAGCGCGAGCTGGAGGTCCTCAACCTCGACACGGCCGGCCGACCCACGAGCGCAGCGGAGGACGCGACCGCAGCCGCACTCGGCCAGCGCTACACGAACCTGACCGCCGCGGTGATCGTCCTCGGGCTCACGGGTGGCGCGCTCGCCGTGACCGGAGCCGTGCTCCTGACGATGGACGCACGGCCTCGTCGCGTGGCGGTCGCACCCTGGGGCGCGCGAGGGCTCGGCGGCCTCGTCCTGACGGGGAGGTTTTAAAAAAGAGCAGCATGCGCGATTTCGCGTTGTCCCGTATAGTGCCCGTCATGCCCCGTCAGTCCCTCGTCGTCCCCATGCTTCTGACGAGCGTGGCCGCGTGCACCTCGCCGCAGTACGCGATCTATCAGCAGCAGCACGCGGACGACGCCGGCTCGGAGACTTCTGCGAGCAACGACACGCGCGCCGAGACGAGCAGCGACTCACCGCTGACCTCCTCCGAGACGAGCAGCACAGCCGAGACGGGCGCCGCCGGGACGACGCAGACCGATGGCGATGCGACCGCCGCAGACAGCGCGAGCACCGGGGCGAGCACGGGTGACGACGGCAAGGCGGTGCCGGTCGCGGTCGAGGTGTTCCTGGAGCCGTCGCCGGTCACCGAGGTCGGCCCGGTGCAGGTGTCGGTCTCGACGTCGCGGCCAGTCGCGTCGATCGACATCTTTTTAAAAGATGAGAACAAGGGCGATGTGCCGCTGGTCCTCGGCGCCGCGCCCGGGAACCCCGTCCATGTGTTCGAGGTGACTTCGGAGGATGTGCCCGGTGACGGCATGCACACGATCCGCGCCGTCGCTCACGCGGCAGACGGCGTCAGCGGCGAGAGCAGCGAGGCGCTGCTGATCGACGTCCAACCCGGCGGCAGCGACGTCTGGCCGCCCTACGTGAAGGCCGGGCCGATCAACGGCTTCACGAGCGCGGCGCTGCGGGGCAACGGGATCGATGTGGCGGGTTACTTCGAGACGAACGATGGGCTCGAGGCGGTGGCGGTGCGCGTCGATGGGACGACGGGACAGCCAGAGGGCGGGCCGGTGTTGCTCGGGCCGGTCGCAGTGACGGGCGGAGGGCGCGGGCCGGCGATCGCCGCGGCTGGTGATGACGCGGCGTTCGTGGCGTGGACGCAGCCGGCCAACGGGTCGACGCGGTGGGCTGTGTCGCGGGTGAAATTCGGCGAGGCGAAAGGGCCGGTGTGGATGGGGCCGAGCAAGACGTCCGCGAACGCGATCGCAGTGGTCGGCGACACATTGATCGTCGCCGGGGCGATCGAGATCGGACCGAACACGCATGACCTCGGGGTCTGGTGGGTCTCGGCCGAGACGGGAGATCTTCTGGATGCAAGAGAGTTCGCAGCGCCGTTCTCCGAGGATCCGCAGAACTGGTTCGACGAGGTCGCGCGCGGCGTGGCGATCGTCGACGAGGAAGTCGTCGTGGTCGGTGAGCGCGAGACCATGACTGTCGACAACATCCTCGTTCGGCGGACAATCGTCTTGCGCCACGCCTTGGATGGCGAACCTGTCGCGGAGTGGACCTCGCCCGGAGGGTTGCTGGACGAGGATGCCGGGATGGGCATTGCGACGCTGCAGGGCGGAGGATTCGTCGTGATCGGGTGGGGGCGTGACAAGGGCTCGATCCGTCAGGTGATGACGCGCTGGTTCTCGGCGACAGGAGAACCGATCGCGGAGCGGATCGAACCGACGCCATCGAGCGATGCGATCGGCCTGGCGGTCGGCGAGGACCGCGAGGGCAAGCTGATCATCGCTGGGACCCTGCAGCAGCCGAAGACCGACGCGAACGCGTGGATCTTCGCCATCCCCGGCCTGTCCGGCCCGCCGGTGTGGGAGGTCGTCCGCAACGGTCCCGGCCAGGGGCCTGACGAGGCCGCGGGCCTGGCGATCGACGCGTGGGGTTACACGTACGTCGCGGGCAGCGAGTTCGACGCCTTACAGCCGCGGGCCTTCGCCCTGCGCCTGTATCCGTAGCCCTCACTGGGGCACGAACACGTCGCACTGGGCCTTGATCATCTTCGCCACGGTGGCGAAGTAGTCGCCGTACCCATCCGCACAGATCGAGCCGAACAGGGCGTTCGGCTGCATGAGCTCGGCCCAGGTGCGCAGCTCGTGCTCCGCATTGTTGGGATCGTAGCCGCACAGGCCCGCAGGGTCGTCGATATCGGTGGAGATCACGAGCAAGACCACCGCTTCGGCGTCGCCCCCCTTCGCCTCCACTAGAGCGTCCCTCCAGTCCTCCGCGGTGCCCTCGCTGCCCTGGTCGTAGGTGTCCTGAATCGCCACGACGACGAGGAGCGCGTCATCGCGGAGAAACCCCTCGTTGCACCCGCCGAGCGCGTGAATGTCGTCGGCGAGAGCCATGGCCGTGACCTCCGCGACTCCGCTCCCGCCGTTGATGCCCACCGACGCGATGCAGGTGAAGGCGTCCTCGAGTTTCGGCTGACCTGCCGTGATGTAGCGGAGGCCGCTGGCGAGTTCGCAGCGCTGGTTGCTCGCGCCCTCGCCGATCGGGTAGGTCATGCCCGCGCCGCGGACGAGGTCGCAGGGCTCCGGCGGGACTCCGCACGGGAACTCGGGGAGGTCGGCGCACACGTCCTGGCAGCCCTTGCAGCTCGGATAACCCCAGAAGCCGGCCGTGTTCGCGGACAGGATGTGATAATCGAAGTCTGCGAACTGGCTCTCGAGCGTGGCGATGAAGCCTGGAAAGCTCGCCTTGAGCCGCGCTTGCTTGGGCTGCATCGTCGGTGCACCGCTGATCGTGAACAGGAAGTCGACCTTTCCCTTGCAACCCGGCGGTGGGCCGTCGCCGCCGTCGGGGATGGTGCCGAGGTCGGGGATACCGCCCGAGCTCGTCGAGCTGGTGGAGCCGCTCGAGCTCGCGGCGGCCGAGTCTTCGGACGAGCTGGTGGAGGTCGACGTCGAGATCGAGGTGTCGCCGCCGCTCGAGGTGGACCCCGGTGGGGGTGCGGTCGTGATGCTCGTGCTGAAGGCCATCTTGTCGCCGTCGCGGTTGCAGGCGGCGAGCATGAGGGCGGTGAGCGCGAGACGTCGCATCACCGTGAGCGTAGCGCTGGCCGCGGGAATTTTCACTCCGGCGGGGTTGATGCAGTCTATTAAACGCTTGCTGACGGCCCGCCCGGGCAGCGTGCGCGCCGCCCAACGCGATGGACACCGTCGCCGACCGCGAGGATTGCCGCAGGCGCTCGGTCGGCGATTCGCGGAACTACCGCATCAGCGCGGTACGGGACTCGAGCACCGCGCTCGCCTCGTCGGACGCGATCGAGTTCGCGAACCACTCGACGCGGTCGAGGCGCTCGTGGGCCGTCGGCTCGTCATGCGTTGCTCGCGGCGATGTCACGACGCAGTTCGATGAGTCGACAAGAACATCCTCCGCGCGGCTCCTCGTCATCACGGGGTGCGCGCGACGAGTCACGCATGTCTCTCGCTTGCTTGCGGCCGCGCGGTCGTTCACCCTCTCCCGGCTGCATGGCACGTCACCCGCGCTCGACTTCGCCCAACCTCGGGTTCATCGCCGTGGTGTCCGTTCTCGCCTGCGGGGGCGAGGACCCGTGCGGCTCGCTCGGGGGCCTGTGTGTCGGCGAGGGGCGGTGGCGGATCCTGGCGACGCCTGTCGATGACGCGGTGTTGCTCGACATCGACGGCGACGGCGTGGAGGAGAGCGCGGTGCTGTCGCGCGAGGGCCGGAAGCTCACGCTCGGGTATGACAGCGACGCACGCGGCGGCATGCGCTCGGCGCTGTACCTCGAGGGCGAGCCAGTCGGTCTCGTGGCGCTCCCGGGCGAGGTCGCGGTGGCGCTGGCCGATCCGTCGCTCGTGGCGATCTTCGGGGTCGACGTCGACGGCCGTCTCGAGCGGCGGCGGGACATCGCCCTCAGCGCCGGGCCGGCGGCGCTCCGCGGGGCCGACCTCGACGGCGACGGCGCGCCGGAGCTGATCGCGTCGCTGCCCGCGGCGAGCGCGGTCGCGGTCGTCGATCCGCGCAGCAGTGCGGTGCGAGCGTACCCCGCGGGCCATCGCCCGTGGGCGCTGGCGATCGGCGATGTCGACGGGGACGCGCGCCGCGACGTGGTCGTGGCCGATGGGGGCCCCGACGAGAGCCCGGGCGTGGCCGTCGAGCGCGAATTGCATGTGCTCCGCGGCGCGGGCGACGGCACCCTGAAGCGGGCCTCCGCGAGCCCGTCGGGCCGGAGCGTGGCCTGGCTCGAGCTCGCCGATCACGACGGTGACGGCGACCTCGACGCGATCGCCCGTACGCCCGCGACCGCCGCGCTGGTCCACCGCAACGACGGCGACGGCGGCTTCTCGAGCCCGACCGCGCTGCCGTTCTTCGACGTCTTCCCCGACGGTGGCGGGATGGCCGTGGGGCCGGTGGCCGGCAGCGGCCTGATGAGCCTCGCAGTGCCGCAGGGGAGGGTGCTGAGCACGTGGGTCGGCAAGGGCGCGACCTGGCTCGGGCACGTCGAGGAATACGTGCTCGGGTCGACGGCGTGGGTCGGCGCCGGTCCGGACGAGCGCGTGCTGGTCGGTGGTCACTCGTTCGTGGCGGCCTTCGCCTGGCAGGCGAGCGCGACGCCGGTCGAGGTGTGGCGCAGCGAGGTCGTGTCGTCAGACTTCAGCGACATGGTCCTTGTGACAGGTCACCTCGACGGCGACCACCTGCTCGACTTCGCCGTCGCCGCCCGCGGCGCGCTGCACCTGTTTCATGGGCGCGCCGATCTCGGGTTCTTTCTGTCGGCGCAGTTCGAGCTCGACGATCGGGTCACCGCGATGGTGATCGCCGACGTCACCGGAGACGGGCGCGCGGACGTCGTGCTCAACGAGGGCCCGCACGTCCGGGCGATGTTCGGCGGCGGCGGCGACGGTCCGGACGTCCTGGGTCCGAGCTTCGCGCTCGGCGTGCCGGCGCTCGCGCTGGTGCCGCTGCGCGCCGGTGCGAATCAGCCGGTGGCGATCGCGGCGATGCCGATCCCGTCGGTCGGGGAGGTCGAGGTGCCGGGCGCGGCGGTGATGCGATTCGCGGCCGACGGGGCCGCCACGGTCGACGTCCTCACCGACGCGCTCTTCGTCGACGCGCTGGTCGCAGTCGACGTCGACGAGGACGACGTCGACGAGCCGCTGATCCTCGGCCGGCGCGACGGCGTCACGGTGCTCACGCGCATGACGCCCGACGGCGCCGGCTTCAGCCCCGGGGTGGAGCACGACCTCGCGGCGCTGTCGGGATTGACGCCCGAGGAGGGCTATTACCGGCAGCTCAGCGCCGCAGACGTCGACGGCGACGGGCAGCCCGAGGTGTTCGCGCGGTTCGGAGCCCAGGCGGTGCGCATCACCGGGCTCGTCGACGACGTGCCGGAGGTGTTCGAGAGCACGGTCGGAGTCCCGACGCACTTCCGCGACGTCGACGGCGACGAACGGCTCGACGCGTTGCACGTGGACGTTTCCGGGTTCGATTACTGGCGCGGCGGCGGCGATGGGACGTTCGCCGAGGAGCGAGTCTCGTACGGGTTCCCGCGGTCGCACGCGCTGGCGCTGGCGAGCGAGCCGGACGCACAGTTCGACGTCGCCCAGCTGGCGTACGACGCGGTCGCCACCCACATCGTGCGGGAGGTGATGCGCCCGGTCGAGGCGGGCGAGCCGTTCGACTTTCACGGTCGTGCCGACCAGTTCGTCAGCGCGGACCTCGACCTCGACGGCGTCGACGACGTCGCGACGGTGAGCGACGGGGGCGGTGTGGCCTGGATGTGGGGCAGCGAGGCCGGGCCGCTGGGCCGCGTCGACGGAGACAGCCTGCTGGGGGGAGCCAACACGCTCGCGGTCGGCGACCTCGACGGCGACGGCTTCGCCGAGGTGATCACTCCCGGCCCGTATGGGTTTTGGGTCTATCGCGTGCAGCCGCGGCGCGAGCTCCTGGGCCTCTGGATCGAAGACGAGTCGCTCGCGGGTGTGGTCGTTCGCCTGGCGATCGCCGACGTCGACGGCGACGGCCGGGCCGACGTCTTCGCGCTGATGGGCGTGGGCGAGATGCTCGAGCTGAAGGTCGCTTACGCCGTCGCCGAGCCGTTCCACTACGAGACGTGGACGACGATCGCCACGCTGACCCCGCCCGAGCCGGCCTCGCTCGAGCTCGGCGACGTCGACGGCGACGGCGACCTCGACGTCCTCGTCGACCCAGTGACGAAGCCGGGTGTGCTCGTACGCGGCGTCGGGGCGCGCGCGTGGGCCGAGCCCGAGGTGCTGCCCGGCCTGGTGGCGATGTTCAGCGACGCCGACGCCGCAGGCCGCGTCGAACTGGTGACGCAGGACGGGACGACGATCTATCGTCACACCGGCGGCGCTCCCGACCGGCGCACGCCGCTCGTCACCGTTGGGGACGCATCGCTGCTGCGGGCAGCCGACGCCGACGGCGACGGCCGCTACGACCTCGTGGTCGGCGAGGCGGAGGCGACGTTCGTGTGGCTGCGCGGCGACGACGGGCTCACGCGGACTCAGCTCGCCGAGGTGCCGCTGGAGGCGGTCGATTCCCCCGACATCGACGGCGACCGTCGCCCCGATGTCGTCGGGCTGTTCAACGGCGCGATGTTCCTCCGCACCACGCGGCCGACGCCCTGAGCGCTCGTTCGGCCACCGGTCGCGGCGCGCGCCGCAGCAGGGCTCTTCGCTCCAAGTCGCCGGGATGGGCTCGCCCCGCGGCGCGACCCGGCCGGCGGCCTCGCTCGCCGGCGCGTGGCGTAGTACGCTCGACGACATGCTCAGCCTCGCGCTCGTCAACCTCCTCGTGGTCGCGGACGTGCCGCCGGCCGACGCGGCCGTTCACCGCGGGACCGGCTGGTACTCGGCGGGCACGACCGTGCCGGAGCCGCCGATCGCCCTCGCGCTGGTGATCGTCGCCGCCGCGGGGATGCGAGTGCGTGAGCGCCGGCGCAACGCCGCGGCGGCAGCGACGAGCTCGACCGATCGGCCTTGATCGCGGTGATCGGTCGGGGCCCGCTGCAACCGCGAGCGATACACGCTGGTGCATTGAAAATTTTCGGCGCGGCAGACCCGCTTGACCTGCCCTTAAAGTCATGCGGCGTCGGAGCCACGACGGCGGGCCTGACTCTCACGGCGCATCACTGCGACGCGTCCCAGTCGTCGTATCCGGACCGCTCGCCGTGACTGTCCCGGAGGACCGGACGTCGACGAGTCGGAGCACGGCGACGAGCCGGTGGCCGATGCGCGTCGTTCAGCGCGGCGGCGGCGGGGCCTCGAGCACCGTCGCGCCGGCCTCGTCGGACACGAGCAAGATCGCAAACCGTTCGACGCGGTCGAGGTCGTCGGTCGACAGCGTCGCGTAGTCGAAGCGGCCGCGCATGTCGGTGTAGCCATCCTTATAAAAAATCACGGCGCCGCCGTGCTGGCGGGCGTAGACCTTGACGTACGTCGCGGGCAGGGCCGTCTGCGTCGACGCGCGGAGGACCCGGACCTGGCCGTATTGATGGGCCAGCTGCGTCGCCAGGTCGTGCGAGTAATGCGTGATCGAGCGGCGCAGGCCGGCTGCGACCGCGTCGATCACCAGGTTCGCGCCGCGCATGCCTTGGGGAATCTCCACGACAGTGCGGCCCTCGCTGCTCGTCAGAGTCACCTCGAGCGTCGCGCCCGGCTCGATCCACGAGAAGCGCTCGACCTCGCCCTGCACGAACGGCTGGCGCGAGAACAGCAGCTCGATGTCCATGCGGTAGAAGCGGAGCTGGCAGCTCGTCACGTTGTGGTGCTGGATGATCACCCGGCCCTGCTCGGCGGTGATGCCGAGGGCGGGCTGGCGCGCGGCCAGCTCGTCCATGCGTTGCTCGCGGCTGTCGCTGTCGATGGCGACGGCCGGGCCGCGGCCCTCGGCCTCGTCGAGCATCGCCAGCAGCGCGGTGATGCGATTGCGCCAGCGGTCGACCGGGTGATTGCGCCACGGCTCGGCGAGGGCGCGGGCGGCCGCGAGGTCGCCGCTGCAGCACGCAGCGTAGGCGGCGAGGTAGTCGTATTGCAGGCGCGTCGCCAGCTGGCCGGGGTCGACGCGGGCCAGCGCGGCGAGGGCGTCGTCGATGCGGTCGAGGCTGAACAGGTAGTGCGCTGCTGCCAACAGGTCGTCGGGGCCGGGCGCCGGGCGGTGGGCGACCCGCTCTAGGAACTGGTTGTATTGCGCGGCGAGGGCGTCGTTGAGGACCTGGCGCTTGCTGCCGAGGCGGTGGGCGCGGGCGCCGATCAGCGGGGCGTACTCGAGGTGCTCGTAACGATTGCGCTCGATCGCGTCGACCTCGACGATGCCGCCGGTGAGCGCGGGGCCGGCCTTGTCCAGGAAGCCGTTTTGGTGGCGCAGCCACTCGGCGACGCGCTGGCGGTCGGCGTGGGCCAGCGAATAGGCCCACAGGCGATCGTGGTAGGTGCGGCGGGCGGTGAGAAGGGCGAGGACGCGGGTGAAGGCGTCCCTGTCCTTCATGCGCCAGGCGATCTTCTCGAGCTCGACGCGGCCGAGGTTGGCGCCGGCGAGGAATGCGAGGACCTCGTCGGTGGTCCCGTGCTGCGACACGTGGGCCCATGACTTGGCGTCGACGCGGGTCGGGGTGACGACGACGTCGAGCAGCGTCGGCGGGGCCGAACCGACGAGCTCGACCTGCTCGCCGCGGTGCTGGCTGACGTGGGCCGGGAAGTGCGGGAACTGCCCGGGCGTCGGGAAATAGAAGGCGTACTCGAGCTGCTCGGTTTCGTAGGTGCCGAGGTGGAGGTTGAAGGTGCGGGTGTAGAAGCCGCTGGCGACCGGCAAGGCGCCGCGGGGGATCTGCAGCAGCACGGCGACCCGGCGATCGCGGCTGGTCGGGTTGGTGACGACGACCAGGCAGCGATAGACGACGCCGACCAGCAGCTCGCCCTCGATCACCTTCTCGCGCTGCTCGGCGCCGTCCCACTCGAAGCGGTCGTCGCTGCGGACGTAGCTCTGGCCGACGAGGAGCGCGGCGCGGGTGTCGTCCGAGGCCTCGACCGCGGCGATGCGGGTGCGCGCGGCCAGGGCCGGGGTGGCGCAGGTGAGGCTGAGGCGCGTGTCCTCGACGACCACCGCGTGCGCGCCGGCGACGAACGGCAGGTCGAGCACCGCCAGTGCGCACAGGGCCGAGGCGAAGTCGCCGGCGCACTCGCCCAGATGGGGGGAGAGGAACGGCCCGGCCGCGGCATCGTGACGGGCGAAGTCCCGCCAATAGCGATTGACTGCGATCAAGGCGTTGTCGGCAGCGGCGGCGCGGATGTGCCACCAATCCGACTCTGCCCATTCCTGGGTCTTGTCGGCGCCGCGGTAGAGCGGGGCGGAGCGGCGGCGCTCACGCAGGTCGGCGGTCACCGTGGCGTCGCCGAGGTCGCCGCCGCCGCCACCGCGGCTGGCGCCGCGCATCGGCATCGCCGCGGCCGGCGCGGCGGGGGGCGGGCCGCCGATCTGGGGGACGGCCGGCGCGAAGCCGTCCTCGTCGTCGCTCTCCAGCTCGTCGCCCGCCTCGCTGCGGCTGCGACGACTGACCCGCTTCTTGGCCTTCTCCTTGGCCATGGGCTCGGGGGCCAGCTCCTCGGAGACCTCGCGCTCCATGTAATCGAGCGCGACGGAGCTGTAGGCGGCCCCGCCCTCGAGCGCGGCGGCGCCGAGCAGGGTGTCGACCAGGCGATCGTCGCGCTCCGGGTCGGGCGGAATCAGGTCGACCGCGTCGCCGAGCAGGCGCAGGATCGACTCGCGCACCTCGGGCAGGCGGCGGGCCAGCAGCGCCCGCTCGAGCGCGTTGAGGCGGCCGAACGCCCACGGTTCGCAATAACCCGAGAGGTCGGCGCCGAGCAGCCAGTGATCGACGAAGGTCTTGCGCCGCTTGTGCGCGAGGTACGGCCGCACGACGCGGGCGAAGAACTCGGGGTCGCGGAACCAGAGGAACAGGTGCAGCTCGTGGCAGGCGTACTTGCTGTAGCGGGCGCGGCGGGTGGCGTCGTCGAGGGCGTGCCACTGGGTGACGAAGGCGAACTCGCGCAAGGTGTCGGGGGCGCCGAGCGAGAGCAGGACTTGATGGGCGCGGGCGACGGTGTCGACCAGCTCGAGCTTGCCGGAGCGCAGGTCCTCGACGACCAGGGTGGCACCGGCGGGCGCCCCGTCGACGCCGCGCAGCTCGGTGAAGTGCTTGTCGTGGGCGAGGGCGAAGCGCAGCCGGAGGTCGCGCGGGCGCAGCTCGGTGGCCGGCAAGCCGAGGTCGGCGACGCTGGTGAGGGCGGGGTCGACGACGATGATCCGCACGCTCTGGGCCGCGCCGAGTTCGGCCAGGGGGACGCGCAGCTCGCCGCTCGGATCGGGGCGCAGGTTGGCGAGCACGACCGCGGACGCGGGCAGGAAGTCGAGCGCGACGAAGCCGCCCTGCTCGCCGAGCATGGCCGCCTGCGTGCGCGGAGCGGCGGTCGCCGGGGCGGACGCGGGGCGCGGCGGGCTGGGGGCGTAACCTCCGCCGCCCTTGGCGTGCTGGACCCCGGTGGTGGTGGTGCGCACGGCCCACGGGTTCAGCAGCAGACCTGGCTTTTCGAGCAGCATGCCCGGGCGGCGCGGATGATTGCGGCGCTCGAGGACGTAGCGGTACTCGTCGCCGATGTCGCGGCCCGAGACGTAGTGCGACAGCACCGGGGCGACCGCGCCGGCCAGCGGCGGCCGGGGGGCGCGGCGCAGGTTGCGAGGCAGCGCTCGGTCGGGCCGATAACGGGTCGCCAGCACGTGGACGCGGGTGAGCGGGCCGGCGGCGTCGAGCTTGAGCAGCAGATGATCGAAGTCGACGCGCAAGGTGGTGAGCAGCGGCAGCGGCGGCGACAGCTCGATCGAGGTCGGCCCGGCGGCGGCCCAGCCGTCGCTGACCGGGGTGTCGGCGGGGACGACGACGATCCGCACGTCTGCGACGCCGCGGCTCTGCAGCAGGTACTCGCCGGCCGCGAGGTCGCCGGCGACGGCCAGGACGCGCTCGCCCAGCGACACGCGGGGGGACACGTCGCGCGCCGGGGCGCCGCCGCGCAGCTCGACGAGAGAGACGTCGGCAGCGACGATCGCCGGCGGCCGCGGCAGCAGGACCTGCTCGCCGGCGACGACGTGGATCGTGCGGGCCGCGTCGAGCTCGGGCCACAGGTGGAATTGATGCGGCTCGCTGGTCGGCAGCGAGGCGGTGAGGCGCTCGATGCCGACGAGGGCGCCGAGCTCGATGCGGCCGCGGGCGTCGGTCTCGAGCGTGGTCGACATTTCGAAGGTGACCGCGACGTGCTTGAAGCTGAGCGCGACGGCCCGACCGGCCCGCGGCTCACCTGTCTTTCCGAGCAGGTGGAGCACGTGGCCCTCGGCGCCGGACGACAGGTGCAGCGCCTCGGTGTACTCGCTGCGGTGGATCCGCCCGATCTCGGCGCTGACGCTGTCGGCCAGGTCGACGGTCTTCTGGGTCGAGGCGACGCGGACCTGGCCGCGCGCGGTGACGGAGACCTGGGCGGCGTCCTCCGGGACGACGAGCTCGACGACTGTCTCGGCGTCGTCGCGGAGGAGCACCGGCTGGGTCTTGGTCGAGGTCGTGCCGGCGCCGTCGGTGACCGTGAGCTCGACCACCGGATCTTCGATCAACGCGACCGGGGCGGGCCAGCCGGCGACGGTCAGCATCGGCCGCAGCAGGACCCGCGCGGTCTTGCCGGGGACCAGCGACTCGCGCTCGAGGTGGATGCCGGCGTGGAACTGGTAGTGCTCGGCGGGGTGCTGCAGGGTCTCGGCCTGGGCGATGTCGCCGTGGACGAGCAGGATGGTGGCGCGCGACGGGGCGGTCGAGAACGGGATGGTGATGGCCCCGTCGTCGCGCGGCGCGAACTCGCGGCCGGCGAGCCAGATCCGCGCGTCCGCCAGCGGGTGGCCGTCCTCGGTGAGGACGCGGATCGTGGGCCCGGCGAGGCCGACGCGGACGGTGTGACGCAGGCCGCCCTTGCGGATCAGCGCGCGGCTCGACTTGCCGCCGCCGATCAGCTCGATCACGTAGGTGCCGGGGCGGTCGCAGCCGGGCAGGGCGATCTGCCGGCGCACGCGCTGGATCGCCGGAGCGTCGCCGAGGATCACCTGCTCGTCGCTGGCGACCAGGCCGTCGAGGTCGATGGTGGTGTCGACCTCGGCGTGGCGAGCGAGGAAGTGGGCGACCGCGTCGATGCGGTAGGTCTTGACGACCAGGCGTGGGACGTTCTTGACTGAGGCCTCGAGCGCGACGGGGGCATCGGCGGCGATCCGCGCGGGGTTGCGGACGGTGAGCTCGAGGTCGACGCGCTCGCGCAGCGCGGCCAGGCGGACCGGGCCGAGCAACGCGGCCCAGCGCTCGGGCTCGGGGGCGCCGGCGAGCAGGCGCGCGGTGGCGAGCTGCTCCTCGAGCCAGTCGGCGCGCAGGTGCTCGGCGAAGGCGTCGCCCTCTTCTTGCAGCAGCAACTGCTCGAGGTACTCGCGCACCAGCGGCTCGTCGTCGGCGATCGGCTCGAGGCCGGCGGACTGGGCGGCGTCGGCCCCGAGCACGACCTGCTGGTCGGTCGGGACGTGGCGCAGGCGCTCGGCGGCGGCGTAATGCACCCGGCGCGGGAGCTCGAGGTATTGCAAGAAGCGCTCGCGGTCGAGGACGCCGCGGCGGCGGTCGAGGTCGAGCTGGTGGTAGAGGACCTGGGCCTTGAGGGCGTTGAAGGCGGGCGGCAGCGTGGCGACGTAGGCCCACAGCTCGGCGAGGTAGGCGGCGCGCGCGGCCGGGTCGGTGCGCCAGTCGACATGGGTCGGCGGTCGCATGCGCACGAGCACCGCGGCGACGAAGTTCGGGTGCTTGCGCAGCTCGGGCCGCAGGGCGGCCAGCTCGTCGAGCTGGGCGCGGGTGAGGCGAGCGTGGACCGCCAGCGAGCCGAACCCGCGCGAGGACTTCTCGCCGAGGTCGGCGGCGACGAGGGCGACGAGGCCGGGGAAGTCGGTGCGCTGCAGCCGCTGCAGCAGGTTGCGCCGCGCGGTGGAGTCGAGGCTCTCGCCGACGAGGTCGGGCAGGCCCCAGTCGGTGACGAAGTTGAGCTCGTGGCTGCGGCTGATCGCGTCCTGGACGAGCGCGGCCCGGTCGATGATCGCGGGGTCGAGGCGCGTGGGGTAGCGGTAGGCGGCGGTGACCGCCTCGGCCTCGTCGTCGAGCCGCACGTGGGCCTCGAAGCGGAGCGTGTCGGCGTACTTGCCGAGGTCCTGACCTGCCCGAAGGAGCAGCTGGCGGCGCGCCAGGCGGGCGTGGAGCTCGTCGGTGCGGCCGTGCCGCTTCTTCCAGCCGGCGAGGATCGCGTCGACCTCGTCGAGCCGGCCCCGGTGCTGCGAGTGGACGCCGCGCCAGTGGTCGTGCTCCGGCGTGCCGGGCAACAGGCCGGCGAGGGCGGCGGCGCGGTCGTCGGAGAGCGCGAGTGCTTCGAGGTGCTCGAGGTCCATGCGGACGCTGAGGGTATGCCGCCGTCAAGGCCGGTGCCACTGCGTGCGATCGCCCGGCGAGCGCGGACGAGCGCGCGGGGCGTCACATGTCTTTCGGGACATGCTTCGTGCAGTTCGCGGGCGTACGTCGTTCGCTCGGGCGGATCCGCGCAGTCGCCCCGCGGCGGCCGGAGCGGCCCGCTATCGCCGGCCACACCGGCTGAGCTAGGCTCCGCGCTGGATGGATCTCGAAGAGTTCAGGGCCTTCCTCGGAGTGGTCGAGACCGGTTCGTTCCTGGCCGCGGCGACCCAGCTCAACATGGCCCGGGCGACGCTGCGGCGCCGCGTCGAGGCGCTCGAGGCCCGCGCCGGGGTGCCGCTGCTCGAGCGGAGCGCCCGCGGGGTGGTGGTGACGGAGGCCGGGGCCGTCCTGGCGGCCCGCGGTCGCCACGTGCTGCAAGAGGCGAGCGCGCTGGTGGCCTCGGTGCGGGAGATCGGTCGTGAGCCGGTCGGGGTGCTGCGGGTGCTGATGTCGATGGGGCTGCCGCCGCACGCGGTCACGCCGCTGTTCGCGGCGCTGCGCCAGACGTTCCCGCGGCTGTCGCTGCAGCTGCGCTTCAGCGAGGACCCGGTGTCCGGGCCGCTGGAGGACGTCGACATGCTGTGCCACTTCGGGCCGGAGGGGCCGGAAGGGCCGTGGCTGTCGCACGAGGTGTGGCGCCTGCGCGAGTGGCTGCTGGCGTCGAACGACTACCTCGAGCGCCGCGGGACGCCGCGGACGCTCGAGGAGCTGGCGAGCCACGAGGTGCTGGCGTGGGCGCCCCCCGGCGAGGACGCGCGCGTGCTGCCGACGCTGACCGGCGAGTCGTTCGAGGTCGAGCCGACGCTGGTGACTGCCGACGTGCACTGCCTGCGTCAGATGGTGATCGCTGGCCTCGGGATCGGCTTCTTGCCCGACGCGCTGCTGCCCGACCCTGGCGTGCCCGACGGGCTGCTGGTACCTGTGCTGCCGGAGCTGATCGGCCGCCAGCGCAGCCTGATGGTGGCGTTCCCGGCGTCGCAGGCGGGGCTGCCCAAGCTGCGGTCGATCCTGCAGCACGTGCGCACGTTCGCCGAGCGCTCGGCAGCGCTGCGCGGCGGGTGAGCGAGTTGTGACGATTCACAATCGGCGCGTTTGCGCGCGCCGCGTCGTTGCCGTGATACTGTGAAGCATGCTGCGGACGATCGTTGCTGCATTCGCCGGGGTGATGACGGGCTGCGCTTCGCCTGTGATGTCCGAAGAGACAGGTGAACCGAGCACGTCGAGCACGTCGAGCACGACGAGCACGACGACGGGCGAGGTCCCGACGACGACCTCGAGCAGCACGACGACGGCGGACAGCGAGACAGGCGAGCCGCCAGGCAACCTGCTGCTGTCGGACAAATTCTTGAATATTGCGCACCGCGGCGGGGCGCTGTTGCGGCCGGAGGAGACGCTGCCGGCGTTCGAGCACGCGCTCGCGGTCGGGGCCGACGTGCTCGAGCTCGACGTTCACGCGAGCAGCGACGGGGTGCTCGTGGCGATGCACGACGGCACTGTCGATCGCACGACCGACGGGACGGGGGCGATCAAGGCGAAGACTCTGGACGAGCTGCGGGCGCTCGACGCGGGCTACCGCTTCACGCCCGACGGCGGCCAGACGTTCCCGTATCGCGGGATGGGGATCTCGATCCCCACGCTGGAAGAAATTTTTAATGAGTTTCCGGATTCGTACTACCTGATCGAGATCAAGCAGACCGACCCGCCCATTGTGGAGGGGTTGCTGGCGGCGATCGAGGATCACGCGGCGCTCGAGCGGGTGGTGATCGCGTCGGGGGACCTCGACACGATCATGGCGGTGCGAGCGGCAGCCCCCGCGGCGTTCACGTCGCTGAGCACGCCGGAGATGCTCGACCTCTATTTAAATGTCGGCAGTCCGGAGTACGTGGCGCCGGCGCAGTTCGTCCACTCGCCGTGGGACCTGGCCAGCGCCGAGCTGGTGGCGTTCGCCCACGAGCTGGGGATGAAGGTGCACCCGTGGACTGTCAACGAGGAGGCGCGCATGGTCGACCTCATCGGCCGCGGGGTCGACGGGATCATGACCGACGACCCGGCGCTGCTCGAGACAGTGGCGCCGTGAGCCTCACAGGCAGCCGCTGCACAGCTTCACGAAGCCGCGCAGCTCCTCGTCGGGGGCCTGCTCGGGCGGCCACGGCGCTCCGGGTTCGACGAACGAGACCTCGCTGCAGGCGCCGCTGGTGAGGAAGACTCCGAAGCCGCCGCCCGAGATGGCGGCCTCGCTCGGGAAGTTGAACTCGGCCTTGGGCGCGTACTCGTCGGCGTCGTCGAGCTGGCAGTTCTGCCCGCAGTCGGCGATCTCCGGCTTGCAGTCGTGCGGCCTCATGACCTCGGTGTTCATCAGCGTCGCGTTCAACCACACGTCGTCCGGGACGTCGAGGACGATGTTGGCGGCGAACGGCTGCGAGGCGCCGACGAGCAGCTGCCCGTACAGCGCGGGGTCGCACGGACATTCGGGGGACCACGCTCCGTCGGGGAACACCGCGCAGGCCTTCACGTCGTCCGGCGGACACTCGGGGGCCGGCGAGAGGTCGCGGCACATGCGGACGTTCGCCCTTCCGGCCTCGAGGGCGATCTCACCGCTGCTGCACAGGTCGTGCACTGTGACGTCGCCGCGGCGCGGTGACGCGTCCTCGGCGAGGTTGTCCTCGGTGGTGATCCGCAGGAGGCCGCGGTACCCGGTCGGCAGGTGGACGCGGAAGTCCATGCCGATGCGGACCGGCTGCGCCTTGCCGTCGTAAAAGGCGTAGATCGAGCAATCGTCCTTCCAGGCGCCCTGCGTACAATCGGTCGCCGGGTCGGGGGGCGGGACGGGATCGCCGGGGGCGGCGAATGCCCACAAGGACAGGCGATCGAGTTGCTGGACGTCGAGCCCGTCGCCCACCGCGTACTTGCGGATCTCGACGGTGATCGTCTCTTCCTCGTGGTCGAACAGGACCTCGACGACGCCGCGGTTGGCGAAATTCTCGTTGAACTCCCGGCGGCCCACGGTGAGCTTGTGAACGTCGGCGAGCGGGAACGGCAAGGCGTCGACGACGACCTCCCACGGACCCTCGTGCGGGCCGGTCTCGTCGCCAGTGGTCGTCGGCTCGACTGTGTCGGTGGTGTCGGTGGTCGCTCCGTCCGTGGAGGTGGAGGTCGGGGGATCCGTCGAGGTGGACGTGTCGGAGGTCGGTGCGGTGGTGGGATCGCCGGAGGTCGCGCTGTCGGTGTCACCCCCGCTGGGACGACCAGGACAGGCGAGTAACAGGCCGCTGCCGACGCAAACGCTGGCGAGATTCTTAATAGAGATCATCGCCGACGAATACCACGATTCGCCGGCGACGACCAGCGCAAAGCGATCGTCACAGGCAGCCGCTGCACAGCTGGACCTTGCCGCGCAGCTCCTCCTGCGGCGTCTGGCCGGGGCTCCACGGCGCGCCGGGATCGGCGAATGGAATGAGGGTACAGCCGCCGCTCACCGCGAAGAAGTTGAAGCCGGCGCCGTGGGGTGCGGCGTCGCTCGGGTAGTTGAACTCGGCGGTCGGCGAGAACGGGTCGGTGTCGTCGAGGATGCAGCGCGGGGCCTCGCAGCCGCCGAGCTGCGGCAGGCACTGCGGCTGCTTCATGGGCGCGACGTTCTGCAGGGTGGCGTTCAGCCACACGTCGAGCGGCACGTCGAGGGTGATGTCGGCGGCCCACGGCTCCGCGGCGCGGATCACGAGCTGGCCGAAGTTGTCGATGCCGCACGGGCATTCGGGGGCCCAGGCCTCGCGGCCGCTGCCGTCGGGGAAGCCCGCGCAGGCGGCGACGCTCTCCGGCGGACAGGCGGGGGCGGGCGAGAGGTCGCGACACATGCGCACCTTGGCCCGCCCGGCCTGGAGATCGAGCTCGCCGCCGCTGCACAGATCGAGGACGGTGACGTCGCTGCGCCGCGGCCACGAGTCCTCGGAGGTGTTGTCCTCGGTGGTGACGAACAGCTCGCCGCGGTAACCCCTCGGCAGGTGGACGCGGAAGTCCATGCCGGTGCGGAGGGGCTGCGACTGGCCGTCGTAATAGGCGTAGATCGCACAATTGTCCTTCCACGCGCCGTCGGTGCAATCCTCGGCCTTCGGCGGGCGCGGCACTGGCTTGGCGGAGAACACGAATGCCCACAGCGACAGCCGCTCCAGGGCTTCGGCCTCGACCGCGTCGCCGAACACGTACTTGCGGGTCTCGATGGTGATGGTCTCCTCGTCGTGATCGAAGAGGACCTCGACGAGGCCGCGGTTGGCGAAGTTGCGGTCGAGCTCCTTGCGGCCGACGGTGAGCGTGCGGATGTCGGCGAGCGGGAACGGCAAGGCGTCGACGACGACCTCCCACGCGCCCTCGCGGGGACCTATCTCCTCGGGCGGCAAGGGGCTGGGGGTCTCGGTCTCGCCGGCGGTGGTGCCGGTCCCGGTCTCGCCGCCGGTGGCGGTCTCGCTGTCGCCGCTGCCGGGTCGACAGCCGCCGAGGACGAGGCCGCCGAACAAAGCCATGAAGACGCCGCACGAATGAAGGGTCGGCATGATCTTCGGTTAGCACGCGGCGCACTGAAACGGATGCGCGCGACGAGCGCGGACCGATCGAAAATCGTGCGAGTTCGAGCCGGACCGAGCGGCAGAACATGCGTGTTATGGTCGCGAGGATGCGACGCTCCACGCTCACTCTGGTGATGACGACGCTGGCCTGCAGCCCGCACGCGCCGCCGCCGTCGCCGAGAGTCGTGGTCGCTGATTCTCCCGCGGAGGGGCCGCCGGAGCCCGCGGCGCCGCGCGAGGCGTCGCCGCCCAAGCAGGAGCCGCGCGAGCCGCTGCCGCCGAAATCACCGCCGGCGAGCACGACGTGGACGACGCTGACGGTCGCGCCCGGCTGCGAGCTGCAGATCGCCGACGCGCCGGCGGACCTGGGCCCGCCTTTGACGTGGGCGCCGTGCAAGGGCGGGCCGGAGGGTTGCCTCGAGGCGCCGACTCAGACGGCAGAGGCGCTGGCACCCGACCTCGATCTGATGGGGCTGTCGCGCGGCGGGCAGGTGACGATCGCGGCGCTCCGCTCGCTGTCGGGGCCGCGCTCGCGCTACCTGCTGGCGCCGCGCGACGGCCTGCCGTTCTTCGCGGTCGAGGGGCCGCGAGACACTCAATGTTCTTTGGGACAGATCGGTCTTTCGGACGACGGCGCGGTGATCGAGGTGGCGTTCGACAACGACGACGGTTACGCCTCGCGCGCGTACCTGCGCGGGCCGTTGGCCGAGGACGCGGCCTGGCGCGAGGTGGCCGCGGTGCTGCCGCGCAAGCAGTTCCGCGGCTTCATCGGCGAGTCGGTGCTGTCGGTCGGCGGGCGCGTGGTGGTCGAGCAGAACGGAGGGCCGCTGCGCTGGTACGACGCGGAGGCCAGGCGGTGGCAGGAGGTGCGGGGCTCGCACGACGGCTGGGAGTGTTGCGCCAGCGGGCACGGCGACGCGGTGGTGTTCTCGTACGCGGCGATCCCCGAGCGGCCGATGGCGGCGCGGCTCGGCGAGCGGGCGCACTCGCTGCGCCCCGGGCCGGTCGCGGGCATGAGCCCGGTGATGATCGACGGTGCGCGCGCGGTGTGGCTCGAAGGTCGCGGGCGCGACAACAACAATATTTATAAGGCGATCGCGCTGTGGACGGCGGACGTGGTCGACGGGCCGGCGCTGGCGAACGCGCGGCAGGTGCTGCCGCTGTCGCTGAAGACGATGCCGACGCCGCAGTTCGGCGGCGGGGTGGTGGTGATTCCCATGGGAGAGCGCGCGGACGGGCTGATGATCGTGCGGCTCGATCCGCTCGAGCAGCGGGCCCTGCGTGCACCGGCCGATCAGATCGTCGAGCGGGTGTTGTGGATCACGAGCGACGAGGTGGCGGTGCGGATCGGGTCCGGCGAGATGGGCGGAGAGCCCGGCGTGTTGCGGCGGATCCCGCTCGCGGCGCTGCCGCCGTGGACCGCGAAGTGAGGGGGTTGCGGGCGCGCGCGAAACGGCCTAGCGTCGGCCGACGATCATGGATCTGCCGCGCTTCGAAGCCCTGATGGTCGACCTCACCACGAAGGTCGCAGGACGCCCGCTCGACGCCGATCTGGCCGAGTGGCTCAACCGCGAGGTCCCGGCCGACGGGCCCGAATTCGCCGCGATCGCGCAGGCCTGCCGCGAGGCGGTGGCGGCCGGGTGGATGTGCAGCCGCGAGCACGCGGGCATCAAGTACGGGCGCGTGATCAAGGCCGGGCCGGCGACGCACGGGTTCTCGGTCGACGTGGTCGACATGGACGAGATCGCCGGCGGGCATCACGTGCATCCGAACGGCGAGATCGACATGGTGATGCCGCTGGCGAGCGAGGCGAAGTTCGACGGCCACGGCGCGGGCTGGTGCGTGTATCCGCCGGGCAGCGCGCACACGCCGACGGTCGCGGGCGGGCGGGCGTTCGTGCTCTACCTGCTGCCGCAGGGGGCGATCCAGTTCACCCCGGCGGCGTGACGCGGCGATGACGACGCCGAAGCTGTCGTACGTGCACGGCACCAGCGCGACGCCGCTGCTGGGCGAGACGATCGGCGAGAACCTGCGGCGCACGGTGCTGCGGGTGCCCGATGCCGACGCGCTGGTGGTCCGCTCGCAGGGCTTCCGCGCGACGTACTCGCAGCTGTGGGCGTGGACCGGGCAGGCCGCGCGCGGGCTGATGGCGCTCGGGGTGCAGCGCGGCGACAGGGTCGGGATCTGGTCGCCCAACCGGGCCGAGTGGGTGATCTCGCAGTACGCGGCGGCGCGGGTCGGGGCGATCCTCGTCAACATCAACCCGGCGTATCGAGCCGACGAGCTGCAGTACGCGCTGCGCCAGTCGGGCGTGTCGGTGCTGCTGCTGGCGCGGCGGCACCGCGGCTCGGACTACGCGGCGATGGTCGCAGAGGTGATGCCGGGCTGCCCGGCGCTGCGCCTGACGATCGTGTTCGAGGACGGCTGGGACGCGCTGCTGGCCGGCGGGTCGTCGGTGTCCGAGGACGAGCTGGCGGCGCGCGAGGCGACGCTGCAATTCGACGACCCGGTCAACATTCAATACACCAGCGGCACCACCGGCGCGCCCAAGGGGGCGACGCTGTCGCACCACAACATTCTCAACAACGGGTTTTACATCGGCGAGACGCTGCGCTACGGCGAGCGCGACCGCGTGTGCATCCCGGTGCCGTTCTACCACTGCTTCGGGATGGTGATCGGCAACCTCGCGTGCACGAGCCACGGTGCGTGCATGGTGATCCCCGGCGAGGTGTTCGACCCGGCGGCCACGCTCGAGGCGGTGCAGGAGGAGGGGTGCACTTCGCTGTACGGCGTGCCGACGATGTTCATCGCCGAGCTCGAGCACCCGCGGTTCGCCGAGTTCGACCTGAGCACGCTGCGCACCGGGGTGATGGCCGGCTCGCCGTGCCCGATCGAGACGATGAAGCAGGTGCAGTCGCGCATGCACATGCACGAGGTGACGATCTGCTACGGCATGACCGAGACGTCGCCGGTGTCGACCCAGAGCGCCTGCGACGATCCGTTCGAGCAGCGCGTGACCACTGTCGGGCGGGTTCACCCGCACCTCGAGGTGAAGATCGTCGACCCGGAGACCGGTGCGATCGTGCCGCGGGGCGTCCGCGGCGAGCTGTGCACCCGCGGCTACAGCGTGATGCTCGGCTACTGGAACGACGCCGCGGCCACGCGCGCGGCCATCGACGAGGCCCGCTGGATGCACACCGGCGACCTGGCGGTGATCGACGACGCGGGCTTCGTCAGTATCGTCGGGCGGATCAAGGACCTCATCATCCGCGGCGGCGAGAACATCTACCCGCGCGAGGTCGAGGAGCTGCTGCACACGCACCCGCACGTCAGCGAGGCGCAGGTGATCGGGGTGCCGAGCCAGCGCTACGGCGAGGAGGTGATGGCGTGGATCAAGCTGCGCGCCGGGGCCAGCGTCACCGCCGACGAGCTGCGGCAGTTCTGCCTGGCCAGGCTGGCGCGCTTCAAGGCGCCCGTGTTCTGGAAATTCGTGGAGAGCTTCCCGATGACCGTGACCGGGAAGATCCAGAAGTATCGGATGCGCGAGATCGCCGTCGCCGAGCTCGAGCAGGCGGCGCGCAGCGAGTGACGCGGGCGGCCGCGCGCCACGACCTCGCTGCGGCTGCGACCGGCGGTCGCGCGAGGCCGGGAACTCCGGTACGGTGAGGCGTGCGCGTCGCCCTCGCCGCTGCCCTGCTCCTGACCGCCTGCGGCGGGGTCGCGCCCGCGAGCACCGACGCGAGCAGCACAGGCACCGCGAGCTCGACGAGCACCGGCGCGCCGATCGACTGCGCCGGCGCGCCCGACGACCTCTTTATCAAAAGAATCGCGCCGTTGCTGGCGACGGACCGGCCGAAGACGTGCAACACCTGTCACCTGTCGGGCGTCGACATGGAGATGTTCGTGAAGGACACGCCGTGTCAGACGATGGCGTGCCTCGAGTCGAAGGGGCTGGTCGACCTGAGCGCGCCGGAGGCGAGCGTGGTGCTGGGGTGGATCTCCCGCGCCGACCCGGCGAGCCCGTTGATTGACCAATCGGTGATCGACGAGGAGTACCAGGCGTTCCTGGCGTGGATCGAGGCGACCGCGCAATGTGGGCTGTGTTGGTCGGGTGATTCGCCGTGTGGCGAGCCGAGCGGCGAGAAGTGCGAGGAGGACGAGGGGGCGCCGGCGTGGGTCGACCCCGGCGATTGCTCGCCGCTGACGCGCGAGTCGTTGTTCCGCCACAAGGTGTACGCGTGGCGCGACCGCTGCTTCCCGTGCCACTTCGACAGCTCCGACATCGAGGCGCCGAAGTGGATCGCCACCGGCTCGTGCGAGCTCGGGTCGCTGATGACGATGCGCAACGTGCTGGAGCGCGGGCTCGTGAACTACGCCGAGCCGGAGCAGAGCCTGCTGCTGCTGAAGCCGCTGGCCGAGAGCGCCGGCGGGGTGATGCACGGCGGGCACGACAAGTTCGCCGACAAGACCGACGAGGCCTACGTCGACTTCCTCGCGTGGATCTCCCGCGAGGTCGAGTGCGCGCCGTGAGACCTGTCCTTCGGGACAGCTAGTGCACGAGGCGAAGACGTCCGTTCAGGACGTCCGTCGAGGACGTGAAGAAGAGCTGCGCAAGTGCGCAGGTCGGCCACATTTTGTGTTGACGCCCTGGGAGCACCCCCATATATTGCGGTCGGCGCTGGTACCCTCTGCGTTTGCGAAGACGCAGCGGGTTTAATAGGGAACCCGGTGAGAATCCGGGGCTGCCCCGCAGCGGTAAGCGAGAACGAACCCCACGGAGCACTGGCCGCGCGGCCGGGAAGTGTGGGTAGTAGGGACTCGGCGGCGACGTCGAGAAGCTCGTGAGCCCGAAGACCTGCCTGCGCCCGGCGACGGGAGACATCCGCCGCCGGAACGACCTGGAAGCCTCGCGGGAGGCGCGGTGCAAGCGAAGCGGAGACCCCGCGACTCGCCTCTGCCCCTGTCCCGCGCCGACTTTCGGTCGCCCGCGGGGGCGAGAGGTCGGTGCAGGCGTTCGCTCGCGCTGACTCTCTGCCCCGGCTCCCTCCTCGCGGTCCACGCGCGAACACGAGGAGGGCGAGATGGACAGGGACAGCACGACGAGCGAGGCGACGCTGGGCGAGCCGACGCGCTCTGGTTTTCAGACCAGCATGCGGGTGAAGAAGCGCAGTGGCGCGCTCGAGCCGGTCGACATCCACAAGATCGTGCAGGCGGTCGACCGCTGCTGCGCCGGCCTCGACGCGGTCGACGCGGTGCGCGTGGCGACGCGGACGATCAGCGGGCTGTACGACGGCGCGACCACGCAGGAGCTCGACTCGCTGTCGATCCAGACCGCGGCGGCGCTGATCGCAGAGGAGCCGCAGTACTCACGGCTGGCGGCGCGGCTGCTGTCGACCTACGTCGAGGCCGAGGTCGGGCTCTCCGGGGTGCGTACGTTCTCCGAGTCGGTCGCGCTCGGCCGGCGGCTGAACCTCATCCACGAGCGGCTGCAGGCGTTCGTCAGCGCGGCCGCGGACGAGCTCGACGCGGTGATCGATCCGTCGCGCGACCTCGAGTTCGAGTACTTCGGCCTGCGCACGGTCTACGACCGCTACCTGCTGCGCCACCCGCAGACGCGGCAGGTGATCGAGACGCCGCAGCAGTTCTTCATGCGGATCGCCTGCGCCCTGGCCGAGTCGGCGGTCGAGGCGCGTGAGCTGTACGCGCTGCTGTCGGCGCTCGAGTACCTGCCGAGCTCGCCGACGCTGTTCAACGCCGGCACGCGACATGAACAATTGGCCAGCTGCTTCCTGCTCGACTCGCCGCGCGACCAGCTGTCGCACATCTATCAGCGCTACCACGACGTGGCGATGCTGTCGAAGTTCTCCGGCGGGATCGGCCTGGCCTACCACCGCGTGCGCTCGCGCGGCTCGCTGATCACCGTGACCAACGGGATCTCCTGCGGCATCGTGCCCTGGCTCAAGACGCTCGACGCGTCGGTGGCGGCGGTCAACCAGGGCGGCAAGCGCAAGGGCGCCTGCTGCGTGTACCTCGAGTCGTGGCACGCCGACATCGAGGCGTTCCTCGAGCTGCGCGACAACACCGGCGACGAGGCCAGCCGCACGCACAACCTCAACCTCGCCAACTGGGTGCCCGACCTTTTCATGCGCCGGGTCGAGGCCGACGCGGCGTGGAGCCTGTTCGACCCCAAGACCGTGAAGGACCTGCCCGACCTGTACGGCGAGGCGTTCGAGGCCCGCTACGTCGAGTACGAGCAGGCCGGACTGGCCGTAAGGACAGTCCCGGCGCGCGACCTGTACGCGCGGATGATGCGGACGCTGGCGCAGACTGGCAACGGCTGGATGACCTTCAAGGATCGCTGCAACACCACCTGCAACCAGACCGGGGCGGCGGGGCGGGTGGTGCACCTGTCGAATCTTTGTACCGAGATCGTCGAGGTCACTGCGGGCGACGAGGTCGCGGTGTGCAACCTCGGCTCGATCAACCTCGCGCGGCACACGAGGACCGGTCCAGATGGACAGGTCGAGGTCGACTTTTCAAAGTTGGCGCGGACGGTGCGGCTGGCGGTGCGGCAGCTCGATCGGGTGATCGACCTCAACTACTACTCGCTGCCGGGGGCGCGCGACTCGAACCATCAGTGGCGGCCGGTCGGGCTCGGGCTCATGGGTCTGCAGGACGTGTTCTTCCAGCTCGGCCTGTCCTTCGACTGCGCGGCCGCGCGGGCGCTGTCGCGGCAGATCTCCGAGGAGGTGTATTTTCATGCGCTCGCGGCTTCGTGCGCCCTGGCGCAGGAGCGCGGGGCGCACCCGAGCTTCGGCGAGACCCGGGTGGCGCGCGGGGAGCTGCAGTTCGACGCCTGGGGCGCGACGGCGAGCGAACCTGAACGATGGGACAGGCTGCGGGCGGACATCCGCGCGCACGGGCTGCGCAACTCGCTGCTGGTGGCGATCGCGCCGACGGCCACGATCGCGGCGATCGCCGGCTGCTACGAGTGCATCGAGCCGCAGGTGTCGAACCTGTTCAAGCGCGAGACGCTGTCGGGCGACTTCCTGCAGGTCAACCGCTACCTGGTGGCGACGCTCAAGCAGCTCGGCCTGTGGACCGAGGCGAACCGCGACCGGCTCAAGCTGGCCGAGGGCTCGGTGCAGCAGCTCGAGGGGCTGCCGGAGGCGCTCAAGCTGGTGTACCGCACCGCGTGGGAGCTGCCGATGCGCTCGCTCATCGACATGGCGGCCGAGCGCGGGGCGTTCATCGATCAGAGTCAGTCGCTCAACCTGTTCATCGAGAGCCCGAGCATCGGCCAGCTGTCGAGCATGTACTTCTACGCGTGGAAGCGCGGGCTCAAGACGACCTACTACCTGCGCTCGCGCCCGGCGACGCGGATCGCCAAGGCCACCGTGGCGACCGCCGCGGAGCCGCGGGCCGCGGTCGCGTGCTCGCTCGAGAACCCCGAATCCTGTGAGGCCTGCCAATGAGTCACGTCCACCGCCCCGCCCGCCTGCTCGACCCCGGCCTGTGCCTCTCGCTGAGGCCGATGCACTACCCGGTATTTTTCGAGATGTACCGGGCGGCGATCAAGAACACCTGGACGGTCGAGGAGGTCGACTTCTCGACCGACGTCGCCGACCTGCGCGGGCGCATGTCGCCGGCCGAGCGCCACCTCGTGCAGCGCCTGGTCGCGTTCTTCGCCACCGGTGACGCGATCGTCGCCAACAACGTGGTGCTGAGCCTGTACCGCCACATCAACGCCCCCGAGGCGCGGATGTACCTGTCGCGCCAGCTGTATGAAGAGGCGCTGCACGTGCAGTTCTACCTGACGCTGCTCGACACATACGTGCCCGACCCCGACGAGCGCCACCGGGCGTTCGCGGCGATCGAGACGATCCCGTCGATCCGCCGCAAGGCCGAGTTCTGCATGCGCTGGCTCGACTCGCTGCAAGGCACCGAGCGGCTCGAGGACCGCGCGCACCGGCGCAAGTTCGTGCTCAACCTGATCTGCTTCGCCGCCTGCGTCGAGGGGCTGTTCTTCTTCGGCGCGTTCGCCTACGTGTACTTCCTGCGCTCGCGCGGGCTCTTGCACGGGCTGGCGGCCGGGACCAACTGGGTGTTCCGCGACGAGAGCGCGCACATGCGCTTCGCGTTCGAGGTGGTGAGCACGATCCGCCGCGAGGAGCCGGAGCTGTTCGACGCGTCGCTCGAGGCCGAGGTGCAGGCGATGATCGCCGAGGCGATCGACTGCGAGACGCAATTCGCCGAGGACCTGGTCGGCGGCGGGGTGGCGGGGCTGTCGGTCGGCGACATCCGCCAGTACCTCGAGTTCTGCGCCGACCAGCGGCTCGCGACGCTGGGGATGACACGCCGCTACGGCGCGAAGAACCCGCTGGCGTTCATGGAATTGCAGGACGTGCAAGAGGTGGCAAACTTCTTCGAGCGCCGGGTCTCGGCGTACCAGGTCGGAGTGACCGGACAGGTGGTGCTCGATGCAGCGTTCTGACGACAATGACGAGCGGATCGAGGCGGGTCGGGTGCGCGAGGCCCGGCTCGTCGAGATGGTGTTCCCGGAGCAGACGAACCACTACGGGACGCTGTTCGGCGGGCAGGCGCTGGCGCTGATGGACAAGGCGGCGTTCGTGGCGGCGTCCCGCTACGCGCGCCGCACGGTGGTGACGGCCAGCAGCGAGCGCGTCGACTTCCACGTGCCCATCCGCCAGGGGCAACTGGTGGAGCTGATCGCTCGCGTGGTCGGGACGGGCCGGACGTCGATCACTGTGGAGGTCGAGGTGTTCGCCGAGGATCTTCTCACTGGCGATCGCCAGCTCGGGACGCGCGGGCGCTTCGTGCTGGTGGCCCTCGATGCGCACGGCAATCCCACGACGGTGCCTCCGCTCGTGGAACCGCAGGGGTGATTCGAGCGCGGCGCGGGGAGGAACGAGGTTTCGGGGTCCTCCGCGTGCCGCCACGAGCGCGGGCCAGTTCGGCTACAATCGCGGCGAGGAGCCGCTCCATGGGATTTTTCGACCGCCTCTTCGGCAAGCGCAGCGCGGGCATCGACGACCCCGAGCAGCTCCGTCTCCAGCTGTTCGACGCCGCGGCGCACGGCGACCTGTCGCGGCTGGCGAAGCTCTGCCGCGCGCATCGACAGGCGGTCGTGAGCCAGTTTCCGACCTGGCAGAAGGTTCCGGAGCATCTGCGGTCCGACCCGGCGGCGATGCAGTCGCACGTCCAGGCGCTGGTGGCGATCGCTCAGGTGTTCGCGCAAGAGCTGGGCGACGCCTCGCTGTTCCAGCGGCTGATGGGCACGCCGCGCGACAACCCGTTGCTGCGCTGGCAAGAGGCGCTGCGCCAGGCCGAGGAGCTGATCGGCGCGCTCGACTTCGCGGCCGCGCGCGACCTGCTGACGCGCGTGCTGCCCGAGGTCGAGGGCCTCCAAGGCAGCGGGGTCGAGGCGCTGCTGCCGATCACTCTCGGGCGGATCGGCGAGTGTCACTTCGAGCTCGGCGAGGCCGAGCAGGCGCTGCCGTACATGCAGCAGGCGCTGGCGCTGTGCGAGCAGGCCGGCGACGCGGAGGGCGTGCAGATCTACCTCGGCAACCTGTTCGAGGCCCACCGCTGGCTCGAGCAGCGCGAGCCCGCGGCCGCGTGCGCGCGCCGGCTGGCCGAGCTGGCCGCCGATCCTGCGGTGCAGCGTCGGCGCTTGCGCCGGGCCGCGCGGGTCGCCGCAGGGGAGCCGCGGAATCGCGTGCTGGCGGTGATCGACGGCGCGCCGCACGAGCTCGACGAGCTGCAGTCCCTGGCGGAGGGGCATGTCCGCTTCGTGTTCGAGCGCGACCGGATCACCCTGCGCCGCGCGACCGCGGCCACCGAGGCGGGCGAGGCCTGCGGCGGCGAGGGCGAACTCGCCGAGGCCCTCGCTCACTTCGAGCGGGCTGCGGCCGCCGATCGCCACGCTCCGCACTGTCGTTACCAGGCCGCCTTCACCCTGCTCCACCTGCGGCGCTACGCCGAAGCGGAGGCCGCGTACGCGGAAGTCGAGAGTCTGGCGCCCGGGTGGTTCCACTGCCGCTCCGATCGCTGGCTCGCGGGTCAGCTCGCGGCCGGGGCCGTTGCGCACGAGATCTTCCTCGTCGCGCATGCGCTGCAGGACGGGCCGATGGCGCCCGAGGAGAAGCTCGACCTGTCCGAAGGGGCATTGACAGCAGCGCCGCGGCTGGCGCTGCTGCATCTGCAGCGCGGCAAGCAGCTCGTGCAGCTCGGGCGCGAGGCCGAGGCGGTCGCGGCGTTCCGCGCCGGCCTCGCCGGTGACGGTGAGCCGGACGTGTATAGCCGATTGCGCGTCGAGCTCGCCACTCGCTGCGAAGATCCACAAGAGCGCGCGGGCCTGCTCCGCGACGCCCAGGCGCCCGGCGGCAACCTCATCGCCGCCGCGACCGCCCAGTTGCTCGCGCTCGCTCCCGCGAACGAATAGGATTCGCACTGTGAATGCGATCACGACGGGCGCGCCGATCTGATCGTCGGCGACAGGGCGCTGCGCTGCACCCGGGTGAGCCGCGAGGACGTGACGGCTCAGCGGGTGCGGGCGTAGATCCAGCACGGGCCGGCGGCGTGCCGGTAATCTCGCTCGTGATGCATGCCGATCTTCTCGGCGACGCGAGCGGAAGCGGCGTTGCCGTGCTTGATCAGGGCGATCAGGCGATCGATGCCCAACGTGTGGTGCGCATGGTCGACGATGCCCAGCGCGGCTTCGGTGGCCAGACCCTGCCCCCAGCGCGAGCGGTCGATCAGGTAGGCCACTTCGATCTCATCCACACCGTCCAGGGTCCACGGCAGCAAGCCACAGCGACCGAGGAACGCGCCGCTGCTGCGCTCGACCGTAGCCCACAGGCCCAGGCGCGGATCGTCGGGGTGGCCGTGCCGGTGCCATTCGAGCTCTTCCTGCGTCTGCGCCCGCGTCAGCGTGCCGCAGGGGAGATGCCGTCGCGTTGCTTCGTCGGCGTACAGCGCGGCCAGAGCGTCCAGGTCGCCGGGCAGCAGGCGCCGCAACAACAGCCGTGGGGTCTGCAGGACGATCATGGCGTTGCCAGCCGGGTTCGCGCTCAGGTGATTTCGAATTGTTTGAAGCGTGACGAATACGCAAACCGCAGCCAGCGGCCTGTACGACGAATTCTCGGTGATTGGCCCGGTTCGTCGTACAGAGACGGCTGGCCGTGCTGTCGAGCGCGGTCAGTCGACGCGGAAGACCAGCTGCGCGCCGGTGCTGGCGCCGCTGGCCAGGTCGACGCCGAGGCGAGGGAGCAATTGGGGGCACAGCGGGTCGACGAGGCGCGACCAGCAGCCGCACGGGCCGCCGGCGCCCTGGCTGCAGAAGCGCAGGTCGAGGCCGTCGAAGACGCTGCGCCAGTCGGCGATGATGGTGCTCGACTCGGGGTCGAAGCCGTCGAGGGCGACGTCGAATTGATTCGGGCGCTGGCACGTGCCGAGGCACCCGTCGGCCCCGAGGTCGATGCCGACGCCGGAGAAGATTGGGTCGCTGGCGGAGTGGGGCTCGAACTTGCCCCACGCGGCGAAGAAGACGTGGGCGCCGGTGACTGCGGAGCGCAGGGTCGGCTCGCCCAGCGGCGCGGGCAGGTCGGCCGGGTCGGCGAGGTCGAGCTCGGGCGGGACGCCGACGCGGAAGCGGAGACCGACGTAGTCGGCGCGCTCGCTGCGGTGGGCCTCGGAGAGGACGCCGCGGATCGTCTTGTTGAGGGCCGGGGTGCCGCGGCTGCACTCGCCGCTGGCGTCCTCGAAGTCGAGGAGGGCGACGCCGCGGGCCTGGAACTGGCCGTCGTCGAGCAGCTCCAGCGGGTGCTCGGTGCCGTCGGCGGTGACGAGGCGGATGGCGTGAACGAACACGCGGAAGTCCTGCGGCTTCACGTTGGCGGCGGCCTCGGGGTACACCTCGCTGCAGCTGAAGTAGGAGCCGGCGACGGTGGGACGGAAGAACAGCTCGATGGTGCCGTCGTCGGTGTCGCGTTCAGTGCAGGCGGCGAGGAGGGCGAGGGACACGAGGAGCGCGCGCATCCGTCCAGTTTAGCCGATATGGCCGGAGACGGGCCGCAGGCCGGCCCGGACGTCCGTCGGCGGACCGATGGTTTTCACCGTTCTGCCGGAGAACTCGACGGCCTCACGCACACGGCGCGCCGCCGATGGCGGCCTCGCACAGCGACGCGTCGCCGGCCGCTTGCTCGCAGTGATACAGCCGGCACTCCAGCGAATCCCCGGACATCGCAGGCATGCCCACGGTCGGCAGCATCGCTGCGTCGGCGTTGCAGTTGAGCTCCGATTGCGGGTGCTCCTCGCCCCAGGTGCCGTGATACTGGTCGTGACAATTGACCAGCATGCACTCGCAATAATCAGCGGCGGGCGAGCTGCCGTCCGTCGTCGCCTCGGTCGACGTGTGCTCGTGGCCAGTCGACGTCGGCTCGGTGGCGTGCTCGTGCTCGGTGGTGTGCTCGTGCGCAGTGGTGCCGGCGGTGCCGTCGGTGGTGCCGGTGCCGTCGGTGGTCGAGCTGTGCGCGTGGTCGCCGCTGGTGTCGTGCGAGTCGTGGTCGGTGCCGGAGTGGGTGGTCCCGCAGGCGGCCAGGGCGAGGAGCAGGGGCGCGAGGATCGTCTTCATGGCGGGTGGGTTCGCGGTACGTTCGGCCCGGGCGAGCGGACCGGCGGAGCACTGTAGCCGAGGTGGCGGCAGGGCCGCGGTGCGGCGGCTTGTCGCAGGGCTTCGCGCGCCCCGGCGGAGTGCGTGGGGCTCGCCGGCGACGCTTCAGCCCACGCGCATGAGCGAACTCGCGACGGGTGCGCGGATCGGTGTGGCACCGGAGATCCATAAGGCTCGCCCCCATGCATCGCGCTCGCATCCTCGCCTGTCGCCGGGTGGCTGGCGACCGCGCTCTGCGACTTCGACCGCGACGACCTCGACGGGTGCGCGGGCCAGAGGGAGGATGTCCTCGAGGACAGGTGGCCGCGCTCTCGGCCTGCGTCCGCGACCGCGACCGGCGCGTCAAGACGGATGCTCCTCACCGGCGACGATCACCGCCGCGAGCGCGGGGCCCAAGCTTCTCGATTCGGGGCACGGGCGACTCGGCTCGACCCGCGGATGGTTGATGACGGTCCGCCGTGAGGGGTCGACGAATTCGAGAAACGAGCCGCCCCCTTTAATAAAGTGTGTGTGGATTGATGCGTGTGTTCACATCATGCGATCGCCGTCCATCGCGCGAGCGTCACGATACTGTCATCGTGAGTCGCGGACTTCACGCATTCGCGTTGTCACCGCCGATGAATGGTGACTCATCCGAGCTGTCTGTGTGAGTGGGATGGAGTGCCGCATTGGATGTGACAGCGGCGCGCCAGCGAGCCGTTCTGGGCGCGGTGTGCCACAATATGTGCCGAGATTGCTGCGATGTTTGGGCCTGCGCACCGGTGCAGGAAGCGGTCAGATCTGGGGCAGGACAGCGTTCTGTGGCCGAGACCGCTGGCTCCAGGGGCGCGAATGGCGGTATCGGCGCCGAAATCAATGTGTACACCGCGTCGATGAACTGGAGTAGCTTGCTTTCTTATGCACTCCCGTCATTTCCTCCTGGGCCTCCCTGCGTGTCTGGGCATCGCCTGTTCGAGCGGCGCGGGGACCGAACATTCCGGATTCAGCAGCGCGACCCTCAGCGCGAGCGGCTATACGTCGCCGGCGTCGACGGGGCTCACCGAGGCCGACACGAGCAGCAGCGGGTCGACCAGCGGGGGGACCCATGTAGGCACCGACGGCGGGACCGCCGCAGAGCCGGCGCCGACCACGGACGGCGCGTCGACCACCACCGGCAACCTGAGCGGGGCGTTTGAAACATCGGACCTGACCACGAGCGGCGGTGTGCCGACGACCACGCAGGACGGGCCAGCGACGACAGACCTCGGGCCCGACGCGACGACCACTGGCACGAGCGGCACGACCGGGACGAGCGGGACGACCGGCACGAGCGGCGACGGCACGACCGGCGGGCAGGGCAAGCCGGTCCCCGACAACGCGACCGACGAGAACCTGCTGGTGGCGCTGATCGGCGACCAGGGCACCGGCAGCGACACCAAGGCGGTGTACGAGCTGCTGCTCAGCGAGAAGGCCGACTTCGTCATCATCCTCGGCGACTTCGATTACGGCGACGATCCCGACGCCTGGGCCGACGAGATGGACAGCGTGCTCGGCGACAGCTTCCCGGTGTTCGGGGTGATCGGCAACCACGACACCGACGCGTGGTCGGGCTACCAGGACAAGCTGAAGGCCCGCCTGGCGAAGATCGCCGGCGCCAGCTGCGAGGGCGACCTCGGCGTCAAGTCGAACTGCACGTACCGCGGGCTCCACTTCGTGCTGTCCGGCCTCGGCACCAAGGGCTCCGACGGCGACCACGAGAAGCACATCGCCCAGGTGCTGACGGCCGACGACCACCTGTGGAGCATCTGCACGTTCCACAAGAACCAGCGCGACCTGCAGGCCGGCGACAAACCCGACGACCTGACGTGGAAGGCGCTGCAGGCCTGTCAGAACGACGGGTCGATCATCGCCATGGGCCACGAGCATTCGTACGCGCGCACGCGCACGCTCACCGACGTGGGTAACAAGGGTGCAGCCCATGGTGCCACCGGGATGGCCGAGTTGTTGGAGGTGGGCCCGGGGCGCACGTTCTCGGTGGTGTCGGGCCTCGGCGGCAAGAGCATCCGCGACTGGGACTCGGGCCTCCACGGCAACGAGAATTGGTGGGGCTCCGTCTACACCAAGAACTACTGGCTGAAGAACGGGGTCGAGGAGGAGAACTTCGAGGCCGAACACGGGGCCCTGTTCCTCCGCTTCTTCGTCGACGGCGACCCCAACGCGGCCCAGGGCTATTTTAAAAACATCAAGGGCGACGTGATCGACGAGTTCGACATCGTCCACAAATAGCGGCAGGGCGGCGCCGGTTTCGCGGGCGAAGGTGAATCGAGGCAATGGCGGCGCCGGATTCGCAGTTGGGCGCGAATCGGGGCAGGGCGATCAGCGCCAGGCACTCAAAAAGGCGTTGTCGCAGGCGAGGTCGTTGGCGATCGTGGTCGAGCGCCGGGCCGAGAGCGAGGCGAACGGGTTCGACGCCGGGGCCAGCAGCGGCTCGGCGCCGATCGCCCTGAGCACGCGAGCCTCGCCGGCGGCCTCCCACTTGCGATAGCTGGTGATCGCAAACGGGACGCCCGAGCCGCGCAGCTCGTGCATGGTCGGCTTCCACGAGGGATAGAGGAGGAGGCCGCAGTCGTAGCCGATGACGAGGTCGGGCCGCCCGAGCTCGGTCCACAGGGCGCGCCGGTACAGGCCCGACACCGCCCGCACCCCCGGCCCGAGGTCGCCGGCGACCAACTCGGGGCCGACGAGGGTGATGGCGAAGCGGCGCCCGGGGAACAGCGGCTCCAGCCCTCGCCACAGCGCCGGTGAGACGTCACGCTCGCGCTGGGCGGCGGCGATCACGTGGACAGAGAGCGTTCCCGATGTGTTCGATGGGACATGTTCGGAGAGCAAGGTGAGGACGTGGGCGAGTGTCAGCGGACGCGTGGCCAGGTCGCTCAGGCAGCGCCGCAGGGCAGGTGCGAGGTCGGGGCCGAGCCAGTCGTCCCAGCCGCCGGGGACGAGGTCGCTGCGCCGCGCACGGGCGAGCAAGATGGCCTCGAGCCGCTCGCGCGGGTGCTCGGCGAGGAAGGCGAGGTCGTCGGCGATGTGCCGCAGATCGGGGCAGACCGGGCCGTGCCAGCGGTGGTCGAGCTCGCGGTGCTCGTCGCCGCAATAGGCGACGCCGTCGCAGCCGAGGCAGGGCCGGGCCGGGCTGGCGCCGCACACGAGGCAGGCGTGCGCGGACGAGGGGGCGGCGAGCGGCGCAGGCCCGGAGGTCGCGGGCGGGCGCGGCTCGAGGCGGGCCATCTTCTCGAGCTCGGCGCACTGGCTGGGATAGTCGAGCAGCCGCGGCATCTCGCGCAGGAGTGTAGGACCGCGAATGTCGGCGCGGGCAGCGACCGCGCACGGGCAGGCGAGGCCGGGGACGAGGATGCAGTGGCGGGGCCGGCCGGCGATCGGGCCGCGGCTGCGCTCGCGGCCGCGGAGGGAGGTCGATCGCCCGGCGGGTTCTCCATGCGAAATTGCCGCGCGCGAGCGCGGTATCCGCGGACGGGACGCGCTAAGCTGCCGCAAGCCCGTGCAGTCGTCGCTCGAGACCCGCGCGTCCCGATCCCGCCTCGCGGGGGCCGACGCGAGCGAGCGCGGCGCAGTGTTCACGCGCCCCGAGGTGGTCGAGGCGCTGCTCGACCTGGCGGGTTACACGGCCGATCGGCCGCTTCACGATTGGTCGGTGCTCGAGCCGTCGTTCGGCGCGGGTGATTTTCTGCTGGCGATCGTCGAGCGACTGCTGATCGCGAGTGAGTCCGCGGGACTGGGACCCGCGGACGCGCGAAGGCTCGGTCCGGCGGTCCGCGGGGTCGAGGTCCACGCGGAGTCGTTCGCACGCACGCGCGAGCGCTTGCAGGCGCGGCTGCGCCGGTGGGGCGCGAGCGGGCGCGACGCGAGCTGGCTGTGCGAGGCGTGGCTGACCCGCGGCGACTTCCTGCTCGCGCCGCTGACGGGCCCGTTCGACGTGGTGGTCGGCAACCCGCCGTACGTGCGGCAGGAGCGGATCCCCGAGGCACTGCTCGCGGAATATCGCCGGCGCTATTCTACCATCTACGACCGCGCCGACCTGTACGTGCCGTTCTTCGAGCGCGGCCTGCAGCTGCTCGGCGACGGCGGGCGGCTGGCGTTCATCTGCGCCAACCGCTGGCTGAAGAACCGCTACGGCGGGCCGCTGCGGGGGCTGGTGGCCCGCGACTATCACCTGTCGCACTACATCGACATGGAGGGCACGGACGCGTTCCAGTCGGAGGTGTCCGCGTATCCGGCGATCACGGTGATCCGGCGCGGGGCAGGCGAGACGACGCGGATCGCCCGCAGGCCGCAGATCGAAGGCGAGCTGCCCGCGGTGGTGCAGGCGATGACGCGCGCCGGTCCGGTCGGCGATCCGCGCGTGGAGGAGGTGGCGCAGGCGGTCCGCGGCGAAGACCCGTGGCTGCTCGACGGCGCCGATCAGCTGGCGGTGCTCCGCCGGCTCGAGCGCGAGTTCGTGACGCTCGAGGACGCCGGCTGCCGGGTGGGGATCGGAGTGGCGACCGGGGCCGACCGGGTCTTCATCGCCGACTTCGCGGCGCTGCCGGTGGAGCCGGCGCGCAAGCTGCCGCTGGTGATGGCGGCGGACCTGCGCGAGGGGGCGATCGCGTGGCGAGGCCGCGGGATCGTCAATCCGTTCGAGGCCGACGGGACGCTGGCCGAGGCGGGGCTTTATCCGAAATTCGCGGCGTACGTGGGGGGGCACCGCGAGGCGCTGCAGCGGCGCTACGTGGCCCGGCGCAACCCGGAGGCGTGGTACCGGACGATCGATCGCATCGAACCGGCGCTGACGCGCACGCCCAAGCTGCTGATCCCCGACATCAAGGGCGAGGCGACCGTGGCGTACGACGAGGGGCGGTATTATCCGCACCACAATCTTTATCACGTGACGTCGTCGACGTGGGACCTGCGGGCGCTGGCGACGATCCTGCGCTCGTCGCTGGCGGTGCTGTTCGTCGCCAACTACGGGATCAAGATGGCCGGCGGCTTCTTGCGGTTCCAGGCCCAGTATCTGCGGCGGATCCGCGTGCCCCGCTGGGCCGAGGTGCCCGCCTCGGTGCGCGCGTCGCTGATCGCGGCGGCGCCGGACGACGCGGCTGCGATCGATCGCGCGACGTTCGCTGCCTATGAAATTGGGCGCGCGGAGGGCGAGACGATCCGCCGCGCGGCAGCGGGAGCTCGCGTCACCCGCAAGTCATTTTAGTAAAAAAAGACATGTCGTGAGAGACATGTCGAGAATCACCGCTCGTCGGCGCTGCCGAGGCTCGCGGTGAGGCGGGCGACGTCGGGCACGCCGAGGCCGGTGGCGGGGTCGAAGCCGGGGGCGGCGCGGAAGCCGGGGAGGACTTGCCAGCGGCGGGTGCCGTCGGCGGCGAGCAGCGGCAGCTCGAGGTCGGTGTCACCGTCGACGATGTCGCGCAGCAGGGCAGGGTCGCGGGCGCAGGCGGCGTAGAGGCGCGGCTGGAGCTGGCCGAGGCGCGTGAGCCCGTGAGCGCGGCGGCGCTGGTTGAGGCGGGCGACGATGCCGGCCCAGATCGGCGCAGCCAGGCTGGTGCCGCCGGCGTCGTCGCGGAACTCGCCGTCGAACAGGCAGGCGTAGGCGGTCGTGTCGGAACCCCAGGCCATCAGGGCGACGTCGGGCTGGACGCGGCCCGTGGCGAACACGGGGGCGGCATCCGGGCCGCACGAGAACTCGCCGGGCAAGACGTCGCGCTGGTACTCGGGCACCGGCACGTGGACGCTGACCCCGCCGCTGCCGGCGAGCGCGGGCAGGCCGGTCGCCGCGCGCAGGGCCGGCGAGACCGGGGCGCTCCACGCGAGCTCGCGCCACGGCGAGCGCCGGGCCACCCGCGTGCCGCCGACGCTGAGGACGCGGGCCTCGCAGCCGGGGAAGGTGTCGCGCGGGACGAGGGCGTCGCAGGCGTCGCGCGCGGGGCCGCTGCTGGGGAAGCCGTCGTAGGCGCCCCAGTCGCCGCTGGCGGCGATCACCGTGATGCCGAGGACGGCGGCCAGATCGAGCAAGGTCGCGAACCTGCGCCGGCCGTGGACCGCGTAGTACTGACGGGCGGGGGCGCTCCAACTGGTGACTGCCACGGTAGGCTTTCGAGACATGTCGGATAGGACATGTTTTAAAAAACAGCTCCATGGATCGGCGGCGACGGTCGGGTCGATGAAGTAGACGACGAGGCGGGCGCGCGGGGCGACTGCGGCGAGCCACTGCAGGCCCATGGTGGCCTCGAAGCGGAACCGCGGATCGGCGGCGCAGGCGGCAAGGGGGGTGAGCTGGACCAGCTCGATCTGTGGCGAAGGGAGGCCGAAGGCGCGGGCGAAGCCGTGGACATCGCCGGCGTCGGGCACACCGCCGAGGGCCATGACTGCGATCGTCTCGTCTTCGCCGTCGCTCGTTCGATCGAAGTGATAGCCGCGCAGGAGCTCGGCAGGTCGCAGGCCGGTCGCGGGGACTGGGGGCGGCGGGGCGCCGGGATCGGTGAGCGTGCGCGGCGGCTCCGGAGCGCGCCAGGGGCCGAGCTCGAGCGCTGCGACGCTCGCTGCGAGTGAGGGAGGGACGAGCGCCCGGGCGGCGTCGTCGACGAGGTGGCGGCGGGCGAGCAGCTGTTGCGCGCCCGCCTGTCCCAGGAGACAGGTGAGCTGCGCGCGGTCGAGCTCCGCGTGCCAGGTGAGGTCGGCGAGGCCGGACGCGGCGGCGCGGAGGTCGGCGCCGGCGAACCAAGACGTCGCCGCGGCGTGGACCGCGGGCGGCTGAGCGATCCTTGCGACGAGTTCGGTATGACCGAGGTGGCGGCCGGACAGCGGACCGCCGGGCGAGGAGACCGCGTCGGCGAGGTCGCTCAGATCGGCCGCCGCGGCCAGCTCCAGGCTCAGGCGCACGCGACGGCCTCGAGCGGCGGCGACTCCGACTCGCGCGGACCCTCGAGTCTAATAAAACCCTTCATCGCGGCGATGCGGACGATGCCCAGCACGGCGCCGCGCAGGGCTGCGGGATCGCGGGCGGGCAGCAGCGCCCGGGCGCGCGCGAGCAGGCCGGCGACGTCGCTGCACTCGCGCATGGCCGCGACCACGGGGGCCAGCGCCGGGTCGATGCGCGCCGGGGTGGCCGCGAGCCGGTGGCTCATCTGCGGGGTCTCGGTCACGAGGTCGTGGTAGACCTCGAGGCGCCCGCTGAGGCCGCGCTCGAGGCCGGGCTCGGTGCGCAGGTCGAGGCGGAACGGGGCCACGAGCGAGTATGTCTCGTGGGACAGGTCCTCCGGGGCAGGCACGCCGGTGTCGCGGTAGATCGCCTCGAGGCCGTCGGCCGCGCCGGTGATGCCCTGGATCAGCGGCACCACCACCTCGGCGCCGGCGCCGAGCGCCCGCGGGACCGGGAAGAAGCCGGCGGTGGCCATCGTGAAGGCTTGCCGGTCCTCGAGGCGCAGGCGACCCGAGGCGTTGACGAGCTGCTGCGCGGTCCACCACCACGAGGGGGCGGCCTTGTTGTTGCCATAAAAGTAGCGGGCGAGGGTCAGGAAGGCGCCGTACTCGCCGCGCAGGTAATCCGAGTAGGCGCGCCACAGGCTCGCGGCCGGCAGGTCGGGCCGGGCGCGCTGGGTCAGCCAGGTGTAGGCGGCGCGGTGACCTGTCTGAAGAGCCAGGGTGACCCCCGTCGAGAGGATCGGGTCGACGAACATCGCCGCGTCGCCGGCGGCCGCCCAGCCGTCGCCGACGGTCTCCTTGGCCCACGACGACCAGTCCTGGCACGCGCCGACGCGGGCGCCTTTTGGAAGAATGTCGTCGCGCAGGGTGGCGTTCTCGATCAACCCCGCAACCTCGGGGCACGCGCGCAGCGACTTCCAGAAGAAGGTCTCGAGGTCGACGCCGGCCAGCTTGTCCGCGAAGTGGTGGCGGTTGGTGACGACGCCGACGGTCATCCGATCGCGGCCGAGCGGGAAGTACCAGATCCACCCGTGCTCGATGGCGGCGATGAAGACGGTCGAACGATCGGGCGAGCCGCTGAAGGTGACCTTCCATTCGGCGCCCTGCAAATAGCCGTAGACCGCGAAGTTGTTGAGGTTCTCGTCGTAGACGCGCTCGCCCCTGGTGAGCAGGTGCGACAGGCCGGTGGCGTCGAGCACGAAGTCGGCGGTGATCGAGCCGCTGTTGCCGGCGTCGTCCTCCCAGGTGATCACGTGCTGCGACGATTCGCCGACCCGCTGCGCGCCGAGGGCCCTGGTGCCCTCGCGGACGTCGGCGCCGAGCTGGCGGGCGTTGTCGAGAAGGAGTTTGTCGAAGCGCGAGCGCTCGACGTTGAACGCGGAATAGGGGGTGCGCTGGGTCTGGCCGGGGCCGAGCAACTTTTCGAAGTCCTGGCCGGTGACCTCGATGACCGAGGCATCGCCGCCGGCGCGGGAGATCGTCTTGAGCGTCAGGTAGTCGGCGGTCCAGGGCGTGCGGTCTTTCCCCCAGATGAAGGTGACGCCCATCTTCTTCACGAAGTCGGAGGCGAGCATCGTCTGATAGACGCCGAGGTCCTCGAGCACGCCGTTGGCGGCCGGGATCGTCGATTCGCCGATGTGCCAGCGCGGGAACCGGGATTTCTCCAACAGGACGATCTTGGCGTCGGGGGCGTACTTCCTGGCGATCGCGGCGAAGGTGCTGCCGGCGGGGCCGCCGCCCAGGACGACACAATCTGCATGCTCGACGGTCATGGCGAATCCTCGGTGTCTCGATGCTGCGAAGGACGGGCAAAAAAAGCGCCGCGGAGCCGGGGGAGCGGCTCCGCGGCGGCTGGGCGGCTCAGAAGCCGAAGTTGATGTCGGTCAGGGGCACGGTGTCGAATTCGACGACCTGCAGCTCGTCGGCTTGGCCCTCGCGGACCTCGAAGCGGGCGTCCTGGGTGGTGGTCTCGGCGGTCTGGGTGGTCTCTTGCTTGTTCATGGTCGTTTCTCCGTGGTGACTACAATGGTTGATACGATAGGGTCGAGGAGCTCTAGTGGAGCCGGCAAGGGGCGAGCTGCGCCTCGATGTCGGCGTCGCTCGGCGGACCGGCGGGGTCGGGGGTGAAGCAAAGGATGGCAGTGTCGCGCGCGGCCTCGGCGATTCGGGCGCGCTCGCCGGCAGCGAGGCGGGCGACCGCGAGGAGGGTGTCGGCGACGTGGTCGCCGTCGCTGCCGGCGGCGCTGTGGACCCGCAAACAACGAGTGGCGCGCGTGCCGGCGGGGAGGACCGCCTCGACCGCGCGGATGTCGGGCTCGCGCACGGTCATGGCGAGGCGCTCGATCGCGTAGGCGTAACCGACGCAGCCGATCGGGTCGTCGGCGTGGACGCTGCGCTGGAAGTAGTCGACCATGCGAATCGCAGTGGCCGGACGCACGCGCTCGACGACCCGCTCCGCGTCGTAGCCGAGGTCGCGGAGGTCTCTCAGGGCGAGCCGATCGTGGTTGCTCTCCTCGCGGGCGCGCTCGCGGGCCCAATCGGCCAGGATGCCGCGCTCTGCGGCCGCGAAGCGCTCGGCGGCGAGGCCGAGCAGCGTGGGGGTGGAATGGGTGAGGTGATAGAGGCCGGCCAGGCGCCAGGCCCAGCGCGTGGCAGTGAGCGGCGGGACGGCCCCGGGCCGCGCGTGGCCGAAGGCCGAGGCGACAGCGCGATCGAGGAGGTTGCGGACGGAGGCGACTTCGCGGTCGTTCGTTGTCGGGCTCGCGTTGAGCATCTCGATCGCGTAGTGATCGCGGTGGTCACTTCGATCGGGGGGCCGACGACATTCCTGACGGGCGGTCTGACGGAGGTGGCGAAAAGTGGAGTGTTTTTGTAAGCTTGGACGAGCTGCCGGTCCGACGGCGGTCGGACCTCGCGCAGCGCGCGGCGATGACGTCGACCGCCGATGCAGGCCCCTGTCGGCGGACGTCCGCGCGGCTCCGGGCCTGTCCCATCGGACAGACCCATTAATAAAAGAGAAATAAAAGATCGATCAGGACAGGGCGTCTTCGAAGCCGGCGACCATCCATGACAGCTGCTGGCGCTGCTGATGGCTCAGCGGGCCGCGGGCGGCGACGGCGGCGAGGGCGTCGAGTTCGGCGACGGCCAGCGAGGCGGCGGGGAGGCGGGGCGCGAGGTGGCGCGCGAGGGTCCGCAAGGAGGTGAGGGTGGCGACGTCGTCGCGCGCCGCGGTGTCGAACGGTGCGGGCGCGTCGGGCCGCTCGCGCAGCAGCTGGACCAGACGCGCGAGGTAGTCGACGGTGGCGACGATCTTGTCGTAGTCGAGCCTGTCGGGGGTGTCGGTGGGCTGGTGGTAGTGCTCCCAGCGGCCGCAACTGAGGAAGAGCACCGGGACGCCGGCCTTGCGGAAGGCGTGGTAGTCGCTGAGCGGCGGGAGGACGTCGAGGTCGGCGCGGCGCGGGTAGACGCCGCCGGCGATCGCTGCGTCCTCGACGAGCTCGCCGGTACCGTGACTGAGCTCGGCGCCGAGGACGAACAGGGAGTCGCGGACCTCGCTCGGGCAACCCACGGGCCCGAGCGCGTGGCCGCACAGATCCATGCACAGCATCATGTCGATGCTGGCGAGCGGCACTGTCGGATGGGCGACGTGATGCATCGAACCCATGGTGCCGTGGAGGAAGTGCGGCGGCTCCTCTCCGTCGTATGCGGCCAGGACGACGCGCCGCCCCGACCGCCCGCGCGCGAGCAGGTCGCGCCCGAGCTCGACGAGGATGGCGACTGCCGCGGCGTTGTCGTCGGCGCCCCAGAAGACGGTGTCGTCCGACGATGCGCCCAAATGATCGTAGTGCGCCGCGACGACGATCGTGCGCTCGCCGAGCGGCCCGACCCCGGGGACCTCGGCGAGGACGTTGGCGCCGCAGTCGGGCACGTGCTGCAAGTAGCCGTCCGTGCCGCCCGGCCGGGCTCCGATGGCGCGAAACTCGTCGACGATCCGCGTGCGCGCAGCGACGCCCTGGGGCGTGCCAGGCGCCCGACCGGCGCACTCCGGCGAACAGAGGTAGCGAACGAGGGCCTCGATCCGCGCGCGTCTCTCCGATGGGCGAGTTTGCATGCGAGCCATCGTAGCGGAAATCGTGCGGCGCCCGGGCTGGTGACGTCGGCGGGGGCGATCTCGTGCTTCTCGCCGATCGGTCTGCCTTCGACCGTTACGCCGTCCTGGACGGATGCGATGGAGCGGGCTATTGCTGCCGCTGAACAATGGTCTGAATGCGACGAGCGTGATAAGGGCGAGAACGCTCGCGCGCGGTATGGTTTATTGACCCCAGGGTCACCGTCGACCTACACTGGAAAGATCGGAGAGATCATGGGCGCATATCATGACCAATTGCAGAGGCTCGCAGAGCAGATTCGCAAGCGTTTGCCTCATGTGCACGGAGAAGAATCGACGAAGCAGGCGCTGATTCTGCCCTTCATCGCGGCCCTCGGCTACGATATCTACGATCCGACGGAGATCCGGCCCGAATACGTGGCCGACTTCGCCAAGAAGCGCCCTGGAGGCCCGGCGGAGAAGGTCGATTATGCCATTCACCTGGCCGGGACGCCGGTCATCTTCGTCGAGTGCAAGTCGGCCGACGTGTCCCTCCACAACTTCAGCGGGCAGCTCGCTCGCTACTTCAACGCCACTCCCGCCTGTCCGGTCGCGGTGCTGACGAACGGCGTGAAATACCTGTTCTTCACCGATCTCGAGGAGCGTAACATCCTCAGCGAGAAGGCGTTCTTCGAGTTCGACATTTTGAACTTCACGGAGGCCGACGTCGAGGTATTGGAGTCGTTCTCGCGCGAACGATTCAACCCGAGCGGTGTCCGTGAACAGGCCGAGGAGATCATCTACACGAGCAAGATCAGCGGCTACATCGGTTCCATCCTGCGGAGCCCGCCCGAGAACTTTACGCGGTTCGTCCTCGGCGAGCTCAGCGTCTTCGCCGGCAAGCGACTCACGCCCCGAGTCATCGAGAAGTTCACGCCCACGATCAAGCGAGCGATCCAGGCCACGCTGCTCGATATGGCGACGCGATCGATCAAGGACCAGGGCGAGCAGAAGACGGAACCGCCGGTCGTCGCTCCCCCGCCGAAGCTCGATGTGGTGGCCACGCTGCCGCCGCCGCCCGTGATCAAGGTCGAGGATAAGGCGCAAGCGCCGGCGGTCCCGGCAGCACCGGCGACACCGACGGCGCCGGCGGCCCCGAATATCGTCACGACGGCGGATGAGCTCGAGGCGCTGGACATCATTCGGGCGATCTGCGCCGACTCGCCGGTGAGCCCCAGTTCGCCGATCCTGCACAAGGATACGAGCAGCTGGTTCACGATCTCGACGATCTCCATTCGTCGGTGGTTCGTGCGCCTCTACTTCAATCAGCGCAAGAAGTCGATCTTCACCAAAGTTTCGCCGGAGCAGGCCAAGGCGCTGTCCCCCGGGTTCGAGGTCGACAAGGGGTTCGTGTACATCAATTCCGTGAAGGACCTGTACCGGCTGCGGCCGCTGCTGCTTCTCGCGTACGAGGAGGCCGCACGGCAGACAGAGCCTGCCGAGGCCGAGGCTGGTTGAGCGAGTTCGGCGGGATCGATGACAGAATCGCCGCGGTCTGGCCATCTCACCGCTTCCCGCTGTTCGTGACGTGCTTTCGGGAGCAGGCGCCGCGGCGCTGGCCATGGGCCAAGCTCGAAGTTCGTGATAGAAGAGGGCGATGGCTCTCTTCGGATCGAGGCCCGCGGTGCTGGTGCTGTTGCTTGCGACCTGCTTCGGCGCGCGCGAGGCGGCGGCTTGCCTCGACATCGGCGATCCGTGCGCCGATGTGGCGACGTGGACGATGGTGCAGTCGACGGCGGAGTCGCAGAAGGTGCCGCTCGACGGGATTTTTTTGATGCGGGTGTCCGGGCCGGCGCTCGCGCCGGTGCCGCTCGACGTGATGACCGTGGAGGTGACGCTCGACGGGGTGGTGGTGGACGGTGCGCTCGAGCAGACGGGGATCGGCGGGCTGCTCGGGTGGCGGCCGGCGGGGCTGCTGCAGGCCGACCGCACGTACGTGGTGGCAGGCACGATCCACAACCTCGACGCGATGCCGGGCAACCCGGGCTGCGGGCTGGAGTTCGAGCCGTTCGAGTTCGAGGTGAGCACCGGTAGCGAGACGATGCCGCCGCTGGTGGCGCCCGAGGTGAGCCGCGAGGAGACGGTGGAGTTCGCCGAGAAGCTCGCGCTCGACAACCTGGTGTGCTGCGACGGGGCGTTCCCGCTGACGTTTCCCGGGTGCGGCAGCGGCGGCAACACGGTGGACTTCACGGAGGGCCATTGCGTGCCGATGCAGTACACGGGGCGGCTGAGCGTCGAGCTCGCGGGGCTGGTGCCGGGCGCGGGCGACGGGGCCTCGATGGTGAGCGCGGCGCGGATGATCGGCGACGTGGTGGTCGACGAGATGCTGGTGACGAATTCGTTCAAGTTCCGCACGCGCGAGGCGGGACCGTTCTGCGACCGGGTGGTGCTGCGCAACCTGGTGACCGGCGCGACGGCTGCGGCGCCGGAGCTGTGCCATGGCGATGGGCTGGTCGATCGGCTGGGGGCGCAGACGCTGACGCCGGAGTCGCCCGAGCTGGCGGTCTGCGTCGGTGCGCCATACGTGTGCGAGATCGACGAGCTCGGTGATTCGTGGGACCCCGATCGCTGCACGCAGTGGCCGGCGAGCGAGGAGGACACCGACGGGCCGGAGGAGCCGACGACGGGGAGCCCGACGTCGGGCGGTTCGACGAGCGGGCCCGGCGAGTCGGGCAGCGGGACTGCGGGGTCGACGGCGGACGACGGGGCGACGACGAATCCGGCGGACGGATTGGTCGAGCACGGGTGCGCGTGTGCGAGCGGGGAAGCGGCAGGCGGGGCGTGGTTGGCGGCCCTGATGCTGCTGGTGCGGCGGCGGAGGACGCGTGCTTAGAGGTGTCTTTCGGGACATGTGATTGCAGGATGAGCGGCGCCGAGTGAGACGTGCGTCGCCGACCCCTCGGGTCATGCGTCGCTCTCGGGTGAGCTGGCTCGCGAGAGGATGGGCCGGAGTCCGCGGCGAGCGGGCTCAGGCGTCGCTGCGGACCAGGCGGTAACCGGCCCACGACAGCACGGGGCCGTCGGGGCCTTCGTCGGCGGCGACGCGCTGGCCCTTGCCGCGGCCGATGCCGAAGATCCGCGCTTCGTGCGGGCCCTGAATCGTGAGCGCGTAGCGGGCCAGGGTCGAGCTGGTGGCGAACGCCTGCGGCAGCTCGAGGCGGAGCTCGAGGCCGCCGGGGACGTGCTCGAGGTGGGCGGCCTTGAAGGCGGCGATCTCGCCGGGGCCGGCTTCGGGGCGGTAGCGGCCGGCGCGGCGCAGCCAGTCCTCGGGGACAGGTCCTTCGGGACAGCGGACGCCGACGCGGGTCTGGACGCCGCGGACGGTGCTGGTGACGACGTGGTGGCCGTCGCGGTCGGCGATGGTGACGTGGGCGTCGGGGTTGTCGGCGCTGTGGAAGCCGCCGCCGGGCGCGGGGATCAGGGCGGTCTTGCCGAGCTCGGCGCGCGAGACGAGGCCGCCGCGCTCGATGTCGAGGCGGACGACGTCGAACTCGTTGGCGTAGCGGCCGACGTGGGCCTGCAGCGCGGCATGAGCGAACGCGGCGCGCGGGCGGGTCTCGGCGTCGCCGACGCTGGCGGGGAGGTCGAGGCCGTCGCGCTCGAGCAAGGCGGTCTGCAGGGCGAAGGCGGCGAGGTCTTCGACGCCGCCGGCCTCGCGAAAGTTGGCGAGGACGGCGACGCCGAGGCCGCGGTCGGGCAGGACGAACAGGACGGCGCGGTGGCCGAAGGTGCGGCCGGTGTGCCAGGCGACGCGACCGGCGTGGACCAGGCCGACGTGCTGCAGGGCGAGGCCGAGGCCCCAGCGCTCGTCGAAGTCGAGCGGGCCTGCCGCCTGCGGGGTCAGCATGGCGGCGGCGGCGCCCTCGCCGGCCATGAGCCAGCGCAGCAGCGGGACCACATCGACGACGCTGCCGTACATGCCGGCAGCGGGCCGGAGGCGCAGGCGCGGCTCGTCCTCGCGCCGGCCGGCGCAGTAGCTGGCGGCCATCTCCGCCGGCGGGTCGAAGCGCAGGCGAGAGCCGCCGAGGGCCAGGCGGGAGACGTCGAGGGCGTGATCTTCGTATGGCTTCGTGGACATGTTATCAAGGACATGTCCTAAAAGAGTATAGCCGACGTTGCTGTAGGCGTACCAGCGGTCGGGCGCGGCGATGAGTGGTTCGTCGGCGACCTCGTCGGCGAGGCGGCGCCAGTCGGGCGGGCGGGCGCCGAGGCTGCCGCGGTGCCAGTCGGAGATCAGGCCGGAGCGGTGGCACAGCAGGTGACGCAGGCGGATCGCCTCGCTGCCGGGGGCGCGCAGCTGCGGGAGGTGCCGCTGCAGCGGCGCGTCGAGGTCGAGGTCGCCGGCCTGCCAGGCGCGCACGGCCACGAGGGCGGTGTAGATCTTGGTGAGCGAGCCGAGCGCGTAGACGGTGTCGGCGGTGGCGGCGATCCGCGCCTCGCGGTCGGCCATGCCGAAGCCGCCGGCCCAGGCGAGCTCGCCGCGGTCGACGAGGGCGATGCTGAGGCCGACGACCGGCATCTTCTCGCGCCAGGTGTCGATGAGGGCGGCGACGGTGTCGCGCGTCTCGCCGAAGCCGGGCCCGGATTCGACCCGCCGGCCGCACGCGAGCGCGGCGGTCGCGGCGAGGAAGCTGCGGCGGCGCACGCAGTCATCGTACGCCAGAGCGCGGGGCGATCGGCTCTCCGGCCTCAGGTGGAGCGCGAGGACTCGCTCGAGGTCCTGCGCAGGGGAGCGGGCGTACGCGGACGAGTCCGACGCGGAGCGGGGCGGCTGTGGTGCGCGATCCCGGAATGTCCCGAGAGACAGGTGAGACGCAGGGCGCCGCGCGCGGGCGCGCCTTGCTGGGCTCGGTCCGCTGCGATAGCTTGGCGCCCCCGTGGACTTCCGCTCGCTCCGCGTCGCCGACCTCGAGGTTCGTCTGTTCGGTGAAGCGCCGGGGTCGGGAGAGCGGGTCGAATTCGTCGACGTGCGGGCAGCGGCGGCGTTCGTGTCGCAGCTGCTCGGCGACCCGCGCGACGGCCTGGTGCTGCGCCGGCTCGCCGGCGAGCTCGAGTACTTCGGCGGCGAGGACGTGGTGAGCCGGTTGGCGGGCGCGCTGGTGGCGGGCCGGCTGGTGTTCACGCGCGCGGGGGCGCCGGAGGCTGCGCTGGTGGGGCCGGCGGGTGAGCAGGCGGAGGGCGAGCGGGCGAGCGAGGACGGGTTCGCGGCGATGGAGGCGGGGCCGCCGACGCACTGGGTGGAGATCCAGCTGGTCGGCGAGGACGGCGAGGGGATCCCGGGGCAGCGCTATCGCATCGTCGCGCCGGACGGCGTCGAGTGGCGCGGCTTCACCGACTCCCTCGGCGTCGCGCGGCTGAGCCGGATCCCCGGCGGCACCTGCCAGGTCTTCTTCCCCGACCTCGACGCCGAAGCGTGGGAGCCGGCGTGACCGAGCGCAGGCGATCGCCGCGCCGTTGATTTCGTGCGATCCTGTCGGCCTCTCTCTCGCCGCAGGAGCCCGTCTTGCTGGTCCCGCTCACGATCCTCGACTTCATGCGCCGCGCCGAGCAGGTCTACGGCGAGCGCGTCGCAGTGTTCGACGAACCATTGCAGCCGGCCGCGCCGCTCGGCCCGCTGACCTACGGGCGCCTGGCCGCGCTGGCCCGCGCGCAGGCGGCCGGGCTCGACGCGCTCGGGGTCGGGTTCGGCGAGCGAGTGGCGATCGTGTCGCACAACGCGGCGCGCATGCTGGTGTCGTTCTTCGGCGTGGCCGGCCACGGGCGCGTGCTGGTGCCGATCAACTTCCGCCTCAGCCCGGCCGAGATCGCGTACATCGTCGAGCACTCGGGGGCGTCGATGCTGCTGGTCGACCCGGAGCTCGACGCGTCTCTGGCGGAGGTGAAGTGCGCGCGGCGGTTCGTGCTCGGGGCCGAGAGCGACGCGCTGCTGCTGCGCCACGAGGTGGCGCCGGCGCGCTGGCAGGCCGACGAGCAGGCGACCGCGACGATCAACTACACCAGCGGGACGACCGCGCGGCCGAAAGGGGTGCAGCTGACGCACCGTAACCTGTGGATCAACGCGACGACGTTCGCGCTGCACACGGGGGTGTCGGACCGCGACGTGTATCTGCACACGCTGCCGATGTTCCACTGCAACGGCTGGGGCATGCCGTTCGCGCTGGCAGGGCTGGGGGCGCGGCAGCACGTGCTGCGCAAGGTCGACGGAGCGGAGATCTTGCGCCGCGTGGCGGCCCACGGGATCTCGTTGATGTGCGGCGCGCCGGCCGTGTTCAACGCGATCCTGGCGGCGGCGCAGCAGTGGCAAGGGGAGGTCCCGGGGCGCGGCAAGGTCCGCGTGGTGTGTGCCGGGGCGCCGCCGCCGACGCGGACGATCGAGCGCATCGAGGCGGAGCTCGGCTGGGAATTTTTGCAGATCTACGGGCTGACCGAGACGTCGCCGCTGCTGACGATCAACCGCACGCGCGAGGAGTGGGACGGGCTCACGGGTCACGAGCGCGCGGAGAGGCTCGGGCGCGCGGGGGCGCCGGCGCTGGGGACGGAGATCGAGGTCGACGCGCACGGCGAGGTGCTGGCGCGCGGCAACACGGTGCTCGAGGGTTACTGGCAGGAGCCGAAGGCGACGGAGGCGGCGCTGGAGGACGGGTGGTTTCACACCGGCGACGGCGGCACGGTCGACGCCGAGGGGCATCTGGTGATCTCCGACCGCAAGAAGGACGTGATCATCAGCGGCGGCGAGAACGTGTCGTCGATCGAGGTCGAGGACGCGCTGTGCTCGCACCCCGCGGTCGCGGAGGCTGCAGTGATCGGGGTGCCCGACGAGAAGTGGGGCGAGACGGTCAAGGCGCTGGTGGTGCTCGCGCCCGGCAATTCGGCCACCGAGGCGGAGCTGATCGCCCACTGCCGCCAGCGCCTGGCTCACTACAAGTGCCCGACCTCGGTCGAGCTGCGCACCGAGCTGGCGCGCACGTCGACCGGCAAGCTGCAGAAATTCAAGCTACGCGCGCCCTACTGGGAGGGGCGCACGCGGCAGGTCAACTGATCGCGGCGCGCCGCATGCGAGGAGCATGCGGCGCCGCGCATGGCGGTCAGTAGGGCTTGTCGCCCTTCTGCAGGATGAACGGGCTCGGCGGGGCCTGCACGCCGTTGACGCGCGTGCCGCCGTTGTGGATGGCGGGGAAGAACGGCTGCATGCTCTGCGGGAAGCCGAAGGTCGGCTTGGTGAGCGCGTCGAGGCGGGCCAAATCGTCGGAAGTGAGCGTCACTTCCAGCGCCTTGACGTTGTCCTCGAGCTGGGACACGAGGCGGGCGCCGATGATCGTCGAGGTCACGCCCGGGCGGCCCTGGACCCACGCCAGCGCGACGCGGGCGACCGTGGTCTCGTGGGCCTTGGCGATCTCCTGCAGCACGTCGACCAGGGTGAAGGTCTTCTCGTTGAGGAACGGCTCGACGAACGCGCCGCGGCCCGGCTTCTCGGTGCTGGTGCGGGTGTACTTGCCGCTGAGCGCGCCGCTCTTCAGCGGCGACCACGGGGTGATGCCGATCCCGAACTCGAGCGCGAGCGGCACCAGCTCCTGCTCGACCGAGCGCTCGAGCAGCGAGTACTCGATCTGCAGGCCGATGAAGGCCGACCAGCCGCGGAACTGCGCGAGCATGTTGGCCTGCGCGACCTTCCACGCCGGCGTGTCGGACACGCCGATGTAGCGGACCTTGCCGGCGCGCACGAGGTCTTCGAGGGCCGCCATCGTCTCCTCGATGGGCGTGTGGACGTCCCAGTTGTGCAGCCAGTAGAGGTCGATGTAGTCGGTCTGCAGGCGGCGCAGCGAGTGGTCGCACGCCGCGAGGATCGACTTGCGGCCCGAGCCGCCGCCGTTGGGGTCGCCGGGATAGAGGTTGCCGCTGAACTTGGTGGCGAGCACCAGGCGGTCGCGGCGCGCCGGGTGGCGGCCGATGTGGTCGCCGAGGATCTTCTCCGAGTGGCTCTTCGTGTAGAAGTTCGCGGTGTCGATGAAGTTGCCGCCGAGCTCGATGAAGCGGTCGATGATCTTCTGCGACTCCGAGACGCTCGAACCCCAACCGAGGTCCTCGCCGAAGGTCATCGCACCGAGGCAGAAGGGGCTCACGCGCAGGCCGGAGCGGCCGAGCGTCACATAATGGTCGAGAGACATCGTGACTCCTGGTATGTTCGAGTTGGTTCAGTCTCGAACTTGTTCAACCTTGAACTGGTTTAGTCTTGAACTAACCGGAGCGCAAGAGGGGTCATGACGAAAATCGACGCCGCCAGGCTGTGGTCGCTCAATCACCGTTTGCTGATGTCCGTGATCGCCACGGTGGCGGCCGATGTGGGGGCGCTGGGCCTCGAGGTCAAGGAGCTGTTCGTGCTGTCCGAGCTCGACGAGCACCCGTACCCCGCCGAGCTGGCCGCCGCGCTGCTGATGCCGAAGCCGACCATGACCGTGTACGTGAAGCGGCTGGAGGCGGCGGGCTTCCTCCGGCGGGAGATCGACGCGGCCGACCTGCGCAAGCATCGACTGCTGATCACGCCCGCCGGGCGCAAGGTGATGCAGCGCGGCCTGACGCTGCTCGCCGACGCCTTCGCCGAGCGGCTGGGGCGCCTGAGCGCGGGCGAGCAGGCCCAGCTGCGCGGGCTGCTCGAGAAGCTGTGCTGAGGATGTCCCCGGGGACATGCCGTGAGAGACATGTCCTCGAGGGCATTGTCGCCGCGGCTCAGGGGACCGCGCAGACGTCGGAGCGGATCAGGAAGCGAACGCCCTCGGGCGCCTCGAGAGAGAAGCCGGAGCCGCGGCCGCGGACGACGTCGAGGGTGAGGCGGGTGTGACGCCAGCGCTCGTACTGGTCGCCGCCGATGTAGAACGGGGCGTCGCCGACGTGGCCGAGCAGGACGTCGCGGGCCCCTATCTTGAATTCGCCGGCGGGGTAGCACATCGGCGCGCTGCCGTCGCAGCAGCCGCCCGACTGGTGGAACATCAGCGGGCCGTGCTGCTCGCGCAGCGCGGCGATCAGCGCCAGAGCGGCCGGGGTGGCGCTGACCGCGGGCGGCGTCTCGGTCATCAGAAGAACCCCATCGGCTTGGGGTCGTAGCTGACGAGCAGGTTCTTGGTCTGCTGATAGTGGTTCAGCATCATGCGGTGGGTCTCGCGGCCGATGCCCGACTGCTTGTAGCCGCCGAACGCCGCGTGCGCCGGGTACAAATGGTAGCAGTTGGTCCACACCCGGCCCGCGGCGATGTTGCGGCCGGCCTTGAAGGCCGTGTGGACGTTGCGGGTCCACACCCCGGCGCCGAGGCCGTAGAGCGTGTCGTTGGCCTGGGCGATCGCGTCGTCGAAGCCGTCGAAGCTGCCCACCGAGACCACCGGGCCGAAGATCTCCTCCTGGAAGATGCGCATCTTGTTGTGGCCCTCGAAGATCGTCGGCGCGACGTAGAAGCCCTCCTCCAGGCCGTCGCCGAGGCGTACGCGCTCGCCGCCGGTGCGCACGCGGGCGCCCTCCTTCTTGCCGATGTCGATGTACGAGAGGATCTTCTCCAGCTGGTCGTTGCTGGCCTGGGCGCCGATCATCGTGCCGGTGTCGAGCGGGTCGCCCTGGACGATCCGCTTGGTGCGCTCGGTCGCCAGCTCGAGGAAGGTGCCGTAGATCTTCTTGTCGACGAGGGCGCGCGACGGGCAGGTGCAGACCTCGCCCTGGTTGAGCGCGAACATGGCGAAGCCCTCGAGCGCCTTCTGGCGGAAGTCGTCGTCGTGGTCGAGGATGTCGGCGAAGAACAGGTTGGGCGACTTGCCGCCGAGCTCGAGCGTCACCGGGATGATGTTCTCGGACGCGTACTGCATGATGAGGCGGCCGGTGGTGGTCTCGCCGGTGAACGCGACCTTGGCCACGCGCGGGCTCTGGGCCAGCGGCTTGCCGGCCTCGATGCCGAAGCCGTTGACGATGTTGACGACGCCGGGCGGGAGGATCGAGCCGATCAGCTTGGCCCACAGGAGGATCGTCGCGGGGGTCTGCTCGGCCGGCTTGAGGACGACGCAGTTGCCGGCGGCCAGCGCGGGCGCGAGCTTCCACGCGGCCATCAGCAGCGGGAAGTTCCACGGGATGATCTGGCCGACCACGCCGAGCGGCTCCTTGAGGTGATACGAGACGGTGTGCTCGTCGAGCTCGGCGAGGGTGCCCTCGTCGGCGCGGATGCAGCCGGCGAAGTAGCGGAAGTGGTCGATCGCCAGCGGCAGGTCGGCGGCCAGGGTCTCGCGGATCGGCTTGCCGTTGTCCCACGTCTCCGAGACCGCGAGCTCCTCGAGGTGGGCCTCCATGACGTCGGCGACCTTGTTGAGCAGGCGGGCCCGCTCGGCGGCCGGGGTCTTGCCCCACCTGTCCTTCGCGCCATGTGCTGCGTTCAGCGCCAGCTCGACGTCGGCGGCGTCGGAGCGCGCGACCTCGCAGAAGGTCTGCCCGGTCACCGGGCTCGGGTTCTCGAAGTAGCGCCCCTTGACGGGGGCGACGAACTCGCCGCCGATGAAGTTGTCGTAGCGCGACTCGTAGCTGACCTTCGCGCCGGGAGTGTTGGGCCTGGCATATCGCATGTCGTCGGTGCTCCTCCGCGGGCCACGATACAACCGCGGCGGAGCGCGTGCGTGGGGCCTTCAGCCGACACGCCGGCGAGTCGCGCGCCGCGCGTCCGGAGAGGCTCGAGGTGGGTGGCCCACCTATCATTGTTCCGCCGCGAGCGCGGCCGGAGTGCGCGGCCTGCGATCAGGCAGGGCGCGGGCCGCGAGCGGCGAATTCCTCGATGAGGGGGCCGTACTGCTCGGGCGGCGGCAGGCCCGGGAACGAGTGCTTCGCCGGCGTGCTGGCCCACGGCAGCTTCTCGGCGGTGGCGGTCTCGATGAAGGGGACGAACCACGCGTGGTCGTCGAGCATGGTGGGCCTGACGACGACGAGGTGGTCCAGGCCGTCGGGGCGGCCGAACATCCACGTCTTGCAGTGGGGGCAGTGGAAGTGGCGGTTCGGGCCGTGGAGGCCGCCGATCACCGGCTCGCCGGCGGTGAGCTCGAAGCCCTCGGAGAGCATCAGCAGGCTCAGCGAGAAGGCGCTGGCGGACATGCGCTGGCAGCCGAGGCAGTGGCAGGCCATGGTGACGAGCGGCGGCGTGGTGACGCGGAACCGCACGCGATCGCAGCGACAGCCGCCGGTCCAGGGGAGCTTCCAGTCGTTCATCGGGTCGTCCTCGCAGGGGGTCGCCGAGGCCTGGCTGTCCGGAAGGGCAGGTGAGACCGGCGCCTGAGTTCTACCCGCCCCGAGCGGGAAGACAAGGCCGGTGCAGCGAGCGAGGCCCGGCGTGCGACGCGTCGTCGCGGCGGCGCGAGGTGTGGCACCATGCGGGGCATGTCCAGGCGTTGCCCGTGCGGTCGTCGCACCTTCGAGAGCTGCTGCGGTCCGCTCCTCGCCGGCGCGCAGCGGGCCGAGACCGCGGAAGATCTGATGCGCAGCCGCTACACAGCGTATGTGGAGGGGGCGGTGGACTATCTCCTCGAGACCACAAGCGCGGCGACGCGCGGGTCGATCGATCGCCAGCAGCTCACCGCGTATTGCCGCGGCCTGCGGGGGATGTCGCTGCGCATCGTCGATACGGTGGCAGGCGGGGCCGCGGACGACACCGGCGTGGTCGAGTTCGAGGCGACGCTCAAGTCGGAGGGGCGCCGGTTCGTGCAGCGCGAGCGCAGTCGATTCGTTCGCGAGGACGGGCGATGGGTGTACGTGGACGGTGATGTGCAGGGATAGCGGCGGCGCCGGCTCGGTGAGGTCCTGGTTGACGGCCGGCGGGCCGTGGTCGACGTTCGCGGGATGCAGCATCGCTTTGTCGTCCTCGCACCATTCGTCGCGTTGATCATGACCACGCCGGAGACGGCCCGAGCCGAGGCGCCGTGCGACTGCGACCACGTGATCGAGCTGTCCGGGGAGGTCGTGAGCGGCGCCGACATGGGCGTGAAGGCGGGCGACAGCGTGTGCGTGCGCGGCGGCGACCGGCCGTTCTTGCGCCTGCAAAAGTTCGTCGGCGAGGAGAACGCGCCGATCGAGGTCCGCAACTGCGAGGGCCAGGTCAACATCGACAACGACGACAAGGGCTACGGCCTCACCGTCGACGAGTCGCGCTACCTGCGGGTGACCGGCGCGGGCGACCCGGACATCGCGTACGGCTTCAAGGTGCGGGCGTCGCGGACGGGACCCGACTACTCGGCGTTCGGGGTGGCGGTGGGCGGTCTCAGCAGCGATGTCGAGATCGATCACATGGAGGTGTACGAGGCGGGGTTCGCCGGGGTGGTGATGAAGACCGAGTCGCGCTGCGACGGCTCGGCCAACCTCGGCAACTTCGTGATGTACAACTCGCGGCTTCACCACATGTACATCCATGACGTGAAGGGCGAGGGCATCTACTTCGGCAGCACCGGCTACGGCGGGCGCAAGTTCACGTGCGACGGCCAGGAAGTGACGCTCTATCCGCACGAGCACCACGGGGCGTGGATCCACGACAACATCATCGAGAACACCGGGTGGGACGGGGCGCAGATCGGGGTGACGCCGAAGGACTGTCACTTCTATCGCAACACGATCAAGAACGTCGGCACCGAGGGCGAGCTGTATCAGCAGCAGGGGCTGCAGGTCGGCGGCGCGTCGAGTTGCAAGATCTGGGGGAACACCCTGCTCGACGGACCTACCAATGGCTTCTTCATCTTCGGCGCCGGCCACACCCAGCTCTACAACAACGTGGTCGCCAACTTCGCCGACAGCGGCGTCTACATCAACGACCAGAACCTCAACATGGGCTCGAAGATCGAGGTGGCCCACAACACAGTGATCTCGTCGGGCGACTGGGGGATCGCGGTGTTCGGGGCGGCGCTCGGGCCGGGCTTTCTGCGCAACAACGCGGTGGCCGGGGCAGGGATGGCGGAGATCGGGATCGGCGGCGAGGTGCCCGAGTTCATCGACGAGGGCAACCAGACGGCCGACGATCCGGACGGCTTCGGGTTCGTCGACGCGGCGGCGCGCGACTTCCATCTGACGGAGAACTCGCCGCTGCGCAACGTCGGCTTCCCGGTGCCCGAGTACGAGATCGTCGACGACCACGACGGTGTGCCGCGCGACGACGGGGCGCCCGATGTCGGCGCGTACGAGTTCACCGACACCGGGTCGACCAGCGATACGTCGACTTCGACCACCGACGATCCGACCGACGGCACGTCGAGCGACGGCACGACGGTGGGGCCGACGAGCGGGCCGACGAGCGGGCCGAGCAGCGACAGCGGCGACGACACGGGCATCGATACCAACGGGAGCACCGGCGGGAACCCGGGCAGCGAGTCGGGCGGGGTGTCGGGCGGCGACGGGCCGACGAGCTCGGCGACCGCGAGCGCGGGGACCGACGGCGGCTCGACCGGGGCCGACGCTGCGACGGCGGGCGAGAGCGAGACCGACGCGAGTGGTTGCGCCTGCTCGAGCGATCCGAACGCGACCGCGGCGTGGCCGATGCTGCTGGTGCTGGTGGGCTTCCGCCGGCGCAAGCAGGGCGCGGTGGCCTGAGGCGCGAGAGCGCGAGCCCGCGAGACGTCGCGGGCGACGAAGCTCGCAGGCGAGCGTTCTGGCGGCGCCTGCGGGGCTCGGGCGCCGACCGGTTGTATCGACAACGAGCTTCGGACGAGCCCGGCGGCGGCTGCGAGGCCGTGCGAGGCTCCGGGGCGGTTCCGCTCATTGCGACGACTCGTGATTGTCGTGATTCCCCGCAGGTACCGGCGAGTGCCCGGAATGCCCCATGCTGCGCGCGATCTGGCCGAAAAAGCAGTACCCAAGGGGCTGGCGGCGTGGGATGGTCGGCGCGTGGTGAAGATCGACAAGCAGGAGGCGACCCGCGTCGATCGCCTGCACCGCACCCTCGACGTGCCGCAGGCCGATCGGATGAGCAACATCCGCCAGCTGGTGGCGGCGGTGCGCGACGGCATCGAACACGCGGGCATGCTGCTCGAGCTTCTGAACGTCGATCGGCGGCACTTCCTCTACTACCGCCAGGCAGCGGTGATCCTCGGCGTCATCGAGTTCAATGCGCGTGGCGGAGTGCTGGTGACATCGCTCGGACAGCGGCTCCTGGCCACGAGCGAGGGCTCGCGCGAGGAGCGGCAGGTGTTCACGGAGGCGGTCGGGCTGGCACGAGCGCTGCGGCCGTTCGCGTCGTTCTTCGCCGGCGAGCCGCTCGACCTGGCGACGCTGACGCGCCGGCTCGAGGTGCTGACGGGGCTGTCGCGGACGACCGCAGAGCGGCGGGCGCACACGCTGATCAAGTGGCGCCGCTACCTGCAGGGGCCGGACGCGGCGCCCGGAGGGCTGGAGCTCGGAGATCCGGCGCCGCAGATCGAGGCTTTGGTGGCGCGACACAACGCGCTGGTGAAGCAGCAGACGATCTTGTGGTTGATGAGCGTCGACCCGCGCAAGTTCGAGGCGATCGTGGCGGAGCTGCTCAAGGCGATGGGCTACGTCGACGTCGAGCAGCGCGGCGGGCCGCTCGACGGCGGGGTCGACGTGGTGGCAGCGCGCATCGACGCGTGGGGCCACCGCGCGCGGATCGCAGTGCAGGCCAAGCGCTACGCGCAGCCGGTCGGGCGCCGCTACGTCGACGAGCTGCTCGGGGCCTACCGCCGTCAGCAATTCGCGGAGGCGCTGCTGGTGACGACTTCGGAGTTCTCACCGCAGGCGATCGGCGCGGCGCACGGGGAGCCGAACCTCAAGCTGGTCGACGGGCTCAAGTTCGTCGACATGCTGGCGCAGCACGGGGTGCTGCTGCGCGTCGGCCGGTTCGGTGAGCTCAAGCTGCACGGCGCCTGAATCGCAGGTGCGCCCGGCCGCGCGTTGGCGCAAGATCGGCGCATGAGCCCGACGCTCCGCCTCGCCACCCTCGACGACGCGCCCGCGCTGCGCGAGCTGATCGCCGCGTCCGCGCGCGGGCTGCAGCAAGACGATTACTCGCCGGCGCAGATCGAAGCGGCGCTGCGCTCGGCCTTCGGGGTCGATACGCAGCTGATCGCGGACGCGACGTACTTCGTGGCCGAGGCCGCGGGCAGGCCGGTGGCGTGCGGCGGCTGGAGCTTCCGGCGCACGCTGTTCGGCGGCGACGATCAGCCGGGGCGCCAGGCCGAGCGCCTCGACCCGGCCCGCGAGGCGGCGAGGATCCGCGCGTTCTTCGTCGATCCGGGGTGGGCCCGGCAAGGGCTCGGTCGAGCGATCCTGGGGCGCTGCGAGGCGGAGGCCCGCGCGGCCGGCTTCGTCGCCGCGGAGCTGATGGCGACGCTGCCCGGGGTGCGCCTGTACGCGGCGCTCGGTTACCAGGCCGCGCAGCCGCAGGAGATCCCGCTGGCCGGCGGGGTTACGATCACGTTCGTGCCGATGCGCAAGGCGCCGCTGTGAGCAGCTCGCCGTGAACGGTCTCGAGACGCTCGCTCGCTCGATTCAGCCGGCCGCTCGTGGGGCGCAATGCGAGGAGTGCAGTCGCTCGCTCGCAGCGGAGCGATGATGTGGTCAATCGCGGGGAATCGTGGGTGTCGACGGGACGACGCGGCCAGGTCGAGGCGGCAGCGGCCCGTGCGGGCTCCGGGAGGCGTTCTGGCGGGGCGGGGGACGCGATCGTGCCGGCGCGCGACGGGCTCGGCCGGGTGACCTTTGGCGAATGTCGATAGTGTGATGGTGGGCACATTCGGGGCCGCGCCGCCGCGGGAGTCCGTGTACGGCGAAATCGCGGCGACCTGAGCCGAATCGCAAGATTCGTGGGGAGGCGGCGCTCGATTCGAGTCGCCGTCAGACTCACGACATTCCACGAGGGAGCCGCGAACGCCGCGCGGGCGGCGGGTCTCTCGCAGCGGACGACAAGGAGTGCGAGCGATGTTTATTTTTGAACGATCCAAGCGACTCTACACGGGCCTGTTGATCGCGGCGGTGGTGCTCGGCTGCGCTGCCTCGGACGACGACGACGGCGCCGTGGAGGTCTGCGCGGTGGACGCTGATGACACCGACTGCGACGTGTGCATCAAGACCGGCTGCTGCGGCGCTTACTCGTCGTGCCAGAACGATCCGGATTGCTACTGCGTGCTCAACTGCGCCAACGAGAACCAGCCGCGCGACGTCTGCGCTACTCGCTGCGACGTGACGACCACCGAGATCACCGACGTCCTCACCGTGCTGGGCGGCACCGACCAGACCTGCACGGTGCAGTGCGACGACGAATGCGCCGTGTACGGCTTCGTCGACGACGACGGGATCTGACCGAGCTCTGACGCAACAGAGGAGGTTCGCGCGGGGTCGACACGCCGTCGTCCCCGCGCGATGTCGCGGCAGTGGGTCGGCCGGCGCTGCTGGCGCGAGAGGTGGAGGGCGTGGAGGCCTGCGCAGGGTCGATCTGCGGGGTCTGGAGCGCGATGCGCGATTGCGCGCGTGCGATCCTCGGCGGTCGGCGGTGGTCTGGTGGTGGTAGAAGCGTGAGCGCGTGATCGCCTCGCCGCCTCGCCGCTCGCACCTGCCGGGACGTGCCCCACCGTGTTGATGTCGGTGCAGGAGTACGTCGGCTGGATGACGCGGCTCGGGCGGTTCGCCGAGTCGGCGGCGGCGCCGGAGCACGATCCGCGAGTGTGTGCGCGCTACTTGCAACTGCATGCGCGCTGGCTCGGCGGCCCGCTCGAGGCGCCGGTGGTGGCGGTGCCGGGGGGGCTGGGGTTTTATCGCGACCCGCTGGCGGGCGGCGGTGCGTGGGCGTGGGCGCTGGTCGGGGCGCTGTCGCATCCGGTGGTGCCGTTGGCGGCGCCGGAGATCGTCGCGGCGGCGGAGGCGATCGCGGCGACCCTGGCGGACGACTTTGGTGATTCGCTGGTCATGACCGATACCTTCGAGGCGGAGGGCCTCGGCGAGCCGACGAGCGCGGAGGGCGAGACGTTCGCGTGGCTGGCGAGCCCGCGCGCCCGCTTCGCCGGCACGTTTACAGAGTACCTCGGCTCGCTGACGGCCGACCGGCGTCGCGCGGCGCGCGAGCTGTTGGCGCGATTCGACGAGTCGTCGGGGTTCCGCTTCGAGCTGACGCCGGAGCCGCCGAGCGAGGCCGAGCTGAACTGGATCGGCGAACAGCTCGTGCGACAATGGGGGGAGGACGCCGGGTACGCGCTGGCGCAGCACCTGTGGCCGGTCGCGGTCGCCGAGGTGCGGCCGGGGCAGGCGCTGTTCATGCGCGTGTATGCCGGCGACGCGCCGGCGTACTTCAACGGCTACCTGGTGCGCGGCGAGGTCATCACCTCGCAGTCGACCAGCCGCAACCTCGACCTGCACCACGACGGCCTCGGAGTTGTGATCGACTTGAAGGCGATCGCGCGGCTGGTGGAGGCGTTCCCGGCGGTGCGGCGGCTCGACCCGACCTGCCGCACCGGGCTCGACGATCCGCCGTCGATCGGGGTCGCCAAGCGCAAGGTCGTGAACGAGAACGCGTACAAGCCGGTGCTGCTCGTCGGAGCGACGCCGCCGGAGTGCGCGGCCGGGTTGCCTCATTTCGCGCCGGGCCGCGGCTGGGTGGCCGGGACTGCGGGGATCGTCGGGAAGCGGGTATGAGCGCGGTGAAGAAAGCGCCGCCGCGGCTGACTCCGGCGATCGTGCGCCGCCTGGCCGCGGAGCTGCAGCAGCGCCGCGTGGGCGCGGGGCTGCGGGCGTTCGTGATGGCGGCGGAGGACATCCCGGAGATGGCGGCGATGAGCGCGACTGCGTTCGGCGAGGAGGCGCTGTCGCCGGCGAAGCTGCGGTTTTATCGCGAGCGCGCGCACGCGCTGGCGATCGGGCTGCGGCGCGAGGACGCGATCGTCAGCTACACGCTGGTCGAGCTGCATCGCGGGCAGCGGCGGGTCTACGTGGTCGAGACGTGCACGCGGGCCGACGAGCAGGGCCGCGGGCACGCGTCGTGGCTGCGCGCGCGGATGGCCGGGATCGCGTATCGATTGGGCTATCGCACGCAGACGACCCACGTGCGGCAGTCGAACACCGCGGCGCAGGAGCTCAATCGTCGCGCGGGGATGGTGCTGGTGCGGGCGATCGACGAATATTATGACGATGGCGAGACGGGGCTTTATCTCGCGCGGCCGCTGACGGACGCGGACGACGATTCGTAGCAGTCGGCGACCTCGACCCATCGGCCCGCCGCCCACTGCCGCGGTCCCGCGGGCTCCGACCGGCCGGCACTGTGACGTACAGCGCCGGCGATCAGGTGGTGGAGCTCACCGGCGGCGGTTATTGCGGCGGCAACCGCCCGGTGAACGCGGAGCTGCAGTTGCGATGGGCGGACTGAGCGAGGACGCCGTCACGCCCGCGACCACGGCGGGTCGCGCATGCGGTCGATCATGAAGTCGACGAAGAGGCGGACCTTGATCGGCAGGCGGTTGGTCGGTGGATATACGGTATACACGCCCATCGGCCAGCTCCACGCCGGGAGCACCCGCCGCAATTGGCCGGAACGCAGCGCCGCGGCGACGTGGAAGGTCGGGACGAAGATGAGGCCGTAGCCCCGGATGGCGCCCTCCAGCAGCATGTGCGAGTTGTTGGCGACCATGGGCCCGGAGACCTCGGTCTCGACCTCGGCCTCGCCCGAGCGCATCTTCCAGCGGCCCGGGGTGGCGTGGTAGGCGTATTGGAGGCACGCGTGGCGGGCGAGCTCGCCCGGTGACTCCGGGTTGCCGAACTGCTCGAGATAACCGGGGCTGGCACAGACCACGCGCTCGGTGGCGGTGAGCTTGCGGGCGATCAGCCGCCCGTCTCCGAGCTCGCCGGCGCGGATCGCCACGTCATAACCCTCGGCGATCAGATCGACGTGGCGATCGAGGAATACCAGCTCGAGGGTGAGCTCGGGGTGAAGGCCCTTGAAGTCGGCGATGATGTCCAGCATGAACTGGATGCCGAAGCCGGTCGGGAGGGTGACCCGCAGCTTGCCGCACGGGGCGGATTGCAGCTCGGAGGCCATCGCCGCGGCGGCCTCGATGGCCTGGATGGCCTCGGCGCACCGCTCGAAGTAGACCCGGCCGGCCTCCGTGAGCGTCAGCTTGCGGGTCGTCCGGATCAGCAAAGGCACGCCGAGGCGCTCCTCGAGGCGCGTCACCAGCTTGCTCGCATACGAGGTGGTGACATCGAGGCGACGGCTGGCGGCGGTGAAGCTGCCTTCCTCGACCACGCGGACGAACAGCTCGGTCTCGAACAGGCGACTCACGGCCGCCCAGAGTACCGCCAAATTCGATGGGTCGATTCGGTTCCGCAGATGCGGACCGAATCATGCGATTGGAATCGCCCGGGTCGCTCGGCGCGCGCGTGGAACAATACGATGTTCCATTGCGACGCCGACGACGGCGAGGAATCGAAGTGGTGCGGGTCGACCCCGGCGGCGACGAGCCTGGGGGCTCAGATGCCTTTGCGGCGGCCGCGGCCGAAGTGCCAGGCGGCGTTGATGCCGATCTCGGTGGCGAACGCGACCGAGCCGACGCCGCCGCCGATGCCGAACTCGGCGTGGCCGCCGAGGCTCCAGCGCTCGTTGATCTTGCCGAGGATCATCGGCCCGCCGAGCAGCCAGCCGGCGAAGTCGACGCCGCGGATGGTGCCGTGGGTGATGGCGGCGCCGAGGCCGAGGCGCAGCGAGAACAGGCCGACGATGCGCTTGTTGCCGCCGCCGATCAGGAAGTTGCCCTCGGGGCCGATGAAGTGGGTGGCCATGTCGTAGGCGACGAGGCCGTCCTGGCGGCCGCGCACGCCGCGGTAGTGCAGGCGCGGGCCGCCGCCGATGTAGCCGCGCTCGCGCGCGCCGAAGCGCTGCGAGGCGTGGACGCCGATGCCGAAGTGACCGCCGTGGAAGTCGTTGTTCGGGTACATCATCGTGTAGCCGCCGAACAGGCGCAGGGCCCAGTCGGGCGGGCGCTTGGCGGGCCTGGCCGCAGGGACAGGTTCTGGCTCGGGCGCGGAGGCGACGGCGCCCTCGGCTGGCAGGCTGCCCGCGCCCTCGGTGACGATGAAGCCGGCGCGGCGGTTGGCGGTCCAGATCTCCTGGCACTCGGCGAGCTTGGCCTCGGCCACGGTGTCCTCCGAGCGGTTGCGACAGGCGGTCGGCTCGACGCGCTCGGGCTGGCTCTCGCCGTAGCCGCGGGCGTCGAGGCGCTCGCTGGCGACGCCGCGGCGGATCAGCGCGTTGCGGATCGACTTGGCGCGCTGGTCGGACAGCTCCTGGTTGGATTTGGTGCTGCCGCGGCTGTCGGTGTGGCCCTCGACCCGGATCTTCAGCTCCGGAAACTGCTTGAGGACGGCGGCATAGCGGTCGAGGATCTCGTCGGTGCCGCCGCCGAGCAGGGCGGCCGAGCCGGTCTCGAACTCGATCTCGCCGTTCTCGTAGTCGAGCTTGTCGCCGTGGCGCACGATCGTCACCGTGGCGCCACGCACGATCGGCTTGTCGGCGGCGCCGTCGACCGGCGGGGTGGACACGTTCAGCGAGGCCGAGGCCTTGCAACCGGCGACGCCCGCGAGCGCGAGGACGGCGACGAGGTGGCGGACAGGTCTGCGCATGCGCGGAAAATACACCACACCGGCGCCGACGAAGCGACGAAGTCAATCGCCGGTGAGGCGCTGGCGGCCGGCGCGGGTCAGGCCGCAGACGAACAGCTCCATACGATTGCTGGGCAGCTGCGTGGCCTTGACCTCTTCCATGCCCATGGCGGAGATCGAGGCGAGCAGCCGCGGGATGTGCCGGACTGCGCGCCAGTCGTCGAGCTTGAGGGTGAGGAGAACACCGTGAAGCGCGTGGCGCGGGCGGGCGGCGAGGCGCCGGGCGGTGATGAGGGCGACCTGCGGGGCGAGGTTCACGTCCATCAGCACCCAGTGCAGCGCGGCCGGCAGGTCGGCGCGCTGGACCATGCTCATCGGGCGGTGGAGGTGAATGAAGCGATTGTCGGCCGGGGCCTCGCCGCGGTAGTCGAGGACGACCGGGTCCATCAGCGCCGGGTCGATGCCGTAGACGGTGACGCCGCGGCGCAGCATCGCGTAGGAGGCGCCGCCGGGGGCGCTGCCGATCTCGACCGCCACGTCGCCGGGGCGCACAGGGGCGCCGGACCAGATCAGCGCCTCCTCGAGCTTGCGATAGGCCCGCGAGGGGGCCTCGGGCGGCATGTCGACGGCGATCCGCCCGCCCGGGAACGGCGAGTGGCCGGGGCCGTGGACGTGGTAGCCGACCCACCACGGCTCGCCCTCGGCGACGATGACGTCGAGCACCCAGTCGCCGGGCTCGGCGACCTCGCCGGCGAGCAGCGGGTGCTGTCCTGCGGGCCAGGCGGCGACGAGGGCCGCGCGGGCCTCGGCGGCGCGCGGGCCGTAGCGGAAGCCGGGCGGCTCCTCGCCGGGGCGCGAGATGTCGCGCTCCCACACGTGCAGGCGCACGGGATGGCCCTGGGGACATGTCCCGGAGAGCATTGTGAACACCCGCGCCGCGTCGTCGGCCGGGCCGAGCGAGGCCCCGAAGGCGCGGACGAACACGGCCGGCAGCGCGACGTCGGCGGCGACCGGCGTCGGCGACTTGAAGGTGACGAGGCCCGGCCGGCTGTAGGCGAAGCGGAGCTCGGGGCGGAGCGCCGCGAGCTCGAACTTGACCGCCGGCTCGGCGCCGAGCTGGCACACGCAGAAGAGGAAGTGGGTCACGCGCGCGCTACTTGACGAACACGGAGACCTCGCGGATGCCCCACGACTCGTCGTCGATGGGCTCGTCGAGGTTGCTGGTGAAGCTCAGGGCGATGGCGTCGCCGTCGTGCGCGGCCGCCTCGGTGGCGATCGCCAGCAGGCCGTCGCCGACGTCGCCGTTGCCGCAGGCGTTCGACTCCTGGTTGCAGCTGAACGGCGCGGCCGAGTCGCACAGGTGCGTGAAGATGTCGACGTCGCCCAGCTTGATGATCATCTGCTCGCCGTTGAAGGCGTCCCACGAGTCCATGACGACGGCCTCGGCGACCACGCGCAGCTCGGTGTGCGGGACCTGGGCGGCGGTGGCGGTCAGCGTGAGCACGTCGCCGGTGCCGAACGGGCCCATCATGTCGCCGAGGTCGCCGCAGGCGCCCTCGACCGCCGGTTCGAAGGTGCCGGCGCCGCCAGGCGTGACCACCTGCGTCCAGCCGGGGCTGTCGGCCTCCATGTCGCAGTAGAAGTCGTCGGTCTGACCGTCGCCGTCGGGGTCGAGCGGGTAGGTGCCGCTCGGCAAATCGGGCTTGGCCTCGTGCAGGGCGAGGCAGCTGGCCTGCAGGCCTGCGCAGGCTCCGCCGTCGCAGTCGCCGGACTTGCAGTCGGTGCCGTTCATGCAGGCCGCGTCGTTGTCGCACGCGCCGCAGGTGCCGCCGCCGCAGTCCACGTCGGTCTCGTCGCCGTTCTTCTCGCCGTCAGCGCAGCCCTCGGGGACCTCGCCGGTGGTCAGCGTGTCCGAGGTCATCACCGACTCGGTGGTGGTCGGATTGGTGGTGCTGCCGGTCGACGGCTCGCCGGACGAGCTGGTGTCGGTCGTGTCGTCGGTCTCGGTGCTGTTGCCCTGGGTGGCCGGGTCGCCGCAGCCGAGGAGGAGCCCCGGCAGGGCCAGGGCGGTGACGATGAGACAGGTCTTGAAGGACATGTGGCTCAGTGCTCGTGGAGGAAGCGGTGCGCGTCGACCGAGGTGTCGACCCAGCGTATTGTGCCAGTCTTGCTGCGAATGGCCAGGCTTTGCAGGTGCATGCGATCGCCGATCCGTCGCACACCTTTCAGCAGGGGACCCCCGGTGACTCCCGTGGCCACGAAGATGACGTCGCCCCGGACCAGATCCTCGACCCCGAACACGCGGTCGGGGTCTTTGTGCCCCATGGCGATCGCCCGCTTGCGTCGTCGTCGGAGCGGAACACCAACTTGCCGACGAACTCGCCGCCCATGCAGTGGATCGCCGCGGCCCCGAGCACGCCCTCGGGCGCGCCGCCGATGCCGTACACCATGTCGATGCCGCTCTTGGGGATGCAGGTGGCGACCACCGGCGCGACGTCGCCGTCGGTGATCAGGTGGATCCGCGCGCCGGCCTCGCGCAGCTCGGCGACCAGGTTCTCGTGGCGCGGACGGTCGAGGACGACGACGGTGAGCTCGTCGGGCCGGCGACCCTTGGCGGCCGCGAGGGTGTAGAGGTTGTCACGCGGCGACTTCGACAGCGAGATCTTGCCGCGACCCTCGGGGCCGCAGGCGATCTTCATCATGTAACAGTCGGGGGCGTTGAGCAGGAGGCCGCGGTCGGTCACTGCGAGGACGGTGATCGCACCGGGCAAGCCGTTGGCGCACAGGTTGGTGCCCTCGAGCGGGTCGACGGCGATGTCGACCTCGGGCAGCGACGGGTCGGACGGGCCGACCTTTTCGCCGATGTAGAGCATCGGCGCCTCGTCGCGCTCGCCCTCGCCGATGACGATGGTGCCGCGCGCCGCGACGCGCTCGAAGGCGTCGCGCATGGCCTTGACGGCGGCCGCGTCGGCGCCGTTGCGGTCGCCGCGGCCGATCATGGTCGAGGCGGCGATGGCGGCCGCCTCGGTGACGCGGGTGTACTCGAGGACGAGGGTGCGGTCCATGTCAGTCGTCTCCTTCGGGAGCCAGATTGGCGAGGGCGGCCCGCAACGGGCCAGGAAAACGCGCCGGCCGCCCATCGGCGCGGGCGATACAACAGTGGCAAGTCTCGGCGAAGCCGATGGTCAAGGGCTGCTCGAGGCCCTTGCGATCGCCGGGCGCCACGAGGACGTGGTAGCCGAGGATCAACCGCGCGTAGCCGATCTCGACCACGCCGACCATGACCGACAAGATGTCGTCGTAGCGCGCGGGCGAGAGGTAGCTGATCTGCAGGTCCGTCAGCGGCAAGGCGTAACCCGCAGCCTCGACGTCGGCGTAGGTCTGGCCGGCGTCCCGCATGAACTCGACCCGCGCCGCCTCGAGGTAGCGCGCGTAGGTGCCGTGGTACACGACTCCCATCTGGTCAGTGTCGGCGTAGATGACCCGCAACTTGACGCCGAGCCGCAGCTCTCGAGCAGGCGAACGGGTGAGCCGGGGTGTGCGCGCCATGACGAGCGGCGCGCAGGGTAAACCGCCCGCGGTGCGAGCGGGACCGCCCGGGACGTGAGTCGGGTCGCGTGGAGGGTGTAAAAAGGGCGAGCGAGCGGCGTGGGGGGTCGACTCGCTAGGAATTCGCGAGTGAAGCACGGTCGCGGCCGAGGCGGGCGCCCGGAGCATCCGTGGCGCGACAGACAAGCGGACGACGGCTGTGCTCGCCGATGACGAGGATCTCCTCACTTGTCGCTCGGACTCGGCGGCGTCCACATGGCGCGCGAAGAGCCGGGGACCATCGACACCGGGTCGCTGTCGCGTGGACCTGGAGCGCCTCCACCAGCTCTCGAGACACACAGGTCGAAGAGCCCGCGAGCTCCGAGGACTCGCGGGCGCTCAATTGTCGGCATGGTTTCTGCGCCAGGGCGTGGCCCTGGAGCGGCTTGCGAGCGCGATCAAGGGGTTGTCGAAAGCCGGGGTCCTACTGCTCGAAGCAGTAACTACGCAGATTTCTCAACTCCTTGATCGCGCTCGCAAATTCGCCGAAACCAGCGTAGACGCTCATGAATTCGTTCTCTCATTGAACGCCCGCGAGTCCCCAGGGATCGCGGGCGTCGACCCGTGTCGTGGAGAGATAGTGGAGACGCTCCAGGTCGGCGCGAGGATGCGCTTCGGGACAGATGCGAACGGCGAGCCTCCGCGAGCTCGCCATCTTCACAACATCAAGGACCCGGCCACACCCTCTTGGCGAGCTGGAACAGCCGCTGCGTGCGCTCGCGGATGTCCTTCTCGGTCCAGGTGGTACGGCCGCCGCCGAAGTCCTTGTTGAGCAGGAGACCGGAGTGCCGATCGATGTCGGGGAGCTTCTCGTTGGCCGGACGGTTCGAGAGCGAGCTGTTGAACTTCGGAGTGATCAGCGTGAGGTTGCCGAAGTCATGCAGCAGCGCTGTGCGTGCCACGGCCTCGGTCACTGTGTCGGCGGCGCCGGGCAGCGGCCAGTGTGGGTCCCACGCCTGCGGCATGACGTGTTCGATGCTCAGCGGGCCCTGCACCACGACCTGCTCCGTCTTCGGTCCGTGAAGCGCATCTTCCAGCGCCCGCAGGATCATGACGACCCGTCCCGGGCCGAGCTCGGTGTAGGCGTCGAGATCCATCCACGCCTTCTCGAAGGCGGCGTCGTCGGGCCACTCGGACACATCGGTCTTTCCCGTGGCGAGCAGCGTGTGAAATGCTGCAGCGTTGCCGGCCGGCTGCGCGCGGAAGCCGGTCAGAAGCTGCAGGAACAGCTTGTTGTACCCGTTGGTCGGCCGACCACAGACCATCCGACGCAGCAAGAGGGACTCGAGGTCCCGCAGGATGGCGAGGCGATCGTGATCCGTCAGCGTGGGCGTGTCGAGCACCCAAAGCACGAGGGGAAATACCGTCGACTGGTCCATCGCTCGCACGCGCTCCGCGAAGCGACCGACGGGCTTCGACTCGTCCGCGCGGAGGAGAGTCTCGAAGTGCCCCGCGTACCGGGTGAGCGTCTTGAGCTCCTCCTCGACCGACTCGAATGACCCGCGCTTGACCCACGCCTTGTAGTCGTCGAAGAGGTCGGGGATCCGCACGACGCGGCTTGTCTGCGCCGTCACGTAGTGCTGGAGAAAGAGGTCCAACCGCGCGCGGGTCATGCGGCCCTGTCGCTCCTCCTGGTCCCACCAGCGGCCGAGGGCCGGGTTCTGCGGGTCCAGGTCTACCTCGAAGCGCCGCCAGTAGCTCTGGTGAAGTTGCTCCGCCTTCGCCGGCGAGCCGGCGCGCTGGAAGATGTAGTTGCGGAGGAGGTCCGCCGCGAGCAGCGGCACGCCGCGCGCGTTGAGGGTCTCGAAGATCACCTGCGGGCTCTCGTTCTCGGTGAGGTCGATCTGCACCATCTCCAGGCGGGTCCTCAGCGCCAGGAGGACGTCGAGCACGCGGTCGGCGACCGTTTGGTCCGACTCCGAGGCGGAGTTGGCCCAGGCGACGATCGCGTCGTGGAAGTAGATCCAGGCGGCGACCATGGGCGGTCGGGGAAGCTTCCGCCGCCGGTCCTTCGGGTCGCGCTCCGGGAACTCCGCGGCGAGCGCCGCGCGATCGACCGCGTTCATCGCCTTGAGGTACTGGTCCTGGTCCTTGCGCGTGGGCCAGACCTTCCAGCGCTCGACGTCCTCGTTCACGAGCATGTCGCGGTTCTGGAACAGAGAGAGGGCCATCTCGGGGACCTTCAGGGCCTTGAGCGCCAGAGCCGCCGCTCGCAGGGCGCTCAAGAAGAGCTGGAGGGTGGTCAAGCGCTGCTGACCATCGATCACCTGGAACTCGGCGACGTGATGCCCCGACAGAGGTACGCCCTGCAACACGATCGCGCCCAGGAAGTGCGCAGGCCGGGAACTGCTGTTGGGCTCGCGGATCCCCTCGGTCATCTCGCGGATGTCCTCCCACAGCGCCTCCCACTGATCCGGCCCCCAGACGTACGGACGCTGGAAAAGCGGGATGACGAACCGGCGCTCCATCGAGAAGAGCTGGTGGATTTTGGCGGTGTCGGTCTTCATGGGCGCGTGAGGAGGAGCATGGCGCTTCTACTGACCGCGTGGGGGCGGCGCAAGGGGCGAGGACGCGCCTGGCCCGGTGACGGCGTCGACGTCGGGACACTCGGCGTCCGTCGTCGCCGGCCGCGCCGCAGGGCTCGCGTTCCCGGCGGTCGGCGCGTAGTCGGTCGGCGGCGTGCTGACGGCGATGGGGTTCTGGGACGCCCCGCAAGCGACGGAAGTGGAGGCTCCGGCGAGCGAGGAGCTCGAGATGATGGAGAGCAGCGCCGGCATGTCCGGGAACCGACGAGCGGGCACGGGGTCGAGGGCCCGCCGGAATAGCGCCTCCAGCACGGATGCCGGGAGCGGCACCTTCGGCGCATGCAGCGGCCGGCGCTGCTCGGGATCGTCGGACTTGGGGTCGTAGGGCAGTGCGCCGGACAGCGCCTTCCACAGCGCAGCGGCGAACGAGAACTGGTCGCTGCGTGCGTCCTGCGGCTGACCGGCGAGCGCCTCGAGCTGTCGTGCGCTCGACACGGACCTGGATGTCCCGGCCGGTCGTCGGCGATCATGAAGCGAGCGGTGTAGCCCTGCAGGACAGCGTGGTGGGCGAGGTTCCGACTTGCCGACGTCGTTGGGGCCAAGGAAGACGACGTTGACGGCCTCGCGGATGAAACCGAGCTCGAAGAGCTGTGTCGCGCGCTTGTCGACGATGAGCGCCGCGGTGTGAGCGGGATCCTCGACGCGCTCGTCGCGGCCCCACGCGCGCGCATGCGTGGCGAGGACGACGGTCCCGTCGACCGTAGTCGCGCCATCGGTGCGTCGACGAAGCGCGCATCCTCGCGCTTCTGTGCTATAGCTCCTGCATATGCGGAGACTTCACCACAGCGAACTCGGGGCGGCTCTCCTGTTCATCCTCGCCGCGTGCAAGAGAGAGGGTGGGGACGGCGGGGAGAGCGGAGGGAGCGCGGTCGAGGAGGCGATCGCCGCGGGCCGCGAGGAATGCGACCGCTACCTCGAGTGCGCCGCCGCGACCACGCCCGAGAGCGTGGGCGCGCTACTCGAGGGCTACGGCCCCGAGGGCACCTGCTGGCAGACCGAGGAGGTCTCGGCGATCGAGCTTTGCGCGCAGGCCTGCGCCGCCGGCCGGGAGAACGCGGCGAAGGTGTTCCCCGACGTCGGCGAGTGCGGCGAGTGTGCCAGCGACGCCGACTGCACCGACGCGGCCGGCGGCGCTCGCTGCGACGGCAAGACCTCGAGCTGCGTCGCCTGCCTCGCCGACGCCGACTGCGACGGCGGCGTCTGCGACCTCGGGTCCCGTGAATGTGCCGAATGCATCGAGAGCGAAGATTGCGCCGAGGGCGAAATGTGCGCCGAGCGAGTGTGCGTGCCCCAGCACGCATGCGAGCCCGAGATGCGGCGCTGTAACTACGAAGACGGCCCGGTGCTCGAGGCCTGCGACGCCGAGGGGCTGGGCTGGGCGGAGCACCACGACTGCGGCGCCGAGGGCCTGTCGTGCCACGGGGAGGCCTGCATCTACACCGCCTACGGCCCGTGCACACCCGGCGGGGCGTGCTCGGAGGATTATGATCAATGCATCCCCGTCGGCGGAGATCACGGCTATTGCATCAACGAATTCACCTCGTGCTCGAGCACCTTCGATTGTGAGGAACCGACCCCGGATTCGTCGGAGTACGAGGTCCGCTGCATCGCCCAGATGTGCTCGCTCGGCTGCGAGGACGCCGCGATGTGCCCGCCAGGGATGGCCTGCGTTGGCGGCACCTGCGCCTGGCGCCGCTGAGAGCGTTCACCCTCGGGGCCGCGTTCGTCCATCCGGTCAGCCGGCTGAACGGACGATGCCGATCTGGGTGATCACGATGCCGATCAGCGCGATCACGCGATCACGATGGACCGATCCGCGCATCCTTCTCGTTCGCGCCACTTGTGTAGCGCGCAATCGCTCAGAATTGCAAAAATCCCACCGAATACCATGAATGGTCATTCCGGGAGATCACGACCCGCGATCGCGGGCGATCTTCACCATTGACAACATCTGCCGACGATGGTCTCTTCTCCGCTCATTCGTAGCGGGGGCCTGTCGATCCATCGATCCGGGCTATGGGCGTCGTCTCGGTCCGCCGAGGCACTCGGGGCTATTTTAGCGATGTTGTCAGCTATCCGTGGAATCGTCATGAATTCCTCGTCCTCGACGCCGTTCGCCGGCGTCACCGTTCGCGCCGGCGTGGCGGGGGAGGACGCCAGGGAGTGGTCCGCCGTCTCCGATCCGACCGGGCGTTTCCGCATCGAACTCGACGAGGAGGCGGTCGCGCACCTGCTTGGACAGCGGCGACACCGCGAGCTGACGTTCCGGATGTATTCGGGCTCCGGCCCGCTGTTCCTCGGCAGCCAGAACATCGTCGTATCGACGGCGACGCTGCGCGGCAGCGAAACTCTCACGCTCTCCACCGAGCCCATCACGGGCACGGCGGGCTTCGCGGTCAGCGGATACGTCGTCCAGGCGGACGGCACGCCGGTCAGGGCGACGGTGACGCTGTACCGCAAGGACCTGCGGACCGAGACCTCGCTCGGCTCCGGCACCACCGACGCGACCGGGCGGTTCGTGATCCGCTACACCGTCAGCAGCGGGTTCACCGACCGCGCGGACTTCACGGTGCGACTCGCCGCGGTCGGCATCACCGCGTCGGTCGGACCGATCTGCAACCCGCCGCCCGACCTGGTCGTGCGACTCGTCGAGGGCAACGTCCCATACCGCGGACCGTCGGAATTCGACCTCGACCTCGCCGCCCTGAGCCCGCTCGTCGGCGCCTACTCCTTCGGCAGCATCACCGCCGAGGAGGTCGAGTACCTGCAGTGCCGCAGCGATTACGAGCCCGCGGCGATCGCCCGGCTCGTCCGCGCGCACAGCCTCGGCGGCGGCGTCTCGGCGGCGGCCGCCTACGCGCTCGCGTACGCCGGCCATCCGCTCAACCTGCACGTCCTCGGCGGCCTCAACGACCGGGACATCTCCGCCGCTATCGCCCAGGCCGTCGCCGACAACGTGGTGCCCGCCGCGACCCTCGCTGACGACTCCGCGACGGTAGCTGCGCTCAAGGCCGCCCGCATCGACCGGATGGTGCCCTCGACCACGCCCGAGTCCCAGCCCCTCGGCGCCCTGCTCGTCGCCGCCTCGCTCACCCCGGGCCTGCCGCGGCAATTCGCGGAGGCCTACGCCGCCTTCGTCGGCACCGCCGAAGACTTCTGGTCGTTCCTGCGCACGCGCTTCGGCGACACGGCCGTCGACCGCATCCAGTTCACGCTGCAGGTCGGGGCACTCACGGCGAGCCACCCGCGCCTGGTCAAGCTGCTGCACGAGAAGCGCGACGCCGCCGAGTTCACCCGTGCGGCCGAGCTCGCGCAGTTCGACGCGGCGGACTGGCGCAAGTGGCTCGACGAGACGGTCGACAGTGTCGTGGTCGGCGCCCCCGACGGCGTCCCCGGCAACGATTCCTCTCGCACCCGCGACGCCTACAGCGTGGCGATCGCGGCGATGGTCGAGGACCTGTTCCCCTCCGCGCATTTGGCCTACCGCGTGCCCGCGACGGCGATCACCTCGAACCTCGCCGCGTTCGTGGTCGCGAACCCGGACTTCAGCTTCCTGCGCACCGAACTCGCCGGCTTCTTCCCGACCGCCCAGGGGCGGCCGACCGGCACCGAGGCGCAGGAGACGCTGCGCCGCGACCTCGCGCGGGTGCAGCGGCTCGTCCACATCACGCCGCGCCGCGGCCGGACTGCCCACGTGGTCGCGCTGCTGACCGGCGGGGCCGTGTCGGCGCGGGAGATCCAGCGCATGGGCCTGCCGGTGTTCAAACGCCGCTTCAATCTCGATGACGCGGCCGCGGCGACGATCTACGACAAGGCCGACCAGGTCGCGACCGCGGTGAATCACACCGTCCTGCACATGCGGCCGGAGATGTACGTCGGCAATTTCAAGGTGCTGACGACCCCCGGCTGCGGCGACCCCGACCTCGAGACGCTATTCGGCAGCCTCGACTACTGCTCTTGCAAGCATTGCGAATCGGTGTACGGCGTCGCGGCGTACTTCGTCGACGTCATGCAGTTCGTCCGCGACCGCGGGCAGGGCGTGGGCTCGCTGTTCGCGGCGTTGACCGACCGGCGCCCGGAGCTGGTGCACGTCAAGCTCAACTGCGAGAACTCCGACACGCCGCTGCCGACGATCGACCTCGTCAACGAGATCCTCGAGCGCGAGGCCCGGGTGCCGCTCGGCCTGGCGGCGATCGACTTCGAGAACCCAAACAACTGGCTGCAGACGACCTGGAGCGCCGGCGACCTGGCCGCGCACCCCGAGCATGTCGACGACCAGGTGTACGTCCGTCTCCGCGACGTCACGCGCGCGTACTTCCCGATGACGCTGCCCTTCGACCTGCCGCTCGCCGAGGCGCGCGCGTACTTGCAGAGCCTCGGCGTCGGCCGGGTCGAGCTGCAGGACGTGTTCGAGTTCTGGAGCGCGTTCGCCGAGGACCAGCCGTTCCGGGTCGACGAGCGCCTTGGCCTGTCGCGCGGGCACGGGCGGATCGTCCGCGCCGAGGCCGGGACGAAGACCCTCGAGGAGCACTGGGGCTTCGCCTCCGGCGCCGACTGGGTCGGGCCGATCAACGAGGTCGAGCGCTTCCTCGTCCGCGCCGGCCTCACCTTCCCCGAGCTGCAGGCGCTGCTGCGGACCCGCTTCCTCGACGGCGTCGAGATCGCCTACGACGAGCCCTGCACCCTCGCCGGCGCGCGTCTCATCCCCACCGACGAGCCCACCGAGGACGGCCTCGAGGCCCCCAAACTCGCTGCTCTCCACGTGTTCCTGCGGGTGCGTCGCGCGCTCGGGTGGAGCTTCGCCGAGCTCGACGCGGCCCTCGCGGCCCTGGGCGTCGACCTCACCACCCCCGCTGCCGACCTCGCCGCGCTCGCCCGCCTCGTCCGCGTCCGCCGCCGCTTCCCCCAGCTCCCGCTCGGCGAGGTGCTGTCGTGGTGGGGCCCGCTCGACGACCGCAAACCCGCCGAGGACCTGCGCTCGTACTACGACGAGGTCGTCCGCCCGCGCACCCGCGAGGCTGCGTTCAGAGATTTGACCGGCACGCTCGGCGAGGTGCGCGGCAGCCTGCTCGGCATCCTGCAGATCGACGAGGCCGGCCTGCAGGCGATCTATTCGGCGACCGGGCTCGACGACGTCGACAGCCTCACCCTCCCGAACCTGTCGACGCTCTACCGCGTGGCGTCAATGGCGCGCGCGGTCGGCCTGTCGGTGGTGGACCTGGTCACCCTGACGCGTTACACGCAATCGCTGAACGAGGGCACCCCGGGGCCCTTCGCCGGCGATCCGGACGCGCCGGTGCGCGAGCTGCTCGAGCTGGCAACCGCGGTCAAGCACAGCGGCTTCACCGTCGCGGCGCTCGACTGGATCCTCCGCAACCAGCGGGGAGAGGCGTTCGGCACGAGCGACCTCGACGTCATGCGCACCCTGATCGGCCTGATCACCGCGCTGCAGCAGACCGCCGTCGAACACGCGCAGAGCCTCCCGCCCGCCGAGCTCCCGCCCGCCGAGCGCCTCGAGAAGCTGCTGCTCGCCGTGCACCCGCCTGCGATCGCCCAGGCGGCGCTGCTGTTCGTGCGCAAGGAGAGCAACCCGCCGCCCGGGACCGAGGTTGAGGCCGCGGCGCTCCGCGACGAGCTGCTGCCCTTCCTCGTCGAAGACAGCCCGGCCCACAGCGAGTTCGGCCTCACCTTCGCCAGCCCGACCACGGCGGAGGACCGCGTCGACCTGGCGCTCGCGGCCCTCGCCGCGTGGCTCTGGCAGCAGCGGCGCGAGCATGTGGTGATCCAGCAGCTCGCCGTCGCCCTGAAGCTCGAGCCGGCGGACGTCGCCGACCTGCTCGAGAGCTACGAGGACTCGAACGGGTCGGCGCTGGCGCAGTTCACCGCCGACGCGTTCTTCGCCACGACGGCGTTCGACAGCGAGGCGGACGCCGCGCTGCTCAAGGAGGAGTCGTTCCCGAAACAGTTCGTGACGCGCCCCGTGGTCGACGTCCGGGCCGAGCTCTACCGCCAGCTGCGGAAGATCGCGCTGATCGCCTCGACCTTCCGCTTCTCGCCTGGCCTGCTGCGCTGGTTGCTGACGCACGCCGACAACGCGCTGACGCCGGTGCTCGACCTCGCAAACCTGCCCGCGGACCAGGCCCCGCACGCGCCGATCTACGCCGCCTTCGCCGGGTGGGACTGGCTGCGCCGGGCGATCGTCCTCCGCGACCAGGCGCTCGTCGAACCCGCCGCGTTGCCGGTGCTGCTCGACGCGCTGTTCGCCAGCCCCTACGTCGAGGACACCGCGCTCGCGGCGCTGGCCGCCGCGACCGGCTGGGACGAGGCGACCCTCGACGCCTTCGAGGCCGCCCACCCGCTCACGCAGGCGGACCTGGCCAGCCTCCGCGGCGTCGAGGCCCTGCACGGGGTGTTCCGCGCGTCAGCGCGGATCGGCGCGCAGCCGGCGACCCTGTGGACCTGGGCGGTCACCCCGACCGTCACCGTCGCCCAGGCGGCGGCGATCAAGGGCACCGTGCAGAGCAAGTACAGCGCCCCCGCGTGGATCTCCGCGGCCCAGCCGATCCGCGACAAGCTGCGCGAGCGCCAGCGCGACGCGCTCGTCGACCTCCTCGTGCACGAGCTCGACGGCGTGGAGGACCGCGAGGACCTGTTCGCCAGGCTGCTGACCGACGTCGACATCTCCTGCTGTGGGCGCACCACCCGGCTGTTGTTCACCACCGCCGCGGTCCAGCTGTTCGTCCAGCGCGCGCTGATGGGCCTCGAGGGCCCCGGCATGGCGCTGACGAGCGCCGAGTCCGAGGAATGGGCGTGGATGAAGCGCTTCCGCGTGTGGGAGGCGAACCGCAAGATTTTCCTCTACCCCGAGAACTGGGTCACGCCCGAGCTCCGCGACGACAAGACCCCGCTGTTCCGCCAGCTCGAGGACGACATCTCGAAGTCGGAGGTCACCGCGACCGCGGTCGAGAAAGCCTACGTCCGCTACCTCGAGGGCCTGCACGAGGTCGCGCGCCTCGACATCTGCGGGATGTACCACGAGCTCGAGGAGGACCCGTCGAGCGACGAAGTGCTGGTCGACCGCATGCACATGTTCGGCCGCACCCGCGGCGACCCGTCGAAGGTGTTCTACCGCCAGCGGGTCGACGACGCCTACTGGACCCCGTGGCAGGAGCTGCCGTTCCCGGTCGAGGCGCCGGACGTCCTGCCGGTCGTCGCCTATCGGCGGCTCATGCTGATCTGGCCGAAGATCGAGGTGCGGGCGAAGGAGCCCTCCGACAGCGAACTGAAGGCGACCGAGGATTCGCCGAAGAATCCGAGCAAGTACCGCAAAGTGCGCTTGATGTGGTCGGAGTATCGCGAAGGCGAGTGGGGCGACGTTCGGACGACCGAGACGACGCTCAGGGTCCCCCAGTACGCCAACGCTTCGAGTCCGGAGGACCGACACCGCTACTGGGACGTGTCGCTCACCGCCGAGCGTGACGGCCCGGACCTTCATGTCCGCCCCGCCGTCGCCCGCGCGCTCGGCACGACGACCGAGGTCAAGCACGTACTCATCGACCTCAAAGGGTACTTCCAGTACGACGCCACCACTGGTCGCTTCGAGGTGGAATACGACTCGGTTCCCGAGTTCGACGTGTACAACGACGCCGGCCTCACCAGTGGCTTCCCGATGCCGATCAACACGATCCCGCGGAACCAGGCCTTCGGGCCTCCCGACGGGTACCCGGTCGTCGGCAAAGTTCGGGTGCCGCTCTCGACGAAGCCGAACCAACCATACATGTGGTCGTCGAATCTGATCACGCCGATCCGCGGCTACGAGCTGCAGTTCCCGCGGCAGGACCACGCGCTCGACGCCCGCCACCCGTTCGCGTACGGCGATCGCGATGCCGCCTTCTACATCCGTCCCATCGACCGCGGAGCGGCGATCGACGCCGACGTCAACAAGCAGGACCTCAAGACGCTCGACGAGCTCAGCATCGTCCCGTACATGTCGCACACGACGGAGCACGCCCCGCAGCAGCCGGCGCCGGCGAACCACGGGGTGGTCTTGCAGCTCGCCGGCGGGGAGAACCCGATGGTCCAGCGCAACATGTTGCCCTCACTGGACACCACCGTCGTCGCCGCGCCGACCCACCGCGCCTCGCTGCTCTACCACCCGTTCGCGACCCTGTTCTTGCAGCAGGTACGCCGGCACGGCGTCGAGGGCATCCTCGACCCCGAGGTCGCGGAGCAGGTCGAGGAGCCGGACCTGGTGTACCAGGAGCTGAGCGAGGCGCTGCCGCACCCGTACTTCAACGAGATCGACGCGGTCGCCAAGCCGGCGCCGGTCGAGGACATCGATTTCGACTACAGCGGCGCGTACAGCGTGTACAACTGGGAACTGTTCTTCCACATCCCGATGTACATCGCTGACCGCCTGATGGCGGAGCGGCGCTTCGCCGAGGCGCAGAAGTGGCTGGGCTACGTCTTCAACCCGATCCGCAAGCCCGAGTCGATCGCCGACAGCGAGTGCGACCATTACTGGCGGATCCGGCCGTTCCGCGAGGCGGCCGCGAAGATGTCGATCGACGACCTGCTCGAGCTGCTGCACCACTTCGGCGACGACGACGTCAAGAACACCCAGAAGACCGCGCTCATCGCCCAGATCGCCGCGTGGCGCACCGACCCGTTCGCGCCGCACCACATCGCCCGCATGCGCCCGACCGCGTACATGCGCGCGGTGGTGATGAAGTACCTCGACAACCTGATCGCCTGGGGCGACGACCTGTTCCGCCAGGACACGCGGGAGAGCACCCAGGAGGCGGTCCAGCTCTACATCCTCGCGCTGCAGCTGCTCGGCAAGCGGCCGCGCGAGGTCGACGCCGACGAGCGGCCCGACAAGACCTACGACGAGGCGGCCGGCATCATCGACGACTTCTCGAACTTCCTGGTCTCGCTCGAGAACGACATGATCGACATCACCGGCAAGTGGAAGGGTCTCCCGGTCGACTTCAAGGCGCAGCTCGACTACCAGGCGAACTACCCGAACGACGTCAAGTACGGCTACGTGCCGCCCAAGCCGAAGGGCGGGCCGCTGCTCGGCGTCCCCAAGCCGCGGCCCCGCCCGCACGTCCCGAAGTCGCCGTTCAACCCGCTGCCGCTGTCCGCCGGCGAGCAGGACCCGGTCGAGGGTAGGCTCTACTTCTGCATCCCGCCGAACACGCAACTGCTCGCCTATTGGGACACCGTTGCCGATCGCCTGTTCAAGCTGCGCAACTGCCTCAACCTCGAGGGCATCCGCCGCGACCTCGCGCTGCTCGATCCGCCGATCGACCCCGGGCTGCTGGCCAAGGCCGCCGCGCAGGGCGTCGACATCGCCACGGCGATCAGCAACCTCAACGCGCCGCTGCCGAACTACCGCTTCCTCGTCCACCTCGGCATCGCCAAGGAGTTCGCGGGGCAGGTGGCGGCCCTCGGCGGCGCGCTGCTGCAGGCGCTCGAGAAGCGCGACGGCGAGACCCTCGCGGTGCTCCGCGCGAGCCACGAGCTCGATCTACTGCGCGCGGCCCGGACGGTCCGCCAGCGCGCCGTCGACGAGGCGCGCAAGAACATCGACGCGCTCGAGCTCAGCCGCACGACCGCGGAGAAGCGCGAGACCTACTATCTCACCCGCGAACCGATCAACACGCTCGAGCTCGCCGAGCGCGAGCACATGACCGAAGCGAAGAAGCTCGACAAGCTCGCCGGCGGGTTCAACGTCGCGGCGACCGTCGCGTCCGCGTTCCCCGACGTGACGATCGGCATCTCCGGGTTCTCCGGCAGCCCGGTCGCCACCGCCACGGTCGGCGGCCGGACCGCGGCCGCGATCGCTGGCGGGACCGCCGCGGCGGTCGGCGTCGTCGCCGGCACCCACCGCACCAACGCCGTCATCTCCGGCACCAAGGCGTCGTACAAGCGCCGCGTCGAGGAGTGGGTGTTCCAGGCCCAGCAGGCCCGCGCCGAGATCGACCAGATCGACGGTCAGATCACCGCCGCCCGCATCCGCGAGCAGATCGCGCTCGCGGAGCTCACCAACCACGACTTGCAGGCGGCGCGCTCGGCCGAGGCGCTCGAGGTGATGCAGTCGAAGTACACCAACGAGGAGCTGTACGCGTGGATGTCCGGCGAGCTGAGCAAGCTCCACCACCACGCCTACAAGCTCGCTGTCGACCTCGCACGGCGGAGCGAACGCTGCTACCGCCACGAGATCGCCGACGACAGCACCGACTTCATTCAGTTCGGCCACTGGGACAACCGCCGCCAGGGCCTGCTCGCGGGCGAGCGGCTGGGGCACGACCTGCGGCGCATGGAGGCCGCTTACTATGAGAAGAACCGCCGCGAGTACGAGCTGACCAAGCGGGTCTCGCTCGCCAGCATCGATCCGGTCGCGCTGGTGCAGCTACGGAAGACGGGCGCGTGCCACTTCTTCCTACCGGAGATGCTGTTCGACCTCGACCACCCGAGCCACTTCCACCGCCGGATCAAGATGGTCGGCGTGACGCTCCCGGCGGTCACCGGGCCGTACACCACGCTCGGCGCGACGCTGATCTACGAGTCGGGCGCGTTGCGCCCGGCGCCGGGCGGCCCGTCGCCGGTCGCGTCGGGCCCGGCGCAGGCGTGGGCGATCAGCACCTCGCAGGACGACGCCGGCTTGTTCGAGCCGAACCTCCGCGACGAGCGCTACCTGCCGTTCGAGGGCCGCGGCCTGGTCGACAGCAGCTGGCGCCTCGAGCTGCCCGCCAAGGTGCGGCAGTTCGACTACGAGACGATCTCCGACGTCATCCTGACGATCCGCTACACCGCCCGCGAGGGCGGGAGCGTCTGGGGCGACTCCGTGCAGGACGCGCTCGCCGCTGACGCGCTCGCCGGGTTCACGCGCGCCGACGCGGCCCTGGAGCCCGAGCGCGGCGCCGGTCAGGTGCACATGTACAGCGCGCGCGCCGAGTTCCCGGAGGCCTTCCGCGGCTTCATCGCCGCCGGCTCGGGCGGCGGCGCGGCGACCCTCGAGCTCGACCTCTCCGAGCAGCGCTTCCCACACCCGCAACTGCCGCCGGGCGGGCGCACGATCGAGTTCGTGGCGCTCTTCGTGCGCTGGCCGGCGGACGACGAGGTCGCGCCGGATCCGGGGGGCGACGTGTTCGTCGGCGCCGAGCTGCAGCCGCACGGAGGGGGCGCGACGCTCGGCCTCGAGTTCGGCCCCTACAAGCTCGACGACCCCGGCACGGGGGCCCGGTACAACTACGTCTGGCTCGCCCAGACCGCGACCGACCTCGGCAAGGCGCCGGGCGAGTGGGCCCTGCACGTCCCGGGCGGCTGGCCTGCAGGGAAGGATCCCGAGGACGTGCTCGTGCTCGTCCAGTACACGATCTCGTGAACGTCGACGAGGGCTGGGCCGCCGGTCAGGGCCCCGAGGAGGTGTCTTCTTCGTCGTCAGTCACAAGATGGACCCGGTCCAATCAGTGACGAGCAGGGGAGGGTGGAGTCATGGCAATGAAGCGCGACAATGATGTCTCCGGCGGCCGCATGGCCGATTCCTCGCCAACGCGGAAGAGCGGCGATCAGCCCACGGACAGCGCGGCCCGTCCCAGCGGCCACCGCGCCGGCCCTGGGGCCTCTCCCGCAATCACCAACAGATCGCAAGACACCCGCGAAGGCCCCGGCGCGGCCGCCTCCGCCGGCGTGGGTGTGCAGAGTTCGCAATCCCCCGCCCCCGCGGCGCCGAACCCGTCCCAGCTCGCTCCCTCGATCTCCCTACCCAAGGGGGGCGGCGCCTTAAAAAACATCGGCGACAAGTTCGAGGCCAACGCCTTCAGCGGCAGCGGCGGTATGAGCATTCCGATCGCCGTCTCGCCGGGTCGGGGCCTCTCTCCGACCCTCGCCCTCGGCTACAGCACCGGCGCCGGCAACGGCCCGTTCGGCATGGGCTGGCAGCTCTCGGTCGCATCGATCTCGCGCAAGACCGACAAGGGCTTGCCGACCTACGACGACGCGACCGAGGCCGACACCTTCCTCATCTCCGACGCCGAGGACCTCGTCCCGCTGCTCGAGCAAGACGGCGGCGAGTGGACGCGCAAGGTCTTCACACAAGACGGCCACCGCGTCCACGGCTATCGTCCCCGCGTCGAGGCCGGCTTCGCCCGCATCGAGCGCTGGGTCCACCTCGGCACCGGCGACGTCCACTGGCGCACCTGGTCGCGCGACAACGTGCGCAGCACCTACGGCACCACCCCGGAAACCCGGATCGCCGACCCGGCCAATCCCGCGCGGATCTTCACCTGGCTCATCGACCAGACGGCCGACGACCGCGGCAACCTCGTCCGCTTCGTCTACAAGCAGGAGGACCTCGCCGACGTCGACCTCGAGAGCCTCGAGGAGCACGAGCGCCTCGCCGTCACCCAGGTCCAGGCCCAGCGCTACCTCAAGCGCATCTATTACGGCAACGCCACGCCGTACTTCGAAGGCGGCTGGCACTTCGAGGTCCTCCTCGACTACGGCGAGCACGACGCTTACGGCGTCGAGACCGGCACCTGGCCCGCCCGCCCCGACACCTTCTCAAATTTCCGCGGCTGCTTCGACATCCGCACCCGGCGGCTGTGCCGGCGGATCCTCATGCTCCACCATTTCGAGGAGCTGCCCGTCGATCCGTACCTCGTCGCCGCCACCGAGCTCACCTATTCCGAGAACCCGACCGCCACGCTCCTGACCGCCGCCAGGCACCGTGGCTATGTCTATTCCAGCGGCGCCTATTCCCACAAGGCCTACCCGCCGGTCGAGTTCACCTACAGCGCCGCGCAGATCGATCCGACCCTCCGCCTCGTCGACGCCGACACTTTAAAAGACGTCCCGGGCGCTCTGGGCGGCCGCTTCGAGCTCGTCGACCTCGACGGCGAGGGTTTGCCCGGCCTCCTCACCGAGCAGGCCGGCCACTGGTATTACAAGCGCAACGAGGGAAACGGCACCTTCGGCCCGCTGCGCAGCCTGCCGAGCCTGCCGAGCAACGCTCGCCTCGGCAGCCAGCGCCTCCTCGACCTCAACGGCGACGGCGCCCTCAGCCTCACCAGCTTCTCCGGCCCCGCGCCCGGCTTCTACGAGCGCCCGCTCCCGATGTGCGGCGTCGCGGCCGAGGACTGGCAATCGTTTCGCAGCTTCCGCGCGATCCCCAACATCGACCTCGGCGCCCCCAACGTCCAGCTCCTCGATATCAACGGAGATGGCCTCGCGGACATCCTCGTCTGCGAGGACAATCGATTCATCTGGTACCCCTCCGAGGGCCACAATGGTTACGGCGAGCCGCGCGTCCTCTCGCGTCCGCGCGACGAGCGAGTCGGCCCCCAGCTGATCTGGACCGACCCGCAGCAGGCCATCTATTTCACCGACATGACCGGCGACGGTCTCGCCGACATCGTCCGCGTCCGCAACGGCTCCGTCGTCTACTGGCCCAACCTCGGCTACGGCCGCTTCGGCCGCCAGATCGGCATGCGCGGCGCCCCCGTGTTCGACCGCCCCGACCGCTTCCGCGCCGATCGCCTGCGGATCGGCGACATCGACGGCAGCGGCACCACCGACCTCGTCTACGTCCGCCAGGACGGCGCCCGCGTGTGGCACAACCAGGCCGGCAACAGCTTTTCAAGCGCCGTCCAGGTCGACATCCCGCCGGTCGACAGCCTCTCGTCCGTCCAGCTCGCCGACATCCTGGGAAAGGGCACCGCCGCGCTCGTCTGGTCGACCGACCTGCCGCATCGCCAGGGCACGCATATCGCCTTCGTCGACCTCATGTCGGCGGGCAAGCCCTATTTGATGCTCTCGTCCAAGAACAATATGGGCGCCGAGACCCGGGTCGAATATGCCCCATCGACCAGGTTCTATCTCGAGGACCGCGCCGCCGGTCGGCCGTGGAAGACCCGCCTCCCGTTCCCCACCCACGTCATCGAGCGCGTCGAGGTCCGCGATCACGTCACCGGCCACACCTTTGTCCAAAGGTACCGCTACCACCACGGCTACTTCGACGGCCCCGAGCGCGAGTTCCGCGGCTTCGGCATGGTCGAGACCGAGGACACCGAGTCCTGGGCTGACTACAATTCTCCCAGGCTGTTCCCGACCGGTCACCAGATCGTCGACGAGGAATTGCACAGCCCGCCGGTCTTGACCAAAACCTGGTACCACACCGGCGCCTACCTCGGCGGCACCAGCCTCGCGCACTGCTACGCCAGCGAGTACTACAGCGACAAGACGCTCGAGAACCCCGCCGGCGTCGCCGTCGACCTGCCCGAGACCCTGATCCCCGACGGCCTCACCCCGGTCGAGGCTCGCGAGGCCGTGCGAGCCCTCCGCGGCCGTGCCCTCCGCGTCGAGGTCTACGGCCGCGACGGCACCGAGGAGCAAATCCACCCCTACACCGTCTCCGAGGCCAACTTCGCCGTCCGCCTCCTGCAACCTCGCGGCGACCAGGAGCACGCCGCCTTCCTCGTCCACGACCGCGAGTCGCTCTCCTATCATTATGAGCGCAACCCTGTCGATCCGCGGGTCTCGCAGTCGGCCGTGCTCGAGGTCGACGACTTCGGCAACCCCGTCCGCTCGGTCAGCGTCGCCTACAAGAAGCCCGTCCTCCTCGGCGCTGAAGCCGAGCAGCTCGTCACCAGCATCGTCCTCACCGAGTCCGACCTCCTCAACGTCCACGACCAGCCCGACACCTATCGCCTCGGCGTCCCGGTCGAGCTCCGCACCTACGAGCTCCACGGCCTCGCGGGCGACCCCGCCGATCCCTTCACCCACGCCGAACTGCTCGCCCACGCCGACGCCGCCACCGAGGTCCCCTATCAAGGCCCGGTCCCCGTGGGCACCCAGAAGCGCCTGCTCTCGCGCGCCCAGATCTATTATTATTCCGACGACCTCGCCTCCCGCCTGTCTCTCGGGCAATGTGGCCTCCGCGCCCTGCCCTACGAGACCTTGACCCTCGCCTTCACCCAGGACCACCTCGACGCGGTTTTCCTGAACGGCGAGCTCACGGGCCTCGCCCTCGACACCGAGGGCGGCTACCGCGAGGACGACGGCCTGTGGTGGCGCCCGAGCGGCCGCGTCCTCTTCGACGCCGCCAACTTCTACCGCGTCACCGAGTCGCGCGACATCTTCGGCAACGCGACCACCTTCACGCACGACGCCCACAGCCTCCTGATCGAGGCCGCCGAGGACGCTCTCGGCAACACGCTCAGCGCTCACAACGACTACCGCCTCCTCGCCCCCGACCTCGTCACCGACCCCAACGGTAACCGCCAAGCCGTCGCCTTCGACGCCCTCGGCATGGTCATCAAGACGGCCGTGATGGGCAAGGCCGGCGACAGCGACGGCGACACGCTGACCGACCCGACCGTGGAGATCGAGTACGACCTCGCGGTCATCCCGTCGGTCGTCCACACGATCGTCCGCGAGAACCACGGCGCCGGCAACCTCGCCTTCCAGCACAGCTACGCCTACTCCGGCGGCCTCGGCCAGGTCGTCTTACAAAAGGCCCAGGCCGAGCCCGGCCTCGCGCCCAAGCGCGACGGCAACGGCGACCTCGTGTTCGACGGCGGCGACCTCGTGTTCGAGGACACCACCCCGAACCCGCGCTGGGTCGGCAACGGCCGCGTCATCGTCGACAACAAGGGCAACCCCGTCAAGCAGTACGAACCCTTCTTCGACTCGAGCCCTGCGTACACCGACGAACAGGAGCTCGTCGAATGGGGCGTCACCCCCTTCATCCACTACGACCCGCTCGGCCGCATGGTCCGCACCGACCTGCCCGATGGGACTCTTATTAAAGTGTCCTTCACGCCGTGGCAGCAGGTCGCGCACGACGCCAACGACAACGTCCTCGCCAGCGACTGGTACGCCGAGCGCGCCGCCCTCGTCGGCGGCACGCCGCACAACGACGGCGAGAAGTACGCCGCCCTCCACGCCGAGCCACACGACGGCACCCCCACCACAACACTGCTCGACAACCTCGGCCGTCCCTTCCTCGTCATCGCCGACAACGGCCTCGACGAGAACGACGACCCGCAGAAGTTCGCGACCCGCATCAAGCTCGACATCGAGGGCAACACCCTTGAGGTCAAGGATGCCCGGGGCAACACCGCCGAGACCAACACCTTCGCGCCCGGCGGTCTCCAGCTCAAGACCCATAGCGTCGACGCTGGCACCCGTCTCGCCCTGCCCAACGCTCTGGGCAACCCCCTGCGCGCCTGGGACAGCCGGCAGAACGACCGCCGCTGGACCTACGACGCCCTCAATCGCCCGACGCACGCCTATCTCAAGCACGCGGCCGACCCCGAGGTGCTGCAGCAGCGCATCGTCTATGGCGAGGGCCTCGGCATCAGCGCCGACGCCACCAACCACCGCGGCCAGGTCTACCGCGTCTACGACAGCGCCGGCGTCCTCACCAGCCTCGCCTACGATTTTAAAGGCAACCTCCTCGCCACCGAGCGCCGCCTCGCCGAGGAGTACAAGACCACGCCCGACTGGATCGACCTCGCCACCCTGACCGACCCGGCCCTCATCCACGCCGCCGCCGCGCCCCTGCTCGAGGCCGAGACCTTCACGACATCCTGGACCTACGACGCCCTCAGCCGCGTCCGCACTCAGACCACGCCCGACGCCAGCGTCACCACCCAGACCTTCGGTCTCGGCGGCATGCTGCAGTCCGTCGCCGTCAACGTCCGCGGCGCCGTCACGGCCACGAACATCGTCACCAACATCGACTACAACGCCCGCGGCCAGCGCCTCCTCATCGAGTACGGCAACGGCTCGGCCACTGACTACGAATACGACCCCAAGAATTTCCGCGTCACTCGCATTCACACCGAGCGCCCGCACACCGACCCCGACCTGCGCACCGTCCAGGACCTGCGCTACCACTACGACCCCTCGGGCAACATCGCCCAGATCCGCGACCAGGCTCAGCAGGGCGTCTTCTTCGACAACGCCTATGTCGACCCGACCCAGACGTTCCGCTACGACCCGACCTACCGCCTCGTCGAGGCCACCGGTCGCGAGCACGACGCGCTCCCCATGCCCACCGCCGACGGCTTCGCGCCCATTGCGCATCCGCAGGACACCCAGGCCCAGCGCAACTACAGGCAGGTCTACACCTACGACCCAGTCGGCAACATCACCCAGATGGCTCACCGCGTCCTCGTCGACGACGTCGAGCAGATTGCCTGGCGCCGCGGATACCTCTACGCTTCAGCCGGCAACCGCCTCCTGCGCACCAGCCTCCCCGCCGACGACTTCGACGATCCCGAGAACTACTCCGTCGAGTACGAGCACGACGACCACGGCAACATGACTGCCATGCCCACCATCCCCGGGGGCCTCACCTGGGACGACGACGATCGCCTGCACAGCAGCGACGCCATCGGCGGCGGCATCACCTACTACGTCTACGACGGCGCCGGCCAGCGCGTCCGCAAGGTCACCGTCAACCAGTCGAACTCGACCACCCGCCAGCGCCTCTACTTCGGCAGCTGGGAGACCTACCGCGAACACAAGAACATCAACACGACGAACGACCTCGACCTTGAGCGCGAGACCCTCCACGTCCACGACGACCACGGCCGCGTCTGCCTCATCGAGACCAAGACCGTCGACAGTGGGGCGCCCGTCGTCACCCCGGCCAACGTCGCCCGCTACCAGTACAGCAACCACCTCGGCACCGCCAACCTCGAGCTCGACGACGCCGCCGAGGTCATCAGCTACGAGGAGTTCCACCCCTACGGCACCAGCAGCTACCGCGCCGCCAACAGCGCCATCGAGGTCAGCGCCAAACGCTACCGCTACACCGGCCAGGAACGCGACGAAGAGACCGGCCTCGCGTACCACGGCGCACGCTACTACACGCCTTGGCTCGCCAGGTGGGCAACAGCGGATCCCGCCGGGCTTAGCGACGGACCTGCGAGATTCACGTATGCCCGTGCAAATCCGGTGAAACTGATGGACCGTGGCGGAATGAGCGCCGAACCAGACTTACTGACGCGCGCCTCCGTAACGGCGCGCGCAATGGTCGACTCGGCGTTGGGCCGTCCGGCGGGCGAACCGGAGCATCAGTTCTCCGAACTGAACCGCGCGACGAAAATGATCGGCGCAGCCCCCGACGTGATCGCCGCCGCGCCCGCTGCGCTCGGGAGTGAGCTCGGGTCGGCGATACGAGTCGACATTGACCTGACCGAGAACCGCCGGCTCAAGCGCTCCATCGACGCGATGAAACGCCTAGGCCTACCTGTACGAATGCTGGAGAAGGTGCAACAGAATTACACGGCCTTCAGGGCCTTCGGCGAAGGTAACAAGACCAGTACGGAGATCAACGCGATGTTCCTCACCGAGGACGTATTGGACTCTGGCCAGAGGACGGACGCCGTTCTTAAAGGCCCCAACGGCGTAGTCCCGGCCGCCGACATTGAGACGCTCTATCACGAGTCTACCCACGCGCTACTTGATCTCGAAGCAGGCGACCCGGAGTTCGCGCAGTTCATTGAGACAGGGATAAAACACTACACGGGGGTCACGTTGAAGGATGGATCCAAGGGGACGGACCCATACCGGCTTTTTCAGGAGGCCGTGGCTTCCTACGCAGGAGGCAGAGTCTCAAACGTGCTCAAGGCTGTCAATGAACTTCGCCTCGCCCTCGACGCGCTTCGTGTCGGGCGAATTGAGGTGGCGCGTGATTACGTCAAGAAGGCGGGGGCGTGGATGCAGAAAACGGTCGCAGCGGCACCGTACGAATTCCACGGCGGCAGCCAGGTGTACTCGGCAAAGGATCTCACTCCAGAGATGAAAGACTTCATCGATCGTAAAATTCTTGACGGTCTGTCACGCAATATGGAGGACTACCCCGCACATAGGGAGTACCTCCACCGGATCGAATCGGAAATCAAGAGCCAATCGTCCAAATCATCTCGATGAGGGGAGGATGAAGCCCTCCCCGTTCCAGCAGTGAAAGCTCTTAGCAAGGGAGGCGACGATGTCGTCGGGTGTATCGGCGACGCCGTCGGGTCCATCCGAGCGCACTTGGAAGTCTTCGTCGGGCCCCATACGGTAATGGATGGGCCTGCCCCATGCATCCACCTCGTGGAAAATCCCGATATCCGCTGTCAGAACCCACTTAGATTCGGAATTGGGATGCGGGCATGCTCCGGAAGGAGGGACTCGGCCCCGAGACCAGTAATACTCCAGGTACCTGGAGTTTGTCTCCACTCTGCCGCGCGTCGTGCCGACAGGATTGTGGTCCTGGCAAACGCAGGCGAGACCGAGCGTAAGCACGAGCAGCAGTATTTTGTCAAGTGCGCGTTTCGGGCCATCTGGCGGAAACATACTGGAAGCAAAGCACGGAAACCTCGACCAAGACGCCGTCTCCATCGTGCAGAAAATCACAAACGGCCGAGAGCGCCATCCACCGCCTTCTGAGGGCCACTCGGCTCGTCGACCTTAACGGCGACCGCTTCCTCAGTCGCGCCAGTTGGCGGCCGCACGCGGGGCTTCCACCGGCATCCGCTCCCGTGTTGCGGCAGTTCCACCGCGGCTATTGCCGCTACGACCGCCAACTCGTCGCTCCCATTTTCGACCGCCCCGATCGCTTCCGCGCCGACCGAATCCGCCTCGGCGACATCGACGGCAGCGGCACCACCGACCTCGTCTACGTCCGGCAGGACGGCGCCCGCGTGTGGCACAACGACCTCCCGCAAAAGTTCGAGACCCGCACCACGCTCGACATCGAGGGCAACACTCTCGAGGTCAGGGACGCCAGGAACAACGTCGCCGAGACGAACACCTTCGCGCCCGGCGGTCTCCAGCTCAAGACCCACAGCGTCGACGCCGGCGCCCGTCTCGCCCCTGCCCAACGTCCTGGGCAACCCCCTGCGCGCCTGGGACAACCGTCCGTGCAACTTGGCCGCCTGATTCGGGCTAACCCGTACTGACGCGGCAGTGCTCGAGGACTACTCCGAAGCGCCCAAGGCGAGGCTCACCAGCTCGTCTCGATCTGCCCGTGGTCGGCGAGCCACTGCTTGCGCGCCGGGTAGTCGGGCAGGACGCGCTCCAGGCGCGCCCAGAATGCCGGAGTATGATGGGGCTCGTGGATGTGGACGAGCTCGTGGACGAGGATGTAGTCGATGATCCGCGGCGGCAGGAGGATGGTCTTCCAGTGGAAGTTGACAGCGCCGCGGCGGCCGCAGGAGCCCCAGCGGTAGCCGAGGTCCTGGACGCGAAGCTCCTCGACGATCACGCCGACGCGCGCGCAGAAGCGGGTGAGGCGCGCGGACAGCCACGCCTGGCCGTGAGCGGTGTACCAAGCGACCATGTCCTCGCGGGCGTGGGCGGCGTCGCGGCGGCGCAGGCAGAACCGGCCGCCGGTGAGCTTGACAGGGACGTCCTGCTTCTCGACGAAGAGCAGGCGGTAGCTGCGGCCGAGGTAGCGGAGGCCCTCCCCGTCGACGAACTGCTTGGCCGGCGCGGGGTGGCGGAGCGCCTCCTTCTCGGCCAGCTTGGTGAAGATCCACATTCGGCGCGAGCGGACGAACGACTCGATGATGTCGCGCGAGCACTGCTCGGGGGCGATGAGGACGAGCTCGCCACCGCGATCGACGGTGATCTGGACGCTGCGCCGGCGCGGGCTGAGACGCAACTCGAACTCGAGGTCGTCGACGGTCAGCGTGCTCATGTCGCGGCGAGCCGGTCGTGGTTGGCCTTGGCCAGCTCCATCAGGCGGTCGGCGAGACGCTCGGCCGCGTCGATGTCGACGATCGAGTGTTCGTCGAGGAACATGAAGATCTGGCCGCGCAGCTCTTCCTGATACGAGGCGTTCTTCCAGAAGCCGACCATGCGCACGCGCTCGCGGATGTGCTCGACGAGCTGGACACACAGGCCCGCGAGCCAGCGCAGATCGCCGGTGGAGACCGGCGTCTCCTGCTCGCGCGCTTGTCGCAGCAGGTCGAGGAAGGGGGCGTGCAGCCGCGGGTCGATCCCCTCGACGCCGGGCTGGGCGTCACGCCCGCGGCGGACCTGCTCGACGAATTCGCTGAGCGCCAGGGCGAGCTGTTCCCAGTTCTCGCCGAACTTCTCCAGGATCTCCTCGAGGCGCTCGGAGAGGCGCTGGAAGTGGACCGGATCCTGGTCGAGGTTCTTGCGGATGTGGTGCCGGATCGCGTGCTCCATCTCGGACGCCTTGGCACGCGGCGAGACCTGCCGGGCGACATGCTCGGCGAACTTGGCGTCGGTGATCGAGATCGGCGGGATCTTGGGGTCGATGCCGAGAGAGACGATGTGCTCGTCGATGAGGCGCTGGACCTTGCGGCCGATCGCCTCGCTGAGCTCGAGGGCGTCATCGCGGTACAGACGCTGCGCGCGGGTGTAGAGCTCGGCGAGCAGCTCGACGTCGCGGACGTAGGGCAGCGCCGCGGGGCGTGGGAGGACGAAGTCGTAGGTGGCGAGGAATTGACGCAGCTTGACGGCGAACTCGGCGCGCAGCCGTTCGTCGCGCAGCAGGTGCACGCAATCGTCTGTCTGAGTGCGCGGGTCGAGACCGCGGCTGGTGAAGATCGCCATCACCCGGGCATGCTGGGTGGCGAGCTTCGGGACTTCGTCGGCCACGCTCTGCAGGGCGCCGTCGATGTCGGCGACGTCATAGGCGCTGAGCGCTTCCTTGAGGTGGCGGGCGACTCCGTAGTAATCGACGATCAGGCCGGCCTTCTTGGCCTTGTACGTGCGATTGACGCGGGCCAGCGCCTGCAGCAGATCGGCCTCGCGCAACGAGCGGTCGAGGTACATGACGCCCTCGACCGGGGCGTCGAAGCCGGTCAGCAGCATCGACTTCACGGCCAGGAAGGCGAGCGGGTCGCGCTTGGCCGGGTCCTTGTGCGTGAAGGGTCGCTTGAAGCGGGCGATCCGCTCGATGACCTTGGCGGAGTCGGTCCACTCCTTGTATTCCGGGAGGTCGTTGTTGCTCGGGGAGATGACGGCCGCAAACTGGAGCTCGGCCAGCAACGCCTCCACCCGCGCGGCGTAGGCGGCGGCGCGGATCTTGGCGGGCTTGCTGGCGAGATCGACGTCGTCGAGGGCGCGCGTCGCGGGATCGAGCGCCCGGGCGTCGCGCAGGAGCTCGTCACGGGCGGCGACGAGAGCGGCCTGGTAGGTGACGGCGGCGCGGCGCGAGTAGGCCACGACCTGGGCCTTGAGGCCCGCGGGTAGGACGTGCTGCACGTAGTGACGGAGGATGTCGCGCGCCTTGGCCTCGATCAGCTTCGGCGCCTCGAGGATCGCGCCGCTGGTGGCGTACTTGCGCTTGATCTGCTCGAGCTCGGCCTCGCTGTGCTCGGCAAACATATCTTCAAAGACCTGGTCGAGGTCGCGGCCGTCAGCGACGGCGCCATCGGCGGTGCGGCCCTCGTAGAGGATCGGGACGGTGGCGCCGTCGGACTCGGACTCGCGGATCGTGTAGCGATCGATCTCGGGGCCGAAGATCTCGGTGGTGCGCTTCTTCGCGCCCATGATGATCGGCGTGCCGGTGAAGCCGATCCGCGCGGCGTTTGGGAGGGCCTGCAGCAGGTGCGCGTGCAGCGTGTTGGTGTGCGAGCGGTGCGCCTCGTCGACGAGGACAAGGATCGCCTCGTCGTCGTTGAGCAGGCCGAGGTCGCCGACGTCGTCGCCGGGCTTGAGCTGCTCGAGGTCGGGGTCCGTGTACTTCTGGATCATCGCAAACACGAGGCCAGGGCCTCGCTTGCGCAGCAGCTCCTTGACGCGCTTGACGGACTTGCCGACCTGCACAGTCTCGCCGGAGAGGCCGGCGGTGTCGGAGAGCTGGCGCTCGAGGTCCTTGCGGTCCGTGACGACGACGACCTTGAAGCGCCGCAGGACCTCCAGCGAGCGCAGCTTGCGGACGAGGAAGACCATGGTGAGGCTCTTGCCCGAGCCCTGCGTGTGCCAGATGATGCCGCCGCGGCGATCGTGCTCGCCGTCCTGGCGGCGGGTCTTGCCGTGCTGGATGCGCTCGAGGGCGCGGTGGACGGCGCGGAACTGCTGGTAGCGGGCGACGAGCTTGATCGTGCGGCCTTCGCTCTGCTTGAAGATCGTGAAGTGGCGGATGATGTCGAGGAGGTGGGCCGGGCGCAGCATGCCAGCCACCAAGCGCTCCTGGCTGTTCAGCTTGGCCTTGCCGCCGAGCTCGGCCCGCACGTCGTCGAGCGAAACCGGGGCGGTGTCCTTCCACTCGAGGTAGTCCGGGGCGTCGGCTCCGATCGTGCCGACGCGCGCGCTGTCACGACAGGTAGCGATGAGGAATTGGTTGGTGTAGAAGAGCCGCTCGTTGCCCTCGTTCAGGTCGGTCTCGCCTGCGGCCTTGCGGCCGTTGTGGTAGCGGCGGAGCTGGTCGATCGCCTGCTCGAGCGGCGAGTTGACGCCCGGGCTCTTGCACTCGACGATGACGACGGGGATCCCATTAATAAAGAGGGCGATGTCCGGGATAATGCAGCGCTTGGCCTGTCCTCCGGGACAGTCGACGCGGAACTGCTGGACGGCCGTGAAGGTGTTGCGCTCGGGGTGCTTCCAGTCGATGAAGTGGACCGTCTGCGCGCGGCCGAAGTCCCAGTCCGGGAGGCCGTCGACCGGGTGGCCCTCCAAGAGCAGCCGGGTGGCGTCCTGGTTGCCCTCCATGAGCCGCGGGGTGGCGATCCGCTCGAGGGCGCTGACGGCCTGGGCGAGTCGGGCGTCGTCGAGCCACGGAGCGCCGTCGCGGAGGTTGATCTGCCGTAGGGCCTTTCGCAGGTCGGATTTAATAAAGACGTCGCGAAAGCTTTCGCGGCCGGTGACGGTCGGCTCCTCATCGTGGCCGACGATCACCTTCCAGCCGAGGCAGGCGAGCTGATCGAGGAAGGGCGCTTCAACTTCGACGTACTCGGGACCTCGGCTCATGTTCTTTCAAAAATTCCCTTCCAAGAGCGGGGTGACGCGGACGCGGCCGGTGAGCAAGTCGTCCATCAGGGCCTGCTTGAGCAGCCGAAGCTTGGCCGCGCTGCCGGTTTCAGTCTCGATCCTTGAGTCCACTTGACTGACGACACTGTTTATAACGCGTTGCTCCGCCAGTGGCGGGAAGGGCAACCGCACCTGCGTGAGCAGAGATGAACTCAAGTTTGTTTGCTGAGATCCGTGCCCCAGTCCTCGGAGATGTTCGTACTTGGCACAGAGTAGCTGGAAAAGAAAGTTCTGGTCCACAATTTGCGGATTGCCCTGGATCGCGGCACAAGCCTGGTTGATGGTCGCGGAGATCTGCAGAATACCGCATCGACCCCGTGTGGCACCTTGCCCGTACATAGCGATCAAGACCGTCGTCGGTGGGAACAGGTCAAGGGATGTGCTGTGCAGAGCGATCTCGGTAACCTTCTCTTCTGTCGTATAAATCGGTGCGAAGCAGATCTCTGCCGTCTTGACCCACGGGATCGATCCCCGAGACCAAAACTGACCGATATCACGCGAGGGAGTGGTTCCAGAGCGGATTTTGGCGACGGTGCCCAGCAGGGGTGTTTCCCAACTCTTGGGGATGCAGCCGAGGGGGGAGTCCTTGAACTGTTCAGGGTGGCGGTCGAGACCTCGGAGTTCGCCGTTGTCGTCGATGCCGCGAGTCAGCAGGTCGTGGAGCAGCCCCTGCTTCACCAACTTGAGCTTGGCAACGAGGTGCTCGGTTTTTCGGACTTGCTCGTCGAGCTGATCGACGAACTCGGAAATGAGTGCCTGTTCGTCACAGGAGGGCGCGTACACCGGCAGACGACGCATTGACGTCCACGATGTTCTCGGCATCTTCGTTCCGATGGACGTCTGGATCGCGCGGGAGAACACGTTCCCGGACTGGAACAAACGCGCGACGAAGCCGGGGAGGTAGCCCGCGTTGGGCCGCAGGATGAGGATGTCGGTGGAGCAGTAGCCGGGGAATGGTGCGAGGACGGTCTTGCGAAGGTTTGGACGGAGTTTTCCGAAGAGAGTGTCGCCTTGTTCGAAAATACCATTGATGCTAATCGAATTGGCGGCACTACCGAAGCCGAGCAGATCTGGAGAGTCCGTTTTCATGTGCTCCAGGCCAACGTACGGGCGGGTCAGCTCCTTTGACCCAGCGGTCTTTTCAGTGACCAGCCTAGCCACCGTGTCGAGAGAAACCAGCGGACGATCAGACATATCCGAGCCTCCCGAGGAACCCGCGCAGGGTCGTGCTGGCTGCGTCACGGTCGGCTTCGATGCTCGTCAGCGTCACGCGGTACTTGTCCCACCAGGTCTCGAACGCTGCGACGACGCGCTGGAGCTCGGCGTCGGCGTAGCGAGCGAGGATCGCGTCCAGATGGCCGCGGAGGATGTCGAGCACCAAGTCGCGGGCCTTGTCGCCAGACAGGGTGGTGCAGGCTTCGCGCAGGCGCGAGGTCAGGTTCGCCTGGGCGGTCTTGATCGCCTTCTTGGCGTCGGCGAGCTGTTTCTTGAGCGCCTTGAGCTGCTCCTCGGACAGGGCCTCCTCGCCCTCGCCTTCCTCGGGTTCGCTCTCCTCGGCGTCCTCGTCGCCCTCGCTGGCGGTGGCGCCCTTGATCGTCGCCTCGAGCTCGGCCCGCTTCGCGCCTAGCTCGGCGAGGTCGTTGAGGTAGCCGGGGAGCAGGCGGGTGACGAGTGGGTGGTCGAGCGGGCTGTCTTTGCCGCGGGGCTCCTCGAGTCCGGCGAGGATGCTGGTCTCCCAGGCGAGGACGAGGCCGTAGAAGCCGCGGCTGGCGATCGTGCGGATGTCGTTCTGCGCGTCCTCCCACCACGAGGCGATCACGCCGGCGACCTGGTAGCGGTCGAGCGAGCCGACCGGGCGCAGCGCGGCCTCGAAGCTGGTCAGGAGCTTCTCGCGCGCGACCATCGGCGCGCCGGTCTTCGGCAAGTCGCCCAGGGTCTTGCAGGCGCCGGTCCACCAGCCCGACACCGCGTTCAGCAGTTGCTCGCGGCGGGCCAGCACCCGGGCGTCCTGGCGAAGCATCCGCGCCAGTTCCGACCGCTCACCGAGGCTGGCGGTGAAGTCGAGGTAGGCTGCGTCGCACGGCGTGAAGTAGCGCTGCGGGTCGAGGCCCTGGGCGGCGAACAGCGGCTGCTTCGCGGCGATCTCGGCGCGCGGCACTCCGCCGAACAGGTGGGCGCGGACGTCCTGCGGCTCGGGCGGCGGCGCGTTGTCGGCGTAGCGGCGGATGTTGAGGTTGTCGGCGTTGTCGCGCAGCTCCGCGCGGTCGACCACGCGGGCGAAGCCCGGCACGTCGGCGAACTCCTCCCAGGTGCGGACGATCTTCTCGATGTGCTCGGGGTAGAGGTAGTTCTGGGCCCGGCCCTCGGTGTATTCGCGGTCGGCGTTGATGAACAGCACCTTGCCGCGGCGCTCGCGGGACTTCGAGCCGGGGGCGCGGAGGACCAGGATGCAGGCGGGAATGCCTGTCCCGTAGAACAGGTTGGGGCCGAGGCCGATCACCGCGTCGAGCTGGTCGGCGTCGAGGATCCCCGCGCGGATCTCCCGCTCCTTGCCGCCGCGGAACAGCACGCCGTGGGGCATCACCGTCACCGCCATGCCGCCGGGCTTGAGCACCGCGAGCATGTGCTGGACGAACATGAGGTCCGCCTTCTTGCCGGTCTCGGGGCACCAGCCGAAGCGGAAGCGCTCGGGGAACGGGATGTTCGCCGCGCTGTAGTTCTGCGAGAACGGAGGGTTCGAGAGCACGCGGTCGAAGGGCACCAGCTCGCCGCCCTCGGTGTGCTTGGGCTCGGCGAGGGTGTCGCCGTTCTGCACGTCGGCGCCGGCGATGCCGTGCAGAAGCATGTTCATCTTGGAGATCGCCCAGACGCCGCCGTTCGACTCCTGACCGTAGAGCGCGAGGTTTTTGATGTTGCGGCGGTGCTCGTCGAGGTACTCACGCGCGAGCACCAGCATGCCGCCCGAGCCCGAGCAGGGGTCGTAGACGCTCATGCCCTCGTCGGGCCGGGCGATCCGCACCATCAGGCGGACGACGGAGCGCGGGGTGTAGAACTCTCCGCCCTTCTTGCCGGCGGAGTCGGCGAAGTCGCGGATCAAATACTCGTAGGCGGCACCGAGGAGATCGGGGTACTCGAAGTCCTCGTTGCGCAGGCGGTGCTCGGAAAAATGGTCGATGAGGTCGCGCAGGCGGGCGTCGGGGATCTTCGACTGGCCGACCTTGCGGTTGAAGTCGATGTGAGTGACGACGCCCTCGAGGCTGGTGTTCTCGTGCTCGAGCGCGCCGAGGGCCTTGTTGAGGCCGTCACCGACGTTGTGGTGCAGCTCGTCGCGGATGTACGTCCAGCGGGCGATCGGCGGGACGTAGAAGGTGCCGGCGCCGGTGTAATAGGCGGCGTTGTCGAGGCGCTTGGCGGCCTCGGCCCGGGTCCGGCCCTTCTCGAGCTCCTTGGCGAGGTTCTGCTCGTAGCGCGCCTCGAACTCGTCGGAGCAGCGCTTCAAGAACAACATCCCGAAGATGTATTCCTTGAACTCGGAGGCATCCATCTTGCCGCGCAGGATGTCGGCGGCGGCGAAGAGGTGGCGCTCGAGCTGCGGGAGCGTGAGCGGGCCTTGGGGACGCGGCGACAGCGGTGACGGCGCAGGCGATGCCGGCGCGGTCAGGGGAAGTTGCCCCTGGGCCGGGGCCGGGCGCGCGGGGGCTGGCGGGTCGTCCTCGGCCGGCGCCTTGCCGAGGAGGCGCGCGGCGAGCACCGCCCTCTCGCGGCCGGAGCTGTCCACGCCAAGGTCGCGGCAGAGCTCCTGCAGACGGTCACGCGAGTAGTTCTCGAGGATGGGGCCTAGCTTGGCCTTCTTGGAGGCGGCAATAGCCTCGAGCATGGCCGCAGGGCTGCGACGGTCGGCCGTGAGCTGGAAGTGCTCCAGGAGGGCGAGGAGCTCGTCCCGGGTGAGCTTGGCGAGGAGGTCGCGCTTGGTCGGCATTCCGTGCGGCTGCGAGAGTACGGCACTTGGGGCCGGCCGGACATCGCGCGCACTTGGCGCATTCCCGGGGACGGCCTCAGCTACGCGGCGCGTTCGCAGCGCTGGGCTGCTGCATCGGGATGCTCCCCTCGCGCCCTTGATTTGCATCGCGCTCCGCCAACGCGGCGAGCACTTCGGCCGTCGTGAACCCCGCCGCGCGGCGGTGCGCGATATAGCGCGCGCGCTCGACCGCCCACGCGGGGAAGCGATTGAACACGCCGCCCGGCGAACCCTGGGAGACCTTCGTCGGCGCTGGCAAGAGGCCCTGAGCCACCCACGCCGCCACGGTCCGGCGCGTGACGCCGGCCGCCCGCACGATGTCTTCGGTCGTGGCGAACGCGGGGTCCAGGCGGCGGGGCTGCGTCACGGTCGTGGAGTGTAAGCCGGCCCGGGGGCGGCGCGCCACTTGCGGGGCGCGTCGCTCGAGGATAGTTTGATTTCCCACTGAAAGTACATTGAGTTCTCATGGCTCGTATCGGTTCCACGCCTACCGTCACCCGCCCCCCCTGCCGGCCGTCTGTTGTTCTCCAGCGAGGACCGAAACCTCGCCGCCAACCTCGCTGCACTCGTGCGCTACGCCGTCGAGTCCGCGCCCAGCGTGGAGAGCTGCGCGGCCCGGCTCGGGGTCTCGATGCAGAAGCTCCGCCAGCTCGCGCGCGCTGCGGGCGTGTCCCTCGAGTTCAGTGCGGGCAAACCTGCCTCCGCCTCCTCGATGCCGGTCCCCGGCCGGCCGGCGGCGACGGCGCCTGCCGCACGGCCGCGTTCCTCCACGTTCACCACCTCGGTGTCGAGGCCTGTCGCGCAGAAGGGAGGGAGGCGATGAAACCCGTCGCTGCCGGAGAGGCTCTCGCCTCGCAGCCCAAGATCCGGTGGAAGGCGTCGGGTCCCGCCATGCGCAACCGTGACGGCACAGTGGACATGGGCGGGACGATCCACGTCGTGCGGCAGGACGACGGGCGCTACACCGTCAAGTACGCCGGGAAGGTTCGTGCCGCGGACCTCGACGACACCGAGACCGCGAAGCAGTGGGCGCGCGACCACGTGGCGGCGTGGGTGGAGGAGGCGGCAGCCGCGCGCAAAGCCCAGGAGGAGAACCTGGTGCGCAAGAACGCCGAGTACGCGGCGCACCAGGAGCGCCGCAAGAAGGCGGCTCGGGAGCTCCAGGAGCTCGGTGTCCTCGCACGTGCTGTGCCGGGCCTCATCGTCCTCGACACGTACGTTGCCGAGGACCTGGCCGAGCGGCTCCGAGACGCGCGCGCACTGCGGGAGGCCCAGCCATGACACAGCACTCGCCGGCCGAGCTCGACGTCGACATCGCTACGGAGGATGTGCCGGCGCCTCCGCTCGGGGCACCGGCGGACTTCCGGGAGCGATTGGCGCTGGCGCTCCGTACGACCGAGCCGAAGGTCCTCGAGACCGCCGAGGCCGGCTACCGCGGCATCTACCCCTCCAAGCACGACTACATCGTCGAGCGGATCGCCGAACACCTGAACCCGAGCCTCGCCTGGGTGCTGGCGTGCGCCGTCCCCGAGAGCCTTCAGCGCGGCTACGAGTCTGGGGCGGTGGTCGTGTGGTCGATCCCGCTCGGGGAGGGCAACTGCATGGTCTTCGAGACGCGGCTGCAGCCCTGGGCCTGATGCCCCGGGCCGCGCCTGGCGTACACTCCGCGGACCGTGACGCCGCCGCCACGCAACCTCGATCCGTCGTTCGCCACGACCGAAGACATCATGAACGCCGCCGGCATCACGCGGAAGACCGTGGCGGCGTGGGTTGCTTGCGGCTTCCTGCCCACGCCGATACGGGTATCGCAGGGCACCGTCGGCGGCGTGTTCAACCGCTTCCCCGCGTGGGCAGTCGAGCGGGCCCGCTTCGTCGCGCAGCGCCGGGCGGCCGGCTTCACGCAGGACGAGATCCTCGAGATGCTGGCCGAGCTCGACGCGCGCCAGGGCATCGCCGGCAAGGCCGCGGCGCCGCCGCGGAAGGACAAGGGGCGCAGCACCGGCCGGAAGTAGCGCGAACACCGTCTGGCGGCGTATCCTCGCCGAACCATGACCGAACGCCGCCGGCTGGACCCGTCGTTCGCCACGACCACGGACATCATGGAGGCCGCGGGCATCACCCGCCGCACCGTCACGGCGTGGATCAACGCTGGGCTCTTGCCACGGCCGATCAAGATCTCGCTCGGCAGCCCCGGCGGGGTGTTTAATCGATTCCCAATGAGCGCGCTCGGACAGGCGCGCTTCGTCGCCGCCAAGCGGGCCGAGGGCCTGTCGCTCGAGCAGATTGCAGAGCTGCTCGCCGCGCAGGCTGGCGCAGCCGCACGCTCTAAGGTACGATCGCGCGATGCCGCGCCCAAGTCTGCTCGCGCCAGTCGCCGCCGCTAGCCTGGCGGTCGCGTGCGGCGACTCGACGGCGACCACCGGCTTCACGACCACGCCGAGCACGACGATGCCCCCGCTCAGCACGAGCGGCGCCGACAGCTCCGGCGGCACCAGCAGCACGAGCACGAGCACGAGCACGGGCTCTGGGTCCGGCGGTGAGGACAGCACGGCAGGCTCGAGCAGCACGAGCATGAGCGGCGTCTCCGACGTCGGGTCGATCCCGGATTTCCCGAGCACGCCCGGCTGCAAGGGCAAGATCGACTTCCTGTTCGTGATCTCGTCGAACTACGAGATGTCATACCACCAGGTCCAGCTCCAGGAGGCGTTCCCGGAGTTCGTTAAGATCCTCGAGGCCGACTTCGCCGACTTCGACTACCATGTGATGGTCGTCGATGCCTCGCTTCCCTTCCTCCCGAGCTGCGACATCTGCTACTCCTGCTCGCAGGTGATGTGTGAAGGCCCGGGCTGCTCGCAGTGGGATGGGCCACCGGATTACCCGTGCAACGAGATCTTCGAGGAGTGCACGGGTGTCTATGGCGCAGGAGTGACGATCGTCGGGAACTTCGACGCCTCGAACACGCGCTGCCTGCCTGCAGAAGGGCCTCGCTTCATCACCAGGGACGATCCCGATCTCAAGGGCACGTTCGATTGCATTTCAAAACTCGGCGCCGGGCCGAAGGAGCCCAAAGCCGCCCGCTCGATGCTCAAGGCGCTCGAGCCGGAGATCTTGAGCAAGTGGGGCTGCAACAAGGGCTTCCTGCGACCTGATGCACTCCTGGCGATCGTGATCGTGGCTGGTGAGGACGGCCTTACGCCTGGGACGCCGGCGGAGTGGTACGCCGATGTCCTCGAGGCCAAGCAGGGCAACGAGGACGCGCTCGTCACCCTCGTGTTTTCCCACGATCGCGATCTGCCGGACCCAAAGTGCGAGGGCCCAGAGGCGGGCGCGAACGTGATGCGCCTCTTCGCCGAAGAGGGGAAGCATGGGCGCTTTGCCAGCATGTGCGAGCCGAGTTACGTCCCGTTCATGCAGGAGATGGCGGGGACGATCCTCGAGCAGTGCTCGGTCTTCATCCCGCCACAGTGAGCATCAGCCGCGGATCATCCCCATGATCCATTGCACCGCGCCGTCGACCTCCTCCGAGCCGGTCCACGCGCACATGTACTCGCACGCCAGCCCGAGTACACGGTCCTGCCCATTCGACATGCCGTTGCGCTTCATGTAGTCCACGCGGGGCGAGGCCGCATCTTCGACCGTGAAGATCCAAGCGTTGTCGCCGCCGAGGTTCTCGTGGACGGTCGCGCCGACGATCGTCGAGCCCTCCATGTTCGTGCCGATCCCATAGCAGGTGGACGCGCCGGGCGTACTTTCGAGGCGCGGGGCCTTCGCTTCCGAAAGATCCTCCCCCAGCCAGCGGATCAGGATCTGCGGCTTGTTCGTCGGGATGTCGGTCTCGTTCTGCGCGTATCCGCAGAGCACGACGCCAGTCGTGGCTGGCGCGGCCGCGAAGATCGTGTCGTTCACCATCTTGTCGCCCGGCGATGTCCAGTCGCCGACGCGCTTGCCTTTGCCCTCGTAGGACAGCACAACCCCCCGGAGATGGAGCTTCTTGGTCACAGGATCACGCACCTCACGCCCGCCCGCTACTGCGACGCGGCCGCTCGCCAGCACCGCGATCGCATGTCCGCGCTCGCTGCGCTCCTCGAGCTCGTCCTCCACGTCTTTGAAGATATCGGGGCCGAACGCCTGCTTGTCAGGGCCGTAGACCCACGTCGCCATGTCCCAGACGTCGGGCCCCTTCGCCACGCGCACCGCCCCGGCGACGTAGATCGATCCGTCCTTCGTGATGCCAGTGCCGCGCGCCTCGGTCCCGATCGGCCCGAGCACCTCCCAGATCAGACCGCCGCCGGATCCGAAGCGCGCGACGTACATCCGCGGTTCGCCGTCGACCTGCGCCGTGCCGACCGCGACGATGTTGCCCTCGCCGTCCACCGCGAGCGCGTTCAGGCCGAGGTTCCCCGTCTTCAGCTCCACGCGCTGCGTCCAGTCGGTGTGCTGCTGGGTCCATCCGTCGCTCGTGGCGATCCACGTGCCCGACTTGTCGTAGCGGCGCAGGGTGGCCAGGATCTGGTTGTTCTCCCAGCGGACGCCGGCGCCGATGGCGTTGTTGCCGTCCAGCGCGACCGCCCCGCCGCTGCTGAACTGGCCGTCGTTCGGCTCGAGGGTGGTCCAGACCGTGCTGCCCGGCTCCTTGATCAGGCTCGGCTGGTAGATGGACGCCTCCGCGGTTTGACCGGCCGCGTCGCGCACGACGACCGATAGGTTGCTGCCCGGATTGTTCGTCGGGCCGCTCGTAACCGGGAAGACGAACGGCGCTCCCGCGGGGCCCGTGGCGATCACCACGCCGTCGTCGAGAAGATCCGCCTCGACCGCGTCGGCGCTCGCCTTGTAGGTGACGACGGTGGGCCCGACCTCGAACGCCTCCGGCGGATCGCACGCGAGATCTTCGATCCACGGCGGGGGATCGCTTGGCTCGCCCGTCGACGTCCAGGTGCCGTCCGAGGTGTCCGTGTCCTCGCTGCCGCCCCCGGTGAATGCGTCGGACGTCATGATGCTGGGCCCCGAGCTGCTGCCGGACGTGCCGTCTGCTCCATCTCCGGTGCTCCCGGCGTCCGCGTCGCAGTAGGTCATGGAGATGCTGCAAGCCGCCAGATCCGCCCCGTCGAAGCACCCGGATGTCAGCAACGCGGCGGAATGGATCACGAGCAGGGAGCGGCGCACGGTCCGGATCATGCCTGCCACAGTAGAGCAAGTTCGCCCGCCGTGTCAGGCGGGGGTGGGCAACCGCATGTGAGATAATTACCCACTGAAAACGCAAACGTGGCGTGTTGCCTGGCGGAGATCCGGTACCATCCGCGGTCATGATGCTTCTTCCCGTGTTCCTGGCGGTGCTGCTGGCCCCGGCCTCCGCCGAGCCGTGGCAGGTACACGCGGCCGAATGCCAGCGACGCAAGGCCGCGGGGGAGCACGCCGAGGCAGGCGACGCTTGCCGCCAAGCGTTCGAAGCTGTGCCAGAAGGCCCGCAATCGTTCGACCAGCGCTCTCTGCTCGCGTTCTCCGCCGTCCGCCTCTACAAGAAGGCGCACAAGGCCAGCAACGACGTAGCACCGCTCTGCAGCGCTGCCGCGCTACTGCGAACGTTCGAGGCGCAGCTCGCCATCCTGCCGCCTAACGAGCGCCCAGGAGATCGGGCGGGCGTCGCTGACGCCCTGCGAGAGATCGAGCCGCGGATCGCCGGCATGTGCACGGAGGGATCCGCGGACGACCTGGTCGCTATCGGTCGTTCGGACGGCAAGCCCAGGACCGATCCTCCGGCCTCACCCGCTCAAGCGGTGGTCGTCCAGCCCGCGCGTCCCGCGACGACCTCGACGACCGACCGTCTGACCCCGAGCGGCGAGCACCGCCCGCTCCGTATCGCTGGATGGACCACGCTCGGCGTCGGGCTGACCCTCGGCGGTGGGGCGATCGCCATGCTCGTGAAGGGAGCCACGATGGACATGCAGGTCGACAGCTTGAACGCCACGTACCCCGCCGGCACCATGATTCCTCAGGCGGAAGCGCAACGCTTCCATGACTTCACACGCCAGGGAGAACGCGCCAACGACCTGGCGCTCGGCCTCGGTGTCCCGGCGCTCGCTCTGTTCATCTCCGGCGTGACGCTGCTGGGGATCGATACTCATCAACGGCGCACCGATCGCCGCTTCGCGGTGCATCCTGGCCCGGCGGGCCTCCGCCTCACGATGGAGTTCTGAGCATGTTCACGGAACCGGATCAGGGCTTCCGACCGCGCATCGCCCACGACTTCACCGGCGAGACTCTCGGAGGTCGATACCACCTCGACTATCGGATCGGCTACGGCGCCGCCGCCTCGATCTACGCGGCGACGTGCAAGAACACAGGAGCGATCTTCGCGCTCAAGGTGCTCCATCCCGACCACGACGACGACGCGGTCGAGGTCCAGCGGTTCAAGCAGGAGGGACTGCTCGCCGCGCAGATCCGGCATCCGAACCTGATCCCGGCCTACGACGCCGGGTGGCGGCGGGCGCCACTTTATCGCCATGGAGCTCGTCGAAGGCAAGTCGCTGGCGGACGTGCTCAAGGACGGGCCCATCTCGTGGGAGCGAAGCGCCTCGATCGTCTGCGATGTGCTCGCGGGGCTCGCGGCGCTCCACGAGCGAGCCGTCGCGCACCGCGACATCTCGCCCAACAACTGCATCCTCGAGTCCATCGGCGGTAACGAACGCGCCCGCCTCTCCGACCTCGGCTACGCGCACGTCGTCGAGGGCATGTCCGAGGCCGAGGGTTTGAAGCTCGGCGTGCCACCCGAATCGGTGCCGATGATGATCTTCGGGACGCCGTACTTCATCGCCCCGGAACGTCTGCGCGGCAGCCCAGGAGACTTCCGGGCCGACATCTACTCCGTGGGTGCACTCTGGTACACGATGCTCACCGGCGAGGCGCTCCCCGATCCGCGCGACTCGGACCCTGTTGCCGTCGCGCAGCGGCTCGATCTGCCGCCGAAGCTGCGCGCCGTGCTGCTCGGCGCGGTCGAGATCCACATGCGGCGTCACCACAGCGCCGCGTCGATGGCCGACGCGATCCGCAAAGCGCTCGAGGATCTCCGGGCTCCATCGAATGGATCGATCCACAAGATGCTCGCGGCCCTCCACGACCAACGCAGACGCACGCGGTGGCTCAAGACCTTCGCGCCGCTGCTGGTCGTCCCGGTCTGGCTCGCGGTCCAACCCGAGCCAATCTCGTTCGCGTATCCCGACCCGATGGCGGTCGTGGCATCGCCGGTGGTGGCTGCCTGTCCGGAGCTACCTGTCGCCACGGCTGTAGACCCGGAGCCTGCGACACGACCGGAGCCCGCGCCTTCACCCACGGCGCCGGCCACTCCGCCGCCGGAGTGGAAGCCCGACGCGCAGGTGTTGGTGGAGATGCACGCCGACGAGCCGCGTGTTGCCTCTCGCCGTGAGGAGGCTGCCTCCGCGCGCGTGTTCAACCTCCGGCGCGCTCTGGCGAAGTGCAAACCGCCCGGACCGATGTCGCTCGAGATAGCGATCGTCCCTGGCGAGAAGACGCAGATCGATGGTGAGCCCGCGGAGGGCGAGCTCGGGCGCTGCGTCGAGCGCGTGCTCGCCTCGCACCCGCCGAAACGTGCCGAGACGATTCATCTCTAAATTGGCGATCGGTCGGAAGGTCACGAAGCCGCGATCACCGCCCGCGCCGCAGGCGCTGTGCTGGACGCCGGAACCTAAGTTCGCAGCCGGTCGACCGCCAGCTCGATCCGGCCGCATGATGTTGGCGGTTCTGCAGGGCTTACGTCAGGGGCCCCAGCGAGCTCGCCGGAAGTGGCCCCTGCGTGCGGAGCTCTGCTCGTCGCCATGCCTGTCGTCCTCGTGATGGTGCCTCTCGTGGACAGCATCGTCGCCCTCCGCCTGGCGACGACCGGCGCCACGTGTGGGGCCCCTGCGGCCACCGGGGCATGGCCCTCGTGGTGGCCATCGGCGTAGCCCGCGAGCGGGGCCCTACAGGCGGCATCTGACTGCCATCTGACCCGCCTGGCAGGCCTGATCTCGCAGTATGACGCCGACCAACAGCGGTGTCACCTGCCTGCAAGTCGGCGTGCGATCGATGGCCGGCAGGTGAGCGTCTTCCTGCAAGATGCAGCGCGTCGGCTCGTCACCTGGCTGCACGTCGACGCGCACTGACTGTCGACCCCCGACGACGATCCTGGTGTCGGACGTCGCCCACCCGTTGGTAGCGACCGGTGTCGAAGTCACCTGCCTGTGCGGCGCGCTTCGAGCGGCTGACGCATGGCAGGCGGGCGCCACCCGGCACGCCGCGCCGATGGCGAACGCGCGCGGCATTCTGCGGGAGAGCCCTCGCCCCAGTTCTCGTGGTGATCCACGACAGCGAGCGCCGAGCACCTGGGGAGCCATCACCGCGAGAGCGCGCGGGTCGAACGACCGGCGCGCGCTCCATCGTGGTGCATCATCGCCAGTGGGACGATTGGGCACGGTCGTGATGCCGCGCGCGTGGGACGATTGGGCACGATCGTGATGGTCCGCGATCTCGAGATGGGCACACGACCCTGGCGGCCCGGCGTATCCCTCATCAGGATGACAGCATGAAGACCATCGTCGTGTACAACAACAAGGGTGGCATCGGGAAGACCACCTTCTCCGTGCACCTCGCGCTCTTCGCCTCGGAGCGGCGGATCAGGACCCTCGTGGTCGGGCTCGATCGCCAGGGCGACATCTGCCGCTGGCTCTCCGGCGGCGACGAGCACCTCATGAACGGGCACTTCTTCCGCGTGAACGAGTGCCTCCAGGTCCTGTACAGCCCGATGGAGCTGCCGCAGGACCTCGCCAATTTCGACCTCGTGGTCGCGGACTGCCCGCCGCATGTCGAGGTCGTCGATCAGGTCGACGCGGATCTCTGGCTCGTGCCGATTGACGGGCGCCTGGCGATGGAGAATATGGGGAATGTCTACTCCGCACTGCGGAGGGCCGAGGGCACGATCTTAATCGTTCTGAATCGTTGCGATCTGATCGGCAAGCGCGCGCTCGAGGGGCTCCGCGAGGCCGCGCACCAGATCCCCCAGGCGACGGTGCGGGACGAGCCGATCCCTTCGTCGGCGGCGATCGCCAAGGCGTCCGAGTATTTCCGCCCGGTGTGGAAGGTGCCCTACGGCAAGGACACTCAGGGCGACCGTGCGATGCAAGCGATGTGCGGCGACGTGCCGAAGATGTGCGGGTTCGAGGGGAGGCTGTGACATGGCATCGAAGTCGTCCAAGACCAGCGACCTCCGCTACGGCATGACGGGCTTCGCGCACGCCAGGCAACCAGCTGGTGCCCATCCGGCGGCCCTCGTGGCGCTGAAGGAATGCGGGAACATCCGGGAGGCGACGAGTCCTCCCGCGGGGCCGAGCGCCGGCGAGCCAGACGCTCTCGGGTCCGTCGTCGACACCACCGCGACCGAGGTGCGGACCGTCGACTCCGGTCGCGCGCACACTACCGCGGCGACCGAGCCGCCGAGCCGATCGGAGACGTCTAAATCAGCGGCGACGCAGGAGCAGGCGAGCGAAGGGGCGAGTCGACGTCGAGGGCATCGAGCCTCCGACGCCTACAAACTTCCGCCGCCGGGAGCCCCGAAGTTGCGGCCACGCTCGCACCACTTCCGGTTCCCGGAAGAGATCGACACCTTCCTCAACACGCTCGCCGAGGCGTTCGACTGCACCCGGACCCACGTCGTTTGTTCGGCGATCCGTTCGGAGTGGCAGCGCCTCCGCCGCAAGCAGGCGAAGGATGCGAAGAAGGCCTCGACCTCTCACTGACTCTCGAGGTCGTCGACGCGGATCTTGCCCGCACGCGCGAGTCGAGCGATGCACGCCGTGCTCGGCTCGCTGAACCACTCCACGTGGTTCTTCCAGTACGCGATCCGCTTGACGACCGCGCGCTCGAACAGCGGGGATCGAGCGGCGAGCCAGTGCAACGCGCCACGGCCGGCGCGCTCCTTCGGCGGAGCTCGCATGTCACCTTGCTCGAGGACCCAGGCGAAGACTTCCGTGTGCGTGCCGACCACGGGAGTCCGGCGGCCGCTCGCGTGCGCGGACACGAGGGCCCAGACCAGATGCCGCGCGTACTCGGTGCCGAGCTCGTCCCGGGCGGCGCGCACGAGCGCCGCGAGGTGGTCGCGGATCGCCGGATCCAGCTTGGGCTGACGCGCGATCGCCTCGGCGACCATCTCGGGCGTGAAGGGTCGCGGCCGCTCGAGCAGCACGACCGGGACCTCGTCAGGGAGAAGCTCGTGGCCGTTCGCCTGGCTGGCTGTCCCTCGGAACAGGCATTGTGCAGCGCCGTCGTCGCCGACGAGGACGAGGGCGACGTCGTCGTCACCGAGGAGACAGAGGTAGACCTCGCCGAGCGGCGTATGCACGAACCCGGCGAGCCCCGGAAGCCGGACGTACTCGAGCCGATGCGGCACACCTCGGACGCGAACGGCGAACGGCTCGTCGCCGTCGTGCAGGTCGCTCGCGAACTCGTTGGTCAGGTTGCCGCGCCAGAAATTCGCGAGCGCGGTCAAGTTGTAGTCGGGGCCGAAGCCAACCAGCACGAATGCCCCCGTGGGACTGACGACGAAGAGAGCGTGGTCTCCCTGGAGGTCTGCCCCAAGCGGCCGCACGCGCGCCTCGTAGCCGGCGCCGAACCCCTGCGCCAGCGCGCTCTCGTGGGTCTTCGTCCTCCTGAACTGCGTCAGATGAAGCCGCCGCTGCGGGCGCCCAGGTCGAGCAGGCTCGTCCTCGGTGACGAACGGCGCGCCGTGGGGTCCCCCTCTCCGGCAGATCTGCGCCGCGCGAGTCTGCAGTGCCAGGAGCTCACCGCGACCGATGATGCGGGAGCCACCACGCGGCCAGCGGAACCGGAGCTTCATCTCGCGGTTCCGCGCGCGCCCCGACTCGATCTTGATGTCGAAGTCCTTCCACCACGCGTAGTAGTCGCTGCCGTGGCGCTCCCACTCGAGGGCGACAGCCTGCGAGGTGAACAGTCGCCAGTGCCGCAGCAGGTGTGTGAACGGCTGCTCCTCGATCGGAAAGTTGAAGAGCTCGCGGAGCCTCTGCTGGATCTCGAGCATCGTCGATGCACTCCCTCCGGGGAAGAGACCCGGAGATCTCGTTATTGGCAACTACAGAGAAACTCTAGCATGGCCACGGCACCACTTGCCATATTGATCTAGCTGTGCGCTCTGACGCGCGGAATTCATGTAATTTTGCCCGGTATATAGCCAAATGAGCGAAAATAGACGCTGGCAAGACGCGGGTAGCCAGGCGATCGCGGCCCTATCCTCACCACATGGGAGGTTGGAGATGATGCGCGAGGAAGGCTTCAAGACGCTGATGGAATACGTCCGCGGGATGATCCGAGGCGAGCGCCCGGACATCGACGTGGTGTCGGCGCGGGCGCTGGAGGCTCTCCGCCGACAGCCGCTCGCGGTCTTCCTGGCCGAGCTCGCGGCGTCGAGTTGCAAGATCCGCGGCACCCGGGGGAACAACCCTGCTGACGTGATCGACCTGCTCGAGCAGGTGCGGGTGCAAACCGGCGTCTCGAAGCAGGAGCTGTCACGGCGCTCCGGCGTGTCCCGCGGGCACATCATCGCGTTGCTCGGCGACGGCGCCAACCCCACGCTCGAGACCATCGTCCGCCTGGCGATTGGGCTCGGCTTCCCGCTCGAGGTCGTCTGCCAGGCCGGGAGCGACCTCGACGACGGCAAGGTCGAGGACGAGTCCCTGTCGAGAACGGACGAGGCCTCGCCCGCGAGCGTGAGCTCCGCGTGGGGACAGGTCGGCACCTTCGGCGCGACGATGGCAGGGGCGACGTTGCTGCCGCAGTTGTTCAGGGACCCGCGCGCCGCGGTCTTCGGCTGCGGTGTGCTCGGGGCCGCATCACTCGGCGTCGCAGTCCTCGTCGAAGATCCGGCCGTGCGTCGCGCGTCCGGTCTCGTCGCCGCCGGCCTGCTCACCGGCGCGGCGATCGGCGGCCTCGTGGGTCTCGTACGCGCGCATCGCAGCGCGCAGCAGCAAGGAGAGGCCCATGCCCGCTGAGACGACGCTGCCGGAGTACATCGGGTCCAGCGAGGCCATGAAGATCACCGGGTTCTCGCGCACGACCTTCTACCGCCGGGTCAAGGACGGCGACATCCCGTGCGTCCGGGCGATCCATCGCTGGATCTTCCACCGCGAGACGCTCATCGCGTGGCGCGAGAAGCTGCTGGCCCCGTCGCGCTCCGCGCTCTGAGCCTCTCGTCGTCGTGCTTCTGTATCTGCTCGCCCGGATACCGGCGGTCGAGCGCCAACTCGTCGAATCAGGAGGGATCCGTGTACAGCTCCGATCCTTGCGGTAAGGGACCGTCCCAAGTGCGACATGTCCATTCGGACAGGCGCGCTGAGATCGCCCCTGAGCGCCGTTCAGCCGTCGTGAGTTCGCGTGAGGCGTCGCCGCTCCCGCCGCCGCTGATGACCGTCGAAGAGCTCGCCGTACTGCTCCACACGAGCAAGGGCGCGGTCTATGCCCGCCATGCTCGCGGCGGGATCCCAGGTGGCCTGCGTCTCGGCCGGACCTTGCGCTTCGACCCCCGGATCATCGCACAATGGCTCTCGGCGAACAGTGCGAGCGCGGGAGGTCGGTCATGACGATCAAGCTGCGCCCGTGGAAGGGAAGGAAGAATGAATTTGAAGTCGACGTCATCGTCAAGAACGCAAGAGGTGACGAGCTCAGGAGCCGTGTCAAGGCGCCTGTCACCGGCAAGACCAACGTCGAGCGGTGGGCCAGGAATCTGGAGCAGGAGCTCCTCGCGCGGCTGCTCGCGCCTGAGCCCGAGCCCGAGAAGCCGCCGCCCCCGACGTTCGAGGAGTTCTCCAAGACCTTCCTCGACCTGTGCCAGGCCGACCGGCTCGGGACCAACACGCAGATGAACTACGACGTCCATCTGCGCCTGTACCTGCTCCCGGTGCTGGCCCGCCGGCGGCTCGATGAGGTGACGCCCAAGGACATCACCGCGATCAAGAAGTCGCTGGTCAGCAAGTCGCACAACACGATGTGCGAGGTGCTCAAGACCCTCCGTCGGGTGTTCAACCGGGCCATCGCGGAGAAGGAGATCAAGGCCGCTCCGGTGGCCTTCGAGATCCCCCGCCGGAAGCGCAAGCCCGCGGTCGCCTACGACGACCAGGAGCAGGTCGCGCTGCTCGCCGCGGCTCAGGCGATGGGGCCGATGTTCGTCGTCGCCGTCTTGCTCGGTCTCGACGGTGGTCTCCGGCGCGGAGAGATCCTCGCGCTCAAATGGACGGACGTCGATCTCAAGCGCGGGTTGATGACCATCCGCCACAACCTCGTGCGGGACAAGCTCGACCTCCCCAAGGGCAGGACCGAGGACGAGGTCGGCCTCACGACGCGCCTCGCCGACGCGCTGCGCGGCTTTCCGAAGACCGGCCCATTCGTGCTCGACAACCATGGGAGTCACTTCCGGGAGCACCACATCAAGTCCTGGATGAAGGCGCTCGTGAAGCGCGCGGGCTTGCCCTGGCGCGGCACCCACGTCCTCCGCAAGTCGTGCGGCACGCGGATCGCCGAGGGCGGTGGCGGGGTGGCGGCGGTCGCCAGCCACCTCCGTCACAAGGATCTTCAGACGGCGAGCGACTACGTCGACCGTCGCCGCGGCAGCGCCGGTGCGCTCCACGCGCTGGAGAGATAGTGGAGACGCAATTCCGCACGCGGCTAAGCATGCGAAATTGCAGGGCGAATTCTCGACAACCTCACTGCTCGAAGCAATAGAGCCGCTGCAGCGTCGAGCAGTTCGACGCATTGAGCAACGACCGGGCGGTCCAGTTGAAGTCGACGGCGTTGTTGCGGCCTTCGATGCCCACCACGGAGAAGCCGCCGGAGGCGGTCCAGCCGGTGCAGTGCTCGGCGAGCGAGGTGCCGTCGCTGTCCGTGCCGGTCCAGATGTCGGCCTGGGGGGACATGTCGCCGAACTCGTTGACGTTGATGGGCGCGTCGAGCGTGCCGTCGGTGAGATCGGCCCAGGTCTGCGCGATCTCGACGCCGTCGAGGCGCGCGTAGCCGGTCGTCGACTTGACGAAGCGACCGGCGGGGTTGCTGGAGCTGTTGGCGAGCCACGCGTCCCACGTCCCGCCGAGGTTGCCCGCCGCCGCGCGCGCCTGGCACTTCGACTTCGCGCCGGAGATTCCGCCGAGGTTGCCGTTCCAGGAAGTGCTGGTCACGAACACGCGCTTCGGCCGGGTGCAGTTGGCGTTGCAGAGGTCGCCGCCGACGGTGTTGCCGTCGTCGCATTGCTCGCCGGCCTGCACGAAGCCGTCGCCGCACTCCGCGAGCTCGCAGAGGTTGGTGCACGCGTCGGTGTTGCTGCCGTTGCCGTCGTCGCACGCCTCGCCGGCATCGACCGATCCGTCGCCGCAGGTGTCCGCCGGGAGCAGGCAGGCCAGGGTGCACGCGCCGTCGTCGGCGTTGAGGTCGCCGAGGTCGCACTGCTCGCCGGGCTGGACGAAGCCGTCGCCGCAGCTCGCCGGCTCGCACGCGTTGGTGCACGCGTCCTCGTTGACGAGGTTGCCGTCGTCGCACGCCTCGCCCGCGCCGACGAAGCCGTCGCCGCAGTCTGCCAGCTTGCACACGTTGGTGCACGCGTCCTCGTTGACGAAGTTGCCGTCGTCGCACGCCTCGCCCGGGCCCACGTCCCCGTCCCCGCACACGTTGACGTTGCAGTCCGCCTTGCAGGCCTGGCCGGGGCCGTTGGCCGCGCCCGCGTCGCACTGCTCCTCGTCCGCCCACACCAGGCCGTCGCCGCACACCGCCAGCGCGCATTCCAGGGTGCATTCGGCCTGGTCGCTGTTGCCCGCCCCGTGATCGCACGACTCGCCGAGGCTCGGCTGCACGAACGCGTCGCCGCACAGCGGCAGCCGGCACAGGTCGGTGCAGCCGTCGTCCTGCTCGCCGTTCTGGCCGTCGTCGCAGTCCTCGCCCGGATCGACGATCGCGTTGCCGCACTCCTCCAGGACGCACGCGGCCGTGCAGCCGTCGCCGGGGTCGGTGTTGCCGTCGTCGCAGCCCTCGCCGGGGCCCATGTCCCCATCGCCGCACACGTTGAGCGTGCAATCGGCCAGGCACGCCTGCCCCGGTCCGTTGGCGGCTCCCTGGTCGCAGGCCTCTGCGCCGTTGCCCTGGTCGTGCAGCAGGCCGTCGCCGCACGCCGCGATCGCGCACGCGAGCGTGCAATCACCGCCGTCGTTGTTCAGCGCCCCGTCGTCGCACGCCTCGCCGGCCACCGCCTGCAGGAACCCGTCGCCGCAGGTCGCCGCGGTGCAGGCCGAGGTGCACAGATCGGTGTCGTCGAGGTTGCCGTCGTCGCACTCCTCGGTCGCCTGGGCCGCACCGTCGCCGCAGGTCGCGGCCACGCACGCGTTGCTGCACGCGTCGGCGTCGACGTCGTTGCCGTCGTCGCAGCCCTCGCCCGGCCCGACGTGGCCGTCTCCGCAGACCTGCAGCGTGCAGTCGAGCTTGCACGCCGCGGCGTCGGCGTTGTTCGGCCCGTTGTCGCACTCCTCGGCCGGGCCGACATCGGCGTCGCCACACTCGTTGAGCTGACAATTCTGGCGACACGCCGCGCCGGGACCGTTGCCGACCCCGTCGTCGCACTCTTCGCCGATGCCGAGCACGCCGTCTCCGCACACCCCCGCCGAGGTGTGGATGTTCACCGTGATCTCGACGCTCGAGTCACAGGCGGACGCCGCCAGGGCGGCCGCGAAGACGCAATGCGAGACGCGAAAGGATGGATGGATTTTGCTGGGGTACATGTGCCGATCTCTCGTCGCTACGGACGTGAACCAATGTCGGCCGCGGACACCCGGCGCAGCGCGACAGTCGAATCAGGACAAGAAGGTGTCGGCGACGAGGATGCCGCTTTGCGCCGGTCGTCGCAGTCACGACGGATCGGGCATGACCGCGCCGCGCAGCGCTCACGATGAGACCGCGGCATACATTGCAGGCGCGCGGCCGCTCTTCAGGGCGGCCCCTGGCGACCGGAGCAGCAGCGGCGAATTCGACAGCAGAGCGCCCCGCGGCGAACCATCGCGCCGAGCTCGCGGGCCCACCGCCCGCGATGCGGCCTCTGGCTCGAATCACCCGAGGGCGATCCTGTAGTCGTCCTGTGAACAGCCGCAATGACAGATCTCGCCGAAGAGTCGAGGAGCGCCGGCGCGCTCGAGACGTCGGACGTCCAACGAAGCTCGCGAACGCGAGCGGTAGCGACAGAGCCGAGGAGCGGCGATCGAGAGGCGTGATGGCCCATGGGGCATGTCCCGGAGGACAGAAGATGCGCGGCGCGTCCGCGGAGCCGGATCGACCGGCGAACGCCGCCCGCCTGGTCGACGAGCGTCGCCGCGCGGTGTATGCTCGCGGCCGCCGACATGCCGACTCACAACTACGCCCAGCCGCGCGGCACCACCGTCACCATCGAGATCGATTCGCCCGCGCTGGCGGCCAACGTGATCGGCGACCCGTCGTCGCGGGCGGTCGCGGTGTACTTGCCGGAGGGGTACGACCGCGGCAACGAGCGCTATCCGATCTTCGTCGACCTCGCGGGGTACAGCAGCTCGGGGCTCAAGCGGCTCGGGTGGACCGGGTTCGGCGAGTCGATGCCGCAGCGGCTCGATCGGCTGATCGCCAGCGGGGCGATGGGGCCGGTGATCGGCGTGTTTCCCGACTGCTTCACCGCGCTGGGCGGCAATCAGTACATCAACTCGAGCGCGCTCGGGCAATGGGAGGACTTCCTCGCCGAGGACCTGCCGACGCGGCTGGAGCGCGAGTTCCGCGTCAAGCCCGGGCGCGCGGGGCGGGCGCTGTTCGGCCACTCGAGCGGCGGCTACGGGGCGCTGGTCCACGGGATGCGCCGCGCCGACGTGTGGGGCGCGGTCGGCTGCCACGCCGGCGACTGCAACTTCGACCTGGTCTATCGGCCAGATTTCCCCAAGCTGCTGACTGCGCTGGCGCGCCACGGGGGCATCGAGGGCTACTTGAAGGCGTTCGCGGCCTCGCCGAAGTGGGGCGGCGGCGATCACCTGCCGCTGATGCTGCTGGCGATGGCGGCCTCCTACGACCCCGACCCGTCGGCGTTCATGGGCGTGCGCCTGCCGGTCGACCCGCACACGTGCGAGCTCGACGCGGAGGCGTGGGCCCGGTGGTTGCGCTGGGACCCGCTGCGCATGGTCGAGGCGCCGGAGGTGCAGGCCAACCTGCGCCGGTTGCACGGGCTGTTCATCGACGCCGGCTCGCGCGATCAATTCCTCGCGCACTTCGGCGCGCGCGCGCTGGTGCGGCGGCTGTCCGCGCACGGCATCCCGCACGTGTACGAGGAGTTCCCCGACGACCACTCGAACACCAGCTACCGCCTCGACGTGTCGCTGCCCTACCTGTGGCGCGCGCTCGACGGGGCGGGCCCCGGGTAGTATCCTGCGGGCCCATGCCGCCTGTCCGCTCGACCATCTTCGTGGCGCTCGCGCTCGTCGCGTGCCAGAACCCCGACGTGAGCAAGGGGGACAAGCCGGGGGCGAAGGTGCCGGCGAAGGCCGCGGACGAGGCCGCCGAGCCGGCGGAGGCGGCGCCGAAGAAGCCGGAGGTCAAGCCGCCGACCCAGGCCGAGCTGCTGCGCACGAAGATCGATCAGTTCGTGCGGTCGCCGCTGACGACCGACGTGACGGCGCTGCCGCCGGCGGAGAAGGCGGCGCTCGACAAGCTGATCGAGGCGGCGCGGCTGATGGACCCGATCTTCGACCGCCAATCGTGGGCCGGCAACGCGTCGTTGCGGGCGGAGCTCGAGAAGGACACCAGCGAGCTCGGCGTCGTCAAGCTCGACTACTTCACGGTGATGCGCGGGCCGTGGGACCGGCAGGAGCACTACGCCCCGTTCGCTACCACTCTGGCCCACCCGCCGGGCGCCGGCTTCTACCCCGAGGACCTCGGCGCCGACGCCTTCAAAAAATGGGTCGCCGATCATCCGGAGGACAAGGCGGCGTTCGAGAGCCTGACCACGGTGATCGCCCGCGTCGGCGACAAGCTCGAGGCGCGGCCCTACAGCGCCGAGTACGGCGAGTGGCTCGGCCCGGCCGCCAAGGCGCTCGAGGACGCGGCCAAGCTGACGAAGAACAAGTCGCTGACGAAGTTCCTGCGCTCGCGCGCGCAGGCGTTCCGCAGCGACGATTATTATCAGTCCGACAAGGACTGGATGGACCTCGACAGCCTGGTCGAGATCACCATCGGGCCCTACGAGACCTACGAGGACGAGCTGCTCGGCCTCAAGGCCGCGTTCGAGGCGTTCGTCACGGTCAGCGACCCCAAGGCCTCGGCCGAGCTGGCGAAGTACAAGAAGTACCTGCCGGAGATGGAGCAGCACCTGCCGATCCCCGACGACGTCAAGACGAAGCGCGGCAGCGAGAGCCCGATCCGCGTGGTCGACCTGGTGTTCTCGGCCGGCGACGCGCGCAAGTCGGTGCAGACGATCGCGTTCAACCTGCCCAACGACGAGCGCGTCCGCGCCGAGAAGGGCGCCAAGAAGGTGCTGCTGCGCAACCTCATCCAGACCAAATTCGAGGCGATCATGCGCCCGATCGGGAACGAGGTGCTGCACGCCGATCACGTCGCGTCGCTGTCGGGCGAGGCGTTCTTCCTGCAGGTGCTGTTCCACGAGCTGTCGCACAGCCTCGGGCCGGCGTTCGTCGGCGGCGACGCGAAGGGCAAGGACAAGGTCGACGTCCGGGTCGCGCTCGAGGCCAGCTACTCACCGCTCGAGGAGGCCAAGGCCGACGTGATGGGCGCGTACAACGTGCTCTACATGATCGAGAAGGGCGAGCTGCCGGCCGAGCTGAAGGACAAGGTGCTGCTGTCGTACTTCGCCGGGCTGTTCCGCAGCGCCCGCTTCGGCGTCGCGGAGGCGCACGGGCGCGGGGCGGCGCTGCAGCTGAACCGCTTCCTCGCGGCCGGGGCGGTCACGCCCGACAGCGCGAGCGGCAAGTTCAAGGTCGACCTCGCCAAGCTCGAGACGGCGATCAGCGACCTGGTGCGCGACATCTGCCTGATCCAGCACAGCGGCGACAAGGTCGCGGCCGACAAGCTGCTCGACGAGCACGGCAAGATCACGCCGCTGCTGCAGGCCGCGCTCGACAAGCTGGGCAACATCCCGGTCGACATCCGCCCCTCTTACCCGCTCGCCGGCGAGATTCTGCCGCAGTGAGCGCGATCGACAACATCGTCGCCGGCCCGCGCACCCTGCGGGAGTTCGCGGCCAAGCTGATCGAGCAGCCCGACAAGAGCACCTCGTCGGACGCGATCCTCGAGTGTTTTTTAGATTGGGTCACCGAGACGGGGCTCGAGCTGTACCCGGCGCAGGAGGAGGCGATCCTCGAGCTCCTGGCCGGCAAGCACGTGGTGCTCAACACGCCGACCGGCTCGGGCAAGTCGCTGGTGGCGACCGCGATGCACCTGGCCGCGGTGGCCCGCAAGCGCCGCAGCGTGTACACGAGCCCGATCAAGGCGCTGGTCAGCGAGAAGTTCTTCGCCCTGTGCCGCGAGTTCGGGCCCGACCGCGTCGGCATGATGACGGGCGACGCGAGCGTCAACCGCGACGCGCCGATCCTCTGCTGCACCGCGGAGATCCTCGCCAACATGGCGCTGCGCGACGGGCGGATGGCGCCGGTCGACGACGCGGTGCTCGACGAGTTCCACTATTACGGCGACCGCGACCGCGGGATGGCGTGGCAGATCCCGCTGCTGTCGCTGCCGTACACGACCTTCCTGCTGATGTCGGCGACGCTCGGCGACACGACCAAGGTCGAGGACGGGCTCAAGCGGCTGACGAAGCAGGAGGTCGCGGTGGTGCGCTCGGCGGTCCGGCCGGTGCCGCTCGACTTCGAGTACCGCGAGACGCCGCTGCACGAGACGATCGGCTACCTGCTCGACCGCGGGCGCGCGCCGATCTACATCGTCAGCTTCACCCAGCGCGAGGCCGCCGAGGAGGCGCAGAACCTGATGAGCACGAACCTGTGCTCGCGCGAGGAGAAGGCGGCGATCGCCGAGGCGATGGCGGGGTTCCGCTTCGACACGCCGTACGGCAAGGAGATCCAGGGCTACCTCAAGCACGGCGTGGGGGTGCACCACGCGGGCCTGCTGCCGAAGTACCGCCTGCTGGTCGAGAAGCTGGCGCAGCAGGGCAAGCTGCGGGTGATCTGCGGCACCGACACGCTCGGGGTCGGGGTCAACATCCCGATCCGCACGGTCCTGTTCACCAAGCTGTGCAAGTACGACGGCGAGCAGACGCGGATCCTCGGGGCCCGCGACTTCAAGCAGATCGCCGGGCGAGCCGGCCGCAAGGGTTTCGACGATCACGGCTACGTGGTGTGCCAGGCGCCCGAGCACGTGATCGAGAACAAGAAGCTCGAGGCCAAGGCGGCGGCCGACCCGAAGAAGAAGAAGTTCGTGCGCCGGCAGCCGCCCGAGAAGGGGTATGTCCCCTGGGACAAGTCGACGTTCGAGAAGCTGATCGATCGCGAGCCGGAGCCGCTGCAGTCGCGCTTCGTCGTGTCGTTCGGGATGATCTTGAGCCTCATCCAGTCGCCGGCCAACACCAACGCGTGGGGCGGCGGCTACCGCCGGCTGGTCGAGCTGATCGCGGCGGCGCACGACGAGGCGCGGGCCAAGACCCGCCACCGGCGCGAGGCGGCGACGCTGTTCCGCGCGCTGCACAAGGCGGGCATCGTCAAGCTGGTGCCGCTCGACGCGCGCAAGGACGGCGGGGGCGGGCGCGCGGTCCGGCTCGACGAGCACCTGCAGAAGGACTTCTCGCTCCACCACACGCTGTCGCTCTACCTGCTCGACACGCTCGGCCGCGTGCCGCAGGACTCGCCGACCTACGCGCTCGACGTGGTGTCGCTGGTCGAGTCGCTGCTCGAGAACCCGCAGGTGGTGCTGCAGGCGCAGGAGCACCGCGCCCGCTCGGAGAAGATCGGCGAGCTCAAGGCGGCAGGCGTCGAGTACGAGGAGCGGATGGCGGAGCTCGAGAAGGTCTCGTACCCCAAGCCGCTGGCCGACTTCATCTACGACACCTTCAACGAGTTCTCGGCGCTGCACCCGTGGGTCGGGCAGGAGAACATCCGCCCGAAGTCGGTGGTGCGCGACATGGTCGAGCGCTACGTCGCGTTCAACGACTACGTCAAGGAGTACGGGCTGCAGCGCAGCGAGGGCGTGCTGCTGCGCTACTTGATGCAGGCCTACAAGCTCCTCGTGCAGACGGTGCCCGACGCGGCCAAGACCGACGAGGTGCACGACGTGATCGGCTTCCTGCGGGCGATGTTCGAGCACGTCGACACCAGCCTTCTGCAAGAGTGGGAGCGCATGCTGCACCCGCCGGTGGTCGAGGGCGAAGCCGCGCCCGCCGGGCCGCGCGATCTGTCGGCCGATCCCAAGGCGTTCGCGGCGCGCGTGCGCGCGGAGATGCACGCGCTGGTTCGCGCGCTCGCCGAGCGCGACTATGAGGACGCGGCGGTCGGCACGCGCGCAGACCCCGAGGACCCCTGGACCCCCGAGCGCTTCGCCCAGGCGATGGCCGAGTACTACGCCGAGTACCCGACGCTGCGCTTCGACCACGGGGCCCGGTTCCCCAAGTACACCCGCATCGAGGCGGTCGCCGACCAGCGCTGGCGGGTCACGCAGGTGCTCGTCGACCCCGAAGAGGACAACCTGTGGCACGTCGAGGGCGAGGTCGACCTGCGCGGCGACGGCTTCCCCGAGGGTCCGCTGGTGACGATCCGGGCGATCGGGGTGTGAGACTCGGCGCGACATTCGCTCCGTGTCACCCCGCCCGTCCCCGCGTTGCCCCGGGGCCCGTGTTTGGCCGACACTCGAGCTGGGCGCCGGTGCGTCCGCGGAGGCGACAGGATGTACGGTCTCGTCAACAAGGCGGTCGAAGATCTGGTGTGCTCGCACTACGGCGAGGGCACGTGGGCGCAGATCCAGGCGCGCGCCGGGGTGCAGACGCCGGGCTTCGTGTCGATGGAGTCCTACCCCGACGAGATCACGTACAAGCTGGTCGACGCCGCCAGCGAGGTGCTCGGCGCGCCGGCGGCTGAGGTGCTCGAGGCGGTCGGCGAGCACTGGATCCTGTTCACCGCGCGCCACGGCTACGGCGAGCTGCTGCCGATGTTCGGCGCGACGCTGCGCGAGTTCGTGGCCAACCTCGACAACATGCACGCGCGCGTCGGCCTGACGTTCGCCAAGATGCGGCCGCCCAGCTTCGTGGTCCGCGACGCCGGGCCGCAGGCGCTCGAGCTCGAGTATCACTCGAGCCGCGAGGGGCTGGCGCCGATGGTGGTCGGCCTGCTCAAGGGCCTGGCCCGCACGTTCGCCGAGGACATCGCCGTCGAGCACGTCCACGGCCGCGAGCGCGGCGGCTTCGACCTGTTCCGTCTCGAACTCCAACCGGCGGCCGCCTGACCATGCTGTTGCTTCTGCGCGAGCAATGTGAGCGGCTGTTCCCGTTCTCGATCTCCCTCGACGAGGAGATGCGGATCCTCGACCTCGGGCGGTCGCTGCGGCGGCTGATGGCGGCCGACGTGTCGGGCCGGCCGTTCGACGAGTGGTTCGTGATCGACCGGCCGGTGCTGGAAGAGATGTCGCTCAAGGCGCTGCTGGCCCGCAAGGACTCGGTGGTGCTGCTGCAGGTCCGCGACCTCGACCTGCGCCTGCGCGGGGAGATCGTCGAGGTCGACGGCGGGGCGCTGTTCGTCGGCACGCCGTGGCTGACCGAGCTCGGACAGGTCGCGGCGGCCGGGCTGGTGCTGCGGGACTTCGCGCTGCACGACCCGACCACCGAGATGCTGGTGGTGATGAAGACGATGCAGACGGCGATCGCGGACGCCAACGCCCTGGCCGACAAGCTGCGGCGCCAGGCGCAGCAGCTGCAGGCGGCCGAGCAGCTGGCGGAGCACCTGACCGCGGCCAAGAGCTCGTTCATCGCCAACATGAGCCTCGAGCTGCGCACGCCGCTCAACGCGATCTTCGGCTACAGCGAGCTGATGCTCGACGAGCTCGGCGAGGCGACGCCGGAGGAGATGCGCGACGACTTGCAGCGGATCCAGCTGGCCGGGCAGCAGCTGCTGCGGCTGGTCGCCGACGTGCTCGACCTGTCGCGCATCGAGGCCCAGCGGGTCGAGCTGCGCGAGGACGTGTTCTCGCTGGCGACCCTGCTGCGCACGGTGAAGGGGACGGTGCTGCCGCAGCTGCGCCGCGGCGTGGCGCTGGTGTGGCCCGAAGACCAGGACGCGGCGCTGTTCGGCGACTCGGAGCGGGTCCGCCAGGTGCTGCTCAACCTGCTCGCCAACGCCTGCAAGTTCACCGAGCTCGGCGAGGTCGGGCTGGCGGTGCAGCTCAAGGACGACGGGGTGGTCGAGTTCGTGATCCACGACACCGGCATCGGCATCAAGACCGAGCAGCAGCGGCGCGTGTTCGAGGCGTTCTACCAGGCCGACAGCTCGCTGCGGAAGCGCTTCGGCGGCTCGGGCCTGGGCCTCGCGCTGGCCCGCGGCTTCGTCGAGGCGATGGGCGGGACGATCAGCGTCGAGAGCGAGTACGAGATGGGCTCGCGCTTCACGGTGCGGGTGCCGCTCGGGCGCGCTCAGGGCCCGAGGCCGAGAGCCGGCAGCAAGAGCGCCCCGCACGCGATGAGCACGAAGTAGCCGAGCACGTCGAGCACCACGCCGAAGCGGATCATCGACTGGATCCGGATGAGACCGGTGCCGTAGGCGATCGCGTTCGGCGGGGTCGAGACCGGCAGGGTGAAGGCGAAGCTGGCGGCCATGGTGACGCACAGGGTGGTCGGCAGCGGGTCGATGCCGGCCGCCTGGGCGATGGCGATCAGCACCGGGACCATCATGCTGGTGGTCGCGACGTTGCTGGTGACCTCGGTCAGCCACAGCACGAGGAAGGTGGCGGTGGCGAGCAGGCCGAACGGCGAGCTGGCGAGCGGCCCGGCGCCGGCGAGGAAGCCGCGGGCGAGCGCCTCGGCGAGGCCGGTGTCGAACATCATCGCGCCGAGCGAGAAGCCGCCGCCGAGCAGGTAGAGCGTCGACCAGTCGAGCTGCATCGCCTTGTCCCACGGCAACACCGAGACGCCAGGCCGCCGTCCGCCGGGGACGACGCACAGCAACACGCCGGCGAGGATGGCGACGACGCCCTCCTGCAGGCCGCGGTCGGCCCACTGCGCGGCCGGGTGGGCGGCGCCGAGGGTGACCTTGAGGATCGACGGCAGCAGCCAGCCGGCCACTGCGAGGAAGAACACGCCGGCGGCCCGCCGCTCGCCCGCCGACATCGGCCCGAGCTTGTGAAGTTGGTCGCGGACCTCGGCGGTGAGGCGGTCGAGCCGCGCGACCGGGGCGGGGAAGCGGCGGTGGGCGTAGACGAGGGCGATCGCCAGGGTGGCGAGGCCGGTCGGCAGGCCGAAGCTGATCCACTGGAAGAAGTCGAGCTGGACGCCGGCCTGCCGCTCGAGGAAGTCGAGGGCGATGACGTTGGGGGCGGTGCCGATCGGGGTGACGATGCCGCCGATCGAGCAGGCGTAGGTGAGGGTCAGCAGCATGCCCTCGGCGAAGCGGTCGAACTTAGGCTGGTCTTCGGGACTGGCGGCGCCGCGGATCGCCGAGCACAGGCCGAGCGCGACGGGGATCAACATCGCGGTGGTGGCGGTGTTGGAGATCCACATCGAGCAGGCGAACGCGCCGAGGCCGACTGCCGTGCGCGCGCGGGCCGGCGAGCCGCGGACCCAGTCGCGCGCGAGCAGCCACAGCGCGGCCCGCCGGTCGAGCCCCTGCTCGCTGAGGCCGAGCGCGAGCATGAAGCCGCCGAGGAACAGGAAGATCAGCGGGCTGGCGAACGGGGCGAACGCCTTGGCCGCGGGGGTGACGTCCATCGCCACCGCCAGCGCCGGGGCGACCAGCGCCGCGGCCCCGAGAGGCACCGCCTCACTGACCCACAGGACCACCGTGGCGGCGAAGATCGCCGCCAGGCGGTGGGCCGGCGCGGGCAGGCCGGTCGGGGCGACGAGCAGGGCGAAGAAGACCAGCGGCGCGAGCACGCGGCCGACCCGCTGACGGGCGACGTCGAAGGCGCTGCGAGCGACGCGGTCCATGCGGCTTCAACTATTTTGGCGGAGGAACGGGATCAGCACCAGACAGGGGATGCACGCGACGGCGGCGATCGAGAAGTACACCAGCGGTCCGTGGGCCTCGTACAAAAAGCCGCTGTAGGTGCCCGAGATGGTCTGCGCGAGCGAATAGATGGCGGTCGCGAACGCGAAGTGGGCCGCCTTGTGGTCGGGGTGGCAGCGGCTCATGATGAAGATCGTCTGGGCCGCGGTGGCGAGGCCGCCGCACAGCTGCTCGATGACGAGGATGGTGCCGACGTGCCACAGCGGCGGCGACAGCGTGTGCGCGAGGCTCAGCGGGGCGCCGAGGCCGAGCATGACGTCGGCGGGCAGGCGAGGGGCGGCGAGCCAGAGGTAGAGCGGCAGGGTGCCCGCCATGATGAGGGCGATCGGCAGCAGCGCGCGCCGCAGACCGACGCGCGCGACCCACAGGCCGCCGAGCATGGCGCCGGCGATGCTGGCGGCGGTGCCGAAGCCGTTGAGCACGCCGCGGTCGGGGGTGCTGATGCCGAGCTCGCGGAACAGCACCTTCGACATGCCGAACATCAGCGCGTCGCCGAGCTTGAAGCTGAGCAAGAACAGCAGGACGACGAGGGCCCGCGGCTGCAGCAGGAAGCTGAAGTAGGCGCCGCGGACGTGGGCGACGCGGGCCCGCCAGTCGGCCGCCGCGTCGCCGGTGGACTGGGCGACCGGGCGGACGGCGTGGATCCGCGGCAGCCACACGCGGTGGGCCACGGCGAGCCCGACCATGAGCAGGGCGCCGAGGCCGAAGCCGGCCAGCCAGTGGACGCGGCCGCCGAGGAACACCAGGCCTGACGAGCCGACCAGCATCGCCACGCGGAAGGCGGCCACGCGGATGCCGGTGTAGCGGGCCTGGTCGGCGCGGCCGAGCGCGGTCATGTAGTAGCCGTCGCAGGCGATGTCGTGGGTGGCGCTGAACAGGCCGATGGCGATCAGC
>NZ_JAPNJW010000002.1:4800000-6142129 GCF_026626745.1 Nannocystis sp. RBIL2
GGCACCCGGGTCGGCGCCGCGGTCGTCAGCCCGGTGCACGCCAACTGGCTCGTCGTCGAACGCCCCGGCCCCGGCGTGCCCGAAGCGCGCGCCGCCGACCTCCTGGCGCTGATCGACCTCGTGCGCGAGCGCGTGCGGACGGAGACCGGCATCCAGCTCGAGCTCGAGGTCAAGATCGCCGGCGAGGCGGTATAACTCCGGCCCATGAGTCACCACCCGACCAACTTCCAGGGCTCCGTCATCGACGCGATCCGCGAGGCCATCCTCGCCAAGATGGCCGCCGACGACGTCCAGGTCTCGGGCGGCGGCGGCCACTACACGATCGTCGTCGTCTCGTCCGAGTTCGCCGGCAAGTCCATGGTCGCCCAGCAACGCCTCGTCTACGGCGCCATCGCCCACCTCATGGCCGGCGACATGGCCCCCGTCCACGCCGTCGACAGCCTGCGCACCATCGTCCCGTAGAGCCCACTCAGCCCAGGCGCTCCAGCAGGCCGTCGTACACGTCCGCCAGCGCCAAGCGACACGGCGGCGCGGGCAGCTCGACCACCGCAGCGGCCCCGGCCTCGCGCCGGTAATGCCAGCCCTGCGGCGCGCGCACGAACACCTCGATCGACAGCGCGTCCTGGCTCACCAGCAGGTACGCCTGCAGGCTGGCGAGCTGTTGGTACAGGGCCCACTTGCGCCCGCGATCGAAGCTCTCGGTCGACGGCGACAACACCTCCACGATCAGCGCCGGCCGCTCGACGAGGGGGCGCTCGAGCTGCTGGGGATCGCAGCTCACCACCACGTCGGGGTAGAGCACGTCGTTGCCGACGCGCACCTTCATGCCCTCGTGGAACGTGAAGCAGCCGCGCGGCCGCAGCTGCTGGCGCAGCGTCGCGGCGAGGTTGACGCCGATGTGCGCGTGGAACGTCGAGCCGCCGGCCATGGCGAACGCCTCGCCGTCGACGAGCTCGTACCGGTGCGCCTGCGTCTGCTCCCACGCGAGGAACTCCTCGAGGCTCATGCGGGGCTGCGGGACTGCGGACACACCTCAGCGTACCAATACACGCGCGCGGCCACCAGCGCGCCCCCGGGCGCCGGCCTCGCGTCTGCGGCGAGCGGCCCCAGGCGAACGTGCGGCGATGGTCGCCAATGCGGCCGGCGGGCCGCGGACCGTCGCCCCGGTGATTGACAGCCAGGGGCCTCGGGCCAGCCTTGGCGGGTGGAAGCGTCGTCCATGCTTCAGCCCGGAGCACGCGCTCCGGAGTTCGCGCTCAAGACCACGCCCGACCAGACGCTCGCCCCCGTCGACTTCCGCGGCAAGCCGGTCGTGCTCGCCTTCTATCAGGCCGACTGGAGCCCCGTGTGCACCGAGCAGATGGCCGTCTACAGCCTGATCATCGACGAGCTCCGGGCCCACGGCGCCCAGCTGCTCGGCATCGCCTGCGACGGCGCGTGGTGTCACCTCGCCTTCGCTCGCCACTACGAGCTGAGCTTCCCGCGGCTCTCCGACTTCGAGCCCAAGGGCGGCGTGTCGCGCCGTTACGGCTGCTACGACGCGGCCGAGGGCATGAGCGGCCGGGCCCTGTTCGTCGTCGACTGCGACGGACAAATCGCCTGGAGCTACCTCTCCCCGACCGGCATCAACCCGGGCGCCGACGGCATCCTCGCTGCGCTCGACGGCCTCGGAAAACTGTCATCGCGGCCGCGGCCGCAGGAAGGAGACCGACCATGAGCACCCTCAAGCCGCCGCTCGGCCCGCGCGATCACCTGCGCGGCGAGCTCTCGCGGCCGATCCACCTCGTCGAATTCGGCGACTTCGAGTGCCCCCTGTGCGGCCAGGCGCAGATCGTCGTCCAGGCGCTCGCGCGGGCCCTCGGCGACCAGCTCTGCTTCGGCTTCCGCAACTTCCCCGTCGTCGGCGCCCACCCGAACGCCCAGATCGCCGCCGAGGCCGCCGAGGCCGCCGGCGACCAGGGCAAGTACTGGGAGATGCACGACCTCCTGTTCGACGACCAGCACGCGCTCGAGGTCCCGCACCTCGGCCGTTACGCCGAGCAGCTCGGCCTCGACATGCACCGCTTCGTCGCCGACCTGCAGGCCCACCGCTTCCTCGAGAAGATCCGCGGCGACCTGCACAGCGGGGCCATCAGCGGCGTCGTCGGCACCCCGACCTTCTTCATCAACGGCATCCGCCACGAGGGCCCGTTCGACTTCGACTCCCTGCTCGCGGCCATGACCCTCGCCGCGCGCTTCCCCCGGGCGGGCTGAGGCATGGTCCGCCTCACCGTCAACGGCGAGCACCACGAGCTCGCCCTCGACCCGCGCACCACCTTGCTCGACGCCCTGCGCGACCACCTCGGCCTCACCGGCGCCAAGAAGGGCTGCGACCACGGCCAGTGCGGCGCCTGCACCGTCCACGTCGACGGCCGGCGCGTCCTGTCCTGCCTCGCCCTGGCGGTGGCCCAGCGGGGCCGCGAGATCATGACGATCGAGGGCCTCGCTCTCGGCGCCCACCTCCACCCGATGCAGCTCGCCTTCATCGAGTGCGACGCCCTGCAGTGCGGCTTCTGTACGCCGGGGCAGATCATGTCGGCGGTCGCGCTGCTGGCCGAGGTCGACCACCGCCGCGAGCTCACCGACGTCGCCATCCGCGAGCGCATGAGCGGCAACCTGTGCCGCTGCGGCGCCTATCCCAACATCCTCGCCGCGATCCGTCGGGTGCGCACATGAGGCCGTTCGCCTACGTCGAGGGCGTCAGCGTCGCCGACGCGGCGGCCGCCGTCCACGCCGCGCCGACTGCGATATTCCTCGCCGGCGGCACCACCGTCGTCGACCTCATGAAGCTCGGCGTGCTCGCGCCCGCCACCCTCGTCGACGTCCACCGCCTGCCGCTCGGCGACATCGAGCTCGACGATCGCCGGGCGCGGATCGGCGCCTGCGTGCGCAACGCCCAGCTGGCCGAGCACCCCGACATCCGCGCCCGCTGGCCGGTCGTCGGCGAGGCGCTCCTGTCCGGCATGTCGCCGCAATTGCGCAACATGTCGACAGTCGCCGGCAACGTCCTCCAGCGCACGCGCTGCCCTTATTATCGCGACCCGCACAGCGCCTGCAACAAGCGCGAGCCCGGCACCGGCTGCGCCGCCCGGACCGGCTGGGACCGCGACGCCGCGGTCCTCGGCACGAGCCCGCACTGTATCGCGGTGTTCCCCTCCGACCTCGCCACCGCCCTGGCGATCCTCGATACCATTATTTACACCCGCCGCGGCGACGGCGGCGCCCGCCGCCTGCCGTTCGACGGGTTTCACCGCCTGCCCGGCCGCTCCCCCGAGCGCGAGACGGTCCTCGATCACGGCGAGCTCGTCACCCACTTCGAGCTGCCCGACCTCGCCCTCTCGCGCCGCTCGCATTACCTCAAGGTGCGCGATCGGGCCAGCTACGAGTTCGCCCTCGCCTCCGCCGCGGTCGCCCTCGACGTCGAGCGCGGCCTCGTCCGCGACGCCCGGATCGCCCTCGGCGGCGTCGCCACCCGCCCGTGGCGCTGCCCCGCCGCCGAGCAGTCGCTGCGCGGCAGACGGGCCGAGCCGGCGGCCTTCCGCGCCGCCGCCGACCTCGCGCTCGCCGACGCGGTCGCCGGGGCCCACAACGGCTTCAAGATCGAGCTCGCCCGCCACGTCGTCGCCCGCGCCCTGACCGAGCTGGCGGCCCGCCCCGGGTGACGACATTCGCAGGAGGCCCTCGCAATGTCGACCACGAGCCCCCGGATCGGCGGACCCGCCGAACGCATCGACGCCCGCATCAAGGTCACCGGCCAGGCCCGCTACGCCGCCGACGTCGCGCTCCCCGGCCTCGCCCACGCCGCCCTCGTCGACAGCCCCGTCGCCTGCGGTCGCATCGTCGCCATCGACACCACTCGCGCCGAGCAGGCCGCCGGCGTGCTCCTGATCCTCACTCACCACAACCGCGGCCCGCTCGGCGACCTCCCCAACGGCGACGGCACCGGCCTCACCGCCGACCCGCGCCCGCCGCTCGCCGACGACCGCATCTATTACCGCGGCCAGCTCGTCGCCATGGTCGTCGCCGAATCGCCGGAGCAGGCCGCTCACGCCGCCGCGCTCGTCGAAGTTTTTTACGAGAAGGCGCCGTTCGTGGTCGACATCGACGACGGGGAGGGCACCCGCCTCGCCGACGCGCCGCGCCGCGGCGACTGTGACGCGGCCCTGCGCGCCGCTCCGGTGACGCTCGACGTCGTCTATTCGACGCCGATCCAGCACCCCTGCCCGCTCGAGCCGCACGCCACTGTGGCGCACTGGGTCGACCACGACCTCGTCGTCTACGACTCCACGCAATGGGTCCGCGGCGACCAGGCGGTGCTCGCCCAGGCCGTCGGCCTGCCGCGCGAGCGCGTCCGCGTCCTCGCGCCGTTCGTCGGCGGCAGCTTCGGCGCCAAGGTCTTCACCGCCGCCCACACCCTGCTGGCCGCAGTCGCCGCGCGTCGCCTCGAGCGCCCGGTCAAGGTCGTCCTGCGGCGCGCCGAGGTCCTCACGGCAGTGGGCCCGCGCGCCGCCACGCGTCAGCGGATCCAGCTCGCCGCTGCGCCCGATGGTCGACTGCTCGCGCTGCGCCACCACACCCGCAGCCACTGCGCGGTCGATCACGGCGTCGCCGACCGCGATCCCTTCTACGAGCCGACCAGCGGCGTCACTCGCACGCTCTACGCCTGTCCCGCGTACGAGGCGGTCCACGACATCGTCCCGCTGCACCTGGCCAAGCCCGGGTGGATGCGCGCCCCCGGCGAGGCCACCGGCCTGTGGGCGCTCGAGGGCGCCCTCGACGAGCTCGCCTGCGCCCTGCACCTCGACCCGCTGGCGCTGCGCCTGCGCAATCACAGCAGTCGCGACGCCCACACCGGCAAGCCGTACGCCAGCGAGCACCTGCGCGAATGTTATGAGCGCGGCGCCGAGCGATTCGGCTGGGCGCGCCGCGATCCGCGGCCTCGCAGCATGCGTGAGGGCGACGCCTGGCTCGGCTGGGGCATGGCCACTGCAGCCCACCCCGGCAACCGCGACCCCGCCAGCGTGTGCGTGCGCCTCGACCGCGAGCACGACCGCGTCCACGCCACGGTCTCGACCGCCGGCGTCGACCTCGGCACCGGCATGTACACCATGCTCGCAGTCGTCGTCGCCGACGCCCTCGACCTGCCGATCGAGTGGGTCACGGTCGAGCTCGGCGACACCCGGCTGCCGCAGTGCCCGATGACCGGCGGCTCGAACCTCACCGCCAGCGCCGCCCCGGCCGCCCAGGCCGCGTGCCTCCAGCTGCGCCGGCGACTGCTATCATTCCGCCGCACCCCCGACGAATCGGTCGACTGGCACGAATTGCTGGTCCGCGCGGGCCTCGACCACGTCGAGGCGGTCGGCACCACCGACGCGCGTCACGCCGGCGAAGCGCACGCCCATCACTCTTTCGGGGCTCAGTTCGTCGAGGTCCGCGTCGTCCCCGAGCTCGGGCGGATCCGCGTCACCCGCGTCGTCGGCGTGTTCGACGTCGGCCAGGTCGTCGACGCCACCACCACCCGCAACCAGCTGATCGGCGGGATCGTCTTCGGCGTCGGCCAGGCCCTGCTCGAGCAGCTCGTCCACGACCCCGTCCACGGCCTGCCCGTCCACGCCGACCTCGCCGGCTATCTGCTGCCCACCCACGCCGACGTGCCCGAGATCGACGTCGAGTGGTTAGGCGGCGTCCCCGATCTCGCCTTCAACTCGGTCGGCTGCCGCGGGGTCGGCGAGATCGGCATCACCGGCATCGCCCCCGCGATCGCCAGCGCCGTTCACCACGCGATCGGCGTCCGCCTGCGCGACCTCCCGCTCACCCCCGACCGCCTGCTCGCCGCGCTCGCAGCCGAGGCCGACGAGTCGGCCGGCCGCCGCGGATGACATGTCCCGGAGGACAGGATGATTCGCTCGGCGTGATCGGTCAATCGAGCAGCCCGCGAGCTCGACGGCGACCCGGACACCTTCCTCCCGTTCGAGCGCTGGCTGACGCAGCAGGAGCTGGGCCGGCCCGTGAACGGGACGTGGACGCCGAACAACGCCGCCGTGCTGGTGTACGGCCTCAGCCCCCAGAGCTTCTACTCCGGGGCCTATGTCGACATGGTGCGCTACGCCGGCAACGACTACGACGCGCCGATCAGCGTGCGTCAGACGATCACCGGGCCCCTCATCGAGCAATTGAAGCAGGCGTGGACGGTCGAGCGCGCGGGCCGCGGAGTGCGTCGCGCGGAGGCGTTGCTCCACCGGGAGGGCCATCCTCCGCTCGAGATCGAGACGAACGGCTTCACGACCGTGACGGTGCGGAGGCGCCGCGAATGAAGCGACCACGCGTCGCGCGCGGACCGAAGAGCCTGGTCTTGTTCGACAACAAGGGCGGGGTCGGCAAGACGACCTTGACCTTCAACCTCGCGCACATGTTCGCCAGGTTGGGTCGGCGGGTCGCGTTGATGGATCTCGATCCGCAGTGCAACCTGTCGGCGCTCGCGCTGCCTGATCACGTCCTGGAGTCGATCTGGGACGACGGCAAGCCGGGGCAGACCGTCGCGTCGTGCGTCGAGAAGGTCCGGATCGGCAAGGGAGAGCTGGCCCAGCCGGTCGGCTACGAGCTCGCCGACGACCTGTATCTCCTTCCGGGTGACCTGCGCCTGAGTCGCTTCGAGTCGCGTCTCGCCCGTGACTGGCCGCAGATCATGGCCGAGGACAACGAACTGGCGCTGCACGCGGTCACGGCGTTCGACCGTCTCGCGGTGAGCTTCGGCGCCGAACTCTTGCTCTTCGACGTGGGGCCGAGCCTGGGAGCCCTCAATCGCGCCGTGTTGCTCGCGTCCGACGCCGTCGTCGTCCCCCTCGCGCCCGATCTGTTCAGCCTCCGCGGCCTTCAAAACGTGGGCGAGGTGTTGCACGAGTGGCGAGAAGAGTGGGAGACCGCCCGCGTGAAGAACCTGCAGAGCGCGAGCCGCCGCCGCGAGCCGCCGCCGTGGCTGCCGCAGCGCGGGATGCAGCCGCTCGGCTACGTCGTCCAGCAGCAACTCACCATCGCCGACGAGCCCGTGCGCGCGTATCAGCGATGGTTGAAGCAGATACCCGCGAGCTTCGCCGAGGACGTGCTGCAGCGGTCGGATCCAGCCCCGGGCTCGGTCCAGGACGACCTGCACTGTCTCGGTTTTCTCCGTCACTTCGCCAGCCTGGTGCCGCTGGCGCAGGCCGCCCACAAACCGCTGTTCGAGCTGGCCCATGCCGACGGTGTGGTCGGATCGCAGTATCAGACGGTCGCCCGCGCGACGAAGGCGTTCGAGCAGTTGGCCGAAGCGATCCTGGTCAAACTCGACGCGCTGGGTGTCGTGACCGCCAAACAGTGAGTCGTCCGCGGGTCCGTCATGGAGCGCATGAACCTTCGGACAGGATCTCCCATGCCGCGGTCATGGAGCCGGGCGGGGACACGAGGCGGGGGCGCACAGCCGCGTCTGCGCGTGCGGGACGGGCGCCGGCGGAGGTGCCGGCGCTGGTGCGGACGCGTTTACTTGCGCGGGTGATTGATGCAGCATCGCCACCGATGCAGCGGCTGGTGGACGCGTTCCGGGCCCGGATGAACGACAACGTGGCGGAGTCCGCGGCCCGGATCCGGGCGGCCAAGCTGCCGTTCTACGAGGGCCTCACCGACGCGCAGCTGTCGGCCACGCTGGCTCGCGCGTTCGAGGCGGCGGCCGCCGACGTCGAGCGCGGCGAGCCGCACACGCTGCTGCAGCGCATGCGAGAGATCGCGATCGTCCGCTCGCAGAGCGGGGTCGCGGTGATGGACGTGGTCACGGGCCTGAACCTCGGGTTTCAGGCGGTGTCCGACGACTTCGCGGCGCTCTGGCCCGACGACCTCGAGCTCCGCCTCGGCTGGGAGCAAGCGCGGGCGAAGATCGCCTACGCGGGCGCAGCGATGCTGGCCGACACGTACCTCGAGGCCCGCGAGGCGGTGGTGCGCGCCCAGTCCGAGGCGCTGGTGCGGCTGTCGCTGCGCGTGCTGCCGCTGTACCCGGGGGTGGTGGTGCTGCCGCTGCTCGGCGAGCTCGGGGCCGAGCGCGCGCAGCAGATCACCGAGGCGCTGCTGGCGGCGGTGGCCCATCACGCGGCGGCCTACGCGTTGATCGATCTGTCGGGCGTGCCCAGCCTCGACACCGACGAGGCAGTGCAGCTGCTGGCCCGCGCGACGCAAGCGATCGAGCTGCTCGGGGCGACGCCGATTTTGGTGGGGATCCAGCCTGCCGTGGCGCAGTCGATGAGCGCGCGCGGGGTTTCGGTCCGCGCGCCGACGCTGGCCGACCTGGCGAGCGGCCTGCGCCACGCGCTGCGCGGCCTCGGCGTCGAGCTCACGCAGACGCGTCAGGCCGCGGCCGCGAGAGGTCTCTGAGCTCGCTGGATTGGGCCTCCGTACGCGCTCGCGTTCGCCGATTCGCGAGCGTCGACCGAAGAGTTCAAATCATGAATGCCGGGACGCAGAGCGTGCGCGGTACTTCGCCGACAGCAGCGGAACGTCGAGGTCGTCGGCGACTGCGCCCTCGCAAGGCCGGACGTCGAACGGCTGGTGGTGGATCGGCCGGCGCTCCTCGAGCCGGCGCAGCTGCGCATCGTTGGCCCGCTGCGTCACCGTCCCGACCCGCACGTAGGGCGTGCCGTTGACCTTCACCACCGGCGGCACGGCGTACGGCTGCACGCGCAACACGAACACCAGCTGGTCCTCGCGCTCGAGCGTCTCGATCTGCACCACCGGGTGCGGGATGATCTTCGTCGAGCTGATGAGGCTCACCAGCCTCTGCTGGATCTCGTCGGCGTTGCTGGTGGCTCGCGGGTACTTGCCGCACGGCCTGCCGGTCCGCGCATGCACGCCGAGGACCACCTAGCCCTCGCGCTTGCTGTCGGCGAGGTCGTTGGCGAAGGCGCACACGGCTTCGAGCATATCCTTGGCCTCGTGAGACTCTTTCCACTCGACATGGTCGGTCTCCTCGCGGAACAGGGCCTCGACGTCCTCGGGCGTCATGCGCCTCGAACTTACACGCAGGCGTCTTCTCCGGCAACGGCGCCTGCCCGTTCGCAACCCATGCGCCGTGTTCGCCCGCTCGCTCGCGCGGCACGCCAGGCCCGCGGAGAACGATGCTACCCTCGCGCGGGCGATGCCTGCACGCGGTCGACCGCAGCTCATCGAGGCCGACGACGCCTCCGCGCCGGCGTTGCTCGAGGACCTCGCGCTCGGTCATCGCGCCGCGCAGGCGGGCCCGGACGACCTGTTCGACAACCGGCTGATCCGCGGCGACAACCTCACCGTCTTGCGCGCGCTGGGGCCGGAGTTCGCCGGGCGGGTGCAATGCGTATACATCGACCCGCCGTACAACACCGGCCAGGTGTTCGCGCACTACGACGACGGCCTCGAACACGACCGCTGGCTCGCGCTGATGCGCCGGCGCCTGCTCCTCCTCCACCGGCTGCTCACCGACTCGGGCACCCTGTTCGTCCACATCGACGACAACGAGCTGGCCTACCTGATCACAGTCGCCGACGAGGTGTTCGGGCGGGACAACCGGATCGCCGTCATCACCTTCAAACAGAGCTCGGTCTCGGGGCCCAAGGCCGTCAACGCCGGGTTCGTCAGCACCGCCAGCTTCATCGTCGTCTACGCCCGCCGGCGCGCCGCCTGGCGGCCCGGGCGGGTCCACGCCGCGACCGCCCGCGACCCTCGCTACACCCGCTGGATCGACAACATCGACGACCCGTCCGAGCGCTGGCGGCTGGTCCCGCTGCGCCACGCGTTCGCGCGGGCTCGCGGCCTCGATCCGAAGAGCCTGCGGGGCGGCGCCCTCGAGGCCGAGCTCGAGGCCTTCGTGCTCGATTCGCCGCACCGGGTCGTCCGCACCGCACGGATCGCCGCCCGCGACGTCGGCGAGCCGGCGCGCCAGGTCCTGGCCCGTTCGGCCGCCGAGCCCGGGGTGGTCCTGCGCGCCGAGCGACCTGGCCGCGAGGACATGTACTTCCTCGGCGGCGAGCAGCTGATCTTCTATTCGGCCAAGGTGCGCGAGGTCGACGGCCGGCGGGTCACCGCCCAGGCGCTGTCGACGATCTGGGACGACCTCCTGCCCAACAACCTGCACAAGGAGGGCGGGGTCGAGTTCTCGCACGGCAAAAAGCCCGAGCTGCTGCTCAAGCGCTGCCTCGACGTCGCCACCGCCCCGGGCGACCTCGTGCTCGACTGCTTCGCCGGCTCCGGCACCACCGCCGCGGTCGCCCACAAGATGCGGCGCCGCTGGCTGGCCGTCGAGCTCGGCCCCCACGCCGAGACCCACTGCCTGCCGCGCCTGCGCGCCGTCGTCGACGGCGACGACAAGAGCGGCGCGACCGCGGCCACCGCCTGGCGCGGCGGCGGCGGCTTCCGCTTCTTCCGCCTCGCGGCCCAGGCCGAGCCGAGCGCCGGCTGACGCGGCGCTACGCCTCGCCCGGGCCTGCCCCTCGCGCGGCCCGGGTCACATGTCCTCCAGGACATGGCATTACGAGCATGCTCTCTCAAACATGCCCGTTCAAACATGCCCCTTCGGGCATGCCCTTCAGGTCAGACGATCCACATCGCCTCGACGCGCTGGGCGACCGTGCGGCGAACCTTCAAAAAGCGCGGGTCGGAGCGGACGGACGCCAGGGCCGGGCACAGGTCGAGCCACTCGAGGTCGATGAGGCGGGCCTCGCAGGCGCGCTCGATGAGCGCCAGGCAATCGTCGTGGAAGCCGCGGATGCCCATGATCTCGGCGCTGACCTGGCAGGTCGACGTGAGCATGCGGGGGCTGGGGCCGCCGCGGACGAACTCCTCGAAGCCGGCCCAGATCTCCTCGCGGGAGTAGTCGCCGAGCAGGCCGTGGGCCGAGAAGCTGACCGCGTTCTCGCGCTCGCCGTGGACCAGCGCGCGCGAGCGCTCGAGGCAGGTGCGGACGGTGTCGAGGTCGCCGAACCAGCCGGCCACGCGCACGCGGGTGATGAGGGCCTGGAACTGGAAGTGCGGCTGGTGCTCGAGCTTGTCGATGAACTCGTGGATCGCCGCCAGGTCGCGGCGGAGCGCGTGGACGCGGGCCACGTGGGCGTAGGCCTGCAGCAGGCTCGGCTCCAACGCCGCGGCCAAGCGGGCGCGGCTGACCCCGTCCTCGATGTTGCCGGCCTCGCACTGCAGCTGTGACAGGTACTCGTGGGCGTGGGCGTAGGTCGGCGCCAGCTCGAGCGCCTTGACGAACCCCTTGACCGCGTCGCGCCACTCGCCGACCTGCACCTCGTACATGCCGCGGGCGAAGTGGGTCTCGGCGAGGTCGGGCGCGACCTCGAGCGCGCGGGTCACCGCCTGGCGCGACAGCGCCGCGAAGTCGCGGGGCGAGCCCATGCGGTCGGCGAAGAACCACGCCCGCGCGAGGGCGACCGCGTAGCTGGCGATCGCCGGGCGGAACATCGGCGCCGCCTGCAGCGCCTCCTCGAGCAGCTCGATCGCCCCGTCGGGGCCGACGATGTGGCTGCCGATGATCTTGCGGCGGGCCCGGCGGTACAGCGCGATCGCCTCGGGCGTGCCGGTGCGGCGGTGGGCGTAGGTCGTCAGCTCGACCCGCAGGCCCTCGGCGATCTTCTTGCTGACGATCTCCTGCGCGTCGAGCAGGTCCTCGGCGCGGGCCTCGAAGCGCTCGTTGTAGACCTGCAGCCCGGTCTGGACCTCGACCAGCCGCGCCTGCACGCGCAGCAGCGTCGGCGTCACCTGCAGCGTCGCGTCGACCACCATCGCCGCGCCGAGCTCCGTACCGACCGCGCGCGGGTCGCGGGCGTCGCGGTAGCGGGCCGTCGCGCCGCTGCCGAGCACCCGCATCCCGCCGGTCTGCTGCAGCACGTCGATCACCGCGTCGGTCAGCGCCTCGCCGAGGTACGCCGTCGCCGGCGGCCCCTGGTAGCGCAGCGGCAGCACCGCGACCATCGGCGCCTGCAGCGTGCTGGTCGGCGTGGTCGCGCCGCCGTGGTGGCGCTGGGTCGACAGCGTCGCCAGCGGCCCGGCGCCGCTCGAGATCGTCTCGCCGCTGCCGACCAGCCACCCGCGCAGGCGCTCGGCGATCGCCGCCGCGCTGGTCGGCCGCCGATCTGGCTCTTGGGACAGGCACTGCCGCACCAGCTCGGCCAGCGGCTCGGGCGCGTCCGGCCGCACCGCCAGCACGTCGAGCGGCGGCTCGTTCAGGCGGGCCACCGCCGCCGCGAACGCGGTGTCGCCGGCGAACGGCAGGCGGCCGGTCAGCATCTCGAACAGCACCAGGCCGACCGCGTAGAGGTCGGTGCGGGCGTCGACCGGCGCGCCGGCGACCTGCTCCGGGGCCATGTACACCGGCGTGCCGAGCAGCCCCTGGGTGTGCTGGCCGTCGAGCGGGCGGGCGATGCCGAAGTCGGTGAGGACCACCCGACCCTCGGCCTCGAGCAGGATGTTGGCCGGCTTGAGGTCGCGGTGGACCACCCCCGCAGCGTGGGCCGCCGTGAGCGCCTCGCACACCGACAGGGCGATGCGGGCCGCGCGGGCCGGGGCCAGGCCGGCGACGCCCGTGTCGTCGCGCAGCAGCTCTTGCAGCGTCGTGCCGTCGACGAACTCCATGATCAAGAACGGCACCCCGCCGTGCTCGCCCATGTCGTGGGTGCGGGCCACGTTGGGGTGGCTGATCCGGCGGGCCAGGCGGACCTCGCGGCGGAAGCCCTCGAGCAGCTTCGGCGTCACCGACTGGCCGAGCACCTTGAGCGCGACCACGTCGCCGACCAGCACGTCGACCGCGCGGTACACCGCACCCATCCCGCCGCGCCCGGCGAGGGCCTCGATCCGGTAGCGATTGGCGTAGAGCTCCCCGCGCGGCGTCTCGTGCGGGGCCTCGTCGCCGCGCAGGGTCGGATCGACCTCGTAAAGCGGCCTGGACACGGACGCGAGCTTAGCAGGTGCCCCCCTGCCCGCGCCGCGCGTCGCGGCCCGGTCGCGGCCGCAGCGCACCTGGAGCTTCCGCACCTGCCCGCGCCGACGAGCGGGTCGTCACCTCTCCTGGAGCCGCCCTGTCCGGTCCGCGGCCGCGTGTCGCGGCCCGCGAAAGGTTTTCTCCGGCGACGCAGCGGACTCATGCACCCCTCCCGCCGGGCCTGCGAGATCTCTGGCGAGCTGCTCCGCTGCGAGGGCTATGAGCGGGTTGCGGAGCAGCGAGCCCGTCGACTTCACCGCCCGCCAGCGCGGCAACGTAGCCCGCCACGAGCAGCTGCCGGATGTCCGCGACCGCCCTCACGTGCGAGGCGGCACCGACCCAGGCCGCCACGACCGCTCCGGTCGCTCCGGCGCGAACCCGCATCGCCCTCCAGGGTAGCGAAGCGGCGAACGACTTCACCGAGCCCCGCAGCTCCGAGTTCGCGGCGAACATCGCCGGCAACGTCGCGGCGGACATCGACGGCGACGACCCCCCACGTCGCCGCTGTCGCCGATCAACCTGAGCGCTCCGCGAACCGTCCAAAAAATCCGCCCGCCGGGGACGCTCACTGTCGAATGCAGCGTCGGTCGTCATCCCAGCGGCACGCCGCTCGAACCCGGCGAAAGGAAAAGTGGACGCGGGCGTCTCACCGGCGCTCGAATCGACAAGAATGCGGCGAACGCCGAGCGCAAGCACGCCAAAGTTCTCTCCCGACCTGCGGGGACCCGCCGCGGTCCTGTGCCCGTTCCGGATGTCCCGCAACGGGATCGCGTTCGTCGTCCAGGTGCATGACGGGTGGACCCTGCAGGCACTGGGTCTCGACGAGCCTGCGATCGAACCGCGCAAGGCCTCGCCGCGCTCTGCATCCCCGCCGGTCCCGACGAGTTTCGAGCTTGTCGAGGCTATGAGTCCGAGCTCCCGCAGGCTCGAGACCCCTCACGGGCTCCTCCCCTTTTCTGGGGGACACTCAGGCCCGCAGCGGCTGTCCGGCCGCGTGCGGGCCTACGTGTACTTAGGGTCTCCCCCAGCAGATTGCTTCGAGCTGCTCGCCAAAGGCATCACAGTACCTCTCCGCCCGCTCAGCGCAGAGGTACCGACCCTGAGAGTTGGTGGTGTACTTGGGAGACCCCGTGACATACTCATAAGCACCCGGCGAATTGGTGCACAGAGCGAGGCAGTGGAGCCTCTGCGGACGGTAGGGGCTGGGGGGCAAGCAAGTCCCGCGCGGAACCGTTTCGTCGTCCTCGTCGGGTGCCAGGCTGAGCTCGCCATCCTCGGCTTCGAGCTCGGCCTCCGACCACAACTGTCGGTCATCCTCCACGACGTTCTCATCAGCCGCGAGGTTCGCATCCACGGGGGGCACCGCGATCAACGCCAGCCCAATGATGTTGGCAAAGAGATTCAGCATGTCTTCTCCTCCTCCTGTGAATCAGGATTTGCCCCCACTGTGACCCGACTGTATCCGCCGTCAAGCGAGGAGCTGCATCATTTTCATCTCGGCGCGAAGCGACATGCCATCGCTGGGTCCGCCTCGCAGCGACACCCGCTCGCACGGTAGCTCTGACAGAGCCAGTGAGGCCGCCGAGCGGCTATTCGACGCGGCAGGCGAGCGTTCCGTCATCGAGGAGCTGCGCGGGCCGTTCGGCAGCGTGGCGAGCAACAGCGGAGCTTTGAGTCGCTTGAAAATGATCTTCGAGTAAGGTGCGATGATTCATTTGGCGCGGCGACCCGCGAGCTGCGGAATTTCGCTGGCGACATTGGCGTGACAAGGCAACAGCGATCGACACCGCCACACCGGAACTTCGCCAGACCACGCCTTCTGAACGTTGCGCACGCTCGTCCACGGCATTGGAGCGGCCAGGCATGCTCCGGTCGTAGACGCGGACGGCGGTGTGATCGACTCGAACCTGCCGCTCGCAGAACCTCTCATGGGGTGGAAGCTGCCATGCTGTTCGTGGACGGCTGCAGTCCATCGGAGGGCTCATCGAGCCACCGCGCCTGCGCCTGCAGGATCCGGAGCCCGACCTCGAGCGACGCCGCGCAGTCTTCGGAAGCCGAGTGAGCGCGCGGGCCGACCGCGGCGACTCGGCGCGCGACAAGAGCGTCGCAACACTCCGACGACGGCCGCGCCTCTACTACCAGTGTAGCAGATCGCATTACTTGTAGTGCAAAATGACATTTACACAGCACAACTCTTGAATACACCGAGAGAACCCTACACTAAAGGCGCGGCGACCTCCGACACTGTCGCCGCGGACGCCTCGCTTAAATAGCAATACCACGCACTTACCACATATCGGCGTATCGGCGTCGGATTCACCGGCCGCCAGACAATGGCGAGCGCGGCGGGCGACGGCGACCAATCACGATAGCCACTCCCCAATTTGCCACAACCGCGGCTGCCGCCAGTTTTCGCGGAGCGCCGCCGGAAATTCCGATATTCGCGGCCCGATCCCCCTCTACGGGCGAACGCGGCGAGGTTTTGCCTGCGCCTGGGAATGCGGCTCGTCACAACCCAGAATTGCCCCCACGGTGGGTCAATGAATACTCCGAACCGACGTGTCGCCGAAGCTGTTTCGGTACGCGCCAACACGCCCCCGGCAACTACATCGGGGCACAACGAGACAACGAGAAAACACGGGAGGGACCCTCATGTTGCGTAAAATTGTGATGTTTTGTCCTGCCATCGCTATCGCGCTGCCGTTCGTGGCGGTGAACCCGACGATGGCGCATGCTTACACCTCGCAGGAGCCCGCCGAGATCGAGCTGGGGCAGGACGAGGGCGGCGCGGACGACCTCGGCCCCGCGGAGAGCAGCGGTGCGCGGTTCATGCCGGGGCAGAAGCCCGTGCAGAAGCCCCTCCAGCCGGGCAAGCCGGGGCAGAAGCCCCCGCCTGACGGAGGTGGTGACATCGTCTGTGACCCGCTCTGGCCCGATGAATGCGTGCCCGTCGACGGCGGCGGGGGTGACGACATCGTCTGTGACCCGCTCTGGCCCGATGAATGCGTGCCCGTCAACGGCGGCGGTGGTGGTGGCGGCGTCGTCTGTGATCCGCTCTGGCCCGACGAGTGCGTGCCCGTCAACGGCGGCGGCGGTGGTGGCGGCGTCGTCTGTGACCCGCTCTGGCCCGACGAGTGCGTGCCCGTCAACGGCGGCGGCGGTGGTGGCGGCGTCGTCTGTGACCCGCTCTGGCCCGACGAGTGCGTTCCGGTTGAGGGTGGGCAGTTCCAGGGCGGGCAGTTCCAAGGCGGACAGAAGCCGGTCAAGCCCGGCAAGCCCATCAAGCCCGTCACGCCGCCCGTCGTCTGCGACCCGCTCTGGCCCGACGAGTGCGTTCCGCTGAACGAGAATTGATGTTGGTGCTCGGATCTGATCGGCGCTACTGCTCCCGGGGTTGCCGCGCCGGACAGAGAACAGGCACCCATCGAAGCCCCGCTCGGACCTGATCGACGCAACTGTACCCGAAGGTGCCGCGTCGGGACAAAATGCCGCACCAATCGAGGCTGCGAGCGGTAATCATGGGCGATTCGTCGCTCCTGGCCGCGGCAAGCTCGATGCCGGCGGAGCGCAACCCGCCATAGAGGCGCCCGGCCTCGATAGTGCGATATGGGAGAGTTCGTCTGCGGAGGCAGCGTCAAGGTCTTGACGCTGCCTCCGCGGCGATTCGTGCTCGTCTAGCCCAGCCGCGCATGGTCCACCGAGCCTCAGAGCGCCGCGAGCAGCTCGCCGAGCAATAAGGCCCGCTGCATCATCTTCGCCAGCGTCCAGTGGCTAGCGCTGCCCGCCCCGGTGCCGCAGTTCGGCGCCGCCGCCAAGCCGGACCCCCTCGACGCGGCGCCGCCGCGCTGACTCGGCGCGCCGCGGGAGCATGTCCCTCGGGACATGTCATCAACCGCGCGTCCCTCAGCGGACGAAGATCTGCCCCGGCTTGCCGTTGAGGTCGCCGCCGACGCACGTATCGTAACAGGTGCGCCAGCCGCTGCCGGTCAGGCCGAAGCCGTTGCCGTCGACGTCGCGCATGTGGAACGAGTCGACGTTGCTGGTGAAGCCCATCCACGCCAGCATCGACGCCCCGTTCGCGCAGGCGCCCTGGATCGCCGTCGGCTCGCCGATGTAGTAGTGCGTGTTCTGGTGGACGTCGACGAAGTTGGCGACCACCGTGTGGCGGTAGATCGTGCCGGCGAACGCCTTGCTGCCGGCGTGGTTGCCGAACAGCACCTGCGTGAACACGACGCCCTTGCCGGCGACGTCGAGCGCGTAGGCGTTGCCGTCGTCGGCGAGCGAGCCCTGGGCCGCGCGCCAGCCGAAGCTGCCGCCGCCGTCGGTGTCGGCGCAGGCCGGCGCCGACGGGGTGTTGCGCGAGCGGCCGACCAGCGTCCAGCCGCCGCCGTCGATCGTCATCTCGCAGTACACGTCGAACGGCATGCGCGGCCCGTCGCCGTCGACGTCGATCTGGTAGACCCCGTTCGGCGTGCTCGGCAGGCCGCTCTTGAGCTGCTTGCAGTTCGTCGGCAGGTTGCACGAGCCGTTGACGCAGGCCCCCGTCGAGCAGTCGGTGTCCGCCGCGCAGTTCTTGCCCTTGTTGCAGGTCTTGCACGACCCGCCGCAGTCGACGTCGGTCTCGTCGCCGCTCTGGATGCCGTCGCTGCAGCTCGAGCTCTTGCACTCGACAGTGCACGCATCGAGGTTGCTGAGGTTGGCGTCGTCGCACTCCTCGACCCCGGCCTGCACCGCTCCGTCGCCGCACTCCGCGTTCAAGCAGGTGTTGAGGCAGGCGTCGGTGTCGACCTGGTTGCCGTCGTCGCACTCCTCGTTCGGCTGCAGCGCCCCGTCGCCGCAGGTGGCGCTCTTGCACATCGCCGTGCACGCGTCGGCGTCGTCGTCGTTGCCGTCGTCGCACGCCTCGCCCGGCCCGACGATCCCGTCGCCGCAGACCGCCAGCGCGCACGCGTTGGTGCAGTCGTCGCTGTCGGTCATGTTGCCGTCGTCGCACGCCTCGCCCGGCCCGACGATCCCGTCGCCGCAGCCGGCCGCCTCGCACGCGCTGGTACAGTCGTCGCCGTCGTCCGGGTTGCCGTCGTCGCACGCCTCGACCCCGGCCTGCACGAGGCCATCGCCGCACACCGCGAGCTTGCAGCCGGCAGTGCACGCGCCGGCGTCGTCGTTGTCGCCGCCGAGGTCGCACGCCTCGTCGCCCTCGACCTTGCCGTCGCCGCACTCCGGCATCGGCGGCTCCGTCGCGCCGCCGCCCATGTCGTCGCCCGGACCGCCGGTGGTCGGCGCGCTCGTCGACACCTCCGTCGGCGAGGTCATCGTCGACGGCGAGGTCATCGTCGCGGTCGACGGCGTCGACCCGAACCCGGTCGACGGATCTTCGCCGCTGGCACAGGCACCCAAACATGACGCGGCGACCACGAGACACGGAGCGACGAAGCGGTTCACGGCGCAGGACGCTATCAGATGGGGCCTGAGACCCTCAAGGCGCGCGACTTCGCCGCTGCGCAGCCGCCTGTGCATCTGCAGGCCCCGCCGCGCCGACGCGCGATCACGCCCCGCCGGCGGCCGCGTCGCCGCCGGCGCCGGTGCCACCAATCGCGGCGCCACGATCTGCGCATTCGCGAGGCGCATCGCATGTCCGAAGAGACATCCGATCACGCCCCGCCGCTCGGCCGCGACAGCGCCATCATCCCGCGACATCCGCGTCGTGGACACACGCACGCGCGAAGACAGGGGCCCGCTGGCGGCGCCCGCGGCCGTCGTGCATCCTCCATGCATGGCTTGGTTTACGCGGCGAAACATGACGATCTGGGGCGCGGCGGCGTGCCTGGTGGCCGGCTGCGGGCCCGCAGCGCCGGGCGAGTCCGGCTCCGACTCGAGCGAGGGCACCGGCCCGGGCAGCCCCGGCAGCGGCCCCCCCGGCCCCGGCTCCGCCACCGCCCCCCCACCGACCACCACGGCGACCTCCGGCGACGACACCGGCGCGACGGGCTTCGACACCGCCGACACCGAGATCCCGCCCGACCCCGGCGTCCCGCTCGAGCAGTTCACCTGCGCCGGCGCCCGCTGGCGCTTCGTCGAGCCGACGCAGAGCGAGCCGGGCGCGGCCCGCGTCGACTCGCGCGGACACCTGCGCGTGACGAGCTCGTGGTCGGTCCTCGACCTCGACGAGACCGGCCAGCTCGTCGGCCAGCTCGACGCCCCGTCGCCGTGGGGCTGGGGCGGCTTCGACGCGAGCGACAACCTGTACCTGTCGTTCCACGACGAGGTGAAGGGTCGCAAGGGGCTGCGCAAGTTCGCGGTGACCGGTGCGCCTTTCTGGGAGATCGATCGCGGCCCGCCGTCCGACCGGCACGAGTTCGCCGGCCGCGTGACTGTCGCGCCCGACGGCACGACGCTCGTCAGCGACCGCGCGCACGACCGCGTCGAGCGCTACGACGCCGCCGGCGCGACCGTGTGGGACAAGACGATCGTCGACAAGCGCTTCGACGACCCGTTCGCCATGAACACCGCCGGGGTCGCGGCGGCGCTGCGCCACGGCGCCGAGGGTGCGGTCCTCGCCCTCGCGCCCGACGCCTCCGTGCTGTGGGAGCACCCGTTCGCCACCGATCCGCGCGGCCACGCCGACATCGCCGAGAGCGGCGAGGTCGTGGCGGCGTCGTACAGCTGGCCGCCCCACGTGATCCGCCTGGCGGCCGACGGCAGCGTGCAATGGGACAAGGTGATCGAGCTGCCGCAGCTGGCCCACGGCGCCGTTGCCGGGCTGGCGATCAACGAGGCCGGCGAGATCGCCCTGGCAGTCCCCGCGCTCCTCGGCGACGCGAACGTGGCCGCCGCGGTCCGACTCGACGCGAACGGCGAGGTCGTCGCGGTGTACGCCTGCGATCCCACCAGCCTCGGCATGACCGTCGCCCTCGACGAGGCCGGCACGATCTATCTGACCGGGATCGTCTGGGCCGAAGACGGCGAGCACCTGTTCGCGGTCGCGCTCGAGTGAGCGCCGCGAGCTCCATCGACATGACCTCGGGGACATCCGGCCAACATCATGCACATGTCCCATTGGACATCCACGCCAGCTGGCAATGTCGACGATATGTCTCGTGGAACATGACCCTTAGGCGATCCACATGACTCACGCCAGCGCGCCGCGGAGGTGCTCGACGAACGCGCGCACGCGCGGGGTGCCGCGCAGCTCGACGCGGTAGAGCGCGGCCACCGACGCCCCCGCGGTCGTCCACTGCGGCAAGATCGCCCGCAGCTTGCCGGCGGCCAGCTCGGCGGCGACCAGCCAGTCGGGCAGCAGCGCCACGCCGAGGCCGGCGACGGCCGCGTCGCGCAGCACCGCCAGCACGTTGCAGGCCAGCACCTCGCGCACGGGCACCGTCTCCTCGCGCGGCGGCCGGGAGAAGCGCCAGCGGGTCGCGGGCGCGCCGGAGCCGTAGACCTGCACCAGCGCGTCGTGGCGGGCCAGCGCGGCCGGCTCCTTCGGCTCGCCGCGGCGGCGCAGGTAGCTCGGCGCGGCCACTGCCACGCGCGGCACGGTGAGCAGCGGCACTGCGATCAGCGCGTCCGAGGCCTGGGGCAGCAGCGTGGTCGCGCGGATCGCCACGTCGACCCCGTCGCCGACCAGGTCGGTCAGGCGGTCTTCGAGGCGCAGGTCGACGCGCAGGCGCGGGTGCGCGGCCAGCAGCGCCGGCAGCGTCGGCGCCACCCGCAGCCCGCCGAACGTCACCGACGCCGCCACCACCAGCCGGCCCTCGACCGCGTCGCGGCGGCGGGCCCCCGCCTGGGCTTCCTCGACCTCGCGCAAGATCTGGACGCAGCGCTCGTAGTACGCCCGCCCCACCTCCGTCACGGTCAGGCGCCGCGTCGTCCGCAGCACCAGAGTCGCGCCGAGCTCCTCCTCGAGCGCGCGCAGCTGGCGGCTGATCGCCGGGGTCGACAGGCGCAGGCGACGGGCCGCGGCCGACAGGCTGCCGCCCTCCACGATCCGCACGAACGTCGCCATCTGGCTCAGTAGATCCATCCCGCGAGTTTTTCCGATTGTTGCGCGCGACGCAAGAGTCCCTTGTGCCCGTCGGGTCTACTGCGCGCGGCCGCCTGCCGCCATGTTCTGCCGCAGACAGCGAGGCAACAACCATGGCCAACTTCACCGACAAGGTCGTACTCATCACTGGCATCTCTTCGGGCATCGGCCGCGCGACTGCGCGGGCCTTCGCGGCCGCCGGGGCCCGGCTCGTGCTCGGCAGCCGCGACGCGAAGGCCGGCGACGCGCTGGCCGCAGAGCTGCGCGAGCGCGGCGCCGAGGCGCTGTTCCTCGCCACCGACGTGACCGCCTCCGGCGGCCTCGAGGCGCTGGTGGCCGCCGGCCTGCGCCGCTTCGACCGCCTCGACGTGGCGGTCAACAACGCCGGGGTCGAGGTCACCGGGGCGATCGACGGCGGCGACGAGGCCGCCTTCGACCGCGCCTTCGACACCAACGTCAAGGGCGTGTGGCGGGCGCTGCGGGCCGAGATCCCCGCGCTCCTGCGCGGCCCCGGCGGCGCGATCGTCAACCTCGGCTCGGTCGCCGGCATGCGCGGCATGGCGGGCGCGAGCGTCTACGCCGCGACCAAGTTCGCGGTCGAGGGTCTCACGCGCTCCGCCGCGCTCGAGCTCGCGCCGCACAAGATCCGCGTCAACGCGGTCGCGCCCGGCCCCGTCGCCACGCCGATGCTCGACCGCTTCACCGGCGGCCACCCCGAAGTCATGGCCCAGCGCGTCCCGCTCGGGCGCCTCGCCGAGCCGGAGGAGATCGCCCGCGCAGTCCTGTGGCTGGCCTCCGACGACGCGTCCTACGTCACCGGCACCACGCTCGCCGTCGACGGCGGCTTCCTGGCGTGACGTCCCCGCATCGCTGCGCTCGCGGACGCACCGTCGGCGCGAGCGCAGCCACGCGCTCGCGCGCAGCAGCGCGCGAGTCGGCCGCGGCCTTCCGTTTGAACATGTCGCCCGGTCCGGCCTAAGCTCGCGCCCGCTTCATGGCCAACTTTCGCGTCCACGTCCTCGGTGCGGCGATCCCCTCGGCGCTCGCCGCGGGCCTGGCGGTCGCGGGCGGCCTGGCGACGCCGCTGGTCGGCGGCGTCTGCTTCGGCCTCGGCGTGCTCGGCGGCATGCTGCCCGACATCGACGCCGACAGCTCCGTGCCGACCCGCATCATCTTCGGCGCCCTCGCCGTGGCCGCGGCCGCGACCGCCGTCCTGGCGCTCCACGACGACCTCGCGCCGTGGCTCGTCGCGCTCGCGGCCGTCGCCGCCTTCCTGCTGATCCGCGTCGGCCTGCGTGGCTTCACCGCCTGGCTGTGCGTCCACCGCGGCCTCGTGCACTCGCTCCCGTTCGCCGCGCTGGTCGGCGTCGCTGCGGTGCTCGTCGCCTCGCGCGCCTTCCACCTCGCGCCGACCCCCGCCTGGCTCGCGGGCGTGTTCCTCACCGGCGGCTTCCTCGTCCACCTCGCGCTCGACGAGCTGTTCAGCGTCGACCTCGTCGGCGCGCGCATCAAGCGATCTTTCGGCACCGCGCTCAAGCTCGGCAGCCGTCGCCAGTGGTTCATCACCGCCGTGCTCTACGCCGGCGTGGTCGCCCTCGTGACGATCGCCCCGTCCGCCGATCCATTCGTGCGCGACGTGACCTCCAAGCGCACGCGCGCCGCGATCGCGGCGACGTTCGCCGGCATCCCCTGACTGTCAGTAGCGAGCGACCACGGTGCGACCCGGAAGCACCGTCGGCTGATTCACGCGCGTCGTCTCGCCGACGCGCCGTATCCATCCGCAGAGCTGATACTCTCGACCGAGTGGCCGAGTTTCGCTGCATTCGTCACGTGCCCGTCGGGCCACGGTTGCTCCCGAGCTTCAGCTTCCCGCTCGCGGACGCAGGGGTCACCGCGATCGAGCCCGTGGCCGCCGGCCTCTTCGTGATCCAGGGCTCCGGCGAGGCTCGCATCACCAGCGCGGATGGCTCGGTCGTCGCTCGCTTCCCGGCGTTCTGCTCCGCCTCCGTGATCGCGGGCACCACCCGCGTCCTGCTCGCCTCCTCGCTCGAGCTCGACGAGATCGACGCCGCGACCGGAGCGCTCACCCGCCGCGTCTACACGCTCCCGGAGGAGCAGAGCGACGACCTCGTGGCGGTCCGCTCGCTGTCCGCCCACCAGGCCGTGCTGTGGACCCGCGAGCGCGGCCTGCTGCTCCTCGACCTCGGCTCCGGCGAGGTCCTGCGCGCGCACCCGCGAGCCGACCCGGACACCGACCAGGCCGGCACCCTGCTCGCCCACCCCGACGGACGGCGCGTGCTCGCGTTCATGGCCGATCGACCGGACGACATCCTCGTCTGGGACACGCAGGACGGACGCAGCCTCGTGCTCGACGGCAGCGACCGCGTCCACTCCGTCGCCATCGCGCCGGATGGCCGCCACCTGGCCATCACCACCGCGCACACGCTCGCCATCGTCGACCTCGAGACCGGCGAGATCATCTCCGAACGCGACGCCAGCGATCCCGCGGCGCGGGTCCTGTGGCTCCCCGGTTCCGCGCAGGACCCCACACCGGCGCTCCTGGTCGCCCTCTCGAACCACCTGCAGCTCTTCGACGCCCGCGGCGACGAGCTCCTGTCGCACACACGGCTCCCCGAGCCCGCGCAGGCCCTCGCCGCCGCGCCTGGCGGCCTGGTGCTCGTCGCGGGGCGGACCACGTCGGCGCCTGGCAGCTCGGCTCCGGCCCACGCCGCTTCGACACCGCGGGCAGCGCGTACACCAGCGTGCTGCCCGAGCCCTCGCGCGGCGAGGCGCTCATGTCCGGCTGGGGCCTGCAGCCGCAGCGTTGGGACCTCGCGACCGGCCGGTTCTGCGGGCCCTTCAGCCTCGCCGGGCACGGCCACCCGCTCCGCGGCGAGTTCATCGCCCTCGCGCTCCCGACCCTCTTCATCTACGACAACGAGTCGATCGAGCTCCTCGACACCACGACCGGCAACATCCGCGGCGGTGTCCACGACCACGCGCTCGACGGCGGCCATCTGCTCGTCCGTCACGTCTCCGAGGCCCGCACGCGCCTGCTCTACGCGCGGCCTCCCCACGCTGCGCTCCGCGTCGCCGAGCTCCCGTCCGGCGCCATCTTCATCGTCAACGCCGGCGAGGACGTCTCGCTCGCGGACGCCGCCTTCCTCGATCCGGAGGGCGCGACCATCGTCTCGGGCCACCTCGACGGCAGCGTGCGGCTCTGGGACGCGGCGACCCGCACGCTCACGCGGACGATCGCCGGCCAGGGCGCCGTATCACGGCTCGTGGCGACCCGCGGCGCGATCTACATCGGACACCGCGACGGCCGCGTCACCGCCTTGGACGCGGCGACCGGCGCGACTCTCCACGCGTGGCCAGCCCACACCACCGCAGTGCTCGGCCTCGCGATCGATCCGGTCAGCGGCGTCCTCGCCACCGCGAGCGCCGAATCCGTGCGGGTCTGGCGACTCGAACGCGGCCCCGCCCTGCTCTGCGAGGAACCGACGAAGACCCCGCCCCGCGGCCTCACCATGGCGCCGAATTCCGTCCTGTTTCTCGAGGACGGCTACCTCGTGATCCTCGCGGCGACTCCTGCGGCGTCGTGAATCACGCGCTCCAGTCGCGACCTGTTCGCCCAGCTGCTCGACGGCCACAACGCCCACCTCACCGGCGACGTCGCCCGCGTGCTCGGCCGCCCCGCGCGAGACTTCCGCGACTTCGCCCGCGACGCGGCGCTCGCCCGGACGTGGGGCACCTAGGGGGCATGTCCTTCGGGACATACCCGCAAGCCGAGCCCGCCGCGAAGGGCCGGCAGGCTTGACAGCGCAGCCGCGATGCCGTGTCCTCGCCTCGCGCATGGCGACACCTTCCGACGACCTGTTCGAGCAAGTCCTCCCGCTCCTCGGCCGACGCACCGACGACCCCGCGGTCATCGCCTTCCACGCGGCGCGCGGCCTCAAGTCGCCGCCCGTCGTGACGAAGACCGACATGCTCTACGACGTCCGCGACAAGGAGGCCGGCCTGGTGTTGAACTACCAGGCGGAGGTGCGGCGCGCCGGCTTTTATCCGCCGCGCAAGGAGGGCGGCAAGTACGTCGCCTATCTGTCGTCGATCGAGTTCCGCCCGTCGTTCACCGGGCGCATCGCCGGCGAGTTCGCCGTCTCGCTGCCCGAGGCCGACGCGAAGGCGCTGGCGCTGCGGCTCGAGAACGGCACGTGGGACTCGCCGATGTACCGCGGTTACGTCGTGCGGCGCGTCGACGGCCACGAGGTCGAGTTCGTCTACGACCAGGACGACGACACCTTCGTCGAGGTGCGGCTCCAGCTCGAGGAGCTCGACGACGACGATCCTGCGCTCGAGAAGTGGGCCGCGGAGGCGCAGGCGAGCGCGACCCCCACGCCGGCGCGCGTGTTCCCGAAGCGCGGCAGCCGGGCGCCCAAGAACGAGCCGCTGCCCCCGGCGCTGGCGGCCCTGAACGAGCTGCAGGACGGCGACGGCCTCGGCGACATCGACTTCGAGATGCTGGCCGAGATCGAGGCCGGCGGGCCCAAGGCGTGGACCGGCAATCCGGCGGCGGAGCACGAGTTCCGGGTGTTCGCGCAGGACGGCTCGGGCGGCCTGGTGGCGTTCTGGGTGGTCCAGCACGACGGCGGCGCCGCACGGCCGCTGGTCGAGCAGCCCGTCGTCTTCCTCGGCTCGGAGGGCGAGGTCGGCCCGGTCGCCAAGGACCTCGCCGACTTCCTGCACCTGCTGGCCGCCGGCGTCGGCCCGTACGAGGTCGTGGAGTACGGGTCGACCGAAGGCGAGACGCCGCAGCCGGCCATCGCCGAGCTGGCGCGCAAGTTCTTTCCAGAGCGCGGCGACCGTGACGCCCAGACGATCGTCCTCGAAGCCCAGCGCGACTACGGGGACCTGAGCGACCGGCTCGCGGCCCTCAACAAGCGCTGACCGCGAGCTCGCCGGAACCGCGCCGCGCCGACGAGCCGCTCCCGCGGTCACGCTCCAGGCGGCGCCTGCCGGATCCGCCGCGGCGCGTGATGCTACGCTCGCCGCGCCGATGCCCGACGACGCGCCTCTCGACCGCACGCTCGCCGCGCTCGCACGCGGGGGGCTGAGCAACCTGCTCGTGCTCGGGCTCCGCCATTCCGACGAGCACCCGCTGCCGTTCTACCGGCCGCACCTGCTCGCGGGGTTCTGGCTCGAACTCAACGACGGGTTCGTCTGGTTCGACAACGATCAGGGCATCCTGACTGCGACCCCCGCCGCGCGGCTGCAGCTGCCCGACCGGATCGACAGCGACAGCGCCGAGGACCTGTGCATCCTCGGCGGCGAGGGCTTCACCCTCGATCCCGCGCGCGAGCCCGCCCCGATCTCCGCGCTCGAGCTGGTCGCCGAGGACGACGCGGCTCTGCGCGAGGCCAGGATCGCTGCGGTCTTCCTGCGCTGCACCGACGGCGCCGAGCTGTTCGCGCACGCCTGGTCGTTCGAGGGCGTCGCCTTCGGCCGCGCATCGGAGTACGCGAGCTGGCGCGAGGAGCAGCCGTACTTCGCGAACTGGGGCCGCTTCCGCTGGGAGGCCGCCGACATGCCGTGGACGTGGGCCTCGCGGCGGACGCTCGCCATGCGCCCGTGAGCCCGCGGGCGCGACGCATGCCCGCCGCAGGGCTGCCACGATCGCCAGGACGCTGACGCACGCGCTCTCCGGGGCGGCACGGGCTCGCCACGGGGCCGTACGAAGGACCTGCCCCTTCGGACATCCAAGCCGCGAACAGGACGCTGACGCGCGCGCTCTCCGGGGCGGCTCGCCATGAGGGCCGCACGAATGACCTGGCCCTTCGGACATCCTCGCCGCGCTGGGCCCTCGCCGGCCTCGGCGCAGCCCGCCGCGGCCTCGGCACCCTGGCGCGCCATTGATCGCGCGAACCTGCCCGCGGACACATGTCTCATTGAACATGCATCGAAGAACATATTCATCTCGACGCGTGGCATCCGGCTCGATGATCTGCCCCGATGAACATGCCCCAACGGCCATCTTTATCTGCCCTCGCCCGCTCCCGCAGGGCATTCCCACGCCCGGCCTCGGCGTTGTAGACTGCGGCCGTGCGACCCGCTCTCGGCCTCTCGCTGCTCCTGCTGGGTGCCTGCGCCGCCCCCGTCGCTCGCGCCGGCGCACCGCGGCCGGCGACGACCCCCTCCCCCGTCACCGCACCCGACCCCGCTCTCACAATCCCCACCGCCGACGCCCCCGAGGTCAGCGTCAAGCCTGGCATTAACGACGACTGGCGTCGGCGCGACACCCGGCGGCTGGTGCGGCGGCTGCAGTCCGAGTCGCGGGAGATCTGGGCCCAGCGCGAGCGCGTCGTCGACGTCGTCGCCGCCCGGCCCGGGGCCGTCGTCGCCGACGTCGGCGCCGGCTCGGGCTTCCTCACCTTGCTGCTCGCGCGCGCCGTCGGCCCCGGCGGCAAGGTCTACGCGCTCGACATCAACCCCGGCCTGCTCGACAACATCGCCGCCGAGGCGCGCGCCGCGGGGCTCGGCAACGTCGAGACGATGGTGACCCCCGAAGATCGCACGCCGCTGCCGCCCGACTCGATCGACCTCCTGTTCATGTGCGACGCCTATCACCACTTCGAGTACCCGCGCACCATGATGCGATCGCTGCGCGCCGCCCTGCGTCCGGGCGGCGAGCTGGTGCTCGTCGAGCTCGAGCGGATCCCCGGCAAGACCAGCCCGGCGATGCTCGACCACGTCCGCGCCGGCAAGGACGTCTTCCTCGCCGAGCTGCTCGCCGACGGCTTCGAGCTCGTGCGCGAGGAGGAGGTCGCGGAGCTGACGGAGAATTACGTCCTGCGCCTGCGCAAGCCGGCGAGCGCGGACGCGGCGCCGCGCTGACGACGAGTGCGAGCATTCGCCGGACGCCAATGCCATGAGTCGCGCCCTCGCCGCGCGCCGCCGCGCCGGTGACCCGCCGCGCGTGCGAGCATTCGCCGGATGCCAATGTCATGAGTCGCAGCGCCTTCGCCGCGCGCTGCCGCGCCGCATTCCTGGCCCGTCCCTCGAGCTCCGCGCCGCCGCAGGCCGCCCTCGTGGTCCGCGCCGGGCGCCGCCGGAGCTCGAGGCCCCTGCGCTCGGACGCCGCGCCGACGTGTTAGAAGGAGCCGAACATGACCGCCGCGAAAGACGACCTCGAGCGACGCGCCGGCGATCGCCGGCGATCGCCGACGGTCGACCAGTCGCTGCGGGAGTACGGGCGCGGCATCGCCGGGGGCCTGCTGTTCAGCCTGCCGCTGCTCTACACCGGGGAGATCTGGCGCGCCGGCGAGCTGCTCGCGCCGGAGCGGCTGCTGCTCGGCCTGGGCGGCGTGTTCGTGCTGCTGCTCGGCTACAACCGCTACGCCGGGCTGCGGCAGGACGCCGGCGCGCTCGAGGTCGTGCTCGACTCGATCGAGGAGCTCGGCCTCGGCCTGCTGCTCTCGGCCGCGCTGCTGGTCCTGCTCGGGCGCATCGGCCCCGACATGGCCGGGCCCGAGCTGCTCGGCAAGGTGCTGGTGGGCGGCCTGGCGGTGGCGATCGGCGTCTCGGTCGGCACCGCTCAGCTCGGCGGCGGCGACGACAACGACGGCGGCATGAGCGGCGAGCGCGACGACCTGAGCTTCCTCGGCCAGATGTCGCTGTCGCTGTGCGGCGCCGTGCTGGTCGCCGCCAACATCGCCCCGACCGAGGAGATCCCCGAGATCGGCGGCACCCTCCGCGAGTGGTCGCTGCTCGGCCTCACCGGCGTCACCCTGGCCGTCGGCGCGCTCGTCCTGCACTTCAGCGACTTCGTCAACACCTCCCGCCCCGAGGTGCGGCCGCCGCGGATCGCCGTGCTCAGCGGCTCGATCGCCAGCTACGTCGCCGCCATCCTCGCCTCGGTCGCCCTGCTGTGGTTCTTCGGCCGCTTCGACGGCTGCGACCTCCCGGCCTGCCTCGCGCAGGTGATCGTCCTCGGCCTCCCCACCGCCATCGGCGCGTCCGCCGGGCGCCTGCTCCTCCAAGCGCGATGACCATCCGCAAAAATTGGCTCGAATGGACCGTGTTCGCCGTCGGCCTCGCGCTGGTGCTCGGCATCGTCGGCTACCTCGTCATCCTCGCGGTGCGCCACGACGACCGGCCGCCGCGGCTCGGTATCCACGTCGGCGCCGCGACGCGCACCGAGGACGTCGAGCCCCCGCACTACGTGGTCCCGGTGACCGTCACCAACCACGGCGACCGCACCGTCGGCGACGTCCACGTCGAGGTCACCCTCGTCCGCGACGGCGCCCCCGTCGAGCGCACCGAGCTGACCCTGCCCGAGGTGCCCCGCCGCTCGAGCCGCGCCGGCGCCTCGACCCTGCAGACCGAGCCCGCCACCGGCCAGCTCCGCGCCCGCGTGCTCGGCTACAGCGAGCCGTGAGCACGCACATGCGCCAAAGGACATATCCTTTTGGACATGTCCCGAAGGCTTATCGCGCTCCTACGCGGGCGCAGCGTGTGACCGCGGCAGGCCGCGCAGCATCGCCAGGACGACCGCCGCGACCAGCAGCTCGGAGACCGCGAAGCCGGTGAGAAACGCGGCAGTGCCCGGCGCGCCGTGCACCGCCAGGGCCTGATCGGCGACGTTCCAGCCGAGGTGCAGGCCGATCGCCGGCCACAGCGACCGGCTGCGCAGGAACGCCACCGCGAACAGCACGTGGGCGGACCCGGTCGAGAGCAGCGTGAACAGCATGGCCACCGGCTGGTTCCACAGCCCCCACTGGACCCAGTGGTACACCCCGAAGGCGACCGCGAAGACGAGGATCGCGGTCCACCTGCCGCGGGCGTCGACCAGCCTCATGAACGGATAGCCGCGGAACAGCAGCTCCTCGACCAGGACGGACGACAGCAGGAACACCGCCGGCACCGAGAGATCGAGGTCGACGCGCCCGCCGAAGACCCCGCTCACGGTGAACGAACGGATCGCCACCATCGCCGCGCCGACGACGACGCCGAGCAGGCCGAGGCCGATCCGTCTGAAAGTCGGAGTCAGCCCGAGCTCGGACATCGGCTCGCGCTCGAGGCGGTAGACCAGCGCGGTCGCGGCGAGCACGAGGAGCGGATACGCGAACGGCACCCCGAGCAGGCCGGCGATCGGTATGAGCGCTGCCATGGCCAGGAGGTAGCGCGCGACGCGAATGAAGAGCACGCGCGACGGTAGCACGGCGCGCCGGCGGACACGAAGACCGCCGCGCACCCGCGGTCACGGCGCATGTCCGAAGGACCCTGTCCTCCGAGACATCCTCACAATGAATGCACCCGCGCCCTCAGCCCGCCCGGACCTGCAGCTGCGCCAGCGCCTGCTCGACCTCGGCGAACTCCTGCGCGCGGCCCGGGTCGCGCTTCAGCAGCGCGCGCGCCTGCTCGAGCGCGACTCTGGCGGCCGCGACCTCGCCGGTGCCCTGCAGCGCCCTCGCCTTGTTGCGCAGCACCAGCAGCAGCAGCTCCTCGCCGGGCTGGCCGGCGGCGCGAGCGACCGGCTCCGCTGCAGCGAATCGCTGCAGCGCCTCCGCGTGGCGCTGCAACGCCACCAGACTCTCGCCCAGGTTGCTCTCGGTGATCGCGCGATGCAGGTGGCCTTCGGGCAAGACGCGCTCCTGCAGCCGCAGCGCCTCGCCGTAGGCCGGCACCGCCCCCGCGAAGTCGCCGCGCCAGTGCAGCACCGCCCCGAGGTTGACCAGCGCCGCCGCCAGGTCCGGGTGGTCGCCCGGCAGCACCTGGCGGTAGATCGCCAGAGCTTGGCGGGCATGGTGCTCCGCGCGACCGAGCTCGCCCTCCGCGCTCGCCTGGCCCATCAGCGACGAGTGGGCCCGCCCGCACTCGACGCAGACCGAGCCGTACGTGTCGGTCCAGATCGCCAGCGCCGCGTCGAGCAGCTCGCGCGCCCGCGCCGGCTCGCCCGAGCGCAGCAGCAGCACCCCGAGGTCGTGCGCCACGCGGGCGCGCTGCGGGTGGCGCGGCCCCAGGTGCTCCGCGCCCAGCCGCTGCGCCTCGCCGAAGCTGGCCAGCGCCTCGTCGTGGCGGCCGAGCGCCTCGAGCGCGTTGGCCAGGCTCTGCAGCGTGCGGATCGACTCGAGCGGCGGACCGCCGGCGAAGCGCAGCCGCTCGTAGGCCTCGCGGTGCAGCCGCACCGCCTCCGCGTGGCGCCCCTCGGCCACTGCCGCGACCCCGAGCGCGTTGAGCAGCGTGGCCCGGCGCGGCCCGCTGTCGCCGATCCGGTCGAGCAGCGCCTGGGCCCGGCGCGCCCGCTCGCGCATGCGCTCGGGGTCGACCTGCAGGCGCGCCGCCACCGTCGCCAGCGCGACCCATCCGCTGGCCACAGTGTCGTCGAGGCCGCGCGCCTCGGCGACGTCGATCGCGGCCAGCAGGTTGCTCTCGGCCGCCGCGATCTCGCCGTCCTCGGCCCGCATGCGCCCGACGGTCAGCAGCGCGTCGGCCTGCAGCCCCGGATCGCCGACCGCCTCGGCCCGCGCCCGCACCTGCTCGGCCAGCCGCAGCGCCTCGCGCCGCATGCCCGCCGCCGCCTGCACCCGCGCTGCGCTCAGCGCCCGCCGCAGATCGTCGACGAGACCTGTCTTTTCAGCCATGTCGCCGTCGTCGCCGGCCGGCGCGCGACAAGCATCGATCGGCGGCAGCGCCTCGACCACGCCCATCGCCTGCTCCGCGTCCGCCCCGCCGGCGAACCCCAGCACCTCGACCGCGCGCCCGAGCCCCTGGGCCGCGCGCTCGAGGCAGCCGATCTGCCGGTGCAGCCGCGCCGCCGAATCCGCCGACAGCTCGCTCGTCGCCTCGCAGGCCCGCCGCCGCGCCTGTTGCCATTCGTCGGCGTAATCGTCGAGCGCCGCGGCCACGCGCCTCCCGAGCGCGCGCGTGTACTCGCCCGGCGCGGCGAAGCCGGCGACCAGCGCGTCGCGCTGCGGGGCCCCCCACACCTCGTCGATGCGGCGCGTCGCCGCCTCGCACGAGGCCGCATGCGGCCCCTCGCTCTCGGACGCCATCAGGCCGGCGAAGCCGCCCGTCACCAGCAGCACCACCGCCACCGCGATGGCCCGCCACCACCGCGCCGGGTCGCGCTCGAGCGCCGCGATCAGCGGCTCGAACGTCGCGTAGCGCTGCGAGGCCGCCGGCGCCAGGCCTCGCGCCAGCGCGCGGTCGATCCGCCGCGGCACGTCGCCCTTGCCCGGGCGCGCCGTCGTCGGGTCGCTGCGGTACTCCGGCCGCCGCCCGTGCAGCGCCTCGTACAGCGACACGCAGAAGCTGTAGATGTCGCTGCGGACATCGGGAGGCCGACCCGCGCGCTGCTCCGGCGCCATGTAAGCCGGCGTGCCGACCACCGCCCCGGTGCGCGTCAGCGGCGAGTCGAGCGACGACGAGGCGATCGGCGGAATCACCGGCGCGTCGCCGGCGACGTCGACCGCGGTCGGCCGGGCCAGGCCGAAGTCGACCACGTAGACGCGACCGTCGTCGCCGACCAGCACGTTGTCGGCCTTGAAGTCGCGGTGGACCAGACCGGCCGCGTGCGCCGCCTGCAGTCCGCGCGCCGCGGCCACGTACATCGCGACCGTGTCCCGCCACGGCCGCTCTTGCTCGCGCTGCCAGGCCCGCAGGGTCTGGCCGTGGATCCGCGCCATCACGATGAAGATCTGGCCGCGGAATTTCCCGAAGTCGTGCAGCTCCACCACGTTCGGGTGACGGACCTGCGCCAGCAGCCGGGCCTCGCGCAGCAGCCGACTCTCGAGCGACGCCGGCCCGTCGACGCGCGCCAGCTTGATCGCCACCTCGCGCCCGAGCATCGGATCGTGGGCCGCGTAGACCGTCCCCATGCCGCCGGCGCCGATCCGGCCCAGCACGCGATAGCGGCCGATCTGCTGCGGCTCGTCCGACTCGGGCGAAAGCTCGCCCCGCGGCCACGCGTCGGCGTCGACCGTGTCGCGGTCGACGAGCGCCTTGCTCTCGCGGGTGGTCGCCTCCACGTCACCGCCTCGCCTCGAAGCGTGCGATTCTCCTGCAGAAAGCCGGTAACACGCGGCCCGCTGCGTGACAAGGTCCTCACGGAGGGCGTATTCACGCGACCGGCCGTGAAAGTCGCGCGCGCGCCGTAGCCCGGCCGCGCGCAATTGCTATAGAGTCCCGCCTCGATGGCGAACTACACATCGACGATTCCCGTCCACTTCAGCGAGGCCACCGACGCCGCCGGCTATGTGCTGCTGCTCGAATCCGACGCCTCGGCCGCGGTGCCGCCGCAGATGAACCCGCGCGACCAGGTGACCGCCACCACCACCTCCTCCTCGGTCCAGTGCACCGTCGACTCGACGAGCGGCACCCCCGCGATCACCGGCGTCACCGCCACCCCGATCGGCAGCGCCCCGTCGGTCTCGTTCACCGCCAGCGCAGGCGTCTACACGGCCAACTTCCCTGCCACCGCGGCCGCCGACTACTCCTGGCGCGTCGAGGTCACGATCGACGCCACGGAGCGCCTCGGCAAGCTGATCGTGCTCGACCCGATCCTGATCATCCGCAAGACCAACTGAGCCCGCCCGGGCTATCGTGTGAGTGTCTTGAAGGCCATGTCCTGAGGGACATATGATCAATCCACCCGCTCACTGCGCTGCGAGCGGGTGGTCGGCGAGCCAGGCGTCGAGGACAGCGACGCGGGCCGCCCCGGCCTCGCCGCGGCTGGCGTGGAACGCCCGCGCCTCGCCGGCCAGCTCGCGCGCGCGCGCCCGGCTGGCGGGGTCCACCCACTCGAGCTCCGCCAGCAGCTCGGCCGCCCGCGCCCGGTGATACCGCGGCAGCGCGTCGATCTGCCGCTCCGCCTGCCGCGCGAACACCTCGTGCGCCAGCCTCAGCCGCTCGCGCGCGGCCGTCCGGTCGCCGCGGCCGAGCTCCGCCTCGCCCTGCACCAGCCAGGCCTCCGCGCGCGGAAGCTCGACCCACGGCCGGTCCGGGGTGGCGTACGGCGCCCACAGCTCCGCCGCCCGCTCGGCCGCCGCGATCGCCGCCGCGAACTCGCCGCGGAGCCGCGCTCCGTGGGCTCGCGCCAGCTGTCGACGCGCGTCGATCCGGAGCCGCGGCGCCCCGGCGTCGCAGGTCTCGGCGTCACCGTAGCGGGCCAGCGCGGCGGTCAGGTCGTCGCGCTCGCGGGCGATGCCGCCGAGCAACAGCCCACACTCGGCGCACGACGGGTCGTGCCGCGCCGCGGGAGCGACGACGCGGTCGTAGCCGGCGCACGCGTCGGCGAGCTGCTCATCGGCCTCCGTCAAGTCGAGTGCGGTGCGCCCGCGGTACAGCCGGAGGCCCAGCAGGTCGAGGTGGTCCTCGCCGAGCAGCTCGCGCAAGATCGCCTCCGACCGCGTGAACGCGTCGCGTCGGAGCGCCGGATCGTCGGTGAGGACCGCGAAGCCGCGCAGGAAGTTGGCCGACTCGAACGGATCGGCGTCGACCACCGACGCGAGATCGGCGGTCGCCTCGGCGATCGTCGCTCGCGCCGTCGCCAGGTCGCCGGCCGCCACGTGGACATAGGCGAGGTTGGCCTGCAAGCGGCGGCGCGCGAACGCCTGCGGGCCCTGGCGATCGACCAGCACCTGGGCCACCGGCACGTCGGCGAGGATCACCGCCGGCCGCTCCTGCCCGGTCTGCGCCCGCGCGTACACGAGCCGCGCCACCACCTCCGCGGCCGTCGGATCGTCGCTCGCGGCCAGCGCGTCGGCGAGGGCGAGCCGCAGCGCGCTCACTGCATCGGCCCAGGCCGCGCGGATCATCGCCACCCGCCCCGCGGCCAGGCGCGCCTGCCCGACCAGCCCGCGCTCGCCCAGCGCCTCGGCGTCGGCCAGCGCGCCCGCGATCTCGCCGTCCGCGTCGTCCAGGCGCCCGGCGTCGGCCAGCGTGCGCGCGCCGTCGAGTCGGCGCTCGACCGCCGCCATCTCGCCCTCGCGCGCCGGGTCACGCGCCGGCGCGGCCAGCAGCGCGTCGACGCGGGCGCAGTCGGCGATCGCCGGCAAGCCGGCGACCACGCGGACCACGTCGTCGCCGGGTCGGGCCGCGCGGACCAGCCGCACTGCCCCCTCGAAGGCGCTGCGGCGGCGGTCGAGGCAGCGGCTGCGGAGCCCGCGGACGGCCTCCGAGTCGACCCCGCGGCGGTGATCGAGGCAGGCCTCGCGCCGCGCCGCCGACCACGCGTCGGCGTAGCCCTGTAGCCCGTCGCGCACCCGCTCGCGCTGCCCCGGCGCGCGCGCGACCTCGACCAGCGAGCTCGCCAGCGACGCCTTCACCTCGTCGTTCCACAGCTCGGCCAGCCCCGCGTCCGCGCTGCAGGCAGCCTCGCCGGCCGGCCCTGCCCACGTCAGCGCCGCCGCGGCCGCGCCCCCGCCGAGCGCCACCAGGCCGCCCGCCAGCAGCCAGCGGCGCCGCCTGGCCCCGCGGTCGTGCGTGAGGTCGGCGAGCAGCCGCTCCAGGCTCGCGGGTCGGTCCGCGGGCGCGTAAGCGAGGCCGCGCCGCAGCTGCTCGAAGATCGATCGCGGCACCGGGCTCGCGGCCGGCGGCTCGGCCAGCGCGCCGGCGCGGATCTTGGCCAGCAGCGTCATCAGGTCGTCGGCGCGGAACGGGCGGCGGCCGTAGAGCGCCTCGTACAGCGCGACGCAGAACGCGAACAGGTCGCTGCGCGCGTCGGCGCGGCCGCCATCGAACTGCTCCGGGGACATGTACGCCGGCGTCCCGAGCAGCACGCCGCTCTGCGTCAGCGGCACCGCGAACGCCGTCGACGGCGCCGCCGCGGCCGGATCCGTCGGCCCCGCAGCGTCGCCGCCCGCGAGCTGCCGTGCGAGCCCGAAGTCCGCCACCCGGGCCCGCCCATCGCCGCCGATCAGCACGTTGTCCGGCTTGAAGTCGCGATGCACGATCCCCGCCGCGTGCGCCGCCGCCAGCCCGCGCCCGGCCTCGACGAACACCCGCACGATCGTCCGCCACGGCCGCGGCCCGGCCTCGAGCCACGCCCGCAGCGTCTGGCCCGCGACCAACTCCATCGCCAGGAACACCTGCCCGTCGTGCACCCCGACGTCGTGGATCTGCACCACGTTCGGGTGTGACAGCCGGGCCAGCGCCTGGGCCTCGCGCAGCAGGCGGACGCTCGACTCGGGCCCGGCGACCAGCAGCTTGAGCGCGACCCGTCGGTCGAGCTCCGGGTCGTAGGCCGCCAGCACCACCCCCATCCCGCCGGCGCCGAGCCGGTCGATCACCACGTAGCGACCGACGCGGCCCGACGTCGGCACCGCGCGCTGCAGCGCCGCGTCGCTGGCCTGGGCCGTGCGCCCCGAGGCCTCGGTGTCGGCGGTCCCCGAGGGGCTGCGATCGAGCGACGGCGTCGCCGGGTTGTGGCGCTCGCCGGCGCGGGTGATCTCGTCGTCGTCCACGGATTAACCTGTACTTCCGGACAGCTCAGGCAAACGCCAGCTCGTCCACTCGTGCTGCTCCGTCACCATCTGCGGCGTGCAGGTCGGCAAGGTGCAGAGGGCCGCGACCTCGGGGAGCGTCGCCAGCCGCGGGTTGCTCAGGCAGATCGCGCCGTCCTCGTCCCACAGGGCCTCGACGTTCAACCACAAAGGCGCCGTGTCCGGGCTCACCGTCTCCGCCAGGTTCTCCCAGTCGAGGTGGATGCCGTCCTCGGTGAACGAGACGCCTTCGCCGCAGTAGTCGGCGGTGATCATGCGGATCGTCGACTGCCGCTGGTTCACCGTCGCCGGCGTGCCCTGCCCGGGGAAGGCCTGGTTGGGGCCGTAGCCCATGCGCTTCATCTTGGCCACCGCGTTGCCGAGGCAGGCGATCGTGATCCACCCCGGAGCCACATCGACGATCTGCTTGCTGTGCTCGAGGTAGATCTCGCCGCTGATGATGGTCGACGTGATCACGTCCGCGCCGTCCTCCTCCGGATCGGGGCACACCGGATAGAGCTCGTTGTAATTCCCCGAATCGTGGTAGGCGAGGGCGTAGGCCGAGATCGCCGGGCCCTCGTCGGCCCATGACGCGATATTGCCGTCGAACCCGAGGATCTCGATGTCGATCTCCTCGGCGGGCTCCTCGGGGGTCCCCGCGCGGTACAGCTTGATCGTCCAGCCGACCAGCTCGCCGGCCGACGCCACGTCGGTGAGGGTGAGCCTGTCGAACGCCACCAGGTCGTCGCCCGCCGTGGTCAGCCAGTAGAGGGTGCCGAGCGGGTCCTCGATCCCGACCACGGTGATGCCGGCCTCGTTGGGGTAGCTGGACAGGCTGAGCTTGTCGATCGGGTACTCGTTGGCGTGGGCCGAATTCGAGCCGCTCCCGCCGCAGTTGGTGCATCCGGTGTCGTCGCGGAACTCGAGCTCGCCCTCCGGCTCGCTCGCGCAAGCCCCGGTCATCGCCGCCACCCCGAGACAACAAACAATTTTTTCAACGATACGCATCTTCATGACTCCATCTCCTTCTCGCCGTTACGCTCGCCGCCGTTCTGCACTCTTAAAAAGGCTCAGGGCACGCTCCAGGTGGTCCACTCGTGCGGCACCGTCGCCGCCATCTGCGTCGTGCACAGCGGCAGGGTGCACTGGTTCTGGACCACGCCGAGCGACACGAGCCGCGGGTTGCTGAGGCAGATCGCGCCGTCTTCGTCCCACAGCGCCTCGACGTCCGCCCACGCCGTCCCGTACGCCGACGGCACCGTCTCCGCGTCGTTCACCCAGCCCACGTGGGTGCCGAAGGCGGTAAACGAGTAGCCGGTGCCGCAGTAATCCGCGGTGATCATGCGGAGCGTCGCCTGGCGCTGGTCCAGCGTCGCGGGGGCGTTCGACCCAGGGAAGTTTTGGTTGGGGCCGTAGCCGAGCCGCTTGAGCTTGTAGACCGCGTTGAGCTCGCAGGCGATCGTGATCCACTCGCCGTTCACCGTGATGTCCTTTGTCTCGTCGTCGTACAGCTCGCCGCGGACGATGGTGGCCATGATCATGTCGTCGCCGTCCTCCTCCGGGTCGGGGCAGACCGGGAGCAGCTCGCCGTAATTCGCCGGGTTGTGGTACGCGAGCTCGTAGATGGACACGTCGGGCCCGTCCGTCGCCAGCGACTCGACCAGGCCGTAATCGACGATCTCGATCTCGATCAGGCCCGCCTTCTCCTCGTACAGCTTGATCGTCCAACCGACCAGGTCCTCGCCCACGGCCACGAAGGTGTCGGTCGTGGTATCCCACGCCCCCAGCTCCTGCCCGGACGTCCGCAGGGTGTAGCTCGAACCGAGCGGGCTCTTGATCGCAGTCACGGTGATCCCCGCATCGTTGGGCCAGCCGTACAGGTTGAGCTGGTCGATCGGGTAGCCGTTGGCTTTGGCCGAATTCGAGCCGTTGCCGCCGCAGTTGGTGCATCCGGTCGTCGTGTCGCGGAACGCGAGCTCGTCGTCCTCGTTCGCGCACGCCCCGGCCATCAGCCCGACCGAGCAAATCATCGTAATCATACGCATTTTCATGAATTCCATCGCCGTCGTTCGCCTCGGAGGTCCTTGGAGCACCGCCCGTTCCACCCGCACTTCCTCAGTCAATCTCCGAGCTTACGCGCCGCCGGGCGGATTTGCCCTGGTTGACCCCGCGAGGGCGCATGGGACAACATCCCCAATGTCCCCGGGGACACCGGGATGTCCCATGGTATCGCGCCAGCGCCCCGACGACGATGTGACACTGGAGCGCTCGCGCACGGCCGAGGTCGCGGCCGAACGGGGTTTCACGAGCGCCGCCCGGCTGGTGCTCGTCCACCCGCCCGAGCTCCGGCGCGTCGTCGACCTCGGCCCGGCCGCGATCACTCTCGGCCGCCAGCCGCCGGCACCGAACGGCCTCGCAGTCGCGCACCCGACCCTGTCGCGGATCCACGCCGAGCTCCGCTTCGACCGCGGCACCCACTGGCTGCGCGACCTGCAGTCGCGCAACGGCACCTGTCTGCAAGGACAGGCGATCAACGAGCTGCCGCGAGCGCTCGCCCACGGCGCCGTCATCCGCATAGGCGACGTCCTGCTGGTCCATGAAATCGCCCAGGACCCGCGCGGCCGCGTCGACCCGCCCGAGGTCGACCGCGCGGCCATCCCCGGCGACTCGCTGGCGATCGCGGCCCTGCGCAGCGCGGTGCTGCGGGTCGCCGAGCAGCGCAGCCCGGCGCTGGTGATCGGCGAGACCGGCACCGGCAAGGAGCGGATCGCCGCAGAGATCCACCGGCTCAGCAAGCGCCGCGGCGAGCTGATCGTGGCCAACTGCGCCGCCCTCAGCCCGACGCTGATCGAGAGCCAGCTGTTCGGCCACGACCGCGGGGCCTTCACCGGCGCGAGCCAGCGGTCCAGCGGCCTGTTCCGCGCCGCCGAGGGCGGCACCCTCGTGCTCGACGAGATCGGCGAGCTGCCGCTCGAGCTGCAACCCAAGCTGCTGCGCGCGATCGAGTACGGCGAAATCATCCCGGTCGGCTCGTCACGGGCGCAGAGCGTCGACGTGCGGGTCGTCGGCGCCACCAACCGCGACCTCGGCCGCGAGGTCGAGGCCGGCCGGTTCCGCCGCGACCTCTACGCCCGCCTCGCCCTCGCCGAGCTGCGCGTGCCGCCCCTGCGCGAGCGCCGGGCCGACCTGCTCGAATGGCTCGACCGCCTGTTCGGCTCCGTCAGCGGCACCTTCGCCGCCGCCCTGTCGACCAGCGCCGCCGAGGCGATCCTGCTCCACGCCTGGCCCGAGAACCTGCGCGGCCTGCATCGCCTGGTGATGGACTGCCGCAGCCTCACCGCCCCGATCCGCCCCGGCCAGCTGCCGACGTGGCTGACCACCCCGACGCCCACCGACGCTCCGCCGCCGCCCCCCGCCGAGGCCGTCGCCCCGCCCCCCGCCGCCAAGGAGACCCGCGCCTACCGCCCCCGCCCCCCGCGCGAGGAGCTGCTGCGCGTGCTCGAGGAGCACGAATGGAGCATCCGCGCGACCGCCAAGCACTACGAGCGCGACCGCAAGCAGATCAGCCGGTGGATCGAGTTTTACACGATCGCCCTGCCCGGCCACGAATGAACGAATCACCGCATGTTTTAAAAGACATGCCCTAATAAGCATGTCCTGAAGGGCATGTCTATTCGTGCGTCACCAATGCCTCCGCATGTCCTGAAGGCCACGTCACCCCGCGCCCCGCGGGTGCCCCGCCTCCGCATGCCCTGCAGCGTCGACTCGCCCCCGCCGGTGCTCCGCCTCTGCATGTCCTGAAGGCCACGTCACCCCGCGCCCCGCCGACGACCCGCCGGTGCTACCCTGACCGCGATGGCCCCGCCCGCCCCGCCGCGCCTGCCGACCCTCGCGGTCGGCGTGATCGGCCACGTGCACGACGGCAAGACGGCGCTCGCCGCCGCGCTCACCCGCGTCACCACCGGCCAGCCGCGCACCCACGAGCAACTGCTCGACTACTGCGAGCGCCTCACCAACATCACGCTCCTCGGCAAGTGCATCGAGTACTGCACCGAGCGGCGGCGGATCGTCCACTGGGACTGCCCCGGCCACGCCGACCGCTGCAAGAACACCATCAAGGCGCTGTCGCAGGTCGACATCGTCATCCTGGTCGTCTCGGCCGCCGCCGGCCCGCGCGAGCAGACGCGCGAGCACCTGCAGTGCGCGCGGGCCCTCGGCGTCACCCACGTGCTCGTGTTCCTCAGCATGTGCGACCTGCTGGACTCGCCCGAGCTGCTCGACCTCGTCGAGCTCGAGACGCGCGAGCTCCTGCAAGCGTGCGGCTTCGACGGTGACACTGCCCCTCTGATCCGCGGCTCGGCCACGCAGGCCGACCGCGGCGAATGGCGCGAGCCGCTGTATGCCCGGCGCGACGCCCTCGACGCCGCGCCGCTGCGCCTCCACGACGCCGCGGGCCCGCTGCTGCTGCCGATCGTGCGCACCTACAGCCGTTGGTACGGCCCCTGGTACGACCGGTGGAGGGCCGCGGCGCCGAGTGGCGAGCACCGTGCTGGCCGGACGCATCGAGCGCGGCACCCTGCACACCGGCGACACGCTCGAGCTCGTCGGCCACGGCCAGACTCGCCGCGGCCAATGCGTGCAGCTCCGCGCGTTCGAATGCGTGGTCGACGAGCTCGCCGCCGGCGAGTCGGCCGGTTGCCAGCTGACCGGGGTCCCGCCGTGGGACGTCACGCCTGGCATGGTCCTCGCCAGCCCCGATGCGCTCGCTACTCACCGCCGCTTCGTCGCTCGCCTGTCGCTGCCGCCGCGGCTCTCCGCCCGCCCGCGCAGCAGCTGGCGGGGCCCGACAGCGATCGCCAGCGGCTACCGGCCGCACCTCTACGTCCGCACCGCCGACATCAGCTGCACCATCACCCTGCCGGACGCCCCCCGCGCCGAACCAGGCGAGCGCGTCACCGCCGAGATCGTGCTCGACGTCCCGACCGTGCTCGCCGGCGCCCCCGGCTTCATCCTCCGCGACGCCCACTCGACGGTCGCCACCGGCGAGATCGTCGAGCTCCTCGACTGATTTTTCTTTTTATAATGATATGACCGAAAGGCCATGTCGATCAGACCTGGAGCGCGACACCTCAGCCCTGATCTCCAAAAAAAGAAAGCGCATGCTCTCCGAAATAGTCCGGCCCGCGACGCAGTCCTCGCTGCTCCGCATGTCACGCGCGCCACGGTTCCTCCTCGCCGCCACCCTGCTCTCACCCGCTTGCGCCGGCCGACGACATGAACCGCCGCTGACCGAGTCAGCCCTGCGCGCCGAGCTCGATCGCCACACCTGCGCGCGCTGGGAGCCGGAGGTGAAGCAGTGGAGCCTGCTCCTGTTCGACTCGAGCTGCGATCCCGCCCCGGCGTCCGGCGACGCCCAAGTGCTCACGCGGGCCGCCGTCGCCCGCCTGCGACCGCTGCTTCTCCTCACCGAATCAGCCCACGATCACTTTTATGAGGAGACCGCCCGCTCGCCGCCGCCGTCGCACGAGGAGGCCCAGCGCCTCGCCGACGCCGCAGTGTGGTCCGATCGCCTGCTCTCGGGCGCGGTTTGGCAGGCCCTCGCCCGCGAGCTCGCCGCCCGCGGCCTCGCCTGCGGCGATTGTCCGCGCCCCCGCGAGCCACCTCCAATCACGGCCCGCTGGGCCGAGTTCTTCCCGTACCTCGCGGCCTACGTCTGGCCAGTTCAACTCTCGGAGGGCGCTCCCGTCGAGATCTTCACATGCTCCGAAGTCCACGGCGCCGCCGCCTTGCCCGTCAATCCGACCCTGACGCAAGCCGGTCAACTCGCGGCGTTCGCCTTCGCCGAAGACGAGACCGCCGCTCGCCAGATCCACGCCCTCGCCAGCCAGGGCTCGCTGGCCGAAATTTTAAAATTGGTGCGGAGCTACCTCGATTCACCGGAGAGCCGCCGACTCGCCTGCGCCGCTCTCGCAGACGTCGCCTGGTTCACCGGCCTCCGCATCTCGGATTGCTGACCCCGCAACAAGAAATCGAAGCGCGGTCATCGGTGGAGTCACGCGCCTGAAGTTGTACCGCCAATCGCGAAGCTCTTCATGTCGAGCAGCCCGGTGCGAGATTCTTCGAGCCAAGCGCGGATCGATCCGGACTCGGCGAGACGCCGTCGTGCTCACCTTCTGCCCGTGGCAAGGCGCAGCAACAAAATACAGGGCTTCGCAGTTGCGCTGGGTCCGCTTGTCGATCGTAAAATCGCGCGTCATCACGAGGGTGGAGGCGCACGATGCCGTACTTCGACTCGACGGCGATCCGGCGGGCCGAGTACGAGCCGTCGACCCGAACCATGACGATCTGGTTCGTCGGCAACGACGACCCCTACGATTATCCAGAAGTACCGTCCGCCGTCTTCGACGGGCTGTGCCGCGCCGGCTCGCAGGGGCAATTTTTCAATGCTTGCATCCGCGACCTCTATCCCGGCCACCGCCGGTCTCGCCTGCGGCGCGCCGGCAAGAGACCCCACTCGAGGTCTCCGACCTGACCCGACCGGGCTGGCGGCGAGCTGGCAGCAGTGCGCTGCTCGCCGGGACCCGCCGTGACGCGATGGACGCCCGCCGGTGTCCCACGCACCGCAGGGCACGTGACGGCTCGCACGCGCCTGGCCGCAGGACCACGTCGAGGGAAGTTCCCCACTCGCTCCTGGCGGGGCCAAGATCGTCGCTCGACACCCCGACCCATGAGAACTCCGACGATGTGCCTCGTGGTCGCGCTCGCCTCCGGCGGGTGCCGTAGCTCCGCGCCGCCCAGCCCTCCGGGCGAGGACGACCGGCTGGTGCGCGAGGCCGACGTGGCGGTGAAGGAGGCGCAGCTCGGGTGGGAGCAGGCCGACGCGAAGGCCGAGCAGAGCCGGCAGGCCGCGCTCGCCGTGGGCGAAAGGATCGATGAATTCGTGGCCAGGGCCAAGGCCGCCGAGGTCGAGCGGGTGAGGTACGCGGGCACGCTCGCGGCGGCCCGCGAGGCGGCCCGCGAATGCACCGTCACGCGAGAGCGCCTGCTCGAGCTCCACCGGACTCTGCTCGAGTACGTGTCCGACCCGCGGCGCGACGCCGCGATCGAGGGCCTCGAGGCCTGCCGCAAGCAGGCTGCGAACCCCAAGAAGGCTGACGTCCAGCGGGACAACGCCGCCATGCGTCAGGAGGTCGCGTCCGCGCTCGAGGAGGCCTTCGACCTCACGTATCCGGACCAGCGCGGCCACCTGGTCGCCACGGTCAAGGGTGACGTGCTCGACGTCGCCCTGCCCACCTTCTCGGCCTGGGACGCCCCACGCTCCCAGCGCGAGGTCGAGAAGTGGTGCGACAGCTTCCCGAACTTCACCTCGATCGCGCTGCACAACACGCACGGCACCTTCAAGTGCCGCGCGAAGGAGCAGCCCAGGGACTACGCCGCGCGAATGTTGCGAGCGTCCGGGCTCGCGGCGCCGTGGGTGCCGGCGCCGTCCGGTCAGAAGACGATGCCCTCCACCTCGAGCGACGGCGACCTCGCCGAACTGAAGCGCCTGGGACGCGAGTTGGATGCAGCCATCGCCCAGTTCGAGGCCGACTCCCACGCGCTCCTGAACGCCCGGGCGCGCGCCGAGAAGGCGATCGAGCACTACGAGGAATTGCTCCGCCACCACTCGCGCTGACGTCGCGCGCCGCCGCGCTCTCCACCTCCGAACCGGAGCGGTGTGCTCGACCTCGGCCGACGCCCCCCGTCCTCATCCTCCTTTCGCTCGTTCGCTTCGACCCCCGCATGCATCGGCGCCGCGAGGACGGCCGCGCCCGAACGGCGTTGAGCGGCCTCGACGGCTCCATCGGCTCGCCAGGGACCGGCGTTCTCATTTTCTAAAACTGGTTTAAAAAGAACCGATCGTCGTGGCTCATCGGGTCCTGAAGACCACATTTTCGGGATATTTTTTAATACGTTGTAAAAAAACGCAATGCATTCTACCGTGCAGCGATGGTCCGATGGCGCGTCGATCGCTGACGTGATGCGCCGCTCCGTTCGCCCGCACCCATCACTCGCACCCCCTGAGGAGGCCCTCGATGCTTCGACCGCAACCCACCGCATCACGATGTTCGCTCGCTCTCGCCGCGCTGCTGCTCCCCGCGCTCGCCTGCGGGGACACGCCGCCTGCCGAGAGCACCGGCACCGGCGATAGCGCCACCACCGACGCCACCACGGGAGGCGGCGGCGCCACCACCGACGACGTCGTGCCGACCACCGGCGAGCCCACCAGCGGCGACCCCAGCAGCAGCGAAGGCAGCGATAGCAGCAGCAGCAGCGGGGGCGAGCCGGCCGGCTGCGACGCATCGAGCCCTTATTACGTCGAGCCCTACTTCGACCCGACCCCGCCGGCCCCCGACGCACTGTTGTGGAGCAGCCACGGCGGCTGGGCCCTGTGGGACTTCTGCCAGTGCAAGCCGGACGACACCGTGCTGCCCGAGGACCCGCGCGCCATGGTGCAGCCGGGCGTCAGCGACGGCCGGGCCGTCGCCTTCAACGCCTTCTGGAAGAATTGCCACGTCGATCCGGAGCTCGTGAAGGAGGTCGGCGCGCCCAGGACCTGCGGCGAGCTGCGCGAGCGCGCCAAGCGGGGCAGCGCCCTGCTCACCCCGAGCTCGATCGGCTCCGGCGCGCTGTTCTCGGGCACCGAGCCGCAGGACATCTCGGCCGGCTTCGGCATCGCCACCTTCCCCGCGACCCAGTACAACAAGCTGTGGCAGATCTGGGGCTTCCAGACGCGGCCCGACAACTTCGATGAGTTGGTCTCGCAGCGCTACGGCGCGCCCTTCGGACCGACGCCGAACCCTTATCCCTTGCCCGGCGAGGATCCCAACCTCACCAGCGGCGGCTCGGGTCGACTCCCGCAATTCTTCACCCACTTGCGCGAGCCCGACGGCACCTGGACCGGCAAGATCGGCATCACCTGCCAGGGCTGCCACTCCGGCAGCATCGGCACCGCGGACGACGGCCCCGGCCTCGGCCTCATGCTCGGCAGCGGCAGCCCGCTCGCCGATCACAACCTCTTCCTCCGCGACATGCTCCCGCTCGGCTACCTCGCCTCGGCGGCCACCATCGCCAACCTGAACCGCACCCGCGGGGTCAACAACGCCAGCGACGTGAACCTCGCCTTCCTGTTCCCGGACGAGGAGGGGTACGACCTCCAGACCCTGTGGGGCGTGCTCACCTCCGGCTCGACCGCCGGCATGAACACGCCGTCGTGGTGGAACATGGGCCACCGCGCGCTGAAGTTCGTCGACGGCACCTTCCCGATGGACGCGCCGCGCGTCGACATGGTGTTCTACACCCCGTTCTTCGGCCTCTTCGGCGGCATCCTCGGCCAGCTCAGCGAGTCTGGTCAGGACTGGATGCGCCAGCACGCCCCCGACGCCAACGACTGGATCGTCACTCTCAAGGCGCCGAAGTACCCGTTTGCGATCGACGAGGGCCTGGCGGGCATCGGCGCGGTCTACTTTCATACGCTCGACCTGTGGGCGCCGGAGCGCAGTAACCCGATCAAGAACCCCAAGGCCGGCAACGGCTCGTGCTCGAGCTGCCACGGGGCGTACGCCCCGCGGTTCTTCAACGACCCGGCGTGGCTCGCCCGGCCGGAGCTCGAGGGCGTCGCCAGCTACATCACCCCGCTCGACGTCATCGGCACCGACCCCGTGCGCATGGAGACCAACAACGAGGCAGTGCAGGTCGCCGGCGCCAAGAACTTCTTCGGCTACCCCGAGACCGCGGGCACCGACCAGGACTGCGGCCCGCAGAACCGCGAGGACCTGCGCGGCGATCGTGAGCTCGGCTACCTCGCGCCGCCGCTCCACGGCGTGTGGGCCACCGCGCCGTACCTCCACAACGGCTCGGTGCCCAACGTCTGGGAGGTCCTGAAGCCCTCGGAGCGCAAGAACATCTGGCTGCGCCTGTCGACGCCGCCGCGGCCCGACCAGGCCGGCGACGTCGTCATGGGCTACGACACCAGCCTCACCGCCTACGACGCCGAGAAGATCGGCTGGTACTACCAGGAGATCGCCTGCGAGGCCGGTGTGGGCGTGACGCCGTACATCGATTGCACTCCCGGCAGCGACAACGACCCGCTGGCCCAGCTGCTCCTCAGCACGCTCTATTCGAACTTCATCGGCGTGTGGAACATCCTCTATCCGCCGATCCTCACCGAAGCACAGATGGAAGAGCGGAAGATCTACAACACCCACATGCACGGCCAGGGCAACGAGGGCCACGAGTTCACGGCGGTGCTCACCGACGACGAACGCCTGGCGATCCTCGAGTACCTCAAGACCCTTTGAGGCTGCCCTCGTGCGAGCGCGAGAGACCTGCTGTCACGGGGACTCGGGCGGGACGAGGCTCGCACAGGTCGCGCGGTAGCGGGGCAGGCGCTTGTCGGCGAACAGGTCGAACAGCGCCCCGCCCCGCGAGCGCTGGTCGAGGCGCATGTGATGCACATCGCCGGCCTTGAACCGCCGCACGCCCTTGCCTGGCCCGTCCCGGCAGCGCGCTGCCCCCATTTCGGGGCAGCTGTGCGCGACGTACAGCTCGCGCTCGCCGTAGGTCCCGTCGATCACGTCGATGATCTCGTAGCGCATCACCACGACGATGTGCAGCACGCCGCAGCCTGCAGTGCTCTTCGGCTCGACCAGCCGTGCCACGACCGCGAGCTTGCGCGACGGCTCCGCTGCCGGCACCGGTTCGGCCGGTGCGCTCTCCGGAGCAGGCGGCGGACTCGTCGGCGGCTCACTCGTCGGTATCGGCGGCGCCGGGGATTCACTCGTCGGTATCGGCGGTGCCTGCTCTTCGGGCATGCGTGCCGCGGCCTCGTGCGCGGGAGCCTCGGCGGGTCGCTCGGGCGCTGCCGCGGGCGTCGTCTCGGCCGGCTGCGACGCGCACCCGATCGCGCCGAGGCTGAGGGACGAAGCCAGCGCGACACGTCCGAAGAGCGAAGCCCTGCGCGACCAGGGTATGCAACCAATCCCGGTCGCGCCCCCGGATGACCGAGAGCCTGGGCCGTGGCGCCGGTGGCTCCGCGTTGTCGAACGACCTGCGCTCATGGGCCTACCACGGCTCCGCGACGAGCTGGAGCGCAACGCCTGGCTGCGACAGGTCCCACGCCTCGCAGGCCTCGTTCGCGGCCCTGCGCTTGCAGCTCGCCTCGGGCTTGATCAGCGTGGTGCCACCGTCGCAGGGGATCACGCTGTCCCCCTGGTGCGTGACGGGCTCGCTCCCTGCCGCGAGATGGACCTCCCCACAAAGCGGGAGCGCGGCGCGGAGATCGGCGGCCTTCGCAGCGCCGTCGAAGCGGACCTCGCCGATGCGAATGGCCTGTTGCGAGAGAGCGACCTCGATCGAGACGACCCTGTCCCTCGCGAAGACCGTTCGATAGGGCCCCACGATCCGCACCTCCGCGTCGCCGCCATTCGCAGGAGAAGCACGGAGCCCGAACTCGTCGACCTCGGCGTGGCTCATCCCCAGCTTCACTGGACCGATCGACACTCCCGGAACGAGGACCGGAATCTCCGCCTGCCCGGTCGAGGACCGCTCGCCGCAGCCGAACGCGAGCAGGGCGAGGGCGAGCCCGAGCCTGGATGCGAAATGGGTCACCGGCCAAACGTAGCAGTCCGCCGCGCCCGCCAGGGACCCGTCGTGAGCAGGTCCGATCGCGCAGGGGCGGCGAAGCGTCGTCCTGCGTCCGTCGCTCCTCCGAACCGGCGACGCGCGGGATGGTGTTCGTCGCGGCCCCCGAGCGCGTCTCGACGCATCCGCTCGCGGGCATTTATGCGCGGTAGACGTCGTCCTCGACAGCGAGCGGCGCGGAGCCAGCCACCTCCGAAATTCGCGGTCTGCGGCGGTCTCGGGTGGTACATCTATCGTCGGCGCGACCATGCGAGATTTCGCCGTTCATCGAGGCGTCACGGCGCCGCTGCTGGCGCTCGGGCTGATCTTCGCGGACACGCCGACGGCGCTCGCCCAGGGGGCTGCGCCCGTCAGCCGGGCCCACGAGCCCACGAGCCCGGAGACCGTCCAGATCGCCACCGAGCCGCCGCGTCGTCCGCGACGGCCGTTGCTCGATCCATCGAAGCGCGAGCTGAGGCAGGCGCGGGGGTTCCTCGCCGGCGGCATCGTCCTGACGACGCTGTGCGCGGTCGGCTTCGGCCTCGTCACCTATACGGTCGTCAAGGCCGGCGATCGATTGCAAGGGTCGGCCGGCGCCAACACGTTCACTGCCGGCGGGGCCATGCTGGCGTGCACGCTCATGTCGATCGCGGGGATCGGCATCGGCGCTAAGCGTCTGCGAGCGCTCAAGACTTCCGGGCGGATCGCGTGGACCGGCGGGCTCGGGTTGCGCTTCTAGCAGGATGCTGAAGCAGGTCGAAGGACGCCGACGGCGGCGGCTCGTCGCTCCGCCGGCGACGCGCAGCGGTCGATCGGGCCGAGGTCGTCGTGCTGCTGACCCGCTGACGCGGCTTGACACGGCGGCCACCGCGTAGAACCGTCCTCGCGGATGCCCGAATACCTCGCCGATTACGACAGGTTCGGATTGCCGCCCGACGAGGCGCTGCGGCGGGTGATCGCCCGCGCCGCCGCCGATCCGCAATTCCTGGCCGACCTCGACGCCCTGTTCTTCAAGGTCCAACCGATGCTCGCCGAGCGCCTCGACTGCGAGGCGCCGCACTTCTTCGTCATGGCGCGGGACGGGGTCGGCAACGCGTGGGGCGTCTACGTCGACCCCGAGCTCGCCCCCACGCGCGGCACGCCGTGGGTGATGTGGGAGCACGAAGACGACGCGCTCAACTACGTCGCCGACGACACCGAGCAGTTCTTCGCGCGCTTGCTCGATTTTTGCGCATATCACCGCTGGTCGAGTGCGGGCTGCAGCTCGGCGTTCCCGGTGCAGGTCCGCCCGATCTGCTCGAGGCGCGACCCGTGGAGTGGCTGCCGCAGGGCCCGCTGTCGTCCTGACCGACGCTTCGAGCCAGGGGACGCGGTTCGCCGTCGCCCTCGACGAGCCGCCTCCACGCGCCGCACGCTCGTGTTAGGTTGAGACATGGACGACCTCCGTGCGTGGTTCGAAGCGGCCACGGCCGGCGGACGAGCGGCGCAACCGTCGGCCACATCGTTCCCGCTGGCCGCGACGCTCGCCGCCGAAGCGAGCATCCCCGGGGCAGTCGCCGAGGCCCGGGCGTTCTACGCCGCGGCCTGCTTCGACTGGGGCGGGGCGTGGGTCCACCGCCAGCGGATCGGCTCCCGCGAGGTGTTCTTCGTGCATGTCGGCACCGACGGCGACGGCGGGTGGCTCGAGGTCTTCGACGACACCGGCGCCTTCTTGTTGGCCGCCTCGCTCGACGGCACCCGCCTCGTCTGGGAGCCGCGCGACGTGGCGCGGGCCCGAATCGAATCCGGCGAGCCCCCGCCCTGAATCGAGTGAACCGACGTCGTGCTCGGCTCGGGATGACCGTCAGCGACCGCGACGCGTCGCGGGGGATTGCGCTGCAGGTCGCGGTCGACGTGCGGTCGGTGGGTTTCGCGAGCTCGGGCTCGCGGCGAGCGTCGCGAGATGGAGGAGGGCGTCGGCGAGCTCGTGGTGGAGCTGCGCGTCGGGGATGCCGGCCTCGCGGAGCTGGCGGCGGGCGAACTTCGACGCGACCCACAGGGTCGGGCCGGGGCGCTCGGAGAACCAGCGAAACAGCGGGTAGAGCATGGTGCCCATGCCCTCGAAGTTGCGCATGTCGACGACGACGGGCTCGTCGTCGCCGGCGCTGAAGAAGAAGTCGCCGAGGACTCGCTCCTCGGAGCTCGAGAGGCGGCTGAAGATCTGCAGACGACGCGGAGAACCGCCGCGGTCGCGCAGGGGTGGCCCGAGGTCGAGGTAGCCGTGCAGCTGCTCGAGGGCCGTGCGCGCGGGGTCGTCCAGGACCTCGGTGGCGAGGCGGTGCAGGGTCGCGAAGTAGGCGTGCGCGGGCAGGCCGGCGTCAGGGCTCCACGCTTCGAAGCGCGCCGGCGGAGCGTCTGCGGTGGTGACTGCGACGCGGAGGCCGATGCCGTCGCAGCCGCGGCGGTCGTCGGGGACGGACAGGCCGGGCAGGTCGCGCGCGAGGTCGTGGCGCAGCTGCGCGACGCTTTCGGAGCCGAGGACCGCGCTGTGGTCGGAGTGCGGCGGAAGCACGAGGGCGACCAGCTCGGCGAGCTCGGCGGGCGAGCGGGCGTCACGCAGGTCGGCGTTGCCGGCGAGCGCGCCCCACAGGCTGTCGGTGAACACGCGGAGGTGGACGGTGGTCGCGTCGGGCAGGAGCTCGACGGTCAGGAGGCTCTCGCTGTGGAACGACGGCTGGAACAGGACCTGGTGGCGCTCGCCGCCCGCGGCGGGCGGCGAGGCGCCGACGAGGAGCGTCCCGAGGAGGTCGAACTTCATGGGTCGATCCTAAGACTTTCTCGACCTCGCGTCGCCGGGTCGAGGACGCTCGCCCCTGCGACCTCAGCCCTCCGGCGTCCCGACCACGTTCTTGAGCGCCCACCCCGTCATGTCCGAATACGTGTAGGGCCCCACCAGCCCGCCGACGAATTCGGCCGTGTGCGTCTCCGGGTCGAGCACGTGCGCTCCGTTGGCGTCGGTGTCGACCATCCACACCTGCCCGTCGACGTCCACGCTGATCCCCGCCGGGTACTTCAGGTTCACCAGAGTCGCCGCGTCGATCAGCTCCACGAAGCTCGCCGAGTCGGTGTCCACGCGCAGGATGCCCTGTGACAGCGCCGCCACCCACAACTGGCCGTTCGCGTCCTCCTGCATCCCGCGGCTCAGCGACGTGTACTCGGGCGGCAGCGCCACGCTCGTCCAGCTCGCCGTCGACGGGTCGTAGCGCTGCAGCGAGCCCTGCCCGCCGACCCACGCGCGGCCGGCGTGATCGACGGTGAATCCGTACACCGTGAAGAACGACTGCTTCGGGTCGGGCACCGCGATGACTTCGTGACTCAGGTCGTCGTGACGCACGTGGACCAGCGGCCCGGTCGACCACGCCGCGCCCCAGAAGTCGTTGTTGGAATCGACCGCTCCGCCGTAGACCCCGAACCCGCCGTCGACCCCGGGCAGCGTCGTCGACGCCACGATCGTCCCGTCCGCGCCGCGCAGCAAGTACACCGTCGCGTTGCCCAGCGCGTCGGGAGCGCTGGTCCACACCTCCGGCTCGACGTGCGTCATGCAGCCGTCGCCGTCGATCACCGGCGTGCCCGACGTCCAGGCCGCCGGGCGCGACGCGAACCGCAGCGGCGTGTTCCACACCACACATTCGTCCTGCCCCCACGGCAGCACCTCGCTCGCGCCGGACGACGTCTCGATCGTCCCGCTGCCGTCGTGGTCGACGCAATCGGCGGCGCGGGCCACGATCTTGGTGATGCTGCCGGCGCGGTTGACCACCGCCACGTCGCCGCGCAGGTTGACCGACGTGCGCGAGGGGTCGGGTCCGGGCTCCGGGCCGGTGCGGTAGCGACCGACCTCCGTCCGCGACTTCGTATCGATCTTCGACACCGTCCCCTCGGGCGAGTTGGCGATCCATATGAAGCTGAACTCGAGGTCGCCGCCCTGGCAGCCGACCGGCATGCCGAGGTCGGGCTGCGCGCCGAGGTCGAACTTCACCGCCGCAGTCGTCGCGCTCGAGCTCGAGGATGACGTCGAAGACATCGCGGCCTCCGTCGTCGCTGCGCCCGTGGTCCCGCTCGTCGTCGCCTCGGCGCCGGTGGTCTCGACCTCGGTCGTCGCGGCGGGCGGCCGGTGCGGCTCCGTGGCGCCGCCGACGCTGAGGCCGCTGCTGCTGCTCTGGCCGGCGTGGCATGCGAGGCACAGGACGGACGCGAAGGCGAGCGTGCGCATGGTGGACCTCCGGGCGAGGACAACCTTGCTCGCAGTCCGCCGCGCGCGACCGTGACGCACACACGCCGCGCGCGCTCGCGGCGACGTCCTACACGGCCCGATCGCCCGGCGAACGCGCCCGCCTCGGGCCGCCGCGGCGCCCGCCTCGCGCGCTCAACGACGCGGGAACCACGGGATCAGCCGCGACGTGCTCCGCTGATAATCGGCGTAGTTCGGATACTTCGCGCGCGTCAGCTGCTCGGTGAACGTCGTCGAGCCGTGGAACAGCAGCGTCAGCAGCACCGGGCCGATGATCGCGACATTGACGAGGCCGGCCCCCGACGCGACCGAGAACGCATAGAACGTCCACCACATCGACACCTCGCAGAAGAAGTTCGGGTGGCGGGAGTAGCGGAACAGCCCCTGGGTCAGGAACTTGGGCCCGTAGGCCGCGCCGCGGTCGCGCTTGGCGTTCTGGAACCGCCACTGCTGCTGGTCGGCGATCGTCTCGCCGGCGAGCAGCAGCAGGAACACGATCGTCGCCAGAGTGTCGAGCGAGCCCCACGGCGCGGCCTCCGGCGTCGCGGCCACGTACGCCGGCGCTGCCAGGAGCAGCAGCAGGATGTTCTGGAAGAACGCGATGAACACCAGGTTGAACGCCGCGAACAGCGGCGGCGACAGACGGCGGCGCAGCTCGACCCAGCGGTAGTCCTCGCCGCCCGGCGCGTAGCCGCCCTTGCGCGCGAAGTTGAAGGTCAGGCGCGCGCCCCACAGCACCGCGAGGATCGTCATCACAGTCAGGCGCGGATCGCAGTGCGAGTGCGACGCGAACCATGCGACGTACGCGGGCGGGAGGATCGACCACAGGCGGTCGACCCACGAGTACTCGCGGGTGAGCGCGCCGAGCAGCCAGCACAGGGTGGCAGCGCCGAGGCACGCGAGGGACGCGGCGTGGAGTGGGTCCATGGCGGCATCCTATGTCCAAACCGCCCCGCGTGGCGACGAGCGCAGCGGGCCGGCAGAGCGCGGACGGTCGTCCGCACATGGCCTTGGGACCATGCCGGGCCCGTGCGCGACACCTGCGTTCGGCGCGGCCCGACGCGGGCTTCGGGGGCCCGCGCGTGGACGCGTCGAGATCTCTCCGCTATCGTCGCTGCCGCGTATGCTCGACATCCCGCTCCCCCGGCGGCTGCAGGGCCCCGGCAACATGCTGCACCTGGCCTTCCGGCCCGAGCAGTTCATCGCCCGGCAGACCGCGGTGGCGCCGATCCACCAGGTCGTCATGCCCTGGTTCTCGCCCTACCTGGTCGCCGACCCCGAGCTCATCGACGAGGTCCTGGTCGGCCGCAGCAAGCTGTTCATCAAGGACCGCTTCACCCGCGACCTCTCGCTCGTCACCGGCAACGGCCTGCTCGTCAGCGACGGCGACTTCTGGCGCCGCCAGCGGCGGCTGGCCCAGCCCGCCTTTCACCGCGAGCGGATCGCCTCCTACGCCACGGTGATGGTCGACCACGCCGAGCGCCTCGCCTCGACATGGCGCGAAGGACAGGTGCTCGACATCCACGCGGCGATGATGCGACTCACCCTCGACATCGTCGCCGACACCCTGTTCTCCACCGGCGTCGACCGGGCCATCGCCGACACCATCGGCGGCGCGCTCGACGTCATCATGGCGCGCTTCTCCGACTACACCTACGCGTTCCTGCCGTGGCTCGCCGGCCTGCCGCTGCCGAAGAACCGCCGGTTCCACGAGGCCCGCGCGCGCATCGACGGCGCCATCCGCGGCATCATCGCCGCCCGGCGCGCCAGCGGCCGCGACGAGGGCGACCTGCTGTCGATGCTGCTGCGCGCGCGCGACGACGAGGGCGGGCAGATGACCGACGAGCAGCTGCGCGACGAGGCCTTCATCCTGTTCGTCGCCGGCCACGAGACCACCGCGCTGGCGCTGTCGTGGACGTGGATGCTGCTGTCGCAGCACCCCGACGCGTGGGACAAGCTGCGCGCCGAGCTCGACCACGTCCTGGGCGACCGGCCGCCGACGCTCGCCGACGTGCCGGCGCTGCGCTACACCGACTGGGTCGCGCACGAGAGCATGCGGCTGTACCCGCCGGCGTGGAGCATCGGCCGCGAGGCGCTGGAGGACCTCGAGCTCGGCGGCGTCGCCGTCCCGCGCGGCGCTCAGCTGTGGATGTTCCAGTGGGCGGCGCACCGCGACGCGCGGTACTTCCCGCGGCCCGAGGCGTTCGAGCCCGAGCGGTGGGACGGCGACCTGTTGAAGAAGATCCCCCGCTTCGCCTACTTCCCGTTCGGCGGCGGCCCGCGCCTGTGCATCGGCAACAACTTCGCCATGCTCGAGCTCGTGCTGGTGCTCGCCACCCTCGCCCGCCGCTGGCGCCCGGTCGTCCGCCCCGCCGATCGCCCGCGCCCGCAATTCTCGATCACGCTGCGCCCCGCGGGCGGCATGCGAGCCACGTTGCAGCGGCGCTGAGGGCTCCGGAGCGCGGGCCTGCTCGCGGCGGAGGGCTCGCGGCGAGGCCGTGCGCGGGCGGAGGCCCCGCCGCGAGCGTGTGGCGTCGCGTCGGGTCGCAAGGCGTACATCTCCCGCGGAGATCCTCCGCGCTCGCACGAGGCGGCTTCTACGCCTGGCCCGGGTGTGGTTGAACACCCGGGGGCCTGCCCCATGGTTCTACCGTGCGTCACCAGTCCCCGGGGACAGGCGACGAGAAGGGAGGTGTCATGGCCGCAGTTCGCGTATTTCACGTCCGTCGGCCGCGTTGGCGCCGTCCCCTCACCATCGCCGCGATCGCGCTGGCCGCCGCGGTCACGCTCATCGGCCTGATCCCGTGGTCATGCGCCTCGCGCCCGGGCGACCGCGCGTCGCTGAACGGCGAGGTCGCCTCGGCCGCCGTCGACGTCGCCGACCTCGTCCGCGGCCGACGCGACTTCTACGGCGAGGACTTCGGCAACGAGGTGTTCTTCAGCGACGTCATGGGCGTGCTGCGCGGCCCGCTGCGGACCTGGCCGGCGGCGCGGGCCCTGTTCAAGCTGCGCGGCGCGGGCACCACCAACCTCGAGATCGAGCTCGCCGAGGACGTGACGATCGCCGGCCAGACCTACGCCAGGGGCAGCAAGCTCGGCACCGGCCTCGACGTCGCCGCCGGCTCGTTCTTGCCGCTCGGCGTGGTCGTCCACATGACGCGCTACGAGATTCGCGTCGGCATCACCTGCGCGCTGTGTCACTCGACCGTCGACCCGGAGACGCGACAGGTGATCCACGGCGCCGCCAACAGCGACCTGCAGGCCGGCCTGCTGCTCGCTCTGGCGCCGAACAGCGCGGCCTTCCGCCCGCACACCGCCGCCGCGCCGGGCCCCGACCCTGCCGAGGTCGAGGCAGCCGTCGATCGCACGCTCGCGGCCTGGCCGCCCGGCAGCTTCGACGCCACCCTCGACGGCGCCGCCAACCCGACGCGGATCCCCGACGTCTTCGTCCACGAAGAGGCCCCGTACGGCTGGACCGGCTCCTCGCGCGCGGGGCCGCTGTCCGGCCTCGCCCTCTACATCAACGGACCCACCGCCTTGCACGCCGTCAGCGCGCCGTACATCGAGCCGCCGGAGTGGGAGCGGATCGTCGGCATGGCCGCCTGGCAGGACGCGTTGCGCCCGCCCGAGGTCGTCGTCGACGCGGCCGCCGCGGCTCGCGGGCGCGAGGTGTTCGCGCGCGCCGGCTGCGAGCGCTGCCACGCGGGCCCGGCCTACACCACGCAGACGGTGCTGCCGCACGCCCGCGTCGGCACCGACCCGGCGCGCGCCAATGGCCAGAGTGGTTATAAAATTCCCGGGCTCGTCGGCTTGTGGTGGAGCGCCCCGTACTTGCACGACGGCGGCGTCGCCGTCGGCCCCGGCGAGAGCGTCGTCGGCGTCGGCAACCTCCGCGCCCGCGACACCCCGCTCGACCCGCGAGCCAGCCTGCGCGCGCTCGTCGATCGCGAGCTGCGCGCCCGCGTGATCGCGGCCAACCACGCCGACACCGCGCGCTGGGAGCTGCACGTGCGCGGGGTCGGCCACGAGTTCTGGGTCGACCCCGGCGCCGGCTTCACCCCGGCCGAGCAGAGCGCGCTCGTCGAGCACCTGCTGTCGCTGCGGATCCCCGGCAGCTGAGCGCCCGAGCGCCTGCTCGATCGAGCATGCCCCTGCAGACATGTCCTCGCGCTCATCCGCGGCGAGCCGCGCTCGCGCGGTATCGCGGGACCGCGATTCAGCTCAGCACTGCGACGGTTCGATCTCCGGGTAGCAGATCTCGCCGTCCTCGCAGGGATTGCCGCACAGCTCGTTCTGCTTGGTGCATGGATTGCACGCCTCGACGTCGTCGGCCTTGCAGCCGGGGCTGCCGATGAAGCGATCGACGCCCTCGATCGTGCAGCAGCCGAAGCAGTCGCACCCGTTCGGCGCCACGCAGCTGCCGGCGCAGTTCTCCCGGTCGCCGTCGACGCATTTGCCGTAGTTGTCGGTCATGTCGTCGGGATCGTCGGGGTCGAGCGTCGGGCTGTACTTGCAGTTCGGCCCGCCCGGCTCGAGCGGGTCGCACTTGAGGTTCCACTGGCAATCGCCGCCGCCCTGGCCGCCGTTGCCGTCGAAGTAGCAGTCCTGCTTGCAGGGGTCCTTGTCCTCGAGCGGCGAGCCGTACTCCGCCTCGCTGTCGTCGCACGGCCCGAAGCACTCCATGTCGCCGCAGTCGACCCCGCCGTCGCCGTCGTTGTCGAGGCAATCGCCGCACTGATGGACCTTGCCGTCGTATTCGCACACCCGCGGCGTACAGGCCGGCGGATCGTCGCCCACCCCCTCCGTGTCGCTCGCGCTGTCCGACGCGCTCGCACTGTCCGACGCGCTCGCGCTGTCCGACGCGCTCGCGCTGTCCGACGCGCTCGCGCTGTCCGACGCGCTCGCACTGTCCGACGCGCTCGCGCTGTCCGACGCGCTCGCGCTGTCCGACGCGCTGTCGGGCGCGCTATCCGAAGCGCTGTTCGACGCGCTCGCGCTGTCCGAAGCGCTGTCGGGCGCGCTCGCGCTGTCCGTCGCGCTCGCCGACGCGCCGCTGTCCGTCGCGCTCGCCGACGCCGACAGGCTGTCGCCGAGGGAGTCGCCCGTCATCGAATCGGTGCCCTCCGCCGTCGTCGTCAGGCCGTTCGAATTGGACGCACTCGACGTCGGGAGGTCCGCCGCCGTATCGGTGGCTGTCCCCCCGCTCGCGCCAATCGTCGTACCGCTGTCGCTCAAAGTCGCCGAATCCGCGTTCCCGCCCTGACCGCAGGCCGCCAGGAATAGCCCCACCGCGATGACCATCTTTTTCGCCATGGTCCGTTCATGCGATCGGCGTCACGAAGCGCCATCAATAAACCATCAAATCGGCGGTGCGTGCGCCGACACGCATCAGGGCATCCCTCGCGCCGGCTCCATTCGCTTGCGGGGTTCACCGCGCGGCGGGGCCTGGATCTCCGCGCTCGGGAATGCGGGGCTGGCGCCGACGCGAGTGAACACCTTCCTGTCTCGAAGGACAGATGCGCGGCGGCGATCACGCTCTTCGGAGCGCGAGAAATGACCGCGAGAAATGACCGAGATTTTTTGCGGCTCGAATGACCAATGTCCAGCGCCCCGGTGATTGCCGCGCATGTATGCCCCGTCACACGATTTGCTCGCGGACCGTGCCTCCGCGATCGCCGACGCGCGGCCACGAAAGCGCGCGTGGATGGGGCTGGGGTCCGTGGTCCGGCCGCGACCTGAACACCTGCTCTGGTCGTTGCATCGGCAAGTTCACCCCAGCAGAAGCCGGCGTCCGCGGCCGTTCGCGCGTGTTCTGCCTCATGCGCGATTGCGCTCCTCCCGCGTTCGGATTCGCGTATCCTCGCGTTCGGATGCAGCCGCGAATGCGCCGCGACGACACGACCCTCGAGCGCCAGCTCTGGCTCGCGGCGAACAAGCTCCGCCATCACCTCGACGCGGCCGCGTACAAGCACATCGTGCTCGGGCTCGTGTTCTTGCGCTGGGCCTCGAGCGGTTGGCCGGCGCTGGCGGCCGCGAGCAGCAGCCCGGACCTGGGCGCGCGCCTCGACGCCGCGTTGCTGGCGATCGAGCGCAGCAACCCCGCGCTGCACGGCGTGCTCACCCCGAGGTACGAGCGCTCGGGCCTCGACCCCGCCTGTCTCAAAGAGCTGGTCGGCCTGGTCGGCAGCGTCGACATCGCCGGCGACCGCGACCTGCTCGGGCGGATCTACGAGTACTTCCTCGCCGAGTTCGCCAGCGCCGAGGGCCGCAAGGGCGGCCAGTTCTACACCCCGCGCGGCGTCGTCCAGCTGCTCGTCGCCATGCTCGCGCCGCAGTCCGGCCGGGTCTACGACCCGTGCTGCGGCAGCGGCGGCATGTTCGTGCACAGCGCCCACCCCGACATCTGTCTCTTCGGACAGGAGTCGAACCCGACCACCTGGCGGCTAGCGAAGATGAACCTCGCGCTGCGCGGCCTGCAGGGCGACCTCGGTCCGGGCCCCGGCGACACCTTGCGCCGCGACCTCCACCCCGACCTGCGGGCCGAGTACATCCTCGCCAACCCGCCGTTCAACGCCAGCGCGTGGGGCGAGCCGGAGCCGAGAGATCCGCGCTGGCGCTACGGCCTGCCGCCGTCGCGCTGCGCCAACTTCGCGTGGGTCCAGCACGTCCTCCACCACCTCGCGCCGCGCGGCACGGCCGGGGTCGTGCTCGCGTGCGGCAGCCTGAGCTCGCGCCGCTCGGGCGAGGGCGACATCCGCCGCGCGATCGTCGAGTCCGACAGGCTCGACTGCGTGGTCGCCCTGCCGTCGCAGCTCTTCTACGCCACCTCGATCCCGGCGTGCCTGTGGATCTTCGCCGACGACAAGCGCGGCGGCGACGGCCGCGACCGCCGGGGCGAGGTCCTCTTCATCGACGCGCGCCACCTCGGCACCATGATCACCCGCACCATGCGCGAGCTGTCGCGGGCCGACATCGCCACGATCGCCGGCACCTACCGCGCCTGGCGGAGCGAGCCCGAGGTCGGCGCCGAGGCCGACGAGGCGACGCAGCTGGCCAGCGTCCCCGGCTTCTCGCGGGCCGTCGACCTCGCCGAGATCGCGCGACAAGAGTTCGTGCTGACGCCGGGGCGCTACGTCGGCGCCGCCGCCGAACCGACGCCTGACGAGCCGTATGCGGAGCGCATGCGTCGGCTCGCCGAGACGCTCGACGCCCAGCTCGTCACCGCCGCGGAGCTCGATCGCAAGCTGCGCGACCTCGTCCGGGAGCTCGACCATGAATGATCGGCGCACCATCCTCAGCCTCCTCCCCGGCGCCGCCGCCTTCGCGGGCCCGGCCGCGAACGAACGGCGGCTCAGCACGCTCGGCGCGCTCGGGCGGATCGTCATCGGCGGCACCCCGCCGGCCGACGACCCCGCGCACTTCGGCGGCTCGATCCCCTTCATCACGCCGACCGACCTCGACGGCCGGCGCACCATCGACAGCGCCACCCGCACGCTCACCGAGCTGGGCGCCCGCCTGGTCGGCGCCTCGCGAGTGCCGAAGGGCAGCGTCCTCTTGACCTGCATCGGCGCCGACCTCGGCAAGACCGCCTGCGCCGGCGTCGACGCGGCGATCAATCAACAGCTGGCCGCGCTCGTGGTCGACCCCCCCAATTGTCCGCGCTATGTCTATTACGACCTGCGGTCACGTCAGCGCGAGCTGCGGTCCGCCGCCGGCGGCTCGGCCCAGCCGATCCTCACCAAGTCGGGGCTGGTGCGGATCCCCATCGTCTTGCCGCCGCCGCGCCGGCAGCAGGCGATCGTCGAGGCGCTCGGCGCCCTCGACGACAAGGTCGAGCTCAACCATCGCCTGTGCGCCACTCTGGCCGAGATCGCGGGCGCCCGCTTCCGCGCGCAATTCGTCGACGTGCCCGCGCCGAGCGACTGGAAGCTGGTCCGTCTCGGCGAGCTGTTCGACCTCGACAAGGGCCTGTCGTACCGCGGCGAGCTGCTCGGCGACAGCGGCCTGCGCTTGCTCGGCCTCGGTGACTTCGGCGCGCGGCCCGAGCTCGACGTCGACGATTTCCCGCGGCGCTACTCCGGACGGCACCAGCCGCGGCACACGGTCGTCCCTGGCGACCTGCTGATCGCCAACACCGACCTGACCCAGCGCCGCGAGCTGCTCGGTGCGCCGCTGCGGGTCCCGGACCTGGGCGAAAGTCCGATGCTGTTCTCCCACCACGCCTTCGCGGTGCGGTTTTTGCCCGGCCGCGAGTGCTGGCGCGAGTTCGTCTATTTCGCCCTGCAGCAGCCCGAGTTCCGCGCGCGCGCGGCCGGGTTCGCGGCCGGCACCACAGTGTTGTCGCTGCCGCGCGACGCCGTGCTCGACCACGCGATCGCCCTCCCGCCGGAGCGGCTGCGGCTCGCCTTCACCGAGGTGACGCGCCCGCTGCTGGCGCGCATCGACCACGCTCGCCAGGAGTCGCGCGCGCTGGTCGAGCTGCGCGATCACCTGCTCCCGGGCCTGGTGTCCGGTGCCCTCGCGCCGCCGCGCGTCGGCGGCCCACGGGCCGTCCCCTGAGCTCGGCGGGATGACCGATCGCAAGCAGTCAATCGAGGTCCGGCCTCGAGGCCGGGGACGTGTGCATGCAGTACCCCAGGGGCAGCAATCACGGCGGCGCCGATTGACGGCAGGATGATTCGTTCCATCACCGGCCCGCGCGGCAGAATCTGACACCGCCGCCGCGAGCGATACCGGCGGCGATTCCATCGCCGGCCGCGGGGCAGGAACTGACACTATCGCTCGAGCCGGTGACAGGTCGCCCGGGCCGACCACGAGAGGCTCGCGCGAACCTCGGTTCGTGCGTAGCGAACCGACCGACTGTCCTTCGTTTGTGACGCACGTTCTTCGCTCGCCTCGCTCTCGTGGCCGGCGTGCGACCCGCATCACGAATGCGTGGCTCCGCCGCGCCCCGCGTCCTCGCAGCCGCGACCGCTGCAGCCACTGAATGAGGAAGGCGCTGCCCCGCGCGCCCCCCGCATGGGGGGCGTCGGCGGCGGCCGCTGGTCGCCCGAATCGGTGCCGGCACCCCACTGCGGCGAGCGCCTGCAAGGGGCCCGGCGACCCCTCGGGCGCGGCTTGCGACTCGGCGTACCTTGAGCGGCGGAGCCTGACTGTCATGTCTCGAGCGCGAACGATCGCCCTCATCGCCCTGTGCGCCTGCGGCCGGCAGGTCGGCGACCCGGCGTCCGATCCGCCGGGCGGCGGCTCGGCGCTGGCGGCTCCGGGCGGCGCGAGCGACCCCGGGGACGGCGAGTCGTGGACCTTGAAGTCGCTGGCGCGCGGCGCCGTGCTGTTCGACGACCTCGGCGATCACAGGCGTCCGGTCACCACGCAATCGCCACAGGCGCAGGCGTTCTTCGACCAGGGCCTGAACCTCCTCTATGGATTCAACCACGACGAGGCCGCGCGCTCGTTCGCCCGCGCGGTCGAGCTCGACCCGAGCTGCGCGATGTGTCTGTGGGGAGTCGCCTACGCCCTGGGCCCCAATTACAACATCCCGATGCTGGCCGACCGGGCGCACGCCGCCTGGGACGCGGTCACGCGGGCGCAGGAGCACGCGCAATACGGCCAGCCGGTGGAGGTCGCGCTGGTGGCCGCCCTGGCGCGGCGATTCAAGGGCTCGGAGTACGCCCCGCCGCCCGAGATGGAGGCCTATAACCGGATCTACGCCGCCGAGATGCGCGACGTCGCCAGGCGCTTCCCGGACGACCTCGACGTCCAGGCCCTGTTCGCCGAGGCGCTGATGAACGTCAATCCATGGCGGCTGTGGAGCGACGACGGGGTAGCCGCGCCGGGCACGCTGGAGATCGTCGAGACCCTCGAATCGGTGCTCGCGCGCGACGAATCGCACCCTGGCGCCAATCATTTCTACATCCACGCCACCGAGGCCTCGCCGCGGCCGGAGCGGGCCATCGCCGCGGCCGACCGGCTGGCCGCGCTGATGCCTGGCGCCGGTCACATGGTCCACATGCCGGCCCACATCTATCAGCGGGTCGGCCGCTACGGCGACGCCGCCGAGGCCAACCGGCGCGCGATCCAGGTCGACGCGCGCTACCTGGCCCGCGTCGAGCCGATCGGTTATTATCCGCTCTACCTCGCCCACAATTACGGCTTCCTCGCCTATGCCACCTCGATGCAGGGGCGCAGCGCCGAATCGCTCGAGGCCGCGCGCAAGTCGGCCGAGCACATGCCGCGCGACATCGTGTGCGGCATGCCGGGCATGGACTTCTTCTTGTCCGAGCCGCTGCTGGTGATGGTCCGCTTCGGCCGCTGGGACGAGGTCTTCGGCGCCTCCAAGCCCGACCCGAAGTACCGCACTCTGGTCGCCTTGTGGCACCACGCGCGGGGCATGGCGCTGGCGGCGACCGACGAGATCGAGGGCGCCTACGCCGAGGCGATGCAGATCCGCGACATCATGCGCCAGCTGCCCGAGGATCAGCTCGCGGGCCTCAATCAGGGCAGGCGCGTGCTGCAGCTCGCGGCCGACATCGTCGAGGCCCGCGCCGCCCAGGCGGAGCGCTCGCCGGAGACGGTCGCGCGGTGGGAGCGGGCCGTCGCGCTCGCCGACACCCTCGCCTACAACGAGCCCGCCGATTGGTTCTATCCGGTCCGTCACTACCTCGGCGCCGCCCTCCTCGACGCCGGGCGCGCGCGCGAGGCCGAGGTCGTCTACCGCGCCGACCTGGCGAAAAACCCCAACAACGGGTGGGCCTACTTCGGCCTGTGGAAGTCGCTGGCGGCGCAAAAGAAGAAGTCGGCCGCGCGGAAGGCCGAGCGGGACTACCTCGACGCGTGGGCGTTCGCCGACTTCGAGCTCGAGCGGACCGCGTTCTGATCGCAGGTCGGCAATCGTCATACCTCGCCCCGGGGCGGAACCGCGCCGGCAATGCGGCGCGGCAATGGACGAATGGGCCGCTGACCACAATGGAGTCATTCGCGGACACACGGGCGGCGGCCGATTCGCTGCAGCGCCTGGACGGCCTCGCCTGGTCGATCGAGCACCAGCGGACACATGCTCGCCGCAAGTGTCCGCCGACGGCCATCGGCATCACTGTCTCGTACGATTGCGATGGATGTTTCTACACGGATCGTGTAACCTCGGAGTGTGACCACGTTCGAGCAGATTCAACGCCAGCTCTGGGACTCCCTGATGGACCACGAGCGTCGGGTGTTCTTGCAGCTCATTCAGGACGAACTACCCAGTCTCACCTTGCGCGAGCTCGGCGAGATCCTCACCAGCCCCGCCGCACGCAGCGTCGGCACCCTTCCGGTGTCTTCCCTGCTCGGCGGCACCGCGGCCCCGGAGGTCACCCGGCCGGCCCCCGCCAAGAGCCCGCGCCGCGCCCCCGGGCGTGTCGCCGACAAGTCCGTCGATTCGCCGCCGACACCCCGCCCGCGATTGCGGCCGGTCTCCGCTCCGCAATCGCCGGTCTCCGACGGCGACCTCGCCGAGGCCGAAGCCGCCGCTGACGCCGCCGCCCGGGCCCTGGAGGCACCCGCGCCTGCGCTCGCGCTCGAGGCCCGCCCGGAACCGGCGGCCGCCAATCAGACGCCCAGGGCCTCGCGCAGCGAGGCGCCGCAGCGGCGCCCGCGACCCGAACCGGCCCAGCTCGAGATCGCGCCGGTCTCCGATCGCAGCAATGTCGACGTCGTGCGTAGCGCCATGTCTCGCACGCTCGCCCAGCACAATCGCTTCGATCCCGACACCCTGGTCATGAACGCCCTGCGCACCACCAGCGAGCCGATCCGGGCCAAGGACCTGCGCCCGCGCGTCGGCCTGCAGCCCGACGACCTGCGATCCGTGCTCAATCGCCTGGTCAAGACCGGCGCCATCCGCCGCGACGGTGAGGGCCCCGATACCGTCTATCAGGTCTTCACCGCCTCCGCCGAGGCGGCCGCCCCGCTGGCCTAGCAGCTCCCCTCGCCTTTACCCTCGCTCCGCCTCGAATCGACGCGGCGAGAACAAAGCTCGAACAAACCCTGGTCACGGCTCGCTCCGTCGTCCCCAGCACCCAGTCGCGGCCGACGTGCCTCGCACGATTCGCCGCTCGGTAGATTCCCCGCCGTATCAGCACCTGTCTCTCGAGACATCCGCGGATTCGCGGCCCCCGCGCGCTGTCCCGCCCCCGCGCCGCCTGTTACGCTGAGGCATGCGCCCCCAGGTCCTCCGCGGCGGCCTCGTGTTCGACGGCCTCGGCAGCCCGGCCCGTGAGCTCGACGTATGGGTCGACTCCGGCGCGATCGCGGCCCTTCTGCCACCGGGCTCGGCCGTAAGTGAGGACGTCGAGTCTGTCGACGTCCGCGGCTGCTGGGTCACCCCCGGCTTCCTCGACATCCACACCCATTACGACGCCGAGCTCGAGCTATGGCCAGCACTCGGCGAATCCGTGCGACACGGCGTCACGACCGTATTCCTTGGCAGCTGCGGATTGAGCCTGGCGGTCGGCGAGCCGGACGAGCTGGCCGACATGTTCTGCCGGGTCGAGGGGATCCCCCGCGCCTGCGTCGCGCCGATGCTTGCCCGCGTGAAAGACTGGGACGGGCCGGGCGACTATTTGCAGCACCTGGAGCGGCTGCCGCTCGGGCCGCACGTCGCCGCATTGCTCGGCCACTCGGCGATCCGCGCCGCCGCGATGGGCCTCGGCCGCAGCCTCGACGCGCGCGCCACCCCGCGCCCCGACGAGCTGGCGCGCATGAAGGCGCTGCTGCACGAGGCCCTCGACGCCGGCTTCCTCGGCCTGTCGATCAACACTCTGCCGTGGGACAAGATGGACGGCCAGCAATTCCGCAGCCGCCCGACGCCGTCGGTGTTCGCCTCGTGGTCGGAGTACCGGGCCCTCGCCGCCGTCCTGCGCGCCCGCGGCCGCGTCCTCCAGGGCGTGCCCGACGTGTCGACCAAGCTCAACGTATTGCTGTTCGCCGCCCTCAGCACCGGCATCGCCCGCGCCGCCCTCAAGACCACCCTCATCGCCATGATGGACGCCCCGCCCGCCCGCGGCGTCCACCGCGTCGCCGGCGTATTGACGCGACTCGTCAATCACCTGCTCGGCGGCGACCTGCGGTTCCAGGCCCTGCCCAACCCGTTCGACATGTGGGTCGACGGCATCGAGGTCCCGGTGTTCGAGGAGTTCGGCGCCGGCACCGAGGCGCTCCACCTCGAGGAGCCCGGGGCCCGCGCCGCCCTGCTGCGCGATCCCGCCTATCGTCGGCGGTTCCGCCGCCAGTGGCGCGATCGCCTGCGCGGCCGCGCCTACCACCGCGATCTGGGGCGCACGCAGATCCTCGCATGTCCTGAAGACCAGCTCGTCGGCAAGTCGTTCGCCGAGGTCGCCGCGGCGCGCGGGAGCGACCCGATCGACACCCTGCTCGACCTCGTCGCCGAGCACGGCACCGCCCTGCGCTGGCAGACGATCGTCGCCAACGACCGCCCCGACCGGCTCGAGTGGATCGTCCGCCACCCCTACGCCCAGATCGGCTTCTCCGACGCCGGCGCGCACCTGCGCAACATGGCCTATTACAACTTCCCGCTGCGCCTGTTGCGAATGGTCCGGGCCGCGGCCGCGCGCGGTCGCCCGATCATGAGCCCCGAGCGCGCGGTGCACCGGGTCACCGGCGAGCTCGCGCAATGGTTCGGCCTCGACGCCGGCCGGCTCGCCCCCGGCGCCCGCGCCGACCTCGTCGTCGTCGACCCCGAGGCCCTCGACGACCGCCTCGACGCCCTCCACGAGCAGCCGGTCGCCCCGCCCGCCGCTGGCGGCCCGTTCAGCGAGCTGCGCCGCCTGGTGCGCCGCAACGACGCCGCCGTCCGCCGCGTCCTCGTCGCCGGCCGCACGGCCTGGCAAGACGGCGCGCTCGCGCCCGAGCTCGGCCGCGAGCGCTTCGGCACCGTCCTCCGCGCGGGATGACATGTCCCTTCGGACATGTCATCAGTCATGCCAGCCGCTGGCGAGGTGCCCCGCCGCGCATCGGATGAACTGCCGTTCGGACGGCTCACCTTCCGCGTGAGCGCCGGCGACAGCGCGTCACCGGCTGTCTCAAAGAACAGCTCTGTAATCCTCGCATCGCCCGCGTGGGCGACGCCCGATCCCGGCCGACTGACGCGCTCCCACGCAGCGTGACATGTCCTTTAAACCATGTCACGCTGCGTGTGAGCGCCGGTGCAGCGACGCTCTCAAGCGTGCACCTGTCCCCTTGAAAAACTCACTTCTTCTCGCACTCGCCCGGATGCGCGAGCCCGATCCCGGCCGACTGACGCGCGCAGTCGTTGCCGTAGGTCTTGCCGTCGCAGCCGCACACGGGGTTGTAGTCGAACGTGCACGCCTCGGGCTTGGCCCGGCAGGTCCCGCCGATGTCCGCGCCGCCGCACTGGCTCGGATCGCAGAACTGGCCCTCGCCGCACGAGAGCCCGCGGATCCCGCCGCACTCCGGATTGGCGGCAGCGGCAGGCGTGCCCGCGCGCGTGTACAGCTCGCTGGTCACCAGCGCCGGCTTCGTCCCGTTGGGGCCCGTCACCTCCGAGGACGAGGCCGCGACGAGGATGCCCTCGGGCGTCTCGTACATCACCTGGCGGGTGGCGTCCTGGACCTCCTGCGACGCCCCGCTGGCCGCGAAGTCGACGCCCGAGACCAGCATGTCCCAGCCGGTGTTGAGGCGGAACGCGTGCGCCATCGGGCACGGCATCGCCGAGCACTTGGCGTGGATCCCTCGCAGCCGATAAAAGTCCCCGTTCGGCTTGCTGCCGACGCGCCCGGTCCAACCCTCGCTGACCTGCAGCACCCCGACGTCGGCGAAGTTCGGATCGGCCTCACGGCCGATCGTCCCGCGGACCAGCGCATGCCCCTCCGCGAACGCGGCGAGGAACGTGTTCTGGCCGTTCGCGTCGAGCTTCAGCGCGGCCAGGTCGACGGTGCCGACATAGCACTCCTTGTCCGCCTTGCCGTCGGCGCAGGTGGTGGTGCCCTGATTGACGCGCTGGACGTAGAAGCCGCCGCAGGCCGGCGCCGCGCACTTGCGGACGTCGCGGCGAGTCACCACGTAGAATGTCTCCTGCTCGGCAGCGCTGGGCCCGCTCTGGTCGTGGTCCTCCTCGGGATTCTTCGGGGCGGGACTGTCGCAAGCGGGGAAGAGCGACAAAACAGAGGCACAGGCCAACAAGACAAACGATGAATGGCGCATGGTGAAGAATTGCCTCGGCCGGAGGCGCGGGAGTTCTATGCCAAGACACCCGTGATGCAATAGCCCCGGCGCCGCGAACGCTCGTGACATAACGAGGCATCGCCCCCGCGATCCATCACCCCGCTTGCGACGCCGGCCCACACGTCGGTCCCGCGACCCCATGTCCGCCGTGACATGTCCTCTCCAACATGTCACGTGAATGTCTTTTAAAGAGAAGAATGCGCGGCGACGTCCGGCCGCGCCGCCCGGGCGCGAACGCTCCGCGAGGGTTCACACGCGCGGGCGCCGTCGCGTTCGTTCCGGACGCCTGTCACCGACATGTCCCTCGGGACAGATTTTTCACAATTCGCGGCCCCTTCGCTCCCCTGCACGCCGCCGCTGGCCGCCGCCGCACGTCCGACCTGCTCGCCCGCCCCGGTTCCGGGCGACGGCGCAGTCGACACGCACCGCTCAACCCCGCGACAGCTCGACCCGTCGAAAAATCACCGCGACATGTCCCTTCGGACACCTCGCCGCAACACCCTCAGTGCGAGCTCTTGCCCGGCGGCTTCGGCGGCGACTTGCACGCGCCCTCGTGCGCCCGACCCGTGCGGCCGAGCCAGCGCGCCCCATCATTGTTATAGGTCTTGCCGTCGCAGCCGCACACCGGCGCAAATTCGACGGTGTGCGCCCCGACCGGCCCGCTGCAGGTGCCGCGATCGATCGCCCCGCACTGCCCGGGCGGCGTCTGACAGAACTCCCCCGGCGCGCACATGCCACCCGCGCACGCGACCCCGCCCGCGGGGATCGCCCGCGTGTAGATCTCGCTGGCCACCATTTCCTGCATGCTGCCGCCCGGCCCGCGGACGAGCCGCGTCGTCCCTGCCACCAATACCCCGTCGGCCGTGGAGTGCATGGCCCGCCGCGTCAGCTCCTCGACCGCCGGCGACACCCCCGTGCCCGCGAGGTCGAGCCCCGCGATCACGGTGTCCCACCCCGCATTGAGGCGATACGCGTGCGCGAGCGGGCACGGCTCGCGGGTGCAGCCGGCGTAGATCCCGTTGAGGCGATAAAAGGCGCCGCTCGGCGCCGCCCCCGTGCGCCCGAACCAGCCCTCGCTGACGATCAGCGCGCCCTGCCGCGCGAGCGTGCCGCGGACCAGCGCCCGCCCGTCCTCGATCGCCGCGCGCAGCTCCTGCTCGCGCCCGGCCTCGAGCCCGAGCGCCGACAGATCGATCACACCGACGGGGCACTCCCGCCGCCGCGATCCATCACCACATACTGCAGTGTCATGATCGACGCGCCGGGCGGCGAAGCCGCCGCACACGAGCCCCTCACACTCGCGGTCGTCCTGACGGGTCACGCGATAGAAGGACTCCGGATCGGGCGCGCTGGCCGCCCTCTCGTCGACCTCCGCGCTGCCCTTCGGCGGCGCCAGCCGACCACACGCGGTCAACGACGACAGGACGCAGACTATCCCCAATGCGACGCGCATGACGAGCGAACCCCGCAGGTTCTATGCGATGAGACCCGCGCCGCAAGCCAATCGACTCATCCCCGCGTCGTGACGAAACGGCCCCGCGCGTCCGTGATCCGTCGCCCCCCCGACGACCGCAGGGGTCCTCCGAGTACACCCCGCTCCTACATGCGCACCACCGCACGGGCGCCCCTGGCGCTGCCCCCGCTTGACATCTCGAATGACGACCATCATATTACGGGCGTCATCCCAACCAACCCGCCAGGGAGGCCCGCCGTGACCGTCCGAACCGAACAGAAAGAGCGCACCCGGCAAGACATCCTCGCCTCGGCGACCCGGCTGCTGCGCGAGCGCGGGATCGGCGGGGCCAGCGTGGCCGAGGTGATGAAGGGCGCCGGCCTGACCGTCGGCGGCTTCTACGCCCACTTCGAATCCAAGGAGGCGCTGGTGTCCGCCTCGCTGCGGCAGTCGCTGCGCGAGCTGTGGGGCAACCTGGTCGCCGGCGCCGGCAAGCTGCGCGGCGTCGAGGCGGTCTCCTTCGTGGTCCGCCGCTACCTCTCGCGCAGCCACCGGGACCACCCCGGCGAGGGCTGCCCGCTGCCGGCCGTGGTGGCCGACGTCGCGCAGGCCGGCGAACCAGTGCGCGAGGGCCTCGCCCACGAGCTCGGCGATTACGCCGACGCCCTGGCCGAATGCATCGCCGACCAATCGGCGCCGAGCCGCCAGCGCGCGCTCGCCCTGCTGTCCCTCATGTACGGCGGCCTCAGCCTCGCGCGCGCCCTCAAGGGCACCCCCGTTTCCGACGAGATCCTCAAGTCCTGCCGCGACTTCGCGCGGCAGGCGTTCCGCAACGATTAGTCCCGGAGGACATGTATCATGGGCAAGGCACTCATCTTCGACGCTGTTCGCACCCCCCGCGGTCGCGGCAAGGCCGGCAAGGGCAGCCTCAGCGCCATTCACCCGCAAGAGCTCCTCGCGCAGACCCTCAATGGCCTGGTCGCGCGCGCCGGCATCACCGCCGCCGAGGTCGACGACGTGGTCGTCGGCAGCGTGTCGCAGGTCGGCGAGCAAGGCGCCAACATCGCCCGCAACGCAGTCCTGGCCGCCGGCTGGCCGCAAGAGGTCAGCGGCGTGGCGCTCAACCGCTTCTGCGGCTCGGGCCTGCAGGCCATCGCCATGGCGGCCTACGGCGCGGCCTCGGGCTTTCAACAGCTGATCGTCGCCGGCGGCGTCGAGAGCATGTCGCGCGTCCCGATGGGCAGCGACGGCGGCGGCCAGGACGGCCACAACGCCCGCCTACGCGAGCGCGTGTTCCAGATCCCCCAGGGCATCAGCGCCGACCTCATCGCCACCCGCGAGGGCTTCACGCGCCAGCAGCTCGACGTCTTCGCCGCCGACTCGCACCGCAAGGCCACGATCGCGGTCGAGCAGGGCCGCTTCCACCGCGCCCTCGTCCCGGTCGTCGATCCCGCCACGGGCCAGGTCGTGCTCGCGCGCGACGAATTGGTCCGGCCCGACACCAGCCTGGCCGGCCTGGCCAAGCTCGGCCCGTCGTTCGTCGAATTGGGCAACACGGCCGTCACGCCCGACGGCCGCACGCTCGACCAGATCGCCCTGGCCCAATTCCCCGACACTGCGCGCATCGAGCACTCGCACACCGCCGGCAATTCGAGCCCGCTGACCGACGGCGCCGCCGCGGTGCTGATCGGCTCGGAGGAGTACGCGCGGGCTCACGGCCTGAAGCCGCGGGCCGCGATCAAGAGCATCGCCACGATCGGCAGCGACCCGGTGCTCATGCTCACCGCGCCGGCCCCGGTGTCGCGCAAGGCCCTGCTGCAGGCCGGCATGCAGGTCGGTGACATCGACCTGTGGGAGATCAACGAGGCCTTCGCGGCCGTCGTGCTCGAGACCACCCGCAGCCTCGGCGTCGACCCCGAGCGCGTCAACGTCAACGGCGGCGCGATCGCCCTCGGCCACCCGCTCGGCGCCACCGGGGCCATGCTGCTCGGCACCGTCGTCGACGAGCTCGAGCGCCGCGACCTCGCCACCGGCCTCGTGACCATGTGCATCGGCGGCGGCCAGGGCATCGCAGTCATCGTCGAGCGCATCTGACCGAACAGGAGCTCCCCGTCATGTCGTCGACTCCCACCAATCCGCCGAAGAGCGACGCCCCGGTCATTCACCCGCGCGAATGGTTCGCGCGGGTGATGGCCGGGGAGCTCCCCCATCCTCCCATCGCCCGCCTCCTCGGCATTCGCATGCTCCGCGCCGAGGACGGCGTCGCCGCCGCCGAATTGCAGGCCGACCCCGAGCGCCACGCCAACCCCATGGGCACCCTCCACGGCGGCGTCCTCTGCGACCTCGCCGACCTCGCCATGGGCACCGCGGTCGGCTCGATCCTCGAGCGCGGCGAATCGTTCACCACCCTCGAGCTCAAGTCCAACTATTTCAAACCGGTGTGGAATCAGCTGCTCACCGCCAACGCGCGGATCGTCAAGCGCACCCGCACGATCTGCTACGTCGAGTGCGACGTCGTCGACGACAAGCAGAGCCTCGTCGCCCGCCTCGCCAGCACCTGCATGATCCTCCGCGGCGACATGGCCGCGGGTCGCTAGCATCCCGCGTCCTGCTGCTCACGGGCAGCGCGGGTCGGCCATCTGGACCATCTCGATCTGCTCGGGCGTGAACGGCAGCGGGTCGCAGCCGTGGCCTTCCTCGCAGATCCGGTCCCACTGCGGCGCTGCCTTCGCGTGGCAGTCGAAGCAGTTGCCGCCGAAGCCGTTCACCACGTCCTGGGTGCCGCGCGCCATGATCGTCGTGCCCTGCGCCGAGACCTCGAGCGCGAAGAACTCCCAGTCCGAGTTGTCCGGGGCCCAGCCCGCCGCGCGCTTGACCATCGCCTCGCCGGGGATCAGCTGAATCACGGTACCGACCGGATAGGTGCCGCCGGTCGGGCTGTTGGCGACCTCGAGGGCCTCGTCCGTGTGGCCGAGCAGGTTGGTGATGCGAAACTTGCGGACCTTCTCCCACTCGAGGATGCAGGTGAAGTCCTCGGCCTGCATCTCGAGGTCCTCCCCGCTGCCGCTCGTGCTGCTGCTCGACTCGCCGCTCGTGCTGCTGCTCGGATCGCCGCTGCTGGTCGTGCTGCTGCTCGAATCACCGCTGGTGGTCGGCGCCTCGGAGGTGCCGGTCGTCGCGGGGCCGGTCGAGGGGCTCGTCGTCTCGGTCCCGGTCGAGGCGGCGGTCGTCGTGCTGCCGCTCTCTCCGCACGCGGAGGCGAGGAACAGACACAGGAGATACTGCGGGCGGCTGGACATGGCGCACTATCACCAGCCCGCGACGCGCCTGGCAAGTCCCGCCATTGCGACACGGCCCCGCGCCGCGGCGCGAAATCGCGGGCCTTTACCGCCGGCGCATCACCGCAAAAAGCTCCTGGCGGTGGCGGATCAGCGTCGACCCGTGCGCCACCTCGAGCTGCTCGATGGCGAAGCGCGGCGCGAAGCGGCGCTCGACCTCGGCGCGGTCGGTCGTGAACGGCGGCCCGCCGGGGCGGCCATGGGCGTAGAACAGGCCCACCAGCATCCCGCCGGGCAGCAGCGAGTCGGCCACCGCCGTCACGTAGTCGTCGCGGCGGGCCGGGTCGATCGCGCAGAAGCAGGTGTGCTCGACCACCAGGTCGAACGCCGGCGGCTGACCTATCCGCGCGAACAGGTCCTGCACCGCGAACGTGATCGCCAGGCCCGCGGGCGTCATCGCCTGCGCCTGCGCGATCGCCGTCGGCGCCAGGTCGATCGCGGTCACGGTCGCCTCGAGCGCCGCCAGCAGGCGCGCCTCGTGCCCGCGGCCGCAGCCGGGGACCAGCGCCTGCATGCCCTTCGGGACATGTTCCGAGAACCATGCCACCAGCGGCGGCGCGGCCCGCCCGAGCTCCCAGCCGCCCGCGTCGGCCGCGAACAGCGGGTCCCAGAACCTCGCCTCGCCCGGGTTCGCGCCGGCGACGTCGGGCGTGCGCACGAACAGCTCGGCGCGGATCGCCCGGGCCACCGGGGCGATCACGTCGACGAACGCCTCGAACTCGGCCGGCGTCAGCCGCAGCCCCGGCCGGGCCGGGTCGTCGAGCGACAGCGTCGCGTGGCGGGCGAACGCGTCGACCGCGACCGCGCGGACCGGGGCGCCCGCGTGGCGGCCGAACGCCGCCCACATCGGCTCCGCGACCGCGTCGACGCGCGCGTAGGCCTCGCCCTCGAGGTCGCGGCCCTGCTCGCCGCGGGCGCCGACGACTACCGCGCGCACGTGGCGATCCGGCCGATGGAGCTTGAACGAACGGAAATCCACGCGTGCGAACTTTGGCGCGTCCGCGCCGCCGCCGCAAGCGCTATCCTGGCGTCGTGGCCATCCACGACCTCCTCGATCGCCTGAGGCGCGACTACGCCGCCTTGAACCCGCAGGTCGAGCGGATCGACGCGCTCCTGGCCGAGGCCGGTGAACACGTCGTCCACGACCACATCGCCCTGCGCACCTGGGGAGATCCACGCTGTGACATCGATGTCCTGGCGCGCCCGTTCGTGCGCGCCGGCTACCGCGCCGCCGGCGCGTACCGGTTCGCCGAGAAGCGCCTCGTCGCCCGTCACTTCGCCCACGACGACCCCGACCTCCCGCTCGTGTTCGTCAGCGAGCTCGTCCTCGATCAGTTCTCACCTGGCCTTCAGGACATGGTCCGAAGTCTCCTCGCGCAGGTCCCCGAGGCCATGTTCGCCGCGCCGGACCTGTGCGCGCGCGGCCGCCCGTGGCAGGTCGCCCACGCCGACGTCGAGGCGCTGCGGCGCGAGAGCGAGTACGCCGCCTGGCTGGCCGCGTTCGGCTGGCGGGCCAACCACTTCACGGTCGCCGTCCACGCGCTCGCGCGCCTCGGCGACCTCGCGGCGCTCGACGAATTCCTCAAGGCCCACGGTCTGCGCCTCAGCAGCGCCGGCGGCGAGATCAAGGGCTCGCCGGCGCAGGGCCTCGAGCAGTCGTCGACCGTGGCCGACGTCGTCGACGTCGAATTCAGCGACGGCACCTTCGCCGTGCCGGCCTGCTACTACGAGTTCGCGCGCCGCTGGCCCGGCCCCGACGGCCAGCAGTTCCGCGGCTTCATCGAGGGCTCGGCCGACAAGATCTTCGAGAGCACCGATCGGAGGCCCGTCTCGTGACCGCCGCACGCCGCCCGAGCTCGTGATTTTTTTGCGGGATCCAGGCCCGCATCGACCTCATGCGCACGCGCCACCGCGAGGCCCCCTGCTCGCGCGCATTGCCCTCGGACAGCGGCGCGTGCGCTGCAGTGAGCGCCTTGCGGGCTTGCACGCACACGCGTAACCTCGGGCCGTGGGCAAGGAGTCCAGGGCTCGCCGAGAACGGGCGCGGGGGCGTCAACAGCGGGCGGCGCCCACTGGCGGCCCCGCGACGCCGAGCGTGCGTGACACGGGCCCGGAACAATTGCTCGCCAAATACGGGGTCGAGCCAATCCCCGACCTCCCGGGCGAGACCAAGAAGTTCCACCTCAGGGTCCTCACCGACGTGCTCGCTGGCCACGACAGCCGCCCAAGGTCGATCGGGGCGCTCTGGGCGACCCAGACCTGGCACAAGCACCACGACGGACTCGCCGCATCTCGGCCGAGCGCGCTGCGCTTCGGTGATACGGAGATGCAGCTCGCGTGCAAGCCGGGCTGCAACCACTGTTGTCATTCCCCTGTCGGCGTGGTCGGCGCGGAGGCGGTGCTCGTCGCTCATGTCGTGGCCCGCACGTTCTCGGCCCAGGACCGGCTCGAGCTCGAGCGGCGGATGGAGGATCGCAAGGCTGCGCTGCAGCATGGCGACCCGCAGCGAGGGTACCTGTGCCCGCTCAATGTGGGCGGAAACTGCTCGGTCTACGAGTTCAGGCCGTTCAATTGCCGGATGTTCCACTCCTTCGATGCGGACGCGTGCGAGAGCATCCGCGAGGACGGACAAGCGCGCGGAGGCCTCCCGATCGACCGCGTCCGCAAGCAGTACGACAAGCTGATCGTCGCCAGCGCGAATGTCGCGCTCACGGCGCTGAAGCTCGACATGAGATTGCTCGAATTCATGGCGGCCCTGGAGCTCGCGCTCGCGGCCGGCGATGACAGGTGCGAGCGCTTCGCTGCAGGAGAGGACCTGTTTGCGAGCCTCTCTACCATCGCGTCGTCGGCGGCAGCGCCGGAATAGCGCGAAGGCACGACCGAGGGCCTGCGCGCCGCAGGCCGCAGCGAGGGCGAAGCGACCGCCGCGCTCGCCGGGCTCGGCCCGACGCGCGCCACGAGCTGCTGGTCCGCGCCGGCACCCACTTCGCCGAGTTCTTCTGTGGCAGCGCCGCGGCGTCGGTCTGGTGGTCCGTGACGCCGACGACAGGCCGCGGATCTCCCCCGACCTCGAGCTGCCGATGCGCGCCGTCTACGAGGCCCACGTGCGGGCCAAACGGGTCGAGTCGTAGCGCCAGGCGCCCGGCGGCGCGACTGCCGACCCCGGTGAGCAGCCGCAGCGATGAGCCATCGCACGCCCGGCGGGCTTCTGCGCCGGCGCCGAGCGGTGCCACCCTTTGCTCGACATGGAGCGACTCGCCTCGGACCTGCTGTTCAACCCCACGGAAGAGCACCGCATGCTGCGGCAGATGGTCGCCGACTTCGCCGCGCGCGAAGTCGAGCCGCAGGCCGCCGCGCACGACGCCAAGGGTGAGCTCAACGTCCCGCTGTTCCGCCGCCTCGGCGACCTCGGCCTGCTCGGCATCACCATCCCCGAGGCCGACGGCGGCGCCGGCATGGACGCGGTCGCGGCCGTCATCGTGCATCACGAGCTCGCCAAGTACGACCCCGGCTTCACCCTGGCGTACCTGGCCCACTCGATGCTGTTCGTCAACAACTTCTACCACTGCTCGAACGCCGAGCAGCGCTCGCGCTACCTGCCGCGCGTGCTGTCCGGCGAGTGGGTCGCCGGCATGGGCATGACCGAGCCGGGCGCCGGCACCGACGTCCTCGGCATGACCACCACCGCCGTGCGCGACGGCGACGGCTGGGTCCTGAACGGCACCAAGACGTACATCACCAACGGCTGCGAGGGCCACTGCTTCCTCGTCTACGCCAAGGTCGAGGGCCGGATCACCGCCTTCGTCGTCGACCGCGACTGCCCCGGCTTCCGCACCAGCAATCACATCGACAAGCTCGGCATGCGCGCCTCGACCATGTCGGAGCTGATCTTCGAGGACTGCAAGGTGCCCGGCGCCAACGTCCTCGGCGAGGTCGGCAGCGGCCTCACGCACATGATGCGCAACCTCGAGATCGAGCGCACCACCCTGGCGGCGATGAGCGTCGGCATCGCCGACCGCTGCGTCGACATCATGGTCCGCTACGCCGAGGAGCGCCACGCGTTCCGCCAGAGCATCAACCGCTTCGGGCAGATCCAGCGCTACCTCGCCGACGGCTTCGCGATGACCGAGGCCGCCAAGTGCCTGGTCTACAACGTCGCCCGCGACATCGGCCCCGACGTCCGCAACCGCGTCGGCTCCGACGCCGCCAAGCTGTTCGCCGCCCCCGTCGGCAAGCAGGTCGCCGACTACGCCATGCAGGTCATGGGCGGCGCCGGCTACTGCAAGGAGTTCCCGGTCGAGCGCCTGTGGCGCGACGCCAAGCTGCTCGAGATCGGCGGCGGCACCATCGAGGCCCACCAGAAGAATCTGACGAAGGACCTCACCGCCCTGCTCGCCAGAGGCTGAGCAGAACGGAAGATGTCCGAAGGGACATGCTCTCCGGAGCATGTCCCTTCAAGCATAAAGATTGCGCCGCAACGGCCGGGCGACCTCCGATGTTCCCGTCCGCGCGCGCTGTCGCGAGATCACGGACCCGCTTGCTCGCAGCGCCAGCGCGGCCCTCGCCCGCTCACGTCAGGACGCGCGCACCGTCGGCGGTCACGCACACCGTGTGCTCGAACTGGGCGCTCCACTTGCGGTCCGTGGTGACCACAGTCCAGCCGTCCTTCAGCACCTCGACCTCGGGGGTCCCGATCGTCAGCATCGGCTCGATCGTGAACACCATCCCCTCGCGCAGGCGCAGCCCGGTGCCGGCGCGGCCGACGTGGGGCACGTGGGGCGCCTCGTGCATGTGGCGGCCGATCCCGTGGCCGCCGAAGTCGGTCACAACTCCGTAGCCGCCGCTCCGCGCGACCTCGACGATCGCCGCCCCGATGTCGCCGAGCCGCGCCCCCGGCCGCACCGCCGCGATGCCGGCGTCGCGGGCCGCCCGCGTGGTCGTCACCAGCCGCTGCGCCTCCTCCGAGACCGCGCCGATGCAGAACGTCGCCGACGTGTCGCCGTGGAAGCCGTCGAGCTCGGTGGTCACGTCGACGTTGACGATGTCACCCTCGGCGAGCACCACGTCGGCCCGCGGCACCCCGTGGCACACCACCTCGTTGCGGCTGGTGCACACGCTCGCCGGGAACGGCCCCGGCCCCGCCCCGCGGTACCCCAGCTGGCTCGGTCGCCCGCCGCGCCGCGCGGTGTCCTCGCGCACCCACGCGTCGATCTGCCCCGTCGTCACCCCCGCGCGCAGCCGCTCCGCCACGTACGCCAGAGTCCCCGCCGCCGCCGCCCCCGCGCGCTCGATCGCCGCGATCTCGCGCGGCCCGTAGATCGTCACCGACATGCCGCGAGCGTGCGCCGGACCGCCGCGGCCGGTCCAATACTCTTTTGGTATGGCGCTCGCGCCAGCGCCTCGCGCATCACGACGGTCCCGAGCGCTCCCTGCACATCGATGGATGTCCTGTAGCCATGGGGCACGAATCACTCGCAGGTCACACCGCTGACTGCGGCCTCGTCGACCGCATGGTCTCGTCAATCGCGACCCGCCCCCGTGGAACGATGATTCACCCGCGCTGCCGATCCCACCAGCGCGCCGCGAAGCAAAGCTCGAAACGCATGCGAGCGGTTCGCCGCCGACCTCGCCGAATTGCGCCCGCCCCTCGCAGAAGCCTCGACCTGCGTGCACACTCGTCCTCGCCGATGAACGAGCCCACGCATCGACTCCCACCAGGGCCTCGGAGCGAGCTCTGGCAGACCCTTCGTTATCTCCGCGATCCGGTCGGATCGATCCTCGACCTGGGGCGGCGGCACGGCGACCTCTTCACCTTGCGGAGCCTCGGCGGCGCGATCGTCGTCGCCAGCGCTCCCGAGGCAGTGCGTGCCATCTTCTCCGCCGAGCCCGACACCTTCGCGCCGTTCGCCGCCGACGCCATGGCCCCCGTGCTCGGGCGCGGCTCGGTCCTCCTGCAGCACGGCGCCGCCCACCGCCGCGCCCGCAAGTTGATGCAGCCGCCGTTCCACGGCGCGCGCATGCGGGCCTACGGCGCCACCATGCGAGACAGCGCACGCGCCCACCTCGAGGCCGTCCCGTGCGGCCGCCGGGTTCCGATCGAAGATGTCTTTCGGGACATCTCGCTCGACGTCATCATCCGCACGATCTTCGGCGTCTCGGCCGGCGAGCGGGTCGCCGCCTGCGGCCGCGGCGTGCGTGACACCATCGCCGCGTTCGGCCCGCTGATCGCCACCTTCCGCGCCCTCCAGCGCGACTTCGCCGGCTTCGGTCCGTGGGCCCGGTTTCGCCGGCTGCTCGGCGGCGTCCACGACCTCCTGCGGCAGGAGATCGCCGCCCGCGATCCAGCTCGTCCGGGCGACGACATCCTGAGCCTCCTGGTCGCCGCGCGCGACGAGTCGGGCGCCGCCATGGACGAGCAGGAGATCGTCGAGCAGCTGTTCACGATGGTGATCGCCGGCCACGAGACCACCGCCACTGCGCTGGCGTGGGCCGTCGACGAGCTGTTGCGGCAGCCCGAGCTGCTCGGCGGTCTGCGCGAGGAGCTGCGGCCGCTCGGCGGCGATCCGGATCGCATCGCCCAGTCGCCGCTGCTCGACGCAGTGTGCGCCGAGACCCTGCGACTGCACCCCCTGATCCCGCTGGTCTCGCGCAAGCTGCTGCGGCCGTTCGAGGTCGGCGGCCACCTCTTGCCCGCTGGCACCGGCCTGGGCGCCTGCTTGCTGCTCGTCCACCTCCGCGAGGCCCGCTACCCCGAGCCCCTGCGCTTCCGCCCGCAGCGCTTCCTCGGCGGCAAGCACCCGCCGCCGCACGAGTACCTGCCGTTCGGCGGCGGCGCGCGGCGCTGCCTCGGCGCCGCCTTCGCGCTGCACGAGATGAAGGTCGTGCTGGCGACCCTGATCCTCGAGTTCGAGCTCGAGCTCGCCGCCGCGCCCGCGCGCACGGGGGTGCGCGCCGCCACGATCGGCCCGAAGGGCGGCGTCCCCGTGGTCCGCCGCCGCTGACGCGCCTGGTGATCTGCCGCGCGGTCACGCGGTCGCGCCGTCCCCGACAACCACCGCTGAAACGCGGCCTCCTGCTGACTTGCCGCCGCGACCGCGGACTCGCCGTCTCGATGGCCTCGCTGGGGCTTGGCCGCGCCCTGGTGCTCTGCCGCCGTTCCCGCGCAGCCTCGCCGTTCCCGCCGAGCACCGCTGAAGCGCGGTTCGCCTGCCGTGCTGCGGACTCCTCCCGTGTGCCCGCGCGACCGCGCAGGCTTGCCTGCCGCGGCCGCCCGCGCGTAGCCTGGGCGCGTGAGCCTGACCCAGATCAGCTACTTCGTCGCCGTCGCCGAGGAGCAGCACGTCGGCCGCGCGGCGCAGCGGCTGCACGTGTCGCAGCCGCCGGTGACCCGGCAGATCCGCCAGCTCGAGGACGAGCTCGGCACCCGCCTGTTCGACCGCACCCCGCGCGGCGTCCGCCTCTTGCCCGCCGGCGAGCGCTTCCTCGCCCACGCCCGGGCCATCCTCGCCGAGGTCGACGCCGCTCGCCGCGCGGTCGCCGAATCTTTATCAAAAGACATGCCCGATGGAGCATGCCCATTAGGACATGTCCCGATCGCCATGCGCGGCCAGCCGTCCTGAGCGGACCTGCAGCCCGGCCGCAGCGGCGCCGAAGAGCGCTCGGCCCTCCTGCGGCGGACCTCCGCGACCCATGAGAGAAGCGCCGCCGCCCGTGAGGGCAGCGGCGCTTCGGTGTTCCTGACCCGGCTTCGCGGGAGGTCGGCTCATTCGCCGCGCGGGCCGCGGTGCTTCTCGCCGTGGTGGGCCTGCTTGAACGCCACCAGCTCCTCGCGGGTCAGCTTGCCGTCGCTGTTGCTGTCGGCCTCGGCGAACTTCTCCGCCAGCTTGTGGTGCCCGGCCACCTCGTCGGCGGTCAGCGCGTTGTCGCTGTTCACGTCGAGCTTGGCCATTATCATCGCCGCGCGCTCGGCCGGGTCCTTGGGCCCGTCGCCGTGCTTGCCGCCGCGGCCCTTCAGCGCCTTCAGCTCCTCGCGGGTCAGCTTGCCGTCGCTGTCGGTGTCGGCCTCGGCGAACTTCTCCGCCAGCGGCCCCTCGGTGACCTCGTCGCGGGACAGCGCGCCGTCGCTGTTGGCGTCGAACTTGGCCAGCAGCTTGGTCGCCCGCGCCTCCGGGTCCTTGTGCCCGCCGCGGTCGCCGCGGTGGCCCTTCATCGCCTTGAGCTCCTCGCGGGTCAGCTTGCCGTCGCCGTCGGCGTCGAGCTCGGCGAACTTCGCCTCGAAGCGGTGGCCCTTGGCCTCTTCGCGGGAGATGGCGCCGTCGCCGTCCGCGTCGAACTTGGCCATGAAGCCGCCCTTGTGATGACCACCCTCGACCTCCGCGAGCTCCTGCTCGGTGGGCTCCTCGGTCTCCTCCTTGTCGCAGGCGACGAACAGGAGGGAAAGGGACAGGAAGGCGGCCTTGGTGATGCGTGTCATGGTGTGTCTCCTCGCACCGGGGGGCGGCCTTCGCCGCGCGGGTCAGGGCCCCGGCTCGCATCCTGATATTGGTCGCCCCCGGACTCCCTGCACGCCGGATTACCGTCGCTTTACAGAGGCCCCCGGCCGCCACAGGGGCAGAGCCCGTAGCACCCCCTGCGACCCGTTCCAGGCCATTTGCGCGGTTCCGCGCCGCGCTCCCGGTTACGTCCCGCCAACATTTCCCGCGGTACCCACCCGCCCGAACCCCGCCAAGCGCGCACGCCAGTACGCCGCTCGTCGCCGCGCTCCCAGGGCGCGCGACGCGAGCCCATGCGGCTCGATCGACGCCTGCGCGGCGTTCGGGCCCTGACGCAATTGATCGCAAACCGGCGGGAACTAACCCATCGAGGGTGCTGCCGGGCCCAGCGACCGGGTCGCACGCCGGAAGAACCCCGAGCGCGAGCATGCCCCGGGTCGCGCCCGCGCATCGCCGTCCTTTACGAGTCATCACCGCCGAGAGGAAACCGCAATGAAATGGCAATGGGTGGTCGTCTTGTCGACCCTGGTCGGTTGTGGCGACGACGTCGCCAGCACGGGGTTCAGCACGGGCACGGCGGGCGGGACCCTCACGACCGCCGGCACCGAACCATCGACCGGCACCGCCGGCCCGACGAGCTCCGACACCGTCGAACCACCGACCGGCACCACCGAACCGCCGACCGGCACCACCGGGCCGACGAGCACCGGAGCCACCACCGACGGCGCCAGCGCGACCTCGACCGGCGACAGCAGCGACGGCTCCAGCGACGGCGAGGATACCTCGCAGGAGCCGCTGCGCTGCCCGGTCCAGGCCGACGATCCGCCGCTCCTGGACTGTGAATTCGGCCCCCCGCTCGCGGCGTTCACCCCGACCCTGAAATGGCAGTTCACCCCCGACGATGGCCTCTCGTTCAGCACGACCACGCCGCTCGTCGGTAACCTGACCGACGACAACGGCGACGGCGTGATCGACCTGCAGGACACCCCGGACGTGGTGCTGCACGCGTTCGGCCCCCCGCCGCTGCACCCGAGCGCGCTCTACGTGCTCGACGGGGCCACCGGCGCGCTGCACTTCCGGATCTTGGATACCCACTGGCACAGCACGCCGGCGATCGGCGACATCGACGGCGACGGGATCATGGAGATCGTGGTGCAGGACCGATCGGGCCGCGGGGTCGTCGCCTACGAACACGACGGCGCCCTGAAGTGGCGCAGCGATTCGATCATCGCCTACTCCGAATACGCCAGCGCCGCCTTGATGCTCGCCGACCTCGACAACGACTGCGACGTCGAGATCGTCTTCGTCGACGCGATCCTCGACCACCACGGTCAGCTGCTCCACAAGTTCGCGCCCTACCCCCTGTACGAGCGGGAGCCGTCGGCCGCCGACATCGACGGCGACGGCGACCTCGAGGTCCTCGTCTCCGCGGGGGTGTTCCATCACGACGGCACGGCCCTGTTCCAGCCGCCTGCCTGGGACTCGCATGCCAGCGTCCCCGAAGCCGCCGACTTCGACGGCGACGGCCGGCCGGAGGTCCTGTTCAGCTCGCAGCACGGCCTGACGATGATCGAACACGACGGCACGGTGAAGTTCGCCGACCTCCTGCCGCTCGACCAGGAGGACGCCGCGTACCTCAAGCCCTCGGCGGTCTACGACCTCGACGGCGACGGCTCGCTCGAGTTCGTCAAGACCCATATCTTCTTGCTCAGCGCCTACCGCAACGACGCCGCCGTCCTGTGGTCCACGCCGAACCCCCAGCCCTCGTGGCCCGCCGCCGCGACGGTCTTCGACCTGCTCGGCGACGGCACTCCGGAGGTCATCCACGCCGACGAGAGTTTCCTGCGCGTGTCCGATCATACCGGCGCGACCGTGTGGAGCGAGCCCCACGGCGGCCTCGGCGATCTGAACCTCCCCGTGGTCGCCGACATCGACAACGATAAGGCCGCGGACCTCCTGGTCACGTCGCACGGCGGCGGTCTGACGTGGTACAGCGGAGCGCCCAACCCCTTCCCCACCCTACGTGCATACAGCGACGAGAACGATCGCTGGGCGCCTGCGCGACGGATCTGGAACCAGCAGGCCTACCACGTCACCAACGTGCGCGAGGACGGCACGATCCCGCAGTTCGAAGCGCCGCACTGGAAGGCGCTGAACACGATCCACGTCCAGGCCCACGTCGGCCCCGACGGCGTGTGCAGGCCGCCGACTTGAGGCGGCGTCCCGGGCAACCCGCATCCCCTTCGCCTCTTGGAGTTCAAGCGATGGCTCGCGTCTCCAACGCGTGGAGCCGAGCGCAGGCCGGCGTCGCTCCCGACGGCGAAACCGCGATCGCTCGTTCGGATGCCCAGCTCGCATTCACCCCAGCGCGCGATGTACCGCCACCTGCTGCTGGTCGGCCAGCCCGGCTCGGGCAAGACCACCTTCCTGCTGGGGCGACGGGGTCAGGCGTGGAACGTCACGCTTTGCTCAATCGGCACCTTACCGATCCGGTAGCGGTTGGCCGCGGCGGACCTGTCGGGGTAGCCGAAGGAGATGCCGAACAGCATCTTCGAGGACGGGTCGATGCCGAGCACCTCGCGGATGGTATCGGCGTACATCCCGAGCATCGTCTGCGGGATCCCGCCAAGTCCGTGAGCGGTAAGGGCTAGCAGGAACGTCTGCGCGTACATGCCGATGTCCGCCGCTACCCGCACGCTGTCGCCGACCTTGGGCATGAACAGGAGGGCGACGTGCGGCGCGCCGAAGAACTCGAGGTTGTACCGCGCGGCCGTCCGGCGCTCCTGGGTCGCCTCACGCGCGACCCCGATCGCTTGATAGTAGGCCGCTCCCTGGTCCCTGGCGCGTTGCCGGTAGACGCCGTCGAAGTCCTCGAGGTCGAAGCTGAAGTCGAGCGTGAACCGCCCGGCCTCGTCGGCCGCGAGGATGGCCTGGCTGAGTGCATCACGCTTCGCACCCGACACGATGTGAACCTGCCAGGGTTGCGTGTTGCAGTTCGACGGCGACCGCTGCGCGTCCTCGAGCGCCGAGCGGAGCAACGCAGCGGGCACCGGAGCGGGAAGGAAGCTGCGCACGGAGTGACGATCGCGAACGACATCGTGGAACAGGGCTTCGGTCATGTCTTGGGCCTTCATGTCACGCTGCGGCATGGATCAGAACCTTGCTCCCCCTCAGCCCGCTCTCGATACGGCAGCACGCGGCGCGGAACGCGACGAAGGGATAGATACGGTTGAGGGGTTTCATCTGGTGAGTGGCCATCACAGGCGTATCGAGACGCCCCTGCGAGCCCGTGGAGGCACCTGGCCACGAGCCCGGGCACTCCGACGGGCTTCTCATGTCCGGCCTGCCGACGTCGCGGTTCACATGAACAACATGCGATGCACGCGAATGACGAAATCGGCAGGCGGAACTTCCTTGCTCAGATCGCAGCGTTCGGAAAACACCGCAAACGCCAGATCGCGCCGCTTCGTCAGCCGATCCCGCTCGGCCCCGGCCAGCGCGGCCGGCAACTCGCTGCGGGAGAGGTCCGTGCAATAGGCGGGTGAGCCCGGCTGATGTCGCCACGACTCGGCGAGCGTGCCGGAATCGAACGCGTCGAACCCGGTCGCTTCGACCAGCGCCATCCCGACCTTCCGATCCGATTCGCGGTCGGCCGCGACGGGAAGCGCGATGCGGCCCGGCACTCCCGCCGGCTGGCCATTGTTGACGAAGGACTCCGCGATGATCGAGTTCCACGCCTTGACGATCGGCCGACCCAACTGCTCGGCCACCCACAGGCTCTCGACCTGACCGGCCTCGATCGCTGCGACCTTCCCGTCGCGCTGGGGGAAATAGTTCGACGTATCGATGACGACCGTTTCGGCGGGCAGCTGCGCGACCAGCGGCGCGATCGCGGGCAGGCGGTTGAGCGGGATCGAGATGATCGCCACGTCCACGTCCTGCAAGGCCTCGGCGGCCGTGACCGCCCGTGCGCCCGTCGCCAAGGTCTCGGCGTCGATGGTTTCCGGACCGCGTGAGTTGGCGACCTTCACCTCATGGCCGGCCGCCGCCAGCTTCCTCGTCAACGGCTTGCCGATGTGGCCCGTGCCGAGGATCCCGATCTTCATCTTCGTCGTGTCGTTCATGGTAGATCCTTGGGGGCTGCTAAACGTATGAGTGGTTGCGTCAAGGCTCACATGAACAGCGCACGGCTCAGGCGGACGCCGTATTCCGCATCTGGGTTCGTGGTGCCGTCCCCAACCCTTTCGATGATAGCCGCAACAGCCAGGTCGCGCCGCTTCGGCAATCGCGCCCGCTCCGCCGCAGCAAGAGCGGCCGCCATCTCCTCGCGGGTGAGGTCCGTGCAGTAGCACGGAGCGCCAGGCTGCTGCCGCCACGACTCGGCAAGCGTCCCTGCGTCGAATGCGTCGAGCCCGGTATCCTCGACGAGTGCCATTCCCACCTTGCGGTCCCTGTCACGATCGGCTGCAACAGGCAGAGCGATGCGGTCCGCGCTCCCCGCAGGCTTGCCCTTCTTCGCAAAAGAGTCGGAACCGATCGCGTTCCATGCCTTGACGATGGGACGGCCCAACTGCTCGGCCACCCACAGGCTCTCGACCTGACCGGCTTCGATCGCGTCGATCCTGCCGTCCCGTCCCGGATAATAGTTCGACGTATCGATGACGACCGTCTCGGCTGGAACGCTGGTGATGAGCGGCGCGACCTCGGGAAGGCGATTGAGGGGGATCGACAGGATCACGACGTCAACGCCGGCCACGGCTTCCGGCGCCGTGACCGCGTGTGCGCCAGAGGACAGCACATCGGCCGCGATCGTGTCCGGGCCGCGGGAGTTGGCCACCTTCACGTCATGTCCGGCCGCACTCAGCTTTCGGACCAGGGTCTTGCCGATGTGGCCAGTCCCCAAAATACCGATCTTCATGCTTGAAGCTCCTTGAGGTTCTTGAAGGTTTCACTCGCTCGCCGGGTGGGCGAGCGCTTCGAGCGTGCGACGGAGGTCGTCCAGGCCCTGGTCGGTGAGCTGGCATGCCGACTTGATCTTGTTCGAGATGCCCCGGACCTCGGCTTCGAGGGCGCGGCTACGGGGTGTCAGATCGACCAGCACGCGGCGTTCATCGGTGCGGTCGCGGGTGCGCGTCACGAAGCCGGCGGCCTCGAGCCGCTTGACCAGCGGCGTGATCGTGCCCGTGTCCATGTCGAGACGGGTGCCAAGTGCGCCGACAGTCTGTGGTGCGCCATTCAACAGCTCGAGGATCACGAGGTACTGGGGGAAGGTCAGGCCCAGCGGCTCAAGGAAGGGCTTGTGCAGGCGCGCCATTCGGTTCGCCGCGCCATAAAGCGCGAAGGAAAGTTGCGTGCCGACGGTCTGCCGTTCCGAGGTCATCGTTCTCTTGTGCGCTAGAAACTAGCGCGCTGCTGATAACCTGTCAAGCCGCCGGCTCACCCATCGCGCGCGCCCAGATCGGCGGCGTGGGCGCGCCCCCGCGCCGTCTGTGCTCGCTCACCTGGCAGGGCGGGCGGTCAGCTGCGCCATCGCCGCCACCTGGACGAGGAGCTCGATAGGGCGCCCTTCGCACAGCCAGCACGCGCGTCTTCAGCATGAAGCCGAGCGCTCGAGGCTCCCTTCCGCATCCTGCTAGCGCGCGGGCCGGCGTCGCTCTCGACGGCCGGTCGCTCGCGGGTCCGCCGGACGCACCCACTCGGCCCCTGTCGGCAGCTCTGCCCGCAATCCTGCGGTGATGAGCCGCAGACCGTAGTCGAAGCGCGCCTCGAGGTCGCCGTCGATCAGGTGCGAGAACGCGGCCGCGAGCTGAGGGAAGCGCGTCGGGTCGAGCGCCGCCCGCAGCCGCTGCGGCCCGTCGCCCGACGTCGTGCTCAGCGCCTGCTGCTCGAGGGTGAAGCCGATCACGTAGTACGTGATCGTCCAGGCGCCCCAGGCGACCGCCCGCAGGGGCAAGCCCGCCTCACGTAGCGCTGCCAGCAGCCGCTCGGAGATCCGCAGCGTGTTCGGCTGCGCCACGTACGTTCCTCCGAACACCCTTGCCCCGTCGCGATGGGCGAGCAACGCCGCGCGCAGCTGGCCCGCGAGCTCGATCGCCCGGGCGAGCCCTGGAGCGGCTGCGGGCGGGCTCGCGCCGCAGTCGGCCAGCATCGCCTCCGCCATCGCCTCGAGCAGCTCCTGCTTGTTCTTGACGTGCCAGTAGAGCGTCGCCGCCTTCACGTTCAGCTTCTCGCCGAGCCGCCGCATCGTCAGGCCGTCGAGCCCGACCTCGTCCAGCAGCTCCAGGGCCGCCTCCACCACCTGCTCGCGTCGCAGCATGCGCTTGACTTTCTAACACCGTTAGAGAACTCTAACACTGTTCGAGTTTTTCACTCGACGAGGAGGTCCTCATGAGGATGGAGATCGACGTAGTCGTCGTCGGCGCGGGCCCGGTGGGCCTGATGCTGGCGGCGGAGCTGGCGCTCGCGGGCGTGCGGGTGCGCGTCTTCGAGCAGCGGGCGCGGCGGACGGAGCAGTCGCGCGCGCTCACCCTTCACCCGCGGAGCCTCGAGCTCCTCGACCAGCGGGGCATCGTCGACCGATTCGTGCGTCGTGGTGTCCCGATCCCCAGCGCCCACTTCGCAGCGCTCGACACGCGGCTCGACTTCTCGCGCCTGCCGACCCCGCACCCCTACACGCTCTTTCTGCCGCAAGTGCACACCGAGGAGCTGCTCGAGGAGCGGGCCCGCGAGCTCGGCGTCGAGGTCGTCCGCGAGCACACGCTCGTCGACCTCGCGCAGACCGACGACGCCGTCGCCTTGCGGGTCCAGGGGCCCGGCGGCGAGCTCGACGTGCGGGCGCGTTACGCCGTCGGCTGCGACGGAGCCGGCAGCGCCGTGCGCCGGGCGATCGGCGTCGACTTTCCCGGCAGCGCGACCACCCGCACGGCGATCCTCGGCGACGTCGTCCTGTCCGACCCGCCGGCGCGCCCGGTCTCGCGGACGAACGCGCAGGGCCTGCTGCTGCTGGTCCCCCTCGGCGACGGCGCGCATCGGATCGTCGTCGTCGATCCGACGCGGGCGCAGGTCCCCGTCGCGGAGCCGGTCACGCTCGCGGAGCTGCGCGGCTCGGTGACGCGGATCTTCGGCACCGACCTCGGGATGCACGCCCCGCGCTGGCTGTCGCGCTTCGGCGACGCGACCCGGCTCGCCGAACGCTATCGCGTCGGCCGGGTGTTCCTCGCCGGCGACGCCGCGCACATGCACTTCCCCGCGGGCGGCCAGGGGCTCAACGTCGGCCTGCAGGACGCGACCAACCTCGGCTGGAAGTTGGCGGCCGCGGTCCACGGCTGGGCGCCGCCCTGGCTGCTCGACAGCTACCACGACGAGCGGCGCCCGGTCGGCGAGGCGCTCGCCCGGAACACCACCGCGCAGGGCAAGCTCATGGACGTCTCGCCCGAGGGCCTGGCCCTGCGCGAGCTGTTCGACGAGCTCCTCGCCATCCCGCCGGTCCAGCGCAAGCTGGCGGGCCTGATCAGCGCGATCGACGTGGCCTATCCCGCCGCTGTCGGCACGCACCCGCTGGTGGGGCGACGCGTGCCCGATCTCCACCTGGCCAGCGAGCGCGGCCCGCAGCGCCTCTACGCCTCGCTGCACGCGGGCCGCTTCGTGCTGCTCGCTCGCCCCGACGACCTCGAGTTGCGCGACGTCTGGGCGCCGTGGCGCGATCGGGTCGAGCTCGTGCTCGCGACCTTCGCCGCGGACCAGGACGAGCTCGAGGGGGCCACGCGGCTCCTGATCCGCCCGGACGGTCACGTCGCGAGGGCCGGCGACGACGTGTCGTCCCTGGGCGCCGTCCTGCCGCTCTGGTGCGGGCCCGCGGCGACCCGAGCTCCTCGACCGGCCTCTGGCGAGTGAGACCATGGCTCCTCGGTTCGAGCTCGCGCTGCACTCCCGAGGAGCACCCCGGCGATGCCAGCGGGGGCGCTCGCGCGCCACCCCGAGCGTGACGGCATGCGAGCTGCGTGGACCGCAGGGGGCCCTTCCCGGGCGTACGCGTGTGGCGTAGCCTCCGCGGCGCATGTCGAAGTCGGTCCTGGGGTTCACCGCGTCGTTGCTGCTCGTCTCACTCGCTTGCCGTCGATCCGAGCCGGCCGCGCCGGTTCCTCCGAGCGAGGCCGCGACGACCGAGGCGAGCGCGCCCGTGGCCTCGCCGACGCAGGCCGAGCCGGTCGCCGCGAAGGAGCCCGACTGCAGCCCGGCGACCATCGACCGCGGGGGCGACGGTTGGCACGACGGTGCGGCCTGCGTCGAGCGGCTGGTGCCCCGGTGCGAGCAGGGTGATCCCGAAGCCTGCATGGGCGCGGCGACGATCATGCTCAACGGCAGCGGCGGCGCGGCGCAGGAGCCCGCGCGCGCGCTGGCCGTGGTGACCGGCGCGTGCGAGCGCGGCAACTCGGTCGGCTGTCTGATCGCCGCGGTGATCCACGACAAGGGGCTCGGCGTCGCCGTCGATCCCGCGGCGGCGACCGCCTTCATCGACAAGGCGTGCGCTCTCGGTGATGCGCAGGGCTGCCAGGCCAAGGCCGCGCGCGCGCCGAAGAGCCCCGCGTTCATCGCCGAGGCCAACCTCTCGGTCGGCTCGATCGCCGCCGACGGGCTCGAGCTGCGCGACCTGATGTGCGACGTGACGGGTGGCATGCCGATGCTCGGCGCGCTCGTCATCGCCGGGTCGCTGGCGAAGCAGCGGCGCGCGCTCGACAAGTGCGCGCCGGCCGGTCAAGCGTTCGCGGCGACCTGGACCTTCGCCGGCGGCAAGACGCGCGACGTGGCGGCCAGCGGCGGCTCGCCTGCTGCCAACGCCTGCGTCGAGAAGGCGCTCGCGCGCACCGTGGCGACGCTCGACGGCCGCTGCGGCGCGATCGTCCTGGTCGGCAAGCTCGCGGGCGCCGAGGCGACGCTCGAGGCGGTGCGCAGCGGCGCCGCGAATTGACCGATCGGGGAAGCCAGCCGATCACCACCGCTTCGCTGCGAGTCGTCCACCAGGTCGGCTCGCCGCTGCACCACAGGTCGCGCGATGCTCCTGTCCCAAAGAGCATGTGTTGACAGGCATGTCCTTAAAACCATGTCTCGGCATTCAGCTCGGCACCGCGCGCTTCAGGCGCATGGAACATGGCGGACGCGGGGAGCCGACGGGCGAGTGGACCTCGCCGCGCCGCGCGTGTAGCCTCGTCCGATGCGTTGGACTTCTTATGGCATGAGTGTATCGGTGCTCGCGTGCATGGCGGCCTGTCCCGATTCGGGCAAGCCCGGGGAGGGCACCGAGACGGACGGCGGGTCGACGGCGGGCAGCTCGAACCCCGGGACGGACGGGGCGTCGAACACGAGCAACGGCGCGGAGACGACCGCGCCGACGCCGAGCACGAGTACGCGGTCGACGTCGGCAAGGCGGTGATCGATCCGTCGCCTCACTATTCGGTGCACCAGGAGGTGGTGCTCCGCCGCGTGCGGACCGGCGGCTGAGGGCGACGGCGGCGGCCGGCCCGTTCGGGTGTCTCCTAGGGCATGTCCGAAGGGTCATGCCCATGGCTGACAGGAGCATTCACGGCAGCGCCTCGTGCGACCCGCGCTCGGCCAGCGGACTCGACGGTTTTTAATACTCGGCGCGGCGGTCGGGTTTGGAGGAGGGCTGCAACACGTTCTACAGGCCATGCGCGCATGACTCCGACCGAGCTCGGCGATGAGGACCTGCGAGGAAGACATGAGCCTCGTAGCGACCACATTCGCGGCACACGACCAGACAGGCACCGGGAAAAAAATCGTCGGCGACCTTGGAGGAACGTTTCGTTCCGCGGCCTAAGGGCGACGAACACCGTCGCTAGTGCGCGAGCTCGTGCACTTGCCCCGACACGACGGTCGGTTCAAAGGAAGCACGACAATGGCACACCACAATTGGAAGTTCGGTTTCGTAGCGCTCACGCTGCTGGGATTCGCATGCGACCAGGCGCGGTCGGGCGACATGCGCGCGCTCACCGAGGTCACCCCGATGAATTCCGCCGAGGCGTGCGGTGAAGCCTCGGTCGAGCTCATCGCCGGACAGAACATCGACGTCGGGTCGGTCACCGTCTACAACGACGAGACCACGGTCTGCGTCGCGTTCGCCACCGAAGCCGACTGGTACCTGACCGAGACGCACCTCGCCATCGCCACCGAGCCCGCGGACCTCCCGCAGAAGAACGGAAACCCGATCCCCGGGCAGTTCCCGCTCCACCACGAAGATCTGTGGACGCAGCACGACGCTTTCTGCGTGCTGCTCGCCGACATCGGCGCGGAGCCGGGCGACCCCCTGTACATCGCGACCCACGCCGCGGTCGCGCAGGAGATCGATGGCGAGCTCGTCGGTGGAGAGACCGCGTGGGGTCAGGGACAAGACTTCCCCGGCAAGAACTGGGGCATGTACTTCGAGTACGTGCCATCGACGTGTGACGGGGGCGAGTCGTGCGGCTACCGCACGCAGACCCAGGGCGGCTGGGGCACCGTCTGCCAGGGCGACAATCCTGGCTGCTACCGCGATGCACACTTCGACGCGGCGTTCCCGGACGGGCTCGTCGTCGGCTGCGGCGACCTGCACGCGACGCTGCTCGGCAGCGCCGCCGTCGAGCGGGCGTTGCCGACCGGGGGCTCGCCGCGGGCGCTCCTGCCCGGGGAGGCCGTCTCCTACGACGGCTCCGACGCCGATCCGACCGTCGGCACCGTGCTCTTCGGTCAGGTCGTCGCGCTCAGCCTGAGCGTCGCGTTTGACGCGTTCGACGACTACAAGCAGGTCGACACGCCGGTCCCGCTGGCCGATCTCGTGATCGCCGACCCCGAGAGCCCCTGCGCCGGCATGAGCGTCGGCGAGGTGCTCACGGCGGCCAACGCCGCGCTCGGCGGTTGCCCTGCGACGCTCTCCGCCTCCGAGCTCAGCGATTGCGCGGCAATGATCAACGAGGCCTACGTCGACGGCGAGGCAGAGGTTTGCAGCGACACCCTCGAGATCCCGACCCCGACCCCGACCCCGATCCCCGGTTGAGCGGGAGGTCGGCCGTGGTCCGCGCGTCGCCGTGGGGGCGCGCGGGTCATGGAACTCGAGGGGGTGGTCGCGAGCTGACGCCGCACAAGGGTCAGGGCGAGACCGCCTCGTCCTCGTCGAAATCGTCGCTCCCCGCGGGACGGACGACCAGGTGGCGGAAGGGCTCGTGGCCCTCCGAGTAGACCTCGACGAGGTGGTATCGCGCCGCGATCCGGTGCTGCACCTTGCGCAACGGCGGCGTCTGAGCCCGCAGCGCCACTGTGATGTTCTCGCTCACTGCCCGCTCGATCGCCTGCTCGATCTCGACGATCGCCTCGCGGACGACTTCGTCATCCATGCCCGGCACCGTCGGGAAGGCCGCCTGCAGCGCGCGTCGCAGCTCCGAGCCGCTGTTGCGCTTGACCGTGTGCACCGGCCGACCCTCCTCCGCCAGTCGGCGGATCTTCTGGTCGTCCGCCCGGGCGCGCAGCGCGATGATCATGTCAGCATGCTCGGGGTTGTTCACGATCTGCACGTCCACCGCGACGTCGCGGAGAGCGCGGGCCAGGAGGTCGCGGCTGAGCGCGTGCAGGTAGACCCGCACCGGGCCCTCCCACGTGGCCGGGCTCCCCACCCGGATGCGGCTGGCGGGGACTGCGGGGGCCGCGGGCGCGGCCTCGGGGACAGCGGGCGCGGGAGCGCGGCCCGGCTGCCGGCGCTCGCCCCTCACGGCCTCGCCGGCGAGCAAGCGGTCGACCGCGGCGCCAGCGTCGTGATGCACCACGACCTCGTCGCGACCGACCATCTCGACCACGACATCGAAGGTGGGAGCGCCTCGACGCTCGGTGATCGTCTTCGCGGAGCGTCGCCGCCGCGCCTCCTCGTCTCCGAGCGTGACGGTGTGCACGCCGCCGACCAGGTCCGAGAGGGTCGGGTTCAGCACCAGGTTCTCGAGCGTGTTGCCGTGCGCCGTGCCGATGAGCTGCACCCCGCGCTCGGCGATGGTGCGCGCGGCCGCGGCCTCGGCCCCAGTGCCGATCTCGTCGACGACGATCACCTCGGGCATGTGGTTCTCGACCGCTTCGATCATCACTGCGTGCTGGCGGTCGGGCCGCGGCACCTGCATCCGCCGCGCGGCGCCGATACCGGGGTGCGGCACGTCGCCGTCGCCGCCGATCTCGTTGGAGGTGTCGACCACGACGACGCGCCGTCCCAGGTCGTCGGCCAGCACGCGCGCGATCTCCCGCAGCTTGGTCGTCTTGCCGACACCCGGCCGGCCCAGCAGCAGCACGTTCTGCCCGGTCTCGACCAAATCCCGCAGCAGATCGATCGCGCCGACCACCGCGCGGCCGACGCGCAGGGTCAGCCCCACGACCTCACCGCGCCGGTTTCGGATGACCGAGATCCGGTGCAGCGTGCCCTCGATGCCGGTTCGGTTGTCCTCGCCCACCGGGCTCAGCTCTCTGAGCACGGCGTCGATCTCCGCGCGGCTGACGGGCGTGCCAGCGAGGCGTTCGGCGCGGTTCTCGAGCCGCGCCTCGGGCGTGCGACCGAGGTCCATCACCACCTCGAGCAACTGAGCCGGCGCCAGCGCGCGCACGGCGCTCTGCAGCTCGGCGGGCAGGACCCCGATGAGAAGTCCGAGTTCGTGGTCCGTTGTGCTTGTCACGGACCCCACATAATGCCGCCCGGCGAGGTCCGCCATGGATCCGGGCAACGTTGGGCGCGTGCGCCTACGCGGGATCGGACAGGCCGCGGCCAGTCGAGCTCGGTGGCTCATGCTCGTGATTCACGGCCTCTGCTCTCCCAATTTCGCGGGGACCTCGTCTCACGAGACATTGGCAGGAGGGGGTCGAGCTCCGTCACGACGACCTGCAGGCCCGAGGTCCCGCCAGCCCGTGGATGGATCGCTACGCCTCCCGCGGCTCGAGCATCCGCGGGACGCATCATTCTCCGCTCAGTGCAATCGCCTGCTGAAGGCAATTGCCCAACCCGCAGAGATGAACGCGAAGCCAGCCGGACCACGAAGTCTGCTTCGGCGATGCGGTCGGCGCGGCGGCGACCGCGGTGTCCGGAAATGGGATCGGGCACGTCGTCTCCGAACACTGCCGGGCGCGCCAGCCGCCCTAATGCCGCGGAATCACATGTGGCACGCTCTTCGCTGGGAAGGGGGCGTGGGCAGTCCCAGGCAGCGGAGCCGGCTCGCCAGGTATCGCCGCAGGCTCGTCGCCGCGGCGCTCGCCGGCGCGTCGCTGGTGCTGACGACTCGAGCTCGAATCGCCGCACGAAGAGACAAGCAATGGCCGAACCACTGATCTGCTTGAAAGCGCTGACCCGTGTCTTCCACACCGACGAGGTCGAGACCCACGCGGTCGCCGACATTCAGTTCGACGTCCCGCGCGGGGAGTACGTGTGTATCGCGGGACCGTCCGGCTCGGGCAAGACGACGCTCCTGTCGATCATCGGCCTGCTCGACACGCCCACGTCGGGGACCTACCTGCTCGACAGCCGGCCGGTCTCGGGCCTGTCCGGCTCCGAGCGCGCGCGCGTCCGCAACGAGCGGATCGGCTTCGTGTTCCAGAGCTTCAACTTGATCGGCGACCTCACCGTCGCGGAGAACGTCGAGCTGCCGCTGACCTACCGCCCGATGGCGTCCGCCGAGCGGCAACGACGGGTCGCCGCGGCGCTCGAGCGGGTCGGCATGGCCCACCGCGGCCGCCACCTGCCGGCGCAGCTGTCGGGCGGTCAGCAGCAGCGCGTCGCGCTCGCGCGGGCGGTCGCGGGCGAGCCGCTGCTCCTGCTCGCCGACGAGCCGACCGGCAACCTCGACTCGAAGAACGGCGACGCCGTGATGGAGCTGCTGCGCGACCTGCACCGCTCGGGCACGACGATCCTGATGGTGACGCACAACCCCGATTACGCGCGCCAGGCCCAGCGCACGATCCACCTGTTCGACGGCCGCGTCGTCGAGGAGACCGTCCATGATCGCGTTGCTTAGAGAGCTGCGGTTCGCCGCGCGCGTGCTCGCCAAGAGCCCGAGCTACACCTTCGTCGCCGTCTTCACGCTCGCGCTCGGCATCGGCGCGAACACGGCGATCTTCTCGACGGTCAACGCGGTGCTGCTGCGCCCGCTGCCGTACGAGCAGCCCGAGCGGCTGGTCGTGCTGACCGAGACCCAGCCGAAGTTCGAGGAGATGTCGGTCGCGTACCTCAACTACGTCGATTACCGGCAGCAGAGCTCGACCTTCGTCGACATGGGCGCGTTCAACAACGCGAGCGTCAACATCACCGGCCAGGGCGAGCCGGAGCGGCTCAAGGCGCAGCAGTTCTCGCAGAGCGTGCTGCCGGTGCTCGGGGTGGAGCCGCTGCTGGGGCGCAACTTCCTGGCCGAGGAGGACCGGCCGCACGGGCCGAAGGCGGTGATCTTGACGCACGGGTTCTGGCAGCGCCGCTTCGCCGGCGACCCGGACATCGTCGGCGAGCCGATCACCCTCGACGGCGCGCCGTGGGACGTGGTGGGCGTGATGCCGCCGGACTTCCGGTTCTTCGGCACCTCCGACGTCATCATCCCGATCGGCCTGCGCGCCGACGATTTGAACTACCAGTCGCGCGGCAGCCACCCGGGGATCACCGTCGTCGGCCGGCTCAAGCCCGCCGTCACGATCGAGCAGGCGACCACCGACCTGCGGGCGGTCGGCGACGGGCTGGCGAAGATCCACGAGCAGGTCCAGGACACCCGCGCGCGCCTGCAGGACATGCACGAGGACCTCGTCGAGGACCTCCGCGAGGGCATCCTGCTGCTGTACGGCGCGGTGATGTTCGTGCTGCTGATCACCGCGGCCAACGTCGCCAATCTGATGCTCGCGCGGGCGATGACGCGGCAGAAGGAGATGCGGATCCGGGCCGCGCTCGGGTCCGGGCGCTGGCGACTGATCCGCCAGCTGCTGGTCGAGAGCTCGCTGCTCGGGCTCGTCGGCGGCGCGATGGGCCTCCTGATCGCGCTGTGGGGCGTCGACCTGCTGGCAGCCGCGCGCCCGCAGGCGATCGAGGTGCTGGGACCTGTCGAGATCGACGCCCCGGTGCTCGCGTACACGCTCGCGGTCGGGCTCGGCACCGGCTTGCTGTTCGGGCTGGTGCCGGCGATCTACGCCTCGCGGCAGGACCTCGCCCAGGCGCTCAAGGAAGCCGACCACCGCGCCACCGCGGCCGGCGGCCACCTCCGGATCCGCAACCTGCTGGTCGTCTTCGAGGTCGCGCTGGCGCTGGTCCTGCTGGTCGGCGCCGGCCTGTCGCTCCGCGGCTTCGCCAGGCTCACCGACGTCGACCCGGGCTTCGAGCCCGGGGACATCCTGACGATGGAGCTCTCGCTGCCGACCGCCCGCTACGACACCGCCACCGAGGTGCGCCGGTTCTGGACCGAGCTCGAGCGCCGCGTCGCCGAGATCCCCGGCGTCGTGTCGGCGTCGGCGTCGTCGGGCCTGCCGTTCGCCGGCGCCTCGGAGAGCTCGTTCCTGCTGGCCGGCGAGCCGCGCGTCATCGCCAACACCAAGATGGCGGTCGCATACTTCGTCGACGCCGGCTACTTCGAGACGCTGAAGATCCCGCTGCACGCCGGGCGCACGTTCACGACGCAGGACACGACCGAGACCCCGCTGGCGCTGGTCATCGATCAGGCCCTCGCCGACAAGTTCTTCCCCGGGCAGGACCCGATCGGCCAGCAGCTGCAGGAGGGCATGACCGACAAGGGCGTCGCCGAGATCGTCGGGGTCGTCGGCCACGTCGCCCACTACGGGCTCGACGGGCCGCAACGGACGCAGTACCAGATGTACTACGCGTACCGGCAGCTGCCCGAGCAGATCCAGGCGAGGGTCGCGTCGGGCATGACGCTGAGCGTGCGCACGCAGGGCGATCCGCTCGGGTACGCGACTCAGGTGCGCGAGGCGGTCACTGCGGTCGACCCCGACCAACCGGTGTTCGCGGTGCAGACGCTCGAGCAGTACATCGCGGACTCGGTCGCCCCGCGCCGCTTCACGAGCGCGCTGCTGTCGGTGTTCGCCGGGCTGGCGCTGCTGCTGGCGGCCGTCGGCCTGTACGCGACGATGGCCAACTCGGTGGCCCAGCGGACGCACGAACTCGGGGTCCGCATGGCGCTGGGGGCCCAGCCCCGCCACGTCGTGTGGCTGGTGGTGCGGCAGGGCCTGGTGCTGATCGTCGCCGGCGCCGCGCTCGGGCTCGTCGGAGCGCTGGCGCTGACGCGGCTGATGACGTCGCTGCTGACGCAGCAGGTCAGCCCGACCGACCCCGCGACGTACTTCGGCGTGACGCTGCTGCTCGTGGTGATCGGGCTGCTGGCGGCCTATGTCCCTGCGCGCCGAGCCACTCGCATCGATCCAATCGGGGCGCTGCGCCAGGAATGACCCGCTCGACGCGGCGCTGCCCGTGCGAGTGATGACCGCACGAGGCAGCGCCGCGGGCGGCGCAGCTTCGTCCTGTCGGGGCCTCGGACGCCCACTGCACAGCGCGATCGGCCTCATCACAAATGTCTGAGGCCGCTGCAGAATATTCTCAGGCCGGGCCCGCGTCGCCCGCGCTTGGCTTCGCTTCGCCAAGGATCTCGCAAAGACCCGGACTGGCACGTCCCGTGCTTGGCCTTACATTTTACGGTCATGCGTGCCTCCGAGATCCTCGCCGTGATGAGCGCCCTCGCCACCAGCGGCCTCGCCTGTACATCCCATCCGAAAACCGAAGCGACCGAAGTCCCCGCCGGGCCCGGTTCGCGCGGCGAAGCGTCCTGTCGTCACGACCTCGGCCGTTGCGGGGGGCACACGCCCGGCGACGGCGCGTGCAGGAGCGCAACGCCGGAGACTTCGAAAAACACCCTCGAAGACGTGGTCCTCGCGCCCGGGAAGTTCGCCGAGATCAACCTCGACATGGGCGAAGGGTCCTCGACCGAGGTGACCTTCGAGGCCACGGGCGGACCGCTCGAGTGGAATGTCCATAGCCACGACGGGGACAATGTCGTCATCCACGCCGAAGGCGCCGGCACCGACGGCAAGGTGCGCTTCGCGGCGCCCCGCGCGGGCCTCTATTCGTACCTCTGGAAGAACGCCGGCGCTGCTCCGGTGCGGCTGACGACCCGTCTCGCGGCGACCGGTCAGGTCCGCGTCCATTCCGTCGAACCCGCGCCCTAGCGAACCCGGAGAATCGAATGCGACATCCGATCATGAGAGCTCCGATGGCCGCGCTCGTGCTGCTCGCCTGCAACGGTGATGCGCGGACGAGGCCTCTGGAGGCGCCGGTCGGTCCGGTGCCTCTTGTCGACGTCGAGCCAGATCCAAACGCCATCGAGGTCAGCGTCGTCGCTGCGCCGAGTCGGTGGGCGTTCCTCCCCGGCAAGCCCGCCGACGTCTGGACCTACCACGACGGCAACGTGGACGGCGACGAGGGCCGCGTGCCGGGTCCGATGCTGCTCGGCAAGGTCGGCGACCACGTCACCGTCCACTTCCGCAACGACCTGCCGGAGCCGACGACGCTGCACTGGCACGGCATCAAGGTGCCGGCGATGCACGACGGCAGCAACGTCTCGCAGATGGCCGTCGACCCCGGACAGTCCTTCACCTACGAGTTCACGCTCACCGAGGCGGGCACCTTCTGGTTCCACCCGCACCTGAGAGCGGATGAGCAGATCGAGCGCGGCCTCTACGCGCCGATCGTCGTCCGCGGCGAGGACGACTTCACGGTCGACACCGACCGCGTCCTCGTCCTCGACGACGTCAAGGTCGAGTCGAGCGGCGAGCTCTCGCCGACGATCACCGGCCTGGACCTCATGGTCGGCCGGCAAGGCAACGTGCTCCTCGTCAACGGCGAGAGGCTCCCGCGCCTCGAAGCCCCTGCGGGCGGGCGCGAGCGCTGGCGCCTGCTGAACAGCGCCAACGGGACCTACTTCAACGTCAGCTTGCCCGGGCACCCGCTGCGCGTCATCGGCTGGGACGGCGGCCTTTTGCCCGAGCCCTACGAGGTCGACGATCTGGTCATCGCGCCCGGCGAGCGCTACGAGCTGCTCGTCGAACTCGGGGGCGCCGAGGGCGACACGATCGAGCTGCAGACGCTGCACTACGACCGCGGCCACGAGCTGCCGGACCTCGGTCCGCGGCCCCTCGCCACCTTCGCCCTCACCGCCCCTCCTGCGAGCCCTGCGCCGAGGTCGCCCGAGCCGCGAGGCAAGGTCGAGCCGCTGCCGGTGACGCCCGACACGCCGCGCCGCAGCTTCACGCTGTCTGAAGAGGAGCCCGCGAGCCCCACCGCCGAGCCGCGCTTCTTCATCAACGACGAGGCCTATCCCGACGTCACCCCCCTGGTCGTCGGGACAGGTGACGTCGAGGTGTGGGAGATCGTCAACGACGCCGAGATGGACCACCCCTTCCATCTGCACGGCACCTTCTTTCAGGTGCTCGATCAGCCGCACCTCGGCTGGAAGGACACCGTCAACGTGCCGAAGAAGTCGACCGTGCGGATCGCCGTCGACTTCGACAACCCCGGCCTGTGGATGTACCACTGCCACATTCTCGAGCACGCCGAGCGCGGCATGATGGGCGTCCTGCAGGTCGGACAGGCGCCGTAAGCGGCGCTGAGGACTCCTGCCACGCCCGGCGCGGCGGCTGCCGCGCCCTTCCGCGCGAGCGATCCGGACCGCAGCGACCGCGAAAATTTCCCGCGTAATGCTCCATCGCCCTCAACGTCCAGTGAATGACAGCCCCATGCGACACCGACACGCCGCCCCGCTCGCCCTGACCCTCACAGTCCTCCTCGCCGCTTGCGGCCAGGACCACAAGAGCACCGACGCCACGACTCACGCGGGCACGCACGGCGGCGCCGACACTGCGGACACGACGACCTCGAGCACGGGCGAGAGCTCGAGTCCGACCACCACGGCCGCGGAGCCGCCGGCGGCGCCGACCGACCTCGCGGGCAGCATCCTCGACGGTGGCGTCCACCTCACCTGGAAGGATGCCTCGGACAACGAAGATGACTTCGTCATCGAGAACAAGGCCGACGGCGACGCGGAGTTTTCGGTCGTCATCGAGCTGCCGTTCGACTCCGTCACCTTCCACGACACCGACGTCGCGTCGGGCAAGAGCTACGTCTACCGCGTCAAGGCCGTCAACGCCAGCGGAGAGGCGGTCTCCGACGAGATCACGGTCCAGATCCCGTGATGCTCGGGCCTCGATCGAGGCCGAAGACGCGTCGATCGACCCGGTTCGGTGAACCGGGTTCGATCATGGATAGATCAATGTGCAGACGCCTTTGTTGCGTCTGTTGCTCACGACATGCCTGAGTCGCGGAGCATCGCAAAAATTCGAGGACAATCATGACAGACACGAAACTCAGTCGACGGCAAGCCCTCCTGGCCAGCGCGACCCTCGGGGGCGCAGCCTCCGCCTTGACGAGTCGAGAGGTGCAGGCCGCAGCTCCTGTTCACAAGTGGGAGTCGAGCTACAGCGGCGGAGGGTCCTCCGCCGCGCGCGCGCCTGGACAGCCCGGGCGCGACTACCAGCCGACTGTCACGCCCGGGGGCGCCACCCTGGAGTGGAAGATCGTCGACGGCGTGAAGGTCTATCACCTCATCGCCGAGGAGGTCGATCACGAGTTCGCCCCCGGCCTTCGCGCGCGGTGCTGGGGCTACAACGGCAGGGTCCACGGACCGACGATCGAGGCCGTCGAGGGCGACCGCGTCAGGGTCTACGTCACCAACAAGCTGCCCGCGCCGACGACGGTCCACTGGCACGGGATCTTCCTCCCGAACGGCATGGACGGGGTCGGTGGCCTCAATCAACGGTCGATCGCCCCGGGGGAGACGTTCCGCTACGAATGGACTTTCAAGCAGTCCGGGACCTTCATGTACCACTCGCACCACGACGAGATGACCCAGATGGCGCTGGGCATGCTGGGCATGATCGTCGTCCACCCGCGACCGGCGCCCCAGGGCTACCGGGTCGACCGGGACTTCGTGATCATGCTGAGCGAGTGGAAGATCGTGCCGGGGGCCAAGCGGCCCGACCCTAACGAGATGACGGACTTCAACGTCCTCACCATGAACGCCAAGGCGTACCCGGGCACGGCGCCGCTCGTGTGCCGCACCGGCGAGCGGGTGCGGATCCGCTTCGGCAACCTCAGCGCCATGGATCACCACCCGATCCACCTGCACGGCTACTACTGGAAGGTCGTGGCCACCGACGGCGGCCCGCTGCCGGTGTCCGCGCAATGGCCGGAGACCACGGTGCTGGTGCCCACGGGCAGCACCCGGGATGTCGAGTTCGTCGCCGATGCACCCGGAGATTGGGCGATGCACTGCCACATGACCCACCACGTCATGAACCAGATGGGACACGACATCCCGAACATGATCGGCGTCGACGCACGGAAGGTCGGCGCGCTCGGTGGCCGCGTCGTCCGCGGCTACATGCCGATGGGCGAGCACGGGATGGGCGACATGGCCGAGATGGGAATGCCTGTCCCGAAGAACAGCATCCCGATGGTCGGCGCCAGGGGACCGTTCGACGCCATCACGATGGGCGGCATGTTCACCATCGTCAAGGTGCGCGACGAGGACATCGGCGACGAGAACAAGGATCCCGGCTGGTACGAGCACCCGCCCGGCACTGTCGCCGATCTCGCAAGGAAGGAGGACATGGCTCGTGATGGCATCCAAGCGTGAAACTCCGATCCGCCGCGCTCTCATCAGCCACGGTCGTGCTCGTCTCCTCGCCTCGCTGCTCGCGGCGCTGTCGGCCTGCCGCGCAGGCCTCCCGCCCGAGCCTCCGGGAGCCGATCCTGCCGACCCGAGCGCTCCTGCAGCGCCGTACGAGGTTCGTGCGAATCCCTACGAGATTTCGGCCTTCGCCGACGCGCCGGCCGAGCCGCAGGACGGGCACGAGCACATGGGACATGGCCACTCCGGGCACGGGCACATGAATCACGGCGCAGCGGCCGATGACCATGCCGGACACGGGCACCATGATGGCGGTGCCTCGGAGCAGCCCGCGAATGCGCCGGCAAAGTCCGAGCACGCAGGCCACGACGGCGGCGCCCACGTGCCCGCAGCGCCTCCCAATCAGGAGGGTACTCCGCGATGAAAACCAGCGCTCTCATTCTATCGGCCGTGACTGCGCTCCTGGGATGCGCTTCGGTCCAGCCGACCCAGGCACGGCGAGACGTCGGGGAGATCGTCGAGAGCCGCGTCGGCCTGGCCGATGGGGTCCCCGAGAAGCAGGACGCGGAGAGCCGCGCCCGCGTGCGAGACCGCGTCGCCGAGCTCACCGCGGAGCCGCTGACTCTGGAGCGCGCGCTACAGGTCGCCATGCTCAACAACCGTGAGCTGCGGGCAGTGCTCGAGGAGCTCGGGGTCGCCCAGGCGGAGCTCGTGCAGGCGGGATTGCTGGAGAACCCTGTGATCGCGGGCGACCTCGTCGACTCGACCCGCGGCTTCGGCCTCGGCGGCGGGCTGTCGCTGACGCAGAGCCTCCTCAGCGCGTTCTTGATCCCCGCCAAGCGGCGCCTGGCGCAGGCTCGGCTCAATCACGCCATCGTGACGGTCGGCCAGGCAGCCCTGATGCTGGCGCGGGACGTCAAGGTTGCGTTCGTGCGCACGCAGGCGGCCCAGCAGATGCTCGAGCTGTACCGCGGCCGCGCGCAGGCGGCCGAGGTCGCTCACGAGCTGGCGCAGCGCCAGTTCGACGCCGGCAACATCAATCCCCTCGATCAGCAGCTGTTCGCCGCCGCGCTGGACCGAGCCCGCGTCGAGCTCGCCGACGCCGAGCTCGCCGCCCTGGTCGAGCGCGAGACGCTGACCCGCTTGCTCGGGCTGTGGGGCCAGGACGTCGCCTGGAAGCTCGCGGGCCCCCTCGCGGACGCCTTGCCGAACGAGGTCGAGCTCGGCCGCCTCGAGCAGCAGGGCATCGCCGACCGGCTCGATCTGTCCGCGGCTCGCGTCGAGGTGAAGTCGATCACCCAGGCCCTCGGGCTGCGTCGACGGGGCATCGTGACGGGGATCGAGGCGGGCTTCGTGATGCGCAACGAGGTCGGCAACGACGCGGGTCACGAGCCGGTCCTCGGCGGCTCGCTCGCGCTGCAGCTGCCGATCTTCGACCCCGGACACGCCGACCTCGCGCGCATCCAGGCGTACCTGCGGCAGGCGCAGCACCGCTTGCAAGACGCTGCGATCCACGCGCGCTCGGAGATCCGCGTGCACCGAGCCGAGGTGGTCGCGGCGCGCCGGAAGGTCGAGCACTACCAGAAGACGGTGCTGCCGCGCGCCGAGTCGATCACGGACCTCACGCTGCTGCAGTACAACGCGATGCTCGTGGGCACCTACCAGCTGCTCGAGACGCGTTCGGACCAGATCGAGGCGCACCGTCACTACGTCGAGGCCCTTCGCGACTACTGGATCGCCCGCAGCGACCTCGAGCTCGCAGTCGGCGGCCGCCTCGGCCCCGAGAACGAGTGATGCGCGCCGCTCTGATGATTCGTCGAGGGGTCAGTGCCGAAACGACAGCAGCGGCCCCGCGACGGCCTGCGGGGATTCGCCGGCGAACCACGCCCGCGTCGCGTCACGAAAGTCGGCGAGCGCGAGGCCGCCGGCGTCCGCCGCACACGCGTCGAGCTTCGCCAGGCCGCGCGCGAGCAGCCGCGCGGCGCTCTCGGGTTTGCCCTGCACGCGCAGCTTGTAGTGGGCCGCGGCGACCTGGATCAGGCCTTGCAGCAGGCGGCGCTCCTCGGGGTCGGTGGCGACGCGCCAGCGGTCCTCCCAGGCCTCGTGGGCGGCAAAATGGGCGCCTTCGTTGAACAGCGCGACGCCGCGCGCGAGCGGCGTGTCGAGGCTCGTCGGCGGCACGGTCATCGACCTCGCTGCATCACGGGGTGAACTCGGCGATTCGCCACAGCGCGGCTGGATCGTACATCCGGCCGCGCGCGACCACTGTCGTCACCTTGCGGACGTTGCGGATGTCGGCGATCGGATCGCCGGCCACGAGCACCAGGTCCGCCCGCTTCCCCGGTTCGACAGTGCCGACCTGCGCCTGCAGGCCCATCATGCGCGCCGGGACGCTGGTGGCCGCCTGAATCGCCGCCATCGGCGAGAACCCCGCCTGCACGTACAGCTCGAGCTCACGGTGCAACGAATGACCCGGCACCGAAATGTCCGTCCCGGCGACGATCGGGACCCCGGCGCGATGCAGCGCCCCGACGAGCGCCAGGTACTTGGAAAAAATCTCGCCGTCGAGCGCCGCCTGCGCGGGCGCCGAACCATCGAACAGCCCCCGAAGCTCGCGCGGCAGCTTGGCGAGGCCGGGCTCGCGGCGCGCGTTCTCTTCGGCGGTGTGAGTCATCAATTCGTAGAGAGCGAGGGTGTCGTCGAGCATCACCTTCTTCGCCGCGAAGGCGCGGACCACCTGCGCGAGCGGAGGCGCCGCGACGTCGGCGTCGGCGATCCGGCGCCCCCGCGCCTCGCGCGACAGCTTCCCGGCCTCGCCCGGAGCGAACAGCGGATCGAACAAGAACTGCACGTGGCTCACGCCGTCGTAGCCGGCCGCGATGGCCTCGAGCACGCTCATCCCCTCCGGCACGTGCCCGACCACCCGCATGCCGCGGCGGTGCGCCGCCTCGGCGATCGGCCGCACCAGGGAGGGCGCGACGCTCGAGTAGAGCTTGACCTCGAGGCAGCCGGCGCGCTTCAGGCGATCGAGCACCGGCGCGATGTCTTCTCGCTGCTGGATCCGCACCGTCCCGAGAGCGCGCGGACCGTCGCCGTCGACGATGCCGCTCACCAGGATCCGCGGCCCCAGCCCCTTGCCCGCGTCGAGGGTGTCGCGGATGCCGGTCACGAACTCGAGGATGTTGCCGAGGTCGCGCACTGTGGTGACGCCGGCCGCCAGATACGCGGCGCCTTGCTCGACCTGCTGCACGTGCGCGTGCATGTCCCACAGGCCAGGGAGGATCGTGCTGCCGGAGACGTCGAGCGTCGATGCGCCGGGCGGGATCGGCGTCGACGCGCGCGGTCCCGCAGCGACGATCTTGTCGCCGTCGTAGACGACCACCGCGTCGCGCACCGTGGGACGACCGGTGCCGTCGATGAGGTCGGCGCCGACGAGCGCGACCACTCCCGCCGGCCCTCGGACCGCGGCTTGCCCGACCTCGGACAGCCAGGCGACGCCGTCGGCGCCCGCGCGGGACACGAGCTCCGGCAGGAGCGCGACGAAGCCCTCGCGCGCGGCCTCGAAGTGATCGAACTCGGCGTCCCGCGTCACCACCGCGACGAGCCTGCCCGCGTCGTCGAGCCACGCGTCCTCGCGGCCCCACACCAGCCCGCGCACGCTCACGTGCTCGAGGGTCACTCGCTTGCCCTCGACCTCGTGCTCCTGCTTGCCGCGCGACTCGATCGTCAGCGTCGCCGCGGGCAACAGCGTCATGGTCGCCGGGCGGCCGCGGGCGACCCACGCGCGGAGCAGCAGATCCTGGGCGAGCAGCGGCGCGTAGCCCGAAGCGACGACGTACGCGCCGGACGGTTCGCCGCGGACGGGCGCCTCGCCGACCCGGCTGTGCATGAACGAGCCGTCGGCCGCGACGAGGACGCGCTCGTCGAGCGACGACATCCGCGAGGTCTTGCCCCACGCCTGATAATCACGCGGCGCGCCGTCGGGCCCGAGCCGGAACGACGCCGCGAGCGTCACCTGGCTGCCGCGATCCTGGAAGCCGAACGACGCCTTCGCCTCGAGCTCGCCCGCGCCGTCGCGGGTGTACGTGTCGCGCTCGACCCCGATGCGCTGCAGGAACTTGTGAAGATGAAAGACGGTGGTCTCGACCACCTCGCGCTTGCCGTCCGGCGCCCCGACCGGCCCCGCGCGCTCGCCGGGCGCCGCTTCGGCGGCGACGCCGGTCGCAGCCGGGGTCGTGGCGGACGGCCCCGGCGTCGGACGACACGCCGCGACGCAGGTGAGCAGGAACGCGAAGCGCGAGAGTCTCGACATCTCCGACCGTATATCGGACGGAGCGCCGGGATGTACAGCGCGGAGCGCCGAAGCGGCGTCACAGGGGACGCCGCCGGTGCCGCTCGAACCGAACGGCCACCCTCACGGCTCGCGCCGGGGATGGTTCACGCGGCTGCTGCGAGGGACGACTCGTAGCCGGCCTCGCCCAGCGCCGCGATCAGGTGGTTCACGCTCGTTTTGTCCTGGTCGTGACGCACGAGCACCTTGCCGTCGCTCAGCCGGACCTCCACCTCGGCGACCCCGTCCAGCTCCCCCAGGGCCGCGTGGATGTGGCGGACACACGACTGGCAGCTCATGCCCGGGACGTCGAGGATGGTTTCGTGATGCGTGTTCATGACAGGTCTCCTTGCGGCCCAGCTCTCGCGGCTCGCATCGAGGAGACGCGACGAGTCCGTGCGCATTACAGGCTCGCGTCTGCGCGTCGCCCGCCGAACGAGCTGTAATGCTTGGCAGGGTCCGGCGTCAGCGAGTCGAGGAAATCATGCCGAGCACCGCCGTCACTGCGAGAACCGCGACGCCCGAGGACGCTGCCTCCCGCGCCGACCTGCCGATCGAGGGGATGACCTGCGCCAGCTGCGTCGTCCGGGTCGAGCGCGCCCTCAAGGCCGTCCCCGGCGTCGAGGAGGCGCACGTCAACCTCGTCACGGGGCGCGCGAGCGTCACCTTCGACTCTGCGGCCGCGACGCACGCAGCGCTCACCCGGGCCATCGAGGACGCCGGTTATGAAGTGCCGCGGGCCGCGGCCGCCAGCACGACGAGCGTCGAGCTGCCGATCGCGGGCATGACCTGCGCCAACTGCGTCCGGCGGATCGAGAAGGCGCTGCGCGCGGTGCCAGGAGTGAGCGAGGCGACCGTCAACCTGGTCACGCAGCGCGCGACCGTACGCTTCGCGCCGGACACGACTTCGCCGCGTGCGCTGGTCGAGGCGATCACCAAGGCCGGCTACTCCGTGCCGAACTTCGACGCCGCCCCGGCTGCACGCTCCGAAGCGGCGACTCGGGCCGAGGCGCTCGAGCAGTCCGAGCAGCGGGAGCAACGAGGGCTCCGCCGCGACTTCATCCTCGCCGCGGCGCTCAGCGTCCCGCTGCTGATCGTGGCCATGTCGCACGGCGCCATCCCCGGCACCGAGGGCACGTTCGGCCGGTGGCTACAATTCGGCCTCGCCACGCCGGTCGTGTTCGGTCCTGGCCGGCGGTTCCTGCGGCTGGCCTGGAAGGCGCTGCGCCACGGCGCGGCCGACATGAACACTCTGGTCAGCATCGGCACGCTCGCCGCGTGGGTCTACTCGACCGTCACCCTGACGCTGCCCGGCCTGTTCCCGCACGCCGAGCACGGAGTGATGCCGCACCTGTACTACGAGGCAGCCGCGGCGATCATCAGCTTCGTGCTGCTCGGCAAGCTGCTCGAGACGCGGGCGCGCCGGCGCCTGTCCGACGCGGTCCGCGGTCTGGTCGCGCTGGTGCCGACGACTGCGCGGCGGGTCAACGACGGCCGCGAGGACGACGTGCCCGTCGAATCACTCGTGCCCGGCGATCTCGTGCTCGTGCGCCCTGGCGAGCGGATCCCGACCGACGGCGTGATCGTCCGCGGCGTGTCCGCGGTCGACGAATCGATGCTGACCGGCGAGAGCATCCCCGTCGACAAGACGAAGGACGCGCCGGTGTTCGGCGGGACTCTGAACCAGAGCGGCGCATTGGTGGTGCGAGTGACGCACACGGGCAGCGAGACCGCGCTGGCGCGGATCGTCGAGGCCGTCGAGCAGGCGCAGGGTTCGCGCGCCCCGATCGCGCGGCTCGCCGACGTCGTCAGCAGCTACTTCGTGCCGATCGTGCTCGCTATCGCAGGGGTCGCCCTGCTCGCCTGGATCGCCGTCGATCCGACCGCGGCGGGCTTCGCGGTGGCGATCGAGCGCTTCGTCGCGGTCCTCGTGATCGCGTGCCCATGCGCGCTCGGCCTGGCGACTCCGGCTGCGGTCGCGGTCGGCACCGGGCGGGGCGCCGAGCTCGGGATCCTCGTCAAGGGCGGGGCGGCGCTCGAGGCGGCGAGCCGCGTCGACACCGTGCTGCTCGACAAGACCGGCACCCTGACCGAAGGGAAGCCGGAGCTGACCGACGTCGTGCCGGACACGGGGTGGAGCGCCGCCGAGCTGCTGGCGCTGGTCGCTGCGGTCGAGCGGGAGAGCGAGCATCCGGTCGCGCGGGCCATCGTCGAGGGCGCCCGGCAGCGGGAGATCCGGGCCGCGCAGGCGAGTGATTTTCGGATGGAGCCGGGCTTCGGGATCGCGGGCAGCGTCGACGGCCGGGTCGTGCTCGTCGGGACGAGCGCCTGGCTGGGCCGCAGCGGCGTCGACGCCGCGAGTCTGGAGGCCGAGGCCGAAGGTCTCGCGGAGCGCGGACGGACCCCCTCGTTCGTCGCGGTCGACGGCGTCCTCGCCGGCCTCGTCGCAGTCGCGGATCGCCCGACCGCGGGCGCGAGGCAGACCGTCGCCAGCCTGAGGGACATGGGGATCGAGGTGGCGATGGTGACGGGCGATCGCCGAAGCACCGCGGCGGCCATCGCGGCCGAGCTCGGCATCGACCGCGTGATCGCGGAGGTGCGCCCGGAGGACAAGGCGCAGGTGGTCGCCGACGAACGGGCGCGCGGTCGGGTGGTGGCGATGGTCGGCGACGGGGTCAACGACGCGCCCGCGCTGGCCGGCGCGCACGTCGGGGTGGCGATCGGCACCGGCACCGACATCGCCATCGCGGCCGCCGACATCGCGCTGCTGCGGGGTGGGATCTCGAGCTTGCCCGTCGCACTGCGACTGGCACGCCGGACCCTGCGCACGATCCGGCAGAATCTGTTCTGGGCGTTCGTCTACAACGTGATCGGGATCCCGATCGCCGCCGGGGCGCTGTACCTGTGGACCGGCTGGTTGCTGTCCCCGGTCCTGGCGAGCGCGGCGATGTCGCTGTCGAGCGTGTCGGTGCTGACGAACTCGCTGCGCCTGCGGCGCTTCGCCACGGCTTGAGCGGGTGTAATGCCCCACCGACCGCTGCGTCAGCCCCATTGGAAAAAATGCAGGAGCTCACCATGTCCACAGTCATCCTCCCTGTCGTCCTGTCCCTCGGCGTCACCGCAGTCGTCGGCGTCCTTCCCGCCCAGGCCGATGCTGCGACCGTCGCGCAGGCGCCGGCGGTCCGTGAGATCGAGGTCATCGTCGACGGAGACTATCGACCCGGCCGCATCACCGTCGCCGAGGGAGAGCGCGTCCGCCTGAAGTTCGTCCGTCGCGAGCAGTCGCCATGCACGCGTGAGGTCGTGTTCGCCGCCCTCGGCATCCGCCGCGAGCTGCCGACCGATCAGTCGGTCATCCTCGAACTGCCGGCGCTCAGCCCCGGCGAGTACGAGTTCAAGTGCGGGATGAACATGATCAGGGGCGTGCTCGAGGTCGTGGCGCGCAAGCCCTAGCGGTGCGACGTCGCTCGCGCTCGCGCTCCCGGTCGGCGCGAGCGGAGCGTGACTGCCTGACGGCCGCTGCACGCACGAGGAGAACAGGTCATGAGCGCCCGAGAGACGCACACCGAGCCGAAGCCGACGCCTGAAGTGGTGAGCCGGCTCGTCGCCAACCACCGCGAGTTCCTCGCCTTCCTGCAGCTGCGGGTCGGCAGCCGAGCCGTCGCCGAGGACATCCTGCAGGACGCGTTCGTGCGCGGCCTCGACAAGCTCGGCGGCCTGCGCGACGACGAGGCCGCGGTCGCCTGGTTCTACCGGCTGCTGCGCAACGCGGTGATCGATCGCCGGCGGCGCGACGCCGCGGCGGGCCGTCGCCTCGACGCCCTCGCGGCCGAGCTCGAGGAGGCAGTCGAACCTGCTCCCGAACTCCACGGCGCGGTCTGTCAGTGCGTGGCGCGGCTCGCCGACACCCTGAAGCCGGAGTACGCGGAGGCGCTGCGGCGCATCGAGCTCGACGGTCTCGCGGTCAAGGACTACGCGGCCGAGGCGGGCATCACCGCGAACAATGCGGCGGTGCGGGTGTTTCGCGCCCGTGATGCGCTGAAGAAGCAGGTCGCCCGTTCGTGCGGCACCTGTGCCGAACACGGTTGCCTCGACTGCACCTGTGGCACCGGCGGCGGAGGATGCGGCTCGTGACCGCGCGAGGCCGCCTGGACGCTGGCCCGAGGCTCGCGCTGCTCTCGCCGGGGTGTTCCGACGCTTGGCAAATCGAGACAGCGCCGGGCTCGCCCTCGACCTCGTGCCGCGATCATTCGTCCCGCGTCTCTTTCACCCATGACTTGACGTGCGGGATACGCGGTACCAGGACCGCATAGACGGTGGCGATCGCGGCGACCACGTACCAGCCCATGCCGATGGACATGCCGATCGCGGCCGCGAACCACACGGACGCGGCCGTGGTCAGGTTGGTGATCTTGTCGCCGGCGGCCTTCAGGATCATGCCTGCACCGAGGAAGCCGACGCCTGACACGACCTGCGCGGCGATGCGGGCAGGGCTGCTCGGATCGGCCTGCTGCGAGATGAACGTGAACAGACACGCGCCGGCGATCACGAAGCAGTTCGTGCTGATGCCGGCGGGTTTGCTGCGTAGCTCGCGCTCGACGCCGATGGTCGTGCCGCAGAGCAGGCACACGGCGATGCGAATCAGGAATTCGAGCTCGTGTCCGACGAGGATGGCGTCCATGCGGCGCGCACTTTACTCCGACCGCCGGGGTTCAGCCCCGCCGGGGCAACGCGTGCGATAGTCACGGACCAGCACGGCGAGGCCGTCGGCCTCTGGTTCGGCCTGCAAGCGCGCGAGGACGAGGCCCGCACGCTCGGCAGGCGCGGCGGCCCGCACCTCGGCGGCGAACGTGAAGGGCGCCGCGTCGCACGCGAGCTCGTCGCACACCTCGATCTCGGCGACGATCGCCCGCGCCTCGGCGGCCAGCGCCGCCGCGAGCTGGCGATCGCACGGCACGTCGGCGGCGGGGAACTGGTGCAGCCCGTCGGCGACGTGCATCCACTGGTGCGCCAGGCGGGCGGTGGCGGCGGCGTGGTCGAGCGAGTCCGCCAGCACGACGACGCCGTCGGGGCGCACCGTGCCGCGCGCGTGGCCGCCGAAGCAGATCGTCGGGCTCGCGCCAGCGATCGCGGGTCCGACGCGCGAGCCGCGGGCCGCGGCGACCAGCGTGCGTGCGCGCTCGGCGTGGGCGACGGTACCCGCCGGACAGGGCCGCGCCGCAGGCTCGCACGCGAGGCCGGCCACGAGCAGCAGCGCGGTGAGGTGACGGCTGTCCATCACGTTCGGCGGATGATAGCGTGACGACGAGGAAAACCGTGAACCTGTCTCGCCCCGTGCGCCTCGCCTGGCCCCTCGCGGCCGCATTCGCGCTGCTCGCCGGCCCCGCGCGCGCCGATGTCATTCGTGAACCGCCGGACGACTGCCCGCCCGGCAGCGAGGGGGGCACCGGCCATTGCGGTGCGGAGTGCTACGCGCTGGTCTGCACGAACGACGACGAGTGCCCCGACGGCACGATCTGCCAGGCGACGAAGGCGTGCATTCGCGTCCTCGATTGTTTCCCGGAGCCCAAGCACGTCCACGGCGGCGCGTGCTCGCCCGGGGATACCTGCCGCGGCGCCGGCGAGACCTGCCAGGCCATCGACCTGTGCCTCCCGTCCGGTGAGACGTCGTCCAGTGGGAGCGAGACCGGCAGCAGCACGAGCAGCGGCACGAGCAGCGATAGCACCGGCAGCGGCACGAGCAGCACGAGCACCAGCACGGGGAACACGAGCACGAGCAGCGATAGCACCGGCGACGGCACGAGCAGCACGAGCACGACCACGGGGAGCACGAGCAGCACGACCAGCACGACCACCAGCGGTACGACCACTGGCACGAGCAACGGCAGCACCGAGGCGACCCCGACCACCGGTGGCCAGCCGGGGACCACCGGCAACGGCACGAGCAGCTCCACGGGCGGCGGCACGGGCAGCAACACGGGCGGCGGAGGCGGCGGCGACAAGGGCGGCTGTGCGGGTTGCCACCTCACGGACGGGCCGCACGGGCTCCTCGCCCTGCTCGCGCTCATCGGCGTTCGCAGGCGGAGGCCGCGTCGACCTGTCCCAAAAGTCATGTGAATTCGCAAGCCCGAGGACGCGCGCACCCCGGGGCGTCATCGGCTGTCTATTCGGACAGGTCGATCGTGGAGCCGGGGCTGGTGGCCAGGCCGGCCTGAATCCGTCGAGCGAGGCAGGCTCTCGCGGACCTTTCGCAGGAAGCAAAGCACGAGACCTGCGCCGAGCGCTCCGCGCGAGCCCGTGAGCCCGGCCGACGCGAATGCTAGGATGCAGCAGATGCAGCGACTCGCGATTTGTTGGTTGATGATGGCGGCGTGCGGGCCAGAGGCGCCGGAGGGCGGCTCGACCGCGACGGACCCCGATCCGTCGAGCTCGACCCCTTCGTCGACGGACACGCCGTTCCCGTCGACGAGCACGGCGTCCACCACCGAGGTACCGACCACCGGCGCGCAGACCACCGAGGGATCGACGACGACCGACAGCACGGGCGCGGAACCGTCGACCACCGGTCCGACGCCGGCGACCTCGACGACGGGCGACACCTCGAGCGGGGGCATGACCGCCCCCGAGGGCAGCACCACCGGAGAGGCCGCGCCGTGCTGCGTCGCTCCCGACGAACCGACGTCGAGCGTGCAGGCCCAGACGCCGGTCGGCACGAGGGCCCTGCCGTGGGCCGTCTACAGCATCTCGGGCGGCGAATGCGGCGGCACGCGGTTCCTGTACCTGTACTCCGAGGCATCCGGCGTGGAGGCCCCACCGTTCGAGATGGATGGCGTCGACCACCTGGAGATTTCGATCAGCAGCTACATGGACATGTGGCCTGACGACTTCATCGGCACCGGCCCTGCAGAGGTGAAGGCGCACTTCGACGGCCAGTCCGCGAGCATCGCGGGCGAGATCTCGATCCTCCAATATGACAGCGGTTCCGAGGACAACCTCTGGTGCGATCCGGAGGGGACGCCGGTCACGCCCGACGCCCACATCTCGTTCACGATCGCCTTGAAGGCCGACGGCTGGGACATCGCCGGCGAGGTGGTGGCCGACTACTGCCCGGCGCTGAGCAAGATCTGTCCGTGAGGTGCGTCGCCGGGTGCCCGTCGCTCCGGGAGCGGGCAGACCTCGGACCTCGACGATCGAATCAGCGGGCGTCTGCATGCAAGTCGGCCGAAGCCGCGACGATCGCTACGCGCGAAAGGACACGGCAGTCGCCCTCGCGCCCCCTGCGCGACCCAGCCCGTGGGCCGCCAATCCAGCGCGCCTCCCCTGCCCTGCCACGCGGCGACCACCGGCCCCGCGTCTTTCGCTCGTCCTGACCTCTCCGCAGCTCGAGTTCCCCGCCTGAGCCGCGCGGGATATCCTGGTCGCGATGTCTCGCGCGCGCTCGTTCGTGTTCACGCTGGTCGCTCTCACCGCTTGCAACGACTCGTCGAACACGCCGACGTCCGGCACCGACGCCAGCACCACCGCCGCGACCGACCCTGGCCCTGCGACCACCGACGCCAGCACCGACACGCCCGCGACCACCTCCACGACCACGAGCGACGAACCGACCACCACCTCGCCGACGGGCACCACCGGCGACCCGGTCGGGCCGACCTATTACCGCGACATCAAGGCGATCCTCGACGCCAAGTGCGCGACCTGTCACCGCCCCGGCGACATCGCCCCGTTCTCCCTGACGAACTACGACGAGGCCGGCATGTTCGCCAAGATCCTCGCCCCCGCGATCGAGGACCGCACCATGCCGCCGTGGCCGCCGGGCGCCGATTGCAATCAGTTCGCCCACGACCGCGGACTCACGGACGACGAGCGCGAGCTCGTGCTCGCGTGGATCGCCGCCGACGCGCCCGCCGGCGATCCCGACGACGCTCCCCCGCCGCCCGACGACGACGCCCCGCCGATCGCCTACGACGTGCAGATCGGGATCCCCGAGCCGTTCACGCCGGCGCAGGGGATCGCGGACGACTACCGCTGCTTCCTCCTCGACTGGCCCAAAGACCAGGAGACCTACGCGACTGCCTTCACGATCGAGCCCGGGGCGCGGGAGATCGTCCATCACGTGATCGCCTTCATCATCCCGCCCGACGAGCTCGAGGACTTCGAGGCGCTCGACGCCGCCGACCCGGGGCCGGGCTACCCGTGCTACGGCGGCCCCGGCGGCGAGGCCAGCCCGCGCGCGCAGTGGCTCGGCGCGTGGGTGCCGGGCGCCAGCTCCGGCGCGCTGCCCGAGGGCACCGGCATCCGCGTCAAGCCGGGCTCGAAGATCGCCATGCAGATGCACTACCACCCGAACGGCGCGCCGATCGCCGACCAGTCGACGATCATGGTCCGCACCGCCGAGACCGTCGCGCGCCCGGCCCTGCTGCTGCCGATCGCCCACCCCGGCTGGATGGTCGACGCCCCGGCGATGACGATCCCCGCCGGCCAGGCCGACGTCACCCACTCGTTCACCATCGACCTCGGCTCCGTCATCCAGTACCTCTACCAGGACGAGGCCATCGGCGTCGGCAAGCCGATGCTCGCCCACATGGCCGGCGTCCACATGCACACCCGCGGCGCGCGGGCCAGCCTCGTCGTCCAGAGCGGCGGCGACCCCGAGGCCTGCCTCATCGACGTGCCCCGCTGGGACTTCAACTGGCAGGGCATCTACGAGTTCGCCGCGCCGATCACGATCGAGCCGACCGACAGCGTCCGCCTCGAGTGCCACTTTGATAATTCCGCCGGCGACTCCTCGCTCAAGTGGGGCGAGGGCACCGAGGACGAGATGTGCCTCGGCATGGTCTACGTCAGCACCGACAGCCCGTGACCTGTCCTGTCGCACATGCCCTCGGGGGCATGCGCGAAGGGACAGCCTCCGTCGTCGCGCGCGCGGACGCACGAGCTCGCCGGCTGCGGCGGCGGGCGCGAGCGGTTATACTCGGCCCACTCCCATGGCGAGCGAAGACACCAAGTCGGCCCGGACGCGCGAGCGGATCCTCGACGCCGCCGCGCACGTGCTCAGCCGCAAGGGCTACGCCGGCACGCGCCTGGCCGACGTGGCCGAGGCCGCCGAGGTGCAGGCGCCGGCGATCTACTACTACTTCGAGTCGCGCGACGCGCTGATCGAGGAGGTCATGTGGGTCGGGGCCCACCGCGTGCGCATGCACGTCGAGGAGGTGCTCGCCGCGCTGCCCGCCGGCACCAGCCCCTTCGAAAAGATCCTCGAGGCCGTCGCCGCCCACCTCCGCTACGAGCTTCACATCTCCGATTACACGACCGCGTCGATCCGCAACGCCAACCAGGTCCCCGAGCAGCTGCGGGTCCGCCCGGCCGCCGAGGAGGCCACCTACAGCCGGCTGTGGCGCGACCTGTTCGCCCAGGCCCAGGCCGCAGGCCAGCTCCGCCCGGGCCTCGACATCAACGTCTCGCGCCTGCTGCTGCTCGGCTCGATGAACTGGGCCGCCGAGTGGTGGAACCCGCGCATGCGCTCGCTCGCCGACCTGGTCAAGGCGACCCAAGATTTTGTCAAATACGGCATGGGCCACCCGGCGCTGTTCGCCGGATGAACCCTTCGAAATCCAGTACGCACCTCAGCGGCGCTCGGCCATGTAGCGCCGAGCCTCGCCGCGCACCGTCGCGTCGCCGTCGGCGGCGAAGGCCGTCAGCAGCGCGTGCGCGGCGGGATCGGTGAGCTTCGCCAGCCGATGCACGACGGTCAGCCGCACCGACGGCTCGGGATCGTCCTTGAGAGCCAGCAGGGCGCTCCGGGCATCGCGGTGCGGGCTGGTCGCTAGCGCCTGGGCCGCAGCGACCCGCAGCTGCGCCGCGGACTGGGCGCGCAGGGCCTCCGTCGCGTAGCCCACTGCGGGCAAGTCGGCGGCCTGTGTCGCGGCGATGCGGACGATCGCGGCGAGCGCCCTGTCGTCATCCCACAGCGCCAGCGCCCTCGCGGCGGCGAACTTGTGCGCGTAGTCAGGCAGCTCGGCGATGCGCAGCCACTCGGGGATGACTTGCGGATCGCGCACGACCTCGAGCTGGCGCAGAGCCTCGCTCGCGGCGTCGTGTCGTTCACCGACTGCGACTGCGCCGAGCTCCCGGAAGATCCGTCCCAGCGCTGCGGCGTCGTCGGCGACGACCTCGACCGGCGCCTCGACTGCGACGGGGAGCTCTCGCCACGGCGCCTCGGCGTCGGTGCGGACCCGAATCGTCGTCTCGCCGCGGAGCGTGTACCGCCCCGGCTTCAGCCCCACGACCCAGTGAGCGAGCAGCAGCCGCGCCCGGTGATCACGCCCGGGTGCGAGGGCCACCGTCCAGCTCTGACCGCCGAACTGCGGCCCGGGGTCCGGACCCGGCAACGTCGCCCCGTCGGCGTCGACGAAGGCGAGGCGGTAATTCTCCGGGCGGCCGAGGCCGTTGTCTCCCATCCACCCGACCTCGACCTCGAGCGCGTCACCCGAGAAGACGAGCGTCGCGAACACGGGCTCGCTGACCATCACGCGCGGCTTGTCGACGGTCAACGAGACCGCCAGCGAACGCCCCTCGACGTCGTAGCGCGCGAGCGACTGCTTCGCGGCCATCGGCGTGGCCTCGGTCGACGTCGGAGCGGTCCCCGCATTCGCCACCGGCGGCGAAGGAGCGGGCTGCGAGCTCGCGGGCGGTCTCTCGTCACAGCCGAACGCGATCAGGACGAAGGCGAGAGCGGACGACGCGCTGGGACGAGCCATCGGTAGAACGTAGCAGACCCGGCCAGCAACAGATCCTGCCGCCCGGGACGTCCGACCGAGGAGCGGCGACCCGCCGCATCCTCGTGGGGCCGGGCCTCAAGGTGGTCACCGCATCGAGCGGGTCGAGGCCGCCAGCGACCTCGAACCGCGCACGGGCTCACTCGTACCGCTCGCCGCGCTCGGCCTTCGCCACCAGCGACGCCGGCGGCTCGAAGTGCGGCCCGTAGGCCGCCGCGAGCTCGCGGGCCCGCGTCACGAAGCCGCGCAGGCCGCCCTCGTATTGATTGATGTACTGCAGCACCCCGCCGGTCCACGCCGGGAAGCCGATGCCGTAGATCGAGCCGATGTTCGCGTCGGCGGCCGACGTCAGCACCCCGTCGTCGACGCAGCGCACGGTGTCGATCGCCTCGGCGAACAGCATCCGCTCCTGCATGTCGACGAACGGGATCTCCTTGCTGCCCGACTTGAACGCCGCGCGCAGGCCCGGCCAGATGCCGGTGCGCTTGCCCGCTTCGTCGTACTCGTAGAAGCCGCCGCCGGTCGAGCGGCCCTTGCGGCCGAGCTCCTCGATCATGCGGTCGACCACCGCCTCTGCGCCGTGGGGCACCCACGTCTTGCCCTGGGCCTCCTCGGCCTTGCGCGTCTCCTGGCGGATCTTCTGCGTCAGCGTGATCGTCAGCTCGTCGAGCAGCTGCAGCGCGCCCGCCGGGTAGCCGGCCTGCAGCGCAGCCTGCTCGATCGTCGCCGGCTCGATGCCCTCGCCGACGGCCGCCACCGCCTCGTTGATGAACTTGCCGATCACCCGCGACGTGAAGAACCCGCGCGCGTCGTTGACCACGATCGGGGTCTTGCGGATCTGCAGCACGAAGTCGAACACCTTGGCCAGCACCGCGTCCGACGTGTTCTTGCCGCGGACGATCTCGACCAGCTGCATCTTGTCGACCGGCGAGAAGAAGTGGATGCCGATGAAGTCGGCCGGGCGCTGCACTCCCTCAGCCAGCAGCGCGATCGGCAGCGTCGACGTGTTCGAGCCCAGCACCGCCGTGGGCTCCACGAAGCCCTCGATCTCTCTAAAAACCTTGTGCTTGAGCTCGACGCTCTCGAACACCGCCTCGATCACGAAGTCGACCCCGGCGAAGTCTTTCGGGTCCTCGGTCGGGTGGATCCGTGCCAGCAGCGCCTCGGCCTTCTCCTGGGTCGTCTTGCCGCGCTCGAGCGCCTTCTGCTCGATCTTGACCGCGTAGTTCTTGCCCTTCTGCGCGCCCGCCAGCGACACGTCCTTGAGCACCACCTCGATCCCGACCTTCGCGGCCACGTAGGCGATCGCCGCGCCCATCATGCCGGCACCGATCACGCCGACCTTCTTGGCCTGGAACTTGGGGAACCCCGTCGGACGGCTCGCACCGGCGTTGATCTTCTGCAGGTCGAAGAAGAACGCGCCGATCATGTTCTTCGCCACCTGCCCCGTCGTGAGGCTGACGAGGTAGCGGGTCTCGATCAGCGACGCGGTGTCGAAGTCGACCAGCGAGCCCTCGACCGCCGCGGCCAGGGCTGCCCGCGGCGCGGGCAACGGCGCGCCCTTGAGCTGCTTGCGCAGGTTCGCGGCCATCGCCGGCAAGACGCTCGAGATCGCCGGGCTCGCCGCGCTGCCGCCGGGGATCTCGAAGCCCTTCTTGTCCCACGGCTTGGCCGCGTTGGGGTTCGCGGCGATCCACGCCTTGGCCCGCGGGATCAGCAGGTCGACCGACGCGACCAGCTCGTCGACCAGCCCGATCTCCTTCGCCTCGCGCGGATTGAACTTGGTGCCCGGCAGGATCACCTGCGTCAGCGCCTTCTGCAGGCCGATCATCCGCACGATGCGGGTGATGCCGCCGCCGCCGGGCAGAAGGCCGAGAGTGACCTCGGGCTGGCCGATCTGGCAGCCCGGCACGTCGGCGACGAGGCGGTGGTGCGCGGCCAGGGCGACCTCGAGGCCGCCGCCGAGCGCGGTGCCGTTGATCGCCGCGACCACCGGGCGACCGAACTTCTCGAGCCGGCGAAGGTGGTCCTTCACGCGCTCGATGTGGGCGGTCTGCTCGGCCGCGCGCGACGTGTCGTACTGGCGCAGGCGATTGAGGTCACCGCCGGCGAAGAAGCTCTTCTTGGCGCTGGTGACGATCACCCCGGTGATCGACTCGCGCTCCGCCTCGAGTCGTTCGACGCTGGCCGCCATCGACTCGGTGTAGGCGTCGTTCATCGTGTTGACGCTCGAGCTCGGGTCGTCGATCGTGAGGATCACGACCCCGTCGTCGTCGCGCTTCCAGTGGATCGCAGAGGCCTTGGTGTTCGACTCGCTGGTCATCTCGGTGCCCTCGGAGTACGCGCTCACACGCGCTCGATGATGGTGGCGATGCCCATGCCGGCGCCGACGCACAGCGTCGCCAGGCCGTAGCGCAGGTCGCGGCGCTCGAGCTCGTCGAGCAGCGTGCCCAGGACCATGCAGCCGGTCGCGCCGAGCGGGTGGCCCATGGCGATCGCGCCGCCGTTGACGTTGACCTTCTCGGGCGGGATCTCGAGGTCGCGCTGCCACTTGAGCACCACCGACGCGAACGCCTCGTTGAGCTCGAACAGGTCGATGTCGCCGATCTTCAGGCCCGCGCGGGCCAGCGCCTTCTTGGTCGCCGGCGTCGGCCCCGTCAGCATGATCGTCGGCTCGCTGCCGGTCACCGCCATCGACACGATCCGAGCGCGCGGCCTCAGCCCGAGCTGCTTGCCGGCCTCCTCGCTGCCGAGCAGCATCAGCGCCGCGCCGTCGACGATGCCCGACGAGTTGGCCGCCGTGTGCACGTGGTGGATCTTCTCGACCCGGTGGTACTTCTGCAGCGCCACCGCGTCGAAGCCGCCGATGTCGCCGAGCTTGGCGAACGAGGCCGGCAGCGCCCCCAGCGACTGCACCGTCGAATCGGGCCGCCGGTGCTCGTCGTGGTCGAGCACCAGCACGCCGTTCATGTCCTTGACCGGCACGACCGAGCGCTTGAAGTAACCGTTCTTCCACGCCTGCTCGGCTTTGCGCTGCGAGCCGACGGCGAACGCGTCGACGTCCTCGCGGCTGAAGCCCTCGAGCGTGGCGATGAGGTCGGCGCCGACGCCCTGCGGCACGAAGTAGGCGTCGTACGCGGTGGTCGGGTCTTGATGGTAGGCCCCACCGTCGGCGCCGATCGGCACGCGCGACATCGACTCGACGCCGCCGGCGAGCACGAGGTCGTCCGACCCCGACGCGACCTTGGCCGCCGCGGTGTTGACGGCCTCGAGGCCCGAGGCACAAAAGCGGTTGAGCTGCACGCCGGCCACCGTCTCCGGCAGCCCGGCCACCAGCGCCGCGGTGCGGGCGATGCACCCGCCCTGCTCGCCGACCGGCGACACCACCCCGAGGACGATGTCGTCGATGCGGTCGAGCCGAAGCCCGGGGTTGCGCGGCACCAGCTCGTCGATGAGCCCGACGACCAGGTCGACCGGCTTGATGCCATGCAGCGCCCCACCCTTCAGCTTGCCGCGGGGGGTCCGCATCGCGTCGTAGATGAACGCGCTCCTTACCATGGTCGACAAGCTAGCCCGGCGATGAAAATTTTACAACGAATTAAAAAACAACGGCCGCAGACTTGACTCACGGGCGGCCCCGGGGCAACCCTAAAGTTCGGGCGCCGTTTCTCCGCGGGCCCCGGCAGGTGACGCATGGCCATCCGCTTCGACCTCGAGCCGGAGCTCGCCGCGCTGGTCCAGCGCACCCGCGAGTTCGTCCGCGACGTCGTCATCCCCGTCGAGCTCGCGTGCAAGGGCTCGCTGCACGACGCGCCCGACGCCGAGGACATCCGCCGGCGCCTGCAAGCCGAGGCGCGCGCAGCGGGGCTGCTCGCGCCGCACGTGGGTGAGCGCTGGGGCGGCCGCGGCCTCGACGTGCGCGGCCAGGCCGCCGTGTTCGAGGAGGCCGGCTACTCCTTGCTCGGACCGCTCGCGCTCAACATCTCGGCGCCCGACGAGGGCAACATGCACCTGCTCGAGCGCGTGGCCACGCCGGCGCAGCAGGCGAAGTACCTGGCGCCGCTCGCGGCCGGCCAGGTCCGCAGCTGCTTCGCCATGACCGAGCCGCCGCCCGGCGCCGGCTCCGACCCGCGCGCGCTCGCCACCCACGCGACGCGCGTCGCGGGCGGCTGGCGCATCGACGGCACCAAGTGGTTCATCACCGGCGCGCGCGGGGCCGCGTTCGCCATCGTCATGGCCCGCACCTCCGGCGCGCCGGGCGACCGCGGCGGCGCGACCATGTTCCTCGTCGACGGCGACAACCCGGGCATGCAGATCGTCCGCGACCTCGACACCCTCGACCACGCCCTGTTCGCCGGCCACAGCGAGGTCATTTTTAAAGATTGCGACGTCGCCGACGACGCGATCCTCGGCGAGGTCGACCGCGGCTTCGAATACGCGCAGGTCCGCCTGGCCCCGGCGCGCCTCACCCACTGCATGCGCTGGCTGGGCCTCGCCCGCCGCGCCCACGACCTCGCGCTCGCCCACGTGACCACGCGCGAGGCGTTCGGCAGCCGCCTCGCCGAGCTCGGCATGGTGCAGCAGCAGATCGCCGACAACGAGATCGATCTCGCCGCCAGCCGCGCATTGATTCTTCAGACTGCGTGGGTGCTCGACACCGACGGCGACGCCGGCACCGCCTCGTCGATCGCCAAGACCTTCGTGTCGGAGGCGGTCGGGCGGATCGTCGATAGGGCGATGCAGATGACCGGCGCAGTCGGCACCTCGGGCGATCTGCTGCTGTCGCGCTACTGGCGAGAGGTGCGGCCGTTCCGGATCTACGACGGCCCGAGCGAGACGCACCGCTGGTCGATCGCCAAGCGAGCCGTGTCCGCGTTCAAGAAGAATCGGGGCCGTGCATGAACCCGCCCGGGCTCGACCTCGCGGCGCTGCACCGCTTCTTCGGCGAGCGCGTGCCCGATTACGGCGGCCGGCTCGACGCGCAATTGCTCGCGGGCGGCAAGTCGAACCTCACCTATCGCCTGCGCGACGGCGTCCACGACTGGGTGCTGCGCCGACCGCCGCTCGGCACTCTGACGCCCAGCGCGCACGACATGGCCCGCGAGTACCGAGTCGTGGCCGCGCTCGGGCCGACGCGCGTGCCGGTCGCCCCGGCCGTGCTGCTGTGCGAGGACACGACCGTGCTCGGCGTGCCGTTCGCGGTCACTGCGTTCGTGCCCGGTCGCGTGATTCAGAGCGCCGAGGACGCGGCGCGCCTCGGCCCCGACGAGCAGCGCCAGTGTGGCTTCGAGCTGATCGATCGCCTGTGCCAATTGCATGCGGTCGATCCGGGCAGCGTCGGCCTCGACAACTTCGGCCGCGCCCAGGGTTACCTCGAGCGGCAGATCCGCCGCTGGATGGATCAGTGGGAGCGCGTCCACACCCGCGACGTCCCCGAGCCGGTCGAGCTGGCCGGTCGCCTGCGCCTGGGCCTGCCCACGCGCTCCGATCGCAGCATCGTCCACGGCGACTATCGCCTCGACAACGTGATCCTCGCGCCCGACCGCATCGAGGTGGCGGCGATCGTCGACTGGGAGATGTGCACCCTCGGCGATCCGCTGGCCGACCTCGGCCTCGCGCTGGTCTACTGGGACCCGCTCACCGAGCCGGTCCTGGGCGTACGGCACATTCGCAGCTCCGAGAATTTTTTCCCGGGGGCCGAAGAGCTGGTCGCGCGCTATTCACGACAGTCCGGCCGGGCCCTCGCCGACCTCGATTTCTACGTCGCCCTCGGCTTCTTCAAATTGGCAGTGATCGCCGAGGGTATCTATCAACGCTACTGCGCCGGCCTGACCGTCGGTGACGGCTTCGCGACGACCGGCGACGCAGTGCTGCCGCTGCTCCGCGCCGGCATCGAACGCCTGTCGACCTGAGCCTTCATTCAGGCATTGACATCCGCCCCGCCCTCGCAGTTGTCTCCCCGCGTGAGCGCCCCCCAGCCGCGCAAGAAAGCCCCCGCCAAGAAGGCGGCCGCGAAGTCCCCTCTCCCGCCGTTCGACGACCTCGACGAGGCCGCCCTGACCGCGCTGGCGGGCACCCTCGACAAGACGTTCGACGAGTTCGCAGTCGAGAAGAAGCTCGCCAAAGCGGTCGGCGACGCGCGGCAATATTCGCTGCTGGTCCACCTGATCGCCCACGGCGCAGTCGCGCCGCAGGCCGGCACAGTCAGCGTGGCGCTGCGACAGATGCGTCACGACCCCGACGTCGCCGTGCCGAACCTCGTCGCGTGGGTCGGCAAGCTGTCCAAGACGTCGAAGTCGTTCTGGAACAGCAAGTCGGTGTCCTCGAGCCTGCTGCCCGACTGGGACATCACGATGCAGGAGCTGGCGGCCCAGGCGTTGCTCCGCGATCCGTCCGGCTTCGTCGCCGCCGCGGCCAAGTGGAAGCAGGCCAACCTGCGCCTCGGCGCCCACTTCCTGCTCGGCGTCTCGGGCCACGCAGTGCCGGCGGAGATCGCCGCCGACGTGCTGCAGACGATCGCCGCCGCCGAGGCCGGCACGCCGCCGTTTCGCCCGCAGTTCTTCTTCGTCAAAAACGGCGCGCTGACGTCCTGGAATCTCAACAGCCGCGACGACGCGCGCGCAGTGGCCCTGCACTTCGGCGACGCCGCCGCGTGGGACGCCGCGCTGGCGACCGCGATGCTCGGCGGCAAGTGGAGCCGCGTGCGCGACGTGCCCGCGGCCGTGCTCGCCGGTCTGCCGCTCGACGCGTTCATGGCGATCCTGCTGGCCGAGAACCGCAACCCCGGCGACGACCCCGAGGCCCTGTTCGCAGTCCTCGACGCCCGCCGCGACGACCTCGCCGCGGTCGCCGACGCGGCGCGTGGCCTGGCCTCGGAGACAGGTGCACAGCGGCTGCTGCGCGAGGTGCTGCTCGTGTGGACCTTGCAGCGCGGCCTCGATCGCGGCGTCGCCCCGACCGAGGCGCAGGTCCGCGAGCTGCGGGACATCGGCCAGCCGCAGGTCTACGCGGCGAGCGAACCCGACGTGCAGAGGCCGCTGCGCGCGGCCTACGACGCGATCTTCTCCGCGTTGCCGCGGGAAGTCGCGCTGGCCATCGCCGCCGATCGCCAGGGCAGCGGCAAGCACGGCCTCGTCGCCATCCTCCGCTCGCACCTCGACCCGACGCTGCTGCAGCGGGCCATCGCCAGCGAGGGCGCGACGTCCCTGATCACCCTCGGCCCCCGCGTCCTGCCGGCCCTCGTCGAGGCGCTGCTGCAGACGCCGCCGATGTGGCAGGTCCAGCGGGCCCGCGGCCGCGTCATCGTGATCGGCACCGACCCCGCGAGCGGCCGCGAGATCTTCGCAGTCGACAGCGGCCAGCAAGTGGCCATCAGCGACGGCCTCCGCAGCGTCGACACGCCGTGGGGTACCGTCGCCGACGCGATCGCGCTCGCGCAGGCGGAGGCGTGGCTGGCGGCCGCCCACGCCCAGCACGCGGCGAAGATGCAGCAGCGCGCCGCCAGCGTCGCCGCCCTCGACGGTCAGTCCTTCGACACCGCGACCGGAGAGCTCGGCCACGCGATCCACGGCATCCTCGCCGCCGGCAGCGGCCCGCTCGACGCCGACGAGCGCGCCGCGGTCGATCGCCTCGGCCCGGTGGTGCTGCAGCTCGGGCTCGCCTGGGGTCATCCCGAGCGCACTGACAAGTTCCTCCGGCGCCTCGGCGACGACGAGCGCCAGCGCGTCCTGCAGCGCGCGATCGAGGTCGCCGCGAAGCCGCAGCGGGCCTTCGCCTTCGCCGCTCTCATGCCGCGAGCGGGGCGCGTCGCGTTCACGCGGGCGATGTTCCAGCGGAGCGCGACGGTAGTCCACGACGAGGGCTTCGCGGCCGGCCTCCGCGCCGTCGGCCCCGAGCAGGTCGCCGAGGCCACCGCGGGCATCGAGCTCGACACTGCGACGCTGCAACGCCTGCAGCGCGCGTTCACTCCGCAGCAGTTCGAGCAATTTAAAAATGCTCGCCGCCTCGCGCCGCGCACCTGGCTCGAGGACTTCGCCGCGGTCGTCCGCGAGCACGGCGGGCCCAGCGAATCATTGTACGTGCTCGAGACCGACGACCGGGCCGGCGTACCGTCCCCGCGGACTGCGTCGAGCTGGTCGGTCGTCGGCGGCCGCGGCCTCGGCATCGAGGCCCCGCTCGCGGCCGACGGCGATCCGATGGACCACGTCCTCACCCTCGACCTGCGCGAGCTGCCCTCGCTGGCGTCGCGCTACCCCGGCGCGCGCGCGATCTCGTGGTTCACGCCGTCGACTGCGCCCGATCAGTACGAGGGCGCCCGAATCGTCGCAGTCGGCGACGACGCGACGCCGCCGGTCGACGGCCGGCCGCTGCACGTGTTCACGGTCGCCGTGCCGTCGGCGGTGTTCACCGGCGGGGAGGCGCCACCGGTGCAGGCGGCGCGGCGGCTGTTGTGGCAGCGGGCCGGCTGGTGCCTCGGTGGACCTCTCGGCGTCCAGGCCGAGGTCGACCTCGACGATTTCCTCATGCAGCTGCTCGACCGGATCGGCCTCAGCTTCGGCGACGGCGCGATCTACGTCGCCGGCAGCGGCCGGGCCCTGTTTCAGGCAGGATGACGGCAACAGCACGGCTCAGCGGAAGAACGCGAACTGCCCGGACATGCGACTCCGCTGTCCGGGGGTGAATCGGTCCCTGCAACTATCATTGGTGTAATCCATGTAGTTGTGGATCGGGTCGACGCCGGAGGCCTTGCAGCTGTCACGGGTCGCGGGGCAGCCGGAGGCGGGGGTCGACTCGGCCGGCGTGTCGCTGACGAAGTCGCCGAACGTCGAGCAGCCGTTCTGAAAGGTGTGATAGAGGCCCAGCCAGTGGCCGACCTCGTGGACCGCAGTGACGCCGCTGTTGAAGCCCGCAGCGGCGCCGCCGGGCAAGGTGGCGTGGTCGACGACGATGCCGTCGTCGTCCGGATCGAGGCCGTACCACCACGGAAAAGTGGCCCACCCCAGCAGGTTCAGGGCGTTGACGACATAGATGTTGAGAGTCGCGGCGCCGCCGACCCGGAGGGTGCTCTTCGCCTCCGACTCCGCGGCGCTGTCCTGGGCCATGTTGAACCAGGCGGTCTTGCGGGTGCGAGTCACGCCGGCGCGCGCAAAGCTGAAACCTGTGCTCGCGAAGGCCGAATTGAGCACCGCGATCTGCTGATCGATCCGCGCCTCCGATACGTCGCCCACCCCGCTGTCGTCGCTGATCACATGGACATACACCGGGATCGCCGCCCGGACCTCGGCAGGAGGCGGCGCGACTGCCATGCGCTCGCGGAACTCCGCCTCCAGCGCGACGACCTCGGCGGCAGTCGGGTGATTGCCGCAGCTGCCGTCATGCGCCGGCTCGCTGGCCAGGACCTCGAGCTCGCAGGCCTCTGCCTCACAGAAGCCCCGCGGATCGTCGGTGACGTCCGGCACTTCTTCCGATTCGACCTCCTCGACCACCTCGCACGCCAGCGCGACCGCGCAGACGCCAAGCCACCACAGTCCGTTTATCTTCATACCCGTCTCCCGCCCGTTTCGAGGGCTCCGTCCAGGTATGGCGAGATCGTGCGAGGCAGCCAGCCGAGGGTCACGGGCAACGTCGGTCGCGGCACATCCCGGCGCGCGGTACGGCCTCGTGCCGCAGTGCACGCGTCGATGGACTCACGAACCACCGCAGCGCCGGGACCTTGTCTGTGATCTCAATGATCGCAGGCCGTCTGCATCCCACGATGTAGTCGCAAGCGTACACGACAGCCGCCACTCACAGCACCGGGGCCCGCGGCCCCAATGCAGCCACCACGTTCCGCAGCGCAGCAGGCGCCGCATTCATACCAGCGGGCGCGCACCCGTGCGCTTCGCCGACGCGCGGGCCTCGGAGTCGGGCCCGCGCACGACCTCCACGAGCTATCCGCCGATCTCGCGCTTCAGCGTCTTGCGGGTCTTTTCATTGTAGGGCGGCTTCAGCCCCGCGAGTCCTGCGATGTCGAGCTTCGGCTGCTTGTAGATCGCCTTCGTGTGGCTGAACGTTTTAAAACCGTCGAAGCCGTGGTAGCTGCCCATGCCGGACGGGCCGATGCCGCCGAACGGCAGGTCTTCCGGCACCCCGTGGAAGACCACGTCGTTGAGCGTCACCCCGCCGGACACCGTGCGCTCGACCACGCGGCGCTCCTCGGCCGAGTCGTCGCCGAAGTAGTACAGGGCCAGCGGGCGCTCGCCGGCGTTGACGTACGCGATCGCCTCTTCCGTGCGGTCGTACGGCACGAGCGGCAGGATGGGCCCGAAGATCTCCTCGCGGGTGATCCGCATCTCCGGCGTCGTGTTGCGGACCAGGTGCAGCGGCATCTTGTTGCTGCTCGCGCCCGCGAAGTCCTCGTTGCCCGGGTTGATCGCGATCACCTCCGCGCCCTTGGCCTTCGCGTCCTCGAGCAGGCCTTGCAGGCGCTCGCGGTGGCGGCCGTCGACGATCGACGTGTAGTCGTCGTTGGCGAGCATCGTCGGGTACAGGCGAGCGACAGCGGCCTGCAGCGCGGCGACGATCGCCGCCTCCTTGGCCCGCGGCACCAGCATGTAATCGGGCGCGAGGCACACCTGGCCGGCGTTGAGCAGCTTGCCGGCGACCACGCGCTCGGTCGCGCGGGCGACGTCGGCGCTCTCGCCGACGATCACCGGCGACTTGCCGCCGAGCTCGAGCGTCGTCGGCACCAGGTTGTCGGCGGCGGCGTGGAGGATGTGGCGGGCGATGCCGGTGCCGCCGGTGAAGATCAGGTGGTCGAACGGCAGGCCGGCGAACGCCTTGCCGATGTCCGCGCCGCCGAGGATGAACGCGAGCTCGTGCTCGGGGAAGAACCGCGCCGCCAGCTCGCGCATCAGCTCCGCGGTGCGCGGCGTGTGCTCGGACGGCTTGACCATCGCCCGGTTGCCGGCGGCGAAGATCTGCGCGAGCGGATCGAAGGTCAGGTAGACGGGGAAGTTCCACGGCGAGATCACGCCGACGACGCCCTTCGGCTGGTGTTCGACGTGGGCGCGCGCGCCCAGCAGGGCCAGCGGGAAGTCGAGCTTGCGCTTCTCGGGCCGCATCCAGCGGTCGACGTGGGCCAGCGCGTGCTTCAGCGCCTTCACCGACGACATGATGTCGGTGATCGTCGACTGCGTGGCCGAGCGGTGGCCGAAGTCGGCCGACAGCGCCTGCGTCAATCGGTCCTGGTTGTTCATCACGAGCTCGAGCGCCCGCCGCAGCCGGTCCTTGCGGATCGCCGCGCCCACCGGGAGCTCGGCGGTGAACGCCTCGCGCTGGCGTCGCAGGACGTCGCGCATGTGCGCCAGGGTCGATTCATCGCTCGCTGCCTGCTGGTTCTCCATGGTGCTCTCCTCGCTGCTGCTTCATGGTCGCGCGCCGCCGCGACGACTTCAACACCTGTTCGCCGCCGGCTCGCACCGCACTCAGCTGACCGCCCGCTCGCGACCGTGCCAGAACGGCGCCCGCAGCTCGCGCTTGAGCAGCTTGCCGGTCGGCGTGCGCGGCAGCGCGGCGACCACCGACACGCCGACGGGGACCTTGAACTTGGCCAGGTGCTGGCGAGCGAACGCCTGCAGCTCCTGCGGGTCGACCGTCGCGCCGGGCCGCGCGACCACCACCGCGAACGGCGACTCGCCCCACACGTCGGAGGGGATGCCGATCACCGCGACGTCGGCGACGCTGGGGTGCTTCATCAGGACGTTCTCGACCTCGGCGGGGTAGATGTTCTCGCCGCCGGAGATGATCATGTCCTTCACGCGGTCGTGGATGTACAGATAGCCGTCGTCGTCGAAGTAGCCGATGTCGCCGGTCTTGAGCCAGCCGTCGACCGTGACCGACGAAGCCGTGCCCTCGGCGTTGCGCCAATAGCCCAGCATGTTCTGGCGCGAGCGCGTCCAGATCTCCCCGGGCACGCCGATCGGCGATTCGGTCCCCGTGTCGGGCCCGACGATCTTCAGCTCGACCCCCTCATGCGGCTTGCCGGCCGCGCGCAAGCGGTGGCGATGCGGCCCCTGCGGATCGTGGTCCTCCGGCGGCAGCGTGACGATCGCCCCCGTGGTCTCGGTGAGCCCGTAGGCCTGCGCGAACTTGCAGCCCATCAAGCGCACCGCGCCGGCCAGCACCGGCTCGCTGATCGGCGACGCGCCGTAGACGACGAGCTCGAGGCTCGAGAAGTCGCCGGTGGCCGCAGCAGGCACCTGCTGCATGAAGTGCAGCAGCACCGGCACGAGGAAGGCATGGGTCACCCCGTGCTGGCCGATCAGCTTGATCAGTCCGGTCGGGTCGACGTCGCGGACCACCACCGACTTGCAGCCGTGGAACATGCCGACCATCGCCCAGCCGCCGCCGCCGACGTGGAACAGCGGCAGGGCGACCAGGTTGACCGAATCGCCGCTCACGCCCCACATCTTGGCCGACGTCGGCAAGAGGCCGAACACGTTGTCGTGGCTGAGCAGCACGCCCTTCGGGTTGCCCGTGGTGCCCGAGGAGTAGAACTGGAACGCGACGTCGCTGCCGGTGGTCGCCACGCCCGGATCGACGTCGGCGCCGGCGTCGCGCCAGGCCGCGTACGACTGTTGTGATGCGTCGCCGCCGATCACCACCAGGGTCTGCACCGTCTCCAGCGCCCCAGCCAGCTCTGCCACCAAGGGCATGAATTCGGCGCCGACCACGAACACCCGCGCCTCGGCGTCGTTGACGATGAACCCCACCTCGCGCGCGGTCAGGCGGAAGTTGACCGCGACCAGCACCGCGCCGAGCTTGGCGGCGGCGAACAGCAGCTCGAAGTACTCGTTGCAGTTCTTGTCGAGGAACGCAACGCGGTCGCCGAAGCCGATCCCGGCCTTTTGCAGCGCGTCGGCGACCTGGTTCGAGCGCGATTGCAGCTCGGCCCAGGTGAGGCTCTGGTCGCCGCACACCAGCGCGACCCCGTCGGGGCGATCGGCGGCGTGGGTACGGATCACGGACGAGATCGTGGTCATGTCGAGGCCTCCTCTACGGTGATGGCAGCCGGCGCAGGTAAAAGAACAGCGGCGCCGCGTCGCCCTTGCGGTCCATGACGCCGAGCACCGCGTCGTCGTCGATCTTGCGGAAGTGGTCGAAGATCGGGTGCTTGTCGTAGATCATCGTCGCGGTGGCGACCCCGCGGTAGTGCACCAGCCGCAGCGAGGCCTTGCCGAGGATCGGGTTCGCGACCCGGCGGCCGTGCTCGTCGCGGCTGACGATCGGGTCGACGTCATTGTCGTCGTGGAACGACTTGCCGACCCACCCGATCGCAGTCAGCTGCAGCTCGCCCGGGTGACCGGTGCGGAACACCCCGCCCTCCCACTCGCCGCGCATGAACGCGGTGTCGATCGGCGGCAGGGCGTCGTACAGCGCGTGCAGGGCGTCGGCGTTCGTCTCGCCGCCGCCGGCGATCAGGTCGTACAGAGCGCGCGTGGCAATCGTGGCAGTGTCGCTCGTCATGGCATCATCCTCAGGACCGGCTTGATGACCCGCCCGGCCAGCATGTCGGCCGCGGCCTCGTTGATCTGTTCGAAGGGATAGGTGGTGACGATCTGCTCGAGCGGCAGCTCGCCGCGCCGGTACCAGTCGACGAGCCGCGGGATGAAGGTGCGCGGGTCGGCGTCGCCCTCGATGGTGCCGCGCAGGCTGCGGCCGCTCGCCATCAAGCGGTTGAGGTCGAGCGTCAGGCTGGCCCCGCGCGCGCTGAGGCCGGCGAGCGCGATCCGCCCGCGCGGGTGCAGGGCGTTGTAGGCGGCCTCGATGACCTCCGGCCGGCCGGTGTTGTCGAACGCGAGCGTCAGGCCGCCGAGGCGCTTCAGCGCGGCGCCGAGGTCGGCCTGCGCGTTGTCGACGACCTCGGTGGCCCCGAGCGCGCGCGCCGTCTCGAGTCGCTCGGCGCGGACGTCGACCGCGACGATCCGCGCGCAGCCGGCGATCTTCGCCGCCATGATCGCGGCGAGGCCGACGGTGCCGCAGCCGAAGACGCCGATCGCGTCGTCCGGCTCGGGCCGCAGCACGTTGACGACCGCGCCCGCGCCGGTCTGCACGCCGCACGCGAGCGAGGTCATGAGCGGGCCCGGCAGGTCCTCGCCGAGCGGCACGAGGTTGTGCGCCGACGCGATCGCGTGGCTGGCGAACGCCGACTGGCCGAAGAAGTGCCCCGTCAGCGCGCGGCCGGCCTGCGAGATCGGCGAAGAGCCGTCGAGCCGGCGCGCGAACAGGTTGTAATCGCGGGCGTGGCGGCAGTACGCCGGCAGCTCGGCCGCACAGCTCGGACAGCGACCGCACGCGCCGAAGCTCATCACCACCCGCGCGCCGACGACGAGGCCGGTGACGCCCTCGCCGAGCGCGACGATCCGGCCGACGCCCTCGTGCCCGAGCACTGCCGGCAGGGGGGTGCCGTAGTCGTGATCCTTGGCAGTGAGGTCGGTGTGGCAGATCCCGCAAGCCTCGACCTCGACGAGGACTTCGTCGGCGCGCGGGCCCTCGAGCTCGACCTCTTCGATGCGAAACGGCTCGCGCGCGCGGGCGACTGCGGCGCGGATCTTCATGCGGTCTCCCCGATGCGCCCGATCAACCGATCGGCCAGCCTGGCCCGCTGATACGCCCCGTCGCCGAAGAGCACCTCGTTGTGCTTCTGCCGCTTGAACCAGATGTGAATGAAGCACTCCCAGGTGAAGCCGATCCCGCCGTGCAGCTGCACCGATCGGCCCGAGCCCTCGGCGGCCGCGTCGCTGGCCGCGGCCTTGGCCATGCGCGCGCACACCTCCGCGGCCGCGGGCTCGTGGTCGAAGGCGCAGGCCGCGTCGTAGACCAGCGAGCGGGCCGCGTCGATCTGCACCATCAGGTCGACGAGCGGGTGCTTGACCGCCTGGAAGAACCCGATCGGCCGCTCGAACTGCACCCGCGTGCGCGCGTACTCGGCCGTGGTCTGCAGCTGCCACTCGGCGGCGCCGACCATGTCGGCCGCGACGATCGTCAGCAGCGCCGGCTCGGCGGCGACGAGGGCCCGCGCGCCGTCGCCGGGCTCCGCGAGGACCTGCGCATCTCTGACGTCGCGCAGCTCGACGTGGGCCTGGTCGCGCGTGAGGTCGAGGATCGCGTCGGGCACCATCGTCACGCCGGGCGCGTCGACCTCGACGAGGTAGAGCCCGACCCCGCGCGACGACTTCGCCTTGACGAGCAGCGCCCCGACCTTGCCCGCGTCCTGCACGAACCACGCGGTCCCGTGCAGCGCGCCGGTCTCGTCGACGACGACGGCGGTGTCCTCGGGCTCCCACGAGCCGCGCCGGTCGGTCCCGGCGAGGCTGACCGAAAGGCCGGACGCGATCCGCCGCAGCAACTGCTGCGCGGCGTCGGAGTCACAGGCGGCCGCGACGTAGGTGGCGCACAGGGTGGCGACCAGCGGCGACGGCACCGCCGCCCGCCCGAGCTCCTCGGCGAGGCCGGCGATCGCCACGAGGCCCATGCCGAAGCCGCCGGCGTGCTCGGGCACCGCGACCGCGGTCCAGCCGAGGTCGACCATCTTGCGCCACAGCGAAGGGTCCCACACGCCCTCGGTCGCGCGCGCCGGCTCGGAGCTGGCGGCGACGAGCCGGTGCAGGGCCTCGGGCGCGCAGTGGTCTTGCAACAATCGGCGCGCGGTGTCCTTTAAAATCTGCGCGGTCTCGTCGAAGCCGAAGTCGTGCGGTCGAGTCATGGGGTGGCTCCGTTCACTTCGACTTGGCGAGGCCCAGGACGCGCTCGCCGAGGATGTTGCGCTGGACCTCGTTGGACCCGGCGGCGATCGTGAAGCCGTACGAGTTCATGTAGGCGTGCGGCCAGCGCCCGCCGGCCGGCGCGTTGGGGTCGGTCTGGTGCAGCGTCGCCGCCATGCCCTCGATCTCGCAGGCCAGCCGCGCGGTGTCTTGCAACAATTCCGAAAGCGTCAGCTTGTGCTGCAGCGGCAGGCGCAGCGGGTGATCGACAAGGGCCGGCACCGCCGCGCGCCGCTCGTTCTGCGCGAACGCTCGCTGGCGGATCAGCAGCTGCACGATCGCGTCGCGCAGCCGCGGATCGTCGCTCGCCGGTCGGCCGTGGCGATACGAGCGCTTCGCTAAATCAACGAGACCCGCGGCGCCCAGCGTCGACTCGCCGTCGTCGCCGACGCCGCCGCCCGACGACGGCGTGACCAGCGGGCCGGCGCCGCGCTCGTGCAGCAGCGTCGTCATCGCCACCGCCCAGCCGCGCCCCGGCTCGTCGAGGCGCAGGTCGTCGGCGATCGGGTAATCCTCGAAAAACACCTCGTTGAAGCCGAGCTCGCCGGTCATCTTGACCAGCGGGCGGATCGCAACGCCGTGGCCGACGCCGTCGCGGATCGGCGCCACGAAGTAGGTCATGCCCTCGTACTTGCGGGCGCGGTCGGTGCGGCACAGCAGGATCATCCACGTGGCGAAGTGCGCCAGAGTGGTCCACACCTTGTGGCCGTTGACGATCCACCGCTCCCCGTCGCGCTCCGCGTACGCCTGCACGTTGGCCAGGTCGGAGCCCGCGCCCGGCTCGCTGAAGCCCTGACACCAGACCTCCTCGGCCGAGAACAATGGCGGGAGTAGCCGCCGCTTCTGCGCCTCGGTGCCGTGATGAAAGATCGTCGGCGCCGCCATGCCGAGCCCGACGATGTTGGGGAAGAACGGCGCGCCCGCGGCCTTGAGCTCGTGGTTGGCGATCCACTGACAATCGCGCAGGCCGCCGCCGCCGTACTCGCGCGGGTAGTCACAGCCGATCAGCCCCGCCGCGTGCGCGGCCCGTTGCCAGTCGCACAGGTACTCGAGCTGTTCGATCGTGGCGATCTCGAGCGGCCCGAGCGGCAGGCGGAAGCTCGGGCGCGGCGGCAGGTTGCCGGCCAGCCACGCCTTGCAGTGGGCGCGGAAGGCCGCTTGTTCGGAGCTATCGCTGGGCGCGGATGTCGTCATCGGGTCAGCCTGCGTTCGTCGAGTCCCAATCGCCGGCCGATGATCTCGGCCATGATCTCGCTGGTGCCGCCGAAGATGCGGGTCACCCGCGCGTCGCGGTACATGCGACTGATGCGGTATTCTTCCATGTAGCCGGCGCCGCCGTGCAATTGCAGGCAGTCGTCGATCACCCGGCCCTCGAGCTCGGTGGCCAGCATCTTGGCCCCGCTGGCGACCTCGGCCGACAGCGCGCCGGCGTTGGCCAGCATCACGCAGTGGTCGATGTGGCTCTGCATCGCGTCGAGCTCGGCGCGCATGCGGGCCATGCGGAAGCGCGGGTCCTGGAACGTGCCGATCGGCCGGCCGAAGGCGGTGCGCTGCTTGACGAACTCGAGCGTGACGTCGAACGCGACCTGGGCGTGGGCGATCGCCCCGATCGCGATCTGCAGCCGCTCGACCGCCAGCGCGTGCGTCAGGTAGCGGAAGCCGTGGGTCGGGTCGCCGAGCACGTTGTGCTTCGGCACGACGACGCCGTCGAAGAACATCTCGGCGGTGTCCTGCGCGTCGAGGCCCAGCTTGTCGAGCTTGCGACCGCGCCTGAAGCCCGCCATCCCCTCTTCTACCACGAACAGGCCGATCGCGCGGTCCGCCCCGCGGCCGGTCCTGGCGGCGACGACCACGAGGTCGGCGAGCAGCCCGTTCGAGATGTAAGTCTTCGAGCCGCTGAGGACCCAGTGGTCGTCATGCTCCTCGGCGCGCGCCTGCATGCCCGCGAGGTCGGAGCCGGCGGCCGGCTCCGACATCGCCACCGCGAGGATCTTCTCGCCGCGCACCGCCGCCGGCAGCCAGCGCTGCTTCTGCTCGTCGGTGCCGTGCTGGCCGATGTACGGCGCCACCACGCGCGAGTGCAGCGTGAGGCACAGGCCCGGATCGCCGTGGCGGAAGTTCTCCTCCTGCACGATCTGCTCGTAGCGCATATCGTCGACCCCGAGGCCGCCGTATGCCTCGGGTGCCCACATCAACAGGTACCCGTGGTCGCCGGCCTTGCGGAAGATCTCGCGGTCGACCACCCCCTGGTGCCGCCAGCGGTCGACGTGAGGGGTCACCTCCGCGCGGAAGAACTTGCGGACCGCTGCGCGGAAGATCTCGTGATCGGATTCGAAGATCGTTCTTGGGGTCATCGCACCGCACTCACAGCGTCTTCATGTACTCGAGCAGCGCCCAGCGCTCGTCGTCGGTCAGCGACTGCGTGAAGTCGTGGCCGTGGTTGCCCATGCCGTAGAGGTGGCTGTTGAAGATCATGCGCGAGCGGATCTGCTTCTGCGTGATCGGCGGGGGCGACTGATAGGCTAGCGAGTTGTGCTGCGCGACCGAGTTGGCGATGTTGGCGAACAGGATGTCGATCGTCGCCATCTCCTCCGAGCACGGCAGGAACGTGCTGCTCCCCGGAGTGTCCGCGCACTGCACCTCGGTGTACTTCCAGCCGAGCTTGGCGAAGTCGTAGGCGGCGAAGCTGGGGTCGTAACCGGCGTTGGTGCCGAGGACGTTGGCCGCGGTGTATTGGCGCTTCCACACCGCCGGGCGCGCGTCGGGGTCGAGCACGCCCCACAGGTCGGGCACGCTGCCGTTGTGGAAGAACGGCGCGTTGCCCCACGCGCCGTACAGCGGCGGCGCCATGTAGCCGAACGGCTCGATCCACTCGTTGGGGCCGACCGGCGAGAAGACCGGGCCGGTGCCGTTGTCGTAGGCGGCCCGCGGGACCCGGCGCAGGGCGCTGGTGATCGGGTCGTCGAAGTAGCCGGGGTGGTCGGGGCTCATGTCGTTGTAGGCCAGGAACGAGGTGTTCCAGGCCCGCCGCTTGCGCTCGTCGGCCATCAGCTCGAAGCGCGCCGGGTCGGTGTCGATGATCTCGATCGGCGTGATCACGCCGGCCACGCCCTTGAGCCGCGGGTCGGGCAGATAGGCCGGGTCGTCGGCGTACAGCGGCGAATACACGCCGTGGCAGCTGGCGCACGAGCCGTTGCCCTCGGGCACGGGGATGTCCGGATTGGCGCCGTCTTCCCACAGGTCGCGCTCGTGGAACAGCTCGGCGCCCCACTCGGCCAGCGCCTCGTCGACCGCGTGCGGGTAGGTCGGCGGCGACATCGAGATGAAGAAGTTGTCGATGTCCTCGAACTCGGCGGTCAGCGCCCGCCGCTCGGACGCGCTGCGCAGCAGGTTGGCGATGCCGAAGGCCATCTCCGAGCGCACGTTGTCGGAGGTCAGGGCGCCGTCCCAGAACTGGCGGGTCTTGAACGCGCGGTACCACCAATTGGGCGCGCGCGACATGCCGCCGGCGTGGGTCGGGAAGTACTCCAGCAGGCTCGGCACCATCGCCATCGAGTCCATGTCGAACAGCGCCGGCAGCAGGTCGACGATGCCGATCGCGTCGGAGGCGCCGCGGCCGACGCTCCACGGGATCGGCGCCAGCAGCAGCAGGTTGAGCAGCTTGTTGGCCTGGAAGAAGTCGGCCTGCAGCAGGCCCGCGTCGTTGGCGTCGTTCGAGCGGCCCCACACGAACGGCAGCTCGGCCGGCGTGCCGAGCCGCGAGTCGTGGCAGCCCGAGCACGACGACGAGATGAGGCCGGTCCACTTGCCGTTGGCGTCCTTGGCCTGCACGAGGCCGAGCGGCAACTGTCCGCTGCCGCCGTTGGTGAGGTTGGGGTTCTCCCACGGGTACGGGTACGGGTTGTTGAACGGCGCCTTGGCCATGCCGTAGCGCTTGATCACCTGCTCGTCGAAGTCCGCGGGGCGGAACAGGTAGCCCCATTGCTTGTAGATCTCGTAGTAGTTCTTGGCCGTCGAGAACGACTGGAAGTAGGCGCGCTCGATCAGGTTCTTGCGCCCGCGCTCGACGCTGGCCCGGAACTCGCCGCAGGTCTGCGGATTGGGCGCCAGCGTGGTCACGAACGGCTCCGGCGGGTCGTGCAGGTCGACCCACCAGGCGTTGAACTGCACCGCCGCCCCCGGCTCGTTGATGCCCGGCACCACCAGAGTGCGCGGGTCGACCGGCAGCGGCGTATTGTCGGGCTTGCCCGCGCAGCCGGCCGCCAGCGGCGAACGGATCGCGGCAGCATCGAGCACCGGACTCGCCATTGCGAGGTCCGCCGTACACAGCATTGTCGTGACCGCCAGCGCGCTCGCGCCGACCATTCGTGATGTCCCCGTCCTCATCGTGCCCTCCCTACTGCTGTCGTCGGATCACCCCTGGCTCGAAAGTCGCTCCCCCTCGGGCCCGGGCGGTTTGACGAACTGTGGTTCCGTGGTTCCAGCAAGGCAGGACGCAAGAGCGAGCTCTTTCCATGCACCCATGGTTTTGAAATCACTGAGGATTCTGTCGTCGACCCACTTTACTTGCTGGCGACTAGCAAGTATACAGATCGTGTTCTGGACCGTCAAGCGCCCGCAGGAGCGCGCTTTCGCCCGCCGAGAACGCTCGCTACTCGCCGCTTTGTCGAGCCCGGCCGCGAGGCCACACCTGCCGCCTGGCGTCGCCGCGAATGCGGTGAATCGACGGCTTCCAATCGCCCCGCGCACGGCTATGATCGCCGGACTCGATGGGCTTGCTCGACCCGATCCCGCCGCCGTACGACCCCCTCGAGTGGGCCACCAGGCCCCTGCCGGAGAAGAGCCGCATGGTGTGTCGCTCGTGGGCCCTGCAGGGCTACGGGACCCCGGTCGCGGTCTACTTCGTCTATCTGTTGAAGGTCGCGCTCTACGTCGGCGGGTGGATCTTCTTCTGCGGGTTCACGCCGGGGCTCGGCGCGCCGGCGCAGATCGGGCAATGGTGGCTCGAGCCGGTCGCGTTCCAGAAGGCGATCGTGTGGAGCCTGCTGTTCGAGGTGCTCGGCCTCGGCTGCGGCAGCGGGCCGCTGACCGGGCGCTACTTCCCGCCGATCGGCGGCTTCCTCCACTTCTTGCGCCCCGGCACCACCAAGCTGCCGCTGCTGCGCGGCCTGCCGCTGGTCGGCGGCGCCACCCGCAATCCGATCGATGTCGCGCTCTACGCGATCTTGCTGATCAGCCTGGTGCGCGCGCTGGTGGCCCCGCAGCTCGACGCGGCGCTGCTGCTGCCGCTGGTCGTGCTGGTGCCGCTGTGCGGCCTGCTCGACAAGACCGTGTTCCTGGCCGCGCGCGCCGAGCACTACTGGGTCATGATCGTGGTGTTCGCGTTCGCCAGCCCGTGGCTCGCCGGGGCCAAGGCGGTGCAGGCGGCGCTGTGGTTCTGGGCCGGGGTGTCCAAGCTGAACCATCACTTCCCGGCGGTGGTGTGCGTGATGACCAGCAATTCGCCGGTCACCCGCTTCGAGTGGCTCCGTCGCCTCGTCTACCGCAGCTACCCCGACGACCTGCGGCCCTCGACCCTGGCGACGGTGATGGCCCACGTCGGCACGCTGCTCGAGCTGTCGGTGCCGATCGTCCTGATCTTCGGCGACGGCGGCGTGGTCACCACCGTCGGCCTGGTGATGATGGTGATGCTGCACGGCTTCATCCTCAGCACCGTGCCGATGGGGGTGCCGATCGAGTGGAACGTGGTCGTGCTGTACGGCGGGTTCTTCCTGTTCGGTGCGCACGCCGACGTGAGCCTCGCGGGCCTGGTGGGCACGCCGGTGCTGGCCGCGTTCGTGGCCCTGTTCACCGTGGCGCTGCCGCTGTGGGGCAACCTGGCGCCGCACCGCCTGTCGTTCCTGCTGTCGATGCGCTACTACGCGGGCAACTGGCCGTACTCAGTGTGGCTGTTCCGCGGCGACAGCTACAAAAAGCTCGATCGCCTGCGCAAGTCCTCAAAATGGTTGTACGACCAGCTCGACGTGTTCTACGAGCGCAAGGTGTCGGTCGGCCTGGTCGGCAAGGTGATCGCGTTCCGCCTGATGCACCTGGCCGGCCGGGCGCTGTGCCGCTTGTTGCCGCGCGCGGTCGACGACCCGCGAAGTACGAATGGGTCGACGGCGAGCTGGTCGCGGGCATGGTGCTCGGCTGGAACTTCGGCGACGGGCACCTGCACGACGAGCAGTTGATCGCGTCGGTCCAATCGCAGTGCGGCTTCGAGCCTGGCGAGCTGCGCTGCATCATGGTCGAATCGCAGCCCCTGCACCGGCAGATCATGCTGTGGCGGATTCATGATGCCGCCACCGGCGAGCTCGGTCGCGGCGAGATCGCCATCGCCGACCTGCGCCAGCTGCAGCCGTGGTCGTTCGACTTGCCCGGCGGCGCGGCGCAGCGCGAAGGCGCCTAACCGGCGCTCGCGGGCCGGGTCGCGGCTCGCGCGGCGCGCAGGCAGTGCTTGAGGGCGTCGCGCAGCTTGGCGAACACTGCGACGTGGGACAGGTCGACGCCGAGGGCGACGACCGTCTGGGCGATGCTCGGGTGGATGCCGGTGAGGATGCCCTCCGCGCCGAGCAGGCGGATCGCGTGGATCATCTTGATCAGGTGGCTCGCGGTGCCGGTGTCGACGACCTCGACGCCGGTGAGGTCGAGGATCGCGTAGCGGGCCCGCGTCTGGGTGACGGCCTGCAGCAGGCTGTCCATGATCTCGGCCGTGCGGGCGGTGTCGATGAGGCCGACGATCGGCATCGTCAACACGCCGTCCCACACCTCGATGATCGGCGTGGCCAACACGCGGATGACCTCCTGTTGCCGCTCGATCAGCTCGACCTTGCCGCGCAGCTCGTTCTCCGCGCGCGTCGCCTCGCTGACGTCGATCGTCACGCCGACCAGGCGCACGCCGTTCGCGGCCCCGGCCACCGGGATGTACCAGGTGTCATAGAAGTTCCCGTGCAGCTCGACCGCCTTGGTGAACTGGGGCTCGCCCGCGATCGCGGCGGCGACGATGTCGCTGTTGCCGGTGGCGCGGTACATCTCGAAGATGTTCTGGCCGACGAAGTGTTCGCTCCTCATGCCGATCGAGCGCATCGACTTGCCGTCCATGACAGGAAGGTCCCGCGCTCGTCGGTCGCCCACAGCGAGACCTCGAGGTTCTCCTTGATCGCAGTCAGCATCGTCCCCTCGAGCGCGGCGCGAGCCTCGGCCTCCACGCGGGCGGTGACGTCGTGGCCGTAGACGATCGTGCGCGCGGGCCGGTCGGCAGCCCCCGGGACGACCTGGACCCACGCCTCGAGCGCGCGCGTCGCCTCGCCCTGGCGGACCTCCCACACCTTCGGCTTCGGGCCGGCGTCGTCGACCAGCGCGCGCCACGAGCCGCGCGTCAGCGGCACCACCTCGTCGAGGTCGCGGCCCACTGCCGCGGCCGAATCTGTCCCGAAGAACAGCTCGGCATGCCGGTTCCAGGCGACCACGGTGCAGCCGGCGTCGAGCTCGAACACGATCAACGGGGCATCTTGCAGGACGCGAGATTCACTCACAGACACTGTTTATCCGACGTTCTGCCGCCCGTCCTCCGCTTCTTCGCCGACGCGCCGGCGCGTCGGCGCGCGCCTGAAATCTGTTCTATCGCGGCGCTCGCCCGCCGCGCGTCGGCGCGGGTGCGATGCACCCTCCGCCCGCCCGACCCGCGAGCGCAGGCCTCCCGGCCGATCGAGCGCGGCCGAACGCTGTTCGCGGCCGGCTCGACGTGATGACCGGCGCGCGGGCGGCAGGCTGAGGCCGCCGCCGCGGTCCGCCCGGTGATGCCGCCGGCGCTCGCGCGCGCCTGACAGCGGCGCGCGCGAGGCTTCAGCTCACAGCGTCTTGAGGTACTCGAGCACCGCGCGGCGCTCCTGGTCGTCGAGGTGATCGCCGAACGGGTGGCCGGTGTTCCAGTGGCCGGTGATCGTCGTGTCGTAGACGTGCTTGCGCTCGTCGTCGGGGGCGCCGTCCTGGCCGTACGGCAGCTCGACCCACGGCCAGCCGACGGCCTCCTCGTCGTAGTTGGTGCTGTCGTAGTCGACGCGGCGCCACCACATCGGCCGCGCCTTGCTGTTCAGCACCAGGTCGATGGTCGGCACCGAGGCGTTGTGGAAGTACGGCGCGCTGGACCAGATGCCGTCGAGCGGCGGGGCGACGTAGCCGACGAACGGGTCGCCGGTGGTGAGCTGGCCGACGTCGCCGTACCACGAAGAATTGAACCAGTCGGCGAACGGGCGCGCGTCGGCCTCGAAGGCCAGCAGCGGGTCGGTGCCGATCGTGTCGAGCGGCAGCAGCATGTTCGGGTAGGTCTCGAGCGCCGGGTCGTCGGAATACGTGCCGTGGCAGCACGAACAGTCGCGCGTGAAGATCTCCCGGCCCTGGTCGGCCAGCTCGGCGTCGATCACGAACGGGTACTTCGGCGCCTCGACCGACTCGATGAAGGCGCGGATGTTGTTGAAGTACGAGAAGATGCCCTCCGCCTCCTCGACCGAATCGGTGCACAGGGCGCTGGCGTAGATCATGGTCGCCCGGTGGTCGCCGCGCGACATGCCGTTCCAGAACAGGCCGTGCTTCTTCTTCGTGTGCCACCACGGCGGCGTGTCGACCGGCAAGATGACCTCGGGCACCACGGTGTTCGGCTCGTCGAGCCACTCGAGCGTGTTGGCGTCGTGGCGCGTGGACAGCACCGCGGCCAGCGAGTCGGCCGGGTTGGTGCCGACGACGAGCATGCGCGTGTAGTCGCCGACCGCCTGGTAGCGCTGGGCCATCCGCGTCATCTCCTCGAGCCCCGGGATCGGGATGCCGGGGATCGGGATCTCCGCCAAGAACCCGCCGATCTGCTCGGTGTAATCGGCGTCGGCCTTGCCGAGGCCGATGACGAGGTCGCCGTTGAAGTGGCCGGCGTGGCACTCGAGGCAGTTGAGCGAGACGATCTCGGCGCCGCTGCTCTTCGAGGTGTGAACGGTCCAGTTGTAGGGCACCTGGGCGTTCTTGCCGGTGCGGCCCGGGAGCGGCTCGCCCTCGCCGAAGGAGCCGAGGAGCGGCGCGGCGATCGGGAACAAGGCAAAGGGGATCCCACACGAGACGTACCCCTCGTTGAGCAGGGCGTGATAACCGGCCTGCGCGTCGCCCTGGACCTGCTCGACGCCGGGGATCGGGTAGCCCTTGCCGCAGGCGAGCGGCGCCGGCGGGTCGTCACCCGTGGTCGAGTCGCCGTGCGACGATCCGGTCGTCGGCGGGTCCACCCCAGAATCGCTGGCCTCGCTGGTGGTCGGACTGCCGGGCTCGGTGGTGGTGCCGGGGCCGCCGCCGCCGGTGCTGTCGCTGCCGATGCCGTCGGTCCCCTGGCCCGGCGAACTCTCGCCGCAGGCGCCCAGGACCAGGCAAACCACTCCAATCCGTGTTCTCTGCGTCATCGATCCCATCGCGTCACTCCTTCTCCTGGACCGTCGCGCCCCCTCTCGGAGCGACGACGGGCGAATCGCCACACCCACCTCGCGGCCCCGCTCATGACGACCTCGGTCTGGACCTCTTGGCGCCCCCCCGCGAATCCACGCAGCGGCCGGCGCGGAGCGCTCTGGCGCGATTGCAGCGGATGCATCGGGAGGCTGAACATTGTCAATGTGGCGCCATTCCGGCCTGGACCGGAATGCTCAGTGGGGGGTTTGCACCCCGAGCGTCGCCCCCGGGCGAGCGACGATTCGGATGCGATGATGACGGACCCGGCGCACGCGTGAACCTCAGGCCTGAGCCGCTCGCAGGGCGCGGGCGATGTGCGCCCGCATCAGCCCGTGCAGCTCCTTGACGGGGATGTCGGGGTTGACCAGCCAGCGATAGAGGAGGCCGTCGACGACGCTGGCGAACAGCTCGGCCGCGAGCCCGGCGTCGACCTCGGCCGCGATCTCGCCGTGCGCCTGGCCCTCCTCGACCCACCGCGTCAGCGCGCGGACGTGGGCCTTGTTCAGCTTGGCGACGTTGGCGCGGTACTCGGCGCTCGGATCGATGCTGGCGTAACGCAGCAAGTACATCGCCCGCAGCCCCTTCGGCTCGTCGACGATGAATTTGTAGAGCGCGTCGGTGACCCGCTGCAGCGCGGCCACGCCGGTGGCGCGACCGACGACCGCCTGCACCCGCCGCAGCCACTCCGCGGCGATGCTGTCGTGCACGTGGGCCAAAAGCCCCGCCTTGGAGCCGAAGCGGTGCGTGACGAGGCCGCGCGAATAACCGGAGCGCTCACCGATGCCCGCGAGCGTGGTGCCGGCGATCCCTCGCTCCACCAGCAGGCTCACGGCCGCCTCGGTCATCATCTGCTCCGACATCGCCGTTCGCTCCTCCTGGGTCCGCCGTCTTGCCTCGGAAATCATCGAGCGTTTTTTTTCTTGTCAAAGCTCGCAGTTGTCAAAGCCTTCGGAGCCCATCACGCCTTACTTGCTGGCGACAAGCAAGTTATAAAATGGCGCGGCTCGCGTCAAGCCCTCTGCGCGGCGCTTTGGGAAGCTTTCGGGTGCGACAAGGTGCGCCGCCGCCCGGCAGCGCCTGGTGCCCCGCGCCGACAGGGCGGCGATCGCAGAGCGGCAGGGCGAGGGGCGAAATCGCGGCGATACTGGTGAATCACCCGGGTTTATGAAGTCTCGACAATGGCTGAGCCCGTCGCCGGCGAATGGGCAAAGAGGGCGCCGGGTCCTCGCATTGAACGATGAGCCCGCTCGCCACCGGCGGGGTCCGCGGCGACGCGAGTTGCGCAACGCCTGACGAGGCCGGCGCAATTGCGGGTCCGCGGCGGAGGGCCCACTTTCCGCCTCCTGCCGGGGATGCGGCGAAAAACGCGGCCTCGGTGCCTCGGGTCGGTGGGGCGCCGCGAGCCGCGACCGGGCGCGTGATCATAGTTGCCGGCGTCACCCGCCGCCGTCGGGGCCGTCCGGCCGCGACGGCCGACGATTCCTTCCTGCCCCGGCCTCAGGTGAATCATGTCTCACGATTTCGCGAGAGCCTCGATCGTCTCCATCGTCTCGCTCATCCTCGCCGGTCCGACGGCCTGCGGCTCGTCGAAGTCCGACGAGGTCGTCGCTGTCGCCGAGCTCGCTCCACTGGGCGCCAGCGCCGTCGACGGCACCGTCACCTTCACCAAGAAGAACGGCGAAGTCCACGTCGAAGCGCGGATCAACGGCCTCCAGACCGGCGACCACGGCTTCCACATCCACGAGTTCGGCGACTGTTCGGCCCCTGACGGCAAGTCGGCCGGCGAACACTTCAACCCCGACGCCACCGATCACGGCGCGCCGAAGGCCCCCCGCCACCACGCCGGCGACCTCGGCAACCTGGCCGGCGGCGGCAGCGGCAAGCAGACCACGCTCGACATGAAGCTCGAGGGCTTCACCCTCGACAACGGGCCGCGGGGGATCCTCGGCCGCTCGGTCGTGGTCCATGCCGCGCCCGACGATTACACCTCGCAGCCGGCCGGCAACTCGGGCGCGCGGATCGCCTGCGGCGTCATTCGCCTGCGCGGCGGCGACACCCAGCCGATCACCGCGCCGAAGTGATTGTTTGCGGAGGACCGCGCCATGCATCGGCCCGAGATCTACGAGCTCCTGGCCCGTGAGCACGAGGAGCTCGACGAGCTGTTCCACGAGCTGCTGGCGGCGAAGGGCAAGCTCGCCGCCGGGCTGCTGACGCGGGTGCGCCTCAAGCTGGTGCCGCACTCGCGCGCCGAGGAGGCCGTGTTCTACCTGCGCCTGCAGGACGACGAGCGGACCGCCGAGAAGGTGCGCGTCGGCTTGGCGGAGCACCGGCAGGTCGAGGCGCTGCTCGACGAGCTGCTGGCAATGTCGCCGCGCGACGACAATTGGGCCGCGCGGGCGCGCGTGCTGGCCGACATGGTCGGGCGCCACGTCGACGAAGAGGAGGGCGAGCTGTTCCCGCTGGCGAAGCGCGTGCTCGACCCGCAAGAGGCGCAGCGGCTCGCCGCCGCCTTCGAGACCGAGCGCGACCGCGTATGGGAGTACATCCTCGGCGAGCAGCGCGGCGCGGCGTGACGGTGCGGCGGATCGCGCTTGACCTTCGCGCGCCATCGTCAACATTGTCGGCATGGCTGAACACCCCGTAGAAGGTACGAGCTCGCTGTGGCAGGCCACCTGCGACGTGCCGAGCTTCGCCCCGCTGACTCAGGACATCGAGACCGACGTGTGCATCGTCGGCGCGGGGCTCGTCGGCTTGACTGCGGCGCTGCGGCTGGTCCGCGCCGGCCGGCGCGTCGTCGTGCTCGACAGCCAGCAGCCGGGCCGCGGCAACACCGGCCGGACCACCGCGCACCTGTCCAGCGCGATCGACGACCGCTTCAGCGAGCTCGCCCGCGTGCGCGGCCTCGACGCCGCGCGCAAGGCGTGGGAGAGCCACGCGACGGCCATCGATTGCATCGAGGCGATCGCCCGCGACGAGGACATCGCCTGCGACTTCGAGCGCCGCGACGGCTACCTGTGGCTGGCCCCCGAGCAGGACCCGGACATCCTCCGCCAGGAGCTCGAGACGGTCCACGCGTTCGGCTGGCACGGGGTGCAGGCGATGGACGAGGACCCGGTGTTCCGCCGGCCCTGCCTGCGCTTCCCCGACCAGGCCCAGTTCCACCCGCTGAAGTACCTGGCCGGCCTGTGCGCGGCGCTGAAGCGCAGCGGCGCCGCGATCTTCGGCGACACCCGGGTCGAGAACGTCGAGGGCGGCGAGGAGGTCGTCATCACCACCGAGGAGGGCCGCCGCGTGCGCAGCAAGGCCGCCATCATCGCCACCTGCTCGCCGATCTGCGACCGCTTCGCCATCCACAGCAAGCAGGCCTCCTACACCACCTACGCGATCGGCCTGCGGGTCCCCGCCGGCGTCGTGCCGCCCGGGCTCTACTGGGACACCATCGACCCCTATCATTACGTCCGCCTCCAGCCGGGCAGCGAGGCCGAGGGTGACGTCCTGATCGTCGGCGGCGAGGATCACAAGACTGGCCAGGCCGACGACGGCGAGCGCCGCTTCGCCGCCCTCGAGGCGTGGACGCGCGAGCGCGTGCCCGCGGCGCAGGAGCGGCTGTACCAGTGGTCCGGCCAGGTGTTCGAGACGCTCGACGGCCTGGCGCACATCGGCCCCGACCCCGAGGGCGCCGCGAATGTCTACATCGCTACCGGCGATTCGGGCATGGGCATGACTCACAGCACGATCGCGGCGATGATGCTGAGCTCGCAGATCTGCGACGGCGAGAGCGAGTGGTCGCAGCTCTACGACCCGCGGCGCAAACCGCTGAAGGCCGGCGGCGAGTTCCTGCGCGAGAACGCCAACGTCGCCGCGCAGTACGCCGATTGGCTGCGGCCCGGCGAGGTCGGCTCGATCGACGAGGTCGCGCCCGGCAGCGGCGCGATCCTCCGCTCGGGCCTGCACCGCGTCGCCGTCTACCGCGAGGAGAGCGGCGAGATCCACGCCTGCTCCGCCGCCTGCCCGCACCTCCTCGGCTCGGTCACGTGGAACCACCTGGAAAAGACGTGGGACTGCCCGTGCCACGGCTCGCGCTTCGATCGCCTCGGCGAGGTGATCGCCGGCCCCGCCCGCTCCGGCCTTCGCGTGCTCGACCCGCGGACGCTGCGTTGATTCGGGGTCCCACCGCGGACCCGCTGATGTCGACATTGCTCCGGCTCGCGCCGGCCATTCCCAGGAAGCGCGGCCCTGCCTCAATTCGGTCGCACGTCGCCGGCCCGCGGCGCTCGCGTCTCGCGGGCCACGCGGGCGAACGTCGACAGCGCGCGGTCGAGGCGGGCCAGGCCGCGCAGGGCCGGGTCCGACGAATCGGCGCGTTCGACCACCCGCGGCGCGCACGGCGGTTTGCGGGCGGCGAGTGACTCGGCGAGCTCGCGCGCGCGGTCGGCCAGACGAAGCGCGACCGCGTGAGCGCGCTGCACCGCGGCCTCGTCGAGCGCGCGTGGGTCGAACATCAGCAGCGGGCGCGCGTGGAAGCACACCGCCGCGAACGCGAAGAACAGGCGCCGCGTCTCGCGGGTGGAGGGCAGCGGCACCCCGCCGGCGGCGCCCTGGACCTCGCTCCGCACGTCACGCAGCTTGCGGTCGAGCGCCCGCGCGGTCGCGCGACGGTCGGCGCGCTCGGGCCCCGGCAGCGTGTACGTGACCGCGAGGTCGTCGGCGAGCAGGCGCAGCGCGTCGACCATGTGGGCGCGGATCGTCCCGCGCGTCGACACCGGGAACACCAGCATCGCCACCCCCGCGCCGACCAATACGCCGACCAGGGTCTCGAGCACGCGCAGGTACAGCAGCTCGTCGGAGAACATCCCCAGCAAATTGTAGAGCACCGCGATCAGCGTCGTGAACGCCGCCACCATCCACGCGTAGGCGAATTGCAGGGTGTAATAGGCGATGAACATGCACGTGAACAGCACCACCAATTCGAGCGGCACCAGGCCCTGGATCGCGTGGGCCACCAGCAGGCCGACGATCACGCCGACCAGGGTGCCCGTCATTCGCTGCCACGCGCGCGCCAGCATCGCCCCGCGCGTGTTGGCGCGGTTGAACACCATGAACGCCGCCATCACCGCCCAGTAGGCGCGCGAGCTGGCGACCGCGTGCCCAGCCGCCAGCGCCAGGCCGGTCGCCAGCGTCGCCTGGGCGGCCAGGCGCAGCGACCACGTCCACGTCGGCGTATTGCGGCCAGCGGCCGGCTCCGGCTCGCGCGCCTCGCCGCGGGTCGTCGGCAGTTGCGCGTCGAGCTTGAGCGCGGCCAGGAGCGAGCGCAGCGCTCGCTCGAGCATGCAGGCGCTGCGGGTCGCCTTCGTCAGCGCCGCGATCGCCTCCGCGGCCGCCGCCTCGTCGCCGGAGCGCACCGCGCTGCGAGCGGCCAGCAGCGCCGCCGCGATCGCCTGCCGCGCGGGCGGGGCGAGCGCGATCGTCGGCACCGCCGCCGCCGCGACCTCCTGCAGCGCCAGCTCGAGCGCGAACACCTGCTCGCGCAGCGCCGCCGACCTCGCGCTCGCCGGATCGACGCGATCGATCTGCTCGTCGATCGCCAGCGCCGACTCGTTGATCGCCCCCAGGGTGCGCCGCAGCGCCAGCACCCGCCGCGGCGTCTCGCGCCCCTCGGCCACCAGCGCCGCCAGCTGGTGCAGCGCCACCGCTACAGTCCGCCGCAGCGCCGCCAGGCGCAGCCGCAGCCGCGTCTCCGGCCGCTCGCGCACGACCCAGAAGCGGGCCGCATAGGCCAGCGCGGTGGCGATGCACACGCTCGTCAGCATCAGCGGCAGACGGGTCAGGTCGGCGCGGAAGTACAGGGCGAAGAAGTAGCCGAGGAAGCCGATCATCCCGAGCGCCAGTCCGCGCGGACCGAACCGGCGCACCAGCACCGCGACGAACGCGTTGGCCAAAAACAGCCCGTCGCGCAGCCACGGAATGCCGTGGACCAGCGTGCCGAGCAGCAGCGCCGCGCAGGCCACCGGCGCCACCAGGGCAGTGGTGATCCGCTGGGCCCGCGTCGTCGGGTCGTTGACGGTCGCCACCCCCATCATCGCCACGTTGATGCCGACGAGCGCGACGCTGGTCGGCTCGCCGAGCGCCTCCGCGAGCTTGTGCAGCAGCGCGGCCGCGGCGATCGCAGTGAGGGTCACGCGCGCGGCCTGCCGCAAGCGCACGAGCTCGGCGTCGGCGATGACCACGACGTCCGCGAGGTGGGCCGCATCGAACCCGCGCCCGCTGTTCGCCTGCGCCATGGCCGGCCGATCTATGGCCCGAAGCGAGCGCCGCGCAACTCGGTTCCGGGACGCCGGTCGCCGCGCGCGGTCGCGGCCGCGGCCGCCTCGCGGGCGCCCGTCGGGGCGCAGACCGCGACCACGGCAGGCGCATTCAGACAGTTCATTGCTCGGCAAGCGCCGTCCACGAACTCGGTGCGACGCACGTGGGGAGAGCTGATAAGATGTCTCATCGCTCGCCCGCTTCTCCACCTCGTATCGCGCAAGGCGGCCGCACTCGCGAGCGACCGAAGCCGTCACCGCCTCGAGACCGGCGCCCGAATGGCTGTCGCCCTGCTGTGTGCCTGCAGCGGCAACGCCAGGAGTCCCGGCCATTCGCCCACCGCGTCCTCGACGCACGAATTACCTGCGGGGGACCTCCCGGCCTGTTCGCGCCCGGCCCATCTGTTGCCGGCGAATCCTCCCGCGCTCGCCGATCCCTCGGTCGCCTTCCACGATTCGGGTCTCGCGGCCGAGGTGAGCCATTACCCGTCGTCTCGCTTGTACTCCGGCGAGTCTGGACCTCCGCTGCCGCCGGCGGATGTCGGCGTCCTCGACGATTTCTGGTGGGGGGAGCCGTGGGTTCTGAATCCGGGCACCGAATCCGGCGGGCAACGCCGGGTCCAATTCGCCTGCGATCGAGAGACATACCGTGTGGGGTTCTGGATGGACGCCAAGGACCTACGACCGACGAACCGCTCGGAGACGCTCCTGGTCGCGCGCCCCGAGCTCCCGCGCCAGTCGCACGAACGACTCCCCGGAGTGCGCATACCCGCCGGCAGCGCGCTCCTCCTTGCTCCCGTCGGGGACGGCGCGGCGACGGCGGCTGTCTACGACGATCAGGAGCTCGTGCGCGCCGAGGGCTATATCGCCTCGACGGTGGTCGACGTCGTCTACAAGCCCGCGGAGCAGCGGCCCGAGACGATCGCGTTCGACGGCTCTCTCACCGGTGCGACCGTGGTCGTTCGCGACGCGCCGCGCGGGGCGGAGCTCGCCCGCTTGTCGCTGCGCGAGCCGCTCGCGGTCACGCAGCTCGAGCGTCGCGGCGACGCCGTACTCGTGCGAGCCCACCGCTCAGGCGCCACGGTCGTGGGATGGGTCGACGGCGTCCAGTTCGACCCTCGTCCGCGGTGGACCGAGCAGCGACAGCCCAAGGGCGGTGGCGGTGGCGCCGAGATCGTGGGGAAGCACCCCATCGAGCTCGCGGCCGGCACGCTGCTGGTGCACGAGGACTCGGGGCAAACGCTGGGCGTCGTGACGCGCACGGGGACGTTCTCTTGCGTCGGCCCCTGCGAAGCACAAAGGCCCAAGGTCATGATCGTTTGCGGCTATGAATTGCGCCTTCGTGCGCTGCCTCGCAATTGTTCCGAGTGACTTGCGCTGCACCGCGGCGCTCGACCCACCGAACGAACATGTCCTTCAAGACATGCCCTTCGGGACACCCCTTTTAAAAATTTCTCAGTCCGCCGGCCGGTAGAGCACGTCGGTGCGGAGCACGAACTTCTCGCCGCGCGTCACCTCGCAGGCCTGGTGCAGCACGCGGTGCTGGAACAGCAGCGCCCGGCCGAGCTGGGGCGTCACAGAGGCCCCCAATTCGACGAAGTCGGTCGCCCCGCCCTCGAAGCCCTCGTTGAGATAAAACACCAGAGTCAGCAGGCTGCGCACCCCGTCGGCCAGCTCGACGATCGTGTCCCAGTGGGCCCCGTGGCGCTCGCCCGGGCCGTAGCGGTACAGCCGCAGACGCGGGTTGGCGCCGGCCAGCACCTGCCCCGACAGCCTCGCCGGCACCTGCGCCCGCACCCGCTCGAGCAGCGCGTTCGCCTCGTCGGCGTCGTCCCACATCACCCGCGTGTTGTTGCGCGTCTCCGGCTCGACCACCGGCCCTCCGCCGGGCCCGACGATCGGCGCCACCTCGGCCTGGCCCTCGCGCATCTTCGCCACGTACGCCGCGCATTCCTCCGCCGACAGCGCCCCATCGACGGTCCAGTGGAGCGGGCAGGTCAGGTCGAGGAAGCCGGCGTACATCGGCCGCGATCCTAGCAGCCGCCCGCGACGCGCGGCAGGCCGCCCGCGCCGTGGTACCGTCGCCGCGATGTCGATCGTGTTCTCGATCCGCGCCCTCGTCGTCGAAGGTCAGCTCGCAGGCGTGCGCGCGGGCGACCCGCGCGAGACCGTCCACGCGCACCTCGGCCCGCCCGACGAGCAGGTGGCGAGCACGAGCGAGGAGTCGGAGATCTGGCGCTACGGCAACTTCGAGATCTCCTTCGAGGACGAGGTGGTGTACCAGCTGCGTCACCACGCCCTGGGCGACCTCGAGGCAGGCCCTGGGCGCGAGCTCGAGGCGTGGATCCTCGGCGGACCGGCGGCGCCCGATCGGGACGCAGTCGTCGCCCGCCTCGTCGCCGAGGAGGTGCCCTTCGTCACCGGCCACGGCTGGGACCACCGCCGAATCTTGCAGGTGCGGGGCGGAGCTCGCCTGCTGTTCGACCGCGACGAAAACACCGGGGGCGAACTCTGGCGAGCGATCGAAACCAGCGCTCATGCCCGCGGCTTCACGCCCGACCTCGCGCCGCCGACGGGACCGACCCTCGACCGATTCTTGTTGATACGCCGGATGTCCGCGTACACGAGCGCCCACGTGCTTCTCGGCGTCTTCACCACGGCCTCGCTCGCCGACGCCGCACGAGCGGCCTACCTCGCGCGCTACACCGCCGATCCAGCCAGCGACCCCTGGCACGAGCAGGCCTACAAGGATGACGGCCTCGTCGCGAAGGACCTCGAGGTCCGATGTTTCTCCGGCCCCGCGGAAGCGACCGAGGTCGTCGTCGTCAGCGACTACTCGGAGGGCTTCGGGCAGATCGTCCGCAGGTTCGACTCCCTGCACGAATCCATGGCCGCGGCCGAGGTCCGGATCGCGGCCTTGAACGACGTCGAGGACATATTCCCGCACTACGCGCTGCCGCAGCTCGCCCGCCTCGACGCGCTGCTCTCGGACGCCGAGAAGGACCAGCCCGATTACCGCGATTATTCCGATTCGGAAGAGCCCGAGACGTAGCGAGCGGACGCGCCCGCTGGGCGAGGCCGTACGGCTGAGTCTGTTTCATAGCAGCCTCGACCGTGCATAGCGAGCAGCGCGGACCGCGAGGCCATCACCGTCGAGCTCGCCATGAGCGCCACGATCCGGCTCGCAGCGGCGGCTCCGCGCGTCGAGTTCGCCCGCCCCGCCGATTTGCTGCATACATTGTTCGCACTCCCACGAAAGGCCGGCGGATGACCCCCATAGGCATGAAGACGGTGATCGCGCTGTTCGACACGGCGGCTGACGCGAAGTACGCGGTCGACGCCCTGCTCCTGCGCAAGTACGACCGCACCGACATCAGCGTGGTCGCCAACGACCTCGCCACCTTGCACGAGGCCCCGCCGCACGCCGGCCAGATCGCCGCCGGCGCGCTCAGCACGATCGTCGGCCTGGCCGCGTTCGCCGTGCCCTACGCCGGACCCGTGCTCGCGGCCGGCCCGATCCTCGGCGCCCTCGGTGCCGTGGGCGCCGAGGAGATCGACAATCCCGGCTGGCTGGCCCCGGCGCTGGTGAAGATCGGCATCCCCGACGGCGAGGCGCGCAAGTACAGCGACGCGTTCAACCGCGGCGGCGCCGTCATCACCGTGCGCACGCGGGAGATCGACGCCGACAACGTCGCCCGCCTGCTGTCCGCCTGCGGAGCGGTCGACGTCGACGAGCGCGTGCGCCCCGAGTCACGCCGGCGCTCGACCGGCTGATCGGGTCACGGCCGCGGCTCGCGGTGCGAGCGATCGTACGGAAAGCGATCGCCGTGCGGCTTGGCGCAGCGGACGAAGCAGCGGTGCCGCACCAGCTCGCGCCACTCGTCTGCAGTCAGGTCGTCCTCCGGATCGGGCGGCCCCGGCGTCGCGTCGACATTATAAAAGAACTCGCCGGCGATCGCGTAGTCGCGGCGGAATCGGGTGCGCCACTGCGAGTTGCCGCCCCAGCCGTGCGACAGATCCTGCGCCGGGCGATTGTTGCGAGCGTACGCCCAGTACAGCGTCGACCCCTCCGCGATTTCTTTAAAAAGATGCCTCCGTCCGGCGGCCACGCGGACCCCGGCGCGCGCGAACAACAGCGGCCCGAGCGTGTGCCCCGGCCACTGCTCGGCCAGCACTCGCGGCGACGCGTCGTCGTCGGCGTCTTGCTCGACGATCACGACCTCATGAAAAAACGGGTGAAAGCGCGGCTCGCCGATCCGCTGCATCTCGAACGCTGCCATGAATTCATCATAGGCCGTCGGCGGCACCGCGATCGTCCAGCCCCCCCCGTAGCCCGGCCTGCGCGCGAAGCCCAGGCGCAGCAGATCGCAGACGCGTGACATCGCGTAGAGGCGCCAGCAATCCTCGATCGTCCGCGCCGGCACCTCCGTGACCCGCGCCGCCGCCAGCGCGCCGAACCACCGCCGCTCCGCCTCGTGCGCCCGGGCCCACGGCAGCACCACGTCTTCGGCCAGGCCGGCGCCGTCGTAGTCGAGGATCGCCTCGTACAGCTCGCGGTACGGCCCCTGGTCGCTGTGCATCGACACCAAGCCTACGCCATATGGCCGCTCGCCCGCACGGCGATCGAGCGAGCGACTCTCGCCGGCGGTTGCCCCGCGGCCCGCCGCGCCGCGGTGACGTGGGTCATGCGATTGGCGGCCGTGGCCGCCGCGATCGGCCCACGCCCGCGGGCGCCCTCCGGTCGCGCCCCGCGATCGCTTGCGACCCGGGCGATCGCCGGCATAGCAGACACCGCTCGCAAACGAGCGCCGCAGCGCCGGAGAACCGTGGCCCAGCTCTTTCGCCCATCCGCGGACCGCCGCGTCCGCCTGGTCCTGTGGGGCCTCCCGCTCGGCCTCACCCTCGCGGGCGTCGTCGGTTACTACCTGGCGAGTTCGGACTGGAGCACCGGCGTCGGCAACCCGCTCGCGCAGCCGGTCCCCTTCAGCCACGACCACCACGTCGGCGGCCTCGGCCTCGACTGCCGCTATTGCCACGAGACCGTCGAGCGGGCCGCCTTCGCCGGCATCCCCGCGACCGAGACCTGCATGCATTGCCACGCCCACCTGTTCGCCGACGCCCCCCTGCTCGCGGCGGTGCGCGACAGCTGGGCCGCCGACCGACCGATCCGCTGGCAGCGCGTCCACGACCTGCCCGACTTCGTCTTCTTCGATCACAGCATTCACGTCCACGCCGGCGTCGGCTGCGAGACCTGCCACGGCCGCGTCGACCGGATGCCGCGGATCCGCCAATACGCCGACCTGTCGATGAAGTGGTGCCTCGAATGTCACCGCGACCCGGCCCCGCACCTGCGGCCGCCCGAGGCGGTGTTCGTCATGGGCTGGCAGCCCGACCCGCACGCCCCGCCCGTCGCCCTCGACGACGCGCCCCACGTCAGCTGCTCGGAGTGCCATCGATGAGCGACCACGATCCGCTCGGCCGCCGCGCCTTTTTGAAGCGCATGAGCGCCGGCCTGGCCGCCGCCGGCCTCGGCGGCTGCCTCGAACGCGACCCGCCGGAGCGGATCGTCCCCTACGCGCGCCAGCCCGAATACATCGTCCCCGGCGTGCCGCTGTACTTCGCCTCGGCCTTCACCCGCGACGCCTACGCCTACGGGATCCTGGTCGAGACCCACGAGGGCCGCCCGACCAAGATCGAGGGCCACCCCGAGCACCGCGCCAGCCTCGGCGCGACCTGTCCCTTCGGACAGGCCACGGTGCGCGAGCTGTACGACCCGCGGCGCTCGACCGGCGTGCGTCGCGGTCACGAGCCGAGCAGCTGGCCGGCGTTCTTGCGCGAGGCCCGGGGCTGGTTCGCCAAGGGCCGCCGCGTCGGCGTGCTGACCGGGCCGACCACCTCGCGCATGCTCGAAGGCGGCCTCGCTCGCCTCGCCGCGCGCTGTCCCGGCCTGCGGTGGTTCGTGTCGAACCCGGTCGGCCGCGACAACCTCCACGCCGGCCTGCGGCGGCTGTTCGGCGGCGCCTTCGCCTGTCACTACCGCCTCGATCGCGCCCGCGTCGTCCTGAGCCTCGACGACGACCTCCTGTTCGTCGATCCCGGCCGCCTGCGCCACGCTCGCGCGCTCGCCCTGCGGCGGCGGGCCGAGCTCGACCCCGCCGAGGCGCTGCGGCTGTACGCGCTCGAGAGCTACCCCGGCCTCACCGGCGCCGCCGCCGATCACCGCCTCGCCGCGCGCGTCGGCGACATCCCCGGCCTCGCCCGCGACGTCCTGCGCGGCGTCCTCGGCGACCCTCTCGACGACCCCTGGCTCGCCGCCGCGATCGCCGACCTCAAGTCTGCCGGCCCGACCGGCCTCGTCGTCGCCGGCCCCAATCAACCGCCGCAGGTCCACGCCATGGTCCACGCGGCCAATCAGTTGCTCGGCGCCGCCGGCCGCACCGTCGTCTACACCGAGCGGCTCGAGCGTCAGCCCGAGGGCCCCGAGCACGCCCTGCCGGCCCTCGTCACCGCCCTCGCGCGGCGCGAGCTCGACGCCCTGCTCGTCCTCGACGAAAACCCCGTCTACACCGCCCCGGCCGACCTCGGCTTCGCCGACGCCCTGGTCGGCGTGCCGTTCACCGCCCACCTCGGCCTCTGGCGCGACGAGACCGGCGAGCGCTGCCGCTGGCACCTGCCGCTGGCGCACCCGCTCGAGACCTGGGCCGACGCCGCCGCCGACGACGGCGAGATCACCCTGTCGCAGCCGACCATCCGCCCGCTGTACGACGGCCTCAGCGCGCCCGAGCTGCTGGCCGCCCTGACCGACGACCCCGCGCGCGGGCGTGACCTGCTCGAAAGGACATGGAGCGACCGCGCCCCCGCCGACGTCGACCTCGCCCAGTGGTGGCGGTCCGCGATCCACGACGGCCGCCTGCCCTCACCCGCGACCGCGGTGACCACCGCGATCCGCGGCGACGTCCTCTCTTCATTGCTCTCAGAACATGTCCCATCGGACATATCATCCCCCGACCTCGCGCTCGCCTTCCGCCCCGACCCCGCCGCCTGGGACGGCCGCTATTCGCTCGACCCGTGGCTGCAGGAGCTGCCGCGGCCGATCACCCGGCTCATGTGGGGCAACGCCGCCTTCGTCGCCCCCGAGACCGCCCGCGCCCGCGGCCTCGCGCACGCCGGCGGCGTGCGCCTGCGCGTCGGCGATCGCAGCATCGACGCCCCGGTCCACGTCCTCGCCGGCCACCCGCCCGATCAGATCACGGTCCACCTCGGCTACGGCCGACGCGCCCCCGCGGCGGGCGTCGGCTTCGACGCCTATCGCCTGCGCAGCGCCGGCGCCCCGTGGGCCGTCGCAGTCGTCGCCGAACCGCTCGCGCACGACGGTCCGCTGATCGTCGATCGCCACCGCGGCGACGAGCACGAGCACGGCGACGAGCACGCCCGCTGGCTGCTGCGCGGCGAGCCGGCCCACCTGCTCCCGCCCGGCCTGCAGCCCGCCTCGATGCAACCGACCCGCCCCCCCGCCGAGCACGCGTGGGCCATGGCGATCGACCTCAACGCCTGCATCGGCTGCAACGCCTGCGTGATCGCCTGTCAGGCCGAGAACAACATCCCCACGGTCGGCCCCGTCGAGGCCGCGCGCGACCGGGCGCTGCACTGGATCCGCATCGACACCTACGCCGACGACCGCGGCGAGGGCCCGCGCTGGCGGTTCCAGCCGGTGCCGTGCATGCAATGCGAGCACGCCCCGTGCGAGGTCGTGTGCCCGACCGGCGCCACCCAGCACAGCCACGACGGCCTCAACGACATGACCTACAACCGCTGCTTCGGCACGCGGTATTGCGCCAACAATTGCCCCTACAAGGTCCGGCGCTTCAACTTCTTCGACTACGCCGGCCGCGACCTCGTCCCCCTCGATCTCCAGCGCAACCCCGACGTCACCGTGCGGACGCGCGGGGTCATGGAGAAGTGTACGTATTGCGTGCAGCGGATCCGCGGCGCGGAGATCGCTGCGCACCGCGAGGGCCGGATCATGGGCCCCGTCGCCACCGCCTGTCAGGGCGTGTGCCCGGCCCGCGCGATCGAGTTCGGCGACCTCGCCCGGCCCGACGATCCGGTGCTCGCCCTGCGCCAGGACGCCCGCGCCTACGCGCTCCTGCCCGAGCTCGGCACCCGCCCGCGCACCAGCTACCTCGCGCGCCTCGTCCACCCCAACCCTGCCCTGCGCGCCGCGGCGCCGCCCGAGGAGAAATGACGTGACCCCCCGCGTCGACTCCGAGCGCTGGACCGAGGGCGAGCCCGACCTCGCCGCGATCAACGACCTCGTCGTCGGCACAGTGCAATCGCCGCGGACCCGGCGGAGCTGGCTCGTAGCCATTGCTCTGGCCGGCCTCGGCGTCCTCGCCCTCGCCCTCGCAGTGTTCGGCGTGTTCTGGTGGTATGTCGGGATCTGGGGCGTCGACACGCCGGTCTACTGGGGCATCGCCATCACCAACTTCGTCTGGTGGGTCGGCATCGCCCACGCCGGCACTTTGATCAGCGCGATCCTCCTGCTCGCCGAGCAGCCGTGGCGGCGCTCGATCAACCGCTTCGCCGAGGCGATGACCCTGTTCGCGATCGCCTGCGCCGGCATGTTTCCCTTGCTGCACCTCGGCCGGCCCGAGTTCTTCTACTGGCTCCTGCCGTACCCCAACACCTACGGCTACTGGCCGCAATTCCTCAGCCCGCTGGTGTGGGACTTCTTCGCCGTCGCCACCTACGGCACAGTCTCTCTCGTCTTCTGGTACGTCGGCCTGGTCCCCGACCTCGCCACCATGCGCGACCGCTCGACCGGCCTGCGCGCGCGCGTCTACGGCGTGTTCGCGCTCGGCTGGCGCGGCTCGGCGCGCCACTGGGAGCGCCACCAGACCGCCTATTTGCTGCTCGCCGGCCTCGCCACCACCCTCGTCGTCTCGGTCCACACCATCGTCAGCTTCGACTTCGCCATCGCCCAATTGCCCGGCTGGCACACCACCGTGTTCCCGCCCTACTTCGTCGCCGGCGCGATCTTCAGCGGCTTCGCCATGGTGCTGACATTGCTGATCCCCGTGCGCGCGTGGCTCGGCCTGCGAGCACTCGTCACCGCGCGGCACCTCGACTACTGCGCCCGGCTCATGCTCACCGCCGGCCTCGTCGTCGCCTACGGCTACGCCGCCGAGCTGTTCTTCGGCTGGTACAGCGGCGATCCGCACGAGCGCGACCTCCTCGCCAGCCACCTCCACGGCCGCTCCGCCCCGCTGTTCTGGCTGATCATCGGCCTCAACGTCGTCCTCCCGCAGTCCTTGTGGTGGCGGGCCGCGCGGCGCAGCACCGTCTGGCTGTTCGTCCTGTCGCTCGCCATCAACCTCGGCATGTGGCTCGAGCGCTGGCTCATCGTCATCAGCTCGCTCGAGCACGGCTTTCTGCCGACCACCGGCGGCGCGTATTGGCCGACCTTCTGGGACTGGCTCACTCTGGCCGGCACCCTCGGCTTCTTCGTCTTCTTCATGCTGCTGTTCCTCCGCTTCGTCCCGGCGATCGCCATGTCGGAGCTGCGCGAGCTGGTCGCCGAACGGCGGCGGAGGGGCGCATGAACGGCCTGCGAGGCCTCCTGGCCGAGTTCGCCGGCGCGGACGACGTCCTCGCGGCCACGCGCGCGGCCCGGCGCGCCGGCTACGTCGCGCTGGAGGTGTTCTCGCCCTACCCCGTCGAGGGCGTGGCCGAGGCCCTCGGATTTCGCACGCGCCTCGCGTGGGTCACCTTCGTCGCCGGCCTGCTCGGCGGCGCGGCGATCTTCCTGTTCCAGGGGTGGGTCCACGCGATCGACTGGCAGCTCGACATCGGCGGTCGGCGGTCCTTCGCCGCCCCGGCGTTCATCGTCCCGACCTTCGAGATCACCATCCTCGCCGCCGCGCTCGCCACGGTGTTCGCCATGTTCGTGAAGAACGGCCTGCCGCGCCTGCACCACCCTCTGTTCGCGGTGCCCGCGTTCGAGCGCGCCAGCCAGGACCGCTTCTTCCTGTTCATCGGCGCCGACGACCCGCGGTTCGCCGAATCGACGGTACGCGCATTCCTCGGGTCGCTCGCCCCGCTGGAGGTCCACGATGTCTCGCGCTGACGCCGTCGTCCTGCTCCTCGCGCTCGCCGCCTGCGAGCAGAAGATGCGCGACCAGGCCCGCCTCGACCCGCTCGAGCCGGCCGCCTTCTTCGCCGACGACATGGAGGCGCGCAGCTTGCCCCCCGGCGTGGTCCCGCGCGGCCAGGCCCGCCTCGACCGCCACCTGTGGCAGGGTCGAACCGCCGACAACCTGTTCGTCGCCACCTATCCCTTCACCCTCACCCGCGCCGACCTCGCCCGCGGCGAGCAGCGCTACGCCATTCATTGCACCCCGTGTCACGGCCGGCTCGGCGCGGGCGACGGCGTCGCGGTCCAGCGCGGCTACCCTGCCCCGCTCCCCTTCACCACCCCGCGGCTGCAGGGCGCCCCGGTCGGTCATTTGTTCGACGTCGTCACTCACGGCCGGGCCACCATGCCCGACTATGATCATATCGACGTCCACGACCGCTGGCGGATCGTCGCCTGGGTGCAGGTGCTGCAATTGAGCCAGCACGCCCCGGCCGCGGTGCTCGGCGCCGACGACCGCATGCACCTCGTGGAGGCCCGGCGATGACCCTCGTCCTCGGCGCCACCCTCGTGCTCGCCGCCCTCGCCGCCGCGGCCGGCCGCGCCTCGCCGGCCTTCCTCCACGCGTGGCTGCTCGCCTGGCTGCTGTGGCTCGGCGTCGCCCTCGGCGCGCTCGTCTTCCTCTGCATCCACCATCTCGTGCGCGGCCGCTGGGGCGCCACAGTCCGCCCGCTGCTCGCCGCGATGACGCGCACCCTGCCCCTGCTCGCGCTCCTGTTCTTGCCGATCGCCCTCGACCTCGCCGTCCTCTACCCGTGGACCGATCTCGAGTGGTTGCAGGCCGCACCCCTGCGCGCCGCCAAGGCCGCCTACCTCGACGCTGACTTCTTCCTCGCCCGCGCCGCGGTCATCCTCGTCGTCTGGAGCGTCCTCGCGTTGCGCCTCGCGCGGCCGGGGCGGCGGCGGCCGGGGCTGGCGGCGCTCGCCCTGGTCGTCTTCTTCGCCACGGTCACGATCGCCGCGGTCGACTGGATCCTCTCGCTCGACCCCGACATGAGCACCAGCGCCTTCGGCCTCGCCCTCGCCACCGGCGACGCAGTGGCGGGCTGGAGCGCCGTCGTGATCGCGGTCGCCCTGGTCCACGGCCGCAGCGCCCACGCCCCTCTCGTCGTCCCCGAGCGCGCGCAGCAGCTCGGCACCCTCCTGTTCGCCGCCCTGATGTTGTGGGGGTACATCGCCTTCACTCAATACTTGCTGGTGTGGGGCGCCGACCTGCCGCGCGAGGTCGGGTGGTTCTTGCCGCGGCTCCACGGCGACTGGGGCCGCGTCGCCTGGTCCCTCGTCGGCCTGCACTTCGCCGCCCCGTTCGTCCTCCTGCTGCAGCGGCCGATCAAGCGCAGCCCCGCGCGCCTGGCCGCGGTGGCCGCATTGCTGTTATCGATGCACTACGTCGAATTGCTGTGGCTCGTCGTGCCGTCGCGCGGCCTGCCGCTCGGCTGGCTCGACCTCGCGGTGCCGCTCGGCCTCGGCGCCTCGTGGGCGCTCGCGGTCGCGGTGTTGCTCGGGCGCGGCCCGCTCATCGGCTTGCCGGAGGAGGACATCGACCGTGTCTGATCAATCCTACGAGCGCGAAGATCTGCCCGACCACCGCCGCGGCTTGCGGGGCGCCGGCGTGATCGTCGGCGGCCTCTTGCTCGGCGGCTTCCTGGTCGCTGGCATCGCCGTCCGCGTGTTCGGCCCCGCCCCGAGCGAGGGCCTCGAGGGCGCCATCCCCACCGACGCCCTCCGGCAATTGCGAGCCGACGTCGAGGCCGAGTGGGCCGCCCGCGCCGACGTCTGGGAGTGGCTCGATCACCGCCACGGGGTCGCGCGGATCCCCGTGTGGCGCGCCGCCGAGATCTCGCTCGCGCGCGGCTTCCCGACCCGCCGCGACCCCCCGCGACCCGTCACCGCGAGGTTATTTAAAAGATGACGCTCCTCGCCATGCCCTTCGAAGTGCTGCCCGCGGCCGCCAGCGCCACCAGCGGCGCGGTCGACCTCGTGGTCTTCCTCGTGTTCGCGGTGATCGGCCTCGTCAGCCTCGGCGTCCTCCTTGCGATGGTCGTGCTCGTCGTCCGCAACCGCCGGCGCCCCGGCAACCTCACCGGCCGCGGCCACGATCCTGCCACCATTTGGAAGACCGAGCTCGGCTGGTGCGCGCTCACTGCGGTCGTCTTCCTCTGCCTCTTCACCCTCGGCGCAGTCACCTTCGATCGCATCGAGCGCGTGCCCACGGGCCCCGACGTCCTCGACGTCGCAGTCACCGCCAAGCGGTGGATGTGGTCGTTCCAGCACCCCAGCGGCCGCCGCGAGCTGTCGCAGTTGCACGTCCCCGCCGGCCGCGTGGTCCGCCTCCACCTCAGCAGCGAGGACGTCATTCACAGCTTCTACGTCCCCGCCTTCCGCCTCAAGCAGGACGTCGTGCCCGGCTGGCTGCGCACCGCCTGGTTCCGCGCCACTGCTCCGGGCACCTACGCCCTCGCCTGCGCCGAGTACTGCGGCACCGAGCACGCGCTCATGCGCGCCGACGTCGTCGTGATGGAGCCGCACGTCTACGATCATTGGCTCGCGCAGGGCGACGATCCGCGCCCGCCGCTGGCCGCCGCCGGCCGGGCCCTGTTTCAGAAGCTCGACTGCGGCGCCTGCCACGAGACCCGCCTGCGCCGCCGCGCCCCGCCGCTCGAGGGCCTCTACGGCCGCCCCGTGACCCTGCGCGACGGCAGCAGCGTCCTCGCCGACGACGACTACCTCCGCCGCAGCATCCTGCGCCCCGACGCCGACATCGTCGCCGACTACCAGGGCGGCGTCATGCCGACCTACGCCGGCCTCGTCGACGACGACGAGCTGCTCCTCCTCGTCGCCTACATCCGTTCGCTCGCCGACGCCGAGGGGGTGAGCCCATGAAGTCGTGGCTGACCACCACCGATCACAAGCGGATCGCCCTGCTCTACCTCGGGACGATGACGCTCTTCTTCACCCTCGGCGGCCTGCTCGCCACGGTCATCCGCGTCGAGCTCGCCACCGCCGCCTCCGATCTCGTCACCGCCGAGACCTACAACCGCCTGTTCACGCTGCACGGCGTGATCATGGTGTTCTTCTTCCTCATCCCGTCGATCCCGACCTTCCTCGGCAACTACCTCCTGCCGCTGATGCTCGGCGCGCCCGACCTCGCGTTCCCGCGGCTCAACCTCGCCAGCTGGTACGTGTTCGTCGCCGGCGGCCTGCTCACCTTGACTGCCATGATCGCCGGCGGCCTCGACACCGGCTGGACCTTCTACACCCCCTATTCGACCACCTTCAGCGATTCGCACGTGGTCCTCGCGGTGCTCGGGGTGTTCCTCGCCGGCCTGTCGTCGGTGTTCACCGGCATCAACTTCATCGTCACGACCCACCGCCTGCGCGCGCCCGGCCTGACCTGGATGCGCCTGCCGCTGTTCGTCTGGTCGCTCTACGCGACCTCGCTCATCCTGGTGCTGGCGACCCCGGTGCTGGCGATGACCCTGCTCCTCGTCGCCATCGAGCGGGGCCTGCAGATCGGCATCTTCGACCCCGAGGTCGGCGGCAGCCCGCTGCTGTTCCAGCACTTCTTTTGGTTCTACTCGCACCCTGCCGTCTACATCATGATCTTGCCGGGCATGGGCGTCATCAGCGAGCTCATCCCCTGCTTCTCGCGCAACCGCCCGTTCGGCTACGAGTTCGTCGCCGCCTCGAGCCTGGCCATCGCGGTGTTCGGCTTCCTCGTGTGGGGCCACCACATGTTCGTCGCCGGCCAATCGTACTTCGCCAGCGTCGTGTTCTCGTTCCTCTCGTTCGCCGTCGCGGTCCCGAGCGGCGTCAAGGTGTTCAGCTGGCTGGGCACCATGCACCGCGGCTCCGTCTGGCTGACCACGCCGATGATCTACGCGCTCGGCTTCGTCGCCCTGTTCACGATCGGCGGCGGCACCGGCCTCGCTCTGGCGATGCTCGCCGTCGACGTCCACCTCCACGACACCTACTTCGTCGTCGCCCATTTTCATACGATCATGGTCGGCGGCATGCTCATGGCCTACCTCGGCGGCCTGCACTTCTGGTGGCCCAAGATCAGCGGCCGCCTGTACTCCGAGCGCTGGGGCCGGATCGCCGCCTACATCCTGCTCATCGGCTTCCTGCTGACCTTCCTGCCGCAGTTCCTGCTCGGCACCCAGGGCCTGCCGCGCCGCACCGCCTCGTACCCGCCCGAGTATCAATTTTTACAGGGCCTGTCGTCCGCCGGCGCGACCATCCTCGCTGTCGGCTACGTCCTGCCCGGCATCTACCTGCTCGCGTCCCTGGTCCGCGGCCGCCCCGCCGGCGACAACCCGTGGGGCGCGACCGGCCTCGAGTGGCAAACCACCTCGCCGCCGCCTCCCCACAACTTCGCGGCGCCGCCGGTCGTCACCGACGACCCCTACGATTACCCGCGCGCGCCCCAGCCCACCGCGATCGGAGCCGGCCATGTCTGAAGCCGTGCGCGAGCCGTTCGCCGACCTCCCCCATCAACGCGACGCCGTCGCGCTCGGCATGTGGGCCTTCCTCGGCCAGGAGGTGCTGTTCTTCGGCGTCCTGTTCGTGTTCTACACCAGCCTGCGCCTGCGCCACCCCGATCTGTTCGCGGCCTTCGCCCCGCGCCTCGACTGGCGCCTGGCCACCGCGATGACGGTCGCCCTGCTGCTCAGCAGCTTTACCATGGCGCTCGCCGTCCGCTTCGCGTTCACACGAGCGCGCGTGAAGCTGCTGTTGTCATTGCTGGCGACGCTGGCCCTCGGGGCCGCGTTCCTGGCGATGAAGGGCTGGGAGTACGCGCACCACTTCGCCCGCGGCGAGACGCCCTTCGTCGACCTCGCCGACGAGCTCGGCCCCGGCCCCGGCCTGCCGACCTTCTTCGGCCTCTACTTCGTCCTGACCGGCTTCCACGCGCTGCACGTGCTCGGCGGCCTGGTCGCCCTCGCATGGCTGGGCTTCGCCGCCTGGCGCACGCCCGCGATGGACCTGCGCGGCTCGCCGGTGATGGCGGTCGGCCTCTACTGGCACTTCGTCGACATCGTGTGGCTGTTCCTGTTCCCGGCCCTGTACCTCGCAGCGAGGCTCACATGAACCGTCACGACGACGAGAGCACCCCCGCCCCGAGCGTCGGCGCCGCGCTGATCGTCCTGCTGGCGCTGCTGATCTTGACGGCCACCACAGTCGGCCTGGCCTTCCTCGAGCTCCCGCCGGCGGTCCACGTGGCCCTGGCGATGACGATCGCCGCGATCAAGGCGGCCCTGGTCGCCGCCGTGTTCATGCACCTGCTGCGCGAAGCCCCGGCGACCCGCCTGGTCGCGCTCATGGCGGCGATCTTGCTGGCGATCTTCATGCTCATGGTGACGGTCGACATCCGCCACCTCGGCGGCGACTGACCGGCTACGCACCTCCCAACCACAAGAGGCGCAAATGACGGACGCGTCAGCCGCGTGGAATCTTTGGAGGCATGAGCGCGCTCAGCGGCCAATCTCTGCGAGCACCAGCGCGTGCGCGTACAGGTCGTTGTCCGACAGGTTGGCGAAGGTCGTCAGTTGCTGCAGCGCCTCGCCGCGGCTGAACGCGATGGCGGCCGCCGAGCCCAGCAACGCAAGCTCGGGGCTCACCGCGAACACCGAAGCCGCGAGATAAATCCCCTCGATCGGTCCCTGCAGCTCGCGCAGCTGCAGTTCGTGGCGGTGTGCATCGATCCACTTGACCACGCGTGCGGGCACCTCGCGTAACTTCGCCTCGTCGCTTCGGACCGCATGGCCGATGAGGCGCGCGAGGTGAAGCTCGCCGTGGATCAGCTCGCGGACCAACTGGCGCTGACGGCGGAGGCTCTCGTAGGTATCGCGGACCACATAGTCCGGGCTCCGCACGACCCGCTCCGGCAGGCCGTCGAGTCCTTCGACCGGCAGAGTAGCGACGCCGAACTCCGCTGCCACATCCAGAATGTGCGTGCGCATGCGCGGCCGCTCGCCGAGGAGCTCGACAAAGAATTCGCGGTCGATGAGGCCGTTCCGGCTCAGCACCGTGACCACCCCGTGCGACAGCAACTCGTGCGTGATGCCCTCCCCCGGCAATTGCGATGTGACCCGCTTGCCGTACAAATTGGTGACGAAGCGGCGCAGCTCGGCGGCATCCATCAGTTCCTGGAACAGACCCTCGAGGCGCTTCAACAGACTTGGTTGCATGAAACTCTCCGCACCAAGGTGCCGCCCAGGGCGCCGGACGATCACCTCGAGCAGCCACGTTCATGCACGCACGGTCCGACGTTCCACGTCGAAGGGTACGCCGCAGGCAGCCGCGGGCCGGCCCGAGCGACGCCGGACGAGTCGACACCTTGGGCGCGATGCGCTATTCTGCGCATCGTGCCGCGCCTCGCCAGTCTCACCGCCGCCCTGGTCTTCGCCGCATGCAACGGCGGCAGTGGCCAGCAGACAGGCTTCAGCACGAGCATCACGACGGCGCCGGTGAGCACCACCTCGAGCGGCTCCGGCTCGTCGACCTCGACTTCCAGCTCGACGAGCGCCGCAGACGACTCGGCAGCCGCCAGCTCCGAGGTCTCCTCCAGCTCGACAGGCTCCACAGGCTCCACCGGCGCGATCCCCGACCTCGGCCTGGTCCCGGACGGCGGCGACGGCCCGCCTCCCGGGTGCAAGGGCAAGGTCGACTTCCTGTTCACGATCAGCAGCCACCCGACGATGGAGATCAAGCAAGCGCGGCTGAAGGCCAGCTTCCCGAGCTTCATGGCCACCTTGGAAGACGAGTTCGCGGACTTCGACTACCACATCATGTCCTCGAACACGTCCGGGTTCTGGGGCTATCCGAGCTGCGTCGGCTGCCAGGACATGTGCGAACAGCTGCCCGAGTACCCCTGCGGAACCTCGCCGGAGCCCTGTGACTCGATCCGCGGCGCGGGCGTCACCTACCCGATCGGCGAGCACGCGAGCAACGAGCGCTGCGAGCTCGCCAGCGGTCTCCGCTACATCACCGCCGGCCAGCCCATGCTCGAGGACGCGTTCACCTGCATCGCGTCGATGGGCATCAACGGCGCCGATGGCGTCGCCGAGACCACCATCCTCGCGCTCGCCGACGACCTCGACGGGCCTGGCGGATGCAACGAGGGCTTTCTCCGCGAAGACGCCCTGCTCGTCGTCGTCGCCATCCAGGACACTTACGATCAGGGCAGCGACGGCACCGCGGAAGACTGGCGCGATGCGCTGGTGGAGGCGAAGGGGGGCGACGCCGATGCGGTGGTCCTGCTCGTGATCTCGACGGACATCGACGACCCCTTTGGGCTGTGTGGTTATGACCCAGGGGACGAGCACGAGCTTCGTACGTGGACCGAGCTCATGCAGCCGAACGCCCTGTTCGGCTCGATCTGCGCCGAGGGGTACGGCGACTACTTCGCCACCGTGGCGAAGATGATCAAGTCGCAGTGCGACGTGTTCGTGCCGCAGTGAAGGCTAAGGGTAGAGGCGCAGGGCGAAAGCTCGCGGCTGCAACCCATCGAACTCGCTGCCCGCGACGTACACGTAACCCCAGGCGTCAACCGCCAGACCTGCGGCCTCGTCTGGCCCCTGACCGGGCCCGTTGCGGACCACTTCCCAGGCGGCTGCACCCATCGGTCCGGGGATGGCGAAGATCCACGCATTCGTGTCGGTCTGCGGCTGTTGCAAGGTTCCGGCGATGACGATCTTGCCCTCGCGATCCTCGCCGACGGCGAGACCGACCGCGTCGTTCGTCGGTGTTGGCTCGAGCCGCATCGCAATCGACTCGCCCACAGCGGAAAACCAGCGCGTCATCACCTGGCGGATCGAGTTCTTGTCGCGCCCCCACCCGGTCACGACGAAACCGCCCGCCCGCAACGGTCCCACGGCCATCCCGGCGTCTTCATCCATCAGTTCGCCCGGGGAGGTCCACTCGGCGAGCGGCTCATTCTTCAAGTCATGCCGCAGGACGACCGTCCGCCGGACGAGTTGATTCTCAAAGTCCAGGACCTGGCGCTCGCCGACGACCACGATCTCGTCACCGACCACCGCCACGCCGCGAGCAACCTCGTCCCGTGTGTTGAATTTGTCCTCATCCGAAGACGCCGCGAACGCCCGCTCGTCGAGCAGATCTCCCGTCTCCGCCGAGATCCACCACACCCGCAGGTCATGCGTGTTCGGCCCTTGCTCGATCGCCCCGGCGAGCACCAGCACATCATCCACCACTGCGATCGCGTTGACCGACGTCTCGAGCGGCCCCGTCCAGATCGGCCCCTTCGCCTCGCCGAATTTCACCCGCGACACCGCCCACTGCGTCGACCCGAGCTCCGGCCGCGTCCACGCCACGAACGCTGCGTCGTCACTCGCCGCCGCGATCGCCGGCCCGCGCCCACCACCTGTCACCGCCACTGGCCCGAGCAGCACCGGCTCGCCCTCCGGTTGCCCCGTCGTGCCGTCGATCCGCACCGCCACTGCCTCGAGCCCGTCGTTCGTCTCGAAGAAGCCGGCGGCCCCGATCCCGTTGCCGAGCAGCGTCGCCCCGCAGAAGCCGTTGATCGGCCCCGCCTTCACGTAGGGCGGCCACACATCGGTGCCTCCTGGTTGCACATCGATGAGCAGCGCCTTCTCGTCCTCCCCGCTCCCGCCGTCGGCCGCGTGCACCACTGCGCGGATCGTGTGCATGCCGTCCCCCGGCACATCATCCGAGGTCACGTCGAGCACATGCACCGGGCTCGCGGGCACCGCCCCGAGCACCAGCGGCGCGTCATTATTATTTAAAAACAGGTCGATCGACGTCACCGGCCGCGACGTCCACACCGAGACCTGCACCTCGCCGGCCTCGATCATTGGTGACGGATCTAAAAAGAGCTCGACCTCGACCGGCAGCGCCGCCTCCCCGCCCGACCCCGACCCGCCGCCCGAACTCGATGCCTCGTCCGTCGACGCGCTCGCGCTCTCGCTGTGTCCGGTCACGGTCTCGATCCCGCCGCTGACACTCGAGTCGTTGCCGCTCGACGAATCAGTCGTGCAGCCTTCCACCTCGGCACAGCCCACGAGCGGGGGCCACGGCGCCGTGCAGGCGACGGACGACGCGAACGCGAGGAACAGCGACACGCGGGGAGCGGTGGACATCCGGGGCCTCACGGGCATTGGCTCAAAAACGAGCACGGAAAGCAACACCGCCCGGAACGGGAATAAAAGCCGTCTGCGACGGCCTCCGGGCCATGCGGCGCGCGCCCACACCCACGAGCACCGCGCCGACCACCGTCGCCGCCCCGCCCGCCAGCGCCAGCGCCAACGTCGGCGGTCCCAGCCGCTCGTACTCTCGCCGCAGCGCCGCGTCCTGCGCGAGCTGCCCGTCCGTTGCATGACCATCGACCTTGTCGCGAAGCTCACGCGCCTGGCGTTGAACCTCGTGCATACCGACGCCCGTGTACGTGACCACGCTCGCGAGCACGACGCCCAGCCCGAGTGCCACGCCGCCACCGATCACGAGGTCGCGTCCCGCTCGCGGCGAGGACGAGCTCTTCGCCGGCGGCAAGCTCCGCCGCGAGACCGGAAGCAGCTCGTCCTCCCTCTGGCGGTCGGACCCCGGCTTGGCGGGCGCGATCGAGTCGGCCGCCTGAGGCGTGCTCGCTGAAGCCTCGACCGATACAGCCGAGGAAGCCGGCGGCTCCGCCGACGCTGCGACCCCCGGCGATGCCTCCACCGACGCATTGCCTGCGACACCCGGATCCGTCGGCACCCCGCTCTTCCCCATGAGCAACGGCGCCTCGGCTTTGGGCTGCTTCGCCGGCCCCTCGCAACGCACCTTCGCCTCGCGCTCGCGCGTCGTCAGATCGCCCCGCAATTTTTCAAAGCTCGCGCGCTGCTCGGCCGACTGATTCTTGATCGCCACGCTCCGGTCGAACAGCCGGCGCGCCGCGCAGAGGTGCCGCGCCTCGCCTGTCTTGTCGAACAGGGCCAGATAGGAGCGATGCGCGACGTTGAGGTACAGCGCGCGCTGCTCGTCGCTCTTCGCCTCCTTCGCGCGCTGCACGAACAGCTCCGCCTTGCAGCGGTTGTCGGTGAGCTCGCACTTCCTCGCACCGCTTGTAGGCGACGCGGCGGCTTCGAACGCGAGCAGGCCCGCGAGGGACCAGGACATCAAACTCATGGCGTGTACTCCTCGATAAAAGTCTGCGGATCGGTGGGCTCGAAGCGGATCGATCGGAGCGCCTCGACCACGCAGCGCCGGGACTCGTCGTTGCTGCCGGGAACCTCGACCCGCGCGAACTCGCTGCGTCCTGCGGTCGTCTCGAACTCGACCAGCAACAGGCCGCCCGCGAGCTCCGAGCAACGGCGGAGATCGACTGCCGCTCGATCGACCGCCTCTCGCATCGTCGGCAGCGGCGCAGGCGGCAACACCGGTGCCGGCGCCGGCGCAGCGACTTCCGGAGGCGGACGCGCAGGCGGCAACACCTCCTCGGTTCGCGCGATGGGCTGTGGCGCCGGCGTGGGCGACTCAAAAATCACCTGCCACACAGCAAGACCCACGAGCACCGCGCCGAGCGCCGCAAAAACCATCATCAGTGGCCAGTTCGTGACGAGCGCCGCGGGCACGCCGACCGCAGGCCGAGCAGCGACTGAACCAGTCGCGGCCCGCGCGACGGTCGGCCCCGATCCCGCGTTCTCCTCCTCATCACATGTCTCTTCGGCCATCTCATCCGCGGCCGCCTCGAGCTTTGCCAGCAGCCCCCGCATGTCGACCCGCGCTGTCGGCTCGTCCGCCAGAGTGTTGAGCAACGCGCTCGCCAGCGCGGGCGGACACGACTGCACGTGCTGCCGCGGCGACACCCACTCCCCGCGCTCGTCTCGCGTCGGCCGCCGCCCCGTCACGAGCTGGTAGAGCAGAAGCCCGAGCGAGTACACGTCGCTCTTCGCCGTCCAGCCCTTGCCCGCTCGGGCCTCCGGCGCCGTCCAGTCGAGTCGCTCGAGCCCGCCGGTCCCGAGCTTCACCCGCGCCTCGGGCGGCGTCGGGTAGCGCTGCTCGACCATGGCATAGAACTTCGCCTCGAACTCGACCATCCCGCAGTCGATTAGCGCCGCCGTCGGCTCGCCCTCGAGATCGACCAGGACGTTTTGCCCGTGCACGTCGCGGTGCAAGATCCCCTGCGCGTGCAGGGCCGCCAGCGCCCCCGCCAGCTGCCGCCCCACGGCGATCACCTGCTCCGGCTTCAGCCTGCCGCCCAGATAAAAACTTCGCGCCGACTTGCCGCGCATCAGCGACATCGCGATGTACGGCCGCTTGCGCGTCAGGGCCGTGCGGCAGTCGAACAGCTCCGGCAAGGCGGGATGTCGCACTGCTCGCAGGGCCCGCGCCTCCCGGGCGAAGCGCACCCGCTCCTCGGCGTTTTGACACGCGCGCTCGCTCAGGATCTTCAGCGCCACGTAGCGCGTCGCGTCGCGGTGGTACGCGCGATGGACCTCGGCCTTCGCGCCGGCCCCGAGCAGCTCGATCAACTCGTAGCAGCCCTCGAACAGGAACGGCGAATCATCCTCGACGTGCTCGAGCCGCACCCGCTCCAGGCGGCTCTGAAACTCCGCGACTGTGGCGATCCGGTCCTCGGGCACCGGCGCGAGCGAATCGGTGACCAGCCTCTCGAGCTCGGGCGGAACGCCGCAGCCGGGCCGGGCCTCGCGCATCGGCCGGTAGTCGACGAGGTCGGGCAGCTGGCCGGTGCAGAGCAGATAGATCGTCGCCCCGAGCCCGAACACGTCGAACCTCGGGTTCGGGCGCTCGAGCGCCGCCTCGGGCGGATAGAAGCCGTCGGTCCCGAGGACCTTCCCGACATCCGTCTGGTGCCGCGCGGGTGGCTCCCCCGTGCTCTGCACGCGCTGCCACGCGTCGACCTTGGCGATCCCGAGATCGATCAGCTTCACGAACGGGCGGCTGGTCGCGCTGCCGACCACGACGATGTTGCTCGGCTTCACGTCGCGGTGAATCACACCGACGTCGTGCAGCGCCTCGAGCGCCGCCGCGACCTGGGCGATCATCTCCGCCACCTCGAGCCACGGCAGCGGGCCCTCTCGCTGCAATCGCTCGTCGAGGTCCTGGCCCGGCAATCGCTCGAGCACCATGAACGGGGCGCCGGCGTCGGTCTCTCCGACCGCGAGGACCTGCACGAGATGCGGGTGCCGCAAGCACGTGAGGATCCGTCCCTCGTCGACGAAGCGACGCCGTGCGTCCTCGTCCGCGCTCATGAGGACCTTGATCGCGGCGTTGAGGTCCTTGCACGCCCACACACACGAAGTGCCGCCCGACCCGAGCAGCTCGCCGAGCTCGAACCGCCCGCCCACCACGCGCGCACCCTCGGATGCTCGAACACTCGCCGGAGCATCACCCGTGGGGGTGGCGTCGTCCTCGCCCGCAATGGCGAACAGGGTCCAGCCCCGAACGTTGGGGCGCGGCGGAACGGGGCCCTTCATCACGACGCAGGGTGCCACACGCGCCTCGACCATCACGACCTGAACATAACATCATGTACGTTCAGGCATGTCGGAAGAGAGTTCGTTGCCTGCGCAAGGAAGTAGAAACAGCGAGCTTGAAGCAAGAATATGCAAGCGCCGCGACAAACGCATCCGAGGAATCGCTGCCATCATTGGGCCTTGTCTCATTCGCCTTTGCTTCGATGGAGACCGCGGCGAGCTCCGCGTCCACTCCCGCGGCCGCGAGCTCCAGCAACGCGAAACGCGATCTCGACCATCAGGGAAAGTGCACGCCTCGATACCGACCCCGCCCCAGTCACGGTCCGCCAGCGCGTCTATCGCGGCCTTCTCTTCAGCAGCGGCCTCCGCTACGCTCGCTGCGTGATCGACGAGCTGCTCGCGCTGGACCGCACGCCCCTCGACCCGCGCGTGCGGGAGGCTTGCGCCGCGGCTCTCGTCGCGCGTGGCGACCCTCGCGGCCGCTTCCTCGCCCTCGACGCCGAGCTGGCCGGGACGCCGACGCGCGCCCCTCGCCCGCTCGTCTACCGCCCGACGAGCAAAGAACCCCAGACTGAATTCGGACCCCGCCAGACCGCGCTGGACGAGCTCGCGCGCACCCTCGATCCCGCCTGGCTCGCCCGGGTGGGCGCCCTCAGCCACCGCCGCATGCACCCCTGGAGACCGCCCAGGCGCCCAGGCGAGCCGCCCACGATGCTCCCGGGCGCGCTGCGGGAGGTCGACCTGAAGCCGCCGCCGGCGAGGTTGGCCCTCGACAACGTCGCCGCGACGCTGCTGCAATCGCTGCGCTGGGCGCTCCCCGGTCCGGTGACGGAGATCGCGGTGCACGGCGGCGGCGACGAATGGAACGCCTGGGTGTACCCGATCTACTGGTGTACGCGCCCACCTGGTCGCGACACTGATGACAGGCCGCAAATCGTGGAATTGCGCGTACCGCCGCCCGATCGCCTGCGCGCGATTCGACTGATTCGCGAGATCACCGGTTGCAACCTGCGGACCGCGAGGGATCGGCTGGACCAGCCGCCGTGCGTGCTCCTCGAGACGCACGACGACGCCCAGGTCGAAGCGATGATCGACCGAGTCGCCGCCGCGGGGGGCCAGGCGGCCGTCCGCGGCGAGGATCTGCCGCCCGGAGAGACTCCGGTCCTCGCCGAAGGGGTCTCGTTGCTCGAGGCTGGGGACCCGACCGAGGTGGTCTTGCGGGCGGACGCGGAGGGCCTGGAAGTGCGGAAGTTCGCCATCCGCTGGACCCACCCGCACAAGAACGAGCGAGCCCACGTCCTGCGAGCGCGCTGGCTCTGGAGCGAGCTGCCCGCCGATCCCGCGGAACGAATCGAAGCGGTGCGCCCGACCATCGAAGCAGTCGTGGCCGAGCGGCGCGCATCCTTCGTCGCCTGTCGCCTCTGCCACCGGCTCACGCCCCCGGAGTGGCGATTCGGGCCTGACGCGTGCTCGTCGTGCGCCGAGAAGCACCTCGGCGTGGTGTACTGAATGCTGGCTTCACCCGGCTTGACGCGGGAGCGCTCGGCAATGAGGCCCGCTGTACGACCGAGCGTCCTCGATGGTATCTTCCCGCCATGCCCACGGAATCCGCCCTGTTCATCGCTCGCCGTGGCTGGTCGTCGGTGCTCAAGAAGACGAGCCATGTCTACGTCGCGTGGTGCGAGGCGCGTGACGACGAGTTCGTCGATTACGAAGAGAATTGGCGCCCGTTCCCCGAGCTCTTGCCGTTCCGACGGTGGGAGTCCAGTCTCCAGGACACCGAGCTAGCCACGCTCGTGGCCTTGGTGCGGGGCGAGCCGCCGTGCTGTGACGCCCCGCCAATGATGTGAGCGCACGATCCGGCAGTAACGGGCAGCGATTCGTAATACGCGCTCGCCGTCGAATGCCACGAACCGCTCCTCTCCTCATTCGCTAGCTCGCTGCCGCTCCGCTGTCTTCCGCGTCGGGCCCCTCCGCCACGGCGCGATTCCGCCCATGCGCGCGACACCGCCCCGCGCGCATTTTCCCGTCCCCAGCGCGCCGAAATTTTAAGAAGACTCCTTGCGCCTTCGTAAACGCCCTGCCATGGTTCTTTGACCCGATGACCGGATTTCAAATTTGGTCACGAGGTCAAGGAGACCCTCGAAGTGGCCGAACGCCCGCAGGACAGCGCCAACCGCGCAGACCGTATTCTCGACGCCGCCGGCGTGCTGCTTTTGCGGCTCGGCTATCGCAAGGTCACCATCGAGGACGTCGCGAAGCAGGCCGATGTCGGCAAGGGCACCGTCTACTTGCATTGGCGCAGCAAGGAGGCGCTCTTCACCGCCCTGGTGATGCGGGCCTCCATCGAGTTGACCGAGGAATTGCTCGCGCGGCTGCGCGCCGATCCATTCGAGGTGTTGCCGCACCGATTCGTCCGCTCCTCGTACCTCGCGGCGGTGCGGCGGCCGGTCATGTTCGCTTTGCTGACCGGCGACACCGAGCTGCTCGGCAAGCTGAGCCAGGGACCGCTGCGCCAGATCAAGCTGCAATCCGGGACGCACTACTCGCAGATGATGATCGCGCGCGGCCTCCTGCGCGGCGACATCCCGCACATCGATTACACGATGCGGGCCGCGATCCTCGGCTTCTACCTGCTCGAGCACCTCGACCGTGAAGCCACCAATTTCGCCGCGGAGGCCAAGGCCGACGCGATCGCGCACGTCGTCCGGCACGGCTTCGAGCCGGCCGGCGTGCCAGATCCGTCGGTCGTCGCCGACGCGGCGGCGGAGCTCGCCGCGCTGCTCGAGGGCTTCCTCTCGCGCGGTCGCGTGTGGATCTACGAAGGAAGGATACCATGACGAACGTCGCTGATACGTGGGGCATCAACCCGCAGCAGTTTTGGCTGCGCGGGCAAACACCGGACAAGCCCGTGAGCTACGACCCGGCCACCGGCATGTGGAACGTGTACGGCTACGCGGAGACCGTCCACATCCTCGGCAATCCGGCCACCTTCTCCTCCGACACCCTGCGGGTCTTGCCCGAGAGCATCTTGCGCCGGGGCAAGGACATGCGCGAGGGCAACCTGGTCCAGATGGACGAGCCGGACCACAAGAAGCTGCGCCGGCTCGTCAGCGAGGCCTTCACCCCGAAGGTCGTCGCCGACCTCGAGCCGCGGATCGCCGCGCTCACGCACGAGCTGCTCGACGCCGCGGCCCAGCGCGGGCGCATGGAGCTGGTCGCCGACCTCGCCTACCCGCTGCCGGTGATCGTCATCGCCGACCTGCTCGGGGTGCCGAGCAGCGACCGCCACCTGTTCAAGCAATGGGTCGACAAGATGCTCGAGTACTCCGGTCAGTTCTCGCTGGTGAAGCAGAGCGCCGAGCAGGACCGGGCGATGGAGATCGTGTTCGAGCAGCGGCAACTCCTCCTCGACTACCTCGAGGGCCACGCCAAGGAGCGTCTGCAGCGGCCGCGCGAGGACCTGCTGACGAAGTTGGTCCACGCCGAAGTCGACGGCGAGCGTCTCACCACCACCGAGGTCGTCAACTTCGCCAACATCCTGCTGGTCGCCGGGCACATCACGACGACGATGCTGCTCGGCAACACCGTCCTGTGCCTCGACGCCCACCCCGAGCACCTCGCCCGCGTCCGCGCCGACCGCCGGGCGCTGCCGGGCGCGATCGAGGAGTCCCTGCGCTTCCTCAGCCCGTTCGCCGCGGTCGGTCGCGCCACCCATACCGAGACCGAGCTCGGCGGCGAGCGGATCCCCGCCGACAAGCTGCTGATGGTGTGGATCGCCGCGGCCAACCGCGACGAGCGGCAGTTCGCCCGCCCCGACGAGTATGACCCGACCCGCGATCCCAACCCGCACATCGCCTTCGGCCGCGGGATCCACTTCTGCCTCGGCGCGCCGCTGGCCCGGCTCGAGGGTCGCGTCGCGCTCGACATCCTGCTCGATCGCTTCCCCGACCTGCGCACCGACCCCGACGCGCGCCCGGAGTTCATCCCCAGCCCGAACATGACCGGGGTGCGCAAGCTGCCGCTGCTGCTCGGATCGTGAGCCGCAGCGCGCGCTCCATGCAATGATGGGGCGCTGCCGGACCCGAGCGGTCCGGCAGCGTGACGCGGGCGTCACTCGTTGACGATGATCTCGTACTGAGTGTACGCCGGCAACGTCGGGCAATCGGGGTTGTCCATCGTCGGCCCCGCCGCGAGCGAGAAGTCGAACGACCCCGCGATCGTCGGCGTACCGGCGAGGATGCCGGTCTCGACGGTGAACTCGAGCCCCGCGGGCAGCTCGCCCTCCGGCGTCCAGGTCGTGTTGTCCTCGAGCCCCGGCACCGTGAAGGCGATCTCGACCGCCACGCCGACGGTCAGCGGCTCGATGCTCTGCGGCTCGATCGGCGGCAAGAAGTTCTCGCACCCCTGGCTCGTGGTCAGCGTGTCAATCGTCGTGTCCGTCGTCGTCGTTGCGGTCTCGGTCTCGCCGACGGTCGGGTCCGTGGTCGTGTCGCTGGTGGTCGCGGTCTCGCTCACGTCCGTGGTCTCGCCCGTGCTCGTGGGCTCGCTCGTGCTCGTGGGCTCGCTCGTACCGGCCGTCGGATCGTCGGTGGCGGTGCCGGTGGTCGTGCTAGTGTCCGCGTCGGTGCTCTTCTCGGTGTCGGGTCCGCAAGCGACGAGCGCCAGGCCCAGCATCCATGCGCACTTGCGCGAAGGAGTCGTGATGTTCTCGAGTAAGAAAAAGCGATTCATGCGAGTGCGTCTAGCACGCGCGCAAGGAAGGGTCGAGCCGCGCGCCCCCTGGCGACCTGCGAGCAATCTCCACTTCGCTCCCGCGCCCCTGCGACGTTTTCCGTGATCCGCGGACTCGCGTCGTCGGCCTCGGTGAGCGCCTCACCCCGCGTCTGCCGGCAGCGGCTCGTTATTTTTGTCGCGATCAGCCGCGCTTCTTCCTCGTCGCCTTGCGCCCCACGCCGCCATCGCGCAGCAGCGCCGACGTCAGCATCCCTGCCAGCCACTCCTGCCAGCGATCGGCCGACCAGCCGCGCTCGAGCACCAGCAGGCGGAACAGCTCGCGGTTCGTCAGCGCCCAGAACACGTCGCGCGCAGCCTCGACGTCGAGGTCCTCGCGCAGCTGCCCCGCCTCGGCCAGCGCCTCGATGACCCCGCGCTGGGCCTCGCGGCGATCGAGCTCGCCCTCGCGCTCGAGCGCCGCCAGCTCGGGCGCCACCACTCCGACCCCGCGCAACAGCTCGAGCTCCGCGCGCTCGCCCTCGTAGACGGTGCGGGCGATCTTCGCCGCGAACGCCAGCCGCTCCGCCGGCTCCTCGGTCGTCAGCGCGGCCGTCACCGCCGTCTCGTACGCCGGCCCGAACCGCCCCTGATTGATCAGCTCCGCCACGATCCCGCGCTTCGAGCCGAACGCCGCGTACACCGTCGGCGCGGCCACTCCAGCGGCGCGGGCGATCGCGTCGATCGTCGTGTCCTCGTAGCCGTGCGCCGCCAGCAGCGTGCGCGCGGCCGCGAGGATCTGCTGCCGCGTCGCGTCGGCCTGGCGGCGGCGCGCGGGCGAGTGATACGGACGGGCTTCGGGCTTCGCCATCGCGTCGTCTCGGCGCGGCCACCATACCGCAGCCGCGGCGTCAGTATGCGACCTCGACCAGCGCGCCGACGGTCGCTCGGTCGTCGAGGTGCGCCAGCATGTAGTCCGCGAGGTCCGCGCGAGAGATCGTCGTCGCTCGCGCGAGCGGCGTGTCGATCGCGTAACGGTAGCGGCCGAGCCGCCGCCCGTTCGTCAGCCGCGGCGGCCGCACGATCGTCCACTCGAGCGAGCTCTGGCGCAGCCTCGCCTCCATCGCCCGCAGATCGTCGAACGGGTGGCTCAGCAGCGGCTGCAGCACGTGGCGCATGAACATGCGCAGCGGCCACGACTGCAGCGCGCCGTCGCCGAGCCCGAGCGCCGAGACGCAGCTGATCCGCCGCACCCCGCAGCGCTCCATCGCCGCCAGCATGTGGCTCACGCCGTCGCGGCAGATCGTCGTCGGCGCGCGCGAGCTGCCGGCGCCCAGCGCCGACACCACCGCGTCATGACCCGCGATCGCCGCCTCGACGTCGTCCGCGTTCGCCACGTCGCCGCGGCGCACCGTGAGCCGCGCGTGTCGCAGCGCGATCGCCTCGAGTCGGCGCGCCACCGCAGTCACGGTGTGCCCGGCCTGCAGCGCTTGCTCGACGAGCCGCTCGCCCGTGCCGCCCGTCGCGCCGAATACCACGAGTCTCATCACGACCCTCCGTGCGGCTGCGGCGGCCCGCTCTGCACCCACGATTCGGCGATCTTGCCACCCGCCATGCGGTACATCGACATAGCCGGCACCACCACCGCCGCGCCGCTCGGCGGAGCGCCGCGGAACGGCTCGACGTGCCGCCCGAACAGCTTCCACCGCACCGCCACCCGGTCGCCCTCGGCCATCGCGTCCTCGACCACGAACCGCGGCCCCTCGAAGGTCTTTCTCAAAAACGCAGCCCCCGCGGCCATGCCCGCGGGCCCGCCGATCCCGTTGTTCGTGTTGACGAACTCCGCCGCGATCAGCTCGGGCAAGACTTGATCTTGCCCCCCGTTCAAGACCTCGTCGAACAAGCGCAACACCGCCGCCTTGTTGGCGGCCGCCACCTCGGTCCCGGACATCGCAACCTCCTCGCTGCAGGCCGACAGGCACAGCACGACGGCGAGGGCCTGCAGCCTGCCGGACGTGGTGAAGATGAGCATGCAGAACAATATTCAATATTGTTTTATAAAGTCAAATGTTCGATTTCGCTCGCATCCGAGATCGATTCCGCGCCTCCGACCGCGTCATATTTTCTGTCCCTGAGAACATGTCCATACAGACATCCATCGCCCCTCAGCGCCCGCGCCGACTCCACACCCAGCTCACCGCCAGCAGCCCGACGAACACCGCGTCGCCCCACGCCTGATTGAGCGTCAGGCCGCCGACCCGCGGCAACCTCCCCGCGAACTCCGGATCGATCACAGTAGTCCCGGGAAACAACAGCGCCGACGCCTGCGTGAGCCAGTAGATCGCCAGCACCATCAACCCCGGCACGAACCGCCCCGGTCGCCACAGCCACACCAGCCCGAGCAGCCCGAGCGCCCCGCCGAGCGCCATCGTGTGCGCGCTGTGGAACTTCGCGTGGCCGCTCCATTGAGGATTATAAAGATGGGTCGCGTTCCAGTCGGCCGCGAACGGCAGCACGATCGTCAGCAGCGCGACCACGCTGGCCAGCACGCGCGGGGCCCTCGCTCGCATCGTCGAGTCTTCCATGCGTTGAGCCTTAGCGCGGCCCGCCTGGACGCTCCATGATACGCTGTGCGCCATGGTTGATGCAGCGTCCAGCCATCCGCCCGCCGATCCGCTCGCCGGCGTGCTCGACCTCGTGCGCCTGCGCGGCACCGTGCTCGGGGTCGCCGAGCTCGGCGCGCCGTGGGGCCTGCGCTCGCCCGGCTTCGAGGACCTCGCTGTCCACATCGTCGTGCGGGGCGGCGCTCACCTCGAGCTCGAGGGTCGCCGCCACAGCCTGGCCCTGCGCGCCGGCGACGTCGCCCTCGTCGCAGCCGGTCAGGTCCACGCGATCCGCGACGCCCCGCGCAGCGGCGTGGTCTCGTTCCGCCGGCTCCGCCGCGCGCCGCGGGTCGACAGCCGCACCGTGCGCTGGGGCGGCGACGGCCCGCGCACCACTCTGGTCGTCGGCTGCCTCGAGCTCGACGCGGCCGGCCGCGACCTCCTCACCGCCGCGCTGCCGCCGGTGGTCCACCTGCCCGCCGAAGCCGCCAGCGCCGGCCAGCTCGGCCTCGTGCATGCGCTCGCCGGCGAGGTCGCCCGCCCCGGCCTCGGCGCCGAGCCGGTGCTCACGCGCCTCGCCGAGCTGCTGTTCATCCAGGCGCTGCGCACCTGCATCGCCGCCGGCACCGCCGAGCACGGCTGGCTGCGCGCCCTCGCCGACCCGGCCATCGCCCGCGCGCTCGCTGCAGTGCACGCCGACCCCGGCGCCGACTGGACCGTCGCCGCCCTGGCCGCCCGCGCCGGCATGTCGCGCTCGGCCTTCGCCCCCGCGTTCCACCGCCTCGTCGGCGAGCCGCCCCTGGCCTACGTCACCACCTGGCGCATGCGCACCGCCGCCCGCGCCCTCGAGCAAGACGCCGCAGTCAGCCTCAAGGAGCTGGCCGCCCGCGTCGGCTACGGCTCCGACGAAGCCTTCAGCCGCGCCTTTAAAAATTGGGCCGGCGCCCCGCCGGGCCAGTACCGCCGCGCCGCCCGCGAGGCCAAAGTCGAGGCCCGCCCGCATCACCGCGGCCTCGGCCCCGACGAGCCGCGGCGATGACTACGACCTGTCCCTCGGGACATTCATGATACTTCCCACCGATGTCCCTGTATCGACATTTCCGAATGACGCCACAGTAGCAATGTTCCGGACCGTCCGGTCCTGACGCCCGGCGTTCGCAAATGGGACTGGACCGTCCGGTCTCGGGATCGTGGCCGCAAGACCGCGACACAGGCAATTCGTGCTGCGCCCGGGAACCACCGCCAATGCGCGCTGTCCGGACCGCGATGACTCTCCGGTGGTTCCCATGCAACTGACAGTCCGCGACCTCTGTAAAACCTATCCCAACGGCGTACGCGCGCTGAAGCACGTGAGCCTGCAGATCTCGACCGGCATGTTCGGCCTGCTCGGGCCCAACGGCGCCGGCAAGTCGACCCTGATGCGCACGCTCGCCACGCTCCAGGATCCCGACAGCGGCTCCGTCGAGTTCGACGCCTTCGACGTCCTGGCCCACAAGGAGCGCCTGCGCGAGGTCCTCGGCTACCTGCCGCAGGAGTTCGGGCTCTATCCGAACCTCTCCGCCGAGACGATCCTCGACCACTTCGCAGTGCTGAAGGGCGTGACCGACCGCCGCGAGCGCGCCGCTCAGGTCCACGCCCTGCTCGAGCAGACCAACCTCGCCCCGGCCGCCAAGCAGGCCGTGGGCGGCTACTCGGGCGGCATGAAGCAGCGCCTGGGCATCGCCATCGCCCTGCTAGGCCGCCCGCGCCTCGTGATCGTCGACGAGCCGACCGCCGGCCTCGACCCGACCGAGCGCCACCGCTTCCTCGACCTGCTCGGCGAGATCGGCCAGGACATCGTCGTCATCCTCAGCACGCACATCGTCGAGGACGTGCACGAGCTGTGCGGCCAGTTCGCGATCATCAGCCACGGCGAGGTGCTGTACAGCGGCTCGCCGGCGGCGGCGGTCGACGGGCTGCGCGGGCAGATCTGGCGCCGCATGGTCACCCGGGCGGAGCTGCCCGAGCTGCAGCGCGGGCTGCACGTGATCGCCACCCGCTTCGTCGCCGGTCGCCCGCTCGTCCACGTGCACCACCCCGAGTCGCCCGGGCCCGGCTTCGCGCCGGTCGAGCCCGACCTCGAGGACGTGTACTTCTTCCACATCAGCAGCCGGACGCGGAGGGCCCCGTGACCCAGCTCCTGAGCTTCGCCCGCCACGAGCTGGCGTATCACCTGCAGCGGCCGGTCACCTACCTCTACATGCTGGCCCTGCTGCTGCTGTCGTTCCTGTATACGGCCACCGGTTTCGCCAGCATGGTCCTCGGCGGCGCATTGAACCTCGACGCGCCGTGGCTGCTGAACCGCAGCGTCGCGCACGTCACCCTGATCGGCTCGGTCCTCGTGTCCGCGATCGCCGGCACCGCCGTCCTCCGCGACTTCGAGTTCAAGACCCACGAGCTGCTGTTCACCACCCGCCTGCGCAAATCGAGCTTCGTGTTCGGCCGCTTCCTCGGCGCCTACGCCGTCACCCTCCTGGTGTTCGCCTGCAGCGTGATCGGCCTGTGGCTCGGCGCGCACATGCCGTGGCTCGACCCCGACAAGCTCGGCCCGTACGTCCCGGGCGCCTACCTCGTCCCGCTCGTCTTCTACGTCGTGCCCAACACCTTCGTGCTGTCCGCGCTGTTCTTCGCCGTCGGCGTGCTGACCCGCAGCTACATGGCCGTGTACGTGCAGGGCGTGGTGTTCTTCCTCGGCTACTCGATCGCCACCGAGTCGCTGAGCAAGCTCGACAACGAGCTCTTCGCCGGCCTGCTCGACCCGTTCGGAGTCGCCACCACCGACCTCGCCGAGCGCTACTGGACCATCGTCGAGAAGAACACCCTCGTCACCGCGCTCGAGGGCCTCCTCCTCTACAACCGTCTGCTGTGGATCGGCATCGCCCTGCTGGTGCTCTTCGTGGCCCACGCGCTGTTCCGCATGGACGCCGCTCGCGGCATCCGCGGCCGCAAGCCGCGGCGCTGGCTGGAGCTCGAGGGCGCCGCGCGCCCGCCCACGCCGCTGCCGGTCGTCACGCCGCGCCGCGGCCTCGCGGTCGACCTCACGCGCCTGCTCGCCCAGGTCCGCTTCTACTACCTCGGCCTCGTGCGCGACCGGACCTTCCTCGCATTCGTCGCGGTCGGCTTGCTGTTCACCGTCCACGGCTCGAGCTACTCCGACGTCCTGTGGGGCACCCCCACGTGGCCGGTCACGTCCGCGATGACCGACGTGATCCGCAACAACGCCCGCCTGTTCTTCATCATCCTCGTCCCGCTCTACGCCGGCGAATTGATGTGGCGCGAGCGAGCGCTCCGCTGCGACCAGCTGCTCGACGTCACCCCGACCTCGCCGGTGGCCGTCCTGGTCGCCAGGCTGGTCTGTCTGGCCCTCGTATACGCCACCCTGATCGCGGCGATGATCGCCGGCGGCGTCCTGGTCCAGACGATGAAGGGCTATTATCATTACGAGCTCGGCGTCTACCTCGGCGTCCTCTACGGCTTCTACTGGCCCGAGCTGGTGCTGCTCACCATGATCGGGGTGTTCTTCCAGGTCGTCGCCGACCACAAGTACCTCGGCGTGCTGCTGGCGTTCGTCTACTGGGTCCTGGTCCAGGCCTTCGGCGCCTGGGGCCTCGACCACAACCTGCTGCGCTTCGCCTGGGCGCCGCAGGTCGAGTACTCGGCGATGAACGGCTACGGCCCGCACGTCGCCGCGGCGATGTGGTTCAACCTCTATCACTTCGCCACCGCCGTGCTGCTGCTGGTCCTGGCGCGCCCGTGGCTCATGCACGGCACCCCGACCGGCCTGCGCGACCGCCTCCGCCTGGCGCGCGCGCGGATGAACCGCCGCTGGATCGCCGCCCTCGCCCTCGCCCTCTTCGCCTGGCTCGGCGTCGGCGGCTACGTGTGGTGGAACACCAACGTCCGCAACGTCTATCGCAGCAGCGAGGACGAGGACGCCCTGGCGGCCGAGTACGAGCGCAATTACGGCCAATACCAGCACCTGCCCCAGCCGCACGTCGAGGCCGTCGACGTCCGCGTCGACTTCTTCCCCGAGCGCGGCCACGCCACCGCCGTCGGCCGCTTCAAGCTCGTCAACCGCGACCCCGCCCCGATCGAGACCCTCCACGTGTTGCTCCCTCCCGATATCGAGATCCGGGCGATCGAGTTCGACCGACCCGCGACCCTCACGGACGCGGACGAGCGCATTCACTACCGCATCTACCGCCTCGCCGAGCCCCTGGCGCCGGGCGGCGAGATGGGCCTGCGCTTCGACATCGCCGACCTGCGCGAGGGCTTCGGCAACCTCGGCCGCACCACCGCCCTCGTCGCCAACGGCAGCTTCTTCACCCAATCCGCCATGCTGCCGAGCCTGGGCTACCAGAGATCGCGGGAGCTCGACGACGACGACCGGCGCAAGGAGCAGGGCCTGCCCGAGCGCTCACGGCTGCCTTCGATCGACGACGCGCGCGCGCGCGACCGCTTCCCCGGCGAGCCCGCCTCCGACTGGATCGAGTACACCGGGACCGTGTGTACCGCCGGCGACCAGCTCGCAGTCACCGCGGGCGAGCTGCAGCGCGAGTGGACCGAGGGCGATCGGCGCTGCTTCACCTACGCCCCGGTCGGCAAGATCCGCGCTTCGGTGCCGTTCCTCTCGGCCCGCTACGAGGTCCTGCGCGACGCCCACGACGGCGTGGCGATCGAGGTCTACTACCAAAAGGACCACGAATTCAACGTCGCCGCCATGGTCGAATCGGCCAAGCGCTCGCTCGACTACTGCAAGCAGAACTTCGGCCCCTACCCGCACCGCCATTTCCGGATCCTCGAGTTCCCGCGCTACGAGAGGTTCGCCCTGGCCACCCCGGGCACCATCCCGTACTCCGAGAACATCGGCTTCATCGCCCGAGTCCGCCCCGACGACCCCGATGACCTCGATTATCCGTACTTCGTCACCGCCCACGAGGTCGCTCACCAGTGGTGGGCCTATCAGGTCGCCGGCGGCGGCGTCCAGGGCTTTACGATGCTGAGCGAGTCGCTGGCCGAGTACACCGCCCTGATGGTCATGGAGAAGCGCTACGGCCCGCAGGCTATGAAGCGGTTCCTCGCCCACGAGCTGCGCGACTACCTCACCGGCCGCGCCGCCGAGCGCAAGGCCGAGATGCCGCTCGCCCTCAACGAGGCCCAGATGTACATCCATTATCAGAAGGGCTCGCTGGTGTTCTACGCGCTGCGCGAGTACATCGGCGAGGAGCGGGTCAACGCCGCCCTGGCCGCCTTCCTCGACGAGTTCGCCTACAAGCCGTCGCCGTTCCCGACCTCGCGCGACCTGGTCGCCCGCCTCCGCGCCGTGACCCCGCCCGAATATGCGTACCTGATCGAGGACATGTTCGAGACGATCACGCTGTACGACAACAAGGTCCTCGAGGTCACCAGCGAGCCGCTCGCCGACGGCAAGCACCGCGTCCGCTTCAAGGTCGCCGCCCGCAAGCTGAAGGCCGACGGCCTCGGCGTCGAGACCGAGGCCCCGCTGGCCGACTACATCGACGTCGGCGTGTTCGCGGCCCCCGGCCCGGGCGACCACGAGGTCGGCGCGCCGCTGTGGCAAGAGCGCAGGAAGTTCACCACCGGCGAGATGGAGCTCGACGTCGTCGTCGACGGCCCGCCGCACCGCGTCGGCATCGACGCGCGCAACCTCCTGATCGACCGCAACCCGAAGGACAACACCGCAGTCCTGTGACCGGCGGCCCGGCGGGCCCGAAGGCCATGTCCGAAAGGACACCTTCGGACTCGCCCGGTCTCGCTCGTTTCCGCGCATTATCTGCTGTGCGAGCCCCTGGCCACCCCTGGGGCTCGCACATTTTCGCCCTTGAAACATTCACCCGTTCGGGTGAACATATTCGCGCATGAGCCTCGACCACACCCTCTCGGCGCTGGCCGACCCGACGCGCAGGGCCATCTTTCAGCGGCTGAGCGGCGATGAGGCGCGGGTGACCGACGTCGCGGAGCGGTTCCCGATCTCCCTCAACAGCGTTTCAAAACACATCCGCGTGCTCGAGCGCGCCGGCCTCGTGCGCCGGCGCGTCGCGGGCCGCGAGCACCTCCTCACCGCCGACCGCAGGCCCCTCGACGAGCTGGCGGCATGGGTCGAACAGACGCGCGCGTTCTGGTCCACCAGGCTGGACGCGCTCGAGGCCCTGCTCGCCGAAGACGACCCCGATTGCAAGGAGCGACGATGAACGACCACGGACAGATCCTCGACCCCGGCACCGTACGCATCGAGCGGGTGCTCCCCGGCCCCATCGAGCGGGTCTGGCGCTACATCACCGAGTCCGAGCTGCGCGCCCGCTGGCTCGCGGCCGGCGCGTTCGAGCTGCGGCCCGGCGGTCGCGCCGAGCTCCGCTTCGACCACGCCTCGCTCTCGGCCGAGAAGGCTTACCCCGAGCGCTACAAGAGCGCCGAGGGGGCGCGCGGCGTCGAGACAGTGCTCGCCTGCGAGGCGCCGCGGCTGCTCACGATCACCTGGGGCGGCGCCGGCCAGCCCGCCGAGGTGTCCTTCGAGCTCACGCCTATCGACGACAGGGTACGGCTCGTGGTGACCAGCCGGCGCCTGGCCACCCGCGACGACCTCGTCGGCACCGCCTCCGGCTGGCACGCGCACCTGGCGATCCTCGGCGACGTGCTGGCCGAGCAGCCGCCGCGCGGCTTCTGGTCGACGCACGAGGCCGCAGCGCGAGGTTATGCGCAGCGCATGGAAGTCATGGACGAATACTTCCGCGGGTCGAAGAGCACCGGCCGCGAGCTCCGCGATCACGGCAGCGCGTGGTCATCGCTGCTGCGCCGCCGCCTGGGCGCGCCGATCGAGCGCGTATGGGCGGCGTGGACCGACCCCGAGGTGCTCCCGAAGTGGCTCGGCAAGCCGACCGGCACCTTCGCGGTCGGCGGCACCATCGTCCTCGACCTGTCCCAGCCGCGCCCCACGACATGCAAGATCGTCGCGTGCGAGGCGCCCACCCTCCTGCGCACCACCTGGCGCTACGGCGACTTCGGCGAGAGCGAGGTCGAGCTCCGCCTCGCCCGCGACGGCGACGGCACCACGCTCGAGCTCGAGCACTTCGCCTGCAGCACCGCCGACGAGGCCCGCGGCACCGGCGGCGGCTGGGAGGTGGCCATCCACAGCCTCGACAATTTCTTGCGTGGCCTGCCTCCGCCCAGCGACATCACGTTCCCGGCGATGGACCACGCGTGGTCCAGAGTGGCCGGATGATGTCCTGAAGGACATGTCACGGCGGGCAGCGGACTCGCCCGGCGCAATGCCATGACATGTCCCATGAACCATGTACATGCCGACGCGCGCCTGCGCCCGCTGCAGCCGCTTGCGCGCCGTCGCGGGCGCCGGCTATCGTCTCGATTCAGCATGACGCCGTTGAGCGACGAGGCCCTGGAGCAGCAGATCGCCGCCGCCTTCGAGGCCGACGATCCCGCCGCGCTGCTGGCGATCGACCGGGCCCACGCGCTCACCCTGCCGCAGCTCGAGCGGGTCGCCCAGGCGCTCGTCGAGCTCAACGACGAGCTCGGCGTCGACGACGACGACCCCGGGCCGCTGCTCGCGCGCGCCGCCCTCCTCCGCCACGGCCGCGCCCTCGCGTGGACCTTCACCCGCGGCCGCGCCAGCTACGCCGTGGGCCGCGAGCCGCGGTGGTCGATCCTCGACGCGATCGCCTTCGCCGAGGCGTGGGACGAAGGCCTCGAGCTCACTGCCCCGGTCACGGCCCGGCTCCCGTGGCCCAGGGAGCTGGCCGCCCGGCTCGCGCTCGACTACGCCACCGACCTGCTGCACGAGCTGCGCGGCGCCTGCGACGACGAGACGCGCGATCTGCTGGTCGCGCGCCTGGCCGAGCTCCGCACTCTCGCGCCCGACGACCTCGACCGCAAGCAGCACATCGATCGCGAGCTCGATGCACTGGCAGAGAAAGCCGACCGGTCCGCCAGGCGCAGCGCGGACGCGGCCGAGGCCGCCGGCACCGACCCCGCGCTCAACGAGCGCGCCTACGCGTGGGAGGGCGCAAGAATCGCCTGCCTCGCCGTCCAGCGCTGCCTGGCCGGCCCGCATGAGGCGCTGGGCGAGCTGTTCGAGCTGCGGCGCCAGGCCGTCTATCCCATTCACGCGGCCGAACACGACCGCGACCGCTGGTACTCGCGGGTGATGGCGGGTACGATGATTTGCTGAACGGCGACGAGCTCGTCCCGGACGCCGTCGCCCTCCTCGATCGACTGTTCCGCGCGGCGCTCGAGGCCTACATCGCCGCGCAGTGAGGAGCTTCGGCGGCGTCTGGCCGTGTAAAACTTCAGGACATGTCCGATCGGACAGTTCACGCCGCGGCGGAAGAGATCGGACTCGACGTGGACGCGATCTCGGATCCATGCACGCGCGTGACGCGGATCGATCGCCACGCTGCCGAGAGCGCCCTGAAACCGGGGCGGGAGATCTCCACTTCCTTTTTTAAAAGGGAAGCGACCGCGGTCAGTGAGCGTGGTCGTCGCTCGAATACCGCGGGTTCATCGCCAGCAGCAGCGCCGTCTGCTCCTCGGCCGCTTGCGTGTGACCCAGCGCGGCGTGGGCCTTCGCGGCCACGTCGTGCAGCCGGGGCGTGCGATACGGCGAGCCGAGCGCCTGCTCCGCGAGCACCAGCGCCTCGGCCGGCTGACCCGTCTGCAGATACGCCTGCGCCAGGGCCACCTGTGCGTCGCCGCCCGGGCGCGCCGCGTGGTTGGCCTGCGCCAGCTCGAGCGCCCGCGCCGCCGGTCCGAATTGCAGGTAGTGCTGCAGCGCGTGACCCATGGCCGACTCCGGGAAGCGCGCCAGCTGCTCCTCCCAGCGCGCGGCCGCTCGCGCGATCAGCTCCTCGGCCCGCTGTGATTCGCCCGTGTGGCGATACAGGCCCGCGAGCGCGTCCATGTGCTGCGGCAGATCTGCGGTGCGGACCAGCGCTTCGTAGATCTCGATCGCCCGCGCGTGATCGTCGCGACGGTTGTGGATCTCCGCGATGTGCTCCTGCACCAGCCACCAGCCGGACAGCTCGCTGTCGGCCTCCTGCAGGTGCTTCAGCGCGAGCCGCAGATCGCCGCGCTCCATCGCCACCACGCCGAGCTGCAGCTTCATCCACGCCCTGCGGCGCGGATCGTTGGGGCCGGTGGCCTGCAGCGCTGCTTCCAACAGCGCCTCGGCCTGGGCCGGGTCGCCGGTCTTCGCGTGATAGAGCGCGAGCTCGGCGGTCGCTGCCACCGGCGAGGCCGCGGCGACCGCGGTGAGCTCCGCGAACGCGGCCTCGTACTGCCCGCGCTGCACGGCGATCTCCGCGCGCAGCACTCGCGCGCTGGTCTGCTCGTCGCGTCGCGGCACCGCGCGGCGGTCCATCATGTCGAGGTACTTCTCGGCCTCGCCGAGGCGGTGAATCGCGAAGTTGAAGCGCGCGGCCACCAGCAGCGGGCCGCTGCCCGCGGGCGCCATCGAGAACGCGTCGTCCAGGACCGCCTCGACGCGGGCGAAGTCGTGGATCTGGTTCGTCAGCCCCGCGCGCTCGAGCAGCGCCGAGCCGAGGTGCATCCGCGTCAGCCAGTCGCTGGAGCGACCGTCCGCGCGCTTCTGCAGACCGTCGATACGGCGATCGAGCTCGTCGAGCAGCGCCGCATAGCTCGGACCTGCGGTCGCGGCCCGCGCCTCGGGCGCGACGATCGACGGCGCAGACGTCTCGCCGCGGAAGAAGAAGTGCGACACGAGGGCCGAGACACCGAACGCGAGGACGGCCGAGACGAGGATCGTTTTGCGGTCCATGACTGTCGCTGCGAGGCCTCGATGGCGGCTCCCCGGAGGTTGGCACGACCGGGGAGCCGTCGGCAAACGCCGCCTACAGGTGCGGCGGCGCCAGGAACGGGAACTCCGCCTTGAACGGCACGTCGTTCTCCGGCGGGTTCAGCGGCAGGTCGGCGAACAGCGTCAGCGGCTGATCGGGGCCGAGCTTGAGCAGCACGGCCGCGAGCGTGATGTCGACGACCGGGTCGGTGAGCGCGCGGCCGTTCGGGTAGCCGGTCGGCTTGCTCGGATCGTACTTGATCGTGTCGGGCACGATGACCGGCCCCGCCTGGTCGACCGTCTCCTGCACGGTCGCGGGCACGAGGTTCAGCATCATCAGGTCGTCGTCGAACGCGTCGTGGAAGAACGTGATGCTCGCGCCGATCTCGGGCAGCCACATGCCCGCGGCGTCCTCGACCGGGTTGCTGGCGTTGTAGTCGTCGCGGATCGAGATGTCCGAGCCCATGTTGAAGCCCAGACCCTGCGCCGCGGCGATGCCCGCCGTCCCGGCCTCGACCGCGCCGTGGCGGTCGATCTGCGTGTACGCGTCGAACGGCTCGGTCGGGAACACGAAGCCGTCGTCACCGCCGGTGTCGGTCGTGCCGTTGGTGGTCGTCGGCGACGTGGTGGTCGTCGGCGCCGTCGTCGTCGTCGTCGTCGCCGTCTCGTCCTCCGTCGTCACCGTGCCCGTCGGCCCCGTGGTGTCGGTGGTCGACGCGGTGGTGTCGGTCGTCTCGTTGGTGGTCGTCGTGGCGTCGGTGTCGGTGCTGCCCTTGTCGTCGCCGCACGCCGGCGCGAAGAGCAGCGCCGTCGCGAGAACTGCGTGGATGGTCACGTAAGTCTTCATGGTGGCCTCCTACTCCTTCCTCGCGGAGGTCGCCCACACCTGGATCGGGTTCCCGCCGGTGAGCACGTCCGTGTCGATCTCGATCGCCGCCGCGGTCACGTTTAACCCGGCGAGGAAGTCGCGCTTGCTGTCGAAGCTCACCGCCGCGGTGTCGAGCCCCTCGAGGTAGCCCTGCGCGTCGAAGAAGAACGGGTCGTCGGCGTGGCCCGTCCACACGCGCGCGAACTGTCCGGCGTCGAAGGTAGACTCCACCGGTCCGACCGCCGGCACGTCCGTGCCGGGGATGCCCGTCCACTGGATGCCGATCTCGTCCTTCGCGTTGGTCCCGTAGCGCCAGTAGAACGTCAGGTCCGCCACGTTGTCGCCGTCGTTGTCGACCTTGATGGCGTACAAGGCGTTGCCGTCGTACAGCGCCGAGTCGTCCGGCTGCGGGCGGCTGTCGTTGAAGCCGGCCCAACAGACGATGATCGTGGTCTTGTTGGCGCCGCTCTCGAACACGTAGACATCGGTGATGTCCTGCGCGGCGTCCATCTTCACGAGCGGAGACTCGTCGTGGTCGGACGCGCGGACGTTCGACGCCCACCAGTTCCCCCCGCAGATCGCAGCAGCCGCCACGATCACCAGCCCAGATTTCGCTCTCAAGTTCTTGTACATCGAGCCTCCTCGTCCGGTCGGGCCCGCCAGAGCCGCGACCGTCGTCAAGTCGAAAGCATCCTACTCCTCCGCGGGTGCTTTGGATCTGCGGCCGACACGGCGAACACGAAATTCTCTCGGGCGACGACGCGCCTCCGCTCATTCGCGCGACGCGGGCGGCGAAATCGGCCGCGCTCGCGCCGGGTACGCCCCACCTCGGCCGATGAGGGCCAACAGGGCCGTACGAACAGGACGACCGATCGGATCGGCAGCAGGCTCGACAAATTTTTTGCCGGGACTCACCGACCGAATACGAGCATTCGACCGCACATTCATAAACCTTGCGAAGCGCAAGCGCGCGGCCGACGGGCCGGTTCGGAGCGTGTAACTTCCGCGGCGCCGTTACGATATCCTCGCGGACCACACCTGCGAAGGATGCTCCTGATGCGTAAGGCAGCTTGGATTCTCATCTCCCCGCTGATTCTCGGCCTCGTCGCCTGCGGCGACAACGGGAACACGACCACCGAGTCCACCACCGACGGCACGTCGCAAGCCACCACCGACGCGACGACGGACACGACGACGGACGGCACCACGACGACCACCACCGGGACGGATACCGAGAATCCGACGACCGGGCCGGACACGACGACGACGACGTCCCCGACGACGCCGACCTCGACGACCGACGACACCACGACGACGACCGACACGACCACCACCGGCGGCGAGGTCACCTGCGAGGCGTACTGCGGGATCTACCTCGACGCGTGCACCGACTTCGCCGAGTACGACAACATGCAGGCCTGCCTCGACCAGTGCGGCCAGTGGCCCGTCGGCACGCCCGCCGACACCGCCGGCGACACGCTCGGCTGCCGCCTCTACCACGTGACGGTCGCCAGCACCGTCGACGCCAACGAGCACTGCCCGCATGCCAGCCCGAACGGCGCCGGCGTGTGCGTCGACGCGGGCGCGCCCAGCTGCGACGACTACTGCACCGACTACTTCGCCAACTGCACCGCCGACCTCAACATGTACAACGACGAGGCCGACTGCCTCGATCAGTGCGGCCACTGGTACCCGGGCACCAGCGCCGACGTCGACGGCGACACCGTCGGCTGCCGCCTGTACCACGCAGGAGTCGCGGCGACCGACGACGAGCTGCACTGCCCGCACGCGGGCCCCGGCGGCGCCGGCGTGTGCGTCATCCAGTGACGATCGCCGCGCGGGCCCGCCCGCGCGCCTGGGACGAATGACGCGAGCGCGACGACGAGGTCGTCGCGCTCGTGTGCTTTTTTACGGGGCCCCTCGGCCTCACCGCAATGTCGGGTGTGGGCAATCGACTGCGAGGTCGGCTCCCTGCAGCTCGACGCCCGCCGCGCTCGGCGCGCTCCGCGACGGGACCCGACTCGCGCGACCAGGGCGATGCGGCCGACCACAGCGCGAGCTCCCGGTCTGCGCCGCGTGCTCCCGGCCGCTGTAGCTCGGGCACTGCGGCGAGGATCACGACCTTTCCGCGGTCCACGGCGAGGAATGTCGGCACGGCCCAGCGTCTGCAGCAGCCGACGTCGGTGCCATCGGCGATCCCTTAATAATAGGACCCGCTCGTCGCCACCCAGCTGGGCACCCACGACAGCGAGCACAGCAACGAGCTTGCCTCGGTCGGTCGTGACGCGGATCGTTTGCCAAGATTTTCCCGGCAGAGGCGTCGCGGCGTCGGCGTCGGCCGACGCGCACTGCCACGCATGTCGCCCTCGGCTTCCTCCTCGCCAGTCCGCGTGAGCGCGGCGACACGCGGAACGCCTGCGCGTGGCGCAGCCGCGCCTCGGCTCCCGTGGTCATCGCGGCGTGGCCTTCGTCGTCCGCGGGGGGACGCGCTCGGCCCCGTTCGTCGCCCGCTCATCGAGTCGTCCGCTCGCAGCGGCCCCGGAACTGCCGGACCGCCTCGTATGGCGAACATCTCGGCCCGCGCTCGACTGCGCGCATGAACCTTCGGTCAGGTACGAAATCACCCGCGGGGCGATCGCCTCCAGACGGCGTTCGGCCTACCATCTGCACATGCGCCGCAGCTTATCCCTGGGTCTCCACGTCCTCGTCTGCGCCTGCGCCGCTGCGCCCGCCGCCACCACCGAGGGCGGCACGACGACCGGCACGACCTCGCTCCCCGCCACCACCGAGATGACCACCGGCCCCGGCACCACCGAGTCATCGACCTCGACCTCGACCGCGGGTCTGCCCACCACCTCGACCACCGCGAGCCCGACCGGCACGAGCACCACCGGGGGAGCCAAGTTCGACCTGGGGGCGATGCCCGACATCAACGACACCGGCCCGGTCGACGAGAGCACCTGCGAGCTCGCGGCGATGAACCTGACCAGCGCCGGCTGCCTGTTCGCGCCGACAGTCGGCGACAGCGGCACCGATCTGCCGTGGGCCGTCGTCGCCGCCAACACCAGCGGCAACGTCGACGCCAACGTCACCCTCTACGGCGCAGCCGGCGAGGTGATCGAGGCCGCAGCGGTCGCGCCCAAGCAGCTTCACACCTTCATCCTCCCGGCCCTCTCGGCCGCGCTGACGCAGCACGCCATGCCGGTGCAGACCGGCGTCCTCAAGCAGGTCCTGCGGCTCGAGAGCGACGTGCCGGTGGTCGCCTATCAGTTCAGCCCGTATTCGTCGTCGCAGGTGGCGACCGCCGACGCCTCGCTGCTGCTCCCGGCGCACGCGTGGGGCCAGGACTACCTGGTGCCCAGCTATCACAACAGCGACTTCTCGGCCAGCTGGGTCAGCATCGTCAGCATGGTCGACGGAAACGAGGTGACCGTGGAGATGCCGACCGGGATGCAGGGTGGTACGGAGGCCGGCGGCGGCGTCCCGGGCCTCGCCGGCGGCGGCAGCAGCACGCACACCGTCGACGCCCAGCAGGCGCTGCGGATCGTCTCGCCGAGCGGCAGCGTCGCCGACTTCACCGGCATGCGCGTCAGCAGCACCGCCCCCGTCGCCGTCATGACCGGCTCGCCGGCGATGAGCCTGCCCGGCCCCGGCATGAACTATTACAAGGACTACCTCGAGGAGCAGGTCCCGCCGCGCACGGCTTGGGGCAAGGACTACGCGGTCGTCAAGTTCCGCCCGCGCAGCGACGAGCCCGACCTCTACCGCTTCATCGCCGACAAGGACGGCACCGTCCTCACCTTCACCGGCGACCACCAGGACGAGGTCACGCTCGACGAGGGCCAGTTCCACGAGCTCCTCACCGCCGCGTCGTTCCGCGTCGAGGGCACCGAGGCGTTCATGGTCGCCCACTACATGCTGAGCCAGGACCAATCACACGGGCCCAAGGACGACGCCGAGTACCCCGGCGCCTTCATCTCCAAGAATTGCGACATCCCCTCGCAGGACACCACCGAGCTCGGCGACCCCGCGATCACCTTCATCCCGCCGACCGCCCAGCACCGCAGCAGCTACACCTTCCTGACCCCCGAGACCTACGGCTGGGACATGCTCACCGTGGTCGCCCCCGAGGCCGGCTGGAACACGATCGAGCTCGACGGCACAGCGTTGCCCTCGCCGACCCCGCTCGGCGTCGGCGACCTCGCCTACGCGCGCTTCCTGATCCCCGACGGCCCGCACGACATCCGCAGCCAGTCGGTCAAGTTCGGCATCGAGGTCTATGGTTACGATTGCCGGATCAGCTACGCCTACCCCGGAGGCCTCAGCCTCGGCGAGATCAACCAACCACCGGGGTGACGCGACCCTTCGCTTCGTCGGCGAGCGACACTCCGGCGCCGAGAAACCGGTATCCAACAGGCGAACCAGCCGCGGGTCCGCTCGCGCTCCACGGCGCGCGAGCGCGGCAGACTCATGCCTCCGCGTGCAATCGCTCGTGGTGCCGCGATAGAGTCGCAGCGATGATTCGCGACATCCTCACGCTCCGGGCGCGCCTGCGGGTCGCCTCCGTCTCGCTGCTCACCGCGGCAGGCTGCGCGTCGCCCGGCACCTCCGAGGTTGTCCCCACGCCGAAGGCCGTCGAGCCGGTCGCGGTCGACAAGCCCACGACGAGCCCCCAGCCGCCGTCCGACCCGCCGGACCCGCCATCCCCTCCGATCGCAGAGCCACCCATTTCACAATACCCGCGACCGACCTGCCCGTCCGGCACCTGGTCGGGCACCCTCGAAGAGGCCCAAAAGCGCACCGCGGACCTGACGAAGTCGCTCGATTGCCCCGCCGCGATCCACGGCATCGTCGACCCCGAGCGAAAGTCCGCGGAGGCCCCGCCCGGCGCGCGCGCACACCTCGACGAGGCCGCCACGAAGGCCCTCGGCGCCGGTCATTGCAGCTACACCGCCGAGCTCGTCCGCCTCGCCTGCGACACGTTCGTCGAGGGCTGCGTCGGCGAGACGATCGCCGCGCTGGTGGCCACGCGCGCGGCCCGGCGCTGCACCGATCCGTCCGTCACCGCCGGGCTCGCCAGGATCGCCGACGACGAGGCCGAACACGCCGCCCTCGCGTGGGCCACAGTCGCCTGGGCAGTCACGCAAGGCGGCGAGACCGTGCGGTCGGCCGTTCGCGCCCTCGCGCGCGACATGCACGCCGCGGCCATGCGCGCCGAACCGCCCGCGCCCGCTCCGTCGACCGCTTTGCTGGCCCATCACGGCCGCCTCGACGCCGCGGCCCACCACGCTTGCCTCGTCGACGCCTGGCAGCACCTGATCGCCGACGCCGTCGCGGAGCTCTGCGGCGATTCGCACCCCGCGAGTGACCGCGCGCAGGCGTGACCGCGAGGCGCTGCCTCGACCGCGGAGGCCCACGCATCGCACGGCCTCTCGCCCGCGACCTGCGCGGCCAGCCCGCGAGAGGCCGGACCGCGCGTGTTCGCCACGCACGGCCTCTCGCGTGACCGCCACCCACGGCCGCTCGCGCGCGGATGCGCCGGCGCTAGACTGCGAATCATGGTCCCGCCCGCCCTCAGTCCGCGCTGGCTCCTCGTCCTCCTCGTCACCGCGGCGCTGTGGACCGGCCTGGCGATGCTCGCCGCCTATCTCAACACCGGCCAGGGCCCGACGCTCGAGACCCTGCGCGGAGCGGCGCTGTCGCTGTCGCTCATCGCCGCGGTGCCGGTCGTGTTCGGCTTTCTCGGCGCCCGCCTCGGCTTCCTGCTGGCGCAGGTCGGACTGCTCCTCGGCTACGTGCTGCTGATCCGCGCCTTCGCCGGACCCAACACCGGCGGCTTCGAAGACCTGGCGGCCGTCGCCACGTTCCTGATGCTCGGCGCGATCGGCCTCGGCGTGGGCACCGTGATCGACATCATTCGCTGGTTCGTCCGCAAGCGGCGGTCTGTCGGCTGAGGCGACGGGCGCCGCGCCGTACCCTGCGGTGAGCGCTGGCACCTATCGCTGCGAGGATGCGCCGAGCTAGCGCACGTGGCGGTGCGGATCGGTGAAGGAGGGTCGGACTGCTCCGCGCGCGCGACCGCGGGCGAGCCGCGGGCCTCCGCTCCCACCTCGCGCGCTCCGCTATCGCTCCGGCAGGAACGGCGACAGCCACGCCGCATAGTACGCCAGCACCTCGCGCCCGACGAACCACGGCTCCTTGAGCAATCGCCGGCTCATCGTCGCCGGCACCGTGTAGGCCAGCACACCCGCGCGCTCGAACAGCAGCTTGACCCGCGGCTGGTGATAATAATGGCTGACCGCCAGCACCCGTCGCACCCCGCGCTGCTGCAACCATTCGGCAGTCTGCTCGACCGTCGCCGCGGTGTCGACTCCCAGCTCGTCGAGCACGATCGCCGAGGCCGGCACCCCCGCCGCGATCGCCCGGGCCTTCATCGCCTGCGGCTCCGAGACCCCGTGGTCCTCGTCGATCGCCCCGCTCATGATCAAGCTCGGCGCCAGCCCCCGGTGGTACAGCCGGATGCCCTCGTCGACGCGGTCGGCCAGCGCCAGCGACGGCGTCCCGTCGCTGTAGACCCGCGCCCCGAACACCACGATCGCGTCGGCCTCGCGGGCGTAGCGGGTCGGGCCGAACGTCAGCATCAGCAGCAGCGGCAGCGCGCACGCCACCCCCGCCGCCGTCGCCAGGCTGCGCGCCACCTGTCCCGAAGACCATACCCTCGCTGGCCCCGACCGCGCCGCCGTGACCGCCAGCGCCAGCGACAGCGCCAGCACCAGCACCGAGCTCGGGAACGGCAGCGGCGTGGCGATCCGCCCGCCCAGCAGCAGCGCGAAGTAGACCGCGGTGTCCCACGCCGCCGCCAGCGCGACCGCCAGCAGGCACACCACTGCCAGCACCCGCGCCCACCCCCGGCGCAGAGGCCCCAGCCCGCGGGCGATCAGAGTCGCCGACAACATGGCCTTGAAGACAGATGAACCTGTCCCCTCGGGCAGGCTGATCCACGCCCCCGTGACGTCGAAGCGCGGCCCCGCGATCGCGGCGCCGAGCACGTTGAGGGCCACGAACACCCCCAACGCCAGCGCCGTGTCCGGCAGCCACGCGCGGGCGCGAGCGCGGGGGCCGTCCTGGGCGTCGGAGCGCATCGTCACCCCCTACCACGCGCCGGCGCGCGCCGACATTCCCGGCGGCCGGCGATCGGGTGGAACACCTCGTCTGCGCCGGCCGGCTGCGCGCGGGCCGAGGTCGAGCAAAACGACGAAACCTCCATGCTCCTTGGGACATGTCTCCTCGAACATCCCCAAGTGAAGCGCTCGCTAGCGTGCGCGACCTCGCCGCGCGCTCCAGCGCCCCGAGATTCGCCGCCCCGACGGCGATATCTGCTTTACGAGCGCGAGGGGGAGCCCCTACGCTGCCGCCATGACGCATCGCCTGTGTATGAACGCGTGTACCTCGGCAGCCCTCGCGGCCTCGCTCCTCGCTGCGTGCGGCGACAACGGAGGCGGCTCCGCGACCAACGTCGCGACGATGTCTGCGGGGACGACCACGGCGACGACCGACCCGGGGACCACCGCTGCCAGCAACACCGACACGCCGACGACCACCCCGCCGACCGAGGGGACCGGGACGCAGGGCATGACGGAGACGGGCACCACGCAGGGTCCGACCTCGACCGGTCCGGGCACCACCGACACCCCGGTGACGAGCACGACCGGCCCCGACACCACCACCACCGGCCCGGGCACCACCACCGTCGACACCACGACCACGCAGGGCACCACCACCGTCGACACCACCACGACCACCGGCGACTCGACCACCGGTGAAGACCCCTTCTTCGGCGAGATCCCCGAGACCTGTGAGCAGGCCGAGCTGTCGAAGAGCACCGTCGGTTGCGCCTTCTACGCCCTCGACATGGACTCGCACGACTCCGCCGAGACCGGCCAGTTCGCGGTCGCGGTCGCCAACGTGCAGAAGGACCAGCAGGCCACGATCACCATCGAGCGCAAGCAGGGCGGCGTGTGGAACATGATCGCCGGCCCGACCCCGATCAACGCGCTCGGGCTGCAGACCTTCAACCTGCCCGATCAGCACACCGACGACAGCCAGCTCGCGCCCGGCTTCGCCTACCGCGTCAAGTCGACGGTGCCGGTGATCGCCTACCAGTTCAACCCCGTCGACGGCTCCGCCTCGTACCTGTCGGACGCCTCGATGCTGTACCCCGTCACCGGCCTCGACTCGATCAACCACGTGATCGCGTGGACGTCGATGATGGACAACACCAACACCTTCCAGCACAGCTACGCCAGCGCGGTCGCGGTGATGGACAACACCAAGATCAAGGTCACGCCGAGCACCACCACCGCCGCGGGCTCGGGCGTGCCCGCCGGTCAGCCGGGCGTGCCGTTCGAGATCACCCTCAACGAGGGCGACGTGCTCAGCGTCGCGGTGCAGAGCCTCGGCACCTCGATGACCGGCACGATCTTCGAGAGCGCCAAGGAGACCCCGTTCATGCTGTTCGCCGGGCAGGAGTGCGCCCTCATCCCGGCCAACGTCTGCTGCTGCGACCACATGGAGGAGCAGATCAGCGGCGTGCGCCTGTGGGGCAAGCACTTCATCGGCGCGCGCACGGCCGTGCGCAGCGTCAACGCGCCCGAGCCGTCGCTGTGGCAGATCTACGGCGCCGAGGACGGCACCACCGTCACCCTCAACGCCGACGCCCAGATCACCGGCCTCCCGCCCAACCCGATCATCCTCGACAAGGGCGAGGTGGTCGAGTTCTACGCCGGCGGCCCCATGGCCGAGCCGGGTGACTTCGAGATCACCGCCGACAAGCCGATCGGCGTGATGAACTACATGACCGGCGCCGAGAACCTGCCGGACCAGTTCTTCAGCATCGGCGACCCCGCGGCCGTGCAGATCCCCTCGGTCGAGCAGTTCCTGCCGCGCTACGTCATCCTCGTGCCCGCGACGTGGATCAACGACGTCGGCGTGTTCACCCGCGAGGCCGGCGCCACCGTCACCATCGACGGCGTCCCGATCCCCGACTCCCAGTGGAACCCGGTCGCCGACAGCGACTACGAGGTCGCCCGCGTCCCGCTCGGCGACGGCGTCCACGTCCTCGAGGGCGGCGAAGTCCCGTTCAGCGTCATCGTCGTCGGCTGGGACCAGCACGACAGCTACTCGTACCTCGGCGGCACCGGCACCAAGATCGTCAACCCGACGCCGATGTGATTCTTTTATAAGAATATACATGTCCTGAAGGGCATGCCCCTGTGGGCATGCCCTTTCGTACATGTTCTTTCAATCATCCGCCGGACAGGCGGCCCAGCCACGGCTGGTAGTTGCCGCCGTCCTCGCCGAGGAAGCTGCCGCTGACGACCACCGCGCCGCTGCTGGTGAACGCCGCGGTGTTGCCGTCGCCCCAGCTGAACGGCCCGCCGAACTCGTGCTCGAAGCTCCACAGCAGCGCGCCATCGGGCCCGAGCAGCCCCACCCACAGGTCACGCCGCTGGCCCCACTCGTTGTCGGGCTGCGGCGGCTTGTCGGCGCCGCCGGCCAGCACCAGCGCGCCGTCGCAGCGGACCGCGCCGCCGAAGGCGATGTCGTCCTGGCTCTCGATCGCCAGCGGCTGGGTCCACGCGATCGCCCCGTCGCCGGTGAACTTGCGCGCAGAGAAGCCCAGGCCCGGATCGGCGTCGAACGAGGCCGTCAGGAACGCGGCGCCGTCGTCCGCGGCGAACACCGAGCCCGGCTTGTCTTCGCTCTCGAGGTCGACCGACCAGAGCGGCGCGCCGCTGGCGTCGAAGCGGCCGACCCACAGGCGGTCGGGGAGCTCGGCGCGGGCGGCGATCGCCGTCGAGCCGTCGGCGCCGACGTCGAGGCGGACCCGGAAGTCGAGGGTCTCCGGCGCCGCGAGCGTGGTCTCGGCCTTCACGTTGCCGAACCGATCGAGCCGCACGTGGGAAAACGGCTGATCGAACGCCCACTCGACCACGGTGATCGCCTCGCCGTCGGCCGCCAGCTTGCCTTCCGGGTCGTACGAGCCCCACGGCTCGACCGGCGGGCGCTCGTGCTCCCAGCGCCACAGCTTGGCGCCGTCGGGCGCGTAGCGCAGCACCACCAGGCGCGCGTCGGTGGTGCCCATCGTCTCGGCCTGGACCGAGAGGATCACCTCGCGCACCAGCACGTGGACGAACCCCTCCGGGTCGACCGCGACATCGAGCGCGACGTCGTCGAGGCCGTGGGCGCCGGCGTAGACATCGGTCCACTTTACGCCGCCCGCGGCGTCGCGCAGCTCGACCACCGCGTCGCCCGCGGCCGTGCCGCCGGCGATCGCCACCGAGTCGTCGGGCCCGGCCGCCAGCCACGGCACGAAGCCCGGGAGCATCGCCGCCGACTGCGACCACTCGAGCGCGCCGCCGCCCTCGCCGGGCGCGCACGCCGGCGCGTCACCGGTCTCGACGTCGCCGCTCGAGCTGGTCGGCGCGCTGCTGCTGCCGGTCTCGGAGCTGCTGCCGCTCGTGCTGCCGTCGTCGGTCTCGGACTCGCCGCCCCCGCCGCCGCAGGCGACCAGGACGGACAACAAGGGGATGACTGCGATCTTCGCCGCCGTCATGACCGGGCCCTCCGCCGCCGCGCGGCCAGCACGAGGAGCAGCGCCAGCGCCGGCGCGCCGACGGCATCCTGTCCCAAAGAGCAGCCGGACTTGCGCTGGTGCTCGCCGTCGTGGCCCTCCGAGTCCGAGCTGGAATCACTCGATCCGCCGGGCTGCTCGCCCGTGGTCTCGCCGCCGCTCGAGTCGTCGCCCGTCGAGTCGCCCGGGCCCGTGCTCGTGCCCGCGTCGGGCCAGTCGCTGGTGCTCTCCTGCGGCTTGCACACGCCCTCGTGGGCGATCGCCACGCCCGCGCAGGTCTCGGCGTAGCAGGCGTTGCCGTAGCTGTTGCCGTCCACGCCACAGACCGGCTCGTACTCCCCGCCGCAGCCGCAGTAGGCCGGCTGGATCCGCGCGCACTCCTCTGCCGTCAGGCCGCTCTGGGCGATCCACCCCGAGAGGGCCGGGTGGGTCATGTCGAGCAGGCGGGCGTTGTTCTCGCGCTCGGCGATCTCGCCGGCCACGTCGGCGAAGCCCGAGTCGATGACGAGGTGACCGACCGCGCACGCGACCCCGCCCTCGTCGATGAAGAACGGCACGCGCTCGCCGATGAACTCGGGGTTGTGCGGGAACAGACCGGCCAGGCGATAGGCGTGCAGGCGGTCGAGGTTGCGCGCGCGCTCGGCCTGCAGCGCCGGCGGCAGGTGCGACGTGTCGCGCGCCCGCAGCTCCGTCTCGACCGCCTCGAGGTGTCTCTGGATACGGGCCTGGTCGGCTTCGACCTGGCCCGTGACTTCAAGTGCCAAAAAAATCAATCCAAGCATTGCGCATAGCGAAGCACTCAGGGGCGGTCGCGTCAAGGCGCCGGCGCGCCGGCGCCCGCGAGCGCAACCTCGGTGGCCCGCAGCAGCGGCTCGGCGGCCACCGGCGCATCAGCCACTCGGGTCGGCCACCGCTCGGAAGTCCGCGCCCCGAGCGAGGCCATGCGCTCGAACTCCGGGCCGAGCTCGCCCGACAAACTTGACGCCGACGTGCCCGCTATATCCCGACCATCAATTGACCATGCCCGAATGAACATGGCTTATCGGACATGCTCATAAAAACATGCCTGATAGGCAATGTCCTTCGCAGCATGACCCTTCGGGCATGCCATGGCGCTCAGCCCCCGCACAGCCGGCCCAGCCACGGCTGCGACTTGCCGCCCTCCCCGTCGAAGCTCCCGCTGACGACCACCGCCCCGCTCGACGTGAACGCCGCGGTGTTGCCGTCGCCCCAGCTGTGCGGCGGGCCGAACTCGTGCTCGAAGGTCCACAGCAGCGCGCCCTCGGCCGCCATCATCCCCGCCCACAGATCCATGCGCTGGCCGGATTGCTTGTTGCCGCCGAGCAGCAGCAGGGCGCCGTCCGGGCGGATCGCGCCGCCGAAGCGGATGCCCTGCAGGCTCGCGTCGGGCAACGGCTGGGTCCACGCGACCGACCCGTCGCCGGAGAACTTGCGCACCGACAGCACGCCCGGGTTCTCGTTCAGCGACCCGAGCACGTAGGCCGCTCCGTCCTCGCCGACGAGCACGGAGTCCGGGTGGGAGTCCTCGTCCTCGAAGTCGAGCGACCAGCTCGACGCGCCCTGGTCGTCGAAGCGGCCGACCCACAGCCGGTCGGGGTCCCCGACGCGGGCGGCGATCACCACCGAACCGTCGGGACCGAGGTCGTAGCGCGAGTTGTAGTGGAGCCACGCCGGCACCGCCAGGGTCGTCTCGCCCAGGACGTTGCCGAACGCGTCGAGGCGCACGTGCTCGAACGGGCCGTCGAAGGCGTGCTCGACCACGAAGATCGCCTGGCCGTCGACCGCCAGCTTGCCCCCCGGCGAATACGAGGTCCACGGCGCGGCCGGCGGGCGCTCGTGCTCCCAGCGCCACACGTGGGCGCCGTCGGGCGCGTAGCGGAGCACCACCAGGCGGCCGTCGTACGTGCCCATCTGCTCGCCTTCGACGGCGAGGATCGACTCGGCCACCAGCACGTGGATGAACCCGGCCGGGTCGACCGCCACGTCGACCGCCCGGTCCTGGAGGCCGTTGACGCCGGCGTAGAGGTCGCTCCACAGCGTCGCGCCCTGGGCGTCGCGCAGCTCGACGAACGCGTCGCCGTCGTCGCCCACGCCCGTCTGGCCGGCGAGCACCACCGAATCGTCGGCCCCGCCGGCGAGAGCCGGCATGAAGCCGGGCAGCTGCGCCTCGCTCTGCGACCACACGAGCACGCCTCCGCCGTCGCCCGGCTCGCACGTGGGCGCCGGCAGATCGCCCGTGCTCGCCTCGCCCGTGCTCCCCGCGCTCGCCTCGCCCGTGCTCGCCTCACCCGTGCTTGCGTCGACCGTGCTTTCCTCGCCCGTGCTCGCGGCGCCCGTGCTCGCCTCGCCCGAAGGATCGCTCGTGGTACCGGAGTCGCTGCTGCCGCTCTCGGTCTCGGCCTCGCCGCTCGTGCCCGTCGTCGGCGGTTCGTCGGTGGGTTCGTCGGTCTCGCTGCTCGTGCTCGTGGCGCCCGACCCCGAGCCGCCGCTCGGGTCGCCGCAGGCGAGCACGAGCGACAGCAGGGGCAACGCCGCGATCTTCGGCGTCGTCATGCCCGAACCCTCCGGCGCCGCGCGACCAGCACGAGCGACAACGCCAGCGCCGGCGCGCCCGACGAATCCTGTCCCAAAGAACATCCGCTCCGGCGCTCGTCCTCGCCGCCCGACCCGCTCGAGCTGCCGGGCTCCTCGCCCGCGGTCGTCTCGCTCGACGTGGGCGCGCTCGACGTCGTCCCACTCGTCGCCTCGCTCCCCGTCGTCTCGCTCGACGTCGTCTCACTTCCAGTCGTCTCACTCGACGTCGTCCCGCTCGCGGTCGTCTCACTCGACGTCGTCCCGCTCGTCGTCTCACTCGACGTCGTCTCGCTCGTCGTCTCACTCGACGTCGTCTCGCTGTCCGTCGCCTCGCTCGTCCCGCTCGACGTCGTCTCGCCGCCCGTCGTCTCGTCCTGGCCGGTGCCCGTGCCCGGCTCCGGCCAGCCGCTGCTGCTGCCCTCGCCCTTGCACACGCCTTCGTGGGCGATCGCCACGCCCGCGCAGGTCTCCGCGTAGCAGGCGTTGGCGTAGCTCACCCCGTCGACGCCGCACACCGGCGTGAACTCCGGGCCGCAGTCGCAGTATTCCGGCTGGATCCGCGCGCACTCCTCCGCGGTCAGGCCGCTCTGGGCGATCCACCCCGACAGCGCAGGGTGGGTCATGTCGAGCAGGCGGGCGTTGTTCTCCCGCTCGGCGATCTCGGCGGCCACCTCGGCGAAACCTGACTCGATGACCAGGTGACCCACCGCGCACGCGACCCCGTCCTCGTCGATGAAGAACGGCACGCGTTCGCCGATGAACTCCGAGTTGTGCGGGAACAGCCCGGCCACGCGATAGACGTGCAGGCGATCGAGGTTGCGCGCGCGCTCGGCCTGCAGCGCCGGCGGCAGGTGCGACGTGTCGCGCGCCCGCAGCTCCGTCTCCACCGCCTCGAGGTGTTGCTGGATCCGCCAGCGGTCGGCGTCGACCTGGCCCACGACCTCGACCGTCCAAAAAATCAACCCAAACATCGCGCCCAGCGAAGCACCCCGGCGCGGGCGCGTCAAGGCGCGGGCGCGCCGGCGCCCGCGAGCGCCGCCTCGGTGGCCCGCAGCAGCGGCTCGGCGGCGACCGGAGCACCGGTGGCTCGCGTCATCCACAGGTCGGGCGTCAGCGCCCCGAGCGAGGCCATGCGCTCGAACTCCGGGCCGAGCTTGCCGGCCTTGGCGATGTGCTCCTCGATCTGGAACGCGATCAGGTGGCCGAGCGGGTAGTCGGACAGGTACAGCGGATACGAGATCATGTGGCTATAGATGCCGAGCAGCGGCGTGCCCGGGCTGCCGAGCACCGGCGCGTAATAGCGGTCCCAGATGTCCTGTGCGATCTTCACCACCGCCTCGCGCAGCTCGGCCGGGGTCGCCTCGGGGTGGTCGTACATCCAGTGCCACGCGGCGACATCGACCAGGGCGACGCCGGCGATCTCGAAGGTCGCCCAGAAGTCGGCCAGCACCCGCTCGCGCTCGCTCGCCGGGTCGGGCTTGCCGACGCCGAGCAGCTCGAGGTCGCGGGCCTGGAACACGAACGCGAGCGCCTCGGTGAACGCGTTGTTGGGCACGCCGGCGAGCAGCGTGTGGTCGACCGAGTACAGCGAGAACACCTGCTCGACGTTGTGGCCGAGCTCGTGGACGGCGATGTTGTAGCCCTTGTAGTCCATGCCGCCTGTGCCCACGCGCGTGCGCAGGTGCGGGAAGTCGCCGCGTCGCAGCGACTGCAGCGCGTGCCCGGCCCCGCGCGACGGGTCGACGAGGATGTGCTCGGCGAGGAACTTGGCCTTCGGCGCCGCGAAGCCGAGGCCCTGGAGCAGCCGCGGCATGTCGCGGGCGAACGCCTCCGGCGTCGGGTAGCGGGCCTTCGTGCGCTTGTCGAGCTCCGCCTCGGAGTGGGCCGCGTTGCCGCGGAAGCCGGCGTACCACAGGTCCTGCGGCCCGAGCTCGCGGCCGAGGCGCTGCTTCATCAGCGCCGCGGTGCGGGCCACCAGCGGCGACGTCAGCACCTGCTCGAGCAGCGCCTTGACGCGGGCCTCCGGCAGCTCGCGGCCGAGCTCGAAGCTGCGGGCGATCGCGGTCGGGGCGATCGGCACGTACTTGTCCTCTTGCCGGGCCGCGTGGAAGTTGGCGAGCAGCTTGCGGTAGCGGACATCGTCCTCGCGCGCGCCGTCGAGTGCGACCGGGCGCGGCGGCGCGTCGGCCTCGACCTCGCTCGCCGGCGCGGCGCTCACCGCGTTGGTGAACGGGTCCCAGTCGACGTGCGGGTTGTCGATCACCGCCGCGGGGATCGTCTGGGTCACGATCCGCTCCATCACCTTGACGATCATCTGCTGCTTCTTCAGCCCGTCGGGATCGGCGTAGCGGCCCTTGAGCTCGTCGCGCAGGTTCCAGTGGCTGATCAGGCGCAGGCCGGACGGGAACGGGCGCGCACCTGTCTCATCGACCAGGTGGTGCATCCAGACGTTGTACTGCGCGATGTAAAGGTCGGCGTCGGCGGTCACGCGGGTCACCGCCTGGCGCACCTCGGCCGGCACGCGGCGGCCGAAGCGAGCGCCCAGGCGGACCTCGGCCCACTCCTGGCGGCTGTACTTCGGGCCATGTTCGCTGCGCTCGGCCAGAGTCGTCAGCGGGAAGTTGAGCAGGACCACGAAGCCGACCTTGGCCTGGAACAGGTCCTCGGTGACGTGGGCGAACGGATCGTAGGTGGCGAGCAGCGGGTCGACCCCCAGCATCGGGCCGGTGTCGACCTCCGTCGCGCGCCGGACCTCGCGGCCGACCTCGTGGGTGTGGCCGTCGATCTGCTCGAACACCGACTCGAAGCGGGCGAACGTGGCCGCCAGGGCGACCGGGTCGCTGATGAAGTGCTCGCGCACGAAGGCCGCCAGGTCGCCGTCCTCCGGGCGCCACAGCGCCGCCACCTGCGCCAGCCCACGCTCGATGCGGGCGCGGTGGCCCTCGCCGTGCTGGCGCAACAACTCGGTCGTCAGTCCCGTGAGGTCGGGCGGGGTCATCGGCGGGTCCTCCGGCGTCGGGGAGATCGCGTCGGGCACGGGCGTCGGCGCGGCGGTCGTCGGGGCGGCGGTCGTCGCCTCCGCCTTGGGCGGCGGAGGACCCGCCGCGGGGCCGCGGTCGCACGCGAGCGCGAGCACGAACGGGACCAGGGACCGAAGATTGCAGCGACGAAAGCGGACGGGCGCGGACACGACCGGACGAGTGTACCCGGACCGACGCGTCTCGATCCTGTCCGAAGAGACAGATCTGCAGCGAATCGGCCGGCGAGCTCGACCGTGACGAGCGCAGGAGAGGCCGCTGCCGGGCGATCGACGGCCACGAGCGCCGAGGCTCCGCAGACCGGCTGGGCTACCGACTTACGGGGCGCCGCGAGGCGGGCTCAGACGACCACGTCGACCAGGGCGCTGGCCTTGGGGTGGCGGCCGGAGGCCTGCAGCTTGGCGGTGACGCGGTAGCGGCGGTGGGTGGCGGAGGGCTCGAGGTCGGCGGGCAGGGGCAGCACGACCGGCACCTGCAGGCGCTCGCCGGGGCCGAGGGAGCGGCCGAGGGGGATCGTCACGGCGGCGGCCTCGCGCCAGAAGTCGAAGTCCCCGTGCCTGGGGTTGTCGTAGATGAGGCGCTCCTCATCGAGGCGGAGGAGCACCCCCTCCAGATTCACATCATGCTCGCCGCCGACCAGCTCGAGGGTGCCGTGGAGGTCCTCGCCGGCGCGAACAGCGGCCTGGAGGTCACGCAGGGCGATCCCTTCCCCGTTGCTGACGATCGCGTGCTTGATCCGTTCGATAAAACCCATGGCTGCGAGTGGTTTTGTAGCACCGTATGATGCATCCTTCATCTGAACCTATCTTCGCGTATTTATTATCGGTGGACTCTTCTCCTGATTCTTGCCATCACATCGCCGTCGCCGCCGATTAAGCCAGCTTCATCCTCGATGCCGCCCTTGACTCCAGACAAGCAGCCCTGGCACGCGCACCTGGCCGCCGACATTCCGGCCTCGCTCGTCGTCTTCCTCGTCGCTCTGCCGCTGTGCCTGGGCATCGCCCTGGCGTCCGGAGCGCCACTGCTCTCGGGGCTGTTCGCGGGGTTCGTCGGCGGCCTCGTCGTCGGCGCCTTGAGCGGCTCGCCGCTCAGCGTCAGCGGTCCGGCCGCCGGCCTCACCGTCGTGGTCGCCGCCGGCATCGCCGAGCTCGGCGCCTACCCGGCCTTCATCCTCGCGGTCGTGCTCGCGGGGGTGATGCAGCTCGGCTTCGGCCTGCTGCGGGCCGGCGCGGTGGCCCACTTCGTCCCGGTCGCGGTGGTCCACGGCATGCTCGCGGCGATCGGCTGCATCCTCGTGCTCAAGCAGGTCCCGCACGCGCTCGGCTACGACCTCGACTTCGAGGGCGACGAGAGCTTCGTCGGCCAGGGCGGCGGCAACACCTTCACCGACATCATCGCCGCGGTGCAGCACGCCGACCTCGGCGCCTTCATCATCTTCGCCGCGGCGCTGATCGCCCTGCTGGCGTGGCAGAAGGTCGGCAAGAAGATGGTCGGCTCGTGGATGCCGCCGGCGCTGGTGGCGGTGGTCGTCGGCGCGGCTACCAACGAGCTGTTCCGGCGCTACGCCCCGGGCCTGCACCTCAGCGAGAACACCCACCTGGTCGCCATCCCCGACCTCAGCGGCCTGTACGGCATCCTGTTCGCGCTGCCGTTCCCCGACTTCTCGCGCCTCGGCGACCCGGCGGTGTGGCGGGTCGCCGCCACCATCGCGGTCATCGCCAGCGTCGAGTCGCTGCTGTCGGTCGGCGCCTCCGACAAGCTCGACCCGTTCCACCGCATCACCCCGACCGACCGCGAGCTCAAGGCCCAGGGCGCCGGCAACATCGTCTCGGGCCTGCTCGGCGGCCTGCCGATCACCGCCGTCATCGTCCGCTCGTCGGCCAACATCGACGCCGGCGCGCGCACGCGGATGTCGGCGATCCTCCACGGCGTGCTGCTCCTGCTCAGCGTGCTGGTGCTGGCGCCGATCCTCAACCACATCCCGCTGTCGGCGCTGGCCGCGGTGCTGATCGTCATGGGCCTGCGGCTGGCCAGCGTGCGCGTGTTCCACGAGCAGTACCAGCGCGGCAAGGGCCAGTTCGTGCCGTTCCTCGTCACCCTGGCGGCGATCTTGCTCACCGACCTGCTGGTCGGCGTGGCCATCGGCGTCGGCGTCGGCATCTTCTACGTCATCCGCAGCAACTTCAAGTCGGCGATCGTGGTCAACCACGAGGACCACGAGTACCTGATCCGGTTCGCCAAGGACGTCTCGTTCCTCAACAAGCCGGCGCTGCTGCGCGCCTTCTCGACGATCCCGAGCGGCGCCACGGTGCTGATCGACGGCACCCGGGCCCAGTTCATCGACCCCGACATCGTCGACGCGATCGACGACTTCCTGCTGTCGGCCAAGGCCCGCAACATCACGGTGGAGCTGCGCCGCAGCGCCACCAGCCTCAACATCCACTTCAAGCAAGAGGCCGCCGCATGAACCCCGCCCGCCGCCTGCTCCTCGCCAACAAGTCGTGGGCGCAGGAGCGACGCGCCATCGACCCCGAGTTCTTCCAGCGCCTTGCCGCCGGCCAGCAGCCCGAGTTCTTGTGGATCTCCTGCTCCGACAGCCGGGTCCCCGAGACCCAGCTGACCGTCACCGACGCCGGCGAGCTGTTCGTCCACCGCAACGTCGCCAACCTCGTCCGCGCCGACGACACCAACGTCCTGTGCGTGATCCAGTACGCGATCGAGGCGCTCAAGGTGCACCACGTGATCGTCTGCGGTCACTACGGCTGCGGCGGCGTCAAGGCGGCCATGAACGGCGCCCCGCCCGGGCGCCTCAGCCACTGGCTGGCGCCCGTCGCGGAGATCTACCAGCAGCACCGCCAGCAGCTCGACCTGCTGACCGAGGACGAGCGCTGGGCCAAGCTGGTCGAGCTCAACACGGTCGAACAGGTCCACCGCCTGGCCGAGACCGACGTCATCCGCAACGCCTGGGCCAACGGCGAGTACCCCTACCTGCACGCGTGGGTCTACTCGCTACCTGACGGCCTGATCCAGCCGCTGCTGACGCTGAGCCCCAAGGGCCCGCAGAAGCTGCTGTGAATGCGGATGTCCCGCAGGACATGCTCCATACGGCATGTCCTGCGAGACATCTCCCGTCGCGGCCTCAGAAGCGCACGAGCAGGCCGTCGCGGGTCACGGAGATCCGCCCGCTCACGCGCGGCTTACGGACGCCGAGCACGAACATCGTGATCCCGGCGGCGAGCAGCGGGAGCGCGACCAGGTGGCCGATCGCGGTGCTGCGGGCCGCGTCATCTTTCGCCGTCTCGTACTCGGCCTGCGACGCGAACTCCAGCTTGCCTTGACGGATCGCGGACAGCTTCGCCAGGTGGGCGCTGCCGAACACGAACATCCCCAGGCCGGCCGCGATCGGGGCCAGGCTGGCGAACGCGAAGTTGCGGTAGCGCCGCTCCCGGTGCTCCTGCCACGCAGTGCGTCGCTCGATCTGCGCCCGGTCGAGCTCGTGGATCCGCTCCCGCAGGAAGCGATCGGTCCCCTTCACGTGCTTCAGCGCCGCCGCGGCCGCCTCGCGTCCGTGCGTGGCGCCGACCGCCTCGTGTTGCAGCCGCGCCAGCGCGTCCGGGTCGACCAGCGGCGGCGGCGGCTTCGTTCGCGGCGTCGCGCTCACGCCCGACATCACCGGGTCCCACGGGTCCGCCAGTCCGTCGGCGCGCAGCTGCTGCGCCAGGTAGTCCTCGGGCTCGACCCGCGGTCGGCACGCGAACCTCCCGTCAGGCGCGCTCAGCACGATCGACCGGAAGTGCGCCGTGCTGTCGCACAGCTCCTGCACCTTCGCCTCGCAGTCGCGCGGCCGCCAGCCGAAGAACCCGCGCAGCTGGACCTGCAGCGCCTCCCCCTTCACCGTAGCGACCAGCCGCCCGCGCGCGTCCGGGTGCTCGGCGTCGAACGCCGCCTCGACCTCGAGCGCGAACTCCCGCCGCAGCTCGACCTGCGCCGCCGCGTGCTCCTGCTTCCTCGCCGCGTGCGCGCGCTTGCGGCAGCCCTCGAGCGCGGCGATCGCCGCGTCGCGCTGCGGCTCGGACGCGAACCGGTGCAGATAATCGTGAAGCTCGACCAGCCGCTCGAACGGCGCCTCGCAGCTCGCGCTCACCGCCTGCGCCTCGACGAGCCGCGCCTGATAGATCGCCAGCTCGGCGTCGCTGCTCGGCTCGCTGCCGGCAGTGACCGCCGCGAGCCGCTCCTTCGCCGCCGACTCGGCCGCCTCCGCGGCGCGCAGCGCCTCCTCTGCCTGCGCCTCCTGCACGGTCGCCGCCCTGGCCTCGACCTCGAGCTCGGCGCGGCGCTGGACCTCCTGGGCCGGCGCCTGCGGCGGTCGCATGTCACAGCCGCTCACTGCGAGCGCCACGAATACACACACCGGCTTCTTCGACATACGAGCGCCGCCCGGCGCTGCGTGGGGCAACCCGCCGCTCGCTCGCCGCATTCCGCCATCCTCGTTGCCGACTGGCGCAAGCGTCTCTCCGAGGCCGACGCGCCTCCTGCGCGGTCTCGCAGCCCCGCCCCTGCCGGTGCGACGGCGCCCGCGAGGCGTGACCGCGAGGCTCTCGGACGCCGCGAGAACGACGATTTGCCGCCGGGCCTTCCGACCCCGCCACGCCGACGACCGGCCCGCGGGCGCGGCCACGCGGGACGCGATATCGTGGGGCGATGTTTGCTTCGCTTACCTCGCTCGTGGTCGCCTCCAGCCTCCTCGTCGTCGCCGCCGGCGAGCCGGCCCCGACCCCCGCCGACGCCACGAGCGCGCCGAGCTACATGCAACCGATCTACGTCGACCCGCCGGCGGGGTACTACGATCCGCCGCCCGGCTACTACGATCCGCCGCCCGCGTACTACGAATCCGACCCGCCCGGCGGCGCCCCCGTTCATAAAGATCCGCCGGCCGCGTATTACGATCCGCCGCCCGGCTGGTACGACCCTCCGCCCGGCTATTACCTCCCGCCCGCCGGCCTGCCCGCGCCGCTGCCGATCCCCGGCGAGCCCGTGGCGTTGGCCGACGACGCCTGGCAAAAGTGGGCCAAGCGCCACGATCAGCTGCGCGGGCGCCAGATCGGCTGGGGCGTCGTGCTCGGCCTCAGCGTCCTCACCCTCGGCATGATCGCCGCGTTCCCCCCGTCCGACTGCCGCGATTGCGGCATCTTCGGCCGCCCCGTCCTGGGCCTCGGCGCCCTCGTCCTCGGCAAGATCTCCCTCGTCTCCAGCATCATCAACGGCGTCGCCCTGGCCCGCCACAACCGCGACCGCCCGACCCCGAACCTGAGCTTCGGCGCCGGCTCCGTCCAGATCAATTTTTAAGACCTTGAATCCTCCTACCGGACATGTCCGATAGGGCATGCCCGTTCGAGCATGACCAAAAGAACATGTCCACGCGGACCGCCGCTCAGACGCGCAGGTACGCCAGCGCGTGCGGGCGCAGGCGGGCCTGGGCGCCGGGCGGCAGGTCGCAGAAGCTGGCGATCCGGCCGCGGCAGCCGGGCGCGCCGCAGGAGCAGTGGACGCTCCAGCCCGGTTCGCACATCGACGTGCTGTAGTCCCACAGCACCTCCTCGCCGGCGCGGATCGGCCGCAGCGTGTGGAGGGTGACCGAGCCGTCGACGAACCCGAGATTCGGCTCGCAGCCGTGGTTCATGAAGTCCTCGATGTCCTCCGCGCCCGGCGGGCTGACCAGCCACAGCTCCGGGCCGACCTGCATCGCGTACAGGTCCTCGGCGACCGTCGACCCCGCCACCAGCACTCCGCCGAACGTCAGCACCGGCTCGCCCGGCGCGATGTCGCTGCGGGCATACACGCCGCGGCCGTGGACCTCCGACCCGCGGACCTCGAGCAGCTGCCGGCTGCGCGCCGGGCTCACCGCTCGCGGCGACAGAGAGCGTCGCAGCGCCGCCTCCGCCTCGTCGTCGCCGCGGCCTCGCGCCGCCTCATGCTCGTCGTACACGCGCGGAACGTAGCAGCAATTGTCACGACCCCCCGGCCCCCGCGATCACACCTGTCGTTGCGGCCAGCTCACGCGCCTCGCCCCGCCGCCGCGAATGTACATATCCCACCCCGGCCGTGCCCGATCTGACTCTGGGGACATGTCTCGACTCAGCGCCCGCACCGCCGCCCGACGCTGCGTTTCGCTGCAGCGCTCACCACGCGACCGGCGTCGGTTGCAGACGATCGTCGTCCCCGCCGTCGCCCACCCCGCCGTACGCGTTGCTGCCCCAACACAGCACCTGCCCGTCGTCGGTGAGGGCGCACGCGTGAAGCTGCCCGACCACCACCTGGTTCGCGCCCGCCACCGGCAGCGTCGCCGGCGCCGCGCAGTACGGCTCGGGCGGCGCCTGCCGGGGCGACTCCGTCACCTCCACCACGTACTCGCGCGGCTCGTCGCAGCCCGGCCACAGCAGCCGCTCCGGGCCCCATTCGCGGCCCCAGCCGCGGGCTGTCCCATCGGCCAGCAGGGCCGTCGTCCGGTACTGCCCCGCCGACAGCCGCTGCGCCGCCCCCAGGCCGAGCACCGGCGCCGGCGGTCCGACCGTCGTCTCGCCGCCGTCGCCGCGCTGGCCGAACGTGTCGCCGCCCCAGCACACGGCTGTCCCATCGGACAGGGACGCGCACGCGTGGTCGAAGCCGGCCGTCAGCCCCCGCGCGCCCGCGATGCCCTCGACCGGGCTCGGCGTCAGGTGGTCGCGCCCCGACCCGTCGCCGCACTGGCCGTACTCGTTCCAGCCCCAGCACAGCACCTCGCCCGCCGTCGTGCGCGCGCAGCTGAAGCCGTAGCCGACCGCCACCTCCGCCGCCGACTCGAGCCGCACCACCGCGACCGGGCCGGTCGAGAACATCCCGCCGTCGCCGAGCGCCCCGTGCAACCCCTGGCCGCGGCACATCACCCCGCCGCTGCCGACCACCGCGCAGTCGTGATCGAGCCCGAGCGCCAGCTGCCGCACATCCCGCCATCCTGCCACCGGCTGCGGCTGCGCGCGCACTGCCGGCGCGCCTGTTTCGGCCTCCACCGTCGGGTTGCGCCCCCAACACCACACGCTGCCGTCGCCTCGCACCGCGCACGTGCGGTCGCCCTCCGCGGCGATCTGCACCGCGTCGTCGATGCCGACGACCGCCACCGGCCGCAGGCGCAGCGTCGCCGCCCCGTCACCGAGCTGACCGCTCGCGCCCATGCCCCAGCAGCGGACCTGCCCGCCGCGCACGCGCGCGCACGTGTGGAACGAGCCCGCCGCCAGCTCCTCGACCACGAGCTCGCCCGGCTCGTCGCCGACCTCGACCGGCGCGCGGCCCCACCAAGCGGGGCCGCAACCCGTCAGCGCCGCTGTCACCATGGCCCACGCCCACCGCACGCGCCCCGCAGCATAACCGATCGCCGCGGCCCTGGCGCGGCCCCCGGCATGGTACAAGGCGCCTCGTGGACTCGCCGGCAGGACAGCTGCAACGCGCGCGCGAGCAGGCGCGGGCCCGCCTCGGCGACGGCTACGCCCTCGACCTCATCGACCAGGACACCCTCGACGAGCGCCTCGAGGCCGTCGAGCGCGCCGCCACCGTCGCCGAGATCGACGCGCTCACCGCCGACCTGCGCCCGGCCGCGACGACCGCGCTGGTGCCCACCGCCGCCGCCCTAGCCGTCCCCGACCCGCCGACCCGGCTGCGCGTCCTGTTCAGCTCGGTCGACCGCACCGGCGCCTGGCACGTCGCCGCCCGCACTCACGTCCGCGTCCTGTTCGGCAACGCCACCCTCGACCTGCGCCAGGCCGTCCTGCCCGGCGGGCCGATCGAGCTCGACGTCAACATCGTGTTCGGCAACCTCGACATCATCATCCCGCCCGGCTGGCAGCTCGACAACGAGTGCGGCGCGATCCTCGGCTCGGTCGAGCAGCTCAGCGGCCCGCCCCCGCCCGGCAAGCCGCGCCAGCTGCTGCGCGTGCGCGGCCGCGTGGTCTTCAGCAGCCTGACGATCCACGAGCGCCTGCCGGGCGAGAACGCCTGGGGCGCCCGCAAGCGGCGCAAGCGCGAGCACAAGGCCCTGGCCCAGCGCAGCGCCCGCGCCCTGCCGGCCGGCGACGATTGATACTACCTGCCCATCCGGGCATGTCTCGAAGAGCATGTTCTCGAAGGCATGCCGCCTGAGACATGTCCGCCAGGACATGACCCTCGCGACCCGTTCGCGGCGCGTCACTCGCAGGTGACGACCCGGGGCGCGCACTCCGACAGCGCTGCTTCCACCGGCTCCTGCATGCAGCGGAAGCGCTCGATCGGGTCGGGCTCGGCCAGGCAGGCGTCGAAGTAGGCCACGTCCTTGAGCAGCACCGTCTCGTCGGGGCCGGACGCGGCGGGGGGGCCCTCGGCCTGGCAGGACGCGGTCGCGCGGCGGACCATCGCCGCGCTGCCGTCGGCGAAGATCCGCATCCCCGTCATGCTCCAGCTCGGCGCCACGTCCTGCGTGAATATCCACGCGACGAAGCCCGGCGTGCGGGCCTGCATCGCCGTGAGCACGCAATCCATGTGCTCGATCTCCTCGTCGCCTTGCGACACCGCCGCGCAGTCGCGCTCGCAGTGGAGGAACGCCACCGGGCACAGCTGCTCGCCGCAGGACTCGTCCTCGGCCTCCGGGTCGCACTCGCACGCGCCCTCCGCCTCCACCGCGGTCGTGCCCGCCTCGCTGGCGCTCTCGGTCTCGGCCTCGGAGCCGCCGGAACAGGCGGCCATGCCACAAATCAGGGTGCTGAGAAGAAGGGTTCGCATCATCGGTTGCGGCCGAAGTAACCGGCTCCGACGAAAAAATTGCCCGCCCTTCGCCGCCACGCGTGCGCTTTGCCGGGGCACCCGCGAGACCGGGACGGGAGCCGGCGCCGGACGCCTGCGAGCGCAGCCCCTGTCTCTCGCGGACCGCGGCCTGAAGGCCTCTCGACCTGTCTCTTCGGACATATTGACAGTCATCCGACGGCCGGGCGATCCTGGCCTGAAATGAAGCGAATCATCCGCGAGCGGACCCTACGAATGAGCGCCATGGCGGGCGCGATCGCCTGCAGCGTCGGCTGCGGCCCGGCCGAAGACGGCAGCTCCGGGGCGAGCCAGGCGACCGGGGTCACCAGCGTCACCGGCGCCACCGGCAACACGCAGGGCAACACCAGCGTCACCGGCGTCACGGGTGAATCGACCGGCACCGACTCCGACTCCGGCGTCCCGACCGGCACGAGCGGCCCCACCACCGACGAGCCGACCGCCGGCGCCACCAGCAACGACTCCTCGACCCCCAAGCTCGACCTGGCGATGGCCGACTTCGGCGCCCCGCCGACCGGCGACGGCTGCACCAAGGTCGACTTCCTGTTCGTGCTCGACAACTCGATCTCGATGGGCGACGAGCAGCAGAACCTCGCCAACAGCTTCCCCGGCTTCATCAGCACCATCCAGTCGCAGGTGCAGGCGCAGGATTACCACATCATGGTGATCGACACCGACGACCAGGACAAGTGGGGCGAGAAGTGGGACAAGTGTCACAATAAGTGCATGACCGACGATCCGGGCGACAACTGCCTGACCGTCTATTTCCCCGACATCATCTGCGGCATGGAGCCGCCGGCGCCCGAGGCCTGCGATCAGACGCTCGGCGCCGGCCGCAACAAGGGCGCCGGCGGACCGCCGATCGCCTGCCCGATCGACGACGGCCTGCGCTACATGACGCAGGACCAGGGCGACCTGCCCGCCGCCTTCGACTGCGTGGCCGACATGGGCGCGACCGGCAACTCCAACGAGCGCCCGGCCCAGGCCCTGCTGACCGCCCTCGGCCCGCAGACCCAGGCCGGCGGCTGTCACCCCGGCTTCTTGCGCGACGACGCGGTCCTCGTGGTCACCATGATCTCCGACGAGCAGGAGAACGGCTCGCCCGGCACCCCGCAGAGCTGGTATAGCGATTTGCTGGCGCTGAAGGGCGGCAACGAGACCGCGATCGTCATGCTCTCGCTCAACGGCGACGCCGAGACGGCCGGCCAGGAGTGCATCCCCACCGCCAAGATGACCGAGTTCGTCGGCTACTTCGGCGACCGCGGCATCATCGACAGCATCTGCGCCCCCGACTACAGCCCGTTCTTCCAGGAGGCCGTCGGCGTGATCGACTACGCCTGCGACGAGTTCGTCCCGCCCGGCTGAGCCGCGAATTCACGGGATCAGGGCGACATGTCCCCGCGGACATGTCGCCCCGCGCTTTCGCGGCGGACCGCCGTGTGCTACGTCTGCCTGGTGCTGGAGCGCCTCGATACGATCGACTGGACCGCCGTACATCACGCCTACGGTCCGGCCACCGACACGCCCGACGCCCTGCGCGGGCTGCTCGACGACGACGTGGAGCAGCGCCAGCGCGCCGGTCGGCAGCTATGGGGGACCCTCCTCGACGACAGCCTGCGCAATTACGCGACCGCCGCGGCCGCGCCGTTTTTGGTCGAGCTCGTCGTCGACGACCGCACCCCCGACCGCGCGCAGGCGCTCGACCTCCTGACCTGCAGCGTCGCCGGCACCTTCAGCGTCGCCTCGCCGCCGATCCTCGACGACGGCGGCCCCGACGTCCACCCGATCCTCCGCGACATCTACCGCGCCGCCGAGGTCGCGGTCCCGACCTGCTTGCAGTTGGTCGAGTCGACCGACGAGCGGCTGTGCATCGCGGCGATCTACTTCCTCGCGACGATGTGGCGGCGCGCGGACGAGATCGTGCCGGCCCTTCACGCCCGCCTGTCGCACGCGCCGGCGCGGGCGGTGCGAGGCATCCTCGCCTTCGCCCTCGGCCACCTGCGACCCGCCGATCCCGGGCTCTCGCGGCTGCACGCGGACGACCCCGATCTCGCCGTCCGCGTGGTCGCGGCGATCGGCCTGCTCCGCGCCGGCGGCCCTTCGGAGCCGGCCCTGAGCACCCTCATCGCCGCGATCGCCGACCCCGACATCGAGCCCGCGCTTCAGGGGTTCCCGGGCTTCGAGCTGGGCGTCGCCGACCTCGGCCGCGTCCTCTGCGGCCTGCCGCCGAACCTCGGCGCGCGCGCAGTGCCGACGCTGTGCGCCGCCCTGCCCCGCACCGAGGGCTTCGACGTCCTCGGCCTGGTCGAGCCGCTGCTGCACATCACGTTCGCCGGCGAGGCCATGGCCGACGCGCACGTCCTCACGCCCGAGCAGCGGCAGGCGCTCACCGCCATGCTCGACCACCCGGGCCTGTGGCAGATCGGCGACCGCCACTTCCTCCTGCGCGACCATCGACTGCCGACCACGCGCAACGAGCTGGCCGCCCTGCTCGCCGCGCCGCAGTCCTGAGTCACTGCGGCCGGCGCAGCCGCGCGAGCACGTAATAGCGACCTGGCCCCAAGACCATGTCCGCTCCGAGCCCCGCCAGCCAGCCCGGCTCGAGCGGCGTCACGCGGTACAGCTCGAGCCACGCGCGCAGACCCGCGGCGAGCGGGCGCGGCAGACCGCGCAGGTCGGCGAAGTCGACCACGTGCACCTCGCCGCCGGGTGCCACCTGCGAGAGCGCGTGCTGCAACGCCTCCTCGCGCCGCTGCACCATCGACAGGCAATACGAGAAGAAGATCCGCTGCGGCGGCGCCCCGAGCACCGCCGCGTAGTCGGCGTCCTCCGCGAACGCGCGCTGGAAGTGGGCCCACGGGCAGCGCGCCGCGGCTCGCTCGAGCATCGCGTCCGCCGCCTCGATCCCCCCGTACAGCGCCCACGCCCGGCGGCGTTGCAAGATCTCGAGGTTGCGGCCCGTCCCCGGACCCACCTCCACCAGCGACGCCCACGGCGCCGCCAGCAATCCCTCGAGCGCGCGGTCGCGGCCGAACAGGTAGTACTTCCGCGTGACGTCGTAGATCGGCCGCGCCGCCCGGTAATAGCGGTTGAGGAACACGCGGTGTTCGGTCTGTTCCGGGGTCAATGGACGATCCTGTAGTAGTTGACGCCCTGGTACTGACGCGAGCGGTCGAGCCGCGCGGCCGCGGAGCTGCGGGCCGACAGCGGCTGCAGCCGGCGCTCGAGTCCATGGCGAGCGATCAGCGAGTGGGGCTCGACGCTGCGGTACATCACGATCCCGCCGTCGCGGCTGGTGCGGAGGATCTCCGCGAACAGCTTGTGCTGCGCCGGCGCCGGCATCCAGTCGGGCGCGTCGCACAGCGTATAATGCGACCACGTGTTCGTTCCGGCGTCGCGGAGCACGTCGAAGATGTTGCGCCGGTGGAAGCGCGACCGCGTCGGCGCGCCGAACGAGCGCGCGTGGCGATCGCGGCGCAGATACGGCGGCACCGCGTCGGGCTCGTCGTGATTGTAGTGACCGGCGATCGCGGTCCACGCGAACCAGTTGCGGGCCAGGTCGGTGGTCGCCACTCGCTTGACGTGATCGACCAGGAAGTCGACGATCCCGGTGCGCGAGGACTCGAGGATCCGGTCGCGCTGGGCGAAGTTGACGCCGATCGCCACCAGGTTGAGCGGGCTCTGCAGCACCGGCGCGACCAGCGGGTGGCGCAGCACCGGCGTCAGAGTGGCGTCGATCATCGCCCCCCGCTGCTCGACCGGCGTGGTGCACAGCCGCCGCAGCCACGCGCCGTCGATCCCGGCCAGCCGCGTCAGAGTCGTGAACATCCGCGCCGTCAGGCCCTCACGATAGAACGCCCGACGGAACAGCGAGTGCCGCCGCTGCCAGTAGCGCTGCACCCACTCGGGCAGCGTCCCGGTCAGCCAGCGGATCACCGACTCGTGCTCGGGGTGGGCGCCGCGACCGAGCAGGTCATAAAAGAGATCGTAGCTGCGCAGCCGCTGGGCCGCGGCGGTCTTGAGGGCCGCGAGCGCGAGGTGGTGCGGGTTGATGTCGACCGCGTCGATGCTCCGAGGGTGGGCGCTGAGGTGGCCGGCGATCCTGCAACCGGCGCCGGAGATCCCGAGCACCGTGCTGGTCTCGTCGAGCTCGAGGAATTGCTCGTCGACCTCGCTGTCCTCCCACAAGATGTTGTAGACGAACAGCCGCGAGAAGATGTGCTGAAAGGCCAGGTCGCGCAGGTGCATCCGCGGCGCAGGAGACCACCCCCGCGTCACCGCCGGGCCGCATCGCCGCAAAACTTCGGCCCGCGCCGCGTGACGTCCGGGCCACGTGCGCGAGATGTCGACGGCTCGCGACGACCTCGCCGCGCGGCTGTCGATCGCGCGTGACGCCCGTGCGCGAGCGTGCGTCCACGTGGATCTCTCACCTCTCCTTCACGCCTCGGCGCTGGGGTGCGGCGCGGCGCTCGTGTTCACCGCGGTCGCCCACGTCAGCACCCACGCGCTGCTCGGGAGGCGGCCGCGGCCGCCGGGCCCGCGGCCGCCGATCTCGATCCTGCGCCCCGTCCGGGGCCTCGACGACGGCCTGCGCGACAACCTCGCCGCGCTCGCGGCCCAGGACTACCCGCAATTCGAGATCCTCGTCGGCGCCGAGGACCCCGACGATCCGGCGCTGTCGGTCGCCGCGCAGGTCCGGCGCGACTTCCCGCGCACGCCGATCCGCATCGTCGCCGGCGGCCCCGCGATCGGCCACAACCCCAAGGTCAACAACCTCGCGCAGTTGCTGCCGCTGGCGAATCACCCGTACTTCCTCGTCAGCGACTCCAACGTGCGCCCCGACCCGGGCTACCTGGCCGCGCTCGCCGACGAGCTGGCCGACGCGCGCGTCGGCCTGGTCCACAACGTCCTCGTCGGCGCCGGCGAGCGCAGCGTCGGCGCGCTGCTCGAGAACCTGCACCTGGCCAGCTTCGTCGTCGCCGCGGTGTGCACCGCCGAGGCGATCGCCGGCATCCCCGTGGTGATCGGCAAGTCGATGCTGATGCACAGGGACGACCTCGCGCGCGCCGGCGGCCTCGCGGCGGTCAAGGACCTGCTCGCCGAGGACTATCAATTGGCGCGCCGGATCTCCGCGGCCGGCAGGGTCGTCCGCCTCTCCACCTTTCCGCTCACCACGGTCAACGTCCGCTGGGACCTGCGGCGCTTCCTCAGCCGTCACCTGCGGTGGGCGCAGATGCGGCGCCGGCAGCACCTCGGTTATTACGCGCTCGAGCTGCTCGGCCAGCCGACCCCGCTGCTGCTCCTCCTCTTGCTCCTCGCGCTGGCCCGCCCCGAGCTCGCGGTGTACGGCCAATCGCCGGCGGGCCTGGCCCTGGCCGGGCTCGCGCTCAAGTTCGTCGCCGACGCCGCGCTGTGGCAGCGCCTGCGCGGCGAATCGCTGCCCCTTTTCGCCTTCGTGCTCGCGCCGGTCAAGGACCTGCTGATCTTCGCGCTGTGGTGGGTCGGCCTGTGGCGGCGACGCGTCGAGTGGCGCGGCCACTGGATGCGGATCGGCGCCGAATCACGGCTCGAACCGCTGCCCGCTCACGCGACCCTGCCGGCCGCCTCGGCCGCCACTCAGGCGAGGTCGCAGTGACCTACGATCGCCGCCCCGCCGTCGTCGCCATCGACATGGGCTACGGCCACCTGCGGGCCGCCCACGCCCTCGCCGAGCCGCTCGGCGTGCAGGTGTTGCACGTCGACCGCGCCCCGCTGGCCGACCCGCGCGAGCAGGAGCGCTGGGCCCGCTCGCGCACCTTTTATGAGTTGATCTCGCGCGGCTCGCAGGTCCCGGTGGTCGGCCGGCCGCTGCGCACGGTGCTCGACGCATTGACCGCGATCCCGCACCTCTATCCATACCGCGACCTCAGCGCCCCGGACCTGTCGATCCGGGCCCTGCGGCGCATGATCGACCGCGGCCTCGGGGCCGGCCTCGTCGAGGAATTGAAGCGCAGCGGGCGGCCGCTGCTGACCACATTCTACGCCCCCGCCCTGATCGCCGACCACGCCGGCCTCGACCGCATCGATTGCGTCGTCACCGACACCGACATCCACCGGATCTGGGCCCCCATCCTCCCGCGGCGCAGCAAGATCCGCTACCTCGTCCCCAGCCAGCGCGCCATGCGGCGCCTGCGGGTCTACGGCGTGCCTCCGGCGCAGATCGTCGTCACCGGCTTCCCGCTGCCGCCCGGCCTGCTCGGCGGCCCCGACCTCGCCGGCCTGCGCGCCCGCCTGCGCGAGCGCCTGGTCCGCCTCGACCCGACCGGCAGCTTCCGCGCGATGTACCGCGACGAATTGCGGCTGTTCCTCGGAGCTGTCCCCGAGGGCAGGTCGAGCCCGCCGCTGCTAACCTTCGCCGTCGGCGGCGCCGGAGCCCAGGCCGAGATGGTCGAGCTGTTCCTGCCGCGCATGCGCCCGGCGATCGAGGCCGGCCGCCTGCGCCTCGCGCTGGTCGCCGGCGTGCGCAAATCAGTGGCCGAATTTTTTGAAGGGCAGCTCCACCGCGCGGGACTGGAGTCCCACGAAGGCGTACGCGTCGTGCAAGCCGACGATGTCCCGGCTTACTTCACCGCCTTCAACGCCCTGTTGGCCGAGACCGACATCCTCTATACAAAACCGTCGGAGCTGAGCTTCTTCGCGGCGCTGGGGATCCCTCTGGTCTGCGCGCGGCCGGTGGGCCACCACGAGCGGCTCAATCGCCGCTTCTTGCTCGAGGCCGGGGCCGGCTTCAAGCAGTGGGACCCGCTGCACACCGCGCAGTGGATCGACGAATGGCTGCTCGACGGCACGCTCGCGGCCGGGGCGTGGTCGGGCTTCATGCGCCTGCCCAAGACCGGCACTTACCGGATCCTCGAGCTGCTCGGTTACGGCGTCGACGGCGACGGCCGCGCCCGATCGACGAGCGCTTGACCCGCCCGGCCCGCGCACCGCCTGTGATGATTCGCAGTCGGCGCGTCCGCCGATCTGCGTACATTTGCGCCGCCATGCAGCTCCGTTCTCCCGCCTTCGAATCGATGGGACCGATCCCCCGCGCCCACACCTGCGAGGGCGACGACACCTCACCGCCGCTCGAATGGGTCGACGTCCCCGCGGGCACCCTCAGCTTCGCGCTGCTCGTGCAAGACCCCGACGCGCCCGATCCCGCGGCGCCGCGGCGCATTTGGGTCCACTGGATCGTGGTCGACCTGCCGCCCGACCTGCGCGGCTTGCCGGCCGGCGCGGCCACCCGACTGCCGCCCGGCGCGCGCCACGGCAAGAACGACTGGAACCGCGCCGCCTGGGGCGGCCCGTGCCCGCCGATCGGCCGCCATCGCTACTTCTTCGCCCTCTACGCCCTCGACACCCGGCTCGACGCCTTGCACGCGCCGACCCGCGCCGAGTTCGAGGCCGCGGTCGCCGGCCACATCCTCGCCCGCGCCGAGCTGGTCGGCACCTACGAGAAGCAGCTCGCCGCGCCGCGCCGCGTCGGCTGATCCGCGGTCACTCGCGCGCGACGTACTTGCGCAGGCCGCCGACCGGATCGCGCCCGGCCGGGTCGAGGGTGAGGATCTCGTACAGCCCGAGCGCCGTCAGGAACAGCTCGCCGCGCGGCGACAGCACCAGCTCCGTGAGCGACGAGTCCGACGTGCTCTCGCGGTGGAGGATGACCCCGGTCTCCTTGTCGATCACCACCGCCTCGTTGCTCACCGACTTCGGCAGCGTCAACACGCCGGTGGTGACGAGCGGGTCGACCTGGCTGAGCACCCCGTAGATCGCGTCGTCGGTCACGGTCAGCACCGTGGTCATCTGCGCGATCGGCCCGAAGTCGCTGGACCACTTGAGGTCGTAGGTGTCGCCGCGGTCGCGCAGCGCGTAGATCTCCTCGACCCGCTCGGGCCCGGCCGTGAACGCGTAGACCGTCCCGTCGCCGTCGAGCGCGACGGTCCCGAGCAGCCGCCCGCCCGGATGCTGGAACACCCACGCCGGCGCGCAGCCGTCAGGCTCGGGGTCGGCGTCGGTGTTGGCGTCGCAGGCCGGCACGTCGATCATGTGGATGTGGCCGTCGCCGTCGCCGAGCACCGCCCGCTCGCCGTCGCTGCTGGCCACCACCGAGCTCGCGCTGCCGGCCGGCAGCAGCATCGCCCACCTGAACTTCAGGCCAGGTGCGTCCGCGGTCCCGACGATGTCGAGCGCCACCGCGGCGCCGGTGAACTTGTCGGGCCCGCCGCCGACCGTCAGCACCTGCCGCCGCACGGTCGTACACACGGTGTTGTCGGCGAACCCGCCCGAGGCCCCGAGCAGCCCCCCGAGGCCGGCGATCGCCTCGTCGTAGTGCTTGTCGCCGACGAGCAGGCGCAGGCGCGCGAGCACGTAGGCGGGCGTCATCTCGGTCGGCAGCATGGTCGCCTCGGCCGGCACGAACCCGGTCTCGTCGGCGACGGGCAGCTCGGCGAGCAGCTTCCCGTCTGTCCTTCGGACCAGATAAACTGTCCCGTCGGACACCTGGGTCACGAGGTGGCCGTCGATCGTGAACTTGAGGCCGTAGGTCGCCCCGCTGGCGCTGGTGTTGGGCAGCTCGGTGACCCACCGGTCGGCGCCGGTGGCGGGGTCGAGCGCGCGCGCGGTGTTGCCGGCGGTGAGGAACAGATCGCCCTGCTCGTCGACGTCGATCGTCGACGCCAGCGTCCCGAACGGCAGGTCGCAGCGCTTCCACACCACCTCGCCGGTCGCAGTGTCGACCGCGAACGCGTTGCAGCCGTCGTCGCCCGGAGTGGTGGTGAGGTAGGTCGTCTTGCCGTCGGGCGAGAAGGTGTTGGGCTGCGCCGAGGCGTGGGTCTCCAGCACGTGCCACTCGAGGTCGAACGCCCGCGGGCCAGCGCACGGGATCGCGTTGCTGTTCTCGCGCCCGACGTGATTGCTCATGTACGTGCCGGTCGGCGGGTACGGCGCGGGGTTGGCGAGCGTGCAGTGCTCGTGGGCCCACAGCCGCTCCGCTTCGAGGTCGATCTGCGGCTGAGACTCGGCGGCGCAGCCGGCGAGCGCGGCGGCGAGGACGGACGATGACGCGGCGAGTCGCATGAGGCCTCCCGCCCCGCAATAGCGGATCGGCCGCGCGGTTGGAAGCGGACCGCAGACCTCAACGGGCCGCTGCCGGGGCCGCAAGCCCGGCCCGAGCCGACCCCGATCGGGCGCACTCGGCTTCACCGGCCTCGGCGCGGCGTCGCCGGGCCTGCATCGACGGCCTGTCCCCGAGGCCATGTCGCATGTCCTTTCGGACATGGCGCTTCGCCGCTAACCGCCGATGAGGATCTGCGGGTACCCGAGCACGATCGTGCCGCCGTGGGTGGTGAGGTCGCCCATGCGGGCCGCCGGCTTGCCACCGATCATCACTGTCGTCGAACCCGCGGCGATGCTGTCCTGGCCGATCACGCAGACGGCGGGGTCGCCGACCCGCGCGGCCGGCAGGAAGCCGATCAGCACTCTGGGCTCGCCGGCGAGGATCGGGCCGCCGACGTGGAGGGGGATCGGGCAAGTGTGTGGGTCCGTGACGCGGGCTGCCGGCGGCATGGCGTGACTCCTCGTTTCAACCGGTGGGGGCCTGTTCGGCGGGCGTTGGCGCCGTCGGCGAGGTGGGCGTGGTGATCGAGGGCGAGCTCGGCGAGGCCGGCGAGGGCCCGGCGCCGGCCAGCGCCGCACCCCCGCTGTTGAGCTTGACCATGACGCCCTCGATGCTCACGCCGCCGGCGTCGATGGTGACGAAGCCGCCCGGGCCCTGCAGGGTGATGCCGGCGGACGCCTTCAAGATCAGGGTCATGCCCTCGACCACCACGCTGCCCGTCGCAGTCAGACCGGCGCTGCCGCCGACGCTGACTGCGCTGTCGGCCGTGGTGGTGAGGTTATGAGTGCCGACGACCGAGACCCGCTGGGCGCCGATGATCTTGAGGTCGAGGCCGCCGGTGATGCCGACCGTCGCCTTGCCGGAGGTCTCGACGTCGACCGTCGTGGCGAAGGCGGCGCTCGCCGGCCCTGTGACCTTCGTGTGCGCCGCGCCCACGACGTCGGTGTGCGCCTCCCCGCCGATCTTCGTCATCGCGTTGCCGCCGACGGTGCGGTGCTCGTCCTTCACCACCTGCGCCTTGCGGTCGTTCATCACCTTGTGGTGCTCGTCGTGGCCGACGGTCTCGCGCCGGTCGTTGCGCACCGTCAGGTCCATGTCGCGCTGCGCGTGCACGAACACCTGCTCGGCCCCCTTGGCGTCCTCGAAGCGCAGCTCGTTGAAGCCGCCGCCGGTGTACGTCTCGGTCTTGATCGTGCTCTTGGTCTTCTCGTCGGGCAGGGTGTACGGCGTGGCGTTGAGGCCGTGGTACACGCGGCCGGTGATGATCGGGCGGTCGGGGTCGCCCTCGATGAAGTCGACGATCACCTCGTGGCCGACGCGCGGGATGAACATCGCCCCGTAGCCGTTGCCGGCCCACGCCTGGCTGACGCGGACCCAGCACGACGACTTGTCGTCGGACTGGCCGTCGCGGTCCCAGTGGAACTGCACCTTCACGCGGCCCTGCTCGTCGACGTGCACCTCCTCGCCGGCCGGGCCGACCACCGTCGCAGTCTGCACGCCGCGGACCTGCGGCCGCGGCGTCGCGCGCGGGGCCCGGTAGGGCACGTCGCTGGGGATGCACGTGAACTCGCTGCGGTACACCAGCGCCTGCTCGGCGGTGTGGTCGATCGTGCCGGGCTGCTCGCCGAAGTGATGCACGCGCAGCACCCGGTACTCGCCGTCGAGCTCGACGCGCGGGTGGTCGGCCAGCTTGAACCCGAACCCGGGCGTGAGCCGCGGCGAGTCGCTGGTGCCGCGGCCGACCCGTCTCAACGCCTGCGCCGCCTCGAGCTCCGCCTTCGCCAGCCGCTTGCCGAGCCCGACGTCCTGGAACTCGCCGGGGTAGTCGTAGAGCTCGAAGCTCGGCCTGGCCGCCGCGTGGTCGCCCTCGATCAGTTGGTCGGGCCGGTTCAGGTTGAAGTCGCGCAGCGTCACGTGGTCGGGCCGGATCTCCTCGCTCATGCGGAACACCCCGACGTGCTCCTTGTCGCGGATCATGTCGTCGACGCGGAACGGCAGCGTCGGCTCGCCGGAGATGAGCGGCGCTCCGGCGGCGCGGTCGCTGATCACCATCACGTGGCGCGTCGCCGCGTGGTCGAAGTAATAGACGATGCCCTCCTCCTCCATCAGCCGGCTGATGAACTGGAAGTCCGTCTCGCGGTACTGCACGCAGTAGTCGCGCGCGGCGTACGTCCCGGTCAGCTCGAACTGCTGGCGGCGGCGGGCGATCCCGGCCCCGTCGAGCACCTTGCGGATGATGTCGGGCGTCGACAGCTGCTGGAAGATCCGCGAGTTCGTGCGAAACAGCAGCGTGTAGTGCTGCGGCACCAGGGTGATGCGGTACATCGCCCGCGGCCGCATCTCGCCGGTGTACTCGGCCCGCAGCACGATCCCGTGGACCAGCCGCGGCTCGCCGACGCCGACCATCTTGAGCACCGCGTTGCGACCGACCAGCTCGCCGACCTCGATGTGGCGGGCGACGACGTCGAGGTGGAACTCGTACAGCGACGAGATGCCCTCGCTGCCGCTGAAGCGCACGACCCAGAAGTTGTCGGTGAGCCCCTCGATCTCGAACGTACACGAGCGATCTGCTTGACGTGCGACCAGCAGCAGCTCCGACTCCATCGCCGACCTCCAGCCCGCTCTTATCACGCGCGCGAGCGCCGGTGCAACGAGCCAGGGCCGCGCGGGCTGTTCCGCGCGCGCGGCTTGGGCGAGACCGCGCGAGCGCCGGTGCGCGGTCGCCTGAGGCGGCTCCGACATGTCTCTTGAGACATGCTCTTCGAGACATCCACCCGTCGCGCCCGCCGCGCTCGTCGGGCCCTGGCGCTCGCGGCCACGGGCGCCAAGGGCCGCGCGCCCGCGCCGGACCGGCGGTGCGCGGTTCTGGCACGTCCGCGCCCGGATGCGCTAACCTGTGGCGGTCGCCGGGATCCGCCGCCTTGCCCCTCGCGTTCAAAGACCGCAAGCACTACTACAACCGCTGCCAGCCCGACGAGTCGCTGGCCCCGGACGACGCGCGCAACATCGACTTCGACGCGCTGCCGCAGGAGGTCCGCGGCGCCAGCTGGGCGGGCGCCCTGGCCGCGGAGATCGAGCTGTCGAACACGCCGGTGTGCCTGCTGGTCGCCGGCCTGCCGGGCTCGGGCAAGTCGACCGAGCTGCGCCGCCTGGCCCGCCGCCTGGCCAGCGACGAGAGCGCGGGCCTGTTGCCGATCCACCTCGACGCCGAGCGCCTGCTCGACCTGACGAGCCGCATCGACGTCGCCGACGTGGTCGCGGCGATCCTCCACGACGCAGAGCTCGCGGTGCTCGCCGCCGAGGGCAAGGACGTCGCTGCGATGCCGGCCGACGGCTACCTGCAGCGGTTCTGGCGCTGGCTCACCACCACCGACGTCGAGCTCGGCAAGGGCAACTTCGCCGTCGCGCCCGGAGTGTCGCTGGCGGTCGAGCTCAAGACCCGCCCGTCGCTGCGCCAGCGCGTGCGCTCGGTGGTCAGCAACCACCTCAGCCAGTTCTTGGCCGACGCGCGCGCCGAGCTCAAACGCCTCGACGAGCGCGCCACTGCGGCCGGTCACGGCGGCCTGCTGGTGATCTTCGACTCTCTGGAAAAGCTGCGCGGCACCACCAGCGCCTGGTACGACGTCCTCGACAGCGCCGAGATCTTCTTCCGCACCAACGTGCCCAACCTCGAGTTGCCGGTCCACGTGATCTTCACGGTGCCGACGGCCCTGCTGACCCGCATCACGCGGATCCGCGTGCTGCCGATGGTCAAGCTGCACGCCCGCGACGGCAGCCCGCACGCGCCCGGGATCGCCGCGGCGCGCGAGCTGGTGACCCGCCGGGTCCCGCTCGAGGTCTTGGGAGAAGTGCTCGGCCCCGACGCCGAGGCGCGGCTGCGACAGATGATTTTATGGTCGGGCGGCTACCCGCGCGAGCTGGTCCGCCTGCTGCAATCGGCGATCCGCGACGCCTCCGCGGGCCCGCTGTCGGACGAGCAGTTCCAGCGGCTGTTCTCGCAATTGGTGTCGACGTTCCGCGTGCTCGTGACCCGCGACGTGATCCCCTGGCTGGCGCAGGTCGCCGCCCAGCGCTTCATGACGGTGGAGAACGAGCAGCACCGCCTCGACGCCGACCGCATGCTGCAGAACAACGCGATCCTGTACTACGCCAACGGCGAACAGTGGCACGACCTGCACCCGGCCGTGTACGAAAACCCCGACGTCCGCGCGGCCCTCGACGCGCTGCGCGAGGCCAGGGCCGCGGCGACATGATGCACGGCGAGCTGGAGCGCCTCAGCCAGGCCATCGCGCTCGCCGACGGCTTCCAGCTGCTGGTGCTCGAGTGCCACGAGCTCGATGCGTGGGACCTGCACCGCCTGTTCGACGCGGTCCAGACCCGCGTGGCCGAGCTGCGCGGAGTGCCGCCCCTGGTGCTGGTCTACGACCCGCACGTGACCACGCGCGAGTCCGGCAGCCTGCGCGACGAGGCGTGGGTCGAAGGCGTTTTGGGGGCCATCCTGCGCGCGCCGGCGGCCAACACCGAGGAAGCCGCGGTGGTGGCGGTGATCGACGGCACCGACTTCGACGAGACCGACCAGGACAGCCGCGAGCTGCTCAGCTGGGAATTTTTGTTTCATCGCATGAACGAGCAGCGCAACGCGATCGCCCGCACCCTGCACGGAACGCTGGCGCTCGCGCTGCCGCCTGCGCTGGTCCGCGTGTTTTTGGAGGAGGCGCCAGACGTGGCGTCGATCCGCAGCGACGTGCTCAGTTTCGATGCTGCGCAAATACCAAAACACCCCGACCGGCCGCACCTGAGGAGCAGCATGGGCTATTCGCCCGATCTGCTGCGCGAGGCGGCGCAGCGCCGCCTCGCCGCAGATCCACGGCTCGACAGCGAAGCCCGAGAGCACGCGCGACGTTCGCTCGCGGCGCCGCAGGCAATCTCCATCGAAGAGTCGCCGGCGCCATCGCACACAGCGGCAACGCATGCCCTCCGTTCGCTTCTGATGTCGCTGTTCACCGCCGACGAACTGCGGAGCTTCCTCGGCTACTCGTTGGAGCCGCGCGAGCTTACCTCCCTCTCGCACGACTCGTCATTTAACTTCATCGATAAGGCGATCGGGTCCCTGAAAGACCAAGGCCTCATCAACGAGTATTTTTTCTATCGACTCCGCGACGAACGGCCGCGCCGCAAGTCGGAGATCGATCACGTGGCAGCGCTCCACCTGGCGACCTCCACCTCCGCGCGTCCTCAGCTCAAAGCAACCGCGCACTGGACTCCCACGCCCGACGAGCTGATGGACGCATTATTAAAATTGTCGCGCGAGCAGATCGCCCAGGTCGTCCGCCTCGCCGACGACGAAGGCCTCGCCGCGCCGATCACCCGCAGCGGGGCTGCTCACACCAAGATGGTCCACCGCACTCGCATGCCCGTACGCGAGCTCGTGTCTCAGGGCCCGGAGGCAGTGCAGCGCCTCGCCGACGCGCTCGTCACTCTCGGCTACCACCGGCCGGTCTAGCAAAAAGGTCTGCGCTCGCATCATTCACTACGCGCTCGATCGCGTCCGCCGGCGAATCGATCCCCGTCACCGATCTTCAGCGTCTCGTCGCATGCCCCGCGAGCGGCATCGATTCGTCGCCCCGCTCGCCCTCGCCTCGCCCGTAGCGGGCCGGCGTCGTGCCGACGATGCGCCGGAAGTGGCGGGTCAGCTGCGCCTGATCGTAGAACCCGACCAGCGGCGCCACCTCCGAGGCACGTACCCCGCGCGAGAGCAGCTCCTTGGCCCGCGCGACGCGCAATTGAATCAGATACGTATGCGGCGGCATCCCGACCTGGGCGCGAAATGCCCGGCACAGGTGAAACTTGTCGAGCTCCGCGTGCCGGGCCAGGACATCGAGGCGGATCGGCTCGGTCATTCGCTCGCGCAGATACTCCATCGCGCGCCGCACCGGCCGCGTGTGGTCCGTCTTCGCCTTGCTGATCGTTGCGAAAGCGCTGATCGCCTCCGCCAGCACGACCTCGAGCACCAGCGGCTCCGCGCCCGCGCACACCGCATCGAGCAGGCGCCGGAACGGCTCCGCGCGCGCGTCGTCCGCCTCGAGCTGCGGGAACGCCACCGCCTTGCCCGCCTCTCGCGCCCGCGCGACCTCGTTCGCCGGCAGCGCGATCATCGTCCACGTCGTCGCCCCGTCGCGTGCGAGATCGCGGTGCACGTCGCCGGGCTGCTTGATCTGGATGCACCCCGGCGCGCTCCGCCACACCTTGCCGCGACCCCACCACTCGCAGCGCCCGCGCTCGACGCGCCCGACCGCGTAGTAATCCTTCACGCCCGCGTGGAGCGCGTCGCTCGTCCAGCGGACCGCGCGCAGCTCCGGCACCGAGACAGGGAGCTCGACAATCACCGCCATCGCCGCAGTGTAGGGCACGGGGCCGGCCGCGGCTTGTACGTTCTTGGCGGACCGATCGCGCCAAGGATCGACAAGTCCCGCCGACCGTCCGTCCCTACAACGGGCGCATGCATGACAAACGCGTCGCCCTGATCACCGGGGCCAACAAGGGAATCGGTCTTCAAATTGCGAAGGACCTCGCGACGCACGGCTTCACCGTGCTCGTCGGGGCTCGCAACCTCGAGCAGGGCATCGCGGCCGCGAAGACCATCGGGGCCGACGCCCACGCCGTCCAGCTCGACGTCACCAGCGCTTCCTCGATCGACACCGCAGCCGCACGGATCCGCGCCGAATTCGGCCGGCTCGACGTGCTGGTGAACAACGCCGGCATCGCGCACGTGGGCAAGCCCGGCCGCACCGTCGCGGAGGTCGTCCAGGCGAGCCGCCCCAGCGTCGCCTCGCTCGACGAGGTACGAGCCGTGTTCGAGACCAACGTGTTCGGCGTCATCGCCGTCACTCAGGCGATGTTGCCGCTGCTCCGCGAGGCCCCGGCCGGGCGCATCGTCAACGTATCGAGCGGTCTGGGCTCGCTGACCCTCAACGCCGACCCGTCGTTCCCGTACCGCGGGGCGATCAGCGCCGTGTACAGCCCCTCGAAGACCGCGCTCAACGCGATCACCCTCGCCTTCGCGGTGGAGCTCGAGTCGACGCGCATCAAGGTCAACGCCGTGTGCCCCGGCTTCACCGCGACGGACATCAACAACTTCGAGGGCACGCGCACCGTGCAGCAGGCCGCGCGCGAGCCGGTGCGCCTCGCGCTCCTCGACGCGAACGGTCCCACGGGCACCTTTTCGAATGAGGATGGTCCTCTGCCGTGGTGAGCTGCTGGTGAGCCCCTGTCTGAAAAGACATGTCGCAACCAGGCTCGCCGCCGCAGCCGACGGGCGATGAGGTCGAAGGCAAACGTCGCCGAGCGTCACCCGTGACACCCGGCGCGACAGCGAGCCGACCCCGCCGGCCCGGCGAAACCCGGGCCAGCGACTCGTCGCGCCCCTCTGCTGCGTCCGGCGCCGCCGACGCGCCTCCTGACGCTCGCGGCACACGGCGGCCGTTGTGCCATCATGGCCGGCGTGTCCTCCGCCCGGAGCCGCGCCCCGCTGCTCGCCGTGGCCGCGTTCGCGCTCGCGGCCGCGGCCGCGTCGATCGCCGGCCGCGTCGGCACCCAGGGCGAGCGGCGGCGCAGCCACGAAGACCTCGCGCGGCACACCCCCGCGCTCGGTCGCGCCGGCTACGTCGGCTCGGCCGCGTGCGCCCCGTGCCACCCGGCCGCGCACGCCAGCTGGGCGGCCACCTATCACCGCACCATGACCCAGCGCGCCGGCCCGGCCAGCGTCCTCGCCCCCTTCGACGGCCGCGCTCTGGGCGGCCCCGGCGGACCGCATCGCCCGCTGCGTCGCGGCGACGAGTTCTGGGCCGAGCTGCCCGACCCCGAGTACAAGCTCGCCCGCGCCGCCGCTGGCTTGCCTTTGGAACATGTCCCGACGGTCACCCGCCGCATCGTCATGACCACCGGCGCCCACCACATGCAGGTCTACTGGGTCGAGAGCCCGCGCGACCGCCGGCTGCACGCCTTCCCCTCCGCGTGGTTGACCGACGAGCAGAAGTGGGTCCCGGTCGAGAGCACCCTGCTGCGGCCGCCGCAGGGCGACGTCGTCTACACCTGGAACCGCGCCTGCGTCCCGTGCCACGCGGTCGCCGGCCAGCCGCGGATCGACGACGAGCGCGTCGACACCCGCGTCGCCGAGCTCGGGATCGCCTGCGAATCGTGCCACGGCCCCGGTCGCGCCCACGTCGACGCCCGCCGCAGCCCGCTCGCCCGCTACGCCCTGCACCTGTCTTCAGAGCCAGATCCATCGATCGTCCACCCGGCCCGCCTCGACCACCGCCGCAGCGCCGAGCTGTGCGGCCAGTGCCACGGCGTCGCCCGCTTCCCCGACGAGCACACCTGGCTCGCGCGCGGCGACGCCTACCGCCCCGGCGAGCCGCTCGCGCCCCACCGGCAGCTCGTGCGCCACCCCGTGCGCGAGGCCCAGCCGTGGCTCGACGCAGTGCTCGACGAGGACCCCGAGTACCTCGCCGGCCGCATGTGGTCCGACGGCCACGTGCGCGTGACCGGCCGCGAGTACACCGCCCTGCTCGAGACCCCGTGCTTCCAGCGCGGCGAGCTGTCGTGCCTGTCGTGCCACCAGCTCCACGGCGCCGACCCCGACGACCAGCTGGCCGAGTCGGCGCGCGGCGATGCAGCCTGTACTTCGTGCCATGTCCTTCCGGACATTCAGGCACACACCCGCCACCCGGCCGGCAGCGTCTCGTGTTACGACTGCCACATGCCGCGGACCACCTACGGCCTGCTCAAGGCGATCCGCAGCCACGTGGTCGACAGCCCCGACCTCGCGGTCACTCTCGCCACCGGCCGCCCCGACGCCTGCAGCCTGTGCCACGTCGATCGCCCGCTGGCGTGGACCGCGAATCATCTGCGGGCCTGGTACGACCAGCCCGAGCCCGAGCTCGACGGCGATCAGCGGACCGTCGCCGCGGCTGTCCTTTGGACCATCTCGGGCGACGCCGGCCAGCGGGCCCTGGCCGCCGACGCGCTCGGCCGCGGCGAAGTCGTCGGCCCCGACTGGCGGGCGCCGATCCTCGCGCACCTCCTCGCGGACCCGTACGATGCGGTGCGCCAGATCGCCGCTCGCGGCCTGCGGCGGCTGCCCAGCGCCGCCGGCCTCGAGATCGAGCCGCTCGCCCCCGCCGACGCGCGCACCGCTGCGGCGTCCGAGGTGCTGACGCGCTGGCGCGCCGCCCCGCGGCCCGCGCCCGATCCCGCGCGGCTCGTCGACGCCGCCGGCGACCACGACGGTGCAACCCTGCAGGCGCTGGCCGCCCGCCGCGACGATCGCCCCATCGACTTGAAAGAATAGCCACGATGCCGACCGCTCTCGCCGCGCCAGCGATCCCGAGGATCCCTCGATGACCCCCGCCGAGCGCTACTCCGCCCGCCACTTGCTTCGCGGCTGGTCGTGCCTGCTGGTCTTCATCGCTGTCGGCCTCGCGCTCGAGTCGCTGCACGGCCTCAAGGTCGCGGCCTACCTCGACCTCGACCAGGCGGTGCGGCGGCACATGTGGACCCTCGCCCACGCCCACGGCGCCCTGCTCGGCCTGGTCCACCTCGGGCTCGCGGCCACCGTTCGGGCCCACCCGTCCCTTGCGACATGCTCTCAAGGCCATGTCGCATCGGTCAGCCTCGACCTCGCCAGCCTGCTGCTCCCGCTCGGCTTCTTCCTCGGCGGCCTGTGGCACTACGCCGGCGACCCCGGCCTCGGCGTGCTGCTGGTCCCGGTGGGGGGCGCGCTGTTGGTGGTCGCCGCGCTGCTGGTGCTCCTGGGCCTGCGCGCCGCCCCGCAGGCGTGAGCGCGCGATCGTGCTATGGTGCATGGGTGTCGATCGCCCGCAAGCTCGCCACCTACGACGACCTGCTCGCCTACCCCAGCGAAGTCAAGGCCGAGATCTTCGCCGGCGAGATCCACGTGCAGCCGAGCGCCCTCCCCGGGCACAGCCGGGCGCAGCGCTCGCTCAGTCACTTCATCGGCGGCCCCTTCGACGACGACACCCAGGGTCCGGAGGGCTGGTGGATCTTGATCGAGATGGACGTCCGCTTCGGCGCGCACGACATCGTCCGCCCTGACTTGGTCGGCTGGCGGCGCACCCGTTTGCCGGAGCTCCCGGACATCCGGCCGATGGACCTCGTGCCCGACTGGATCTGCGAGGTCCTCTCGCCCTCCACCGAGCGGATCGACCGCGTGCGCAAGCAACAGCTCTACGCCCGCCACGGCGTCCCGCACTACTGGCTCGTCAATCCGATCGAGCGCGTGCTCGAGGCCTACGTCCTCGACGGCGCGCAGTGGCGCATCGCCGGCACCTACGACGACACCGCGCTCGCTCGCATCCCCCGTTCGAGGCGGTCGAGCTGCTCGTCGGCCGTCTGTTCCCGCCACTGCCCGCACGGCCCGCTTGATCCGCGCCGGCGGGCCGGCGCTCCCGCGTATGCCCCTCTCGATGGGCCTGCGCCGCCCCGCAGGCGTGAGCGCGCGATCGTGCTATGGTGCACGGGTGTCGATCGCCCGCAAGCTCGCCACTTATGACGACCTGCTCGCCTACCCCAGCGAGGTCAAGACCGAGATCTTCGCCGGCGAGATCCACGTGCAGCCGAGCGCCCTGCCAGGTCATGGTCGGGCGCAGCTCGCCCTCGGGCGCTTCATCGGCGGGCCGTTCGACGGCGACGCGGACGGCCCGGACGGTTGGTGGATCTTGCAAGAGATCGACGTCCGCCTCGATCCGCACAACGTCGTCCGGCCTGACGTCGTCGGCTGGCGACGCGCGCGTCTCCCAAATCCGTGGAACACGCGGCCGATCGACGTCGTGCCCGATTGGATCTGCGAGGTCCTCTCGCCCTCCACCGAGCGGATCGACCGCGTGCGCAAGCAACAGCTCTACGCCCGCCACGGCGTCCCGCACTACTGGCTCGTCAATCCGATCGAGCGCGTGCTCGAGGCCTACGTCCTCGACGGCGCGCAGTGGCGCATCGCCGGCACCTACGACGACACCGCGCTCGCCCGCATCCCCCCGTTCGAAGCGGTCGAGCTGCCCGTCGGCCGCCTGTTCCCGCCGCTGCCTGCGCCCCCCGCTTGACCCGCGCCGGCGCCCCTCGGCTATCCTCGGCGCGTGACCTTCCCGCTCGACTACGTCCGCTCGCGTTTTCCCGGCCTCACCCGCGACGAGGTCTTCCTCGACAACGCCGGCGGCTCGCAGATCCTCGGCAGCGTCATCGACGGCATCGGCGACTACCTGCGCGACTGCAACGTCCAGCACGGCGCCACCTACGGCGCCTCGCAGCGCGCCGTCGAGCGAGTGACGGCCGGCAAGCAAGCGCTCGCCTCGCTGTTCGGCGCCGGCCCGGGCACCGTCGTGTTCGGTCCCTCGACCACCCAGATCGTCTTCAATCTCGCCGCCGCCCTCGGCCCCTCGCTGCAGCCGGGTGACGAGATCGTCGTGACCGAGGCCGACCACGAGGCCAACGTCGGCGCCTGGCGGCGTGTCGCTGCCCAGCGCGGCGCCGAGGTCAAGCTGTGGAGGATCGACCGCGCGCGCCAGAGCCTCGAGCCGGGCGGCCTCGCGCCCTTGCTCGGCCCGCGTACGCGGCTCGTGTGCATGACCCACTGCTCCAACGTGCTCGGCACGATCTTCGACGTCGCCGCCGCCGCCGAGCTGGTACATCGCGCCGGCGCCAAGCTGTTCGTCGACGGCGTCGCCTACGCCCCGCACGGGCCTGTCGACGTCGCCGCGCTCGGCGTCGACGGCTACGTCTTCAGCATCTACAAGGTCTACGGCCCGCACCTCGCCGCCGCCTACCTCGGGCCCGAGCTGTTCGCCGAGCTCGCCAACATCAACCACGACTTCTACGACTGCGGGCCGTACCGCCTGCAGCCCGGCGGCGTCAACTACGAGCTCGTCGCCGGCGGCGCCGCAGTCGCCACCTACCTCGACGATCTCGGTGAGCACCTCGGCCCCGGCCCCGACCCGCGCGGGCGCGCCTGGGCGGCCATCGCCGCTTACGAGGCCGACCTCGCCGAGCACCTGCTCGGGTTCCTCGGGTCATGTCCCAAAGTACATGTCGTCGGGGATAGCCGGCCGAACCGGGCCGTGCGGGTGCCGACCATCAGCTTCGTGGTCGACGGCGTGCCCTCGCCGAGCATCCCGGCGCAGGTCGACCCGCACGGCGTCGGCATCCGCTTCGGCGACTTCTGCTCGCGTGCCCTGGTGGAAGCCCTCGGCCTGCGCCCGCACGGCGGGGTCGTCCGCGTCTCGCTGGTCCACTACAACAGCCACGCCGAGGTCGAGCGGCTGATCGCCGCCCTGCGCCCGATCGTCGCCTGAGCCACCGCCTCCTGGAGGCGGGCCGCGCCGCCGCACGCGCCGTGGGCGGTCGCCGGCACGCGGGCGATCCGTCACCGCCGGCGCGCGTCGTTCCCTCCGCGTCGCTCTCTTGGCGCTGCGGCGCGCTCGGCCTAAGCTGTCTCGACCGTGACGCCCCCGCCCGGAACCGCGCCCGCGCCCGACCCGACCGGCCCTGACGAGGCCGACCGGGCCATGGAGCAGCTCATGCGCTTCCTGGCCATCCTGCGCCGGCGCTGGCTGGTCGTCGCCGTCATGACAGTGCTCGCCCTGGCCGGGGCCGCGATCGCCATCACCGCCCTGCAGCCGCGCTGGCGGGCCAGCGCCACCGTCGTGCTCCACCTCGGCGGCCCGCAGGTGCTCGACAAGGTCAAGAACGTCACCGAGGACACCGAATCGCGGCTCCTGGCCTACAAGGAGTACTACCAGACCCAGCGCGAGATCATCGGCAGCCGCACCGTCGCCGAGCGGGCGCTCGCCGCACTCGGCCTCGCGCAGGACCCGGTGTTCCTCGGCATCGCCGACATCGGCTCCGAGGCCGAGCGCATGGCCCAGGCCGCCGAGGTCGACCCGATCGAGCGCCTGCGCGGCATGGTGTTCGTCGAGGAGGTCCGGGGCTCGCGGGTGCTGAAGATCTCCGCCGACTACCCCGACCCGCAGATCGCCGCCGACATCGCCAACGCGCTCGCCGAGGCCTACCTCGCCCACGTCGACGCCTCGCGCGCGCGCACCGGCGACGCCGCCAAGGCAGGCGTCGAGGCCGAGCGCGCCAAGGCCCTGCTCGCCCTCCAGCTGGCCGAGAAGGCCCTGTCCGACTTCAAGCAGGAGCACGGCATCAGCTCGATCTCCCTCGCCGATCGCCAGAACGTCATCACCGAGGCGATCATCAAGACCACCGCCAACCTCAAGGACGCCGAGGCCGAGTCGTTCGCCGCCAGCGCCGTCCACGAGGAGGCCGAGCGCCTGCACAAGGCCGGCAGCATCGCCGGCGCCAGCCTGCTCCCGCCGCTCGAGCGACGTGTCTTCGAGGACATGCGCGCCGAGGAGCTCGAGGCCGAACGCGAGGTCGAGCAGCTCGCCATCAAGTACGGCGACAAGATGCCCGAGCTCCAGCAGGCCAGGAAGCGCCTGCGCGTGATCCAGGGCCGGATCACCAACGAGGAGAAGGAGCTGCTCGCGGGCCTCAAGGCCCGCGCCAACGCGGCCCGCACGACCGAGAGCCGCCTGCGCGGCTCGCTCGACGGCGAGAAGGAGAAGGCCCTCGGCCTCACCCTGCTCGAGCGGCAGTACCGCGAGCTCGAGCGCGAGAGCAAGGCCGCCGCCGAGTCCTACGAGCTGGTGTCGAAGCGCGACACCGAGATCGAGATGCTCGGCCGCGTGCAGTCGGAGGACATCGAGATCCTCGACCGCGCGACCAAGGGCCGCAAGCCGGTGTTCCCGCCGAAGGCGCTGCTGGTCGCGGTGGCGCTGGTCAGCGGCCTCACTCTCGGCGCCCTGCTGGCCCTCGGCGTCGACGTGCGCGACAACCGGATCCGCGGCCTCCTCGACCTCGAGCGCGCCCTCGCCGGCCTCGGCCTGCCGGTGCTCGGCCAGCTGCCGCTCCTGCCCGCCGACGCGCGCATCGGCGTCAGCAATTTGCGGGCCCAAAGGCGCCAGCGCGACCTCCACACCCTGCTGTTCCCGCAGTCGCTCATGGCCGAGCGCGTCCGCGGCGTGCGGACCTCGCTCGGCTTCGCCGCCGGCAAGGACGGCCTGCGCACCCTCGTCGTCACCTCGCCCAACTCCGGCGAGGGCAAGAGCTCGACCGCGGTCAACCTGGCGATGAGCTTCGTCCAGGCCAAGAAGCGCGTGGTCCTCATCGACGCCGACATGCGCCGCCCGCGGCTGCACCAGGTGTTCGAGCCGCCGATCGGCCGCGAAGCCGACGGCCTCGCGCGCGTGCTGGCCGGCAAGTGCACGCTCGACGAGGCGCTGATCACCGGCGGCGACGTGCCGGAGGGCATGTCGGTGCTGCTGTGCGGGGAGATCCCGCAAAACCCGTCGGAGCTGCTGGAGAGCCCGCAGACGCGCAAGCTGCTGGCCGAGCTCGGCGAGCGCTTCGACCTCGTGGTCCTCGACACGCCGCCGGTGCTGCCGGTCAGCGACCCGCTGATCCTGGCCCGCATGGCCGACGGCGTGGTCGTCGTCGCTCGCTGCCAGGCCACCACCCGCGCCGGCCTGCAGCGCGCCCTCACCACCCTCCGCCGCAGCGAGGCCAACCTGCTCGGCGTGATCCTCAACGAGGTCGACTCCCGCCGCGAAGAGGCCGGCTACGGCGCCGGCTATTACTCTTATCATGCCGACCCCAACGCCGCCGCCCCCCACGGCTCGGCGTGATCGCCGAGCCGGCAAACGAATCCGCCTTTTGGACATGTTCTCGAGAGCATGTCCGAAAGGCCCGATCTCGCTCAGTGATACGTAGATTCGGACATGCCCTCGAGAGCATGTCTTTCAAAAATTTTCTGAAGATGAACGATCACGGGTCCGGCGGCAGCGCGCGGGTGTCGATCACCACGCGCTGTGGGTCGCGCGGGTCGTAGCAGATCGGCAGCGTCGGCCCATCGAGGTGCGGCCGCGGGTCGTACCAGAACCGCTGGCTCTTGACGATCCGCAGGCGGGGATCGCCGGGCAGCACGAACTGGCACAGGATCACCCACGGGTGGCTCTCGGCCTCGTCGTCCGACCGGTCCTGCTCGACCGAGACGATCGTGCCGTCGACGCGCGCCCCGTGGCGCAGCAGCGCCTCGATCGCCCGCTCGTGTCGGCGCGCGATCAGAAACCACACCAGCGCGGAGAACACCAGCTGACCGCCGCTGCCGATGAAGATCAGCGGCAACAGCCAGCGCGCGCCCCACGTGTCGATCTCGGCCCACTCGGCGTCGGCGAGGTCGTAGACGATCGGCACCTGGACCCCGATCGCGTACGGCGGCTGGGTCGCGGTGCCCGACTGGAACAGCCGCGACTCGCCCGCGCGGGTCACGTAGGCGATGTCCGGCGCGAGCATCTCGTCGACCGCGCGCAGCGAGACCACCTGCCCCTCGACCTGCTCGGTCGTGGCCAGCGCGCGCGAGCCGAGCACCGCGATGACGAGGCCGACCACCATGAGCACCAGGCCGAAGAAGCCGACGACGGTCGAGCCCCGCACTCTCCCAGAGTGACCCGCAAAACCCCCTCGCACAAGCGCGATCGCGGAATCGCGGCGAGCCGCGGCGGCCTCGCGCGACCTGGCGATGCGTCCTGCTCTTCGCAGTTCACTCCGGCCGGCGCGCCGGCGCCCGCGGGTCGGCGGCCGGGGTCGCGCGACCTCCATGCTGTAGTCATATGTCTCTTCGGACATATCACATCCACCGCGAAGGCCGGGAGATCCACGCGGTCGCCCGCCCCGCGCCGGAGCGTCTGCGCGGGGCGCGGGCCCTGCCGCGCGCGCTTTCGCCGGGCGCCCTCGTGCTACCGTCGCGCCATGACGAGACGTTCTCAGGTGTGGTCATTGTCGGCGCTGCTCTTCGGGGCCTGCACCGGCTCGGGCTCCGACGACAGCTCCGGCGCTCCTGCCACCGACACCGACGCCACCACCGAGCCGGGCACTGCCGCCGACGCCACCACCGAGGGCACCGACACCTCGACCGGCGTCCCTACCTCCGGCACCACCGACAACCCGACCGGGGCGACCGCGAGCACCACGGTCGACCCGACCGGCCAGACCGTCACCGGCACGACCGACGATCCCGGCACCAGCACGGGCCCGACCAGCGAGACCACCGACGGCACCACCGGCGTCGCCGAGGTCGAGCTCCCGCCGCCCGACGGCGAGTTCGACTACCAGCTCGGCGAATCCTACGACCCGCCGATGGGCGTCACGATCGTCTCGCGCGACCGCAACGCCGCGCCGGCGCCCGGCCTCTACAACATCTGCTACGTCAACGGCTTCCAGGTCCAGCCCGACGAGGAGGACTTCTGGCTCGACGACCACCCCGACCTGGTGCTGCGCGACGGCATGGGCAACCCGGTGATCGACCAGGACTGGGACGAGATGCTGCTCGACACCAGCACGCCGGAGAAGCGGGCCGCGCTGGCCGAGATCGTCGGCGGATGGATCGCCGCCTGCGGGGCCGACGGCTTCGACGCGATCGAGATCGACAACCTCGACTCCTACTCGCGCTCGAAGAAACTGCTGACCCAGGACGACGCAGTCGCCTACATGGCGCTGCTGTCGGCCGCAGCGCACGCGGAGAACCTGGCGATCGCGCAGAAGAACTCGACCGAGCTGCTCGATCGCAAGGAAGAGATGGGCACCGACTTCGCGGTCGCCGAGGAGTGCAACACCTACGAGGAGTGCGGCGATTACATGGGCGCCTACGGCGACGCGGTGCTGATGATCGAGTACGTCGAGGCCGACTTCACGACCGGCTGCGAGCAGTACCCGCAGATGTCGATCGTGCTGCGCGACCTCGACCTGGTCGCCCCGGGCTCGCCCGGGTACGTGCGCGAGGCCTGCTGAACGCGAATGTCCTGTGTGGCCGGGGCTCACCGCCCGCACAGGCGCTCGGCGAGCTGGCGCTCGTACAGCGACTCGGGCACCAGCCCCGCCTGATTGCTGCCCTCGATGTAGCCGGCGGGCTGGTCGAACGGCGCCGGCGGCTTTTCGCCCGAGAACGTGCCCGAGCCGCCGATCGCGTAGTTCTGGGCCGTGGGCGGGCGCTGGATGACCGCGACGCCGTCGCCGCTGGCGTAGTTCCAGGCCACCGAATGCACCGACGACCAGCCGTGGCCGGTGCCGTAGTCGCCGCGGTTGTACAGGCCCAGCACCACGAGCCCGTCCTTGGCCGGCGCCGCCTCGACCACGTTGTCGTAGAGCAGCCCCATGCTCCACCGGCGGTGGCCCTCGCTCGACGCGTTGGGCCCGGTCGACGTCGAGCGGTGGAACACCACGCCCGAGGTGTACGACGTCCCGTTGGACACGAAGTGATGGCGCCCGTTGGTCGCGTGACAGTCGGTGAACAGCACCTGCTGGGCGTTGCTGACGTCGAAGTTGTACATGCGCTCGCCCGTGATCTGCGCCACCGGGTCGAGCGCGTGTGCGTCGGCGACCGTGACCTGCACACCCGTCTGCACCGTGACCGCGGCGAAGCCGAAGTGCAGCGCGGTGAACCGGCGCACCCACGCGTCCTCGACCCCGCGCAGGGCGATCGCCGACCACGCGTGGTCTTCGTCGTCGCCGCCGAGCGTGTCGATGTCGATGCGCAGGTCCTCGACCCCGACCTCGGTCACCAGCCCCTCGCGGTCGGCCTTGTACACGTAGGACTGCGACAGCGCGCGGTCGAGGTGGTTGAACACCGGCGCGTCGATCGTCAGCGTCGCCCCGTCGATCGCCAGGATCTGCCGCTTGAACACCAGCGGCTGCGAATCGACCGTCCACGGCCCGTCGTCGCCGGTCCCGCCGTGGTCGACCGCCGCCAGCCACGCGTCGGTGCAGGGGTGCACGATCACCACGTGATCGCCGACGGCGTAGAGCGACGGATCTGCGACCTCCAAGGTCCGCCCGCCGACCGGCACCAGCTCGCTGACGATGTCGCTGCGCGTGCCCGCCAGCTCGGCCTGCCACTTGTCGTTGGCCCCGCTGCCCACCACCAGCACCGTCCGCTGGTGCGGCTCGTCGCCGATCGCCCGCAAGATCGTGCTGCTGGCCGGATCGTCGCCGTCGCCGGCGCCGCGCAGCACCACCCCGCTGTGCTGCAGCCGCACCGTGCCGTGGATCTCGTACTCCCCCGGGGCCAGCAGCACCGCGCCGCGCAGCCCGTCGACCCCGAACGGCAGCGCCCCGAGCTCGTCGATCGCCTGCTGCAAGTGCGCCGTGTTGTCCCCGGCGACCGGGCCGATGTCGAGCACCACCGGCACGTCGGGTATCGGCGCCTCGCCGCGGTGATAGCCGGCCCAGCTGAAGTCGGCGATCCGGTTGCCCTGGTCGTCGGCGACGTAGGTCAGCGCGTCGCCCTCGACCGGGACGATCTGCGACGTCCAGCTCCCCGGCGGCTGCTCCAGCGGCGGCGGGCACAGAGCCGCGCCGGTGGTGCTGTCGTCGCCGGTATTGCCGGTCTCCGAGGTCGCACCGCCGAGGTCGGGCGTCGGGCCGGTGGTGGTGACGACGCCGTCGGTCGGCTCGACGCTGGTGGTCGGCAGCGCCGTGGTCCCCGTCGTCGTCGTCGCGCCGTGGGTGGTCGTGTCGCCGGTGCCCGCGGTCTCGCTGCCGCTCGCCTCCGTGGTCGTGGTCCCGCTCGCAGGACAGGCCGCGCCACCGACGAGGATGAGGCCACACAGCACGAGGCCGCGACGCGGGCCGATCACGGGCGAGGATGTCATGCCGGCAAGCTATCAACCGCGTCCGGGGCGAACAAGGCGCGGTCCTGCTCGCGCCGCGGGGCTGCGGGGCCGCGAGCTGGGGCCGCGCGTCTGCCGAGGTCACCGCGCGACGGCTCGGGATGCGCCCCTCACTCGGCGGTCATGTCCATGGCTGCTCTTTTGTACATGCCTTCATGAACATGTCCTCATGGACATAATCATGAGATGCGCATCGATCGGGGTGACTGCTGCTCGCTGGCGACGTCGCCGACGGTACGTCGGTGTGCGACGAAGACGGCGAGGGTCGGGACCGCCCGTTGGCTCCCGGTGGCGGGGCCGCACGGGCCGATGCCGAGCGGGCGGGCCCCTCGCGGGCGAAATGCCGGCGAGGACTGTGGGGTAGATCTCTGCGGCGAGGACACGGCCACCGACCCGCGGGGGCCGTTCGTTCGACCCACAGCAGCAGGTCCCAAGCAGCCCGGCAGGCCGGGTGCCGCTCGGGCTAGTATCCTTGTCACGTGCGCCGGACCTCCGCCGACTCGACCTGACGCGCGTTCCTGCGAACCCCCCTATCGCGCCCGCTCCCCCGTCGCGGCCTTCGCCGATGTCCCCTCCCAAGATCCCGACCGTGGTGGTTCGCGGCCTCGAGCCCGAGGCCGCGGTCAGCTCGATCGCGCGCGACCGGCCGTCCCAGCCGCCGTGGTCGCGGATCTTGCTCGGCCTGGCGATCGCGGGCCCGGCCCTGTGGCTCGGCGGGGTGCCGTCGATCGTGGTGCCCGGCTTCTGCGCGGTGGTGCTGGCGCTGTGGATCCGCCTGTGTACGCGCAGCGAGCAGCCGCTGCGCGTGCCCTCCGGCGCGTTCATCGGCCTGTTCGCCGCCGGCCTGACGCTGCTGCAGTGGATGCCGCTGCCGCTGTTCGTGCGCGAGCTGGTGGCGCCCGGCCTCACTGCGCGGGTGGCCGCGGCGCTGACCGGCAGCGGCGCGACGGCGTGGCCGGGCCTCTCACCTGTCCCCGGGGACAGCGCGCTGGAGGCCGCGCGCCTGCTCGCGCTGACCGGCCTGTTCGTCGGCGCCGCGCAGCTGTCGTGGCGCGTCAGCGCCGGCCTGGTCGCGCTGGCCGGCTCGCTGGTGGCGCTGATCGGCCTCGCCCAGGCGGCCTTCGGCGTCGAGGCGATCTACGGCCTCTATCAGCCGCTGCAGGTCGACCCGACGATCACCCCGGCGCTGCTGACGACTTTCGTCAACGCCAACCACCAGGCCGGCCTGTTCCTGCTCGGGATCTTCAGCGCCGGCGCGCTGGCGGTCCACATGCGGCTGCAGGGCCGCACGACCACCGACGCGGTCCTGGTCGGCCGCCTGCGCGAGCGCCGGCTGGCGGCCCTCGGGGCCCTGGCGATCCAGGGCGCGGCGCTGCTGCTGTCGCTGTCGCGGGCGGCGATCGTCGCCCTCGCGGTGGTCGCCCCCGTGGCGCTGATGCTCGCCTGGCGCAACGGACCTGTCCCTGCGGGCAGGTCCAAGTCGCGCGACCCGCAGGGCCGGCTGTGGCTGCAGCGCGGGGCCCTGGCGGCCGGGCTCGGGCTGCTCGCGCTGGTGGTCGCGCGCCAGGGCGCGTGGGCCGAGCTGTCGACGCTGTGGCGCGTCAACGAGGCCGAGACCAAGTTCCGCATCGCCTCCGACGCGGTGGCGCTGATCGACCTGTCGCCGGCGCTCGGCGTGGGCCGCGGCGCCTTCCTCGACCTGTTCCCCGCCGTCGATTCGCGCCCGCTCGGCGTGGTCCACACCCACCTCGAGTCGGCCCCGGCGGCGATGCTGATCGAGTGGGGCCCGCTCGGCGGCGGCCTGGTCGCGCTGGGCCTCCTGTGGTGGTGGATCGCCGCCGTCTACAGCACCGGCAGCGGCCGCCACGTCAGCGCCCGCCGCGTCGCCCTGTGCGGCCCGCTGGCCCTGGCGATCCACAACCTCGCCGACTTCAACCTCGAGTTCCTCGGCGTCGCCGCGCCGCTGTGCGCCCTGGCCGGCGCGCTGTCGGAGCGCCGCGGCTTCTTCCGCGCCCCGGCCCGCCCGGCCATCCTCGTCGGCGGCCTCAGCCTGGCCGGCGCCGCCGCCCTGGCGCTGTGGGCCCAGCCCTACACCTGGCAGAACCGCACCGCCGGCGACGCCGCGGTTGTCTCCGGGGACATGTCCCCCGAGGCAGCTCAGAGGATGCGCCCGCTCGACGCCTCGTTGCACATCCTGCTGGCCCAGCGCGCGCTCGAGATCGAGGACTGGGCGCAGGCGCGGGCGCGGGCGACCGTGGCCAGCGAGCTGCAGCCGGCCAACTCCGACGCGTGGCTGCGGCGGGCCCACGCCGCGCGCGAGCTGGGCGACGCGGCCGAGTCTGCGAGCTCGCTGGCGCGGACTCTGGCGACCATGCGCCACCCGCCCGACCTCGACCTGACGCGCTACCTGCTGGGCCGCTACCCCAACGCCGAGGAGCTGGCGCCGCTGATGCCGAAGGAGCTGGCGCCGTGGACGGTGGTGATGGAGTCGCTGATCGCCGAGGCCCCGGCGTACGCGGCGATCCTCGCGGCCGCGCGCAGCCAGGTCGACGGCCGCGAGCCGCCGGTGTTGCACATGCAAGTCCGCCTGGCCCTCGCGCTCGACAACCCCTCGCTGGCGCTCCACTATGCCCGCCTGCTCCGCATGCTCGCGCCGCACGAGGTCCACAGCCACCTGCTGCTGGCCCGCGCGCTCGAGAGCCAGCGGGTCCCGCGGGAGCGCGAGCTGCAGGGCGACCTCGAGGAGGCGCTGGCCCAGAACCTCGTCACCGAGCCGGCCCAGATCGCCCTGCTCGAGGAGAAGCTGCTCGGCTCGTACCTCCGCGACGGCCAGCCCGACGCCCTCGCCCGCGCCCGCGACCTGCTGCCCCGCCTGCTCGCCCGCCCCGGCGACCGCGCCGCCCTCCAGCGCCGCCACGCGCTCGAGCGAGCCCTGGTCCAGGCTGGTCGTTAGGACAGGTCACGCGTTCGACCGGGGCGGCCAATCGCAGCCCGGGGTGACTCGCACCGAGCTGCGTGGCGGTCTTTGATGGCACCGCAGAAAGCGCCGAGGGCGGCGCGATCGCTCGCACCGCCCTCGAATGTGCGGACTTCTGGTCCGCCCGGGCTCAGCCCTTCTTGTTGCCGGCGTACTTCTTGATGAGGTCGTCCTGCACCTGGCGGGGGACCGCCTCGTAGCGCTCGAACTCCATCGTGTACTCGGCCTTGCCCTGCGACATGCTGCGCAGCTCGGTCGAGTAGCCGAACATCGTCGCCAGCGGGACGTGGGCCTCGATGACGCTGATGCCCATGCTCGACTCCGAGTTGATGATGTTGCCGCGGCGACGGACCAGGCCGCCCTGGATGCCGCCCTGGAACTCCTCGGGCGTCTCGACGGCGACCTTCATGATCGGCTCGAGCACCTGCGGACCGGCCTTGGGCATGGTCTCCTTGAAGGCCGCGCGGGCGGCGATCTGGAACGCCATGTCGCTCGAGTCGACCGCGTGGGCCGCACCGTCGTTGACCTCCATCTCGACGCCGACGACGGGGAAGCCGATGAGCACGCCGCGGTCGAGCGACTGCTTGAAGCCGTTGTCGCACGACGGGATGTACTCACGCGGGATCTTGCCGCCGACGACGTTGTCGACGAAGCGGTAGGTCTTGTCCGGCGCGTCCTCGGGCAGCGGGCGCATCACGCCGCCGATCTTCGCGTACTGACCGGAGCCGCCGGTCTGCTTCTTGTGGATGTACGTGAAGGGCACCTCGGACGTGATGGTCTCGCGGTAGGCGACCTGCGGCTCGCCGACGGTGGTCTCGACCTGGTACTCGCGCTTCATGCGCTCGATGTAGATGTCGAGGTGCAGCTCACCCATGCCCTGGATGATGGTCTCGCCCGACTCCTCGTCGCGGTGGACGCGGAAGGTCGGGTCCTCCTTCGAGAAGCGGTTGAGCGCCTTCGAGAAGTTGGCGAGCCCGTCCTTCTTGGTCGGGGTGACGGCGTAGCTGATGACCGGCGCCGGCACGAACATCGAGCGCATCGAGTAGACGACGTCGGAGCCGGTGAAGGTGTCGCCCGAGGCGCAGTCGATGCCGAAGAACGCCGCGATGTGACCCGCGCCGACCTCCTCGATGTCGACCATCTCGTCGGCGTGCATGCGCACGAGGCGACCGACCTTGTTCTTCTTGCCCGTGCGGGTGTTGAAGATCGTGTCGCCCTTCTTGACGTGGCCCTGGTAGATGCGGATGTAGGTCAGCTGACCGTACTTGCCCTCTTCGAGCTTGAACGCGAGGGCGCACAGCGGCGAGGCCTCGTCGCTCTTGAGGATGACCTCGGTCTCCTTGCCGTCGTTGGCGATCTGGTAGGCGACGTTCTTCACCTCGTCGGGCGCCGGCAGGTACTTGACCACGCCGTCGAGCAGGTGCTGCACGGCCTTGTTCTTGTAGGCCGAGCCGCAGAACACCGCGGTGAAGTTGAGCGACAGGGTCGCCTTGCGCAGCACCGGCACGATCTCCTCGGCGGTGACGTTGGCGCCGTCGCCCTCGAGGAAGCGCTCCATGATCGAGTCGTCGAAGTCGCCGAGCGCCTCGACCAGCTTGAGGCGGTACTCCTCGACCGCCTCCTTGAGGTGCTCGGGGCACGGCTCGCGGCGGATGTTCTCGCCGTTGTCGCCGTCGAAGTACAGCGCGTCACGGGTGAGCAGGTCGACGACGCCCTCGAACTGGTCCTCGGCGCCGATCGGGTAGGTGACGAGGTGGGCGTTGTGACGCAGCTTCTCGCGGAGCTGACGGGTGACCTTGAACGGGTCGGCGCCGGAGCGGTCCATCTTGTTGATGAACGCCAGCCGCGGCACGTTGTAGCGCTTCATCTGCCGGTCGACGGTGATCGACTGCGACTGCACGCCGGCGACCGAGCACAGCACGAGGATCGCGCCGTCGAGGACGCTGAGGGCGCGCTCGACCTCGATCGTGAAGTCGACGTGTCCGGGGGTGTCGATCAGGTTGAGGAAGTGGTCCTTCCACTCGAGGAAGGTGGCAGCCGACTGGATCGTGATGCCCTTCTCGCGCTCGAGGTCCATCGAGTCCATCGTCGCGCCGACGCCTGACTTGCCCTTGACCTCCTCGATCTTGTGGATCTTCCCCGAGTAGAACAGGATGCGCTCCGAGAGCGTCGTCTTGCCGGAGTCGATGTGCGCGGAGATCCCGATGTTTCGGACCTTTGCGAGTTCCATGGTAGTGCTCTGCTGACCTTGCCGATGACGAGTGCAGGTGTCGGGGGTCCGGGCGTCCCGGCAAATGGGATGCGGAGCGAGTCCGCCGCCGGCCCTCCGAGCCTGTTGTGCTGCTCAACCCCTCGATCCTCGGACCTGGATGGCCCTCGGCGGGGGGGTTGAAGTTTTGCCCTGGAGCCCGAAAGACAACCCCTGTGGGTGCTTTTGAGCGCGCGGAGCATGCCACAAGGTGCCCCGCTTGGCCGCTTGAGGCTGCCCGGCGGGGCGTGATCGTCCGCACCCGCCCTGCGCGCCGCGAGCGCCTAGGGGAGCTCCAGCCAGTGCTTCACCACCGCCCCGGGCGTGAAGCCGAACCGCTCGGCGAGCAGCTTGCCCGGGGCGCTGGCGCCGTAGTGGTCGAGGCCGTGCTGGTGGGCCGCGAACCGGTCCCACCCGAACGTGGTGCCCGCCTCCACCGACAGGCGGCGCGAGATCTCGGGCGGTAGGACGCTGTCCTGATAGGCCTTCGGCTGGGCGAGGAAGGCCTCCCAGCACGGCATCGAGACCACCCGCACGCGCTTTCCGTGGTCCGCGTGGAGCGTCTTGGCCGCGGCCAGCGCAGTCGCGACCTCGGAGCCGGTCGCCACCAGGATGCCGTCGAGCGGGCCCTCGGGCTGCCACAGCACGTAGGCGCCTTCGCCGATCTGCTCGCGCGTCTCGGCCATGATCGGCAGGTCCTGGCGCGTCAGCAGGATCACCGTGGCGCCGTCGGCGTGCCCGCGCTGCAGCGCCAGCCGCCACGCCGCCGCCGTCTCGCGCGCGTCCGCCGGCCGCACGACGTACAGGTCGGGGATCAGCCGCAGGCTCATCAGCTGCTCGATGGGCTGGTGGGTCGGGCCGTCCTCGCCGACCCAGAAGCTGTCGTGGCTGAAGATGTAGACCACCGGCGCCTTCATCAGCGACGACAGCCGCAGCGCCCCGCGCATGAAGTCGGAGAACACCAGGAAGGTCGCGCCGTAGGCCCGCACGCCGCCGTGCAGCGCGAGGCCGTTGCAGACGCCGGCCATGCCGTGCTCGCGCACGCCGAAGTGCAGCACGCGCCCGTCGGGGCGGGTCTTGCTCTGCGCCGGCAGCTTGAGCTCGACGCCGTTCGAGCCGGCGAGGTCGGCGGAGCCGCCGATCAGGGTCGGGTGGGCCTTCACCAGCGCCTCGAGGATCTTCTGCCCGGCCTTGCGGGTGGCCACCGCCGAGCCCGGCTCGAAGCTCGGGATCGCACTCAGGACCTCCTCGGGGACCGCGTCGCTCTGCAGCGCCTCGAACTGCTTGGCCAGCTCGGGGTGGGCCTTGCGGTAGGCGGCGAACTTGGCCTCCCAGGCCTTGCGCTGCTCGCCGAGCCCGCGCCGCTGCTCGGCCAGCGCCGCACGGACCTCGTCGGGCACGCGGAACGACTGGTCTTCGGGCCAGCCCATCGCCTTCTTGGTCGCCACGATCTCGGCGTCGCCCAGCGGCGCGCCGTGGGCCCCGTGGGTGCCAGCCTTGTTGGGGCTGCCGGCGGCGATCACGGTGCGGCAGGCGACAAGGCTCGGCCGCGTGGTCTCGGCGCGGGCGAGCACCAGCGCCGCCTCGACCTGGGCCGCGTCGGCGCCGTCGACTCGCTGCACGTGCCAGCCGTAAGCGGCGAAGCGGGCCAGGACGTCCTCGGTGAACGCGAGGTCGGTCGAACCGTCGATCGAGATCTTGTTATCGTCATACAGGAACACGAGCTTGCCGAGACCGAGGTGTCCGGCCAGGCTCGCGGCCTCCGAGGCGATCCCCTCCATCAGGTCGCCGTCGCTGCAGATCCCGTAGGTGAAGTGATCGACGATGTCGTGCCCCGGCCGGTTGTACGTGGCGGCGAGGAAGCGCTCCGCCAGCGCCATGCCGACAGCGGCCGCGAATCCAGTGCCGAGAGGACCGGTGGTCACCTCGACCCCGACGGTATGTCCGTACTCGGGATGGCCCGGGGTCTTGCTGCCCCACTGACGAAACTGTTTCAGCTCGTCGAGCGGTAGATCATAGCCGGTGAGGTGCAACAACGCGTACAGCAGCATCGACCCGTGGCCGGCGCTCAGCACGAAACGATCGCGGTCGGGCCAACGCGGGTGCTCGGGGTCGTGGACGAGGAATCGCGTCCATAGCACCGAGGCCATCACGGCCGCGCCCATCGGCATCCCCGGGTGGCCCGAGTTCGCCTTCTGCACGGCGTCGATGGCGAGGGTCTTGATCGTGTCGACGAGGAGGCCCGAAACGCGGGGATCGGGGCTCGAGGTCGCAGGGAACTCGCGAGGCGGCACGGCAGGCATGGCCGGGTGCCTATCACGATTGTGACGGCGAGGGCCGACCGGGCCGTGGGGCAGCGGCGTGACCGAACGCGGGACAGTCAGACATCGCCGGCGAATCTACCGCATGGTCCGCGAAGTTGGATTCGCGCGGACAAACACGGGACCCGCCGGACGACCGATGGCCCGGACGACTTACGGAACAGCAATGGCGGACCCGGCGCAGCCCCGGCGACCTCGCGGATGACGAGGCGAGGGCTGGCGCCGGCCGGCCATTCCTCAGACGGCAGTGTAACGAGTGCCGCGCGCCTGGCCGGTCCACGACACGAGGCCGCGCTCGATGAGGCGAGCGAGGGCAGTGCGGACCTGCAGCGGGGTGCCGCCGACCACGGCCGACAGGTCCGGCGCGGCCTGCGGCCCCGGGGCGGTCTTGAGGGCGCTCAGCATGCCCTGGTCGTAGGCGTCACGGCCCGCGGGGGTGCGGGTGTCGACGACCGACTTGGAGCCGCCGCCACGCTTGGCAGCCGGCGCGGGCGCCTCCTTGGCGGGCGCGGCAGCGCCACGGCCCTTGCGGCCGGCCTTCTCGGGGGCCTTGGCCAGCGCCTGCGGGACCTTGACCGGCTTCCCGGCGCCACGGCCGCGCGGGCTGGCGGGGGCCGCTGCGCCGCCACCCTGACCCAGGAGCTCACCGATCGTGATCCCCTTGAGCAGCGAGCCGAGCTCGCCAGTCGCGAGCTTGCCGAGCTCAGCGAGGCTCATCTGGGGATTAGAACGGATCTGTTCGATCATCACGTCGCGCTCGGCATTCGCGACGGCATTGCGGAAGGTCGTCTCGAACCTAGACATCGTCTTAGCTTTTTGCATGACCCGAGATCCAAGGTCAATCCATATTCGGCGGGCGCCGCCAAAAATCTTCAGTCCCCGCACTTTCAGTCCCCCCACTTTCCCCGCTTCCCCCTGTCCCGACTCCCTTTCCCCCGGTCCCCCGCGTCCTTCCGGTCGGATCAGTTCCCCCCCACTCCTCAGTTCCCCCCACTCCTCAGTTCCCCCCGCGCCCAGTTCCCCCAACCGTTGGGGTCCCCCCAACCGTCGGGGTCCTCCCATCGGGTGCCCGCAACCGATCGGCCCATGCGGAGCTATTGGATGTCCCGCGTTTACACGGCCGTTTCGTTGGCCCGCTTGCATCGCCTGAAACCGCGTCTTTGCGCCCCCGCCTGCAGCGGGCGCTCCGCGGCCGTGGGAGCGCTTTGGGGCGCTCGCCCGCCCGGCCTGCGAAATCGGTAGCGGTCGTCCGCCCGCGACACTGTTCATATCGGCGGCACTGCCGACTTCCGACTCGTCGGCATCGGGCGGCTACCTGCGCGGCAACCCGCGCGCCCCCTGTGCAGTATCCCGCGAACGCGCGTCAGTCCGATGTTAGGTGCGCCGGTACTCCGTTTCGGCGGACGCTCGTCCGCCGGCCCGCAGCGTATGCGCGGGCGCGCGCAGACATTCTCTTGATGCCGACACGCTGCTGACTACCTTTTAAGGGCCGTAGAAAAGCGAAGAGGGGGACGGTCGCGGCCGCCCCCCTCTCAGTCGGGACATCGGCGCACCAGGCGAGCCCGGCGCGCCCGTCCGGGTCAGTAGCGGTAGTGCTCGGGCTTGAACGGACCCTCCTGCGACACGCCGAGGTATTCGGCCTGCTTGTCGCTGAGGCGGGTGAGCTTGACGCCGAGCTTTCCGAGGTGCAGGCGGGCGACCTCCTCATCGAGGCGCTTCGGCAGCACGTACACCTTGCCCCGCGCATAACGGCTGCGCTCGGTGTAGAGCGACAGCTGGGCGAGGACCTGATTCGTGAAGCTATTGCTCATCACGAAGCTGGGGTGGCCGGTGGCGCAGCCGAGGTTCACCAGGCGGCCGCGGGCCAGCAGGAGGATCGCGTGGCCGTCGGGGAACACGAAGCGGTCGACCTGCGGCTTGATGTTGATCTCGCGGACGCCCTTGTCGGCGACGAGGCCGGCGACGTCGATCTCGCTGTCGAAGTGGCCGATGTTGCAGACGATCGCCTCGTCCTTCATCTTCCGCATGTGCTCGAGCGTGACGACATCGCAGCACCCGGTGGCAGTGACGAAGATGTCGGCGACGCTGGCCGCCTCGTCCATCGTCGTCACCTGGAAGCCCTCCATCGCCGCCTGCAGCGCGCAGATCGGGTCGACCTCGGTGACGAGGACGCGGGCCCCGAAGCCGCGCATCGACTGGGCGCAGCCCTTGCCGACGTCGCCGTAACCGGCCACGACCACGACCTTGCCCGCGACCATGATGTCGGTCGCGCGCTTGATGCCGTCGGCCAGGCTCTCGCGGCAACCGTACAGGTTGTCGAACTTGCTCTTGGTCACCGAGTCATTGACGTTGATCGCAGCGATCTTCAGCTCGCCGCGCTCGGCCATCTGATACAGGCGATGGACGCCGGTGGTGGTCTCCTCGCTGACGCCGAGGCACTGCTCGAGCGAGCCGAGGTGCTCCGGACGGTGCAGCACCAGCGTCAGGTCGCCGCCGTCGTCGAGCAGGATGTTCGGCGGGCTGCCGTCGGGCCAGCGGATCGTCTGCTCGACGCACCACCAGTACTCCTCCTCGGTCTCGCCCTTCCACGCGAACACCGGCACGCCGGTGGCCGCGATCGCGGCCGCAGCGTGGTCCTGCGTCGAGAAGATATTGCACGACGACCACCGCACCTCGGCCCCGAGGTGCGTCAGCGTCTCGATCAACACCGCCGTCTGAATCGTCATGTGGAGGCAGCCGGCGATCTTGGCCCCCTTCAGCGGCTTCTCCGCCCCGTACTTGGCGCGCAGCGCCATCAGCCCGGGCATCTCCTTCTCGGCCAGGGCGATCTCCTTGCGACCCCAATCGGCCAGGCCCATGTCGGCGACCTTGTAGTCGGGCGTGGTGGGCGGCTTTTCCTTCGACACAGTGCTTGCAGTCATCGTCTACCTTGATCCTCTCGCGAACAATGCGAATCCAGCGTCATCAAGCGCGGTACTCCGGCACCCAGCCCGCGGCGTCCTTGAACAGACGCACGCAGCGGATCTGCCGCCGCTCGGTCAAAAAGAAGCGGTGATACAGGTCGGCCGGGACGACGATCAGGTCGCCTCGCTCGACCTGGACCCGGATCCACCGCTCGTCCGCGCCGCGGATGTCGAAGATGCCCTCGCCATCGAGCACGAAGCGGACCTCGTCGTCGCGGTGCAGGTGCTCGTCCTTGAACTTGGCCAGCAGCCCGTCGAGGTTCGGCGTGTCGGGCCGCAGCTCGATCACGTCCTGCGCGACGTAGCCGCGGGCCGCCTTCAGGCGGTCCAGCGCGCCCTGGAAATCGTCGTCGGGCAGGCGCTCGTAGAGCACCCCGACCGCCGCGAGGTCGGCCAGCGTCGGCCCCTCGCCCCGCGCATCCAGGCCCGAATCCTCGATCCAAGCGAGCTGCATGGTCCCCTCCGCCTCCGCGTCACGCCCCGCCGACCGGCAGGCCGAGCCGATGCGACTCGACCACCGCGCGGAACAAATAGTCGTAGCTCTCGGCCTGCGTCTTGGCCTGCACCCAGTCGCGGCCCCACACGTACACCCCGTGCCCCGCCACCAGCACCGCGTCGACGTCGGGGTAGGCCTGCATCGCCTCGCCCATGCTCGCCGTCAGCTGCGACTCGCGCGGGGTGTTGGCGATGATCGGCACCCGCAGGGTGTCGAAGCAGCCCATGCCGCGCAGGCCCTTCTGCATCTCCAGGCCCTGGCACACGAACTCGCCCGGCCCGCCCTGCGGCGCGAACAACCGCGCCGCCAGCACCGCCCACACCGAGTGCGAGTGCATCACCGCGCCGGCGTCCCGCAGGCGATAGGCGTTGAAGAACAGCGGCCGACACTCGCTGACCTTGAGCCCCGTGGTCGGCCCCTGCACCACCTGGCAGTCGTGCTCGCCCGTGGCCTGGTCGCTCAGCAGGAAGATGTCCTCCGGCCGCAGGCGCTCCTTCTGCACCCCCGAAGGCGCCATATAAATGCCCTCGGGCCCGCGGATCGAGATGCCGCCGCCGGTGCCGCTGACCCAACCGAGCTGATAAAACAAGCGGCAGAGCTCGCAGATGAGCTCGGGAATCGGCTGGTTCGACGTGTTGTCGCGGGGCGCTGCGGACATCGAGGCGCGCGGAGTCTACCCCGCGACCCCAGGCCCGTCACAGCCGGCCGAGTGTGGATCCTCGCTTCCCGCGCCGTCCGCCGCGAACCCCTCGCGCCGCCCGCCGCGCGACCCGTGACGCCCCGCCCGCCGCCGCAGCCCCACCCATTGCCCCGCGGCGAATGTCACGCCCGCGCGCCCGGACGTCCGACCGGCGCCCGCGCTCGCGCCCGGGGACCCATTCGTCCCGCTGGCAGATCGATCACCGCCTTGGTCGTACGAGCTGTCTCTCGGGACATCTTATCGCAGCACCGCCGGCCAATCCTCGCAGCGCCGCCGCCGTCGCCGCATGGGCGCGAACAGCCGCGAGTTCGCCGTCGCGGTCGGCGCGCGGTCGCCCGACGACCGCGGAGGCCCGCCCGAGCTGCGGCGCGCCCGATCGTCACCGGTCCGTCGCCCGCCTGGTGTCTCTGTCGCGAACGCGACGCAGCGAACCCTGCCCCGGGAGGATCACCCGCGGCCGCGAATGTGATGTGCGTTGCAGACAGATCGCCGTGACGCGCCGCACCGATCTCGCAGGCCAATTGCAGCAGCCGTCCCACGCCGACCCCGCTCGCACCAAACCGCGATCGTGGGCGCTGTCACGAGCGGCGGCGCCGGCCCGTCGAACTCACGAGTGTCAGCAGTCCGAACGCCGCTCCCGGAGCTTCCACGAGCTCCCACCGACACCCCCGTGAGCGGAGTCCGGAATCCTCGCTCGGCGACCCTCGGCGAGCCGGACGACGGGTCGTCGGTCACGCGACGCACGAATGACCGCGAACGAGAGGATGTCATCGAAGTGACCACCGTCCCGCGACTGCGTGCCGTCCGCACCGCCTGCATCACTCGCGGGCGATCAAGCGACCGCGCGCGTCACCCGCCGACGCCGCCGCAGCTGCAACAGCAGCAGCAGCGCCCCCGCGCCGCCCGGCCCGCCGCTGCGGCAGCCGCACCCCGCGGGCTCGGTGCCGGTCCCGGGCGAGGTCGTCGCCTCGTCGCCGGTGCTCGAGCTGCTGGTGCTCGCGTCGCTGCCGGTGCTCGCCCCGGTCGTCGGCGCGTCCCCGCTCGAGCTGTCGCTGTCCCCGCAGGTCTCGTCGCCGTGCAGGAACGACCCGCTGTCGCTGCAACCACCGGTCGACGTGTCGGCCGGCGCGAGCACCGACAACAGCGACACCGGGTACGCCGAATAGGTGCGCTGCATCGGGTCGGTGATGTCGACGCGCAGGACCACGATGTCGGACGCGATCTCCGGCGGCGGCGAAAATGCCAGGGAGATCGCCTCGCCCGTCAGCGGCTCGCTGGCGAACTTCTGCCACTCGAGCGTGTCTGCCAGCGCCCAGTAACCGGTGAGCGTCGAGCCGGGCATCGCCCGCGCGCACCCCTCGAGCACGTACGATTCGCCGGGGAACACGAACGCGCCCTCCGGGTTGGTCAGCGCCGCCGCGGGCGGGGCCGAGGCCGGGTCGGCGTCGTCGACCACGTGCACCACCCCCGGGCGCCGCGACCAGCGGTTGAGCTCCGGCTCCCACGTATAGCCGTCGATGCGCCAGGCGCCCGCGGGCAGCCCCGTCGTGTCCCACACGACAGGCTTCATCGCCTCGACCTCGGTGATCGGCCGCCGCTCGTCGTCCGCGGTGATGCGGACAAAGCAATCCGCGTAGAGCGGGTTGGTCTCGAGGACATCGTCGTCCTCGATCAGCGCGGCGTCGATCATCTTCTGGGCCGCCCAATCGAGCCAGACATTGGCGTCGGTCCACGACAGCCACACCGGCGGCGGCGTCTGCGGGCTGTCGTCGCGGCAGAACGCGACGAATTGGTGGCGCCGGCTGGTCGGCAATTCGTCGGGGGTCAGCTCGGTGTCCGGGTAGGGGATCGCGTACTCGAATTGCAGCGTGCTCGACTGGCTGCGATCGATCACGGTCATGCACGCCACGCCGTCGGGCCAGACCACCGGCGTGCGCGGGTGACCGCCGTTGCCCGCGTGCGCGCGCCCCGGGAGCGCGAGGCCGGCGAACACGAGCGCGACACGTACGAGAGCTCGCACGCCGGGAGTGTACTCCGACCTCGCCCGCGGCGCCGCGCGCGGCCGGGCCCGCTCACGCGCGCGAGGGTGCGAAAACCCCGCGTCGGCGCCGACGCAGCCCGAGCAGCACCAGCCCCGTCCACGCCCACGAGCCTGCCAGGCCGCCGCTGTGACAGCCGCAGCTGTCGCGCGTCGGCAGCTCCTCCGAGGTCGTCGACGCCGACTCGCCGGCGCCGTCGCTCGCGGCCTCGCCCCCCGTGGACGTCGCGTCCGGCCCCGTCGTGCTCGTCGGCGCCTGGCCGGTGGTGGTGCCCACGCCGGTGACGTCGCCGCTGCTGCTGGCCTCGCCGCAGCTCTCGTTGCCGATGAAGGCGTTGGTGTCGCTGCAGTCGTCGCCGGTGGTGGTCGTCTCGCCGCTGCCCGGCAGCACGACCACCAGCGCCTGCGGATAGGCCGAGAAGGTCCGCTGCATCGGGTCGGTGACGTCGACGCGCAGCGCCACGGTCTCGACCAGCGCCTCCGGCGGCGGCTTGAACGGCAGCTCGAGCGTCTCGCCGTCGATCGGTACGCCCTCGGCGAACGGCTTCCAGTCGAGCGTGTCGGCGCCGGTCACCGCCCAGTACCCGCTCATCGTCGAGCCCGGCATCGCCCGCACGCAGCCCTGCAGCACCAGAGTGTCCTCGCCGAACAGGAAGTCCTCGGTGTTCGTCAGCGCGGCCGCGGGCGCGATCGCGGACAGGTCGGGCCCGTCGACCACGTGGATCACGCCGGGCCGCTTGCTCCAAATGTTGAACGCCGGCTCCCAGGTGTAGCCCTGCAGGATGTAGGGCCCGGGCGCCAGCTCGGTGGTGTCCCAGTCGAAGCCCTTGGCCGCCTCGTCGAAGGTGATCGGCCGCCGCTCGTCGTCGCCGGTGACGCGGAAGAAGCAATCCTTGTAGATGGAATGCGTCTCGAGCACGTCCTGGTCGGTCGCGTCCGCCTTGTCGGAGATCCCCGCGGCGTCGGCGATGTCGACGTCCTGCCACGACAGCCACACCGGCAGCGGCTCCTGCGGCGTGTGATTGCGACAGAACGCGACGAATTGGTGGCGACGGCTGTCGGCCACCTCGTCGGCGGTGACCATCGTGTCTTCCAGCGGGATCTCGTAGTCGAAGTGGACGATCGGACTCTGGCTGCGATCGATCACCGTCATGCACGCCGTGCCGTCCGGCCACTTCACCGGGGTGCGCTCGTGGATCCCGTTGCCCGCCCAGGCGAGCGCCGGCGTGAGCAGCACCGCCAGCACCGGCGACAGGAGCGACGGCAGGCCGGGGGTGCGGGGACGGACCGGGCGCATCACCGACAATCTACTCCGGCGCCGGGCCCGCCGGAACCTCGCCGGCGACGAATCGACTGCAGCGCAGCACCGGCAGGCGCGGATACTTCGGCCAGCTCGGATCGCGGTCGTGCTCGGCGCAGCGCCAGAACGTCGACCCCTTGGCCGAATCGATGCGCCGCCCCGACACGCAGCGCGCGCACAGGCCCGGCGCCGGTGAGACGGCCGTCACGACCCGCCTCGCTCGGCGGGCGGCAGGATGAGCTGCTCTTCATGGGCGAGGATCCCGAGCCCCACCGCGAGGCGGGCCGCCAGCATCGTGCGCCCGCTGACTTGCCCGCGCCGCAGCGCCGACGCGCCGACGAGCAGGCCCACGCCCCAGGTCAGCAGCGCCGCCATCTGCGAGCCGCCCTGGAGCAGGGCGAAGCCGATGAGCCCGCTGGCGATCCAGATCAGCAGCACCATGCGGACCGCGCCCTGCACCGGCTCGCTGGCGTCCGCCGCCTGGCCGCCGACGCGCAGTTCGAACTCGCCCTCGACCACGCGCAGGCCGATCGCGTCGGGCCCGATCCGCAGGAACCGCAGCATCGGCTTGAGGCTGCGCATCATCTCCTCCGCCCGCAGCACCGTGCGCCCGCGCAGCACGATCGCCCCGTCGGCCGGGTCGCGCTCCTGCAGCCCGCGGCGGAACCCCTCGGTGTAGAGGTCGATCGCCGTCTGCCCCGCCGGCAGCCCGGCCTCGCGCGCGGCCGCCACCTGCAGCGCGTGCTCGTCGCCGCGCCACGGCCGGTCCGCCCGCGCGAGCTGGCCTTTGGAACCTGCCTCATCGGACATGTCGTTCGATTCAGTCATGATCGGACATGTCCTCTCATTCACCTCGCATGCGCCGCTGCATCGCCGCGGCCACCGGGCCGGGCACGTAGCGGGCGAAGTCGCCGCCGTGGCCGGCGATCTCGCGGACCAGCGAGCTCGAGACGAACTGGTGGGCCGGGCCGGGGATGAGGAACACGGTCTCGACGGCCGGCTGGAGGTCGCGGTTGGCGGAGGCGATCTGGAACTCGGGCTCGAAGTCGCCGTGGGCGCGGAGGCCGCGGACGATCACGCGCGCGCCCTGCTGCATACAGAAGTCGATCATCAGGCCGTCGAACTTGGCGGGCCGGGCGCGCGGCAGGTGGGCGATGCACTCGCCGATCAGGGCCACGCGCTCGTCGACGCTGAAGTAGCCGGTCTTGGTCGGGTGGCGCCCGACCGCGACGATCACCTGGTCGAACAGTCGCAGCGCGCGCTCGACGATCTCGACGTGTCCGCTGGTGATCGGGTCGAACGAGCCGGGGTACACGGCCGTGAGCGGGCGCGAGAGTTCGGTCGACGAGCCGGGTTCGGTGGCAGACACCGGCGCAGTATACTCCGCCGCATGCTCCGCCCCGCCGTCCTCGTCGCCGCCGCCCTGTTCGCCGCTTGCGGCGGCACGCCGACCCCGCCGCCGCCGACCCGGGTCGAGGTTTCGTCGCACCCGGCGGAGCACCAGCCGCCCGCCCGCGACGCCCACAACCCGTTCCGCCGGGCCGATCGCGACCCGCCGCCGCCGCGCTCCGAGCCGCAGCTCCCGCCCGCCGAGCTCGACAAGGCCCTCGCCGCCGCCGCCGCCGCCCGCGCCGCCGGCAACGACGTCGAGGTCACCCAGGCCCTGCTCCCCTGCGCCAACAAGATCCCCAAGAGCACCCGCTGCGAGGGCGAGCTGGCGCTGGTGCTCGCCAAGTCGCCCGGGCACAAGGCCGAGTCCGACTACTACCTCAAGCACGCGATCGCCGACGACGACCCGGGCGCCGACGCCGACTTCTACGGCCGGCTGGCCGAGGCCCTGCGGATCGCGCCGATGCTGCCCGAGGCGGCCGTCGCGCTGCAGCGGCGCATCGCTCGCCTGCCCGAGCCGACCGCCGCCGACTGGGCCGCCCTGTCGGAGGTGCTGCAGGGCGTGCCGCGGCGCGAGGCCGAGGCGGCCGAAGCGCTGCAGCGGGCCTTCGAGCGCGACCCGAGCCAGCTCAAGTACCTGCGCGACGCCGGCGAGCTGCTGTCGCAGGTCCCGGGGCGAGGTGCGGAAGCGCTCGTCATCCTCGAGCGCTACCGCGAGTCGATCCGCACCACCGAGCCCGAGGCCTTGCCGGCGCTGGACCGCCGGATCGCGCAAGTGCGCGCGGAGACCGGGCAGCCCGCGGCGAGTACGGCGCCTGCGCAGGGCAAGAGTGCGAAGCCAGGCACCCCGAAGTAATCGCCGCCAATCGCGGCAGCGGCCCCGCGGGAAGGCGCCTAGTTTGACCAGTCACCGCGCGATGTGCGACCCTTGAGCGCCCCCGTGGACAATAAGCGCAACGGTTCCGGTCCTCCTCCGCCGCCGCGGAACGGGGGTCATCAGCCTCCGCCTCCGGGCCGACCGGCGACGTTTCAGTTCACCGACGACGACGACGAGCCGCCGCCCCGTCCGCAAGAGCCGGGGGAGAACTTCCCCGAGCTCGCGGCCGACCTCGTCGACGACAGCGCGCCCGAGGACGGCGACAGCCTCGATTCCGGCCTGATCGAGGACGAGCGCCCCGCTCCGCCGCCGCCCTCGCCGATGCGTGAACGCCGCGGCGCGTTCCTCGACGACGGCGAGCTCGCGCTCCCGCCCGGCCTCTCGCAGGTCGTCCGCAGCCAGGCCAGCCGCTTCCCGTTCCGCGACGTCGTCGACGACGACGACGCCGAGCTCGGGGCCGCCTTGACCCCCGCCGACGACGAGCCCGCGCCGCCGTGGGCCGACGACGACGACGACGACGCGCCCACCACCGCCATGCCGGTGCGCGGGACGGCCAGCACCAGCTGGCCCCAAGCACATGGCCCCAAGGCCAGCCCCGTGCGCGACGACGCCGACGACGACTTCGACGCTCCGTCGCGGCGGGTCGTCGACAGCATGGTCGCGGCCCAGCGCCGGTCCGCGGCCGAAGAAGAGGACGACTTCGGCGATCTCAACGAGCCGTCGCGGGCCTTCCCGGCCCGGCACAGGCAGGCCACGCCGCCGGTCGAGCCCGACGCGCCGACGATCAAGCGCCGGGTCGACTCCGCGGCCGTGGGCGCCGCGATCGACCGCTCCGGCCTCGCGCCGGTCCTCGAGGTCACGCTCCACCACGTCGACGACGAGCCCTTGCCGCCGCCGCCGATGGCCGCGCTGGGCGGCAGGGACCTGCCGCCGCTGATCGCCACCGGCTCGGCCCAGAGCGGCGTCGGCTTCGCCCGCGCCGAGGTCGCCGCGGGCCTCTCCGACGAGCCGGCCCCGCCGCCGGAGGAGACCGAAGTCGACCAGCCGCTGTCCGCCCTGGCTGTCTCTCAGGACAGGCCGCGCACCACGCCGATCCGCGTCAGCGACATCGACGACGACGACGACCTGGGCGACCCCGGCGACAGCATGTTGGCCGCCCCGGTCAAGCTGGCGCCGCCGCCCAGCGAGCCGCTCGGCGAGCCGTTCCCGCTCGACCTGTGGAGCGACTCCGACGAGCTGATCGGCCGCGACATCGAGCGCTGGCGCCTGATAAGGCCGCTGACCCGCGGCATCACCACCCGCGTCTACGCGGCCGTCGACGAGCAGAGCGGCCGCCACGTGGCGATCCGCGTGCTCGGCCCGGACCACTCGCCGGCCGGTCGCCGCGGCCGCCAGTTCCTCTACGAGGCGCAGCAGCTGATCAAGCTGCGCCACGAGTCGCTGGTCGAGGTCATCGACGCCGGCATCACCACCGACCACCTCACCTACTACGTGATGGAGCAGGTCGAGGGCGACTCGCTGAGCGCCGTGCTGCGGGCCGAGGGCCCGTTGCCGTGGCAGCAGGTGGCGATCCTGGTCACCCAGATCTGCGAGGCCCTGATCGTCGCCGCCGACCGCGGCATCGTCGCCACCGATCTCAACCTCGGCACCGTGATCCGCCTGCACGCCGGCGACGACGAGGCCCGCCGGCGCCAGCCGATCAAGGTGCTCGGCGTCGGCATCGCCCCGGTCGCCAGCATCTACCGCTCGCTCGACGGCAACCTCGTCGAGTCCAAGGGCACCCCGCCGGGCCAGGCCGAGTACATGGCCCCCGAGCTGGCCAGCGGCGGCTTCCCGGGCGAGAGCACCTCGGTCTACGCCCTCGGCGTGATGATGTACGAGCTGCTGACCGGTCGGACCCCGTTCCGCGGCGACAGCTTCCTCTCGATCATCAAGAAGCAGATGTACGACGAGCCGAACGCGCCGCGGCTGCTCGTCCCGCAGCAGGAGATCGCCGAGCCGTTCGAGGAGGTGGTCCTGCAGGCCCTGGCCAAGGACCCGTCGAAGCGCTTCGGCACCGTCCGCGAGCTGCACGAGGCCGTGCTGGCCGCGCGCGCCCGCGAGGGCGAGCTGCGCCGCGCCACCGCGATCCTCGCCCTCGACCCGACCTTCTGGGACGAGGAGGCCGCGCGCAACGCCGAGCCGCAGGCCCAGGCCGAGCCGCAGCCGCTGGCGACCTTCACCGCCGACCTGCGCCAGCGCAACCCGGCGCTCGCCCACGCCGTGCTCGACACCCCCCCGCCGCCCGCAGCGCGGCCGGTCCGCAGCACCCCCGTGCCGCAGCCGCGGGTCTCCGCGCCCTCCGAGCCGCGCGCCATCCCGATCGCCCCCCAGGTGCGCAACGCCGTCCCGTCCGGGAGCATCGGCTCGTCGTCGCGGCCCGAGCCGAGCATGATCCTCTCGCACCTGGCGCCGCCGATCCGCGCGCCCGAGCCGGTCCTGCCGCGGCCCAAGACGGCCCCCTTGCCGGTCATCGTCGTCGCCCCGCCGACGGCCGCCGTGCCGGCCACCAACTTCGTCCGCAACGTCAGCATCGCCGTCATCCTCGGCGCCGCGCTGCTGTTCCTGGTCATCCTCGTCTCGCGGCGTCAGGGCCCCGCGCCCGCGCGCAAGGACGACCCGGTGGCCGAGGCCCCGCGGCGCGCCAAGGAGAAGGACGCCCCGCGCCCGAAGAAGCCGACGCGAGAGTCCCGCAAGCAGACCGCCGACGAGCCCGAGCCGATCGTCGTCGGCGCCAACGACGTGGCGCCTCAACCTGTCCCCGAGGCCATCCCGCCGCAACCTGTCCCCGAGGCCATCCCGCAGCCGCCTCAACCGACAGTGGTCGCGCCCCAGCCCGAGCCCCCGCCCGCCAAGGTCGAGCCGGTGCCCGAGCCCCCGCCCGCCAAGGTCGAGCCGCCTCCGCCCGCCAAGGCCGAGCCGCCCCCGCCCGCCAAGGCCGAGCCCGTCAAGGCCGAGCCCAAGGCCAAGCCCAAGCCCAAGGCGCCCGACAGCGACCTGCCCCTGCGCATCGAACCGATCCGCCTGAAGTCCTACTTCACGGCGATGGAGCCGCGCCTGGTCAAGGCCTGCGCGAGCAGCCCCGGCTCGGCCGGCGCCCGCGTGTCCGTCAAGATCACCGTCGACGTCCACGGCAACGTCAAGGCCGCCGCCCAGGACAGGTTCAAGGGCACCCCGCTCGGCAACTGCGCCGAGAACTTCGTCGAGACCAGCCGCTTCAACGAGTCCCAACAAGGCGGCTCGCGCCTCCACATCTTCGCGTTCTAACGGGTCGCAGCCAGCCACGCCCACGCGGCCGGGTCCCACTCGGCCGCCGCGTCGTCACCCAGCGCCGGCTCGACGAACGCTCTCGCGGCGCTCGTCACCTCGGCGAGCGTCGCCCACGGCAGGTCGTGCTCGCGCGCCATTCGGGCGTACGGCCCTTCCCACGCGCCCGGCGGATCGGGAAACTCCGCGGGCAGCGGGTGCGTGCGCCGAAACGAGAACGTCAGCTCGAATGCTGCGCGCACGCGGGCGCCGGCGAGAGCTCGCACGCTCGCCAGGTCGGAGAGGTCCTTGACCCGCGAGTTCATGCGCGCGCGGGGCAACGAATACACGTGGAGCTTCTCGGCAATGTGCGTCTCGAGCGGATAGACCCGGACGCTCGCCGGCGGCACACCGATGAAGTCGAGTGCATTCGACCCCACGATCACCTCGGGCTCGCCGAAGATCGGCTCACCGAAGCCGACATCGAGCCCGAAGGGATCTCCGAACCGTTGGCCCGCCAGGCTGCATTCGACTTTAAACCGTCTGCCACCATGAATCGCGCCGTCGTTGTCGATCCAGCAAGTCTTCGGGGCTCCCCATCCACCGCAGATCGACGTCCCTCGTCGCCCGCGCTCGCGTGATTCGCAGCTCCAGCGACACGCCGCCCTTCACCGTCACGGCGGTCGGAAACGCGGCGAAGACACGCGCCAGGAACCGCTCGAACACCAGCCGTTGGCGCCGTCTCGTCAGCGGATTCCTCGCTGTCGCCGCTGCCCGCAGCCGCATGTCCAGCGCCTGCTTGAACGCCAGAGGGGAATCGTACTGCTTGACGTTCATGGCCCGAGCCCGCCGTAGGGGAGCAGAGCCTGTTCGACCTCGTAGATCTCGCTGCGGACGACGCGTCCTCGCCGGAGTGCCTGCATCGCAGCCTGCTTTAGCAGCTCCGGCGACAGGAAGCTCGCCGCACAATCTCGCAGAGTACGGCGCACCGACGTCACGGGCACGGCCCCGAACCAATCGCGGTCCTCCGGCGGCACCTCGGCGTAGTGCACGACTGCTCCGTCAGGTCGCCGTCGCCGACGCCAGCTCGTCGGCAGCGTGATGTGAATCTTCGCGGGCAGGACGTCGGAGAGGTCGTAGAGCGCCAGCGCGGTCTCATGAGAGAACACGCCCTCGCGATCCGACTGCAGCCAGATCTCCGCCAGATCCTCGTGTTCGCCCACGGGATAGCGGACGAGGCGATACACGCCCCGGCGAGGCCGCAGCACATGGCCGCGGTGTAGATGCGCCTGAAGATTCGGCCGCGAAATCCCGACCGACTGCGCCTGGTCGACCGAAAAATAGCCGTCCTGCGCGGACGCGATCTCGAACAGCCGGTCCCAGTCGGGTCCTCAGGGACCTGCAAGCGCGCGAGCATTGCCCGCCCGCGCCAGACTCAGCGCACCAGCAGCTCAGCCCGCAGCTCGCGAGAATCCAGCGTCGCCTTGTGCAGCGCCCACTGCCCCTTCGCGCGGTGCAGGTGGTGTTCACCTGCTCCTGGAAAGCGCTGGGCATCCCAGCCGAAGTAGCGCTCGTTGAGCGCGTCGGCGGCGAAGCGGGCCGTCAGCTCGAGCGCGATCCACTCGACCCCGTGGACCAGGTTGCGGCGCTCGACCGGCTCGAGCGGGAACGTCAGCGCCCCCAGCCAGCCGTCGAGCGCCGCCACGAAAATCTCCGCGTCGAAGCTCGGCGCACCGCGCTCCTCGCCGGCCGGGTTGCACCACGAGCGCCACGCGTCGCCGAGCTCGTGGTGGAGCGGCATCGGGGCCACCGAATCGAGGTCGATCAGGCAGCGTGCCACCTGTCCTTCGGGCCCTGTCCCATCGAACAGCAGATTATTGAACTTCAGATCCCCGTGGCCGACGCGCAGCGGCGCCGGAGCCAGCGGCGGCAGCGTCTCGACCGCGGCGAACACCGCCGCCGCCAGCGGCTCCACCTCTGCGAACAGCCGGTGCTCGCGGTGTTGCGCCACCGCCTCGGCCAGCGTGCGCAGGTGGGCCGGCGTGTCGTGAAGCGTGCGGCGGATCGTGAACGGGTGCTCGAGGTCGGCCAGCGTCGCGTGGAAGCGGCCGACCAGCGCTCCGGCCGAGCGGGCCTGCTCGGGGCTCTGCACCGCCTCGAAGCTGACCCCTGGCACCCGCGTCATCGCGCGCCAGATCCCAAGGTCGCCGAGGTCGGCCCAGCGCTCGCCCCTCGCAGTCGTCAGCAGGCGCGGGCTCGTCTCGCCGCGGCGGCGCAGGTGCTCCGTCACCGCGGCGATGTTGTCGTGGATCTGCGGGGCGAAGATCGGGTTCAGCCGCTGCAGCACGAACTCGCCGGCGGGGGCGCTGACCGCGAAGGTCGCGTTGATGAGCCCGCCGGTCAGCGGGCTGACCGCGCCGCCGGCGAGCTCGGGGAACTGCGCGAGCGCGCCGGCGATCGCGGCCGCGTCGGGGGGCGGCCGCGTCATTTGAGGTACTTGTTCATGACCCGGCGCAGGCGCGGGAGCATCAGCACGATCAGCAGCGCCGCGACCAGGGCCCCGCCGAAGTTGATCAGGAACACCGCCGACTTGTGCTCGAACAGGGTGAACAGGCCGGACAGGATGCCGGACAGCTTGTTGCCGATCGACGTCGAAAGGAACCAGCCGCCCATCATCAGCGCGGTGAGGCGGGCCGGGCTGAGCTTCGACACCAGCGACAGGCCCATCGGCGACAGGCACAGCTCGCCGACGGTGATCACGCCGTACGTGCCGACGAGCCACAGGGCCGAGCCCTTGTCGGCGCCGTTATGGGTGACGAAGGTGGCGGCGACCATCACCAGGGTCGACAGCGCCGTGATCGCCAGGCCGATCGAGATCTTCGCCGGCGTCGACGGCTCCTTGTTCTTGCGCCGCATCCACGCGAAGAAGCCGACCACGAACGGGGTCAGGAACACGACGAAGAACGCGTTGACCGACTGGAACAGCTCGGTCGACACCAGCTTGGTCTGGGCCGCCTTGCAGCTGGCCTCGGTCTCGGGCGTCAGCACCTCGGCCTTGCAGGCCGGGGCCGGCGGCGGCGGCCACTCGCTCTTCGGCACGTTGTTGAAGTACGGGTCGGGGCCGAGCTCCTTGGCCGGCTTGCCGTCGGGCCCCAGGACGGGGTTGCCGTGGTCGTCGGTGATGGTGATCTCGCGCAGGCCGGTGTCGACGCGCTGGACCCCGCCGACGCCCTCGAGCAGCGGCGCGGCGGCCTCGGGGATCTCGCGCCGGGTATAGCGATCGGCCCAGGTGGTGAGGGCGTCGCCGTTCTGGTGGAAGATGGCCCAGAACGCGATGACCGCGGCGAACAGCGGCAGCAGGGCGCCGATGCGCTCCTTGTCCTCGCCGTCGGAGCCCTTCCACAGGCGGTAGTAGAACCAGGTCACCGGCAGACAGGCGAACAGGAACGCGTCGTTGGACTTCGAGCCGAACACGGTCCAGCCCTCGCCGCCGATCAGCGACGGGATGAACCACCCGACCGCGGCGAACACCGCCGCCGGCCCGAACACCGCCGCGAGGATCTGCCCGACCGGCTGGTCGCCCGGCTTGGTCGGCTTCAGCACGTCGGCCTCGGCCGTGTGCTTCATGCCGGTGAGGAACCAGCCGACGCCGAAGAACATGCCGATGCCGGCCGCCAGGAAGGCGTAGCCCCAGCCGTAGGTGTTGCGCAGGTACGCGGCGACGAAGTTGCAGACGAAGGCACCGATGTTGATGCCCATGTAAAAGATGTTGAAGCCGGCGTCCTTGTGCTCTTTGTACTGCTCGTTGTTGTACAGGTTGCCGACCAGCGTCGAGATGTTGGGCTTGAAGAAGCCGTTGCCGATGATGATCAGCAGCAGCGACAGGAAGAACCACGGACCGTAGCCCGGGATCGCCAGGCCCGAATAGCCGAGGCCCATCAGCACGCCGCCGATCACGATGGCGCGGCGATAGCCGAGGATCCGGTCGGCCAAAAGCCCGCCGATGAACGGCGTCAGATACACCAGCGCGATGTAGGTCCCGTAGATGTCGCTGGCGTGCTGCGGCGTCAGGCCCAGGCCCGACTTCGCCGGCATCGCCGCGTCCGCACCCGCCTTCATGTACAGGGTGAAGATCCCGAGCATCAGGTAAAAGCCGAAGCGCTCCCACATCTCGGTGAAGAACAGGACCGGCAGACCGCGCGGGTGGTTCTTGAACATCGGGGCCAACGATAGGGCCCGACAAGCCCGCGCGACAAGTGCGAATCCGTTGCCCGGCGCCGGCCCGCGGCGCGCCCGCAGCGGCCTCGCCGCGAGAGCACGCCCGCCGCCCGCAGCGCCCACGCCGACTCACGCCCGCAGGCCCCCGCGAACGACGTGCGACCCTCGGTTCGGGCCCGGCGAGGGGCCGCGCAGACGTATGCGCCGCGCCGCAGCCGGCCGCTGCGAACGTGCATTCACCGTCGAGCGCACGCGCAGCGACTTGCGCCCCCGACAGAACACCGAACCTCTGCCGACGACCCGCCGCGAACGATGCGAGGCTCCGCCGGTCCGGGGTGATTCTTGTCGTGAACAAGTCACCGGTGCGAATCGGCGATCGAACCGGGTCGACGCCGTGCCAGGGCTGCGCTCGTGCCGCGAGCCGCGGCCGGTCGAATCACTTCTGCGGCCCGAGGCGGGCCTCGAGGGCACGGATCCGGGCCAGCACGTCGGCGTGCTCCGACGACTTGGCCCAGCCCGCCTGGATCGACGCCATTTGCTCGTCGTACTGGCGGTACATCACCCGCGCGCGCCGCAGCCGCTCCGGGTCGGGCGTGACCTCGTAGCTGCGCTCGTAGACCACCGCGAGGTTGAAGATCACCGCCCCGAGCACCTCCGGCGCGGCCGGGTCGTTGCTGCTGCGGATCAGCTCGTAGGCCGCGCGGAACTTCTCGATCGCCACGTCGAAGTCGGTCAGCTCGTAGGCCTTCTGGCCCTCGTCGTAGAGCTTGCGCGCCTTGGCCATCGGGTCGCCGGGGCCGGGCGTGACCGTCGACGGCGGCGGCGGCAGCGGCCCGCCGAGCTGGCCGTCCGGCGGCGCCGCGGCCGGGTCCGACGGCGCCTGCCCCGGCAGGCTCGGAGCCATGCCGACCACGCGGGCCCCGACCACCTGGCCCGGCTCCCCGTCGCGGCGCAGCGTGATCTTCGCGTCGTGCTCGATGTAGACCTGCGCGCTGACCTGCTTCCCGTCGGGCCACTTGGCCAGCACCGTGGTCGGGTCGTCGTCGGACACCGACCAGCGCTGCTCGCGGCTGGTCTCGCCGTCGACCGTGACCTCGGCCCCGGCCGGCACGGTCTCGACGCGGAGCACCGGGCGCGCACAGCCGAGCGCCGCCACCAGCGTGAGGCACCCGAGGGTCGAGGCGATCGCAGAGCGTGGGCCTGGCATGCGCGGGGTCAGGATACACTCTCGCCGGCGATGGAGAAACCCGGCCAGTGGCCGCCCCGGCCCCAGCTCGACGCCCTCCACGCGCGCTACGTGGTCGAGGTCGTCGAGGAGCTCAGCCTGTGCCCGTTCGCTCGCAAGTGCCGCGAGCTCGGGCGCCTGCACCGACCGACCTTCGACGGCCCGCCGAGCCCGCACGAGGCCGCGCGCCGGCTCGCCGACCTCGTGACCGCGCACCCCGACGCCGAGGTCGTCCTGCTCACCTTCGTCACGCGCGGCGCCCTGCCCGGCACGCCGCCGGCCCCGAGCCCGGAGGAGCGCGCCTTCGCCGACACCGAGCTCTTCGAAGAATTCGTCCGCGAGGTCCGCGACGTCTACGCCGGCCTGCCGCGCGTCCCCGCGCGCTTCTACATGGTCGCCTTCCACCCGGCCTACACGCGCGTCGACACCCGCCGCCCGCTGACCCAGGACTCGCTGGTCCCGCTGCTGCGCCGCACCCCCGACCCGGTGATCCAGTGCATCCGCGCCGATCTGCTCGACCAGATCCGCCGCCAGGCCCAGGTCGCCGCGGAGGCCCGCTTCCGCGAGGAGATGGCCCGCCTCGGCCCCGAGTTCCTGATCCTCGCCGAGCGCGCGATCAAGGCCGACCCCGAGCTCAGCCAGGACATCGCCCGCCACAACTTCGACAGCGTCGGCGCGGGCCCCGGCCGCGAGCACCTCGAGGCGACGATCGCCGACATCCTCGCCAGCCGCCGCGCGCTCGAGCTCGAGTAATCCCGTCTCGTTTTTAAAAAAGAACATGTCTCGATCGACATGTTCCATCGGGCATGTCCTTGCAGACATTTCCCTTCAGACACGTATGACGATCCGCCGCGCTCGCGCCCGAGGGGACCATGGTCTCACCTCGGAGATCGACCATGAGCCTTCGGCCACCGCCTCGTCCTCCAGCTCACCGCCCCGCGGCCGAGGACCCCAGCGCCCGCCTGTCCCTCCGCCTCGACGGGGCGGACGCGTGCGTCGAGTACTCGGGCACCACCGGCTTCTCCTGGCGCGGCTGAGGCCACTGTCGCGCGGACGCGCTATCCTTCGCGCGCATGACCGAGCGTCACGTGCAATGCAGCACCTGCGGGGTTTTGCGCCCCGACAGCGAGTCGCACGACATCCCGACCCTCGCCGGCGAGCAATACGTCGACGGCTACTACTGCAGCGCCCACGCCGGCGCCGCCCTCGACGCCGCGCAGGCCCACCTCGCCGCGCTCGACTTCGAGGACGACACGCGCGACGACATGATGCCGCTCGTCAGTTTGCACGCGCTGGTGCGCGCGCGCGGCCTGATGAGCGAGACGCTCGACCCGCCCGCGCCCGGCGTCGGCATGGAGCGCGTGCGCAACGAGGCGCTCGCGCTGCTCGAATTGCTGAGGCACACGCGCCTGCCGATCGTCGAGCCCTCGGCGCTGTGCTCCGGCTGTTATCGCCCCGTCCCCGCCTCGCAGGTCCGCGTGATCCCGTGGTTCAACGACGACCTCTGCGACTTCGTCACCACCTTCCGCTGCGGCGACTGCGTCACCGACTCCCTCGCCGACACCCGGGCCCGCCTGACGGCCGGCGGCCCCCACGAGATCGGCCGGCTGGCCGAGTTCTTCCAGCGCCACGCGATCACCATCCACGAGCACCGCCGCGGCGACCCGCCCGAGGCCGTCCGCCCGCTGCTGGAGCTCACCCTCGATCACCTGGTCCGCGGCACCCTGAAGCTGCAGCTCGGCGAGACAGTGCCGCTGAATGACGTTCTGTCCGCGCCGCCTCCCACGACCTCGCCTGAGCCCGCTGCGCCGCCTCCGCCCGCGGCCGCCGAGCCGCGCCCGGCCCCTTCACTATGGCAGCGGATCCGCCGGGCCTTCGGCCGCACGGGTGATTGACCCAAGAGACATGTCTTTCAGGACATTTTCATAAAGGCATGTCCTGTGAGACATGCACTGACCTGCGCGCCTCGGGCCTGAGGGTTTCCGGCGACACACCTCACGCGTCAGGCGACACGAGGTCGCACTGGCGGGAGCTCGCGGCCGCTGTCGACGGCGTCGCCGCTGGCGTACACTGCGACCCGGTCATGGCGGCGCCGGATGATTTCGAACCGATGGTCGACGCTCCGCTGCTCGAGGCCGTGCGCGTCGGTAGCCTCGACGACGTCCGCCGGCAGCTCGCCGCGACCGCCGACCTCGACACGCGCAGCCACGCCTACGAATACACCGCGCTCGAGCTGGCGCTCGCGCTGGGCCGGGTCGACGTGGCCCGCCTGTTGCTCGACGCCGGCGCCGACCCGAACGCGCCCTCGGCCAACGACACCGACGCCTTGACCGTGGCGATCGAGGAGTTCGGCGAGGCCTCGCATCCGCTGATCGAGCTGCTGCTGGACCACGGCGCGCGCCCGAGCGACGCCGCGCTGTGGGCCGCGGCGCAGGCCGGCGATTTATGGGCCGTCGATTGCCTGCTCGCGGCGCTGTCCGCCGAGTCGGCCTCGAGCCACGACCTCGAGGCGCTCGAGGGCGCCCTGCTGGCGGCCGCGGTCCGGCGCGGCGACGCGGCCCTGTTCGAGCGCGTGCGCGCCCGCAGCGACGAGATGTCCGCGAGCTCGCTGCAGTGGGCGTTCGACGCCGCGGCCGACAGCGGCCAGTCGGGCATGTGGGGCCGCCTGCGGCAGCTCGGCGAGCCCGACCTGCCGCGCGCCCTGCAGTCGGCCGTGCTCGCCTTCCTGCGCAACGGCACCCCTGCCCAGTACGACCTGCTGCGCCGGATCACCCGCGAGGCCGGACCCGCCGCCGCCAGCCAGCTGTTCGCGTTCGCCGTCACCTGCGGCCTCGACGTCTCCGACCGCACCGAGGCCCTGCTGTCCCTCGCCCGCGAGTGCCGCGGCGACCTCGAGGCCCGCGACGCCCGCGGCGTGACCGCCCTGCTGATGGCCGCCGACCGCCATCACATCCAGCACATGCGCCGATTGATCGCCCTCGGCGCCGACCGCCACGTCCGCGACCCCGACGGCCAGGGCCTCAGCGCCTACGTCGAGCGCTGGCCGCAGAGCGTGCGCCTGGCCGAGGCCCGCGCCTTCCTGGCCGAGCTCGGCCTGCCGACCGAACGCCCCGCCGCGTCGCAGCCCGCCGACCCGCGCGACCCCGTCGGGCTCGCCTTTGTGCTCGGCCTGGCCATCGCGGTCGGCATCCTCGCGGTCGTGCTCCTGCTGCACGCGCTCGGGCTGCTCTAGCGCGAATAGGCATGTCTTCATGGACATGCCCCAGGAGACATTCTCTTTAGAACATGTCCTATCGTTATCGCACCGCTCCGCGCGGTCGCGCGATCACCTCGACCCTCCCTGGCCGTAGCCGGACCCGAGCGATGATGCACGAACGCCGAATCTCCTCCGAGCTGGCCGCGCTGCTGTGTATCGCCATTGTCTCGCCGTCCTGCAGCCCCGAGGCGGGCAGCTGCGAGGTCGTCGAGGACGAGACGCTCGCCGACGACGAGGCCTCGCCGCAGGGCATGAGCGCCCTCGACGTCCTCGCAATGGCCCAGCCCCACCAGGCCGCCTTTCTCTGGGACCTGACGCCTGACGGCGAGAACCCGACCAACGCCGATACGCACGTCGCCACCAGCGTCGACGTCACGGTCGAGCGCGGCGCCGGCGACGTCCGCTACGTCGTCACCGAGCAGCAAGGCGACACCGAGGAGGACGCCCAATGCGGTCCGAACTTGTACGTCCCGATCCGCCTGAAGATCGTCACCGGCGACGGCGCGCTGAACGACACCTTCACCGGCGACCTCGTGTACGGCGCGGAGCGGCCCGGGCTCCCGTGGATCACCGTCGACTTCGCCTTCGATGACCTCGCGGGCACGCTGCGTCCGACCGTCTCCGGCGCCGAGGGCGAGGTCTACGTCGAGTTCGGCGCCGAGCCACGCGGCTGGATCGCAGTGCGGCACGAGTCGAAGGACGCAGTCGCCGCGAGCGAGACGTGGGCCATGGCCGGCCACTGGGGCGACGTCCCGCCGCCCGAGTGAAGCCGTCGCGGGCTCCCTCGCAGGCGCGCCGAGCCGCGCGTTCGCGCCTCCGCATGCAAGGGTCGCCCGGTTCCGCGGATGCGGGGCCTGCGAGCAATTGTGCCCGCGCGGCGGCGGCCGGCCGCGCGGGCTATGCTGCGGGCCATGCAAGGCTCCGCGATCGCGCTGCTCATCCTCGCTTACCTCGCCGCGCTGGGCGTCGCGGTGTGGAGCGACGTCTCCGCCGGCACGCTGCTGACCTGGGGGGCCGGCGGGGCGGCGCTGATCTGGCTGGTCGTCCTGGTCACCTTGCCGTGGAACCTGCACTTCCGGGCCCGCGAGGTGCTGGCGGAGATGCGGCGCTCGCGGGAGGCCGGCATCAAGGTCACCGACGATCAGATCGCGTTCGCCGAGCGGGTCAAGCGCTGGACCCTGATCACCAGCTTGACGATCCACTTCGTCTCCGCCGGCGTCGCCCTCGCCGTCGCGCTGCTCACCGGCTCCGACCTCGGCTATCCGTTCGCCGGCTTCTACCTGCTGTCGTGCCTGGTGCGCCCGGCCATCGCCTCGATGCAGCAGGTCCGCCGCCGCCTCGAGGCGCTGGCCGAGGACACCCGCTTCCCGCGCGACGACGTCATGAAGCTGCGCGGCCAGGTCGGGCGCCACGAGACGGTCGTCGAGCAGCTCGAGGAGGCGCTCAAGCAGCTGCGCGAGGAGCACGACGCGCTGTCGGCCCGCGCCGATCGCCAGCGCGTCGAGCTCGAGCAGAAGATCGGCGCCCTCGCGCGCAAGTTCGAGGACAGCCTCGATCGCCTGACCGACAACCGCGAGCTCATCTCCGGCATCAAGGCGTTTTTGCGGATGATCCGCGAGGGCGACGTCGACGCCCGCACGTGAGCCGACTGGCCGGCGCGCGCCGCCTCGCGCTATCCTCGGCGTCGTGGACGAGCACGATCGGCACCTCCTCGACGCCTGGCGCGCCGGCGACCGCAAGGCCGGGCAGGACCTGGTCGAGCGCCACTATCCCGCGGTGTACCGGTTCTTCTTCGGCAAGGTCCGCGACTCGGTGTGCGAGGACCTGTCCCAACAGACATTCGAGGTCGTGTGCCGCCGGCGCGACGCCTTCCGCGGCGACGGCAGCTTCCGCGCCTACCTGTTCGGGGTCGCCCGCTTCGTCCTGATCGGCTGGGCGCGGCGGCAGCGGCGGTTCGAGCCGACCGAGGACAGCCTGCCCGCCGACGCCGACCCGCTGCCCGGGCTGCTCGCCGACCGCGAGCTGGTCAAGATCGTCGCCACCGCGCTGCGCGGCCTGGCGCTCGACGACCAGCTGCTCATCGAGCTCAAGGACTGGGAGCACCTCACCCAGGCCGAGCTCGCCGGGCTGTTCGAGGTCCCGCAGCCGACCGTCGCCCGTCGCCTCCAGCGCGCGCGCGCGCGCCTGCGCGCCGCGGTCGAGCGGCTGGTCGACGACCCGGCCCTGCGCGACCGCACCCTGCGCGGCCTCGAGAGCTGCATGGAGAGCATCCGCCTCGAGGTCGACCGCCGCTTCGGTCCGGCGCCGCGCGGGCAGGACGACTCGGCGTGACGGGCGACGAAAAAAAATTCGCGAGCCCCGGGGATCAGCCCCCAGGGACCCGGCACTTGGCGGCCGCACCCCCGGAGTTCGTCATGCCGCCAGTCACCGCCCGCCCCGAAGTCCCCGCCTCACACGTCGTCCGCGCCGCCCAGGCCCGCCTCCTCGCCCACATCGGCGAGTCCGACGTCGATTCGTCCGCCTCGCCGACCCTGTCCCCGAACAGCACGCCCTCGGTGCTCGCCGACCCGACCTCCTGGCCCGGCCCGTCGCGCGCGCCCGGCCGGCCCGAGAGCGACGAGCGCTACGAGTTCGGCGAGGCCTTCGCGATCGGCGGCCTCGGCGTGGTCCGCCGGGCCCGCGACCGCCGCCTCGGCCGCGAGGTCGCAGTGAAGGAACTGCTGCGCACCGACCCCGCCGCCGAGCACCGCTTCGCCATCGAGGCCGCGATCACGGCCCGCCTGCAGCACCCGGGCATCGTCCCGCTCTACGACATCGGCCGCCACTCGACCGGCGAGCCGTACTACTGCATGAAGCTGGTCGAGGGCCAGACTCTCGAGCACCAGATCCGCCAGCGCCCGCGACTCATCGATCGCCTGGCGTTGATCGAGCACGTGATCGCCGCCGCCGACGCAGTCGCCTACGCGCACCGCCACGGCGTCCTCCACCGCGACCTCAAGCCGGCCAACATCCTCGTCGGCGAGCTCGGCGAGGCGGTGGTGATCGACTGGGGCCTGGCCAAGGACACCACCAACCCCGGCCCCGAGCCGCCGGCGGGCCCCGGCTCGCCCCTGAACACCAGCGGCGTCATCTCGACCATGACCGAGCAGGGCACGATCCTCGGCACCCTGCGCTACATGCCGCCGGAGCAGGCCCGCGGCGAGGCCGTCGACGCCCGCGGCGACGTGTTCTCGCTCGGCGCGGTGCTCTACCACGTGCTCGCCGGCGTCCCGCCCTACGCCGACGTCGACAGCCAGGTGCTCGCCTCGCGCGTGGTCGCGGGCGAGGTCGGCGACCTGCGCCGGCGCGCCCCCGAGGCCCCGCGCGAGCTGGTGGCGATCGCCCAGCGGGCCATGGCCCTGCGCCCCGAAGACCGCTACGCCGGCGCCGAGGCGCTGGCCGAGGACCTGCGCCGCTTCCTCACCGGCCGCCTCGTCGACGCCCACCGCTACTCGGCCGGCGAGGTCGCGCGTCTGTGGCTGCGCCGGCACCGGGCCGTCGTCGGCGTCGCCGCGGCCTCTCTGGCCGCGCTGGCGACCTTCGGCGCCTACGCCGTGCAGAACATCCGCCACCAGCGCGACGCCGCCGAGACCGCCCAGCTCCACGCCGAGTCCGCCCGCGGCGACGCCGAGGCCGCCCTTGTCACCGCTCGCCGACAGGCCACCGAGTCGCTGCTGGCCCAGGCCCGCGCCGCCCTCGACAGCGACCTCGTCGGCAGCCTCGGCGCCCTGGCGCGGCTCGACCTGTCCGAAGAGACAGTCGCTCGCCGGGCCCGCCTGCTCGCCCTCGCCGCCGAGACCCGCGGCGCGCCGTCGCGGGTGCTGCGCGGCCACACCCGGCCGGTCGCCCAGGTCGTCGGCCTGGCCGACGGCGGCCTCGTCAGCGTCGACCTCGCCGGCGAGGTGTGGCAGTGGGACCCGCAGCAGGGCACCGGCGCGCGCCTGTTCGACCTCCACGAGCAGGACGTGCAGCTCGTCGCCGCCCGCGACGTCGCGGCCTTCGCCGCCATCGGGGCCCGCAGCGCCCGCGTCGTGCGCCGCGGCGAGTCGCAGGACCTCGACATCGCCATGGTCGACCGCGGCATGTACCGCGCGCTCCACTACCGCTGGCAGATGTCGGCCGGCGGCGAGACCCTGGCCGCCCTCGGCGAGCCGGTCTCGAGCTACGGCGCCACCGCCGGCCCGCCGGCCTACCTGTGGGACATGACCCAAAAGCCAGCCACGCTCGACGTCGTCCCGGGCACGCGCGGCCGCACCGCCGCCCTCAGCCCCGACGGGCGCACCGTCGCCTGGGACGACCCGAACTACGCCGCGTTCATCCGCGCCGGCGGCGAGTCGACCCCGGCGCCCGCGATCTCCGGCCCGCTCGAGTTCTCGAGCAGCGGCGCGCACCTCGTCGCCTGGGCGACCGACAGGCCGCCGCGGCACGTCACGTACACGCCGGCCACCGGCGAGGTCCACCCGCTCGGGCGCTACACTCTGGCGGTCGCCCCGAACGACCGCGCGCTGGTGCTCGACGTCGACGACTTCACCGGCATGATCTCGCTGGCGATGCGCTCGCTCGCCACCGGCGAGACGCTGTGGACCGAGGCCCCGGTCGAGTCGGGCAACCTCGTCGAGTGGAGCCCGACCCAGGAGTACGACGTCGTCGTCGACGCGCGCGGCGACGGCCTCGCGCTGCGCACCCCCGAGGCCTGGCTGCTCGGCTCGCAGGCGGACGGCGGCTTCGCGCGCCGCCTCGACACCGGCGACCGCCGCTTCGGCGCCTACGCCGGCGACGGCCGCTTCGCGCTCGCCCACCACGAGGCCATCCACGTATGGGACGCGGCCCCGGCCAGCCCGAGCGCGCAGGGCCTCGCCCCGCTGAAGGTCGGCAAGATCTCCGCCGACGGCCGCCGCGGCGTCGCCTACTCCCGGCACAGCCCGCCCCGCCTTCGGGACATGTTCTCGGGGACATACTCTGATTCCTGCGTCGACGGCCTGGACATCGACCAGTTCCTCGATTCCAAGGACAGCGTGGCCGTGGGCGGCAGCGGCCGGGTGCTGCGCGTCGACGAGTCCGGCAAGGCGTGCCTGAGCGACGGCGCCGGCCGCCATGAATTCGCCGTAGCGACGGGCATCACCAGCGTCGCCCTGGCCGACGCCGGCACCGCGTTGACTGCCGGCTTCGGCGACGGCACCGTCCTCACCTGGCGCGACGTCGAGGCTGCCCCGCGCAAGTGGGAGCTCGGGGCCGAGATCGCCGCGCTCGCGGTCACCCGCGCCGGCGACGGCGTGGTCGCGCACACGCGCACCGGCAAGGTCTTCGCCCTCGGCGACAGGGCCGACGCACCGCTCGAGATCGCCGCCGTCGATCCCGGCCCGCAGGCCCACTTCTACCGCCCGTCGCAGACCTTCATGCACCCGAAGGCCGCCGTCGCAGTGGTCCCGCTGCCCGGCCAGGACGCGATCGCGGTCCACGACTTCGCCACCGGCGCCACCGCCCGCCACGTGCTGACGCTCCCGGCCGTGCCGTCGGCGGCCTACAGCCCGAGCGGCGCGACCCTGGCCGTCGCGGTCGCCGGTCGCCGCGTCGCGCTCCTCCGGGACGGCGAGCCCGGACGCGAGCTCACCCTGCCCGACGAGGCCCGCGGCCTCGCGTTCCTCGGCGAGGACGAGCTCGCGGTGCTCGGAGCCACCGGCGCGCTGCTCCGCGTCGACACCCGCATCGGCGAGGCCGCGGTCGTCTGCCGCGCCTGGACCCCGCCGCTCGACGGCTTCGACGCCCAGACCCGCGCCGTCCTCGCGGCCGACGCTGACGGCACGATCCTGGCCTTCCAGGAGCCGAACTTCTCCGTGACCACCCAGCCGGCCGAGTCCGTCCCGCGCGAGGCCGCCGCGCTGACCACCTGGCTGCAAGCCCGCGCCCGCCAGCTCGGCGAGCTCTAGTCCACAAGGACATGTCCTGATCGACATGTCCATGAATACATACACCGACGCGCGGCCCCGCGCCGCGGTGTTTCGCGCCTCCGCTGGCGCCCGCAGCCGGCCCGGCGTCCTCGCGCTACCGTGATCCGCGGAGGAGGAACCCGATGAAGACACCGAAGCAAACATCGAAGCAGGTCCCGATCAAGTCCGGCCTCCGCGCCGGCAACGAGATGGCGAAGAGCGTCATCGGCAACTAGCGGCCGCGACCGGGGCATGAGGGGGCCCGACCCCGCTCATGCCCCGGTGGCGTCCCGAGCGAATGTCCCCGGGGACATCTTCGAACTCGTCGCATGGGACCCCGGCCGTGCGCCGCCCTCGATTCTCGCGGCGCTCCGAAGATCGTTGAACAATTACAATGGAACGAGAGCTGCTTGGCCGACGGTCGCATGACCTTCTCGTCTCGACTGCTGTTCCCCTCCATCCTGTTGACAATCGGCGCTCTGGCACCAATGGTCGGCCAGGCCTACGATCTCAAGGTGCCGTGGCGCGGCGACTCCTTGCCGGCTCATTCATACATGCGCACGGCAGGCCACGCCGACTACGACTGCACCGGCACGGGGGTGTGCGACCTCGACATCTCGGCGATGCGCTGGGACGCCGCTACCAGCAATTATTCGTGGTACCGCGCCGACGCGACCCTCCCGTACGGCCGCAGCGACGCCGTCGGCTGGGACCTCCCGCTTTATTCTCCGGTCGACGGCGACATCGTCGCCTGCTTCCGCCGCCTGCCCGACGACAACGAGGACGGCAGCGAGCCGGCCGCCTGCCCGGGCACCTCCGGCGCGTCCAACCGCTGCGTCGCCGGCGGCAACCACGTCGTCATCCGCACCACCGACGGCCACCTGATCTCCCTCAACCATTTCCGGCAGGACTCGATCCCCGCCGCGCTGTGCCCGATCACCGACACCATGCTGTTCGACGACGACCCCAAGGTCTGCAGCCTGTTCGGCTGGAACGCCGCGCTGCGCGAGGGGGCGCGGCTCGACAATCGCAGCATCGCCCCGATCCCCGTGCGCAAGGGCGAGTTCGTCGGCCGCGTCGGCCTGTCGGGCAACACCAACGGCGTCCACCTGCACATGGGCGTGTCCGAGTTCACCACCGACCCGGCCGGCAACTACTGCTCGCGCAAGTCGGCCTCCGAGTTCCGCGAGGGCTGGTCGCAGGTACGTACCCCCGGGGTCGCGCCCGATCCGGGCGACTGGGATCGGCTGCAGGGCACCGAGCTGCCGATCGACGGCACCACCGACTTTTTGTTGTGGCCGGACCCGATCGGCGAGCGGGTCGACAAGCTGCAGATCGAGCCGGGCACGGTGCCGGCGCTGGCGCTGACGGAGCTCGGCGGTGTGGCGGCCTATCGCAACAGCGCCGGCAACCTCGCGGTCAACGCCATGCAGTTCACCTCGACCGACGTCCTGCTCGGCGTCGGCGAGGAGGAGGGCGCAGTCGGCGAGGTCGCGGTGTCGCGGATCAACGGCACCACCGGCCACGCCCTCGTCGCAGTGCGCAACGGCGCCGACAAGCTGCAGCTGATCCCCTATTACGTCAACGCTCTCGCCGACGCAGTCCGCGGCGTCGGCCGCACCGAGTCGACCGCAGGCGTCGGCCAGATCGAGGCCACCTATTCGCCGACCCACGACGGCGCCGTCGTCGCCTTCCAGAACAGCACCGGCGCGCTGTCCGTGATCAACTACGGCGTCACCCTCACCGGCACCGAGGAGCTCACCGTCGACCGCCGCGCCAGCGCCTCGCACAGCACCGCGATCGACGACGTCGACGTCGCCACCGTGGTCATGGGCCGCGGCGTCAGCGAGTCCTCGGGCGCGTGGAAGGGCGTGGTCACCGTCGAACAGCGCAGCGCGGACGACACGGTGTGGCTGCGCACCTGGCAGATCGACACTGCAGGCACCAGCGTCACCCTCGTCGACACCCAGCAGGTCAAGGACCTCGCCACCAACACCGCCTTCACCGCCGCCGACGTCGACGTCACGGTCACCGGCAGCCTCGGCAGCCGCGAGCTCGCCCTCGTCTCCGTCGCCACCCCGTCCGGCCTGCGCGTCCAGACCTGGCAGATCTCGAGCGCCGGCCTGCTCGGCCGCGTCGACCAGTGGGACGCCGGCGCAGCCAGCGAGCTGTCGTCGGCCAGGGCCGGGGCGCAGGACGCCGCTCTCGGCCTGCGCACCGGCGCGGGCGTGATGTCGCTGATCTCGTTCCAGGTCGACTCGGACGGCAACCTCGGCCGCGCCGGCACGGTCGATGCCGGCGCGGTCTCGGCGCTGGCGGTCGACGGTCGCTCCGGCGCGCAGCGGCTGGCCGCCCTCGCGCTCGACGGCGACGGCGAGATCACAGTGTTCCACCACCAGACCAATTATTCGTCGCTCTATTGAGCGGCGTCGGCCGGCGCCGGTCGCTCAGGGCGACCGGCGCCGGCAATGTGGGCACCGCTCACTTGTTCGGCTTGCGCTCCTTCAGGAAGCGCAGGTCGCCGCCGATGTCGTGGAGCGACGTGATCGGCACCACCACCGGCACCCCGGGTGTCGTCTCCAGCACCTTCGGGTTCCCGCCCGACCAGGTGATGCGGTTGATGCGGTGCTGGATCCGCCACTTCCCGTGCACCTTGACCAGGCGGTCGTCGTAGTAGCCCTGGCCCTCCCAGAAGTCGCCGCCGGGCGTCCCGGGCTTGATCAGGCGGAAGTGCCCGTAGGTCATCGCCCAGCCCTCGTTGCCCTGGAAGTCCCACAGCGTGTTCGACATCGTGTGCTGGGTGCCGCTGTAGACCGCGTGGATGACCGCGAAGATCTGTTTAAAGGTGTCGCGGCCGGTCCACACCGCGCCCTCTCCGTAGTCGGCGATCACGTCGGGCGTGAACACCTCGTCGAACAGGTCCCACTGCTGGGTGTCGATCGCCAGCGCGTAGAGGTGGACCAAAGTCAGGATCGTGTCGGCTTCGCTCTGAGACATCCCGAGCCCTTTCGCTAAAGTTCGTGTTTTCGGCGCACACCGCAGACGCGCGCCGTTTTGCAGCCTATCACACGGCCGACGCCTTTCGACGGGAGAATGCGCGCACCGTCTGCTGTCACGATTGCCGACCTCGGCAGCACCGGCGGCCCGCATCCACGAGCGCCCGATATGTCGCCGCTCGCTGCGCGGCGGCGCCGGGCGCCGGTCCGGTGACGGGCGCGGCGATGCCCCGCTCGCCCGCGCCGCGCGGCCGACCGCGGCGAATGACGACACGGGAGGCCGCGCGGATCCCCGGCCGGGCCGCGAATTTCGCCGGCCCTCGCCGCGAACCACCTGTCCGCCGTCGTCGCCTCGCGCCCGGGTCCTCGCCGCCACGCGCTCGCGGGTGGAACGTTGTATCGCCACCATTCTCCCCTCCATGCTTTGTCGCGCAGCAAAGGCGTACGAATGTCCGAGCAGCGCGTGGGAGCCTGCAATGTTCCTTGCATTGGCAACCTTGTCAGCCGCAAAGAGCCGTGGTGAAGTCGCGGCGTGAACGATCCGTTCAGCATCGGACCGCGTCTGTCGGGCGAGTTCGTCGGTCGTGACGCCGAGCTCGCCGACGCCTGGTCGTGCATCGACAACGTGGGCGACAGTCTGGTCATCGTCAGCGAATTGCCGAATGGCCGCACCTCCCTGCTGCGGCGGATCGAGGCGATGCTGCGCGAGCGGGGCCGGCGGGTCGCGTTCATGGACGCGCTGCGGCTGCCGCAGGACATCACCCCGGCGGCGCTGTGGCACAAGCTCGGGGACCGGCTCGACCTCGACCTCTCGCGCAGCTACGGCGACGGTCTGGCCCGCCCGGCCCCGGTGTTCCTTCTCGACGACTTTCACGAGCTGCTCAGCCGCCAGCAGATGCGCACCCCGGAGTTCCTCGGCATGCTGCGCTCTCTGGCCAGCATGCGCGTGCTGAAGTTCGTCAGCACCAGCGCCGCCGACCTGGTCACTCTCGGCCGGCAGCTCGGCGAGGCCTGGGGCTCGCCCTTCCTCAATACGTATCGCGAGCAGCGGCTCGGGCCCCTGAGCAGCCGCGACGTCGAGTACGTCCTCGCGCTGGCCGGCGATCGGCTGTCGGACTGCGACCGGGCCTTCATCGCCCGCTGCGCCGGCGGCCAGCCCAAGCTGCTCAACCTGCTCGCCTCCGGCCACCTGCGGGTCAACCGCGCCGCCCTGCCCGGCACCCGCGCCACGGTCCGCCACCAGCAGACCCTGCACCTCCTGCGCAACGAGCTCGGGCACCTGTTCCGCGGCTTCTGGGCCCGGCTCGCCAGCGACGAGCGCTGGTGCCTGCTGCAGGTCTGCGCCGGCCACGCCTGCCGCTCCACCGTGCCCGGCAGCGAGCTGCTCGATCGGCCAGGTGACCCCGCCCTCGCCTTCGACCACCAGCGCGCCGCCGCAGTCAGTCGCTGCTTTCAAAGCCTGCCGCGGATCGTGCTCAAGCGGGCGGTCGCCGAGGTCCTCGGCGAGGACGCGGTCCCGCAATTGCCGAGCGACATGCAGACCGACGCCGTGTTCGCAGTCGAGACCGAGAGCTTCCTGCGGCGCCGGCTGTGCGTCGCCGCCGTGCTCGCCAACCTGCGCCGGCAGGGCGCCCTCGGCGACGACGAGCTGCGCGCGCTGCAGGACCCCGGCGATTCACTCGCGCCGCCGTCGACGGCGGCGATGGAGAGCGCGCTCGAGCGACTCGCCGACAGCGGACTCCTTTTGCCGAGCGTGTCGCCGCCGGGCTGGGAGATCCGTCCGTGCGCGCTGACCGGCTGGCTGCGCGACCACCTGCGCGCCCCCGACCTCCTGTCCCGACTCATGATCCACGGCGCCGACGGTTATTCGCTCGCGCCGCTCTACACCTTCGTCCACGCCCACCGCGAGCGGTTCGCGGGCGGCGCGGGCGAATATTTCAAGGACCTCTATTGTGATGTCTCGCCGAGCTAATCCATTTATCGTCGGTAACTCCGTCGGCAACACCCCGGCCTTCGTCGGCCGCGAGGACATGTTCGCCCGCGTCGACCTGCTGTTGGGCAGCCCGACGGAGGTCGGCATCCTGCTGTTCGGTCAACGGCGGATCGGCAAGAGCTCGCTGCTCCACCAGCTGCACTCGCGCCTGCCGGCGATGGGGCCGTGGCGGCCGATCTACTTCGACCTCCACGGCCGGGCGACGATGACCGCCGCGCAGCTGCTCGGCGACCTCGCCGAGGTCATCGCCCGCACCGCCAAGTTCCCGGCCTTCACCGGCGGCGAGGCGTCGATCGGCGAGTTCCGCGGGTGGCTGCGCGAGGGCCTGCGCTCGCTGCCCGACGGCCACCGCCTGGTGTTCCTGTTCGACGAGTTCGACGTGCTGTCGGCCCCCGACGGCGAGCGGCGCTCGCACGAGCTCTACTCGGTGCTCACCGACATCCTCCAGGGCGAGGCCGGCGGTCAGCTCGCGGCGGTCTACGCGGCCGGGCGGACCATGAACGACCTGGACAGCGCGGCGCGCCCGCTGCTGCGCGGCGTCCCGGTCATTCACGTGTCCACCCTGAGCCGGCTCGAGTTCGACCAACTGCTCGACCTCGGCGAGCGCGACGGCTCGCTGATGTGGGGCGACGGCGCGCGCGACGTCCTGTGGGACCTCACCTGCGGCCACCCGCTGCTGACCCAGCTGCTCGGCTCGCGGGCCTGGCAGGCGGTCCAGCGCTCGCACAACCCGCTCGTCTCGGCGGCGATGGTCCACGAGCTGGTGCCCGGCGCGCTCAAGGAGTCGCACGGCATGCTCAGCTGGCTGTGGGACGGCATCACCCCGGCCTGCCGGGTCGTCGCCGCCGCCATCGCCGAGCACAAGAGCCGCGCGGTCACCGTCGACGAGATGGCCACGGTCCTGCGCGACAGCGGGGTGCGCATCATCATCAGCCAGCTGTCGGCCGCGCCGCAGCTGCTGCGCGAGTGGGACCTGCTCGAAGAGACAGACGGCAAGTACAGCTTCAAGGTCGAGCTGCTGCGGCTGTGGGTGCGCAAGTGCCAGCCGTTCTCGGCCGTGCGCGAGTGCCTCGACGAGCTGGTGCCGCGCGCCAACGACTTCTTCCGCCGCGCCAGCGAGATGTGGCAGGGCGCCGGCGACCTCGACCCCAAGCGGGTCGCGGCGATCGCCGCCCTGCTCGAGTCGATCTTCAACGACCCGCGCATGAACCCCAACCACGTCGGCGCCGCCCTGCTGCTGGCCGACGTCTACGTCCACCAGGGCCGCCGCGACGACGCGATCCACCTGCTCGCCAGCCTGTACCCGACCCAGCCGATCGCCATCGGCCCGCGCTACGTGCAATTGCTGCTGCAGAGCGTCGAGAAGCCGACGGCCCCGCAGACCGAGGACGAGCGCCTGGCGATCTACGAGAAGATCCTCGAGGCCGCGCCGCGCACCCACGAGGCGGTGGTCGGGCGCGCGGCGATCTTGCGCGAGCGCGGCCAGCGGCACCTCGCGGCCGGGCAGCTCCGCGAGGCCCGCGACTGCTTCGTCCGCGCCGGCGAGGCCGAGCAGGTGCTGCAGCTCGACGCCGAGCTCGAGCGGCGCCAGCTCGAGCAGCTGCTCGGCGACGTGCAGGAGCTCGAGCACGCCGGACGGCCCGCCGAGGCGCTGGCGCGGCTCATGGGCGCTCCCCCGCCGCTCGCCGAGCGCCCCGAGTGCGTGGCCATGCGCGAGCGACTGACCCGCCGCCAGGCCGCCGAGGACACGCTCGAGACCGCAGTGGTCGCGCTGCACAACCACGACCGCGAGACGGCGATCGAGCGGCTGTGCCAGGTGCTGCAGCTCGACCCCGGCCACCCGCGAGCCACGCGGGAGCTGGCCGGCCTGCTGCGCCCGCCCGAGCGCCGGCGGCTGCGCGACCGCTGGGCCCCGTACCTCGTGTTCTTCTCGCTGTGGGTCGCGACTCTCGGGGCGATCCCGCTGATCATCCGCTATTCGTATCCGCCGCCGGTCGCGCAGGAGGTCCTGACGTCCGACAAGTGCGAGGCGTCCGTGTTTCCGGGCTGGATGTTCGCGCAGCAGGCCGAGGTCACCCCGGCGACGATCGCAGCGACGCCGGCCGCTCCGCCGCCGACCGACGAGGTGGCCGCGCCGACGCCCGAGCGGCCGCCGGTCAAGCGGCTCCGGCGCTCGCGTTCGGAGACGCCGAGCAAGAGCGCCCTGGCCCAGTGCGAGCGCGGCAACGCCTGGTCCTGCTACGGCATCGGCCTGCTCTACCTCGAGTCCACCCCGGGCACCGCCATCTATTACTTCGAGAAGCCGTGCGACCGGCGGAACATCGCCGACGCCTGCTGCCGGCTCGCCGAGCTGTACGCCGAGGACGGCCCGCTCCATGACTCGCTGTTGATGCAGACGTACCGCGACAAGGCCCACGCCAACGGCATGCCCACCTGCCTCGCCGACCCCGGGCCCGCTCCCACCGAGCCTCCCGCGGGCGGCCCGAAGGCGCCCGACACTGCGCCGGCGCCGGCCCCCGAGCAGAAATGATATGTCCTCAAAGACATGTCACTCGTCCGCGTCTCGACGGACGACATGACATGCCCCCGGGGACATATCACTTAAACAACACGCTCGTCCGCCCGTAGCGACGTGAGCGAGCCTCGCCCTCGACAATGCCCTCCGGGGCATGTCGATCCCCGATTCGTCTTGTCGGACCAGCGCGGCTCGCACGGGCCCGAGGCAACGGGATGCGTCGTCGCCGAGCCCGCCCGCGACCCGGCGCACATGACCTCTCTCGCAAGTCGACATGTCCCCAGAGACATGTCCATCACGCCACGACGAGCTCACGACCCGCGCGGCTCACACGACAGCGAGTGCCACTCATCAAGGAAGAAATTTCAGGCCATGTTCTTCGGGACAGCTCGTCTTCCCGCTCGCCCGGCCTCGGCGATCCACCACAGCAGCGGCAGCGCGGCCACCAGCAGCGACAGGCCCGTGGGCGCCCAGGCGAAGCGGGTCGCAGCCTCGACCAGAGTGCGCAGCAGGCCGCCCGGCGCGGCGGGGCCGACCACCTGCAGGCTGACCACCGCTGCTGCCGAGAATGCCAGCACCTCGAGCGCGATCGCCGGCGCCAGCACCCGGCGCTCGCGCGCGCGCAGCCGGGCCAGCGCGTCGACCAGCGGCGCCCGCCGCATCAGCCCCACCGGATCGACCACGCGCGGCCGCGGCGACGGGCTGCGAGCCAGACTGTCCATGAAGACAGCCACCGCCCGCTCGCGCGGATCGGCGGGCAGAAGAGCCGGTTCAATCGCGGGAGCCGGGGCCGCGGGAGGGCGCGAGGGCGGATGGGAACGCATGGTGGTCCTTGCTTTCGTTTTGCAGGAGGTCGGCCAGCCGCGCGCGCGCGCGGCTGAGCAGCACGCGGACGCTCGCCGGCCGCACGTCGAGGATCTCCGCCATCTCGGCGTGATCGTGGCCGTCGACGTACGCGAGCCACAACAGCGCGGCGTCGCGTCGCGGCAGGCGGTCGAAGATCGCCTGCAGCTCGCTGCCCTCGCCGGGCTCGGGCGCCCGCGGCGGCGCGGCCTCGTGGGCCAGCAGCAGCTCGCGCAGGCGGGCGCCGAGGCGGGTGCGGCGGCGGTGGTGATCGGTGACCAGGTTGGTGGCGATCCGGTAGAGATAGGCCCGCTCGGCGCCAGCGCGGACGCGGCCGGGCGGCAGCTGGAACAGCCGACAATAACTGTCCTGGACCAGATCGTCGGCCGCGGCGCGCTCGCCCGTCAGGCGGTAGACGTAGGCCCACAGCCTGGCGTGCGTGGCGGCGTAGAGCGCCTGGAATCGGTCCTCGTCCATGAAGCCTCGAGCTCAGGAGCTCGCCGGATCGCGGTACGGCGAGGCCCCGGGGACGCGGCCGCGGCCGCCGAGGATCTCCCACCGCTGCGCCAGCTTGTACGCCACCGCGGCGCCGAGGAGAAGCGCCCCACCGAGGCACAGCAACAGCGTGCCGGGGATGAGCATGTCGCCGTAGCCCTCGAGCGCCGCCGCCAGCACCAGGAACGCGACGCCCAGGCCCGACAGGGCGATGCCGCCTTGCACGCTGCGCAGCAGCCGGCGCTGCAGCGGCGGCTCGCCCTGGTCGAGCAGGCGCAGGAACTCCTGGCCCGCCACGCCGCCGAGGAATTTTTCCAGCGCCTCGGGGTCGCCGAACCGCTCGAGGGTCCGCACCCCGAGCTCGAACCGCCGCTGGGTCTCGTGCTCGGCCCGCAGGCGGGTCTGGCGGACGACGAACCCGATGAGGAGGAAGAAGGTGAGCGGGATCAGGATGGCTTCGAGCTCGACGTCCATGGGCGACTCCGTTTTGCCCCCCAAGACGCCGGCCCCGCCCTCGAGGTTAACAGCCCTTCGCCCGGCGCCCTGCTCGCCGGAAAAAACGTCCTCCCACGCTGACCGCATGTCCAGGTCCGGGCGCGTCTCGCGCTGAACAAACCAACGGACATGTCTTTCAAGGCATGTTCATTCGGTCAGGTCGGTTCTCCGTCAGCGCGGCACCGACGACCCGTCTCCGGCCCGCCCTGAAAGCCCGCTGCGACCGCGTCCCGTGGCAGTTGGAGCCAGATGCCGCCGCAGAACAAAGTTTCTGGGCCGCGCCGCCGCCTTGCTAGGCTGCGCCCATGTTCCTCGCTTGTCCTTCTCGTCCTCTCGCGTTCGTCCTGCTCCTGGCTGCCTGCAGCACCGGACCGGGCGACACCACCACCGAGACTACCCCCGGCACCGAGACCGGCGGCGACACCACCGCTACCACCACGGATGCGTCGACCACCACCGACGCCACGAGCACGGCCACCGACCCGCCCACCGGCACGACCGCCCCGACCACGACGGACGCCACCACCGACGCCACCACCACGACGACCGACGCCACCACCACCGACGCCACCACCACGGATACCACCACCGGCGGCCTCGTCTGCGACCTCGTCGAGATCACCACCGAGCGGGCCCACGCGCACGGCGGCGACGTGCTCGACTGCGGCATCGTCGATCCGTGGAACAGCACCGTCGAGGAGTGGCAGACCGCCCACGACTGCGCCTCCGCGGCCATCGCCGCCGAGCAGCAGTTCCAGCTGGTCGTCTGGCTGCAGGGCATCGACAGCGACGTCGGCCGCGGCTACGTCGGCGTCGCCGGCCGCTCGTACACGATCGAGGAGATCTGGTACGACACTCTCGGCGTCCCGATCACCAGCAAGGCGAACTGCACCGCCCTGGTCCCCGTCGACGGTTGCTACGACTTCCTGGGCTCGCCGTGCTTCGGCTGCGAGGGCCTGAGCGACGGCGAGACCCTCTGCGACATCCCGTGAGACGGGCGCCGCGAGCGATCGCCTGATCGCGCCGTTCGCCCCGAACGGCGCGGCGGAACGGACAGCGCGACGCCGATTGACATGTGTCATCGACACATGTCACGGGTACACGCATCAAAAAGCCATGCCCTGGCGATCCGCAGGACCGGCCTCCCGTTCCTCGCCCCCTCGTACGGGCCGTGTCCTCGCATCGGACCCGTCACACCCGCCCGAGCATCGCGTCGATGCGCTGTCTGAACGCCCCGGCCGCCGCGTAGTACCCCGAATTGTCGGCTTCCCGGTACGGCGCGTAGCAGCGGAGCGTGTGGCCGGAGGCGGAGCCGAGCTCGACGTGGATCAGCCCGCCGTCGAACTCGAACAGCTCGCTGCCGCCGATCCGCGAAGCCGCGACCTCCGGGCCCAGCGACCGCAGCCGCGCCAGCTCGGACTCCGAGGCCGAGAGCTCGATCTGCAGCGAACGGCTGAGGTAGAGGTAGCGGACGAGGAACTCGATCGCCCACGTCGACACCCGCGGCGCGACCGCACGACCGCGGCTGAACCCGGATCCATCACCGCTCCAGTCGGCGACGAAATCATAAGTGGGCGGGTCCTCGCGGCCGAGGTCGCGGAACTGCGGCCCCCAGTGGCGATCGTTCTCGCCGGACACCAGCAGCGAGAACGCCTGGCGCCCCGGCACCTGCCTGAGGGCCCAGGCGTCGCGCAGGACGTCCGTCCAGGCGCCGAGCCGGCGGATGTCGTCGAGCAGCACGATCCACTCGCGCACCGCCAGCGGGAGCTGCTTCTTGACCCGCGCCTCGGCCTCGTCGACGGCCGCGACGGTCCGCCCCACCGGGCCGGTGTCGAGCCCGTGCCAGCGCAGGAGAAATTCGCGGAGCACCGCGAAACGACCGGAGGTGTCGGCGGGCAAGCGGTGAAGCGTGGGCTGGTACGGCGACGTCACGGGCCGGCGATCCTACCCGGATCGCCGGCCCGGCAGAACTCCCGCGGGCCGCTCGAAGCGGGCGCGTGGTGTCCCCAGGCTCGCGATTAGAGGCAGTCGTGCAGGCACTCGGCGCGGTCGTTCTGGCAGATCGCGTGCGAGTTGCCGGCCGCGAGGCAGGCCGCGTACGCGGAGCCGCACTTCTGCTCGCAGGTCACCGCGGAGGCTTGCGGGGCGCCGAAGGCCGCGAAGCACACGCCGATCATGAACGCCATCAGGGTCAGTTTTTTCATGGTGGTCCTTTCGCGCTCCCGCCGGAGCGCTCGTCATTTCGGTCGATCACAAAAAAAACCGCGGCCCTCGCCGCCGGACATAGCGCCCGGCAAGACCGCGACGCTCTCGACGAAGCACCCGCCATGCCGCAATCGTGCTTCAACAAATCCAGGCAATTGGCGCCGTCGACATGTCACGGCAGCGAGTCGTCGCAGGGGACAATGCGTCCATTGTCCCCTGCGACAATGGCGTGCCGTCGGGTCTCGCTGGCACCCTCGCGACCTCGCTCCCGCACCCCCGCGCGGGGCCGGGCGATCTCTCGAGCGACACGCCTCGCGCCCGAGCGAGCGTTGCCGGGTGGATTACCCCCCAGCCCCACCACGCCAGCGGACGCATCGTGGCCCGCCGGCGCCCTACCCTCGCGTCTGTCGCTCGCGCGTGCGCCCGCCGCAGCGCCCTGACTCACGCTATGCTGGGCCCGGCCGCGCCGATTCGCCCGCCCGGCGAAACCTCGGCAAAAGCCTCCTGTAGCCCCTTAGGCCGCGAAATTCGCCCGCCGCAATTTTTCCCGCGGCTGCGGCGACTCCACCCTCGGACGGTGACGCCCATCATGTACACCCCTGCGAACATCTCTTCGACCGCGCGCGCCAGGGTCCTGGCCGGACTGACCTGCGCCGCGCTGTTCGTCCTCCCCGAGCGGCCCGCGGCGGCGCTCTCCTGCGACGGGCCGGCCTGGGACTCCGAGTGGGCGAGGAGGCCCGGCTCGCTGGACGACGCGAGCCACGAGTTCCCGGTCGACGCCCAGTTCTGGGAGCTGCGCAGCTGCGCGTACGACTTCGCGGCGCCCTCGGGCTGTCGGCTGGAGCGCGGCGACGACGTCATCCCGGTCGCGGTCGAGCTCGACGGCGCCGGGCACTGCAACGTCGACGATTCGTACGTCTCCGACGGCAACTACCCCGACGTGATCGTCCGCTACGTGCCCGCGCGCTCGCTCATCCCCAACCGGACCTACGTCCTCGAGTGCGACGCCAACGGCCCCGAGGGCAACGACGGGCAGGGCCAGAACACGGTCGTGCGCTCGCGCCTCGATCCGGCCCCGGCCGAGGCCCCGGGCTCGCTGGACGATCTCGAGCTCGCGTACAAGCGCGGCGACGACGGCTGCTGCTCCACCGGCGATTACCTCGACCTGCAGCTCGACCACGAGCAGACCTGGCTGAGCCAGGGCGGCTACGTCGAGGTGCTCTACGACGACGGCCAGGTGTTCGCCCTCGACGGCCCCGACTCCTGGACGGGCACGATCGAGATGCCGCCGACCCGCGGCGGCCTCGAGTTCACCCCGGTCGCCGCCAACGGCGCCCGCGGCGAGACGCTCCGCCTCGACCGCGGCGAGTACGACCGCGAGCTTGTCTACATGCCCTGCGCAGTGAGCGGCAACGCCTCGCCGCTGGCGCTGTGGCTGCTCGCCCCATTGCTGTGGATCGGCACGTACGGCCGCCGTCGCCGCGCCGCCGTCGGAGGTGCGTCGTGATCTCCCATATCGCATTTTTTAAGAGCATGTTCTTTGTGACAGGTCTTTTCGGACAGCTGCAGGCGCCGGCCACCGACACCGGCGTGGCAGTCCCGGCCGCGCCCGCCGCGAGCGCCCCCGCAGCGCCCGCGCCCGCCGCTCCGGCGGCTGCGCCCGCGGCTCCTGCCGCGGCCGACGTGCCGCCCGCGCCCGCTCCCGCGCCCGCCGACCCGAACGTCGCCCCCGCCGACCCGTACGCCGCGCCGCAGCCGGGGCCCGTCTATGTCCATCAGGACATGTCCGCTCCGCCAGCTTATCCGCCCGCGCCTGCGCCCGCGGCCAAGTCGCGGTTCGTGTTCGCCTTCCTGCCGGGCCCGACCTTCGGCCTCAGCTACCTCCCGTCGGCCAACCTCCCGTTCTTCTTCGGCGCCCGGCTGAAGCACAGCCCGTGGGCCCTGGGCTTTCAGTTCACCCTGTCGACCGGCCTCGCCGAGCGCTACTTCGCGGGGCTGCTCACCCACCGCTATCACATCACCGCCCTGACCAGCTTCGGCGCCAAGGGCCGCGGCTTCGCCAGCGTCGGCGGCGGCTTCGCGGTCCGCTTCCTCTCGCCGATGGTCGAGGTCGAGGGCCGGGTCGGCTTCCGCTTCGGCTCGTCCCGCCGAGGCATCGTCGGCGGCCAGGTCCGCCTCGGCTACGACTTCGCCCACCGCGAGGGCGCCCCGGTCCCGCAGGTCGGCGCCTTCATCGGCGTCTGCACCTTCTGAGCGGCCTGTCTCTCGAGACAGGTTGATACATATTCCGCGACGCGACCCGGCGACGCATCATTAAAGAAGAACCCCGGCACGGCGCTGTGGCGCCGGCCGGGGACACTTCACTGGATTAAAACTCAGTCCTTGGCGAGGAACCAGCTGGAGCCGACGACCGTGCGGACGAGCGCGGCGATCGTGGCCTTCGGGTCGGGGTCGCGGGACAGGCGGTAGCCGGGGGTGCGCATGGCAGCCGGCAGCAGCGGGCGCACCAGGCTGTCGAGCTGCTGTTCGCCCTCTTCGACGATCTTGCCGCGGAGCAGCCCGGCGAGCACCCCGTCGCGCTCGATGTCGAGGTGGAACTTCGCGTCGTCGAAGCTGTAGGACACCCCGGCGAACTTGTAGTCGAGCACCGTGGCCCCGTCGATCTCGATCGGCGGATCGGCGGTGACGATCAGGCCGTGCTCGCCGATCCGGACCACCAGCATCGTGTCCGGCGGCAGCAGGACGCGGGCGAGCTTCGAGTCGTAGAGGATCCGGCGGCCCTCGTCGTCGACCGGGAAGCGGTCGAGCACCGCCGCCACCGCCGAGAAGTCGGACTCCGCCGCGGCCGGCTCGTAGCCGCTCAGGGCCTTGCGCACCGCCGCCTCGACCAGCGCGTTCTCCAGCTGGCCGAACTCGCCGAACTGGACCTCGCCGGACTCGAGGTGATAGCGCGCGCCGTGGAAGTCGACACGCATGCGCAGGCCGGGCACGTCGAACTGCAGCCCGTACTGGCTGGCGACCGCGACCTCGCGGCGGTTCGCGCTCACCGTCAGCACGTCGCCGGGCTGCACGTGGACCAGCGCGTTGGCCAGGCCGAGGGGCAGCTGCACGTGCAGCACGGTGATCCGGCCCGGGTCGGGCTCGGGCATCGGCGGCTGCGGCAAGATCCGCAGGCCCAGCCGCTGCACGAACGCCGGCATGCGCGGGATCACCAGCACCCGCAGCAGGTCGGCCAGCACCTGCTCGGTGCGCGGGCTGACGGGCGACGGCTCGTGGTAGAACCGCTCCTCGATCCCCGCCACCCCGAGGCGCACCGTCCCGTCGGCGAACCGATAGGCCGCCTCGTGGAAGGTGAAGGACGGCATGTCGGCCAGCGCCGGGCCGGTCAGGCGCACGCCTGCGGCCGAACGCACCGCCACGCCCTCCGCGTCGACGCTCAGCTCGAGCGCGCCGCCGGTCGGCGTGCAGACCTCGATCGGGCCCCACTCGGAGTTGGCGCCGAACACCACCAGGACCTCCTCGCCGGGCGCCGCGGTGACGTGCGCCGGCCAGAACCACGGCAGGACGCGCGCCAGCATGCCCCTCACGACATGTCCCAAGAGCCAGTTATCGAGCTCGCCGGCGTCCGGCCGGCTGGTCAGCTCGACGGTGAACGGCAGCAGCGAGATCTTGGCGCCGAGGGCGTCGACGTGGATGCCGAGGTCGGGCATGCGGACCACGCAGCCCTCGCCGAAGTCGAGGTGCGCGCCGTCGCGGCGCAGCGCGACGGTGGCCGGGCGCTGGCGATCGACGTGGACGGTGAGCGGGCCGACGACCGGCAGCTCGAGCATGAAGATCGGGGACGACGCGGGCGCGGGCGGCAGCGGCGGCGGCGGCCACGGCTGCGGCAGGCCGAGCCGCTCGGCCAGGGCGTGCAGCACCACCTTCGGGGTGAAGTGCGCGTGCAGGCGACGCACCAGCGCGTGCAGCAGCGGGCCCGCCGGCGGCTGGGTGACGAGCTCGATCTGCTCGCCGTCAGGGCGCCAGCGGATCGCCTCGACCGCGAACTCGCCGATCAGCGACTCGCCGACCGGACGCACCTGCAGCGGCGCGGTCGCGCCGATCGCCAGCGCGCCGGCGACCCGGGCCACCGTCAGCGAGGCGCCGGGCGGCAGCGTCAGGTCGAACGCGAGCCCGAGCTTCTCGCCGAGGAAGCCCGCCATGACCTGTCGCAAGAGCCAGGTGTTGTTCGGGTCGGCGTCCGGCCACAGCGGCACGACCTTGCGCAGCGCCGGCAGGACGATCGTCTCGAGGCTGGCGGTCGCCAGCGCGATCAGGTAGTCGCCCGCCGGCGGCGAGGCGTCGATCACCAGCTCGTGCCGCGGCAGGTCGTAGCGGGCGCTGCGGAGCTCGAGCATCAGGCCGAGGTCGCGAGCGACCAGGAACAGCCCGCGCTCGCTGCGGAGCGTCAGCTCGGCGGGCCCGAGCGAGCCGCCCAGCGTGTCCTGCGGGTCCATGCGCAGCTCGAGCCGACCGAGCACCGGCAGCGACAGCGACAGCATCTCGCCCGAGAACCGCGCCAGCCGCTCCTCGTCGAGCACCGGCGCCTCGTGCTTGCGCAGGCCGAGCCAGCTCGGCGCCCGCGGAGCGCCCTCGGTGCGGGCGACCGCGGTGAGCACCGCCTGCCCGAACGCGCCGAGCCCCGGGTCGCCCTCGACCTCGAGCGCGCCGTCCTCCCAGCGGTAGGCGATCCGCCGCAGCTCCGCCGGCGGCACGTGCCAGGCCGCGGGGAACCCGAGCGACAGCCCGCCCGGGGCGGTCAGCACCAGCGCCTCCTCGGTGTGGCGCAGCTCGATGTCGAAGCCCGTCTGCGTGTGGACCTCGAACTGCTCGCCGCCGGCCGGCTGGCGCCACAGCACGTGGTGCTCGTTGCCGTGCGGCGGCGGCAGCACGCCGTGCTCGCGCAGCCAGCGAGCAGGCAGCAGCGGCGCGAGGTACTGGTCGGACGCGCGCTGCACGATCGCCTCGAGCAGCGGCCCGAGCGGCGGATCGGTCTGCACGTCGACGACCGGGATGTCCTCGCGGTCGAGGTGGACGCGCGTGCGGACCAGGCGGAGCTCGGCCAGCTCGGGGAACTGATCGGAGTAGAGGTAGATCCCGCGCGGGGCGTCGAGCCGCACGCCGTCCTCGGCCTTGATGAGGGCGACGTCGCCGCCGCGATCGGTGGCGATGGCCAGCGAGCTGAACGGTCCGAGGGGGATCTTGCTCAGCGTACGGGTAGCCGGCGGGGGCTCGTCGGCGGAGATCCGCAAGGTCGCGAGGGCGGCCGCGATCGCCGCCTTGGAGCCCGAGAACAGGCTCGCGGCGCCGCTCTCGCGCTCGCGCGCGTGCGGGTGACCCGGGGTGCCCTCGGCGCCCGCGGGCTGCGACTCGCCCTCCTGCAGGGCGTGGTCGTCGGCGCGCAGACGATGGATGAGCTCGACGAGGTGCTCGCGCCGCTCGGGGTCGGCGAACAAGTCGTAACCGGGCTCGCGCATGGCGTCGGGCAGGCGCTTGCGCAGCCAGCGGGTGGCCTGCTTGGAGGCGGCGCGGACGAGGGCCCGCCGCACCGGGCCCAGCGGTGCGCTGACGACCTCGACCGTGGCAGTGGCGAAGTCGTAGCGGACGCGCAGCACCGAGAGGCTGAGCCCGACGGCGCGGATCACCAGCGGCCGCGACACTGCGACCTCGAGCGCGTCGCCCCGCACCTCGACGGAGAGGATGGCGAGCGGGTCGAGCGAGGCGACCACGCCGGGGAAGCGGCGCCGGAACTTCAGCTGATGCGCCTCCGCCTGGTCGGGGAACAGCCGGGTCGCGGCCGCATGCAGCATGCTCCCGCCCGGGGTCCAGCCGAAGGTGTGCCGCAGGACGCTACACAGCGCGACCGCGAGCGCGCGCGGCAAGAAGGCGCCGAGGCCGTCGCTGTCGGTGTCGACCACGCCGTCCACCAGGTCGACGTAGAGCCGCCGCAGCCGCGCCGACGGCAGCTCGACCGGCCGCACCTCGAGGCCGCTGCCGAATTGCAGTTCGATCGCGTCGGCGTCGAGCTCCAGGCGCAGCGGCTGACCCAGCCCGAGGGCGACGTCGAGGTCGCCGACGAGCGGGACGGTCAGCCGCCCGAAATCCTCGCGCGGCAATACGGCGGTCACATACTCCCCGGATGGCGGAACCTCGTGGCGGACGGGCTGCGGCTGCGGTTGCGGCATGGCCTCGATGTAGTCGGCAATGCCGCGGACGCCCGTGTCAAAGGCCACGTCGCGCCAGGGCGGACGCCAGGGCGCTTTCACTGCCTCGGCCGCCCGCCGCCGGCGGAGTCGTCGCAAGCTGCGCAGCGCCTCGCCTGTGGAGGTCGTAATCATTCCCTCCGCAGCCCGCTTGCCGATCGTCGGAGATCGCCAATCATTCCCCGGCGGACGCTCCGCTCGCGGAGGTACCGCCAATGACGGAGATCGCCGACAAGCTGGCGAAGGTCCGCAGCTGCCTGCAGGCGTCGCAGCTGGCGGCCGTTCGCTTCCGTGGCTCCGACTGGTTCGCGTGGGCGACCGCCGGCGGCTCGAGCGTCGTGCTGACGACGAGCGAGGCCGGGGTCGCAGAGGTCCTGGTGACCGCGGACGAGGCGTGGGTGCTGACCGACGCGATCGAGCACGACCGCCTGCAGGCCGAGGAGATCGCGGGGCTGCCGGTCTGGTCGCACCCGTGGGCGACGCCGGACTCGCGCGAGCAGTTCGTCGCCCGCTGCGCCGCCGGCGGCCGCGTCGCGTCCGATCGCCCGCAGGACGGCGAGGTGCCGCTGCCGCGTCCGCTGGCGCGGGCCCGCTGGTCGCTGTCCGGGCCCGAGCAGGAGCGCTACCGCCGGCTCGGGCGCGAGGCCGCCGAGGCGATGACCGCGGCGCTGCAGAGGGCCCGCCCCGAATGGACGGAGCTGCAGCTGGCCGGGGCCGGCAGCGAGGCGCTGTGGTCGCGCGGCATCGAGCCGGCGCTGATCCTCGTGGCGGGCGAGCGCCGCCTGCCGCTGTACCGCCACCCGACCCCACGCGACGAGCGGCTCGGCGCGCGGGCGATGATGGTGTTCTGCGCCCGTCGCCACGGGCTCTACGCCTGCCTCACGCGCCACCTGTACTTTCGGTCACCCACGGCGGAGGAGCGGCGAGCGGCCGCGATCGTGGCCGAGGTCGAGGCCGCGGCGTTCGCCGCGTCGACACCCGGCACCCCGCTGTCGGCGGTGTTCTCGGCGATGGTCGCCGCCTACGCGCGCGCGGGCCAGCCCGGCGCCGAGACGAGTCACCACCAGGGCGGGCCGTGCGGTTACGCGGCGCGCGAGTCGATCGCCCGCCCGGGTAATTCCGAGACCCTCGCGGAGGACGGCGCGATCGCCTGGAATCCTTCGCTGCCGGGGATGAAGATCGAGGACACCGCGCTGCTCCGCGGCGGCGCGCTCGAGCTCGTGACGGTCGATCCGGCCTGGCCGACCGTCACGATCGCCGGTCGGCCGCGGCCCGACCTGCTGGTGCGCTGATTCGCCGCGCGAGGCGCAGACAGACGACCACGGGCGCCCCGAAGGCGCGCCCGTGGTCGGGCCCCCGATCGGACACAGCGATGACCGATGGCAATGCAACCATCGCCGCCCTCCATGGAAGCAGGCCCCTCGACCTCGCGCAACATCGCGCAACGACCAGACCGCGGCCGTGATCGTCGCCCGCCGATCTGTCGCGGCGGATCGACACAATCCGGCAGCGGGCCTCCCGCGCAGGGAAATCCCCGCGCCGCCCTGCTCAGACGAGACGGCGCCCGACGCGGGGCTCGCGCGACTCTCACCATTTGCTGGCCGAAGCGGCACGCGCGCATCAATCGCTATATGACGACATGTTTATGAGGACATGTCTTCATGGACATGTTCATTCGCGGCGAGCTCACCGCGCCGGCCGTCGCCGCCACGAGCGCCCTGCGCGTCCGCGGACGAGGCGGCGAGGGCCGCTCGTAGCGACGGTGGCGGGCCGAGCCGCGCGGGCGAACGTCTGGCGCGCGTGGGCGGCGTTGCCGGGGTGATACGAGCGAGTATGACTGCGCGATGGACCACAAGGACACCGACCCGCGCCAGGACGAGCCGCAGGAGGTGCCCGCGCAGCTCGGGCAGATCTTCGCCGAGGCGAACATGATCTTGCCCGGGGTGCTGTCGTTGCTCGGTCTCCAGGTGATCAGCACCCTCAACGACATTTTTTTGAAGCAGCTCGGGCCGGTCGAGCACGGCCTGCACCTGGCAGCCTTCATCCTGCTGGCCGTCGGCCTCGCGCTGGTCGTGACGCCGGCGGCCTATCACCGGCAGACGGCTCCATACGGCATCCCGGCCGGCTTCGCCCGCCTCGCCACAATCTACGCGACCCTCGGCCTCGTCCCGCTCATGCTCGCGGTCTCGATCGATCTCTATATCATCACCTCGCTCATCACCAAGAGCGTGGCGATCTCGCTGATACTGTCCGGCTCGCTGCTCGCGGTGTTCGTCGGCCTGTGGCTGGTGTTCCCCCAGGTGGTGGCGGCCCAGCGACGCGCGCAGGCAGCCGAGGAGTCGCGCGGCGACAAGGCCGCGCCGCGCGAGCCGCGATGACGAGAGCGCTGCCGGGCCTTAGGTCCTTCGCTCGAGCGCTCGTTCGTGGCCCGGCTCGGCTCACCGGGCGAGCGATCGCTGAAAGGACGGTGCGCTCCGCTGATCGTCCTTGGTCGTTTGCTCGGCGGACACGGCGACGCGAGCAATCGCTCGGGATCAACCGATCGGCAGACAGGGCGAGCCGTCGTCGGCGCCTCCTCGATCGGCGCCTCCTCGATGGGCGGCGCCCGCTCGGCTTTTCAGCGGAGCCGCGGACACGCGGGCGGGCTGTTGCCCGGCTGCTCCTCGCGCTCTCGGTCCTCGCGGTCGTCGTATTCGTCCTGGTTGCGGCGGTCGCGGAGCCACCGCAGCGCGCGCTCGTCACACGGCCACGACGGCGCCTGCTCTTCTCGTTGCGGAGGGTCTTGCGCTGTCGACATGGGAATCGCTCCAATCCGCTTCTTCTAGGTTCATGAAGAGCGTGGGCGACGTCCGCTCGGCCGACAAGCGGCCGCGGGCGCGTCCGCAGCTCCTTCGTGCAGGCGTCGGCGCGCTCGGGCCCGGCGAATGTCGACACCTCAGCGCTTCGTCCGCGTGCGTGATGATTTCTGCGGCTTCGCCTCGTCGAGCTCGCGTTCGGCGGCCGCGCGCGCGTCCTCGGCCTCCGCTGCCCGCTCGCGCGCCGCCTCCGCTGCGCTCTCGGCCTTGTCGGCGCGCTGTCTGGCCGCCTCGGCCGCGCGCTCGGCTTTTTGCGCCTCGCGCTCGGCGGTTCGCGCCGTCGCCTCCGCGCGCTTGACCAGCTCCGCCAGCCGTCGTGCCTCGCGGAGCATCTTCTCGTGGGCCCGCTCGAGGTCGGTTCGTCGCCGACGCTCGGCTTGCTCGGCCTGCCGCTGCTCCGCTCGCTCGCGCGTCTGCTGGCGGCGGAGCTCGGCCTTCTCGGCGGCCCGCGCGGCCTTCTCGGCGGCCCGCGCCGCCTTCTCGGCGGCCCGATCGCGCGGCGCCTTCTTCTCGCGCGCGGGCTTCGCCTGCCTGGTCTTCTTCTCGCGCTCGGGCTCCTCCCCGCGCCGGCTCGGCTTCTTCTTCGCCGCGCGCTCGCGTCGGCTCGTCTTCTTCTTCGCCCCGCGCGCCGCTTCTTCCTCGGCCTCTTCCTCCGCGACCTCTTCTTCCTCGGCCTCTTCTTCCGCGACCTCTTCTTCCTCGGCCTCTTCTGCTTCGCGCTCGCGCCGGCTCGCCTTCTTCGCCCCGCGCGTCTCCTCTTCTTCGTCCTCTGCAGCCGCGCCGCCCGGGCGGGCTGCCAGCATCTCCATCACGTCGCCGAAGTCGGCTGGCTCGAGCTCCGTCGCCAGCATCCCGCTGCGCAGCAGCTCGCGTTCGTGCTCGCTCGCCGTCGGCACTGATTGCAGCGTCACGCGGATGCTGTCGAGGTGGTCGCCGGGCGAGCGGATGCCGGCCTCTGCGAGCACGTTCGTGGCGCGCTGCAGCAGCTCCCACACCACGTCGTGTTGGGCGCGCATCGCCTCGCGCACCGCTGCGCCGCCGTGGGCCGAGCGCAGGCGTTCTCCGGCGCGCAGCAGCGCCTCCATGCGGGCCGGCTCGCGGCGTGCCAGCTGATTCACCGTCCACACGGCAGTGCTCGGCTTGCGCAGCGCCTTCACCCGCGTCGCCGCCGCGCTGTCGCCCTGCGTCCGCAGCTGCTTGGCCAGCGCGTCGCGCACCGCGGTGAACTCGTCCAGCGGCGCCGCGTACAGCTCGTCGAGCCCGGCCGTCTCCCGATCGTCGGTGCTCCTGGCCCGCCGCGCCATCCTACGTTCTCGTGGCCGAGACTTGCCCGGGCGCCAGTCGGCGCCCGCCCTTCACCCGGCGGAGCCCGCCGGAGCGACCTCCGCGAGCCACGGCGGAGCCCGCGCAGGACGCTCGATCACATGGTCGCCAGCAGCTTCTTGAGCTCGGCCAGCGGCACCGGCTTCACCATGTGGAGGTCGCAGCCCGCCTCCTTCGAGCGGGCCCGGTCGCTCTCTTGCCCCCAGCCGGTCAGCGCGATGATGCGGATCGCGGCGCCCCACGGCTGCTGGCGGATCTGTCGCGTCGCGTCGTAGCCGTTGAGCCGCGGCATCCCCATGTCCATGAGGATGAGGTCGGGGCGGAACGACTCGGCCCCTGCCACCGCCGCCAGGCCGTCGTGCGCCACCTCGACCTTGTGCCCGAGCAGCCGCAGCATCATCGCCATCGTCAATGCCGAGTCCTCGTTGTCGTCGACCACCAGCACGCGGCGGCCGTTGCTGCTGTCGCGATCGCCGCCCGGGCCGCCCGGGCTCGCCGACGGCGCCTGCGGCTCGAGCACCGGCAGCGTCACGGTGAACGCGCTGCCCGTGCCTGGCCCTGCGCTGTCGCAGGTGACCGTCCCGCCGTGCATCTCGACCAACCCCTTCACCAATGCCAGCCCGATCCCGAGGCCCCCGTTCGAGCGTTCGATCGAGCGATCGATCTGCGAGAACATGTCGAAGATGCTGGTCAGCGCCGCCCGCGGGATGCCGATCCCGTCGTCGCGGACCACTACCCGCACCTCGCCGCCCGAGCGCTCCGCGCTGAGGCGGATGTGCCCGCCGGGCGGCGTGTACTTGGCGCTGTTGGTCAGCAGGTTGCTGAACACCTGCGCCAGGCGGGTCAGGTCGGCGTCGAGGACCACCGGCCGCGGCGGCAGCGAGATCTCGAGCGAGTGCCTGGCCGCGTCGATGAACGGCCGCGCCGTCTCGACCGCGTTGTTGACCACGTCGGCGAGCACCACTCGCGCGCGGCGCAGCTCCATCTTGTTGCGGCTGATCCGCGACACGTCGAGCAGGTCGTCGATAAGCCGGACCATGTGCCCGAGCTGGCGGTCCATCACCGCCTGCGAGTGCTCCTGGATCGCCGGGTCGTCGGACAGGCGCAGCGCCTCGAGGCCGTTGCGGATCGGCGCCAGCGGGTTGCGCAGCTCGTGGGCCAGCAGCGCCAGGAACTCGTCCTTGCGCCGGTCCTGCTCGCGCAGCGCCGCGTTCAGGCGGGCGTTCTCGATCGCCACCGAGGTGATGTGCGCCAGCTGGACCAGCACGACCTCGTCGCTGTCGCCGAACCCGCCGTCCTCGTCGTCCCACAGCTGGACCAGCCCGAGGTTTTCGCCCTGGCGGTCGACGAACGGCGCCGCCAGCCAGCGCCGCGGCCCCCCGCGGCCGTCGCTGCGGTTCGCCGGGCCCTCGCCGGCCAGGCGCAGCGGGCGTTGGCTGCGACGCACCAGGTCGACCAGCACCTCGGCGCCGGCGGGCGCGGCGTACTCGCGGCGCAGCCCTTCCTTCGTGGTCGTCATCGCCAGCGGGCCGGACGAGTCGTCGGCGTTGCTCAGGCTCGAGCAGGCGTGGCCGGCCCCGATGATCCGCCGCGCCTCCTCGGCCACGGTCGCCAGCACGCTCTCGAGCGACTGCGCCGAGTGGATCGCCAGCGACGCGTCGGCGACCTGCCGCAGCATGTGGGCCTGCTCGCGCTCGCGCTCGAGGGACTCCGACAGGCGCTGCTCGTCGCGCTTGTCCTCGGTGATGTCGACGGTCACCCCGTCGAAGCGGATCGGCACGCCGTCGGCGTTGCACATCGCCCCGCCGAGCGCGCGGATCCACTTGATCGCGCCGGACTCGGGCTCGACCGTGCGGTAGACGGTGTCGTACGGCGCGAGGTCGCGGATCGACGCGTCGATCGTCGTGCGCGTGCGCTCGCGGTCCTCCGGGTGCATGCGCTCGTAGAACATGCCGATGGTGACGCGCGCCGTCGGCGGCAGCCAGAAGTGCTCCTTGACCCGCGCGTCCCACTGCAGCTCGTCGAACGGCAGGTCGCAGTACCAGAAGCCGACGCCCGACAGGCGCACCGCGAAGTCGAGGCGCGCGCGGCTGTCGGCCAGCGCTCGCTCGGCCAGCGCCCGCTCCGTGACGTCGCGGCTGACCGCCAGGTGGTTCCAGCCGCCGCCCGCCGCCGGCAGCGGGACCGCCGTGCTCTCCATGTGCCGCCGGGTGCCGCGGAGGCCGATGATGTCGAACGCGAGGGTGCCCTGCTCGCCGCGGCACACGCGTTCGTGGAAGGCGCGGAAGGCCGCGCGGTCCTCGGGCGCGATCACGTCGTGGATGTTCGCGCCGATCGCCGCCTCGGCGTCGGCCTCGATCATGCCCAGCCCGGCCGAGTTCATCTGCAGCAGCGTGCCGTCGGGCGCGATCAGCTTGACGCACTCCGGCGTGGCCTCGACGATCGCCCGGTAGCGCGCCTCGCTGTCTCGCAGGCGCCGCGTCGCCCGGGTCCGCTCGAGCGCCTCCCAGCAGCGGTCGGCCACGGTGCGCAGCAGCGTCACCTCGTCGGCGCCCCAGCGCCGCGGGCCCTTGGTGTGGACCGCCATCGTGGCGATGAATTTTCCTTGCTTGTGCAAGGGCACGTAGGCTCCGGCCCCGATGTGCGCCGCGCGATAGGCGGTGAGGTCGGCGCCGGCGCGCGGGTCGTGCTCGACGTCGTCGATCACCCACGGCTCGTGGGCCCGCATCGCGTCGAGCAGCGTCGGGCCGAACGCGGGCACCGGCCAGCGGCCGACCATGCTGGGGATGCCGCGCGAGTAGTCGCCGGTGATGACGAACGTCGCCTCGTCCTCGACCTCCGCGTAGGCGCAGCGGTCGGCCTCGACGTGCTCGGCGAGCATGCGCGTCGTGACGGCCAGGACCTCCTCGGGCTCGGTCAGCGGTTGGGTCGCGGCCGCGAGGTCGGCGAGGAAGCGGTGGCGGCCCTCGCTCTTCCGCAGCGCCGCCTCGGCCTCTTTCTGCAGCGTGATGTCGCGGGCGATCTTCGACGCGCCGACGATCCGGCCGTCGCCGTCGCGCAGCGGCGAGACCGTGAGCGAGATGTGGAGCCGTCGCCCGTCCTTGGCCATGCGCACGGTCTCGAACGACTGGATGCGCTCGCCGCGGACCAGGCGGCTCAGGATCAGCCGCTCCTCGTCGAGCCGCTCGGGCGGGATGATGATCGTGATCGACTTGCCGACGACCTCGGCGGCGGTGTAGCCGAACAGCCGCTCGGCGCCGGCGTTCCACGTGCGGATGACGCTGTCGAGGGTCTTGCTGACGATCGCGTCCTCCGAGGTCGCGACGATCGCCGCCAGACGGGCCTGGGCCTCCTCGGCCCGGCGGCGCTCGCTGACGTCGCGGAACACGAGGACGGCCCCGACCGGCCTTCCCGCGCTGTCGCGGATCGGCGCGGCGCTGTCGTCGATCGGTCGCTCGCCGCCGTCCCGCGCGAGCAGACAGGTGTGATTCGCCAGACCGACGACCACGCCCTCGCGCAGGGCCCTCAGCGCCGGGTTCTCGGCCGGCTCGCGCGTGAACTCGTGGACGATCCGGAACACCTCGGTCAGCGGGCGGCCCACGGCCTCGCTCATGGGCCACCCGGTCAGCGTCTCGGCGACCGGGTTGAGGTACGTGACGCGGCCCTCGACGTCGGTGCTGATGACGGCGTCGCCGATGCTGGCGAGGGTGATCTGCAGCCGCTCGCGCTCCCGCGCGAGCTCGTCGTCGTCACGCACCATCATCGACTCCGCCGACCCGCTCCGGCGCAGGCGGCGGCGCGCGTCCCCGGGACTTCACGGCGCTCAGAGACTACAGTTCGCGGCGGGGAGGCCATGAGGCAGCAAGGCTAGGCCGAGGCCGCCGCCGTCGCAAGCGGAACGGGCGAGCGCGAGCGCACCCGCGAGCCGGCACGCGCCGCGGCGCTGGGAGCGGCGCAGTCAAAGACGTGTATCTACCGCCCTCGCGGCGCCGCGGCCTCGACCGGCAGCACCCGCGGGGCGTCGACCTCGCGGTTGGGGACGGTCGTCGGCAGCTCGAGGTGGTAAACGCCGCTCGGCATCAGGCCGCAGCCGCCGAAGCGGGCCATCACGCGCAGCTGGGCCAGCACGTCCTCGCCGCAGTGCTCGCGCGGCAGCTCGGTCCAGAAGTCGAAGCCGCCGACGGCGCGCAGCTTGGCCGCGTCGTAGAGCACGCAGCCGCCGACCCACGCGACCTTGTAGCAGCGCGTGGCGGCGGGGCCGAGCCCGAGCCCGCGCTGGACGTGCCACAGGTTGGCGGCGTTGTGCAGCTCGTGGCGCTGCCACGCCGCGCTGCCTGGCTCGACCAGCTCGGGCTCGACGCGGCCCGACCACAGCTCGACGCGCTGCTGGTGCGGGCGCACCGAGTCCTCCCGGCTCAGACCGATCACCGCGCTGCCGACGAACCCGCAGGCCTCGCGCGCCAGCACCTGGGTCATCTGCGCGACCACCCACGGCTCCAGCAGCAGATCGTCGTCGAGGCACAGCAATTGCTCGGCGTGCGCCTGCGCCAGCAGATAGTGGCGCTGCTCGGCCAGGCCGCGGCGGGGCAGATGCCGGTGCAGCTCGACCTCGTGGCCGTGGGCCCGCAGCACCCGCACCACGGCGCGCAGCTCGCCGGCGTCGCCCGCCGGCGCGTCGCCCTGATCGGACACGACCACGCGGAACGGCGTCCCGCCGGGCGTCGCCAGCGTCTGGGCGCACAGGCTGGTCAGCGTGACGGCCAGCGCGGCCGGACGATCGCAGGTCGGGATCAGGACGTCGAGGGTCGGCATACGCGCTGCGGCAGATGAGGTTGCATGCGCAAGGAACTTCCCTGGCGGATGGCGGCCGCGCGAGGTCACGGGCGCGTCGCCGCGCAAGCATGCGCAAGCGACGAGGCCGAGCAAGCGCGGCGCGACACCTCGCAATCACCGGTCGCTGCACCGCGCTGCCCCCCGCGTCGCGAGGGTTCTTCCCAGACAATGCGCGGAGGGCGAACGACGGCGGCCCGGCGTGTTGCGATGCATCATCCTCGCGCGCCGCCACTCGACAGGCGCGCGGCGCCTGCTTGACGGCAGGGGCGCGGGTGCTACCAAACCGCGCGCTGGAGATTCAATCATGACCAAGGCAGGCGCTTCCCCCATCGAACTGACGCATCAACTCCGCGGCATCGACTTCCCGGTCAGCAAGAAAGAGCTGATCCAGTACGCCCGCGACAACAACGCCGACGAGGCGGTGCTGCGCGAGATGGAGGCGATGCCCGAGCAGGAGTTTCGCAGCATGCGCGACGTGACCCGGGCCATGGGCCAGAGCGACGAGTCCGACGACCGCTCGCGCTCCGGGCGAGACGAGGAGCGCGGACGGTCGCGCAGCGAGGAGCGCGAGGGCGGCGAAGAGCGCGGGCGGTCGCGCGGCGAAGAGCGCGAGGGCGGCGAGGGCCGGTCGCGCAGCGGCGAGCGCGAGGGCGGCGAAGGTCGCGAGCGTTCACGCGGCGAGGCGCGCGAGGGCGGCGAGGAGCGCGGCGGCCGGCAGGGCGGCCGCGGGGGCGGCGAGCGCTGAGACAACCACTTCGCACGACCCGGGAGGGTGCATGACGATCGACCTCCGCGAAGGCGCGCCCGCGATCTCCGTGCTCATGCCGACTTACGGCCACGCGCGCTTCATCCCGACCGCGATCGCCAGCCTGCTGGCGCAGGAGCGGGCCGACTGGGAGCTGATCGTCGTCGACGACGGCTCCCCCGACGACACCGCGGCCGTGGTCGCGCCCTACCTCGCAGATCCGCGGATCTGCTACGAGCGCCTGGCGCACAACGTCGGGCTCGGCGCGGCCCTCAACGTCGCGCTGGCCCGCGCCCGCGCCCCGCGGATCGCCTACCTCCCGTCCGACGACCGCTATTGGCCCGACCACCTCGGCTCGCTCGCCGCCCGACTCGACGCCGCGCCGGCGGCCGCGCTGGCCTATTCGGGGGTGCGTCATCACTACAATCGCCGCGCCGACGGGGCCGTCGCCGGGCATTCGTTGCAGTTGGTCCAGGTGATGCACCGCCGCAGCGAGGCGCGCTGGCTGGGGCGCACCGAGCTGGTCACGGACGACCTCGGCCGCATGCTGTGGGACCGCCTGCTCGAAGCGGGCCCGGCGGTCGCGACCGGGCGCGTCACCTGCGAATGGGTGGACCACCCCGAGCAATTGCACAAGCTGCTGCGCGAGCCGCTGGGCGGCCTCAACGCCTATCGTCAACGGTTCGCGGTGGCGCACCCGCTGCGGTTCCACAGCAGCGTCGGCAATCCGATCGACGAGGTCGAGCACTACCGCCGCGCGCGCGAGCGGCCGCCCACCCCGCGGGCCCGCGACGGCCTGACGCTCCTCCTCGTCGGCGAGCTGGCCTACAACGCCGACCGCGTGCTCGCGCTCGAGGAGCGCGGCCACTCGCTGTACGGGCTGTGGATGGCCGAGCCGCACTGGTACAACACCGTCGGCCCGCTGCCGTTCGGCCACGTGCGCGACCTGCCGCGCGACGACTGGCGGCGGATGATCCGCGCCCTGCGGCCCGACGTCGTCTACGCCCTCCTCAACTGGCAGGCGGTCCCGTTCGCCCGCGAGGTGCTGGCCGCGGACACCGGCGTGCCGTTCGTCTGGCACTTCAAGGAGGGCCCGTTCATCTGCCGCGAGAAGGGCACCTGGCCGGCGCTGATGGACCTGCACACCCGCGCCGACGGCCTGGTCTACTCGAGCCCGGAGATGCGCGAGTGGTTCGCCACGGTGCTGCCGGCCGACGCCGCGTCGATCCCCTCGCGCATCGTCGACGGCGATCTGCCGCGGCGCGAGTGGTTCGCCGGCGAGCCGTCACCGCGCCTGTCGCAGGCCGACGGATCGATCCACACGGTGGTGCCCGGGCGACCGATCGGCCTCCACCCGCACCACGTCGCCGAGCTGGCGGCCGAGGACGTGCATCTGCACTTCTACGGCGACTTCACCCACGGCCAGTGGCGCGAGTGGATCGACCGCGCCCGCGCCCTCGCGCCGCGGCACCTGCACCTGCACGGCCACGTCGACCAGCGGCGATGGGTCGAGGAGTTCTCGCGCTACGACGCCGGCTGGCTGCACTTCTTCGCCAGCGACAACGACGGCGACATCGCCCGCGCCGACTGGGACGACCTCAACATCCCCGCCCGCGCAGCGACCCTGGCGGCCGCCGGCCTGCCGATGATCCAGCGCGCCAACGACGGCGCCCGCGTCGCCAGCCAGAGCCTGGCCCGCCGGCTCGGCGTCGGCGTGTTCGCCCGCGACATGGCCGACCTCGCCGCCCAGCTGCGAGACACCGCCCGCACCCAGGCGATCCGCGAGCAGGTGTGGCGCGTCCGCGACGAGTTCACCTTCGACCACCACGCCGACGACCTGCTGGCGTTCCTCGGCGAGGTCGCCCGCACGCGGCCGCGCGCGAGCGCCTAGGCCGGCGCAGCACATCACATGTCCCATGGGACATATAGATTCACTGCTTCCCGCCGGCGCCTCACTCGGTCAAGCCCGAGCCCTGGTCGCACGAGGTCGCCGGCGCCTCTCCGCACGCGGCGACCTCCTCGCGGAAGCCGTCGTTCATGCAGAGGAAGCGGGCCAGCGCGTCGGGCTCGGCGAGGCAGCCCTCGAAGTAGCCGGCGTCCTCGATGGTGAAGTGGGTGAAGGGGCCTCCATCGCAGCGGTCCGGGAAGCTCAGCAAATGCAAGACAGTCCCGTCGTCGCGGATCCGCACGATCAGCCGCTCGGCGGTCCCTGTGTCGAAGCCGAAGGTCCGCGACCATTCGAGGCTGCCCGGCTTGCGGTCGCGCAGCGCCTGGATCGCGCACTCGAGCGCGGCCTCGTCGTCCACGGCCCACCACATCTCGGGGTCGCACGGCTCCCACTCGCACCCGACGACGAAGGACTCGCAGATCGAGGACTTGCAGGCCGGATCGCCCACGCAGACGCAAAGCTCCCCCTCCGGGAAGTCGCCGGTGGTCGGCGCAGTGCTCGACGAATCGGAGCTCGACGAGCCGGTCGTGTCGGTATCCGTCGCGCCGTCGGTCGCACTACCCGGCGCAGGACCGCAGGCGACGAGGGTAACCAGGGCGAAATAAAGTAAGCGAGACTTCATGTCTCATTGTGACACTTGCGCAGCACGGCCCGCAAGCAATCGCCGCCCGGAACGCGCTCCAGCAGCGCCGGCGGCGGCGAGCCGGAGCCCACGCGGACGTGTCGGACGGCGATCGGACTTCCGCGGCAGGCGCACCCTGGCCGGCTCTCCCCGGCCGCAGGTCAGCCCTGGCCCGTCGAGAACGCCTGCGCCGCCCGGTGATTGTCCTCCGCCGCGCGCGTGCGCATCGTGACCGCGTCGATGAGGGTCTCGTCGCGCCGCGTCGTGTCGATCCAGAATCGACGAGGGTCGCGCGGATCGTACAGCACGCTGAAGATCCGTCCGGGAGTCAGATCTCCGAGCTCGTCCGTAACGATGGGGATGACCGCCTCGGCCACCACCTCGCCGCCGCCGATCGGCAGCAAGCGGACCTGCAGGCGCATCGGTCGCCGCTCCTCGCGCACGTATCTCCGCGCGGTCCGCCCGGAGGCCATCCTGTGCCCCACGAACGCCGCGCGGAACACCGGCGGCTCGCCGGTCGGCTCGGCCTGCTCGACGCGCGCCTTGCAGAGCAGCCACGACTCCAGCGCCTCGCGGTGGCGCGTGCCCGCGGGCGACTGCTCCCAGGCGTCGATCCCGGCCTGCCGCTGCATGTTCAGGCGATAGAAGAACCCGATCGTCGCGGCGATCATGAGCAGCCAGATCAGCGAAACCCATGCAGGCATGCGGCTGTCGTACGCTCGAACGGCGCGACAGTCCAGCGCGTCGTTCGAGTGGCGCGCGGCCGCGCCGGGCCACCGCGGTCGCGCGTCGCCCTGGGCGAACACCCCACGCGCCCGCTCCAACGTCGGGCGTCACCCCAAATTAAACACGCGCCGGGCGTTGCCGGCGAGGAACAGCGCGCGCGCCTCGTCGTCGAGGCCGAGCGCGTCCAGCCCCGCGAGCGCCCGCGCCGGCGGGATCATCGGCCAGTTGCTGCCGAACAGCACCTTCTTGCGCCCGTGCGTCGCCAGGTACTGCACCAGCGTCGGCGGGTAGCGCTTCACGGTGTACGCGGAGGTGTCGATGTACACGTTCGGGTGCTTGGTGCAGACCGCGACCATCTCCTCGGTCCACGGGTAACCGATGTGACCGCCGACGATCACGAGCTCGGGGAAGTCGATGGCGATCTGGTCGACGTAGGGGATCGGTCGCCCGACCTCGGAGGGCTTGAGCGGGCCGGTGTGGCCGACCTGCGTGCAGAACGGGACCCCGAGCTCGCAGCACTCGGCAAGCAGCGGATAAAACCGCGGGTGCGTCGGCGGCAGCTCCCACAGCCACGGCAGCACGCGCACGCCGCGGAACCCGAGCTGCTTGACGCAGCGCCGGAGCTCGCGCACCGCCTCCATCGGCCGGCTGATGTCGACCGAGCCGACGCCGACCAGCCGCTCGGGCGCCTGCGCGACCCATGCGGCGACCTCGTCGTTGCTCACCAGCGCGCCCATCGGCCCGACCCACGCGCTGATGATGCCGCGCGTGACGCCGCCCTCGTCCATGCCCGCGAGCGTCGCCTCGAGCGGCCACGGCCCGGCGAAGTCGTTGCCCGTCCAGCGCTTGAGCGAGTCGAGCCACGGCTGGGCCATGAACCGCGGCGTCGGGTGCTGCATCCAGGCGTCGATGATCGTCGGCGAGTCGGCGGAGCTCATGCGCGCCGACCCTATCACGAGCCCCGAGCTCCCGATCACGTCGAAGCGCGCCGGTCACGGCCCCGCGCACTGCTGCTCGCACGCGTCGCCGCGGGCGATCGCCCCGCCGAACGACCCGCCTCGGAGGTGCGTCACGCCGCGGCGCGGGCGCGCGGATGCGCGGGCTGTCGGCACCTCGCGATCCCTGCGAGGTCCCGGCTCCGTCCCCATCCACGCGGATGCCCCGCGCCTCATCGAATGACGCGCGGCCGCAATTTTTCGGCTGACCGAAGAGACAGGTCGAGGATGCTCTGCGCCGCAGAGCAGGCGTACACCCCCTCGTCGCAGCTCGCTCGAGTGCGGACGGCTATGGCCACAGGTGTGCGAGCCCGGTCTTCGGCGGAACGCCGCACTGCCGACACAATAGCGCGCGTATCGTCATCTCGGGGACTTGTCGGTAGGTCCGCCGAAGATGCGCTTGACGAGCTCCGTGTCCATGTACTCGCGGATCTCTGCGATCTTGCCGTCCCTCATCCTGAGAACGATGCCGTACAGGTTGTTGTAGCTGAGTCCGTCCTTGGTGCGTGATTCACCCTGGGCCTCGACGAAGACCTGATCACCTTCGGCAATGGCGTTCGTCACGGTGATCTTGATCGGGCCGTCGAGCCGCGCGAGCAGGAGAGGCACGTAGTTCGACATGATGTCCGCTTTGCCGCGGTAGGTGCCGGTGAATAGATGATCGCCGAAGTAAGTGATGGTCACGTCCTCGGTCATGCTGTCGAAGTAGCTCGCGACATCTCCTGCTTTCAGGGCGGCATAGCCCTTCAACACGATCTGCTTGTTCGATTCACGGGTGCTGGTGCTCATGGTGCTTCTCACTTCTGGGTGGGGAGATCGAGGGGTTCTTGGCATCGGCTCGCATCGTCGCGGGTGGTCAGGGCGGCCCGCTCGCGGCGACGCGGGCGGCCTCGTCGATCACATCGGCGACGGCCAGCACGACGTTCTTCACGGCAGCTTGGTCGGGTGACTGCAAAGCCGACTGCGTGCGGGCGCAGGAACGCGCGGCAGCTGCGGTCGCCGCGCTGAGGCGGAGGGTTTGAATGGCTTTCGTCATGAGGAGACTCCCAATCGAGCTGAGGCCGGGTGCGCCGGTGTCCCCAACGTTGCACAGTGGCGCGACGGATGCCTCTCTCGATGGAGAGAGACGGCAGCGCTCCATGGAGAGAGCGAACGTCTCGCCCGGCCGGCGGACTCAGGTCGTAAGCGGCATGTCGACGACCAGCCGGGTACCCGCGCCGAGCATCGAGTCGATCCGAAGCGAGCCGCCCATGTCCTGGATGCGGGCCCGCATGTTGCGGATGCCGAAGCCGTCGCTGTCACCCTCGACGAAGCCGACCCCGTCGTCCTCGACTTGCAGCCGGATTCCCGTCGACGTTCGCGCGAGAGTGACCTCGATGGCAGTTGCCTGCGCGTGTCGCAGGGCATTGTTGAGCGCCTCCTGGACCACGCGGTAGAGGTCGTGTGAGTGAACGGGCCCGAGCTCGGCGCCGACATCCCAGCTCTGCGAACGAAAGTCGCAAGCGACCTTGCCCGGCACACTGGCGCACTCGACCAGGTGCGCCAGCGCCGACGCCAGGTCCTCGCGCGAGGTGCCCTCCGGCTGCAGCGCCATGACCGCGCGGCGGGCATCGGCGAGCCCTTCGCGCGCCAGGCCGGCTGCGCGGCGCGCCAGTTCCTTGGCGTGGGCGAGGTCACTCTGGGTTTCGGCAAGCGCGCCGAGCTGCAGGAGAATGCCGGTAAAGCCCTGTGCCACGCCGTCGTGAATCTCGCGCGCCATGCGCGAGCGCTCGGCGAGCAACGTCTCGCGGCGGGTGCGGCGCTCCAGCTCGGTCGACATTGCAGACAGGCGGATCGCCAGCGCGGTTTGCTGGCAGATCGCCTCCACCAGCCATTCGATGGCGTCTTTGTGCTCGGGAGCGGGGGAGAACCCCAAACGCAGCACGCCGACAACCTGGTCACCGTCGAAGATCTCGGCATCCAGCACGTGCTCGATGCCCCGGTCGCGCCACGGCAAGCCTCCGTCGGTATCGTCCTCTTCCACGTGGCGCCAAGCCAAGTTGGACGGAGTTCCTCTGGAGGCGGCCCGCGTATCGGGCGCCGGAGGACCCGGCGGCTGCATCGCGTGAGCCATGAAGGCCACGAGGTGGAGCTCGCCGCCCAGCAACCGCGTCAGGCCGCCGGCTCGCGCTCCCACGGCAAGAACCGCTTGCTCGAGGATGGCCTGCAGTGCCGCGACAGGTTCACCGCCATCGGCCATGCGCTGGTTGATCGCACGGAGCACGGCATTCGCCGCCTCGAGCTGGTCGGCGCGATGGCGCGCATGGCGCGCCTGCTCGAACTGGACCGCCTCCAACCGCTCGCGCTCCCGCTCGATCCTGCGCTCGATCGCGCGCTGACGCTGCAGTGCCGCAGCGATGGAGTTGGCAGCGAGCTGCAGCACACGAAACTCGACACCATCCGCGCCCAAGTTGGGCTCGAAGCACCAGCCGAAGGCCAGCATCCCCGCGTAGCCGCCCTCGACCAGCAACGGTAGCGCACCGCTCACCGCCACACCCAGCGCTTGATGTCGAAGGCTGAACGGATCGCTGCGTCCCGCGGTGCGCCACCAGAAGGGGGAGCCTGACGCGAGCCCTGCGACGGCTCCGGGCGGCGCCACGTCATCGAAGAGAACCGAAAGGGATTCGGTAGCCTGAGACGGCTGTCCGGGCGCAAGCCACTCTTGGGTCAGTCGGTGGCAAGGCCGCCCGTCGAGCTCGTCCCGCATCAGGAGGACCACCCGATGGCAAGCTGCCATCGCACCGATGTGCGGCAACACCTGATCCAGGGCGGACTCGAGATCGCCGAGCAACAGCAGGTCGCCCACGACGTCGAGTGCCGATTCCATGGCGGCCTCGCGCGCCAGATGCCGACGCCGCACGGCGCGAGAGCGCGTGCCCTCGGCGTCAGAACGGCCAAGAGTGCTGGCGATCAGCACCGCCATCGAGCGCAGGGTGCTGACCTCCCGGGCAGGAAACACGGCCTGGCCTCGGCACTGATCGATGCTGAGGATGCCGCGCACTTCCCCGTCCACGAGCACGGGCACCAGCAGATCAGCCGTGGTTCCGCTGCCCGCGTTGACCTCCAGATTGCGGCCGGACTTACTCGCGAGGGTCGTGCTGTAGATTTCTCCGCGCGACAACGGCCTGATGACTTCGTCGAAGTCCTCGTCGCGGTAGGGTCCGGGTCGCATCGGCTCGATGCCCTCGCGCACCCAGGCCGAGATGCAATGCGAGACTCGGGCCGAAGTGTCGCGCACGAAGTACTGCATCCGATCGGCGTCGAGCGCTTGGCCTATCTTGCGAACGACATCGACCATTGCCGTGAGCGGATCGCTCGGCCGTGCCAGCAGCTCGCCGCAGTCGGCCAGGAGACCTAGCAGCTCGTCATCGGTTGCCGAGTTGGTCACAGGTGGAGCAGCCCACGCCGTGCAGCGATTGCGACGGCCTCGGTTCGGCTCATGGCGTCGAGCTTCGCCAGGATCGCTTTGACATGCGTCTTGACTGTGCCTTCCGTCATGTTGAGGCGGCAGGCAATGTCCTTGTTGCTGCGACCCTCAGCGATCTGGACGAGCACATCCTGCTCGCGTCGGGTCAAGGCGGCGTGGGACAGGCGCCGCATCGCCTTGGCCGCCACCAAGTGCGAAGTGTATTGGCCGCCGCCGCCGACCACCCGGATCGCGGTCAGGATCTCGGAAGGGGGCGCGTCCTTCAGGAGATATCCCTTCGCCCCCAGCCGCAGGCAACGAAAGATGTCCTCATCACCGTCATAGGTGGTCATGACCAGCACCTGCGCGGCCGGATCCGCGTCGAGGATGCGCGTGGCGGCCTCGAACCCATCCATGCCTGGCATCCGCAAATCCAGCATCAGAACGTCGGGTCGCAGGGAGAGGTAAGCCGCGACCGCGGAGGTGCCGTCAGCCGCCTGACCGACGACCTCCAGGCTGCCGTGCGTCTTGATGATCGACGCCAATCCGTCTCGCACCACCGGGTGATCATCCACCAAGAGAATTCGCAGCGCCTCATGGCTCATGCTCGTCACTCCGACGCGAAGCTGGGAACGTTGCGGCCGACGGCCAACCCTCTGCGGAGTCTAGCACTACGCGCTCCCCGTTGCACAGGTCGATCGAGCCGCCGGTAGTGCGGCGCGCGGTGCCGTCGCCGAACATCTCGAAGGTCTGGTAGGAGTCATGCTCGCCGCCGACGTCGGTCCAGCGGACCCGCCCGGTCTTGCGGTCGCGCATGGCTCGAACACGCAGGTCACGGCCTCGGCATACCCCCGGTCTCGTCTTCCCCCATCGGCACGGTCGGGCACAGCTCCACGCTGCATGGGTCGCCCTCGTCGCACTCGCATGATTCGGCCGCCTTGTCGTCGTCTCCGCAGGCGGTCGCCAGCAGCGAGACGACGCAGGCGCACGCAACCAGCTCGAGTCGACGACGCATGCCCGAGGATGACGCGACCGGAGCGACCGACGCTAGCGCACGGCTCTCGCACGGCATGGCCGGGCCCATTCCTCGCCCGGGAAGACGAGCGGTCACACGGCCGGGGTTATTTCCTCGCCCCGCCCGCGAGCGGCCGCCGATGATTGGCCATTCCCGCGGTCGCACGGCCGGGGTATTTCCTCGCCCCGCCCGCGAGGGGCCGCCCCGATGATTGGCGATTCCCGCGCCCGCCGGGCCGAGCCATCGCCTCCGCTGCCGAGCCGCCGTTCGCATGATTGGCGGTTCCGGCGCGGTCGAGAGGCCCAGGGTCAATCCTTGCAATGCAAAGGGACACACCGGCCTCGGCCGCCGATCGACGCAGATCGGCGGCTGCGCCGGCCGCCGAGTTTCGGCCCCGGCGCGCCCGCAGGGGCGCGCCGCCTCGGCCCGCGCGCGGGCATTTGACGCGCCCGCCCCTGCCGCTCAAGCCTGAGCCGCGGAGGTCGTCGTGCGCGTTCATCACCTCAACTGTGGAACCATGTGCCCTTACGGTGGGCGCCTGATGGGCAAGCCGGCGGACGATCCCGGCCCGGCGCGGATGACCTGTCATTGTCTGCTGCTCGAGACGGATCGCGGCCTGGTGCTCGTCGACACCGGCCTCGGCCTCGAGGACATCCAGAGCCCGACCACCCGCCTCAGCCGCTTCTTCGTCGGCATGATGCGCCCGCGCTTCGACGAGGACGAGACCGCGGTGCGCCAGGTCGAGCGCATGGGCCTGTCGCCCCGCGACGTCCGCCACATCGTCCTGACCCACCTCGACTTCGACCACGCCGGCGGGCTCGCCGACTTCCCGCACGCGCAGGTCCACCTGCTGGCCGACGAGGCCCACGCCGCCCAGGACCGGGCCGGCGCGATCGCCCGCGGCCGCTACCGTCCGCAGCAGTGGTCGACGGCGGGCTCGTGGCAGACCTACGCCCCGGCCGACGGTGAGGATTGGTTCGGCTTCGCCTGCGTGCGCGACCTGGTGGGCCTGCCGCCGGACATCCTGCTGGTCCCGCTGGTCGGTCACACCGCGGGCCACGCCGGAGTGGCGGTGCGCGCCGACGAGGGCTGGTTGTTGCACGCCGGCGACGCCTACTTTTATCGCGGCGAGCTGAACACCGAGCACCCGCGCTGCCCGCTCGGCCTACGCGCCTATCAGACCATGATGGAGGTCGACCGCCAGGCCCGACTGCGCAATCAGCAGCGGCTGCGCGACCTCTCCTATCAGCACGGCGACGCGGTCCGCGTCCTGTGTGCCCACGACCCGGTCGAGTTCGAGACCTGGGCCGCCCGCAGCCCGCACGGTCAGCCGCCTCACCCGCACGCGCCGCAGTCGCCGGGCGTCGGCGTCGGTTGAACTCGTCACATTCGTCGCGGCCCGCCCCCGCCTGAGCTTGCGGCGAGGACCGCTCGCGTTACCGTTCGTGGGCGGCCGCGCGGCCGCGAGGAGAGTGTGATGATTTCAAGGTCCAAGCAATCCCGCTGGTTGTTCCCCTTGCTGCTGCTCGCGCCGCTGGTCGGCTGCGAGAGCCGCTCACGCGACACGCCGAGCGACCGCCCCCAACAAGACCGCGACACCGTGTACACGCGGACGCAAACTTCGCCCCGCTCCGGCGGCCAGGGCGGCGCGGACAGCTCGTCGCCGACGCCCGCCGAGGGCGGCGCAGTGAGCGGCCGCGGCAGCGAAGGCTCCGCGACGACCCCCGGTCCGGGCTCGCAGCGTCGCGACAGCGCCGACCTCGGCCGCTCGGTCCAGCGCGACAACCCGCAGGGCGCGATGGGCACCCCGCCGACCGAGCAGAAAGGCTCGTCGGCCACCAATCCTCAGGCCGGCACCGGACCGACGGGCTCCAATCCGCCGACCGGCTCGCAAGGCGCCATGGGCACCCATCCCCAGACCGGCTCGCAGGGCGCCATGGGCACCCATCCCCAGACCGGCTCGCAAGGCGCGACCGGCACCCAGACCGGCTCCAAGGGCGCCAAGGACGACAAACCTCCGACCGGCACGCAGGGCTCGAAGGGGACCACGAAGACGGAGCCCGAGACCCACAAGGGCAATCCACCCGCCACCGGTGAGATGGGCGATCGGGCTCGCTGAGGCGCTCGCCCCGATTCGGGGCACCGCAAGTGCCCCGGGCCCGGCGGTCGATCCCGCCGCGCGTCCCTCATGCTGTCCTTCGGGACAGAATGCAGTGCGCCCGCCCCCGTGAACCGGGCGAGCGGGCCACGGACGCGATCCCCCGATTCGGGGCCCCTGAGTGCACGTCGGCGAATCAAGGCACCGGGAGGAAGGCGTTCGTAGCGACCTTTTCTGGCCCGCGACCCCGCGCACTACAGGCCGAACGTGCACTCCAGGCCCGCGCCGATGGCACACACCGCGAATTCGCCGCACTTGTCGGCGGCGCACGACTGCAGGTCGGTGACGGTGTCGGCCTGCTCGTCTGCCCGGCAGCGGTTGAGTCGGTTCTGGCACCGACTCTCGCACGAATCGGGGCGGATCGACTTGTTGCACTCGCTCGCCTTGGCGCAGTACGACTTGCAGCCGGCCTCGATCTGCGCCAGCGTCGCCCCGGGCTTGTGCTCGACGTCACTGCAGGCCCCGCAGAGGAAGGCGCCGAGCGCCGCGAATCCCAGCATCTTTCGCATCATTCCAGTCATCGCCGTGTCTCCCGCCGTCTTCGTGGGCGACCTGGCCCGTCGCGCAAGCGGCCGACCGTGCTCGCGCCCCCATGAATCGCAAGAGTCCGCCTCCCACGATTCGCCGACCGACGCGGGCCCAGCAGATTCATGCGATGGATCGCGGCATAGCGAATCGCCGTACACCCTCCGATCGCAGCGGCCCCCCTGCTCGCCGTCGCGGCCGGTGAGCCGCGCATACGCCCGCGAGGACGCGCACGCCTCGAGTCGAGACCAGCGAGGCGCCGCCGCCGCTCACGCCTCCCCGCCTCCCCGCTCCGGGCCTGCGCGCGGGCTGTCACCGCTCCGCAGGCGTCGCGCGGCCCGGCGCGGCGACTGCCCGCATTGGAAAAAACATGCGCAATTTCAAAGCCCGGCCCGCCGCGGGGCTCTCGCTGTTCCGCCGGCTCGCGCTCGCCACCTGGGACGACCCGCGCGATCCATCGATCCGCGGCACCCTCGAGCTCGACGCCACCGCCGCGCTCGCTCACCTCGAAGCCTTGCACGCCCGCACCGGCGAGCGCGCCACCCTCACCCACCTCGTCGGCCGGGCGCTCGCCGTCGTCCTCGCCGAGCGCCCCGAGCTCCACGTTCTGGTCCGTCGCGGCCGGCTCTACCCGCGCGAGGACGTCGACATTTTCTTTCAGGTCGCGCTGACCGACGCGCACGCTCCGGTCGGCGGCTGCGACCTCACGGGGCTGGTCATCCGCGGCGCCGATCGCAAGTCGCTCACCGACATCGCCCGCGAGTTCGGCGAGCGCGTGGCGAAGGTCCGCCGGGGCAGCGATCCGCAGCTAGGGCCGACACGTCGCCGCCTGGCCGCGCTCTCGCCCACGCTGCTGCGCCCGCTCCAGGCCGCGCTCGACGTCCTGCAATACCGCCTCGGCCTCCACGTCCCCGGCTTCCCGCGCGACCCGTTCGGCTCGGCCGCGGTCACCAACCTCGGCATGTTCGGCGTCCGCTGGGCCTACGCCCCGCTGTTCCCGCCGGCGCACTGGCCCATCCTCCTGCTGGTCGGCGCCGTGAAGCCGCGCCCGTGGATCGTCGAGGTCGACGGCGACAGCCGCATCGAGGTCCGCCCGGTGCTGCCGCTGCACGCGACGCTCGATCACCGCATGCTCGACGGGGTGCAGGCGGCCCGCCTGTCGGCCCGCATCGAGGAGCTGCTGCTCCACCCCGAGCTGCTCGAGCTGCCGGCGTGACACGACGACGCGGCTCGCCGCGCAGTCGCACTCGAGCACGTTCCGCGCAGCCGATCCGGGGGCATGCTTCAGCTCCCGTCGTTGCCATGAGGCGATTCACAGTTCGTCTCGACGAACAAGCCCGTGACCGCCGGCGGCTCGCCCTTCAGCGCGACGCCGCTGATATACATGTAGAAATCATAGCCAAAATGCACATAGAACTCTTGCCCTTCCAGCCGACACCACAACACCTCACGCAAGGCCAGCCTCGCCACCTCACGGATCTCGGCCTTCTCCAGCCAGACCCCTTCGGACAGGCCCTGCTTCGCATCACCCCGACACCTCTGCAAGGAGGCTCGATCGTTCACCTCCATGCCGCAAACCTTCAGTTTTTTCACGCGGCCCCACCCGAGAAACTTGTCGAGGAGCTCGAGGTATCTCGCCTCGACGACGAGATACTCGGCGAGGGTCAGCTCCGCGCCGTCAAACACCTTCCCGATGTCGCCATGACTGGTCCACTCTTCACGCGTGTACGCCCCGCCAGCATCGCGAAGAGACGGGTCGTACTTCGAGATTCGAAACACCGGCATCAGGCACCTGTTCTCTTGAGATCCTCATCCGACTCGTCGGGCCTCGGCGTCCCGGGCCGCACCGGCGCGGTGGTCGGCCACCCGCTCGTGGAGCTTGGCATCCAAGGAGATCATAGGCGCTCGCCAGCGACGGCGTCCGCGAAAAATCATCCGCGCACCCGAACACGCGGACTCGGCCGTCGGGCCGCAGCGTGGCAGTCGGCCATCTGATATATTGTTTCGGTGCGGGCGACCTTTCCTCATGGCTGGGTCTGGGTTGGCGGCGCGGGCGATGACGGCGCTGACGCGTGGACCTGCGGCGCCTACGGGGGCGGAGAGGTCCGGACCGCCACGCTCACAGGACGTGCCGGCACGCCGGCCCCGGAGCGGCGGTGCGTGCTCCAGCACGCGTGGCAGACCCGGACGAGCGCGAGCTACACCTGTCTCGGGGCGTCGCTGCTGCCGGGCCGCGATCAGCTTCGCATCGAGGTCGTCGACGGGCGCCCCCTCGGCGCCACGCTGACCGGCGAGATCCTCGCCGGCGCGCTGGCGGGGGCCGCAGCCTCGAATGTGCCGGGCGTGCTCCGCTTCGACCGCGCGCGAGTACTCCTCGTCGACCTCGACCCGGCCCTCTACCGCCGAGCGGCCCGGGTGATCGCGGAGCTGCTCGCCAGAAACCTCGCTGCGCTCTCGGAAGCGTCGCTCGGCGAGCGGACCGCAGCGCTGTGGAGCGCGGGTGATGGCCCGGGGAGGGGATCCTGAAGTCGGCGCGGTGGCGATCGTCGATCGGCTCAGCGATGAGGTCACGACAAGGTGGATTGAAAGTATAAAAGCATCTTTATGCATGTCCTCGAGGACATGATTCCTCGAACATGCTTGAATAGACATGTCTTGAAGGTCAATGCGGCCCTCGGGTCGCCTTGTTGCGAGCCGCACCGGGCGAGGGTGCGAGCGGCGGGTGCGAGGTTCGCCGCCGGCGCGCCGGCCTCGCCGCTGCGCGCGACGATGGCTCGCGGGCCGCCGCGTGGCATGAATGGCCTGAGGGTCGCAATCATCCGCCCCCTTCTGAGACCGCCTCGCGGAGGTTTCGCCATGTCGCTCGTGCTCGCCCTGTCCCTGGCCTCGGCCCCGCAGCTCGAACCGGTCGTGCCGGCCCCGATCGCCGACGAGCAGCCGGAGCGGGCGACGGGCGCCGCGTGGCTGGCAGCCGGCGCGCTCGCGGGCGCGACCGGCCTCGGCCTCGGCCTCGCTGGCGCGCCCGAGCTGGCCGCCCTGGAGCGCTGCCTCGAATGTCCCTCGCGCCTGCCTGCCACCCTGTTCGCCGCGGTCGCCCTCAACACCGCGAGCCTCAGCCTCCTCACCGTCGGCGCCGGCCTCCACGGCCGCGCTCGCGGCTCTCGCGGGACCTCGCGCGCGGCCGCGACGCCGTGGATCTCCTTCGGCGGGCTGGCCACCGCGAGCGGCCTCGTCATCGTCGCCGCCGGGCTCGGCTGGCAGTTCGCCGAGGAGGCGCGCGCCTCGGCGACCCCGTGGGCCATGCTGCAGGTCGGCCTGTCGAGCGTGGTCGCCGGCTCGAGCATGCTCGTCTACGGCCTGGCCTACCGCAAGTACGCGCCCGCCCGCGAGGTCCAGATCGCCCTGGTCCCGACCCTGGCGCGCGGCCGCGTGGGCCTCGTGTTCGAGGCCCGCTTCTGACGCCTATCGAGCCCGCCGCGCATCGCTGCCCTCCCGAGCCCGCCGCGAATCATCATCGCCGCTCTCCCCATTGCGATTCTCCCGAGCCCGCCGCGAATCATCGCCCTCCCCATCTTCCCCGCCCGCCTCCGCCAGCGGCAGCGTAAAGCGAAAGCTCGTGCTCGTATCGCCGCTCTCGACCCAGATCCGGCCCCCATGCGCCTCCACGAGCCCGTGCGCGATGTAGAGGCCGAGGCCCAGCCCTTCGACCGCCGCGACCGCGCGCGAGCGGTAGAATCGTTTAAAAAGGCAGTCGATCTCGGCGGGCAGCAGGCGCTGGCCCTGGTTGATGGTGGACACCATCACCTCGTGCCCGTGCGGTCGCACCTCGACCACGATCGGCCCGCGGGGGTCGCCGTATTTGAGCGCATTCGTCAGCAGGTTCTCGGCGATCTGCTCGATGCGAACCGCGTCGCCGCGGACGGGCGGCAGCCCCGGGGCGACGTCGAGCCGCAGCGAGCGGTCGGTGGTGTCGGCCAGCCGCGCCACCACCTCCGCGAGCACCGCCCCGACGTCGATCGTTTCGCGGCGCAGCGACAGCTGCCGGGCCTCGATGCGCGCCGCGTCGAGCAGGTCCTTGATCATCCGCTCGAGGCGCCCCGCGGCCGCGAGGATCCGCCCCACCGACTTCGCGGTCAGTGGGTCGCGCTCGCTCGCCCCGGCGCGCTCGATCGTCCGCGCGCACGCGTGGATCATCTGGACCGGCTGGCGCAGCTCGTGGGCCACCACCGCGGTCCATTGCTCGCGCAGCCGCTCGATCTCCTTGAGCGACGAGATGTCCCGAAGGACACATACCGCCCCCACCCGGCGCCCGTGCTCGTCGCGCAGCGGCGACGCGCTGGCCAGCAGCGGCACTCTCTGGCCCTTCCGCGTCTGCCCGACGCACTCCATGCCGATCGTCGTCACCCCCTCGCGCAGCGCCCGTGACAGCGGCAGCTCGTCGTCGGCCAGCGGCGCGCCCGTCGACTCGTACAGCGGCAGCCGCGACGGCGCGCTCGCCTCCTCGGCCGGCGCGAACTCGCGGGCGGCCGCGTTGAAGGAAATTTGTCCCCCGGCATCGACGAGGATCACCGCCTCGGGGATGCCGTCGATCGCGCCGCGCAGCCACGTCGTCGCCTGCGTCGTCTCGTGGTAGAGCCGGGCCGTCTCGAGCGCAGTCCCGGCGCGCGCCGCCAGCAGCTCGAGCGCCTGCTGATCTTCGGCGGTGAACTCGCCGCCGCCCTGCTTGTCGGCGAGGTAGAGGTTGCCGCGGCTGCGCCCCTCGTAGAGGATCGGCACCCCGAGGAAGCTGTGCATCGGCGGGTGCCCGGGCGGGAAGCCGATGCGCTCGTGGCTCTCGGCGATGTCGCGCAGGCGCACCGCGCGGGCCTGCAGGGCCACCGCGCCGAGCAATCCCACGGGCCGGGGCACGCGACCGATCCGCTCGGCCTGCTCCGAGGTCATGCCGGCGAAGACCCACCGCTCGAACGGTCGCGTCGGGTCGGTGCCGAGGCCCAGCGCGGCGTAGCGGGCCTGAGTCAGCGTCTGCGCCTGCAGCAACACGACCAGGAGGACTGCGTCGAGGTCGGTCTCGGGGATCCGCGCGACCGCATCGGTGATCGCGGAGGTCGCCTGGGTCAGCGACTCGAGCTGGACCCGGAGCCCGCGCTCCTCCGCGTGCGCCCGGGCGAGCTCGGCGTGGACCGTCTCGCGCCCGCCGAGGTCGCGGACGAAGCTCTGCACGCGCCCGTCGCACAGCAGGATCATCCGCAGCTCGGCCACCTGCCGGCTGCCGTCGCGCCGTCGCAGCGGGTACTCGCCGACGTGCGGCTCGCCCGGCACCAGCGCCGCGCGCACGCTCGCCAACCGCTGCGCCTCGTCGTCGGCCAGAAAAGCCGCCAGCGGCTGACCGACCAGCTCGGCGGGCGAGGCCCCGAGCAGGCGCGCCCCGGCCTGGTTGACCCGGAGCAGCCGACCGTCGTGGTCCGCGAGGAACACCCCGTCGTCGGCGTGCTCGACCAGCTCGTCGTAGTCCCGCTCGAGTTGGCGGCAGGTCGCCTGCAGCGAGTTCGTCTCCCGCGCGTCGCGCCACAGCACCGCCACCCCCGCGCCCTGGCCCCGCGCGCCGGGCAGCGGCACCAGCGTCACCGCCACCTCGATCCGGCTGCCGTCGCGGTGGAGCCCGACGTCCGCGAAGCTCACCCCGCTGCGCCCGACCCCCCGCGCCAGCCTGGCCGACAGCTCCGCGCGCCGCTCGGGCGCCACGACCTCGAGCAGCGACCGCCCGGCGATCTCGTCGCTGCGCCAGCCGTACAGCCGCTCGGCCGCGGCGCTCCAGCTCGTCACGGCCCCGTCGCGGGTCACGGTCGCAATGGCCTGCTCGGCCGCGTCGACCACCGCCCGCCAGCGCCGCGCCTCGTCCGCGAGCCCATCACGCTCCGCCTCGGCCCGCCGCGCCCGCCCGACCGCCCGCAGCGCCTGCAGGGCCAGAGCCGTGCTCGCGGTCGCCAGCAGCCCGAGCACCACCAGCGAGCGCATCACGGCCGACAGCACGATCGAACAACCCCACAGAGTCACCAGCAGCCTCGACCACCCGATCAGCGGCGCGCTGCGAGCACGCACGGAGCTGGGGCGGGTCGATCGCGCGGACGCTGCCATGAAACACGCACGGGGGGAATACGCATAGTTTGAAGCGAGATCACCCGAGGCGCGACGGCGCAGGCCTCGCAAGGCGCACCACCGGCCCCGACCGCACCACCGCCGGGCCTGGTGTGCCACGACCCCCTCGCGGACGGAGGCCCTTGCCGATGCAATTTCTCCGCGGCCGAATCACGACGGAGCTGTCATTCACCAGACTGCTCGTCTCCGTCGCGCCACCACTGGTGTCGTCCGGGAGCGCCCACCCGTCTGCAGCGGCCTCGCAAAGGCGGTATGCCCATGGCTGGCTCATCGGACAGGCCGCCTCGAGTCCGACGAATCCTCCGGCTCGCGCAGACCGATCGCCCGCGGCAGCCCTCGCATTCGCAATCATCAGACTGCTCGCCGAGCTGCTCCGGCTCGTCCTCAAGGCGCGAGCGACCGCGAAGACGACCGGTCCGAAGATCGCCCCCGACGAGCGCCGCCGCCCCGCGCATCGACCCCCGTGGGCCGACGGTCCCCCTCCCACCTGCACCGACGCCGGCTCCGCGAAGACTCCCGTCGGGCGCGCCTGGCCGGCCCGCCGGCATCGCCGCGTTCCGTGCCGGCGCGGCAGTGAGCTCGCGGGCCGAGCCGCGATGGACAGGCGCTCCCGTTCCGGCACCCTGATCGCATGCGTCGTCCGCTCCTCGTCCTCGCCGTGCTCCTCGCCTGCGGCCCCGACACTGCCAGCGACACCGAGAGCAGCGGCACCGCGGGGACGACCACCGGCACCGGCGGCGGCTCCGACAGCCAGGGCACCACCGGCGACTCTGCCACCGACTCCGCGCAGCCCACCACTGGCCAGCCCGCCACCGTCACCGGCACCACCGACACCGACGACACCACCGATTCCTCGTCCGCCACCACCGCCACCACGGGCCCGGCCGCCTCGTGCAGCGAGATCGTCCTCGCCGACCCGTCCATCGAAGAGTCCGTCCGCTGGCTTTTAAAAATTCCCGAGGGCCCGATCCCCGTCGAGGCCGCCGAATCTCTGGCGGTCCTCCACACCTCCAACGACGTGACCTCTCTGGCCGGCCTCGAGTGCTTCACCGGCCTCACCGACCTCGAGTTCGACAACGCGGAGGTCACCGACCTCGCCCCGCTCGCCGGCCTCACTGGCCTCACCGTGCTCTCGTTCAGCAGCAACCTCGTCACCGACCTCACCCCGCTCGCCGGGCTCGTCAACCTCGAGGAGCTCGACGTCGCCCGCAATCCGCTCACCGCCTTCGCCCCGCTCGCCGGCCTGCCGCTGCGCAGGCTTCGCGCCTCCGACACTCCCGCGGCCGACCTCGCAGGCCTCGGACAGGTCGTCTCCCTCGAGTCGCTGTCGCTGCTCGGCTGCGGCTACCAGGACATCGGCGAGCTCGCCCCGCTCGTCAACCTCACCCGGCTCGACCTGAGCGACAACCAGATCGGCGACATCTCCGCCCTGGCCGGCATGACCGCGCTCGGCGAGCTCCGGCTCGACGACAACGCGATCGTCGACCTCGCCCCGCTCGCCGGCCTCCCCCAGCTCGGCGAGCTGCACCTGCGCACCAACGCGATCGTCGACCTCGCCCCGCTCGCCGGCCTCACCCAGCTCACTGCGCTCCACCTCGATCACAACGCGATCGTCGACCTCGCCCCCCTCGCCGGCCTGTCCGCGCTGGCGCACCTCGACCTCACCGACAACCAGGTCGTCGACATCGGCCCCCTCGCGAGCCTCGGCGCTCTCTACATCACCAACCTCGATCACAACCACATCGTCGACCTCGCCCCGCTCGCCCTCCCGAAGTTGTACGAGCTCGACCTCGACGACAACGCCGTCGTCGACTTCGCCCCGCTCCTCGGCGCGCCCGCGCTCGGCCTGCTCTCCCTGTCGTACAACCCCCTGGGCGGCGACCTCGACGCCCTCGCCAGCCACCCGACCCTGCACCGCCTCGAAGCCGACTCCGCCGACCTGCAGGTCGTCCCCGAGTTCGCCACGGCCACCCTCCTGTCGCTGTCGCTGCGCGGCAACGCGATCGCCGACCTCGCGCCGCTCGCCGCCTACCAGGTGCTCCAGACCGTCGAGGTCAGCGACAACGACATCACGCAGATCGCCGTGATCGCGGACGACCCGTGGCTCAGCGAGTGCGACGACATCTACCTCGAGGGCAACCCGCTCGACGCCTTCACCTTGATGGTCACCGTCCCGGAGCTGTGCGCCGTCCCGATCCACCTCAACGGCGTCGCGGACCCCTCCTGCCGCCAATGCATCAGGCAAGGCTGACCGCGGCTCGACCACCTGGCTGACGACGCTCCGCCGCGTGACTTGGGGCGTGCGGACGTGGCAATGCTAACCCCGGCAGGTCGCCATGGGTGGCAAGCTGCTCTGCTCGCGGTGGCAATCACCATCGCCGCGGCCGTGATGATCCGGCTCACGGTCGCGTCGCGCGAGGAACCGTCAATCGAGCCGACGACCGAACGCAAGGAATTAGAGCCCACGGTTTCCCCATCGATCCGCGAAGCGACGTCGCCCCCCACTGCATCTGCGCTTGACGCTGCCCCGGTCGCGAAGCACCCGACCGCGGAACCCGAGACCTCGGCTCCGCAGGACCTCAACCCACAGACCCGCACGAGCCCACAGGCGAGCGTTGCGCCGACGAACACGCCCCGACCGCGCAAGCCGTCGACAGCCCCGACCTCGCCCCCTGCCAGGACCTGGGAGGCCCGCATGCACGACGCCGAGACGAGCGCGCGCAGGTGCCTCGAGGCTGCCGGGGAAAAGACTCGCCGCGTGGTCGTGACTCTGGCGCCCGGCGAGCCTGTCGAGTTCAACGTCCCGTCGGACTCGCCACCCGCGCGGTGTATCCGCGAGGCGCTCGCCAGCCACCACATCCGTGCCGAGACCCCCCGCCGCCACGTCTTCTTTGGTGCTACGTAAGAGCCCGTCATGCTGACGCGCTTCACGCTCGCTCTGACGATGCTCGCGCCGCCTTCGCAGGAGGCCGCCGACGCGGCCTTCACGCCGGAGACTTCCGCAAGGCGCTCGACCTCTTCCTCGAGCGAGCCGCCGACTCGAGCGTCCACCGCCCGGACGCACTTCACGGCGCGCACGACAGCCTGATCGCTCTTCACGGAACGACCGGCGAGGCCGAGCACCTTTGCCGCGCCCTCGCGCTGACCCGCGAGCTGCTGGCGAACGGGCCGTTCGCGGACTCGGAGGAGCGCGCGGCATGGACAGAGATCGAGGCCAGGGACGTCGACAGGATCGAGCGGGCCCGTGTCACCTGTGCCCCGGACAAGCCGCCCGCCGAGACCCCCGTCGGCCCGACAGACTCCCTTGCCAGCGAGTCTGCCGGCTCACAAGCCGCACCGATCCAGCCGCGCGAGTCGCAGGCGGATGAACCTGACGTCGACGCCCTGCTGCCGATGACGGGACGCCCACCCGCAGCCCCATCGACCACGCTGCGGCGGGGCCGCGAGCTGATGATCGCCGGAGGCGTGACCCTCGGCGTCGGTCTTGGTCTCGCCACCGCCGCCGGCGTCCTGGGCGGCCGCATGCTCGACATCTGGCGCGAGGCCGCCGCTCTGTACGAAGCGAATGGCCCTATTGGCCCCGGCGCAGTGGCCGACCAGAGCGCCGCTCTCGCCCGTGACTATCATCGGCTGCAGGCACCGATGCTCACGACCGCGGTCATCGGCGGGAGCGCCCTCGTCGTCGGTGCAGTGCTGACCGGCATCGGTGCAAAGCGCCTCGCGCGTGCAACGTCCCGCGCCGCTCTCCTGCCCGCACCCGGGGGCCTCGTCCTCCACGCTCGCTTCTGACGTGCTCTCCCGAGGCCCGATGTCCACGCTCCCCCGCTTCCTGACCCTGCTCGCCCCGTTCTGCCTCGCTGGTTGCCCGATCCCGGAGGTCGCGCACTGCGCCGACTACGACCTGTGCACCACTTCATCCGGCGCGACTGCCACGAGCACCGGTGGCGATCCGATGCCGCCGACCGGCGAGGTCCTGACCGTCACCAGCGATGGCGAAACGACGCCCACGGCCACGGCCACGACCACGCCCAGCACGACGGGTGACCCGGTGGTGCCGGCTGTGCTGTCGGTGATGTTCACGCCCGACCCGCTTGAGCAGGTCGGGATCATCAACGTCGAGGTCGTCGCCGAGAACGCGGACCAGGTCCGCATGGACCGCCCCGGCTTCGAGTCGGTCGAGCTGTCCAAGGGGCCCGACGAGCACTTCCACGGCGCCATCGAGATCCTCAGCGGCCTGTCCAATGGGACACATGAGGCGAGCATGGTGCCGCGCCAGGATCAGGTCGAGGGCGCGACCGAGATCGGCCACTACACGGTGGCGCTCCCGGAGGCCGGCTCCGAGGTCCTGTGGGACGTGATCCCGGACGACGGCCTTGGCCAGGTAGACGCGCTCGCCGTCCTCGGCGACGACGCGATCGTCGGCCTCGGCACGCTGTACGACGGCAACACCCCGCGCTGCTACATGCACCGCCGCAACCTCGACGGGAGCTACAGCGGCGCCGACGTGCAGGTCCTGTTCCCGGAGTACCCCTGCACTGCGGTCGACATCGAGACCCACGGGGAGACGATCGATCTGCTCGTCTCGGTCACCGGCGGCGACGGGCCGCGCTGGCGTGTGGCGTCCATGGCGTGGGGGCAGGCGCCGACCGTCCTCCGCACGGGCGAGAAAGACGAGGTAGCCAACGCCCTCGCCCGTGACGCGAACGGGAAGCGAGTCGTCTGCGGCACAGCTCCGTCGCCAGGGCTGATGGACAAGATCGACGGGCGGGTCTGGACGCTCAACGGGCCGACGAGCGAGCTCGACTACCGGCTTCCACCTGACGAGGAGCCGCACATGTTCGACGAGACCGTGATGGATTGCACGTTCCGCGGCGAGCAGATCGTCCTCGTCGGTGAGGTGTACGGGAAGCACGAGGAAGATTTCGAGGTCCCTTACCGCAAGAGGCCGTTCTTGCTCGAGCTTGACAACCAAGGCGAGGCGCACTGGACGGTGCCGGGGCTTGGACCCGGCAACACGACACAGGGAGGCGCAAGTGTTCTGGCGATCGACGATCAGGGCCGCGCCGTCGTCGGGCTCTACACCAGCGAGGACATGGGTGACCGGGAGCCGGAGCTGTGGATCTACGAGCCCGGTGGCGACCTCGCGTTTCCGCCAGTGACGCTCCCCGCGGACGTCTCGGTTCCGTTCGGCCTCACGTGGAGTCCGGCGGGGTACGCCGTCATCGCCGGGGCCCTCGGCACCGGCAATACACAGTTTCTTCTGCAGGGCTATGTGCCCGGCGACTACGCGCCCGCATGGACCTTCGCGAAGGGGAAGCAAGCCGGCCTGCACATCGCGTTCGCGGTCGTGGCCGCCCCGGGCGTCGTGGTCGGCGCCGGAACCGGCGCGGGCGGCTACCCGGCGTTCGCGTTCGTCAACCCTTGAGCGCAGTGACGACAGCCCACGGTGGGGGCTTTACTGCGGGATGAACTTCGAGCAGGCGGCTTCGACGAGGTCTGTCGCCTCGTCGAACCCCGGCCCGTAGTCCGGCTCATCCGGGCGAATCGAGTACGTGTAGGGGAACAGCTTCATGAGCTGACAGATCCGGTTATACGGCTGACATTTCTCGCCGTCCTGCACGCCGCCGATGCTGAACATGACCACGGACTCCTCGTCGTCCTTGGCGTCCACGATCGCCTGCGCCCAGTCGGCGGGTGTACCCTCCGAGTTGCCATCGATGGTCCACGTGACGAGCGTGGCGACGAGCAGCGCGTCATCGCGGAGGAAGCCCTCGTTGCAGCCGCCGGGGCCGTTCAGCTCCGGGCTCACCGCGTGGACCAGTGCCTCGCCGAGCAGGTCGCCGCCGTCCGTGCCGACCTTGGCGATGCAGGCGAAACTTTCGGACAGGTCAGGCGTGTCCCGCGTCAGGTAGCGGCGGCCGTCCGCGATCTCGCAGGGCTTGTTGGGGGCGTTCTCGCCGGCGTTGAACACCGCGCCCGCGCCCCAGGTCGTGTCGCACTCGGGGACCTTGCCGACCATCTCACACGGGTAGTCGTCTCCGGCCGGGCACTTCGCGGTGAAGGGGCCAGGACACTCCGCGTCGCAATTCGAGAAGCCCCACAGCGGATCGCCCTTGACGACCATGATGTGGTAGTCGAAGTCGGCGAACTTGCTCTGGATCGTCTCGAGGAACTTCGGGACCGCGTCGGCAAGCTGGGCCTGGACCGCGTCCATGTAGTCGTGGCGCGAGATCATGAACAGGAAGTCGATCTTCCCCTTGCAGCCCTCGGGCTGGACGGAGCCGAGGTCGTCTCGGCTGCCGACGTCGAGGATGAGCGTCGTCCCGCCGGGGCTCGCGCTGCCGCTGCCCGAGCCGGTCGACAGCTCGCCGCCCGTCGTCGACGTCGAGCCGCCGCTCGAGGAACTGGTGCCCGGGTCGGAGGTGGCCGGGATCGGCGGCGCCGTGGTGAACGGTGACGTGTCGGTCTGCGATGGCTGGCAGGCCAGCGCGAGACCGATGGCGAGGAGGGGCCGGGACCGTGGCCTCATGTTTTAAAAGGTAGCCCATGGCGCGCGGAGCGTCTACGAACCGACGACCGCGGGTCCCAACCACCAACACAATGATCAGCCTCCCCGGGCGTCGCGGCCGGCCGGGCCGGCGCTCCGCGGACGGCCGCGGACCGGCGCTTCGCCGCGCTGACGTGGGACCGACCACCCCGCCCTGCCTCGCAGGGCTCGCGGATCGAGCGACGACATGACTTATCGGACATAAACCAAAGACCCTGCTCGCGGCGGCTTGCCGTGCCGTTCCGGATCGCCTCCGGCGGCTCGCCCGGCACGTTAAAAAATAAATCGCCGCGACCGTCGCCGTCGAAATCGAACGATGACGTTCCGAACCGGCCGCAGCTCAGCACCCTGTTCAACGATCCCGGCGCCCAGCTTGAGCGCGCGGGGCACCGGCCCCGCGGTCGAGCATGGCACTTACGCGTCTTCCCGAGCGCGCGGGGTGGCAGTCTCACCGTGGCCGCCTGCAGGCGGGAGCGAGTTAGCCAAGGGCTTCGCACCAAGAGCTCGGTGCCGGAGTCGGGCCCGTAGGTAGTGCTCAAGCACCGCGATGAACAGAAAGGGGCCCACACCCCCGAGCAGAGCACTCACCCATATGGGTGTCCATTGGACTACGAACATGCCGAAGATCATCAACCATAAGAAGACGAAGGTACCGAGCCAGGGTCCCACGATCTTCCCAACGTCCGGCCGCTTCCAAAAGGCGAGCGTAGGCAAGAAGCCTAACGGCTGCGGCTGGTCAAGGCGGGCTGGTTCCTCTTCGTGTTCGCGTAGTGCGGGCGTTTTCATGGTTGCCTATCCCAACGGGCAGTCGGGTTGCACTCCTTGTTGCAATCGATACCGTCAACGTAATCGGCAGCGGCTAAACCTCCCAGGGTACAGGTCGGACAGGCAAAGCCAAAGGATCCACTGCAACATGCCGCGCCAGCGAGAGCCAACACTCCCTTCATCCCCCACTTGAACACAGAGCATGCCGGGTTCTTTTGGAGCGGGTCAGGCGGCAGCGTGCTCAGCCATTCTCCAACCTGCGCGTAGATCCGCGAGTCAAGCAAGACGGCCCAGAAGACGAGCATGACGTCCGGAGCGCCACGCGCGAGTTCATCGTGAATCGTCGGCGACGGCGGACGGCGATGCATTCCAGGAGATCGAGCAGGCGCGTCCTGACGAGTTGTCGGTTGAGCTTCAGCGAGTGGAGCGCGGCGGTCTTGCTATCACAGCCCAGTTTCGCTTCCAAGAATCCGGGGTCCCCGGCGAGTTGCAGCTCGACCTGTGGAATGGCGTCGCCGAGGCGCACTTCTCGGTTGACGGTGTGTCGCACGTGCGGCTCCGGCACGTGGACGGCGTTGAAGAGCACGATCAAGTTTGGTTGTCTGCGCCTTTAGTTCGGTGGCGGCGGGCGCGAAGAACAGTGCGAGCGCTAGAGATGGGGTGGATTGCATGATGCATACTCATCCATGGCCCGCACCCTGCCGGGCGCAAGCAGACGGCCGTAGCAGACCGGGACTTTGCGCCTGGCACGCGTGGTCCCGACCGCCGGTGCCGGCGAGCGACCGCCTGGGCCACCCCGCTCACCGTCACCGCGCCGGGCGGCCGGGGCGGGAGTCCCGATGGTCGCGCCTGCGAAACGCGAATCCCCAAGCGCCGTCAGTGCCGCGCGACCCGCTTCGGAGGGTCCAGAGCGACAGGCGACCCCTTTCTTCACGCACACGTCGTTGACACAGTAAGGACCGTACGGGCAACACGGGTCGCCGACCTTGCACTGGGGTACGGAACAAGGCGGTGTGCAGTCTTGGGAGCCCCACAGCGGGTCGCCCCTCACGACCATGATGTGATAGTCGAAGTCGGCGAACTTGGTCTGAATTGTCTCGAGGAACTTCGGGACCGCGTCGGCGAGCTGCGCTGAACCGCGTCCATAAAGTCGAAGCGCGAGATCACGAACAGAAAATCGATCTTCCCCTTGCAGCCCTCAGGCTGGAGCGGGCCGAGGTCGTCGCCGCTACCGACGTCGAGGACGAGCGTCGTCCCGCCGGTGCTCGCGCTGCCGTCAGGGCGGCATCGCGTCGGCGAGGAACCGCGCCGTGCGCGTGAGCAGCTCGATCTTGTTCTCGCGGCGGTCGAACGAGTGCCCCTCGTCCAAGGCGACCATGTACTCGACCGGGATTCCGCGCTGGCGCAGCGCCTGGACGATCATGTCGGACTCGCTGCGGGGCACCCGCGGGTCGTTCTGGCCCGCGTAGACGAACAACGGCGCGACGATCTTGTCGACGTCGCGCATCGGGGAGAATTCTTCGAGCAGCGCGGCGTCCCGCTCGAGGTTACCGAACTCGACTTCGAGGCCGTTGCGGACCGCCGGGGCGGTCGTGCGCAGGAAGGTCTTCAGGTCGGCGACGCCGAACACGTCCACGCCCGCGCGCCACGACGTCGGGTGGCGGGTCAGCGCCATCAGCGTCGTATAGCCGCCGTAGCTCGCGCCCCACACGGCCACACGCGCCGGATCGCACCACGGCTGTGCCCGGGTCCACGCATTCACGGTCTCGAGGTCCTTCAGCCAGTCGGCCCGCTTCTCGCGGTTGTCGGCCATCTCGTACGCGCGGCCGAAGCCGGTCGAGCCGCGCACGTTGGGCTCGAGCACCGCGTACCCCAGCGCCGAAAAGAACCGGACGAACTCGTCCCAGCGGATCTCGCTGCTCCACGCGGGGCCGCCGTGGAACATCACCAGCGTCGGCCGCCGCGCCACCGGCTGGTCGGGGCCCGTCGCGGGCAGGTAGACATTGATCGGGATCGTCAGCCCGTCGTGCGCGGGCACCTCGGCGATCGTCGCGGTCACCGCGGGTAAGCCCGCCAGCCCCGGGCGCGGATCGTCGCGCAGCGGGCGGAGGTCGTCCCGCGACGGGTCGACCGCGAAGAGGTCAGGCGGGTGATCGGGCCGCGAGATCAGGACCGAGAACTCCTTCCCGTCTGGGCGGAACGCGCCGCTCCACACCTGGGCGAGCGGCGCCTCGATCGGCCGTACCAGCGCGAGCGTGCGCGCGTCGAGTACGCGCAGCGCGGAGTGATTGCCGGCGTCGATGTTGATGATCACGTGGTCGCCGGTCGGCGACACCAGCACCCCCAGCCGCGCGCTGGGCGGCGACGAATGGGTGTAGCGGGCGAGCTCTTCGCCGCTCCTGGCGTCGAGCGCGAGCAGCGACGACGACTCGGCGCCCTCGTCCGTAGTGACGAGGATCCGCGCCCCGTCGGCCGAGTACGCGGCGGTGTGGACGGCGGCGAGCTTGCCCGCGGGCGGGTAGATCCGCCGCGAGGTCCCGGCCGCGAGCTCGAGCTCGAGCAACACGGTGTCGTGCGGTGCCGGGGCCTCGAAGTACAACGCGCGCGCGCCGTCGGGCGTGACCCCGCCGAGCGACCCGCTGGTCGGGGCGGAGAACACCAGCCGGGGCGGGCCGCCGGTGATGTTCTGCACGAGGACGCGGCTCCCGGTCCCGGACCCGGGCAGCGCCAGCGTCGAGTAGACCAGCATGTCGGGCCGCTCCCGCGGCAGCATCGGCTCGAGGATCATCTGCGACTCATCCGGGGTCAGGTCGATCTGCGACGAGCCATCGGCGTCGATCCGCCAGATGTGGTAGTTCTCGTCGCCCTGGTTGTCGCGCAGGAACAGGATGTGCTTGCCGTCCCTGGTGAAGGAGGCCCAGCTCGCGCGCTCCGGTCCCGAGGTGATCGCACGCGGCGGGTCTGCCGGCCTGCCCGGATCACCAGCGTAGATCTGCGGGGTGCCGTCTCGCAACGAGCCGAACAGAAACTGGGTGCCGTCGGGCGACCAGTTGGCGATCAGGGGCGAGTACCACCCGATCCAGTTGGCATACGCGTCGACGACCGTGCGTGCGAGCGCCTCGTAGGCGGCGTCGCGTCGCTGCTGGTCGTCGGTGAGGGCGGTCGGTTCGACGACGGCCGGCGCGGACACGGGTGCCGCGGCGAGCTCAGCGGCGGCGGCAATCGGCTTCGTCGCCGGCGGCGGGCCGTTGCAGGCGATGAGCAGCACGAGTGCGAGCGATCTCGGAGGGGGGAGCATCGAGCCTGCAATTGTCGGCGCGATCGCTCGCCGGATCAACCGCGTCGTCCGCGGGACATGGCGAACTTCCGCGGCGACGGCCGGCGCGGGGCCGCATCGTGCCCTGTGCGACCCCAGCCGGACGGCCTGCGACCTTCGCCTCGCAGGCCCCCCGCCCCACCCGTTCACACCGGATTGTAATTCCCCGACACGCTCAGCAGCCCCGACTCGAAGCGATTGCCCCCCGTCGCGTACCACACGCTGTCGTTGTCGCCGCTGGGTCCGTACCACACGATGTCCGTGTCGCCGTCGCCGTCGAAGTCGCCGGGCACCGCCTCGAACCCGCCGATCACGTTCCACGCCGTCCCGTCGGGCCGCTTCGGCGTGCTGTGGCTGAAGCTGCGCGACGCCGTCCCGTTCCACAGGCTGTCGGACACTTCGCCCGGCGCGTACCAAAAAATGTCGTCGCGCCCGTCGCCGTTGAAGTCGCCGGCGAACGGCAGGTACAGGCCCGCCACGTTATTCGTGGTCACCCGGTCGAACTGCACGGTGGTGCTCGGTCGCCCGTACCACACCGCCTCTGGCAGCTCGGGCCCGCCGTACCACAGGATGTCGGTGCGGCCGTCGCCGTCGAAGTCGCCGGCCACCGGCAGGTAGTTGCCGTCGACCGTGATCGCGGTGTTATTGAATTTGTTGCCGCCGAGCCCGTACCACACGAAGTCGTCGGCCCCGCCGGGCGCGTACCAGAACACATCATCGAAGCCGTCGCCGTTGAAGTCGCCCGCGATCGGCTGGTAGTCCATCCCGCCGACGTTGAACACCGCGCCGCCGCTGGTCTTCGGCGTCGACTTGGTGAACCCGCCGCTCGCCGTGCCGTTCCAGATCGCCTCCGGCAGCTCGCCCGGCGCGTAGAAGAACACGTCGCCGCGGCCGTCGCCGTTGAAGTCGCCGGCCACCGTGAAGTACAGCGATTGCACGTTCGGCGCGAACGTCTGCGTGAACCCGCCGACCTCCTTGCCCAGCCACAGCGGATCGGCGCCCTCGCCCGCCTGGTACCAGAAGATGTCGTCCGCCCCGTCCCCGTCGTAGTCGCGGTGGCTCGACTGGCTGGCCCGCTGCAGCGGCGGCTTCGGCGGCTCCGGCGGCTCCGGCGGCGCGCCGCACGGGCCCCCGCCCGGGCCGCCGCCCCACCACTCCCAGTGCCACGGTTCGCTCGGCACCGTGCGCTTGAACCCGTAGTTCGCCCCGTTCGCGTTGAGCCACGCGAGCACCCCCGACGACGAGGTGTTGAGGTCGAGCGCGTGCCCGCTCTGGTGATTGCTGAAGCCGGGCTTGGCGGCGATGTTGCAATTGTTGCACGAACAGGTCTGATAGCAGTTCCAGAAGTACTCCTGCTCCGCCATCGTGCGGAAGCCGCTCCCCACCGTGATGTGCACTCCGGCCTGCGCCGCGGCCTGCTGCATGACGTAGAACGCGTTCGCGGTGGCGATCTGGACCGGCTCGCCGTCGACCGTGACCAGGGAGATCTGGAACGGCGCGCCGTCGACGTAGCCGGTCGCGCTCGACTCGGCGCAGCTGATCCCTGCCGCCGGCGCGTCCTCGCTGGTGTACTCGCGGCCGTGCTCGTGGCCGTCGGGCAGGCCCTCGGGCGCGCCGTCCGGGTCCTCGGCTTCGGCCTCGACGTCGACGAGGTCGAGGTCGCCGTCCTGCTCGACATCGTCGACGCAGGCGCACAGGGTCGCCGCCGCCAGAGCGCCGGGCCGCCAGAGCTTCATTCGCAGGGAATTGCCATTGAACAGGGACTGCATGATCGTCATCTCCACGGATTGTCGGGCCGCGAGTACCTCGCCGCGGCGCTGCCATCATTCAAATTCGTTTGTTCGGTCCGCCATCACACCGGGGCGTAGTTGCCCGAGACATTGAGGAGACCGGACTCGAAGCGGTTGCCGCCGGTCGCGTACCACACGCTGTCGTTGTCGCCGCCGGGGCCGTACCACACGATGTCCGTGTCGCCGTCGCCGTCGAAGTCGCCCGGCACCGCCTCGAACCCGCCGATCACGTTCCACGCAGTGCCGTCGGGCTTCTTCGGCGTGCTGTTGCCGAAGCCGCGCGCCGCGGTGCCGTTCCACAGGAAATCGGAGGCCTCGCCCGGCGCGTACCAAAAAATGTCGTCGCGCCCGTCGCCGTTGAAGTCGCCGGCGAACGGCAGGTACAGCCCGGCCACGTTGTTGGTCGTCAGCTTGTCGAACGGGACGTTCGTGCTCGGCCGCCCGTACCACACCGGCTCCGGCGCGTCGCCGCCGCCGTACCACAGGATGTCGGTGCGCCCGTCGCCGTCGAAGTCACCCGCCACCGGCAGGTAGTTGCCGTCGACCGTGATCGCCACATTATTGAACTTGTTGCCGCCGAGCCCGTACCAGACGAAGTCGTCGGCCTCGCTCGGTGCGTACCACAGCACATCATCAAAACCGTCGCCGTTGAAGTCGCCGGCGATCGGCTGGTAGTGCATGCCGCCGACGTTGAACACCGCGCCGCCGCTGGTCTTCGGCGTCGACTTGGTGAACCCGCCATTGGCCGTGCCGTTCCAGATCGCCTCCGGCAGTTCACCCGGCGCATAGAAAAACACGTCGCCGCGGCCGTCGCCGTCGAAGTCGCCCGCCACCGTGAAGTACAGCGATTGCACGTTCGGCGCGAACGTCTGCGTAAAGCCGCCGACCTCCTTGCCGAGCCACAGCGGATCGGCGCCTTCGCCCGCCTGGTACCAGAAGATGTCGTCCGCCCCGTCCCCGTCGTAGTCGCGGTGGCTCGACTGGCTCGCCCGCCGCAGCGGCGGCTTCGGCGGCTCGGGCGGCTCCGGCGGCACCACGCAGGCCCCCTGGGCTTGCAAGATCTGGATGTCTGCACCGTAGTAGAAGCGGAGGATCCCCGAACTGTCGCGGCCCTTGTTCTCGAGGCAGCGCGCGCCCCACTGCGACATGCAGCCGCGGTTCTGCCCGTAGCCCGGCGCCCCGACGTCGAACACGTAGCCGAGCTTGGTCTGCGCGACTGCGTGGCCCGTCTTGCCGTCGTTGAAGGTGACGTACTTCTCGGTCGCGGCGACGGAGCCGTTGGCGGTGTCGATGCAGCTCGTCTGCGGCAGGTTCGGGTCGCCGGCGACGTAGAAGCCGTAGGTCAGCCAGCCATTGTATGCGAGGTACTGGCCGCTGGTCGCGGCGGCGGCCTCGTAGTGGATCGCCTGCGGGGCGATCCCACACGAATAGACCTGGCAGCCCTGGCCGTCGCAGATCGTGCCGTCATTGGCCATGCCGTAGTAGGCGACCGAGCGCGCAGCGATCGCCTGGGCCTTGAGCGCCTCGAAATCGGCGCCGCCGTTCTCGCAGGCGATGACGTGCGGGATGTAATCGGTCTCGGTCGCGCGCGAGGCCCCCTCGACGTCGATGGCACAGTACGCCTGCGGCAGCGGGGCCTGAATGCTGCCGGCCGAGGGCGAGCTGGGATACGTCAGGCCCTCGAGGCCGGGCGACATGCCGCGCGGAGCACCGGGCTCGGCGGCGACGTCGAGGTCGTCCGCGAGGTCGACGCCCTCCGCGGGCGAATCACCGCAGGCGACTGCGCCGAAGCAGGGCAGCGCGAACAGGGCGAAGAGGGCAGAACCGCGGGCGGGCCGCGTGGAACGGTTCGAGGCGTGCATGGTGCGGGCTCCTTGGGGTGACTCGGTCACCTCTCACCCGGTCTTCCCGGCTCACCGCCGATCCGTCACGCCCGTCACCACCCCTGCGAATTTTTTAAAAAAGACCCTCGCGCGCGCGGTCGCCCCGGCTCCGAGGGCCGAGGGCCGAGGCCGTGCTCGCGGCAGCGCGAATCGCCCCATCCGCGCCCGTCTCGGCGGACGCCGCCTTCCCGAGCGCGCTCCCATCGCTCACGGCTCGCGGCGCCCCTCCACGATGTACTGGTCCGGGAGCGCCACGGGCAAGACTCTCGCGCTGAGGCCGGCGCTCGCCAGCTCCGCGACCACGACCTCGGGTGGCACACGCATGTGCGCCGGCGGGCCGCGGTGCCCCGCCATGCTGAAGTCCACGATCATCAATTTCCCGCCGGGCCGGAGCGCCGCGGCGAGCTCGCGCGCGTGACGTTCGCGATCGTCGAGGTGGTGCCATACGTGCACCACCAAGATCCGGTCGACGCTGGCGGCTGCGAGACCGGAACCGGTCCCTGTCGACTGAACCGAGCGCAGGTTGGCCAGCTTCTCCCGACGAGCGCGCTCGTTCAGGTAGCGCACCATGTCCGGTTCGATGTCCGTGGCGATGACCTCGCCCGCAGGCACCGCCCGCGCCAGGCGCACCGCGAAGTAGCCGGTGCCCGCGCCGACATCGGCGACGCGCATCGTCGGTTCCAGCGCCAGCGCCCGCAACACCTCCTCCGGACGCTGCCAGGCCTCGCGGTCGGGAGCGTCGAACACCTCGGCCCAGGTGTCCGCATTCGTGAAGCCGTGATGCGCCCCGGGCCCGTGATGCCTCCCGTGCCCGGGGCCGTCGTGCCCCGGGGGGACCGCGACGCGGGTCGAAGGGGTGCACGCACCCCCGAATGTCACCGCGAGGAATGCCTTTTTTAAAATGGGATGCATCTGCTCTCCACGCCGAAGCCTCCTCATCTTTTAGAGGACCGCGCCGTTCGCCGGGAGGGCGGGGCTTTCGCTCCGGTCGGCGTGATTTTCGATCGCGGACGGTCTCGCGCCGTCCGCCGCCTCCTGCCCTCGCTACTGCGCCGGCACGAAGCCGGCGAGGAAAGCGTCACTGTCCTCGATCGGCGTCCCGTCGAGCTCCACGCCGCCGCCGCACGCGTCCGCCACCGCCATTACCACGTCCGGGCCCGCCGCGAGGTCGTAGCCGAGCGCCCGCGGCTCATCGTCGCTGATGCACGGGATATCGCTGTCCACCTGCTCGCTGATGTAGCTGGTCTTGACCTCCCAGCCCTCGCCGAGGCCGAGCAAGAACATGCGGACGCCCGCTTCCGCCGCTCCGCTCGGGACGACGGGCTCTCCTGCGATTCCCAGGGACCGGCCAAACTGCCCGAGCACGTAAATGTCCTGCCCGCGCGTCGCGACCCCGTGCGCCTCGGTGGCCTGCAACGCATCTGACTCGAGCATCTGGTGGGCGACGCAGGCCCCGTCGCCGGCCGCGAGGCGAGTGACGAAGGCGGTGTAGAGATCGCCCGACGTGCTCTCGCACCCGGGTGGGTTCTGCGGGAAGAATTTTCCATGGCCGAGGCCGACCGCGATCACGTCGCCGTTGTCCGCCAGCGCCATCCCGTTGACGCGATCGCGGCGCTCGGTGTCGCCGAGCGTGGTGATCCATCCACCGTCGAACAGCATCGGCCCCGCGGCGAGCGGCAATTGCAGGCGCGCGACGAAGCCGTCGGCGTCGCCGCTGACCACCGGCACCGTGCCGTCGTCGAGCGGCCCGGTGATCTGGCCGGCCAGGATCACATCTCCGTCCGCCGCGACCGCCACCGCGCGGGCCGAGGTCGCCACTCGGGCCTGGTCCATCGAGGGCGGCAACGCGGGGCTGTAGAGGCACCGCGGCGCCACGGGTCCGAGTTCGAGGTCGAGCTGCGCGTGGAGGATGCCGAACGTCTCCGGCACGTCGGGGTCGGCGCAGGAGCCCGCGGCGTGGATCGAGCCGTCCGCGAGCGCGAGCGCATGCACCGCGGTGGCGCCCTCGCCGAGGACGCGGCCCGCGAGCAGCGCTCCGGTGGCCGCCTCGAAGCGGGCGACGAAGGCTCCTCCGGGACCGCCCTCGATCGTCCCCGACGGGAACCCCAGCGTCCCGGCGATCGAGCCGCCGATGAACACCTCCTCGTCGGCGACCGCCAGAGCCCCCGCGGTCCCGGTCGCATTTGCCTCCGGCTCTCCCACCGAGAGCCACAGCAGCTCGCCGGCGCAGTCGAACTTGGCGACGAACGGCGCGGCCAGATCGCCCATCACCGTCGTCATCGCCCCGCCGACCTTCAGCTCGCGGGTGAAGTTGCCCCCCGCGTACGTGTTGCCCGCCCCGTCGAACTTCACCGCCTGCAGCGTCTGCTTGCCCTGCCCGGTCGCGTGCAGCAGCGACGCCAGCGCGCCCGGCTCACCTACCGGCGGTTCGCACACGAGCTCCCCCGTCGTGCTCGTCGGCGCAGTCGCCCCGTCCCCGGTCGCCACCTCGGATGTCGTCCCCGACGAGCTCGTCGTGGTGGTCGTGGTGAAGCCCGTCGTGCTCGCGGCGCTGTCGCTGTCGACGAGCACGACCTGCGGTCCGCAGGCGAGCGCCGCCGACAGCACCAGCGGCCCGAGCGACATCATCCATGACGTGACCGATCGGACATGCCCACCCATACATGTCCCATCGACCATTTTATGAATATCGAATCCTCGCACGGCGCCCTCCCCTCAATCACAGCGACGCATCAGCGCCGAGAATTGTGGGTCGCCCGGGTACTGCTCGGCCACCGCCTTCGCCGCGGCCGCGTTGCCCTTGCCGCAGTGGATCCGCACGCGCATCAGATCGCGGATGTCGGCGCTGGGGCTGCGCGGGAAGTCGCGGCGGTGCTCGTCGAGCAGCGACAGCGCCAGGCTCGTGTTGCCGGCAGCCAGCGCGGCCTTGGCCTCGTCGAGGATCCGGTGCTCCGCGGCCAGGCTGTTGCGCCGCGACGCGGCCACCTCCTCGACCGGCGGAGCCGGACTCACGGGCGCGGGCGCCGACCGCCGAGCTGCGCGACGCGGCGCCGGAGCGGGCACGACCGCAGGCGCGACCTCCTCGATCACCGCACCGGCCTCGCCCACAGCCTGCGGAACCACTCCCGCATCGCCCGAAGCCGCCCCGGCCTCCGGAACCACTCTCGCATCCCCCGAAGCCGCCCCGACCGCCGCGCCGCTCGGCACCTCGTCAATCGCGCCTCGTATAAACATCTCCTCCGGCGGCGCAGCCTCGACCCCGGCAGCGGGCTCGGCCGCCGCCTCGCGCGAATCGTGCATCTGCCACAACCCGGCCGCCAGCGCCCCCGCGGCCACCACGCTCGCCACCAGCGCCGCCGCCCCCAGCCAGCTCCGCGGCCCCGTCGCTGCGCCCACGGCAGCCGGCACGCTCGCCATCGGGCTCCCCAGCGCCGTGCTCAGCCCCTCCAGCTCGCCGGGCGACGGCCCCTGCTCCACGCAATGGCGCTGGATCAGCAGCGCCCAGCCGGCCGCCCCGAGCGTCGCCGCGAACGCCTGACAGCGGCGACGTGCCAGGCGGAGCCGCGAATAGACAGTGTTCAACGGGGCCCCCAGCGCCTCCGACACCTCCGGCGCCGACAGCCCCTCCCCGTCGCACAGCAGCAGTACCTCGCGCTGGTCCGCCGGCAGCTCGCTCAGCAGCATCTCCAGCGTCCACACCGCCTCGCTGCGCGACATCGGCTCCTCGCCGCCGCCGCGCACCGCCTCCGCGTCGGTCAGCGCCTGCGCCTTGCGCATGTGGCGGGCGTAGCCGCGGCGCAGGTGGCGGACGTGGTTCCACACCACCGCGGTCAGCCACGGCTTCAGCGGGCGCGACAGGTCCAGGCTCTCCAGCTGGCGGAACACCGAGACCCACACCTCCTGGGCCACGTCGTGAAGCTGCTCGGGCGGGACCCCGAAGTGACGCGCGAGCCGCCACACGTGCGCGGCGTGCTCGGAGTAGATGGCGGCGAACTTCGGGTCGCGGGTCATACGTCGGCTCATGGGCTGCCCGGATGCGGGGCGTTCCGTCATGGGCTTGCACGAAATTCGAGACCGAGCCCGCCGGCGAAGAAAAACCGGGCGATCCCGTAGCTCCCGCCGGCCCCACGCGGCTCCAGCGGCGGCAGGAAGGGCCCGCCGCTGGCCCCGAGCCACAGGCCCACCCGGCGATGGAACCACCACACCAGCCCCGGGGCCGCGTGGACGTTGAAGCTCGGGAACGCGCGGATCCACGCTGCCCCGCCCCGGCTCGCCATCACCCCGCCCTCGACCCCGCCGCACAGCAGCACGTCGACGCGGCGGGTCGCCACCACCCCGCAGCCGCGCACCAGCAGCGTCCCGCGGGCCCAGTCGGAGCGGAACGCCGGGTTCGCCGGGCGCAGCTGCAGGCCCTCGACCCCGTCGGCCGCGAGCCCGACCTCGAGGCGGGCCCGCCTCCACACCAGCCCGAGCACCACCTGCCCGCCGCCGAAGCCCCCGCGCGGCAGCAGCCCGAGCCCGACCTGCCCGGCCACGCGCACGTGCACGCCGAGGCGGCGCGCCGGCGGCTCCTCGAGGGCCCACGTGCGCCACACCGTGTCGGCGTAGTGGATGAAGTCGTCGGCCAGCTCGGCGCAGCGACCGGCGTCGACCGCAGGCCGCTCGGTCGTCCCGAACTCGCCGCGCGTCGCGGTCGTCATCCGCCACGTCTGCGCGTCGACCCGGGTGACCCGCGCCCGAAACTCGCTCACCGCCGCCCGCGGCACGTCGGCGACGGTCGCCTGCAGCCGCGCGCGCACCTCCGCGGCCGTCGGACACTCCGGCGGGGCCTCCCACGCCACGGCCGGGGCGGACCCCAGCAGCAGCGGCATCACGAGGCCCGGCGCGAGCACCGACGCGATTGTAACGGCGCGCCATTTACGCCCGCAAGCGGCCGCGGGCGCAGCCTGCCCGGGCCGCGCCACCCCGCGAGCAGACTCGACTGCAGCCCCCGGCGCGGAGCGACGGCCCGAACCCTCGCGCGACGACGCGGCGTCGTGCCAGTGGCCCGGCCGTCGTCCGGCTCGCAAGCTGCCGCCTCTCCTCTGATTCGCAGCGTGAAAAAAGATCGACACCACCGGCGAGACGCTCTGACTGTATCGATCGCGCGCGAACTCGGGTCCTCCGATTCACGAGTGCATCTCGACACCTCCCGGAAGCAACGAAGGTTCGGCGGACGGACTGTATCGATTGCGCGCGAAGCCACCCTCCTCCGATTCAAGACGTGAATCTCGACACCGCCCAGCAGGAGCGACGACCCGGCGCTCGGACTTTATCGACTGTTCTCGCTAGCGGCCCGCCCCTCCGATTCGCAAGCGTGAATCTCGGCACCGCCCCGGCTCGAAGCAGTCGGACGACAGGCCGGCCGGCTCCGCCGTATCGCAGCGTCGTCCGCCCGCTGTGCCCGGTCGCGGCCCCCGCCCGCGCGCGGGCGCTCACCACCTGCAGGGCACGGTACGCCTGTGGCTGCCTTTCGCTCGCGGCGCGGCGAGCGATCGCTCGGACGAGACATGGAGGGGGCATGTCTCGTGACGCAATCCTCACGTCCCTGCTCATCTCACTCACCGCGGCGCCGATGGTCGCGGCGAACTTGTCCGGCGGAGACGGCCGAGGGCCGTACGGGGCAGACCATGACGTGCTCGGCTCCGCGGCGGACCGTTCGGCCGGCGACCTGGCTGCGCACGCGTTCGGGGGCGGCCAGCACCTCAGGCTTGCGAGGCCTTCGCCGCGCCCCTGGATCGACGCCGACTCCAAGGACGCCATGCAAAGATGCAGCACGGCGTTCGTCCTGAGCTTCGGCGCCCTCTGGTACCCGGCTGCCGCCATCGCCGGCGCGGGGTACCTGACCCAGTGCGCCTTGGAACTGGCCTGCCTCTTCACGGACTGTGCGGGCGACGGCGTCTGACAGCGGCGTGCCCATGGCACGACCCGGCAGTTCCGGCGCGGATGTCTGCCTGAGGCTGGCTCGCCTTCGTGCAGTTCATCACGCGCCGGTGTGCACCTCCACGCGCCCGATCCTGCGATCCGAACCTCGTCTCCTCCTCGCTATTCTGGACGAGGACGTCCAGCCGTGAACATCCGCCCCTTCGATGCTAGCGAACGAGATTGCCAGGCGGTGCTCGCCATCAAGTGGCTCGTCTGGCCCGAGTATCGCCGCACGATCGCCGAATTCCGGGCCATGGATGCGGCCTGGGACCGCAACTGTTTCAGGCGACAGTTGGTCGCGGAGGTCGACGGGCAAGTCGTGGGCTTCGGCAGCTGCTATCAGGCCTATTGGGTCGAGCGCCCGGGGACCTATGGCGTCTGGATCGATGTCCACCCGAACTGGCGGCGGCGCGGGATCGGCGGCGCCCTGTATGCGGCGCTGCTCGACCTCCTGGCGCCGCATCGGCCCCGCAAGTTGATCACCGAGACCCGCGAGGATCAGCACGGCGCCCTCCATTTCCTGCGCCGCCACGAATTCCGCCAGACCATGCGCCACCCCGAATCGTGGCTGGCAGTCCAGGCCTTCGATCCCACGCCCTTCGCTCGCGCGCTGGCGAAGGTGCAGGCGGCAGGGATCGATCTCTGCGATCTGCCCGCGCTCCAGGCCAGGGATCCCGACTGGCAGCGCAATTGGTGGGCGCTGAACGTGCTGCTGGCACAAGATGTCCCCGCCCCCGAGCCGACCAATCCCCCGTCGTTCGAGGACTTCTCGCAACACATGTCATCGCCCGGATTCTTGCCGGAGGGCTGCTGGTTCGCCCTCGCGGGCGACGACTACGTCGGCCTGACGTGGATGAACGCCTTTCCCAGCGACCCCCGATTGTTGGAGACCGCCCTGACCGGCGTGGTCCGCAGTTATCGCCGTCTGGGTATCGCCACCGCGCTGAAGGTCCACGCCATCGACTTCGCCCGCCGCCACGGCGCCGAGCGAATCGTGACCCGCAACGAAGAGAACAACCCCATGTACGAACTCAACCTGAAGTTGGGCTTCCGCCCCGGCCCGGCCCAGTTCGAGTACGAGAAGGACCTGAGCGCCCCCTGACGCGCCCCGTCCGCCACGAAGATCAGGGCAGCGGCCAGGGAACGGACTTCACCGCGGCGATGAGCTCGTCCATCGAAGCCGCCTCGAGCACGACCTCGGGCCCCGGCCTGTACTCGAACTCGCCGGGCTCCGGCATGTACATGCCGCACGCGGCGTAGTTGGCGTCGGCCCTGGCGCGCTCGAACACGGCCCGGCGGATTCGCCAGACTCCATCCTCGACCACGACGACGTGAGTGGCGGAGAACCACTGGCCAAAGAACAGCGGTCGCCTCGCGCCCCTGCTCCTATTTCGAAGCAGAGCGATGAAGCCGTCGCAGGTGGTTTCCTGGATCACGAACGGCATCATAGCCCTCCCCGCGAGCGTCAGGTCGGGGGCGCCCGTCCATGGCCAGACGTTCCAGGGAGCGAGCCTGACCGAGCCCGCCGCAGCGGCTCGCTGTCGCGCGCGACGCCTCGGACCGCCGCCGGACGCCGGTCATTCGCGCGCGCATCCATCGATTCGGCCCGTTCGCTGCATTTCGCCGACAGGCCACGAATCGCCGCGCGAGCGCCCCAATCGAGAATTACCGCGAAGGCCTTTCGGACACGCTCTCATCGATTTTCCACGTGCGATCCATCATGGATTTTCCACGGATTCCACACTTAGTCTCCGCGCGCATGGCGACTCCCCTGATTTCACGCATCACTACCCTATCTTTCGGCCTCTTTGCCCTCGTGGCCGCGGCTTCGACCCCCGCCTGCGGCGGCGACGAAGGCGACAGCGCGACCACCGACGCCACCACCACCAATCCGACCAACGGCGGCAGCAACAGCAACAGCAACGGCGGCAGCGACGGCGGCAGCGACGGCACCGTCCCGCAGGCCGACTGCGAGTCGCGCTGCACCACGCGCGCGACCATGTGCATGGTCCCCTCGGGCGACATCCCGATGGTGTGCGCCGGCCTGTGCGGCGGCTCGCTCAGCGAGGCCGCGCTGGTCTGCATCGAGGCCCTGCCCTGCACCGCCGGCGAGGACGAGCTCGACGCCTGCGTCAGCAACAACCCTCCGGGCGGAGATCCGACCGACGGCGGCACGGACACCGGCGGCACGCCCGGTGAGGGTGCGTTCGGCGACGACTGCAGCTGCGACGACGCCGTCGGCAGCTGGGAGTGCTCGGGCACCGACATCTGCTCGGCCGACCTCGTCTGCGTCGGCTCCGGCGACGGCCCCGGCACCTGCGTCGGCCCGGTCTGCTGCGACAGCGAGGCCGACTGCGCCGCCAAGCTCGGCCAGCCGTCGAACTGCGGCAGCGGCCAGAAGTGCGCCTGCCGCAACGGCGACCTCGAGTGCGTCGGTGACGACTGCACCTGCATCGGCGGCGTGGTCCCCACCAGCGGCCTGTGCTGGCCCGAGTGAGCGCTCACCGGGGCTCGCCGCGAGGCCCCCTCGCGGCGGCCCCTCGCGTGATCGTGAATGGTATGTTTCGCGGGTGAAGAAAGCCGTGACCACGGTCGACGAGTTTCGCCGCGCCGTCGAACGCCTCGAGCAGACGTGGCACCTCGCCGAGCACCTGGCGCGTGCGGGTTTCTCCGACGACGACCTCCTCGTGGGGGGCAACCTCGTGGTCTCGGACCCGAAGCCGGCCGCATCGCGCGGCCGGGGCAAGCGCGTGCTCGTCGAGGTGGCGACGATGTGGAATCAGCCGCCGTTCGGCAGCGAGGACGACCCGCTCGGCGCTCTGCGACGAGAGCTCGCCACCTGGCCGGGCGTCGAGGCGGTCGGCGCTCCCGACCTCGACCCCCTGCTCGGCGCGCTCTGGGGCTTCCCCGTCACCCTCCGGCTGAGCCAGTGACGCGCCTCGCCCTCACGCGCACTCGGCCTCGGTCGCGACCCGCGCGTCGAGGGCACGGGCCCACCACGCCACGCGCTCGGCCACGTATGGCTCGCCGAGGTTGCCGTGGATGAGCTCGAGCTCGAACGTGTACTTGCCGACCTTCCCGCGGATCATGTCGCCGAGCCGGTGGCGGGTGTTCGTGATCCAGTAACCCTCGGAGAAGATCCGCAGCTCCGAGCCCGCGAAGCTGCGCGCCCGCCCCAGCGCGCGCCCGAACGGGTAGCGGCGGATCGTCTTCGCGTTCAGGTCGACGACGAACATCGGCCGCCAGTACACCATGAAGAAGCCCGGCAGCCCGATCATCACCGTCGCCACCACCACCTCGGGCAGGCTGATCGACTTGTCGCTCGGCACGCCGCCCCAGATCTCGGTCGAACCGGTGAGGATCACCGCGAACAGACCCATCCACAGCAGGAACGCGCCGAAGCCGGCGATCATCAGCTCGCCCACCGGCCCGACCTCGCGCGTGCGCGTGACGAGGAGCCCCGGGTCGCCGGGGCGCAGCGCCTCGAGGCGGACCATCCGCGCCCCGCTGACGCCCAGCGCCAGCGTCACGATCACGAAATAAACCCACCCGAGCGCGTCCAGCCGGTAATTCTCGCTGAACAGAAACATCTGCCCGAGCCCGGCGATCACGAAGAACGGCATCAGCGCGCGCACCGTGTCGCCGAGGTGAAGGCCGTTGAAACCGCGGGTCCGCTCGTCGTTTGCCATGGCTCCTCGGCGCTCGGCGACGGCGCATCCGCGTCGAGCGCCCGCCCAGGATACACCACGACGAGCGCCGCGAAATCGCGCCCGTGCGACGACCGCAAAAACGTCGCCCCTGAAGCCCTCCGCTCGCGCGCGCGCACCCTTGCCCGCGAGGACTGTGCGAAGCTCCGCCCACCTCATTTTCGGTCCTGCCAGGAGAGCGATGCAATGACTCAACGACCCAATCGAAAGCGGGGACCCCAGGTCTCCGCGGGCGCCGTCGAACAGTTCCTTCAGCACGTGGAGATCCCCTACCTCGACGGCCCGGGCACCTCGTCGCCCGAGGCGTGGTTCCTGGGCTCCAAGGCGGAGAACGCCGAGGAGTTCGAGCGGCTGATCGTCGAGGCGATCCGCGATCAGGCGTTCTGGCGCCGCAACTTCCACCCCGGCGATCCGACCCTCGTCACCGAGGCGGTCAAGCGCCAGCCCGAATACGTGCAGGCGATGGGCACGCTGACCGACAGCTACCGCTCGCTGCTCGGCTTCCTGAAGAAGTCGATGCCGTTCTTCAGCACCCGCTATCAGGGGCACATGAACTGGGACACCGCGATGCCGGCCGTGCTCGGCTACTTCGCGGCGATGCTCTACAACCCCAACAACGTCGCCTTCGAGGGCTCGACCGCGACCACGATCCTCGAGCTGCTGGTCGGCGACGACCTGTGCCGCATGATCGGCTTCCCGCTGCCCGACAAGGCCGCGTGCCAGGCCGGCGCGGTGCGCCCGTGGGGCCACATCACCAGCGGCGGCACCGTCGCCAACATCGAGGCGCTGTGGTCGGCGCGCAACCTCAAGCTCTACCCGGTCGCCATGCAGGCGGCCTTGAAAGAAGACCCGACTCTGGCCGCCGCGAGCGACCTGCGCGTGCCCACCCGGAACGGCGACATGGTCCTGCTGCGCGAGCTCGACGCCTGGTCGCTGTGCAACCTGCAGGGCGACGACATCCTGGCCCTGCCGGCCCGCCTCACCGCGGAGTACGGGATCTCGTCCGCGGTCATCGACGCCGCGCTGGTCAAGGTCGCGCCGCAGAGCCTCGGCATGCACACCTTCTTCAGCCGCTACCTCGGCGAGCTGCGCAGCCCGCCGGTGGTCCTGGTCCCGGCCACCAAGCACTACTCGTTCCCAAGGCGGCCGCGATCCTCGGCCTCGGCGCCGCCAACGTGCTCGACGTCCCGCTCGACGAGAACGCGCGCATGAGCATCCCCGATCTCGAGCGGATCTTGCGGAGCTGCCTGGCCGAGCGCCGGCCGGTCTACACCGTGGTCGGCGTGATCGGCAGCACCGAGGAGAGCGCCGTCGATCCGCTGCGGGACATCCTCGAGCTGCGCGACCGCCTGCGCGACGAGGGCCTCGAGTTCACCGTCCACGCCGACGCCGCGTGGGGCGGGTACCACGTCAGCATCCTCCGCGAGGACGACGAGAGCTTCCCCGGCAAGCGGCCCGAGCCGACCTCGCCGCGCGCCGAGGTCGACTTCAGCCGCTACACCGCGACGCAGTACGCAGTGCTGCACCTGGCCGACTCCGTCACCGTCGACCCGCACAAATCGGGCTACATCCCCTACCCCGCCGGCGCCCTCTGCTACCGCAACGCAGCGATGCGCGACCTCCTCACCTTCAAGGCGCCCTACATCCTGCACGCCCAGGACGAGCCGTCGGTCGGCATCTACGGCGTCGAGGGTTCGAAGCCCGGGGCCGCGGTCGCCGCGGTGTTCCTGGCCCACAAGGTCATCCGCCCGAGCCGCAGCGGCTACGGCAGCATCCACCGCAAGGCCCTGTTCAACTGCCGGCGGGTCTACGCCCGCCTGCTGTGCATGGCCCGTCCCGAGGACAACTTCGTCGTCGTCCCCGTGCCGCGCCTGCCGGCCGAGATCGACGGCGGCGACGGCGCCTCGCAGCTCGAGTTCATCCGCCACCGGATCGACGGCCGCGACCCCGACGCGCTGCTCGCCGACGAGGAGGCGATGGCCCTGTTCGCCGAGCTCGGGCCCGACCTCAACATCCTCACCTACGCCTTCAACTTCAAGCGCCCGGACGGCCGCATGAACACCAGCCTGGCCCAGGCGAACCGCCTCAACAAGGCCGTCTACGAGGTCCTGAGCCTGCGCCCCGGCGAGGACCCGTCCGGCCACCCGCTGCTCGTCACCACCACCGACTTCGAGGACGCCCACTACGGCGCGCAGTTCATGGACAGCTACAAGCGCCGCCTCGGCGTCGAGGGCCCGGGCCACGCGATCACGGTCCTGCGCTCGACCGTGATGAACCCGTGGCTGACCGACTTCGGCGACGACACCTTCCTCGACATGCTCGAGCGCGAGTTCCGGCGCGCCATCTCGCGGGCGATGTTCCGCGACTCGATGGCCCAGGTGTTCGAGGAGATCGACGCCAACAACGACGGCCAGCTCGACCGCGCCGAGGTCGAGGCGAAGTTCCGCGCGATGGGCTACGCCGACGCGGAGATCCACGAGTTCCTGCGCTCGAGCGACACCAGCCGCGACAACAATATTTCCAAGCAGGAGTTCCTCGAGAGTTTCTCGCAGATGCTGGTCCGCACGAGCCTCGGCCCGCGCCGCTGACCGACCCACGCGCGCCGCGGGCACGCTCGCGGCGCGCCCGGGAGCCGACCCGGCCGGTTCACACGAGCCGCGACGAGCCGGGCCCTCCTCGCGTCCGCCTCGCTACAGGACGGCCATCCGGACAGGTCCCCGAGCTCGAACTCGCAAGCCTCGGTCACACGTCCGAGGCCGCGCTTTCACTCCGCAGCAGGATGCTTGCGAAAGCATGCCCAGGAGCCAGGAGCCTCGCCTACATGAGGCACTGCTCGGGCGACTTGCGGCCGATCGGGCGGGGAGGGGCCATCGACCAGCCGAAGTGCTCGTCGGGCTCATTGACCTGGACATCGATGTCGGCCTGCTCCCATTCCTCGCCGGCCAGAATCGTGGGAGGACCCGAACTGCTGCTGAGATACAGCACGTTGACGGTGCTCGCGGTACCGCCGGAGATGGTGAGCTCGTCGGTAACGGTGAGGGCGAGGTCCTCGGCGCCTTCACCATCGAAGTCGCCGCATGCCAGCACCAACCCGAACCTGTCACCGGGTTCGGGGCTGTCGGGGACATTCGCGGTGCTCTGACTCCACAGCTGGTTGTCCGTATCGGTCAACCCGGAGGAGGAGCCGCGGATCACATGCACGACGCCCTCTCCGGTGTTTTCGCCCACAGCGCTGATGACGAGGTCGGGGTAGGCGTCGCGGTCGGCGCGAAGGACGGCCAGTGTCGCACCGAAATGATCGCCGGCCTCGGGGGTCCCCTGAACGGTTCCCCAATCCTGAGTGATGTACTGCATGGCCGGAGAGGCCGTTTGCAACCCACTGGCGGACGTGCCGTAGAGCACGACCACCGCACCCTCGCCGTCATTGGCACCGGGGATCCCGACAGCCAAGTCCTGGCAGGCGTGCCCCCCGGAGCTATCGTTGTTGAAATTACCCGCGGCCAGCGCCGCACCGAACAAGTGGGTCTGCGTGGGGCCAGCGGGGTCGAGGAAGTACTCCGTCCCCGAGGATGACAAGCCTCCGCTGGTCCCATAGAGAATGTCGACGCGGCCGGCGGCAACCGTCAGGACGTCGGGCGTGAAGTCGGGTTCGCCGAGAGCCAGATCCTCGTATCCGTCGCAATCGAAGTCCCCGGTAGCCCAGGAGTCGGAGTTCGCCGCATAAAACGCGGGGAACGTGTGCGCGCCCGGCCCGTTCAAGCCGCTGAGGCCGCCGCTACCCCCGTAGATGATCAAGGCCTGAGTGTTTTGCCAGCTGGAGCTGACGGCGACGTCATCGTAGCCGTCGCCGTTGAAGTCCCCGGCTACGAGAGTTTCGCCGAGCGTGCCGTCTCCGGGATCTCCAGGGATACCGCTGCTGGCATGCGTCAACACGTGATCGTTGTTGGTAGCGAGCCCGGCAAGCGAGCCGTAGAAGACATGGAGCGCGCCCGCCAGCACTTCCGAATTCACGTCCTGTCCGCGCGCGGCGACGATTAGATCATCAAAGCAATCGCCGTTGAAATCGCCCCACGCGAGGGCGTTGCCGAAGATATCTCCGGCCTCAGAGGCGTCCTCGACGCCCGTCTGATCTTGCCAGATGGATGTCATGCGGTTGCTCGGATCGTCGAGCCCCATCGAGCTGCCGTAGAGTACGTTCACGAGGCCGGCTTGCCACAGAGTAGCGCCGATATCTTCGAATGACGCGCCGATCGCGAGATCGTCGAATCCGTCGCGGTCGAAGTCTGGCCCGCGGGCGTGGGCCTGCGCAGAGGCGAGACACATGAGAAGAGCGATACAGGACACCGATGGAAGGCGACGATGCATGGTCTGACACATCTCCATGAATGCAGTCTATCTCAGCGAGCCGACAGACGGCAGACAGGGATGAACGGTGGAACGCGTGAGCTAAGAGAGTACTGATTCCCCTCTGTTCGCCCCTCGGGGGTTCCGCAGGAGGCGCAGATACCTGAGATGTTCCACTGCGAAGAGGCAGCAGCGATGGCGCTCGCTGTTGCGCCACATCGATGATCCTGCGTTCCATGGCGCAGCGACGTCCTCTTCCCGAAGGCCATGGTGCCGTTCGGCGAGGACAAGAACCCGAATGAAAGTGAGCGCACCCGAGCGCGAGACTCTCCCGGCATCAGACGCCGGAGTTGCGGGCCGAGCGGCGGAGGTTGACAGCTCCTCGGGGGCCCGGACCGTCCCCCAGCCGACGCGATCGAACGGTTCAAACTCTGCGGCGCCGGCACGCCTCAAGTCGCATGAAACATGCTCTGAATCGGCACCCCGCCTCGCAATCCATTTTTATACGGACATGTCCCGCAGGCCATCCTCCGAGAATGGGGCACCGTCTGAGCCCGCGCCTCCGTCTCGCCGAAGGATGTCCCCGTGAACATGTCCCCGAGACCATCCCCCGGGGGCCTCTGCTCGTGCCCTGCACGCCGCCTCGCGCGCCCGGCCTCTGCTTCACCCCGGCTCGTCCGCGTCGTCGTCGTCGACCGGGCCCGCCGGCGGCACGATCGCGTAGCTCGCCGCCGAGGCCCACGCGCGCAAGCTCTACCTCGACGGCGTGCCCGGCGGCGACGTCGCGGCCGCCCTCGCGGCTGCCCCGTTGACCCTCGCCCTGGCCGGCCGCGCCCCCGAGCCGCACGCCGCTCTCGGCCTCGCCTACAACAACCTCGGCGCCGTCCACGACGCCCGCGGCGACCGGACCGCCGCCGCCGCCGCGACCGCGCGCGCCCTCGTCGAGATGACCGCCTCGCCGCAGCAGGACCCGCTCGAGCTCGGCAACGCGATGTTCAACGCCGCCATGACCACCGCGGACGACGGCGAGCGCCGCACCCGGCTCCGCGGCGCAGTCGCGCAGTTCACCGACCAGCTCGGCCCGGGCCACCGCATGACCCTCGACCGCCAGCAATTGCGCGCCCAGTACGAGCCCGACCCGCGCGACGCCCTCGCGGTGCTGACCGACACCTGCCCGCGCTACCTCGAGCTCGCCCGCGGCGACGCCGTGTACTGCAGCGAGTGCTGGCACGACCTGGCCCACTTCGCCGCCCTGCTCGGCGAATCACGGCAGTCGACCGCCGCCCTGGCACGCATCGCCGACTGCCGCCGCGGCGCCGAACCCGGCCCCGCCGACGCGCTGCTGCACGCCAAGACGACCGCGCTCGCCGCCTTGCTCGCGGGCGACGGCGCCGCGGCGCTGGCCGCCGCCGACGCGGCCCTGCGGGTGACCGACGGCCTGCGCGAGTACGCGTGGATCGACCGCGAAGTCGCCCAGGCCGAGATGCTGCGGGGCCGGGCCCTCATCCAAGTCGGCCGCCCCGCCGAGGCGATCGCCCCGCTCGAGCGCGCGAGCGAATTTTTAAAAAGGGAGCGCGCCAGCCGACCGGCGCTCCTGCCGATGCTATGGCTGGAGCGCACCCGCGAGGACCTCGCTACCGCCCGCGCCGCCGCGACCGGCTCGCCGCGATGATCCGGCCCTGGGACCTCCCGCAATACGACGAGCCCGCTCGCGCCCATGAGTCACGGAAGCGCCGGGCGCGTGGCAATGCTGCGAGCCGAATCACCGACCGGCCGAGCCGACTGATTGGCGCCGCTCCCTGCGAGCATCGACACACGGGCCACGGCGCTGGCCCGTACAGGTAGATCTCCAAGCCGATCGACCGCGGAGGTGCCCGGACCTCATCAGCCGTAACAAGTCACCCGGCCATTCTGCGAAGTATAACTACCGGCGCAGGAGGCGAAGCACTGATTGTCGCAACAGAAGCTCTCACCGTCCTTCGGACCCGTGCACCCACTGGCCGTCCAGAGCGCAGGTGGAGCGGCGGGCATCTATTCGCGCATGAGATTGATTGAACGTCGGTGTGGCGCGCGGCGCGAGGAACTGCAAGGCCAGGCTTGGCAATCGCCGTGCCGACTCGGTGCGGGCGCGAATCGTCGTGGGGGCAGGGCGGGAGATCGCCGGACACCGTGACAGGCCGCGCTGCCCGCAGGGGCAGGATGCGTTGGCCCCCTGGGGCCAGCGCGCGCTCCTCCCCACCTCGGGGCGGCGCTCGAAGAGCCCCTCAGCTGAGCGCGCCCGGCCTCCGCTTCGGCCGGACACGCCACGCAGGCCCATGCACTGTCATCGTCGCCGGCGCCCCGCCGCCGCCGAGCCTACGGCAACGCCACCCCTGCGATCACCACCAGCACCAGCACGTAGAGCGCCGCGCTGACCAGCGCCCCGAGGTAATGCGCCGCCCGCTGCCGGCGGGGGAACAGCCGCGGGATCGCGAACGGGTGCAGCGCCCAGGCGACCCCCGCGATCGTGAACGCCACGATCCACTTCGGGTGCGTCAGCCCGTACGTCAGCATGTGCGCGACGAGCAGGAGCCCCACGGCCGGCGGCCCCGCGCACAGGCAGTGGATGACCAGCGCAGCCCTGCCACGCCCGCACAGGACCCCCACCAGGCCCACCAGCGCCCCGAGGACCAGCCCCACCGCGGTGAGCACGAGGACGGCGTCGCTGGTGGGGAAAGTTTGGAGCATGGCCGAGCATGCGCGAACCGCCCCCCGCCTTCAACCGCGCGCCGGTCGACCGGGCCTCGCGCTCCCCGCCCCCACCCGTGAGGCCCACGAGCCTCCCTTCACCCGCCACGCCACGCGCCGATGGACTCGCCCCGCGCCGCAATCATGGCACCACGCAATCACGCCACTGCAGGAGCGCCTGACCCGAGCGCGCCCGACCTCCGCAACGGCCGGACGCGCCACGCAGGAATATGCACTGTCATCTTCGCCCCCCACCCGTGAGCCGCCGCGGCCTCTGGCGAATCGCCGGGCCGCGAGTTATCACCGCGCGATGCGACGACGCGTCGAACCTGCCATGTGTACATTCGCGCTCCTGCTCGCCTGCGGCGACCCCACCGGCGCCTCCACCGAGAATGCCAGCGAGACCTCCGCCGCGAGCACCGACGCGACCGCGGCCACGAGCGAGGCGGCGAGCACCGACGAGACCACCAGCGCGGGCCAGTCCTCCACCAGCGACGCCGCGACCGACGCGAACACCGACACCACCACCTCGACGAGCACCACCGCCGAGCCGACCAGCGGCGAAACGCCGCTCACCACCGACGACGCCACCACCACCGGCGGCGACTCCACGATCACCACCACTTCCTCGGATACGACCACCGGCACCACCGGCGCCCCGACGCAACCGCTTACCCAGGCGTGGTGGGTCGACGGCAACAACCTGCAGATTCGCGTCATCCAGCGGGACGACGACGCCGGCCTGTGCCGCGGCTTCATCCTCGAGGCGCTCGCCAACGGCGGCTTCGACGACCCGAAGTACGAGCCCGTCGAGCAGCCGGACGAGTGGGGCGTCCGCGTCGTGTTCGTCCACCAGGACCTCGACGATTGCTTCGACCCCTACCTGTTCTTCCGCAAAGATCCCGCCTACGCCGACAGCGCCGCCGGCACAGTCACCTTCCACGACGTCGACCAGGACGGCAGGCCGGCCAGCGTCGACCTCGAGATCACCGGCCTCTACACGCCGGCCGCGCCGTGGGTCCCGGACGAGGACCTGTTCGCGGCCGCCGGCGTCGCCGTCGAGACCGGCTGAGGCCCGCGTCGACGCGGATTCCTCCTGTCCGAAAGGACAGGGACGACCGAACCTGCCTGTCCGCAAGGACAGGCCTGTCTCGCCCCGCCGAGACTCCTCGTCAGGCCGGCCCGCGCCCGCGCTCGCCCTGCCTGGCGATGCAGTGCTGCAGCGCGTCGCGCAGGCGGGCCAGCACGGTCACGCGCGTCAGGTCGACGCCCAGCGCCACGATCGTCTGCGCGATCAGCGGGTGGATCCCCGTCAGGATGCCCTCCGCGCCGAGCAGGCGGATCGCCTGGATCATCCCGATCAGGTGGCTCGCGGTGCCGGTGTCGACCACCTCCACGCCGGTGAGGTCGAGGATCGCGAAGCGGGCCCGCGTGCGCGCGACCGCCTGCAGCAGGCTGTCCATGATCTCCGCGGTGCGCACGCTGTCGACCAGGCCCACGATCGGCAGCGTGATCACCCCGTCCCACACCTCGATGATCGGCGTCGAGAGCTCGCGGATCACCTCCTGCTGCGATTCGATCAGCCGCAGCTTGCTCTCCAGCTCGGCGGTGCGCACCTGCACCGCCTCCTCGAGCCGGCAGTTCTGCTCGCGCAGATCCTCCTCGGTCTGCTTGAGCTCGCCGACGTGCAGGTGGATATGCACGACCTCCTCGACCGTCCCGTCGGCGCGCACCACCGGCGACATCGCCGAGGCCACCCACGCCGCCTGGCCCGCAGCCACCTTCTCGTTCTTCTGCGGGTCGTAGCGGATCGACGGCATCTGCGCCGAGTGCCCCTCGTGGAACACCCGCTCGACCAGCGGCATCATCCCGTGCGCTCGCACCTGCGGGTCCGCGAGCACGTTGTACGCCGCCACCTCGGCGGCGGTCACCCGCCACAGCTTCTCGTAGGCGCCGTTGACCGCGTCGCTGGTGCCGTCGGCGCGATAGACCTGGACGCTCACAGCGCTCGAGTCGATGAGCGCCCGGTAGCGTCGGGCCGCCACCTCGACCTCCGCCAATCGCCGGCGGAGCTCCTCGATCTCCTCCTGCGCCCGTTGCAACTGCATTGTAGGATCGCCCTGTGCCGCCAAAAGACCTCGCGGCGATGGTGGACGCTTGTCGCCGCTGGCGGAATCTCCTCAAAGGCAGCCGCCGCGAATCCGGCGCCCGGCGCGTCGCGCTCCACGCATTGCGGCGGTGATACCGCCATTGCGCAGGTATGTTCATACATGGCGCGCCGGGAGATCGATCTGCCTCCCGGGACCCGCCGGTCGCCGACGAGTAGTCCCTGCGGTCCGCTTGGGACACATCGCCCCCGCTCGCGCCACAACCCGCCCGGGCCGCCGGAGCCATGCGTCGTCGCGGTGACGCCGGCGTCACCGACCGCGGACGGTGACTCGCCGCGGCGGGCGCCACGCCGCATTTCGCCAGGATTGGCTCCTGGTGCGATGATTCCCGGCCCCTCCGCCCTCCGCCCAAAAAATCCCCGCAGTCGGCGCTCGCGGAGGCCGGCGAGCGCTTGTCCCTCGCCATAACATCGTTTAATGTCCGCAGAATGTCGGATGTCGACTCGCGGATCCACGAGATCGTCCGTCGCGTGCGCGGCATCGCCGACGCCGACGCCGGCGTCCCCGAGCCGATCGCCGCCCCCGGCGACGACGCGCTCGGGGAGCTCGAGCGCGAGATCAACCGGCTGATCCGCGCCTCCGACGCCCGCCTGCAGGAGCGGCTCTTGTTCGCGGTCGGGCCGGTCGTGGTGTTCCGCTGGCAGAACCGCGAGGGCTGGCCGATCGAGTACGTCTCGCCCAACGTCGCCAGCCTCACCGGCTATCCGCTCGACGAGATCGCCAGCGGCCGCCGCTCCTACGCCTCGCTCATCCACGAGGCCGACCTCCCGCGCGTATTCGAGGAGGTGACCACCAACAGCAAGGCCGGCGCCTCGTGGTTCGTCCACCAGCCGTACCGCCTGCTGCGCGCTGACGGCCGCGCGCTGTGGATCGCCGATTACACCGTGATCCTCCGCGACGACCGCGGCGAGATCACCCACTACTTCGGCTACATCATGGACATCACCGACCAGGTCGAGCAGATGTCGCGCCTGCAGGCCCAGGAGCAGGTGATCGAGCGCATCGGCAGCCCCGTCCTGCAGGTCGGCCGCGGGGTGCTCGCAGTGCCGGTGCTCGGCGGCCTGCACGGCGACCGCGCTGCCCGCATGACCGAGGACCTGCTGTCGGCGATCTCGCGCACCGGCGCCCGCACCGCCATCCTCGACCTCACCGGCCTGCTCGAGATCGACACCGCCACAGTCGAGTCGCTGCTGCGGACCAGCCGCGCCATCGGCCTGCTCGGCTGCCGCTGCGTGCTCTCGGGCATCTCCCCGCTGGTGGCGACGCTGATCGTCAAGCTCGGCCTCGAACCGCAGTCTTTGACGACCGTGGCGACCCTGCAGGACGCGCTCGAGCTGGCGCTCCGGTCCTGACGCGAATCACAGCACCTCTGATCACCGCGTCCCCGCTCGTGAATGTGGCCACCCCACATTCTCGACCGAAGCTCGTATCAGTCACCGATAATCGAACTCGCCGACCTCGACCACGCGCCGGACCTCGAGCTCCGCCAGGCGGGCGGCCACTGCCAGCTGCAGGTCGCGGAGGCGCATGTCGCGGACGCTGAGGCTCGCGTCCACCAGTTCGAACGCGCTCAGGCGGCCGTTCTGATAGCCGGCCTGGGCCTGCAGCTGCAGCGCGTCCGCGGCCCCGCGGCTCATCTCCACGTGGCGCAGCGACACCTCGTGGCGCTCGCGCGCCACCGCGTGCGTCGCCTGCAGCCGCTGCTCCGCCGCCAGCACCATCGTGCGCGCCGCGCTGTCGGCCGCGCGCACCTCCGCCCGCGCGCGGTCGATGAAGCCTTGCCCGCGCGACAGGATCGGCAGCGGGATCGACACGCCTCCGCCGACGTCGATCTGCCCCGGTCCCTGGCCGAAGCCCGCCGCCACGCGCAGGCCGATGCCCGGGAACACCTCGCGGCGCGCCACCTTCACCCCCGCCCGCGCCCCCGCCACGCGGGCCTGCGCCGCTGCCAGATCGGGCCGCTCCGCCAGCATGCGCGCGCGCAGCTCGTCGTAGCCGTCCAGCCCGGGCCGCGCGAACAGATCGATCTGCGGCGCCCCGTGCAGCTGCGGCGCCAGCGGCCCGACCGCCACGTCGAGCTCGCCGCGCGCCTCCGTCACGCCCGCCTCGGCGCTGCGCATGTCCGCCTCGACCGCCATCACCTCGAGCGCGATCCGGGTCGCGTCGTACTTCGGCGTCACCCCGCCCGCCACCCGCGTGGCGACGATGCGCTCGCTCTCCCGCAGGTCTTCGAGCGCGTCGCCGTGGATCTCCACCGCCTGGCGCGCGCCGGCCAGGGCGATCATCGCCCGCTCGACCTCGAGCTCGAGCCCTCGCAGCAGCCGCTGGCTGTCGGCCTCGACCGCTCGCTGCTCGTGCCGCGCCGCCTCGCCGCGCGCGTGCGGGACCCCGCTGAGCGGCAGCCATTGACCCACCCCGACCACGAACGCGCCGACGCGATCGTAGGACGTCGAGCGCACGCCGAGGAAGTAGTCGGCGTTGACCACCGGGTTCTCCCACAGGCGCGCCGCCACTCGCGTCGCCGCCGCCGCGTCGACCCGCGCCGACGCGTAGTCGCGCAGCGGATGACCCTCGCGCATCGCCGCCTGCGCCTGCGCCAGGCTGAAGCCCGGCTCCCTCACGTCCGCCCGCGCGCGGGCCTCGACCGTCTCGCTCCGCGGCCCCTCGAGGGCCGCGACCGGCGTCGCCAGCCACGCCCCCAGCACCCACGCGATCACGGCTCGCCTCCTCCGCGCCGCGAATCACCGCCGTACAGCAGCGGCAGCAGCACCAGCATCACCGGCGTCGCCACCAGCAGCCCCGACACGATCGCGATCGCAAACGGCCGCTGCGTCTCGCTGCCCATCGCGTGGCTGAGCGCCGCCGGCACCAGCCCGAGCAGCGCCAGCGCCGTCGTCAGCAGCACTGGGCGCAGGGCAGCGCGCGGCCCCTCGATCGCCGCCGGGCCGCCGCCCTCCGCCGCCGCGCGATCGATCGCCCCGCACAGCACCACCCCCGACAGCACGACCTGCCCGAGCAGCGCGATGCAGCCGACCGCGCTGCTGACCGAGAACAGCTCGCCCGCCAGCCGCAGCCCCGCGACCGCGCCGAAGCACGCCAGCGGCAGGAACGCCGCGATGATCAGGGTCGGGCGCAGGCGGCCGAAGTTGAGGAACAGGATCCCGAGGATCGCCGCCAGCGCGGCCGGGAACGACAGCGCCAGCCGGCGCATCGCCCGGTCCTGATTCTTGAACTCGCCGCTCCACACCAGCTGCAGGCCCTCGGCCAGGGGCACCTCGCCGACCGCCGCCTGCGCCTCCTTCACGGTGCTGCCGAGGTCGCGGCCGCGGACGTTGAACTTGACCGCCACGAAGCGCGTGAAGTCCTCGCGCCAGATCGCCGCGCGCCCCGGCCCGAGCGAGATCGTCGCCACCTCGCCGAGAGTCACCCCGCGGTCCGGCTCCGACACCACCAGCCGGCGCAGCGCCGCCGGGTCGGCGCGCACGTCGTCCGGCAGGCGCAGGGCCACCCCGTGGCGCCGCTCGCCGTCCCACACCTCCGTCGCCACCGCGCTGCCGAGCGCCACGCGGATCGTCGTCTGCACGTCCTCGACCGCCAGCCCGCGGCGCGCCAGCGCCTCGCGGTCGAGCTCGATGCGCAGCTGCGGCACGCTGCCGGCCTGGTACAGCGCCAGGTCGGCCACCCCCGGCACCGCCGCCAGGCGCTCGCGCAGCGCGTCCGCGGCCGTCGTCATCGCCGCCAGATCCTGGCCGCGGACCTTGAGCACGACCTGGCCGATGATCCCCGAGATCGTCTCGAACACGCGGTCGGTGATCGGCTGCGAGAAGTTGAGCTCGACCCCCGGCAGGTCGGCCAGGTGGGCGCGCAGCTCGGCCTCGAGGCTGCGGCGCGACGTCCCGCGGCGCCACGCCGACTCGGGCGCCAGGTTGACGAAGAACTCGGCGTTGTTGGGCCCCTCGGCCTGGGTCGCGTCCTCGGGCCGGCCGATGTGCGTCAGCACGTCGGTGACCTCCGGCAGCCCCAGCATCGCCGCGCGCATGTCGGTGACGTGGCGGCGCGTCTCGTCGAGCGCGATCGTCGAGGGGAACACCGCGGTCACGTAGAACCCGCCCTCGTTGAGCTCCGGCAGGAACTCGCTGCCGATCCCGCGGGCGTACAGGCCGAGGCCGACGGTCAGCGCCAGCAGCAGCCCCAGCGCGGCCCGGCGCAGCGCCAGCAGCCGGCCGAGCGCCGCCCCGTAGCCGCGCCCGAGCGCCGAGATCCACCGCGGCGGCGCCCCGTCGACCCGCCCGCGCAGCAGCGCCCGCTCGAGCGCCGGCACCACCAGCGCCGCCGACAGCAGCGCCCCGAGCAGCGCGAACCCGTAGGTGTAGGCCATCGGCGCGAAGATCCGGCCCTCGACCCGCTCGAGCGTGAAGATCGGGATCAGCGCGGCGATGATGATGAGCAGCGCCAGCGCGACCGCGCGGGCCACCCCGCCGGCCGCGGCCTCGATCACCGCCCCGCGCTCGCGCTGCGGCTGGTGGTGGATCGCGTGCAGGGTCGCCTCGAGCACCACGATCGCCCCGTCGACCAGGATCCCGAAGTCGATCGCGCCGAGCGAGATCAGGTTGGCCGGCAGCCCCATCCAGCGCAGGCCGATGAACGCGGTCAGCATCGACAGCGGCACCACCACCGCGATGATCAGCACCCCGCGCCATGTCCGAAGGAACAGGTAGACGACCGCCAGGACCAGCAGCGCGCCCTCGAGCAGGTTCTTGCCGACGGTCCCGAGGGTCGCCTCGACCAGGGTCGTGCGGTCGTAGAACGTGTCGATGCGGACGTCCTGCGGCAGCACCTCGCGGCCTAGCTCGTCGACCCGCGCGTGCAGGGCCTCCAGCACCACGCTCGGGTTCTCGCCGCGGCGCAGCAGCACGATCCCCTCGACCACCTCGTCGACCGCCCCGCGCCCCACGCTGCCGCGCCGCGGCGTCGAGCCCTCGACCAGCGTCGCCACGTCGCGCACGCGCACCGGCACCCCGCCCTGCTCGCGCACCACCGCCAGGCCGAGCTCGGTCGGCGAGTCGATCGCCCCCAGGCCGCGGACCACGAACTCCTGCGCGCCGATGCCGACGTAGCCGCCTCCGGCGTTGGCGTTGCTGCGGGCCAGCGCGTCGTGGACCTCGGCCACCGACACGTCCGCGGTGGCCAGGCGCGCCGGGTCGATGCGGACCTGGAACTGGCGCTCGAAGCCGCCGAACGTCACCACGTCGGCGACCCCCGGCACCGCCCGCAGGCGCCGCTCGACCACGAAGTCCTGCAGCGCCCGCAGCTCGCGGAGGCTGCGATCGCCGCGCAGCGTGTAGCGGTAGATCTGGCCGACCGGCGTCGCCTGCGGCCCCATCTCCGCCTCCGCGCCGGCCGGCAGCTCCGCCCCGCGCAGGCGATCGGCCACCAGAGTGCGCAGCTCGAAGTCCGACGTGCCCTCGGCGAACGTCAGGGTCACCAGCGACAGCCCGAACACCGACACCGAGCGCAGGTCGATCAGGTGCGGCGTGCCGGCGAACGCTCGCTCGAGCTCGAGGGTCACCCGGCGCTCCACCTCCTCCGCCGCCTGGCCGGGGTAGATCCCCACCACCTCGACCATCGGGTCGGTGACGTCCGGGAACGCCTCGATCGGCAGCTCGCGCAGCGCGGTCCACCCGTACAGCGCCAGCATCATCGCGCCGGCCAGCACCAGCGGCCAGCGGCGGACTGCGAAACAGCTCAGCGCAGCGAACATGCGGGCCTCACAGCAGGCGGTCCAGCTCGCCGTCGAGCAGCACCGCCTGCTGCACCACGACCTCGTCGCCCGGCGCCAGGCCGTCGACGATCTGCACCTTCTCGCCGAAGCGGGCCCCGAGCGCGACGGTCCGGCGCTCGAGCAGCCGCTCGCCGCGGACCACGAACACCACCAGCGCGTCGCGGCGCAGCAGCACCGCGCTGCGCGGCACCACCAGCGTCTCGTCGCCGCGCACCGTCGCCCGCACGCGCACCGCCATCTGCCCGCGCAGCCGCGGGTCGGGGGCCTTCGGCATGCACACCGCCACCGCGGTGCGGGTCGCCCGGTCGAGCGTCTGCACCACCTGCACCAGCCTGCCGGCGAACCGCTCCGCCCCGAGGGCCGGCACCGAGAACGTGCAGTCGGCCCCCTCGCGCACCGACGCCGCCTCGTGCTCGGGGAAGGCCGCGGTGGCGATCAGCCGCACCGCGTCGCCGATCAGGAACGCCGGGTCGTCGTCTTCGGGAGTGACGCGCTCGCCCGGGTCGAGGGTGCGCAGCAGCACCTGGCCGTCGGCGCTCGCGCGCAGGATGAAGCGGTCCGCGCCCTGGTGGTCGGCCTGGACCGCCCGCAGGCTCTCGCGCACCCCGCGGAGCTCCGCCTCGCCGGCCGCCAGCCCCGCCTCCGCCTCGACGAGCTCGCGCGGCGACGCAGCCCCCTGCGTGACCAGCTTTTTGAAGCGCGTCACCGCGTCGCGTTGCGCCGACAGCGTCGCGGTCAGCCGCCTTACCTCGCTGCGCAGTCGCGCCACCTCGCCGCTGCGCAGCGTCGCCAGCGGCTCGTTCGTCCGCACCTGCGCCCCCGCGGCCACGTGCACCGCCTCGACGTAGGCCGGGAACGGCACCCGCACCGCGTACGCCGCGTCGGGCGCGAACTCGAGATGCCCGACCCCTTCGATCTCCGCGGTGACGTCGCTGCGCTCCGCCCGGGCGGTCGCCAGCCGCGGCCACAGATCGGCGCGCACGCGCATGTGCCCCTCGTCCACCAGCGAGTACGCCGGCTCCTGCGGCGCCGCCGGCTGCGTCGCAGGAGCGACGCAACCGACCGCGAGCACCGCGATGAATCCGGAGACCTGAAGGAGCCGCACGGCCCGCGACCATGACACCCCCCGCGCCGGTACACCGTTACGCCCGGGTTAAATCGCTGAAAGACGGCCTCGTCCGCGCCCCGAGCCCTCCCTCCAGCGACTCCCTCCAAAAATCACTCGAGCCTCCATTCACCCGAGCCTGCGCCCTCGCTCGCGCCCGCACCCACACTCAATGAGGGATGTCGTCGTCGGGTCGGTGGTAGCAGATGCACTCGGGGTCATCACGCCAGCACGGCTCGCTGCCGACCTGGGCGGCGAACGCATCGATGGCCGAGGAATGGAGGGCAGGATTGTCGTCCACGCTCCAGCTGCCGCTCACGCTGGTCAGCTTGTCGGCGCCGGCCAGGGTCATGAGGTTCTCGTTGTCGACGACCATGAGCGAATCGAGCGTGGTGAGCGACGACAGGCCCGCGAGGCTGGTCAGGCCGTCCAGGCCGAACCAGGAGTCGTATTGCACGCAGCTCCCCAGCCCCAGCAGCCCGGCCGATTCGAGCTGCGAGAGCGGCTGCAGATCCTGGATCAGCGGCATCATGCCCAGGGTGAGGGCCGCGACTGACTTGAGCTGCGTCAGCGGTGCGAGATCGGGGACGAGCGGCAGCCAGACCAGGTCGACGTGACCCAGGGCGGTCAAGCCCTCCAGGCCCGCGAGCGACTCGAGCGCCGGTAAGTTCTCGAGCCAGACGTGCGGCGGCGTGGGACTGCTGGCCAGCAACGGCTGCAGTCCGGCGACGCTCTTCAGCGACTCGTTGTCCCGGACGATGGTCCAGACGCCCTCGTCGGAGGTCTTCCAGGTCGCCGCGCCGTCGAGGTCGACGAGCTCGGGATTGCCGGTGATGTCCGCCTGACCTAACCCCGCGAAGTCGGGCGCGAAGGTCGGCAGGGCGGTCGCGGCGGTGTAGAGGAGGGCGAAGATCTGCGTGAAGCGCAGGGAGTCGAGCCCGGACAGGTCGGTGAGGTTGACGGCCGGCCCGAGCTGGATCTGCCAGGTGACCTCCTCCAGGCACGAGAGCGGCGAGAGATCGGTGAGGGTATCGCTGAGGATGCTGAGGCTGCCCTCGATGCTGACGAGATTCCGCAAGCCGCTCAGCTGGGCCTGATCGAGGTCGGAGATGTCGAGGTTGCCGACCACGCGCGTCATGCACTTGAACTCGTCGGTCGACGAATACATGAGGTCGCCGATATAGAGATCGCCGACGTGCGTCCAGGTCTCGTCGCACGGCGGTCCACACATCGAGGGCGGGCCCCCGGGGATCGTCATGGTCGACGACCCGGCCTCGGTGGTCGATGCGCTGCCGGTGGCGACGCCGTCAATCGGGTCCATCGAGGTCGATGCGGCGCTCGAGCTCGTGTCGGTCGTGGTGTCGCCGGCGCTGTCGCCGGCCGAGGGGCGAGCGGTGCAGGCGCTCAGCGAGAGGAGGAGCGCGGCCAAGCAATAAGGGCTATGGAACATCTGCGTACGGTACACCTGCTCCGTCGCAGCGGCCACACGCGCCACTCACGCGCGATCTTGCGCTGGAGCCCTCGGCCGCCGCGACGGACCCCATTCAGCACACCATCCTGAGCCGCGCGCCGGCGTCCGGCGGGCCGGGCGGGCGTCGCTGTCCGCGAGGGCGTCAGTTCCTGCCGAAGTCCTGCGTCCAGTAATATTTGAACGGGGCGCTCTTGGCGTAATAGTAGCCGACGCCGAGATGGGTAAAGATGCCGTTCATGATGTTGTTGCAATGGCCGGTGCTGGCCATCCAGGCGTCGACGACCTGGGCGGCCGTCGAGTAGCCGCCGGCGATGTTCTCGCCGGCGGCCGTCCACGCGTAGCCGGCGGCGGAGATCCGCTGGGTGAAGGTCGAGCCGTCCGAGCCGGTGTGGCCGATGACGTCGTTGACGCCCATGTCCTTCGAGTGATTGCGGGCGGCGCAGCGGAGCTGCGCCTGGCCGACGACAGGCGGCACGGGCGGCTTGCTGACGCCGCCGCACACCGCACCTGCTGCGCGCCTCTGATTGACGAGAGTGAGCACCTGCTCCTCCAACGCGGCCCAGGCCGGCTTCCAGTTGTTGTCGCTGCACGCGAACGAAGGGTCGGCCGCGTCGGTGAGCGCGTCGAGGCCGAGCTCGGCGAACTCGCTGGAATCGAGGCCGATGCCGATGACGCCCTCGCCGACCTGGATCGAGGTCTCGTCGTCGACGTCGCACGCGATGACTGCGAGAAGGGCGAGGAGGGCGAGAATGCGCGGAGCGTTGTGCATATTTGCATCATCACCCAGGTCACCATCGACGTCGACGGTGTGCGTCGGCCGCCGCGGGCGGCAGCGCGCCCCGGCGATCGCGCCGGCGCCCAAGCGTCAGCCTACGCCGAGCTGGATGCCAAATGTGTCTTTTAAGACATATATTGATAGATCGACAGCCCACCTTCAATTGCGCATCGCAGATGCAGGTGCCGGGCGCGGGCAATCTTACATCGAGACCAAACAAGGCGATATGCATGTACGCGTCGGAACCGTGATTCAGCACCCGGGACGGCGACGCCCGCGCGTATCTCTTCAGCCCTCGCGTTGCCAAGGGTCGGCGATCCAGGGCGCATCATCGAAGCGATGCGAGCCCCGACGACACCCGTCCGGCTCCCGCTCCAGCTTCAGGGACCCCATGCTCGCGGCGAAGGGGCTCGACCGGCTCGGCTGGAGTCCTTGACGAGAGCATGGAAGTCAGCGGCGTGTTGCTCGCCCATCGCCACTCGTCCACAGCTCACCAACACCATCGCGCGCACCGCCACCCCTGCCCGCTCCCGACCTCGACCCTCGACGCCCGCTCATCGAGCTCGACTCACGCGCGCCCCTTCAGCCGCGCCCTGCCTGCACGAGCGCCCACAGCCCCGCCTCCGCCGGTCGCTCATCATTAAACATCACCGCCACGAACGCAGGCTCGGCAGGCAGGTACGCCACGATCGCCCGCGCCCCCAGGGCTCCGCCGCTGTGACCGACCATCCGCCCCGGCCCGCCCGGCATTTTTTCATAAAACATCATCCCTCGCCCGTAGCGCAGCGACGGATCGTCGAACATCGGCGCCATGTCTTCGAGCATCCCCGTCACGGTCTGCGCCGTCACCAGCCGCCCCGCCAGCACCGCGTGCAGCAGTCGCACCAGATCGTCCGCCCCCGCGGCGATCGAGCCCGCCCCGTGCGGCGCCTCGTAGTGCGTGTCCGCCGGCAGCGGCGTCCGGTTCTTGTGCCCGCGCACCAGCCCCGCGGCCGCCACCCCGGCCCGCTGCCCCACCAGCCCGCGCAACCCGAGCGGCCCGGCGATCTCCGCCGCGATCACCTCCGCCAGCGTCGCATCGTGACAGCGCTCGACGATGAGGCCGAGCATCACGTACCCCGTATTCGAATAGGCCCAAGTCGCCCCGGGGCAGAACAGGTTCGCGTGCTCCGCCGCAGTCGCCACCAGCGACTCCGGCGTATGCGCCTCCGCCAGCTCGTGGTCGAAGGTCGGCCCATTATTAAAACTGTAGACCCCGCCGGTGTGCGTCAGCAGGTGATCGATCGTGATCCGCGAGCTCCCCGGAGAGCGCGGGAACCACCGCGCGATCGGCTCGTCCAAGCGCAGCCGCCCGCGCTCGACCAATCGCAGCACCAGCACCGCCGTCACCAGCTTGCCGATGCTGCACGCCTGGAACTTCGCCTCCGCAGTCACCGGCGTCGCCGGCTCCGTGCACGCCAGCCCGCGCGTCGCCGTCCACAGGCCCGCCCCCGGCACCGCGTAAGCCGCCGAGATCGCCGGCGCCTGCGACTTCGCCAGCACCTCGGCGAGCGCGGCCTCCAGCCGCTCCGTCAACGCCGGCGCCAGAGCCCCGTCGATCGCCCCGCCCTGGCGCCCGTCGAGGAAGTCGGCGGCCACGTCGAGCCGCGGCGCCCCGGCGTAGTCCGCCGCGCGGCGACACTCCGGATCGCGCAGGTCAGGTCGACACGCCGCCAGCCCGACCAGCCCCAACCACTGACGCCGCGACCACATCACGCCCTCGACCTCTCGCCCGTCAGGCTCACTGCCCCGCGAGGATCCCGACACCGCCGCCCCTTTGTCAATTCACCACTCGCAAGCCCACCGATCGCGTCCCCCCGGGAGGCCTCGCCCGGGTCGTCGGCGACGACGGCGAACACCTCGCAGGGGTCACGGCAGGAGGCTCTGGGAATCGACGACCCAGAGTCGGTCCTGGACGGCGAAGTTGAGGAGGAGGTATCTCCCGTCGGGAGAGGCGTCGAGCCGAGGGCTCGTGCCGGAGAAGCTGTAGTCGAAGCTGGCGACCAGCTCGAGGGTGGCCAGGTCGATGATTGAGATGGCCTGCGTGCGGACCACCAGATGTGAACCGCCCTGGATGACGGCGACGCTGCAGTCCTTGCCGCCGATCGGCGTCTTCAGCGACGCACTCCGCACGGGCTGCTTCTGCTCCGGGTTCCACAGCGCGATCTCTGCCCGCGTCGTCTGCGTCTGTGTCCACGTGACGATCTGGTTGCCACGCACCGCGACGGCGTTGCCCGTGCCGCGCCACGACGGACGGGCCTTTCCTGGCTCGCACGCGAGGACGGCGAAGACATACGGCGTCTTCTTCTCCGCGGCGCTGACGAGCCAGCGCCCGTCCCCGGACCATCGCAGCTTCGCCTCGTCGCCGACCTTCGGCATCGCGGACTCCCCGGAGAGCTCGGGCAGATCGAAGATGCGCGGCTGGGCGTCGGAGTCGGGCGAGACCTCGCCGCCGACCGCGGCGAGGCGCCGGCCATCCGCGGTCAACGCCAGGCCGGCGATCGCCGCGAACGGCATCGTCCGCTGCTGGCCTGGTCTGCCGTCCGGCTCGAACACGACCAGCTCGCTGGGCGCTCTGGCCGACCCGCCGCGGCTGCCGACAAAGACCGTCCCGTCCTCGCCGAGCGCGCACGCGTATGGCCATACGACCGGCCGTTCCCATCGCGGGGACTCCCCCTCGAGCTCCCAAAAGCAAGCGGCGCTTCGATTCGACGAGCTCGCGGGCGCAGAGCGGCCGGGCCGAGCGCCAGCGCAGTCCCGGAGCCTGTACTACGGCGCAGCCGCGTCAAACTGCGAGCTGACGGCCTCGTCGTGGCTGCCCCTGATTGCGACTACGATGATTCGATGATCGCTTACGACGAGCAGGGTACGCTGAAGGCGCGCGGCAGACCATCGAGGAATGAGAGCGACGGCGAGGGCCTCGACCCGGGGTATCATCACCACACCACGCCCTCGATTCCAGCGAAATCACCACATCGCGCGAACCTCATCCCATCCGGCATTTCCTGTCTCTCGGGGCATGTCACCATCGACCCCCGAAGCCCGGAGCCAGGCCACCACCTGCGGGCTCTGCAGCGAGCGCGCCCGCCGCGGATCGGCCTCGCAGCGGCCGTGTCCGCTGGACTCTCCGCGTCCTCCGCGGCATGGTGCCCGGGTTCACATGAAAACCGCTCACACTTACAGCATTCACCGCCACGTTACCGTCCTCGGCCTAACCCTCTCGCTCGTGATGTCTGCCTGCGGCGGCGACAGCGGCGACAGCACCGGCTCGACCTCCGACACCAGCGCTGCCACCACCGACGGCACCGCCACCACCGCGCCTGCGACCGACGGCACCACCGCGCCTGCGACCGACGGCACCACCACGACCTCGACCGACGCCACCACCACCTCCACGCCCACCACCGGCACCTCGACCGACGCCACCACCGCCACCCCCACCACCGACGCCACCACCGACGCCACGACGACGACCACCACCGGGGGACCTGTCGAGCCCTCGATGAGCTTCTTCGTCTCGAGCACGGGGAGCCCGACCGGCAACCTCGGCGGTCTCGAGGGCGCCGACCAGCGCTGCCAGGATCTGGCCGACGCCGTCGGCGCGGGCGCCAAGACCTGGCACGCCTACCTCAGCGTCGAGAAGGGCCCGGACGACCAGCCCATCCACGCCAAGGATCGCATCGGTCAGGGCCCCTGGTACAACGCCGACCTCGTCCTGATCGCCGGCGACCTCACCGAGCTGCACGCCAAGGACGGCGACGCCTCGCTGTTCCTCGACGAGAACGGCGAGATGGTCCCCGGTCAGTGGGTCGGCTCGCCCACTCCCAACGAGCACGACATCCTCACCGGCACCAACAAGGACGGCACCGTCACTGCGGGCAAGACCTGCGCCGACTGGACCTCGGAAGATCCGGCAGTGTTCGCCCAGGTCGGCCACTCCGACGGCCTCGGCCCCATGGGCAACGACGCCGAACAATACCGCTCGTGGAACTCGGTCCACGAGAACGGCGGATGCCACGACACCGCCCCGAAGGGCGGAGCCGGCCGCGTGTACTGCTTCGCCGTCGATTGAGACCCCGCGACCGCGCCGCACGCGGCCCGACTCGCCTCCTCGCGCCCACCGCGGAGGCGAGTCGCCCGGGGTCACCATTGCGATCCGGCTGACGAATACGCGACCCCCGAGCCTGCCGCACTCACCGCTCCGGTCGCACCGCGCTTCGCACCCGCGCCCCTCGAAGCCGAGTCGCACATGCCGCTCGACGCTGACTCGAGTCTGGTCCACGATCGCCCCATGCGCGTCGCCGTCATCGGGCACATCGAGTGGATCGAGTTCGTGCGAGTCGCCCGTGTGCCGGCCGCGGGAGACATCGTCCACGCCCTCGATGCCTGGGAGGGCCCGGGAGGCGGCGGCGCAGTGGCGGCGGTGCAGCTCGCCCGGCTCGCCGGTGAATGCACTTTTTTCACCGCGCTGGGCGACGACCCTCTCGGCGCCCGCGCCCGCGCCGAGCTGACCGCGCTGGGCCTGCAGCTCGAGGCCGCAGTCCGCCCGGTCCGCCAGCGCCGCGGATTCACGTACGTCGACGACGCGGGCGAGCGCACGATTACGGTGATCGGCGGACGACTCGCGCCCGTGGCCGCCGATCCGCTGGCGTGGGACCTGCTGGCCGCCGTCGACGCGGTCTACGTGACGGCCGGCGACCCCGACGCCCTGCGCCTCGCCCGGCGTGCGCGCAAGGTCGTGACGACCGCGCGGATCTTGCCGACCCTGCAAGCCGCCGGGATCGTGGTCGACGCGCTCGTCTGCAGCTCGCGCGACCCCGCGGAGCGCTACGCCGCCGGCGACCTCGACCCGGCGCCACGGCTCGTCGTGCGCACAGCCGGCAGCGCCGGCGGCAGCTACGAGGTCGACGGCGACTATCGACAATACGCAGCCGCCCCGCTGCCGGGACCGGTCGTCGACGCCTACGGCTGCGGCGACTCCTTCGCCGCCGGTCTGACCTACGCCCTCGCCGCCGGCGCGAGCGCGGACGAAGCCGTGCGCCTCGCCGCCCGCTGCGGCGCCGCGGCCCTGACCGGCCGCGGCCCCCACGACGGCCAGCTGCGCCGCGCGGACCTGCAGTGATTTCGTCGCCCGCCGGACCGCGGGCGACGAATCATCATTGCCCGGCACGCGCGCCGCTCATTGCGGATTCAGCACGATCGTGAACGCGAACGTATCACCCGAGATGCCGCACTCGACCCCCTGGTCCGCGTGCCGCACCTCGACCACGTACTCGCCCTCCGCGACCGGGATGGCGAGCGACTCCCCGGTCTCGAGCAGCACCTGCGGCGCGCCCTCGAAGCTCACCCCGAGCTCCGCGAACGCCCGCTTCGCGCACCACACCCCGTGGCCCTCGTCCTCCGGTTGCATGTCGCGCAGCGGACACAGCCCGACCACCTTCTCCAGCGATCCAGAACACCTCCGGTGTCCCCTCGCAGTCGAGGTCGATGCGGAAGTCGGGCGCCATCTCCACCGCGGCCGCAGTCAGGATGCAGCTCGCGTGCAGCGAGCCCGTCCAGATGTTCGCCGGGAGGTCCAGCCACGGCGTGTAGAGCTCCTCGATCGCGCAGGCGCTCGCCCGCGCCCTGACTCATGCCCCCCGCGAGCAGCGGCGCCTGGAACCCACACCATGACTCTTCGCCCACCGACCTCCTCGATCGACGCGAGCAGAACGCCCTCGCCGCGCAGCGATCCGCGACCGGTCACCGAGCATTGACAGCGCGCCATTCAGCGATCGCCACCAGCAGCACGTCACGGGGCTCTGCTGTTCGCGTAGTCGCCTCGTGATGCCCGGCGACCTCCGCTGACCGTGCAAATGGACCGTCTCGTGGCGCGCGCGATCGCTACCCCGCCAGTTTCACGTCTTCGACCTCGACAAGGCGGCAGGTGCGGAGCAATGTCACACGCCGAGTGATGCCCAGGCACGAGGGGTCACGGTCCTCAAGCAATGCCGACCCGGTCGGCACGACAAGGAACCCCATGCGCACTCACACCTTCATCACTGCCCTCACCCTCCTCGCTGCCGCGCCCGCCTGCGACGCCAACGTCGACGCCGACTATCAGGGTGAGCCGCTGCTCACGCTCCGGGGCGAGGTCGCCAAGCCGGACAAGGCGCCGACACAGGACCTCGAGGTCGTCGTCGCCTGGTTCCCCTTCAAGATCAGCGAGAACTACATGGTCGCGCAGAAGGCCGCGATCGAGGGCAGCTTCCCGGCCTCGTTCGCCCTCGACCTCTATACCGCCCCCGACGCGAGCATGCTCAGCGAGTTCGACGAGAACGACCCGGGCTTTGCGATCGCCTACATCTTGGCCGTCCCGGCCGGGACGGACCTCGCCGAATTCGGCGGCGAGGAGGAGCCGCCGGTGGTCGGCGTCGTCGAGACCCACCTGCTCGTCTACGCCGCGGGCGACCTACCGGAGGACCACGACACGGTCACGTTCGGCATCTTTCCCGAGCCGCTGAAGGCCGGCTTCCACCTGATCGAGGCCACCCCCAAGACCGATGCCGAGCTGGAGGCGATCTACGAGTGCGAGGCGGATGCCACGACCATCGAGGAGGATGTGGCCTGCGGGCACCCGCACGACACCCTGGTGCCGGTGCCGTTCGACGCCCCGCTCGTCCTCGAGCTCGGCGACATCGACGAGCTCCACTTCCCGGAATTCATCTGAACATGCCCGCGCTCACCCCCACGGTCGCGGAGCTGTACCGCACCTACGGCGCGAGCGCCCTGCGCCGCGCTCGCTCGATCCTCGGCGACGAAGCGCGCGCGCAGGACGTCGTGCAGGACACCTTCGTCTCGCTGCTCGCGCGCCCCGAGCAGTTCGCGGGGCGCAGCGCCTTCAGCACCTGGCTGTACAGCGCAGTGACGCACCGCTGCCTCAACACTCTCCGCGACCAGGGGAACCGGGCGCGCCTGCTCGATCGCCACGCCGACGCCGCCGCTCCGAGCGGCGGCCACGGCGGGGCGCCCGAGGAGCTCGCCGCAGTGCGTGCGCTGCTCGTGCGCCTCCCCGCCGAGCTCGCCCAGATCGCCGTCCATTACTACATCGACGGCATGACCCACCACGAGATCGCCGAGGTCCTCGGCTGTTCGCGCCGCCGGATCGGCACGCTCCTCGAGAGCCTCCCCGGCCACGCCCAGGAGATCCGCTGACATGCAACGCGCCTTTCAACGCCCCTCCGGCTGCCTCTCCGACCTCGTGATCGATCGCCTGATCGTCGGCGAGCTCGACGACGCCGCGCGCGTCGAGGTCCTCGGTCACGCCGCCGCTTGCACGTGGTGCACCGCGCGGATCGCCGAGCTCCGCGGCGAGCAGCAAGCCTTCGCGGCCGGCCCCGTCCCGCTCGCCTTGCACCGCCCGAAGCGCCGCATCCTCGGCCTCTCCGCAGCGCTCGCGGCCGCCGCCGCGCTCGCCCTCGTCTTCCTCCCCGATCGCTCCGGCCCCGAGCCCGAGCCCGCGCCCGAGCTCGAGGACGTCGTGCGGACCAAGGGCGCCGCGCACGTCGGGCTCTACGTCGAGCGCGACGGCAAGCTGTCGCCGCTGCTCTCGGGCGAGCACATCGTCCCCGGCGCGCGCGTCCAGCCGACCTACACCACCACCGAGCCCGGCCACCTGGCGATCTTCGGCATCGACGGCGCCGGCCGGGTGCAGCGGCACTACCCCGCCGACGCTCCCGCGAGCGCGCCGGTCCGGCCCGCGCGCGACGAGCCGCTGCCGTTCAGCCTCGCCTTCGACGCCACGCCCGGGCGCGAGCGCCTCGTCGCGGTGTTCTGCGAGCAGGCCTTCGACACCGCGGCGCTCGAGCGCCGGCTCGCCGACGACGTCGCGGTCGAGCCCGGGCCGGGCTGCACCGTCGACCGCATCGACCTGCACAAGGACGAGCGATGATCGGCGCGGCCCTGCGCCCATGGTTCGCCGGCGCGATCGACAGTCACGCAGTGCTCGGCGCGCGCGTCCTCCCTGCGCTCGCGCTCGCCGGCACCCTCGTCGCGCCCGCGCTGGCTGCGGCCGCGCCGACGCGCTACGCCCTGATCATCGGCAACAACCTCGGCGACGCTCAGGACGCTCCGCTGCGCTACGCCGAGGACGACGCGCGCAAGGTCCACGACGTCATGCGGGCCCTCGGCGACGTCGCGCCCGATCGCAGCGAGCTCTTGCTCGGCGAGGACGCCGACACCGTGCTGCGCGCGGTGGCGCGGATCAACGACGAGATCCGCGCCAGCCCGGAGCGCGACGAGGCGATGCTGTTCGTCTATTACTCCGGCCACGCCGACGCCCGCGGCCTGCACCTCGGAGCGACCACGCTCGACCTCGGCCTGCTCGAGCGGATGATCCGCGGCTCCTCGGCGGGCATGCGCCTGCTCGTCCTCGACGCCTGTCGCTCCGGCACGATCACGCGGGTCAAGGGCGCGACCGCCGGGCCGCCGCTGCAGGCGCGCGTCCGCGTGCGCCCGGCCGGGCAGGGCGTCGTGTTCCTGACTGCGAGCGCTGCCGGCGAGGACGCGCAGGAGTCCGATCGCCTGCACGGCGCCTTCTTCACCCACTACTTCGTCTCCGGCCTGCTCGGCGCCGCCGACAGCGACGGCGACGGTGCGATCGCCCTCGACGAGGTCTACAAGTACGCGTACGACGGCACGCTGCGCGCGACGAGCAAGACCTTCGCGGGCATCCAGCACCCGACCTACGCCTACGAGTTCCGCGGCCAGGGCGAGGTGGTCCTGACCACGCTGCAGGCCACGCCGGTCAACCACGGCGCGCTGGTGCTCCCGGCCGGGCGCTCCTTCCTCGTCATGCAGGGCGACGCCGACGGCCCGGTGATCGCCGAGGTCGACGCCCAGGCGCGCGCGCGCAAGTTGGTGCTGCGCGCCGGTCGCTACTACCTGCGCGGCCGCGGCGAGGACGACCTGATCGAGGGCAACGTCAGCGTCGCGCCCGGCCGCACCCACGCGCTCGCGGCGTCGGAGCTGCAGTCGTTCCATTACGCCCGGATGGTGCGCAAGGGCGGCAGCGACCGCCGCCTCGCCCACGGGCCGCAGGTCGGCTACCTGCTGGCCACGCCGCTCGACCAAGGCCGTCTGTGCCACGGGGTGCAGGTCGGCTATCCGCTCGAGGCGCGCCACTTCAGCGTCGTCCCGCAGGTCAGCTGGTGCCGCGGCGGCTTCACCCATTCGCCGCTCAGGGCCACCACCGACCACGTCGAGCTCGGCGCGCGCCTGGTCCACGCCTGGGACCTGCGCGGCGTCAGCATCGACCTCGGCATGCACGTCGGACTCGGCTGGCTGCTGCAGCGCTTCGAGACCCCCGGCGTCGCCGGGCCGCGCACGGGCTTCGCCGGCCGCTTCGGCGCGACGACTGCCCTCACGGTCGACCTCGCCGCCGGCGTGTACCTCGGCCTGACCCTGACCGGCGGCTTCGCAGTGCTGCGCCGCGACCCCGGCCCGCGCCTCGCCGACGCCTGGACGGTCGTGCCGAGCGCACAGCTCGTCGCCGGCCTCGGCAAGCGCTTCTGACCGCGCGCGGCGCGAATCACATCACATGTCCATTCAGACATATGGATATTTTCGCGAGCACCGGAGCTCGCCACCCGTTCGCGGCCGCGAGCGTCCGTTCGGGTCGGGCTACGGCGCGACGCGGCGCGGCGAACCACGCCGCGGTGGCGGAGCGGCGGAGCGGGTCGCGTCGCGTTCCGCCGTGTACCGCGCGACATCCGCGAAGAAGGCGCGCAGCACCGGACTCTTGGCGCGCTCGGGCAGGAACAGCGCGATGATCTCGATCGAGGCGCCGATGTCCTCCGCCAGCACCCGCACCAGAGCGTTCGACGCCAGGTCCTCGAACACCAGGTGCATCGGCAACAGCGCGACGCCGAGCCCCTCCAGCGCAGTGACCCGCAGCAAGGGGAGGTCGTTGGTGACCAGCCACGGGCGCACCGGCAGCGAGGTGCCGCGGAGCTGCGGCCACGTCATGAGCCCCTCCACGCCGCGTGGACCGGACAGCACCACGTGCTCCGCCAGGTCTTGCGGCTTCGCCAGGGGCGGACGGCCGGCGAGATAGGCCGGGCTGGCGACCGCGATGAAGCGCGCCTCCCCGACCTTGCGCCGCATCCACGGCAGCTCCGGCGGCGCCTCGGTGGTGATGATCGCGTCGAAGCGCTCCTCGACGAGGTGAGGGCGCCGCTCGGTCACCACGATCTCGATCTCGACGGCCGGGTACTGCCGCTGAAAGTGCCCGAGCAAGTGCCCGAGGAACGCCCCGCCGAGGCCGGCCGGCATGGCGAAGCGCAACCGTCCGCGCATCTGCCCCGCGTCCGCCCGGACCGAATCCGAGATCGTCCGCAGGTTGGCGAGCAGTCCCCCCGCCTCCGTCGCCAGCCGGCGCCCGGCCGCGGTGAGCGTGAAAGTGCGCGTGTTCCTCTCGGCAAGCACGACATCCAGGTCCTGTTCGAGCCGGGTCAGGCGGCGGCTCACCGTGCTCCGGGGCACGCCGAGTTCGGTCGCAGCGGCGGTCAGGGAGCCGGTGCGAGCGAGGACCAGGAGGGTCGGCAGGTTGGCGAGCAGGGCGTCCATGGCCGTGATTGTACTGGAGCATCGGCGCACCACAGAAGCGCTTCCATGTCGCGTAGTCGCTACTCGCCTCGTGGCGTACTCTGTGCTCGGACGACTTCCCCATGCAGGCACCGACCGTCTTCATCGTTCGCGCGCTGTCGAGGCACCTCGGGTGTCTCCTGGCGTTCGCCGGCGTCAGCCTCGCGACCACCGAGGCCTGGGCCAGACCCACCGGCCCGCGCGCCTTCTGTGAGACCTACGCCGACGCGCCCGAGTGCATGGGCCGCAGCATCACGTGCAACAAGTGCCACCTGTCGACCCAGCCGGTCGCCTGGAACGCCTACGGCGGGGCGCTGTTCGCCGCGCTGAAGGGCGCCGAGTTCGACGCCAACGTCGCCTCGGCGCTTCGGTCGATCGAGGACGAGGACAGCGACGGTGACGGCCTGAGCAACCGCGAGGAGATCGCGCTCGGCACCGACCCCGGCGATCCGCTGTCGCAGTGGATGCCGCGGCCGACGCCCGAGGGGGCCGAGAACCCGAGCTTCGCGATCGGCGAGTACGATCCGGCCTTCGCCTACAAGCGCGTGCGCCTGCTGTTCTGCGGCGCCTCGCCCTCGTACGAACAGACGAAGAAGTTCGCCGAGCAGGGCGGCGGGGCCCAGCTCGAGGCGATCCACGACGCGCTCGCCGAGTGCCTCGAGTCCGACTTCTGGATCGACGAAGCGCTCGCCTCGCTCGCGCACCCGAAGATCCGCCCGGTCAAGGCCCTCGGCCCCGACACCGACGTGCTCATCAGCGGCTACAAGATCACCCTCGCCGACTACCAGTGGGACTACCGCCTGTGGCAGTACCTGCTCTCCGGCGACCGCGACGCCCGCGAGCTGCTCACCGCGCAATACCACATCAACCGCGACGACGCCGGCAACTGGAAGAAGGTCGACGGCATCATCTCCAACCCGCCGATGGGGTTCGGCGGCGGCCAGCTGCTCGCGCCGGAGCACCGCGCCGGCATGCTGACGACCCAGTGGAACCTGCTGCTCAACATCATGTTCGCGGCGGTCCCCCGCGTCGCGGCCGGGCACGCCTACCGCGAATACCTCGGGCTCGACCTGTCGCTGAACCAGGGCATCAAGCCGGTCGCGGGCGAGCCGCTCGACATCGACGCCAAGGGCGTCGACGCTGCCGCGTGCGCCCAGTGTCACTCGACGCTCGACCCGCTCTCGTACGCGTTCGCTTACTACGAGGGCATCGACCTCAAGCACCTGAACCGCACCGGGACGTACCGCCTCGAGCGCCCGGCCGAGCGCATCCCCGGGTGGGACGAGGCGCAGCCGGAGTTCGTCGTGCTCGACACGAAGGTCGACAGCCTCGTCGACCTCGCCCGCGAGATGTCGCAGTCGCGCGAGTTCCAGCGCAACCTCGCCAACGTGTTCTTCGTCTACGCCATCGGCCACGAGCCCGTGCCGGACGAGCTCGAAGAATTCGACGCGGTCTGGACCGCGATGCCCGCCGACGGCTACTCGGCCAACCGCCTGCTGCACCGCCTCGTCGACACCGACGCCTTCGGGATCCCCTGAAAGGAGCACGACGATGATCACGCGCATTCTCCTTCATTCCCTCCTGCCGGCGCTGGTGCTCGCGAGCGGCTGTCGCGACGGCGGCAGCGGCGACGGCGGCACCACCGAGGACACCGGCTCCGACGAGGTCCGACAGGCCCAGCGCGGCGAGCTGCAATGGAAGCGCAACGCGGCGCTCCAGCGCGACCTCATGCGCGCGCTCGAGCTGCCCGAGGACGGCGTGTGCAACGAGCTCGGTCGGGGCTCCTGCACCCGCGAGATCCACCACATCGCCCTCGGCGCCGCGGACCCGCTGCGCATCGGCCTCTACGAGCCCTTGCCCGACACCCTGGTGTCGACGCCGATCGTGCTCGATCGCGTGGTCATGAGCGCCTGCGTCAACCGGGCCAACCTCGACCAAGGCGGCGCGCCGGTGGTCTTCACCGATCTCGACTTCGGCGCCCAGGCGCCGGCCGAAGGCGACGACGCCTTCACGGCCACGGTCACGACGCTGTATCGCCGCCTGCTGTCGCGCGACCCGGAGCCCCACGAGCTGACGACCCTCGGCGGGCTCGCCGTCGACGACGCCGGCAAGCCGGTCTCGGCCCACGACTTCGCCGTGCTGACCTGCTTCGCCATCGGCACCTCGAGCGAATTCTTGTTCTTCTGAGCGACGGGAGCAAAAAGCCATGACCACCAAAATCGGGCGACGACAGATGCTCCTGGCGATGGCCGGAGCGATGGGTACGACCGCGCTCGGCTCGGCGCTCAGCCGGGCCACCGAGCGCGAGGGCAGCACCGCGGACAAGGACCGCAAGCTGCTGTTCATCCTGTGCGCCACGGGCGGGGCGAGCATCGTCGACAGCTTCCTGCCAGTGACCCGCACCGAGGTCGACGACGACGCGCTGGCCGACACCCTCAACGTCTACGACGACGCCAAGATCATCACCCCGACCGGGAGCAACATCCGCTGCCCCGGCTACGTCGAGCCCGTCGGCCTGCTCGGTAACCTCTACGAGCTCGGCTACGGCCTCGATCCCTTCCTCGCCAAACACCACCGGTGGATGACGGTGCTGACGCAGGAATGTACCAGCGTCAACCATAACGTCGGCCAGTACCGCTCGGTGACCGGCGCCGGGATCAACCGCGGCCGCACGCTCATGGAGGCGATGGCGCTGCGCCACGGCGAGGACCTGATCATCCCGAACTGCAACATGGCCAACGACGGGTACATCCAGCCGGGCATCGACGCCTCGCTCCCCGCGTTCGCGCAGGCGGAGATCATCGCCTCCCCGCTCGGCTTCGCGGCGGCGATGGACGGCGTCAAGGGCGTGCTCGGGGCCCCCGACCGCGCGCTGGTGGAGCGCGCGCGCGGCGTCCGCGAGGAGCTCGACGACGCGTCGATGTTCGGCAAGACGTTCGCGGGCAGCCCGAGGCGGCAGCGCTTCCTCGGCAACCGCCGCGAGGTGCAGCCGCGCCTCGAGGCCGCGAAGATGATGGACCGGCTGACCCTCCTGCCGGCCGAGCTGCTCGACCCCAAGTACGGCGTGATGTCGAGCCCGCTGCTGCCGACGCTCGCCAGCAAGTTCTCCAACTTGCTGGTCGACCCGTGGGAGTCCCAGGCGGCGCTGTCCGTGCTCCTCGCCTACTACGGCCTTTCGTGCGTCAGCACGATCGGCCTGCGCCAGGAGCCGACCTTCGGCAACGAGAAGCTGATCACCACCCCGATCGCCTTCGACTTCTCGCACAACGACCACCGCATGGCCCAGTACTTGATGTGGGGCCACGTCCTCAAGGCAGTCGACGCGCTGGTCGACCTCCTCCAGCAGCTCGACTACCTCGGCGACCCCGCGCTCGGGAAGATGTGGGACCGGTCGCTGATCTACGTCGCCACCGACTTCGGCCGCGACAAGACGCGGCCCGCCAAGGCGGAGTCGTGGGGCACCGGCCACTCGCTCAACAACGGCACGCTGATCGTCTCGCCGCTGCTCAAGGGCAACCGCGTGTTCGGCGGCATCGAGCCGACGACCTGCGAGACCTACGGCTTCGACGGCAGCACGGGTGATTCCACTCCGGGCCTCAATTGCTCCGAGGGCCACATCTACTCCGCGATCGCCCAGGCGCTCGACATCGAGTTCCCCGAGCGCATCGACATGTCCGCGCTGCTCGCCTGAGCCCGCGCCCTGGCGGATCCGCGACACCCCCGATCACGCAGGTGTGCCCGGTCGCACGACGCGCGCAGCTCGCCGGCCGGCCGCCGCGCGCCGGACGGGGGTACCCTTGCGCGCATGCCGTTTCGCAACCTCGATGGTGACCCCGGCTTCGTGGTGCCCCCCGACCCGCTGGCGCGCTTCGACGAGCTGTTGACCGCGCTCGACGCCGGCCGCGGGTGGATGCAGGACAAGGTGGCGATTCGCCTGGCCGCGATCACCCTGCTCGTGACCCCGGGCGACGCCAAACGGCTCGCCGCGTCCACCCGCACTGGCAGCGCGGTGCTCGGCGAGCGGCTCGGGTGGTTCTCCGGCGTCGACGAGTCGGTGCGACTGGTCATCGCGGCCCAGCTGGTCAAGGCCGACGCGCACCCCGAAGAGTTCCTCGACGATCTCGAGCGCGTGCGCCAGATGTTCCGCGCCGACGGCCTGCGCCGCGGCGGCGTCTACGAGGTCCTCGCGGTGCTGGTCCTGCGCCGCCTGTTCGGACGGATCGAGCACGAGCACGTCGAGCGCCTCCACGGCATCTACGAGGCGATGAAGGCCCATCACTGGTGGCTGACCGGACCCGAGGACTTCCCGGCCTGCGCCATGCTGGTCGGTCGCCCGGAGGAGCCCGCGGCGATCGGCACCGGCACCGACGCGATCTACAAGGCCCTGCACGAGCAGGCCGGCCTGTCGCGCGGCGATCCCCTGCAGACTGCCGCCCACATCCTGTACCTCGGCGGCGTCGAGGCGCCGGTGATCGTCGAGCGCTTCAGCGGCCTGCTCGCGGCCTTCCGGGCCGCCGGCGCGAAGATCGGGACCCGCGAGTACGACGAGGTGGCGATCCTCAGCTTCGTCGCCCAGCCGGCCGCGAACATCGTCACCACCGTCCGCGAGCTCGAGGCCGGCCTGCGCACCCGCCTCAAGTGGCTGAGCGAACGCGACGCCCTCAGCCTCGGCGCCAGCCTGGCGTTCGTCCGCCTCGTCGGCGCCTCCGGCGAGCTCGGCACGCTGGCCGACGCCAAGCTGCTCCTCGACATGCAGACGATCGTCACGGCCCGCCAGACCGCCTCGATCGCGGCGATGAGCGCAGCGACCACCTGAGCACTTTGATCCTCGGTGGATCTACCCGGTCCATTGCCGCCCCTACCGGGTCCGCAGACGAGCCGAGCCCGGACGACTCGGCGTATACGGCGATCCACCCGGCGCCGGTGATCGACGACGTCGGTCGCCGGGGTCTTGCGCCATACGCCGGTCGTCGCCTTGTAGTATAGTGCCCCACAGTGACTGCGTCGACCTCGAGCGGGACCGTGCGACTGACGCGAGAGGGTGACGTCGTGCATCTGCAGATCTGCGGCTCGCTCGACCTCGAGCAGACGCGGCAGATGCTCGATCGCGTGGGGCAGGTCTCGCGCGAGATGGGCCGCGCCTACTTGCTCGCCGACCTGACGCAATTGGTCAGCATCCCGCACGATTCGCGGCGCGCCATCGGCGTGTGGAGCAAGACGCATCACGCCACCGCGGCCGCGCTGTACGGGGCCAACTTCGCCATGCGCACCGTGACGAGCCTGCTCTTTCAGGCCGTGCGCCTCATCGGCAACAAGCACTTCGAATTGGAGTTCGCCCGCGACGAGGCCACGGCGCGCCGCTGGATCGACGCCCATCGCGCCAGGCAGAGCGGTTTGCCTGTCGACGCATGACGTCGAAGCCGCGCGCGCCTGTGCGAGGCCGACCGGCCTACGACTGCGCTTGCGGCGGAGACAGCAGCCCGCGCAGCACCGCCTCGATCGACGTCTGCGACGCGACGTGGCGCCGCCCGGGCTCCCAGGCGATGCGCCCGTCGATGAAGCCCGTCGTCATCTCCTGGAACAGCGCCGCGACCGGCGGCGGCACCCCGAGGCCGCGCAGCGTCGCCGCCTGCTCCGTCGCCGGCAGGGCGACGAGCGCCGGCCGGTGCCCGGTGATCCGGCCGATCGCGTCGGCGGTCTCGTTCGGCGTCACGGGCGAGCCGAGCTCGACCACCGCGCCGTCCTCGGTCGGACCCTCGAGGAGCAGCGTCGCCGCCAGGGCCCCGATGTCGCGCGTCGCCGCCGACTGCAGCGGGAATTCGGGCGGGAAGAACGTCACGAGCTTGCCCTCCGCGAGGGTGCCCAGCGACGCCGCGACGTTCTCGTGGAAGTAGCCCGGGCGCAAGAACGTCGCCCGCGTGCGAGGCAGCCCGCGCAGCACCTGCTCGCCGCGGTGGACCCCGACGATCGGCCCGGTCCCGGACGGCTGGCTCGCGCCGATCGACGACAGGAACACCAGGTGCGGCAGCGCCACTGCCTCCGCCGCCGAGCGGAACGCCGCGAGCAGCCCCGCCTGCCAGGCGAACACATCCGGCGCCGCCAGGTTCGGCGGTAGCAGCACGTAGGCGCCCTTCGCCCCGGCGAACGCCCGGGCCAGCGCGTCTGCGTCGCCGAGATCGGCCACCGCCACCTCGGCCCCGCGGGCCGCGAACGCCTCGCCCCTCGCCGCGTCGCGCACGACGACCCGGACCCGCTCCCCCCGCGAGAGCAACGTCTCCGCCGCGACCTTGCCCGTGTGCCCCGTGACTCCGCTGATGACGTACATGATCGAGTTCTTTGCCTCCGCGGCTCAAGCTAACGCCGCCGGCGACATGCTCCCAGTGCAGCATGTACACTCGCGGCATGCATGGCATGCACGACGAACCGAACCTCGCCGCGCTCGACCTCAACCTGCTCGTCGTGCTCGAGGCGCTGCTCGCCGAGCGCCACGTCGCGCGCGCGGCAGGGCGGGTCGGCCTGTCGCCCTCGGCCACCAGCCACGCGCTCGCCCGCTTGCGGCGGCTGCTCGGCGACCCCCTGCTCGTGCGCGACAGGCAGACCCTCGTGCCCACGGCGCGCGCCGAGGCCCTCGCGCCGCGCCTCGCCGACGCCTTGACCTCGGTGCGGTCCGTGCTCGCCCCGCCGCCCGCGTTCGACCCCGCCACCGCGCGGCGGAGGTTCGTGCTCGGGCTCGCCGACTACGCCCAATTCATCCTGCTGCCGCCGCTCCTGACCCGCCTCGCCGAGACCGCCCCGCACGTCGACCTCGTCGCCCGCGACTTCCCCCTCGAGCGCCCGCTCGAGCGCCTCGACGAGCTCGACTTCCTCGTCGCCCCCGACCGCAGCCTCGCCCGCGCCGACCCCCTCGGCCCGCACGTGGGCGCCGGCCTGCGCGAGCGCCGGCTGTTCCGCGAGCGGTTCGTCTGCGTCGCCCGCCGCGACCATCCGCAGATCGGCAAGAAGCTCGACCTCGCGACCTTCGTCGCCTTGCCGCACGCATTCATCGCACCGCGCGGCACCCCCGGCGGCGTCGTCGACGACCTGCTCGCCGAGCGCGGCCTGTCGCGCCGCGTCGCGCTGATGGTCCAGCACTTCCTCGTCGCACCGCACGCCGTCGCCGGCTCCGACCTCGTGATCACCCTCGCCGAACGAGTCGCCCGCGCCTTCGCCACCCACCTGCCGCTGACGATCCACGAGCCGCCCCTGCCGATCCCCCGCTTCTCCATGCAACTCTACTGGCACGAGCGCCGCCACCTCGACCCCGCGCATCAGTGGCTGCGCCAACAACTGCTTGCGGTCAGCAAGGAGCTCTGACCCGCAATGGCGCGCATGGACCCCCCTGACTCCGTTTTGCCGGTTCCAGCTATATGCTCCGCTCGTTCTTCAGCCTGATTCGCAACCTCGGCGCAATGCTCAGCGGCCGGCCATCGCCGCAACGATGGAAGGAAGATCGCATGCGCGACGACCTGGACGACTTCCGCATCCCCTGGCGACTCGAAGGGGAACCCTGCGAGGTGTATCTTTTCCAGCGCTGGGGTGGATACAGTCATCCTGTGCTGCCGGGGGGCCCGCTCACCCTCGAGGCGTCCCTACACAGCAGTTCCTTGTGTCGCGCCTACGTCCGTGAGTTCGGTGGAGAGCCGCTCATGGTCTGTTTCGCCTGCTATGCGGCGCACAACCGAGAACTGGATACGGGGACCGAATTGGCCCCCGGCTGCTACGCGGTCGAGGAAGCCGGCGACGGCTCGCCACATCTCGGCGTCCCGCTCGATCGTATCGCCGCAGCCATGTCGGGCCGCTTGTTCGTCGTCGAACAAAGACAGCCAGGCGGACCCCCGACGGCGGTCTTGCGCGAGCTGAAATGGGCCTACTCTTTCGAGTATGAGTATGATGCAAACGGCGTTTTGCAGGCGACGTTCGGCGTGAGCGAGGATGGACGTCGTGAGATTCCGTGAGCAGATCGCGGGATCTGCCCCAACCTGCCAATGTCCTTTGGGGAAACTAGGATCAATCGAGCAGGCAGGGCGAAACCGTGTCGAATCGTCGACCGTCGCCGCACGTGCTTCCGAGCACTCTAAAGTGCTCGGAAGCTCAGTCCTCAGCTCGACTCACTGCTCGAAGCAGTACAGCCGCTGCGTCGTCGAGCAGTTCGACGCGTTGACCAGGCCCGTGTTGCTCCAATTGCCGTTGATGATGTTGTTGCGGCCTTCGTAGCCGATCACGAGGAAGCCGCCGCTGGCGGTCCAGCCGCTGCAGTCTTCCTCGAGCGAGGTGCCGTTGGCGGCCGTGCCGGTCCAGATGTCGGCTTGCGGGGACATGTCGCCGAACTCGTTGATGTTGATCGGCGTGTCGATGGTGCCGTCGACGAGGTCGGCCCAGGTCTGGGCGACCTCCTGGCCGTTGAGGAGGGCGTAGCGGGTGGTCGACTTGATGAAGCGGCTGGCCGGGTTGCTGGTGTTGTTGCTGACCCATGCGTCCCAGGTGCCGCCGAGGCCGGCTGCGTTGGCGCGGGCCTGGCACTTGGCCTTGGCGCCGCCGATGCCGCCGAGGTTGCCGTTCCAGCTGGTGCTGGTGTTGAACACGCGCTTCGGCTTGGTGCAGTTGGCGTTGCAGAGGTCGCCGTTCTGGGTGTTGCCGTCGTCGCACTGCTCGGCGGGCGCGGGGCTGGCCTTGACGAAGCCGTCGCCGCAGGCCGCGGTCTTGCAGGTGTTGAGGCAGGCGTCGGTGTTCGAGCCGTTGCCGTCGTCGCACTGCTCGGTGCCCTGCTTGAAGCCGTCGCCGCACTTCGGCAGGAGGCAGGCCAGGGTGCAGGCGCCGGTGTTGCTGTTGTTCGCGCCGAGGTCGCACTGCTCGGTGCCCTGCTTGATGCCGTCGCCGCAGGTGGCCAGCTTGCAGGCGTTGGTGCAGGTGTCGTTGTTGATCGCGTTGCCGTCGTCGCACGCCTCGCCGGGGCCGACGAAGCTGTCGCCGCACACCTGCTTGGTGCAGTTGGCCTTGCACGCCTTGGTGTTGCCGTTGTTGGCGCCGTCGTCGCACTGCTCGACGCCGTTGCGGATGAAGCCGTCGCCGCACACCGCGTTCTTGCAGACGAGGGTGCAGGCGCCGGTGTTGCTGTTGTTGTTACCGAGGTCGCACTGCTCGTTCTTGCTGACCTGCTTGAAGCCGTCGCCGCACACCGGGAGGAGGCACAGGTCGGTGCAGCCGTCGTCCTGGTTGCCGTTCTTGCCGTCGTCGCACTGCTCGGCGCCGTCCTCGATGCTGTTGCCGCAGATCTCCAGGACGCAGGTGGCGCTGCAGCCGTCGTCGTCGACGTTGTTGCCGTCGTCGCACTGCTCGCCGGGGCCGGTGTCGCCGTCGCCGCACACGTTGGTCTCGCAATTGGCGTTGCACGCCTTGCCGGGGCCGTTACCCTCGCCGAGGTCGCACTGCTCGGGGGTCATGCCGAGGGTGTTGACGAGGCCGTCGCCGCACACGTTCTCCTTGCACGACGAGGTGCAGTCGCTCTGGTCGGAGTTCTGGTCGCCCTCGTCGCAGAACTCGTTGTTGACCATCTGCGTGAAGCCGTCGCCGCAGGCGGCCGCGGTGCACGAGGCGGTGCAGGCGTCGGTGTCGACCATGTTGCCGTCGTCGCACTGCTCGGTGGCGGCGACGATGCTGTCGCCGCAGGTGGCGAGGGCGCAGGCGTTGGTACATTCGTCCATGTCGTCGTCGTTGCCGTCGTCGCAGGCCTCGCCGGGGCCGACCTTGCCGTCGCCGCACACGTTCGGCTCGCACTCGCTGGTGCACGGCTTGTCGTCGCCGTTGTTGGCGCCGTCGTCGCAGGTCTCGCCGGGCCCGAGGATGCCGTCGCCGCACACGTTGGCCTCGCACGCCGCGGTGCAACTGCTGTCCGGGCTGCCGTTGTCGGGGCCGTCGTCGCACGCCTCGGTCGGACCCTTGTCGCCGTCGCCGCACACGTTGGGGGTGCAGTCGGCCTTGCACGCCTTGCCCGGGCCGTTGTCCGCCCCGTTGTCGCAGCCCTCGCCGCCCTCGACGACGCCGTCGCCGCACACCGCGTTGACGCCGGTGGTGTTGCCGTCGGTCTCGGTCGCGGTGCCGTCGGTCTCGGTGCCGGTGCTCGTCGTCGAGTCCGTGCCGGTGTTCGTCGTCGAGTCCGTGCCGGGGTTCGTCGTCGAGTCCGTGGTCGTGTTCGTCGTCGAGTCCGTGCCGGGGTTCGTGGTGCTCGTATTGGTGTCCGTCCCCGGGCCGGCCGTCGTGTCGGTGTCGGTGCCGGGACCGATGCTGGTCGTCGGCACGTTGGTCGTGGTGCCGGTGTCCGAGTCGGTGACCGGCGTGGTCGTCGTCGGCGAGGTGTCGGTCGCCGGCGTCCCGGTCGAGCTCAGGGTCCCGCTGCCCTCGGAGTCGCTGTCAGAGTCGCTCGACGCGGTGGCCGAGTCGTCGGTGTTGCACGCCGCGAACGTGAACAGATTCACGCACAACAGGGCCGTGGAGGGGGACAGACTATGTTTTTTGAGACGCATGCTCGCGATGGTTACGCACCGGGCCCCGAACCATCAACCGCAAAGCTGATTCATGCATCAGTTCGATTGTGCGCATGTGCCTGCTGCGCGGCCCATCGGCGCGCTCGTACGCGCTGCGACGCGTTCATCCCGCGATCACGCGGTCCGCTTGCGGAGACCCGCGCGGCAATTCTCGGGCGATCGAAGCGTGAATCGTACCTGTCCGCGGAGACATGTTGTCGCCTGGATGCCACGTTGACAGCGGAGGTGCTCCTGTGGTGCCGTGACGCGCGGTTCCAGGAGTCCCCCGATGCGTCGCCTTCTCGCGCTGACCCTCTTCACGGCCGCGTGCAACGGCTCGGGCGCCGCCGCCACCGAGACCGACCCGACCACCACCACCACCGGCGAGACCACCGCGACCACAGACACGGACGCGACGTCGACCGGCGCTCCCACCACCACCGCGCCGACGACCACCACCGCCGACACGTCGACCGGCGACGACACGACCGGCGCGGGCGCCGACGTGCCCGGCTGCGCCGGCGGCTCGTTCTTGCCTGTCCCGAAAGACACGTCGCTTCCGGGGCCGTGGCCGGTCGGCGCGCGCACTGTGACGATCGGCGGCCTCACGGTCGAGGTGTGGTATCCGGCCGAGCTCGGCAGCGAGGCCGGGCAGGAGAAGATCCGCTACGACATCCGCACCGGCCTGCCCGACGCCGAGCAGGGCAAGGTGCCCGACGCCGACAACCCGTGGCAGGACTGCGAGTGCTGGCAGGGCCTCCCGCTCGACGCCGACCACGGCCCCTACCCCGCGGTGATCTTCATCCACGGCACGGCCGGGTTCCGCTCGCAGTCGCTCGAGCACATGGTCCACTGGGCCAGCCGCGGCTTCGTCGTCCTCGCCGCCGACCACCCGGGCCTGTGGCTCAAGGACCTGCTCGGCTCGCTGTGCGGGGTGCCGATGGTGCCGCAGAACCTGGCCGACGACCTCGGCCAGCTCGTCGCGGCGCTGGCCGCCCCGGCCGGCGACCTGGCGTTCGTGGCCGGACACGTCGACGCCGAGCGGCTCGCCATGGCCGGCCACAGCGCCGGCGGCGGCGCGATCGCGGACGCGGGCGGCTCGGCGCGCGTGCTGATCCCGATGGCCGCCGGCGGCGTCGAGGCCGGCGCGGCGCTCGAGTCGACGCTGATCCTCGGCGCGCTGTCCGACGAGGTGGTGGCCTACTCGAGCCAGCAGGAGGGCTTCGAGAGCTCTCCCGCGCCCAAGCGACTGGTCGGCATCGCCGACGCCGGCCACCTCGCCTTCTCGAGCCTGTGCTCGCTGAAGAACACTCAGGGCCAGGACTTCTTACAGATCGCCCAGGCCAACGACGTCTGCGGGGCGCAGTTCGCCAGCCTCCTGTTCGACTGCAGCCCCGACTACACGCCCGACACGACCAGCTGGGAGATCACCCAATACGCGTCGTCGGCGGTGCTCGAGTCGGTGCTCCGCTGCACCGACGCTGCCGACAATTTTAATGAGTTGCAGGCGAAGTTCCCCGAGGTCGCGGAATTTCAGGAGGCGCTGTGAGGCCGCACGAGCGACGTCACTCGTCGATATGTCCCTGCGGACATATCATCAGTGCTCGCCGCGCGGCGGTCGCGGCTCGTTGCGCAGGCGGTCGCGGATCGCCTTGAGCTCGGCGACGACCAGCAGGTCCTTCGGGCGGCCGACCGACTCCTTGATCGTGATCAGGTGGTCGAGCGAGATGACCTTGCAGGTCGCGCCGAGGAACTCGAGTGGTTCGGCGGCGCCGACGAGCTCGGCGACGCTGGCGAGCGGCGGGACCTCGCCGAGGACGTCGAGTCGGCCGCTGTCGGTGACGAGGTAGAGGTTGCGATAGCGGGCGAGCTGCTCCGGCGTCGCGTCGAGCTCGCCGAGGTCGGGTCGAGTCGCGTTGCGCGGGTGCAACGGCCGCAGCGCGGTGAGGAGCCGGGCCATGTTGTCGGCGGTGAACAGCGCGGCGACGTCGAGGTCGTCGGTGTTTCGCGCCGAGCCGTGGACCGCGGCCGCCACCCCGCCGACGATCACGAACTCGAAGCCGGCGGCGAGCAGGCGCTGCAGCAGGTCAGGCGTGTCTTGCACGGCTCAGTCCTGCGCGCAGCAGCGCGATCGCTTGCTGCGTGCGGTGCTTTTGCAAGATCCGCTGCTCCGGCGTCAGCGCCAGGTTGCGCTCGAGCTCTGCCACGTCGATCCCCAGCTCGATCGCGCGGTCCCAGTCTGGCCCGTAGCTGGGCCAGTGCGCGCGGAAGACCGGGCGGAGGTCGATCGGTGCGTCCACTGCGCCAGAGTAGCACGGCGCTCAGGGCGCCAGCAGGGTGAAGCTCCAGCCCTTGTCGGTGCGGCGGTAGACGAAGCGCTCGTGCAGGCGGCCGTCGTGGCCGACCCAGAACTCCCACGCGTCGGGCTCGACCGCGTAGCCGCCCCAGTGGGCCGGGCGCGGCACCGGGGTGTCGCCGAGCTCGTGGGCGAGGTGCGACACCCCGTCGAGCACCGACTGGAAGTCCTCGATCGGGCGGCTCTGCGGCGAGATGATCGCGCCGAGCTGGCTCAGGCGCGGGCGCGTGGCGAAGTAGGCGTCGGACTCTTCGCCGGGCAGGCGGGAGACCGTCCCCTCGACGCGGACCTGCACGTAGAGCGCCGGCCACCAGAACAGCAGCGCCGCGCGCTGGGTGCGGTCGAGCTCGCCGGCCTTGCGGCTGTCGTAGTTGGTGAAGAAGCGCAGGCGCCCGGCCGGGTCGAAGCCCTTGAGCAGGACCATGCGGGCCGACGGCCGGCCGTGCTCGTCGGCGGTGGCCAGCGTCATCGCCTCGGGCATCGCCATCCCGGTCTTGGCCGCCGCGGCGAACCACTCCTGGAACAGGTCGAGGGGCTGGAGCTCGGGCTCGGGCTTGCGCACGGTCATCGCGCGAGGTTTAGCGCGAAACGCCGGGCCCGGCGGCCGCCCCGGCGGTGAGTCAGCGCTCGTTCATCCGCGCGCGCGTCTTGCTCTTCGGACATGGCCCATCCACCATGTCCCGAAGACCAGCCACAGAAGCCCGCCGCGGCCGTCGCTGCTGCGGCATCCGCAGCCCTCGCCGCCCTCGCCCGCGCCGCCGCCCGAGGCGCTGTCGCCCTCGACCTCGAGCACCACCGGCTCGGAGCGGGTGACGTGGCCGGCCGCGTCCTCGGCGATCGCCACCAGGGTGTGGCTGCCCGGCGCGAACTCGGCGGCGCCGAAGCGCCACTGCGGCTCCTCGTCGCGGGCCTGGACCTCGCCGTCGATCTCGAGCGCGACCTCGGCGACGCCCCAGCCGACGTCCTCGGCCGCGACCACCACCTCGACGACCGCGGTCGGCCCCGGCTGCGGGCCGGGCTCGGGGCTCGTGATCGCCACCGTCGGCGGGGTGTCGTCGGGGCTGGCGTCGAACGCGGGGCCGCAGCTGGTGCCGGCGGGCCCGGCCGGGGCGGCGGCGCAGGAGTCGGTCCAGGCGCCGACGCCCGCGCTGTTCGCCCGCGCGAAATGGTCGCAGCGGAAGTCGGGCCGCCAGCTGCCGTCGCTCGCGTGGCAGGGCGTGAGGTCGAGCTCGGCCTGTTCTTCGAGCCAGGGTATGGCCCGCTCGGCGTAGGCGTAGTGGCCGATCCCGCCGCAGCCGGCCGCGTGGACCGAGGCGACGCCGAACACCCGCCAGGTGTCGTCGACGGCCCTGAGCAGCGCGGGGCCGCCGGAGTCGCCGGCGCACACGCCCGGCTCGCCGAGGCCGCCGACCTCGAAGTAATCGGCGAGCACCAGCCGCACCGGCGCGGCCGCCCAGCGCTTGGGGCCGTCGCCGGTGCCCGACTCGGTCTCGCCGTAGCCGACGATCACCGCCGCGGCCTTGGGCGCCAGCAGCCCCGCCTCGCAGCCGAACGCGATCGGCAGCACCGGCACCGGCGCGGGGTCGGCGAGGCGGCAGAAGGCGAAGTCGACGGCCTCGCTGCCGAGCCCGCCGTAGTCGGGGTGGACGCGGCAGAATTCGGGCTCGACGACCTGCGCGGGGGCCGTGGCCGACTCACCGAAGCCGACCTTCATGCCGGTCGCGCCGCAGTGCGCGGCGTACAGCACGAGGCGCGGATGCACGAGCGCGCCGGTGCAGCGGGTGCTGCCGTCGCTCAGCGAGACCACCCCCGGGAAGGCGCAGATCTCGACCTCCTCGCCGCCGAAGATCGGGCTCGGGGGCGTCGGCGTGGAGGCCCGCGCGCCCGCCGCTCGGGCCTCGCCGGCGAGCGCCACGGCCACGCTCGCCGCCGCCGAACACACCCAGCCTCGTCCCCATCGCAGCATCGCGCGCGAGGATGACACATGAGCTTACCGGGGGGCAGCGCGGCGCGACAATTGCTGACGCTGCGCGACGAGCGAGCGTATCATCGCGCCCCGGCCAGCCGCGGCCGGACGACCCCCCGCCGCTCGGAGATGTCGATGCCCGTCAGCCTCTCGTGGCTCCTCCTGACCCTCGCGACCGCCGCGGCCGCCGAGCCCGCGGCCACGCCCCCGACCTCCGAACCCGCGCCCGCCGCCACGCCCGCGCCCGCCTCCACGCCCGCCCAGGCGCCCGCGACCGCCGTCGAGGCCGACGCGCGCGCCGAGCAGGCGGCGGCGCTGTACGGCCAGAAGAAGTACCTCGAGGCCGCGCAGCTGCTCGAGGACCTGTGGGCCAGCGTGCACGAGCCGCGCGACCTGTTCAACGCCGGTCTGGCCCGCCTCGCCCTGGGTCACCGCGCGCACGCGATCCGCTACTGGGAGATCTACCTCCAGCAGACCGGGATCCCCGAAGACGGCCGCGAGCAGGCCGAGAGCCGCAGCAAGAAGGCCCAGGCGGCGGCGACCGGGGTGCTCGTCCGCATCGCCCCGTCGGCGGTCGCCGAGCTCGGCGCCACGCTGACGCTCACCCGCGTCGACGAGGACAAGGACAAGCGCCCGCCGCTGGTCTTCGAGCTGCCGCCGCGAGCCCCCGAGTTCACCGCCGGCGGCAAGACGCTCTACGTCGACCCCGGCAAGTGGCAGCTCAAGATCAGCGCGCCGACCTACGCCGCGTCGACGCGCGACCTGACCATCAAGCCAGGTGCGCCCGGCTTCGTGCTCGACGTGGCGCTGGCCAGCGACCCGGCGTTCCGCGCCGCGACGTTCCAGGTCGGTCCGAACGAGGCGATCGCGGCCGGGGCGACGGTGTCGCTGAAGAAGATGCAGCTGAACGCCGAGCCGGTGCCCTGCCCGCTCGACGGCCAGGGCCGGTGCGCCGTCCGCATCGAGCCCGGCGACTGGGAGGTCACGGTGCAGGCCCCCGGCTATCAGCGCTACGTCGAGAAGGTCACCCTCGGCGCCCAGCCGACGGCCACCTTCGCGGTCGCCCTGGCGCCCTCGCTGACGCCCGCGCCGGCCCCCACGCCCGCGCCCGCCGAGGCCGCCGCGACGCCCACGCCCGCGCCCGAGGCCGCCCCCGCGCCGCCGCCGGTGCCCGAGCGCGTGCCGAAGAAGACGCGCATGCGCCTGTCGACCGGCCTCATCGTCTCGGGCGTGCCGGTGTTCATCACCGGCCTCGCGCTCGCGGTCCACGGCAGCAACGTCTACGACGAGAAGAAGCTGACGAAGGTCGCCAACGGCGAGCTGTTGCCGGCGATCCGCCTGCGCTCGGCGGGCTCGGGGCTGATGGGCGTGGCGGTGGGCCTGTGGGCCACCGGCCTGACGGCCGAGTACGACGTGAAGCCGTGGGTGTGGTGGACCGAGCTCGGCGTCGGCGCGGTCGCGCTGCTCGCCGGCGGGGTGTGGGGCGGCGTCTCGACCGGGCACTGGAACGCCAACGACACCGCGTCGCTGGTGTGCACCAACAACGAGGGCATCGACTGCTTCACCGCCCATCGCCTCGCCAGCGGCTTCTTCCTCGGCCTCGGCGCCGGCGCGGTCGCAGGCGCGACCACGGGTCTGCTCGTGCAGCGGTTCAGCCTGAAGAAGCAGCGCGTCAGCTTCGCGCCGACCTTCGGCGCCGGCCAGACCGGCTTCGTCCTCCAGGGGCGGTTTTGAACGCTCGCAACGTGTGAGTCTAGGCCGGCGCGAGCAGGCGGTGGTGCGACCCGCCGCTCGGTTAGCATGACGCGATGCTGACTCCCGTTCGTCGCCTCGCCGTTGCACCCCTGTGGATCTGCGCGCTCCTGCCTGCCTGCGGCGACAGCGGCGGAGTCGCCGGCAGCGACAGCGAGACCGCGGGCACCAGCGAGACCACGACCGACGGCGGCACCGACGGCACCGCGACCGACGACCCGACGACCAGCGCCGGCCCGACCACCATCGACGAGCCGAACCCGACCACCGGCGACCCGACCACACCCGGCACCTCGGAGGGCACCACCGACGGCACCACCGCGGGCACCACCGACGGGGCCACCGACGGCACCACCGGCGACCCGCCGCCGCCCTCGCCGTGGGACGGTGAGCCGCTGCCTGACGCGCCGCCCGGCGAGTGGAACTGGATCGACTTCCCCGAGGCCCTGTGCCGCGACGGCAGCAGCACCGGCATCGGCGTCCGCTACGGCACCGGCGACGGCCTCGTGATCTACTTCCAGGGCGGCGGCGCCTGCTTCAACGCCCTCACCTGCGCCCAGAACCCGTCCAGCTTCGACGGCGGCGACTTCGACGGCAGCAACAACGGCATCTTCGACCCCGGCCCGCAGAACCCGGTCGGCGACTGGACCCACATCTTCGTGCCGTACTGCACCGGCGACGTGCACGCCGGCAACCGCCCCGATCAGGACTCGGAGGCCGGCGTGCAGCAGTTCGTCGGCTTCCGCAACGTCGCCGCCTACCTCGAGCGCGTCGTCCCGACCTTCACCGACGTCGGCCACGTGCTCGTCACCGGCGAGAGCGCCGGCGGCTTCGGGGCCGCCTTCAACTACGACCGGATCGCCGACGCCTTCCCCGAGGCCCGCGTCACCCTGCTCGACGACTCCGGCCCGCCGCTCGGCTTCGAGGTCGCGCCGCTGTGCCTGCAGCAGAAGTGGAGCGACCTGTGGGGCTTCGACGACACGATCCCCGCCGGCTGCCAGGACTGCTTCCCCAGCCAGGGCGGCGGCATCATCAACATCGGCGCCTACATCGCCGGGAAGCACGCCGACCAGCGTCTCGCCCTGATCTCGTCGACCGGCGACTCGGTCATCCGCTTCTTCTTCGGCTTCGGCGGCAACGACTGCACCGCCCTGCTGCCCAACACCCCGCAGGCCGCGTTCGAGGCGGCCCTCATCGACGCCCGCGACAATTATTACAACGAGCCCGCCGGCGTGTGGGGCACCTTCTTCGTCGACAACAGCGAGCAGCACACCTTCCTCGGCAGCAGCCTGTACTCGGCGAAGGTCGGCGACACGCCGCTGGTCGACTGGGTCGCCGACCTGATCGCCGGCCAGGCCGTCCACGTCGGGCCGTAATTATTAATGGCTCTCAGGGCATGTCGCTCGCGACATGCCCTCATGGACATTCTTCAAGGGACATGTCGATTTCGACATGTCCCTTTGTTCATGGCGTCAACCCGAGCGCCGCCAGCTCGGCGCAGCGGCCGGCGTCGACGTCGGCGGTCGCCGCCGGGCTCGTCGAGACCTGCATCACCGCGCCGCCGCTCGCGTGGGCCGGCCAGTCGTCGCCTGGCGAGCCCTCGCGGGCGAACCGGCCCCACGCGTCGCGCATGAAGGCCGACACCTGCTCGTCGGCCGCGGTCGGGGCGACGCCCTCGGGCAGCGCGTCGAGGTTGCCGAACACGTAGGGCACCTCGAGCGCGTGGAACGAGCCGAAGGCCCCGGCCTCGCCGGCGAGGGTGTGCGCGAACAGGTACGACCAGCTCGGCTGCGGCGCGGCGGCGGCGAGGGCCAGGGCCGGGCAGACGAAGGTGCGCTCGCCGAGGAGGGCCGCCAGGGCCGGCCCCGGCCCGCCGAAGCTCGCTGGCGGGTAGAGCTCGAGCAAGGCCTCGGCCAGCTCGCCGAACATCAGGCCGAGGATCGCCTTCAGGGCGGCCTCGTCGGCGACCGGCAGCACCGCGGGCAAGGGCCCGAACTCCTGCGCGTTGGCACCGACGAGCAGCGGGACCTCCGGCGCGTCGCCTGCGGCGATCCGCGTCAGCGGCTGCTCGGGCAACAGCGCGTCGCCGACCACGGGGCCGATGCTGACCGGCTCGAGCAGGTCGAACTCGCCGACCGCGGCGACCAGCGCGTCGGCCGGGACCGCGCGCAGGCAGGCGAGCGGATCGGCCTCGCCGGCGCAGCCGACCGCGGCGACGATCTCCGCGCCCGCGGCCGCGGGGTCCCGGTCCGGATCGCCGAGCATCGGCAGGCTGCTCGGGTCGCCGCCGCTCTGCACGATCGCCGCGTGGTAGAGGCCGTCGGCCGCCGGCGAGCCAAGCAGGCAGGTCACCGAGGAGCCGCCCGCCGACTCGCCGAACAGCGTGACGCGCCCCGGATCGCCGCCGAAGCCGGCGATGTTGGCCTTCACCCATCCGAGCGCGGCGATTTGGTCGCGCAGGCCGAAGTTGCCGCTGGCGCCCGCGTCCGCCAGCTCCGGCGCCGCCAGCCAGCCGAGCGCGCCGAGGCGGTAGTTCAGGCTGACGACCACGACCCCCTGCTCGCGCGCCAGGGTCGCGCCGGCGTACAGCGGCTCGCTGGCGGCTCCGCCCACGAAGCCGCCGCCGTGGATCCACACCATCACCGGATGCGCGGCGCCGTCGTCGTCGGGCGCCCAGACGTTGAGGGTGAGGCAGTCCTCCTCGCCGCTCGCCACGCCGTCGACGATCTGCGGGCAGCCGGGGCCGAACTCTAGTGCCTCGCGCGGCCCGTCCCAGCCCGGATGCGGCGCCGGCGGCTCGAACCGCAGCGGCCCCACCGGCGGCGCGGCGTAGGGGATCCCCAAAAAGCTGCGCACGCCGTCCTGGACGCGCCCCTGCACCGCGCCGGCCTCGGTGTCCACCAGCGACGGATCGCCGGCCGGCTCCTCGCCGCCGCCACACCCGACGAGCGCAAAGCCCAACATGAGTCCGCCGATTCGGCGCGCGGTCGCGACATTCGAGGTCGTCATCGCCGCTGAGCCTGCAGCGTCGCCCCGCGTCGCGCAATGTTGCAATCTGCCTCACGGGGTTTTTCCCAAGCACGACGTGGGGGAACTTCTAGGAACTTCTAAAAAGATTTCTCGATACCTGGCCGATCGTTCAGGTCAGAGTGACACCGGCGAGCGCGACCGTGCTCGAGCGGGCCGACGACGCCTCGGACGGCTCGTCGTCTGCACGCGAGTTCGCCGCCATCGTTCACGCCGCGAACCACGCCCTCGATGATTTTTGTCGAGAGTGCACCGAGGCCCGCCGTCGCCGGCTCGGCGAGTCGACCGCTCCGCGCCACTCCCATGATTGCCCAGAGCGCACCGAGGTCGAGCTGTTCGTCCGCGTCCGACCCTGTCGTTCGCGTCGCGACCCGCGGCCGAATCGGCCATGATCATGATTTTTCCAAAGAGTGCACCGAGGCCGCTGTTCGCGGCGCGTCCGGGTCCGTCGTTCCATCGCGAGCCGCTGCCTGCTAGGCGAGCCGACCGCTCCGCGCCACCTTCCATGATTGCCGGAAGCGCACCGAGGTCGAGCTGTTCGTCCGCGTCCTCACGCGGCAGACGAGGTCGCGCCTCTTCGATCGCGGCTCCCGGCGAGCGAATCCGCCGACGAGCTTGCGACCCTCCAGACCGAGGGCCGTCGCGCGCTTCGGACCCCGCTCGGACCTGACCGCGTCTCCGTGCCCGCGCGGCCCGGTTCTTCGCGCAACCCACGGGCAGGAGGGCCAGCGCCTGTCAGCGCCGGCGTCGGCGCGGGCAAGCCCGATTCGAAGGGGACACCTCCGTCCCCGCGCCGCGGCGCTCGACATGCCTCTTCGGGCATGCCCGAAGGGCCATGTGCTCACCGCGGCGCCTGCACTGCCACGAAGGAATCACCCATGCTCCGCGCCCTCCTCGTCCTCCCGCTCCTCAGCCTGCTCGCCTGCCCCGCCGCCGAGAACGACACGACCGCGAGCGACGGCAGCAGCGGCTCCGACCCCTCTCCCGCCAGCGGCGCCGACCCGACCGCGGCCATGTTCGACAGCTCCGGCCCCACCAGCACCACCAGCACCACCAGCACCGCGAGCACCACCAGCACCAGCGAAACCTCGGCGAGCGCGACCTCCGAGGACGGCCCCGAAGCGACCGGCGAAGCGAGCGGGACGAACCCCGACTCGCTCGGCACCAGCGCCACCGCGACGACCGCCGAGGACACCACCTCGACCACCACCGCCGACGTCCCGGTCGCGTGCGACCCCTGGCTCGAGGACTGTCCCGAGGGCCAGAAGTGCGCCGCCTACGACGAGGACGGCGCCGGCCTGACCTGGACCGGCTACCAGTGCGTGCCGCTCGCCCCGCAGCCGGCGCAGCTCGGCCAGCCGTGCACCGTCACCGCCCCCGTGACCTCCGGCCTCGACACCTGCGACGAGCACCTGATGTGCTGGGACCTCGACGACCAGCTCGCGGGGCACTGCGTGGCGATGTGCGAGGGCACGCCGGAGTCACCGAGCTGCGCCGCGCCGGACACCTACTGCGCGCAGGCCGACAACGATGTGCTGATCCTCTGCCTCCCCGGCTGCGATCCGCTGGTGCAGGACTGCCCCGTCGGCGAGGCCTGCTACCCGCACCACGCGCAGCAGGGCGTGTTCGCCTGCTACCCCGACGCCGGCGGCCGCGAGGGTCAGGTCTTCGACGCCTGCGAATTCCTCAACGTCTGCGACCCCGGCCTCCTGTGCCTGTTCCCCGCCGTGGCCGTCGAGTGCGACCAGGACGCGGCGGGCTGCTGCATGCCCTACTGCGACCTCGGCAAGCCCAACACCTGCCCGGGCGCGGGCCAGGAGTGCCTGCCCCTGCTCGAGGAGCCGACGCCGAAGTACGGGGACCTCGGCGCGTGCTCGGTCTGGGAGTGAGCGCCGCGGAAACCATATGACCCATCGGACATGTCCGTCACGACATGTCGAGGGATTCGCGACCCACCCGGCGCGCGCCTCGCGGGGCCCTACTTCGGCAGCCGGCACACCCCGTAGTCGGCCCACATCGGCGGCACCTCTTCGCCGTCGAACACCGGCGCGCAGACCTCGGACGAGCTGCCGCACTGGGCGCTGGTGTCGCTCACCTCGCACAGCGAGCTGCAGCAGGACGAGCCGTCGCAGCTGCCGAGCACGACCGAGGACAGGCACACGAGGCCCGGGCCGCACTCGCCGGCGGCCTGGCACGGGTCGCCGGGCGCGCCGTCGACGAACACCTCGATGCACACGAAGTCGTCGCCGCTCAGCGAGCACGCCTGTCCGTCGGGGCAGTCCTGGCTGAGCGGGTCGCACTCGACCGTCGGCGGCGGCTTCTCGTCCTCGCCGGTGGTAGTGCCGGGCGAGCCGGCGCCGTCGGTGGTCGACCCGTGCTCGAACTGAATGCAGCCGCCGGCGAGGGACAGCGCGAGAACTGCGACGAGGCGCGGTTTGGCCATGGCGGCGAGGGTAACGCGAGCAGGGCCGCCGCGGGCAGACGGTGATCCGACCTCGAGGCGTGGTAGTGTGCGCGCGTGAAGCACGACACAGAAGCCCTCTCCGGCGACGGCGTGACCACCCACGTCCACGTGTGGACCCCCGACGGCCAGCCGGTGCGCGGCCTGGTCCAGGTGCTGCACGGCCTGGCCGAGCACGCCGGGCGCTACGAGGGCCTCGCGGCCGGCCTGTGCGGCGCCGGCCTGGCGGTCGTGGCTCACGATCACCGCGGCCACGGCCACACGGCTCCCGGCCCCGACGAGCTCGGCTTCTTCGGCGACAGCGGCTGGGCCGGCGTGCTCGCCGACTCCGCGCGCGTGCGCGCCCACGCCCGCACGCGCTTCGGCGAGGTCCCGTGGGCGTTGCTCGGCCACAGCATGGGCTCGGTGATCGCGCTGCACGACCTCGCCACCAGCGGGGCGCGGCCGGCCGCGGTGGTGCTGTCGGGCGCGACCGGCAAGGTCGGCGCGCTGCTGCGGATCGGTCAAGGCCTCATCCAGGTCGAGCTGCGCCGGATCGGCGTGCGCGGCCGCAGCAAGCTGCTCAACGCCACCGCCTTCGGCACTTACAACCGGGCGTTCCGCCCCAACCGCACCGAGTTCGACTGGCTGTCGCGCGACCCGGCCCAGGTCGACGCCTACGTCGACGACCCACTGTGCGGCTTCTTGCCGACCACCTCGCTGTGGCGCGACCTCGTCGGCGGCCAGGCCCACCTGCAGACCGCCGAGTTCCTGACCCGCCTGCCGCGCGTGCCCTACTCGGTGGTCGGCGGCGACCTCGACCCGGTCGGCGGCAAGGGCCGCCAGGTCCAGGCCCTGGTGGCCATGATGCGCAAGCTCGGCCTCCAGGTCGACCTGCACTTGTGGCCAGGCGGCCGCCACGAGATGTTCCACGAGACGAACCGCGACGACGTGGTCGCCGACACGACGCGGTGGATCGCCGGCAAGCTCGCGGACTGAGCCGCAGATCTTTCAGACATGTCCCGAGAGACATGTCCGCCACCGCTCGCCGCGGACCGCGTCATCGTCCGGGCGCCCCCGCCGGGAATCGCATGACCCTGGCGCGCCGCCTCGACGCCGCTCGGCGGGCCGCATCGACTTCATTCGGGACGGCATCCTCGACCTGTCCCCGCCCGTGAGCCCCATCACCTCGCACCCTGTTACCGGTCTGCCCCGGCGACGGCACTTCCTCATCAAATGGCAGATGTACGAGTCTATTTTGTCACCAAGGAGCCCCGTACGGACCGGTATTCGGGGATCACGTTTTTGGGCGGGTCGAACTGGAAGTGGAGCGTCAGCCGGGTGATCCGGTCGATCGAAGCCGGGACCGATACCTTCTACACGCTCGATGGCACGCATCGCGCGGAGGTCGGCGTGGTCAAAGGCGAACACGGAAAGCACGTGCAGACGCACGCGAATGGCCACTGGAACGACAACCTCCTGGCCTTGCCGGATTTCCCCCCGGAGCTCCGTCACCGGGGTGAATTTCCGCTCTAGGCAGAGCACGGCGATTCGCGGCCGAGCACGCCGGTCTGCGATGAAAGCCACCCTCCCGGCGTCATCCGACCAGCCGGGAGTCGGTCCGCAGGCGGACCTGGTGCTCCGGCATCTCCTGTATCTCGGGACAGGCGAACGGGCCGCCGAACAGCACCCCGCCGGCGATCCATAGACCGACCATCTGGAACGCGACAAATCCTGACTCTGCCGCGAAGCGCTCCGGTTCCCACGCCGCGACGGCCTCGGCGCCGAGCGCGACGGCGATCAGCGGCGCGGCCAGCAGCACCGCGCCCGCGCCGAGGAGCGGGCGCGGCGGCACGACAGTGCCGCGCCGGGCGTAATGGACCGCCGAGCCGAGCAAGAGCGCGAGCGTACCGATACAAGAGACCTCGGCCGCAGCATCGAAGGACACGCGGCCGAGAGCGGCGACGACCAGCCCGATCGCCGCCGCGATCTTGAGCACCGCGACACACGCGACCAGGCCGAAAAATACCCTCACGCGAGCCAAGATACCGCCGCTGCGCTGCAGTTCAAGCCCGTCGCCGCGTCGACCGGAGAAACAGAGTTCACCGGGCTCCTCGACGCCCGCGGCCGCTCGCCTGGCTCCGGAGCGTGGGCAGATGACATGTCTTTGAGGACCTTACATTTAAGACATGTCTCTCAGGACAGCCTCACCCACGCCGCGCCGGCAACGAATGCGCGGCCAGCCAGGTCTCGACCTCGGCGAGCATGCGTTCGCTGCCGCTCGACTCGCGGAAGGTCGCGGCGGCTTGCTCGGCCAGGCTGCGGGCGCGGGCCTTGTCGCCGCCGCCGTCCCACAGCGCGCGGGCCAGCTCGTTGCGGGCGGCGGCCAGGTAGCGGGCGTCTCGCGGGCGGCGCTCGAACAGCGCCACCGCCTGCTCGAGCGGCGCGACCGCCTCGGCCGGGCGTTTGAGCTCGGTGAACGCGATGCCCACGCCGGTGAGGTAAGCGCCGGTGTCGGGGTGGTCCTCGCCGAGGGTCGCGCGCTGCAGCTGCAGCGCCCATTGCAGCTGCGTCAGCGCCTCGGCCGGGCGCTGGCTGTTGATCAGCAGCGACGAGAAGTTGTAGGCGACCTTGGCGGCGTCGGGGTGCGGCTTGGCCTGGCGCGTGTAGATCTGCAGGGTCGCGCGGTAGGCCTGCTCGGCCCGCGCGAAGTCGCCGCGGACCATTTCGAAGTTGGCGAGGTTGCCGAACGCCGCCGCGGTGCTGAGGTGGAGCGGGCCGTGGACGCGCAGGTCGATCGCCAGGGCGCGGCGCAGCGCCGCCTCGGCGCCGGCGACGTCGCGCAGGTCGAGCAGCGAGGTCCCGAGGTTGTTGGCCAGGTCGGCCACCGCCGGGTGGTCGGCGCCGAGGTGCTGCTCGGCCAGCGCCAGGGCGCGGCGGTACTCGGCGACCGCGGCCTCGTGCTCGCCGAGGTCGAAGAAGCTGCGGCCGTACTGGCGCAGGGCGGTGAGCAGGCGCGGGTCGGCGGGCTCGGCGTGCTGCGTCAGCGCGGCCACGGCCTCGCGCAGGCGGGCGTTGGCGCCCTGGAAGTCGCCGGAGCTGCGCTCGGCGAGCGCCGCGGCCAGCTCGAGCTCGGCGCCGAGGAGCGCATCGTCGCCGACGCGGGCGAACGCGGCGCGGGCGTGGGCCACGGCGCGGCGGGCCTCGTCGGGGCGGGCCAGGTCGTCGGCCAGCAGGGCGGCGAGGCCGAGCCACGCGCGCGTGGCCGCCCGGTCGTCGCGCGCGGCCTCGGCCGCCCACAGCGACTGGTACCAGGCCTCCTCGGCCCTGGCGGCGTCGGCCAGGCCCTGGCGCGCCTCGCCGACCACGCGCTGGGCCGCGGCGGCCAGGCCGTGCCAGCCGCGGACGCGCGCCGTCGCGCCGGCGCTCTCGGCCGCGGTCTGGGCGGCGGCGAACCGCCCGGCCTGCACGAGCGCGGCCGCGCGGTCGACCTCGGCGCGGCCGCGGCGGGCGTCGTCGTCGTCGCCGTCGCCGGCCTGCGCCAGCGCGGCCGGGTCGCGGCAGGCCGCCGGCTCGGGCAAGTCGTGGGCGATGGCGACCGCCGCCTCGACCACGTCGCGCTCGCCGGTCTGCAGCAGGCGCACGCGCTCGCGCAGGGCCGCGCGGCGGTCGTCGAGGCAGGCGGTCCGCCGCGCCAGCTCGGCCTCGGTCTGGTGGCCGTAGACGCGGGTCGCCTCGCAGGCGGCCCGCCGCTCGCCGTGCCAGCGCGCGGCCCAGGCGTCGAGCGCAGCCACGGTGGTCGCGGCGACGGTGGTCGCGAACGGCAGGTTGCTGGCGTGGAAGCCCTGCCGCAGCGCCCGCGCGGCCTCGCCGTCCCACACTCCGGCCAGCAGCGACGGGTCGTCGCGGCACAGCTGCGGCGGCGGCGGCTCGCCGCGGGTCCACAGCAGCGCCAGGGCGACCGCCAGCGCCACGCCGCCGGCCGCCAGCAGGGTGCCGCGGCGGCGGTGCAGGCCGCGCTCGCAGGCGTCGATCAGCGCCGACATGGCGGGGAAGCGCGCCGCCGGCTCGTCGGCCAGGCCGCGCAGCAGCACCTGCCGCAGCCACCGCGGGAACGCCCGCCCGCCGGTCGGCGCCGGCGCCGGCTCGGGCGCCGGCGCCCCGCGCCAGGTGGTGTCCGGCAGGCGGTACGGCGCGCCGGCGAGCGCCTCCCACAGCGCGGCGCAGAAGCTGTACTGGTCGGAGCGGGCGTCGACCGGCGCGCCGCGCCACTGCTCGGGGGCCATGTACGCCGGCGTCCCGACCAGCGCCCCGGTGGCGGTCAGCGACGCCGACGCGGCCCGCTCCGGCGCCTCGACGGGGCTCGCCTCGCCGGCGACCGCGAGACCGAAGTCGACCACGCGCACCCGCCCGTCGGGCCCGACCAGCGCGTTGCCGGGCTTGAAGTCGCGGTGCACCACCCCGGCCGCGTGGGCGTGCGCGAGCCCGCGGGCGGCCTGCAGGTACATGTCGACGATCGCCCGCCACGGCCGCGGCTGCTCGGTCTGCCAGCGCGCCAGGGTCGGCCCGGGCACCAGCTCCATGGCGATGAACACCTCGCCGTCGGCCTCGCCGACGTCGTAGATCGGCACGACGTTGGGGTGGGAGATCCGCGCCAGCACCCGCGCCTCGCGGGCCAGCCGCTCGCGCAGGTGCGCCGCCCCGCCGAACGCCTGCGGCCGCACCAGCTTGAGCGCGACCTTGCGGTCGAGCTCGGGATCGTACGCGGTGTGCACGACGCCCATGCCGCCGGCTCCGCGCACGTCGAGGACGAGGTAGCGCCCGCACGTGCTGCCGCGCGCGCGCAATCGCGGCGCCGGGCTCTCGGGCGCGTCCGCGGCCGCCGGGGCGATCACGCGAGCCAGGGCCGCCAGGGCCTCGCGGCAGGCGTCGCAGCCGTCGAGGTGGGCCTCGAAGCCGGCCGCCGCCGCCCCGGTCAGCGCGCCCTCGAGATAGGCGGCGAAGGTGCTGTCGTCAGGGCAATCCACGCCCGCCGCGCTTATACCCCGCCGCCCGGGCGGCGTGTAGCATCCGCCTCCCATGTCCCGGGTCCTCGACCAGTTGGTCGCGCGCTGGAGCGAAGTGCCGCCGCCGCTGCGCGAGCGCACCGACGCGGCCGCGCTGGCGAGCGCGTGGCAGGCGGTCGAGGCGGCCTGGCCCGAGTTCGCCGACGACCCGCCCGGCTTCTTCGCCCGCGTGGCCCCGCGGCTGGCCCCCGAGGTCGACCTCGCCGCGGTCGCCTGGGCCGACCTCGCCCTCGCCGACGCCTGCCTGCGCACGCTCCCGGGCGCCCTGGCGGCCTTCGAGGCGGCCCACGGCGAGGCCCTCGACGCGGCGCTGCAGGCGGTGGGGGTCGGCGCCGACGAGCGGGCCGAGGCGCGCCAGCGGCTGCGCCTGCGCCTCCTGGTCCGAGAGACAGGCGAGGCCCCGCGCCTGGCCGGCTACTCCGGCCGCGGCCCGCTGCGCGCGTGGCTGCGGGTGGCGACCGTGCGCGAGGCGCTGATGCTGGTCCGCTCGGCCAAGCGCCGCGCCGCCCACGAGGTCGAGGACGACGGCGAGCTGCTCGAGCAGGCGGCCGTGGCCGACGACCCGGAGATCGTCCTGCTGCGCGAGCGCTGCCGCGACGAGCTGCGGGCCGCCCTGCGCGCCGCAGTGGCCGCGCTCGACAGCCGCGAGCGCACCCTGCTGCGCCTGTCCCTGCGCGACCGCCTGACCGTGGACCAGCTCGGCGCGCTGTTCCACGTCCACCGCTCGACCGCGGCCCGCTGGCTCAAGGCGTTGCAAGCCAAGCTGCACGCCGACACCCGCGCCCAGCTGGCCCGCACCCTCCGCCTCGAAGGCGCCGAGATCGAGTCGCTGATCCGCGCGATCGGCAGCCGCATCGACATGAGCCTGGCCGGCTCGCTCGAGCCGACAGTTCAATAATTTAAAAGAGCGAATGGACATGCCCCGAAGAGCATGTCCAAAGAGTCAGCTCTGTGATAGGCGAGCTCGGCGAGCGGCCATCGGTGCGTCATCCTCCGCTCCACCTTCATGATCCTCGCCCGGCGCCGTGGCGGGCTCGCACGCGCTCGCTCCCGTGCACGCCCGCGCATGCAATCGGCGCCCGAACGCTGGTCGCTACCTCGGAGGCGCCGCGCCGTTGAAGATCGCGCATTGTCGGGTTAGGTTTGCCGACATGATCTTCGCTTATTCCTCGCGCGCGTCCGTCCTCGTCCTCGCCCTCGCCGCCTGCGTCCCCGGCCCCAAGGGCGGCGACACCGACACCACCACGACGACCGGCTCGACCTCCGGCCCCGCGCCGGGCACCGACGGCATGTCGTCGACCGACACCCCGACCGGGCCGACCACCGATAGCCCGGCCACCAGCGCCACCGACGGCGTCTTCACCACCACCGGCGAGCCGCTGACCACCACCATCGATCCCGGCAGCACCAGCGAGCCCAACACCACCACTCTCGGGCCCGGCACCACCACCGACTCGACCACCGGCGTGCTCGTGTGCGACCTGGTCCAGATCACCACCGACAGGGCCCACGTGCTCGGCGGCACGGTCCAGGACTGCGGGGTCGTCGATCCGTGGAACAACAACACCGCCGAGTGGCAGGCCGCCCGCGACTGCGCGCTCGCTGCGGCCGCCGCCGAGCAGCAATTCCAGCTGGTGATCTGGCTGCAGGGCATCGACAGCAGCGTCGGCCGCGGCTACGCGGGGACCGCCGCCCGCTCGTTCGCGCTCGAGGAGCTCCACTTCGACTCGCTGGGCTCGCCGATCGTGTTCTCGCGGCCGTGCGCCGGCCTCGCCGCGGTCGACGGCTGCACCGTCGCCCCCGGCGAGGCCTGCATCGAGTGCGTCGAGCCCGGCGTCGCCGGGACCGTCTGCGACGTCCCGTGAACGCCGGCCGACCGCACCCGATGAAAAAGATGACGCCTGCTCGACGGCATGGCTGGACCGTCGAACAGGCGTCATCGACCTGTCCCTGAGGACATTCAGCGGATCGAAAATCATCCACGCCGGCGCGCCGGCGGAGCGTCACTCGCCCAGGGCCAGCACGATCTGCTTCAGCGCGACCTTCAGCGCCGCATCCTTGGCGGCCAGGTTGCCCGCCGGCGTCCCGCCGTCGGCCTTGTCGCCGGCGCTGTCGAACGAGTGGCCGGCGTTCGGGTAGACCGTGATGCCGTAGAGGTTCGGCACCTTGGTCTTGGCTGCGACCTGGCCGGCCTGGACCTCCCGCGAACCGGTGCCGTACTTGGTGCTGCAGTGCTCGACCAGCGAATCCTCGCTGCCGTGGAGGACGAACAGCGGCGCGGTCGGCAGGTACTTGTTCTCGACGGCCGCGTTGGTGCTGGTCGACAGCGGCACCGCCCCGTCGAAGCCGCAGCCGGGGTAGTAGGCGATCCCGACCTGGAACTCCGGCCGCCCGGGCTTCAGGTCCGGCACCTGGACGTCCACGGTGCCGCCCTTGGTCTGGCGGAAGTACTGGATCGCGTGCTCGAGCTGCCAGTGGACGCCGAGCATCGTCATCGTCCCGCCCTGCGAGAAGCCGAGCAGGCCCATGCTCTCGCAGTCGACCTCGGGGCGCTGGCACAAATAGCGCGAGGCGGCGTCGAGGTCGTAGATCCGGCCGATGATCTGCTCGGTGTTGGTGTCGAAGGTCTTGGGCATCTTGGAGGCCTGGCTGTGCTTGTCGCAGAAGCCGCGGGCCGAGTAGCTCGAGGGCAGCAGCACGGTGTAGCCCATCTTGGCCAGGCGATCCGACCAGGTGGCAAACTGCGACTCCATCTGGTCGCTGCACGGGGCGTCCTTGGTCTTGCCGTCCTTCAGCAGGCCGCCGGAGCCGTGCAGCACCATCATCGCCGGCCGCTTGCCGACCGCCTTCGACCACTTCGGGCGCACCAGCTTGGCCGGGATGTCCAGCGCTTGCCCGTGCAGCGACTTCGGGATCGTGACATTGAGGGTCTCGACCCCCACCACCGTCGCGCCGTCGAGGCCGGCCTCCCCCTCTTTTCCCCCGGTGTCGCCGCCGGTGTCGCTGTCGCCGCCGGTGTCGCCGCCGCTGTCAGCCGCAGCGAGGTTCAGGTGATGCCATTCGTGGGACTCCTCCTCGTCCGGCCCATATGTTTCGTTGACACAGCCGACAGCGAGCACAGCCACGCACATCGTCGTCTTCGCCAGGGTCCTTGCGAGAATCATCGAGACACCTCCTCGGCCCACCATCTCGCCGGCTCAAGAAAGCGTCAATGATGCGTGTCCTCCGCGCTCGCATTTGCGCGCGCGGCGGTGATTGCACATATGTCTTTTTGAACATGCCCTTACAGACATGTCAATAAACGGCCATTGGCCGTGACACATGTCTCCACGGACATGCGCGGCGGCGGTCGCCGCGCAAGCGGACGCGCAGTCCTCCTAGGCAGGACCCGCGATTCGCCTCATTACAGTGAGAAAGCGCAATCAGAGGTCCGAGCGTTCACCGGTCTGATCTTGGAATGGCGCATCGAACGCCACACCAGATCCTCGCGCCGGGGGTCCTCCGTGGGCTTCTATAGGCCTTCCGGCGCCTACAACGCGCTTAACATCGTCCAGGGGGCTGAGAACCCCGGGAACGTTGGTTGTTTTGTTGGACCCAGGAAAGGGGCGCCACGACTTGACAGCTTCTGAAATATCGTCGACCGGGCTCACGCGTCGAGTAGGCGGCGACCGGAGTATCCACATTCGCCGGCGTGCCGGCGACGCCGATCCCGGACCCTATCCATACCAACTTGCGCTGCGGCTCGCGCCCATTCTCCGCGGGGGCGACATTCGAGGCACCCTCGTCGCGGGCAGAGGGCGGAGGCTCACCCACCCGTTCGCTCGCGGTGCTTGCACCCCGGCCAGCAGCAGGGCCGGCGCTGGCCTTCTTCCAGCTCATCTCGGGTCCTGCGAATGCGGCGCTCTCGCGTCATCGCTTGCTTCGCGTCCTCGACCCAGCAGATGAACTCGTTGCGTGCCAAGGGTGTGATGTCCCTCCAGGCAGCGAGCGCCGCGGAGCTCGCGAGCAGCGCCTCACGAAGGTCTACAGGGAGCTTGTGTACCACCCCACCGGGCACGCGCTTGCTGGTCACGGAGAAGAGTAGGAGCGCAAGGGCCATCGACGGTCAAGCCGTTCGCGCGATCGCCACTTGCCGCCGCGCCGGATTCGTCGATACCTTGCCGACCATGCTCCAACAGCCCTGGCCCCGCGAGCTCGCCGCGCGACAGCTGCTCCGCGATGACGTCGCCGTGGAGTCGCGTCTGTCCGTGGTGGGTCTCGTTCGACTCGACGAAGTCCTGGCCGGCCGCATGGCTCGCGGCATCGAGAGGGAAGTCGCCGCGTCCTGGATCGACCTCCATCGCGCCTGGATCCACGAGCGTTTCGGGTCCGAGGACCTGGTGCCCGCGTTCACTCGGTGCTCTCGGCTACGGGCCATCTCCGAGCTGCGCATCGACTGCAACTGGCTCGGTGCCACGGGGGTCGCCGAGGTGCTCGCGTCGCCGTTCCTGCACCACCTGGACGAGCTCGAGCTGGCCGTCGGGCTCCACACGTTCGAGGCATACGCGCCGCTGGCTCGGCGCAAGATGACCAACTTGCGCCGCTTCGGCCTCGCTATGCCCGACGCTCAGGATGGTGACATCCCCGTGGGTGATGATCTGGCCGACCTCCTCGCCGGTGCCGGTCTCGAGCGGCTGGAGAGCCTCGCGCTCCCCCGCGTCGGCATCGGCCCGGCGGGGCTGAGTCGTCTGTTCGACCTGCCCGCGTTAGCCTACTTGGACCTCGCACGTTCCGCGATCGGCGAAGAGGGCTGTCACGCCCTGGCCCGGGCCCGGGGCCTGTCTCGCCTTCGTGGGCTCGATCTCGAGGGCTGCCTCGGCTTCGACGGTGACGGCGATTCGGCCGTGCCTGGCCCCGGCTTCTCGGCGCTCATCACGTCGCCGCGCCTGGCCGTCGCGCATCTCGGTCTGGGCGACGTCTCGGGAGCCGCTGCGATCGTCGCCGGCTCGGCACGCATGACGACCGTCGAGCACCTCGTCCTCTCGCGGGTCGAGGATGACGAGCTCGCGTCCCTCGTCGCGTCTCCCTACCTGACCGCTCTCCGCCACCTGCGCCTACGGAGCTGCAATCTCTCGAGCGCGGCCCTCACCGGGTTTGGACGGTCTCGACTTCTTGCCGCACTCGAGTCTCTGACCCTGAGCAACGATCTCGCGGCGTCGCAGCGAGGTCTCGTCGCTCGGCGACTGCCGCGCCTGCGCGAGCTCCGTCTGGAGGTCAACCACACGACCGCGGACAGCCTCGGCCGCGCCGACTTGCCCAACCTCACCGAGCTACACCTCGACTTCGACGCAACGGCACTGAGTCAGGATGAGGAGGTCGAGGGAACCGATCTGGATGCTGTCATCGCTGCGCTCGTGAGCGCGAAGGGCATGCCGCGTTTGACAGGAGTCGTCGCGTCACCCGTTTCGCCTGAACACATGGCCAAGCTCGCCGGCCGCTTCGGTGCGGGATTCCGGACCCAGGATGACTCGCGGACTGCCTCGCTCCGGGAGCGTTGAATCGTGAGTGGGCGACGAACCGCATCGTGACGCGGTGGCCGCGGCCTACACCGGCGGGGCCAAGCAAGCCCCGCCTGAATCACTTCCCTCGTGGAGCCAGAGCCAGCCCACCCGCGCGAAAATATTCGCCTGTCTCCTCCAATTTTTTCCGCGGCGGCGGCAACTACAACTGAGGATGTCCAGAGCTCGCAGCGCGAGAGAGGCATGGTGAAGTGATGAGGAGCCGCAGACCGTTCACCGACAGCCGCGCGACCCGTAGCGGAGGGCTGCACGGGCGCTTTCCTGGTGGCCGTGCGTCGCGCATCCTCGGCGCGCTGAAGTCGTCCGTCGCCGTCGTCGCTGCCTGCGTCGGTCCCGCGTCGCTCGCGCTCGCGGCGCTCGGATGCAACGACTCGATCGCCTGCAAGGAGGGCCCGTTCGACGCGCCCGGGGCGTGGGAATGGACGGAGCGCGAGGTGCTGTCGCTGCCGCTCGTCGCCGACGTCGACGGCGACGGTTTCACCGACGTGGTGGTCAACGCCGGTCCGTGGAGCAGCAAGGCCGGCGAGATCGTCCTGCTCGACGGGGCGACCGGCAGCGAAAAATGGCACATCGCGCACGACCCGGCCCAGGGCCGCTTCGGCTCGAATGCTCGCGCCACGCTCGCCCTCGCCGACGTCTCGGGCGACCAGGTGCCCGACATCATTTACGTCGGACGAGTCGAGGGGCCCGGCTCGCTGGCGCCGATCCACGCGGTCGACGGCACGGGCAAGCCGCTGTGGACGGCGCACCTGTCCGAAGGCGAGATCGCCCGGTTCCGCTTCGACAACGGCGCGCCGGCGGTGGCCAACCTCGACGACGATCCGGAGGCGGAGATCGTTCTCGGCGCGGCGATCCTCGATCACGACGGCCTGGTGGTGTGGAACGAGCCGGGGTTCGGCGCGGAGGCCGGCGTGCCGGAGAAGGACGGGCTGGCGCTTTACCCCGGCGGCCTGGCGACCGTGGTGGACCTCGACGGCGACGGCACGCCGGAGATCGTGAGCGGGCGCGAGGCGTGGCGCGTGACGTGGGTGCCCGGCGACCCGCCGCAGGTGACGCTGTCGCTGATGTGGCAGAACACGAGCGGTCGCGGCAACGACGGGTTTCCGGCGGTGGCGGACCTCGACGGCAACGGCACGCCGGAGGTGGTGCTGACCGCGTGGCCCGACATCCGCGTGATCGACGGCGCGACCGGGAAGCTGTGGTGCGGCGTCGATCCGTCCGGCGAGGCGTGCGCGGAGGACGACGGCAAGCGCACCCAGCCGATCCCGATCAAGGGCGGCAACCTCGGCGGCCCGGCCACCATCGCCGACTTCGACGGCGACGGCCGGCTCGAGGTCGGCGTCAGCGGTGGCATGGCCTACGCGGTCTACGACTTCGCGCGCCCGGACGAGGAGATCGTGAACTCCGACGTCATCGAGCCCGCGCCCGGGGCGATGTTCGCCCGCTGGGTGCTCAGGACGCAGGACATGTCGTCGGCGAGCAACGCCGCGTCGGTGTTCGACTTCGACGGCGACGGCCGGCTCGAGGTGGCACACCAGGACGAGTGCGCGTTCCGACTGATCGACGGCGCCGACGGGACGGTGCGCACGACCATCCGCAACTCGAGCGGGACGAGCCACGAATACCCCGTGATCGCCGACATCGACGGCGACGCGCTGGCGGAGGTGCTGGTGATCGCCAACCTGAGCGACGAGCGGAACAACACCGGCTGCCTCGCGGCCGACCCCGAATTCGTGCCGCGCCAGGGCGTGTACACGTACCGCCCCGGGCGCGGCCCGGACTCGCCGGGGGCCCGCTCGGTGTGGACGCAGTACACCCATCACGGCACGGACGTCGACGACGCCGGCAACGTGCCTCTGCAAGAAGAGCCGGCGTGGAAGACCGGGGCGACCGGGAGCTTCCGCCAGAGCATCGCGCAAGAGCGCGCAGGCGAGCCCGGGGACGGCTGTCAGTGAAGACTGGGCGCCGCGCCGCTCGCCGTCCTGGCCGCGCCGCCGTCTACCTGTCCTTTGGAGCAGCTAGAAGGCCGCTCGCGGCGACGGCGGCCCCGTGAGGCCCCGCCGACGCCGATGACCTGGATGCCGCCCTTGGCCCGCCGGCGGACGCGCCGCGCGAGGCCTCCAGTGCCGGATCAGCTCGGCCGAATGGGTCGTGCGAGTGAGCAGCAGACGCGCGGCAGACAGTCGCGGGCGCTTGAACGGATCCGGTCGAGCGCGCTGGACACGACCGGGGAGCGGCGAATAATCAGGGTTGTTGAACAGGAGAACGAGCCATGCGCGTCCACCGGACCGGCGGCCCGGAAGTGCTTCGCTTCGAACCGCACGCCGGGCCAGAAGGGGCTCACGCAGCGCGCCGCCTGACTGGCGATGCCGCGACGCATCCGGACGACCTCGCTCTCGAGGGCGGAGGTGACCATCATCGACGCCGATATCGAGGGCACGCCGAAGGTGCCGCGGATCTTCGCCTGAGTCGTCTTTACGCTGACCTTCGGGCTCATGCTCTCCGATCATATGTCCCGGCAGGTGCTCAATGCCGCGACTCGCCGCCCGCTTGTACTCGGTGCATGGTTGAGCCTCCTCTCCGATGGGCTCGCTGGCGAGCTCCGGCGATCGGCAATCGTGACAGCGCGCCGCCGGCGTCGCCCCTGCCGACGCCGCCCAGGGATGTCGCTGGCGCCCCGAATGACAAGCGGACTCGGGCTCGCCGGCCTGCACCTGGCGGGACCGTCGCCGCGACGCAGAGCAGCAGCGGTCGAGCGTCGGTCTTCCGGGCCGTTCGCACATCGGCGGCCGGGGGCGTTGGCCGCCGAGCTCGCGTCATCGACGTCGCCGACGGCGCGAGAATACCAGGAGCAGGACCGTCGAGACCAAGAGTGGCCCGCTCGCGCCCCGTTCTTGCGCGACGCAACCGCAGCCGGAATCGTCCTCGCAGATCGACTCTCCCCACACCGAGGACTCTTCCTTCAACGCGGCGATGCACTGGGCGTCGCTCTCCGCGAGCAGGCCGGCGATCGCCGCCTCCTTCGCCAGCGGCGGCACCTCCGAGCTGCAGGCGGCGACGAACTGATCATCGAGCTCGAGGCTGATGAGGGTGTTGAAGTCACCCGCCTGAGCGACCAGCACGGGGTGGCCGATCGGGGTCTCGCCGCCGCGATGGACGACGTCGGCCGTGACCATGTCCCCGACCTTCGCTGTCGTCGTGCCGTGGACCGCGTCGACACGGACCCCGACCTCTTCGGGGCTCGGCCCCTCGACGACGACGCCCTCGAGCACCGCCTGGGTACCCTCAGAGCCCAGCTGGTTGCAAAAGCAGTCCTCGGCCTTCGTGAGGAAGCAGTACTCCGGCTGGATCCGCCCGGCCTCCGCCGCCGTGAGCCCGAATTCGTCGAGCCACGCCTGCAGCGCCGCATCGCCCTCCAGCTCGCGGACTAGCGCGAAGTTGCGGTGCGTCGCCACTCGGGCCACCAGCGCCGCGTGCCCGGTCGACTCAATCAACCGCGCCATCGCGCAACGCGTGCCGTGCGGGTCGATGAAGATCGGGAGCGGCTCGCGCGACACGTAGTTGCGTGGGAAGCGGCCCTCGCGAGCGTAACGCGCGAGCTCCTCGATCAGGCGCTCACGCGCCGCCCGCTGCGGCGCGCCGAGGTGCGTGACATCGCGCCCGCGCAGCTCGGCCAGAACCTCGTGGAAGTGGGCCTGCAGGCGGGCATGCTCGCGCCCGAGGCGCTCTCGGAGCCGGCCGAGGCCCTCGCCACGCTGCGGGCGACGATCACGGCGACGTGGCGAGCACGAGGGAGGGCCGAATGACCTAGTGGGGGTAACAAGTGAAGCGCCGAGCATAAGTAGATCCTGCGACTTTCCCGGCATGCACGAAGACGAGGTCCGAATCGGGCTCGAACGACGCCGCAGCGCTGCCTCGGGCTGAAGTAGCCGGAGCGGTCACAAAAATTGTCCGCTCGCTGCAGTTCGTGCACGAGGGTCACGGCTCCGAGTGCCAGTACCGCGCCGGTCGCGCTGCCGCTGTCGGTCGATCGCGGTCCAGCATGACCGCAGGAACCTGCCGATGATGTTCCAGGGGCCGATCGCCGACCTCGAAGACGGTGCCGCGGCGGAGGTGCGGGTGATCGCCGATCCCGAGCGAGGACCGGAGCGACGCCGGCGCTGCCGCAGGCGACCCGGAATTGGCGAGGTCGATGCAGATGTCCTTCAAGACATGTGCCGTCAGGCGCTGCTCGCGACGACGGCGGCACCGGGGCGCCGCCGTCGCATTCATCTGCCCATTCGGACAGCTCCGCCGCTCAGCCGAACAGCGGCAGCATGTCGGTGATGATGCCGAACTTCTTGGCCGCGGGGCTCTCGGCCACCCCGGCGAGCTGGCGCAGGGCCAGGTGGACGTGGGGGGCGGTGAGGACGATGCCGTCCTCGGACTCGTCGAGCTCGAGGGTGTCGGGGTCGATGCCGATCGGCAGCTGCTCGGCCTCGGTGGTCGCGCCGATGACCCGGCCGCCGCCGCCGATCAGGCCCGGGTTGCCGCTGAGGAACATGGCCGAAGAGACAGGCCAGTGGTCCTTGCCCGAGCCCCCGTCCATGCCGTTGTAGCCCTTGCCGCGGCCGAAGTCGGAGCCGACCATGACGATCAGGTTGGAGTCGATGCCGGCCATCGCGGCCTGCGACATCACGTAGTCGATGCCCCAGTTCAGCTTGGCCAGCTGGCGCACCTGCACGGTGTCGTGATTGGCGTGGGTGTCGAAGCCGCCGATCTCGAGGTTCACGCCGACGGCCAGGCCGGCGGTGAACGCCGCCATCGCCAACTGCGTCTGCTGGGCCATGCGCTCGAGGTCGCCCATCTCGTTGGGCAGGTCGATGAGCGTGTCCGGCAGGGCCACCGACGACAGCAGGTCGAGGTTGCCGCGCGCGAGGTACAGCTGGCCGGCGGCGGCCTCGATCTTCGGCAGGTTCTGCTTGGCCTTGAACGCGGCCAGGCGCTCCTGCTGCGCCTGAGCGATGCGGTCGAACGTGTCCTGGTGGAGGTACGTCGTCGTGTTGTTCGGGTCGGCCGGGTTGACGCGGTTGGGCTCGGCCAGCTTGCGGAACGAGGCCACCGAGTTGAGGCGGGTGACCGGGATCAGGTTGCCCGTGCCCGAGTAGCCGCCGCCGGAGATGAACGCCAGCGGGTGCTCGGGCGCCCGCGTCGCGGCCACCAGCGCGGCGAAGTTGGGGTAGTTGCCGTCGCCGCGACCCGACCAGATCGTCACGACCCCGCGGTCGTGGTTGTTGGTCGCCATGTTGAGGCCGTTGATCACCACCATCTTGCTGGCGTACTTGGCGAAGAAGTCGGCGTTCTTCATCATGTACGGCAGCGACAGCGGGTCGGTCACCAGGTTGGCGGGGACCGGGATGTCGGCGTAGCGGATGTCACCGATGGCCGTCGGGTCGGCCGGGTCGTAGTCGTAGTGGCGGTTGAACGTGCCCTTGGGCTTGGGGTCGCACAGGTACACGGGGTCCCAGCCGCCGCGTGCGCTGATCATCACGTAGAACGGCCCCTTGTAGGGCGGCAGCGCGGCGCGGGCGTGGCGCGGCAGGGCGACGGCGAGTCCGGTCCCGGCGGCGATCTTGAGGAAGCTGCGGCGATCCATGGTCGTAACTCTCCGATCTCGCTGGGTTGACTCACTCGTACAGGAAGGCGAAGTCCGACAGCATGTAGGCGATGACGGCCTGCCAGGCGCGGATGGTGTAGGCGTCGTCGTTCGTCAGCTTCTGCTCGTCGGGCAGGGCAGTGCCGGTGTTCGGGTCCTTGGTCGCCCCGCACGGCCCGAGGCCCTTGCCCTCGATCGTGTCGGCGATGTTCTGCGCGCCGGCCAGCCACGTCTCGCGGTAGAGGTCGTAGGTCCGCTCGATCTCCGGGTCGTCGATCGCCAGGTCCTCGCCCAGCATGCGCAGGTGCAGGTGCTGGATGTTGGCCTTGATCTCCGCCTCCTGGAAGTCGGGCGAGTGAGTCGCCTCGACCAGCGGGAACAGCAGGCGCTCCGCGGCCGGCTTGGTGAAGTCGAACGCGGTCGCGCTGCACGACACCTCGACCGCCATGCGCTGGGCCACGCTCGCCATCAGCTGGTTGATGCTCGTCAGCCGCTGGGTGATCGCGTTGGAGTCGATGCCGCCGTAGAGCAGCTTGTACTCGCCGTTGAGCAGGTCGCCGGTGCCGCCCCAGCGCACGCCGGTGGTCGCCATCACCTTCTTCGCCAGCAGCTCCGGGGTCGACAGCCGGCCGGTGCCGACGTGCGCGAGCTCGGCCTTGTGCTCCTCGCTCGGCTCGTTGGCGACCTGCACGCCGCGGTAGTACGGGCTCAGGATCAGCTTGACGATGATCGTCTTGAGGTTGTGGTTGTCGGCCACGAACTCGGCCGCGACCGCGCGCATGAAGGTGTCCTGGGTCTCCCACGCGGCCAGCTGCTGCATGTAGTCGGGGGCGGCGGCGTTCGTCGGGTAGCGCGCCGGCTCCTCGCCGGTCAGCGCCTGGTACATCTTGTACGTCGCCGACAGGGCGAAGCGCGGGTCGTTCGCCACCTTCTGCGCCAGCCACTGCACGCCGGTGGCGGACTGGTCGGTCGGCATCAGCTCGAACTGGTAGCCGGGCGCGAACATCTCGGGGAACCAGGTCGGCTTCTCGAGCAGGAACTCCTGGTTGTTCTTGTCGAACATCTGGAACGCCCCGGCGATCGGGTCGATCGTGATGTGACACTGGGCGCAGGTCGCGTCGTCGCGCGTCGGGTTGGCGAACGCGGCCCCGGCGTCGGGGTCGATCGCCTGGCTGGCCAGCGCCAGCACGTCGGTCGCCAGGAACTGGTCGTAGACCTTGCGCGCGCGGTGGCGGTTGCGGTTCGTCGGCGTGGTCGGGAAGCGGTTGAGCCACATCGGCGAGGTCAGGACGCCGGCGTGCGGGTAGGTCATCTCCTTGCCGTTGCGGGTGACCTTGAGGACGCCGGGCCTGAGCTCCGTCGGATCGTTCGGGTCCTCGAAGCGGGCCGCGACGCCGTAGATGAAGGCCGAGTCGGGCGTGAAGACGGTGTAGTCGGCCGTGAGGATCTCGGTGAAGGGCCGGTCGTTGCGGACGATGTAGTTGATCAGGTCGAGCGGCTCGCGCGCGACGGCGCGGTGGATCCGCTGCTTCTGATCGTCCGGCATCGGGTTCATCTTGTCGAAGTACTTGGCGACGTTCGGCCAGTCGGGCGTGCCCGCGTTGATGTTGTTCAGCGAGCCGCCGCCGTAGTACATGTCCGTCAGGAACGTGTCGTTGAAGACGTCGGTGAGGCGGGCGTAGAACGCCTCCTCCGTCATCATGTCCTCGAGGACAGCCGCGAGGCCGGGCTCGCCGTCGGCCTCGACCGCGGCGATCTCGTCCTCCAGCGGCAGGCGGCCGACCAGGTGCAGCGAGGCCTTGCGCAGCGTCTCCACCGGGTCCAGCAGGATTACGTCCGGGAAGCTCTCGCCGGCGGTCGGCGGCGGACACTCGATCGGGTCCTCGAGCTGCTCGAGCAGCGCCTCGATGTTCTCATAGAGCTCGCTCTCGGCCGGCAGCACCGCGCCGCCGCCGTGCTCGACGACGCCGCTCGGCTTGGCGAGGATCAGCGGGGTGTCCTCGAACTCGTAGCCGGCCAGGCCCTGGATGTTGGCCAGGTTGGCCTCGATGAAGCCGGGGTACACGGGCGTGAGCAGGCGGAACTTGGCGCCCTTCGCCGCCGCCGAGCCGGTCGGCTCGTGACACTGCACGCACAGCGTGCCCATGCCCTTCGCCCACACCTTGTCGGCGAAGAAGTCGCGCGTCGAATAACAGTCGCCGTTCGGCTCGCCGGTGGTGCCGGTGCCGGCGGTGCTCGTCGGCGCGTCCGTGGTCGGCGTCTCGCCGTCCGTGGTGGTCGACGTGCCCTCGGACCCGGTCGTCGCGGGGCCCTCGGTGTCGACCTGGGCGTCCGGGGCATAACACCCGAACGCGAAGAGAGCTGCCCCAAGGGGCAGGTAGACGATTCGCCGGCTCAGCCGCGTGTTCTCGACCATCGCGTTCGCGCCTCCACCCGTGCGTCGCAAGGTACGCCGCCGAGCTCGCCGCAGACAAGCCGCGTGACCCCGACCGGACCTCGGGAGCGGGGACGGCCGCGGATGCAGGTATGCATGCGATCGCGCGCTCGCGCCTCGGGGCCGCGCCGCCCTGGCGGGTCAGGGCGGTCGATCCGCGGTCGTCCGCGGGCTCGGAACAACCCGCGAGGTTCGGCGACCCCGAGGAATCGCTGCGCGAGCAGATCGCACCGATCTCCGTGACGCCCGCGTCACGCCCCGCCCGCGCGATCGTCGTCGCGTCACACCCCTGCCATTGACCGTCGACAATCACGACACGGACGAATGCGCGGATTCGTGGGCCGAAAACCGCCGATCCGCCGACGTCGACGCAGGCCGGCGGGCCGCCGCCGCGACAGCCGCAGCCGACTTCGCCGATCGGACGGCCGCGACACGATCAGGCCTCCCGCATAGCGGGGCGAGATCGACGGGGCGCGGGCTCGCCGGCTGCGACTGCGCGTCGGAACGCCGCGGGCGTGACGCCGTGGACCCGCTGGAACGCCCGGTTCAGGGCGCCGACCGACTCGTAACCGACCAGCGCCGCCGCGTCGGCCACGCTGGCGGTCCCGCCGCGCAGCTCGCAGCCCACCTTGTACATGCGCCAGCGGGTCAAGTACTCGAGCGGGGGCGCCCCGACGAGCTCCTTGAAGCGGAGGGCGAAGGCGGAGCGCGACATGCCGGCCACGCCGGCCAGCGCCTCGACCGACCACGGGTGGGCGACGTCGCGGTGCATGGCGCGGAGCGCCGCACCGATCTGCGGGTTCTTGATCGCAGACAGCCAGCCCACCGCGTCGGCCGCCCCCGAGGCATGATAGGCGCGGATCGTCTGGACCAGCAGGATGTCGGCGAGGCGGCTGACGACGATCGGCGAGCCGATCGCGGCCGTGCTGGTCTCGGCGGCCAGCAGGTCGAGCGTCCCCTGCAGCGCGGCCGCCTGCGCGCCGTCGGTCTGCACGCACAGGAGGCGCGGCAGCAGCTCGATCAGCGGCGCGCTGCTCCACGCGTCGAAGGTGAACCACCCGCAGATCACCACGGTCTGCGCCCCGCCGCCGCCGTGGTGGACGATGCCCGCCTCGATCGACTGCGCGAGCTCCCGGCACAGCACCGTGCTGCTGCGCAGGTTGTCGCGCAGCACGAACTCCGAGCCGTCGGAGACGACGAAGCAATCGCCCGCGCGCAGCGCGATCGGCCCCGGCTCGCCCTTGACCGTCAGCCAGCAGCCACCGCGCGCGACCATCGCGAACTTGGCGTGCGGCACCGCAACGAACCGCACGCCCCACGGCGCGGTCGCCTCGAGGCGGAAGTAGAGCGCGCTGCGGACGTGCATCGCCGCGAGCACGTCCGTCAGCGGGTCCGCGGCGACGCCCAGTTCTGGACGATCGGATCGAAATCTCGGCGATTTGGCCATTTTTCGTCCTGCGATGGAGATCTATGACATCGCCGCGAGGAGGTGTCGATGTCCCGGAGGAATGATTTCATCGTCGTGATCGGCGCGACCGGCCAGCAAGGCGGCGCGACTGCGAAGCATCTGATCGAGGACGGCTGGCGCGTGCGCGCGCTGGTCCGCGACCCGCACGGGCCGAAGGCGCGGGCCCTGGCCGAGGCGGGGCTGGAGCTCGTGCACGGTGACCTGAACGACCGCGCGTCGCTCGACGCGGCGCTGCGCGGGGCCCACGGGGTGTTCAGCGTCCAGCCGAGCGCGGGCCAGGCGCAGTACGGAGTGACGCCGGAGGACGAGGTCCGCCAGGGCAAGAGCGTGGCGGACGCGGCGAAGGCGGCCGGCGTGGCGCACCTGGTGTACACGTCGGTCGACGGCGCGGACGATGCGGGCGACGTCCCGCACCTGGCGAGCAAGTGGGAGATCGAGGCGCACATCCGGGCGATCGGTCAACGATCTACGATCCTGCGGCCGGCGTCGTTCATGGAGAACTTCGTGACGGAGGGGCTCGGCTTCTCGCGCGGCAAGGTCGCGTACTTCGGCCGGCCGAACGACCCGGTCCCGCTGATCGCGGCCGACGACATCGGCAAGTTCGCGGCGATCGCCTTCGCCGATCCGCAGACGCACGCGGGCACGGTGCTGCCTCTGGTCGGGGACGTGCGCACCGGCGAGGAATTGGCCGCGGCGCTCGGCCGGGCCGCGGGCCGGACGATCGCGTACGAGCGATGCCCGCCCGAGGTCGTCCAGCACAACCCCGCCCTGAGGCGGGTGATGGCATTCATCGAGCGCTACCGGACCCGCGCCGACATCCCCGCGCTCCGCCGCCTGCACCCGGGCCTGCTCGACTTCGCGGGCTGGCTGGCGACCCGCGGCGAGCCGAAGCTCGCGTCGCTGTCGCGCGCGTGAGGCCTGCGGGCGCAGCCCCGCGCGCGGGGGCTCGCGTCCTCGGCGTGGCCGGGGTCGTCGAATGGATATATGTCTAAAAAGACATGTCCTATGATTCCATGGCGAGCGGCGATCGCGGGGTTCGGCGCTGCTTCGAGCGGCGTACGAGGTTGCACAGCGCCGGCCATCTTGGCTACCGTCGGCCGCATGCACCCTGCCCTCGCTTCCTGTCGCTCCTTGCAGCTCGCCTTCGGTCTCACCGTGGCCGCGGCGCTCTCCGCCTGTCCGGACGGAGGTTCCGGCGGGACCACGGAGTCGACCGGGGGCCCGACGGGAGGCGACCCGACCGGCAGCAGCGAGGCCACGGGCGGCACGAGCTCGGGCGGGCCGACCGCGCCGACGACGGGCGACGGGACCACCAACGGCGAGACGACCAGCGTCGAGCCGACCACCGCAGATCCGTCCGCCACCACCGCGAGCACGACGGGCCCGGACGAGACCACCGGCCCCGACGAGACCACCGGCGATCCGCCCGTCGATCCGGGCTGGAGCGAGCGCGACCACGCCCGCGTGTTCCTGTCGGGGCACAGCCTCACCGACAACCCGCTGGCCGACTTCATGCTCGAGATCGCGGCCGGCCTCGGCGACGATTTTAATTATAATCAGCAGATCGGCATCGGCTCGCCGATCCGCGTGCGCACGCTCGGCAACAGCTGGGACAACCTCGACTGGCCCGGCTACCGGACCGGCAAGAACCGCGACGGCAGCGACATGGACGTCATCGCCGAGCTCAAGGCGCCGCAGACCCTCGGCCCCGGCGAGCTTTACGACACTCTGGTGATTACCGAGCGGCACGACATCCTCGGCACGATCCAGTGGGAGGACACGACCGGCCTCTTGCGCCACTACCACGACCGCCTGATCGACGGCAACCCGGCGGGCCAGACGCTCCTCTATCACAGCTGGCTGAGCATGAACAAAGCGGACCCGGAGCCGTGGATCGCCCACGAGAAGAACGCGCTGTTCGCCTGGGAGTGCGTGGCGGCCAAGGTCAATCACACGCTCGAGGCGGAGGGCCGACCCGACCGCGTGACGACGCTGCCAGTCGGGGCGGCGCTGGTCCACCTGGTCGAGGCGGCGCTCGCCGGCGAGGTCGCTGGCATCGAGGGTGCGGTGAACGAGAAGCTGGACCAGCTGTTCAGCGACGACGTCCACCTGACGCCGCTCGGGGCCTACTACGCGGCGCTGGTCACCCACGCCGCGGTGTTCCGCAGCTCGCCGATCGGCGCCCCGGTGCCGCAGGGCGTGCCCGCGGAGCCGGCCGCCGACCTGCAGGCGCTCGCGTGGGAGTTCGTGCGCGCTTATTACACGAACCCCGAGAGCGGCCAGCACACGATGGAGGAGTGCCGGGCGTTCATCGCCGATCAGGTGTGCGGGTCGTTCTGGACGCTGCTGAACGAGCCCGGCAACATCAATGGCTGCAGCGGTCATTTTTCCGACGCGGACGCCGAGGGCAACCCGTTCCGCTGGCCTGACCCGCAGCTGATGACCTGGCCGGCGCCCTGAGGCCCGCGCATCCGGATCGCCGTCGTGATAGCTTCGCGGCTCGATGCCGAAGCACTCGTCGGGCCTTCACTCCCTCGCCAGGCTGACCGCCGCGCTGCACACGCCCCGCGTCGTCGATGCGGGCGCGGTCTACTGGTCGAGCGATGATTTCCGGTTCGCGGCGGCGTCGCTCGCGGGCGAGCCGCTGTGGGACGTCGAGGTCGAGGACGGGAGCCGGTTCGTCGGCATTTTCGACGGGCACCCGGTGGTCCTGACGCGCAGGCTCGACCCGCCGTTCGCGGTCGCGCTGGTGTTCCTCGACCCTGCCAGCGGCCGCGAGGTCCGCCGCGTGGCCGCCCCGGCGGAGGCGGCGGAGGCGGCGTATTGCGACGGGGTGTTCGCGTTCCTGACGGCGTCGAAGCGGCTCGGCGCGACCAACCGGCTGGTGCTGGCCGACGCGGCGACGGGGAAGTTTAAAAAAATCGTCGAGGGCGGTCTCGCCACCGGGCTGACGGCGATCGCCGGCGGCTTTTTGTGCACGCTCGATTTCGTGGTGCGAGCCTATGACCTGAAGGGCAGGTCCCTGTGGACGACCGACAATGTGGTGTCGGTGTTCGGGGAGACGGTGCTGGCGACCAACCTCGGCGGCAAGCTGGCGCGGCTGCGACCGGCCGACGGGAAACCGCTGTGGAGCTTCACGTTCAAGGGGGCGGAGGCGCAGAGCCTGGTGCAGGTGCACGCGGGGGCGGACGTGGTCGCGGTGCTCGAGCCGCGGCTCGGCGAGCTGGCGCTGCTCGACCTCGCGACCGGCAAGCTGCGCTGGCGGACGAAGCGCGTGGCCGCGACGTCGTTCGCGCCGCCGCTCGTCACCCCCGACGCGGTGGTGACGCTGTCGGCGAGGAAGGCCGGCGGGACCTGGCAGGCGCTGGCCGCCTTCTCGCTGGCCGACGGCTCGCTCCGCGCAGAGCTGGCGAATCGCCACGGGTTCAATATGACCGACGCGCGGGTCGCCGGGGAGGTGTGCGTGCTCGGGCAGGAGGACGGGACGGCGCTGCACGTGGTGCGCGTGCCAGCGTCAAACGCCGCGAGCACCGGGAGCGCACCCGAGCGTGTCGCGACGCAGACGGTGGCGACCACGGCGAAGAAGCGTCCGACGAGCGCTGCTTCGGCGAAGAAGACCGTGACGAAGAACCAGGCCACCGCTTCAGCGAAGAAGACCGCAGCGAAGAAGTCTACGGCCACCGCTGCTTCGGCGAAGAAGACCGCAGCGAGAAAGACTCCGGCCACCGCATCGGCGAAGAAGACCGCAGCACGGAAGACGCCGGCGAGCGCCGCTTCGACGAAGAAAAAGCCCGCGACGAAGAAGAGCCCGCGAGCGGGGCGCATCAAGCGACCCTGAGTCGTTCGCCCCGGCCGGCCTTGCTGGCCGGCAGCGCCAGCGCGAGTGGCGAGAGCTGCGCGACGTCAGGCGAGCGGGCGCGGCAGGGCCCTCGCTGCCATGGGCATGAATGCGCGGCTCCGGCCCGGTGCGCTGCCCGATTGACCCGTCGTCCGGCCAGGCCTGCGTCGCTCCGGACGGCCCTGTTCATATCGCAAGAGTACGGCGATCGCTCGGGGGAATGGTATGTCCTGCGCCTGCCTGGACCCATTCGCTGCCGAGCGGCCGCACGCATTCTCGGCAGGCTGTACTGAATCCTTCCATCGTCACTCGCGGTCAGCGCTCGAAGTCCTCGTCGCTGCCCGGCGGTCCGTCGATCCGCGTCTCTGCCCGCGCGCGGCAGACGTCGCAGATCGTCTCTTCCCAGCCGTCGATGCAGTGGTGATACCCCGCGCCGCCGCAGACACCACAAAGGGTCGCGCTCTGCGCCGCGATCTCGACGATGAATTTTTCGAAATCTTCGTCGTAGTCGGAGAGGTCGAAGCGCAGCTCGGCCCATTTTTGATAGACCTGCTTGACCTGCAGTCCGGGCGGGAGGCGGTCGAAGACCTGGTCGACCAGGCTCACCCAGCCGGGATAGCCGCACCGCGAGATCCAGCTGCGAGCTGCTTCTCTGTCCATGATCACTCCGCCGCGCCAGCTCTTCGCGTCTTCGCCGTCGCCTTCTTTGCGGTCGCCTTCTTCGCCGGCGCCGGCTTCGCGACGGCCTTTCCGCCGTGCTTCGCCTCCATCTTCGCGCGGTGCTCGCGGGCCTTGGCGATGTACGACACCGCGTCGGGGGTCTTGCAGTCGGTGTCGCCGTGATCGACCTCGACCGGGCCGATCCTGCGGGCCGCGGCGGTGGCGAGGCGGGCCAGCGCGTCGCTGCGGGCGCCGATGGCGATCAAGGCCCGGTTCATCGCCTCGCGGGTGCGGTTGGGGGCCTCGTGGATCTCGCGCTCGATGCGGGGCAGCAAATCTGAAAAGAAGCTGTCTTCGAGGTCAGGTGACTCTTGGGTCAGGTGCGTCACCAGCACCCAGCCGGCGCGCCGCTGCGACTCGCCCGTAGCGTCGAGCCAGGCCGCGACCGCCGACGGCGCCGCCGGCAGACGCGCGCCGACGTGACCGATCAGGGCGTCGGTCTGCCCGTGGCACGTCGCCTCGGCCTGCCAGCGGGCGAGGGTCTCGAGGTCGAAGGCGGCGGGGTCGGCGATCATCGCGGCCAGCACGCGGGCGTCGTGGTTTTTGCTCTGCCACAGCGCCCGCGCCAGCGCCTGGTCGCGGCCGAGGCGCTTGCGCAGTTTTTCGAGGTCGCCGAACTTGACCCCGAACATCGGCTCGGTCACGCCGTGGCGGCGGTAGGTCTTGCAGGTCTGCTCGCTGCCGAGGGCCTCGAGCTCGCGGAGGACGTCTTGAGCTGCGGTCACGCGCGACTCATGGTCGCAATTGCGCCCGGCGGGCGTCAAGTCGGTATACTCGCGGCGATGTCGACGCCCGCTCCCTCGGCCCACGCGGCCCGCACCGGCGCCTGGGCGCTGCTCGTCGTCCTGGCCACCGACCTCGTGTACGAGGTGGCGCGGCGGCTCATGCCGCTGCTGGGGCTCCATCTCGACCGGTCCGCGGGCGACTTCGACTGGTTCCTCTGGCTGCAATGGTTCGACCGGGCCGACCTGCCGCTGCGCGCGCTGCTGACGGGGATCGCCGTGGTCGGCCTGCTGCGCCTGCGCCGGGGCACCGCCGATGCTGGCGCGAGGGCCATGTTCCTCGGGTCAGCTGTGTCGATGGTGCTGGGGGCCGCGGTGCTGCTCTGGTACCAGCGGCTCGTGGCGAACGACCTGCAGGCAGGCGCCGCGCTGGCGAGCACCTTCCTGCCGCTGGCGCTCGCGGCGGAGCGGCTGGCCGCGGGCCTGCTGCTGGCGGCGCTGTGGCGGGCGCGGCGGGCCTGGGGGCTCGGGGTCGGGATGGCGTGGTGTTTCGCGGCGCTGCTGTACGGGCTGCGCCTGGCGCTGATCGTCGGGGCCAACGTGCTGGGGCCGGAGCAGGTCGACTCCGACGACTTCGTGCGCCGCGGCTTGATGCTCCTCGCGTTCTACGTCACCGACATCGGCGCGTTGATGGCGACGCTGCTGGCATTCGCCCGCGTCGCCCCGGGCGAGCCTGCCGCCGATCGTCTGACCGCCGCCGCGGCGGGCCTCGACCTCTACTTCCGCGCGCTGGTCACCCGCGTCACGGTGTTGGTGGTCGGCGTCGTCGTCACTCTGGCGTTCGGCCTGACCTCGCCGGCGACCCGCGGCAAGCTGTTGTTCGCGGTGCTGGTCGTGCCGCTGCCGACGCTTATCGCCCAGGTCGCGGGGCTGACTCGCTACGCCGACGCGCCGGTGGCCGGGCGCGGCGCGCTGGGGCTCGCGCTGGTGACGATGGGCCTCGGCGCGGCGATCGAGGTCTTGACGCTGGTGCTGTACGCGTGGATGGTGTGGCCCGAGGACTCGTCGGCCTCGCGCGCGGAGACGCTGGCGTACGCGGACATGCTGAAGTACGCCGGGGCCGGCGGTCAGGTCGTCGCGCTGGTCGGCGCGCTGGCGCTGCTGCTCTCGCTGCGCCGCGCGGCGATCGGCCTCGAGGCCCCGGCGCTGCAGCAGCGGGCCACGGCGCTGCTCACCGCGCTGGTCGGCGTGGCCGCCGGGGCCTTCGTCCTGCTGCGATTGTTCGCGCAGACCCTCGTGCGCACGCCGGCGGCGCTGCTCGGCCTCGGCCTCGTGGCGCTCGTCGTCGGCGTGACGGTGTTCGTGTCGTGGTTGCGGCTCGTCGAGGGCGTCGCGCAGGAGCTGCGCGCGCGGGCCAAGAAAGCGTGAAAGTCTTTCGCGACTGGTGCGATAGGACCCGAGGCGAGCGCCGATGCCGACGCGCAACGCGTAAAGACAGCGCGCGCGATGTCGCTGCGTCGCCGTGGTCGCGATCACCGTGGAATGTGCATCACGGGCACGCAGCCGGCGTTCTGCGAGCATAACGCCGATATTGATAGGTTCTTGAGGTCAGGTCTCGAAGTCCTGATACCCACTTGATCATCGCTGCCCTTAGGCTTGAAGGCGTCGAGTTCGCCGTCGGCCGATTATTTTCGGCCGGCACTTCGGGTCCCAACCGCGACACCGCAAATGTGGCCCGGACCACCCTCTCTTTCAAGGAAATGCTGCGCCCATGAATCGACACGCTTCGACCGTCGCATTTGCCCGACCCACCGCCACTCGCCGGCGTCGCAGCGCGGCTGCCGCCGAGGAGCCGACGCGCCCGGCCGAGCTCGAAGAGACCGTCTTGCCGACGATCCCCGTCGACGTGAGCGACGCTCAGGGTCTGCTCGCCGCTTATTTCCGCGGGCTATCGGCAGTCGAGGTGATGAACAAGGACGAGGAGCTGGCCGCCGCGGTGCGCATCGCCAGCCTGCGCGCCACCTTTTGGCGCTCCATCCTGAATTATCCGCCCTTCATCGACGGTATCTGTGACCTCGCCCGCGAGGTGCTGCCCGCGGAGGTATCTCCGGTCGAGGCGCTCGATACGATGAAGCGCACCTCCCGGGCGCTGCGCGACCGCGACCTGCTCAGCCATCAAAAGGCGTTCGAGGCGGCTCGTGAGGCGCTGTCGGAGAAGATGGGCCTCGCCGACGTCGACAGCCTGGTGTCCGACCGTATCCTCGCCGACCTCGCCAACGTCGAGCAGGGCAACAACGACGGCCTGAGCATGCGCGTCAAGCTGCCGCGCAAGGGCAGCGTGCCCTTCCTGCAATACCTCAACACCGTGCGCGCCAACCACGTGGCGCTGGTCGCCGCCAAGAACGCGTTCGTCAAGGCCAACCTGCGCCTGGTGGTGACGATCGCCCGCCGCTTCAACCACGGCTCGATGCCGCTGCAGGACCTCATCCAGGAGGGCAACATCGGCCTGATGAAGGCGGTCGATCGCTTCGATCACCGCAAGGGCTTCCGCTTCTCGACCTACGGGTCGTGGTGGATCCGCCACGCCATCAGCCGCTCGATCACCGACAAGGCTCGCAGCGTGCGCCTGCCGGTCCACATGACCGACGCGTACAACAAGGTGAAGCGGGCCCGCCGCGAGTTCGAGGCGCTGCACGGCCGCCGCCCGACCGACGAGGAGATCGCGACGCTCACCGGCGTCAGCGTCGAGCGGATCCGCCGCATGCGCTGGGCCCTGGTGGAAGCGCCGATCAGCCTCGACCAACCGCTGTCCGACGAGTCGGGCCTGACGATCCTCGATACCATCGAAGACGACAATCAGGTGCTGCCGTCGGAGCAGATCGACAGCGCCCTGCTGATGGAAGGCCTGCAGGAGGCGTTCGCGACCCTGGCGCCGATCGAGGCCGACATCCTGCGCAAGCGCGTCGGCATGGACGACGAGCCGGAGATGACGCTGAAGGAGATCGGCGAGCGCTACTCGCTGTCGCGCGAGCGGATCCGTCAGCTGCAGGAGCAAGCGCTGAGCAAGTTGCGCAGCGAGTTCGAAAAGCGTGCCCTGCTCTGAATCGCCGGCCGCGGGTGAGCGAGCCGCGCAGGCCTTCGGCCGCGACTCGGAACATTGATACTCTCGCGTCTGGGCCGACACGCCGCCGCATGTGCGGGGCTATCGCCGGCCCGGGCCGGGTGTGGACCCCCCTGGCCCGCTCCCCCGAGTCTGCGGCAAGATCGGACGACTTCGCGTATTCCTGAACTACGCCGTCGCTCGCGTCCGGCGATGGCGTCGTGTCCGAGGACCCGTGACCACCCGCAACCAATCTCCCGCGCGCCGCCTCTTCGTCCGCCAGGCGATCCTCGACGCATTGCGCGAGCTCGACCCGCGCCTGACCGTGCGCCGGCCGCTGTTGCTCGGGGTGGCGCTCGCGGCCGCGCTGGCGACGGTGCTGGCGATCCTCCGCCCCGATGGCTTCACCATCGCGACGTCGGTGTGGATCTGGCTGATGCTGCTGGTGCTCGCGGTCGCGGGCGTCCTCGTACGAATGGGGGCCAGCACCCTCACGATTCGTCTACAACACGAGGGCGACCTGATGGCGCGGCGCCTGCGAGAGCTGCGGCGCGACGCGCAAGCCGAGGTGATTCCGGCGTCGCGCCTGCGCCGCGGCGATCTGGTGCTCGTGCCCGCGGGCGACAACATCCCCGCCGACGGTGTGGTGGTGGCCGGCAGCGCGGTGATTCGCAGCACCCTGAGCGGGCGCTCGGTGCCGCTGGTGCGCGAGAGCGGGGCCGACCGCCGCGCGCTGGTGGCCGGCTCGGCGGTCCTCACCGGCTGGCTGATCGTCGACGTGTGGAGCAACCCCGGCGAGGACTTCCGCCAGCGGCTGCTGGCGCTGGCCGAGCGGGCCCGCCTGGTCGCGCGCCAGGAGCCGCAGGGCCTGGGCGTGCTGCTGCTGGCGCTGACCGCGATCGGCCTGGCCGCCGGGGCGGCGCTGCAGCCGTGGGCGACTCTGGTGCTGGCCGGCGATCCGGCGCCGCTGGTCAACCTGCTGGCGCTGCTGGCCTGCGCGGTGCCGGCGAGCTTCGCCGGGCTGCAGGCGGCGCTCGACGTGGCGACCTTCCGCCGCCTGCTGAAGCACAACGTGGTGACCGGCGCGGCCTCGGTGGTGCGCGCGCTCGGCCAGGTCGACGTGCTGCTGCTCGAGCGCGCGAGCGTGGCGGTCCGCGGCAACTGCGAGGCCGACGAGCTGATCCCGATGCCCGGGGTCGCGGTCGAGGAGCTGGCGGGCGCGGCGTTCCTCGCCAGCCTGGCCGACGAGACACCCGAGGGCCGCAGCATCGTCGCGCTGGCCGAGCGTCGCTACGGCCTGGTGCCGTCGGGGCTGCAGCAGGCGCGCTTTCTGCCCGGCACGGGGCCGGGGCGGCTGACCGGCGTCGACCTGCCGGGCCGGCACCTGCGCAAGGGCGACGCCGACGCGATCCGTCAATTCGTGCGCGAGCACAGCAGCGTCGAGCCGCCGGACGAGTTCCGCGCCGCGGTGCAGGCGGTCGCCGGCGAGGGCGGGGTGGCGATCGGCGTGGCCGACGGCCCGCGCATGCTCGGGGTGGTGCGACTGCGCTGCCGCGTGCGCGAGGCGCTGGCGCGGCTGCGCCGCTGCGGGGTGTTCACCGTGGTGTCGACGGCCGACACGCCGGCGGCGGCGGCGTCGCTGGCGGCCGAGGCGGGCGTCGACGACTTTTTGGCCGAGGCCACGCCGGAGGGCAAGCTGGCGCTGATCCGCCGCCATCAGGCCGCGGGCCGGCGGGTGGCGATGGTCGGCGACGGCAACCACGACGGCCCGGCGATGGCCCAGGCCGACGTGGCGGTGGCGATCAACGCCGGGCCGCTGGCGGCGCGCGAGGCCGGCGGCCTCGTCGACCTCGACGGCGATCCGACCAAGCTGGTCGAGGCCGTCGAGCTCGGCCGCCGCCAGCGCGACGTCGGCCGCATGGTGGCCGCCTGGTGCCTCGCCAGCGACCTCGCGCTGGCGCTGGTGCTGGTGCCGCTCGTCATCTCCGAGGCGCTGGTCCGCGGCGCCGAGCGCATGTCCTTCGCGACATGTTCCGAAGGACTGTCGCTGCTCGACCCGCTGGCGCTGCACTCGCCGCGCAGCGCGGTGCTCGCCGGCCTCGTCGTCCACACCCTCACCCTCGCCTGCGTGGCGCCCCTGGCGCTGCGCTGGCGGGGCCCCGCGCGCAGCCGCCTGGGCGCCGCCCTCGTCGGCGTCGTCGTCACCCTCGCGGCCGTCAAGCTGCTCGATCTGTTGCTGTTCGCCGTGTTCGCGCCAGACCTATGAGCCTGATTTACCCCATCGAGGAGAGGAGCGTGTCCGACTCGCGGCGCGGGCGGCTGACGCTGTACTTCGGGGCGGCGCCCGGAGTCGGCAAGACCTACGCCATGCTCGAGGCGGCCCAGCGCCTGCGCCGGCAGGGCGTCGACATCGTGCTCGGCGCGGTCGACACCCACGGCCGGCCGGAGGTCGCCGAGCTGCTGCTCGGGCTCGAGCGCCTGCCGCCGCGCACCGTCGAGATCCGCAACAAGGTCATCGAGGAGTTCCACCTCGACGCGGCGCTGGTGCGCCGGCCGAGCCTCGTGGTCGTCGACGACCTCGGGCACGTCAACGCGACCGGCTCGCGCCACAGCCAGCGTTGGCACGACGTCGTCGACCTGCTGGCGGCCGGCGTCGACGTGATGTCGACGCTGTGCGTGCAGCAGCTCGAGAGCCAGCACGACGTGGTCCAGCAGATCACGTCGATGCGGGTCCGCGAGCCGGTGCCCGACGCGATGTTCGAGCGCGCCGACCACGTCGAGTTCATCGACCCGCCGGCCAAGGAGATCCTGGCGCGCCTGCAGGACGGCAAGGTCTACATCCCCGAGCAGGACGCCCGCGCGGCGGCGGCGATGTACCGCAAGAACAGCCTGCTGGCGCTGCGCGAGCTGGCGCTGCGGCGCATGTCCCAACGGACAGGTCGTGAGAACCTGATCTACCGCAGCGCCCCGCGGCTCGGCGCCGGGCCGGTGTCGGAGCGGATCCTCGTGTGCGTCGACCCGAGCCCGCTGGGGCCGCGGCTCATCCGCGCGGCCTTCCGCATGGCCACCGGCCTGCGCGCCGAGTGGCTGGCGCTGTACGTCGAGACGCCGCGGCTGGCGCTGGCCGGCGAGTCGGCGCGGGCCCAGGTCGGCGAGACCTTGCGGCTGGCCGAGCAGCTCGGGGCCGAGGTCGTCCACATCAGCGGCGCCCGCATCGACCGCGAGATCCTCGGCTTCGCCCGCGCCCGCGGCGCGACCCGCCTCATCATCGGCAAGCCGATGCAGCACCGCTGGCGCGACCTGCTGCGCGGCTCGCTGGTCGACGCCCTGGTGCGCGGCTCGGGCGACCTCGACGTCCACGTGATCGCCGGCGACGTCGCCCCGCACGAGGTCTCGCCGGTGCCCGCGCTGCGCTCGCCGCTCCGCATCGCCGCCTACTTCTGGGCCGCGCTGACGGTGGCCAGCATCGCCGCGACGCGGCTGCTGCACCTGCCGCTGTTCTACGTGATCGTGCTGCTGCTGGTCGGCATCGCGCTGGTCGGCTCGCGCCTCGGCCGCGGGCCGGCGCTCGGGGCGGCGCTGCTCAGCATCCTCGCGGTCGAGACGTCGCTGCGGCAGGGCCCCGACGTGAACCACATCGACGACCTGCAGCGGGCGGCGATCTACCTCGGCATGCTGGTGCTGGCGCTGTGGGTCTCGGGCCTGACCGAGCTCAGCCGCCGCCAGGCCGAGGCCGCGCGCATCGACGAGCGGCGGCTGACCGCGCTGTACCTGCTGAGCCGCGAGCTGTCGCAGCTGCGCAGCGAGGTCGACCTCGCCGAGTGCGCGATCCGACATGTCAAAAAGACCATGTCCGCACGGACAGTCATCCTCCTGCCCGGGCACGACGGCGAGCTGGCGCCGATGGCCGGGACCGACGTCGAGCTGACCACCGACGCGCGCGAAGAAGGCGTGGCGCGCTGGGCGTTCGAACACGGGCCGGCCGGGCGCGGGACCGAGACGCTGAAGGCCGCGCAGGCGCTGTACCTGCCGCTGACGGCCGCGGGCCGCACGATCGGGGTCCTCGGCGTCGCCCCCGACGACCCCGACAAGCTGGCCAGCCCGGCCGAGCGCCAGCTGCTCGACGCCATGACCGGGCCGGTGGCGCTGGCGCTGCAGCGCGTCCGCCTGGCCGAGGAGGCCCAGATCGCGGAGGTCCGCGCGCGCGAGGAGGAGCTGCGCGGCTCGCTGCTGTCGTCCGTCAGCCACGACCTGCGCACGCCGCTCGCCTCGATCACCGGGGCCGCCAGCGCGATGATGGACAGCGGCGACGCGATCGCGCCGGAGACGCGGCGCGACCTGCTGCAGACCATCTACGAGGAGGCCGAGCGGCTCGGGCGGCTGGTCGGCAACCTGCTCGACATGACCCGCCTCGAGGCCGGCGCCGTGGCCCTGCGGACCGACTGGGTCGCGCTCGAGGACCCGATCGGCTCGGCCCTGTCGCGCCTCGACCGCCGACTGGCGGGGCGCGAGGTGCAGGTCACGCTGCAGCCCGAGCTGCCGCTCTTGCCGCTCGACGAGGTGCTGTTCGAGCAGCTCATCCTCAACCTGCTCGAGAACGCGTGCAAGCACACGCCCGCGGGCAGCCCCGTGCGGATGGTGGCACGAGTGCAGGCCGGGCGGGTGCTGGTCGAGGTCGCGGACCGCGGGCCGGGGCTGCCGGCCGGCGAGGAGGAGACGATCTTCGAGAAGTTCGTGCGCGGCAGCAAGGCCAACACCCAGGGCTTCGGGCTCGGCCTGGCGATCTGTCGGGCGATCGCCGCGGCCCACGGCGGCGAGATCACGGCCGAAAACCGCGCCGGTGGCGGCGCGGTGTTCCGGATCAGCCTGCCCATCGGCACCCCCCCGCCGGAACCCGGCCCCGACACCTCGCTCGCGTCGATGAGCGGCCCCCAGGGCGTGCTACACAACACGGCGAAGATCCTGCTCCACCAGGCGTCGGGTCTGGAGGCGGAGACGACGACATGAGCGAACAGGGCCCATTGGTACTCATCGTCGAGGACGAAGCGCCGCTGCGGCGGTTCCTGCGGGCGGCGCTGGTCGCCCAGAACTACCGCCTGGTCGAGGCCGAGACGGCCGCCGAGGGGCTGCAGCGAGCGACCGAGCACAACCCGGACATCGTCCTGCTCGACCTCGGCCTGCCGGACGGCGACGGGCTCGACGTCACCTCGCGGCTGCGCGAGTGGACGCGGGTGCCGATCATCGTGCTGTCGGCGCGCGGGCAGGAGCGCGACAAGGTGCAGGCGCTCGACGCCGGCGCCGACGATTACCTGACCAAGCCGTTCGGCACCAGCGAGCTGCTGGCGCGGATCCGGGTGGCCCTGCGGCGGGTCGCCGAGCGCACGCCGACCGAGGAGCCGATCGTGTCGCTCGGCGAGGTCACGGTCGACCTGGCGCGCCGCCTCGTCACTCGCGCGGGCAAGCCGGTCCACCTGACGCCGCACGAGTACAAGCTGCTCACCACCCTGCTCAAATACGCCGGCAAGGTCGTGACCCACAAGCAGCTGCTCAAGGAAGTCTGGGGCCCGCAGGCGGTCAGCCAGACCCACTACCTCCGCGTCTACATGGCCCAGCTGCGCCAGAAGCTCGAGGGCGACCCGGCCCGCCCGCGCTACCTGACGACCGAGCCGGGCGTCGGTTATCGCCTGCGCTCCGAAGACGACATCGCCGGAGGCGCCTCATGACCGCTCGCTCCGCCGCGCGCGACCTGCACGCCTCGCTGTTCGACACGACGCAGGCGCTGCCCGCCGTGGCCGACGAGCTGCCGGTGCCGCGCCTGCGCCGGCTGATGCTGAAGGCGCTGGTCCTGCCGCTCGCGGTGATGCTGCTGCTGTGCGCCCTGCTGGCCTTCAAGCTGGTGGCCGCGGCCGAAGACGGGGCCGAGGCGGCCCGCGCCCGCACCGTCATCGCCGAGGCCAACCGCGTCCAGCGGCTCGTCATCGACCAGGAGGCCGCGCTGCGCGGCTACGTGATCGATCATGAGGACATGTTCCTTCCGCCCTTGCACTTGGGACATGTGATGGTCCCGCCGGCGCTGCGCCGCCTGGCCGAGCTGACCGCCGGCGACCCCGAGCAGGAGGCCCGCGCCGCCGCGCTGGCGGCCGCCTACGGGCGCTGGGCCGGAGCCACCGGGCTGGCGCCGACTGCGACCCGCTCGGGCGGCCCGCTGGTGCGGCCCGGCGAGGCGTCGCGGCTGCAGCTGGCCGCGCGCGAGGCCCAGCTCGACGCGGTGCGTCAGCTGGTGCGCCAGCTCGTCGACGCCGAGGACCAGCGGCTGCGCGACGGCGAGGCGGCCGGCGGCTGGTCGCTCGGCGCCACGGTGCTCGGCGGGGCGATCGCCCTGGCCCTGATCGGCTTCACCACCTCGGTGCTGCGGCGATCGATCCGCCGCATGGAGGGCATCTACGCCAAGGCGCTGGCGCTGCGCCGCCACAGCGAGGCCAACGAGCGCGCGGCCAGGCAGTCGGCCGAAGCCCTGGCCGCCGAGGTCACGGCCCAGAGCCGCGAGCTGCAGACCCGCTTCCGGGCGATGCGCGGCGAGCTCGAGCTGGCGCGGGTGCACCTGCGAACCGGCTGACTCCTCGGACAGATTTTCATTGATGTGTCCTTCGGGACATGATGTCTTTTTGGGCATGTCAGCGCAGGATTGAGATGGATATCTCGCGCCGGCAGACGGGCGCACGAGCTCACGAGTCGGCGGTCGAGCGGACGGCCGGCGGTCGCCCGCTCGACTGGAGCGCCTCGGGCCGCTGTCGCTATTCTGTGTGACTTCCAGTGAAGCGAATTGGACCTCGTTCGCCGCCACGCCCCGGCGGTTGAGCAGCAGCGGGCGTCCAGCGGTGGACCCCGTTCGCCGCCACGCTGGGCGGCCGAGCGCATGTGGGCGTCTCGCGGTGGACCTCGTTCGCCGCCACCCCCGGTGATCGAGCAGGCCTCCGACGATCGACCCCGTTCCCCGCCACGCCCCGGCGATCGAGCAGACCTCCGACGATCGACCCCGTTCGCCGCTACGCCCGCGCGGCCGGGCGTCGGCGGGTCGTCTTCTTCGCGGCGGTCTTGCTCGTGCGTCGCTCGCGGCTCTCGCTCTGCACCGATTCGGGGGCGCGGGCCCGGACGCGCGGGGCCGAGGTGATTTCCTGCTCCTGCGCCTTGCCGCGGGCCCGGGCGACCTTCTTGACCGGCTTGGCCCGGGAGCTCGCCGCTTTCTTCGCGGCGGTCTTCGAGGCCCGCTTCGCGGGCGGCGGCAGCTCGGCGGCCTTGCGCGCCCGGACCTTCGGGCTCGCGGCCTTCTGCGCCGCGACCGTCTTCTTGGCGCTCTTCTTGCCGGTCCCGGCCTGCTTGCCCGTGGGCTTCTTGCTGGCCGCCTTGCCGGCCGCTTGCTTGCGCTTGCCCGGTCCGGCCGCGGTCTTCTCGTCGGCCCGCTTCGGCTTCTGCTTCGACGCGTCGTCCGACGATCGCCTGTCCCTTCTGGTGGTGCGAGTTGGCATGGCTCTCTCTCCTGAGAGTGCTGTACATGCAAGCGAGCGCGAGGCTACACGCGTCACGCCAAGGGGACGGCGGTCTCCCGGCATGGCGAATCGGACAGGTCGGCCGGGCCTGCCTCGCCGCCAGAGTGGATGTGCGCGGGAGCCGCGTCACCGCGCCCGAGCGGCCGCCCCGGAGGATGTCGTTCGCCACGACGCGGGATGCAGGCCCACGCAGGGGAAGCGCAGCCGTCGAGCGACGGGCGTGTGCACGCCGGAAAGCCCGAGAGGACGCACTGCCGATCGCTCGCGCTCGAGGTCAGACGTCGGCGACCCCGGCGAAGGCGCGCCTGTACAGCCAGGTCTTGACGTCCTCCTGGCTCATGCACCAAAGCAAGTAAGCGCCGAACACGAACGGCACCGCCAGTTGCAGCTGCAAGGTCAGCGGCAGGTAGGAGATGAGCGCGCCGACCTGAAACACGCCGAGCAGGCCGACCAGGAGGTTGAGCACGCCGACCACCACGGCCAGCGTCCGCGCGCTCTCGCTGCCTCGCACGAGGCCGACCACGAGGAACAGCTTGAGCGCGAGGTTGACGTAATTGGGGATCGTGTCATTCCCGTCGGCGATGTGCATGACCTGCATCAACGTGGCGAGGGCGAGGAGGACGAGGGCGACGATCAGCTTGACGGGCATGGGGGGGTGACCGGACGAGAACGCATCCGCACAGCCAGGTCAAGCGGATTGTCGGGCGCTGTGCGCCGGGGCGGAGACCCCGAGCATTCGCCGGGGGCGCTCTCTTTGCACCTTGTAGCATTGCCGACCCCGATCGGACGCGGCGCGAGATCGCCCACACTCGTCGGATTCGTCGTGATACGCTGCGTCGCTCGGATAGACTGCTCGCCACGCTGCCGCCGTGCCTCGCGGCAATCGACATATCATGCTTCATAACCGCATTCCCTCGCTCCTGACCGTCGCGCTCGCCTTACAATCCGCCGGTTGCGGCGACGACTCCGGCGATTTCGCCGACTCCGCCAGCTCCAGCAGCTCCACGAGCGCCACCGGCGACACCACCGTCGACCCGCCCCCGCCGATCGGTAGCACCAGCCTCGACGAGTCTGCCAGCGGCACCGCGAGCGAGTCCGGCGCGACCGACGGCGTGACGTCGACCACCGGCACCAGCGAACCGCCCCCGCTGTCCACCGGCGAACCCGACACCATGACCTCCGGCGAACCCGGTACCACGACCACGACCTCCGGCGAACCCGATTCCACCACCACGACCTCCGGCGAACCCGATTCCACGACCACGACCACCGGCGAACCCGACACCACCACCACTACCGGCGACACAACCACCACCACCACTACTGGCGACACCACCACCACCACCGGCGAGCCCGACACCACCACCACTGAAAGCACCACCGGCGAGGTGATCGACTGTTCGGACGGGGTCGCCTGGACCCGCAACATCCTCACCAACGCCGGCTCGACGATGTTCGACGACATCCTGGCCGACCCGGACGGCAACCTGCTCGTCGCCGGTCGGTTATGGTCGGTCGCCGACTTCGGCGACGGCCCGGTGCAGTCCAGCGGGCCCGAGGACGCGTTCATCGCCAAGTACGGGCCCACGGGCGATCTGCTGTGGGTCCGCACCTACGGCAACGAATACGAACAGCGCGCCCGCGGCCTCGCGCTCGCGCCGAACGGCGACATCCTGGTGACCGGCAGCTTCCGCGGGCAGATCGATCTCGGCGGCGGTCCTTTCGTCAGCGCCGGCTACGAGGACGTGTTTCTGGCCAGGCTGACGTCCGCCGGCGAACACGTGTGGAGCCACGCGTTCGGCAGTCAGGGCCTCGACCACGGCCTGCGCGTCGCCAGCGACGGCGCCGGCGACGTGATCCTGGCGGTCCAGGCCGACGCCGGTATCGACTTCGGCGACGGCGTGCCGGGCCCTGACGACTCGGTGCATCTGGCCAAATTCAGCTCGGCCGGCGCGCTCCTGTGGCGCCGCACGTACACCGCCAAGGGCCTGCTCGGGCGCAGCGTGGCCGTCGACCCGGCCGACGAGGTCGTGTTCGTCGGCGAGTTCAACAAGCCCGTCGACTTCGGCGGCGGCCTCGACTCTCCCCTCGCCGGCAACAACGTCTTCGTCCTGAAGCTCGACGCCGACGGGCAATTCATCTGGCTGCGCCAGAACGCCGGCACGCCGAGCGGCGGCAAGCCGTTCGTCACCGGCGTCGACATCGACGCCGCCGGCGCCATCCACCTCGCCGGCTGGTACTGGGGCAGCATCGGCTTCGGCGGCCCGCTTCTCTTCTCCCAGGGCGGATTCGACGGGTGGATCGCCGCGCTCTCGCCCGCCGGCGATCACCTCACCAGCAGCGTCCACGGCAGCGGCCCGACCCACTGGCAGTTCGCCAGCGACATCGCCACCAACAGCGCCGGCGTGACCGCCGTGGCCGGCAACTTCGTCGGGCCGATGAGCTTCGGCGACACGTTGCTCGCCACCGTCGACAACGACAGCTACGACGCCTGGGTCACCCGCCAGGCCCCCGACGCCTCGTTCGAGCTGGTGCGCGGCTTCGGCGGCCTAGGCTCCCAGTACGGCGACGTGGTGGACCTCGGCGAGGACGGCAGCGTCTGGCTCGGCGGGGTCTACAGTCATCCGTTCCCCGCCGGCGACGACGTCCTGACGCCCGCGGAGGGCTGGAGCGCCTACCTGCTGCGCCTGTGCCCGTGAGCGGCGAGTTTTAAAATGTCCATGAGGACATGCTCGATAGGGCATGACCTCAGGGACATCCGATGGCAGCGCGATCCGTGGACCCAACGGGACGCCGGCCCTGGGTGCCGGCCTCGAGGCGGTGGTCGAGCCGTGTTCGCCGACAGACCGTGGTCCGTGACTCAGAACAACGTTCTGCCCGTTGATCACCGCCCATTTTTCTGATATTGATTGTCAAAATCACCCGTGACCGCTCCCGTCTCACGCTGGTTCCGCTTCAACCTCCGGCTCCACCGCTGGACCAGCGTCATCGCCACCTTGCCGCTCCTGGTGCTGTGTTTGACGGGCACCGTCCTGATCTTCCGCGAGGAGATCGACGCTGCGCTGGGGGTCGTGCCGGGCGGCACCGGCGAGGGCGAGCAGCGGGTCGCCGAGTGCCTGGCCACGCTCGAGCGCAGCTTCCCGGACCAGCGGGTGCTCAGCGTCGGCTTCGACCCTCTGAACCACCCGGGCGTCATGCTCGGGGTGGTCGCCGCGCCCGAGGACACCGGCTTCGACCGCGCGCGCCTGGCCTACTTCGACCTCGCCAGCGGGCGGATGATCGGCGACGAGGACCCGGCAGAGAGCTTCACCGGCGTGCTGTTCGAGCTGCACGCCGAGTGGTTCCTCGGGCCCGTCGGGCGGCTCCTCGGCGCGTTGATCGGCCTCCTGGTGGTCGTCTCGCTGGTCTCGGGGCTCGTGATCTACGCCCCCTACGTGCGGCGGATCGCCTACGGCTTCATCCGCGTCGGCCGCGGCGCCCGCTTGAAGCAGCTCGACCTCCACAACTTCGTCGGCGCGGTCGTGCTCGGCTGGGCCTTCGTCGTCAGCGTGTCCGGCTTCCTGCTCGGCTTCAGCACCATCGCCCTCGGCGTGTGGCAGGTGACCGACCTCGCCGCCATCCGCGCGGAGTACCAGGGCGCCGCGCCGGTCGACGTCCTGCGCCCGCCCGTGTCGGCCCTGCGGGTCATCGAGGTCGCCACGGCGCACGCGCAGCCGGGCTGGGGCGTCCGCTCCGTCCTCTACCCCGGCATGGACCTCACCACGCCGGCCCACTACGCGGTGCTGCTCGGCGGCTCGGAGGGGCTCGACGCGCGCATGATCGACGCGGTGATGATCGACGCCCACACCGGCGAGGTCGCCCGCGACGTCGCCCTGCCGAATTACCTGCACGCGATGTTCCTGTCCGAGCCGCTGCACTTCGGCGACTACGGCGGCCTGCCGCTCAAGCTGCTGTGGAGCGCCTGCAACCTGCTGACCCTGTTCATCACCGCCAACGGCGCGTGGCTGTTCTTCGACCGCCGCCGGGCCCAGCGCCTGCGGCCCGGCCGCGCCGCGGAGGGAGTCGGCGATGAAGAACCGTGAGCCGTGGCTCGGCCTGCTGACCGTCGCCGGCCTGACTGCGATGCTGCTCGGCGAGGGCCTCGTCGACGTCGCCGGCCTCGCCGTCGCGGTGGTGCCGCTGGCGTACGGCGGGCTGGCCTGGCGGCGGGCGCGGCGGCCGTCCTGAGAGCATGTCCTTCAGGACATGCTCCTAGAGACATATCATCATGTCACGCCGAGGCGCGGATACCGGACGCGGCACCGACGCGTCCTGTCCATCGGGACATGCGCTTCGGGACAGGCTCGAACGCCCGGAGCATGTCCTTCAGGACATGCCCCGGGGACAATTAATTAAAATTGCGACGCGCGCGGCCAGGCGGGCAGCGTCGACGCCTCGCTGAGGGCCACCAGCGACTGCAGCGGGACCCACGCGAAGTCGGGGCGGTAGTCGAGCTCGTAGGCCAGCTCGTGGTAGCTGCGCTCGATCACGCAGGCGCGCAGCAGCGGCGACGCCTGGGCGGCGGGCAGCTGCGAGCCGGGCACCGCCGCCGCGTCGTAGCCGGCCAGGAACGCCGCCGACGTCGCCTCCTCCCAGGCCCGGCCGCCCTTGCCGACCATGCCGGCGTAGGCGAACGAGCGCAGCATGCCGGCGACGTCGCGCTGCGGCAGCTGTCGCAGGCTGCGCTCGGCCAGCGGTCGGGTCGGCTCGCCCTCGAAGTCGAGGATCGCCCACTGGCCAGCCGCCGGATCGTAGAGGCACTGGCCGAGGTGGTAGTCGCCGTGGATACGGATCTGCACGCCCGCGGCGGTGCGCAGGCGCTCCTCGGCGTCGGCCAGCAGGGCCTCGCTGCGCGACGCGGCGACCTCGGCGAGCGCGCGGAGCTCGGTCGGCAGGCCGCGGTAGCGGTTGGCCAGGCGCCCGAGCGCCGACGCGGCGGTCTGGCGCAGGCCGGCCACCCAGCGGGCCCGGTCGGCGGCCACCACCGCGCGGGTCGCCATCCCGCTCGCCTCGTCGTCGGTGGCCAGCGCCTCGTGCAGCGCCCGCGTGGCGGCCCCGAGCGCGCGCGCCGGCCCGGTCATGTCGGCGCAGCCGAGCGCGTAGGTCCAGCCGTCGACGCGCCCGGGCAAGAACGCGTGAAGCACCCCGGCCGCGGCCACGCCCTCGCCGGTGTCGACCGTCAGCTCGGCCAGCAGCGGCGGCGCGTACGGGAAGTTGCGCGACGCGAGGAAGCGGCCGAGCTCGATCTCCGGGTGGCGGCCGACCTCGATGCGACGGAACAGTTTGAACACGCCGGCCTCGCCGAGCACCGCCGCGGTGTTGCTCTGCTCGCCGCCGATCAGGCGCACGCCGGTCAGCGGGCCCACCTCGCCCAGGCCCGCGCTGGCGCGCGCGGACCACTGGGCGCCCTGGCCGGGGAAGCCGGCGCCGGCGCGCAGGGCCGCCGCCAGGACCTCCAGCACCTCGGGCGCGTCGCTGGCATCGACCAGGACGACCCGGCCGCCCTTGGACCGCAGTTCGATGCTGTGCTTCGGGACATGTCCTTCAGAACCTGTCCCCTCGACCTTCTGCGCGCGCAGCAGCACCTGGGTGATCCACGGCCGCTCGGCCTCGGCGGCGAGCAGGCACAGGGCCGCGTCTTCGCCGACCTTCGCGGCGCCGACCAGCTTGACGGCGCGGGCGCCGGCGGGGAACCACCGGCGCCCGGCGAGGAACGCCAGCCATGTCTCGGAGGACAGGTCGGCGAGGGCCGTCAAGTCGAGCGCGGTCACGTTGCCTCCGGGCGCCGGTCGGGCGCCTGCAGCGAGAACCAGAAGAACGCGTGCGGCGACATCGTCAGCAGGTACGGCAGCTGGCCGATGCGGGGGAACGGCCGGTCGCTCCACAGCTCGACCGGGGTCCAGCCGTCGAGGGCGCGCAGGTCGAGCTCGGCGAACTGGGCGAAGCGCGACAGGTTGTGCACGCACAGCAGCAGCTCGTCGCCGTGGCGGCGGAAGAACGCCAGGACCGCGCGGTTCTCCGGGTAGAGCGCCTCGAAGCTGCCGCCGCCGAACGCCTGGAAGCGCCGGCGCACGCGGACCAGCCGGCGCATCCAGCGGAGCAGCGAGGTGCCGGTCCGCTCCTGGGCGTCGACGTTGATGTCGGAGAAGCTGTAGGGCGGGTCGACCAGCACCGGCGCGAACAGGGCGGCGCTGTCGGCCCGCGAGAACCCGGCGTTGCGGTCGGCGCTCCACTGCATCGGCGTGCGCACCCCGTTGCGGTCGCCGAGGAAGATGTTGTCGCCCATCCCGAGCTCGTCGCCGTAGTAGATGATCGGCGTGCCCGGCATCGCCATCAGCAGCGCCGACATCAGCTCGATCTGCCGCCGGCCGTTGTCCATCAGCGGCGCCAGCCGGCGGCGGATGCCGATGTTGATGCGCATCCGCGGGTCCCTGGCGTACTCGCGGTACATGTAGTCGCGCTCCTCGTCGGTCACCATCTCGAGCGTCAGCTCGTCGTGGTTGCGCAGGAACATCGCCCACTGCGAGTTATCCGGGATCGCCGGCGTGCGCGCCAGGATCTCGACGATCGGGGTGCGGTCCTCGCGGCGCAGCGCCATGTACATGCGCGGCATCAGCGGGAAGTGGAACGCCATGTGGCACTCCGGCTCGGTCTCGCTGCCGAAGTACGGCAGCACGTCCTCGGGCCACTGGTTGGCCTCGGCGAGGAACACCCGCCCGGGGAACTCGGCGTCGAGCGCGGCCCGCATCTCGCGCAGCACCGCGTGCGTCTCCGGCAGGTTCTCGCAGCTCGTGCCCTCGCGCTCGCACAGGTACGGCACCGCGTCGAGGCGCAGGCCGTCGACGCCGAGCGCCAACCAGAAGCGCATGACGTCGAGCACCAGCTTGCGCACCGTCGGGTTGTCGAAGTTGAGGTCGGGCTGGTGGCTGAAGAAGCGGTGCCAGTAGAACTGGCCGGCCAGCGGGTCCCAGGCCCAGTTCGAGTTCTCGGTGTCGGTGAAGATGATGCGCGCCCCGGCGTAGCGGGTCGGGTCGTCGCTCCACACGTAGAGGTCGCGCTCGGGCGAGCCCTTCGGCGCCCGCCGGGCCCGCTGGAACCACGGGTGCTGGTCCGAGGTGTGGTTGATGACGAGCTCGGTGATGACCTTGAGCCCGCGCAGGTGCGCCTCGGCGAGGAAGCGCTTGAAGTCGTCCATCGTCCCGTAGCGAGGGTTTATCGACTCGTAGTCGGCGATGTCGTAGCCGTCGTCCTTGAGCGGCGACGGGTAGAACGGCAGCAGCCACAAGCACGTGACCCCGAGCTCGGCCAAATAGTCGAGTTTGGCGGTCAGCCCCGGGAAGTCACCGTATCCGTCGCCGTCGCTGTCGTGGAACGACTTGACGTGGAGCTGGTAGATGATGGCGTGCTTGTACCAGAGCGGTTCGTTTTCGCTCATGTGACCTCGACATCGATGTAATTGCGCACCAGTCGGAACAAGTGCCCGGGCTGAGCGGCAGGATCCAGCCGAACGTAGTTCCGGCTGCCTCTCCACTCGTATCGCGCGCCGGTGACCAGGTCCTCGACGACGTAGAGCTCGTCGGCGCCGATCCCGAGCGCCTCGAGGGGTACCTCGACCCACCCCTCCTGCTCCTTCGACCAGTCGCAGCTCACCGTGACCAGCACGTCACCGACTGGCCCGGCCGCGCGCTTGAGGTAGAACAGGATGTTCGGGTTGTCGCAGGGGTAAAACGTCAGGTTGTCGTAGCGCTGCAGCGCCGGGTGCTCGCGGCGCAGACGGTTGAGCTGGGTGATCTCGGCGGCCAGGCTGTCCTTGACGCTGTAGTCGCGGTGACGCAGCTCGTACTTCTCCGAGTCGAGGTACTCCTCCGAGCCGGCGCGCAGCGGCGTGTTCTCGCCGAGCTCGTAGCCGCTGTAGATGCCGTAGGTCGGCGCCAGAGTGGTCGCCAGCAGCAGGCGGATGCGGAACGCCGGCAGCCCGCCCTTCTGCAGGTGCTCGGGCAGGATGTCCGGCGTGTTGATGAAGAAGTTGCCGCGGTAGTACTCCTTCATCGGCCCCTGCGTCAGCTCGGTGAAGTACTCCTTGATCTCCTCCGCCGTCGTGCGCCACGTGAAGTACGTGTACGACTGCGTGAAGCCGGCCTTGGCCAGCCAGCGCATGCGCTTGGGCCGGGTGAACGCCTCGGCCAGGAACAGCACCTCGGGGTGCTGCTGCTGCACCTCGGCGATCAGCCACTCCCAGAACGCCAGCGCCTTGGTGTGCGGGTTGTCGACGCGGAAGATCGTCACCCCGTGCGCGACCCAGAACAGCACGATGTCCTTGCACGCCTGCCACAGCGCCTCGCGGTCGTCGCACCAGAAGTCCAGCGGATAGATGTCCTGGTACTTCTTCGGCGGGTTCTCGGCGTACTTGATGGTGCCGTCGGGGCGGACGAAGAACCACTCGGGGTGCTCCTTCAGCCACGGGTGATCGGGCGAGCACTGCAGCGCGTAGTCGAGGGCGATCTCGAGGCCGAGGCTCTTCGCGGTGCGGGCGAAGCGGTCCCACTCGGCCAGAGTGCCGAGCTCCGGCGCGACCGCGGTGTGGCCCCCGGCCTCGCCGCCGATCGCCCACGGGCTGCCGACGTCGCCCGCCTCGGCGGTGAGGCTGTTGTTCTTGCCCTTGCGCGAGGTCCGGCCGATCGGGTGGATCGGCGGCAGGTAGACCACGTCGAAGCCCATCGCGGCGATGCGGTAGAGCGCCCGCTCGGCGTCGACGAAGCGGCCGTGGACCCCGGGCTCGCCGCACGAGCGCGGGAAGAACTCGTACCAGCTGCCGAAGCGGGCGCGCGCGCGGTCGACCCGGACCGGCAACACGCGCGGGTGCTCGGTGCGGTCGTCCGGCGCGTGGTGCAGCGCCATCAGCGCTCGCAGCTCCGCGTTCTGCGCCGTGACCGCCCGCTCGGCCGGTCCGCGATCGGGGTCGCGTAATTCGTCGGCGAGCCGCATGAGCAAGCTCCTGTCGTCACCGTCAGCGGCGCGCGCGGCGGCGTCCACCATGACTGCCCCTTCGAGCAGCTCGGAGTGGATCGCCTGACCCGCGGCGAACTTCTTCTCGAGCTCGACTCGCCACGTGGTGAAGCGGTCGGTCCACGCCTCGACGGTGAACGACCACGTGCCGGCGCGGTCGAGCGGGACACGGGCGAACCAGCGGTCGCTGTCGTAGTCGTAGCGCAGCGGCATGGTCTGCCAAACGCCGTCAGGCCCGCACCAGCGCGCCTGTGCGGCCAGACGGTCGTGGCCGTCCTTGAAGATGTCGGCCTCGACCACCAGCTCGTCGCCGATGATGCGCTTGATCGCGTGACGACCGTCGTCGAGGGCCGGCGACACGGCCTCGATGATGATCCGTTCAGGGGTTCGGGAGAGGGAGCGGACGGCGTTCGGTGGCACGGCGGAGGTCGGGAGGCGAGTTGCCCGCCGGGGATGTAAGCGCAAACTCGGGACCATGTCACGCCTGCTCGTCGTCTCCAACCGCTTGCCCGTCACCGTGAGCGCCGCGCAGGGCGAGGCGATCGTGACCCCGAGTATGGGCGGCCTTTCGACGGGGCTCCGCGGACCCTTCGAGCGCTCGCAAGGGCTGTGGATCGGCTGGCCCGGGGACCTGTCCAAGCTCGGCGACGCAGCTCGCGCATCGGCCCTGAAGGAGCTGCAGGCCCTGCGCACGCTGCCGGTCGAGCTGACCGCCGACGAGCTCCGCCAGTACTACGAAGAATTCGCCAACGGCGTGCTGTGGCCGGTCTTCCACTACTTGCTCGACCGCATCCCGGTGCACTCCGGCGGCTGGGAGATGTACCGCCGCGTCAACGCCAAGTTCGCCGCCGCGGTCGCCGCGCAGTACCGCCCCGGCGACACCATCTGGGTTCACGACTACCAGCTCCTGCTCCTCCCCGGCATGCTGCGCGAACAGCTGCCCGACGCGCGGATCGGCTTCTTCCTCCACATCCCGTTCCCCGCCTCCGAGGTGTTCCGCATGCTGCCGTGGCGTGAAGATGTCCTTCGGGGCATGCTCGGCGCCGACCTCATCGGCTTTCACACGCCCTCGTACGCGCGCAACTTCGCCTCCGCGGTGGTGCGCCTGCTCGGCCACGAGCCGGTCGTCGACGAGCTCAGCGTCGCCGGGCGCAAGGTCCGCTTCCGGGCCTTCCCGATGGGCATCGACACCGAGACCTTCACCGCCGACGTCGAGCCGAGCGACGAGTCATTCCGGCCGCGACCCGGCGAGCACCTGCTGCTCGGCGTCGACCGCCTCGACTACACCAAGGGCATCCGCCGGCGCCTGTCGGCCGTCGAGCGCGTGCTGCAGCGCCGGCCCGACCTGCGCGGCAAGCTGCGGATGCTGCAGATCGCCGTGCCCTCGCGCGAGAAGGTCACCGCCTACCAGGACTACCGCCGCCGCGTCGAGGAGATGGTCGGCGCCATCAACGGCCGCTGCTCCTCCCTCACCGACGCGCCGATCCACTACATGTACCGCGGCTTCCCGCAGGAGCAGCTGATCGAGCTCTACCGCGCCGCCTCGGTCATGCTGGTCACCCCGACGCGCGACGGCATGAACCTGGTCGCCAAGGAGTTCGCGGCCGCGCGGACCGACGGCGACGGCGTGCTGGTGCTGAGCGAGTTCGCCGGGGCCGCCGAGGAGATGCCCGAGGCGCTGCAGGTCAACCCGTTCGACGTCGACGGGATGGCGCAGGCGATCGAGCAGGCGATCGACATGGCGGAGGGCGAGCGGCGCAGCCGCATGGCGGGCCTGCGCGCCCGCGTGCTCCGCTTCGACGTCCACCGCTGGACCGAGGACTTCCTGGCCGCGCTGGCCGACACCGAGCTCGGCTCGCCCGCCCTGCCCGCGCCGCCGCTGGCCGCCGGGGCGGTCGCCGAGGCCGCCCGCGCCGCCGCGCTGGCCGGTCGCCGCGTCGTCCTCCTGCTCGACTACGACGGCACCCTGGTCCCGATCGCCCCCCGCCCCGAGCTCGCCGCCCCCGACCGCGAGCTGCTGCGGCTGCTCGAGAAGCTGTCTTCAAAGTCATGTCTCTCGGTGCATGTCCTCTCGGGCAGGCCGTACCCCGACGTCGAGCGCTGGCTCGGCGGGCTGCGCATCAACCTCCACGCCGAGCACGGCATGTACTCGCGGGTCGACGGCGGCTGGCGGGCCCGCGGCGCGGTGCCGGAGGACCTGCGCGAGAAGGTCCTGGCGACGCTCGAGCGGGTGGCCGCCAACACCCCGGGCAGCCACGTCGAGCTCAAGGCGGCCGGCCTGGCCTGGCACTACCGCCTGGCCGAGCGCGAGCAGGGCGCCCACCAGGCCCGCGAGCTGCGGCTGCACCTGCGCGAGCTGCTGGTCGGCACGCCGCTCGAGGTCCTGCTCGGCGACAAGGTCGTCGAGGTCCGCCCGCGCGGGGTCCACAAGGGCCTCATCACCCGCGAGGTGGTCCGCCCCGGCGACCTGGTGATCGTCGTCGGCGACGACCGCACCGACGAGGACATGTTCAACGCCGCCCCCGAGGGCGCCTTCACCGTCAAGGTCGGCCCCGGCGCCACCGCGGCCAGGAGCCGCGTCCAGGACGTCGCCGGCACCCGCGGCCTCCTGCGCGCGCTCGCCGAGCAGCTGTGAACCATGTGACTCGAAGGCCATGTCCAGGAGGACATGGCTGGAGGCGTTCAGGCCGGGTCCGCTCGACGGTCCCCGGTCGACGGATATCCGTCGTGGACCCGCCCGGCCCGCCGTCGCAGGCTCCCGCGGCGAGACCGACACCCGCGGCCCGGCAGACCTCGGTCCGGAAAGGCCGACGGCGGCCGTCCCGCAGCCCACCCATGGCGCACTGCGCGGTCCGCCGCGCTCGAGCGATCACCTCGCTGCAGTGACGGCCCCGAGCTGACACCGTCGTCATCGCTTGCTCGCGCCCGGGAGCGCCGCTCGCCTGACGCTCGACCTAGCGACGGCGACCCCCTCTCCGAGCGATCGCCTCGCCGAGCTCGAGCTGACACACCGTGAGACACGCCCCACGAGCGATCGCCTCGTCGAGCCCCGGCCCAGAGCCCATCATCGTCCCATTCCCCGCGAGGAAGCGAGACGGAACCTGTTCCGCGGTCCTCGGCCCCTGCCCACCGTGCGCCGCGGCGATCTCTGCGGCGCACCGTCGAGGTCCTCCCCGCCGCCGTCGCTCGTCCCGCGGCGAGCTCGGCCGCGATCCTCGTTGCGCGGCGGCCGACCTGTCGCGAATGGAATGCCAGCGCAAGGAGCTCCGCGTCTGCGACGCTCGCGCTCGCTCGGCGGGTGCGCTAAAACCCGCTCGCTCGTGACCTCGCGCGACCTCCCCGCGCCTGCGCGCCCGCGGTTGTTGCAGCCGCCGCCTCCGCCGCCGCGGATCCCCTGGCTATGGGTGATCTTGTTCGCCATCGGCCTCGGCGTCGGCGCGCGCTGGTACGTCGACCGCGGCCAGGCCGCCAGCCTCGACGCCGCCCAGGTCCTCATCGCTCGCGGCGGCCTCACCGACTTGCACGCCGCCGCGGATGGCTTTGCGGACATGTCCTCGAGGACACCCTGCCGCCTCACCGCCGAGGCGCTGGTGCGGGCCCAGGCCGCCGCCGAGTACGACGACGATCGCGACGGCGCCCGCGCGGCGATCGCCCGCGCCGAGCCCGAGCGGGCTCCATGCAGCGACCTCGCGATCGCCGACAGCCTGCTCGCCCTCGCCGACGGCGACCTCGACGCCGCCGCGGCCGCCGTCGCTCTGCCCACCACCTCGCTCACGCGTCCGGCCCGGGCCTGGCTGCAGGGCACTCTGGCGCTGGCGGGTCGGGGCGAGCTCGCGGCCGCGATCGCGGAGATCGAGGCCACCATCGCCGCGCAGCCGGCGGCGATCGCCCCGCGACGGGCGCTCGTGTGGCTGTACTTCGAGACAGGTGACTTCGGCGCCGCGCTGCAGACCCTCGCCCGCGCGCGCACGGCCGGCCTCGCCCACCTCGGCCTCGCCGCCGACGAGGCGCTGCTGCACGCATTGCTGCGGCGCGAGCTCAGCGGCGTGGCCGACCTCGCCGATCAGCTGCTCGCGCTCGACCCCGCCGCGCTCGGCCCGCGCGACCTGGCCCACGCCGCGCTCGCGCGGGCGCTGGTCCACGTCCACGCCGGCGAGCCCGCGGCCGGACTCGGGCGCGCCGCCGCGGCCTGGCCCGCTCTGGCCCCGTGGGACGCCCACGCCCGCCGGCTCGCGCTCGAGCTGTCCCTCGAGGCAGGTGACGCCGAACGCGCGCGCGAGCTGCTGGCCCAGCTCGGCGTCCCCGAGCCCGAGGCCTCGATCGTGCGCGCCTGGTCCTTGCTGGCCGAGGGCGACGTCATGGCCAGCCTCGTCGCGCTGTCTGCCTGTCCGCAGGACCACCCGCGCGTCGCCTACTTGCAGGGCCTCGCGCTCGTCGAGCAGCGGCGGTTCGCCGAGGCCGAGCCGTGGCTCGAGCGGGCCGATCGATTGCTGCCGGGCCGGGTCGAGATCGAGGTCGCGCGCGCCCGCGTGGTCGTGCACACCGGCGACGCCGCGACCGCAGTGCGCAAGCTCGAGGGCATCGCCGCCGCCGAGCACTACGCCCCGCGCGCCTACACCGGCCTCGGCGAGGCCTACCTGGCTCTCGGGGCAGACTCCAAAGATCTGCGCCAGGCCCAGCGCGCCCTGACCCGCGCCGTCGAGAAGGAGCCGCGCCCCGCCGAGGCCATGCTGCTGCTCGGCGACGTGTGGCAGCGGCGCCGGCTCAAGGTCCCCGAGGCCGAGCGCAACGCCCTCGCCTGGTACGAGCAGGCGGCCGCCGCCGGGCTCCGCCTGCCGCGCTACCGCGAGGCCCTGGCCCGCTACCTCGTCGACCTCGGCGAGGGCGCGCGCGCCGAGGCGATGCTGCGCGACCTGTCCAAAGAGCCAGGCATCGATCCCACCACCCCGCTGGCGCTGCTCGGCCTGGCGCTGGCGCGCGCCGACGCCCAGGGCGCCGCGATCCCGGCCGAGGCCGACGACTGGCTGGCCGCCGCGGTCACGCTCGGGGCCGACGCCGACGCCCTGACTCGCGCCCGCGCCCGTCTCAACCTGGCCCGAGGGACAGGCCTCGGCCGCTCCGCCGGCGACCTCGACAAGCTGCTGCGCAAGCGCCCGTGGGACATCGAGGCGCGGATCCTCGCGGCCCGCGTCCTGGTCGCCCAGCGCGACCTCGAGGCCGCCGAGACCCTGGTGCGCCAGGGCTTCTACGCCGCCGAGCCGGGCCGCGACGAGGTCGCCACCGGCCGCCTCTTCATCGCCTGGGGCGAGATCGCCATGAAGCAGCGCAAGCGCAAGCAGGCCGCCTTGCACGCCCGCGCCGGCTTCCACCGCCTGATCGGCGAGCAGCGCCCCACCGTCGAGCTGCTGGCCGCGGTCGAGTTCGCCACAGACATCTTCCTCCGCACCGACCAGCACAAGATCGCCCTCGGCATGACCCGCGAGCTCACCGAGGCCCTGCCGTTCCACGGCGACGCCTGGCGCCTGCACGCCCGCGCCCTGTTCGACGCCGGCGAGAGCCCCAAGGCCGCCACCCGCGCGATCAACAAGGCGCTCGAGCTCGACCCCGACAACGTCCGCGCCCTCGAGCTGCGCGCCCACGTGGCCGCCCGCGCCGGCGACCGCAAGACCGCCCGCGAGGTCCTCGCCCGCGCCCTCGAGCTCGAGACCCGCGAGCCCGACCGCCAGCGCATGCGCGAGTTCCACCGCCGTCACCTCGGCGAGTGACTTCCTCTCCATCCTTCACGCAGGAGCCCACCGCGACATGACCGCGAAACCTCGGCCGCCCATGCGCGCGACCATCGACGGCAGCGACCTCTCGAGCTTCCAGAGCTTCGCCGACGCGGTCGCCCGGGCGCTCGCCGCCCAGACCGGCGAACCGGCCTACTTCGGGTGGCACCTCACCTCCTTCGAGGATTGCCTGTGCGGCGGGTTCATCGGCCGGCCGCCCTACGAGATCGTCGTCGACAACGCCGAGGCGATGCTCCTCCAATTCGGCCACGCAGGCCTGGTCCGCTACTGCGACGAGACGATGGAGCGCGAGTATCCGCCGACGGTGAAGATCACCGACCCGACAGACCTCGAATTCAGGGACTGGTACGTCACGACCAGGCAAGCGGCCGAAGCCGGATCTGGCCCGACCTTGCTGGACTACATCTTTAAAGTCGTCGAACCCCTGGGCTCGAGCCTCACCTTGCGCGCCCGGGACGGCCGCGTCCTCCGCTCGAACGCCGGCGCAGGCTCGGTCCCCTGAATCACCCGGCTCGCACGAGGCTGCGATGATTCCATCTTAGGGTATGTCCAATCAGACATGTCTCAAAGATAAGTCACATGAGTCTTGCGAGACAGCCTAGCGACCCCGACCGCCGCATCGCGTACGGCACGTAGCTCGGCACCAGATCGTCCGCGATCCCGAGCAACCGCCCGACGTAGCGCTCCACCTCGGCTCCTATCAGGAAAAGCTCGTGGAACGCCGGTTCAATTGCGAACCTGCCGTCACCAACCGGAACCGTGATTCGCCGGTCTATTTCAACGGTGTACTCGGCACGAAAGCGGTCGAGTTCTCCGTCCCATGAATCGCCGCGAGTGGAGGTCGGACGGGCACGGGCGAGAGCGAGGATGCACCGTTCCCCACGCCCGAGCTGCCGTAAAGGTTGTTCCCCCAGCAGGTCACGGCTCCGCCTCCGAGGAGCGCGCACGTCCGGGCCATGACGGCGGAGACCTGGACGACGTTCTCCACGCCCGGAACGCGCAGCGGGGTCGCACTGCCGCGCTCCTCGGTCCCCTGACCGAGCTGGAACCACGAATTGTCACCCCAGCAGTGGACCCGTCCGTGGCTGTCGAGCGCACAGATGTGTTCGGAGCCGGCGCTCAGCTCGACGACATCGACGAGATCCATCGATCTGGCAGGCGCCAGGACGTCGTGCTCGAGTCGATCCGCACACACCACGGTCCCTCGGATGTCGACCGCGCACACCTGGTGGTAGCTCACGGCGAGCCCAGTGACGAGGAAGGACGCGGAGAACCAATCTCGGTCTCCGGAGCGCCAATGCTCCCGGATTTGCCAGTACCCCGGGCGGGTCACCCCGTAAGCGATCGCCCCGAGGGCGTCCACCGCCAGCAGCTCCGTCCGCGGCAGCCGAAGCGATGCGGGGCCGAAGCCGCCCTGGTCTACGCCGAATGTACAAGTGGCGGCGCGATCGAGCGAGCGAAGACAAACGAGCGGGCGCATCGCGTTGCCGAGGATCTCCGTGATCGCCGTGTTCGGGCGCCGGATGTCCGCCCCGGGCTGCTCGCCCCAACAGCGTATGTCGCCCCCTCGGAGCTCGGCACACATGGTGCGGTTTCCGAACGGAAACAGGCGGAGCGCGGGTGGTAGCTCCGCGCGGACGGAGGGCGTCGCGTGCCATTGCCCCTCGGTTGAATCGTAATCCCGACCCCAACACGCGATCCGTCCCCCCGCCAGCAGCGCACAGGTACTGGTGAGGTTCCCGGCCAGCGCCACGGCATCGTCGAGCTCAGGGATCGCTGTCGGTTCCGCGAGCTCGTCGAGGACCTCGTACTGCCCGAGTTGCCCGGATGAGTTGTCGCCCCAACACCAGACCTGGCCGTCGACGTCGCGGATGCAAGCGTGGCCTTCGCCGACGGCCACGCTGGTGGCATGCGTCGTTCCCGGGATCGATCGCGGTCGCCCCGGCCGGCCCTTCTCATCCAGAGACCAGCAGGTGACCCCGCCGCGGCTCCGCAGCGCGCAGGCGAGTCCCTGACCCACGGCGACCGAAGTGGCATCCTCGACGTCCTCGACGCGCGACTCGGCCCACACGTCGCTGCAGGACTCCGGCGCGCGCCAGCAGGTGACGGAACCATCTCGGCGCGCCGCGCACAGGTGGTGGTCGCCCGCCAGCGCGACGACATCCTGCATCACGACGTGCGGCGCGATGGGACACTTCGGTGTCCAGCAGACGACGGCGCCAGCGCCGGTGAGGACACACGGACTTGCGAACGGGGGCTCGCCGCCGACGACGATCTGTCGGGCGTCCGGTACGACCTGCGGCGATCCCGTCAACTCCGCGCGGTCCCCGAGATCCCAGCGCCAGCAGGCCACGAGCCCGAGGATGCCCAGCATGCATCCGCCCTCCGACGTGAGCGCGAAATCCTGGAGCGGACGCTCGTCGGGGTTGTCGACGCGCAGACCCGTGGGGTCACCGGGGGTATCGCAGCGCAGCCCCGCCCCCCCCGCCAGGGCGCAGCGACGATGCCCCTTGAGGGCCCACTTGCGGAGGTCGGGGTCATCGGTGACGCCGGCCCCGTACAGGAACTCGTGCTCACCCCAACAACGCGTGGTCGCGCCCTCGCGCGCACAGGCGGTTCGGCCTTCGGCGACGAGCGGGGCGCCGACGAGGTGTTCGACGAGAAGCACCAAGATGCCCGGGCTCGGCGACGCCACCACGCGCCGAGGATACACCTCCGCGGGTCTCGTGCAGAACACTCCGCGCTCCCCGGAGACTGCGGGTCGGGCGAGCGCGAGCGCGACGCGAGCCGTGGCCGGCGCCACCTGTCCAGGCCGCGACGCGAATGCCCGCTCGCGTCGGCCGACCGTCGCATACTCCGAAAACATGCCCCAATGGACATGTCCCAAAGAACCCTACGCAAACACCTCCGCGTGCTCGCGCACCCACGCCGCGAACGTCCGCGCCGGCCGGCCCGTCACCTGCTCGACCGTCGGCAGCACCGTGTACCCCGCCTCCGGCGGCTCCGTGCGCATCTTTAAAAACCAATCGACGTCGCTGTCGGCGAAGCCTGCCACGCGCCAGTTTGCGATCACCTCGTCGCGGCTCAGCTCGACGAACTGCAGCGGCCGGCCGAGCACTTCGCTCAAGATCTGCACCCGCTCCGGTGGTGTCAGCGCCTCGGGCCCCGTCAGCAAGTATTCCTGCCCCGCGTGTCCGTCGGTCGTCAACGCCGTCGCTGCCACCGCCGCGATGTCGGCCTCGTGGATCAGCGCGCTCTTCATCGCCGCGAAGCCCTCGCGGACGATCCCGTCCGTCCGGATCGCCTCCGCCCACTCGAGAGTGTTGGCCATGAACTCGACCGGCGCGAGGAAGGTCCACTCGAGCTCGCTCCTCGCCACCGCCTGCTCGAGCGGGCTGCGGCTCACGTCGCCCTTCAGCACCGTCACTCGCCGCACCCCGGCTTGCCGCGCCAGCGCCACGATCTCCTCCCCGTTGGTGAGCGGCGCGAACTCGTCGCCGTGGAACGTGATCAGGTGCAGCGCCTCGGCCCCGGCGAACACCCCTTGAAGACTGTCGCTCGCTCCGAGGTCCCCGCTCACCACCTCGACTCCGGCCGGCAGTCGGGCCCGCCGCGGATCGCGGGTCAGCGCACGGACGCGGTGGCCCGCCGCCAGCAGCGCCTCCACCAGAGGACGGCCGACCTTGCCGGTCGCGCCGGTCACGACGATGTGCATTCAAACCTCCCCAAGCGCGAACGCGGGCCCGCACCCGGCGGCATCGGCTACGATGACCGCCGCGGGGCAACTCGCCGTTCGTCGTACAAAGTTTTTATTCTTAAACTCCGTCCACCGCAAATAGTTTTTTCCCATTTAATAATCAGCCCCGACTCGAGAGCCCATGAGCGACGACATCTCCGGCCGCGGCGACCCGCGCAAGACCCTCGAGCTGCTGTGGGGCCGGGCGCCTCGCTCCTCGCGCGGGCCCAAGGCCCGGCTCACCGTCGCCGACGTGGTCGCCGCCGCGATCGCCCTGGTCGACGCCGAGGGGCTCGCTGCGCTGACGACCCGGCGGGTGGCCGAGGACCTCGGCGTGTCGCCGATGTCGCTCTACACCTACGTGCCCGGCAAGCCCGAGCTGATCGACCTGATGCTGGACGCGCTGATGGGGGAGATCCGCGCGCCCACCGGCACGACCTGGCGCGAGCGAGTGAGCGACGTGGCGCGCCAGAACTGGGCCCTCGTCCTGCGCCACCCGTGGATGGTCGAGGTCGTCACGCACCGCCCCGTCCTCGGCCCCAACTCGATCGCCAAGTACCACCTCGAGCTGTCCGCCCTCGAGGGCATCGGCCTCGACGACCTCGAGATGGACCGCGCCCTCACCCTCGTCCTCGACTACGTCGCCGGCGCCGTGCGCGGGGCCGCCCGCGAGCGCACCGTCAAGGAGCGCACCGGTATGACCGACCGCGAGTGGTGGGCCCAGGTCGGCCCCTTCCTCGCCGAGGTCTTCGACACCGAGCGCTTCCCGATCGCCGCCCGCGTCGGCCAGGTCGCCGGCGAGACCTACGGCGCCCACGACCCCGCCGGCGCCTTCGCCTTCGGCCTCGAGCGCGTCCTCGATGGCCTCGAGCTGCTGGTCACCCGCAAGTCCCGCCGCCCCGCCTCGTGATCCCGCCAGCTGTCCCGAGAGACAGCCGCCGCGACACCCTCGGCGAGGATCGCGGCGACCGCCGAACCACCAGGGCCGACGAACATCGCCGCCGCCGATCCCCCGGACCTGCGCACGGCGATCGCCGCCGAGCTCGCCGCCCGCGCCCCGGAGCATCACCCGCGGCGAGCGCCGGGCCTGGCCTGCGACGCCCCGCGCACGCGCCCCCCGCATCGCCCGCCGATGCGACCGCCACCCCGCTGCGGCCCTGGGGATACGGCCGCGCGCGCATCGCCTCGACGGGCCAGGCGCCTCCTGGCATAGTCCCCGGCGCGCCATGGCTCCCACTTACGACCTCCTCGTGCGCGGCGGGACCTGCGCGCTCCACGGCGTCACCACCTCCTGCGACCTGGGGATCACCGGGGGCCGGATCGCCGCGATCGGCGACCTCGCCGGGGCCGAGGCCGAGCGCGAGATCGACGCGCGCCACCTCCACGTCCTGCCCGGCGTGCTCGACACCGGTGGCTACCTGCGCGACGAGGGCGGCAGCGCCCAGCTGCTCGCCGGCGTCACCGCCGTGTTCGACGCTCACCCGCACCCGACCACCGCCGCCGGCCTCGAGGACAAGCTCTCGCGCGCGCGCGGCCGCGCCCACTGCGACTACGCCTTCTTCATCGCCGCCGCCACCGACCACCTCGACGACCTCGACCGGCTCGAGCGGCTGCCGGGCTGCAGCGGCGTCGTCCTCTCGCTCGGCACCGACGACGAGCCGCTGCACCGGGCCCTCTTCTGCGGCCAGCGGCGGGTCACCGTCTCGTGCGAGCCCGACCCGCACCCCGAGCCGGTCGCCGCCGGCGCCGCCGTCGACCTCTACCGCGACGAGGGCGACGCCGCGCGCGCCCTCCAGCGCTTCCTCAACATGGCCAAACGGGCAGGTCGGCGCGTCCACGCCTCCAACGTCGACGGCGACGAGGCCCTCGCCCTGCTGATGCAGCACCGCGAGCTCGCCACCGTCGGCCTCGCCGCCGCCGACCTCGACCTCACCGGTCCCGGCGCGGGCGCGCTGTGGCGGGCGCTCGCCGGCGGCCTCGTCGACGCCCTCGGCTCCGGCCCCGAGCCCGGGCCCGGCGGCCCGCTCCTGCCGACCATGCTCGGCCACGTCCACGCCGGCCGCCTCGGCCTCCCGCAGCTCGTCGAGCTGCTGTCCTCCGGGCCAGCCCGGATCTACAACGTCGCTCGCAAGGGCCGGATCGCGCTCGGCTACGACGCCGACCTCGTGCTCGTCGACCTCGACGCCGAGCACACCCACGCCGGCGTCCGCTACCACGGCTGGCCGATCGCCACCGTCCTGCGCGGCGAGCTCGTGGCCCGCGACGGCCGCGTCGTCGCCACCCCCGGCGGCGCGCCCGTGCGCTTCTCCGACACCCTGCGCATGGTCGTCCTGTAGCGACCTGTCCCGCGGGACAGCCTGTCCTCCGGGCCATGTGCGCCGCCGCGCCGCGACCCGCCGCGCTCGCCGCTCCGTCTCCCCTCGCCGGCCTTCGCAGATGTCCCGAAGGACACGCGCGCCGCCGCGCTCCCTCGCGTCGCGCGCGACCTGCCCCGAAGTACAGGTCATCGCCGTCGCCGCACGCACCTGTCTGCAAAGACAGCCAGTGATTCTTCCGGAAGACGTCGCCACGGCCTGCGAGCTCGCGGGTCGGGGCTGCCACGAGCAGCCGCCTTCGCACCATCCGCGTCGATCGCCCGGCCGCGCGCCGGCGAGCCCGCGGCTGCAGGGCTTTGCTGTAGAGTCCCGCAGATATGCGGACACGGCGACTGACTTGGGTGGGGATGTGGAGCATCGCGGCGGCGGCTGCCGCCGGCTGCAGCGACGACGGCACGGCTGCGACGGACAACACGACGGGAGGCATCCTCCCGACCGCGTCGACGACCGACGGGGCGACCGACGGCACCGCGAGCACCACCGCGACGCCGCCCACGAGCACCACCGAGGGCGGCAGCGACAGCGACAACGACAGCGAGTCGACCGTCGCGCCGACCAGCACCACGGCGACCTCGAGCACCACCGACCCGGTCGTCACCAGCACCACCGTCGACACCGAGACCACCGACGGCTGCGACTGTCCGGCCAACTTCAAGTGCAAGTACGACACCTGCATCCCGGACCTCGGCACCTGCACCACCCACGACGACTGCCCGGGTGACTCCTACTGCGACCCCGACGGCGAGTGCATCCCGTACGGCGTGCCGGCCGACGTCATCAACGACCCCGAGTGTCAGAAGGACAACATCCCCGAGGGCATCACCCCGGTGGTGCAGTGCGAGTGGAGCGCGGTCGCCGACCCGGCCAACGACCCGACCAAGAACTCGACGTACATCTACACCACGCCGATGGTCGCCGACCTCAACCTCGACAACGACCCGGACAAGCTGCAGCCCTCGATCATCGTCAACACCTTCGCCACGATCGGCAACATGGGCCGGATCGGCACCCTGCGGATCTTCGACGGCCGCACCTGCGAGCTGCAGCTGCAGGCCGGCGGCGCCGACGAGCCCGACGACTCCAACCGCCCCGGCTACTCGGCGCACTGGGCCATCGCCGACCTCGACAACGACGTCCCGCAGGGCGGCCGGCCGGAGCTCATCGGCTACCACCGCGTCACCAGCAACAACGACAGCGGCCCGCTCAACCTCTACGCCTTCCGCATCGTCGACGACGGCGACACGCCCAAGCTCGAGCGCATGTGGTACGGCCGCAACTGCGAGACCGACACGCTCCTCACCTTCTCGGGCGCCGGCTCCACCAACGGCCCGAGCGTGCACGACCTCGACGGCGACGAGTTCCCCGAGATCATCGTCGGCGACCAGGTGTTCGACCGCGACGGCTGCATCCTCACCACCTGGAACGCCAGCGGCGCCAACCACATGCCGGTGATCGCCGACGTCGACCTCGACGGTCAGATGGACTTCGTCAACCACCGCCGCGTCGCCGGCTGGGACCCCATGACCGGCGAGTGGGTCGACAAGCCGTGGTTCATGCCCGCCAACCAGCCCGGCGGCTTCCTCGCGGTCGCCAACGTCGGCCTCTACTCGGTGGTCGACGGCGTCGACTTCGAGCAGGTCCCCGAGGTCGTCGTGCTGTCGGTCAGCAACAGCATCGGCCGCCTGCGGATCCAGAGCCTCACCGGCGAGACGAAGTGGGGCCCGATCCAGCTGTACGCCAAGGCGAACGAGACGATCGGCCAGGGCGGCCCGGTCACGATCAGCGACTTCGACGGCGACGGCCAGGTCGAGTTCGCCACCGCCGCGGCCACCTACTACGCCGTCTACGACCCCGACTGCGTCGCCGCGCTCAACGGTGACAGCCCGACCGAGCGCCCCGGGGGCAAGTGCGAGCGCTCGCCGGCGCAGCAGGCCAAGAACCTGCCCGACGGCGTGCTGTGGGTCCAGCCCTCGCAGGACCTGTCGTCGAACATCACCGGCTCGTCGATCTTCGACTTCAACGGCGACGGCGCGGCCGAGGCCGTCTACCGCGACGAGTGTTACCTGCGCGTCTACGACGGCAAGAGCGGCGACGTCCTGTTCAGCGCCCCGGCCTCGTCGGGCACCGGCAACGAGTACCCGGTGATCGCCGACGTCGACGGCGACTTCGCCACCGAGATCGTCGTCCCGCGCACCAGCTTCAACAGCTGCCCGGCGATGGACCCGCTGTTCCCGATGGCGCCGAAGTTCGTGTCGCGCCCCGGCTTCGTCGTCTACCGCGACCCGCTCGACCGCTGGGCCAACTCGCGGCCGATCTGGAACCAGTATCAGTACTCGATCACCCACGTCACCGACGACGCCCGCGTCCCGCCCGCCGGCACCTTCGTCAACAACTGGCAGACGGAGGGCCTCAACAACTTCCGCCAGAACGACCAGGGCAGCACCGGCAAGCTCAACATCGCCGACCTCACCGTCGAGCTGACCGACCTCGGCACCCTGTGCCAGAACCAGGGCGGCACCATCGACCTCCAGGCCGAGGTGTGCAACCGCGGCACCAATCCGGTCCAGGACGGCGTGGTCGTCCAGTTCCTCGAGACCACCGACCCCAACCAGCCCGTCGACCAGGCCGCCGTCGTCTGCGAGGCCGTCACCACCAAGCTGCTCGCCCCCGGCGAGTGCGAGACCGTGACGTGCACCGCCGACCTCCAGGGCGGCGGCACCGTCTACGTCGACGTCGACCCGGCCGACAAGATCGCCGACTGCCACCCCGGCAACAACCTCGGCGCCGACGCCCTCGACATCTGCCCGGGCTGATCCGCTGATTCTCTAAAAAAGAAAATCACCTGTCCGAGGGGCCACGCCGGCGCGCCGGCGCGGCTCCTCGTCGCGAGGCCGTCATGGACGCGGATCACCTGCCCCGAAGGACATCCCACCAGGCGCCCTCCGGGCATTGAAAACATGTCCCGAAGGACATCCATCGCAACGCGGCCGCCTGCCGTCCACCTCTCACCTGCCCCGGGCGACATCTCTGCATACACCGCAGCGGCCCGCCCCACACCGCCCCGGCGCTGCGCGCCCGCCATGACCTGTCCTCCGAGACATCCTGCGCAAACCGCCCGCGAACCCGCTCACAGGTGTATCTCACGCGTGGTGCGCAAACGAGCGCACAGGCCGACGTGGCTCCGACGTGACCGCTGCAGTATCCTCAGGCCCGCATGCGAAGCCGGCTCGTCGGCGTATCCGCGGTCCTGCTCGCCGCCTGTCTGCCGGTCGAGCCCGAGTATTTGATCACCGCCCCACGGTTCCGCGCCGTCCGCGTCGAGGTCGTCGAGCCGGGCGGCTATGCCTCGCTGCTCAACGTCCCCGAGGGCCGGCGGCGGGCCACCCCGCTCCCGCTCGACACCGTCGAGCTCACGGCAATCTTCGCGGCCCCGCCGGACGTGACCGTCCAGCCGCCGATCTGGCTCGTCTGCGGGCTCGCTTGCTACGAGAACGGCCCGCTGGCGGCGCTCGCGGGCGACCTCGCGGAGTGCCCCACCCCGCTGCCGCTCGACCTGTTCGACCCGTGTCGGCTCGCCGAGGGCCTGCAGGTCCGCGTCGGCCTCGCCGGCGTCTACACGCTCGCCCGCGGCCGGATCGAGCTGATCCTGATCGGCAGCCGCGACGACGACCTCACGCCCGCCACCTGCCTCGAGCGCGTGACCCGGCGGCCGCACACCGACCTCGAGCCGTGCATCGTCAGCCAGTGGTCCCTCGACCTGGGGCCGCTGTGGGCCGTGCTCCCGTTCGAGCCCGACGCCGGCGACGTCCCGCCCGAGATCCTCGCGCAAGAGGTCGACACCAACCCCGACGTCGCCGAGTTCCGCGTCACGCGCGAGCGCGGCGGGGACCACAGCGAGCAGCGCGTCGCCCCTGGCGGCAGCGTGGGCGTGCGCCGCGGCGACCGCATCAGCGTCGAGCCGATCTTCACCGCGGACTCGCTGCAGACGTTCTGGTACACCGTCGGCGACGAGCAGGACAAACCCTGGTCGGGCGAGCTGCGCAGCAACGAGGAGTGGATGAAGATCCGCGGCTGGCTCGACGCCCCGGCCCTCGATTTCAGTCGAGGATCCGTCCCGCGATGGGGCCCCGCTCCGATCACCTGGATCGTCCCCCACGACGTCGTGCCCACGCGCCTCTTCCTCGACGTCCGCGACAACCGTGACGGCCGCGGCGCCGCCGAGTTGTTGTTCGTCGCCGACGACGCCCCATGATCGCCCTCGGCCTGTACGCCGCCCTCGCGGCCGCCGATCCGGCCCCCGTCGAACGCCCCGCGCGCGACCGCGTGCAGGGCACCTTGCGCAGCGCCGGCGAGCGCCAGCCCGTCGTCGGCGCGCGAGTGTTCGCCACCCCGGGCCGCGGCCCCGCGTGGACGCGCGAGGCCGTGTCCGACCGCGACGGCCGGTTCGTCCTCGCCGACCTGCCGGCCCGTGACTTCGTGCTCACCGTCGTCGCCGCCGGCCACCAGCGATTCGAGCAGCCGACCACTGCCGCCTATTGGTCGCGCCGCAAGCCGCCGACGATCTACCTCCAGCCGCACGGCGCGGGCGGTTATCGCACGATCGTCGAGCAGCAGCGGATCACCCGGCCGAGCACCGTCAGCACCAAGTTGCAGCCGGAGGAGATCACCAACCTCCCCGGCAGCCAGGGCGACCCGCTGCGCGCCTTGCAAAACCTGCCCGGCGTCGCGCGGGTCCCCGGCGGCCTCGGCCTCATCGTCCTGCGCGGCGCGGCCCCCAATCAATCGCAGGTGTTCTTCGGCGAGCACCCGCTCCCGCGCGCCTTCCACGTCCCGGGCCTCGCCAGCGTCGTCCAGACCGGCGTCCTGCAGGGCCTCGAATACGTGCCCGGCAACTTCTCCGCCCATTACGGCAACGCCGTCGGCGGCCTCGTCCACCTCACCCCGCGGGTCGGCCGGCGCGACGGCCTGCACGGTCACGCCAAGCTCGACATCACCTCGGTCGGCGCCCTGCTCGAGGGCCCGTTCGGCAAGGGCGGCTCGTTCCTGCTCGCGGCCCAGCGCGGCTACCTCGACCTCGTCTACAAGGCCCTGCCCGAGGACGTGACCTACGGCGACGTCGTCCAGCCGCGCTACCACGATTATCAATTCATCTTCGACCACCCCGCCGGCCGCGGCGGCACCCTCACAGTGCGGTTCATCGGCGCCTCGGACGACCTGCGGATCGCCTCGAGCGGCCTCCCGACCTTCCGCATGCGCGCCGCGTTCGACCGCGTCGACCTCGCCTATCGCAAGCGTCACGGCCGCTGGGACTTCTTGCTCGCCCCGGCGGTCCGGTTCGACCGCTCGTTCTACGACGCCTTCGGCGTCAACAACCGGCGCGGCGACGTCGATCGTCGCCGGCGCCCGCGTCAACGCCTTCACCGCCGCCGACAACGCCGAGTTCACCGTCGACCCGCGCCTGTTGCTGCGCTACAGCCCGCACGAGCGGGTCCGCTTCCAGCTCGGCGCCGGCATGTACTCGCAGCCGAGCCTGCGCAAGGCTCTGGAGACGACCGGCCTCATCTACCAGACGACGCCGGACGGCCCCTCGTTCGGCCTCGGCTACGTCGTCCTGCCCGGCGCCGCCCGCTACCTCGACCCGCAGCTCGAGTTTCAACCCGGCCGCCGCGTCGGCGCCAGCCAGGCCGCGCAGTACAGCGCCAACGTCCATGTCGACCTCACGGCCGCGCTCGGCCTCGACGCCACGATCTTCTACCGCCGCGTCCGCGACCATCTCCCGCCCGACCCCGAGTACCCCGAGCTGCCCGACACGGCCTCCGCCACCCACGGCGTCGAGCTCATGCTGCGTCACGACCTCACCGCGCGCCTGTTCGGCTGGGTCGCCTACACCTGGATGCGCTCCGACGCCCGCCGCCTCTACCCCGACGGCACCGTCATGCGCACCCCGGCCGACTTCGATCAGCGCCACAACCTCGTCATGCTGGTCGGCTACAAGCTCCCGCGCCGCTGGTCGATCGCCGCCCGCTTCCGCCTCGTCACCGGCCTGCCGTTCACCCCATTCGTCGGCGGCCTCGACCACATGGGCGACGGCGCCTACCCGATCGCCGGCCCCGTCAACAGCGCCCGCATGCCGGTGTTCCACCAGCTCGACCTCCGCCTCGACCGCACGTGGATCTTGCACCGCTGCGTCGTCGGGGCCTACCTCGACGTGCAGAACGTGTACAACCGCGCCAACGCCGAGGGCGTGATGTACTCGGCCGACTACGCCAGCACCCGCGCCGTCGTCGGCGTCCCGATCTTGCCGGTGCTCGGCGTCAAGGTCAGCTACTGAACATGAACTTTATGACATGACCCGAAAGACACGTCCACATGCCCTCACCCGACCATACGGGCTGACATGACCTCGGGGACATCTCTCCCATTCCCGCCCGTCGCCCCGGCCCGGCGAGAAGAACCGCACGGAGATTCGACTGGCCGCCGCAGCCGCACCGCGCTAGCGTGCTCAGCGATGAAGCGGTGGCTGCTCGCGCTCGGCCCCCTCGTATCGGCCGCCTGCGTCCCGACCGAGTACGACTGGCTGGTCGTCGACGCGACCTTCCGCGGCCTGCTCGTCGAGGTCGTCGAGCCCGGCGGCTACGGCTCCTTATTAAATGTTCCGCCGGACCGGCGTCGGGCCTTCGTCCTCCCGCTCGACACCGTCGAGCTCGAGTGGAAGGTCGCCGTCCCGCCCGGCCAGGAGCTGCAGCCGCCGATCTGGATCGCCTGCGCGTCGCAGTGCCGGGATTCGTTGTGGAGCGGGATCAGTCTCCTCGAGCTGGCCGACTGCCCCGATCCGATGCCGATCGGCATCCCCGACTCATGCCGGCTCGGCGAGGACCACCGGATCCGCGTCCACCTGGGCGGCGCGTATGCCCCCGATCCGGGGTTCGTGCTCCTGCTCGTCGGCAGCCGCCGCCCGGAGCTCACGCCCCAGGCCTGTCTCGAACGGCTGAGCGCATCGCCGCGCCCCGATCTGGGCCCGTGCTTCGTCGTCCTGCGCGAGCCGCCGTTCAGCGAAACGCCGCTCGGCCTGCCGTTCTTGCCGGGGTCCGTCGAGGCTCCGCCCGAGGTCCTCGCGGAGGAGGCCGACACCAACCCCACCGTGCTGGGATTCACCGTCACGCGCGAGCGCAGCGGCGTCCGCGAGGACCTCCTCGTCGACCTCGGCGTCGCCGTCCCGGTCCGCCGCGGCGATCGCATCGTCGTCGAGCCGCGCTTCGCCGCCGACGCTGCGCAGGAGTACTGGACCTCCTACTACGAATCATGGTCGGGCCCGCTCGAGCAACACACCGAAGTGTTCGGGTACCAGCTGTTGTTCAGCGAGCCCGTCGTCTTCGACGGTCCCGACCGACAACCGGTCGGCGCCGAGCTCGTGCCCCCGACCTTCGTCGTCCCGCATGACGTCGTGCCCACCACCCTCTGGCTCGACATCGTCGACGATCGCCGGGGCAAGGCCTTCGTCGAGCTGCAGTTCGTCCCCGAAGACGACGCATGATCGCCCTCGCCTTCTTCGCCTGCCTCCTCGCCGCCGCCCCGGCGTCCGGCCAGCCAGCGGCCCGGGCCGCCGTGCAGGGCACCCTGCGCAGCGCCGGCGAGCGCCTGCCGGTCGCCGGCGCCCGCGTCTTCGCCCGCGCGCGCAAGGGCCCCGCGTGGACGCGCGAGGCAGTGTCCACCGGCGACGGCCGCTTCCTCCTCACCGACCTGCCCTCCCGCGACTTCGTCCTCATCGTCGTCGCCTCCGGCCACCAGCGCTTCGAGCAGCCCACTCCTGCGGCCTACTGGTCGCGCCGCAGGCCGCCGACGATCTACCTCCAGCCCCAGGGCGCGGGCGGCTATCGCACGATCGTCGAGCAGGAGCGCGTCAGCAAGCCGAGCCCCGTCAGCACCAAGCTGCAGCCCGAGGAGATCGCCAACCTCCCCGGCAGCCAGGGCGACCCGCTGCGCGCCTTGCAGAACCTGCCCGGCGTGGCCCGCGTCCCCGGCGGCCTCGGCCTCCTCATCTTGCGCGGCGCGGCGCCCAATCAATCGCAGGTGTTCTTCGGCGAGCACCCGCTCCCGCGCGCCTTTCACATCCCCGGCCTCGCCAGCATCGTCCCGGCCGGCGTGCTGCAGGGCATCGAATACGTGCCCGGCAACTTCTCCGCGCATTACGGCAACGCCGCCGGCGGCATCATCCATCTCACCCCGCGGGTCGGCCGGCGCGACGGCGTCCACGGTCAGGTCAAGCTCGACATCATCTCGGCCGGCGCCCGGCTCGAGGGCCCGTTCGGCAGGGGTGGCTCGTTCATCCTCGCGGCTCAGCGCGGCTACCTCGACCTCGCCCTGCGCGCCCTGCCCGACGACGCCACCCGCGGCCTGCCCGCCATCACCCCGCGCTATCACGATTATCAATTCATCTTCGACCACCCGGCCGGTCGTGGAGGCACCGTCACGATGCGGTTCCTCGGCGCAGCCGACACGTTCAAGTTCCGTGCGGCCTACAGCCCCGGCGAGGGCATGAGCATGCAAAACGGCTTCCACCGGGTCGACCTCGCCTACCGCAAGCGCCACGGCCGCTGGGACTTCCTGCTCGCCCCCGCGGTGCGAATCGACCGCACCGACTACGACGGCGGCTGGGAATTCATGCGGCGGCGCAACGACATCGTCGGCCTCCTGCGCGCCGAGGCCAGCGTCCGCCCGTGGCGACCGCTTCGGCTCACCCTCGGCGTCGACACCCAGCTCGACCACTACCGCTCGTTCCGCCGCGCCCGAGGGGGGGACAAGAACCTCCTCATCGACACGCGCACACGGGGCTTCCTCACCAGCACCGGCGTCTACCTGCACTCCCAGCTCGAGCTCGGGCGCTACGCGATCATCGCCGGCGCCCGCTTCAACGCGTTCACCGGCGCGCTCAATGCGGCGCACACCGTCGATCCGCGGCTACTGCTGCGCTACACCCCTCACGAGCGGGTCCGGATCCAGCTCGCCGCCGGCACGTACTCGCAGGCCAGCTATCGCCGCAGCAGCACCAGCGCCGGCGTCTTCAGCCAGTGGGGCGGCCCCAATCTGCCGCTCGGCGGGCCCACCGTCTACTCCGGCGATTACCTGACCGTATTCCCCGCCGCCATTCGCTACCTCGATCCTCAGCTGGAGTTCGATCCGGAGGGACGGATCGGCGCCAGTCGGGCCGTCCAGTACAGCGCCAACCTCCACGTCGACCTCTCCGACAGCATCGAGCTCGACACCACCCTGTTTTATCGCAAGTTCCGCGCCAACACCCCGCCGGATCCCGGCGTCCCGGATATGCCCGACGTCCGCTCTACCACCACCGGCGTCGAGATCATGCTGCGCCACGACCTCACCGCCCGGATGTTCGGGTGGATCGCCTACACCTGGATGCGCTCGACGACCACGATCTCGTTCGCCGAGATGTACGAGACGCAAAAGGTCCCGAGCGACTTCGATCAGCGCCACAACCTCGTCATGCTGGTCGGTTACAAGCTCCCGCGCCGCTGGTCGATCGCCGGCCGGTTCCGCCTCGTCACCGGTCTGCCCTACACCCCGTTCATCGGCGCGATCGACAGCGAGAATTATTACGCCGGCGACCTCGCGCCGCTGTTCGGCGCGCCCAACAGCGCGCGCATGCCGGTGTTCCACCAGCTCGACCTCCGCGTCGACCGCACGTGGATCTTGCAACGCTGCGTGGTCGGGGCCTACCTCGACGTGATGAACGTGTACAACCACCAGAACGCCGAGGGTATCACCTATTCGCAGGACTACGCCCGCACCCGCGCGGCCGTCGGCCTGCCGATCCTGCCCGTCCTCGGCGTGCAGGTCACCTACTGATTCGTCTCGCTCACGCCCCGAGCATCAACGCGACGATCGCCAGCGCCGCGAACACCAGACCCAGATAGGTGTACTTGTCACGCCGCAGCGCGATCGCCAGGAGCGCACAGACCACCGCGGGCGCGGTGTACAGCATCATCTGCTCCCATCCGACGCGGTGCCCCTTCATGCCCGCCTCCACGAACGCGACCGCCCCCATCGACATCGCCACGTACGCGAGGAACGTCGGCACGAAGCTCTTCTTCTGCGGTGTCTCGGCCATGGCGAAGGGCTAACCGATCGCCGCCGCTCTGTCGATCACGAAGCGCCGCCGGAATTCGCATCCCGGCCAGCCGCCTTCGCACGAACGCAAGCCCTCAGCCCTCGCGGTCGCGCCCGGCCGCCAGCAGCAGCAGCGCCGCACAGCCGGCGCTGACGCCCGCGTTGACGTGCAGGTCCGCGGACGCGAGCCCGACCCTGTCGCCCCAGTAGAGCCACTGCGTCGCCGCGTCCCAGCCATAAAAACCCGCGTTGGCCAGCAAGATCGCCCGCCGGTCGGCCGCCCGGCCGATCCGCAGCGTCAGCAACACCACCGCCGCCATGAACACGTGGAAGCTGGCGATGCTGAACCACTGGAACTCGCGCGTCGGCGTCATCGCCCCGCCGCGGTACTGGGCGTCGAGCGGCCCCGGGTCGAACATCAGCGTGCACGCGATCAGCAGGTTGAACAGCGCGTAGACGACGACGATGCACTTGCTGGAGCGCGGCACGAGATTCTCTCCTTCTATAAAAACGTACTACGGATCGTTCATCACCCGCGAAGCTGTCCCAAAAGACATCCCGTACCTCATCCTCGCCGGACCCTCTTCCCCTTTTAAAGAATGTGTGAGGAGCGAGGGACGTGCATCGGCCTTCGCGCGGGCGACTCGCACGTGCACCGACGCAGACGTCGCACCCGGGCAGTTCGCCACGGCAGGCCGTGAGCGCGCGGCCTCGCGCCGCGGATCGTCACGTTCGGCCGCGTCAGGCGCCGGGGCTCGCCGCGTATACTTGGCGCCGACCTGTCCCCGCAGACAGGAGGAGTCCCATGGAAGCAGCAGTCAGCAACCAAGCGACCCTCGCGTGGTCGCGCATGGAGACCCAGTTCCCGGCCGAGCTGGCCTCGACCATGGCCGGGGCCTCCGCGGCCTCGCGGGTCACGCGCATCGATCCGAGCCGGCGCAGCCTCTCGGTGTTGCCGCAGATCGAGACGGACGTCGGCGGTCAGGTGCGCCTCGTCCACGACCCGCGCGACCGTTACCGCTCGCTGGGCGTCGTCGGCGAGGGCGGCATGGGCGTGGTGGAGCGGGCCGAGGACGTGGACATCGGCCGGCCGGTGGCGATCAAGCGTCTGCTGCCCGAGGCCTCGCACCCGCTCGGCGTGGCCCGCTTCGTCGGCGAGGTGCGGATCGTCGGCAGCCTCGAGCACCCCAACGTCGTGCCGATCCACGACGTCGGCCTCGACGCCGAGGGCCGCTACTTCTTCGTCATGAAGTACGTCGAGGGTCAGACCCTCGGCGAGGTCATCGAACGCCTGCGCCGCGGCGACCCCGAAGCGCACCGCCAGTGGCCGTTCGAGCGCCGGGCCGAGATCATCATCTCCGTGCTGCGCGCGCTGGCCTACGCCCACGAGCGCGGCATCGTCCACCGCGACATCAAGCCCGACAACATCATGATCGGCCGCTTCGGCGAGGTGTGGCTGATGGACTGGGGCATCGCCAAGAAGATCGACGAGCCCGACCCCGGGGTGCCCACCGAGCGCGGCGAGGACCCGACCGCCGGCCTCATCGGCACACCCGCGTACATGTCGCCGGAGCAGGTCCGCTGCGAGCCGCTCGACGCCCGCAGCGACCTCTACGCGGTCGCGGTGGTGCTCCACGAGTTCATCGGCCTCGAGCACTACCTGAACCACCGGGCCGACAACCTCCTCGGCCTGCTCGAGGCCATCGAGCGCGAGAGCCCGACGCTGCGCGGCCCCGGCGCCTACGACAGCCCGCACCAGAGCTCGCCGCCCGTCGAGCTGCAGATCGTCGTGGCCCACGGCGTCGCCAAGGACCCGGCCCAGCGCTACCAGTCCGCCGCCGAGATGCTGGCCGGCATCCGCGGCTACCTCGAGGGCCGCGGCGAGGTCCGCTGCATGTACTCGTTCACCAAGCGAGCCATGCGCGAGAGCGGCCGCATGATCGACCGCTACCCCCGCCTCGGCGTCGCCCTCTACTTCGCCCTCGTCGTCCTGGCCCTCGTCGGCCTCGCCGCGCTCGTCATGCTGTCGCTCGGCTAGGCGCATCGACCTGTCCCGAGAGACAGGCGCCGCGCCCTCCGTGAATGCGAGCCGAGCCGCGGCGCTCCGCCGGCGGGACCGACAGCCTCGGCCGGCCCCGCGGCAGCGGCAGGAGCACACTGCCGCGGCGAGCCGCAGCCGATCGCCGAGGCAGCGCCGATTCGCTCGACTGCCAGCATTTCCTCGCCCGGCGACCGCCGCGCCGTTGCCACGCGGCGCGGCCCGGCCCAGAGATCGGCGCATGGGCGGTCTGAATCTCGGAAGAGTCTTCGGCGTGCGGATCGCGGCCGATTGGAGCCTGTTCGTCGCCCTGTGGCTGGTCGCGGTCAGCCTCGCGCTGGGCTCGTTCCCGGTCTGGCACCCCGAGTGGGGCGACGGCCTGCGCTGGGCCATCGCCTGCGTCGCCGCGGTGCTGCTGTTCGCCTCGGTGCTGGTCCACGAGCTGTCGCACGCCCTGGTCGCGCGCAGCTACGGCCTCGAGGTGCGCAGCATCCATTTGTTCGTGTTCGGCGGCGTCGCCAACATCGAGCGCGAGCCCGAGACCCCGCGCGCCGAGCTCGCAATGGCCATCGTCGGCCCGCTGACGAGCATCGGCCTCGGCGTGGTGTTCTTGGCGCTCGGGGGCTGGCTCGCCCGCCTCGGCGGCGACCCCGAGCGATTGATGCGAGACCTCGGCCCGACCGCGACCCTGCTGTTCTGGCTCGGCCCGCTCAACCTCTTCCTCGGCCTGTTCAACCTGCTGCCGGGCTTCCCGCTCGACGGCGGCCGGGTCCTGCGCGCGCTGCTGTGGCGCGCCACCGGCGACCTGCAGGCGGCCACCCGCTGGGCCTCGCTGTCGGGGCAGGCGATCGGCTTCGTGCTGGTGTTCGCCGGCATGGCGATGATCTTCGGCGCGCGCCTGCCGTGGTTCGGCACCGGCGTCGTCTCGGGGCTGTGGATCAGCGTGATCGGGTGGTTCCTCGCCAGCGCCGCGGCCATGAGCTACCGCCAGCTCGTGATCATGCATTTGGTCGAGGGCGTGCCGGTGCGGCGATTGATGCGCCGCGACGTCGCCGCGGTCCCGCCGACCCTGCCGGTGGCTCGCCTGGTCGACGATTACCTGATGCGCAGCGATCAGCGGGCCTTCCCGGTGATCTCCGGCGACCGGCTGGCCGGCATCGTCTGCCTCGAGGACGTGCGGGTGGTCGAGCGCGACGTGTGGAACGACATCGAGGTCGGCACGATCATGACCCCGGCGGCCGCGCTCGAGACGGTCAGCGTCGACGACGAGCTCACCGTGGCGATGCGGGCCTTCAGCCGCAAGGACGTCGAGCAATTGCCGGTCGTCGACGGCGAGCGGCTGGTCGGCGTGCTGCGCCGGCGCGACATCCTCAAATGGCTCGAGTTGCAGGCGCCTCGCGGCGAGCGGCCGGTGCAGCCGCGACCGGCCTGAACCGCCGAGGGGCGCGCGAGCCGGCGGCGGGTGGCCGGCGCGCACCCGGACAAGCCCTGATCGGGACACCCGCGAATCGCCCCCGCGACGGGTCCCCGCGGCGCCGCGGTGGTGGCATTCGCTGGGAAGACGTCCAACGCTGCGGGCATGTCATTCACCAGGACCACCCTCCCCCTCACCGTCGCCCTCGCTCTGGCGCTGCCGGGCGTCGCCGCCGCCGACCAGCCCGGTCCGACGCAGCCGTCGACCCCGACCTCGGGCGCTCCCACCAATCCGAATCCGCCGACCAGCCCGACGAACAACACCGACCAGAACCCGACCAATGTGCAGACGCCGACCGACGAGCTCTCCGACGAGGAGATCCTCATGGTCATGCAGACGATCAACGACACCAGCGCCGAGCACAACCGCCGGGCCCAGAAGTCGGCCAAGAACCGCCGCGTCAAGAAGTACGCCGAGAACCGGGTCAAGCACGCCAAGGCGGCCAAGAAGCGGCAGACTGCCATGCACTCCCGGCACAAGCTGAAGCCGAAGACCGGCGCGACCGACGTCGCCTACCGGGCCTCGATCACCGAGACCTACAAGGACCTCGACACCGCGACCCGGGGCAACGAGTTCGACACCACGTACATCGACGACGAGATCCAGGCGCTCACCAACGTCCTCGACGCGATCGACCGCAAGTTCATGCCCAACGTCGACCTGCCCGAGCTGCGCGACGAACTCAACACGGTCCGCGCCCAGGTCGACAGCGACCTCAAGGAGGCCGAGACGATCCGCGACGCCCTCCGCGCCGTGCCGGCCGCCTGAGCCTGCCATGCGCGTCGCCCGACACCTCGCGGCCGCGGCGACCCTGGTCGTCGTCGCCGGCCTCGACTGCCATCAGACCGACACCGCCGCGCCGGTCCCCCGGGTCGCCCCCACCGGGCCGAGCGCGCGCTTCTACGGGGCCCTGGCGCCCTACGGCACGTGGCTCGACGACGCCGCCTACGGCTGGGTCTGGCTGCCCTCGCCGGCGATCGTCGGCGCCGACTTCTTTCCGTACATGACGGGCGGCCGGTGGCTCTACACCGACGCCGGCTGGATGTTCGACAGCAGCTATTCGTGGGGCTGGGCGCCGTTTCACTACGGCCGCTGGGCCTTCGACGCCGGCGTCGGCTGGATGTGGGTGCCGGGCGACGCGTGGGGCCCCGCCTGGGTGGATTGGCGGTGGAACGCCGGCTACGTCGGCTGGGCCCCGCTGCCGCCGCGAATGGTGGGAGTGCGCGAGGAGCCGCGCTCGCACTGGCTCGTCGTCGCCGCCGGGGACCTCACGCGGCCGCAGCTCGCCGGCCACATCCAGCCGAACGAGCTCGGCCAGGTCGTGTTCGCCGACAACGCCGCCCACCCCGCGGCCCACCCCGGCGGGCGCTCCGGTCCGCCCGCCGACGTCGTCGGCCGGCCGCAGCCCCCCGTCCACCTGCCGCCGCCCCCGCAGAGCGGCGAGCTGGTCCGCTCGCACGTCGCCGGCGACACCGTCGAACACACGCCCTTCGTCGAGTCCAAGCAAGCCCCCGCCGCGACGGCGTTCCCGCACAACCCGCCCGAATTCCCGCTCCACACGATGCGGCCCCACACCACGCACGCGCCGGTGTTCGACGTCCCCCACGGCGGCGGCGGCCACTCACGCGGCGGACGACGGCGGTGATTCGCGGACAATCATGTCCCCGAGGCCATGTCCTCGAGGACATGGAATTATCGTGACCATCGGCGACCTCGCCATGAAGTCGTCATGCGAGAGTCGGACCGGGGCTCTGCCGCCCCCCTGGCCCCGCCGCGTCTCGGCGCGTCCGCGTGCTGACTAAAAAGCGCCGAACCGCCAACGCCCGGGCGCTCGCGCCCCGCTGGCGCTCCGCCTCAATCCTCCCACGCGACCAGCACCTTGCGCTGCTGCCACCATTGCTCGAGAGTGCGGTTCGGGTCGGCGGCGCACGCGATCGTCAGCGGGCTGAGTCGCACGCTGATCGGGTGCGACGCCTTGCCGTCCCAGGTGCCGATGTCGACCACCTCCGCGCCGGGGAGCCGCAGCCCGTGGCGCCGCAGGTAATCGCCGATCGCAGGCACCTGCAGGTCGACCCCCGTGGTCGCCTCTGCGTGCGGGTTGCGCAGCGTCTTGGCCAGCGCGATCAGCTCGGCCAGGTCTTCGGGGTGGGCCGCGAAGTGCTCCTCGTAGCTTTTATAATAGACCGACTCGAGCGCGTCCTCCTGGCGCACGAACTCGCCGTCCACCTCGTAGCCGATCGCCCACCGGTCCTCGCCGTACTTGCGGTCCCATTCGCGCTGCCGCGCCGTGCGCTGCTTGACGCCGCCGGCCTTGCCCAGCCGGCGCTCGACCACCCGCCACCCCATCGCTCAGCCCTCTTTCGTCCCGCCCTCGCCTGTATCTTTCACCAGATTTTTTAAGACATGTCCGGAGGGCAAGATGGCCTCGCCGACCAGCTCGAGCAGCGGCGGATCTGTGGCCACCGCGGGCTTCGGCGGCTCCGGCGTCGCGGGCTCGGTGAACGTCACCGCGACCTCCAGCCCGGCCACTCCCGGCGCCCCCGGCTCGACCTGGACTGCCGGCTCCACCGCGGGAGCTTCCTCGCGCGCCGCTCGAGTCACCGGCAGCTCCGCGACGGGCGTCTCCGCTGCGACCTCGCGCGTCGCAATCGTCGGCATGGCGCTCGCGGGCGCCCCCCCGGCCGACTCCGACGACGTCGCCCCTCTCGACTCGACATTCACCATTCGCCCCGACGAAGCCGCCCCGCCCGACTCGACATTCACCGTCCGCACCGGCAGCCCCGCCGCGACTGCCCCGCTCGACTCGACATTCGCCGTCCGCACCGGCAGCCCCGATTCGCGCCCCGACGCCTCCGTCGTCCGCGGCTGCACCACGCTCGTCTCGCGCGTCACCGTCGTCCCGGCCGGAGAGCTGATGAACACGTGCCGCACCAGCTCCGGCGCGCCGGGTCCCGAGCCGCGCAGCACAGTGCGCTCCGAGCTGCGGGACCCCGGCGGCGCGAACCTCGGCACGTCCGCCGAGCGCATCCCCGGCGAGGACTCGCCCGGCAACAGCGTGCGTGAGCCTGCCAGCGGCTCGCCCGGCACCAGCGTCCGCCCCGTCGGCGGCATGTCGATCGCGAACAGCCCGCGCCGCTCGCCCCCGCTCGCGTCCGACAGCAACGTCTTCCCGCCGAGCACCGCTTCCTCCGGCGGCAGCGTCTTCCCGCCGAGCCCCGGCCCTTCGGGCACCACCGTCCTTCCGCTCACCACCGCCTCCTCGGGCGCCAGCGTCTTCCCGCTCGCGGCAGCCTGCGCCGATCCAGCCGCCAGCGACGTCGACACCTCGTCCAGCAGCGTGCGAGTCACCCCCGGCTCGCCCGCGACCGCGGTCTCTCCCGCCAGCGTCTCGCGAGCCAGCGCCGCAGACCCCCCGAGGCTCCCCGCCTCGCCGGTCCCTCCCGCCGCCGGAGACCCGCCGAGGCCCTCGCCGCCGGCCTCTCCCGGCACCCCACCACGGACCTCGTGCGTCGTCAGCACCGCGCCCGGGCTCGCCGGCCCTTCCGCGCTCGCAGCAGGCGCGCCCGCCTTGCCCATCACCTCGTCGACCGTCGCCGCCGGCGCCACCGCCCGGACCGATCCTGTCCCTCCGGACATGGCCCCAGGAGCATGCCCCGAAGGACCTTTCCCCTGAGACATGTCGCCAGAGACATGCGCATGCCCCAGCGGCGACACCGCCACGCCGAACGCCACGCACGTCGTCGCTACCGCCGCGAACACCAGCGTCGTCAGCGACTCCGTCCCGGGCACCGCCGCCGCGTGGGGCAGCGCCGCCAGGCCGGCGACCAGCATCCCGCGCGGCCAGCCGAGGGCCAGCGCCGAGAACGTGCGCTCGTCGACCCCGCGCAGCACCAGGCGGGCCGCCAGCAGGCGCAGCACCACCAGCAGCAGGCCGAGCACGATCCCCATCGCCAGCAGGCCCCACGGCGGCCCGAGGTTCATCCCGAGGTACGTAAACAGCAGCACCCGCGTGATCTCGACCGTGCGCGCGTGGTCGTCGAGCGCGGCGCGGAAGTCCTCGTCGGCGGCCTCGACGACCGTGCCGCCGCGCGGGCGGAACAGGGCGCCGACCAGCGGCCCCGCGTTGCTGACGACCGCGCCGAACACCAGCACCGCCAGCGCCCCGATCCCGCCGAGCGTGTCGGTCACCACGTAGAGCGCCAGGATCGCCGCCAGAGTGTACGGATACACCCCGCGACCGGGCCCGACCCGGCGGATCGCGGAGATCCACAGCAGCCCGGCGAACGCCCCGAACGCCAGCGCCAGGCCGAAGCCGGCGGCGATCGCCGCGTACGCCTTGCCCACCGGCACGCGCAGGCTCAGCAGGTCGATGCAGAACGCAGTCGCCGCGATCGCCAGCGCCCCGGTCAACGCCGCCTCGCGCTCGAGCGCGGCCACCAGGCCCGGGTGGGCCCGCCGGTACAGCGTCGGCGCGAACACCTCCGGCGCGGTGCACAGCATCAGCGCCCCGAGCATGAACGCGTGCGTCCAGCTCCACACCGGCAGCAGGTGCAGCCCCGACAGCGCCTGGCTGAACAGCGCCACCAGCGGCACCACCAGCGCCGCGCCGGCCAGCGCCAGCTTGCGCGCGCGCACGACCTGGTCGCTGGCTGCCCCGAAGACCATGTCGCGACCGGCCTCGAACAGCACGATGATCAGCGCCACCGCGGCGAAGAACGGCGCCAGCGCGGCGATCGTCGCCGGCGGCACGATCCCGGTGGTCCGCAGCACCACGCCGAGCGCGATCAGCCACACCGCCTCGGGCACGTTCGTCCGCAGCGCCAGCGGGCGCACCGCCGCCGCGGCGGCCAGCAGACAGGCGATGGCGACGAGGAAGACGGTGACGGGCGCCATGGGGGACCGTCAGTGTGCCACAGCGCCCGCGCCCGCGGCCGCCTTCTACTTGTGCCTGGCCAGCTGGCGCGCGAAGTAGAGCCCCGCGTAGACCTTGAGGTCGACGTGCGCGCCGCGAGCGATGCGCTCGCCCAGCCAGGCCTCGACCTCGGCGAGCGGCACCTCGAACACGGTGATCTGCTCGTTGCCGTCGCCGCCCCCGGGCCCGACCTTGCGCAGGCCGGTGGCCACGAAGATGCTGATGCACTCGCTCGTCAGCCCGGGCGAGCTCGGGCCGTGGGCGACCTGCTCGATGCGGCTGGCCTCGTAACCTGTCTCTTCGACCAGCTCACGATTGGCCGCCGTCGCGGCCTCCTCCGACTCGTCGCCCGGCGTGTCGCCGACCAGGCCGGCCGGCAGCTCGACCGCCACCCCGCCGAGGGCGGGCCGCGGCTGCTCGATGAGCACCAGCCGCCCGTCGTCGGTCACGGCCACGATCGCCGCGGCGCCGCGGGCCCCGAGGCGCTCCACGTACTCCCACTTCCCGCGGCGTACGAGGCGCAAAAAGCGCCCGTCGCCGATCGTCTCGGTGGCCGGATGGGTCGCGTCGGACAGGCTCGACATCCCCCCGACTATCGCAGCCGCGCCGCCCTTTGGCCAGGGCTGCCGGTCACGCGCCGACCCCGACCTTCACCCGCCGCGCGCGTCCGGGTAGCCTCAAGCGACGTGACGTCCGCCCGCCTGCTCAGCCTCGACGCCCTGCGCGGCCTCGCCGTCGTGCTGATGATGGAGCAGCACATGGCGGTGTGGCTGTGGCGCTCGGACCCGGGCGTCTCGGCGATCGCGCAGGCGCCGGTGCTCATGGCCCTGAACGGCCTGGGGGGCCTGGCCGCGCCGACCTTCATCACCCTCGCCGGCGCCGGCACCAGCTTCCTCGCCCGAAGTCGCACCACCGGCCTCGACGCGATCCTCGTCCGCCGCGGCCTCGTCGTCATGGGCTTCGGCTGGCTGCTCAACCTGCTCACCCCGAGCTGGTTCTCCGCCGGCTCGTGGTTCGTCCTCCACCTCATGGGCCTGGGCATGCTCACCGCCCCGCTGTGGCGGCGCCTGTCCGATCGGTCATTGCTCATCGGACAGGCGCTCCTGCTGCTCGCCGCCCCGCTCGTGCAGCACTGGCTCGCCACCCCGGAGCTGCTCCTCAACGACCGCATGCGCCGCCTCGACCTCGCGGGCGGCCCGCTGCGCCTCGCCTTCGCCGAGGGCCAATTCCCGATCGTCCCGTGGCTCGGCCTGTTCCTCGGCGGCATCGTCGTCGGTCGATGGTTGCAGCAGCGCCGCACCGCGCCGATCCTGCGCATGGCGAGTGTGCTGCTCGTCACCGGTGTCGCCCTCGCCGCCGTCGGCCTGCGGCTCGGGCCCCACGAGGGCGTGTGGCACCGGCTGTTCCAGATCCGCCTGAGCTTCTACCCGGCCACGCCGGCGATCGTCATGTTGCTCCAGTCGGGCACGCTCCTCCTCTTGCTCGGCGCGCTGGCCCTCGAGCGACGCGGACGCATCGACGAACGCGGTTGGCTGGTCCCGCTCGGCCGCGCCTCGCTCACGCTGCTGCTCGTGCACGTCGTCGTCTTTCGCGAGCTGACACGACCGCTCGGCGCGTGGCAGGCGTTCAGCTCCGAAGTCGCGCTCGGCATCGTCGCGATCTGGATGATCGTGTGCGCGCTCGCTGCGCGCCTGTGGCAGCGTGTGGGCTACCGTTACGGCGCAGAGTGGCTGCTCCGGATCTTCGGCGGTTAAACCGCTGACGGCGATGCCGGCGCATGCTCTGGTCGCGCCTATGCAACCGGCTCACGTGCTCGCCGCCGCCGCGTCCGCCGGGGAATCCTCGGTGCGACGCAAGTCGCGGTTCACCACCCTGCCGCCCCAGGTCCTCGACTTCGCGCTGTCGCTCGCGTCGCAGGGCCGCGCCATCGTGCTCGTCAGCGTCGTGCTCGCCGCCGTCGTGGTCGTCGCCGCCGACCCCAGCGCGGCCGCGGTCCTCGGCTGCAGCGCCTTCGTGCTGGTGCAGGCGGTCTCCTTCTTCAATCCGGTGTCGTTCGACCGCGCGCGCACCCGCACCCGCGACCTCGTCCGTTACGCCGCGCTCGCCTGCCTGCTGTTGGTGCTGCCCGGCCTGCTCGCCGCCGACGCGCCGGTGATGCTACTCGGCCTCGCCGCCGCGTGCGCCGCCCCGCTGTCGTTCGCCCCGCGCCTCGCCGGCGCCTGCGTCGCCGGCCTCAGTCTCGCCTGCGCTCTCGGCGTGATGATCGCCGGCGGCCCGACCTCGCAGGCGCTGATCGCCGCGCTGACCGTGTCGGCCGCCGGAGTGCCGCTGACTCTGGTGCTGGCGCATCACGGCCGCAGCGGGGAGATCTTGCGCACCGCTCTGGGCCGGCTCGAGCGCGAGATGGAGAACCGGCAGCAGATCGAGGACCAGCTGCGCCGCACCCACGACGAGCTCGAGCGGCGCGTGGAGGAGCGGACGATCGCGCTGACCCGCGCCAACCGCAAGATGGAGTCGGAGATCCGCGTGCGCCGCCAGGCCGAGGAGCAAGCGCTCGAGGCCAATCGCATCAAGAGCTCGTTCCTCGCCAACATGAGCCACGAGCTGCGGACCCCGCTCAACGCGATCATCGGCTACAGCGAGATCTTGCTCGAGGACACCGCGCGCCCGGACCTGCGCGAGCTGCACGAAGACCTCGGCAAGATCCACGGCAGCGCCGGGCACCTGCTCGCCCTGATCAGCGACATCCTCGACCTGTCGAAGATCGAGTCGGGCAAGATGGACATCAACCTCGAGGCGTTCCAGCTCGACGACGTGCTCGGCAGCGTGATGTCGCACCTGGCCCCGCTGGCCGAGCGCAACGGCGACACCCTCAAGCTCCGCTGCGCCCGCGACCTCGGCGAGATCAAGACCGACCGCACCAAGCTGCACCAGATCCTGAGCAACCTGCTCAGCAACGCCTGCAAGTTCACCCACAACGGCCGCATCGAGCTGTCGATCCGGATCCAGGCCGAGGGCGGCCGCTCGTGGTACCGCTTCGAGGTCAGCGACACCGGCATCGGCATCGCCCCCGACGTGCTCGAGCGCCTGTTCGCCCCGTTCGTCCAGGCCGACTCCTCGACCACCCGCAAGTTCGGCGGCACCGGCCTCGGCCTCGCCATCAGTCGCCACTACGCGCGCATGCTCGGCGGCGACATCACCGTCCGCAGCCGCCCCGGCGTCGGCTCGGTGTTCACCCTCCGCCTGCCGCAGGAAGCCGTCGACCCCCGCAAGGCCGGCGTGATCCTCGTGTCTCACTTCTGAGGCTGCGCGCGCAAGCGCGCGAGCGAACCTGCACGGCGGCGACGGCCCTTACGGGCCTGAGTCGCGCGTACGCGGCCCCGTGCGGATCCACGCCGGGATGAAGTGGACACGACTGTCCGTTTCTCGCACACTCCTTCGTCCGCGGGCCGCCTCCGGAGCCGCTCGCGGCCGAAGGAGTGCTCCTCATGAACCAGCCAGCGTTTCCGACCCTGCCCCCGAACGCGTCGCTCTTCACCCGCGTCCGCCTCAGCCTGCACGCGCTCAAGGTCCTGACGGACGACCCCGGCAACACGTACTACGGCCCGCTGGTCAACGCCTGCCTCGACAGCGAGACGTACACCAAGCTGGCCCGTCACTGGCGCACCAGCGACGACGGCCGGCGCATGCTCGACGACCGGCCGACCCTGCAGGGCCGCGAGCTCGACCTCGAGGCGCTGGAGAAGCTGCCGGAGGGCACCCTCGGCCGCGAGTTCGTCCGCTACTTCCAGGACAACGGCATCCAGCCGTTCGAGACCACCTTCCCGGTCGAGACCGACGTCGACTACCTCAGCAAGCGCTACCGCGAGACCCACGACCTGTTCCACCTGATCACCGGCTACGGCACCGACGAGCACGGCGAGATGCTGCTGCAGGCGTTCGTGCTCGGGAACCTCGGCGTCCGCCAGGCGGTGCTGATCCTCGCCTACTCGGTCCCGCGCCGGGTCAAGGTCGCCGGCTGGAAGGACCTGGGGCCCTACCTCGGCCGCCTGCGCGCCGCCTACCGCCGCGGCAAGCGCTCACGCGAGCTGCTCAGCGTGAACTACGAAAAGCTGTGGGAGCAGCCGGTGTCGTCGCTGTCCCGCCTGCTGTGCGCCCCGGCGTGATGTTGCTTTAAGAATGTTCGGACATGCCCTGAAGGGCATGTCCGAACATTCTCATCAGCCTGACCTTTCAGACCCTCGCCATCACGGCGGCGGCGTGTCGTCGTCCTCGCCGCTGACGATCGGCGGCAGCGGGCGCTTGCCGGGCGGCGGCGGCGGCGGGGCTGCGCGCGGGCGGCCCGGTGCGGGCGGCGTGATCTCCTCCGCCACCGGCCGCACCGGCTGCGGGCCGCTCGCGTTGTGGCGGGCCACCGTCGGGCGCGGCGCGTCGAGCTCGACGTCCAGCGGGGGCGGCGGCGCCTCCATCGTGTCGGTCATGCGGAACTTCGACGCGCGCGGGCGCGGCGTCGTGTCCTCGTGCTCCAGGCCGCCGCTGTCGGTCGACTGGCTCATGAAGATCGCCTCCGACACCCCTGACTGGGCCGCGCGCGGCGTCACCGTCGTCTGCATCACCGGCTGCTGCGCCACCGGCCCCGACTGGCGCGTCGGCGGCGGCGGTGTCTTCGGCGGCGACGGGCGCCACAGCGGCCGCCACAGCCCGCCCTGCGACGCGCTCTGCCAGCCCCACGGCAGCCAGCGGATCATCGACCACGCCAGCCACAGCGCCCACGCCAGCATCAGGCCGCGGTACCACCACAGCGACACCGACAGCACCCACGGGCGCGGCATCAGTCCGCCGACGCCCTCGACGTACTCGACGCGGTCCTGATACCAGCGCAGCGAGCTCGCCCACGAGCCGTTGCCTTCGATCTGCATGTCGGGCTGGCCGAGCAACCCCGCGTGCACCGCGGTGACCAGGGCCGAGCAGGCCACCAGCGTCCAGAACGCGATCGTCAGCTGGCGCAGCGCGAACCACCCCGGCGCCAGGTCGACCCGGCGGCGGCGCCAGCCGAGCAGCAGGAACCACCCGATCACCACCATCGCCTCGAACACAGTCACGGTCGACAGTCCGAGCCCGAGCAGGAACCACTGATGGGCGCGCAGCGGCGACACGGCCAAACGACCGAGCACCGCCGACGCCAGCAGCAGCACCACGATGTAGCTCCAGAACAGCACCGCCGGCCCGAGCCGCGGCCCGCCGAGCAGCAAGATCCACCGGCTCGGCGGGAACTCGACGTGGACCTCGGCGTTGACCGCCGCCGCCCCGAGGTCGACCACCGGCGCGGTGTAGCGCTGGCCGAGCGCCGCCGTCTCGCGCCACTCGAGCTGGACCCGCTGCACGCCCGGCGCGATCGGCAGGCGGACCTGCTGGCCCTCCTGGCCGATCGGCTGCTGCGAACCGTTGATCAGCACCTTCTGCAGCTGGGCCTCGGCCGGCAGCGCGACCGTGTGGTGGCCGCCGCGAGACGAGCGCAGCTCGAGCTGCAGCTCGGCGTCGACCGCCCGCATACCTGGCCGAAGGGTCAGGCGCGCGAAGTCGAGGGTCAGCGTCTCGCCGGGCACGCCGGCGGGGCGCGAGATGTCCAAAACGACCTGTTCTCCGGGCCAGGGCATCCAGACCTGCAGGCCCTCGGCGCCGCGGCGGATCGGCGGGATCCCGCCGGCCTCGACGTGCCACACCGGCCCGACCATCACCTCCCAGACCTCGCTCCACGGCGCCCCGGTGGCCGCCGCCAGCACGATCTGCGGCGAGATCGGCAGCACGCTGGTCCACTCGGCCACGTCCTCGTCGGGGCGGATGTTGACCAGCACCGCCCCGGCCTCGACCCGCTGCTCCGCGGTCGTCACCGACTCGCCCGACAGCAGCGGCACCTTGAGCACCACCGCCGAGCCGCGCGGCGTGGCGCGGATGACCCGGGTCGTCACCTCCCACGACAGCCCCAGCGTCAGCGCCCGCTCGACGCGGACGAACGGCGGCAGCGTGCCGACCTCGAGAGTGTCCGGCTGGGCCGCGTCCTGCTTGCTGATCCGCGTCAGCTGCAGCACCTCGTCGGCGAGCCCGTCCTCGTGCAGCCCGGCGACCGTCCAGCCCTCGGCCTTGGCGGTCACGCGGTGCGGTCCGACCGGCAGGCGCAGCTGGATCGTCTCGCGGTTGGGCAGCGGGCCCTCGAGCACCACCTCGTGGCGACCCGGCTCGAGCGCGATGCGCAGGCTCCCGTCGCCGATGCGCACCAGGCCGCCGGTCGCCGGCGAGCCGTCGACGCTGACTTGCGTCGGCAACCAGTGCTCGGCCGAGCCTGGCAGCGGCGCCTCGACCTGGGCCGCCGCGTGGATCTCGACCACCAGGCGCAGCGCCGACCCGCTGGCCTCGAGGCGCATGCGCGGGCTCGTCACGCAGTCGGGCAGGCAGCTCGGCGGCTCGGTCAGGCGCGCGCGCAGCTGCTCGAGCGTGGCGGTGTCGGGCACCTGCGCCGCCGCCGACGACGGCAGCAGCAGCGCCGCCGCCAGCGCGCCCATCATCGTCGCGCCGACGGCCGGGTTGGGCCGCGTCGGCGGGAGCACGCGGCGCTTGCGGAACACCCCGAACACCGCCATCACCAGCGCCACCAGGAACAGCACGCGCACCCCGGCGAGCGCCAGGTTCACGTGCGGCGGCACCAGCAAGAAGCTCACCTTCTGCGTGCGGTCGACCGGTCCGCTCCAGCGCAGCGGCACCGAGCGCCACGACCAGCGCGGCACGCCGGGGCCCGTCTGCACCACAGTGCCGGCGTCGTACTCGCGCAGCTTCTTCTGCTGGCGCTGGCGGTACTCGCCGCTCAGGCTGGCCCGCGTCGACTGCACCATCGACGACGCGGACTGCTCCTGCTGCAGCTCCTCGAACTCCCCGTCGAACGCCTCGTTCTTCTTCGGCCGGCCCATGCGGCCCTCTTCGCCGGGCCGGCGCTCACCGCCCGCGCCGTCGAAGTCGACCTCCGACTGGTCCAGCGACCCCGGCGCGAAATCGGGGACGGCGGTGGCCGGGACGTCCTGCGCCGGCGCGGCCTCCATCGGCGCCAGCTGAGCTGTCGCAAGGACCAGGTCGAAGTCGTCGCGCCCGCGCTCCTCGAGCGCCGGGTACAGGCCCTGGCGGATCTGCTGCACCGCGAACACCGAGCAGATGCCGGCCAGAGTCACCAGCGCGCCGAGGCGGTAGCCGCGGACCGCCGTGCGCAGCCAGCTGTCGGGCAGCGCGCGGTGCAGCGCCTCGCCGACCAGCACGAAGATCCACACCGTCCGCGGCGCCATCCACTCGGGGAACACCAGCGCCAGGGTCACCATCGCCAGCACGCCCCAGGCCCAGCCGTACAGCCTGGCGATCGCGATCGCGATCACCAGCACCATGAACAGGTCGAGCAGCGTCCAGCGGCCGAGCCAGGTGTCGTCGACCTGGTCGACCCCGGTCGCGTGCAGCACCTTCCAGCCGGGCGGCAGGTGCAGCGTGCCCGACACCGAGGCGAAGTCGTGGTCCCAGTCGACCGCCGAGATCGACGGGTGCAGGCCCTCGGCCGGCACGCGCAGGTCGGCGGTGAGCGCCACGTTGGGGTCGCGCAGCTCGACGCCGGCCCTGTTCGGGTCGTCGCGGGCCGTGATGAATTGCGGCAGGCCGCTGACCGCCACCGCGCCGAGGCGGGCCGAGCCCTGCATCTCGAGCCGGCGCGTGCCCTGGACCTGGCCGGCGATGCGGTCCTTGACCGTGAAGCCGCGGCCGTCGAAGTCGAGCCACCAGTCGCGGGCGAGCGACAGTTGGTCGGGCCCGCGATCGGCCTCGCCGCGCTGCGTCACAGTCAGCTGCAGCGCCTCGCCCGGGCGGGCGCGGAACGCCGGGAACGAGCGCCACGCGTCGGGCAGCTGCGTCTGTTGCGGGTCGACCGACACCAGCCCCGCGAACTCGACGCGGCGCAGCTCGGGCCCTGGCTCGAACACCCACACCTCCTCGCTCGCCCACGGCCCCTCGTTGCTGGCCAGGGCGATGCTCTGCAGGTCGCCGGGGTGACGGGACTCCACGCGGATCGTCCACGCTCCGGGGCGCACCTGCACGCGCACGCGGCCGTCGGGCTCGAGCCGCGCCGGCAGCTCGCTCGCCACCTCCATCGCCACGAAGTCGGGCAGGAGCGCCTTGCCGAGCAGCTCCTCGCGGCTCTTGCCGGCCACGTGCAGCGAGATCTCCGTCGTCATCCGCAGCGGGATCGCGTCGGTCAGCTTGCGGTGCACCACCACGTCGAGCAGGTTCTGCTCGCTCGCCGCCTCCACCTTCTTCTGCAGCCACAGCGTCCCGTCGTTGTCGCGGCGCGGGAACGACTCCGGCTTGCCGCGCAGCTTGAGCGTCAGGAGCCCCGTCTCGGCCGGCACGCTGAGCTTCTCCGGCATGCTGTCCCACAGGAACGCGCCGGTGATCCGGTGCGCGCCCGGGCCGAGCTCGACCGCCGGCAGGCCGCCCTGGTTCACCACCACCGCCGGCTGGCCGTCGACCTCGACGTCCTGCGGCCAGCGGCGCGGATCACCGGGCAGCGGCACCACTCCCTTGGCGTACAGCTGCCAGCGCTGGGCGAACGACCCGCGCTCGTCGGTCAGCTCGAGCTCGAGCTGCGACGGCCACGCGCAGCGGCGCTCGCTGCTGCTCGCATGTACGTACGGACATGCCCGATCGGACAGGGGCTGCAGCACCCACGGGATCCACGGCCGCAGCGCCTCGGGGACGTCGGCGGGCGTCTGCGCGGCCGGCTCGGCCGGGTCGCGTGGGGGGGCCGCCGTCGCCGCGGAGGCGAACAGCAGCATCGTCAGCGCGAGGACCCAGTGCAGCGGCCGAGGCGTGGAGCGAGTCATGAGGGGGACCCAAGGGTACAGCGAGCCCATGCGACCCGGACAGGGCGACCCGCCCGAGGGGCGAACCGGACCTCGCCCACACGGCCCGACCGTGGCACCCTGGCTGCGTGTCTTCGCCCACCGACTCCGAGCTGCGCGAGATCCTCGCGCGCACGCGCACGATCGCCGTGCTCGGCGCGCACACCGACCCCAACAAACCCGCGTGCTACGTCCCCGACTACCTGCACGACGCGGGGTACATCGTCCACGCCGTCAATCCCGTGTTCGCCGGCCGTCGCATGTGGGACGCGACCTGCGTCGGCGCGCTGACCGACCTCGGGCTCGCCCCCGGTGAGCTCGACCTGCTCGACGTGTTCCGCCGCCCCGAATTCCTCTTGGGCCATGTCCCGGAGATCCTGGCGGTCAAGCCCAGCGTCGTGTGGCTGCAGCTCGGCATCCGCCACGCCGAATTCGCGCGGACCCTCCGCGACGCCGGGATCGTCGTCGTCGAAGATCGCTGCACCCTCGCCGAGCACCGCCGCCTCGGTCTCCCGCGCCGCGACGATTGATTCGGCGCGTTTTCGCCCATCGGACTCGAAGCGGACCTGACGGCCCCGCCAGGCCCGTCGGCGGCATCCTCGAGCCGTGGGCCGAAGCTTCGCCGTCGTGCTGCAGCTCGCCGCGTGCGCGCCGTACGTCGCCCTCGCCGACGGCGTCGAGGCAGTCGACCCCTCGCGCGACGACGTGGAGATCCGCGGCCACGTCCTCGACGCCGAGACCCGCGAGCCGATCACGGGCGCGCTGATCCTCGTTCAGTGCGACTGCCTCGCCGGGCGGCGCGAGGTGATGACCACCGACGGCCGCTATCACTTCCGCGGCCTGCGGCCCGGCCGCTACACCGTGCAGATGCTCCACGGCAACAACAACGTCCAGAAGCGCCTCGAGGCGAAGCCGGGCCACCGGTGGCACGTCGGCTTCAGCGCCGCGCCGCGGCCGCGCTACGGCTGCCACTGACGCTGCGGCCCGCCATCGGCAACCTGTCGCTTCAAACATGGCCTTCAGAGCATAAACGAAGAGACCTGCGAGGCGAACCTCGCAGGTCTCTCACGCGCCGGGCGGCGCTGCGCTCACGCGATCATCGCGTCGATGACGCCGGGCTCGAGCTCGGGGTCGCCGAAGTCTTCGACCAGCTCGCCGGTGACCGCGCTGAGGATCGTGTTGTGGAACTGGTTGTGCGTCACCCCGCCGGCGTCGATGTACTGGCCGGTCTTGAGGTAGCCGCCGCAGCTGCCGGCGCACACCCACGGGATGTTGTTGTAGGTGTGGCTGACGCCGGCGCCGAGGTCGTTACACCAGATCGCCACGGTGTCGTCGAGCAGCGTGCCGACGTCGGTCTGCAGCGCCGCCAGGCGGTCGAGCAGGTGCTTGAACAGCTTGGCGTGCTCGCGGTCGATCACGTGGTGCTTCGACTGCGCGTCGGGGATCGGGTCGCCCTCCGAGCCGTCGGCGTAGATGCGGTGGGAGATCTGGTGGAAGCGGGGCAGCTGGACGCCGTCGATCCAGTACTGCGTGCCGTCGTTGCCGTCGCCGATCTGCAGCGTCGCCGCGCGCGTGTAGTCGCACGAGAACGCGAACGCGATCAGGTTCATCTGCATGCGCGTGACCGTCTGGATCAGCTCGTCGGCGCCGTCGTAGTCCTGCTGCGCCTCCATCTCCATGATCTCGGCGTCGCTGGGCAGCTCGCACAGCAGCTCGATCTCGAGGTCGCGGATCGCGTCGAAGTGGATCTGCAGGCGGTCGCGGTCGGCCTTGCTCATGTCTTGCTTGGACATGAGCGCCTGCATCTGCTCGCGGACCAGGTCGTTGACGCTGGTGCGGCGGGCCTTGATCTTCATCGCCACTTCTTGCGGCAGCGCCGTGATGCCGACGATCTTGGTGTACACGCTCCACGGGTTGCGGTCGGCCGCGCGCAGGTCCTTGGGCCCGCGGTAGCTCAGCACCTCGTTGATGTAGCCCGCCATGCGGCCGGCGTAGAGCGTCAGCGGGTCGGGGTTCGACGCCGGGTTGAGCTCGCGGGCGATGCGGTTGTCGACCGACTCGCCCATCGACAGCGACAGGTTGCCCGACGGGTCGTCGGACACCCTGGCCGCCGTGAGGCACTGGTTGCCGCCGCCGGAGTGGCCGCAGCCGTTGCCGGGGAAGCCGAAGCGGGTGCCGCGGACCAGCAGCAGCTTGTCGGCGTAGTCGGCGAGCTCGTTGACGGCCCGCTCGGCGTCGACGGTCGACAGGCTCTCGGTGGTGACCGGGCCGAGCTCGTTGGGCCAGAAGCGCTCCGGCTCGCCGTTGTCGGCCTGGGCGCAGCCGTTGGCCTGGCGCACGTACACGCAGTAGCGCGGGCGCTCGGTGGCCGCCTTGACGTCGCGGGGGAACAGGCTCGGGAGGAACGGCAACGCGACGGTGGCGCCGCCGATGCCGGTGATGAAGGCGCGTCGGGACAGGTTGCTGGGAAGTCGCATGGCTTACTCCTTCACCGGGGCGCGGAAGCGGAACGCGTCGCTCGTCGTCAGCTCGACGATGAGCTCCTTGATCGAGTACATGCCGTCGCGCGAGCCCTCGGCGAGGCGCTTGATCTCGGCGTTGTCTTGCAGCTTCGGCACGCGGCCGTAGCCGTACTCGAGCAGGTGCGACACGTAGCAGCGGTGGGCCTCGTCGCTGCTGGCGATGATCTTCGCCAGCTCGGCGCCGCCGTTGAAGCTCTGCTTGCCCTGCACGAAGTTGAACGAGCCCGTCGCGTCGACCGGCTTGCCGGCGTCCATCGTCTGCCAGCGGCCGAGCGGGTCGTACTGCTCCATCGCGAACCCGAGCGGGTTGATCAGGTAGCCGTGGCACGCCTCGCCGCAGGTGCCGATGCCGGTGTGGCGGTCGATCAGCTCGCGCAGCGACTCGCCCTCCATCGCCGGCGGCGGCGGCGGCACGTTGTTGGGCGGCGGCGGCAGCCCGGTGCACAGGATCTGCAGGTTGAGGAACACGCCGCGGTGGATCGGGTCGTTCTGGGTCGAGCTCGCGTTGGCCGCCAGGAACCCGAGCTGCGTCAGCACGCCGGCGCGCTGGCTGGGGTCGAGGTCGGCCTTGACGAGCTGGTCGGTGAACTGCCCCTGCGCCCCGTAGAGCGCCGCCGTCGTCGCGTTGACGAAGCTGTACGGCGCCGCCAGCAGCGTCGCCAGGTCGCCGAGCTCGTGCGAGAACACCACGTCGTCGACGAACATCATGGTCTCCTGGACCATCATGTCGCGCATCGACTCAGCGAACTCGGGGAACTTGTCGGCGCTCTTGTTGATCTTCGAGTAGCTGTCGACCTTGAGCGTCTGGAAGTGGAACGACGCCACCATGTCGTGCGCGCGCTGGTCGTCGAGCATGCGCGCGGCCTGGGCCTCGATGCCGGCGACCGAGTCGAGCGAGCCGTTCTTCGCGGCGTCGAACAGCTCCTCGTCGGGCATCGTGTCCCACAGCATGTACGACAGCTTCGACGCCACCTCGTAGCTGTTCAGCGGGATGTTGCCGTCAGGGTCGGCGACGTCGCTGAACTCGACGCGGTACAGGAAGTACGGCGACTGCAGGAACGTCTGCATCACCACGCGCACGCCCTCGAGCACCGGGTCGCCGCCGCCGAGGGCCACGCCCTCGTGGAACACCTGCATGTGGCGATCGATCTCCTCCGGCGTCAGCGGGCGGCGATACGCCCGCGGCCCGAACGACTCGATGAAGCCGCGCCCGCGCGCGTCGCTGTCGCCCTCGCTCGGGACCAGCAGCGCCACCAGCTCGGCGTCGCCGATCACCTGCTCGGCGATCTCCTCGGCCGCGCGCTGGTAGTCGGTCCACAGCGTCGCCGACACCACCAGCTTCTCGCTGTTGTTGTCGTAGCCGCCGCTGATCGGGTCGCCGATGAACAGCGACGACTTGCCGATGGTCTGGTCGAGCAGCAGCAGGTCGCGGATCGAGTTCTCCCACTGCCGATGCGACAGCCGCGGCACCCGCGACGACTCCGGCAGCTCGCCCAGCTCCGTGCCGCCGGTGTCGGTGTCGGAGTCGGGGCCGCCGTCGGTCGGCTGGTTGTTCGTCGTCGCAGCCGTGTCGCTGTTGCCACCGCCTTCGGTCGCACCACCTGGGCCGCCGGATCCCTCGGTGGGATCACCGTCGGTCTGTTGCCCCGACACGCCGGAGTAACACCCGACTGACAGGCAAAGTCCCAAGGGCCAGGCCGCCATGGACCGCCACCAAAGCGCTCGTCGTCGCTGAGCCATACGGACGCAATGTCCCGGCAGCAGCCGGCGATGTCAACCGTGGGCGATCCCCGATGGACTGGTAGCGACGCTACGGGGGCCGACGGCCCCGCGATCTGCGAGTGCAGCCGCGCCGAGGGGCGCGGTTACGACCGACGAAATTCGTGTCAGTGCGTGTCTCGCAGCCTCTGCAAGCTGCCGTCGGCGAGCATGCGCTCGACGTCCGTGAAGCCGCCGATCAGCGTGCCGCGCACGAACACCTGCGGGAACGTCGAGAAGCCCGACCACAGCTTGATCGCCAGGCGCTCCTTCCACTGGCTCAGATAGCTGCCGTACTCGAGGTACGTGAACGGCACGCCTGCGGCCTCGAGCGCCCGGCGGGCCTTCTTCACGAACGGGTTCTGGGCCATGCCGACGACCACCACTGGGTCGCGGGCGATCGCCGCAGTGACCGCGTCGACGACGTTGCGGTGGAAGCTCTGGATCTGCTCGCGCACGTGCGGCGCGAGCGAGGACTCGGGAAGAAGCGGGCGGGACGACATGGGCGCGAAAGGTGAGCGCCGGATCCGCCCGTGGCAAGCATCCGCGCGCGTGCGCCCGCTCGCACACCCGCGTGAGCGATCTGCCCGAAGGGCCCTGTAAGCGGCGGCGGCGGTCCGGCGCGCGCCGACGAGTCCGCGCGAGAACAGCATTCATCGCCCTCGTGCACGCCGGTCTCGGGCGTGTGCGCGGGAAGACCCGCGGCGCCGACGATCGCGTTGCAGGCCGGCGAACGATACCCTCGCCATCACCGGAGAGATCATGCGCCGTCACATCCCGCTCGTCGTCTGCCTCGGCCTCGCCGGCCTCGTCGCCTGCACCGGCCGCCCGGGCCCTTCGGACTCCGCCAACACCTCGCAATCGCCGGCGAAAGACGAGTGCAAGCTCGAGTGGCGCGCCCCCGATCCTCAGCCGAGCGCCGGCGTCGCCCCCTTCTCGCTCACCACCCAGGACGGCACCGGCCTCAAGCTCCTCAGCGTCAAGAGCCGCGCCGTCGTCGAGGACCCGCTCGCCTTCACCGAGCTCCACCTCGCCTTCCAGAACCCCAACGATCGCGTGATCGAGGGCCGCTTCGAGATCAACCTCCCGCCGAACTCGGCGATCTCGCGGTTCGCGATGTTGATCGACGGTCGCTGGCAGGAGGCCGAGGTCGTCGAGCTCCAGGCCGCGCGTCAGGCCTACGAGGACTTCCTCCACCGCCGCCAAGATCCGGCCCTGCTCGAGAAGAGCGCCGGCAACCGCTTCAGCGCGCGCGTGTTCCCGATCCCCGCGCGCGGCGTCAAGGAGATCATCGTCTCCTACTCCGAGGAGCTGACCTCGAGCAGCGAGCCGTACCGCGTCTACCTGCGCGGCCTGCCCCAGCTGCAGGACCTCGACGTCGAGGTCGTCGTGCCCAAGGGCGGCGGCGTGCACGAGAAGACCCGGATCCACGAGACCAACTTCATGCCGCAGCAGGACCTCGAGCTCGCCACCAGCCGGCGCGCCCCCGAGGTCGGCCTCCGCTACGACCGCCTCGCGGTCGCCCGCATCACCCCCGACGTCAAGCTGCCCCAGGTCCCCGTCACCGGCGTCACCCTGCTGTTCGACACCAGCGCCTCGCGGGCCCTCGACTTCAAGGGTCAGGTCGCGCGCCTCGGCCAGCTCGTCGCCGAGCTGCGCGGCGCCGCCGGCGTCGACTTCCCGCTCACCGTCGCCTGCTTCGACCAGGGCGTCGAGCAGGTCTTCTCCGGCACCGCCAGCAGCTTCAGCGCCGACGCCCAGAACGCGATCTTGAAGCGCGGGGCCCTCGGCGCCTCCGACCTCGCCGGCGCGCTGCGCTGGGCCGCCAACCAGTCGAAGGTCCACGACCGCGTCATCCTCGTCGGCGACGGCGTCGCCACCGCCGGCGCCCTCGAGCGCGACGGCCTGCGCACCGCAGTGCAGGAGCTCGGCCGCGCCGGCGTGCATCGCCTCGACGCCGTCGTCGACGGCGGCCTGCGCGACGAGGCCGCGCTGCGCCAGCTCACCACCGCCGGCCTGCAGAACGCCGGCATCCTCGTCGACGCCCGCCTGCCCGCCCCTCTGGTCGCCTCGCGGCTCGTGCGGGCCACCCAGGCCGGTGTCAAGGTACATGTCCCTGGGGCCACGTGGGTGTGGCCGCAGACGCTCGCCGCGGTGCAGCCCGGCGATCAGTTCCTCGTGTTCGCCGACCTCCCCGTCGACAAGCCGATGCGCGTCGAGCTCGGCGAGCGCGGCGAGGATGTCCGCGACGTCAAGCTCGGCACCGGCGAGCGCCCGCTGCTCGAGCGCGCGTGGATCCGGGCCAGCATCGACCGCCTCACCGCCATGATGGGCCACGAGGCCGCCGGCGACGCCAAGGCCAAGGCCGACCTCAAGCAGCAGATCATCGGCCTCTCGACCCGCTACCGCGTGCTGTCCGACTACACCGCGCTGCTCGTGCTCGAGACCGACTGGGACTACCAGCGCTTCGGCATCGATCGCACCGCGCTGGCGGAGATCCTCACCGTCGGCCCGGACGGCGTCGCCGTCGTCGACCGCACGCGCTTGCCCGACAAGCCCGTCGTCGCCCAGCCGATCGCAGCCGAGGAGCCCGTCGCGCGCAACCGCGGCGACGGCGAGGCCCAGGAAGACGGCCCGCTCGGGTGGTTCTTCGGCGGCGAGAAGAGCAAGGCCAAGAAAGAATCCGCGGCCACCGCCACCGCCGCCAACTTCGAGTCGACCGCCGATACCAAGCGCGACGCGATGCCGCTGCCCAAGCCGGCCGACGCTCTGGCCGACGGCGATCGCGGCGGCAACTTGGAGCTCGAGGAGGAGCGGGCGATCGGCGGCAGCGCCGCGCCCGGCGGAGCGCCCGAGGCTGACGCTCGCGATCCCTTCGCTGCGGCTCCGCGTGACGAAGCGGCGAACGACGGTCCCTCACACGCGGCTCCGCCGCCGCCCCCCGAGCCGATGCCCATGGCCGAGCCCGCCGCGCCCGCCCGCGTCGTCGCCAGCGAGGCCTCGCCCGACCCGGTCATGCGCGAGGTCGCAGAGGACGCCCGCCGCCCGGCATCGACCCGCGCCGCCTCCCGGCGACCCCCGCACCCCGACCACTTCCACGAGGCTCCGCCCTGGAACCCGACGCCGCAGCCCACCTTCGAGCAGCCCAAGCCGGCCGACGCCTGGGAGGGACGTTTCGCCGACGTCATGGTCGAGGTTCGCGCCGGCCGCGCCGCCGACGGACTGGCCAAGGCCTGGGCCTGGCGCGACAGCAATCCTGGCGACGAGCTCGCGCTGCTCGGCCTCGGCGAGGCGGCGGAGGCGGTCGGCGACCGCGCCCTCGCGGCCCGCGCCTACGGCTCGCTGATCGACCTGTTCCCCGGGCGGACGGACATCCGACGCATGGCCGGCGAGCGGCTCGAGGCGCTCGGCGACGTCGGTCTGCAACTTGCGATCGACACCTATGCGCAGGCCGTGTCACAGCGGCCCGACCATCCTGCCAGTCACCGGCTCTACGCCTTTGCGCTGCTCAAGGCCGGCCGGCACGCCGAGGCCTTCGCGGCCGCGCTCGCCGGCGCCCGTCGCAGCTACCCCAGCGGCCGCTTCGCGGGCGTGCAGCAGATCCTCGAGGAGGACCTCGCCCTGATCGCGGCCGCCTGGCTCGCCGCCCGCCCGGGTGACGCCGCCGCGCAGTCGGCGATCGCCGCTGCCGGGGTCACCCCCGACCGCAGCCCCTCGCTCCGCTTCGTTCTCAATTGGGAGACCGACGCCAACGACGTCGACTTCCACATCTACGACGGCAAGGGCGGCCACGCCTTCTTCAGCCAGAAGCAGCTGCCCACGGGTGGCCGCCTGTACGCCGACGTGACCACGGGTTACGGCCCTGAATGCTTCACGATCCCCGGCAACGCCGCGGCCTTCCCGTACGTGCTCCAGGCGCATTATTACAGCCGCGGGCCGATGGGCTACGGCATGGGCAAGCTGCAGGCCGTGCAGCACGACGGCAAGGGCGGCCTCGCCTTCATGGAACACCCGTTCGTCATCATGAAGGACCGCGCGTACGTCGATCTGGGCCGCGTCGACCGGCCGCTGTCGGAGCTGCAAGTCGTCGTTCCGCGCCTGCCCTCGGGCCCCGACCCCAAGGGCCAGCCTTACGCACCGTACACGCCGCCGCCGCCTGCTCCGCCGCCGCCTTCGCGCTATTAAAAAACTCGCGCGCGTGACGGCCTCGCGCCCGACGTGCGCGTGCGATTTTGCTCCGTGACGACGCCGTGCCCGTTCTCGGGTACGGTTTCGTAATTCCGACGATCCAGACGGATCCACCGCGTCGCTACCACTGCTGCCCATGGGCCTTTTGTCCCGGGCCGCTACGAACCACCTGGTTTCTTCATCACTCGTCCAATCGAGGCTCGCATGTCCCGCTCTCGTGCTTTCTTGTTGAAGCTCGTCGCTCCCCTCTGTCTGTCCGCCGTCGGTCTCGTGGCCTGCGGCGACAACAGCAACAGCTCCAATTCCAACAGCGCGTCGAACTCCGGCACCGGCACCGACGTGACGTCTGGAAGCATGACCGAGCCGACCGTCGGCAGCGCGAGCATGTCGGCCAGCGAGGCGACCGACGGCACCGCGGGCATCTCCGAATCGAACTCGGGCGTGCCGACCACCAGCGGCATGGGCATCTCCGACTCGAACTCGAGCGACACGATGCCTGACGACACGACCACGGGCATCGGCGGCGGCGGCTGCGGCGACGGCATCCTCGACCCGGGCGAGGAATGTGACAGCGGCCCGAACAACGGCAGCGGCAACGAGTGCAAGCTCGGCTGCATGCTCAACTTCTGCGGCGACACGTACATCGGCCCGGGGGAGGAGTGCGACAACGGGGCCGAGAACGGCGACATGAACTCGTGCAAGCCCGACTGCACGAAGGCGTTCTGCGGCGACGGCAAGGTCGGCCCCGGCGAGGGCTGCGACGACGGCAACCAGAACGACGCCGACACCTGCACCAACGTCTGCGCCCTGGCCAGCTGCGGCGACGGCATCATCTCCGCCCAGGAGCAGTGCGACGACGGCAACCAGAGCAACGACGACGAGTGCACCAACAATTGCACCGCGGCCAAGTGCGGCGACAACTTCGTCCAGAACAGCAACGGCGAGCAGTGCGACCAGGGCGCCAACAACTCGAACACCGGCGACTGCACGCTCACCTGCCAGCCCGCGGTGTGCGGCGACGGCCACCTCCACAACACCGGCAGCGGCGACGAGGAGTGTGACCTCGGCGCGGGCAACGGCCCGGGCCAGCAGTGCAACGCCCAGTGCAAGCAGAACACCTGCGGCGACGGCGACAAGAGCCCGACCGAGCAGTGCGACGACGGCAACAACCAGGGCGGCGACGGCTGCACCTCGCTGTGCAAGCTCGAGGAGTGCGGCAATGACGTCGTGGACCCGGGCGAGCAGTGCGACGACGGCAAGAACGGCAACCAGGACGACGGCTGCACCGACGCCTGCGCCCTGCCGAAGTGCGGCGACGCGATCGTCCAGCCGAGCCTCGACGAGCAGTGCGACCTCGGCCCCGGCAACAACAACGCCGGGGCGTGCACCCTCGTCTGCACCGCCGCCAAGTGCGGCGACGGCCTGATCTGGCAGAACCACGAGGAGTGCGACGACGGCGTCAACAACTCCAACAGCGGCACCTGCAAGGCCGACTGCACCAAGCAGTTCTGCGGCGACGGCCACGTCGGCCCCGGCGAGGCCTGCGACGACGGCAACCAGAACAACAACGACTCCTGCACCAACGTGTGCAAGATGGCCAAGTGCGGCGACGGCTTCATCCAGCCGGGCGAGCAGTGCGACAACGGCGGCCTCAACAGCAACACCGGCACCTGCACCACCGCCTGCCTGACCCCGAAGTGCGGCGACGGCTTCATCCAGCCGAGCAACAACGAGACCTGCGACGACGGCCTCAACAACGGCGACAGCAAGGCGTGCCTGTCGACCTGCGTGCCGGCCAAGTGCGGCGACGGCAAGACGTGGGTCGGCCAGGAGGAGTGCGACGACGGCAACAACGTCAACTCCGACCTCTGCACCAACACGTGCAAGGCGGCCAAGTGCGGCGACGGCATCACCCAGCCGCAGGCCGGCGAGACCTGTGACGACGGCAACGTCGACAACACCGACCTCTGCACCGTCTTCTGCGTCCCCGCCAAGTGCGGCGACGGCTACAAGCAGCCGCAGAACCAGGAGCAGTGCGACGACGGCAACAACGTCAACGACGACGCCTGCAGCAACGCCTGCAAGACCCCGACCTGCGGCGACAGCATCGTCCAGCCGGGCGCGCCCTACAACGAGCAGTGCGACAACGGGGCCAACAACGCCAACGACAAGGCGTGCAACGCCACCTGCAAGAAGACCACCTGCGGCGACGGCGTCAAGCAGACCCCCAACGGCAACAACCAAAACGAGGTGTGCGACGACGGCAACCAGTCGAACGCCGACGCCTGCACCACCACCTGCGCCAAGACCACCTGCGGCGACGGCATCGTCCAGGCCCCCAACGGCAACGGCCAGGCCGAGGAGTGCGACGACGCCGACCAGTCCAACGCCGACGAGTGCAGCACCGCCTGCAAGCGGACCTTCTGCGGCGATGGCATCATCCAGAACGACCCCAAGAACGGCGGCGGCGTGACCGAGATGTGCGACCAGGGCGCCCAGAACGGCACCCAGGGCTCGTTCTGCAGCAGCACCTGCCAGATCAAGCCGGCCTGAACCCAGCGCCCCTGACCGGGCCCCCGCGCGCCGCGACCGGCATGTCCGCACGGACATCCGCTCGCGGCGCGCCGCGTTCATGCACATGTCCCGAAGGTGATGTCGCGCCAGGGACGCCGACGTGAGGCGAGCTCGTCGGGCCAGCGCGCACCGATCCTCGATGAGCTCCCCGCGCAGGTCGCCGCGCGCCCTCAGCGACCGCCCACGCCGGCGAGCGTGGCGAGCATGAAGGCGAGAACTCCGACAGAGGCGCCCCGCGGAGACACTCCCCCGAGAACCCCGACGAATCGAAGGTCGGTCGGCCGACATTGTTGGCATATGTCTTTAAGGACATCTCGTTCGATCACGAGGGCGCGCTCGTCCGCCCCCTGTCGCCGCGAGGGCGCGCGCACCGAAGCGACGCCATGAGCCGCTGCGACGGAGGCGGCCCGCAGGCCGGCCTTGACGTGGCTCGCGCCGCTGATATCGTGCCGCCATGTCTCGACGGCATCGCGTGCGCCCGGGCGATTGCGTGGCGTCGCTCGCCGAGGAGCACGGGCTCGCGCCCGAGACGCTGTGGGACCACCCCGACAACCGCGAGCTGCGGCAGCGTCGCGACGACGGCCAGGTGCTCGCGCCGGGCGACGTGCTGACGATCCCCGCGCCGCGAGCCAAGGCGGTCGAATGCGTGACCGACCGGCAACACCGGTTCAAGCGCCGCGGCGTGCCGATCGCCCTGCGCCTGCGCCTGCTGGACGACGGCGAGCCGCGAGCACACACGCGCTACCGCCTCGGCCTCGGCGCGAGGGAGTTCGCCGGCGAGACCGACGCGAACGGCGACCTACACGTCTGGCTGCCGCGGGGCGCCGCCGAGGGGACGCTCACGATCGAGTCCGATGACGCCGTCGAGGTCTACGCGCTGCAGCTCGGCGAACTCCAGCCTGCCTCGGAGCTCGAGGGCGTGCGGCAGCGGCTCGAGAACCTCGAGTACCTCTGGCCGACGGAGTCGGAGCCGGAGCAGCTCCACCGCGCCTTGAAGAGCTTCCAGCTCGACCATGGGCTCGCGCCGACGGGCGAGGCCGATCCGCCGACCCGCGCGCGCCTCGTCGCGGCCCACGGGAGCTGACATGGCCCAATACGCGCTGCAGGAGCCGATCTCGCTCCCCGACGGGCGCGAGCTCCCGGTCGGCAGCCAGGTGACGCTGGTCTCGGCCGGCGAGCACACGTTCACGATCGTCCACGACGACACCGGCCTCGAGCTCGAGATCCGCTACGCGGACGCCCGCGGGATGCTGGCGAGCGTCGGCTCCAGCAGCGGCGGCAAGCCGGCCATCAGCCAGCGGCGCGTCGACGCGGCGATCGCAGGCGTCCTCCCCACGCGCCGTCAGGCGGCGGTCAGCCGAGAGCGGCAAAACAAGCTCGAGCGCGAGCCGGTGCGCTGGCGCGAGCGGAGCGAGGCGCGCCAGTTCGAGGTCGATCCGAGGCAGCATCACCACAACATCGGCGTGGAGATCGAGGTCGCGAATTACTTCGTCGAGGTGCGGCAGGGCGACGAGTGGCACCCGCTGCGCGGCACGCACGACGTGGTGGTCAAGGACGACGGGTACTACGAGCTGCAGGCCGAGCTCAGCGGAAAGCTCGAGTTCGTGACGGACCCGCCGCACGCCGTGAAGGAGGACGCCCCCGGCAATTTGCAGCGAGCCGTCCGCGAATTGTCCGCCCTGGCGATCGAGCTGCGCGCCGCGATCGACGCCGGCGGGGCGTGCTCGCGGCTGACGGCGCTGGCCCAGCTCGAGCATGCGGGGGACCTCGTCACCGACGCGAAATACGCGATCGGCTACCGCGAGGTCGGGGCGCCGAACCTCGAGTTCCGCGGCACCTTTCAGGCGACGCTCGGGGTCCCGCTGGCGGCGATCCCCAAGCTGTTCTCCACCTGCGCCGCCATCGGGACCACGAACGTGACCAGCGCGACGATCACCGCCGTAGGCCGCTGGGTCGAGCAGGTCGTGACGACGCACCTGGGAGACTTCGGAGACAGCCCGCACGGCTGCATCAGCCCCGAGCTCGCGGGCTTCCTGTTCGTGCTGCGGTACTACCTCTACGTCGGCAAGGGCGGGGTCGACGACACCGTACGCACGAACCTCCACCCGCCCAAGGGACAGCTCGATCTCATGGCGCGGACCAACTTCGCCCGCATGTTCAAGCTCGTCCCCGAGCGCGCCTGGCTGACGAAGGAGCAGTTCTGCGAGCTCGCCCTCGGCGACATGGACCCGGCGCCGTGGGTGTTCAACCAGATCTTCGACGCGCGCCCGCTGCCGAACGGCGAGGAGCTCGACCTCTTCGGGCTCGGCTGGCCGCGCGAGCTCCGCCCCGAAGAAGACACCGGGCCCGTGACCGCGCTGTTCGACGACTGGGACTGGGAGCGCGAGCCCAAGATCGACGCCGCGTACGCGTTCTACATCGAAGGGAAGTCGAGCCTCTTGACCCGCAAGCGGCGGAAGCGCCTCGCGCGCTTCGACGCCGGCCTCCGTGTCCTGCAGGCTCGCTTCTCGAACCGCATGAGCCGCGAACACTTCACGCACGCGTTGGAGAGGCTGCACCGCGCCGGCAAGCCGCTCGAGTTCCTGGCCTTTCACCCGAACCACCGCACCACCGTGCCGGTCACGCGCGGCGCCTGGCTCGCGGCGATCTTCGACGGGCGTGACCTGCTGACCCAGGCGGAGACCGCGGTGCCCATCCTCAAGACGATGGGCGAGCTCGACAAGACCGACGATCTCGGCGAGCAGGACCCCTGCGACCGCGGCGTGATCTTCGAGCTGCGCGCGTTCTCGGGCGAGGTCGCGCCCGAGGCTTGGAGCCCGTTCGTCGACCGGATCATCCGCTACGTCGGCCAGGTCAACGCCAAGATGACCGAGCGCGACCGCAAGATGGCGCTCCGCGAGCTCTCGGACCTCCACCGCCGCGCCCAGACCCTGCAGAGCAAGCGCTGCATCGAGGCCCTGCGCGCCGCGGTCACCCAGTGCAAGTTCCGTGAACAGGGCTGGGCGCTGGTGCGCCGCGCCGAGGCCCTCGTCCGCGCCGACGCCAAGGAGAGCTGAGCCCGCGGAGGTAGCACCGTTCGTCCTTCCGTCCGACCTGGTCGTTTGCACAGAGGAAACACAAAGCCGTTGCGGGCGTGGACGAGCCCGGTATCATCCGCCGATGTTGACATGCCTGCAGCGAGCGAGCGCATCGCTCGTCGTCCTCACCCTGTTTTTCGCCAGTCTGCCCGCCCACGCCCAGCCCGTGGAGGTCGTCTCCACGTCCGCGGAGCAGCCCGCCGACCGCGTCCACCTGGTCAACGGCGGCATGGTCCAGGGCTCGATCCTCGAGGTCTTACCGAATGATTCGTTGACGATCGTCTCGGCCGCGACCGGCGACCGCAAGACTTTTGCCTGGTCGGATATCGCCGCCTACGAGCAGGGCGGCCAGCGCACCGAGATCGGCGCAGTCGCGGCCCCTGCCCCGGCCCCGCGCGAGGAGCCAGCGCCGGTCTACGGTCCGCGCCTCCATATCGAGTCCACCAAGCCCGCCTCGGTCCATCTTTACGAGATCACCGGCGAGATGGTCGCCCACGGCGCCAACGTCACCGTCCACGGCATCCATTACCGCCCCGTGTGCGCGGCCCCGTGCGGCAAGGTCATCGACACGAGCGGCGGCAGCTCGTACTTCTTCGGCGGCGAGGGCCTCACCACCTCGAACCGGTTCAACCTCACGGACGCGCGCGGCGACGTCACCGCGGTCGTCAAGCCGGGCCGCAGGGGCCTGCGGACCGGCGGAATCATCACGATGAGCGTCGGCCTCGCCCTCATGGCGCTGGGCGGCGGGCTCTTCGTCCTCTCCAAGAGCCGGGCCGATCGCGACGAGATCCTCGGCGAAGGGCCGGCCGAACCGCCGAAGTACGGGGCGCCGATCGGCCTGCTCGTCGGTGGCGCCGCCGCCCTCGCCGGCGGCATCGTCATGCTGGTCCTCGGCAAGACGCGCTACAAGCTGAAGACCGGCGGCCTCGGCCTGCTCCGCCCGCTCCGCTTCGGCTGACCCTTCGGACAGGCCACCGCGCTCCGCTTCGGCTGCCCCTCGGGCGCCCGCAGGCTCCGATCGCTCTCCAGGCCAGTCCACGACCATGAAGCCCGCGACCATGAAGCCCGCGACCATGAAGCCCGCGACCATGAAGCCCGCGGTCAAGCAGGCCTCCACCAGGAGGTCCCGGGAAATGCAAGTCACGGAAACGACGGACGCGAGCCGGAGCGCTCGTGCCGAACGAATGAGGACAGCCCTCGGACGGATCAAAGCGTGGCTGCGCTCCAACAACGCGGAGGGCATTGTCGACAACCTCGCACCCCCCACGTCCGTCGAAGAAATTGCTGCGTGCGCGAAAGTCCTCGGTTTAGCGATACCCGATGACTTACGTGAGCTCTGGTTGCTCCACGGGGGTCAGAACGTGGAGAAGACGCATCCCTTTCTGGGATCTCACGACCTTCTCAGCCCTGCGACGGCGGCGAGCGTGAGCCACGATTTCTTGTCGACGCTCCCGATGCTCCGTGATGCACCCGACGACCTCGTCGAGGTGACGGAAGAGGAGCTCGCGTCGGACGAATGGTTGACGATCGGCAAGAGCGGCCGATGGGACGTGTGGGTGATTTGTGCCGCTACGGGACGTCTCTTCGGCTCGAGCCCCGACTACCCGCAGCTGTATGCAATCTCAGGCTCGCTGCTCGACTGGCTCGAGACCTTCGCCGAGGGGGCGGAGAACGGCGAGTACGAGGTGATCCGATTGGGTGAGTCGTGCTTTGTGTCCCCGATCCTTTGATAGCGCGCGACCCTCTCCTCGAATTGTCGAGGCGTCACGGTCGGCGGCAGCTCGCGGCGGTGGACCTCGATCGCCTCCTCGACTCGACGGAAGCAGTCCCGACAGCTCAGCAAGACCCCCTCGAGCGCCCACCCGACGGCCCACAGTCTCGGCTCATTCGCGGAGTGCCCGACGAACACGCTCCGACAGGGTGGTCTGCGCGGCGGGGCTCGCCGTCCAGTCGAGGCCTTCGAGCGCAGGTACGTCGGCGATGGAGATGGCCTGGGTGACGATCAGCAACTGCTCGATCCACGCTGCATCGGGAACGACGTAACGCCGAGCGGGACAGGTGCTGGCGATCCTGTAGAGTAATATTTGCTGGGCAGGCGAGGCCTGCTCTACGCGTAGTCTGATTCTCGTCGCGGCCTTTTACGGCCCCTGTTCGCTCGACTCCGGCTCACTCCCTCAATTAAAATTTCAAGCCGGCACCGCGGCGGTCGCCGGGCTGCGATAGCCCTCGGGTTCGCCGCGGATCACCGCTGCGCGCTCCTCGGCAGTCAGCTCGGCCCAGGTCGCCGCGTCGACCACGATCTGCTCGGGGGCAGCGCGCTCTTCCATGGCGAACGCCGCCTCGATCGCCGCGCCCCACATGTCATAGGCCAGCTTGTTGGTGCCGACCACGCCGGCGATCACCTCGCCGGTGCCGACGCCGATGCGCACGCGGATCTCCCGCGCCTGGCAGGCCTCGACGCGCTCGACCGCGGCGCGCATGCGCAGCGCCAGGTCGACGGCAGCGCGGGCCGGCGGCGCCCCGTCCGTCAGGCCGACCGCCGCCACGTAGGCGTCGCCGACCGTCTTCACCTTGTCGGCGCCGCGCTCCTCGCATACCGCATCGAACGCGCCGAAGGTCGCGTTGAGCACGCGGACGATGTCCTCCGCGGCTGCCTCTTCGGCCAGGTGAGTGAAACCGGCGATGTCGCACACCACCACGCTGACCGGCGCGTGACGGCGGCCGACCCCCTCGCCGCCCTCGCGCAGCGTCGCCACGAATTCGGCCGGCAGCACCGTCCCGAGCAGCGCGTCGGTGCGCTGCCGCAGCGCCCGCAGCTCGTCGCGGGTCCGCGCGGTCACTCGCTGCGCGTAGTACGTCGCCACCGCCGTCGCCACCGCCACCAGCGAGATGTTGATCTGGAAGTTGCTGCGCATGTCCTCGGGCGCCAGCACCATCGCCGGGATGACCTCGAACGCGAGGCAGAAGCCGAGGAACGCAGCCGCGTTGAGGCCCGCCACCACCAGCGCAGTCCGCCGGCGCGCGCTCGGGAACAGCATGAACGTCAGCACGATCACCGGCATGTACCAGTATTGCAGCCCGTAGCTCGGCCCGAACAGCGACGCCGCGCCCGCCGTCGACAGCAGCGTGTAGAGCGTGAAGATCACCGCCCCCGGCGCGTGGTGTCCGCGCGCCGACAGCGACAGCGACAGCGCCGGCGGCACGATCCCCGCCGACAGCGCGTAGGCCACCGCGCCTGGCGACGTCGCCCCGTAGGTGACGCTCAGCAGCACCGTGATCATCGTGAAGCCGATCGCCAGCAGGCACAGCCCGTGGAGGAACACCACGTGCTGGCGCTCCAGCGGGGCGGCCTGCGGCGCGAGCCCCAATCGCAGCAGTCGACCGATCGTCACGGCGAGCGCCCTGCCTTGCGCGCCCCGCGGACGAAGTACGTCTTCATCGCTCCCTTGCCCTTGATCTCCACGCTCTCGCGGCCGCTGCACTCGAAGCGGTGGTTGACCTTGGCGAACGTCAGCGGCGAGACGTGGACCTCGCCGGCGAGCCCGTGCATCTCCATGCGCTGGGCCGTGTTGACGGTGTCGCCCCACAGGTCGTAGATCGGGCGCACCTGGCCGATCACCCCGGCCACCACCGGCCCCGAGTTGACCCCGATGCGCACCGCGATCCCCGGCGTCGCCGCGAACTCTTCGCGCAGCGCCAGGGCCAGCGCCACCAGCACCTCCGCGTGGTCGGGGCGGTACACCGGCAGCCCGGCCGCGGCGACGAAGCTGGTCCCCGTGGTCTTGATCTTCTCGGCCCCGAACTCGGCGCAGCGGCGGTCGATCGCGGCGATCACCGCGTGCAGCCGCGCCAGGTAGGCCTCCGATGACTGGCCCTCGGCAGGGCGGTCGAGCCCGATCACCCGGCAGAACAGCACCGACGCGTCGCCGTGGCGCTCCGCGATCTCCTGCTCGCCCGCCTGCAAGCGGCGCCCGATCTCCTCCGGAAACACGCTGCGGAGCAGCCGCTCCGACTTGGCCCGCTCGAGCTCGAGGTCGTCCTCGGCCAGCGCGTTGAACGAGCGCGAGCCGTAGCCGACCAGCAGGATCACCGCCACCAGCATCGCCTGATGCAGATACTGATAAGGCCCGTACAGCGCCACACGGCGGGCCAGGTCGCCGTCGAGGTCCCAGCCGTAGACCAGCACCGCCAGGCAGATCGACGCCGCCAACGCCGTGCCCAGCGCCGCCGTCTGCTCGCGGGTGGGGAACAGCAGGAACGGCAGCGCCGCCCCGAGGATCAGCAAAAAGAAGTTGCCGTAGTCGAGCCCGATGGTCCACGAGCCCATCAGGATCGACGTCATGAGCGTCCCGTGGAACGCCAGCGCCGCGTCGCGCGGGCGGCCGCGGACGTGCAGGGCGAACACTGCCGCGAGGCCGCCGACGGTGACGGTCAGGTGGACCAGCAATTCGGGGTCGAGCGGCCTGCCGGTGCCGACGTGGCCGACGCAGCTCATCACGATCCCGAGCAGCGCCAGCGCGTTCTGCAGGCGGATCCGCCGCCCGTCTTCGCGGGAGGTGTCCTCGCGGACACCGGCCCGGACGGCCCGCGACAACGCCGCTCGCACCCGCAGGACCGCGTTCGTCACGTCGATCCCACCTTACCGGAAACACCCGCGAGCGTCCCGCCGAGCCCGGCGCCGCCGCGGCTCGAAAACGAACCGAACGCGCGGGGCGACCCGACCCCGCTCGTGGTCACGACATTCCCCTGAGAACATGTCCCGAAGGTCATGCGGACAATTGTTCGCCGACCCGCGAAACCAGTCGCACCGCTCAATCGGCGACCGTCACGCGCACCTCGACCTGGGCTCCGTCCGGGGCCTGGACGCGCAGCTCGCCGCGGCTCGGGTCGAGCGTCCAGCAAGCGCCCTCCGGTCCGGCCGTCGTGGTCAGTTCGATGTCGAGCGAGGCCGCGTCGAAGCGCCGCGTCGGCAGGGCGATCTCGCTGACTCCGCCGTCGCCGGTCCAGCTCGCCGTGGCCGTCTTTTGGTCCCAGGCGAACGCGCTGTCCGTGCCGGCGACCGCGCGCAGGTACGGGCGGACGAACACGTCGAGAGTGTCGCGCTCGCTGCCGTCGGCTTCGAGCACCGACAGGTCCTCCGCGTTCCACTCGACCTCGTTCTGCGAACACTCCCACAGCGTGGCCGACAATCGCCGCGCGTCCATATGGGCGAGGGCGCGGGCGAGCCACTCCTCGGCGCCGACCGCCCCGTGGCCGTAGCCGAATTCACCGATGAGCACGCCCAGCCCCTCCGCCGCCGCGAAATCGGCGATGCTATCGAGGAACGGCTCCGGCATCAGCCCGACCGCCGGCAAACCCTTGACGAGCCCGGGGTCGTACATGTGCGCGGCGTACACGAGCCCCGAGCCCTCGGGCCGCACGTGCTCGATCGGCTGGAAGCCGACCGCGTCGGTCCCCGGGTTGTTGAAGAGGATGAGCAGCTCGTCGCCGGCCAGCGCTCGCAGCTGCGCCACCGCCTCGGTGTGGAACGGGTTCAGCGTCTCGTGCTTCCACCCCGCGACGTCGCCCGCGGTGCCCGAGCCGGGCTCGTTGAGGATCTCGAGCCCCACCACGCCGGGGTGGTCGCCCACCCGCGCGATCATCTGTCCCCACATGGCGAAGAACTTCGCGTGCAGCCCGTCCTCGTCGGCCCAGAAGCGGTCGAACGCGGCGCGCACGTCGCCGTCGAGGACGTACTTGAGCCCCCAGTCGGCGTCCGGACAGGTGTGCGGCTCGGGCGGCGGATCTTGCGGCAAGGTCCACGGCGGGAAGCCGTCACCACAGTACGTCGAGGTGTAGATGTCCTGGTGGAAGTCGACGACCACGCGCAGGCCGTGCGACCACGCGACATCGACCATGGCCGCGTAGCGGTCGAGGTAGCGCGCGTCGTACTGCCCCGGCGTCGGCTCGAGCGCCTCCCACGAGAAGAGCAGCCGCACCACGTTGACGCCCCAGCCCGACAGGCGGGCGAAGAACTGCTCCGCCTCGGCCGTGAACGCCGCCTGCTCCGCCTCGGCGTCGATCGGGAATGGCACGAACGGCGCCCACTTCGAACGCCCGCCCGTGTTGACCCCGCGCAGCAGCACGTCGCGCCCGTGCTCGTCGTGCATCCGCCCCTCGGCGTCGAGGCTGACCCGCGCGCTGGTCAAAAGGACAGGTTCGATCGGGCTCTCGCACTCGCCCGGGGCCAGCGGCGCCCCCGTGGTCGTCGGCGCCGCCGTCGACGAGCTCGTCGGCCCCGTGGTCGCCGGCCCGTCCGTCGTCGCCGTGGTCGTCTCGCTCGCCCCGGTGCTCGAAGACGGATCTCCGCCGCAACCGATCGCCGCCGTCAACAATACAAGCGCCCTGCGCATGCCCGGGATAGTAGGCGGTCGGCGCGCCGCCCGTCCACGCCGATGTGACCCTGGCAGGGAATCGGGGACGGTCGACGGCGTCCCGTCTGCCGGCAGTAGTGAGTCTGCTTTCGCTCGCCACGATGCGATCTATCCAAGAAGTCTGATCGCGCCGGTGGATGAGCTGTCCGTCAGGACAGGTCTGCGACGGGCGTGCGAAGCACCGAGGAGCTCGCGAGCGACAGTGTGTCGCCGACGCAGATCGCTCGTTCGACCGCGGTGGCCGAGTGGCTGCCGTCAACCACGGAATCACTCCGGCTGAACGCGCCGCGGTCTACGAGGCCAACGACCGCGTCTCGACAGGACCGCGAAGGCCGCGGGCATTGCCGGAGGTGTAATCCTGCTTACGAGTTTGGCTGTACTGCTCATCCCGCCTTGCCGACGCTCACGCGCGCGGCTTCGCGCCAGCGCGGCGCGGGCTCATATACTCGCTTTGACCATGACCCGCCGACCAGTCCCCGTCGCTCTCCTGGCCATCGCGCTCCTGTCGTGCTCAGATGCCCCGAGCTACGCGGCCTTCGTGGCCTACGACAACGCCCACATGTCCGCAGGGACAGGCAGTGACGCCGGGCCCGTCACCGGCGAGGGCAGCACCGGCGCGGAGACGGGCGCGGAGGCCGACGCCGACACCGGGACGAGCGAGGCGACGGGCACCGGGGGGACGAGCGACGGCGAGGGCAGCACGGTCGGCGACGCCGAGCTGGTGCCGCCGCGGATCCTCGCGGTCGACGTGCCGGCGACGATACACCTGGCCGGCCCCGTCCCCCTGACCGTGACTGCCGACCACGCGACGGCGATCCGGGGCACGCTCGACGGCGTCGAGCTGGAGCTGTTCGAGGACCAGGGCGGCGGGGTCTGGGTCGGCCGGGCGCCGATCTTCGGCGCCGTCGACAACGGCGACCACGTCGTGGAGGTGACCGCGACGAACGGGCCGCTCGTCGACGCCTGGCCGGCGGTGTCGTTCACGGTCAAGACGCCGGCCCCGGGCGGGCAGGCGTGGGCCTTGACGGCCGCGAGCGGAGTGGCGGCCGGCGCCGCCGTCACGCGCGACGGCGACCTGTTGGAGGTCGGCTCCTTCGAGGTCGACGGCGTCTTGAAGCCGTCGATCCGCAAGCGCTCGCGCGTCAACGGTGGCGAGCTGTGGCCCGAAGAGACGATCGTCCTGGACGACCGCGAGGGCGCTGCCGCCGCGGTCGCGGTCGCCCCGGACGGCCGCATCTGGGTCGCGCTCAACGTGAAGGGCGCGGACAAGAAATGGCGGCCGCGGATCGTGCAGCTGGACGCCGAGGGCCACGCGACCGGGATCGAGGTGACCACCGAGGCGGGGCCGACCGTGCGAGGCGTCGCCGTCGACGCCGCGGGCATCGTCGCGGTCGGCTTCGCCGGGTCTGGCCTCGGGGACATGGACGTTATGACATGGCGGATGCTCCATGACGGAACAGCCATGTACACGGCGAAGCCGTGGGACTACGTGCCGCTCGTTCTCGATCCAATGCCCCACAAGTTCGACGACCTCGCGTTCGACGTGGTGATCGTCGACGGCGCGGCGTGGGTCGTCGGCGCGAGCACGGGCAAGCACGACGGGCTCGGCTACGACCCCACGACCCGCGGCTTTGTCGTGCGGCTGGACCTGGAGACCGGCGAAGCGTTGGGCCCGGCGGCGATCGCGGTGCCCGTGAACGCGCTGCGGAACAGCATGTTCCTCGCCGGCGCGCCTCATCCGGACGGCGTCGTCGTCGTCGGCAACGAGAGCAACGACGACGGCACTACGCAGATGCTCACCCTCCAGGCGTTCAACGCCAGCAACGCGCGGACCTACCACGCGAGCGAGTGGTCGGCAGCCGTCGCGTACGGGACCGGCGTCGCCTGGAGCGCCCACGGGACGGCCCTGATCACCGCCGTCGTCCACGACGGCCAGGTGCTCCGCGGCGTCCTGCTCGGCCGCGGCGGACCGGGCGCCAACTTCGACCACCTGTTCCCGGGGACCGAGCCCTCGGCGGCGACCGACCTCGCGCTCGACGCCTACGATCAAGTCTTCATGGTCGGCGAGCGGACGATCGGCGGCGTGCGGCTCGCCCGGGCCTCGCGCGTCCACCAGTGAGCGCAGCTCACTGCGGGATGAAGCTGTTGCACGCCTCGCGTACGAGGCTCGCGGCGGCGCCGTTGAAGAACGTCGCGTACTCGGCCGCGCACATATCGCCGCTGTCGTGGTAGGGGAACAGCTCGATCACGTCCTGGAGGTGCATCGGCCCCGGGGGCTCGTTGTAGTTGCAGCCTGGGATCGGGTCGCCGACGAGCAGCGGCGCGAGGAAGGCGAGCGCCACGATCGAGTCCTCGTCGCCGCCTTTGGCCGCGACCACCGCGTCGCGGACCTTCTTCGGGCTCAGCCAGGATTCAGTGTCCTCGAAGTCCATGATGAGCACGAACACCAGGAGCGCGTCGGGCCGGAGAAAGCCCGCGTTGCAGCCCTCGGGCCCGTTGAGCTCGGGCGAGACGGCCTCGACCAGCGAGTCGGCCAGCGGCGGATCAGACCCTGAAATTCCCACCTGGGCGATACATTTGAACGCTTCGACCGGGTCCGGCTGGCCCGCGATGATGTAGCGGTTCCCGCCGTAGAGGTCGCACGGCTTGTTGTACGCGTAGCCGCCGGCGTTGAAGAGAATGCCCGCGCCGCGCGTGCGATCGCAGGGCCCGATCTGGTCCACGTACTTCCCGCACTCGTAGTCCATGGCGTTCGCACCGCAATGGCCCTTGTTCAGGCACCAGTCGGGCGACTCGCACAGGTCCCCGTGCCACTCCCCGTCCGCGTTGATGCTGATGACATGGGGGTCGAAGTCCGCGAAGTCGGTCGCTATCGTCTCCATGAACCCGGGCAGGCTGGCGATCAGCTTCTCCTGCTCGGGCGCCATCGTGAACAGCGGCGAGATCGCGAACACGAAATCGATCTTGCCCTTGCAGCCCGCGGGCGTCGGATCGCCGAGGTCGGGCGGCGGGGCCATGTCGAACGTCGACGCCGAGCCCGAGCTGCTCGCGGCGGCGCTGTCCTCGGCGCCGCTGGTCGAGGTCGTCGTCGAGGTCGACGTCGTCGTGCTGTCCGAGCCGCTCGTCGTGTGCGCGACGGAAGTGACGCCCGGCCCGGTCGTGACCGCCGGCTGGTTGTCGGTGCCGCACGCGAGCGCGAGGGCGGCGACGACGGCGAGACGGCGAGTCACCCTCGTCAGGGTAGCGCAGCGGGGCGCGCGCTGTCACGCATTCGCCCGACTTCGCCGGCAGACCCGCCCCGACGCCGGTACTCGGTCGAGAAGTCATCGAGGTTCACATGCCGCGAGCATCCCGTCTCATGGCTGACGGCGCGCGGTGTCGGCGAGCGCGTGTCACAATTGCCAGAATAGCGAAGCCATCCCGAGGCCCAGCGAAGCTGCGACTGGCGCCCGGGGTGAGGTCGGCCTTGGCGCCCATGACGGGTGACGGTCGGCTGCGCTCGCATCCCGCGCTTCGGGTGAGCCCGGCAGCCACGCAGTCCCTGCGATGCCTCGCCCGCCCGCGCGGACGATCTCGACGCCCCGCGAGTGAGCAGCCGCGCGGCTGGCCGGCGGGACCGCGGGATTTTCGCGGCAGGTCGCGCGCGTCTGCCAATTCGTTCAGCGCTCGCCCCGGCCCGCGCGCCCGCTCGCCCCGGCGATCGGCTCTGGCCGGCGCCCACGCGAGCGCGCTACCTTCCCGCGCATGAGCGTCATCCTCAGCGTCCACGGGCGGGAGATCCTCGATTCGCGCGGCAACCCCACGGTCGAGGTCGAGGTCGTCACCGACGATGGCAACCTCGGCCGCTTCGCCGTCCCCTCGGGGGCCAGCACCGGCGAGCACGAGGCCCACGAGCTGCGCGACGGCGATGCCAAGCGCTACCTCGGCAAGGGCGTGCAGAAGGCCATCGAGCACGTCAACGGCCCGCTCGCTGACGCCGTCGTCGGCTTCGACGCCCTCGACCAGCTCGCGGTCGACCAGGCCCTGCTCGCCGCCGACGGCTCGGCCAACAAGTCGAAGCTCGGAGCCAACGCGGTGCTCGGGGTGTCGCTCGCGGTCGCCCGCGCGGCCGCCTTCGACGCCGAGCTGCCGCTGTTCCGCTACCTCGGCGGTCCGCTGGCCAACGTGCTGCCGGTGCCGCTGATGAACGTCATCAACGGGGGCGCGCACGCCGACAACAACCTCGACTTCCAGGAGACGATGCTGGTGCCGCACGGCTTCCCGACGTTCTCCGAGGCGCTGCGGGCGGGCGTGGAGATCTTCCACAACCTGAAGAAGATCCTGCGCGCGCAGAAGAAGGTCACGGCGGTCGGCGACGAGGGAGGCTTCGCGCCCGACATGGCGAGCAACGGCGAGGCGCTGGCGGTGCTGGTGCAGGCGATCGAGGCCGCGGGCTACAAGCCGGGCGTGCAGGTCAGCCTCGCCCTCGACGTCGCGGCCTCCGAGTTCTACGACAAGAAGAAGGGCGTCTACGTGCTCGCCGGCGAGGGCGGGCGCGAGCTCGACGGCGCCGCGCTGGTCGGCCTCTACGCCGACCTGGCCGCCAAGTACCCGCTGGTCTCGATCGAGGACGGCATGGCCGAGGACGACTGGGACGGCTGGCGCCTGCTCACCGAGCGCCTCGGCAGCAAGCTGCAGCTCGTCGGCGACGACCTGTTCGTCACCAACCCCGAGCGCCTGCAGCGGGGCATCGACGCCGGGGTCGCCAACAGCATCCTCGTCAAGGTCAACCAGATCGGCAGCCTCAGCGAGACCCTCCAGGCCGTCCGCCTGGCCCAGCACAACCGCTACCGCGCCGTCATCTCCCACCGCAGCGGCGAGACCGGCGACACCTTCATCGCCGACCTCGCGGTCGCCACCGCGGCCGGCCAGATCAAGACCGGCTCCGCCTCCCGCTCCGACCGCGTCGAGAAGTACAACCAGCTGCTCCGCATCGAGGAGCAGCTCGGCGAGTCGGCCCGCTACCCCGGCCCCGAGCTGTTCCGCCGCGGCTGAGGATGTCTCTCGCGACATGAGCGATCGGCCCTGCCCGATCGCTCATGTCTTTAAAAACCTGGCGCGGAGGACATGTCCCTCCGCGCATGTTTGTTTCAGCGAGCCCCGGTGAGGACGGAGGGCCGCGTTCAGGGCGAGGCGGCCTTGGTGGGCGCCGGGGTGGGCGTCGCGGCCGAGGGCGGCGTCGGCTTCTCGATCGTCATCGACGAGCGGGCGCCGCCCGGTAGCTCGCGGGTGACGGTGCCGCTGGGGGCGATCGTCGTGCGGGAGCCGTCGTCGGCGGTGACGATCATCGAGCCGTCGGCGGCGAACTCGGTGCGCTCGACCGACAGCGTCGAGCGCGAGCCGTCGGGGAACACGCGGACCTGCTTGCCGTCCGGCATGATGATCGTGCCGTCCTTCTTGATCTGGACCTTGCTGCCGTCCGGCTTGGTCACCGTGCCGTCGCGCTGGATCGTCACCTTCGAGCCGTCCGACGCGGTCAGGACCTTGGTGCCGCGGCCGCCGGGCTCCATCTTGTAGGCGCCGGACTTGTCGCTCGACACCTCCATCTCGTCGACGTCGCAGGCCACGCCGGCGAGGGTCAGCGTCAGCGCCGCGGTCAGGTGCGAGAGACGCAGGGGCCCGAGACGGGAGGGGCGCGAAATGGGCAGGATCATCTCCCGCTCAGCCTAACACGATCGGCGGGCCCCGAGATTGCCCGCGACGGGCGCGAACGGGTGTGCGACCTGTCCGCTTGAGCAGGCATCCGTTCGCGCAGCCCGCGCTCGAATCCGCAGCCTGCCCCCGCCGAAACGCGAGGAAGTCCCGGCGGCCGGCGCCAGCGGGTACGATGTGCCCGCGTGCATGGGCCCGAGGATACGGTCGTCGTCCGCTCTTCGACGACCTACCTGACGATCGAAGTGGCGGGCCGGAAGCTCCAGGACGTGCGCCTGGGCATGGGCCCGCTGCGGATCGGGCGCAAGCAGGACAACGATGTGGTGATCCAGTCGGCCTGCGTCGCGCAACATCACGCGCGGGTCGAGCCGCACCTGCAGGGCCACCGGATCGTCGATCTCGGCCGCGGCAGCGGCCTCTTGTTCCGCGGCCGGCGCGTCCAATCGCACGTGTTCAACGACGGCGACGTGATCCGCATCGCCGACCCGGTGACCGGCAACTTCGTCAGCCTCACCTATCAGGACCTCGGCAAGCGGGCGCAGGCCCAGCCCGAGGCGCCGGTGCAGCGCTGCGCCCTCGACCGGCCCGCGGTGACCATCGGCCGCGAGGGCTGCGACCTGGTGCTGCCGAGCCTCCAGGTCTCGCGCCGCCACGCGACCATCCGCGCATTCGCCAGCGGCCACGAGCTGACCGATCACGGCAGCGCCAACGGCACCTTCGTCAACGGCGCCCGGGTGCACGTCCACGAGCTCAAACAGGGCGACGTGCTCCAGATCGGCCCCTTCAAGCTGGTCTACACCGGCAAGTCGCTCGATCAGTTCGAGCAGAAGGGAGCGATGCGGATCGACGCGCGCGAGCTGGTGCGGCTCACGCCGGAGGGCAAGGCGATCCTCCATCGCGTCTCGCTCGTGATCGAGCCGCGAGAGTTCGTCGCGCTGGTCGGCGCCTCGGGCGCGGGCAAGAGCACGCTGATGGCCGCGCTGGCGGGCGTGCGCCGACCCGAGGCCGGCCTGGTGCGCGTCGGCAGCGACGACCTGTACGCCAGCTATCACCTGTACCGCGGCGGGATCGCCTACGTGCCGCAGGACGACATCCTGCACCGCCACCTCACCGTCGAGGACGCGCTCCGCTACACCGCGCGGCTGCGCCTGCCGATCGACACCTCGGCGGCCGAGATCGAGGCGCGGATCGTCCGCGTGCTCGAGGAGGTCGAGATGGTCGAGGCGCGCGCGCAGCGGATCACCGAGCTGTCCGGCGGCCAGCGCAAGCGGATCTCGATCGCCTCCGAGCTGCTCGCCGACCCCCACCTGTTCTTCCTCGACGAGCCGACCAGCGGCCTCGACCCGGGGCTCGAGAAGAAGATGATGTACACCCTGCGGTACATCGCCGACTCGGGCCGCACTGTCGTGCTGGTCACCCACGCGACCGCCAACATCACCCAGTGCGACCTGGTCGCGTTCATGGCCGGCGGCCGCCTGGTCTACTACGGGCCGCCCGCGGGCGCGCTGGTCCTGTTCGGCGTCACCAGCGGCGACTTCGCCGACATCTACACCAAGCTGGGCGGCAAGGTCGGCCCGCCCGAGGTGATGCGTCAGGGCGAGCTGGCCGCCGAGTACCGCCTGTGGCACGAACACCACCCGCAGACCAAGCGCGCGCCGACGATGGCCGAGCTGTGGGAGATCCGGTTCCGCCGCTCCGACGAGTACCGGATCTACGTCTACGAGCGGCAGACCGACAGCCAATCCTCGGGGGCGAAGCTCCGCGCGGTCGCCCCGGGCCACTTCCGGATCGCCGCCGAAGAGTCGCTGACGTCGGCGCCCACGCCGGCCCCTCCGCCGCCGAGCCACGACGCGTCGTGGCTGTTCCAGACCCGCGTGCTGGCCGACCGCTACGCCAAGCTGATCGCGGCCGACCGCAAGAACCTGATGATCTTGCTGCTGCAAGCGCCCGTGATCGGCGCGGTGCTGTTGCTCGCGGCGCGGCCGTCGGCGCTGCACATGTCGACCTCGACCAACGGGCGCCTGCTGCTGTTCTTGCTCAGCGTGGTCGCGGTGTGGTTCGGCGTGATCAACTCGGTCCGCGAGATCACGAAGGAGGCGGAGATCTACCGCCGCGAGCGCCTCGCGAGCCTGCGGATCCCCGCGTACCTGCTGTCGAAGTTCGGCGTGCTCGCGGGGCTGTGCGCGGTGCAGAGCCTGGTGCTGATGGTGCTCCTGCTGCTGCGCGTCGACTTCGCCGCCGATTACGTGGCGCTGACCGAGTACGGCCTGATCGACATGACGCGCCAGCCGCCGCTCGGCCTGTGGGGCGGCATGCTGGTCTCGGTGTTCCTCACCTCGCTGTCGGGCGTCGGGCTCGGGCTCCTGATCTCGACCTGGGTGTCGAGCTCCGACAAGGCGATGAGCACCGTGCCGCTGGCGCTGATCCCCCAATTGGTGTTCGCGCTGGCCTTGATGCCGCTGCCCGCGGTCCTGGCCCCGATCTCGTACCTCACCGGCGCGCGCTGGGGCATGGAGTCGATGGGCTCGATCGCCGCGCTGCTCGAGCCGCGCGACATGACCACCTGCGAGTTCCCGGGCGACCCGCTGAGCTGCGAGGTCTACGCCTCGGTCGACTACAGCCCCGCGCCCGGGCACATCGGGCTGGTGTGGATCATCCTCGCGGTCTACACGCTGGCGTGCCTGCTGCTGACCGCGTGGATGCTGCGGCGGCGCGACGCCGCCGACAAGTAGCCTACTCCTCGCCGATCTCGATGTTGTACTTCACCGTCATCTGCGGCCCGTTGTAGCGCGGGAACTCGTGGTCGGCCACGGCCTTGCGCACGCACGGGACGATGCCGAACACCTGCAGGCCGCGCGAGGCGGTCACCGTCACGGCGTCGACGCGACCTGTCTTTCCGAGCAGGCTGACGACCATGTCGAGGCGACCGCCCTTGAGGCCGCCGCCGCTATAACAGGCGGCGATCGACAGACACTCGTTGATCCCGTACTCGACCTCGCGCATGTGAGCGCTGAGCACCTGCTCGCTCAGCTGCTCCTCGCCCTCGCTCCAATCGAGCACCCGCGGGCGCTCGATGTCGAATTGCGGGATCGCCGAGTCGTCGACCGCGACGTGCTTCTTCGGCAGCTCGTCGCGCTCGTGGGTACACTCGCCCCACGACGTGATCTGCGGCCGCATCGGGATCTCGTTGGTCTCGACCTCTTGCTTGGCGGGCGTGTCCTCCGAGCTCTCGACCACGCACGTACCGCCCTCGCAGCGGGTGCCCTGGCCACACAGGCCGCCGCATTGGTCGGGCCCGCGAGAATCACTGTTCCGCTTGCAAGCCACCGGACTCAGGCTGAACGCCACGAGACCGGCGAAGATCATAGTGGTACGCATCGGCTGCCAGGGTAACACCGTCCTGGGTGCAAGAGATGCGGCTCGTCGAGGTTCCGCGCCGGCGGACGTGCGCGCCTCGGCGAGACAGCGCGGTGCGCCCTCGCGCCGGACCCGGACGTGCGCCGGTCAGCCCGGCCCGAACGCGAGAAACTGTCCCACACCCCCGCACCGACGGCCGAACTCGGACGCGCGGCGCCGGTGTCCCAGCCTCGCGGCTGGCGACGATCGCCTCCGCCCGACTCGCGCCTCCGGGTCACCGCGCGGAGGCCTCCGACGCGTCTCGCCTCGCCTGCGTATTTCCGCCTTCACACCGCGACGATTTCCCGCGCCGAACTTCGGCATTCGTGGCTCGCCCATTTCCCCTGCCAAAATTCTCAATGCCATGATCGCCGCCGCAATCGACGTTCCCCCGCGCGACAGCCTGGCCTGCGATCCGTCATCCGCCGCGCGCGGCTTGCCCCGCGCGCGTGCGGCTCGCATCTTCGGCCGAGGAGGTGCTCGCACATCGATGACGACCTACACCTGGACTGCGCCGACGCGCCGCGGCTTCTTGTTCGCCTCGGCGGGCCTCGCCGGACTCGGCGCCGTGTTCGCAACCGACGGCGCGCGCGCGTGCGACAAACACTCCGGCGCCGGCGCACCCTCCGAGGGACGGATCGCCGGGCCGGACGAGCCCGGTGAGCCGATGGAGATCGAAGGCACCGTCTACCGCCCCGACGGCGTCACCCCGGCCGCAGGCGTCGTGCTCTACGCCTATCACACCGCCGCCGACGGCCTCTACGCCGCAACGCCCGGACCGCCGCGCCTGCGGGCCTGGTTTCGCACCGACCCTCGCGGCCGCTACGCCTATCGCACGATCCGCCCCGCCGCCTACCCCGAGCGCCGCTTCGCCGCCCACGTCCACACTCAATTGTGGAGCGACACCGTGCCCGCGCAGTGGGGCACCACCCTGCTGTTCGCCGGCGACCCCTTGCTGTCGGCCAGCGAGCGCCGCGAGTCGGAGGCGCTCGCGCGGTTCGCCAACATCCGCCCGCTCGTCCGCGGCGCCGGCGGTGTGTGGCGCGGCGTCCACGACCTCCGCCTCAAGACCACCGGCGACCACTTCGAGGACAACACCCGCCACGGCCTCCAGGGCTGACACCCGACCTGTCCCTCGGGACACCTCACATGTCCTCGCGGACATCATGCCTTGAGGAACATGTCGCGAGAGACACGCCCGGACCCCGCCGCAGCGGACGCTTGTCTCTCGCGCCGGTGACGGTCATCCTGAGCGCATGTGGACCCGTCGGGCCGTCACCCGCCTCGTCTGGCCGCTGGGCGCCTGCCTGGCGTGCGGCGGCGGCGAGCGGGCCCGGCCATTGCGGCTGGCGACCACCACCAGCGTGCACGACAGCGGCCTCATGGGCGTCCTCGGGCCCGCCTTCACCGCGGCGAGCGGTCGGCCGGTCGAGGTCGTCGCAGTCGGCTCGAAGCGGGCGATCGAGCTGCTCGCCGCCGGCCAGGTCGACGGCGCAGTGACGCACAGCCCGGTCGAGGAGGCGCAGGCCCTGGCGAGCGGGCGGATCGGCGGGCGCACCCCCGTCATGTGCAACGCCTACGTCCTCGTCGGGCCGGTCGCGGCCGCCGGCGTCGTCGCCGGCGCGACCGACATCCGCGGCGCTTTGCGGGCCGTCGCCGGCTCCGGCCGCCGCTTCGTCGCGCGCGGCGACGAGTCCGGCACCCACCACCGCGAGCTGCAGCTGTGGGCGGCCGCCGGCGTCCCGTCCGAGAGCGCCTTCATCCTCCGGGTCCAGGGCACCATGGCCGAGGCGCTGGTCCTGGCCGCGCGCGAACACGCCTTCACCCTCAGCGATCGCGCCACCTTCCTGGCCCGCCGCGGCGATCTCGGGCTCGCAGTCCTGTTTCAGGGCGGCTCCGACCTCGACAACGTCTACTCCGTGCTCGAGCCCGCCCCGCAGGCCGGCGGCGACCTCGACGGCGTGCGCGCCTTCGTCGAGTTCCTGCGCTCTCCGGCGGGCCGGAGCCTGATCGGCAGCTTCGGCGTCGACACCGTGGGCGAGCCGCTGTTCACCCCGGTCGAGTGAGGCAAAAAGCCGCCCCGGGCCGGCCCCAGGCGAGAGATCCTTGCCCTCGCCCGCGCCAGCGGATACCACCTCCTCAGCATGCTCGCCCCTCGCCGTCCCCGCGCCCTCGGCGCGGCGCTCGCCCTGCTCGGGCTGGTCGTCGGCGAGCCCGCGGCCCTCGCCGCGCCCGCCGCCCCCGCGCCCGCCCCGGCGATCCCCGCGGCTCCCACGGAACCTGCCCCGAAGGACAGCCCCGCCGCGAGCCCCGACACGGTCCTCGACGTCGTCCTGCCGAGCGGCCTGCGCGTGCTCGCGGCCCGCGATCTCAGCCTGCCGGTCGCCGCGGTCGTGCTCGCGGTCGAGGTCGGCAGCGAGGACGATCCGCCCGAGCACCCGGGCCTGGTCCACGCGCTCGCCTACCACCTTCACCAGGGCAACCGCGAGCTGCGGCCGGGCGAGTCGATCGCCGCGGCCCAGGACGCCGGCGGCGTCCACCTCCTGGCCACCGGGCCCGGCCAGATCCGCTTCGAGTCGCTGGTGCCGATCTCCCGCCTCGAGGAGGTCCTGTTCGCCGAGTCGCAGCGGCTCCGCTTCCCCACCGTCGACAAGCGCCGCTGGGACATCAGCCTCGGCTGGGCCGGCTCCGACGTGCGCAGCCCCGCCGGCCTGCGCCCGACCGACCTCGCCGCGCTGCACGGCGCCGCCGGCCTCGGCCACGACGGCCGGGCGGTCGACCGCTCGCTCGCCGACATCACCCCGCCGGCCCTCGCCGCCGCCCTGGCGGCCAAGTTCAGCTACGCCCGCGCCACCCTCATCGTCGTCGCCCCCGAGCCGCCGGAGGTCATCCTCGACCAGGTCCGGGCCCGCTTCGCCGACTTGCCGCCGGCGACCCGCGCCTTGCCGGTCCGCTCGCCGGTGCCGGCAAGGCCCCCGGTGGCGCCGATTGCCGCGGGCGGCAAGCCGCCGCTGTTCGCCTGGTCGGTCCCGGCCGACGGCGCCTCGTCGGCCTGGGCCGGGGCGATCTGCCGCGCCCTCAACCGCCAGAAGCCCACCCCCGAGGAGCCCCGCAAGTCGCGGATCGGCTGCGACTTCGACCCCGACCCGCGCCGCGCCGCGCTGGTCCTGCGGGCCGTCGGCGCCGACGATCCGGCCGCCTTCGTGCGCGCCCGCCTGGCCCGCCTCGGCGGCCCCGACCAGCCGCTGCTGACCTCCCAGGCCCAGTTCATGGCCCAGGCGATCCGCCTCTACGCCCGCACCGCCCTCGGCCTGGCCCGGCTGCTGGCCGCCTCGCCGGCGCAGATCCCCGGCCCCGTCGCCGTGGACAGCTCGACCGCGCGCCGCCGCGACGACCTGCTCGGCCTCACCAGCCTCGCCGGCCGCCCCGGCCTCAACCTCACCGTCGAGGACGCGCTCCTCATCGGCCCCGCGGAGCCCAAGCCTTGACCCGACGTCCCCGGCTGCGCGCCTGCCTGCTGACCGCCGTGCTGCTGTCCCTCGGGACAGGTTGCAAGCGCAAGGACACCGTCAAGGTCGAGATCTTCGACGAGGCCGCGCCGCCGGCCTTGACCGAGGCGCTCGGCGCCCTGGCCCCGCCGTGGCCCGCGCCCGAGCGGGTCGTCCTCGCCGACGGCCTCCTCGTCCACTGGCTGCGCGAGGAGGGCACCCCGGCGGTGCACCTGCGCCTGGTCTTTCCGACAGGTGACCTCAAGCCCGCGCTGCAGGGCGCCCCGGCGCTGATCGCCGCCCGCAGCGTCGCGCTCGAGCTCGAGGCTCTGGCCGCGCGCCTGTCGATCCGGGTCGAGTTCACCCCGCGGGCCGGCCGCTACGAGGTCGCAGTCCACGGCGTCGACGCCGAGCTGTCCGCCATCCTCGCCGGCCTCGGCGACATCTTCTCCGCGCCCGGCCTCGACGGCCCGCTCGCCCGCGCCCGCAAGCAGGTCGCCCACGACCTGCGCTCGCCCGACGCCGAGACCCAGGCGCTCGGGGTCCTCACCGCGCGCCTCCTCGGCACCACCCCGGCGCACGAGCAGATCGCCGCCGCCGCCGTGCAGGACGCCCCCGAGACCGCCCTGCGCGACGCCTGGGAGGCCCTCACCGACCCGCGCGGCGCCCTCTTCGTCGTCCACGCCGGCGACAGGCTCGCCGCCCACGAGGACGCCCTGGCCGACCTCGCCGGCCGCTGGAAGCAGCGCGTCAAGCTGATCGCCGCCGGCGAGGCCACCGAGGAGGCGCTGGTCCGCCTGCGCCAGGGCCCGCGTCCGGCCGCACCGCCGGCGCAGCACCTGAGGCGCCCGCCGATCGCCCCGCTCGAGCGGGTCGACCCGCCTGCCTCCGGCCGCGGCAGCCGCAGCCTGCTCGTCCTCGGCCGCTCGCTCCCGCTGGCGACCGCGCGCGACCGCAGCCTCGCGCGCCTGGTCCAGCGCCACCTGCAGGCCGAGCTCGACATCCGCCTCAGCATCACCGGCACCGTCGGCGTGTTCACGATCCACGTCCCGCTCGGCGCCGCCGGCCGCGGCAAGCCGGCCGCCGACCCGCTGGAAGAGGTCGAGGCCGCCGAGCAGGCCGCCGATCCCGCCGAGGCCGACCCGCTGAGCCGACGCCTGCGCCGCGAGCTCACCGTCATCCGCGACTACCTGCGCGAGCGTCCGCTGGCCCAGGACCTGCTCGGCGCCGCCCAGCTGTGGCTCGGCGCGCGCATGGTGGCCGCCAGCGTCGGCGGCGAGGACTGGACCGCGCTGTGGAGCGACGCCCTCGACCTCTCGGTCGCCGACGGCGAGATCGTCGCCGCCCTCGCCCGCGACGCCGAGACCATGCTCGCCGCCACCCCCGACGAGGCCGCCGCCTTCATCACCCGCTGGCTCGACCTCGAAAAGAGCGAGCCCGGCTGGGCCTGGGTCGCCGTCGGCAACGAGGCCGACCTCAAGGGCATCATCGCCGCCGAGAGCAAGGGCATCCAGTTCGACCCCCCGCCCGAGTGACGCCTGTCTGAAAGGACAGGCGACCGCCGACACCGCGCAAGTCGAGGCTGTCCCAAGAGACAGCCTGCACCACGGTCGTTGCGGCCCGAGTGACGACCGACAAGTTCGGCCCGCCGAGACATTTTCGGCAACCTGCCAGGCATCGACCTCGGCGTGCGCCCGGATCGGCCCGCAACCCCTGGTTCCTGGGTCCCAACGTCTTCCCCCTGAGGTCGGCGCATTCGCCATACCGACGAATGCGCCGACGCGGCCTCACTGCGGCTTCGGCAGCTCCTCGGTGCCCTCGCAGATCCGCGGCCCACCGCACGACTCGTCGACGGCGCAGATCCGCGTCAGCGGCTCGAGGGCCGCCGCGACGTCGCGGACGTCGCAGCGCGCCCGGGCGCACGCCTCGAGGCCGGTGCTCGCGTCGGACATACAATCGAGCACGCAGCTGCACGAGCGCTCGTCGTCGCAGGCCTGGACCCCGTCGCAGCAGGCGATCCGCAGGCACGAGCGGCACTCCGGCTCGTCCTCCTCCGGCACGCACTCGGTGCCCGGGCCCCCGTCGTCGCCACCCTCGTCGCCTCCGCCCGAAGGCTCGAGGTCGCACTCGTGAATGAAGGGAATGGCGAACACGAGGCTCGCCGCGAGGACGCTCGCAGAATGAAATAGCATGATCTCTCTCCTTCTCGGCGCCGGACCGAACCGACCGTACGTCTGTCCGCCCCGTCGTCTGCGTGAAATCTGCTTCAGGCCGCGGTACCGTCAATCACAGAATGTTGATATCGGGCACACGCTCCCACCTGTGACGCACTGCCCTGATCCCACCCCCACCCGGCGAACGTGCGCTGCAGAACACCGGTCCGCGAGCTTTAAATCAGCCGTCTCCAACCCCGCCCGACGTGCCCGCGAGCCCCGCCCGTCGACGCCTGTGCCACCCGGCACACTCGCACCGGCGATCTGGCGCACGCGCACCCATCGCCCCATATCCCCCCTTTCCTTTCAACACCCGCCCCGGCCCCCGCAGCCGCCCGCGCTGGGCCGATTCGCAGCACCGCCGCGAAGTCCATCCTCCCACGAATGCCATTACCGCGGAGCAACCGCGCCACCCGTCAGCCCAGCAAGTCCTCGCCGCAGCGCCGCAGCAGCGCCGGCCACGAGTCTTCGGGCCAGTCGGTGTCTCCGGGCGCGATGGAGATCCACGCGCCATAGGCGATCGAGTACACCGCCCACGCGCGGGCGGCCCGGTGCTGCGCGCGGGTGAACGGCTCGCCCCGCGCCGCCTCGTAGTCGGCGATGAACTGCAAGATCGCCTCCGGCGTCGGCACGCGCCGGACCTGCTCTTGCGACCAGTCGGCGGTGTGTCCGTGGGCGTTGACGCCGACGATGCTCACCTCCGGACGCGTCGCCAGCGAGTCCCAGTCATAGCAGGCGACCAGGCGATCGCCCGCGAAGCGCAGGTGCTCGACGCGCCAGTCGCAGTGGCCGAGCACCTGCGGCGACGCGGCGACGCCCGCGACCTCCCGCGCCCGCCGAGCGAGCCCCCGCACCCAGCCCGTCCCCCGTGCGGCAAGCCCTGCCGCGAGTGATGCGAGCGCCCGCCACGCCGCGCGGGAGGATCCAAGCGAGTGATGCGAGCGCCCGCTCCACCCACGCGGGACAATTCCGTGAGAATGATCGTCGTCGGACAAACTCGACGGCCCCGGCCCGTGCCTACAGCCGCGCCCTCGGGCTAATGCGAGTGCCCGCCCCGCCCGCGCGGGAGGACCTCGGGCGCATCATGCTCATGCGAGTGATGCCCGTGCGCCTCATGCCCGTGCGAGTGATGCTCGTGTCCCTCATGCCCGTGCGAGTGATGCTCGTGCGCCTCATGCCCGTGCGAGTGCAAGTGCGTGTGGTGCCCGTGCGAGTGCGAATGCTCGTGGCGATGCTCGTGCGAATGAGGCTCGTGCGAGTGATGCTCGTGCACACCATGCCCGTGCGAGCACCCCTCATGCGAATGATGCGAGTGCCCGCACCCGCCGTGCGCATGCCCGGCCTCGCCGTGGTCGTGCGAATGTCCTTCGCGCTCCCACAGCCGGGCGAAGAACGCCTGCGGCCCCTGGCGCACGAACGAGATCAAAAACAGCCCTGCGAGCGCCCACGCGGCCGCTTCGGCCAGCGGACCGTGCCCCGCGTGCGGCTGCACTCCGGCCACCCCGCGCAGGTCCGGCAGCACCAGGTCGACCATTAGCCCGAGCCCGACCGCCAGCGCCAGCATCGCAGCCGCGAAGCGGGCCGCCGTCGCCCGGCCGTGCTCCTGCGCCAGCACCCCGAACGTCGTCGCGTTCGTCGCCGGCCCCGTCAGCAGGAACGCCAGCGCCGCCCCCGGGCTCAGCCCCTTCGCCAGCAGCGCCGCCACCAGCGGCGTCGCCCCCGACGCGCACACGTAGATCGGCACCCCGAGCGTAGCGAACAGCAGCACCTGCAGCGGCCCCGGGATCGCCATCAACGCCGACGGATCGATCCACGGCTCGATCAGCGCCGCCACCAGCAGCCCAAGCCCGATCCACGGCGCGGTCGTGTCCACCAATTCGCCGAAGCCCGTCCGCAGCCCGCTCCACAGCCGCGCCAGCGCCGGCCCGCGCGGCCCCGCCTCGGGCTCGCTGCTGCCGCCGATCCGCCGCGCCTGCCCGCCGACCCACCAGCCGACCAGCCAGGCCACCAGCGCCGCCGCGACCACCCGCAGCACGGTCATCTCCGCCCCGAGCAGCGGCCACGACAGCAAGATCGCGTCGACCCCGAGCTCCGGCGTGGCGATGAAGAACGCCATCGCCGCCGCCGCCGGCACCCCGCGCTGCAGCAGGCTGCGGTACACCGGCACCACCCCGCACGAGCACAGCGGCAGCGGCAGCCCGACCACCACCCCGCGCAGCGCCTGCCCTGCCGGCCCCCCGCGCTGAAGCCACCGCACCGGCGCCTCTGGCATCAGCCCCGACACCAGCCCGGCCAGCGCGTACGCCAGCAGCAGCGCCGGCGCGCTCTCCCGCAGCAGCTCGCCCAGCGCCGCCAGAGTGCGCGCCAGCGGATCGGCCGCCCCGTGCGTCTCCGCGGCCAGCGCGACCAACAGCCCGAGCCCGACCAGCCCGCCGGCGGTCGCGCCGATCCGGGCCCCGCGGCTATCTGTCTCTTGGGACCTGTGCCCCACGACATGTAACAACAGACCGCCGACGATCGCGTGGAACAGCCCGAGCCAGCTGGCGTCGAGCGCCGCGAACGAGGCGTCGGCGAACACGTAGCCGGCCACCGTGGCCGCCCCGAGCAGCAGCAGCGCCCCCGCGGCCACCACGAACCCGGCCGGCGACAGCAGCCACCACACCCCGACCGCCACCGGCAGCTGGTGGGCGATCACCGCCACCTCGAGCCCGTGCGAATCGCCCTCCTCGAGGTGCGCCAGCGCCAGCGCCAGCCCGTCGGTGAAGGCGTGCAGCGCCATGCCGAGGATCGCCAGAGTCAGCGCGGCGCGGTGGGTGCCGCGGGCCGCCATCCGCAGCGGCCCCTCGGCGATCGCCGGCCCCGCCAGCCCGACGAGCAGGGCCAGGAACGCCGGCCAGCCGGCCAGCGCCAGAGCGCGCGGCACGATCTCGAGCGCCACCAGCCCGGAGACCGCCACCAGCACGAAGCTGTCGAGCGCCGCCATCGTCACGCGCTCGCGACGGGCCGCCGCGTGGAGCAGCGGCCCGAGCACCAGCGCCACCACGCTGATCGCGAGGGTCCAGGTGCCGTGGGAGTCGCCGGGCATCGCGGGCGCGACCATAGCCCGAAATCGCCGCGCGGCGGCACCGGTCCGGACGCCGTTTCCAGGCCGGCCGCGTGCGAGTCGGCGGCAGTCGGGCCCGCCGAGACCGCGGCGTCGCCACCGGCGCCGCCCGACCACGCCGCCTGGCCGGCAGCTCACGCCTCGCCGCCCCGCGTCGATTCTCACCCCGCGCCCGCGACAACGCCCCGCCTTCGCCGAGTCGCCGCCTGCCCGCCGCAATCCTCGTTCACGGGCCGTGACCGGCTCGCCTCGCGACATCGGCGTCACCATCACCGCCGCCCGCTCACCCGCGGCCCACCATCGTCCGCGGCCCGACTGCTTCGTCCCTGGCCGCGCCTCCCCTCCACCTGGCTTCTCCGCGACCTACGTCGTCCGCCGCCGCCCTCTTCGTCGGCGGCCCCATCGCCTCCGCCGCTGGGCCTCTCGTTCGCCCTCGCCGGCCTCACCTGGCGGAAGTGCCATGGCCCATCCGCCATGTCCTTTCGCACCCGAAGCCGCGTGCCGCGCAACGCGCGCAAGCCGACCCGAGGCCCTTCCGCCTTTGCCGTTCGCGGCGGCCCGGACGAGCGACGCTGCGCGTTGACGGCCCCTGGCGGCGCCCGCCATCCTCCCGCCATGGCCTTTTGGACACGGTATTTCCTCGCGCTGACGGCGGTGGCGGCGTGCGGCGGCGGCGACGGCGACGACACCGGCACGACGGGCGCCATGCCCACCTCGACCATGACCATGGCGACCGCCGCCACCATGAACCCCGCCACGACCACCGGCGACAGCGAGAGCATCACCGGCACCACCACCGACGAGGCCACCACCGTCGAGCCCACCACCGTCGAGCCCACCACCGCGGCTCCGGTCACCAGCAGCACCACCAGCGTGGCCTGCGTCGACGGCGAGGCGGACTGTCCCTGTCTGCCCCTTGCGACATGTTTCCCGGGCCTCGAGTGCATCGACGACGTGTGCGTCGGCATGGAGACGCCGGCCATGTGCGGCGACGGTCAGGCCATGCCCGGCGAGGTCTGCTTCAAGCCGTTCGCCCCGCTCGGCATGGGCTCCGGGCCGATCTCCGTCGCGGTCGCCGACTTCAACAAGGACGGCAACGACGACGTCGCCTGCGCCAACAACATGACCAATAACGTCACCGTCCGCACCGGCAAGGGCGACGGCGGCTTCAATGCGCTGAGCGCCCTCGGCGTCGGCATGGGCCCCTACGCGGCCGCCACCCCCGATCTCAACAACGACGGCGCGCCCGACCTCGTCACCGCCAACATCACCGGCAACGACCTCTCGGTCTACCTCAACAGCGGCGGCGGCATGCTCACGGCCCAGCCCGCGGTCCCGGCCGGCGCCCAGGCGCGTCACGTCGTCGCCGCCAAGCTCAACGCCGACGACCTCGACGACCTCGTCGTCGCCAACTACATGGACAACACCCTCACCGTGCTGCTCGGCGACGGCGTCGGCTTCCCCGCGCCCGCCAGCGTCGTCGTCGGCACCGGGCCGACCTGGATCGCCGTCGGCGACATGAACGGCGACCAGAACCTCGACCTCGTCAGCGCCAACTACGGCGCCAGCAGCCTCAGCGTCTCCCTCGGCAACGGCCTCGGCAACTTCGGCCCGCCGACCAGCTCGCCCGCCGGCGGCCAGGTCTACGCCGTCGGCGTCGCCGACCTCAACGGCGACGGCGACATGGACGCGGTCGTCACCATCCCGGCCGCCGGCCAGGTGTTCATCCTCCAGGGCAACGGCCTCGGCGGCTTCGGCGGCGCGATCCCCTACCCCTGCGGCGCCGACCCGATCGGCCTCCTCCTCCACGACGTCTCCGGCGACGGCGCCGTCGACATCATCGTCGCCAACCGCGGCGCCAACACCGTCAGCGTCCTGCGCGGCAACGGCAACGGCGGCTTCACTGCCCCCGAGGCGTTCCCCGTCGGCGCCTCGCCTTACGTCGTCGCCCTGGGCGACTTCAATAAAGACGGCGCGATCGACCTCGTCACCGCCAACAACGGCGACAGCACCGTCAGCGTGCTGATCGCCAACCCCTGAGCCATGTCCTAGAGGACATGTCCGAACAGGCATTCATGACAGACCTCGAGGACATGTCCCTGGAGACAGCAAAGAGCGCGCTGCTGCTCCGCCTGCGCCACGTGTCCGAGGCCTCCATGTGCGCCCAGTGGTACGGGGCGCTCGAGTACATCGTCTGGGACCGGCTCGGCCGCGGCCCGTCGCGGTTCGGCCAGCTGCTCCTCGGCGAGGACTTGCTGGCCGAGCTCGCCGCGCTCGCGCAGCGGGCCGGCGGGTGGTTCGTGTTCGCCTGGGACGCCGACGAGCCCGAGTTCATCGCCCTCGCCGACTGGCTGCCGCGCTACGAGGACTGGCTGCGGGCCGTGCCCGAGGCCGACCGCCCGCGCGACCGCTGAGCCTCAGGAGCTCGCCTTGCCGTTGGCGCGCAGCCACTGGTTGGTGTAGTCGGCGGCCTTTTGATAGCTCTCGCGCATCGTCTTCTCGAGGAACTTCTCGACCATCCCGCCGACGCCGAACATCTTGACCTCGATCTCGAACTCGGCGACGCGGTCCGACTGACCGGGCCCGGTGCGCTCGAGCCACATCTCGGCCTTGATCGTCGTCTTGTCGGCCAGCTTGGACGGCAGGACCCTGGCGATCCACTTCGGCGCGTTGGGCCCGGCGACCTCGAGGCGGCCCTCCTCGACGTACGAGACCGAGTCGCCGAGCACCTTGCGGATCGCCGCCGGCGCGTCGATCTTCGGCGTCACCCGCACCTTCCGCGTCTTGCGGCCGTCGGGCGGGCTCGTCTCCTCGACGACGTCGAACGCCTCGAACTCGAGGCCTTTTTTGTAGAGCTTCTCGTTGTAGTCGTGGTCGAAGAACACCTCGCGCCAGAACGGCTCCGGCTCGATGGCGTACGGGTGCCTGATCGTGAACTTCATCGCCGGGGTTTTTTCACGCGCCCGCGCCCGCGTCAACCGCCGGCGGCGCGGGCCTCCGCGCGCCCGCACCATCGCGCTCCGAGCCATCGCGCCGCGTGCTCGGCACGCCGACCTGCGGCCCCGCGCAAGCTGCGCGAAGGCGCGTCTCCGCGTCCTCGATTCACCCCTGACGGACCTCGCCGCCCGCTCGAACACGCGTCACACGATCTCGGCAGCGATTCACCACACCGGCGCGGAGCGACGCGAGCGACGCCCGGCGATCGCATCGCGCCGGCGGGGCTTCACTTCGCCGGCGTGCCGCGCTGCAGCGCCTCTGCCTCGCGGGGGTTCGCCGCGCAGCGGAAGCCGAAGTGGTGGAACGGCTGATTGCTGGGGAAGTGCGGGCGTCGCCACACGCCGGTCGCGTACGACGCGTCCCAGTACCACGACCCGCCGCGGACGATCTTGCGCAGCTTGCCCGAGCACTCGCGGGCCACCTCGCCGTCCTTCGCGCACGGACCGAGCGGATCGATCCCCTCGCAGTCGGCCCCGCACTCCGCGTAGCTGCGGGTGAACCAGTCGGCCACCCACTCCCATGAATTTCCGGACATGTCGTAAAGGCCATATCGGCCCGGCGCCCGCGAGCCGACCTCCCACGGTCGCCCCGTGTCCGGCTTGCTGCCCTGCTTCTTGACCCCGCAGCCGCGCCCCGACTCGTCCTTCAGGATCGCCCGCTCGCAGGTCGCCGGCTCGTCGCCCCACGGGTGCAGCGCCCCGTCGGGTCCGCGGGCGCCCTTCTCCCACTGCGCCTCGCTCGGCAGCCGCTTGCCCTGGGCCTTGCAATAGCCCTCGGCGTGGAACCAGTTCACCCCGTTGACCGGCTGCTTCGGCCGGTCGAAGTCACTGTACGCCGGCCCGCCTTTCGGGTCGCAGCCCTTGGCCTTCACGCACGCCTTGTACTCCGCGTACGTCACCTCGTTGAGGTCGAGGTAGTACGTCTGCAGCCACACCCGCGCCTGCGGCCGCGCGTGCTCGGGCCCGGTGTCGCTGCCGCGGATGAACCACCCCGCCGGGATGCACGCCATGCCCGGCGGCGGCGGGTCGAGGCAGGCGATCGGCGCCGGCGCTCCGGGCGGCGGTGGGTCGGCGGCCAGAGTGGCGCCCGGCCTGGCGGCCCCGGGACCAACTGTCCCTGCGGCCAGCCCGGCATTCGCGCCACCCGACCCCGCGGACGGACCGGAAGACCCGGGGCCCGCACCTGCGCCGCCTGTCCCTCCGGACAGCCCGGCCGCACCTGTCCCTCCAGACATCTCACCCGCGCTCCCCGACGCACCTGTCCCTCCGGACAGCCCACTGCTCGCGGCGCCGGGCGCCTTCGCGCCGTCACCTGTCCCTGCGGACAGCCCAGGACCCTTGCCACCCGCGGCCTGCTCCGCGCCGCCGCGCTCGCCTGCCCCGGCGGACATGTCCCCGGAGCCAGCGACCGCCGGCGCGCTCCCGGGCCCCGCGGCCCCGGGCGCCTGGTCCGAGGGACCTGCCCGACAGGACAGGCCCACGGTCAACACGGCTGCGGAGATCGCCGCGGGCGCTCTCACCCGGCCTTCTTCTCCGTCGCCGGGGCCTTCGCGTCGGGCTTGGCCGGCGCGGTCGCCGGAGCCGTGGCCGGCTGCGCACCGCCCGGCGCCCCCGAATGGGCGCCACCCGGCGCGCCTGGATGGGCGCCACCCGGCGCGGCGCTGCCCGGCGCAGTGACGCCGGCGGGCGGCGTCGGGGCCGGCTTGACCGACATCAGCTCGACCGTGAACGTCAGGTCCGAGTTGGCGGGGATCCGGCCCTTCGCCCGCTCGCCGTACGCCAGCTTGGCGGGGATCTCGAGCTTGCGCAGGCCGCCGACCTTCATGCCGGCGATGCCGAGGTCCCAGCCCTTGATCACGCGGCCCTGGCCGAGCGGGAAGGCGATCGGCTTGCGCGTCAGCGACGAGTCGAACTCGGTCCCGTCCTTGAGCGTGCCGCGGTAGTGGACCGCGACCTGGTCGCCGGCCTTGGCCTCCGCGCCCTCGCCGACCTTGAACTCGCTGATCTTGAGCCCGTCCTCGAGCGTCTTGGTCGACGCCGGCTTGCCCTCGAACGCGGTGAGCGGCTGCGGGGGCGGCGGCGGCGGCGTGAACGACAGCAGCTCGATGGTGAACACAAGCGTCGCGCCCGGCGGGATCTTCCCGGCCCGGCGGTCGCCGTAGCCGAGCGCCGCCGGCACGATCAGGCGCCGCTTGCCGCCGACCTTCATGCCGACCACGCCCTCGTCCCAGCCCTTGATCACGCGGCCCTCGCCGAGCGAGAACGTGAACGGCCGGTTGCGCTTCTTCGACGTGTCGAAGATGAGCCCGTCGGTCAGGTAGCCGGTGTAGTGGACCTCGACCTCGCCGCCCTGGACCGCCTCGGCCCCCTCGCCGACGACGAAGTCCTCGACCGTCAGCCCGCTCGCGGTCTTGTTGCTGCTGAGCGGCTTGCCGTCGAACGGCGGGTCGTACTTGATGTCCGCGCTCGGCTCGAGCGGCAGCGGCGGCGCCTCGACCTTCGCGGGCTCGGCCTTGACCTCGGCCTTCGCGGGTTCGGCGGCCTTGGCCGGCTCGGCCTTGGCGTCGGTCTTCGGGGCCTCGCCGGCCGTGCAGGCGACCAGGACGGAGGAGAGGAGGAGCGCGAACGGAGCGCGGACGTGCATGGCGCGGCGTCTATATCCCACTTTCGCAGCCGGCGCACGCCCCTGCGGGGCGCACGCTAGGGCCGCGCATCCGGCGGGACCACGAGCACGGGGATCGCGGCCCGAGCCGCCAGCTCGCTCGACGTGCTGAGGGCGATCACCCGCTCGATGCGGCTGAGCAGCCGCGATCCGCACACCAGGAACGGCGCCCCCTGCTCGGTCGCGACCGCGAGGATCTCGGTGATCGTGTCGCCGTAGCGGACCACCACCGGCTCGTTGCGGCCCTGGTCGGCCAGCCACTCGGCGGTGCGGTCCTTGGCCGCCGCGATCGTCTGGCCCTTGAACTGCGCCAGCGCGTCGGTCGACCAGTAGATCTGCGTGTACTCCTCCGGCACGCTGACCACGCGCACGAACACCAGCGGCCGGCCCAGCGACTTCGCCAGCGCGGTGCCCACCTCGACCGCGCCCGAGCTGGCCTCGGCCGGCGTCACCGCCACCACCACCGGCCCGCTGCGCAGCTGGTCCGTCTGCAGGTCGGGCGGCACCACGAACGTCGGCACCACCAGCCGCTGCAGCAGCCGCCGCGCCACGCTGCCGAGCCGCACCAGGTCGCGCCCGTCGCTCGCCGCCTTGCGCCCGACGATCATCCCGATCGCCGACCGTCCGGCCCGCGCGCTCGCCAGCGTCTCCGCCGGCTCGTCCGCCTCGATCAGCTCGATGTCCGCGAACGCCTCGCGCACCCCGGCCCGGTCCATCGCCAGCTCCGCCTCCGTCTTCAGCCGCTCGCGCACCCGCACGCGACCCTCGAACTGGTCGAGCTGATCCACCACCGCGGTTGGCGCGGCGTGAACCCCCACCAGCTCGATCGCCCCGTTCGTCTGTTCGCGCAACCACGCCCCGAAGCGCACCGCGCCGTCGCTGCGGTGGCGGAGATCGACCCCGACGATCCACGTGTTCATGCCGCAACGATGACAGCGCTTCGAGCCCCGGCAACGCCGCACGGCCTCACCGGGCTCATCCGACGGGCCTCCGCCCGCCCGCCGGACCACGTCCCGTCCTGCCGCTCGCGTCCGCTGCCCGCTCGCCACCCCGCTCCCCGATCCCGCCCCGCGACCGATCGCGCCGATCCCGCCCACACGAGGTCACTCGCCCCCGCCCGCGTCACCCGTCCGACTCACCATGTCTTTTAAAACATGTCTTACGAGACAGTTCGCATCGTCGGCCGCGGGCCTCATTGCCAGCGAAAGCGAACCGGGCCAGGGTCGTCGGCGGCGCGGCTGACCCGAAGGACATAACGACCCGCAGCTCCGGATAGCACGAACACGTTGGGATCTTCCGTCCTGTCCGGCACGATCGGCCACGTCGACGCGTCGCCGCAGTAGCTGTCGCAGCGTTTGACCTCGAGGAGGACCGTGTTGGCCTCGCCCACGGCCGGGACGTCGAAAGTGATGATCTGCGAAGGTTGGTCGACCTCCACCGCGATCGTGAGGTCGCGCCAGATCCTGGGCACCCTGTCCGGGAACCCCAGCGCCGACGGCCCGACGACTTCCGGGTCCGCGCACGAGATGTCCAGATCGAACTCCGTCCCCTCCCCGGGGGTGACCACAGTGGCCGGACGACCGCACTCGTAGAACGAGCTCTGAGCGGCCCAGGGATCACAGTACGGCCAATTGGCCTCGTAATCATCGATCGCCTGATCGAGGGACACTCCGAGGATGTCTGCGAAGGTCGCCTCGAACTCGGACCGCGACTGGTCGCGCGAGGTCGCCTGGAGCAGGGCCACATACGGTTCGTCTCCATGGGTGTGAACGAGGTAGGACGTGAAGTGGGCCGCCAGCGCGTATTCGCGGGGATCCGCGCCGCTGGACCAGTGCTCCGCCAGCACCTCGCGGATGTCGAGACCGCGAAAATCGACGGCGTAATGCCGTCCCCAATAGGACGCCGCCCCCTCCTCGAAGAAATGCGGCATGGACCCGAACGTCGCCGAGACCGCGTGGACGAGCTCGTGGATGTCGAGCAGCTCCGGCGTGGACACGTCTCCGTCGACGACACAGGCCCGGTTGCCTCCGCACAAGTCGTGGCTGGAGAGCGGCGGAGCATATAGATAGTAATTGATGATAGGAGCCTCGGGCGCGTGAAATCGATCCTTCAGCGCGGCCGCGTAATCGTCGAGTCGCGACAGCGTCCCCGGGCACCAGCCGTCGAGCTCCAGCAGGGTCCCGACCTGGACATGCTCGCCCTTCCAAACGATGGGCGGCCGCTCCGCCCCGTCACCACCGTGGTCATCCCCGCAAGCGCCCCCGGCGAGACAGACGAGCCCCAAGAGCGTGCAAGACGGAGCGGCCGCGGTGGGCATCGAGGACATTCTCGCATGACGACGACTGGGACGCGCACCGAACCGACCGACGCGCCGATCCGCCGAGAGAGCGTCTCGGGCCACGAGAGGTCTCGATCGACCTTTGCCACCCGACCCGCGCGCGAGACGAGTCGCACGGATCGACGCGCGGGACCGCGGTGTTCCTCGCACCCGGGTCACGCTCCGGCACCTGGAGACGCGACGTATTCGAGCCCTGGCGGACAAGCAGCCGCGCCCTGCGATCGGGCGGTGAAGCCGCGGCGGACACTCGCACACGGCCCAGCCCGATTGCACGTACGGCGGTGATGTCGCGGGCAGCGGAACCGCGCGCGTTCGCGGCTTGACAGGGCCGGTCGCGTCGGCTTACCCGTCATCGTCACCATTGTGTGGAGGCGAGAGTCGATGAAAGTACAGCTTCGTGGAGTCGCGGCGTGGAGTGTTTGTCTGCTGGTCGCATGCAACGGGGGTGACAGCACGACCACCGGGACCGGCGCCACCGATACCACCACCGACACCGGCACCGGCACCGAGGCGACCACGGGGACGCCCACCGAGCCGACCACCGGGCCGACCACCGGCACCACCGCGCTGCCGACGGACGGCAGCGCCTCGGGCGACGCCAGCACCACCGCGCTGCCGACCACGACCGACCCCGGCACCACCGACACCACTGATACCACCACCACGACCGGCACGACCGGCACCACCGACACCACCACGACCGGCACCACCGACGCCGAGACCACCGACGGCACCACCACGACCGGCGGGCCCGACCCGGTGTGCGGCAACGGCGTGATCGAGGCCGGCGAGGCCTGCGACGACGGCAACGACGACAACACCGACACCTGCGTCGAGGGCTGTCAGGAGGCCAGCTGCGGCGACGGCTTCGTCGGCCCCGGCGAGGCCTGCGACGACGGCAACGACGACGACGACGACGCCTGCAACAACGCCTGCGCGCCCGCGTCATGCGGCGACGGCGTGGTCCAGGCGGGCGAGGACTGCGACGACGCCAATCCGATCGACACCGACGCCTGCCTCAGCAACTGCGCCGCGGCCAGCTGCGGCGACGGCTTCGTCCTCGACGGCGTCGAGACCTGCGACGACGCCAACGCCGACGACAGCGACGAATGCACCACCCTGTGCGCCGCGCCCACCTGCGCCGACGGCATCCAGAGCGGCGGCGAGTCCGACGTCGACTGCGGCGGCCCCGAGTGCGACCCGTGCGAGCTGGCCGAGAATTGCAACGAGGGCAGCGACTGCGGCAGCGGCAGCTGCGACCAGGGCCAGTGCGTCGTCTCGGCCAGCTGCAAGGCGATCAAGCAGGCCCAGCCGAACGCGACTGACGGCCTCTACGACATCGACGCCGACGGCGCCGGCCCCGACGCCCCGTTCAAGGTGTGGTGCGACATGACCACCGACGGCGGCGGCTGGTCTCTGGCGATCCGCTTCGCCCCGTCGCAGGGCACCTTCGACTTCTACTCGCCGCACTGGACCACCGTCTCGGTCGTCAACGAGGCGCTGAACTCCCCGACCGACACCCTCGACGGCAAGTTCCAGGCCTACAACACCCTCCCGGGCGCGGAGATCCGCGGCTGCATGCAGCACCCGGTCACCAAGGTCTACAGCTGCAAGCACTACGCGCTGCCGGCTACCACGACCCTGCTGGACCTGTTCAAAAACACGCCGGTCGGCTCCGACATCGCCATGAAGGGCCTGTACTTCGACGAGGCGCAAGCCGAGAAGATCAAGTGGCTGACGATCCAGGGCCGCACGATCGCCGAGGCCTCGATCGCCCCCAACTACATCGCCGTCGGCATCAACATCGACGACGACCAATCGTGCTACGACGCCCGCGTCCGCTTCGGCCTGGTGCTCAACAACGAGGCCACCATCAGCACCCTCAACGACGCCGCCGGCTTCGGCGCCCAGTCGTACTACACCTCCGGCTGCGACCTCGCCCCCGGCGTCGACACGCCCTGGCGCACGCCCTCCGGCTTCGCCGCCGGTCCGAACATTCATAATACCGCCGGCCACATCTGGATCCGCTGAGACCGAGCCAGGGGTCGCGCGCGGACGCCGTCGAGCCCCGCGCGCGGCTCTCCGACAGGAGCAAACCGAATAGACATGTCACAAAAGACATGCCCTTTCGGACATGTTCGTACTACCCGGCGTCGCTCCCGTGCCGTCGCCGCCACGCGCTCGGCGGCTCGCCCACGAACGCCGCGAAGGCGCGCGAGAACGCGGCCGGGCTGGTGAAGCCGACCTCGAGCCCGACCTCGGTCACCTGCGCGCCGGGCTCGAGCAGGCGGGACATCGCCCGCAGCAGCCGCGCGGCCCGCACGAACGCCTCGAACGACATGCGCGCCTCGGCGGCGAAGCGGCGCGCCAGGGTCCGCGGCGAGACCGCGGCGACGCGGGCCGCGGCGGCGATCGTGTGCGGCGCGCCCGGACGCGCCAGCACGTGGGCCATCGCTCGCGCGAGCTCGGGCGTGCGCGCGGTCGGCAAGAACCACGGCCGCCCGCGCGTGACCGCCTCGCGGCACAGGTCGACCAGCACCGCGAAGTAGCGCGCGGCCGCGTCGCCGTGACAGCGTCGCATGTCCCAGCCGGCCGCGTGCTCGAGCAGCGCCGCGACCACGGGCGGGACCGCGAACACGCGCGCGCCCTCGGCGAGGTCGGGCGTGGGCGGGCCGAGATAGGCGGTACACAGGGCCGCGGCGGCGCGGACGCGGACGCGATGGCGCGCGCCGGCGGAGATCCACGCAGCCTGCTGCGGCGGCAGCAGCCACTGCGCGTCGGCGGTCTCGAGGTGCATCAGGCCGCTGCCGGCGAACAGCAGCTGGTGCCGCGCGTGCACGTGCCAGCCGGAGTCCGTCCCGGCCGCGAGGTGATCGGTGAGCACGAAGCTGGCGACCGGGGCGGTGTCGACGTCGATGCGAGGCGGCATCTCGCCGGCGAGGATATCGCAATCATCGCACCAGCGACTGCACGAATCCGTACACCCCGTAGGTGATCAGGTAGTCGAGCTCGCGCTCCGGGAACGCGGCCCGCGCGGCCTCGGTGATCGCCGCGTAGTGCTCCGCGGCCGCCTCGCCGGTGAACGCGCCCGGGTCGTCGACGCCGGCCACGTAGTCGCGGACGGCCCCGTCGATGCCGACCAGGTAGTCCTTCTGGGCGACGACCGCGTCCTCCATCGCCGCCGGGGCGCCGCGCCCGCCGTACACCGTGACGTCCCCCCACGCGCGCAGCTCGTCGAGCGCGGCCGCCCACGCCGAGAGGTCGGGCCGCGGCGCACCGTCGACGATCCCGCCCTCGAGCCACGCGTGCGCGCCGTGATGCACGAGGTCGCCGACGATCAGCGCCTCGGCCGCGGGGATGTGAGCGACGGTCTGGGTGCTCGACACGCCGGCGTTCTCGAGCACCTGCAACTCGACGGTCGCGTCGCCGAGCAGCTCGAGGCGGAGGCTGTCGCGGAAGGTCAGATCGACGGTCGCCTCGGGCGGGTAGCTGTCCTCGGTGAACGTGCCGTTGCCGATGAAGGCGGCCCGCTTGTAGGCGTGGACGCCGGGGATCGCCGCCGCAGTCGCCTCACTCGCGACCACAGTCGCGCCCGCGGCCCGCAGCGGACCGACCCCGTTGAACTTGTCGGGGTTCGGGTGGGTGATGACGACGTAGCGGATCGGCGAATCCGTGTGCGCCCGGATGTCCTCCACCAGCGCCTGCGCGAGCGGCTCGGTGAACTGCGCGTCGAACACCACCACCTCACGCCCGGTGTCGTAATAGAAGGAGTGCGTGTCGAACCCTGCCGCGTCCGAGGTGAAGGTGTGGAGCACCCCCGCTGCCTCGGGCGCGTCACAGGCGACGAAGCAGAGGGCGGCGGTGAGAGCGAGAGCGGGGCGTTGCATGGCGCGGAGCATAGGGACCCCGCCCGCGCCCCGCTTGCCCGTGCCGGCCAGCCGCTTGCTCGCGCCGGCCAACCTTCGCCGCGGCGCCCCCACGGCGCGCATCGCCCCGCAAGGGTCGGCCGTGGGCTATCGCCGACCGGTCATTGCATGCACGACCAAAATGCACGAGACGGCCTCGCCCCATTCGCGCCCCCTCGCCGACGGCGAACGCGCACCGGTTTTCGCCCGGGAGGCGGTGTTATCGCGGCGACGCGCGGAACGGGCGGGCGACGCAATCGCTCGGGGTCGGGCACCCCCTCGAATGGCGCGATCCGCGACCCGGGGCGCGCAGGCCACTGCGCGCGCGACCGCCGATTCGGCCGCGGAACCCCCTATTTCCGGGCGTCTCACCCGATCTAAAAACCAACGTCGCGATTTCTCGCGACGACGCAATTGATCGCCGGTCGGAGGCCACTGTCCGGGCAAGGGCGCTGGTTCGGGCGCCCGGGTCCATCCAATCCACGCCCCTGCGGCCGTGTGCCGTGGGCGGCAACGATACGTCGAGTCCAAAGGAGTATGGTCATGCGTCTCATTCGTTCGCTCTCTTTCGTCGCTGTCGCTCTCTCGTTCGGCGCGGTCGCCTTCGGCGGCCCGAGCACCGCCCACGCGGTCATCTGCTGCAGCGCCCGGCCGTGCCAGGTCGACAACCCGCCGTCGTACTGCTGGAACTGCAACGACGAATGCGCCGAGGACGAGGCCGAGGTCGAGGCCCCGGTCGCCGGCGAGATCGTCTACGACGAGGTCGAGTCGCTCTGCTACGTCGCCGGCACCCTCTGAGCCTGCCGCACGGACGACTGCAAGCCGGGCTCCGCGCGGGGCCCGGCTTGCGTCGTCGCCCCGGCGAGGGCGACGCCCGGCCTCGCCGCCCGCGCCGCCGTCGAGCGGTGAGTCATGCTTGCGCGGCCCGAGCGCGCGGCTTCGCGCCCTCACCAGGAGCTCGGCGCCGTCATGCGCGAGCCTCCGAACGCCGCTACCGGGGCCAACAACCCTTAAATCGACATCGATCAATTTGACAACCATCAAATCGGCCAGTATCGTAGCTACATGTCCGACGTCGCCGCCGACGATCCCAAGCCGGCCCTGGTCCAACTTTTCAAGGGGCTCGCCGATCCGACTCGCCTGCGCATGATCGCCGCGATGGTCGATCGCCCGCGCTGCGGCCAGGACCTCGCGGCCGAGGTCGGCGTCACGCCGGCCACCGTGTCGCATCACCTGCGCGTGCTGTCGGAGGCGGGCCTTGTGCGCGAGACCCGGCAGGCGCCCTACACCTTTTATCAGCTCGACCTCGAGGCGCTGCAGGGGGCGGTCAAGGCGGTGTCGTCGCCCAAGCGGGTGCGCGAGCTGGCGACCGCTTCGCCCGTCGACACCGAGACGCGCGACGTCCTGCGGGCCTTCTTCGACGGCCCGCGGCTGCGCGCGCTGCCGGCCCAGCGCCGCAAGAAGGAGATCGTGCTCGAGGAGGTGCTGCGCCGGCTGCCGCGCCGCCGCGAGTACCGCGAGCCCGAGCTCAACCGCTTCATCGAGGTCGTCCACCCCGACTTCTGCACGATCCGCCGCGAGTGGATCATGGGCGGTTACATGGAGCGCGAGGCCGGGGTCTACAAGCTCGCGCCGCGCGGGCGGACGGTGATCGACGGCGGCTGATCGGCGCCGCTCGTCGCTGCGGTCGCGCGAGCGGCCGGCATCTCAGCCCCGGCTGTGCGCGCGACGACGCCGGCGCACGCCCACGAGCGCGAACAGGACGCCGAGCATCCCGCCGGTCGGGTCGACGGCGCAGCCCTTCGCCTCCGCTGCCGGAGGCGCGGACTTCGTGTCCGCGGGCTTCTCCGGCGCCTTCGCCTCGCTCGCGGCCGCGCAGCGGAAGCAGTCGTACTCGACCGAGCTCGGCGGCGAGCCTTGCGAGTAGTCGAGCCTCGAGCACTTCCACGGCGCACACTGCCCGGCGCCGCCTGCATCGAGCTCGCACGCGGCCCCGGCCGTGGCCCCCTGACACGACGCTATCGACGGAGGCGGCGGAACGTCGGCGCTCGCTAGCGCCGGGGCGAGGACGAGGCCGGCGAGGACCACGAGCGACAGGCGAGACCGGAGCATGAGGCTTCACGATCGCCGATCGCACCGCGAGACGCCAGCGCCCCGACGAGGGGCCGCGATCGCGCCTCTCGCATGTCCCAAAAGACATGTACTTCGGCGCTAGCGAGGGCCACCTCGACGGCGCCGATTGCTCGCACTCGTATCATAGGAGCGGGCGTGCGGGCTCGTCCGGCCGCGAAGGGCTGTCCTCGCGCCGACGGCCTCCGCCAGCGCCACAACCGCGATCGGCGGCGCGATTCCGCTCCGAATCGCAGAGCGCGGCGTCTCCGCACGATCGATCTCCGGGAGCCGGCGCCCCCGATCGATGTCCACATCGCGGCCTCGCGCCTCACCCGTGACGCCATCGCGCTCGCGGCGGCGACGCTCGCGCGCCGCGCATGCTGTATCTTCTTCGCCCCGTGCGCACCCGGCATCACGGCGACACCGACGTCGGTCGGCGTCGCAGCCAGAACGAGGACGCGTTCGACGCCAGCGACGAGCTCGGTCTGTTCGTGGTGTGCGACGGCGTCGGCGGGCGCGCCTGCGGCGAGGTCGCCTCGCAGACCACGGTCCAGCTGATCCGCGAGTGGGTCGAACGCGAGGCCGAGCTCATCCACTACGCGCACGAGGAGGCCCGGCTCGCGCGCAAGCAGGTCGTGCACGGGCCCTCGGTGGAGCCGCAGATCTGCATCAGCCCCGACACCGTCGCGCGGCTGGGCGCGCTGGTCCGCAGCGCGCTGCAGAACGCCTGCTACCTCGTGCACGGCATGGCCGAGTCCGACGCCCGCTACACCGGCATGAGCACCACCGCCTCGGTCGTATTGGTCGCCGGCGAGCTGGCGATCGTCGGCCAGGTCGGCGACTCGCGGGTGTACCTGGCCCACGGCGACGACGTCCGTCAGCTCACCGAGGATCACACCCTCCTCAACATGCAGGTCAAGCTCGGCCTCGCCAGCGCCGACAAGGCGCGCGGGCGCAAGAGCCAGATCACCCGCGCCATCGGCCTGCGCGAGTTCGTCGAGGTCGACATCATGGCCTTCCCGCTGCAGCTCGGCGACCGCCTGCTGCTCTGCAGCGACGGCCTCCACGAGTACCTCGACCAGGCCGCCCACACCTTGATCGACCTGTTCCGCCTGCACCCGCGCGTCGCCGCCCCGGCGGCGATCCGCTACGCCAACCTGTGCGGCGGCAAGGACAACATCACCGCCCTGTTCGTCGAGCTCATCGAGGGCGGCCGCGAGCGTTGATCGTACGTGACTGATCGAGCATGTCCCCTCGGACATGCCCGATCGGCCATCTCAGCGCGGCAGCGTGCGCGCGAACAGCTCGAGCAGCGTGGCCCAGTGGCGCGCGTTGCCGGCCGCGTCGTACACGGGGATGTCGGGGAACACCCAGCCGTGGCGCGCCGGGTACGTCTCGAGCGTGTATTTCACGCCCGCGGCCTCGAACGCGGCGATAAGCCGCTGCTTCTGCTCCTCGGGGAACGTCGGATCGTCGCTGGCGGCCGCCACGTAAACCTCGGCGGTGATCTTCGCCGCCAGCAGGTGGGGGCTGTCGGGCTCGGCGTCGGCGAGGTTGCCAGGGTGGTAGGCCGCGACCGCGGCGAAGCGGTCCGGGTAGTGCCCCGCCGCGGTGACTGCCATGCGCCCGCCCATGCAGTAGCCGACCGCCCCGACCGGCCCCGGGCGCACGCCCGGCTCGGCGGCGATGTGCTCGAGAAACACCCGGGTGTCGCGCATCACCGCCGCGCTGGTGGTCGTCGCGCGATGGCGGGCGAGCCACGCCCCGCGCACGGCCGGATCGGCGAACAGCTTGGCCGGGTCCTGCGGCTCGTAGGGCCCCGAGCGGTAGAACAGGTCGGGCAGCAGCGTGAAGTAACCGGCCTCCGCCAGCCGCTCGCAGTGCTCCACCAGAGTCGGCCGAATGCCGACCCCGTCCATGAACACCAGCACCGCCGGCCACGGCCCCGGCGTGCGCGGCCTGTAGGCGTGGGCGGGACAGACACCGTCGTCGGTCGGGATCTCGATCTGCGTGTGGGTCACGCCCGCACGCTAGCCGATCTCCGCGGCGCGGAGCAAGGCGCGCCTGCGACCGCCTCGGCGCCGGGCATGGGCCCTGCGCCGCGCGAAAGTACATGTCCCTCAGGACATGTACGATTTTTCGTCGCTCGCTCGCTCGCTCGCTTCACCCGCCGCCAGGCTCGATCGACAGCCCGAGGTAGATCACCGACGGGTCGCTCGGCAGGAACGCGATCACCGTGTCGTGCCACATGTTGTGCGTCAGCGTGATCGCGTCGGTGCCGTAATCGTAGCGGTACAGGTCGGTCCCGTACGCCTGATAATTCGAGCCGAACACGAAGTACAGCACGTCGGGGTCGGTCGGGTGGGCGAACAGGTGGTTGCCGTTGTACAGCGTGGCCTCGTTGGCCTCGATGACCGCGTCGAACGTCAGGCCGCCGTCCTCCGAGCGATACACGTGGCGATGGGTCTGCTCGTTGGGGTCTTCGAGGTCGAGGCCCTCGACCCACACGATGTCGCCGTCGACCGGCGAGACCACCAGGTTGAAGCCGTTGGACTTGCCTGGGCTGAGCCCGGTCGCGCTCTGCCAGCCCTCGCCGGCGTCGTGCGACGCCAGCACGCCCTCGGACAGCGCGCCGAACAGCACGTGGTCGATGTCCTGCGGGTCGAACGCGGCGCGGTAGGCCAGCGAGCCAGCGAACGCGGGGATCCCGATCTGCTGCCACGACAGGCCGGCGTCGACCGAGTCCCACACGCGCCCGGCGCTGTCGCCGATCCGCACGTGATCGGGGTCGCCGGGGTCGACCCCGAGGCCGACGATCCCGTCCTGCCCGGCCGGCGAGCTCAGCTTCGTGATCACCTCGTCGTCGACGCGCACGATCGCCTCGTTGTTGTCGCCGTACGCGTACGCCCGCGTCTCGCCGGCCGCGTGCAGGCGCACCGCCGGCGCGTTCGGGTTGCCGGCCGCGCCGATCGAGTGCCACGAGCAGCCCGCGTCGCTCGACGCCAAGATCTGCTGCCCCGAGCCCGCCAGCATCGCCCCCGGCTTGCCGAGCGCGACCAGCCCGAAGGTGTACGTGACCGGCTGGATCTGCTGGTCCATCGGCGCCAGCGTCGTCCCCTGATCGAAGCTGAACGTCACCGCCCCCGTCCCCGTCACCGACGCGCAATTCGGCGGCTGCCAGCCCTCGTTGTTGCCGGTCGTCGAATCGGTGGTGCTCGCGTCGGTGTCGCTCGTGCTCGTCGTCGTCTCCGCCGTCGTGCTGGTGTCCTCGGTGGTCGTCTCGACCGCCGTGGTCGCAGTGGTCGGCTCCACCGTCGTCGTCTGCGTGCCGGTCGGCTCCACCGACGTCACCGTCGAGCTGGTCGGCGCGTCGGTGGTCGTGTCATCGGTCGTGGTCGACGACGGATCGGTCGACGTCTCGGTGGTCTGCGAAGTGGTCTGCGTGGTCGTGTCGGTCTCGCTGCCGGTCTGGCCGACGGGCAGATCGTCGACGCAGGCGCCGAGCAGGCACGCGGGCCCGGACAGCAGCAGGATGCGCAGGGAGATCGAGGTTGCGGGCAAGTAAGTCATGACGGGGTCTCTCGTTGCGAGTGTGTTTCCCGCCCGCGACCTCCGCCATTAATCCATCGTCGTTTGTTCCGTCGCCGCTGCAGCCACCGGGCACGCCGCGCGGACCCGCTCGCGGTACGCCGATCGCGGGTACGCGTTCACAAAGGCTCGCCGCGCGCGCTCGCCTCGAGCCACCTCGCCGGCGTTGCACAGCGCCACCACGCGCAGCGCCTCGCGCTCCTCGGCCAGGCTGCCGCGGGCGAACTTCCGTGCATGCGCATCGATCGCCGCCAGCGCGGCCGCGGGTCGTTCGGCGTCGAGGGCGTCCTTGATCTGCTGAATCAGCATTAATTCTTCGAGCACCGGATCTGCGGACGCATCCGCCCCCCGCGGCGAATCCGCCACGACGTGACGCGCCTGCGATCGCGCCGGTCGGCGCGGCGCAGGATCCGCCGCGCCCATCTCGGTCGTCGCCGCGACTTCGACCATCGCGGGCTCCGGCTCGACGGTTTCCACCGCCGCCGGCTCGGTCACCACCGGCGGCTCCGCGATCGCGTGCACGACATGGCCGCGCGGCGCCTCGATCGCTTTCGGCGTGACCGTCCCCTGCGCGGGCTCGTGGTCATGCGCGTCCAGCAGCATGTCGGCCGGCCCGCTCATCTGCTGCCGCGCGCTCACCAGCCAATACGAGGACGCCCCGATCAGCGCCAGCGCGGCCGCGAGGGCCAGCCAGACGCCGGCGAAGCCGCGACGCTGCCGTCGCGGCGGGCGCAGCGGGATCACCGTCGCCGAGCGGGCCGCAGTCGCTGCCATCAATGCGCGCGCCATTCGTTCGCGCGCCGCCTCGGACGGGCGCTCGCGGTCGCGGTACGCCGCGACGAGCTCGGGCGTGGTCACGGGTTCGTCGCGCATGCGTGCCTCCGTTCGTCGCGCGCGTGCAGCCGCAGGCGGAATCGCTCGAGTCGGGCCCGCGCCGCCCGCAGCCGCGAATACACCGTGCCCAGCGGGATCGCCAGCGCCTCGGCGATCTCGTCCGCCGTCATCTCCTCGATCTCCGTCATCTGAAATACCAGGCGCTTGTCGAGGTCGAGCTCGTCGAGGAACGCCTGCATCAGCGCCGCCGCCTGCTGCACCCGCACCGTCGCGTCGGGCTCGCGCGCCGTCTCCTGCGGCTGCGGCAGCGCGGCCAGGTGGCGCTCGCGGCGGGCGTAGCTGCGCTTGTCGTGCAGCACCAGGTTGCGGGTGATGCCGAACAGCCACGCCCGCATCGACCCGCCCGGGCGGAATGTGTGAAGTCGGTGATGCACGCAGAGGAACACCTCCTGGGTGACGTCCTCGGCGGCGTCGGCGGGGATCCCCAGGCTCCGGGCGATCCGCCACACATAGTCCACGTGCGCGCGATAGATCTCCATTAAGTCCGGCGCGCCAGGCTCCGCGGACATCGGCGCGTCCTCGGCGTGCGGCGGTTCGGCCAGGGGGATCATGGCCGCCTGCTTTCCCGCAGCGAGGCCCTGCCATTAATGAGAATGCAGCGCGATCGCGCGCGGTGACGGGTCCTCCTCCGCATCAGAAAAACCGCGCCTCCAGCTGCAGCCCGGCGCGCAGGCCCACGGCCCCGAAGCGGAAGATCGGCTCGCGGTTATAGAGGAGGGTCGGCCGGTGCAGCGGCACCACCAGCTCGGCCTGGATCAGCAGCGCCCCGTGGCCCCGCAGCGCCCGCGGGGCCCATGCCAGCCCGCCACCGACCAGAGTCGCGCCCCACCACGTCCGGCGCTCGAGGTTGACCTCGCTGCCGACGCCCGCGGCGCGCAGCGCTCCGAACTCGAGGCCGAGCGCCGCCTGCAGCTCGACCGGCCCGACCCGCCGCACCGGCCCGACCCGCAGCGCCCCCGCGTGCAGCGCCAGCTCAGCGCCGATCTGCGGGTCCTCGGCCCAGCGCGCCGGGCTGCGGAACCATCCCGCGTAGCCGAGCGCGACCCGCAGCCGCGACCACGCCACGCCCAGCCCCGCCGCCAGCCCTGCCGTCGCCCGCGGCAACACGCCCACCGCCAGCGCCGGCCCGACCTGCACGAAGGCGCGCGGACGCCCCCCGCCGACCCCGTCCGCCGCGCGCCCGCGCGCCTGCATCCCGTCTGCCGCGCGCCCGCGCGCCTGCGTCCCGTCTGCCGCGCGCTCGCGCCCCTCGCCGCCCGTCTCCGCCGGCCTCGCTCCCGTCGCTCCCGCGCGCTCGCGCCCCTCGCCGCCCGTCTCCGCCGACCCCGCTCCCGCCTCGCCCGCGCGAACGCGCCCCTCGCGATCCCTCGCCTCCGCCTCCGGCACGGGCACCGCCAGCGGAATCTCCTCGGGCGCCGCGCCCGAGGCCGGCCCGACCAGCGCGATGCCGACGAGCAACGCCGTCGCGTTCGCCGTCGCCTCGCAGTCGTGCAGCGTCAGCCGGCGCTCGGTCGACCCGTCGCGGCCCGAGAACACGACCACTAGCAGCCACCCCCCGCCCTGCCGCTCGACCCGCGCCCGCACGGCGCTCACGGCCGGGGACACTGGCCGGGCCCCCACGACCTCGCCGATCCGCGCCACCACCCGCTCGGCCGAGGGGCAGCCCGCCGGCGCCTCCCAGCCGATCGTCGGCATCGCCGGCGCCCGCGCCGGCAGCAACCCCAGCAGCCCGCCGAACGCGACCGCGACCCGACTGCGGCGCGCGCGATCACGACTCCTCGGCTGCTGCGGGCTGCGCACGGCGCTCGTCCGCGGTGATACCACCTGCGCCCGGCGAGCGCCGCGCCGGTGTTCGCGGTCGGCCTCGCGCCACGCGCAGCGCGCCCATCACCCCTCGCGTCGCACGATTCGCCATGCCGGCGCGACGGACCGCTTCGTCGCGCGAGTCGCGAGCCACGTCAATAATGGCACCATCCTGCCATCATACGTACTTCCACGAACCATCGCCGTAGTCCTGGACGATGACCCATCGGCTCTCTGCCGGATGATAACCGACGATCCCCGAGAACGTGCGGTCGAACCCGAACAACGCCCGCGTCTCCTCATGGGTCAGCAGGCAGACGCTCGTGATGCGATTCGCTACTACGATCGCCGCCGGCGCGTCGAACAGCGTCTTGCAGCGCGCGCACCGCCAGACGGAGTAATCGTCGTCCAGATCGAACGCATAGATCGGCGCGAGCGGGGCGACCCGCAACCGCTCCTGTTCGGTCTCCCTGTCCCACCGGATGGCGTCGCCGATCCGGTACCAACGCTCGAGCGCGCCGATCACGATTCGGATGTGCCCATCGGTGTTCTCAAATTCAGCGCCGCAGATCGGGCAAATCACCGGCGTCTCGACGTAGGAGTACGACTCCCTCATGGAGAACAGAGTCTCCCATCCAGCCCGCGCGAGCGCCAGCGGCCTCCCCTTGCCTCCCGGTCGCGGCCAGTGCTCCGCGGACGACAGTCTCGCCAGGATCTCCCGCGCCCTCGCCGATCGCTTCGGAGCCCGCAGTCGCGGCAGCTCGCGGGCCGCTCGCTCTGCGGGCGTGCGCGACGAGGGTCCGCGCGGCGGGTGAGGACGGGAATCAATCGTCGACTTCGTAGCCGTAGAGGGTGTGTTGGTCGGCCCAGTTGAAGAAGTCTTCGAGCTCGATGTCCTGGCCGGCGGCGAAGGCGATTCCGGTCGGGAAGGTGATGTGATTGAACAGCCGCATGGGATCGAAGATCCGGTTGAGCGCCACGCGCGAGCCCGACCGCAGCATGCGGGTGCTGACGGCCGCCTGATTGACGACCGACATCGTCCACGACGTCACCACGAACACCCTGCCGGCCGGCACGGAGTAGATCGCGTGCACGCCCGGCCCGGCCTGATCGAGGGTGAGGAGCCGGAGGTCGGCCGGCTCGATGCAACATTTATCCTTTTTTGCCATAGTTTCTCCAAAGCGAGCAGCCATCGCCGGTTCGACAGGAACCCGCACGCTGCTCCTCGTCAACGTAGCCGGGCCAACGCGGCCGAGCCACGGGCAAGATCGCCACGCGCGTCGGCGGACCTCGTGGCGCTTCGGATCCAGACCGGACAGGAGGAGCCTTGAGCTCGATATGGACTGTGAAGCCGGAGGCCGGACACCACACCCGCTCAGCCGGGCAATCTCAATAGTATCGGTCGATGATCGGCAGCACTTTGTACGCGACCACCGCGCCGAGCATATACGGCACCGCGTACCACAGCGGCCGCGGCGTCGCCGAAGGCAGCAGCGCGACCACGACGGTAGCGGTCGCCCCCATCGCCAAGAACAACCACCACACGATCTCCATGATTTCCCAGCGCAGGTCAGCGCCCGCGATGACACTGCCGCGCGGCGCGTAGCCGAGGCTCGGGTGCACCACCAGCATGACGCAGAGCCCGCCGGCGATCATGGAGAGCACGCGCATGATCCGGCCGTGTCGCCTCCAGCGTGACGGAGCCGCGGCGTCGACGACCATGGTGGCATGGTAGCCGCAGCCCTGATCACGATCAACGGCCGTCGCCGGCGAGTCAGAACCGCTCCGTCGACGCCCCCCATCCGGCCCGCGGCGTTTACATCGGCCGCTCGCCCGCCCAATGCTGTCACCTGCCCTTTCGGCCATATGGGCGACATCGCGCACATTGCGCTCACGCTCCATCCGCTCTTCGCGCCTTCGTCGCGGCCAGCGGGCCCTGCCGTGTTCGAACGCCCGAGCGCTCGCTTGCGGCTCCCCGCGTTGACAGTCAGGCCGCCTGTGCCACGAGTCCCTCGGCACCTCAGCCCACGACGCCAGGACGAACCGGAGACAGCCATGGGCAACGCATCGAAGCGCGACGAGAAGGAAGAGCAGCGGCCGGAGCAGACCCAGAAGCCGCCGGGCAAGGAGTCGAAGATGACGCCGCGCCCGAAGTTCAAGCGGCCCGAGTACCGCGGCAGCGGCAAGCTCGAGGGCCGGGTCGCGCTCATCACCGGGGGCGACAGCGGCATCGGCCGCGCCACTGCGGTGCTGTTCGCCCGCGAGGGCGCCGACGTCGCCATCGTCTATTTGAGCGAGGACAGCGACGCGCGCGAGACCGCCGCCCAGGTCGAGAAAGAGGGCCGCGCCTGCCTGTCGATCCGCGGCGACATCGGCGACGGCGCGCTCTGCCGCGACGCCGTCCGCCAGGTCGTCGACCGCTTCGGCCGCCTCGACATCCTCGTCAACAACGCCGCCGAGCAGCACCCCAAGGACAAGCTCGAGGACATCGACGAGGAGCAGCTCGTCCGCACCTTCCGCACCAACATCTTCTCGATGTTCTTCCTGACCCAGGCCGCGCTGCCGCACCTGCGCAAGCAAGAAGGCGCCAGCGTCCTCAACACCACCTCCGTCACCGCCTACCGCGGCAGCGGCGGCCTGCTCGACTACAGCGCCACCAAGGGGGCGATCGTCGCCTTCACCCGCTCGCTCGCGGCCAACCTCGCGAGCGACGGCATCCGCGTCAATGCGGTCGCCCCCGGCCCGATCTGGACCCCCCTGATCCCCTCCACCTTCGACCCCGAAAAAGTCGCCAGCTTCGGCAGCGACAGCCCGCTCGGCCGCGCCGGCGAGCCCGAGGAGTGCGCCACCTGCTTCGTCTTCCTCGCCAGCGCCGACGCCTCGTACATGACCGGCCAGGTGCTCCACCCCAATGGCGGCGAGATCGTCAACGGCTGAGCGGCTCGCCGCGGTCGTCTGGCTCGCCTGCGCCTGCGACCTGCCGCGCGACCCCGAGGGCACCGCCGAGCGCGTGGTCCTCCACGGCCTCCGCGTCGGCGTCGTCCACGAGCCGCCGTGGGCCTGCCGGCGCGACGGTCACTCGCTCGCCGGCGCCGAGGTCGACCTCGTCCGCGAGTTCGCGCGCGCTCGCGGCCTCGACCTCACCTTCACGTTCGGCGGCGAGACTCGCCTGCTCGCGGCGCTGCAGCGCTTCGAGTACGACCTCGTGATCGGCGGCCTCGTCGCGGACAGCCCTTACGCCGACGACGTCGGCTTCACTCGCGCCTACCACCGCGCAGTCGACGGCGAGCACGTGTTCGCTCTGCCGCCGGGCGAGAACGCCTGGACCATGCAGGTCGAGGCGTTCCTCGGCGGCGCCGACATCGACGTCGCCCTCGCGCGGGGGCGGGCGGACTGCGGTGATTCATGAGCGAGCGCTGGGGTCACACGCCGGCCCACGAGCTCCCGTGCAGCAAGGAGCCGTCGATGCGCCGCGCCGAGCGGGTCGAGCAGGTCTCGCTGCTTTACTTCGTCACCGCGATCGCCTTCACCGCCCTGGTGATGGGCGAGTCGCAGGCGATGAAGACGGTGTGGATCGACGACATCCTCGGCATGGTCCCGCCGTTCGCGGTGCTGGTCGCCGCCCGCCTGCGCCGGCGCGAGGCCACCGACACCTATCGCTACGGCTACCACCGCGCGGTCACCATCGCCTTCCTGGTCGCCGCGGTCGCCCTCCTCGGCTTCGGCATCTATCTGCTCGGCGAGAGCCTCTACACCCTGATCCGCGCCGAGCGGCCGACCATCGGCACCACCACTTTGTTCGGCCGCGACCTCTGGCTCGGCTGGCTCATGCTCGCCGCCCTCGTGTGGAGCGCCGTGCCCACGGTCATCCTCGGGCGGATCAAGCTGCGCCTCGCCGAGGACCTCCACGACAAGGCGCTCTACACCGACGCGCTCATGAACAAGGCCGACTGGATGACCGGCGCCGCCGGCATGCTCGGCGTCATCGGCATCGGCCTCGGCTACTGGTGGGCCGACGCGGTGGCCGCCTGCGCGATCGCCATCGACATCACCCACGACGGCGGCCGCAACCTGCTCGCCGCCTTCGGCGACCTCATGGACCGTCGCCCTCGCGACGTCGCCTGCCGCAGCGACGACCCGCTGCCCGACCGCCTCGCCGCCGAGCTCGCCGCCCTGCCGTGGGTCCGCCGCACCTCCGTCCGCCTGCGCGAGCACGGCCACGTCCTCATCGGCGAGGTCTACGTCGTCCCCGTCGACGAGTCCGCCCCGCTGCAGCGCACCGTGCAGGTCCACTCAGTCGCCCGCGAGCTCGACTGGCGCCTCACCGACCTCACCATCCAGCTCGTCCCCGCCCTCACCCGCGCGGACGACGAAGAAGGCTGCGAAGGCTGACGCGCACCTCGGCGGCGTCCGCCGCAACCTGTCTCGAAGGACATCTCATTCGCCCCTGGCCAGCCCCCCGCAGTTCCGTCCCCGCCCGGCAGTGATTCGTCGGGCACGCACCCCATCGCCCGCCGATGGACATTTCGCCCCGTCCCGGCATCCTGAAGGGCATGCGTCGTCGGCCCTTGCTCGCTCTTGCCCTCGCCCTCGCCTGCGGCCCGGACACTGCCAGCGAGACCGAGCAAGGCAGCACCGGCGAGCCCGAAATTACCACCGGCGAGCACGGCACCGACGGCCACGGCACCACCGATTCACCGTCGCCGACGACCACCGGCGAAATCACCACGACCACCGGCGATCCGACCACCGGCGATTCCACCACCGGCACCACCGCCCCGCCGGCAGTGCAATGCACCGAGATCGTCATCGCCGATCCGCTGCTCGAAGAGTACCTGCGCCATCGCCTCGACGTCCTCGAGGGCCCGATCCCGGTCGAACTCGCCGAATCGCTCGACACCCTTCTCACCGACCGAGACGTCGCCTCGCTGTCCGGCCTCGAGTGCTTCACCGGCCTCACCGAGATCACCTTCTACTCCCCCGACATCACCGACATCGGCCCGCTCGCCGGCCTCACCAAGCTCACGCATTTGCAGTTCTCGAGCAGTCAGGTCACCGACCTCGCCCCGCTCGCCGGCCTCGTCAACCTGAAGTTCCTCAACGTCTCGTCGAACCCGATCGCCTCCTTCGCCCCGCTCGTCGGCCTGCCGCTGACCGAGCTCTACGCCAGCGGCACCCCGAACCTCGACCTGACCGGCCTCGGACAGATCGTCAGCCTCGAATCACTCGCGCTCGGCAACGCCGAGCTGACCGACATCGGCGAGCTCGCCACCCTCGTCAACCTGACGAGCCTCGGCCTGTCCGACAACCAGCTCGCCGACCTCTCGCCGCTCGCCGGCCTCATCGCCCTGCAGGGGCTCAACGTGAGCGGCAACCAGATCACCGACCTCTCGCCGCTCGCCGGCCTCGGCGCCCTGCAGACCCTCGACCTGGCCGAGAACGCGATCGCCGACCTCGCCCCGCTCGCCGACCTCACTGCCCTGGCCCGACTCCAGGCCGAAGAGAACGCGATCGCCGACCTCACTCCCCTCGCCGGCATGACCGCGCTCGCCGAGCTCGACCTGTCACACAACCAGATCGTCGACCTCGCCCCGCTCTCCGGACTGCACGCGCTCACCGACCTCGACCTCGCAGTCAACCACGTCGTCGACGTCGCCCCGCTCGCCTTGCCCGCGCTGTTCGACCTCGACCTGCGCGACAACCAGGTCGTCGACCTCGCCCCGCTGCTCGGCGCGCCCGTGCTCGAGCGCCTCGACGTCTCGGGCAACCCGTTCACGCCCAGCATGACCAGCCTCGCCGCGCACCCTGCCCTGCAGTCCGTCGAGGCCGAGGCCGCCGGCCTCACCGCAGCGCCGGAGTTCGCCACCGCGAAGCTCGTCTACCTCGCGCTCGCGGGCAACGCGATCACCGACCTCACCCCGCTGGCCGCCTATCAATCGCTGCAGCAGATCGATCTGACCGACAACGACCTCACCGCTCTGGCTGCGATCCTCGACGACCCCTGGCTCAGCAAGTGCGACTACATCCAGGTCGGGGGCAACCCGCTCGACGACCTCACCCTGTCGACGACGGTCCCTCAGCTGTGCGAGTTCCCGGTCGACCTCCAGGGCGTCGAGGGCACCCCCTGCTGGGAATGCTTCGATCACAACTGAGCGTGCCCCGCGCCATTGGGAGCTCGTTCTCCTCGAGCTCTGCCTCCGCGCTCTGCTGCGATTCTCGCCGTCGTGACGCGTGACCGTGTCCGCGCGCTCGCACTCCTGAGCGCCGCAAGGGAACACGGGCGCGACCGCACCACCTCGGCCGCCGAAGCCGCCCTCGTTCGTCAGGCTGCGCCGGCTTCGCCGCGCCGGCGCGCTTTCGTCCGGGCTCGCGCTCCTCGGGCCGCACAATCACCGCACGCGGCTTTCGGGCGCGCCTCCCGGGCCGGTGAAAGAAGGGACAGGAGGTCAGCCATGTTCCGCGGCTTCGCAAATGTCTGGACGATCGTCGGCCTCGGCCGGGACCTGAAGCGCCGCGCGCCGCTCCCGTTGCAGGTCGCCGGCGAGCGGGTGGTCCTGTTCCGCGACGGAGAGGGGCGGGCCTGCGCGCTCATCGATCGCTGCCCGCATCGCGGCGTGCGCCTGTCGCTCGGCAAGATCGAGGGCGGATGCCTCGAGTGCCCGTTCCACGGCTGGCGCTTCGCCGGCGACGGCAGCAATCAGCTCGTCCCGTGGAACCCCGACGCCAGGCGCGAGCGGCTCGGCGCGACGCCGTTGCCCGTGCGCGAGCTCGGCGGGCTCTTGTGGCTGTACACGGCCCCCGGGATCGCAGCGCCCTCGGAGCCCGACATCCCCGACGTGCTGCAGCGCGACGGCCTCTCGCTCAGCAGCCTCACCATGCCGTTCGCCGTCCACTGGACGCGCGTCATGGAGAACTCGCTCGACTGGCCGCACCTCCCGTTCGTCCACCGGCGGACGCTCCGCGACGCCCTGCCGCTCCGCCCTGGCTCGCGGCTCGACATCTCCTGGGAGGATCGGCCGTGGGGCGCCCGGACCTCGACCGCGATCGACGGCGTCGCCCAGCCGATCACCCTCGACTACCGCTTCCCCAACACCATGCATCTGCACCTCCCCGCGGGCAGACGGATCTTCGAGCTGATCTTGACCGTGCTCCCCGTCGACGACACGACCACCCACATGATCATGGTGACGGTCCGCGACTTCCTGCGGTCGCGCCTGTTCGACCTCTACTTCGGCCGCGGCAGCCGAAAGATCGGCGGCGAGGATCGGGCCGTCATCGAGACCTCGCTGCCGCGAGAGGTCCCGCCCGCCGGCGAGGAGCGTTCGGTCCGCACCGACGAGCCCACGCTGCGGTTCCGCAAGCTCTACCGCGACCGCCTGATGAACTCGAGCGCCGGCGAGCCCGACCGTTAGGCGAACAGCCGCAAGAGCAGCGCGTCGAGCAGCGCCCGCAACCCGCCCGGCTCGCCGACCGCGAAACTCTCGCCGTCCAGCGCCCAGCGCGGCTCGCCGACCCGCACCCACGCCCTCGCCCCCGCGCGCGGGTCCTCTTGATGCGCCGCGAACACCACCAGCCCGCGCGGGGGAGCCTCCTGCCAGTCGGTCATCGTCGCCAGAGTCACCCGGCGGTGCGCCAGGTCGTCGGCCAGGGTCATCGCCATCAGCCGCGCCTCCTCCTCCGCCGCCTCCGCGTCGGCCTTGCCGCTGGTGCGCCAGCGCAGGTGCAGCTCCGCCCCGCTCGGCCCGAACACCTGCACCATGTCGGCCTGCAGCCGCAGCGTCGCCGCGTCGACCAGCACCAGAGTCTGCGCCTCGAGCTCGGGGTGCTTGTGCCGCTGGTCGAGCGGCCGCTCCACGATCACCGTCACGCGGCGGCGCTGATCGAACAGCGGGCTCTCGTCGCGCGTGTAGTACAGCAGCTCGCCCTGGGCGAAGCGGACGTCGAACAGATCGATCTCCCCCAATTCGTCGCGCCCCGAATCGACGTAGGCCACCTCGCTGCGCACCAGATTCTCGAACCGACCGCGGGTGCTCAGCGCGTCGAAGCCTCCGGCCGGGTAATGACTCGCGTCCTCCTCGTCGACCGCGACCTCCTGCGCGCGCCGGCGCACCGCCATCGCCACGCTCGGGTTCACTCCCCCGATCGCTGCAGTCGCCGCGTGCAGCTCGCGCAGCGCCAGCCGGCTCGACTCGTTGGGCAGGTCGGCCAGGTGGGCCAGCTCCCACAGGTCCTCCGGCGAGAACAGCTTGCCGTCGCCGAGCCCGCCCACGATCGCCGCCCGGATCGCCAGCGCCCACGCCTGCCAGTGCTCGTCGACCGGCGGCTCCTCCCACGCCCCGTGGCGCGCCGGCCAGCTCGCGCACAGCGCCAGCGCCTCGCGCCACGACGAGCGCAAGATCGCCGGGTTGCCCGCGTCGAGCTCGGCCTGCCGCGAAGCTGGCCCGAGGGCCAGGCCGATCGCGTGCGCCAGAGCTCGCGGCTGCAGCTCGCCCGACAGCGCCGCGATCGCCACGTGCGCGTCGCCCACGCTCGGGTCCAGCACCCACTTGCCGAGCACCCGATCTTCGTAGGCCAGCCGCTCGCCGCGCTCCTCCTCCGGCCAGTCGGCGAGGTCGCGGCTCGACGCGAACGCGAACGCCCGGCCCTCGACCAGCAGCGTCCCCAGATCGTGCACGAGGTCGAGCGGCAGCGCGTCGTAGCCCTCCTCCCACAGCGCGCGCAGCCAGCCCAGCGCCGGCGGCAACGACTCCGCCAGCGAGCCGCCGTAGCCGCTCACGTAGGCCCACGCCTTCAGCGCCGGCAGCAGTTCCTCGCGGCTGAGTCGCCGGCCCACGCGCTCACCCGCCGAGCCCCAGCAGCGCCTTGACCTTGCTCGCCACCACCGGGATCTCGTCGCGGCGGTTGCCCACGTACGCCAGCAGGTTCAGGTCCGACGTCTGCACCGCCCCGCCGTGATTGAGGAACGCCTGCGTGCGAATGACCTTGTAGAGCTTGACCAGCTTGCGATCGCTGACCAGCACCTTGTCCTCCGTCTCGAGCGCCCGCACGATCCGCCGCATCTCCGCGAACACCGGCCGCGGGAACCACTGCGCCCGGTCGCGGCCCGGCTCGCGGCCCATCCCGAAGCTCAGGTCCATGAACCGCTTCAGCTTCAGGAAGTCGTCGAGCGACGCCGCCCCGCGGGTCCACGGCTTGTGTCCGCTCGCGCGGTACGACTCGTTCATCACCCCCGCGTCGATCAGCTCCTCGAAGTGACGGTCCTTCACCGGCTTCGTCTCGATCTTGAGGATGAAGCGGTCGGCCATCGCCTCGAGCTCGCTCTGATCGGGGATGTCGTTGGTCGCCGCGAACAGCATCACCAGCCGCACCGGCGTCGGCTGCCCGTCCTGGTAGAACTTGCGCTCGTTGAGGATCGTCAGCAGCGTGTTGAGGATCGCCGAGTTCGACTTGAAAATTTCGTCGAGGAACGCCACCCGGCAGTCGGGCAGCATCCCGCGCGTGCGCCGGAGGTAGCGCCCCTCCTTGAGCACTGCGATGTCGATCGGCCCGAGGATCTCGCTCGGCTCGGTGAACTTCGTCAGCATGTACTCGAAGTAATCGCCGGCCCCGAGCCCGAGGCTCTCCGTCAGCTTGACCACCAGGTCGCTCTTCGCCGTCCCCGGCGGCCCCACCAAGAGCAGCGGCTCCTGGGCCACCGCGCACAGGATCGCCAGATCGATCTCCTCGTCGCGGGCCACGAAGTACTCCTTCAGGCCCCGGCGGTGCTGCTGGATCCGCGCGCGGATGTCGTCGATCTCGGGCTCGAGCTCCTCTAGCGTCCACATACTGCGCTCCAGTCGGTGACGATGCGCCGGCGCAGGGCGTGTTCTTCCTGGTCGAGGAAGCCCTGCACACGGTCGCTGTGGCGGGTACGGCTGTCCGCCAGGCTGTCGACGATCGCCTCCAAGATCAGGATCTTGTGCGTATCGAAGTAGCGGCTGGCGGTGAACGTGTCGCGGAACGCCGCCAGCTCGGCGACGAACCGGCGGAACCGCTCGACGCGCGTCATGTTGGGCCAGTGCCGCAGCGCCTGCGCCACCGCCAGCCCGCCCTGCGCCCGCGTCACATAGTCGAGCCCGTTGCCGAGCACCTGCGTGCACAGCGAGTCGAGCACCTCGTCGGCCACTCGCTCCTCGCCGATCTGCACGAACCCGGTCGCCACCGTCGCCGACAGCGCGATCTGGTCGCTCGACGTGTACGCGTGCACCCGCGCCAGCGCCTCCAGCAGCGCCCGCGCCGGCTCGAGCCCGCCGAACCGGCGCAGCGCCGCCAGCCCGCGCTGGGTCGCCCGCACCAGCTCGCGCGCCGACCCCAGCTTCTCGCTGCGGGCGATGTTCACCAGCGCCTCGAGCAGGCGCCCGAGCATCGCATCGTCGCCGAGGCTCGCCGCCCCGTGGATGCACGCCGCCACCGCCTCCGCGCGGTGGCTCAAGATCTGGATGTTGCCGAGGCCCGGCTCCGCGCTCGCCAGCACCTCCGCCACCACCGCATCGCTGCCGCTCGCCAGCGCCCGCCGCACGCACACGTCGACCGCCTCCGCGAGCAGGTAGTCGAACGAGCGCGTCCCCGCCGACAGCTCGCGCGACACCACCTCCGCCAGGCCGCTCACGTCGACCCCCGGCGGCAGCTTGTAGCGCGTCGCTTTGGGCACCGTGTCCTCCTCGCCGCTCGTGCGCAGCCACATCGACCGCTTCTGCAGCCACGTCACCGCCTGCTGCAGCCGCGGCTCGCGGACGCCCTCGACGACCCGCCCCACCTCGGCCGCCCACACCTCCGCGCTGCCGCCCGAACTCTCGTGGGCCAGGCGCGCCATGTACAGCCGGAACAGCGCACGGTTGGGGATCTCGTGGACATCGAGCTCGAGCTCGACGGGCGCGATGAGGTCCTGAGCCAGCCCGCGCGCGCCGAGCCGCGCGAACCCGACGGCGAAGATCAGGCGCAGGAAGGCCGTCGACGCGTCCATGTCGGGCAGCCCTGCGTGGGCCGCCTCGTGCCACAGCGCCTCGAGCGCGATCAACTGTCCCTGCTGCAGGCGATCGCCGCGGGCCTCGGCCGGCTCCTCGTTGGCGTGGTCGTCGCCCTCGCGCGCCAGCGCGTGCCGCACGAACCGCGGCAGGTCGTGCAGCTCGCTCAGCCCGCGCTCGTTGATCCCGCCGACGATCGCCTCCTTCGCCCGCGTGATGCCGAGGCGGTCGCGCGCGTGGCGGTGCCAACCTGCGAGCACCGCCCACGCCAGCCGGCGCGACACCGGCAGCCGCGGGTCGGCGAAGATCGGCAGCGCCAGCTGCATCAACTCGTCGGCCGGCGGCCGCTGCGTCGCCACGCGAGCCACCAGCGACGCCCCCAGGCGGCTCGCCTCCGCCGGCGTGCGCCGGTCGGCCACCACCCACTCCATCAGCGCGTCTTCGGAATCACTGCCGCGCGTCGCCGCGACCAGCCGCCTCGCCAATTGCGCGTCGTAGGGCGGCCCGCCGTGCAGCAGCGCCATCTCGAAGCAATCGGCCGCCTCGTCGCCGTCGCCGAGCTCCGCCTTGATCTCGCCCAGCTCCTGCCACACCTCGGGCTCGTCGCAGCCGCCCGCGATCACCCGCCGCTCGAGCGTCCGCACCTGCTCTCGCAGCGCCCGCAGGTGCGCCGCCGCGTCGACGTCGACCGCGCTCACCGCCTCCTCGACCACCACCGGCTTCGGCGGCGGCGCCCGCTTCACCGGCCCCTCGCGGGTCACCGGCTTCTTCGGCGCCGGCTGCCGCGCCTCCTTCGGCCACTCGATCGTCACCTCGGGGAACTCGAACACGCTGCGCTCGAGCAGCTTGTCGAGCTCGAGCCGGCGGTCCGTCGCCACGTAGTCGATCCACCGCTGCAGCGGCTGCTCGTCGACCTCGACGATCGTCACCACCCGCGGCCCGTCGCGGTCCTCCGTGACCACCACGGTGTGCGCCCGCTCGAGCCCCAGAAGCGCCCGCAAATCATCGCGCCGCAGCACCGGCATCAAGCGTCGGCCCGTCGGCACATACAGGTTGTCGGCCCCCGCCACCTGCGAGTAACCCGGCACCCCGAGAGTGTCGCTCACGCGCCCGGCCATGCGCGGCGTCCCCGGCCGCACCCGCTCGCGCAGCAGGTACACAGTCCCGTCCGCGCCCGTCAGCCGCGCCACGGTCAGGCGCGACAGCTCGTCGGCAGTGCTCACCTCGATCAGCGGCTCGAGCTCGAGCAACAGCTCCGGCGTCAGCAGCCACAGGTCCGGGTCGGTGAGAGCCGCCGGGGCCAGGCGGATCGGCACCCGGAACCGCACCTCCGACTCCACCGAGCGCATCGCCACCCGCGGCGCCTCGAGCTCCGGCGCCACCGCGTCGAGGATCGTCCGCGCCCGCCACTCCGCCGGCGTGCGCACCCACTGACCGTCGCGGTCGACCAGCGCCGCCTGATTCATCCGCGCCAGCGAGGCCACCGCCGGACCCGCCGCCGGATGCTCGAACGACCAGGCGACCCACAGCGGACTGCCACCATTGCGCCCGTACACCGCCACCTCGCCGCCGCCGTCGCGCGCCGCCATCATCAAATAAATCGGCGGCGCCTTGACCTTCACCGCGAAGCTGCCCGCCGCCGCCTCGTCGACGAAGCTGATCACCTGCGCGTCCGAGCGCCCGAGCAACAAGAGCCGCTCGAGCAGCAGCCGCGGCGCCTCCGAGTCGGAGCGCATCACGAACAACGCCTCGTCGACCAGTGGTTCGCCCGCCAGCCGGCGCAGCCGCAGCGCCTCCACCAACCGCGGCGCAGCGCGCTCTTTCCACAGGTTCCAGCGCGTCGGCGCCCCGCCGCGCAGCGGCGTCAGCACCAGCGTCTCGTCCTGCTCGTCCGCGGTCGCCAGCGGCAGCCCGCGCGGCAAGAGCCTGTCCGCAAGGACAGCATCGAGCGCCTCGCAGGTCAGCGCGCTGCCCGGCCCCGACCGGTCGAGCAGCACCGACCATGTCCTTTCGGCCAGGAACGGCGCCGCCTCGAGCAGCACAGTCAGCGCCGCCCCGTCGCTCGTCGTCCCCGTCAGCAGCAGGCAGAACCGCACGTCCGCGCTCGCTCTTCTCAGGTGCCGCGCACGCCGGCCTTCTCGCGTGCGGCCTCCTCGCTGGCCGCCGCGCCGGCCTTCGGCGCCTTCTCGACCACCACGCGGTCGACGGTCATCCCGCCGAGCACCTGCTCGAGCGGCCGGCCGATCAGCCGCTCGGCCAACGCCCGGTGGTCGCGCTCGTGCTCGTGCGGCAGCGCGTCGCTGTCGGACTCGTAGTGGATCACCACCTCGCGCTCCCCCGTGCGCGGGTTGTGGCGCAGACGGATCGTCACCTCAGCCATGGCTCTCTCCCTTCGTCAACGCGCTCAGCTCGGCGCGGTCGAGCACCTTGCGCGACAGCAGCGTCTCCGCCAGCGCCTCGAGCATCGCGCGGTGGCCGGACAACAGCTCCTGCGCCCGCTGGAGCTCCTTCTCGAGGATCTCCGTCACCTCGGCGTCGATCCGCTCGCGGCGGCGCTCCGACATCGGCGTCCCGTGGCGCGGCGCGTCGTCGAGGCGCACCAGCACCCCCGTGCTCGCGCCCATCCCGTACTCCTCGACCATCGCCCGCGCGATGCGATTGACCTGCTGCAGATCGGTGTGCGCCCCGATCGACACCTCGCCGAACACCAGCCGCTCCGCGCACATGCCCCCGAGCCCGACGCAGATGTCGGCGCGCATGTCCGCCGCAGTGATCGCGTACGGCCGCGCCCGCGCGGCCCGCAGCACATAGCCGAGCGCCCCTTCCATGTCGGCGGCGATCGAGATCCGCTCCGGCGGCGTCGCGTGCTCGACCAGCATCGCCAGCAGCGCGTGCCCGGCCTCGTGGATCGCCACCACCCGCTCCTCCGCCGGGCTCAGCACCACCGCCGCCCGCGTCTTGCGCTGCAGCGCGCGGTCGATGTCCTCCGGCGTGAACTTCTTCTCGCCGGTGCGGATCGCCTGCCGCTTCAGCGCCCGACACACCGCGTAGATGTGGTCGCCCGTGAACGGCAGCCCGCGCGCCCGCTCCGCCAGCCCCTCCGTGCGCCGCACCAGGTGCTCCTGCAATTCACGCGACAGCCCGAGCTCGAGCTTGCGGTCGTAGATCTCCACGATCTCGCGCCGGTCCTGCACCCCCGGCGCCGGGATCTCGATCAAAAACTCGAATCGCCCCGGCCGCAGCAGCGCCCCGTCGAGGCTCTCGAGGAAGTTCGTCGTCCCGACCACGAACACGCTCTCGCTGCCGCGGAAGCCGTCCATTTCGGTGAGCAGCTGATTCACCATCGAGTGCTCGACCCCCGAGCCCTCGTACGTCCCGCGCGCGTGGGCGAACGCGTCGATCTCGTCAAAGACCACCACCGCCGGCGCGCTGCGACGAGCCTGGCGGAACACCCGACGCAGGTTCTCCTCGCTCTCGCCGACCCACTTCGACTTCAGCTCCGGCCCCGACACGATGATGACAGTCGCGTCCATCGCGGTCGCCATCGCCTTGGCGAAGTACGTCTTGCCGGTCCCGGGCGGCCCGTGAAAGATGATCCCGCGCGGCAACAGCCCCTCGAGCGCCTGGATCTCGCTCTCGCTCCCGAGGCTGTCCTTGCGCCGCAGCAGGTCGAGCAGCTCCTCACGCAGCCGCAGCTTCACCTCAGGGTAGCCGCCGATGTCGCGCTCGAGGTCGACGTTCGGCAGCTCGACGTCTTCGCTGACCGTCTGCCGGCGCAGCTCGCGGTACACCTGCGCCGCCTGCGAGCGCCCCGGCATCGCCTCGCGGCGCAGCCCGACCGCTTGCATCAATCGCCGCAGCCGCACCGGGTTCAGGCCCGACACATATTTATAGAGCGCGAACGGATCGAAGTTGTCGGCGTCGATCGCCTTCGCCTCGCGCTGGGTCACGATCTTCCCCAGCGACTCGCGCGGCACCCCGACGATCTCGCGGCGGACCGCGAACACCCCCTCGATCACCTTCGGCAGCGAGAAGCTCGGGTCGCGGAAGCCGAGCAGCACCGCCTCCGGGTTCTCGTAGAGCAGCGGGATCGCCTCGCGCGCCTCCATCGTCAGGCTCGTGTGCGTCGTCGTCAGCACGTCGAGGTGCAGCAGTACGATGATCGTGCGCTCGACGCTGCCGCGGATCGCCGTCGTCAGCTGCGTCAGCATCGACGCCAGGTTGCCGCGGCTCTCCTCGCCCTCGCGCGGGCGCCCGTCGACGATCACGATCTGCGGCCCGCGCCCGTTGGCGGCCCCGCGGCGCAGCCGCGCGCGCACTGCCAGGTACACGTGCAGCGCCAGCTCCTTGTCGCACTCGACCAGCACGCTCATCCCGCGGCGCAGCCGCTCCTCGATGAACGTCACGTCCTGCGCGCAGGCCATCTCGACCGCGTCCTCGACCCGCACCTCGCCCGGCAGGGTCTCGATCGGCACGGTGCGTCGCACGCTAGACCCGCACCTTGATCGTCAGCTCGAGCTCGCCGTCGGCCCCGCGGCCCTCGTGGACGCTCTCGATCTGCCCCATCGACGCCGCCTTCTGCCGCAGCGCCTCGACGTACACCTTCTGCAGCGCCGCCTGCAGCTCGCCGCGGATCTCGCCCTCGCGCGCGCCGAGCCGCCGCGCCACCTCCTTCGCCAGGTCGCGCTCCGCCTGCTTGCCTGCCTCCGCCAGCCGCGAGTTCGCCTGCTCCTGGCTCGTCGCACGCGTCGTCACCTGCTTCGACGCCGCCGCGCGCACCGTCACGGTCCGACCGTCGGGCGCCAGAGTCACCGCGACCTCGCCGAACTTGCGCGACATCTCTCCGCCCTGTCCCTTGGACCAGCCGCTCGCGGCCAGCTCCTCGCGCAGCAGCGCAGTCATCGCCCCCTCCGGCAGGATCTCGAGCATCCCGACGTCCATCTCGATCGCGTCGGCCGTCTCGACCTGCTTCGCAACGTCGTGGTACGTGACCGGTCGCCAGTTGGGGTCGCTGATGCGAATTCGGTACCCTCGGCTCACGCTGCCTCCTCGCGGGCGCCCATCCTAACCGACCCGCACGCGCCCTGGCGAGGCCGAACGATCGCGTATCTTCCTGTGCGTCGGAGTCGTCCTCGGCCGTCGCTCACCCCAGCCGACCCGTCAGCACCCGCGCGAGCGCGTCGAGGCGCGCCAGGTGCGGCCGCAGCACCGTGTCGTGCAGCTCGAGGTACAGCTGCGACTCCTCGTAGCGGCGGTCGCCGAACGCGTGGCGCGTCATCGCTTCGCGCAGCTCCGCCAGCCGCTCGCCCAGCCCCACGATCCGCGCCAGCGCCCGGCGCAGCGCGTCCTGTTGCGAGCGCAGCATCAGCCCCGAATCCGCCACGAGCCCGGCCGACACCACCGCGGGCGGATCGGCCCACTCGCCGCTGCACAAGCGCGCCAGCGCGCGACACAGCGGCCGCGCCAGATCGAGCCGCGCCCGGAAGTCGATCGCGTGGATGAATTGCTCGAGCACGCGCGCCGCGGTCAAAAGTCGCTCTGCCCGCTCCTCGCCCGGCGACCAGCGCATGCACCTGACGATCTGCTCCGCCCACTGCTCCGCCAGCACATCGTCGAGGCACTCGAGCAGCACCACCTGCGGCCCGTTCAGCAGCAGCTCCACCTTGCCCGACGACTCCTCGCCGTCGACCTGGCGCGACCAGTCCTCGAGCGCGAACAGAGTCGCCAGCGGCGAGCCCAGGCACAGCCGCCGCCCCAGGTCTTCGCGGATCTCCCGCGGCATGTTCACGCGCCCCAGGTGGCGCACCGCCAGCGCGTACACCAGCCAGTCACCGGTGTCCGTCCCCGCGATCTTGATGATGCGACGGATCTGCCGCCGCGCCTTGCGCGAGCTGCCCTCGCCCTCCACCACCTCCGTGGGCCGGGCGATCTCCGCCAGACGCTGCGTCGCCTGCACCCACAGCTCGTAGGTCGCCTCGGTGAAGCGCAGGCGAAAGCCCTCGCTGCGGGCCGCCTCCCAAATTCTTCCGCGCACGCGTCGGCCGCGGCGCAGCACCACGCGCTCGCGCCGACCCGACTCGACCAGCACGCGCAGGCACGTCGACGCGATCCTGCGCCCCGCCACCTCGATCAGCTCCGGACGCGGCTGCGACACTGGATGCGTCGGCACGATCCGGACCGCGCGGCCGCGGATCAGCATGTCGAGCACCTCGAGCGCGTGCCCCTCGTCGACGCTGACGGGCAGACTCATCGCGCCACCCGCGTGCGCGGCCCGAGCAGGGGCCAGCCGTTGAGCGTGATCTCGCCGCCGCGGATCCGCAGCTCCACCGTGTTGCCGCCCTGCAGCTTCGGATCGTCCGGCGCATAACGATCGCTCAAGAAGTGCAGCACCTGATTGTCCGAGCCGATGAAGCGCCGCCGCTGCGAACGCAGCTTCGCCTCGAAGCGCCCGTCGACCAGTAAATCGGTCGCCGCCAGCAGCCGCGCCGCCGCCGGCCCCTGCGTCTGCAGCTCTGCCAGCGTGTAGCCCGTGAAGATCATCACCGACAGCCCGTGCGCTCGCACCCCCTCGGCCAGGGGCGCCAGCGCCTCCGCCTGCGCGAACGGCTCGCCGCCGAGCAGCGACACGCCCTCGGCCCCCGACGCACATGCCTCTTCGACCAGGTCCGCCGCGAGCCGCCGCGTCGCCCCTTCGCCGCCGAACTCGAGCATCTCCGGGTTGCAGCAGCCCGCGCAGCGCAGCGGACAGCCTTGCACCCACACCGCGTAGCGCACCCCCGGCCCCTCCGCCTCGGTCCGCGGCACGATCATCGCCACCTCGATCGTCGCCCCGTCCGGCATCTCGGCGCCGCAGCGTAACACGAACCGTTGCGACCTTCGCCGCGGTCGCCGACGGCTCCCAGCGCCGGCGCGGTCGTTCGTGAGTCGTGCCGCGAGCACCTCGGTGCCCGTCGAGGCTCGGGCGCGCGATCGCGTTGGTGTATCATCGCCGCCGCGCGCTGCCGCGCCGCTCATGGCCACGCCGATCGACCGCGCGAGCCTCCTCGCCGACCTCTGCACCGACCGCCAGCTCGCGACGCCCCGGCGCCTGGCCCACGGCGCCGTCCTGCCTGGCGCGCACCTCGACCTCTGCGGCCTCGACGTCGCCGCCCTGCTGCCCGCGCTCGACCTCCCGGGCCTGCGCGGCCTCTGGCTCGGCGACTGCGACCTCGGCCCTGAAGCCGCCCTCGACCTCGCCGCCCTCGTCGCTCGCCACCCGCGGCTGTCGCACCTCTCGCTGCGAGGCAACCCGCTCGGCCCGCCCGGGCTGTCCGACCTCTTGCCCGCGCTCGCCGCTCACACCGCGCTGCGCAGCCTCGACCTCGGCCGCGCCGCCCTCACCGCGCGCTCGGCATGTCTCGTCGGACATGTCTTCAAGAACAGGGTCCTCGACGACCTCCGCCTCGACGGCCCCTTCTTGCTCGACGCACCGGCCACCACCGATTGGTATCGCCTGCTCCCGCGGGTTCCATGGCACCGCCTCGCCCTCCCGCGCTCGGTCGACCGGGCCGCGCTCGTCGCCGCCGCCGGGACCAACCTTCACCTCTGCGCCTTCGACCTCGACGACCTCCCCACGCACCTCCGCGAGGGCCTCGCCGCCCGCCTCGCCCGCAACGCCAACCGTCAGCCCGAGCGCCGGCCCGCGCCCGAGCTCGCCCGCCTGCGCCGCGCCCTCCCTTCGCTCGACCTCGCCCACGAGCTCCCCCCGCCGCTCGCCGAGGCCGACCTCGCCGCCGCCCTGCGCCTCCTCGGTCACCTGTCCCTTCGGCCATCTCTCCTCCGCAGCGAGCACCCGCGGCTCGTCGAGCTGCGCCGGGCGGTGTTCGGCTTTCACCGCGACGACCGTCGCCAGGCTCGCAGCGACCGCCGCCGCGACCGCCGCCGCCGCGAAGCCCAGCAGGCCGAAGATCGCCGGCGCAGCGAAGCCGCCGCCATTCGTCAGCGCCACCTCGGCGTCGCCGCACCCGCCGCCGAACCTCCCGACCCCACCATCCACGAGCTGCACGCTGCCCGCCCCTGCTACGTGTGCAAGCAGCCCTACACCCGCCTGCACTTCTTCTACGACCGCCTGTGCCCCGGCTGCGCCGCCCGCAGCTACGCCCGCCGCGGCGACCTCCTCGACCTGCGCGGCCGCGTCGCCCTCGTCACCGGCGGGCGGATCAAGATCGGCCATCAAGTCGCCCTGCGACTGCTGCGCTGGGGCGCGCGCGTCATCGTCACCACTCGCTTCGCCCGCGACGCCGCCCGCCGCTTCGCCGCCGAGCCCGACTTCGCCGAATTCCGCGAGCGCCTCGAGATCGTCGCCCTCGATCTGCGGCAGATCCCCCGCGTCGAGGCCTTCGCCGCCCGCCTCGACGCCGAGCTGCCCGCCCTCGACATCCTCGTCAACAACGCCGCCCAGACCGTCCACCGCCCGCCCGAGTTCTACGCCGCCCTGCTCGCCGACGAGGCCGCGCCCGCGGCCCTGCCGCCCGCCCTGCAGTCGCTGCTCGTCCAGCCACATGTCCCTGGGGACATCTCGCTCGCCGAGCACCCGCTGTTCCCCCAGCGCAGCGACGACGGCTTCGGCCAGCCGCTCGACCTGCGCGAGCGCAACAGCTGGCGCCTCCGCCTCGACGAGGTCGGCACCATCGAGATGGTCGAGGTCCAGCTGATCAACACAGTCGCCCCGTTCGTCCTCAACGCTCGCCTGCGCCGCACCATGGCCCGCGCCGCCGGGGCCGCCTTCGTCGTCAACGTCTCCGCCCCCGAGGGCCGCTTCGACCGCGACTGGAAGGCCCCGTACCACCCGCACACCAACATGGCCAAGGCCGCGCTCAACATGATGACGCGCACCGCCGCCGACGACTACGCGACCGACCGGATCTACATGACCAGCGTCGACACCGGCTGGGCCTCCAACGAGAACCCCGCGCCGATCGCCCACGCCATGCGCGAGCGCGGCTTCATGCCCCCCCTCGACCTCGTCGACGCCGCCGCCCGCGTGTGCGACCCGATCGTCCGCGGCCTCCGCGACGGCGAATTCCTGCGCGGCGTTTTTTTAAAGGATTTCGAGCCGATCAGCTGGTGAGCCCCGCCACCTGCCCTGGGCCCGTGAAGACGCGCCACGAGCCGAATCAAAGTACATGCTCGCCGTGCCACGTCGTGACGGCCCGTCCTCGAATGGCATGAGGTCTCGCCGAGGAGGTGAGACCGATGCAGACGAAGCAGAAGGCGCGCAGCGAGAGGTTCAAGCGGAAGGTACTGGCGCGGTGGCGATGGTTGGCGGCGCGCGGCGTGGGGATCGAGAAGGCGGCGCGGGAGATCGGTGTTGTGGTCTGATACCCTCCTCCCGATGCGCTTCACGCTCGGCCCGGACCTCCTCGCGCAGCTGCGCCGGTACCGCGACGAACAGCGACGTCAGTTCCCCGAGTGGGGCGGCGAAGAGGACGAGTTGAACGCGTTCCTACTCCACCCGGGCATGGGCCCGTTGATTTACATCACGGTCGACGGCCGGATCCTGATCGACGAGCGTACCTGGAACGGCGACGTCTTGCGCGAGGCCGCCGACGACGAGGCGATCGAGTCCGTCGTCATCGGCGCATCTATGACCGGCATCGACGCCCTCCTTGACCTGCTTCCTCCGCCTCCGCCAGCCGCTGCCCCCTGCCCCGAGTGCGCCGGCACCCGCTGGGTGACCCTGATTGCCGGCCGCCCTTGGAGGTCGGTCTGCCGCACGTGCCACGGCCGCGGCTGGGCCCCCAGCTGACCTCTCGTCGAGCGGTCGAGGCCTACGACTTGTGCATAAACACGTGCACGCGGGACCGAGCCGGGTCGCTCCTCATCGCCGCGACCCACATACCGATCGAGCATGAAGCCGATCTCGTCCTTCTTGTCGCCGAGGCGCTGTCGCAGGGCCTCGCGCACGTCGTTCTCTTCGTCGATCATTGGCGACATCCTCGGCCGACGAGCCTCCGCGGAGCTCACGCTAAGTCACGACGTGGCGCGGCGAGCATGTACGAATCAAAGCGGCATGGTGCACAGCCCCAGGCCGGGCGGGATACAGGCCTCATCGACATCGGGGTACGGCGGCCAGGTCTGGCACGCCGTGTCGGGCATCGCCGCCGGGCACGGGTCGGGCGCGTCCAGCTCGCACAGGGGCGTGCTGCGCGTGCTGCTGCAATTCGGCAGGAGGACGTTCACCACACACGTGCTCCCCTCCCCACAATCGTCGGTGCTCACACACGCCTCGTTGTTGCCGGCCGCTCCCTCGTAAGTGCATACGAACTTCCCCGCGTGCACCACCGAATTGCACACCACGCCCTCCGGGCAATCGTTCCCCAGGGGGTCGCAGGGCGGCGTGCACAGGCCGAACAAGCCGAAGTAGACGAACGGGTGCGAGCACGGGTCGGAGCAAACGGGCGCGTCGGCAGAACCGGTCGCCAGCAGGGTCGAAGCCGCTCCGAAGCGTGACGCCAGCATCCGCTCGATCGTAGGGCAGAGCGCGGGCCGGCGCCAGGTCTCAGTCCTCTTCCGCGTCCTCGTCGCTGCCCCGGAGCGTACGCGTGGCGCTCTCGATGCCCTTGCGCGCCGCAGCGTCGAGCCCCAGCGCCTGGGCCAGCCCGTCGAGGAAGCGCTTCGTCAGCCGGCGCATCGTGTCCGCCGCCTCGTCGTCCCAGAGACTGTTCTCGACGATCCACAGAGTGACCCAATAAGGGCAGGCGTAGAGCGCCTCCTGCACCCTGGGGGGCCACGCATCGGCGCGAACCTCGTCGAGCAGCGCGCTCAGCGGATCGACGGACTCGTCGAACACCTCTTCCAGCAGGCTCGGCAGATCGTCCAGAGTCATCGACAGCGACTCGCGGGCATCGTCCGCCAGGTCGCCCAGCGCCTCCCGGTCCATCGCCTCGTCCTCGCCGGTCTCGATCGCCTTGGCGCGGGCAATCAGCGCGAGCAGTCGCTTCTGAAAGTCGCGCCGCCTCGATGCGGCCAGGGCCTCGAGGGCAGGGACATAGTATTTGTTCGCTACGACTTTCATGGGATCGCCACTTCCTGGCTCCGGCTGCAAAGCTGACACCGGCCATCCTAGGCGAACAGCCGCTCCCCTCGACGTTCCGCGACCCCACCCGCGCTGCGAGCTCGAGCGCTCGCAGCAGCGCGCCACCGCCAGGCCCCGCCGGCCGGCCGACGCCGACGAACGCGCTCGCTCGTCCTGCTGACCATCGTCCACGCCGACGATCCCACGGCAAACGCCGATCCGCCTCGCGCCGCCGCCGCGCGAATGTGCCCCCAGAAGCAGGTGTGCTATGCCCTTCTTCGTGGCACAGGCGCAGTCCCGCATCTCCGAATACCTGAGCTCCGAAGACGAACGCCCCTTCATCAACAAGGCCTACAGCCGGTCGCTGGACGACGCTGGCCGGCTCGCCTACGCGAAGCTCGTCGAGGGCCGCGACCCTGCCCGCGCCGAATGGCTGCGCCTCGAGGTCGCCCTCCATTCGCGCCCCGCCGCCGATCCCGCAGTGATCGCGCGATTCATCGAGCTGGGGCGGCAGATCGGCTTCGATTACGCCAACCTGCTGCTCCGCGACGTGATCATGAATTGCGGCAGCGACAGCGCCAGGCAGGGGCGTCCGCGGGTCCGCTTCCTCTTCGCCTGCACCAAGCGCTGGGAGACGCTGGCGCCGACCGACGCCGACTCCGTCCGCTTCTGCCAGCAATGCAAGGAGCAGGTCTATTACTGCGACACGGTCGCCGACGCGGAGACTCGCGCGCTCGCGGGCCAGTGCATCGCCATCCCGAAGCAGCTCTCGGACGGCGGCGTCGAGAGCCACGCGATGGGCAGGCCCGACCCCACCAGCGACTGGGCCGGTCGCCTCTTCTCCGGCTTCCGCCGGGCGACGGCAGGCTCTTGCTACCTCGTCATCCTCTCCTCGGGCGACGCAGCGACGGTCGGCCAACACCATGTGCTGGAAGCAGCCTCTGCGCCGATCACTGTCGGACGCGGCGAGCACAACGCCATCGTCCTCGGGGGAGACTCGGCCTCCCGCAGCCACGGGCGCTTCGAAAAGCGCACCGACGGCTGGTGGGTGATCGACAACGGCAGCACCAACGGCACCTACGTCAACGGCCAACAGAAGCAGGAGGCGCCGCTCTCCGACGGCGATCGCGTCCGGATCGGCGACACTCTTTTAAAGGTGGTCGACGCGCCGCCGCTCGTCGAGTCGACGCATTCCCCGTCGCAGCTCGACGGCCTGACCGGACTGTACAAGCGCCATCACTTCGTCGACCTGCTCGACCGCGAGCTCCAGACCGCCAAGATCTCCGGACAGCCGCTCTCTCTGGTGCTGTTCGACGTCGATCGCTTCAAGCGCATGAACGACGACTACGGGCACCTCGCCGGTGACCAGCTGCTGCGAGAGCTCGTGCAGCGCTTGCGAGCGCACGTGCCCGCCGGCGCTGTCCTGGCCCGCCACGCCGGCGACAAGTTCGCGTTGCTCCTGCCAGGCACCGACCCCGAGAGCGCGGCGGCGCTGGCAGAGCAGATCCGCACGGACGTCGCCGGCCACACCTCCACCGTCGACGGCCACGCCCTGTCGCTGACCCTCTCCGCCGGGATCGCGCAGGCCAGCGACGCCATCTGCACCGTCGATCGTCTGATCGCCGCTGCGGACGAGCACCTGTACGCCGCCAAGCTCGCCAGCCGTCGCCAGCAATCATCCCCCTGACGGTCCGGAGAGGCGCGACTGTGTCGACATTCGGCGACACCATCGACGCATTCATGCCTTCGCGCCGCACGCGCACGATCCGCTCCGTTCGGCCTCAACGACGTTAGCGGGTCCGCGGGCCGCCGAAGTGTTCCGAGCCGCTTGCAACGGCTCACGACGCCCGCATCTTCGCGAATCGTGTCGGACAGGTCCAAGCCACCAGAATGGTCCAAGCCCGCGGCGATGGCGATCCCGGAGGGCGGCTTCTTCCCGGACGACGTCGAGTACGGTCGCTACGGGCCCATCTTCCCCAAGACGCCCGCTTGTTACGGCTTCACGATCGTCGCCAAGATCATCCCCGGGCGCGAAGAGGTGTTTCGCGAGCACGGCCGGACCCTCGAAAAAGCCATCAAGGAGCAGCCGCACTTGCTCGCGCCGCTCCAGCTACACTACCTGCGCTGGGTGCTGTTCGAGATCGAGGGCGCGACCTACTTCATGTACCAGGGCATCTTCGACACCGACTTCGACAAGTACACCGAGGACGCCGTCGACCTCTTCTCGCAGTCGGGGATCAGCACCGTCTTCGAGAACCTGGAGGGCTTCCCGGCCGACTGGAAGACCAATCCTGCGGCCTTCGTCGAATTCGTGCGAGCGCACCACCGCCCCAGCTTCCTCGAGTACGGCGAATATCCGTATGTCAGCGCCGACGAGATCAAGAAGTCGCTGCGCGTGAAGTTCCTGCTCTCCGACATCCTCGACCAGATGCAGTGACCCTCGCCGCATGCTCGACCTCGACGACATTCAGTACATCCTCCTGAACCGCGCCCCGGCCCGCGCCGGACGCTACGAGTTCCTCTCGTTCCACAGCGCGGCCGCCGGGCGGGCATGGCTGTCCGCGATGCTCGAGCAGGTGCAGTCGGTCGCGGCCATGCGCGCATCGATCGCCGACGAGAAGCGGTGGGTGACGCTCGCGTTCACGTGGCACGGCCTGCGCGCTCTCGGCGTCGACGAGGCCTCTCTGGCCACCTTCCCGGAGGAGTTCCGCCAGGGCATGGCCGCGCGCGCGGCGATCCTCGGCGACACTGGCGCGAATCATCCGGACCACTGGGTGGGCGACCTCACCCGCCCGGAGCTCCACGCCATCGTCCTCCTCTTCACCCGCGACGTCGCCGACCGGGCGCGTTACCAGGAGGAGCACGCCGGCACGCGGGCGGACTTTCCAGATACGGAGTTGCTCTCTGCGATCGACGTCGAGGCCATCCCGCCGTTCGACTACGCGCACGACCACTTCGGCTACCGCGACCAGCTGACGAATCCGGCGATCGAGGGCTCCGGTGACGAGCCGACGCCCGGCTCCGGCGGGCTGCTGAAGCCCGGCGAGTTCATCCTCGGCTATCCCGACGAGCTCGGACCACCCGCGAGCCTGCCGCAGCCGGAGCTGCTCGCGCGCAACGGCAGCTACATGGCGTATCGCCGGCTGCAGGAGCACGTCGGCAAGTTCCGCGACTTCCTCGCCGAGCACGGAGAGACCCCCGCCGAGCAGGAGCTCCTCGCAGCCAAGCTGATGGGCCGCTGGCGCAGCGGCGCCCCGCTGGTGCTCGCGCCCGACAAGGACGACCCTGCCCTCGGCGCCGACCCGCAGCGCAACAACGACTTCAACTATGCGCAGGCGGACCCCCACGGCTACGCAGTCCCGCTCGGCGCGCACATCCGCCGCGTCAACCCGCGGGACGCCGCCGCCAGCATGAATCGGCACCGCATGATCCGCCGCGGCGCCACCTACGGCCCGCACCTCCCCGACGATGCGCCCGAGGACGGCCAGGAGCGCGGCGTCGCGGCCTTTCTGCTGTGCGCCAGCCTGATCCGCCAATTCGAGTTCGCTCAGAACGTGTGGATCAACGACAAGAACTTCCACGAACTGGGCAACGAGCGCGATCCGATCGTCGGCACCCAGGACGGCACGCTCGAGTTCAAAATCCCGACACGGCCGATCCGGCGCCGGATCACGGGCCTGCCCGCATTCACCACAGTCCGCGGCGGCGCCTACTTCTTCATCCCCGGGCTCAAGGCGCTGCACTGGCTGGCCGCCGGCGGCTGATCCCGATCACTCGTCCCGATTCATCGCCATGAACCCGACGCACCGCAACTCACCGCCGGCGAGGACCTACAATCAGACCCACGTCCCGCGCAAGTACACGCCGGGCAAGCGACGGATCAGCATCTACTGGGCGTGGAGCTACGCGTGGGAGGCCCAGCGCAACCTCGCGGAGCTGGACAACCGCTACTCGACCATCACCGAGGTGCGCCGCGTGCTGTGGCCGGCCTACGAGACGCCGGAGTACGACGCGGCGCGGTTCCTCCAGGGCATCGACGGCACTCTGGAGCTGTTCCACCGCTCCGCGCTGAGCTTTCAGGCGCTCGCGGGCGAGGTCACCGGTCACCCCGTGGCGGTGTTTCAGCGCGTCGATCAGGCCGGCTACCCGTTGCCGATCGACGAGCGGATCCTCGCCGACACCGACACCCTCCTGGTGTTCGGCCTCGATCACCTGAGCTCCGACCAGGCGGCCGCGCCGGAGGAGATCGCCGCCATCCGCCACTGGCTCGAGCGGCAGGGCACCTGCCTCGTGATCGCCCCGCACCACGACGTCGGCGCTACCCCGGATTATGCGCAGCGCCAGGAAGAATACGAGCACCACGGCGACCCGCTCGTGCCCCGGCAGCAGCGCTTCAGCGGCTACACCCGCTCGCTGTTGCAGGCGCTGGACATCCCCGTGCTCAATCAATGGGGCCTGCGCCCCGCGGTCGAACCGGGCACCGAGAACATCGCCCCGCTGACGGCCTTCCGCGACCTCGACGAGAAGGGGCTGCTCGCCGACGTCACGACCTTCAACTTCCACCCGCACCTCCCGCACTACGCCCTGCTCGAAGACGACCCGAAGGCGGTGCAGGTGCTCGCCCGCCAGCCCATCGACCTCCAGCGCCCGCACCCCTTCACCGCGGCCGGCAACACCGAGTTCAATTGCCTGCTCCGCCTCCCGCCCGCCGGCCAGCGCGCCGGCGACATCCTCATGGTCGATTCGACGCACTTCACGACGCTGTTCGGCGGCACCGACAGCTTGAAGCACTTCTGGAAGAACCTCGCGCGGATGAAGTGACCACGGCGCGCGGCTCGCCGCTCAGGGGTTCGAGAGCAGGAGCATGTTCGGAAAGCCGCCGACCACGACGTCGTCGACGCCGTCGGCGTTGACGTCGCCGACCGCCGCGTAGTTCGGGTTGGACACGCTCGTGCTCGACAGCGAGACCGGGGTGGGCGGCCAGGGATCTTGACCGAGCGCCGCGGTGAAGCCGGAGAAGCCGCCGTGGGCGACATCGAGGCGGGCGTCGCCGTCGAAGCGACCGCGCACTGCGACCGAGTACTCGTCGCCCGTGAGCACCTCCTGCGGCTCGGCGAGCGCGCCGTCGGCTTCGATGGTGAACGAGCGCAGCACCGCGTCCGCGTCCCGCTTCGACAGGACGATCAGCGCGGGCCGCCCGTCGTCGGCCGCATCGAGCACGAACATCGACCCGATCTGCCCGATGTCGAGCCGCGACTCTCCGGGGGTGAAAGTGCCGTCGCCGACGCCGAACCACGTCTCGATGGCGCCCTCCTCGGGCTCCCAGCGGTTGATCACCAGGTCGAGGTGTCCGTCGTCGTCGAGGTCGAACAGGACCACGTCGGCCCAGACGATGTCTTGCGCGAACAGGGTCGTGGTGAAGTCGCCGAGGCCGTCGCCGAGCGCGACTGCGAGGCCTCCGTGGTCGACCGCGACGATGTCGAGGTCGCCGTCACCGTCGACGTCGCCGTGATCGCAGCCTCGCGCCTTGAGCGGCAAGGGGATCGCGCTCGGCGGGCCGAACGTGCCCATACCTGTCCCCTGGAACAGCTCCGGATCGGAGTTGCTGCCCCAGCTGAGCAGGTCGAGCACGCCGTCGCCGGTGAAGTCGGCGAAGCTCATCTCGTCGGGGAAGCCGAGGGGCTTCCATTCGGGACCGGGGGTGAAGCCGCCCTGGCCGTCGCCGAACTGGACGATGAAGGTCATGGACGACATCGCCACGACCTCGGAGGCGGCTCGCAGCGGCAACGGGGCGCTCGCGTCCGGCGACGGGTCGGGCACGAGCGGCAGCGGGAGCACGTGGAGGGTGAGCAGGTCGAGGTGACCGTCGCCGTCGAAGTCGTTGAACGCGACCGCCTCGACGAGATTGAGGAATTCGAGCTCGATCGCCTCGAAGCACAGCTCGCCGGGTGCCGGCAGGCCGTCGCCGCAGCCGGGCTCGACGGGCTCGCCGGTGGTGCTCGTCCCGTCCGTGGTCGTCGGATCCGCGGTCGTCGTCGTCGGCTCCGCTGGGGTCGTCGGGCCGCCGGTCGTCGAGGCGCTGACGCCGTCGCTGGTCGAGGTGGTGGCAGTCGAGGTGGCGCCCTCAGTGGCGCCCTCGGTGTCCATCCCCACCGGGTCGGGCGTGCAAGCGAGCGCCGCGGCGAGCGCGAGGGCGAGGCAGCGGCGGACAGGCATCCGTTCCACGGAAGCAGGAATCGCCCCTCGTCGGCTTCTGCGTTCTATCGCCAGCTCAGCCGCGCGCCTCGAGCACACGTCCCATGCCCGCGGTCCCGGCCCAGCGCGCCCGCTCGCCCGCGGGCAGCAGCGGCCCCTGGTTGCCGTCGCGCAGCAGGAACCGCATCCCGTCCTCGAGGTACACCGGCTGCACCAGCTCGACCGCCACGGTCGCGCCCTCGCCGGGCGCGATCGTCTCCTGCCCGAGCACGTCGAAGCGCCCGGCCACCACCGCCGTCCCGAACAGCAGCAGGCCGATGTGTCCGCTGCGCACGGGCGTGCGGCGGCCGTGCTCGCTGGTCGCCAGCAGGTCGAGGCGCGCAGTCACCTGCCGCGCGGCGGTCTTCCCCTGCTTCACCAGCGCCTGGCCGACGCGCAGCTCTTCGGGTTGCAGCGCCAGCCGCTGCCGCACCAGCCGCAGCCCGACGAACTCGCCGGCCTGGGCCCGCTCGACCTTGCGGCGGTTCATCTCGAGCTTCGAGACCTGCACCTCGATCGGCTCGCCGAAGCCTGCGATCGTCAGAGTGTCGCCGGGGCGCACCTGCCCGCGACGCACCCGCCCGTCGACCACCAGGCCCTCTTGCCCCGTCCGGCGCGAGTACACGTGGTCGAGGTACAGCAGCGGCGAGCCCTGCACCGCGTGCTCGGGGACCTGCAGCTCCAGCTCGAGCACCTCGAGCAGGTCGGAGATGCACGCCTCCCACCGCTTGCGATCGCCCTCGCGCGGCGCCGCGGCCCCGCGGATGATGCGGGTCCCGTCGCCGTCGAAGCCGCAGCGGATCAGCAGCTCGCGCACGTCCTGCTCGACCATGTCGAGCCATTCGACATCGACCACGCGGTCGCACTTATTCAAAAAGACCACGACCTGCGACAGCCCGAGCGCGCGGGCCAGCAGCAGGTGCTCGTGCGTCTGCTGCTCCACCCCCTTGGGCCCCGACACCACCAGGATCAGCGCGTCGACCACCGCCTGGGCCCGGGCCGCGTTCTTCAGCCACGGCCGCCAGCCGGGGCTGTCGACGTGGATGAAGTTGCGGTGCTCGGTCGCGTAGCGGACCTCGCTCGCGGAGACCGTCCGCGTCTCGATCCGCCCCTCGCCCGGGTCATGGACCTCGCCCTGAAACCCGCCGCGCCGCTCGAGCTCGAGCGCGCTCACCGGCCGAACCGCCCCGTCCGAGCGCTGCGCGAGCAGCTCGGTGATGGCGACGGTCAGCGACGTCTTGCCGCTCTGATGATGGCCGATGGTCGCGACCGCCAGCGTCGGTCGATTCGAAGTAGCGTCGGCGTCGGACATGCGAGCCCGCGATCATAGCGTGGAAGCGAGGCCGTCGTCGCGGGCGTTTTCGCCCACATGACATGTCCTTTAAAGCATGTTCTTATAGACATGTTGCGACATCGCCTGTACCGCGGGGCACCTCACGCCTCGCCGAACACCCGCCTCGCCGCCTGCGCCAGCGGCTCGTACGCCTCGCGGGGCCGGTCATAAAACACGTAGAACGGCTCCACCAGCGCGAACACCTCGCGCCACGTCGCCGCGTCGTCGAGGCTCGCCAGGTGCTGCTCTGCCAGCGAGTCGACGAAGCGCTCGTAGAACGCGCGGGCCCGGGCGATCTCCGAAGGCCCCAGCCGACCGCGATGCGTCGTCACGAACTCCGTCAGGCGCGAGCGCGTCAGCGCCGATCCCGGCGCCCGAGGGAATCGTGCGAACACCCCGAACTGTCCGACCAGCCAGCGGAGGAACGCCCGCTCGCGCCGCTCCTCGGCCGACGCCGGCGCCACCAGCCCGCGCAGCACCGGCTCGATGCGCGTCGCCATCACCCGCGCGAACACCCGATCGATCAGCGACCCGGGCCCGGTCGCCACCTGCTCGGCGAACGCCTCGACCGTCTCGAGCCCGAGGTCCGCCAGCGCGCGCAGCGGCTCCGTGTTGGCCCACCAGCGGGTGAACTCGCCGACGCGACCGGTCATCATCTCCCAGTTGCGCACCGTCCACCGCAGGTCCTCGACGAAGTACGGCTCGTACTTCTGTCGATAATCGCGGAGCGACTCGTCGGTCGCCCCCGCGCCCGCCAGCAGCGCCCGCCAGCGCGAATCGTCGCCCCCCACGCAATAGCCGACGTTGGCCGCCAGCAGCGCCCGCAAGCCCTCCGGCTGCGACGGATCGATCTGCGTCGCAGCGAACAACGGATGCGCGTGCCGTCGCGTCCAGTCGTAATCGGCCCCCGCGCGGCGCAGCGCCTCGACGAACACCATGTCGGCGAGCACCAGAGTCACCGCCTCGGAGATCATGCGATACGCCACGTACACCTGCCGGCGCAGCTCGCCGGTCGCCCCCGTGAACACCAGGTCGGGCATCAGAAAATGCCCGAAGTCGTGCATCATGAAGGTCGCCTCGTGCAGCCCGTCGCGCTTCGGGGTGTACGGGATCCCGGCGTTCAGCCCCGGCCACCAGTAGACCCTCTCGCGCCGGTTCTGCGCCGCGCGGAAGAACACGCCCCGATCGATCACCGCCGCCAGCACCCGGTCGACCCCGAACTGCGCCAGCGCCGGGCTGCCGAGCCACGGGCTCTCGCGCACGAACGCCGCCACGTCGTCGTCGAATTCGATCGTCCGTCGCGGCGCGCGCGGCGTCGCCGACAGATCGACGCGCTTTTTATAATAGACGCGGTCGAGCAAGAACCGCGAGATCGCCATGTCGCGCGACGACTGCTTGCCCGCGCCCCCGCGCATCTCGGCGTAGGTCGAGCCGGTCGCGCGCAGGCGGAAGATCGCGTCCCACCAGCCGCCCGGCTCCTCGCACGCGCCGTCCGAGCGGTCGACGAATCCCTCTGCCCGGTGTCGATAATGCGCCTCGCGCAGCTCGCCGTCCTCCATGAACCACGCGACGATCGTCGTCACGTGATCGACCAGCTCGAGGTCGTGGCGCTCGCTGCGAATGTCCGTACCGTGGACGAACAGGTCGCTGTCCTCGCGGCACACCGCGATCACGCGCACGCCCGCCGGCGCCGCCTCGATCAGCGCCCGCGCCGTCTCGGCCGTCGCCGCCGCCGCGACCGCCCGCACCGCGATCCCGTAGCGATCGAAGTTGCGCCGCCACTCGTCGGCCTTGCGCCCGTTGGTCGTCAGCAGCACCAGCTCGATCGGCATCGCCGGGAGCATACCGCGGGCCCGCCCGGGCCGCGTCGGCGCGCCATCGCGCCACCGGCTCGCGCTCGGCTTCGGCCACCGCGACGCCGACCCGGCCTATGTCTAATAGGACATGCCCTTCAAGACATGTCCTTGGGGACTACCCGTTCACGTCACGCGCGCGGCGCCCCGACCAGCCAGGTCACGCGCATCGGGCTGCGGCCGAGCGGCTCCGCCTCGATCTGCCACGTGTAGTCCTCGGCCCCGGGCACCGTCGCCAGCAGCTCGCGCAGCTCGTCCGGCGAGTAGACGCGCAGGCACGACACCACCCCGTCCCACGTCGCTACCAGCGGGATCGCCGGCACCACCCACGTCAGCGCCAGCCGCGACCAGCGGACCGGTCGCATCAGCAGGGACGTCGCCAGCACGCCGAGGCTCGTCGCCATGCACGTGGCGATCGACGCCGGGTAGCGGCCGACGCCCTCGAACAACGCGATCCCGCGCCGCTGCGCCACCGCGTCGGCGAGGATCGCCCGCGCCTGCGCGGGTCGGAAGTGATGGAAGGCGTTGCACAGCAGGCGGAAGCCGGCGAGCTCGGCCGGCACCGCGGTCGCGTCGACCGGCCGAGTCTCGTGGACGATCCGCCCGGGCACCGTCGAGGCCGCCGCGGCCATCGCGTCGGCGTTGGGGAACAGGTCGCTGAGGCGCACGCGCACCGGCAGGTCGCGTCGATCGAGCTCGGCGATCAGCGTCGGCAGCGGACCGGCCGAGCCCGAGCACAAATCGAGGAGCTCGCGCTCGCCGGTGGTCCGCATCGCGGCCGCGAGGGCGTCGCAGAAGCCCTGATACGGCCGCGCGTCGAGGTTGCCGACATAGTTGAGGTAGCCCGTCACGCCGTCGCGGATCGCCTGCGGCAACCACGGCTGATCCTCGATCTCGAACACGTGCCGCCTTCGCCCCAGCAAGCTCTGCCCTGTCATCACCATCTGCTTACCGCATTCCGCGACTCGCGGCCGCCCGGCGTGATATGTCTCTGAGGACAGATCGTCCCGCCCGCCTCTGAAGAGCCTGCCGGGCCCGCTCGCTGCAGATTTCGGGCGTTTTCGCGCTGGTTTCGCGACGCCGACGATCGCGACCTCACCGACCGGGGGCCCGCAGCCCCGAAGCTCGAGTCCGCCCGTCCGCCAACGCACGACAAGTCGGCTTCCGTGACGAGGCGCGGTTGTGTAGCGTGCGGTCAGGGTCGCACGCTGCGCCCGAAATTCCCGCGGAGACAACATGTCCATTCGTTCTCTTACTTCCTTTTCCCTGGTGTCCCTCCTCGCGCTCGGCCTCACGGCCTGCGGTGATGATGGCAAGCCGATGCTGACGACCGCGACGACCGCGACGACGCCCGGCACCACCAACAACACCACCAACACCACCAACAACAACACGACCGACGGCACGGCGACCGACACCGACACCGACACCGACGGCACCGACGTGGGCACCGCGACCGAGAGCACCGCCACCGAGCCGGGCACGACCACGGTCTCGCCGCCGACGACCACCGAGGAGCCGAGCACGACGACGTCGACCACCACGACGACCACCGAGCCCGGCACCACCACGGTGTCGACGACCCAGGACGAGACGACCGACACCACCACCGGCGGCGCCGGCGGCGAGTACCTCGGCTGCGGGGCGATGGGCGAGTGCCCGGCGGGTTCGGACTGCCTGCAGGTCACCGGCATCGAGGGCAACTTCTGCGCGCCGCAGTGCGACGCCATGACCATGTGCCCGCCGACCGGCGCGGCCGCTCAGGGGCAGTGCGTGCTCGGCATGGGCATGGGCGACCCGACCAATTGCGCGGCCCTGTGCCCGCCCGGCGACGATTCGGCCTGCCCGGCCGGGACGACCTGCAAGGAAGTCCCGGACCAGCCGCAGCCGGTCGGCGTCTGCACCGCGCCCTGAGGCGCGTGCTCGCCCCGCGCGGCTGCGGCCGCTTGCGGGAGGCCACGAGTTCGCATAGCTTCGTGGCCTCGGAGTCGGCCCATGCGTGTCTCTCCACATACACGTGCCTGAGTTCCGGATCGCCCCGGCGATCCGGTCCCGTGTGTGTGCATTGAGTCCGCAAAGAGCCTCTCATGAATCGACATCGAGACCGCCGGCGCCGTCGCGCGTCGGCCACAACTGAATATTCGCAGTCCCCACAATCGCTGCCGGGCGACATCGACCCCGCAGCGCTGTTCGGCGCGGCCCTGCCGGCCCAGACGCGCCGCAAGCTCGACCAGCTGGCGCGCCAGGTCGAGGAGCGCCTCGCCCTGGTGCTGACCGGCGAGATCGACGATCCGCACGTGTCGTCGCTGACGCTGATCGGGGTCGAACCCGAGCCCGGCAGCGGGAACCTGGTCGTCGTGCTCGCGCTGCCGGTCGGCGCCGGCGGCGGCGAAGCGGAGCTGGTGATGCGCCGCCTCGACGCCCTGCGCTCCTATCTGCGCTCGGAGATCGCCGGCGCCATCCACCGCAAGCGCACGCCCAACCTGGTGTTCCGGCTGGTGCCCGCACCGACCGGCGGCGCCCCGGACGAGGAGGTGACGCCATGACGGCCACCCTCACGCGCTTCGTCGCCGAGCCGCCGCCGCGCGACGTCGCCGACGCCCTCGAGCGCCTGCGCCACGTCGGCGATGTCGCCCGGATCGCAGTCATGCCCGACGTCCACCTCGCCGAGGGCGTGTGCGTCGGCACCGTCGTCGCCACCCGCACCCTGCTGCTGCCGGCAGCGGTCGGCGGCGACATCGGCTGCGGCATGGCGGCGGTCGCCTGCGACGTCGAGGCCGCCGTCCTCGCCGACGCGCGCACCGCCGCGGCGGTCCTGGTCGGCCTGCAGCGCGCCATCCCGGCGCTGCGCTACCCGGGCGCTGTCGCCGACCACCCGCTGCCGCCCGCGCTGGCCGCACGCCCGCTGTCCTCGCCCTCGCTTCAATCGGAGCAGCGCCGCACCGCCGGCCTGCAGCTCGGCACGCTCGGTCGCGGCAATCATTTCCTCGAGCTGCAGGCCGACGACGAGGACCGCCTGTGGCTGATGGTGCACAGCGGCTCGCGCGGGATCGGCACGGCGATCCGCGACCACCACGACGCGCTCGCCGAGCCGATCGGCGCCGGCCTGCGCGGCCTCGTCGCCGACAGCCCGGCCGGCGAGGCCTACCTCCACGACATGCAATGGGCCCTCGACTACGCCGAGGCCAGCCGGGCGCACATGGTCGCCCGCGCCGCCGAAGTTTTTAATAGGTGCTTCAAGGGACATGTCCGGACGGACACGTGGATCTCCTGCCACCACAACTTCGTCCGCCGCGAGCAGCACGGCGACGAATGGCTGTGGGTCCATCGCAAGGGGGCAGTGTCGGCGCGGGCGGACGAGCCGGGGATCGTGCCGGGCTCGATGGGCGCGCCGAGCTATCACACCCGCGGCCGCGGCGAGGTCGCGGGGCTGTGCTCGAGCGCGCACGGGGCCGGCCGAGCCCTGAGCCGCGGCGAGGCGCGCCGGCAGATTCGCGCCGGCGACGTCGTCGCCCAGATGGGCGGCGTGTGGTTCGACCACCGGGCCGCCGACGCCCTCCGCGACGAGGCGCCGGCCGCCTACAAGGACATCGGCGCGGTCATGCGAGCGCAGCGCGAGCTGACCCGCGTGGTCCGACGATTGCGGCCGCTGCTCAGCTTCAAATAGGCCGCGTGAATCCGCGGCTCGCCCCCTCGGCGGCGGGGCGAGCCGCTGCGATCGTCACTCGCCGCCGATCATCACGTAGCGCACCAGCGGGTCGAGGCCGACGCCCGCGGGGTCATCGTAGAAGGCCAGGTGGATCTGCCCCGCAGTGTCGAGGCGGGCCGCGGCGCGATCGGTGAACACGTCGACCGCCGCGACCTGGTGCTCGTCCTGCTGACTCCCCGGCCAGGCGACCCGCAGCTCCGAGCTGCGGTCCTCGACCTGCGTGTTCCAGTAGCAGAACGGCAGCGGGTTCTGCTCGCACTGCGACACCATCGTCCCCTGGCGGCGGATCGCCACGTACAGCGCGCGCACCTCGTCCTGCCCGGCCGCCAGCGCCAGCGGGTAGTAGGTCTGGTAGTCAAAGTCGCAGGTGACGCCCGCCTGCGGCGGCGGGGCGTCGCAGGTCTCGTCCACCTGCGAGTTCTCGCTGGCCAGAGTCTCGAGCGCCCACGTCGCCGGACCTGTCCGATGGGCCAGGACGATGTCGTGATGGATCTGGTCGGCCTGCTTGCGGGCCAGCAGCACCCACGGCGTCGCCTCGGCGCCGACCAGCGCCAGGTCGTGGTGTTGCCGCTCGATCACGTTCGAGCCGAGCGGCGTCACCACCTCGGCCACCCCGGGCGGGGCGAAGTAGTGCAGCTTCCACGTCGCGTCGACGGTCGCCCACGACGTCAGGCGCGGCGCGTCGGCGGCGTCGAGCGCCAGGCGCACGTGGATCTCCGCGTCCGTGATCACCTGCTGCTTCGACCATGCCCCGTCGAACACCTCGTGCTGGACCGCGAAGTCGCTGTTCACGTGGCCGACGTGCAGGGCGCCGACGCCGTCGCGGGCCAGCTGGTGCGCGCGCACGTGGTTCATCCCGACCAGCGCGCCCTCCTGCGTCCACTGGCCGTCGAAGCGGCGCCACAGCGAGGTGCCGAACGCCCCGTCGTCGACCATCGCGAACACCGCGTCGTCGTCGGGATCGGACGCCAGCGAGCCGGTCGCCACCACCATCGGCGTCGGCGTCGCCACCCACATGCCCGGCCCGAGGCGCTCGCCGTAGAAGCCGTGGAAGCCGTTCACCGCCTCGGAGTACAGCACCACCGGCTCGCAGTCGCCGTCGAGCGCGATCGCCGGCATGTCGTTGCGGAACATCATGTTCCCGCTCACGACCTCGTCGCGCAGCGTCGTGCAGGCCGGCCCGCCGTCGCCGCACAGCGGCACCTTGACCGGAAAGTCGGCCGACAGGCAGGTCTCCGGCACCTCGACGCCGCCGGTGGTCGTGCTCGTCGAATCCGTCGTGCTCGTGCTCGTGTCGATCGTCGTGCTCGTGCTCGTCGTGCTCGACGTGCTCGTCGTCTCGGTCGTGCTCGTGCTCGTCGTCTCCGTCGCGCTGACTGCAGTGTCGGTGTCCGGCCCGGTCGTCGTCGTGCTGGTGGTCGTCGTCGACTCGCTCGCCGACATCCCGCCGGAGTCGGTCGTCTCGTCGCCGGTGGTCGTCGACGTGGTCGGCGTGACCTCGGTGGTCGGCTCGGCGGTGGTCGAGCTCGAGCTCGTGCTCGGGTCGAGCGTATCGGTGGTGGCGACCGCGTCGCCGCAACCTGCGAGCGCGACGCACAGCAGCGGCATGGAGAGCGAAGTCAAAGTCGAGCGAACGATCATGCGGCGATCATACCCCGCGCCTCGCAGCCCGCGCCCACGCCCGCGAGAGCAAACGCGAGCGTCACCACCGCGTCGCGTCCGCGTCGCCGCGAAGGGCGCGCGGCCGGTTCACCGCAGCAGCTCGAGCAGCTCCTCGCGGCCGAGGCCCGACACGTCGCCCTCGTCGACCGTCGCCTGCGCCAGCGCCCGCTTGCGCGCGTGCAGCTCGAGGATCTTCTCCTCCACGGTGTCCTCCGCGATCAGGCGGTGCAGGAACACCGGGCGCGACTGACCGATCCGGTGGGCCCGCGCCCCGGCCTGATCCTCGATCGACGGGTTCCACCACGGGTCGAGCAAATACACGTAGTCGGCCGCTGTGAGGTTGAGCCCCGTGCCGCCGGCCTTGAGCGAGATCAGCATCACCGGCGGCCCGTCCTCGGCCTGGAAGCGGGCGACCACGCCGGCGCGGTCCTCGGTGGCCCCGTCGAGGCGGACGTGCTCGAGCTCCGCCGCAGTCAGCGCGTCCTCGACCAGGTCGAGCAGGCTGGTCCACTGCGAGAACACCAGGGCGCGGTGGCCCGCCGCGGTCACCTCGGTCAGCTGCGCCAGCAGCAGCTCGACCTTGCTCGAGCGCGTCGCCTCCTGCCCCGGCACCAGCGCGCTGTGACACGCCGCCTGGCGCAGCCGCAGCAGCAGCTCGAGCGCCTCGAGCATCCCGCCGCCCGACTGCAGCTTCGGCAGCTCGAGCTCGGCCGCCACCCGCAGCCCGTCGTAGACCCGCCGCTCCTCCGCGTCGAGCGGGCAGCGCAGCACGATCTCCGTCAGCGGCGGCAGCTCCGGCGCCACCTCCTGTTTGCGTCGGCGCAGCACGAACGGCCGCAGCTTGGCCTGCAGCTCGGCGGTCCGCGCCGCTCGCCCCTGCTCGACCGCCTTGCCGTAGCCCGCCGCGAACTCGCGCAGCTGGCCCAGAAGGCCCGGATTGAGGAAGTGGCTCAGGCTCCACAGCTCGGTCAGGCGGTTCTGCACCGGCGTGCCGCTGAGCGCCACTCGCCAGTTCGCGCGCAGGCCGAACGCCGCGCTCGCGGTCGCCGTGGTCGGCTCCTTGATCGCGTGCGCCTCGTCGAGCACCACGGTGTCCCATGTCTCTCGGGACAGCTTGTCGCGATCGAGCCGCAGCACCGCGTAGCTGGTGATCGTCACGTCGGCGGTGGGTTCGAGGCTGCGCTTCGGGCCGTGGTACAGCGCCGCGCGCAGGCCCGGGCGGAACCTCCGCGCCTCGGCCAGCCAGTTGTGGAGCGTCGACGTCGGCGCCACCACCAGAGTCCGCCCGCGCACCGCGGTGAGCGTCTGCAGCGTCTTGCCGAGGCCCATGTCGTCGGCGAGCAGCGCCCCGATGCCGGCGTCGCGCAAGAGGCTCAGCCAGTCGACGCCGCGGCGCTGGTAGTCGCGCAGCGTCGCGGTCAGGTCGGCCGGCAGCGTCGCCGACGGCAGCGCCGCGAACATCTCCTCGCGCGACAGCGCCGCCAGCCCCGCCAGCTCCGGCGGCGGCGGCACCTGCAGCGCCTCGCACAGCGCCGCCGCGGCCGTCCGGGCCCAGCGCGGCCGCTTGCCGTCGGCCCGCCGCGCCGCCACGAATTGCTCGAGCATCGGCCCGTAGCGCTCGAGCCAGTCGCGCGGCAGCCACACCAGCCCGCCGTCGGCCGTCTGCAGCGCGTATTGCCCCGAGCGCCACGCCTGCACCACCCGCGCCGCGTCGACCTGCGTCTCGCCGCCGGCCCCGCCCGGCGCCCGGAACGTCACCTCCGGCTCCGCGACTTCCTGCCCGTCCTGCCCCTCCGGAGCCTCCCAGCGCGGCTCGAGCGTGCGCTTCTCCGGCTCGCGCGCCTCCGGTGATTCGCCCGGCGATTGTGAAGACTCCTCCGCCGCCGGCGCCGCCATGCGCACCACGAATCGCAGCACTTGCCCGATCAGCGCCAGCCGCCCGCCGACGAACGTGCGCCCCTCGATCGCCGCGGTCGAGAAGACCCGCAGCGGCGCCGGATCGACCGTGATCGGCGCCCCGTCGAGCGTCACGTCGAACGCCCCCACCAGCCGCGACACCACGAACTCGGCGATGTCCGGGTAGATCGCCAGCGACGGCGCCCCCGCCGGCATCGCCGACAGCAGCGGATCGTCGGCGTCGACCGCCCCCGTGAGCACCGCCTCGCCGCCGGCGCTGACCGCCACCACCCGTAGCAACAGCTTGTCGCCGCCGCTCTGCAGGCGGTAGCCGAGCTTCAGCGTCTCCGCGACCTGCGGACCGATCTGCTCGAGCAGCCCGCCCGCCGTGTGCAGCACCAGCGCCGCCGCCACCACGTGCTCGCACGGCGCCGCCCCGCCGCAGTCGCAGCGCCACCCGTCCCAGGCCCAGCGCACCTCCGCCCGCACCCCGCTGCCGGCCAGCCGCGCGATCGCAAACACCCAGCCCCCCGCGTCGCAGCCCTGCACCCGCGCCGCGCCGAGCCGCGCCAGCTTCAATCCGCGGTGCCACGCCGCCGGCGTCGCCGCGCGGTGAACAGGTTCGAGGAGCTCCGTAAACACGCGCCCACGGTGGTACCACGCCCCGTCCTGCCGGTCAGCGCGCGTTTTCGCGCTCGCGTCCGCGGCGCCGGATCGGGCCCGCGCGGCCGTCCAGCGCCGCGCGGAGCCTACATGTCCTTCGGGACAGCCGAATCTCGGAGCGACCGTCGGCGCCCAGCCGCGCCGACGAATCACCGCGGCCGACTCAGCCCGCCTTCGGCACGATCCGCGACAGCAGCTGGACCGGTCCGCCGAACGACAGCATCACGCCCTTGCACTGCAGGCGCGTCTCGCCGACGTACTCGCCGTCGACCTTGCAGTCGGTGAGCTTGTCCTTGACGTCGTCCGGCTTGGTGTCGCGGTTCAGGCGGACCTCGCCGATGCAGTAGGTCTTGCCCGCCTCGACCTCCGTCGCCGGCGCGTCGGCGCCCGCAGTCACGGTCACGTCGCACTTGCCCGTCGGGGCCGGCGCGTCGGTCTTCTCGGGCGCCTTGGCCGGGGCCGGCGCGTCGGTCTTCTCCGGCGCCTTGGCGGGCGCGGCCGCGGTCTTGCTCGCGGACGAGCTCGTGTCGGCACAGGCGGAGGCGAGCAGCACGAGTGCTGCGAGACAGCGGAGGCGGGGGGACAGACGGAGCATGCAGGACCTCGGCCGCGAGCGGACCATCACCGCCGGGTGCGTGTCAATCGGGGCCCATGCGAATCCGACGCGCTCGCGCGCGCCCACGTGACGCCGGCGATCCGAATCAGCCGCAGACGTGTCCCGCCCGTCTCGAGTCGATAAAGAGAACCCCTCGCCTCCGACCCCGTCGATCGCCTGTTCATCTATCAAAAACAAAAAAGCATTCGCGAGCGGTGCAGCCTCATTGCACCGACTCGCGAATGCATGCACTCGCACGGCGGGCGCCTCCCTGGCCATGACCGGTGATTGTCCGCCCGCGGGCCGCGGCCTCCTCATGACCGCCGCCCGCAGCGGCCTACGATCACCCGTCTCCGCTCGGCGAGCGCATCGACGGCGGAGGCGGGCGCGTCCTCGTGGCGCCGGCCGCCGCGCGGCGACCTCGTCAGGTGGCAGACTGGCGGCGGGCCAGCTCGTCGCGGAGGGCGTTCTCGCGGGCGGCCTCCTCCGGCGACAGCACCTCGGGCGGGAAGTCTTCGGTGTCGAACACGCGGCGGATGTCGACGCTCCACTGCGCGTCGCTCTCGGGGTCGCCGGGGATCTTCTTCACCCACGCGATCGCCTCCTCCTTCGAGCGGGTCTGGAACAGCCAGTAGCCCGCGATCAGGTCCGACGTCAGCGGGAACGGGCCGTCGGCCACGGTCGGCGGCTGGCCGGGGCGGAACGTCACGCGTGCGCCCTGCGAGCTCGGGTGCAGGCCCTCGCCGCCGAGCAGCACCCCCGCCTTCACCAGCTCCTCGTTGTAGCGGCCCATCGCCTCGATGAGCTGCTTGCTGGGCATCGCCCCGGACTCGGACTTCGCGTCGGCCTTGATGATGATCAGAAATCGCATGGTCGTTCTCCTCGGGATTCGCCGGGCGCCGCGGTCCTGTCGGACCGCCGCGTGCCCGGGCTGCACCTTCACGTCGAACGGCCCGCGGCTCGATCGACAGGGCCCGCGAATTTTTCTGCATCTGCGAACATCGGCCAATTTGCCGGCCGCTCGCGCGACTTCGCGCCGTCCGCCGACCTCAGCCGCCGCCGAGGCGCTGCGTCACCTCGGCCTCGAGCTCGGCGAACTTCACCTCGCCGGCGATCACCTTGGCGACCTTGCCCTCCTGGTCGACCACGTAGAGCGTCGGCATCTTCGGCGGCGACCACGACTTCGCCAGCGCCTGGCCCTCGTCGAAGATCATCGGGAACGACACCGGCACGTCGCGCAGGAACGCCTCGGCGTCGCCGCGCGCCTCGTCCATGCTGACGCCGATGAGCTCGAGGCCGCTGGCCTGGTGGCGCTTGTACAGCGCCTCGAGCTCGGGCATCTCGCGCCGGCACGGCTCGCACCACGAGGCCCAGAAGTCGACCAGGACCAGCTTGCCGCGCATCGCCGCCAGGTCGACCGTGGTGCCGGCGCCGGCCAGCGCCGGGCCCGACAGCGCCGGCGCGGGCGTGTCGGCAGTCGCCGGGGCGCCGCCGCCGGGCGCCTGGGAGGCCGGCTTCGGCTCACAGGCGGACAACAAGAACATGGCGAAGAGGACAGGTCGTGAACGCATGCGTGTGCTCCGGGGACGGCCGTGTCAGTAGCGCCCGCCGAGCATGGCCGACAGCTCGAGGGCGAACACCCGCGACAGCCCGACGAACTCGTCGTAGCCGATCCGCGTGCCCGCGACCAGCGCGCCGACCTCGATAGAGCCGCGCTTCAGCGGCTTGGCGTAGACGCCGTGCAGCGCCAGCCGCTGGCTGCCGAGCGACGACAGCTCGCGGTCGCGGGTAAAGTAGCCACCTGGCCCTGGGGCCATGTAGCGAGAGCGGTAGAAGAACGCCGACGACTGCGCGTAATGGCGGTACTCGAGCGCCAGCGTCGCGCCGCGGGCCGGCATCACCGAAAGGTCGACCGACGCGGTGTGCGAGCGCAGCTGCCACGAGTCGTAGTAGAAGCGGTACGTCGCCCCGAGCGAGACCTTGCGGTGCAGCGCCTGGCGGCCGCGCAGCACCCACGCGTGGCGGTTGCGTCGGCGCGGGTGGACCTCCGGCAGGCAGAACTCCGCCGTCTCGTTGCACAGCCCGTCGCCGCTGCCGATGGCGACGAAGCGGTACGGGCTGGCCATGTAGCCGAGCGCCCCGCGCAGCTCGTAGGCGAACTGCAGCAGCGTCGTCTTCGTCAGCACGAACGTCGCGCTGACCAGCGCCCCGCCGGCGCGCAGCGGCTCGCGGAAGGTCGGATCGCCCGAGCGGCCGACGCGGTCGAGCGCGCCGAACAGCCGCCCGGCGAGGGTGATCGTCCGCTGGGCCAGGTCGAGCTTGCCGCCGAGCGTCGCGCTGTTGGCCAGGTAGTCGGGCTCGTGTGAGAAGCGATACGACGCGGCCCACGCCGCGTTGCCGCGCTCGCGCTCCACCCCTACAACTCCCTCGTGACGGTTCTCGCGGACGATCGGCGTGGCCGCCGTACGAATGTCCACCGACGCGCTGGTCCAGGCGTCGAGGCTGTAGCTGATGTCGAGCTGCGTCTGCGGGCTGCCGAGCTGCTGCCGCACGTGCGCCCGCGGCGAGATCACGGTCGTCCGGTCGCTGTCGGTGCGGACGTAGATGCCACCGCGGAGTTGGCCTCCGATCGGGGCCGGCTCGGCCGCGAAGACCAGAGCCACGCTCAGGGGGATCCACCTCATCGACGGCGAATCGGCGCGCGCAAATCGCGCGAAACCCCGAAATTAATTTTGAAAACCATTTTCAGATCGGAGACTATCCGGCACGGCGTTTGCCGTCAACTCTGGAGTTTTTAGACATGGCCGATAAGGCACGTCCCACGCTCGTCCTGCTCCTCGGTCTCGCCGCATGCGGCGGGCTCGGGAACCCTGGCGACAGCGACAACAACAACTTCACGACGGCCGTGCCGCCGTGGATGGGCAGCGAGAGCGAGAGCGACGGCAGCGGCAACGTGGTGCCCGGCGGCGCGACTACCACCTCGACGAGCGGCGCCACTGCGGGCGAGAGCACGACGACCGAGGGCCCCACGACCTCGACCTCCACGTCGACCTCGACCTCGACTTCGACCTCGACCTCGACGACGGCGCCCGACCCGACCGGCGCGCCGAAGCTCGACCTGCCGCCGGAGTTCACCACCGGCGACACCGACAAGGACAAGGACAAGGACAAGGACGACGACAAGGACAAGGACGTGGACACGACCACGTTGCCCGTTCCGCTGTGACCGTCGGCCCCTCACCGCGCTCCGCGGCCGCGCGCGAGGCGGCGACGCTGCTGCTGGCCGGCCTGTGCTTCGGCGCCAGCCAGCAGCTCGTCGTGCGCGAGCTGGTCAGCCTCCTCTACGGCGAGGAGGTGGTGTTGTTATTCGTCTCGGCCGCCGCGCTGGCCGCCGCCTCGCTCGGCTACGGGCTCGGCGCTCGCCTGTCGCCGCGCGCGCTGGCCCGCCTGCTGCTCGCCTGCGGCGCCCTCCTGCTGCTGTCGCCGGCCCTGCCACGATTCGCGGTCGCCGGCCTGTGCCTGCTCCGCGGCGACTCCGGCCCCGAGCTCTTGCTCGTCCTCGCCCTGCTGACATTCGCCGCCGCCGCCCCGTTCACCGCGGTCGTCCCGGCCCTGCTCGACCGCCACGAACAGCCCGACGATCGCCTGGCCGCGCTGCGCCGCGGCTACACCTGCGAGCTCGTCGGCTTCGGCCTCGGCAGCACCGCCGCCCTCGCCCTCGGCGGCGCCCCCGGCCTGCGCTTCGCCGTCCTCGCCGCCGCCCTGGTCGCCCTCGTCCACGTCGCCCTCGACCGCCGCGCCGTCACCTTCGCCTGCACCGTCGCCGCCGCCCTCGCCTGCGCCACCCATGCCCCCCTGTCGCAGCTCGGCGCCGATCTGGTGTATCGCCACAAGCACCGCCTCCCCGGCGCCCAGGTGCTGTGGTCCGTCGATTCGCCGTACCAGCGGGTCGAGGTGGTCACCGCGCCGGGCCGCGGCCGCATGCTCTACCTCGACGGCCTGCGCGACCTCGACGACCGCGACCTCGGGGCCCTCAATCACTACCTCGCGCGCGCCCCGGCGACGCTCGTCCGCCCGCAAAATGCGCTGCTGATCGGCAACGGCACCCTGTCGATGGTGCCCGAGCTCTCGCGCATGTCCGATCATTTGACCACGGTCGAGCTCGACGCCGCCGTGGTCGACGCCGGCGCCCGCTTCTTCACCCCTGGCGAGCCGCTGGCCCGCCTGGACAATTGGCGCCTGGTGCTGGCCGACGGCAAGCAATATTTGGCGGCCACCGAGCGCCGCTTCGACCTGATCGCGGTCGACGTGCCGTCGCCGCTGACGCTCGGCGAGGCCTATCTACATACCCGCGAATTCTACGCCCTGTGCCGCGCGCGCCTGAACCCCGGCGGGGTCCTGGCGATCCAGCTCAGCGGCCCGCTCGGCGCCCCGACCCGCACGCCGGCGCGGCTGGTCGCGTCGCTGCGCGCCGAGTTCCCCGCGGTGATGGTCGCCGACAGCGAGACCGCCGACCGCGCCTTCGCCTACGCCGGCGACCGATTGCCGTTCACCGCCGAAGCCCTGCGAGCGACCGCAGTCGCCGGCGAGCGTCGCCTCCTCGTCCTCGGCGGCCCCGAGCTCGACGCCCGGATCGCCGGCGCGATACCCTTGACCCTCGACGACCTCGACCTCGTGCTCCGCCGCGGCGCCGAACGCCTGCGCGAGCGCTACCTGTGACTCTCATGCCTGGCGCCGCCACCCCGCATTCTTTCGCCGTCACCGCCGCGGCAGGCCTACGCGCGCTCGCTCCCGTGATCGCCATGCCCCGCCCTGCCGCCACGCCTCTTCTCGCCACCGCGGCAGGCCTGCGCGCGCTCGTCACGATCTCCGCCCCCTCGCTCCAGTGACTCTCATGCCTCGCGCGTTGCCCTCCGCCTTCCTCGTCGGCGTCCACCTCGGACTGCTGCAGGCCGGGCTGCTGCTCACCCTGTCGCGCGCCCTGTCGGCAGCGCACACCACCTACGCGCTGGTGCTGACCGCCTGGCTGGCCGGCTCGGCGCTCGGCTTGTGGTCGCGCGCGCCGGCCCGCGACCTGCCGCGCGCGCTCGGCCTCGGGCTCGTCGCCTACGCCGCCGCCGCCCTGTCGCTCGGCCGGGTCGACTTCGTCGCTGCCAGCCCGTGGTGGTTCGTGCCCGCGGTGGCCGCCGCCGGGCTCGCCTCCGGCACCTACTTCGCCGCCGCGGTCGCCGGCGGGGCCGCGACCGCCCGCGTGTTCGCCCGCGAGACCTGGGGCTTCCTCGCCGGCACCCTGCTGGCCGCCGCGGGCTACGCGTTCCTCGGCCGACCTGCCCTCTTGTACATGCCCCTCGTGACAGGTGTACTCACCCTCGTCGGCCGCCCGCGCGCCGCCGTCGTCGCCCCCGCGCTGCTCCTGGTCGCCGGCTGCGACGACCCGGTGCGGGTGGTGCCCGCGCCCGACCGGGGCCGCTTCGGCGCCGAGGTCTACCCGGTGCTGCTGCGCGACTGCAGCTTCCCCGCCTGCCACGGCGACCCGCGCCGCCCGCTGTTCGTCCCCGGCCCCGGCCGCACCCGCCTCGGCGAGCCCGAGTCGCCGCTCGACGCCCCGACCCGCGCCGAGGTCGACCTCGCCTACGACCGCGCGCGCGCCTGGCTGCTCGCCGAGGGCGACGAGCCGCCGCCGCTGCTGCACAAGCCGGGCCCCCGCGCCGCCCACGAGGGCCGCGACGAGCACGGCCGCAACGTCTACGAGGACCCGGACGCCCCCGGCCTGGCCGTCCTCACCGCCTGGGCCGAAGGCACGGAGGCCCCCGCGCCATGACGCAACGTCGCCACCTGCGCCCGGCGCACGCAGCCTCTCGCCCCGTGACGCAACGACCTGGCCGCCCAGCGCTCGCGCTCTCCCGCCCCGGAGCCTCGCTGCGTCTCCGGGGCTCCCGAACGCCCGGCCCCCACGCCATGCCCATTCCGACATGTCTACATGCACATGTCCTCCAAAGCATGCATGATCGAACATGTCCCTTCAGACATGGCTTTCAGAGCATGTCCATTCGTTCATTCGCCGCGCGCCCGCAGGTGACCCGATGATCCGCCCCGTCTCGCTGCTCGCCGCGCTCGTCGCCCTCGCTCCTGCCGTCGCCGCCGCCTACTCCTCGCCCGCGCTGTACACCGCCGACCCCGCGCGCCACGGCGGCGCGGGCGGGCGGATCTTCAGCGGCAGCCCGGGGGACGGCTTCACCTGCGCGGTCTGCCACACGGGCGGCCCGGCCCCGAGCCCGGAGATCCGCGGCGGCCCGGGCGGCCCTTACAAACCTGGCGCGACGTACATGTTCGAAGTGACCTGGCCCGAAGACGTGTTCGGGATCGTCCTGGAGGCCACCGATCCAGGCGGCGCCCCGCTCGGCACCCTGCGCCTGCCGCCGCCCGACGTCCTGCAGGACGACGAGCGCTGTCCCGGCGGGCGCGCGGCCGAGTGGATCGAGTTCCCCGAGGGCGACCCGCGCCAGGCGGTCGCGGTCAACGTGTGCGGCTCGCACCGCCTGCGCGTGCAGTGGACCGCCCCCGACGAACACCTGCCCGGGGCGATCTACATGGCCGCGGTCGCGGCCGACGACGACGGCACGCCCGCCGGCGACGGCGCGGCCGCGTGGGAGTTCCCGGTCGGCCCGCCTGCCGCCGAGTCCGGCTGCAACGCGACCGCAGGCGCCCCGCCGTGGTGGGCCCTGCTGCTGCTGACCCGCCGACGCCGCCGCGCCGCCGCGCTGCTCGGGCTGCTGTCTCTCGGGACAGGTTGCGCCCGCGTCCAGCCCTACGAGCGCGGCCGCCTGGCCCAGCCCGACATGCAACTGGGCGGCGACGCCGACCTGTCCGCCGGCCCCGAGCACGCCCTCGACTACCGCGAGGGCTCGGCCGGCGGCCTCGGCGGCGGCGGCGGAGGTTGCGGATGCAACTGACGCTCATGCGACTGACTCTCATGCCTCGCCGCAGCCTCGCCGCCCTCGCCCTCGCCCTCGCCTGCGCCCCGGACGGCGGCGCCCGCTTCGAGTACCCGCCGACCAGCGCCGGCGGCAGCGACGGCACCGGCTCGACCACCGCTTACACGACGGGCGGCGGCGACGACTCTCTGACCTCCGGCGGCCCCGGCCTCCCGCCGCCCCTGCCGACCACCGCCGACCCGAGCGGCCCCACCGGTGACAGCGACACCGGCGGCGGCCCGGTCCCCACCGCGCTGATCCCCGCCAAGGCCACCTGGCGCTGGCAGCCGCTGCAGACCGCCGTCGACGGCGACTGGAAGGTCGTCGGCTTCGACGATACGGCCTGGTCCGAAGGACAGGCCGCGTTCGGCGACGGCCCCGGCGACGCCACCCCGATCGACCCCGCCACCGCCCCGCTCGGCCTGCGCCTGCGCCACACCTTCACCGTCCCCGCGGCCGTCGACGACGTCCTCCTGCGCGCCTACCTGCGCCGCGGCGACGGCGTCGCGGTGTGGCTCAACGGCGTCCCCCTGCTCCGCTCCAACCTCCCGCCCGACCCGCTCGCGGCCGACACCCGGGCCCAGACCGACCTCAAGGGCAACGAGCCGCTGCGCTACATCCGGCTCGCCGCCCCGCACGCCAGCCTGCTCGCCGGCGACAACGTCGTCGCGGTCGAGGTCCGCCGCTACCAGTCGGGCGCGGCCGGCCTCGGCTTCGACCTCCAGCTGGACGTTTGGGACATGTCCTACGAGCCAGCCGACACCTTGACCGCCCAGGTGCGCACGCGCAGCTACGGGGGCGAGTACGCCGACGAGCACGTCGGCGTCGCGTGGATCCAGGGCAGCGGCGGCCTGGTGCGCACCCTGTCGGTGTGGGCCGAGGTCCGCGAGCAGCACCTGATCCGCTGGCGCTCGCTGTCCGACGGCGACAACGCCGACGCCATGACCTCGGCCACCCGCGGCTCGCACCGCACCACCGACCTCGCGTGGGACCTCAAGGATCGCCTCGGCCAGCCGGCCCCGCCCGGGGATTACAAGCTGGTGGTCGAGTTCACCGAGGACAACTCCAACGAGGGCGCCCCGCCTGGGCCTGTCCTCGAGATCCCGTTCACCCTCGGCGGCGGTCCGCACCTCACCGACGTGCCCGCACACCCGCAATTCGCAGACGGCCTGCTCGTCGTACCCTGAGCCCGAGGGCGCGAGCGCGTGCGCGCGTCGGCGGGCCCGAACGGACGGGGGACATCGCAGGCTCGCTGAGCTCGCCGTCCGGAGCCATACCAGCCGCGACGGACCGGTTCCCCGCATCGGGCCGCGGCCGCCGCACGCGCGTCGCCCGCGGGTGCGCCGGGCCGCATCGTTGCCGCTACAATCGGCGCGGATGGAGCTTGCGACCCGTACGCAATCGACGTCGCGCGCGAGCTCGACTCCCTCGGCCTGCCTCGACAACCTCATGATCTCCGCCGTCGTCTCCCGCCATGGCTGACCGCGACACCAACCTCGAGGGTCGCGTCCGCGAGCTCGAGCAGCGGCTCGCAGCGGCCGAGCAAGCGCGGCTCGCCGCCGAGGCCGAGGTCGCCGCGCTGCGCGTCGAGCTGGCCGACACCAGCGAGCGCGAGCGCATCGCCGCCGCCCACACCGAGCGCCTGCTCGAGGGCCTCGAGGTGCTCGGCGAGGCGCGCGACGCCCTGCCGCTGTTCGCCGAGGTGCTGCGCGTGCTCGGCGACCTGCTCGAGTTCGACGCCGCGTTCATCGTCGGCTTCGCGCCCGAGGTCTCGCCGCAGATCGTCGCGGCCACCGACCCGCGGCTGCGCCTCATCGCCTGGCCGGGCGGGGCCTTCACCGACCGCGTGCTCGCCGGCCGGGCCGCCGCCTTGCTCGACCTCGCCGACAACCCCGAGTGGCAGCAGGTCGAGCCGGCTCTGCGCGAGGAGTACGCCTCCGCGCTGCACGTCCCGCTGCACGCGCTGCACTCGCAGGCGATGCTGGTCTGTCTCCACCGCCGGCGCGGCTTCTTCACCCCCGACCGGGTCACCCGCGCGCGTCGGTTCGCCGCGCTCGCGCGCCAGGCCCTGCAGACCGCCGAGCACCTCGTCGACCTCGAGGTCGACCGCGACCACGCGGTCGAGCTCAGCCGGGCCAAGAGCAGCTTCGTCGCCAGCATGAGCCACGAGCTGCGCGCCCCGCTGAGCGCCATCGTCGGCTACTGCGAGTACCTGCTGGCCGACCGCGCCGCCCAGCGCGACCCCGACCTGGGCGAGACTCTCGGGCGCATCTACCTCTCTGCGCGGATGCTGTGCGACCTGATCGGCAACGTCCTCGACCTCAGCAAGATCGAGGCCGGGCGCATGGACGTCCACCTCGGCCCGGTGGTGGCCGCCGAGGTGTGCCGGCTCGCCCTCGTCACCGCCGAGCCTCTGGCGGTCCGCCGCGCCAACGTGGTCCGCGTCGACATCACCCCCGACCTGCCCGAGCTGCACACCGACGCCGCCAAGCTGCGGCAGATCCTGGTCAACCTGCTCGCCAGCGCCAGCAAGTTCACCGCCGCCGGCACCATCGACCTCGTCGTCCGCCCCGACCGCCGCGCCGACCCACCCGCGCTCGTGTTCGAGGTCCGCGACACCGGCAAGGGCCTCGGCGCCGCGGAGTCGGCCGCGGTGTTCCTGCCGTTCTCGCAGGTCGGCCCCGTCGACCCCCGCCGCCTCGGCGGCACCGGCCTCGGCCTGACGATCGCCAAGCACCTCACCGAGCTCCTCGGCGGCACGATCCACCTCGCCAGCTCCGCCGGCGCCGGCACCACCGTCACCGTCCGCCTCCCGCTCGCCGGCGTCCACTGACGCATGCCTTTTAAAACATGTCTGATCGAGCATGCCCGATCAGACATGTCCTCGATGACAGAATCGTCGCTGTCGCGTGATTCGATCTGGCGGCGAGGACGGCCTCGCGCCGGCTCGACGCGGGCCGCGAGGCGCAGCGGCGATCGTGCCGGGCGATCCGCTCGCGAGCGCCGGCGGATCGCTCCCCGGCTCCAGGACCAGCGCCACGGCGGTCCTCGCTCGACCGACGCCCATGCAGCGGACTGAGCCGCGCGGACCGCGTTGACGACAGGGCGTCCGGCCCGACCGCCGACCGCGGCGCGGCGCGGCGCTGACACTTCGGGCATGTCTCGCCAGACATTTCGCCGCGGCGCCGCGGCGGCTGCCGATTCGCGTCCCGTTTTTCGGGCCGCGATCCCGCGTAACCAAGGTGGCAGCAATGTGGGCACAGGTGTTGCCTGCACTCCTGCGTCGCGACCCGGTCCGCCGGCGCCGACGCCCCCTCGACGAATCGCGGCAATCGTCGCGGCCGGACGCGCGCAATGGCCCATGTCCCCGCGGTCCTATGAATAGTCCGCCGCCGCACCGGCCTGCCGGCCCTTGACGCGGCCTGGCCGCGCGGGGCAGGCTGCCGGACACATGGCCGCTCGCTTTCGTCCCGACCCGACCTTTTATCCGTCGCCGACGATGGCGATGCAGGCCCCGCCGGAGCAGCTCGCGTACGTGGTGCTGCTCGACCCGACCGGGGCCAAGCGGCCGGACGCGATGGCGGTGGTCGACGTCGACCCGGCCTCGAAGAGCTTCGCCCAGGTGGTCGGCCAGGTCGACATGCCGAACATCGGCGACGAGCTGCACCACTTCGGCTGGAACGCCTGCAGCGCGTGCCTGTGCCCGTACGCGCCGCACCCGCACGTCGAGCGCCGCTACCTCGTGGTCCCCGGCATCAACTCGTCGCGGATCTACATCCTCGACACCCAGCCCGACCCGAAGCGGCCGCAGATCGTCCGCACCATCGAGCCCGACGAGCTGTTCCGCAAGACCGGCTACGCCAGCCCGCACACGACCCACTGCGGCCCCGAGGGCATCTACGTCAGCGCCCTGGGCGCGCCCGACGGCGGCGGCCCGGGCGGCATCTTCATGCTCGACCACGAGACGTTCGACATCCGCGGCCGCTGGGAGATCGATCGCGGCCCGCAGGTGCTCCACTACGACTTCTGGTGGCACCTCGGCCACGACACCCTGATTTCCAGCGAGTGGGGCACGCCGAACATGGTCCGGCGCGGCCTCGTCCCCGAGCTGCTGCTCGGCGGCAAGTACGGCAATTCGCTGCACGTGTGGGACCTGCGCCGGCGCAAGCACCTCGAGCGGCTCGAGCTCGGCCCCGAGTATCAGATGGTGCTGGAGCTGCGCCCGGCCCACAATCCGACCCGCCCGTGGGGCTTCGCCAGCGTCGTCGTCTCGCTCAAGGACCTCTCGGCCTCGATCTGGCTGTGGTTCCTCGAGGGCGGCAAGTGGCAGATCAAGAAGGTCATCGAGATCCCCGCCGAGCCGGCCGACCCCGCCCTGCTGCCCCCGCTGCTCAAGGGCTTCGGCGCAGTGCCCCCGCTGATCACCGACATCAACCTCTCGCTCGACGACAAGACCCTCTATGTCTCGTGCTGGGGCACCGGCGAGTTCCTCCAGTACGACGTCTCCGACCCGCACAACCCCAAGAAGACCGGCAGCGTCCACCTCGGCGGCATCGTCCGCCAGACCGCCCACCCGAACCAGCCCGACGTCAAGCTCGGCGGCGGCCCGCAGATGGTCGAGGTCAGCCGCGACGGTCGCCGGGTCTACTTCACCAATTCGCTGTACGCCCCGTGGGACGAGCAATTCTACCCCGGCGGCTTCGACGGCTGGATGGTCAAGCTCGACGTGCCCGCGGACGGCAAGGGCATGACCCTCGACCCGAAGTTCTTCCTGCAATTCGAGCCCGGCCTGCGCGGCCACCAGATCCGCCTGCAGGGCGGTGACGCCTCCTCCGACTCCTACTGCTACCCATGAGCGACGCTCAGGCATGGCTGGCCCTCCTGGGCCTCGGCGCCTTCCACGGCATCAACCCCGGCATGGGCTGGCTGTTCGCAGTGGCCCTCGGCCTGCAGGAGCAGCGACGGGCGGCCGTCCTGCGCGCGCTGCTGCCGATCGCTCTCGGCCACGCGCTGTCGATCGCGGTCGTCCTGCTCGTCATCGGCGTCCTCAAGGACGCCCTGCCCGACGCCTGGGTGCGCTGGCCGGTCGGCCTCGGCCTCACCGGCTTCGGCCTCTACAAGCTGGTGCGCTGCCGTCACCCGCGGTGGGTCGGCATGCGCGTCAACTGGCTCGACCTGACGTGGTGGAGCTTCCTGATGGCCACCGCCCACGGCGCCGGCCTGATGCTCGCCCCGGTGCTGCTCGGCTGGCGCGACGGTCCTGCTGTTGACCACGCTTCAATGCCCGAGCACATGCATCACGCGGGCCACCACGCGCAGCACGCAATCGACGCCGCCGGCGGCCACGCCGGGCACGCCCAGCACCTCGCGGAGCTGGGCGCCTCGACGCCCTTGCTCGGCCTGCTCGCCACGGCGCTGCACACGCTCGGCTACTTGCTGGTGATGGGCCTCGTCGCGGTGGTGGTCTACGAGAAGGTCGGCCTGGCGATCCTCCGCAAGGCGTGGTTCAACCTCGACGTCTTGTGGGCCGCCGCGCTGGTGATCACCGGCATCGTCACTCTGGCGCTGTGATGCGCGCGGCTGCGCCTCAGCCTGCTCGCGCACGGCGCACCCTCACGTGTGGAGTCGCGGCGGCGATGTCCGGCGGAGTATGATGCTCCCCGCGCACCGCGCGAGGAGGATGACAATGGCGATCGACAGCGACCTGGCTTCACGGCTGGCCATGCAGTACGAGCCGACGACGTATCGCCGACGGATCGCCGGGCACGACGTCATCATCCACTGTCATCACTACAACGCGCGGCTGCAGCGGACCCTCGAGGGCGCGCGCGGCATCGACGGCAAGGGCCTGATCGTCGGCGCCGCCGAGACCGTGTTCGCCGACCAGCTCGCGCGGGCGCTGCGCCCGGGCGACGACGAGGCCCGCCGCTGGGCCGTCGCCGAGCAGCTCTACCGCCACCTCGGCTTCGGCCGCATCGACCTGTCGCAGATCGGCGCCGACGTCGTCACCGCCGACTCGTCGCACTTCGTGGAGGGCTGGCTCGCCGGCCTCGGCGAGAGCAGCGACAACGTGTGCAGCTTCACCGCCGGCTACGTGCAGGGCGCCGTGCACGCCGTCACCGGCGCCGCGGTGCGCGTGCGCGAGGTCGAGTGCATGGCCCGCGGCGCCGAGCGCTGCCGCTTCGAGGTCGACCGCGGCGAGCGTCCGCCGGTGGCCCCGAACCGCAAGGACCCGGCGATCCCCGCCCCGCGCGAGCCCGGCGCCGGCTGGCTGCGCTCGCCCCAGGTCGACGAGCAGGCGATCATCGACGCCGTCGTCGGCATGCCGATGGTCGGCGACGAGGCGGGCCTCATCCCCGCCTTCAGCGTGTACCTGGCCAGCATGCCGGCCGACTTCTACAACCGGATCTGCATCGGCTTCGTCGAGGCCATGCGCGGCCTCGGGCGCGACAAGACCGCCATCCGCCTGCTGATCTCCGACGCCGAGCACTGCGGCATGAACACCTTCCGCGGCATCATGCACTCGCCCGAGTGGGACGGCCTCATCGCCCCCATGGTGCGCGACCGGTCCGACGCCCTGCACGCCATCATCGCCATCAGCAACGCCCTCGGCTGGGGCGACTGGCACGTCACCGCCCACACCCCGCGCTCGCTCGCGCTCGAGTCGCGCTACGGCTACGAGGCCGTCGGCTACCGCGAGTACCGCGGCCTGGCCGCCACCCCGCAGTGCGCCATGCTCACCGGCGTCGCGGCCGGCGTCATGGAGCTCGTCTACGGCGAGGGCACCGTCGAGGAGCGCTACGGCACCTTCAACGCCCGCGAGGAGCGCTGCGTCAGCTGCGGCGAGCCCTCGTGCAACTTCGCCGTCGAGCAGGTGGAGTAGCCGCCGCATGCACCGCGAGAAGGTCCCCGCGTGCGTGCATCCGGAGACCTACAAGTACTTCCTCGACCGTGACGCGGTGATCCCGATCTGGCAGAAGCTGGCCGCTCGCTGGGGCGAGCCGCGTCACAACCCGAGCTTCCGGACCATGGAGATCGCCGCGCCGCGGTTCACCTTGCGCAGCACCGTGCTCGGCAACCCCATCACCGTCCTGCGGCGCCGCGAGTGCACCGCCGACGACGTCGCCGAGCTGCACGCGCTGCTGGGGTACGCCGAATGACGAGCGACCGCGCCGGCGCGACCTCCTGGGCCTACGAGCTCGAGCTCGACGCCGAGCTGCGGATCGTCGCCGTCGACCCGCAGCTGTGCGCCCGCCTCGGCTGCGACAGCGGCACTCTGGTCGGCCAGGGCCTCGACGAGCTGTTCTCGCCGCGCGACCGCAAGGGCCAGCGCCTCTTCTACCAGGCCCTGAGCCGCGCCGACGAGGCCGGCCTCGACCTCCTCATCACCTTGCAGATCGGCGGCCAGGAGGTGCTCTCGCGCCTGCAGATGGTCCCGCGCGACCGCCAGTGGCTGGCCCGCGTCGAGCCGCTGACCGCCGACGGCAACCTCGTCTACCAGCTCTACTCGGCGCAGGAGCGGTGGGCCCACATCGTCAAGCGCAGCACCGAGGGCGTGGTCGTGCTCGACCCGGAGGGCCGGATCGTCGACTCCAACGCCGCCTTCTTCGAGATCATGCGCTTCCGCTCGGCGCACGGCGTCATCCTCAGCGAGGAGGCGCTGCGCGGGCGGCCGCTGCGACCGCTGCTCGCCGCCCACGGCTCCGGTCTCGACCCGCTGGCCGAGCACCTGCAGAGCCCCGCCGCCACCCGCGACCGCTTCGCCGCCGAGCTGGCGTGGGGTGACCGCTGGCTCGACATCACCGTCACCCCGCTGCAGCTGCCGGTGCGCGGCTTCGTCGGCCTGTGCGTCACGCTGCGCGACGTCACCGAGCGCCGCCAGGCCGAGATCTTGCTGCGCCAAAAAGAGGCCGCCGAGGCGGCCAGCATCGCCAAGAGCCGCTTCCTCGCCAACATGAGCCACGAGCTGCGGACCCCGCTCAACGCCATCATCGGCTACAGCGACCTGCTGCTCGAGGAGGCCGAGGCGCGCGGCGACCACGAGAGCGTCGGCGACCTCAAGCGGATCGGCATCGCCGGCGTGCACCTGCTCGAGCTCATCAGCAGCATCCTCGACCTCACCAAGATCGAGGCCGGGCGCATGGAGGTGTGGCCCGAGCGCTTCAGCGCCCGCGCGCTGGTCCAGGGCGTCACCTCGGCGCTGGAGACCCTGGCGCAGCAGCGAGGCAACCGCATCGAGCTGCGGATCCCCCGCGAAGTCGGCTTCATGGTCACCGACATGCTGAAGCTGCGCCAGGTGCTCTTCAACCTGCTCGGCAACGCCATCAAGTTCACCGAGCGCGGCACCATCCGCGTCGGCGTGCGGCGCACGACGAAGGACGCGCGCGACTGGATCGAGATCGCGGTCGCCGACTCCGGCATCGGCATCGCCGCCGAGGCCCTGCCGCGCCTGTTTCAAGAGTTCACGCAGGCCGACGCCTCGACCACCCGCCGCTACGGCGGCGCCGGCCTCGGCCTGTCGATCGCCCGCGAGTTCTGCCGCCTCATGGGCGGCGACATCACCGCCACCAGCGTCCCCGGCGAGGGCTCGACCTTCACCATCACAGTCCCCACCGAGCTCGACGTCGCCGCCCCGCCGCCCGACGCCGCCGCCCCGCCGCAGGGCCCCGTCCTCGTCATCGACGACGACCCCGCCACCCTCGAGCAGGTCCAGCGCGGCCTGCAGGGCGAGCACGTCCCCGTGATCAGCTGCACCAGCGCCTCGCAGGGCCTGTCGCTGGCCAAGTCCTTGCGCCCGCAGGCGATCGTGCTCGGCATCGCCGTCCCCGACGACGACGCCTGGAACGCCCTCGTCCAGCTGCGCAGCGACATCGGCCTGCGCAGCGTCCCCGTGATCGTCGCCTCGCTGCTCGACGAACAGGCCCGCGCCCTCGTCCTCGGCGCCTCCGCCTACGTCGGCAAGCCGATCGACCGCGACCACCTGCTCACCGCCCTCGCCCAGGTCCGCGCGGCCTGACAGCGTCCGTCTTTTTAAAATAACATGTCCCGACGGACATGTCTCCACGATCGGCCGATCCCTTCGCGGAGTCTCCCGCGGAATGCCTCATGAGACATGCCCTCAAGGTCATGTCTACCCGAGGCCGTCGTCCGGGAGAGGCCTTATTGTCCGTAGTCCCACTCGCCGCGGCAAACGGCTTCGGCGCGTGCCTTCATCCTTTTGACCGCCTTGTCGATGTGCGCCGCGAAAGAGGTGCGTTTCCCTTGCCAACCCATCTCGCTGCCGACACCGACGAGGCCCGTCGCTCGGAAGAAGCCCGGCCACCCGGCGAACGACGAGAAGTCGAAGATGCGGACGGCGCCGTCGAATCCGCCTTCCGTGACCTTCGGTCCTTCGTGGGCTTTGCCGCCGATCCAGATCCACATCTCGCGCATCACGTCCTCCCACGACCGGTCGAGGACCACGTCGAGAGGCGGCAAGACGAGGGCGCCCTCCTCGTCGATCGGGTCGACGAGCGCATACACCCAGGCGACCGAGCCCCGCGGGATCTCGGCGCCGCGGCGCGCGTACGCGGGGTTAGCGAGTCCCATCCAACGGATCTGCGCGGAGCCGACCTGCGAGTAGAACGCGCGAATGTCGTCGGGGACGGTCCCGCCGAACCAGGCCTCGAGCCGCGCGAGATCATCGTCCGAAGCCGGGGCGCCGAGCTCCGCGCCGAGGACTTCGATCTCGGGCTTGGCGCGAAGCTCTTCGACGAGGGTCGTGAATCGCTCTCGCAACGTGCTCTCCGTCTCGCATGGGTGTACCGCAAGGGGCACGACGAGGCGTAGTCCCGCGCGGCGTTGAAAGTCGAGTTGGGGGGCTGCTCGAGAAGGAGCCACCACGATGAAGAAGGTAGGGCAGAAGGAGCCGGTGAGGAAGGGGATCGCGGAGCTGGTCGACGCCGGCCTTCGCGCCTCCGAGGCGCTTGGTAGCTCCTCGAGGCCGAGCGCGTCACGACGCGGCTCGCCGTACGGTCAAGTCACATTCGCAGCTCCACGGCCCGCAGGGCAAAGAGGCCCGCCGTCGCGGTGGAGACCGCGATGGGCAGGCGAGCCGCGCTCAGGCGAAACGTTCTACTTCTTCGCCGTCTTCTTCTTCGCCATCTTCTTCGATGCCGGCTTCTTCGCCGACTTCTTCGACGCCGACTTTTTCGCGGTCTTCTTCGCCGCGGTCTTCTTCGCCGCTTTCTTCGCCGCCGACTTCTTCCCGGCCTTCGCAGTCTTCTTCGCCGCCGTCTTCTTCCCGGCCTTCTTCGACGCCGACTTCTTCGACGCCGACTTCTTCGCCGCAGTCTTCTTCGCCGCCGACTTCTTCGCCGCCGACTTCTTCGCCGCCGGCTGCTTCGACGCCGACTTCTTCGCCGCCGGCTGCTTCGACGCCGACTTCTTCGCCGCAGCTCGCTTCGACGCCGACTTCTTCGCCGCAGCTCGCTTCGCGGCCTTCTTCGCGCCCTGCTTCGCAGTCGTCTTTCTGGCCGCCGTCTCCTCCGGCTCCGCCGCCTCCGACTTCTCCTCCGCAGCCGCCTCCGACGTCTCCTCCGCCGCCGTCTCCTCATCCGCCGCCTGCGCCCCCGTCTTCTCCTCCGCGCTCACGGCAGGCACGGTCACGGTGTGCAGCACGCCCGGCGGCAGCTCCTCCGCGCGCAGCTCGAGCCACGGCACCTCCTCCTCGTCGGACACCTGCGCCAGTTCGAAGCGGACGTGGTCGCTGTCGCGTTCGAACACGTAGAGGCCGTCGTCATCGATCGGGTTCGCAGTCAGCGCGGGCGGCCTGCCGGCGAACTTGTCGACCTGCTGGAGCGGCGCGCCCTCCTCGTCCAGCGCGCGCACCAGGATGAGCCGATCGAGGAAGCTCCGCAGCGTCACGCGCTTCAGGCCCTGCGCCTCGATCCAGCGCTCGACCGCGTCGGCGTCTCCGCCGTGAAACCCGTTGACGTAGGTGCCACCGAGCAGCGCCCCGCCGCGCGGCACCTCGTCGGGTCGCAGCGTGTTTGCGAACGCCTCGGACCGCGCCGCGATCGCGGTCACGCGGTTGGCGATCTCCATCGCCGCGTCGACTTCGGCGTGCTCGTCCTCGGGGATCGCCGCGAGCATCGCGTCGATGGCCGGGCTGTCGTCGCGCGCGGTGAAGAACAGGCACCGCCGCACGCTCGAATCGGGCGGCAGCTCGCGGGTCAGGAACTCGGGCACCTCGTCGAGGCGGTACACCAGCAAGGTCTCCGGGCCCCTGGCCTCCGCGGCCTTCGCCGCGGCCTGCGAGTCGATTTGCGCCCGCACGGCCTGCAGCTCGACGAAGACAGCGTCGGTCTCGGGCGGCAGGTACGACGGAGCCGCCTCCGCCGTGTACTCCTGCTCCTGCTCCGGCGCCCCGCCCGAGACGAAGTAGGCCGCGGACAGGGCGTCCTCCGTGTTGCCGAACTGGAACACGCGGCCGACGCCCGTGACCTGCCGCGCCAGCTCGAACGCCCGCTCCAGCTCGGGGTCGGGCGGAGACCCTGCGGCCTTCGACGTCCGGCGCACGAGCTGCAAGACGGCCCCGTCCGCCGTCTCGGGGGCCTCGTCGGTCGCATGAAAATAGACCTCGGAGTCCGCCCAGTCGCAGTCCCACTCGTCCTCGGCGGGGTCGAGCACATCCGCCGCGAGGAGCGAGCTGCCGCGCGCGGCGATCGAGCGGATCACCGCGAGGAACTCCGCGAACGCCTCACCGGCGTCGACCTCGACGCGTCGCGCCGGGTACCACAGGTGGCGCCCGTCGAAGCAGCGGTAGAACTGGGCCGCGAGCTCGGGCGCCGCGCCGGGCGCGAGCCGCAGGACCACCTTGATGGTGATCATGTCGGCGTTGCCACCGGGCCAGCGGTCGAGGGTGCGGAAGTAGAAGACAGCCTTCCTGAAGTCGAACTCGTCGGGGGTCGTCATGGGGGTGGCAGCGGATTTAACCCGCGGGAGCGCGCGGGACAAGGCGAGAATCCCTGGACGATCGGCGAGCACCGCAGGGGATCGCCCGACGAGGCCGGCAGAGGCCTCGCGACACTACAATTCGATGCTCGCCCCGCCGCGCCGGCGAGCGCGGATCCGCCCCCAATCATGGCATGCCTGAAAGGTCATGTCATCGCATTGCCGAGCCCGCCGAGGCGCTGCACCGGCACGTGCACCACGCAGCGCGAGCGTTCGAACCGCGACCCGTGCCACACGGCGGGGTCGAACAGAGTCACCACCGGCGCGAAGCGCCAGCGCAGCGCCGAGCCCGGCAGCCAGTCGCGGAAGATCCACGTCATCAGCGCGTGGATCCCCGCCATCGCTCCCTCGTAGCGGAAGCGGGCGAACCAGCCGGCCTGCATGCGCCACGGCGAGAAACCCGGCGGGGCCTTCTCGCCGTACCCGAGGCGGATGCACCGGTACTCGCGCGGCAGCCCCGTTTGATTGGTTTTAAAAAATCCCCACGGCGGTGACGCGGCCGCCAGCTCCCACGCCGACGCCGGCGGCGCGACCGTGTAGAGCCGGCGCCACGCCTCGGCGATCGCCGCGTCGTCGAACCGCGCCGCCACCACCGTCACCGCGGAGGACAGCGGCCCGAAGCGCACGATCTCCGGCGCCCCCACGAGCCCCTCCGGGCGCCCTTGCAAGGCCCCCTGCGGCCGCGGGGCGGCCCCTCTCGGCCCGCGCGGGCGGCCACGCATCGCGCTCGGCGGCACCCCGAACGCGCGCACGAAGGCGCGGCGGAACGCCTCGTGCGACGCGTACCCGGCCTCCTCGGCCACGACCTCCAGCGCCTTGCCCGGCGCGGACGCCAGCTCGTGCGCCGCCCGCTCGAGCCGCAGCGTCCGCAGCCAGCGCAGCGGCGGCTGCCCGACCACGGTCTGGAACGCGCGGGCGAAGTGCGACGGATCATAGCCGACGCGTCCCGCCATCGCCTCGACCGTCCACGGCTCGTCGGGCGCGTCTTGCAGCTCGAGCAGCAGCACCGCCAGGGCCGCCCGCGCCTCCGGCCCGACCGCGTACCCCCGGCTCATCCTGCGTCTCCCGTCATTCCCAGGACCGGTAGGGGTCGCGCCGCCGATCGACGATACAACCCTCGCGACGCGGCCCCCGCCGCGCGACCGAGGAGTCGTCCATGCCGTCCGATTACGTCCACAGGGCCGCGTTCGTCGCGTTGGCCGTCGCCGCGTTCGCCTGCAAGCACCCCGAGCAATCGACCCCGCCTCCTGCCGTCGCCGCAACATACTACGTCGGCACCACCGCCACCACGTCGCCCGACGGCGCGCAGCCCTACGGCCCGCCGAAGACCATCGCAGTGCGCCGCACAGTCGACCCCGCGCAGGGCAGCATCGAGGAGCTCGTCGTCCACCCCGGCGAGCAGTTCTTCACCGAGCTGCGGCGACGTCCTGGCGACGCCGCGGTGTTCACGACCACCGACCGCGCCGGCAGCTTCGCCGGCACGGTCAGCTTCACCGGCCCCGAGTGGGCCTGGACCGCGTGGACCTACGACATCGCCATGAGCGACGGCTCCGGCAAGCTGCAGGGCAGCGGCCGCCTCGGCGCCCGCACCCTCGATACCGACAAGCTGTTCGTCGGCCCCGACGGCCAGCCGCGCGCGCGGATCGTCGAGCACCTCGAGCAGGTCGACGAGCCCACCTACGCGAGCACCCGCGACCAGCTCCTGGCCTCCGCGACCTGACCTCGACGGCGGCTCCTGGGCAGAATGATGCTCACACTCGGGCCATTCGCCGCTGCCACCATTCCGGCCACGGCAGCAGCACGACGAGGACCAGCACGATCATCGGCCGGAAGTCGATGTGCAGCACCTGGTCGATACCCACGTGCAGCGCCACCAGGCCGGCCGCCAGCCACGGCCGGACGCGCGGCAACGGCACCAGCAGGACGGTCGCCAGCTCGAGCCCCAGCGCCACGGTCGCCAGCCCCGCGGCGACCCGCGGATCGGCGATCGCCCACGCCCGCACCATGCTGTCGGGATCGCCGAGGCGCCACAGCCACAGCTGCAGCGCAGTCCCGTCGGCCCAGCGCCCCCCGGACGTCAGCACCTTATTAAAACCAGCGCCGGCGTAGAAGCACGTCAGCACGAACACCGCCCCCTCGCGGACCCACCGCGGCGCCTGCCCCGGCTCCGTGCGCGCGTGCTCGCCGGCGACCAGCACCACCAGCAGCCACAGCGGCGGCACGAACTTGTGGCGGAACCACGGCAGGTTCTCCCAGTACAGCGAGCCGAGGGTCAGCATCCCCAGGGCCGTCGCCCAGGCCGCGATCAGCCTGATCGTTCGTGCATGTCCCAAAAGCCATGTCGCCGCCCCGCCCCACAGCAGCGCGCGTCCCAGCCACAGCAGCGCCGGCGACGACCACCACCCCGTCGGCACCACCAGCCCCGCGACCGACACCGTCGCGTCCTTGGCCAGCGAGGTCCAGCGCAGGTCGACCTCGAGCGACAGCCACAGCGCCGCCGCGATCGTCGCCGCGCGCAGGCCGGCGGCGAACAGCGCCGGCTCGCGCTCGAACAGTCTCGCCCAGGGCCCGCCCCGCACGCGCGCAGCGTAACCGACCTCGCGCCCGGCGCGGAAGCGACCTCCGCAACCGCGAATCTCTTCCGCGCGCGACCGCCCGAGGACCGACGCGCGACACCGTCTGAACACGGTCCCCGGCGCGTCCGCGCATCCTCGCGATTGTGTCGTCTCGGAACGACGACAGATCGCGCAAACCTCGGGACCCTCCATTCGTGGTAAAAACCGTCGCACGATGACAGGGCCTGGCAATGACGTGATCCTCGCGATCGAGGCGCCGAGCGCTCGTTTTTTCCAAGTGGACGGCCGGCCCGTATGGCCCGTGTGCAGCGCGAGGGAGCGAGACAGCCTGGAGCGGATGGTCTCGACCCTCGGCGGCACCGTCGTGTTCGTCGACCACGCCGACGAGGCGGTATTGAGCGGACCTGAGCTCGTCGTCGGCCTCGGCGTCGACGCATTCGAGCACGCGCGGCTCTACGCCCACCTGACCGGCCGCGCCTGCGAATTCGTCGAGGACCTCGAGCGCCTCGGCGCATTCCCCGACGCCGTCGTCGTCGTCACCACCTACGCCTTCGTCGACGAGAGGCTGCTCGACCAGCTCTACGATCGCTACCCTTTGACCTCCGCGCCCGGCCTGATCTTCAGCTACGACGACGCCGACCTCTCGCTGCAGGTGCTGACGCGTTCCGCCGCGCGTCACTGCAGCCACCGACACTTCGATCATCGACGCGTCGACATCAACACCAACATCGAATTCGGCGCCCACATGGCGCCCGAATTCTCGATCGTCGGCGCCCAGGCCACGCCCGCCGAGTTTCGCCGGGCCCTGGCGAGCGGCGCCGGCCTGCTCACGCTCTACAGCCACTCCGACGGCATCGACGCCTACCTGCGCGACGGCCTCGTGCTCTGTCCCATGGAGGGCGCCGACCTCGGCGTCCAGCCCGCGCCGAGCTGCGTGGTCACCGGCTACTGCCAGCGCTGCAGCCGGCCGATGTCCGAGGTGCTCGGCACCGAGGCCCTTTTGCATCCGCGGGTCGTCAAGGCCCACGTCCTCGTCTATTGCGTGTGCTGGGGCCTCTACCCGTCGCAGCACATGTACTCGCCCGCCTACGCGCTGTCGCGCCGATTGCTCGAGAGCTTCACCGTCGGCGCGCTGGTGACGAGCTGGGAGATCAACATCCAGCGCCTCCCGCTCACCGCCCGGTTGTTCCACGACGTCGCGCGCGGCCTGCCGCTCGGCGAGGCGCTGGCGCGCCACCTGTCGTCGCCGGAGGCCCGCGGCAACTACCACAAGCTGTGCCTGATCGGTGACCCGGCAGTCCGCCTCGAGCCCCTCGACGTGCCCGATCCGCTCGCGGGGGTGCAAGCGTTCCAGAAGCCGCCGACGCCGTCGCCACGCTGCTTCGCCGGGCTCACCCTGCTGCGCCTGATGATCCTCCGCGGCCACTCCAGCGAAGGTCGCCCCGACGTCGCCGCCAGGGTCACGGCGAGCGCCGCCGAGTACGAGGCGATGCGGGTCGAGGGCCGGCGCCACGACGCCGCGCTCGTCGATCGCTTTCGCAGCGACATGCTCGACTGGCTGACGAGTCAGGACACCATGCTGTCCAAGAACTGGGGCCGGTTCGTCGAAACCATCGAGGTCCTGCCCGACAAGACGCCGTGCTCCGCGTGCGGCCGGCGGACCGTCGCGCGGACGTTCGTCCTGCGCATCGCCGGCTCCGTGCCGCGGCGTGAGACGGTGTGCCCGAGCTGCGGGTCGGTGCAGGACATGGCGATCGATCACACTCTTTCAATGTCGGTCACACCGGACGGGTGGATGCACCTGCACGGATCTCCGCCCCGCTCGGGGTGGCTCGCCCGCGTCACCATCGAGCGCTTCTTCACCCGCGAGACCCTCCACTGGGACTGGCCGGCCGCCGCGTCGGGCGAGCCGGTGCAGTCGTTCCAGGTGCCCGAGCCGTGGCCGCACGTGCCGTTCCGGCTGTCTCTGATCATCGTCCACGGCGACAGCGAGTTCACCGTGCTCGGCTGCCTCTACCGGGGCACCCTCGCGCCCGAGCCCGACGCAGTCGATTCGACCTCCGCCTGAGTCGAACCACGACCTCTCATTCCGCGCGCGCGCCGACGAGGCGGCCGATGCCGGTCACCAGGCCGCGGCTGACAGTCTCGAGGAATTCGTAGTCGAGGGTGTCGGGCGAGTCGGACGGCTCGTGATAATGCGGATTGCGCAGACCGGCGGTGTCGGTGACCAGCACGGCCGGATAGCCGAGCTCCCAGAACGGCACGTGATCGCTGCGGCACGACGTCGGGATCCACTCACCCTTGAACCCCGTGGGCAGCGCGAACGTCCGCGCCTCCGCGGCTCGCAGCCCGCGCGCGAGGGTGTAGGTCGAGCGCAGGCCGCGGAGATTATAAAGAAGCCCGATGAAGTCGCCGCGATCGGGCAGCACCTTGCCGAGGTTGCCGGGGTACTGCTGGCTGCCCGGCGCGTGGCTGCAGTAGCCCACCATCTCGAGCGACATCATCAGGCGGATCGGCTGCCGGGCCCACTTGCACTGCGCTGCGTGATAGCGGCTGCCCTGAAACCCGACCTCCTCGAGATCGAAGGCGACCAGGCGCAGATCGTGGCGCCGGCGCAGCGGCGCCAGGCAGCGACCGATCTCCAGCAGCGCCGCCAGGGCCGAGCCGTTGTCGTCGGCGCCGGGCGAGTCGGGGACCGAATCGTAGTGGGCCCCGACCACCACCAGCTCGCGCTCGCCGTCGTCGCCGTCGCCCGGCAGATCGACGACGAGATTCTCGTGGACGACCCGACCGCGCAGGAACGGCTCGACGCGCAGCGCCCCGCCGATCGCCGACAGCCGCTCGAGCAGCCGCTGCTTCACGCGGGCGTGCCCTTTCGGGTTGGCGCGGGGGCACCGAGGCTCCGCGACCGCCTCCACGTGGGCCCGCAGGCGCGCGCGCTCCGGCTGAACTGAGGTCGACTGCTTCGCGGCGTACATCGGCTCAGCGTACCGCGGGTGCCCTGATAAGTCCAAAGGGAGCGGCGAAGAGACTCCGCCGCTCGTTCCTCGCTATTCAGCGAGGATCATGGTCCTGTGACGGACCCGCTGCTACCAGCAAACGGGCTCGCCGAGGAACAGGCTGCGGATGGCCCACTCGGGCAGGCCATGCTTGCGCAGTTCTGCCGTCGCGATCGACCGCGCGTTGGCGGCCAGGGTGTTCTCGTCGTCACCCAGGCCGGCGTCCTGCGCGTGCTTGAGCAGCTCGTCGCTGTTCTTGGCATTGCGCAGCTTGTTGTGCAGGTCCTTGGAGCCCGCGGCCTTGTTGAAAATGCTGTCGCTCATCATTTCATCCTTGGTTACTGGGACGTAGGCCGACACTTGCGCCCTACTCTATGAATCTTGCTGCAGTCGTATCGCGACTGTCAATCATACGAACGACGTTCGACAATGGGGGCTCTCGGAGACGCCGGACCGCGGGCCGGACACACGAATTAGCACGTGCATTCGCGCGAGCGCGAGCGCGGCCACGCCGACGCGACGCGCCGGAGTCAGCCGTGTTCGCCTGCGCAGTTTCGGCGCCTCTGCACCCTCTACAGGGGCTTCTTCGCCACAATCGCCATTCCGGAACAGTCGCGCCCGCCGCCGACGTTCCGTTGAACCAATGACGATATCGGCCCGGAGCAAGACGGGCCGTCATTTTATTGATGAAAGCGATGATTCACGCTCGCGGACGGACGGCGGAGGGACCTCTCAAGCGGGCCGAGCCCCTGTTCGTGCGGGTGAATCCGTGAGGCCGGACGATGCGGCGATGCCGTGCGCGATTCGGTCGAAGTGAGCGTCGATGATCGCGCGGACCGTGCCGAGGTCTTTTGAAGAATCTCCGCGCGGCTGCTCGCGCAAGGTCTGCAGCGGTCCACGCCAGCGCTCGACGAGGGCGTCGCCCAGGAGCAGGCCGTCGTCGGCGGGATCTGTCAGCCCGTGCCGGCGCGCGGTCACGATGCGATCCTCCCAGGAGAACAGCCGGAGCAGATTGCGGCTGCGCGAGCGGACTTCGTCCTCGCGATCGATCACCAGGAAGGGGATCCCCGCGAGCAGCGCGGCGATCGTGCCGTGGTAGGTGTCGTTGATCGAGGCGTCGAACTGCGCCATCAAGGCGAAGGTCGCCAGCGGGTCCTGGTAGCGCTCGATGTAATGGAAGCGATCTCCGTACTTTTGCTGGATCCGCAGCACCGCCTCGATGTGGTTGTACTGGCGGCTGTACGGATAGACCCACAGATCGTACTCGTCCAAGAAACTCGGGTCCGCCGCGATCGCGTCGACGATGCCCTCGACGAAGTGCGCCATGACCGAGAGCCCGAGGATCTTCTTCTCGCGCTTCAAGCGGGGGACCTCGATCCCGCGGAGCACCTCGTGCAGGTCGAGCGAGAGCGTCGGGTCGGGGCAGAACGCGACCTTGTCGGCGCAGCCGAGCTCTCGCAGCGCGTCGCGGACGTGCTCGGTGCGCACGCCCACGTAGTCAGCGCGCTTGCACAGGCCGCGGAGGCGCTCGGTGTGGAAGCCGTCGACGATCTCCTCGCGCGACAGGGCCGAGTGCGCCGCGTTGTAGAACACGGGCGGGCTGGGCGCCGCGAGGAACGCCGGCGACTCGAGCAGGAACACCGACGGCGCCGGCGGCGGCGCCAGGATGATGTCGCCGCCCAGGACGAGCGCGTCGTAGCCCATGAGGCTGGTCGCCAGCAGGGTCTGGCCCCACTGCGACGAGAAGTAGCGCAGCTCGCGACCGTGCACGAGCTCGCTGCGGACCCCGTGGAAGCGACCGATCGCGTCCTCCGAATAGATGTCGAACGAGGCGTCGGGCAGCCGCCGGCCGAGCGCCCGGAGGGCCGCCTCGAGGATGAGGAAACAGCCGGGGTTCCGCTCGCCGAAGTAGCCGCCATACATCCCCACGAGAGCGACACGACGCTGCATGCTGCGGTCTCCAGGCGAACGAGTTCGGGGGTCGAGGGTGGGTATTGGAGGCGAGGAGAAGGTGCCCATACACCGTCGCGGTGGACGGCGTATGGGCGTTCGAGTCACCAGCAGACGGACTCGCCGAGGAACATGCTGTCGACCGCCCAGTGCGGCAGGGACAGCGGCGCCAGCGCCTTCGCCGCGACGGACCGCACGGCGGAGGAGAGGGCGTGGTTCTCCAGGTTGTATCCGGCCGTCTCGGCGATCTTCAACAGCTCCTGGGGGTTCTTGGCGGCGTTCACCTCGGCCTGAAGCTTGGTCGAGGCCGCGACCGCGGCGAGAAATTCTGAGGCATCGTTCTTCATGATTTTTCTACTCCTGACTGCCTACATTAAGGCCCCGTACGTTAACCACTCTGGATCGGCCGGGTCAAGGTTAAAGGCCACACACGGCGTCGTGTTCGTCGTTCACGGGATGATGGCCGCGCTCTCTCGATCGCGCGGAGGCGTGCTCCGCCTGCGCCTGACGGCCGCCGGGCCTGCTGCTGCTGCGAATGCGAACCGCACGCTCGCGCCGGCGAATCGGCGCTGCACGCCGTCGCTCTTCCTGCCGACAATCGCCATTCATGGCCGACCGGACGCTAAGGCGGGCGATTGCGATGATCATGACGAATGCAGCCTCGCCCCGAATGGGGCCCCGGGCGGTCGCCCAGCGTGAGGCAGATCCAGACCATTGTCGCTCCCCGGGCGCGGCCCGCGGAACGGAGACCCGGCGGCGCGCGGGCGGGTATTTCCCGGCCGAGTGCGCTCGCCAGCCGAAGCGCGATGGCGGGGCCGCGCCGAGAATGCTGTTTCGCGCGCCCCTGCGGCGGCGCTCGCCGGTGTTCGGAATTTATGTTGGACGCCGCGCGGGCCTGGCCTAAATTGGCGCCGAACCCGGAGTTGTCGTGCCCCCAGAGATCCTCACCAAACGCCTGCGCCTCGACGATCTGACCGCGGATGACGCCCACGCGCTGTTCACCTACCGCTCCCATCCGGAGGTGACCCGCTTTCAGGGCTGGTGCCCCGCGGCGGTCGAAGACGCCGGGGCCTTCATCGCTCGCAACGCGACCAAGCCCTTCAACGAGCACGACTCGTGGTACCAGCTCGCCATCCGCGCCGCGGACACGGGCGCGCTGATCGGCGACTTCGGCGTCCACTTCATCGGCGACGACGGCCAACAGGCCGAGATCGGCTTCACCATCGATCCCGCGTCCCAGCGCCAGGGCCTCGGCTCCGAGGCGGTGACCGCAGTGCTCGACCACCTGTTCACCACGCTTCGGAAGCACCGGGTGTACGCGTCGGTCGACCCGCGCAACGAGGCCTCGATGGCGCTGCTGAAGAAGGTCGGTATGCGGCAAGAGGCCCATTTTCGGGAAAGCCTGTTCTGGAAGGGCGAATGGGTCGACGACGTGGTGTTCGCGCTGCTGCGCTCGGAATGGCGGGCCTAGCTCGGCCGCGACACCAGGTAGCTCCCCAGCGCGAGGTAGTTGATCCGGGTCGTCATGAACGTCTTGATCGCGTCCTGCGGGGAGCACACGATCGGCTCCGAGTCGTTGAATGACGTGTTCAGGACCAACGGCACCCCGGTCCTGCGCTCGAACTCGGCGATGAGCTCGTAATACCGCGGGTTGTCGGCGCGGCTCACGAGCTGCGCCCGCACCGTGTCGTCCTTGTGGATCACCGCCGGGATGCGCTCGCGCTTGTCCGGGCGCACGATCGAGGTCGCCAGCATGTACTTGTTCGCGTCGGCGCCGCCGCCGGCGTCGAACCACGCGTCGGCCCTGTCGGCGAGGACGCTCGGGCAGAACGGCCGGTAGCGCTCGCGGTGCTTGACCTGCACGTTCATCAGCTCGCGCACATCCTTGTTGCGCGGGTCGGCCAGCAGGCTGCGGTTGCCGAGCGCGCGCGGCCCCCACTCCATCCGCCCCTGAAACCAGCCGATGATGTGCCCCTCGGTCAAAAGCCGCGCGACCTCGTGGGTGATGTCGACCTTGCGATGCGGCAGCGAGGTGTGGGCCAGGATCCGCTCGATCTCCGCGTCGCTGTACTCCGGCCCGAGGTAGGCGTCGGTGAACACGTAGTTGCGGGGCTGGCCGAGCACCTCGGTCCAGATCAGGATCGCCGCCCCGAGCGCGGTCCCGGCGTCGTGCGCGGCCGGTTGGATGAACACGTCGTCGAACAGGCCGCTGCGCACGATCTTCCCGTTCGCCGCGCAGTTGAGGGCCACGCCCCCGGCCATGCACAGATTGGGGTAGCTCGCGTGGTCGAAGTTGGCGAGCACCGCGAACAGCGCCTCCTCGGTCAGCTGTTGCAGGCCGGCGGCCACGTGGGCGTAGGCCTGCCAGTCGTCGACGCCGAAGTCGACGGGCTCGCTGCGCCGCGGCAGTTCGAACAGCCGCTCGAGCGGCGAGAAGTCCGGCGACTCGTGGCGCAGCAGGTCCTGATCGACCGCGAGGGTCGACCGGTCGGTCATGATCCGCGAGAACGCGTCGATCGTCCGCGCTGGGTCGCCGTACGCGGCCAAACCCATGACCTTACACGCGTCGTAGCGGCTGAAGCCGAGGTAGCGCGACAGCTTCTCCCACACGAAGCCGAGCGAGTTCGGAAAGGTGAAGTCGCGGACCTTCTCGAGGCGCGTGCCCACGCCGTGGTAGAGCGAGGAGCTGGCCCACTCGCCGATGCCGTCGACCACGAGGACCGCGGCGCGCTCGAACGGCGAGACGTGGAACGCGCTGGCGGCGTGGCACGCGTGGTGCGACAGGAAGTGGAACTCGCCGCGGAAGCCGGCCTCGCCGAGCTGCTTCTTCGAGGCCAGCACGCCCTCGAGGAATTTCAGCCCGTTCTCCTGGCTCTGGTAGCTCGTCGCCTCGAGCTCCCACTCGTGCTGATGCGCCCCGGCGCGCCGCCACGCCTCGACCCCGGCCTGCAGCGCCTCGGGGCTGAACGAGTAGCCGACGTGCGCGACGTCTTCGAGGCCGATCCCCTCGTGGGCCAGGCAGGCCCGGATCGCCCGCCACGGCAGGACGCTCGTGCTGTCCGGCGTCGAGTGCTTGCCGTGCTTGCGGCGGTTGAGCCGCTCCTCTTCGATGGCGATCCGCACCACCCCGTCCTTGACCAGGCAGGCGGCAGATTCGTGGTACGCGGCGTTCAGACCGAGGATGTACATGGTGCCCTCATCCCTTCGCGTGCAGGTTCAAGATCCGCTCGAGGTGCTCGATCGTCGGCTCGCGGTAGAACTCGCGCAGCTTCACGTCGGCGCCGTAGCGGTGATTGATCTCGGAGATCAGCTCGACGGCCCGGAGCGACTGGCCGCCGAGGACGAAGAAATCGTCGCCCAGGCCGACCTCGACCGCGGTCCCCAGGACCTGCCGCACGAGCTCCGCGAGCTCTCGCTGCAGCGTGGTCTCGGCCGCCTTGCGCACGATCCCGCCGCGAGCGTCGACTGCGGGCAACCGCTTGTCGTCGACCTTGCCGCTGTCGGTCCGCGGGATCTCCGCCAGGAAGTGGACCGCGTCGGGGACCATGTAAGCGGGCAGCGATTCGAGCAAGAAGCTGCGCACGCTCGCGGGGTCGAGCGGCGAGCGTCGGTTGGCCGGCGCGAGCTTTTCGAAAAACAACAGGCACGGCTCGGCGTAGGTCCAGAGATTGGCGTCGAGGTCGACGTCGACGGGTCGGAGCGCGGTGGGCACGGTGACGGCGCCCGAGCGCGTGACCGCGGCGCCCGTCCACTCGCTCCACTGGCAGCCGGTTCCTTCGACCTGCAACGATTCGTGGACGACGCCGACGAGGCGACCGCCGTGCTGACGCTGGGCCCGGAGCTGCGGATCGGAGTGCTCGGCCTCGCCGGCCCGGAGCAGCCACTCGGCGCAATCACTCGGCGCCACGTCGCGCAGACCGAGCGGACGGTGGGCGTAGACGATCCGCGTGAAGCCGTGGGCCCGCGCCAGCTCGCGGTGCCGCTCGAGCAGCACGGACCAACCCGCCGAGTCCGCGAGCGTATCGGCGCCGATGAAGGCGTACAGGGTGTTGGGCCCTCGCTCGCGCGCAAAGGCCTTTTTAAAGGCCTCGCGCCAGCCGAGAGTCATCAGCGCATCGTCGGTCTCGGGCAGCCACAGCGGCACTGCGTTGCCGACCAGGTCGATGGTATCGGCGGCGTCGGTGACGACGAACTGCAGCCCGGGGAAGTCGCTCGCCAGGCGCGGCCACAGCTGCCGGAGAGTCGCCTCGCCGGCGAAGAAGGCCGGCTGATGGCGGCGTTGCCAGGCGGTCGCCGCTGCGAGCAGCTCCGGCCGCTGGGCGAGCGTGAACGCGTAGCGCGGACCCGCGGCCGTGGTCACCTGGTTGACCGATGGATCTTGCTCGACGTAGGCGACGAGGCGTTCACCGTCGCTAGAATTTCCCAGCCAGCGGATCGCGGCCACTGCGATATCGGGGTGGGCCATGAGGGCGCCGACGATCTCGTCGGCCTCGACGCGATTGCCTCGCACTTTGAGCTGCCGATCGCGGCGGCCCCTGAAATAAAGCAGGCCGTCGCGGTCGAACTTGCCGAGGTCGCCGGTGCGGAACAGCCGGTGGCGCACGCCGTCGATCTCGCGCTCGACGAACGCGGCCTCGGTCGCGGCGGCGTCGCCGAGGTAGCCGCGGGCGAGCCCGGGCGAGGCGACGTAGATCTCGCCGATCACGCCCCGGGGCACGCGCGCGCCGTGGTCGTCGAGCACGAAGATCCGCGTGTTGCCGAGCGGGCGGCCGATCGGCGCCAGCTCGCCGACGAAGGGCTGCTCGCAGTCGAAGCACGAGGCGTCGACCGTGACCTCGGTGGGGCCGTAGTGATTGGCGAGCCGCGCCGAAAAGGCCGCGCGGAACGCCTCGAGCAGCGCCCGCGACAGCACCGCGCCGCCGCAAAGCACCTGCCGCAGCGACGGCAGCGCCGACACAGTCCCCTTGTGCCGCGCGGCCACCAGCGCCTCGAGAGTGACTGGCACGAACTGCGCGAGCGTCACCGCGTGACGGTCGATCAGCGCCGCCACCTCGCGCGCCCCCTTGAGCTGATGGCCCGGCGCCACTACCACCGCCGCGCCGACGCTCAGCGGCCAGAAGATCTCCTGGACCGAGACATCGAAGGTGATCGACGTCTGGAACAGCACGCGATCCTCGGCCCCGAGCGCGTACTGGTGCTGCATCGCCGCCAGCATGTCGGCCACGCCCGCGTGCTCGAGCTGGATCCCCCGCGGCTGCCCCGTGGTGCCCGAGGTGTGGAGGACGTAGGCCAGAGAGCGCGGGTCCACCGGCCCGAGGTCGTCGGCGACGAAGCAGGCGAGCACGTCCGCCAGCTCGTCGACCGCGATCGGCTCGGCCGCAGTGTTCACGAACCTGTGCTGCTGCGTCGACGTCGTCAGCACCGCGCGGACGTCGGCGTCGCGCACGATCGCGTCGAGCCGCTTCTGTGGGTGGTCGAGGACCAGCGGGACGTAGCAGCAACCGGCCTTGAGGACCGCGAGCAGCGCCTCGAGCAATGCGATCGACGGCTCCAGCGCGACCGCGATCGTCTGCCCGGGCGCGATGCCCAGCGAGCGGAGGTAGTGCGCCAGGCGATTGGCCCGCTGGTTCAACTCTCGATAGGAGCAGCGCTCGTCGCCAGCGATCACCGCGGTGCGTTCGGGCGTGCGGGCAGCCTGCTGCTCGAAGCCGCCGTGCATCGTGGTCGCGGCGACGGGCACGCGCGGGCCGAGCTCGTCCGCGTGGTCGGGGCGCAGGTCGCCGTATCGGTGCAGCGGGCGGTCGGGATCGTCGATCACCGCCTCGAGCAGCGCGGTCATGTTGTCGAGCATGAGCGCCACGGTCTCGCGGTGGAACAGATCGGTGTTGTAGATGCAGCTGAACTTGATGTCGCTGCCGAACTGGTCGACGACGAAATTGAGGTCGAAGCGCGAGGACTTGTTCTCGGTGTCGACGACCTTCTCGAAGCTCGCCTCGAGGCCGCGGAACGACAGGCCGCCGAGCACGTCGGTCTTGTCGTTCTGCACCCCGAACATCACCGAGAACAGCTTGGGCCGCGACAGGTCCTTCTGGTGGCTGAGCTCCTCGATGAGCTGGTTCGACGGGTAGAGGAAGTGCTCGAAGGCGTTGACGGCCCGGCCGGCGACGTGGCGCAGCAGCTCGCGGAAGGTCATGCCCGCGTCGATCTCGCAGCGGATCGGCATCGGCGTGGCGAACAGGCCGAGCAGCGGCGCGAACTCCGGCCGGGCGCGCCCGGCGATCGGGCACCCGATCACGAAGTCGCGCTGCCCCGTGAGCAGGTGGAGGTAGTGATCGATGACCGCGAGCTTGAGCATGAACAGGGTCGCGTCGTTGCCCTTGAGGAACGACTCGACCTTGCGGACGACGCGGCGCGGCAGCCAGGTCTCGATCGCGTCGCCGCGGTAGGACTGCAGCTCGGGGCGCGGGTAGTCGGTCGGCAGATCCAGCAGCGGCGGCAAGGTCCGGTACTGCGCCAGCCAGTACTGCCGCGAGGCCTCGAAGGCGCCGCTGGCCAGCGACTCGTGCATCCATTGCACGTAGTCGAAGTAGCTCGCCTGCAGCGCAGGCACCTCGGGCGCGCGCCGCTCGAGCTCGGCGTTATAAAATTCCTTCAGCTCGCGCGTGAGGTTGATGAGCGAGGTCTCGTCCCAGATGATGTGGTGGACGACGAAGATGAGCTGGTGCCGGTCGTCGCCGTAGGAGACGAGGTGGAGGCGGAACAGCGGCCCGCGTTCGAATTCGAACGGCGCCACGCCCAGCGCGCCGGTCAGACGGTTGGCCTCGGCCAGCACCTCGTCGTCGGTCACCAGCTCTTCGCGCGACCAGAACACCTCCTCCGCGCGCAGCTCGATGCGCTGGTCGACGGTCTGGAACGGCTTTCCGTCGCGGTAGCCGAAGCGCACGTGGAGCACCTCGTGGCGTTGCAAGATCTGCTGCCACGCGCGCAGGAAGGCCGGCTTGTCGAGCTTGCCGCGCAGGAACAGATCACCGACGCAGATGTTGTAGACCGGGCTCGCCGGGTCGAACTGGTAGGCGTACCACTCCGGGACCTGGCACGGCGCGAGCTCGTAGCGCGGCTGCGCGAGGTAGCGGCGCAGCGCCGGCATCAGCGAGGCGGGTAGCGTGTCGCGGCGGTCGATCAAGGCCGCCAGCTCGCGCACGCTCGGCCCGGCGAAGAACTGGCGGAACGACAGCTCGACGCCGTAGCGGTTGCGGACCGCGATCATCAGTTCCGCGACCAGCAGCGAGTGGCCGCCGAGTTCGAAAAAACTGTCGAGGACGCCGAGCGCGTCGACGCCGAGCAGCCTGGCCCACAGCGCGACGAGCTCGCGCTCGGTGTCGGTGGCCGGCGGCGTGTACTCGTGGCGGTGGAACAGCTCCGCGTCGGTCAACACCGGCAATCGCTTGCGATCGACCTTGCCGTTGTCGTTGAGCGGGAACTCGTCCATGAACACGAAGGCCGCGGGGACCATGTGCTCGACCAGGCGCGCTCGCACGAACGACTTGAGCTCCTGGGCAGTCGGCGCAGGGTGGCTCGCCGGCACCACGTAGGCGAGGAGGTAGAGGTTGCCCTGCTGCGACCGCGCGGCCGAGACCAGCACCTCGCGCAAGCCGTCGTGCGCGGCCAGGGCGGCCTCGATCTCGCCGAGCTCGACGCGGCGGCCGCGGATCTTGACCTGAAAGTCGGCGCGACCGAGGAACTCGAGGATGCCCCCGGGATGAAAGCGGCCGAGGTCGCCGGTCCGGTAGAAGCGCCGATCCGGCTCGCCGGCGAACGGATCGGGGCGGAAGGCCTGGGCGGTGCGCTGCGGGTCTCCGATGTACCCGCGGCCGACGCCGACGCCGCCGATGTAAATGTCGCCGGGCACGCCCATCGGCGTCGGCTGCATCCACTCGTCGAGGACGTAGGTGGTGAGGTTCGCCAGGGTGCCGTGGATCGGCATGTACGGCAGCGCGCCGATCGACGGAGCGTCGATGACGAGATGACTCGTGTCGTCCGAGCACTCGGTCGCGCCGTAGGTGTTGATGAGCGTCACGTGCGGCAGGCGCCGGAACCACCGCCGGCACTGCTCGGGCGTCAGCGCCTCGGCGTTGCTGATGTAGGTCCGCAGCCGCGGCAACGGCCGCGCGTCGGGACGTGATTCGAGCTCGTCGAGGATCACGTGCATGTGCGACGGCACCGATTCGAACACAGTGACCTGCTCGCGCTCCAGCTCGGCGAGCAGCTCGCGCGGCAGCCAGGCCGCGTCGCCCTCGATGACTGCAGTGCGCCCGCCGACCAGCAGCGCGGCGAGGTACTGCCAGATCGACACGTCGAAGGTGGTCGCGGCCATCTCTGCGACGACGTCATCGGCGGTCAGGGCGAGCCCACGCACCTTGTTCAGCAGGTGGTTGAGCATGCCGCGGTGCTCGATCATCACGCCCTTGGGTTCGCCGGTGGAGCCGGAGGTGTAGATGACGTAGGCGAGCGACGAGCCCGAGACCTGCACCTCGAGGTCGCGCGTGCGCGGGTCGTCGACGTCGGCCTGCGGCAGCTCGACTGCGACGAGCTCCGGCCCCATCTCGGCGATGCGCTCGGCGTGGCGCGGCGCGGAGAGGACGAAGCGCGCCGAGGCCTGACGCACCATCGCCGCCCGCTTGTCGCGCGGATAGTCCGGGTCCATCGGCACGAAGGCAGCGCCGGCCTTGAGGCACGCGAGCATCGCCACGAGATAGGAGGCGTCGCGCTCGAGCAGGAGCACCACCCGCTCCTCGGGCCGCGCGCCGCGATCGAGCAGCTCGCGGGCGACGAGGTTGGCCCGCCGGTTGAGCTGGGCGTACGTCAGGGCCTCGCGCCCGCAGGTCACCGCGATCCGCTCGGGGTTCGTTGCGGCCCGCTGCTCGATCAGGCGGTGGGCCAGGCCGTCGGGCGGCAGCGGCATCGCCGGCCCGTTGTGCCGGTGCACCAGCGCGTCATACTCCGCCTCGCCCAGCAGCTGCAGGTGCGCGACTGCGGCGCTCGGCCGCTCGACGATGTCGCGCAGCAGCCGCTGGAAGTGGCCGAGCATCCGCTCGATGGTGGCGCCGGCGAACAGGTCGGTGCGGAACTCGATCGCGCCGACGAGGCCGTCGTCGCGCGTCCAGGTCGCGAGGTAGAGGTCGAACTTGGCGCTGCGGTGGGGGAACTCGAAGTCGCGGACGTCGAGCCCGTCGAGCGCCTCGGCGCCGGTGCCCTCGCCCTCGTGGAACGAGAACATGGTCTGAAAGACAGCCCGGCGCCCGTCGAGGTGCGGGGCGTTGACCTGGGCTGCTATCTCTTCGAGCGGGACGTCCTGGTGCTCGGCGGCGTCGAGGTAGACGTCGCGGACCTGTCGCAGCAGCTCGCCGAAGTCCGCGGCGCCGTCGACCCGGCAACGCAGCACCAGAGTGTTCACGAAGAAGCCGATCACGCCGTCGAGCTCGGGTCGGTCGCGGCCGAGCGCGGGGATGCCGACGAGCAGGTCCGACTGCCGCGAGTAGCGGAACAGCAGCGAGAAGTAGGCGCCCAGCAGCACCATGAACAGCGAGACCTGGCGCTCCTGCGCCAGCGCCTGCAGGCGAACCACCAGCTCGCCGTCGATGCGGAACATCCGAACGTCGCCGCGACCGCTCGGCTGCGACGGCCGGACGAAGTCGGTCGGCAGCTCCAGCGAGGGCAGGACGCCGCCGAGCGCGGTGCGCCAGTAGGCCAGCTGCCGCTCGCGCTCGCCGCCGTCGAGCAGCCGACGCTGCCACTCGGAGAAGTCGCGGTACTGCAGCGGGCGCACGGGCGCGCGAGGCTCGTCGCCCTCGCCGCGCACGCATCGGTTGTAGGCCCGGGCGAGCTGCTCGTTCCACACCCGCACCGACCAGCCGTCGATGATGATGTGATGGAAGATCGAGACGAGGACGTGCAGCTCGGGCGCGAGGCGGATCAGGTGGAAGCGGCACAGGGGGCCCCGCTCGAGCTCGAAGGGCTGCTCGAGCAGGTCGCGGGCCAGCTCGGCGGCGCGCGTCTCGGCATCGCCGGGCTCGAGGTCGCCGAAGTCGTGATCGATGAGCGTGGCGTCGATGTCGGGCAGCACGACCTGCACGGGTGCGTCGCCGCGGACCACGAACACGGTGCGCAGCGACTCGTGGTCCCGGATCGTCTCGGCGATCGCGGCCAGCAACGCGGCGCGGCGCAGCGGGCCGGCGAGGCGCAGGCAGTTCGGCACGTGATAGGCGGTGCTCCCGGCCTCGACCTGCTGCAGGTACCAGATCCGCTGCTGCGCCCCCGACAGCGCGACCTCGGTGGCGTCGATGCGCGGGATCGCGGCCGCCGTCGCGGCGTCGTGCCCTCGAGCGTCGACGAGCTGCGCGAGCGCGCGGACGGTCGGGTGCTCGAAGATCTGCCGCACAGTCAGGCGGACGCCGGTGTGCAGCTCGATCCGCGTGATCAGCTGGATCACCAGCAACGAGCCGGCCCCGAGCGAGAAGAAGTCGTCGGTGACCCCGAAGCCGGCGCGCGGCAGCAGCTCGCGCCAGGTGGCGAGCAGGAGCACCTCGGTGTCGCTCGCGGCCGGAATCACTGCGCGAGGTGTCGGCGCCCGCTCGCTCAGCGCGGCGCGATCGATCTTCTGATTCGTGGTCAGCGGGAATTCGGCGACGATGTCGAGAGTCGCCGGCACCATGTACGAGGGCAGCCGGGTCCGCAGGTCGGCGAGCAGCTGCGCCGCGGTCACGCGCGCGCCGGCCTCGGCCAGAGTGACGTAGGCGACGAGGTGGTTGTCCGGGGTGCCGACGTTGCGCGCGAGGACCACTGCCCGGGCCACGGCCTGGTGTTGCTCGAGCAGCGCCTCGACCTCGCCGGGCTCGACGCGCACGCCGTCGATCTTGACCTGGAAGTCGGCGCGGCCGAGGAACTGCAGCGCGCCGTCCGCATCGACCCGCACGCGGTCGCCGGTGCGGTAGAGGCGGCTGCCGGGCGGACCGAAGGGGTTGGGCACGAAGGCCTCGGCGGTCGCGGCCGGACGCCGGTGATAGCCGTGCGCGAGGCCGGGGCCGCCGACGTAGACCTCGCCGTCGACGCCGGCCGGGACGGGGTCGAGGTTGTCGTCGAGGACGTGCAACTCGACGCCCGTGACCGGGTGCCGCAGCGGGACGTAGTTCCCCGCCACCGTGACGCCCGCGCCCGCCAGGGGATCGACGATGCAGCCGATCGAGCACTCGCTCGGGCCGTAGATGTTCCACAGGGCGATGCGGTCGCCGACTGTGTCGACCCACCGTGCGACCGTCGCCAGCGGCGCAGTCTCGCCGCCGAGGCTGATCATGCGCACGGTCGGCAGGGCCGCGCTGCCGACGACCTCGACGTGCTCGGCCAAGAGTCGCCAGTAGGCGGTGGGCAGCACGAGCACGCTGATCTCGAGCCGCTCGCACAGCTCGACCAGCGCAGTCACCGAGTCGCGGACCCCTCGCGGCCCCACGTACAGCGAGGCGCCCGAGCACAGCGGTAGGAAAATTTCCTCGAGCGAGGCGTCGAAGGTCAGCGGCGCGAACAGCAAGAAACGATCGTCGGGGCCGACGTCGAACCGCTCGCGCACTGTTTTGATGTAATTGCCGACGCCGCGATGACTGAGGACCGAGGACTTCGGCGCGCCGGTGGTGCCCGAGGTGTAGGCGAGATAGACGGGGTCGTCGGCGTGCACCGGCACGCCGACAGCGTGGCGCGGGAATTTTTGCCAGTGCTCGCGCCGCACAGAGGCGACGGCGCCGGTGAAGCCCTGCAGCTCCGCGACCGAGACGGTGAGGAGATGCCGACAACCGGCGTCGGCGAGCACGCCTCGCAGGCGCTCGTCGGGAAGCTCGAGATCGATCGGCACATAGAGCGCGCCGAGCTTCAAGACAGCGAGGATCGCCAGGATGATGCTCGCGTCGTGTCGCGCCTCCACGCCGACCGGATCGCCGGCGCGAATACCTCTCGACGCCAGATGATGGGCGAGCTGGTTGGTGGCGTGGTCGAGCTCGAGGTAGCTGAAGCGCTCCTCGGCCGAGGCCAGCGCGAGCTCCGAGGGCTGCATCGCGACCTGCAGCGCGAACTGGGCGAGCAGGGTCTCCGCGCCGCGCTTGCGTCCCGCGGCGCGCGGGGGCGTGACGGCTGGCCGCTGCGGCGGCGCGAACGGCAAGCCGTGCACGGGCCGCTCCATGTCGGCGACCGCGGCCTCGAGCAACGCGCGGAAGCCCTGCCCCCACGCCGCGATCGCCTCGGCGTCGAACAGTTCTGCGCGGAAGGTGCACGACCACACGAGCCCGTCCTCGCCCTCGGCGAGGGTCACTGCGAGGTCGGCCATCGGCGCGTCGACGTGCTGGGCGAGGGTTTTGATAACGAGGTCGCCGCGCTCGGCGGCGAGAGTCGGCCGCTGCCGCAGATCGAACATGGTCCGATAAAGCGGCTCGTCGCCAGCGACGGTGTGCTCGGCGATCCGCTCGAAGGACAGCTCGTGATGCCGATGGACTGCAGCGAGGTTGTCCCGCACTTGCGCGAGCAGCTCGCGGAAGCTCGAGGCGCGGTTGAAGCGGATGCGGATCGGCAGGGTGTTGACGAAGAAGCCGACGACATCCGCGAGCTCGGGCCGACCGCGCTGATGCATGGGCGTGCCGACGATCAGGTCGGTTGTCCGCGTCAGTTGATACAGCCAGGCGACGTGCGCGGCGAACAGAATTGTCAGGAGCGACAGGCCCTCGTCGCGGGCCCGGGCACGCACGCGGGTCGACAGCGCCTCGCCGAGCGCGAGCGAGCGAGTCTGGCCCGCCCCACACTCGACCCCCGGCCGGGCGTTGCGCGGCAGCGAGGCGGGCGTCGGCCGATCGCGCAAATACTCGATCCAGAAGGCCAGCAGCGCGTCCTCGCGGGAGTGCAGCCTCCGGGTGGCCCACGCGCTGTAATCCGCGTAGTCGACGGACAGCTCGCGCAGCTCGGGGGCCTGTCCGCGCCGCGACGCGTGATAGAACGCGAGCAGGTCGCGCTGCAGCACCGCCATCGACCACTCGTCGACGACGATGTGATGCACCGCCACCGTCAACACGACACGATCGTCGGCGAGCGCGAGGCCACCGAGCCGCAGCAGCGGGCCGCGCTGCAGATCGAAGCGCTCGCGCGCCAGCCCAGCGATCGTGTCCGCGAGGCGGGCGTCCTGCTCGGCGCGAGCCATCCCGCGGAAGTCGTCCCAGGTCCACACGCGCGCGACGAAAACCTCGTCCGCGTCCATCACCAACTGACAGGGCTCGCCGTCGATCACCTCGATGCGGCTGCGCAGCGCGCCGTGCCGCGCGAGCAACTCCGCGACGGCCCGCCACAGGGCAGGCAGGTCGATGACGCCGGCGAGCTCGAGCGCTCCGACGACGTTGTAGGCGACGCTCTCGGGCTCGAACTGCTGGATCAGCCACAGCCGTCGCTGCAGCGGCGAGAGCGGGACTCGCTCGCCCGGCGTCATCCGCGGGATCGGCAGATACGCCGCCTCCGCGTCGATCGCCGCCGCCAGCTCGGCCAGCGTCGCCGCTGTGAAAAAGGTCTGCAGCGGGCATTCCCGCCCGAGCTCGGCCTCGATCGCCGCTGCCGCCCGGGCCGCGAGCAACGAGTGGCCTCCCAACGCGAAGAAGTTGGCGCTCGCGTCTTCCACCGCAGCGCCGAGGAGCTGCGACCAGATCGCTGCGAGCGATCGCTCCGTCGCAGTGGCGAGCGGACGCACTGCCGGCCCCGCGTCCCAGCTCGGCAACGGCAGCCGCTCGACGTCGACCTTGCCGTTGCTCGTCAGCGGCAAGCCTTCGAGCACGAGGATGAAGGTGGGCACCATGAAGCCGGGCAGCGAGCGGACCAGGGCGTCGCGCAGCTCGGCGACGTCGATCGTCTCGCCGGGCCGGGCGACGACGTAGGCGGCCAGGTGCAGGCCCGTCGCCGGATGCTCGACGGGTCGCACCACCGCGCTCTGCACTTTCGGCTGCGCGCTCAGCCTGGCGACGATCTCGCCCGGCTCGATGCGGAAGCCGCGAATTTTTAACTGCTCGTCGGCGCGACCGACGAACTCGAGCTCGTCGGCGTCGTTCCAGGCCACGCGATCGCCGGTGCGGTACAGCCATTCACCGGGCGCGAACGGGTCGGCGATTCGCAGCCGCCGCGTCGCCTCCGGATCGTTGCGATACCCGAGGAACAGCGACGCGCCGCCGAGGTAGAGCTCGCCGACGATCCCCGGCGGCAGCAGCTGGCCGTCGCGGCCGAGCACCCGCGCCGCGACGTTGTCGATCGGCCGACCGATCGCCGGGGAGCGCGTCCCATTCAGCGCGACGGCGTCGGCGGTCGCTACCACAGTGTTCTCCGAGGGGCCGTAGTGATTGACGAGTCGGTACCTCGCGCCCGCGAGCGCCCGGCTCGTCAGTCGCTCGCCGCCAGTGAGAATGAACTCGAGGTCGCTCGATCCACACCAGCCGTCGCCGAGCAGCTCGTGCGCCAGCGGCGTGGCCACGAACGCGTGCGTCACTCGAGTCTCGGTCAACCACCGCGCCAGCGCTCGCGAATCAGTGCGCACCGCGTCGGGTGCGAACCACACGCTCGCGCCGGTCAGCAGGTACGGCCAGAGCTCCCACACCGCGGCGTCGAAGCCGATGCCCGCCGTCTGAGCGGCGCGGATCGCTTCGCCGCGCTCGAGGCCGTAGGTGCGCGCGTGCCAGTGGCACAGATTGACGAGGCCCCGCTGCGGGATCACGACGCCCTTCGGCGCGCCGGTGGTGCCCGAGGTGTAGACGACGTAGACGGGCGCCTCGGCGTCGGTGCGGACGCCGAGCGGCGCGTCGGAGCAGGCCGGCATGCGAGCTGCGAGGCCGGACCACCCGTCCTCGGTGATGACGATCGGCGCGCGGCAGTCGGCGACGATCGCCTGCCTGCGCTCGCTCGGATAGCGCGGATCGATCGGCGCATAGGCAGCGCCGAGCTTGAGGATCGCCAGCGCCGAGAGCACGAAGCGCGGGCCCGGCGGCAGGCAGATCGCCGCGACGTCGCCCGCCTTCACGCCTGCCTCGCGGAGCGCCCGCGCCAGTCGGTTGGCGCTCGCGTCGAGCGCCCGATAGCTGAGCCGCTCGCCGTCAGCCGAGACCAGCGCGGGGCGCTCGGGGTGTGCGCGCACGCCGGCCTCGAAGCGCTCGACGAGCGAGCCGGCCGGGAGCGCGTGCTCGGGGCCCACGCCGCGGCGGAGGAGCTCGGCCGCGGTCGCGTCGTCGACGAGGCGCAGCGCCGCGAGCGGGACCGCGGGGTCGACGAGGACCTGGCGCAGCAGCGCGACGTAGGCCGCGAGCAGGCCCTCGATCACGACGCTGCCGTAAATCTTCCGGCGATAGTTGCAGGCGATCGTCGGCTCGTCGCCGCCGATCCGGCAGCGGAAGGTGAGATCGAACTTGGCAGTGCTGTCGTGCCGCGCGACGACGACTGCGTCGACGCCGTCGAGCTCGAGGCGCTCCGGGGTGAACTGTTCGAAGTCGAACATCACCTGGACCAACTCCGACGCGGCGCCGTCGCCTCGCGGGCGAGCCAGCTGCACGATGTCCTCGTAGCTCGCGTCGCTGTGCGCCATCGCCTGCGTCAGGTGGCGCCGCACGCGAGCGAGCAACGCGTCGAAGCCCTCGTCCGTCGCCATCTCGGCGAGGATCGGCAGGACATTGACGAAGAAGCCCACCGCGCCCTGCAGCTCGGCCCGGTCTCGGCCCTCGTAGGCGATGCCGAGCAAGAGCCGCGGCTCGCCGCTGGTCTTGCCGAGCAGCAGCGCGAGAGTCGCCAGGTAGATCGAGAACTCGGTGGTCTTCCACGCCATCGCGCGGGTGCGGACCTGATCCACCAGCGCGAGCGGCAACGGTCGCCGCAGCTCGCCGCCGTCGCGCTCGTCGCTCCCGGGCGGCAGCGACGGGACGGACAGCTTGGGCGGCAGCGACGTCAGGTGCTGCTGCCAATACGCGCGCGCAGCCGACTGACGCGCGCGCGCCTCCTCGCCGAGACTCGCCAGCGCGTGGTCGACGTATTGCGCGACCGGTGCGAGCTCGCCGATCTCCTGCCCGGCCCTCGCGGCGCGGTAGAACGCGGCCAGCTCGGCGAGCAAGATCTGCAGCGAGCGCCCGTCGGCGACGATGTGATGCACGCTGAGAAACAGCAGGCCCTCGTCGGGCGCGAGCGCGAGAAAGCGGGTCCGCAGCAAGGGCCCCTCGGCGAGCGCGAAGGGCTCGGCCTCCCACGCTCGCAGGATGCGCTCCACGGCCGCGTCGCGCTCCTCGTCCTCGCGCGAATCGAGATGCACGCATTCGAGCGAGACGGTCCCGTGCGCCAGCACCTCCTGGTACGGCTCGCCCTCGTGCTCGGGGAAGCGCGTCCGCAGCGCGCCGTGCCTGGCGACCACCTTTGCGAAGGCACCCTCGAGCGCCGCGAGATCGAGCTCGCCGCGGACGCGGACGACCCCGGTCATGTTGTAGTCGGTCGAGCGCGGATTCAGCCGCTGCAGGAACCACAGCCGCCGCTGCGCAGGGCTCAGCGGCACTCGTTGCAGATCGGGCCCAAGCACCGCCGGCTCGGTCGTCCCGCCACGCGCCAACAAGAACGCCGCAAGCGCGTGGACCCGCGAATTATTAAAAATGTCGGCGATGCTGATGCGGAGCCCCAGGCGCTCGCGCACCCGCTGGACCAGACGGCCCGCCAGCAACGAGTGACCGCCGAGCGCGAAGAAGTCGTCGTCGCGGCCGACCTCCGCCGCGCCGATCAACTCGGCGAACAGCAGCGCGACCTCCTGCTCGAGCGGACCGTGGAACGGCGTCGGCGCCGACCGCTCGGCGCTCGGCTCGGCGATCGGCGGCAGCTGCTTGCGATCGATCTTGCCGTTGGCATCGACCGGCAGCGCGTCGAGCCAGCGAAACGCGCCCGGCACCATGTAAGCGGGCAGCCGCTCGTGCAACCACGTCCGCAGGTCCGCCTCGAGCTCGGGTCCGTTGCCGCTCGGCGCGCTCACGTACGCCGCGATCCAGGGACCTATCGCCGCCGACGACTGCAGCGTCACCTTGCACTGAGAGATCTGCGGGTGACGCAGCAGGACCGCCTCGAGCTCGCCGAGCTCGACCCGATGGCCGCGGATCTTCACCTGGTCGTCGTTGCGCGCCACGAAGTGAATGCGGCCCGCGCCGTCGAGACGCACCACGTCGCCGCTCGCGTACATGCGGCCGCCCGGCACGAACGGGTCGGGTACGAAGCGCTCCGCGGTGCGCACCGGTTGGCGGTGGTACTCGCGCGCCAGCCCCTCGCCGCTGATGTGCAGCTCGCCGAGCACGCCGAGCGGCGCCTCGTTGCCGTGGCGATCGAGGATGTAAAGCTCCTGACCGGCGATGGGCTCGCCGATGTCGGGCAGGCCGTCGCCGTCGGGCTCGACGCGACCTGCGGTGGTGATCACCGAGTTCTCGGTCGGGCCGTAGGCATTGATGCAATGGAACGACTGCCCGGGCCGCGGCCGCACGCGCAGGCGATCGCCGGCGGTGAGCAGGTAGCGCAGCGCGCCGAGGTCGAGCGAGAGATCTTCGAGCATCAGCTCGACCAGCGCGGTCGGCACGAAGCTGTGCGTCAGGCGTTGCTCGCGGATCCACCGCGCCAGCTCGGGCGCCGCAGCCTTGATCGCCTCGGGCGGCTCGAGCAGCGCGCCGCCGGTGCAGAGATACGGCCAGACCTCCCAGACCGCGACGTCGAAGGCCGGGCCGGCGAGGAGCGACGCGCGAGCCGAGGCGTCGACGGCGAAGCTCGCCACGTGCCACTCGACGAGGTTCAGCAGCCCGCGGTGCGGCACCACCACGCCCTTCGGCGCGCCGGTGGAGCCGCTGGTGTAGATGCAATAGGCGAGGTCGTCGCTCGCGAGCGTTGGCAACGCGATCGAGCTCCCGCTCGCGCTCAACTGATCGAGCACCAGCACGGCAGCGCCGCTCGCCGCGATGCGCCCCGCCGAGGCCTCGTCAGCGAGGATCCACGTCGCCCCCGAGTCGCGCACGCAATGACGCAGGCGCTCGCCGGGGTGGCCGAGGTCGAGGGGCACGAACACGCCGGCCGCCTTGAGCACCGCCACCGCGGCGATCGTCTGGCGCGTGCGGTCGGCGAAGGCCAGCGCGACGAATTCCCCACGCCGCAGGCCGCGCTCGACGAGCGCCCGCGCGACGCAGTCGGTCGCGCGCTCGAGCTCGGCATAGGTGAGCGTCACGCCCGCGCCCGCCAGCGCGACCTGCTCGCCGTATCGATTCGCCGCGGCACGGAACCACTCGACGACGCTCGCGTTCGCCGACGGCCTGGCCGAGCGCCGCAAGTGCTTGCGGAGCAGCGCGCGCTCTGGGTCGCTGACGGCAGACAGCGAGCGCGTCTCACGATCGGCGGACTGGACCATCCGCTCGAGCAACGCGACGTAGTTAGCGACCAGGCGCTCGACTGTGTCCGCCTCATAAAGATCCGCGCGGACGTCGACGTGGCCGTGCAGCTCCCCGTCGCGCTCCATGAGCGTGCACGCCAGATCGAACTGCGCCTCCCGCCGCTCGTGCGCGCACGAATGCAGCGTCGCGGCGCCGAGCCGCAGCCGTCCCCCGGCAGTGCCGAGGACGAACGGCGCGAGCTCACCGCGGCCGGCGAGCTGCGACGACAGCAGCGAGAACGAGGTCTGCACCCAGCTCGCGCCCCCGCCGAGCGCCTCGACCAGCCGCGCGAACGGGATCGCCTGGTGACGCTGACATCCCTCGAGGCTCCGCTTCGTCTGCCGCAGCAAGCCGCGGACGTCGGTGTTCTCTACACCTCGCACACGCACCGGCGCCAGGTTGACGAAGTAGCCGAGGTCGCGCAGAGAATCACCGTGGACGCGCCCGAGCAGCGGCGTACCGATCACCAGGTCGTCCTGCCCGGTGTACTTGCTCAGCAGCAGGAAGAACCCGCCCAGCAGCACCTGAAACAGGGTGAGCTCCTCCGCGCGAGCGAAGCCCTGCAGCGCCGCCAGCGACGCTCTCGACACCACGAAGCGCTGCCGCCTCGCCCCGCGAGCCCGCGTCGCGTTCGCGGCCGGAAACCGCGACGTCGGCGGCGCCCCTGCCAGCGCCTCTCGCCAGTAGCCGAGGTCGCGCTGGCCCGCGGCCGACGCGAGGTGCTCCTCCTGAGTGCGCGCCCGCTCGAGCCACGCCGCCCCCTGCTCGACTGCCGGCAACGGCAGCGGCTGATCCGCCACGCACGCGCCGTAGATCGCCCCGAGCTCCGCGAGGAACACCCCGAACGACCACATGTCGAACACGATGTGGTGGACCGCAAAGGCGAGGTAGCTGCCCTCCGGGCCATGAATCACGCGCCAGCGCCAGGCCTCGCGCTCCAGCTCGAACGGCGCGTCGAGCACGGCGCGCCCGGACGCCAGCGCCTGCTCCGTCGACGCGGCCGACTCGACCTGCAGCTCGACCGCGGACGCTGGCGCGACGCGCTGCCAGAGCTGCCCGTCGCATTCTTCAAACGTGGTGCGCAGAGCCGGATGACGCCGCGTCAGAACCTCGAGGCTCGCACGCAGCGCCGCCAGATCGATCGGCCCCTCGACGCGCGCCATTAGCCCCTCGTTGTAGGCAGTGGCGTCCCGCTCGCGCTGCTGGATCGCCCACAAGATCGTCTGCGAAGTCGTCGCCGCGAACCGCCCCGAGCTCGGCGCCGAGGACCTCGCCTCGCCCCGCTCCTCGTCCCGCGACATCCTTTTAAAAATCTCGGAGGCCAGCGTCGCGATCGTCGTCTCGGCGAACAGCAGCTCCGCCGGCAGCTCGATCGGCAGCTCGGCCTCGACGCGGTCCTTCAGCTGGACCAGCGCGAGCGAGTCGAGCCCGAGCGCCGTCACGCTCTTGTGACGCGACAGGCGGTGTAGCGGCAGCCCGAGCTGCTCGGCGAGCAGGCCGAGCAAGAAGCCGCCGAGGATCTCCTGCCCGTCGTTCTCGTCCGCCGCCTCGAGCAAGCGCTGCAGCTCCGTCGCGCCGGCGCTGACGTGGACCACGTGGAGCTCGTCGGCCGCGAGCGCGCGCCGCGTCTCGCCGCGCTGGATCTTCCCGCTCGAGGTCCTGGGCAGCGTGCGCTCCTTGACGAGCACCACGCGCTCGACCTGGAGGCCGTACGTCTCGGACACCGCGGCCACGATCGCCGCCTCGAGCGCCAGCGGCTGCGTCGCGTCCTTGCGCAGCTCCGCGACCACGCACAGCCGCTCGTCGGCGTCGACGAACGCAGCGGCGCCGCCGGCGACCAACTGCGGGTGGGAGGCCGTCGCAGTCGCCTCGATGTCGTTGGGATAATAGTTGGCCCCGCGGACGATGATGAGATCCTTGATCCGCCCCGACACCACCAGCTCGTCGTCGTCGAGGTAGCCCAGGTCGCCGGTGCGCAAGAACCCGCCCTCGCCCTCGCCAGTGACCGCGCCGAAGGTCTCGCGCGTGGCGGCCGGGTCGTTCCAGTAGCCGGCGGCGACGTGCTCGCCGCGCACCCAGATCTCGCCGACATGTCCCGCAGGACATGTCCTTCCGCGCTCGTCGACGACGCGCACCTCGCAGCCGTCGACCGGCAGCCCGCAGGCGATCCGCGCGACCTCGCGGCCCGCCTCGCTCAGGACCTGCGTCGTGATGCGCGGCGCCCCGCCGGGGCGACGGCCGGTCACCAGCAAGGTCGCCTCCGCCAGCCCGTAGGACGGGAAGAACGCGCTGCGACGAAAACCGCAGGCCGCGAAGCGGCGTGCGAACGCGTCGAGGTTGGCGGGCGAGACCGGCTCTGCGCCGTCGATCGCGGTCACCAGCGACGACAGGTCGAGCTGGGCCAGCTGCTCGTCGCGGATCTTCTCGACGCACAGGCGATAGGCGAAGTCGGGCGCGGCGGTGGTCGTGCCGCGCAGCTCGGTGATCGCCTCGAGCCAGCGCAGCGGCCGGGTGAGGAACTCGAGCGGGCTCAGCAGATGCGACGAGTAGCCGCTGTACACGCCCTGGATCAGGCTGACGAGCCCCATGTCGTGGAACAGCGGCAGCCACAGCACCGCGGTCGTGTCGGGCCCGTGGCCGAACGCGCGCCGGATCATCGCCTGATTGGCGAGCATGTTGCGGTGCGAGACCATCACGCCGCGCGGCGCCTTCACCGAGCCGGAGGTGTACTGCAGCAGCGCGAGGTCGTCGGGCTCGATCGCCGGCGGTACCCAGGCGTCCGCGGTCGCCTCGTCGCTCGCCGGGTCGTCGACCACGATCCAGCGCAGCGAGGCCAGCATCCCCTGCTTCTCGTCGATGCTGCGCACCGCCCGGAGCTGCCGGCTGGACAGCAGGACCACCCGCGCCTGCGCGCTCTCGACGATCGTCTTGAGGCGCTCCGCGTGATGGCTGTTGCGCGGCGCGTAAGCCGGCACCGCGATCAGGCCGCTGTAGATGCAGCCCCACAGCGCGGTCACGTAGTCCATGCCTTGCGGGCAGATGATCAGCGCCCGATCGCCGCGCGCGCCGACCTGCTGCAGCCGCGCCGCCAGCCCCACCGCCGCGTCGCGCAGCGCCGCGAAGCTCAGGGCCTGCGCGTCGCCGCCGTCGCGCAAATAGCGGTAGGCGAGCTTGTCGCCGTGGCGCTCGCGGCTGGCCTCGCAGACCTCGACAAGGTGCTTGTGTTCGTGCATCGAGGGCTCCTCGGCGCAGCGCTAGCGGTGGGCTCCGGCCGACAAGATCGAGCGGACCGCGGCGGCGGCGGCCTTGACGTCCTCGTCGCCGATCATGTAGTGGACGACGGCCCGGACCACGCCGTCGCGCAGGGTCCCCATTCGCACGCCGCGGCGCGACAGCAGTGCCAGGAAGTCCGCGGTCGACAGGTCGTCGCGCTCGACGCGAAAGAAGAGCATGTTGGTCTCGATCACCGGCGGCGTGAGGCGGACGCCGGGGACCTCGCGCAGCAGCTCTGCCAACCGGGCCGCGCGCCGATGGTCCTCCGCCAGCCGCTCGACCATCGTCGAGAGCGCGACGATCCCCGCGCTCGCCATGACTCCGGCCTGGCGCAGGCCGCCGCCGAGCAGCTTGCGGTAGCGCTTGACCCGATCGATGAAGGCCCGGCGGCCGCACACCATCGAGCCGAACGGCGCCGCCAGCCCCTTCGACAGGCAGAACTGCACCGAATCGGCGTCGCGGGCCAGCTCCGCCGCGCTGCGCCCCGTCGCTACCGCGGCGTTGAACAGGCGCGCCCCGTCGAGGTGAATCGGCAGGCCGTGCTCGTCTGCCAGCGCCCGCACTGCTGCGACGTAGGCCGCCGGCAGCACGCGCCCGCCCATCTGGCAGTGCGGGTTCTCGAGCACGAGCACCCCCGCCGGCGCGCATTGATGATCCGAGCGATCGCGGATCGCCGCCCGCAGATCGGCCAGCGCCAGGGTCCCGTCGAGCTGCGTGGCGACCGGGTGCAGCGGCAGGCCGCCGACGACCGAGACGCTGCCGGCCTCGAAGTCGTAGAGATCGGTGCGGTCGCCGAGGATGACCTCGTGGCCGCGCGGGCAGTGGGCGAGCAGCGCGGTCAGGTTGCCCTGCGTCCCGCTGCACACCAGCGCCGCGTCCTCCTTGCCGAGCATCTCCGCCGCCAGCGCCTCGAGCCGCGTCACGGTCGGGTCCTCGCCGTAACAGGCGTCGCCGACCTCGGCGTTGAACATCGCCTGGCGCATCGCCGCGGTCGGCTGGGTCACCGTGTCGCTGAGCATGTCAATCATCGGATCCTCCCGCGCCCGGGTCAGTGACTCGCGCGATCAAGGCCTGGACCGCCGCGCTGCGCCGGCGCTCCGCGACGCTCCAGCTCGAGCTCCGCCGGTGAAACTCGTCGGCGTCCCGCCGCAGCGCGCCGCGAGCCTCGCCGAGCTGCTCGCCGACCACGCCCGGGCCGCCGCCGTGACGCAGCGCCCGGGCCGCGGCGCCGACGTCGGCGAATGTCTCTTGGGTCAGCCCCGCCAGCGCCGCCAGCGGATCGCCGCCATCGTCGATGGCGCCGGCGATGCGCGAGCCGACCGCGCGATGAGCCTCGTGAAACGTCATCTGTCCCGCGCGCACCAGGGCGTTGGCGACCTGGGTCGCTACCACCACGCCGCGCCGCGCGAGCGCCTCGCCGCGACCCGGCCGCGGCGTCAGGCCCTCGATCATCAGGCGCAGCAGATCGCAGCTGTCCGCCAGCGCAGTCGCCGACGCTCCGCACTGCGACACGCCCTCGGTGCCGACCTCGATCGCGTTGCTGAAGGGCGTCTTCTGCATCGCGTGCAGCGCGAAGCCCAGCGCGCTCGGCAGCGCCACCAGCTTGCCCTTGACGATCTCGAGCAGGTACGGGTTCTTCTTCTGCGGCATCAGCGACGAGCCGCCGGCCAGCTCGTCCGGCAGCCCGAACAGGCCGACGTCCGCCATTGTCCAGAGCTGCAGGTCCTGGGCGAGGCGGCTGAGGTTCGTGCTGCACACCGCCCAGGCGCCGAGCAGGCGCAGGGCGAGGTCGCGGCTGGCGACTGCATCGAGCGCGCTGCGGTGGCTCGCCGAGAAGCCGAGCAGCTCCGCAGTGACCTGCGGGCGGATGGGAAAGTCGGTCCCCGCCCCGGCGCCTGCCCCCAACGGGCACACCTGCAGATCGTCGAAGAGCTGCGCGAGCGCCTGCTGGTCGCGCGCCAGCGCGGCGTCCAGCGACCACAAGTAATACGCGAGCACCCCGGGCTGGCCCGGCTGGAATTGGCTATACACCGGCAGGACCACGTCCAACGTGTCCGCGGCCTTGGCCAGCAGCGCGGCCCGCAGGCGCCACAGCGCGCGGAAGGTGTGCGTCAACCACTCGCGCGCCTCGAGCTTGAACAGGCACGCGTGGATGTCGTTGCGCGAGCGCGCTGTGTGGACTGCGCCGGCGACCTGCGGCCCGAGCCGGGCGATCAGCGCCTGCTCGTACAGCGAATAGATGCCCCGCGGCGCCTGCCGGTCGACGAGCTCCGCGAAGCGAGCGGCCCGCATCGCCGCGATCTCCGTCAACACCGGCGCGACCGCGGCCGCGTCGAGGATGCTCGCCTCGACCAGCATGAGCAGGTGCGCCTCGTCGATGGCCGCGAGGCGCTCGAGCTCGGCGATGCGCTCGGTCGGCGGCGGCAGCTTGCGGACGATCTCGAGCGCCTCGGGCGTGAGCAGCTTGCGGATGCGACCTCGTCGCCCGCTCGCGGCGCGCTCAGCTGCACCACCTCGTGCGCGAGCATCGACCGCAGCGCCTGGTCCAGCACCTCCGGGCGCTCGCTGGCGGCGATGACGTAGGCCAGGCGGTCGCGGAAGTCGCCCTGCGGCTCGACGTGCGTCCCGACCGGCTTGAGCGCGGCGAACACCGCCTCCACGTCGTCGGTCCGCGGCTCGCCGAGCGGCGAGTGCAGCGCCTCGACCACGCCCGCTCGCTCGGCGGCGAAGAAGCGGATCGCAGCGCAGCGCTCGCGCACCGGCGTCAGCTCGACCTCGCGGCCGGCGAAGAAGTCGACGACCGCGCCCAGGAGGTCGACGCCGATCGCCATCTCGACGACCTTCGGGATCATCCCGCCGGCCAGGCGCGGGTTGATCTCGATGATCGCGGGCCGACCGTCGCTGCCCAAGCGGCACTCGACGTGGGACGGGCCCGCGCGGTAGCCGACGGCGCGCAGCGCCTCCGTCACCAATGATTGCAGCGCGCGCCCGGTCGCCGGGCCGACGCGAGCGGGGAAGTCGTGGCCCATCTCGACGAAGAACGGCGCTGCCCCGAGGTGCTTCTTGGTGATGCCGACGACGTGGTCGCGACCGCCGACGCTGAACACCTCGACGGAGAATTCCTCGCCGGGTAGAAACGCCTGGATCAGGATGTCCGGCGGCACCGCGATGCCGCGTTCGTTGCGCGGCTCGCCCAGCATCTTCCTGCCCACTGCCAGCAGCTCGGCCGCGGTGGCCACCAGGCGCACGCCGACGCTGCCGGAGCCGAAGATCGGCTTGACCACCACCGGGAACTTCAGCTTCGGCGCCAGCTGCTCGAGCAGCGCCGGCGCGTCGACCTGGAAGGTCTCGGGCGCGTTCACGCCGGCCCGCTCGAGCGCTCGCGCGAGCCGGCCCTTGTCGCGACAGTTGCGCACGCCCTCGACGTCCGGCCCCGGGAGCGACAGGCGAGCGGCGACCTGCGCCGCGGTCTCGATGAAGTACTCCGACGTCGACATCACCCCGACGACGTCGCCCTGCTGCGCGAGCAGGCGGCAGATCGCCGCGACGTCGCCGGTGTCGACCACGTGCGGGGCCACCATCTCCGCCGACAAATAGGGGTAGAGCTCCGGCCGCGCGCTCAGGAACAGCACGCGAAAGCCCCGCTCGCGCGCGCGTCGCAGGCACAGCTGCCCCGTGCCCGTGGTGTTGCTCTCGATGAAAACGAAGCTCCCGTTCTCACCGCGCGAGGGCGTCGCGCTCACCACGAGGGCCTCCGACCGAGCTGCTCCATCACCGGGACCACGAGGTGAGGCTGACCGGTCACCTCCGCCAGAGTCCGCCGATCCCACTCGATATAGGCCCACGGCCCGCTCGCCTGCGCCGGGTGGCTCACCCGCGTCGGCGCCTCGGTCGGCACCACGCGGTCGAACTCGTTGGCGGCCAACCACTGCCGATTGAACACAGTGTCCATGTAGCGATAGCCCTCGTCCGGCGCGAGGAACACCACGGTCTTCCCGGGCGCGTGCAGCCACCGCGCCACCTGATACGCCGCGCCCGAGGTCGGGCCGCAGAACAGGCCGAACTCGCTGTGGAGCCGGCGCGTCCACGCGAACGCATCACCGGCCGAGACCCAGTGGACCTCGTCGAAGCACGAGTGATCGAGGTTGCCCGGGTGGATCGAATTACCCAAGCCACGCAGCTTGCGCTTGCCCACCGGCAGGCCGAACAGCACGCTGCCGAACGTGTCGACCCCGACCAGCTTGATCGACGGATCGATCTCTCGCAGCGTCTTGATCGTCCCGCACGACGACCCGCCCGAGCCGACGGTCGCCACCACCACGATGTCGGTGCCGAGCGTGTTCAGCAGCTGCTCGGCGAACTCGCGGTAGGCCCGCTGGTTGTCGAGGTTGTCGTACTGTCGCGTCCAGAACGTGCGCGGGTTGTCGCGGATGAGCTCCTGCAGCGCCTCGAGGCGCATCACCTGGATGTTGTTGTCGGTGCCGAGCCCCGAGCCGACGATCTGCACCTTGCCGCCGAGGTGTTGCAGCAGCTCCTCGAGCCGGTCGTCGATCGCCGCGTCGCTGACGATGTGGAACGGGATCCCCTTCTCCGCGCAGACGATCCCGATCCCCAGCGCGAACGTCCCGCTCGAGCTCTCCACGATCGGCACGTCGCGGTGGATCTCCCCGCGCGCGATCCCGCGTTCGATGATGTACTTGGCCGGCAGGATCTTCATCAGGCGAAACGACGCCACCACCAGGTTCGGCCCCAGGCCGATCAGCGACGGGTCGCACAGCGAGCTCGACCTGTTGTCAAAGATCTTGGCGTTCATGTGCTGACCCTCCGCGAACGGTCGCGCCGGCGGATCTCGGCGAGGAAGGCGTCGATCCTCGGGCTCAGCCCCGCGCACTTGCGGGTCATCTCGCCCCATTCGGCCTCGGTGAACGGATCGGGCTCGCCGAGCAGCGCGCGCTGGTAGTCCCACTCGAGGCCGCGCTCGACGAGCGTCGCCATCTCGGCGGCGAACTTGCTGCGATCGAGGGTGTGACGCGGGAACGACTGGAACGACGCGGCGTCGCGTTCGGGGCGCTCGCACACCTCGTCGAGGTGGAGCTGGCCGTGGTCGCACTTGCGGATCCGCAGATAATGGCGGCGGCCGCCCGGCGCCTGGATCGCCAGCGAATACAGCCCCGGCTCGACCCGCCCGCCCCCGCCGATCCGGGCCCCCGGCAGCCGGTAATAGCCGATCTCGTCCGGAGTGACGTGGACGACCTCGAGCTCCGAGTATTTGACCATCGAGCGGTGGCGGAAGCTCGACACCAGATATTCGCGCGCGTCGAGCCGATGCACCCAGTAGAGGATCACGGGGTGCAGGCGGACCACGCAGGCGAAGGCTTCGAACAGCGCGGTCAGCTCGGGCGGATCGAGCACGTCGAAGGCGTCCTCGCGGTAGAACAGCCGGCGCAGGAACGGACGCTGGCGCCGCTTGCCCGCGAACGGAGACGCGTGTGCCTCAGGTCCGGTCAAAGCTGCTCCAGTCCAGAGTGCTCGGCGGCCGCATCGGCGCCTTGAGGGCCGTGTAGACCTCGACCTGCCCGTAGGGCCGCAATTCCGCCTGGGCCCGCTCGCAGCGCGCCGCGTGGTCGGCCTCGGTGCGGTCGTACAGGATCCCGAGGCACGTCCCGCTGTGCGTGGTGATGAGGCCCGCGCCGCCGGTCTGCTCGCACACCGCATGCATCAAATCGAGGTACTTCTTGCGGTTGAACCGCTGATTGACGTACGCGCTGGTGGTCGACACCTCGCCCACCGCGTGCAGGTCACCGCGCTGGAACCCGCGGCGGATCCGGTCGAGCATCTCGCGGAACCGTCGCTTCTCTTCGAGCGAATAGTGAGCGGCGCCGCGCCGGTGGTACTCGAGGGTCTCGATCTGCCCGCCCTCGTCGAGCGACAGCACCTCGACCTGCGGCAGAAAGCCGAGCCGCTCGAGCAGCGCCCCCTTGACGTGGAAGTAGGCCACCGACTCCGAGAACATCACCCCGTCGGTCGGCTCGACCTCGCTGAGGCTGCGGCACAGCTCGTCGACCGGCAGCTCGAAGCCGAGGTGGGCCTCGATCGCCCGCGCGGTGGCGACGAGGTCGGCCGACGAGCTGCTGAGGCCCTTGCCGCACGGGATCTCGCTGGCCAGGAACAGCTGGCCGCCGCCGCTCTCGCCGTACTTGCGCAGCAGGCTCTGGGCCAGCCGCTGCGATTTGGTCTTCCAGCGCGGGCACACCTCGAGCGTCTCGCTCTCGTCGGAGCGGTAGAAGTGGGCCACCGCGTGGCGCTCGATCGGCAGCGTGACGAGGAAGTCCTCGCCGTCAGGCAAAGCCCCCTGCAGCAGCTCCCCGAAGGAACCAAAGGAGACGCCGGAAGCTGCGGTTCCCTCGGGTAGCGACCAAGACACGTTCGGCTCCGATCGAATGGCAAGGGTGAATGGGCGCGCTCTCAACCTGCGTCGCGCCCCCGTCGTGATTCGTAGTCGTCGAGCAGCTCCCCGAGCTCCTGCAGCAGGGCCGGCAGGGCGGCGTCGCCGCAGGAGCCGACGGAGTTCTTCTTCGCGGCGATCTCGCGGACGCTCATCGCCTGGATGTCCTCGTCGAACAGCTCGCTGGCGTCGCGCAGGACGTCGAGCGGGAGCTCCGAGACGTCGACGCCGTCGGCTTCCGCCCGCTTGACCAGCCCGCCGACGAGGCGGTGAGCGTCGCGGAAGGGCAGGCCCTTCTTGACCAGATAATTGGCGTACTCGGTGGCGAGGATGTGCCCGCTGCGGGTCGCGGCGGTCATGCGCTCGGCCGACGGCGTCATCGTCTGGACGACGTCGCCGATGAGCGCCAGCGAGGACATGCAGTTGTCGAGCGCGGAGAACCACGCCGTCTTGTCCTCCTGCAGGTCCTTGTTGTAGCCGAGCGGCAGCGACTTGCAGATCACCAGCAGGCTCGTCGCGTTGCCGACGACGACGCCGGACTTGCCGCGGACGAGCTCGAGCACGTCCGGGTTCTTCTTCTGCGGCATGATCGAGCTGCCGGTGCACAGCGCGTCGTCGAGCGCGAGGAACCCGAACTCCTGGCTGCTGAAGGTGATGATCTCCTCGGACAGCCGCGACAGCGTGATCATCAGGATCGCCGCGTGATTGACGAACTCGAGCAGGTAGTCGCGGTTGGAGACGGCGTCGATGCTGCTGCGGGTCGGCCGCGAGAAGCCGAGCAGGCGGGCCGACAGGCGCCGGTCGATGCCGAGGCTGGTCCCCGTCGAGGCGCAGGCGCCCAGCGGGCACTCGTCGGCCCGCCGCAGGGCGTCCTCGAAGCGGCTGCGGTCGCGCTCGAGCATGACGACGTAGGTCGCCAGCCAGTGCGCATAATGGGTGAACTCCGCCCGCTGCAGGTGCGTGTACGACGGCATGATCAGGTCGGCGTGCCGCCGGCAATGGGCGTACAGCTCGACCTGGCAGGCGTGGATCGCGTCGATCAGCGCGCGCGTCGAGCGGCGGAAATACAGCCGCTGCGCGGTGGCCTGCTGGTCGTTGCGGCTGCGCGCCGAATGGGTCTTCTTGCCGAGCTGGCCGACCTTGTCGACCAGCAGCGCCTCGAGGTTCATGTGGATGTCCTCGAGCCGCGGCGCCAGCTTGATCGCGCCGGCGCGCCACTCCGCGAGGACCTCGTCGAGCGCCTGCTGCAGCGCCCGGTGCTCGCCGTCGTCGAGCAGGCCCACCGCGTTCAGCATGCTGACGTGCGCCTTGGTGCCCTCGACGTCGCACTCGAACAGCCGCTCCTCGATCGGCAGGCTGGTGTTGAACGCGGTCAGCCGCGCCGACATGCCGCGGGCGAAGCGGCCCGACCAGGGGTTCTCGTGCGAGCGGTCTGCCGGGTCCATCGCTACCTCACCCCTTCCGCGTCGCCTCGAGGCGGACCCGCATGCTGATGGTGTTGAGGAACCCGGTGGCGTCCTCGCCGCGGATGTCCTCGCCGCGGTGCAGCGTCACCATGTCGCGCGAGTACAGCGAGCGCTCCGAGGCCACCCGCGTGGCCCGGTGCGAGCCCTTGTAGAGGTCGACCCACACGTCGCCGCTGACGAACCGCTGGCTGGCGTCGATGAGCGCCTGCATCACCCGCCGCTCCTCGCTGAACCACAGCCCGCGGTAGACCACGTCGCCGTAATCGTCGGTCAGCAGGTTGCGCAGGCGCTCGACGTCGCGGCCCAGAGTGACCTTCTCGAGGTGCTCGTGGCTGGTGTGGAGGAGGACGAGCGCCGGGTTCTCGAAGATGCCGCGGACCTTGAGCCCGTTGATGCGGTTCTCGACGATGTCCTGCAGGCCGACCCCGTTGCGCCCGCCGATCTCGTTGAGCCGGCGGACGAGCTCGACCGGGCCGAGCTCGTCGCCGTTGACGGCCGCGGGCACGCCCTCGCGGTAGGTGATCCGCACGGTCTCGACGCGGTCGGGGGCCTCGGTCGGCGGGGTGATCCACGCCGCGTGCTCCCAGCGGAACGGGTTCTCGACGTGCTCGAGGTAGCCGCCCTCGGTGGTCCGGTGGGCCAGGTTCTCGTCGTGGCTCAGCAGGTCGCCGGCGCTGTGCTCGAGCGGGACGCGGTGCCGCTCGCAGTACTCGAGCAGGTCCTCGCGCGACTTGAGCGACCACATCCGCCACGGCGCGACTGTCCGCAGCTCGGGCGCGAGCGACTGCGCGGCCAGCTCGAAGCGCACCTGGTCGTTGCCCTTCTGCGTGCAGCCGTGGGCGAGGACGTCGACGCCGTGGTCACGCGCATAGCCGACGAGGCCCTGGACGATCGCCGGCCGCGCCAGCGGCGTGCCCAGCAGGTAGGTCCGCTCGTACCGCGCGTTGGCCTTGAGCGCCGGAAACACGAAGTCGCGGATGAAGGTCTCCTTGAGGTCGGCGAGCACGAACTGGTCGGCGCCGGCGGCCAGAGCCCGCTCGTGGATCCGCGCCCAGTCCTCTTTTTGCCCGAGGTCCGCGCAGTAGGCGGTCACCTTGCAATCGAAGTGCTGCTTGAGGAAGTGGAGCCCCGCCGAGGTGTCGAGCCCTCCGGAGTAGGCGAGGAGAATGTGCTTCGGCTTCATGTTCGTCACCTCGATGTCTTGGTCCTGAGGGGCTCCCGCGTGCCGGGAATGACCACGGTCTGCTCGCCGACCTCGTTCAGGCTCACGGCCACGCTGTAGCGCTTGCCGTCGAGCTCGATCGTGCAGCCGCCGCGCTCCCCGAAGGTGAACACGCGCAGCAGGTCGACGAACTCCCGCGCCGTGTAGCGCTGCTCCGGGTCGAGCTCGCGGATCGCGTTGGCCTGCGCGATCTTCTTGAAGGTGCCTTTGTGCCGCTGCGGGAACACGTGGTACGACTGGTCCTCCAGCGACGGCCAGGTCGCCTGAAACAGCCGGATCGACTCCTGCAGGTGCTTGTCGTAGATGACGACGCCGGTGTCGGCCTTGTCGACGCGCACGCGGCTCTGACTGATGATAGGCCCGGCGTCGACCTCGGAGACCATGCGGTGGATGCTGACCCCCGCCGGCGTACCGTCGAGCTCGGCCCAGGCGTAGTAATAGAAGCCCTTGTTGTAGGGCAGATAACCGGGGTGGAGGTTGATCGAGTCGCGCCTGGCGACCTGCAGGAAGCGCGCGTCGAGGATGTAGTCGAAGTAGATCGAGACGACGAAGTCCGGCGCGAGCGGACGGATCCGGGCGTCGAACTCCGCCCGCGCCGTCTGGATGTCGATCATCTCGACGCCGTGCTCGCCGCACAGCGCCGCGATCTCCTCGCCGCACACGACGTTGTGCGCGGGGTGGACGATGACCGCCGGCACCCGCACCTTTTCGCGCCCAAGCAGGTAGCGGAGCGCCTCCAGCCCCGGCACGTTGTCGATGCAGGGAAGCACGATGATCGGCGTCGCGTCTGGCATGATTCAGCGCTCCTTCCTGGCTACTCCGCGGCGGGCTTGAGGACGTAACAGATGCCGAACCCGGTCGGGTCCGCCTTGGCGCTCGTGACCTCGCGGATGACGATCTCGTAGCCAGACTCGGCGAAGATCTCGTCCCAGCGCTGTTTGGGCAGCAGCAGCTGATTCGTGAAGGGGTGGAGCAGAAAGTACGGGTTGTAGTAACCGAGCCCCACCGGCGACTGCATGGCCTCGCGGTTGTCGATGTCGTAATCGACCTCCATCACCATGAGGTAGCTGCGGGCGAACTTGGTCCGCATGCGGCGGAGATAGGCGACGAGCGCGTCGTGACCGATCTGGGCGATGATCTCCTGCAGCACGAAGCCCATGAGGATGAAGTCGGGCTCCTCCTCGATCTCGTAGTCGAGGGCGTCGACGTTGACGAGCCGCACCTGCCCCTCGAGCCCGAAGTCGGCGATCTTCTGCAGTCCCGCCTGGTAGGCGTCGCGGTCGGGCTCGATGCCGACGGCCCGGATGCCGCCGAGCTCGCGCGCCAAAGTGCACAGATACAGGGCGTTGCCGCAGCCGAAGTCGACGATGTCGGTGGCGTCGGGCTTGACGCGCCGGATGAAGTCCTTGGTGATGGGGATGGTGTCGTACTGGGAGATCTCGCAGCTCCCGGTGCCGACCCACTTGCCGTTGCGCGCGTAGGCCCCGGCCCCCTTTCGCAACATCGCGCCGACGTTGGCGAAGATGTTCTCGTAGCCGCCGACGAGGATCTTGAACCAACCCTCGTAGTGCTCGAACCGCTCGCCGTACTCGGAGAGGCGAAAGCTCGGCGCGTCCGCGGGCCCGTCCTTGTTCAAGATGCCCTCGACCGCGAGGTACTCGAACACGGTGCGCAGGAGGTAGGCGTCGAAGCCGCGCTGGGCCGCGATCTCCTCCAGGCTCCGCTGCTCCCGGAGGTCGTCGAAGACGCCCTCCTGCATCATCTGCCAGATCACCTTGGCCCCGACGAAGCCGCGGATGTAATCGAGGGTCTTGCCGAGCCCCGGCTGGAACCAGGGGGCGTCGAGCAGCTCGGCGATCGACGGTGTTGCACCTGCAGTCATGGCTCGCGCCCTCCCGCGTATTCGCTCATCGCCGCCAGCAATCGGTCGTTGTCGGCCGTCAGCCCGACGCTGATGCGGACGTGGCCTGCGAGGCCGAAGCGCTCGGTGTTCGAGACGCGGATCCGCCGCTCGCGGAGGAATGCGTCGATGGGGTGATCGGGTCTGTTCTTCACCAACACGAAGTTCCCGGCCGAGGGGTAGACGCGCAGGCCGAGGCGCGCGAGGCCCTCGCGGATGCGCTCGCGCTCGGCCACGGTGCGCTCGACGTGCCGCGCGCGCAGGCCGTCGTGGGCGAGCGCCGCCTCGAGCGCGTGCAGCTCGAGCACGCCGACGTTGCAGTACCACTGCTTGCGCTTGATGGAGGCGATGACATCGGCCTCGCCGAACACCGCCCCGAGCCGCGCACCGGCGAGGCCGAACGACTTGGAGAACGAGCGGAACACGAACAGGCCGCCGCCGAACGCGGGGCAGCCGGCGCTCTTGCCGGCGTAGTCGACGTAGGTCTCGTCGATGCAGACCTTGCCGGCCCGCGCCCGGATCGTCGCCAGCTCGTCGGAGGACAGCGGCCGCCCGGTCGGATTCGACGGATCGGCGAGGAACACGAAGTCGTCCGAAGTCAGCCGCTCGAGGTCCTCCGGGTGCAGCGCGAACTCCTCGGTGAGGCGGATCTCGAGGTGGCGACAGCCGTGGATCCGGATCCGTCCGATGTACCCGTCAAACCCCGGCCAGGCGGTGGCGTATCGCATGGCCGGGAATTCGTGGCTCAGCCGGTCGAAGGCCTCGTCGATCCCCCGCACCAGCGCCAGGTTCGCCGGCGAGCACTCGTAATAGCGCGCCAGCGCGGCGAGGACGCGCGCCTCGGAGTCGAAGGGGTAGCGGTTGACGAGCTCGGCCCCGGCCTGAATACCCGCCTGGATCGGCTGGGCGACCGGCTCGGGGTTCTCGTTGAACGCCAACATCAGATGTCGTGGATCTGCGCTCATGTTCGGCCGTCGGCGTTTCGCGGCGGGGCGTTGACCCCGGCGCGCTCGTTGACTTGATCCCAGCCCCGCCCGGCGCGCAGCCGGCTCCACGTGTCGCTCACGTACTCCGGCAGCAGCTTGAACAGCTGGCCGTAGGTGATGAAAAACGACGAGATCGAGATCGAGATGTCCAGCGACCGCACCGCGTGCCCCCAATTGCGCGGGATGTGCAACATCTCGCCGGGCTCGATGACCGTGCGGTACGGCGTACAATCGCGGTAGTTCGGCCAGGCGTCCAGATCCGGCGCCTCGACGTCGACCGGGCTGAACGACGGTCGCTCGAACTGGCCGATATAGAGGTTCTTCCGCGCCTGCTCCGGCGGGAACAGGTACACCAGCTTGCGACCCGTCAGCTGGATCAGGAAGTTCGGCATCGGGTCCTGGTGGAGCGGCGTCATCGTCCCCCTGGGCCCGATCCACAGGTACGAGTCCATGTGGGCGCCGGGGATGTACTTGATGCAGTGCCGGAGGTACGGGTTCTCGTGGATGTCGGCGCGCAGCCCCTTGAAGCACCGTCGAAACGGGTGCTGGGCCATGTAGTACATGTGATCGGGCTTCTCCTTGAGGATCCGGATCAGCTCGCCGACCTTCATGTCCTGGAATTTGAGGTGCTTGACGTACTCCTGGGGGCTGTTCTTGCCCTCTCCCCGCTCCCCAGGCTCGAAGCGCTCGATGCCCACGGTCTCGTGGCCGAAGTTGGCCGCGAAGAAATCGAGCGTCCACTTGTTGTGCTTGAAAGCGGGCCAATCGTCGATGGCCCCGGAGATCTTCACGGGCACCTGCGGGCCCAAGAACCGGGCGCGAAAATCCGCCAGGCTCGGCCGTTGCAGCGCCTCGATCTCGAGATACTCATTGTAGGGCATGGAATCCTCCCCGAGGCGATTGCGCGGACGCTGCGCGCCCGTCCCCTCGCCACCACCCGCGACGCCGGCCCAATGGAGCGCCGTCCTTCATCGCTGATCACGACAAAGAACGGATCCGCACCTGACCGATTTGACGTACTGCGTTCCACCAGACACGCTCGAAAATGTGGCTAGCCGAATCGCCCGACCCAATGGAGGTCAGACGCCGGTAGGACCGACGATGACGACGACGCCCCCGGGAGGGCGTGTATCGTTCACGGTGCCGTGATACACGTCTAAAATATGCGAAGCAAGTGCAAAGACGCCCGAATGGCGATTACCGCCCCCAATCATGTGTGAGGTTACACAGTCCAACTGACCACTGTTATTCGCGCATTGCGTGCTCTCGACTCTCTTTAAATTGAACATCGAGGTCGAATGGCCTCATTGGCCATATCTGCGCCGCGCGATCGAATGCCGGCGAACCAGCGGAAATCATCCTCTCGCGCCGCTGGTGCCGAGAGGCCACCATGCCGCGGACGGGCCCCAGGCGCGAATACGCGGTCGCCGAATATGACGTCGGGTTCATCGAGTCCGCCGATTCGGCGCGCGCCGAATCGATCGATCGCAATGCGCGAAGATTCGCTTCGCTTGCGAATCGCAATACGCATTCCGGGAATCGCTGTTCCACCGCGTGGGCGACGGCCCGGCCGCGAAAGCCGCGGCGTGCCCTCCGCGCGGGGCGGAAGCGCCCGCCGCGCCCGGGTGCACGACCGGGCCGCGGTGATACCCTCCCGGCCATGCCTCGCGCCGCCCTCGCGCTGGTCCTGCTCCTCGCCGCCTGCAAGCACGGCGCCTCGACGGCGTCCTCGCACCCGCCGCCGCCCGAGGTGCCGCCGGCCTTCTTCGCCGCCGGCTCGAACATCATCACCTTCGACGACCGGCCCATGGTCCAGCAGGCCGCGGAGGAGCTCGGCAAGCACCCGGACGTCCACGTCCTGCTGATCGGCCGCACCGATTCGCGCGGCAAGGCCGAGCAGAACATGGAACTCGGCCTGCAGCGCGCCCGCGAGATGCGCGAGGCGATCCTCCTCAAGGGGGAGGGCAAGATCGACGCCGCCCGCGTCCACATCGGCTCGCGCGGCCAGGCCGAGCCGACCGGCAACAACGACACGGAGGAGGGCCGCGCCGCCAACCGCCGGGTCGAGTTCTACTTCTATTATCCGGACGGCACCCCGCTGAAGTCGCGCTTCACGGCGCCGATCGTCATCGAGGGCGAGGAGCCATGAAGCTGGCTCTCAAGGCATGTCTCAAGGGACATGCCAGGACCTCGGTTCAGAAGAACACCTGCAAGCCGAGGCTCCAGCCGATCGTGTAGTCGCGGAGCCGCGTGAACGGCACCTGGACCGAGCCGACCAGCGAGCCGCGGCGGTGGAAGTTGTACGAGACCGCCATCAGGCCGGTGCCGCGGGCCGTGCCGAGGTCGCGGTACAGCTCGCCGGCGCGGTTGCCGGGGCAGAACTCGCGGCCGCCCTCCGGCAGGGTGCAGAAGGCCGCGAGGCGGGTGTCGAGCAGCAGGCCGACGCCGAGGTTGACCTTGCCCTTGGCCAGCTTGGCCCCGACCTGGCCGCTGGCGCCGAAGTCGACCGCCACGCCGGCGCGGCGGATGTCGACCGTCGAGATCGCCAGCACCTGCCAGTACCAGGTCATGTACGTGCGCGTGAACACCACGTAGGGCGCGACCGCCACGATCGGCCCCGGGTCGACGGTGAACCGCACCGTCCGCGTCGGCAGCGAGGCGTTGAGCCCGGCCGTCAGCACGCGGTGGATCAGCTTGCTCGCGTGCGGCGTGACGCGCACCTGCACGCGCGTGTCGCCGTAGCCGACCCGCGTCTCGCCCTGGGTGTCGGCCGCGCGGAACATCAGCAGCGGCGCCTGCAGGGCGAACGACAGCCACGGCCGCGGCGCGTACTCGCCGACCAGCGACAGCGAGTCCATCGTGCCCGGGTTGAGGCCGAAGCCGGTGTAGACGAACTCGTTGATCAGCAGCAGCCGCGTGTTGGCCCGCCCGCCGGCGCCGTTGAGGCTGTTGATCGTGCGCACGCCCTCGGAGGCGCCGTGGCCCGGCACGTGATGGGCGCGCGCGGCCGCGGGCGCCAGCGCCAGCCCGGCGGCCAGGAGCCACGCTGCGCCTCGCCCGCGCGCGCGGCTCACCGCGTCCCCTTGATCGCGTGACAGTCGACGCAGCCGCGGCGGTCCTTGGCCATCCAGTCGGCCACCAGCGGCGGGCGGATGACCTTGTTCATCTCGACCATGTGGTGCTCGAGCGTCGCCGGGTCCATGCCGCGCATCCGCCTGGCCATGTGCGACTCGAGCTCGTGGCACTTGAGGCAGGCGCCGCGGGTCGACTGCGACGTCATGGCCTCGTGGTGCTCCTCGCGGCGGATGTTCGGGGCGTAGGCGGTGATGCAGCCTGCGGTCGAGCCCGCCAGCGCCGCGGCCAACAGCAGGGCCGCGGAGACCCCGCCGAGCCCGAAAGGGCCGGCTCCCTGCCGTGGACTGCGGCGAGACATCACCATCTCGCGTGTAGCCGATCCAGCGCCGCGTCGGGCCGGCAAAGCGGCCCGCTGCGACATCGGGTCGCATCGCCGCGGTCCACGCCGCGTGCGACAGGCCGACGCATGTACACGGCCGCGACACCGCGCCTATGTTGTCGGTCCTCGTCATGACCCGCGCCGTCCGCTCGTCCTCCTTCGCCCTGCTCTCCGTCCTCCTCTCGGCCGCCGCCTGCACCAGCGAGAACAGCAAGATCGGCAGCCCCTGCGACAACGCCGAGCAGTGCGGCGGCGACCTGATCTGCGACGTCCACGACGGCAAGGGCACCTGCCAGGAGCCGCACGACCACGGGACCGCTGGCGAGGAGACCGAGGCGCACGAGACCGAGGCGCACGAGACCGAGGCGCACGAGACCGAGGCGCACGAGACCGAGGCGCACGAGACCGACGACCACGGGACCGAGAGCACCAGCCCCACCGAGGCGACCACCGAGCACGGCGAGACCGAGCACGACCACACCAGCACGACCGCCGACACGACGTCTTCGACCGGCTGAGCGCCCGCTCCATCGGACATGTTTTATCGAGCATGTCCGTCGGGCAATGTTCTTTTGGACATGCCTTGAAAGGCATACCCTCGAGCGTCAGCAGCGCGCCGACAGCTGCGCCGCCTGACCCCGAGCCCGGCGCCTCCGCCCCCCGCGCTCGCGCGAAAATCGCGGCAGCCGGCGAGCGGGGGTATGCTGCGAGACCGTGCCGTCCGTCCGCGTCCTCGCCCTCGGCCTCCTGGCCGCGCTCTGCGTGGCCTTCCCGGCCCGCGCCCACGACTACTGGCTCGAGTTCTCGCCGCTGTCGCCGGCCGCTGGAGGCGCGCTCGCGCTCAGCTTGTGGGTCGGCGAGGACTTCGCGGCCGAGGCGCAGAAGGCGATGGAGCGCCGGCGCCTGGTCTCGCTGCGGCAGGTCACCGCCCTGGGCGAGCTCGACCTGCTGGCGCAGGCGCGCGACGGGGCCACGCCGTTCCTCGACCTGCGGCTCGGCGGCCCTGGCGGCTACCTGTTCGGCCTCGAGCGCGACGCGTCGCACATCGAGCTCAAGCCGCTGAAGTTCAACCGCTACCTCCGCCACGAGGGCCTGGACGGCGCCCTCGCCGAGCGCAAGCGGGCCGGCGAGCGCTGGCAGCCCGGGCGCGAGCGCTACACCCGCTACCTCAAGAGCTTCGTGCAGGTCGGCGACGCGGTCGACGGCGTCTCGACCCGCGTCCTCGGCCACCGCCTCGAGCTCGTCCCCGACCGCGACCTCGCCGAGGTGCGCCCGGGCGACCGCCTCGGCGTCCAGCTGCGCTTCGGAGGCGAACCGCTGGCCGGCGCCAGGGTCGAGGCGTTCACCCGCGACCGCGACGGCCGGGTCGCCGAGCAAGCCGCCACCACCGACGCCGACGGCCGCGTCACGTTCACCGTCGCCGCCGCAGGGCCGTGGCTCCTGCGCGCGGTCCACATGCAGCGCTGCGCCGGCTGCAAGGACGCCGACTGGGACAGCTCCTGGAGCTCCTACGGCTTCGCGGTCCGCTGAGACATGTCAGCTCCGACATGTCCCTGGAGACATGTCCCGAATCACATGTCCTGAAGCGCGACCCGCTCAGCCGCCGGCGCGCCAGCCGCGGAGCAGCGGCGGGTGGCCGCAGGTGGCCCGCGAGCGGTAGCGCAGCTTGCCGGCCACCCCGGCGATGGCCGTCTTGTGCGCCTCGTAGTCGCCGGCCGCCAGCAGCAGGCCGACCTGGCGCTCGCCCTGCGAGCGGACCTCGCCGAGCAGCAGCGAGCCGAGCGGCCCGCTCAGGGCGGTCCGCAGCTCGGGCGTGCCGACCTCCGGGCTGTCCTCGGAGACAGTGTACAAATGGACATAAACTTGGGGACAGGTCGCATCGCCGGCCCGCGGGCTGCGACGCGGCAGCAGGTCCTGCTGGGCCGCGTGGACCTGGCCGTCGTCGTACAGCGCCAGCGAGCCCGCCGCGCCGTTGCTGCGCAGGACCGCGTGGTGCGGCGAGGCTGTCCCATCGGCCAGGAGCAGGCGCGCGCTGAGCCACAGCGACCCGGCGGCGTCGCGGCCGATCGCCCGCGGAGACGGCACCAGGCCGGCCACCGGCCCCGGCTCCGAGGCCCACGCGCCGGCCTGCGGGTCCCAGAACCAGCTCGCGGCCACCTGCACCGGCGGCAGCTCGACGCGCTCCCACACGTCCCAATCGCCGCTGGCGTGGATGATCCGCCACAGACTGTCGGCGGGCCCCGCCTCGTCGACGACGGCCAGCAGCGCCGGCTCGGGGGTCTCGACCAGCGACACCACCGAGCCGCGGGCTGGCGGCGGGTCGAGCAGGCGCCACGACGTGCCGTCGAAGCCGGCCACGTACGGCACCACCTCCTCGTCGATCTCCACCCCGTCGCCGATCAGCACCTGCCCGCCGCTCTCGACCAAAGTCGCGACCTGCTTCGGCGCCCGCGACTGGAGCCCCGGCAGCGGCGCGAAGATCCCCTTCGTGTCGCTCGGGCCCCAGCGCAGCATCCCGGACTGCAGCCCCGGCAGCCCCTCCGCGCCGGCCGGACCGGCCGCGACCGACGCGAACAGCTCGCCGGTCGTCAGCCCCGCCAGCCGGGTCGGCCGCGGCGGCGACTGCAGGCCCGCGACCTCGAGCTGCGGCCGGGCCGGGCGCGCGCCGTCGTCGTCGAGCAACACCAGCGCGGCTCGCCCGTCGCCGTCGCTGCGCAGCGCGATCGCATGGCCCTCGGGCCATGTCGCATAGTCCTGGTAGTAAGCCCCCGGAGCGTCGGGGTCGGGCTCGTGGGCGGTCCATGTATTCTCACGCCGCCGGTACACGCGGTGCGCGGGATCGTCCCCGCCCCGCGCGACCGTCAGCCACAAGTCGTCGTCGCGCCCGCCGAGCGCGTGGATCGCCCAGTCCGCGCCCGGCTCGGCCGCGTGCAGGCCGCTGAGCCAGTCTGTCTCTTGGGCCAGGTTGCCGTCGGCTCCGGCGCGCGCCAGCATCACGCCGCCGGCCAGCACGACCTCGCCGTCGCCGAGGCGGTGCAGCGCGATCGGGCCGCGGCGGGTGGCCACGGCCTGCAGATCGAGCTTGACGGTGCGCGGCGACGGTGGGCCGTCGTCGATCGCTTCGGCGGGCTTCGCCGCGGCGGTCGGGCTGGAGGTCGGGGCGGCGGCCTTGGCCGTCGCCGGCGCGTGGGAGTCACAGGCGCACAGGCCGATGGCGAGCAGGGAGGATCGCGCGAGGTGCGGGAGTGACTGGGCAGGCATCTTCGCTCCCGCCCATCGTACCGAAAAAACTCGCCCGCGCGCGCCGCCGGGCCGGGGCTTCGGCGCGCGGACGCACTCAGTCGGCGTGGAGCACCACGCGCTCCCAGTCCGCGCTGCTGTTGAGAAAGTCGGTGCTCCCGCAGCGGAAGCCGCCGTTGATCTGCCCGCCGCCGGTGTGGAAGCACAGCCGCCGCTCCGGATTCACAGCGCCGGTGTCGCAGCTGTTGCGAGAGATCGGGTCGCCCTCGACCGCGAAGCCCCACGAGAACGCGTCGCTGAAGTACCAGCCGGTCCCGTTGGCGTTGGTGGGCGTGTTGCTCTGGCCGGTGTCGGCAGTCACCTGCGCGCGCGCGGCGTGGGCCAGCAGCGAGTACGTCCCGCTGCCGCTCGGGCGGCACGCCAGCATCAGGTTGGCCTTGCCGCACTGCTGGAGGATCTGCGCCACCGACGTGCCCGCGTGGCCGAACTGGTCGACGTAGCAGACCTCCCAGCCGACCAGCGACGCGCCCTGCACGTTCTGCTGCGGGCCGAACGCGGTGTACTTGTTGATCACCGTCTTCTTGCAGTCGGGCTCGCAGCCGTCGCCGGCGATCTGGTTGCCGTCCTCGCACTCCTCGGTGCCGATCCACAGGATGCCGTCGCCGCACACCGCGTTCTTGCAGCTCGCGGTGCAGGCGTCGGTGTTCTCGGCGTTGGCGTCGTCGCACTCCTCGACGCCCATCATCACGATGCCGTCGCCGCAGCCGGCGAGGGCGCACTGGCTGGTGCAGGCGTCGGCGTCGTCGGGGTTGCCGTCGTCGCACGCCTCGAGGCCGACGTGGACGACCCCGTCGCCGCACGTGGCCCCCGTGCACATGTTGGTGCAGTCGTCGCCGTCGATCGGATTGCCGTCGTCGCACTCCTCGGTGCCCGCCAGCACGAAGCCGTCGCCGCAGGCCGCGAACTTGCACGAGTTGGTGCACGCGTCGTTGTTGAGCACGTTGCCGTCGTCGCACAGCTCGCCGGGGTCGAGCTGACCGTCGCCGCACTTGGGCCCTTCGGTGGTGTTCTGGCTGCCGGTCGCGTCGGTCGCGTCGGTCGTCGAGGGGTCCTCCGCGGTCGTCGAGGTGCCGGTCGTCGTCGTCGTCGCGGTCGCCTCGGTGGTCGTCGCCTCGGTGGTCGTCGTCGACGTCGGGCCCGAGGTCTCGCTCACCGTGCCTCCGGTGTCGAGCGCGCTCCCCTTCGCGCAACCTCCCGCCGCCGCCGCGCCGATCAGCAGCGCCCCAAGCCGTGCCCTTCGCATGGCCCAACTAGACCATCCGCGCTCCGGCTTGACAACGTTCGTCGGCGCGCGTGCTCGCGCGCAGGCGCGCAATCATATGTCCCGAGGGACAGCCGCTACCACAACCCGGCCGCGCGCAGGAGCTGCAGGGCCCGCTGCAGCACCTCTTCGGGCGGTCCGCCGCCGTCGATCTCCGCGGCGATCGCCGCGTGCTCGGGGCGCAGCGGCTGCCACGCGGCCCGCGCCTGCAGGTACACCGACACGTCGGCGTCCGAGACGTCTCCTGTCCTGCGGGACAGGCGCTCGCGGATCGTCGGATCGTCGGCGGTGCACACGAGGATCTGCGCCGGCACGCCGAGATCGGCGGCCAGCTCGACGAACGGCGCGCGCTGCGAGTCCTGCTTGAAGTTGGCGTCGACGACCACGCGCTCGCCCTCGGACAGGCGGGCCTCGGTCAGCTCGCGGCAGACCGCGTAGGTGCGCTCGTTCCAGGCCGGCGTGTACACCGACGGGTCGGCCGGGGCCTCGCTGGGCAGGTTGGCGAGCTGCTTGCGGACCGCGTCGGAGCGGACCCACGAGAAGCCCTCGCCGGCCAGGGCGCGGGCCAGCGTCGACTTGCCGGTCCCGGGCAGGCCCATCACCAGCAGCAGGCACGGGGCCAGGGCCGGGGCCTGCAGCTCGCGCAGCGCCAGCAGCAGGTACCGGCGCGCGCGCGCCTGGGCCGCGCGGGCCTCGGCCTCGGGCACCTCCGGCTCGCGCGCCTTGAACGCCTCGACCTTGGCCCGCACCGTCGCGCGGTAGGCGACGTACAGCGGCAGCAGCGCCCGGCCCTCGCTCGCCTCGTCGTCGGGCGTGACCGCGAAGTAGCCCTCGACCAGCGCGTCGGCCAGGTCGCGTCGGCCGGCCTCGCGCAGGTCCATCACCAGGAACGCCAGGTCGGCCACCGGGTCGGCGCAGCGGAACTGCTCGCCGAACTCGATGCAGTCGATCACCAGCAGGTCGTCCGGCCCCTCGCGCTCGGGGAACCAGTACACGTGCTCGAGCCGCAGGTCGCCGTGGGTGTCGCGCGGCACGTGCCGGCGCGCGCGCCCGTCGATCGCCGCGTGCCCGCGCGCCAGCGCCTCCTCGGTGGCCCGCTCGACGCGCGTGAGCAGCTGCTCCGTCACCACCCCGAGCCCGGCCAGCTGCACGAAGTTCTGGCGGCAGTTGCCGGCCACCGCCGCGAACGTCGCCCACGCCGACACCGCCGGCCCGCGCCGCGCCCGCGCGTGGAAGCCGGCGATCGTCGCGCCGAGCCGCTGCATCAAGGCCCCGTCGGCCTCGCCGGCGGCCACGCGCGCGCCGAGCCGCGCCGCGTCGGGCAGCCGCCGCATGTGGACCACCCAGTCGATCACCTCGAGGTCGCCGCCCTCGTCGAGCTCGCGGCCGACCCGCACCTGCTCGTCGACCTGTACGACGGGCAATGTCCCAAAGTACACGTCGGGCGCCAGCCGGCGGTTGAGCTCCACCTCGAGCTGACAGAAGTGACGGCGGCGCGACAGCGTCGAGTAGTCGAGGAACTCGAGGTCGACCGGCTTCTTCAGCTTGTAGACGTCGCCCTCGACCAGGAACACCACCGAGACGTGGGTCTGGACCACCTCGACGCGGACCCCCTCGGCGCGCCCGAAAGCGCGGGGGTCCGAGAGGGCGGCGATCAGCGCGACGAGCTCCATGGCGTCCTCGAAGGCTGCCACGGCCGGGCCCCGCCCGTCCATGTGCGAGTGTCACGATCGCGCCACGGTCGCGATCGCGTATCACCCGATGCCGGCGGCCTCACGCGCGCCGCGCCCGGGGCCTGGCGACGCCTGCGCCCCCGACGCCGCGACGTCACGGCAACAGGCGCAGCGCCTGGATCCGCCGCACCACCCGTTGATTGACGTCGGGCACGAAGCAGGTCGAGTGCTCGTGCGCCCCGACGTCCTCGGCGAGCGCGAGCCGCGGCGGCCCGGCGCCGGCCCACTGTCCGCTCACGCCGGCGTCGAGGCCCTGGGCGCTGACGATCGGCACCGTGCCGTCGCCGCCGCCGGCCACCGGCACCGCGCGGCGCCCGGGCGGCAGGTCCCAGCGGTACGCGGTCTCGGTCGCCATCCCCGCGGCGTACAGCATGAAGGTCCGCGGATGCGCGTAGCCGGCCAGCATGCCGTGCAGCGCCTGCGCGCACGCGACCCCCGACCGCAGCGTCGCGCGATAGGCGTCCCAGCGCCCGAGCGCCCGGGCGGCGCGAGCCCGGTCGGCGCGCAGCCGCATCTCGTGGAACTCGGGGAAGCGGCCGTTCCACTCGTCGTCGAGCTGGACGAGGCGCGCCTCCGAGGCCCGCGTCAACGCGTCGGGCGAATCGCCGAAGCCCTCGCCCAGCAGCGTCTGCAGGTCGGCGACCGGCAGCTCGGGCACCACGCTGCGCGGCCCGCCGTCGAGGTACTCGCCGTAGATGCCGGCCGCGGGGCTCACCTGTCCCGAAGGACCGGTGAGCCAGCCCTCGTAGACCTGGTTCGGCATCAGCTGCAGCGGCCCCTCGGTGCCGCTCATGATCATCGTGTAACCCCACCAGGTCCCGCCGAGGATGCCGGCGAAGATCTTGCCCTCGAGCCCGGTCGCCTTCTCGTTGCCGAGGCCCTCGACGAACCGGCGGTAGGCCACCACCGCGCCGTTGCACGGCTGGACCACGTGGACCACGCCCTTGACCAGGTTCGCCACCCCGCAGCCGGCAGGCGCGCAGGCGTAGCGGGCCACCAGGCCGCCCATGCTGTGCGTCACCAGCACGACCTTGTCGACGCCGTGCTTGTCGAGGACGTGGCGGATCCGCCGGGCCAGCAGGGTCGCGCCGTTGGAGACCGTGCGCCGCCAGTCGTAGCCGAACGCGTACACCGGGTGCTCGCCGGGCGAAAAGGCCCCGCTGTTGAACGCGACCTCGAGCGCCTTGAGGATCTCGTAGTAATAGCCCTGCGACACCCCGCCCCAGCCGCGCTGACGGCCGTAGAAGCCGGGGTCGCCGTTCGGGTCGACCGCGCGCCAGATCTTCTCGAGGTCCTTGTCCCACGCGATCGGGTCGCTGAGGATCTCCGCCATCCCCGTGCGGACGCTGAGCAGCTCGGCGGCCCGCTCGGCCGAGCGCATCGACCAGCCGATCAGGTTCTTCTTGCTGTCGGGGTCCCACAGCTCGTTGTGCGCGACGAGCCGCATGCGCGAGCCCATCACCCCCGGCACGAACACGATCGGCAGCGGCTTGCCGGAGCGCAGCGTGTTCTCCTTGCCCTGCTCGAAGATCCGCGCGGCCTCGATCTCGCGCACCGTCAGCTGGTCCTCCGCCATCCTCCCCTCCTCAGTGCCGCGCCACGCTGGCGACCATCGCCGAAAAGCCCGCGCCGCCGATCGCCTCGATCTCCCGCTCGACCACCACGAGCCGCAGCGACAGCCCCGGCGCCGCCGCCACCCGCGCGAACGTCGAACCCAGCACCGTGCCGTACGGGTCGCAGCGGTCGAGCCGCCACTGGCCCCACGTCGCCTCCGCGCCGGCCAGCGCGGCCGTCCCGGCGCCGAGCGGGTGGACCACCAGCAGCTCGCCCGGGGCCGGCGAGCCCCACGCCTCGAACTCTGTCTCTCCGGGCATGTCCGAAGTGCCCTGGTCCAAGATACATGTCACGCGCTCGTCGGCGGTCGCGAACCGGTACACCCGCGGCGGCCGCAGCCAGGTCGGCAGGGCCAGCGGGACCCCGTGGGCCCGCCGCCCGGCCCAGCCCGGCGGCAGCGAGCCGCCGCCGATGGCCGCGACGAGCGCCAGGAACACGGTGTCGGCCCACTCGCGCGCGCTCTCGAAGCGCAGCGTCCACATCCGCCCGCGATCGTCGCGCAGCGCCGCCACCCACACCCCGCCGACGATCTCCGGGTCGGTGATCGCCAGGGTGTGGGCCGGCCCGAGCCCGGTCATGACCTGTCCTTCGGGCCATCCCGGGTCGCCGCCCAGCGCCCGCGCCGCGCTCTTGCGGTTGGCCGCGATCAGGTCGGCCGGGCGCACGTCGGCCGGCAGCTCCTCGACCTCGATCACCAGGCGGTCGGCCTCGCCGCCGCCGGCCTCCTCGAACACGTAGCCGGTGCGGTCGGCCAGGTCGTCGGGGACCTCCACTGCATACGGGTCACACAGGCGCAGCACGCGTCCACCTCACATCCCGTAGAGCTCGCGCAGCTTGGCCTGCGTCGCCGCGTCGAGCTCGCCGGTCGCCGGCAGGCCCTCGCGCAGCTGCAGCCCCCACAGCGCCAGCGCGGTCGCGTCGTCGAGCTCGCCGCTGACGCGCCCGTGATAAAAGCCGAGCTGGCCGAGCCGCGCCTGCGCCCCCGACACCTCGCCCACCGGGTCGAGGTGCCCGAGGCGCAGCCGGTACATCAACTTGCGCTCGGGGAACTCGACCACCGCCTCCGTCGCGTCGCTGCCGATCGCCTCGACCAGCCGGCCGTCGCCGTCGGTCTTGCCCTCGCGGACAGGTTCTTCCATACCTGTCACAAAGAACCTGTACGAAGCGCCAGCCACCGGCGCGTCGCCCTCGACGAAGCGCAGCCGCACCTCCGCGGCCGCGGGCGCCAGCTTGAACTTGTGCGAGGCGCCGGTCGCCCGCGCCTCCCACTTGGCCGCCGGCTCCGGCACGAACAGCGCGTCGCCCGGCAGCAGCGCGCTCGGGTCGCGCGCCCGCTCGCGCAGCGCCGCGTTGTTCGGGTGGTCCCAGACCTCCCGCCAGTCGACGCCCCGGCGCGCCGCGATGCTGCCGACGCACTCCCCCTGCGCCACCCGGTGACTCGCCATCGCCCCGCCACGGTATCCGCCCGCCCGGGCCGACGACAAGCCGAACCGGCCCGCGCGCGCCCGTGCGCCTGGGCCCACCCGCGCGAGCGCCTCCGCGCCCGGCGAAACCGCGCGACCCACCGCGGGAATTTCACTTCTGTCCCAATAAACATGTCTCCAAAGACATCTCGCGAGACCGCCGCGGCCTTGCGAGATCTCTCGACCCTCGCGTCGCTTGCAGCCGGCGGTCGTGAAGACATCCGCGGCCGCGACGAACCGCTCTTCGCGCTCGCGGCCGAGCTCGCCGCGGGCGCGGCCATTGCGAGCTAGCGACCGCGTGCGCCGCGCGCCCCTGCCGTCAATCGCACGCGGCGCTCGTGCTCACATTCGCCGCCCGCGAGCCGGCGCGACCTATCCACGATCGCCGTCCCCTGCTGCCCACAATCACTCGGCCGCGGACCACATGTTCGCGCCGCGCCGCGGGAAGGTGACCTTGCACGTCCCCGCGGGCAGGCCGCGCACGACCGCCTTGCCGTCGACGCCGAGCGAGCCGCGCAGTTGTCTCCCGTCGGGCAGCTCGATCACGTAGGGCTCCCACGCCACCACCGCGCCGTTCGCGTCGACCAGCTCGAGGCCGATCCAGTCGGTGTCGACGAGCTGCGTGTCGGCCTCTTCGTGCGTCGGTTCGGCTGCGCCGCGGCCCGCCTGACCGGACTCGCGCGCCGGCGCCTCGCGTTCGTGGGCCAGCTGCCCGCGCGTCAGCAGATCGACCAGCACGCGCCGCAGCCCCGCGCGCTCCAGCCGTGACGCGTCGATCGCCGCGGTCGCGTACAGCAGCCCGCGCAGCGCCGCGGCTGTGTCCGGTGTCAGGGCCAGCGCGTCGACCGTGCGCTCCGCAGTCTCGCGCGACACACCCACGCCGCGGCCGGCCGAGAACCACCACTGCTCGCCGAAGCGCCCTGCGATCGCCACTCGTCGCGCCACGCTCGCGAATCTACACCAGCCGCGGATCGACACCAGTCGCGTCGTGCCCGCCGCGATCGAGACCGCGCCGCGCTCTCGCGCGCCTCACTTCGGCTCGCCGGCCGCTCGCCCGCGTGCAACACTGCTGCCGCGCCGCGATGAACGACCACGCCTCGGACGACCGCAGCGGCCTGCTCGCCGCAACGCGCTACAGCTTCACGTGCAAGGGCACCCAGGGGGTCGTCTGGCACGTCCGCCGCTTCGACCTCGTCGAGTCGCTGTCCGAGCCGTACCGCCTGCACCTCGAGATCGTCACCGACGATCTTTCCGTCGATCCGAGCCAGCTCCTCGGGGCCGAGTGCGACTTCTTCATCGAGCGCGACGTCGCCGCGCGGGCCGTCTACGGCGTGGTCGCCCGCATGCAGGAGCTCGGCGTCGTCACCGACCGCCTCGTCCTCGGCATCGACGTGGTGCCCGCGCTCGCGCTGCTCGGCCAGGTCGTCAACACCCGCTTCTTCCAGGAGCAGAACGTCCCCGACATCCTCCGCCAGGTATTGGAGCCCGGCCTCGAGCTCGAGGGTCGGCGCCTGCGCTTCGACCTCGACGCCGCCGCCTACGAGCCGCGCGAGTACTGCGTCCAGTTCCGCGAGACCGACCTCGAATTCGCCGCGCGCCTCATGCAAGAGGAGGGCATCCTCTACTACTTCGAACACCCGGTGAACGGCGGGCCCGAGGTCCTCGTGCTGGCCGGCGAGAGCGACCGCTGCAAGCCGCTGCCGCTCGAGGGCGGCCGCGACAAGGTCGACTACCTCGCGCGTCAGACCGGCACCGCCCTGCGCCAGGCCGTCGACAGCCTCACCCCGACCTGGTCGCTGCGCACCACCTCGATCGCCCAGCGCGACTTCGACTGGCTGCACCCCAGCGATTCGCCGTACCAGCGCGAGCGGCGGTCGAAGGACCTCCGCGGCCGCGACCGCGAGGTGTTCGACCACGACGAATTGCGGCTCCACCGCGACGACGGCGTCAAGCGAGCCAAGCGCAAGCTCGAGCAGCAGGCCGCCCAGACCCGCGTGTACTTGGGGACAGGTGACGTCACCGAGCTGACGCCCGGCTACACCTTCCCGCTGGTCGGCCACCCGCAGGCGCAGCTCGACCGCGAGTACCTGCTCGTGCGCGTGCGCCACCGCGGCGCCGCGCCCGAAGAGGACATGTACGCGAGCACGCGCGGCGAGAGCCGCTACGACAACGAGTTCGAGGCGATCCCCGCCGACGTGCCGTGGCGGCCGGAGCCGACGCTCACGCGGCCGCGGGCCCACGGTCCGCAGACCGCCATCGTCGTCGGCCCGGCCGGCGAAGAGGTCCACACCGACGAGCACGGGCGGATCAAGGTCCACTTCCACTGGGACCGGATCTCCCCGTTCGACGACACCGCCTCGTGCTGGATCCGCGTCACTCAGAAGTGGGCCGGCCCCTCGTGGGGCGCGGTCTTCATCCCGCGCGTCGGCATGGAGGTCCTCGTCGAATTCCTCGACGGCGACCCCGACCGCCCCGTCGTCACCGGTTGCGTCTACAACGGCCAGAACCGGCCGCCCTACGACCTGCCGCTCGAGAAGACCAAGAGCACGATCAAGACCGAGACCAGCCCGGGCGGCGGTGGGTCGAACGAGATCCGCTTCGAGGACGCGGCCGGGGCCGAGGAGATCTTCATCCACGGCCAGCAGGACATGAACACCGACGTCATCCGCGACACCACGCGCAAGAGCGGGCGCGACGACTCGAGCAACGTCGGCCGCCACCAGAAGGACGACGTCGGCGTCGACCGCACCGCGAGCGTCGGCAACAACGAGTCGCTGACCGTCGGCGTCGACCAGACGCTCACCGTCGGCAACAACCAGACGATCTCGGTCGGCACCAATCAGACCCTCACCGTCGGGACGATGCAGAACGAGACAGTCGGCGCCAACCAGACGATCTCGGTCGGCGCCAATCAATCGTCGACCATCGGCGCCAATCAATCGACCACCGTCGGCGGCAGCATGACCCTCAGCGTGGCCGGGGCCATGAGCGTCACCGGCGGCGGCAGCAGCACCACCAGCGTGGGTGGCAGCAGCACCACCACCGTCGGCGCGAGCAGCACCACCAACATCGGCGGCAGCAGCACCACCAACGTCGGCGGCGCGACCACCATGACCTTCTCCGCCTCGCACGACCTCAACGTCGGCGCCGCGCGGACCACCAACATCGGCGGCGGCGACACGCTCAACGTCGCCGGCACGCTGTCGATCACCGCGGCCTCGATCACCCTGTCCGCCGGCGGCTCGACCGTCGAGATCGGCCCCGGCGGCATCACGATCTCCGCCGGTGCGATCGTCTCGATCACCGGCGCGATGGTCAACGTCAACACCTGACGCCGCGACCGGGCCATGTCGGCCCTCTCTCGCTCGTTCTCGCCGCGCTGGCCGCCTCGCTCGTCGGGCACGCATTGCCCGACAATCCATACGACCGCCCGCAGAACGCCCCGAGCCCCGGCCCCCTGTTCCTGGCCCAGATCGGCGTTCTGCGGGAGGATCGGTTCGCCCTCCTGACCCCTCCAAGCGAATCGCAGACGGCGTCGCTATTGCCTCGTCGCGGCCGCTGAAGTGCAGATAGGAGGGGGGCGGCTCATCCCGGTGCGCGCGACGGTGTCGCTCACCGACTTCGTCGGCGGTGATGGGGCGATCGAGCTGCAGCGGACCTGACATTGACGAGGCGGGATATGATGGCGGTCGACGGCGGCCGGTATTCGACCGGCTGCCGCGCGCCACGGAGGAGATCCATGTTCGATCGATATCGATTCACGAGCATCCACCATCGCCAACACAAAAAGCGTATTCCCGCGCTCGTCTGCGCGGCATGCACGATCCTGGCCGCGCTGCCGAGCTGCAACGCGCCCGTCGAGACGCCCCCGCTCATCACTAGCAGTGCGCCTTCCACATCCAACAGCCCGTCTTCCGCGCTCGGCACCTGCGCGCCCTCCGATACACCGTGGTACACGCCGCCCCCGAGCCAGGCAGAGCGCCCGGTGGACCTCGTTCCGCTACCTCTACCGCCCTGGGACTCCGGCCGCGTGCCACCGCCCGCGCCGCCGCCTGACGAGCAGGTGGACGAACGTTCCCCCGCCCGCCGCTCGCCGAGGAGGGTGCCATGAGCTGGTCTCGATGGTTGGGTCGCATGCTGAGCGCGGCCGTGCTCGTCTCGGCCGCAGACGCGCACGCCGGCTTCACGCCGAGCTTCACGCCGAACACGGGCGGCGGACAGACCGCCTCGTCGGGGACGGCCGACACCAAACAGGGGGGTGAAGACCGCCGCGCCATCGGCACCGCTCGAGAGGGCGCAGTCATGTCGTCGGGCGCCTACGCTCGCTCGATCCCGATCGAGGTCCCACCGTTTCACGGGATCGAACCCGCGCTGTCTCTCGCCTATGATTCGAGGCAAGGGAACGGCATCGCGGGGGTCGGCTGGTCGCTGGTCGGCGGCTCCGCGATCGCGCGAGTCACCCCGGGACGCGGGCTGCCCTCGCTTTCTCCCACGGACATCTTCACGCTCGATGGTGAGGAGCTTGTCCCGTGCAAGCCCGGAACGCCGGGCCCGGGGTGCGAGCTCGCGGTGCCTCTTCCGGGCCGCGCCTACTTCACGACCCGCGTCGAGCGCGGAATTCAGGTCATCCACGACACGACCGGGCCCGCGGAGATGTGGATCGTGCGGTACCCGAGCGGCGTGCGCTGGACATACAGCACAGTCTCGCTGGCCGCCGGCGGACAGAGCCTCTCCTGGCTCCTCACCCGCGTCGAGGACACGTCGGGCAACGTCGTAAGCTACGAGTATACTCCGGAGTCCGACCCGGTCCGCTACCTCTCGCGGATCAGCTACAACGACCAGGCCATCAGGTTCTACTACGAGTTGCGCGACGATCCGGTGGTCCACGCCTTCGGCGCCGGGACGACGGGCAGCAGCCGGTACCGGCTCCGCACGATCGTCGTGGGCACGTGCGGCACGGACGACACCTCGGTCGGGAAGGCATATACGCTTGGCTACCGGCTTAGCGGGGCGACGCGGCGCTCTTTGCTGGCGAGAGTGGACGTGTTCGGCCGCGACGCGCACGTGAACGCGCTCGGCGTCGTCGTCAATGCGGCCACCGCATCGCGGCTGCCTCCGACCACGTTCAGCTACCAGAGCGAAGCTGATTACGGCAACCTGACCTACGTCGCGGGGAAGGAGGTCTATTCAAAGTCGTCGCCCACGGATCTGAGCCTCGAAGGGCCCTTGACGGCGTCGGGCGTCGTGAATGGGGACACCGCGTCGCCACACCTCGCCGTCCAGTGGAATGAAAACATCTCCGCGGCGATTCGCTGGCAAGGGTACAAAGCGAGCACGCTCGGCTGGTCACGCGACTGGCGCGAAGGAGATCACCTCGTCCACCTCCGGCTCGACTGGAACGGTGACGGGCGGGACGACCACGCAATCGTCACGTTCGAGGACCCGAAAGAGACCCGGATTCGCTACTTCCTCGCAAAGCCGAACGGGACGTACGACATGGCCACGAGCTCCGTCGCTCACGCGGCCATCGACAAGCGCGCGAGCGCCGCGACCGTGGCCGACGTCGACGGCGATCAACGGCCCGAGATCGTGCTCGTCCTCCCCGACCCCGGGAGCGATGCGTGGAAGACGGTCCGGATCGCCGCCGTGGGCTGGGACACGCTCCTCGCGAAGACTCGAGTCTTCGGCGAGGTCTCGCTGCCCGGCATGCTCACGTGGGAAGCCAGCGAGGAGAAGCGCCGCACGCACCTCCTGTTCGGAGACGTGAACGGCGACGGGCGGATCGACGTGGTCGGCGCGGACGGCCGCGACGACTTCTACACGTACCGCGTCGCGCTGGGCCGCGGCGACGGAACGTTCGGCGCGACCCTCTCGCAGCTCACGCCGTATCGCCCCAGCAACGCGGACGAGGTCTTCGTCTCGGATCACGACGGCGACGGGCGCGACGACGTCATGCTCGCCGGCTCCACGCACGTCACCAAGAGCGGTGACATCGCCTCGGAGGGCAAGCTCAAGCTGTACCTTGCGCGCTCGCGCTCGGACGCTTCTCCCGTGCTCGCGGCCGCGCCCTTCACGTTCACGCCCACCGTGTTCGACAGTATCCCTGCGGACACCGCCCTGCGCACCGACGACGCCCCGTATCGCAAGTGGCTGACCGGCGACTTCAACGGGGACGGTCGTGCGGATATCGTGAACGTGCTCGCCACCGAGGCCCGCTTCTTCTACTCCGACGCCTTCGGACAGGTCTGGCAGGGGACGAATGCCGTCCTGCCCGCGACGTATCCGGAGAAGAAGAGCAACGATACCGTCATCTTCTCGATGCGCGCGGAGGACGTGAACCGGGACGGACGCAGCGATCTGGTCGCGTATCACCGCCGCTCGGGCGGACAGGCCGCGTTCCCCCACAGTCTGTTCGAGTCCGCCGTCGCCACCGTGCTCCTGGCGCAGGGACAGAAGGGCACCTGGAACGTCCGGTTCCGGGAGGACAAGCGATACTCGAGCAGTTTCTTTCTCGAGAGCTCGCCCACGTGCGACGTGATCCCCGTCCCGCCGTCCTTCATTGTCGTGACGTCTTGCCCCCAGCCGCCGATCACGACGCTCGAGCTCGCCGACGTCGACGGCGACGGTCAGCGGGAATGGGTCGCGTGGAGCGCCAGCAAGGTGCGGGGCCTCCACGCCGACAACACGCCCTGCGATTACAGCGAAACGAACAAGGGCAACGCGAGAACCTGCGACGTCTTCGAGACGTCGTTCCGCGCCGACGTCTCGCCGGTGGAGAGGCAGGTGACAGGAGCCGAGGAGTGGCTGCGGGGCGACGTGGACGGCGACGGCCGCCAGGACCTGGTCGTCCCATTGGCCATCCAGGGCTTTCCGCTGCGCGTGGAGACGCGACTCGCCACTGCGGGAGGCTATGTCGCCAACAAGGCCCCGAACCTCCTCAAGGCGCCTGTGTGGACCCGCGCCCCGCTCGGCCGCCTCGTCGATCTCGACGCCGACGGACGCGACGAACTGGTGTTCATCGCGCTGGACCGCGACCCGCTGGATAACCGGAGATCGAACATCCGGATCTTCTCCTTGAAATTCCGTCCGGGGACTGGCGGCGACGCCGGCGCATGGGAGGACTTCGGTAACTATGCGGTCGGCCTCCCCGACGCGACCGAGGAGATCCGTCGGTGGCATTTCGTCGACGCCAACGGGGACGGCCGCATGGACGTCGCCCATCTCGTGCCCGGCAGCGGGGCTGCCACCCTGGATGTGTTCCTGTCGCGGGGAGATGGCCTGTTCGACCAGAGGCCGCGGAGCACGTTCGCCTCCGCCACGCTCCGGCCGACGACCACGGTGTGGAACGTCGCGGACGTCAACGCGGACGGGGCTACCGATTTGGTGAGCATGGCGCAGGATACGGCCGGACTGCTTCAGGCAAATACCTTGTTTGCCTCGCGCGACGGCGGTTACCGGCTCGTGGAGAGACCGCACGGCGATCTGGGGTTCGCCGTGCATCCGGCCCGCATGCGCCCCGCGGATGTGAATGGGGACGGCGTCGTGGACTTCGTCATCCTACGCGGCGCGCACGAGCAGCCTTCGCTCTATCTTACCGATACTCGCCTCCGCGTCGAGCTCCTCGCCGGCGTGGGCGACGGAACGTGGCGTGCCCGTCTGAGCCCACTCACCATCCTCGAGCCGGGCAACTACACCAACCTCGCGGAGTGGAAGCTGGCCGACGCCAACGGCGACGGGCGCACGGACCTCATGGGCACGCTCGCCAGCCTGGCATCCCCCGGAGACGCAGCAGGGCTGTTCGGTTTCTATTCTTTCGAGGCCACGGTGACGCAGCCGGACCTCCCGCTCTTCCGCCCGCGCGAGCTGTGGGCCGTCGCCAAGAAGGCGGCTCCGTACCCGACACCGCGCCTCTGGCAGGCGGGCGACACCGATGGCGATGGACGGTCCGATCTCACGAACCTGGAGTTCGATCCCGCGTCGAAATCCTTCCAGGTGCGCACCGTCCGGCAGAAGCCGGGTGTCGATCTCTTGAGCTCGTCCACGAGCCCGCTGGGAGGCACGGAGTCGGTCAGCTACCGCCCCCTCCTCGGGACGAGCCCCGCCATCGTCGACGGCGAGCTCTGCACCCTTCCACCGCACCGGGGCCACGTGGTGGCCGAGGTCGTCCGCGACGCCCGGTTCGGCAGCAGCGGCGATATTGAGAGACGCGATTACTCGTGCCCCGGTGGTCGCCGCCGGAGCGTACGTTCCTGGGCTGGTCGCAGGTGACGGCAACCGAGCTGCCCGCATATCCGGTGAAGTGCGGCACGGACCCCTGCTTTCCGAACCGGCCTCTGGTGCAGCGTCGCGCGACGTACGAGCTCTCCGACGCCTGCTTCGCGCAGCGCTCGAAGGAGGAAATCTTCGAATACACGCCTTCGCTCCTGCTCGCCCGCGAGACCTCGACGTTCGAATACAACAATCCGAAGAAGCAGGCCCCGTTCGACTGCGCGGTGGCAGCGATGCAGCGAACGGTGCATGACTCCGCGGGGACTCCAGCGCTGCGTACGCGCACCGAGCTGCGCTACGACAGGACGCACGAGCCCGAGTGGCGCATCGAGCTGGGAGACCTGGACGCGGTCGGCGACGAGCGCGCCCACAGGGTCACGCGTGCGCTTCTCTCCGAGCCGTACATGATCGCGGCGGCTTCAGAGGAGCTGTTTGCGTGGGACGTCGCCGCCGGCAAGGAGGGCGAGCGGCTCCGAGCCATGCACTACTGTTACGACATGCCCGCAGTGTTCGACGACGCCGATCGCACCAAGGCCAAAAAGTTGTCCGGGTGCTTCGCGCCCACCTCGCGGGGGCTCCGCACGGCCACGCTCGCATGCACCGACGTCGCGAAGTGCGAGACCTCGACCAGCCCCGACCACGACATCACGGGCGGGCTGTGGCTGGTGGACACCTTCGAATACGACAGCTGGGGTAACCGCACCGCCACCATCGACGCCCGCGGTCAAAGAACGGCCACCGAGTACGTGAACCCTTATCCAATACCCGTGTTGCCGACGAAGATCACGAACGCCGCGGGGCACGAGCTCAAGAAGAGCTGGGACTGGCTCCTCTCATCGCCCACGACCACCGAGGACGCGAACGGCGTCACGGTCGCCACGACCTACGACTCGCTAGGACGTGTCACGCACGAGGAGACGCGCTTCACCGACCTGGACGGCACCGCCGTCATCACCAATGTCACGGACTGGGTCCGATCCTCCGAGGGAATCCCGGGCAGCCAGACCCTGGAGGAGACGACCTCCGACGGGACCGTGAAGGTCTGGACAAGGACGACGTTTGATGGCCTCGGCCGCACGGTTCGCATCGCCCGGCGCGGCAGCCCCAACGCCTCCGGAACGCTGCAAGACGCGGAACAGACCGCCTCGTACACGGACACATCCCGCCGCGAACACCGCATCTCGGGCTGGTCCCTCGTCGGCGGCACGACCACGCACTTCACGACATCGAGCTACGACCACGCAGGCCGGCTCGTCCGGACAGTGCGCCCCGACGGCGCTGTGTCGGCGATCTCTTACGGAGTGGACGCCCCCGGAAAGCGCGGCGCCCCGGACGCCCGCCCGTATCGCTACTTCATCACGACCGTCACCGACGAGCGCGGCGACCGGCAGGCCTCGGTCACCGACGTGCATGGCGCGAAGGTGCGCACCGATCAGGTACATGAGGGTGCGAGCCTCGCGATGATCTACGACGTCGATCTCGCGGGTGAGCGCGTCCGTGTCGAGGACCCCTCGCAGAACGTGACCACCTACAAGAGGAACAGCCTCGGCTGGTTGCTCGAAGAGAATGATCCGGACCGTGGAAACTTCACCTACACACGCGACCTCGCGGGCAACGAGACGCTGGTCGTGAACGCCGAGAAGACGAGCGTCGAGACGGAATACGACGTCCTCGGCCGGCCGAGCCTCCGTCGGTACGAGCGCGCCACCGGGGAGTCGCGGAAGGTCGCGTACACGTACGACGAGGTCGACGCCTCGCACGGCGCGGGGCGCGGGCGCCTCACGACAGTGCAAGACTCCTCGGTGAAGCCATGCACGGACAGCGGAGGTAGCGCCACCATCCCCGCGCTCAGCTACAAGTACGAGCCGCGCGGGAACGTCGTGTCCACGACCGAATGCACCGAGGGCGATCTGGCCGTCACGATCGGCGCGAGCTACGACGCGCTCGGCCGCCTCGCGGCGACGATCTACCCGGACGGCGAGCAGGTCGACTACGCGTACGACGAGGGCGGCAGGCTACGGAGCGTCAAGAACACGGCCGACGGCGTGACGTACGTCGAGCTCATGGGCTACACGCTCGACGGCGACCTCCGCGAGGTCAAGCTCGGCAACGGCACCGGGGAGTCGTTCACGTACACCCCCGAGCGCCGCTTCCTGTCGAGCGCGAAGATCGTCGAGAAGGGCGGCGGGGCGGTCTACGAGGCCACGTATCACCATTATGCCGACGGCCTGGTGAAGGACGACACCGCCACGGGGCCGTACGCCTTCTCTCACGGGTACCAGTACGACGGGCAGGATCGGCTCGTCCGCGTGACCGGCAGCAACCCCGAGGTGTTCGCTTTCGATCGCATCGGAAATCTGGTGAAGACGTCGGCGCATGCACTCACTCCGTATCCTTCCGGGCCCGGCAAGCGCAACGTGCATGCCCTCCTGAGCGCAGGGCCCGGCACGTCTTTCACGTACGACGACGCCGGCTTCCTCAAGAGCGCCACGCTGGGGGGCGTCACGCGCACGTACGCCTGGAACGAGCTCGACCTGCTCGCTAGCGTGTCGTTCGCGGGAGAGACGACGTCGTTCGTCTACGACGCGACTGGCGCTCGCGTCCAGAAGAAGACGTCCAAGGGGACGCTCTACTCGTTCTCCCCGTTCTACGAGGTGACCGAGAAGGCCGCAGTCCGGACTCCCGTCAAACATTATCTTGGAGGCGCGCGCCGCGTCGCGCACCGCGAGGGCTCGGGGGTTGTCGGGGCGCTCACATTTCATCATCAGGACCGCCTCGGATCGGTCGTCGCACTCACCGACGACAAGGGCGTGGCGATGGCGGACTCGCTCTATCAATACAGCGCCTACGGCGTGTCCCTCGGGGTGCCTGCCAAGGCGAAGCCCGAGCACGCGCGAGGCTTCCAGTTCACGGGACAGCGGCAGGATGTCGAAACCTCGCCTGACCCCGGCGCTGGCCTCGTCTACCTCTCGGTGCGGTACCTCGACCCGGCGCTGGCCAGGTTCCACGCACCGGACAGCGTGGTTCCTCAGGACACCATCATGGGTTTCAATCGCTATGCGTACGCGTCGGGCAATCCGATCTCACGGGTGGACCCCGGAGGGAACGCCGACAAGGACGTATCGCCGCAGGGCGCGTACACTGCGCCTGTGTCGACGCCCAATCAAAGCATCCATGTCGGGCCGCGGCCGCTCACTCCGGCGGAGACGGACGCGCTGGACGCTGCCTTGCAGCAGCAGCGAGCTCTGGGCTCGTACGTAGGAGCCGAGCGGGGCGGAGACTTCTTCGCCAAGCTCACGCCGGATTACCTGAGCGCGCAGTTCTCGTTCGGGTTCTTCTCGTTCGGCTTCACGGCGACGCACGGTCAGGCCTACGTGAACTTCGGTCTTTCCAATGGCGTGAGCAGCATGGTCAACCTCGCGAACGGCGCGAAAGCGGCGCGGGACGCCAAAGGCGGGCTGAGTTCCCTGACGGCCTTCTCGCGGGAGAACGTGGGCATCTCGCTCACTGCCGGACGACTGCTCAACGCAGCTCCGACACGACAGAACGTCGAGAATTTCCTCGGAGGCTCGGGGCAAGGTGTCTCGCTTGGCGGGGTCTACGCGGGCATCGGCGGCGCCCTCAACCTCCAGCAATCCGGCTCGCTGACCGCTGGCGAGCTCAGCTTGTCGCTCGGCACAGGCGCGGGGCGCGGCTCGCCGGTGACCGCGGACGGAAGCGTGGGCTACAGCATGCTCTTGCGGGACACGGGCGAGGCGCGCGTGGTGCCGGTGAACCTCGTCTTCTCCTCGGGGGCGACGGTCCCGGCGTTCATGCTGGATCCCAAAGAGACCCCTCGATACATCTCCCGGGAGGACATCGCGTCCGTCTTTCGCTGACGCCGCATTCCCATCCCGCCATCCACCGCTGCGCGCGCACCGAGCTCCTCGCCGAGGCGGTGCGCGTCCGCGGGCGCGAGGTCCGCCTCGTGATTGCCCGAGACGCGCCCTCCTCGCGCTTTTGACGTCGACCTTGACGATCGCTACGCCAGACAGGGTCGCTATGCCGGTCGCGGCATGGGCTGCCTCGCCTGAGAGCGATGGCTCGGGCACCACGGCCTCGGAGGTCGCCGCCTCCGGCGAATCGGCGACCCGTTCGAGCAGGACCTCATCCGTACGCCCGCGACGACTCGGTCGTCATCCGGGGATTCGCAACCGCGGGCAGAGGTTGAGCATTCCCATCGAATCGGCCCCTCGTCCCTCCGCTCGAGGCGCTGCTCGCAGGTGTCCATGCCTGTGCGACCGCCTCGGTGCAAATGTCCTGCGAAACAGGTCGGGCCGTCGCTCGCGGCCGCCGGAGCGCGGCCCTGTTTGCGCGGCCGCGGGTCGGCGCGTATCGTTGCCGCATGTTTTTAAAGGCGAAGCGCTTTTTAATAATAGGTATCGGTGGCTTGTTGGCGTGCGATCCGCAGGGCGGCGGCACGACTGCGACGGCCGGTGAGACCGCGGCCTCGACGGGCGAGGCCTCGACGGCCGGTGAGACCGGGGCCTCGACCGACAGTGCGACCGAGGCGACGACGGGTAGCAGCGAGGCGTCGACCGACGCGCCCACGACGACCGGCGGGACCGGCGACGCGCTCGGCTGCGGCGACGTGCGGTGGGCCTACGACGTGGCCAAGTTCCACGCGGTCGGAGACTTGGCAGTCGACTCGCGCGGGCACGTGCGCGCGACCGCGGGCGACGCCGAGGTGTTCCGCGTGCTCGACCTCGACGCGAACGGGGTCGAGGTCGGCGCGCTCGAGGTCGCGACCATGGGCAACTTCGTCCGCTGGGGCGGGGTCGACGGCGAGGGCAACGTCGTGGTGCAGGTGCAGGAGAACGGCCCGCAGTGGCCGCGCGACTGGGTCCGCAAGTTCTCGCTCGCCGGGGCGCTGCTGTGGGAGGTCGAGTTCGACTCGAAGACCGAGTGGTTCCCGATCGGCACACCGGTCCCCGGCCCCGATGGTTCGGTCCTGGTCACGCGCTCGGCGTCGCTCCACAAATTCGCCGACGACGGGCCCGTGGCGTGGGAACAGGCCAACCCCGACTTCATGCAGCCTTTCGCGGTCAACGCGGCCGGCGTCAGCGTCGGGTGGTTGGCCGCGACCAAGTGGGTGCGCACCCTGGGGCCCGACGGCGCGCCGCTGTGGGAGGTCGAGTGGGGTCAGCAGGCGTTCGCCGACCGCTTCTTCACCATCGACGGCGCCGGCGGGGTCGTCGTCGGCGAGAAGTACCACGGCCTGGTGCGGTTCTCCGGCGACGGCACCGTCGAGTGGGAGAAGAGCGAGGCGGAGCTCGGGCTGCAGATCGCCGGGCTCGCCATGAACGAGGCCGGGCAGCTCGCAGTGCTCGGGAGACCGGACGAGGGCCAGACCGGCGTCGCGTTGCTCGGGCCCGACGGCGCCGAGGTCCGCCGCCACACCTGCCCCCAGTTCTACGGCGATCTGGTGGCGATCGACGCGGCCGGCCAGGTGACGGTGGCCGGCTACGACTTCATCCCGGAGAACGGCCAGTTCGACTGGTGGGTGCTCGCGCTCGGCGAGTGACATGTCCCCGGCGACATGTCCTTTAAAACATGCCCCCGGCGACTCACTAGCGGACGGCGGCGGACGCGCGGCGCTCCGCCGCACCGGGCATGACCTTCAGGACATGTCCGAAGGTGCCTGCAGCGTGCTCAGCAGTTCGCGCCAGGCGGGCAGCTCGGGGCGGCCGGGTTTGCGCTCGCCGAACAGCAGGGCGATGTTGTCGCCCTGGGCGTCGAACAGCTCGAGCGAGGTGACCACGCCGTCGTCGGTCGGCTTGTCGACGACGAAGGCGCGGGCGACCTGGTCGCGGCGCAGGTGCAGGTTGAAGCCCGGGTCGAGGACGTTGATCCACGGGCCCATGGGCACGATCTTGCGCACCGGGCCGGTGTGGATCTGGATGCACCCGGGGTTGCCGACGAAGATCATGATCGGCAGCTCGCTGGCGGCCGCGGCGTTCAGGATCGTGTCGATGCTGTCGTTAGCCACCGGGCGGACGAAGCCCTCGGGGGCGAGGCGCATCGCCTGCAGGCGCGACACGCCGTGCTTGCGCAGCAGGCCGAAGAACTCGTGGGTGTCGCGCAGGCCACGCCAACCGGCCTGAAGCGCGGCGACGTCGATCTCCGCGTCGGGCGTATCCGCCTTGCGGGCCGGCCGCGGGGTCAGCTGGATCGTCGGCCGCTGGTCCTCCGCGCGGAAGATGTCGACCAGCATGCGGTACTCGGCCAGCTCGGTCTTCTCCTTCGCATAGACCTTGTGGACGGCGTCGCCGTGGGCGTCGAAGAAGTGCAGGCTCTGCTTGCCGTCCTCGTCGACCGCGAACCCGTGGGCCCACTTGGACAGGAAGATCCGCAGGTCGATCGGGCCCTCGGCGGCGTGGACGATCCCGTGCGGGCCCGAGATCTCGGGCTCGGTGTACTCGCCGATCTTCTCGTGGACGGCGCTCTCGTTGCGGGTCAGGGCCATGACCTCGCCGAGCAGCGGCAGCCGGCGCAGGATGGCCGGCCAGTCGTCGACGAGGCGGATCGTGGTGGTGCCGCACTCGGTCGCGCGCAGCTCGGCCTCGCTGACGCCGAGGCGGGCCGCGGCGTCGCGGATCCGCAGCTTCGGCTCGCTGTCGCGGAGGTCACGCCAGGCGTGGGCGAGGGAGGTCGAGGGGGTCTGGGTGGCAGGTTGCATGGCGAGTCCGTCGCAGGCTGTCGGAGTATGGATCGGGTTCACGCGGCGGGCAGCGCGGCCCAGCGGAAGCTGACGTACCCGGGGGTGCCGGCCTCGTCGTAGAAGCCCAGCATCTCGAGCTTGTAGTGATTGCCCTCGGGCGTGCGGACGACGTACACGCGGTCGGCCTTGGGCGCGAGGGTGTGGTCCATGATGTTGTAGTCGAACCAGTTGTCGAAGGCGTAGCCGGGTTCGACGTTGGCCATCTCGCCGCCGGTGCCGGGGCCCTGGGCGTCGTCGCTGATCCAGCCGTCGGTCGGCACGGCCGTGACCGCCTCGAAGCTGGTGCCGTCGAGGATCGCCACCTCGACGCCGCCCTTGCCCGAGGTGCCGCCGTTCGACTTGACGTTGAAGCGCAGCGCCGCGAGGTCCCACACCTGGTCGTCGGCGAAGTCGGCGGGCTCGACGTTGCCCTTCGACTCGAAGTCGAAGTAGGTCCACGCCTCCTCGCTGGTCGAGTCGATGACCGACTCGTAGCTGCCGTCGCCGAGGTCCTCGGTGACGACGGGGCCGTCGGTCGGCAGCTCGTCGCCGTCGCTCGTGTCGGACGACGAGCTCTCGGTGCAGGCGGGGAGGAAGGCGGCGAGCGCCAGGCTGAGCAGCAGGGGGCGGGTCATGGCTTACGTGTCCTTTTGGGCAGGTCGGTGCGGAGCCGGGCCGAGATCCCGCCGTAGAACAGGCGGGGTACGAGCGGCAAATAGGCGGCGTCGCCGGCGTTGAGAAGGTTGTCGACGCCGGCGAAGAAGGTGAGCTTGCCGCCGAGGATGTCCTGGGCGACGCGCAGGTCGACGTTGGCGTACGGCGCCACGCGCAGCGGCTCCTCGACGCCGTCGCCGTCGTTGTCGGCGTAATAGAACTGCTTGCCGAACACCGCGGCGCGGACCTGAGCCGAGGTGCCCCAGCTCGGGTGCTTCCAGCGCAGGCGGGCGCTCGAGTGGTGCGCCGGTCGCCCGGGCAGGCGCCGCTTGAGCTCGAGATCGCGGGCGTCGGTGAACGTGTAGCTGACCTCGGCGTCGATCACGTCGGTGAACTTGATCGCCAGCGCAGTCTCGACGCCCTGGCTGCGGGCGGCGCCGACGTTGATGTACTGGAAGGCGTTGTCGGAGCCGAGCATCAGGGTGGTCGCGTCGAGGGCGATCAGGTCCTTGAGCCGGTGGTGGAAGTAATCGAGGGTGAGGGTGCGGCCAGGGGAGATCCGCCAGGCCACGCCGGCGGTGGCGCTGCGCGCAGTCTCGGCCTTGAGGTCGGGGTTGCCGGCGACGCGGTAGCCGGCGGCCGGGTTGGCGAAGGCGAGGTAGAGCTCGCGGAAGGCCGGGGCGCGGAAGCCGAGGCCGGCGCTGGCCCGCAGCGTGAGGCGCTCGGCCGGGTCGATGCGGAAGGCCAGGCGCGGCGAGCCGTAGCCGCCGAACTGCGAGTCGAGGTCGAGGCGCGCGCCGGGGACGATGATGACGAGCGGCTTGAGGGCGACCTTCCACTCGTCCTGGGCGTAGAGCGCGAACCGCTGGCGGTCGGACGATTCGGTGGCGAGCCGCGGGGTCGAGAGGTACTCGAGCTGGGTCTCGATGCCGGCGCTGAACAAATGCCGGCCGGCGATCATATGATCATACTGGGCGCCGAGCTGGCCGAGAGTGTCCTTGGTGCGCTGGGCCTGGTCGAGCGCGTTCGACTTGCGCTGGTCGAGGACGTAATGGTCGTCGAAATAAGCGAGGTGAGCGACGAGCCGCAGCCGCGCCGGCGCGGACCAGGTGATCTCGGGGATGAAGCTGACGGACGCGGTCTGGGTCAGGTTGCTGCGGTCGAAGATCGCGCCGGCGGCGTTGCTGTCGACGCCGTGGAGGTCGCGCCGCTGAAAGTCGGCGGTGAGGCCGAGGTTGACGTCGCGGCGCACGCGGAACTCGGTCCGCTGCGAGGCGTTGAAGGAATGGCCGGCGTTGCCGGTGGTCGACGGGGTGCTGCGGTCGCGGTCGAAGCCGGCGGTGTAGTGCCAGCCGCCGCTCCAGCGGGTGCTCCAGCGCCCGCGCGCGCCGCCGATGGTGGTGCTGAGGTCGGAGGTGTGGAAGCTGCCGTAGCGGGCCCGCGCGTCGAGCTCGAGCTTCCGCGACGCCCGTCGCGTGATGATGTTGATGACGCCGGCGATCGCGTCGGCGCCGTACAGCGAGCTGCCCGGCCCCTTGACGATCTCGACCTGGGCGATGTCCTCGGCCGGGAAGCGCGCGAGGTCGATGACGCCGCCGACCCTGCCCGTCGCTCGCTGGCCGTCGATCAGGATCAGCACGTACTTGGCGTCGAGGCCCTGCATCTGGATCCCGACCCCGCCGGCACCCGCGAAGCTGCGCAAGATCTGGAGGCCGGGCTGCTCCTCGAGGATGCCCGCCAGGCTCTCCGCACCCGAGGCCTCGATCGCGGCGCGGTCGACCACCCGCGTCGAGACCGCGACGTCGCCGATCGCCTGCTCGGTCCGCGCCGAGGTCACCACGACCGTCTTGGTCTCCTTCGGCGGCCGCACGTCAGGCCGCCGCTCGCGGCGCGGCGGGGCCGCGTGAACGGTGGTCGCGGAGGTCGCAGTGGTCGCGGTCAGCAGCATGGCGAGGAGCAGCGGCGCCGATGGAAATTGAAAACTGATTTCAAATTGATCGACAGCCGCGCCTAAGGCGTCAAGAGCGCGCGCCGTGATGTTTCTCCGCATTGAAAATCATTATCATTTGAGGGAAGAACCACCACGTGGCCGGAGACGCGGCGACGCAGTCGGGGGCGCGCTGGGAACGGGGCTTCGTGCTCAGCCTGGCCGGGCTCATGCTGGTGGTGCCACCCATCGTACGCGAGCTTTATCCCTTCTCGCTGCCGTCGATGTTCTCGCGGGCGATCGACCGGCTGGCGGTCTACGAGGCGAAGGATCCGCGCGGAGCGCCGGTGCCGCTGGAGCGCCTGCGCCTGCACGTCCCGGAGTGGCACGACCCGCCCGTGCGCACGCTCGGCCGCGCGGGCTACGGCCGCAAGAAGCCGGCCAGCGCGCACGTGCTCGGCGAGGTCGCCAGCGCGGCCGAGGTGCAGCGCGCGGTCCGCTGGGCCCTGCGCCGCGACCCGTCGCTGCCGGCGTCGGTGACCGTGACGCAGACAGTGCTCGGCCGCGGTGACGACGGCGCGCTGGCGGTGCTGTCGCGCGCGGAGTGGACGATCGCGCGGTGAGGGCCCAGGCGAGATCCATCGACTTAGAGACATGTCTTTTAAAACATGTCTCTTGGGGCACGCCGGAGGGTGCTGCCGAGCGCATTGGCCGGCTCCACGTCGCCTATCACTCGCCCTTCGGGCCGCTCGCCGGCGCCAGCAGCCTGGTGCTCGCGCCGCTGTGGCTGACGGTCACCGCGATCGGCGTGGTCCAGATCCGGCAGCGCCGCGTCGCGGACCACCGGCGGTGGATGATCCGCAGCTTCGCGCTGACGATGTCGATCGTGATCAACCGCCTCGTCGGCGTGCCGATCTTCGTCGCCCTGTACCTGCTGCTCGGCACGAGCGACGAGCAGACGCTGCAGCGGATCGGCGCGCCGATCGTGGCCTGGTCGAGCTGGATCCTCGCGGTCGTGCTGGTCGAGCGCTGCCTGCGGCGCGAGTCGGCCGGGCCGCCGCAGAGCGAGAAGCTCGCCGAACCGCCGCCCGGCTGAGACGCGGCTGGCGAGCGCGCGCGCAGCCGCGGTATATTTTTAAGAAGGACGTGCGAACCGGAGCGACAGGGGCGTGAGCGAGACGCCGATGATCGCGCTGGAACAGGTCCGCAAGACCTACGGGGCGGTGACGGCGATCGCCGACGTCTCGCTCGAGGTGGCCGAGGGCGAGCTGCTGGTGCTGCTCGGCGGCTCGGGCTCGGGCAAGACGACCGCGCTCAAGACGATCAACCGCCTGGTCGAGCCGACGTCGGGCCGCGTGTCGGTGGCCGGCGAAGACGTGCGGACGCTGCCGGGGCCGCTGCTGCGCCGCCGCGTGGGCTACGTGTTCCAGCGCCTGGGGCTGTTCCCGCACATGACCGTGGCGGAGAACATCGGCGTGACGCCGTCGCTGCTCGGGTGGCCCCGCGCGCGGATCGACGCACGCGTCGACGAGCTGCTGGCCATGGTGGAGCTCGACCCGGCGGAGTTCCGCGAGCGCGATCCGGCGGCCCTGTCCGGCGGGCAGGCGCAGCGCGTGGCGGTCGCGCGGGCGCTGGCCGCCGAGCCGCGGGTGATGCTGCTCGACGAGCCGTTCGGCGCGCTCGACCCGCGCACGCGCGGGCACCTGCAGGCGGCGTTGATGAACATCCGCGCGCGGCTCGGCCTGACGATCGTGTTCGTGACGCACGACGTGGTCGAGGCGCTGCTGCTCGGCGACCGGATCGCGGTGATGCGCGCCGGCCGGGTGGTGCAGGTCGGCAGCGGCCGCGAGCTGGCCCATACGCCAGCCGACGCGGAGGTGCGCGCGCTGCTGACCGAACCGCTCGAGCTGGCCGCGGCGGCCCGGGCCCGCTTGCTGGCGGAGGCGCCGTGAAGCACTGGATTTTTCTCTGGCCGGCACGAGCTCCGGACGGCTCGCAGCCGCGGCGCGGCGCTACGTGGTCCTGTGATTCGCCATCGCCAGGGCAGATTCATCGGCAATACCAGGCCGCAACGGCTGCGGAGGAAGAGCGCCACGATTCGCCCGCGCTGCGTCGCGCCCAATGGCCACACTATTCAAAACCTGCGGAGGCGCGATGAACGAGCTGCTGCCGACCCTGCCGGACTACGCGGCGGCGCACCTGCAGCTCAGCCTGGTCGCGCTGCTCGCCGGCGTGCTCGTCAGCGTGCCGCTGGGGATCTGGGCCTCGCGCCACCCGCGGGCGGCGCGGCCGGTGCTGGCCGTGGCGAGCGCGCTGCAGACGGTGCCGAGCCTGGCCCTGCTGGCGTTCATGGTCCCGGCATTGGCGGCAGTCGGGGCGCCGAGCATCGGCTGGTTGCCGGCGGCGCTCGGGCTGTTCGTGTACAGCTTGCTGCCGATCTTGCACAACACCGCGGTCGGCATGGCGACGATCGACGCGTCGATCCTCGAGGCCGCCGACGGCGTCGGCATGACGGCAGGTGAACGGCTGCGCCGGGTCGAGCTGCCGCTGGCGCTGCCGGTGATCCTCGCCGGCATCCGCACCGCCGCGGTCTGGACTGTCGGCACTGCCACGCTGGCGACACCGGTCGGCGCCAGGAGCCTCGGCTACTACATCTTCGGCGGGCTGCAGACCCGCAACTACGCCGCGATCCTGCTCGGCTGCGCGGCCGCGGCGGCGCTAGCGTTGCTGCTCGACGCGCTCGTCGGCCTGCTCGAGCGCGGCGTCCGCCGGCGCCGGCGCGGCCTGGTCCGCGCCGGGGCGCTCGGGCTGCTGGCGCTCGCGCTCGCGGCCTCGCTGCCGCCGCTCCTCGGCCTGCTGCGCGCCGAAGCCCGACCGCTGGTGGTCGGCGCCAAGCCCTTCACCGAGCAGTACGTGCTGAGCCGGATCGTCGCCGGCCAACTCGAGCGCGCCACCGCCACGCCGACGACCACCCTCGAGTCGCTCGGCTCGACTGTGGTGTTCGACGGCCTGCGCAGCGGCGAGATCGACGTCTACGTCGATTACGTCGGCACCTTGCGCGCGATGCTCCTCGGGCGCACCGACCGGGCCGCCTCGCGTGCCGCGGCCCTGGCGGAGGTCCGCGAGGCGCTGGCCCGCGACGGGGTGACTGTCGCCGCGACGCTTGGTTTTGAAAACACCTACGTGCTGGCGTTGCCGCGCGCCCAGGCCGAGGCGCTCGGGCTGGCGCGGATCGGCGACCTCGCGGGCCACGCCCCGGGCTGGACGATCGGCGGCGACTACGAGCTGTTCCACCGCCCCGAGTGGCAGGCGCTCACTACTACCTACGGGCTGCGGTTCGCCGAGCAGCGCAGCATGGACCCGTCCCTGCTGTACGAGGCGGCCCGCACCGGCGAGGTGCAGGTGATCGCGGCCTACTCGACCGACGGCCGGCTCGACGCCTACGACCTGACGCCTCTGGTCGACGACCGCGCCGCGCTGCCGCCCTACGACGCGCTGGTGCTCGCCGGTCCCCGCCTCGTCGCCGAGCACCCCGCCGCGCTGGCCGCCCTGCAGGCGCTGGCTGGGCGCATCGACGCGGCCGCGATGCGGCGCATGAACGCGGCAGTCGACCGTGACGGCCAGTCCCCGGCCGCCGTCGCGGACGCGTTCCTCGCCGAGCTGGCGCAGTGACACCGGAGTAAACCTGTCCCTCAAAACAGGTCGCCATCCGTGGGGTGAACCAAACGACAATGCGCGTTTTTGCGCATATATCCCACCTTAACTAACCGTCGTTTTATTTCTTTTGCAATTTTTAACCGGATAAAATGCCGGAATGATGAGTTTGAGCGTTCTTCGCGACGCCGCCCGCTCCCGCCTCCCGCCTCCCGCCTACGCTCGCCCGGCATGCCTCTCAGGTCATGTCCTTAAAAACATATCCCATGGGACATACCTCGCCCTCGCGTGGCTGATCCTGGTCGGCTGCACCTCGCGACCCGTCGACTCCGACACCAGCGCCACCGAGACCGACGACTCCGCCAGCGACACGCTCGGCACCACGTCGGCGCCCGGCACCACCACGACGACCACGAGCGCGACGACGCCGAGCCCGACCAGCGGCCCGGGCGACGACGTCACCTCGACGACCACCGGCGTCGACCCGTCGGGCACGGACAGCGACACCGCGGACTTCATCGCGCCGAGCGACGGCGGCGGCATCGGCGTCGAATGCGACCAGTGGGTTCAGGACTGTCCCGAAGGCCAGAAGTGCAACGCCTACTCGGGCGACGGCGACTTCTCGTGGGAGAGCCTCAAGTGCGTCGACGTGGTGCCCGACCCCGACGGGCTGTACGAGCCGTGCGAGGTGTTCGGCTCGGCGGTCAGCGGCGAGGACAGCTGCGACGTGGGCCTCATGTGCTGGGACGTGGTCGACGGCGAGGGCACGTGCATCGCCTACTGCACCGGAAGCCCCGACAAGCCGAGCTGCGCCGACCCGGACGCGTCCTGCATCCTCAACGCCGAGGGCGTGATCACCCTGTGCCTGCCGAAATGCGACCCGCTGCAACAGGACTGCCCGGACGGGGACGTGTGCATCCCGAACCACATCGACTCGTTCGGGTTCATCTGCGTCGTCGACGCCAGCCAGGACGAGGGTCAGGCGCTCGACCCGTGCGAGTACGCCAACGCGTGCGACCCCGGCCTCTACTGCCTGGCCCCGCAGCTGGCCAGCGAGTGCGACCCGCAGTTCATCGGCTGCTGCCTGCCGTTCTGCGACACCTCGCTGCCGAACACCTGCCCCGGCCAGGGCCAGGAGTGCCTGTCGTGGTGGGGGGACGAACCTCCCGCGCCCGGGCTCGAGAACCTCGGCGTGTGCGGCCTGCCCATGTGAACATGTCCCTTCGTACATGTTACGAATTTTAAAAACAGAGGACATCTGCCATGTCGCCCCGTCCGCTCCCGCTCCTCCTCCTCGCCGCCTGCGCCCTGCGCCCGCCCGGCGACTACCAGACGACCGAGACCACCACCGACACCTCGGCGGCCGCGACCACCGTGGGCGACGGCGCGACCACCGTCCCCGAGCCGGCCACCAGCAGCACGACGTCGCCGCCGCTGCCGACCACCATGGGCCCGTCACCGACCGGCGGCACGGACACCTCCGCCTCCGCCGGCGACGACACGGGCGCGACGTTCCTCGTGCCGTTCGACGAGCCCGGGCCCGGCTGCGATCCGTGGACCGAGGATTGCCCCCCGGGCGAGAAGTGCATGCCGTACGCGAGCGACGGCGGCAATGCGTGGAACAACACCAAGTGCTCCCCGATCGCGCCGAACCCCGCCGGCGTCGGCGAACCGTGCCAGCCGACCGGCGCCTGGACCAGCGGCGAGGACACCTGCGACAAGCACATGATGTGCTGGCCCGGAGATATCGACGAGCTCACGGGCACCTGCGTCGCCTTCTGCGACGGCTCGCCGGAAGCGCCGTCGTGTGCGCCGCCGAAGACCACCTGCCACGTGTCCGGCTCCAGCGTGCTTCTGCTGTGCCTGCCGATGTGCGACCCGATCTTGCAAGACTGTCCGGGCGGCCACCTGTGCCTCGCCGGGTCGAACCCCGTGGACGGCTTCATCTGTGTCATCGACGCCAGCGGCGAGGAAGGCCAGGCGTTCGACCCGTGCCAGTACATCAACGCCTGCGACCCCGGCCTCTTCTGCACGCTGCCAGAGCTGGCGACCGAGTGCGACCCGATCCAGGACGGCTGCTGCCTGCCGGTCTGCGACCTGAACGCGCCGAACACCTGCCCCGGCGCGGGTCAGGAGTGTCTCCCCTGGTCCGAAGAGGGCCAGGCGACGCCGGGCTTCGAGCACGTGGGCATCTGCGGCCTGCCGATGCCTTGAGGCCGTGAACTTTTATATGTCCGAAGGGACATGTCCACGCATGGACGACGCCGCGGCGTGGATGCGGCCGTTTTCGAAACATGTCTTCGAGGACATGTCGGAGGCCGGAATCAACCGCGTCGCTTCGCCGCCTTCTTCGCGGCCCCCGCCTGCTTCGCGGCGCCCTGCTTCGCTGCCGCCTTCTTCGCCCCCGCACCGGCCTTGGCCGCCCTCGCCGCGGGAACGGTCTCCTTCGCGGTTGCGCCCTTCTTCGCTCCCGCCTTCGCGAGGGCGGGCTCCTTCACGGTTGTGCCCTTCTTCGTCCCGGCCTTCTTCGCGGGGATGAGCTCCTTCGCGGCTGCGCCCTTCTTCACCCCGGCCTTCTTCGCGGTGGCGGGCTCCTTCGCGGTCGCGCCCTTCTTCGCCCCCGCTTTCTTTGCGGGGACGGGCGCGGCCGCGGCCTTCTTCGCCCGGGCCTTCGCCCCGCGCTCCGAACCTTCCCCTTCGGCCATGCCCTTACGCCCAGGTCCATTCGCACCTGTCTTTTTAAACATGCCCTTCGGGCCACCCGGCTCGACCAGCGCCGACAGCTTCTTCGGCGCCACCGCGCGGTAGCTCTCCTCCAGCCACTCCGCGAGCAGCCCGATCGGCAGCGGCGCGCCCGTCGGAAAGCTCGCGGTCACCCAGCCGCTCTTGCCCAGCCCGTAGCCGGTCGGCGACGCGAACGGCAGCAGCAGCGCCGCGCCGTGCGACGCCGGCAGCTTGACCGACAGCGTCAGCGTGCCGCCCTCGCCGCCCATGAACAGGAACGCCTTGCCACCGACCTTCACGGCAGTGTGGCCCCACGGGAACTCCTCGACCGTCTGGGGATACGCGAGCGCCAGCGCCCGCACCTGCTCCGCCCCGGCTCCGACCGCTTGCTTCGTCATGATCGCCTCGCGCGCGTTTTCACCCCTGAGGTCTCACGCGCCGCGCACCCTGTCAAGCGCCCGCAATTCGCTACCATCCGCGGCGAACGGTCCGCCATGCGCCCGAAGCACAAGTTTTACATCGACACCCACAAGGGCGCCAACGCCCTCGCCGTCCTGGCCCTCATCGCCGGGTACGACGCCTGGCACAACGAGACCGCGTGGCTCTACCTCGCCCTGCACGGCACCTACGGCCTCTTGTGGATCTGGAAGAGCCTCCGCTTCCCCGACAAGCAATGGGAGCAGGAGGTCACCCTCGGCTACGGCCTCTTGACGTGGTTCACGCTCACGCTCTACTGGGTCGGCCCGTGGATCATCGTCCGCGACGACCTCCACGCCGCGCCGTGGCTGCTCGCGCTGTGCGTGGCGATGTGGGGCGTCGGCGTGTTCCTCCACTTCGGCGCCGACATGCAGAAGCACATGCACCTGAAGCTCGCGCCCGGCACCCTGCTCACCGACGGCCTGTGGGCGCGCTCGCGCAACCCCAACTACCTCGGCGAGCTGCTCATCTACGCCGGCTTCTGCCTGCTCTCGCGCCACTGGGCGCCGATGCTCGTGCTCGGCGCCATGTTCTTCGGCGTGTGGCTGCCCAACATGCTGAAGAAGGACGCCTCGCTGGCCCGCTACCCCGAGTTCGCCGCCTGGAAGGCGCGCACCAGCCTCATCATTCCCGGCCTGCTGTGACCGCCGAGCCCGGCGACTGCTATCATTCGCCGCAACCCGCGAATGCGAACACCGGGCCGCCCTCACGGTCGGCCCGGTCCATGAAAACCGCCCGCGTCCGCGCGCCGCTTACGGATCGACCGGCAGCCCGCTCGGCACGCTGGCGGGGATCAGGTGCGAGAAGTCGGCCCCGTTGTCGTCGCTGAGCGCGTGCAGGAACTGCACCAGGTTGTCGAGCGCCAGCGGCCCGCCGATGTTCACGGTGTAGAGCAGCGGGTCGACGCCGGCGGCGATGATCGCCTGCCGGTTCTCGAGGAACTGCGAGTGCATCGCCACCTCGTCCACGCTCTCGGTGATGTCGTAGCCGAGCAGCGACAGCACCGGCAGGCGGTAGTGGCGGAGGAAGTCCTTGATGTCGTTGTAATGGCTCTGCCGGCCCCACGGCCCGGTCAGCATCACGTTGCGCAGCGGCGGCGTGCGCCACGCGTACTTGTCGGCCGGGTTACCGCTCAGCCGCATGCGCCCGTAATCGTCGAGCCCGCCCGGCCCGTCGCCGCCCGGCACAGTGTCGCCCGGCCCGAACTGCGGCTGCAGCGTCTTGTGAAAGTCTTCGTCGGTGAACGCGTTGCCCGCGTGACACGACGTGCAATTGCCGAGGCCGGGGTCGAGGAAGCGGCGCGCGCCCGCCAGCTGCTGCAGCGTCAGCGCGTCGTCGTCGCCGGGGGTGACGGCGCCGGTGGTCGGGTCGAAGCGGCCGACGAACCGGTCCCACGGCGTATCGTCGGAGAAGAACGCGCGGAACTCGTAGGCCGCGATCGCGTTGCCGGCGTAGGCGAAGTGCATGTCCTCGAAGTCCACCCCCGGATAGGCGGCCTCGAACATCTCGACGTACTCGGGGATCGAGCCGAGGCGCCCCATCATCTTCCCCCAGGCGCACAGCATCAACCCGAACGGCGGGTCGTCCTGCGGGCATTCGCTGGTGAAGTCGTTGTCGCCGGGGAAGCCGAGCATCTCCTGGTCGGTCACCTCCGGCATCATCGCCTGCCCCGCCGCCGCCTTCATGTCGGGGTCGAAGGCGTCGTCCTGCCACGCGAGTGGGATGAACGGCCCGCCGAGCGGATACACGTAGCCGTCGGCGGCGAGCGGGACCTTGTGGTCGACCGCCAGGCCCTTCTGCAGCTTGTGCAGGTTCCACAGCGGCTGCGTCGTGCGCCCGCCCACGGCCGCGCCGACCCGCTGCGGCCCGATCCCGACCCCGTAGACCCCGCGGTTCATCGTCAGCCGATCGGTGGTGCCGAGCCGCGGGTGGTGACACGTCGAGCACGACACGTCGCGGTTGCCGCTCAAGATCTTGTCGTAAAAGAGCGCCTCGCCGAGCTCGAACAGCTCGTCCGACACCGGCGGCGGCGGCTCGAGCGGCTCGATCCCGTTCTCCTCGATCAGGTCGCGCACCTCCGCGACCAGCAGCTTCTTCAGCAACGCGCTCGGCGTCAGCCCGCTGCGCGGCTCGTCGGCGTCGTCCAGCTCGACGTCGGCCACCACCCCCGCCGGTTCGGACACGTCCTCCACGTCGCACGCGAAAGCAGTGACCATCGACACCCCCCAGACCGCCACAACACGATGCTTCAGCATGACACTCCCCAAGCAGATTCGGTCGCGTCGACCCATTCCCGCAGGCCGACGCGCCGAGGTTCTCGTCCGACAATGTGCCACCCGCACGCGAGGAGACCCCCCCGCGCGACCTCACGCGTCACGACTCACGATTCATCGCACACCCTCGCAGCGGCCGCCTCCGCCCCGTCCCCCCGCTCGCGCGAGCCCCCGCGGCCGCTTGTGAGATCGACTCCTCAGCATCTCACGATGACCCCTCCCCGTCAAGGCACGCCCCCCGCAGTGCTCACAATATTTAATCTACTTAAAAAAGGGGCGAGTCCTTACCGCGAGTCCTTACCGCCAGTCCTTACCGCCAGTCCCTTCCCGAGACCCCTTCATGCCGCCTTCTATTAAATCCTTCACCCGAACTTTTATGTAATCTACGGCCGCTCGCGCATTGCCTACATTGCCCCTGATAGTCCGCTCGCTCGCTCGCCCGTCCGCGAGTTCGCCGACCACCCTCGTGACGTCCATTCGCTGCCCACGGGGCTCGCCCGCGGCCGCGGCGGTGCTGCGTCGTCCGGGCCGGCGAGGCCTGGCTTCGGATGGACGTCCCCATCCGCTCGCCTGCTCTCGTTCGGGCGCGTCTTCATGTCATGTTCAGGCACGACACTGCTTGTATTCGTGACGCGACCTGTGTTTCGCTCGCACCCGTCGGATGCACGATCCACAAATGATGGCATGACGTCCGGCCTGGACCGTCACCCGCGCCTCACCGTCTCTGGCAACGTCGCATTGGCGTCCCGAATCGCCGAACGGATCTCGAAAAAATCACTCCGCCCACTCGGCTCACCGGCGTGAGCCGTCGCCTCCTCACTTCCGGCGTCCGTGCCGGTCCCAGGCTCGATTCTCGCCCCCGCCGCGACGCGAGCCGCTGCGCTGGCCCTCCGGCGCACATCCGCACCCCACATCGTTTCGCCGGCAGCTTGTCTCGCGCCTGACGGCCGCGCCACTCGCGTCGCTCAGGTATCATCGTTATCCCCGCGGCATCGCCCGCGAACGACGTTCGACTCGCATGACGGGCCCGTCACTTTGCGATCGCGCGACCCGCGTTCCGCATCGCCTGAGCGGCCTCGGCCGCGCTGTCGGACTCAGGGCTCGAGGTCGCTATGCGTGAAGCGTCGCTTGCCGGGGCCGTAATCGGAGGCCACCTGACCGTGGCCGCGCAGCAGCCAGCGGTAGGTCAGCAGGCCTTCGGCGCCGACCGGCCCGCGAGCATGCAGTTTACCGGTCGAGATACCGACCTCCGCGCCGAGCCCGAAGCGATAGCCGTCGGCGAAGCGGGTGCTCGCGTTCCAGAACACGTCGGCGGCGTCGACCGCCGCGAGGAACCTCTCGGCTGCTGCCGGGTCGGCCGCCACGATCGCCTCGGTGTGCTTCGACCCGTATCGGTCGATGTGGGCGAGCGCGTCCGCTTCGTCGTCGACGTGCCGGATCGCCAGCACCAGCGCCCCGTACTCGTGGCCCCAATCCTGCTCGCTCGCGGCCGCCAGCTCGGGGTGACGCGCGCGGGTCCGATCGCACCCGCGCAGCTCCACCCCGCGCTCGCGCAGCGCCGCCACGCAGGCGCCCAGCGCCGCCTCGGCCCCGCCCGTCCACAGCAGCGCCTCGATCGCGTTGCAGGCCGCCGGATAGCCGCACTTCGCGTCGACCGCGATCGTCGCCGCCATCGTCGGCTCGGCCGACGCGTGCAAGAAGAGGTGGCACACGCCCTCGGCGTGGCCCATCACCGCGATCCGGGTGCTGCGCTGCACGTGGCGCACGAACTCGTGCCCGCCGCGGGCGATCACCAGGTCGAGCACGCCGTCGAGCGCCAGCATCGCCGTGATGTCCTCGCGCTGCTCGAGCAACGTGATCGCCGCCGGCGCGACCCCGTGGCGCTGCAGCGCTCGCTGCATCAATTCGACCAGCGCGCGGTTGCTCTCGCGCGCCTCGCTGCCGCCTTTCAACAGCGCCGCGTTGCCGCTCTTCAGGCACAGCCCGCCGATCTGCGGCGCCGCGTCGGGCCGGGCCTCGAACACCACCCCGACCAGCCCCAGCGGGCACGGCACCTGCTCGAGCACCAGGCCGTCGTCGAGCTCGCGGCGCAGGCGAGGCCGACCGAGCAGCTCCGGCATCGCTGCCAGCTGACCGAGCCCGTCGGCCACGCTGTCGAGCTTGGCGGCGTCGAGGCCGAGCCGCTTGAGCCGCGCCGGGTCGAGCTCGCCCGCCGCCGCGGCCGCCTTGGCCGCCGCCACGTCGCGCGCGTTGGCGGCCAGCAGGCGCTCGCGCTCGGCCGGGTCGGCGAGCGCCGCCGCCACGTCGCGCAGCAGCGCCGCGCGGGCCGGCCCGGTCAGCGCCGCCAGCTGGCGCCCGGCCGCGCGGGCCGCCAGCGCCAGTCCGCGCACTCGCTCTTCCGTCTGTCCCTCGTGACCTGTCGCCTGCGTCATGTCCTATCGACCCTGTTCTGGGGAACATGCCCCGATCGACCTGTCCTCTCGGTCATCCTCAGACCTCGGACAGCGCCAGGTTGTCGCGCCCGACCACCGCGTCGTAGCCGCAGAACCCGAGGATGCTGGCGATCTCGCTGCTGTGGCGGCCGACCAGCCGGCGGCACTCCTCGGACGAGTAGTTGACGAGCCCGCGCCCGTGCACGCGCCCGCTGCCGTCGCGCAGCTCCACCAGCTCGCCGCGGGCGAACTCGCCGTCGACGCGCACGAGGCCGATCGGCAGCAGCGAGGCCTTGCGCTCGCGCAGCGCCGCGATCGCCCCCTCGTTGACGATGAGGCCGCCGCGCGCCGGCCCGCCCGAGGCGATCTGGCGCCGGTGGGCCGAGCGCCGCTGGGCCGGCGGCACGTAGGTCCCGCGGTCCTCGCCGCCGAGCGCCGCCACCAGCGCGCCGGGCAGGTGCCCGCTGGTGATCAGCACGCCGATGCCGGCCTTGCTCGCCAGTCGCGCCGCCTCGAGCTTGCTCGTCATCCCGCCGGTGCCGCCGGCCGACGTCCCGGCGGTGCGCGCGAGCGCCTCCTCGCTCACGTCGGCGAGCTCGCCGATCCGCCGCGCCTCGGGGTCGGTGCGCGGGTTGGCGGTGTAGAGCCCGTCGACGTCGGTCAAGATGACCAACAGGTCAGCGTCGATCGCCACTGCCACGCGGGCCGACAAGCCGTCGTTGTCGCCGAACTCGAGCCCCGGCCCGGCCGCACCTTGGTTGCGGCGGTACTCGATCAGCTCGCGCACGCTGACGCTGTCGTTCTCGTTGAGGATCGGCACCACCCCGAGCTCGAGCAGGCGCATCAGCGTGGTGCGCACGCACAGGGCGCGGTCGCGGTCGGCCAGGTCCTCCTGGATCAGCAACACCTGGGCCGCCTTGACCCCGAGCTGGCCGAACAGCTGGGTGTAGAGCGCCATCAAGTGACCCTGCCCGACCGCCGCGCAGGCCTGGCGCAGCCCCAGCGAATCGGGCCGCTGGTTCAAGCCGAGCACCCGCTGGCCCATCCCGACCGCGCCGCTGCTGACCACGATCACCTCGCGGCCCTGGCGGTGCAGGTCGCACGCCGCCTCGACCAGGCTCGACAGCCGCCCGAGCGCCAGGCCGGCCTCCGGATGGGTCACGACCCCGGTCCCGAGCTTGATCACGATTCGCCGCGCCGCGGCCACGTCCCGACGATTCATCGCACCGCCCTCTCGCGCCTCGCGCCTACGCCGACAATGATCATAGCTCCGGCGCGGCCCACGAGGCGCTGTCCCGTCATCGCCGGCGGACGGTACCACAGCGGACGCACCCCCGGCCACCGGCGACCGCGAGCGCGCGACGCAACTCACGGCAGTGCACGCCCGTCGCGCCGCCCCACGAGTCGGAGCGCGCCTCGACTCGCCGGCTCGCCCCGCGAAATTGCCGAAAATTCCCCCCTCTCCGCGCGCGTTCGTGCCGCTCGCCTTCGGGCTCGCCGGCGGTAGCAGGCCCGGCACCGGGGCGTCACGGACGCCGCCCTCGACCGGCCGCGGCGCCGGCGAAGCGCACCACGCCCCGCCGGTGGTGACGAGACGAGCGGCGACACCGGCACCCTCCTCGAGACCCCTGTCGAGTCGAGCGACCTTACAAACGCAGTATCATCATTCCACTCCCTCGATGAATCACACGAGCTGCTCTCGCCGTCACGCCTCGCGCCCGACGCTCACCTCCGTCCGACGTCCGCCCCCACGCGACCTGCTGCCTTCTCAATCAAGGGTCGCCCGCCGACGCCGCTCCGTCCCCCGAAGCCACCTGTCACCGATCGCTCGTTCCGCCGCCTCGTCCCCCTGCCGCCGATCCACATCACCAGGTCGTCCGCCGACGTCGTCCGCGTCGACGCCCAGCGGCCACTGCGCAGACCGCTTCGCGCATCCGCAAGGACCGCGGCCGAGCCGAGCGGCGCGACCTCAGTGATCGCGGCCTCACCTGGGCTCCGGCCCGGAGCGGACCGCCCGGGCCCACGCCCCCGCCACGCCTGTTTTTGGGCCCCGGAGCCGCCGGAACGGCGCCCCTGCTCGGCGAGCCTGCGCTGGCGGATCGCCGCGCCGGGCATCGGGGCTGTCCGATCGACCTCGATAGTGACACCGAGCAGGCGAACGGCGGAGCCCGCTGGCCTCCTGACAGCCCGCAATGGTGGCGGGAACGCGAGGCCCCGGGGCCTGCGGCTCGCTGTTCCCTGCACATACAATCCCTGCACAGAGATTTCCCTGCACATGCAATCAGCCTGTACATTGAGCAGTGCTGTCAGACGTGTGACAGGCGTCATTACCCGTTGAAATTTGTGTTAGCTACTTCACAATACAACAACGTAAACCCAGCCCATTCCCGCCGATTGTAAGACCCAAAGCCGCCCGCCTGGGGTTTCACAGTTTGTGTTGACATGCAGCGGACGGGCAGGCTATGTGCGTGCGTGACCACCGACTTGGGTGTACGTACAAGCGTAGCCTCTCGATAACACTGTCAACCGCAGCCACGGGCCCCCATCGGGTCCGCGCCGGTGACGTTTGAATTTCGCGGCCGAATCGCGGCTAACCCGGGGCAAGAGGGCAAAATGCGCAGGAGTGCTTGGATCACCATTTTAGGTGCCGTGGCTGCACAGGCGGCGGTCGTTTCGACGGCCCAGGCCGGCCCGAGCGATGCGGTGCTCGTCGGCGTCGTCCGCGACGCGAGCACGGGCGAGGGCATCGAGGGGGCGCTCGTCATCGTCACGGGCGAGAAGATCCAGGGCGAGCGCACGATGACGACCAACGTCAGCGGCCTCTACCGTATTCCCAACTTGCCGCCCGGCACCTACGACGTGACCGTGTTCGCCAAGGACTACGGCGCGGGCAACAAGCGGACGGGCCTGCAGCTGCGCGCCGGCGTCACGATCCGCGTCGACGTCTCGCTGGTTCGTTCGGGCGCGCGCGAGGTCATCGAGGTCTCGGTGCCGGCGCCGACGGTCGACGTCGGCAGCAGCGCCACCGGTCTATCGGTCGACCGCGAGATGGCGCAGCGGGTGCCGATCGCCATTCCGACCGGCAAGGGCGCCGCCAATCGTTCGTTCGAGGCCATCGCCGAGGCGACCCCGGGCGCCCGCAACGACACTTACGGTACGAGCATCGCCGGCACCACCTCGCCGGAGAACAAGTACTACGTCGACGGCCTGTCGGTGAACGACCCCGGCTTCGGCCTCAACGGCACCGGGCTTTCGATGGAGTTCCTCGAAGAGGTACGCATCGAGGCCGGCGGATACATGCCGGAGCACGGGCGGTCGACCGGCGGTGTCATCAACGCGGTCACCAAGAGCGGCTCCAATCAGTTCCATGGCAACGTCTGGGCCTACTACACCCCGGGCCAGCTCGAGGGCCGGCGCGAGATCGCCCGCCGCGAGGGTGACGCGATCGTCACCGAGCGCAACCTCAACTGGATCGGCGACGCCGGCTTCGACCTCGGCGGGCGCCTCATCAAGGACAAGCTGTGGTTCTACGGCGGCGTCAGCATCGCCCGCACCGTCTATGACCTGACCAGTTCGTGGAACCGCGTCGCCCTCGACCCCGGCGGCAACGCGCTGATCGACCCCGAGACCAAGTTCACGGTCACCGAACGCATCGCCGGCACCACCCAGCGCTTCAAGGCCCAGGGCACCACGGTCCAGGCGATCGGCAAGCTGACCTACTCGCCGAACAAGCGCAACACGCTCGAGCTGCTGGCGATCTACGCCCCGAGCCTGTCGGGCGGCAACGGCACCTTCGGCATGAACGCCCAGACGGGCCAGCCCGAGGTCTTGAACCTCGTCGGCGACTACGGCGCGCTGGCCCGCAAGTACCGCGACAACTCCACCGACCTGCAGTTCAAGTGGAACTGGCGCGACGACGAGGGCAAGTGGAACTTCGACACGATCCTCGGCTGGCACCATCAGCTCAACCAGCGCAACGCCGTCGACGGCAGCCGCGTCGGCGACACCACCGGCCTGGCCGGCACGCCGAGCGTCGTCTATCGCCAGACCAATAACTTCTACGGCGCCGACGGCTCGCTGCTCGAGCCCGGCATGCCCGGCTACCGCGAGGTCCACTCGCTCACCGACCTCACGCCCATGCCGTCGGGCGCCCCCGCGGGCGCGTGCGACCCGATGATGTACGGCTACACGGACCCGACGACGATGGACGCCCAGACGCGCTCCGTCATCTGTCCGATCCGCCAGTGGACCTCGGGCGGCCCCGGCCTCCTCTACGACCGCCGGCTCGACCGCCTGCAGGCGCGCGAGATCGTCACCCGCCTGGCCCGCGGCGCCGGTCACCACGTCATCAAGTTCGGCGTCGACTTCGAGTACACGCAGTACAACAGCAACCGCGGCTACAGCGGCAACCAGATCTACCGCGAGTCGACGAACGGCACCAACTTCGCCGACTTCCGCATGTACTCGTTCCTCAGCGGGCCGGACGATGCCAACGTCATCCGCAACCTGAACTGGAACGTCATGTCGACCACGATCGGCGGCTTCATTCAGGACAGCTGGTCGATCATGGACAAGGTCACGCTGAACGCGGGCCTCCGCTACGACGCCCAGCACTTGTTCAGCGGCGACCGCTCTCTGGCGATGGCCCTGCCGAACCAGTTCTCGCCGCGCGTCGGCCTGATCTGGGACCCGACCTACAGCGGCAAGGCCAAGCTGTTCGTCAACTACGCCCGCTTCTACCAGAGCGTCCCGCTCAACCTGGCCGACCGCGCCGGCACCGGCGAGCCCGGCTTGCAGTCGTTCCACAACGCAGTCGGTCCCGGCGCGTGCAACGACCCGCTGGCCCCCGGCGCCAACGAGCCCGGCGGCGCCTGTACGACCGACGCCAACCGCATCCCGATCGGCGGCCCCGCCGATCCCGATCAGCGGTGGGCGCTCGCCAGCGCCGGCAAGACCCCGATCGACCCGCGGCTCAAGCCGCAGTCGAGCGACGAGATCGTCGCCGGCGGCGAGTACGAGATCATCACCGACACCCGCCTCGGCGTGCAGTACACCCACCGCTGGCTGCACCGCGCGATCGAGGACATGAGCCGCGACGAGGCGGCCACCTACTTCATCGGCAACCCCGGCTACGGCGTCGCCAAGGACTTCCCCAAGGCCAAGCGCGTCTACGACGCCGCGACCCTGTTCATCGAGAAGCGGTTCGCCAAGCACTGGATGATCACCGGCAGCTACACCCTGTCGTGGCTGCGCGGCAACCTCGCCGGCCTGTTCCGTCCGGAGACCGGCCAGCTCGACCCGAACACCACCTCCGACTTCGACCTGATCTCGCTGCTCGAGAACCGGTCCGGCTACCTGCCCGGCGACACCCGCCACTCCTTCAAGATCTTCGCCGCCGGCGAGATCGTGCTCGGCAACGGCCAGTTCCTGCGGCTCGGCGGCGCGTTCCGGGCCCGTTCGGGCGGCCCCACCAACTTCCTGGCCTCGCACGTCCTCTACGGCTTCGACGAGTCGTTCATCCTCCCGCGCGGCACCGGCGAGCGCCTGCCGTGGAACTTCTCGATCGACCCGACCATCGGCTACACTAAGATCCTGCGCAAGGACCTGCGCCTCACCATCTCGATGGACGTGTTCAACGTCGCCAACTTCCAGCAGATCCTGGCCATCGACGAGCGCTACACCTTCGACGAGGTCAACCCGATCAAGGGCGGCACCTCCGCAGATCTGGCGAACGCCACCACCACCGGCGGCACCCCGATCACGGTCAACCCGAACTTCGGCAACCCGACCCTCTACCAGCAGCCGCGGCAGTTCCGCTTCGGCGTCCGCCTGTCCTTCTGAGCGATGAGGTCTTCGATGCAGCCCAGCAAGCGCCCGTTCCTCCGCGCCCTCGTCCCCGGCGCGCTCCTCCTCGTCGCCGGAAGCAGCTGCAAGCAGCCGACGATGAACTGCACCACCGCGCACCTCTATTACGCGGCCAAATACGAGCTCACCTCGGGCAACCCGGATTCGCCGTGCGCCCAGCAGAAGGGCGACATCCTCGGCATGCAGACGTACTTCGCGACCGGCGGCATCAACGGCACCGCGAAGTTCGACGAGCCGACGGCGGCGATCCGTCCGCAGTACGCCGGCCTCCTGGTCGTCGAGGCCCAGGAGTACCCCGTCGAGGTGCCCGGCTTCACCGGCGAGAAGGGCGTCGAGCACTGGCCCAACGCGGTCGGCGACTTCGAGAGCGGCTTCCCCGACGGCGAGGACCTGTGTCACGTCCCCGAGCTCGTGTCCAAGTTCACCCGCCCCGAGCTGCCGGCGATCGCCGACGACCCGATGACCCCCGACGTCGACGAGACGGCCGAAGCCACCCCGCCGGTCGCCGTATCGTACGAGTGGACCGACGCCCGCTGGCTCAACACCCCGGACGCCCAGGGCACGCAATTCGAGGCCAACCTCAAGTTCACCCAGGACGACTGCACCGCCGAATTCCACGTGGTCGCCGTCTCGCCCGCCGTCCTCTGTGTCACCGACGACGACTGCACCCTCACCGGCAACGGCATCAACCCGGACTTCGCGGTCGAGTGCGACAACAGCATCGACGACCCGCTGAACCCGGACGTCGCCGACGACCCCATGACGCCCGAGGACGAGACCGTCGACTTCGGCCTGTGCATCCTCGCCAAGCCGATCCCCTCCTACGAATAGCGAACGCGGAGCGACCACCATGCGACGTCCGTCGAATCACAGCACGATGCGCTGCCTCCAGATCGCCGCCACCGCGACCGCCCTGTTGGTCGCCCAGGCCCCCGCGTTCGCCCAGGCCCCGCCGACGCCCGCGCCGACCAGCCCGGCCCCGCCCTCGCCCCCGCCGGCCGCGCCCGCAGCCTCCCCCGGGCCCGCCCCCGCGCCGCCCGGCCCCGGCCCGACCTCGCCGGGCCCCGCTCCCGCCCCCGTGACGAGCCCGAGCCCGGCCTCGCCCGCCCCCGCGCCGGAGCCCGGTCCCAGCCCCGACCCGGGCGCGTGGAACCCCACCGGCGAGCCCCCGCCCGTCGAGGCCGCCCCGCCGACCGAGCCCGCCCCGCCGACCGAGCCCGCCCCGCCGGAGCCCGAGACCGCCGCCCCGCCGCCCGCCAGCCCGCCGCCGCCGGCGCTGACCCCGGCCGACACTGCGCAGGCCAAGAAGATGCGCAACGCCGGCGCCGGCACGATGATCGCGGGCGGCGTCGTCGCCCTGGCCGGCTTCGCAGTGACCCTCGGCTTCACCCTGCGCGGCAACAAGCTCGAGAAGGACCTGGTCGGGGCCGAGGACGCCTATCAGCTCGGTGATTGCGGCCGCGTCGACTCCGGCGATTGCCCCTCGCTGACCGCGAATCGCAACGAGATCCGCCAGGGCATCCTCGACGCCGATCGCATGACCGCGGTGGGCGGGGGCATCCTCGCCGGCGGCATCCTCGTCACCGCGATCGGCGGAATCATCTATCGCGTCGGCGTCAAGCGCCTGACCAACGCCGACGTCGCGCGCGTGCGCGTCAGCCCGACCTTCGGCGGCCTGTCGATCTCCGGCCGCTTCTGAGCCGAGCGAGCGTCCGCACACGCGGGTACGCGCGGGCGCGGTCGCGCGCCCGAGCGCCGGAGCGGGCATACTCGCGCCGTGCTCTACGCCATCCTTTGCTACAACGACGAGAAGGTCGTCACCTCGTGGACCCAGGCCGAGGACGACGCAGTCATGGCTCGACTCGCGGTGGTGCATGACCGACTCACCGCCGAGGGCAAGCTCGGCCCGGCGGTCCGCCTGAGGCCGACCGGCGCGGCGAAGACCCTGCGCAAGGTCCAGCCGCCGGTCATCCTCGACGGCCCGTTCGCCGAGACCAAGGAGCAGCTGCTCGGCTTCTACGTCGTCGACTGCGAGTCCCACGACGAGGCGCTCGCCATCTCGGGCGAGCTGGCGGTGGCCAACCCGGGCGGTTCGTACGAGGTGCGGCCGATCTCGCTGTTCGTGCCGGGCCACCCGGTGAGCTGAACGCAGTCCTCGCATTCAGTCACTGCCGACACCCACTGCCGCACCGAGCCCCCAGCTGCCAACAATGCGCGCGGGCTGGGCTGGGCGCGCCGCATCGCCTACAGTGCGGGGGCAAGCGGCGCATGGAAGACGGCACCCCGCCCGTTCGGGACGACCTGACGATCTGCGAGCAGCCGCCGACCCGCGGCGGCGAACGCCACGACGCCACGCCGGTGCAGATCGGCCGCTACCTGGTGACTCGCAAGCTGGGCCAGGGCGGCATGGCGATCGTCTACGCCGCCTACGATCCGCAGCTCGACCGCCGCGTCGCCATCAAGCTGCTGCGCAGCGGGATCAAGGGCAGGAGCCTCAGCGTCGGCCAAGCCCGCCTGCAGCGCGAGGCCCAGACCCTCGCCCGCCTGTCGCACCCCAACGTGGTCCAGGTCTACGAGGTCGGCCGCTACGGCGACGACGTGTTCATCGCCATGGAGCTGGTCCCTGGCAAGACCCTTCGGACATGGCTCAAGAGCCAGGCTCCGACGTGGCGCCAGGTCGTCCGCGTGTTCCGCCAGGCCGGCGAGGGCCTGGCCGCCGCGCACGCCTACGGCATCGTCCACCGCGACTTCAAGCCGGAGAACGTGCTCGTCGGCGAGGACGGCCGCGTGCGCGTGGTCGACTTCGGCCTCGCGCGCCTCGAGGAGCCGGACGCCGAGGCCGAGGAGCACCCCTCGCTCGGCGACCTCGGCGTCACCGAGTCGCCCCTCACGCGCGCCGGCGTGCTGGTCGGCACGCCCGCGTACATGGCCCCCGAACAGTTCCTGCGCATGGCGCTGACCACCCGCACCGACCAGTTCAGCTTCTGCATCGCGCTCTACGAGGCGCTGTACGGCGCGCGCCCGTTCGACGGCAACACCGTCGATACGATCCGCGAGAACGTCCTGCTCGGCCGCGTGCGCGAGCAGCCGCGCAACCCCGTGCCGGCGTGGGTGCGGCGGATCGTCGCCCGCGGCCTGCAGGTCTCGTCCGACGACCGCTTCCCCGACATGCGCGCGCTGCTCGACGCGCTCGGCCGCGACCCCGCGGTCCAGCGCCGACGCTGGGCGATCGCCGGCGGCGTGGTGATCGCCCTGATCGGCCTCGTCGGCCTCTACACCCGCCTGCTCGCGCAGCAGGCGGCCCGCTGCACCGGCGCCGAGGCCAACCTGGCGGGGATCTGGGACGCGCCGCGCCAGCATCAGATCGAGCAGGCGCTGCTGGCCACCGAGGCCGCGTTCGCGCCGGCCACGTGGGCCGCGGTCAAGCGCCGCCTCGACGCCTACAGCGGCCAGTGGGTCCGGCGCACCGAGGCCGCGTGCGTGGCCACCCACGTGCGCGGCGAGACCTCGGCCGAGCGGCTCGACCAGCGCCACGCCTGCCTCAACAGCCGCCTCGTCGAGCTGCGCGCGCTGTCGGAGGTGCTCGCGCGCGCCGGCCCGACCACCGTCGAGCAGGCCAGCGCCGCCGTCGACGCCCTGCCGCCGCTCGCCCCGTGCGACGACGACCGCTACCTCGACGCCCGCGTCAAGCCGCCGACCTCGCCCAACCTCGCGCTGATGGTCGCCGCGGTGCGCGAGCAGCTGGCCCACGGCAAGGCCCTGCTCGACGCCGGCGACATCGCCGGCAGCGAGCGCACCACCGGGGCCGCCGCCCGCGCCGCCGAGGGGCTCGACTACCCGCCGCTGTGGGCCGAGGCCCAGCACCGCCGCGGCGTCGTCCGCCGCGAGCAGGCCGACTTCCGCGGCGCGATGACCGACCTGACCGAGGCCTTTCATCTGGCCAGCGAGCTCGGTCAGGACGACCTGGTCTTTCAGTCAGGTCTCGACCTGGCCGCCACCGCCCTCACCAGCGACTTCGCCGACGCCGCCCAGTGGGCGCGCCACGCCGAGGACGCATTGCGCCGGACCGGCAGCGACCCCGCGCGCGAGGTGCGATTGATGCAGGTGCGCGCCAAGCTCCGCACCGCCGAGGGCCACGCCGACCTCGCCGAGCGCCTGCTCGGCGACGCCATCACCCTCGTCGAGCGCATCGACGACCCCGAGCACGGCGAGCTCGCCTCCCTCGAGTTCGACCTCGGTCACTGCCTCTACCGCCTCGGCCGCCACGACGACGCCCTCGCCCACCTCGACCGCGCCCGCGAGCTGCTGGCCGACCTCGTCGGCACCAGCCACCCGCGCTACGCCGCAGTTCTCAACGTCCGCGCCGCCGTCCTCGTCAGCCTGACCCGCCACGAGGCCGCTCACGCCCTCTACGAGGAGGTCCTGGCGATCTACCAGCGCGCCTACGGCGAGCACCACCCGCTGGTCGCGCGCACCCTCAACAACATCGGCTACGTGCTGCTCGCCCAGCACCGCGTCGACGAGGCCGCCCAGCGGTTCGAGCGCGCCTTCAAGATCCTCGAGCACGTCCACGGCGACGACCACCCGCAGCTGGTGATCGCGCTGACCAACCTCGCCAACGTCGCTACCGAGCGCGGCGACCACGAGACCGCGATCGCCCGCTACCTGCGCGCCAAGTCGATCGGCGAGCGCCGCCTCGGCCCCGACCACCCCGACCTCGCCGCCGTGCTCAGCAACCTGGGCTCGCTCTACGTGCGCCAGGGCCGGCTCGCCGAGGCGGAGCCGCTGCTGCAGCGCGCCATCGCCAACACGGAGCGCAACCGCGGCGACGACGAGATCTTGCGCGCCGAGGACCTGACGCGCCTGGGCGAGCTGCGGGCCCGCCAGGGCCGTCACCACGAGTCGCAGGTGCTGCACCAGCGCGCGCTGGCGCTGCTCGGCCGCTCGCTGCCGCCCGATCACCCGTTCCTCGCCCTCCCGCTGCTCGGCAGCGGCACCGCCCAGCTCGCCCTCGGCGACCCGCTCGCAGCCCTGGCCCCGCTCGAGCGCGCGCTGCGACTGATGCTGCTCGACCCCGCGGCCCGCCCGACCGAGGTCGCCATGGCCCGCTTCACCCTCGCCCGCGCCCTGGTCGCCTCGCAGCAAGAGCCCGACCGCGCCCGCGAGCTCGCCCGCACCGCCCGCGAGCTGTTCGCGGCCGATCCGCTGGAGACGACCCAGGTCGCCGCAGTCGACGCCTGGCTGACCGCCCAGACCCGCCCGCACCGCCGCGGCGCCCCTTGAGAACGAATCACCGGGCTATGATCATAGCCCGAGTTTCATAGCACCGCGATTGCCATCCCCACGGGCCTCGCCATTCGTCGTACTTCGACGTCACGTCAGCGAGCGCGCCCGCCGCCGCGCGCGATATCGCTCCGAGCCCGGACCGCCGCCAGCGCCTCGCGCCGCGCTTCCTCTGATAAAAATCGTCCGTCGCTCATGCCGCGCTACCTCGTCACCGCCGATCCGGTCGCCAGCTTTCAGCCGCGCTTCGACACCACCCTGCGGCTCATGGCGGAGCTGCTGGCGCGCGGCGTCGAGGTCGACTACTGCGACCTGTTCACGACCGACATGTCCCTCGGGACAGATGCGTGGCTGGCCGCCCTGCCGGTCCGCAAGGTGCTGTGGAGCGACCCGACGCGGCCGCCGTACGTCGGCACCGGCGACGTGCGGCCGGCCGCCGCCCTCGACTACGACGTCCTCGTCCACCGCAAGGACCCGCCGGTCGACGCCCGCTACCGCGGCTGGGCCGAGCGGTTCGCCGCGCTCGACGGCCACCTGCTGCAGCTCAACGAGCCGGCCGAGGTGCTGCGGCACTCCGAGCACCTGCTGCCGACGCGCTTCCCCGAGTACGCGATCCCCACCGCCCACTGCCGCGAGTTCGCCGAGCTGCGCGAGACGGTGCGCATGCAGCCGGTCGAAGCCGTGGTCAAGCCGATCGGCGAGTGCAGCGGGATCGGCATCGCCTTCTTCCGCCCCGACGCTCCCGAACCTGCCCTTTGGGACTGGTGGCAACAATACGGCGAGGCCGTCGTGCAGCCGTACCAGGACGCCGTCACCACCCGCGGCGACCTGCGGATCTTGACGATCGGCCGGCGGATCCTCGGCAGCGTCACCCGCCTCCCGCGCCCCGGCTCGCGGCTCGCCAACCTCCACCAGGGGGCCTCGTTCCACGCCTTCGACCCGACCCCGCGCCAGCTCGAAGCGGTCGCGGCCGTGACCGCCGACCTCGTGCCGCGCGGCCTCTACCTGCTCGGCCTCGACTTCATCGGCGACCTGCTGTCCGAGGTCAACTTCACGAGCCCATCGGCGATGGTCCAGATCGGCGAGGTCATGCACAAGCGCCCCGAGGTCGAGCTCGTCAACGAGATCGAGGCGCTCCGCCGCGACTTCGTCGCCCGCGCCTGAGGCCAGCCGCCGTGGTCAACCGGCCTCGATCGACGCCGCGAGCGGCGGCAGATCGGCGCGGCTCCCCGGCCGCGAGCGTCGGCGCCCTCGTTGCAGCGGACCAGGTCGCTGCGGATCAGCCGCCCTCGATCCGCGCCTCGAGCGTCGGCCCCCTCGTTGCAGCGGACCAGGTCGCTGCGGATCAGCCGCCCTCGATCTACGCCTCCACCGTCGGCGCCCTCGCTGCGGCGGAGCAGGTCGCCGCGGATCAGCCGCCCTGCTCGACGCCTCGAGCTTCGGCGCCCTCGTTGACACGGAGCAGATCGCTGCGGATCAGCCGGCCTCGATCAACGCCTCGAGCCTCGGCGCCCTCGCTGTCACGGAGCAGGTCGCTGCGGATCGGCCGGCCTGGCTCGACGCCTCGAGCCTCGGCGCCCTCGCTGTCACGGAGCAGGTCGCTGCGGATCAGCCGGCCTCGATCAACGCCTCGAGCGTCGGCACGTGGCCCTCGCTGCGTCGGAGCAGGTCGCTGCGGATCATCGCCTTGACCCCGGGAGTCAGCGCCGGGTCGGACAGCGCGCGCCGGTAGGCCTCGACCTGGCGCGCCTCGCCGTCGCGGAGCGCGTGGACTGTGGCGGCCAGCTCGTCGTCGCCGCGTACGTCAATGTCGGACTCGCGGCCGGCGCTCGCGGCCGGTGCGGTCTCGCCGTGACGCAAGAGCAGCCCGCGCAGCACCTGGACGGAACGGCTGTGGTCGACGCAGATCTGCCGCAATTGTGCGCCCACTGCCTGGCCGTCGAGCCGCTCCAGCGCACCGCGGTAGGTCTCGACAGCCGACAGTTCGGCCCGCAACAGGCTGGTCAACGTCTCCGGCGGGCCAACGCGCACGAGGTTCGTCGATAACGCCATGGCGATGCATTAGCGCCCGGCGAAGGAATGTCAAGACCGCGCGCAAGAACGTCGATTGGCGGGCGCGACGGCCCCGAGCGACCGGTCGCGTCCGCCTGCTGCGATCAGCCCTCGACGATCACGCCGAGCGTGGCACGGCGCGCGACGACGATGGCGACCGGTCGTGTCCGCCGGCTGCGATCAGCCGTCGACGATCACGCCGAGCGTGGCACAGCGCGCGACGTCGATGAAGACCAGCCCGTCGTCCTCGTGCGGGGCGTCCCCGGGATACACCGGACTCTCATCGGGCGTCGTCCCGCCGGGTTCGGTCGGCGTCGTCCCGCCGGGTTCGGTCGGCGTCGTCCCGCCGGGTTCGGCCGTGCCCCCGCCGGGTTCGGTCGGCGGCGTCCCGCCGGGCTCGGTCGGCGGCGTACCGGGCTTGCTCGGCTTTTTGCCCGGCTTCTTGCCCGGCTTGTAGCGGGTCGCGCAGAACAGCGCGCCCTCGTCGGTGCAGGCACTGCGACACGCGGCCACATCGTCCGCACCCCAGTCACACGCGGCCAGACAGACCTCGCCGATCTGCAGGTCGCACGCGCGGTCCTCGGCCAGCCCCTTGGCCGTGGCGCAGAAGTCGAGCTCGAGCTCACGAGAGTCGGTGGATTCGTCCCCGGTGCCCGTACCGGGTTGCCCACCAGGCTGTTCACCAGGCTGTTCACCGGGCTGTTCACCAGGCCCCGCTCCGGGCTGCCCACCAGGCTGCCCCGGCTTCTTGCCCGGCTTCTTGCCCGGCTTCTTGCCCGGCTTGTACGAGGACTCCTCGACCTGCGAGGTCAGCGGTTTCGCGGCGGCGACGACCGGCAATGCGAGCGCGACCGCAGGGAACAACACGAGAAGATTACGCAACATGGGAGGTTCCTTTCTCCTGTGAGGCGCGACGACAGGCCAATCCCGCCGCGCGCGTCGTGTGCAATCTTGGGTGTCCCGCGGGAGTATGCAATGACACCACGCGCCGACAATCGTCGTTGTCGTCCGGCATCCTGCCGAGCGCGCCAGCCGACGACCGTGTGCGCGGGAGAATACCGGCGGAGGCCCGGCAGCGAACGAGCGACCCGCGGCCGCGGCGAACCTGCGAATCGAGCGTGCGGCCGGCGAGGGCCTGCGACGTATCATGAGCGAACCAGGCGATGCGTCGGCTCGGACGAGCCGGCGAGCAGGTGCAATGCGCTGCCTTTCCGGCGAACAGGCGCGAGGCGTGCGCTTCCGCGGAGACGCAACCCGTCCGGCTTCCGGCGAGCCGCCGAGCAGGCACAATGTGGTTACTTCTACGGCGAGCACGCGCAGCGCGACGAGCCGGCAATGCACCCTCCGGCTGGCCTCCGCTTCACGGCGAGCCGCCGAGCAAGCGCAATGCGCCCACGTCCGATCGGCGAGCCGGCGATACGCCCGCTTTCACGCCAAGCCAGCGAGCCGCCGAGCCGGCGCAATGCACCCTCGTCCTATCGGGGGCCGGCGATACGTCCGGTTTCACGCCAAGCCGCCGAGCCGCCGAGCAGCCGAGCAGCCGCAATGCGCCCACGTCCTATCGGGAGCTGCCGAGCCGTCCGCTTTCACGCCGAGCCAGCGAGCCGCCGAGCAGCCGAGCAACCGCAATACACTCACGCCCCATCGGAGCTGCCGAGCCGTCCGCTTTCACGCCGAGCAAGCGAGCAGCCGAGCAGCCGAGCAGCCGCAACGCACCCACGTCCTATCGGGAGCTGCCGAGCCGTCCGCTTCACGCCGAGCCAGCGAGCCGCCGAGCCGGCGCAACGCACCCACGTCCTATCGGAAGCTGCCGAGCCGTCCGCTTTCACGCCGAACCAGCGAGCCGCCGAGCCGCCGCAATGCCCTCAATTCCGCTCGACGAGCCGGCGAGCGAGCGAGCCGGCGCGATCGCCCGTCGCCGTCGATCGCGCCGGAGTCGCCCGCGCAGACCGTCGCGGCGCCTCGCAACATTCGCCGGTGGCATGCCCGATCGCCGCGCCCACGCGCATCGCTTGCACACCCGGCCCAGCGCGTCATGACCTTGCGAGGGCCGGAGTACGCCGCTTCGCGTCGACCCACGATGCGTCCGGCCGACGCCGCGGCGTACTCCTGAAGTGTCTCTTCTTTCGTCTTCCTTCTTTTTCGTTTAGGAAGAATTCCTCGATCGGGCACGCGCCGAACTCTCGGCGGCGCGTGCCTCGCCCGGCGGGGCGCTGAACGAGCGTCTCCGCCGCCTGCTCCCTGACGCACCCTCCCAGACGGCCAGAGAGACAGGCGGCGGAGACGACTTTTTTCCTCGACGGCAGGCCGATGGACACGCCTCTCTTGACGCAGAGGCCGGCCTGACGCGGCCGGGGCGACCGTTCGCTCCCGACCCCTTCTCCGGGTGCCGCGCGTGATGGACCGTTCTCCGCCGGCGCGGCGGCGCCGGTCGCAGCGGCTCCATCACGAGCGAGCGCGGTCAGATCTCGTTGAGATTGAGCTCGAGGCAGGTCTGGGTGTCGACGAACAACGTCTCCTCCGGGTCGAAATCACCCGGGTCGAAGCCATGGTCGAAGTCGTCGTCGTCGTCGTCGTCATCCCAGTTGCCCCCGCGGGTCTTCAGGTCGCTGGGGGCGCAGAACATCGCGCCGGCGCCGTCGCACTGACTGCGACAGGTCTGCAGGGCCTCGCCGGCGACGTTGTCGCAGCTCGCGAGGCAGCTCGGGCCGGCCAGAGTGTCGCAGTCGTAAGCCCGGTCGTCCTGCCCGGTCTGGACGAAGATCTGGGTCTGGGTGCAGACCGCCAGCAGCAGGTCGTCGCCGAAGTCGCCGCAGTCGTCTCCGCCCCAGCACCACTCCGCCGGCTGGGCCGGGATGGTCAGCGGGCGCGCCATCGACGAAGTGGCCGCGATGAACGGCAGCGCGAACGCGAGGGCGGGGCAGAGCATCAGGATCTTGCGCAACATGGGAATCCTTTCGTCTTCTCTCGGAGCGCCGCGGGTCGTCCCCGCGACGCTTGGAATATTCAGTGAGCCCCGAACCGACGCAATGCCGGATTGTGGCGAATCGCATCGACGAGCTCGTCTCGAACGGCCGTATAGCGGGCTCCAAAGCGGCTCAGATCGGCAAATTCGGGGTTTTCCCCGGTCTGCGCGCCCGTCCGGCGGCAGCGGCGATGATAGCGATTCGCCGCCCTCGCTCGCAGAAATTCGGCGCCGCCCGCCGCGCGAATGATTGTTCATAGCGCGCCCGACCGCGACGACGAGCCCGCCGTCTCCCACGCGATTGCGCAAGTGCATATCATCATTGACGTTGCGTCGCGCCCGCGGCGTCTCGACGGAGGAGTCCGCGCACCGACGCGCGGGCGAATGCCCGGACCATCGCCGAACTATGTACATATGTCCATTCCACCGCACATCGTCGCAGCGAATGCGACTCGCGGCGGAGGCAACAGGACTGCAGGCCGGCGAGCGGCCCCTCCGCGCGACCGCCCCGCCCGCCGCGGAGATAGATCGATCCCACGGGACATGTCCTATTGGACACGATGATGATGAGTCGAGCGCGCCACGCCCGCGGCGCCCCAAGGACCGCAGCGTCCGCCGCGACCCGGCGCTCACTCCGGCCCGATAAGGCTCCGTTCCCGGCCGTTCACCGCACCCCGACCCAAATCCTCGCGTCGAGCGCAGCGCCTCCCCCCGAGCAAACCTTCTCCCTCGCAGATCGGTCGGCGCCGGTTACCCGCGCCGACCGCAGCGCCGTCTCATGACGGCGACCTGTTCTCCGCATCGCTGTCGAGTCTCCGCCCGCACTTGCGCGGGCGCGGCACTCCCCTCGAACAGGCCTTTTCCGCACATCACGTGCCCGCGAATTCGAGCCGGTTCGCCGGCAGGTAGGCCCGGCCGCGCACGGCGTCCTCGGCGAGCGATGTGGGTCAGGTACAGGGCGATCCCGAGGTCCAGCGCGAACGGGCTGGCCAGCGGGTCGCGGGCGCCGATCACCCCGCACATTATCAGGCCGACGGCCCCGGCGACCTGGTAGCCGTGGCGCAGCAGCCCGGCGTCGTCGGCCAGCGCCATCGGACCCGCGTCGGCGCGCACGCCGGAGATCAGCTCATGGGCCAGCTGCAGCGGCACGCCCCAGCCGACCAGCAGGTCGCTAGCAGGCCTTTCCTCCCGCTTCCCTGCCCCGCCTCTCCGCGTCGCGGATGCAGCCTCCCCACGAACAAGCTTTCCTATACACCGCGAATCCGACTGCGCCGGCACCCGCGCCGAACGCAGCGCCTCCCCACGAACAGGCTTTCCTCCACACCGCAAATCCGACTGCGCCACCACCCGCGCCGAGCGCAGCGCCTTCCACGAGCAGGCCTGTCCTCTGCATTCCTGCCTCGAGTTTCGCGGGTCGTCCGCGCCGAGCGCAGCGCTTCCCCACGAGAGCAAGCCTTGAGTGGTGAGGGGCGAGAGGTGTAGCGGCGCGCTTCGGCATGATCGACGGACCGTCGCGGGCGCGAGAGCGCAGACCGGGGTCGACGCCGGAGCGACGGAGCGGGCACACCGCGCACGCACCTCCTCGCCGAGACCAGGTCGCCGCCCGTCTCCATGCATCTTTCATTTTTTTAGAAAGAAGCTCGACGCGGCGGAGCCGACCCATGAATCGCCGCAGCCGCCGAGCTGCGCCGACGCCGGCCGCGCCTCCGTTCCGACGAATCATGGCCATCGCCGGAGCCGGCCACGCCGCGGAACATTCGCCGCCGCGGCGATTCATGCCCGCGCCAACGCCGACCGCGCCCCGCGGAATGCAGGGTTGTTTCGCAGCGCCGTTCCACGCCTCGGAGCCGGCTGCGCCGCCCGATTGACAGCACTCACCGTCCCTGGCGGAGGCACGCGCTCCAGCTCGCGTCGCGACGATCGTCGCTTGCATGGCCGGGTCACCCACCTCATAGCAGGTAGGTGTCGGATGCAGGCCTTCCCGCGTCGACCCACGACCTCTCCGGCCCACACGCCGGCGAGCTCGCGTCCGACACCTCGCATGCGGGATCGCGAACCTCGCATGCGAATCGGCCCGCGTCGAACTCTCGGCGACGCGGGCCACGCCCGGCGGGGCGTCCACGAGCGTCTCCGCCGCCTGCTCCCCTGACGCACCCTCCCAGACGGCCAGGAGAGACAGGCGGCGGAGACGACCCTTCGATTCCGGCGGACCTCTTTTTTCCTTTTTTAGAAAGACCTCCGATGGACGCGGAGGTCGGCCGCCGCGGCCGGGGCATCTCGCCCCGCGCCCCTTCCTCGTCGCTCGGCGCCGCGATCGGCTGCGTCCCCTGGCCGGCGTGACCGCGCCGGACGCAACAGTCCCGATCGGGGCCCGGCGCGCTCACAGATCGTTCAGATTGAGCTCCAGGCACGTCTCGGTGTTGATGAACACGAGATCGTCCTGGTCGTTGTCGTTGTCGTGGTCATCGTCGTCATCGTCGTCGTCGTTCCACCCGCCCCAGCGCGTCTTCAGATCGCTGGGCGCGCAGAACAGGGCGCCGCCGCCGTCGCACTGGCTGCGGCACGAGTCGCCGTCCTCGCCGGCGCAGCTGGCGAGACAGGTCGGACCGGTCAAGGTGTCGCACTCGTAAGCGCGGTCGTCCTGGCCGGTCTGCACGAAGATCTGGGTCTGCACGCACACCGCGAGCAGCAAGTCGTCACCGAAGTCGCCGCAGTCGTCACCGCCCCAGCACCACTCCGCCGGCTGGGCGGGGAGCGAGAGTGGCCGCGCCTGCGACGGGCCGGCCGCGATGAGCGGCAGCGCGAACGCGAGGGCGGGGCAGAGCATCAGGATCTTGCGAAGCATTGGATCTCCTCTCTTCGGTCTCGATGGCGTCGCGGGCTCATTCCCGCGGCGTTCGCTTGGGAATATTCAGTGAGCCCGCGCGGAGGCAATGCCGGACTGTGGCGAATCGCATCGGCGGGCGCGGCCGACCTCGCCGCGAAACCGCCGACGGACCGCCGACGGTCGCCCAGATCGGCAAAGTTCGACGAACTCGCCCGCCAGCCGGCGCCCGCGGCGATTCGGCGACTCCGCCCGCATTCATGGGCGCCGCCCGCCGCGCTCGCCGAACTCCATCCTGCGCCGCCCCGGCCGGCGATCCGGACGCCCCGGGCAAGTACGTATCATCGTTGGCAATCCAGCGCGGGCGCGGCGACGCCGGCGGAGCCGTCCGCGCACCGACGGCCGCACGACGCCGACGCTCCCCTCACTACCACGATTGTCTTCCGGGCGCACACGTAGCATTCGCTGCGACATTCGTGGCACCATACGTCGTGGCCCTCCGGCCCCTGCGACGCGTTCGCCCCGCCCGCGCGCCGGAATCACATGTCCCCAAGGACATTCTTCTCTTAAAAAAAGAGAGAACCTCGGCCGCGCGAGCTGCCCGCCGGGCGACCGGGCCGCACGCCAGCGGGCGCCCCCCGCGGCGCACACAGCATTCGCTGCGACATTCTCGGCACGATACGCCGGAAGCCCCCCGGCCGCCCCGCGACGCGTTCGCCCCGCCAGCGCGCCAGATCCGCGTCTTTTTTAATCACATGTCCCCAAGGACATTCGGCCGGAGGGCTGCCCGCCGGGCGACCGGGCCGCACGCCAGCGGGCGACCTGCGCGGCGCACATAGCATTCGCTGCGACGTTCGCGGCACGATACGCCGGAGGTCCCGAAGATCTCCTTCTGAAAAATAATCTCGGCCCGCGCGAGTTCCCGCCGGGCGAGCGGACCGCACGCCGGCGGCCTCCACGGCGCATGTCCAAATGAACATGTCGCGTTTCGCAGTGTTCGGCGCGCGAGCGCTACGGCTCGGGCGAACGGACCGCCCGCCGCGCCAGAGCTCCACAAGCACATGTTTCCATGAACATGTCCCACAAGACATCGTTGCGGGTCCGCCACCGCCACGCCTGAGACGTCGTGGCTGCCGCCGACCGGCACGATGAAGTCTTCAGCGCACACGACCTCGCAGGGGAGGCCGGCGATGTTCCGCCCCGGCGATCGAGCTGTCCAGGGTCAAGCGGGCCAGAACGAGGCCACCGGCTCGATGCACGAGAAGATAAACGCGCTCGAGAACATCGAGCGCGCGCTGTCGACGTGCCGCGTCCGGTCTCGCAGGTGCTGCGGCGAGAACAGCAGTAACGGCGCACACGCATCACTCTCACGGGCTTCATCCACCGGAGCTCCCGGCGATCCAGCGCCCCGGCAGCTCCCGCAGTGACCCGCTCGCGCGGACGCACCATCGGTTCACCGACGTCGCGCCGCAATCGCCGTGAACCACGGCGCAACGGCCCGCGAGGCGCCGGCGTGGAGCGCCGAGCGACCTGCGAGCCCTGCTGGCGGCGGTCTCCCTCGTCCGCGGCCCTGAGGCACCCCTCCCAGGACGGCCAGGGCCGACGGACGATGGAGACGACCGCTGATTGCGACGACCCGCTCGCGCCGTCCGGATTCGACGCGGACGCGGATCATTCGGGCGACGAATCGCCGGTCCCCCCGCTTTGCGGGCAGATGCGGCGCTCACGGGCCGGCGCGGCGGCGCCGGAGACCGGAGCGCAAATCAGGCCTTCACGCCTCGTTCAGGTCGAGCTGGAGGCAGGTCTGGGTGTCGATGAACACGACCTCCTCGATGGGGACGGGGTCGATATGATCGATCGGGTCGAAGCCCCACCCGGGCCCGAAGCCCCACCCGGGCCCGAAGCCGGGGCGGTTCCAGGGGCCCAGGCCGCCCCACCGCGCCACGAGGTCGCTGGGCGCACAGAACAGCGCGCCGCCGTCCTCGCACTGGCTGTTGCAGGTCGCCGCGCGGTCCTCGAGCTCGTCGGCGCATTGCGCGAGGCAAGCCGCGCCGGTCAGGGTGTCGCAGTCGTACGAGCGATTGTCGGTGCCCGTGCCGACGAAGAGCTGGGTCTGCACGCAGGCGCTCAGCAGCACGTCGGCGCCGCCGATGCCCTGCTCCCACAGGCCCTGGTCCGGACGATCATCGGGGCCGATCTGGCCCCACTGACCCGGGCCGTCCGCCTGCTCCGGCTGAGCGGTGAGCGGGCTCGCCATCGTCGGGCCGGCCACGAGGGACGCCACGACCAGGACGGGACAAACCATCAGGATAGTACGCAACATTGGGGAGTTCCTTTCTTCTCTTCTCTCGGGCGCGGCGTGGGATGATTCCCCCGGTCGCGCTGTGTGGGAATATTCAGCCCACCCAGAACGTGGGCAATGTCGAGTTGTGGCGAATCGCATACTCGACCGCGGACGGAATCGGCGTAAACGCGGGCGTGCGCCGGCGCATCGCCGTGAATTCGAGGCTTCGCCAGGATCGGGCAGAAACCCGGCGGTGGCGGCGTCTGCGGCGGTTTGGCGGTCTCCGTGGGCCAATATCGCCGTCGCCCGCCGCGCTCCTACATTGCACATACCGATGCGCCCGAGTCGGGCAACATCGGGGCCGCAGGACCAACCGCCCAAGCGCCTATCATCATTGACGGTGCGGCGCGGTCGCGGCGGCCTGCGGAGGGCTCCGCGCACCTACGAGTGGCCGACGCCCGCGGGAGGCCCTCGAGAAATATACATATAGCATTTCCCCGTACAAGTCGCGTCTATCACGACACCGACGATTGAATCACAGCTCGTCGTGCGCGCCGGCGCGACGAGCCGCCCGCCGCTCGGCCGGCCCGCCGCGCCGAGACTGACCTGTCTCAAAGGACATTGGATGCTCTGCAGATCGAATCGCCGGACCCGCCGCGCACCCGCGCGGGCGCACGAGCTCCGGTCGCCGCGGCGCGCTCGCTGCGAACCACGGGAAGGCGCTCGCGCTCCTGCTGCTCACGTACCTCGCCGGGCCGCTCCTGCGCGAGCCCGTGACCCGCCGTCGACCTGCTGCGGGTACCCGCTCCGCGGAGCCGGCCGAGGCCCCCGCCGCCGGGCCCGCCCCGCCGTTCAACACGAACTCCGGCAGGGCGGTGTTCCTGCTCTTCATCGTCGCCGGCCTCGCCGGCGCCTTCGACTTCGCCCGATCGCCGGTCGGCTCGCAACACGCTCGACGTTGGTGAATCTGGCGCCTCGGCTGGCGACCGCCGGGAGCATCGTAGCGGTCGACCATGCGCTCGGCGGTTCGCCCGCCTTGGCGTGCAGAACCAGCTCGACGTCCTCGGCCTGCCGCCGGTGGGGAGTTTCGCGCATCGACTGGTGATCGCCGGAGCTCACCGTCGTTGCCGGTCACGAGCTCGGCGGAGCGCCCGCGTCGGAGCGCGACGTCCTCGGCCTGCCGCCCGTGGGGAGCCCGCGCATCGACTGGTGATCGCCGGAGCTCACCGTCGTTGTCGGTCACCAGCTCGGCGGATCGCCCGCGCCATCGCTCGACGTCTCCGCCCGCCGCCGGTGGCAGCCTCGCGCATCGCCTGGTGATCGCCGGAGCTCACCGTCGTTGTCGGTCACGAGCTCGGCGGAGCGCCCGCCTCGTCGCTCGACGTCCTCGGCCTGCCGCCCGTGGGGAGTCCCGCGCATCGGCTGGCGATCGCCACATACATCGTCGCTTCCGGCTACGCACTCGGCGGAGCGCCCTCCTCGTCGCTCGACGTCCTCGGCCTCCCGCCCGTGGGGAGCCCCGCGCATCGGCTGGCAATCGTCGAGTCATCGTCGGTTACGAGCTCGGCGGCTCGCCCGCGTCGTCGTGTAGGCGCAGCCTGCATCGACGGCTTCGTCGGCTGTCTCTTGCGACATGTCCTCGTAGACATGTCACTCGTTGTCTGGCGATGGACCGCGACGTTCGCGACCTGCTGGCGGTCCGGGCGATCGAGGGCGAGGCCAGGCCGGCGCGGGCCCCCTGGCTCGGCGAGTCGGCGCCCTTCACCGTGCTGATGTCGCCGTCACAAAACTTTCGCCATCTCGGAGGTGTTGCTCGCGTTCGGCCTGCTGTTCGGCGAGGCGCCCGCGACTTCGCCGGATTCGTCCCCGGCACGCCCGGCCGGTCGCACCCGGCGCGCCGTGGCCCGAGGTCGCTATCCCACGGCGGCCCGCTCGGCCCCGCCGGCAGCACCCGGTCCCCCGACCGCCGCCGAGCCCATGATGACGGACATGCCCCTTCAGTCATGTCCGAAAGACCATGCGCACCTAGCGCGGCAGGCTCGACTGCGAGCGACCGTGCCGGTCGCCTCGTTCCCGCGTCTCGCCATGCGAGGTTCGGGGCCCCCGACCGATTCGCCGACTCGTGGCCGTTCCACGGGTCCGGGCTCGCTCGTGGGAATGCGCCGGGTGAGCTTTGGGGGCCCTCGCCCACTGGCGCGCGTCCGGGACCGCGCCCATAGTTCCGCCCGCTCAACCAGGAATCGACACGATGTACGCCAGCCCGAGCCACCTGCCCCAAGAAGCACGTCAGAAGATCTCCGCCGCCCTCCAGGGGGTGCTGGCTGATGGCCTCGACCTGCACAGCCAGATCAAGGTCGCCCACTGGAACATCAAGGGCATGCACTTCGCCTCGCTGCACCCGCTGTTCGAGACCTTCGCCGTCAGCCTCGCCAACCACAACGACACGGTGGCCGAGCGCGCGGTGACCCTCGGGGCGCAGATCCACGGCACCGCCCGCCACGTCGCCAAGACCTCGCGCCTGCCCGAGTACCCGCAGGACACCACCCGCGACCTCGACCACGTGCGCCTTCTCGCCGAGCGCATCGAGACCTATCTGACCGGCCTGCAGGAGGGCCGCAAGGTCGCCGACCAGCAGGGCGATGTCGACAGCGTCGACATGCTCACGGCGATCATCAGCGAGTTCGAGAAGCACGGGTGGTTCCTCCGCGCCCACCTCGACCGCTGACCCCTCGCGTCGCCTGACGCCCGCACCCGAGCGCTTCGGCCCGGCGACACCGTCGCCGAGCCGGCCGCTCGCATCGTGCCCGCGACGCGAGTCGCCCCCGCGCTACTCGCCGATCTCGATGTTGTACTTCACCGTCATCGGCGGGCCGTTGTAGGTCGGGAACTGGTGGTTGGCGATCGCCTTGCGCACGCACGGGACGATGCCGAACACCTGCAGGTCGGGCCCCGCGGTCACCGACACGGCGTCGGCGCGACCTGTCTTTCCGACCAGGCTGATGATGAGATCGATCCGCCCGCCCTTGAGGCTGCCGCCGTTGTAGCAGGCGGCCACCGCCAGGCACTCGTTGATCGCGTACTCGACCTCGCGCATGTTGGCGTTGAGCACCGGCTCGTTGAGCTGCTCGTCGCCGGCGCTCCAGTCGAGGGTGCGGGTGCGGTTGGGGTCGTACTGGGGGATCGACTTGTCGTCGACCGGGACGAACTTCTTCGGCAGCTGGTTGCGATCGAGCGTGCATTCGCCCCACGAGGTGATCGGCGGGCGCATCGGCACCTCTTCCTCGATCACCGCCTGCGAAGTACAGATGTCCTGCGAGTAATCGACGACGCACGCCTTGCCGTCGCAGCGGGTGCCGCGGCCGCACATTCCGCCGCATTCGCCCGAGGGGGCGTTGGAATCGCTGTTCTTCTTGCACGCGGCGGCGGGAGCCAGCGAGAGGCCGAGGAGTCCGGCCACGATCAGGGTCGTACGCATCGCCGGTGAGCGTATCACCTCGGCCCGCGCGCGCGAGCCGTCGGCGCGACCGACTATTTTCGCGCTGTCGGCCGGTCTGCTCGTTGGGACAGGTCCACCGCCGGCCCCCACAGCCGGCCGAGCCCGGCGCCTTGAAAAGAATTTCGAGCGGCATCCCGGGCCCGGCAAACGGCGAGGCCCCGCGACCCGCCGCGACACGGTGTTCCTGCGCCGCTCCGGACGGCGACCACCAGCGCCGAGGCGAAGTCCAGACCACCGCATGCCGGCGCGGCTCGGCCCGACCATGCGCCCGCCGGTGGCGGCATGCCGCTGAACGCCGCCCACCGGCTCGGCGCCAAGGGCTCACGTCGGGCGAAGCGCCCTGCGAGCTCGCGCGGAGGCGGTTGTCGTACACCCCCGCATAGTCGAAGTGATTGCGCGGCCCTTCGCTCGCGCGACCCGGTCAGGCCGCGCTCTGTCGCGCCACGCGGGTGCGCAGGCTGACCGGCAAGGCGGTGATCGCCTGCACCAATTCGTGGAGCTGCGGGTCGCCGTGGCCCAGCGGGACGTCGACCAGCAGCAGGCCGATCGAGGCGACAGTCGCCAGGCTCTGGCCGGTGATGTTGACCTGCGAGTCGCCGAGCACGCGGTTGATCTTCGAGAGCACGCCGGGGACGTTGCGGTGGACGTTGACGATCCGGCTGCCGGAGCGCACGGGGCCGGCGTCGAGCAGCGGCAGGGTGACGCCGCCGAGGGTGGCGCCGGTGTCGAGGAAGTGCGACAGCGAGACCGCGACCTCGCGGCCGATGCTGGCCTGCGCCTCCTCGGTCGAGCCGCCGATGTGGGGCGTCAAGATCACGCTGTCGAGGCCGCGCAGCGGGCTGTCGAACACGTCGCCGACGCGCGACGGCTCGCTGGGGAACACGTCGATCGCCGCCCCGCCGAGGTGACCGGCCACCAGCGCGTCGCGCAGCGCGTCGATGTCGACCACGCCGCCGCGCGAGGCGTTGATCAGCGCCGCGCCGCGCCGCATCGCCGCGATCTCGTCGCTGCCGATCATGCCGCGCGTGTGCTCGGTGTCCGGCACGTGCAGGCTGACGAAGTCGCTGAGCGACAGCAGCTCGATCAGGCTGACGCACGGCTGGGCGTTGCCGAGCGGCAATTTGGAGAGAACGTCGTAGTAGCGGACCTTCATGCCCAGCGACTCGGCGAGCACGCTGAGCTGGCTGCCGATGTGGCCGTAGCCGACGATCCCGAGCGTCTTGCCGCGGACCTCGTGGCTGCCCTCGGCGCTCTTGTGCCACAGACCGCGGTGGCAGGCCGCGCTGCGGGCGAAGGTCTGGCGCGCCAGCATGATCACCTCGCCGAGCACCAGCTCGGCGACCGAGCGGGTGTTGCTGAACGGCGCGTTGAACACCGCGACCCCGCTGGCCTGCGCGGCGGCCAGCTCGATCTGGTCGGTGCCGATACAAAAAGCGCCGACCGCCTCGAGCTGCGGCACCGCGGCGAACACCCCCGCCGGCACCCGCGTCTTGCTGCGGATCCCCAGGATCAGCGGGCCGTCCTGCGGCAGCGCCCGCAACGCCTCGATCAGCTGCGCCTCGCCCAGCGCCCCGGGCACCGCGTGGACGACGACGCCGCGCCGGGCGAACTCCTCGTGCGCTGTGGTGTGGATGTTCTCGAGCAGCAGGGCGTGCGGGCTGTTCACGGCGCGCACGATGCCCCAGGCCCGCGAGGCCCGCAACTCGCCGCCGCGGGGCGCAGGCACCGTCGATTTTTCTTTTTAAAGAATGAGCGCCTCGCCGGCGCTCCAGCGGGCGTCGATGATGCGGCCGAGCGCCGATGGATGCGGGTCGAGAGATCGCCACGGCGATCGTGTCTGCGAGGACGGCCGCGCGTCGTGCCTTCGGCCTCGCTCGCGCTGCAGCAGATCGTCGGCGATCGCCCTCGACGGGGCGCAGAGCATCACTCGCACGACATCGCCGCAGCGACGGCGAAGCGATCTCCGGGGCGCAAACTCGCGGTCCGGCGCGCCGAGGGAGCCTGGCGTCGCGCACACGTCTTTGCTACCCCTGTCCGCCTCTTGCTCGACAAAGGCAAGCTTCAGCGGCTGCAGCGTGCGCTCAAGCCTCACCTCGCGCACGGATGGGAGCGGGCGGTCTTCGCCGCGCCGCAGACCGAGGATGGCAACGCGCGCGCGGAGCGAGTGCTCGCCGGGCCGGGCGTCGGTGTCGCGCCGAGCGCGGCGCAGGTCGACGCGCTGCTCGCCGCCGCCGCCGAGGCCGCCGGGGCCGGCTTGTGGAAGCAGACCCTCGTGCTCGATGCGCGTCGGCGCGTGCAGGTCGACGCGCGCCACGGCCGCGCCACCACGCGCACCCTCGACGAGGACACCGCGCTCAAGGTCATGGGCGGCAAGGAGCGCGCGCTGCGACCCGACACCAGCGCGGCGCTGCTGCGCGAGATCGGGATCATGAACGCCGACGGCAGCATCTCGGCGACGCACGCCCGCAAGTACAAGCAGATCTGCCACCTGGCGACGCTGTGCGAGCCGGTGATCGATCGCCTGGCAGCCACGCGCTCCATCAGTCCGGCGGCGCCGCTGCGCGCGCTCGACCTCGCGTGCGGCAACGCCTACCTGAGCTTCGTGCTCGCCGAGGTCCTGCGCCTGCGCGGCGTGCCGCTGCGACTGCACGGCGTCGACGTGCGCGCCGACGTGGTCGCCCGCAGCATCGACCGGGCCCGCGCCCTCGGCCTCGCAGCGCTCGAAGAGGCTGCGCCTGGGGCCGAGGTCGCCCGGGACGGCGCCCGCGAGGATCGTGCCGTCCGCCTCGCTTCGTCCGAGGAAGCGACCGGAGCCGCGGTCGCTCGAGCTGCCGCTCGCGAAGATCGTGCCGCCCGCCTCGCGCCGTCCGAGGAAGCGACCGCGCCCGGAGCCGCGGTCGCCCGAGGTGCCGCCCGCGAAGAGCCTGCCGCCCGCCTCACTCCCTCCGAGGAAGCGACCGAGCCCGGAGCCGCCGGAGCCGAGACCGAGAGAGGCGGGGCGCCCGGCGCAAGTCGTGCCACCCGCCTCGCCGGCGAAGCGACCGAGCCTGGTGCGGACGGACAGGCGCCCGGGCTCGTCGGCGAGTCGGTAGTCGGGTTGTCGTTCGCGCAGGCCGACATCGCCGGCGCGGCGCGGACCGCTCCGACCCGGCTCGGGGGCGTGCCCGACCTGGTGCTCGCGCTGCACGCCTGCGACACGGCGACCGACGAGGCGATCGCCCTGGCGATCGAGCTCGGCGTGCCGGCCCTGCTCAGCGTGCCGTGCTGCCAGGCCGAGCTGGCCGCTCAGCTGGCCCGCGCCGCCGCGACCGCCCAGCCCCTGGCAGCGATGGTCGACCACGGCCTGCTGCGGCGCGCCTACGCCGATGTCCTGACGGACAGCCTCCGGGTCGCCGCCCTCGAGGCGTGTGGCTACGACGTGACGGTGCTCGAGTTCGTCGGCGGCGAGCACACCCCGAAGAACCTGCTGATCAAGGGCCACCGCCGGCACCCGCGCGCGCCCGTGGAGCCGCACCGCTGGCGTCTCGAGCCGCTCCAGGCCCGCTGCGCGGCGCTGGGCGTCCAGCCCGACCTGCTGCGCCGGCTCGCGGCGATCCAGGCGGCCTCTCCAACGCGCGGATGATTTTTCGACCGCCGGTCGAAAATGCCGCCGGCCGGGAAGCGAGCCGCGCGGGCTGGAGAGCCCGAAGCCCCGGTGAGCCGTGCTCGCCGAGGACTCAGTCGAGCCCCGCGTGGGCCCTGACTGCCAGTAAACCGTCTTTCAGGCATCCCGGGGGGTCCCCGGCTGCTGCTCGGGGCCCGCTCTCCCCTCCCCGGCCTGCGCTGGCTCCGAGGGCCCACTCTCCGCGAGCGAATTCGAGCATCCATCGAGCGCGAATTGGTCTTTTGATCGCTCGTGATCGGATTCGAATTATTTTCGACGATCGGTCCACAAACAGAACCTTGGACGAATCATCGATCGCTCGCCGGCCCGGCACGCGCTCCGGGGCCGCCGAAGGCCGCCCCGAAAATGACTGGATCCGCCGCAAATCCGCCGCCGTCGACCGCCTGGGCTGAGCTCCCGCAGCGAAGGGCAGAGGTAGCGGCGCCGGAGGCGCCGAAGCCGCGAATAGGGCACGAAATCGACCGCGCGCCCTTTCGGCAATGGCTCCGCAAAGCCTCGCGCCGCTGGCCGACCGGGATGAGTCCGGCCCGCCGACAGCGACCCGGACCGCCGACCCGCGTCGGCCCGCTGCCCGGCAGGATGGCCTTCAGCGACCCGAGTCGCCCAACCCGCGGCCCTTCGCCCACGTCACCACCGCCCCCGCGTCCGCGAACGGCTGCAGCACCACGCGCGCCAGCCCCCCGAGCACGGGCTCGCTAGCCACCGCCGCCGCCAGCGGCGGGCTGTGGGCGTAGTAGAAGCGGATCAAGTCCACCCCCGTCGCCGACTCTTTTAAAAAAAAGTCGCGGAAGGCTCGCAGGGCTGCCACCTGAGCCGTCCAGGGGGCGCCGTAAGCGGCGGTGGCGAGGAAGCAGAAGCCCTCGACCGTCTGGAACCGCTGCGGCTCGGTCGTGAAGCCGAGCGTCGCCAACGCGCTGCGCTGCGCGCAGCCGTCGGTGTAGACCACCCCGAACTGGTACGTGTAGTCGCCCCACAGCTCGCGCACCGTCACGGTGCTGTGCTGGCCCGGCGGCGCCAGCGAATCGAGGGCCACGGGGATCTCCTGGGCCGAGCCGAGCATGTCCGGCGTGAGCGGCTGGTCGCCGGTGATCTGATACACCCGCACGTCGGCCAGCTCGAACGTCGGGTCGCCCTGCGCGGGAATTTCAAAATTCAGCTCGATCTCGTCGAAGGCCACCGACCGCGCCGCCAGGCCCGTCACCGGCGCCAGCACGCGCGGCGTGCAGTGGTGCCCCCAGCCGTCGCCCGGGTCGGGATCACGGCCGTCGCCGTATGAAAACACGCCCCAGCGGAACGCATCGCCGTTGAGCGTCACCACCCGCAGCCGGTCGGCGCCGCTGCCGTCGGATTCGCTGATCGTCGCGTCCGGCGGGTGCAGCGTGCCCGTGGCGCCGTCCCAGTCGCCGTAGCCGGCGTACTCGGCGGTGCCGTGGAACCCGCGCCGCAGCGGATCGAACTCGACGCGGTACACCACTGACGGCTGGCCGAGGTACTCGATGCCGTAGCGAGACAGCCGCGGGTCGACGAAGTGATCGGTCTCGCGGTCGAAGTCCCAGTGGCTGTTCTCGTCGTGCTCGCGGTTGATCTCGACGAACGCGGTCAGCCGGCCGTGCGCCAGCACCTCCGGGCTCAGCACCATCACCACGAACTCGGGCCCCTCGCCGCTCGGGGTCGCCGCAGTCACCGCGTCGAGGTCGTTGAGAGCCGCGAACACGCCCACGTCCTCCGAGTCGAGGTCGTCGCGGTGGAGCAGGTCGTTGCGCGGCGGATACACGCTGGTCGTCCCCGCCGCCGCGAACGCCCCCTTGTCCGTCTTAAAACTCTTGGGCGACGGGCAGGTCTTGGTATCGACCGCGACCATCTCCTGCTCCCACTCCTCGAGCGGGCGGCAGAAGTAGTTCTCGGGGCTGCTGGTGTTCTCGTGCCAGCCGAGCGAGTCCTGGTCGCCGGGGTCGTCGTAGAACACCACGCGCGGGTAGGACTTGCCGCGTCGGTGGGCCCAGACCGGCAGCACCGAGACCCGCGGACCGTACGGCGCGCGCCAGCTCGACAAGAAATTCCAGTGGCCCGGTCGGTTGGCGATCCCCAGCTTCCCCGTGGCCTGGGTGACCAGCGCGTCCGCCACGTGCCGGCCCGCCTGGTCTTCGAGCCAGATCGCCACCTGCGCCTCGGGCACCGGCTGAAAGTGGAACTCGACCCGCACCGGCGCCGCCGCGCGCGCATCCCCGGCCGCCAGCACGGCCGCCGCGGCCAGGGCTCGCACGGGCACGCGCACGGCTCTCGAGCATGACACCGCGCCCGCGACGGGCCGCGCGCCGCCCACGCCCGGCCGTGGTCGCGCGAGGGAAGGCGCGACAGACCCGGCGTGGCAGATCCGCGCCCACGCCTGCGCAGCGCCCGTCCTCTCGAACAACTTTTAAAGTAAAGCCGGGCGGCCCCGACCGTTGCCACCTGTTCTTTCGGACAGTTCGAGTCGGGCGCATGCCGGCGGGCTCTTCGCGTGTCGCGCCACGCCGCGGCGCACTCGCTACTGCTCGAGCTCGAGGGCGGCCCCGACTTTGTGGCCCCCGGCACGAACCTCCGGCTCGGCGATCGGCGTCGAGCTGCCCGGCTCGAGGATCGTCAATCCGCCTTGCAGGGCGTCCCCGGCCGAGGGCTCGGAGCGCTCGACGATCTTTCGGATGGCGGAGAGATCGGCCGCGATCTGCTGAAGAAGCTTGTTCTGCTGCTCGATCGCGGCGGCGATGGACTGAGATTCGTCGCTCATGGAGCAGTCATAAAAACACATGCTCCGCGCGGGCGGGCAACTCGCTCGTCCCACGCCTGTGAGCGCGGACTCGGTCTCACGGACACGCGAACGCGTCGTCGGCGAAGCCCACCGACAGCGTCGCGCCGGACGCATCATCTGTCCCTTCGGACAGCCTCAGCTCGGCCGCTGCGCCAGCAGCACTTCGGACAGCGGCCGGCGCGGCGTCGGCGGGCTGTCGGCGCCGCCGCCGAGGCGGGCCAGGGCTTGAGCGTGGCCGGTCGCGCCGACCAGGCGCGCCAGCTGCTTGCGGCCGGCGGCCTCGGCCAGCGGCAGGTGGAGGAAGCTGCCCCACGCGTGGTCGACGCGGGCGCGCAGCAGCACGCGCATGAGCGCCTGGCCGGCGCGCAGCCACTCGGCCGGCTCGTCGGCGGCGGTGGTGACGATCACGAAGACCGGCGCCCCGTCGGCGATCGCCGGGCCGCGGGCCTCGGCCCCGTCGGGCCCCTCGAAGCTGACCCCGGCTTCCCCGGCGGCCGCGCGGGCGGCGGCCCGGGCGCTCGGCTCGCCGGCGATGGCCGCCTCGACGGCCGCGCCGATGACTTGCTTTCGGGCCATGTCCTCGACGACATGTAACTCCGCACCTGTCCCATCGACCATGGCCCCGAGGCGCTTCGACAGCGCCCGCGACAGCGGCCCGTGGGCCATCACTGCGCGGAAAGTGCGGCGCTTCGGCGCCGCCTGGTACAGCCACTGCTCCTCGGGCAGCGGGCTGGCGCGGCCGCCGACGGCCACACGCGCGAGCAGGTCGGGGTGACCGCCGGGCAGCAGCACCGTCTGCTCCGCCAGCCCGAGCGCGCGCAGGGCCACGCGCAGGGCCCCGAGCCCCGCGCCGCAGGCCAGCGCCGTCGCCTGGCCGTCGGGGTCGGCGCCGGCCGACGCGCGCGCCGGGTCGCGGTACAGCTCGATCACCTCGCCGCCGGCGAACCACCGCCACGGCTGGCAGTTGCCCGGCGACGGGGCGGTCAGCGCGGTGTGCAGCGCGAGCTCGATGCGCGCGCGCGGGCCCGCCTCTGGCGCCAGGGCCGAGCCGGCGAGGGTCCACGGGTCGGCGTCGCGATCGAGGTCGGGCAGCTGCATCACGTACTCTCCTCTTCCGCGCGCAGGCGCGCGATCTCGGCGGCGAAGATCCGGCGCACGATCGCGGTGGCGCACGCCGAGGTGCTCTCGACCCCGAAGTACGACAGGCTCTTCGACAGCAGGCTCTGGCGCCGCGAGTACGGCGTGTCGGACGCGTAGTGAAGCACCCCGACGTCGAAGCCCACCGAGTTGGAGAGGTGGACGATCTCGTCGTTCGGGTGGCGCTGCGGGTTGCACAGCTCGTACACCGCCGACAGGTACGGCCCCGCCTCCATCTCGAGCACCGTGTAGCCCTCGCGGTAGAACACGCTCATGTACTCGCGGTTCTGCAAGAAAGCGCCGCGGACGGTCAGCGCCTTTTGGTTGTCGAGCACGGTGCCGACGCGGATGTAGGGCTGGACGTCGGCGGCGACGAAGCTGTTGCGGAACAGGTAGGTGTTGCGCGAGTGCTCGTCCTGGACGACCGACGAGATCATGACGTCGCCGACGCGGCCGTTGAGGGTCGCGGCCTTGCCCATCACGTAGACGCCGCGGATCTCGTTGGAGCCCTGGCCCGCGCGCGACAGGTGGTGGTACGCCGCCATGCCGAGCGGGTAGTCGATGTTGAGGATCACCGCGTCGCTGCGGGCGAGCAGGTGCAGGTCGGGCACGCGCACGCGCGGGTCGAGGCGCTCGGGCCGGACCTGCGAGAGGTCGAAGATCTGGGCGTTGACGTCGATCTTGCCCGGCACGTCGATCGAGGTGACGCCGGCCTCGGCCTCGAACTGCTGGACCTCGGCCAGACGGGACGGATCTTGGTGGAGGAACGCGCGCAGCAGGTAGTAGCTGAGGTTGTTGACCTCGGCCTCGTCGCCGCCCTCGAGCGCGCGGCTGAAGTGGCTCGCCAGGTCCTCGGGGTTGCGGCGGCGGGCGAAGTCGAGGATCGCCTCGCGGTGCTGGCGGGCGTAGCCGCCGACGAGGTTGAGCAGCGAGTGCGTGTTCGACGAGACGAAGTAGATCGGCGGGCGCCGCGGCTTGCGCTCGCGGACCAGGCTCGGCTCGATGCCCGACCACCAGCGCTGGACCGAGCGCTGGTACTGCGAATAGGAGCCCGTCAGCACCCGCATCGACAGGTCGCACGGGCTCTGGGCGATCGTCCGCAGGGCCGCGAACCAGCCGGAGTCGAGCGCGGCGATCAGGGTGCGCACGCCGTCGGGGTCGAGGTCGAGCACGCGCGCGAGCTCGGCGTGGTCGACCTCATCGGCGGTGAGCGTGTCGTCCTCGCGCAGGCGCCGGCCGAGCTCCGCGTTGCCGAGCAGGGCGTGCATCTGGTTCCACACGATCTGGTAGGTCGTGACGATCGGGACCAGGTCGTCGATGTCGCTGGTGCTCGAGATGAACGCGCACAGCGTCCTCGCCCCGTCGAAGCGCAGCGGCCGGCGGCGCCCGCGGGTCTGGACCCGCTGCCACGCGCTGACGTCGAAGCCGTTGGCCTCGAAGGTCTCGTGCGACTGGCCGAGCACGATCTTCTGCACCTGCGGCATGCAGGCCGGCAGGCGCGCGGCGCTGTAGGCGAACGCGGCGACGTCGGGCACGCCCGTGCGCGCCCCCGGGTGCAGGCTCGAGTCGCTGAACGCGTGCGCCTCCTCGAACGCGCGCACCCACACCTCACCGGAGCTGCGCAGCAGCGAGTAATAGGTGCGGATGTAGAGGTCGATCTCGTCGCTGGTGGTGCGGGGCCGCTGGCGGTCCATGGCTCGAACTTCCTTATCCGTGGCCGAGCGCGCCGTCGACGGCGTCGAGCACGAGCGGCACCTCGTCGGGGTGGTTGGGCCAGTGCGGCGAGAACCGCAGCAGGCCGTCGGGGGTGGAGCAGGCGACGCTGCGCTCGGCGAGCTCGCGCTGGAGGCCGAGCACGTCGCCGGGGTTCGGCGGCAGGACGCTGAGGATGCACGAGCGCGCCGCCGGGTCGCGCGAGCGCAGGCTGACGAAGCCGCGGGCGATGAGGCCGGCCTCGAGCACGTCGAGGTAGGCCTGCACGTGGGCCCACACCGCCGCCGGCCCGAGCTGGGCGATGAGGCCGATCGACGCCTCGAGCGCGGCGCAGCCGACGGTGTTGGCGGCGCCGCCCTCGATGAAGTCGACGCTGCGGCGGATCGGCCGGTCGTAGCGCAAGTGACCTGCCCCTTCGAGCAGGAACCGAAGGCCACCTTCATGGCTCAACCAGCCGGCCACGCGCGGGCGCAGCTCGGCCAGCCGCTCGGGCCGGACGTAGAGGAAGCCGAGGCCCTCGCAGCCCATGAGCCACTTGTGACCGCCGGTGCTGAGGTAGTCGATGCGGGCCTCGCGGACGTCGAGCGGCACGGCGCCGACAGCCTGGATGCCGTCGACGAACAGCTCGGCGCCGACGGCGTGACAGGCGTCGGCCATGGCCGCGAGCGGCATGCGCAGGCCGCTCTGGAACTGCACCGCCGACACGGCGACCAGGCGGACGCCGCCGGCGGCGAGGGCGACCTGCAGGGCGGCGAGGCCGTCGGCCGGCGAGCGGGCGAAGTCGGCGAGCGGCAGCATCTCGACCGACAGACCGAACATCTCGGCCGCCTGCTGCCACGGGGTGACGTTGGCCGGGAACTCGCCCTGGAACAGCAGCACGCGCTCACCTGGCCTCCAGGACAGGCACAAAGCGACATCCGTGATACCGCGGGTGGTGTTGTTGATCAGCGCGATGTCGGTCGGCTCGGCGCCGATGAGGCCGGCGATCGCCCCGCGCAGGCGGGCGCGCTGCTGAATCCACGTCGGGACCACGCCCGCGCCGCGGCGGGCGTAGTCGGCCGACACCTCCGCCACGGCCGCCTGCACCGGCACCGACCACGGCGACACCGCGGCGTGGTTGAGGTACACCCGCGGCTGCAGGTCGGGGAACAGGCTGCGGTCGCCGAGGCGCGCGGTGGGCTGGTTCGGGGTCGTCAAGGGCCGCGTGACGGTACCAGACGCCCGCGGCCGTGGCGACCCCGGGGCTTCTCCCGGGGCGCGCGGCCTCGACTAGACCCGAAAGACAGGTCGAAGCAGCGCCGACTCCGGGGCTCGCGCGGTCGCCCGGGCGAGCGTCGACGCCCGCCCCCGGCCGCGCGGGCCCGGCCCGTCAGTGCCAGTGCTTGCCCTTGCCCTTGCCCTTGTGCTTGTGCTTGTGCTTGTGGTGGTGCTTGCAGTGGCCGGGCGGCCAGCAACCGTCGTGGTGGACGTCGATGACGACCGTCGGCGCGTCCCACACGATCACCCCGACGTAGGCCGGGCGCGGCGCGTACAGCCAGCCGTAGAAGCCGACCCCGCCGGTGACGACCACCACGTCGTTCTTGACCACGATCGGCACGTTGTAGTCGTACACGATCGTGTCGTAGCCGATGAAGCAGGGCGCGTAGGTGGCCTTCACGACCAGGACGTTGGTGGTCTTGTCGGCCGTGAAGTTCACGTAGCCGACGATCACGAAGTTGTCCTTGTCCTTTTTGCCCGACGGGAACGCGTGCAGCTCGAAGATGATGGTGTCGCCCTGCTTGACCTCGACGATCTGGATCTTGTCGAGCTTGCCGTCGCCGTCGATGTCGATGCTGTGCAGCTTCTCTTTCGGGTTGTTGAGCTTCTTCTCGAGCGCGTCGGCGTCCTTGACCTTGCCCTTCTTGACCAGGTACGTGACGGTCTCGAGGTCGAGGGCTTCGGGCTTGAGCTCGACCTTGACGTCGACGTCGGCGACGACCTTGGCGTCGCCATTCTTGGCCGGCACGGCCTCGCCGGCCACCACGGCCTCGCCGCCGGCCTCGGCCTTGACCGCCACGTCGGCCTCGGCCTCGGCCTCGGCGGCCGCGCGCTGGTTGGCGATGATGGCGGCGTCGCAGCCGGCGAGGGCGAGGAGGAACGAGAGGGACAGGATCGGTGATTTCACGGTCGACCTCGAAGGGGGAGCATCCGCGCGTTGGACCGGCCCACGCGGCGTCGTTCCAGGACTATCGGACCCGGGGCCCCCCGGGTCAAGCCCGCGCGGATTCCCCGCCCGCGGCCCCGCAGCCCCACGGTGCGACGAGGTCGGACAGGCGGCGACAGGCGCGGTCCCGGGCGCGCGAACGAGGTTCCGAGGTTAACGTCAGGACATGTCCTCGGGGCCAGGTACTTTCGGACATGCCCCGAAGCGCTGGTCGAAGTCGGCCAGCAGGCCGGCGGCCGCGGCCGTGGGGTCGAGGCACGGGCCGACGCTGGCGCGGCCCAGCCACGGCGCGTCGGGGAAGCGGGCGGCCAGGGCGGCCGCCAGCGCGGCGACGTCGGCGGCGCCCGCGTAGTGGATCATCGCGCTCTTGCCCCGCGGGTAGCGGACGAGGCCCTCGCGCACGCGGACCTGCAGCACGCCCGGCGCGGCGGGCAAACGGTCCGCCGCCTCGGACAGCGGGTACCAGGGGCCGAACTTCATCGTTCCCGCAGGATAGCGGACCGCGGCGCCGGGGGGCGGGCGAGGACTTGCCGACCGGCGAGGCCCGGCCGTAGGGTGTGGCATGTCCTGGCGCGCCCCCGGTGTGTTCTCGGTCTCGCTCATCCTCGCGGCCTGCGGCGACGCCGGCGGCAGCACCCAGGGCGGCACCAGCGACGGCACCAGCGGCGACGCCGGGGGCGCGACCGCGGACCCGAGCTCGGGGGCCGCGAGCGAGGCGAGCGAGACGAGCGAGACGAGCGACGACGCCAGCGGCAGCGCGTCCGCGCCGACCACCACCGGCGACGGCACCGGCGACGGCACCAGCAGCAGCGGCACCACCGGCGAAGACGGCTTCGGTCCCGGCCCGTGGGACCAGGGCGTGTACATCCCCGACGAGCCGCAGAAGGACGGCGACCCCGCGCTCGGCTACGAGGCGCTGCTCACCAAGGGCTACGTGTCTTGCGGGGTCCCGTGGGGCCTGTGGCCGCTCGTCAAGCCGTTCATCGGCGGCTGGGCCGATCGGCCGCCGCTGCCCGGGCGCACCGGCAAGAACGCCGAGGTCCCGTACCACTGGAACGTCCACAGCAAGAACGGCGCCGACATCGTCAGCCAGAACTGCCTGCAGTGCCACGCCGGCTCGTTCAACGGCCAGCTGATCGTCGGCCTCGGCACCGCCGACTTCGACTTCACCGACGACATCAGCCAGATGTTCGCCAACGTGTGGATCCCCGACATCCCGATCCCCGGCCTCGAGGAGTTCACCCGCTTCCTCAACCGCACCAAGGCGCTCGGCCCCGCGACCGTCATGCACACCGTCGGCACCAACCCGGCCGAGATCATCGCCGTGACTCTGGTGGCGCACCGCGACAGGCACACCCTCGAGTGGTACGACGAGCTGCAGTACCCGCTGCCCGAGATGGTCGTCGCCTCCGACCCGCCGCCGTGGTGGCGGGCCAAGAAGAAGCACGCGCTGTTCTACAACGGCATGGCCCGCGGCGATCACCGCGGCACGATGATGCTGGCCTCCGCGCTGTGCACCGACTCGGTCGCGGAGGCCGAGCAGATCGACGGCTACTTCCACCACATCCAGGCGTTCATCCGCTCGGTGCAGGCGCCGAAGTACCCGCTGGCGATCGACGCGGCGCTGGCGAGCGCGGGCGAGAGCCTGTTCCTGGCCAACTGCGCCGGCTGCCACGGCACCTACGCCGACGACGACGCGCAGGACACGTACCCCAACCTGCTGTTCCCGCTCGACGTCGTCGGCACCGACCCGGTGGTGGCCGAGGCCGGCACCCAGTACGCGCCCTACCTGGTCGACTGGTACAACGAGAGCTGGTTCGGCCAGATCACCCGCATGGAGCCCGGCGAGCCGTTCCCCGGCTACATGGCCCCGCCGCTCGACGGCGTGTGGGCGACCGGCCCGTTCCTTCACAACGGCTCGGTGCCGACCATCGAGCTGGTCCTCGACAGCACGAGGCGCCCCAAGTACTGGAAGCGCGTCGACTACGACTCGACCCACTTCGACGAGGACGCGCTCGGCTGGCCGTTCGTCGAGCTGCCCTACGGCCAGATCGGCGCCCCCGAGGACGAGCGCAAGTTCATCTACGACACGACGTACCTGGCCCACGGCAACGCGGGCCACACCTTCGGCGACCACCTCACGCCGGAGCAGCGCCGCGCGGTGCTCGAGTACCTCAAGACGCTGTGAAGCCGAACGCCGGCTCGCGGCCGTCGAGCGTGCCGGCCGCGGCGACGGCGGCGAAGCGGAAGAACAGGTCCTCGGCGAACCATCGCCGGGCCAGCGCCGCGCGGGCCGCTGCCTGGTGGTTCGAGCCGGCCCACGCGAACTGCTCGAGGCTCGCGGCGTCGTCCCACACGCTGAACGTGACCGGGCGGATCCACGGCAGCTCGCCGATCCCCAGCGCCGCCCGCAGGCCGGACGCGCGGACCAGGCGGCGGTTGATCGCCGGCACCCGGGCCCAGAAATTCAAGAAGCCGCGCAGGCGCAGGCGGGCGCGGGTGATCGCGACCACGGGTAGCCCTTCGGGAAGGTCCGAAAGGACAGGTCCGAACGGACAGGTACCGCCCCAGCTGCCGCGACCGCGCACCGTCAGCAGCGCGATCGTCCACGCCTCGCTGGCATGCGCGAAGTAGTCGGCGAACAGCGGGCTGCGAGCGAAGAAGTCCTCGAGGACATGCTCCGAAGACCAGGTCGCGACCAGGGCGTAGCGCGACAGGTCGGGCCGGGCGGAGAAGCCGAGGCCGCCGCCGCTGCCGCACAGGCGCCAGAACGAAAGGCCCGGGATGGCGGCCAGCGGGGCGCGGGCGCGGCCCATCTGCTGGAAGGCCCACAGCCGCTGGCCCGGCGGGAAGCGCAGGACGGTGACCGTGGTGATCGGCGCGCCGGGCGGCGGGCGGTGGACCCACCGCAGAGCGGGCGCGACCGGCAAGCGCTCACGACCCCGGCAGGAACTGCACCGCGTGTTGCGGGATCGCCGTGGCCGCGCCGACCAGCACCTGGTCGCCCCAGCGCTCGACCCACAGCGCGCGGTCGGCCGCAGCGCGGTAGACGTAGGTGGCCACCCGCGGCAGCGCCGGGCGCCCGTGCATGCCGACGCCGGCGGCGCTGGCCTGGCCGCGCCGCTCGAGCGCGTAGGTGTGCTCCTGGTGCGGGATGTGGCGCGGCGGCTCGCCGGACAGGCCGTGGCCGCGGACCGGCTCGGCGAGCAACCACCGCTCCTGATCGGGCGAGCCGATCAGCCAACGATGGCGGTCGGCGTCGGTCATCACCGCGATGACGGTGGCCGTCGCGCCCTCCTTGAGGTTGACCACGCCGTCGACCAGGTAGTCGCCGTCGAGGTTGGGGTCGCCGGTCTCGACGACGACGACGTCGCCCTGGCGCAGCGCGGTGAGGGTGAGCTCGGGCCCGTCGGGGGTGTCGGGCGCGAGGCGAGGCGCGGGCGCGGGCTGGAGGCGGCCCTGGAGGCGCTGGGCGACGCGGGCGCGGATCTTCTGGCTCACGGGGTCGCCGGGGATCGATCCCGAAGTGGTCGACACGGAAGCGGCGGCGGCGAGGGCGAGCTGCGGATGCGGACCATCGCCCTCGGTGAGCTGCCGCCGGTCGCCCCAGTCGCGGAGCCGCCGGGCGGCGAGGATGCCGACCCAAAAAGCGCCGGCGATGGTCATGGCGGCGAGCAAGGAGGCGAGCGTCAACATGCGGGAGCGGTAGCCCTCGACGCTTGCTTGTAGCACGCCGCCCGGGCCCGCGGGAGGCCGCGCCCGCCAGGACCGCCGCCTCCGCGCCTGGCCGTGCGCCCGCGCCGGCTCGTTCGCCGCCCGCGCGAGGTGCGAACCACCGGCCCGGTCCGCCGCAGGCCCGACGCCAGCGCTCCAGCCTCGGACCTGCGCGCGCGCCGGCGCGCCTCGCGGCAGTCCGAAGAGACATGTCCGTTCCGACACCTTTTAAAAAGTTCCGCGCGCCGGCCCGAAGCGGGAATGACGGGTTCTTCCGGACATGTCTCGAAGGACATGTCGATGGCGAGGCCGCGCTCAGTGCATCCTGTCACATGTCTCGAAGGACAGCTCGTCCGATCACCTCCGCGGCGTCGGCGGCGCCGCGGTGCGTGGGTCTTCCGGCCACGAGTGCCGGGGATAGCGGCGCATCAGCGCCTTGCGGACCTCCGGGTAGTGGCGGTCCCAGAAGCCGGCGAGGTCGGTGGTGACCTGCTCGGCGCGGCCGTTGGGGGCCAGCAGGTGGAGCACCAGCGGGACCTTGCCGCCGGCGATGTGCGGCCCGCGGCTCATCCCGAAGAAATCTTGCAGGCGCGACGCCAGCCACGGCGGCTTGTCGGGCTCGTAGTGGACGGCAGCGCGGCGGCCCCCGGGCAGCTGCACGTGTGTCGGCGCCAGCCGCTCGAGCCCGCCGCCGCCGGCCACGCGACCCAGCAGCTGGCCGAACAGGTCGGCCGCGCGCAGCTCCGCGAAGCTCGACCGCCCCTCGCACAGCTCGGCCAGCACCTCGCGCGCGACCGCCTCGGTGATCACCGGCGCACCCGGCACGTGCGCCGCCACGAACGCCGAGCGCGCCATCAACCCGCGCAGCGCCTCGGCATCGCCGACGAACCGCTCCGGCCCGGCCGCCTGCGCCTGCGCGCGCAGCAGCTCGCTGGCCGCGGGCGGCAGCTGCTTGCGGACCGTGCGCTCGAGCAGGAGCCCCATGTACCGCAGCTCGCGCGCCCCCTCGACCCGCTCGCGCGCCGCGTTCCACTGCAGCTCGTCGCGCTCCTCGATCTCGTCGAGCAGCTGGTCGATCAGCCACTCCGGCTCGATCGCGCAGGCGCTGCGCACCAGCACCTGCGCCCCGCGGTCGGCCTCGCGCCGCTGCTCGACCTCCAGCGCCAAAAGCCACGGCGCAGTGCGCACCACCGACCCCGGCCCCAGCCGCGCCGCCCCGCCGCCGGCCAGCGCCAGCGCGCGGAAGCCCCCGACGTCCTCGCGCGCCTGCGCCACCCGCTCGGGGAAGGCCGCCAGCAGGGCCATGCGCAGCCTGTCCTCTCGTTCCTGTTCCTTGATACCTAGCTCTTTGGACCTGTCCCGTGAGTCATGCGGCAGCGCGCGCAGCAGCTGGTCGCGGACCTGCAGCGCGCGGCGGGCCGGACCGGCCAGCAGGCCGCGCTCGTCGCCGCGGCGGCGCAGCTTCTCGAGGTCGGCGAGGTCGACCAGGACGTCGGCGTCGGCGTCGCACGAGGCGAGCGCGCCGGCCGGGCGGATCGATCGCTCCGACAGCAGCGCCGCGGCGCCGCAGGCGAGCCCCGGCACCCCGCGGTCGATGCCCTCGCACAGCAGCCGTCCGAGCCGCGGGTGGAGCGGGAACGCCAGGATGCGCCGGCCCAGCGCGGTGACCCGGCCCGCGGGATCGATCGTCCCGAGCCGCCGCAGCAGCGCCTCGCCGGCCTGCAGCGCCGCCGTCGGCGGGGCCTCGAACCACGCGAACCCGGCCGGGTCGGCGACCGCGAACGCGTGCAGGTCGAGCAGCGCGCCCGCCAGGTCGACGCGGTGGATCTCCGGCGGCGTGTGCTCCGGCCGGCGGTCGTGGTCGACCTGCGCGTACAGCCGCAGGCACCGGCCCGCCCGCGTGCGCCCGGCTCGCCCCGCCCGCTGGGCCGCCGAGGCGCGCGAGATCTTGGCGAGCTGCAGCGTCGGGATGCCGGTCCACGGATCGTGCGCGGCCACCCGCGCCAGGCCGCCGTCGATCACCGCCGCGATCCCGTCGATCGTCACCGACGTCTCGGCGACGTTGGTGCTGAGGATCAGCTTCCTCTTGGGACATGGCCGCACGGCCAGGTCCTGCTCGGCCGGCGGCAGCTCGCCGTGGAGCGGGAGCACCTGCATCCCGTGGTGGGCCGCGAACCCGGCGCAGGTCTCGGCGGCGCGGGCGATCTCGCGGGCCCCGGGCAGGAACACCAGGACGTCGCCGTCGAGCCCCTCGTCGACCAGCTTGGCCAGGGCCCGCAGCACCCCCGAGTGGAGCTCGTTCGGCTCGCCGAGGTGCTCGATCGCCACCGGGTACATGCGGCCGGCGCTGGTGATCCGGGCGCACGGCGTGGCTGCCCCTTCGGACAGGTAATTCGCGACCGCGGCGCCGTCGAGGGTCGCCGACATGACCACGATCTTGAGGTCCGGCCGGGCCCCGCGCTGCAGCTGGCGCAGCAGGGCGAGCCCCATGTCGCCGTCGATGTGGCGCTCGTGGAACTCGTCGAGCACGACCGCGCCGACGTCGCGCAGCTCGGGATCGGCGTGCAGCTTGCGCCCGAGCAGGCCCTCGGTGATGAAGCGGAGGCGCGTCTCGGGGCCGACCGCGGATTCGAACCGGACCTGGTAGCCGACGGTCGCGCCGAGCGGCTCGCCGAGGCTCTCGGCCACGCGGGCGGCGGTCATGCGCGCGGCCAGGCGGCGCGGCTGCAGCACCAGGATCTCGCGCCCGCCCGCCAGCCCGGCCTGCAGCAGCGCCAGCGGCACGCGCGTGGTCTTGCCGGCCCCGGGCGGGGCCTCGATCACCGCGCACGGGGAGCGCTGCAGCGCCGCGACGATGTCGCCGAGGACCTCGTCGATCGGGAGCTGCGAGGGTGCGCGCGTCGCCACGACGGGGCAGCATAGCGGCCCGTCGCGGTCGCGCCCGCTCGCCCGTTTGCGCCTGGTCGCGTGAGTTTTCCGAGCGCCTCGGCCGGCCGCGTGAGCTGTCCTCTGAGTCATCTCTCCCGCAGACCTGTCCCGAACGGCAGGCGGCGGGTGGACGTCGCACGCCGCGCTTGACCGCGTGCGGGGCCCGGCGCCAAGCTCCCTCGACGGTGGCCTTCAACCTGTCGCAGCTCGAGCTCGGCGCACGCGCCCGCGTGACCCTCGTCGGAGGCGCAGGGCCGCTGGCGTTGCGGCTGCTCGAGATGGGCTTCACGCCGGGCACCGTGGTGGTGCTGGTCAAGCGGGCGCCGTTCGGCGATCCGCTCGAGCTGCAGGTCCGCGGCTGTCACGTGTCGCTGCGCAAGGCCGAGGCCGCGCGGATCGAGGCGGTGCTGCTGTGACTCCCCTGCGCGTCGCATTGGCCGGCAACCCCAACGTCGGCAAGACCAGCCTCTTCAACGAGCTGACCGGCGCGCGCCACAAGGTCGGCAACTACGCCGGCGTCACCGTCGAGACCCGCGCCGGCGCCGTCGTGCCGCGCCTGTCGCCGACCCGGCCGATCACGGTCCTCGACCTGCCCGGCACCTACAGCCTCACTCCGATCGCCGAGGACGAGGCCGTCGCGTTCCGCTGCCTCACCGGCGCCGAGAGCGAGCCGCCCGACGTCGTCGCCCTCGTGCTCGACGCCGCCAACCTGGCCCGCAACCTCTACCTCGCGGTCCAGCTGCTCGAGCTCGGCCGCCCGCTGGTGGTCGCCCTCAACATGATGGACGTCGCCGCCGAGGCCGGCACGCCCGTCGACCCCGACGCCCTCTCGCGCGCCCTCGGCGTGCCGGTGGTGCCGACGGTCGCGCGCACCGGCGAGGGCATGGCGCGCCTGGTCGAAGCGCTAGGTTCCATCGAACATGTCCCTCAGGCCATCTCACCGCTGCGCGCGCGCCTGCTGGCGGGCGACGACGCCCTGCCCGCGCCGCCGGTGATCGAGGCCGCGCGCTGGCGCTGGCTGGTGTCGGCGGCCGCGGCCGGCACCCTCGAGCTGGCCGGCCCGACCGCCGAGGAGCAGGCCGCCCTCGCCGCCCACCCCGCCGCGGCCCTGACCGCGGCCGCGCACGCGCGGGTGATCGCCCGCTACCGCGAGGTCGACGCCCTGCTGGCCGAGATCGGCTTCACCGCCGCCCAGCGCGAGCGGGCGCCGGCGATGAGCCGCTCGGCGGCGATCGACCGCGTCCTGACCCACCGCGTGTGGGGCCTCGTGATCTTCGTCGGCGTCATGGCGACGATCTTCAGCTCGATCTTCACCTGGGCCGAGCCGCTGATGGGCGCGATCGAGGCGCTCATCGGCTGGCTCTCGGAGCAGGTCAGCGCCGCTCTCGGCCCCGGGGTCTTCACCGACCTCCTGACCCAGGGCGTGCTCGCGGGCGCCGGCAACGTGCTGGTGTTCGTGCCGCAGATCGCCCTGCTGTTCCTGCTGCTCGGCATCCTCGAGGACTCGGGCTACATGGCGCGGGCGGCGTTCCTCGTCGACCGCCTGATGGCCCGCGTCGGCCTGCACGGGCGCGCCTTCGTCCCGCTGCTCAGCGGCTACGCCTGCGCGATCCCGGCGATCCTCGGCACTCGCACGATCACCGACCCGCGCGACCGCCTGGCCACCATCCTCATGATCCCGTTCATGAGCTGCAGCGCGCGCCTGCCGATCTACGTCCTCTTCATCAGCGCGCTGTTCCCCGCCGAAGAACGCGTCGGCCCGTTCACCGTCGGCAGCCTCATGCTGGTCGGCTTCTACGCGCTGTCGACCGTCTCGGCCCTGGCCGCCGGCGCGATCTGGAAGCGCACCGCCCTGCGCGGGCCGACCCCGCCGTTCGTGCTCGAGCTGCCGCCGTACCGCCTGCCGCGGCTGCGCAACACCCTGCTCCACGTCTACGACCGCACCGCCGACTTCGTCCGCCAGGCCGGCACGGTCATCCTCGCGGTCACCGTCGTGCTGTGGGTGCTGCTCAGCTTCCCGCGCCCGCCTGACGCGCCGGACAGCGGGCGCGCGGTCGCCGAGGCCGTCCAGGTCGACCCGGCCGCGCGTGCCCCGGAGGACATGTCCGCGGAGACAGCCTCGGCTGACCCGAAGGACACCTCGCCGTCCGACGACGACTCCCCGATCATCCACTCGATCGGCGGCCGCATCGGCAAGGCCATGGAGCCGGTGCTGCAGCCGATGGGCCAGGACTTCCGCATGGGCATCGCCATCCTCGGCAGCTTCGCCGCGCGCGAGGTCATGATCAGCACGCTCGGCCTGGTCTACGGCATCGAGGCCGACGACGAGAACCAGACCCCGCTGCGCGACAAGCTCCGCGAGGCCCGCGAGCCCGACGGCTCGCGCCGGCACACCCCGCTGAAGGGCCTGGCGGCGATGGTCTTCTTCGTCTACGCCTGCCAGTGCATGTCGACGCTGGCGGTGGTGCGCCGCGAGACCCGCTCGTGGAAGTGGCCGCTGGTGATGTTCGTCAGCATGTCGGCGCTGGCCTACGCGCTGGCGGTGCTGGTGTACCAGGTCGGCCTCGCGCTCGGGTACACCTGACCTGAACGCGAGGGCATGTCCGAACGGACAGGCGCCGTCAGAGCGGCCCGGAGCGGGCCTTGAGGAGGTCGCGGATCTCCATCAGCAGCTTCTCTTGCGACGACGGCTCCGCCGCGGCCTGCTCCTCCTTCTCGGTCATGCGCTCCTTGGCCCGGTGGATCGCCGACACCAGCAGGTAGACGGCGAACGCGACGATCAGGAACGTGATGACGAAGTTGAGGAACACGCCGTAGCGGACGGTCACGGCCCCCGCCTCGTTGGCCGCCACCAGCGAGAGGTAGGGCCCCGGGACCTTGCCGTCCTTCAGCACCAGGAACAGGTTGCTGAAGTCGACGCCGCCGAGGGCGAGGCCGATGGGAGGCATGATCACGTCGTCGACCAGCGACTTGACGATCGCGCCGAACGCTGCGCCGAGGATGATGCCGGAAGCCATGTCGATGAGGCTTCCGCGCATGGCGAACTTCCTGAACCCGCTGAGCATCGCGGCGCATTTTATTGTCCAGGACAGACAAAGTCGCCAGCGAACGGCGAGGGGCGAAGTGCGATCCGCGACTCCTCCGCCGCCGAGCCCGATCGGGGCCCCCCTCTACAGCTTGTCGGAGGCGATGCCGACCGAGCCGACGCCGGCGTCGTGCGCCGCGGCCATCAGGCGGATGACCTCGCCGTACTTCACCCCGGGGGCGGCGTCGATCGCCAGCTTGCCGTCGTTCTGGACCTTCTGGTTGGCCTTGAGCGCCGCGATCACGCTGTCGGTGTCACTGGCGACCACCTGGGTGCCGAGCTTGACGACCCCGCCGGCGTCGATCGACAGCAGCAAGGTGGCGTTCGGATCGGCCGCACCCTGCACCTTCGACTGGGTGGGGATGTCGAGCGGCATCTGCGTGTTGGTGGCGGGCGGCGCCGACACCATGAAGATGATCAGGAGGCACAGGAGGACGTCGACCAGCGGGGTCACGTTGATCTCGTTGAGGGCGTCGCCCTCGTCACCGCCGACGCTGACTGCCATGGTGCGACCACGCTAGCGGGCCGCGGCCGCCGCGTAAAGTCCAGGGCCGATCGCCGGGGCCCGCGCCGGGGTTTCCGCGATATCCTGCGGCATGCTCCGCGCCGCCCTCGTCCTCGCTCTCGCGCTCGCCGGGACCGCCTGCAACGCGCCCGCGCCCGCGCCTGCCGCCAAGCCCGAGGCCGCCAAGCCGGCCCCGCCCGCGAAGGCCGAGCCCGCGCCCGCGTCCGCGCCCGCCGCGAAGGCCCGCGATCCGCTGTGTGACGCCGCCGCCGCGCCGCTCGCGGCCCTGCGCGCGCATCAGGGCGACGCGCCGATCGCCTACGCGGACACGCCGCTGCAAGCGTGGGTGAAGGCCAGCGACGCGGCGACCGGCCGTCACGACGACGCCGCGATCGCCGCGGTGCTCGTCGACACCTCCCCCGCCGGCTTCGCCTTCCTCCGCGCCCGCATCGAGGGCTCGATCGCCCAGTGGATGCGCGACCGCCTGAAGCACGCCGCCGAGGCCAAGGAGGGCCGCGACGCGGCCTGGGGAGCCGCACGCTGCGCCTGGGAGGTCGCCCTGAAGCCGCTGGCGGCCGAGGTCGCTGGCGCCGAACCCGGCCTCGCCGAGGAGATCGACGCCGCCTTCACGGCCGGCGAGGCGGCGCTGGCGAGCGGCGACCCGACCGCGATCGACAAGGCCCTGCTGCCCGGGCACGAGGTCGTCGAGAAGTCGTGGTTCCGCCTGGCGCACCGCCGGCTGACGAGCGCCCTCGCCGAGGCCAAAGAGAAGAGCGACCCGGTACCGCTGGCGCGCGCCCGCGGCGTGTTCGAGGACCTGCGCGACCGCCTGAAGGACCGTAACACCCCCGGCATCGCCGTCGTCGACATGGCCCTCACGGCCGCCCCCGACAAGGTCGACGCCGAAACGATCGAGCGCGAGATCGCCCTGGCCCTGGTCAAGCGCGCCCGCAAGTACTGCGACGAGGCCCTGACCCCCGCGGCCAAGGGCCCGCTCGGCAGCGCGGCGGCGATGGCCACCGCGGCCGAGGGCGTGGCCTACACGCGAGTTGTCCTTCCGGACATGTCCGAAAAGCTCAAAGACCAGGGCTTCGACGAGGCCGCGCACCTGCAGGCCTGGCAGAGCTACGGCGAGGCGGTCGCGGAGGGCGACGCCGACGAGGCCAAGCGGCTGAGCGCCGAGCTCGTACAATGGAACTGCGCCTACCAGCGCGCCCTGGCGATCCGCGAGTGCACGTCGTCGGCCGACGAGGTGTCGGCGAAGGCGCAGTGAGGTCGACCGAGCATGCTACCCCTGACGCGGGCGCGACGTCCAGTGCCTGCGGTCACCCGCGCCACGCGCAGCGGCGATGCGACCCGCGCAGCGGTGATGCGGCCCGCGCCGCGCCGGGTCTTTCGACCGCGTCACGCGACGTCGTCATGCGCCGTCTACGTGCCTCACGGCGGCCCTTTGCGACGTATCGTGGACCTCCCGACGGTGCCGCATCGTCATGCGACGTCGAGTGTGTCTGCAGCGACACCCATCGCGCTCGATCGGGCTCAAAAGGGCCGTTACAGCGGGATTCTCGACCATCACGGCCACATTGATGCCGCCTTGATTTGACGTTCCGGGGCCCTCGCCAATGGTTTCAGCATGCGCCACACAGGACTCGCCGCCCGCATGATTTTCGCCGAACGCTTCACGGCCGCCGTCATCGATCGGCCGTTTTACGCCGGCCTGAAGATGGTCGCCACGCGCCCGCGCGTGATCGAGCCGACCATCGTCGTGCCCGCCGAGCCCGAGCCGGCCGTGTCCGCGCCGATGCCGCGCGCCGCCTAGCCAGTCGGACCTCGGTCCGGCGCGCTGGTCGGCGCGCCGCGCGTCGCACCGTCTCTCCACCCTCACGTCTCAACCTACCTCAAAGGACATGTCCCTTGGAGCATGCGCTCAGGGCCATGTCCTTTCGCCGTCCCCGGCGCTCGCTCACTCGTGCAGCGCGGGGATCACGAGGACCGGGCAGATCGCCTCGCGGATGACGCGGTCGGCGGTGCTGCCGACGAAGAAGCGGGCCACCCGCGAGCGACCGCTCGCGGCCAGCACGATCAGGTCGGCGCCCTTCTTCTCCGACTCCTCGATGATCACGCTGACGGCCACGCCGGGCCGGGCCTCGATGACGACCTGGACCCCGCCGCAGTGGCGCTGGGCGATCACGTCGAGCGCGGCCCTGGACGTCTTCTGCGCCGCCTCGTGGACGTCGGTCAACACCTGCGACGACAGGCCGACGCTGAGGTTACCGGCGTACATCGTGCTGTAGTTGAGCGCCGGCGTGACGTGGAGGAGGATCACGGTGCCGAGGCTGGCGCGGGCGAGGTCGGCCGCGAGGACGACGCTGCGCACGGAGCTGGGCGAGAACTCGATGTACTGGCCGTCGACCTCGACCGCCTGGCCGGCGGCGATGTGCTCGTCGCTCGCCGGTGAGAAGTCGACCGGTACCAGGATCTTGGTGAAGGGGGCGCGCGCGGGAGTCATGCCCGTATTGTAGTACACCCCCCATCGGGTGGAAGGTGGACGCATGTCACGCCTCGTGCCCGGCCCGCGCATCGCCCCGCTCGCCGCCTATCGCTTCGCGGTCGACCCCTACGGCTTCTTCGCCGCGTGCCAGCGACGCTACGGCGACCCGTTCGCGTTCGACCTCGGGGGCAAGCGGCTGGTCGTCACCGGTCAGCCCGAGCTCGCCAGGGTCATCTTCACGATGGACCCGGACGCCACCCGCTCGTTCGGCACCGAACAACTCGCCGCGGTGCTCGGCCGGCACTCGCTGATCGTCGTCAGCGGCGAGCGTCACCGCCGCGACCGCAAACTGCTGACCCCGCCGTTCCACGGCGCCCGCATGCGCTCGTACGGAGCGATCATCCGCGAGGCGACGCGGCGTCACGCCGCCGCGTGGCGGGTCGGCGAGCCGTTCGTCATGCAGGCCACGACCCAGGCGATCTCGCTCGAGGTGATCGTGCGCGCGGTGTTCGGCGTCACCGACCCCGACCGTATCGCCGAGGTGGGCGCGGCGCTGGTCGGGGTGATCGAGGCCCTGCACCCGGTGCTGCTGTTCTCGCGTCACGCCCAGCGCGACCTCGGGCCGCTGACCCCGTGGCGCCGCTTCGCCGCCGCCCAGGCGCGCGCCGGGGCGCTCACGCGCTCGCAGATCGCCGCGCGCCGGGCCGAGCCGGCCGACGACATCCTCAGCCTCATGCTCGCGGTGCGCGACGAGGACGGCCGGGCGCTCGGCGACGACGAGCTCGTCGACGAGCTGCACACGCTGCTGTTCGCCGGCCACGAGACCACCGCGATCGCGCTGGCGTGGGCCTACTCGTGGCTGCTGCGCGCGCCGACGGTGTTCGCCCGGCTGCGCGCCGAGTTGGTCGCGCTCGGCCCGGACCCCGACTACGAGGCCGTCGCGGCCCTGCCGTACCTCGACGCGGTGTGCCACGAGGTCCTGCGCCTGTGGCCGATCCTTCCCATGGCGCCGCGCACCCTCGTGCGGCCGCTGCGGCTCGGACCCTACGAGCTGCCGCCGGGCACCGGGATCGCAGTGGGCACCGCGCTGCTCCACCAGGACCCGACGCTCTACCCCGACCCACACGTGTTCCGGCCCGAGCGGTTCCTCGGCCGCAAGGTCTCGCCGTTCGAGTTTACGCCGTTCGGCGGCGGCCACCGGCGCTGCATCGGCGCCGCCTTCGCCCTCTACGAGATGAAGCAGGCCCTCGCGGTGCTGGTGCCCGAGTACGACCTGCGGCTGGTCGACACCACGCCGCCGCGGCCGGTCCGGCGCAACCTCTCGCTCGGCCCCGCGGGCGGCGTGCACGTCGTGCGGGCCTCCTGACCGGCGCCCCTACCCGCGCGCCCGGCCCCGGCGTATCCTGAGCGGCGATGGAAGACCGACCCCGATCTCCTCGCTCCTCGCGACCTGCTCGCGCGCCGCGGTCGGGCGATCTTTAAAATGTCTTTTAGGGCATGTCCTTGAGCACAGGAACTAAAGTATATGGATCAGCGTAGCAAGATCCCCGGGCTCGCCCTGTTGGCCCTGAGCTTCACCCAGTGTACCGGCCGCGAGCCGGCGCCCGACCCGATCATCGGCGACTGGCGGGCGATCCAGGTCGACGGTGAGAAGCACCCCCATTCTCACCCCTATGACGCGCAAACGCTGGTCGGCGAGCAGCTCCGCATCGGCGACGACCTCGCCGGCGAGCTGGCCCTCTACCAGCAGGGCGAGTACAACGGCCTCGAGTACGACGCCGAGCGAGTGTCCGACCTGGTGGTCGACGCCTCGGAGGCGCCGAAGTACCGCATCGAGGTCGCGCACGACTTCTTCGAGGTCGGGCAGGAGCCCTACGAGCCGCCCTACTACGACGTCGGGGGCTACGACGACACCGGCGACGCCGACACCGGCGCCGACACCGGCACCGACGACACCGGCGCGCCCGCGGAGGAGGGCGACGACCTCGCGGGTCTGCGGCCGCTGAAGCTGCCGAGCGCTCCGGAGCTGGCGCCCGGGAGCACCGCGTTCGCCTGCACCCTCGAGCGCGACACCTTGACCTGCGACCGCGAGGACGCGGACCAGCTCAAGCACTGGGTGTTCACCCGCATCCGCCCGGAAGACGAGGTCTGAGCGCCATGCATCACCGCAACCGCATCCCCGTGCTCGCCCTCATGGGCCTCCACTTCACCGGCTGCACCGGCGACGACGACAAGCCGAACCCGATCGTCGGCGACTGGGGCGCCGTCCAGCTCGAGGGCGAGAAGCTGCCCATCATGGAGTCCGAGGGCCCCTACTCGGCCGTCTACGGCCTGCGAATGAACATCGAGGACGACCTCGTCGGCGCTTTCGAGTACTACGGCGTGCTCGACTACGACAGCTACGAGTACCGTCACTCGTACGGCTCGGAGCTGATCGTCGACGACAGCGCGGCGCCGAAGTACCGCATCGAGGTGCAGAAGGACTTCCTCAGCGGTGGCGACGTGGACTACTCCGACTCGGTCGGCACCGCAGTCACCTCCGACGGCTATGACGGCGGCTACCTCGGCGACGACTCGCCGACGGTCGACCTGGCCGCGCCGGGCCGGCCGATCGTCGCACCGGCGGAGCTGGTCCTCACCTGCACTTTGGACCAGGACCTCCTGACCTGCAGCAGCGAAGGCGTAGAGTCGCTGGTCTTCAAGCGCCAGGTGCCGGTGGCGCCCGAAAAGGGCTGACGCTGGCCCGCGGCCGCGCGCGATGCTAACTCGCGCGCACGATGCCCAAGCTGCACCACGAGGCGCTCGTCCAGTTGGTCCGTCACGCCCCGGCGCTGATCCCCGACCTGCTGTGGCCCGGCGAGCGCTCGCCCGGACCGGTGCGGATCACCGCCGCCGAGTTCGTCGACCTCAACTTCGCCGAGCACCGCGCGGACGTCGTGCTCGGCCTCGGCGGCGCGCAGGACCGGCCCGACGAGGCGCTGGTGGTCGAGGTCCAGGTCGAGCGCGACCCTCGCAAGCGCTGGACCTGGCCCGTCTACGTCGCCGGCCTGCGCGCGCGCCTCGGCTGCCCCGTCACCCTCGTGGTCGTGTCGCTCGACCCCGAGGTGGCCCGCTGGTGCGCCGAGCCGATCGACCTCGGCCGGCGCCGCACCACCGTCCATCCGTGGGTGCTCGGGCCCGAGGCGGTGCCGGCGATCACCGACCTCGAGCGGGCGCGCGAGCTGCCCGAGCTGGCGGTGCTGTCGGTCGCGGCCCACGCCGACGACCCCGGCGCCGAGCACATCGCCCTCGTCGCCCTCGAGGCCACCCGCGAGCTCGACGACCAGCGGGGGATCCTCTATCCTGACTTCGTCGTCGCCCTCCTGGGCCGCGTGGCCCGCACCGCGCTGGAGAAGCTCCTCATGGCCAACGGAAGCTGGGAACCGCTGAGTGACATGTTCCGCAAACCCTGGCTCGAGGGCAAGGCCAAGGGCAAGGCCGACATGCTGCTCAAGCTGCTGCTGCTCAAGGGCTTCGCCCTGAGCGACGAGCAGCGCGCCCGGGTCCTCGACTGCGGCGACGAGGCCCAGCTCGACGCGTGGGCCGCTCGCGTGTTGACTGCGACGCGCCTCGACGAGGTGTTCGCCGACTAGTCGCCGAGGTCGGCGCTCAGGGCCTCGCGCTGCTCCGCGGTCAGGGCCGTCTCGCCGACCAATTCGCCGGCGAAGTCGACCCCGCAGGCGACCGGCGCGGCGCCCTGGACGGCGAACTTCAGGTACTGCACCGACGACAGCCGCCGCTCGCTGACCTGGCGCGGGTCCCAGGCCGCGCGGATGTGCCGGCCGTCCGCGCCGACCAGGTACAGGTGCTGCGGCAGCGCCTGCCAGCGCGCCAGCTTGAGGTCGCGCTCCGCCGGGTCGTCGAAGCCGATCAGCACGGTCACCCCGATGTCGCCGCCGTGGCCGAGCAGCTCGTTGTAGGTCTCGATCTCGTGGAGGATGTCGCGCTCGCGGACGATCTGCTCGACGCGCATCATCTCCTGGATCTGGTAGCGGATGGTCTCGTGGTTCTCGAACAGGAAGGTCAGGCAGTCGGCGACCACCACCCGGCGCAGCCGCTTGGCCGCCAGCGCGGCCTCGCGGTGCTGCGCCCGCTGCTCGGCGTAGGTCACGTAATCGACGATCTCGGCGCGCTGGACCGCTCGCATGGTCACTCTTCCTTCGTCTCGTCGGTCTCGCCGGGGCCGAAGCTGTCGCCGCGGTAGGCGCGGGCCAGCAGCGACATCGGGTGCAGCGGGCGGGTCCCCGCGTGCTGTTCGAACTGGAGCGCGGCCAGCGGGCAGTCGGTCACCCACGTCGTGGCCTCCGCCCCGTGCATGCCCTCGAACGCCTTCTTGCCGATCCGCTGCGACGGCTCGAAGCCCTCGACGCGCATCGCGTAGGTGCCGTCGTGGCCGCAGCACTCGGTCACCGTCGTGACCTGGACCCCGGGCAGCCGCTTGATCAGGTCGCGGCCCTTGAAGCCGACCGCCTGGGCGCGCAGGTGGCACGGCGTGTGGTAGGCGATCTGGCCGTGCGGGCTGCTCTCGAACGCGCCGGCGAACCGCGGCTGGCGGCGGATCGACCACAGGAACTCGCTCGGGTCCATGACCGCGGCTGCGAGCTTGGCGGCTCGCTCACGATCTGTCCCTTCGAGCAGGCCCGGGTACTCGCGGCGCAGCATCATCGAGCAGGTCGGATTGATCGCCAGCACCTTGGCGCCGCGCTCGACGAACGGCATGAGCACGTCGAGGTTCTTGCGGGCGTTCTTGCGCAGCGACGCCAGGTCGCCGTGCTCCCACGCCGGCATCCCGCAGCAGCGCAGGCCGGCGGCGCAGCGCAGGTCGACCCCGTTGCGCGCCATCACCTCGCAGGTGTCCTTGCCGATCTGCGGCTCGTTGTGCTCGACGTAACAGGTCTGGAACAGCACCGCCTCGCCGCCGGGCTCCTCGGCGATCTTGCCCGACTGGTCGGCCCACTGCTCGAAGCCCTGCGGCGCGAACTCCGGCAGCAGCTTGTCGCGGTGGATCCCCAGCACCTTCTCCATGAACCACCGGTGCAGCTTCACCTGGTTCAAGGTGTTGACCGCGCCGAGGCTGGCGCGCGCCAGCTTGCCGGTCAGGTCCGGGTCACCGAGGAACTTGTCGCCAAGGCTCGTGCCCTCCTCGCGGGCGCGGATCGCCTGGTGGCGATGGACCAGCCTGGGGAAGTCGAGCTGGAACTCGTGCTTGTCGCGCGGCGTGTACGGGCACTGGACCTCGCACAGCTTGCACTGGAAGCAGGCGTCCATCACCCGGTGCGTCTCCTCGGCGCCCAGCTTGGTGACGTCGCCGTCGTGCTTCTTGTCGAGCAGCTCGAACAGGGTCGGGAACGCGTCGCAGTACTTGAAGCACATGCGGCAGCCGTGGCAGATCTCGAACGCGCGCGTGACCTCCTTGGCCAGCGCGGACCTGTCCCAATAGACAGGTTCACTCGGATCGTAGGACAGCCCGTCGGTCGGCTTGTACGAGATCGGCCCCTGGCTCATGGCGCTCTGCGGTGCGGGAGTCGGTGGAGCGGCCCGGGGCCGCAGCGTTCAGCTGGCCTCGCAGACATGTCCGTTCGAACATGTCCGCAAGGCCCTGTCGTTCTGCGCACCGCCGAGGGCGGCGCGCGCGCGGCTCAGAACTCGATGACGTCGAGGGCCTTCTGGAACCGGCCGGCGTGCGAGCGCTCGGCCCGCGCCAGGGTCTCGAACCAGTCGGCGATGTCCTCGAAGCCCTCTTCGCGGGCGGTGCGCGCCATGCCCGGGTACATGTCCGTGTACTCGTGGGTCTCGCCGGCGACCGCGGCCTTGAGGTTGTTGGAGGTGTCGCCGATCGGCAGGCCGGTGGCGGGGTCGCCGACCTTGCGGAGGTAGTCGAGGTGGCCGTGCGCGTGGCCCGTCTCGCCCTCGGCGGTGTCGCGGAACAGGCCGGCGATGTCGGGGTGACCCTCGACGTCGGCCTGCTTGGCGAAATACAGGTAGCGGCGATTGGCCTGCGACTCGCCGGCGAACGCGTCCTTGAGGTTCTGGTGGGTCTTCGTGCCGTTCAGCTTCTGCGCGCTCATGTGGAGGATGCTCCTGCGTGGATCGGTGCGCACCCCTTTTACCACGGCGGCCGTGTCCTTGGACACATGCCCGGACGCTCGTCGCGTCGCCCGCTGCGTTGCTCGCGGGCGGGGGCCGGGCTAGCGTGACGGCGTTCCGATGACGGACGGCGACACTCTCCGCGTACACGACTTCCCCGAAGCCACCGAAGCGCTCGCGCCGGAGGGGGCTTCGCTCGAGCTGCGGCCTGTCGACGGCATGCCGACCTGGTTCGGCCGCCGGCTCGCGCGCGCGCTGCTGCGACTGGTGAGCATGGAGGAGAACAAGCCTGCCCAGCTGTCCCAGATCGTCACACCCACCTCCGGTTACTTTCGCCGCGACCGCCACGTCCACCCGGCCGTCGACCCCGAGACCTACCGCCTGCAGATCACCGGCGTCGCGACCCCGCGCGTGCTGACCCTGCCCGAGCTGCTCGCCCTGCCCCGCGAGACCCGCGTGTGCGTGCAGGAGTGCGCCGGCAACGGCAACCACCTCCAGGGCTCGGCCGGCCTGTGCGGTCAGGCCGTGTGGGAGGGCCCGAGCTTCGCCAGCCTGCTCGAGCTGTGCGGCGGGCCGGGGCCGGCCACCCACTTCGCCTGCCACGGCCTCGACGACCTCGGTCTCCTCAAGCGCGGCTACCACTACGGGCTGTCGCTCGACGAGCTCACGCGCGCGCGGGCGATCGTCGCCGTGACGATGAACGGCGAGCCGCTGTCGCGCCGCCACGGCTTCCCGTCGCGCCTCATCGTGCCGCGCATCTACTCGATGTCGCACGTCAAGTGGCTCAGCCACATCGAGGGCAAGACGAGCCCGCACATGGGCATCCACAACCGCTTCGTGTTCACCAACAAGGAGCGGCGCGGCGGCAAGTGGGTGCGCGTGCAGGCGCGCTGGATCGGCCTCAAGTCGATCATCTCCGACTGCCGCGCGGCCCAGGGCGGCGGCTGGCTGCTGCTCGGCGCGGCGTGGGGCGGCGAGCGCCCGGTCGCCGCCGTCGAGGTCAGCACCGACGGCGGCCTGTCGTGGCAGCCCGCCCGCCTGCAGCCGATCCGCGAGCAGGTCGCCCGCGACGCCCGCCTCGCCTCCGGCGAGGTCGACGGCGCCTGGTCGGTGTTCCAGTTCCACTGGCAGCCGCCCGGCCCCGGCACCTACAAGATCGGCGCGCGCGCGATCGACGAGGACGGCAACGTCCAGGCCCTCGACAACGACCCCGACGTCCATGGCCATTTTAACCAGACCCGCGTCAAGTGGCGCATGGTCGCGGTGCCCGAGAACCGCCTACCGGCTGGCGCTTGAGACATGTACCGGAGGGCATGCTCTTTCGGACATGCCCGATCAGACGGCTCATTATAGGCTGGTCGTGCCGATGAACAGGCCGAACTGCGGCATCGGGGCGTACTCGCGGTGGCCGATGTCCCAGCCGAGCCGGACCAGGCCGCCGAAGTGCCAGCGGCCCGACTCGAAGCGCACCGCGACCCGCGTCTCCGCCTCGACCACCGGGCTGAGCGGCCACACGAACGCCGCGCCGCCGCCGACTGCTACCAGTCCCCGTCGGTTGCGACCGAAGCTGCGCATGCCGGTGACGTGGTGGCGGTGCGCCACGGGGATCGCCCCCTCGCCGAAGTAACGCTCCGCCCCGCCGAGCGACAGGCCGATCTGATAGCCCACGGCCCACGGACCCCGCGTGCGCCCGCCGAGGAACACGGTCGCGGGGCTGAACGAGGGGATCGGGCTGATGCCGAGGTTCAGCCCGATCCACCAGGCGTAGACGAACCGCCCGCGCTGCACGGCCGCAGGGTCCGGCGTCGGCGCGGCGTGAACCACGGGGGTCGTCGCGGCTGCGGGCGCGCTCGGCCGTGAATCCGCCGGCAACGGCTCACCCGGCTGCCCGCTCGCGGACGCCGGCGAAGCCGCAGGCGCCGGTACGACCGCCGCCTCGGTCGACTCGTTCGCAGGTGCTGCGGGCGGCGTCGCCACCTCCACCGATTCGGCCGGCCCGACGAGCAACCGGGCCGCCAAGACCACGGCGCTCACGCCGACCTCCGGCGCCGGCCGGCCAGCCACAGCAACGGTCCCACGACCCACAGCGCGTGCCAGGGTCCCGGCTCGGCGACGGCGCACAGCACCAACACCGCCTGGTTGAAGCGGATCTCCTCGACCCTGACCGCCTCGCCGCGGGTGCCGTCGACCGCGACCGGAGTCAGCGTGATCGGGCCGTCGGTCTCGGGGAAATCGTCGACGAAGGAGAGGGTCTTTTGGGTGACCGGAAGGACATGTCCTTCGGGATAGGCGAGCTCGATGCGCCCGCCCTCGCGCAGGTAGGCGGCGTCGAGGTCCGCGAGCTCGAGGTCGAGCCGGTCGCCGCTGCTGCACGGGAAGTCGGACTGACGGTCGAGCCCGATGGCCGCGACGCGCACCGTCTCGGGAGCCGCGGCTGGACCCTCCCGGGTGGTGAAGCTCTGCTCGCTGGAGGCGCAGCCGTTCACGTAGGTGTGGTCGGGCCACAGCGGCTCGCGCGGGACCAGCTCGACGATCCGGCCGTGGTGGCCCTCTCGCGTGCACTCCGAGCTCTGCACGCGATCGACCTCCACCGTGTGCGCCTCGGAGGCGAAGCTGCACGGCACGAGCTCGGAGTAGCAGCTGAAGAACTGCCACAAGCGGGCGTCGACCGGCACCGGCTCCGCGGGCGCGCTGACGGTCCAGTCGTCCTCGCCGTCGCCGTCGCCGTCGGTCTCACCCAGGACTTCGGACCCGCCGCCGCTCCACCACGGGCCGCCGCCGCACGACAGCGCGTCCGCGGGCCGGGCGGCGTACAGGACGCCCAGCGCTACCACCATCGACGTCAACCATAACACATCCAGGGTGACACGCGACCTCCGAGCCGTCAACGCGTCGCCGGCGATGGACACAAACCTGGCCCGCAGGACAGGCTCTCCAGATCTCGCTCGACGCGCTCGGGCCCCGTCATCCGCCCGACCCACGCAAAAAGCGACGACCTCCGCGCGGGAGGTCGTCGCAACGCTTACCTGTCCTTCAGGTCAGCCCTTCTTGTCGAGGTGCGCGCCGGCCGGCACACCGCCGGCGGTCGGGCGCGGCAGCAGGCCGGCCGCCTGCAGCACCACGTCGGGCTTTTGCGCCTGCTCGGCCGCCAGGCGCTCCTGGGCCGACTCGATGCGGCGCAGCAGCTCGGCCTGGTACTCCTCGAGGCGCTCCTGCACGCGCTGCTTCTTGGCCAGCTGGCGGCGCATGTCCTCCTGGTAGCGCTTGAGGAAGTAGCCGATGGTCTCGATGCGGATCTTGATCGACCCGGTCGGCTTGTTCTCGTCGATGTCCTTGAACGAGAAGTACGGCGTGCCGGAGTTCTCGATGATCTCCTCGATCACCGTGTAGATCGGCGCGTCGTGGCCGCACTTGAAGCTCGACAGCTCGAGCGCGACCAGGTTGGGGTGGCGCGCCGTGAACTTGGCGGCCCACACCTTCTGGTTGGTGTTCTCGCTGTAGCTGTTCTTCCACACGTCGGTGATGTCGAACGGGTCCTTGATGAAGCCCGCGTCGATGTCCGGCTGGAACAGCGGCTGGACGATGTCCTCGTCGAGCGGCAGCGACTGCACGGTGAAGATCGGGTAGCCGAGCTTCTGCAGCTCGTCCGGGATCTCGTGGTTCATGCCCGGGTCGTTGTGGTACGGGCGGGCCAGCAGGACCACGCCGATCCGCTGCTCCTGCTCGAGCCACTTCAGCACCTTGCGCCCGTCGGCGCGGTGGCCGACGAAGAAGCCGTCCTGGGCCTTGAACGCCTCCTCGACCGCGCGGGCGTTCTCCTCCTCGGACAGCCCGAGCACGTCCTTGAAGTACTCGAACATCTGCTTCTTGCACAGCTTGCGCTCGGCCATCTGCACGAACGGCACGACCAGCTTGATGCCCTTCTGGGCGAACACGTCGGCCTCCTTGATGAAGGCGGCCTTGGTCGTGTCGGCCGAGCCGACCACCGTCGGGCACGCGCGCGAGCCGACCGTGCCCGACAGCCAGGTCTCCATCGAGTCGACCTGCGGGAACACGATCACGTCGAGCGGGCGCTTCTTGTGCTTGGTCTCGACCAGGTTGTGCATGTGGGCGATGCACACCTTCGACGGGAAGCACGGGTCGATCGCGCCGCGCTTGGCGCCCTCCTTGTAGAGCTCCTCGGAGGTGAAGTCGGAATAGACGATGTTCCTCGCCGGGACCCCGAGCGCCTCGAAGTAGGCGCTGAAGAACGGGTTCTGCGAGTACTGGTTCAGCACCCGCGGGATGCCGATCCGCAGCGTCGCCCGCTTCTTCATCAGCGCGATCCGCTGCTGCTGGGCGGCCAGCGTCTCGCGCGTGACCGCGGCCAGCGGCGCGGCCTTGCCGACCTTCTCCGCGACCTTCTCGAGCGTGCCCGCGGCCTTGCCGAGCAGCTCGGCGACCTTCGGGCTGCGGTTCAGCTTGCGCAGCAGGCCGTCGACCTTGTCCTGGTGCTCCGCCAGCTGCGGCGGCAGGTCGAGGTGCTCGCTCAGGCCGAGGCCGACGTCGTCGATGCTGTCGGCCACGTTGGGCGGGTTCTGGGCGTCCCAGATGTCCTTCGCGGCCTTGGCGGCGAGGTTCGGGTAGTTCTTCTTGAGCTGGTCGAGGCCGCCCTTGATCTTCTTCATCGAGTCGAGGTCTTCGACCTCGCCCTTCTCGCAGGTGGCGATGATCAGCCGCTTGGTGCCGACGGCCTCGTCGGGCTTGTCCTCGCGCTTGCGGATCTTCAGCAGCTGACCCAGCGCCATCCGCTTCTCGGCCTCCTGCTGCTTCATCTCGAGGTCGACGTCGATGAAGGTGCGCAGGCACTTGTTCTTGCAGAAGTAGCAGCGGGTGCTCTCGTCGCGCCGCTGCGAGAAGTCGATGCTGGCGACCTTGTCGATGCCGATCCACTCGGTCGTGTGCTCGAGCTGCTGAACCATGCGCCGCACCTCGAGCGCCGCGCCGATCGCCCCCGACTCGCCGCAGTGCTGGTGGACGATGACCTGCGCCTCGGTGCCCTTCGACTTGAAGCGCTCCTGGATGAAGTCGACCTGGGCCTTGACCGCGGCGAGGTTGTGCTGGGTGCCGCCCTGGAGGATGAACTTGCTGCCGAGCTTGGCGAGGTTGGGGATCTGGCTGACGTACAACCAGATGTTCTTGGGCAGCACGGCGGCGAGGCCGGCCATGATCTCCTCGGGGGCCCAGCCCTGACGCTGGAAGTCGACGATGTCGGACTGCATGAACACGGCGCAGCCGTAGCCGAAGGTCGGCATCGCCTGGGCGCCGAAGGCCCGCTGGGCGTACTGCTTGACGTCGATGCCGAAGCCCTCGGCCGTGCTCTGCAGGAAGTAGCCGTTGCCGGCCGAGCACTGGGTGTTGAGCTTGAAGTCCTTCACCTTCCCGTTCTTCAGGATGATGATCTTGATGTCCTGCCCGCCGACGTCGCACACGACGTCGACGTTGTCGTAGAAGTGCAGCGCGCTCTCGCAGTGCGCCACGGTCTCGACGATCGCCGCGTCGGCGCGCAGGGTGTCGCGCAGGATGTCCTTGGCGTAGCCGGTGGTGCCGACGCCGAGCACGGTCAGGGTGCAGCCTGCCCCCTCGACCTGCTGGCGCAGGTCGGCCAGCAGCTCCTTGGTGTCGACGATCGGGTTGCCCTTCGAGAGCTGGTAGACCTTGCGGATCACCTCGCCCTGCTCGTTGAGCATGACTGCCTTCGACGAGGTCGAGCCGCCGTCGATGCCGATGAATACCCGCACGTCCTCGCCCGGGGTGAACTCCTTCGGCACGAACTTCGGCGGCCGGTACTTGGTCATGAACTCTTCGAGGTCGGCCTCGTCCTTCGACAAGCCCGCCGCGCCGGCCTTCTTCTTCTCGAGCAGGCGGCCCTCGGTGAGGTACCAGTGCAGCTTCTCGGTGCCCTGATAGACGCCGACGCGCTCGTCCTCGTCCTTGCCGAACTCGACCGCGCCCATCGCCGCGTAGTACTGGGCGTTCTGCGGCACGATGATGAGGTCGGCCGGGTCGACGCCCTCCGGCAGCGGCACGTTGCGCTCGTGCCAGATCGGCGGGATGTTGGCCTTCCACGCCTCGACCATGCCCTTGATGTACGTGTTCGGGCCGCCGAGCAGCAGCACGTGCGGCATCAGGGTGTGGCCGCGCGTCAGCACCGACAGGTTCTGCTGCACGATCGCCTCGAACAGCGACGCCATCAGCTCGTCGGCCGGCACGCCGAGCTTCTGCAGGCCGTTGACGTCGGTCTCGGCGAACACGCCGCACTTGCCGGCCACGGGGTGCAGCTTGTGGCCGACGTAGCCCTGCTGGCACAGCAGGTCGGCCGGGATCTTCAGCTTCGCGTTGATCTTGTCGATCACCGCCCCGGTCCCGCCGGCGCACTTGTCGTTCATCGACGGGATCTTCTTCTTGCGGCCGGTCTCCGGGTCGGGCTTGAAGATGATGATCTTGGCGTCCTGGCCGCCGAGCTCGATGACCGAGTTGACCTCGGGGTGCAGCTTCTCGACCGCCAGCGAGACGGCGTTGACCTCCTGCACGAACTTGGCGCCGACCCACCGGCCGACGGTCGCGCCGCCCGAGCCGGTGATGAACATTCGCGCGTTGCCGCGGAGGTCGCCGACGGCCTCCTCGATCTCCTTGAACATCTTCAGCGCGCGGTCGGCCTGCTTGCTCTCGTGGCGCTGGTAGTCCTTCCACACGATCGTGTCCGTGGCCGCCTCGACGACGACTGCCTTGACCGTGGTCGACCCGAGATCGACGCCGACGATGTACTTGAGCTGGGACATGTTCTGAAGTTCCTGTTCCTGAAGACCTGGCGAGAAGGACCTGGCGCGAGAGGCAGCCTCACTCGGCGGCGACGCGGTCCTGCTTGGGCTTGACGCCGTCGGCCTGCATGCGCTCGGCGACGTGCAGGGCGAAGTTGGCGCCGGTGCCGACCACGCGCGGGTTTTGCCGCGGGAACTGGTACATCGGCCGCTTCATCTCGGGGTGAGCGTCGACGTAGGCCTTGAGCTCCTCGAGGCTGTACGGGAGGCCGGAGAGGACCTCGGCGAACTCGCGCTTGGCCTTGGCCTTGGCCTCGCCGAGCGCCATCTGGACACGGCTGTGGGCGTTGATCTCGCCCTCGCCGGAGGTCTCGATGGGCAGGAAGATCATCTCCTTGTAGCGGTTGACGACCGCCGACTGAGCGCCGTCGGACTGGGTGCTGGGCATGCAGCCGAACGGCTTGAGGCTCAGCACCATGTGGGCGAGGCCCTTGTGCGAGTAGTAGATGTTCTTCGACACCTCGAGGTGGCCTTCGCCGCCCTCGGAGCGGGTGTGGTAGAAGCCGTGGCCCAGCCGCTCCATCTCGTCCATGTCGACGATCTCGTGGGCGATGTGGCCGAGCGCCTCGACCATGCGGCTGTACTCGCGGCGGAAGATGGTGTCGGCGACCTTGGCGATCGCCCGCTTCTTCATGTAGCCGACCTCGAGCTGGGCCCGCTTGCCGAGCTCGTACCACTTGACCTCGTCGGCCTTCTCGACGAGGCCGTGGCGGTCGCGCGCCTTGATCTTGGTCTGCCACAGCATGTACGCCAGCCAGGTGGCGATCGGCTCGGTGATGACCTCGGCGCCCTCGCTGTGGAGGAAGCGGAACATGTTGAAGTTGCCGTCGCCCTCGGTGGTCTGAGCCCAGAACTCGCCGGTGACCTTGACGATCGGCTTGGGCTGCAGGCGGTCGACCTCGACCTCGTCGAACTTGCGCGCGACGTGCCGCAGCGGCTCGATGTAGTCCTCGCTGGTCAGCAGGTCGAGGAACTTGACCGCCTGCTCGGCGATGTCGAACGCCTTGGAGTTCTTGCCCTTGAGCAGGTCGCCGACGGTGGTGCCCGCGAGCTCGGCCGGCTGCTTGCGCTTCATGACCCGGTACATGAACTCGAGCGACTCGCTCGCGGCCTTGTCGGTGGCGCCGGGGGTGGTCTCGTAGGCGCGGATGCAGTTGGCGACCTCGCTCAGGATGTCGCCGCAGTTGAACGCCGAGACCATGCCGGCGAAGAAGTCGAGGTTCATCTTCAAGCCGGCCTCGAGGTCGCCCTGCTTGAGCCCGCCCTTCTGCTGGAACAGCATGACGCGGAAGCCGTCGAACCCGGCGTTGCGCAGCGCCAGCCGGTACTCGGCCTCGTACATGCCGAAGCGGCACGGACCGCACGCGCCCGCGGTCAAGAACACGTGCGAGTCGATGATCTCCTGCACGCTCATGCCCTGCTTGTCGCGCAGGTGCTGCAGGTACTGCACGAGGTTGCCGACCGTGAAGTAGGTCGGGTTGCACTGGCCGTTGTTGCCGTACTCCTTGCCGAGCTGGAACGCGTCGACGTTCGGCGTCGGCACGACGGCGGTCTTGTAGCCCAGCGACTCGAACACGCCCTTCAGCAGGTGCTCGTGGCGGAAGGTCAGACCGCCGAACAGGAGCGTGGTGTGCGGCCGCTGCGGCGCCGTGAACGTGTGCTCGAACGGCTTCTTGAAGTGCATGTTGACGCCGCCGAAGCTCACGCCCTCCTCCTGGGCGAACTTCTGCTGCGCTTCATCGAGGAGCGACTTCACCTGCGGCTGCGAGAGGATCTTGAGCGAGGTGCGTTGCGAGGTCGGGGTCGTCGTCGTGGTCGCCATCTGGGTCCTGCCGGGCGGTAAAAGTTGGCTGACAGTGTCGTCAGTGACACAGGTGTCAGTCAACCGGGAAGAATCCTGCACACTTCCCAAATCCCGGCAAGAAAGCACACCACGGGGCGAAAGGACCCACGGGCCCGTCCCGAGCCGGGGTTTAATAACCCCTGACCACGGGGTGAGAATTGGGCGCTTTCGCGCGCGCGAAGGCGCGGTTCAGAACTGCATTCCTCGGGCGCCGGGAGGGGAATTCGGCGTGGCGAGCCGGTGCGGCCGAGCGACCGCGATCGCCATGAAGAGGATCGCCGTCCCGCGGCCGCGCGGCTCGCGACTCGAAGAGGAAAGAAGAGGGGAATGAGCCGATCTCGGTGACGGGCGCGTCACGACGGCTTGGGATGCGGGGGCGAGAGGAGCCGATCGCCGAACGGCGCAGCGGGGTTGAGTCTTGCGAGGCAGCGGCTCGCTCGTGGCGTCAGCGCCTCGCGTCGAGCTCGCGTCCTCTGCTGTGCGGCGAGGCGCGGGCGCCTGCTGTTCAGGTGCGACGCTCGGCCCCTCGCTTCTGCTGGGGCCTGCTCGCGCGACACGGGCTCCGGTCGCTGCGGACGCTCGCGAAAGGACGACGGGCAATGAGGCGAGGCGGAACGGACTTCGGTGCGCTCAGGAAGCGACGCCGAACAGCGCGGCTCGGCCTCACGCCACGGGGGCGCGTGACGTACGGGCGCCGCGGGAAGCGATGCCGAACAGCGCGGCTCGGCCTCACGCCACGGGTGCGCGCGACGTACGGCGCCGCGTCGCGCTCGTGTCGTGCTCGCGTTACGGCGCGAGCTGGGGCGAGCGGATGCCCTTGATTTGCGGGATCTGCTGCTTCAGCTTGCGCTCGATGCCCTGCTTCAGGGTCGCCTGCGAACTCGGGCAGGTGACGCAGTTGCCGGTCAGTCGCACGCCGACGGTGTCGGAGGTGACGTCGAGCAGCTCGATGTCGCCGCCGTCGGCCTGGACCAGCGGGCGGCAGGTCTCGAGCACTTCGCGGACGCGGGCGATCAGCGCCTCGCCCTCGAGCGGCTCGCTGTCGACCGCGGCGTTCGGGTCCTCGAGCAGGGCCTCGAACGGCGAGCGCTCGGGGTGGATCACCGGCAGCTTGACGGGCGGCTTCTTGGCGGGAGCGGCGGGGGTCGGCTCGTACGGCACCGTCGCGCCGCCGGCGGCCTTCCAGCCCTCGATGCCGCCGCGCAGGCTGACGACCGACTTGAAGCCGCGGCGGCCGAGGATCTCGGCGGCTTGCAGCGAGCGCCGGCCGGAGCGGCAGTAGGCGATCCACACGCCCTGCGGGTCGAGGTCGTCGACCTTCTCGAGCTCGCCGAGCGAGACGGTGCGCGCGCCGGCGAGGACGCCGGTCTGCGCCCACTCCGACGGCTCGCGCACGTCGAGCAGCAGGACCTTGCCGCCCTCGGCCAACCTGGCCTTGAGGGCAGCCGCGGTCAGCTCGCGGCCGTCGCCCTCGTCCTCGTCGTCGTCGCCCCCGACGATCGCCGCGACCACCGGCTCGGCCGTCGGGTCCGCGAGCAGCTGCTTGAGCTTGCCCGACTCGTGCAGCTCCCGCAGCTCGTCGAAGCCGCCGATGCACTGCTCGCGGATGAACACGTGCGGCGTGGTGCGGCGGCCGGTCTTGGTGCGGACCGCCGTGCGCAGGTCGTGGTTGTCGGTGTAGTCGATCGTCTTGGCGAGCAGGTTCTGCTCGCGCACCAAGTCGAGCGCGGCGCGGCAGTAGGGGCAGCCGCGCTTGTAGTAGATCACGAGGACCGGCTCGGCCGGCTTGGCGTCGGCGGCCTTCTCGGGCTTGACGATGCCGCGGTCCTGCTGCCACTTGCGCAGCTTGTCGCGGTCGGTCTGCCACATCGGCTGGTCGGGCGTGCCGCCGTCCCAGCCGGGGATCTCGAGGCGGATGTCGATGCGATCGAGGCCGACGATCCCACGCACGCGATCGAGGCCGGCGGCGGCCATGCGCACCGGCGCGTGCTCCGAGGTCTTGCCGCGCTCGACGACGCGGTCCAGGGTGTGCACGGTGATGCGCTTGAGGAGCGTGCCGATCACGATGGGACGCCTTAGCCGGCGGGACCGGCGGCGTCAAGTCGGGCAATTGCGAGCCGTCGGACTCGAACCGACACACCCGGCGGGTACTGGAACCTAAATCCAGCGCGTCTACCAATTTCGCCAGGCTCGCGCGGAACAGAGCGTATCATCCCGCTGTGACGTCGCTCCAGAGGGTTTACACGTGGGCGTGTGGATTCGCGGTGATCGGCTGTTCGCAGCCGACCGGGCCGCAGAGGGCGGAGCCCGAGGTCAAGGCGGAGGTCAGGACCGAGGCCAAGGCCGCGGAGCCGGCCAAGTCGCCGGAGGTCAAGGCCGCGGCGCCGACGACCTTCGGCAAGGTCCGCAGCGACGTGAGCCTGCCGCTGCCGGCCCTGCTCGGCCAGCCGGTCGCCTCGGTCGAAGCCAACTTCGGCGAACACCAGGGCAAGGGCATGGCCCGCTCGACGTGCGTCCGCTTCGCGCCGGAGCGGACCTTTTTCCGCTGCAGCTTCGCGCTCCAGCGCTACGCCGACAAGGGCGACGAGTGGGCGGGGATCCGCGTCGAGTACGAGGACGGGATCGCGGCCTCGATCGGCTTTGACGGTTTTAAAAAGGGAGCCGGCCCGTTCGACCCCAAGGCGCTGCTGGCGGCCGTGGGGCTCGAGCTGCCGGACGAGCCCCGCACCGACGCGCCGGCCGCCGGGGTGCGGCGATGGGCGTGGTTCAACGACCGCGCGCGCCTCAAGATCGGCGAACACCAGTATCGGGTCGAGATCTCCGTGGTCGGCGACGACTGGGCCCGCAGCCGCATCGACGTGCTGCTCAACGAGCCGCTCTCGCCCGAACAGCAGGCCAAGATCGTCGAGCCCGGCGCGGGCAAGCCGGAGCTCAGCGAGCCGCCGCCGGGGCAGTGAGCGGGCGAGCCCCTCGCGCTCGCGCTCCGTTGCTCAAAACCTCAGGACATGTCGCTCAGAACATGTCCCGAGGAGCATGCTCTTCAGAGCATGCTCCTTTGCACATGCTCAGAAGATCTTGCCGGGGTTGAGCAGGCCGGCGGGGTCGAGGACCGACTTGATCCCGCGCATCAGCGCGACCTCGGTGGGGTTGCGGCTGTAGTGCAGGTGGTCGCGCTTGAGCAGGCCGACGCCGTGCTCGGCGGAGATGCTGCCGTCGTGGGCCTGGACGAGGGCGTAGAGCTCGTCGTCGAAGGCGTGGACGCGGTCCAGGAACTCGGGCAGGCCCACGGCGTCGGGGCGCAGCAGGTTGAGGTGGAGGTTGCCGTCGCCGACGTGGCCGAAGCACAGCGCCTCGATGCCGGGCAGGCGCTCGGCGACGAGGGGACGCCAGGCGGCCAGGAACTCGGCGACGCGGGCGACCGGCAGGGCGATGTCGGCCTTGTGCGGGGTGTGGCGGTGGAGCGACTCGCTGATGTCCTCGCGGTAGGCCCACAGCGCGCGGGCCTGGGCCTGCGTCGCGGCCAGCACCGCGTCGGCGACCTCGCCGGCGTCGACCGCCTCGCCGAGGCAGGCGCCGAGCTCGTCGCGAGTGTGCTCGAGCGCCGCCGCCCCGGGCACCGGCACCTCGACCTCGACCAGCACGTAGCGCGCGGCCGCCTCGGCGAACGGCGGATCGCCCTTGCGGTGGGCGAGGACGTGGCCCAGGCAGCCGTGGTCGAGGAACTCGAAGGCCGACAGCGTCAGGCTGCTGCACCGCAGGCGGGCGAACAGCGCCAGGACCTCGGCGTCGGACGGCACGGCGCACAGCGCGACGAGGCTGTCGGCCGGCGGCCGCGCCAGCTTGAGGGTGACCTCGACGATCACCCCGAGAGTGCCCTCGCTGCCGATGAACAGCTGCCGCAGGTCGTAACCGGTGTTGTTCTTGACCAGGGCCCCGCCGAGCACGAGCAGCTCGCCGCTGGCGAGGACGACCTTGAGGCCGAGCACCCAGTCGCGGGTGAGGCCGTAACGCAGCACCTTCACCCCCCCGGCGTTGGTCGCCAGGCTGCCGCCGATCTGGGCGCTGCCCTTGGCGGCGTAGTCGACGGGATAAAGGAGGCCGGCGGCGGCCGCCGCGTCCTGCACGGCCTGGAGGGTCGCCCCGGCCTCGCAGCGCAGCGTGCGGGCCGCCGGGTCGACCTCGAGGATCCGGTGCATCCGCTCGAGCGACAGGACGACCTCGCCGCGGGTGGCGGTGGCTGCCCCCGCGAGGCCGGTGCGGCCGCCCGAGGGGACGATCGGAACGCCGTGAGCGGCACACGCGCGGACGACCGCCTGGACGTCGGCCGCCGAGCGCGGAAACACGATGAACGACGGCTGCACCGGCCAACCGCCGCGGCATCGGTCGGCGCCGTAGTAGCCGAGGTCGGCCGGATCGTCGCTCAGGCGCTCGGCGCCGAGGGCCGCGATCAAGGCCGCGCGGAGGTCTTGGAGGTCGGGGACCATGGCGTGCGAGGGTAACCCAAAGGCGCGAGCGCGCCCGCTTGCCGCGGACGCGCTCGACACAGCTTCCCGGTTACCAGCGTTAGGCCGCCCCCGAACGATGTTCTTCGCCCGGGAAGCGGCCTTGGTGCTAGAGCGCCGGGAGGGCGTTGGCCGGCAGGCGCATGAGCTGGCGGACCATGCGGACCACCGACTTCACGACCGGGTGGCCCTTGATGAAGACGACGCCCACCACGTGCTTCTCGTCGCCGGCGACCAGGATCGCGTGCTCGCCGACGAGGATGCGAACAGCGGTTTCGCCCGCCACCTGCCGCAGCTTCACCGCTTCGAGCACGATGGGCTTCCAGCGCTCCTCGCCGACCCACGCCGCGTCGCCCGCCTGCGACTGCTCCGCGGTTTGGTCCAACACGGCCACGATACCGTCGTGGCGAAGAACGCGCTCAATTCGTGTCGATGACATGGACTTCCCTGTTTTCTGGCCCAATTGGGCCCGTACGTCGCAAACTGGGGGGGTCGCGTTACGGGCTTTGGGTTTTACAAAAAGCCCCCAGGTGCGTCAAATCCGCAAGACCGTATCCTCGGCATTTACCGTATGAATTTAATCGACACCCACGCGCACATCGACATGCCGCGCTTCGGCGATCGTGCGGAACGTCGATTTGCCGCTGTTCGGGCCGCTGCCGCGGGAATTTCGGCAATCGTGATCCCCGGTGTCGAACCGGAATCTTGGGCCGACCTGCTCGAGACCGCGGCGGACCTGCGCGAAATTGCGCCGACCGTGCGCTTTCACACCGCCCTGGGGATCCACCCGCAAGTCCTCCCGGAGCTCGACCCCGCGCATGATTCCGCGGTCCTGACCGCATTAAGCGACCAAATTCGCGCCGCGCCGGCCGGGCTGGTGGCGATCGGCGAGTGTGGCCTCGACTTCGGGGTTGGAGTGCCGCGCGAGCGGCAGGTCGCGGTGCTGCGGGCCCACTTCGCGCTGGCGCGAGCGACCGGGCTTCCGTTGCTGCTGCACTGTTTGAAGGCCCACGCGGCCATGCTCGAGCTGCTGGACGAGCAGCCGTTGCCGCCGTCGATCCTGCACAGCTACTCGGGCAGCGCCGAGATGGTGCCGGCGTACTGTCGCGGCGGTCACGCGATCTCGTTCGCCGGGGCCATCACGTTGCCGGGCGCCCGGCGGCCGGTGCTGGCCGCCCGCGCCGTCGCGGCCGACCGGCTGCTGCTCGAGACCGACTCGCCCGACCAGACCCCGGCGTCGCGTCGGCCGGCCCGCAACGAGCCGGCGTTCCTCGAAGACATCGCTCGCGCCGTCGCCGCGGCCCGCGGTGAGCCGCTCGAGCTGGTGGCCGCGACGACCACCGCCAACGCGCGCCGCCTGTTGCGGCTCGCCGCCTGACATGATGCGAATCTGCCGTCTGATCACCGTTCTGGCGCTCGGTACAGGCCTGCTCGGCTGCGGCGCCCCGCCGCCCACGCCGGCCCCGGCCGCCGGGGTCCCGCCCCCCCCGCCGCCCGTGGTCGCCACGCCCGAGCCCGAGCGCGTGCCGCCGCCGCCGGAGAAGCTGGTGGTCTCGCACCCGCGCGAGCTGGCGGAGCTCGACCTCGGTCGGCTGGTGTCTCTCGACCTCGCGCTGTCGCCGGAGGACCGACGCGAGCGGGCCAGCCAGCTGCGCGACGACCTCGATTACGACCACGCCTGCGCGGAGCTCGACCTGACCCGCCTGGCCGAGCGCACCCCGGCGCTGCGGACGCTGCGGATCTCCGGCTGCCTCGACGCGGTCCACGCGGGCCTCGGCGCGCTCGTCGGGGTCGAGAGCCTCGAGCTCGCGGACGTCACGCTCGACGGCGTGGTGATGGGCCGGATCGCCAGCCTGCCGCGGCTGCGCGACCTGACCCTGGCGCGGGTGACTCAGGGCGCCGAGCCGGTGGCCTTGCTGGCGCGCGCGCGGCTCGAGTCGCTCGTGCTCCGCGACCTCGCCACCGACTCGGGGCTGGCGGCGATCGCCGGCGACGTCGCCGGGCTGCAGGCGCTCACCCTCGAGGGCCAGTGGGCCGGGCACGACGCGCTGCTCGAGGTCGCCGACGCGACCGCGCTGCGCGACGTCAAGCTGCTCGACACCCGCGCCGGCAACTTCTCGCTGCATCAGCTCAAGCCGCTGACGGGGCTGTCGCGGCTGACGCTGCGCGGCCCCGGCTTCAACGACTACAGCCCGCTGTACGTGCGCGACCTGCCGCTGACCGAGTTCACGTGCGCCTGCCCGAACCTCGGCGACAAGGGCCTGCGCGCGCTGGGCCGTCAGCCCGGGCTGCGGCGGCTGGTGCTGCCGCAGTCGCGGATCACCGGCGCGGGGCTCGAGGAGCTGGCGAAGCTCGGCCTGCAGTCGATCGAGATCCGCGGCCGCGACCTCGGGCCCGACGGGCTGCTCGCGCTGAGCCGCCTGCCCGACCTGCGGACCCTCGTGCTCGGGCTGGCGCCGCCGCTGACGCTGGCCGACCCGACGATGCAGCACCTCGGCGAGCTCGCCGGCCTGCGCACGCTCGTGCTCGACATCCCGAGCCTCGGCGACCGCGTCGCCGACGAGCTCGGCGAGCTCATCGGATTGGTCGAGCTCGACCTCGGGCGCACGCAGATCTCCGACAACGGGCTGCGCGCGCTCGCGGGGATGCACGGGCTCAAGGTGCTGCGGCTGCATCACACCAAGGTGACGCACCGCGGGCTCGCCCACCTGGCCGGGCTGACGCAGCTCGAGGTGCTCGAGCTCGACCACACCGACGTCGTCGACGGCGGCGTGGCCCACCTCAAGGACCTGACCGCCCTGCGGGTGCTGCGGCTCGACGCGACCCTCATCACCGACCAGTCGCTGCAGTACCTGCGCGGCATGGACAAGCTCGAGCAGCTCAACCTCGCCGACACGGTCGTCACCGCCGACGGCGCGGCGACGCTGCTGGCGCTGCCGTCACTGCGCTCGGTCAACCTCGCCCGCACGCGCGCGAGCGACTGAAGACCGCGGCGAGGTCCGAGCTGTCTCCGAGGACAGGAGACATCCGAGGGTGGCCAAGCCGCGCAGATGCGGTAGCCTCCTCGAGGCTCGCGTCGCGCCGGCTTCCCTCGCCGCCTGACGCTTTTCAAAAAGAGGCAACGATGCAGTTCAGTCTGATCGGCGTGGTGGTGGCGGCGGAGAACCCGACCCGGAGCGCGCAGTGGTTCGTCGCGCACTTCGGGTTCGAGCTGGGCATCGACATCGGCTGGTACGTCAACCTCCAGCACCCCGGCCACGCCAACGTCAGCCTCGACTTCGTCCAGCGCGACCACGAGTCCTGGCCGATCGCGACGCGGGGCAAGCCCGTGGCAGGCTCGCTGCTGGCCTTCCTGGTCGCGGACGTCGACGCCGAGCACGAGCGGCTGCGCCGCGCGGGTCTCGAGATCGTCCTGCCGCTGGTCACCGAGCCGTGGGGTCAGCGGCGGTTCCAGGTGGCGGCGCCGGACGGCCTCTTCGTCGAGGTGCTGCAGAGCGTCGCGCCCGACCCGGCGTGGCTCGCCGCCAACGGCCTGGCCGCGAGCTGAGGCCTCACGCCAGCGGCGGCGCGCGCTCGGGCAGGTGGACGCGGCCGTCGACGCCGGGCACGCAGCGGGTGCGGGCGACGTCGAGCCAGGCCACCGCGGCGCTGATGCACGCCAGCATGTGGCGGCCCTGCGCCAGGCCGCAGGCGATCGCCGTCGCCAGGGCGCAGCCGGTGCCGCGCGGGTCGGGGCCGGCGACGCGCGGCCGCTCGAACACGTGGACCTGTCCCGGGAGACAGACGATGTCGCGGACCCGCTGCTCGTCGACCACCGCGCTTTTGAGCAGGACCCCGGCGCGACCGAGCGCGTCGGCGGTGCGCTGGACCAGCTCGGGGTCGTCCTCGGTCGAGCCGGTGAGCACGGCCGCCTCGCGCCGGTTGGGTGTGACGAGCCATGTCTCTTCGGACATGTCCCGAAGGCAATCTCGCAAGATGTCCGCGCTGGCCCCGAGGTCACCGCCGTCGGAGGCCGCGAGCACCGGGTCGACGACCACCGGCACGCGGTGAGACGCGACCTCGCCGAGAACCGCCTCGACCAGTTCTCCCGGCAGCAGGCCGATCTTGATCGCGCGCGGCGGCGGCATCGTCCGCAGCTCGCGGACGACCGCGCTCACCGAGCGCGGCTCGGCAGTCGCAGGTCGGCCGTGGCCCTGGCGCGTCCACGCCGTGATCAGGCGCGCCACCGGGACGCTCGGGGCGCACGCGGCGGCCGTGAAGCTGTCGCGCAGCAGGCCGGCCCCGCCGGTCGGATCGAGCCCGGCGAGCAGCCACAGCGCGGTGGCGTGGCTTGAAGTCTCGGGTACACTGCGGACCATGGCGACCTTCACCGGGACCGTGCGGAAGAACGACCTCGAGGGCGGCTTTCACGAGCTCGTCACCGACAAGGGCGATGTGTACCGCCTGAGCAAGTGCTCCGTGAAGGCTGGGGCGCGGGTGAAGGTCGAGGGCAACGTGGAGTCCGGGGGTTTTGGGATCCACATGTCCGGCCCGAGCATCGCGGTCAAGAGCATCGAGGTCCTCGGCCAGTCCTGACCCCGCCCGGCGCTCTCACCAGCGCATCAGGCCGTCGCCGACAGGTCGCCCGCCCCGCGCTGGCAGCCCGTCGGGACATCGTTTTGTGGCGAGACCGTGCGGCCCGAGCGAAGGCCCCCTGCCTGCGCGGCGGGCCTCGAAACTTCAGGCGACCAAAGACGAAGGCCCTGTCACCGGGTGGTGACAGGGCCTTCAGCCTTCTAGTGCGAGGAAAGGGACTCGAACCCCCACGTCCTAGGGACACACGGACCTGAACCGTGCGCGTCTACCAATTTCGCCATCCTCGCGGCGGGCGTGGAACCTAGGATAACCCGGGTCTGGCGTCAAGCACTTTCGCGAAGATCGAGGTCGAAAGCTCCCGGACTCTGGGCGCCTTCTGCGCGAGCCGGCTCCGGCGCTACGAGGACTTGTCGCCCTGCGCCTTGCCGGACTCGGCGACAGGCAGGGGCCCGGTCTTGCCGTCTTCGGCCGCCTGGTCGGGACGGACGGCCAGGAGCGCCTGCAGCTCCGGCTCCATCTCGCCGTCGGCGGGCCAGGCCTCGTCCTCCAGCACCTCGATGACGATCCGCTGGGTCGTCATCTCGCTGGCGCGGGGGGCGCTCGAACGCTTGTCGTCGTCGAGCTCGCCCCACTCGGTGTCGATCGAGAACACCTCGTCCTCGTCGTCCTCGTCGGGCACGACCACCACCCGCGTGTGCGACGCATCCATGTCGTCGTCGGAGTCGGCGTCGACGTCGGACGGCAGCCGGAACACCGGGCTGGAGACCTCCGCGCTGCCGAGCGAGCCTATGTCGAAGTCGCCGGAGTCCCCCGCCGAGCCGCCCGCCAGGCGCGCCGCCAGGCTGACCGGCTCGGACTCGTCGTCGAGGTCGATGCCCGCCAGCGGATCGGGGTCGCCGGGGTAGCGGCGGATCGCCGGCGCCACGATCGAGTCCTCCGGGTCGGGCTCGGGCTCGTCGACGTTCACGTCGAAGCTGCCGCTGGTGTCGGGCCCGTCGATGATCGTCGCCGGCGCCAGCGACACGCGAGCCAGGCGGGCGCGCTCGCTGTCGAGGAGGCGCTCGAGCTCGGCGATCTTCGCCTGCGCCTCGACCAGCAGGTTGCGCGTGACGTCGAGCTCGTCCGCGAGGTCCTCGTACTGTTCCTTCTGCTTCTCGAGCTGGGCGAGACCGGCGGCCAACCGCGCCGCGGAGCGGTCGGTGGCGTCGTTCATCTCCCAGATCTTCTGCTCCGCGGTGTCGAGCTGGAACAGCATGTATTCCATCTCCTCGGCGCGGATGCCGGCCTCGAGGCGAGAGCGGCGCAGGCGGGCCCGTTCGTGCTCGACGATCCGCTGATGCTCGGCCTCGCTGCGGGCCAGCGCCTCGGCGTGTTCGGCGGCCTGGTCGGCCAGCTCGCCGCGCAAGGTCAGGATCTCGGCGCGCGCGGCGTCCGACAGCGGACCCGAGGCCTGGCCCATGCGGCTCGCCCCGAGCGACACGATCTGCTGCAGCTGATCGATGGCCTGATGCTTGGCCTCGAGCTCGCGGCGCAGGCGGAACAGCTCGACCTCGGCGCCCTGCTTGGCCCCGGCGAGCGCCTCCATGTCCTGCCGCTGGCGACGCAGGCGGGCCCGCAGGTGCTCCTGTTCGGCCACGCCCTCCTCGAGCCGGCGCTGCAATTCGGCCGCCTCGTCCTCGCGCTCGATGGTCTTGCGCTGCTGGTCGCGCAGGCGCTCCTGCAGGCTCGGGACGGTCTCCTCGAGGCGCTGGATGTGGACCTGCAAGACCGCCAGCTCGCCGCGCAGCTGGGCCGCGAGCGTGGCGTGATCTTCGACCGAGCGCCGCAGCTCGCGGACCGTGCGGGTCGCGTCGGCCAGCTCGCGGTCGCGTCGGCGGACGATGTCGGCGGCGGCGCGCTCGCGGGCTCGCAGCTGGTCGCGCTGGGCAGTGACCTTCTCGAGCTCGAGCTGCCGCGCCGCGCTGTCGGCCGGCGTCGCCGCCCCGCCGCCCCCGCCAGCCTCCGCGCGCGTGCGCAGCCGCTGCTCTTGCGTGTTGTAGAGGCCTTGCAGCTCGGCGTGGTCGACCTCGAGCTTGCGCAGCTCGTGGCCGAGGCGCTCGAGCTCCTGCACGCGGTCCTGCTCGATCGCCCGGCTGCGCTCGACCTGCTCGCGCAGGCGATCGACGTCCGTCACCAGGCGCACGTTCTCGAGGTGCTCGCGGCGGATCTCCTCTTCTTGCTGCAGCACCCGCGTCTCGAGCTCTTGCAGCTCGCCGGTGCGGCGCGCCAGCTCCTCGCGCAAGCGGTTGCGATCGATCGCGGCGTCGGCGGTGGCCCGGCCGCTCTCCGGGGCGGCGAGCGGCGCGACCTCGTCGACCAGCTCGTGGGTGGCGACCGCGTTGTCGGCGTCGGGCCGGCGCATCAGCATCGCCAGCGAGTGCATGCGGCTGTCCTCTTGGACATGTTGCAGCGACTCGAGGCGCTGACGCGCGGCGTGCAGCTCGGCGTCGGTGCGGGCCTTCTCCTCGCGCGTGCGGTCGAGTTCGCCGGCGAGCTTGACCGCGTGCCCCAGCAGGCTCTCGCGCTCGGCCGAGAAGTTGTTGACGATCTCCCGCAGGCGCTCGAGCTCCGCGAGCGTGCCCGGGTCGACCTGGACGGCCTCCGGCACTTCCGGCTCGAGCGCCGCGGCCGCCGGCTCCGGCTCGGGGATCGGCGACGGCGCCGAGATCTCGTGGGCGCGCGGCTGCGGCACGCCGCCGAGCAGGGCCGACGCGGACTCGGCGGCGAACAGCGCGACGAGGTCGAAGTCGGTGTTCTCGGCCGGTTCGGGCTGCGGTGCGGGCTCCGGCTCGGGCGGCAGCGGCAGCGGCGACGCGACCGTCACCTCGACCACTTCGATCGTCGGGGTGAGCGGCGCGACCGGACCGGTCGGCACGATGATGCACTCGCGCAGCCGGGCCTCGAGCTCCGACTGCGAGGCGATCAGGAGGTAGCGCTGGATCGGCAGCGGCTCGTCGAGCAGGCCCTCGCGCAGGACCGGCACCAGCGCCTCGCCGGGGGCGGTGGGCAGGAGCGGCGCGACGCTCACGCCCTGCCACTCGAGCTGGGCGAAGGCGCCGACGTGGGCGAAGACGCCGCGGAGATCGTCCTCGACTTCCCAGAGGTGATCCGGGTCGGGTTCGACGGCGAGGGCGAGGATGCCACCGTCCCGTAACACTCGCTTCGCCTCGAGGATGAGCGCGTGGCGGGCGGTCGGGTCGTGGGAGACGCCGCCTTCGATGCACGTCACGGCGTCGAGGCTGCGGTCTCGCAGCGGCAGGCGCGACAGCTCCAGCGGGCCCGACCACACCTCCAGACCGGGCTCGGCCGGGCAATCGCCGCCCAGCACCAGCACCCGCGCGACCCCGGCTGCCGCGAGCCGCCGCGGTCCTTCCGGCCCCCCGGGGAGCACGACGGCCACGCGCTTTTGGAGCAGCCAACGCTCCAAAGCTACATATGCGGGCAGGTGGTACACGAGGAGGGGACTTTGGCCCCGGCATCATACTGCAAGGGCCGTCGCTTTCCCCCCAGAGAGAGCGATGGCGCAAACGCGCGCGGCGGTCCGCACGCGGGCCGCAGGGGCCCCGTCCGCGGATGAACTCGAGGCCAGCCGGGGGCCGCGAGGGGGTCGGCGCCGCGAGAGGCGGCGGTGCGGACGCGGCCTGGGATCCACCTGCCGGGCCCATGGCGGTCGATCGTCCGGCTCGCAGCGAGATGTCGAGGGCGGTTGATCCGCGGATTTACCTGCCCTACGATGCGGAATCGTCGATGGCGGCCAAGCTCATCCTCATCGGGGGGGACCACCCGACTGAGCACATCCTCACGTCGTTCAACACCCTCGGGCGCCATCCCGACAACTCGATCCAGGTGCTGGATCGGATCGTCTCGAAGGAGCACAGCCGGATCACTCTCGGCCCCGACGGCCGCTACGTGGTCCGCGATGTCGGGAGCCTCAACGGCACCTTCGTCAACGGCGAACGCGTCACCGAGCGAGTGTTGAAGTCGGGCGATCAGATCTCGCTCGGCAACACGACCTACCGCTTCACCGAGGACCCGCCGCGCAACCAGCCCCCGGTCCTCAACAAGGTCACCATGACGCCGGACCAGGTGCAGAGCCAGGTCCAGAGCTCGGTGTCCGCCAGCTCGCGCTTCTTGCCCGCGTCCGACATCAAGGACGTCGCCACCCTGCGCGCCGACTACGAGAAGCTGCGGATCGCCCACGAGCTGTCGCAGCGGCTGTCGATCGACGCCGAGCTCGACACGCTGCTGCAGAAGATCGTCGACGAGGCGTTCCAGCTGATCCGCGCCGACCGTGCGGTCATCCTGCTCGTCGATCCCGAGACCGACGACTTCGTGCCGCGCTACGTCCGGCAGAAGCGCGACGAGGAGATCCGTCTGTCGCGCAGCATCCTCGACGAGGTCCGGCTCAAGAAGCGCGCCGTGCTGTCGTCGGACGCGATGGTCGACGAGCGGTTCAAGGCGGCCAAGAGCATCATCATGCAGGGCATCCGCTCGACGATGTGCGTGCCGCTGCTCTACAACGACAAGCTGCTCGGCGCGATGCACATGGACTCGATGCTGGCGACCGGCGCGTTCAACGAGCGCGACCTGCTGCTGTTCTCGGGCATCGCCACGCAGGCGGCGGTCGCCATCGAGAACAACCTGCTGGCGCAGAAGATCGAGCACGAGGCGTCGAAGCGGGCCCAGTTCCAGCGCCTCTTGTCGCCGAACCTGGTCGACCAGATCGTCTCCGGGCAGCTCACGCTCAACCAGGGCGGGTCGCGGCGCGAGGTGACGATGCTGTTCGCCGACATCCGCGGGTTCACCGGGATGAGCGAGCGTCACCCGCCCGAGGAGATGGTGGCGACGCTCAACGAGTACTTCGAGGTCATGGTCGACGTGCTGTTCCGCCACGGCGGCACGCTCGACAAGTACGTCGGCGACGAGATCATCGGCCTGTTCGGCGCGCCCGTGGAGCTGCCCGACGCGCCGCTGCGCTCGGCCCGCTGCGCGCTCGACATGATGCGCGCGCTCGAGGAGTTCAACCGCCTGCGCGCCGACCAGGGCCGCGAGAAGATCAACATCGGCATCGGGGTCAACACCGGCCTGTGCATCGCCGGCGCGATCGGCTCGTCGCGCACGCTGCAGTACACCGTCATCGGCGACGCGGTGAACATCGCCGCCCGCCTGTGCAGCCTGGCCAAGCCCGGCGAGATCATCATCTCCGAGTCGACCCTGCAGCTGTCCGGCCCGCACGTGATCGTCGAGCCGCGCCAGACCGTGAAGGTCCGCGGCCGCAACGAGCCGCTCAAGATCTACGCGGTCCAGGGCATCCGCGACACCGCGCCGCCCGCCAGCCGCAGCTGAGCGAGCCGCAGTCACGGCGACCCGTCGGCGAGACGGCGCCGTGCTCGTCGCGCGGGTGTCGAGGCTCTGCCGAGACCTGAGGCAGTGACGCCTCGGCGAGCGCCGTCGCTAGCGCCGACAACGGCGGCCACCCTCCCCTCCTCGCGGCGGCGCGACCGGCCGCACCGGGGAAGGGTCTCGCACGCCGTGACGTCGGCCGACCAAACGCCGAGAGGGCGGCCTGGGCCGCCCTCTCGAACCTGTCCTTACGGACAGCAGGCTCTCAGTCTCAGGCGACCGAGACGCCGATGCCCTTGCGCGCCTTGAAGTAGTCCTCGCTGATGCTGTAGAGGACCAGCTCCTTGATCTTGTCCTTCGGCGTCATCGCCGAGCCGAACCCGGCCTGCTCCTGGGAGATCAGGTGCGCGGCGGTGATGAGGTCGTCGCACAGCAGGAAGCCGATGCGATAGGCGGTGATCTCGGTGCCGAGGGCCCACTTCTTGACGTCGGTGGAGCCGCCGGCCTCGACGAAGCGGCGCATGAGGCTGCGCATCTGGTCGCGGGCGTTGGCCGGGAGGCGCGACAGGATCTCGCGGGCGATCTGGTCGAGCTCCTGGCGGTTGCCGCCGGTCTCCATGTCGCACATGTGCATGCAAGCGAGGAACACCTGCTTGAGGTTCTGCGGCGAGCGGTCGAGCGCGACGTAGGCGTAGTGCGGCAGGTAGAGGTCGGACATGTACCGGCCGAGGGCGAAGGCGAGGTGCTTCTCGTTCTTGCCCTTGAGCAGGTTCTGGAACACGACCATCGTCGGGTGGACGCGACCGTCGCGCTGCGCGTTGAGCAGCGAGACATCGCCCTGGTCGTCCGGCCGGAGGTAGAGGTCCGGCTGGCCGACGTTGAGGAGCTGCATGACGTACTTGGCCATGCGCGACACCGGCGCGGGGTCGGTGTTGATGTCCGTGCGCTCGTTGGGCTTGAGGTACGCGGGCAGCGGGTTGGCGCGCCACGCCGCGATCGCCGGGGCGATCGAGCCGAGGATGCCGGTCAGGAACAGGTCCTCGTCGGGGTGGAACACGTGGCGGCGGAGGATCTCCTCCGAGAGCCGCTGACGCGCCTGCCGGAACTCGTTCGTGGCGTACTTGTCGTGGATCTGCTGCTCCTCGGGCGTGGCCTGCTTGAGGAACACCAGCGTGCGGGCGAGGCAGTACGCCTTATCGAACTGGTTGCTCTTCCGATAGATGTTGAAGAGCGCGTGGTAGCTCTCGTACCGGAAGGGCTCCTGGGCGATGAGGATCTGGTGCTCCTTGACCGCCTGCGTGGCGTACTCCTGCGGGTTCTCCTGCATGAGCGCCTCGTAGAGCTCGGCCAGCAGGTAGTGCCGCTCGGTGTTGTCCGGGTCGAGCTTGGCCGCCACTTCGAAGGCAGCGGTGGCCGCCTTGAAGTCCTTCAGGCGCGTCCGGTAGATCTCCGCGAGGTTCGACCACAGCGTGATCTTCAGGTCGCCCATGCTGTCGGCGGGCAGCCGCTTCAGCATCTTCCGGTACGAGCGCTCGAGGGTCTTCCAGTCCTTCGACTTGGTGACCATCGCGTCGATCGCCTGGAACGCCTTCAGGTACGCCGGGTCGTCGTCGAGCACCGAGTTGAAGCGGTCGATCGACTCGTCGTGGGCCTTCAGCTCGTCGCGGAGCAGCACCGCCGCGGTGTAGTTGTACCGCGAGCGCCGCTTCGGGTCCTTCTCGATCTCGACGATGCGGTCGATGATCCGGATCGACTCCTCCCACTGCTTGTTGCGGGTGTAGATGTCCAGCAACGTGTGCAGCAGCGGGTAGTCCTTCGGCTGCAGGTCGAGGGCGTTCTGATAGGCCGCCGCCGCCTTCTGCCAGTTCCCGAGCTTCTCGAGGTACAGCTTGCCGATCTCGTTGTAGATCGCCGCCTGCTGATCGCCGGTGGCGGCCACGTCGATCATGGCCCGCTTGGCCTGGATGACGCCCTCCCAGTCGCCCGCGCCCGTCTGCAGCTCGATGACCGCGTTCAGGGTGGCGAGGTCGTGCGGGTCCACCTCGAGCGCCTTCTCGAGGTAGTTGAGCGCCTTCCGCGGCTCGTTCTGCCGCTTCTTGATCATGCCGAGGCGGTAGTAGACGAGGACCGTCTCGGACGAGCTCTGGGTGTCGCGATGCTGGACCAGGATCGTCTGGTACAGCTTGAACGCCTTCTCCCAGTCCTCCTTCTCGAACAGCAGGTCGGCCATGCCGACGAGCACCTCGCGGTTGGTCGCGTCGATGTCGTAGGCGCGCTTGAACTGCTTCAGGGCCTTGTCGCCGTTGCCCAGCTTGCGCGCGACCTTGGCCGCTCGCAGGTAGAGGTCGCGCTGGTCCTGGTCGCCCAGGCCGAGCTGGTCGGACTTGCGGGTGAGGACGTCGAAGATCGGGTCGGCGTCGGCGAAGCGACCCTCGTCGTAGTAGATCTGGCCGATCACGCGGCCGACCTTGACGTGCTCCGGATCGAGCTTGAGCACCTCGGCGAACAGCGCGACGGCCTTCTCCTTGTTCTCGAGCTCCTCGTAGTAGATGAAGCCGGCCTCGGCCGCGAGCGCGATCTTCTCGAGCTTGGTGTTCGAGTAGCCGAACGCGGCCTCGAGGTTGCGGGCCGCCTTGAGCCAGTCGCGCCGGCCCTTGTACAGCTCCGCCAGGCTGACGATCGCCGGCACGTAGCCCGGGTCGATCTCGGTCGCCTGGGTCAGGCGCCGCTCGGCCTCGTCGAGCTGGCCCAGCTTCTCCTGGTAGACCTGGCCCATGCGGGTCAGGTGCTGCACGCGGACCGCGGGGTCGCGCGACAGCTCGACCAGGCGCGCCAAGGTCTTGAGCGCGGCCGGCCAGTCCTCGATCTGCTCCTGCAGGCGAGCGAGCGTGACCGCAGAGTCGAAGTGCTGCGGGTTGAGCTCGAGGATCTCGCTGTAGGTCTCGATCGCGCGGTCGATGTCCTGGATCTGCTTCTCGTAGACCTGGGCCATCGCCACCAGCAGGTCGACCTTGGCGGCGGGCGCCGTGGTGACCACGATGTGGTTGCGGTAGGTCTCGACCAGCTCGGTCCACTTCTCGAGCCTGGTGTACAGGTCCTCGAGCTGGCGGTAGGTCGAGTCGCGGTACTTGTCGAGGAGGAGGATCTTCTCCAACGCCTCGGCCGCCCGCGCCGGGTCCTGCGCCAGGTTGACGTGCGCGGCCGCCATGCGGTCGTAGATCGCGATCTGCTCGTCGCGCACGGTGGTGGTGTCGAGCTCGGCCTCGAGGACGCCGAGGTACTGCGGGACGCTGCCGCCCGCCAGGTACAGGCGCTCGAGCGCGGCCAGGGCCTCGCGGTCACCCGGCTCGCTGTCGACGATGCTGCGGTAGGTCTCGATCGCCGCCGCAGCGTCGCCGAGCTGGCCCTCCTGCACGCCGCCGATGCGCTTGCGCAGGGCGATGACCTGCTCCGGCTCGTCGAGGGTGCCGACGCGCCGCTCGAGCACGCCGACCAGGTCCTGCCACTGACCCTGGTTCTGGTGCAGCCGGGCCAGAGCGTCGAGCGCGTTGATGTTCTCGCCGTCGATCTCGAGCACCTTGCGGTAGCTCTCGATCGCCGCCGGGATGTCGCCGAGCCCGCCGTCCTGGACCTCCGCTAGCTGCGTCAGCGTGCGGACCTGGATGTTCGGGTCGGTCTCGAGCGGGACGATCCGCGCCAGCGTCTTGGCCAGCTCGACGTTGTTCATCGCGCGCCGGTAGAACCCGGCCTGCTCGCGCAGCGCGTTGATGTTGTTGGCGTTGAGCTTCAGCGCCTCTTCGAGCGACTTGAGGCCGTAGTCGACGCGGTTGAGGTGCTCGCCGTACCAGCGGCCGATCTTCACCCACAGCTCGGCCTGCTCGCTCTTGTCGGGGATCGAGCGGACGATGCCGTTGTACTCGTTGAGCAGCTCGCCCCACTTGTTGGCCTGGGTGGCGAGGCGCTCGAGCTCGCGCGAGGTGTCCTCGTTGGCGTAGTCGATGTTGAACGCGTACTTGAGGACCTCGAAGGCGTTGTCCGGGTCGCCCTGGTTCTCCTCGAAGACCTTCGCCATCTTCTGGTAGGTCGAGACCTTGAACTTGGCGTCGTCGAAGATCTCGACCTGCCGCAGGTAGAGCTCGATGAGCTCGCCCCACGCCTCGGTCTCGCGGTAGATGGTCTCCAGCGCCTCGTGGGCCGGCATGTAGGCCTGGTCGAGGTCGAGGATCTCGAGATAAGCGCCGGCCGCCTCGGTCTTGTTGCCGAGCTGCTGCTCCCAGATCGCGGCGATCTGCATGAGCACGTCGATCTTCTCGGGCGCCGACTCGACGACCTTGCGCTTCTTCTCGAGGACGCGGATGACCTCGTCCCAGCTGGCCTCGCTGCTGTGCAGGCGCTCGAGCGCCGCCAGCGCCTCGAGGCTGTTGGGCTCGAGCTCGAGGACGTGGCGCCAGGCAGCGATCGCGGCCTGGGTGTCCATGAGGTACTCGGCCTGGATCCGGCCGACCTGGGCGTAGTAGGCGCGGAGCTGCTCCGTGCCGAGGACGCCCGGGCCGAGCGCGATCAGGTTCGAGAGCACGTCGTTGAGCTCCACCCACGACTCGTTGCGCTGGTAGATCGCGTGGAGCGCGGTCAGCGTGTCGAGGTCACGGCCGTTGAGCTCGCGGGCGTTGAGCCACGCGTCGAGGCTGTTGCGCTCCTTGCCCAGCTTGTCGCCGTAGACGAGGGCGAGCTGCTGGTAGATCGCAACCTTCGCGGTCGGCTCCTCGACCGCGAACACCTGCCGCTCGAGCACCTCGGCGAGGTCGTCCCACCGCTGCGAGCGCTCGTGCAGCACGGCCAGCTCGCCCAGCGCGAGCGGGTCCTCGCCGCGCAGCTCGAGCACCTTGCCCCACAGATCGACGGCCGTCTCCTCCCGCTCGAGGGCCTCGGCCGCGATCTTCGCCATGCGCTGATAGCAGGCCGCGGTGTCCTCGTCGGTGTTGGCGATCGCCGCGGTGCGCTCGTACGTCTTGTACAGGTCCTCCCAGCGGGCGGCGCTGAGGTACAGGGCCTCGAGCCGCTCGAGGGCGCGGAGGTTGTTGCCGTCGATGTCGAGGGCGCGGTTGTAGGCAGCGATCGCCGCCTCGGGGTTGGCCAGCCACTGCTCGAAGGCAGCGGCGAGGCGCATCTCGAGGTCGACGAGGATCTCGCCGTCCATGGTCGCCTGGATCCGGCGCTGCAGGATCTCGGCGAGCTCCTCCCAGCGGCCGGTCTGGGTGTACAGGCGGTCGAGGGCCTGCAGGCCCTCGGCGTGGTCGGGCACCAACGCGAGCAGCCGGTTGTAGACCTCGATGGCGCGCGCGCGGTCGCCGAGCCGGGTCTCGAGGACCTGACCCGAACGGCTGAGCACGGCCACGCGAGCGTCCTGCGAGAGGTTCTGGTTCTCGAGGATCTGCTCGCCGACGTCGACGATGTAGCCCCACTCCTGCGTGAGCTCGGCGAGGCGCTCGATCTCCTCGGCGACCCGCTCGCTCAGCGGATCGTCCATGTAGGCGCGCAGCCACCAGTAGTAGGCCTGGCCGGCATCGCCCAGCTGCTGCTCGCAGATCTGCGCGGTGTTCTCGATGATCTGCAGCCGCTCCGCGGTGTCGGCGGTGGCGTTCAGCTTGACGTCCGCGAGCTTGATCAGGGCGTCCCAGTTGCGCGACGCCTGGTACAGCGGCTCGAGGATCGAGGCGATCTCGCTCTGGTGCTCGCCCTCGGCGAAGATGAGCTCGAGCGTCGCCTGCGTGGCCGAGCTGTCGGGGTCGATCTCGAGGATCGTCCGGTAGGCCTCGATGGCCTTCGGCAGGTCCTGGATGTTGTTCTGGTAGATCTGGCCCATGCGGTACTGCAGGGCGATGACCTCCTGCTCGTCCGCGGTGATGGCGATCTGCCGGCGCAGGTTCTCGACCAGCGGCTGCCAGCGCTCGAGGCCCGTGTAGATCCGGTCGAGCTGGGCGATGGCGTCGCGGTTCTCGGCGTCGATGTCGAGGATCGCCAGGTAGCGACCGATCGCGTCGTCGATGCGGTTCAGCTTGGTCTCGAGCACGCCCGCGAGGCGGTGCAGCATGCCGACCTTGGTCGCCGGATCGGGGATCGCGGCGGCCTGCTCGGCCAGCAGACCGGCGAGCTTCTCGTGGTCGCCCGTGACCTCGGCGAGGCGGTGGAGCTGGCCCAGAGTCTCCTCGTGGGTCGGCTCGATCACCAGCGCGCGGGCGTAGGCGGCGAACGCCTGCTCGAACTGCTGCAGCTGCCGCTCGTGGATCGCGGCGATCTGGTGCAGCAGCTCGATCTGCTGCGCCGGATCCTGGACCTGCCTGACCATCACCTCGTAGATGTCGACCAGCTTCTCCCACTCGGCGAGCTGGTTGTAGAACGGCGCCAGGACCTCGGCGGCCAGCATCGGCTGGTCCTCGCCGTGGACGATGCGGTCGAGCGCGGCGATCGTCGGCGCGTGGTCGGGGGCGTGCGCGAGGGTGTCGCGGTAGGCCTCGACGGCGCGGACGATGTCGGCCAGCTGGGTCTCGTAGAGCCCGCCGATCCGGTGACGCAGCGCGGTCTTCTCGTCGCGCTGCGGCGCGACCTCGACGGCCCGCTCGAGGATCCCGAGCTGGTCCTGCCAGCGCTCGGCCTGACCGTAGAGGCGGTCGAGCGCCTGGATGGCGTCGTAGTCGGCCGGCTCGAGGTCGAGGATGGCGCGGTAGGTCTCGATCGCCTGCTCGACGTCCTTGAGCTTCTCGTCGTAGATCGGGCCGAGCTGGTGCAGCCAGTAGCGCCGGTGCTCGGGGCTCTCCGCCAGCTCGGTCTTGCGGCGGTAGATGTCCTTGAGGTTCTCCCACGCCTCGGTCTGCGTGAACAGCTTGGCGAGGGCGTCGAGCGCCGAGGCGTCGGCGTCGTCGAGCGCAAGGACCTGCTGGTACAGGGTGATCGCGCCGGCCGGATCCTCCATCGCCGTCTCGCGCGTCTGCGCGGCGTAGAGGAGGAGCGCCTTGCGGTCGGCGACCTCGGTGACCATCTCCGACTTGCGCACCACCGCCTCGACCAGCGAGCTGAAGTTCGAGTTCTTGAGGTGGAGGTTGATGAGCGCGTCGACGGCCTCGAAGTTGCCGGGGTCGACGCCCAGGATCCGCTCGTAGCTCGCCGCGGCCTTGGCCGGGTCCTCGATCACGAGCTCGTAGATCTGGGCGATCTTCACCAGCAAGCGGATGATGAGCGCGTCGTCGACGATGTCGGGGATCGACTCGTCGTAGAGGGCGACGAGGCGCGGGTAGTCCTCGAGCTGGCGGGCCAGCGTCTCGAGCCGCTCCTGCGTGGTGGCGTTGCTCGGATCGACCTTGAAGGCGCGGCCGAGGGCGTCGAACGCCTTGCCCTGCTCCTCGCCGGCGATCTCGTACAGCTCGGCGATCCGGTGCAGGAGGCCGATCTTCTCCTCCGCGTCGGAGGCGTGCGTCACCATGATCTCGTACGCCTGGATCAGCCGCGGCCAGTTGTTGTTGACGCGGTAGAACGGCTCCAGGGTCTTGGCGACGGTGAGCTGCTGCTGCTCGTTGGTCAGCAGCGTCTCGAGGGCGCCGAGCGCGGTGGCGTTGCCGGCGTCGAGCGCGAGCACGCGGTGGTAGGTCTCGACGGCCTGGCCGGCCTGCTCGAGCTTGGTGAGGCGGAGGTCGCCGAGGCGGAGGTTGAGCTCGATCTGCTTGTCGGGGTCGCTCGACAGCGTCAGCTGGCGCTCGAGGTTCTCGGCCAGCTCGGTCCACGCGCCGCGCGCGAGGTAGAGCCGGTCGAGGGCGACGATCGCCTGCAGGTTCTCGAACTCGTCGGCGAGGATCTCGTTGTAGGTCGCGATCGCCTCCTCCTTCTGGCCGAGCATCTCGTCCTGAAGGTAGGCGATGCGGAACCGCAGCTCCTGCCGCTTGCTGCCGTCCTGGGTCAGCGGGATCTGGCTGCGGTACACGCCGAGCAGCTCGCCCCAGTTCTGGTCGCGGCTGTAGAGCTTCTCGAGCGCCTCGAGGGCCTCGACGTTGTCGGCGTCGACCTCGAGCGCCTTCTTGAAGTTCTCGATCGCCTTGGGCGCGTTGCCGAGGCGCTGGTCGTACAGGTTGGCCAGGCGCATCAGCAGGGTGCGCTGCAGCTCGCTCGGAAGGTCGCCGGCGACCGCCTCCTCGAACAGCGCGGCGTAGTCCGCGTAGCGGTTCTCGAGGTGGGCGAGCTTCTCGAGCTCGGCCTGCGCGGCCTCGTTGCGCGGGTCGTGGCGGAACGCGCGGCTGTAGGCGTCGAACGCCGCCGTGGTGTTGCCGATGTTGTTGGCCAGGATGGCGCCGATCTGCAGCAGCAGGCCGACGCGCTCGTCGACGGTCCCGGCCGCGGCGACCTGGATCTCGAGCGTCTGGACCATCTTCGGCCAGTCGAGCAGGCGCTCGTAGACCGGGAGCAGGATGCCGGCCACCGTGGTCTTGAGCGCGTCGTCCTCGAGGTAACCCTCGAGCCGCTTGCGCGCCTCCTCGTTGGCGGCGTCGACGTCGAGGACCTGGCGGAACAGGTCGACGGCGTCGGGCGCCGAGTTCAGCTTGTCCTGCTGGACGATGCCGAGGCGGAGCAGCAAGGTCGCGCGGGCCTCGACCTCGTCGGGCGCGGTGACCTCGAGCTCGCGCCGCAGGATGTCGGCCAGCTCGGTCCACTTGCCCTGACCGAGGTAGAGGCGGTCGAGGGCGGCGAGCACGGTCGGGTCCTCGACGCCGGTGGCGAGCACGGCCTCGTAGGCGGTGACGGCCTGGTCGACGTGACCGAGCTGCTCGTGGATGCTGCCGATGCGGGTCTGGATCGCGCGGCGGTCGTCGTCGTTGCCGGCGAGCGAGAGCTGGGTGCGGAGGACGTTGAGCAGGTCCTCCTCACGGCCGAGCGCGAGGTACAGCCGCTCGAGCGAGGCGAGCGCGGTCGCCTCCTCGGCGTTGATCTCGAGGATCGCCTGGTTGGCGGCGAGGGCCGCCTCGAGGTCGCTCGAGCGCTTCTCGTAGATCTCGGCCAGCTTGAGCCGCAGCGGGATGCTGTCGGGGTCGGTGCCGTACTTCTCGATCGCGGCGCGCAGCGACTCGATCTGCTCGGTCCACGCGCCGATCGACTCGCCGAGGCGGAACAGGTGCTCGCGCGTGTCGGCCTGCGTGTGGTCCTCGGTGAAGGCCTGGCGGTAGTAGGAGAACGCCAGCGCCTCGTCCTGGCTGATGCGCTCGGCCAGCTCGGCGAGCCGGCGGAGCAGCGCCTGCCGCTGCGCCGGATCCTCGCTGTGGTTGAGCTGGATCTTCAGCGGCACCGAGATGTGCCGCTCGTCGTGCGCCTGCTCGTAGAGGTCGATCAGGGCATCGGCGACGGTGAGGTTGTTGTCGTCGAACGACAGCGCGCGCTCGAGGGCGCGGGTGGCCTTGTCGGCCTTGTCCATCCGCGTCTTGTAAAGATCGGCGATCTTGAGGAGGAGCGTAGTGCGAGCCGCCCCCTCGGCGGTCTCGGCCTCGCGCTCGAGCACGCGGATGAACTCGCCCCACTTGTCCTGCTTGGCGTAGAACTCCTGCAGGCTCTCCATGTCGCCGACGGCGAGGTAGAGCTTCTTGAGGGCGTCCTGGGCGCGGCGGTTCTCGGAGTCGAGCTGGTACAGCTGCTCCCACGCCTTGATCGAGCTGGCGTTGTCGTCGAGCTTGTCGCTGTAGTTCGAGCCCAGCTTGACGAGGTAGTTGGCCTTCTTGGTCGGGTCGCCCTCGACCTCGGCGAGCGTGCGCAGCACGCCCGCGAGCTGGCCCCACTCCTTCTCGCGCTCGAGGAGACCCTCGAGCTGCTCGAGCGCCTCGTGGTGGGTCGGCTCCATCGCCAGGACCTGGTTCCACAGCTCGATCGAGAGCGGGTTCTTCTTGATCTTCGAGACCGCGGTGCGGGCGACGTCGAGCAGCTGCTCCATGCGCTGCGCCGGGCTCTCGATCAGCGTCAGCTCCTTCTGCTGGACGTGGACGAGCTTCTCCCAGTCGCGCCGCTTGGCGTACAGATCCTTGAGCTTGGTAATCGCCTCGACGTTGTACTCGTCGGCCTCGAGCACCGACTCGAAGCTCTTGATCGCCTCGGCCTGGTTGTTGAACTTGTCGAGGAAGAGGCGACCGGCCTCGAGGTGCAGGGCGGTGCGACCGACGGGGTCGGTGGTCAGCTCGGCGCGGCGGCGGATCCTGCTGATCAGGTCCGGCCAGCGCTTCATCTGCTCGAACTGGTTCTGCTGGGTCTCGACGACCTTGAGCAGCGACTCGGTGTCGCCGGCGTCCTCGAGCACCTTCTCGAACGCGGCCAGCGTGGTGACCACGAGGCCGGGCTGACGCAGGTGATCGCGGTAGATGTCGAGCAGCTGCCAGTACGAGGCCTTGGTGTGCTCGAGGTCCTTGTGCGGGTCGCCCTTGAGCTCGTCCTTCAGCAGGTCGGCGACGTTGCTCCACTTGCCGGCCTCGCCGTAGAGCTCCCGGAGGCGCGTCCGCGGGTAACGCTTCTGCGGCAGCTTGCCCATCGCGTCGCGCCAGGCGTCGATCGCCTTGGCGCCACCGGCGGCCTCGGCGGTGCGAGCGGCGTTGTAGATCCGGACCTCCTCGGGGAGGAAGATCTCGCCGTGCAACTCGACGCCATCCGCCGGGATCGCGGCGATCTCGGCGGCGATCTTGTCAGCGGCGGCCTTCTCCGCGGCGGCCTTCTCGGCAGCGGCGCGCTCGACGGCGGCGGCCTTCTCGGCCTTCTCCGCGGCGGCCTTCTCGGCGGCGGCGGCTCGCTCGGCGGCGACGCGCTCGCGCTCCGCCTTGTCGGCAGCGGCCTTCTCCGCGGCCAGACGCTCGCGCTCGGCCTTCTCCGCGGCGGCCTTCTCGGCCGCAGCGGCCTTGTCGGCGGCGGCCTTCTCGGCAGCGGCGGCCTTCTCCGCGGCGGCGGCGGCCTTCTCCTCGGCGACGCGCTCGCGCTCGGCACGGTCGCGCTCGGCCTTCTCGCCGGCGGCGCGGTCGGCTGCGACGCGATCACGCTCCGCTCGCTCGGCGGCCTCGGCCTGCTCGGCGGCGGCCTGCTCGGCGGCGAGGGCAGCGGCTGCGGCCTGCTCGCGCGCGGCGTCTTCGGCCGCGGCCTCGTCGACGGCGGCGCGCTGCGCAGCGGCGGCCTCGGCCTCGGCCCGCTCCGCGGCGGCACGCTCGGCGGCGTTGTCCGCGGGCGCCTCGAGGGCGCCGAACTGCTGCGTGAACTCGATGAGGGTCGGGTGACGCGGCGCCGCGTTGACGGCGTAGGCGAGCAGGCTGCGGGCGCTCTCGACGTCCTGGCGCTGCTTCCACGCGACCTCACCGCCGAGGATCGCGAGCAACGCCGCGTCGGTCTGGTCGGTGATGACCTGCAGACCGCGCGCGGCCAGCTCGACGAGGCCCTCGGAGTTGCCGGTGCGCTCGGCGGCCTTCTTGAGCATGTGGAACGCGCCGAGGTGCCAGTCGGCGTCGTTCTCGTCCTTGAGCACGCTGACGCCGATCGAGTAGGCGTACTCGAGCGCCTGGCGGAAGAAGTACGCCGCCATGTCGGCGTTGTTGAGGCGCACCTGCCAGATCAGCGCGAACTGACGCAGCAGCGCGACCTTCTTGTCCGGCTCGCGCTCGAGCGCTGCGCGGCGGTCCTGCAGCTTCTGGATGTGCTGCAGGTGGCCGCCGCCGGCGAGCAGGGTCTCCGCGATGTAGCCGGCCTCGTCGTTGCTCGGATCGGAGTCGAGGGCCTTGAACAGCAGCGGCAACAGGCGCGGGTCTTCGGGCGCCTCTTGCTGCAAGATCCGCGCGGTGCGGAGGTAGAGCGCCGACAGCTGGTGGCCACCATTCTCGACGTTCGCGGCCAGCGGGTCAGCCTGGCCGCTGAGCGCGATCAGCTGGTTGATGCAGATGTTCTGCAGCGCGAACTGCCAGTTGCTCCGGTCGTACAGCGACTCTTGGAAGCGGTCTTGGAACTCTTGATTGCGACCTTCGGCGCTGGCCGCCGCCTCGAGGTACGGGCGCGCTTGCTCGATCTGCCGCAGGTTGAGCAGCGCCCGCCCGTAGGCGTAGTTCAGGGCCGGGGCTCGGTCGGGGTCGCGATTGGCCCGCAGCTCGAGCGCCATCAGCTTGGTGACCATCTCGAGGTTGGCCATCTGCTGATAGATCTTGCGCGCCGACTCCAGGGCCTTGAGGTTCTCACGGTCGCGCTTGACGGCCGTCTGGTAGAACGTCATCGCCTTCGCCTTGTCGAGCAGCAATCCCTCGCAGGCCTGGGCGAGGTGGTAGAACGCCGCCGACTGCGCCTGAGGCGTGCCGGCGGAGCTCGCCTGCGACTCGGATTCGTCGATCACCCCGCTCCACTCGGAGACCTCGGTGAGCCGTGACTTGATGCGCGTCGTTACTTCCATCTGAGACCCTGTTTTTTGAGCATTATCGGGGGATTACCCCGGGCTCGGGAGACGGCGGATATACCACGCACCTCGCCGAGCGTTCAACGCGTCCGGAACGATTCAACGCAGGCAGGCCCAGTAGGCCCACCGTGCGCACGACGGGGGACACCCGCGGCGAGCCGCGGGGTAACTGATGGTAGGTCGGGCCTGGTGGGCCGCGTAAGTCGAGGTAGCGAGCAGCCCTCGACGGACCGTGGGGCCCTGGCCTCACGGATACCGTCGCTGTCGGGCTCAGATGACGTCCTGCATGCGAGCGACCGTGTCGCGCGCCGCCTTGATGAGGTCGGGACGGGCGTCGCCGGCCTTGCCCAGGAACAGCTCGAGGTTCTCTTTGGCTTCCTTGCGCTGGCGGAGCTCGGCGTAGGCCATGCCGAGGCCGTAGAGCGCGTCGGCGCCGTCCGGATCGATGGCCTTGGCCTTCGTGTAGGCGTCGATGGCCTCTTTCATCTGGCCGAGCTCGAAGTGCGCACGGCCGAGGCCGTTCCACATGCGCGCGTCCTTGTCGTTGATCTGCGCGCCGGTATCGAGCACCGCCATCGCCACGTTGGCGAAGCCGTAATCGATGTACATGTTGCCGAGCGAGACGAACGCCGGGCTGTAGCTCGGCTTGATCTCGATGGTCTTGCGGTAGGCGGCGTCGGCCTTCTCGGGCTGGTCGAGCTTCTCGTACAGCACGCCGGTGCGGTAATGGGCGCGGTACATCTTCGGGTCGAGCTTCAGCGCCTCTTGGAACGAGTTGATCGCGGCGGTGAACTTGGTCTCGCGCTCCGACGACGACACGCCGTCAGCCTCGCCCTGGGCCTGCTGCACAGCGCCGAGGTCGTACCAGTACTCGGCCTGCGGCTCGGCCTTCATGTTGTCGATCGCGCCCGTGAACGCCTTCTCCGCGTCGACCAGCTTGTTCTGCTTCTTGTAGATCTGGCCCAGGGTGTGGTGCGCGGCCGCGTAGGACGAATCGAGCTGAATGGCGTCCTGGATCGCCTTCTCGGCGCCGGCAGTGTTGTTGCGGTCGAACAGTTGGATGCCTTCGTTCATCCGATTGATCGCCTGGACTCGGTTACGGCTCGCCAGGCCGTTGCAGGCCGGGAGGAGGACAGCGCAGGAGACGACGAGAGCGGCCAGAGGGGAGAGACGACGCATCAGAGACCTTTCCGGATCGCGTGCGGATGATAACGGGCGGGGCATCTGGTGACAAGGTTGCACGGCGGCGCGATCGTTCGCGCCGTTTCTCGGCCCTCGCGAGGTGTCGCCGACGTCATGGGCGAAAACGCGCCATCCGCGCCGGAGCTCGCCGAACGGGCTGCCGTGCCCAGCCATGAGGGTTGTGAGTTGACGCGAGCCCGCTGCGGGCGCCGGGCGATCTCGTCGACAGATCTCCGGAAGCGCAGCAGGTCCTTAAACGCCGAAGGCCCGGCGTGCGCCGGGCCTCCTGGCCTTCGAGACAGGCTGTCCTTCGGGACAGCCTCGCCGATCAACCCGGCTCGAGGACGAACGGGTACGAGACGATGACCGAGCCGCCGCCCTCCGGCTTGGGGAAGGTCCAGCGCTTGACCGCCTGGGCGATGCAGGAGCCGACCGCCGGGTCCTTCATCGTGCTCTCCTGGACCACCGCGGTGGGCACCTTGCCGGTGCCGCCGATGGTGAACTGGACGGCGACGCGGCCCTTGGCGTTGGGGTCGCGGGCGAGGGCCTGGTTGTAGCAGTAGCGGACCTCGTTGATGTGCGCGCGGACGATGCGGCGGATGATGTCCTTGTCGAGCGCGCCCTGGACCTCGGCCTTGGCCTGACGGACCGTCGGGACGCGGGTGCCGCGGCCGCCGAAGCCGGCGCCAGCGCCACGGCCGTAGCCGGAGCCCGTGCCGCCGCCGCCGCCCTTGCCGATGAGGCCCGTGTTGCCGAGGCCGATCGTGCCCTCGCCGGTGCCACCGCCGCCGCGGCCGGTGCCGACCAGGCCGAGGCCGCCGACGCCGTACGCCTCGCCGACCTCCGTGCCGGTGAGGCCGCCCCACACGTCCGCGTCGTCGTTGCCGACCGCGAACGCGCCGCCGTACGGCGAGGCGAGGAAGTGGCCGCTCTCGGCGCTCATCACCCCAAGGATGCCGGCCTGGCGCGCGGCCATGTCGGGGTCGAAGTTACGGGCCATCTGCGGGATGGCGTCCTTGGGGCCCTTCATGGCGTAGAGGCCCGACTTGCTCTTCGAGGTGGGCTTGCCCATCTTGCCCTCCTCGCCCTTGTGGCGCTGACCGGTGCCGCCGGCCTCGTCGTCGGAGTTCTCCATGTCCTCCGGCGGCGGCTCCTCCTCCTCCGGCGGCTTGTCGGGCTGGTTGAGGTAACCGACGAAGCGGTTCTCTTCCATCATCTCGTCGAGGCTGAGGTTGCCGGCCTCGTTGGGGATCAGGTGCGTGAGCACCAGCAAGCTGCCGATGACCACGAACGACGCGCCGTTGTAGATCCAGAACGGCTTGTCGGTCTCGCTGCCGCCCTTGATCACCGCGCCCGGCGCGACCGAGTTCACGTAGAAGGTGACGTCCTGGTACTTGACCCGCGCCGTCGCTCCGGGCGGCAGCGGGAAGCTGAACGACGAGCCCTGCGAGCCCGCGCGGCCGGTCGCGACCAGCTGCTGCAGCGTGATCGTCTGGCCGTCGAAGGTGACCTCGCCGCTCATGTTCTGCGTGAAGTTGAGCGCGAACTCGTGGTCGCTGCCGCGGACCAGCGGGAAGCCGTTGGGCTCGGGCAGGCCGGCGGGCGGCACGTGGAACGACGCGCCGTGGCCCTCGCCGATCGTGAAGTTCTTGTTGACGTAGTCGCCGGTGCGGATGAGGCCCATGCTGAACGGCACGAGGCCCGCGATCGCCAGCAGCATGCCGATCGCCGCCAGGCCGTTTCCGGGCGGGGTCGGGCGCGGCGTGCCCTGCTCGATCGAGTCCTGGACCTTCTTGCCGTAGCCGGCCCAGTCCTGGTTCACGTCGCTGAAGAACACGCCCACGCCGGCGACCAGCATCACGCCGCCGATGGCGAGGAAAATGGGCGCCTGCGACTTGCGGTTCTTCAGCTGGCCGACGTGCTGCACGTCGAGCACCGTCGAGCCGTACATCGCCACGACCTCGGCCACCCGCGAGCCGCTCTGAACCTCGACCTCGCTGAGGTCGATCTGGATCGGGGCCCGCGTCGCCATCGGCGCCGCAGCGAGCGGCGCCGCCGCGACCGCGGCCGCCGCCACGGCCACCGGCGCGGCCACCTGCGCCGGCGCCGGCGCAGCCGCGACCTGCTGCTTGGCGAAGCCGACCTCGAGGCGGTACGGCCCGAAGTTCAAGGCGTCGCCGTCGTGCAGCACCGCGTTCTTGTCGATCCGCTGGCCGTTGAGCACGGTGCCCGCCGCGCTCCCGAGATCGATCACCCGCACCTCCTCGCCGGACACCTCGATCACGGCGTGCATGCGGGCCACGGCCTCGTCATCCAGGCAAACGTGGCTGCTCTTCAGCTTGCCGATCTTGATGACATCCTGCGTCAGCGTCTGGGTGTCGACGAGCTGGTCGCCGTAAAAGACTTTGATAGCGAGCGTCTTGGTGGACATGGTCGGTCCTCGGTCCGGCGGGTTGCGCGGGCAGAGACAGCGGGCTTCGGTGGCGGTTCCCGGGTTCCGGGGGATTGTTCAAAAAAGAAACGTGAGTGAAAGCACGGACGCAGGGCCCGGATCACACATCGTTGGCCATCTTGATGAGCTCGGGGATGAAGTGCGGCCGGATGGTGATGAGGCTGGCGTGCTTGGTGCGGCCACGGGAGGCGACGTTGGCGCCTTCGGGCGAGAGCAGCTCGCCGTCGACGTTGTCGTCGTCGAAGTCGTAGACCGTGGTGCCGCTGCCGCCCTTGCCCTTGTTGGCCGAAGTGTCGGCGTCCTGGTCGCTGGCCGGAGCCGCGAAGGCGGTTGTCGAGGCGAAGAGGGTGGTCAGCAGAGTGATCAGAGCGAGCCGCATGATGAACCTCGTGGAGCGGTCCCCCTGGGACCTTCACGCACCATACCTCGCTCCGGCCAGCCTTGTAAACGCCCGGCCATTGTGATGCGGCGGGCAGAGAGCGCGAACGAAGGAGGAGACGGCTTCGACTGCGAGATCGCTCCGCCCGCGGCGGAGCCGGAGGACCCAATGAAAAGGGGCGGCCGTCCGGCCGCCCCTCATGCGCGGATGACGAGCTCCCGATTACTTGGGAGGCGTCGCGCCGCCGGCGGGCGCTGCGCCTGCAGCCGGGGCACTGCCCGCGGACTCGGCGGCCTCGGCCTGCTTCTCGAGCTCGAGGAGTCGCTTGCGCTCTTCCTCTTCCTGCTTCTTCGCCTGCGCCTCGAGCTCCTTGGCCTTCTTCATCATCTCCTCGGAGACGCGGTTGAAGGCGATGGTCTCATCGATGGTGGCGATGCGGTCCTTGGCCAGCAGGGCCTGCTGGCTCCACTTCTTGTCGCTCTTCACCGCCTCGATGAACTTGTTGTAGTGGCCCTTGGCGACGTTGATGAGCTTCTCGTTCTGCGCCGTGTCGACGGTGTCCTGGGTGCTGATGTGGTCCTGGTACAGCACGCCGAGGTTGTAGAGCGGGCGCGGATCGGAGGCGTTCAGCTTGAGCGCCTTGTTGTAGGAGGCCTCGGCCTCCTTGAACTTCTTCAGGCCGCGCTGCGCCACGCCGAGAGCGAGGTGCGCCTCGGTATTCTTGGCCTGACGCGAGTCCTTCAGGGCGATCTCGAACGACTTCTCCGCGGTGGCGTAGTCGCGGAAGCGGATCGAGATGAAGCCGATGTTGAGGTTCGCCTCGACGTGGTTCGCCTCGACCCGCACCGCCTCCTTGAACGCCTTGAGGGCGTTGACCTGGTCCTGACGCTCGAGCAGCAGCAGGCCCTGGATGTTGTACAGGTCGGCGGACTCGCGGCTCTCGTTCTTGAGCACGCGGACGCCCTGGGTCACCACGAGGTTCGCGAGCACCAGGTACGACTTGTCCTTGCTGTGACCGCGGTCGTAGTAGATGCGCGCGAGGTTCTCGTAGGCGGCCTGGTTGCCCGAGTCGAGCGCGAGCACACCCTGGATCGACTTCTCCGCCTCGTTGAAGGAGTTGACGTCGGTGTTGCCGACGTACTGGTTGCGCAGCAGGCCGGCGACGTTGTTGCGGGCGGCGCGGGCCGACAGCTTGTTGGCCTCGACGCCCTTCTTGAACATGTCGAGGGCCTTCGACTCCTGGCCCTTCTTCCAGTAGATGACGCCGAGGTTGTTGTAGGCGAGGTCGAACTTGGGCGCCTGGGAGATGAGCTGGGCGTAGATGCCCTCGGCCTTGTCGGCCTGGCCGCACTCCTCGTAGACGACGCCCGAGTTGAACTGCGCCAGCGCCATCTGCACGCCGTGGGTCTTGTAGACCTTCTGGAAGTTGCCCGCGACGCGCTCGCACTCGTCGCCGCTCAACTTGCCGTCGCTCTTGGCCGCGTTGTAGGTCTTCACGGCCTCGGCGAAGTCGTTCTTGGCCTCCTTGGAGGCTTCGGCCGGCGCCGGCCCGGTCGGGCCGCCGCCGCCGCCGCCGCCGCCGCCGCCGCCGCCCGGGGTCTCGGTGCCGGTCTTGTTCTTCCCGCAGGCCGTCATTGCGACAGCCAGGGCGCCGATGCTTGCGATCTTGATCAGGTTACGCATGGTGGTCGCTCCTTTGCTGGCTCCGGCCGGCCTCACTCGCTGTCCTCGTCGCCGTCGTCGGTCTTCTCGGCGGGCTTCTCGGCGGGCTTCTCCGCCGCGGCGCCGACGCTCGGCTTGCGCTTCTCACCCTCGAGGTCGAGCTGCACATCGACGCGATCGGGGCGGCTCGCGGTGTACTGAGAGATGCCGAAGATCTCTTCGGTCGCCGGGTACTTGTCCGGCTCGCGCTGCTGGAGCTCCTCCTCGCACAGACGAGAGAACTCGTTGAAGAACTGGAAGGTCGTCGACCGCTCGAGGCAGAACGAGAACTTCTTGACCGCGTCCTCCTGGATCGGCTGGGCCTTGTCGCCGAGCTCGTCGCAGAAGGCGTAGGCCTGATCCTCGGTCTTGAACTCCTTCGGCACCTCGGCGCGGTAGAGCTGGTCGGCGTAGTTCTGCGAGACCATGGCCGAGCGGGCGGCGGCGGCGAGCATCCAGTACGGGCTCTGCTTGGCGTTGACGATGCCGTCGTACTGCTGCTGCAGCGCCTGACCCTGCTTGGTCTTCTTCTCGTAGAACTCGAGGAAGCGCTTGGTCGAGTCGGCCTTCTTCGCGACCTGCTCCTTGTACTCCTTCTCCCACTTCGGCAGGCCGGCGTCCTTCTTCCACTCTTCGACGAAGAAGCTCAGGCCGCCCGGCATCTCGATCTTGAGGTACTCCTCGTAGCCGCGGTCGGCCTTGTACACGCCGGCCATGGCGACGGCGTTGGCGAAGTCCTCGCGCCGGTCGCGGTCGTCCTCCGGCACGTTGATCTTGCTCTTCGCCAGCTTGAGGACGCTGTCGAAGTACTTCTGGGCCTCGTCCGCCTTCTTCTTGTTGCGGGAGTGGACCGTGATGATGCCGGAGGTGGCCGAGCCGCAGTACTCCGGGATCTCCTGCTTCTTGCTCGACGAAGCAGCGGCGCCCTTCTTCTCGGTGCCCTTCTTGACCTTCTTCTTCAGCGCCTCGGCGGCGGCGCGGGCCTTGTCACCGGCCTGCGCCTTCTTGCGCTTGATGGTGATGCACGAGTCGTAGAGCAGGCCCTCCGCGCACGACTGGCGCCACAAGATCTGGCCGATCGAGGCCTCGGCGACGATGCGACGGTCGAGGCCGCCGTTCTTGCCGTAGATCTTGAGGTACTCCTCGGCGTGCTTGAGCTTCTCTTCCTCGGTCTTGAGGATGTCGTGCTTCGACCAGAAGATCTTGGCGGCGAGCTCGGGGTTGTCCTTGCGGTAGAGACCCTCGTACTTCGACAGGTCGGCGCTGGCCTGCTGGTCCTGGCCGAGGCCGAGGCGGAACAGGTAGGCGTTGCGCAGGTAGTCGGGCGACTGCTTGTCCTTGATGTACTTCTCCGCGTACAGCTCCATGTGCTGCGCGGCCTTGTCGTACATCGCGATGGCCTGGTAGTTGCCGGCGAGGTTCGACAGCGTCTTCTGGTAGTGCTCGCTGTTCGGGAACTTCTCGAGCAGGATCTTGCGGAAGCGGACCGACTGACCGAGCAGGAAGGCCGCCTCGTAGCACTCGGCCGCGTTCCAGATCAGCGTCGAGGCCTTCTCGTGGGCGTCGCCGTACTCGTTGTAGATGGCGATGAACTGCTCGGCGCACTTGCGGTAGCCGTCGGGGTCACCCTTCCGGCCCGCCTCGAGGTAGGTCATGCCCTTCTTCCAGCCGATGCCGGCCAGCAGCCGCGGGATCGCCTCCTTGAGCTCGTCGGCCTCCGGATGCGTGTAGACCTTCATCTTCTGCATCTTCTTCGACCACGTCTCGAGGTCGTCGGATGCCTTGATCGCCTCTTCGGGCGTCAGATTCTTGTCGATCCAGCGGATCGTCAGAATGTCGAGGAGCATCTCGGAGCACCACGCGGCGTAGATGGAGCCGTCGAACTTGACGACCATCTCTTCCAGGAGCGGGCGCGCCTCCTGGAACTTGTTGTGAATCATCATGAGCTTCGCCCGGTGGTAGACGATCTTGGGCAGCTCGGGGTCCTTCGGGTCTTTGACGTACTTCTGGTAGATGTCGTACGCCTCGATCATCTTCTTCTCGTCCTCGGCGTAGTCACTCTCCGGGTACGTGAGGCTCTGATCGCCCTTGGTGTTCTCGTCGGTCTTGGTCTTCTTCTTCTTCTCTTTTTCCTTGTAGACGCAAAGACCTTCGGCGTTCGTCTTGCAGGACTTGGCCTGACCGCCCGTCTCGTCGTACTCGAGGGCGTTCTTCATCGCCAGCATCTGCGCGTAGGCGGCGTCCTGGGTGAACTTGCCCTCGGGGTTGATCTCGAGGACCTTCACGAACTCGTCGTGCGCGCGGCGGAACTTGGTGAGGCCGTCGGGCTTGGTCTTCTTGTCACCGATGAGCGAGCTGGCGCGGGCCCACAGGAGCTCCGCGTAGTACATCTGGATCTCGTACGAGTCCTTGTCCTTCGGGAAGGTCTTGAGGAAGCCCTCGTAGGCCTTCTCCGCGAGCGTGTACGTGGCCTCGTTCTTGGTCTTCTCGGCCTCGTCGTGCCACACGGTGGCCATCTGCTTCATCGTGTCGAGCGTCTCGTCTCGGCACTTGCGCTTGACGGCCTCCTTCTGCGAGCCGTTCTTGAACTTGTCCCAGTACTCGCCCAGGCGCGCCGTCTCGGTCCACTGGACCTCCTTGTTGTCGGTCGCCAGCGCGTTGATGACGACGCGGCCCTGCCACTCACAGGTCTGCGGGTCGTCGGGGAACAGCTCCTGCAGCTTGTGGTAGGTGTACGTCGACTCGGTGTACATGCCCTGCCCGAAGTACTGGACTGCGAGCAGCTCCATCATCTTGCGGGACATGTTCTCGTCTTCCTTCGGGCCGTCGCCGACCTTCTGGAAGAACTCCCACGCCTTGGACGGCTTGCCGGCCATGACGAAGGCGCGGACGAGGTCGCGACGGGCGTCGCGGCGCAGCTGGCGGGCGTTGGCCTCGCTGCCGGCGCGGCCCTCGAGGGTCGCGGTGATCGTCTTGACGAAGAAGTCGAGGCTGAGGTCGTAGCGCGGGTCCGCGGTGCCGACCGGGTTCAGGTGGCACCACGCCATCTTGTAGAGCGCGTAGGCGTAGACCGGGCTGTCCTTGAAGGTGATGACCTTCTCGTACAGCTGGAGGGCGTCGCCGATCTTGCTCTGGCCGAAGTAGTAGTCGGCGAAGCTGAGGTACGCGTTGGGGATGTACTGGCTGTTCGGGTAGTCCTGAATCAGCCGGATGTACGCGTCCTTCATCTCCTGCTCGCGCTTGAGCTGGCCGAGCTCGAACGCGTAGAAGTACAGAGCCTCGTCGAGGCGCTTGTACTTGCTGAGGCTGGGGTCCGTGACGAGGGCCTTGTACAGCTTGACCGCCTGCTCGCTGGCGGCCTTGGACTGCGCCTCGAACTTGGCCTGCTTGGCCTTGAGCTGGTCCGCCTTGCCCTTCTGCTTGGCCTCCTCCGCCTGGAAGATCGGGTCGTAGAGGGCGCCGGACTGAGTCTCGAAGTACGCCTTCTTCTCGAGGAAGTGGTCCGAGAGGCGATACAGCAGGTCCGGGTAGTCCGGGTGAGACTTGTCGGTCGCGTTGAGGAGGCGCTTGAGCTGCTCGATCTGCGTGTCGGCGATCTCCTGGGCGACCGCGGCGCGCTTCTTGGCGAACTCCGCACCCTCCATCATGTCGACGCGGCGCTTGGTCTCCTTCTCCTGCCGCTCTTTCTCTTCCTTGAACTTCGTGTCGAGCGTGTCCTTGGTGCGGACCTTGCCCGACTTGCGGTTGTACTTGACGGCACTGTTCGCCTCGGCGCCGCCCTCCGCCGGGGCCTGCGCGCTGGCAGGAGCCGCGGCGGCGAAGACGACCACCGCGAGACCGACGCCGCTCAGGATGTTCAGCTTGCGAAACTTGCGGGGATGGCTGTGTGGCTTCATGGACCTCTCACCTCAGATGGGCGGGTCCACGGGACCCGGCCTTGTTGCTGGCTCTTGTCAAACGCCGGCGAGGTCGCGCGCATGACCTCGCCGGCGCCGCCGCGGCTACTCCTCCTTGCAGCGGCTAGTAACCTTGTAGTTGTAGTAACCGAGCTCGTCTTTCCAGTACTCGCCGTTGTAGTTGTAGATCTCGTGCTCGGCGTCGACCTTCGGTCGAACCGGACGGCGCTCGGTCGCTGCGCCGGAGTCACCGGCCTTGATGCGGTTCAAGATCTCGTACTCGATCTTGATCGCCTCGCGCTCGAGGTCGTTGATCTGCTGGATCTGCTGCATCAACCGGTTGCGCGCGAGGGCGCCGGTCGACTCCTTGCCCAGCGAGAGCAAGCCGTCGAGCGTCTCCGTGATCTGCTCGGCGAGCGGGCTGCCCTTGAAGTCCGACTTGGCGTCCTCGAGCTGACCCTGCTCGCGCACGATCTCGTTGACGAACGCGTAGTTCTTCTCGAGCGTCTTGTCCTGCAGCGACTTCTGGGCGACCTCCTCGACGAACGGGTCGAGCTTCGACTCGCTGTTGCGGATCTTCACGCTGAGGTCGAACAGCGCGAAGTCCTCGGGCGCCTTGGCGAGCAGGTCCTTGAGGTCGTCGCGGGTCTTCGGGTACTTGCGGTTGAACTCCTCGATCGACAGCTTCGCGGGCTGGTAGCGGCAGTTGAAGTAGTACGTGACCGCCTTGAGGATGATCGACTCGGGGTACAGGTAGTCGTAGAAGAACGGCGCGTTGAGCGTGTGGATGTACCCGAGCGTGCGCTGGTAGTGGATGTTCGCCTGCTCCGGCTCCACCTCGACCAGGCGGAACTCCGTCCACGACGACGCGAGGATCGAGTCGAGCCAGTAGGGCGACTCGAGCGGAATTTTGTCGTAGTACTTCAGCGCCGTGTCGTACTTGCCGACCTGGTAGAAGATGTAGCCGAGAGCGAGGTTGGCCCGCTCCTCGTAGCGCTGCATCTCCTCCTCGAAGCTCAGCTCCTCGACCTCGCCGGCGAGCTGCTTCTTCTTGTTCTTCTTGGCGAGCTTGGCCTTGGCCTTGGCTTCCTTCTTGCGCTTCTTCTTGTCCTTGGCCCAGCTCTCCTTGAGGGAGATGTTCTTGCGGAGGACGTTCTTGAACGCCTCGACCGCCTGCGGCCCGTGGAACTCGCGCGTCTCGGCGACGCCGAGGAAGAACTGCGCCGGGATGTAGTAGTCGCTGTTGTCCGGCACCTGGCCGAGCAGCGCGATCGCCTGCCCGAGGTCGCCCTTCTGGTAGTTGAAGCGGCCGAGCAGGTAGTACAGCTCGTCGCGCACCTCGTCGAAGGCCGAGTCCTCGAGCTCGGTCGCCTTGTACGTACCAACCTTCTCGAGCACGCCTGCCCCTTCGGGCAGCTCGCGGCTCAGCGACGCGAGCCACGGCAGCGTGAGCTTGTGGTACGGGTGGCTCGGGCCCGCCGTCACGATCTCGCCCAGGATGGCCAGCGAGACGGCGTAGTACTGCAGCTTGTACAGCGACTTGCCCAGCCAGAACTGGGCGCGCGACTTGTCGCCCGGGGTCTTGCCGCTGGCGACCGCGTGGAAGATGACCGCGGCGCCCTGGTAATCCTCGGCCTTGTACTTGTCCTCGGCTTCGGCCAGCACGCCCGTGGCCGCGCCGTCAGGGTTGCTGGGTGCAGCCACCGGGCCGCCCGAGGGCGGCGGGACGGCCGGGCCACCGGTCGGCGGCGGGACGGCCGGGCCGCCCTTGGCCGGAGGCGGGGGCGGCGGACCGGCCACAGCCGGCGCCGCGTACAGGGCCCACGTGGCGCAAAGACTGAGAAGAGTGGTGGACGTCAGTTGGCGGAGCGATTTCATGCGGTCGATGCGTCCTCAGCGTGCGGAGTTTCGGCGATCCGAGAGCAGACCCTCAATCACAAAGTTGCAGGCCAGGGTAGGTGGACCTGCGCGGCGCACTGCGGGCCTTCATAGGGGTTTTCGGACGATACCAGCGGCGCGCTCACAGCCGCAAGAGCCAGCCGCGACGGGTTTGGGAGGGACAAGCGCACGGAAAGGAAGAAGCCGAGGGTCGCGGAGGTTTTCGCGCAGCGACCCGACTGCGGCCCTGACCCGGGTTACACACCCCGGCGCCGGAGAACCGCTCGCCGACCTGCAACGGGGCCCAGCTTCCGCCGATCTGCGGGGGTTCCGTTCGACCTGCGGAAATTCCGGCCTGGCCTTCGCGGGCTTTCGTGATTTTTTACACGGTCTCGCGCTTCAAACGGCGGCTGGGCGCGTCCCGAGGAGATGCACGGGCAAGGTGGAGATCGCCCACTTGCAGATCCCGGATATCGCCGCCGAGCAGCGTTCGCCGCCGGCGAACCACAGGGGTGCCGGGCCCACCGGCAGTCGTGGCCGAAAAGCCCGTGCGGACCGTTTCCCGCGCGAACGGCCATCGCGCTCGGGGCGACGCCGACGCGAGCCGAGGGGCGCGCGCGGACGAGATCGGTCGCGCCCGGACGGGATTGTCACGCCAGAGCCGCGTTGAGGTCGGCGCGTAGGGCTTCTACGCCGTTTCGCGGCGCTTGACCCTATGGTCCGGCAGTGTACGATGGGAAACCTGTTCGGCCGCCAAGACTGAGACGCCACATGCAAGTCACTCGCACGCCTGCTCTCTTGCGCACCGTCGCCAACGCGTTGGGCGCCCTGCTCCTCGTGCCGCTCCTCGCCGCCTGTCCGAAGGGCGATGTCGGCGCGCCCTGCAATCATGGCGACGTCGACCCGCCGGCCGACAAGGTCGTGACCTTCCCGGCCCTGAGCTGCAACGACCTCCTCTGCGTCTACGCCGACGAGAAGGACCCGCCGACCGCGCCCTGCACCAACAACGAGATGTGCAACTCGGCCAACGAGGACGGCAAGGCCCGCTTCCAGTGCGTCGAGTCGAAGTGCGTGCTCGCGTCGACGTACGTGCTCGAGCGCTCGATGTGCTCGAAGACCTGCTCGTCCGACACCGACTGCCAGGACGGCGGCATCGGCAAGCAAGTCCTCGCCCAGGAGTCCAACTGCGCCGCCGGCTTCAGCTGCGTGCAGATCCAGAAGCTCGGCGAGTTCTGCTGCCAGAAGCTGTGCGTGTGCAACGACGACCTCTCGCAGGGCACCGTCGACATGCTCGCCACCGAGTGCGCGGCGCTTCCGACCGACCCGAACGGCAAGCCGGTCTGCGAGGACGAGATGACGCCCGCGCCGCCGCCGTCCGACACCACCGGCGCCTAGCCTCACGGCGTGCGGTCGGCTTCGAAGGCCCCGGGGATCCAAGTGATCCGCGGGGCCTTCGCGTTTAAGTCGTCTGGCGAGTCGTCGCTCGCCGCGACCAGCACGCTGACGACGTCGAAGCGGACGGCCACGGTCTCCCACAGGTCGCGACCGACCAGCCAGGCGGCCGCGCCCCGTCGCAGTCGAGCTTGCTTGCGAGGGTCGACGGTCTCCTCCGGGAGTCCGGCGCGATCGTCCTCGCGGCTGCGGACCTCCACGAATACGTATGTGTCGACGCGATCATCCACACCGGCTGGCACGAGCCCGACCAGGTCGAGCTCCACACCACCGGCGCGGACGTTGCGGTCGACGACGAGGAGGCCGCGCGCCTCAAGGAAGCGCGCGGCCTGATCCTCCGCCAGCTGGCCGCGCACCCGAGTGGAGGGCGGCGCGGGCATCGGGGCTCAGTCGCCCTGGGGCTCGCTCGACTCGCTGCCCGAGGTGAGCAGCTCGTTGGCGTAACCGCCGAGGCGGGCGCGAATGCGGGCAGCATTGCCGCTGAGGTTGCGCAGGTAGTAGAGCTTGGCCTTGCGGACCTTGCCGCGGCTGACGAGCTCGACCTTCACGACGCGGGGCGAGTTGACCGCCCACACGCGCTCGACGCCGACACCGTGGGAGATCTTCCGGACGGTGAAGGAGCCGCGGGCGCCGCCACGCTTCCGGTGGATGCAGACGCCCTGGAAGACCTGGATGCGATCCTTGCCGCCTTCGGAGATCTTCGCGTGGACGCGGATGGTGTCGCCGGGACGGAACTCGGGAACATCGCTCCGCTTGTAGGAGGCCTCGATCGCTTCAATCAACGGGTTACTGTTGCTCATGGCGGAGCTCCGAAGGATTCGTGGAGCGGCGGGACTTGAGTTCAGCCAGTGCGGCGGCGACAAGTTGTGCTGCCGCTTCCACCGGCTGGGGGCCGGAAGAGTCTTTCATCGAGGGCGTTTCTGCAAGTCCTGAGGCGAGCCCCGGCGCTGGCGAAAACGCCGCCTCCAGGCCCTTGGCGGGCTCAGAAGATGGCGCAGAGCGGCCCTGCGGCGGGTTCGCGGCGGGCCGTGCGAGATCTCCCGCGACCTCGCACGGCAGCACCAGCACCAGCGGCGCTGAGAGATCTCCCGCTCCCGAAGCCGCGAGCAGATCGAGCAGCGGCGCGACTCCGCGGGCGAGCGGCAGATCGTCCGCCGGGCCGAGAGCGACCAGCCGCGGCGCGGCGCCGTGGCGACGGCGGAGCTCGCGGGCGAGATCTTTGAGGCTGCGGGTTTGGGCTGCGCGGGGGACGCCGGCGGCCTCGGGCACCCGCTGGCTCAGCGCGACGACCCGCAGTTCGGCGCCGCCTTCGCGGGCCGCTGCGGCGAGCGAAGCGATCAAGCCTGCCCTTTCGGACATGTCCGTTGCGCCCTGCCCGAAGTGGGCCACGAGGTACAGCGGCGCCTCGGCGGGCAGGGTCCGCTGCGGCCGGAGGTCGGGGCGCAGGGCCCAGGTGCGGCGCCAGGCCTGCTCTCGGCGCCAGCGGGCGACGTCGGCGTGATCGCCCGCGAGCAACACCTCGGGCACACCGTGGCCGCGGAACTCGGGCGGGCGGGTGAAGTGCGGGTGCTCGAGCCAGGCGCCATGGTCTTCGGGACCTGCCCCGGAGGACATGTCCTGAAGCGAGAAGCTGTCGCGCGCGGCCGACTCGGGGTTGCCGAGCACGCCCTCGCGCAGGCGGGCGACGGCCTCGATGATCGCCAGCGCCGCGACCTCGCCGCCGTTGAGGACGAAGTCGCCGAGCGACAGGCACTCGTCGACGAAGTGCTCGCGGACGCGGTCGTCGATGCCCTCGTAGCGGCCGCACAGGAGGCCGATCCGCGGGACCGCGGCCAGCCGCTCGGCGACCCGCTGGTCGAAGCGCGGGCCCGCGGGGGTAAGGAGGATCCGGTGCATCGGGCCGCGCAGCGCAGTGACGTGCTCGAGCGCCGCCACGACCGGCTCGATCTTCATCACCATGCCCGGGCCGCCGCCGTACGGCGAGTCGTCGACCGTGCGGTAGCGGTCGGTGGCGAACTCGCGGTAGTCGGTGCAGTGGACGCTGACGAGCTCGCGCGCCACGGCCTTGCCGACCAGGCCGCCGCGGAGGAAGCCGGCGACAGCGTCGGGGAACAGGGTGAAGACCTCGAAGGCCTGGCCGCTCACGGCGCCTCTCCGCCCTCCTCGAGGGCGTCGGGCAGGAGGCCGAGCGGCAGGTCGACGCGCAGGCGCTCGCCGTCGAGGTCGGCGATGAATTGCGGCAGCACGGGCAGGAGCCAGGTGTCGCGGCGACCGTCGGGGCGGGTCCACTCGACCTCGAGCAGATCTTGCACGCCGTTGCTGGTCACGCCGGCGACGAGGCCGAGCGCCTGAGTGCGGCCGTCGCCGAGCTCGCGCTCGACGGGGAGGCCGATCGCGTCGGTGAGGTAGAACTCGTCTTCGGCCAGGGCCGGGAGATCGGCGCGGGCGACCCAGACCTCGCAGCCGCGCAGCCGCTCGGCGTGGTCGCGGTCGTCGACGCCGGCCAGTTGCACGCGCACGGACGGCTTGCCGGGGACGGGCTCGACGGCGAGAATCCGAAAGGACATGTCCGATCGGGCAGGTCCTTCCGGACTGTTCGGCGGCCGGAGCTCGACCCGCAGGCCGCGCCTCAGCGCGCGCGAGTCGGGGTCGTAGAGGTGGAAGCGGAGCTGGCCGCGGACGCCGTGCGGCGCGGAGACCTCGGCGACGGCGATCGCGGCGGAGCGGCCAGACACGGCGGCTCCGCTTACTCGAGGATCTCGAGGTCGGCGCGCTTGCGGAGCTTGGCCGAGGCGGCGCTCAGGAGGGCGCGCATCGCCTTGACGGTGCGACCCTGCTTGCCGATGACCTTGCCGAGGTCGTCACGGGCGACGCGGAGCTCGAGCACCACGGTCTGCTCGCCGGCGATCTCGGCCACGTGGACCTCGTCGGGGCGATCGACGAGGGCACGCGCGAGGAACTCGACGAGGTCCTTGAGGGAGATGTTCGCGGACGCTGCGGGCATGGGTGCCTCCGGGGGGTGTAGCACCGTCGCGGCTCCTGCGGGCGCGACGGGGCGAGGCGCGAGGACGACGGACCCGAGGAGAGAAGCGAGCCGAGCGGCTTACTTCTTCTTCTCGGTCTTCTTGGTCTTCGGCTTGGCGGCCCGGGGGGCCTTGCCGGCGGCGATGTTGCGCGCGCGACGGAGGAGGCGCTCGACGGTGTCCGTGGGCGTCGCGCCCTGTTTCTCCCAGTACTCGACCCTCGGCGCGTTGAGGACGACCGACTCGGCGTGCGGGTCGTAGGTCCCGAGGCGCTCGAGGAAGCGACCGTCGCGCGGGCTGCGGGCGTCGGCGGCGACGATGCGGTAATAGGGACGCTTCTTGGAGCCCATGCGGGCGAGCCTGATCTTGACGGCCATGACTGCGTGCTTTGCTGGAGCTTGTGCGCCGGAGGCGAAAGGGTGCGAAGCCTAAACGGCTCGCCGTGCGCGGGTCAAGTCGCTTGCGTGCCAAAGGTGGAGCCCCGGGGCGACGCTGCTGGCGGAGGCGTATACCTCGGCCCAGCGGGCAGGCAAAGCCAGTGTGGCAGGGGCGGACGTGCGCAATGTCCCCTGCTGCGGAGCGGCGCCGCCGGCGGCGCGATCTAAGATCTCCGCCCCCGCGACCATGCCGATCTCCCCTCCCCGCGCCGCCGGTCTCGCCGCCCTCGGGCCCCGCCCCCGCGCGTTCGCCGGGCTCACCGCGCTCGTGGCTTCGGCCATCCTCGCCTGTGCGACCTGCGGACCCGCCGGCTCCGGACCGACCAAGACTGGCCCCGTGGAGCCGCCCGCCGCCCCGCCGCGGCTGACGCTCGACCTGGTGGCGTTCGCCCGGGTGATGGGGGCCGTCGCGCCGTGCGGCTGCACGACCGAGCCGTTGGGCGGGCTGCAGTACGTGTTCGGGTATCTCGGGCACGACATCGATCCGCAGCGGCGCCTGGTCGTTGAGCCAGGTGGACTTCTGATCCCCGACCCCAAGGGGCCCGAGGCGCCGCACGACGAGGCGGCGTGGGCGCAAGCGTATCAGCGGGCCGGCGCGCTCCAGGAGCGATTCGCCTCGCTGGGCGGCTCGCTGGTCTCCGGCGTCGGCGCCAATGATCTGTCCAGTCCGCTTGCGCAGGAGGCGCTGAAGCGCTGGCCGCTGCCGCGCGTGCTCGCCAACAGCCGGGCGTTCGACGCGCTCGGGGTGGTGCCGCACCGCGTGGTCGACATTCCGGGGGCCGACGGCAAGCCGGCGCTGCAGCTCGGCGTGACTGCGGTGCACGAGACGAGCCCGGAGGCGGTCAAGTCGCTCGGGCCGCTCGAGCCGACCACGAGCGCCGCCAAGCGTGAGGTCGCGGCGATGCGCGCGGCCGGGGCCGACGTGGTGATCGTCCTGGTCCACGGGACGCGCGCCGCGGCGGTCGAGGTCGCCGAGGGCGTGCCGGGGGCGGACATCGTGGTGACGGGCATCCCCGAAGGCACCGAGAAGGCGCGGCTGGGCGCTCCGGCGACCCGCGTGGGCCATGGCTGGGTGCTGGAGCCGGGCGATCAGGCGCAGACGCTGACGCGGGTGCGGCTGTCGATCGACCCGTCGGCGCTCGCGGCGTTGCCCGGGCCGGACGCGTGGAAGGTCCAGCCGTCGGCCGCCGCGCAGGCGAAGGAGCTCGAGCGGCTCGACGCGCGGCTGGCCAAGTTCCGCGCCGATCCGGCCGCCGATGCCGGGTACATCGCGCGGCTCGAGCAGGAGCGCGCGGCGCTCGCTTCGGCGATGGCAGGCGACGCGGCGCCGGCGGGCGCGGTGGCCGTCACGTTCGAGCAGCAGAAGATCACGTGCAAGCTGCCGGTCGACGCGGCCGGCGCCGACGCGCTGCGCAGCTACGACGCGTGGGTGGCGACGCAGAACCAGCAGCGGTTCGCGGGCGTGAAGCCGCCGGCGCCGGCGAAGGGTCAGGCGAGCTACATCGGCGGCGAGCAGTGCGGCGCGTGCCACGACAAGGCCGAGGAGCACTGGGCCACGACGCGCCACGCGGGGGCCTACGAGACGCTGGTGAAGGTGAACAAGCAGTTCGACCTGTCGTGCGTCGGCTGCCACGTGACCGGGTTCCGCCAGCCGGGTGGGTCGGAGGTGGTCGAGGTCGCCGGCCTCGAGGACGTGCAGTGCGAGGTCTGCCACGGGCCCGGCAGCATCCACGCGGAGACGCCGGAGAAGGCGGGCAAGGCGTTCGGCATCCGCCGCGAGGCCGCGGTCGACGTCTGCCTCGGCTGCCACACTGCGGAGCACTCGGACACGTTCAACTACGAGGCCTACCTGCGCGACGTGCTGGGCGCCGGGCACGGCGAGGGGCGGCGGGCGCTGCTCGGGGACGGGCCGACCGGGCGCGAGCTGCGGGCGGCGGGCCTGGAGAAGGCCGGCGGAGCCTGCCCGAAGCAGATGTGAGGCGCCCGGGCGTGCGCAAGGTCTTGAGCGGCCGGCGTTGACCCCAACGGTCGCGCGTGCTCTCTTGCCCCGTCATGTCCGCGCCCGCGCCGAAGAAGGTCTACTTCGTATCGCTTGGCTGTCCCAAGAACCAGGTCGATACGGAAGTCATGCTCGGCGTCGTGCGCGACCAGGGGCACACTCTCGTCGACTCGCCCGAGGACGCCGACACGCTGGTGGTCAACACCTGCGGCTTCATCGAAGAGGCCAAGAAAGAGTCGATCGACACCATCCTCGAGCTGGCGCAGGTCAAGGCCCAGGGCGCGGCCAAGCGGCTGGTGGTCGCCGGCTGCCTGAGCCAGCGCTACCCGAAAGAGCTGGCCGACGAGATGCCCGAGGTCGACAACTTCCTCGGCTCGGCCGACCAGCTCGGGCTGGCGCAGGTGCTCGCCGAGCAGGCCCCGCGTATGGCCGTGAGCCCGCTGGGCCGCCGCGCTTACCTGTACGATCACACCACGCCGCGGCAGGTCACCGGCGCGCGGCACAGCGCGTACGTGAAGATCGCCGAGGGCTGCGACCGACCGTGCGCCTTCTGCATCATCCCCAAGCTGCGCGGGCCGCAGCGCAGCCGCACGATCGACAGCATCGTCCGCGAGGCCGAGCAGCTGGCCGAACAGGGCACCCGCGAGATCTGCCTGGTCGCCCAGGACCTCACCACCTACGGCACCGACCTCGACGACCCGCGCAACATCGAGCAGCTGCTCACCGGGCTGTGCGGCGTCAGGGATCTGCGGTGGATCCGCCTGCACTACGCGTTCCCGACCACGGTGCGCGACGAGCTGCTGACGATGATCGCCGGCGAGCCGAAGATCGCCACCTACCTCGACGTGCCGCTGCAGCACGTCGACACCGACGTGCTCAAGAAGATGCGCCGCGGCTACACCGAGAAGGTGGTGCGCAACCTGGTCGAGAAGCTGCGGGCGCAGTCCCCGTACATCTGGCTGCGCACGACCATGCTGGTCGGCCACCCGGGCGAGACGGAGGCCGCGTTCCAGCGGCTGTACCAGTTCGTCGAGGAGGGGGCGATCGATCACCTCGGCGTGTTCCCGTGGTCGCGCGAGGACGGGACGCCGTCGGCGCTGCTGCCGACCCGCGTGTCGCCCGAGCTGGCCGAGGAGCGCCGGCTGGCGCTGATGGAGCTGCAAGAGGAGATCCGTCAAGAGCGCCACGAGGAGATGATCGACGAGGTCATCGAGGTGATGATCGACGGCGAGTCCGACGAGAGTGAGTTCCTCCTCGAAGGCCGCCACGAGGGCCAGGCGCCGGGCATCGACGGCAAGGTCGTGCTCACCGACGGGACCGCCAAGCCGGGTGATTTCGTGCAAGCGCGCATCACCCAGGCCGACGCGAACGACCTGGTGGCGACGCTGGCGCTGTGACGCGAGGGCAGTGATTCGCCGCGCGGCGAATCACTGCCTCACTTGAGCGCGACCACGTAGCCGAGCCAGGCTTCCTGGTTCTCGATCTCCGTGTGCTCGACGAACTCGCCGGTGCCGGTCAGGTACTCGTCGTCGTCCTCGTCGGCCTCGACGCGCTCGAAGTAGAACTTCACCTCGGAGAAGCCGGCCTCGCGCAGCAGCTCGCCGAGCTCCGGGAGGGTCCACAGACGCCAGTCGTAGGTGAAGGCGCGGTACAGCTGCGAGCCGTCGCGGAACTTCCAGGTGATGTGGCAGAGCGTGTGGTGGTTGATCGGGTTGAACTTCTCCTGCTCCCACACGTACGTCAGGCCGCCGCGCAGCTCGCGTTCGTCGCTGAGCTCGACCACCGCCTCGGTGCCGCCGTAGACCTCGAGCGCGAACACGCCGTCGTCGACCAGGTTCTTGCGCGCGGCGGCGAAGTAGCCGCGCAGCTCCTCGCGGGTCTTGAAGATGCAGTAGCTGAAGTTCATCGCCACGATCAGGTCGACCGCGGGCAGGCTGGTGTCGCGGACGTCGGCCTGGGCCAGGGTCACGCGCTCGACCGCGTCGGGCGGCGCCGCGGCGAAGGTGTTGGTGCGGCCCCACTCGAGCGTCGGGCCGTCGAGGTCGACGCCGAGGGCCGTGCGGCGCGCGTCGGACTTGCACCACTCGGCGGAGAACAGCGCGGTGCCGCAGAAGTCCTCGCGCACGCTCAGGGGCACCCGGCCGCGGTGCTTCTGGAACTCGGCGTCGAAGAACTCGATGTCGACCGTGGGCGACTGGACCGAGCGCTGGTAGAGCGCGAACTTGTCGGCGCTCTCGGCCAGCGTCGGCCCCTTGCGCCCGGGCTGCTTCGGCTTCTTCTTGGCCGCCGACTTCGCCTGCGTCTTCGCGGGCTTCTTCGGCGGCTGCTTGCTGGACGACTTCTTGGCGGGCGGCTTCGCGGTCTTTTTGGACATGTTCGTTCAGACAGGTTGCGTCAGCGCTCGGCGGCGAGGTAGGTCCACCAGATCTCCTGGTTCTCGACGTAGTCCGGCTCGTAGAACGCGCCGGTGCCCTCGCCCTCGGCGTTGGTCTTCTCCCAGTAGGCGTGGACCTTGGAGAAGCCGGCCTCGAGCAGCAGGTCGCGCAGCTCGGGGGCCATCCACAGGCGCCAGTCGTAGGTGAAGGCCTCGAGCAGCTTGGAGCCGTCGGGGAACAGGAAGTGGATGTGGCACAGGAAGTCGTGGGTCAGGGCGTCGAAGCGGGCCTGCTCCCAGCGATAGATGAAGTCGCCGTGGTCGTTGTCGGTCGAGCCCTCCATGATCGCCTCGGTGCCGCCGAGGAGGTCGAGGAAGAACAGACCGTCCTTGGCGAGGCCGGCGTGCACGGCCCGGAAGTAGTCGAGCAGCTCTTCGCGGCGCTTGAAGCAGTAGTAGGAGAAGTTGAGCGCGCAGGCGATGTCGACCTTGGGCTTCTTGACCTCGCGGACGTCGGCGCAGACGAGCGAGACGCGGCTGGCGACCGCGCGGCCGGCGGGGACGATGCGGTGCTCGAGGCCCCAGTTGATCGTCTCCTGCGACAGGTCGACGCCGAGGGCCGTGCGCTCCGCCCCGCTCTTGACCCACTCGGCGCACAGCACCGCGGTGCCGCAGAAGTCTTCGCGCAGCGACACCGGGTCGTGGCCGCGGAGCTTTTTGTAGATGCGGTTGAAGAACTTGACGTCGTTGCCCGGGTCCTGGACCGCGCGCTCGTAGAGGGCGTGGACATCGGCCTGGGCGGCCATGGTCTTCTTCGCGGCGGACTTGCTCTTCGCGGGGCGTGCGGTCAACGGGTCCTCGGGACCGCCGCACGGTACCGCAAAAACCGCGCAGCGCCGCGCGGACTTTTTGCCGGTCGGGTCAGCGCTGCTGCTCGAGCAGCGTGGTCAGGCCGTCGTAGGCGACCGTGATGTTGCGCGTGACCTCGGTCGCGACCTTGTACTTCTCCGGATCCTTGGCGAAGCGGTCGGGGTGGTACGTCTTCAGCAGACGCCGGTAGGACTTGCGGATCTCCTCGTGCGTGGCGCCGGGCTCGAGCTCGAGGGTCCGGTACCAGCGCAGGCGCTCGGCCTCGGAGCTGCGCTGACGCGGCGGATTATTGCCGGCAGCGCGCTGGCTGGCCTCGAAGGCCCGCTCCCACATCTCCTCGGCGGCGTCGCGGACCTGGCGGGCGCGCTTGCCGGCCTTGGTGCCGACGGTGTCGCTCTCGACCTCCTCGTCGATGACGCGGCGCTCGTCCTCGCTGAGCCCCTCGAGCGGGTCGCCGCGGCGGAACGCCTGGGAGAAGTCGGTGATGTTGGCCCGCGCGAGGTCGAAGAAGCGGCGAGTGATGCTCACCCGCTCACGATAGTGAAAAACGCCTCGCTCGCAAGACGCGCGGCCGCGCGCGCGGGCCGGCCGCGCTAGAAGTCCTCGTAGTCGTCGTCTTTGGGCGGCGGCGGCGGGGCCTTGCGCGCGGCCGGGACCGGGGCGGAGGCGCCGAAGCGCGGCGGGGGCGGGAGCGACTGGTTGGAGTCGTCGAGGCCGAGGCGGGACAGCGAGTCCTCGCGGCCGCGGCGGGCGAGGCCGCTGCGAGCGGCCGCGGGCAGGCTGTCCTCCGACAGGACGGCGGAGGCGCTGAGGCTCGTGACCGACTCGCCGGCCATCTCGTCGCCCTCTTCGAGCTGGGCCAGCTCCTCGGCGGTGAGCTCGCGCGTGCGGAAGCCCGGCTCGGCGGTGCGTGAGGCCTCGCGAGTGCGGTGCCAGGCGATCGCGTCGATGACGCGCAGCGTCATCTCGGCGCTGAGGTTGTGGAACGCGACGCCCATGCCGCGCGGCTCGTCCTGCAGGTGGACGACGCGGCCGGTGCCGCTGATGACGACCGGGTCGTCGAGCAAGATCGTGAAGCGGAGGTCGATCGCGGCGCCGACCGGCAGGCGCGCGCGCGTGTTGATGAACACGCCCTGCTCGCTCAGGTTGCTGACGAAGGAGATGCTGCCGGGATCGAGCTCGGCGAACTCGGCGTTCACCGTGTAGCGCTCGCTCCGGCGCCGTTCCATCGCTTTCGCCATGGTCGCTCCTCTCGCTCAGTCGGCCGGGTTGTTGCTGTTGTTGTTGTTGCGTCCGCCGCCCTTGTTCTTGGTGCGGATCTCGAAGTGCTCGATGTGGAAGTCCTTGCGGCCCTGGATGTCGATGCCCTTCTGCAGGCGCTTGACCATGTTGTCGACCGCGGCGACCTCGGGGCCGTTCATCAGCTCGGCGACCGAGGGGGCGGCCTGGACGATGATGGTGTCGCCGACGAGGTGCGGCCCTTCGCGCCGGACCTCGCGCAAGATCTCGTAGCACATGGTGGTCGGGCTCTTCGTGTAGCCTTTACCGTTACAGACCTCGCAGGGGGCCGTCAACAGCCGCAGCAGCGACTCCTTGGTCCGCTTGCGGCTCATCTCGACCAGGCCCATCTCCGAGATCTTCGTGATGTGCGCCTTGGCGCGGTCGCGGCGGAGGACCTCCTGCAGCTTGCGGTAGACCTTGCGCCGGTTCGACTCCTTGTCCATGTCGATGAAGTCGATGATGACGAGGCCGCCGAGGTTGCGCAGGCGCAGCTGGTCGGCCAGCTCCTCGGCCGCCTCGAGGTTCGTCTGCGTGATCGTCTCCTCGAGCGTCTTGCCCTTGGCGCCGACGAACTTGCCCGTGTTGACGTCGATCGCGGTCAGCGCCTCGCCCTGGTCGAACACGAGCGAGCCGCCGCTCTTGAGCTGGACCTTGCGCTCGAGCGCGCGGTTGATCTCGAGCTCGATGCCGTAGCCGTCGAAGATCGGCTCGCGCCCGGTGTAGAGCTCGACGCGGTCGACCAGCTCGGGCATGAACGCGCCGATGAACCGCACCGCCTTGTCGTGGGCGATCCGGTCGTCGACGATGACCTTCTTGAACTCGGGCGTGAGGTTGTCGCGCACGACCCGGAGCATGAGGTTGAGGTCGCGGTAGAGCAGCGCCGGCGCGCGCTGGTGCCGCTCGTTGAACTGGATGTTCTCCCACAGGCGCAGGAGGTAATCCATGTCGGCGCGGACCTGGCTGTTGCTGGCCGACTCGGCGACAGTGCGGACGATGAAGCCCGAGCCCGGCGGACGCATCTGGTCGATGAGGCGGCGCAGCCGCCGGCGCTCGCGGTCGCCGGCGATCCGGCGCGAGATCCCGATGTGGCTGACCGTCGGCATGAACACGACGTTGCGCCCGGGCAGCGAGATGTACGTGGTGATCCGCGCGCCCTTGCTCGAGATCGGATCTTTCACGACCTGGACGAGGATCTCCTGGCCGGGGCGCACGAGCTCGGTGATGTCGCCGTGGCGACCGGTGCGACGCGGCGCGACCTCGTCGTCGTCGTCACCGCCGAGCGCGCGGAGGGCCGCTTCTTTCTCGCCCTGGCCACCCGGAGCGGCGATGTCGCCGGCGTACAAGAACGCGGCCTTCTCCTCGCCGATGTCGACGAACGCGGCCTGCATGCCCGGCAGCACGCGTAGGACCTTGCCCTTGTACACGTTCCCGACCGTGCCGCGCTCGCGGTCGCGCTCGACGTAGTACTCGGAAAGGATCCCCTGTTCGATGAGAGCGACCCGCGTCTCGGGCCCATCGGCGTTGATGACAATGACGGAATCTGACACGGCGACCGGGCATTGGTAGCACAACCGGGGCGCCCGGTGACAACCGCGGACACGCGGGCCGAGCGCTCGCGGGTCGCTGGCAAGTCGCCGCCCGAGGCCGCGGCCTGCCCGGGGGGACCCGGGCGTGACCTGGAGCACCCCCGCGCGCCGGGCCGGCGACGTCGCGCGGCGCGGGATTTTTCGACTTTCCTGGCCCGGCCGTCTTCTGTAGTGTTCCCCGCGCCATGGCCTTCCAGTACCAACCGGGGATCTTCAAGACCACGAAGTTCCTGCCCGAGCACGAGGCGACCGTCGCCCCCAACCTGCTCATCCTTATCCGCACCGACGCCGAGTTCGCGCCCGCCTCGGTCCTGCTGCCGGTGCAGAACATCCACAACCAGTGGCGCTTCCAGATGCCCGGGGTGAAGGTCCCGAAGGTCGACTACGGCTGGGGCTCGTCGCTCGTCAAGCTGCCGCACGAGGGCTTTTACCGGCTTACCCGGGAGTTCAAGTTCGGCGACAACGGCCGCTGGCTGCCCAACGCGATCGTCCAGCTCGGCTACACCCGCGGCGCCGAGCCGATCCTCTTTATCGCCCAGCGCCGCAACCCGCTGGTGGCCAACGACCTGTTCTTCAGCGACAAGGGCGTCAAGGTCGAGCTCAGCGACATCACGGGCAACAACGCGATGCTCGAGGCGCTGACGTGGTTCCAGGAGCAGGAAGGCGCCGCCAAGCGCTGACCGCCGCGCCCGGCCCCGGCCCGATCAGGCCGAGCGGGTCGGGCGGTTCTCTTCGGTGATCTCGTCGCCGACCTCGACGCGGATCGTCTGGCCCTTCTGTCCGCGGGCCTGGATCCGCTGCAACAACATCGCACTGGCGCCGCCCTGGTTGATCCAGCCCTCGTTGGACTCGTCGACGACCTTGTTGAACACGACGATCCGCAGGGGCACCGGCGGCGTCACCCGCAGGCCGTTCCGCTGCCAGTAGAAGAACGGGCTGTACCACAACGTGTCGATGGTCTCCCACTCGCCGTCGGTCCGGAACGTGTGGCTCTTGATATGCATCTCGGCCATAAGCGGGCTTCCCCGTGGGGGTTTTAAACCTCGCGGCCCCGCCAGGCAAGCGACGCAGTGTCGCAGGTAGCCGCGCCTGCTAAGGTTCGAGCGTGACCGGCGTGGACCAGGTCGACGTCGTCGTCGTCGGCGCCGGCGTGGTCGGCTGCGCGGTCGCAGCGACCCTGGCGCGCCGCGGCCTCGAGGTGCTCGTGCTCGAACGCGAGGCCAAGGAGGGCACCGGGGTGTCGAGCCGCAACAGCGGCGTGATCCACTCCGGGCTCTACTACCCCCCGGCCTCGCTCAAGGCCGAGACCTGTCTGCGAGGACAGGAACTTTTGTACAGTTGGTGCGAGGCCCACGGGGTGAGTCACGCGCGCCCCGGCAAGCTGGTGATCGCCCGCACGGGTGACGAGGAGGTCGCGTTGCAGGCGCTCGCCGCCAACGCGGACGCGGCTGGGGCGCGGGGCTGCGTCCTCGTCGGCGCCGCCGCGGTCCGGGCGCGCGAGCCCGAACTGCCGGACGTGCGGGCGGCGCTGTGGTGCCCGAACACCGGGATCGTCGACGTCCACGGGCTGTGCGCCTCGCTACGGGCCGACGCCGAGGCGCACGGGGCGGTGTTCGGCGTGCGCACGCGGGCCTTCGCGGCCGAGGTCGCGGGCGGCGCCGTGACGCTGCAGACGACGCGCGGGCCGGTCTCGGCCGCGCGGGTGGTCAACGCCGCCGGGCTGCACGCGGACGAGGTGGCGGCGATGCTGGGGGCGGAGTCACCGCGCATTCAACCGTGCCGCGGCGACTATTTCAGCCTGCGCACGCGGGCGCGCTACCGCCACCTCATCTATCCGGTGCGAGCGCGCGGCGCGGCCGGCCTCGGCGTCCACCTCACCCTCGACCTGGCAGGCGCGTATCGACTCGGACCTGACGTCACGTACGTCGCGGCGCGCGACGACTTCGGCCCGGCGGCGCACAAGCTGGCCGCGTTCCATCGCGCCGCGTGTGCATTGCTGGGGCCGATCGCCGAGGACCAGCTCGCCTATGAGGGTTGCGGGATCCGCCCCAAGCTGCGCGCCCCCGACGAACCGGCCGAGCGCGACTTCGCGGTCTTCACCAGCCCCGGCTGCGTCCACCTGGTCGGCATCGAGTCGCCCGGTTTGACCGCCGCGCTGGCGCTGGCCGAGCGGGTGGCCGCGCTGCTGTGAGCTCAGGGCTTCTCGATGCGGCAGAGGATGGCGGTGATGTTGTCGTTGCCGCCGGCGTCGTTGGCGGCCTTGATCAGCTCGTTGCAGCTGGTGTCGAGGCTGTCGCGGGCGCTGATGATCTCGAGCAGGACGCGGTCGTCGAGCATGCCGCTGAGGCCGTCGCTGCACAGCAGGAACACGTCGCCGACCTTGAAGGCGTCGAAGATGACGTCGACGTGGACCTGGTCGGCGAGGCCGAGGGCTCTGACCACCACGTTCTTCTGGGGGAAGTGGACCCCTTCGTCGCCGCTCAATTCCTTCATGCGGAGGTAGTCGTTGAGCAGCGAGTGGTCCTCGGTGAGCATCTGAATCCGGCCCTCGCGGATCCGGTAGACCCGGCTGTCGCCGACGTGGCCGATGAAGAAGCGGCCCTGGTTGAAGTAGATGGCGTCGACGGTGCAGCCCATGCCCTTCTTGGTGCCGTCGGCGGCGGCCGTCTCGAAGATGTTCGAGTTGGCGAGCTGGATGGCGACGCTCATGCGCTGCTTCTCGATCTCGAGCGAGGGCAGCTTGAACGGCCAGGTGTTGGGGCCGCTGCGGGCGGTGTCGCGGTAGTGCTGGTCGATGGTCTCGACGGTGATCCGGCTGGCGACGTCGCCGGCGGCGTGGCCACCCATGCCGTCGGACACGACCGCGAGGGCCATCTCGCGCGGGATCAGCAGGCTGTCTTCGTTGTGGGCGCGGACCAGGCCGATGTCGGTCTTGCCGGCGAAGCGGACCCGATGCGGGCCGACCATGAAGCTGATGCTCATGCGAGGCCAAACGTAGCAGGCCGGCGCGCCGAAGTGCTAGCATCGAAGCCATGGAGACGGCCCCGCCGAGCGCCGACCCGCAGGTCGTCGACCTGGCCAGGATGAGCCTGCCCCGGCTCATGTTCGCGCTGCTGCACCGCCGCTTCACCGGGACGATCAGCCTCACGCCGCCGGCCGCGGACGTGCCGGGCCGGAGCGCCGACGCCGGCGCGCGGCGGGTGTGGTTTCAGGGCGGGATGCCGATCTTCACCGACTTTTCCAGCCCGCACGATTCGATCGGCCAGGTCCTCGTCGATCTCGGGCTCATCGAGCCGGCGGAGCGCGACCGCGCGATGGCCGAACTGGCCCGCCTGGCCCAGCCGGGGGCCCCCCGCGAGCGTTTCGGCCATTACCTGGTGCGCCGCCGCCTTCTCACCGGCGGCCAGCTCCGCAAGGCGCTGCGCGTCCAGTGCGCGCGCAAAGTGGTCCACCTGTTCGCGCTGCGGACCGGCACGGTGCAGATCGTCGCCGGCGACGCCGCCGCCGCCGAGACCGACGCCTCCCAGCCGACCCAGGTCAACAGCCTCGAGCTCATCCACGCCGGCGTGGTCGCCCACTTCGACCCACGCCGGATCGCCGCCGAGATGGGCCTCCTGCTCGACGGCCCGCTGCGCCTGCGCTCGTCGTTCGACCGCTACCGCAACCAGTTCCACTTCGCCAGGGGCGACGAGGCGATCGTCGACGCCCTCCGCCCCGGCAACCTCTACGTCACCGACGTCGCCCGCCTGTCCGGTCAGCCCGAGGCCCGCGTCGCCGCGGTGGTCTACACCCTGTGGGCCTGTCAAATGCTGAAGTCGGCCAACGCGCCGCCCGAGCAGGCGACCGGGCCGAACGCCACCCTGCCCGAAGCGACAGGTTCTACGATACCTGTCCTCAAGAACAGCAAGCCCGCGGGTCGCGACAGCCTGCGCGCCGCCGAGTTCGCCGGCGAGCTCGAGCGCCTCGAGGCGGCCATCGCCGGCGGCGCCAACGCGTTCGACCTGCTCGGCCTGGCGACCACCGCCGACCGGGCTCAGATCCGCGCCGCCTGGCACGTGCTGAGCCGGCGCTTCCACCCCGACAGCCTGCCGCACCAGGGCCTCGGCCACCTGCGCGAGCGCTCGCAGGCGGTGTTCGCCGCGCTGAGCGAGGCCTACCAGCGCCTGTCCGACGACGCCCAGCGCGAGCAGATCGTCGCCCTGCTGCGCGGCGGCCAGCCGGCTCCCCGCGCGACCGCGGGCCCGAGCGCGCAGCAGGTGCTCGAGAGCGAGGTGGTGGTCCGCGAAGGCGACAAGCTGCTGCGCGCCGGCAACTTCGACCGCGCGCTCGAGCGCTACCGCACCGCGGCGGCGCTCAACCCCGAGGAGCTCGAGATCCGCGCCGCGCTGGCGTGGTGCGAGTACCAGCTGGCGGCCGACAAGGCCGCGGTCCGCGACGCCACCCGCGCTGCGCTGTTCGAGGTCCTGGCCCGCCAGCCGCGCTGCGTCCGCGCCCACTACGACCTGGGTCTGCTGTCCCTCGGGTCAGGTGACGACGAGCAGGCGCTGCTGCACTTCAATCAGGTGCTCGAGCTGGAGCCCGACAGCATCGACGCGAAGCGCCAGATCCACGCGATCCAGCTGCGCCGCTCGACGCCCGAAGGGCCGCGGCGCAAGCTGTTCGGCCCGCGCAGGTGACAGCGCCGAGTTCGGCTCGAGCGTGTGTCCCGAACGACATGCCCTTTCAAACATTCCCTTGAGGACATGCTCGATCGAGCATGTCCCAAGGACGAATCACAGCCCGTAGCGGCAGTTCTTCACGCAGGTCTCGTTGTGCCGGCCGGCCGCCGCCTCGAGCTCCGCGGGTTTAAAATCGTCCTTGAGCACCTCGGCGGTGTCTTCCCAGTCGCGTCGGATGTAGTAGCGGGCGGCGAGGCCGAGCATGTCGGCGTCGAACTGGGGCTGGACCGTGCGGGCGTTTGCGCGGATCTGGTAGGCCCCGACGCGCTCGCGGCCGGCCGAGGCGACCAGAGTGGTCTGGTTGCCGGTCTCGCTGACGAAGCTGTAGCGCTGGGGGAACACGGCCGAGGTGGTCTCGCGGTCGTGCGGGTACATGCGGGTGACGTTGTGCAGGTTGGCGACCACCACCCCGTCGGGCGCCAGGCGGGCCAGGCAGGCGCGGTAGAACTCCGCGGTCTTGAGGTGGTAGGGCACGAACACGCCGCGGAAGGCGTCGAGCATGATCATGTCCCAGCGGACATCCGCGGCCGCGCGCTCGACGAACAGCCGCGCGTCGGCCACGTGGACGCGGTAGCGCGGGTCGTCCTTCGGCACGTCGAAGAACTCCTGGGCCAGGCGCACCACCTCGGGGTCGATGTCGACCGCGTCGATCTCGAGCTCGGGGAAGCGGGCCTTCAAGTAGTTGCTCATGCCGCCGCCGCCGAGGCCGAGCATCAGCAGGCGGCGCGGGCGCGGCTGCAGCAGGAAGCCGGCCATCATCGTCCGCGTGTAGTCGAGGTCGAGGCTCTGCGGGCGCGAGCGGTCGTGGCGCGACTCGATGAACTGGGTGCCGTCGTCGCCGACGAAGTACATGGTGCGGACCGTGCCGCTCTCGGCCACGCGGATCCGGTTGAAGCGCGAGACGGCCTCGGCGAGCACCGTCTCGGCCGCCGCGGCCGGGCGCGCGATCGCAGCTGCCCCGAAGGCCAGGCTGCCGCCGCCGAGGAGCAAGAGGCCGCGGCGCGACAGCGAGGGCGAGGCGAGGGTCACGGGCAGAACATAGCCCGAGCGCCGGCCCAGCGGTAGCGCTAGCGGTACTTGCAGCCGCGCAGGCACGAGCCGTTGTTGCGCTCGGCGGCGGCGGCCAGGTTGTCGGCGGGGAAGTCGTCGCGCAGCACCTGCGCCCGCTCCCAGTCGCGGCGGGCGTAGTAGCGGGCCGCCAGGCCCAGCATGTCGACGTCGTCGAAGCGCTGCTGGATCTGGCGGGCGTTGGCGCGGAGGGCGTAGACGCCGAGGCGCGCGGGGGCGGCGCTGGCCACCAGAGTGGTTTGATTGCCGGCCTCGCTGAGGAAGCTGTAACAGCTCGGGTAGACCGCGGCGATCGTCTCGCGGTCGTGCGGGTACATGCGCGTGACGTTGTGAAGGTTGGCGACCGCGACCCCGCCCTCGGCCAGCCGCTTCAGGACCTCGCCGTGGAACTCGGCGGTCTTGAGGTGCAGCGGGACCTGGACCCCGCGGAACGCGTCGAGCACGATCATGTCCCAGCGCTGGTCCGCCGGCGCGCGCTGGAGAAACAGCCGGGCGTCGGCCACGTGGACGCGGTAGGACGGATCGGCCGTCGGCACGCCGAAGAACGCCTGGGCCAGGCGCACCACCTCTGGGTCGATGTCGACCGCCTCGAGCTCGAGCCCGGGCAGGCGCTCGTGGAAGTAGCCGGGCAGCGCGCCGCCGCCGAGGCCGAGCACGAGGATCCGCCGCGGCTCGGGGTGCACCACGAAGCCCGCGAGCATGGTGCGGAAGACGTCGAGGTCGAGGCTGCGCCGGTGCGCCACGTCGATGCGGGTCTCGATGTACTGCGTGCCGTCGTCGGCGATGAACAGCATCGTCCGCACCGAGCCGCGCTCGACCACGCGCACGTGGTTGTAGCGCGAGCGGCCCTCGCCGAGGACGCGATCACCTGTCCCCGGGGACATGTCATTGCCCGGCCCGGCCGCCCGGACCGCGCGCGCCGGCAGCACGCCGCCGAGGCCGGTGACGGCCGCTCCGCCGAGCTGCTGGAGAAAGCCCCGCCGCTGCACGCGGGCGACTGTAGCGCACTGTCCGGGCGCCGCGCCGCAAACTTGGCCGGCGCGGAAGACCGTGGCATAGGCCGCGGTCGTGAGACCCGCTGCCCTGATCGGCTTCGCCGCGGCCGCCCTCCTGCTCGGCGGGCTCGTCGTCGGTTACTTCGTCGCCATCCCGACGCTGTCGGCCTCGCCGCTGCTCGACGCCAACCTCGCGCGCGCCCTGACGGCCCCGCTCGGCCAGCGCCTCGCCGACCTCGCGGTCGTCTTCAGCGTCGTCCTCGCGCTCGCCGCTCCGCGGTGGATCGCCTCCAAGGCCGGCACCACCATCGCCCTCGTCCTCACCGCCGCCGCCCTCGCCCACCGTCTGCTGCTCGTGCCGCACCTCGACCGGCTGTGGGCCCGCGTCGACGTCGTCGCCGCCCGGCCGGTCGACCTCCTCGCCGAGGCCCAGCGCTGGAGCGATCACCAGCAGTGGCTGCTGCTGGCGATGTGCGTGCTCGTCCTCGCGCTGTTCGGCCTGGCCTCGCGCCGCACCGTCTGACACCCTCTGCCTGGCCCCGATCTTGCTACGGCGAGGCGGCCCCCGCCGACATGCCCGAAACCCGCCGCGCCCTTCGCCTCTCGCCCGCCCGTTCGGGCCGCCGTGCCTGCCTTTCCGCCGCGCTGGCCGTGTCCGCGGCGGTTGTCATCCCGTCACGGGCGCAGGCTGCCCCGGGACTGGATGGCACGCGCAACCTCGGGATGGGCGGAGCGACGCGCGCCTCCTCGACCGGTTCCGGGGCCATGCTGGCCAACCCGGCCAACATGGGGTTCACGCGCCAGTTCTTGATCGACCCGGTCTACCAGGCGCAGATCGAGAACAACACCCACGGGGTCGGCATCCAGGCGATGGACTCGCTGATGAACCCGCGGGTGGCCGTCGGCCTCGGCTACGTGGCCACGCTGGGCCTGCCCAACGTCACCTTCAAGGACGACCGCGGCGGCGAACACCAGCTCGAGCTGTTCCACATGGCCCACGAGGTCGGCCTGCCGATCGCCATCAACGCGGCGCCCGGGTGGCTCGCGTTCGGCGTGCGGCCCAAGTTCCTGCAGTCGAGCCTGCGCTTCGTCGACGGCCAGGGCGACCCGCACGACGCCAAGAAGCAGCGGCTCGCCTTCGGCCTCGACCTGGCGATGACCGTGTCGATCCTGCAGTTCGTCAACGTCTCGGTGGTCGGCCAGAACCTGGTCGGACCGGCGCCGCCGGCCACCTCGCTGCGGCTCGACCCGTTCGTGGTCGCGCCCGACAGCCTCAGCCGTAGCCAGGTCAGCCTGCTGTCCGACTTCCCGCGCACTCTGGCCCACGGCCTCGCGGTCTTCCCCACCCGTCAGAACGGCTTCTCGATCAACTTCGACGGCCTGTACGACTTCACGTCGTTCCGCCACCAGGACAAGTACACGCGGATGATCTTCGCCGGCGGCGCCGAGTACACCATCAAGAACACGGTGCCGCTGCGCCTCGGCGGCTACTGGGACAGCCGCGGGCGCGGCAAGCAGGACGACCGCGGCTTCATCGCCTGCGGCATCGGCTTCGTCCGCGACGCGCCCAAGCGGGGGATCGGCTTCGACCTCGGGGTCGGCTTCTCGCGCCAGATCACCGGCCCCAACCCCGAGACCCGCCTGGCCGTCAACCTCGGCATCCGCATCAATCCCCAGTGATGCCGCAGTGATGCCCGCGCGGAGCCGGCAATCACGCGGCGCGCCGGGCGAACTCCGCCGCCCGGACCGCCCGCGCGCGCGGACGTGCCCGTGACGGAGGTTCGCACAGGAACCTTGCCCCGGCCCCGCGGTCTGGACGACAGTGAGTCGCGTGACCGACCCCGAGCGAGTGTACAGCGCCGAGGAGCTCGCCGCTGCCGCCCCGCCCGACGAGCCCGAGCCGGCGCCGGCTCCCGACGAGACCTTGACCCTGGAGCAGCGGGCCGAGAACGCCCGCCGCGCCGAGCAGGACCGCCGCGATCGCCAGTTGGTCCGCCGCCTCAAGCAAGGCGACGAGGCCGCGTTCCGCGAGCTGGTCCACACCTATCAGAACCGGATCTTCGGCCTCATGCTGCGCATGATCGGCAACCGCCAGGAGGCCGAGGATCTCGCGCAGGAGGTGTTCATCATCGTCTACCGGGCGATCGGCAACTACCGCGGCGAGGGGCGCTTCTACACCTGGCTCTACCGGGTCGCCACCAACACCTGCAAGAACCGGATCAAGTACCTCAAGGGCCGCAACTTCCACCGCAGCCTCGACATCGACGAGACGCCGCAGGCGCAGATGCCGGCCGCCGAGACCGGCGCGGTCATCACCTTCCAGAGCCAGGTGCCGGGCCCCGAGGCCGTGACCGAGGGCATGCGCATGGAGAAGATCGTCCAGCGCGAGCTCGCCGCCCTTGACCCCGACCATCGCCTGCTCATCGTGCTGCGCGACGTGCAAGGCATGTCGTACCAGGACATCATCAAGATCACCGGCCTGCAGGAGGGCACGCTCAAGTCGCGCCTGCACCGGGCGCGCCTGGCGCTGAAGGAGCGCCTGGAGCCCTTCATGCGCTGAGGCGCCGAGGATCGTTCTTATGGCCAAGCCCGAGACCGACAACGCCGAAGCGCTGATGAGCGCCTACCTCGACGAGGAGCTCGACGCCGAGGGCAAGAGCAAGCTCGAGGCGATGCTCGCCGACTCGCCCGAGGCGCAGCGGGAGCTGTCCGGCCTGCAGAGCATGCTGCGGCTGGTCAAGGGCCTGCCCGAGGAGCAGGCCCCGCCCGACTTCTACGAGAAGGTGGCGAAGAAGATCCGCCGCCGCCGCTGGCTGCGCGGCGACTACCTGATCGCCCTCAGCCTGCCGTTCCAGATCATCAACGTCCTCGTGATCCTCGCCGTCGCGGTGGTCTACATGATGCTCCACCTCGACAACGACGTCGCCGGCCGCAAGCTCGAGCGCGACCCGACGGTGCAGAAGGCCAAGCCGCCGGCCCCCCAGACGCCTGCCCCGTAGGACATGCCCATCGGGGCATGCCCGCTTGGACATGCTCTGAAGAACATGTCCCTTGCGACTGACCGACATCGCTCACTTGTGATGGAACACGGCCACGCCGTCCCACTCGGGCGGCGCCTTTTCGCCGAGGCCGGCCAGCCGCGCGAGGTGCAGCCGCACCACCGGGTCGTCCGGGTTCTCGGCCTGGAACGCCTGCCAGTGGGCGCGCGCGGTCGAAAAATCGCCGGCGCGGAAGGCCGCCAGCGCCGCGGTCCAGCGGTCCAGCGCCGCGTACTCGGCGACCGCCCCGCCCGGCCCCGCCATCAGCTCGAAGATGGCAGCCGGCTGGCCCTTGCCCTTCACGCGCACCAAGTCGACCTCGCGGAAGCGGTAGCTCGCGGGCGCGGCCGCGCGGGTGCCGGCGCCGACCAGGCAGAACACCCCGTAGGTCTTGGTCAGCCCCTCGAGGCGCGACGCGAGGTTCACCGCGTCGCCGCACACCGTGTAGTCGAAGCGGTCGGCCGAGCCCATGTTGCCGACCACCATGTCGCCGGTGTTGATGCCGACGCCGATCTGCAGCTGCTCGACCCCGAACTGGCGCAGCGACGGCTGCAGGCGCGCGAGCGCGGCGTGCATCGCCAGCGCGGTCGCCAGGCCGCGCTCGGCGTGGTCGGCCCGGGCCACCGGCGCGCCGAACACCGCCATCACCGCGTCGCCGATGTACTTGTCGAGGTAACCGGCGCGCGACATCACCTCCTGCGTCATCGGCGTGAGGAACGTGTTGAGCAGCGCGACCAGGTCCTCCGGCGACAGCCGCTCGGCCACGCTGGTGAAGTCGCGGATGTCGGAGAACAGCACCGTCAGCTCGCGCCGCGCCCCGCCGAGGCCGAGCGCCTTGGGGTCGGCCAGCAGCTCGTCGAGCACCTCCGCGCCGAGGTAACTCGAAAACGTCCGGCGCAGCCGCGCCCGCTGCAGCGCCTCACCGGCGTACGCGGCCGCCAGCGCCGCCGAGCCTGCGACCACCGCGGCCAGCAGCGGCCACACCAGCACCAGCCACAGGTGCGCGCGCGTGAACGCCAGCGAGGCCGCGACGACGTCGAGACCGACCACCGCCACCACCCCGGCGATGCGCACCAGCGGCCCCGCGCGAAGGGCCGCGACGAACAGCAAGCTGACCAGGAGACCCGACAAGAGCGTGAACAGGGCGTCGGTCAGCGCCGAGCTGCGGACCAGCGGGTCGCCGGCGAGGATCGTGTCGACCGCGGTGGCCTGCAGCTCGACCCCTGGCAGGTCGCGGGCGAACGGGGTGCGGACGACGTCGTGGCCGAAGTAGGTCACGCCGAGCAGGACGATCTTGCCGCGCAGGACGTCGTCGGCCCGACCCTCGAGGACAAGGGCCGCCGACACCGTGGTGAAGGTGCCGGCGTCGCCGCGGAAGTTCAGCACCACCGCCTCGTGGTCGCCGAGCGGGACCCGGCGCGACCCGATCTGCAGGCTCGACTCGCCGCCGAGGAACGCCAGCTCGGCGCGCCCGAGGCCCTCGCGCAGGGCCACCAGCTGGACCGCCAGCGGCGCGTAGGCGGCGTCACCGACCCGCCAGGCCGCGGGGATCGCCCGCACCGCCCGGTCGCTTTCCTCCTCCACGGTGATCCCGCCGAGCGCCCGCGCCCCCGCGACCAGCTCCGGCAGCGACACCAGCCCCGTCTCGGCCGTCCGGATCGGGGGCGAGCGCGCGTCCTGCTGGCCGTAGCGGCCGTGCCGCAGCGTCGCCGCCTCCGGCAGCGGCCGCCCGTCGCCTGACTCTTGGGTCAGGTGGATGGCCAGCGCCACGTTGCCGGCCGCCGCGACCGCCGCGGCCAGCTCGGCGTCGCCCATCAGCTCGCGCCCGACCTCCTGCAGCAGCGCCTCGGCCTGTCCCTGCGTACCTGGTTCGATGAACATGTTCTTGGCGACATGTCCCTTGATACGCCTGGTGAGCCCCGGCGACAGCACCTCCTCCGGGTCGATGTAGACCTGGTCGACGCCGATCGCCGCCGGTCCGGCCGCCGCGATCGCCCGCACCAGCGCGGCAGTGCCGGCGCGGCGCTGGTACAGCTCGGGCCGGCGCTCGAGCGTGTCGTCGTCGATCGCCACGATCACGACCTCGCCGGTCGGCGGCACCGGCCCGCGCCAGCGGAACCGCTGGTCGAGGCTGGCCCGCTCGAGCGCGTCGACCCAGCGGATCTCCAGGCGCGTGCGCTCCAGCCCGCACAGCAGCGCGATCGCCACGCTGATCAGCGCCGCCAGCAGCGCCGGCGAGCGCCACGGGGCGCGCCGGCGGCGGTGCGGAGGGGGGTTCGCCGGGCCGCCGCGCATCACCGCCTTACGCGCACGATCACCCAGCCGTCGCTCACGCCGGTCAGGCGCTGGTTCAGCAGCTCGCGGGCGCACGCCGGCGCCGCCTTGCCGCCGCCGAGCGCGATCTCCTTGACGATCCCGCCGACCACCTTGAGCCGCAGCTCGGGCCCGGCCACGCCCGGCAGGGCCCCGGCCACGCACTGCGCCAGCGCATGGCGCCGCGCCTTGAGGGCCTCGGGCAGGCTGGTGCGCGTGACCTGGGTGTCGGGGTTCGTCTCGAGCACCCACGAGTCGGCCAGGTCGGCCGCGGACGACGACTCCTCCGCCTCCGGCGCGCTGCCCGGCGGCGGCACGCCCTGGCCTGGCGGCGGGGGCGGCTCGCTCTTCTTCGACGAGGACTTGTCCTTCTTCGCGTCCGTGTCGACCGGCTTCTGCGACGGCGGCGGCGCCACCGGGTCGGCCGGGCCGGCGAGGTCGTCCTCGGAGCGCCTGTTAGGCACCGGCTTGGCCCCGCCGATCTTGCCGATGCCCGCCTCGGCGTTGCCGTCGAGATCGTCGTCCCGGTCGCCGCGCTTGTTCTCGGGCACCGTGACGTCGGTGAGCGGCGCGTCGGGCCTGTCGGCCTGCTGGGCGGGCTCGGCGGACTTCACCGGGGCCGGCGGGGCCTCCATCTTGGCGACCGGAGCCGGGGTCTCCCCCGAGGCCCTGCGGGCGTTCCAGCCGGCGATCCGCTCGAGCCTGTCGGCCCCGCCGACGCGGGCGAAGGCCTCGGCGCCGAGCGCCTTCTCGAACAGCTCCGCCACGCTCTCGCCGGGCGGCGGGTCGTCGAGGTGGGCCAGCGCGCGGACCGGCGTCGACTGGTCCTCCTCCAGCTTGATCACGTAGCCGTTGGCCAGCACCACCACCGCCAGCGACCCGGGGGTGGTGATCACCGTGTCGCTACGGCGCAGCGGCAGCTCCGGGCGGCCCGGCGTGACGGCGCCCTGGGCGTCGCGGACGCTGACCTCGCCCTCGACCACCGCCAGCAGGGCCACCTCGGCCAGCGGATCTGCCACCGGCGCCGGGCCCGTCGCCGCGCTCGTGCCCGGCTCCCCGCAGCTCGCCAGCAGCAGCAGCAGCGCCACTGGAACCCCCCACATGCCTCGACGAGCCGTGCCGCGCATCGTGCCTCCTGCCGCTCAGACGGGCGTATACCACGAAAATCCGGGCCTCTCGGGCGCGCGGCCCGGCGTTTGTGTCCGCGAGGACAGCCGCGAACGTCCTCGTCGCGCGCGGCCCCGCCCATTTTCGCCGTGCGAGCGCACGTGACCACGAATTCAGCGCTTGACAATTCGAGTTCTTCGCGCTGCAGGCCCAGTACACAGTACCGTACGGTGTCACGTAAAAGCCGCGCTGGATCTGAGCGGACCTGTGATAAAAACCGGCTGTTCCCTCATGCCGCGCGAAGTCATCCTGGTCGACAGTCAGCTCGGGAACCTGGACAGCGTCGAACACGCGCTCATCCAGGTAGGCGCCTCGGTGATCGTCTCCAGCGACCCCGACCGCGTCGCCACCGCGCGCATGGTGGTGTTCCCCGGCCAAGGCTCGTTCGGGCCGACCACGCGGGCGCTGGTCGACGGGGCCATGGGCGCCGCGCTGCGCATGGTCATCGAGCGCGGCGACCCGTTCCTCGGCATCTGCCTCGGCATGCAGCTGCTGTTCGAGCAGAGCGACGAGGGCGGCGGCTTCGACGGCCTCAAGGTCCTGCCCGGCCGCGTGCGCCGGTTCCCGGCCGACATGCGGGCCGGCGACGAGCCTGACGCCGCGCGCCTGAAGATCCCCCACATGGGCTGGAGCGACGTGCAGCCGACCGGCGAGCACTTCTACTTCGCCCACAGTTACTACGTCGAGACCACCGACCCCAGCCTCGTGATGTGGTGGTGTCGCTACGGCAGCGTCGAGTTCCCGGCCACGATCTCTCGCGGCAACGTGTTCGGCTGTCAGTTCCACCCCGAGAAGAGCCAGTGGTCGGGGCTTCGGTTCCTCCGCAGCTTCATCCTGGGAGGCCGCGCCTGATGCTGGCGATCCCCGCCATCGATCTGATGGGCGGCAAGGCGGTGCGCCTGCAAGAGGGCGACCCGCGGCGAGCCACGATCTACGCCGACGACCCGGCCGCGGCGCTGCGCGATTTCCTGGCCGCCGGGGCGAGGCGCGTCCACGTCGTCGACCTCGATGGCGCCTTCGCCGGCCGCCCGGTCCAGACCGACCTCATCCGCGAGCTCGTGGCCGTCGCCCACGCCGGCGGCGCCGAGGTCGAGGTCGGCGGCGGCCTGCGCGACGTCGCCGCCGTCACCGCGGTGCTCGACACCGGCGCCGACTACGTCGTCGTCGGCACCCTCGCGGTCCGCGACCCCGACGCGGTGTCGCTGCTGTGCCGCCAGTACCCCGGCCGCATCATCGTCGCCATCGACGCGCGCGACGGCCTGGTCGCCCTCGCCGGCTGGCAGGAGCGGTCCGCCGTGCCCGCGCTGGCGCTGGCCAAGACCGCGGCGATCTGGGGCGCGGCGGCGCTGCTGCACACCGACATCGCCCGCGACGGCCTGCAGTGCGGGCCGGCCGTCGACGCCACCATCAGCCTGCAACGCGCCGTCCCCAGCGTCCTCGTGATCGCCAGCGGCGGCGTCGGCTCGCTCGCCGACCTCGACGCCCTGCGCGCCGCCGACGTGCGCGCGGTGGTCCTCGGGCGGGCGCTCTACGAAGGTAGCTTTACGTTGGAGGAGGCCCTCGCTCGATGTTGAAGCGCCGTGTGATCCCCTGCCTCGATATCAAGAACGGCCGGGTCGTCAAGGGCGTCCATTTCGCCAACCTGCGCGACACGGGCGACCCCGTCGAGGCAGCGCGCGCCTATGACACGCAAGGCGCCGACGAGCTGTGCCTCCTCGACATCACCGCGACCACCGAGGGGCGTGACACCTTCGTCGACGTGGTCCGCCGCGTGGCCGGGCAGATCTTCACGCCGCTGACCGTCGGCGGCGGGGTCCGCCGCGAGGCCGACGTCCGCCGCCTGCTGGGCGCCGGCGCCGACAAGGTCGCCGTCAACAGCGCCGCGGTCGCCAACCCGCTGCTGATCCGCCAGCTCGCCGACCGCTACGGCAGCCAGTGCATCGTCGTCGCCGTCGACGTGCGCCAGCTGAAGCCGCTGCCGGGCGAGACCGACCCGCTGTACGAGGTCGTGATCCACGGCGGCACCCGCTCGACGGGGCTCGACGCGGTGTCGTGGTGCGAGCAGGCCGCCTCCCTCGGCGCGGGGGAGATCTTGCTGACCTCGATGGACAAGGACGGGACCCGCGACGGCTATGACCTGGCGATCACCCGCGAGGTCAGCCGGCGCGTGCCGATCCCGGTGATCGCCTCCGGCGGCGTCGGCTCGCTCGAGCACCTGCGCCAGGGCCTCGACCCCAAGGAGGGCGCCGCGGACGCCGCCCTCGCCGCCTCGATCTTCCACTTCGGCCTCTACACCATCGCCCAGGCCAAGCACTACCTGGCCGACCACGGCATCCCCGTCCGCCCGCACGAGGCGCCGCGCGGGGTGCTCATCACCGGCTGACCGTTCGGACATGCCCGCTCGGGCATGTCCGTCGGTACCTGCCCCGACATTCCTGGCCCTTCGGACATGTCCCTCCAGACAGACCCCGCCGCGCTGTGGTCGACGCTGACGCCCGGCCCCGACGGCCTGGTCGCGGCGGTGGTCCAGCACGTGGACACCGGCGAGGTGCTGATGCTCGGCCACATGAACGCCGAGGCGCTGGCGCGCACTCTGGCGCGCGGGCGCGTGACGTTCTGGAGCCGCAGCCGGCAGCAGCTGTGGGAGAAGGGCGAGACCTCGGGGCACACTCTCGAGCTGCGCGGGCTCGCGGTCGACTGCGACGCCGACGCGCTGCTGGTCCAGGCCGCGCCGCGCGGGCCGACCTGCCACACCGGCGCGCCGAGCTGCTTCTTCCGCCCCGTCGGCGAGCCGCCGGCGCCGCGGCCGACCGAGGTGTTCGAGCAGCTGTTCGCCGAGATCTGCGAGCGCAAGGCCGGGCGCGGGATGACGAACCGCGACGGCAAGAGCTACGTCCGCGACCTCCTCGCCGGCGGAGTGGCGAAGATCGCCGCCAAGCTGCACGAGGAGGCCGGCGAGCTGGCCGAGGCGCTGGCCGAGGACGACCGCGGCCACATCGCCCGCGAGGCCGCCGACTTGCTGTTCCACGCCCTCGTCGGCCTGGCCCACCGCGACGTCCCGCTCGCCGACGTCGCCGCCGAGCTCGCGCGCCGCATGGGCCGCAGCGGCCTCGACGAGAAGGCCGCCCGCGCCCCGGCCGCCGCCGAGCCGGACGGACCTGCGCCCTCGGGCTGACGCCGACGGCGAGGTCGCGCGGGCCCGTCGTCGCCCCGGGACGGCGCGGCGGAGAGCGGATATGCTGGGCGCGCCATGGCTCTGAGCGTCCTCGGGTGGTGTCTCTTCGCCTACCTCATCGCTGCGATCCCGATGGGCGTGGTGGTCGGATATTTGCGCGGGGTCGACATCCGGCAGGTCGGCTCCGGCAATATCGGCGCGACCAATGCGTCGCGGGTGCTCGGCGCCAAGTGGGGCCTCGTCGTGTTCGCGCTCGACGTCTTCAAGGCCTACCTGCCGGTCCGCATGGCCATGGAATCCGGCCTCGGCGACCTGCCGGACGCGCCGTCGGCACTCGCCTGGGTCGGTCTGGCGGCGACCCTCGGCCACATCTTCCCCGTCTATCTCGGGTTCCGCGGCGGCAAGGGTGTCGCTTGCGCGCTCGGGGTCTTCTCCGCCCTGCTGCCGCTCGCCGGGCTCATCGCCGCGGTCATCTACGTGCAGACCCTCGCCCTCACCCGCGTGTCCGCGATCGGCTCGCTCACGGCCGTCAACGCCGCGGCGCTGCACATCTTGATCACCGACGCGCCGCCGGCCTACAAAGGGTTGGTCGTTGCGATCGCCGCGCTCATCTGGGTCCGGCACCGCGGCAACCTCCGCGAGCTGTCCCGCTCGCGCAGATCCCCTTCCTGACTCATGCCCGCGCCCAAGACCCGCACGCTCTACGTCGGAGGCTTGCCCCCGGAGGCCTCCCCCGAAGCGCTGCGCGAAGCCTGGGCCCGCTTCGGCGTCATCGACGACGTCCGCCTGATCCCCCGCCGCGAGCTCGTCATCGCCTACGTCACCTTCGCCGACGAGGCCTCCGCCCACGGCGCCCGCCGGGCCCTCGACGGCTCGACCTTCGCCGGCCACCGCCTGCGCGTCGAGTTCGCCATCTGACCTCCGGGGCATGTCCTAAAAAACATGCCTATTACGGCATGCCCGCTCCCGGAGTCGGAGCTCGTGCGAGGCCGAAGTCGCCGCGACCCTCAGGCCGCGCGGGACCACAGCGCCGCGTCGAGCTCGCCGCACAGGCGGACGGCGGTGGCGGCCGGCGGCAGGCCGAGGACGCGCAGGGCCGGCTCCTCGAGCAGGGCCAGCGACGCCTGCAGCTCGGCGATCGCCGCCCGGCGGGCGCTCGCCACCGCGTCGCGGCCGGCGGCGTCGAGCTGGCCCATGAGCCAGGCGTCGATCGCCCACGCCAGCTCGGCGTGGCGCGCCTCGTCGGCGGCGATCTCCTCGTACATCGTGCGCAGCGCGGGCACGGCGGCGAAGCGGGCCTGATGCGCGGCCGACAGCGCGGCCCAGGTCTCGCGCACGCAGCCCTCGACCGCGTTCTCGACCGCGATCGCCAGCAGCTCGCGCACCGCCAGGGCCACGTGCGCCGGCGGCGTGACCTCGGCCCCGCGAGCCCGGGCCGCGTCGGCCACGACCTCGGCGTGCCGCACCTCGTCGGCCACCGCGGCGTCGATGCGCGCCAGCAGCTCGGCGGGCGCGCCCCAGGCCGCCAGTTCGCGCGCCAGCGAGCGGAACGCGTGGACCGAGGCCGCCTCGTCGTGGGCCGCGCGCGCCAGCCAGGCCCCCGCCGGATCGGCCTCGGGCCGCTCGCCCCGCGAGGTCACGCAGGCGTGGCGCCGGCCCTCGCAGTAGGCCGGATACGTGCATGCGACGACCACCTTCGTCGCCTCCTTGGTGACCTCGCAATCGAGCGGCTTTTCGAACTCGTCGATCCGGTACTTGCACACCAGCGCGCAGGTCTCCGCCTCGGTCAGCAGCTCGCCCCCGGTCGCGTCGGTCGTGCCCGCGCTCGCGTCCGTCGTGCCCGCGCTCGCGTCCGTCGTGCTCGCGTCCGTCGTGCTCGCGTCCCCGTCCGTCGTGCCGGAGCTCGCGTCCGTCGTGCTCGCGTCGGCCGACGTGGTCGGACTGTTCGGGTCCGGCGTGAATGGATTGTTCTTCTGAAACTCGGCGTAGTCCTCGGGGGTCAGCTCGACCTCCTGAGTGTACTGGGAGCTCATACAACCGGAGACAGAGTCACCGCAGCCGGACAACAGGTTGGCGAACAACGCGGCGAGGGGCAGCGACAAATAAGACTGAGAACGCATGCGGCCGAGCGTAGCAGCCCGTTTGCTGCATGCCACGGGTCACCCGCCGCGGGCGATCCCGAGGAGCTTCATCTTCTTGTGAAGATGGGTGCGCTCGACGTCGAGGGTCTCGGCCGTCTTCGACACGTTCCAATTCTGCTCGCTCAGCCGCTGGAGGATGAACGCGCGCTCGACCGAGTCGCGGAACGCCTTGAGGGACATGCCCGGAGGGACAGCCCCCTCGCCGAACTGGACCACCGCATCGCCCCCGACCAGCGCCCCCGCCTCTTCTTCCGGGTCGCCGCGGATCTCCAGCGGAACGTCGCCGATCTCGATGTCGCCGTCGGACAGGATCGCGATCCGCTCCATCACGTTGCGCAGCTCGCGGACGTTGCCCGGCCACGGGTACGTCTCGAGCGTGGCCTGGGCCGCTGGCGACATGCGCTTGGGCGCGATGCCGTTCTCGTGGCAGGCGAGGTCGAGGTAGTAGCGGCACAGCAGCGCGACGTCGCCGGGGCGCTCGCGCAGCGGCGGCACCGAGATCGGCACCACCGCGAGGCGGAAGTACAGGTCCTCGCGAAACTCGCCCGTGCCCACGAGCTCGCGCAGGTTGCGGTGGGTCGCCGCCAGCACGCGGACGTCGACCTTGATCGGCCGCTCGCCGCCGACGCGCATCAGCTCGCCGCTCTGCAGCACGCGCAGCACCTTGGCCTGCGCGTTGAGGTCCATGTCGCCGATCTCGTCGAGGAACAGGGTGCCGCCGTGGGCCAGCTCGAACAGGCCGCGCTTCTGCCCGGTCGCGCCGGTGAACGCCCCGCGCTCGTGGCCGAACAGCTCGCTCTCGATCAGCTCGCGCGGGATCGCGGCGCAGTTGACCTTCACGAACGCCGCGGCCCGCCGCTCGCTGGCGTCGTGGATCGCCCGCGCCACCAGCTCCTTGCCGGTCCCGCTCTCGCCCTCGATCAACACCCGCGCCCGCGTGCCGCCGACCTTGATCACCTGGCGCAGCAGCTCCTGCATCGGCCGCGACTCGCCGATGATCTCCCGCCGCGCCCGCGCCCGCAGGCTGCGCAGCTCGGCCTCGGTCTGGTAATGACGCAGGGCGTTGCGCACGCTGACGATCACGCGGTCGCGCGCGAGCGGCTTTTCGAAGAAGTCGAACGCGCCGAGCCGGGTCGCACGCACCGCGTCGGTGACTGTCGCGTGACCGCTGATGAGGATGACCGGCAGCGGCGGAGTGCCGCCGCCGATCTCGCACAACTTCTCGAGCAGCTGCAGGCCCGACATGTTGGGCAGGCAGACGTCGACCATGACCACCTGGATCGGCCGCTGGCCCTCGGGCCCCTCGACGAGGGCGCGCTGGATCATCTCCAGGCCCTCCTCCGCGCTGTCGGCGTCGAGCACCGTGGCGCCCTCGCCCTCGAGCACCATGCGGAGCGTGCGACGGATGTTGCGCTCGTCGTCGATGACGAGGATCGTGCCGCCCAGGCCCGTGGTCTCGCTCATGCGCGTACGATCCTAGCACCGCCGGCGGCACGCTCGCCCTGCCCGCGACGGCGCCCGCGATGGCCCCCCGCGGGTGTCTGGCGTCGAAGTGCGCGGCGCCCGCAGCGGACTCGTCGCCCTCGCATCACCGACGCTCACGTGGGGCGCTTCGCCGCCGGTGCGCATGCGCAGCGCTCCGCCGCCCGCGCATCACCGGTGCTCACACGCAGCGCTTCGCGCTCCCGCATCACCGGCGCTCACGAGCGGCGCTTCGCATCCGCGCACCACCGGCGCTCACGCGCGGCGCCTCGCGCTCGCGCGCGCCGCGACTCACTGGTTCACTGGCGCAGCAGCGCGCGCACCGCCTCGCCTGCGCCCTCGAGCGCGACGCGCTCTTGCGTGCCGCTCGCCAGGTGCTTGAGCGTGACCTGCCCGGCCTTGAGCTCCTCGCCACCGACGATCGCCGCCACGGGAGCCTTCACGCCCGGCGTGTCGGCGTACTGCAGCTGCTTGCCGAGCTTGGCCTCCTCGGGGAACACCTCGACCTTGACGCCCTGACGCCGCAGCGAGTGGGCCACGCGCAGCGCCTCGACGCGCGGCGTGCCCTCCATCCAGCACAGCAGCACGTCTGGCCCGATGGACAGGTTGGGGAACATCCCGCGCTCCTCCATGACCACGAGGATCCGCTCGAGGCCGAGCGAGAAGCCGACCGCCGGCACCTGCTTCTTGCCGAACATGCCGACGAGGTTGTCGTAGCGGCCGCCGCCGCCGAGGCTGCCGGCGAGGTCCGGCACCGCGATCTCGAAGATCGAGCCGGTGTAGTAGCCGAGGCCGCGCGCCAGATCGAGGCTGAGCTGGATGTGCGGCCCGGCCGGCGTCGCCGCCAGCAGGTCGAACAGCTCCTCCAGCTCGGCCAGCGCCTTGAGCCCGAGCTCGTCGGTGATCTGCTTGCGCACCCGCTTGATCGGCGTCTTCGGCCCCTCGGCGATCTGGTTGAGGTCGAAGCCGAACAGCTGCTCGCCGTCGGCGGTGAGCACGAGCATCATCAGCTTGTTGGCCGCCTCGGTGCTGATCCCGCGGGTCGCCAGCTCCTCGAGCACGCCGCCGTGGCCGACCTTGTCGAGCTTGTCGATCGCCACCAGCGCCGCCGCCTCGTGGGCGATGTCGATGCCCGCGTGGTGCATCATGGCCCGCAGCAGCTGGCGGTGGTTGATGCGGATCTTGAAGTCCGTGAAGCCGAGCGCGTGCAGGACCTCCGCGACCGCGCCGCACACCTCCGCCTCGGCGACGAGGCTGCTCGTGCCGGTGACGTCGACGTCGCACTGGTAGAACTCGCGAAACCGGCCCTTGCCCGGCCGGTCGGCGCGCCACACCGGCTGGATCTGGTAGCGCTTGAAATATTTGGGCAGGTCGTACTGCGCGGCCACGCGAGCCAGCGGCACGGTGAGGTCGTAGCGCAGGCCCTGGTCGGACAGCTGGCTCTCGTAGAGCCGCACGTCGGCCCGCGCCTCGCGGCTCGGGTCCTCGCCGACCGACTCCAGCTCATCCTCCGACAAGCCCGCGACGAGCTTGGCCCCCGCCTCGAGCCCGCGGTGCAGCGCGTCCCGCCGGTGCAGCAGGCGGTACAGCAGCTGGTCGCCCTCCTCGCCGTACTTGCCCAGCAAGGTGCTGAGGTTCTCGATCGCGGGGGTCTCGAGCGGGACGAACCCGTAGCTGCCGTAGATCCGGCGGACCACGTCGATGACGTGCTGCCGCCGGGCGATGTCGGCGGGCAGGAAGTCACGCATACCGCTCGGCGGCTTGGTGGAGATCTTGGGGGCGTTCATGGCGGTCGAAGAAGGGCAGCGCTCGGCTCGCCCGGTCATTGCCATGCCAGGACTGTGCCGCGGGCGCAAGGCCGTCGCGTGCAGCGCGGCCCTGTGCCAAATATAGGGCCGTGGCCCCCGAATCGGACCTGCCGCGCGAGCCGCCCGGCGTTTTTTACCCGGTCAGCGACGACGCGGGTCAAAGCGGCCTCCAGTCGGTCGTGATCCACCTCCTGCTCGACCTGCTCGAGGATTACTTCGCGGTCCTCGAGCGCCCGGTGTTCGTCGGCGCGAACCAGTTCCTTTATTACAAGCAGGGCGATCCACGCTCGGTGGTCGCGCCGGACGTCTACGCGACGCCTGACCTGCCTTTTCAGACAGGCCACCTCCCGCGGCCGACCTGACCATTCAGCCAGGTCGAGCCGCGCGCCGTCACGCCTTCGTCAGGGTGATGGCGACCTGCTCCTCGTCGATCGTGTCCTCGAGGACATGATCCCCCGCCAGCTCCGTCCCGGGTGCCACGACCTGCAGCGCATCGGCGCGGGTCTCGCTGCGGATCTCCGCGGCGTGGGCGGCGTCGGCGAGGGCGGCGGCCAGCTCGCCGCCGCAGCGGAAGGTCACCACGATCCGCTCGTTCATGTCGAGCTCGTGGTCGCGGCGCAGGTCCTGCACGCGCTTGGTCAGCTCTCGGGCCAGGCCCTTGCGGCGCAGCGCCGGCGTCTGGGTCGTGTCGAGCACCACCGTCACCCCGGCCTCGTGCGCGACTACCAGGCCCGGCCGCGGCGTGCGAGTGAGCAGGACGTCGTCGACGCCGAGCGCCTCGCCCTCGACCTCGACGCGGCCCTCGGCGAGGAAGCGGCGCAGGGCCGCCTGGTCGAGCGCCTGGACCGCCGCCGCGACCGCCTTCATCTTGCCGCCGAGGCGCTTGCCCAGCGTCTTGAAATTGGCCTTGGCGCTGAGCTCGACCAGCGCGCTGTCGTCGGCCGAGGCCGCGATCTCCTCGACGTTGAGCTCGCCCTTGAGCTCCTCCTGCACGGCCGGGTCGGCGAAGCGCGCCAGCTCCTCCGGGCGCTCGTGGACGATCGTCAGCCGCGCCAGCGGCCGGCGCACGTTGATGCGCTCGCGCTCGCGCAGGCCGAGGCCGAGGCCGACGACCTGGCGCTGGGCCGCGACCTCGCGCTCGAGCGCCTCGTCGCGGGCCCACACGTCGGCTTCCGGGAAGCGGGTGAAGTGGACGCTCTCCTCGCCGGGCACCGCGAGCCCCGGATCGACCACCAGCCGCTGGTACAGGTGCTCGGTGAAGAACGGCATCACCGGCGCCATCGCCCGCGCGATCGTCACCAGCGCGCGGTACAGCGTCGCGTAGGCCCGCTGCTTGTCGACGTCGGCCGGGTTGTTGGCGCGCCAGTAGCGGCGCCGGCCGCGGCGGATGTACCAGTTGTTGAGGTCGTCGCAGATCTCGAGGAAGTGCGGCACCAGGTTCGACAGCTCGTAGGCCTCGTACTCGCGGGTGAGGTTGGTGAGGAAGCCGCCGACGCGCGAGGTGATCCAGCGGTCCAGCGGGTGCTCCAGCGCCTGCGGCCCGAGGTCGTCGGCGGTCGGCGTCCAGCCGTCGGCCAGCGCGTAGGTGGTGAGGAAGTAGTAGGCGCTCCACAGCGGCAAGATCGCCAGGCGCACCGTCTCCTTGACGCACTCGCCGGTGAGGTCGTTGACGTCCTTGCCGAACTTCATCGGCTCGCCGCGGACCACCGCGCTGTTGATGAGGTAGGCGCGCAGCGCGTCGGCGCCGAAGCTGTCGATCACCTTGGCCGGGTCGGGGTAGTTCTTCAGCCGCTTCGACATCTTCTTGCCGTCGGCGGCGAGGATCAGCCCGTTGACGATCACGTTCTTGAACGCCGGCCGGCCGAACAGCGCGGTCGACAGCACGTGCAGCGTGTAGAACCACCCGCGCGTCTGGTCGAGGCCCTCGGCGATGAAGTCGGCCGGCAGGTTGTCCTCGACGTAGGCCTTCTTGTCGGCGTCGAACGGGTAATGATTCTGCGAGTAGGGCATGCTGCCCGACTCGAACCAGCAGTCGAAGACCTCGGCGATCCGGCGGTACGTGCCGCCGCCGGGCGCGGGCCAGGTGATGCCGTCGACGTTCTCGCGGTGGAGGTCGGCGAGGCTGCCGGCGGCGAGGCCGGCGAGCCGCTCGAGCTCGGCCACGCTGTGGATGCAGACCATGTCGGCCGGGTCACGGTCGTTGCGCCACACGGGCAGCGGCGTGCCCCAGTAGCGGTTGCGGCTGAGGTTCCAGTCGCGGGCGTTCTCCAGCCAGTTGCCGAACCGGCCGCTGCCGACGTGCTCGGGGACCCACTGGATCTTCTTGTTGTTGGCGACCAGCTCGTCGCGCAGCGTCTCGACGCGCATGAACCACGTCGACAGCGCCATGTAGATCAGCGGCTGCTCGGTGCGGTAGCAGTGCGGGTACGGGTGGACGATCGTGTCCTGGTCGACGACCTTGTGCTCGCGCTTGAGGCGGTCGACGATCGGCTTGTCGGCGTCCTTGACGAAGGTGCCGGAGAACTCGCCGACGCGGTCGTCGAAGATGCCCGAGAGGTTGACCGGGCAGACCACCGGCAGGCCGTTGGCCTGGCCGACCTGGTAGTCGTCCTCGCCGAACGCGGGGGCCTGGTGGACGATGCCGGTGCCGCTGTCGGTCGACACGTAGGTCGCGCCGAGCACCTTGAAGCACCAGCGCGTGCCGTCGGGCCGCTCGCGCAGGTCGGCGAAGAACGGCAGCAGCGGCGCGTAGGGCCGACCGACCAGGTCCTTGCCCTTGAGGCGAGCGAGCTCTTCCGTGGCGCCGACGCGGCCGCGCTGCTGGTAGTCGGCGAGCCGACCGGGCTCGAGGTACGCGACCTCGCCGGTGTCGACCACGCGCACCTTGACGTAGTCGATGTCGGGATGGACCGCGAGCGCCAGGTTGCTCGGCAGCGTCCAGGGGGTCGTGGTCCACGCCCACAGGTTCGCGTCCTCGTCTTCGAGGCGGAAGCGCACGGTGAGGCTCGGGTCCTGACGACGCTTGTGGCCCTCCTTGCGCGTCACCGGGTCCCTCTCTTGCGGCCCCTGGGCGACCTCGAAGTTGGACAGCGGAGTGCCCAGCGCCGGCGACACCGGCTGGACGCGATAGCCCTCGTAGATGAGGCCTTTGTCCCACAGCTGGCCGAAGCACCACCAGACGGACTCCATGAACGTGAAGTCCATGGTCTTGTAGTCGTCGCGGAAGTCGACCCACCGACCCATGCGACCGACGACCTTCTCCCATTCGCCGGTGAAGCGGAGGACGCCCGCGCGACAGGCCGCGTTGAACTGCGGCACGCCGAAGCGCTCGATGTCCGCCTTGCCGTGGAGGCCGAGCTCGTTCTCGACGAGGCTCTCGATCGGCAGGCCGTGGCAATCCCAGCCGAACCGGCGCTCGACGCTCCGGCCGCGCATGAACCAGAACCGCGGCACGATGTCCTTGATCGTGCCGGCCAGGAGGTGGCCGTAGTGAGGAAGCCCGGTGGCGAACGGCGGGCCGTCGTAGAACACGAACGCGGGCCGCCCCGAGCCGTCTGCGCGCGTGGTGGTGCGCAAACTCTTGCCCTCGATGTCCCCGTCGCGCCAAAATTGGAGGATCTCCTGCTCGAGGCGCGGGAGGTCGAGCTGCGAATTGGGCCTCAAGAACGGGGATGCGGGCTTCGGGGCGGACATACGGCCTGAATGCCTGCATGGCTCGCCCGCGGCCACAGGTCAAGTCCCCGTCGCGCGCGCGGCGAGGTCGCCTGGCGCGCCGTGAAACCCGACCGGCTTCGGACCCGTCTCAAGCAAGGCCGTCGTGACGTTGTCGACACGCTCACGGCTGGGTATCCTGCTCTCTCACCCTCGCGCGAGGCCACTCCGGACCATGACCATGAAACACCTGACCCCTGCCCTCCTCGTCACCGCGCTCGCCGCCGGTGCCTGCGGCGACAACGGCACCGCCACCACCGACGGGGACACCGGCGATGCGGAGCGCCAGCCCCAGGTCGGCGAGTGGAAGAAGGAGGTCGACGCGCTGCCGTTCCCGCTGAGCGGCGACGCCCGGATCACGACGCTGACGATCGGCCGCAAGGAGTTCGACGAGAACTACGCCAACCGCGGCAACATCGAGGTCCTGTTCGACCACCCCGAGGAGACGATCACCGTCGAGACCCGCAAGTACGTGTTCGGCGACGGGATCGACAGGGACAACACGTTCGACAAGCTGTCGCTGTGGGCGTTCGTCAGCTCGGGCAACCCGACCCGGCCGGACTCGCAGCCGGGCGCCAGCGACTGCACCAAGGACACCTGGAAGGACAACTGCGCGATCTACGTCTACTACGACGGCAAGTCGCAGCCCGAGCGCTCCGGCATGGACTTCCGCGTCCACCTGCCGACCGGCTACCGTGGCAAGCTGTTCGTCAGCACCGAGGACAACATCACCGAGCAGTCGTACCCGCGCCGCGGCAACATCACGCTCGACAACCTGTGCACCCACGGCGACGTAGCGATGGAGGCCGGCTGGGCCAAGATCAAGATGTGCCGCGAGCTGACCCCGGCGCCCGCCTGTCCGCCGGCCGGCATCGAGAACTGCGAGACCTTCCCCGACGGCGCCTGGTCCAAGGACTGCCAGTGCGGCGACGGCAGCCTGTTCGGCCAGCTCATCGTGCGCGCGCCCCAGCCGTGGGCCGCCAACATCACGGTCGACATCCCCGAGACGGTGTGGCTGAACACCACGCTGAAGAACACCGAGGTGATGAAGCCGCACGACTGCAAGCCGCAGATCACCGCCTGCACCGGCGACAACTGCACGATGAACACCGAGGACGAGTACGCGCCCTCCGCCGAGTTCAACTACCCGAGCAAGGCGGCCCCGTCGGGCGCCGGCTTCAACGTCACCGTCGAGAGCGGCGGCTGCACCAAGATCCCGTTCGTCGACGACCCGAAGAAGTGGAAGCCCGAGGCCGAGGGCGAGCCGGACGAGCAGCTGCGCGGCCTCCTCGACGTCTGCAGCGGCTGCCTGTGATCACCTGACCTTCGGGACAGGTCCCAGCGAGCGCGTCGCCCTCGGGCGGCGCGCTCGTCGCTTTCTCGCGCTGCGCCGCTTCCGACGCGCCGGCCCCCCGCCTGTCCCCGGGGACAGCCGCTCAGCGCTCGGGCAGCGCCGCCACTGCGTCGGCGTGGCGGCCCTCGCCGACCACGTACAGCATCTCGGTGTTGCGCAGGTGGCTGACGCGGCCGACTTTCTCGCCGCGCGGGCTGTAGATGCCGATCTGGGCGCCCACGTAGCGCTTGTAGTCGAACGACAGCACGCGCACCGGGCCGCGGCGGGCCAGCAGGGCCTCTAGCTCGGGGCGGCTCAGGTAGCCCTCGTCGCTGAACGACACCACCAGGAGCGGCGCGCGCACGGCGTCGATCAGCGCCTCCATGCTGGCGCGGATCTTCGTGCGGGCGTTGAAGGGGCTGCGGCGCTCCTGGCAGTCGACCCGCTTGCGCGCCACCCCGTAGGCCTCGGGCGCGTCGCCGCGGACGATCGTCTCCCACACGTGGTAGTTGCCGAGGTACGAGTGTTGATTGTAGGGCGGGTCGAGGTAGGCGAGGTCGGCCTCGAGCACCGCCGCCGCCGCGACCGCGTCGAGGCCGTGCGCCTGGCCTTTCCCCCATGTCGCGCGGGACAGGACCTCGGGGACACGTAGCTCGAGGTCGCCATGGGCGCGGGCGGCCCACGACTTGAGGTAGGCCATCTGCACCCCGGTGGTCGAGTCGACGCGGTCGGCGGCCTCGATGAGGGCGACGAGGAGCACGGCCTCGAGCTCGGGGGGCAGGCTCTTCGCCGCGATCGCGCGGCGGATGGCGTCGATGCGGGCGCCGTTCTTCGGCTGGAAGAAGCGGGCCTCCTCGCAGAACGTGCGGGTGACGTAGCCGGGCTCGCCGGGCAGCGCGTTGAGCTCCGCGACCAGGCGGCGGACGTCCTCGAGCACGTCCTCGCGGTCGGCCTGCACGTAGCAGCGGGCCAGCGTCTCCGCGTACGTGTTGTGGTCGTTGGCGAGGACGCGGTAGCCCGCGGCCTTGAGCGCGTGCCCGACCCGGGATGTCCCGGAGAACAGGTCGATCACCGTCCGGACCTCCGGCAGGCCGCGGATGACCCGCAAGATCTCCGGGATCAGCAGCCGCTTCGAGCCGAGGTACTTGATCACTTCTTCTTGGTGCTCTTGGCCGGCGCGGGCGCCGGCTCCTTGGCCGCCGGCTTCTGCGTCTCCTGCACGCCCTGCTTGGCGGCGGCGCCGGCTCCGGCGTCCTCGCGGTCGAAGCAGAGGTCGCCGTTGTCCTTCTTCAGCAGGTCGATCTGGTCCTTGGCCGCCTTCTGGTACTGCGCCGGCGCGGTCGACTTGGGCCGGTTCAGCGCCTCGAAGTAGGCGATCGCGTTCTTGCACTGGCCGAGCTTGGCGAACCCGAGGCCCGAGTAGTAGAGCGCGTCGCTGACGACCGGCGCCTCGGCGTGGTCCTGGATGATCTTGTAGAAGATGCCGAGGGCGCTCTTGTAGTCGCGCTCGCTGTAGAACGTGAGGCCCACCTTGAAGTCGGCGTCCGGCAGCTTGGGGTCGCCGGGGTAGCGCGAGATGAAGGTGCGGAACAGGGTGCGGGCCTGCTTGAAGTCCTTGCGCTGCAGCCGGCGGTCGGCCTCGGCCCACAGCTCGTCCTTGCCCTCGGGGATGCTGGTCGCCTCGTTGAGCTTCTCCTCGAGCTTCTTGAGGCGCTCGTCGATGTCGGCGCGCAGCTCGAGCAGCGCCTGCTGGGTCGACGACGCGACCAGCTCGGCGTTCTCGGCCGCGCCGCGCAGCTGCTGGGTGTCCTGCTCGACCACGTCCATGCGCACGCCGATGCCGGCCTGGCTGCCGCGCAGCAGCGACTCGGCCTGGTCGAGCTTGGCCTGCAGCTCGGCCAGCTTCGTGTCCGCCTCGACGACCTTGTCGTCGAGCTCCTTGCTGCGGTCGATGGTTTGGGTCTCGATCTTGTCGACCTTCTTGGCGAGGTCGTCGTGCTCGGCCTTGAGGGTGAGGCAGCCTGGCGCGACGAGAGCGGCCGCGAGCACGCTCGCGACCGCCCCTGGGCGACCGAGGCCGCCGAGGAGTCGGCGGCGCAGATGAAGCATGGAGTCTTTCAGGTCCCCTGCGGGACGGTGGTCGTCACTGGTAGATGAAGTCGACGCGGCGGTCTTCCTTCATGCTGCCGTCGTCGGTCCCGGTCGCCTCGAGGTCGCCCTTGGACACGACGGTCATGCGCGAGGGGTCGATGCCGAGGTTCTGCAGGAACTCCTTGACCGTCACGCCGCGCTTGTCGGTGAGCATGATGTTGTACTCCTCGGTGCCGCGCGAGTCGGCGTGGGCCTCGAGGATGAGCTGGGCCTGGTTGCTCTTGAGGCACTCGGCCAGCGCCTTGAGCTTCTCCTGGTCGGCCGGCTCGGGGTTCGGGTTGTCGAACCCGAAGTAGATCTTCGGGACATCCGGGCACGGGTTGGTGCCGCCGCCCATGCTGCCCGAGAACTCGCAGGTGCCCGCGTTGCAGATCTCGTCCATCGCGCACTGGTCGTCGGTCTGGCAGCCGCCCGTGCCGCCCGAGCCCGGCGCGCTGCAGCGGCCGGTGCCGATGTCGCAGGTGCCCGGCTGGCAGTCGAAGTCCTCCGAGCAAGGGGCGCAGGCGCCGGCCTTGCACACGAGGTTGTTGGTGCACTCGATCGTCTGCTGGCAGGGCGCTCCCACACCCTCGCCGCCGCCGCTGGCGCCCGCCAGCGCCGGGTCCTGGCAGCGGAAATCAGCGCACTTCCACGCCGTCCCGTTCGGCCCCTTGGTGGCGCAGTCGGCGTCGGTCTTGCAGTTCTGGCACTGCTTGTCGACGCACTTCTCGTCGAGGTCGACGTTGCAGTGCTTGTCCTTCTTGCAGGCCGGGTAGACCGGCGGCTTGCAGGCCGCGCTGCCGAGCGCGACAAAGCCCAAACCGAGAGCGAGCAGGTGGGGTTGGATGCGGGAGAACATGGCGCGCATGAGGGGCGACTCCGGGGAGGCGGTGTTTCTCGAGGCCGTTCGGCCGGGGGAGACAAGGTTCAGGCCAGGAGGGCCGTGAGGCGAGTGGCCAGGAGGGCCGTGAGGCGAGTGGCCAGGAGGGCCGTGAGGCGAGTGGCCAGGAGGGCCGTGAGGCGAGTGGCCAGGAAGGCCGTGAGGCGAGTGGCCAGGAAGGCCGTGAGGCGAGTGGCCAGGAAGGCCGTTGAGCGAGGCTCAGAGCAGTCTGGCCCGAAGGGCCGTGGGGACCTGGCGTGCGTGCTGGACGGTAGGGCCGGCGAACTCTCGGGCGTGGGGGTCCGGGAAGCAAATTTCCGGCTGAAACTTCCGTCCTGGCGGGCAAAGGGATACCGAGCGGTGCGAGGGGTGTCAACCGCACGAGCGGACGAGCCTGCGCGCCGGGCTGATGCACACGGCTCCGCCCGCCGTGCCCTGCCATGGGGTCGCAGAACCCGCACCAGGCGGCCGCGCCGGACCGCCTGCGAACGGACGCGCCGGCCAAGGTCACGCCCCGCCGGCTTTTGCTTCCGGGCCGCGTCTGGCATGGTTCGCGCCGATGGTCGCCAAGGTCAGCCCCGCCTCGGACAACAAGACGATGTTCGAGATCTACCGCGAGTCCGACTATAATCGCGCCTTCCATTTCGTTTTCTTCACGGACCTGGACGAGCACAACCGGGGCAAAGAGATCGCCCGCGCAGCCGCAGGCGAGACGGTATTCCACGGGTTCGTCGGTGACGATCGCAAGGAGTCCGCCCGCGCCGAGGTCGCCGCCATCGTCGACGAGCTCAACGCCATGGACGAGGATGCCGCCGGCATGCCAGCGGCCGAGATCCAGCGCCGCCTGGGCCAATTCCTGGTCCCCTGAAAGCATGCGCTCGCGCCTGCCCCATCGCGTCGGCCTCCGCGCGCTGCCCGCGACCCTCGCCGCCGCCCTCGCCTGCGCCCCCGCCGACGACGCCACCCCGGTCGACCTGTCCGCCGATTACGACGGCCTGGTGTTGACCGACGCCCCCAACGCAGTCGCCCACCTGGCCTGGCACTCCCCGCGCCCGGACTGCCCCCTCGCCTACCGCGTCCGCATCGACGAGACCTTCCCGCCCGGCCTCGCAGAATTCCTCCACACCCAGGAGGAGCACAGCCAGTCGGTCCTGGTCCTCGGCTGGGGCATGCGGTCCGCGTATGGCGAGAAGGACATGCTCGATGAGCAAGGGCCGATCGGACCTGTCCCGAAGGACAGGCCGTTCGCCGGCCAGCTGATGTTCCGCGGGCCCAAGTCGTCGGGCCGCGAGCTGCTGCGCGAGTGGGCCGCCTCGGCCGAGTTGGTCGGCCCGGCCGCGCCCGACGCGGCCTGCTACGAGCGCTCGTGGGACCCGGTCGAGGACGCGCTGGCGCTGGCGTTCCCGCAGCTGCCCGGCCGGCGCGTCCGCGTCGGCGAGGTCTGGCGCGGCGCCCGGGTCGAGGGCCGCTGCAACCGCTCGGCCTGCGTCGACCCCGACAACGGCGCCGGCGGAGGCGCGGCCCACGAGCGCCCGTGCGCGACGATGTCGTGGCGCGAGCGCCTCGACGGCCTGTACACGCTGGCCGGCGCCGGCGGCGAGGTCACGACGGTGGCCCAGCTCGCCGGGTTTTGGAGCGACGGCCAGCCGCTCGACAAGGGCGTGTGGAGCGAGCGCACCGTGCTCGTCGACGTCGAGCACGGCCGCCCGCTGCGCGCCGAGGTGTTCGTCCACCACAACTTCACCGGGATCGAGCGGCACGTCGTGATCGACGCGGTCGACACCTGTCCCGGAGGACTGGTCGCGGCCGGCTGGGCCGCGCCGCAGGCGGTCGTCGACGAGCGCGCCGCCCTCACGGCCGCGCTGGAACGCGCGACTCACCGCAAGCGTTAGGGGCCCATGGACAAGATCGTCATCCACGGCGGGGCACGACTCAAGGGCGAGCTGCAGGTCCTCGGGGCCAAGAACGCCGCCCTCCCGCTCCAGTGCGCCGCCCTCCTCGGCGACGGCCCCACCACGTTCCGCCACGTCCCCCGCCTGTCCGACGTGCAGACGATGAACCAGCTGCTGATCGGCCTCGGCTGCGCCGTCGAGGGCGACCGCACCCTGATGATCGACCCGACCGGGGTCCAGGACGGCCCGAAAGAGGCGCCCTACGAGCTGGTCAAGACCATGCGCGCCTCGGTCACGGTGATGGGCCCGCTGCTCGGCCGCCACGGCTTCGCCCGCGTGTCCCTGCCCGGCGGCTGCGCGATCGGGGCCCGGCCCATCGACCAACACCTGCGCGGCTTCGAGGCCCTCGGCGCCAAGATCCGCATGTCCCACGGCTACGTCGAGGTCAAGGCCAAGCGCCTCAAGGGCGCCCGCATCAACTTCGACATGGCCACAGTCGGCGGCACACAGAACGTGATGATGGCCGCGTCGATGGCCAAGGGCACCAGCGTGCTCGAGAACGCCGCGCGCGAGCCCGAAGTGCAGGAGCTGGCGGTCGTCCTCGGCAAGATGGGCGCCAAGATCGCCGGCGCCGGCTCGTCGACGATCGAGATCGAAGGCGTCGACAACCTGCAGGGGATCGACCACGCGATCCTCCCCGACCGCATCGAGGCCGGGACCTTCGCCATCGCCGCCGCGATCACGGGGGGCGACCTCCTGCTCCTCGATGCTCCGTCGTCCCACATGCACGCGGTCATCGCCAAGCTCGAGGAGTCCGGCGCCCAGTGCCGGGTCGAACCGGGCGGCCTGCGCGTGATCGGCCCGGACGAGCTCGCTCCGATCGACCTCGTCACCCGCCCGCACCCCGGCTTCCCCACCGACATGCAGGCGCAGATGATGGTCCTGGCGACGCTCGCGCGCGGCCAGAGCGTGATCACCGAGACGATCTTCGAGAACCGCTTCATGCACGTGCCCGAGCTGTGCCGCCTGGGCGCAGACATCCACGTCAACGGCAACGTGGCCGTGATCCGCGGCAAGGCCCGCTACACCGGCTCGATCGTCATGGCCACCGACCTGCGCGCCAGCGCCTGCCTGGTGCTGGCCGGGCTGGTCGCCGAGGGCAAGACCGAGATCCGCCGGGTCTACCACCTCGACCGCGGCTACGAGACCATCGAGAAGCGCCTGCGCAAGGTCGGCGCCAAGATCCGCAGGTACCATGGCGCCCCGAGCTGACGGCCTCACCCTGGCCCTCCCCAAGGGCCGGATCCTCAAGCAAGCCCTGCCGCTGCTGCGCCGGGTCGGGATCGACCTCGCCGGGGTGTGGGAGGGCGAACACGACCGCCGGCTGCTGGTCGAGCTGCCCGGCCGGCCGGAACTGCCCGGCGGCGCGCGCGTGCTCCTGGTCAAGCCGGTCGACGTGCCGACCTACGTCGAGCACGGGGTGGCCGACGTCGGCATCGCCGGGGCCGACACCCTGGGCGAGGAGGCCCGCGACCTCTACGAGCCGCTGGACCTCGGCATCGGCGCCTGCCGGCTGGTCGTCGCGGAGCCCGCCGCGCGCCCGACCCCGCTCCGCCGCGGCATGGCCCTCCGGGTGGCCACGAAGTACCCCCGCCTGACCCTGAACCATTATCGCTCCAAGGGGATCCAGCCCGAGATCATCCCCCTGTTCGGGTCGGTCGAACTCGGGCCCATCACCGGCCTGGCGGAACAGATCGTCGATCTGGTGGAGAGCGGCGAGACGCTCCGGCAAAATAACTTGCGGGAGGTCGAGACCATCCTGTACGTGACAAGCCGGCTCATCGTGCACCCGGCCAGCCTCAAGCTCAAGCAGGCGCCCATCACCGCGCTCATCACCGCCCTCCGTGACGCGCTCGCGACCGACGGGTCCGGGTCGTCCGCTCGCACTGCTGCTCGACCCATCGGGTCGGAAGGGACCGCATGAGCAAACCCGACGACCCCGCCCTCGTCCGCGCCGCAGTGCTCCAGCGCCTGAAGGTCCACGTCCGCCTGGCCCAGCAGGGCCTGGCCCCGACCCCCGACCAGCGCCGCCGCCTGGCCGCCTCGCTGCCCGAGCTGGTGGCGTTCGGCGACCGGCGTTACGCCCAGTGCCACGCGGTGCTCGACTGGGACCACCGTTTGCCGAGCGACGCCGCGGTGCTGCGGCTGTACCTCTCGTACACCGACCGCGAGGCCGGGGCGATCGAGAGCGCGCTCAAGTCCCGCGACCGCGAGATCGACTCCGGCAACCTCTACCCGGAGTTCGACGTGCCCGACTACGCCGACGTCGACGCCAGCGAGTCGTACGTCGCCGTGCTGCGGCCCGGCAACCACGAGGTCGGCGACCTGCGGTTCTTCAGCGACTGGCGTAAGGGCGTCCACCAGTCGGTCGCCCGCGAGGCGGTCGCGGCCGTGCGCGCGAGCCCCAGCTACGAGCGCTCGATGCGGGAGCGCAGCCACGACAACCTCGGCCCGCCGGTGGTGATCGGCTGGACCCCGCCGTGCCTGGCCCAGAGCAAGCACTGGGCGATCGAGGTGTGGCTGCTGGTCGACTTCGACGGCCACGTCGGCCGCGCCCACGTGTTCATGGTCGACAGCAAGTCGCACCTGGTCACGCGCGAGTACTTTACAGAGGTCCAGATCGGCTGATGTCAGGGACATGTCCTTCCGGGCATGCCGCTTCGAGCATGCCCTGCGGGACATGTCCCTCGCGCCATCCTAGCTGTCCTGGATCTTGATGGTCCGGCAGCTCTCGCCGGCGATCTTCGGCATCTTGAGGGTGAGCACGCCCTTCTCGAGGTGGGCGTCGGCGGCGTTCGAGTCGACGTGGCACGGCAGCTCGATGCGGCGGATGAACGAGCCGAAGCTGCGCTCGTGGTAGAAGTAGTTGTCCTTCTCGTCGCGGATCTCCTCGCGCTTCTCGCCGCGCAGGGTCAAGATGTTGCCCTCGACGCTGAGCTCGACGTCCTTGGCGTCGAGGCCGGGGACCTCGGCGCGGACCATCACGCAGTCGCCGCAGTCGCTGACGCTCAGCATCGGATAGTTGCCGACCTGTTCGATGCCGAGGGGGAAGCGGCCGAACACGCGGTCGAACATGCGGTGCACGTCCTGCTGGAACGGCGACAGCTGCGTCGGCGGCGTCATCAGGTTGCTGACAGGTTGATTCTTCTTCCACGGGAGCAGCGACATGATCTTCTCCTCAGAGCGGAGAAACATGGGCCAGACCGCGTGGGTCGCAAACGCAAAATTTTGCGCGCGAGGGGCCGAACACGGCCGTCAGCGCGCGACCAGGCGACCGCGGTGGACCACCGCGTCGATGAGCGGCGAGCCGGCGTGGTACACGAGGTCGCGGGCGTCGGCCGTCGCCAGCAGCACGAGGTCGCCGGCGAGACCGACCTCGACGCGGCCGCGCTCGGCGTGCAGACCCAGCGAGGCCGCCGCGTTGTGGGTCGTCGCAGTCAGCGCCTCGGCGGGCGACAGCCGGTTGCCGTAGCACGCCAGCGCCAGCACCATCGACAGCGACTCGATCGCGCACGAGCCCGGGTTGCAGTCGGTCGCCACCGCTACCGCCACGCCCGCCTTCACCAGCGCGCGACCGTCGGCGAAGCCCTTGCCGAGCACGAGCGAGGTCCCGGGCAGCAGCGTGGCGACCACGCCGGCGTCGCGCAGCGCGGCTCGTTCGCCGTCGTCGAGGTGGAGCAGGTGGTCGGCCGAGCGCGCGCCGAACTCGGCCGCCAGCAGGGCCCCGCCGGTGTGGCCGAACTCGTTGGCGTGCAGGCGGATCGGCAGGCCCAGCGCTCGGGCGCGGTGCAAGATCCGCCGCGTCTCCTCCGGCGTGAACGCCCCGCGGTCGCAGAACACGTCGCAGAAATCGGCCAGGCCCGCCGCGGTCACCGCCGGCAGCACCTCGTCGCACACGCGGCCGACGAACGCCTCGCGCCCCTCCGGCCGGTCGCGCAGCTCGGCCGGCAGCGCGTGCGCGGCCAGGCAAGTCGTGACCACGCGGACGCCTGTCTCTCGGGCCAGGCGACGCGCGACCCGCAGCTGGCGCAGCTCGGTGTCGAGGTCGAGGCCGTAGCCGCTCTTGATCTCGACCGCGGTGGTGCCGGCCCGCAGCATGCGGTCCAGGCGGGCCTTGCTCTCGCTCAGCAGCGCCTCGTCGTCGCGCTCGCGAGTCTTGCGCACGCTCGAAAGAATCCCGCCGCCGGCGGCGAAGATCGCCTCGTAGTCGGCGCCGGCGAGTCGCATCTCGAGCTCGTCCTTGCGGTCGCCGCCCCACACCAGGTGCGTGTGGCTGTCGACCAGGCCCGGCAGCAGCGCGCGGCCGCGGCAGTCGAGCTCGGCGGCGCCGGCCGGCACCTTGTCGGCGGTGAGCTCGGCGTCGGGTCCGGCCCAGGCGATCGTCCCGTCGCGCACGACCACGCTCCAGCCCTCGCGCACGCCGAGCGCGGCCATCTCGGCGCCCGCGCGCGGCCTGTCCTTCGGGCCATCCGCGAGCGTGTAGATCCGCGCCGCCGCGCGCAGCAGCAGGTCGCCGGTCATCGCCCGTCCTCGAAGACCGTCCGGCCCGGCACGCGCACGTCGTGCTCGCGGGCGAACTGCAGCGCGTCGTCGTAGCCGGCGTCGACGTGGCGGACCACGCCCATGCCCGGGTCGGTGGTCAGCACGCGCTGCAATCGGCGCTCCGCGCCCGCGGTGCCGTCGGCGACCACCACCATGCCCGCGTGCAGGCTGTAGCCGATGCCGACCCCGCCGCCGTGGTGGACGCTGACCCACGTCGCGCCGGCGGCGACGTTGATCATGGCGTTGAGGATCGGCCAGTCGCCGATCGCGTCGGAGCCGTCCTTCATGCCCTCGGTCTCGCGGTTGGGCGAGGCCACGCTGCCGCAGTCGAGGTGGTCGCGGCCGATCACGATCGGCGCCTTGACCTTGCCGGTGCGCACCAGCTCGTTGAACAGCAGCCCGGCCCGCTCGCGCTCGCCGTAGCCGAGCCAGCAGATCCGCGCCGGCAGGCCCTGGAACTTGACCTGTTTGCGCGCCAGCTCGATCCACCGCCGCAGCCCCGCGTTGTGCGGGAACAGCTCCAGCACCGCGCGGTCGGTCACCGCGATGTCCTCCGGGTCGCCCGACAGCGCCGCCCAGCGGAACGGCCCCTTGCCCTCGCAGAACAGCGGGCGGATGTACAGCGGCACGAAGCCCTTGATCTCGAACGCGTCGCTGACCCCGGCGCGGACCGCCTGGGCGCGGATGTTGTTGCCGTAGTCGAACGCGATCGCGCCCTTGTCCTGCATCGCCCGCATCGCCGCCACGTGGCGGCCCATCGCGTCGACGCTGCGGCGCACGTACTCCTCGGGGTCGCTGCGGCGCAGCTCGGCGGCTGCCTCGAGGGACATGTCGTCCGGGACATAGCCGTGCAGCTCGTCGTGGGCCGAGGTCTGGTCGGTGACGACGTCGGGGATCACCCCGCGGCGGACCAGCTCGGGCAGCACCGTCGCGCAGTTGCCGAGCAGGCCGACCGACAGCGGCTCCTTGGCCTTGCGCGCCTCGTCGAGCCAGCGCAGCGCCTCGTCGAGGTCGGTCGTGCTGCGCATCAGGTACTTGTGCTGCAGCCGGCGCTCGATGCGTTGCGGGTCGACCTCGACGCACAGGATCGCCGCGCCGTTCATCGTCGCCGCCAGCGGCTGCGCCCCGCCCATCCCGCCGAGCCCGCCGGTGACCACCAGTCGCCCGCGCAGGTCGCCGCCGAAGTGGGTCTGCCCGCACGCCGCGAACGTCTCGAACGTGCCCTGCAAGATGCCCTGCGTGCCGATGTAGATCCAGCTGCCCGCGGTCATCTGGCCGTACATCGTCAGGCCGAGCGCACTCAGCCGCTCGTGCTCCGCGAGCGTCGCCCACTTCGGCACCAGCAGGCTGTTGGCCAGCAGCACCCGCGGCGCGTCCTCATGAGTCTTGAAGATTGCCTGGGCCCGGCCGCTCTGGACCAGCAGCGTCTCGTCGGCCTCCAGGCTCTTCAGGCTGGCGACGATCCGGTGGTAATCGGGCCACGAGCGAGCGGCCTTGCCGGTGCCGCCGTAGACCACCAGGTCTTGCGGGCGCTCTGCCACCTCGGGGTCGAGGTTGTTCATCAACATGCGCAGGGCGGCCTCCTGCGACCAACCCTTGCACGACAGCGCGGTGCCGCGCGGCGCGCGGATCTCGGGGGCGTTCATGGTGGCCCGGAGGGTAGCAACTCCCCGTCGCCCCTGCTGGCCGCACGGGTGTGACTTTGTCGGCGCGAGCGGCCTGCGATCGCCGTGGCGGCGCGCCGGACGGGCCCGCCGCTGCTCGCCGGCGAGGCAAAGCAGGCCGCCTCGCCCGCGCAGCCGCTTGCGCGCCGCCGACGCCAGCCCCGCGCCGGGCCGCCAGTCATCGAGCCCGCGGCGAGCTACGCGGAGACATGTCCTCTTCGACATGTCCCCAGAGCCATGCAGGCACTCAGCCCGGATTACAGAAATACAGGGCCTGGACCTTGCCTGTCTCTTTGAGCAGGTCACAGGCCGACCCGCACAGCGTGACCTCGGTGTGGGGCACGCTCCACACGTAGCCGTCCTCGTCGCAGCTGGCGACGTTCGGCACCGGCTGGCCGTCGATCCACACCTCGAACAGCTCCGGCTCGCTCGGGGCCGGGTCGACCGCGATCACGCACGACAGAGTGTCCTTGACGATCTGCTGGATCGCCGCCTGCAGCTCGTTCTGGTTGGCGGTCTGGTAGAAGGGGTCGGGGCCGGGCTTGGGCTTGCCGCCGGCGATCGCCAGGGTGGCCAGCTGCTCGCTGGTCGAAGGGTCGACGTCGATGCCGACCACGTAGGTCGCGATGTCGAAGGTGCCGAACGCCTCCTCGACCGCGGCCTGGGCCTCGAGGAAGTTCTCGCCCTGACAGGTGTCGGAGATCTCGCCGTCGGCGACGAGGATGGCGAACCGCTGCTGGCTCGCGTCGAGGGTCTTGAGGTACTCGTAGCCGCGCTTCAGGCCGGTCTCCATCGGCGTGCCGCCGAGGACCTCGTAGTCGACGGTCGGGATGCCGGCCAGCACCCCGGCCGCGTTCATCGGCGCGATCGGGACCTCGACCCCGGGCGTGACCTCGCAGGCGCCGACGTTCACGAACGAGCCGGCGTCGATCTTCGGGTACAGCTTCACGCCGAAGTGGACCATCGCGTCGAACATGGTCACCACGCCCTCGACCACCTGGTGGAGGCTGTGCCAGCGGGTCACGTCGGCGGTCATCGGCTTGGCGTCGTGGTCCCACTTCTCCATCGACATCGAGCCCGACTTGTCGAGGATGAGCAGCACGCTCGGCGGCACCGGCACGACCTCGGTCTCCTCGCTGTCGCAGGGGATCTTGTCGGGCATGGTGGTGCCGACGCTGGTGCTGCTCGGGTCGCCGGTGGTGGTCGAGGTGCCGGGCTCGGTGGTCGTGCCGGTCGTCGTCGGCTCGGGGCCGGTGGTCGGCACGACGGGGCCGGTGGTCGTGCCGGTGCCGCTCGCGGTGCCTTCCGAGTCTGTCGTTTCGGACATGGTCGAAGAGACAGTCTCGCCCGCGGTCGTCTCGGTGGTGGCCGAGCCGGCGGTGGCGGTGGTCGGCTGGGTGCCGGCGGACAGGCCCGAGGTCTGCCCGTTCGAGTCTCCGCAGGCGAGGGGCGCGCTCGCGAGGGCGAGCAGGAGCGCGAACGCGCGGGGGTGAGAAAGGGCGATCGGCGTCATGGCAACCTCCGGCGGACTCATCATGCGCGACAGCGAGACGCTCGGCCACGCCGTTCGCGGGCCTCGAAACCCGCGGCCAGCCGCGATGCGCGCGACCGCGCGTGCGCGGGAGGGTCGGGTCCGATAAGGTGGTCGGTATGTTGCGGTCGCCGCTCCGCCGCGCCTTCGCGGCGCTCTCGCTCGCCATCCCGCTCGGGTGCACCGACGACACCACCACGACTCTGGCGACTGCCAGCGAGGCCACGACCACCGGGACAGGCACCGACGGCACCGGCGAGACCGACACTGACGGCACCGGCGTGCCGACCACCGGCGTCGGCACCAGCACCAGCGGCCCCGACCTGACCACCACCGAGCCGGTGCCGACCACCGGCGAGCCGACCACCACCGGCATCACCACCGACTCGACCACCACCGGCCCGTTCCCCTCGGTCAACCAGCCGCCGGTCGCCCTGGTCGACCACTACGTCACCAAGGCCAAGCAGGCGCTGTCGGTCAGCGCCGCCGAGGGCCTGCTGAAGAACGACTACGACGTCGACGACGACCCGCTGACGCTCGTGTCCGCCGACCCGATCACCCCCGGCGGCGCCATGAACACCGCCTTCGTCGACGGCGGCTTCACCTACATGCCCCCGGCCAAGCTGTGGGGCAGCGACACCTTTCTTTACAAGATCTGGGACGGCAAGGACGGCTTCGCCCAGGCCCCCGCGCGCATCGAAGTGCGCCCGACCTCGATCGACCTCGAGTACGTCGCCGACGGCATCGGCGGGTTCGCGATCGACGGCCAGGCCCCCGGCCATTACTCGGGGCGCAGCGTGCACGCCGTCGGCGACCTCGACGGCGACGGCCTCGCCGAGGTCGCGGTCGCCGCTCGCAACGCCGACGGCAACACCGGGCGGATCTACGTCGTCCAGGGCCAGGTCGACGGCGACTCGGTCGCGCTGAGCAAGCTCGAGGCGCAGCAGCGCGGCTTCATCATCTACGGCGAGCTGCCCGGCGACTTCGCCGGCACCACGGTCGCCGCGGCCGGCGACGTCGACGGCGACGGCTTCGCCGACCTGGTGATCGGTGCGCCCAAGGCCTCGACCAACGGCACCTCTTCGGGCTCGGCCTACGTGGTGTTCGGCAAGGACGACCTCGAGCCGATCTTCCTCGCCGACGTGGCCTCGGGCGTCGGCGGGTTTGCGATCCTCGGCGAAAAGGCCGGCGACGCGGCCGGGCGCAGCGTCGCCGGCGCGGGCGACGTCGACGGCGACGGCCTCGCCGACCTCGTCGTCGGCGCCTACGGGGCCGACCCCGGCGGCTCGTTCTCGGGCGCGGCCTACGTCGTGTTCGGCCACGGCGAGGACAAGCCGACCCTGCTGTCCGACATCAGCGCCGGCATCGGCGACGGCTTCGCGGTCAACGGCGAGGTCAGCCTCGACTTCGCCGGCTTCGCGGTGGCCGGCGCCGGCGACGTCGACGGGGATGGCCTTTCGGACATCCTCGTCGGCGCCTACGGCCACGACACCGCCGGCGACAGCGCCGGCCGCACCTACCTCGTCTACGGCAAGCCCGACCAGGTCGCGGTGCAGCTCACCGACATCGCCGCCGACCAGGGCGGGCGTTACTTCGACGGCGCCGCTGCTTACGACCGCTCCGGCTTCGCGGTCGCGGGCCTCGGCGACGTCGACGGCGACGGCTTCGCCGACCTGGCCATGGGCGCCCCGCTGGCCGACGCCGGGCCCGAGGACAGCGGCCGCGCCTACGTCGTGTTCGGCGGGCCCGACCTGGTGTCCGGCGGCCTGCAGCAGCTCGCCAAGGCCCCGACCGGCTTCAGCCTCTCCGGCGTGCAGAGCCGCGACTACGCCGGCACCTCGGTCGAGCGCGCCGGCGACGTCGACGGCGACGGCTACGACGACGTGCTGGTCGGCGCGCCCGGAGCCAGCCCGCACGGCGGCGACTCCGGCCGCGGCTACGTGGTGTTCGGCGGGCCCGACGTCCTCAGCACCTCGCTGGCGTGGATCGAGAACGGCGACGGCGGCTTCTCGCTGGCCGGCGAATCGACCGAGGACTACTGCGGCTTTTCGGTCGCGCCCGCCGGCGACGTCAACGGCGACGGCCACGCCGACGTGATCATCGGCGCCCGCGGCAACGACGGCAAGGGCGACGACGCCGGCCGCAGCTACGTGGTGTTCGGCGGCAACTTCAGCGGCGCCGCCTCCATGTCCTACGGGCCAGGTCCCGAGAACATCCCCGGCACCCCGGCGGGCGAGTCGCTGATCGCCGGCCGCGGCAACGACGTCGTCGCCGCCGAGGGCCCCGACATCGTCTACGCCGGCGCCGGCGACGACGACCTCCGCTGCGTCACCGTCGACTTCGTCCGCATCGACGGCGGCGCCGGCTTCGACACCGTGCGCCTGACCGGCCAGAGCGTCACCCTCGACCTCACCCTCCGCTCCGACCTCGACCTCGTCGACGTCGAGGCGGTCGACCTCGGCGACGGCGGCAACACCCTCAAGCTCGAGTGGCGTGACCTTCGGGCCATGTCCCCGCGGACACACTCGCTGATCGTCGACGGCCAGCTCGGCGTCCTCCAGGCCGACCTCGCCGGCGGCGGCTTCGTCGACGGCGGCGTCCAGGACGGCTACCACGTCTACCAGAGCCCGGTCTTCACCCTGCGGGTGGTGGCCGCGGTCGAGGCCCAGGTCACGCTCTGACCTGACCCTTCGGGCATATCAGCCTCGCGGCCGACAGGCGCGCGGCGAGGCCGACATGATCCTCGGAGCATGTCCATTCGGACATCTCATCGGCTGACAGTCCTGCGCCATCCCTGCTATCGTCGCCGCATGGCCGAACGCCTCGAGGTCCTGAGCTCGCGCCACTTCCCCGGCCTCCTCGCCGAGCTCGGCGTGAGCCTGGCGTTCACCACCTACCAGGCCGGCAAGCTGTTCCTGCTCGGCAGCGGCGACGGCGGGCGGCTGTCGCTGTTCGAGCGCACCTTCGCCCGCTGCATGGGCCTGTGCGTCGACGGCGAGTCGCTGTGGCTGGCCACGCTCTACCAGCTGTGGCGCCTCGACAACGCCTTGCCTTCGGGACATGTCCACGAGGGCTACGACCGCCTGTACGTCCCGCGCGTCGCCCACACCACCGGCGACCTCGACGTCCACGACCTCGCGGTCGACCGCGCCGGCCGCCCCGTGTTCGTCAACACCCTGTTCAGCTGCCTGGCCACCCTCGCCCCGCGCGCCAGCTTCGCCCCGCTGTGGCGCCCGCCGTTCGTCTCGCGCCTGGCCGCCGAGGACCGCTGCCACCTCAACGGCCTGGCCATGGACGACTGCAGCCCCGCGTTCGTCACTGCGGTGGCGCGCAGCGACGTCGCCGACGGCTGGCGCGACCACCGACGCGGCGGCGGCGTGGTGATCGACGTCCGCACCGACGCGGTCGTCGCCGAGGGCCTGTCGATGCCCCACTCGCCGCGCCTGCACGACGGCGCGCTGTGGCTGCTCGAGGCCGGCACCGGCTTCTTGGGCAAGCTCGACGCCGCCGGTCGCTTCGAGCCGGTCTGCTTCTGCCCCGGCTACGCCCGCGGCCTGTGCTTCGCCGGCCCCTACGCGCTGGTCGGCCTGTCGAAACCCCGCGGCAGCCGCACCTTCGCTGGCCTCGAGCTCGATGCCAACCTCGCCGCCCGCGGCGCCGAACCCCGCTGCGGCCTGCTGGTCGTCGACACCCGCACCGGCGAGGTCGCCCACTGGCTCCGCCTCGACGGGGTGGTCGAGGAGCTCTACGACGTCGCGGTCCTGCCCGGCGTCCGCCGCCCGATGGCGCTCGGCCTCGTCAGCGAGGAGATCCACCGCACCATCACGATCGCCGACCCGGCCCCGCTGCGAGCCGAGTGAGCTGTCTATTTCGCCATGAACCATGGTGCATGTCTTGGTGGACATGCCCCATGAGACCTATCCTTTAGAGCATGTCTCTCAGGGCTGTCCACGCTCGCAAGCGAGGAGCGCCTCGTAGCGGGCCCAGGCCGGGCCGCCGCGCGCCTTGAGGCGACCCGCGAGGGTGCGGACGCGGAACGCCCGCAGCAGCCGCTCGAGCCGCGCGCTGCGGGCCAGCAGCTCGGCGACCTCGGCCTGCACCGCGGCGACCTCGTCCTGCGCCGCGCGAAACGCCGCGTAGGGGGCGCTGCCTGCCAACAGCGCCTCGATCTGCGCCCGGTGGGCCGCCAGCGTCGGCGCGAAGTCCGGGTGCCACGGATCGTCGAGCACGGGGAAGCGCGCCAGCAGCTCGGCCGCCGCCGCACGATAGGCCTCGTCCTCGCGCCCGCTGGCCGCGTCGAGGCGCTCGTACGTGGCTGACGTGTCCTTCAGGACATGTTCCAGAGCGACCCCGACCTCGTCCTCCCGGGTGAAGCCGAGCGCCGCCGTCAGCCCGGCGATCACCGCGTCCTCCTCTGGCAGCGCGGCAGGCCGCGACTTGCCGCGGGTCGGCGCGGCCGCGTACAGCCACCGCTCCGAGGTGGTCGTGGGCACGTCGATCCCCTGCCCGGCGATCCGCGCCCGCGCGTGCGCCTCGAGCGGCGAGATCGTCCCGTCGCCATCGAGGTCGAGCGGCACTGGCTCACCGCCGCGATCGCGCCCGCGCAGCGCATTCAAAAAGTGCAGCGCGTAGCCCTCCTGGGCCGCGCGGTCGGGGTTGGGATCGCAGCCGGAGGCCTCGCGCTCGGCCGTCGCCGCGAACAGGCCGCAGCGGATCGTCGGCGCCGGGCCGGCCGCCTGCTCCGCGCGCGCGAACACGATCTCGGCGAACGCACCCGAGAAGCAGCTCGTCGCCACCACCTGCACCGGGCGCTCGGCGGCGTCGAGCACCTCCGCGAGCTCGCCCACGCGCAGCGACGTCTGGCCCCACAGACTCAGCCCGCCCTCGCGCGGCGGCTCGCCGCGTTCGCCGTGACCCGCGAGGTACAACCGCAGCAGCGACCCCGGCTGCGCGATCGCCTGCTTCACCGCTTCGAGCGCGTTGCTGCGGGTCGCCGCGGCGATCGGCGAGGTCTGCGTCGGCCGGTACGTCGCCACCCGCCCGCCGCGCGGCCCGAACAGCTCGGCGAGCTTCGCCAGCAGCGGGTCTGCGCGCGCCTCGGCGTCCTCGACCTGCACCCCGTGACTGCCGGGTCCGCCAGCGAACAGCAGCGCGCCACCTGTCCCGAAGACCTCCTGCGCCAGCAGCAGGTCCTGCTCGATCGACACTTGATTGAACTCGGGCGTCGCCCCGCCGCCGATCGCCAGCCAGCGCAGCGGCTCGGGCAACCGCGCCGGCAGCTCCGGATGCAACGGCCCGACCGCGAGCGGCGGCCGCGGTGCCATGCCTGCGGGACTCGCAGCGCTCGCCTCACTCGCGGTGCCTCCCGCAGCAACATTCGCGGTGCCATTCACGCTCGAGCTCGTCGCGAAGTTCGCCGTGCCATCCTCGCTGGCGACGCCGCTCGTCCCGCTCGCGCTCGCCGCGACGCCCGCGTTCTCACTCGTCCGCGCCGCCGCGCCGGCGCTCGCCTCCCGTGCGATGCCCGCGCTCGCGTCCGTCGCTCGTACCGCATCACCGCTCGGCGGAGCGCAGGCCGATCCAGCGAGCACGACTGCGGCCACCCACTCGCTGGTTCGCGCTGCCCGGCTCACGTCCCGGCGACGATACGACCTCCGGGGGCCCCGCGAAAGCCGGCGACCGGGCGCCAGCGCCCGTGCGATGCATTCTTCATCTTCTCCGGCGATCCGTGCTTGACTCTCCCGTTACGGGAGGCCTCACGGTGTCGCCATGGTGAACGAGCGAATCACGATCGGCGCGCTCGCGCGTCGGTCGGGCGTGCCGGTCAAGACGCTGCGCTTCTACTCCGACGAGGGGCTCTTGCCGCCCGTCGGACGGACGCGCAGCGGCTACCGCGTCTACGCCGAGGACGCGGTCGTGCGGCTCGATCTGATCCGCACCCTGCGCGAGGCCGGGCTGGGGATCGCCGCGATCAAGGCGATCTTCGCCCGCGACATGACTCTGGCCGAGGCCCTGCGCCTGCGGCTCAGCGCCATCGAGACCCACATCGCCTCGCTGCAGCACATCGCCGCGGCCCTGCGCGCCGCGCTTCGCTCCGAGCCTGACCAAGCCGACATCAGGAGGTTGTGTACCGTGACCCGACTTACCACCGAAGAACGCAAGGCAGTCATCGAGCGCTTCTACGAGCGCGTGTCCGAGGGCGTGCCGATCGACGACACCTGGAAGCGCCAGATGATGCAGGCGAGCGCGCCGACGCTGCCGGAGGTGCCGACGCCGGAGCAGCTCGACGCCTGGATCGAGCTGGCAGAGATCGTCCAAAACGAGGAATTTATCAAGAAGATGCGCGATGCTGCGGCCGAGACCTGGAACTCTGGCCTCGACCTCGCCGCCCATCAGCGCGTCAGCCAGGAGGCCAACGCCGCCGCGCGCGAGCTCATCGATCGCGGCGTCGCCCCGACCGACGCGGCCGCTCGCCCCGTCGTCGAGCGCATGGCGGCCGGCCTCGCCGCTGCCATGAGCAAGCCCGACACGCCCGCCTGGCGCGCCACGCTGCACGAGAAGAGCCAGGGCCATGACCCCCGTGCCAGCCGCTACTGGGAGCTCGTCGCCATCCTCAAGGGCCAGCCGCCCCAGAGCGGGCTCAACGAGGAGTGGCACTGGCTCAACGCCGCCGTCGCGCACCACCTCGCGCCGACGTGACCGAAAGGACATGCTCGACGGGGCATGTCCTTTCGAACACCTCGACGATGCCGAGCGAGCCGACTCCGCAGTCACTCGCGCTCGTCGACGCGCGCTCGCACAGGGCTTCACAGCATGTGCGAGCGCGAGGCCCTCGGAGACTCCCCCTCGCCGCGCCTCACTCCTCGCGCGCCACGGACGACGCGATCAGCACCTGCGCCACCCAGTAGAGCACCATCAGCAGCAGCTCCACGCCGAGCGACCAGGCGACGAAGCGGTTGACCGCGATCAGAGTGTCGCTCAGCGCGAACGCGATCGCCCCGGCCAGGCCCGCCCACGCGCGGCCTTCCTCGCCGGGCCGCTCGCCGACCTGGGCCGCGGCGCGCCACATCATCGCGCAGATCACGATCACGTAGGCCAGCACCGGCCCGCGCAGCTCGCCGAGGTTCGGCGCCAGCCAGCCGTACACGGACCAGCCGAACACTGCGATCGGCGCCAGCCGTAGCAAGTGCAGCGCGCGCGTGCGGCCGACGAAGGCCGCCACGTAGGCCACGTGCGCCAGCAGGAACGCCGCCAGGCCGGCGATGAACAGGTCCAGCGCCTCTGCCAGCAGCACGTCGCCGAGCACCGAGAGCACCAGGCCGAGGCGGAGCCGGCGGGCGTCGGCGCCGCGCAGCGGCCACAACCACGCCAGCACGCACAGCACCGGGATCGGCTTGAGCACCAGGCCGGCGAGCTTCCACTCGGCGATCAGCGCGACGAAGAACAGCACCGCGGCGACGAGCCCGGTGCGCAACAACTGGGTCGACCGGCGAGACACGAGCCCGAGGATCGCCGAGCCCGCGCCCGCGCGCGAGCCCCAAAGTGGCCCTGCTCGAATTCGCACCCTGTCCGAAGGGTCAGCTGGTGCATGAGCACTGCCCGGCGCGGCCGGGCACTGTCCGAATGGTCAGCCCGGCCGCACGCGGGCTACGACCTGGCCGATCGGACAGATTATTTCGGCGCTGGCCCGAGGTGCAGCGAGAACTTCGTGCGCAGCGAGCGGGCGTCGGGGCCCGCGGCCTCCGGCTCCTTGTCGAACGCCACCTCGCCGCGGACCGCGGTGAGGCGCTGCATCAGCCGCTCGATCGGCGAGCCTGCGATCGGCAGCGGCGGGAACGTCGGGGCGACCGCCGAGCCTTGCAGCGGGTCGGCCGCGCCTTCGGGGCGGAGCGTGAACTCCGGCGTACCGTGGGCGTTGAGCGGCGCGAAGCCGAAGTACTGCAGGCCGAGCCGCGCCAGCCCCTCCGTCGACTGCGTCGCCGCCGGGTCGCCGCGGAGCAAGATCTCCGCCGAGCGCAGCGCCGACTTGCTCGCGGTGTTGGCCTGGCCCTGCAGCATCCACAGCAGCGCCGTCCACAGCGGCGCGCCGACGGCAGTGCGGGTCTGCACCACGAATTGCGGGTCGGTCGCGGCCCCGACTTTCGGCAGGCGGCCGTCGAGAAGATCGTCGATCACGCGGGTCACTGTCGGGCGGTCGAGGCCGACCACGATCGCCGCGCCCGTCTGCACGTAGTGGATCCCGAACGCCTCTGCGATCGCCTTGTCGGGCAGCAGCGGCGCGCCCGGGTTGACGCCGATGCGCACGATCGGCAGGTCGCGGTGGCGGGCCACCGGGTCCCACGCCACCATCCCCGGCGCGACCGACTCCACCGTCGTCTTGATCGCCGCCAGAGTCGCCACCAGCATCGTCGGGTTCTTGACCTCGGCGATCGCGTAGCCCGGGAACTTGCCGATCTGCTGCCACAGCTCGAGGTCCTCGAGCTGGTTGCGCTCGCGCTTCGGCGGCAGCTGGGCCGTGTCGTCCCACTGCGACAGCAGCCCGACCAGGCCCGCGCGGTCGTCGAGGCCGAGCATCACCCAGTCGCCGAGCCAGCCGAGCCCGACGTCGCCCTTGCCGGTGAGCGTGCGCATCAGCTGGTCCATGTCGCGGCGCAGCTGGCTGTCCTGGCCCACCGCCCACACCGCCTGTAGCCCGCGGTCGCTCGCGGTCACGGTCACCCGCGACTTGCCGACCACGCTCTCGATCTGGCTGTAGTCGGTCGCCGAGATCAGCGGCAGCACGCGCACGTCGACATCGGCGACCGCTCCCTCGGCCTCGTCGCGCACGTCGAGGCGGATCGCCACCGGGTCGATGAACTGTTGCCAGTAGTTCTGGTAGCCGAGGGCGAAGTTGTCGTACGCGTTCCGCTCCGCCTCGCTGACCTTCTCGAGCGCCGGCAGGTCGACGATCGGCGTCAGCGCCTCGGGCGAGCCCCAGCTCGAGCGCGCCGCCTGGCCCGGCGTGAATCCGATCGCCTCGCCGCCGACGTGCTTGAGCTCGTCGGCCGCGAGCAGCCCGGCCGCGGTCAATTCCTTTGTGTCCTTCGGGGCATGTCCGAACAGCCAGCCGTGGAGCAGCGCCGCGTAGCCGGGCACCAGCAGCTCGGCGAGCGCCTCCTGGCGGCGGGCGGCGAGGATCTTCTGCTGCGGGCCGACGACCGCGGCGATGAACTTGTCGCTGAGGAACGCCAGCGCCTGGTGCGTGCCGGGGTCGCGGGCCAGCATGTACTTCAGGTCAGGTTCATCCGCCAGCCGGGGCGCCTGGCCCTGGGCGGCCGCGAGCACGCGGGCGAGCGCGCCGGGGCTGTTGGACACGAACGCGAGGTCGCCGACGCGGGCGCGGTGCTGGCGGACCTGGCCGTTCGGGTCGGCCGCGCGCTGGACGTCGACCCCGGCCAGCTTCACCGTCGTCTCCTCGATCCCCGCCACCTCGGCGCGGTAGCCGTCGAGCTGGCGGGTCAGCTCCGCGCCATACACCTCCGGCTGCTTGAGCGCGAAGATCAGGGTCACGTCGGTGCCCTCGCGCAGGTACGGGTCGCTGCCGACGATCGCCACCTCGCCGACCACCGTGTGGCCGAACAGCTTCGCCAGGTCGCTGCGGCGCAGACCGAGCTGGCGCTGGTATCGCGCCGTCAGGCTGCGGTCCTCCGGGTTTTGTTGCAAGATCTGCACGACCGGCGTGATCCACGTGTCTGCCTCGTCGAGCAGGCGCAGCAGCAGGCGCACGTCGTCGACGCGGGCGTACCAGAACTCCGCCGGCGTCGCCGCGGCCAGCGGCTCGGCCGTGCCGCCGTTCGGGTTCGGCAGCGCCGCCTGCATCGCCGCGAACGGGTGGGCTGCCAGCGGCGGCGGCTTGAGGTCGGCCAGCGCGACCGTGCGCGGACCTGTATCTCGGGACAGGCGCAGCCCGCGGTCGTGCTGCAGCGCCTCCTGCATCGACATCACCCCGGTGGTGGTGTCCATCAGCTGCGACAGGTCGGTGCGGGCCGGCCGGTCGCGCAGCAGGTCGGAGCCGGCGATCGCCTTGGCCCCCGGCTGTTTCTTGAGCCAGGTGGCGATCCGCCCGGCCGCGAACTGCTTCCACGGGTGCGGCTCGGTCCACGTGTCGCCGAGCACGTGCGCCAGCGCCTCGGCCCAGCGCGCGACCAGCCCGGCGTCGTCGGCCTGCTTCGCCGGACCGGCGCCGCCGAACGGCACCCGGACCCACTCGTTGCGCCCGTCTTGCCAGCGGCGGGCCAGCAGCGCCCCGCGCAGGGCCTCGGGCGCGGCCGCCGACTTAGGCCGGCGGACCAGCACCACCGCCTCGGTCGCACCTGTCCCGTTGGCCAGCACGCCGACGTGACCCGGGCCGGCGCCGTCGAGCTCGACGTGCAGGCGGTCCCAGTCGAGCGAGAGGTCGTCGCCGGTGACGGGCAGCCGGACCTCGACGTACTCGACCTCGCCCTCGACCCGGTAAGCCGCGATCGCCCCCTTGAGCTCGGCGTGCTCGGCCGGCGCGAGGGTGCCGGTGCGCAGCGCCGGCAGCGGCTCGGGCGGTTCCTCGGCGCGGGCGGCCGGCGGCGCTTCGACCTGCTCGTTCGGACCTGTCTTTTCGGACTTCTCAGTCCCGCAGCCGGCGAGCGCCAGCGGGGCAGCGAGGAGCGGGGCGAACCAGCGGGGGGCGAGGCGACGCATTCGCCGCACTGTACCAGGACGCCCGCCGCGTCACCTCACCAGGACAACCGGTAGAGGCACTTGGCGCCGCCCCTGGCCCGGCACTCGCTGGACTCGTGCGCGACCTGTACGTCGGGCTCGAAGCGGCCGGCGAAGCCGTGCACGAGGCCCATGTCGAAGCGGCAGGGGTAAGGGTTGTCGCAGAGCATCAACACTTCGCGCTCGCCGACGCGCTCGTAGGTGTAGTGGCCGATGCCCTCGGTCATGTCGCCGGTGGCGAGATCGAACATGACGACGCCGTCGCGGCTGTGATTGAGGTGATAGATCGTGTCGAGCTTGGACAGCACCGTGTGGGCGCCGTCGATGCCCGGCGGGAAGGCGACCAGCGCCGGGATCTGGCGCCCGAACCGCTCGAGCCCGCGGGCGCCGAGCAACAAGTCGACCTTCTGGTAGGCGCGCAAGATCAGCCGCTGCGGGTACCACGCGTGCGGCTCGAACCGCTCGACGCCGAGCGCGTCGAGCATCGCCTTCTGCAGCACCGAGAACTGCTTGAGGACGTCGATGAACACGCTGGTGGTCTGCCCGTACACCGAGATGTTCGGGGCCATCGGCACGTACTGCGTCACTGCGACCTCCGAGCCGCGACGCGGCCCAGGTGGGCGAAGCAGGCCTTGAGGCCGTCCTTGAGCGTGGCGAGCGTCGGCGTGCCGCCGAGGTCGACGCCGAGCTCGGTCATCGCCGCGGCGATCCGCGGGTTCAGCCCGGTGATGACGCAGAAGGTGCCGATCAGCCGGGTGGTCGCGACCAGGCGCAGGAAGTGCCCCGCAGTCGCGGTGTCGACCAGCTCGACGCCGGTGAGGTCGATGATGACGCAGCGCGCCCGCGCCTGCGTGACCCGCTCGAGCAGGTCGGCGATCATCTCGTCGGCGCGGCGCGCGTCGACCATGCCGACGATCGGCAGCGCCAGCACGTCGTCCCACAGCTCGACCACCGGCGTCGACATCGTCCGGATCGCCGCGCGCTGCTCCTCGATGGTCGTCAGCTTGTCCTGAAGCTCGCGCCGCGACGCCTCGAGCTCGCAGATCGTGCCCCGGTGCTCGCGCACGGTGACGTCGAGCTGCAGCGCGAACAGGTTGATCGTCTCCTCGAGCGCGCCGAAGCGGTCCTGATGCGCGAGCGGCAGGAGGTCGGCCGCGGGGTCGAACTCGTCGAGGGAGATCGAGGCGAGCAGGTCGTGGATCCGCTCGATCCGCGGGATCACGACCGAGACCGCCTCGGGCTCGGAGTCATGGGAGTCGTCGCTGATACGTCCTCCTGGCATCGCTGCCGGGCGCCGGAGGATAACCGAACCGTCGTTCCCCAGGACAGGCACGCGAATGCAGCGATCCGGCGGGCGCCCCGCCGGACGCTCGCGAACGAGACCGCGCAGCGGCGCCTACTCACTCTCGCGGGGCGCCGCCGAATGGGTGAAGTTCAGCGAGCACAGCGGCCTGTTCGGCCAGCAGCCGGTCCTTGGCTTCGGACGGCATGAAGCTGTGCTCGACGCTGTTGCGCGCGAGCGCGGCGATCTGAGCCGCGTCCCAGCCGAACGCGGCGGCGCAGCGGCGGTACTCCTCGCCGAGCGAGGTCGCGAACATCGGCGGGTCGTCGCTGGCGAGCGAGACGTGCAGGCCCGCAGCCAGCAGCTGCGGAAGTGGGTGCTCGGCCAGACCTGGATAAAGGCCGATGCCCAGGTTGCTGGTCGGGCACACCTCGAGCGGCACCCGGTGCTCGCGCAGGTACTCGACCAGCGCCGGGTCGGCGAGGCACTGCACGCCGTGACCGATCCGGTCGGCGCCCAGCTCACGCAGCGCGCTCCACACGCTCGACGGCCCGTCCATCTCGCCCGCGTGGGGCAGCGAGCGCAGGCCCTCGGCGCGGGCCCTGGCGAACAGCGGGGCGTACGGCGCGGTCGGCCACTGCGGCGACTCCGGGCCGGCGAAGCCGAGGCCGATCACGCCGACCTCGCGGCCCTCGAGCGCCAGCGCCAGAGTCGGCGCGCCCTCGGCGAAGCGGTGGCGGACGATGTCGAACACCCACGCCAGCTCGACGCCGTGCTCGGCCCGGGCGCGCGCGCGGCCCTCGGCGAGGCCGGCCAGCAGCGTGTCGCCGGCGACGCCGCGGTTGACGTGGGTCATCGGCGTGAACGTGACCTCGGCGTGGCGCACGTTGTCGGCCGCGAGCTTGCGCGCGAGGTCGACGACGATCGCCGCGAAGTCCTCCTTGTCGCTGAGGCAGGCCGAGATGGCGAGGTACATGCGCACGAACTCGCCGAAGTCCTTGAACACGTAGCTGCGGCGCAGGCCCTCCACGCCGCCCTCGTCGCCGGGCAACGGCTTGCCGTGCTTGCGCGCGAGCGCGAGCGCCAGCTCCGGCTCGACCGAGCCCTCGAGGTGCAGGTGCAATTCGGCCTTCGGCAGGCGCTCGATGAGCCGGCGGCGCAGTGGGTCGAGGCCCTGGGCCGGCGAGGACGCGGCGGACATGGGCGAACGCTAGCACGCGCTCGACAGCCCCCGCGACATCGCCTATTGCTCGGAGCAGACGATGCCGCGCGCCCGCCCCTGGCTGTCCGTGTCCCTGATCGCCGCGCTGACGGCCTGCGGCGACGGCAGCGCCGCCGCGACCGACAGCGCCGCCTCGACCGGCAGCAGCGGCGGGATCGACCTCACTGCCGCGACCACCGGCGACGGCCCCGCGCCGACCACCGGCGTGCCCACCACGGGCGGCGAGACCGACACCGGCGGCCCGCCGGCGCCGACCTTCTGCGCCCAGATCGACGTCTCGCTGGTGCTGCACCCGAGCGCCAAGATCTACGGCCCGAGCCAACAGGACGCGCTCGTCGAGCACTTCGAGAATCTGGTCGAAGAGACAGGCGCCACGGTCCGGATCTTGCCGAACGTCGGCACCGAGTTCATGGCGACCACCGACTGCCTGGCGGCCGCGGGCAACGCCGCCGACGACCCGATCCTCGTGTTCGGCGCCGCCGGCGAGGTCGCGCCCGGGGCCGTGGACGCGCTGCGCTGCACGCTCGATCGCTTCGACGTCTACGTCAGCGACTTCGACGTCGGCAACTTCATGTTCTCCGGCCTGATGTTCCCGGTGCTCGAGCGCGCCGACTGGCCGGCGCCCGGGGCCACGGGCCTGGCGATGCTGGTGGCCGCCACCGACGACAAGCAGGCCAACATGTACGCCCAGCCGGGCCAGGCCTCGGAGGCCTACTTGCGGCTGGTCGGCGACGGCGACCGCCGGCGCGTGTCGGCGTTCACCTACGGCGACGGCGCGCCCGAGCTGAACATGTTCTCGCTGGCGGTCAGCGACAAGAGCCGGCACTACGAGAAGTCGGAGACCTCGTACGTGGCGGCGCTGGCCGACTTCGCCCCGCTGGCGGTCAAGACCTGCGAGGACTTCGACTACGAGGAGCCCGACCCGGAGATGCCGCCGACGGGCTGCAAGCGCATCGACCTGCTGTTCGCCATCGACGGCTCGGGCAGCATGGACGAGGAGCAGGACGCGCTGCGCGGCGCGAACGGCATGCCGCCGGTGCTGGCCGAGTTCACCGACGCGCTGCTGGAGGAGCTCACCTATGTCGAGGACTTCCACGTCGGCGTCGTCTCGAGCGAGCAGGGCTTCACGGCCATGCACACCCACCGCGACTTCCCGACCATGCCCGAGAGCCCCGAGACCGCGTGCGGCCTGCCCGAGGGGCAGCGCTGGCTGGTCGGCCCCTCGGACAGCTTCGCCGACGAGTTCGCCTGCGTCGCCGCCACCCGCAGCGGCACCGAGGAGATGACCTACTACAACCTCGCCGAGGCGCTGCACGACCCGGCCAACGCCGGCTTCTTGCGCGACGACTCGCTGCTGTTCATCGTCATCCTCACCGACGAGGACACCTACGACTTCGTGCTCGACACCTCGGTCGCCATCCGCCAGCGGATCGTCGACGCAGTGGGCGGCGACCTCGACCGCCTGGTGGTGCTCGCCATCGCCGGCGGCCAGGGCGTGTTCGAGATGCCCGAGACCGTGTGCCAGGGCGTCTACGGCGACGCCGCCCCGGGCCGCCGCATCATCACGATCACCCGCGGCTTCCGCGAGCGCGGCCTGTTCCAGAACATCTGCAAGGGCGACCTCGCGGCCACCTTCAGCGGCGTGCTCGACGACGTCGTCTCGGCCTGCGCCCAGTTCAACCCCGAGCCCTGAGCGCGCGCGCGCGCCGACCCAAACGAGAAACCGCAGGACCGCCGATTCGGCGACCCCGCGGTCGTGAATTGAGACCCGGGCGACGCGGCCGGAGCTTCACGCTCCGTCACGCCGCGCGGCGCGCTAGCCCGAGTTCGGGCAGCGGTACTGCGCGTCGAGGACGCCGCTCATCTGGAAGTCGGAGCAGGCCTTGCCGCACAGGATGATCTCGTTCTTGTCGGGCGTCGTGAACATCCAGCCGTCCTCGCTGCCGTCGCAGCTGGCGACCTTGGTGCTGCCGTAGGCCATGCCGTTGACGCTGACCTCGACGTAGTCGGGGTACTTCGGCACCGGGTCGAGGGTGATCGTGCAGCTCAGGATCTGCATCGAGATCTCCTCGAGCGCCATCTGCAGCTCGACCTGGTTCTGCGTGTCGTAGAACTTGACGTCGCCCTCGCGCGGACGGCCGCCGATGTCGGCCAGCTCGTTGAGCTTCGCGTACGCGTTGGTGGCGTCCGGGTTGCCGTCGTTGGCGGTCGGGCTCGTCTCGTCCTTGATGGCGATGCCGACGACGTAGGTCGGGATGTTGAGGTTGCCGAACGCGTCGCCGACCACCGCCGCCAGGTTCTCGTCGTACTGCTCGAACAGCTCGGAGTTGTTGGCCGCGTCCTCGCGACAGTTGGCCGCGCCGTCGGTGACGAGGATGATGAACTGCGGCTGGCCGTCCTGGATGGTGCCGAGCTCGGCGAGCGCCGCCTTGACGCCCTTGGTCGCCGGCGTGCCGCCCTTGATGGTCATGTCGGTCTCGTCGGCGCCGGGGATGGCGTTGAGGATCGCCTGGCCGTTCATCGGCGCGATCTCCACCTCGGGCGTCATGTTCACCGGGCAGGCCGTCGCGTTGTAGGCCGAGGCGGCCATCTTCGACGGGAACAGCACCGCGCCGAGGTTCATCGAGTTCTCGAACGTGCCGGTGATGAAGTCGACGACGCTGTAGAGCGACTTCCAGCGCGTGATCTTCGGGGTCGCCGCCGCCATCATCATGGGGTCGGCGTCCTGGATGCCGTCGTCGTTGGCGTCGTCGCCGTCGTGGTCCCAGTAGCCCTTGTCCGGGGTGACCATCGAGCCCGACTTGTCGAGCACGAGCATGACGTTCGGCGTCACCACCGGGACCTCGACCGACGCCTCGCCGCAGTCGTTCGGGTCGAACGTGGTGTTGCCCGTCTCCGTCTCGGTGGACATGGTGGCGGTGCCGGTCGGCACCGTCTCGGTGGTCGGGTCCGCCGCGGTGGTCGTGGTCGACGCGTCGGTCGTGTTGACCGGCAGCGTCATGATGCCCGTCATCGAATTGCTGCTGGCGGTGGTGTCCACTTGCTTGCCATCGTCACCGCAGCCGACCAGGCCGACAGCCACGAGGCTAGAAAACAACGCGCGCTTCATAAGCGGAAGGTTCCTTCGAGAGTTGGGTGAAATGAGAGTCGAGGACGGGGGCCCGTCGAGTTGGACACCGAAGCACGGGCCGTGTCCGGGCGTCCGTGACGGCCACTATACCGATCGTGCCGGTCCATCGCAGCTTTCCTGCGAAGTGCAGATCTGCGCGGCGCGGGGCGCGAACGTCGGCCCGACCCCGATAGCGGGCGCATCCGGGCCCGATGCCGCTGCAAATGCACGCCCGAGCGCGGGCACGTCACGGCGCTGCAACGCTCCGGCCGCGCAAACCGTCGCGCGCCCGCAGCGGCCTCAAAAGCGGAAGCCGAACGAAAGTCCGCGCACCTCTCGGGACATCATCGGCGCGATCGCCATGCCGTGGTCCCGCATCCAGCGATGGTGCCGAGCCCGCTGGGTCAGGCCCCACGCGAGGAAGACCGCCCCGGTGACCGCCATGAGTCCACCCATGCCCACGCCGACGAGCCCGTAGATCTGCAGGCCGCGGCACGTCTGGTCGGTCGCGTTGGAGCCGTAGATGCGGTTGCAGTACTGCGGCGAGGCCATCACGTACATCGCCACGCCCAAGCCGGTCCGCAGGAGACCCAGCGGCAGGATGACCGTGCCGGTGACGACCTTCTCGTGGCCATCGACTGGTTCTCTCTCGCGGTTCTCGCCGAAGGCGTGGTAACCGCCGAACGACTCGGGATCGCTCGGTGGCGGTGGGGGCGCCGCCAGCGCGAGCGCGGTCGCGAGCGCGACGATGCCGGTGGTCATCGCCATCATGTCCCTCCAGACAGCTCAGTGAAGCGCCGCACCTGGCGCTTGTAGAAGGCCGACTCGGGCTCGAGCCGGGCGGCCTCGCGGATGGCCGCCACGGCCTCCGCGCCGCGCCCGAGCTGGTGCTGCAGCTCGGCCCGCAAATAATACAGCTCGGCGTTGTCGGGCTGCTTCGCCACCGCCAGGTCGACGGCCTCGAGCGCCGCTGCCTGGCCGCAACGCTCGCGGAAGGCGAACCACCCGAACGAGCTCTTGAGGTCGTCGTTGTTCTGGTCGCTCGCGACCATCGCCTTGAGGCTGTCGACCGCCTCGACGTCGCGCCCGAGCTTGTGCAGCTCGCGGCCGATCGCCCGGAAGGCGCGGATGCTCTCCTTGGCCGCCGGGTACTTCTGCTGCAGCTCCTTGTAGAGCGTGATCGCCCGCTCGGAGTCGCCGTCGATCTTCGCCACGAGGAAGGCCGCGCGGTCGGACATCGCCTTGGCCGCGAGGCCCTTGGCGTTGTCGGGGTCGCCCGCGATCACGCGCTCGAACTCCGCCTCGGCCTGCGCGCGCTTGGCCGCCAGCGCGTACGCGACGCCGAGCTCGTAGCGCGCCTGCAGGTCGTCGGGCGCGGCCGCGACCTTCTGCTCGAGCTCGGCGAGCACGTCGCCGCCGGCGGCGATCTTCGCGAGCGCGGCGAGCAGCGCCGGCGGCTCCATCGCATCGACCAGGCGGCCCTTCTCGACCCCGTTCGCGTCGAGCACCAGCAGCGTCGGGTAGGCCTGCACCTTGTAGCGGGCCACCAGCTCGGGGCCCTCGCCCTTCTCGGCGTCGACGTGCAGCGCGACGTACTTGGCCAGCGCCGCGCCGACATCGTCGCGCGTGAACACCTTCTCCTCGAGCTCGCGGCAGGGCGGGCACCAGTACGCGCCGACATCGACGAACACCAGCTTGCTCTCCGCTTTCGCCGCGGCGAGCGCCGCCTCGAGATCGCCCTCGATCCACTTCACCGCCGACACGATCTCGCCGTCGCTCCGCACCCCCGGACCCGCGCTCGTCGGCGGGTTCGCCGCGACGGGCGTCGACGCAGTCGCCGGCGCGCCCGGCTTCGGCCCCGACGCGTCGGCCTTCGGCCCCGGCGCGCCGCAAGAGGCCGCGAGAACGACTCCCAGCAAGGGAGCCGACAGCGAAGCGAACAGCGGACCGACGACGGCAGGAGCGCGAGCCATGGCTCGCTTGAAGCTGCCCGGGAACCTCGCCGGCCGCAACTGCCACCGCTCGCGCAAAGCTCAAAAGCTTGAGCCCGGCCAGGGGCTCGCGCAAGTGCGGCCGGCGCGTGAGGTCTCGGGACGACGGCGCACGCGAGCCGTCGCGTTGCCATTTTGACACGCGAGCCCAGGCTACCGCAGTCCCCCAAGTCTTTTTGTCGACGCCCGCCCGAGGAACCCCATGGCCGTCTTCAACCCCGAAACTGCGACCCTCAAGACCCGTCAGGCGCTCGCGCACGCCCAGGCCATCAGCCGCGAGCTCGGTCATCCCGAGACCACCAGCCTGCACCTCCTCCTCGCCTCGCTTCAGCAAGAAGGCGGCCTCGCGCTGCCGCTGCTCGAGCGCACCGGCATCCACGGCGCCGCGGTCTTGCGCGCGATCCAGGCCGAGCTCGGCCGCCAGCCGCGCGTCCAGGGCGGCGACCAGCCGCCGCCCTCGCACGAGCTGCGCGAGCTCCTCGACCTCGCCGCGACCGAGGCCGAGCAGCTGCACGACCGCTTCGTCAGCACCGAGCACCTGATCCTCGCCTGCTTCAGCACCAAGGCGACGAAGCAGAAAATTCGCGCGGCCGAGCTGCTGGCCAAGCTCGGCGGCAGCCGCGACCTGCTGCTGTCGGCGCTGGCGGAGATCCGCGGCACCCAGACGGTCCAGGACGAGAACCCCGAGCAGAAGTACGAGGTGCTGCAGAAGTACTGCCGCGACCTCACCGCGGCCGCGCGCGCCGGCAAGCTCGACCCGGTGATCGGTCGCGACACCGAGATCCGCCGCGCCCTGCAGGTGCTGTCGCGTCGCACCAAGAACAACCCGGTGCTGATCGGCGACCCCGGCGTCGGCAAGACGGCGATCGCCGAGGGCATCGCCCAGCGCATCACCGCCGGCGACGTGCCCGAGAGCCTCAAGGACAAGAAGCTCCTCCAGCTCGACCTCGCGGCCCTGGTCGCCGGCGCCAAGTACCGCGGTGAATTCGAGGAGCGCCTCAAGGCCGTGCTGCAGGAGGTCGAGGCCGCGAACGGCGCGATCATCCTCTTCATCGACGAGCTCCACACCCTCGTCGGCGCCGGCAAGGCCGAGGGCGCTCAGGACGCCGCCAACATGCTCAAGCCGGCGCTCGCGCGCGGCGAGCTGCGCTGCATCGGCGCCACCACGCTCGACGAGTACCGCAAGCACATCGAGAAGGACAAGGCGCTCGAGCGGCGCTTCCAGCCGGTCATGATCGACGAGCCCAGCGTCGACGACACGATCGCCATCCTCCGCGGCCTGCGCGACAAGTTCGAGGCGCACCACGGCATCCGGATTCAGGACGCCGCGATCGTGGCCGCGGCCAAGCTCAGCCACCGCTACATCCAGAACCGCTTCCTCCCCGACAAGGCGATCGACCTGGTCGACGAGGCCGCCGCGCGCCTGAAGATGGAGGTCGAGAGCGTGCCGCTGCCGATCGACGAGCGGGAGCGCAAGATCACCCGCCTCGAGATCGAGCGCCAGGCGCTGCTGCGCGAGGACAAGTCGGCGCCGGTCAAAAAGCGGATCGGCGAGGTCGAGGCCGAGCTGGCCTCGCTGCGCGAGGAGGTCGCCGGGCTGCGCTCGCGCTGGCAAGGCGAGCGCGACCGCGTGCGCGAGATCAAGGAGCTCTCGGAGCAGATCGAGAACGTCAAGAACGAGGCCGCCCGGGCCCAGCGCGCCGGCGACTACAACCGCGTCGCCGAGCTGACCTACGGCACCCTGCGCGCGCTCGAGAAGCAGCGCGAGGACGCGAGGGCCAAGCTCGAGGAGGCGGCCAAGACCAAGGACTCGTTCGTCCGCGAGGTCGTCACCGACGAGGACATCGCCGGCATCGTCAGCCACTGGACCGGGATCCCCGTCAGCCGCATGCTCGCCAGCGAGGCCCAGCGCCTGGTCGAGATGGAGTCGGTGCTCGAGCGCCGCGTCGTCGGCCAGCACGAGGCGGTGCACCGCGTCGCCCAGGCCGTCCGTCAGAGCCGCGCCGGCCTGTCCGACCCGGCGCGCCCGATCGGCTCGTTCCTGTTCCTCGGCCCGACCGGCGTCGGCAAGACCGAGCTGGCCAAGGCGCTCGCCGAGTTCCTGTTCGACGACGAGCGCCACGTCGTGCGCATCGACATGAGCGAGTACATGGAGAAGTTCTCCGTCTCGCGCCTGATCGGCTCGCCGCCGGGCTACGTCGGCCACGAGGAGGGCGGCCAGCTGACCGAGGCGATCCGCCGCCGGCCCTACAGCGTGGTCCTGCTCGACGAGATCGAGAAGGCCCACCCCGAGGTGTTCAACCTCCTGCTGCAGGTCCTCGACGACGGCCGCCTGACCGACAGCCAGGGCCACGTGGTCGACTTCCGCAACACCATCATCCTCATGACCAGCAACATCGGCAGCGAGCTCGCCGCCGAGGGGCTCACCGGCAAGGCGCTCGAGCAGGCGCGCGAGCAGGTGCTGCGCCGCCACTTCCGGCCCGAGTTCCTCAACCGACTCGACGGCGTGGTCTCGTTCAAGTCGCTGCAGCGCGAGGACATGATGGGCATCCTCGACATCCAGCTGGCGCGCATCGAGAACCGCCTGGCCCAGCGCGAGATCCACCTCGACGTCTCGCCCGAGGCCAAGCGCCAGCTGGCCGACCGCGGCTACGACCCGACCTACGGCGCGCGCCCGCTCAAGCGCCTGCTGCAGAACGCCCTGCTCGACCCGCTGGCCACCCGGATCCTCAGCAACGAGATCCGCCCCGGCCAGACCGTCGTCGCCACCCCGGGCAAGGACGCCGAAGGCGAGCCGACCATCGACCTGAAGATCAAGTGACTCTCATAAAAGACATGTCCTGAGGGACATATCGATGCCCCGGCCCCCTGCGGCCGGGGCGCTCCGTCTTTGGCCTTGCGACGCGAAGATCCTCTGTCGCGACGCTCTCTTTCGCCGCCGACATGGAGATCGCCGCCTTGACTCACGGCGCTCGCGCCCCTGCCGCGTACACCGCGGACCGCGTCCGCCGTAGAGTGCCGGCGTGATCGAGCCCGCACCGCCGCGCCGTCGCGCCCTGTTGTGGGCGGCCTCGTGCGTCGGCGCCGTGGTGCTGTTGTGGCTCGCCTCGCGCAAGGTCCCGCTGTGGCCGGACGTCCTGCACCTCCCGCGGCCGGAGCTGTTCGCGCTGGCCGCCGCGCTGCACCTCCCCTACAGCCTCGCGCGCGCAGTGCGGCTGCGCTGGGCCTTGCCCCCGGGTGCACCTGTCTCTCGCGACTTGTTGGTCGGCAGCGGCCTCGTCTCCTTCCTCGTCATCTTGCTCCTGCCGCTGCGGCTGGGCGAGCTGTCGCGGCCGCTGATCCTCGCGCGCGCCGGCGTCGCCGGGCTCGGCCTGCCCGAGGCGATCGCCGCCATCGCCAGCGAGCGGCTGCTCGACGGCCTGCTCGTCGTCGGCATGTTGTTCCTCGGCCTCGGACTCTCGACCGCCTTCAGCCCCGAGTTCGCGGCGCTGGTCGGCTCGGTCGAGCGGTTCGGCCTGGCCTCCGGCGTCGTCTTCGCCGGCCTGATGCTCGCCCTGGGCATCCTCGCCTTCACCCCGCCGCGCCACCACGAGCGCCTCGGCGGCCTCGTGCGTCCCGTCATCGGCGCCCGCCTCGGCGACTTCGTGTTCCACCTCGCCGCCGCCTTGCGGCCGATCTTCACCAGCGCCCGCGGCCTCTTCCTGCTCGGCGCCTCGCTGGTCTACTGGGCGATCACCCTCCTGCAGTTGTGGCTGGTGCTGTTGGCTTGCGGCCTCGACCTCGGGGCCGGCGAGGCCGCCGTGATCGTCGCCGTGGTCGGCCTCAGCATCCAGCTGCCCGGGGGTCCGGCCCAGGTCGGCAGCTTTCAGTTCGGCGCTGCCCTGGCCCTCCAGCTCTTCATCGGCCCGGCCGATCTCCGCGGGCCCGGGGCCAGCTTCGGCGCCCTGATGTACCTGCTCGGCCTCCTCGGCGCCCTCGCCCTCGCCCTCCCTGGCCTCGCGCTCCTCGGCCGCGACCGGCGCCGGCGGGTGATCGATCCCTCGTCGGGCCCGCCTTCCGAACCCGGTCCGATCGCCTGACTGATCGGGAATTCTCCGGCGGCTGCCCGGGTCCGTGGCCCTTTGCACCGCGGCGTCGTCCCTGGCCCCCGCGCCGGGGCGTTGCTGGACGGCCGCCCCCGCGGGTATGCTCCGCCGGCGCGGCGCCGCCCTGTGCCCCGCGCTGGAGAGTTCATGTCGCGCGACCTTCGTACGCTTCGCCAGTTGTTCCGCCCCGGTCTTTTGGGCCTGTTCGCCCTGACCCTCACCACCGCGGCGTGCGGCAAGAAGGGCGATACCTCCGCCCCCGGCGAGAAGGGCATGTCCGTCGAGGAGGCCGACCGCAAGCGGGCCGAGGCGCAGAAGGCGGCCAAGGCCGACACGCTGGTCTCGCTGGCCAACAAGGACCTCGCCAGCGGCCGCTGGGCCTCCGCCCGCGAGCGGGCCAAGCGGGCGCTGGAGTCCGAGTCGAAGAACGCCGACGCCTACGCCGTGCTCGGCGCGGCCAACTGGCGCGCGGGTGACTACGTCGCCTCGACCAAGGCCTTCAAGGAGGCGCTCGAGCTCGACCGCAAGAACTTCGGCGCTGCCGTCGGCCTCGGCCGCAACTACCAGGCCGTCGGCGACCACAAGGCGGCGATCGAGCTGCAGGACACGATCCTCGCCGCCGACCAGAACCAGATCGACCCGCTGCTGATCAAGCTGTGGAGCTACTACGCCCAGCTCGACGCGGTCAACGCTGTCAAGACGCTCGACGCGGTGTTCAAGCTGATCGAGCCCGACAACCCGCTGCTGCCGCTGCTGCAGAGCCACGCCGCGTTCATGCGGCCGCTCGAGGGCAAGGGCGACCTGGCCAAGGTCGACGGGGCCAAGGGCACCTCCGACCTGCAGATCGATCCGGCCCAGGGGCTCAAGCACTCGGGCGCGACCGTCGGCGGCGAGTACACCCGCGTATTGCTGCTCGAGCTGCGCGAGGAGGCGCGGATCCACAAGGCCTTCGCCGACCAGCTCAAGCTGAAGGAGATCGCCAAGATCAAGACCTTCGGCAGCGACACCGAGACCAGCATCGTCCTCATCCCCGAGGTCAAGTTCGGCGACCTCAAGATCACCAACATCCCGGCGATCGTCGACGACCTCTCGACCTTCGGCCTCGGCGAGACGCCCGGGGTCGTGCTCGGTCGTCAGGTGCTGAGCAAGATCGGCGCGATCACCTTCGACTTCCCGAACGCCTCGCTCGAGCTGCAGAGCGCCCCGCCGACCGCCGCCCCCGCCGGCGCGACCGCGTCGCAGCTGCTCATGCTCGACCTCCACCTGTTCCTGGTGCCGACCGTCCCGGTCACCCTCGACGGCTCCGAGGCCCAGTTCTACGCCTGGCTCGGCGGCTCCTACGGCACCGCCCTCACCGTGGCGAAGAAGAACTACCTCAAGAGCGGCCACCTGCCGCGCGAGCTCGACCCGCTCGACGACCCCAACGCCGGCCTCAAGATGGTCTACATCGACCAGGCCAAGGTCGGCGACCTCGGCGTCAAGGGCGTCGGCGGCCTCGTCCTCGCCAACACCCCGCCCGACGGCGGCCTGGCCCAGGTCGTCGAGCTCGGCGGCTTCGAGCTCGGCGGCTACATCAACGTGCCGCTGCTCAAGAGCATGAGGGTCACCTACGCCTTCTCGCAGGGCCAGGTGTTCTTCGCCCCGAAGACCCCGGGCAAGTGACCCCCGCGGGCGACGACCCTCGCCCCGCTCCGACGAACGACTTCGCGGCCCGCCGCGAAGTCGTTCCTGCTTTCTCCCGCGTACACGAACACGCCTCGCTCGCATCACGCGCGCGCTCGCAACCGACGCGACACGACGAGATGCGAAGCTCGGAGGTCCTCTCCTTACTCATCGCGGCCCGACTTCATCCGCACCACGACACCCCACGCTCCCCCATCGCAACCTCGCCCGCACCCGAGTCATCGCCCCGGTGAGGCCGCTGCCACGCACCGGCGTCACACCCTCGCCCGCACCCGAGTCACCGCCGCGCCGCGACCTCTCCCCGCTGCCTTCCACCGCCGCAACCTCGCTCGCAGCGCACCCGCGTCACCGAGGCCGCGACCCTCGCGAAGTCACGACCTGCCCCCTCGCCGGCGTCGCGCGCGTGTGCAGCGAACCCCGCACCGCCACGAGGGGCCGCAGGCGGGTGCCCGTTCGCGGCTGCCGGCGGCCCCGGCGGCCACCTCGCGCGCCCCCGCCCGCGCTTTTGGTCTATCGTGGATCCGTGGCCGGATGGTTGGAGATCCGCCGGGGCCAGGCTCCCGTCACCAACGTCAACCTCGTCGGGCGTCGCGTCGTCGTCGGTCGCTCTCCTGACTGCGACGTCGTCCTCAACACCACCTCGGTCTCGCGTCAGCACGCCGAGCTGATCTGCGACGACGTCGGCTGGCGCGTGCGCGACCTCGGCAGCCGCAACGGCACCGGCGTCAACGGCACCCGCGTCGCCGGCGAGCGCGCCCTGCAGTCCGGCGACGTCCTGCGCATCGACGAGTTCGACCTCGTCTTCCACGCCGGCCCCGCGCCTCTGCGCCCCGCCGCGCGCCCGCGCACCAGCGTCACCGACGGCGCCTTCGGCCCCGCGCGCACCCTGCAGGAGCTGGGCCCGCCCAAGGTCGACGCCTCGCACCTCTCGCGCCTCCTCGGCTTCAGCGCCGCCTTGCTGGCCGAAGGGGCAGCCGACCAGCGGATGTACCAGCTGTGCGAGCTGATGACGAGCGCGCACTTCCACGGCAACGCCGCAGTGGTCCTGCGGATCCTCCGCTCCGACGCCAGCGCCCCGGAGATCCTGTCAGGCCCGACCGGCAGCGGCGGCGAGCCGCCGATCAGCCGCTCCGTCATCAAAGCCGTGCTCGCCAGCGACGCCCCCGTGCTCGCCAGCTCCGGCCCCGCCGGGCCGAAGAACAACATGGTCCAGATGTCGGTCGTCTTCGGCGGCCAGGCCACCGCCGCAGTGGCTTGCCCGATCGGCGGTGACGGCGAGCACCTCGACGTCCTCTACGTCATGCTCCCCGGCCAGTACGGCACCGCCGAGTGGCTGGCCCTCGCCTCGCTCGCCTCGGCGATGTCCCGCCAGGCCGAGGACGCCTGGACCGCCCGCGAGGCCGCCCAGCGCCAGGCCCTGCTAGAGGAGGAGCTGCGGCGCGCCGCGGCGATCCAGGCCCGACTTGTCCCTCGGGACATGTCCTCCGGGTCACTTCAAATCGGCTTCGGCTTCACCCCGTGCAAGGGCGTCGGCGGCGACTACGTCGACGCCCTGCCGACCCGCGACGGTCGCGTCCTCGTCACGGTCATGGACGTCGCCGGCAAGGGCATCGACGCCGCGCTGATCGCCTCCGGCCTGCACACCACCGTGCACCTCGCGGTGCGCCAGGGCATGTCGCTGCCCGACCTGGTCCACACCCTGAACCGCCAGCTGCTCGACACCTGGAGCGGCGAGACCTTCGTGACCCTCGCGGCCGCGCTGATCGACCCGAAGACCGGCGCGCTCGAGGCCGTCGGCTGCGGCCACCCGGCGCCGATGGTCGTCGCTCCGAACGGCACGATCCGCGAGCTCCGCCTGGCCGAGGGCATGCCGATCGGCCTCCTCGACATCGACCTCGAGCTCAGCACCGACCGCCTGCGCCCCGGCGAGCTGCTCCTCCTCTACTCCGACGGCCTCTCGGAGTGTTTTAATGAGGAGGACAAGATCCTCGGCGTCGACGGCCTCACCGAGATGGTCGCCGACATCCGCCGCGTCGCCGGCCGCAAGCCCGACCTCGAGTGGTTCGAGGCCCAGCTCAAGGACCGCCTCGCCCTCCACCGCGGCCGCGCCCCCGCCTCCGACGACATCAGCTTCGCCCTCGCCCTGTTCAGCGCCTGAGCGGCCGAGAGAGACGCCGCGCGTGCAGGCGTGCACGAGCGATGGCACCTGAACGACGCCGAGAGGTCGTCGCGATGCAGGTGTGCACAGGCGCGAGCACCTGAACGACGCGGGCCGAGATGTCGCCGCGATGCAGGTGTGCACAGGCGCGGGCACCTGAGCGACGCCGAGATGTCGCCGCGATGCAGGTGCGCAAGGGCGATGGCACCTGCGCTCTCGAGCTGCCGAGCGTTCATCGATGTCCGCGCTGCGCGCGAGCAACGGACGAAGCGGCGGTCTGCGTCGGGGTATCACGGATGAGCCCGCCGTTCGCGCGTTTCGACATGTCCTCGGGGACATCCTCGCGGACCTGCGCGTCTGCGCTCCGCGAGGTTGTGCCTGGCCGCGGAGAAGACCTACTTGTAACGTCGACGTCCCATGGCCGACACCCATGATGACGAGCTCGCGGCCCTGCGCGCCGAGAACGAGCGCCTGCGGGGCGAGCTCACCGCGCTGGCGCAGGCCGAGGAGCGCTTCCGGGTGCTGTTCGAGCACTCCTGGGACGCCCTCCTGATCTTCGACAGCGCCGGCATCATCGACTGCAACAGCGCCGCGCTGCGGATGTTGCGCTGCGACGACCGCTCGCAGCTCCGCGCCTTGCACCCCGCCCAGCTGTCGCCCGAGCGCCAGCCCGACGGTCGGCTCTCGCGCGAGAAGTCGATCGAGATGGACGCCACCGCCCGCCAGCGCGGCGCGCATCGCTTCGAGTGGCTGCACCAGCGCATGGACGGCGAGCTGTTCCCGGTCGAGGTCACGCTCACCCCCGTGAACCTGCCGAGCGGGCCGATGATGCTGGTGGTCTGGCGCGACGTCAGCGAGCTGCGGGCCCGCGAGGCCGAGCTGCGCGAGCACGCGGTCCAGCTCGCGCTGCAGCAGCAGGTGATCCGCCGCCTCTCGACGCCGGTCATCAGCGTCGCCGCCGGCGTCCTGCTGGTCCCGATCGTCGGCGAGCTCGATCGCGACGGCGCCGCGGCGATGACCAGCAGCGTGCTGCAGGCGATCGGCGAGCGCCGCGCGAGCGCAGTGATCCTCGACCTCACCGGCGCCGACGACCTCGACGTCGACACCACCGCGGCCCTCGTGCGCACCGGCACCGCCGCGTCGCTGCTCGGCGCCAGTGTGGTCCTCGCGGGCATCAAGCCGTCGCTGGCCCGCACCCTCGTCGGCCTCGACCTCGACCTGTCGCAGGTGCGCACCACCAGCACCGCCGAACAGGCCATCGCCGCCGCGCTCGCGACCGTGTGATCGCGAATCTCGCGACCGCGTCACCGCGAGCAGCGGTCGCGCCTCGATCGCCGCATCGACGACCTTGCTCGGCGGTCACACGGCGAAGACCAGGGCTGCCCCGCCACGCGCCGGTGCGCAGTTACGCGCGCATCGAGAGGGTGACGATCGCGGGCCCGCCCACTATCCTCCTCGGCAGATGCCGCAAGCGAAGCCGAAGTCGAAGCAGGCCAAGAAGTCCGCCGCCAAGGCCGACGAGAAGAAGCGGACGAAGAAGGCCAAGAAGCAGACCGACAAGAAGCCCGCCGCGGCGAAGGCCAAGAAGGCCGCCAAGAAGCCTGCCGCCAAGGCCAAGAAGGCCGCCAAGACCGCCGCCCGCAAGGCCGAGAAGAAGGCGAAGAAGGCCGACAAGAAGACCGCCGCCAAGGCCAAGAAGGCCGCAGGCAAGGTCAAGAAGGCCGACACCAAGAAGGCCGCTGCCAAGGCCAAGAAAGCTGACGCCAAGAAGTCCGCCGCCAAGGCCAAGAAGGCCGACACCAAGAAGTCCGCCGCCAAGGCCAAGAAGGCCGACACCAAGAAGTCCGCCGCCAAGGCCAAGAAGGCCGACGCCAAGAAGTCCGCTTCCAAGAAGCCGACCTCCAAAAAATCTTCGCGGGCGCCCGGCCCTGCCTCGCCCGAGGTCGAGGCTGCGCGGCGGTTCTACGCCCTCCCGATCGACGCCGACGCCTTCGCTGCCAGCGACGAGGGCCTGACCGATCGGTCAGGCGAAGATCTGGTCGCCGCCCACCTCGGGCGCAACTTCGGCTACTTCGGCGCGATCGACAAGACCCTGTCCGGCTTCTACGTCCTCGACGACGAGGGCGACAACTATTACCTCGCCGACCTGCGTGACAGCGGCCAGGTCTGGTGGCAGGACCACGAGACCCGCGAGGTCTCGCTCAGCTTCGACAGCGTCGCCGACTACGCCGCCTACCGCGACGCCAGGGCCGAGGCCGACGAAGACGAGGACGCCGACGAGGACGACGAGGACATCGCCGATCGCTTCCGGCCGCGCAAGCTCAAGTCGACCAGCGCGCGCCGGCCCACCACTGCCAAGTTGCTCGAGCGCTATCAGTGGCTCATGTGGTTCTTCGCCCGCGGCCACGAGCTGCGCGGCAAGGCCATCAACAGCGACGAGGACATGGTGCGCGACGCCTACGGCCACCTGCGCGGCGCCTTCGACGGCCGCGCCGCCGAGGCCAAGGCCTTCGCCGCCGAGCGTGGGCGCCTCGCCGACGACCCGCACCTCGGCATCTACTGGCTGCTCCACACCAGCGTCCTGGCCGACCACGCCGGCCGCGAGCAGGTCGTCGCCGCCCTCGCCGGCAGCGAGCACCCGCTCGTCAATGCCTTCGTCGCCGCCTTCGGCGCCCTCGCGGACGACGGCGACGTCCCGGCCGCGCCTGCCTTCCGCGCCCGCCGCTCGCTGCTCCTCTACTACACCGGCGGCGCAGTCGACCGCGAGGACGTCGACCTCGACCGCCTCGTCGCCGCGGTGTACGCCGACCCCGTCACTCACGGCTTCGTCAAGGCCCAGCGGCTGGTCGAGACCGCCGCCGCCGCCGGCGAGCTCGATCGGCTGCACGCCCTCGTCGCCGGCGGCCCGCCCGGGCCCGAGCTCGGCTTCCAGGCCCTCGCCGCCCTGCTCGACGTCCACGCCGGCGTGCAGGCCAGCCGAGCCGCCGATGCTGTCCTCGAGAACATGCGCGAAAGTACAGACGTCGACCTGCTGGCCGCGGCGATCGAGCCGCTGGCCCCGCTGGCGACCGACCGCCTGCGCGTGCGCGACCTGATCGACGGCGTGCTCGCGCGCGACCCGTACCACTGGGGCCTCCTGCACGCCGCTCAGCAGGCCGCCGAGCGCGACGGTGACGGCGCGCGGGCCGAGCAGTTCGCCGCGCGGATCGCCCCGCTCGCCGAGGTGCGGCCGGTGCTGACCCAGCTCTTCAGCGAAGACGACGACGAACGCGAGCCCGCGCTCGCGCAGTTCCGCGAGCTCGCCCCGCCGCAGCGGCTGCTGCTCGCGCGGCGGCTGCTCGTCATGGCCGGGCAGATCGCCGGCGACGTCCTCGGCGCCGCGGTCGAGGCCCTGCTCGCCGCCGACGACATCGCCGCCCTCGCCGACCTGCAGGCGGCCGCAGTCGGGTTGCAGGCGCCGTCCGAATTCGCCGGCCAGCTCGCCGCGCTGCGCGAGGACGGCATCGTCGACCTCGCCGACCCGCTGCTGCCGACCTTCCAGGCGCTGCTGCTGCGGCCCGAGAGCGGCGAGTTCTTCGCCGACGACTGGAAGGAAGACCTGGTCGAGAAGCTGGCGCCGATCGCCCACGAGCCGGCGATCTTCGACTGGCTGCTGGCCGCGCTGGGCGACGACAGCCGCCACGAGCTGCGCGACAAGACCCTCTCGAAGCTGTTCATCGCCTACAGCGACAACAAGGTCGTCGCTCGCCTGTCCGAGGGGCAAGCCTTCCGCCTGGTCCGCCTGGCCGCGCGCCTCGGCGTCAAGCCCGAGAGCGCGAGCGAGGACGAGGACGGCGCGTTCCCGGCGATCCACGTCTACCACGCCGCCGGCCGGGTCCTGTTCTACTTCACCAACCCTGGCGGCCTGCCGGCGATCGCCGAGGTCCTGGCCGAGACGAGCGACCAGGAGCTGCTGAGCAACCTCTACAGCGGCCTCGCGCACATCAAGACCGAGGACGCGCTGGGGCTCCTGCGCTCGCGCCTGTTCGTCGAGCAGCGGCAGGTCTGGTACCTGTGCAACGCGGTCGCCGAGACCTTCGACGAGGCCGGGCACGACGAGATCATGATCGAGCTCGAGCGCACCCGCAGCGACCACGGCGCCAACAGCTACGCGGTGGTGTTCCTCGACTTCGAGAACGACACCAAGAAGAAGCCGCACGCCTACGTCGCCGCGCTCGCGCGGGCCGTGCTCGGCTGGCCGGAGCCGAGCGATCCGCGGGCCCGCGGCCAGCGCAAGTTCGTGCTGATGCACGCGGTCCGGCTCGGGCTCGAGAGCGGCGACCACGAGCTGGTGCGGCGGGCCCACGCGGCCGCGCAGGCGATCGCCGAGCCGCCGTTCTCCAACCTCAGCGAGCTGCACTACGAGCGGGCCACCGACGACCCGTGGCAATCGTTCAAGGCCAAGGACCGCAAGCAGCTGGAGCGCGTCCTGGCCGGCGACGCCGCGGCGCCCCGCAAGCTGGCCAAGCCGCAGAAGAAGATCGGCGACGACGCGCTCGCCGAGCTGGCCGGGGTGCCCATCGACCGCCGCTTCCTCACCACGTCCGACGGCGAGGTGTGGTTCTTCGACAAGCAGGAGCGCCTGCACGTGTTCGACGGCCAGGAGGTCAAGGCGCCGGGCTTCCAGGTCGTGTCCGACCTCGACGACCTCGGCAGCTTCCTCGCCGGCGTCGAGCGCTGCGACGGCCACGTCGTCCACTGGAACGCGTCGGCCGGGGAGTTCCGCGACATCGTCCGCTACGGCGACCGCGTCCTGGTCTACGAGGGCGTCAACAACGGCCGCTTCACCGGCCACGGCTTCGTCGCCGACGGGCCCGAGAGCGCCGAGGCGCTGTACCGCAAGCTCGCCGACGACCCGGCCAAGGACTGGTTCGCCGCCCAGCCGTGGTACGTGCCGCAGCGCGGCGGCGTCCTCCGCACCTACTACGCGCCGCACGCGGGCGAGGGCCACGACAAGCAGGTGTACGTCGACGAGCTGCGCGAGGGACCCGAGGCGCTGGCCGAGGTCGAGGCGCGCGTGCTGACGCTGCTGAAGCGCCCCGGCGCGCGCGTGGCGTGCATCGAGTGGAGGGACGACCGCCGCCGGCCGGGCGACATGGGCCTGCTCGAGTATTTCGAAGATCGCGCCCGCGACGACGAGCGCGCGCCGAGCTGGCACCTCGAGGCGTTCGCCGAGTTCGAGCAGCTGCTGGCGGAGTGGGGCTGGACGGCGGAGCTGGCTGACCTTTCGGTCAGCCGCGGCGCGCCGCCCGACGAGGCTGCGATCGCCCGCTTCGCCGACGCGGCCGGGGCCGAGGTGCCGGCGAAGCTGCGCGACGCGTGGTCCCACGGGCCGCTGGCGTGGCAGATCGGCGAGCGCGGCCGGGCCTTCCTCGGGCCCGACGAGGCGCTGGCGCGCGGGCCGGCGCTGGCGACCGCGGTGGAGGCGCTCGCGGGCAAGATGCGGCCGGCGGACGCGGAGCAGCTGCGGGCGATGATGGCCGGCGCGCAGGTGGTGATCGAGGACGCGCAGCAGCGACCGGTGGTGCTGTTCGTGCCGAAGTCGCCGCAGCGCAAGGATGGCCGCGTGTTCGTCGAGTACGACCTGTCGGAGTCGCCGGACGACCTGTGGTTCGAGGGGTCGTTCGAGTGGTTCATCGCCGAGTCGCTGGGTCGGCCGTTCGTGACGGCCCTCGGCGAGGTGTGCCCCGACCTGCGCGGGCTGCCGTACGGGGCGCGCCGCCACGATGGCGTGGTGCGGCGGCGCTACACGCAGGGCGGGAAGTTTTGGGAGGTGGTGTTCGATCCGCCGGCGGCGTTCGTCCTGACGCGCTCGGGCAAGCTCGGCGCCGCCGGCAGCGAGAAGCTGCGGCGGCTGGCGGGTGAAGAGGAGGCGCGGGCGCACTTTGAAAAGCTGGTCAAGGACAAGACGTCCGAGGGCTGGAAGCTCGCCAAGTAAGCGCCCGTCGAGGGCGCCACTGGATGTCTTTGGGGGCATGCTCTTGCGGGCATGCCCCTTTTGTCATGTCCTTAAGAACATGTCTCGAGAATCGGGAGCCTCCGAAGCGCTCCCGAGTCGTCGAGCTGGCGACGGCCGCCGTCACCGAGAGTTCGCCGGAGCTCAGGCGCGGCGGCGCCGGAGCAGCCAGCCCGTGAGCACGAACAGCGAGGTCAGCGCGAAACCATCGCCCGGCTCGCCGCCTTCGCTGCGACATCCGCAGCCTGCGTCGGAGTCGCCGCTCGCGGGCTCGCCTGCGGTCGCCGGCTCGGTCGTGCCTGCCGTCGTCGCAGCGCTGGTGACTGCGCCGCCGGTCGGCCCGTCGCCGGTCACGGCCCCGCTGGAGCCGTCGCTGGTGGGGTTGCCGGTCGGGCTGGTCTCGCTCGCGTCGCTGCTCGCGCTGTCGTCACCGCCGCTGTCGTCGTCGCTGCCGGTGTCGCTGCCGGTGTCGCTGCCGGTGGTGTCCTGCGGGGCCGTACCGGCGCACGGGGCCTCGGCGCGGGTGGGCTCGAAGTCGGGGCAGGAGGCAGGGTCGGCGCCGAGCGGGAGCTGCGGGAAGCCGAGCGTGCCAGTAGTAGGGTAGAGCTGCTCGACGCCCTGGCCGTCGACGATGTGGAAGAAGTAGCGGTGGCAGCCGGGGCCGGGCGAGAGCACCGCCTCGTAGGTGCCCTGATCGGGCTGACCGTGCCGCAGCGCCAGCGGCTCGCACACGGGCGTGACGCCGTCGAGGTAGTGCACGACCTGCGCGACCTGGGGCGGGCCGCCGCCGGGCAGGGAGTAGGTGATGCCGAAGGTCGGGGTGTCCTCCGGCTGCATCTTCGGTCCGGTGCCGCCGTCGTGGACGATGTCGCGGAAGTGCACGCCGTCGCCCGCGACCGGGTAGGTCCCGCCTGACCCGAAGACCAGGTGATAAACCGGCTTCCCGAAGCCCTGCGCAAAGCCGGTACCGAGCGCGGTGGTGCCGGCGCCGTTGATCGAGCCCCAGTGGGCGTCGGAGCCGATCCACCCCACCATCACCAGCTCGGGCGAGGCGTGGCCCTCCGCACCGTTCTCGCCGTGCGCGCGGTCGGAGAAGTGGGTGAAGCGATCGTACATGCTGGTGACGCCGCAGTCGGTCACCGGCCCTTCGCAGTGGGTGTCGTCGTCCATGCCGGCGAGCACGCAGCAGGTCGAGTGGTCCACGCACAGCGGACAGTCGGTGGTGGCGATATGCGTCGCTTGAAAGTTGGCGGCGCGCGCGAGGTCGGCGACGAGCTCGAGCGGCGGCGTGGCCGGTGGGATCGGGCGTCCCGACGGGGTCATGCCGTCCTTGCTCGGCAGGGCGTCGGCGGCGGCCGGGTTGGCGCGGATCCGGTTGGTCATGAAGCCGAGGACCCGCTCGTTGTGGCTCGGCAGCGAGCCGACCGGCTCGCCGATCGGCACCGCGGCCGAGGCGAGCGTCGGGAAGAGGACCGCGGCGACGAAGGCGAAGCGATCCAGCGAGCAAGCAAAGTTGGCCATGCGCGCGACGCTACCACGAGGCGACGTCACCGCAGCGCGGCCAAGTCCGCGCCCTCGGGCGCACGCGCAGCGACTGCTCGTGGCAGAACCTGAACCAGCGATCGCGGTCTTCTCGATCGCGCGCACGCGGCCGATCGTGCGCGGGAAGCGACACGTGACAGTGACGCGGAGCCCGCACCGAGCTCTGCGTGTCGCCGCCGCTCCCACGCGACATCCACGGGCGAAGTCGACGGACGGCTATCACGCGTCGAGTGATTCCCGGCGCGAGGCCATCGCGGACGAACGCGCCCTCGCGCTACCGGCCCGCCTCCCACGCGTCGAGCTGCTTCATCCCGCGCTCGCCGGCGACCCCCGCGAGCTCGAGCGACTCGCGGGCCTGCCTGGCGGCCTCGGCGGATTCAGCGGCGGCACCGGTGGCGCGCAGGGCCTGGGCGCGGGCCAAGTGCATGAGGCCGAGGTCGCCGGGGTCGTTGGTGGCGGCGGCGACGTTCTTGAGGGCGCGGTCGACGTGCTGCAGGGCGGCCGCGGGCTTCTGTTCGAGCAGATCGACCTGTGCCTGTCCCAAGAGACAGAGCCCGAGGTCGGGGTGGTCGGGGCCGAGGGCCTTCTCCCTGATCTCGCAACCACGCACGTAGGCCTCGCGCGCGCCGGGGTAGTCGGCGAGGTCGCGCTTGGCGTCGCCGATGAACGTGAAGACGCCGGCGACTGCCGGGTGGTCGGGCGCGAGCGCCGCTTCCAGATGCGCGAGCGCGGCCGTCAGCTCGGTCAAGCCCTCGGCTGGCTTTCCGGACAGCTGCAACATCCCGCCCACGTTCTGGCGGATCACCCCGACAGTCGGGTCCTTGGGGTTGATGGCTTCGAGGATCGCCTGCGACCGCTGCAGCGCGGCGATCGCCTCGGCGTAGCGGTTCTGGCGCTCGAGGCTGAGCGCGAGGTTGTTGAGCGGCAGCGCCAGGTCGGGGTGGCCGGAGCCGTGGGCGCGCTCGTCGAGCGCGACGGCCCGCTCGAACAGCTGCTGCGCCTCGACGTACTTGCCGCCGCGCAGCTTGGACGCCCCGAGCGCGTTGAGCAGGCCGACCAGGCGCGGGTGGTCGGGGCCGAAGACCTTTTCATAGAGGCCGATCGCCTCGCTCACGAAGGCCTCGGCGCCGGCGTTGTCGCCGGCGGCGATGGCGATCATGCCGACGTGGTGCAGCCACTGCGCGCGCTCGCGGTCGGGCTGGCCGCGGCGGCGCAGCAGCGCCTCGGCGTGGTCGACCCACGGCTGGGCCTCGGCCTTGCGCCCGAGCTTGTAGCCGACCACGAACATCTGGTTCAGCAGGCCGTCCCACAGCGTCTCGTCGTCGCGGTCGGCCACTGCTTGCCAGATCGCCGCAGCCTCGGTGATCCTCGCCCCCTCGTCGTTGCCCGCCTCGCGCTGCGCCCTGGCCAGCGCGTGGCGGGCCGCCGCGGTCAGGCTCGGGTCGTCGAGCGCGATCGCCTCGGTCGCGGTCGCCTCGAGCTCGGCCAGCGCGTCCTTGCTCTTGCCGGCGCTGACCTTGGCCCGCGCCGCCCGCAGCCGCTCGCGCACCGCCTCGCTGCGGGCCGGATCCGTCACCGATCGCGAGGCCAGCGCCCCGCTGCGCAGCGCCTCCGCGTCGGCGCAGGCCTGCAGCCCCGGCAATGCCACCGCCGCCTCCGTGGCCCGCTTCACCACCTGCTTGTCGGCCTGCTCGAGCAGCGCCAGCAGGGCGTCCAGGTCCTTCAGGCGGTGCTGCAGGCAGGCCATGCGCAGGTCCATCAGCTCGGCCGACTGCTCGCCGCGCACCTGGGTTGCGGAACATGTCTCTTCGTACATGTCCTTCCAGCCCTGCGCGTATTGATCGATCTGCGGCGCCGCCCCGGCCCACGCCCCCGCCGCGTACGGCAGGCCGGTGGCGGCGAAGGCGGCCTCGATCGTCGCGCGTCGGCCCGCGTGCCAGACCTCGCCCACGCGCTCGGCCCCGCCGCCGCACACCCCCGGGCCGGTCATCGCCCACGCAGTGCCGCCGGCGACCGCCGCCGCCAGCAGCGTCCCGCCGAGCGCCAGCGCCCAGCGTTGCCGGCGGGCGCGGCCGGCCTGTAGGTCGGCGAGCAGCGCGTCCATCCGCGGGTACCTGGCCTCTCGGTCAGGTTGCAGCCCGCGCAGGCAGATCCGGTGCAGCCAGCCGGGCACCTCGCTGCCGCGCGGCGGCGCCTCGCGCTGGTTGCTGCGGGCCTTGCGGGCCAGCTCCTCGATCGTCGCGCCGGCGAACGGGCGCTTGCCGTGGAGCGCCTCGAACAGGGCGACGCAGAAGCTGAACTGATCGGTGCGCGGATCGACCGCGACGCCGGCGTGCTGCTCGGGCGACATGTACGCCGGCGTGCCGACGATCGCGCCGTAGCGGGTGATCTGCGTGTCGAGGGCGCTGCCGCTGGCGGCCTCGGCCGCGCGCACCGGCGACTCGTGCTCCTCGTCGCGGCGGGCCAGACCGAAGTCTGCCACCTGCGCTCGCAGCTTGCCGGTCGCGGCGTCGGTGCTGAGCAGGACGTTGTCGGGCTTGAAATCGCGGTGAACCAGACCCACCGCGTGCGCGGCCGCCAGCCCGGCGCCGGCCTGAGCGAACACGTCGACGACCTCGGTCCAGCGCGGGCGCGTGGCCATCCACTGCCGCAGGTCGGTGCCCTCGACCAGGTCCATGGCGATGAACACCTGGTCCTCGCGGTGCGCCCCGACGTCGAACACCGGCACCACGTTGGGGTGCGACAGCTTGGCCATCGCCTGCGCCTCGCGGATCATCCGCGCCCGCGCCTCGCCGACGGCCGCGCCGTGCAGCAGCTTGATCGCCACGGTGCGATCGAGGTCGGGGTCGTAGGCCTTGTAGACCGTGCCCATGCCGCCCGCCCCGAGCTGTTTAATGATTAAATAGCGCCCGAGGGTGCGCTCCGGCGGCTGCGCTTCGCTCCCCGCGGGCACGCTCGCGGTGGTCCTCTCGACGTCGACCCTCGTGCGCACGCGGTCGAGGCTGTCGGGCCGGACCACCGTCTCCTCGACGCTGCCGACGCTCACGCTCGCGGGCGCCGCTCCCGGCGCGGTGGTCTCCTCGAGCGGGTCCTTCGCCTGACTTTCTGGCCATGTCCTTTTGGACATCTGATTGCGCTCGTCCATCGGCCGTCTCGCCCCCATCATCGGTCATGCCGGCCGCGCGACCAACCTCCCCGCGCGGGCGCCCGCGCGCGAACGGCTCGGATCCGCGCCGGATCGGCCGACAGAGGCCGCGAAAACGGCGGTTCGCAGAGCGGAGCTGCGTCGTGGCTCGGTGGTGGCCTCACCGAGGTCAGCTGTTCGGAGCGCTCGCCTCGATCACAGTCGCGGTCGAAGTCGCGTCGGCGCGCGTGCCCTGCGGGGCTCGACGCCAGGGCTCGACGCCTCGCACGCGCCCATCGGCGAGTATCCTGAACGCGTGGCCCGCTGCGTCGCCGGCTCCCGGGTTCGGCCACCGGCCTGATTGCAGCCCGATTCGGGGCCACGGGACGAAATCTCGCGAACGCGCCGAGCTCGCGTCGCGCAGGCGTCCTCGGGCCGCGAGTTTCACTATGGTGAATCGCGGTACCTGCATTGTCGGCGCGCGCCTCGCTTGCTACCGTGGGATGCTTTGAACTGGATCTTGTCTGTCGTCGCGCTCGCGCTCGCGGGCGCTGCTCCGAAGGTGAAGGACAGCGCTCAGGCCGCGCCGGGGACGGAGGTGGTGCGGGTCAAACGCGACTTCGGCAAGCCGCACTTCGACCTGGCGATCGACGCGTGGCTCAACACCGACGCCACGCGCATCGACGAGGCCCGCCTGTGGTGGGTCAACACCGCCGAGCAGGACCGGCGCAAGCCGCTCGGGCCGATGGTCGAGCGCATGGTCAAGCTGCGTTACCACCGGAGCTCGAGCCGCTCGCTGACGATCACCGTCACCGGCGACGGCAAGGAGTTCGCATTCGTCGTCGAGCTGGCCGAGTCGGGCCAGCTGCACGCGTTCGTCGCCATCGACACCGAGGACGGCCATCACGTCCCCCGCTGCCGCCTCGACGCGGCCCGCCTGATCGCCCACCGCGTGCTCGGCATGCCCGTCGGCCTCGCCCGCGTCGCCGTCACCTGCAGCGACGCCGGCGGCAATTTTCATAAGGGGCAGGTCAGGCACCGCGAGATCACCTGAGGCCTCGGCGGTCGCTCTTGGGGCATGTCCCAAGAGACATCATCGAGGCGCGTGAAGCATGTCGTGAAAAACATTTCTACTGCGCTCCGTTTGCCGCGCCTGGACGCGCGGGGCGTGTCGTAAGGACAGTTACCGTGCTGCCAAGTCGGCGAACGCCGCGCTTGTGACATGTCCGGAAGGACATCTGATCGCTGTCGCGGCGCCGACTCCAGAGTGTGTCCTCTAGAACATGTTTTAAAAGACATCTGAACGAGTGCTCGCGCCTACCGGTCGAGCTCGCCCCTCCCACTGCCCGCGCGGCGTCGCCCTCGTGCGCGCGCGAGCTCTCGTACAAGAACCTCGCCGGGGCCGCCGCGCCCCAGCTCGCGCTCGAACGAGGTTTTCTCCGCCCTCCAGCGGTCGCGCAGCCGCGCCTCGCGATTCGACCTCCCTTCTCGCTGCGCGCCGAAGATGAAGATTCAGTCAGTTGATTGACTTAATCAGTCGTATGACTTAGACCCTCCCGCGGAGGTTCTGATGAGCACCGAAAGCAGCGAGCAGGTTTTGGACTATCCCCTTCGCGCCCACGCCCCGCTGGAGCCGCCCGAGGAGTGGGCCAAGCTGAGGCAGGGCTGCCCGGTCGCCCACGTGCGGCTGCCCAGCGGGGACCAGGCGGTCCTCTTGACCCGCTACGCCGATGTTCGCCAGGTGCTGGCCGACCCGCGGTTCACCCGGCAGCTCGGCCAGGAGGGCGCGGCCAAGCTGTCGGAGGACGGCGGCAGCGTGTTCGAGACCGAGGAGGCCGCCTCGCTGACCGAGGGCCATGAGCGGTGGCGGCGCCTGCTTCACAAGTCGTTCACCGCCAAGCGCGTCTCGGCCATGCAGCCGCGCATCGAGGCGATGGCCGATCAGCTGCTCGACGACATGGTGCGCCAGGGCGCGCCCGCCGACCTGGTGGCCGGCCTCGCCTTCCCGTTGCCGGTCTGGGTGATCTGCGAGCTGCTGGGCATCCCCGACATCGACCGCGACAAGCTCGCCTTCTGGTCGAACGCGATGCTGAACATGACCCAGTTCACCCGCGAGGAGATGCAGCAGGCGCAGGTGGAGTTCGCCGAGTACATGACGGCGCACATCGCCGCCAAGCGGGCCGCGCCGGGCGAAGACCTGCTGAGCGAGATGGTCGCCGCGGTCGACGAGGGCCACCCGCTGACCGAGCGCGAGCTGATGATGATCGGCCAGGGCATCCTGGTCGCCGGCCACGAGACCACCTCCAACACGATCGCCAAGATGATGGCGATGCTGCTCAGCGAGCGCTCGCGCTGGGAGCAGCTGGTCGCCGACCCGTCGCTGGTCCGCACCGCGGTCGAGGAGGCGCTCCGCTTCGACGCCAACGCCGGCTTCGGCCTGCCCCGCTTCATCACCGAGGAGATCGAGGTCAGCGGCCAGAAGCTGCCGGGCGGCACGACGGTGGTCTGCAACATGGCGGCCGCCAACCGCGACGAGCAGGCCTACGAGCGCGCCGATACCATGGACCTGACCCGCTCGCCGAATCCGCACTTGACCTTCGGCGTCGGGCCGCACTCGTGCGTCGGCCAGGCCCTGGCCCGCACCGAGCTGCAGACCACGCTGAACGTGCTGCTGCGCCGCCTGCCGACGCTCGCGCTCGCCGTCCCGACCGAAGAACTGGCCCGCCGCGAGGGCCTGCTCATCGGCGGACTCGAGCGGGTTCCAGTACGCTGGTGACCCATGGCCGGACCACGCACGAGGCACGCCCACGCCACCGAGACCCGCGAGCTCATCCTCACCACGGCCGAGCGCCTGTTCGCCGAGCACGGGGTGGCCGCGGTCTCGAACCGCCAGATCAGCGAGGCCGCGGGCCAGGCGAACAACTTCGCCGTGGGCTACCACTTCGGCACCAAGACCGACCTGGTGGCCGCCATCGTGCGCCGGCACGCGCCGGAGATCGAGCGCCGGCGCGTGGACCTTCTGAAGGCGATCCAGCGCTCGGAGACGCTGCGCGACTGGCTCGGCTGCCTGGTCCTGCCCTCCACCGACCACCTCGCGTCGCTCGGCAACCCGAGCTGGTACGCGCGCTTCATCGCCCAGGCGACCACCGATCCGGTGCTGCGCCAGATCGTCATCGACGAGACGAGCGCGTCGCCGTCGATGCGCGGGGTCTCCGAAGGCCTCATGCGCCTCATGCCGGTGCTGCCCGCCGACGTGATCGCCGAGCGCGCCGACATGAGCCGCCACCTCATCGTCCACGTGTGCGCCGAACGCGAGCGCGCGCTGCAGGAAGGCACGACGACCCCGCGGGCGACCTGGGAGGGCGCGGCGGTCGGACTCATCGACGCCCTGGCGGGTCTGTGGCAAGCCCCGTTCACCCCCACCCGCTGACCTCAGAAAAATATCGACGGAGAGCGACGACCATGCGCGTGATTGTGGATCTGGAAAAATGCTGCGGGGCAGGCCAGTGCGTCCTGCTCGCGCCGAAGGTGTTCGACCAGCGCGACGACGGGATCGTGATCCTGCTCGACGAGCACCCGCCCGAGGCGGTGCGCGAGGCGGCCTGCGTGTGCCCGGGCGCGGCGATCAAGCTCGAGGACCTGGCATGACGAACCCCGCGAGCGTGCTGGTCGTCGGCGCCTCGGTGGGCGGCCTCGCGGTGGCCGAGTCGCTGCGCCGCGACGGCTACGCCGGCGCGCTGACGCTGCTCGGCGCCGAGCGCCACCCGCCCTACGACCGGCCGCCGCTGTCGAAGAAGGTGCTCGCCGGCGAATGGGAGCCGGACCGCACGCGGCTGCGCGCCGACGCGGCGCTGGCCAAGCTCGAGATGACGACGATCCTCGGCGACCCGGCGGTCCACCTCGACGTGCTCGGCCGCGCGGTGACGACTGCGTCGGGCCGCCGCTTGACCGCGGAGGCGATCGTGCTCGCCACCGGCCTCGAACCGCGGCGCCTGCCCGGCCAGGCGCCGTGGCCCGGCGTGCACGTGCTGCGCACGCTCGACGACGCGGTGGCGCTGCGAGCCGAGTTGCTCGCAGCCTCGCAGGTGGTGGTCGTCGGCGACGGCGTGCTCGGCACCGAGGCCGCGGCGACTGCCCGCGCGATGGGCCTGGCAGTGACGCTGGTCGGTCCGCAAGCGACATTGCTCGCCAGCCAGCTGGGGCCGCAGATCGGCGGCCACCTGGCGGCGCTGCACACCCGCCTGGGCGTCCAGCTGCGCCTGGGCGCGGCGGTCGAGGCATTGGTCGGCGACGACGAGCGCGTCCGCGGGGTCCGCCTGGCCGGCGGCGAGGTGCTGCCCGCCGACGTGGTGGTGGTGGCGATCGGCTCGCGTCCGGCGACCGACTGGCTGTTCGACAGCGGGCTGCGCCTCGGCGACGGAGTGGTGTGTGACTCCCGCTGCCGCGCTGCGGAGGGCATCTACGCGGTCGGCGACGTCGCGCGCTGGCACCACGAGGTCCTGGGCACCGCACTGCGCCTCGAGAACCGCAGCAACGCGGTCGAGCAGGGCGCAGCCGTGGCCGCCAACATCCTCGGCAAGGACCGACCCTACACGCCGGTGCCGTTCTTCTGGACCGACCAGTACGACGTGAAGATCCAGGTCCACGGCTTCGCCGGCGCCGACGCGCAGGTGGCCGTCGTCGATGGGTCGCCCGAAGCCGGGCAGTTCGCGGCGCTGTACGGCAGCGCCGGCAAGGTCACCGGCGTGCTCGGGTGGAACATGGTGAAGCAGACCCGCGCGCTGCGACAGCACGTGGTCGAGGGCACCGACTGGTCGCTGGTGAAGTCGCTGCGAGCCTCGTGAGCGGGCGGTCGCCTGCTTCTCGGCCAGGGTCTCGCAAGCCGTCTCGTACGGCCGCTTCGACGCCAGGATGTCCTTTGGAGCAGGTCATCCGCGGCCGAGCATCCGCCGTCTCGGGGTCACGACGGTGGGGCACGGCTGTCCTTTGGGTCATGCCACCCGCAGCGCTCATCTCGCGGCTCGCATCCTCGCGCCGATGTCAATTCCTCGCGCTTTCATGCCCTGCTCGCTGACGCCGTCCACCGCTGCGGGGCTGCGTGGGGCGAGAATGCACCGGACCCGCGGGTGTAACGGCGTGGATGGAGCTCATCCGCGGTAGACTGCGGGCATGAACTTCCTTCGCCTGAACTTCCTGATCTTGAGCGTCTTCGCAGCCGCGTGCGGCGAGAAGGGTGACGACACCGAAGGCACCCCCACCGGCACGACGACGACCACCGACGGCGGCCCCACCACCGGCACCACCACGGATACTTCGACCGACGGCACCACTGCCCCGACCACCGGCGAGCCCGCCTGCGTCGATCCCTCGCTGACCGACATCGGCCCTTCGGTCGAGGTCACCCTGCGCAACGACGGGGCCACCCGGCTGTTCCTCAACCTCCAGGAGATGTGCACGTCGGTCCTGCCGATCGCGCTGCGCGACGCCAGCGACGTCGCGGTCAAGATCAACAAGGACGCCTGCGAGAACGGCTGCGACGCCGTCCTGTCCGGCGGCTGCGGCTGCCCGGCCGGCTGCCCCCCCGGCCAAGTGGTCCAGCTCGAGCCCGGCGGCACCTTCGTCACCACCTGGTCGGGCCGCGTCTGGAACGAGCTCACCCTGCCGGCCGAGTGCCCCATGGAAGGCTGCGAGCCACAGTGCTTCGCCGCGGCCCAGGCCCCCGCGGGCACCTACACCGTGAGCGCGCGGGGCCTCGACGCGCTCGTCGACTGCGAGCCCTGCAGCTGCGAGCCCGGGCCCGAGGGCAGCTGCGTGTTCAACGGCTTCGCCATGGGCGCCGAGGTCGTCGCCGAGGCCGAGCTCGTCTACCCGACGCAGACCGGGGTCGAGGTCGCGTTCGAGTGATCTGTTTTTCTGGTCATGTCCAAAAGGGCATGACCTGAACGCCATGTTGGTCCGGACCTACGTCCGCCTCGCAGTCAGGCGGGCGGGGAAGGCGTCTTCGACGCCCGGCAAGAAGAGCGGGTGGCCGGCGCGCGCGGCCTCGATGGCGCGCTCGAAGTCGAGACGGCACGACCGCGGTGCGAGCGGATCGCGGTCGCCACCGACCTCGCCGGCGACTGGCCGGCCGCGCTGCTCGCCGCCGGCTTCGATCGCTCGCAGCGCTCGCTGTGGCTGGTCGAGGGCCTGCTGCAGTACCTCGACGCGGACATCGTCGCCGCGCTGTTCGCCCGGCTCGCGCAGCTGTCGGCCCCGGGTTCGCGGCTGCTCTACGACGTGGTCGGTCGCACGTTGCTCGAGTCGCCCAGGCTCGCGCCCACCCTGGCGATGATGCGCGAGCTGGGAGCGCCGTGGCGCTTCGCCACCGACGAGCCGGCGCGGTTGATCGGCGAACACGGCTGGGACACTGTCGTCCTCAATCCGGCGGTGCTCGCGGCGGAGTGGGGCCGCTGGCCGTTCCCGGCGCTCCCGCCCGACGCTCCCGGCATGCCGCGCGGCTACATCGTCGAGGCCGGCAAGCCGTGAGGCGATGCGCGAATCCCAGGACCGTGGCACGCGAGCGGGCCGTGGTGGTACATTCGCGGCTTGTCACGCTATCCGTCGTCTCCCTGGATTTCCCTCGGCCCGATACGAATCGCAGTCTTCGGATTGCTCGCCGGCTGTGGTGACGACAGGTCCACCGGTGCCAGCGACACCGCGATGATGACCGGCGCGACGACCACCGGCGGCGCCCTGCCGCCGACCACGAGCGACGGCGCCACCGCTGCGTCCACCAGCACCTCGACCACCGCGGGCAGCGGGACCCAGACGGACAGCGGCACCACCACCGGGCCCGTGAGCCCGACGGACCCCACGACGAGCGCGACGACGACGACGTCGACGACCGGCTCGACCACGAGCGACGACACGACGACCGGTGATGTGCCGATGCCCGGGTCGCTGCGCTTCAAGGCGATCCCCGAGTACAGCCTCGGCCTGAACAAGCCCTACCGCGCCGCGTACCGCGATCTCGACGCCGATGGACGCATCGACATCGTGACAACCACCGCCCAGGACGATCGGGTCGCGGTCGCCTTCGCCCAGCCCGACGGCTCGTTCGAGATCGCGGCCGAGCATCCGACCGCCAACCCGCACGTCGCGGCGCTGGGCGACGTCGACGGCGACGACCTCGTCGACATCCTGACCACCCGGACCGACGGCGACCTGTGGCTGCTGCGCGGCAACGGCGACGGCAGCTTCCAGCCCCCCGTCGAGCGCACTGCGGTCGACCCGTGGCTCCGGCCGGTGCTCGCCGACATCGACGGCGACGGCGACCTCGACCTGCTCGGCACGGGCAACTACGACAAGATCTTCGTCCACCTCAACGACGGCCTCGGCAACTTCACGGAGCAGCCGGACGTCCCCTTGCTGGGTCGGCCGCTGCTGTCGGCGACCGATCTCGACGGCGACGCGCTCGCCGACCTGCTCATCGTCCACACCAACGGCGGCAGCAAGCACCACGTGCAGGTCGGCCTGTCCCAGGGCGACGGCACCTTCACGCTCCTCGACCCGGTCCAGGTGCCGGCGATGAACGGCGTCCCGTTCGGCAACCTCGACGACCACACGATCGGCGACGTCGACGGCGACGGCCGCGTCGACGTCGTCGTCGTCGACCATGACGGGGTGTCGATCATGCTCGGCGGGCCCGACGCGACGTTCGCCGCCGCGTCGCGCTACGACGCGGGCGAGTTCGGCTCCGGCGCCGCGCTCGGCGACTGGGACGGCGACGGCAAGATCGACCTCGCCCACGCGAGCGACGAGGACTTCCTGCTGTACGTCCGCAGCGGCCACGGCGACGGCACCTTCGCCGATCCGCCGCGCACCTATACGACCGCCCAGGCCTGCACGGACCTCACCGCCGGCCGCTTCGACGACGACGCGCGCGACGACATCGTGCTGGGTTGCACCGGCCTGGCGGTCGCGGTCAGCCTCGGCGACGGCACCTTCTTCGCCGCGCCCGCGGTGCGCGCGGGCGTCCAGCCGTACCAGAGCGCAGTCGGCGACTTTAACGAGGACGGCGACCTCGACCTCGTCGTCGGCTACGTGAGCTCCGAGGACATCGCGGTGTTCCCCGGCGACGGCGCGGGCGAATTCGGGGCGCCGCTGTCGCTGATTCAGGAGACCGGAGCGCTGAGGTACGTCCGCGTCGCCGACATGGACGCCGACGGTCACCTCGATCTCGTCACTTGCGCGGAGGAGGGCCTGAGCGTCGCGATTCGCGTGCGCCTCGGCGACGGCGCCGGCAACTTCGTCGACCCGCCGGTGGCGACTGTCCCGCACATGGTGTGGCCGGAGATCGCCGACATCGACGGCGACGGCGATCTCGACGTCGTCAGCACCGGCCTCGCAGGGCTCAACATCCTGCGCAACGACGGGACCGGCGCGCTCGCCCCCGACCCGACCCTGCCGGCCGACGGCGACGGCCCCTACACCCTCGCCCTCGCCGATCTCGACCAGGACGGCGACCTCGACGTGGTCGGGGGCCACTACGAATTGAAGCAGATCGAGCTGTTCTGGAACCACGGCGACGGCACGTTCGATCCATCGACTACCAAGCTGCCCAGCCCCGCCACCGTATGGCGCGCCATCCCGGACGACTTCGACGGCGACGGCACCCTCGACCTCCTGCGCGCGACCTTCGACAACGACCCCGCGACCGCCGACCTCGTGGTGCTCCCTGGCAACGGCGACGGCACGTTCGGCCAGGCCATCGAATCGCCGCAGATCTACTTCCCCTTCGAGAGCCAGGTGCTCGCCGCCGACTTCAACAACGACGGCCGCCTCGATCTGCTGCACACCCGCGGCAACGCGTTCGTCCTCGCCCGCCTCGGCCTCGGCGACGGTACCTTCGGCGAGGCGGTGTCCTACCCGTTCAGCTTCGCCGGCTGGTTCACGTCAGGCGACCTCGACCACGACGACCTGCTCGACGTCATCATCTCGCGGCGGATGCAGCAGAAGCGGTCCCACGTGGGCGTCTGGCTCAACGTCTCCGAGTGACCCGGCGCGCCGCGCCGGCGGCGAGCGTCCTGAACCGTGGGGATGAGGACGGCGCGGACTTTGCGCGGCGATCCACGGCAGCGGGCGTGTCAGGAGCGCGCGTCAGGGGTATAAGCGCGCCATGACCCAAGCCACCAAGCACTCCGGCGGATGCCACTGCGGCAAGGTCCGCTACGAGGTCAACGCCGACCTCGACCAGCCCGTCCTCGCCTGCAACTGCAGCATCTGCGGCAAGACCGGCGTCCTGCTGACGTTCGTGCCCAAGAGCGAGTTTCGCCTGACCGCCGGCGACGACGGCCTGACCGACTACCAGTTCGCCAGCAAGACCATCCACCACCTGTTCTGCAACACCTGCGGGATCCGCTCGTTCGCCCACGGCGTCGGCCCTGACGGCACCGAGATGGTCGCCATCAACGTCCGCTGCCTCGACGACGTCGACCTCGACAAGCTCAGCGTCAACAAGTACGACGGCAAGAGCGCCTGATGCTCCTGTCCGTCGAGACATGTCCCCGAGAGCATTCCCGAACGGGAATGTCTTGAAAGACATGCCCCAAGGGACATGCCTCAGCGCCGCCGCTCTCCCGCCTCCAGCGTCACCGTCTCGCGCCCGCCGGCGCGGGCCAGCTCGAGCGTCACGCTCTGGCCGCGGCGGACGCTCGCGGGCGCCAGCAGGCGGGCCGCGCTCTCGGAGTTGGTGGCGGACACCGCCAGCCCGTCGACGCCGACCACCTCGTCGCCGGGCTGCACGCCCGCCTTGTCGGCCGGGCCGTCGATCGTGACCGCCTCGATCCACAGCCGCTTCGGCGCCCGCGGATCCTCCTTCTCCTTCAGCGGCGCCGGCTGCTCGCCGAGCGGACGCGGCCGCCCGATCTCGGTCGCCAGGCGCGTGCGCAGGCCGAGCTCGCCGCGCTCGGCCTGGGCGACCTTGCCGGTCGACACCCCGTAGATCGTGCCGAGGTCGGCCTCGACGCCGGCGGCGACCGAGTAGTCGGCCCGGGCGATGATGCCGACGTCGGACAGGTCACCGTCGACGAAGTGCAGCTCGCCGGTGCCGGGGCTGACGCTGGCCAGCTCGAAGCGGCCGGTGGCGTCGGTGCGCGGGCCCTTGCCGAACAGGCTGCCGATGAGGTTGCCGGTGCGCTCGCCCTTGCCGAAGGTCATCACCGACATCCCCGCCAGCGGCTGGCCGCTGCGCGAGTCGAGGAGGACGCCGCGCAGGCGGGCCCACGGCTGCAGGTCGAGGGTGATCGCCGCGCGCTCGCCCGGCTTCAGCTCGAGCGAGTGTTCGACGCGGCCGGCGTCGGCCACTGCGATGAGCTCGTAGGCGCCGGGGTCGAGGTGGTCGAGGCGCTGGCTGCCGGTCGCGCTGTCGCCGACCTCGCGGTTGGTGCTGGTGCCGCCGTCCGGCTTCTTGTGCGTGACGTGCAGCTCCCACCGCGGCACCGGCTCGCCGCCGGCGCGCGCGGTGACCGTCAGCTCCGCCAGCGGGACCACCTGTAGGCGCACGTCTGTCCCCGGGGACAGGCCGGACACCTCGACGCGCGCGCCGCCGCGGAGGGCCTCGGCGCGCAGGGTGTAGCTCCGGCGGGCCAGGCCGGTGAACTCGAAGCGGCCGTCCTCGCCCGACAGCGCCGGCTCGCTGCGCCCCTGAAACCCCGGGGACGCCTTCGCCTGGGGATCCTTGGGCGGCTCGGGCACGAGCCCGACCTTCTCGCCCGAATGGGCGGCCTCGGGCCGGTGGAACAGGCTCTCGGCCGCGTCGCGCTGCTCCGGCGTCGCGGTGATCCACGCGTCGGGCGTCGGCGCCCCGTCGGGGCCGAGCACCACCCCGCGCAGCACGCCGTCGCGCAGCTCCACCACCAGGTCGACGCCCGGGGTGACGACCCCCGCCGAGATGGTCTTGCGGACAGGTTCGTAGGACCTGTCCGAAGGGACATCCCAGCGGATCACGTTGCCCGCGCGGTCGAGCACCCGCACCTCGTACTCGCCGCCGTCGAGGCCGCGCGCGGCGTAGGTGCCGTCCTCGGCGATCGGGGAGCGGTCGCGGCGGTCCATGTCGAACGACATCGCCATGCCGCTCTGCTTCGGCGCGACCGGCAGCAGCTGCACGCTGCCGCCCTTGACCGCGGCGCCACGGGCGTCGACCACCCGGCCGGTGACCGTCGCGCGCGGCTCGAGCACCACCACCGCGCCTTTCAGGCCGTCGGCGCCGACCTCGACGTCGAGCTGCCCGCGGCTGCCGTCGGGCGCCTCGGCGACCAGGCGCAGCGGACCCGGCTTGACCGGGCGCAGCGTGAACTCGCCGCTGGCGTCGGCGCGCCCGCGCACGAGCACGTTGCCGAGGTTGGCGAGGAAGGTCATGAAGCCGGGCTCGTCGTCGGCCAGGGTCAGCGACACCGCCGCCATCGCCGGCGGCTCGACCCGCCCGCGCACCTCGACCCCGCGGTCGAGCTCGACCAGCACCCCGGTGACGTCGGCGTCGGCCACGGTGACCGACGGGCCGCCGAGGATCTCCGGCAGCGCCTGCTCGGCCACCGAGCCGAGCATGTACGTGCCCGGCCGGACGCCGAGCACCTCGAAGTAACCGTCGACCGCGCTCGGGCCGGTGGCCGGGCGCAGCGCGAACGGGCTCAGCGCCAGCGCGCCGACCATGACGCCGTCGAGCGCCTTGCGCGGGTCGTCCTTGGCGGCGACAAAGCCGGAGATCTTGAACGCCCGCTCGACGCGGACCTCGACCCCCGTGAGCGACTCGCCGACCCCCAGCTCGATCTTCGTCGGCTCGCGCGAGGCGTGCCCGGCCGCCGCCGCCCACAGCTTGTGCGCGCCCGAGGCCATGCCGCCGAGGCGGAACCGGCCGCGCGCGTCGCTGATCGCCGGGGCGCCGCCGAACCCGCCGAACTCGCCGACGCTGACGATCGCACCCTCGACCGGCGCGTCGCCCGGATCGGCGCGCACCGTGCCCTCGACCGTGGCCGCGGGCACCAGCCGCAGTTCGACCGATCGCGGACCGCCGGCCACGTCGACGCTCTCGCTGTCGCCGGTGTAGTCGGCGTGCCAGGCGGTGACCTGATACAGGCCGTCGTCGACCTGCACCGCGAACCGACCCTCGCCGTCGCTGACCGCCGGGAACGAGGCGCGGCTGAACTGGATCAGGTTGCCCTCGCCCTGGCGGTCGACGCTGACGATCGCGCCCTCGACCGGCCCGCCGCCGATGTCGCTCACCGTGCCGCGCAGCACGTGGCCGCCGGCGACCAGCGCGGCGTCGAGGCCGGTGTGCGGCGTACCTGCCTGAAGCGACAGGTCCTTGCGGACATACGGCAAGTAGCCGTCGGCGGAGGCGCTGAGGATGTAGTGCCCGGGCCGCACCAGCGGCACCGACCAGTCGCCCGAGACGTCGGTGCGCACGGTGATCGGCGCGCCGATATCGCCGAACTCGACCGGGGCGCCGAGGCCCTTCGGCCGCAGCATGACCACCGCGCCCGCGAGGCCGCGCCCGCTCTTGGCGTCGTAGACCCGCCCCGCGGCCGAACACGGCGAGACGTCGACCTCGCCGCGTGCCCGCGCCGCCGCGCGCTCCTGGGTGATGGCAGCGGCCCGCGTCGCCCGGTCGACCGTCGGCTCGGCCTTCGCCTCCTCCGGCCCGGGCCGCGCGAGCAATGTCCACACTGCGACCGCCAACAACACCAGCGCGACCGCGACGCCTGCCAGGAACCTGCGCGACACGGGGCCAGTCTCGACCAGCGAAGGCCCGGGCGCAAGCCCCCATCGCATGTCTTTGAAAACATGTCCTTCGAGCCATGTCACGTCGACGGCCGGCCGCGGTCGCCCCGGCGAAACGCCAGGTCCCGGGAGTCGAGATCCGGATCGAGTTCACCGCTCCGGCGCTCACGGGCCGCGACCTTTCGCAGCGAGCTCTGACCTGCGTCGCGCTGCAAGGACGCGAGCCCGCTGCCGCTTCGCCAGCCGCACCTGCACGCCATCCCGCGCTTGGCCTGGCGCCGCTCCGCTCGCAGCGATCACGCCGACCGACGGGAGTTCGCCCGACGTCCCGCGACTCGCCGGACGCCGCTCAACTCGCGCGCCGCACGGGCGGGCGGTCGGGCGGGTGGGCCAGCAGCAGCTCGCGCAGGCGGGCGGCGGCGGGTGGCAGGCGGTCGATGCCGCGGTGGACCAGGTGCAGCGGGCGGGCGATCGGGGTCCGCGGGTCGGGCACTTCTATCAATCGGCCGTGCGACAGGTCGTGGCGGGCCGAGGCGCGGCTGATCAGCGCGACGCCGATGCCTGCGCGCACGTTGCCCTTGACCGAGGCGATGCTGCCCAGCTCCATCACGATCTCCGCTGACGGGAAGTGGCGCTCGAGCAGCTCCCGCGAGGTGGTGCCGCGGGCGAACGTCACGAACGGCGCGTGCGTCGGGTCGGGCAGCTCGGGCGCGGCGACCAGGATCAGCTCGTCGACGAACCACGGCTCGCCGCGGTCGGTGGTGATCACGCCGAGGTCGAGGTCGCCGCGGTGGAGCGCGTCGAGCACCTCGTCGGTGTTGGCCTCGCGCAGCAAGAAGCGCACGCCCGGGTGCTCGGCGCGGTACAGCGCCAGAGTCGGCGGCAGCAGGTACGTGCACGCGGTCGCCCCCGCGCCGACCCGCACCTCGCCGGCGTGCAGGCCTTCGATCTCCGCCACCGCCCGCTTCGCGTCGTCGAGCGCCGCCAGCACCGCCCGCGCTCGGGTCACCAGCGCGGTGCCGGCGGCCGTCGGCGTCGCCCCGCCGGGCCCGCGGTCGAGCAGCCGGGCCCCGAAGGCGCCCTCGAGCCGCTGAATCGACGCGGTGAGCGCCGGCTGGGACAGATGCGCCCGCCGCGCGGCCTCCGTGAAGGTGCCGAGCTCGATGATGAGCAGGAAGTGGCGGAGCTCGTCGACCATCAGCATCTTCTATAGCAGCCTTCCGAAGATTCGATTGGGCGAATGGTGGTCTGGGCACTACACCAGGCCCAGGAGGTCGCGACGTGGAGATTGGGCTGCTTCTGGTGCTGGGCTGGGTCGCGGGCTGGCTGACCACCGTCGCCGGGCTCGGCGGCGGGGTTTTTCTGATTCTCGCGCTGTCGCTGCGGATGAGCCCGGCGGAGGCGCTGGCGCTGTCGTCACCGGCGCTGCTGATCGGCAACCTGCATCGCCTGGCCGTCGGCCGCGACGAGGTGGACCGGCGGATCGCCGTGCCTTTCGCGCTCGGCGCCCTGCCGGGTAGCGCGCTCGGCGGGCTGCTGGTGGTCGCCATGCCGACGGCCGTGCTGCAGCTGCTGCTGGTGCTGACCTCCGCCCTGGCCCTGGCGCGCGCGCTCGGCTGGTGGCTGCCGCGTCCGCCCGCGGCCGCGCTGGTGCCCGCGGGCGCGGCCATCGGCGCGATGGCGGCCACCACCGGCGGCGCCGGCCTGGCCCTCGGCGCGGTCCTGCAGTCGGCCGGCCTGACCGGGGCCGCCTACGTCGCCACGGCCGCCGCCGCCGCCGTCGCCATGCACGTCGGCCGGATCGCCGCCTACGGCCTCGGCGGCCTCGTCACCGGCGAGACGATGGTGCCCTCGGCCGTGCTGGCCGTGGCGATCCTCGCCGGCAACCTCGCGGGCGGCTGCTTCCGCAAGCGCCTGTCGGCCCGCGCGGGCGCCCGCATCGAGCTCGGGGTGCTGTTCGCCTGCGTCGCGCTGGCGCTCGTCGGCCTGGCTTGAGCTCAGGGACGCGCCTGGACCGCGTCGGACCAGTCGGTCGCTCCTGGCTCGGGGAACTGCACGGCGAAGATCGATCGCTCGGCGAGTTCCAGCTCGACCGCCGCGACGTCGGCTGGCTTGCCGTCGGACATCGCGGCTCTCGCCATCCACCTCTCCGCGGGCAGGCCGTCGAAGCGCAGCGCCGACAGTCGCCACAGCTCCACCGAGAGCCGCGGCTGGCGGGTCTTCTGGAGGGTTTGGTAGGTGAAGTTCGCCAGCGACACCTGTTGTCCTGGTTCCAGGTGGAACGCCGCGTCACAGCGACCGCCACCGCAGATCAAGAGCTGCGGCGTGGAATCCCCCGTGTCGATCGTCCCCGGGCGCACCGACACGCGGCGGCGTCGGTCCACCTCTCCGGCAGTGGCCGCGGGCGAGCTCTCGAAGATCCGGAGCACCACCCACGCTGGCGCCGACGTCTCGTTCACCGCGACGATGTCCAGCACCACGCCCTTGTACTCGTACTTGGCGCGCTCGAAGCCCACGAGGCGAACCGCGGGCTTCGCCGGTCTCTCGGCAGGCACCCGGGGCGCCTCCCCGACCGGCGGCGCGGCGACCTCCGGCTGGTTCGGCGCCGGCGCGGGCTCCACCGGAGCCTGGCAAGCGAACCATGCGAGCAAGCCGACCAGGCCGGCGCGCATCGTCCTCGCGGTGCTCGATCGCCGTCGCCCTGTGCCGCGCACGTCCGTCACTCGAGATACCCGAATACACGTCCTCTGGACGAGCCGCAAGCGCTGCCGCTCGTGTGACCGCGTACGGCACGGACTGGCCGTTCGATGTCGCCACGCGACCCTCGGGCCGACATCGCCTGCATCACATATGTCTCTTGAGCCATGTATTTTACGCCATGCTCATTCAGACAGGCGATGGAGCGGCCGCGAGGTCCGGCCGGAAGCGCAGCGGTCCGTCGCCCCGCGCTCGCGCCCGCAGGAACAGGCGGGCCAGCTCGAGGTGGCGCTGGAACGCGTCGCTCGCGGTGCGGCCGCGGGTGGCTCCGTGGAAGCCGCGGGTCTGCGTCTCGACGCGGAAGGCCGGGCGGGCCGGGCGCAGCACCTGGCCGCTGTCGACGCCCAGGCTGACGATCGCCCGCGGCGGCTGCACCGCGGCGATCTCGGTCAGCGCGCGGCGGAAGTTGTCGGCGGTGGTGTCCGGGTCGAAGTAGCGGCCGGCCAGCGCGTCGGCCGAGGTGGCCGCCAGCGGCAGCACCGCGGTGGCCAGCGCCAATTCGCGGCCGTCGCCCACGTAGCGGTGCAGCGCGCCCGCGGCGAGCGGCACGCGCGAGGCCGGCACCAGGCCCGGGACGGCCAGACGCACCGCCCTGTCGAGGTTCGCCGGGTCGGCGACGAACGCGGCGGTCGGATTGTCGACCACGCCGGCGAACGGACCGAACGCGGTGAGGACGACCGTGGGACAAGATGTCCCTTCGGACAGCTCACGCGCCGCGGCGGCGACCACCCGCGCGCACTGCTGCAGGTTGTCGCTGCGCGGCAGCAGGTGCGTCGCCGCGGCCGCGAGCGCGCCGGTGCTGCGGTCGGGCGGCACGTGGATGAAGCCGGTGAGCACGCCGGCGAACGCCGGCTCGCCGGCCAGCGCGATCAGGTTGGCCAGTTGGTCGGCGCAATAAAAGGTGCCGGGGTCGACCCCGAGCTGCACGTCGGCCTCGGCGCCGGAGTCGGCGACCGCGATCGCCCGCAGCAGGTCGCGCTGACCGACGTAGCGGTCGCCGCTGCGGATCGCGTGGTCGGCGACGCTCGCGGCCGCCTGCGGGACGTAGTCGCGGCCGTAAGCGTCGAGGTCGTCCATGCCGGCGCCGAGGGTAGCACGCCGGACCGCGGCTTTTAGCGGGTCTGGAAGTAGAAGCGATAGGCGCTGTTGTCGTGCAGCATGGCGCAGCTGCCGGTGTCGCTGCCGGACGGGGTGCCGACCAGGGTCAGCTCGCGGATCGAGTCGAAGCCGAACTGGTAGGTGTTGTTGGCCCGGTTGAAGGCGCCCTGGTAGAACTGGGTGTTGCTGCCGAGCTTGAACGCGTAAAACCGGTAGTTGGCGCCGTCGTGCAGCATGGTCCAGCGCGACCAATCGGTGTCGCTCGGGAACTCGATGACGGGGATCTGCGGGAGCGAATTGTGGCCGAAGCGGTAGACGTTGGTGCCCGGCACCCAGGCGGCCTGGTACAGCGTCTGGCGGTAGCCGAGCCGACGCATGTACAGGCGATAGTCGGCGCCGTCGTGCAGCATCGCGAAGCTGCTGGGGTCGACGTCGGCGGGGAAGCCCTCGAGCCGCAGCTCGGGGATCGAGTTGTGACCGAAGGCGTAGCTCGAGCCGTTGAAGCTGAACTGGTAGATCGTGTCGCGGCTGCTGCTCTTGAAGCAGTACAGGCGGTAGGCCGCGTTGTCGTGCAGCATCGACCAGCGGGCCAGGTTGGCGTCGGCGGGCGCTCCCGCGATCGGGATGTTGGGGATCGAGTTGTTGTACCCGAACTGATAATTGGTGGACCCCGGGACGTACGCGAATTGGTTGAGTGACGGCATCGAGCGATTCCTTCCGGCCGCGCCAAACTGCGGCGGTCCGGATGCTTTCAAACGAGAGTGCCGCGATCAACGGGAGTTATCGCCCCGCGCGCCGCTGCGCGCCGATTCGGCGACTCACCGCATTCGCACCGGGACGGAGTACGAACGACGAATGCGTCGATGATGGAAAGCGTCACCTCGTTCAGCGAACGCCGTGGCGACGAATCGCGCCGGACTCAGCCGGCGTGAGCGAGCGTCGTTCACCCCGAAATTGCCTCAGCGCGGCCTTTCGGCCCCGCACCGCTCATTCGACGGCGCCGCCGAGGCACGACCGATCGAGGTATTGAGTGAAGGCGGTGGTGCAGAAATCCACCGCTTTTAAATAGCAGTCGGCCTGCATGGCGTCCCAATCGCCGGACAGGACGATCGGGTTGGCGTCGGCGACGTAGAACTCGGTGGACCCGGTGCAGCGCGCGAGGCAGTACCACGGGCCATGGTACGACGGGGATGCGCACCAGCCCTCGCGCATGCGCAGCTCCGCGTCGCCGTCGCCGGGCGCCGGCGTCGCCTCCGCCGGCGCGGCGAGCAGCATCGTCTGGGTGTAGAGCAGCGCGACGATCATCGACATGGCATCCCTCGATTCGCCGCAGAGTGTGAATCGACCGCCGCCGCTGTCGAGCAGGCTGCGCCCATCACCGGAGCGGCCTCGTCGCTGGCCGTCGCGTCCTTCCTCGCGGGCCGGCCCGCTCGCGGGGACCGCCGGCGCATGCGGCAGCGAATCCGAAGCGAGCCGGCGATGCCCACGCCGTCCTGGCGGCCGACCGAGCGACCGAGCGACTCGGCCCGCGAACGTCGTGCCGGCCGAGCGGGCGACCCGATCGCAGCGGCCCGATGCGCTCGCGTCTGCGGGCCGAGCGGCGACTCGAGCGAGCGGGCTCGAGACCCATCGACGGCGCCATCGATCGCTGCCGGCGAAACGAGCCGCCCGAGCGGCGCTCGCGTCGCTGCCGCGTCAATCGTCGTCGAGGCCGAACTTCTTGATGAGGCGGTAGAGCGTGGTGCGCTCGACCCCGAGCTCGGCGGCGGCGTCGTTGCGGCGGCCCTGCGCGCGCGCGAGGGCCAGGCGGATCCGCCGGGCCGCCGCGCGGTCGAGGTGGGCCTGCAGCGGCAGCGCGTCGTCGGGGTCGGCGCTGGCGGGCGGCGGCGCGTCGGCCTCGAGCAGCAGGTCGTCGCGGGTGATGACCTCGCCGCGCGCGAGCACGGCGGCCCGCTCGACCAGGTTCTCGAGCTCGCGCACGTTGCCGGGCCACGGATGTCCCTTGAGCCATGTCTCGACGGTCGGGTGGAAGCCGACGAACTCGCGCCCCAGCTCGGCGGCGAAGCGGACCAGGAAGTGGTTGGCCAGCGGCAGCACGTCCTCGGGGCGCTCGCGCAGCGGCGGCAGGCGGATCGGGATCACCGCCAGGCGGAAGTACAGGTCCTCGCGGAAGCGGCCGGCGGCGCACTCGGCCCGCAGGTCGCGGTTGGTGGCGGCGACGATCCGGACGTCGACCGGCCTCGCCTTGGTGCCGCCGACCGGCAGCACCTCGCGGGTCTGCAGCGCGCGCAGCAGCTTGGCCTGGAAGTCGACGTCGACCTCGCCGATCTCGTCGAGGAACAGGGTGCCGCCGCCGGCCCGCTCGAACACGCCGGCGCGCGCGCCCGCGGCCCCGGTGTAGGCGCCCTTCTCGTGGCCGAACAGCTCGCTCTCCAGCACGCCGGCGGCGAAGGCCTTGCAGTTGACCGCGACGAACGGGCCGAGGGCGCGGTCGCTGTGATCGTGGATCGTGCGCGCCACCAGCTCCTTGCCGGTGCCGCTCTCGCCGGTGACGAGCGCGGTGGCGCGGCTGCGGGCGGCCCGGGCCGCGAGGTCGAGCACCTCGCGCATGGCCGGGCTGTGGGTGATGATGTCGGGCGAGCCGGCCCGCTGCAGGGCGGCGCGCAGGCGTCGGTTCTCGCGGGTGAGCGCGCGGACCTGCAGGGCGCGGTGGACCAGCGCGCGGCAGGCGTCGTTGTCGAACGGCTTCTCGACGAAGTCGAACGCGCCGTCGCGGATCGCCGCGACCGCCGTCGGCACGCTGGCGTGCGCGGTGACGAGGACCACCGGCATGTCCGGAGAGACAGCTCGCGCGCGCCGCAGCAGCTCGCGGCCGTCGACGCCGGGCATCATCAAATCGGTGAGCAGGAGGTCGTACGACTGCTCGGCGAGCGCGCGCAGGAACGGCTCGGCGCCGGGGAACACGTCGACCTTGTGGCCGTCGCGACGCAGCAGCATGGCGAGGACCTCGGCCATGCGCGGCTCGTCGTCGACGACCGCGATCTGCGCGGCGCTCACGCGGCCTCCGGCAGGCGCACGCAGAAGCAGGCGCCGCGGCCCTCGGGCCCGAGGCCGCCGCCCGGGACCAGCTCGAGCGCGCCGCCGTGGGCCTCGGCGATCCGCGCGGCGGTGGCGAGGCCGAGGCCGGTGCCGGTCTTCTTGGTGGTGAAGAACGGCTCGAACAGCCGCGCCGCGTGCTCGGGCGCCACGCCGGGGCCGTCGTCGCGCACCAGCAGCTCGACCGTCGGCCCGCGCCGGCGCACCTGCAGCTCGATGCGCCCGCCGTCGTCGATCGCCTGCGCGGCGTTCAGCGCCAGGCCGTAGACCAGCTGCGCCAGCAGGTCCGGGTCGCCGCGCAGCGCCGGGCCGTCGCCCTCCGCGGCGTCGAGCCGCCCGCGCTTCGGTCGCAACGCGTCGCGCACCAGCGGCTCGACCGCGGTCACGAGCCCGGCCAGGTCGACCGGCTCGCGCCGCGGCGCCAGCGGCCGCGCGTAGTCCAGCAGCGCGGTGACGACCGCGTTGAGGCGGTCGACCTCCTCGACGATGAAGCGCGCGGCCTGGTGATTGTCTGTCCCTTCGGGCATGTCCTCGAGGACAAGCGACGCGGAGGAGCGGATCACGCCGAGCGGGTTGCGCACCTCGTGGGCGACGCCGGCGGCGAGGCGACCGATCGCCGCCAGCTTCTCGCTGTGGGCCTCGCGGCGGTGGCTGGCCTCGAGCGCGGCGGCGCTGGCCTTGAGCCGGTCGCGCGCGTCGAGCAGGAGGGCGATCGCGTAGCCGAAGCCGGCGAAGGTGACCGCGAAGAAGCCGACGACGACCAGGGAGACGTCGACCCCGGCGAGCCGCAAGAGGAGGAAGTCGAACAGGCCGGCGCCGAACCCGAGGACTGCCCCGAGCCAGGCGCGGCGCGAGGACGGTGGCGAGGGCGGCGCTGAAGGCACGAAGGATTCGTCTCCGGTCGGGGCGAGCGCGAGGGCGCGGAGACGACTATAGGCGAGACGCGGTCGCAGGGTCACGAGTCGGCAAGAGCACGCGGCGTGCCAGCGAGAGACAGCGCCGATACCGCGCCCTGTCGGCGTGCGCAGCCAGGCGAACTTCGGGCCGAAGCCCGAGCGATTTCTCCAGCAGTTCCGCGCCGCGGCTCCGCGATCAGGAGGGCCGTACATCTCGCCGGCGCGGTCGCTCGCGGCCCGCCATCACGAGGCGAAGCTCGGCGAAGGAATCCTTCACCCCGCCAGTGCGGCTCGGTCGAGGGCTCGCCCGCAGCTCGACCTTGACGCATCGCAGGGTCGCTCCGCAGCTCCCGCTCCCCTGCCGCCTCGACGCGGTGAGCCGACCCGAGCGCGGTCACGGCGATGCTCGGCGCTGCCGGCCGCCGAGGATGCGGGTCCGCAACGCGTGTTGCAGGCCTGCAACGTCGCCCGCGCCACGCGAGCGCCGGAGCCCCGCGGCGGCGGCGATCGGGCCTTGGCACGCCGGTTGCTCATGGTCAGGCACGAAGGGAAATCCGCGTATGAACACCCGGCAAATCGTCCTCACCATCGTCGCCCTCGACTTCCTCGCCATGACCGTCTACGTCGTCGCCAACCACGGCTACGTCGGCATGTTCGCCGACCTCCTGTCGACCTGGCCTGGCATCCTCACCGCCTTCGACCTCACCATCGCCCTCTTCATGATCATGGGCTGGATGCTGGTCGACGCCCGCAAGCACGGCCTCGGCGTCCTGCCCTACGTGATCGCCACCCTGGCGTTCGGCTCGCTCGGGCCGCTCGCCTACCTCATCCGCCGCGAGTGGGCCCTCAAGGCCGGGTGAGACATGTCCTCGGGGACATGTCGCGCGGAGCGTCGAGTCGCATGTCCCCGGGGACATGTGATTCGACGCCGGCAGCCCGCGCCGCGCGTCGCTATCGCCGGCGGCAGGCTCGCGCTGGCGAAGCAGGGCCGTCCTCGCCGCGCCGGGGCGAACGCGTGACGCCTCGCACCACCGACGATCGCGGCGATCGTCGACCGGTGACGAGGTCGTTCGGCGGCCGGCCACCGAGCGCCTGTCCGGCCGCGAGCTCGCACGCGCTCCGCGCTCGTGCAGCTTCGCGACATGCAACTTCGTGCGCCGCTGCTCGCCTGCTCGCTCGTGCTCGCCGCCTGGTCGGCGCCCTCCGCGGACCGAGACGCGCCCTGCAACCTCGCGGCCAGCATCGGCACGGAGGTCACCTGCGGCCTGTCGCAGGAGTGCCCCGGCGAACCCGTCCAGAGCATCTCCTGCGACGGCGACACCTGCACCTGCTGGACCGGCCAGGAGTTCGAGCGCGAGTGCGCGGGCGACGGCGTGTGCGGCGAGTTCGAGGCAGTGCAGCAGCTCGAGCAGCTCGCCGAGGCGTGCTGCGGGTTCGTCTTTTACGACGCGTGATTCGCTCACGGCTGCATCAGCGCGCGGTAAGCCCCGTCCTGCGCCAGCAGCTCGGCCGGCGCGCCGAGCTCGACCAGCTCCCCACGCCCCAGCACCGCCACGCGATCGCACATCGCGGCCACGCTGGGCCGGTGGGCGATGAGGATCGTCGTGCAGCCGAGATGCTTTTTTAAATTACCGAGCACCTCGGCCTCGGTCGCGGGGTCGAGCGCCGAGGTCGCCTCGTCGAGCAGCAGCAAGCTCGGTCGCCGCACCAGCGCGCGCGCCAGGGCGATCCGCTGGCGCTGGCCGCCCGAGAGGTTGGCCCCGCCGTCGACCAGCATGGTGTCGTAGCCCATCGGCATGGCCTCGATGTCGTCGTGCACCGCCGCGAGCCGGGCCGCGGCGACGATGTCGACCTCGTCGGCCCCGGGCGCGCCGACGACGATGTTGTCGCGGATCGTGCCGTCGAGCAGCGCCGCGCTCTGGGTGACGACGCCGGTGCAGCGGCGCAGGGCGTCGAGGTCGAGCCGCGCCAGCGGCACCCCGTCGACCGCGATCTCCCCGGCGGTCGGCCGCGCCAGCCCGAGCAGCAGCGCGGCCAGGCTCGACTTGCCGGCGCCGCTGCGGCCGACCAGGCACAGCCGCTCACATGGCCTCAAGGACAGGCTCACTCCGCGCACCACCGCGGGGCTGTGCTCGTCGTAGGCGAAGCTGACGTCGCGCAGCTCGATGGCCCCGGCGATCGCGGCCGGCGCGTGCGCCCCGGCCGGCGCGACCTCGGGCGCGGCGCGCAGGACGTCGTCGATGCGCTCGATGTGCCCGGCGATCTGCGGCAGGCGCCCGAGCGAGGCGACGAGGCTGCCGATCGGCGCCAAGAAGCTCATCGCCAGGTAGGTGCTGCCGAGCATCGGCCCCAGCTCGAGCGCGCCGCTGGCCACCTGCGTCGCGCCGAACCACACCAGCAGCAGCGGGGTGGCCACGCGCAGGGCGTGCAGCAGGCCGTCGACGCCGGCGCCGTGGCGATCGCGCTCGGCCTCGGCGGCGTGGGCGTCGGCGTGCAGCGCGTGCCAGCGCGCGAGCGCGACGTCCTCGCTGCCCATCGCCTTGAGCGCGGGCAGGGCCGCGAGCGCGCGCCACTGGTAGCCCTGCGCCTGCGCCTGGGTGGCGATCTGCCGCGCCGACAGCCGCTCGAGGCCGGCCCGTGCATGCATGGCCACCAGCACCTGCACGAGCGACAGGGCGATCGCCGCCAGCGCCATCGGCCATGACCAAAAGGACAGGACGACGAGGTAGAGGACCACGAGCGCGCCGTCGGTCAGGATCGCCGCGGCCACCGCCGCCAGCAGCGCGCGCACCGGCGCCAGCGCGGCGAACCGCAGGGCCAGGTCGCTGCTCGGGCGCACCGCGAAGAAGCTCCACGGCAGGCGCACGAGGTGCGCGAACAGACCCTGGGCGAGCCGGCGGTCGAGGTGCAGGCGCAGGCGCGACAGCAGGCGCTCGCGGGCGACGAAGCTGACGAGCTGGCCGGCGGCGAAGACCAGCACGACCAGGCCCCACGCGGCGAGCTCGGGATCGCCGGCGCCGGCGCGCGCGACGAGGTGGGAGATCAAGAGCGGCCCGGCGAGCGACAGCGCGACCAGCCCGCCCGAGGCCAGGGCGAGCCGGCCGAGCACGCCGCTGGCCCGCAGCGATCGCCGCAGCTCCTGCCAGGTCGGCGACGGCGGCTGCGCCGGGGCCAGGGTGAAATCTGGCCCCGGGGACAGCTCGAGCGCGAGCCCCGAGAAGCCGCGCGCGAACGCGTCGGCGTCGAGCTCGCGCCGGCCGAGCGCCGGGTCGACGAGCACCACCCGCCCCGCCTCGGCCCGCTCGAGCACGACGAAGTGCTTGCCCTCCCAGTGCAGCACGCTGGCCGGGGCCAGGCGCGAGGCCGCCGCGGCCGGCAGGCGCACCCCGCGGCCGACCAGGCCCCAGCGCTCGGCGGCCCGCAGCACCGCCAGCGCCGAGGCGCCGTCTCGACCTGTCCCTAAAGACCTATGTACATTGTCGCGACCGACGCGGCGGCCGTAAAATGCCAGCACCATCGCCAGGCAGGCGGCGCCGCAGTCGGCGGCGGTGGTCTGGGGGATGAAGGGGACCGCGACGGACATGGCGCTCACCGGACCGGGTCGGGGGCGAGGCCGACGAGGCCGCGCTTGGGGTTGCAGGCGACGACCATCGCCCGCACGCACGCGGCGATGGTGGCGGCGGGCACCGCGTGGCGGTTCCACACGAAGGCGGCGACGGCCGGCAAGATCGCCCGCCGGCCCCACAGCAGTTCGCCGCGCCGCCAGAGCTCGTCGAGCTCGGCCGCGTAGGCGCGGTTGGCCGCCTCGTGGCCGTCGAGCAGGTGCGCCTCCGCAGTGTCGGTGCGCCGCCGCAGGCCCGCCAGCGACACCGGCGCGAGCGTCAGCGCCGGGGCCTCGATGCCGGAATACAGCTTCTCGAGGTTGCACCACACGTCCCACGCCTCGCCGTGGTCGCCGGTGCAGCGCACGAACAGGTCGGCGAGGACCGCCAGGCACTGCGCGGCCGCCCCGAGGGACACCGCCCCGAGCGCGACCAGCCGCTCGCGCGCCAGGTACAGGCGGGTGTCGGCGTCGAAGTAGCGGTGCGCCGCCGCCGTCGCCCCCGGCCCGCCGAGGTCGTAGGTCTCCGGCTCGTACGCGCTGTAGAACCACTCGACCACGTCCCCCTCGTCTGAACTCTTTTTAAAGATGTCCTCGAGGACAGGGTGGAGCTCGGGGCCGAGCCGGCCGCCGCAGCGGATCCGCAGGCCCGGCGGCTTGCGCACGAACCACAGAGAGTCGGTCCCCGCGGCCCGCAGCGCCGGCTCGCTCGCGTCGAGGCGGCGCATCAGCCCCCGCTCGGCGGCCCGCCAGCTGCCGTCACGCGCAGTCAGCGAGACGTTGACCTGCAGCCACCGCGGCTCCGAGCCGCTCGAGCAGCGCGGGGCGCACCACGGACAGGGCGAGCTCGGCGACGTGGCGCTCGCCGGCGGCTGTGCAGATCCATGCGTCATCGATGAACTCCTCGACGGTGATGCAGGCGGCCGCACCTGCTCCTTCGGACATGGCCTCGACCGCCAGCGGGGCGTCGCGCGGGACCAGCAGCGGCGGCTCGGCGTCGCGGTGGACCAGCACCAGCTCGGGCCAGCCGCGCCGGGCCGCCAGCCGCTGCCACGCGGCGAACCGCGCCGACCCCGGCGCCGCGTCGATCAAACTTTTCAAATCGTCGCCGACGAGCACGCTGCGGCGCGTGCGGACGACCGCGCCGCCGGGCAGGCGCACGCGCGGGCTGTGCCGCGGCGCCTCGGCCTCGACGCGGAAGCCGAGCCGGTCGCCGCGGGGGATCTGCGGCGGCGTGCGCATCGACGACACCAGCAGCAGGTAGTGGCACGGGTCGTCCGGCGGCTGCGCTGCGGTGAAGCTGTGGATCGCCAGAGCACGCCCGCGCCCGGGCACGCGGCACACCGGCGCGCCCGTCCGCCCGTCGCGCTCGACCCGGGCGCCGCGCAGGTCGACTGCCTCGCCGTCGGCCGCCCAGAGGTCCACGACATGCGGCACGAAGCGCGGGCTCGCCTGTACGTTGGGACAGGCGTGAGCGAAGCCCAGGGCGGCCTGATCGACGCCGGTGACCTCCGCGACCCGCTCGTACTGCTCGCCCAGCCAGCGCGTGACCGGCCCGCCCTCGGGCTCGAGCAAGCCGGCGCAGCGAGCGAACGCCGGCGTCGCGTCACGCACGAGCCCGCGCAACACCAGCCGCGCGCCGTCGATGCGCGGAGCGTCGAGCGCCGCGCGCGGCGGGTCGTCCGCATCGACCGCCGCGGCGTCGAGGCCTTCGGTCCGGACCCTCGTCGCCTCGCCACCCGCATCGGCCCGGCCGATCGTGAACAGCAGGCAGCCCAGCGGCGTGTCGCCGCCGCCCGCCGGCTGGATCGGGGTCACCAGTTCCGCCGCGTCGCTCGCCGTCAGCCGCTCGGCCCACGCCGCGGCGCGGGCGGCCAGCTCCGGACCGAGCTCCTCGCCCAGGCCCTCCCAGGTGGCCAGAGTGACCTGGTCGCGCAGCAGCGGCGGCGGCTCGAAGCCGGACAGGTCGCGGCCCGCCGCGCCGAGCCAGCGGTCGACCAGGGCCGGGCCGAGCGCGCCGCCCATGCCGAGGTGAGTGGTGAAGCCGGTCAGCTCCGCCGCGGTCGCGGCGATCGTCGCCGCCAGGTCGCGTCCGAGCGCGATGTCGAGCGGCGCAGTCGTGTCGCAGCGCAGGGCCACGCGCGGCTGCTCGATCTCGCCCAGCCCGAGCGTCGACGCGAGCGCGCCGACGCGCGCCCCCGCGGCCGCCAGCGCCGCGGCCAGGGCGGCCGGCGCCATGCTCTGCGCGCTCTCGTCCAGCGCCTCGCACTGCGCCCGCAGGTCGTGCGCGGCGGCGCGCCAGGGCGCGGCGTCGGCGGGCGGCAGCGCGCCTGCGGCCTGCGCGAGCGCGTCCCACGGCGACGTGAAGCGGGTCGGGAAGCGCAGCCCGCCGACCAGCACGCCCTCCGCGATCAGCAGCTCGACCACCCCGGCGCGCGCCGGCGCCGGGAAGCCGGCCGCCGCCAGCACCCCGGCCGCCTCCTCGCGGGTGAAGCTCGGCGCCGCGGCCCTCAGGGCGGCGATCGCCCGCATCAGCGCCGGCGCCGGCGCGACCCGCCGCAGCCCCGAGTCCGCCGGCCGGCGGAAGCTCGCCCCGTCGGCGTCGACGCGGACCGTCGGGTTGAGCTTGTAGCGGGCCCGCGCCCGGTAGTCGGGGCGCGCGGCCAGGGCGGCGAACATGGCGACGAACGGCGCGAGGTCGGGGGCGAACGCGCAGCGCGGCGCCGCCGGCCGGCAGCTCACCCCCTCGCCCTCGCCGACGCGCGCCAGCGCCACCCCGGCCCACATCCCATTGGGCTCCGGCCGGGCGACCGCGCGGGCCAGGTGGCGGTACAGCGACGTCTCGCGGTGGCGGACCCGCTTGTTCCGCGGCGCCCGCACCGTCCCCGCCGCGCTCGCGGCCAGCTCCGGGTTGCCGAGCGTCAGCGCCCGCATGAACGCAGGGTCGTCGGCCGTGCTCGCCCACAGGCGCGCCCGGGTGCGCTCGATCGCCGCCGCGTAGGCCTCGCAATAACCTGTCCACTCGGACATGTCCTTCGAGTCAGCCACCCCGGCCCGCGCCGCCAGCTCGGGCTCGGCCAGCGCCTGCACGCGGCTCAGCGGGAACGCGGCCACCCGCACCACCGCCGCCGGGCACAGATCGATCTCGGGCGCGCGCATGTCAGCGCGCCTCCTGGCGCAGCAGGAAGTCGCGGATCGTCAGCAGGCGCCGGTGGTCGGGCAGGCGGGCGTCGATGGTGGCGACCAGGTGGCGCTCGATCGCGTCGAGGGCCGCCAGCTCGCGCATCTGCGCCGTGAAGCTCTCGGGCGTCAGGCCGGCGTGGGCCAAAAACGCCTCGGTGCGGGCGCGCGTGGTCAGGTCGAAGCGGGCGCGGAACCACCGCGCGACCTCCTGCACCCGCTCGCCCGGCAGCTCGAGGTTCTGGCGCGCCAGCTCGCGCTCGGCGAGCACGCCGATCAGCACCCGCTTGCGCGCGCCGGCCAGGGTCTCGCCGCCGGGCACGAAGTTGTCGTCGTCGTGGAAGTTCATGCCAGCAGCTCCATGCGCTCGCCGGGGCGCAGCGGGCGGACCGCGGGGGCGTCCGCCACGCGCGCGGCCGCCTGCGTCACGGTGACCAGCTCGGGGTCGAAGCTCGGGTCGTCGTCGCCGTGCGGGCCGAGGCCGAGGCGGGCGAACCACGGCGCCCCGCCGTTGGCGTAGGGCACCACGGTGCGCGCCCACCAGGCCCGGGCCGCGGCGATCAGGTCGTCGGCGTCGTGCATCAGCTGCTGGCGGATGCCCCACTGCGCCCGCGGCACCTGCAGCAGGTAGCGCGCCACCGAGGTGCCGAGCAGCTCGATCGGGTGCAGGCGCCACGCGCGGTAGCCCCCGAACAACACGTCGAGCGGACCGTGCCGCCGCGCCGCCGCGCGGGCCATGGCGATCGTGTCGCCGGCCGCGTCGGCGCCGGCGTCGGCGATGCAGGCGACGCGCCGGCCCGCGACCTCGATCAAGTAGGTGTTGCCGAGGTTGCGCGCCTCGGGGTGGAGGAACTCGCCCGCTGTCGGCTGCTCGCCGTAGAACGGCAGCACCACCACGCGGAACGGCCCGACCTGCACCGAGTCGTGCCAGCGCAGCGCGATCACCCGGCGGAAGCCGAGCTCGCGCAGGCGCAGGGCCATGTCGACGCTGAGCAGCGACTCGCGCGCGACCGCGGGCACGACGATCGGCGTGTCGGCGCCGAAGCGCAGCAGCGCGTGCAGGTCGAAGTGATCGGGGTGGCCGTGGGTGACGAGCACGAGGTCGGGCCGCAGCGCCCGGCACGGCAGCGGCCGCTGGGCGTCGCCGGGCAGCGGCGGGACCGCGAACGGATCGACCACGACGCGCACGCCGGCGTGCTGCACCGCCACGGTGGCGTGGCCGACCGCGGTGACGCCGTCGCCGAGGGCGCGCTCGTCGGCTGTCTCTCGGGTCAGGGCGCCGGCCTCGCGCAGCGCGTCCCACAGCCGGGCCCCGAGGCCGCCGAGCGGGCGAGCGCAGCCGCGGTCGAGCGCGGCGACGACCGCAGCCAGCTCGGCGGCCTCGCCGTGGAGCGGCACCGCCAGCGAGCCGTCGCCCGCCGGCCCGAGCCCGCGCACCACCAGCGCAGTCGGGGTCACCTGCGCCGCCGCCGGGTACAGGCAGTCCTCGCGCAGCACGTCGGGCGCGCTGTACAGCCCGCCGAGCGCCTGGGCGGCGAACATCCGCGGCATGAACTCGGCGCTGCTCTCGACCAGGCGAGCCGGGCCCTCGCGGCGGGCCAGCGCGATCAACGGGGCGCAGGTGCGGGCCACCAGCGCGTCGACGAGCCCGGTCACGCCGCTGCCGTAGCGGGTCTGGTCGGCGTAGCGGACCTGCAGGCCGACCTCGTCGCGCAGGCGCATGTGGTTCATGGTCATGAGGACATGCTCCAAAGGTCAGGCGGCGCGCGGCCGGCGGTACAGCTCGTCGGCCACCGCGTCGACGAACTCGCCGTGGAGGCCGAGCAGCGAGCCGGCGGGGAACAGCGCCGCGATCTCGGCGTGGATCGACCGCCGCGCGGCCTCCATCGCCGCCGCGCTGGCGCGCACCGCCGGGCCGGCCACCAGCAGCGCGCGGATCGCCTCGAGGCTGCCCGGCAGCTCGGCGCGCAGGCGCTGCAGCTCGGCGCGCTCGGTCGCGCTGGCGCGGGCGGCGAAGCAGGCCAGCGGGAAGCTGACCACCTCGCGCTCGAGGTCGCGGCTGTGCGGCTTGCCGAACAGGTCGTGGAGGTCGTTGGCGATCTGGCGGATCTCCGCGGTCGCCTCGCCGATCCGGCGATACGCCGCGGCGCGCTCGGGCTCGCAGCCGGCGGCGATCGCCGCCAGCTCGGCCGACAGCGCGAACACCGACGACTTGTCGGCGTTGTGGGCGCGGACGCCGGCCTCGTCGCCGGCGATCGTGCCCGAGAGGTCGCGGTGCTGGGCGGCGACCGCCCGCAGCGAGTGGCGCCGCAGCGACAGCCGCGCGGCCTCGGCCCTACCGACCGGGACCGCCGCGGCGATCGTGTCGACTGCGACCATGTGCAGCGCGAGCGCGGCGTTGTCGGCGACCGGCGCGCGCTGAGGGTCCCACGGGGCCGCGAGGTCGCGGTCGGAGACGTCGTCGAACAGCCGGAGCGCCATGTAATAGAGGGTGCATCCGGCCGCGAGATCGACGTTGCCGCGGCCGCACTCGGACATGCCGACGAGCAGCGGCAGGGCCGCGGGATCGGCCATCAGGCTGGCCTTGCGGGCTCGCGCCCGGGCGAAGAACGCCAGCAGCAGCTCGCTCTGCTTCGCGTCGAGCTGCGGGTCGCGGACGACGTCGTCGCACTTGCGGTGCGCGGCGGTGACGGCGATGGCGAGCGTCTCATGCATGGGCGAGCTCCAAATCAGCAGAGTTCACGATAGACAGGGGAATATGCAAGGAAGCCAAGAATAGACGGAGACGATATAGCGATAGCAGTCAGGCGGCAGAGCGGGCGCGAGCGGTTCGGCGAAGAGAATAGGGTCCGTCGAACGCTCGGGCCTGGGCGCGCGGAGGGCCGGTCTCGGGCGAGCCGGCCCTCCGCGCGCAGCTCCGAACTCACCAGCTCGGGCACATGACGGTCTTCGTCGGCGGCACTGCGGCCGCCTCGGGGGCGCCGGCGAGCTCGTTCTGGCCGCCGAAGGCGGCCCGCAGGTCGTCGAGGTCGACCAGCTCGAGCTCGTGCGAGGGGAGGTCCGAGGTGGGGATGAGGTCGCGCTTGTCCATGGTGTTCTTGCCTTTCGTGTCGGTGGACGCTGCGCCTCGGTTCATCCGGGCCGCTTCGTCGTCCCTCGACGCTCGGGGTAGTGTCGCGTACCGGCGCGACTGATTAAGCGAATCGTACCGACGTGACTCCGGCGCTACCGCATGTCGCGGGGGCCAATTGATCCCGCGCCCGCCGGCACTGATACGGCCCTCGCCGCGGCCCGCCGCAGATCGTGCGAAAACGCGGCCAGGACGTCGACAGCGTGCGTCCTGACCGCGTAGGGGGGTCGGCGTACGTGATCATCGTGCCGGGGCTCGCCGCGAGCCTGCGACACAATGCACATTGTGCGCCGCGCCACGCGTGTTTCAGCCGCGCGCCGACGCGCCGGCGAGAAAGCGCAAAAAGGCCAGGACGCGGGGGAGGGTGCGTCCTGGCCGGGGTTGGGGAATCTACAGTGGGCCGGCTCACCAGCTCGGGCACATGACGGTCTTCGTCGGGGGCACCGCGGCGGTCTCGGTGGCGCCCGGAGCGGCGGCCTCACCGCCGAAGGCGGCGCGCAGGTCGTCGAGATCGACCAGGGTGAGCTCGTTGTCGCGGGTGTCGGTGTCGGGGATGTTCTTCTGCATGGTGGGTCTCTCTCGCCGGTGGACGCTGCGCCTCGGTTCATTCCGGGTCGCGTCGTCGTCCCTCGGCGCTCCGGTAGTGTCGCCCGCCCGTCGATCGGGTTAACCACGCGATGCATTCGGCGAGAATGCAGGCGGTAGGACACGGGCAGATACGCGAATCGCCGGAGAACCAACGCGAAGAGGGCCGCGGACATGTGCGTCCGCGGCCCTCGAGGTGCCATCATTCGCCCTTGGGACGATCGTCACGAGTCGCCGGGCACCTTGACCCCGAGCACGGCGCCGGAGCCGGTGTAGTTGCCGGTGTCGCAGGTCGGCAGCGTCTCCCAGCCGGGCAGGCCGATCACCGGATCGCTGTAATTCCGGTGCACGCCGGTGGCCGGCGCTCCGCCGCGGCAGCGCGCGCCCGAGGCCCCGTAGCCGGCCTCTATCTCCCACGAGGGGTCGGAGGTCCAGTCGAACAGGTCGTTCAGCGGGTCCTGCATCGAGATGTGCCTGCCCGGGACGGTGCGCGGCTCGTCCTCGAACCAGGCCATCCACGCCCGCAGCATCGCGGTGCGCTGGCTGACCTGCAGGCCGCGGTGAGCGGTCGGGTCGTAGAACGCGTTGAGCTGGAACTGACCCTTCGACACGGCGCCGTTGATGCAACCGTTGATGAAGATGCCCGGGGTGTCGGTGATGTACGGCCCGAGCTTCGAGCTCGAGAACAGCGACACGTTCGGGCTCAGCACCGAGCTGAACTTGTAGTCGGCGCCGAGCGCCCCGCCCTCGTCCTCGTTCGGGCAGATGTGGTGGTAGCCCGCCACCTTCTCGCTCTCGGGGTACCTGCCCGGGTCCTTCGGCACCACGTTGGTCACCAGCTCGTAGCGGCAGATCGTCATCGTCGGGTCGTAGGCGCCCGGCGAGCACCACGCGTCGGCGATCTTCAGCTCCGCGCCGAAGGTCGGGGCGCCGTCGAGCGGGTCGATGTCGACGTAGAACGTCGCGCCCTTGACCGCCGTCCCGCCGATCCACCCGAACGTGCCGAGCTTGAGCTTCAGCTCGCCGTCGGCCTCGACGTCCAGCTCGGTGATCCCCACGAGCGACCCGAAGTGCTCGATCGTGCCGCCCTCGATCCGCACGTCCGCAGTGTCGTTGGCCGCCGGCTCGCGCCGCGTCTTCGCGAGGTTCGACAGCTTGTGGTCGCCGATCCGCGAGGTGTTGGAGAGGCCGCCCGAGCAGTCCGTCGCCGGACAGCGCTGCGCGACGTCGTCGGCCTCGCCGATGCCGACCGAGAGCTCGTCGTCGCAGCCGAGAGCGGAAGCGAGGAACAAGAGGGCGGTGGTCGAAGTGCGCATCGTAGTGCCCGGGCTACGCTCGGCAGGTGACCGGCCTCCGCCGAACAATTTCTCCGCGCCGCGAATTTCTCGGCGCGCCGCGAACCAGCCCCGCGCATGGCGCGATCTCACACATGTGACCTGTAGCGCGCGCTACGCGTCCGCAAATCGGCAAAATTGATCTCGAGTTCGGAGACACTATGTGCCGGATGGGGACCGACGAGTTCACCCCCGGCGGACCGGAGCGCAGCGTCGAGCGCACGCCCGTGTCGGTGCGCGGTGACGGCGACACCGTGCCGCGGGCGATGGAGTCGCTGAAGAAGGTCGACGACCCGATCGAGCGCAACCTGGTCAAGCGGGCCCTGTTCCCGCGCCGCGTGACGCCGGTGCAGATCGGGCGCTTCCAGATCCTCGGGCTCGTCGGCCGCGGCGGCATGGGGGTGGTCTACGCCGCATACGACGACCTCCTCGACCGCAAGGTCGCGGTCAAGGTGCTGCTCGCCGAGTCGGTGCGCGACATGACCCTGTCGCGCGGCCGACTGATGCGCGAGGCGCAGGCGATGGCCCGCTTGTCCCACCCCAACATCGTCACGGTCCACGAGGTCGGGCAAGACAACGGCCAGGTGTTCGTGGCGATGGAGTTCGTCCGCGGCGTCACCCTCGACGCGTGGGCGCACGAGCAGCAGCGGCCGTGGCGCGAGGTCGTGGACACCTTCGTCCGCGCCGGCCGCGGGCTCGAGGCCGCCCACCGCGCGGGCCTCATCCATCGCGACTTCAAGCCCGCCAACGTGATGGTCGGCGAGGACGGCGGGGTCAAGGTGCTCGACTTCGGGCTCGCGCGCGCGGCCGACGACAGCGTCCTCGGCGAGCCCGACCTGCCGCGTCACATCGCCCAGGGCAGCTCGGCCCTGGCCCCGCTCACGCGCACCGGCGTGGTCCTCGGCACGCCGGCGTACATGTCCCCCGAGGCCCACCGCGGCGAGTCGTCGACCGCGGCCAGCGATCAGTTCAGCTTCTGCGTCTCGCTGTACCAGTGCCTGTACGGCCAGTCGCCGTTCGACACCACCTCGATGGCGACGCTGCTCGCCGATCTGCGGCGCGGCCGGATCGCGCCGCCGCCCGCGGGCACGCCGGTGCCGACGCGGATCTTCCGCGCCATCCGCCGCGGCCTGGCGCCGACGCCCGAGGGGCGCTTCCCGTCGATGACCGCGCTGCTGGCGGCGCTCGAGCGCGACCCCGGCACGACCTACCGCCGCGTCGCCGCGCTGGTCGCCACCGCCGGGGTCACCGCGTTCGCCGGCTTCTACGCCGCCAGCCCCGGCGACCCCGCGACGCAGGTGTGCCCCGACGCGCAGGCCGAGCTCGCAGGCGTTTGGGACGCGGCCCGCGCGGCCACCGTCCGCGACGCGCTCACTGCCCTGCACACGCCCGCGGCCGACGAGGCGCTCGCCGCCGCGTTGCCGCGGCTCGACCGCTACGCCGCGTCGTGGGTCGAGATGCGCAACGAGGCCTGCCGCGCGCACGCCGAGGCGCGACAGTCGACGCCATTGTTCGACCTGCGCACCGCCTGCCTCGACCAGCGGCGCGCCGGCCTCGACGCCCTCGCCGCCGCGCTCACGCAGGCCGACACCGCGAGCCTGGACAGCGCGGTCAAGGCGATGGCCGAACTGCCGCCGCTGTCGCGCTGCGCCGACGCCCCGGCGCTGAACCAACAGCTCCCGCCGCCCGAGGACTCGCGGCTGCGCCTGCGCGTCCAGGCCCACCGCGAGACCCTCGCGCGCGCCAAGGTCCGCGAGGACGCGGCCCAGTACCCGCTCGGCCAGGCCCTGGTCGAAGAGGTCCTGGCGGACAGCGCCGCCCTCGCCTACGAACCACTGCGCGCCGAGGCGCTGCTGCGCGCCGGCAGCCTGGCGATGGAGTCCGGCGATCACCCGACAGCGGAGCGCCACTACACCGACGCGCTGCTGGCGGCGGTCGGCTCCGGCCACGCGGCGGTGGCGGCGATCATCAGCTCGAAGCAGCTCTTCCTGCGCGCGTCGCCGCTGAACCAGCTGCCACAGGCGAAGGCCCTGATCCCGCTGGCGACCGCGCTCAACCACCGCGTCGCGCACGACGTCGACGTGTACGCCGAGTTCCTCACCAACCTCGGGGTCGTCCACGCCAGGTCCGCCGACCTGCCGCTCGCGCGCCGTCACTGGGAGGAGGCCGTCGCCCTGCGCGAGCGCCACCATCGCGGCGAGACGCTGGCCGGCCTGAACACTTTGTCCAACCTCGGCTGGCTGGCCCGGACCGAGCGCCGCGACGAGGACATGGCCGCGATCTACGAGCGCATCGTCGCCATCTCCGAGCCGCTGCTCGGGCCGCACCACGCCGACCACCTGCGCTACGAGTGGATGCTCGCCGACAGCGAGTGGCGGCTCGGCCGGCCGCGGCAGGCGCTGGCCCGCCTCGGGCAGATCGTGCAGCGCTTCGATCGCGGTACCAGCAATGATCTGCGCGGGCCGATCCTCCACGACCTCGGCATGATCGAGATCGACGAGGGCGACCTCGCCGCCGCGCGCACGCACCTCGAGCAGGCGCTCGCGGCGGTGCCGGAATCATCGGAGGCCCACGTCGACGTGATCCTCGAGCGCATGCGCCTGTCCGCGGCCGAGGGCGACGGCGCGGCGATGGAGGCCGATCACCAGCGAGCCGTGGCCCGCTTGCCCGCCGAGCCCGATCCGCTCGATCCGCGGCTTCACCTCGTGCTGTTCGCCTACGCCCGCTCGCTCGTCGCTCTCGGGCGCACCGCCGAGGCCCTCGCGCCGCTCGAGCAGCTGCAGGCCGCGCTGGCCGGCGCCCAGCGGACCCTCGATGCCGCTGAGATCACGTCGCTGCTCGGCGAGCTGCGGCTCGAGCTCGGGCACCTCGACGAGGCCGAGAAACACCTGCAGCATGCGCGCGCCGAGCTCGAGCGCTCGGCCCCGCCGCGCAGCCTGCTGCTCGCCGGCGACCTGACCGCCTTGGCCGAGCTGGCGCTCGCGCGCGGCCGCTTCGAGGAGGCCGCCGGCTCTGCCGCGCGGGCGCTGGCGATCTACGACGACGTCTCCGAGCCCGACCACACGCCGGCCGCCCGCGCCCGCTTCGCCATGGCGCGGGCCCTCGCCGCCGACGCGCCGGTCGCCCCCGCGAACGCCCGGGAGCTCGCCGAGGAGGCGCTCGCGGCCTTCCGCGGCAAGTCGCGCGCGGCCGACGTCCGCCGCGTCACTGTCTGGCTCGCCGAACACCAGAAATCCGTGTCAGGTCAGTGACCGACGGCGCGTATCCTCCCGCCGCATGTCGATCCCGACCCTCGCGTCCTACTCCCTCCTCGGCCGCAGCGGCCTGCGCGTCAGCCCGCTGTGCCTCGGCACCATGACCTTCGGCACCGAGTGGGGCTTCGGCTCGCCGCGCGACACCGTGTTCGAGCTGCTCGCCCGCTACCTCGACGCCGGCGGCAACTTCATCGACACCGCCGACGGCTACACCGGCGGCACCAGCGAGAAGCTCATCGGCGAGTACCTCAAGGACAGCGGGCGCCGCGAGCAGGTCGTGCTCGCCACCAAGTTCTCCTTCAGCGTCCAGCCCGGCGACCCCAACGCCGGCGGCAACTCGCGCAAGCACATCCGCCGGGCCCTCGACGCCTCGCTGCGGCGGCTGCAGACCGACTACGTCGACCTCTACTGGCTGCACGCGTGGGACGGCCTCACTCCGGTCGAGGAGGTCATGTCGACCCTCGACGACCTCGTGCGCGCCGGCAAGGTCCGCTACGTCGGCCTGTCCGACGTGCCCGCGTGGTACCTCGCGCGCGCCCAGACGATCGCCGAGCTCCGCGGCAGCGAGCGGCTGGCCGGCCTGCAGCTCGAGTACTCGCTGGTCGAGCGCAACATCGAACGCGAGCACATCCCCGCCGCCCTGGCCCTCGGCCTCGGCCTGTGCCCGTGGAGCCCGCTCGGCAGCGGCATGCTGACCGGCAAGTACGGCCGCGCCGGCACGCGCGCCGAGGGCGAGGGCCGCCTGGTGATGATGCAGAGCAGCGGCAACCCGGCCTTCGAGAAGCTGGTCTCCGAGCGCAACTGGCAGATCGTCGACGTCCTGGTCGACGTCGCGCGCGAGCTCGGGCGCTCGCCGGCCCAGGTCGCGCTCAACTGGATCACCACTCGCCCGGGCGTCACCTCGACGATCATCGGCGCCACCAAGCCCGCGCAGCTCGAGGACAACCTCAATTCGCTCGAGTTCACGATCCCCGCCGAGCTCGCCGCGCGGCTCGAGGTCGCCAGCCGCCCCGAGACCGTCCACCCCTATCACTTCTTCTCGCCCGGCATGCGCGGCATGCTCACCGGCGGCACCACCGTGCAGGCCGCCCCGGCCTGGTACTGGCCGCGCTGACCCGCAGCGGGCGCGCGTCGACGCCGACGCGCGCCCCGCGATTCAGTACACGAACGGCACGATGCGGTACGGCACCTTCTCGCAGTAGCGGTCCCAGTCGGCGCCGTACTTGCGCTGGCACATCGCGTGGTCGCGGCGCTCGCGGTTGAGCAGCAGCGGCGCGAAGTAGATGAAGTAGAAGTACGGCACGAGGCTGCCGAAGCCGCACGCGAGGCACCACGCGAGCGCCATCGTGAGGTCGCCGAGGTAGTTGGCGTGGCGCGCGAGGCCCCACCAGCCGGACAGCAGCAGCTTGGTGCCGCGGGCAGTGTCCATGGCGACGGGGACCTCGCCCCAGATCGGGCGCCGGGGATCGCTGCGGAACCGCGTCTTCTGCAGGTTCGAGCTGCGGAACACGTAGTAGCCGGCGAAGTTCATGACGATGATCGCGGCCGCGGCGAGGGAGGGCAGCTCGGGCCGCACCTCGAGCACGTACTGCTGCTGCAGCGTGAAGTTGAACGGCATCCACGCCAGGAACGCGAACCACAGCATGAAGCCGAGGTTCTCCTCGATGATGTCGATCGTCGACAGCAGCGCCGACTCGAACACGAAGAACTCGAAGATGTAGAACAGCTGGCACAGGCTGACGACCAGCATCGCGGTCGACAGCTCGCCGTGCTGCTGCAGCTCGGCCGCCGGCATCAGGATGGCGAAGGCGCCCCACGTGCCCATGCCGATGCGCGACTCGAAGAAGAACTTGAGGTCGTGGCGACCGATCCGCGGGTTCTGGATCGCGCCCATGTAGAAGTCGTAGACGGGGTTGCCGGTGCTGCGCTCGAGGTGCGCGCGGCGACGGCCGGCGACGTAGGTCAGCGCCGCGGCGGCGACGGCGAACGCGACCGAGAGCGTCAGCAGCGGCCCGAGCTGCCCCAGCACTGCGACCGGCGACACGACGTCGGCGGCGATGCCCAGCCCCAGCAGCCCCACGGTCAAGCCGAACGCGACCAACCCGTTGAGCCGGTACTCGGCCCGCTCGCCGGCCTCGGTCAGCCGCCCGTGCACCACCCGCCCCGGCACTACCACGTACAGCAGCGCCTGCAGCCCGAGCCACGCGGCGAAGATCGCCGCGGCCTCCCACGTCGGCGCCGGGACCATCGCCGCCAGCTCTGCGAGCGAGCGCGGCAACCACAGCGAGCCGCCGTGCTGCGCCACCGCCGACCACAGGTAGAACGTGACGGTCGGCATGACGATCGTCAGCAGCAGCGCCCCCCAGGGGCCGCCGAATTGATCGGGTCGAGTCTTGTCGTGCGCGGGCTCCGAATGGCCGGTCGTCATCGGCAGGGACGATAATGGCCGGCGCCGCGAATCTCCAGCCGGCCGGACCCGACGCGAGGGCATGCCCGCCCAGAGCCGCGACGTCGCGCCTCACCCTTGCGACCCGCGTGACGCGTCAGGGCGCGGGTGCTCGCGCCCCATCCGACCGCCGCCGCCCATGGTGATCCCGAGCACGACGCACGCGCCGGGTAGATCTCCCGCACCGCCCCCCGGCACCCGCGGTTCGCGCGACAGCGGCTCCCGCACGAGCCGCAGCCGCGTGCGCTTCGCCTCGACAGGACCACCGCCCACCCTGGCTCGCGACCGCGGCTGTCCTTTCGACCAGGTCCATCCTCACTCCCCTCGAACCGCGCGAGGCATCCACAGCTGCCCAGTCGACCAGGTCAATCCTCACCCATCCCGACCGCGCGAGGTGCCCGCCCGCGGCTGTCCCATCGACCAGGTCACTCGTCCCGGACCGCGCTCGAGGCTGCTTTTTCTTTTTATGACCGGCGCGAGCTCGTTCACCGAAACCCGCGCCCTCGCGGCGAGCTGAGCGCATGCTCGAACTGCTCCAGCGCCGCGAGGAGCCCTGCGCGCTGCAGCTTCGCGTCGCCGCGCGGATCGGCGGCGCGCCCGGCCACGATCTCGCGGACCTCCTGCAGCGACGCCCCTGCCCGCTCGAGCTCCGCGCGGACCGCCGGCCCCGCTTGCTCGACCTCGTTGGCCAGCTCCCACGCCTGCTGCAGCGCTGCGTTGAAGCCGTTCGTGTCGAGGTGGGCCCGGATCGTCCCCGCCTCGCGGGCCAGCCGCGCGCAGCTCGGGGACAGGTGCTCGAGTCGGCGCGCGTCCTCCGGCAGCGCCTTCACCTCGGATACCGCGCCGATCATCTTCCACGCCACCGGCGCCGTGGCGATCGTCAGCAAGATCCACAGAAACACCAGGGACTCCGAATTCTGGTCGCCGCGGCCGCCGATCAGCGAGATCCCGAGCGCGAACAACACCAGCGACGGCCCCGCGCAGACCGCCTGCCACGCCGCCGCGAGGACGAACTTGCGCAACGCCCTGGCCCCCGCTCCGCCCCTCCGTCGCGCCACGCCGCCGACCGTCGGCTTCGCCAGAGCCGTCGTGCGGCTCGAATCGCCCCCGGGCGCCTCACCCCGACCTGCCCCTTCCATCATGTCCTCAAAACAATGTTCTTAAAAACATGTCCAAAAAGGCATGTTCTTGAAAACATTCTAAAAACTCACCGGGCGTCGCAGCTCGCTCAGCTCGAGCCCGGCCGTCTCGCGCAGCCAGTGCTCGATCAGTCGGAACGACACCGACAGCGGCGGCGGGAGCACCAGCGACCCGTCGGCCAGTGAGCGGACGATCTCGTCGGCGGTGAACCACCGGGCGGCCTCGAGCTCGGGGCCGACGCGCAGCTCCGGGCCTTGCGCCTCCGCGGTGAAGCCGAGCATCAGCGACGCCGGGAACGGCCATGGTTGCGACGAGTGGTAGTCGCACTCGGCCACCACCACGCCGCTCTCCTCGAACACCTCGCGGCGGACCGCGTCCTCGAGCGTCTCGCCGGGCTCGACGAAGCCGGCCAGCGTCGAATAGCGGTTCGGCGGCCAGCTCGCCTGGCGCCCGAGCAGGCACGAGTCGCGCCAGCCGACGATGACGATGATCGCCGGGTCGGTGCGCGGGAAGTGGACGATGCCGCAGGCCGGGTCGGTGCAGCGGGCCTTGTGTCCGGCCGCCACGAAGATCGTCGGCGACCCGCACGCGCCGCAGAAGCGGGCCCGGGACTGCCAGTGGAGCAGGCCGCGGGCGTACGCGAACAGCCCGGCGTCGAAGGCCGGCAGCGCCAGGCCGGCCGCGCGCAGGTCCATCCATTGCCCCGCGAGCGCGCTCGCCAGCGGCTCCTCCTCGTCGCTCGGATGGGCGACCGCGAAGTGGGCCACCTCGTCGGCCTCGCCGAGGTACCACACCGGCGCCGCGCCCAGCCACGCCGCCCGCTCCGCCTCCGCGAGCAGTCGCAGCCCGCGGCGCGCCGCGTCGACCAGCGCCTTGCCGTCGGGCCGCACCACGGTGAACCGCGTCGTCGCCGCGCTCCTGCGCGTCTCGATGAATTCCTGTTCGTCGCGGCGCTCGCTCGCGCGGTCGAGCGCCAGCCCGGCGAACACGTTGTTGCGGCTGCGGGCGCTAGTAGGCACGGTCAACCTCTCTCCTGCGAGCGCAGCCGCGAGCGCGCGCGGCCGGAGCGGTGATGGGGACGCGGTGGTTGCATCGGCGGCGGGCAGCATGCCGCGTCCGTCCTCGCCGCGCCAGCAGCCCCGTCCTCGCACCGCCGCGGCGCATGCTCCGGCCCGATCGGCCCGTCGACCGCGTCCGCGGCGACCCCGCCGGCGCGTCGGCGCCATTGTCATGACCTGTCCCATCGGCCATCCCCACATTCACCGTTCTGCCCCGCGAATTTCGCGTCGCGCACAGCCCGCAGAGGCCCCGCATCCGCGGGGGTGTCGCCGACAAACCCCTGAACAAAAGACTAGCACCGGCGCGCGATAACGCGTACAAGGGGCGCGGAGACACCCCACATGTCGATCACGTTCTACTACAACCCCATGTCCTCGGCCTCTCGCGTCCAGCTCACCCTCGCGGAGCTCGACATCCCCCACGAGAAGGTGTTCGTCGACCTGAAGGCCCAGGATCAGCGCAAGCCGGAGTTCCTCGAGCTCAACCCCAACGGCAAGATCCCGACGATCGTCATCGACGGCCAGCCGATGTTCGAGTCGATCGCCATCCAGATCTTCCTGGGCGAGCGCTTCGGCGTCGAGCGCGGCCTGTGGCCGGCCCTGGGCTCGCGCGAGCACATGCAGGCGCTCACCTGGCTGTGCTGGGCCCAGGTCTCCCTCGGCACCCCGCTGTTCACGTACATGCACAACACCAGCGAGTGGGCTCCCCCCGAGGCCCGCAACGCCAAGCAGGCCGAGACCTCTCTGGTCGAGCTTCACAAGGCCCTCGAGGTCCTCGACGCCCGCATCGGCGAGGTCGGCAACATCGTCCACGACAAGTGGACCCTCGTCGACGCCGACGTGTGGAGCGTGCTCGGCTGGGGCCTGCAAATGGCCAAGGTCGACCCCTCCAAGTACACCCACCTGAGCGCCTGGCTGGAGCGCGGCAGCAAGCGCCCCGTCGCCTGCGCCCTGATGGCCGCAGAGCAGCAGGCCCACTGAGCCGGCCGGTGCGAGTCGCATGAGCTCCGCGGGGACGACACCGCGAGCCTCGGCGATTCGCACCCGACGAGCCGCTCGGCGCGAGTCGCAAGATCTTCGCGGGGACGACACCGCGAACATCCGACGATTCGCGCCAGTGATACGATTGTAGCGAGTACACCGGAAGATCCGGCGATCACGCCAGCCGCATGATTCGCCGCGAGGGCATGCGGTCACCCGCTGCCCCGCTCCTCCTGAGCGGGGCTTCGGAAAGTTCGCGCCGCGCGGCTCAGGACCGCCGCCGCCGCCACGCCAGCAGGCCGAGGCCCAGCAGCGCCACGCTGCCCGCCGGCGAGCCGTTCGCGTCGCACTGGCAGCCGATCTCCCCCTCCGCCTGGCACGTGTTGCCCTGGCACGAGGCGCTGCCCTCCGCGTACACCTCGATTTCCAGCAACGCCTTCAGCGCGTCGACGCAGGCGTCGAGCTGATCGCCGACGTCGACGAATTGCCCGTCGCAGAACAGCGCGCCCTCCGGCCGCTGGCAGTGCAGCTTGCAGCCGCCCTCGAGGTCGGCCCGGCAATTGGCGTAGCCGCCGGCCTGGCAGTCGATCTGGCAGTCGAGGTCGGCCTGCGCGTCGCACGAGCCGGTGCAGGCCGCCTGGCACTTGGCCTCGCAGTCGACCTCGGGCGGCGTGACCTTGCACTGCCCGTCGCAATCGGCCGAGCACGTCGCCTCGCACGAGCCCTTGCACTCGGCCATGTTCTCCGAGGCCGAGCAGTGGCCGTCGCAGTTGGCGCTGCAGTCGGCCTGGCACTCGAGCTGGCAGTTGAACTCGCCCGGATCGACCTCGCAGTCGGCCTGGCAATCGGCCTCGCAGCCGCCGACGCACTCGACGCTGGCCTCCGCGTTGCACTCGCCGGCGCACTCGGCCCGCAGCTCGGCCGCGCAGGCGGCGGTCAGGCTCACCGGCTTGCACATGCCCTCGCACACGGGGCCGATGTAGATCTCGCACTCGGCCCCGCCTTGCACGAAGATCTCGCCGCACGGCGCCAGCGTCGACGCGGCCTGGACCTCGGCGGCCAGCAGCAGCGGGGTCGCAAGAGCCAGTGTGGAGAGGAGGACGGAGAATGTGCGTCGCATGATGAGACCTCGTGGGAAGCGTCGATGCAATTGCACGCGATCGCCGGCCGGGCCAGCTCCGAAGCGTGCGCTGAAGCGCCGCCGAGCGAGCCCAGCCGCGACGATGCCGTCGACGCTACGGATGAACTCGAGTCTCCCGCAGCCCTCCCGGCAGCGAGCGGGCGGCGAACGAGCAGCCGAGGCCGCCTGAAGCTCCGCCGACTCCGCCCGGCGCAATTCGCGGCCCCGCCGATCTCCCACCCGACGATTTCCGATCTCCCCCGCGCTCTTCGACGTCCTCCCGAATTCGCCGCTCAGCGTCCGCCGATCTGCCACCCGGCGATGCCCGCCTCCTCATCCTCTTCGTCGCCGTCGGGAGGTCGCCGCCCACTCTCCCGCGCACCGACGGGAGTCCTGAGCGCGAGCTCGCGGCGCAGCGAGCCGCGGCTGACGAGTCACCGCGAGCCGCCGACTCGCCGTGCAATCGCGGCGCAGCGGGCCGCGGCTGGCGAGTCACCTCGCGGCGCCACGCCAGGAAATCCGAGCGTCGCCGACTCGCCCGTGCCGCGGCTCCGTCGCGGCCTCGTTGTACAGGCACGGTGGCGCCGTCGTGCTCGACCTGATCGCCGCACCTCCACCGCTTTGTGAATCGTCGGAGTACCCGCTGCGACATCGGTGCCACACGGGCACACCGCTCAATACCCACAGACCCGGTGGTTCAATCGAATGGGTCGAGATCGCCGACGCCCGGGCGCGAGCCGCGAATGCGTCGAGCGCCCGCGCGACTGCGAGCGGCTGCGCTTGAACCTCGCGCGAGCCCCCTCTCCGCCGCCGCCGGAGCGCCGAGCGAGGGCGCGTGTCCGCGCGGCTCCGCGCGGCCTCGTTCACGCTCTGCGCAGGCAGGCCGCTCACCTCGGTGAAGACGATCGGTAACATCGGTTCAATGGCCTTTCTCCCCCTCCTGGCGCTCGCGCTCTCCAGCGCTCCCCCCGAAGCCGCGACCCCTGCCTCCCCCGACTCCGCGGTCGCGGCCTGGCAGCCGGCCGCCGAGCCGTCCACCGCCGATCCACCTGTCTCTCAGGACAGCTCTCAAACAGTCACGGCCGAGCCCGCTACGCCGACCGCAGCTCCGTCCTCACCGAGCGCACCGGCCCCCGCCCCGGTCGAAGGCAAGCCGCCCGACACTCAGCCGGTCGTGCGGGCTGCCCCGGGCAACTGGGGCATGACCTTCATCTTCGGCGGCCTCGGTCCGCTGTCGGTCGCGGGCCACGGCGATCAGCCGCTGGCCGACGGCCTGATGTTCACCGAGATCGGCGTCCGTCGCGTCTTCAAGCGCTTCGTCCTGCCGTTCTCGTTCGGCGCGGGCATCACTCACCGCACGCGCGAGGGCACCACTCGCCCCGAGATCTCCGCCGGCGTCAGCGGCTCGATCGCCGTGCTCAAGGGCTTTCGCGTGTGGCGGCGGATCGCCCCGTACACCGGCGCCTTCCTGCACGTCCACTACATCGACGCCCCCGGCCCCGACAACTGGCTCGTCAACCTCTCCGTCGGGCCGATCCTCGGCATCGAGTACTACCTCGCCGATCGCGTCAGCCTCTACGGTCAGGGCGTGTTCGCCATCGGCCCCGACATCACCCGTCAATCGGTGCAGGTGGTCGCGCGAGCGATGATGGCCGCCGGCGGTCAGCTCGGCCTCACCTTCTACTTCTAAAATTTCAAAACGAATCTACATGTCTCTTTGGACATGTCATCCGGCGCTCCGGCCGGTTTGCGAGCGCCGGTTCGGCGTGCCACGCTTACGTCCCGTGATACGCCGCCTCTGTCGCGTCGCCGCGGTGCTGCCCGTCGCTTGCGCCGGCTGCATCTTCCCGCTCTCGCCCGATCCCACCGCTACCGACGCGAGCACCGCCGCGCCCGGCACCGCCGCCACGAGCGACGGCGATCCGGCCACGAGCGCGCAGGACTCCACCACCGCTGCAGATTCCACCACCCCTGGCGCCCCGACCACCGGCGACCCCTCGAGCGGCCCTGACGATACAGGCGACGACCCGCCCGATCCGAGCGGCCCCGACCTCACCGGCGACGACGACCCCTCACTCGAACCAGTCGTCACCGAGGTGTGGGACTTCGAGGCCATGGACCTCGGCGACGTCGACGGCGACGGCCGCCTCGACCTCGTCACCTCCGGCACGGGTGCGCCGCCGCGGATCACTGTCTACCCGGGCCGCGGCGACGGCACCTTCGATCGTGACGCCGCAGTCGACACCGCGCTCTTCACCTTCTCTCAATTCGTCGTCGCCGACATCACCGGGGACGGCCGCGCGGACGTCCTGGCCCATGGGACAGGTAGCCCTCCGCGCGTCACGGTGTACGCCGGCGGCGAAGACCTCGGCCTTGCCGAGCTCGCCACCACCGAGCTGTTCGAGTTCGACCTCATGCACGCCGGCGACCTGACCGGCGACGGCCACGCCGATCTCCTCATCGGCCGGGGCGAGAGCCCCTCCCCGTGGCTGCAGGTGTGGCCCGGCACCGCTGACGGCATCGCCGACGCGCCTGTCTTCGAGGCCAGCCCGTGGGCCTACGCCCTGCTGCGCAGCGGCGACGTCACGGGCGACGGCCACCTCGACCTCGTCACCGCCGGCACCGGCTCCCCGCCGCAGCTCCGCGTCCATCCCGGCGACGGCGCAGGCGGCTTCGGCGAGCCCGAGATCACCGAAGTCTTCAACCTCGCGTGGCTCGACCTCGGCGACATCGACGGCGACGGCCGGGCCGACGCCGCCACCGACATCCCGAACAACGCCTGGCGCTTCCAGTTCTACCTCGCCACGCCCGACGGCTGGAGCCCCGCGATGGCCCGCGACGGCTTCAATTTCCTCCGCTTCGAGCTCGGCGACGTCGACGGCGACGGCCGTGCCGACCTCGTCGCCCACGCCGCCGGCTACCCGCCGCGCGTCGAGGTCTACCTCGCGTCCTCGCTGCTATGAAACGAGGCGCTCAGCCCAGCGCGGCGAGCATCGTCGGATTGTCGATATGATAATAGACGCCCGCGACCTTGCCGTCGCGGATCTGCCACACGTGGGCGATGGGCACGTCGAAGCTTCGGCCGTGCGCCTTCTCGGTCCCGCGCGAGCGGCCGAGGGCGACCACGTGATCGCCGGCGTCGATGAAGCGCTCGAGCGCCAGCGTCGAATCGACCGAGCGCAGGAGGCGGGCGAAGAACTCGCGCAGCCCCGCCTCGCCCTCGTAGTGATCGCCCCAAGGCACCTCCCGGGATTGATCGATCTGCACGTCGGGCGCGTACAGGGCCAGCGCCGCCGCCAGGTCGCGCCGGGCGTACGCCGCGTACACCTGCTTCACCACCTCGACGTTGTCGCGCCCGGGCGTCGCGCCCGGCATCCACTCGATGTGCTGCTCGCCGCGGCGGCCGTGGTACACCACCTGCCTGCCCGAGATCCACACGTCGTAGCCGACGCAGCCGGCGGCGCGGGTGCGGCGGACGAACTCGGGGTATTTCACCTCGCCTTGCTGGGCCCCGCGCACTGCGGCCTGGACCGCGGCGCCGTCGAATGCGTCGGCGATCGCCGGCTCCCGCAGCTCCAGCGCGAACGTGTGGACCTGGTCGTCGGTCGTGTAATACGTCGACCGGCCCGCGCGGTAATCGACGTGATACGACTCGACCCCGGCCACGATCAGCCGCTCGACCACTGTCCCGAAGTCGATGGTGCCCGCGTGTGACTGGCGGGCGCAGTCCTCGATCGTCTGATAGTTCGCGCTCTGATTCGTCATGTCTCGCGCTCCTGGCCCCTCAGTCGATCGGGGCGCTCGTGAGGTGATGGGTCCGCGCGAGCTGCTGCAGCACGCGCAGCAGCTCGTCGCGGACCGGGGGCGGCAAGTGGCCGAAGAACTCGTGGTCGTTGGCGTCGGCCAGGTGGGCCAGGCGCGGCACCAGGGCCTGCCCGGCCGCCGTCAGGGCCACCGCCTGGTGCCGGCGATCGACCTCGGACGGCGAGCGGATCGCCAGGCCCTTCTCCTCGAGGCGGTCGATCAGCTTCGACACCGCCCCCTTTGTCATACCCAGGGATTTTACGAGAGACCCCGGCGACCCGGTCCCGAGGCGGTACAACTCGCGCAGCACCACCCACTCGGACACGCTCACGCCTTCCGCCTCGACCTTGAGCCGAAAGGCGTGCGAGACCTGGTTGGATACCAGCCGCAGCCAATATCCGAGGTGCGCCTCGAGCCCGCTGACCTCCTCCTGCCCGCCTGTCGTCATCGCAAGATGATACTAGTTTCCTCGGAAACTAATGTCAAGGACTTCGGGTATAGTCCCCGTCGCGACGCGCGAAACCGCAGGGACTGGCGGCGGCGCGCCCGCCTCTCCGGCTGAGTTCGCCGGGCCATGGGCCCCTCACGGGGGGACGAACTCCGTCCGTATGGCTTTGCTGTTCCCGTTCGGGAATAATCGCCGTCGGGAGAAGCTCCAGGGAATGGATCAGCTGTTGGCGATCCGGGTCTTCACGCGCGTCGTCGAGGCCGGCAGTTTCACCAAGGCGGCGGCGGCGCTGCAGCTGCCGAAGGCCACGGTGACCAAGTTGGTGCAGGGGTTGGAGGCGCGGCTGCGGGTGCAGCTGCTCGAGCGGACCACGCGGCGGGTCACGGTGACGGCCGACGGGGCCGCCTATTATGAGCAGACCGGCCGCCTGCTCGGCGAGCTGGAGGACATCGAGGCGACGCTGAGCAGCGCGCACAAGCGTCCGCGCGGCAAGCTCCGGGTCGACCTCAGCGGCATCACCGCCAGCATGCTCCTCCTACCGGCGCTGTCGCGGTTCTACGCGCTCTACCCCGACATCGAGCTCGAGCTCGAGGCCAGCGACCACGTCGCTGAAACGATCTCCGACAACATCGACTGTGTCATCCGCGGCACCGCGTACGACCTGGCCCACGTGTCGCGCAAGCTCGGCGCGCTCCGCTGGGTCACCTGCGCCTCCCCCGGTTACCTCGAGCGCCACGGCGCGCCGCAGCACCCGCGCGACCTCGACGGCGACCACTTCGTCGTCGCTTACGTGCCCCCGCGGACCGGCCGACCGATGGTGCTGCATTTCGAAAATGGCGACGAGACGCTCGCCATCAAGGGCCGCTGCCGCCTCGCCCTCAACGACAGCAACCCGCACCTCGCCGCCGGCGTGGCCGGCCTCGGCGTCCTCCAGGTCCTCGAGTGCATGGCTCACCGCCACCTCGAGCGCGGCGAGCTCGTCCCCGTGCTGACCGACTGGCAGCGCCCGCCCCACCCGCTCTACCTCGCGTACCCGCAGAACCGCCACCTGAGCGCCAAGCTGCGCGTGTTCGTCGATTGGGTCGAGGCGCTGTTCGCCGACGACCTGGGGAGGTTTTCGGACACGTCCTTTGCGACATGTCCGTAAAGCCATCCACGGTAGCAGCCGACCAGCCTCGTTCACGCCTCCATCTCGACCAGCGTCGTGCGCCACCTGCGGCGCTCCGCTCCCCGCCCGCACGCGGCGCCGGCCGGCCTCGTCATTCGCGCCGGAGCCGGCCAAAGCTCCGCCCGCCCGCCCGCCAGGCTCGCTTGACGGGGGGGGCGGCGATGCTACGAACCTCCGCGGTCCACCTGCCGAAGGAGCGCACATGACGTCGAAGCGGGACAAGGAACGTGGCGAGCGGCGCGAAGCAGACTCGCGCGAGCGAGCGACCGGCGCGGGTGAAAACGAAGGAGAGGGGCTCTCGAATTCGACCCAGCGGGCGAAGTGGATCCACTCGATCGACGAGCACGAAGATCGGCCCGGCCAGACCCTGGCCACGCGCAACCACGACGTCATCTGCCGCTGGGCCGAGGAGCGGCGCGCGAACCCGGCGACGATGAGCAGCACCGAGCACGGCGGGCGCGCCGGCGTGCTCCGCTTCGACTTCCCGGGCTTCGGCGGCGAGAACCTCGAGGAGATCGAGTGGGACGAGTGGTTCAAGCCGTTCGACGAGCGGCGGCTGGTGTTTCTCTACCAGGAGCACAAGGCCAGCGGCGAGCCCAGCAACTTCTTCCGCCTCGACAACCTGAACCGCGAGGACGCCTGAGCGCGAACCGGCCCCTCGTCGCCACTCCACCGGTGTCATGGTGGTCACGGTCGCCAGCGACATCCGCGTCGTGAGCGGGCCGGCCGCGAGCGCCCTGATCCGCCGGGCCGCGTCCGTCCGCTATCTCCAGCGTCATGTCGAAGACACCTTGGCTTGTTTCCTTCCTGCTCCTGCTCGGCGCCTGCAACCACCTCGGCGAGAACACCGAGACTGGGCCCTGCTACTACAGCCCGGAAGTCGTGGTGCCGCGCGCCGATTATGACGCGGCCGAGGACGACGGCGAGCTGTCGACGGACGAGTGTGAGGCGCTGTGCAACGAGAACCTCGAGGTCGAGGAGTCCGGCGGGCCCGAGACCGTGGACGTGCCCGAGTGCATCGTCGAGATCGTCGGGCCCAAGTTCGTCACCATGGAGTGCCGGGTCGAGACCGGGTGCGCGTGAGCCCGCGATTCATCCGCTCGGTTGCACGAACATCAGGAAGATCGCAATCGCGGTCGCCACGAAGGCCGCGAGCAGGAGCAGCGGTTGACGCGCTTCGGCAGAGAAGTCCACTGTCAGGACGCTAGCAGAGTCTCGCAGGACCCGGGCGAGGCCGCGACATCGAGTCGCACCGCGGCGCTCGTGCGACGCACCACGGCGGCGCGAGCGGCGACGCGAAGATGACACACGGACATCGGGACGCCCCCGTGCTACGCGGTCGTCATGAAGGAGCAGGCCGCGATCATTGCCGGCCTCTGTTGCCATTCGCGGGGCCGGCCCGCAATTCTTTCTGCCAGCGAGACTATGCACATACCGCGCAGATCGGCGAGGGTCACTCGCCGCTCGTGACCCGCTGGATCGCGTCGAGCAGGTCCTTGGCCTGGAACGGCTTGGTCAGGAACGCCAGCGCGCCGGCGCGGAAGCACTGCTTGCGCACGTCCTCGTCGCCGTGCGCGGTGAGGACCACCACCGGCAGCCGCGACGCGCGGCGGCCGAGCTCGACCAGCAGGTCGACCCCGCTCATCCCCGGCATGCGCACGTCGAGGACCAGCGCGTCCATCGCCGCGACCTTGCCGGCGGCCAGGAACGCCTCGGCCGACGCGAACGTCTCGACGTTGAAGCCCGTCGACCCCAGCAGGTTGCCGAGCGAGCGGCGCAGCGACGCGTCGTCGTCGACGATCGCAATCAGCCGTTCGTCGGTCATTTCAATCGTCCTTCGTCGGCCGCTTCGAGGTGGCCGAGGCGCAGGGCGAAGCGCACCAGCTCGGCGACCGAGCCGACCCGCATCTTCTCCATCACCTTCGCCCGCTGCTCCTTCACCGTCGCCTCGCGCGTGCCGAACTCCGCCGCGATCTGCTTGTTCAGCTGGCCGGCCACCACCCCGCGCATCACCTCGCGCTCGCGGGCCGTGAGGGACTCGTAGCGGGCCGTCAGCGCCGCCAGGTCGTCGCGCTCGATGCGGGCCACCCGGTCGCGCTCGATCGCGTCGCGGACCGCCGCGATCAGGTCGGCCGGCTGGAACGGCTTGGTCATGAACTCGACCGCCCCCGCCTTCATCGCCCGCACCGACATCGGGATGTCGCCCTGCCCGGTGAGGAAGATGATCGGCAACCCGACCCGCGCGTCGGCCAGACGGCGCTGCAGCTCGAGGCCGTCGAGCTGCGGCAGCTTGACGTCGAGCACCGCGCAGCCGCGCGCGTCGGAGCGGTCGGCCGACAGGAAGCTCTCGGCGCACGAGAACGTCTCGACCTCGAGGTCGACCGACGCGAGCAGCCGGCTCAGGCTGAGGCGCACGGACGGGTCGTCGTCGACGACGAACACTTTCGGGGTCGCGGGAGAGGAGGTCGAGGTCGCGTTCATCAGGAGCTCCGCTGGGAGAGGCGTGAGATCGCCGTGAGCGAGAAGCCGAATGTAGCACCGATGCCGGACGGGTTGGGTCGGGCCCACAGGCGCCCGCCGTGGCGCTCGATGATCGAGCGGCTGATCGCCAGCCCCATCCCCAGGCCATGCACCTTGGTGGTGTAAAACGGCTGGAACAGGTTGGTCAGATCGACGCTGTCGATGCCGACGCCGCAGTCCTCGACCTCGACGACGACCGACGCCTCGGCGTCGCCCCACTCGACGAACGTACGAACTGTGATGCGCCGACGACCGGGTTCGACGTCGCGCGACGCGTCGTTCGCGTTGAGGACCAGGTTGAGGACGACTTGCTGCAGCTGAACCTGGTCGCCGACGACCGCCGGCAGGTTCGGCTCCAGCGCCGTCTCGAGCACCACCTCGGCCTGCAGCAGCTGGCGGCGCACGACCGGCAGCACCCCGTGGACGACTGCGGTGAGGTCGCAGGGGTTGGTCTCGATCGACGAGCGCGACAGCAGCGCCCGGATCCGCCGCAAGATCTCGCCGGCGCGGCTGCCCTCGCTGGCGATCGCCGCCAGCGACTCGCGCACGTTGTCGAGCTTCGGCTGCGGCGCCGACAGCCAGTTGGTCGACGCCGCCGCCTCGGCGATGATCGCGGTCAGCGGCTGGTTGATCTCGTGGGCGATCGACGCCGCCAGCTCGCCCAACGTGGTGATGCGAGTGACGTGGGCGAGGTCGGTCTGCGCCCGGTGCAGCGCCGACTCGGAGCGCTCGAGGTCGAGCTCGGCCCGCCGCCGCGCCAGCGAGTTGGCGAACACCTCGCTGAGGATCCGCAGGCGCTGGCGGATCTGGTCGGTCCATCGTTGATAGCGCGAGGTGCACGCCAGGTTGAGCGACGCGATCGTCACCCCGCCGACGAGCAGCGGCAGGCCGATCACCGACTTGATGCCCATCGCCGCCAGCGCCTGCTGCTCCTCGCGCTTGCGCTCCGGCATCAGCTTCACGTCGTGGACCGGCACGTCCTCGGCGCGGCGCATCTCGTCGACGCTCTCGGGGAACATCGTCACCGTGTTCGGCGGCAGCGCCACGCCGGACTTGGCCCACGTGTGGGTGGTGATCGCGTGGGCGCCCGTGTGCGAGAACCAGAAGATGAAGATGCTGTCGACCTCGAAGAAGCCGCCGACCTCGGCCAGCGCCTTGTCGATCTCCGCGTCGAGGCGGTCGGTCGGCGCGGCCGCCAGCCGGCTCGAGACCGAGGAGCGCAGCGACCAGAAGCGGACCCGCGAGTCGAGCTCCATCTCGGCCTGCTTGCGGTCCTCGATGTCGGTGCTGGTGCCGTACCACTCGACGATCCCCTGCTCGTCGTAGAGCGGCTGCACCCGCGTCAAGAACCAGCGATAGACCCCGTCGGCGCGGCGCAGGCGGGCCTCGAACGAGCCCGGCTCGCCCGAGTGCACCAGCCGCTGCCAGTGCGAGCGCGCCGCCTCCGTGTCGTCGGGGTGGGTCGCGCTCGGGTGGCGCTGCGCCTGCGCCTCGCGCAGCGACAGGCCGGTGTAGTCGAGCCACTGGCGGTTGAAGAACAGCGCCGAGCCGTCGGGCCCCGCCGACCACGCGAGCGTCGGGATCGTGTCGATGATCCGCGTCAGCCGGCCCTCGGAGCGGCCGACCTCGGCGTAGAGGCGCGCGTTCTCCAGCGAGATCGCCGCCTGTGACGCCAGCAACGTGAGCACCGCGATCCGCTCGGACGTGAAGGCGTGCGGCGTGAGCGTGTTCTCGAGCAGCAAGATCGCCACCAGCTGCGACTGCTTGGCGATCGGCAGGCACAGGAGCGACCGGCAGCGGTGCCTGGCGATGTACGGGTCGCCCGCGAACGGGTGCGCCTGCAGGGCGTCGTCGAGCAGCACGCTGTCGCGGGTGCGCACCACGTATTGAATCACCGACTCCGGCAGCTCCTCCGCCGGCGCCGCCGCGCCGCGCAGCTGCACCGCCACGCCGTCCTCGCAGGTCGTCGCCGCCGCGGCGACCTCGAGCTCGCCGCGCGCCACGGTCACCAGCACCCCGCGCGTCGCCCCGGCGCTCTCGACCGTCGTGCGCATCAACGCCTCGATCAAGCGCTCGAGCACGATCTCGCTCGACAGCGCCTGCGACGCGCGGAGCACCGCCGCGACGTCGAGCCGCTCGAGCAGCGCCTCGCCGGTCGACACCGGCGAGCGACCGGCCCGCAGCCGCCGCGCCAGCAGCTCGACCTTGCCGCGCGCGCCCCAGCGGTCGTACAGGCCCTGCGCCTCGCGGGTGTACGCCGCCGCGATCGTGGCGAACCCGCGGCGCTCCCAGAAGCGCCCCGCCAGCTCGTTGGCGACCGCCTCGAATTGCACGAAGCCGTCCTCGCGCGCGCGGAGGATCGCCTGCTCGTAGAGGCGCTCCGCCGCCAGCTCGCGGCCCTGCAGGCGGGCCAGCTCCGCCTCGACCAGCGCCGCCTGGCAGCCGAACGTCTGCGGCGACTCCTCGGCCCACCCGACCAGCTGGGCGTGGTGCGCCGCCACGCGCTCGACGTGCTCATCCTTGCCGCTCCCGTCGCTGACCGCCGCGTGGGCCAGCGCGGAGTACAGGTGGAACTCGGCCTCCTCGTAGAACCGCGCCGCCACGTCGAGGCACTCGCGCGCCCGGGCGGCCACCGCCACCGCCTCCTCGTAGCGCTCGCGGTGGAAGCAGCCCTGCAGCTCGCGGACCCACCGGAACACCGCGAGCAGCGCGCCCGAGTCGTACGGGTCGCTGAAGCGCCGCTGCTCGGGGGCCTCGTCGCCGCCGAGCGGCGCCCGCAACGTCCGGATCAGGTCGAGCTGGGCGCCGATCAGCTCCATCGCGAACGCCGAGCCGGCCTGGTGGGCCACGCCCAGCGCGCTCTCGGCCTCGCGCTGCACCTCGGCCAGCGGCGTGCCCGCGGCCATGAGGAAGGTGATCGCGAACCCGCCGCAGTACGCCGCGTAGGGGTCGCCGCACTCGACCGCCTTCTCGCGGGCCCGCTTGATGATCGGGTGGCAGGCCCGCAGGTGGCTGGTCCACGGGATCACGTTGATCGCAAACACCATCAGCACGCGCGCCGCGTAGCGGTCGAGCCCGCGCGTCTCGACCAGGTCGGCGCTCAGCCGGCCGAACCGGTAGCCGTCGCGGTACGCGGCGAAGCGTGGACCTATCACGCTGGGCAGCAGCGAGAAGGCCAGCGCCGAGCCGTCGGTGTTGCCGTACTCGAGGCTGAGCAGGACGATGTGGATGATGAGCAGCGCGTAGAGGTCCTTGTCGACGAAGTACGCCGGCGTCGCCGACAGCGACAGCACGTCGATCACTGCCCGGCGCTGTGGGTCGGTCATCGGCGGCAGGTCGAGCAACGCCTCGATCGAGCGCTCACCCATGCGCGCGCGCATGCCCTCGTAGTGCGCGCGCACCTCGTCGTCCGTCAGCGCGGCCGGCAGGACGATGTCGACCCCGCGCAGGTAATCGCGGCAGATCGGCACCACCCGGTCGAACCGATCGGTGGTCGTGTACAGGTGGATCTGCATGCACACGATCGCCGCCAGGTCGATCGGGTCGCTCACGCGCGCCGCCAGCCACGCCAGCCGCGCCTCGGCCGAATCAGTCGCGCCGCTCAGCCACTCGCACTCCGCGAGCGCCAGCTCGATCGGGAACGCCAGCGCCCGGCACCGCTCCCAGGCCTCGGCCGGCAGCAGCGCGCGGGCCTGCGTCAGGTACTTCAGCGCCTGGGCGTACGCGCTGGCGGCCTTGGCCCGCCTGCCCGCGAGCAGGTCGAGCTCGGCCAAGAGCAGCCGCTCTTCGTCGTCGACCACCAGCGACGCGCCGCCGTTGTACTGGTTGACGATGTCGAACACCGCCTCCTCGCGCCGCTCGCTCGGCGTGCTGGCCAGCAGCCGCCGCGCGATCCGCCGGTGGGCCACCGCGCGCTCCGCCTCGCCGAGCAGCGCGTAGGAGGCCTCGCGCACGCGGTCGTGGAGGAACGTGTAGGCGCCGTCGAGCTGGTACACCAGGCCCGACCGGATCGCCTCCGCCAGCGCCGCGTGGATGTGCTCGCCGTGGACTTCCTCGAGGGTCCGCGCCGAAGCCGTGCGGCCGAGGCAGGCCAGGTCCTTCAGCGCCTCGCGCGTGGCAGTGGGCAGCCCGCCGAAGCGCGTCAGCATCAGCTCGACGACGTTGTCGGTGAAGTTCTGGGCCTGGATCCGCGCGACATCCCAGGTCCAGCTGCCGCTCGCCGGGTCGACGCCGATCAGCGCGTCGTCGTAGAGCGCGGTGACGAACTGGATGGTGAAGAACGGGTTGCCGCTGGTCTTCTCGTAGACGAGCCGCGCCAGCGGGCGCGCGTGCTCGCGGCTGCAGCCCAGCGCCCCGGCGAACATCTTCTCGACGTCCTGCACCTGCAGCGGCGGCACTGCGATCTCGCACAGCGTCGCGCCGGCGGCGGTGATCCGCTCGAGCGTCCGCGCCAGCGGGTGGTCGGCGCCGAACTCCTGATCGCGATAAGCGCCGATCACCAGCAGGTGCTTCACTTCATCCTGCCGGACCACGTGCTCGAGCAGGGCCAGGGTCGCCTCGTCGGCCCACTGCAGGTCGTCGAGGAACAGCACGAGCGGGTGCTCGGCGGTGGCGAGGACCGCGAGGAAGCGGCGGAACACCGCGTAGAAGCGGTTGTTCGCCTCCTCCGGGCCCAGCTCGGCGACCGCCGCCTGCTCGCCGACGACGAGCGCCAGCTCGGGCACGAGGTCGACCATCAGCTTGCCGTGCGGCCCCAGAGCGCGCTGCAGCGACTCGCGCCAGCGCCCGACCTCGCCCTCGCTCTGGGCCAGGATCCCGCGCATCACCGTGCGGAAGCCGTGGGCGAACGGCGCGTACGGGACGGCGCGGGTCGACTCGTCGGCCTTGCCGCTGGCGAACAGCGCCCGCGCCGGCAGCAGCTCGCGCCGCAGCTCGCCGACCAGCGACGACTTGCCGGCGCCCGGATAACCGCTGACGAGCACCAGCTCCTTGGCGCCGCCGGACACGACGCGGGCGAAGCTCGCCAGCAGCGCGTCGGTCTCGCGCTCGCGGCCGTACAGCTTCTCCGGCACGCGGAGCCGCCGCGACACGTCCAGGGCGCCGAGGCGGAACGGCTCGACGCGGCCGAACGACTCCCACTCCGCGAGGCAGCGCCGCAGGTCGGTGAGCACCCCGCGCGCTGACTGGTAGCGGTCCTCCGGCGCCTTCGCCAGCAGCTTGGTGACGATCGCCGACACCGGCCGCGGGATGTCCGGCAGCAGCTCGTGCGGCGGCCTCGGCTCGCGCGCCAGGTGCCCGTGCAGCAGCTCCGCCGGGTCCGTGGCGGAAAACGGCAGCGCCCCGGTGAGCAATTGATAGAGCGTGACCCCGAACGAGTACAGGTCGCTGCGCGCGTCGATCGACCGGTTCATGCGACCGGTCTGCTCCGGGGCCACGTACGCCAGAGCGCTCGCGGGTCGCGGCCCGCCCGCGCTCTGCTGCTCGCGCAGCGACAGCGAGGCGATGCCGAAGCCGGTCAGCCACACCGCGCCGGCCCGGGCGTCGACGAGGATGTTGGCCGGCCGCAGGTCTTTGTGGGTGATGCCGCGCTCGTGCACGCGGTCGAGGGCGATGCCGAGGCCGATCGCCACCCGCAAGAAGGCAGTCATGTCCCACGCGCGGCCGACGAGGCGCTCCAGCAGCTCGCCGCCCGGGTCGCGCAGGACCAGCGCGAGCCGCCCGCCGTCGCGCGCGAGGCCCAGCGGCTGCGCGCCCCACGACGGCTCGATCGCCTGCCGCAGCGCGTGCTCGTGCTCGAGGCGAACGACCGGCCCGAGCGCGACCAGGACGGCCGCTCCGTCGCCGCGGCGGACCCCGCGCGACAGCACGACCTCGCCGTCCTCCCACAGCCGCTGCAGGCGATCCACATCGACGGGCATCGGCTCGCCGCCGGCTCCCCCAGGACTCTCGAGCGTGGTTGCTGCTGCCATGTTGGTGGCCCGCGAGAGCGCGATCTCCGGGCGACCCGGAGTCTAACCCGAGGGCGACGGACCCCGACTCCTTCATGAAACCCGACCTTGGTCGGGTAGCCGTCCGCCGATGCGTGATTCGGGCTCCGGTCGCGCAGGTGGCCCGCCCGGCGGTATCGTCGATCGGCATGGCTCGTGGCGTCGGCGAGATCACCGGAGCGGCGGCGATCGGCAGCGTCGGCGGCACCGCGCTCGCCCTGCTGATCCCCGCGCTCGTGTTCTGGGCCCTGTCGCGGCGGCTGCGGCGCCAGGCGGCGCTCGAGAAGGCATCGCTGAATCCGGCGATGGCGCCGCTGGCGAGCGGACCGGCCGCGCTCGCCGGCACTGTCGAGGTCTCCGACGGCGGCGCCGCGCCGGTCGAGGTCGTCATCGAGGAGCAGCGCGACGGCACCGACTGGCGCGAGGTCAGCCGGACGATCACCGCGCGCCCGTTCGTCCTGCGCCTCGCCAGCGGCATCGCAGTGCACGTCGAGCCCGGCGCGGCCCCGCTGCTTCTCGACGCCCTCGACCCCGTCGAGTGGTCCCGCGAGGCGCGCAGACAGCGGGTCGCGCAGCTGTCCGTGAACGAGCCCGTGTTCGTCCGCGGAGTTCTGCGCGTCAGCGGCGATCCGCGAGGCGGCGACCCGTATCGCGGCGCCGAGGCTTTCGTGCTCTCTGCGCCGCCGCACCGTCGACTCGTGCTCTCGACCGAGGCGTTGAGCGGCGCCCTCGAGCGGCGGGCCGACGAACACTTCGGCCGCTGCGCGATCCTCCTGGTCCTCCTCGCGCTCGGCCTCGTGCTCTACCTCGACGTCTGCTACGCCGCAGTGGCCTGGCTCGTGGCCGCCGCGCCGCCGCCTTCGCTGCAATTCGACGTCTACTTCTGGGTCATGCTCGTCTCGGGCTTGGCGATCGTCGGCGCGGTCGCCTCGTCGTGGAGCGAGCGGCCCTGGTACGTCCGCCGCGCGCCGCGATCATGATGTCCCTTCAAGCATGTCCACAAGGACATGTCCGTAGATTCAGACCGCGCGCGGCTCGATGCCGCGCCAGAACACTTCGACCACGCGATCGCGATAATCATCGCCGAGCTCGGGAGCGGCCGAGCCGAGGGCGTGCTTCATGAAGTGAGGCACCTGCAGGCTCGAGCTGAACGCGGTGGCGAGCGCGGCCGGCGAGGGCGCGACGATCCGGCCCTGCTCCGCCAGTCGGGCGAACCACCCGACCATCGCGCGATGGGCCGGCATCCCGGGCCAGCCTTCCTTCTCCCAGTTGAGCACCTTCGCCGGGTGGGTCTTGGCCGCCGACAGCACCGAGATGCACGGGAGTTGCTGGACCAGGAACGCGTCGATCTTGGCCGCCAGCTCGCGCATCTGCTCGAGCACCGGCCGCGCGTCGGGGCCTTGCTCGATCTCCGCGACCCATGGCGGCGTGCGGGGGATCAGCGCCCGCACCATCAGCTCTTGCTTGGTCCGGAAGCGCTTGAACAGGGCCGCCTGCGACACGCCGAGCTCCTGGGCGATCACGTCCGTCGACACGCTCGGGCCGTGCTCGAGGAAGCACCGGCGCGCGGTGTCGAGGAGCTCCTCGTCGCTGAAGGAACGCGGTCGCATTGGCCGATTGGAGGGTGCCACCTTCTGAATAACACGCCACCCTCGTCAATCATCGGTCGCTCACGCCCGCGCGCCTGCCGCCGTGCGTGTGGACGCGCTCGCCCTGCCTGGGTCGGCCCGGGCGCCGCGGAGTCTGGCGCGCTTTCGCACATGCAGCGAACGGCCTCCCAGGCCCGCCTGGGCCGCAGAATTCAAAGTAAGTGATTGCTCATTTATTTTTCTTGCACCCGCCCCGGGCCCGAGTTAGAACGTGGGCAATCACTAACTAAGTCCCTCCAAAGGCGCGGATTCGCGCCTGCCCGAAATCGCCGGACATTGTCATCACCTGTGATGATAAGGCCCTGGTCGATGCAATCGTGGGCGCGCGAATGATACGCGCGCGGACAATCGTAGCGATTCACCAATTGAGGCGGCCAGCACCATGACATCCGTGCATCTCTCGCGCCTGCTGCTCGGGGCGGCGCTGTTCCTTCCATTCGCGTGTGACAGCGGCGACCAGCCGAAGATCGGGCTGCCGCCCGCGCGGGCGGCCGACGGGGCTGACGCGCCCAAGGTCCCGGGTCCGCCGCCGCGGCCCGAGCAGGGCGTCGCCGCCGGTCCGGCCGTCGCCAGCGCCGCCGGCCGCTACGTCTCCACCGCCCTGCCGAAGCACAGCGCCGACCTCAGCCCGCGCATGAGCGGCACCCTCGTCGACGTGATGGTGGAGGAGGGCGAGCGGGTCAAGAAGGGCCAATTGCTGTTCCGCCTCGACGCCCGCGCCAGCCGCCTTGGCATCGCCCAGGCCGAGACCTCCCTGCAGGCCGCCTCGATCAGCCGCGACAACGCCGAGCGCGAGCTCGAGCGCCAGCGCAAACTGGCCCAGAGCGGCAGCATCTCGCCCGCGGTGCTCGAGCGGGCCGAGCACGCCTTCACGGCCGCCAGCAACGGCATCACCCAGGCCGAGGTCGCCCTGTCGATGGCCAAGCGCAACAGCGGCGACTCGACCGTCTCCTCGCCGATCGACGGCGTCGTCACCAAGAAGCTCAAGAACGTCGGCGAGTCGGTGACGATGATGCCGCCGACCGTCGTGATGGTCGTGCAGGACCAGTCGGTCATCGAGCTGCGCGCGCGCATCCCCGAGACCGCGCTCAAGACCATCCGCGAGGGTCAGACGATCACCGCCCACTTCAGCGCGCTCGAGCTGGCCCGCAGCGCCACCGTCGTGCGCATCCAGCCGACCGTCGACGCGCAGACGCGCACGATCGAGATCGTCGCCGACGTCGACAACGCCGACAACCTGCTGCGCCCCGGCATGTACGTCGAGGTCGAGCTGGCCGCGCCCGAGGCCGCCGCCGTCCCCGTCGCGGTCGCCCCGGCCGCGGCCGACAAGGCTCCCAAGGGTGGGCCAGTGGCCAGCGCCAAGCGCAAGCGGTCGTCCGCCGCGGGGGGCCCGCTGTGAAGCTCGCCGAAGTATCGATCAAACAGCCCGTGTTCGCGGCGATGCTGATCGCCGCGCTCATGGTGTTCGGCCTCTACGCGCTGCCGCGCATCGGGGTCGAGATGTTCCCCAGCGTCGAGTTCCCGGTCGTGACGACCACCGTCGTCTATCCCGGCGCCGACCCTGCGACCATGGAGTCCAAGGTCGCCGACCCGATCGAGGAGGCGCTGCAGTCGCTGAGCGGCGTCAAGCGCATGACCTCGCGCAACTACGAGGGCGTCACCGCCGTGATCCTCGAGTTCGAGCTCGAGGTCAACGGCGACCAGGCCGTGCAGGACGTCCGCGACAAGGTCGCCGCGATCGAGCGCGAGCTGCCGACCGGCATCGACCCGCCGACGGTGCAGAAGCTCGACGTCGGCGCCACCCCCGTGCTCTCGGTCGCCCTCGCCGGCGACCTGGCGATCGGCGAGCTGACGCGGATCGCCAAGGACGAGGTCAAGCAGCGCATCCAGCAGATCCCCGGCGTCGGCATCGTCGACGTCATCGGCGGCCGCGAGCGCGAGATCAAGGTCCTCGTCAACCCCGCGCGCATGACCGGCTTCGGCCTCACCGTCGACGACGTCATCAACGCGATCAAGGCCGGCAACCTCGAGCTGCCGGCCGGCTACATCAAGAGCGGCGGCAACGAGCTCACGATCAAGACGAAGGGCGAGATCAAGAGCGCCGCGGAGATCGGCGACATCGTCATCGTCGGGGTCGGCGGCGCCGCGATCCGCGTCAAGGACTGCGCCGAGGTCCTCGACGACGTCGAGGACGCCCGCTCCGCCTCCTACCTCGACGGCAACGCCGCCATCGGCCTGATCGTCCGCAAGCAGAGCGGCGCCAACGTCGTCGCCCTGGCCGACCGCATCCGCGAGGAGCTGGTCGAGATGGAGCCGCTGCTGACCAAGCACGGCATCACCGCGGCGATCCCGACCGACAACTCGGTGTTCACCGAGCACGCGATCCACGACGTGCAGTTCGACCTCGCTCTCGGCGCGGCGCTGACCGTCCTCCTGATCCTCATCTTCCTCCACGACTTCCGCGCGACCTTCATCGCCGCGGTGGCGATCCCCACCAGCATCGTCGCGACCTTCGCGTTCATGAGCTACCTGGGGTTCACCTTCAACAACATCTCGATGCTGGCGCTGTCGCTGTCGATCGGCATCCTGGTCGACGACGCGATCGTCGTCATCGAGAACATCTACCGCCACCTCGAGATGGGCAAGGGCCGCATGCGCGCCGCCCTCGACGCGACGTCGGAGATCGGCCTCGCGGTCATCGCCACCACCCTCTCGCTGGTCGCGGTGTTCGTGCCCGTCGCCTTCATGAAGGGCATCATCGGCCGCTTCTTCTTCCAGTTCGGCATCACCGTCTCGGTCGCCGTCCTGCTGTCGATGCTGGTCTCCTTCACCCTGACGCCGATGCTGTCGTCGGTGCTGATGCGCCACGGCCACGAGCACCAGCCCGGGTGGTTCGCCCGCGCCTTCAACGCCGCCTTCGGCGTGTTCGAGCGCTTCTACACCGCCGTGCTCGGCTGGGCCCTGCGCTGGCCGTGGACCACCGTGCTGCTGGCGATCCTCTCGCTGGTCGGCTCGGTCGCCCTCGTCACCCGCGTGCCCGGCGAGTTCATGCCGAGCCAGGACCGCTCGCAGTTCGCGGTCCAGGTCGAGCTGCCGACCGGCACCGGCCTCGAGGCGACCATCAACACCGCCGAGGCCGTCGCCGCCGACCTGCGCGAGCACCTGCCCGGCGTCAAGACCACCTTCACCACCATCGGCGGCGGCCAGCAGGCCCAGGTCAACAAGGCGGAGATCCAGGTCATCCTCATCGGCCGCCACGACCGCGGCTTCGGCCAGCGCGACGCCATGCAATGGGTCCGCGACCGCATGCTCGGCATCGAGGGCGTCCAGGTCACCGTCGCCGAGATCAGCCCGCTGGGCGGCGAGGGCGGCCGCAGCCAGCCGATCCAGTTCTCGATCCGCGGCAACGACCTCGCCGAGATCACCGCCGCCGCCACCGCCCTGCGCGACGAGCTGGCCCAGACCGGCAAGTTCGTCGACCTCGACATCACCTTCCGCGGCGGCAAGCCCGAGCTCGCCGTCCACGTCGACCGCAACAAGGCCGCCGACCTCGGCGTCCCGATCGCTTCGGTCGCTCGCACCATCCGCTCGCTGATGGCCGGCGACACCATCTCCGACCTCAAGGACGGCGCCGACATCTACGACGTGATCGTGCAGATGCCGGAGGCCCAGCGGACCCAGATCGAGGCGCTCAGCAACCTCAAGGTGCGCGCCACCACCGGGCAGATGATCGACCTCGCCAGCCTGGTCCGCATCGAGCGCGAGTCGGGCCCCAGCGAGATCGAGCGGCAGAACCGCCAGCGCCAGGTGCTGCTGCTGGCCAACCTGCGCGGCGCCACCCTCGGCGAGGCGCAGCAGCTGCTCGACGAGGCGGCCGCCCGCGTCATCCCCGGCCACCTCAACACCGGCTACATCGGCAACGCCGAGATGATGAAGGAGTCGTTCGAGGCGATGATCCTCGCGCTCGGCCTGGCGATCGTGCTCGTCTACATGATCCTCGCCGCCCAGTTCAACAGCTTCGTCCAGCCGGTCGTCATCATGATCTCGCTGCCGCTGTCGGTCATCGGCGCCTTCGGCGGGATCTACCTCGCCGGCATGACCCTCAACGTGTTCTCGTTCATCGGTCTCATCATGCTGATGGGCCTCGTCACCAAGACCGCGATCCTCCTGGTCGACTTCACCAACGACGAGCGCAAGCGCGGCCAGGAGATCGTCCCCGCCCTCGTCAGCGCCGGCCGCGTCCGCCTGCGCCCGATCGTCATGACCGCCGCCGCCACCATCTTCGGCATGGTCCCCGTCGCCCTCGCCCTCGGCGAAGGCGGTGAGGCCCGCGCGCCGATGGCAGTCATCGTCATCGGCGGCATGATCACCTCGACCGTGCTCACCCTCGTCGTCGTCCCGGTCTCGTACCTCCTGTTCGACCGCATGGTGACCGCCCGCTCGACCCGCTGGATCGCCCGCAAGCTGTTCGGCGACGCCCCCGCCGAGAAGCTCGACTAGCGCCATGACATGGCCCTCGGGACAGCTTGTCCCGAGGGCCATCCGCCGTCGCCCTCCGCGACGACCCCCTTTTAAAAACAGAAACCCTCACTGTCACTTCGGACTCCGGCGCCCGCCCCTGCGCGGCGGCGCCAGATCGAGCACTGCCGCATGATCGCCATCGCCTCTCTGTTCGTGGTCGCCCTCGCCGCCCCGCCGTCCGACGCCGTGCCCGACCCGCGCCGGGCCGCCAGCCCCGACTCGGCCGCCTCTCATACGCTCGCAGTCGACACAGACGAGCTCGAGCGGATCTTGCGCGAGAGCCCGCTCGGCAAGGGCCTCGTGCCGGTGGCCGGCGGCCTGACCGACGACGCAGTCGCCGAGCGAGCCGTGGCCGCCTCGCCGTCCCTGCAGATCAAGCAGGAGGCGATCGAGCGCGCGGCAGCCCGCGTCGACCAGGCGATCGTCAGCTTCCTGCCGACGCTCGGCGTCAAGGCCAGCTACTCGCGGCTGTCGAAGGCCGCGATCAACTTCGGCGGCGGCGCCAGCGTGGCCGCCGTCAACGGCCCCTCCGAGGGCGTCGCGCCGATCACCGTCGGCGACTGCCCCGGCGGCCAGGGCCAGTGCGCGCTCGACCCCCAGGGCGTGCCGCTCGTCATCACCCCGCCGTTCAAGATCCAGATCCCCCTCAACTCCTACTCGCTGTCGGCCAACCTCTCGGTCCCGATCTCCGACTACATCCTCTCCCTCGCGCCCGCCCGCAAGGGCACCCTCGCCGCGCGCGAGTCCGCGGTGTTCGCCCGCGACGCCGAGCGCGTCAAGGTCCAGACCGACGCCCGCCTGGCTTATTACAACTGGCTGCGCGGCGTCGCCTCTCTGGTCGTGATCGAGGACTCGCTGCAGCGGACCCAGTCGCGCCTCGTCGACGCCGAGAACCTGTTCAACGCCGGCTCCGCGACCCGCTCCGACGTGCTCCGCGTCGACGCCCTGGTGTCGTCGCAGCAGAGCGCGATCGCCGACGCCCGCGCCTTCCGCAAGGTCGCCGAGCGCAATCTCGCGGTCATGATGAACGAGCCGACCCGCGCCTACGACGTCGGCGAGGACATCCTCGCCCCGCCGCCCGACCTCGGCGAGCTGCCGACGGTCGACGACCTGATCACCGAGGCCCAGGCCCAGCGCCTCGAGGTCCGCTCGCTCGAGCGCGCCGTCGACGGCACGCACCAGAACATCCGCGCCACCCGGGCCGGCTACTACCCGCGCCTCGACGCCTTCGCCGACGCCCTGTACGCCAACCCCAACCAGCGGTTCTTCCCGCTGTCGCCGGTGTGGCGAGCGTCGTGGTCGGTCGGCGTGCAGCTCAGCTACACGATCAACCAGAGCCTGCGCACCAAGGCCCAGGTCCGCGAGCTCAAGACCAACAAGCGCGAGCTCGTGCTGCAGGCCGAGCTGATGCGGCGCGCGATCGCCATGGAGGTCGCCCAGGCCTACCACGACCGCGAGCGCGCCCTCGCGGCCATCGAGCTCAGCACCCGCGGCCTCGCCTCGTCCGTCGAGGCCTACCGCGTGGCCAGCGAGAACTACAAGCTCGGCGCGGCGACGACCAACGAGATCATCGCCGCCGAGGGCGAGCAGGTCCAGGCAGCCCTGCGCGCCGTCAACTCGCGCATCGACCTCCACGTCGCCACGACCCGCCTGCTGTACGCCACCGGCCGCCTGAACCCCAAGTGAGCCCGGGCGACAGCGCCCGCGGCGAGCCGGCCGGTCGTGCTAAGAATCAGTGCGAGCCGATGACGACCCGCACCGACGACGACCCGATCGAGACCGAGGCGACCGAGGCGACCGAAGTCGAGGACGACGAGGACGACGACGTCGAACCCGAGCCCCCGCCCGAGCCGACCTTCGGCCGCGAGGAGTTCCTCGAGTGGCGCTCGCCGCGTCCCGGCACCGCCAACCCGGAGCGAATGACCAATCCGGTGTGGGTGTGGATCGTGCGAGCCGGCGTCAACGCCTGGGCCGCCAACCAGCGCTTCGACGGCCCCTCGGCCCTCGGCGCCGGCCCCGGCTGGTGCTTCGAACGCTTCGGTTGCAGCAGCACCGAGCTGCCCGACGGTCGGCTCATCCAGATCGCCGGCGAGCACGAGGATTACTACGACCCCGACTTCTACATCTACAACGACGTGATCGTGCGCCACCCTGACGGCCGCGTCGACATCTACGGCTACCCGCGCGACGTCTTCCCACCGACCGACTCTCACTCGGCGACGCTGGTGGGCGACCGCATCATCCTCATCGGCAGCATCGGTTACACCGGCGAGCGCAAGTACGGCCACACGCCGGTGCTCGCGCTCGACCTCGAGACCTTCGCTATCTCCACGATCCCCACCAGCGGCACCCCGCCCGGGTGGATTTTCAAACACACCGCGACGCTGTCGGACGACGGCCGGGCGATCGTGGTGCAGCGCGGCGAGCTCGACCGCGGCGAACGTCAGTCGATCGTCGAGAACATCGACGACTGGCGCCTCGATCTCGACACCTGGGAGTGGCAGCGGCTCACCGACCGCCGCTGGCCGCGCCGCGAATTCCGCCGCAGCGACGGCGAGCGCAACCGCCTGTGGGAGCTCGGCCAGGCCTGCTGGTATCGCCAGGTCGGCTGGGCCAAGGAGCTGGCGGAGGAGCTCGAAAAGTTGACGAAGGCGTACGGCAGCCCGCCCGACCTCGACCTCGCCGACCGGCTGTTCCGGCCGTCGGTCGCCCACGAAGTCATGGCCGACGAGGACGACTCGTTCAACACCACCCGCATCCGCGTCGACGGCGTGGTCGTCCGCTTCGTCCGCGACGGCTTCGAGCTGCAGATGACCGTCGAGGGCGAGCTGCCCGAATCGACGGTCGACGCGATCGCCGACGAGTTGCGCGAGAAGCTGTCGACGCTCGAGCAGACGTCGTACACCCTGAACACGCTGTGAGGTCGGCGCCCGCGGGGTGTCGACAATCGTCCGACATCCCAGCCAGGACCCGCTGAAACGCGTCTCGCAGTTCGTCCGTGACGGCGTTCGCACGGCCCGAAAATTTTTGCGTCCGCATGACCGGATGCGCCGCGGGCGAGCACTACCTCTCGAGGTCGCGTTCGTCTCGCCGGCCATGCATCCGTCATGACCACGCCTCGGAGCTCCCCCACCACCAACGCCGGCGCCTGGCAGGCGCTGCGCGACTACCTGATCGACGCCTACAACAATCAGGAGATGCGCACGCTGGTCGAGCTGACCCTGCTCGCGGAGGCGGGGACGAAGCTCCCGGACGAGCGGGTGCCGGCGCAGGAGTACGCGGCGAACCTCTGCACGCTGATCCAGCGCCACTCCGGCTGTCCGGTGCCGGAGTTCTGGAAGCAGCTGACGAACGATCGGCCGTGGCGCCAGCCGGAGATCGACAAGCTCCAGTCGATCTTCGACGCGGCGATGGCCGCGTCGGGCCGGCCGCCGCCCGCTCCGCCCAGGCCGGTGCGTCGCGGGCACTTCACAGTCCCGCCGCTCCTCACCGCCGCGCTGATCACCGCCATCGGCGTCGCCGGCTCCTACTGCGCGCTGACCGGCATCAAGCCCAAGATCGAGTGCAACGACGGCACGCTCTCGCCGACCTGCACGGAGTCCGGCTCCGGCTGCTGCTCGCGCCACGGCGGGATCAAGCGCGTCGAGCCGAAGTGACCGCGCCCCGCTCGCGCCAGCCCGCCGCGACGCGTTCGCGGCCCCGTCCATCGCCTTGCCCGCCCCAGGACTCGACGTCTCCATGCACGATCACGACCACGCGACCACCCTCTCGCTCGGGGGTCCCAACGGCATCCGCGTCCACCAGGCCGCGCCGGCCCGGCGAGAGCCCGTCCAGCCGGCGCGCCTCGCCGACCCGCGCACGCGCGGCCTGGTCCAGCGCGGCCTGGCGACGCACGGCCGGCTCGTCGTGATCGCGGTGGCAGTGCTCGGCAGCGTCGTCCTGCTGTCGTGGATCGCCCTCGTCAGCAGCCTGTCGCTGCCGGGTCTGTTGTACCTGCCAGGAGTGGCGATCGCCGCCGCCCTGTGGGTCGCCGCCGGCGTGCTCCACGTGCTCTCGCGCGGCAGCCAGCGCTCGCTCGACACTGCGCGCGAGCAGCAGATCCTCGCCCTCGCCGCGCGTGTGCGCGGCCCGCTGACGGTCGCCGACGTCGCCCACGCGCTGCGCCTCTCGCTGGCCGAGGCCGAGGCCGCGCTCACCGAGATGAGCCGCAGCGGCCACGTCCACGCCGACGTCGACCTCGACACCGGCCTCCTCCAGTTCTCTCTCGCCGTCCGCCCCGCATCCCTCGCTCAGGACCACCGCCCATGAATCAACCATCGCTCCTCCCGCCCCCGCGTTCGCACGCGCCGCTCGCCACCCCGCCGATGTTCGACCCCACCACCGGGGGCGCGGTCCAGCCGGGCATCGGCCAGCAGCCGCAGTTCTATCCTCCGCCCGGTCACCCGCAGGTCGTCGCCGGCGGGCCGATGCCGATGCAAGGCGCGATGTACCCCGGCCAGGCCTATCCGCAGCCGATCAACATCGTCGTCCAGAACACCAACACGATGACCCAGCAGGGCCCGACCGCCGGCGCGCTGGTGCGGGTCGCCGATCGCAACAAGTGGGTCGCCGCGCTCCTCGCCTTCTTCCTCGGCGGCCTCGGCGTGCACAAGTTCTACCTCGGCCAGACCGGCATGGGCATCGCGTATCTGCTGTTCTGTTGGACCTTCATCCCGCTGGTCCTCAGCATGATCGAGACGCTGATGCTGGTGCTGTCCAGCGAGCGCGAGTTCGACGTGCGCTTCAACTCTCGGCTGGCGCGCTAGTCGTCGCCGTCCTGCGGGGTGTGGCGGCGACACCGTAGAACGCCCGAGCACGACAGCGGCCGAATCACTTGTTACTGTCGCATTCGTGGCCGACCCCGTCCGCGTCTCTCGAGCAGTCCTGTTCGTCGCGCTCGTCTGCGCCTGCACGCAGCCGCGAGAGCGCCCGGCCACCGCCGAGGTCGCGCCGGCCGTCGCGGCTCCGCCGGCGGAGCCATCGCCGCCGGAAGATCCCGCCGCTGCCGATCGCGTGCGCGACCTGGCGTTCGCCTTCGACCCCGAGGCGTGCGTCGCCGAGGGCGAGGCGCTGCTGCGCGGGCGCCCCGACGACGGCCGGCTGCGCGCGTGGACCCTCGCCTGCGTGGCCGACAGCGGCCGGCGACTCGAGGCCGAGGCTCTCGCCGAGCAGCTGCGGACCGAGCGGCCCGACGATCCCTGGGCGGAGTTCGCCCGCGTCGCCATCGGGCTCGTCGATCCCGAGACCCCGGACCGCGCCGCGCTGCTCGCCACCGAGGCCCTCACGCCCCGGCTGGACGATCACCCCGACATCCTCCGCCTGCGCGCGCGCGGCCTCCTCGGCTTCGAGCGCACCGACGACGCGATGGCGCTGGCGGACGCGCACCCCGAGGTGCTGCAGCCGGCGCGCGCGCGCGGGCTGCTGCAGCGCGCGCGCGACCAGCTCCCCGCGGCCCTCGCCGAGGCCGAGAAGATCCAGGGCGTCGCCGCGATCGAGGTGGCCCTCGCCACCGCGCAGGCGCTCGCGCAGGCCGAGCGCCCCGCCGACGCGCTGACGTGGATCGCCAAGGCCGTCGAGGCCTCGCCGGGCTCGGTGCGGCTGCGCCAACAGCGGTGGAAGCTGCTGCGCGCCGCGCCCGAGCGCAGCGACGACGAGCGGCGCGAGGCGATCGTGCAGGACATCGACGCCTTGCTCGCGCTGCGCGGGCAGCAGCCGTCGGCCCTGCTGGCCGCCGCCGACGCGCTCCGCGAGCACGGCCAGCTCGAGCGCGCCGACGACCTCGAGCGCCGGATCGCCGCCGAGTTCGAGGCCAGCCCCGCGCACGAGCTGCTGCTGTACCGCCGGATCGCCGCCGGGCTCGGCCCCGACGGCAAACCGAAGCCCGAGCAGCGGCCCGCGATCGACGCCTTCCTCGCGCGCCCGCGGCTGCACGATCCGTCGCTGCGCGAGGAGGTCGCCCTGCTGCGCTTCGAACTCCTGCGCGCCGACCCGGCCGCCTCGGCCGACGATCTGCTCGCGGCCGTCGAGTTCATGCGCCTCGCCGGCCGCATCGACCTCAACAGCCCGCACTCGCACGGGCCGATCGCGCTGGCCGAACGCGGCGTCCACCTTGCGCGCGCCGAGGCGCTGGTGCGCGAGGGGCCCGCCGCGTTCGACCGGCTCGTCGCCGAGCTCGCGGCCGCCGGTATGCCCGACGAGATGCGCGACATCATCCGGCGCGACATGTTCGGCGTGAACTACGACGCGCTCGGCGTGGTGCTCCTGGCCACCGGTCGATCCGCCGAGGCCGAGGCGGCGCTCCTGCAATCGCAGGAGGTGAGCCCCGGCTACCCGGAGAGCCTCGCGCGCCTGGCCGCCCTCGCGCGCGGGCGCGGCGACATGGACGCCGCCGAGGGCTACCTCGCCGCCGGCTTCGAGCTGGAGCTCTTCCAGCGCGCCAATCCGTGCAAGCTGATGCTCGCGCAGATCTACCGCGAGGAGCACGGCGACCTCCGAGGCTACGAAAAGTACCTCGACAAGATCCGCGCGCGCGCCAAAGAGCTCCGGCGCGCCAAGGTGATCGCCGCCAGGGCCGCCTCACCCGCGCCTGCGCCGGCCTTCGCGCTCGAGCGCCTCGACGGCGCCATGATCACGAACGATGCGCTGCGCGGCAAGATCGCGGTGATCAAGTTCTGGTTCACCACCTGCAAGCCGTGCATCGACGAGCTGCCCGCTTTCGAAAAGCTGATCGAGGACTACGCCCGCGACCGCGACGTCGAGATCTTGACGATCCACTACGGCGGCGAGAAGACCGAGGTCGCCCGGTGGATGCGCGAGCACAAGCACCGCTTCCCGGTGCTTCTCGACGGCGGCTTCTGCCAGAAGGCCGGGGTCGAGGTGTTCCCGACCTTCTGGGTGCTCGACCGCGAGGGCCGGCTCGCCTACACGCTGCCCGGCGCGTCCGAGAACCTGCGCGAGGAGTTCGGCTGGCGCATCGAGTCGCTGCGCGGCTGAAGGTCGCCTCAATCGTGGCACTTGCAGCGCTGCGCATTCGCGGGCCGAATGTCGACATTCTCGATTCGCAGCGCGCGTAGCTCGCGTCCCTCGCGGCCCCACGCCTCGCTCGTGACGCGCCCGTAACCTCGCGCCGCCCCCGCCGCTGCGGAGAGCGCGGTCCTCGTCATCGGGGCGGCAGGCGCCCGCGAATGTGCACTGCGACGGGTGTCCGGGCGTACACGCGCGCCGCGGCCGACGAACTGTGCGTCGCTGCGCAGCATCGCCCAGCGCGCGCGGATTCGTGCGCGGGGATCTTCTTAGTCCATAGGCGCATGCGCGCAGTCGGATGCGGCCGCGCTGGAGGCCGCGTGTTGACGGGCTCTCGTCGCTGCACCTATCGTGCGAAACAAGGGCCCGGGCCCCTACGGATGGCTGTCGACGTGTCCAATCCTTCTTCGGTGCTGCAGTCGAGCGACGCGATCTTCACCCTCGACGTCGGCGGCGCCTCGCTGCGGGTGGTTCGCTTCACCGGGCACGAGGCCATCTCGAGCCCGTTCGAGTTCTCGATCGAGGTCGCGGCCGTCGACCTCGACACCGAGGCGATGCTCGGGCAGTCGGCGCTGCTGACGATCGAGGGCGCCGAGCTCCCGCGCCACGTCCACGGCATCGTCTACGACGCCGAGTACATCGGCCACACCCGCGAGTTCGACCTCTACGCGCTGAAGCTCGGCCCCTCGGCGCACCTCCTGCTGCACCGCAGCGACTGCCGGATCTTCCAGGACAAGACCACCCAGCAGATCGTCAGCGAGGTGCTGACGAAGGCCGGCGTGGCGAAGGACCGGTTCCGCTTCGCGCTGTCGGCCAAGTACGAGCCGCGCAACTACTGCGTGCAATACCGCGAGACCGACCTCGCGTTCGTCAGCCGCCTGCTCGAAGAGGACGGCATCTGCTACTGGTTCGAGCACGACGAGAGCCGCCACGTCTGGGTGATGGCCGACAGCAGCCAGGCCCACCCGGCGATCGGCGGCACTTCGACGGTGTGGTTCAACCCGCCCGACGGCGCGATCCAGGATCGCGAGCACATCACCGAGTTCCGGTTCGGCGGGCGGATCCGGACCGGCACAGTCTCGCTGCGCGACAAGAACCTCCACAAGCCCGACCAGGCCATGGAGGTCAAGGAGACCGGCAAGGCCAAGCCCGAGCTCGAGGCCTACGACTTCCCCGGCGAGTACCAGGACCCCGGCCGCGCCGGCCCCAACGAGGGCCAGGTGCTGGCGAAGATCCGCCTCGAGGAGCTGCAGGCGACCCGCCGCAAGGGCACCGGCGACAGCGACTGCCCGCGGCTGACCCCCGGGCACACGATGACTCTCGCCAGTCACCCGCAGCAGGAGCTCAACACGCAGTACCGGATCACCGAGGTCCACCACCGCGGCGAGCAGCAGCAGGTGCTCGACCACGACGGCCAGAAGGCGAGCTCGTACGACAACAACTTCTCCGTCACCGAGCTCAAGGTCCCGTTCCGGCCGGCCCGCGTGACGCAGCGGCCGGTGATGCGCGGCCTGCAGTCGGCGGTCGTCACCGGCCCCGAGGGCGAGGAGGTCCACGTCGACAAGTACGGCCGCGTGCGGGTCCAGTTCCACTGGGACCGCGAGGGCAAGTTCGACGACACCAGCACCTGCTGGGTGCGCGTCAGCCAGCTGTGGGCCGGCAACGGCTGGGGCGCGATGTTCATCCCGCGCATCGGCCACGAGGTCCTGGTCGACTTCCTCGAGGGCGACCCGGACCGGCCGATCATCACCGGCCGCATCTACCACGGGCAGAACGAGGTGCCGTACCCGCTGCCCGAGCAGAAGACCAAGAGCACCATCAAGTCCGACAGCTCGCTCGGCGGCGGCGGGTACAACGAGTTCCGCTTCGAGGACAAGAAGAAAGAGGAGCAGATCTTCCTCCACGCCGAGCGCAACATCGACGTGCGCGTCAACAACGACGCCTTCTCCACGGTGTGGAACAACTCGCACGTGACCGTCGGCCACGAAGAGGGCGGCAAGGCCGGCGACAGCTTCGTCCAGCTGTTCCACGACCATCACCTGACGATCCACCGCCACACCAAGGCCCACCTCGGCGGCGACGTCGAGCTGCTGGTCGGCGGCATCGACGGCGTCGGCCGCGTCGACATGCACCTGCTCGGCGACAAGCTCGAGCTCATCGACGGCGACCGCAACGAGCACACCCGCAAGAACACGCTCGAGAAGGTCGACGGCCACGTCTCGCGGATCGTCGACGGCAACGAGCAGACGACCATCGGCGGTCGTCTGGCGATCGAGGCCGCCGACGAGATCCACCTGCGCTCCTCCAAGATCGTCCTCGACGCCGGCAGCGCGCTGACGATCCAGGGCCCGGGCGGGTTCATCACCATCAATTCCGGCGGCATCTACATCAAGGGCAACATGGTCTACATCAACAGCGCCGGCGCCCCGGTGCGTGGGACCGACGCCGCGCCGAACACCGCGCGCGACGCCAACGACGCCGCGCCGACCGCCGCGACGCCGTCCGAGCGCGGCTCGAAGTGATCCGGGCCCGACCGCCGCGAGGAGGACGATGCCGACCTATAACCCGGGCTCCCCGTACCGCCTGACGAGTCGGTGGAACCCGGCGCGCAAGCACCCGACGAGCGGCAAGGTCCAGCCGCACCGCGGCGACGATTGGGGCGCCCCCGAAGGTACCCCCATTCCCGCCGCGGCCGACGGCTCGGTGGTGTTCAACGGCTGGGTCGGCGGCTACGGCAACACGATCGTGCTCGAGCATACGATCCGCGGCCAGACGGTCCACACGCTCTACGGCCACATGAACGTCGCCTCACCGCTGGCCGTGGGCACCCAGGTGACGACGCGCCAGACCGTCGGCACCGTCGGCATGACCGGCGGCGTCAGCTCCGGCAACCACCTGCACTTCGAAGTCATGCCCGGCGGCACGCCCGGGCGGCCCAACCTCGCGCGCGGTCACGCGACGGTCGACCCGCACACCTTCGACTTCCCTGACGGCGGCGGCGGCCAGCCGGCCGAGACCGGCGGCGGTCCGTGGTCCTACCCGTTCGAGGGCAACGAGGATCAGAAGGCCAACGAGGGCACCTTCCTCGGCGTGCTCGGCGGCCAGGAAGGCGCGCTCGCGCGGACCGACGACGGCTTCTACCCGATCGGCGGCAACAGCCTGTGGCACGGCGGGATCCACTTCGACGAGCACAGCAAGGCGACCCTCGATCAGGAGAAGGGCGTCCGCTGCATCCGCGAGGGCGAGATCGTCGCCTATCGCGTCGACAGCGAGTACCCCCACGTCGAATTCCCGAACGGCGCGCGCGCCCTCTATTCACGCGGCTTCGTCCTCGTGCGCCATCGCCTCGAGATCCCCGACGGCGAGCCCGACAAGCGGCCCAAGCTGGTGTTCTACAGCCTGTACATGCACCAATTGGACTTCAAGGCCTACAAGGACGACTCGAAGCTGACCCGGCCCGAGCACTGGAGCTCGCCCGATCGCTTCCGCGTCGGCGACAAGGCCAAAGACCGCCAGGAGCCCGGCGCCGGGCCGCCGATCACCGGCGAGCTCGAGGGCATCTGCGGCGAGGACGGCACCTGCAGCCCGGTGCCGATCCCGCTGCCGCGGCCGCGGCCCGTGTCGTGATCGGCCGACGCCGCGCCGACTACGACGAGAACCCGGTCAGCCGCTTCTTGCCCGGCGCGGCCGGACACGGCGTGACCGGATCTTCGACGCCCGCGCGCTCGTCGAACGGGCGCGTCTCGCCGCTCGACAGCGCCGCCGCGGCCTCCGTCTGCGCCGGATCGGCCTCCTCCTCGGGGGTCTGCGTCAGCCGCTCCGAGGCCATCGCGCCGAGCTGCTCGAGCCGCGCCGAGATGTTGGCCGGCGTCGCGAGGTCGAGGACCTGGGTCATCCACCCGGGCTCGCCCTCCTTCACGTCGCGGACGAGGCACAGCAGCTCGATCAGCCGGCACACGTCCTTCTCCTTGACGATCCCGTGCAGCGCCGCGCTGGCGAGGCCCTTCTCGATCATCGCAGTCAGGCCCTGGCCTCCGAGCGCCGCGCTGAGCAGCGGGAAGCGCTCGCCGAGGTGAGCCGCCATCCGCTCCTGAAACCCGCGGACGCTGCGCTGGCGGAAGTCGTCCATCTGTTCGCGCGTGATCTTCAGCATGGCTTCACATCGAGAAGGTTTGCAGGGCCGCGGTGTCCGGCCGCTCGAACACGATGCGGTCGATGCCGGCGAGGAACTCCTTGCGCTGCTCGGGCGTGATCGTGGCCGCGAACGCGTGCATCACCCGCGGGTCGTAGTAGCGGAAGAACAGCCGGTGCGCCTCGCCCTCGGCCTCGACCATGAGGAACTGACGGAAGTGCCGGCGCACCGCGAGGAAGTCGCGGGCGCTTTCGACGTAGATGCCCCACGCGTCGCCCCAGCCCTCCTCGACCAGCCGCTGCAGCAGCCCCGAGTCGGCGCGCAGCTGGACCAGGTACGGCGCGACGTCGTCGTAGGCCCGCCCCTGCTCGCCGTCGTACAGCGACGCGTAGGCGTCGACGCTCTCCTCGAGCAATTGCAGCGCGCGGTCGGAGCGAGCGGCGTCGACGATCGCGTACAGCCGACCGGCCCGGCTGCACGGCTGCAACTCTGCGAGCGCGGCGCGAGCGGCGTCGCTCGGCTTCACCGGCCCGGGCGGCGGGCTGTAGTCCTCGACGAGGAAGCGAAAGGTGGTCGCGCCGGCGGTCATCCACCCGCGATGCGCCAGCTCGCCGTGCCAGCCCGGCTGACCGTCGATGGTGAGCCGGTGCGGATCGATCGCCTGCACCTGGGCGCACACGCCGTCCCAGAGGATCTGGAATTGCGGCGACCCTGCCCCGTCGGCGTCGACCACGAAGTCGGCCTTCGCGGTCCCGACGGTGCGCGGCACCCCGGGCTCCAGCACCAGCTTGTGCCAGGTCTCGCGGCCCGACCACACCTGCAGCACCCCGCGCCGCCGCACCGGCGGCCCCGGCGGCAACAAGGGGTAGCGCCGGTACGTGTAGTCAAGCTCCTGCAATTGGTCGGCGTAGCGGGGATCGGTCTCCTCGAATTCGCGAGCGGCGATGAGACCGATGTCGACGCGCGCGCGGTCGTCCTCGTGCGGGACGCGGCCGCGAGCGGTGGTGCGAGCCATGAGCTCGAGCTGGTCGGCGATCCGCCGCAGGGTCGCCGACTGCGACGGATCGAGCGCCTGCGTGCGCGCCCGGGCCTCGCCGAGGACCTGGGCGAAGGCGTCGCGCGAGACGATCCGCATGAGGTCGGGCATGGCGCGTCACATCCCGACGGGCGGGTGGAACTTGCGAGGGATCATCAGCTGCGTGCCGCCGCCAGGGCAGCGGACGATCTTGTCCGGCGCCGGCTGGTCCTTCTGCTTGTACGACCAATCGTCGTCGATCGCCGCGCTGGTGCTCTTGAGCGCCAGCGCCTCCTCCCCGCCGAACGGGACCGGCCGCGTCTCTCGGACCACCGGCGGCGGCCGCGGCGAGTCGCCGACCATCGGGTACACCGACGACGAGCAGCCGAGCTGCTCGGCGGTGGTCTTCTTGTCGGCGGTGAAGTACTGCCCGAGCCCGGCGCCGGGGATGCAGTGCTGAAAGAGCGTCTGCTTGGCGACCGACACCACCTCGACCCCGCGCGACAGATCGATGCCCTTGATGTGCGAGAGGATCTGGCTCGGCTTGAGGCTGCCGATGTGCGCCGCGTAGAACTGGTAGGCGACTGCGAAGCGCGCCGACATGCGCTCGTGCGGCAGGTCGTCGCCGGGCCCGGCCAGCTCGTGCTTGCTGGCGTCGACGTCGACCATCGCGTCGCGGCCCGAGCGGGCGCCCGGCGGCGGCTCCTCGTCGTCGAGCGTCGCGGTCTCGGGGTCGGGCGGGCGCGGCTGGGCCGAGTGGTCGTGGGTGTCGAGGTCGTCGCGCCGCGGCTTCTCGCACTCCTCGCAGAACGGGGTGCCGCGGCGCGCCGCGTTGCGCATGGTGAAGCACTGCGTCGAATCGCCGATGATCACCGTGGGGCAGCCGGCCGCGATCAGGTCGCCGGAGATGTGCACGCCCGGATCGGTGCGCCGCGCGGCCTGCCGCGCATTGATCAGCACGGTCGCCGAGCCCTGCTTGATCTTGTCGGCCGGGCCGAGCGGGAAGCAGACGATCGCGTCGCCCTCGCGCGCGGCCGGCAGGAAGCCGATGATCACGTTGGCGCTGCCGCTGTGGATCGGGCCGCCGACGTGCGCCGGGGCCCCGGGGTGGGGACAGACGTGAAAGTCGCTGATGCGCGCGGCGTCGGGCATGCATCCACCGATGCGGGTGACCTTCGCATCGTAACAGAACGGGCCCGCAACGAGAGCCGCGCGAGCTGCGTCGGTACGAGGTGCGACACCGCCGACACCACGCCGAAGTCAGCGAAGGCGGAGCGCGCCGCTGCGCGCAGATCGGCGCGGCGGAAGGACCCGGGCGGTGATCGCCGTGGAGGACTCCCCGGTGCGCCCGGCACGCTCGCAGTTCCGAGCGCGCCCGGCCTTCAGCTCGCCGTCACCATTCGAAGAAAGCGCCCCAGCACGCGTAGTCCAATTCGCGGCCGCGCTTCTGGCAATACTTCCAGGCCTTCCCCGCGCACCAATCGTCGGGGACGTCGCCCAACCTGACCTTGTGGCGAAACGCCGGGCGCGCCGCGTCGGGGGCGAAGCCCTCGCAGTGGGCCAGGCAATACGCGGCGTCGTCCGCCGCGAGGATGTCGACGATGCAGCCCCAGCTGCCGGCCGGCACGTCCGCCATGAATTCTTCGGAGTTCGGCGAGTCCGATTCGTCGGAGTCCGGCTCGGCCAGAGCGGGGTGCGCAGCGAGAGCGCCGAGGAGCACGCAGATTTCTTTTAAAAAGAACATGACGGTCCGTCCTGCTTCCGCGCCGCACGCGGCGACGACCGCGGAGGATGACGCGAGCGAGCACCCCGTCCAGCGGGCTCGGCGGCCTCGTGCCCGGCCGTTCGCCGCGACCCGGCTGCTTCTCGCGCCGAGATTGCCTACGATGTCGGGCATGCAGGACAAGGTCATCGTCATCACCGGCGCGTCGATGGGGATCGGCGAGGCGCTGGCGAACGTCTGTCACGCGCGCGGCGCGACGATCGTGCTGGCGGCCCGCAACGCCGAGGCGCTGGCCGCGGTCGTCGGTCGCCTCGGCGAGCGCGCGCTCGCGGTCCCCACCGACGTCTCGCGGCGCGAGGACAACGAGAAGCTGGTCGAGCGCACGCTCGCGCAGTTCGGTCGGCTCGACGTCTTCGTCGCCAACGCGGGCCGGGGGATCTCCCGCATGCCCTCGCAGCTCACCGACGACGACGTCGACGACATGATCGCCACCAACTTCAAGTCGGTGCTCTACGCAGTGCAGGCGGTGCTGCCCCACTTCAAGGAGCGGCAGCGCGGCCAGATCGTCGCGGTCTCGTCGATGCTCGGGCGCATCCCGTTCACGCCCATCCGCAGCGCCTACAGCGCGGCCAAGGCCGCAGTGAACTCGCTGATGACCAGCGTGCGCCTCGAGCTGCGGCCGCAGTTCCCCGAGATCCACGCGACCACGGTGCTGCCCGGCGTGGTCGCCACCGGCTTCGGCGACAACGCCCGCCACGGCGGCCTCGACTCGCGGCAGCTCCCCGGCGCGCAGCCGGTCGAGGAGGTCGCCGAGATCATCGCCGCCGCCATCGAGCAGCCGCGCGCCGAGGTGTTCACGCGGCCCGAGATGCACGCGTTCCAGGCCAAGTTCTACGCCGCCGAGGACGTCGCTACGATCGAGGCCGGGCTCGGCGGTCCGCCGCAGTCTCGCTGAGGCCGCGAAAAAGTCGGCGCGGTGTGGTGATTGCCGACTCCCACCAGCGGCTTCGGCGCTGGCAAGTCCCCACCCGCGCAGAGGTCACGAATCATACCTGTCTTTTTAGACATGTCATGATTCACCTCGCGCCTCGCGGACGCATCCGCTCGCGCGCATGAGGTCCACGAACCGCAAGGTTGCGGCCTCGGGCCAGGGTCTGCGCGACCTCTCGACGAAGGCTGCGTCGATCCTCTACCGTCGCGTCATGGCGATCGACGCGAGGCGAAGCAGGTGGGTGGCGCTCGGGCTCACGTGGGCGGCGGCGTGCGGGGAGGTCGGCGCTCCCAGCGAGAGTGAGACCGTCGACGCCACCACCGATCCGACCGCCGGTACCACCACGGGCGGCGCGAGCGACACAGCCGACGCGCCGACCACCGGCAGCACGAGCGTGCCCGGCACCACCGACGCCGACGAGACCACCAGCACGACCGGGCCGGTCGCCACCGACACCGGGCCGACCTCGACCGGGACCACCGACACTGGCGAGCCGCCGCTCGTGCCGGTCGGCACCATCGCCGAGCTGCTCGTGCCGTTCGACGTCAATCAGGAAGACCTGGTCGGCCCCACCAGCTGGGAGCCGCAGTACGGCAAGTCGCCCGAGATCGTCGCGGTTCCGCTGGGCGCCACGATCGACGTCCTCGTCCAGGACTACGCCCAGAGTCCCGACGGCCACGCCTACGTCCTGCGCCTCGAGCCGAGCGCCGACGACTACGTCATCACCGCCGTGCTCGAGCCGCAGATGCTCGACAAGGTCATGGGCCTCGCGCGCGACCCCGACGGCCAGCTCTACGTCGCCAGCGGCGTCGCAGAGGGCGACACCCTCACCCTCGACGACCCGCAGCCGGGCCAGCACCGCGGCGGGATCGTCCGCGTCGTCAAGCAGTCGTGGGACGGCGCCGTCCAATTCGACACCGACGTCGACCTCGGCCGCGAGGCAGTCGCGCCCGACTCCGAGCCGATCATCAACCCCATGGTCGCCGGCACCGCGCGGCTGGCCTGGGGCGCCGGCGCCCTGGCCCTCGTCCACGGCAACAACACCGACACCGACTGGAACATCATGGCGCGCCACCAGAAGGCGCTCACCACCCACCTCGACGCCGGCTCGGGCGCGGTCACCCGCACCTCGTCGATCTGGGTCAGTCACTCCTTCGACCACCGCCTGTTCCACGACGGCCTCGGCTTCCTCGAGCTCCACCTCGGCGACGCCTTCCCCCGCGACGTCACCTTCGCCCGCGTCGAGCCCGACAGCGACCCCTACTCGCTGCTGGGGATCAAGGGCAACACCGGCAACAACAACACCTTCACCCGCCTGGGCAACGCCGCGCCGATCGAGGGCGACCCGACTTACGGTTACCTGGCGCTGTTCGCCACGGAGTCGACGACCGGCACCGGCGATCTGGTGTCTGGCTCGCGCGAGCTGGCGATCGTGCGAGTGCGCCGCGACTTCGAGACTGTCCCCGCCGACAGCGGCATGCACCTCGACCCTGCCCTGCCCGACATTTTTGACGTCGAGTCGGGCGGCGAGCCGCGGCAGAACCGGCTGCGCTGGCTCACCCACTATCAGAGCGAGAACGGCGGCACCACCCACGCCGAGCGGCCCAAGCTGGTCCCCCTCGGCGACGACACCTACGCCGTGCTGTGGGAGCGCTGGGACGGCGCGCAGCCGGCCTTCGCCGGGACGTGGGGCATGGTCATCGACGCCGCCGGCGAGGCGCTGGTGCCGGCGGCGCTGATCGCCGACACGCACCTGCCCCGCGGCGACGACGCCTTCCCGCTCGCCGGCAACGCCGCGTGGATCACCGGCGACGCGGCGGCCCGCCAGCTCGACATCCACATCGTCGACGCCCAGCTCGGCTACCGCCACGTGGTCGTCGAGTGAGAGACAAATCATTATACATGTCTAAAAGGACATGTATGATGATTCGCGCACCCACGAAGGTCCAGCGCCGCGCACGAGCCCATCGCCGCGGGGAGTGACGCGAGCGAGACCGTCGCCCCGAGGACACACGCTCGAGAGGCCGTCGCCGGGGCAGTCACACTTGTACGTATTCGCCCCGAGTCATGCCGGCGAATCCGGCCGCTTGCGGCGCGGTCGTTTGCCGGCGCGGGAGCGGCGGGCGATCGCCTCGTCGTGAGCCTCGCGGAGCGCGCGGAAGGCCTCGGGATCGCCGCCGCGGTCCGGGTGGGTCACCAGCGCTCGCTGGCGAAAGGCTGTGCGGATCTCCGGGACCGTGGCGTGCGGCGTCAGGCCGAGGAGTTGCCAGATCGAAGCCTGCTCCGGCTCGCGGCTCGCTCGCGGCGCGGCGTGCGTGGCCTCGCCCGCCGCCTGCGCGAACGGCGGCTCGCCCATCAGCACGCGGCCCCACGCGCGCGCCCACAGCGGCTCGATCTGCACCAACGTGCGTCCTGCCGCCTTCTCGGCCCGGCGCAGCGCCTCGTCCCGCGTGCGCGCGCCCCCTTCCGACGCGTCCGGCCGGCGAAACGGCTCGCGGGAGGGCGGCGCGGTCCACCACGCGGCCCACAGGAAGCGGCGCCGCCGCGTCGGGGCGATCGAGACGGCTGCGGCGAACAGCTCGGACACGCCGCGGATGGTACCCGAACTCCGTCGCAGCGAACGACGGCCGCCGAGCGCATCCCTCGCCGACACGACGCCCCGCGCTGCATCCTCAGGCGCTGGTCGTGACGTGCTCCTCGACCACGTAGGCGAAGTAGTGCCGGGGATCGAGGAAGCGCGCCTCGTCGGCGCGCACCTGCGCGGCCACCTCGGGCTGTGACACGGCGGCCAGCCACGCCTCCAGCGCCTCGCGATCGGCGAACTTCTGCTCGGTGACCACATCGAAGCCGATCGCCGCGCCGGGCAGCAGCGGCTCGTCGCGCCGCAGGTAGCTGCGACGGTAGACCGGCGGCGCCCCCACCAGCCGGCAGATCAGCGGCACGTGGTGGTTTTCATAATGGTCGATGAACGCCTCGGGCGTGAGGTCGGGCCGCCTGGCCAGGAACGCCATGATCGTCAGCATGAAGTCGTCTCCTCCCGGTGCCGGGCACCGCGGCGATCTTTTTATCAAGACACACTGTCTTCTGTCAAACTCACCATGTCTCCGGTGGTGCCAGGCTGACCGCGGCTGCGTTATGCTGCGCCGGTGCCGAAGATCTGGGCCGACACCATCGAGCTGCACCGGCGTGACATGCGCGCGTCGATCCTCGACGCCACTGCCGCGCTGATCGCCGAGCAGGGCCTGGCCGCCACCACCATGCTGGCGATCGCCGAGCGCGCCGGCATGGGTCGAGCGACCCTTTATAAATATTTCCGCGAGCTCGACGCGGTGCTGCTGGCGCTCCACGAGCGCGACGTGGCCAGCCACCTGGCCGAGCTGCAGGCCGCGCGCGACCGCCAGGGCACGCCCTGGCAGCGTCTGGAGCGCGTGCTGGAGACCTACGCGCGGCTGGCCCACGCCGAGCACGGCTCGGAGCTGGTCGCCCGCATGCGGCACAGCGAGTCGGTGGCGCGCGGGTTTCAGCAGCTCGGCCAGCTCTTGCAAGCGCTGCTCGCCGACGCGATCGCCCAGCGGCTCGTACGCGAGGACATCCCGCCGTCCGAGCTGGCCGCCTTCTGCATCGGAGCGCTCAGCGACGCCCACACCCTGCCGTCGCAGGCCGCGCTGCGGCGCCGGGTGCAGCTCACGCTCGCGGCGCTGCGGGCGGCCGGCTGACTCGAATCACCGCGGCAGGCTCTGGCCTCGCGCAGCGAGACATGTCCCGAGGACATCTCACTCGCGGACTCGAGTGAGTCGATTTCCACTGCCCCGACGCCGCAGCGCTCGACCTTCCCGGATCGTCGCCGCAGGGTTCGCGCTCACAGGCCGAACGCGCGGAGCGCCGCGGTTTTGAGCGCGCGCGTGCGGTCGCTATCGTACAGACCGACTATTTCCCCGAGCTCGACCTCGTCCGCGGAGTCCGGATCGCGCTCGCGCAGCTCCGCTCGATCGATCTCGGTCGCCGGGTCCTCCACCACCTCGACGACGCACCTGTTCACCCACACGCTGAAGTCCACGAGGTCGACGTTCGGCGCCGGCGCGTGCGAGCTCGCGTTGACGACGATCGCGTTCTTCTCCTCAGCGGTGAGGAGCGAGAGCGCGGCCCACTCGAGCGCGAGATACCGGTCGAGCACCCTCGGGCTCCGGAGTCGCGCGCGCACTGCCGCCTTGTACGCTCCGAGCGAGCCGAGCGCGGCCTTCTCGGCGAGCGCGGCGAGGAACGCGTCGACGTAGGGCGCAAAGCGCACGACCTCGGCCTCGAACGCGGCGTCATGCACGGGCTGGCGCGGCGCGAGCAACTCGAGCACGGGAAAGAGGGCGGGGCACGCGAGCGCGAGGCCGTCCAATTCGCGGAGCCAGCCCGCGCGCGCCGCCTCGTCGCCGGCCCCGAGCACGCCCTCCAGCGCCGCCGCCAGCGCGCGCGGCTCGATCTGCGCGAGCACCTCGGCCGCATGGTCGATCGCCGCGTCGCCGCCGGTCACTCGGAACCAGTTCGCCAGCGCAGTCACGATCGGCCCGACGTGGGGCAAGATCTGCTCGGACGGAACCCGCGCGAGCGTGCGAGCAGCGTCCAACGCGAGCCACGAGAGCTCCGCGTCGAACGCGGGTCGGCCCAGAGCGCGCACAAACTGATCGACGATCTCCGAGGTGCTCTCCGCAGTCATGGCGCTCCTCGATCATGGTATCAGGCCGCGCGGCGGCCTGCTCGGAGGCCGGGTCTCGGGACGGTGGAAGCGCGTCGTCGCGGGCCGCTGTCCCCATCCTGCGTGCGCCGACACGACCCGCACGACCACCGGCGATATCCGCAACGATGCGGCGGCCTCCTCGGCCGATCGCATCGAGCCGCGGGAACGGGTCGTCACTCGCGCCTCGCGGCGCGAGTCAGCCGTATTTCCGCTCAGCCGGGCTCGTTCACGCGGTAGTGCGTCACCCCGACGTCCTGCCAGTTGCGCCCGTACGTACGCCCGCGGCCAGCGATCGCGAACGGCGTCGGCGCGGGCAGCTCGCGGGCCGGGGCGCGGCGCTCGTGCAGCGCCTCGTAGTCCTCGCGCGCCAGCTCGATCGCCCCGGCCAGCGCGGCCTTGACGTCGCAGCGACCGGCCGCCTCGCGCCAGCCCGGCACCACCCGCCCGGACCACACCTCTGCCGCGTCGCCGCTGCCGTAGCCGACCAGCGTGATGGCAGCCCCGTCCCACGCCAGCGCGCGCGCGTGGGCTTCCGCGAAGGCCGCGGCGATCCACGCCGGCAGCGACGCGGTGTAGAGATTGCCGAGCTGGCGCACCAGCGCCCGGCCCGGCTGCGTCGCCGCCAGAACGCGCGCGAACCCCTCGTCCTTCACCACGTGCCGCGCCACCGCCTGCGTGCGCGCCAGCGGGTCGAACTCGGGCCCCTGCGCGAGCACCCCCTCGCGGACGCGGCTGTCGCCGGCGAGCTCGGCGACCAGCGCCTCGAAGCCGACGTCCGCCGCCACACAAGCCGCGCCGAGGGCCTCGCGATCACCGGCGCGGACGCAGGCCCACACCCACGCCGCGCCGAGGGCCGCGACCGGCATGCGATCGTAGGGGCGGTGCAGCAGCAGCGCCGCCGGCTCGGCCAGCAGCGCCCGCGGATCGCCGCCGCCGCGCGCGTGCGCCGATTGCAGCGCCCGCACCACCGCCTCCACGTAGCAGACAGTCGAGTACTTTCCATTAAACACCGGGAAGTCGCGCTCGCCGCGGCAGCTCTCCGGGTACTCACTCATGAAGTGGCGCGCCACCGGCTTACGAAAATCCCAGCCGCGCTCGTCGGACGAGCTGCCCGCGGTGCGCAGGTCGAGCGCCAGCAGGCGCGCCCGCGGCTCGACCAGCATCGCCACCGCGCCCGCGCCCTGCGTCGGCTCGCCGGAGCTGCCGCGCTCGTACTGCGCGATGTCGGCGGCGACCACGATCGCCACCCGATCGGCCCCGTCGGTCTGCACGTAGCGCAGCGCCGCCTTGAGCGCATACATCCCGCCGAGGCACGCGTGCTTGACCTCCGGCACCTCGACGTCGCGCGGCAGCGGCGCGCGCCCGGCCCGGCGCAGCGCGTCGTCGACCATGCCGCGCACGATCACCGCCCCCACCGCGTTGTCGACGCTCGACTCGGTGCCGAGCGCCAGCATGCCGACGCGCGACGGATCGACGTCGTGCTCTCGCAGCAGGCGCAGCACCGCCGCGGCCGCCATCGTATAGACGTCCTCCTCGGGCTGCGGCACGCGGAACGCGTCGCCGACCACCGCCGCGAGCTTGGCCGGATCGGCGCCCGTCCACCCGGCGAACGCGCTCAGCGCGACGCGCGGTCGTGGTACGTACAACGAGAGCCCCGAGAGGCCCGGGTTCGCAAGAGCAAGCGCTTCGGACATGGCGCGGACCATACGCGAGTCCGCGGCGGCCGGACCGCCGCGCCCGTCGCCCTGTGCGCCGCGCCACTCGCCTGCTGCGATTTCGCCGCTCACGCCAATGCGCACCGGCGCGCAATCCTCCGCGCAGGGAATTGCACGAGCGCGAGCGCGATCATGACAATCCGCGGATGCAACGCGTTCCACTCGCGCAGCGATCCGGCGATCGATTCACGCGACGATCGATCCGCCGGCGCGAGCGATCGCCGCTGCGCCGATCGCCGCTGCGGGGAGTGGGCCGCGATGATTCGCCGCTTTGCTTTCACGGATCCATGTGGTCTGCTCCGCTATGCACATTCGCAGCGCGCTCCCGACTTCCTTGGCCTTGCTGGTCGCCTGCGGCGACTCGGCCGTGACGACCACCGACACCGACACCTCGACCGGCACCGACACCTCGACCGGCACCGACGCGACGACGACCACGTCGACCACCGAGACCACCGTCGAGCCGCCCACCACCGGCGAGCCGCCGACCACCGGCGAGATCACGACCACCACCGGCGAGACGACGACCACCACCACCGGTGAGACGACGTCCACCACCGACCCGGTCGACACCACCAGCGACACGACCTCGACCTCGACCTCGACGGGTCCCGACACCACCACCGGCGACACCGACACCACCACGAGCACCACCGGCGACCTGCCGCCGGACCTCGACGCTCTGGTGGTCGGCCTCGACGGCGGCGTGCGGGTCGACTGGCTCGGCGGCGGCGACGGCGGCATCGAGCACAGCACCTACTGGGGCCTCGTGAAGGGCAGCGCCGAGTACGACGCGCTGCCGGCGGGCGAGCAGAAGAAGGTCGACGCCATGAAGGCGAGCATCCTGCACAGCGCCCAGCGCGTGCCGACCAGCGAGACCCCGGGCGTCGAGGTCACCGGCGCCTTGACGATCGAGGAGCGCACCCAGGAGCTCGTGTTCGCGGTGCCGACCGACTACAACGGCCGGCTCGTGGTGCTCGGCACCCCGGGCACGCGCAACGAGTGGTCGAGCCACGGCGTGCTCCTGGCGTGGCTGGTGTCGCAGGGCTACGCGGTCGTGGTCGGCAACAAGGGCATGACCAACGGCGGCGTCGACGGCAACGCGACCATGCTCAACAAGCAGCACCCGTCGCAGCACTGGGGCACCATGCTGCTCGACCTCGGCCAGTGGGCCGGCGAGCGGCTGACCGCCGCCTACGGCGAGGCGCCCACCGCGGTGTACGCCGCGGGCCTTTCGAACGGCGGCTACCAGGTCCGCCGCGCGCTCGAGCTCGACCGCCTGCGCGTGCTGCAGGGCGAGCCCGCGGTGTTCGCCGGCGGCGTCGACTGGGCCGGCGTTTATTATCCCGACGCGCGCGTGCTCGACACTGACGCCGACGACGTCGTGACCCCGGCCGAGCTGGCCGCGAGCGACCACCTGGTGCGCACCAACGAGGCGGCGGCGCTGACGATGCGCTACGCCTACGACCCGCTGACCGAGACGACGCCGGCCAACTACGCCCAGATCCCTCCGTACCCCAACGCCCAGGCCGCGATGCAGGCCGCCGGCTTCGACCCGGCCTCGGCGACGATCTGGGGCGCCTACAACACCGCGTTCGACTACCTCAAGGGCTTCGGCCTGCCGCAGTTCAAGGGCGTCGGCTACTACAACTTCACCGGCTACGTGTTCCGCGCCGAGCTCATGGGCCACGACGCCACCGAGGCCGCCGCCTACTCGTGCTACACCGGCCCGAACGACGAGCCGCCCGCGATGTACGAGTGGCTGGCGCAGGCCCAGGACGCCGGCTTCACCGAGGAGCACGTCGAGTGGGCCCTGGCCAACGCGACCACCGGCGAGTTCTCGGCCCCGCTGATCAGCGTCCACGGCGACGGCGACGGCCTCAACGGCCTCGGCGCCCACGGCCTGAGCTACCGCGCCGCGGTGTCCGCGTTCGGCACGCCGTCGCAGCACCGCCTCTACGTCGTGTCGCACGGCGGCCACGTCGACGCCCACAGCGACGGACTCGGCCTCGACTACGACTTCGACGGCACCATCGGCGAGGAGAACGCGGCCGACCGCTTCGTCCTGATGCAGCCCTACGCCGAGCGGGCCTTCCTCTACCTGGTCGACTGGGTCGAGAACCAGGTCCCCGCCCCGGCCGGCAAGACGCTCGCCACTGATCCCAAGAACGACGTCCTCGACGCCGAGTCGCTGTCGTTCTGACGCGGACGCACCCGCCGTCCTCGCGCCGTGCGAGGACGAACGGAGCGCCGCGATCGGCGTTAATGACATAACCCAAAGGACATGCCTACAAGGGCATGTCCTTTCAGACATCCAGTCTGTCACCGCGCCCTCGGCCCGACCTTCGCGCAGCAATGCTGCGCTCGCCGGGCCGACTGCCTTCAGGGGCACTTCACCGCCCCCGGTACCTTGGCGGGGTCGGCGTACCACTTGCCGTCGCTCCCCTGGTACAGCGGGAACGCGGTCGACATGCCGTACTTGGAGAACAGCGAGGTGTAGGTCGCGTCCGCGGTGCCGTAGCCGTGCGGATAGCTGGCGAAGCGCGAGAAGTGCCCGGAGATCGTCGCAGTCACCGCCTGCACGTACGGGGTCGACGGCGTGCAGGGCTCGACCCCGGTGTCGCCGCTGCCGGTGTCGGCGCCGCCGGAATCGTCACTCCCGGTCTCGCCGCTGCCGGTGTCGTCGCTCCCGGTCTCGCCACTCCCAGTCTCGCCGGACCCGGTCTCGCCGTTCCCGCTGTCGTCATTGCCGCCCCCGCAGTCGGGGCACAGCCGGCGATTGTTGGTGGAGAAGAAATCCGCCAGGTACCAGGCGTAGTTGACGTGCTTCGGCGACACGTACGACTTGTCCGCCCCGCTGCCGCTGCCGGCCGGCCACGCGTGGGCCAGGGAGGTCGCGCGGATCTGCGACACCCGCGGCCCGTCGGCGTCGGCCCACAAGAGGCCCGTGCCGCTCGGCTGATAGCCCTCGAGGTCGGCCACGCTGAAGCCGCCCGCCGACGTCGCCCCGTACAGCTGGGCCATCACTGCCGCGTTGAGGTCGGCGTAGCCCTGGGCGACCACGTAGTCGTTGGTGCCCGCGAGCACCGACGTCAGCTGGGTCGCGAACGCGCCGCTGTGCGCCCCCGCCAGGCTCTTACACAGCGAGCTGGCCGCCTGCTGCGACGTCGAGACCTTGCCGATCTGCGACGAGCTGGTGCCGACGGTCGGGCCGGCGTCGATGCCGACCCCGGCGAACACGTCGGGCGCCACGCAGCCCATCACCATCGCCATGCCGCCGCCCGACGACAGCCCGGCCACGTAGACCTGGGCCGGGTCGACGTCGAGCGCCGCGTCGGCCGTCAGGTTCGCGGCCAGCTGCAGCAGCGCGCCGGCGTGGCCCTGAGTGCGCGAGTGATTGCCGCCGAAGTAGTCCCAGCAGCCGAGCAGCACCCCGCCGTTCGGCGCCGCGGGGACCGCCACCACCATGCCGTAGGCCTCGGCCGCGCTGGCCCAGTTGCCGAGGTCGCGGAACACCGTCGCCTGCTGCGAGCAGCCGTGCAATGCGACGAGCAGCCCGCGGCCCTCGCCGACCACCCCCGCGGTCGCCGGGGTATAGACATACGTCGTCATCCCGGCGACCGTGCGCGACGACCACACGCCGTCGGCGGCTGCGGGCGCGGGGCTGGAGAGCATGCCGACCACTGCGGCGGCGGTGACGAGAAGCGGGGCGAATCGATGCATGGCCGTATCCTCCACGTGGGTTTTCTGTCGCTATTGCGCGGTCCAGGCCCCGTCCATCGTCCAGGCCACGCCGCGGACCTGCGCGGCCGCGTCGCTGCTGAGGAAACAGACCAGCTCGGCGAGCTGCTCGGGGGTCACGAATTGGCCTGACGGCTGCTTCTCGGCCAGCAGCTCGTCGCGGGCGGCGTCGAGGTCGAGGCCGCCGGAGATCGCCCGCGCCTCGACCTGCGCCTGCACCAGCGGCGTCAGCACCCAGCCCGGGCACACCGCGTTGCAGGTGATGTTGGTGCGGGCCGTCTCGAGCGCCACAACTTTGGTCAGGCCGACCAGGCCGTGCTTGGCCGCCACGTAGGCCGCCTTGTGGGCCGACGCGACCAGCCCGTGGACCGAGGCGACGTTGACGATCCGGCCCCAGCCCTTGCGGCGCATCCGCGGCAGCGCCAGCCGCGTGGTGTGGAACGCCGAGCTGAGGTTGATCGCCAGCACCGCGTCCCAGCGCTCCGGCGCGAACTCCTCGACCGGCGCGACGTGCTGGATGCCCGCGTTGTTGACGAGGATGTCGACCCCGCCGAACACGTCGTCGGCGTGGCGCATCATCGCCTCGACCTCCGCCGGCTTCGACACGTCGGCGGCGTGATGGGCCACGCGCGCGCCCGACTTCGCCGCCGCATCGCCGACGCTCGCCAGCGCCGCGTCGACGTCGCCGAAGCCGTTGAGCAGCACGTGGGCGCCGCGCGCCGCCAGGGCGCCGGCGATCCCGAGGCCGATCCCGCTCGTCGAGCCAGTGACGAGCGCCGACTTGCCCGCGAACTGCGTCATGTCAATTGTCCTCTCGTGGTGATGCGGTCGTGGGCACGCACGAACTCGCGGACCGCCGGGTAGATCGATCCGCGCCAGCGCGCGCCGGAGAAGATCCCGTAGTGACCGGCGCCCTCGACCGTCAGCCGCTGCTTGTCGGCCTCGCGCACGCCCGAGCACAGGCCGAGCGCCGCGTGGGTCTGGCCGGCGCCGGTGATGTCGTCCTCGGCGCCTTCCACCGTCAGCACCGCGGTGTCGCGGATGTCGCCCGGGTGCACCGGCTCGCCGGCGACCCACCAGGTGCCGCGGGCCAGCGCGTGCTCCTGAAACACCAGGCGCACCGTCTCGAGGTAGTAGAGCGCGTCCATGTCGAGGACCGCGTTGTATTCGTCGTAGAAGCGCTCGTGCGCGGCCGCCTGCTCGTCGCGCCCGCGCACGCGGTCGAGCCAGTAATTGCGGTAGGCCGCGAAGTGGCGGCCCGGGTTCATCGACACGAACGCCGCCAGCTGCAAAAACCCCGGGTACACCCGCCGGCCCTCGCCGGGGAAGCCGGCCGGCACGCGGTGGATCAGGTTCTGCTCGAACCACACCAGCGGCCGCTCGCTCGCCAGGCGATTGACCTGAGTCGGGTTGATGCGGCCGTCGATCGGCCCGCCCATCAACACCAGCGTCGCCGGCGTCTCCTGCCCCGCCGAGGCCATGCGGGCCACCGCGGCCAGGGCCGGGACCGCCGGCTGGCACACCGCGATCATGTGCGTGCGCGCCGGCCCGAGCGCGCGCAAGAATCGCTCGAGGTGCAGCACGTAATCGTCGAGCCCGAAGAAGCCGTCGGCCAGCGGGACCTCGCGGGCGTCGGACCAGTCGGTGACGTAGACGTCGTGGTCGGCCGCCAGCGAGCGCACCGTGTCGCGCAGCAGCGTGGCGAAGTGGCCCGACAGCGGGGCACACAGCAGCACCCGCGGGTCACGGGCCAGCCGCGCGCCGACCTGCAGGTCGTCGCTGTGCCGCGCGAACCGGACCAGCCGGCACCACGGCGTGCGCACCACCACCTCTTCACGGACCGCGACCGTCTGCCCGTGGGCCTCCACCGACTCGATGCCGAAGGCCGGCCGCGGGTGGTCCTTCGTGATGCGGCGCAGCAACTCCCAGCCGGCCGCGGCGGGCCGCCCGAGGCCCGCCGGCGCCCTCCGCAGCAGGTCCGCCTGGACCCGGGCCAACCCGGCGAAAGGTCGCAACCAGCGGCGTTGCAGGTCGTGGAGCTCGTAGAGCATGAAGGCCCGCAGCATGCCGCGACCTTTGCTGCACTGCAACATGGATCGCCAGGAATGGGCGGATTCCTGACCCGGAGCCCAGCAGGCCATGCTGCGCCGCACAAACCGCGGGCCTTCTGCGGGTGCAGGCGCCGGCGCGACGTCGCGCGCGACGACGTCCGCGAGAGGTCAGGCGAACAGAGCCAGGAACTCCTCCCACAGCGAGGCGAAGAAGCCCTCCTCGGCGCGCTGCTCGGTCGGCCGACCGCAGGCGCTGCCGAGGCACTCGGGGTTGTCGACGGCCGCAGCCTCGCCGGCGACGGAGAAGAGCAGAGCGGTGAGCACGAGCCGGCTGGCGAATCGCATCACCGCAGTCTAGCGGCTCCAGCCGCGCGCCGATGCGATCCATATGAGGATTGCCGGGGCGGCCTCGCGCCCGCTCCGTCGCGGCAGCTCAGGCGACGGCGGAGCGCGCGACCTTGAGGGCGTTCGTCCACCACAGCAGATCGTCGAGCAGCCGGTCCGCGTCGGCGTCGCTCTTGGCCAGCGCGCTCGGGATGTCGCCGCCGGTGAAGTGCGCCATCAGGGTCTCGCGCGGCAGGTGCACCGCGCTGCGGATCGGCGCCATCTGCAGCTCGACCGCGAGCTCGCGCAGCTGCTGGACGCTGCGCGTGCCGCCGGCGCTGCCGTAGCTGACGAACCCGACCGGCTTGCGGTTCCACTCCGGGTAGACCCAGTCGATCGCGTTCTTGAGCACCGCCGGAGGCCCGAAGTTGTACTCGGCGGCGACGACGATGAAAGCGTCCGAGGCGCCGATCGCCGCGGTCCACCGCTGCACCACCTCGTTGGCGTAGGGCGGGCGACCGGGCATCGCCGGCGGCACCGCCTGATCGAAGAACGGCAGCGGGTAGTCGCGCAGATCGAGGAGCTTCGCGGTCACGCCGGCGCGCCGCGCCAGATGGTCGAAGATCCACCGCCCCGGCTTGTCGCCGAACCGACCCTCGCGGGTGCTGCCGATGATGATCGAAACCGTGGTCATGCCTGCTGCTCCTTCGCCAAGAATGCGGAGTGTGATGATCGCGAGGACGATCGATCGGCGCACCGACGATTGGGGCCGCGCTCGCCATGCAGGTATAGGGCGCCGCGGAAGCCACCCGCAAGGAGGCACATCCATGTTACCTGCGCACACGCCGGTGACCACGGCGTCGCTCTCGCGCGGTCCCGAGCTGCGTCGACGACGGACACCCCGAGGGTCGGCGCGCCCGAGCCGCAGGTCCTCGCACCGAGACATCAATCAGTGATGCACGACCACATGTCCTTTCGGACATATTTTTTAGAAAAATGTCATCACTCCTGGCTCTCCGGCTCCTCCTGCCCCTCCTGGCCCTCCTCGATCACCCCGAGCGGCAGGCGGCGGTCGGCGACCGCCTCGGCGCCCCGGCGGACGCGTACCAGAGTGCCCGGGTCGCCGGTGTGCTCGCGCAGCGAATTCCAGCCTGCCGGCACCTCGGGGGCGGTGAGCGTGTAGACGCGGGCGGCGTCCTTCGGCGACAGGTTGATGCAGCCGTGGCTGCGGCGCTTGCCGAAGTCGTCGTGCCAGTACGAGGCGTGCAGCGCGTAGCGCCGGTGGAAGTACTGCACCCACGGGACGCCGTCGACATAGTACGGATCTTCGGCGTTGGGCCCGCTGCGCATCGGCGAGATGGCGAGTTTCTCGTAGATGCGAAACAGCCCCAGCGGGGTGCCCGTGCCGCCGGCGCCGCTCGAGATAAGCGTGATGAACTCCGGCGATGGTCCGCGCATCACCGCCAGCGTCTGCTGCCCGAGCTCGACGTCGATCCACACTTCATCGGCTCTGGCCTCGGCCAGCGCGGGGCCGGGGATCCAATAATTCATGTCGGCGGCGACCACGTAGGCCTGCGCGCCCGGGCCACCGCCGTCGGGCACCGCGTACCACGAATCTTCCCCGACCCCGATCGGCGACGGATCGATCTCCAGAGTCGCGTGATACTCGACGACGCCGACCTGGCGCGCCCCGGGGTCCGGTCGCTCGCGCAGCACCGCAGGCCGGCCCACCGCCCACGCCGGGCGGAGGTCGTCGGCGACCGGCTCGCTGGCCAGCTCGCGCCCGGCGAACACGCTCGGCGCGGCGATCTTCATGTCGCGGGCCGGCGTGGCCCGCTCCTCGGCGTCGATCAGCATCAGCCCGGCGCGACGGGTCTTGGTGCGGACGAAGGTGTACTGCCGATCGGCCTCGAGGAAGTCGAGCGGCGGGTCGCCGCGGACCAGCGCGTAGCGGTCCTGGTAGCGCGGCACCTTGGCGATCGCCCCGGTCTTGCGGTCGAGGATCTTCGGCCTCGCGTAGATGAACGGCAGCATCTGCCCGTCCGCGAGCTCGGGCTGGATCTGCGCCGGCCCCTTGCTGACTGCCCCGTACTCGAGGCAGACAAACCCGCCCTTCTCGACGCGCGCCCAGTCCCCCTCGCAGCCGTCCCCTGGCTCGACGGAATAGATGGCGAACGGCCGCCGCGCCTCGGTCCGCCCGCGCCGCTCGGCCCGACGATGCGGCGCGGCGTAGACGATCGCGCCCGACTTGACCGAGCGATGCCCGATCGGGGTCGCGCTCGCGTCCTTGTCCGTGGCCGTCGGCCTGGCCTCCTTCGTGGCCGCCGGCTCCGCGGTGGGCTCGCCGGGGAGGCCCTCGTCGCTGGTCGCCGGCACGCTCTCCGGGGCCTCCAGCAGCTCGCCGGGCGGCGCCGAACAGCCGGCCAGCGCGGCCGCGACGACCAGCGGACAAAAACCACAGACTCGGGACGCCGGAGCACCTCGCGGCGAGCGCAGCATGGGAACGATTGTCCGCTCTTCGGCGCGCTTCCGGCAAAAAACCGGCGCGGCGCGGCTGTCCCGCCTCTCCGGCCGCGCGGAGGCCGTGCCGACGTCCGCGACCTCGCCTCGGCGCCACGCGCGCCCGGCGCGCGCGTGCGCTCGGCGGCAGCTCTTCAGAACATGTCCCTCGGACCATGTTCGCGCGGCGAGCGGCCGCAGACCGCGACGGCCGTCGGCGACTTCTCAAGACCTGTCGTTCCGGCGCAGGTGGTCCGCGAACTCTCCTTCTGATCATGTCCACAAGGACATGTCACAGAGGCAATGTGCACATCCCGACGTGCTCGTACCCCGCCGGGGCTGCCCCCACCTCGAACCACGGCTGGCACGTTTGCATCGCACCCGGGCAGGCGACGGGTTGTTCGGTGTCGCAGAACGGCAGGCAACAACCGTTGGCAATCGGGTCGCACTCGACGGCCGCTTCCGGGCTCGCGCACAGGAGGCCCGGGTCACAGTCGTTGGCGTAGTCGCATGAATCGAACACCTGCCCCTCGTCGCCGGAGTATTCGGCGATACACGCGAAAGGCTCGGAGTCCCCGCCCGACGAAAGGCACGCCTCGCCGTCCGGGCAATCCTGCGCGAGCGGGTGACACGTCGGCAGACAGAGGATGAGGGCGTCGTGGTTGCTGAGCACGCACGTCGTGCCGTCCGGACAGACTGGGTCGCTCGGGCCGCCGGTGCAGCGGAGGAAGCACTCTCCCACGTGGGTCTGCGGGTCGACGTCCCAGCACATCGAGGCGAGATCGCAGGAGTCCCCGCCGTTGCCGGGAGCGTCCTCGACGGTGCACGGCTGGCCCGGGGCACCCGGCTCGGGGTCGAGCGGGACACACTCGTTCCAGCTCCAGCCCTGGGAAGGGGTGCACTTCTGGCCCGAAGGACAGTTCTGCTCCCACAGCGAGCAACTGGCAGGCGAACAGCGGACCATCGACCCGTCCGGCGCCGGCCCGGCGCACGAACCGGTGCTCTCCTCGATGAAGGAGCTGGAGTCACCCGACGAATCCGTGGTCGCTCCGGTGGTCGGCGAGGTCGACGAGGTCGACGACGAACCGCTGCTCGTCGTCGTGCCCGTGCCGCTCGTCCCCTCGCTCTCCGTGGTGCCCGGGCCCTGCCCCTCGCTGGTCGCGTCCGTCCCGCCTGTCGGCTGACACGCCCACGAAAGCGCGAGCAGGACGCCACCCAGCGGGCCTCGGACCCTCCAAGAGGCGCGAAATAGCTCCTGATTCGAGGTAAACACGACCATTTCTCAACTAACAAAACATGTTTAAGAGGCAAAAACAAGCCGGATAGGACCCCCGCGGATGCGGCTTCTGAGCGCGACACGCGCGGGATATGCCCGCGCGACGCTCGTCGACCCGTCCACGATTCACGTGAAGAAGAATCGCGGGAGCCACCGCGATGCGCGTGTCGAAATAGCAACACCATCCGGATCCGGCTACACGCACGATGGCATTCATGCCTCGCGGTTGCCCGGCGCCGGCTGCGGCGGAGCTCGCTCGCTCGCCTCTGCCGTGACGTCAGGGGCCCATGTGACCTCCGCGCCGTCGCACGATCTGCGGCTCTGCGCAAACGAATCGCCGCTCTGCGCCGTCGAGGCCGCCGCAGAGCCGCTTCTACGCCACGTGCGAATGGTACGAGCCTTGCTACTCGATCGGCGAGGAGCATCGAATGACAACCAGCATCGCCTTCATCGCCACGTTCCCCGGGTTTGCCGCCAACATGCTCGGTTGGTTGTGCGGCGCGCTCATGATCCTCGGTGTGTTCTTGTTCAACCGCTACCGCCTGCGCCAGCAGTCGCCCGAATGAGCGGCACGAGGCCGTGACCATGGTTCGGGCGCCGAACGCAACAACTGCGCCACGATGCGCAGGGCGTTCGTCTCGGCCCGCGGGGCCGGCAAGAATCGCTGGCAGATCGGCTGGCACGTGGCTTGCTGACCATGCGGCACATGCACGCCGCCCACCGCGCTCTGTTTTCGACCCTCCTCCTCGTCGCTGGTTGTGACGCGCCGCCGCCCGCGCCGCGCGTCGAGGTCCACGACGCCAACCCCAGCGGCGACCGCAAGGGCCTGTCGGGGTGCCTCGACGAGTGCAGCGCGCAGAAGCTCAGCGCCACCGACGCGGCGACCTGTCGCAACAATTGCGAGGTGACGTTCAGGGTGGCCCCCACCGCCGCCGGCGAGCCGGCGCTCGACGCTGCCACCAAGTGCCTCGATCGCTGCCACAAGCAATCGCCGGGCCAGGGCGCCTGCATCGACGATTGCAAGCAGCTGACCCGGACGGTCGAGGCGGAGGCCCCCGGCACCACCGACCGCCTCGGCGCCTGCGTCGAAGCCTGCCACGCCGACCGCACCCTGGCCGACACCGATCGCTTTACCTGCCTCAACAATTGCTCGCAGACGGCGAAGATCGCCGACAAGCCGGCCGCGGCCCAGTGACCGACGGGCCCGGAGGTGCCAAGGGTGCCTGCGAGTACTCGCGGAGTCCGCGCCGCGAGGCGTGGTTCTCCGCCAGGAAGCGCTACTCCATCGTCAGGGATCGCCCTTGACGGCCGCCGGAGCGCCCGACTTCCAGTGAGGGTAGACATTGAGACTCGCGACTTTGGAAGGGTCGCACATCGCGTGTACGATCGCGGACAGTGTCTTTCTGTACGCGGAAGGGATACGACCCTTGGCGGCCTCAAGCATCTTGTGGAGATCTAGACCCCGGGAATAATCCTCCGAGTGCGCGTATGTAAACTGCCTGCGCAACCGCTCGAAGTATGCGGCGCCATCTCTGCCTGCGACCACGTCATTGACGAGCTGCAAGAAGATGTATTTCGCCTCATCCTTCCAGTCGTTCATCGGCCGGATGGCGAGCGCATCGAACACACGATTGACACGCTCCTGGTCCCCTTGGGCCATCCAAAACGCCGCGGCTTTCAACAGATCGTCGCTGTCCGCAGACTCGCTCTCACACATCTTGTCGTACAGCGCGCCTACCCGTCCGACATCCTCTCGTCCGAGCCACAAGAATCTCGCCAATTCGCTGATAAATGCCGGATTGACCGTATCCGACGCACACGCCTTCTCCGTCGCGGCGATGCCGTCCTCTATGCGAGCCCTCCTCAGATAGAACCAGGCCAGATCGACCCAGAAAGATTCTCCAGAGCTAAATCGCTCTTCAGCGGCTTTGAAGTTTCCTTGGCGCTCGAGAATTCGTCCTGCGACAACAGAATAAAAACCTTCACGGTCCTTGCAACGAGCGAGCGCGTCCTGAGCCGCCCTGAGATCTCCAGCCAGAAGCTCGAGGTCGGCCACAGCTTCGTAATGCCCGGTCGAGGTCAGCAGAGCCCGAGCTCGCGAGAGATCCCTCCCGTGATCGTAAAGGAAGATACCGAACTCGTCCTTCAGCTCATCGCTGTCTGGGTACTGCTCCAGGGCTTGCCGAAAAATGCTCTCCCGGAGGTCGGTGGACGGCTCGGTGCTGGCCTTCTCCATCCACGCTAGCGGACCGCCGGCGCGTTCGAAGGCACCTCGAAGGACGCGACGGACTTCAGGGTGAGCCGTCGTGTCGAGCTTGATCAATTGTTTGCGGTAGTTCTTCGCGCGGTCGGCAGCCCGCTTTTCGATCGCGTCGTCGATCGGTTCGATATCGAGGCCCGCTCCGAGCAGCACCATGAGAAGATCGAAGTCGGGAACCGGCACCAACGCCCCACGGTGCTGAGCGACTAGCTCCTGGATCCGGCTCGACGGCTCCGAGCGCTCGTAGTAGCACCAGATCATTTGACCTTTGATCTCGCCTGGGTCGAGGGACTCCAGCAGATCCATCAGGCTGTCGTCGTTGCCACCGTAGCCCACAAACAGGGGCGTGTATTGCGAGAACAGGGCCCGCAGGGCAGCGGCCCACGACTCGTGCAGGCGCCGCAGGCTGCGCGGGTCGCTCTTGGGGCCCAACAGGAGGTCGCGGTGGATCTTGCAGATCACCGGGCGGCGGCTCACGACCTTGACGAAGTTGGCGAGCGACTCGTGGCCGATCACGAGGGGAAAGGTCGATGTGTAGATCGAGAGTGCGTCCGCGACGAGATTGTCGAAATTGGTCGATATGACCACCTTGTGCGCGGTCTTCTCGAGGATCTGCGCGAGGATCGAGTATCCCGGGCTCGGCTCACGCTGCCCCATCAAGCCCTCGAGGTACGCGAAGCCTTCTTCCGGATTGTCACCGAAGCGCCGCTCGTAGACTCGGGAGTACGATGCGGCAGCATCAGCATAATTGAACGCATCTATGCCGAGGTTCTTGGCGGTAGCCCACTCCGGCAGCGGTTGATTCACATTCGACAACCGGCGCTGAAGTTCTCCGAGCCAACGGTGCACGAGATCCCCGGCGAGCGGGATGCCGGAGGCCTTGGAGGCCCCGGCGCCGAGGACCCACGCATAAGGGTGATCGGGCATGTTCCGGTGGACAAACCGGAAATGCTCGAGGAATCCCTGGAGCTTCCAACGAGTGGCCTGAGCTGCGAGCCGTGACATCAGGAAAAGGATCGCAGAGGCCGCCTCCGGGCGCAACAGGCCCATCCATGATGGAGGTCCGCGCGGCATGGATCGCAACGGCACGACGAGACGGCGCCGCTCATCTCGTGCTTTCTTGGCGAACCCAGCCGCCGTAGGAACAGAGCGTCGCCGCGTCGTCTCAGCGCCGCCCGTAGGTGTGCAGGCGGTACTGGATCGTGCGCACGCTGATATCGAGGATCTCCGCGGCGCGGGCGGTCGAGCCGCCGACTGCGTCGAGCGTCGAGAGGATCGCGTGGCGCTCGATCTCCGCCAGCGTCGCGCCGGGGATCCGCACACCCCCCTGGACATCGGGAGCCTGCTCGAACGGCAGGTGATCGGCGTCGATCACGTCCGCGTCGCACAGCACCACCGCGCGCTCGATCGCGTTCTCGAGCTCGCGGACGTTGCCGGGCCACGTGTGGCGGGTGATCTTCGCCTGCGCCCGCTCGCTGAAGCCGCGGATCGACGCGTGGTTCTCGGCCACGAAGCGCTGCAGGAAATGCTCGGCCAGCAGCAGCGAATCGCGGCCGCGCAGGCGCAGCGGCGGCAGCTCGATGTGGACCACGTTGAGGCGATAAAACAGATCCTCGCGGAAGCGGCCCTCGCGGACCTCCTTCGCCAGGTCGCGGTTGGTCGCGGCGACGACCCGGACGTCCACCTTGATCGACTCCCCGCCGCCGACGCGTTCGAACGTCCGCTCCTGCAGCACGCGGAGCAGCTTGACCTGCAGGGTCGGCGAGATCTCGCCGATCTCGTCGAGGAACAGCGTGCCCTTGTCGGCCTGTTCGAAGCGCCCGATCCGCTGGCGATCGGCGCCGGTGAACGAGCCCTTCTCGTGGCCGAACAGCTCGCTCTCGAGCAGTGATTCGGCCAGCGCAACGCAGTGCAGGGTGATGAACGGCTGCTTGGCGCGCGGGCCGAGGGCATGGATCGCGCGCGCCAGCTCGCCCTTGCCGGTCCCGCTCTCGCCGGTGAGCAGCACCGTCGCGCGCGCCCCGGCCACCTGCTTGGCAGTGCGATAGACCTGCTGCATCGCCGGGCTCGTGCCGAGGAGCCCCTGCAGCCCGCTGCCGTCGCGCTCGCGCAGCTGCCGGCGCAGGTTCTCGGCCTCGTTGCGCAGCGCTCGCCGCTCCATGGCTCGGCGGATCGCCAGCACCAGCGCGTCGATCTCGACCGGCTTGGTCTGGTAGTCGTCGGCGCCGGCCTGCATCGCCGCGACCGCCGACGCGACCTCGCCGAACGCGGTGACGACGATCACCGGGATGTCGCGGTCCTGCTCGCGTAGGCGCTTCAGCAGCTCCATGCCGTCCATCTTCGGCATGCGCAGGTCGGTCACGACCACGTCGGGGGCGAACTCGGCGGCGGTGCGCAGCGCGGCGGCGCCGTCGGCGTCGATGCGCACGTCGAAGCCCTCGTGGCGCAGCAGCTTCTCCAGGCCCTGGCGCGCGCTCGGCTCGTCGTCGACGACGATGATTCGCGGCTTGTTCGGTTCCTGCGCCATTACGAGGCCTCCACGCGCGAGCGGAGCGCGCTGTCGGGCGGGCCGTCGAGCGGCAGCACGATGCGGAAGACCGTGCGTCCGCGCTTGCTGTCGACGTCGAGGGTGCCGCCGTGGTCGGTGATGATGCGGTACGAGATCGACAGGCCGAGGCCGGTGCCCTGCGGCTTGGTCGAGAAGAAGGCGTCGAAGATCGGCGCGTCTTCGGGGATCCCGGGGCCGTCGTCTTCGATCTCGAACGAGACCGTCTGCGGCTGCCGCCGCGCCCGCAGCACCACGTGGCCGGCCCCGGCCTCGCCGGCCACCGCCTCGATCGCGTTCTGCGTCAGGTTGAGCAGCACCTGCTCGAGCTTGGCCCCGTCGGCCTCGAGCTCGATCGCCTGCGGCGGCACGTCGAGCACCACCTCGACCCCGTGCTGGTGCGCCTGCGCGGCCACGAGCTGGGCCGCCCGCTCGAGCAGCGTCTGCACCGACACGCGCTTGACCAGCAGCGGCTTCGGCCGCGCGAACGCCAAAAACTCGGTGACGAGGCTGCCGAGGCGGCGGATCTCGTCGGCCACCACCCCGACCGTCTCGATCAGCTCGGGGTGCGCGCCGGACTTCTTGAGCGAGCGGTCGAGGTACGTGACGTGCAGCTGCGCGCCGTTGAGCGGGTTGCGGATCTCGTGCGCCAGGCCGGCCGCGAGCGTGCCGATCGCCGCGAGCTTCTCTTGCTGCTTGGTGCGGGCGAGCAGCGCCTTCTCGTCGGTGGTGTCGCGGCCAATGGCGAACACGCACACGTCGTCGCCGCTCGAGGGCGCGTGCGTGAGCTGCCACAGCACGCTGCGGCGCTGGCCGCTGCGCGTGCTGACCGCGGTCTCGATCGCCCGGCTCACCACCTCGCGCTCGCTCGCTGCCCCTTGCGCGGCCGCGACGCCGCGCAAGATCTCCCGCAGCTCGGCACCCTCGCCGGTCTCCTCGATCGCCAGGCAATCGAGCAACGAGCGGCCGATCACCTCGTCGCGCGCGAACCCGGTGATCCGCTCGGCCTCTTGATTGAACAGCAGGATCGATCCCTGCGCGTCGAGGCCGACGATGATCACGTGGGCGAGCTCGACCGCGTTGACGTAGCGGTGCTCGGTGCGCGCCAGCGAGGCGCCGAGCGCCTGGCGCTCGAGGCGTTCGACCTGCTGGATGCGGGCGACGAAGTTGTCGCGATAACTCTCGAGCATGATCGCCAACTCGAGGTCCAACAGGCGCGAGATGGCGTCCATGACCGCGAGGCCCGAGGGGCCGGCGGCCTCGGCGAGCTTCAGCAGCGACGAGCGGATCAGCGCCATCGCCGTGAACATGTAGCGCTGCGGCAGGCCGACCTTGACGTGGACCCGGCCGATCTGCGCCGTGTCCTCGAAATAAGCCTCGTCGTAGCGGCCGCCGAACAGCCGCTCCATCCACAGCACCAGCGACCGCTGCAGCCGCGCGATCTGGGCCTCCCCGGTGAACACCGCGTGCGCCTCGTCGTGCAGGCGGATCCGGTCGTAAAACTCCTGGGCGATGCGCGCGAAGTGAGGCGCCGCGACGTCGCGGAACGAGCGCAGCAGCGCCGCGTCCTCGGCCGCGAACGCGACGTAGCGCTTCAGCTCCTCGAATCGGGTCTCTGCGGCGGGAGGAAGACCGGGGTTCGGCAGGGAAGACCGTCGCTCTCGCTGGGTTCGCGTGAAAATTACCATCTCGACCTGCGCGGCAACAAGCGCCCCTGTCCCCGGCAATTCGGCCTCACGCAGCGACCTCCAGCAGACGCAAGAGCCCGGTGTAATCGATCGGCTTGGTGACGATCCGACAGCCCGGTGCGGCGCCGAGCGCGAGGCGCTCCGCGACCTGCGGGTGAGCCGTGACGAGCACGAGGCGCAGGGTCGGGTGGTGCGCATGGATCCGCCGCAGCGTCTCGACCTCGCCGACGCGGGCCGGCGAGACGTCCATCACCAGCACGTCGGGCCGCGGGCCGCGCTCGACCCGGGCTTCGGCGGCCGCCGCGTCGGCGGCGACCTCGACGAGGAAACCGTCGACCCGCAGCAGCTTGACCAGCACGGTCGCCGTCTTCGGCTCGCCGTCGACGACGAGGACCGAGACCGGTCGCTCGCTGACGACGCCGGCCTGCGCGGGCTGTTGGATGGCACATCGAATCATGGTCGTGAGGGGAATGGCGTCGCGGTCCAGGAGCATCGAGCAAGCGTCATGCCATCGTCCGTCGGGCGTCTTTGCGGCCCCGCGCCGGCCCCTCTCCGCCGCCTCGCGCGAGTGCCTTGCGCGCCCGTGCAAGACCTGCACGTGCCCCGCCGCCCCTTTTAAAAAAATGAGAGCCGGCGAAGAGCTCTCGTAAGGTCACCTCTCGCGCCCCTCGAGCTCGCCGAGGATATCCACCCGGCGCCGTCGTCGTACGCGCAGATCCTGCACAGGAATGCACGGAGTGCATGCTCGCCGGGATCGCTAGCTCGCGGCCTCATGCCGCGCGCCGCGGCACGCGGCTTGCTCGCGCGAACCAGCGTCGCTCTCGTCATTCGCGTCACCTCTCTCCTCGCTCCCGCGAGGACTGGCGCGAGCGTCGATGCGATCCCGCGGGCAACACGTAGGTTTTCGGGCCCGGCGCAAACCGTGCACCTCGACGCAGCCGCTGCACCTCGGACTCCGCGAACCTTGCGTGCTCACCGGCCTCCGATCTGGCACGGCGGTTGCTGAACCTCCTGCGCCGACTGCCCCGCCGTCACCGGCCGCGCCCTGCTGCCGGACCGCCAGGCACCTGGCCCTGAGGACATATCATGCCGAACCCGAGCCCCGCCGCCCCACGGATCCTCATCGTCGACGACGAGCCCAGCGCCCGCTCGGCCCTGTCGCTGCTGTTGCGAGAGGAGGGGTACGAGGTCCAGTGCGCCGCCGACGGCTACAAGGCGCTCGGGCGGACCGACGAGTGGCGGCCCGACATCGTCCTCACCGACGTCAAGATGCCCGCGCTCGGCGGCATCGAGCTGCTGACGCGCCTGCGCGAGCGGCTGCCCGAGGTCGCGGTCGTCGTCATGTCCGGCTTCGGCTCGGTCGAGGGCGCGGTCGAGGCGATGCAGCTCGGCGCCGACGACTACCTCGCCAAGCCGCTCGACTTCGACCAGGTGCTGCTCACCCTCCAGCGCATCGTCGCCGGCCGCGCCGTCGCCAGCGGGTTTCAGGAGGCGCGCGCCACCCCCGGGTCCGCCGGCGCCGAGGCCACCGCCGACCTCGTCGGCCAGAGCCGGGCCCACCGCGATCTCGTGGCGCTCGCCGGCCAGGTCGCCGAGGCCCCGGTCTCGCTGCTCATCGCCGGCGAGCGCGGCGCGGGCAAGCAGCACATCGCCCGCCTGATCCACCAGCTCAGCGGACGCTCCGGCCGGCTCGTGCGCGTGGGCTGCAGCACCGCCGACGAGGCGACCCTGACCGACGAGCTGTTCGGCGCCGAGGGTCGCGTCCTGGCGGCTCACCGCGGCACCCTCCTGCTCGCCGACGTCGACGCCCTGCCGGCCGCCCTGCAGGCCCGCGTGCTCGGCCTGTTGCAAGATCGCTGCGTCACCCGGCTGGGCGGCGCGCGCCTCGAGATCGACGTCCGCGTCATCGCCACGACCAGCAGCGACCTCGCCGAGGCCGTCGCGCGCGGCCGCTTCCGCGCCGATCTGGCCGACCGCCTGCAGGTCGTGAGCCTGCGCGTCCCGAGCCTGCGCGAGCGCCGGGACGACATCGCGCTGCTGGCCAACCACTTCGTGCAATGCCACGCGCGCAAGCTCGGCAAGTCGGTCGCCGGCTGCGCCGAGCGGGTGCTGCAGATCCTGTTCGGCCTCGACTGGCCCGGCAACGTCCGCCAGCTCGACCAGTGCATCGAGCGAGCGGTCATCCTGGCGCGCGGCCGGGAGATCGAGCCGCGCGACCTGCCGCGCGAGTACACCGCCGCGGTGCTCGACCAGCGCAACGCGCCGGTGATCCCGGGCGCCAGCCTGTGGGACATCGAGCGCTACGCGATCTTGCAGACCCTCGAGCACACCGGCGGCAGCACCAGCAAGGCCGCGCGAATCCTCGGCATCTCTGCCCGCAAGATCCAGTATCGGCTCAACGAGTACGGCCGCGCCAAGCCGAGCTGCGCCCCCGCCCGCCCGACAGCATCGCCCGCGGCCGACGACAGCCGGCGCAGGCGCGTCGACGCGTGATTCGCCGCGAGGCTTGCGTCGGCGGTGCACGGTTTGCACGCGGCGATTCGCCGGACCACCGAATCACCAATGATTCTCTCGCCGCCATCGAGGTGCGCCGATTGCAAAACCGTGGACGACGACAGGAGCAATGATTCGTATGTCGACAGCACGGCAATGGGTCCTCGGCCTCGATCTCGGCGCGCGCTCTCGCGGGGCGCTGGTGTTCGCCCGCTGGCTGCGCGAGGCGGGTGAACCGGTGACGAGCGTCCACGTGCTCGAGACGTGGATCCGCGGCTACCTCCGCAGCGACAACTACGAGCGCCTCCAGACGGTGCTGGCGCGAGCGACCGCGGAGATCGGCCTCGGCTCGCCGGGCGACATTCAGCTGGTGGAGGCCGACCGCGCCGAGGTCGGCCTCGCGCGCGCGGCCGAGGGCGCGGCCGCGCTCATCATCGGCCGCGCCGCCCCGAGCGAGGGCAACGCCCTGCTGCGCCTCGGCCCGACCGCGCGGCGGGTCCTGCGAGGGCTGCCGGCGCCGGTGATCGTGGTGCCGCCCGACCTGACCGCAGTCGCCCCGGGTCCCGTGCTGATCGCCACCGACCTCGAGGAGACCAGCGCGGGCGCCGTCGAGTTCGCGCAGCAATTCGCCGCGAGACACCGCCGCCCGCTCGAGCTCGTCCACGTCGGCGCGGCGCTCTACAATGACTTCATCGACACGCTCGAGCCGCGCTGGCTGGCGGCCCGGGAGATCTTCCGCGCCGACACCCTCGACTCGGTGCGCGAGTGGGCGGTCGAGCGCGGGCTGACCGGGACGCCTCACGTCGTCTACGGCGAGCCGGCGCAGCAGATCGCCGACCTCGCCCGGGCCCGCGAGGCTGCCCTCGTCGTCGTCGGTTCGCGCCGCCTGGGGACGGTGGCCCGCGCGTTCCTCAGCAGCACTGCCTCGGCGCTGGCGAGCTGCGCCGCGTGCCCGGTCGCGGTGGTGCCGTCGCGCTGAGCGTGGTGATCGCGCGGCACGCATTCAACGCCGATCATGGATGTCTCTGAGGACATGTCCAAAAGAACACCCATGACAAGAAACATTCAGCGCGGCTGCTCCGCCCACGCCTTCACCGCCTCCACGAACCGCCGCAGCCGCGCCGGGTAGAACTGCGCGTACGGGTACACCAGCCACACCGGCAGCGGCGCCGCGCGCCACGACGGCACCAGATGGACCAGTCGACCCGCGGCGAGGTCGTCCTCGACCAGCCAGGTCGACACGATCGCCGCGCCGGTGCCGGCCAGCGCCGCCTGGCGCAGCGGGAACAGGCTGTCGGTGGCCATTCGCGGGCGGATCGGCAGGCGGGACGTCGCCCCGGTGGTGCGGTGCGTCAGCACCACCTCGCGGCGGTAGAACGTGCTGAACGCCAGCCACGGCAGCTCGGCCAGCGCCGCGGGGTCGTCGCCCGGCGGGTTCGCGCCGACCAGCCCCGGCGCGGCCACCACGATGCGGGGGATCTCCATCAGGCGCAGCGCCACCAGCGACGGGTCGCGCACCTCGCCGGCCTGGATCGCGCAGTCGATCCCGCCGCCGATCAGGTCGCGGAGGTCGTCGCGCAGCAGCCACTCGACGTCCACCTTCGGGTGCTGCTGCAGGAACCGGAGCAGCGGCTCGACCAGCTGCAGCTGACCGAACGCGTGCGGCACCACCACGCGCAGCAGGCCCTCGGCCTCGTCCTTCGCGCCGCGCAGGTGCGACTCGAACGCGGCCCAGCTCGTCAGCAGCGCCTTGGCCTGCTCGTAGCAGCGCTCGCCGTCCTCGGTGAGCTTCATCGTATGCGTCGAGCGCTGCAGCAGGCGCACCCCGAAGAAGCGCTCCAGCGCCTGCAGGCGGCGGCTGATCGTCGGCTGCGTCGTCTGCAGCTGGGCCGCGGCGGCCGACAGCGTGCCGGCCTCGACGATGCGGACGAACGTCTGCATCAGCGCGATCCGGTCGGTCGAGGTCGACTCCGGGCTCATGCGGCGGACGTATAGCAGTTGTGCCGCGCGCGCGCCTACACGGCGCCGGGCCCGTCCTGCACAGTGTCGTCCATCGCTCTCCCCGCAGGACCGCGCATGCAAGACCTCTCGCCCAGCTCCACCGCGACCCGCCCCGCCGACCTGCCCGGCCCGCTGCTCGGCTTGCTCGCGACGAGCACCGGCCTGGCCGCGGCCTCGATCTACTACGCGCAGCCGCTGCTGGCGCTGCTGGCCGAGTCCTTGCGGGTCACGCCGTCCTCGGTCGGCCTGGTGCCGACGCTGACGCAGCTCGGCTACGCGCTCGGCATCTTGCTGCTGACGCCGCTCGGCGATCGCTACGATCGCCGGCGGGTCATCGTCGTCAAGGTGCTGCTGCTCGCCGCGGCGCTCGTGGCCAGCAGCCTCGCGCCCAGCCTGCCGCTGCTGCTGCTCGCCAGCCTCGCCGTCGGCGTGGTCGCCACCGCCGCGCAGGACATCGTGCCCGCCGTCGCGACCCTCGCCCCGGACGCGCGTCGCGGTCGCGCCGTCGGCTCGGTGATGACCGGGCTGCTGCTCGGCATCCTGCTGTCGCGGGTGGTCAGCGGCGCGGTGGCCGAGCAGCTCGGCTGGCGGATGATGTTCGCGCTGGCCGCGGGCGCGGTCTCGCTGATCGCCGTGGCGCTGCGCTGGCGCTTGCCTCGCTTCGCCCCGACCACGGACCTGCCCTACTTCGCCCTGCTGCGGTCGCTGCGGACGCTGTGGCGGCGGCACCCTGCGCTGCGCCGTGCCGCTCTGGCCCAGGGTCTGCTGTCGGTGGCCTTCAGCGCGTTCTGGTCGACTCTGGCGGTGTGGCTGCACGCGGCGCCGTTCCACCTCGGCAGCACCGCGGCCGGCGCGTTCGGCCTCGCCGGTGCCGCCGGGGCCCTGGCCGCGCCCCTGGCCGGGCGCCTGTCGGACCGCCGCGGTCCGCACGGCGTGACGCGGCTCGGCGCCGCGCTCGTGCTGGCTTCGTTCCTCGCCCTGCTGGCCTTGCCGCTGCTCGATCGCACCGCCGGATTGTGGCTGGTCGCCCTGGCGGCCGTCGGCTTCGACCTCGGCGTGCAAGCCTCCCTCATCGCCCACCAGACCATCGTCTACGGCCTCGACCCCGCCGCCCGCAGCCGCCTCAACGCCAGCTTCTTCACCGTCGTGTTCATCGGCATGGCCACCGGCTCCGCGCTCGGCGGCCTGCTGCTCGAACACCACGGCGTCACCGGCGTGTTCGGCCTCGCCGCCCTGGCCGCGGCCTCGGCCCTGGCGCTGCGGCTGGTGCTCTAGGCCTCCGAATGCACCCACATCCCACCTCCGCGAATCGTAGACCCGACGCCAGCGCCGACCGCCCTCGTCCCTGCGCGTCGTGGTACGAAGGAGCATGTCCGACTCCGCGGAGCGTTCTGCCACTGACTTCGCGGCGATGCAGAGGAGCAGCCGCGGCAAGTACGTCGCGCTCGCGCTGCTCCTCTGCGGGGCAGTCGCGGCGATCGCCCTGTACCTGCGCCCGGGCCCGTTCGGCAAGCCGGAGGCCGCCGAGCGGGTGTTCGTCGTCCCGGCTCGCAACCTGAGCTACCTCGTCATCCTCGGCCAGTGGGGCTTCGAACCGGTCGAGGGCGGCCTCGAGCGCATGACCTCCGAGCTGCGCGACAAGGTGCCCGGCGCGAGCGAGGCCGGGGTCGCCGCCGCGCTGCGCCTGGCCGATTGGTCAGGTCACGCCTTCGTCGCCTTCGAGGACCCGGCGCAGCACGATTGGAGCGGCCTCGACATCGCCGGCGGGCTCCCGACCTTCGAGCCGCACCACCGCTTCGCGGTCGTCAGCGCCGGCGACCTCGCGTTCCCCCACGTCATGACCCTCAACCCGAAGCCGTCCGACGTGATGGCGGGCCCCTCCGTCGATTTGCTGGCGGCCCTGTTCGCCCAGGAGCCGCTGGCCAGCGCCCTGCGCGACGATCCCGGCTCGCCCGAGGTCATGCTGCTGCGCGGCAAGCTGGAGGCCGGCATCCGCACCGTGCGCTCGGTCCGCGAGGCCGAGGCGCGGGTCGCCAAGGTGCTCGAGACCAGCCAGGCCCGGCTGACCACCACCGAGACCGCCACCCCGGCGCCCGTCCTGCTCGGCGGCGTGCGCGAGGCCATGCAGACGATCGCCCTGGCCGACGGCGGCCTCCTGCTCGTCACCAACGCCATGCGCCTCGTCACCACCAACGGCGACGACACCCAGGCCTCCTTCACCACCCGCCACGACCTGTCCTATGTGCCAGCCGGCGCCGACCCGATCGCCGGCCGCACGCCCTGCACCAGCCTGCTCGGCGGGTCGATCGAGCAGACCGGCGCGCGCCCGCTGCTGGTCCCCTCGACCCGCGGCGACGCGCTCGTCATCCATCACGAGGGCGTCTCGCGCGTCTACACGCTCGGCGAGGGCGGCTGCAACTTCGTCCACCGCGGCGACATCCGCGTGCCGCTCGAGCGCAAGCAAGACCCCGGCGTCCCCTCGAGCGCCGGCACCGTCGCGCGCCTGCGCCTCGGCGACGACGACTCCGCGATCGCCCTGATCAAACCAGGCGACGAGGTCGCGCTCGACCTCGTGCGCTCGACGTCCCTCGGCCTCCACTACCCCGCGTGGCTCGACGACACCACGCTCATCGCAGTCAGCGATCCACCCGACCCCGACGATCCGGACGCGCCGGAGCGCCACGACGGCCTGCTGTTCTTCAGCACCGAGCACCCCGACCGCGCCCTGCGCATCGACGCCGCCAACTTCGCCGGCAATCCGACGATCCACACTGCAGTGCCTGCGCCGCCCGGCCCGAAAGGCCCGCGCCTGATCGTGCAGAGCCGCTCGCAGCTGTACCGCGTCGACCTGCCACGCAGCGTCCCCGAGCTGTTCGCAAGCCTGGGCAAGAAGCGCCCGCCCGCCGACGGCGAACCACTCGTCGTCGACGTCGACACGCGCGAGTGGACGTTCACGCCGCTGGTCCAGGACAACGACCGCCTCGACATGGGCAGCCCCGCGGTCGCGCCGCGCGGCGACCTGGTGGCGTTCCGGATCCGCCTCGAAGACAAGATCCCGCCGGAGATCGCGGTCGTGCCGCTCACCGGCGGACCGATGCGCGTGCTCACCCGCAACAGCCTCGACGACCGCGATCCGACGTTCACCGCCGACGGCAAGTCGATCGTGTTCTCGACCTTCTACCAGGTCGACACGACCGACTGGAGCGTGGCGATCGGCCGCATGGTGCCGACGGGGAGCTAGCAGTTCGCCCCGCGTGGCGCGGCCGACCGCCGAGGCTCAGCCCCCGAGGTAGACCGTCCCCTTGACGACGGCATCGACCACGCCGTCGCCGTCGACGTCGCCCAGCGCGAGGCCCTCGCCGCCGCCGCCGAACGAGGGCCCGGCGGTGAACGAGCCGTCGCCCGCGTTGAGCCACACGAGGTTGGTCTTGACGAAGAAGTCGTCGTTGGCCGAGACCACGTCGAGGTCGCCGTCGCCGTCGACGTCGCGCATCAGGACGTCCTCGACGTCCGAGGTGCCGAGGTCCTGGCCCTCGCTGAACATCGGCCCGCCGGCGTTCCGCCAGACCCGCGCCGCCCCGTCGAAGTACGGCATGACAAGCAGGTCGGTCGCGCCGTCGCCGTCGACGTCGCCGGCGTCGACGCCGTTGCTCCCGTGCGGGCCGTTGCCGAGCCCCACGCCGGTGGCCGCGAATTGGCCGGTGCCGTCATTGAGCGAGACCGAGGCGGCCTCGTCGAATTGCCCGTTGCCGTACGCGACGTCGAGATCGCCGTCGCCGTCGACGTCGGTCAGCACCACGCCGGCGGTCGAGTTCGAACCGACCCCCGTCGCGCCCGCCGCGAACGTCCCGCTGCCGTCGTTCAGCAAGATCTCGTCGGCCACGTCGGTCCCCCCGGTCACCGCGTAGATGTCGAGGTCGCCGTCGCCGTCGACGTCGCCGACCAGGTACTTCTTCTTGCCGTTCAGCACGTCCTGCCCGGGCCCCTGGGCGAAGGCCCCGGCCCCGTCGTTGAGCCAGATCGAGCCGACGCCCGAGTTCCCGAAGCACAGGATGTCGAGGTCGCGGTCGGCGTCGACGTCGGCCAGCGTGAGGTGCCCGGTGAGGGAATAGCAGGAGTACTCGTATTCGACCGTGGTGAAGGTGCCGTCGCCCTCGTTGAGGAACACGTCGCCGTTCGAACGCGCGACGTCGAGGTCGCCGTCGCCGTCGACGTCGCCGAGCGCCGGGAATCGGTCGCCCACCCACGCGTTGGTGCCCGTGAACACCCCCGTCCCGGCCGCGCCGGACACCGTGAATTGAAACACGTGCGGCACCAGCGGCTCGCCCTGCGCGTCGCGGATGCCCGAGGTCAGCGTCACGTCGACGCGCTCGGCCGGGTGCAGCGGCGCGGCGAACACGAGCTCGGCCTTGCCGTCGTCGGTCCACTCGACGACAAAGCCGCGCCGTCCGCTCTGGCTGCCGTGGACGGCGATCGTGGTGTCGTCGACCGTCTCGCGGTCGACCGAGCAGCCGAGGTCGAGCACCACGGGCTCGCCCTGCGCGAGCGTGCCGTCCTGCCCGGCGGGCACGCGCGACAGCAGGGCGAACGGTGCCACGCCCCCGGGGCTGCACCCCGCCTGCTTGCAATCGCTCGTGCAAGCCGCGCCGTCGCCGTTGGCCTCGCCGTCGTCGCACTCCTCGCCCGGATCGAGCTGACCATCGCCACACGTCGGCGAGGCCGAGGACGTCGCGGGCGACGAGGACGAGGTCGTCGGGACCTCGGAAGTCCCGCTCGGCTCGCCCCCGATCGTCGGCTCGCCGGTGTCGCCGTCGCTCGTGCTCGCCGGCGGCATCTGGCCGGTGTCGCCGTCCGTCGTGCCCGTGCCCGCGCCCCCGCTGTCGCCGCAAGCCACCAGCAGAAACAGGCACAGCGAGGGCGAACCGAGGCGCCTGACCGAGGAGAGGGAAGAACGAGATCCTTGCTGCATTCGCCCAAACCGACGCCCGGCCATCGCCCACCATTCACGACAGCGCGAGTCCGGGCCGAGGCGCCGCATGTGTGATTCCCACGCGAGTTCCCGCTCGTGCGCGGCTTCACCGGCCCTGGACCGACGAATCGAACTCGCCACATTCGCCGCGCTCGGTCGCCTCGGGCGCGCGCCCGGAGCCGCCTCGACGCAGGCCTGACGGCGAGCTCGGGAGGTCGCCCAGGCGAACGGGGCGCGCGATCGCCGAACGCGCGAATCTCGGCGTTGATGCCACCGAGCATGGCGCGATCGCGCCATCGACCGATGACCGCGACGAGGCCCTCGCCGCACATGCGAGCGCGGAGCGAATGGGGCGCCCGGATTCACCTCCGGGCACCCGACGCTGGCCTGCGGCGCGTCACAGGCGAGCGACGCGCTTGAGCCGGAACGGCGAGGGGCTCTCGCTCATCGTGAAGTAGCCGGCGCCGTCGGCCTGGTACTCGATCGCCTCGCCCTGGCCCTCGACGGTGTCGGTCAGCGCCACCGGCGTCGCCGCGAACGCGGTCTCGAAGGCGGCGTTCGGCGCGGCGCGGAACTCGTAGACCGTCCGGTAGGTGCGGAGCAGGAAACGATTCGCGCACGGGTGAATCGCCGCCGCGGTCGCGTAGGAGAAGTTGGGGTCGCCGTTGGTCGGCAGCTGCAGGTTGGCGACGAAGATCAGCGTCGACATCGTGTTCGGCGCCGGCAGCGGATTGGGCATCTTGTAGGCCTTGCTCAGCCCGGTGCTCGACTTGGTGATCACATAGATGTCACCGGTCGTCGGATGCACCATGATCGATTCGGCGTCCTTGGGCGAATCGGGGTACTGGAACGGGAACTTCTCCGCGGTGAGGTTGCCGCTGGTCTGACCGCCGGCGACGTCGGGTTCGGGGATCCTGTAGACCGCGAAGGTCGACGGCGGGGTCGGGAAGTTCGCGCTGGAGCGGCCGATGTCGCCCATGAAGATGCACTTGCCGGTCGGGCACGGGCCGGTCGCGACGTCCTCCCAGTCGGCAGGGGTCACGCCCGCGACGGCGAAGGTGCCGAGCGTCGACGCGTTGCTGGCGCTGATCGCCACCACCGCGGTGGTGTCCTCGTTATGCACATAGATCACCCCCGGCGAGACCCGGCTCGCCGCCAGCCCCGACGGCTCGACGATCGCCGGCGACGCGACCGTCCCGACGGTCGTATAGCTACCCGCGAAGCTGTCACCGACGGTGCAGGTGGGCGCGCCCGCCGGCCGCAGCGCGACGACCTGGGCGATGTTGGTGTTCGCGTACGGCGAGCTGCCGTTGAACGCGGGCTGGGGCCCGGCGGCGCCGAGCACCTTGTAGGCCGCGTCGTAGAGGAGCGCAGTGCCGGCCGAGGGCAGGCAGGTGTCGAGCACCTCGGTGAAGCCGCTCGGCGGCACAATCGGACTCGTCGGGCAGGTCGTGCCGGCCCACACCTGCGAGCCGAACCACACCGCGACGCCGCCGGCCGCGGTGGTCGTGATCGGCGGGGTGTCGAAGGTCGCGACCAGGCCGTTCTTCTGTCCGCTGTGCGCGTCGATCGGGTTCGCGGTGTCGACATTCGCGAACGCGACGACGCTGCCGGCGATGTTGCTGGCGAGATCGATCGAGAACGCATAGTTCGCCGGCTCCGCCGCCCCGGCGACCTTGTAAAACACCCACGCCTTGATCTGCGAGGCGCTCTGATCGGAGCGCAGCAGGGTCCAGCCGGCCGGCGGGGTGACGACCGCGGTGGCGTTGTTGCGGTTGGTGACGCGCGCCAGCAGCACGTCGCCCTGGACGACGCCCGCCGGCTTGCCGATCGTCAGCGCGGTGAGGCCGGCGCCGCTGGCGACCGCGCTGCTGCGGTAGCTCGGCGTCGCCGGCAGCACCTCGTCCTCTCCGGGCTCCACGATCGGGAGCTCCTCGATGTCTTCCACGAGACCCGCCTCCACCCCGGTCTCGCTGTCGCTGGGGCCCTCGGACCCCGCCAGCGTCTCCGCGGTCGATTCGCCGCTCTCCTCGCCGTCCAGCGGCTCGCACCCCGCCCACGCGAAAATGGCAGCGGAGCACAGGATCTTCGTGGTGTTCTGCACAATGACGTTCGTGGTCGTTCGCATCTCGGTCGCCGAGATGCTCGCACGCCTTCGCGGATTTATGCATGGGTCGCGTCGGCGACAGGTCCCGCGCCGGGGTCGCCGCGAAGACCCCCAAGCGCGGGCGAGGAATGTAAGGATGCGATGCCAAATACGCGGCTTCGCCCGCGGTAGCTCACGCTCGGGGAGCGCGGACCATTCGCGGACACTCCGCTATGCACGACGGCAAGCTCGCCGAACGAGCAGTCCCGGCTCACTGTCAGAAGCGGCCGGCGACGTACGCCGTATCGTCACCGATCGCCGTGATCGCCATCCGGAACTGCCGAGCGACCGAATCGTGGTACCCGAACGTCCAGCCCCAACTCCCGTCCGCGATCCCGGGATCGAAGACGCTGGACCAACTACCGCCCGAGTACTGGTCGAAGCGCAGATTCATCTGCGAATCGCCGTCCGGGCCCTGGCTCTTGCGGCAGCCGCCGAGCCAGCCGGACGTGGACGACCCCAACTGCACGTAGACGGTGGAGGTCACGGAGGCATAAAATTCCTCGTCCTGCGGGCCCACCTCGAAGCCGTACTCGCCGTCCCAGATATCCTTCAGGGCCGAGAAGTACGTGGCCGGCGTGGGGAAGACGCAGGGCGCCATCGTCCAGTCCGTCGTGAGGACCTTTGTCCCCTCGGTCGGCACCTTCAGGTCGTCCACCGGGAGGCTGCGAGCCGTCGGCTCCGCGCTGCCCTGCGAGGCGAGGCGCGCGTGATGCTGGAACAGGACCTCCGGCGGAGCCTCCTCCGGGGACGCCAGCGCGAGGAACAGCTCGAGAGGCGTGGCCTCGAAGTCACGCATCAACGAACCGACGGCGTCGGAGTGGCTGGTGTAGAGCGTCGCAATGCCGGGCTCTTCGGGCGGGCCCAGGTCGAGGAAATGGACCTCGCCGCCGTCGGGCAGCGCCAGGGACGCGATGACATTCGAGCGTGACGTCGCCGCCATCTCCGCTCCTTCCTCGATCGGCGCGACCACGAATCCCTCCTGAGGAAGAATCTCGTGAGTCTGCCCGTCGCGCAGCTCCTCGAGCGGCGCGACGCCTTCGCTCGGCTGGTCGAACGTGGACGCCCCGCAGGCCGCGACGCACGCGACGAGCACTGCCATGGCGATCGGACTATAGATAGTGTGTGTTTTCATGGTTCGAACTCCTCATTTCAGAGATACCATGGGCCATTGTCAAGGGCAGCAGAAAGAAAATGGAAAGAAACGAATGCCGGCCGCTTCCGAAGCGATCGCGGCGTATTCGCGGTACGGCCGTGCCGCCGGCTCCGCCAGTCGGCTGAATCTCGATTCTCTGGCAGCCGCACGCGCAGCCTGCCGATCAGGCGCTGTTGACGGTTCGCAGGACGACATCCGCGAGTGGGGCGTCGAGTGCAATGGCGATGGCCTGAGCACTTTGTCGGGATATCGGGCGCCCCGATTCCGCCTTGGTGATCGTCCTCGGGGTGACGCCCGAGCGAGAGGCTAGCTCGCTCTGCGTCAGGCCCAGCGTGTCTCGCCGCCCACGAACGTATCCCACGTCGACGCGAACGCCCGGTGGCCGCCCCTTTTCACGCCTCTCGTTCGCCACAGCTCGACCACCTTCCTCGGGAGGATCACGGGAATGACCGACGAACTCCGCGCAGTCGGCGCTCGGGGCCCGGCTCCCCGGCGGTCCGTGCCCTCCATATCGGAGGCCGGCCGCTTTCAATTGGACGGTCGAGACGAATTTTCGAATTCTCGGCCCGGGAAGCGCCTCAGGGCCGCTGCGCCGGTCTGGAAGCTCGGCGCGTCGGTGCTCACGAATTCGCTCTTCCCTCGAGATCCCGCAATTCCCCAGGGCTCGCGACCTCGCCGGCCGGGTTAGGATGCGTGCCGGCCGGAACCGGCAGCCCATGGACGACACGCGCACATCGGCTCGAGGCAGGCTTTCGCAGGCAGCTCGGCGGACGCATGCGAAAATACGAGCGGCGGTGCTGTTCGCCTGTGTCGGCGCAGCGGGCTGCGGCGAGCGACAGGCGGACGCCGCGAAGGCGGAGGCGACGGAGGGCGAAACGGCCGCGCTCGCGGCGGCGCTCGACGAGGCCGTCGCCCAGGCGATGGCAACGGGCAGCCCCGGGATGGTGGTGGCGGTCGGACGCGGCGACCAGGTCGTGTTCGCCAGGGGCTACGGTCTTGCGAACCTCGAGGACGAGGTCGCGGTCGCGGTCGACACCGTGTTCCCGATCGCGTCGATCACCAAGCAATTCACGGCGGCGGCGATCCTGCTGCTCGCCGAGGAGGGCAAGGTCGGGCTCGACGACCCGCTGTCGCGCTTCGTGCCGGAGGTGCCGCAGGCGCACCGCGTCACGGTCGCGCAAGCGCTCGTGCAAACCACGGGGATCGCCGATTACGCTGAAGATCCCGCAGGCGAGCACCTCAAGTCGGTACGCCGGACGCCCGCGGAGATGGCGAGCTGGATCGCCGGATTGCAGCCGCCGTTCGTGTTCGAGCCGGGCTCGTCGTGGGGATACAGCAATTCCAACTACGCGCTGCTCGGACTCGTCGTCGCGCGCGCGAGCGGTGAGTCCTATCCGTCGTTCCTGGCGCGGCGTCTGTTCGCACCCGCGGGTCTGGAGCACACGGCGTTCGACGATCCGGCCGACGTCGTCCCGCGACGAGCGCGAGGCTACCGCGCCAGCAAGACCGAGCCCGGGCGCTACCACAACGCCGACTGGATCAGCCCGACGGTGCCCGGACCGGCGGGAGGGCTGCGCTCGACCGCAGGCGATCTGCTGCGCTGGCACGCGGCGCTGTTCGGCGGGCGGATCCTGTCGCCCGCCAGCCTCGCGCGGATGACCGCTCCCGGGCGGCTGGCCGACGGGCGCACCACGAGAGCGGCGATGCCGGCGCCGATGCAGGCGGCGTGGGGCTCCGACTACGCGATGGGCGTGCTGGTCGGCTCGCCGGACGGACAGGACCGGGTCTGGCACTCCGGTGATATCGACGGGTTCTCGTCGTGGACCGCATATTACCCGGACCAGCGGATCGGCGTCGTCATCCTGCAGAACAGCCAGTCGGCGGAGCGCAACGAGGCGGCGATCGAGCGCATCGTGCTCGACGCACTGAGAACAGAGCCCCGCGCGGGCGAATGACGGCACCCGCGCCCGCGGCGAATGGTCACCTCGGCGCAATGTTCTGCGGCCGATGTGCCGCAACGATGACCGTCGTTGCGGCACATCCGGCGCGACCCACGCGCTGGAGACGTCGAGGAGACGCGCATCCGAGCACTCGTGAGCGCTCGGATGCTCGAATTTGCCTTTATCTCACTGCTCGAAGCAGTAACTACGCGGATTTCTCAACCCATTGATCGCGCTCGCAAGTTCGCCGAAATCCGCGTAGACACTTACGAATTCGCTCCCTCTTTGAACGCCCGCGAGTCCCCAAGGATCGCGGGCGTCGACCTGTGTCGTGGAGAGATAATGGAGACGCTCCAGGTACAAGGCGGACGGAAGGGCCACACCGCCGGAAGCACTCGAGCTTGTCCGACGCGAACAGCCGGGCGCCGAGTTTGGCCGACTTCGAGATCACGTCGGGCTCGCCGTGAGTGTAGCCGTCATAGCGCGAGATGCCGGACAGCAGGCGGCGCTCGAAGCAGGCGATCGCCCGGGCCACGTTGGTCAAGGTGAGCGGGTCGGCGTCCTCGGGGAAGGCGTCGGCGAACAGCGCCTGGTAGCGCGCCTCGGCGCGCAGCCGCTCGATTAAGGCATCTTCCAGACCATGCAGGCCGAGTTCGACGGTCGTCGCCGAACATCGGGGTGAGCACTACCGAGACCTGCTCGGTCCCTCGCCGATGTAACGCGGTCCGGCTGACCGATCGCTATGGACCGTTTTCCGTAACTGCTCAACCGTCGACCGGTGTGTTGGGGAGATGCTCCTCCCACGCCGCGCCGGCGTCTGTGAGCCGGAGTGAGCCGCGCTCGTCATGCTCAAGGAGCCCCAGGGCCCTCGTCCAAAAGATGAGCCTTCGAGGCGCTGTGTCGGTCCTCCAACGCGGATCTAGAGACCGCAACCTCCGGATCGCCTCTGTCAGGCTGAGCGACTCGGCGTCTCTCAATAGAATCAACAACGGAGCGACGCCGATATTGTTCGCCAGAAGGACAGGGGCCAAGACATCGGAGGGGGGCGCGCCATCGAGGAGGTCGTCGCCGAGCCTCGTGGGACAGAGGGCAGCCTCACGATATTCGAGCAAGTTCAGGCTCTTCACGGCCGCGATACGCGAACGGACCGTGTCTACCGTCCACCCTCGGCTCTCCCTTTGTACCGCGCTAATCAACTCCGGGAGGGTAGGCCTTGACGCGGCGTGGCGAACGATGCTGACCAGCATGTCGACCGTCCCGGTGATACCCGTGATCCCTCTATTCTGCGCGGCGGCGGGCTTCAACCGCAGTGCGTCCTCAGCCGCGCTAGTGTCGTCGGCAGTGGCGAGACCTTGTCTGCAGGTGAGCCAGCGGGCGAAGAGGTTGCGCCACAAGATCTCGTCCAAATCTGTTGTCGTCCCGAGTTCGCGCCGCAACGTCTCCTGAATCAGGACGTTTTGCCCGATCACGCCCCTTCCATGAATGCGCAGCCCGAACCGTCTACGGAGTTCATAGACCCGGTGATCCCAAACTAGCCCGACGACCTCGGTCGGGAGCAGCAGCGCGAAGATTCGGATGAGTCGGGCCTGTGGCCGTCGCGAGGCGTGTCGCGGGTAGATGCGCTCCATGGTCGCGCTGAAAACCTCATCGAGGCGGCGCGCCCGCTCCATGAGGTCGGCAGGTTGGGTTGTCTTCCGGAGGGTCCAAAGCGTCCCGATTATCTCTGGGTCTCTGAGAACTCCGGGCACCGTGACCTTCCGGCCGACCCCGAGCCCTACGCCCGCCTCGTCGTCCCACAGGAATCGCTGGAACTCAGCAGAGTTCCACGTGTCCCACGCGGCGTTCTGGGCCCTCGTGACTGCGGCGTGGTACCCGTGGAACTCGGTCGAGTGCCGCTCCTTCTCCGCTGCGAAGCGAGCATGGGCAGCCTTCAGGTCGTCACCGTCCATGGTCCACCTCGGCGAGGTCACGGTTTTGCGCAACAGCCCAGCGGGACGCCATGGCAAAAAGTGTCTTTGATCTCGCCCCTACTTTCAACTACCTGCGCTGTCCCGGCGGCGGCAGCGTGTGGATGTGTGCCTGGTCACACATGAAGAAGTTGCCTTGCTCCTGCTGCCTCTTGAGGCGAGGCAGGAGTCGCCGGCGGTCTCGACGATCTCGGCGTGGTGCTAGCGCCGGTCGACAAGGGCGCAATTTTCCTTCATCCACAAGTACACCCCCCTTCGGTACGTCACCGTCGGTTCAGTGGGCATGCACGCGAGATTTGCTTCGGGCAGCGTCCACAGGCGCCGGCCTCCTTCGAACAATCCCGGTCGGTACTGCGGCGATTCGCAGCGCTCATGAATAAAAAGCCGGCCTGCTGGACGATTCGAGGGTTGAATGCCTGCAAACCAGCCTTCATGGATTTGAGGTCGATTTGCCTTGCTATCGCATGAATAAACTCTCTTCTCGCAGCATACGTGCCGAGGCCGTCATAGCCAAGCCAACCGAGGAAGAGATCAACGTTGCTGTCGATCACGACCCACCTCGTCCAATCCAGGCCATCGGTCCAAGGGGCCCGGCCAGGCCACAGGTCCGGGTTCGAGAGCATCGACAGGTACATGGCCGAGATCTTGTCGCTTACGCGCCAGGACTTACAGAGCGCATCCTCGAGGCATTCAGCCGCCGCCTCAGGCGACCCCGTGGCCTCGATGCAGCCGCGACGCAAGCTCGCCAGGTCTGAGGCGTTGTGAGCCTTCAGGTTGAGCGCCAGCGCGGTTGGGACCTTCCCGAAGTGGCCGTACCTCTTGAGCAGCACCGCGTGGCGCTTGGGCAGGCAAGCGATGGATGGCGCAAAGTCGCACGTCCCCCGGCGGAGGTCGTCCTTGCGCAAATCGCATTGAGCGAGGAGACCCTCGAGGGACAGCGCCGCCGGGCAACCGCAATTCTTCGCCGAGGCAAGGAGGGTAGCGGCGCTCGTGAGTTGCTCAACGTCGCGCGGGGCGATTCCTCGAAGGACACGCATGATCTGCACGTCTTGCCTCCGCTGAAACATCGTCGTAGCGACGAGCACGCGGAACAGAGCGTCGGGATCCTCGGCTTCGAGCGAAGCACGGGGCACGGCGAAGTGGCCCACGCGGGCCTGGTCCGTGAACATGCCGACGACCCCGACGTCGTCGTCGGACCCGTGGTAGCGCTCAAGGTACCACGCGGTCACCGCCTTGGCTTTGTTTTGGCTCAGCTGGAATGGGACACGCCCCGGCCTGGTAGAAGGAGCCGGGGCAAGGATTGCCCATGAGCAAGAAGACACGTCGTCACCACACCCCTGACCAGAAAATCAACCTGCTGCGTCGACACCACCTCGAGAAGGTGCCGGTGTCGGAGGTCTGCGAGGGCGCCGAGCTGCAGCCGAGCGTCTTCTACGGCTGGCAGCGCCACCTGTTCGAGCACGGCGCGGCGGCCTTCGGGGAATCTCGCAAGCGCGTCGAGACCAGCCGGGAGCAGGAGCTGCTCGCGGAGAACGAGCGGCTAAGGGCCCGTCTGGCCCGCAAGGACGAGGTGATCGCCGAGGTGACCGAGGAGCTCGTCCGCACAAAAAAATCTGTTGGGGAGCCCTGACGGACCGCTGGGTTCCCCACGACGAGCGCGACCAGGTCGTCGACTTCGTGCATCGGCTGTCCGAAAAGACAGAGGTGCCGCTCGTGAAGTTTGTGGGGTGGCTGGGCATCGCCCGCGCCAAGTTCTACGAGTGGCGCCGGCGATACGGCAAGCTCAACGAGCACAACGGCAAGACCCCGCGCGACCACTGGATCGAGCCGTGGGAGCGCCAGGCGATTGTCGACTACTTCGATGCGCACCCGCTCGAGGGCTACCGCCGGCTGACCTTCATGATGCTCGACGACGACGTCGTCGCCGTCAGCCCTGCGACCGCCTACCGCGTCCTGCGGGCGGCCGGTCGCCTCGATCGTCATCGACCGAAGCCGAGCAAGAAGGGCACCGGCTTCGTCCAGCCCCTCGGCCCGCACGTGCACTGGCACATCGACATCGCCGTCATCACCATCGCCCGCGTCTACTACTACCTGTGCTCCGTCCTCGACGGCTACAGCCGATACGTCGTGCACTGGGAGTTCCTCGATCGCATGACCGAGGCCGACGTCGAGCTCATCCTCCAGCGTGCCCTCGAGGCCCACCCTGGCGCTCACCCGCGGGTCATCTCCGATAACGGCTCGCAGTTCATCGCCGGCGACTTCCGCCGCTTCATCGACCTCGCCGGCCTGACCCACGTCCGGACCTCGGTGAACTACCCGCAGGCCAACGGCAAGATCGAGCGGTATCACCGGACCCTCGACAAGAACACCATCCACGCCGTCACGCCCGACGGCGCCCACGCCACCATCGCCACCCGCATCGACCACTACAACAACCACCGCCTTCACAGCGCGATCGGCTACGTCAGCCCGCGCGACAAACTCCTCGGACGCGAGACCGAGATCTGGGCCGGCCGCGATCGCAAGCTAGAGGCAGCCCGAGAGCTCCGACGCAAGCGCCGAGAATTGGACCACCTCGGCACCGCCGCGTAACTTCTCTCGACCCTCCACTTCACCCTCAGCGTCTCCGTTCGTCAACCCACCCTCTGTCCCGTTCACGCTGAGCCAATACAGTGCAGGTGCCGGGGCGCCTTCGCAGATCGCTCCGTCGGAGACAGCGACTCAAGCGCGAGCGCGAACTGGATGGTGTCTACGAGAGAGATGCGGAGGGCACGCCCTCGCTCGAGCGCGTCCCAGAGCGTGCGCAGCCATGTCACCTCTGCGCCGTCGCGCTGCTCGGCGCACAACCGGCGGGCGAGATCCCTCTCGTTGACGCGTCGAAACTCTGCGAACGTACGAGCCTTCTCGAGCGCCCGGTTTGTGATCAAGGCGATCGTTCGCAGCTTCTTGTTTCGCCACTGGACGGCTTCCTCTTCGTTCGAGGTTAGCATGCCGGCCAGCGACGAGAAGCGGCCGGTCGCGCTCTTTACGACGACGTCCTGGTCAACGAGCGCGACGCGGAGTTGCCGCTTAGACTTAGCGAGCTTCGACTGTGCCAAGCCCTGGACCACCGTCGGTAGATCCATGGGCATGACGTCCTCCATCACGAGGCCAAACTCGTCGCGCGTGGCTGCCTCTTCTGTTTTGGCTCAGCTGGAATGGGACACGCCCCGGCCTGGTAGAAGGAGCCGGGGCAAGGACCGCCCATGAGCAAGAAGACACGTCGTCACCACACCCCTGACCAGAAAATCAACCTGCTGCGTCGACACCACCTCGAGAAGGTGCCGGTGTCGGAGGTCTGCGAGGGCGCCGAGCTGCAGCCGAGCGTCTTCTACGGCTGGCAGCGCCACCTGTTCGAGCACGGCGCCGCGGCGTTCGGGGAATCTCGCAAGCGCGTCGAGACTAGCCGGGAGCAGGAGCTGCTCGCGGAGAACGAGCGGCTCAGGGCTCGTCTGGCCCGCAAGGACGAGGTGATCGCCGAGGTGACCGAGGAGCTGGTCCGCACAAAAAATCTGTTGGGGAGCCCTGACGGACCGCTGGGTTCCCCACGACGAGCGCGACCAGGTCGTCGACTTTGTGCACAGGCTGTCCGAAAAGACAGAGGTGCCGCTCGTGAAGTTCGTGGAGTGGCTGGGCATCGCTCGCGCCAAGTTCTACGAGTGGCGCCGGCGATACGGCAAGCTCAACGAGCACAATGGCAAGACCCCGCGCGACCACTGGATCGAGCCCTGGGAGCGTCAGGCGATCGTCGACTATTTCGACACGCACCCGCTCGAGGGCTATCGGCGGCTGACCTTCATGATGCTCGACGACGACGTCGTTGCCGTCAGCCCCGCGACCGCCTACCGCGTCCTGCGGGCGGCCGGCCGGCTCGATCGTCATCGACCGAAGCCGAGCAAGAAGGGCACCGGCTTCGTCCAGCCCCTCGGCCCGCACGTGCACTGGCACATCGACATCGCCGTCATCAGCATCGCCCGCGTCTACATACTACCTGTGCTCTGTCCTCGACGGCTACAGTCGATACGTCGTGCACTGGGAGTTCCTCGATCGCATGACCGAGGCCGACGTCGAGCTCATCCTCCAGCGCGCCCTCGAGGTCCACCCGGGCGCTCACCCGCGGGTCATCTCCGACAACGGCTCGCAGTTCATCGCCGGCGACTTCCGCCGCTTCATCGACCTCGCCGGCCTGACCCACGTCCGGACCTCGGTGAACTACCCCCAGGCCAACGGCAAGATCGAGCGGTATCACCGGACCCTCGACAAGAACACCATCCACGCCGTCACGCCCGACGGCGCCCACGCCACCATCGCCACCCGCATCGACCACTACAACAACCACCGCCTTCACAGCGCGATCGGCTACGTCAGCCCGCGCGACAAACTCCTCGGACGCGAGACCGAGATCTGGGCCGGCCGCGATCGCAAGCTCGAGGCAGCCCGAGAGCTCCGACGCAAGCGCCGAGAATTGGACCACCTCGGCACCGCCGCGTAACTTCTCTCGACCCTCCACTTCACCCTCAGCGTCTCCGTTCGTCAACCCACCCTCTGTCCCGTTCACGCTGAGCCAATACACTTCGAGTTCCGCCAGTGCGAGCTTAGCTATGCGAACCGACGCAGGATTCGGCGCCGTCTCTTTACGTGCCATCGGTGTTCTCCATCAGCCCAACTACCGCTACGCTGTCCGCCATCTTGCGGGCGAGGCCGAGGCTCTCCAAGCGAGTGAGGAACCGCTCGGCGTTCTCGGTGAGTTCGGCGCTAGGGACGGGGGTACCGGCTGCGGTGAGCAGGCGAGCGTCTTCAAGGCGCCCGCCGACCACGATACCCCAGCGGCGATAGAACTCCTCGAGGAAGTCTCGAAACTCGAGGGGCGGACCAGAAAGGTCGAAGGTTGACGCGACCAGCACCTCAAGGGTCCGGTCCATGGGGACGAGGCGCTTATGTGGGTTCTTCTGCTGCGGGTAAAGCAGGCCACAGCGAACCCCGAGCAGCCGGATGAAGCCCTCAAGGCTCCGCCCGCCGCTGCTGTCCAAGATACCGACGAGACGAACCGGAAGTTCCTCCTCAACATCCGCGCCGCCAGCCTCAATTTCTTCAAGCGCGTCTACGACCTCCTTGAGGTGCGGCGGGGTCTTGCTGCGGAGATGGCTCTTGAACATCTCGCTGACTGCGCGCTCTGGATCATCCATCCACCGCTTCTTGCCGCGGCGAGATCCTTCGGTTGCAGCGAGCAGTTCACGAAGCGTGCGTGCCATGTAGGCTCGAGCGTCGGCGGACAGGGCGGTCACAGTGGCCTCGCTGGCCTCGGCGATAATCGAACTCCTCTTCGCGTTCGACGCGTCCAGCAGGAGGACGCGTCGTGGTAGTTGAACGGCCTCGCGCGCCCGCGTCGCGGCGTGATAGAAGACCGAGATCGACGCGAGCAGGACAATCCTTTGGAGGGTCGCCATCGGGTTTGGGAGGACGTTTTCCTCATACGCGGCGAGATCACGGGCGGCGTCTCGCAGGCACGTCTCCACGCTCGTAAGAGTCGACTGTGCAGGCTCCAGCCCCTCGCTATCTCGACGCAACGGTGTCGTCCCTTCGGTGAGGGGGATCAATACCGCGGAAAGGTCGTCGACGTCAGAGAGCGGCTTATCAGCGCTCGTCAGAGTTCGGAGGATGTCGAGCACCCTGAGCCTGGGGGACCGAGACCAAAGCCGGTGTACGAACGACCCCGCCTGCTCGTCGGACGGGTCCCGAGTGATCGTGAGCGCAGTCGGCGACGAGAAAGAGGCAAACTCGGCTGATTTCCCGAAGACACCTCCGTCTATCGAAAGGATTTTGCGGAGCAGCGGGAGCACCTTCGTCACCAAGGCCGACCGCCGCAAGTCAGCGTCCTCCCCCAGGCGACCCCCCCGCTCCCTGTTGCGCTCCAGCATGCTCTTGTATTGGCTCAGCGTGAACGGGACAGAGGGTGGGTTGACGAACGGAGACGCTGAGGGTGAAGTGGAGGGTCGAGAGAAGTTACGCGGCGGTGCCGAGGTGGTCCAATTCTCGGCGCTTGCGTCGGAGCTCTCGGGCTGCCTCTAGCTTGCGATCGCGGCCGGCCCAGATCTCGGTCTCGCGTCCGAGGAGTTTGTCGCGCGGGCTGACGTAGCCGATCGCGCTGTGAAGGCGGTGGTTGTTGTAGTGGTCGATGCGGGTGGCGATGGTGGCGTGGGCGCCGTCGGGCGTGACGGCGTGGATGGTGTTCTTGTCGAGGGTCCGGTGATACCGCTCGATCTTGCCGTTGGCCTGCGGGTAGTTCACCGAGGTCCGGACGTGGGTCAGGCCGGCGAGGTCGATGAAGCGGCGGAAGTCGCCGGCGATGAACTGCGAGCCGTTATCGGAGATGACCCGCGGGTGAGCGCCAGGGTGGGCCTCGAGGGCACGCTGGAGGATGAGCTCGACGTCGGCCTCGGTCATGCGATCGAGGAACTCCCAGTGCACGACGTATCGGCTGTAGCCGTCGAGGACGGAGCACAGGTAGTAGTAGACGCGGGCGATGGTGATGACGGCGATGTCGATGTGCCAGTGCACGTGCGGGCCGAGGGGCTGGACGAAGCCGGTGCCCTTCTTGCTCGGCTTCGGTCGATGACGATCGAGGCGACCGGCCGCCCGCAGGACGCGGTAGGCGGTCGCAGGGCTGACGGCGACGACGTCGTCGTCGAGCATCATGAAGGTCAGCCGGCGGTAGCCCTCGAGCGGGTGCGCATCGAAGTAGTCGACAATCGCCTGGCGCTCCCACGGCTCGATCCAGTGGTCGCGCGGGGTCTTGCCGTTGTGCTCGTTGAGCTTGCCGTATCGCCGGCGCCACTCGTAGAACTTGGCGCGGGCGATGCCCAGCCACCCCACAAACTTCACGAGCGGCACCTCTGTCTTTTCGGACAGCCGATGCACGAAGTCGACGACCTGGTCGCGCTCGTCGTGGGGAACCCAGCGGTCCGTCAGGGCTCCCCAACAGATTTTTTTGTGCGGACGAGCTCCTCGGTCACCTCGGCGATCACCTCGTCCTTGCGGGCCAGACGGGCCCTTAGCCGCTCGTTCTCCGCGAGCAGCTCCTGCTCCCGGCTGGTCTCGACGCGCTTGCGAGATTCCCCGAAGGCCGCCGCGCCGTGCTCGAACAGGTGGCGCTGCTAGCCGTAGAAGACGCTCGGCTGCAGCTCGGCGCCCTCGCAGACCTCCGACACCGGCACCTTCTCGAGGTGGTGTCGACGCAGCAGGTTGATTTTCTGGTCAGGGGTGTGGTGACGACGTGTCTTCTTGCTCATGGGCGGTCCTTGCCCCGGCTCCTTCTACCAGGCCGGGGCGTGTCCCATTCCAGCTGAGCCAAAACACTCTCGACGACCGCGAGGCGCTGGTCCGCCGTGTCCTTCATAGCCGTTGCGGCCATGAAGTGCTTGAGGTCGGACATCTTTCCAACGATCTGGTGCTCCTCCCGTAGGAGGGCGTTGGCGATGTGAACAGGCTTGATCTTGCCTTCCATTACGCCATAGCCATGACGACGCTGAAGTTCATGGCCGAGCACCTCGCGTAGCTGTGCTTCCATATGATCGCCTCTACTGAGCGCTGTCGTAGCGCTTCTGGCTGAGGTCCACGCGGACCTTGACGTTCAAGTCCGTCTGTGGATCGAGCATTTCAATGGTGCGAACGTGCGAGTTCACCTCCGCGTGCCTAGCGAGCGCGTCGTTGAAGGCGACAAGCCGCCGCTCGATCTCCTCTGCTTGCTCGGTCACGCCCGATGAGATCAACGAGGCGAGGAGCCGACGGTCAACCAGAAGGCTGGCGAACCGGACGTTGCCGGGAGGCGCCAGGAGGAGGTGATCGGCGGGCTGGCGCCCGAACGCCGCGTAGAGCGCGGGCGCCAACTTCGGTCGGAACAGGCTGAGGCGGAGGCTAGAGACATCTCGACCAGAGACCATCGCCTTCCCCTGCGCTCGAGGTGAGTAGGACAGACGTGTCCACAACCTGAGCCGGTCGGGCTGAGCGCGGTCGGGTTCGTTCCACCACGCGTTGATGAGTGAGATCAGCCGGCCGATCCTGGCCTGGGTGGCCGACTTGGGGTCCTGAAGCTCATGGAACAGACGGTCGGCCTGTGTCGCGTGACCGAGCCGACCGCCCGGGTGCTCGAAATACCACCGCCGCTTCAGCGCCGCGAAGGCGTCAGACGCTCGCTGACCTTCGACTTCTTGGACCTCGTCGAGGTTCCTAATGGTCGGGGGCAGCAACGCGCTCCCGGCGAACTCTTCGGCCGCTACTTGCCCTCGCCACAGGCGCTCGTCGGTGCGGGCGTCCGTCTGTCGAACAGGGTCGAGGCCCAACTCGAGTTGGTCAAAGATGGTGCCCTGACCCTCGAAGGCGTTCCAGTAGTAGCGCGCCTGCTCAGAGCCACCGTCCCGGGCGAGTTCTGCGCATGTTCGCCCCCCGAAGATAAGGAAGGAGCCGAACGACAGCACCTCGCGGAATGTCGCCCGGACCCCTCGCTCAGCGATACGGTCCAACAACCGGGCCAACCGCTCGCGCACGTGGTCGGTGCGAAGCATCGTCCGGTTGTACTTGACGGGGCACGTCCCTGCAGCAGGGCAGTTCGCGCACCCGCCGTACCAGGCATCGTCCGTCAACTTCAGGATGATGCCGTGGACCAACTCTGGCGTGAGCGTCCGTCGTAGGCTGAGGTCGATGACCACGGTCGCCCCTTCTTCAGGCTTGTACCGCCCCTCCTCCTCATCTTCTTCGTCGACGGGCACGTAGCGATACAATGAGAGAAGTTGCTCGCGGACCGCGTTCAACCAAGGGTGCTGCGCTCGGTACTCGCGGATCAAGGTGACTAATGGGCCCTCATTGATGGCGATACAGAAGGGCTGCTTGTTTTCGCGCGCCTCCGCCCACTCATTCATTACATGCTCGTGCGAATGCTCGCTGGCGTCAGCGATGACCCTCGCGCCGGCCTTCTCGAGGTCTCCCCCGAGCAGGCGGATCGTATGGGTCTTGCCGTCGCCAGCGTTGCCGGTGATGACGACGGATGCGCCGCTCTGCACGATGCGGCGCACCACGCTGTCCAGGCTCGTCTTGACGTTAAGTTCGCGGAGGCGCGAGATCTTCACGTGGTCGGAGTAGGCGCTCTCGTCGCGGTAGAGTTGACGGATGAACGTGATCTTTTCGTCCTCGACGATGGTCGGCATTCGACGCTCCTCCGGTTCCGGTCGCCATGCGAACAGCGGCATTCCAACTTCAGGTGGATCCTCGGGGATGAGGCGGGATACGCGCTCGGTCAGGGGCATCGAGGCGCCGACGGCTGCGAGCGCGGGCTGATGGTCGAGGCGGCTCGCTAGCCACCGACTACGCCAGAAAGCCGCGACCTCGTCGGTCGCGGTCGGCGTCTCGGGCACAGAGAAATGGGCTTCGCGGTCAATCCCGAGCAGGCAGCGGATAGTGTTTTGGGCCAGGGCGACGCCGTAGACGAGCCGCTGCGAGCCATGGTTGATGACGTCCGTTTGTTCCAGCCCGAGCGCGGAGAAGCCCTCTCTCAGTTGTCGCAGTTTGGGGCTCTGGCCCTCACCGTAGAGGAAGTTGACGTTGCGGTAGTTGGTGAGCGCGTGCCGGAGTTGTTCGAGCGCGTCTTCCGTCTCTTGGCTTAGATTCGGCGAGCCGTAGCCCATCGATTTGCCGAGGTACTGGTAATGCACGTCATTCATCTGGCCCGACACGGCGCCGGAGGGCAGTTGGACCCGATTATACTGTGAGGAGCGATCGGTGTACAAACTCGTCGTCCCCAGGAACACAAGGCACGGCTCCTTTACGATGAGCCGCCCAGCCATTTGGCTAGCGATGATGCTGTACCCTTCGTCATAGCGAGCGGCGTAGTCGCGGCGCACCTGAGGGCTCATCATCATCAGGCAGGCGAGCTTGCCCCCGAGGAGATGGTTGTACGGAGCGACCGCGCCGCATACGGTGATCTCCATCATCGCCGTCGCGGAGAAGCGCTTTTTGAGCTGTTTGATCGCCGCTCCAAGCGCCCAACAACCTTCGTCGCTCGTGGTGAGGGCGGCGAGGGACGGCGCTGCCTTGAGCGTGCGTAGCGCCCTGAGGCTCTCGCGCACCGCGCGGGCTCGCTTCGCCCGGAACAGGTCGGTTTGGGCCAAAGCGACCAGATCGGCGGTCGTGATGTTCGACACGCGCTTGGCGGCGTCATCATCATCGTCCGCGTCTTTCAGACGGTGCACTCGGGCGCCTGAGGCTTGCTTCTCGATATGCTGGAGGCGATCGAGAAGTTCATCGGAGATCCCGTCCCCGAGCGGGCGCGGGACGGGGAGACCCTCAATGTAGATATCACCGAGATCCTCCAGCAGCCGAACTCGCAGCGCCTCTAGTACTTCGCGGTCGGTCGCTTCTCCTCGCCGGACCAACGCCTCCAGACCGCTGCGCGTCCATCCCAGCGCCTCGTCGCGGCAGGCGAGTTGCATTACTGCGTTGCCGAGCGCAGTAATCGCCATGACGGGGTGGTTGGGCTGGGCAGCGTCTCGGATAAGGTAGTGTTTTGGCTCAGCTGGAATGGGACACACCCCGGCCTGGTAAAGGGATCCGGGGCAAGGACCGCCCATGAGCAAGAAGACACGCCGTCACCACACCCCTGACCAGAAAATTAACCTGCTACGCCGACACCACCTCGAGAAGGTTCCCGTGTCGGAGGTCTGCGAAGGCGCCGAGCTGCAGCCGAGCGTCTTTTACGGCTGGCAGCGCCACCTGTTCGAGCACGGCGCGGCGGCCTTCGGGGAATCTCGCAAGCGCGTCGAGACCAGCCGGGAGCAGGAGCTGCTCGCGGAGAACGAGCGGCTGAGGGCTCGTCTGGCCCGCAAGGACGAGGTGATCGCCGAGGTGACCGAGGAGCTCGTCCGGACAAAAAAATCGGTTGGGGAGCCCTGACGGACCGCTGGGTTCCCCACGACGAGCGCGACCAGGTCGTCGACTTCGTGCATCGGCTGTCCGAAAAGACAGAGGTGCCACTCGTGAAGTTCGTGGAGTGGCTGGGCATCGCCCGTGCCAAGTTCTACGAGTGGCGCCGCCGATACGGCAAGCTCAACGAGCACAACGGCAAGACCCCGCGCGACCACTGGATCGAGCCCTGGGAGCGGCAGGCGATCGTCGACTACTTCGACGCGCACCCACTCGAGGGCTACCGCCGGCTGACCTTCATGATGCTCGACGACGACGTCGTCGCCGTCAGCCCTGCGACCGCCTACCGCGTCCTGCGGGCCGCAGGGCGCCTCGATCGTCACCGGCCGAAGCCGAGCAAGAAGGGCACCGGCTTCGTCCAGCCCATAGGCCCGCACGTGCACTGGCACATCGACATTGCCGTCATCACCATCGCCCGCGTCTACTACTACCTGTGCTCCGTCCTCGACGGCTACAGTCGATACGTCGTGCACTGGGAGTTCCTCGATCGCATGACCGAGGCCGACGTCGAGCTCATCCTCCAGCGCGCCCTCGAGGCCCACCCGGGCGCTCACCCGCGGGTCATCTCCGACAACGGCTCGCAGTTCATCGCCGGCGACTTCCGCCGCTTCATCGACCTCGCCGGCCTGACCCATGTCCGGACCTCGGTGAACTATCCCCAGGCCAACGGCAAGATCGAGCGCTACCACCGGACCCTCGACAAGGGCACCATCCAAGCCATCACGCCCGACGGCGCCCACGCCACTATCGCCGCCCGCATCGACCACTACAACCGCCACCGCCTCCACAGCGCGATCGGCTACGTCAGCCCGCGCGACAAACTCCTCGGCCGCGAGACCGAGATCTGGCAAGCCCGCGATCGCAAGCTCGAGGCAGCCCGCGAGCTCCGTCGCAAGCGCCGAGAACTGGACCACCTCGGCACCGCCGCGTAACTTCTTTTGACCCCCACTTCACCCTCAGCTTCTCCGTTCGTCAACCCACCTTCTGTCCCGTTCACGCTGAGCCAATACAGTAGAAGAGGTTGCGACCCGGCGAGGAGCGATAGCGGGTTGCCCAGGTGTGCCGAAAATACCGCCAGACATCCATCAAGCGGATGCCTGAGTGCTCATCTCGCGTCTCGGCGTCTACGAGTTGGAGGTAGGGGCGGCAGACGCTAGCGAGGTGCGCGGCGCGCTCGGCTCTCGGCAGCGCAGCAAAAGGCTCGAGCTGCCGTGCCAAGCGTCTGCCGTCCGCGATGAGGTCGGTGATGGGCCGTGAACTGGAGAATCGCGTAGGGCGCTCTAGCGTGACGATGAGGCGCCTGGTCGCAGACTCGCGAAGTTGGTCGTCCCGCCCGAACTCCAGTTGCTTTCGGATAGCCTCTTTGGAGTGCGCCTGGTCCGCCATCCCCGGGCGTACGTACAGCCACGTGGTGTCCGCTCGCAGTTGCCAGCCCATCGCAGCAAGATCACGCAGGACTAAGGCAGCGACCTTGGTTCGCTGGGCCAGGAGGCCCTCGCCCGGCATTGTCCGAGCGAGGTGGCTCAGTGTGCGCGCGGCATCCTCGCTCCCCTTGGCGACGGCGGCCCGGAGGCGTGCGTACATGGTGCCGCCAGCGTCCAGTTCCGGCGCGAAGACTCGCCAGTCAGACGGGTCCGGGGCTTGCTTGCCGCGAGGGGTCTTCCTGTTGCTCGCCGTGGGCGTTTCGTCCCGGCGAGTGACCCGGCTTGTTGATGCGCGTCCCATCCTCTCGCTCAGAACTTTCGCGCGCCCCCGCACATGCGCCGAAGCGCGACTCGGTGGGTCCGTGCGGAGGTCGTGGATGACGGCGTAGGGGCTGAGGCGGGAAACCGATGCACGGGCGCGGCCACCATACCCCGATCCGCGACGGTTGGGTGCCCCACTTCATACTGAACAAATATCCAGTCACGATGGACGCTGCCCGGACTCTGCCCGAGCAGCGGTGGCGTACATGCTAACCTCCGGCCCGGCTGCGATGTGGTGCCTGACGAATCAAACCCCGTTTGCGGCCGTGCGCAATTGGATTCGCGACCGGGACGGGGTCCACTGGTGGCTCGTCGCCATTCGCGCCACCTACGACGTCGACCATCGCGGCCGGCTCACGCTGCTCGACGAGCAGCTCCCTCCGGTCCTTGCGCCCGAGCACTTCGGCGAGGCGGGGCGTTCGAGCCTGCGCTACGACTCCGACTTGCTCGAGGTGAAGCCCAGCACCGATGTCCTCGTGCATGGCTCTGTCGTTGCGCCTGGAGAGCGACCGGCCGCGAGCGTCCCCGTGACGCTCCGGCTGGGGTCCGTCGAGAAGCGCCTCGTGGTCCACGGTGAGCGGGTCTACCGTGACGGCGTCCTGGGGCTGACGACCACCTCGCCACGTCCCTTTGTCCAACAGCCGCTGCGGTACGAGTCGGCGTTCGGCGGCGGCGACTTCCGCGACCCCGACCCCGCGCGGTGGCGATTCGACGAACGAAACCCGGCGGGCCGTGGCTTCGCGGTCGACGCCGCCGACGGCGAGACTCCGGCACACACCATCGAGTACGCCTCGGGGCGCCCCGAGACGACCGGACCCGCGGGGTTCGGTCCCATCGACCGCGGTTGGCTCCCTCGACGCGAGTTCGCCGGGACCTACGACGAAGCGTGGGTCCGTGAGCGCAAGCCGCTCCTCCCCCGCGACTACGACCCCGCCTTCGCGCTCGCGGCGCCACACGACCAGCGCCCTTCGGTGCCGCTCGTCGGCGGAGAGCGGATGGCTGTGTCGAACATGACCCCCGAGGGCATGTTGATGGTCGAACTGCCCCGTAAGCGCTTCACGCTGAGCTCCCGTTTCGGAGCGACCGAGCGTGAGCACGGCACACGGCTAACCACGGTGCTGCTGGAGACCGACGAGCGCCGCCTCTCGCTCATCTGGCAGAGCGCGCTGCAGGTGCGTGCCAGCGACGTGGACTACCTCGACGAGACCTTCATCGAGGAGGCATCGGCATGATCGACTTGCTGGGCATCGGCGCCCGAACCCCGGTCGGTCTCACGGCGCCGGCCAGCGCAGCGGCGATCCGGGCCGGCATCAGTCGCCTCCGAGAATTCGCCTTCGTCACGATGCGAGGCGAGCCGCTCATCATCGGCGCCGACGCCCGGCTGAAGGACGCGCTTCAGGGGCCCGCGCGCATGGTCGAGCTCGCCAAGTCCGCCGTGACCGAGGCCCTCGCCGACTTCGCTCCGGGCGCGGTCCCCGAGTGTGAGCTCTGGCTGGCCCTCCCGGAGCAGCGTCCTGGTTTTGACGACCACGCTGCGGCCGCCGTGGCGCGTGCGAGCGCCGACGCGGCGCGCCAGCGAGGATTTCGCACGCGAGCGACGATCGGCGGCCGGGGCCACGCCGGCGTCATGCAGTGCGTGCGACGGGTCCTCGCCGCCGCGGACGCCGAGCGCCTCCATGTCGTCGTCGGCGTCGACAGCTACTGCGACGACGAGTGCCTCGTCTGGCTCGAGCAAGCGCGGAGGCTCGCGCAAGACGGCGTGCGTGGTGGGTTCACGCCCGGTGAAGCTGCGGGCTGCCTCGTGCTCGGGCGGCGGCGACTCGGCGCGCTGCTCAAGCGTCGGCCCCTTGCGACGATCTCCGGCGCAGGCGTGCACCAGGAGACGCAGCTGCGCGACAGCGAGGCCGGGTCCTTCGGGCTGGCGATGAGCGAGGCCGTGCTGGACGCGGCGGCGGACCTGGACCTGCCCGCGCAGGCTGCGGACGCCGTGTACTGCGACATCAACGGCGAGCGCTATCGCAGCGAGGAGTGGGGCTTGTTCGCCACGCGGGCTCACGCGGCGCTGCGGTTCCTGCAATATCAGACCTTCTGCGGCAGCATCGGCGACGTCGGCGCCGCATTCGGCGCGATCGCCAGCATCGCCGCCGCACAGTCGTTCGCCCGCGGCTATGCCCCAGGACCCCGCGCCCTCGTGATGGCCGGCTCGGACTCCGGCACGCGCGGGGCGATGTTCCTGCACGACCCTCGCCTCGAAGGACGCCCATGAAGACGCTCGTCAACGCGCCCAAGACCCCGGTCACGAAGGGCAGCCAGGGCGTGGCCGCGGCCACGATCCCCAACGTCTGCAAGATGCCGGGGCCGCCTGCGCCCTTCGTCCCGACACCGCTGCCCAACATCGGCAAGAGCGGCAGCTCGCCCAAGGGTTATTCGAAGAACGTCACGATCGAGGGCAAGCAGGTCGCCGTCAAGGGCGCGACCTTCGGATCGACGGGCGACATGGCCAGCAAGGGGACCGGTGGTGGTCTGTTCTCCGCCAATACGCACGGCCCCACGAGCTTCGTCGGCCCGGGCTCGCTCGACGTCACGATCGAGGGCAAGAACGTGCAGCTCCTCGGCGACCCGATGCTCAACAACTGCGGGCCCAGCGGAAAGCCCCCCAACGCCGCCACGCTCGTCGGCGTGCTGCAGAAGGCGGGCCTGACCGCGGTGGTCGGTGACGAGCCCTGCCCGCTGTGCCGCAAGCAACACGGCTTCAACGGCAAGCTCGAGGAGGACGAGGACACCAAGGGGGCCACGGGGCAGCTTCAGGCCGCCATCGACCGGGCCATCGACAAGGCGCGTGCGGCCAACGCCCCGCGGCTCGCCGCGGTGCAGGCCGAGATCGCCGCACTGAAGACGGCGATGGCCGAGCTGCCGAAGAAACAGCGTGCTCCCTACAGGCAGCAGATCGACGCGCTCGAGAAGGAAGAACGCGGGCTCGCGGTCAACTTCACGGGCATGATGGGCGTCGTCAAGTGCAAGGACGACGGCCTCATCTTCGCCGGGACGAGCCTGTTCCAGTACTCCGACATCCAGGCCGAGATGCCGGGCGCATGGCACTCCCCCAAACCCTCGGGCACGCTCTCCAACAAGCCGGACCGCAACGACTTCAAGCCCGACGTCCTCGATTTTGCCAGGTACGGCAAGGGCTCGCTGAGCTCGTGGCCTGTGGAATGGGAAAAGCTCAAGCAGCTCTCGGAAAAGTCCTTTGTAGGAGAAACCGACGAGATGTTCTACCCGCCAGGCAGCTGCGCGGCGCAGCAGATGGCGCTGCTGGCCATGAACCACGGCGACCGACCCATGGGCCTCACCGAGCGCTACTACACCACGAACCCTGCGGCGAAGCTGTCCAAGCTGTGGATCCGCAAGCACGGCAAGGGCGGCCCCAAGCGAGCCCGCTTGGCCACGGCTGAAGAGCTCGGACCGGGCAAGCCGATCCCTCCGTGCGGCACGTGCCAGGTCATCCTCACCATGCTGATGTGCGCCGAGAGTGAGATGCATTGTGAGCACAAGACCGCGCACCCCGGAGTGTGTCACAAATGCTAGAACCAGAGCTCGAAGCGCTGCTGCTTCGCATCGTTCCCAACCTCGCGCGCGACTGGTCGGGAGCCTCCCCCGAGGATCTGGAGGAGCTCGAGGAGCGCGTCGAACTCACCGGCCACGACTTCCCTCCGTTCTATCGGTGGTTCCTCTCGCGCCTGGCCGGCAGCGTGGGCGCGCTCCACCCCATCCTGCGAGGTTTCACCGCCGCGAGCGTCCTCGAGGCGTACCGAACCGGTAGCGTCGACATCGGTCCCACGCAGTTCCTCATCGGGCGCATGCCTGACGCCCTGATGCCGCTCGACGTCTACTACGATCTGGCGCACCCGCTGCGCGACGACGCTATCGTCCTGAGCGCCATCCTCGACGCAGGCCCCGAGTCCCAGATCAGCGAGACCTTCCGCGAATGGATCGCGGCGCGTGCCATGATCAAGTTCGGCGTGATGACCGCGCCCCACCAATGCTTCGGCGCCTTCGTCGACCCCGGGAGAACCGCCGCCGCTCAGCTCGAGACCGTGATGACCGCGCTCGGCTTCACCAGCCCGATCACGACCGGGCCCTTCTGTCGACTCTACGAACGAGGCGACATGACAATGGTCGCCAAGTCGACCGTCAAGCCCGAGAACCTAGGCATCCTCATCTACGAGATCGGCGGCCCCAGCGTCGCCGCCATACGCCGGCTCTTGGGGGAGATCGGGCGCGGCACCACGCTCCAGGTCGACGCCGATCGCTGGTCGACGCGCTCCCGATGAGCGCCGCGCCATTCGAGCAGATCTTCATACCTACTGAGAAGATCGTGACCGGGCCAGCCGCGTAGCCGTCCCAGCGATTGCCTCACAGCGGGTTTTATACGCCTTGAGGAGCCCCCAGGCCACGGAGGGCGGTCTTGATTTTCGACCAGGCGAGCTCGATGGGGTTGAGGTCGGGCGAGTACGGCGGCTGGTAGACGACCCTCGCGCCGCATGCCTCAATACGCTGCAGGGATGCCGGAGCCGAAAGACCCAGATCCGAGCGAAGATTCGCACGAGCCCGAGCCCACGAAACCCAGGCTCATCGGGACCTTCGCGGCCGCTCGCTCGGACCTCGCGCGTGACACTTTCAACACGCTCGAGGCCGGACCGCGCTGGTCGTTCTCTTCCTGAACTCGCCTCAGCACCCGTGAGCCTCCTGCAGGGCGGCGATCGTCGGCTCGTCCAGCGCGCCCGTCACCTCGAGGCGGCGCAACGCCTGAAAGCGGCGCAGGGCCCGCTGGAAGCCCTCGTCCGGCGCCGAGGGCTCGGCGCCGTACAGGCCGAGGCTTCGCAGGCGCTGGGCGGCGCCTCGCCAGTGGTCCGCGGGTTCGAGGTGCCCCAGCGTGAACTCGTACTTCTCGCCGCGCTCCGGAAGCACCAACGTCGCCCTCGTCACATCAGCCGGGATCGCGGCCTCGAGGCGTCCCTCGTCGTCCGCCGTGCCCTCGACATGGCGGCCTGGCCCTTGCGCCTTTCGCGCCCGGAGCGTTCCAAGGATCGTTCGCGGAAGTGAGAGTCGGTCCGCCACGGGCCCGAGGGCCGTCTCCCGGGCTCCTTTACGGGGCGTGGCCTCACGGTTAGCCTCCCCTGGTGAAGTTCACCGAGGAGCAGCTCGACGGGGTCGAGCAGACGGAGGCGCACGAGACCTCGACCGTGCACCAACCGTCGCGGGCGGATACGCGGGCCGGGCTCCTGATCGCCGAGCGCTACCGAATCATGGAGCGGCTGGGCAAGGGTGGAATGGCGGCTGTGTATCGTGCTGTCGATCGCGAGTCGGGCGTGGAGTACGCGGTAAAATTCCTCGACCGTCGATTCACGGCCGACCCCGGCATGGGGCGACGCTGTCAGCGCGAAGCGCGGACCATGGCTGAGATCGAGAGTTGCCACGTGCCGCGTGCCTTCGTAGTCGGGACTACGCCGGAGAACGAAATCTACTTCGTGATGGAGTTCCTGCGTGGGAGCGATCTCGAGCAAGTGCTCCTGCGCCAGGGCCCACTTCCGTGGCGCCGGGCCGCGGCGATCGGACTCCAGCTGTGCGAGGCGCTGGCGGCGGCTCATGCCCGCAACATCATCCACCGCGACGTCAAGCCGTCGAACTGCTTCCTCGTCGAAGGCGGCGACGCAGGCGACGATCTCGTGAAGTTGATCGACTTCGGGATCGCCAAGGACCTCGACGCGAGCGGCGAGCAGACCGGCCTCGGGCTGGTGCTCGGGACGCCGGGGTACGTGGCCCCGGAGCTGCTCGCAGGCGAGGCGCGCCCGTCGCCGGGGACCGACGTTTATGGCCTCGGCGTGACGATCTACAAGTTGATGACCGGACGGCTGCCCTGGCAGCCGGGTAGCGCGGGCGATGTGACGTTCGCGCAGATGCACGAGTCACCGCGGCCGCTCCACGAGCACGTGCGCGGGACGCTACCGCCGACGGTCGAGGCGGCGGTGATGCAGGCGTTTGAGCGCGATCCGTCGCGACGCTTCCGCTCGGTCGACGAGGTGATGGCTGCCCTGCGGCTGGCGCTGGATGAGCCGCGCGCGGTGCCGCCGAGCGGCTCGGTCCTGCGGGGGGCGCCGGCGCCGGTCTCTGCGCCAGCGCCTGGGTGGCGCCGTGAGGCGGCGATCGTGATGGCGTCGGCTGCGGCGCTGTTCGGGGGAGCGTGGTCCCTGGCGCCGACGGAGAAGCCGGGACATGGTGGATCTGGACGGGTGCTGCTGTCCGCGGTACGGCCGACGCCGACGCACCAGTTGCTCGTGCGCGAGGCGACAATCGCCGGGGACAGAATGCGCAAGGCCGTCGTGAACGCCGCGGATGAGGCGGCGCGTGGTGAGGTGGAGCGCGTCGAGGTCCCGAGCGAAAATCTGGCGCTTAATGCTCCGCCAGCGCCCGTGACGGAGGTCGCGGCTCCGGCCGCATCGCCGCCCCGAGAGCCGGCGCCGGTGCCGGCGAGGCCGTTCTCGGCCAGCAAGGTGCGGGCGCAGCTCGATCGGCGCCTCGCCGATCTGCGGGTGTGCGCAATGCCGGGCACGGACCGATTGCGCTTCACGTTGAAGGTGAGCCCAGAAGGGTCAGTGCATGAGTTGCAGGCGTCGCCGGTGTCGTTTCGTCAGTGCGTGCTCGATCAGCTCGACGGTGCCGAGCTCCCGGAGAGTGATGACGGCGGAGAGCTGACGTACACGTTCACGGCCAAGGACGCGCCGAAGCCGGCGACGAAGAGCAAGAAGCCTTCGAAAAGCGATCCGACGGACGACCTCCTGCCGGTGGGGCAAAAGTGACGGCGCCGACGATGGTCGCTCCTCCCGCGAGCCCTCGACGGGTCCGCGTCGGGGCGGGGTTGACGCTGTTGTCCGGGGTCGTCGGGCTCGGCGTCAGCGCGTGGCTCGTGCGGCTTAAGTTCGGCGCCGATTACCTGTGCGACGCTAGCGGATGCACCGGCGGCGACGACGGGCCGTCGTGTGCCGAGGCGCTGAGTAGCGCGTGGTCAGAGCTGCTCGGACTGCCGCTCGGCGTGTGGTCGATCGGACATGTTCTCACGACCATGGTGCTCGCGGCGGCCCTGCTGCGTGGGCGCGGTCCGCTGGCCGAGGTCGCACCGCGCGCACTGCTGGGGCTCGGCGCGTTCGGGATCACGGTGTCGGCGCTGCTGGGGACCTACGCGTTCACCCAGTTCACGCACATGTGCCCGTTCTGCATGGCGCTGTACGCGACGCTGACGCTGGCGTTCGTCGGCGCGTGGCTGATCCATGGGCCCTCGGACCAGCGCGCCGGCGGGCAGCGGATCCGCGGGATGTTCTGGGCGGCGATGATCTGGGTGCTGACGACCGGTGGGCTCGCGGTCGGCTACCAGCTCGCGGCGCGCAGGGCGAGCTGCCCGCCCCCGCCGCCCAATCCGCCACCGGTCACGCTCGCAGCAACGGTCGAGACGCCGCGCACCGCGGTGATGCTTTTTGTCGATCCGACCTGCCCCCTGTGTCGGCGAGAGCTGCACTACTTGCAACAATCGCTGCCGCGGTTGCGCGCACACGGGGCCGAGCTATGGGTGTACATGTTCCCGCGCGCGAGCTGTGACGAGCGGTTCCTGCCGTCGCACGAGTTCGTCGACGTCGAGGGAAGGCCGCAGACGCACGGTGATGCGCGTGGCAACAACGCGTGCCTCGGGGCGCTGGCGGCGTTGTGCGCGGAGCAGCTAGCTCCCGGGCGTGGGCTCGAGGCTCTCGCGGCGCTGTTCGACCTGCAGGACACGGAGGCGCCGCGGTTCACGATCGAGAAGGTGGAGCGAGCGCTCGGCGAGGTCGCAGAGACGCTGGGCCCGGGCGGAAAGCTGCGCACGTGCGTCGACGGTGAGGCTGCGGCGGCGACGCTGGCGGCCCAGCAGCGCTACTTGCTATCGTGGGTGAAGGCGCGAGGCGGACGGGTGAGCGTTCCCCAGGCGTTCGTGGTTCCCATCGTCGATGAGGCGCTGCACCTCGACGACGCGATGCCGGCGACGAGCGCGGGGAAGCTCCTCAAGCTCGTCGAAGCGCCTGGGTCGAAGTGAGGATGACGATGTCGATCGATCTGACGACCAGGGCCTTGATCGCGCTGACGACCGCGATCTGGGTGATGGTGTTGCTCGTGGCCTATCCGGTGTTTTTCTTGCCTGGGATGGTCGTCGACGAGGGCGAAGAAGCACGGGTCTGCGATCCGCGCCGGCCGGACGAGGAGCAATGTCCCGAGGATCAGTGGTGTGTTCATGGACAATGCACGCCTCACGAAGAGCCGCAGGTGGCGCAGCGAGGCGAGCAGTGCCGTGATTGTCCGTGCGACGTCGGTTTGCAGTGCGGCGCGGATCTGCGCTGCCGGCCGCGTAACGAGCCGGAGGCGCCCGCGCCGACATGCGGCGACCCGGCCGTCGAGGCGGCGGTCTCGCGGTTGACGCAGACGTGCCTGCAGCGCCGGCACAGTGTGCAGGACCAGGTCGAGAGCGGACAAGGATGCAGCGCCGACGAATGGCGGGCGCTGCTCGCCGACGACGAGCAGATGAACACGCTGCTGGCTGCGTTCCCGAACCGGCTGGCGGTGTTCTTCCCGTCGGGCGAACCGCGCGCCCGACAGGCGTGGCCGGACCCCCAGACGCGGGCGCACATGGCCAGCGAGCTGGCGCGCCACGCCGAGGCGCTGCGCGAGGCGAAGATGTTGTTCGTGCTCGGCCGCGCGAGCCCCGACGGCAACCCGGCCGACGACTACGCGCTCGCTCTGCGGCGGATCAACGCGGTCGAGCGGCTGATCGACGTCGCGCTCGGTCGCGAGAAGCCGAGCGAGCGCGGTGCCGGCCCGATGCTCATCGGCTCGGGCGCGCCGAGCGATCGCCCGGTCGCGCTCGAGGCGTTCGTCCGCAACTATGCGGGGACGCAGGCGCCGATCGCTACTTCCCGCGCGGAGAGCGAGCGCCTCGCCGCCGCGTTCGCGGCGATCCGCGCCGGCGAGTCGGTGCCGGCCCGGCGCTCGCTCGAGCGCGATGTCAACCGCGTGGTCCTGGTGATCCCGGTGCCGTGCGACGGCACGAAGGAGGTCCGATGATGACGGCGAGAGCGGCACGACGTGTGCTGTTGGCGGCAGCGCTCGCGGCGACGGTGGCCGTGTTCGCCGCAGCCGTGGGCATCTGGCATCTCAGGCAGCTCGAGGACAGGTTCGCGGGGACACACCGCGAGTGTGAGTGCTGCGAGGAGTCGAAGCAGTGAAGACGATACCGCTGCCGTCCGAGGCCGAGGCGCCGCGCGCGTGGGTTTGGGGAGCGTTCGTGCTCTTGATCTCGGTCGGCGTGCTCTCCGCCCTGACGCTCGTGCTGACCTGGCGGATCACCGAGCAGACCGAGGCGCTCGAGAAGTTGCGGGCGCGTGCAGCCTCGTGCCCCGCCCCCGCGCGCTCGCCGTCGGGACGTCACGTCGAAGTCGAGGAAGCGCCTCCCCCGCCTCCCAGCGCGCCGCTCGGGTCCGGCTCTTACGTCGCGGCTGGCGTCGACCTCGGGCCGCTGATGCGCCTGCGACTCGAACGCGTGCGCCAGGGAGCGCCCGCGGGGACGGTGCGCTTCGGCTCGTCGGAGGTGCTGTCGCCGCGGGCGGTGCATGTGATTAGCCTGTGGGCACCGTGGTGCGTCGCCTGCAAGGAGGTCCTGCCGGACCTGCGCGAGCTGTTCGAACGACGCGGCGCGAGCTGGGGCGACTCGGTGCGGTTCCTGCCGGTGCAGGTGCTCGACCCGACCGCGCCCGAGGACGCGATCCGGACGTGGGGGCCGCTCATGCCCGCGAGTCATGTGCAAGTCGCCGACCGCTCGCTCGCGGACAGCTTCGTCGCCGCGCTGCGTGACGACTCGCGCCGTCTCTACCAGGGAACGTTGCCCGTGACGCTCGCGCTCGACTGCAACCGACGTGTCCGATGGGCCAGGATCGGTGTGCCCGGCGAGGCGGAGATGAAGGAGCTCGAGGACTGGCTCGACACCTTCCGCGCCGAGATGACCGATGGCGATCCGCGCTGCCGCCAGGTCTGGTGCGGGAACGGCCGCTGCGAGGCCGGGGAGGCCGGGCGCTGCGAGGAAGACTGCGGCACCCCCGCCGAAACGGCGCCGAGCGAGCGCGTGGTGTCGGGGCCCACTGAGGTCGCGGTCGTCGGGCCGAACGAGATGGCCCCGGACGATCCCGCCAAGCGTCCCTCCAAGCGGAAGCCGTGCCCACAAGAGTGCCCGCGCTGCGACGAGAAGGGCCGGTGCTTGACGCTATGGGGCGGATCGGAGCCGTCGGCGACCACAGCTCCCGTATTCACCTGCGGCGATGGTCACTGCGATCCTGGCGAGGACCAGAAGACGTGTTGCCGTGACTGCGGCTGCAAGGGCTCACTGCAGTGCCGGCGCGCCGAAGGCGGGCGCGACGTCTGCCTGCCCGCGAACGAACTGTGGTCGGACTAAAACCGGCCCTCGATGACAAGGGCGCCACCGCCGACGCGGACTTGTGGTCCCGCCGACACGAGGAAGCGGCCGCTCCGATCGAGCAACAGGCCCGTGATCGCGCTGGCCAGAGCGCCGGCGCCGAGGCCCAGGAACGTGGCGCCGGTCGTGTGCGCCGCGCCGGCTCCGTTGATCGCGCGGCGATCGTCGTCTGTCCAGGGGGACGGGTCGTTGTGCCGGCCGGATGCCTGGGCGCCGAGGCCGAGGGCGACCGCGCCACCGATCGTCGACAGGCCGCCGACCGAGGCGGCGATGATCCAGCCGACCCGGCGCTTGCGAGGCTCCTTGACCCGGGCGACAAGACCTCCGAGCAGCGCGCCGGCACCGACGCCGAGTACGGCGGCGCCCGACGCTCGCAACGTGCCGGCCGCATCGAGCTCGCGACGGCACGCCTCGACGGGAAAAAGCGAACCGTCGGACTGGCACGCCTCCACGGGGCCGTTGAGCCGCGACGACCATCGGCCCTGTCCGACGCCGAGCAGGGTCCCGCCGACGACCATCCCGGCGACGCCGGCGCCGCTCCAGCCAAGCGCGAAGCGTCGGAGCGCGCGAGCGTCCTGGCGCAGCCGGAGATCCAGGACCGCCTGGGTCGTCGTGGATGCCTCGACCCGAATTTCGTGCGAGATGGGCTCGAAGCGCGGATCGTCGACGCGGATCTTCCACCCGCCCGGGTCGAGCGAGAGGACGGTGTGCTCGCCCGGGCGGACCGTGATGGTGAGATCCGGTCGAACGTCGGACGCGAAGGCGGAGACGAATGTGAGGGTAACGGAGAGCGGAGCGTCGAGCGGGCGCTGCGTTCGCAGCTCGAGCGGCACCGGCCTGGTCTCCGCCCGGGCGGTCCGCAGAAGGGCCGTCGCCTCCTCGCGCTGGGCGGCGGTCAGACCAGGTAGCGCGAGCAGGGCCTCGAGATGCACGACGACGTGGGCGTGGTGGCTGAGGGCGACACGCGAGACTGCGGCATTGAACAGGTCGGCTGCCCCATGTCCTTCGCGCCACAAAGCCTCGAACTCCAGCGCGGCCTCGCCGAAATGACCGTGCTCGAACGCCGTGCGGGCGCGACCGCGGCGTTCGCTCCCGGGGTCGCTCGCGCCTGCGGCCGGCGAGGCCGAGCCGGCGGGGACGGATGGCGTCAGGAGCAGGAGAGCGGCCAGGAGGACGCAGACCATGGGCCCGGGAGTGTACGGAAAACGAGCGACGGACGCGAGGCCCAACCGGAGTTGGGCCCCCCAACCACGGTTGGGGGCGCAGGCGCACGTGTGAGGCGTTGATCGCCCGAGATCCATGTTTTAGAGTCTGCTGATGATGCGCGTCGACGTGCGACTCGGCCTCCTGCTCGCCCTCGGCGGTCTGAACTGCCTCAAGATCGACTTTCCGCCCGCGGACGATCCGTACTGGCAGTGCAACGAGGACCACGTGTGCGATGCGGACGAGAATCAGGTCGCTTGCCCGTCGGACTGCGTGTGGAGGGACGAGACGGGCGAGGGCCCCGCGGCGGCGGTGTGCGACGCGCAGGAGAACTGGACCTTCGTGCAGGCGTGCCTCGGGACGTGCGGGAACGGGCAAGAGGACGAGGACGAGACGGCGGAGACGTGCCCGCGCGACTTCCCCGGGCCGGGCTGCGGCGACGGCGTGTGCGCGCCACTCGAGGACCCCGCGCGCTGCCCGACCGAGTGCCACCCCGGGAGCTGCGGCGACGGGACGTGCGAGCTGCACGAGAACGCCGCCATCTGCGCCGAGGACTGCACGCCCGGGTGCGGTGACGGGGTGTGTCAGGCGGACGAAGAGGCGGCGTGCGCGAGGGATTGTTTGCCCTGCTCCAGCGACTCGTGTGTCTGCGGGGATATGGTCTGCGGGACAGGCGAGTCGATGATGAGCTGCCCGCAGGACTGCACCGAGCCCTTCTGCGGCAACGGGGTCGTGGAAGAGGGCGAGCCGTGCGACGACGGGAACGACGTCGACACCGACGCCTGCACCAATAACTGCGCCATGGCGACCTGCGGCGACGGCATCGTGTGGACTGGCGAAGAGCAGTGCGACAACGGCCCCGACAACGGCCTCGGCAAGGCGTGCAACGCGATGTGCGAGGCCAGCACTTGCGGCGACAGTGACGTCGGTCCCGGTGAGACGTGCGATGACGGGAACGCGGACGACACCGATGATTGCGTGGCCTGCCAGGATGCGTCGTGCGGCGACGGAGCGGTCCAGGCAGGCGTGGAGCAGTGCGACGACGGTAACGACATCGACACCGACACCTGCACCAACGCCTGTGAGATGGCGGAGTGCGGCGACGGAATCGTCCAGGAAGGCGTGGAAGAGTGCGATGACGGAAATCAGGTCGACGGCGACGGCTGCTTCGAATGCCTGAAGCCGCGGCGGGTGATCTTCGTGACGAGCGCGGTGTTCCCAGGCAACCTTGGCACCATCAACAGCATCGACCTCAAGTGCCAAATGGCCGCCATGGACGTCAAACCCGAGAATGCCGCGAGTTTCAAAGCGTGGATCTCTAGTCCAGACGTCTGGCCGGCGATGCGCATGGACACCACTTATCTCGGGATGTACGTCCTCGTCGACGGGACTCCCGTCGCCGAGAACGGCTGGGCAGATTTGACCGACGGGACACTCGCGCACGCGGTCGACCTGACGGAGAAGGGCGGGAACGTGGATGTTGCGCCCTGGACGAACACGAAGGCCGACGGCACGGCTGCAGGTTCCAACCATTGTAACTTCTGGACCAGCGACAAGGGGGGGAACCACGGCCATTACGGCTCAACAACTGCGACCGACCCCACCTGGACCGACGCGATGGGCATGGCGCCGTGCTCCGCCCCCTTCCCTATCTACTGCATCGAGGACCCGTGACGCACCGCCCCGCACGCTGGCGAGCGCCACTTCCCGACCTCACGGCTGTCAAGGCGGGTCTTTTGGCGCTGACTCTCGTTGCCTGCGCCCGCGAGCCCGAGGACCCGCCTTGGCAGTGCAACGACAACTTCGTCTGCGACGCGGACGAGAATCAGGTCGTCTGCCCGTCGGACTGCGTGTCGAGGGACGAGACGGGCGAGGGCCCCGCGGTGGCGGTGTGCGACGCGCAGGAGAACTGGACCTTCGTCCAGGCGTGCCTCGGCACGTGCGGGAACGGGCAGGAGGACGAGGACGAGACGGCGGAGACGTGCCCGCGCGACTTCCCGGGGCCGGGCTGCGGCGACGGCGTGTGCGCGCCCGACGAGGCCCCCGCGCACTGCCCGATCGAGTGCCACCCCGGGAGCTGCGGCGACGGGACGTGCGAGCTGCACGAGAACGCCGCCATCTGCGCCGAGGACTGCACACCTGAGTGCGGCGACGGGGTGTGTCAGGCGGACGAGGAGGCGACGTGCGGGCGAGACTGCGTCCCCTGCTCCGGCGACTCGTGTGTCTGCGGGGACATGGTCTGCGGGACAGGCGAGTCGATGATGAGCTGCCCTGAGGACTGCACCGAGCCCACCTGCGGCAACGGGGCCGTGGAAGAGGGCGAGCCGTGCGACGACGGGAACGACGTCGACACCGACGCCTGCACCAACGCTTGCGCCATGGCGAGCTGCGGCGACGGCATCGTGTGGACCGGCGAAGAGCAGTGCGACAACGGCCCCGACAACGGCCCCAGCAAGGCGTGCAGCGCGATGTGCGAGGCGAGTGCTTGCGGCGACGGCGACGTCGGTCCCGGTGAGACGTGCGACGATGGGAACGCGGACGACACCGATGATTGCGTGGCCTGCCAGCAGGCGTTTTGCGGCGACGAAGCGGTCCAGGCAGGCGTGGAGCTGTGCGACGACGGTAACGACATCGACACCGACACTTGCACAAACGCCTGTGAGCCGGCGGAGTGCGGCGACGGCATCGTCCAGGAAGGCGTGGAAGAGTGCGATGACGGGAATCAGGTCGACGGCGACGGCTGCTTCGAATGCCTGAAGCCGCGGCGGGTGATCTTCGTGACGAGCAAGAAGTTCGAGGGCAACCTCGGGGGCCTGAGCGGCGCGGACGAGGAGTGCGTGATGGCGGCGACCGCCGCCGGGCTCACGAATGAGGGGAGCTTCAAGGCGTGGCTGTCGAGCCAGCTGAACGGGCCCGCGAGCCGGCTCGACACCCAGTACCTGGGGATGTACGTGCTGACCGACGGGACCCCGGTGGCCGAGAACGGCTGGGCCGACCTGACCGATGGCGAGCTCGCGCATGCCGTCAACCTGACCGAGGCGAAGGTGAAGGTGAACTCGGCCCCGTGGACGAACACGAGGACCGACGGAACCCCCGGCGAGAACCACTGCGACGGCTGGAACGACTCGACGCCCCAGGTCTCCGGCGGTTTCGGTTTTACGAACGTGACCGATCCGACCTGGACCGACGCGATGAGCACGGCCCCGTGCTCCGGCTCTGCCCCCATCTACTGCATCGAGGACCCGTGAAGCGGCGCGACCTTCCTGCCTCGACGCATGCGCGACCATGGTTCCTGTCCGCGGGGACATGTCTCTTCGTGTTGGTCCTCACGCAATGCGCCCGGGAGCCCGAGCACCCGCCGTGGCAGTGCAACGATAACTTTGTCTGCGACGCGGACGAGAACCAGGAGGTCTGCCCGTCGGACTGCGTGTGGAGGGACGAGACGGGCGAGGGGCCCGCGGCGGCGGTGTGCGACGCGCAGGAGAACTGGACCTTCGTGCAGGCGTGTCTCGGGACGTGCGGGAACGGGCAAGAGGACGAGGACGAGACGGCGGAGACGTGCCCGCGCGACTTCCCGGGGCCGGGCTGCGGCGACGGTGTGTGCGCCCCCGGCGAGGACCCCGCGCACTGCCCGCTCGAGTGCCACCCCGGGAGCTGCGGCGACGGGACGTGCGAGCTGCACGAGAACGCCGCCATCTGCGCCGAGGACTGCACGCCCGGGTGCGGCGACGGGGTGTGTCAGGCGGGCGAAGAGGCGGCGTGCGGGCGAGACTGCGTCCCTTGCACCGGCGATTCATGTGTCTGCGGGGACATGGTCTGCGGGACAGGCGAATCGATGATGAGCTGCCCGCAGGACTGCACCGAGCCCTCCTGCGGCAACGGGGCCGTGGAAGAGGGCGAGCCGTGCGACGACGGGAACGACGTCGACACCGACGCCTGCACCAACGCCTGCGCCATGGCGAGCTGCGGCGACGGCATCGTGTGGACCGGCGAAGAGCAGTGCGACAACGGCCCCGACAACGGCCCCGGCAAGGCGTGCAGCGCGATGTGCGAGGCCAGTGCTTGCGGCGACGGCGACATCGGCCCCGGCGAGACGTGCGACGACGGGAACAGCGATGACACCGACGAGTGCGTGGCCTGCCAGCAGGCGAGCTGCGGCGATGGCTTCGTGTGGTCCGGAGAAGAAGATTGCGACGACGGAAACGACATTGACACCGACGACTGCACGAACGCCTGCGAGCCGGCGGATTGCGGGGACGGCATCGTCTGGGAGGGCGAGGAGGAGTGCGACGATGGCAATCAGGTCGACACGGACGGATGCTCGAACGCGTGCCTGAAGCCGCGGCGGGTGATCTTCGTGACCAGCACCGAGTACAAGGGCGATCTCGGCGGTATGTCCGGCGCAGACGACGAGTGCGAGAAGGCGGCGATGACCGCCGGCTTCACGAAGCCAGCAAGCTTCAGAGCATGGCTGTCGAACGAAGCGACGTGGCCGGCGAAGCGGCTCGACACCCAGTACCAGGGCATGTACGTGCTGATCGACGGCACCCCGGTGGCCGAGAACGGCTGGGCTGACTTGACCGACGGCGAGCTGCTGCACGCCGTGGACCTGACCGATACGAAGATGAATGTGAACTCGGCTCCGTGGACGAACACCAAGGCCGACGGGACCGCCGGCGAGAATGATTGCAACGAGTGGACAAACTCGACCGGCGACTACTCCGGGGGCTTCGGCAAGACGAATGCGACCGACGCGACCTGGACCGAGGCGGTGGGCGTGAACTCGTGCGACGGCGCTCGTCGCCTCTACTGCATCGAGGATGTGTAATGCACCGCCTCGCACGCTGGATGTCTCTCCGGACATGTTTGCTTGCGCTGGTTTTCACCGCCTGCGCGCGCGAGCCCGAGCACCCGCCGTGGCAGTGCAACGACAACTTCGTCTGCGACCCTGACGAGAACCAGGAGGTCTGCCCGTCGGACTGCGTGTGGAGGGACGAGACGGGCGAGGGCCCCGGGGCGGCGGTGTGCGACGCGCAGGAGAACTGGACCTTCGTGCAGGCGTGCCTCGGTACGTGCGGGAACGGACAGGAGGACGAGGACGAGACGGCGGAGACGTGCCCGCGCGACTTCCCCGGGCCGGGCTGCGGCGACGGCGTGTGCGCGCCACTCGAGGACCCCGCGCGCTGCCCGACCGAGTGCCACCCCGGGAGCTGCGGCGACGGGACGTGCGAGCTGCACGAGAACGCCGCCATCTGCGCCGAGGACTGCACGCCCGGGTGCGGTGACGGGGTGTGTCAGGCGGACGAAGAGGCGGCGTGCGCGAGGGATTGTTTGCCCTGCTCCAGCGACTCGTGTGTCTGCGGGGATATGGTCTGCGGGACAGGCGAGTCGATGATGAGCTGCCCGCAGGACTGCACCGAGCCCTTCTGCGGCAACGGGGTCGTGGAAGAGGGCGAGCCGTGCGACGACGGGAACGACGTCGACACCGACGCCTGCACCAATAACTGCGCCATGGCGACCTGCGGCGACGGCATCGTGTGGACTGGCGAAGAGCAGTGCGACAACGGCCCCGACAACGGCCTCGGCAAGGCGTGCAACGCGATGTGCGAGGCCAGCACTTGCGGCGACAGTGACGTCGGTCCCGGTGAGACGTGCGATGACGGGAACGCGGACGACACCGATGATTGCGTGGCCTGCCAGCAGGCGAGCTGCGGCGACGCCTTCGTGTGGTCCGGAGAAGAAGATTGCGATGACGGAAACGAAATCGACACCGACGACTGCACGAACGCCTGCGAGCCGGCGGACTGCGGCGACGGCATCGTCTGGGAGGGCGAGGAGGAGTGCGACGACGGCAATCAGGTCGACACAGACGGATGCTCGAACGCGTGCCTGAAGCCGCGGCGGGTCATTTTCGTGACGAGCGCGGAGTTCAAGGGCAATTTCAACAGCATCGCTCTTGCCGATATCCAGTGCCGGACTGCGGCGATGGAGGAGGGTCTCGCTAATCACGCGACGTTCAAGGCGTGGCTCTCGAGCCCAGATGACTGGCCAGCCGCGCGCATGGACACGAGCTATCTCGGCATGTATGTCCTCGTCGACGGGACTCCCGTCGCCGAGAACGGCTGGGCAGATTTGATTGACGGGACACTCGCGCATGCGGTCGACCTGACGGAGCTGGGCGAAAATGTGGATGTTGCGCCATGGACAAACACGAAGGCCGACGGCACGGCTGCAGGTCCCAACCATTGTAGTTTCTGGACCAGCGACAAGGCGGGGAACCAGGGCCATTACGGCTACACAACTGCGACCAACGCGACCTGGACCGACGCGATGGGCATGGCGCCTTGCGACGGCGCCCGTTCTCTCTACTGCATCGAAGACCCGTGACGCGCCGCGGCTTTCTTCGCGCTGATCCTCACAGGATGCGCCCGCGAGCCCGCGTACCCTCCGTGGCAGTGCAACAATAACGAGGGGATGCGCTGCAGGTCCGGCTCCTGGGACTGGCAGGCGAGCCACGTTGCCGCGTCGTGCCCGAGACGTAACGTAGGCAATCGGCGCTCTGCCAACAAAATAGGGGCCCATCCCGACTCCCTGAGCAGCGTAGGCGCATGTAAGCAAGTCGGACATGTGATTGGGACGGCGTTCGGCGAGAGACCGTAAATTTGCCCTTGCCTTTTTGAGATACGCCCTCCTTATACGGCAAGACGCATGACACGCTCACCCACCAGCCCGACACCTGTGCCGGCCACAACCCCTCCCGAGGCGTTAAGGCACGCGAAGGGCTGGACGCTCCACGCCGAGGCGGGCCGCGAGATGGTCGGCGTGCTGTTCGGCGAGCGCTTCGAGGTCCGGGAGCCGATCGGGGCCGGAGGGATGGCCTCGGTCTACGTCTGCAAGGATCGGGCGCTGCACGGCCTGGCGGCGGTGAAGGTGCTGCGCGACGACGACGCCGACGCGCGCCGGCGGTTCGCCGACGAGGCGCGCCTGCTCGCCAACCTGCGGCACCCGCACATGGTTCAGGTGCTCGCGGTCGGGGAGACCGCGGATGGGGCGCCCTACATGGCGCTCGAGTACCTGCCCGGGCAGAGCCTCGACGAGCGGTTGATCCGGCGCGGGCCGCTGCCGTGGCGCGAAGTCGTCGAACTGGCGGCGCAGGTGGCCGGCGCGCTCGAGGCGCTGCACCGCGTCGGGGTGATCCACCGCGACGTGAAGCCCAGCAACATCGTGCAGATCGACAGCGCGGCAGGGGGGCCGGTCGTGAAGCTCATCGACCTGGGGATCGCCAAGATCCACGACTGGGCGCGCGTGCAGGCCGGCGGGTTCACGCCTGTGCCGCGGCACAAGACCGAGGTCGGGAAGGTGGTCGGGACGCCTGGCTTCTACCCGCCCGAGGTGGCGCTGGTCGAGGCGGACCCACGCTTCGACACCTATGCGCTCGGGGTGACGATCTATCAGCTCTGCACCGGTGTCTTCCCGACGCCTGGGGAGTACCGGCCGATGGTCGAGGTGCGACCGGCGTGCAAGGTGCCGCCGGAGCTCGAGGCGCTGGTGGCCGCGGCGGTAGCGGTCCTGCCCGAGGAGCGGGTGGCGACCGCCGAGGAGTTCCAGCGGCGGCTCGAGGCGATTCGCATCGCCCACGCCAACGACACCGAACCGTTCCTGTTCGACGGATGTTACGAGCTGATCGAGGTGCTCGGAGTCGGCGCCAAGGCCGAGGTCTACCGCGCGTATCACCGCGACGCGGCCCGTTACGTGGCGCTCAAGCTGCTCAGCGCGAGGTCGAAGGCCAGCTTCGAGGAGCGCGTGCGGTTCGCTCGCGAGGCACGGGTGCTCAGCGCGGTCAGTCATCCGGCCTTGCCCAAGTTGATCGACTGCCGAACGGCGACGAACCGGAAGCAACCGTTCATCGCCATGGCGCTGGCGAAGGGCAAGCGGGCGGGCGAGTTCTGCATCGCCGGTCAGACGCTCGGGCCGGCCGACCTGATCGCGGTCGGGAGACAGCTCGCGGGGGCGCTGGCCGCGCTGCACGACCGCGGGATCTTGCACCGCGACCTCAACACGTCGAACATCCTGATCGACCTCGGGCGCGAGACGACGGCGACGCTGATCGACGTCGGGATGGCTGACCTTACGGACAGGTTCTATGCGGTGGTCGAGCAGCGCTACCCGACGCCGCCCGAGTCGCGGCTCAAGCTCGGTACCGGCGGGCTCGAGATGCTCGAGTGGACAGCGCCCGAAGCCCGCGAGGGCAAGGGCTGGACGGCGAAGAGCGACGTCTACTCGCTTGGTCTGCTGCTTTACAAGATGCTGACAGGCAAGAGGCCGTTCGCGGGGGACTCGAAGGAGATGGTCTCGCCACGGACGTACGTGCCGGGGTGCCCCAGGGCGCTCGAGGCGGCGCTCCGCTGGGCGCTCCATCAAGACCCGGATGAGCGCGTCGACGCGAGTGAGTTGCTCGCGCAGCTCGACGAGGCACTCGAGGAGATGAACGAGGACGCGGCCGATGCAGGCGCACCCGAGGCACACCTCGGCGGGGCAACTCCAACGGGGGCAACGACGACGGTTCGGGAGCGTCCACGGCGGACTCGGTGGTTCATTGGCGGTGTGCTCTTCGCGGCGGCCGTCGTGCTCGCGTGGTGGGGTGGCCGCATGACGGCGCCGACGCTGCCTCCGGTCGCCACGCCCGCGACTCAGGTCATCGTGCCGCCCGCGGCGCCGGAACAGGCTCCGGTGGCCGTTCCTGAAGCATCGGGTCCTGCGACCCCGGCGTCCTTGCCGGAGATGCGTGAGGCGTTGAAGTCGGCCGCCGAGGAGTTGCGGCGCTGTGCGTCGCTTTCCGGCGGCTCGCTCCTCGTCGAGTTCGAGACTGCGGCTGGGAACGAGATTTTCGTCGAAGCGAAGGTGATCGGCCCGCACGAGGATCGCGTCGGTCGTTGCGTCCGCGAAGCGGCCGACTCGATCCGCTTCGAGCCCACCGCCGCGCAGACCTTTGCGGAGGTGTATAATCCATGATCATGATCGCCTGCTTCCTCGCCGCCCTGCTCGCCGTGGAGGGGCCCGCGCCTTCAACGACCTCGGACGAGTCGAGCTGCGACGTCGCCGACAACCGCTGTAAGGCCAAGGGCTTCGAGCGACAGGCCGCACAGGCGTCGTCGGCGTCGCAGCGCGCGCTGTACCTGCAGGCGGCCTATCGCTCTTACATGGGGCTGTACAAAGAGACAGGTGAAGCGCGCGATCTCTGCGAGGCGCGGCGGGCCTTCGAGAAGAGCCTCGCGGTCAAGGGCCTCCCCGCGAGCCAGCGCACCAGCTTCGAGGCGGGACGCGTGGAGTTGGAGTCGCGCGAGCGACAGGTCAACGCGCGGTGCAGCAGTTGGGCGAAGCGCCCGCGGGCATCGATGCCGCAACGCGCAGAGGACCCGGCGCCCCTCATGGCGGTCTCCGATGCCAAGCACGAGACGCCCGGACGTGCATCCGATGGGCCGCTCGACCTGCTTCCCGTGAGCTCCGGGAACAGGCGCTCGCCGCGGCCGAAAGCTGCGGTTGTCGTGCGACCTGAAGAACTATCGCGGCCGTCGCTAGCGCCGGTCGCTGCGCCTCCGCGACACGGTCGTCCTCTCGTGATCGCAGGGAGCGTGACGCTGGGTCTCGGCCTCTCGCTCGCCGGTGTCGCGGGTTACGCGGGTGGTCGCGCGCTCGAGGCACACCGCGAAGGCGTCGAACTGCACAACCAGGTGCAGGGACCTCCCGACGACGCGGACCGTGCCGCGGATACTGCGCTGGAGCGGGAGTACCGAAGAATGGGGTCTCTGGCCCTCGGGACAGCCGTCGTGGGTGGTGCGGCGGTTATTGTCGGCACCGCGCTGGTTGCGGTGGGTGGCCGACGACTCGCCCGAACGGCGTCGAGCACGGCGCTGGTGCCCTTTCCGGGGGGCCTTGCTTTTCGTGCGCGTTTTTGAGCGAATACAGAAGGTGCTCATGCCCGTGGCGATCCGCGTCTTACCCGCCCTCGCGTTGCTGGCCGCCTGCGCGCCATGGCCGCAGTGGGAAAATTGCCCGGACACCGACTGCGCGACGACCTCCACCGGAGACAGCACCGGAGACATCACGACGTTGATGTCGGGCGGCGGAATCCAGACCGTCACCGGCGCCGACGAGAGCTCGACCGACGTCGAGCTGGACACCAGCAGCACGACATTGACCGAGCCGGCCGGGCCGCCGGCGGTTGTGGAGCTCAAGCTGACGCCGGACCCGATCGGATTCAACGGGGCGATCACGGTGGCGGTGTCGGCCGAGCACGCGGACGGGGTACGCATGGAGCTCGACTCCGGCGAGGTGATCGAGCTGGCGATGATCGAGCCTGGGCTCTTCGACGGCGAGATCGCCGTGCTGACGGGCCTCGTCAACGGGGCGCACGTCGCCCTGCTGACGCCCTGGCGCGACGTCGTCGACGGCGAGACGGTGCAGGCGCCCTACGAGGTCGCCCTCCCCACGCCCGGAAGTCAGGGCTTCTGGGAGACCGGCGACCTGATCGGCGGTGGCCAGGTCGCGGCCATGGGCGTGCTGCCGACCGGCGACGTGGTCGAGCTCGGGACGTTCCTCCCGAACGGCGAGTCGCGCTGCTACCTCCGCCGCCGCAACAAGGGCGGCGCGTGGGGGCCCGACGACTTGGTGACGATCTTGCCCGACAACAACTGCGCGCCGATCGACCTCGTGATCGGCGACGACGGCGCGATGTTCGTCGCCGTCAACCGCGAGGGGGTCGACGGGGTGCGCTGGTGGTTGGCGAAGATCCCAGCGTGGGGCCAGGCGCCGATGAACCTCGGGCTCGGGGCGGAGGACGAGACGGCCGTGGCGCTCTCGCGTCACTCGTCGGGCGACGTGGCGGTCTGCGGCTACGCGCCGTCACCTTGGATGGACGACGACACGATGGTGCGGATCTTCCGGCCGAACCTGCCGGGCGAGACGCTGAACTTCGACTTCCCTCTCAAGCAAGCGCACTGGTTCGCCGAGCGGCCGCGCGACTGCGTCTACGTAGACGACACGCTCGCGCTCGTCGGCGAGATGTACGGCCCGCACGGCGACGACAACAAGCTTCGGGATCGCCTCTTCATCCTCAACCTCGACGCCGAGGGCCAGGCAGCCTGGACCGTGGCCCCGTCGGGCGACAAGACCCAGAGCGGCGCGCAGGCGGTCGACACTGACAACGAAGGTCGGCTCGTCATCGCCGGCTACACCTGTGACGACGCCTGTCAGCCGGAGGGCGACCTGCGCATCTACGACACGCGCGGCGAGCTCGCCTGGCAGACCTCGCTCGGCACCTTTCCGACCAAGCAGTTCGGCACCCGGCACCTCCTGTGGAGCCCAGCCGGCTACGCCCTCGTGGCAACCGGCGGGATGAAGGGGAACGAGACCGCCTTCACCGTCCGGGCCTTCGCGCCCTCCAAGATCGAACCGGTGTGGACCTTCGCGCGCAAGGACGGCCAGGTGCTCCACCTGGCGCTGGCGCTGGCGATCGGCCACTACGGCGAGGTCTACGCCGGGGGCCTGGGCGCGAACGGCTACCCGGCCGTCGCGTACATCGGCGGGTAGCGCAGGCTACCCCGGCGGGACGAAGTCCGCACAGGCGACCTCGACGAGGTCGGTCGCCTGCTCGAAGAACGGCCCGTAGTCGGGTTCCTCGCGGTCCACGAGCAGGTGGTGGGGGAACATCTTGACCATCTGGCAGGTGCGGTCGTCGGGATCGCACTCGGGTTCGCCCGCGTGGAGGATGCTGAACATGACCACCGACTCCGGGTCGTCGTGCTTCGCCTGGAGCACCGCCGCCGCCCAGTCTCCCGGCGAGCCCTTGGAGCTGAAGGGCTTGGGGCCGTAGTCGAAGGTGTTGGAGATGAGCGTCACCATCAGCAACGCGTCGTCGCGGAGGAAGCCCTCATTGCAACTGCCGGGTTTGTTGAGACCCGGGAGAACCGCCGCCGTGAGCGCCTCGCCGATCCAGGCCCTGCCGTTGCTGCCCACCTGCGCGACGCAGGCGAAGACGTCGTCGAGGTACGTCTGGCCCTTGATCATGTAGCGGCGGTCGCCGTCGATCGGGCATGGCTTGTTGGGCGCGTCGTCACCCGCGGGGAACACGGTGCCGGCGCCGATGGTGGTGTCGCAGGTCGTCGGGGTGTAGCTGCAGGGATAGCCGGGAACCGGGCATGGCATCGGGCACTGCGCGTCGCACGAACTGGAGCCCCAGTCCGGATCGCCGTCGACCACCATGATGTGGTAATCGAAGTCCGCGAACTTCGCCTGGATGGTGTCGATGAATTGTGGGAACGCGGCGAGGAGCTGTGTCTGGAAGTAGCTCATGCCGCCGTAGCGCGAGATCACGAACAGAAAATCGATCTTCCCCTTGCAGCCGGGCGGCTTCGGGTCGCCGAGGTCCTGGTCGGTGCCCACGTCCCAGATCATAGTGGTCCCGCCGCTGCTCGCGTCGCCGCTTCCCGAGCCGGTGGACAGCTCCGTCGTGGAGCTCGAGCCGGTGCCGCTCGAGCTGCTACCGGGCGAGCCGCCGATGCTCGAGTCGGCGAGGCCGGTCGAGGTCGTCGACGAGGTCATCGGCGGCATGGTTGTGAACGGCGACGTGTCCGCCTGCGATGGTTGGCAAGCGGACGCGAGACCGAGGGCGAGGACGATGGGCCGGGACCGTGGCCGCATTCCCGAAGTGTAGCGCGAATCCGGCCCCGCCGACACTTCGCCTCAAGGGGCGCCGCCGAACACCGTCCGGCGTCGGCTGTGCGCGCCGCGAGCACGAGCATTCCGACCGTCGGTTTCCACGCAGGCGGGACTCGATGCGACCGACGACGAGCGAGGCGAAACGACCCTCGCCGCGCGCGCGACCGTAGCCCTCAGCGGGCACGTGCGAGCTTATCGCACGGAATACTGTCGCTCACGAGTGTCGGCTGTAGACCTCCCGACGCCCCCATACCTCGGCGAGGCGACCGCCCGTCACCCTGAAAATCTGCACGTGGCTGTCGGTCGTCCCGCTGGGACTTGAATCCGGCCGATTCCCGACGTGGTGAAGGAGGACAGCCACGAAGTCCTCCTCGGCGACGAGAAAGTCGACGTGCTCCTGGGCGGCGGGGTTCTGTTCCGCGTCGAACCGCAGGCGGCTCATGAAGCCGGCGCGAGTGACGGCCGCCCGGTTGTCCGTGGGATCGTGCTGGACGAAGCTCGGAGCGAGCAGCGTCTCGACGGCCGGAAAGTCCCGCCGGTTGATGGCCTCCTGCAGCGCCCGCACCACCGCCTTGTTGCGCTCGGAGCCTGTCAATGATTTTGAGACAAGGCGCGGGTCTGGTTTAGTGAATGTGAGGATTCGCCGCCCTGGCCGCCCGGCGATGGATGTCCGCGCTCTCGCGGCGCGCGAGGGTCCAGCCGACGACGCAGCGGCTGTAGATGTCGAGCAGGACGTACAGGTAATAGTATTGGCCCTTCGTCGGCCCTCGCAGCCAGGTCACGTCCCATGACCACACCTGATTCGGCGCGGTCGCCAGCAGTTCGGGGCGCTTGTACTCGGGGTGCCGCCGCTGCCGCCGGCGCTCGCGGAGCTCGCCCTCGGCGGCGAGCAGGCGATACATCGTCCGCGCGCTACACAGCCAGCGCTGCTCGTCGAGCAGCGTCGGCACGATCACCTCGGGCGCCTTGTCGACGAAGCGCTCGCTGTGCAGCAGCTCCAGCACCTCCTGGCGCTCCGCCGCGCTCAGCGCCCGTGGCGACTGCCGCGGCTTTGACGACCGGGACGGCGCGGGACGACGTCGGCGATAGAGGGTCGCCCGCGAGACGCCCAGCGCCTCGCACGCGCGTGGTAGACCTGTCCTCTCGGACAGCTCGCCCGCCTGTGCGATCAGGGCCTCTCGGACGGATCGATCGTCGCGAGCGGGATCCCGAGCAATTGCGAGACTTTTTTTGGACGTCGATGATGAGCTCCGCCGTCTCGAGCTTGTGCTCGAGCTGCGCTACCCGGCGACGCAGGCGCTCCAACTCCTTCTGCTCGGGGTCCTTCTTCGGCTTCGGTCCGCGCTTCTTCGGCTTCAACCCCCCCGGCGTACCCTCGTCCCGCTGCCGCCTCCAGGTCGACAACAGCGACCTGTACAGGCCCTCCTCGCGCAGGATGGCGCCAATCTGTCCCTCGCTCGCGTGGTCGGTCCGCGCGAGGATCTTCAACTTGTACGCGGGCGTGAAGCGGCGTCGCGTCGCCTTCTCCGCGGTCTCAGGGTCGGGCTCTCGTGCTTGAGTCGCCATCAGGTCCATGCCTCCGTGGACTCGCCCGATTCCAGGCCGAACACCACCCTCCAGTGCTCTTCGCCGCGCGTCGGCCCTGGTGAAGCAAGAATTTCGACGGGGTTACACCGTCGCCGACTCCTCGCGTCCTTGCTCGACGACCTCGACACGCGCTCGTCCCGCCTACCCGATTGCTCCTCGTTGCCGCTCGTTTGGAAGGCGCTCCGGGTGTTCCTCGTCGCCGCAGGAACAGCAAAACTTTCGACCGGACTACAATGTTGCAAACTCATCACATCGACGGCCGGCGACCTCGCCTTGCTCACGCCCTGCCTACTCGATTGCTCCTCGTTGCCGCTCCTTCGGAAGGCCATCCTGGTGCTTGTTGTCGCAGCAGGCACAGCGAAACTTTCGACCGGACTACGCCGTTGCTGACTCGTCACATCGACGGCCGACGACCTCGACCCGCTCACGCTCCGCCTATCCGATTGCTCCTCGTCGCCGCTTCTCTTGATGGTTGGGTTGCTCATGCTCTGGATTCACGGACTCGCCCTGCTCTCTAAATTTCGCGGGGGCCGTGTCTCACATGACATTGTCAGGTAGGGACGTTCGGCGGCATTTCTCAGGATCTCGGAAGGCCCGTGTCGGTGCCCACGCGGGGATCGAGGCGGCTGGGCGTTAGTCGGGGACGCCCGCAGTGAGCTGCAACCACCGAGCGTGGCTTCCGCATCGCTGCGAACTTCCTCGCGATTCGCTATGCCGTCGGCGAGGTCGACGGGGCGACGGCGTGCGGCCCGCTCGGCCGCGCCCAATCGATGCGGAGCTTGACGATCCGGCGCTTCATCGAGTGGCGTGTGATACCGAGGAGCTGGGCGGCGCCGACGATGTTGCCGGCGATCTCGAGCGCGTCGACGCAGAGGCGCCGCTCGGCGGCTTCAAGGTTGTAGTTTTCAAGGATGATCTGCGGCATGACGCCCTTGTACTGCAGGCGCTTGTTCTCGCGCAGACCAATCGCGCTCGGGGGCCAGCGGCCCAACCGCACGACGAGACCCGCCGCGCCGCTTTCGGCCCGGCGACGTGACGAGCCCGACGTCGTCGCACGGCTGGGGACACAGCGCCACGGTCCAGGAGGACCTCGCGCGCCCAGCGAACCAAGCGCCAAGGGGCCGATTGGCGTCGCCGACGCCGTGCAGAGAGTAAGGTCCCCGGCGGACCAGTCGTGCCGACCGCGGCCGTCGTGGTCACGCTCCGCGTCCATCGCGATCGGAAGCCCGCCAAGGCTCGGGCGAGTCAGGGGGAACCACCGCGGCCATGCGAGGAAGCCGACGACCTCAAAAGGGGCGCGCAGGACCGGCGGCGACTCCGGGTGCAGTTCCTCGATGGTGAGCCACCTGGCCTGCGCCTCGTCGAGGGGGGTCCACGCGCGCAACTCGACCGGAGGCATCAACCTCTCCATCACGCGCAGAGGCAGCCTCCTCCGGCGAGCTGGGCTCGGTCGCGGTACTTGCATCGTCGGCTGCGGGACCGCACTCGCGGGATTCGGATTGGGCGGCGGTGTCTCCGCCCGCGGGATCTCGACAGCGAGCCGAGCTCGCTGAGCCTCGGCGACGGCAAGCTGTGCCCGCAGTTCCTCGCGCTCGACCAGCAAGATCGCCCGGGCCATTGCTGCGGCCCTGAGCTTCTCCTTCATCCCGAGGAACATCGCTACGACCGCGGCAGCCGGCGCCGACATCTCCGGCAAGTCGAACTCCGCCGGCACCGCCTGCGCGTGGCAGGCGACCTGCGCCGGAGCAGGCAGTGGCAACTCGGCCGCCGGTCCTGCGTTGACCTCGAGGTCGGCTCTCGGCTGCTGCACCGGCTCGGCTGCCGGCGACAGGTCAGCCTGCAGCGCCTCATGCACTGGCCCGACCCCGAGCTCGGGCCGGACGTCAGCCGTTGGCGCCGGGTCGGCCGCCCGCGTCGGGTCGGCCTTCTGCGCCGGTTCGTCTGTCGGCTCCATGCCGGCCACTCGTGGTCTGGCCGCCCGCTGTGCGTCGCCCTCGTGGATCGGCGGCTGAGGCGATCGCGCCGACAGGGCCAGCGATCCTTTCGGCGCGCGTGCGGGGGCCGCCTCATCCAGGCGGCAAAGTCCCACCGTCTCCTCGCAGAAGCGCCGATGCAGAGACGAGCGCGGGTCCGTCAGCCCGACCAGGCGGAGCCGCCAGGTTCGGGAGCTCGGCTGCTCTAGAAGGCAGGTGCCGGTGGCGTGGAGCAGCCTCAAGACGTCACCGAACACCTCGACGCTGATCTCCAAGTCAGGGCAGAGCGCCTTGAGCTGCTCGAGGAGCTCGCTGGCTACGCCTTGGAAGTTGCCGCAACCCACGCTTACTGCGCCATGGATGGCCCGGACGACCGAGCTCACCATCGTCTTGCCCTTGCGCTTTCTCTTCGCACCCAGCGTCACCGACATGGCGCGGCGTGCAAGATCCTCGAAGCCGAACCACAGCACCTCGTCCATCGTCGGTCCCTCGCCGACGTCGACGCGCAGCTTGCCGACGATGCGGGCGTGATGGGCTCGGACCGAAGACGGCGGGCGGATCGCTGAAGCTTCCTGCTTCGGCTCCGCTGCGCCGGTGCGGACATCGCGGCGCGTCTGCAGGAGAGCGTCGACGTCGAGCTCGCGGAAGCTGAACGGGCCCCCACGGAACAGGACCGTCCTCCTCTTCCCAGCGACGTGGACGACCGCCAGCGCCTCGCCGACCGTCGCCAGGAGCACTGCTCGACGCCTCGTCTCCACGACGCCGAGCAGGTGCCGGCCATGCGCGGGCCGGAAGTGGCGGCGGGCGCCGTCGAGGACGACGACGGGCGGCGGCATGAGGCGCGGATCCCAGATCGGCGTGTCCATCCGGTCGATGCGCGTGACCTGCTCGATCACTCGTGCGAAGGAGCCGACCGCGAGGGGGAGCAGCGCCTCGTCCTCGGCGCGGACGTACGCGGCGGTCCAATTCGCCTGGTCGCTCTCCGTGCCGCAGTACTCGATCGCGCCGCCCGGGGCCTCGGTAGAACCGATGAACAGGTCGAGCTCGCCAGCGCTACGAGCCTGGTACTCCCGCATCGCCTGGTCGATGTGCCAGCTGTCCGATTCCGTCCCCACCACCGCCGCACGACGACGCTAACACGGGTCTACGCGCGGCGGTGGCACACTCCCGATGCTGCTGGCTGATAGAGACGGCACGTCGGCGATATCCTCATCTACCCCGCCGGCCCTCGGGACGGCTGGCGTTCAGGACCCGTCGCAGCCTGCACTCAACGCTATATTGGGGTTACCGCGCCCGTACCTTCGCGGTGCTCTTCGGCCACCGATAGGGTACCAAGTCGCGCGCGGAGTGGCGCGGCGCAGTGGCGAGCTGTCACAATCCGCCCCGCATCGGCGCGGAAAAAGAGCGTTGAACCGTCTTGCACATCGGTCCTCGCTGGGCTTGGCTGGTGCCATCGGAGGCGTGGAGCCGATGCGGTGGATGGTTGTCAGGACCGCGCCGGACGTAGTCGCCGAGGAAGCAAACGACTTGTGGAGCACTGCACAGGAATTCGGCCGCCTGCGCACGAGGTCACCCAAACAGAACGGGGAGGAGGACAGCCATGAAGATCTTCGACGGCGTCGAACTGCAGCAGACGCCAAGTTCCAACGCGCCGAGCTGGATTTCGGTGGCGATGCTGATCGCCAACGGCTTCGTCGAGGCGGAGAAGCACCGTCAGGAGCGCGTCGCCAGGGAGGCTGGGAGCCCCGGCACCCTCGACGAGGTGATGGCGCAGGCGGGCTTGAAGATCCCCGGCATCGAGCAGGCCCTCGCGCAGCTCATGGGCGGCAGTGACGAGGCCAAGCAGGTCGCCTCGATGATCGTCGGCTCGCCCGAGCCGGAGAAGTTGCTTCAGCAGTGGGCCAAGCAGTTCGGATTCCCGGGAAGCGCTCAATCGACGCCGACCGGGCCGCTGGTCACGCCGCCGCCCGCTCAGCCCGCACCGTCGCCCGAGTTTCGTCCCGAGTTCACCCGCGAGGCGCGGCAAGCGGCGAGAGCCGCGGCGGCTGGTGTCGGGGAGGCGGAGCAGCCGAGCTTCCGTCCCGAGTTCACCCGCGAGGCCGGGCAGCCGAGCTTCCGTCCCGAGTTCACCCGCGAGGCGCGGCAGGCGGCGAGAGCCGCGGCGGCTGGTGTCGGGGAGGCGGAGCAGCCGAGCTTCCGTCCCGAGTTCACTCGCGAGGCACGTCAGGCCGCGGGGGCAGCGAACTCCGGCGGCTCAGCGACCAGACATTCGTCGGCCGATGTACCCGCGTCGCCGAACGTTGCAGCTCCACCCCTCGTCAGCCTCGTCGAGCGCCAGCTCGCGGCGCTGCGCCAGCGCATGAGGGCGTACGAGGAGGTGCTCGACGTTCGTCTCGCGCGAGCCGAGGCAGAGCTGGCCGCCCTGCGCCAGGAACTCGAGCAACGCGCGAAGCCGGCGCTCGTCGTCGTTGCTGCGGAGGTGGAGACGACGGCGCTCGAGGCCGACACCTCCGTGGTGGATCGACCGAGCGCGGAGAAGACCGAGGTCGCGGCAGGAACCCCGCACGTGCATGACGCGCCCGAGGGGTCGAGCGAGCCCGCGGAGCCGCTGCCGGCGGTGACGGAGGACGAGGTCGTTCAGGCGCTCGGGCTCATCAGCGCGTTCACCGAAGAGTACGAGGAGCACCACCAGAAGGGGCTCGCGCGGGTGAGCACGATCGAGAGTGAGTTGCTCATCATGCGGTCGATGGTCCAAGCCGGAGCGGCCGCGACCCATGGCTGACCACGGCGGCATCAGGCTCTGAAGGCTCGTGCGGGCCGAGGCGCGAGCCGTGCTGCCTCGCGTCATAAACCAGAGCCGACTCTGGCCCGCGCCGCCGTGAGCGGCACGTTCGGGAAGTCGGGTCGAGCATTGGAGAAGTGGGTGGTTTGAATTTCGGGAGGTGGTTCGTGGAGAGCACGCATCCTTACAATATAGCGGGTCGCCGGAGACGGCATGTCTCTTCGGACAGCAGCGGGTCGATCGCCCATCCGCAGGCGCCGGACGCCGTGAGTTCGCGCGAGGACGTACCGTTGCCGCCGCCGCTCATGACGGTCGAGGAACTCGCCGTACTGCTCCGCACGAGCAAAGGAGCAGTGTATGCCCGGCACGCGCGGGGCGGGATCCCGGGAGGTCTCCGGCTCGGTCGAACCCTTCGCTTCGACCCCCGGATCATCGCACAATGGCTCTCGGCGAAAAGTGCGAGCGCGGGAGGTCAACCATGATCACGCTGCGCCCGTGGAAGGGATCGAAGAATGAATTTGAAGTTGACGTTCGCGTCGAGAACGCGGTGGGGCGCAAGCTCCGCCAACGAGTCAAGGCGCCGGTCACCGGCAGGTCCGCCGCCGAGCGATGGGCCAAGGCGCTCGAGCAGGAACTCCTCGCTCAGCTCCTCGCGCCCGAGCCCGAGCCCGAGAAGCCGCCGCCCCCGATGTTCGAGGAGTTCGCCAAGACCTTCCTCGACCTGTGCCAGGCCGACCGGCTCGGGACCAACACGCTGATGAACTACGACGGGTATCTGCGCCTGTACTTGCTCCCAGTGCTGGCTCGCCGGCGGCTCGACGAGGTGACGCCCAAGGACATCACCGCGATCAAGAAGTCGCTGGTCAGCAAGTCGCATAACACGATGTGCGAGGTGCTCAAGACCCTCCGCCGGGTGTTCAATCGGGCCATCGCCGAGAACGAGATCAAGAGCGCGCCGGTGGACTTCGAGATTCCCCGCAGGAAGCGCAAGCCCGCGGTCGCCTACGACGACCAGGAGCAGGTAGCGCTGCTCGCCGCGGCTCAAGCGATGGGGCCGATGTTCGTCGTCGCTGTCCTACTCGGTCTCGACGGCGGCCCGTTCGTGCTCGACAACCAGGGAAGTCACTTCCAGGAGCACCACATCAAGTCCTGGATGAAGGCGCTCGTGAAGCGCGCGGGCTTGCCCTGGCACGGCACCCACGTCCTCCGCAAGTCGTGCGGCACGCGGATCGCCGAGGGTGGTGGCGGAGTGGCCGCGGTCGCCAGCCACCTCCGCCACAAGGATCTTCAGACCGCGAGCGACTACGTCGACCGTCGCCGCGGCAGCTCCAGCGCGATCCACGCCTTGGAGACGTCGGGGAGACGCACTTCCGAGCACTCGTAAGTGCTCGGAATCTTAGATTGAATTCGCCTTCAGCTCACTGCTCGAAGCAATAGAGCCGCTGCAGCGTCGAGCAGTTCGACGCATTGAGCAACGACCGGGCGGTCCAGTTGAAGTCGACGGCGTTGTTGCGGCCTTCGATGCCCACCACGGAGAAGCCGCCGGAGGCGGTCCAGCCGGTGCAGTGCTCGGCGAGCGAGGTGCCGTCGCTGTCGTCGCATTGCTCGCCGGCCTGCACGAAGCCGTCGCCGCACTCCGCGAGCTCGCAGAGGTTGGTGCACGCGTCGGTGTTGCTGCCGTTGCCGTCGTCGCACGCCTCGCCGGCATCGACCGATCCGTCGCCGCAGGTGTCCGCCGGGAGCAGGCAGGCCAGGGTGCACGCGCCGTCGTCGGCGTTGAGGTCGCCGAGGTCGCACTGCTCGCCGGGCTGGACGAAGCCGTCGCCGCAGCTCGCCGGCTCGCACGCGTTGGTGCACGCGTCCTCGTTGACGAGGTTGCCGTCGTCGCACGCCTCGCCCGCGCCGACGAAGCCGTCGCCGCAGTCTGCCAGCTTGCACACGTTGGTGCACGCGTCCTCGTTGACGAAGTTGCCGTCGTCGCACGCCTCGCCCGGGCCCACGTCCCCGTCCCCGCACACGTTGACGTTGCAGTCCGCCTTGCAGGCCTGGCCGGGGCCGTTGGCCGCGCCCGCGTCGCACTGCTCCTCGTCCGCCCACACCAGGCCGTCGCCGCACACCGCCAGCGCGCATTCCAGGGTGCATTCGGCCTGGTCGCTGTTGCCCGCCCCGTGATCGCACGACTCGCCGAGGCTCGGCTGCACGAACGCGTCGCCGCACAGCGGCAGCCGGCACAGGTCGGTGCAGCCGTCGTCCTGCTCGCCGTTCTGGCCGTCGTCGCAGTCCTCGCCCGGATCGACGATCGCGTTGCCGCACTCCTCCAGGACGCACGCGGCCGTGCAGCCGTCGCCGGGGTCGGTGTTGCCGTCGTCGCAGCCCTCGCCGGGGCCCATGTCCCCATCGCCGCACACGTTGAGCGTGCAATCGGCCAGGCACGCCTGCCCCGGTCCGTTGGCGGCTCCCTGGTCGCAGGCCTCTGCGCCGTTGCCCTGGTCGTGCAGCAGGCCGTCGCCGCACGCCGCGATCGCGCACGCGAGCGTGCAATCACCGCCGTCGTTGTTCAGCGCCCCGTCGTCGCACGCCTCGCCGGCCACCGCCTGCAGGAACCCGTCGCCGCAGGTCGCCGCGGTGCAGGCCGAGGTGCACAGATCGGTGTCGTCGAGGTTGCCGTCGTCGCACTCCTCGGTCGCCTGGGCCGCACCGTCGCCGCAGGTCGCGGCCACGCACGCGTTGCTGCACGCGTCGGCGTCGACGTCGTTGCCGTCGTCGCAGCCCTCGCCCGGCCCGACGTGGCCGTCTCCGCAGACCTGCAGCGTGCAGTCGAGCTTGCACGCCGCGGCGTCGGCGTTGTTCGGCCCGTTGTCGCACTCCTCGGCCGGGCCGACATCGGCGTCGCCACACTCGTTGAGCTGACAATTCTGGCGACACGCCGCGCCGGGACCGTTGCCGACCCCGTCGTCGCACTCTTCGCCGATGCCGAGCACGCCGTCTCCGCACACCCCCGCCGAGGTGTGGATGTTCACCGTGATCTCGACGCTCGAGTCACAGGCGGACGCCGCCAGGGCGGCCGCGAAGACGCAATGCGAGACGCGAAAGGATGGATGGATTTTGCTGGGGTACATGTGCCGATCTCTCGTCGCTACGGACGTGAACCAATGTCGGCCGCGGACACCCGGCGCAGCGCGACAGTCGAATCAGGACAAGAAGGTGTCGGCGACGAGGATGCCGCTTTGCGCCGGTCGTCGCAGTCACGACGGATCGGGCATGACCGCGCCGCGCAGCGCTCACGATGAGACCGCGGCATACATTGCAGGCGCGCGGCCGCTCTTCAGGGCGGCCCCTGGCGACCGGAGCAGCAGCGGCGAATTCGACAGCAGAGCGCCCCGCGGCGAACCATCGCGCCGAGCTCGCGGGCCCACCGCCCGCGATGCGGCCTCTGGCTCGAATCACCCGAGGGCGATCCTGTAGTCGTCCTGTGAACAGCCGCAATGACAGATCTCGCCGAAGAGTCGAGGAGCGCCGGCGCGCTCGAGACGTCGGACGTCCAACGAAGCTCGCGAACGCGAGCGGTAGCGACAGAGCCGAGGAGCGGCGATCGAGAGGCGTGATGGCCCATGGGGCATGTCCCGGAGGACAGAAGATGCGCGGCGCGTCCGCGGAGCCGGATCGACCGGCGAACGCCGCCCGCCTGGTCGACGAGCGTCGCCGCGCGGTGTATGCTCGCGGCCGCCGACATGCCGACTCACAACTACGCCCAGCCGCGCGGCACCACCGTCACCATCGAGATCGATTCGCCCGCGCTGGCGGCCAACGTGATCGGCGACCCGTCGTCGCGGGCGGTCGCGGTGTACTTGCCGGAGGGGTACGACCGCGGCAACGAGCGCTATCCGATCTTCGTCGACCTCGCGGGGTACAGCAGCTCGGGGCTCAAGCGGCTCGGGTGGACCGGGTTCGGCGAGTCGATGCCGCAGCGGCTCGATCGGCTGATCGCCAGCGGGGCGATGGGGCCGGTGATCGGCGTGTTTCCCGACTGCTTCACCGCGCTGGGCGGCAATCAGTACATCAACTCGAGCGCGCTCGGGCAATGGGAGGACTTCCTCGCCGAGGACCTGCCGACGCGGCTGGAGCGCGAGTTCCGCGTCAAGCCCGGGCGCGCGGGGCGGGCGCTGTTCGGCCACTCGAGCGGCGGCTACGGGGCGCTGGTCCACGGGATGCGCCGCGCCGACGTGTGGGGCGCGGTCGGCTGCCACGCCGGCGACTGCAACTTCGACCTGGTCTATCGGCCAGATTTCCCCAAGCTGCTGACTGCGCTGGCGCGCCACGGGGGCATCGAGGGCTACTTGAAGGCGTTCGCGGCCTCGCCGAAGTGGGGCGGCGGCGATCACCTGCCGCTGATGCTGCTGGCGATGGCGGCCTCCTACGACCCCGACCCGTCGGCGTTCATGGGCGTGCGCCTGCCGGTCGACCCGCACACGTGCGAGCTCGACGCGGAGGCGTGGGCCCGGTGGTTGCGCTGGGACCCGCTGCGCATGGTCGAGGCGCCGGAGGTGCAGGCCAACCTGCGCCGGTTGCACGGGCTGTTCATCGACGCCGGCTCGCGCGATCAATTCCTCGCGCACTTCGGCGCGCGCGCGCTGGTGCGGCGGCTGTCCGCGCACGGCATCCCGCACGTGTACGAGGAGTTCCCCGACGACCACTCGAACACCAGCTACCGCCTCGACGTGTCGCTGCCCTACCTGTGGCGCGCGCTCGACGGGGCGGGCCCCGGGTAGTATCCTGCGGGCCCATGCCGCCTGTCCGCTCGACCATCTTCGTGGCGCTCGCGCTCGTCGCGTGCCAGAACCCCGACGTGAGCAAGGGGGACAAGCCGGGGGCGAAGGTGCCGGCGAAGGCCGCGGACGAGGCCGCCGAGCCGGCGGAGGCGGCGCCGAAGAAGCCGGAGGTCAAGCCGCCGACCCAGGCCGAGCTGCTGCGCACGAAGATCGATCAGTTCGTGCGGTCGCCGCTGACGACCGACGTGACGGCGCTGCCGCCGGCGGAGAAGGCGGCGCTCGACAAGCTGATCGAGGCGGCGCGGCTGATGGACCCGATCTTCGACCGCCAATCGTGGGCCGGCAACGCGTCGTTGCGGGCGGAGCTCGAGAAGGACACCAGCGAGCTCGGCGTCGTCAAGCTCGACTACTTCACGGTGATGCGCGGGCCGTGGGACCGGCAGGAGCACTACGCCCCGTTCGCTACCACTCTGGCCCACCCGCCGGGCGCCGGCTTCTACCCCGAGGACCTCGGCGCCGACGCCTTCAAAAAATGGGTCGCCGATCATCCGGAGGACAAGGCGGCGTTCGAGAGCCTGACCACGGTGATCGCCCGCGTCGGCGACAAGCTCGAGGCGCGGCCCTACAGCGCCGAGTACGGCGAGTGGCTCGGCCCGGCCGCCAAGGCGCTCGAGGACGCGGCCAAGCTGACGAAGAACAAGTCGCTGACGAAGTTCCTGCGCTCGCGCGCGCAGGCGTTCCGCAGCGACGATTATTATCAGTCCGACAAGGACTGGATGGACCTCGACAGCCTGGTCGAGATCACCATCGGGCCCTACGAGACCTACGAGGACGAGCTGCTCGGCCTCAAGGCCGCGTTCGAGGCGTTCGTCACGGTCAGCGACCCCAAGGCCTCGGCCGAGCTGGCGAAGTACAAGAAGTACCTGCCGGAGATGGAGCAGCACCTGCCGATCCCCGACGACGTCAAGACGAAGCGCGGCAGCGAGAGCCCGATCCGCGTGGTCGACCTGGTGTTCTCGGCCGGCGACGCGCGCAAGTCGGTGCAGACGATCGCGTTCAACCTGCCCAACGACGAGCGCGTCCGCGCCGAGAAGGGCGCCAAGAAGGTGCTGCTGCGCAACCTCATCCAGACCAAATTCGAGGCGATCATGCGCCCGATCGGGAACGAGGTGCTGCACGCCGATCACGTCGCGTCGCTGTCGGGCGAGGCGTTCTTCCTGCAGGTGCTGTTCCACGAGCTGTCGCACAGCCTCGGGCCGGCGTTCGTCGGCGGCGACGCGAAGGGCAAGGACAAGGTCGACGTCCGGGTCGCGCTCGAGGCCAGCTACTCACCGCTCGAGGAGGCCAAGGCCGACGTGATGGGCGCGTACAACGTGCTCTACATGATCGAGAAGGGCGAGCTGCCGGCCGAGCTGAAGGACAAGGTGCTGCTGTCGTACTTCGCCGGGCTGTTCCGCAGCGCCCGCTTCGGCGTCGCGGAGGCGCACGGGCGCGGGGCGGCGCTGCAGCTGAACCGCTTCCTCGCGGCCGGGGCGGTCACGCCCGACAGCGCGAGCGGCAAGTTCAAGGTCGACCTCGCCAAGCTCGAGACGGCGATCAGCGACCTGGTGCGCGACATCTGCCTGATCCAGCACAGCGGCGACAAGGTCGCGGCCGACAAGCTGCTCGACGAGCACGGCAAGATCACGCCGCTGCTGCAGGCCGCGCTCGACAAGCTGGGCAACATCCCGGTCGACATCCGCCCCTCTTACCCGCTCGCCGGCGAGATTCTGCCGCAGTGAGCGCGATCGACAACATCGTCGCCGGCCCGCGCACCCTGCGGGAGTTCGCGGCCAAGCTGATCGAGCAGCCCGACAAGAGCACCTCGTCGGACGCGATCCTCGAGTGTTTTTTAGATTGGGTCACCGAGACGGGGCTCGAGCTGTACCCGGCGCAGGAGGAGGCGATCCTCGAGCTCCTGGCCGGCAAGCACGTGGTGCTCAACACGCCGACCGGCTCGGGCAAGTCGCTGGTGGCGACCGCGATGCACCTGGCCGCGGTGGCCCGCAAGCGCCGCAGCGTGTACACGAGCCCGATCAAGGCGCTGGTCAGCGAGAAGTTCTTCGCCCTGTGCCGCGAGTTCGGGCCCGACCGCGTCGGCATGATGACGGGCGACGCGAGCGTCAACCGCGACGCGCCGATCCTCTGCTGCACCGCGGAGATCCTCGCCAACATGGCGCTGCGCGACGGGCGGATGGCGCCGGTCGACGACGCGGTGCTCGACGAGTTCCACTATTACGGCGACCGCGACCGCGGGATGGCGTGGCAGATCCCGCTGCTGTCGCTGCCGTACACGACCTTCCTGCTGATGTCGGCGACGCTCGGCGACACGACCAAGGTCGAGGACGGGCTCAAGCGGCTGACGAAGCAGGAGGTCGCGGTGGTGCGCTCGGCGGTCCGGCCGGTGCCGCTCGACTTCGAGTACCGCGAGACGCCGCTGCACGAGACGATCGGCTACCTGCTCGACCGCGGGCGCGCGCCGATCTACATCGTCAGCTTCACCCAGCGCGAGGCCGCCGAGGAGGCGCAGAACCTGATGAGCACGAACCTGTGCTCGCGCGAGGAGAAGGCGGCGATCGCCGAGGCGATGGCGGGGTTCCGCTTCGACACGCCGTACGGCAAGGAGATCCAGGGCTACCTCAAGCACGGCGTGGGGGTGCACCACGCGGGCCTGCTGCCGAAGTACCGCCTGCTGGTCGAGAAGCTGGCGCAGCAGGGCAAGCTGCGGGTGATCTGCGGCACCGACACGCTCGGGGTCGGGGTCAACATCCCGATCCGCACGGTCCTGTTCACCAAGCTGTGCAAGTACGACGGCGAGCAGACGCGGATCCTCGGGGCCCGCGACTTCAAGCAGATCGCCGGGCGAGCCGGCCGCAAGGGTTTCGACGATCACGGCTACGTGGTGTGCCAGGCGCCCGAGCACGTGATCGAGAACAAGAAGCTCGAGGCCAAGGCGGCGGCCGACCCGAAGAAGAAGAAGTTCGTGCGCCGGCAGCCGCCCGAGAAGGGGTATGTCCCCTGGGACAAGTCGACGTTCGAGAAGCTGATCGATCGCGAGCCGGAGCCGCTGCAGTCGCGCTTCGTCGTGTCGTTCGGGATGATCTTGAGCCTCATCCAGTCGCCGGCCAACACCAACGCGTGGGGCGGCGGCTACCGCCGGCTGGTCGAGCTGATCGCGGCGGCGCACGACGAGGCGCGGGCCAAGACCCGCCACCGGCGCGAGGCGGCGACGCTGTTCCGCGCGCTGCACAAGGCGGGCATCGTCAAGCTGGTGCCGCTCGACGCGCGCAAGGACGGCGGGGGCGGGCGCGCGGTCCGGCTCGACGAGCACCTGCAGAAGGACTTCTCGCTCCACCACACGCTGTCGCTCTACCTGCTCGACACGCTCGGCCGCGTGCCGCAGGACTCGCCGACCTACGCGCTCGACGTGGTGTCGCTGGTCGAGTCGCTGCTCGAGAACCCGCAGGTGGTGCTGCAGGCGCAGGAGCACCGCGCCCGCTCGGAGAAGATCGGCGAGCTCAAGGCGGCAGGCGTCGAGTACGAGGAGCGGATGGCGGAGCTCGAGAAGGTCTCGTACCCCAAGCCGCTGGCCGACTTCATCTACGACACCTTCAACGAGTTCTCGGCGCTGCACCCGTGGGTCGGGCAGGAGAACATCCGCCCGAAGTCGGTGGTGCGCGACATGGTCGAGCGCTACGTCGCGTTCAACGACTACGTCAAGGAGTACGGGCTGCAGCGCAGCGAGGGCGTGCTGCTGCGCTACTTGATGCAGGCCTACAAGCTCCTCGTGCAGACGGTGCCCGACGCGGCCAAGACCGACGAGGTGCACGACGTGATCGGCTTCCTGCGGGCGATGTTCGAGCACGTCGACACCAGCCTTCTGCAAGAGTGGGAGCGCATGCTGCACCCGCCGGTGGTCGAGGGCGAAGCCGCGCCCGCCGGGCCGCGCGATCTGTCGGCCGATCCCAAGGCGTTCGCGGCGCGCGTGCGCGCGGAGATGCACGCGCTGGTTCGCGCGCTCGCCGAGCGCGACTATGAGGACGCGGCGGTCGGCACGCGCGCAGACCCCGAGGACCCCTGGACCCCCGAGCGCTTCGCCCAGGCGATGGCCGAGTACTACGCCGAGTACCCGACGCTGCGCTTCGACCACGGGGCCCGGTTCCCCAAGTACACCCGCATCGAGGCGGTCGCCGACCAGCGCTGGCGGGTCACGCAGGTGCTCGTCGACCCCGAAGAGGACAACCTGTGGCACGTCGAGGGCGAGGTCGACCTGCGCGGCGACGGCTTCCCCGAGGGTCCGCTGGTGACGATCCGGGCGATCGGGGTGTGAGACTCGGCGCGACATTCGCTCCGTGTCACCCCGCCCGTCCCCGCGTTGCCCCGGGGCCCGTGTTTGGCCGACACTCGAGCTGGGCGCCGGTGCGTCCGCGGAGGCGACAGGATGTACGGTCTCGTCAACAAGGCGGTCGAAGATCTGGTGTGCTCGCACTACGGCGAGGGCACGTGGGCGCAGATCCAGGCGCGCGCCGGGGTGCAGACGCCGGGCTTCGTGTCGATGGAGTCCTACCCCGACGAGATCACGTACAAGCTGGTCGACGCCGCCAGCGAGGTGCTCGGCGCGCCGGCGGCTGAGGTGCTCGAGGCGGTCGGCGAGCACTGGATCCTGTTCACCGCGCGCCACGGCTACGGCGAGCTGCTGCCGATGTTCGGCGCGACGCTGCGCGAGTTCGTGGCCAACCTCGACAACATGCACGCGCGCGTCGGCCTGACGTTCGCCAAGATGCGGCCGCCCAGCTTCGTGGTCCGCGACGCCGGGCCGCAGGCGCTCGAGCTCGAGTATCACTCGAGCCGCGAGGGGCTGGCGCCGATGGTGGTCGGCCTGCTCAAGGGCCTGGCCCGCACGTTCGCCGAGGACATCGCCGTCGAGCACGTCCACGGCCGCGAGCGCGGCGGCTTCGACCTGTTCCGTCTCGAACTCCAACCGGCGGCCGCCTGACCATGCTGTTGCTTCTGCGCGAGCAATGTGAGCGGCTGTTCCCGTTCTCGATCTCCCTCGACGAGGAGATGCGGATCCTCGACCTCGGGCGGTCGCTGCGGCGGCTGATGGCGGCCGACGTGTCGGGCCGGCCGTTCGACGAGTGGTTCGTGATCGACCGGCCGGTGCTGGAAGAGATGTCGCTCAAGGCGCTGCTGGCCCGCAAGGACTCGGTGGTGCTGCTGCAGGTCCGCGACCTCGACCTGCGCCTGCGCGGGGAGATCGTCGAGGTCGACGGCGGGGCGCTGTTCGTCGGCACGCCGTGGCTGACCGAGCTCGGACAGGTCGCGGCGGCCGGGCTGGTGCTGCGGGACTTCGCGCTGCACGACCCGACCACCGAGATGCTGGTGGTGATGAAGACGATGCAGACGGCGATCGCGGACGCCAACGCCCTGGCCGACAAGCTGCGGCGCCAGGCGCAGCAGCTGCAGGCGGCCGAGCAGCTGGCGGAGCACCTGACCGCGGCCAAGAGCTCGTTCATCGCCAACATGAGCCTCGAGCTGCGCACGCCGCTCAACGCGATCTTCGGCTACAGCGAGCTGATGCTCGACGAGCTCGGCGAGGCGACGCCGGAGGAGATGCGCGACGACTTGCAGCGGATCCAGCTGGCCGGGCAGCAGCTGCTGCGGCTGGTCGCCGACGTGCTCGACCTGTCGCGCATCGAGGCCCAGCGGGTCGAGCTGCGCGAGGACGTGTTCTCGCTGGCGACCCTGCTGCGCACGGTGAAGGGGACGGTGCTGCCGCAGCTGCGCCGCGGCGTGGCGCTGGTGTGGCCCGAAGACCAGGACGCGGCGCTGTTCGGCGACTCGGAGCGGGTCCGCCAGGTGCTGCTCAACCTGCTCGCCAACGCCTGCAAGTTCACCGAGCTCGGCGAGGTCGGGCTGGCGGTGCAGCTCAAGGACGACGGGGTGGTCGAGTTCGTGATCCACGACACCGGCATCGGCATCAAGACCGAGCAGCAGCGGCGCGTGTTCGAGGCGTTCTACCAGGCCGACAGCTCGCTGCGGAAGCGCTTCGGCGGCTCGGGCCTGGGCCTCGCGCTGGCCCGCGGCTTCGTCGAGGCGATGGGCGGGACGATCAGCGTCGAGAGCGAGTACGAGATGGGCTCGCGCTTCACGGTGCGGGTGCCGCTCGGGCGCGCTCAGGGCCCGAGGCCGAGAGCCGGCAGCAAGAGCGCCCCGCACGCGATGAGCACGAAGTAGCCGAGCACGTCGAGCACCACGCCGAAGCGGATCATCGACTGGATCCGGATGAGACCGGTGCCGTAGGCGATCGCGTTCGGCGGGGTCGAGACCGGCAGGGTGAAGGCGAAGCTGGCGGCCATGGTGACGCACAGGGTGGTCGGCAGCGGGTCGATGCCGGCCGCCTGGGCGATGGCGATCAGCACCGGGACCATCATGCTGGTGGTCGCGACGTTGCTGGTGACCTCGGTCAGCCACAGCACGAGGAAGGTGGCGGTGGCGAGCAGGCCGAACGGCGAGCTGGCGAGCGGCCCGGCGCCGGCGAGGAAGCCGCGGGCGAGCGCCTCGGCGAGGCCGGTGTCGAACATCATCGCGCCGAGCGAGAAGCCGCCGCCGAGCAGGTAGAGCGTCGACCAGTCGAGCTGCATCGCCTTGTCCCACGGCAACACCGAGACGCCAGGCCGCCGTCCGCCGGGGACGACGCACAGCAACACGCCGGCGAGGATGGCGACGACGCCCTCCTGCAGGCCGCGGTCGGCCCACTGCGCGGCCGGGTGGGCGGCGCCGAGGGTGACCTTGAGGATCGACGGCAGCAGCCAGCCGGCCACTGCGAGGAAGAACACGCCGGCGGCCCGCCGCTCGCCCGCCGACATCGGCCCGAGCTTGTGAAGTTGGTCGCGGACCTCGGCGGTGAGGCGGTCGAGCCGCGCGACCGGGGCGGGGAAGCGGCGGTGGGCGTAGACGAGGGCGATCGCCAGGGTGGCGAGGCCGGTCGGCAGGCCGAAGCTGATCCACTGGAAGAAGTCGAGCTGGACGCCGGCCTGCCGCTCGAGGAAGTCGAGGGCGATGACGTTGGGGGCGGTGCCGATCGGGGTGACGATGCCGCCGATCGAGCAGGCGTAGGTGAGGGTCAGCAGCATGCCCTCGGCGAAGCGGTCGAACTTAGGCTGGTCTTCGGGACTGGCGGCGCCGCGGATCGCCGAGCACAGGCCGAGCGCGACGGGGATCAACATCGCGGTGGTGGCGGTGTTGGAGATCCACATCGAGCAGGCGAACGCGCCGAGGCCGACTGCCGTGCGCGCGCGGGCCGGCGAGCCGCGGACCCAGTCGCGCGCGAGCAGCCACAGCGCGGCCCGCCGGTCGAGCCCCTGCTCGCTGAGGCCGAGCGCGAGCATGAAGCCGCCGAGGAACAGGAAGATCAGCGGGCTGGCGAACGGGGCGAACGCCTTGGCCGCGGGGGTGACGTCCATCGCCACCGCCAGCGCCGGGGCGACCAGCGCCGCGGCCCCGAGAGGCACCGCCTCACTGACCCACAGGACCACCGTGGCGGCGAAGATCGCCGCCAGGCGGTGGGCCGGCGCGGGCAGGCCGGTCGGGGCGACGAGCAGGGCGAAGAAGACCAGCGGCGCGAGCACGCGGCCGACCCGCTGACGGGCGACGTCGAAGGCGCTGCGAGCGACGCGGTCCATGCGGCTTCAACTATTTTGGCGGAGGAACGGGATCAGCACCAGACAGGGGATGCACGCGACGGCGGCGATCGAGAAGTACACCAGCGGTCCGTGGGCCTCGTACAAAAAGCCGCTGTAGGTGCCCGAGATGGTCTGCGCGAGCGAATAGATGGCGGTCGCGAACGCGAAGTGGGCCGCCTTGTGGTCGGGGTGGCAGCGGCTCATGATGAAGATCGTCTGGGCCGCGGTGGCGAGGCCGCCGCACAGCTGCTCGATGACGAGGATGGTGCCGACGTGCCACAGCGGCGGCGACAGCGTGTGCGCGAGGCTCAGCGGGGCGCCGAGGCCGAGCATGACGTCGGCGGGCAGGCGAGGGGCGGCGAGCCAGAGGTAGAGCGGCAGGGTGCCCGCCATGATGAGGGCGATCGGCAGCAGCGCGCGCCGCAGACCGACGCGCGCGACCCACAGGCCGCCGAGCATGGCGCCGGCGATGCTGGCGGCGGTGCCGAAGCCGTTGAGCACGCCGCGGTCGGGGGTGCTGATGCCGAGCTCGCGGAACAGCACCTTCGACATGCCGAACATCAGCGCGTCGCCGAGCTTGAAGCTGAGCAAGAACAGCAGGACGACGAGGGCCCGCGGCTGCAGCAGGAAGCTGAAGTAGGCGCCGCGGACGTGGGCGACGCGGGCCCGCCAGTCGGCCGCCGCGTCGCCGGTGGACTGGGCGACCGGGCGGACGGCGTGGATCCGCGGCAGCCACACGCGGTGGGCCACGGCGAGCCCGACCATGAGCAGGGCGCCGAGGCCGAAGCCGGCCAGCCAGTGGACGCGGCCGCCGAGGAACACCAGGCCTGACGAGCCGACCAGCATCGCCACGCGGAAGGCGGCCACGCGGATGCCGGTGTAGCGGGCCTGGTCGGCGCGGCCGAGCGCGGTCATGTAGTAGCCGTCGCAGGCGATGTCGTGGGTGGCGCTGAACAGGCCGATGGCGATCAGCACCAGCCAGATGGCGGCGGTGCCGGAACCTGCCCCCTGGGCCATGTTGTGGGCGAGCACCGCGAGCACTGCCATCAACACGCCGAGGCCGAACTGGGTGGCGACGATCCACTGGCGCAGGGTCCCGACCAGGTCGACGATCGGGCTCCACACGAACTTGAGGCTCGAGGTGAAGTGCAGCGCCGAGGTGAAGCCGACCTCGCGCGCGGGCAGGCCGGCGGCGGTGAAGAACTCGGCGGCGACCTGGTGGAGGATCGACCACGGCAGGCCCTCGCCGAAGTAGGTCGATGCGGTCCAGGCGACCGTGTCGGCGCGACGCGTCGAGGGCTGCTCCGGCCCGGAGGGCCCCGAGGACGGGTCGGGCGGTGCAGCGGCGGTGCTCAAGCGGCTCGCCCGGTCATACCGGCAGGCGCGCCCGCGGCCAAGTTTTCCGGGCAGCGCGCAGGCCGGCGCCGCGAGCGTCGGGGCCGGGCTGCGAGCAGTCGAGACGGCCAAGGCGGCGGCATTGCCGAGCTCGGCAACACTGCTGCGGGACCTGCCTCTACGTCAGCCTTGGCGCGTACTGCCGAGCTCGGCCGACGTCCATCGCCGTGATCGGCCGATCGCGGCAGGGCTACGGCCAGTTGACGCCCCAGACCTGGCGCAGCTCGGTCGGGATGTGGAACGGCAGGCGCTGACCGCCGCGGTTGGCCAGCAGCAGGCCCTGGACGAAGGCGCGGCTGAGCAGGGTCGCCGCGTGCTGCATGGTCTCGGAGCGGTCGCCGAGGCGGTCGCCGACGCGGCCGAACAGCCGCCAGAGATCGATGAGGGGCGAGCGCTGCGGGATAGCAGGCACGCCGAGGATGTCGGCGACGCGGTCGCCGGTGAACCAGCGCACGAACTCGGCCGGCACCCCGTCGAAGGCGGTGCCCGGGGCCAGGTACTCCATCATCTCGAGCAGGGCGCGAGTGAGCGCCTGTCCTTCGGGACAGGCCGCGAAGTGGCGCTCGCCGATGCGGTCGGCGAGCGCGCGGCCCTCGGCGTAGTCGCGCGGCAGCAGCTCCTGCCGCAGCCCCATGACCGCGCCGATCACGTTCCACGTGTGCATGTACGCGTCGACCTCGTCGGCGGCGAGCGCGACGCCGAGGCGCTCCAGCCCCTCGAGGGTGGCGACCGAGAAGCTCATCAGCGTGCCGAGCATGTCCTCTTGATTGATCGGCAGGCCGAACGCCGGGTCCCAGCTCGGGTCGCGGCGCAGCAGGTGGCGGATCGTCGCGTGCATCAGCCGCACCTTCTGGACCGAGCGCAGGCCGGCGCCGCGGTCGCTGGTCGGGTCGAGGCCGCCGGGCGCCATGACGTCGACCACCAGCTGGGCGGTCTCGACGATCCGCCGCTGCGGGTTCGACTGCAGCCGGCCGGTGCGGACCAGCACCTGCGCGCCCTTGGCGGCGGCGTAGCAGATCGGCAGCGAGTAGGTGTTGAGCAGGAGGATCACCAGCGGGCCGTAGCGATGGAACACACGCTGGCCGAGCTCGATGCGCGCGGGGTCGGCCCAGCTCGGCAGGCCGGTGGCGAGGAAGTACGCGCGCGCGCCGGGCGGCAGCGAGGTCGCCGGCACGTCGTTGTTCTCGACGAGGTCGCGCATCAGCATGTTGATCGCGCGCACGACGTCGTCGCCGCGCGCGAACAAGTCGAGGATCACGTCGTCGGCCTCGGCGTCACCGCACGTGCGCAGGTGATCGAGCTGCTCGTCGGACCAGCGGAGGTCGCTCATGCAGCGACGGTAAGAGCTGCCGCCGCTGCCTGTCCACGGGCGAAGGCGCGGGCCCGCGCCCTTGATCTGACTCAAAAGACATGTGGCGATGTCGCGCCTCGGCTCGCGAACGACCGTCCGCGCTCGACATGGGCCGGTTGACCCGCGATTCCTCTCCTATACAATGTCGCGGCGATGGGTGGCCGGCGGGCGACGAAGCAGGTGAGTGATATTGCGGCGCGCATCATGGATGAGTGCACGGCGTACCGCTTGCGCATCATCAACCGCGCGATCAGCAAGCTCTACGACGACGCGCTGCGCCCCTTCGAGCTGCGGATCGCTCAGCTCAACACGCTGGTCGTGGTGATGCAGACGCAGGGGCTGACGCCGAACGAGCTGTCGCAGCGGATGCACATGGACGCGTCGACGGTCAGCCGCAACGTCGAGCGCATGTGCAAGAGCGGCTGGCTCAAGCTGGCCGACATCGACGACGCGCGCTCGCACGAGATCCAGATCACCGAGAAGGGCATGAAGCTCATCGCCGACGTCGCGCCGGCGTGGGAGGAGGCCCAGCGCGAGGCCGAAGAGATGCTGGGCGTCTCGATCGGCAAGGCGATCGCTCGCGGGGCCAACCGCCTCGCCAACGAGTGACGGGCGCCCGGCCGCTGTTCCGCCGCGTCACGGCCCTCTGCCGGGCTCGCGCGACATGCGCGAATTGGTGGTGTGGTGTCCCAGACCCGCCCCGGCCGTTCCCTGCAGGTCCGATCGCGGGTGGGTTGTAAGTCCCGCGCGAGTTCTGCATCCTGAGGTCCCTTCGGTGACTACGGCCGTCCTCCTGCTCGCCCTGGTTCAGGCGCCCGCTCCCGCGCCTTCGGGTCCGACCCCCGAGCACGGGCCGTTTTTTGCGCCCGAAGCGGCGACCGAGTCGCACTTCTCGAGCGGACCTCCGCCGGCCGCGCCGCCGCGCTTCTCCGTCGGCAAGGGCGCGTTCTGCTTCGTCGAGGACGCCAAGTGCAGCTCGGCCCTGATCGCCAGCGTCGACGTCGGCATCGGCATCAACGGCATCGCCGGCGACCGCGGTGTCGACCTGCCCTACGCGCACTACAACTTCCGCGGCGGCTTCACGGTCCGTCCGTTGCAACTGGCCCGCAAGCGCTGGAACCCGTGGTCGGTCGGCGTGGTGGCGAGCTGGTCCCGCGGCACCGGCGTGGCCGCCAACACCGGCTCCGTCGTCGACGCGCCCGACGAGGTGGTGCAGACGACCCCGCACACCTCGGCGTATCGCTTCGGCCTCGTCAATCAGTTGTGGCTGAGCCAGAAGCGCAACGCGTTCCACGTCGACCTGACCGTCGGCGTGGTCCGCTCGTCGGTGCTCACCTACACCGGCTGGTACAACGGCACGCACCTCGAGGTCGCGGCCGGCTGGGGCGGCTGGGGTGGGTTCTTCGTCAGCGGTGACTTCCTCGACGGCGACTCGCGGGTGATCACCGGCTTCCGCGCCCACGCCATCCCCGCGCTGCCGGCGATCGGCCTCGTCTTGCTCGGCCTGCTGGCCGGAGGAGCGATGCAATGAGCGCGCTCCTGTCTCTCTCTGTCTCTTGGGCCATGTCGCTGGCGCTCGCGCAGCCGCCGGTGCAGACGCCGACCAGCGCGCCGCCGCCGGTGCAGACGCCGTCGTCGACGACGACCACCACGACGACGACTTCGACCGCGACGGCGACCTCGCCGGCCGGGACGACGACCGCGCCGTCGGTGCAGTCGCCGAAGTCGCCCGAGCTGCCGGTGTGGGATCCGAGCGCCACCGGGGCGGTCCCCGCGGCTCCGCCCGAACCGCCGGTGCCGGTGCCCGTGGCCGAGACCCCGGCACCGCCGGCGGCTGACGCCGCCGGGCCGCAAGAGAAGCCCGGGCCGCCGTTCTACACCGACGCCGAGATGCAGCAGCTGCGGCTGCGCCACGGGCTCGAGGCGAGCCCGCCGCCCAGCGAACGCAAGTCGCGCTGGCGCTGCCTGATCGCCGACCCGACCTGCGGTGTCGTGGTCGAGGTGCAGGCGACGTCGGGCTACGCGTATCGCGTGCGCCAGGGCGACGTCGCCTCGCCCGGCGACCTGAACAAGTGGAGCTCGGCCCGCGTGCAATACGACGTGTGGGTCAGCATCCCGACGCTCGTCGAGCAGCGCGGGTCGTTCAAGTACACGCGGGTGTCGCTCGGACCCAAGGGCGGCATCATCGCCAGCGACAGCAAGGACGTCTGGGGCAACGTCGGCTTCGCCGGCCGCTACTGGTTCAAGCGCGGCCGCTGGTCGCCGACGATCGAGTTCTCGAGCGGCCTGGCGTTCAAGGTCGCCGGCATCCAGAAGCCCGACGGACGGTTCGACAACGTGCGCAGCCCGATCGGCTTCGTCGCCGACATCGGCATCGGCCTCGGCGGGTTCGGGGCGATCGTGCTCGGCGGTCAGTTCGACAGCCCGCTCGCGCGCGAGGACGTGCCGGAGAAGGTGCGCACGCAGGCCGGGGGCATGTTCTACATCGGCTTCCGCGGCAACATCCTGTGGGGCGCGCCGGCGGTGTTCGGCGTGGCCACCCACGCGGCGGCGCTGCGCGGCGTCAACGCGCCCTGAGGGCCGCGCGCGGGTGAGCGGGCCGCGGAGGTCCGCATCGGCGTCGTGCGATCGGCTGTAATCTCGAGGCCGTTCGCGCGGCTCACCGGTCCGAGCGCATGACCCCCGGCAGTCACCTCCGGCCGGTGCCCTCCATCCCGGGCCCGACCTCCCCCGCGGCGCCGCCCCAGCGGGCGAGCACCGAACAGCTGGTCCAGCGGGCCAAGGCCGGTGAGATGAGCGCGTGGTCGCGGCTCTACCAGGACCACTACGAGCGGGTCTATCGCCACGTCCGCGCGCTCACCGGCGATGCCGGCCTGAGCGAGGAGCTGGTGCAGGAGACCTTCGTGCAGGCGCTGCTGAAGATCGCCGGCTTCGACGGCCGCTCGCAGCTGTCGACCTGGCTGCACGGGGTGGCGATCAACGTGGTGCGCAATCACTGGCGATCGCAGCGCAGCACCGCCAAGGCGCACGCGCGGCTCGAGGTGATGCGGTCGCTCGACGCCGGCGCCCCGCCGCCCGACGGGGCGCTGCATCAGCGCCAGCGCGTGCGAGCGCTGTACGCCGCGCTCGAGACCCTGCCCGATCACCTGCGCGTGGCCTTCGTGCTGCGCGACCTCGAGGGCCTGAGCCCCGAGGAGGCGGCCGAGCAGCTCGGGATCTCGAGCGGCAACCTGGCAGTGCGCGCCAGCCGGGCGCGGCAGCGGATCCGCAAACAATTGGTGGAGTGGGGCGTGCTGCCGCCGCAAGAGGAGGAGCCGGCGTGAAGGACCTCGACGACATCGTCGACGCCGCCGCGACCGACCTCGCCGAGGCGATGCGGCGCGACCTGCTCGCGCCCGACTTCGCCGCAGTGGTCGCCGAGGCGCACGCGCGCGACCCGAAGCGCGTGCCTGCAGCGGCGCTGGTCGAGGTGCGCGAGCTGGCCCCGGTGGCGCAGTTGCGCCGCGACGCGAGCGGCAAGGTGCCGGCGCGCGAGCAGGCCGAGTTCGCGGCGCTGCTGGCCGCGGCGCGCGCGGAGATCGATCACGACTGCGCGGCAGTGCGAGCGGCCGGACCTCCGCCAGTACCTGTCCCCGGGGACAGGCAGGCGGGGTCGCGGACGTGGATGTGGCTGGCCGCCGCGGCAGCGGTCGCGGCGCTGGCGTTCGGTGTCCGCCCGCTGCTGACCCGCGGGCAAGGCGGCCCCGATACGGCCATCCAGGCGCCGTTTCAGGACGATGCGTCGCCGTCGCGTCACGAGGTGGCGCCCGCCCCGGCGCCGACGCGGGTCGAGCGGGCGCGGCCAGGCGCGGGCCCGACGGCGCCCGCGAGCGAGGTCGAGGTGCCCGCCGAAGTGGCGCCGCCCGTCGAAGTCGCGCCGCCCGTCGAGGATGTCTTTGATAAAAATAAAGACATGCCCGAAAGGTCAGGTGTGAAAGAGCCGCCGGAGAAGGGGCCGGCGCGGCCGCGTGGCGAGACGCCGGCGGAGCGGCTGCGGCGGCTCGACGGCGAGGCCGAGGCGAAGTGGGAGGCGGGCGACCTCGCCGGGGCCGAGGCGCTGTACCGGCAGATCGTCGCGCTGGCCCCGGGCTCGCGCGCGGCCGACCTGGCCTACGGCGACCTGTTCTCCCTGGCTCGCCAGCGTCACGGCGGCGACGAGGAGGTCGCGCTGTGGCGGACGTATTTGCAGGCGTTCCCGCGCGGGCGCTACGCCGACGACGCGCGCGCCGGCCTGTGCCGGCGGGCCGACGAGGGCCAGCGCGCGAGCTGCTGGCGTAACTACGTGACCGACTTCCCGAACGGCGTGCATCGCCACCAGGCGACGCGCGTGCTCGAGGGCGAGCCGTGAGGCGCATGGTGATGCGTGCAGTCGGAATGACTGCGGGACAAAGGACGACCCGCGGCGACGAGCGGATCGAGAAGGTCGCGGCCGGTGGGGTGAGGATCGCTCGTGGGGCCGTCGCGGCGAAGCCAGGCGAGGCAGACGCCGCGAGGGGCGCCCGCGGGCTCGCGGCGGCGGTCGCGACGGTTCGCCGAGGGGCGGCAGTGCTGGCGTTCCTGCCGCTCGCGGCCTGTCCGCCGGTGGTCTATCAATTCCACGACAGCTCCGACCCGCCCGCCCCGGCCACCGAATCTGGTTCGGAGACTATGTCCCCGGGGACAGATTCGACATTGACGGGCCCGCAGCCGCCGACGCCGACCGAGGGCCCGGAGGAGCCGTGCTTCGACGGCGTCGTCTCCGGGGCCGAGACCGACGTCGACTGCGGCGGGCCGACCTGTCCGCCGTGCGGGCCCGGGCAGAAGTGCGCGGGGCCGTGGGACTGCCAGGGCGACCTGTGCGTCGACAACCTGTGCGGCCTGCCGCCGCAGTGCCGGGTCGCCGCGGACTGCCCGGCGGAGTTCTGCCGCCAGCCGCTCTGCGACGAAGGCCAGTGCATGTACCTCGAACTCGACGGCGACAAGTGCGACGACGGCGACCTGTGCACCGACGGCGACCTGTGCGTGGCCGGCAAGTGCACGGGCGTGCTGCGCGACTGCGGCGGGTTCGACGGCCCGTGCCAGCACGGCTTTTGTAATCCGACCTCGGGCAACTGCGCGGTCGAGTTCGCGAACGAGGGCGAGCCGTGCGAGGACGGGCTCGGGTGTACCGTCGATGACTTCTGCGCGCAGGGCCAGTGCGTGGGCAAGCCGGGGCCGGTGTCGCTGTTCGACTTCAACGACCCCGGGGCGTGGATGACCGATCCGCCGTGGATGATCGGGCCCGCGCTCCCCTCGCAGTGCGCCGCCAACGGGTTCGAAGATCCGGCCGAAGATCACTCTCCCGGCGGCGAGAACATGCTCGCCGGCGCGGCGATCGGCGGGTGCTTGCCGGACGAGCCGCTGCCCGCGGACGCGTGCTTGACCAGCCCGTCGATCGACGCGCTGCAGCTGGCGCAGCCGGTGGTGCTGCAGTATTGGAGTCAGCTGTCGGCGGTGCCGCTGCCGCCGCAAAACCCGTCGAGCGCGCGCGTCGAGGTGTGGAGCGGCAAGGCCTGGAACTCGGTGTTCGAGAGCAAGAACGAGCCGCTCGACGAGCCCGAGTGGATGCCGCACGTCCTCGACCTCACGCCTTTCCTCAATGCGGCGCTGAGGGTCCGCTTCTGTCATCACCACCCCGAGCCAGGCCTGCCGCCGGTGGCGGGCTGGAGCGTGGACGACGTGTACGTCGGGCCGCCGGAGTGTCAGCCGCCCTGATCGCAATTCGCATGGCCGGGCTGTAATCGCGGCAGGGTCCGCGTCACTCACCGACGAAACGCATCGCGAGAAGGACGTTGCCATGAAGACACTTTCCCTGTTGCGCCGACTCGGCTTTCTGTTCTCCTGCACGGCCTGCGCCGTGCTGGCACCCACCGGCTGCGACGTGAAGGTCGACGTCGAGGAGGGCGACGGCAAGGACGAGGAGCCGGCGCCTGATGATTGCAAGCAGCAGTACGTGTTCTGCCTCGACCAGGGCCACACTGCGGACGAGTGCGCGCCGCTGCTCGAGGGCTGCTCGCCGGCGCCGGTGCCGGCGCCGGACGATTGCGAGCAGCAGTTCCAGCTGTGCCTCGAGGCGGGGATCGATCCGCCGACCTGCAAGCTCGAGCTCGAGCAGTGCGTGCCGACGCAGCCGCCGCCGCCGGTCGATTGCCAGTTCGAGGTGGCGAAGTGCCTCGGGCAGGGCCAGCCGATCGAGGTGTGCGAGCAGCTGTGCCCGCCCCACCCCTGCCCGCCGTCGCCGGTCGACGACTGCGGGCTGCAGTTCCAGCTGTGCCTCGAGGCGGGGATCGATCCCGCCAAGTGCGAGGACGAGCTGCAGCTGTGCCTGGGCCAGCCGCCGCCGGCGGAGACCTGCTGGCTGCAGTGCGAGCAGCAGGGCCTGCCGCCCGAGGAGTGCAAGGCGCTGTGCGAGCCGCAGCCGCCGGTCGACTGCGAGTGGCAATTTCACGAGTGCCTCGAGCAGGGGATCGATCCGTCGGAGTGCGAGGCGCAATTGCAGCAGTGCTGGGAGCCGCCGCCGCCGGTCGACGACTGCAAGTGGCAGTTCGAGGCGTGCCTGCAGCAGGGCGGAGATCCTGCCGAGTGCGAGGGGCAATTGCAGGAGTGCCTCGGCGAGCCGGCGCCCTACGATTGCTGGCAGAAGTGCGCGGAGCAGGGCCAGCCGCCGGAGGTGTGCGAGCAGCTGTGCGCGCCGAAGCCGCCCGACTGCGAGTGGCAATTCCAGCAGTGCCTCGAGCAGGGGATCGATCCCGACGAGTGCGAGGCGCAATTGCAGCAGTGCTGGAACCCGCAGCCGCCGCCCGACGATTGCAAGTGGCAGTTCGAGGCGTGCCTGCAGCAGGGCGGCGACCCGGCGGAGTGCGAGGGGCAATTGCAGGAGTGCCTGAACCTGCAACCGCCGCCGCCGGTCGACGTGTGCGAGCAGGACTTCCAGGTGTGCCTCGAGAAGGGCCTCGACCCCGCGGAGTGCGAGGCGCAATTTCTCGAGTGCCTGAACCAGCCGCCGCCGCCGCCGAGCGACTGCGACCTCGAGCTCGAGGTCTGCGTGCAGCAGGGCGGCGCGCCCGAGGAGTGCAAGGCGCAGTGGCAGCTGTGCGTGGGGCCGCCGAATCCGCCCGCGCCCGACGAGTGCTTCGACCTCCACAAGGCGTGCCTCGAGGAAGGCCTCGAGCCCGCGCTGTGCGACCAGAAGCTGGCCGACTGCCTCGGCCAGCCGTGAGCCCTCGCCCGTTGGGCTCCGGCGGGCTATATAGCGGCTCGCCGTGCTGTCCGCCCCCCTGCTCGCGCTCGCGCTGACGAGCTCGACCGCCGCGCCCCCGGGCACGCGGGAGACGGCGGGCGCGAGCGAGAGTTCGGCGTCGGGTGCGAAGGTTGCCTCGCTTCTCGAAGCAACGGAGGCGAGCAAGCCTGTCGACGCGATGGAGGCGAGCAAGCACTCGCCGACGACGGCGTCTCCGCCGAGCGAAGGCGCGACGGTTGCCTCGCCTGTCGAAGCGACGGGGGCGAGCAAGCACTCGCCGGCCGCGGCGATCCCGGAGGCGAGCAAGAGCGCTTCGCCTGTGTCGGTGCCCGCGGCGAGTCCGGCCGCGGCGAAGGGCATGAGCGGTGGCCCCGTGGTCCCCGCGCCGACGATCGCCGGCGCGCTCGTGCGGGTCGAGGGCGTCGAGTTCACCGACCTCGAGCGGGCGCTGCGGGTGCGCTTGCCGTCGCTGGCGCTGGCGCAGCAGGGCGACGAGCTGCGGGTGCGCGACGGATTGCGGGCGTTCGTCGACCTGCGGCGGACGTCGCCGACGCAGGTCCAGGTCGCGCTGATCCTCGCTGACGGGCGGGCTTACTTTCGCGTCGTCGACACCGCCGACGAGCCGCCGGCGCGACCGGTGGCGGCTGCGCTGGCGCTGCTGATCGCGGCCATCGAGGACGACTCGGTCGCCCCCGATCAGCGCGACGTGCCGGTGCCGCCGGCGATCGCCGAGCCACCGCCCTTGCCGGTCCAAACAAATGTCCCAAAGGACACTTTTTTAAAAAAATGTCCGGAGGTGCAGGCGTGTCCGCGGCCGCCTTCGCCCCCGGTGCCGCCGCCGCTCGAGCTCGGCCTGGTGCGCTACGACGGCGCGTCGTTCGGGCTCGACCGGCCGCTGGCCGGCGTGCGCGGGGCGATGTTCGGGCTCGGGCTCGACCTGCGCTGGCGGCGAGGGGCGATCGCCGCGGTCGAGGTGCGCGCGACGGTGGCTCCGGTCGACCGTCACACTCTGGTGCGCGTGCGCGTGGCCGCGGGGGCGGGCTTCGGCGTGCGCGTGCGGGCGTTCGAGCTGCCGATCGTCGGGCTCGTCGGGGTCGAGTGGTGGGGGCTGCCCGGCGACGAGGTCACTGTCACTCGCGCGAGCTCGCGGCCCCTGGTCGGCGGCGGCCTGCGGCTGTCGCCCGGCTTCTGGCTGCGCCTGCCGGCCGTGGCGGTGCGTGCCGGGGCGCGGGCGGAGCTGTGGGCCTCGGGCGAACCCGGCCCGGACGGCCCGCGCAAGCCGCTCCTGGCGCGCCCCGGCGAGGCGGCGCTGGCGGCCGTGGGCGGGGTCGAGTTGAACCTCGGGATCGAGGTGGGGGTGTGGTTCGATCCGCGGCGGCGCAAGAGGACAGGTCCGAAAGGACAGGTCCGATAGGACAGGCGGAGAGACTGCCTGGCGCTCTTTGCGACTCGAAAGGACAGGTCTTAAGAGACAGGTCCGATGGGGCAGGCGGTCACGCGAGGAGCCGGCGCGTCAGGCCACGCGGTTGCCGGGCTCGGCTTGCCAGCGGTAGCCGATGCCGCGGACGGTCTCGATCATGGACGCGTGTTCGCCGAGCTTGGTCCGCAGGTTCTTGACGTGGACATCGATCATGTTGGTGCCCGGGTCGTAGGCGGTCTCCCACACGTTTTGAAGCAGCTCGACGCGGGACACCACGCGGCCGGCCTCGCGCGCGAGGTAGCCGAGCAGCATGAACTCGCGGTGGGTGAGGTCGAGGTCCGCGCCGGCGAAGGTGACGGTGCGGTCCTGGCGATCGATGCGGAGCTGGCCGACCTCGAGGTAGCGGTCGCGCTGGCCGCGGCGGCCGAGCGCGCGCACGCGGGCCAGCAGCTCGCTGAGGTCGAACGGCTTGGGCAGGAAGTCGTCGGCGCCGGCGTCGAGGCCGGAGACCCGATCGCAAAACTCGGAGCGGGCGGTGAGCATGAGGATCGGCACCGACTTGCCGGCGGTCCGCAGGGCGCGGCACACGTGCAGGCCGTCGAGCGAGGGCAGCATCCAGTCGAGGATCACGAGGTGGTACTCGATGCTGCGCGCCTGCGAGACCGCGACCGCGCCGTCGTCGACGAGGTCGACCACGTAGCCCTCCTCGGTGAGCGCGCGCGAGAGGAAGCTGGCGAGCTTGCGGTTGTCCTCGACGACCAGGATCTTGGCCGAGGATGGTGTCGTGTGTGCCGGCATGTGCGAGGCCCGTGGTGAGGAGTGGTGCATGGGAAAGGCGCGTTCAGGCGATGCCGAGCAGGTCGAGCACGCCGTGGATGAAGGCCAGCGGGTGCAGCGGACACCCGGGGAGGAACAGGTCGGGCGCGTGCTGGCGGAAGAAGCCGCGCGCGTCGGCGCTGTCGTGGTGCGGACCGCCGCCGATGGCACAGGCACCGACCGCGATCAGCATCTTGGGCCCGACGATCGCGTCCCAGGTGCGCCGCAGCAGCGCGTCGTCGGCCGCGGCGGCGATCGGGCCCGAGATGACGAGGCCGTCGGCGTCGCGCGCCGCGTCGACCCAGTCGATGCCCCAGCGGCCCATGTCGAAGTGACCGTCGGCGCAGGCTCGCAGCTCGCAGTCGCAGCCGTCGCAGCCGCCGAGGACGAGGCGATGCAGCTTGAGCGAGCGCCCGTAGAGCCGGCGAAACGCGGCGGAGGCGGCCGCAGGGGCCGGAGCGCGGCGCTCGGGGCCGATCACGAGGCCGCCGCGGGTGCCGCTGGCGAGCCGGTGCTCGGAGCTGAATCGAACCTTGCCTTCGGGACAGGCAGTGACGCACTCGCGGCAGAACACGCAGCGCCCGAGGTCGAGCGCGAGGGCGCCGCCGGTCCGCGCCAGGGCGCCGCCGGGACACACCGGGAGACAGGCAGCGCAGCCGCTCGGGCACTCTCTGTCCTGAAGGACAGGTAGCCCGCAGAAGCCCGCCGCCTCGGCGGCGCGCAGGTCGGGGAGGGCGCGCCGCGGCGGCGGCCGGAGGTTGCGGAGCATGGTCAGCACGCGAGGTCCCCGGGCTTGAGCGCCGAGCGAATGCTCGTGTTGGCGAGCTGCGGAGCGGACAACGGCTCGCGAGCATTCGCGGTCGTGCGCGGACGGAGGTTCGACCTGCGAGGCGAGCGAGCAAGGTCCGGACGTACGCGGACGAACCTTCGCGCTGCGCTCGAGCAGCGAGCACTCGCGGCTGGGCGGAGACGAGGGTTCAGCACGCGAGGCCTCCGAGCGCGAGGGCCGAGCGAATGCGGGTGTTCGCGAGCTGCGGAATGGCCACCTGCTCGCGAGCGGTCGTGCGCGGACGGAGGTTCGACCTGCGAGGCGAGCGAGCGAGGTCCGGACGTACGCGGACGAACCTTCGCGCTGCGCTCGAGCAGGGAGCACTCACGGCTGCGAGCCCGGTCGTGCGCGGAAGGAGGTTCGACCTGCGAGGCGCGCGAGCGAAGTCCGGTGGCATGAAGAGTGTCGGCGCAGTGCTCGAGCGAGTGAGACTCGAAGTTCCACGCAGCCGTGGCTTCAGCACGCGAGGCCTCCGAGGGCGAGGTCGAGGCTTTGCGCGCACAGGTGCACGTCGGCGAGCGAGCCGCCACGGACGGCGGTGGCCAGGGCGGGCCAGGCGAACATCGCCGGGTCCTGGGCGCGGTAGTCGAGCAGCCGACCGGCGGCGTCGGTCTCGAGCAGGTGGACGATCGATCCGCGCGCGCCCTCGACCGCGGCGATCGCCAGGTGACGCGGGGCGAGCGAAGGGAGCACCGCGGCCGGGCGCGCGCCGGCGGCCCCGGCGATGCTGTTCAGGATCCAGGCGACGGCGGCGTCGACCTCGCGCGCTCGCAGCGAGGCGCGGGCCAGGCAATCGCCGTCGTACTCGACGAACACGTCGACCGCGTGGCGGCGGTAGAGGCGGCCGGGGAGGTCGCGCCGGAGGTCGTGCGGCAGGCCGCTGGCGCGCGCGGCCGGGCCGACGAGGCCGAGCTGGGTCGCGTCGGCGCCGGTGAGGCCGCCGACGCCGTCGAGTCGGGCCTGGACCGAGCGAGCGCCCAGCAGCGTCGCGCTGCAGCGGGCGAAGGCGCCGCGGAGGCCGGCGAGGGTGGCCCGGACGTCGGCGATCCGGGCGGCGCCGATCGCCTCGCGCACGCCGCCGGGGCGGACGTGGCCGTGGCCGTGGCGGCTGCCGCACAGGCGCATGAGGAGGTCGCGGACGAGCGCGTGCAGGCGGTCGAGGTCGGACGCGCCGGCGCCGAAGCCGATCGCGCGGGCGGTGGCGGCGAGGCCGACGAGGTGACCGGCGATCCGCTCGAGCTCGAGGCCGACGCCGCGGTGGACGTCGCCGGCGAGGTCGAGGTCGACGCTGGCGAGGCCCTCGATCGCCATCGCGTGAGCCCAGGCCCGGGCGACGCTGCCCTCGCCGCGCAGGGTCTCGACCAGCGCCGGGAGCTGGGCGACGGGTCGGGTGCAGAGCATTGTCTCGACGTCGTGCTCCGCTCCGGCCCGCAGCTCGACGACGCGGATGTGGTCGCCACGGCAGTGCAGGCGCAGCGGGCCATGATCGACGAGGCCGCCGAAGCCGGGGTCGCGCTCCTCCGCGCCGTGGCCGGCGGGCCAGAACCACATGTCGCGCGGGTCGAGCGGTGCGTCGGCGGCTCGTGGCGGCGGCGCGGCGAGCTGCAGCCCGTATGTCCTTTCGAGCAGGCGCTCGTGAGCGCCGAGCGGGCCGCGCAGGGCGGGCAACGGGCGATCATGGACGGCTCGTCCGCGCATCACCGCGAGGCCGCGCGGGCGCACCAGCGCCGCGGTCAGGACGACGCCGCGGTCGTCGTCGCGGCGGCCGTGGTAGGCCAGCACGCGCGCGCCCGCGGCGGTCTCGCGCGCGAGCGCGGCGACGAAGGCGTCACCCGGGAGCTCCGGCAGATCGTCGATGGCGGCGACGAGCAAGGGGCGCGCCCCGCCGTCGCCGTCGCCGGGCGCCGCGGGGACCGGGCGCGACGACACCAGCCGCAGGAACGAGCGCGCTCCGGGCGCGCCCGGCGGCTGCGATTGGACCGATCGCGGGACGGTCATTCGCCACCCCGCAGGTGCAGGACGACGCCGAGGCCCTCGCACAGCGCAGCGCCGCCGAAGTACAGCGACTGCGCGGCGGGGCGCGGCCGGGCGACGCGAGCCGCGAAGGCCCCCGCCACTGCCGCGAGCGCGAGCGAGACGATCAGGTGCACGGACACGCCCGGCCAGCCGCGCGCGGGCGGGAGGAGGAGGGCGGCGAACAGACCGGAGAGGGCGACCGCGACGACGCCGTCGAGGTAGCGCGCGAGGCCGTGGCCTACGACGTCGCTCGGGCGATCGACGGCGACGACCCGCAGCGCGAGCGACGTGGCGGCGGCGCAGACGGTGGCGACAATCCAGCGCGGACTGGCGACCAGCGCGTCGAGGCCGACCTGGGTGCCGGCGAGCACTGCGGCGACGAGCGCGAGGAGCTGCAGCGCGTTGCAAGGCGGGGCCTCGGCGCCGCGCCGCGAATGGTGATAGAGGGCCAGCAGGCCGACGAGCACGGCGAGGTCGCCGTGGAACGCGAGCGGCGAGGTCGGGCCGACGATCGGCGCGAGCGCTGCGAGGGCGAGCGCGGCGACGACCGCGAGCAGGCCGCGGGGCCGCATCATTGCGCTCTTGCGCAGCGCTCGCAGCAGGTCGCGCGCGGGCTGCAGCAGCCGCACGCCCCGACGCCCGCTCAGCCCGGCCTCGACCTGCGCCGCGACGCCGAGCCAGACGAGCGGCAACAGCAGGACGCCGGCGAGCTGCGACAGCGCGAGGCCCCACGGCGCACCCGCCACCGGAGCGGCGGTGATGGAGGACAATAGTGGCGACAACGGAGCTCTCCCCGGCGCCGCGAACCGGCGCCCCGACTGGTGAGACTCGACGCAATCAAGGTAGGAGCGGGCCCGCCGACGGTCGAGTTAAGTGCGGTTCACCGGCCCACGGCCGAGTCAGCGCGGCGTCAGATGAACTCGCGCTCATCGATGCGATCGACTGAAATATGTCCGAAGAGACATGTCGATCGCGCGCATGCGTCAATGTGACAGCACGGCGCCGCTCGAGGTCGGTAGCCACCGCGCACGGCGTGGATGGCGGCAGGTTCACCTCGCGCACGGTCGGGCCGGGCGAGAAGCCGCGAGAGAGGGCCCTGGCGGGGCTGGCACGCATGAATTTTACGGGAAATTCTTGTCTGGAAATTGCAATCTTGAATGATGCTGGCTTAACCAAAGCCGGGCTACGAGGCGGCCAGGACGCTGTTCATACTTGGTGCGTGCTTGACGCGAAGGCAGAGGTCGGTGGGCGAAATTGCGCGCGGTAGATCTCCGTGACGCATGGGCAGGTCTGCCGGCCGGCGGGACGGTTCTCCGGGGAGGTCGCGCCGCGGCGACGGGCGTCGCAGCGGCGGGCGCGTAGCGAGAGTTCGTCGCGAATGACGGAGGCTCCGGTGTGCCGGCGAATGAGCGGACTTGCGAGGCAGAGCATTCCGCCCATGACCCGAATGACGGGGCTCAAGAGGAGGGGCATCGAGCGAATAGACTGACTTGCAAAGGTGCGTCCCGGTAATGGCCCGACGTGAATGGCGGAAGTCACGAGGGTGGGGCGTTCGGGGATGGGTCCGAGCGAATGCCCGTACTAGCGAGGGCGGCTCATGAAGGGGGCGGCGCGCTCATCCGCGAAACGCCTCGGCAGCGGCGCAGCGCGAGCAGCAGCGCGAGGCCGGTCCAGGCCGAGCGACTGGCGCGGGCTCGAAGGCCAAGCGCGAGCAGCAGTGCGAAGCCGGCTCGGCGAGCGCGTCAGCGACGGGCTCGCCGGCGGCGGCCGAGCGCCAGCAGCAGCAGCGCGAAGCCGCCGGTCGGGCCGGTCTGCCGGCAACCGCAGCCGTCGTCGCCGCCCTGCTGGCCGCCGGTGGTCGCGCTGTCGGTCACATCGGCGGTGGTGCCGGTGGGGGCAGGGCCCGTGCTCGCGGCGCTCGTGCTGCTGGTCGTCGCGCCGGTGGTCGGTGCGTCGCCGGTGCTGTCGCTGGTGGCGGTGCCGTCGCTGGTGCCGTCGCTCGACTCGCCCTCCTCGACCAGGCCGCGGAGCGGGACCGAGGCTGTCCATTCGGCCAGGACCAATGGGTCAGGGTCGGCCGGGAACAGCGCCTGCGCGTCGGCGCCGGCGCTGTTGGTGTGATTCTCGCTGGCGAGGAACTCGAGGTAGGCGGGGGTGTTGATGACGTAGAGGAGGCGGACGCGGAGGTCGAGGAGGTCGTCCTGGCCGGGCGTGAGGTCGACGAGGCGCGCCGGGGCGAACGCGTAGGTGACCTCGTCCCAGTGCGGCCAGGTCTCGTCGGGGAGCTGGGCGTAGCGGTCGCCGACAGGGTCGGTCTCGATGCCGGCCTGGAGGCCTTTCGGGGGGATCCGGCTGTCCACCTGCCAGTAGTCGTTGAGGAGCAGATGATTGGTGGCGCCGGTCTGCTGATGCACCGCGATCGCCTCGTAGGTGCGCTGCTGCGGGTCGCCCTCGAGGCCCTGGCCGGCGATCCACCGCCCCGAGCCGTAGACGGGCTCGCCCATGTAGCTGGCGGTGACTTCGAGCCACATGACGCGGCCCTCGGAGTAGCCGCTCGGCAGCTTGTGGCCGGTGTTGTTGGTGACCTTGACGCCCCAACCGTCGATGCCCGCCTGCAGGTCGACCGAGGCCGGCGCGGTGACCTCGAGCGTGGCCGCGCCCCCGAGCGAGAGGTCGATGCCCGCGAGCGCGACGTCGAAGTAGGCGTCGTCGATGTCGCCGCTGCCGGCGCTGCCGTACAGCGACTTCAAAATTTCGACCATCCGCCGGTTCGCCCCGGCGAGGTCGTGGCGGCGACCGCCGGTGGCGTGCACGATGCCCTGGCTGTTGAACTCGGCGCAGCCGGCGACGTTGTCGACCGCCGGCATGTGGCAGTCCTGGCATGACTTGAAGTCGGGGCCCTCGGCCGCGTAGGCGCTGGCGAGCCACTCGCTGTAGGTGCGCTGCTCGTTGAACTTGGCGCCGATCGGCTGGCCGTCGTCGTCGAGGCGGTCGCGCCCGGTGGTGACGTCGTGGCAGGTGCCGCAGTGCTCGGAGCGGCCCAGCAGGTCGCCGACCACCCAGCTGTGCATCGGCTTGTCGCCGCCGTCGTACGACCACGGGCCCTGCTTCGGCACGTCGCCGGCCTCGCCGAGGACGTCGTCGATGGTGTAGTGGGCGTCGCCGAGCGGCGTGACGCCGTCGTCGATCATGCGGTGGCACAGGTCGCAGTCGACGCCCGCGAGGTCGTCGGGGTCGAGATCGTCGATCGCGGTGGCGTCGTCGCGGCCGGCCACGAAGGCCCGCGGCGAGTGACAGCGGACGCAGCTCGCGGTTTCGCCGGGCATGTCCTGGGCGGCGATCGCCACCCCGGCCCAGAACACCGGATCGCGGGCGGCGTTGGCCATCATGCCGCCGGCCCAGGCGATCGGCGAGACGTTGGGCACGTCGGCGTGCTCCGGCGGGTTGGCGAAGGCGTGGCACTTGCGACAGTCGGCCGACTTCTCGAGCGGGTTCTGCAAGCTGCCCGGCTCGGTCGCGGCGCTCGCGGGCGCGGACAGGAGCGCGGCGAGGGCGAGAGAGACCGTGGGCCAGGCGCGGCGGGAGAACACCGTCATGGCGGGCATCTTATCGCGGCGTGCCGGCGCCGGCGCATGCGCACGGGCGTGCGGTTGGGCGCGCCGAAAGGACCGCACCAGGGGCTCGCGGGCGCGGCGACGGGGCCTCGGGCGACGATCGGCGGACCGCGAGCTCGGAGCGGCGGGCGATAAGGAGACGTCCGGGGCAGGGGCGGCTATGCTCCGGCCGCATGCCTCGCGCGCGCGACGCTCTCCTCGCGGCGGTGCTGATCGCCGCCTGTACGCCGGCCCCCGACGGGCGCTCGGCCTCGCCGACGGCGTCGGAGGCCGCGCCGACGCCGGCGAGCCCGGCGAGCCCGCCCGCGGGTCGCACGGCCAACAACGACGCGCGCGGGTTCGCCAACCAGCCCGACTACGACGGCGAGGCGGCGGCCCTCAAGACCGCGGTCGCGTCGCGCCTGCCCGACCCGCTGCCCGCGGACCGCAAGCAGGCCTGTGCCGGCATGTTCGCGGCCGCCGACGCGCTCTACCGCGACATCGACCCCGCGGGCACGGCCCTGAAGCTGCTGCAGGCCAGCCGCGCGGCCGACCAGAGCGCCTGCGAGCGCGAGACCAGCCCGCGCGTGGCCGCCTGCGTCACGGTGCTGCTCGGCGACCGCAACGCCGAGCTGCCATGGCTGCTCGACCAGTGCTCGCGCGCGTTCCCGGACTGACCTGTCCCTTCGGACAATTTTCTGAAAGAGCCTGTCTGGACGGACATGTCGTTTCGGGCATGTCTATGAGGACATACTACGCGCAGGACAGGGCGGGTTCGCCCGAACTCGAGCGAGGCGCCGCTCGGAGCTGCGATCGACCGCGGGTCTCCCGGAGCGCGGAGGCCGGGGCGACCGCGAGGATGCGTGCGCCCGGGCGTTCGTGTCGCGGGCTCCCTCACGCGCTGGCGTAGGGCGGCGAATTTCGCCTCGTAGCGCTTGGCACGTCCCGTGCTCAGGGCCGGCCGACATGCTGCCCCGCACCCTGCTTCCTGTCCACGCGCTCGTCCTCGTCTCCGCGATCCTCGCGCCCGCTTGCAAGCCCGAGGAGGGGGCCGCGACCGACACCGATCCGACCGACTCGGCTGCGACCGACACCGACCCGACCGACACTGCCGCGACGCAGCCGACCACGAGCGACACCGACACCGCCGCGACGGACACGGACACGACCGCGAGCGACACCGCGGACACGGACACGGACACGGACACCGGCGGTGAGGTTTGCGTCCCGCGCGATCCGGTCGTCACCGCCGAGGTCGGCATCGACTTCGGCACCTGGCCGGTCATGGATGGCGAGCCGGAGACGATCTCGGTCGCGGCGGCCTGCACCGTCCAGACTGCGACCCAAGTGGAGGGGAAGGTCGAGGTCGCCCTCCTCTGCAGCCAGGGCGATCTGCTCGACGTCGCAGTCACCCTCTTCGTCACCGCGCCGGCCGACTTCGCCATCGACATCCAGGACGGCCAGACGGTCGCGCTCGACGCGTACTGGCAGGGCGAGGGCCACCACATCGGCTCGGGCGAGTGGTTCGTGCTCAAGGCCGCCGACACCGGGGCGGTCCTGCTCGCCGGCGTCGCCCACGACAGCAACTTCGGCGTCAACGAGGTGTTCGGCGCGCTCACGGTCGACACGGTCGAGGGCATGTGCCCGCTGCCCTGCGGCAGCGAGTGCTTCGACACCTCCGATCCCGAGCGGATCGCCTTCCAGTTCGTGCACGACGAGGGCCCCTCGCTCGAGGTCGTCGACGGCACGCGCGGCGAGTTCCTCGCCCAGGGCCGCAAGTTCGACGCGGTGGTAGCGAAGGCCGAGAAGTACTACTGCCTGAACTGCTGGAGCTGGTACGTGTGGGTCATCGGCTCCGTCCCGGCCTGAGGCGCGCAGGCCCGGAGGAGATGTCCCGAGGGACATCCGCGGTCCCGCCCAGCGCGGGACCGCGACGCCGCGGATCAGCCCGGCGGCTCGAACTGGTCGCAGGCGGTGTCGATGACGCCGACCGCCTCGGCGAAGAACGGGGTGTAGTCGGCCGCGCAGACGCTGCCGATCACCCCGTTCGAAAACATGTCGACGAAGCTCTGCAGGCGCGGGGACGCGTCGGCGCCCATGCCGTCGCCGCCGTTCGGGTCGCCGCCGGGCGGGCACAGGCCCATCGGCAGGTTGCTGTCGCCGACCAGGCCGAGCACCACGGCCGACTTCTCCTCGCCGCCCTTGGCGGCGACGACGGCCTGGAACCACTCGGCCGGCTCGCCGGGCGAGCCCTTGCCGTCGTCGGCGGCGTCGTCCTCCTCGTCGGTGATGAACACGAGCACGAGGAGCGCGTCGTCGCGGAGGAAGCCCTCGTCGCAGCCGCCGGCGCCGTTCTGCGGGTCGCCGAGCGCCGAGGTGGCGGACAGCATGACCTTCTCGTCGCCGCTGCCGTAGGTGCCGACGTTGGCGATGCACTCGAACGTCTGGGCCAGCTCGGGCTGGCTCTCCGTCATGTAGCGCTTCATGTCGGCGAGCATGCAGTGCTTGCCGGTGGCGTCGAACTCCTTGCCGGTGCCGTACTCGTAGTTGCACTGCGACAGCGGCAGGTCGTTGCAGTCGAAGCCGTTGCAGGTCACGCCCGAGCCGCCGCAGGCGTTCTCGCAGCAGACGGGCGCGGGGGTGCAGTTGCACGTGCCGTTGGTGCACGTGCTGCTGAGGCCCGTGTTCATGCCGTTGTCGGTCGAGACCGCCATGATATGGTAGTCCTTGGCCGCCAGCGTATTGGTGATCGTGTCGATGAAGCCGGGGAACGAGGCGATCAGGTTGGCCTGCTCGTCGGCCATCGAGCCCGAGTTGTCGACCACGAACAGGAAGTCGATCTTCTTACAGCCGGCCGCCAGCGGGTCGTTCTCGCCGGTGGTGCCCTCCGGCTGCTCGCCGAGGTCGAGCTTCGGCAGGCCGTCGGGCGGCGTATTGTCGGTGGTGGTGCCGGCGCTCGGATCGCCGGTGGTGGTGGTCGGGACGGCCGTCGAATCGCCGCCCGGGGCGTCCGGTCCGGTCGTCGTCCCGGGCGCCTGACCGGTGAGGCTGGTGGCACCGGTGATCCCGGTGGCGGTGGCGGGGCTAGGTCCGCTGCTGTCGCCGCAGCCGGCGACGACGGCGAGCCCGAGGAATGATTCGACGGCGAATCGTACTGAGCGACGCATCATCGCCGCCAGCATCGCTCACTCCATGACCGCGGCGAAAGGCGTCATGGCTATTACGATTCGTGTGCGCCGTCACGGGTGATTGTCCAGAGATTGCGCGGTGCGGCGGGCGCATCGCCGGATGTCTCTTCGGACATCTGCTGCGATCTCCGAGCGAGCCGCCCGAAGCACGGCGTTTCACGGATACGCGCGCCGGCGGCCCGGACGCCGCGCGGAGCGGCCGCCGCGGTGAATGCGGGCGCTTCGAGGTTTCGCCGGGAATGGCAGCACCGCGCGTCAGCCGACCGGTTCGAACACGTCGCAGGCGAAGTCGATCACCCCGACCGCCTCGGTGAAGAACGGCGTGTAGTCGGTGGCGCAGACGCTGCCGATCACCCCGTTCTCGAAGCGGTCGACGAAGTCCTGCAGCCGCGGCGACGACTCGGCGCCGGTGCCGTCCATGTTCGGGCCGCCGCCGGGCGGGCACACGCCGCCGTCGAGGTTGCCGTCGCCGACCAGGCCGAGCACCACCACCGCGTCGGTGTCGCCGTGCTTGGCGGCGACGAGCCGGTCGTACCACTCCTTGGGCAGGCCGGGCGTACCCTCGCCCTCGATCGCGTTGTCGTCCTCCTCGTCGGTGATGATGATGACGACGAGGATCGCGTCGTCGCGCAGGAAGCCCTCGTCGCACCCGCCGGGCCCGTTGAGCGGGTCGCTGACGGCCTCGAGGGTCGCCAGCACCGGCTTCTCGGCGCCGCTGCCGTGGGTGCCGATGTTGGCCACGCACTCGAAGGTGCCGGCGAGGTCGGGCTGGTCGGCCTTCATGTAGCGGCGCCCGTCGGCGAGGCTGCAGCGCTGACCGACGGCGTTGTAGACGTTGCCGCGCCCGTAGACCTGGTCGCAGTCGGAGATCGGCAGGGCGTCGCAGGCGTAGCCGTTGCAATCCTTGCCGAACAGCTCGCAGGTCTTCTGGCAGCAGATCGGCGCCGGCATGCAGGCGCACGAGTCGGCGTTGCACTTGGTGCTGAGGCCGGCGGCCTGACCGTCGTCGGTCGGGACCGCCATGATGTGATAGTCCTGGGCCGCGATCGTCTGGGTGATGGTGGCGATGAAGCCGGGGAACGAGGCGATCAGGTTGGCCTGCTCGTCGGCCATCGAGCCCGAGTTGTCGATGACGAACAAAAAATCGGCCTTGGCGCAGCCGGCCGCCGCCGGGTCGTCCGGCCTGCCGCCGTCGGACGGGGGCAGGTCGAGCTTGCCGATGACGCCAGGGTCCGGCACGTCGATGGCGCCCGTGGTGTCGTCGCCGGTCAGCACGACGCCGCCGGAGGTCCCGTCGCTGCCGCCGTGAGAGCTCTGGTTTTCGCACGCCGTCCCGGCGGTCCACAGCGCGACCGTCGTCGCGAACACGAAGCGATGCATGCAGTTCTATATGCGCCCGATCGCCTGGACCATCGTCCGGGCGGTGGGGCCCGTCACATCCGAGGCGCGCGGCGATTCATCGCTACGATGATATGAGCCGAGTCCGCTCGACCGACAGCGCAGCCTTCACTCTGGCGAATTCGCGGGCCACGGCCGCGAGTTCGTCGCTCGCGGGCTGCTCCGCGCGGGCGGCGGCATAGAGCGACTGACAGCGTTCGGCGAGCAGTCGCGCGCCGAACCCGGCCGAGCTGCCCTTGAGCCGGTGCGCCAATTGAGCGACTCGCGCGATCTCCCGGCGTCCGGCGGCCTCTTGCAGGGCCTCGAGGTCGCCCTCGGCCTCGCGCAGGTACACGTCGATGAGGCCGGGGACGAAGGCAGGGTCGTCGGCGGTGACGTAGCCGCGGATCACCGCCAGCTCGACGGGCTGCATGCGCTCGGCGGCGACGCGGGCGATCGTGGCGCGCAGGGTCTCGAGCTTGACCGGCTTGATCAGGATCGCGTCGATGCCGGCGTCCTTGCAGCGGCCGAGCACGTCGATCTCGGTGTGGCCGGTGAGGGCGATCAGGGCGACGTCGCCGCGGACGTCGCGGATCTGCCGCGCCGCCCCGGGGCCGTCGAGCTCGGGCAGCTGGACGTCGAGGATGACCGCCACGTACGGCCGCGCGAGCGCGCTGGCGACCGCGGCCGCGCCGTCGGCCACGCCGTCGACCGCGTAACCGCAGCGCCGCAGCGCGGTGACCAACAGCTCGCGACCGGCGCCGTCGTCGTCTGCGACCAGGATGCGCGGGCGGTTGTCGGCCTGGGCGGTCGGCTGGGCCGCGGGCGCGACGAGGAGCGGCATCGCCACCTCGAAGCGGAAGGTCGTGCCGACGCCGGGGTCGCTGTCGACGTCGAGGCGGCCGCCGAGCGCGTCGACCAGCTGTTTGCTGATCGACAGGCCGAGGCCGCTGCCCTCGACGCTGAGGTCGCCGACGCGGGAGAAGTCGCGGAACAGCCTGCTCATGGCCTCGGGGCCGATGCCGACGCCGGTGTCGCTGACCTCGACCTGCAGGCGCGCGACGTCGCCTTCGACCCGCGCCGAGGCGCGCAGCTCGACGTGACCCTGGCGCGTGAACTTGATCGAGTTGCCGATCAGGTTGATGACGACCTGGCGCAGCCGCAGGCGATCGCCGCGCAGCCGCGCCGGCAGGTCCGACGCCAGCGCGGACCGCAGCTCGAGGCCGCGCTTGTGCGCGCTCGGGCCGAGCAGGTCGACGAGCTGCTCGAGAGTGGCCCGCGGCGAGAAGTCGTCGGTCCGCAGCGACGGCTGCTTGCCCTCGATCTGCGAGGTGTCGACCAGGCCGTCGATCAGCAGCAGCAGGTCCTCGCTCGAGCCGCGCAGCGTGCTGAGGTGCTGCCGGCGCTGCTCGAGCGGCAGGCCGTGGTCGTCGAGCAGCGCCAGCAGGCTCATGATCGCCTGCATCGGCGTGCGCAGCTCGTGGCTGACGTGCGCGACCATGCGCGAGCGCAGCTCGGCGGTCGCGTGGGCAGCCTCGCTGCGCTCGCGCAGGGCCCGGTTGTCCTCTGCGAGGCGAGCGAGCTCGGCGCGGTCGGTCGCGACGCGGCGCCGATTGGCCACGATCGTGGCGATCAGGGCGACCGAGAGCGCGAGGACGACGACGATCAGGACGACCGTCGCGCCCGTCAATTCGGGCCCCCGACGACGACGAAGAGCTCGGTCTCGCCCTTGCCCTTGATCTCGCTGACGCCGATGCTCTCGGTCTTGTAGTCGGGCTCGATCTGCAGCCGCGCCGCCGCGCTGACGCACACCTGGCCGACGCGGGCGTTTTGTTCGATGCGCTGGGCGGTGTTCACGGTGTCGCCCCAGATGTCGAAGATGTACTGCCGCGTGCCGACCACGCCGCCGACGACCGGGCCGACGTGGACGCCGATCCGCAGGTTCCAGTGGGTCGGCAGCTCGGCGCTGGCCGCCAGGATCGCGCGGCCGAACTGCACGCAGCGCAGGGCGGGGCGCTCGTCGTCGGCGTCGGCGTCGAACAGGCCGGCGGCGCCCATGAAGGAGTCGCCGATCGTCTTGATCTTCTGCACCCCGAGCTCGAGCGCGAGCTGTTCGAACCGGGTGAACAGGTCCTGCAGGCTGATCAGCACCTCTTCGGGGCTGTGGCGGTCGCAATAGGCGGTAAAGCCGACGATGTCGGCGAACACCACCGCGACGTTGTCGAGCCGGCGCGGGGCGATCGTGCCGGACGACTGCAGCTCGTCGGCGATCGGGTCGGGCAGGAGCACGCGCAGCAGGTCGTTGGCGCGGCGGCCCTCGGCGGCCAGCTGGACCAGGTGGTGGCGGGCCTTGTCGCGCAGGAACTTCTTCTCGAGGCAGGCGCCGAGGCGGGCCCGCAGCAGCGCCGGGCTGACCGGCTTGGGCAGGAAGTCCTCGGCGCCGCGCTCGATGCAGGCGGCCACGCTCGAGGTCTCCTCGACCGCGGAGATCATCAGGACGCTGAGCCGCTCGAGCGCGCCCTTCTCGCGCAGCTCCTCGAGCACGGCGATGCCGTCGCTGTCGGGCAGGAGGACGTCGAGCAGGATGACGTCGAACTCCTGCTGCCACACCAGGTCGAGCGCCTCGCTGGCGGTGCCCGCGACCTCGACCGTGTTGCCGGCCTGCCGCAACTGGTGGGCCAGTAATTCGCGGCTGGTCGGGCTGTCGTCGACCACCAGGACCGAGCCGGTGCGGCGCTCGGGCTCGGTCGTCGCGTCGGCGTCGGGGATGGCGAGCCGGGCCAGCCGCGACGAGGCCTCGAACGAGTTCTTCCACCCGCCGCCGCTCATCGAGGCGATGGCCTGGGTCTCGCCGAGCTGATTGGTGATCGTCGTCTGCTGCGAGCCGGGCGCGACGCCGCCGACCACCGTGAAGAACACCGTCGCGGTGTTGCCGGTGGTGTTGCCGGCAGACATGCGCCCGCCGAGCGACAGCACCAGGAGGCGGCAGATCGCCAGGTCGAGCCGGCCGCCCTGGCTGCGCGCGCCGCTGGTCAGCGGGTCGAAGTCGATGGAGGCGGTGGTGTCGGTCAGCGGATAGCCGGTGTCGCGGACCGAGAACAGCAGCTGGTGTGATGATTTGTCCCCGGGGACAGGTTCGACCGCGATCCGGATCTCCCCGCCGGGGGCGCGTGCGATCGCGTTCTGCCCGAGCAGCCCGAGGATCTGCCGGATCTGCGCCTCGCGCCCGTAGAAGGTCGTCGGTACGCCCTGCTCGACGTAGTGGCGCACCACCACCCCGGCGCGCGCGGCCTGGGACGACAGCGCCTCGGCGGCCTCGCGCAGCAGCGCGGCCGGGTAGAACACGCGGGCTCCCTCGGCGCTGCCGCCGATCCGACCGATGTCGAGGAGGCTCTGGACGACGCGCTCCATCTGTTCGCCGGCGACGCCGATCTTACGGGCCATGGCGGCGACGTCGGCCTCGGGCGGGGCGTCGGCGAGGGCGCGCGAGGCTCGCGACAGCTGGCCCAGCGGGTCGCGCAATTCGGTGGCGACGAGCGCCATGAATTCGTTGCGCGCGCGCAGGATCTCCTCGGCGATCCGGACCGCGTCGTCGAGCTGGCGCCGGCGCATGCGGTCCTCGCGGATGTCGGTCAGGACGCAGACGAAGCCGCGGTGGGCCGGCACGATCGCCACCGCCACCGGCACGACCGCGCCGTCGCGGCGGCGCAGCTCGTGCTCGTGGGTGTGCGGCATGTCGATGCTGCTCTTGACCGCCGAGGTCGCGAACGGGTTCTCGAGCCCGACCGCCTGCATGATCGACTTGCCGACCAGGGCGCTGGCCGGCTGGCCGGTGAGCTCGCACAGCTTGCGGTTGACGGTGCGGACCAGGCCGCGGTCGTCGACGAGCAGCACCGCGTGGCTCAGGGCCTCGAGCATGTCGCCGACCTGGCGCTGCGTCATGCTCGACTTCACCAGCGCCTGCATCGTGCGCAGGCTGGCGCGCGCGGCCAGGTAGACGAAGATCGCACCGCCGAGGAAGATGACGCCGGACAGCGCCACCACCGCTTCCTGCCAGCCGAGCAGCACCACCACCGAGGTGGCGACGTAGGTGGCGATGAAGACGAGGATCAGGGAGAGCAGGACCCGCCACGGGCCCGAGTGAGGTGTGACCTGACGCAGTCGCAGCAGCGCCAGGGTTTGCCTCGCCCCCATCGCCAGGACCCCAGCGCCGAGCGCGATCAAGGCTGCGGTCGCTGCGAGGAACGGCGTCATTATCCTACTGCGAGCTTGCGCGAAGCGGCTCCGGCGCTCAAGAGCCCAGGCGCGAATGGACAGGCGTCCGCGGCGCCTGGCGAGAGGAGAGCTGCTTCGTCGATCACGCTGCCCGTGAAGCGTCGCGGCGTGCGGGCCGACCGTCGTTCATGGCGGGCTTCTGTTGCCATTCACGGCGCGCTTTGGCCCGTGAACGTCGGACTGCGCACGTCGTGTGTCGGTGCGCGTTGCCGCGCCGCGAAGGCCGCCCCATAGACCGGGGCATGGCCAGGTTTCCGCAGCGCGTCCCGCGAGGGCGACCGCGTCCCGTGCGAGCGGTGGAGCGCAGCCGGATCCGGGCCCATGCACGCGCTGCGGTCGCGGTCGAGACGGCGCTCATGCGGCGGTGGTTCGGCGCCTCGAGCTTCGACGAGCGCGAGCGCAGCATCGCCAGCGTCGCCGCGGAGCAGGAGATCCCCGCCTACGCGGCGCAGCTCGAGGAGGAGTACCGCTACGACGGCGTGTGGGAGCTGCGTTGCCCCGGCTTCTTGCGCATCGGCGAGGTCGCCGCGCTGCCCGACCGCGCGCTGCTCGGCTGGCTCGATCGCCTGAGCGGGCTGCGCTTGCCCAGGACCCTGGCGATCCTCGACGAGGCGCCCGAGTTCGCGTCGGCGTGGCAGCTCGCGCTGCGCGTGTACATGACGCAGACCCTCGCCGAGGCCGACCAGGACTTGCTCGGCCTGCTCGCGGTCGAGGTGTGGAAGCGCCGCCGGCCCGACCGACCCTGCCTCGAGGTCCTGCTCGACGAGGAGTTCGCCGCCCACGTCGCCTGCTTGACCGACGCCGGGCGCAACCTCGGCCGCTACCTCGCCTTCGTGCGCCGGGTGTTCCCGCTGCTGCAGGGCGACAACTTCGACGACGCGACTCTCGGAGGCGAGAGCGCCAGTCACCTCGTGCTGTGCGTGGCGCGCCTGGCCAAGCTGTCGCTGCGCGCGGCCTTCGCCTCGCCCGCGCAGGCGAGCGACGGCATGGCCGAGGCGCTGCGCTGGTACGACCGCCTGCCCGTCCGCCGCGGCGACCTCCGCGGCCCGTTCGCGCGGATCCTCGCAGAGGGGCTCGAGGCGCTCGGCCGCGCCGACGAGGCCGAGCGGCTGCGCCGCCGCGCCGAGGCGAGGTGAACCGCGGGACATGTCCGCATTGACATGTCCTTCAGTTCATTGCCGCTCGGACATGTCCGAACAGGCATGTCCGACCGCCGGCTCACGGGCCGTAGGCGTAGAGCGCGGCGGACACCGTCCAGGTGCCGCCCTCGACCACGTCGTCGATGGCGAACTGGAACTCGTGGTCGGCGCCGGGCTGCAGCGCCGAGGTGACGGGCCCGCGCAGGGGGGCGACGAGGTCGCCCGGGCACCAGTTGGCGCGGGCGGCCTGGACCGAGGCGATCGCGCCGCAGGGGTTCTCGGCGCAGAACTTGGCGGGGCCGACCGGGAGCGGGTTGTCGGTGATCGTGCACAGCTGGCCGCAGTCGGTGCGCCAGGCGTCGAACGAGGTGACGACCGCGCCGTCGAAGCTGATGTGGTGCCGGCGCTTGCAGAACTCCTCGGCCGGGCCGATGCAGTCGCCGATGTTGTCGGCCGCGCCGCCGTGGCCGCTGACCGTGTAGACCAGCTCCGCCTTCTTCACGCCCTCGGGCAGGCTGAACGGCACCGTGGTGGTCGCGCCGTCGACCCCGACGTCGCCGCTGAACAGGGAGATCGCCGCGAGCACGTCGCGCGGGGCCGGGCCCGGCTCGCCGTCGATGCGCACGCTGAGGTGCCAGCCGCCGGCCGAGCCGCTGACCTGGCCGGCGCCGTCGGCCCACGAGTTGATGTACGAGCGCAGCACGTGCTCGCCGGGGTGGGCGTTGGCGAAGTCGGTGATGTCGGCCTCGAGGTGGGCCGGGCCGCCGAACGGGGTGATCGAGCGCAGCAGCTCGAAGCCCGGCGGGTCGCCCGGGTCGCCGCCGGGATCGCTGATGAAGCCCATGGTCCGGTCGAACGCGTCGCACGAGGCGGGCCAGTTCTGCCCCGGCGGCGGCGGGCTCTTCTGCCACTTGTCCCAGGGGTAACAGTCGGTGTCGAGGTCGACGATCAGGGTGACCTTCGAGAAGGGGGCCGCGCCGAGGTCGAAGGCGACGTCCTTGTGCTGGGTGTTCCAGCCGTCCATGCCGCTGATCCACTCGGCGTCGAGCACCTGAATGCTGAACGGCTCGCGCTGGACCGGCTCGCCGGTGGTGGTGCCAGTCGGCGCTCCGGTGGTCGGCGCGGTGGCCCCGGTCTCGTCGGTGTTCGCAGTGGTGCCGCCGGTGGTGGTCGTGGCGCCGCCGGTGGTGGTGGTCGCGGCTGTCGTCTCGCCGCCGCTCGCGGGACAGGCAGCCAGCAGCAAGAGACAGCCATACGCGGACAGGTGCTTGGGGGCGGCAGCGAACATGCCTCGGGAGTAGACCGATGCCGCCGCGCCCGCGCAAGCGGCAGGGGGACACCGGCCCCGCAGAGCGGCGTCACGCGCGAGTGAGCGAAGCCCCGGAAGCCGCGTGCGCGGTGCATCGCCCCTGGCAGATCGATCGCATCACCTCGCGCGACGTAGGAGTCGGTCGCGCCGGGGCGCGGGGTCGCTCGCGCGCATGTCCGAAGGGACAGGTCTTGCGACTCGATGGGACTTCGTTGATTTGAGAAGATGTCCGCGAGGACAGGTGGCGAGAGTCTGTGACGTGACCCGAGAGACAGGTCGCATATCCTGTCCGAAAGGTCAGCCGAGGAGGGTGCGGCGGAGCAGGCGGACGACCGTGGGGGTGGTGAGGGCGAGGGCGACGACCGACAGGACGGCCGCGGGCAGGATGTAGAGGTCGGCGTTGGCGAGCTCCGCGGGCAGCGGCGGGGTGCCGGCCGGGGCGAAGCTGGCGAGGCCCAGCAGCGCGAGGGTGGCTTCGGCGGGCAGCACCAGCGGCACGACGTGGGCGGCGACGACCAGGCTGGTGGCCCACAGCAGCAGCAGGGCGACGGCCCGGCCGGCGCACAGGAGCAGCAGGCTGAGGGCCAGGGCGATCATCGAACCGCGGGCCCAGCCGGCGGCGTGGACGGAGTGCTCGCTGATGTGGTCGAGGAGGCCGGCGAGGGCGCCGGCGGCGTAGGCGGACCCGCGGAGGGTGCGGGTCTGGGCCGCGGTGAAGCCGGCCCACAGGTTCGGCAACCAGCGGAGCTGCGAGGGCGCCCGCTCGAACCGCTCGACCAGGTCGGACGAGGCCAGCAGCACGAGGGCGAGCAGCGGGAGCAGGCCGAGCGTCTCCCAGTCGACCTCGCCGAAGCGCAGGTGCGGCCACTGCTGGACCAGCGCGCCGATGCACGTGGCGACCGCTGCAGCTCGCGCGGCGTAGAAGCGGACGGCGAACGCCAGAGTGGCGAGCACGTAGACCGCCATGTTGGGCCAGTCGACCGGCGACGGCCGCACCAGCTCGAAGGTGATGATCCCGAGCCCGCCGAGGATGCAGACGAGCTCGCGCGGGGTGCGACGGAAGATCCACTCACGGTCGAAGAAGGTCATGCGGGCGCCTCGGGGGAAACGGCAAGATCGACTAGACACCGAAGCGCCGCCGCTGACAAGCGGCCGGATGTCGAGACGAGGCGCAGCCGCTGGCAACAGGCGGCAGGTTGCCCCAGCGAGGCGCGAAAAACGCCTGTCCCGAGGGACAGGCGTCGTCTTGGACCGAGGTAAGATGAGCCTGTCCCGAGGGACAGGCTCCGGATCGAGCAGGTCAGGCGGAGGCGGCGACCTCGACGTTGGCGCGGATCCGGCTCATCGCCCGCTCGGCGAGGGCGGTGATGGTGAGCGAGGGGTTGACGCCGGGGTTGGCCGAAATGGCCGAGCCGTCGATGACGTAGAGGCCGTCGTAGCCGAAGACGCGGTGCTGGTGGTCGATGACGCCGGTCTCGGCGGAGTCGCCCATGGTGCAGCCGCCGAGGATGTGCGCCGTGGTCGGGATGTTGAACAGGGTCTCGGTGAGGAGCGACATCGAGTAGCCCTGGATCTTCTCGGCCACGCGGCGAGCGATGTCGGTGGCCTCGGGGATCGATGCGGTCGGGGCCTTGCCCGAGGAGAGGTCGGTGGCGAGGCCGGCGGCGCCGAGGCGCAGGCGCAGGGTGCCCTCGGCGGTCTTCATGTAGAGGAGGATGATCGAGTACTTGGCGAGGTCGGGCACCATCAGGGCGCGGGCGAACTTGATCGGGTGGCGCAGGAAGGCGCCGGCGAACCGCGACAGGCGGACCAGGGCTTTTTCGCCGGCGACGTGCGGGGCGAGCAGGAGGCGCCAGAAGCCGGAGCCGGCGGAGTAGCGGACCGGCTCGACGTGCGAGTGCTCGTCGAGCTGGATGATCGAGCCGATCGCCACGCCGCGCGAGAGGTCGTGCTGGCGCTGGGCCCCGACGACGCCGATGAGCGACTCGGAGTTGGTGCGCACGTTCTCGCCGAGCCGGTCGGACAGCTTGGGCAAGCCCTCGGGGTCCTGCTTCATGCGCAGCAGCAGGTGGACGCTGCCGAGCACGCCGCCGGCGAGCACGACGTTGCGGGCGGTGAAGCTGCGGGTCTGGCGGCCGAACACGCCGGCGCCGGTGCGCGCCTCGACGCGATAACCCCCGCCCGGCAAGGCCCGCACCGCGGTGACCTCGGTGTCGGCCAGGAGCTCCAGGCCGCGCTTTTTGGCGAAGTAGAGGTAGTTCTTGTCGAGGGTGTTCTTGCTGCCGAAGCGACAGCCGAGCATGCAGCCGCCGCAGTAGGTGCAGCCGGTGCGCTCGGGGCCGCTGCCGCCGAAGTACGGGTCGGCGACGGTCTTGCCCGGCTCGCCGAAGTAGACCGAGACGTTCGTCGGCTCGACGGTCTTGCCCATGTCGGCGGCGACGCCCTTCATGACGCGGTCGACCGGAGTGACCGCGGGGTTCGCTGAAGCGCCCAGCATCCGCAGCGCGGTCTCATAGTGCGGCTTCAGCTCGCTCTCCCAGTCGGCCAGGCGGGCCCACGAGGGCGACTCGAAGAAGCTGTGCTTCGGGACAGGTAGCGTGTTGGCGTAGACCAGCGAGCCGCCGCCGACGCCGACGCCCGAGAGCACTGTGACGTGGCGGAAGAAGGTCATCTGGAACAGGCCGCGCCAGCCGAGCTTCGGCATCCACAGCCACTTCTTGAGGTTCCAGTTGGTCTTCGGGAAGTCGGCCGGCCCGAGCTCGCGGCCCTTCTCGAGCATGAGGACGCGGTAGCCCTTCTCGGTCAGCCGCAGGCCGGACACGCTGCCGCCGAAGCCGGAGCCGACGACGATGAAGTCGTAGTCGAAGTCGGTGTTCACCGCTCGGGTGTATCACGGCCGGCGCGGCGCTGGCGACGAGCCGACCGGCGCCGACGTCGCGCAGCGAGCGGTTCGGGCTGGATCGCCAGATCTGCGGCGAATCTCCACACCGCGTCGGGGATCGCGTCCCACGCAGTCGGCGTGGCGAGCCTGCCGGAGACATGCGCCGCCGAACCGGCGGTCCCTCACCGTCACGCCCGCGGAACGCCGGCAACCGCCGTCCGCCGCCGAACTGGGCCGCCGCCCAGAGCCGGAGTCGAGGCCGCCCGCAGTCGAGGTCGCCCAGGAGTGCGGCGAGCGCTGCATCCGTGACCGAACGGTACTACGCTGTCGCGCAAAGATGGACCACCTCACCAAAGACCAGCTCGCCCGCCTGAAGCAGCGCCTCGAAGACGAGCGCTCGTCCCTGCTCCGCCGCGAGCTCGAGCACCGCACCGAGACGACCGCCCCGCCCTCGCCCGACGTCGGCGACCAACAAGACCTCGCGGCCAACGAGGCCGCCCAGGTGGCCCAGCTCAGCATCGCCGACCACGAACGCTCCCGCTTCCGCGAGGTCGAAGACGCCCTCGCCCGCATGCAGGCCGGGACGTACGGGATCTGCGAGGACACGGAGGAGGAGATCCCGTTCGAACGCCTGTGGGCCCAGCCGACAGCGCGGTTGACAGTCGAGGCGCAGGAGATCCGCGAACGCGAGGCCCGCGAGCGGGCCGAGATCCGCGAGGCGTATTGAGTTGAAGGCGAGTCGCCGATGCGGAGGTCCGAACCGGCCACGACAATGGCCGGCTCGGACCTCGTCCGCAGGGCCGCGGCGATTCATCCTCGGCCCATGACTACCCATCATTCACGTTATCTCTCCGGTTCACGGGCACGCGTCGCCCTCGCAACGGCGCTCCTCGGCGTCATGCTCGCCTCCGGTGGTTGCGAGTGGGGCGGCGAATCCGGCGAGTCCGGTGAATCGGGCGAGTCCGGCGAGTCCGAGACCGGGGATCCGGAGGCCGCGTCGATCGCCGGAATCGTGAGACGGACCGTGGACATCGCGCCTGACAACGATGGCAAGGGGACGCTCTTCGTGGCGGCCCTCGATGTCTGCGATCTGACCGGCGGCGGGACCGTCCTCGGCGTCGCGGTGGTGCCCGACGCCGACTTCGCGCCGGCGGACGCCGCGGTGCCCTTCGCAATCGAGGGTCTGCCGCGCACGGAGGTGCAGCTGGCGCTCTTCCTCGACGACAACGGTGACGCCATGCCGGCGTCGCCGCGTCCGGGGCTCGGCGATCTCGTGTATACGCGCAGCGGCGGCGACGGCGTGCTCGACTGCGTCGCGGTGGCGCTCGCCGACGGCGATGTCGCGGACATCGAGCTCGCGCTCAACGTCGTCGAGGAGTGACGCCGCGGACGGCAGACGCGTGGGTGCCCGGCGAGGTGCCGAACCAGCGGCGAAAGGCGCGGCGAAACGCCGCTGCATCGGCGAAGCCGAGCGCTGCAGCGACATCCTCGGTGCCGCCGCCGCGGGCGAGCAGTTCGCTAGCCGCGGCCGCCAGCACCGCGTCGAGTTCGGCGCGGAAGGTGGTCCCCTCGGCCTGCAGGAGCCGCCGCAGCGTCCGGTCGCTCATGCCGAGGTCGGCGGCCACGTCTTCGGACCTCGCAGAACAGTCGACGCCGCGCGCGGCGAGTTGATCGCGCACGCGTGCAGCGAGATCGCTGGTGGACGGCGCGGCGAGGATCGACGCGGCGTGCTCCTCGAGCAGCACGAGCAAGCCTGGATCGGCGCGCCGGAGCGGGACATTCAGCGCCTGGCGGTCGAACACGTAGGCGGTGGTGGAGCAGCCGAACTGCACCGGCGCGCCGAGGAACGTCTCGTGGCTGCCTGCCAGATCGGGCCGCGGTCGTTCTTGCGTCAATCTCACTTCCTTGACGACGAGCGGCCCCAGGGCCTGCTGGCGCACGAAGCAGAGCGAGACCGCGACGGCGAACGATTCGACGCTGGGCGGGCGCGGGCCGTGCAAGTCGAGCGTCATGCAGGCCGCGCGAGCGCCGATGTCGAGGCGATAGGTGGTCGCCTCGCTGAGCAGCGAGTAATACCGCGTGAGCCCGACGAGCGCGGCTCGTGTCGTGTCGTGAGACGCGAGCAGGTAGGTGAGCAGCCCGAACGTGGACGGCTCGACCGAGGCGGCGATCCGCAGCGGCAGGTCCGGCTGGTGGGCCGTCGCCGTCTGCCACAGTCGATCGGTGAGGAGCGCCGACAGCCAGCGGGACCGGCCCTCGCGGAACGCCGACGGATCGACGCCCATGCTCCGCAACAGCGCGCCCGGGTCGGCCCCGCTCGATCGCACTGCGGTCAGCAACGGCTGCATCGCCGCCGTCGTGATCCGCCCGGGAGATCGGGTGCTCCTCGTCGTCATGCTCCGATCCGGCGAGTGTAGCGGCCCGGCGAACGCCGGCGAAGCGCGCGTCGCTGACGAATCGCGCGCTTCCTCGCGCGAAGCCGGATCGCGGACGGCGGCGTCCTCAGCGGTAGCCCTGTGCCTGCAGCGAGAACAGGCGCTCGTAGCGGCCGCCCCTGGCCATCAGCGCCGCGTGGTCGCCGGACTCGAGGATCTTGCCGCCGTGGAGCACGATGATGTGATCGGCCGCGCGCACCGTGGAGAAGCGGTGGGAGATCAGGATGACCATGCGATCTTTGGAGAGGTTGCGGACGTGCTCGAACACCTGGGCCTCGGCCTCGGCGTCCATGGCGGCGGTCGGCTCGTCGAGGACGAGGACGTCGGCGCCGCTGCGCATGAAGGCGCGCGACAGGGCGATCTTCTGCCACTGACCACCCGACAGCTCGCGACCCTCTTTAAAAAGTCGGCCGAGCTGGGTCTCGTACTGCTTCGGCATGTCTTTGATAAAATCTTCGGACATGCCCTTTTGGGCAGATTCCTTCCAGCGCTCGCGGTCCTCGAAGGCGGCGACGTCGCCGGCGCCGATGTTCTCGCCGACCTTGAGCTGGTAGCGGGCGAAGTCCTGAAAGATGACGCCGACGCGGCGGCGCAGGGCGGCGGCGTCCCACTCGCGGAGGTCGCGGCCGTCGAGGAAGATCTGCCCTGCGGTCGGGTCGTACAGGCGCGTCAGCAGCTTGATCAGCGTCGTCTTGCCGCTGCCGTTCTCGCCGACCAGCGCCAAACTCTGGCCGGGGCGAATATGAAAACTGACGTCGTGCAGCGTCGGCGCGGCCGCGCCGGGGTAGGTGAAGCCGACGTGCTCGAAGCGGATGCCGTCGCTCGGGTCGGGGCCGGCGATCGCGGTGCCCGAGGGCGCGGCGACCTCCTGCGAGAGATATTCGTAGAGGGTCGAGAGGTAGAGGTTGTCCTCGTACATCCCGCCGATGGCGCCGAGGATCGCCGAGACCGCGCCCTGGCCCTGACGGAACAGCAGCAGGTACATCGTCATCTCGCCGAGCGAGATCTCGCCGGCCACCGCGGCCATGGCGATCCACATATAGGCGCCGTAGAAGGCGGCGGTGGCGACGAGGCCGAGGGTGCCGCTCCAGAAGCCGCGGCGTAGCGTCAGCTTGCGGTCCTCCGCGTAGAGGTCGCTGAAGATCTGCTGGTACCTGCGGAGGAACAGCGGGCCGAGCCCGTAGAGCTTGACCTCCTTGGCGTAATCGAGGGTGCTGATCGCCGTCTCGTAATAATATTGCATGCGCGTCTCGGGGGCGCGCCAGCGGAACAGGCGGAAGGCGTCGCCCGAGAACTTGGCCTCGGCGAGGAACGAGGGCAGGCCGGCGAGCGCGAGGATCAGCGCGGCCCACGGCGAGAAGCCGAACAGCAGCGCGGCGAAGCTGGTCAGAGAGATGGCGTTCTGGACCAGCGAGAAGGTGCGGCCGACGAGGCTCAGCGGGCGGCTCGAGGCCTCGCGGCGGGCGCGGGTCAGCTTGTCGTAGAAGTCGGCGTCCTCGAAGTGGGTGAGGTCGAGGGTCAACGCCTTGTCGAGGATCATGACGTTGACGCGCTGGCCGAGCTGGGTGCGCAGCAGCGACTGACAGACGGAGATCGATCTCTGGGCGAAGGCGAGGAGGATGACGAGCAGGGCCTCGACGGCGACGAGTCGCAGCACTGGCGCGGGGTCGTGGCTGACCTGGGCGGCGTGCACGACTGCGTCGACGATGAGCTGACCGACGTAGGCCGCGGCCGCCGGCAACAGGCCGACGATGAGGGTGAGCACTGCGAGGGCGACGGTCAGCGGCTTGCTGGTCGACCACACCAGCTCGACGGCGCGACGACCGTAGCGGAACACGCCGAGGAAGCGGCGCAGGCCTGGTTCGTCAGACGGAGCGGCCACGCGTGGAGTGTGACGCAAGGGTGCGCCGATCTGACGCGTCAGCGGAGGAGCTCGGCGGTCTGCAGGCGAGCGGGCTCGGCAGCGGGCGGTGATTTTCGCTCGACCTCGACGGGCGCGGACAGGGGCTCTGCGACCTGCATGCGCCCGGTCTCGGCGGGCGTCGGCAGGTCGTCGGGATGCGGCAGAGACTCGGCGGTCTGCAGGCGCACGGGCGGCGGGATCTCGAGGTTCGGCGGGCTCGGGATCGCCGGCATGAACTCGGCGGTCTGCAGGCGCATGGCCTCCTGCCGGGCCTCGGCGTCGAGCCGGATCGTCTCGGCCCGCTCGACCTCGAGGTGCTCGCTGCCGTGCTTCCCGAACTGGAGCAGCGCGATCACGCCGACGGAGGTGAGCGCGCCGATGACGAGGAGGGCGAGGAAGATCCGGGTCGCGTGCGCGGAGGCCCGCCGCGCGTGGTCGCGGACCGGCGGGGTGGGCGGGCCGTAGATCGACACGAGACTCACGCTAGCGGAGGACGAGCCGCGCGCCCAGCGGGCGAGGCTCGCTCACACCGCGGCCATGCCCTGGGCGCGGAAGTACTCGACGGTGCGGCGGATGCCCTCGAGCATGGGGACCTGGGGCGTATAGCCGAGGTCGGCGGTGGCGCGGGCGTAGTTGAAGTAGTGGTGGGTGCAGATGTAGCGGATCGAGAAGCGCGACAGGCCCTCTTCGGCGTGGAGGGTGCCGCCGCGGACGACGGTGTCGAAGGTCTCGCGGGCGGCGGCGGCGGCGTAGGCGACCGCGTAGGGGATCCGGAAGCGCGGGGTAGGGTAGCCGAGGCCGACGAGGACGCGGCGCACGAAGTCCCAGAAGTTCATCGGCTCGCCGTTGGTGATGAAGTAGGCGCGGCCCGACACCGGCGAGCCGGGCAGCAGGCGCTCGTCGGCGAGCAGCAGCGAGTCGACGATGTTGCTGACGTAGGTGAAGTCGTTGAGGCGGTCGCCGGCGCCGACGGTGAACTTGAGGTTGCCGGCCTTGGCGCGGGCGAGGATCGCCGGCAGCAGGCGGGTGTCGCCGGGCCCGAAGATCATGTGCGGGCGGATCGCGCAGGTCAGCACGCCGTCCGTGCCGCTGGCCTTGAGGACCTCTTCCTCGGCGATCCGCTTGGTCTCGGCGTAGGGGGCCAGCCACTTGCGGGCGTAGGGCAGGCTCTCGTCGCCGCGCTCGATGTCCTCGCCCTCGTAGACGACGCTGGCCGAGCTGACGTAGACGAGCTTCGGCACCTGGCCTTTGCGACAGGCGGCGAGGACGTTGCGGGTGCCGTCGATGTTGACCGCGCGGACCTGCTCGACTCGGCTGTGCTTGGTGTGGACCAGCGAGGCGTTGTGGAACACGACGCTCTGGCCGGCGCAGGCGCGGGCGACCAACTCGGGGTCGCAGATGTCGCCCTGGACGAAGTCGACGTCGTCGCGCCAGCGGTCGACGCGGTGGTCGAGGACGGTGACCTTGTCACCGCGGCGGACGAGGGCGTCGACGAGGAAGCGGCCGAGGAAGCCGCAGCCGCCGGTGACGAGAGATGCGCGAGGCTCGGACATGCGAGGCGCGGACTGTAGCGGGCCCGCGCCAGCCGCTCAAGGGCAGGTCCGCAAGATCTGGTTCTTGTTGGCGTCGAACGACACGACGCACGGGTCGGACGGCAGGTCGCCCTTGTCGTCGAAGCCGCAGCACGGCTGGCCACCTTTGAAGATCTGGCCGTCCTCGTAGTAGGGACACTGGGCCCCGCGCGGGGTGCAGCAGCCGAGGTCGTCGCCCTCGGGCTCGAGGAAGGCGTCGCACTTGTCGCTGCAGGTGTACTCGCACGCGACCAACGCGCCGCCGGCGTCGCAGCGATCCTGGCAGAACGCGCTCAGCGCCAGCGGGTCGGGCGCGATGTCGCCGTCGCACACTTCGGGCTCGGCGGCGTGCATCTGGTCCTTGTCCTTGAACAGGCCGCCGTCGACGATGTCGAGGCTCTCCAGGCGCGCGTTGCCGCAGTAGAAGCAGGTGGAGCGGTCCCACTTGCAGCCGATGCACTTGCTGGAGTGCCCGCTGCCGTAGGGACGCCAGGTCGGCGGGTTGAGGTCGCGGCAGTCGATGTAGATCGGCGCGCCCTTGTCGGTCACGTCGGTCACCGGGCCGAAGTCGCACTCCTCGCCCTGGTCGACGTCGACCACGCCGTCGCGGCAGGTGCGCGGACAGCTGGAGAGGTCGACGGTGCAGTCGCTGCGGCAGCGGGCGGCGCCGTCGATCGGACATGGCGGTTGGGACATGTCCGCAGGGTCACACGCCTCGCCGGGGTCGAGCACGCCGTTGCCGCAGCGGGTGCAGGCGTCGCGGTCGAAGGTGCAGGTGTCGCGGTCGCACGCGCCGGGAGCAGGGACCTCGTCGGCGGCGCAGTAGCCGACCATGCTGCCGACCAGCGACGGCTCGCACTCCTCGCCGGCGAGCTCGTCGACGTAGCCGTCGCCGCAGTCGCGCGGCGGATCGAGCGGGATGACGCAGCCCACGGCCGCAGCGAGGGCGGCAGCGACGAGCAGCGCGTACGACGAGCGCATCGACGACAAGGTAGCACACGGCGCAAACCGGCCGTGGGGGGCCGCCAGGGGGCGCCCGAACGCGACCGAGGGCCGAAGCCGACGCGTCGCTCGGAGCCTGACCGCGGCCCCGGCGGCATTGTCCCCGAAGGAGCTCCGCCCAACCCGTTCGCGGCGCAGCCGGTGGCGCGAGATCGCCGCCCGCGGCGCGTGACCTCGCGCCGCTCGCGCGAGCACGAAGGCCCTGGATGATCGAGCGCTCCGAAGCGAGCAGCGCCCGGACCGCGGCGAGGCGTCAGCGGCAGACGAAGAACAACTGCTCGCCGAACTGCAACGGCTCGCAGAACTTGTCTTCGTCGGGGTTGGCGAACTGGAAGCAGCAGGGCTGCCGCCCCTCCAGCAGCTTGCCCTGCTGGTCGTAGGGGCAGAGCTCGCCCTGGGCCGTGCAGCACTCGAGCTCGTCGATGGGGAGCGCCGCGGCCTGGAACGCCTGGCAGTCGGCGGCGCACTGGAACTTGCACTCGACGCGGTAGTTGCTGCCGCACGCCTTCTGGCAGTGGACGACCAGGGCGTCCTCGTCGGCCTCCTGGTTGTCACACACTTCGGGCGCCGGCTGGATGGTCTGCTCGAAGTCGACGAACAGGCCGTCGGCGATCTCGTCGCCCTCGAGCTTGTCGTTCTGGCAGTACGAGCAGCGCGAGCGGTCCCACTCGCACTTGCTGTTGCAGCGGGTCGAGGTGCCCGAGCCGTAGCGGCGGGTGACGCCGGCCGGCGAGTCGAGCTCGACGCAGTCGATCTCGAGGGCGATGTCGCCGATCTCGAGGGCGAAGTCGCATTCCTCGTCGACGTCGACCACCCCGTTGCCGCAGGCGGAGCAGGCCGAGCGGTCGACGGTGCAGTCGTCGCGGCAGGTCGCGACCCCCTCTCCGGGACATGTCGGTTCGGACATGTTCTCGGGGTCACACTCCTCGCCGGGATCGAGCACCCCGTTGCCGCAGGCGAGGCAGCCCTCCTCGGCGAAGCGGCAGGTCTGCGGGTCGCACGCGGCCGGGCTGGCGATCCGGCCGAGCTCGGTGCAGCGGTCGGCGTAGCTGTCGGAGAGCGCCGGCTCGCAGTCCTCGTGGGCGAGGAGGTCGATGAAGCCGTCGCCGCAGTCGGCCGGCGGATTCAGCTCGACGAGGCAGCCTGCGACGGCGCCGAGCGACGCCGCGAGGAGCCCCATGAGCCGCGAGCCGGACCTCATCGTCGAGGACGATAGCACGCCGTGCCGCGCCCTGCGCCGAGCGGGCCGGTGGTGCCCGACTCACGTTCCGTGTTCGCAGAAGCGGAGCGGTGAAGCTCGCAAATCGGCAAAACCACGAGTCTGTCATCTCGAGATACGATCGCGGTGATGCAGCCTCACGATCCACCGCGTCCGCAGCAGTCCCATGCACGGTCGTCTCCTGCAGCGCTCCGCAACCGCGGGGTGATCGCGGAGGTGTTGGCACGGGTCCTGCCCGCGCAGGGCCGCGTGCTCGAAATCGCCAGCGGGACCGGAGAGCACGCGGTGTACCTCGCGGCGGCCTTCCCTGGGGTCTCGTGGCAACCGACCGACGTCGACCCGGAGGCGCTGGCGTCGATCGCCGCGCGGGTCGAGAGCGAGGGGCCGCCCAACTTGCTGCGTCCGCTGCGGCTCGACGTCACTGCGTGGCCGTGGCCGGTCACCGAGGCCGAGGCGATCGTGTGCATCAACATGATCCACATCGCCCCGTGGGCCGCCTGCGAGGCGCTGATGGCCGGGGCCGGGCGCGTGCTGGCCCCGGGCCGGCCGCTCTACCTGTACGGCGCCATCAAGCGCGGCGGCCAGCACACCGCGGCGAGCAACGCCGCCTTCGACGAGGGCCTGCGGGCCCGCGACCCGGCCTGGGGCGTGCGCGACGAGGCCGACGTCCGGGCCGCGGCCGCGGCCCACGGGCTAGGGCTCACCGAGCTGGTGGCGATGCCGGCCAACAATTTCTCGCTGGTGTTTCGCAAGTCCTGAAGGACATGCCCTCCAGGGCAGGTCGGCTGCGCTTGCGCGGGCGGGCAGCTGGGGCTATCCTGCGCAAAACCGCGCATGGCTCCCCAGCTCGATCTGTTCGCCGACCCCTCGCAGGACCCGACCCCCGGCGGCGCCGGCCGTGGCGGCGCCGGCAAGAAGACGCCGGCGCCGATCTTGCCGGCCACGCCCCCGGCCGAGCTGGCGGCGCTGGCCGAGCGGCTGCCGAAGAACCTGCGCTTCGGGACATCTTCGTGGGCCTACCCGGGCTGGTCGGGGATCGTCTACGACCTGCCGCACTCCCAGCAGCGGCTCGCGCGCGACGGCCTGGCCGCGTACGCGCGCCACCCGCTGATGCGCGCGGTGGGCATCGACCGCTCGTACTACGCGCCGCCGCGGACCGACGAGTTCGCGGCCTACGCGGCGGCGGTGCCGGCCGACTTCCGCTTCCTGGTCAAGGCGCACGAGGCCTGCACGACGGCGGTGTGGCCGAAGCACCAGCGCTACGGCAAGGTCCGCGGCCAGCCCAACGAGCGCTTCCTCGACCCCGTGTACGCCAGCGAATTCGTGGTCGCGCCGGCCGTGGAGGGCCTCGGCGAGGCGCTGGGCCCGCTGCTGTTCCAGTTCGCGCCGCAGGACTTCGGCGCGCTCGGCGGGCCCCGCTGGCTGGTCGACCGACTGCGTCGCTTCCTCGACGGGCTGCCCCGCGGACCGCTCTACGCGGTCGAGCTGCGCAACCGCGAGCTGATGACCGGCGCCTACGCCGCCGCGCTGGCCGAGTTCGGCGCGTGCCACTGCATCAACGTCTACCCGAGCATGCCGCCGGCCCGCGCCCAGCGGACCCGCGTGCGCCAGGACCAGGCCCCCGCCGTGGTGTGCCGGTGGATGCTGCACCCGAGCATGAACTACGAGCGCGCAGAGGCCCGCTACGACCCGTTCGACCACCTCGTCGACGAAGACCCCGGCAACCGCGAGGAGCTCGCCCGCGTGTGCGCCGAGACCGACCTCGACCTGCCGGTCTACGTGATCGTCAACAACAAGGCCGAGGGCTCGTCGCCGCGGACGATCGCCAAGCTGGCCGGGCGCGTCGCCGAGCTGCAGGGCGTCTAGCTGGTCCGAAGGACAGGTTTTGCGGCGAAACCGCGGGGCGGCCGGGTTACGCCGGCGAAAGGCTGCGGGCCCGCAGATCGGCGGGCGGAGGGCGCAGGGAGGCAGTCTGCCTCGAAAGACAGGTTTATTTCGCGGCGAAATCTGCCCCGAAGGACAGGTCGTGGCGCTCCGGCGCGGCTGTCCGCAGGGACAGGTGGCGGTGCTCTCGCAGAGATGGCCGCCTTGCTCTCGCAAGGCTGGCCCTGTTGCTCGCGGCTGTCCGCAGAGACAAGCCGCGGCGCTCTTGCGGGGCTGTCCCGAGGGACAGGCGGCGCGTCAGCGGGCGGTCGCCGGCGGGGTGGACGCGCGGGTCGGACGGGCCGAGGCGAGGGTAGACGCCTCCGTGCCGATGATCGTCTCGAGCGTGTACATGGCGTCGAAGTAGGTGCCGTAGGCGTCGAGCGCCTCGGTCTGGATCCGCAAGAAATTCTCGCGGGCGACGAACACCTCGATGATGTCGACCTCGCCGAGCTCGAAGGCTCTTTGAAGGAGCTGCAGGTTCTCCTCGAAGCGCGGCACGACCTCGCGCGAGTAGGTCTGCACGCGCTCGGCGGCGGTGTTGATGGCGTCGACGGCCCGGCGGGCGTTGAGCGCCAGCTGGTAGCGGACGACCTCGAGCTCGGTCTGGGCGACGCTCAGCTCGGCCTTGGTCTGCGCCCGCGCCAGCTGGTTGCGCTTGAAGAAGGGCAGCGGGACCGTGAGCATGCCGAGCACGATCTTCGAGCCGGGGATGTTCGACGGGGTGTTCGGCTCGCGCTCGCGGCCGAAGTAGACGCCGATCCACGGCTCCGGCAGGCGGTCGCGCCTGGCCGACTTGGCCCGCGCCTCGCCGAGCTCGACCTGCGCCTCCTTGGTCTTGAGCGCGGGGTGCTCCTTCTGCACGTTGGCGATCAGGTCCTCGGGGTCGCGGACCTTGATCGGATCGCCGAGCTCGCCGGCGGGGGCGATGAGCTGTCCCGAAGGCCAGCCGGCCATCTCGGCCAGGTGGATGCACGCGAGCCGGAAATTCAGGTCGGCGGCCAGCTTGGCCTGGCGCGCGCGGGCCAGCTCACCCTCGGCCACGCGCACGCGCAGGCGCGAGATCTCACCGGCCTGCTGGCGGCGGCTGGCGATGTCGAGGAGGCGCTCGGCGAACTGCTGCGTGCGTGCAGCGGTACGGGCCCGCTCCTTGGCGATCAGCGCGGTGTTGTAGGCGTAGTGGACCTGCGCGTGCGTGGTCCAGCGGACCTGCGCGAGCTCGCGGTCGAGGAACTCGCGGTACTCGCGGCCGGCCTTGATGCGGAGGCTGCGTTCGCGGCCGATCTCGATCGGCTGCTGCAGCGTGCCCTGGAGCTCGAACTGCGCCGGCCCGGCGGTGGGATTGAGGCGCGCGCCCATGCCGATGTACAGCTGCGGGTTGTCGGGCAGCAGCGGCTTGGCGCCAGTGACCGCGGCGTCGCCGAGCTCGAGGCGCGTGCGGGCGGTGCGGACCGGCATCGCGTTCTCTTCGGCGTGTTTCAGAATTGTGTCGAGGGGCAGGACCTGGGCACCAGCGACGACGGGTTCGGGGATCGTCTGCGCCGGCACCGGCACCGGCGCGAGCAGCGGCGCGGGTGCGTCGGCGGGCTTGGTGCGCGTGGGGGCGGGCGCGGCTCCGGCCGCGGGGGCGAGCGTCGCCGCGGCCACGGCCGCGACCAGCGTGAACATCGTCGAGGTCCGGATGAGAGCTGTGCGGCGTGGCATGCGAATCGGAGTGCGGACGAGTTCGTCGCGCGCTGTCAAGCCCGCGGACTCTTACACGCGGGGTCCGAGGTTGCCAAGGACCTTGTACAGCCCGAGAGTTTGGGCACGGCGTGAGCGCTTTGGGGGCGGGCGAAACCTTGACATGAAGGCCCCGTAATGTAAGCAATGGTGTTTGAAACACCATCCCAGGGCCTTTTTCGGGGGGAGATTCGTCCTCGCCTCGCCGGGCCCTGCGCCACGCTCGCGCACGGGTGTGGCGCGCGGATTAAAAGACTCCCAGGACGTGTCGTGATGAGCAATTCCTCTGACCCCGGTCGAGCCTCGCGCTGGCTGATCCTCCTCGACCACGCGCGACGCTGGTTCGTGCTCATGTTCGTCTTCGCGGTCGCGACGCCGCTCGGCTGCAACCACGGGGAGGCCGCCGAGGCCGACGCCGCGACCAAGCCGCCGGAGCTGCCGTACTTCGAGGACGGCGTGATCAAGCTGCCCGAGGTGTTCGCCGAGAAGGCGGCGCTGCAGAGCGGCACCGTCGAGATGACCGAGGTGTCGCCGGTGGTCCACGTGACCGGCGTGCTCGAGTTCGACGAGCTGCGGATCGCCGAGGTCGGCTCGCGCATCTCCGGGCGCGTCAAGGAGGTCAAGGTCATCGAGGGCACGAAGGTCGAGACCGGCGACATCCTGGCCACGCTCGACAGCGCGGAGCTCGGCAAGGCCCAGGCCGAGATCTCGGCCGTGGTCGCCAAGGCGGAGCTGGCCGAGCGCGACAAGGAGCGCAAGCGACGGCTGCTGCAGGAGGGCATCGCCTCGCAGCGCGCGGCCGACCTGGCCAGCGCCGAGGTGTCGGTCGCCAGCGCCGAGCTGCGGGCGGCCAAGCAGCGCGTGCAGGCGCTGGGCGGCGGGTCGTCCGAAAAGGCGGCGCTCGGCGTGATGTCGCTGACCTCGCCGATCGAGGGCGACGTGGTCCGCGTGCGAGTGTTCCGCGGCCAGGCGGTCGAGCCGAGCTACACGGCCTTCACGATCGCCGACCGCAGCACGCTGTGGGTGCGCCTCAGCGTGTTCGAGGGCGAGGTGGTCAACATCCGCGTCGGCGACTCGGTCGAGATCTCGTCGCAGGTGACGCCCGACGAGGTGCTGACCGGCACGGTGACGTTCGTCAGCACGGTGCTCGACCCGGTGACTCGCAGCGCCGAGGTGCGCGTGGTGGTCCCGAACGAGGCCGGCAAGCTGCGCGTCGGTCAGGCGGTCAACGCGAGGATCCGGCCCGGCGCGGCGCGCAAGCAGGCGCTGGCGATCCCGCGCAAGGCGATGGTGCAGGTCGACGGCAAGCCCACGGTGTTCGTCGAGGTCGGCGAGCGCGCCGTCATGCCGCGCACGATCGAGATCGGCGCCCAGGGCCCCGACCTGGTCGAGATCAAGAAGGGCCTCGAGCCCGGCGAGCGCATCGTCACCGAGGGAGTGTTCGCCCTCAAGTCCGAGCTGTTCCGCTAGCGAGGCGCCGAGGAGACTCCCATGCTGGGCGCACTCATCGATATCTCCATCCGCCTGCGCTACCTGATGGCCGGCCTGCTCGCCGCCTTGCTGGTGGCCGGGGCGATCGCGGCCAAGAACCTGCCGATCGACGCGCTGCCCGACATCTCGACGATCCAGGTCACGGTCATCACCGAGGCGCCCGGCATGTCGGCCCTCGAGGTCGAGCGCAACGTCACCTTCCCGATGGAGAACGCCCTCAACGGCGTCCCCGGGCTCGACGAGCTGCGCTCGATCTCCCGCGCCGACATCTCGTCGATCACCGTCGTCTTCCGCGACGGCACCGACCCGTGGTTCGCGCGCCAGCTGGTGTTCGAACGCATGCTGCAGGCCAAGGGCGACCTGCCCGCGACGATCCAGACGCCGATCCTGGCGCCGCTGTCGACCGGCCTCGGCGAGATCTTCCAGTTCGTGGTCCGCTCGCCGGTGCACACGCGCAAGCAGCTGCGGACGATGCTCGAGTGGGAGATCGTGCCGCGCCTGCGCGGGGTGCCCGGCGTCATCGAGGTCAACTCGATCGGCGGCGACCTGAAGCAGTACCAGGTGATCGTCCAGCCCGACCGCCTCGCGGCCTACGGGCTGACGATCCGCGAGCTCAGCGAGACGCTGACCGGCTCGAACGCGATCGTGTCCGGCGGCTACATCGACCGCACTGCCGAGAGCTTCACGCTGCGCGCGGTCGGCACGTTCACCAGCATCGAGGACATCGGCAACGTGGTCCTCAAGGTCTCGGAGGGTCAGCCGGTGCTGGTCCGCCACGTCGCCGAGGTGCGCGACGGCTCGGCCCTGCGCCACGGCGTCGTCACCTTCAACGGCGAGGACGAGGCGGTCGCGGGCATCATCATGATGCTGCTGGGCTCGAACAGCCGCGACGTCATCTACGCGGTCAAGGACCGGGTGGCGGAGATCCAGGCCGACCTGCCCGCGGGCGTGGTGATCGAGGCGGTGTACGACCGCGCGAACTTCGTCGAGCGCACCCTGGCGACGGTGCTCAAGAACCTCGCCGAGGGCGCCTTGGTGGTGTTCATCGTCCTGGTGCTGTTCCTCGGCACGGTCCGCGGCGCGCTCGTGTGCGTGCTCGGCATCCCGGCCTCGATGTCGGTGGCGCTGTTCGGCATGCACTGGGCCGGGATCGCCGGCGACCTGATGTCGCTCGGCGCGATCGACTTCGGCTTCCTCGTCGACGGCCCGATCGTCGTGCTCGAGGCGCTGATCGCCACTTACGTCGGCCAGCAGATGTCCCGCGAGGAGCGGGCGCAGGCCTACAACACGTCCATCGGCGCGGTGATGCGCCCGGTCGCGTTCGCGGTGGCGATCATCATGCTGGTGTACATCCCGCTGCTCAGCCTCGAAGGGGTCGAGGGCCGGTTGTTCAAGCCGATGGCCACGACGATGGCGTTCGCGCTGCTCGGCGCGCTCATCTACTCGGTGGTGTTCCTGCCGGCCCTGCTGGCCCTGTTCGTGCCGCCGCTGAAGAAGGAGGGCGCGCGCTGGCTCAACCCGATCGCGCGCGGCTACAAGCGCGCGGTGCCGCACGCGGTCCGCCTGCGCTGGCCGCTGATCCTCGGCGCCGCCGCGGCGCTGCTCGTGTCCGGCTACATCTTCAAGGAGAAGGGCGCCGACTTCGTGCCGCGCATCGACGAGGGCGACATGGTGGTCAGCATCCGCCGCCCGCCGTCGATCAACCTCGAGGAGGCCAAGCGCCTCGACTATCAGACGCAGGCGATCCTCCTCAAGTACCCGGAGATCCTCAAGACGCTGACGATGACCGGCCGCGCCGAGGTGGCGATCGAGCCGGTAGGCAAGGACCGCACCGAGATCTCGATCCCGCTGCTGCCCAAGGAGCAGTGGACCACCGCACACGACCTCGACGACCTCAGCGTGATCCTCAAGAACGACATCGAGTCGCAGGTGCCCGGCACCTTCGTCGCGGTGTCGCAGCCGATCGAGGACCGCAACAACGAGATCATCAGCGGTTCGCGCGCCGACATCCAGATCGTGGTCGCCGGCAACGACCTGCTCGAGCTCAAGAACATCGCCGGCAAGATCGCGGATGCAGTCCGGCCGATCGAGGGCACCGGCGACCTCCGCGTCGAGCAGGTGCTCGGCATGCCCGAGCTGACCGTGCGGCCCGACCGGGCCCGCCTGGCCCGCTACGGCGTCAGCATGCAGGACGCGCTGCTGGCGATCGAGACCGCCCGCGTCGGCAAGACCTTCGGCCTGGTCTACGAGGGCATCCGCCGGTTCGACGCGCGCCTCCTGATCCCGCCGCGCGCGCCGGTGCCGGAGGCGCTCGGCGACCTGTTCGTCGAGACGATCGACGGCCACCGCGTACCGCTGTCCGAGGTGGCGACGATCGTCGAGGCCGAGGGGCCGGCGCAGATCCGGCGCAAGAACCGGGTCCGCGTGGTCCGCGTCGAGGTCAACCTGCGCGGCCGCGACCTGCTGTCGTGGGTCACCGACGCCCAGGCGGCGGTCAGCGAGAAGGTCGAGATCACGCCCGGGTACAAGGTCGAGTGGGCGGGTCAGTTCGAGAACTTCGAGCGCGCGTCGAAGCGCCTCGCGGTGGTCGTGCCGATCTGCCTGATGCTGATCTTCGGCATGCTGCTCTGGAACTTCGGCGACATCCGCTACGCGACGGCGGTGTTCGCGATCGTGCCGTTCGCGCTGATCGGCGGCTTCGTCGGCCTCATCATCCGCGACATGGCGTTCAGCATCCCGGCGGCGGTCGGCTTCATCGCCCTCGCCGGCGTGGCGGTGCTCAACGGGGTGGTCATGGCCAACGACGTGCGCCACGCGATCGACGAGGGCCACCCGTTCGACAAGGCGCTGGTCAAGGGCGCGGTGCACACGATGCGCGCGGTGCTCACCACCGGCGCGGTCGCGGCCCTCGGCTTCCTGCCGATGGCCCTGGCCACCGGCGCCGGCTCCGAGGTGCAGCGCCCGCTGGCCACCACGGTGGTGTTCGGCATCTTCGCGTCGACGCTGATGACGATGTTCCTGCTGCCGGCCATCCTCAAGATGACGCTCCGCCGCGAGCAGCGAGTGACGCCCGAGAACCACGCCGGGCCGCACCACGGCCTCGAGCGCTCGTAAGCAGCCGGGGCACACACGACGAGACCGGACGGGCCCCGCGGCGCGTCCGGTCTCGCTGCTTTCGGGCGGGCTCTGTGACCTGTCCCGAAGGTCAGGCCGCGGCCGACTTGGCGGTGCCGGTGAGCTGCTCGGAGACCTCCCACAGGCGGAGGGCAGCGGCGCGGTCGAGGGCGTAGCGGGTCGGGCGGGCCTGCTTCGACTTGACGAAGTACAGGCCGCTGGTGCCCGCGAGCTCGGGGGCGCTGGCGGCGTAGATCGAGGTGCGAGCGCCCTGCTCGGGGGTGATCATGAAGCGCTGGGCGAGGCCGACGAGGAAGCGGGTGACGCCGCGGGTGTCGCCGTCGAGGGCGAAGCCGGAGGCGACGACGCCGGGGTGGACCGCGTTGACGGTGACGCCGGTGCCGCGCAGGCGCTCGGCGAGCTCGAGCACGAAGAGGAGGTTGGCCAGCTTGGAGCGGCAGTAGACGGGGAAGGCGCTGTACTTGCGGCGGGCCTGGAGGTCGTCGAAGTCGAGCCCGCGGGCGGCGCGGTGGGCGTCGGAGGCGAGGACGACGATCCGCGAGGGCGCGCTCTGCTTCAGGCGGTCGAGCAGCAGGTGCGTGAGCAGGAAGTGGCCGAGGTGATTGACCGCGAAGGTGGTCTCGAAGCCGTCGGCAGTCTCGCCGCGGTCGCCCTGCACGAGGCCGGCGTTGTTGACGAGGACGTCGAGGCGCGCGTGGCCGGCGAGGTACTCGGCGGCGAACCGGCGCACGTCGGCCAGCGAGGCGAGGTCGAGGCGCATGACCTCGACGGCGTCGGAGCCGCTCTGCCGCTTGATGTCGGCGACGGCGGCCTCGCCCTTGGCGGCGTCGCGCGAGGTGATCGTGATCGCCGCGCCCTGGCGCGCCAGCTCGATCGCGGTGGCCTTGCCGATCCCGGTGTTGCCGCCCGTGATCAGCACGTGTTTGCCTTGCATCGTCATGGCGCGGACCCATAGCAGAGCGACCCTGCCGGCGCCACGGGGGCGAAAGGCCCCGCGCGCGGCGCCGACCGGCCCGCAGATCCGCTACAACTGGAGGGTCATGCCCGCGTCGCACCGACCCGCCGCTCGCCCGCCGCGCCCCCGCGGTGATGTCCCCGACATGTCCCCAGAGACATGTGATGCGCGAGGTCGGCGATGACCGCGATCGAGGACGAGCTGATGGCCGACGGCGAGGCGCTGCTCCGCCGGCGCGAGGCGGTCGAGCGCAGCATCACCCGCGACTTCCGCGGCTCGCGGGCGGCGTTCGTGGTCCAGGTGGCGCAGGTCGAGCGCGAGCGCGAGCGGCTGCGGGCCGAGCTGCAGCGGCTGGTCCGCGAGGTCGACGAGGCCGACCCCGCGGACTACGACCGCGACGACGAGGACGAGGGCGGGGCCGACCACTTCTACGCGGCGCGCGAACGCCTGGCGGTGCGCGACCGCGAGCTGGTCGGCCGCGGAGAGGCCCTCCAGCGCCGCGCGGGGGAGCTGCGCAAGGCCCCCGCCCCCGCCAAGCTGGCCGAGCTCGAGCGCGAGCGCGAGCAGCTCGAGTCACACCTCCGCCAGTGGCGCGGCCGCTGCCGCAAGGCCGGACTCATGCTCGACCTGCCCCGCTGGGGCGAGTTCGCCGGCAGCGCTCCGGATGACTGAACGACATGCCCTGAAGGGCATGTCCGAATGGACATGGAGTGGAGAATACAGGTGCCGAGCTCGCCGGCAGCGAGCCAAACCGTGCGGCGCACTCGGCCTCCTCGTGCGCCGGCACCACGCTGGTTGCGTCTCGAAGGTTGCGCCTCGACATGTCCTGGAGGACAGGTTTCTCGCTGCCTGCGACCTGTCCTTGCGGACAGGCTAATCGAGGGTCAGCAGGACGTCGAACGCGCCCGCGCCGCGGGGCGGGGCGAGCGGGCCGGTGAACCACGCGGACACTGCCACGTGGACGCCGTGGGGCCCGGGGCTGAGGTGGGCACCCAGGGCGCGGGCGGCGTGGCGGTAGGCGCTGCGGAGGACGGTGGGCGCCTGAATCGGAAAGCTGGCGAGCAGGGCGCCGGTCTCGGGGTCGCGGACCTGCAGCTGCAGCGGCGGGACGTCGTCCTCGGGCGTGCGCGGGGCCACCGGCGCGGCGGGGACGAGCAGGTAGCCGCCGTGGAGGACAGGGTCGCCGACCGGGCGGGCGCGCAGCGACCACAACAGGCGGCCGTCGCGGGTGAGGCGGTGGATCTTGTGGTGATAGGCGGCGCCGGTGCGGGCGTGCTCGCCCTCGGTGAAGAGGAGCACGAGGTCGTCGCCGAGGGCGCGGACCCACCCGCGCGGGTGCAGCGACTCGAGGCCCTCGGTGGCGTCGACGCGCAGCGACCAGCCGGGAGGGTCGCCGAGGCGGTCGACTGTGATGAAGCGTGGTCCGGCGAACTCGACCCGGTAGTACACGGCGGACATGGCCATTTTTAAATAGCACCCCTCAGGCGAGGAGTTCGCTCAGGTCGGCGCCGGGGGGCACCTCCGCGGGCCTCTGGCCCTGGCGGAAGATCCGGGCGCCGGTCACGCCCAGCAGGCTGAGCCGCGCACCCTCGCGGCGCAGCAGCGAGCCCTCGCGCAGGCCCACCACCGGCTGCGGGTTCTCCTCGTGGAATTGCTCGATCCGCTTCTCGCGGGTCTCGCCCATGTGCGTCGAGCCGGGGTCGGGGTCGAGGTAGTGCGGGTTCAGGTTGAACGGCACCAGGCCGAGCGCGCGGAAGCTCGGCGGCTCGACGATCGGCATGTCGTTGGTGGTGCCGATCGTCAGGCCGGCGATGTTCGAGCCGGCCGAGGAGCCGATGTACGGCATGTCCGAAAGGACACGTTCGCGCAGCGGCGCGAGCACGTCGAGAGAATAGAGCTGGTGCAGCAGGCGGAAGGTGTTGCCGCCGCCGGTGAACACCGCCTCGGCGGCCTGCACCGCGGCGCGCGGGTCGGCGGCCTCGTGCAGGCTGTCGAGCTGGTAGCCGAGCGCGACGAAGCGGGCGCGTGCCTGGGCGGCGTAGGCGTCGCGGTCGCGCAGGGCGAACGGGATGAACAGGACGCGAGTGACGCTGCGGCCGAGGAACTGTCCGATCAGCTCGGCGCAGTGGTCGAGGTAGCCGGAGCCGTGGAGCGTGGAGTTGCTGACGAGCAGGAGGCGGGTCATGGCGGCCCGCCGAGGATAGCGCGCCGCAGCGGCGGCAGGTCGCGTGGTGAGTCGCGCTCATCCGGTTGCTGCGCACGATGGTGAACCCGGGTCCTTGGCTCGCGGGAGCTCGGCGTTGCCAGAGCGATGCTGGCGTTCAGGGCGATGGGCGGGTGAGGTCGGTGGGCGACGGTCGGGCTCGCGGCGGCCTCACGTCACTCGCGCAGTCACTGTTGCACGGGTCCGCGAGAGGGGGACCTCGGTGCAATCATTGCTTGCGCAGGTCGGTGAGCGCGAGGGCCATGCGGCGGATGGCCTCGGCGAGGCCGCGCTCGTCGAGGCCGGCGAAGCCGAGGCGCAGGTGAGGCAGAGGGCGCGACTCGAAGCTGAACTGGCGGCCGACCTGGAACGCGACGCCGCGGGTCTGGGCGGTGCGCATCCACGCGGAAGGATCGACGCCGTGCGCGCGGGCCCACAGGGCCATGCCGCCGCTCGGCGGGGTGATGCGCAGGACGTCGCCGAGGCGGTTGGCGATCGCGTGCACGAGAGCGTCGCGGCGGGCGAGGTACGTGCGACGCGCGCGGCGAATGTGGCGACCGACCTCGCCGCTCTCCAGCAGCTCGGCGGCCGCGGCCTCGAGGGTGCGGTCGCCGTTGAGATCAGTGTAGGAGCGGACCGCGACGACGCGCTCGAGCAATGGTTGGGGGGCGACGCAGTAGCCGATCCGCAACCCCGGCGCGAGCACCTTGGATAATGTGCCGATATAGACGACGGAGCCGGCCGCGTCGCCGCTGGCGAGCGGGAGCACGGGGCGGCCCTCGTAGTGGAATTCGTGGTCGTAGTCGTCCTCGAGGATCGCCATGCGGTGGGTGCGGGCGAGCGCCAGGAGCTGCAAGCGGCGACCGGCGGCGAGGGTGACCGTGGTCGGGTATTGATGATGCGGGGTGGTGTAGACGGCGCGCACCGGCTCGCGCGCGAGCAAGGCGGCGAGGGCGTCGACGTCGAGGCCGCCGGCGTCGGCGGCGATCGGGACGAGGCGGGCGCCGGTGAGGCGCAGGGCCTCCCACGCGGGGCGATAGCCGGGGTCCTCGACCGCGACGACGTCGCCGGGGCGCAGGAGGGCGCGGGCGACCAGAGAGAGGGCCATCTGGCTGCCGCGAGTGACGATCAGGTCGTCCTCGCCGCAGGCCAGGCCGCGGGTGGCGGCGAGCATGTCGGCGAGGACGCGGCGCAGGTCGACGAGGCCGCGCGGGTCGCCGTAGCCGAGCAGGTCGGGGCGGGCGAGGGCGCGGCGATAGGCGCGAGCGAGGCTGGCCGCGGGCACGAGGCGCAGGTCGGGCACGCCGCCGGGCAGGGCGAGCAGGCCCGGGGTGCGCGGCATCGGGAAGTAGCCCTCGGGCCCGGGCGCGAGGTCGAACGCGGGTTTGGCCGGGACGCCGGTGCGCAGCGCCTGGCCGGCGCGTCGTGGGGTGGGCTCGGGCAGGGTGCGCGAGACGAAGGTGCCGCGGGCCTGGGCGCTGTCGATCCACCCCTCGGACTCGAGCTCGCGGTAGGCGGCGAGGACGGTGTTGCGGTGGACGCCGAGGTCCTCGGCGAGGCGGCGGCTGCCCGGCAGCGGGTCGCCGGGGCGCAGGCGGCCGCGCCGGATGTCGGCCGAGACGGCGTGGGCGATCTGCACGAACAGCGGCAGATCGCCGGCAGGGTCGAGGTCGACGGCGATCTGCCACGGCCGAACTGGTCTAGTCGACATGAAAGAACTGGACCTTTTTCATGGACCAGTGTGCGGCCATCCTCGAGGCATGCGCAAGCAGGAGTTCTTCGGGATGGCGCGCGAGGAGGCGGTCGCGCTGCTGGCGGCGGCGCCGGTGGTCCGCCTGGCGAGCGTCGGAGAGCGCGGGCAGCCGGTGCTGCGCTCGCTCCACGCGGTGGTCCTCGACAATTGGCTGTACTTCCACGCGGCGCCGGTCGGCGAGAAGTCGGAGACGGTCGGCCGTGAGGCGGTGATCGCCGCCGACGAGACGGTTGCGACGATCCCCAGCCACGTGTTCGACCCGGAGCGCGCGTGCCCTGCGACCACGTATTACCTCAGCGCGCAGGCCCACGGGACGCTGCACGCGGTCGACGAGCCGGCGCTCAAGGCCCGCGTGCTGCAAGCGCTGATGGAGAAGCACCAGCCGGAGGGCGGGTACGTGCCGATCACCGCCGAAGACCCGCGCTACCGCGGGGCGGTGAAGGGGATCGCGGTCGTCGGCATGCCGCTGACGCAGGTCGACGGCAAGGCCAAGTTGGGCCAAAACCGCGGAACCGATGACCTGGGCAAGGTGCTGCGATTCTTGTGGGCGCGCGGCGAGCCCGGCGATCCGCGGGCGGTCGACCTGGTGCGTGCGGCCAACCCGAACGTGCCGACGCCGGAGTTCCTGCAGGCGCCGGCGGGGGCGCGGCTGCACTGCGCATCGGGGCCGCGCGACCTGGAGGAGACGGTCGAGCTGCTGGCCGGCCAGTACTGGAACGTGGATGTCCCGCGGGACAGGATCGCCCGCGCGCAGGTGTCCTCGTCGGCCTGGGTGGGAGCGCGCGACGAGGCCGGGGCGCTGATCGCCACGGGGCGGGGGATCGCCGACGGGGCGCGCTGCGCCTTCCTGCTCGACATCGCGGTGGCAGAGCCGTGGCGCGGCCGCGGGCTCGGCAAGGCCCTATTAAATTTGCTGCTCGACCATCCGCAGGTGCGCGGCTGCCGGCGAGTCCTCCTGCGCACCCGTGATGCGCAATCGTTTTATCGTGCGTTCGGCTTCCGCGAGCGCATCGAGCTGCCCGGGACCGAGATGGTGCTGAATCGGTAACTCGTGGGAGAGACATGCTCATTGCTCAGATCAGCGACACCCACGTCAGCACGCCGACCGGCGCCGAAGACAGCTTGCTTCGCACCTCCGAGCACCTGGCTCGCGCCGTCGCGCACCTGAATCGTTTGGACCGTCGACCGGACCTCGTGGTGATCACCGGCGACCTCGTCGACCGCGGCGAGGTCGGCGAGTACGAGCGGCTGCGCGAACTGCTCGCGCCGCTGCGGATGCCGGTGTTCCTGCTGCCCGGCAACCACGACGAGCGTGACAACCTCCGCCGCGTGTTCGGCGAGCACGGGTACCTGCCGCGCGACGGTTTTTTACAGTACACGGTCGACGACTGGCCGGTGCGGCTCGTCGCGCTCGATACCCATGTTCCGGGGCAGGCCGGCGGTCGACTGTGTGGCGAGCGGCTCGCCTGGCTCGAGGCCCGCCTCGCGGAGGCGCCGGAGCGGCCGACGGTGGTGGCCATGCATCACCCGCCGTTTTCGATCGGGCTCCCGGTGATGGACGCGTTCGGGCTCGACGGCAGCGACGGACTGGCCGCCGTGCTCGGGCGGCACCCGCAGGTCGAGCGCGTCCTGTGCGGGCACCTTCACCGGCCGATCGTGCGCAGGTTCGCGGGCACTGTGGCGTGCACGTGCCCGTCGACCGCGCACCAGCTCGCGCTCGATCTACCGCCGGCGACCCGGCTGGCGTTCGTGATGGAGCCGCCGGCCTGCATGCTGCACCTGTGGCTCGGCAGCGACGGCGGGCTGGTCACTCACCTGAGCCTCATCGCCGGCGAGCACCCTCCGCTCACGGTGCACGACGGTCAGGGATGGATCCGCGACCCGCGGCCGCCTCCGGGCTTTCATCGAGCCTGAGGCCGATCCTCGATTTTAATTAAAATCGTAGAGCTGGCTGAGCACGCAGGTGTCGCGGTGATAGGCGGCGAACCAGGAGATCTCGGAGCCGGGGAACACTACGTCGGGGTGACGCAGCACGCGGAAGTCGTCGAGGTCGTGGGCATACGGGTCGTCCAGGAGGTCGTTCAGCTCGACGACGAGGTCGAGCGATACGGCGTCCTGGGCCTGTTGTAAGGTGTTGCCGCCGGCGGTGACGATGTCGCCGCCGAACTGGCGATAATAGTGGACGAGGTGCGAACGCAGGTCGGCGACGAAGGTCGAGACCAGGTCGCGCTCGATGTATTCTGTGACTGCCCGGAGTGACATGTTGGATCAGGACCAGGACGAGGGCCTTTTAAAAAAAGAAGAAAGGTGCTGAAGATCGGTGTCGTCGCGGCGCGGCGCGGCGCGGCTCCGGGGCGCGCTCTCGACCTGCAGCTCGACGGCCGACGGCACGGCGGTCTCGCGGGCTTGGCCTTCCGCGAGCCCATCATCACAGCCAGTCAGAGCGAACAGGACGAGCGCGAACCGGCGCACATGGGAAAGGTGACACGAGGGACGCGTCTCGACAATGGGCCCTGAGGTCCGGGCCGTCGCAGCGGCGCTGCACGGGGGGCCGCCGATTCGCATGCGGCGCCGGGCCGGCGCGGATCTGTGCGTCCTTGCGAGGTGGGCTGAACGGTGATTGCGTGACAGTCGGCCGCGCCGTCGCAGATCGTCGGTCACGCGTCCACATGGGCGCGAGCGCTGCGATGGTTTGCGTCAGTGCTTGAGCTCGCTGCGGCGTGGTGCGGCGAACGGGCTCAGCGCCGCGGCCACGCAAAGCTGTCGCGTTCGTCAGGCGGACGGCTGCCGGGCTCAGCTGGAGCCCTGGCGGTGTAATGTGAGTGTCATGATTCGCCCGGTCGAGCGCCGGTGTCGGCCCAAGACCGGCGGCGGGGTCATTCGCAGCAGCGCGCGGGTCCGCGTCCGTGGCGAGGCGGGCGAGGACGTCGTCGGGGAGGTTGTCGTGCTCGACGGGAGGGTCGAGCCGCGCCGGGTGCAGCGTATGGCCGCACCCGTTGCGTTCGCGGCGCTAAATTAGATATTAAAATACTTGGCGTCCGGGTGATGGACGATGATCGCGCTGGTCGACTGTTCGGGGACCAGCTGGAAGCCCTCTTCGGTGAGGGTGACGCCGATGTTCTCGGTGCGGAGCAGCTTGCAGAGGTGGACCTGGTCTTCGAGGCGGGGGCAGGCCGGGTAGCCGAAGCTGTAGCGCGAGCCCTGGTAGTGCTGGCCGAACAGGCCCTTGATGTCGGTGCTGTCGTCCTGGGCGATGTCGAGCTCGCGGCGGACCCGCTTGTGCCACAGCTCGGCCAGGCCCTCGGCGCCCTCGACCCCGAGGCCGTAGAAGTGCAGGTAATCGTCGTAGCGGTTGGCCGCGAACATCTCCTGGCAGTGCTGGGTCGCCACCTCGCCCATCGTCACGCAGGTGAGGGCGATGACGTCGCGCTCGCCGGAGCGGACGCTGCGGAAGAAGTCGGCGATGCACAGGCGGCCCTTGTCGAGCTGGCGCGGGAACGTGATCTTGACCCGCGGCGTGCGGTCGTCGGGCTCGCCCGGCGCCGGATAGATCAGCAGGTCGTTGTGGTCGCTCTGGCACGGGAAGTAGCCGTAGGCCACGCGCGGCTGCAGCATCTTGTCGGCCATCGCCCGCTCGCACCACATGCGAAACTTGGGCTCGACCGTCTTCTCGAGCAGCTCCTCGTACTCGGCCTCGTTCATCTTGCCGCGGCGGTACTGCCACTGGCCGACGTACAGCGCCTTCTTGTTCATGTAGCGGAAGATCTCGCCGAGCTGGACCTCCTCCGGGCCGGCGATCCGCGCGCCCCAGAACGGCGGCGTGGGCACGCGCGCGGCCGGCTGGACCTCGCTCTTCACGTAGGTCTCCATGGACTTGCGCATGTGCGCCTCCCACTCCTCCTGGGTGGTCTGGCGATAGGCCTTGATCCGCTTCGGCGCGGTCAGGCTGATCTTGTCGGGCGGCACGTGGCCGCACAGCTCGTCCATCAGGGCCAGGCCCTCGAACGCGTCCTTGGCATAAAACACCCGCGAGCGCGGGCGCGACTCGGCCTGCCGCTGCGGCGACGCGTCGCCCGCGACCTCGCCGGCGGCCAGGTCCTCGTCGCGGCCGCTGTAGGCGTTCTGCAGGTTGTGCTCGACGTAGCCGCGGGTCAGCGCCGCGCCGCCGCAGATCACCGGCATCAGGTGCCCGAGCTCGCGCATGCGCTCGAGGTTCTCCTTCATGATCACGGTCGACTTCACGAGCAGGCCGCTCATGCCGATCGTGTCGGGCTTGTGCTCGGCGGCGGCGGCCAGGATCGTCTCGATCGGCTGCTTGATGCCGAGGTTGACGACCTTGTAGCCGTTGTTGCTGAGGATGATGTCGACCAGGTTCTTGCCGATGTCGTGGACGTCGCCCTTGACGGTGGCGAGCACCATGCAGCCCTTGCTCGGGCCGGCCGTCTTCGACATGTGCGGCTCCAGGTGGCGCACTGCGGTCTTCATCGCCTCGGCCGACTGCAGCACGAACGGCAGCTGCATCTTGCCGGCGCCGAACAGCTCGCCGACGGTCTTCATGCCGTCGAGCAAGATCTCGTTGATGATCCGCAGCGGCGGGTAGACCTCGAGCGCCCGGTCGAGCAGGACGTCGAAGCCGACCTTGTTGCCGTCGACGATGCGCTTCTTGATCTGCTCCTCGAGCGGCAGCGCCTCCTCGGGCGGGCCCGACTCGATCTTCTTGGCGCCGGCGAAGCGGTCGATGAAGGCGAACAGCGGGTCGTAGCCCTCGGCGCGGCGGTCGTAGATCAGGTCGCGCGTGATCTTGAGGTCGTCCTCGCCGAGCTTGTGGGTGGGGATGATCTTCTTGGCGTTGAGGATCGCGGCGTCGAGGCCGTGCTCGCGCGCCTCGGCCAGGTAGACCGAGTTCAAGATCTGCCGCGGGTAGGGCTTGAGGCCGAACGAGATGTTGGACAGGCCGAGGATCGTGCGCGCCTCGGGCAGCTGGGTGTCGATCAGGCGGATGCCCTCGAGCGTCTCGAGGCCGAGCTTGCGGCTGTCCTCCTCGCCCTGGGCGATGGTGAAGGTCAGCGGGTCGAACACGAGGTCGGCCTCGATGAGGCCGTGGCGGTCGACGGCGAGGTCGCGCATGCGCTGGGCGATCCGCAGCTTGCCGGCGGCGTCCTTGGCCATGCCCTCTTCGTCGATGGTGAGGGCGACCAGGGCCGCGCCGTACTCGCGGGCGAGCACGGCGATCTTGTCGAACTTGCCCTCGCCGTCCTCGAGGTTGATCGAGTTGATGATCGGCCGCCCGCCGATCAGCTTGAGCGCGGCCTCGAGCACGTCGAGCTGGGTGGTGTCGATCATGATCGGTAGCGACACCGCCGGCACGATCTTCTTGAGGCACTCGGTCATGTCGCGGACCTCGTCGCGGCCGACGTAGGCGACGCACACGTCGAGCACGTGCGCGCCCTCGGCCTGCTGCTCCTTGGCCAGCTCGGCGATGCCGTCCCAGTCCTCGGCCAGCAGCATCTCGCGGAACTTGAGGCTGCCGTTGGCGTTGGTGCGCTCGCCGATCAGCAGCGGGCCGGAGTCCTGGTCCAAGGGACAGACGCTGTAGAGGCTCGCCAGCTGCGGGGTGAACTTGTCGGGCCGCGGCCCGGGCCTCAGACCCGCCACGGCCTCGGCGATCGCCTTGATGTGCGCCGGCGTGGTGCCGCAGCAGCCGCCGACCAGGCTGGCGCCGAACTCCTCGGCGAAGCGGCGGTGCGCCTTGGCCAGCTCGGCCGGGGTGAGGTGGTAGACGGCCCGGCCGTCGACGTTCTGCGGCAGGCCGGCGTTGGGCTGGACCGAGACCATGCGCGTGCTGGTGCGCCCGAGGTGGCGCACGTGCTCGACCATCAGGTCGGGGCCGGTGGCGCAGTTGAGGCCGACGACGTCGACCGGCAGCGACTCGAGGACGACCAGCGCGGCGGCGGTGTCGGTGCCGACGAGCAGGGTGCCGGTGGTCTCGACGGTGACCTGCACGAGCACGGGGACCTCGACGCCCCGCTCGCGCGCGACCCGGTGGACCGCCAGCACCGCGCACTTGACCTGCAGGATGTCCTGGCAGGTCTCGATGAGGATGCCGTCGGCGCCGCCGTCGATGAGGCCCTCGGCCTGGCGCGAGACGCTGGCCAGCAGGTCGTCGAAGCTCATGTGGCCGAGCGAGACGAGGCGGGTGCCGGGGCCGATCGAGCCGAGCACGAAGCGCGGCCGCTCGGGGGTCGAGTACTCGCGCGCGACCTCCTTGGCGATCTCGGCGGCGCGACGGTTCAGCGCGTAACACTCGCTGGCGAGGTCGAACTCGGCCAGCACGTGCGGCATGCCGCCGAAGGTGTCGGTCTCGACGCAGTCGGCCCCGGCCTCGAAGTAGGCGGCGTGGATGTCCCGGATGACGTCGGGCCGCGTGCGCACCAGGACCTCGGGGCAGCCGTCGTAACCACCGTAGTCGTCGATGGTCAGGGTGCGCGCCTGGATCATGGTGCCCATGGCCCCGTCGCACACGAGCACGCGCTCTTGCATGGCCCGCAGCAGCGGCAGGGTGCGCCGGCGCGCGGCCAGATCGAAGCGAGGGACCGGGACCGTAATGTCATTGCCCGCAGACATGGGTCTGGGCTTGGTAGCAAGGCGGCGAGGCCATTGCAAACCTCGTATGGGGCCGAAGTCGAACGGAAGGCCGACTGACGAGTGCGACTCGAAGCCCCGCGTCGAGGCCGCGACGCAAGACTCACGAGCAGGGGTCGCCGGCCGGCCTGCCGCCGCCGTCGGCGGGCATCCCACCGATCTCCCGCCCCATCAAGGCGACGTTGTGGACCTCGATGCGGTTGTTCTGAACCCGGCCCTCGGGCGTGCTGCCGTCGACGATCGGCTTGGTGTCGCCGAAGCCGACCGGATAAAGCCGCTTGCAGTCGACCCCCATGCGCACGAGCTCACGCGCGACGGCCAGGGCCCGCCGCTCGGACATCGCCTGCGCGTCGGGCCCGCTGAAGTGACCCTCGATGCGAACCTGCGTGACGGCCGGTTTGGCCTGCAAATAGCCGCGAACGTGCTCCAGCGCGATCTCGCTCCCGCGGCCCGGGACGTCGGAGGCGGCGGCGAAGTCGACCGGCCGCGGCAAGATCAGGCGGTGGCCGTCGAGCTCGTACGTGGCCGGCGCCGCTGCTGCGGGCTCGGGAGCCGCAGGCTCGCTGCTCGGCGCCCCGAGCGCCACAGGCTCGGGGGCCGCAGGCTCGGGCGTAGCGGCCGGTCGACAGGCGCACAGGCCCACGAGCACGAGCCGCTTCCACGTCATGGCGAACCCCGGCGGCGGCTCAGATCACGCGGCGCAGCAGCACCGCGCTGATGTTGTCAGGCCCACCGTGGCGGTTGGCGGCGTTGACCAGCCGACGCGTGGCCTCCTGCGGCGGATGCTGGGTGATGATGCTGTGCATCTCCTCGTTGGGGACGACATCGGAGAGGCCGTCGGAGCACAGCAAGATGTTGTCGCCGGCCTCGATGATGCCGGCGTTGATGTCGGGCACGCCCTTGGAGCGACCGTGGCCGAGGCAGCGGGAGATCCGTCCGCGATAGGGGTGGACGGCCGCCTGCTCCTTGGTGATGACGCCCTTGCTCACGAGCTCCTGGACCATGGTGTGGTCGAGGGTGATCGGCGTGGCGGCCTTCTTGTCGACGAGGTAGGCCCGGCTGTCGCCCGAGTGCGCGACCCACATCTTGTCGCGGATGCCCATGACCATCACGCAGGTGCAGCCCATGCCCTCGGTGTCGGGGCTCTTGGCGCTGAACTCGGTGATCGCGGTGCTGGCCAGCAAAAAGGCGTGGTACAGCAGCTCGCGCGGGCCCTGCTTGCGGAAGTTGTTGTCGATGTAGGCGGTGATCCGCTCGACCGCCAGCGCCGAGGCCAGCTCGCCCGCGTTGTGCCCACCCATGCCGTCGCACACGACGGCGAGGTAGTAGCCGCGACCGTCGTCCTCCTGGATCGAGATCGCGTCCTCGTTGTGCTCGCGCGACATCCCGGTGTCGCAGGCGCCCGACATCTGCACCTCGAAGTGGCCCGGGTAGAACGTGCGCTTGAAGAGCTTGTACATGAACCGAGGAGCTGCGAAAGCGTGAGGTCCGCCGATCCTGGCACCTCGGCGCAGCCGGTTCAAGCCATGATCGCGGCCGTCGCGCGGACGAAAGCCGCGCGCATCGATCAAGCGCGCGTTAAAAGCAACGAGCCCGAAGTCGGAGGACTTCGGGCTCGGATTCGAGTGGAGCAGAGGGGGATCGAACCCCTGACCTGTGCATTGCGAACGCACCGCTCTCCCAGCTGAGCTACTGCCCCGGAGAACTTGGAGGCCCGGGAAGCTAACCGAAGTGACTGTCCGAAGCAAGCGTCACGAGCGGGCGACGGCACAGGCACCGGGGGCCGCGGATGGGCGAAACATCACGCTCCTGGCCGCCGGTGCCGACCGCGCCAGGCCAGGCCGAGCAGCCCACACGCGACCACGACGCCGAGCAGGACGATCTGGGGACCGTCCTGCGGCGACGCCAACCACTGCAGAGCGCGCTCCAGGCCGGCGGGAGCGGCGACCCCGAGCCCGCCGAGGATCTGCGTGCGCACCACCGGCTTGCGATATACGACATGGCCCCGTGCCGCAACCTCCCCGCGTCCGCCTCGACAAGCTCGTCGTCGACCGCGGCCTGTGTGACTCCCGCTCGCGCGCCCAGGCTCTCATCATCGCCGGCAAGGTCGTGGTCGGCGACCACACCGAGAGCAAGCCCGGCGCGCTCGTCCCCGCCGACGCGGCCGTCCGCCTGCGCGTGGCCGACCACCCGTTCGTGTCGCGCGGCGGGCTCAAGCTGCGCGGGGCGCTCGACCAATTCACGGCGCTCGACGTCCGCGATCGCGTGGCTCTGGACGTCGGCGCGTCCACCGGCGGCTTCACTGACTGTCTGTTGCAGGCCGGCGCGGCCCGGGTCTACGCGATCGACGTCGGCTACGGGCAGCTGGCATGGAAGCTGGCGAGCGACCCGCGGGTCGTGGTGCTCGACCGCAGCAACATCCGCACCCTCCCGCGCGAGGCGATCCCCGAGGCCGCCGACCTGGCGGTGGCCGACTGCTCGTTCATCTCTCTGGTGAAGGTGCTGCCGCCGGTGCTGCCGTTTTTGGCCGCCCGCGCGGACGTCGTGGCGCTGATCAAGCCGCAGTTCGAGCTCGGCCCCGGGCGCGTCGGCAAGGGCGGGATCGTCCGCGACGCCGAGGATCACGCCGAGGCCTGCCGCGCGGTCCTCGCCGCCGCCGAGGCGCTCGGCCTGCGCCAGATGGGCCTGTGCGACTCGCCGATCGAGGGCCAGGACGGCAACCGCGAGTTTTTGGTGTGGCTGCGCCAGGGGGCGTGAGCTGCGCGCGCGACCGCGCGCACGCGCGAACCGGGCCGCCTTGCGCGTCCGCGCCGGTTACACTCCGCCGCGTGAACCGCCCCGTCCTCGGCGCCCGCAGCCGCGCCTTCCTCAAGTCGCTCGCCCATCCCCTGGCCCCCGTGGTGCAGGTCGGCGCCGAGGGGATCTCTCCCGAAGTCGTGCGCGCCACGAGCATCGCGCTCGAGGACCACGAGCTCATCAAGGTCAAGCTCGGCCAGAACTTCCCCGGCGAGCGGGTCGAAGCCGCCGAAGAGCTCGCCGCCCAGACCGGCGCCGCCGCAGTGCAGGTGATCGGCCGCGTGGTCGTGCTCTACCGCCGGCGGTCGCGCGAAGATCCGAAGCGCCCGCGGATCGAGCTCCCGCGGCGCTGACCGATGTCGGTTATCATGCGGCCGATGTCGGCCAGACCCGCGGCGATCCCGGCGCACTCGCGCGCGAGCCGAGACACCGCGAGCGCCGCGCCGGTCGACGACGCCTGCGAGGCGATCGCCGGCGCGAAGGCGCCGAGGCGGTGGGTCTCGCCGTGGCTGGTCGCGCTGGTGGCCGGGCTGTCGCTGGCGAGCTGTCGGCCGCGCAACGCGGCGACCTCGCCCGCGCCGGACGTGTGGGCGGCCGGCGGCGACGCGGCGCGCGAGCACCCGATCACGCGCACGCGGGCGCCGGTGGGCCTGCCCGAACCTGTCCTTGATTTCCTGGCCCAAGAGACACTCAAGAACCTGGCCCAGCTGCAGGGCGAGGGCGCCGAGGTGCCGGCGTACTTCCTCGCCTACGACCTGATCGCCCGCGATCACCTGTGGCTCGAGGCGCAGAACGGGCAGATCGTGCGCAACCGGAAGGACAGCGACCGCACGGTCGACGTCGACGTCCGGGTCGGCACGCGCCAGCTCGACAACAGCCACCCGGGCGACGCCAACTACGGGCCGGGCAACGGGCTCGGCAGCGGCATGTTCGTGTCGGTGCAGAACGACCCGCTCGCGCTGTCGCAGGCGCTGTGGCAGTTCACCGAGCTGCAATACAAGGACGCGCTCGCGGCCTTCAGCGCGGCCGAGAGCGCCGAGCAGCTGAAGAGCCAGACCGAGGACAAGCCGCCGTCGCCGGACTTCAGCGAGGAGAAGCCGAACATCCACGCCGAGCCGCCGGTGTCGCTCGACCTCGCCGCGGTGGGCAAGCAGTGGGAGCCGCGGCTGCGCGAGATCTCCGCGGCGCTGGCCGACGACCCGCACGTGCTCGAGAGCCAGGTCGTGTTCCTCGCGTGGGTCGACAACCGCGCCTACGTCAACAGCGAGAACACGCGGATCCAGGGCTCGCAGGTGCGCCTGCGCGTGATGCTGCAGGCCAAGGCCCAGGCCGACGACGGCATGACGCTCGACCGCTTCGAGAGCTTCGAGGCCCAGGCGCCGGAGCAGCTGCCGGCGCAGTCGGTGCTGCTGGCGACCGCCAAGCGCCTGCGCGACGAGGTGCTGGCGCTGCGGGTGGCGCCGCTGGCCGAGCCCTACGCCGGTCCGGCGGTGCTGGCCGGCCGCGCCGCCGGCGTGTTCTTCCACGAGATCTTCGGCCACCGCCTCGAGGGTCACCGCCAGAAGGACGACCTCGAGGGCCAGACCTTCGCCAACATGATCGGCAAGCGGGTGCTACCTGTCTTTTTGGACATGGTCGACGACCCCACCGCCGAGACCCTCGGCGGGGTGCCGCTGTCGGGTCACTACCACGTCGACGACGAGGGCGTGCCGGCCGAGCGGGTGGTCCTGGTCGAGCGCGGCAAGCTGCGCACCTTCCTGCTCGGCCGCTCGCCGGTGCTGCCGTTCACGAAGAGCAACGGCCACGGCCGGCGCGAGCGCGGCTACCAGGCGGTCGCCCGCCAGGGCAACCTGATCGTCACCAGCCGCAAGACGATCCCCGACAAGGACCTCCGCCGCGCGCTCATCGACGAGGTCAAGCGCCAGAACAAGCCGTACGGCCTGTGGTTCTCCGACATCCAGGGCGGCTACACCATCACCGAGCGCGCCGGCCCGCAGGCGTTCAAGGTCATGCCGCTGCTGGTCTACCGGATCTGGGCCGACGGTCGCCCCGACGAGCTGGTCCGCGGCGTCGACATCGTCGGCACCCCGATCGCCGCGTTCGAGACCATCGTCGCCACCGGCGACACGCCAGGGATCTTCAACGGCATGTGCGGCGCCGAGTCGGGCGACGTGCCGGTGTCTGCCGTCAGCCCGTCGCTGCTGCTGCGCAACCTCGAGGTCGAGCGCGCGACCCACGAGCGCGGCAAGCCGCCGCTCCTGCCGCCGCCGCCGGTCGGCGGCAAGGCTGACCCGAAGAGCATGTCCCCCGCGCCAGCCGCCGCAACGCCGCGCAAGGCCGTGAACGCGGGCGGTAATGTCCAAAGGGACATGTCCTCCACGCCAGCTTCGCGGAGGTCGCGGTGAAGCCGATCGTCCTGGCCCTCGCGCTCGCGCCCGCAGCGGCGGCTGCTCCGACCCCGGCACCCGCGGCGACCGCCCCGGCGTCCGCGCCCGCTTCGACGCCGGTCACCGCGGAGGCCGCCGAGAGCGAGATCTCCGCGGTCGAGCAGGAGATCGCCCGCGGCATCGCGGGGCTGCGCCTGCCGGACTCGCCGGCGCCCTACCACGCGGTCGTCTACGTCGTGCGCGCCGAGGTGCTCAGCATCGACGGCAGCTACGGCGGCATCATCACCGACGTCCTCGAGGACCAGGCGGCGGCGGGCATCGACATCCGCGTCGGCTCGGCCGAGCGCGACCAGACGGGGGTGTTCGGCCAGGACGGGGCGTGGCCGCGCTTCAACCTGTCGCTGCTGCCGTCGGCCGAGCTGACGCGGCACAAGCTGTGGCTCGGGCTCGACCAGGCGTTCCGCCGGGCCACCGGCACGTACGCGCAGAAGCTGGCCATCCTGGCCCGGCTGGCCGGCGAGCCGCTGCCGCCGGACCTCGGGCCCAAGCCGGAGCCGCTCGTGCGTCAGCCGGTGCCGCCGCCTGCGACCGACGCGATCGACCGCGAGGGCCTGCGGGAGCTGGTGCGCGCGCTGAGCAAGCGGTTCGCCGATCACCCGGCGATCGACAACGGCGACGTGTTCGTGCAGGTGCTGCGCAGCCACGTCACGACGATCACGAGCGAGGGTGTGGTCCTGCACGAGCAGCGCGACCGGGCGGTGCTGGCGGTGATGGCCGACACGCGCGCGCTCGACGGGATGCACCTCGACCACGGCGCGGCGATCCACCTGCAAGAGCTGCCGCGCGCGACCGACGAGCTGAAGAAGCGCGGCGAGGAGCTGGTCGACGGCGTCCTCAAAGAGCTGACGCTGATGGCTGACGCGCCGATGCTCGACGACGACTACGACGGCCCGATCCTGTTCGCCGGGCCGGCGTCGGCGCAGCTGCTGGCGTCGACGATCGCGGTGCACACCGGCGGCACGCCGGCGCCGCTCGGCGACAACGGCCGCGTCCGCGATTTCGAACCCCACTGGCAAGACAGCCTCGGCAAGTCGGTGCTGCCGGCGTTCCTCGACCTCGAGGACGACCCCCGCGAGGGCTTCGGCCGCCTGGCCGTCGACGCCCAGGGCTTTTCGCCCAAGCCGCTCACTCTGGTGAAGAACGGGGTGCTGCAAGAGCTGCTGATGACGCGCACGCCGAACCCGCGGCGCAAGGAGAGCAACGGCCGCGCCCGCCTCAGTCCGGGCCTGGCCTGGGGCGCGGCGATCACGAACCTGTCGCTCAAGTCGAAGAAGCGCGGCTCGCCCCGCAAGGCGCTCGAGAAGGAGCTGCTCCGCCGCGCCCGCGAGGACGGCTACGAGTACGCGTACATCGTCGAGTCGCTGCGCGACGGCAACATCCTCGGGCCGGTGAACCGCGAGGGCGCGACGAGCTACAGCACCGGCCGCAAGGTGTCGCTGCCGCTGCCGACCAAGATCTACCGGCTCGACGCGTCGGGCAAGAAGACGCTGGTCCGCGGCGCCATGATCGCGCCGGCGTCGATGCGGGTGCTGCGGCGGATCCGCGCGGTCGGCCAGAGCGCGCCGGCGCTGCCGCTGCGGATCGCCCCCGGCGCGACGGGTGGCTTCGGCGCGGAGACCGGGATGGACGGGATTCTCAGCAACACGGTCGACGTCAGCGTGAGCTCGCCCGACCTGCTGCTCGACGGGCTCGAGCTGCTGGTCGAGCGCAGCGAGAACGAGCGCCTGCCGATCCTCGAGCACCCGCTGCGCCGCGGCCAGACGCCGCCGCCGCAGCCGCCGGCCGACGACGACGCCGAGTGAGGCCGGCACCTCGGCCGCTCGCGAGCTCATCATAAGGAGTTGCGAGCTCGCCGGCTTCGCCCGGTGGACGAGGATGTCCTTCGGGACAGGCATACCGAGGATCGACCCCGTGGGCCGCGGAAGCGAGGATGTCCTTTGGGACAGGCATGTCGAGGATCGACCCGGCGGCGATCAGGCCGGGTCTTCGTGCACGACCGTCTCGGCGCCCCAGTCGTGGCCGACCAGCCAGGTGACCACCAGCAGGCCCGTCAGCAGCGGGAGGATCGCGCCGGCCGAGTCGGCCCAATCGGGCCGCCACAGCGTCCACAAGCCGAGGCTCGCGGCCAGGGCCGCTGCCGCCAGGCCGTCCGAGAGGCCGGGGCGCGCAGCGGCGCGGCGTTGCTGCGCCATGGCGCGGTCGAGCGCGACGAGCCGTTCGGTCCGGGCCACGAAGGCGAGGTCGGGCGGCCGCTCCGGCGGGGCCAGGTCGGCGGCGAGCAGCTTGTCGAACTCTTCGTCGGTCATCGCGGCTCCTTCGCTTGCGCCTCCAACAGCGCGCGTGCGTTGCGTTTCGCCCGGGCGGCGATGCTCTTCAGGGTCCCGAGCCGCAGCTCGAGCATCGCCGCCGCTTCCTCGTGCGTCCAGCCCTGGCCGTCGCACAGCACCAGCGCGGCGCGCTCGACCGGCTCGAGACGGGCCAGCACCGCGGTCATGTCGAGGCGCGCGGCGTGGCCCGGCTCTGCGGCCTCGTCGGCGAGGATCGCCGCGCCGTCGCGCTTGCGCGTCTCGGACGCGATGCTGCGCCGCTCGTCGAGGAACAGGCGCCAGCCGATGCGGAACAGCCACGCGGCGTAGCTGCCCCGGCCGTCGAATTGGCCCGCGCGCCGCCACGCCTGCAGGAAGCAGTCCTGCGCGAGGTCGTCGCTGCGCCCGGGCCCGGCGACGCGCGCGAGGAAGTCGCGGAGGCGACGCTCGTGGCGCGTGACGAGCTGCGAGAACGCCTGCGAGTCACCCGCGGCCGCGCGGCGGTTCAACGCGGGATCGTCCTCAACCATCCCGGAGGACATCCCGCGAGTTGCGGCGCGAGCCCCCGCGGCCGCGCGCAGCCAGGACGACGCCGACGAACAGCGGGAACAGGGCGACCCCTTCGGCGAGGCGGAGCGCCGCCGGCTCTTGTTGCAACCAGCCGAAGCCGACGCAGGCCGCCGCCATGGCGATCAGCATCGCCCCGTTGCGGTTGTCGAGCGCGTCGCGCTCGGCCTGGGTGCGGCTGCCGAACAGCCGGGCGAGGAGCTCCGCATCGGCGATGACGCCGGCGTTGAAGGCGCGGCGCAGGGTCCGGTGCAGCATCGCCAGGCGGGCGAAGCGGAGCCCGTGGATGAACGCGATCAGCAGAGTGATGGTGCCGATCAGGGCGCCTGCGAAGTGAGGGTCCAGCATGTCGTTCCTCGTTCGTCTCCCGAGATAGACGAAAGCCGCGGCGTCCTGGATGAGGGCGCGGTCGATTTTTTCGCGAACGACAGATCATGCGCCGCTCGTCATCCGCGGAGCGGGCGGGGTCCGTCATGGCTGCGAGCGCCGGCTGCGCGCCGGCGCTCGAGGATCCACGCCCATGAACCCACGATTTCGCCGCCTCATCGTCAGCCTGACCCTCCTGGCCGCCGCCTGTCCTGCAGTGATTCCGCCGCCGACGCCGCCGCCGCTCGCGGCCCTTCGGAGCTTCGACCTCGACGGCATGGACCCGAGCGTGTCGCCGGGCGACGACTTCTACCGCTACGCCAACGGCGCCTGGGAGGCGCGCACGCCGATCCCCGCGGACCGGCCCTCGTTCGGCACCACGCAGCAGATGCAGGATGACGCGTCCGAGCGCTTGCGGGCGATCGTCGAGGAGGCAGCGCGCACGCCCGGCTCGCAGCTCGGCGACCTCTACGCGAGCTTCATCGACGAGGCGACGGTGGCGCGACGCGGCATCACCCCGATCTCGCCGTGGTTGCAGGCGATCGGGTCGGCGGCGGACCACGAGGCGCTGGCCGTCGAGACTGCGCGGCTGGCCCGTTTCGACGTCGGCGGGCTGTTCAGCGTCAGCGTCGAGACGGACGACCGCGAACCCGGGCGACACATTTTAGTCCTGCGCCAGGCCGGGCTCGGTCTGCCCAATCGCGAATTCTATGAAAATACCGAATCGCGGATGACTGCGATTCGGTCCGACTATCGTGAATACCTCGAGACGATGCTGTCGCTCGCGGGCGAGGCCGACGCGGCCGCGCGCGCGGCTGCAGTGCTCGAGTTCGAGACGGCGCTCGCCCGGGCCCACTGGTCGGCGAGCGATTCACGCGACGCGGTGCGCACCTATCATAAGAAGACGCCGCTCGAGCTCGAGCGGCTCGCGCCGGGCTTCCCCTGGCGCCGCGCCCTGGCGGCGATGGGCTTCGCGGAGCCGTCGATCCTCGTGGTCGCCCAGCCGAGCGCCCTGGCCGGCGAGGCGGAGGTCTATCGCCGCACCCCGCTGTCCGTGTTGCAGGATCACGCGCGGCTGCGCGTCCTCACCAGCTATTCGCGGTACCTGTCGCCGCCCTTCGAGAACGCGCGCTTCGCCTTCTACGGCCGGGCGCTCGCCGGGACGCTCGAGCTGCTGCCCCGCTGGCGGCGTGGCGTGATGCTGGTCGGCTCCGTGCTGCGCGACCTGGTCGGCCAGGCCTACGTCGCCCGCCACTTTCCGCCAGAGGCGGAGGCGCAGGCGCATGCGCTCGTCGCCGACCTGATCGCCGCGCTGGACGAGCGCCTGGCCCGCGCGGCCTGGATGGCGCCGCAGACCCGCGCGCGGGCGCGGGCCAAGCTGGCGCGGACCCGGATCAGGCTCGGATATCCCTCCAAGTGGATCGACTACGCCGGCCTCGAGATCGTGCGCGACGATCTGGTCGGCAACCTGGCGCGCGCCAGCGCGTTTCAGTTCGAGCGGATGGTGGCGCGGCTGGGCGCCCCGCCGGATCCCGACGAATGGCTGGCACCGGTCACGGTCCCCAACGCGTACGCGAGCGCGAGCGTCAACGAGATCATCTTTCCCGCAGCGGTGTTGCAGCCGCCGCTGTTCGATCCGTCCGCCGATCCCGCCCTCAACTACGCCGGCATCGGGGCCACCATCGGCCACGAGCTCAGCCACCTGTTCGACGATCAGGGCCGCAAGTACGACGCCGACGGACGGCTCGGCGACTGGTGGACCGCGGAAGACGAGCACAACTTCCACAGCCGCGAGGCGGCGCTCGTGGCCCAGTACGACGATTACGAGCCGCTCCCGGGGCAGCACGTCCAGGGCTCGCTCACGGTGGGGGAGAACATCGCCGACCTGGCCGGTTTGGAGTTGGCGCTCGCGGCCTATCGTCGCTCACGAGGCGGCACCAATGACCTTATTAAAGGCTTCACGCCCGAGCAGCGGTTCTTCCTCGGCTGGGCGCGAGCGTGGCGGACGAAGTACCGCGACCACGCGCTGCGGGCCCAGCTGCTGTCCGACGCTCACGCTCCCGCCCGCGAGCGCACGTGGACGGTGCGCAACCTCGACGCCTGGTACGTCGCGTTCGACGTGCGGCCGGGGGACCGCCTCTATCTCCCGCCGTCGCAGCGTGTGTCCTTCTGGGGCACGGATTGACGCGACTCGCCGGCGGGCCCGGATCGTCGGCGCACCTGGTCAGCGGGTGAGCACGACGGCGAGCGCGGCGAGGATCAACACGCCGAGGCCGATGTTGAAAAACATGAGCCCACGCGGCGACAGCCACGGCTTGTCGGCATGCGCCTCGGCAGCCGGCTCTCGCGGCGTCGCGGCGCCTGCCGGGCGTTGCGACCGCATCGCCCGGACCTGCTCGCCGGAGTTCGACACCACCCGAGTCGATTCGTTGCGAGCGGGGATGTCCTTCGGGTCGGGTAGCGCCAGGGTCGCCTCGGCCGGCCGCGCGCCGCCCTGGTCGAGGACGATCGTCGACTCGGGGCGCCCCTCGGTCGGCGCTCGTCCGGTCATTCGTGGCAGCGCCCGGGTCCGCTCATCTCCGTCGGGATCTTCGGACGTGTCCTCGGGGACAGGTCGTTTCGGACGCGGCCGCAGCGTCGGCATCGCCGTCGTCGCCGCGTCCTCGTGCGCGCCCGGATCGAGGCGAGCGGGATCGGGGAGGGCGATCGTCGACTCGGGGGCGGGCCGCCGACCGTCGCGCTCGGTGGTGGTCCAGGCGGCGGGCAGACCTGATTTTTCGGTCAGCCCGTCGTCGTGGGCCAGGGCCATGGTCGTCTCGGGGGCGGTGGGGCGCCGACCGTCGCGCGCGGTGGTGGTCCAGTCGGCCGGGAGAGCTGGCTGTCGGGATGGATCTTCAGAACTGGCCTGGGGCGCGGTCTTGTCCGGCGAGGTCGGGCGCCGACGCTCGGGGACCGTCGTGCCTGGCTTTGAGGACAGCTCACCGGACAGGGGCAGGGCGACCGTCGACTCGGCCGGCGGGCGATCTGTCGCATGGGCCGTCCTGCGACCTGGCTTCTCGGACAGCTCACCTGACAGCGGCAAGGCGACGGTCGCCTCGCGCGCGGGCGACGGGCGCCGGAAGTCGCGTTCGGTGGTGATCCACTCGGCGGGCAGGTCCTGCGGCGCGGGCACGGTGTTGGGCTCGGGCCGCGTCCTGGCGGCCTTCGGCGCGGCCTGCCGCGAGTCGCGTTCGGCCGAACCTGACCTTCGGGGCACCTTGGCCGGCTCGGGCAACTGCATGGTCAGCTCGGGGCTCGCGGGCCGACGAGCGTCGCGCTCGGTGCTCGGTTCGGGGGTGACGAGGCGGCCGGTGTCGAGCTGCTGCAGTGATTCGCGCGTCGGCTTGTTCGCCGCCGGCGGCTGCGCCGGGATCGGTCGGTCGGTGCCGGAGCCGAGCAGCTCTGGTTCGTCCGCAGCGGGCGGCGAGTCGGCGGTGGCGGGCGCGACCGGTGCCGCGAATGCAGCGTCCCGGTTCGGGCCGCGGACAGGCGATTCGGCAGCGGCGATCGGCGGCTTCGGCCGGGCCACCGGGATTCGCAATTGCGTGGTCGGGTCGGCGACGGGGGCCGGCTCGTCCGCCGGTTCCGCGGTGGGTGCATTGTCGCCGGCGGTCGCTCGCGGGGCCATGCCGCCGACCGATTGGCGCACCAGGGTCAATGCGCGCAGGAACTCGCGGGCGTTCGCGTGGCGCTCCTCCGGCCGCCGCGCCAGCGCGCGCGTCAGCAGCGGCCGGGCCTGGGCCGGCAGCCCGGCGGTCGACAGATCGGGCGTCGATTGCAGCGCCCGGTGGGCCGCCTTGAACGCCGACGATGCGGTGAATGGATGGACCCCGGTGGTCGCCTCGAATAGCAGCACCGCGAGGGTGAACACGTCGGAGCGGGCGTCGCCGGCCTGGCCCTCGATCTGCTCCGGCGCGCGGTAATCGACGAACGCGCCGCCGGGGCGCGGGGCCACCGGCGAGACCGCGATCTCGGCGATTCCGAGGTCCAGGAGCCGCACCTGCGAGCTCTCGGTGATCCGCACGTTGCCGGGCTTGAGCGCGCGGTGCGCGAGGCCTGTGGCCTCGTGCACGGCCGCGAGCGCGTCCGCGCAGGTGCTCACGATCTCCGCGGCCCGCGACCATTGCAGCGGGCCGCCGCTGGCCCGCAGTGTGTCGAGGTCGGCGCCCGCCACCCATTCGCCGACGGCGAAGCGCGGTCCGCCGGCGACGACAGGCGTCTGGGGCAGCACGACCGCGGGGTGACTCACCGCCGCGGCGCTGCGGAGGGCCTCGGTGTAGCGGCGGAACGCCTCCGACGAGACCGCGGCGGCGTCGAACAGTTTGAGCGCGCAGGTCTGACGGCGTTCTCGGTCCCAGGCGAGGAACACCTGGCCGAGGCCGCCGCCGCCGGCGGGGCCACGCAGCTCCCAGCGCTCGCCGAGCACGTCTCCGACCTTGGCTCTCGCCTCGCTGGCGTCCGTCACGACTTGGCCGAGCATCCACGGATCTTCGCGGGCGATCAACCGCATATGACATGACCGAAGTCGCGCGAGCGTCGCAGCTGTAATGGGGCGTTTTCGTCGCCGGGCCGCCGCGCCTTGTCGAGGCCGATCGCATGTAGTAGCTTTTCGGACTCGTTCGAGCGCTCATGACGGAAACTGGCAGCAGCGCCCTGCTGGGCAATCGATCGATGTTCACATTCACCGTGGACGGCTGCAGCGAGGAGCTGCGGGTGGTCCGCTTCAGCGGGGAGGAGGCCGTCTCTTCGCTGTTCGGGTTCCGCTTCGAGCTCGCCTCGGTGACCATCCCGCTCGACGACCTGGTCGGCCACGCCGCGGTGCTGACGATCCACGGCCGCGAGGCGCCGCGGCACATCCACGGCCTGGTGTGCGACGCGCGTTACATCGGCGAATCGTCGAGCTACACCCTCCACGAGGTCACTCTGGTGCCGGAGATCTGGACGCTCCAGCAGCGCGCGGGCAGCCGGATCTTCCAGGGCCAATCGACGCCCGAGATCGTCGCCAAGGTGCTGGAGACCGCCGGCATCCCGCGCGCCGGGGTGCGGACCCAGCTGCACGCGACCTACGCCCCGCGCGACTACTGCGTACAATACCGCGAGACCGACATCGACTTCATCAGTCGGCTGATGGAAGCCGACGGCCTGTATTATTTCTTCGAGCACCACGAGGACAAGCACGTCCTCGTGATCACCGACCAGGCCGACGGCGGGGCGCCGATCGCCGAAGATCCGGCGCTCGGGTTCAACGCCACCCGCGAGCGCGAGCGACTGCTGCGATTCACCCTCGGCGAGAGCATCCGCCCGCAGCGGGTCTCGCTGCGCGACCGCAACCTGCACACCCCCGCCGAGGAGGTCGAGGCCGAGGAGGGGCAGGGCGACGGGCGCGAGCTCTACGACTATCCGGGGGGTTTCCAGGCCGGCGGCCGCGGCGGCCCGGAGACGGCGGGCAAGCAGGCGCGCATGCGCCTCGAGGCGGTCCAGGCGACCCGCCGCTCGGGCAGCGGCGAGAGCGACAGTCCGCGCCTGGCGCCCGGCTACTTCTTCAACGTGGCCGACGAGTCGCACCCTCACCTCGAGGGCGAGTACCGCCTGATCCGCGTGGCCCACCGCGGCGAGCAGCCGCAGGTGCTCGACGAGGGCGCGACCGGCGAATTCTCGTACACCAATCGCTTCGAATGCACCGCCGCCGAGCTGCCGTATCGCGCGCCGCGGCGGACGGTCAAGCCGACGGTGCACGGGGTGCAGACTGCGACTGTGGTCGGCCCCGGGAGCGAGGAGATCCACGTCGACGAGCACGGCCGCGTGAAGGTGCAGTTCCACTGGGATCGCCGCGGCGCGTTCGACGACGGCAGCTCGTGCTGGGTGCGCGTCAGCCAGATGTGGGCGGGCAACGGCTTCGGCGCGATGTTTCTGCCGCGGATCGGTCACGAGGTGATCGTCGACTTCATCGAGGGCGACCCGGACCGGCCGATCATCACCGGGCGGATCTACACCGGCGTCAACACGCCGCCCTATCCGCTACCCGACCAGAAGACGAAGAGCACGATCAAGTCGGAGTCGAGCCCCGGCGGCGGCGGCTCCAACGAGCTGCGCTTCGAGGACGCGAAGGGCAGCGAGGAGATCTTCCTCCACGGTCAGAAGGACTGGAACATCGTCATCGAGCACGACAAGACGCAGTCAGTCGGCAACGACGAGTCGCGCTCGGTCGGCCACGACAGCAGCGTGGCGATCGGCCACGACGAGACGATCGACGTCGGCAACGACCGCACGATCACGGTCGGCAAGATGCACGTCGAGCGGATCGGCGCCAACATGTCGATCGGCGTCGGCTCGAATCTCACCGAGACAGTCGGCGCCAGCGCGACCTTCACCGTCGCAGCCGACCAGACCGAGTCGATCGGCGCCAACAAGGCCGAGACCGTGGGCATCGCCAGCACCCTGGCCGTCGGCGCCGCCTATGCGGTGACCGTCGGCGGGGCGATGACGGAGAACGTCGGCCTCGCCAAGTCCGAGACGGTGGGCCTGGCCCGCGCGGTCAGCGTCGGCGGCAGCAGCTCCGAGAGCGTCGGCGGGGCCAAGAGCGTCAGCGCGGCCGACAACATCACCGAGAGCGCCGGCAAGAACATCGCGCTGCAGGCCGGCAAGCACGTCAACGTGACCGCCGGCGAGAACCTCAACCTCGCGGCCGGCAAGAAGGCCGCGGTCGTCGCCGCCGATCAGCTGTCGATCCAGTGCGGCAACGCCACGGTCGTGCTCAAGAAGAACGGCGACATCACGATCCAGGCCAAGAAGCTCAGCATCAAGGCCTCCGGCGAGGTCACCGTCAAGGGCTCGAAGATCAAGCTCAACTGACCGGTCCGTTTCCTCTCTCTCTCACGCCTGAGCCGTCCGCCACCGAGGAGCAAGTCATGGCCGCGCGCCGCCCCGCATCGTCCCGCGTCGTCCCGATCGTCCCGCCGACCCCGGCGCCGGCGTTGCCTGCGGTGATCCTCGGCTGGCTCACCGCCGCCGAGCCGCCGCTGGTCGACTTCCCCGGCAATCCGGCCGGGCCGGTGCCGGCGCGCCTGCTGGTCGAGCTCGACGCGCGCGCGCTGACTGTCGCGGTCGAGACGCGGCAGCCGGCGGCGCTGATGTTCGAGGGCGGCGACCCGTCGCGGCCGCTGATCGTCGGCCTCGTGCAAGCGCCCGGCTCGGCCCGCGAGGCCCGCGTCGACGGCAAGCGCGTGGTCCTCACCGGCACGGAGGAGGTCGAGCTGCGCTGCGGCGAGGCCAGCATCTCGCTCAAGAAGGACGGCAAGCTGGTGATTCGCGGCGCCTACGTCGAGACCCGCGCGAAGGGCACGAATCGCATCAAGGGCGGTTCGGTGCAGATCAACTGATGAGCACGCGCGAGGGCGACGACGAGCCGCTGTGGGACGTGCTCGAGGAGCACCTGGACGAGGCCGAGTTCCTGTGGGAATCGTGGGAGCAGAGCCTGGTCGCCCCCAATCATACGCTCGCGGAGGTCGCTGCCGGGGTCGAATCGCGGCTGCTGGCACACATCGACGGTCTGGTGATCGGCGGAGAAGCGGCGGCCGAGCGATTGTTGGTACCGGCGCTCGAGTCCGATGAATCGGCGCGGGTCAGCGCGGCCGCGGCGGCGCTGCTGCTCGGGCCCGTCGATTCGGCGCTGGAGACCCTGTTCGCGGTGCTGCAAGACCTGCCCGAGCAGCGGCCGGCGCTGGTGCGCGCGTTCGCGTGCATCGATCACCCCGGGCTGCTGGCGCGCCTGCGGGCCGGGCTGACCGACGTCGACGAGGCGCTGGTGGCCGCGTGCGCCGAGGCGCTGGTGTTCCGCCACGAGCCGCTCGGCGAGGCGCTGTCGGTGCTGCTCGCCAGCGACGAGCCTGCGGTGCGCAGCCTGGGCCTGCGGGCGCTGCCCGGCGAGGCCCAGGGCTCGGTGCGGGCGATCCAGGCCGGGCTCGGCGACGACGAGCCGCAGGTGGTCGACGCCGCGATCGCGGCCGGCCTGGTGCTGGCGCCGACACCGACGTGGACGCGCGTACGCGCGCGGGCCGAGGAGCCCGGCGGCGGGCCGGCGCTGGTGCTGTTGGCGCTGCGCGACGCGCCTGGCGATCGCGCGGCGGTGCAGGCGGCGTTGAGCGATGCGTCGCGGCGCCCGGCCGCCATTCACGCGCTCGGCCACGTGGGCACGCCGGAGCTGGTCGACGCGTGCCTCGAGTGGCTCGACGACGCGGAGTGCGGGCCGCTGATCGGCGAGATGATGCAGGTGCTGACGGGCATCGATCTCGACGACGCGGGCCTGACTGTGACTGTCGAGGACGAGGCGCTCGAGCACACGCCCGAGCACGACCTGCCGCGACCCGACCCGCTGCCGACGATGCAGTGGTGGCTGCGCCAGCGCCCGCGCTTCGAGGACGGGGTGCGTTATTTGCACGGCAAGCCGCGCAGCCGCGCCGAGGTGCTCGAGGCGCTGACGAGCGGGCCGATGCGCCGGCGACCCGCGCTGCTGCTGGACCTGCAGCTCCGGGCCCCGCGCGGCGTGCTGCTGCGCCTGCAGACCCGCGCGCCCACGGCCCGACAACTGGCCGAGCTGGCCGTGCTCCGCCGCGCGCTCGGGGCCGGCTGAGCGCCAGCCCGAGGGGCGCCGAGACTCTGGCTCACCGCCAACCCGTGCCGCAGAGGCGAGCTGCAGAAACGCAAATGGCCCTTCGGACAGGTCCGAAGGGCCATGGCGCGAGAGCCAGCTAGCGGCGGCTCAGAGGTCCTTCTTGGCGAACTCGATCGCCTGGATGATCGTCCACTGGTCGTCCTTGCCCTTGCCGGACAGCTCGTCGCCGGCGGGCGGGGACTGGATGCCCTCGGAGTGCCAGCGGATGATGCCGTCCTCGTCGAGCATCACGATCGCCGGCGACTGGCGGAGGTACTGCTGGTAGGTCGTCGCGCCCTCGAGGCCGAGCTCGCGCGAGGCCTGGTACTCGGTCGCGTTGGGGAAGCGGTAGGTCGGCAGCGGGCCCTTGTCGGACTGGCCGTTGGTCTTCTCCCAGTCGCGCAGACCGGAGTCGTTCATCGGCCGGACGCGCGGGCTGCCGTCGCCGAGGTTGTTCGACGGGAAGGTGATGTGCGTGAACATGATGTCCACGCCGGAGTTCTGCAGGTCGTCGCGGGCCATCTGCAGCACGCGCAGCATGTTGGCGGCCTGGGCCTGCTCCTCGCGGGTCGCCCAGTCCCAGAACAGGATCAGGCGCTTCTTGCCGGCCATCTGGCGGCCGTCGGTGGAGCCGCCGTCCATGTTCATCAGCATGATCATGAGGCTGGCGTGACCGAACAGGTTGCGGCGGGCCCACTGGGGCGCCTTGTCGAGGTCGGCGGCGCCGACCGACCAGAACGGCGGGGCCTCCTTGATCGGGGGGAGCTTCTCGCTCGGGGTGGCGACGATCTCGACATCGACCACCTGGCCGCTCTTCTTCTGCACCTTGAGCTTGACCGGCTGGCCCGTGGCGATCTGGCTGACCCGCAGGTCCTTGGCCGAGGTCACCGGCTGGCCGTTCAGCTCGAGCACCAGGTCACCGCGCCCGAGCTGGTCGCAGCCCTTGTCGCAGCCGAGGACGTAGGTGATGTACACGCCGCCGGGCTTGAGCTGCTCGCTCGTGACCTCGATGGTCGGTGGGGCCGAGCCGGCGCCGTCACACGCGGCGATGGCCGACAGGGCCAGTGTGGAGGCGAAGCCGAGGGGGACGAGACGGTGAACGAGACCGCGGAGCATCGCCGCGGACTTTAGAGCGGGGCCCCGCGAGCGTCAAATCCGGGCGACGTGCGTAAAGAGCGCGGTCCGAAACTCGTGGGCCGGCGGGGCTCTCCGGGGGCCTGCGGGCGACGCGGCCGGCCCCTTGCGTCGTGAAGCTCGCTTCACAGACCCAGGCGGAAGCGGACGCTGACGGAGAACGACCAGAAGTGGGGCAAGCCCTTGCGGAGGTTGGTGCCGGCGTCGAGCGCCGCGCCCTCGATGATCGACAGCGGCGCCACGCCAGACAGCTCGGGGTGGCTGACCCCGGTGATGACGTAGAACGCGTAGTGATAGGCGAACTCGCCGGTGACGGCGATGTTGGGATGGACGAAGGCGCCGCCGCCGACGCGGAACGGGGCGACGAAGCCGTGGAAGTCCATGCGGGTGGGGCCGCCGGTGGTCTCGTAGCGGTTGCGCCACAGCTGGTAGTGGATGCCGGTGCCGATATAGGCGACGCCGCGGCCCTTGCGGAGGAAGTGGATCCGCAGGGCCGGGCCGGCGCTGACGGCTCGCGCCTTGGCGCTGTTGACGATCAGCTGGTTGAAGTCGACGTCGACCTCGGTGCCGAGCCGCTCCGACAGCGCCTGCTCGAGGCGCGCCGGGTCGATGCCATACAGGGCCACCGCGTTCTTGCCCTCGATGTCGCGCGGGCGCAGCGTGCCCCACTGGGCCTCGATGCCGATGTCCAACAGGCCGAGCAGGTTGCCGCCGATGAAGCCGCCGAGCAGCGCGCCGGGGCGCTCGCCGTGGCCGTTGCTGCCGGCGCAGAACTGTCGCGTGCAGCCGAGAGTGCCGAACCGCGGCTCGACGATGAGGCCGGCGTGGCGCCACTTCTTCGGCTGCTTGCGCCGCGCCCGGGCCGCCTCCTCCTCGATGTCCTCCTGCGACTTCGGCTCGGCCGGCTTGTCGCTCTTGGCCTCGGCGCCGGTCGGGTCGGCGCCCTCGATCATCGGCGCCCGCGTGTCCGCCGGACCCGACGACGGCTTGGGGCCCTCGGGCTGCAGCGGGTCGCCGTCGGGCGGGCTGCCCGAAGAGACAGGTGGCGGCGGCGTCGGCACCGGGCTCGCCGTCGGCGGCGAACCGGGCGCGGCCGGCGGGGGCACCGAATCGGCCGGGGGCTCAGGCGCGGCGACCGGCGGCGCGGGCGGGGTGGGCGCCGGGGTCGGCCGCACCGTGGGTCGCATGACCGGGGGCCCGGGAGCGGGCTTCACGGGGGCGGGTGCCGTGGTGGTGGGCGGCGTCGACGGGGCGGGGCTGGTCGGCGGGACGTTCTGCGGGCCGACGTCGGGCAGCATCGGCGGGGGGCCGATGTCGGGCAGCTTGGGCGGCGGGCCGACCGAGGGGGCCGCGGCGGCCTCGGCCGGCGCAAAGGTCCACGCGAGCGCCAGCGCGCCGAAACAGACCAGAGACAACGCGGCGCGACGAGCAGAGAGCATCACGGACCTCAGTACGATGCGTGACGGGCCCGGTGATTACAAGCCGAGTCCGACGCCGGTAGGTGTGCGGAGGCGTCGTTGGCGAGGTTCGACGATCCGTGACGGATCGGGTCCCGCGCGCTCCTGAGTTCCTGGCCCAAGGGACAGCTTCGAGTCGCGCTGCTGCGGCAAGCTGCTTTCTTTGCCGCGTCGATTGTGCGATAACGCGCGGACTCTCGCGTTCTGGCGACGGATTCGATCCAGGTCGCCACCCTCGGTTATGCTAGCGCCGGTCCCGTCGCTCCCGCTGCTCCCGCCCTATGGACCCGTCGTCCCACTCGCACGAGCCGGCCCCCGGTGAATCCTCGGGAGTCATCAAGATCCCCAGCCTCGCGCAGGAGGCGGACCCCGCGTCGCGCAGCGGCACCGGCTTCGCCAAGGTCGTCGAGCCCGACGACCCCGACGACCTGGTCGATCGCGTGCTCGGCAACTACCGCCTGGTGCGATCGCTCGGCGGGCGCGGCCTGACGTCGGTGTACGAGGCCCGGGCGGCGGCCGGCGGCGACCGGCGCTTCGCGGTGAAGATCCTGCGCAACGCCAACTTCAACCGCGGCGCGCTCGATGTCGTGCAGCGGCGCTTCGTCCAGGAGGCGCGCGTCGCTTCGCGCTTGCACCACCCGCACATCGGCGACGTGGTCGACTTCGGCATCGAGGCCGGGCTGGCCTACATCGTCATGGAGTACCTCGAGGGCGAGAGCCTGCGCGAGACCTTGAGCCGCCACGGGCCGCTGCCGTGGACGCGCGTGCTGCCGATGTTCCTGCACATCTGCGACGCGCTCGAGGCGGCCCACGCGCAAGGAGTGATCCACCGCGACCTCAAGCCGAGCAACGTCTACCGGGTGCGTCACGCCTCCAGCGACGACTACGTCAAGGTGGTCGACTTCGGCCTCGCGCGGATCGTCGACGAAGATCTGCCCGAGGGCCTGCTGGCCGGCGGCGTGCTGCTGTCCACCCCGGAGTACATGGCGCCGGAGCTGATCCGCGGGGCCAAGCCCGACCCGCGCGTCGACATCTACGCCGTCGGCGTCCTCCTCTACGAGCTGCTCACCGGCTCGTGTCCGTTCAAGAGCGGCAAGCAGACGACCGTGCTGGCGATGCAGCTGCTCGACACGCCGATCCCGCCGCGGCGCGTCGCGCCCGACGCCAACATCCCCGGCGTGGTCGAGCGAGTGATCCTCAAGGCCCTGAGCAAGGCCCCCGAGGAGCGCTATCAAAACATCATGGAACTGCGCCTCGCTCTGCTCGACGACACCCGCATCGGCCGCACCGAAGCCGCCGCCATCCGCACCAAGGCGCTGTCCGGCCCGTCTCGCAGCGCCGCCAGCACCTCCGCGGCCGTCAAAGAGAGCAGCGTCGGCGTGACCATCATCCTGGCGCTGATCGCCGCGGGCCTCATCGCCTGGGTGTTCGCCGGGACGCCGGGCCTCGAGTTCCTCACCGGCGCCCAGCCGCCGGGCCCCGCGCCGGTCGTCGCGCCGGCCGCGGCCGTGCTCCCGCCCGACGGTCAGCCCTCGGCGGCGACCGACCCGCGCGTGCTCGAGACCACGCCGCCGGCGCCGACGCAGGACCCCCAGATCGAGGCCGAGCCCGACGAGCCGCCGCCCGAGCCGGAGCCGCCGGTCGCCCTGCCGACCACGCCGCCCGACCCGCTGCCGCCGAGCGACCCCGAGCCGAACGCGTTCAAGGCTGCCCGAACGACCAGGTCCTCCGAGACAGGTGCGAAGGAGCCCGTCAACTACGACATCGTCGACGACCCCAACGAGGCGACGGTCGTCACCGAGGCGCAGATCGACGAGCTGCTCAAGCCCTACCGCCCGGCCGCGGCCCAGTGCGGCCGCCAGAACGGGGTCGAGATCGACGCCACGGTCACCTTCAAGTTCGTGCTGACGAAGGACGGCCGCCTGACCCAGATCAAGCCGGTCGGCCGCGCCGCCTCCGACCCCGCGGCGGTGTGCATGATCGACCTGATCCGCGACGCCCGCCTGCCGGTGCCGGCCGGCAGCAGCTTCAAACATGCGTTCTTCGACTACAGCTTCCGCGTGTACTGAGGCGGCGAGCTGTCCCACGGGACAGCTCGAGCGCAGCTAGGACCGCCGCGGAAACAGCCGGCCCATGTCCGGCGGTCGGGGGCGCTGCGGATGGCACTGGGCGTCGCACGCGATCCAGGCCAAGAAGTGGCCCAGCGAGAGCCACCGCGCGACCAACTCAGGGGTCTCGGGATCGAACCACAACACGGGGTGCTCGCCGACCGACGACGTCCGGCTCGTGTCGAGCACGAAGCAGATGTGCCCCCCTTGCTCGTGTCCCAATGGGAACAGCTGGTCGAGCTGCACCTCGGTCGGACCGATGCCCTGCCAGTCCCCGGGCTCGAGCTCTCCCTCGTCGAGCAACTGCTGCAACTCCTGCCACTCGCGCTCGAAGCGGTCCCATTCTCCACGGAGCTCGGCGGCCCCCGCGAAGAATGGCCCGGAGTTGGTCCATCGCTCGACGATCCCGTCGTGCTCGCCGAGCGCCTGTCGCAGCACGAGTGGGAGAGCTCGCCCGAGCGCCACCTCGGCGTGGTGAAGCGCTTGCTCGCCCGCGCCCGCGCTGCGCAGCTCGAAGCGATCGGGCGGAAGGGGATGCGCGCGAAGAAACGCCCAGGCATCCTCGAGCCGCACTGGCGCTCGTTCGGGCCAAGAGAACGCCCGCATGCGGGCCATCAGAGCCGCGTCCCTGTCGCTCATGGCGAGACGTCTAGCACGGCGTGCGCTCGCTGAACTCGGGCGGCATGGCCTGGGCGTTCCCTCGGCCGACGACAGCGAGGACGCTCACACGGGTCCGACCTTTGCACACGTCTTGAGCGTCGCCGCCCCGGAACCGCTCGCGCAGCGCGAGGACGGAGCGATGATGTCTCTCGGGACATGTGGTGTGATACGATGGACATGTCCTTTTGGACAGGCCGCGACGGCGCTTCGCCGCGGGCGTCATACGATCCGCGTGGCGTGTCTTCACGGTCACGCGCTCGGCCCTTCTGCATCCGGAGGGCCGATCGGGCGCGCGCTGAAGGTCACGCCGAGTTCGCGCCGATGTGATGCGAAGTGCTCATAAAGTCGGGCCCGATGTCCGACCACGACGATCAGCCCGAGGGCCGACGGAAGCTCGCACGGCGAGACTTTTTAAAACTCGCAGGCGCGACGCTGGTGGCAGTGCCGGCGTGCGCCGACGACGTGATGGCGGGCACCGAGGGTCCGGGCGGCAGCAGCACGGGCGACGGCAGCAGCACGACCACGAGCGGCGACGTGCCGACCACGGGGGCGCCGACGACGAGCAGCTCGACGAGCACCGGCGACGGGACGACGACGTCGAGCACGGGCGCCGACTCGACGAGCACCGGCGACGACGGCACCACGAGCACGAGCACCGGCGAGCCGAGCGACATGGGCGCGCAGCCGCAGGCGTGCGAGGGCCAGGAGATCGCGTTCGCGCCCGACGCGGTGGCGGAGGACCTGGCGCGCTTCCCCACCGCGGTGATGGCGGGGGCGATGCGCCAGGAGTCGGCGCTGCTCCACGGCCGCAGCGAGCTGCCGGAGCCGGTGCTGCTGCGGGTGTGGCAGCCCGGTGATGCCGAGGGCACGGTGCGGGTGGTCCGCGAGCTCGAGGTGACGCCCGACGAGAACGGCTACCTGCGGCAGCTCGTCGACGGCCTGTGCCCGGGGCAGTGGTACCGCTACGGCTTCTTCGCCACCGACCGCGGCGAGCCGGTCGCGCGCGGGGTGCTCGGCGAGTTCCGCACCGCGATCGCCGACGACGCGATGGAGCCGCTGACCGTGGCGATCTCGTGCTGCAACGGGCTCGACAACTTCCCGTGGCCGGCGCTGCAGCGGACCAGCGACGAATACTACGACGTGTTCCTCCACCTCGGCGACATGGCCTACAACGACGGCGAGATGTCGCTGGCGGACTACCGCGGCAACTGGCAGGCGTACCTGGCGGTGGCGGACGGCGGCGGGATGGCGCTGGCCTACGCGCGGGCCGGGCTCTATTGCACGCTCGACGACCACGAGGTCACCAACGACTTCAACCCGGAGACGATCGATCCGCAGCGGCTGCAGGACGCGATGACCTCGTACTTCGAGGCGATCCCGGTGACCGACACGCCGATGGAGTTTCGCGTGTGGCAGAGCTTCCGCTGGGGCCTGACCGCGGAGTTCATCGTGCTCGACTGCCGCACCGAGCGGAAGCCGTCGACCGCCAATTCGGCCGACCCGATCTACCTCAGCAAGGAGCAGATGGCCTGGCTCAAGGAGCGGCTGCAGTCGAGCCCGTGCCACTTCAAGGTGATCCTCAACTCGGTGCCGATCACCGACATGCCGACGATCCCGTGGGACTTCGCGGCCAACGACCGCTGGGAGGGCTACCCGGTCCAGCGCCAGGAGCTGCTCGACTTCATCGCCGCCGAGGACATCGCCAACGTCTGGTTCCTGTCGGGAGACTTCCACACTTGCTTCATCAGCCACGTCGAGCCCGATGGCGACGGGGTGGTCGCCAAGACGCGCGAGATCGCCGTGACGGGCGGCAACACCAACATCCTCGGCGACTTCCTCGCCGCCCCGCAATTCTCGTTCGGCTCGTCGAACCCGCACGGTTGCATCATCACGTTCGACCCGGCCGCCGACGAGGTGCTGGTCCGCTTCATCGACGCTGACAGCGGGCAGGACGCGTACAGCGAGACGCTGACCCAGAAGTGACGCGGGCTACACGTGAACTTCGGGACATGTCCTCCAGCGCGTTCGCGCGCGCGGGAGCCTTGAGGATCCGCACGGCCGCGCGGTGGGCGATCCGGCGGCTTTCAGACGCTGATCCGGGACGATGAGCCCCATGGAGATCCCGCAGGGACCCAGCCGCATCATGCCGACGTCGATGCTCAGCAGCGGCGCGGAGGACCTCGACGGTCACCGCCGCGAGCTCGAGCTCAACGTGCTGGACGGCGCGCTACCGGGGGACATCCACGGGCACCTGTTCATCGCCGGCTCGATCGCCTCGCTCGGCCGCCCGGCCTTCACCGGCGAGGGCACGCTGTACCGCTTCGACCTCGAGCCCGACCGGATCCGCCTGACGCAGAACATCATGCGGCCGCCGTGTCACTACGCCGACCGCGCGGCCGCCAACTTCGGCGAATTGATGCAGTTCCGCGACATCGGCCTGTCGCGGATCTCGCCGCTGCTCGGGATCCGCACGGTGCTGAGCAACTCGCCGATCCCGCTGCGCGACCGCATGATCGTGACGACCGACGCCGGCCGCCCGTGGGAGTTCGACCCGGTCACTCTCGAGCTCGTCACCCCGATCGGCAAGGCCGACGAGTGGCTCGGATCGATCCCCGTGCCGTGGGCCTTCCCGCTGGTGCTGAGCACCGCCCACCCGGCCGAGGACGAGGCCACCGGCGAGCTGTTCACCGTCAACTTCTCCAACCCGGCGCCTGGCGGGCGACCTGGCTTTTCGCACCTGGTCCGCTGGACAGGTCGCGCGCTCGAGCACTTCACCCTGATCGACCGCGACGGCGAGGCGATCCAGATCCACCAGTGCGTGCACCAGATCCAGGTGACCCGCAACTGGGTGCTGATTCAGGACTCGGCGTTCGTGGTCGAGATGCGCCAGCTGGCGCTCGACGTGCTCGGCCAGGTGCTGCCGGTCGAGCCGCTGCGCGAGCTGCTGGGCGCGAGCACGATGCGGACGCAGCGGCCGACGACGGTGATCTACGCGATCCGCCGCAGCGACCTGCGGCCGCGCGCGGGCGGGTTCGCCGACCTGCCGACGCCGGTGCTGGCCCACCGCATCGAGCTCGAGGGCGAGTCGGTGCACTTCTACGCCGACTTCGAGGACGACGGCGAGTCCGTGCGCCTGATCGTGCCGCACACGCCGACGCTCGACGTGTCGGAGTGGATCCACGAGGGCGAGGACCTGCTGAGCGGCGGCGAGGCCGGGATCGAGGTCGCGGGCATGCAGATCCCGTGCGCCCTGGCCCGCGGTCGCCTGGGGATCCACAAGGTCCACGTGCCGTCGGGCACGGCGGAGTCGCGCTTCGTCGAGGGCCGCGAGACGTGGGGCCTTGCCCTCGGGACATACGCGCGCCGCGGGCCCGAGAAGCCGATCGAGGTCGTGTACTACAACACCAGCGGCTTCGCGCCCGAGCTGGTGCCGTCCCGCTTGCTGTCGGCGTACGCGCCGCGCGTGGACATCGGGGCGCTGCCGCTGGCCGACGGGGAGCCGCCGCGCCTGCTCGAGATCGACACGACGACGGGAGCGCTGCGCAGCTACACGGCGCCGAACGGCTGGAGCCTGCTGTCGCCGAACTTCATCCCGCGCCGCGGCGGGCCCCGCCACGCCCGCGACGGCTACATCGCAGTGCTGGCCCACGCGTCGGAGACTGTGCCGCACACGCTCGGCTCGACCGGCGAGGAGCTGTGGCTGTTCGACGCCAATGACATCACCCGCGGCCCGGTCGCCCGCCTCGGCCACTCGGAGCTCGACTTCGCGTTCACGATCCACGGCTCGTGGGTGCCGACGCTGAAGCCCAGCCGCCGCGACTACCAGGTCGACATCCGCAGCGAGCTGGACCTCGAGTACATCCGCACCCGCGCGCTCGGGTCGCTGGCGTTCTCCGATCTTTTTAATGAGACGCTCGGCCGCGTGATGCAGAGCGACGACGTCGACTCGCTGCTGCTGAACGCGGTGTTCCCGAAGTTCTGAGCGCGAGGTCGCGTGAGCGCGGACGGCGAATCGCGGCTCCGAGGATTCAGGCCGCGATCGCACGCGCGCTAGCGATGTGGTTGCGAATGGCGTGAGGCGATCGGTCCGGCCCTCAATGTCTGGAGTGCGCCTGGGCGGTACCGACTTTTCGGGATTTCCGAATTGTTGGCAGCTCCGGGTGCCCGAGCCGAGGTGAGGGGATGGCGCTCGCGGAGCCTTCGGGGTGGTGAGAAATATCTCTGGAATCGAGCCGCCGGGCGGGTGCTCGGCGGGCCTGTCCGGAGCGCCAGGTGCTTGACGCCCGGCCGCGGATCTCGTACCACTGCGCCCCCACGCCCAGGTAGCTCAGTTGGTAGAGCAGGGGACTGAAAATCCCCGTGTCGGCGGTTCGATTCCGTCCCTGGGCACTCTCGAAAAAGGCGACAGCAGGAGAGGCGGAGCGCGCGGCGCCCCGCCTCTTCGCTTTTGGTCCCGAATCAGCGGCGGCGGCCGGGCGGGCGCAGCGGCTTGTCCCAGCGCTGGAGCTGGCCCGTGAAGCCGCCCATGTCGAGGGTGAGCGAGCCGCGCAGGACCAGGCCGGCCGCCTGGAGGGCCGGGTCCGTCACCCGCGGGAGCGGCGAGATCCACGCGAGGCGGCCGCCGGGGGCCAGGACGGCCGCCGCGTTCGCCACGAAGGCGGTCAGCAAGGGGCCCACGTCGCCGCGATGCACGCGTCGGCCCATCGGCGGGTTGGTGACGATCAGGGTGACGCCGGTCGGCCGATGCGTGGTGGCGTCGGCCTGGGTGAGCTCGGCGCGCAGGCCGGCGTTGCGCAGGTTGGCCGCCGCGACGGCGAGGGCGCGCGGGTCGAGGTCGGTGCCGAGGAGGCTCGCGGCCGGGCCGAGCAGGCCGCGCTCGCACAGCTCGAGGCCGGAGCCGACGAACGGGTCCCAGACGACGTCGTCCGGGCGGACCTCGGCGAGTCGCGCGAGGGCGGCGGCGATCGTCGGGTGCGAGGCGGCGGGGACGTCGCCGCTGCGGTAGGCGAATCGCGGGTCGGCGGACTCGAGCGCGGGCTTGTCGTCGACGGACTCGGATGGCCTCTCGGCGGGAGAGGGTTCGCGGTCGGCGGCGGGCGCGGTGAGTCCTTCGCCCGGCTTGTCGGTCGCGCTCCAGCGACGCGGGCGCAGCTCGGCGCGCACGAGCAGGCCCGCGTCGTCGACGACGACCTCCCAGGTCGTCTCGCGCGGGTCGTTGACGAGCTCGGGCCACTGCGCGGCGGCGGCGGCGGCGACCTGCCAGACGAGGGCGCGGCGGTGGCCGCCGCGGGCCCAGGCGAGGCGGTAGCGGACCTGTCCCTTGGTATATGTCTTAAAAATCCGGCGGGCTTCGGGGCCCGTCAGCACGGCGGCGATGGTCGCGGGCAGATCTGTCCCGCGGGACAGGGGCGGCAGCGGCAGGCCGACCTCGGTCCACAGGCGGACTGCGAGGAGGTCGCGCAGCGGGCCGCGGAGGGTGGCGGCGACGCGGCCGGGGCCGAGGATCCGCGGGGCGAAGCCGGGGCCGAGCGCGTCGACCAGCAGCGGCTCGAGGCCGGGGCGGCAGCCGAGCACCAGCGGGCGCGGCCCGGCGGCGACCGCGTCGAGGTCGATCGCCGAGCCCACCTCGCCGCGGCCGAGGCTGCGGCCGAGCATCAAGCGGGCCCGCGCGGTCAGTCGCTGCAGCTCGGGGTCGTCGCTCTCGAGGCCGTCGAGCCAGGCGAGGGCGTCGGCGTCGCCGACCTTGCCGAGGGCCTCGACCAGGCTGCGCAGGTGCGGCAGCGAGGCCTCGGCGCGGGCGCGGGCGAGCAGGGCCGCGGCGACGTCGGGGCCGCCGCGCTTGCCGAGCGCGCCGATGGCGTTGCGCCTGGTCTTGGGGTCATGGTCGTCGAGACATGTTTTTAAAGCCATGTCGACGGCGGGGTCGGCGGGCAGGCGGCCGAGGACGCGGACGAGGCGCGGGCGCAGCGGCGGCTCGGCCCCGGGCAAGCGGCGCAGCAGGGCGGGGGCCGCGGCCGCGCCGGCGCGCAGGAGGGCGCGCTCGACGTGGACCGCGAGGTCCTCGTCGTCGCCGAGCAGCTCGACGACGTCGCGCAGGTCGTGGCGGCCAGGGGTGAAGCCGGCGTCGGCGACGGCCTGGGCGAGCTGCTGGCGGCGCTCCGGCGCGAGCTCGGGCGCGGCGCTGTCGCGTCGCTCGGTCGCGGGCTTGGCCGGATCGGTCGGTCGGGTCGCCATGAGCGGCGAAGCATAAGCGATGGCGAGCCGCGCCCTCACGGAGATTCGCCGCGGTGAGTCACCGCTGCGCGCTCACTTGCCGAGCGGGGCCTTCTCCATCAGCACGGGCACCGCGTTGGGGCCGCGGCGGACCTGGAACGAGGTCATCGCGGTGCGGTAGCCGGGGGCGTTGAAGCGGAGCAGCAAGGTCGCGCCGTCGTCCTTGAGCGGGAGCTCGGGGAACTTGTCGACCGTGTAGGGCTTGTTGTTGACGCACGGCCCGCTGACGCACTCGACGGTGGTGCCGGCCGGCGCGCCCTCGAACTGGAACACCGCGCTCTCGGGGGCGCCGAACTCTCGCTCGAGCGCGAACTGGATGTAGTTGCGGCCGGGCACGAGGTTGTAGGTGCCGACGTAGGGCTTGTAGTGCATCGCCCGGAACTCGAGCTGCACCGTGGCGCCGGCGGCGGGGATCGCGATCGGCGGGTAGACGCCGGTGATGAAGTCGGCCGAGCGCGTCGGACACGGGCCGCTCACGCACTGCACGATCGTGTTCTGCGGACCCCTGGCGAATTCGAGGTTGGCCACCGCTGCGTCGGCACCCTGCGAGGCAGGTGCGCCGGATGCGCTGCTCGGATTCGCGGCTGGTTCGGGCGCCGGCGCGCTCGCAGCGGCGACCAATTCGCAGGTGCAGTGCGCGTCGTCGACGGCAGCGCAGCGCACGCCCGGCGCCACCCGCTCGATGTAGACGGCGCACGGGTCGTTCCCGGGGCCGCTGGCGACGGTGTTGGCGGAGGCGGTGTCGGGCGTCGCCGAGGCCGAGGCGTCCGAGCGCGCGCGGCCGGAGCATGCGATGCCGAGGACACACAGGCCGAACAGGGCAGGAGTGATTGCACGCATGGCTCAGCTCAGCTTTTAGCGCGGGCCGGCCGACCGCTCAAGAAACGGACCGGGCCGCCATGCGTCCGATACGGCCGGTCATGGCCGAGCATGGCCGCGTCGGCGAGGCCCCACCGAGCTCGGCCGCCGGTCCCGGCAACGCCGCGGGTCGGAATGTGACGCGGCGGACCCGGCGACGACGTCGAGGCCGCGGCGCCGCGAGGTCGCGCCGCCCGAACCGACGCGCGCAGGACCCGAGGCCGCTCGCGCTGCGACGCGCGGGTCCCACATCCGGCCACGCACTCGCTTTCGCCCGTGAAAGCCGCGGCGGACGGCCCGCCCGGCGGCGCAGCGTATGAACCGAGATTCACGTGCCGCGCGGCCCGGGTTCGGCTAAGTGCCAGACATGGAGATCCTGGACCGACTCAAGAGCATCGTGGGGATCGGCAAGGCGACGATCGAGCTGTCGAAGGTCGACACGCCGGTGCGCCCGGGCGCCGAGCTGCACGCCACAGTGATCTTGCGCGGCGGGGACTACGACGTCGCGGTCCAGGACGTGCGCCTGCACTTCGACGAGGAGCGCATGGTGTACACCGCGCAGGGCCGCGGCGACTTCGCGTTCTGGCAGCAACACGCGAACGTGACGATCCCGCTGGGCGGACGGATGCTCGGCAAGGACGAGCAGCTGGAGATGCCGGTGGTCCTCACGCTGCCGGGCGACCTGGCGCCGAACGCGGAGAACCTGCGCTACGTGCTCATCGCCGAGACCGAGATCCCCGGGCTCAACCCGAAGCACGCCGTGCCGGTCGAGGTCGTGGCATAACCACGATCGATGTCCGACGAGCGACTCGACGCGGAAGACCTGAATCGCCTGCGCGAGCTCGGTCAGCGCTTCATGCGGGCCGTGCCTCACAACAAAGCGCTCGGCCTCGAGCTGCGGTCCGTCGGCGAGGGCCGGGCGGAGATCTTCCTGCCCTACGACCTGCGCCTGGTCGGCAACCCGGAGACCGGGGTGCTGCACGGCGGGGCGATCTCGGCGCTGATCGACGCCTGCTGCGGCGCGGCGGTGTTCCAGGCGCTGCGCAAGCCGATGGCGATCGCCACCCTCGACCTGCGCATCGATTACCTCAAGCCGGCTGCCCCGGGCGTCGGCGTGATCGCCCGCGCCCACTGCTACAAGGTGACGCGCCACGTCGCGTTCGTCCGCGGGGTCGCGTTCCTCGACAGCGAGGACGATCCGATCGCCACCAGCGCCGGGACCTTCATGCTCGGCACGCGCACCACCAGCCGCACCGAGGGGGCCGCGTGAGCACGAGGGATTCGTGGCTGCGACAGGTGCTCGCGGAGGCCCGTGCGACCCATGACCCGAGCCGTCTGGCGGCGGTGGTGCCGTACGCGCAGACGATGGGGATCTCGCTGCTGCTGGCGCCCGAGGGGCCGCACGCGGGCGAGCTGCTGGGAGTGATGCGGTTCGCCGAGCACTTGATCGGCAATCCGGTGCTGCCGGCGCTGCACGGCGGGGCCCTGTGCGCGCTGCTCGAGTCGACCGCGATCTTCCAGCTGCTGTGGGAGAGCGAGCTGTCGGCGACGCCGCGGACGATCGGTCTCACCGTGGAGTACCTGCGCTCCGGTCGCCCGGTCGACACGTTCGCGCGCGGGATGCCGACCCGCCAGGGCCGCCGCGTGACCAACGTCCGCGTCGAGGCCTGGCAGGACGACCGCTCGCGCCCGATCGCGGTGGCCAGCGCGCATTTCCTGGTCCACAGCGACGAGGGGCCGGCGAAGCTCGAGATCTGAGCGGCGGCGCCAGGCCGGCCGTTCGGGTGGCCGTCTGCGGCAGCTCCGGGGGGCAGAGGCGGGTCTGCGTCGGGCTCGCGCGACGACCGGACGTCGCGTGGTCCAGCCACGAGGGCGGCGCCGCGGCAGCGCTCGTCCGGCCGTCGCCGGGGGCGCGCCCGGAGTCCGCAGCACGAGGGCTGCGCCCGGCCCCGAGCCGCGTCCGCGCGCCCTGGGGCCGGCTTGAAAACAAGCGCGCTCGTCCCGGGCGCGCCAGCCGGTACACTGCTCGCGTGTCCCCGTCGCACCACGGCCGGCTCGAGGCCGCAGGATGACCAGCGCGCCGCCCGGGTCGGAGTTCCGCGCCCGCGCGCGCGCCGAGGCCGAGCGCTACGGGCCCGACCCGTGGGTGTTCGTGCGCGAGCTGCTGCAGAACGGCCGCGACGCCGGGGCGACGAAGGTCGAGTTCACCTGCGAGGCCCGCGGCGGGCGGTGGGTGCTGCGCTGCCGCGACGACGGCGAGGGCATGACCTTCGCCCACGCGCGCCGCTACCTGTTCGCGCTGTACGCCTCGAGCAAGGAGTCGCGGCGCGACCAGGTCGGCCGCTTCGGCGTCGGCTTCTGGTCGGTGCTGCGCTTCGAGCCGGAGCGGATCGCCATCCGCTCGCGCGCGCGCCGGCCCGACCCGAATTCGCCTGACCCGGAGGACAGGTCGGGTGCGTGGGCGCTCGAGCTCGACGGCGACCTGGCGACTGCCCGCCGAATCGCGCCGCCGAGCCTGCCGGGCACGGAGATCGAGCTAGAGCGAGCGGCGGTCGACGAGGCGCTCGAGCGGCGGGTGTTCGACGCGGCGTTCCAGAACGCGCGCTTCCTGGCGACCCGCGACGACCCCGAGCGGCCGCTGGTGGTGACGGTCAACGGGCGCAAGGTGAACAAGCCGTTCGCGCTGCCGGCCCCGAGCGCGAGCTTCCGCCGCGGGCGGGTGCGCGGGGTGGTGGCGCTCGGCGAGGCGGCGCGGGTCGAGCTGTTCTCGCGCGGGCTCAGGGTCCGCTCGGCGGCGTCGCTGGCCGACTTCGTGGTCGCCGGCGGCCGCAGCACCGACAACAGCCGCGTCCACTTCACCGAGCTGCCGGGGCGGCTGGCCCCGCAGGCGCTGCTCGAGAGCGACGCGCTCGAGCTGATGTTGTCGCGCTCCGACGCGCGCGACAACAAGGCGCTGCGCCGCCTGGTCGACCTGGCCCAGCGCGAGCTGGAGGGGCTGATCGCCCGCCAGCTCGACGCGGTCCACCCGCTGCCGTGGTGGCAGCGCCCGTGGGCCGGGCTGCGCGACCTGGTCCGCCGCTCGCTGGCAGTGCGCATGTTCCTGGCCGCGCTGCTCGGCGCGGCGCTGGCCGGCGGGGCCGCCTACGCGATGTGGGGCGACCGGGTGTGGGCCCGCTTCAAGCCGGCCGCGGGGATGTCCTACGGGACAGGTCCCATCGGACATGGCGAAACGGCCAGCGCCAACCTGCCGGCCCGCTACTCCGACCTGGCCGCGCGCTACCGCGGGCCGCAGGTCGACGTGCTGACCGGCGCCGGCGCCCGCGAGCCGCCGCTGACGTTCCGCCCGGCCGACCTGCGCCTGCACTTCGCGGCGCTGCTGTTCGCCCGCCTGGGCGACACCGCCGAGGCCCGCCCGCCCGAGCCGCGCGGCGACTACGCCTTTACGACATGTCCCGAAGAGCAGGTGTGCCCGGAGGTCGAGCTGCGCCTCGGGGCGCCGGCCGGGCCGATGCGGGTGCCGGTGCCGACGGGCCACCGGGTGGTCGCCGGCAGCGCAGCGCTGGTCGACGCCGACCACCCCGAGGGCGCGCCGACGACCCTGCAGGTCGGCGCCGACGGGGAGGCGCTGCTGGTGCTGGCGGGGCCGTCGGAGGCGACTCTGGTGTACCGCACCGCGCCGGCCCCGGCGGGCCCGCCGACGCGGCCGGTGCCCTCGGGGCTGCTCCCGGCCGACGTGCGCCGCGAGGCGCGAGCGCTGCGCGGGCGATCGATCGCCGCGCGGGTGTCGGCGCTGACCCGGCTGACCCGCGAGCTGGTGGCCTACAGCACCGCGCCGGAGGTGGCGGCGCAGCACCGGGCGCTGGGCGAGGAGCACTTCATCGCCCGCGCGCTCGAGATCGGGCAAGGCGACTGCGACGTGCAGAACGGGCTGCTGACCGCGCTGCTGCAGGAGGCGGGGGTCGAGTCGCGGCTGGCGATCGGGTTCGTCGGCCAGGACGGGCGCGTGAACCCGTGGCTGCACGCGTGGGCCGAGTACCGCGGGCAGGACGGCGAGTGGGCGGTGGCCGACGCGAGCACCGGCGTGGCCCTGGGCACGCCGGCCGGGCCGATCGAGCCCGGCGAGGTCGACGCGGCGGCGGACACGACGGGCTCGCTGGCCGCGGCGGACACCGCCGAGCTGCCGCCGGCCCTGCCAGGCGAGCCGCAAGGTGACATGGCCGTCGGGGCAGGTTCTTTGGAGCATGTCGAAACGGCCACGTCGTGGCGGCGACCGCTGGCGCCGTGGGGGCTGGCCGTCGGCGCTGCGGCGCTGTTCGCGGTGGCGCTGTTCGGAGTGCTGCGCGAGCGGACCCGCCGGCGGGTGGCGCTCGACGCCAGCGGCGATCTGTCGCGGCTGCTGCAGGGCGCGCTGCAGCAGCCGGAGGTGTTCCAGGCGGTGCCGGCGGTGTTCGAGCGGCCGCTGGTGCCGACGGCTTCCGGGGGGGCGCTGTCGCTGGCGCAGGCCAAGCGGCTGGCGGCCCGCGGGCGGCTGTATCGCACGCGCCGGCGCTCGCCGCTGGCCGTCGACGCGCTGGCCGGCGACGCGGCGGTGCTCGACGAGGAGCGCGCCGAGGCCCGCGCGGTGGCCGACGCGCTCGGGGCGACCGACCTCGACCTGTGGGACGCGCTGCTGAGCACCGCGGGGGAGACCGAACTGCTGAAGGCGGTGAGCGCCCGCCTGACCGCGTCGGGGGAGCCGTGGCAGGTGCTCTCCAGCCCGTCGCTCGGCCCCGAGGAGCTGCGCAGCCTCGACCTGGCGCCGCTCCGCCTGCGCAAGTCGCCGCTGCGCGGGCGCAGGGTGGTGGTGGCGGGCGCGCAGAACCCGTGGCTGCTGGACGCCGCCGGGGTGCTGGCGGCGCGGCCGGCCGCGGCCGTGTTCGCGGCCCTCGATTACCTGCTCGACCGCCTCGACCTCGGCCCCGAACGCACCGCCCGCCTGCTGCGCGAGGCAGCCCGCGAGGCGGTCCACGAGGCGGCCCGCGGGAGGCCGGCGTGAGGGGCGAGCGAGATGTCCCTCGGGACATGCCGCGGGAGGTCATGGATGGAGATGTCCTTCAGGGCATGTCCATGAAGCTCCCGCGAAGGGGGGCGCGCGCGGAGCCCGTGGCAGAATATGTCTTCAAGGACATGTCAGAGAAGGCCGGGCATCGGGAGCTCCGCAGCCGTAAGGCGAGAAACAGGTGGGGGTGGGGGTGAGCGAGACGGTCGACCTGCGCCAGCTGCTGGCGATCGACATCGAGGCGGAGCTGCGCAAGCTGGCGACCGCGCAGCTGCAGGGGCCGTGGCAGCTGCCGGCGGAGCTGGTGCGGCGGTCGCTGTCGGCCGGGGCGCGCACTGTCGAGGTCGAGCTCGGGCGCGCCTCGGTGCGCGTGCGCGACGACGGGGCGGCGATCGGGCGCGAGCTGCTGCTGGCGCTGGCCGACCTGCTCGACACCGGCGTGCAGGCCGAGCGGCGCCACCGGGCCCTGCTCGCGCTCGAGCAGGCGGGCGCCCTGGCGCTGCTGGCCCTGCCGGCGCTGCGGCCCGGGCGGGTGGAGATCGTGGCGCGCTCGCACGGGCTGGTGCGCCGCCTCGAGTGCGCCGGGCCGGGGCGAGCGAACCTGTCCGAAGGTGCAGATCCGTCCGGGGGCCGCGGGACCGAGTTCGTGGTCCGCGGCGCCGAGCTCGACCCGGCCCGCGCGCGCACGTACCTCGCCGACGTGGCCCGCTTCGCGCCGGCGGCGGTCCGCGTCGACGGCTCCGACATCAGCGACGGCCTGCGCAGCTACCTCGCGCGCGCGGACCTCGAGCTGCCGCAGTTCAAGCTGCGCGGCACGGTGGCCCTGGCCCACCGCGGCGAGCCGGCGCGGATCTGGCTGCTCGTCCACGGGGTGGTGTCGACCCACGTCGGGGTCACGCGGGCGCCCTGCTTCGAGGCGGTGGTCGAGCTGGCCGACAAGTTCGCGGCCGGCGAGCTGACCCCGGCCGCGACCGCGGCCGACCTGCGCGAGGCGATCGCGCCCGCGCTCGAGGCGATCGTCGACGCCGGCGTGCAGCTGATGTTGGCGACGGGCGCCCGTTCGGCCAGCTTGCCGGGCACCAGCCAGGCGCGGGTGCTGCACCTCCTGCTGCAGGCGCTGCGCTCGCGTCGACGCGCCGCCGAGGTGCTGGCGCTGCCGGTGGTGCCGGCGCTGGTGAGCCGCGACGAGCGGCGCTGGCTGGCGATCGAGAGCCTGCCGGCGCTGGCCCGACCCGAGCCGGCCTTCGCCCTCGAGCCCGAGCAGAACCCCGACGACTTCGCCCTGCCGGGTCCGCCGATCCTGCTGCTCGGCACCGCGGAGCGGGGGATCCTGGCCGAGTTGCTGCAGCTGCGGTTTCGCTCGCCGCCGCCGCGCGGAACCGAGCAGATGCCGGTCTCGGCCGCGCTGACGCGGGGCTGGCGGCAGCTGGCGCAGGCGTTCGGCGGGGCGCGGCGGCCGTTGCCGGATTCGGCATTGTCACCGGCCGAGCGGCAATTCCTGGCGACCCTGCGGGCGGCAGTGCGCGGCGGGGCGGGTGCGCCGGAGCGGGTCGAGCTGTGCGCGGGGGCCGGTTCGCCGCGGGTGGCCGGCGAACCGGCGACCCTGTACCTCGGGCGCGAGCACCCCGACGTGCGGGCGGCGATCGCCGCGGCCGAGACCGGCGAGGCGTGGATCTTCCCGGCCTGCATCGCGCTGCTCGCCGGCAGCGGCATGCCGGGCACGGCGAGCCGGGCGACGTGGGTCCGGACGTGGCACCGGCTGTTACAAGGGCGGTGATGACCCCGGTCCGCGTCGACGACCCCGACGACCCGCGCCTCGCCGACTACCGCGAGCTGGAGGCGCTCGGCCACCGCCCCGACCCGCGCCGCTTCATCGCCGAGAGCGAGCTGGTGGTCGAGCGCCTGCTGCACAGCCCGTACCCCGTGGCCTCGGTGCTGACGACCGAGAGCCACTGTGCGCGCCTCGGCCCGGCCCTGGCCGCGCGCCCCGAGGTGCCGGTGTACGTCGGCGAGCAGGGGCTGCTGCGCAGCGTGGTCGGCCAAAACTTCCACCGCGGGGTCGCGGCCTGCGGTGTGCGGCCACCAGAGCTGCGCTGGCATGATATGTCCCTGGGGACAGTTTATGGAAATGTCCCGGAGGACATGTTGTCGGCGCTGTGCCGGCGACCGGCCTACACCGTCGCGCTGGCCCAGGGCCTGAGCGACCCGGCCAACGTCGGCGCGATCGTCCGGGCCGCGCGGGCCTTCGGCGTCGACCTGCTCCTGCTCGACCGCGCGGGCGCCGACCCGCTGAGCCGGCGGGCGATCCGCGCCGCCGCGGGTAACGTGTTCGCGCAGGGGCTCGCCGGCGTCACCGACCTCGTCGCGGTGGTCGAGCGGCTGCGCCGGGCCGGCGCCACGGTGCTGGCGGCGACCCCCGGTCCGCGGGCGCGGCCCCTGGGCGCGGTGGTGCGGCCGGCGCGGCTCGTGATCCTGGTCGGCAGCGAGGGTCAGGGGCTGCCGGCGGCGTTGCGCGCGGTCAGCGACGACGAGGTCGCGATCCCGATGCGCCCGGGCGTCGACTCGCTGGGGGTCGCGGCCGCCACCGCGATCCTGCTGTACGCCCTCGCCGGGGCGCAGGACCCGGGGTTATGATGGGCGCCAGGCGAACGACATGGACGTCATTCTCAGCGCCTCCCTCGGGCTCCTGTTTTTGGTCGTCGGCACGGCTGCCGTCTTCTTGATGTACTACCTCTGGGGCTTCCCGTTCGACAAAGCCACGCGCACGAGCGCCGCCCCGCCCTCGCTGATGCGGCTGCACCGGCAGCTCGGGTGGTTCTACATCCTGATCTACATCGCGTTGATGTTCGAGATGGTGCCGCGGATGTGGAACTACCAGGTCGAGTGGCCGGCGCGGACCGTCGCGCACATGTGCCTCGGCATGGGCGTGGGCTTCATCCTGATGATCAAGGTGGTGATCCTGCGGTTCTTCCGCCACCTCGAGGAGTGGATGCCGGCGCTCGGGACGTCGCTGCTGGTCTGCACGATCATGCTGGCCGGCCTGTCGATGCCGCACGCGTTCCGCGAGATGGTGCTCGCCAGCGAGATGGGCGACGTCTACGGCGACGAGAACCGCGCCCGGGTGAAGAAGCTGCTCGAGGCGGCCAAGCTGCCCGAGGAGGCGCCGATCGACGAGCTGTCGTCGGCCGCCTCGCTGCAGGCGGGCCGGCAGGTGCTGCTCAAGAAGTGCGTCGCCTGCCACGACCTCAAGACGATCCTCGATCGCCCGCGCTCGCCGCTCGACTGGGTCGGCACCGTCGACCGCATGGTCATCAAGCCCAGCTTCAACGAGCCGATCTCCGAGTTCGAGGGCTGGCAGGTCACCGGCTATCTCATCGCCATCTCGCGCGACCTGCAGCGCTCGCTGAAGGAGCGCCGCGCCCAGGAGGAGCAGCGCGAGCAGGCCGACGCGGTCCTGGCCGCGCCGCCGCCCGGGGCCGCGCCCGCGGTCGCCACCGAGCCGGCCGCCGCGCCGCAGATCGACGCCGCGGTCGCGCGCAAGACCTACGAGAGCGTGTGCAGCCAGTGCCACGAGCTGTCGGAGGTCGAGAAGGCGCCGCCGACCAGCGAGGCCGAGGTCATCGAGGTCATCCGCCGCATGGTCGACGACAACGAGATGAAGGCGACGCCCGAGCAGGTCACCCACATCGAGTGGCACATGATCAAGGTGTTCGTGCACCGCGGCTGACCGTTCGGACAGGTCAAGCAATCACCTGAACAAGACGTCCACGCAGGGACAAGGAAGGATCTCAAGCATGCAGCGCGATCTCGAGGGGCTCACCATCGTCGTCACCGGAGGCGCAGGCGCGCTCGGCGGGGCGGTCGTGCAAGAACTGGCCGAGGCCGGCGCGTCGATCGTGGTGCCGGCGATCGACGACGGTCCGACCGACCGCGTCGCCGGCGTGCGCTACGTGCCGCGGATCGACCTGGCCAACGAGGCGGCCGTCAACGCGCTGTACGCCGAGCTGCCGACGCTGTGGGCCTCGGTCCACGTGGCGGGCGGCTTCACCTGGAAGAAGATCGAGGACACCGACCTGGCGGCGCTGCAGGGCCAGTGGACGATCAACGCGGTGACGGCGTTTTTGTGCAGCCGCGCGGCGGTGGCGAAGATCCGCGCCAGCGGCAAGCAGGGCGGGCGGATCGTCAACACCGTCGCCCGCACCGTCGCCCAGCCGACCGCAGGCATCAGCGCCTACGCGATGTCGAAGGGCGCCGTGGTCGCGCTCACCACCCAGCTCGCGGTCGAGCTGCGCGACGAGGGCATCACGGTCAACGCGATCGCCCCAGGCCTCATCGACACGCCGGCCAACCGCCGCGACATGCCCGACGCCGACTTCTCGCGCTGGACGAAGCCGGCGGAGATCGCCCGGGTCATCCACACGCTGGTGTCGCCGGGGCTCGGCGTGACGAGCGGCGCGATCGTGCCGGTCCACGGCCTGTCCTGAGGCCGCGCCTGTCCTTCGGCGCAGGTCGCGAAGGACAGGTCGTGAGAGACAGGTGCCGCGCTCCGTCGGCGCGGCGCTACGTGACGCCGGCCGCCGAGACGGCGGTCAGGGCAGCGCGCCCTCATCGATCCACGCGGCGATCTCGTCGATCACGTCTTGCGGCAGGGGCGCCGCTTCGGCCGGCATCCGAACGCCGTTGCCGCCGACATCGACGTGCGTGCCGTTCACCTTGTGCCAGAGGTAGCTGCTCTCGTGGTCGCCCGGGGCGACGCGGAGGAGCGGCACCTCGAGCGACGGTTGGTTGACGATGCTGTCGTAGGCGAGGTCCTCCGTGAGGACGAACCAACCCGAAGCCGACCCGCCCTGGACGTGGCACTCGATGCAGTAGGTGTTCCAGATCGGCTGCACCGCCGCGCCCGGGCCCGGGACCCGGCAATTGCCGTCGATGCACGCCTCGCCGCCGCCGACGTCGCACTCGTCGTCGCTGGCGCACTCGAAGCACGCGGGCTCCTCGGGCGCGAGCTCGTGGCCCTGCGCGAGACCGGCCTTGCAGGCGGTGATGCACAGCTCGGCGTCGGCCGGCGTGCCGGTCCAGCAGGAGCTGGCCTCACCGAAGTCCTCCTGGGCGTCGAGCAGCCCGCCGGGGTTGGTGACCGCGACGCACTCGATATAGCGATTGCACGGCACGCGGTTCGCAGCCGGGCCGCCGGTCGGGTCGCCCGTCGTCGTCGACGTCGGGTCGGTGGTCGGGGGTCCCTCGGTGGCGGGCCCGCCGGTATCGTCGGACGTCGTCGAGGTGTCGCTCGGGTTCCCGGACGGATTTGGACCCGATCCCGACACGGGCGCGGAGGCCGTGGGATTGGTCGTCAACGTGTCGAGGGGGTCGCTGTCGTTGCCGCAGCCGATAGCGAGGGCCGCGGTCAAGCAAGCCGATACGCACCATTGGTGTGCCATGCCTGCATGGTATCGGCGAGGCGGAACGCGCGCAACCGTCGGGGTGCCCCTGCAACGCGGTGGCGCGCGCCCGAAGAACATGTCGCACAAAACATGTCGGAAAAGACATGCTCCATGTCCATCGCCTTCTCACGGAGCCGCGGGCCCTGAAAAAACGCGAAACGGCCCCGGTTCGCCGAACCGGGGCCGTCTGCTGTCCGCGCTGGCGCGCGGCTCAGTCGCGCAGCTGGACGTACTCGAAGTCGATCGGCTGGCCTTCGATGCCGCGGGTGGGCGGGGCGATCCAGTTGGCGAACTTGCCCGGCTCGTGCGAGGCCTTCATGATCGACAGCAGGTAGTCGTTGTCGGCCGGGTTCAGCACCCACTCGCCGCGGCGCTGCTCGAACTGATCCTTGGTGATCAGGTTGCCGGTCGGGTCGAACGCGTGGTCGGCGTAGATGCCCTGGTGGCGATGGAAGCGACGGCTCGGCAGGGCCAGCCGCGTGGGCGAGCCGGCCTCCTCGAGGGTGCGGTTCCACTTGCGGAGCGCGCGCTCGCAGTCGTGGACGTAGGCGTCGCGCAGGACCTCGTTCATGGCGTTGCGCATCGGCACGTCGCGCTCGCCGAGGCGGCCGTCCTCGACCACCGGCAGGCGGTAGGTGCCGCCGAGGGCGCGGTGCTCCTCGTACTTGTCCTCGCGGTAGCGGCCCTTGAGGCCGGTGGCGAAGAAGTCGGCGGCGTTGCTCGAGATCTCGCCGCCGAACAGGTCGAGCGAGTAGGTGTACCAGTAGTTGATCGTGCGCTGGATGAGGTCGAAGTCGATGCCGCCCTGGTTGCGCACGTCGCCGTTGGGGTCGAGGCGCTGCAGCTCGGCCGAGCGCTTGACGATGCGGTCCATGCCGGTCTCGCCGACGAACAGGTGGTGCGCCTCTTCGGTCAGCATGAACTCGGTCGTGCGGGCCAGCGGGTCGAAGCCGCTCTGGGCCAGCGCGGCGAGCTGATACTTGCCGTCGCGGTCGGTGAACATGGTGAACGCGAAGAAGCTCAGCCAGTGGTCGCACGGCTGGTTGAACGCGCCGAGGATCCGCGGCTTGTCGGGGTCGCCGCTGCGCCGCTCGAGCAGCATGTCGGCCTCGTCACGCCCGTCGCGGCCGAAGTACTTGTGGAGCAGGTAGACCATCGCCCACAGGTGCCGGCCCTCTTCGACGTTGACCTGGAACAGGTTGCGCATGTCGTAGAGGCTGGGCGCGGTGTGGCCGAGCAGGCGCTGCTGCTCGACGCTGGCCGGCTCGGTGTCGGCCTGGGTGACGATGATGCGGCGCAGCGCGTTGCGGTGCTCGCCGGGGACCTCGTGCCACGCGGCCTTGCCGGCGTCGTCGCCGCAGCGGATCAGCGACTCCTCCTGGCGCGGGTTGAGGAAGATGCCCCAGCGGTAGTCGGGCATCTTGACGTAGTCGTAGTGGGCCCAGCCGTCGTTATCGACCGACACGGCGGTGCGCAAATAGACGTTCTTCTGCGCGAAGTCCGAGGGGCCCATGTCGTTCCACCACTCGAGGTAGTTGGGCAGCCACTTCTCGAGCGCGCGCTGCAGCTTCACGTCGTCGGAGAGCCCGACGTTGTTGGGGATCTTGGCGTTGAGGTCGACGGTGTTGCTGACCATGGGATCCGTGTGCTCCAAAAACGATCGGGGGGGTACTTACACGCGGTTGAGGTCGAAGTGCGGGCGCTGGGGCTTGCCGTACAGGCTGAGCGCGCCCTCCGGGCCGGTGGCGTTGGGCCGGATGAAGATCCAATTCTGCCAGGCCGTGAGGCGAGCGAAGATCTTGCTGGTGTCGTTCTCGGCGCCGACGAAGCGCAGGTTGGCCTCCATGCCGGTGAGCGCGTCGGGCGACATGCTGGCGCGCTCCTCGATGGCGACGCGGGTGTCGTCGTCCCAGTCGATCTTGTCGAGCCGCACGGTGACGAGGCCGGCGTCGTCGGCGTCCTCGGGGCCCATCAGCTCCTGCGTCTCCCGCAGCTCCTGCACCTTGTTCGGTTCGGCGGCTAGCCTCACGGACAGGCGCGAAGGGCCATGGCTCATCGGCAATGCCCCAAAGTTCAGGGGGCCGAGGCCGACGCGCACGTCCTCGTCGTCGAGCAGGTAGAAGCGGTCGGCGGCCAGCGCCAGCTCGAGCAGGCAGCCGGCGAAGGCCGAGTCGGTGGCGTCGCCGAGGGCGAAGAACGAGCGGCTGGTGAGGTCGAGGCGGCGCAGCACGCGGGCCATGTGCAGCAGCACCTCGCTCACGAACCAGTGGTCGCGGGCGGCGAACAGCGCCCGGTCGTGGGCGATCACGCGGGCCGCGTCGCCCTCGGTGCGCAGCAGGACGAGGCCCGTGTCGAGCAGGTTGAAGCGCAGCCACAGCAGGGCGTCGTCGAGCTCGCGCATGGCCCGGAGCGCCCACAGCTGGTCGCCCGCGGCGTGGATGGCGGCGCCGCCCTGCTCGACGAGCTTCACGTCGTCGGCGCTCGGGCCCTTGACGGTGATCGTGGCGGTGCGCGCGGCCGGGTCCCAGCTCAGGGTGACGTGGCGGTAGCTGCGGCGGTTGTCGCCGCGGTCCGGGGTGATCGGCCCGAGCTTGACGCCGACGCGCTCGCCCGGCTTGAGGTCGACCTTGCGCTCGGCCGAGGCCTTGGCCTTCTTGGCGACCTCCTGCTCGAAGCGGCTGCGCGAGAACACGGCGTCGACGAGGCCCCACTGCAGCGCACGCTTGCCGCGCACGCCCTCGGCGGTGGTGCAGAAGATGTCGGCGCGGTCGCGCCGGACCTTGCGCTTGTCGACCACGCGGGTGAGGCCGCCGGTGCCGGGCAGCACGCCGAGCAGCGGGACCTCGGGCAGGCTGACGGCCGAGTTGCCGTCGTCCTGCAGGTAGATCTCGGCGCACGCCAGCGCGAGCTCGTAGCCGCCGCCGGCGCAGGTGCCGTTGAGCGCGGCGACGTAGACCTGGTCGCTGTTGGCGGTCGCGTCCTCGATCTCGCAGCGCGTCTCGTTGGTGAACTTGCAGAAGTTCACCTTCCACGCGTGCGTCGAGCTGCCGAGCATGAAGATGTTGGCGCCGGCGCAGAACACGTTGTCGTGGCCGGAGGTGACGACGACGGTGCGCACCTCGGGGTGCTCGAAGCGCAGGCGACGGACGACGTCGGCCAGCTCGATGTCGACGCCGAGGTCGTAGCTGTTGAGCTTGAGCTCGTAGCCGGGGCGCAATCCGGCGGCGGCGTCGACTCGCATCAGCACCTTCGCGATCGCACCGTCGTACTGCACCTGCCAATGACGGTACCGCGAGGGATCGGTCTCGAACTCGACGGGGGGGGTGTTGCTGCGGCGAAGCGTCCATCGCAGACAAAAAATTACATGGGCTCGTCGCTTCGTGTGCCGCACATCGAAGTGTGCTCTCGCACGGCTTCGCAGATGCGTGCGGTGGGCCGGGGGAGCGCCGTGGCGATCGTCGCGCGACCCTCGACGTCGCTGCGGATCGCGGCGAACCCGTGTGGACGCGCACGCGTGTGCGCTCGCACGGAATGCGGAATTTCGGGCTCCAACGGTGTTCTACGGCGAATTTTTCCGAGTTCCATCGGCGCTCGACCGGCGGTAGATGACCTGTCCTTCGGGACAAGTCGTGTGCTGACTCGCCGCGCCGCGTCACGATGTCCGAAGGTGCCGCGATCGTCGCGAGCTCCGCGGTCGCGAAGATGACACGCATCGCACCGCGTGCATCGGCCGCCGCGTGGCGCTGCGACAGAGCCGTGTGCATCCGCACGGCGATCTGTCCCATGGGTCTGGATCTCCTCTCAAGCGCGACTTCAAGCCGCTGCGAGTGCTAGACAAGCTTCGTGCTCCGCGGCGTCCTCTTCGACCTCGACGGTGTGCTGGTCGACTCGCTGGCCTCGATCGGCGCTTGCTTCAACCACGCGCTGCAGACGCTCGGTCGGCCGCCGCTGCCGCTGGCGTCGCTCCGGCCGCTGATCGGGCCGCCGCTCGAAGAGAGCGCGCAGTCGGTGATCGGCGACGACCCGCAGCTGCTCGCTCGCTTCATCGCCGCCTATCGCGAGCGGTACGCGGCGACCGCCGTCGCCGAGACGCGGCCCGCCGCCGGGCTGGTCGAGGTGATGACGGAGCTGGCGGCGCGCACCGACCTGGCGGTGGCGACCAGCAAGCCCGAGGTGTTCGCGCGGCCGATCCTCGCCGGACTCGGCGTGGACCACTGCTTCCGGGCGATCTGCGGCCGCTCGCTCGAGCTCGACGCCGAGCCGAAGGCAGCCGTGATCGCCCGCGCCTTGCAGTCGTTCGCCGGCCGCGCCGAGGGCCTGGTGATGGTCGGTGACCGCCGCCACGACGTGATCGGCGCCGCGGCCCACGGCATCCCGACGATCGGGGTGCTGCACGGGATGGGCAGCGAGGACGAGCTCCGCGCAGCCGGCGCTCGCTGGCTGGCGGCCGATCTGCGCGCGCTGCCCGGGCTGCTGCGCGAGATCGAAGCGCAGCTCTGACCCTCATTTTAATTTTTAAATATGGGCAGTAGCGAATGACGACACATGCCTGGAAGGGCATGTCCGTAAGTTCATGCTTTAAAAAGAGGCGCGGGCGGGTTTCGGCGGGCGAGCGGGCTCAGCCGTGGCGAGCGATCGCCGGGATCGGGTCGCGGATCTCAGGGTCGGCGACATCGTGCTTCCAGGTAGAGCGCAGGCCGAGGCGGACGGGTCGCCGCGGGCGACGCGACGAGGATGAGGATGTCGAGGCGTCAGACTTCGCCTGTTCCGTGGGACAGCCAGGCGACCAGCTCGAGGTGCGGGGTCTGGGGCAGGGTGTCGTAGGCGCGCAGGCGGCGGAGGACGTAGCCGCCCGCCTGCAGGACGGCGAGATCGCGGACCAGGGCGTCGGCGCTGCAGCTCATGATCTGCAGGCGCGGCGCGGCCATCCGGACCAGCGCGGCGGACACGGCGGGGCCCATGCCGCCGCGCGGCGGGTTGGCGACGACGAGCTCGGGGGCGCGCCCTTCTGCCTGCAGGCGGGCCAGGAAGACCTCGGCCGGCTCGGCCGGGACGCCCAGAGCCGCGGCGCTCTCGGGGTAGGACTCGCACGGGACGACCTCGGCGAACTCGCGGCGCAGCAGGGCGGTGGTCACCCCGGCGCCGGCGTAGAGGTCGAACGCGAGGGCGCCGCGGTGCGGGGCGCCGGCCTCGTCGGCGACGAGGTCGCGGTAGGCCAGCTCGGCGACGCGCGGGTTGGGCTGCAAGAAGCCGAGCGGGCCGACCTCGACGGGCACGCCAGCGAGGCTGACCGAAAGGACAGATTTTCCTCGAAGCGATACCGGTGGCTCGCCGCGCACCGCGTTGCCGCGGCCGGCCTGCACGCTCCACGCGACCCCGACCGGAATCTTCAAGGCCTCGGGTAGCAGCTCGGCGGCGCGGCTCGGGCGCGCCGCGGTGATCAGCGTCAGAAGGACGTCGTGGCGGTCCAATTTAAACCACGCGTAGCGGAGGTCGCCGGCGCCGGTGGATTCGTCGTAGGGCTCGATCGCCAGGGCCGAGGCGGCCGCCTGCAGCTCGCGCGCGGCCGCGGCGATGGCAGGGTGGTCGACGCGGCAGTCGTCCATCGCCGCCGGGGCGTGCGAGCCGCGGTGGTAGCTGCCCACGAGGACATGTCCCGAAGTGCCGGTGACGATGCGCTTGCTCGACCAGCGGTAGCCCCACTCGTCGGGACCGGCGACCAGCGGGCCGGGGTCGAGGCCGTGGCGGCGGACCAGCGCGGCGCGCTTGAGCTCGCGCTGGGCGGCGACGTCCAGCGCCTGCAGCGGGCAGCCCGAGCACGCGCCCGCCCGCGGGGCCGCGCCGGCGTCGCTGTGCGGGCACGGCGGGGCGCGACGGGCGGGGTGGGCCTGCAGCAGCGAGAGGAGGCGGGCGTGGGCCCGCGGGGCCTGGCGCGAGGCGTGCTCGACCCGGACCTCGGCGCGCTCGCCCGGGTAGCCCCCGGGGACATGTACCGAAGTACCTGCGCTTTCGGACAGGCCGTCGCCCTCGGGCGAGAGCAGCTCGAGGTCGACCGTGATGACGTCGCCGGCGCGCACGCTCACTCGACCATGCCGAGGCCGGCGAGGACCTCGAAGTATTTCGGGAAGGTCTTGGCGACGCAGCCGGGGTCGCGGATCGTGACGTGGCCGGCCAGGCTGAAGGCCATGGCGACGCGGTGGTCGCGGTAGGTGTCGATCGCCGCGTCCTGGGCGATCTGCGCCGGCGGGGTGATGTCGAGGCCGTCCTCGTGCTCGACGACCTCGGCGCCGAGCTTGCGCAGCTCGGTGGCGGCGGCGGCGATCCGGTCGCTCTCGTGGTGGCGGAGCACGTCGACGCCGCGGATCCGCGTCGGCCCCGCGGCGTGCAGGGCGAGCACTGCGGCGGTCAGGGTGGTGTCGGGCATGTCGGACAGGTCGAGGTCGACGCCGTGCAGGGTACCTGTCCCGCGGACCAGGGTGATCTCCGGGCCCTGCAGGACGTGGGCGCCCATGCGCCCGAGGACGTCGCAGAAGCGGGCGTCACCCTGCTGACTGGCGCGGCCGAGGCCGGGCACGCGCACCTCGCCGCCGAAGATCGCCGCCAGCGACAGCAGGTAGGTCGCGGCCGAGGCGTCGGGCTCGACGTGATAGTCGCGGCCGCGCAAGGTGGTGGGGCTGACCTCGAGGACATCTTGCTCGACCCACCGGGCGTCGGCCCCGAAGTCGCGCAGACAGGCGAGGGTCATGTCGACGTAGGGCCGCGCGGGGGTGCCCTGCTCGAGAACGACGCGCAGGGGGGCCTCGGCCAGCGGGGCGGCGAGCAGGAGGGCGGAGATGAACTGCGAGCTCGGCGGGCGGGCGAGGCGGATCTCGCCGCCGCGCAGGCGGGCGCCGTGGATCTCGCACGGCAACATGTCGTCGGCGCCGAGGCAGCGGATGTCGGCGCCCTGGGCCCGCAGGGCCTGCAGGAGGCCCTCCATGGGCCGCTCCCGCATGCGCGCGCTGCCGTCGACGCGGCAGGCGATCGGCGAGGCGGCGAACACCGCGGCGAGGAAGCGCGCGGCGGTCCCGGCGGTGGCGACGTCGATCGGCCGCTCGGGCTCGTCGACGCGCGGCAGCGGGCCGCCGACGCCAGTGACGCGGACCTCGCTGGCGTCCTCGCTGGCCTCGCAGACGACGCCGCAGCGGCCGAGGGCGGCGCGCATGACCTGGGTGTCCTCGGAGTCGAGGCAGCCGCGCAGCATGGATGTCCCTTCGGACATGGCCGCAAGGACAAGTGCGCGGTTGGTCAGGCTCTTCGAGCCGGGCGGGGTGAGGGCGGCCACGATCGGGCCGGGCGGGGGGCGGACGCGGACTTCGCTCGTCATTGGATGACCTCGAATTCGACGCGACCCACCAGCTGGTCGTCCTCGGTGACGACGTCGATGCTCCACGGGCCGGTGCGGTCGGACGGGATGTGGAACGAGCGCAGGGTCGAGCGCAGGCGCACGCTGCCGGGCGGCGGGTCGGCGGCCGGCTCGCTGGGGCCGCGCTGGACCTCGAGCCCGTGGTGGCGCCACACGTGGAGCAGGTTGTCGCCGCGGCCGCCGGGGGTGATGACGTCGGTGAGCGCGTGCATCTCGGTGATCAGCGACTCGTGAAGGGCGCTGACGTGCATGCTGAGGCGCCCGTCGGGCAAGAGCGTCGGGCCGACGGCGCCGACCGAGACGTACATCGGCACCGGAGGGATGCCGCGCCGGCCGGCGTAGGCGGCGAACATCGCCGTGCCGACGGCGGCCATCAAGGCGAAGAACCACGCCGGCTTGAGCAGGTTCTTGAACGGCACGTGCATCGTGAAGAACACCACCGTCGCCAGCGCGGCCGCGGCGAGCAGGGTGACGAGCGTGCGCGTGTCGGGGAAGATCGCCGGCAACACCAGGTTGAGGCAGGCGAACAGGATGAACAGGTAGACGACCGAGGCCGGGGCCTTGTAGCGCATCAAGACCTGGTCGAACACGACGTCGACGGTCGACAGCAGCGCCAGGAGGCCGAGCAGGTAGAGGAAGAAGCGGTTGTCGGCGTCGAGCGTGGCGGCCTTCCAGTAGAAGGGCACCAGGAAGAACAGCATGCTCTGGTAGAGGTTCTTCAGCGCCGTGGTCATCACGTAGAAGCGCAGCTTCGACTTGGCGTCGGTGACCTTGTCCTTCTGCCCGCGGCCCTGGCCGAAGTGGCGGAAGAACATGACGATCACCAGCCAGCCGGCGCACAGCAGCACGACCATCCAGCGCGCGCGGTCGTAGCCCTCGGCGGCGTACATCATGACGAACGCGCCGAAGGTCATGGCGTAGGCCGAGTGCAGCCACCACAGCAGGTGGCCGTGCTTGGCGAAGAAGGCGCGGATCTTGGCGAAGCGCTTGACGGTGGCGAGGTCGCCGACCGACATGTCCTTCGGGACACCCGACGGGTCGCCCATGTCCTCGCCGACCTGCGCCAGCTCGGCCGCGGCCATCTGCAGGTCGGGGCTCAGCGACGCGGTCGGCGTGGCCGGCTCGGTCGCGGCGGGGCCGGCGTTCGCGTCGGGGACGGCGTTCGCGTCGGTCGGCTCGAACTTCGGTTCCTGCGGCGTCTCGGCCATCCGGTGGGTGAGGATGCGCGATTCACGAGCCGGTGCCAACCGTCGTCGTCGCGGTGGCGTCGCCGGTGGGGCCGGTGGTCGCTGCGGTGCCGCCGGTGCCGTCGGTCTCGCCGAGCCCACCGGTCTCAGGCATGGGCTCGGGGCGGTCCGTGGCCCACTGCACGCGCTCCGCCGTGAAGTTGAAGTACATCCACACGCCCTGGCCGTAGAGGCCGTGGTTGTCGATGTCGCTGAAGGTGTTCATGGCGTCGACTTGGCAGCCGGCGCCGCCCGCGAGCACGTTCCACGGGACGAAGCTGATGCCGTTGGCCTGGCCGGCCGGCATCATCGCCGCGGCCGCGGGCATGAAGCCGCGCAGCGCGCCCTGGACGAGCTTCTGCGGCTCGCCGTCGACCGCATAGGCGGCCGCGAGCTCGACCTCGACGAGGGCGAGGTCGAGCGGCGTCATGCCGGTCTGCGCGGCCAGCCGCACCGGGGTGCCGGAGATCCTCTGGCTGACGATGCAGGGCGCGGGCGGCTGCGCCGGGGCGTCGTAGGCCGAGTTGAGCGAGTTGGGCTCGGTGCCGCCGCAATTGCCGGCCTCGCGGTTGAAGGCGTCGGCGTCGACGGTGTGGGTGCCGGCGACCATGCGGTCGGTGCAGTTGGTCGGCTCGCCGGCGATGCACAGCGCCGACACGAACTGCAGCTTGGCGACCGCGCTGTTCGGGTCGAGCGGTCGCAGGACGAGGACGTTGCTGACGTCGTAGTCGGCGATGCCCTGGGCGATGAAGCCGTTGAGCGTCGCAGTCGAGTCGGTGCACACGCCGAGCACGGTGTCGAAGGTGTAGGTGTGCGGGTCGACGAGCTCGAGCGAGGTGATCCGGAAGGCGACCGGGCTCTCGGGCGGCGGGTCGGGACACACGCCCGTGTTGGCGCACAGGCCGTCGAGGTACTCGTTGCTGTAACAGGCGGCGCCGAGGCCGACCGCGAGCGCCAGCGCGGCGCGCATCAGAGCGGCGAAAGGACGGCGACCGGCGGCGAGCAAGGCGGCGCCATCATAGCGAAAATCCGCGCCGACCGGCCGCCGCCCGCGATGTGTGTTGCCGCCGCTCGGCGCCTGTCGCACCATCACGTCCATGAACTCGCTTATTCCGGCGCGCGGAGGCCTGAAGTCCAGGCCGGCGGGCGCCCCTGGCAAACGGTCGCTCTCGCCGATCCTGCCGCTCGTGGCCGGGATCGCCTGCCTCGCGGGCGCGTGCGAGCTCCGCGTCCACAACGAGTCCGAGACGGCGTCGGGCAGCGACACGAGCAGCACCAGCGCGACCACCGACGGCGACGGCGCGCCCGAGGTGTGCCTGCGCTACGTGGCCTGTCTGAAAGAGATCGACGCCGAGGCCGGGGCCGAGGCGGAGGCCACCCACGGCGCGAACGGCAGCTGCTGGTCCGGCGACGAGACCGCGGCGGCCGACTGCCTGGCGCTGTGCGACGCGCAGCTGCGCAACTACGCGAAGGCGTTCCCCGACGTCGCGGCCTGCGAGGACGAGGGCATCGTGTCCGACGTCGAGTTCGAGATCGGTCAGGCAGTGTTCGACCCGGTCGACCCGTTCCTGCCGCCGGTCTACAAGAGCCTCGAGCCCGGCGCGACGCTGCCGGTGGTCCGCGGCGGCCAGGGCCTGCTGATGCTGCCGTTCGGCCTCCGCGGCAAGAACTTCGTGATCACCGAAGACCCCAACGACTGGGACAACCCGAAGATGCCGCGCGTCGACATGTGGGTCGACATCGACGGCCACAACGTCGGCTTCGGCGGCCACTTCGCCCGCCTCAACAACTACTCGGTCGGCTTCTACCCGCTGGACGACGGCATGGGCACGCTCGAGCACATGTACATCGCCATCATCGTGCCCGACGCGATCGCCGATCCCCAGACGCTCACCGGCCAACCGGGCAAGGTCCACATCGAGCTCAACACGTTCGGCGAGCCGGCGTCCATCCAGGAGCTGGAGTTCGTGGTGGCGCCGCAGATCCAGGAGTATTGAGGCGCACCATGACCGGCCCGGCCCGCGAATTCATCCCCGTCCACGTCGCAGTCCTGACAGTCTCCGATACCCGCACCGTCGAGACCGACACGTCCGGCCGCCTGGCGGTCGACCGCCTCACCGAGGCCGGCCACCGCGTGATCCGCCGCGCGATCGTCCGCGATGACCGCGAGGACATCCGCGCGGCGCTTCAGGGCTTCATCGACGACCCGGAGGTCGAGGTGGTGATCACCACCGGCGGCACCGGAGTGACGCCGCGCGACGTCACCCCCGAGGCGCTCGCGCCGCTGGTGACCAAGCCGATCCCCGGCTTCGGCGAGCTGTTCCGCTGGCTCAGCTTCGCCGAGATCGGCACGTCGACGATCCAGAGCCGCGCCGAGGCGGCCCTGTGCGGCACGACCTACGTGTTCCTGCTGCCCGGCTCGACCGGGGCGGTCCGCACGGCGTTCGACAAGATCTTGCTGCAGCAGCTCGACCACCGCCACAGGCCCTGCAACTTCGTCGAGCTGCTGCCGCGGATCCGCGGCGAGCGCCCGGGATGATGGCTGGCTGGAAGGACATGTCGCGTGGGGCATGTCCTTCCAGACCTGTGACGATCGGTGCTGCGCGCCCGAGGAAGTCTGCACTGTCATCCCTCCGCGAACGGACCTGACCTTGCTCCGGGGACAGGCTCTGCTCTCCTGATTCCATCTAGCCGATTAAGACGGCGTTCTTGGATAGGGAGAGGTGTATGTCGATATCTGTCTATAAGAAGTTCGAAGCGCAGGCGGAGCGCGTCGCGGAGGCGATCGCGCTGCGCCAGGGCGAGCAGACGTGGCGCTACGGCGAGCTGGCGGCGCGAGTGCGGGGCGCGGCCGCGGGTCTGCGGCGCGCAGGCGTGCGCGCGGGCGATCGCGTGGGCGTGCTGCTGTCGCACTCGCCCGAGCTGGTGATCACGCTATTGGCGATCTGGCAGGCCGGGGCCGCGTATGTGCCGCTGGACCCGCTGCACCCGCACGCGCGCGCGCGCTTCGTCCTCGCCGATGCCGGCGCGAAGTTGTTGGTCGCCGAGCCGGCGCTGTCGCGAGCGCTGGGAGAGGTCGCGGCGCGGGTGGTGGCGCCGGCCGAGCTCGCGGAGGCCGAAGATGACGCGTCCGCGCCGGAGCTCGCGCCCGGCGATGCGGCCTACGTCCTCTACACGTCGGGCACGACCGGTGACCCACGCGGGGTCGAGGTGTCGCACGCGGCGCTGGCGAGCTACGTGGCCTGGGCCGGCGAGCGCTACGAGGGAACGGCGAGCTTCGCCCTCTACTCGTCGATCGCGTTCGACCTGACCGTGACCTCGCTGTTCGTGCCGCTGGCGTTCGGCGGGCAGGTGCAGCTGTTCGCCGGCGACGGACCGACCGCGGGTCTGTTCGCGGCGGCCGACGACCCGCGGGTCGAGGTGATCAAGCTGACGCCGGGCCACCTCGCGCTGCTGGTCGCGGGCGGGGGCGCGGGCGGGCGTCTGCGGCGGCTGGTGGTCGGCGGCGAGGCGCTGCCGACCCGCCTGGCGCGCGGGGCCCAGCAGCGCTTCGGCGCGCAGCTCGAGATCGTCAACGAGTACGGGCCGACCGAGGCGACCGTCGGGTGCGTGATCCATCGCTTCGATGCGGCGCAGGACGTCCGCGACGACGTGCCGATCGGCCGGCCGACGCCGAACGCGAGGCTGCAGCTGCTGGACGCCGAGCTGGCGCCGGTGGGCGACGGGGCGATCGGGGAGATCTTCCTGGCAGGGCCGTGCCTGGCCAGCGGCTACGTCGGGGCGCCGGAGGCGAACCGGCGCGCGTTCGTCGAGCTCGACGGAGTGAGGCACTACCGCACCGGCGACCTCGCGCGCCGCCTGGCCGATGGGACATACGAGTTCGTGGGCCGCGGCGACGGCCAGATCAAGTTCGCGGGCCAGCGGGTCGAGCTCGAGGGCCTGCGCGCGCTGCTGCTGCGCCACCCGGCGGTGCGCGAGGCCGCGGTGCTGCTGCGCAGCGACGGGCGCGGGCACGCGGCGCTGGTCGCCTATCACGTGGCCGAGCGCCCGCTCGCGCCGGCCGAGCTGCGCGCGCACATGACTGCGCTGGTCAGCCAGGACGTGGTACCGAATCACTTCGTCCAGCTCGAGGCGCTGCCGCTGACCGGCAACGGCAAGCTCGACGTGCGCGCGCTGCCCGAGCTCGAGGTGGTGCTGCATCAGGCGGCCAGCGCCGACGCGCCGCCGCGCACGGAGGCGGAGGCGACGCTGGCGGAGATCTGGGCCCAGGCGCTGGGCCTCGCGCAGGTCGGCGTCGACGACGACTTCTACGAGCTCGGTGGGCACTCGCTGCTCGGCAACCTGATCATCCTGCGGGCGCGCGAGGCGTTCGGGGTCGACCTCAACATGCGCAGCCTGTTCGAGCAGCGGACGGTGGCCGCGCTGGCGCGGCACATCGAGGACGTGCGCGGGCGGGCGCCGGAGCCGGCCGCGCCCGAGCCCGAGCTGCCGCCGCGCGTGCTCGACCTCGAGGCCGGGCCGCTGCCGGGCCGCACCACCGACGAGGAGAACCTCGCGCGCGGCGGCTCGATCGCCGGCGTCGACGAGATGGTCGGCGGGTTCTACAGCCGCTACCCGTGGCCGTGGAACTCGACCCGCTTCGACACCCTCGAGGACCCCGAGTTCGAGCGGGTGATGCTGAGCCAGGAGTTCGGCGACTACGGCCACGCGGCCTTGCCCGCGGAGAGCGAGATCTGGGTCGCCGGCTGCGGCACCAACCAGGCGCTGCTGACGGCGCTGCGGTTCCCGCGGGCGCGGGTGCTCGGCACCGACCTGTCGACGCGGTCGCTCGAGATCTGCGCGGCCACTGCGGCCGAGCTCGGGGTCAAAAACCTCGAGCTGCGGCTCGAGAGCATCAACGACGCCGACTACGAAGGTCGCTTCGACCACGTGATCTGCACCGGCGTCATCCATCACACCTTCGAGCCGGCGCACGCGCTGGCGCGGCTGCAGCGGGCGCTGAAGCCGGCGGGGGTGCTCGAGCTGCTGGTCTACAACCGCTTTCACCGCACGATCACCAGCGCGTTCCAGAAGGCGGTCGGGATCGTGACGCGCGGGCTGCCAACGGCCGACCTGGCGGTGGCGCGCCGGATCGTCGCCGGGTTCGCGCTCGACAACACGATGAGCCGCTTCATCAGCCGCCACCGCGACTGGGAGGAGACCGACTTCGCCGACCTGCTGATCAACCCCATCGAGCACAGCTACACGGTCGACTCGCTGGCCGAGATGGCGGCCGGCTGCGGGCTCGAGCTGGTGCGGCCGTGCATCAGCCTGTACGCCAAGTTCCGCGCCGAGAACATCTTCTGGGAGATGCGCTTCACCGACCCGGAGGTGCAGCGGGTCTACGACCGCCTGCCCGACCTCGACCGCTGGCGGGTGTCGAACCTGCTGATGCACGAGAAGTCGCCGATGCTGTGGTTCTACCTCCAGCGCAGCGACAACCCGCGGCCGCGGCTCGACGAGCGCGCGCTCGGCGAGGTGTTCCTGGCGACGCGGTTCGCCCCGGCCCGGACGCGCCAGCGCAGCCACATCCGCGGCCAGGACGACCGCTTCCACGCGAGCGAGCGGCCGATCGAATTCCCGACCGGGGCGCCCGAGGCGTCGCTGCGGCCGCTGTACGAGCGCTGCGACGGCACCCGCACGATGGCGGAGCTGTTCGCCGAGCTCGGCCTTTCGAGAGACTTCGCCAGCGTGCAGCGGGCGCGGCTGATGCTGACGATCCCCGCGTTCCCGTACCTGCGCGCGGTCGGGCCCTGAGGTGCCGACGGAGAGCATGCCCCGGTGGACATGCTCTCCGCGTCATGTCGAACAGGACATGACCCTCAGGGCATGTCCTGCAGCGCTACAGCAGCTGCTGGCCGGCGACCAGGTCGTAGACGTGGCCGGGCAGGGCGATCCGGAAGCCGGCCGCCTCGACGCGGGCGCGCCAGTGCTCGAGGTTGTCCTCGTGGTGCATGATCACGAGCTTGCGCCGGACCGCCTCGGGCAGGGCCTCGAGCTTGTCGAAGAAGCCGTGGACCTGGCCGGGGTAGTCGATGAAGGTGCAGTCGTGGAAGTAGATGCTGGTGCGCGGCTCGATGCTGTGGAGGAACGCGGCGTCGACGGTGCCGTCGCCGGACCACCAGGCGATCTTCGGGTTCTGCGGGTCGTCGCCGACGTGCAGCTCGAGCGCGCACGACGGCTTGCCGGGCACGTGCTCGTTCTCGCGGGTGACCACGCGCAGGCCGTCGACCTCGAAGGTCTCGGAGTGGTTCCACGGGTGCTTGCGCGGCGGCTCGCTGGCGGCCGGGGCGATGACGTCGAAGAAGTGCTGCAGGGTGCCGCAGCGCAGGTTGCCGCGGCCGTCCTGCAGGTAGCGCAGCGACGGCGCCAGCGTCTCCCACACCTCGTCGCGCACGGCGCTGTGCGAGATGTACTTCGGCAGCGGTCCGCCGCGGCTCGAGGCCATCACCTCGGCGTGGGTCTCGAAGTAGCGGACGAACGCGAAGTCCTCGAGGCCGAAGACGTGGTCGCCGTGGCAGTGGGTGATGATCTGGCCGTGGATGTCGTGCCAGGCGTAGCCGGCCGCGTGCAGCTGGTCCGGCGCCTGGCGCCCGCAGTCGATCAGCCAGCGCTTGCCGTCGCGCAACGTGACCATCGAGCATGTCGTCCCGTAGCGGCGGGAGAACGCGCCTCCCGCCCCGAACAGGCGCAGCGTGATGGTTTGACTGCTGGCGGACACGACCTTGTCGTTGTAGTGAAGCGCTCGGCTGCGGCGATGCAAGCCCTCGGGCCGCGGGGCCGAGGGAAAGGCTCAGAGGGTCCAGGTGGAGCGATCGACGCCGTCGCGGACGAGGACCCCGATCGAGCTTAACTCAGCTCGCAGGCGGTCCGCCTCTTTCCAGTCTTTTTTGGCCCGGGCCTCGTCGCGGAGGGCGACCTTCCGCTCGACATCGTCCACGTCGAGGCCGAGCCGCGCGGCCTTGCGAGCCCGGCGCCCCAGCAGCCAGGTCTCCGGGTCGGCCGCGAACAGGCCGAGCATGCGCGCGACGGCCGGGAAGTCGGCCAGGAAGCGGCGCAGGGTGGCCGTACGGCCCGCAGCGGCGCCCTTCTTCTTGGCCTCGAGCAGGCGGTTGATCTCGCGCAAGGGCTCGCTCAGGGCGGCCACGGCCGCGGCCGTGTTGAGGTCGTCGCGCAGGGCCGCGGTGAACGCGGCGAGCATCCCGCTCACGCTCGCGGAAACCGCGTTCTCCGGCGAGTCCTCGGACTCGTCGAGAGCGCGGCGGGCGCGCGCGAGGGTGTCGTAGACGTAGGCGACCCGCTCGTCGGCCTCTTCCAGGCCGGGGAAGCGGATGTGCGCCCGCAGGCTGTCGCGGTCGAGCGCGGCCCCGCACTCCGGGCACGCGCTGCCCTGCTGCGCCTCGGTGTCGAGCGGGCGTGCGCACGCCGGGCACGGGACCTCGACGTCGAAGTTGATGCCCGAGCGGTAGTGGACCCCGATCAGGAACCACCGCACGGCCTCGGGCGGATAGAGCGCCGTGACCTCGCGGATGGTGAAGAAGTTGCCGAGGCTCTTCGACATCTTCTCGCCGGCGAAGTCGACGAAGCCGTTGTGCATCCAGTGGCGGGCGAAGGTGCCGTGGCCGCACGCGCCCTGCGACTGGGCGATCTCGTTCTCGTGGTGGGGGAAGATGAGATCGCGGCCGCCGGCGTGGAGGTCGAAGGTCTCGCCGAGGTGGACCTTGCTCATCGCCGAGCACTCGATGTGCCAGCCCGGCCGCCCGGGGCCCCACGGGCTCGGCCACGCCGGCTCGCCAGGCTTGGCGGCCTTCCACAGCGCGAAGTCGAGCGGGTTCTCCTTGAGCTCGCTGACCTCGACCCGCGCGCCGGCCTGCATGTCGTCGAGGCTGCGCTTGCTCAGCGCGCCGTAGGTCGAGAAGGCGGCGACGCGGAAGTACACGTCGCCACCTGACTCATAGGCCAGGCCACGGGCGATCAAGGTCTCGATGAGGGCGACGATCTCGGGGATCGTGCCAGTGACGCGCGGCTCGACGTCGGGGCGCAGGCAGCCGAGCGAGTCGAGGTCCTCGTGGTAGGCCGCGGTGTACTTGGCGGCGACCTCGCCGGCGCTGATGCCCTCGACCTGGGCCCGCTTGATGATGTTGTCGTCGATGTCGGTGACGTTGCGGACGAAGGTGACGCGCACCTCCTGCTCGCGCAGGAAGCGGACCACGGTGTCGGCACAGATGGCGGAGCGCGCGTGCCCGATGTGGCTCAGAGCGTAGACGGTGGGCCCGCACAGATAGAAGCCGATGTGTCCCGGCTCGAGCGGCTCGAGCGGGCGCTTGCTCCCGCTCATGGTGTCGTAAAGAAGCAGCGTGGGCGTCGTACTCATCTCGGGCGAGGCAGTGTGCCTCATGCCCGCCGGGCGCGCCACCCTGCGACCAGGCTAGCGACGTTCCACCCGACGACCAGCAGCACCAGGCACCACATCGCCACCTCGAGCCAGCGGTCGCGCGGGCGGACGCCGACGTCGATCACATAGCCCTGCGGGTCGACGACGACCGGCCGCTCGAGCCGCACGGCCCGGACGTCGCCGGGGTCGAGCACGAGCTTGCCGGCCTGCAGCGGCCGCGGGACGAGCTTGCCGTCCTGCAAGTCGAAGCCCGGCTTGGCGTTGTCCCCCGGCACGAAGCTGAACTTGCCGCCCTCGGCAGTGATGTCGCTCGCAAGCACGGGGTAGCTGGTGATCCACGGCAAGATCACCGCGCCCACGCTCGGGTCGGCCGGCTTGGCGCCCTCGGGGATGACCGCCGCGACCGACAGCTTGGCCTGCGCCGACTCACGCTCGCCGGCGGGCAGGCGCACGTAGAAGCTGTAGAAGCGGGTGTTGCTCTGCTCCGGCGGCGCGTAGTACGGGACGCCGAGCGCTGCCACGGCCGCCTCCGCGGACGCCTGCGAGTCGAAGCTGCTGCGCCCGAGCTGGACCTGCACGTCGGGCTGCTCGACCACCAGAGTGACGGTGGCCTTGGTGCCGAGAGCGAGGCTCTGGCCGCCGGTGTCGACGACGGTGAGGGCGTCGCCCTGGCGCTTGCCGAGCGCGTCGAGCAGCGCGGCGGGGGTCGCGTCGCGCTCCTCGACGATGCGCTCGCCGTCGAAGTGCTGCTGGATGGCGGCGAAGTTGGGCGAGTCGGCGAGCCGGCGGATGCGGCCCTCGAACACGCCCTCGAACTGCTGCGGCGCGGCCTCGGTGGTCCGCGGGATGGCGGCGAACAGGCTGCCGCCGCCCTCGATGATGCGCAGGTAGCCGATCGTGCGCCCGCTGCCGCCACCCTTGGGCTCGAGGCGCAGGCGCGCGGCGTGCTGGACGTCGGGGGTGCCGTGGAGGACGACGTAGGTGTCGTCGAGGTCGTCGGCGAGGCCCTTGTCGACGAAGGCGGCGGCGTCGCCGAGATCTTGCGGCTCGCTGCCCTGGAGGAAGTAACGGACGTCGCCGAACATCCAGTAGAGCAGGTAGCCGCCGAGCGCGACCACCGCGACGTCGATGATGGGAGAGCGGCGCCGACGCGGAGCGCCGGCCATGGAATCGGACCCGGAGGGCCGGGGAGAGTCGTCTGCTGGATCCGTCGCTTCGCTCACGACAACCTCGCTATATCACAGGGGCGTGCGGTCCGTGGGACCGTCGCGGCGGGGGGAGGTTCCCCCGTCACTCGCGAAATACCCAGACCTCGCGGGTGGCCTCGATGTCGTCGCCGTCGCGGGCGGTGACGAGGATCCGGTTGCTGCCCGGCTCCAGCGGCACCTGCGCGGAGAACTCGAGGCTGCGGGCGGCGGCGCCCTGATGCGCGGGATTGGCCCGGTAATCGAGCTTGCGCTCGACCTGGGCGGTGCCCGGCGGCTTGACTGCGATGACGACGTCGCGGACCCGGCCCTCGTGGCGCGCGGTGCCGCGGATCTCCACCGTGGCACCCGCGGCCACCGGCGCCACCGGGTCGACCTCGATCACCGGCGGCTGCACCAGCAGGGCCGGCCGGTCCGGCAGCTTGCTGCCCTTGCCGACCGCGCCGCCGGCCTTGACCAGGTCGCTGGGCAGCCAGGCGCGGCGGCCGGGCCCGGCCGCGACGGCGCTCCATCCGCCGGCGGTGCCGAGGATGTCGAGCGCGGTGCCGCCGGCGACCTCGGAGAGCTGCCGCGACTGGCCGTCGGCGGCGTTGTAGAGGCGCACCGGCTCCTCGCCGGCCACCACGCGCGCGGGCCCGGCGACGAAGCCGGATGCGGGCGGGCCGAGCGGGATGTCGAACTTGTGGCGCACGCTCTCGCGGACGACGACGTCGGCGACGATGACCTCGAGCTCGACGGGCTTGTTCGGGTCGGCCTGCTCGCTGACGCTGAGGCCGAAGGCGCCGCGCACGGCGCCCTTGGTGGGGATCTTCCCCAGCTGCAAGAAGCCCTCCTCGAGCAGCACCTGCGCGCCGGACATGTTGTGGATGAGGGCGCGGGCGTCGGAGCTGTCGGCGCCGCTGTCGTTGCGGATCTCGAGCGCCAGCAGCACCTGCTCGCCGGGTTGCAGGACGCCGTCGCCGTTGCCCTTGACGGCGAACGGCGGCTCGCCGGGGAGCGGCGGCGACTTGGGCCGCTGCGGCGCGGCGGCGGCCAGCTCGGGGTCGTCGACGATCCAGTAATCGTAGGCGAAGCGCGGCCGCGGCAGGCCGGCGATGTCGAAGCGCACTGTGGTGGTCGCGTCGGCCGCGGGGCCCGGCTCGCCGGCGTGGACGTCGACCCGCAGGGTGTCGACGAGGTCGGTGTGCCAGGCCATGACGTAGAGGCGGACGTCGCGGCTGACGGTCGCGCCCGGCTCGATGCGCCCGAGCAGCAGCTCGATGCCGTCGAGCTCGTCGCGCAGGCAGTCGGTGATCACGTGGACGCGCTCGGCCGGCTCGCTGCCGCTGTTGGTGACCTCGACGCGCAGGGTGAACGGCTGGCCGGCGGCGATCTTCTTGTCGTCGACGACGCGCGCGCGCAGCTCGAGCGTGGGGTCGCTGCCGGCCCCGAGCGCGCCGGCCCAGTCGATCTTGGTGGCGGCGATGCCGTCGGCGATCTTCTGATCCTCGCGGGCGGCGATCTCGCCGTTCAGCGTAGCGAGCTTGGCGGCGCGCTGCTTGCTGTCCGAAAGGCCAGCCAGGGCGTCGGCCACGTCGCGGGCGATCTGCACCTCCGGGTCGGCCATCGCCGCCGGACCCTCGGCGGGGCGCGGCAGCGGCGTGCCCTGGCGACCGGCGAAGTAGCGCAGGCGCGGCCCGTCGCCCGCGGCCTTGCCGGCGAACGCGGCCTCGTGCTTGGCCGAGGGCAGGTGCGCGACCTGGGTCGACTCGCGGCGACGCTCGAACCGCTCGGTGTCGAAGTAGTTGGCGACCGCAGTGATGTCGCTGAGCTCGACGGGGTAGATCGAGAGGTCGGGGCGCACGCCGACGGTCTGGATCTTGGTGTCGCCGGCGACCTGGTACTCGGCGATCGTCATCTTCAGCGCGAGCTCGCGGCCGTAGAGGTTCTGCGGCTTGAGCAGCTGCACCGTGCCCTTGCCGAAGCTCGGGCGGCCGACGACGACGCCGCGGCCGAGCGCCTTGACGCCGCCGCTGACGATCTCGGCCGCCGAGGCGGAGTCCTCGTTGATCAGCGCGACCACTGCGGCGTCGGCCGGCAGGTTGATCTCGGCGGCGGCGTCCTCGGCCTCGCGGCCCAGCGCCGAGCGCACGATCACCAGCTCGCCCTCGGCGACCAGCGCGTCGACGACCTCGACCGCTTGCGTGAGCAGGCCGCCGCTGTTGTCGCGCAGGTCGAGCACCACGCCGCGCAGCGCCTCGCCCTTGGGCGTGAGGTCGGCGAGGGCCTTGCGCACCTGCTCGCCGGTGTTCTCCTGGAAGGTGGAGATCTCGAGGAGGGCGATCTTCCCCGGCAGCAGCGAGGCGGTGACGCTGTCGACGCGGATGATCTTGCGCGTGATCGTCAGCGTCAGCGTCTCCTGGCCGCGCTGGACCTTGACCGTCACCTTGGTGTCGATCGGGCCGCGCAGCATCAGCTGCGCGTCGGGGGAGCGCAGGTTGACGGTGCTCTGCTTGTCGATCTGCAGCAGCAGGTCGCCGTCCTTGAGGCCGGCGGCCGCGGCGGGGCTGTTCGGCAGGACCTTGACGATCCGGATCCGCCGCTCGTCCTCGCGGATCTCGGCCCCGATCCCGCCGAACTGGCCGCGCGTCTTGACGCCGAGGTCGGTGTGCTCCTCGGGCGTGAGGAGGATCGTGTGCGGATCGAGCGGCGCGAGCATGCCGTTGATCGCCGCGTACTCGACCTTGTGCGTGGCCTCGGCGTCGAGGCGCAGGCTGTCTTGCACGAACGCGAGCACCTCCTCGAGGCGGTCGGCGACGCTCGGCAGGTCGGTCAGCCCGGCGAGCGAGAACTCGCGGCGGAAGTCGGCCACGGTGACGGTGGCGGTGTCGCCGGCGACCGCGGCGAAGAACTCCGGCGTGTTGAGGCCGAGGTGGCGCAGGGCCTCGGCGAACTGCTCGCGCGGGTTGATGCGCTCCTTGTCGAAGTACTCCTGCTGCACGACGTAGGCCGCCCACACGGTCAGCGGGAAGCGGCGGCGGTCGAGCTGCAGGCGGGCGGCGACGTCGATTTCCGGTGCCGCCGCCTCCTCCGCCGGTCGGGCGGCCGCCGCGGCTTCGCCGGGATCCTTCGTGGAGCACCCGCAGAGCAAAACGGAGGCGAGACCCGCGGCGAGGCGACGAGCGACCATCAGCGCTAGCATAACGTCCGGCGGCCCCTGCCGATGGCCGATGTGGGGGCATCCGGGGCAAATCTACGAATCATCGCAGCGATGATGGCTTTTGTCGCGAGCGGATCCCGCGCCTCTGGCCAAGTCACTTGAAACACTGATCATGCCCCCTGGCACGGGACAGGCATGTCAAGTTTTCCGCTTGCGCACCACGAACCTGCTCTCCCTCGTTGTGGCCATGCTCGTGGTGGGTTGCGTCGACGCGCCCATCACTCCGGAGCACATCCTGCCCGACGGGCAACTCCGCTCCGATCTGTCGTCGTCCCAGGCCGCGTTCGCGGCCACGCCGGCCCGCCCGGTCGGGCACGCGGTCCAGGTCGCGGCCGTGCTGGCGGCGCAGGCGGCCGGACCGCTGGTCGATGCCGCTTCCTTCACCGCCGAGGCCGGCTCGGTCCACCTCCACCTGCGCGCCGACAGCCTGCTTGAGCCGCGCCCCGTGACCTTCGTGTGGACTCACGGCGAGTCGCGCGAGGAGGTCCCGGGCGTCCTCGCGCCGACGACCACGCTGGCGCTCGCAGCCAGCCATCCGCTGAACCCCGACGAGCGCGGGCGGTGGAAGGTCGAAGTGTTCACGCTGGCGGGGGACGAGCCCGCGCAACTGCTGCTCACCCGCGAATTCGAGGTTCTCTAGACGCTCATTGCTTGGTGGCGTCGAGTCGTGCGACGCCCGCGGTCCAGGCTGGACCGCGGGCGTTTTCTATTTGCGGCCGGCGCTGGCGGCGGCGGGTTCGTGCCCGTACCATCTCGGGCCATGGAGAGCCAGCAAGGCAGCATGACCCCCGAGGAGATCGACGTGTTCGCCCGCGGTCTGCACCACCTCGCCAGCGTGGACGGCATCGACCCGCGGGAGTTGGAGCTCATCGCCGACTTCCTGCGCGAGGCAGGCGCCAGCATCACCCTCGACGACCTGAAGGGCACCAGCTTCAGCAAGTTCGAGGCGGTGCAGGTGCTCGACAAGACCTACCTGCGCCGGATCTTCCTCAAGACCGCGATCGCCCTGGTCCACCGCGACGGGCACACCAGCGTCGCCGAGCGCCTCGCGCTCGCCGAGCTCGCCGACGTGTTCGGCCTGAGCAACGTCGAGTTCGTCGAGCTCGAAACCGAGGCCCTCCGCGCGGGCCTGGCCTGAAACTAACCGGCCGCGTCACCCTCTCGAATCACCCGCAGCACCGGAGCGACCATGGGCATCCTCAGCTTCATCAAGGGCCAGTTCATCGAGATCATCGAGTGGCTGGACAACACCAACTACACGCTGGTCTACCGCTTCCCTGACGACGACCACGAGATCAAGAACGGCGCCAAGCTGGTCTGCCGCGAGAACCAGGCCGCGATCCTCATCAACGAGGGCCAGCTCGCCGACGTGTTCGGCCCCGGCACGCACACGCTCAGCACGCAGAACCTGCCGATCTTGTCGCGCCTGAAGGGCTGGAAGTACGGCTTCAGCAGCCCGTTCAAGGTCGAGATCTACTTCGTCAACCTGCGCCAGTACGTCGACCAGAAGTGGGGCACCGCCAACCCGGTGCTCATCCGCGACCCCGAGTTCTCGGTCGGCGGCCGCCCCGGGCGCGTGCGGATCCGGGCCTTCGGCTCGTACAACTTCAAGATCTCCGACCCCGGCGTGTTCTTCAAGGAGATCGTCGGCACCCAGGGCCTGACGACCACCGACTCGATCGCCGAGTACCTGAAGCGCCAGCTCGTCAGCAAGTTCACCATCGCCGCCGGCAAGAGCGACCTCAGCGTGGCCGACATGGCCGCGCACTACAACGTGCTCGAGAACGCGGTGAAGGGCGACCTGGCCGAGGAGTTCGGCAAGCTGGGCCTCCTGCTGACCAGCTTCGTGATCGAGAACATCTCGCTGCCGCCGGAGATCGAGAAGGCGCTCGACGCCGCTGCCGCTCAGGCGGCCCGCGGGGTCGACAACACGATGGCCTGGGAGGGCCTCGGCGTGATGCGCGACGCGGCCCGCAACCCCGGCGCCGGCGGGGCCTCCTCCGCCGGCATGGGCATGGGGATGGGCATGGGCATGGGCCAGATGATGGCCCAGATGATGGGCGGCATGGCCGGCGCCATGAACCCGCAGCAGCAGTTCCAGCAGCAGCCGCAACAGCAGCAGCAGGCGCCCGCGGACGACAACAGCCTCGAGGCCAAGCTGCGCAAGCTCAAGGCGGCGTTCGAGGCCGAGCTCCTCACCGAAGAGGAGTACAAGGCCAAGCGCGCCAAGCTGCTCGAGGCCTTCTGAGCGCCGCGGCTCCCCCCGGGTCTGCAGCGCGCGCTGCAGGCCCGCCCCCGCGGGTGTTCCTGGTCGGCACCGACACCGACTGCGGCAAGACGACCCTCGCGTGCGCGCTCCTCCGCGCGGCCGCGGAGGCGGGGCTGCGGGTGCTGCCGTTCAAGCCCGCGGCCAGCGGACAGTCGGGACCGGAGGCAGATCCCGAGCGCCTCGCGGCGGCCAGCGACCTCGGCGTGACTGCCAGCGAGATCTGCCCGCTGCGCTACGCCGAGCCGCTGGCCCCGGGCATCGTCGAGGATGCTGCGGCGTTCACCGGGGGTCCGAGACTGGATGTCTCGAAGGACATGCTGCGGGAGACAGGGCCTATCGGGCATGTCCGAACGGTCATGGAGAACCTCGAGGCGGCGCACCGACCCGAGGTGACTTTGGTCGAGGGCGCCGGCGGGCTGTGGGTGCCGATGCCCGGCGGGACCTGGCTGCCGGCGTGGGTCGCGGGGCTGCGCGCGGCGCCGGTGGTGGTCGGTCGCCTGGGCCTCGGCGGGGTCAACCACGCGCTCTTGACGATCTTCGCCCTGCGCGCGCTGGGCCTGCCGCCGCGCGGGTTCTTCCTGGTCGACACCCACGCGATGCCCGACGCGGCGCGCACCCACAACCCGGCCGTGATCGCGGCCGCGAGCGGGCTGCCGTGCCTGGGCGTGATGCCCCACGCGGCGGCCGATACGGCGTGGCTGGCCGCGGACGCGTGGGCGACGATGACGAACCCGGCGCGCAGCTCACCGGGTCCTTGAGACACGCACAGCTGGCGGGCTGGTCATGATGCTCTTTAGAACATGCCGCCAAGGACATGTCCCGAGCGGCAGGCCCTCTTTTAGAATTGGCCGCGGAGGATCAGGCTGCCCGGGCCGATGCCGAGCTGGCGGACGCCGCGGCGAGCGGCGCGCTTGTCACCGGCGTCGGTCTTGGGCCGGGAGTTGATGAGGATGACCGTGCCGAGGGTGAGGAGCGCGGCGCCGGCGATGGTGGCGGCGACGCCGTACCACTTGGTGTTGAAGAGGTACTTGCACTCTTTTTCGCCGGTGATGCCCGGGTTCATCACGTTCTCGCCCTCGCAGTCGAGCGAGTAGTTGCGGCCGTCGATCGCGGTGAGGGCGATGCCGCCGCCGATGCCGAGGATGCCGACGGCGATCGAGGCGTAGCCCCAACCCTTGCCGGGCAGGCGGCTCGGCAGTTTTTCCAGTGCGTACTGCAGCTCCTCGCCGACGCCCTCGACGAAGGTGACCTCGCGCTCGAGGGCGATGAAGCCCTCCTTGCTGATCCGGATGACGTGCTTGCCGGGCACGATCGGGCGGTTCAGCGGGGTGGTGCCGGCGATCTCGCCGTCGATGGTGACGAGCGCGCCGGGCGGGTCGGTCTGCAGCTTGAACGAGGCTGGCCCCTTGGCCAAAGCGTCGAGCTTGAGCCGCAAGGTGGCGGCGGCGGAGTCGATGAGGCCGCTGGCGTCGACGACGCCGCAGATCTCGCAACCATCCTGGGTGGCGGCGATCCGCTGGCCGTCGTTGCCGTTGAACAGGTCGACGTGGACGTTGTAGTCGCGGTCGCGCACGGTGACGGCGGCGCGGACGATGTAGGCGGCGCCGGTCTTGGTGGCGATCGACTTGTAACAGACGGCGTTGTCGCAGCTGGCGGCGCCGCTGTCGGCGGTGATGACCTGGTCGGGCGTCAGCACGGTGAAGTTGCCGCGCTGCAGGCCGCTGCTGAGCGACTGCGTGAGCGAGTTCTGGTCGGCCTCGCTGAGCGAACCCTCGATCACGAGCGGCAAGATCGCCAGCTTCGCGCCCTGCTGCTCGGCGCCCTCGCCAGGGGCCGCGAACGTCAGCACGGGCCGCGGGGCCGCTGCCGCGGCCTCACCGATCCCCGAAGTGCTGAGGCACACACTGGCGGCCATCGCCACCGCAAGGCTCCGTCGCGCGAGGTCCATCTCTTCCCGAGGCTATCACGCTTGACCTTAGCCCCTCCACCATCCCACCCTGTGCAAGCCCCCGGTGACCCGCCTCCGCACCGCTTTGCTCGCCGCGTCGCTCGCGTTCGCGCTCGCTTGCCCGCAGGGACCCGCCGCGGAGGCACCGCCTCCGCAGCCCGCGCAGACCCCCGCACGCGCGCCCGAGCCGTGGCTGTACGGGCCGGCCCTGCGCGACAGCATTCCGGCAGGGCTCGCCGCGCGCCCGGTGTTCGAGCTCGCCGACGGTCGGCACGGGCGGGCGGAGATCGGCGTGGCGGTGGCGAGGCCGGGCGCGGCGCCGCGGCTCGAAGTGTGGGAATTCAGCCAGAACAACCCGCGTGAGCGGCTGGAGCGGGTCGGCGAGGCGCGCGAGCTGGTGGCTCTCGAGGGGCCCCGCGAGGCCCGCGGTCAGCTCGACGCGATACGCACGGCGATCGCCCGCCCGGGCAACGAGTTCGTCCGCATGCGCGGCCTCGAGGGCGAGCCGGAGGCGATCGTCGCCGAGCTGCAGCGCCTGGCGGCAGTGGTGCGCGACGATGCGGCGCTCCCGGAGCTGCGCGCGCAGGCCCTGGCCGACCTCACGCGCGCGCTCGACGATCACCTCCTGTTCACCGAGAACCGCCTGCCCGAGCTGCTGGCAGCGCTGAGCAGTGAGCTCACGGTGGCCTCGCGCGAGGCGATCGGCGAGCGCCGCGTCACGGTCACGCTGCGCGAACCACCGCACCGCCTGACATTCGCCCGCACCGGCGACCGCTGGGCGCTCAGCGACCTGAAGCTGGCAGCGCCGAGCGCGAAGGCTCCCTGAGCCCCGAGCGGGCACTGGCAGCGCCGCCGACGATCGTCGAGGCGAAGGCGCGCTCCGAGTTAGCGAGGGCTGCGGCTGCTTCACCCGGCCCGGGGCAGGTCGATCTTTCGGATGTCCGAAAGGACAGGCTGCGCGACGCGGCGATTCGCGCCTGGGTGCTCGTGCGACGGATGCACCCTCTGGCCGTCGACGAGCCGCCTCCGTCGATCACATGTCTCGAAGGACCTGTGATCCCACATGCTCGCGGCAGCCCATCCCGTTGGATGCCCGAAAGACAGCTGCGGGACGAACCGAATCGTGCTCGACGGCGGTGTGTCCGAAGGGACAGGTAGCTCATCGAGCGGGCTCCCGAATCACATGTCGCGAAGGACATGTGATCCAACGACCCCGCGCCCGGGCCGACTACTCCGCGTCGGGGTCGGCGGCGCCTGCGGCCGAGCCGTCGCCGACGGCGCCCTGGCGCATGAACTTCTCGACCGCGGCCTCGTGCTCGGCGATCGTCTTTGAAAATTGGTGCGTCTTGTCGTTGCGCGACACGAAGTACAAGAAGCGCGACTTCTTCGGCGCGAGGACGGCTTCGAACGCGGCCTTGCCGGCGTTGGTGATCGGCCCCGGCGGCAGGCCCTCGTGCGTGTACGTGTTGTACGGGTTGTCGGGGTCGCGCAGGTGGATCCGGCGGATCCGGCCCTCGAACTTCTCGCAGGCCGCCGACTTCTTCACCGCCGCGGTGCAGCCGTAGATGATCGTCGGGTCGGTCTCGAGCCGCTTGGGCTGGAACGACGAGAAGCGCAGGCGGTTGAGGAACACGCCGGCGATCAGCGGCCGCTCGTGCTTGGCGGCGGTCTCTTTCTCGACCAGCGAGGCCATGATGATGATCTCGCGGTCGCCCCAGCCGAGGGTCTTCTTCAGCTCCTCGAGCGCCTCGCGGTGGCTGCGCTTGAGGTTGTCGAAGACCTTGCGGTGCTGCTCGACCATGCGACGGATCACCTGGTCGGGCGTGGCCGCGGTCGGGAACTTGTAGGTGTCGGGGTAGAGGTAGCCCTCGACGCTCTCGCCCTCGATGCCGAGCTCCTTGAGCAAGGCGGGATCGCGCATGGTGGCGAGGATCACCGAGGCGTCGCCGTAGCCGGCGACCGCGAGGATGTCAGCGACCTCGAGGATGTTGCGGCCCTCGGGGATGGTCACCCGCGTCTCTTCGGTGCGCTGGGCCCGGACGAGCTCGGCGAGGACCTGCTCCGGGGTCATGTCGGCGCGGAAGGTGTGCGCGCCGGCGGTGATCTTGCCGGCCGCGCCGCGGTGCAGGACGAACAGCTTGAAGTAGAGGCCCTCGTCGTCGGGGATCACCCCGGCCTCGACCAGCTGGGTCAGCACCTGCGGGAAGCTGGCGCCCTTGGCCACCTCGATGGCGATCGGCTCGGCGCTGCCGACCCCCGGGCGCTCGGGGTAGTCTATGACCCGCTGGTACGTGCGCGACAGCCACACGCCGCCGACCACCAGCGTGACCGTCACCACCACCAGGGCCACGTATTGCGCCCAGCGCGAGCGCCGCGGACGCCACCACGGCAGGCGCTGGCGCTTGCTCGCTGCGCTCGGGGCCTGGGTCATGTGCCTGTCTCTCCGGACATGTCCTTACGGCGCTGGCCGTCGAGCCAGCCCTGGAGGATGAACTGGGCCGCGGCGGCGTCGATGACCTGCTTGCGGCGCGCGCGCGAGACGTCGGCCTGCAGCAGCGCCCGCTCGGCGCCGGCGGTGCTGAAGCGCTCGTCCCAGGTGAAGGCGCGGGGCGAGCCCGGGAGCGCGCTCAGGGCCGGCTCGAGGAGGGCGAGGAAGCGCTGGACCTGGCGCGCGCGGTGGCCGACGGAGCCGTCGAGCTCGAGCGGGAGGCCGACCACCACGGCGCCGGCTTCGAGCTCACGGGCGAGCGCGGCGACGGCGGCGGCGTCCTCGGCGTGACCGCGGCGCGTAAGGACCTGGCGGGGACTGGCGATCGTGCCGCTCGGGTCGGACACGGCGACGCCGATCGTCTTGCTGCCGACGTCGAGGCCGAGGGCGCGCATGCCCGGGGTTTTTAGCACAGCGGGGCCTCACCCGGGCAATTTCGCGAGCTTCGGCCCGGGCTTGCTTTCGGGCCGATCTTGCGCGGGCTCACCGCACACTCGGGGGAGGCCGGTCTTGCGCGCGCCCGGCCGGGGGGTCGATGCTCCGCCGCATGCTCGATCAGGTCCCGCACGCGCCGCAGAAGCTGCCTGTCGTCGGTCACATGGCCGCGCTCATGGCCGGGGCGCCGTGGGACGTGACGGAGCGGTGGCTGCGAGAGCGCGGGCCCACGGTGCGGCTGCAGATCCCCGGGGCCAGCTACCTCGTCACCTCGGACCCCGAATTCATCCGCCACGTGATCGTCGGCGCCGCCGACAACTACGTCAAGGATCTGCGCGCCATGGGCGCCTTCCTCGACATCCTCGGACATGGCCTTTTGACCAGCGACGGCGAGCTGTGGAAGAAGCAGCGGGCGGTGCTGGCGCGGGCGTTCCGCATCGAGGCGCTGCGCAACGTCGCCGAGGCGTCGATCCGCGCCGTCGACCGGCTGGCGGCGGTGCTCGACGCGCACGCGCGCAGCGGCAGGCCGGTCGACATCGGCGCGCAGATGCGGCGGCTGACGCTGCAGGTGATCGCCGAGGCGACGCTGCAGATGCCGCCGCACCAGAGCGACGACGTGCTGCCGCGGCTCTACGAGCCGCTGGTGGAGGAGGCCAACAAGCGGGTCTGGCTGCCGTTCCGCGGCTACCTGCCGACGCCGGCGAAGTTCCGCTACGACCGCTCGCTGGCCCAGCTCGACGCGTTCTTGCTGGAAAAGATCCGCGCGCGCGTGAAGGCCCGCCGCGCCGACCCCAAGGCGCGACCGGCCGACATGCTCGACATGCTGCTGATCAGCCTCGAGGAGCGCGGCTGGACCGACGACAGCGAGCGGCTCGTCAGCGACGAGCTCAAGACGATGCTGTTCGCCGGCCACGACACCTCGAGCGCGATGCTGACGTGGACGCTGCACGCGTTGACGCAGCAGCCGGCCGAGCTCGAGCGCCTGCGGGCCGACGCCGCCTCGGTGTTCAACAAAGGCGACGCCGTGCCCGACTACGAGCAGCTCAAGCGGCTCGACTTCGCCGGGGCGTGCCTCAAGGAGGCGCTGCGGCTGTACAACATCGTGCCGGTGGTCGTGCGCGAGGCGGTGGTCGACGACCGCTTCGGCGAGCTGGTGATCCCGCGCGGCACCAAGGTGATGGTGCACATGCAAGCGCTGCACAAGGACGCGCGCCACTGGCCCGAGCCCGAGGCGTTCCGCCCCGACCGCTTCCTCGGCGACGAGCCGGTCGGCCACCGCTGGCTGCCGTTCATCACCGGGCCCCGCAGCTGCGTCGGTCAGCACTTCTCGCTGCTCGAGGCGAAGATCGTGCTGTCCCGCCTGGCGCTGCGCTACGAGTTCTCACCTGTCCCCGAGAACAGCGACGCGCGCCACCGCTTCAACATCCCGGTCGGCCCGGCCGGGAGCATCTGCATGCACGTGCGGCCGCGGGTTTAGCTGTCTCCGAGGACATGTGCGGTCGGGACGGCGGCCGCATGCGCGGGACGAGGCGAGGCCGAAGCAGGCCAGCAGGAGCGGGCCGCCGGACGGAGCGCGAGCCTGTCGTGCCGCTGCGACATCCAGCGATGCAGGGTGCTCGCGGTGGGGATGCCGCCGCGAGGAGCGGCAGAGCGCCCGACGCCGCAGATGTCCTCGCAGAGGTCGCCGACGAGCGGCGAGGGGGCGGCTGTCATGAGCTGTCCCTGAGGACAGGTCTCGGTTCATGCCCCTCCCATGACACCGGCGACAGGTTCGGCGCTCTGGATGGCCCCGAAGCGCTCGAGCCCGCGAGCAGCGAGCCCTGCCGGCGCGGGGCCCCGAGGAGCGGCCGGAGGTCCGGCGGGCTCGGCCGTGGCCCGGAATCACATGTCCTGGGGGACATGTGCCCCGAGCGTGCATGATTCGCGGGGGTCGAGGGCCGTAGCACCTGTTTTAAGGGACATGTGATGATCCATCGCTCGTCCGCACGCGCAGCTCGGGGCGCGCGAGTTGCGAGGGCCGGGCGCGGGCATGCGCGGGGCGTTCGCTGCCGGGACTTACATGTACCGAATCGACGCGCATCGACAGATGCGCCGCCGCTCCGCTATGCAGGAGCGAGTCTATGTCGATAGGTCGTCGAAGCGTCCTGCACGGCCTCGGGATCGGTCTGGTCGCCGCCCCCTTTTTAAATCTGCTGACGGCGCCGAGCAGTCGGGCCGAGGGCGGGCCGACGGCGCGGCGGCTGATCGTGTTCTTCAGCCCCAACGGCACGATCCCGCAGCACTGGAGGCCGAGCGGGACCGAGACTGACTTCAGCTTCCCGGTCGGCTCGATCTTGGAGCCCCTGGCGGACATCCAGGATCAGCTGATCGTGGTCGAGGGCCTCGACTTCTTCGGCGCCGATAACCACGAGGGCGGCATGGCGGCGATGTTGACCGCCAGCGGCACGGCGTCCGACGAGTCGGGCGGGATGTCGATCGACCAGTACGTGGCGGCGCAGATCGGTCAGGACACGCGCTTCTCGTCGCTCGAGTTCGGGGTCCAGACGTCGGCGTGGGGCGGCGGGGTGCAGACGCGCATGTCGTACGCGGGCCCGGGCGCGTGGGTCACGCCGGACGACGACCCGGCGCACGTGTACGGGCGGCTGTTCGGCGACTTCATGGGCGGAGACGAGGCCGCGGCGGCGCTGCGGGCCCGGCGTCAGCGCGTGGTCGACCTGCTGGTCGACGAGGCCAGCGCGCTGCGCGGGCGCCTCGGCAGCGAGGAGCGGCCCAAGCTCGACGCGCACCTCGACGCGCTGGCCAAGGTCGAGAAGGGCCTGATGGGGGCGGTCGGCTGCGGCTTGCCGGACGCGCCGATGGGCGGGGGCACGCAGGACAACGCCAACTTCCCCAACATCACCGCGGCGCAGATCGACATGATGGTGGCGGCGCTGGCGTGCGACATGACGCGGGTGGCGTCGCTGCAGCTGTCGCACACGGTCAGCCCGACGGTGTGCTCGTGGCTCGGGGTGGCGGAGGGGCATCACTCGCTGTCGCACATCGACGACTCGAACGTGGCCGGGGTGGCCCAGTTCGTCGAGTGCGAGCGGTGGATGGCCGAGCAGTTCAAGTACCTCGTGCAGAAGCTGGCGATGACGCCCGAGGCCGACATGCAGGGCTCGATGCTCGACAACTCGATCGTGCTGTGGGCCAAGGAGATGGGCGACTCGCGGCTGCACACCTGCGTCGGCGTGCCGTTCGTGATCGCCGGCGGCGCGGGCGGGCGCTGGCAGACCGGCCGCTACCTCAAGTACAGCGGCGAGTCGCACGGCAAGCTCATGGTGTCGCTGTGTCAGGCGATGGGCCTGAGCAACGAGACGTTCGGCAACCCGATGGTCGGCAACGGCCCGCTCCCCGGACTGGCGTGAGGAGGACGAGGACCATGCGCACGACTCTCGTCAGCAACCTCGCGATCTTCCTGAGCCTCGCGGCCTGCCAGAACGGCGGCGGCGGGGCGGGCACCGACTCCGACGGCGAGACCGCCGGCACCGGCACGAGCATGGGCACGAGCAACGGCGACCCGACCGACGGCGGCGGCGATTGCCCGAGCGACGCGCAGTTCTTCGAGACGAGCGTGTGGACGCCGATCCTCAGCAAGACCTGCATCACCTGTCACAACCCCGAGGGGCTGGCCAAGGACACGCGGATGGTCCTGCTGGCCGAGGGCGAGGAAGGCTGGCTCGCGGCCAACTTCGCGGCGGCGAAGGAGGTCGCGCTCGACGACGACGGCGGGACGTCGATCCTGCTGCTCAAGCCGACCAACCAGCACCCCGACATGCACAAGGGCGGGATGGTCGTGACGCCCGACACCGAGGCCTACGACGCGCTGGCGCAGTTCGTCGCGCGCAGCCAGGGGACGTTCTCGTGCACGGGGCCCGACGGCGAGGGGGCGGCCGGCTGCGACGAGGGCGGCGCCGGGGTGCGACGCGTGCGACGCCTCAGCCACGTCGAGTACAACCGCACCCTGGCGGCGGTGCTCGGCGCATCGACCGAGCTCGGGCTCGGCTTCGCGGCCGACACCGTGGTGCAGGGTTATACGAACAACGCGGGGGCGCTGGTGGTCTCGGGGCTGCTCGCCGACCAGTACCGCGACGCGGCCGAGAAGATCGCGGACCTGATCGTCGCCGACCTGCCGACGCGGCTCGGCTGCGACCCGCTGGCCGACGGCGAGCAGACCTGCGCGCACGACTTCATCGCCCGCTTCGGCAAGCAGGTGTACCGCCGGCCGCTCACCGCCGACGAGCAGGCGCGCTACGAGATGCTGTGGAAGGAGGCCGCCGCGATCGAGAAGTTCGACGGCGGGATCCGCTGGACCATCGCGGCGATGCTGCAGTCGCCGGGGTTCCTCTACCGCACCGAGCTCGGCGAACACGCGGGCGAGGGCATCTACGAGCTCACGCCGTACGAGCTCGCCAGCGAGCTGTCGTATCTGATCGTCGGCGGCCCGCCCGACGCCGCGCTGATGGCCGCGGCCGACGACGGGACGTTGAAGGACCCGGACGTGCTGCGGATGCAGGCCACCCGCCTGCTCGCCAGCGCCGACGCCGACGCGACGCTGCACCGCTTCGTCGACGAGTGGTTGCACATCGACCGCCTGCGCACGGTGCCGCGCGACGCGATGCTGTACCCCGAGCTGACGCCGCAGATCCGCGAGGCCATGCTCGGCGAGACGCACCGGTTCGTCGGCGACGTGTACCGCGGCGGCGGCTCTCTGGCGGAGCTGCTGACCGCAAACTACTCGTTCATGACCGACGAGCTGGCGAGCTACTACGGGGTCGAGGCCGGCGCGGGCGAGCCCGATCCGGCCGGCTTCAAGCGGGCCGAGGCCGCCTCGGCGGCGGGCCTGTTGACGCACGGCGCGGTGATGACGACGCACGCGCTGCCGACGTCGTCGTCGCCGATCCACCGCGGCAAGCTGGTGCGCGAGCGGCTGCTGTGCCAGGACATGCCGCCGCCGCCGCCGGCGCTCGACACCTCGCCGCCGCCGGTCGATCCGGGCCTGAGCACGCGCGAGCGCTACACCCAGCACTCGGCCGATGCGACCTGCGCGGGCTGTCACGCGCGCATCGACCCGATCGGCTTCGGCTTCGAACACTACGACGCGATCGGCCGCACGCGCACGATGGACGGGATCCACGCGATCGATGCGACGGGAGAGGTCTTGCTGACCGACAACACGAACGGGCCGTTCGACGGGGCTGACGAGCTGGCGCAGCTGCTGGCGGGGAGCCCGGACGTCGAGGCCTGCTACACGCTGCAGTGGGCCCGCTACGCGGTCGGCTCGGCGGCGGGCAGCGAGCTGAAGTGCGTGCAGGACGATCTGTCCGCGGCGTTCGTCGAGGCCGAGGGCCGGCTCGACAGCTTGGTGCTGGCGCTGGTCGGCACGCGGTTCTTCCGCGAGCGCGGCGGAGCGCCGAGCCCGGGCGGCGACCCGACGACGGGCGAGGACCCGACGACGGGCGGCGAGACGACGACCGGCGAGGAGACGACCACGAGCGGCGGCACGACCACCGGCGAGCCGCAGCCGGGGCCGATGACGTCGCCGGGCATCGACGTGCAGATCACCCAGGACTCGAAGTGGGAGCAGGGCGAGTGCAACTCGGTCACGGTCAGCAACACGACGGGTGCGCCAATCGTGTGGCAGGTGGCGATCGCGATGCAGGGCACGATTCAAAACGCGTGGAACGCCAAGTACACGCAGGACACGATGCACTTCGTGTGGACCGGCGAGCCCTACAACGCCGAGGTCGCAGCCCAGGGGACCACGAGCTTCGGCTTCTGCATCCTTTATTGAGGATGAGAGGCTGAGGGTCGGCGATCGACCATGGCCGCGTAGCGCTCGGGCTCGCGGTCATGGTCGGCGCGCGTGACGATCGCGTCAGGGCCGTCGGCGCGGTCGACCGCGAGGACGCCGTCGAGGTGATCGAGCTCGTGCTGCAGGAGCTCGGACTCGGCGGCGGGCAAGCGCTCACGCAGGTGAAGCCGACCGTGCTCGTCGTGGTACCGCACGGAGATCGATGTCCACCGCCTCACGCGCACGAGCAGCTCGGGGAAGCACAGGCAGTCGTCCCAGAGGGTGAAGGTCTCGTCGCCGTGCCACACGATCTCGGGATTTAATAAGGTTCGAGGCCCGTCGCCGAGGTTCAGGGCGACGAGGCGCAGATCGATGCCGAGCTGCGGCGCAGCGATCGCACGGCCGAAGCCGTGCTCGGCGCGGAACTCGGCCAGGGCGCGGTGCAGCCGCTCGACTGCGATCGAGAGTTCGGGCGCGGCGAGGTCGACGGGGCGAGCGACCGCACGCAACCGCGGGTCGCCGAGGCGGAGGATCGCGGACACGCCGGGACGATCGCACGGGGGGCTCGAGGGTGGGGAGGATGAGTCGGCGATGGGTCGGTCGAGGTGGTGAAGAGGTCGGCGACTCCGGTGCAGTGGCCATGAGATGCAGGGCTTGAATTCGGGGCGGTGAAGGTGATCGTCTGCTTCCTCTTTTTGTGCGCGAGCCGCGAGCGCTGGCGCGCGGACCGGGGGGGAGCTCGGCGCGAAAAAAATCGTGTCACGCGGCGCGGGGGCTGCCTCGTCATGCCGGCGAACCAGGAGAACTCGCATGACCCCGCATCTCGTCGTCATCGGTACCGGCTACGCCGGCCTGCTCGCGGCCCTGCGCGCCGCGCGGATCGCCCGCGGTCGCATCGCCGTCACCCTCGTCGGCGCCAGCGAGCAGCTCGTCGAGCGCGTCCGCCTCCACGAGCTGGCGGCGACCGGCCGCAGCGTCGCCCACCCCGTGGCCGCGCTGATCGCAGGCACTGCGGTCCGCTTCGTCCACGCGCGCGCGCTCGAAGTCGCGCCCGGGCGGCTCGTCACCGACGCCAGCGTGCTCGAATTCGACCGCGCCATCGTGTGCACCGGCGGCTCGGTCGACCTCGATCTCGTGCCCGGCGCGCGCGAGCACGCGTACGCCATCGACGGCGACCGCGTGACCCGCTTGTTCAGCGAGGCGAGGCGGGTTGCCGCGCGCGGCGGACGGCTTGCCGTGTGCGGCGGCGGCCTCACCGGGGTCGAGATCGCCACTGAACTGGCGGAGGCGCTGCCCGGGCTGCGGGTCGAGCTGGTGGCGGCGAGCGAGCTCGTGCCAGGGCTCAGCCGAAAGGCGCGCGAACACGCGCGGGCGGTGCTGGGGCGCCTCGGCGTGGCGGTGCGGGAGGGGGTCCGGGTCCATGCGGTGGCGGCCGACCACCTCGACAGCGCGGCCGGGCCGATCGGCTTCGACCTGTGCGCCTGGGCGGCCGGCTTCCGGGCGGTGCCGCTGCTGGCCGGTCTCGGCTTGCCGATGGCGGCCGACGGGCGGGTGATCGTCGACGCCTACCTCCACGCCCGGCCGGACCTGCTGGTGGCCGGCGACGCGGCGGCCTGCGCGGCGACCGGCGGCGGCTGGCTGGGGGCCGGGTGCAAGACCGCGATGCCGATGGCGGCACACGCGGCCGACACTGCGGTGGCCGAGCTGACCGGCGGCGCGGTGCACGAGTTCCGCTTCGCCGACCCGGGCTACTGCGTGAGCCTGGGCCGGCGAGATGGCATCTTGCAGTTCATGGACGGGGCCGGGCGGCCGCGCGAGCGGATCGTGAAGGGACGCGTGGCGGCGTGGATCAAGGAGCGGGTGTGCCAGTACACGGTGCTGGCGCTGTGGGCCGAGCAGCGGCGGCTGCTGGCCTATCGCTGGCAGCGCGGGCCGGCGCGGCCGCTGGTGGCGGTGGAGGCGGCGCAGTGAGCCCGGACGAGGCGGCGACGCTGTTCGGGGCCCATCGCTCGCGGCTGTTCGGGCTGGCGTACCGCATGCTCGGCAGCGCGGCGGAGGCCGAGGACATCCTGCAGGAGGCGCACCTGCGCTGGCAGGCGGCCGATCACGGGGTCATCGAGGCGCCGGGCGGGTGGCTGACGACGGTCGTCTCGCGGCTCTGCCTCGATCAGCTCAAGTCGGCTCGCTCGCGGCGCGAGGCCTACGTCGGCACCTGGTTGCCCGAGCCGCTGCCCACCGAGCAAACGGGCTCGGCGCCGGACCTCGAGTCGATCTCGCTGGCCTTCCTCGTGCTGCTCGAGGCCCTGAGCCCGCTCGAGCGGGCGGTGTTCGTCCTGCGCGAGGTGTTTGACTACGACTTCGCCGAGATCGCCGCGATCGTCGGCCGCGAAGAGGCGGCGTGCCGGCAGCTGGCCCACCGCGCGCGCGAGCACGTGCGCTCGAAGCGGCCGCGGTTCGCCCGCTCGCGCGAGCAGCACGAGCAGCTGCTGGGGGCCTTCCTCGGGGCGGTGGCCCAGGGCGACCTCGACGGTCTGCAGCAGCTGCTGGCGGACGACGTGGTCGCCTGGTCCGACGGCGGCGGACGAGCGCGGGCCGCTCGCAACCCGGTGTTCGGCCCCGACCGCGTGTCTCGCATGATGGTCGGGATCGCCAAGAAGGGCGGCGCTCACGGCACTGTCTCGCTGGTCGAGATCAACGGCTGGCCGGCCGCGGTGCTGTGGGATCACGGGGTGGCCGTGGCGGCGGTTTCGATCGAGACCGACGACGAGAAGATCCACTCGCTGCACATCATGGTCAACCCGGACAAGCTGGCGGCGCTGAACTGACCGTTCGGGCATGCTTTGAAAAACATGTCTGAACGGGCATGTCTTCATGGGCATGCCACGAGCGCCTGAGATGCGCCGTATTACGCTGGCCGTCCGTGGGCAGCGTTAAGAAGCGCGCTCGAGGGCGACGGCGAGGGCGCGACGGCCGAGGGCGCGGAAGGCCGGGTCGTCGTGGCGCTCGGCCCAGGCCAGGGTCGCCGCCGCGTGCAGGGCCAGCAGGACGTCGAGGCGGGCGGTCGCGTCGGGCGTGAGCGGGCCGTGGCCGGCGAAGAAGGCCTCGGCGAGGTCGGGGCGGTCCGGCCAGACGTCGGCGCACAGCTTGACGAGGTCGGCCTCGGGGGCGTCGAGGCGGGCGTGCTCGAAGTCGAGGACGCACAGGCCGTCGGCGTCCAGCAGCCAGTTGTCGGGGGTGAAGTCGCGGTGGCACGGCACGCGGCGGACGCCGGCGAAGGCGTCGCGGCGGGCGGCCAGGCGCTGCAAGGCGTCGCGCTCGGCGGGGGTCAGCAGGTCGCGGGCGCGGGCGTGCCACTCGCTCTGGCGGGCGGCGATGGCGTCGACGAGCGGCATGGGGTCGTCGTCGGCGGCCGGGAGCTCGTGGAGGGCGCGGAGGAACCGGCCGGCGGCGGCGTGGGCGGCCGGGGCGAGCGCGGGGTCGTGTGTCCCGAGAGACAGGCGCTCGCCGGGGGCGACGGTCAGCGCGAGGGTGCGCGCGGAGAGGTCAAAGGCGAGCAGCGCCGGGACGCGGATGCGAGGCTGGCCGACCGGCTCGGTGCTGTGGGTCGGGGGTGCCGGAGCGCTCGCGGGGCTGGATGTCCCGGGAGACAGGGCGCTCGCCGAGCGGGATGTCCCGAGAGACAGGGCGCTCGCGGAGCTGGATAGCCCGAGAGACAGGGCGCTCGTGAGACTGGATGTCCCGAGAGATAGCTCGCTCGCGGACCTGAGCGGTCCGAGCGGCAGGTCACGCGCGGAGCCGGATGTCTCGAGCGGTGGCTCTGCCGCGCAACCCGATGTCCCGAGAGACAGCTTATCGCCGGTCGAGATCAGGCCCGCCGAGGAGGGACCGGCGAGCGCCAGGGCCGGCAGCCACTCGCGATAGGCGCGGAGCTCCTGCTGGAACGGGCGCGGATAGCGGTGCTGCTTGAGGACGAGCGCGCCGGTGGGCGCGGCGACCTGCCAGATCGCCGCGCTGTGCGGATGACTTTTGAGACATGTCCAGGAGAGCAGGCTCTCCGGGACATCTTCATGTTCATTTTTTCTAAAAAGCTGCGAGGCGAGCGCGCGCAGCTCGGGGGTCACGTGCGTCACCGGCGGAGGCTGGCCAGGCTGACGCGGCTCTCGCCGCGGGTGAACAGCCACAGGCCGAGGACCAGCACCAGCACCGAGAACAGGCCGCAGACGGCGCCCCACAGCATGTAGGAGCCGCCGAGGGCGGCGGCGATGTGGGCCGAGTCGGACGGCATGACGCCGGCGGAGGTCTGGGCGCTGGCGGTGAACAGGTAGTCGGCGCGGGAGAACACGCTGAGGGCCAGCTGGACGGCGAGGAAGACCAGCGCGGTCTGGGCCACCTGGGCGCGGGCGCGGGCGGCGAGCGCCAACAGCAGCACGCCGACGCCGCCGATGTACCAGAAGCCGAACGGGTTCTCGACGACGAGCGCGACGGCCGCGAGGAAGCCGAGGCCGAGCAGGCCGAGCACGACGCGGGCGACCCCGGCGCGGCGGGCCAGGGCGAAGCAGGCGCCGGCGACCACCGCCGGGCCGATCAGCCCGCCGGCGGCGACGATGGCCTGAAGGGCATGTCCTTCGGGACCTGTATGAACAGCCATGCCCGAACCGTCAGGCCACAGGTAGAACGCGTGGAACGAGCCGCCGGTGGCCAGCGCCGCCAGGCCGTGGCCGAGCTCGTGGGCGAGCGTGGACAGCAGCAGCAGCGGGTAGATGAGCAGGCCGCCGAACGGGATGAGATAGAGCAGGAGGGTGATCGCGGCGCTGGCGACGAGCGCGCCGCGGGCCCGTCGGGTGACCCGGGCCTGGTCGTGAGCCCTGGCGAAGGCGCGCGCTGCGGAGGACATCACATCGCAGCGTAGCATGGCGACCCGGGCGCGCTCGCGGCCCGGCTGCGACGGGGGTGCAGGCGCGTCGCGCGGCGCGGTGAAACTCGCGGCGGGGCTGCGGGGTCGTGAGCGAGCTCGAGGGCGCGGAGACGAATGAGCGGCGGCAGGCTCGTTCGGTGCGCATCGATTCGAGCTCGGCGCGTGGTTCGGCTGCAAGCGTCTCGCGGCGCAAGGGCGTATCGTTCGAGCGCGGATGTCTCGCGGCGCGGCGCTCAGCCGTAGGCTTCTTCGGCGCGCACCGACTCGAGCACGATCGCGTCGCCGAGCAGGGCACTTTTATAGAGGGTGTGCGCGAGCATCTGCGGGCACTCGCGGACGATCACCCGGCCGCGGGCCGCGGCGGCGCGCAGGCGCTCGACCCACGCGAGCACGACCTCGGGCGCGTCGGCGTCGACCTCGGACAGGTCGAACACCTGCGGCGCGTCGGTCACCGCGGCGGGACTCCGAAGCGCTGCAGGAGCTCGCCGATCGGGCGGTCCATCACGTCCCAGAAGTCGTGGCGGCGCGAGAAGTCTTCGGTGGTGGCGCGGCCGCGGTCGCGGGCCGCGAGGATCCGCGGCGGATCGAAGCTGAGGCCGCTGTCGTCGCCGACGCGGGCGCCGACGGCGTGCTGCAGCAGCACCAGGAACAGCGCGCTCGACGGGTCCTCGCCGCGCAGGCCGGCGATGAAGGCGAGGGTCTCGAGCTCGCCCTGGAGGTCGGCCTCGTAGCCGGCCAGGATGTGGGTGATGTCGTGGTGGACCAGCGCCTCGGGCACGCCGCCCTGCTCGCCGGCGAACGCGAACTGACGCTCGCGGTAGTACCGCCACAGCTCGCGCCCGAGGGTGCCCTCCGGCAGCAGGCCGATCCGGCGGTAGCGCCAGGCGAGCTCGCTGTTCTCGCGGGTCTTGGGCAGGGCGAGCAGGTCCTCGGTGAAGAAGTTGAGCACGCCTTGCCAGCCCTGGGCGGCGTAGAGGGTGCCGGCCTGCGGCGAGCCGAGGCGGCGCTGCAGCTCGTACTGGGTGCGCTGGCGGTGCTGCTGCACGAGGTCGTGGAACACCTGCATCGCGCCCTCCTCGACGCCGAGCACCGAGCGGAAGGCCGAGAGCACGCGCCACTCCTCCGGCGAGACCTGGCCGTCGACGATGCCCATCACGAGAGAAGCCTTGAGCGCCATGAGGCGTCGGTCGGGATCGACGAGCGCGGCGGCCAGCTCCTCGGGAGTGATGGTGGTCAGCGCGTCGGGGTCGGCCTCGACGCCGAGCAGCTCGGCGGAGGCGGAGAGCAGGGCCCGCTCCTTGACCGCGAACGTGCCGTCGGCCATCGCCACGGTCTTCAGAGCCCGGAGAACGGCATTCGCCTCGTCGGTCGTGAACGGGAACAGCGCGGCCATGGCGGGGCCCACGCTACCAGGCCGGCCCGGCAGCGCAAACCCTGGCGAGCGGCCTGGCCACGAGAGGTCGGTCGCCCATGAACGCGACCTCACGGGCGGTCCGCGGGGCCCCGCGCTGCGGGTCGGGCGCCGTCGCCACGGCGTTTCCGCAGCGTCACCCTGCGGGGCGGCCGATCGGTGCGCCTCGCCTGTCGGGTCGATCACCGCGCGTGGTCCCTCGCTGTCCGTGAGGAGCGGGCGGATGTCCGGACTGCATCACGAAGGTTGCGGCAGGCGGAGGTCGCGTCAGTGACGCGGCGCGCTGCGGCCGGCTGGTACCCCCGCGTCGCAGTCCCGGCGATCGCGTCGGCGCGGGTCGAGTGACTGGCGTCTCGAGCTTCGAGTCTGCCGCGGGCGTGTCGGAGCGCGGCGAGGGTGGGCCCGAAGTGCGCAGCGCTGGCTGCGATGCACGAGCAAGATTGCGCGGAACGTGTGCACGCGGTGTGCTCGGTCTCTCGGTGGGCGATCGCCGGGGGTCGCTGGCATCTGCTCCGACTTGCGCGCGCGAGGCTCCGGCGGGTCGAGCGGCGGCCGCGAGCGTGGGCATGGTTTGCGTGCGGGGATGCGGGGGCCGGCGTGGTCACGCTCGGCGCGCTCGCCGAGCGGCGGCGCTTGCTCGTCGAGGTCGTGCGTGGCGGCGCTGGCGATGCTGCTGGCCGTGTGCTCAAGTGGGCCCTGAGCTCCGAGGTCCATGCAGCTCATCGCCTGGTCGATCCCCGTCTTCGTCGCTCTCATCGTCCTCGAGTACGCCCTTGCGCGTCGGGCTCGGCGTGACCTCTATCGCCTGTCGGTGTCGGTCTCCGACGTCGGCTGCGGCGTCGTCCAGCAGCTGTTCGGCGTGCTGACCACGGCCGCGTTCGTGGCGCTGTATTTTTTCGTGTACGAGGCGCGGCTGTTCGACTTCGATCCGCGCGCGGCGTCGACGTGGCTGCTGGCGATGCTCGCGGTCGACTTCATCTATTACTGGTGGCATCGCGCCAGCCACGAGGTCGGCATCCTGTGGGCGACGCACGTCGTGCATCACCACAGCGAGGACTACAACCTGGCGGTCGCGCTGCGCCAGGGCATCTTCACCGCCGGGCCGCTGATCGTGTTCGGCCTCCCGCTGGCGCTGCTCGGCGTGCCGCCGCTGGTGTACCTGACCTGCAAGGCGCTCAACTCGCTGTATCAGTTCTGGATTCACACCGAGCTGATCGGCGGCCTCGGTCCGGCCGAGGCGGTGCTCAACACGCCGCAGCACCACCGCGTCCACCACGCCGTCAACCCGCGCTACCTCGACAAGAATTACGGCGGGATCTCGATCGTCTGGGACCGGCTGTTCGGGACCTTCGCGCGCGTCGACGAGGCGCCGGTGTACGGCACCACCCGGCGGCTGCAGAGCCTCAACCCGCTGTGGGCGCAGTTCGAGCACTTCGTCGAGCTGGCCCGGCGCGCCGCAGCGGAGCGCGGATTTTTTAAAAAGGTGCGGGTGCTCGTGGCGCACCCGGGCTGGACGCCGCGCGGGCCGTCGGCGCCGCTGTCCGAGGCAGAGCTGGCGGCGCGGGCGGCCGGGCGCTTCCACGCGCCTGTCTCTTCGGCCATGGCGGTCTATGTGTTGCTGCAGGCGGTCGGCATCGTCGCGGCGTCGATGGCGGTGCTGATCGCCGCGGGCACCTGGCCGGCCTGGCTGGCGGCGCTGGCCTGCGCGACGGTGATCGCCGGCGCGGTCGCCCTCGCGGGCCTGGTCGAGCGCCGCCGCTGGGCCGTGCCGCTCGAGGTCGGGCGGCTGGCGACGACGCTGGCGGTGGCCGGGCTCGTGCTCGCCCGCGGGTGAGCGGGCAGCCTGGCTCGTCCCGGCGTGCGCATGGGCGCTCTTCTCGAGCCGAGTGGATGCATGTCCGTAGGACATGTCCGAAAAGACTTCCATGACAGCTTCGCCGAGACCTGGCCCTCGCGCGATCGCATGCGCGCGAGTACATGTTCATAGGGTCATGTCCTCGAAGACATTTCTCGAAGGACATGCCCCAGAGAGCATATCCTTCTCTTTTAGAGATCACTTCGCGGTGCGGACGCGCTCCATCGCTTGTTTGGCGGGGGCGGGCAGCTTGGGTTCGGCGCCGGCGCGGGCGGCGAGGATCTTCGCGCGGGTCGCGTCGCCGGCGGCTTCGGCGGCGAGGGCGAGGACCACCAGGGTGTCGACGGGGCCCTTGGCGAGCGGGCCCTCGTTCATGTTCTTGAGGGCGCGGTCGCTGAGGCTGCGGGCGCGGGCCTTGTCGCCGGTGGCGGCGGCGCGCAGGGCCTGGCCGCCGAGGGTGAGCGGGTGGAGCGGGGCGATCGCGGCGGCGCGGTCGAGCGCGTAGTCGCGGTTCGGCGCGTCGGCGGTGACCGCGGCGAGCATCACCAGGCGCGCGGCCGGGTCGTAGCTCATGCCGTCGATCGCCAGGCCCTCGCGCAGCAGCGCCTTCTCGTGGGTGATGTCGCCGTCGCGGCGGGCCATCTCGGCCAGGCGGATGATCGGCTCGACCGACTCGGGGCGGAAGCCGCGGGCCTTCTCGTAGTGCTCGGCGGCCTGCTTCCAGCTCGGGCCCTGCATCAGAACCTCGGCCAGGGTCATGCGCGGGATGAAGCCGTCGCCGCGGCCCTGGATCAGCTGCTGCAGCACGCGCGCGGCCGAGGTCATGTCCTTCTTCTGCGCGTGGGCGAACGCCTCGGTCAGCAGCTTGTCGCGCTCGTCGGGCTTGTCGCCGCGGCTCTTGGCCGGCTCCCAGCCCTTGATCTTGACGTCGAGCTGGCCGAAGAGCCAGGTCTCGAATTCCTTCTCGACGACCGCCAGCGGCTTGCCGAGGTGGCGCTCCATCAGCGCCTCGGTGGTGCCGCCCTCGCCGTAGCCCTTGAGCATGGCGATGAGGCGCGGCAGGCCGTAGGTCTCGCCGAGGTAGCGGATCGCGTAGGCGGCGGTGGTGTAGGCGACCTCCATGGCCTGGGCGCTGCCGGCCCGCAGGAACGCCAGCTCGAGCTCGGACAGGCGGCGCAGGGTGCCCTTGCGGCGGGCGACGGCCAGCAGCTCGGCGCTCTCGCGGGCCCACGACGGGTCGGCGAGCTCGGACTCCCACTCGGACAGGCCCTCGGTGAACCACCGCGGGACGCGGCCCTTGCTGAGCTGGACGGCGTAGACGTGGGCGAGCTCGTGCCACACGACCTGGTGGAAGTTGTGGGTGCCGGCGTAGGGGCCCAGGGCGGTGATGAGGCGGCCGAAGCACACGCCGACGGCGCCGAGGCTGGGCACGCCGATCGTGCGGACCGAGAAGTCGCTGGGGTCGGCGAACACCTCGATGCGCAGCGGGGTCGGGCGCAGGGCGTAGCGCTTGTCGAGGCTCTGGCGGGCGCGGGCGATGATCGCCAACATGTCCCCGGAGACATACTCCTGGTCCTCCTTGAGGAGGCGCAGGCTGAGGTCGCCGTCGCTGACGTCGGTGTAGAGCGGGTCGATGCGCTGGTCGTAGAGGTCGAGGGTGTTGCGGGTGCGCTCGTTGAAGCGGTCGCGCTTCCACGCGGCCTTGAGCGCGGCCCGGCCCTCGGTCTCCTTGCCGAGGCGCAGCAGGTTGAGGCCCATCGCCGACTGCACGTAGGCGTTGTCGGGCGCGCGCTTGGCCGCCTCGTCGAGGACCGTACCTGTCTGTTCGTACATGTGCATCGAGACGAGCAGGTCGGCCAGCGCGAGGTAGAAGGCCAGCGGGTTGCCGGCCGCGGCCTGGTCGCGCAGGCGGGCGTAGGCGGCCTGGTCGTCGCGGGCCAGCGCGGCGCCGGCCAGCACCGCCAGCGCGTCGGGGTGACCGGGGCTCGCGGCCAACATGTCGCCCTGCGCGCGCGCGGTGGCCTCGTCGCGGCGACCCTCGACCAGCGCGACCTTGGCCAGCACCCCGAGCGCCACGGGCTGGCGCGGATTGACCTGCAGCGCCCGCTGGGCCGTCTCGCTCGCGGCGGCCAGGCGCAGCTCCTCGAGGTGGGCCGCGGCGACCCCGGCCAGTGCTTCGGCGTGCCACGCGTCGCGGCGCAAGATCTGCTCGTACGTCTCGATCGCCTCGGCCGCCGCGTACTTCTCGCGGAACATCACCCCGCGCAGCAGCAGCGCCCGGTCGCGCAGGACGAACGCGGGCTCGAGCGAAGCTGTCTCGAGGGGCAGCTTCTCGGCCTCGCCGAGGACCATGTTGGCGTCGTGGAAGGCCCCGGTCGAACCGCGGGCCAGGGCCGCGCGGGCCACCGCGGTCAGCTCCTCGGCGGTCTTGGCCTTGCCGGCGTCGTAGGCGTCGTAGAGCTGCTCGCGCAGGGCGACTGCCTTGGGGTCTTTCTCCTGCCCGGCGGCGACCAGCAGGCTGAGCAGCTCGCCGCGCGCGGGCAGCTCGGAGGGATCGATCGCGGCCTTCTGCAGCAGGGCGCTCGCGCCGGCCTGGTCGCCACGCGCGGCGAGCAGGCGCGCCAGCAGGCGCAGCCGTGCGGGGCTCGGCTGACCGGCCTTGAGGTCGAGCGCGGCGGCGGCGAGGTCGGTGGCGCCGGTGGCCAGATGAGCGTGTGCGAGCGCGAGGCGGACCCGCTCGTCACCTGGCTTTTGGCGCAGGGCGCCGGCGAGAAAGGCGGCGGCGCCCTCGGGGTTGCCTTGCTCGAGCGCCGCGAAGGCGCCAGCCAGATCGCTGACGACGACGGGCTCGGGCCGCTTCGGCGGCTCCTTGGCGACCGGCTCGTCGCCCTCCTCCGGGACCTCGAGGCCGCCCACCTCGAGCGGCGGCGGAGCTGTACGTTCGGACAGGTCAGGGCCCGCGGAAGGGCCTGCGGCCGGCGGGGCCGTGCGACACGCGGCGGTGGCGGCGGCGAGGGCCGCGAGCAAGCGCACGGGCCACGCGGCACGCGGACGGGACGACCATGAACGCGGCATGCGGGCCGGAATTGTGCGAGCCGCGCGCGGCCGTGTCAAAGGAATCCGAGGGCTCTGCTATGCTGGCGCGCATGGCAGCCAGCAGCAGCAGTCACACGGCCTACCCGAGCGAGGTGTACGAGTCCTTCGACGCCTTCATGCAGCAGGTGATCAAGGACACCTACGAGCGCGGGGCCAAGCGGCCGGAATTCGTGGCCCTGGTGCTGGCCTCCGGCGAGCTGCTGCCGATGGCCTGGGGCAAGATGAAGAAGAGCGGGATCCGCGAGCTCGCCGTTGGGGTCGGCGGCGTCGTCGCCCTCCGCTACGGCCTCGCCTACATCGTCAGCGGCCCGATCGGCGTCGCCCTCACCGGCTTCACCGTGGCCGCGATGGTCTCGTTCTTCTGGCAGAACCAAAAAGAAGTCCTGGCCCGCCGCAAGCCCTACAAGCAGCTCATCAACGACACCCGCGAGAAGTACGAGGACATCCAGGCCCGCTACCACGACGGGGTCTATGACTCGGGCGAGCGCGCGCTGATGGTCGAGGGCCTGCTGCGGCGCATGGTCGCGCAGATCGAGGCGCCGCTCGAAGAGCCGGCCAAGGCCTCGTCCTGAGCGGCAGGCGATTCCGCCCGCAGGTGTCCTGAGAGACAGGTGCGCGAGCGCGGGTGGAGGCGCGCGGCGGCGCGCGGCGCGGCGTGAGGATGACGGCTGGCAATCCTCCGCGAACTGCGCGACACGGGGGGGACATGCCGCTGCAGCGCGTCACCCACGTGCCGTCCGACCTGCCGCTCCGCGAGGGCCGCGACCGCTACCTCGAGCTGAACGGCTTCTCGATGGCCGAGTACTCGTCGCCGGTGTTCGCGTTCTTCCTGTTCGGCCGCACGCTGCGCCTGCCGAACCCGCCGGCGCGCCGCCGCGTGGTCGCGCTGCACGACCTCCACCACGTGCTCACCGGCTACGGCACCGACCTCGCCGGGGAGTCGGAGATCGGGGCCTGGGAGCTGCGCGCCGGCTGCAACACGCCCTTCTTGTGGATGATCAACCTCACCGCGGTGGTCGGCGGCCTGTTCGTGGCCCCGCTGCGGACGCTGCGGGCGTTCCGCGCTGCGAAGGGCCAGCGCACCCTCTACGTCGACGGCCGCGACGCCGAGGCGGTGCTGAAGCTCCCGATCGCCGAGCTGCGTCGGCAGCTCGGAATCCCCTCCGGCGGCCACACCGCCGCGCCCTGAGACCGCGCACTCCAAGCTACACTCCGCGCCCCGTGTCCTCCGCGTCCCCGACCCGACCCGCGCGCCAGCAGCTCTGGACCGTCCAGGAGGTGCTGCAGTGGACCGTCGAGCGGTTCGAGCGCGCGGGCTTCGGCGAGGCCCGCGCCGACGCGCAGCACCTGGTGGCGCAGGCGCTCGGTTGTACGCGCATGCAGATCTTCCTCCGCTACGACGCGCTGGTCGACGACGACCAGCGGACGACGCTGCGCGAGCTGATCCGCCGGCGTCTCGCCCGCGAGCCGGTGGCGTACATCGCCGGCAAGCGCGGCTTCCACGGGCTCGGCCTCGAGCTCGCGGTCGATCGCCGGGTGCTGATCCCGCGGCCGGAGACCGAGCACCTGGTCGACTGGTTGCTCGAGCTGCTGCCGCCGCCGCCGCCGCCGTACCCGCTGCACGTGCTCGATGTCGGCACCGGCTCGGGGGCGATCGCGCTGGCAGTCAAGCACGCGCGCCGCGACGTCGACGTCACCGCGGTCGACGTCTCGCCCGACGCCCTCGCGGTCGCGCGCGAAAACGCGGCCAGGCTCGGCCTGCAGGTCGAGTTCGTCCGCGGCGATCTCCTGCGCGGCGTGGCGGTCCCCGCCGGCGGCTTCGCGGCCATCGCCGCCAACCTGCCCTACATCGCCTCGCCGGAGATCGCCGAGCTGCAGCCCGAGGTCCGCGACTACGAGCCCCGCCTCGCGCTCGACGGCGGGCGCGACGGGCTCGATCTGGTGCGCCGGCTGATCGACCAGTGCGCGGCCCCGGGGGTGCTGACGGGCGAAGGACGGCTGTTCCTCGAGATCGGGCTGGGCCAGGCGGAGGCGACCCGCGAGCTGCTGCTGGCGCGCGGCTACGAGGCGGTCGAGATCCGCCGCGACGCGGCCGGGATCGACCGGGTGGTCAGCGGCGCGGCGCCTCTCGGCTGACGAACTGGCGGCCAGGACGCGGCTCTCCTATCCTGACGCGGATGCCCCCTCGTCCGCGCGCAGGTGGCCAAAGATCGGCCCGGACGCGCGCCGCCGCGCTGGCGCTCGGACTTGTCCTTTGGGACATGTCCTGTGCGACAGGAACCGAGAAGATGGTCCGCCGGGCGGTGCCGGCCGGGATCGACGAGACGCTCAACACTCTCGAGGACCCGCGCACGCAGAAGCGCATCGAGGGCCTGCTCGACCTGCCCGAGGTCCAGAAGGCGGCGCGCGACCTGGCCGGGCAGGTCGCGGCCGGGGCGTTCGACGGGCTCACCGACGATCAGCGGTTGGCGAAGGTCCGCCAGGTCAGCGAGGACTACGTCGGCGCGCTGTCGAAGGCGGTCGGCCAGGGGCTGCGCGAGGACGTGAGCCCGGCGCTGGTCGACACCACGCGGCAAGCGGTCGAGCAGGCGATCCACGCGGCGCTGTCGCCGGCGACGCGGCAGGGCGCGGCGAACATGGCCGAGGCGCTGACGCGCAGGACGCTGACGACGCTGAGCGAGGGCCTGCGCGACGAGCTCGGGCCGGCGACTCAGACGGTGCTCGAGCGCAACGTGGGCCCGGCGCTCCAGCGAGTGGTGGAGGACAACGTGGGCCCGGCGCTGCGCCACACGATCGAGAAGGACCTCGCGCCGGCGCTGCGCGAGGCGCTGACCCGCGAGCTCGCGCCGGCCGCGGGAAAGGTGTCGCGCGAGGTCAGCCGCGAGGCGCTGCTCGGCGCGGTCGATGCCCTCGAGGTGGTCGAGACGGACCCGCAGTACCAGGGGTTCCGTGAGCGCTTCTGGGGCCGCATCGACGACACGCTCAACAAGGGGGCGCAGGTCGGCGAGCGGATCGCGTGGATCCTCGCGCTCATCGTCATCATCCTCGGGCTGCTGCTGGCCCGCGCGATCGTGGTCCGTCGCCGCGAGCAGACGGAGCGCGAGCGCAGCGAGCGGATGCTGCTGGCGATCTTGCAAGAGCTGCAGCAGGGCGGAGCGGTGAAGGTCGAGCAGGTGGTCGACCACGTCCGCGCCCGCGACCCGGACCTGGCCCGATCGAGCTCGCTCAACGCGATGATCCAGCGCGCAGTCGCCATCAGCCGCGACCTGTTCGACGGCCGCCCCGACCTCGACGGCAAGCCCGACGCGCCACGGAAGCGCTGAAGCTTTTCGACATGTCTCTAGGGACAGGAAAGACTGTCTCGAAGGACATGACGATTCGGTGTCGGGCGAGCGTCTGCAAGCGTCGACCTGCGCGCGGAGCGGGCTGTCTTAAAGGACATGCGGTCGACCGCGTGCGCGATCGTCATCTACCTCTGGATAATCAAGTATAAGAAAAAAGCTCCATTCTTCCCCGGGCATAGACATTCAAATATTCGGAATCATGCGGTTCCAGGCCTCCGTTTGGCCTTCGGTCCGCCGCCTGCTCAAGGGGTGGACAAGGACAAGGAGCCCGTCATGGTCAACCTCTCGATCTTCACCTCCCGCAAGGTTGCTCCCGCTGCTACTGCGGTGAACGAGGCCGGTGGTCGGGCCTACGCGCTGAGCGACAAGCACGCGCTGGCGCAGTACGCCGCGACCGGGTGCCTGAACAACACGTTTTATACGAGCGGGCAGGGCCAGCTCGACGCGGTGCGGGCGCTGGTCGCCAAGGTCGACGCCGAGTTCGTGGCGAAGACGGCCGTGTACACCCGGAAGCACAGCCACATGAAGGACATGCCGGCGCTCTTGCTGGCGGAGCTGGCGAGCCGCAACGGCGAGGCGCTCGAGAAGGTGTTCGGGCGGGTCTGCGACAACGGCAAGATGCTGCGCAACTTCGTGCAGATCGTGCGGTCCGGCGCGACCGGGCGGCGTTCGCTCGGGACGCGGCCGAAGCGGCTGGTGCAGCGCTGGCTCGACCGGCGCACCGACGCCCAGGTGCTGGCGGACTCGGTCGGCAACGACCCGTCGCTGACCGACGTGCTGCGGATGGTCCACCCGAAGCCGGGCACCGACGGCCGGCGGGCCCTCTACGGCTACCTGCTGGGCCGCCAGCACGACGCCGACAAGCTGCCGGCGTGCGTCCGTGCCTTCGAGGACTTCAAGGCCGGGCGCTCGGACCAGGTCCCCGACGTGCCGTTCCAGCTGCTCACGGGGTCGCCGCTGCGCGAGAGCGCGTGGCGAGCCATCGCTGCCCGCGCCGGCTGGCAGATGCTGCGCATGAACCTCAACACCTTCCTGCGCCACGGCGTGTTCGACGACGCGGCGCTCACCAAGGCGCTCGCCAAGAAGCTGGCCGCGCCCGACGAGGTGCGGAAGGCGCGGGTGTTCCCGTACCAGCTCCTCATGGCCTACAAGCAGGCCGACGCCGCGGTGCCGAAGAAGATCCGCGACGCGCTGCACGACGCCATGGAGGCGGCGCTCGACAACGTGCCCGAGGTAGAGGGGCAGATCTACGTCCTGCTCGACGTCTCGGGATCGATGCACTCCCCGGCCACGGGGTTCCGCAAGGGGGCGACCTCTGCGGTCCGCTGCATCGACGTGGCGGCCCTGGTCGCCGCGGCGTTCCTGCGCAAGAACCGTGACACCACGGTGATCCCGTTCCACGACAAGGTCGTGCCGTGCAAGATCGACGGCCGCGACAGCGTCCTCTCCAACGCGCAGCTGCTGGCGAAGCTCCCGTCCGGCGGCACCAACTGCGCGGTTCCCCTGCAGGAGCTCAACCGCCGCAAGGCCAAGGGCGACCTCGTGATCTACGTGTCCGACAACGAGTCGTGGATCGACACCCGCAGCACGTACCGCCGCGGGACGCAGGTGATGGAGGAGTGGGGCGAGTTCAAGCGCCGCAACCCGAAGGCGCAGCTGGTCTGCATCGACGTCCAGCCGGGGGCGACCACGCAGGCGCCTGACCGAAAGGACATCCTCAACGTCGGCGGCTTCTCCGACGACGTGTTCTCACTGATCGCCGCGTTCGCGCGCGGCGGCCTCGCGGGCGAGCACTGGGTCCGCGCGATCGAGGCGGTCGCGCTGTGAACGCCTGAAACCCTCTGGCTGCGAATGCCGGGCGAGACTACATCTCGGTTGACCATGTCTCGTCCACCGCCTCGTCGCAGCCGCCTTCTTCGGGCTTCGAATGCCGAAGGGACTACATTCCAACGGTGAGCCGCCGGTTCGAGTCCGGCCCGCCCCGCGAGGGGCGGTAGTTCAACGGGTAGAACGCACTGGTCTGTCTCTTCAAGCCCTCGTCGAAGCCCACCTTTTCTGTACGCACAACCATCTTCGGGCCCCGAATGCCGAGGGGACTACATTTTAACGGTAGGGACGCCGGTTCGAATCCGGCCCGCTCCGAGTGTGGGGCGGTAGCTCAGCGGTAGAGCGGACCGCATTTGTCTCTTCGATCCCTCGTCGAGGCCCACCTTTTTCTTGCACACGCACAGTTTTGGACTCCGAATGCACGGAGGGACTACATCTTACGGAGATCGAGGTCGCTGGTTCGAATCCAGCCCGCTCCACTTCACGGGGCGGTAGCTCAGCGGTAGAGCGCGCACGTCTCTCCGACCCTCGTCGGGGTCCACCTTTTTTGGCTGCGAATGCTTGGCGGGACTACATCTTTTCCCGATCCACGTCTCGCCGAATTCTCGTCGCAGCCGCCTTTTCCATCATGCGCCGTTTTGGGCCTCGAATGCCCGCGGGGACTACATTTTTAATGTCGAGGTCGTCGGTTCGAATCCGACCCGCTCCACTTCTCACGGGGCGGTAGCTCAGGCCGGTAGAGCACGAATGTCTCCGTACCTTTCGTCGAGGTCCACCTTTCTTCTGGCTGCGAATGCTCGGTGGGACTCCATCTTCATGCGATAGCCCGTCTCGCCGAACTCTCGTCGCAGCCGCCTTCTTCAGGGTCGCGAATGCCGAAGTGACTACAAGGGACCGCGAGGTCGCTGGTTCGAATCCAGCCCGCTCTCTTCGCGGAGAGCGGTGGCTCGGTCTGGTAGAGCGCGCGGTAAAAATGTCACTTCGAATCTCGTCGCGACCCGCCTTTTCTCGCGGCGCGTCAGCGGTAGATCTTCGGGCGCGCGGTCGTCTCGCGCACGGTCTCGCCGGCGGCGTCGCGCAGCTCGGCGAGCGCGCGCACGCGGTGCGGCGGGCTGAACGACTGGCCGCAGCGCGGGCCGCCGCACACCCACGCGTCCTCCGTGGCGCGGTAGACGGACGACGTGCGCGCGCAGTGCGGGCACGCCAGCGGCTGCGCCAGGTGGGCGTAGAGCTTCTTCAGCTTGCTCGGCAGCGGCAGCGGGGACGGCTCGGCAGGCGGCGGCCCGGCGCTCGTGGGTCGGCGCAGCGAGACCAGCACTACGTCCTCGCCGGGCACGAGCCACACCCAGCGGGCGGCGTCGGGGATCCCCGTGAGGGCGTAGCCGTCCTCGTCCTCGAGGCGGAACGCCATCGCCTGTCCTTGCGGACAGATCTTCGCGCGGGCCAGGAGCGCGAGGATCGTCGCCGGCGCCGCCTCGCTGACGTAGGGGATCGCCCCGCCGCCGGCGAAGCGGACGACGAAGCCGCGCGGCGAGATCTCGGTGTCCGTCTCGCCGGTGAACAGGGCGCGCAGGACGAAGGTGATCTTCGCCGAGGATCGCGGCTCGGAGACCTCGCCGAGCAAGATCTGCCGGACCCGCGCGAAGTCGACGGGCGGGTCGTGCAGCAGCATGTCAGCCGAGCTCGCTCTCGGCGTGGCGCACTCGCCCGAGCGCGGCCTCGGGCGTGGTCGCCTGACACAGGTCGGCGACGGTGTCGGGCGTGGCCAGCCGGGCCGCGCGGGCCAGCAGCTCGAGCGGCGCCTGCCCGCCGCCGACGATCACGAGCAGCATCTGCAGCGGTATGTCGTCAGGAGTGGCGACCGGGAGCGGACGCGCGAGGGTGACGAGCGCGGCGACTGGTTGGACGCTGGCGTTCATCGCGTGGGGGACGGCGACGCCGTGGCCGATGCCGGTCGGGGATTCGCGCTCGCGCTCGCGGATCTCGGCGGCGATGGCGGCGGCGTTGAGGCCGGGCGCGGCGCTGGCCAGGCGCACCGCGGCGATGTCGATGGCGTCGCCGAGGTAGCTGCACGACAGCTTGAGTAGGACGCGCTCCGGGGTGAGCAGCTCGTGCAGGCGCGGAGTGATGCGCCCCGCGGCCGCGCCCCGGAGCGGGAACTCGGCGTCGAGGAAGGCCTGGACGCGCGCCAGCTGGGCGGCGTTGAGCTTGCGGCGGGCGATCTCGAGGAACAGGTAGCTGGCCGAAGGGACATCCTCGAGGTAGCGCGCGACGAACGGCGAGACGCGCTGGGCCAGGTCGATGAGGAGGGTCGGCGGGAGGTCGAGCGCGCGGGCGATCGCCATCAGGCGATCGGGCGTGGGGGCCTGGTCGTGGCCGTTCTCGACCCGGCTGAGGTACGCGCTCGAGACGCCGATCTTCTGCGCGAGGGCGCGGAGGCTGACGCCGGCGTCGACGCGGAGGAGGCGGAGGGTGGCGCCGAAGTGCATGGGGGGACCTCGCGGGGGATGATACGCGACTAGGCGCTCACGACCGCATGGGTCTGCGGCTCGGTGAGCGGACGCGGTCGACGCTGGGCCGGCTCGCTCCGCTCGTGGTGGTGGACGACGAGGAAGGAGGTCGGGCAGCGCGTCATGATCTGGTCGGGCGAGAGCGGGTCGGCCCCGAGCACAACGAGGTCCTGGCCCTCGGCGGCCTGGACGACCAGGTCGACGGCCTTGTTGCCGTCGTCGACGGCCTCGATCACCTTGACGCGGTCGGCGGCCATGTCGGCGAGGAAGCGGTCGACGCGCGGCGCGTCGGCGTTGCGGAAGCGGATGCGCAGGATCGTGACCTCGGCGCCGATGGCGAAGGCCATGCGCCGCGCGAGGCGGACCGCGAGCTCGTCGTGCGGCGAGCCGGAGAACGGGACCAGGACGCGGCGCACCGCCGCGAGGTCACGGCTGACGAGGACGGCGACGTCGGCCCGCGCGTCCTTCATGACGTCGTGCACGGTGCCGCCGAGGAGGGCCTGACCGAACAGGGTCTTGTGCCAGCCGAGCAGGATCAGGTCGACGTCCTTGACCTCGGCGACGCTGCAGATGTCGCGCGCGGGCTCGCCGGAGACGAACGACAGCGGCCGCACGTGGAGGCCGTGGTCGCGGCTGCGCGCCAGCAGGGGCTCGAGGGCGCCCGGGCTCTCGGCGTTGTCGCCGTCCTCGAGCAGGGTCGAGGTGCGCTCGGCCGGGCGCTGCAGCTGCAGGCCGTAGAGGCGGTCGGCTGCGGTCTGCTTGCCGACCAGGGCGCCGGCGAGCTGGGCCATGCCGGGGCCGGAGCGGTCGAAGGCGACGCACATCAGGACGCTGAAGCCCTCGGGCAAGGTGGCGCGCAGGTCGGTCTGAGGCGGGTCGATCATCTCCTGCGCCAGCAGCTCCGGCGGGTAGACGAGCTGCAGGATCGGCGTGGTCATGAAGGTGGTGACCAGCGCCATCAGCACCATCATCGTGAACAGGGTCGGCGAGATCACCCCGAGCTCGAGGCCGATGTTGAGCACGATCAGCTCCATCAGACCGCGGGTGTTCATCAGGATGCCGAGGGCCGTCGACTCGCGCCAGCCGAGGCCAGTCCAGCGCGCGGCCACGTAGCTGCCGCCGAACTTGCCGAGGCAGGCGACCAGGATGATGAGCAGGCACTGGATCCAGTGCTCGGGCGTGTTGAGCAGGCCGATGTGCGTGCGCAGGCCGCTGAGCGCGAAGAAGGTCGGCAGCAGGACGATGACGACGATGTCCTCGAGCTTCTCGGCCAGGACGCGGGCGAAGCCGCCTTCGCGCGGGATGATCGCGCCCATCAAGAAGGCGCCGAAGAGCGCGTGGATGCCGATCAGCTCGGTCGCCCAGGCCGACAGGAACAGCAGCACGAAAGTGACCGCGACGACGTTCTGCGTCAGGCCCTCGCGGCCGGTGCCACGCGCGGCCAGGCGGGCGAGGAACGGGCGCACGACCAGCAGCATCCCCAGGGTGTAGGCGACGGCGAGGACGGTGGTGACGACGGCCTCGGTCAGCGCGGTGGCGCGGACGATCGAGACGACGAAGGCGAGGATGCACCAGGCGGTGACGTCGTCGACGGCGGCGCAGGTGATGGTGACCGCGCCGACCTTGGTGCGGAGCAGGCGGCGTTCGGTGAGGATGCGCGCCAGCACCGGGAAGGCGGTGATGCTCATCGCCACGCCCATGAACAGGGTGAACGACGAGAAGGCGACGCCCTCGGGCATCAGCGTCGGGTAGATGTAGAGCGCCAGCACGGCGCCGAGGGCGAACGGGACGACGATGCTCGTGTGGCTGATGAGCACCGAGGTGTGGCCGCGGCCGCGCAGCAGGCCGAGGTCCATCTCGAGGCCGACCAGGAACATGAACAGCAGCAGGCCGACCTGGCTCAGCATGCTGAGGATCCCGAGCGAGGGCGCGGGGAACAGCGCGGCCTTGACGTCGGGCGCGACGAGGCCGAGCAGCGAGGGCCCGAGCAGGATGCCGGCCACGACCTCGGCGATCACCAGCGGCTGGTGGATCTTCCGCGCCAACAGACCGAGCACGCGCGCAGTGACGATGATGACGACGAGCTGCGCAATTAGCAGGCAGAGCGGGCTATGCAGGAGAAACGCCATGAAGCCTCGTGCGGGATTAAGTGCTCGCTTATCACCCGCGTGCAGGGGTCGTCAATCAGGTTGAACGCCCCCGGCGGGCGGTCCGCGGGCGGCGCGAGCGCTAAACCGGGCGCACGCCATGGCGTCGGCGAAGCGCGGCGATCGGCACGTCGAGGGCCTGCGCGTAGGCGAAGAAGGGCCACGGCGCGCGCATGCGACGGGCGCGAGCGATCGCGCGGAGCACCCGCGGGAGCGCGCGCGCGGAGCCGGTGGTCATGCGCCACCAGCCGATCTGCTGGATGACGCCGGCGATTACCGGGTGCCTGAGGTAGGAGGCGTAGCGGCGCAGGCCGACGTCGGAGCCGAAGATCGTCCAGGTGTCGGCGACCGCCTCGTCCTCGACACTGGTGCCGAGGCCGAACAGCACGTGGCAGGCGTCATGAGCGCGGATGAACTCGCGCAGCTCGCCGTCGCCGGGCGGCAGGAGGCCGGGGTTGGCGGCGGCGAACTCCGCGAGGCCCTCGGCGAGGGTGAGCGAGCAGTCGACCGCGAGGTAGGCTGGCTTTTGGATCATGTCACTCCGGGCTGCGGCGGGTGGCGCGACGGGCGAGCGGTCGCGCGGTGCTGGCGTCGGCGCGGGGGGCGGTGCGAGGATGACGGGCGTGACTGCGGGGCCGCGAGACGGCGAGGACGCGACGGTCGCCGAGCAGTGTCCGCGATGCTCGGCGCCGGCGCGAGTGTATTACCGCGTGTTCCGGCGCGAGACGGACGTGCGGTGGTCTGGATCGCTCCGCTGTGACGGCTGCGGGTGCATGATGGAGTGGGACTTCGACGCGGGGGACGAAGCGGCGCGGGCGGCGATCCTGGCGGCGAACGGCCGCTGGGTCCTCGCGGTCACCAGCCTCGGCCGGGTCCCGATCCGCGTGCTGCGGGTGATCTGGCACGAACTCGGGTTCAAACCTGCTGAGGCGCGGGCGCGGCTGGAGCGGCTGGCTTGCGGGATCAGGACCGAGCTGGAACTGCTCCTGGCCAAGCTCGTCGAGGAGGGCGCGACCGGCGAGTGCCGCCGCCTCGACGACGCTGCCGAATTTCGGCAATAGAATGTCCCGCAGGACATGTCGTTCGGGCGCTGTCCGATGGGGCATGTCCGTTCGGACATGCCCTTTAAAAAGACTCAGCCCGGCGCGTTGGGGGCGGCGGCCTTGGCCTCGGCGAGGATCGCCTTCGCGGCGTCGAGGGAGGTGGCGGCGCGCAGGCGGGTCAGGGCCTCGCGGTTCTTGGCGTTCTGCGCCGGGCTGACGCCGAGCTTGGCGGCGTAGTCGTCGCTGTAGACGGCGAGCCACCACGAGGCGGCGGCGCGGATCTTGGGGACCAGCGGGGTGCGGTCGACGGCGCTGAGGTCGGCGAGGGCCAGGTCGGCGTCGGTGAGGTCGACGCTGGCGAGGTCGCACTGGGTGAAGTCGACGCCGCTCAGGTTGGCGCTGCCGAGCTGGGCCTGCTTGAGCACGGCCTTGCGCAGGTTGGCGCGGGTGAGGTCGGCGCGGACGAGGTTGGCGTCGGTGAGGACGGCGTCGACGAGGACGGCGTCGGCGAGCTTGGCGTCGGTGAGGTTGGCGCCGCTGAGGTCGGTGCGCGCGAGCTGGGAGATCGACAGGTCGGCCAGGGCCAGGTTGGCGCCGGGGAACTTGGCGTCGTAGAGCGCGGCCTGGCGGATGTTGACGCCCGGGAGCTGCACCTGCGGCAGCTCGGTGCTGTGCAGGTCGACGTGGTCGAGGAAGGCGCGCGACAGGTCGAGCTCGCTGACGTCGACGTTGACCGCCGACAGGTAGCGCAGCACCTGCTCCTGCTCGGGGCTCTTGATGTCCCGGGTCACGCTGTTGTTGACCGGGTCGACGCCCTTGTACGGCTGCAACTGCGAGACGGTGGCGGTGATGAGGAGACGTGTCCCCTGGGTCAGCTTCTTGCGGTCGTTGTCGGACTCCTTGCCGGGGTCGTTGGCGATCGCGGCGAACACCTCGCGGGCGGTGGTCTGGCGGCGGTCGGCGATGCTGAGCGCGATCTCGACGGCCTGGCGCTTCTCTTCGAAGTCGAGCTGCTTGATCGTCAGGTCGGTCTGGACGCGGATGAGCTCGTTCTGCTCGGTCATCCGCTCGACCTGCATGAAGGAGGTCAGGAACACGGCGAAGCTGATCGCGCTGCCGAGCACCGCGAACAGGGCCGACAGCGCGGCCATGCGGAAGAAGGCGGCGAGGCCGAGGCCGGCGACCTCCTCGACCGCGGGGCGCAGGCGACGGAGCCGCTCCCAGACGCTCGGGAGGTGGCTCATGTCGCGCTGCAGGACCACGACGGCGAGCTCGTCGCCGAGGCCGGGCAGCTCGCTGCCGGCCTGGCGCAGCATGTCGAGGCCGTGCCGCTGCAAGCGCTTGCGGCGCGCCTCGAACAGGTAGTGGCCGACCACGGCGCCGAACACCAGCGCCGCCAGCACGAGCATCAGCCCGCTGGCGATGTACCAGGCGGCGTCGAGCTTGAGCGCGACCCCGCCGATGAGCGCCAGCACGACGCCCACCGCCATGCCCTTGATCATCGACGGTTCGGTGAACCACAGGACCAGGCGCACGATGGGGTTGCGCGACGGGCGGAACGGGGGCGGCGACGAGGGCGAGGTCACGGGCGGCGGGGGGGTCATCGCGGGCTCGGGGCGGGGCGCACTATAGCTGGTCGCAGGGGCGGGGCGTATCATCGCCGCGTGGCGGAAGACGACGCGACGCGCGACAGCCTCTGCGGATTCCCACCGGTCACGCTCGCCGACTGGCGCGAGCTGGCCACGCGCGAGCTCAAAGGCGCGCCCGTCCAAAAGCTGGTCCACCGCACCCCCGAGGGCATAGGGCTGGCGCCGCTGGTGACCGCGGAGGACGTCGGCCCCGCGGTGCCGCGCGCGCCGCTGCTGGCCCGCTCCCGCCGCGGCTGGGCGATCGCCCAGGAGTACCGCCAGCGGCGTCCCGTCGACGCCGGGGCGGCGGCGGTCGAGGACCTGTCCCACGGGACAGAAGCGGCGTGGTTCGTGCTCGACGAGCTGGTGGCGGCCGGGGTGGCCGCGGACGGCGGCGAAGGGCGGGCGCGGGCCGGGGTGGTCGTCGGTGACGCGGCCGACGTCGCGGCGCTGCTCGCCGGGATCGACCTGGCGGGCGCCGAGGTGGTGATCGACGCCGGCGTGCGGGCGCTGCCGGCGGCGGCGGCCCTGGCGGCCGAGGCCCAGCGGCGCGGAGTCGCGCCCGGGCAGCTGCGCGGGGCGGTCGCCGGCGACCCGCTGGCGCTGTTGCTCGCGGTCGGCGAGATCGGCTGGTCGATCGAACATGTCTATCAGGACATGGCCGAACTGACAGGCTGGGCGCGCGCGACGGCGCCGGGCCTGCGCACCGCGCTGGTCGACGCGACCGCGTGGCACGAGGCCGGCGCGAGCGCGGCCGACGAGATCGCAGGGGCGCTGGCGGCCGCGCTCGAGCATTTTAAACAACTCGTGGCTGCGGGCGTGACGGTCGAGGCGGCCGCCGAGGCGCTGCTGTTCGTGCTGGCGGTCGGACGCGACCTGCCGCTCGAGCTGGCCAAGCTGCGGGCGGCGCGGAGCCTGTGGGCCCGGGTCGCGGCGGCCTGCGGCGTCGGTCCCGAAGGACAGGTGATGCGGCTGCACGCGCGGGCGTCGCGGCGCGAGCAGAGCAACCTCGACCCGTGGGTCAACCTGATCCGCGCGACCTCGGAGGGCGTGACCGCGGCGCTCGGCGGCGCCGACTCGGTGGCCCTGCCGGCCCTCGACGAGGAGCTCGGCGAGCCGTCGGCCCTCGGGCGCCGGCTGGCCCGCAACACGCAATTGCTGCTGCGCGACGAGTCGCACCTCGGCGCGGTGCAGGACCCGGCCGGCGGGAGCTACACGATCGAGCGGATCACCGATGCGCTGGCCCGGGCGGCGTGGGAGCGGCTGCAGGCGATCGAGCGCGAGGGCGGGCTGCTGGCGTCGCTGCGCGCGGGCGCCGTGCAGGGGGGCGTCGCCGCGGTCGCGCAGGCGCAGGCGCAGGCGGCTGCGACGCTGCGGCTGCCGATCGTCGGCGCGAGCCGCTACGCAGCGCGGCCGATGGGGCCGCGGCTCGGGGCGCAGGTCGAGAAGGATGTGACTCCCGGCGACGCGGCGGTTTCCAGCGAGGGCGCGGGTGACTCGGCGGCGCGGGAGACAGATGTCCAAAAGGTCCTGTCGCAAGCGCCATGGCCGAATGTACATGCCCTAAAGAGCATGTCCGAAGTGCAAGGTGCGATGAGTGGTGGGCTCGGCGGGTTTCGGCGGCCGGGGCCGGGCGAGCGGGTGACGCCGCTGGACCGCGGGCGGCTGGCGGCCCCGTTCGAGGCGCTGCGGGCCCGCGGGGCGGCGCTCGGCTCGCCGAAGGTCGCGCTGGTGGCGTTCGGCACCGCGAGCGAGGTGCGGCCGCGGGTCGAGTACGCGCGGGCGTACTTCCCGGTCGGCGGCTTCGAGGTGATCGAGGTCGAGGCGACGGAGGAGCTGCAGGTGGCGGCGGCGCGGTTCGCCAACAGCGGGGCCAAGGTCGCGGTGATCTGCGGGGCCGACGCTCGCTACGCGACGGCCGTGCCGGAGCTGGTGCCGGGGCTGCGGGCCGCGGGGGCGCGGGTGATCGTCCTGGCCGGCCGGCCCAAGGATCTGTGGGAGGCGCTCGCGGCCGCGGGCGTCGATGTCTTCATCGCCGCGGGGGCCGACGCCCTGGCGGCGCTCGGCGCGGTGCAGGAGCGCCTGGAGGTGCTCGCGTGACGACGACACGGCCGATCCCCGACTTCTCCCAGCTCGGCTACGACGAGCTGCCCCAGCTGACTCTTCCGACAGGTTCCGAAGGACAGGCGTGGACGACGCCCGAGGGCATCGCGGTGCCGCCGGTCTACGAGCCCGCGGCGCTGCAGGCGATCGAGCCGGGCTGCCTGGGCACGCTGCCGGGGCTGCCGCCGTTCACGCGCGGGCCGTACGCGACGATGTACACCCAGCGGCCGTGGACGATCCGCCAGTACGCCGGGTTCTCGACGGCCGAGGAGAGCAACGCGTTTTATCGGCGCAACCTGGCGGCCGGGCAGAAGGGGCTGTCGATCGCGTTCGACCTGGCGACCCACCGCGGCTACGACTCCGACCACCCGCGCGTGCTCGGCGACGTCGGCATGGCCGGGGTGGCGATCGACTCGATCCTCGACATGCGGGTGCTGTTCGCCGGCATCCCGCTCGACCAGATGTCGGTGTCGATGACGATGAACGGGGCGGTGCTGCCGATCCTCGCGCTCTACGTCGTCGCCGCCGAGGAGCAAGGAGTGCGGCCGGAGCAGCTCAGCGGGACCATCCAGAACGACATTTTAAAAGAGTTCATGGTCCGCAACACGTACATCTATCCGCCCGAGCCGTCGATGCGGATCGTGGCGGACATCTTCGCCTACACGGCGAAGCACATGCCGCGCTTCAACAGCATCAGCATCTCCGGCTATCACATGCAGGAGGCGGGGGCGACCGCCGACCTCGAGCTGGCCTACACGCTGGCCGACGGGCTCGAGTACGTGCGCACGGGGGTGCGCGCGGGGCTCGACGTCGACGCGTTCGCGCCGCGGCTGTCGTTCTTCTTCGGCATCGGCATGAACCTGGCGATGGAGGTGGCCAAGCTGCGGGCGGCGCGGCTCTTGTGGGCCAAGATCGTGCGCGGCTTCGGGGCCAAGAGCGACAAGAGCCTGGCCCTGCGCACGCACTGCCAGACGTCGGGGTGGAGCCTGGCGGCCCAGGACCCGTACAACAACGTCGCGCGCACGTGCGTCGAGGCGCTGGCGGCGGTGCTCGGCGGGACGCAGTCGCTGCACACCAACAGCTTCGACGAGGCCCTGGCGCTGCCGACCGACTTCTCGGCGCGGATCGCCCGCAACACCCAGATCTACCTGCAAGAAGAGGCCGGGGTGTGCCGCACGATCGACGCGCTCGGCGGCAGCTACTACATCGAGTCGCTGACGCACGAGCTGGCCCAAAAGGCATGGTCGTTGATTCAGGAGGTCGAGGGGCTCGGCGGGATGGCGCAGGCGATCGTGCAAGGCCTGCCGAAGCTGCGCATCGAGGAGGCGGCGGCGCGGACGCAGGGGCGCATCGACAGCGGGACGCAGGCGGTGATCGGGGTCAATCGCCAGCGGCTCGAGCAAGAGGAGCCGCTCGAGGTGCTGGTGGTCGACAACTCGGCGGTGCGCGCGGCCCAGCTGGCGCGGCTCGAGGAGCTGAAGCGCGGGCGCGACGAGGCGGCCACGCAAGCGGCGCTGGCGGCCCTGACCCGCTGCGCCGGCGACGGCCAGGGCAACCTGCTGGCGCTCGCCATCGACGCGATGCGGGCGAAGGCGACGGTCGGCGAGGTGAGCGCGGCGCTCGAGCAAGTGTGGGGCCGCCATCAGGCGGTGACGCGGACGATCCGCGGGGTCTATAGTGCGGCGGTGGACGACGACCGCAGCGTCGCGCGCGTGCAGGCGAGGGCCGAGGCGTTCGCCCGCGCGGAGGGCCGCCGGCCGCGCCTGCTGGTGGCGAAGATGGGCCAGGACGGCCACGACCGCGGCGCCAAGGTGATCGCCACCGCGTTCGCCGACATGGGCTTCGATGTCGACATCGGGCCGCTGTTCCAGACGCCGGCCGAGACGGCGATGCAGGCGGTCGAGAACGACGTCCACGTGGTCGGGGTGTCGTCGCTGGCGGCCGGTCACCTGACGCTGGTGCCGCAGCTGCGCGCCGAGCTCGAGCGGCTCGGCCGCGACGACATGATGGTCGTGGTCGGCGGCGTGATCCCGCCGCAGGACGTCGCCACGCTAGAGTCGATGGGCGTGGCCGCGGTGTTCGGCCCGGGCACGGTGCTGACGCGCGCGGCCGAGGCGATCATCGACGAGCTGGCGCGCCGCCTCGGACACGCGGACTGAAGCTTCTGCGGAGCGAGCGCCGCGCTCGCTCCGCGGCCGGGGGACCGGCGTCCTTCGAGGTCGCGATCTCGGGACATGTCCTCGGGGACATGTTGTGCGGGTGTTGACAGGGCTGGCGGGGGTTGCAAGAGTGCGCCGCGCATGAGCACGGCGATCGGGATCGATCTGGGGACGACGCGCTGCACCGTGGGGATCTTCGAGCACGGTCGCGCGTCGGCGCTGCTGCAGGGCAAGGGCGTGATGGTGCTGCCTGCGGCGGTGGCGATCGACGGCGAGGGCGCGGTGGTGGTGGGGGACCGGGCGCGGCGGATGGCGCTGCTGCGGCCGGACGGCAGCCAGCTGTACGTGCACCGGCTGCTCGGGCGCCGCTTCGAGGCGGTGACGCCGGGGGTGTGGCAGCCGCAGACGCTGGTGCGGGCCGAGCACGGGGACGCGTCGGTCAAGCTGGGCGAGCACGCGATCTTGCCGCAGGCGCTGGTGGCCGCGCAGGTCGCAGAGGTGCGGGCGGTCGCGGAGGAGCAGCTCGGCGAGCCGGTGCTGCACGCGGTGGTGACGGTGCCGGTCTACTTCGGCGACGCGCAGCGGCGGGCGCTGCTGCACGCGTGCCGGCTCGGCGGGCTCGAGGTGAGGCGGCTGGTCCACTCGACCACCGCGGCGGCGCTGCTCTACCAGGCCGAAAGGACAGGTGTCGACGACGAGGTGATCGTGCTCGTCGACGCCGGCGCGGGCGGGGTGAGCTGCGCGGTGGTGGAGATCAAGGAGCGCGAGATCTCGGTGCTGGCCCAGCGGGGGCTGGCGATGGGCGGCGAGGACATCGACGGGCGGATCGCCGAGTGGCTGCTGAGCGAGCGCGGCGAGGAGGGCGGCGACGCCGAGCTGGTGCGCTCGCGGATCCGCGACGCCGCCGAGAAGGCCAAGGTCGCGCTGTCGGAGCGCAAGGACGTCGAGGTCCACCTGCCGTTCCTCAGCGCCGACGAGGCGGGCCCGAAGCACCTGGCGGCCAAGTTGACGCAGGCGCGGCTCGAGAAGCTGGCCGGCGACGTGGTTCAGCGGATCGCGGGGCTCGTGGGTCGCGTGTTCGAGGAGTCGGGGGTGGCCCTCGAGCGCGTCGGCGACATCATGCTGCTCGGCGGGACCTGCCGGATCCCCGCGCTCCACGAGAAGGTCGAGGCGATCTTTAAAAAGATTCCGTCGAGCAAGCTGGACACGGTCGACACCGTCGCGCGCGGGGCGGCGATCCTCGCCGGGCTGCTGGCGTCGCGGCACCCGGAGGTGCGGGTCCACGAGGCGCTGGTGCATCCGCTGGTGGTGCGGCTGTCGGGCGGCGAGGTGCAGACGCTGTTGACTGCGCGCGCGGCGGTGCCGGCCGAGACTGCGGTGGTGCTGCACACGCCGGGCGACGGGCGGGCCTCCGCGGAGGCGCGGTTGTTTCAGGGCGACCGGGGGGCCGAGGAAGATGACCTTTTGGCCAGCTTCGTGGTGACGGGCCGGCCCGAGGTCGAGGTCAAGCTGCGGGTCGACGACAACCAGGTGCTCGAGCTGTCGGTGCGCGAGCTGCTGCGCGGCAAGGAGGCGCGGCTGATCGTGCGCGAGCGCGGGGGGATCGCCGAGGAGCAGCTGACTGCGATGGTCGAGGCGGCGCGCGAGCGCGAGGCCGCGGCGCGGCTCGAACGCGAGGCGCACGAGCGGCGCACGCGGCTCGAGGGCATGGTCCAGCGCTGCGAGCGGATCCTCGGCGAGCAGGAGAAGCTGGCGCCCGAGGTGCGCGCGACGGTGGAGGGCGGCCTGCGCGACGCGCGGGCGGTGCTGGCCGGCGGCGACCCGGAGCTGGTGCGCACTGCGATCGACGGGCTGGCCGCGCTGCTGCAGCCGCTCGGCGGCGAGTGGGCGGCCATCGCCGCGCCGCCGCCCCCGCGCGCCCGCCTGCAGCCGGTCGTGGCGCCGCCGCCGAAGCGGGTGACGGCCGACGCCGCCAACGCGCTGGAAGAGGCGGGCGAGGCCGTCGAGGACGACGACGATTGAAGCTGGCTCGAGGGACATGCCCATGAGGGCATGTTCATCCGGGCATGTGCTTCAAGGCATGTCGCCGCGCCCGTCCTGCGCGGCCTGTCCTCGGGGACAGGGGCTCAGGGCTGGCGGGCGACGAAGGCGAGGGCGCCGCTGCGCATGCGCCGGCCCTGGTCGAGGGTGAAGATCTGGCGCGGGCCCTGGCGGCACGAGCACATCAGGTTTTGGTGCGAGGTGTCGTGCTCGAGGCCGAAGAGGTGGCCGAGCTCGTGGACGAAGGTGGTGGCGGGGGCGTCGTTGCTGACGATGAGGTACTCGCGGTTGCGCATCTTGCCGAGCAGGCCGCGGTAGCGCCAGTGGAGGCCGCGGACGCTGCGGTCGGCGCGGCGCGACCCGCCGAGCTCGAGGTTGCCGACGAGGAAGACGTGGACGGTGCCGTCGGGGGCGGCGAACTTGGCGAGGTGCCGGCGATCGCGGCGGTGACGGACCGCGGCGAAGCCCTCGGGCAGGAGCTCGACGCGGGCGACGTAGACCTCGATGCCGGAGGCGCGCAGGGCCTCGTTGGCGCGCCATACGGCGCGGTTGAGGCGGCGCAGGTCGAACACGACCTTGTCCGCGCCGGTGGCGACGTGGACCGTCAGCGGCAGCCGCACGAGCCGGGCGCCGGCGCGCGACTGAGGCTGCGTCTCGCCGCGGATGTCGGGGACGACGTGCCTGTCGGCGGCGAGCGCCGGCGTGACCGCCAGCGCAGTGACGAACAGGACCGCCAGCGCTGCGAGGCGCGGTCCGACGAGTCGACCGAGACGCGAGGCCAGTATCACCCGAGATCGACAGTACCCGAATCGCAGCAGAAAAAAACTGCGCGGTGCGCACCGAGGGGTGCGAAGCACATCGCACGGGTGATCGCGAGCGTGCAGCGAACGGAGACGCGGGACTCCATGCGATCGCGGGCGACCGCGGACCGCCCTCGGACCCGGACCGGTCGGGCTGCTCTCGACAGGGGCCCGGGCGCCGCGGGCCCTCGACGAGCCGCGGTGCGCCTTGCGGGGCTGCAACTCGCGGTGAGCCGGCGAAGGGGCGTCGCGCACGCGGTGCGGCCTGCAGGCGCGCGCCCTTGCTGCTATCTTGCAGCGGAAGATGCTGCAGTTCGGAGAGCGGGCCGCGAAGGCCCCGGAGTTCGTCCCCGACCCCGAGACCCGCACCTGGCTGGCGCGCAGCCTCGCCGCAGTGGTCGCCCACCTGGGTCCACCGGCGCGCAAGCAGCAGTGGGTGTCCGACTCGCCGCTGAAGAAGGCTGCGCCGCGCGACCTCGACGCGCTGTTCGAGCTGGTGTGCGTCGCCCAGGAGCACATCGGCCAGGGCGACGTCGAGATCACGCTGGCGCCGCCGGGGGCAGGCTCCGCGGCAGTACCGCCGGGCTTCAAGGTGCTCGGCGATCCGTCCGGACACTTGCTTCACACGTTCGCGCGCGGGTCCGAACTCGCGCTGGTGGTGATGCCGCAGGTGTTCCGCGCGCCGTCGCTGCTGCTCGGCAACCTGGCCCGCGAACTGGGACGGATCGGTTTGTGGATACAACCGTCGCCGTCGCCGGCACTCGCGGAGATCGACGGCGAGGCCGCGGCCGAGCTGGCGGCGATCTCCCTCGGCCTCGGGGTGTGGGTGGCCAACGGCGCCTACATGTTCGAGAACGCCTGCTGCGGCGGCGGCTGCGGGGTCGACCTGCGGAACATGCGAGCCGGCCTGTCCCTGCCGGAGGCCAGCTACGCGCTGGCCCTCGACGCCCACCGCAAGGGTCTGTCCCGCCGCGCGGCCGCCAAGCAGCTCGAGACGACGCAGGAGACCGCCTTTAAAAAGTGCTTCGAGGCGTGCGCGAGCGACGTGATCGCCGCGCTGCCGCCGGCCCGCGAGCGGCCGGCGCTGCGCTCCTGATGCTCCCGGGACATGCCCTAAAGGGCATGTCCTTTCAGTCATGAGGCTTGACCGGTGGCGCCCGCGTTGCAGGCGCCCCGCGTCGTGGGCGCGTTCGTGAGGCGTTCCCCACGCGGGACGGCGGCGGCCGCAGCGAGCGAGGGCGCCGCGAGGCTGTGGTCGTGAGAGGTGGGCTGGTGGGTGCTCCGAGGCGAAGGAGGAGATCGCCCGGGGAGCCGACGCTCCTCTCGCGGCGTCGGGGGGTCGACGTCGGTCCCGCGTGGTCGGCCGAGAGAGCTCGTATGTCCCTCTGGACAGGTCCTACGGGACAGGGACCTTGAGCAGGGTGTAGTGGGCGTTCTCGTAGGCGACCTCGCTGCGGGAGCGGAGGTCGGCGGGGAGGGAGCTCTTGGCGCGGGCGCCGTGGCCACCGGTGGTGATGATCCAGACGTTGCGGCCGTGGCCGCGGTTGGCGTCGATCAGCTCGGCCAGGGTCTCGCGGTCGGCTTCCTTCTGCACCCACACCGCGCCCTTCGTAAAGAAGGTCTCGCCGCGGTAGTAGAACCACCAGCTGGCCAGCGGGTCGTCGGGGCCGCGGTGGTCGTAGTAGTGGCGGATCGCCGAGCGCTGCGACCAGTGCTCCGACACGGCCGGCAGGTAGCTGTTGAGCGTGTAGTGGAGGGTGATGAAGCCGGCGAGCAGCATGGCGACCAGCGCGGCTTGTTGGCGCCGCGCGGCCCACAGCGCGAGGCCCAGGGCGAACGGCAAGGCGCAGGCGACGAGTCCCGTGGTCTCGGGCGCGCCGTTGCGCCACATGTGGTCGTAGAGGTAGGTGGTGAGGTGGGTGATCCACGCCGGCTCGACGATCGCGTCGCGCAGGACCAGCGCCAGCAGGGCGGTGCCGAGGCCGGCCGCCGCCCACGCGAGCTTGCGGCCCTGCGCGGCCGGGGCCGGCTCGCTCAGCCACAGGCCCAGCAGCAGGGCCAGCGGCGGCAGGGTCGGCAGCAGGTAGTGGTAGTACTTGGTGACGCTGGTGGTCAACAGCGCCAGGGTGGCGCAGAACCACAGCAGGGCGAAGCGCCACAGCTCGGACGAGCTCGGGGCGGGCGCGGCGGCGGTGCTGGTCGCGAGGGCATGTCCTCCGGGACCTGTCGGTTGGGCCATGTCGCTGGGGACATGTCCCGAGGTGCCATCATGGCGGAGGTGGCGGGCGGCGGCCCACAGCGCGGCGGGCAGGGCGGCCGACCACGGCAGGGCGGCGACGCCGAGGGTGCGCAGGTAGTAGGCGAAGCCGCCGACGGCCTGGTCCTGCTCGCCGCTGCCGAAGCGGGCCAGGTTGTTGACGATGATCAGCTCGTTGAGCCACGAGTCGCCGCGGTAGATCCACATGGCGTGGTGCCACGGCAGCGAGGCCAGCGCGAACAGCAGGAGGCCCGTCAGCGGGCCGCAGCGCCACAGGTTGGTGAGGGTGAGGCGGCCGCTGACGAGCAGGTGCAGCAGCACGAGCAGGCCGACGAGGCCGGGGCCGATCATGCCCTTGCCGACCAGCGAGACGCCGGCGGCGAGGTAGAGCACGCCCATCCACACCTGGGCGCGGGTGCGCCAGCGGAAGGTCCGCAGCAGCACCAGCAGGGCCACCGCGGCGTAGCCGAGCATGACCAGGTGGATCTTCACCAGACTGGCGAAGTTGGGGACGCCGGGCTTCTTCACGAAGCGAGACACGCGCGCGACGGTGTGGTCGCTGCTGACGTGCAGGTCGAGGGCGACGATCGGGGCGACCACCGCGAGCAGGAAGAGGAGGAGGAAGCCGAGGTAGGCGGCGTCCCACGGGACGGTCCAGCGAGCGACGCCAGCCAGGCGGGCGCGCCAGCCGGTGGGCGCGGGGGCGGCGGGCGGAAGGGACAGGTCGGCGGGGCCGGCGTGCGAGGCTGTCGGAAGGGACAGGTCGGCGTGGGCGGCCTCGGCGGCGCGCAGCTCGGGGTTCGGAGCGGCGGCGGCGCGCGGGAGATCGGCCCCGTCCGCGCGGACTGCGAGGGCGGGTGAAGCTGTCGGCGGGGACAGGTCGTCGGCCGATGCGCCTGGCTCTCGGGACATGTGCTCGCTCGTCGGCGCGCTCGCGGCGGCGGCGCGCGCGACAGACGTGGATGTCCTAATGGACATGTCGGAAAGAACATGACCGTCGGGGCCGTCGTCGCGGTTCACGAATCGGGCGCGGAGGCGGCGCGGGAGCAGGGTGACGAGGGCGCGGCGGCGCAGGGGTCGGTCGGGGCGCAGCCAGGCGAGGGCCCAGGCGGCCATGGCCAGGGTCACCGGGGCGACGAAGAACATGTCAGTCAGCGCCTGCCGGCTGACGATCGCCCACTGCGGCATGGTGACGAGGGCGAGGGCGGTGTAAAAGCCGGCGCGCACCGGCTGGCCGGGGTCGGCCGGACGGGCGGCGGCGAGCAGGCGGGCGCAGGCCCAGCCGAGGAAGACCGCGCAGGCCAGGCCCGTGAGCATGCTCGGCAGGCGGATCGCCAGCTCCGGCCAGGGGGCGCGCACCATCTCGTCGGGGGCCGCGCCGAGGCCGACGCCGAGCAGCTTCATGCTCAGCGCCATCAGCCAGAACGGCAGGGCCGGCTTGGACCAGAAGGTGTTCTCGGCGTTGCCGTCGGGGCCGACGCCGGGCTTCCACCACAGGTCGAGCGGGTCGTTCCGCAGCAGGATCTGCCGCGCCACCTCGCCGTAGTGGGTCTCCCACGGGTCCCAGGGGCCGCAGGCGGCGATCGACCAGGCGCTCAGCGCGACGACGGCGAGGGCGGCGAGTGCGAACAGCGCCCACGTGGGCGGGCGAAAGGCGGGTCCGAGGGCCACGAGCGGGAGAGTCGTACCAAAGCCGCGGCCGCCGGTGTAGCCTGGCGCGCGTGACGATGTCCGTCGAAGACGTGCGCGCCGCGGCGGAGCGCCTCGCCGGGAAGGTCGTGAGGACGCCGGTGCTGCGCTCGCCGGCCCTCGACGCGCTGGCCGGCGCGGAGCTGTGGCTCAAGGCGGAGTGCCTGCAGCGGATCGGGGCGTTCAAGGCGCGCGGGGCGCTGCACGCGGTGGGGCGCATGAGCCCCGAGACCCGCGGCCGCGGCGTGATCACCTTCAGCTCCGGCAACCACGCGCAGGCCGTGGCCCTGGCCGCGCGCGAGTTCGGGGTGCCGGCGACGATCGCCATGCCGGTCGACGCCCCGGCGGTCAAGGTCGCGGGCGTGCGCGCGCTCGGGGCCGAGATCGTGTTCGCCGGCACCACCTCGGACGAGCGGCGGGCGGCGGCGCTCGCCGTCCAGGAGCGCACCGGCGGGGCCATCGTCGACCCGTTCGACGACGCCGACATCATCGCCGGCCAGGGCACCGCGACCCTCGAGCTGGTCGAGGAGGTCGCGGCCCGTGGGTCGAAGCTCGACGCGCTGGTCGTGCCGGTCGGCGGCGGCGGCCTCCTCGCCGGCGCCTGCCTCGTGGCCGAGGCCGCCGACATCGCGGTCCACAGCGCCGAGCCCGGCACCTGCAACGCCCTGGCCCAGAGCCTCCGCGCCGGCGAGCGCGTGCCGGTGCCGCCGGGGCCGACCCTGGCCGACGGGCTCAAGCCGGTCCGCGTCGGCCAGCAGAACTTCGAGATCGCCCGTCGGGTGGTCCGCGGCAGCTTCGAGGTCGACGACGAGGCGCTGGGGCGCGCGCTGGTGGCCCTGCTGCTGCACGCCAAGGTCCTGGTCGAGCCGTCCGGCGCGGCCGGGCTGGCAGCGGCGCTGTCCGGGGCCCTGCGCGGGCGCCGGGTCGGGGTCATCCTGTCGGGCGGCAACGTCGAGCCGGCTCTGGTGGCGGCGCTGATCGGCCGCCACGCGGAGGCCGTGTGAACTTCGGGACAGGTCAGGAAGGACATGGCCCTGGGGACAATGTTTAAGAAGACATGTCTTTGGGGGCATGTCCTGACGTTCACCCTGGCGTGCGGGCGCCCGGCCGAGCCGGCGCGTGAGCGCGCGAGCGCGCCGGAGCAGCCGGCGCCGAGCGAGGCGAAGGAGGCGATCCCGCCGGCGCCGACCCCGGAGGAGCTGGCGGCCGAAGAGGCGCGCCGGGCCGAGGCTGCCGCTCACCGGGTGGTGTTCGCCGACCGGATCACCTTCGGGTACGTGCTGCTGCTACCCGGCCCGCCCGGGCCGGCCCCGACGCGCGAGGAGCTGCAGGCGATCGTGCGCCGCATGTTCGCCGAGAGCGTCGACGACCCGGAGGTCGCGCTGCTGCTCGACCTCGTGGCCACGCCGCCGCGCGCGGACATGAGCGCGCTGCACGGGCCGGACCAGGCTGTCCCGAAGGCCAGTGACGAGCAGCCGCTCGACCCCGAGGCGGCGGCGAGGATCTGGGCGACCACCGACCTGCTGGGGCTGGAGATCGACGCGCTGCCGGCCGCGGCGGTCGAGCCGAAGCTGCTCGCCGACCCCGAGCTGACGCGGGCGCTCGAGCCCGAGGAGCGGGCCAGCCTGCCCGAGCGCACTCAGCTGGTGATGGTGCGCGCGCTGTATCGCAACCAGAACGGGGTGCGCGGGCTTCGGCTTCTGCAGGCGCTGGTCCGGGCGGTCGCCGCCGACACCGGCGCGCTCGTCCACGACCCCGACACTCTCGAGACCTTCGGGCCGGCGGCGTTCGCTGCGCGCCGGCTGCAGGCCAGCCTCGGCAACGTCGCCGACCAGGTCGCAGTGGTCCCGTTCATCGATCCGCGGCAGCCCGAGGCGGTGCGCCTCACGACCCGCGGCATGCGGCGCTTCGGCAGCGTCGACCTCGAGCTCGACGGCCTGTCGCGCGACCTGCCGGCGCTGCAACAGGCGACTTACTTCCTGCACGGGATGGGCCTGGTGATGGCGCGGCTGGGAGAATTCGACCGCTCGGGCTTCGCGGTCGAGGCCCCGGAGGTCATCGGGCTGCACTATCGTGACTGCGTCGACGCCTACGGCGGTCAGGTCGCGCTGCCGCGGTGCAGCGCGTGTCCGGAAGAGGTGGATATCCACCTCGTGGAGCGCCCGGCCGAACCGCATGACCCACCCGGACACGTGGTCGCGCGGATCGTGGCGCCGCAGGCCATCAGCGGCCGCTCCGACTACGATCACATCGCATGGATCCGCGCCGCACTCGACCGGGTGCTCGGACGGCCCGCGAGTTGACGCCGGTCTGCGCTCGCCGGGGCCGGTCGGGTCGCTGCCGCGGGTTGGCGCGTCGCAGCGAGGCCCGATATACTGAACTCGGGCCGAGTTCGGCCTCTTGAATTCAAGCTTGCGCTCCGCAGGCCCCGTTCGGGGCTTCGGACGGGCCCTCGGGCCCCGGGCCTCGGCCCCCCACTGAATTACTCCTTGTCTGAGGTCGCCATGCCCTCTCTTCGCGGGTCCCCCCCTGCGTGTCTGCCAACCTCTGCCGCCGCTGCCGTTCCCCTCGCGGACGCAGTTCGCACCGAGCAAGCACCGCGAGCGCGGTCGCGGCGTGGACCCGGAGTCGCGCTCGGCTTGTGGGTGCTGGCGACGGGCTGCTCGTCGGCGGCCAACCTCGGCGGCGACGGCGGGGAGACCGACAGCGACGCCCTCGGCGGGTTCGCCTCGGGTGATTCGCTGTCCGCCTCGCAAGGCGACACGGAAGGCAATGACGGCACCTCGGCCGCGTCCGGCGGGTCCTACACCACCACTGGCGACGACCCGGGGTCCGAGTCGACCTCGGGCACCAGCGAGCTGCCGGCCCCGCCCTCCGACGAGCCGGCGCCGACCGACGAGAAAGAACAGCAGAACGTCCCCGAGGAGGACGTGTGCAGCGGCGACCAGGTCACTGCGTGGCGGCTGGCGGCGCGCGACCCCGACGCGATGTCGTCGCCGGCCCACGCGCGCGAGGCGATGCTCGGGCAGTGGCCGTCGCTGATCAGCGTGGCGATCCGCCCGTGGGAGTTCCTCAACTATTACACGTTCGCGTACCCGCTGGCGCCGCCGGGGCAGCTGCTCGCGGGGGCCCAGCTGCGCGCGAGCAAGGATGAACTCGGGGACATCTTCGAGCTGCAGGTGGCGATCCGCGGCCCCGAGCTCGCCGAGGCCGACCGCGCGCCGGTCCACTTGACCCTCGCGCTCGACAACTCGGGCTCGATGGAGGGCAAGGCGCTCGAGCTGCTGAAGAGCGCCGGCCACGTGCTGGCGGCCGAGCTGCGCGCCGGCGACACTGTGGCGGTGGTCAGCTGGAACGAGGCCGACCCGCCGCTGCTGCCGGTGACGATGGTGACCGGCCCGAACGACGCCAAGCTGCTGGCGGCGATCGACGGCTTCACCGTCGGCGGCTCCGCCGAGCTGACGCAGGCGCTCTCCGCCGGCTACGCCCAGGCCGACGAGGCGTATGTCCCGAAGGACATCAACCGCCTGATCCTGATCAGCGACGGCGGCGCGACCGCGACCCAGGACGACCTCGAAGAGATGGCCAAGCGCGCCGGCGACGTCGCCAACAAGACCGGCGTCCACGCGATCGGCGTCGGCGTCGGCGACCCGGGCCTCTACCGCAGCGGCCTCATCGACGCGATCGGCGTCGCGGGCGCGGGGCCCTCGATCTACGTCGGCAGCGCCGAGGCGGCCGAGACCCAGCTCGGCGAGCGCTTCCTCAGCCTGGTCGGCCTGACCGCGTCGTCGGTCGACGTCCGCGTCACGCTGCCGCCGGGCCTCCAGCTGGTGTCCGAGTCGCAGACAGACACCGAGGTCCTCGGCCCGGACCACGTGACCGCGGCGCCGACCGACAACTCGGTGATCCACCGCCGCCTGCGCCCGTGCGTCGACGACCTCGACATGAGCACGACGCTCCAGGTCGAGCTCCACTGGGTCGACGCGGTGTCCGGCGAGCAGAAGCAGACCACCGCCGAGTGGAAGCTGATCGAGCTGCTGTCGGGCGACACTGCCTGGCTGCAGAAGGGCGAGGCGGTGCTGGCGTACGCGACGGCGCTGCGGGCGATCCAGTACTACCCCGGCGACACCGGGGCCATCGACCGGGCGTGGGAGCGGCTCGAGGCGGCGAAGAAGGCGCTGCCCGACGATCCCGAGCTGGCGGAGATCGGTCAGGTGCTCGCGGCGCTGCAAGAGCCGTAGTAGGATCGCGCGGCCATGGACGCCGCGCCGCCGCTCGTGTGGATCGACCTCGAGATGTCGGGTCTCGACCCCGACCACTGCCAGATCCTCGAGATCGCCGCGATCATCACCGACGGCGACCTCAACATCGTCGCCGAGGGCCCCGACCTCGTGATCCACCAGCCCGACGCGGTGCTGGACGCGATGGACGAGTGGTGCACGCGCCAGCACGGCAACAGCGGGCTGACCGCGGCGGTCAAGGCGTCGACGGTGGCGCTGGCCGAGGCCGAGGCGCAGGTGCTCGAGCTGGTCCGCAGCCACTGCCCGCCCGGCAAGTCGCCGCTGTGCGGCAACTCGATCGGCCACGACCGCCGGTTCCTGATCCGCTACATGCCCGCGCTCGTCGGCCACCTCAGCTACCGCAACATCGACGTGTCGTCGGTCAAGGAGCTGGTCCGCCGCTGGTACCCCACGGTCAGCGCGCCGGCCAAGCGCGAGACCCACCGCGCGCTCGACGACATCCGCGAGTCGATCGCCGAGCTGCGGTTCTACCGCGAGCACGTGTTCCGCTGAGCCGCATGCGCACGGCGGGCTTCAAGCTCCACTACTTCCTGCTGTACGCGGTGGTGGGGGCGTACCTGCCCTATGTGCCAGTATTCTTGGGACATGACCTGAAGTTACCGGACAGCCAGATCGGCTGGATCACCGGGGCTTACGGGCTCGCGGTCCTGGTCGCGCCGCCGGTGATGGCGGCGCTGGCCGACCGCAGGGTGCCGGGGCGCACTCTGGTGGCCGTCGGCTACTCGCTGTCGTGCGCGGTGCTGCTGGTGTTCGCGGGGGCCGAGGGCTTCGTCGTCCCGCTCTTGCTGTCGGCGGCGTTCGGGCTGGCGTACACGCCGATGACGCCGCTGCTCGACGCGCTGGCGTTCACCGAGATGGCCCGCGCGCGCTCGAACGGGGCGACGCCGCCGGACTACGGGGCGCTGCGCGTGTGGGGCAGCCTCGGCTTCATGGCGCCGGCGTTCGTGCTGTTCGCGCTGATGCACTCGGGGCTCGCGGGCGGCCGCGCGGCGATGTTGACGGGCGCGGCCGCGGCGGCGCTGGCGGTCGTGTGCGCGCCGCTGCTGCCGCGAGTGGTGCCCGAGCCGCGCGCCACGACGACGGTGCCGACGGCGGCGGCGTGGGCCGAGCTGCGGCGGCCGTCGACGTTCGCGCTGGTCGGGCCGCTGGTGCTGCTGTTCGTGTCGATCAGCGTGTTCTACGCGTTCTACCCGCGGCTGGTGGTCGAGGTCGGGATCGATCCGGCGTGGGTCGGCCTGGCGTCGAACCTCGGGGTGCTGTTCGAGCTGCCGTGGCTGTTCCTGGCCCCGGCGATCCTGCGCCGCACGAGCGTGCGCTCGTTGATGCTGTTCGGCGCGGCGTGCATGACCGTCCGCATGGCGCTGCTGGCCGCCGTGGCCACGCCGACGACGGTGCTGGCGACGCAGGTGCTGCACGGGCCGGTGGTGATGAGCCTGTACCTGCTGCCGCCGATGGTGCTCGATCACAAGGCCTCGCCCGACTTCCGCAACTCGGTGCAGGGGCTGTACGCGGCGCTGTGCTACGGCGCGGCGCGCTTCGTCGGCTCGGGCGCGGCCGGGCACGCGGCGGAGTTCGGGCTGCAGTGGGCCTTCGTGCTCGCGGCCGCGTTCGCGCTCGCGGCCGCGCTGTGGTTGTGGGCGTCGTGGCGCGATCCGGCGGTCGAGACGGCGCTGCGCGGCTCGCGGTAAGCTCGCGTCGATGCGACGACTCGCGCTCGTGGTGGCCCTCGCGGCCGCGTGCAAGCCCGCCCCCGCCACCACGACGCCGGCCGCGACGCCCGCGGCCGCGACCCCGAAGGCGGTCGACGAGGAGCTCGCGGCGGTCGCCGATCGCCTCGATCCCGGGCCGCAGCCGCCGATGTACGAGGTGCTGCCGACCTGGCTCAAGAGCAAGGTCGAGTCGTCGCTGGCCGGCGACCCGAAGTCGCCGCAGGCGGTGGCCGAGGCGCGCGAGGCGATCGCTGCGTGGGACAAGGTCGACACCAAGGACACTCTGGCGACGATGCAGGGCGCGCTGTTGTTCTCGCGCGGGTTGATTCTGGCCGAGCGGGCGGTCGCGGCCGGCAGCGACGACCCCGAGCTGCTGGCGGCGCTGACGAACGCGTACCGCGTGGTCCACAGCCTGCGGATGTTCCAGCGCAGCGGGCTGCTCGGGCAGATGCTGCAGATGGCGGTCGAGATGGCGCGCAAGGAGGCGCAGCTCGAGGCGCAGCAGATCGAAGAGGCAGTGGCGGCGCTGGGCCGGGCGGTCGAGCGCGCGCCGGCGTTGCACATGCACGCGACGGCCCGGCTGCTGCGCGAGCACCCGCATCACCCGACGGTGCCGGAGGCGCTGGCGCGCGCGAGCCAGGCGAAGGTCGAGGCCGAGCAGTACGAGGAGGGCCTGGCGCTGCGCCGGCTGGCGGTGCAGCGCAAGGGCGAGCGCGCGACCGGAGGCGACTGGGCGGCGCTCGTCGGCGTGTGTCACTCGGCGCTCGACGTCGCCTGCGCAGACGCGGCGCGCAAGCAGGCCGAGGCGCTCGGGCCCGCCGAGCCGGGCGACGACAAGGCGGCGGCGTTCAAGAAGCGACTCGCCGACCTCGATGCGACGGGGACGATGGTGCGGCGGGTGCTGGCGTTGACGCAGGCGACGTCGCTCGAGGAGCAGCTCGAGCGCGGGCACCTGCTGCTGAAGCTGAACCGGCAGGGCGACGCGCAGCGGACGTTCGAGGGGCTGGCCGCGGCGCACCCGAACGACGCGCGGCCGCAGACGGGGCTCGGGCTGGTGGCGATCCAGCGCCAGTTCGACCTCGAAGGGGTGATCCGCCACGTCCGGGCGGCGCGCAAGCTGGCCAACCACGACCGCCTCTACTACGAGGTGGCGCTCGGCACGATCTCGCCGCTGATGTTCACCGAGGTCGCGGCCCAGCTCGCGCGCGCGCCCGATGCCCCGGTGCCCGACCTCGACGCGCGCTTCGACGAGCTGCTCGAGCTGACCCGCGGCTTCCGCGTCCACGACCCGGCGCGCGCGGCGTTGCTCGAGCTGCTGTTCACGCTGACGCGCGAAGCGATGCCGAAGTTTTTGGCGAAGCAGCGCGAGGCGGGGATGGCGACGCTGCGCAAGCTGCCGGACAAGGCGATGGCGCTGACGCGCAAGTTCCCCGAGTCGCGCGACGCGTGGCGGCTGGTGTTCTCGAGCACGCGGCTGACCGACGATCCCCGCAAGGCGCGGCTATTGGCCAACGCGCTGCTGCCGGCGGCGCTGCAGCAGGACCCCGACCTGCGGGTGCAGCAGGTCCGGGCGCAGCTCGACGCGGCGCTGCTGTGGGAAGACGGCGACCTGCTGCTGGCGGCGATGAAGTCGGGGATGACGCTGCCGGAGACGGTCGACGCCGACACTGCGCTGACGATCCGCGCGACGCTCGACGCGGTCGCCGGGCGCGAGGGCGACAAGGCGTCGCTGCAGCGCGCGGGTCAGGCGTTCGCGGCGCTGGCCGAGCGCAACACCGGCAAGGACCGGGCGCTGGCGCTCAACAACGCGGCGATGGTGACGGCTTACTCGGGCGATCTGCCGGCGGCGATGGCGATGCTCGAGCGCGCGGTCCAGGCGGATCAGGAGGGCGTGACCGCGGCCTACAACCTGGGCGCCCTGGCGTTCCGCATGCAGACCCGCGAGGGGCTGGCCGAGCTGTTCGCCAAGATCACCGGGGCGTCGGGGATCGTCGGCGTCCGCCTGCACGCGCGCGCTTTTTTGGTGACGCTGGCGGAGGCCGGGCAGGGCGACGTGGCGGTGACTCGCGAAGAATTCGCGGCGGCCCTGGCCAGGGAAGAGGTCGACGAATTCCGCGGCCGCGTACCGCTCGGCCGCTGGGGCGTGGTCGAACAGGGCGAGTTCAAGGTGTCCCTCGGCTACGCCACGAATGGCGGACTCATGGTGCTCGACGAGGTGGTGCCCCACTGGTGGCTGGTGGTGCCGGCCCCGGCGATGGACTCGCTGCTGGCGGCGCGGAAGAAAGGCAGCAAGGTGAAGGCGAGGCCGTGAACGAGAAGGTCCGAGCGAGACGTGACCCGAAAGTCATGTCCTTAAAGACAGATAGTCGTCACGAGCTGGCGAGCCATCAGGCGTCGAGGCGCAGGCCGGGGAGCGGGCCGTCGCCGTCTTCGCCGAAGCTGGTGTCGGGCAGGCCGAGCGCCTGGAGGATCGAGACGTAGAGGCGGGCCAGCGGCGTACCTGTCTCGTAGACCAGGTGACGGCCGCCGCCCCACAGGTCGTCGCCGCCGGCCAGCAGGACCGGCATGTCGCGGTGGGTGTGGGCGTTGCCGTCGCCGACGTCGCTGCCGAGCAGGACGACGGTCGAGCGCAGCAGGTCGCCGTCGCCCTCAGGAGTGTCGGCGAGCCGCTGCAGCAGGCGCGCGAACTGGGCCGCCTGCCAGGCGTCGACCTTGCGCAGGCCGGCGATCTTGACGGCGTCACCTGCGTGATGGGACAGGTCGTGATGGCCGCCCTCGACGCCGAGGAAGGGGAAGGCGCGGTTGCTGGCGGCGTTGCCGAGCATGAAGGAGATCGCGCGGGTGCGGTCGCAGGTCAGCGCGAGGACCATGAGCTCGGTCATCATGTCGACGTGGGCGAGGAAGTCGGCGGGCTCGTCCGGCGGACTCGCGGCAGTGCAGGCGCCGAGGCCGGCGGGGGCGTCGACCTGGCGCTCGAGCTCTCGCACCCCCACGAGATAGGCGTCGAGGCGCACGCGATCGGCCGCGCCGAGGTCGCCCTCGAGGTCGTGGACGTCGGCGAGGACGACGTCGAGGACGGAGCGCCGGGTGGCTCGCCGCGCAGCCCGGGCGGCCGCGCTGGCGCTCGGATCGTCGCCGGCGAGGATGACGTCGAAGGCCAAACGCGGAGAGGTGAGCTTGGGCAGCGGAGTGGTTGGAGAGGACCAGGAGATCGATCTGTGATAGGCGCAGGCGAAGCCGATGTCGCAGGCGCCGAACGAGCCGCCGCCCTCGCAGCCGAGCTGCAGCGAGGCGAGCGGGGTGGCGCCGGCGATCGCGGCGGCGTAGCGCTGGTCGAGCGAGACGCCGACGTGCAGGTCGACCTCGGACCGCCGCGCCTTGCGAGCGGTGAGGAAGGCCGCCGTGCCCGAGGCGTGCGAGCCCGGCAGCTCGGGCATGCCTGGCGTGTTGGCGACGCCGGAGAAGACGATGACCCGGTCTTTTACCGGCGCGAGCGCGGCCAGCGAGGGCGAGAGCTGCAGCTCCGGGTCGGGCGCCGGGAACCACGCGTCGCCGCGCACGCCGTTGGGCACGAAGTAACACAGCAGCCGCCGCGGCCGCACGGCCTCGGCCGCGCGGGCCCGCGGGCGCATGACGTCGAGGAACGGCAGGCCGAGCGCGACTCCACCGGCCAGGAGGGCCCGGCGCGACAGACCACGACGCGTGGCAGACTTCATGCGGCCTCCTGCGGGGTGACATGGAATGTCCTCGAGGACATGTAGCGATGGACATGACCTCCAAGACACTTGATGGCGAACCGCGCGGCGGACATCACGGGGCCTCCTGCGCGCGGCGGATCCGGAACGGATCGCTCTGGACCACCGCCACCACCAGCGCGACCAGGTCGCGGTCGGCGGCGATGAAATTTTTAATGATGTCCTCGAGGACGGGTTGGTCCTCGGCTACCAGTGGGCGGCCGAGGGCGTAGGTCAGCACCTTGGTGGCGACGCAGCGGGGGAAGCGGGGGTCGTCGGCGAGGATCTCGGCGAGCTCGCGGACATCTGAAAAAGGTTCGCCGGTGGGCAGCTCGCCGGACGCGTCGATGAGCTCGCCGTGTTCGCTGCCGCGCCACGCACCGACGGCGTCGAAGTGCTCGAAGGCGAGGCCGATCGGGTCGAGGATCGCGTGGCAGCCGGCGCAGGCTGGATCGGCGCGGTGCTGGGCCAGCCGCTCGCGCGCGGTGCTGGCGTCGCTCTCGGCCTGCGTGGCGGCCTCGGGGGGCGGCGGCGGCAGGGGCGAGCACAGCAGCTGCTCGAGCACGAAGCGGCCGCGACGGGTCGGCGAGCTGGCGAACGGATAGGCGAGCACGGTCATCAAGCCCGGCTCGGTGAGCAGGCCGCGGCGCTTGTGCGGCCCGAGGTCGATGCGGGTGAATTCGTCGACTGCGAGCTCGTCGGGCAAGTAGTAGAGCGCGGCCAGCTCGGCGTCGACGTGGGCGTGGGTGTCGAGAAGGAGATCGCGGAGGTCGCGGCCGGGGACCAGGAACTCGCGGAAGCGCCGGCGCATCGCCTCGCGCATCGACTCGCGGACCGCGTCGTCGTAGCGCGGGTAGCGGTGGGCGTCGCGGAAGATGTCGTCGAGGCCGCGGAAGTACAGCCACTGGCCGGCGAAGCCGTCGACGAAGCCGGCGCTGCGCGGGTCGGCGAGCATGCGCTCGACCTGCTCGGCGAGGACGGGTTCGCTTTGCAGCTCGCCGACGGCCGCGAGCGCGAGCAGCTCGTCGTCGGGGGCGCTGCTCCACAAGAAGTAGGACAGGCGGGCGGCGAGGGCGTAGTCGTCGAGCCAGTGCGACTCGCCTGGCGCTCCGGCGTCGTGCTCCCAGCGGAAGGTGAAGTGCGGCGACAGCAGGGCGGCCTCGATCACCAGGCGCAGGCCGGAGTCGAGCTCGGCGGGGTCGACCAGCGCGACGTAGCGACCGATCTCGCCGTCGGTCGGCGGGCGGCGCCAGGCGCGGGTCAGCAGCGGCTCGACGATCGCGCGCAGGCACGACGTTGGGTCGGCGGGGTCCGGCGTGCAGACCATCAGCGCCGCGCGGGCCGACTCCGAGGCGAGAGTCGCTGCAGCGATCGACTCCGCCGAGTGTTGGAAGATCTGGACCAGCAACGCCGATGGTGGTTGTGACGCCGCCACAGTGTCGAAGCCGAGCGCCGGCGGGTCGGCCGGGAACTCGCGTGTGAGTGCGGCCTCGACCCCGAGGATATCGCGCACCGTGTTCGCGTACTCGAACGCGGTGAGGCGGCGGGCCATGGCCTCGGGGACAGGTGGTGCCGCGGGCTCGGGGTCCTGCGTGCACGCGAGGAGGCCGGTCGCGGCCGCGATCATGGTGAGCGCGCCGAGCCGCGCGCGAGCGGGACGGCGGTCGGTCCTGCCCGTGGTTGGCGCGAGCGTGCCGAGCCGCGCGCGAGCGCCACGGAGACCGATCGCGCCCGCGTTCGGGACGAGCGCGCCGGGCTGCGCGCGAGCGTGACGGAGGCCGGTCGCGGGTCGCATGGCGCCTCGGCTGCTCAGGCGTGACGGCGGCGGCGCCACGGGGCGAACAGGGCCAGCAGGGCCAGGCCGAGCAGGTCGGGCGCGCCCGGGGTGGCCTTGCAGCCGCAGCCCTCCTTGTCGCCGCTGCCGCTGTTGCTGCCGTCGCTCTCGCCGTCGGTGGGGTCGGTGTCGCTCGCGTCGGTGTCGGTGGCCGGCTCGGCGCCGCTGGTGGGGGAGCTCGTCGCCTCGGTGGGGGAGCCGGTGTCTGTGTCGGTGTCGCTCTCGGTTGCGCTGCCGGTGTCCTTGACCTCGATCGTGATCTCGTGGGTGTCGACCTGGGTGACCCCGTCGTCGCCGACGGCCTTCAGCTTGTGGATGCCGGGCGAGAGGGTCGTCTCGATCGTGCAGGGCGGCGCTTCGGGGCAGGTGACGGACGGGGCGTCGTCGACCGACAGCGAGACGGCCAGGGCGCCGAAGCCGTCGTACTCGATGGTGACGGGGACGACGACGTCGGGGGAGCCGTCGAAGACGGACCCGTCCTCCGGCGAGACGATGACGACCGAGGCCGGCTCGAAGTCGGTGTCGCTGGTGGTGACGAGCTCGGCGGCCGAGGCCGGCGCGGCGAGCAGGAGGAGCGCGGATGAACAGCCAAAGATAAGCGAACGCATGCCTGATGGGGTTAGCCCGCCGGTCAGGCGCGGTCAAGTGTGACAGCGGTGCCGCGGTCACGCCCGGGGCCGCGGCGCCGCTGTCAGATGTTCGAAAGGTCAGGTCGGGGGAGCGAGCTGGCCTGTGGGACAGATCAGTTCGGGTCGGGCTTGATGGTGTCGGGCCCGCTGATCGGCAGATCGGGGAGCTTGATGTAGTCCATGTCGATCTTGCCGGTGAGGCTGTCGAGGAAGGCGATGAGGTAGGTCTTCTCCTCGTCGGACAGCTTGCCCTTGGCGAGCTGGTACTCGGCCATGACGTCGAGGGCGTCGCCGAGCTCCTTGGCCGATCCGTCGTGCAGGTAGGGCGCGGTCTTGGCGACGTTGCGCAGGCCGGGGACCTTGAACACGTGCTTGTCCTCGGGCTTGTTGGTGATCTTGAAGCGGCCGAGGTCCTTCGCCTCGTACGGCTTCACTGCGCCGAGCTTCTGGTACATCGTGCCGCCGAGCGTCGGGCCGGTGTGACAGCTGACGCAGTTGAGCTCGATGAACAGCTCGAGGCCGCGGAGGGCGTCGGAGCTCAGCGCGGTCATGTTGCCGCCGAGGAAGTCGTCGAACGGCGCGGGGGTGACGAGGCCGCGCTCGAAGGCGCCGATCGCCAGCGAGATGTTGCGCGGGTTGCAGGGGTCGGGGTCGGCCGGGAAGGCGGCCTTGAACAGGTCGGCGTAGCCCGGGACCGACTTGACCGAGTTGACGCAGGCGGCCTCGTCGGCGAGCGCCATCTCGACCGGGTTGGTCACCGGCTTGAGCGCCTGGTCCTCGACGTCGGTCGCGCGGCCGTCCCAGAACTGGGCGATGTGGAACGCGGCGTTGTACACCGTCGGCGTGTTGCGCTCGCCGCGTTGCTTCTTGTGGCCGGGCGAGGTGGCCTCGTGGTCGATGCCGTAGTCGTCGAGCTTGTGGCAGCTGTTGCAGGACAGATCGTGGTTCTTCGACAGCCGGGTGTCGTAGTAGAGGATCCGGCCGAGAGCGACCTTCTCGAGGGTGATCGGGTTGTTCGGCGAGTCGGCCGCGGCGGGCAGCGGCGCGAAGTACTTCTTCGCCGTCTCGAGCAGCTGCGCGGCCGAGGGCACCGGCCGGCTCGCCTTCTTCTTCGGGGCCTCGGACTTGCTCTCGGACTTGCTCGCGACGGCAGGAGCCGGGGCGGTCTTGCTTGCGCCTCCCTCGCAGCCGGTCGCCAGGAGAGCGGCCCCAAGCATGAGCAACGGGCCAGAGCAGTGAACTGTTGCGGAACGCTTGCGACGAACCATGACTGTTGCGACCATAGCGCACCGTGACCAGCTTTTCGCGCATTCTGCAAACTGCGACCCTGGCGCTTTTCGGGGTCTCCCTGACATCCCTGGCCGCGTGCGGCGGTGACGGCGCCGAGAACCGGTTGCCCCTGACGAACCGCGTGTGGCTCACCCAGGTGCCGAAGAAGGTCGGCGACAGCGTCGGCGCTCTGGTGGTGTTCGAGGCCAAGGGCCGGCGCCAGTTCGGCGCGCTGTACAAGGGGTCGCTGCTCCGCGGGAGCTTCGAGCTGTTCGAGTGGCAGCCCGACGAGCAAGAGGGCCGGGCCCACATGCGCCTGCTGCAGGACGACAAGTCCGTGAAGATCCGCACCGAGTCGTGCGAGCCGGACGCCGGCCTCGACAGCTGCATCATGCTGCACGGCGACCCGCTCGGCGCGGTGCGCTACCAGTCGAAGCGGATCTGGGGCCTGCGCGGGAAGCCGGCCATCTCCAGCCCGCTCGAGCTCGACATCGCCGGCGACGTGCGGGCGCTGCTGGCGGCCGACCCCGAGCTGGCGGCGCTCCTGTCCGAAGAGACATGAGAACTCAGGCCATGTCCTTGAGGGCAGGTCTCGAAAGACAGGTCGGCGAGACGTGAGCGGCGTCGCGGCGCTGCTCGACCGCCTGGTCGCGCAGTTCGAAGGGCCCTACGACTTCCTGCGCGAGCTGGTGCAGAACGCCCTCGACGCGGGCAGCGACCGCGCCGAGGTGGCGCTCGACGTCCACCCCGGCGAGTCGGCCGACCCCGACGAGGTGGTGTTCGAGCTGCGGGTCGCCGACGCCGGCGCCGGGATGGACGAGGCGATCATCGACGGCGGCCTGACGCGCCTGTTCGCCTCGACCAAGGCCGACGATCGCACGATGGCCGGCGGGTTCGGGATCGGCTTCGTCAGCGTGTTCGCCTGGCAGCCCGACGCGGTGGTGGTGCAGACGGGCCGCGCGGGCGAGGCGTGGGAGCTGACGTTCTACGCCGACCGCCGGTTCGACAAGCGGCCGCTCTCCGAGCCGCTGGAGGGCACGACGGTGACGCTGCTGCGCCGCGGCCGGGCGCCCGAGCGGGCCCAGATCGCCGAGGCAGTGCGCGACAGCCTGTGGCGCTGGTGCCGGTTCTGTCGGCTCGAGCTGTCGTTCGAGGACGTGGCCGGCGGCGAGGGGCCGGAGCTGATCCAGGACGCACCGGCGCCGCCGGGGGCGCTGGCGGCGGTCGAGGCCCAGCCCGACGGGGCGATCCACGTGGCCTTCGCGGTGCCGCCCGAGGCGGTGCTGCTGCGGCGCGGGCTGGTGCTGTCCCAGGGGACAGCCGCCGATCTGCTGGCCGACCTGCAGCCGCCGCCGGGGCCGACGCTCGAGCACCTGCAGGTGTGGGCCGACTCGCCGAGCCTGCGCACGACGATGGCGCGCGACAAGGTGGTCGACGACCCGGGCCGCGCGGCGGTGCTGGGGAAGATCGCGCTGGCGATCGCGGGGCTGCGCGAGCGCCTGGTCGAAAGGACAGCCGAGGCGGCGGCCGAGGCCGGGCCGTGGACCCGCGCTCGCCACGATCACTACGCGTACCTGCACGCGCACCTGGCCCGCGAGCGCAGCCACCTGGGGGCCGGACTGCTCGGGCGACCGGTGCTGCGCGACCTGGCCGGCGAGCGGGCGCTGTCGCTGGCGCAGCTGCAAGCGCTGGCGCGGCCGCTGCTGTGGGCGCCGCTGGGGGCCGGCGAGGCGGCGACAGGGCGCCTGCTGGCGGCCGCGGCGGGGGCGGGGGTGCCGGTGCTGGCGGCGGAGGCCGGCGACCTCGAGTGGCTCGGTCGCCTGGTCGAAGGGACAGGTCTGACGATCGCCGAGCTCGGCCGCGGCTGCGCGCTGATCCGCGAGGCTCCGGGCGAGGCGGAGGCGCTGCGGGCCAGCGTCGAGGCGGGGCTGGTGAGCGCGGGGGCGCCGGTGCGGCTGTGCGTGGGGACCGGCGAGGCCGCGGATGCGCCGCGCGGGGGGCTGGGGATCGAGCTCGGACGCGGGCCGGCGGGGGTGCTGGTCTTGTGGACAGGTCAGCCGGTGGCTGCGGCGTGCTGGCGCGCGACGCCGCTGTGGCTCGACGCGGGCGAGCCGCTGCTGCGCGCGGCGGCGAAGAGCCACGCGGGCGAGCCGCGGGCGGCCTGCCGTTCGCTGGCGCTGGCGATCCGCGCGCAGCTGGTGGATGCACCGACGCCGGAGCGAGTGGCGGAGGCGATCGACGGGGCGCTCGGGCGCGCGGGGTGAAGCTCGCGCGAGGACATGGCCCGGGGGACAGATGCTGTTGCCCGGGGGCGACCGTTCGCTGACAGGGGGCCGGTGATTTTGTGGTTGTGGAAGGTCGCGCGGGCGCGGACGCGGAGGCTGGCCCAAGCGTGCGAGAGTCGGTGGATGGCGAACCGGGCGATGGACCTGAACACGACGACGCTCTGCACTCTCCTCGGCGCGGTCCTGCTGATCGCGGCCTGCGGTCCGGGGCCCGCGACGACGACCGAGGCGACGACGGGCAGCACCGCCGACAGCACCGGGGCGACGACCGGGCCGGACAGCACGAGCGAGGCGCCGACGCCGACGTCGACCTCATCGACGACGACGAGCGAGGCGACGACGGACGCATCGATGACCTCGGGGACGACGGACGCGAGCACGACGACCGGCGGCGAGTGCCAGGTCTTCGAGGACGAGGACCCGACGGACGGGCGCGTGTCGACGCAGTTCACGTGCGGCCACGAGGAGACGCTGTGCCCGTCGGACGCGGCGCTGTTCTCGTTCGAGAGCGGGCCGAACTGGGACGACACTGCGTCGACCGACGACCTGGCGCGGGTCCACTGCGTGCTCGAGGCGCTGCGCGACCGTACGCCGGGGCAGGTGACCTATACGCTGGCGTGGCCGGTGCTCGGGTCCGACGTGGGCTCGCTCGAGATCGCCGGCGACTTCGTGATCGCGCGGCGCGAGTACGCCAACGATTTTAATTATACGTACAAAGAGGCGGTGCTGTGGCTCGAGCCGTCCGAGGTGTTCGCGGAGTGCCGGGCGAAGAATACGGCCGCCGCGGCGTGGCTGTGCATGCGGCCGTACATCAACATCATCGACGCGCTGCAGCCGGAGTGCGTGGCGGGGCCGCTCGAGTGCGGGTGACGGGGCTGGAGAGCGCGGCATCTTCGATGCGCCGCGGCCGGAGTGGTTGCGTCGCTCGAGCGCGGGTGACGGGCGGTGGTGTGGTGACTTCTTCGCGTCGACCTCGCTCCGGGCGCGGTCGGTGCGGCTTCGCGGGCCGAGATCGAGGCATCGCCGCGAGGGCGCGTGCGTAGGCGCGCCGGGAGTGGGCGGCGCGAGGGCGCGGGACTGCGGTAGACTCGCGGGCGTGCCGGCGGGGCGGACGGGGACGAGCGCTCGCGGGAGGGGCCGCGGATGAGCGAGCTGCACCCGAGCGTGGCCTCGGCGCTGGGGCGGATCCGCCGCGCGGAGGGTGAGGCGGGGGCGCTGCGCGCGTTCACGGTGGCGCGCACGGAGGCGGTGCTGCGCCTGCGCGAGCTGCCGCGGCCGGGGGCGTGGCACTTCACGCTGCCGCTGGTGCGGGCGGCCAACGCGGTCGCGCCGGGGGCCCGCGGCTTCGCCCGCGAGCGCGAGGACGGCGAGCTGCGGACGCTGACGCTGACGTTCTCGACGGCGGGCTTCGACTTCGCGCAGGTCGACCTGCGCGGGCTGGTGCTGGCGGCGGCGGACGGCGATTCGGACATGTCCGAAGAGGCATGTCCGAAAGGACCGGCCGCTGCCTGGCGGCGGCTGGTCGGCGCGGGCGTCAACGAGGCGCTGGCGGGGGCGCCGGTGGTGGTCGAGGTGCGGACGGCGGCGGGAGCGGTGCGATATGTCCGCAAGGACAGCCACGCCGCCGGCCAAGATCCGTACGGCGAGCTGCCGTCGGCGGGGCGCTGCCTGCCGCAGGCGTTCGAGGTCGAGCTGCAGTGGCCGCGGCCGGGCTTCGGGCGCCGGTTGACGAGCTGGCTGGCGCGCCAGGCAGGGGCCGAGGCGGCGCTGACGGAGCTGTGGCTGGCGGCGCTGCCGGGGGCAGAGCCGAGCGAGAAGGCGAACACGTGGATCAAGCTCGGACGGCCGCTGCCGGGGCTCAAGGTGTCTCTCGGGACAGCCGAGGCGCCGGTCGGGACGTGGGGCTGGGCGCCGGAGCAGGGCGGGCCGTGGCTGGTGCGCGAGGGGGTGCGGCTGGTGTCGCTGGCGCCCGCGCTGACCCGCCTCGGGCTGACGCCCGCCGAGTTCGCGGGGTGGATCGAGTGCCCGCGGGTGAGGTTGACGGCGGACGAGGCGTCGGTGGCGCTCGACGCCGGCTGCGAGCTGTTGGCGGCGTGGCTGCTCGACGCGCGCGCGCACAGCTTCCCCGACCAGAGCGCGGCGGGCTTCGCGGTCCAGTGGCCGACCGAGCTGCGCCACGTGCCGACGGTGAGCGGCCGGCCGGCGCCGATCGAGCAGGTGGCCCAGCGCTGCCGCCAGGGCCGCGACCTGGTCTACACGTGGCCGCACCAGGCGGAGTCGGTGGCGCCGGCGATCCAGGCGCGGGTGTACGCGCTGTGGCCGTCGGAGCTGGCGCTGCTGCAGAAGGCGATCCCGGAGGCCCGGCCGGTGCCGGCGCGCGCGCTCGGCGAGAGCCCGCAGTTCGAGCGAGCTGACCTTTCGAACCTGTTCAAAAGCGCATTGCCCCCGGAACAGGTGCCGATGGGGGCTGAGGCGAGCGCGAGCACTGCCGCGGGGGCGCGGGTGCAGGTGACGCTCGAGGCGTTCGTGCATCGGTTCGCTTCGGCCGAGGAGGGGGCGATCGCGCTGCTGTTCCACGAGCGGCGGGTCGCCCACGTGCGCGAGTCGGCGCGCACGATCGCGGGGGTGACTCTGGTGGCCAAGCTGGTCGGCGAGACGCCCGAGGCGCTGACGATCGACGGGCTGCGGGCGGAGAAGGGGCTGCTGAACGCGATCGCAGAGAGCTGTCGGGCGGCGGCGCTGCGGGTGATCGCTCGCCTGCTGGCGCCAGCGCTGGCCCACGAGAGCCCGTGGGAGTTGCCGCTGGTGCGCGCGCAGGCGGGGGCGCTGACGGGGGCGGCGCTGGCGGTGCGCTACCGGCCGCGGCGCGAGCCGGGCGGCGAGGAGGCGGCGGAGCTGGCGTGGGACGAGTCGCCGCTGCTGGCCCTGACGGTCGGACACGACATGGCCGGGCAGCCGGTGACGCTGAAGCACGCGCTGATTCGTTGTCGCGAGGTCGGCGGGATCGTGGTCGAAGATCCGAAGCAGCGCTGGACGACCTTCCGCTCGCCCGACCCGCGCCACGAGCCGTGGGCGCTGAGCCGCGAGGGCCGCGCGCTGTGCCAGCGGGTGCTCGGTGATGCTGTCCTTTGGGACATGCCGACGACGCCCGAGGGGCACCTGCTGCCGGCGCCGGCGGAGGGGCAGCGCCGCCTGGTCCTCGGGCCAGGTGCGATCGCGCAGGCGCAGGCGTCGGCGCGGCCGCCGTGGGAGCGCGCGGAGCTGCGGGCCCACCTGCTGGTGGCGGAGGCGCTCGGGCAGGCGGTGGCCGAGGTGGTCGACGCGCCGCTGTGGGTCCGCTACGACCCGCGCACGCTCGAGCCGGTGCGGATGGTGTCGCGCTCGGACGCGCGGAGCGAGAGCCTCGGGCTGCTGCCGCCGGGGTCGGGCTCGCGCGCGCTGGCCGGGCCGGCGCTGCTGGTGACGCCGGGAGAGGCGCGGCTGCTGCACGCGGCCGGTCATCCGCTGGCGGCCGCGGCGGCTGCGACGACGACGACGACGGCGCGGCCGAGCCGGGCGCCGCTGCGCCGCGCGGGAGGGGCCGGGCCGTCGCTGGCGGTGCTGCCGGTGGCCGACGCGCTGTGCCTGGGGGCGCTGCGGGTCGAGGCGCGGCCAGCCAAGATCGCGGTGTGGGGCGGCGGGCTGCACATCAACGACCTCGAGCTGCCGCCGCCGCTGGACTGGATCGGCGGGCGCCTGGCGCTGACCCGCGAGGGGGCGCGGGCGGGGAGCGAGCGGCTGGCGGCGCAGGTGAAGGGGCTGGCCCGCGAGGTGGTGCGCACTGCGCTGCGCGAGCGGCTGCTGCACGCGCCGGGGTCGCCGCAGCGGGCCGGGCTCGACGCGTTCCGCGAGCGCTGCGCGGCGCCTGGATCGCCTGTCTCGGAGTTCATGCGCGAAAAGCCATGTCTCGACGGACATGCCCTTGCGGACATGTGCGCGCAGTCGTTGAAGCAGCACCCGCTGCGCCGGCTGGCCCCGGGGCCGCGCGGGTTCGAGGAGCTGCTGCGGCAGGCGCTGACGCGGCCGGTGGCGATCGAGGGGGCGATCCTGTCGTGGCAGGCGGCGCGGCTCGGCAACGCGGAGGGGCGGGCGTGGTCGATCGAGCTCGGGCGCCGCAACGCGGAGGTCCAGCAAGCGCTGGCCGAGGACGCGAAGCTGGACGCGCTGTTCGCGGCCGCGGGGCTGGCGCTGGCGCAGCTGTTCGCGGAGGCGCGAGCGCGCGGGCTGCCGGCGTCCGGGCTTCCCGACGAGCTGGTGGCCGGGTATCGTGTCCTCGCGCTGCTGTACGCACATGTCCCTTGAGTCATCCGCGACGCAGGCGTCCGACCGCACATGTCCCTCGAGTCATCCATGAACTACGCGTCCAACCGCGAGTGGCTCGCCGCCGAGCCGTTCACGCTGGCCCTGTCGGCCGGGTTCTTCGGCTTCTTCGCCCACACGGGGGTGCTGCAGGCGCTCGAGGAGGCCGGGCTGGCGCCGCGGCGGATCGTCGGGGTCAGCGCAGGGGCGCTGGCCGGCGGGCTGTGGGCGTCGGGGCTGTCGGCGACCGAGCTGGCGGAGGAGCTGCTGCGCCTGCGCCGGGCCGACTTCTGGGACCCGGGGCTGCCGCTCGGCGGGTTGCTGAAGGGGGGGAAGTTCGCGGCGAAGCTGCGCTCGCTGCTCGACGACCGCGGGGTCCGTCGCGTCGAGGACTGCCGCCTGCCGTTCGCGGCGGTGGTCTACGACATCGCGTCCCGCCGGGTCCGCGCGGTCGACCAGGGGCCGCTGGGTCCGGCGATCCAGGCGTCCTGCACGGTGCCGCTGATGTTCCGCCCGCTCCGCCACGAGGGCCGGCTGCTGCTCGACGGCGGCGTGGCGGACCGCCTGGGCCTGTGCGCGCTGCAACCAGGCGAACGCGCGCTGCACCACGCGCTCCGCTCGCGCAGCCCGTGGCGCGGGCTGTCGGCGGAGGTGCCGAAGGGGCTGTCCGATGGGCCAGGTCGGAAGGTGCTGATGGTCGACGACCTGCCGCGAGTGACTCCGTTCCGCCTCGACGCCGGACCGGCGGCGCTGCGCCGCGGACACGCGGCGATGACTGCGTGGCTGGCAGCGCGGGCGTGACGGGCGGGCGGAAGATCAAGGATGACGTGACCACGAGCCTGTCCGATGGGACAGGCGTGATGAGCTGTCTGTCGGGACAGATCGGGTCGTCAGTCGTCGTCTTCTTGTTCGCGGGCCTCGGCGGCGGCGAGGGCGGCTGCGGCGGCCTCCTCGCGTTGACGGCGGATCTCCGCGAGCTCCGGGGCGAGGGCCTGCTCGTCGAGGCCGCGGCGGGTGGCGGCCCACAGGGCGGCGTCGTGGACGCGTGAGTCGGGCTCGAGCAGGCCGGCGGCGAAGGCGTGGCGCTCGCCGGGGTCGGGCGTGCCGGTGCGGTTGCCGAGCGCGAGGAGGGCGTTGCGGCGCATGAGGCGGTGGGGGATCCGCCTCAAGGCGGTGTGGCGGACAAAGCCGCGGTACTGGGCGCCGCCGAGCGCGGCCATGGCGGTGACGGAGGGCGCGGGCCGGGGCGCGGGCGGGAGCCAGGCGACGGCGGGGATCCGCGCGTTGCGGCCGAGGCCGGCGTTGTACGGGCAGACCTCCTGGCACACGTCGCAGCCGGCCAGGCGCTCGCCGAAATTTTTGGAGATGTCCTCGGGGACATGTCCGCGGTGCTCGATGGTGAGGTAGCTGAGGCAGCGCCGCGGGTCGAGCTGGCCGGGGGCGTCGAAGGCGGCGGTCGGGCAGGCGTCGAGGCAGCGGGTACAGGCGCCGCAGGCGTCCCAGGGGGGATTGGCGGGCGCGGCGAGCGGCTGGTCTTCGGGCCAGGTGGCGGTGCAGAGGATCTCGCCGAGCAAGACGTAGCTGCCGAGGCCGGGGACGATGAGGCAGCCGTGCTTGCCGAGGAAGCCGAGGCCGGCGAGCGCAGCGGCGCTGCGCTCGAGGACGGGCTTGGTGTCGACGCAGATCAGGCTGCGCACGCCGGGCAGCTCGGCGTGCAGTGCCGTCTCGAGGGCGATCAGGCGCTGGTGGACGACGGTGTGGTAGTCGCGGCTGCGAGCGTAGCGGGCGATCGGGCCCGGTTCGCCGCCGTACGGGACCGCCGCGACGAGCAAGGTGCGGGCGCCCGGGAGCATGCCCTCGGGGCGCTTGCGCAGCTCGAGGGTGCGCGGCATGAAATCCATGTCGCCGGCCTTGCCGGCAGCGACGTAGGCGTCGAGCGCGGCGCGGGCGGGAACGAAGCCGGGGTGGTCGAGGCGCACGACGCCGAGTTTTAATAAACCGTTGGCCTCGGCGACGGCGGCGAGGCGGGCGAGGATCGCGGGGGTGAGCTCGCGGACGGGGGCGTCGTCGGGGGGCGAATCTTGGCTGTCTTGAGGGACAGGTGATGGCGCGGCCGAGGACGTGAATTCGAGGCTGTCTTGAGGGACAGACGAAGGGGCGGCCGGGGCAGCGCCCGGTTTGCCCGCCGGAGATTCAGGGATGTCTTGAGGGACAGGTGGTGGAGCGGCCCCAGCGCGGGCGGGCGAAGTTTCTTGGCTGTCTCGAGGGTCAGGTGATGGACCAGCCGCGGTGGGTTTTCTCGCCAGAACTTCGGGACTGTCTTGAGGGACATGTGATGGCGCGACCGGGGGGGCGCCTGGTTCGTTCGCCGGCGGTTCGGGGCGTGGCTCGCGGTCTTCCGCGGGCCCGGCTTTCGGGACAGGTTGCTTCACGGCGCCTCTGGCGGGCGGGCGGGCGCGAGGTCGAGCCGTTGCAAAAGATCGTAGACGATGCGGGCCGTCGCGCCCCACAGCGGGGGTTCGTGGATCTGGAACTCGTGCAGCTCGTAGCGCTGGCCCTGCCACTCGCGCTCGCCGGCGAAGCGGTAGACGGCGGGGTCGGAGACGCGGCGCAGCGAGGGCATGAGGACGGCGGTGACCTCGGCCTCGGCGTGGGTGGGGACGAAGGGGCCGTCGACCAGGCCGACGAAGGGGATGATGACGTAGCCGGTGGGGACCGGGACGGGGTGGAGGCGGCCGAGCACGGTGACGCGGCCGGGCGGCAGGGCGACCTCCTCCCAGGCCTCGCGCAGGGCGGTGGCGACGAGGTCGGCGTCCTCGGGGTCGGGCTTGCCGCCGGGGAAGGCGAGCTGGCCGGGGTGGCTGCGCAGGTTGCCGGCGCGCTCGATGAGGAGGAGGCGCGGGCCGTCGCCGGGTGTCTCTTCGACCAGGATCGGGGCGAGCACGGCGGCGTGGCGGAATGGCGCGGGATCGGGCAGCGGGCTGCCGATCGCGTCGAGTCGCAGGCTGAGGTCGCGCGGGAGAGAGGACACGCGCGCGGAAGTTTGGCACATCACCAGGCGGGCGGCCGCACCGGTCGGCCGCCTTGCACGACCAGCGCGGGGCGCTCGAGCACGCGGATGTCGGCCAGCGGGTCGCCGTCGACGACCACGAGGTCGGCGACGTAGCCGGGCTTGACCTGGCCGAGGTCGCGCAGGCCGAGCAGCTCGGCGGCGTTCCTGGTGGCGGCGACGATGGCGTCCTTCGGGGCCATGCCGAGGTCGACCATGACCGAGAACTCGCGGGCGTTGTCGCCGTGAGGGAAGACGCCGGCGTCGGTGCCGAAGGCGATCTTCACGCCGGCCTTGGCGGCGCGGGCGAAGCTGTCACGCATGCGCGGGGCGATGAACTTGGCCTTGGCGGCGCTGTCGGCCGCGAGCTTGCCGCCGTCGGCGGCCTGCTCGATGACGCGACCGACGTAGACGGTGGGCACGAGGAAGGTGCCCTTCTTCTTCATCATGGCGATCGCGTCGGCGTCGAGCAGGCTGCCGTGCTCGATGCTGTGGACGCCGGCGCGCACGGCGTCCTTGATGCCCTCGGTGCCGTGCGCGTGGGCGGCGACCTTGCGCCCGGCGCGGGCGGCCTCGTCGACGATCGCGACCAGCTCGGCCGGGGTGAGCTGCGGGTCGCCGGCGCCGTCGCCCGAGCTGAGCACGCCGCCGGTGGCGCAGACCTTGATCACGTCGGCGCCGAGCTTGATCTGGTGGCGCACTGCCTTGCGCACCTCGTCAGGGCCGTCGGCGATGCCGGCGCGGAAGTCGGGCGGGCCGCCGAAGACGTCGGGGCGCAGGCCGTTGGTGTCGTCGCAGTGGCCGCCGGTGATGCCGATGGCGTGGTTGGCGGCGACGATCCGCGGGCCGCTGATCCGGCCGGCAGTGATGGCGTCGCGCAGGCTGCGGATGGCGAAGGTGCCGCCGACGTCGCGCACGGTGGTGAAGCCGGCCAGGAGGGTGGTGCGCGCGTGGGCTGCGCCGCGCAAGGCGAGGTCGGCGTCGCTCTCCTGGACCTCGCGCATGACGCCCTCGGCGTGCGAGGGGGCCATCTCGCTCAGCAAGTGGGTGTGGGCGTCGATGAGGCCGGGCAGGAGGGTGCGGCCGCCGAGGTCGATGACTGCGGCGCCGGCGGGGGTGGCGAGGCTCTTGCCGATCTCGGCGATCCGCCCGCCGCGGACGAGGACGTCGACGCCGACCTGCGGGGCGCCGCCGCTGCCGTCGATGAGCCGGGCGTTGCGCAGCAAGAGGGCCTCGGCATGGGCTGTCTCTGGGGACATGTCACTGGCGCGCACCACGGGGGCGTCGCGGTCGGGGATCGGACAGACGGCCACGGGCGCGGGCGGAGGCGCGGGGCTCGCGGCGCAGGCGGGGAGGAGGGCGCAGGCGAGGAGCAGGCGGGGCGACACGCGGGGATGATGCCACGCCGGCGGGGGCTCGACGCGGACGGCGAGCGCGGCGATAGTCGCGGCCGGATGGCGACGCCCCCCGAAACCGAGTGGCCCTACGAGGTGTCCGAGTTCGCGTGCCATCGCTGCGGCAACTGCTGCCGCGGCGACGGCGACGTGGCGCTGACCCCGGACGACGTGACTCGGCTGGCCGCCCACGCAGGGCTCACGGCGGAGGCGTACCTGGCCCGCTTCACGTGGCAGCGCGAGGACGGGTCGACCTGTCTGATCGACCAGGGTGACGCGCTGCGCTCGTGCGTGTACCTCACGCCCGAGAACAGCTGCCAGGTCCACGCGCTCAAGCCGACGCAGTGCGTGGGCTTCCCGATGAAGTGGCGGCCGAGCGACGCGCTCGAGATCTGCGCCGGCCTGCGCGCTGCGGCGGGGTTGCCGTACCCGACGCGGCGGACGATGAACCGGCGCACGGGATAATCGATGGCCCGCAGGCAGGACCTCCCGGCCGGGGCGGTGGCGCCGCTGTTCTGGCTGTTCACTCTGGTGTTCGCGGCGATGGTGCTGTCGCGGTTCGACGGCTTCGGCGGGCAGATCCCGGCGCCGGCCCACGCGGCGATGCTGTGGGCCTGCTTCCCGCTGTTGCTGGTCGCCGGCGCGATCGAGGGTCGCATCGACTACGGCGAGCACGCGCGGCGGATGCCGCTGTGGATGGCGATCGACTCGCGGCCGGTGCGCTACACGTTCGCGCTGGCGCTCACCTACCTCGGGCTGGTGGCGATGCAGACGTTCGAGGTGTCGCTCGGGGTGGTCGACCCGCGCGCGCCCGCCGAGTGGCCGCCGACGCAGCGGCTGTTGTGGTTCCTCGGGTTCTCGTTCGGCATGGGCTTCGCCAATTACCTGGCGGCCGCCGGGGCGTTGATCCCCGGGCTGCGAGTGCTGACGGCGCCCTTTTCGCGCCTGCCTTCGCCGGTCGGACTCGGCCTGTTGCTGGCGCTCGGGCTCGGCCTCGCAGCGGCGGCGTTCGAGCTGCTCGCGTTCGGGCCCGACGTGCGCGCCGGCGTCGCCCAGGCGGGCGCCCGCACGTGGCAACCAGAGTAGCCGGCGGGGCCGCCGACGGCTGGCGACGGGTGTTGCGGTCGAGATCGGTGTTCCGATCGATAACTGAATAATTTCAAGGAGAAGCGCGACGGCGCGGAGATTGAACAGGGGGCGGCATCCCGGTCCAGCAGCGGACCACAAAAGGATCCATAGCCATGTCGTTCATCACCCGTATTCGCACGCTCACCCTCACCGCCCTCACCGCCGCGATCGTCGTCGCGCCCGGTTGTGACGATGCCGCCACGTACGAGGCGCTCGGCGTGACGGTCGAGGACCTCGAGGTGATGTCCGCCGACGAGCTCGACGCGCTCGACGCGGAGCTCGAGCAGCTCGACCTCGCCGAGGAGCGGTTGGTGACCCACCGGCCGCACAAGCGCCCCGAGGGCCTGAAGGAGCTCCGCAACCCGCTCGTGTACACTCACACCGAGGGTCTCGGCGCCAACGAGGATCTGAAGATCCGGCCGCGCCCGACGCACGAGGGCGAGGTCCCCGCCCCGGCCTCCGACGCGTTCGCGGCCGAGCCCGACGAGCTCCCGCCGTGTGACACGCACGGTGAGGATGTCGAGTTCGCCGCGGAGTGAGCAGACACGTTCACGACCTCACCGAAGCGTGAGGTCGCACGCCCCCCGGAGCGCGCCACGGTCGCGCCCGGGGGGCGTGCGCTTGAAAGTATCATCGAGTTCGGCAAGCGTTAGCCGTGGCGCACGCGCCGACGAGGTGAACAGAGTGGTGGTGATGACGACGCTCGGGGTCGACGCCCTGGTTGTGCTCGGTTGGCGCGAATGGGTCGCGTTGCCAGATCTGGGGATCGGCGCGCTCAAGGTCAAGGTCGACACCGGCGCCCGCACCTCGGCCTTGCACGCGTTCGGCATCGAGAAGCTGCCCAACGCCAAGGTCCGCTTCCGCGTCCATCCGCACCAGAATCACGACGGCGAACACGTGGTGTCGGAGGCGACGCTGGTCGACGAGCGCGTGGTCCGGACGTCGGGCGGACACAGCGAGCTGCGACCGGTGGTGCAGACGACCCTCCGGGTCGGGATGCTCGAGTTCGCGGTCGAGCTCACGCTGTCGAACCGGGCGCTGCTCGGCTTTCGCATGCTGCTCGGGCGCGAGGCGGTGCGCGGGCGCTTCCTCGTCGACCCCCAGCGGAGCTACTGCTGCGGTCACAGGCTGCGGAGGGTGTCGTGAAGATCGCGATCTTGTCGCGCGACGCGTCGCTGTATTCGACCAGCCGGCTGCGCGAGGCGGCCGAACACCGCGGGCACGAGGTGAAGGTCGTCGACTACCTGCGCTGCTACATGAACATCACGTCGAGCCGGCCGCACGTGGTCTACCACGGCGAGGACCTCACCGACGTCGACGCGATCATCCCGCGGATCGGGGCGTCCAACACGTTCTACGGGACGGCGGTGGTGCGCCAGTTCGAGATGATGGGGGTGTTCACGCCGAACCGCTCGCAGGCCATCTCGCGCTCGCGCGACAAGCTGCGGTCGATGCAGATCCTGGCGGCGAAGGGGATCGGGCTGCCGGTCACGGGGTTCGGCCACTCGATCAAGGATATCGAGGGCCTGCTCGAGGTGATCGGCGGGCCGCCGGTGGTGGTGAAGATGCTCGAGGGCACGCAAGGCATCGGCGTGGTCCTGGCCGACACGCCCGCAGCAGCGCGCAGCGTGATCGAGGCGTTCCGCGGGCTCGACGTCAACATCCTGGTCCAGGAGTTCGTCAAGGAGGCCGAGGGCGCCGACATCCGCGCGTTCGTGGTCGGCAACCGCGTGGTGGCAGCGATGAAGCGCCAGGGGGCGCCGGGCGAGTTCCGCTCGAACCTCCATCGCGGAGGCAAGGCGACGAAGATCAAGCTGACGCCGAAGGAGCGATCGACGGCGGTGCGGGCGGCGGGCATCCTCGGGCTCAAGGTGGCCGGCGTGGATATCCTCCGCAGCCGCCGCGGGCCGGTGGTGCTCGAGGTGAACTCGTCTCCGGGGCTCGAGGGGATCGAGCGCACGACCGAGATCGACGTCGCGGACTCGATCATCGCTTACATCGAGCGGTCGGTAGCGGGGGCGGACAAGAAGAGCGAGACGCCTAGTCCTTACTGAGCTCGGCTTTGTAGAAGCCCGGCGAGCTGGGGGGAGTGCTTCGCGAATTGCCGACTGCGCCTCGCGGGGGGTCCGGGGAAGGTCCGGCCGCGAGTTAACCGGCCGGATGCGCGCTCGTGCCTCGCACCCATCCTGCCTCTAATTCGCGGCCGGCCCTTCCCCGGACCCCTGGCACGGCTGCAGTCGTGAGAGGCGGACTCGCCGTCGTGGGCTTCGATTGGAGATGGCCTTTGGAGCAGGTCGGCGGCGCCGGTTCGACGGCCAGGGCTGGCCGTCGAACCGACGCTTTCTCGCGACAATAACGGCGTGTCATTGCCGCGCGGCGAGCTCGCGCGGTGGGTGGCTCGGGGGCGAGGAGTCGTCGGGCTGCAACGAGCTCGCGTCGGGGCGACAAGCGACTCCGGGGCGACGAGGCGTCGCGCCGGAATGAACTCGCCTCGGCGCGACGAACTCGCGTCGGGGCGACAAGCGACTCGGACGCGACGAGCCGTCGCACTGCGACGAGCTCGCATCGGTCCGACGGGCGACCGGAAGCGACGAGATGTCGCGCTGACGACGAGTTCGCGTAAGGGCGACGGGCGACTCGGGCTCGACGAGGTCTCGGCGCGTAGCGCAGGGCCTTGCTGCGACGCGATAGACGGATGTCTCTCGGTACATGTCTCGCGGGACATGCTCTCAGAAGCAGATGCGACCAAAGCACGAAGCCCCGCGGACGGGGTCGTCCGAGGGGCTCGGGGAGCGCCGAAGAGCCGGGGCGCGGCTCGGGACGGGCTCAGCCGATGGTCGGGGCGACGTAGCCGCCGAGGGTGAAGGCGATGATCAGCGCGAAGATGACCAGCGACTCGATGAAGGCGAGGCCGAGGAGCATCGGGACGAGGACCTTGCCGGCGCTGTTCGGGTTGCGGCAGATACCCTCGAGGGCGGCCGCGACGGCGCGACCCTGGCCCAGGCCGCCGCCGAGGGCGGCGAGGCCGATGGCGATCGCCATGGCGAAGCCGTAGATCGAGCGCTCGGAGCCGGAGGTCTCGGCGGCGCCGGGAGCGGCGAGGACGATCGCGGGGACGAGGAAGGTGAACAGGAAGGAGGCGATCTTGGTGATGTTGCGCATGGGACAGCTCCGAAACGGCCAGGGCCGCGAGGACAGGGGGCTCAGTGCTCTTCGGCGTGCTCGACGGCGAGGCCGATGAAGATGATGGTCAGCAGGGTGAAGACGAGGGTCTGGACGATCGCCACGACCGTACCCAGCAGGAGGAACGGCAGCGGCACCAGCAGCGGCACCATCAGGGCGACCACGCCGACGACCTTGTGGTCGGCGACGATGTTGCCGGTGAGGCGCAAGGACAGCGAGACCGGGCGGGCCAGGTGGCTGACGATCTCGATCGGCAGGAACAGGAAGAACAGCCAGGGGAAGCCGCCGATCTTCGGCCCGAGGAAGTGCGCGAGGTAGCCGAAGCCGTTCCTCACCACGCCGGCGACGTTGTAGACGATGAAGACGATCAGCGCGAAGACGAGGTTGGTCTTCAGCGTGTCGGTCGGCGGCAACATGCCGGGGATCAGACCCTGGATGTTGCAGACGAAGATGAACAGCGCCAGCGAGCCGGTCAGGGGGAGGAACCGCTTGGCGTCCTCCTCGCCCATGACGTCGGCCGAGAGGTTGTAGACGGCGCCGACGAAGCCGTCGACCATCGCCGCCAGGCCGAAGTTGCGCGGCGGGATCACCCCGCGCGAGCTGTCCTGCAGGCTGGCGCGGTAGCGCAGCGCGGCGATGATCAGGAACACGAAGGCGAGGAGGGCCCCCGCGACGTGTACCAGCGTGAAGTGCGTGGCACCGAAGATCAGGAACGCCTTGTCACGGGCCAGATGCTCGGCGGCGCTGGACTCCAAGTGCGCCCAGAACTCGGGCATCAGGAGCGTGTACCAACTGTCGTGATCACCCATGTTCAGGCGTCCGGTTCGGGATCGTCGCGGGAGAGGTCGGCGCGGCTCTGAAGGGCCGCCAGGCAGAAGGCGGCCAGGGCCACCAGGACCCCTGCTGCGAGCCCCTCAGGTCGGCCGGGCATGTACCAAAGGACGGCGACGGTCGCAAGAGCAGCGACCGGCCAGCGCACCAGCGCAAGACCGACTCCGCCGGCCCCGCCGGCCCCCCGCTGCGGGTCGGCCTGGACCTCGGCCACCAGACGCACCACGGCCCGCGCGAGCGAGCCGAGGTTGACGAAGCCGATCAGAGCCCCCGCGACCACGCTCCACGCCTGCTCCGCGCCCGCCAGCGCGGCCGCCGAACCGGCCGCGATCACGGTGAGCGTGAGCGTCCACAAATACACGCGGCGCCGCACGAGATCCCAGGTGCCTGCGCGCACGACTACCGGACCTCGGGATCGTCAGTCGACTCGTGACTTTGCCCCGCGGCCCGCTCCTCGGCCTCGATGCGGGCGCTGAACTTGCGGGCCGTGCGGACGATCGCCACGGCGGCGGCGCCGATGCCGACGCCCAGGCCGATGTACGTGGTCCACGGGGCCCAGTGCGTGACGTGGCGCTCGAGCCACATGCCGCCGAACGCCCCGATGGCGATCGCCACGGCCATCTCGATGCCGACCGAGCCGGCCTCGGCGAGCACGAACCACCGCCCCTGCTGCTTGAGGAGCGGCTCTCTCTTGCGACGCTCGGTCATGGCGAATCCCCTCCGCTAGCCGTAGCGACGGGCGACCGCGGCGAAGGCGGCCTCGGCGGCCGAGAGGGTGTGGTCGAGGGCCGCGGCGTCGTGGGCGAGCGAGACAAAGCTGGCCTCGAATTGCGACGGCGCCAGGTAGACGCCGCAGGTCAGCATCTCGCGGTGGAATTCGGCGAACGCGCCGAGGTCGCTGGCCTTGGCGTCGTCGTAGTCGTGGACCTCCCCCTCGCGGAAGAAGCCGGTGAACATGGCCCCGACGCGGTTCATCACCACCGGGACGCCGGCCTTGGCGGCCCGCGCCGACAGGCCGGCGGCCAGGGCGGCGGAGGTCGCCTCGAGGGCGGCGTACGGGTCGTCGCGGGCGAGGATCTGCAGGGTCGCGAGGCCGGCGGCGACCGCGACCGGGTTCCCGCTGAGGGTGCCGGCCTGGTAGACCGGGCCCAGCGGGGCGACGTGCTGCATGATGTCGCGCCGGCCGCCGTAGGCGCCGACCGGCATCCCGCCGCCGACGATCTTGCCGAGGCAGACGAGGTCGGGGGTGACGCCGTAGCGCTGGCCGGCGCCGCCGAGGGCGACGCGGAAGCCGGTCATGACCTCGTCGAACACCAGGACCACGCCCTCGCGGGTGCACAGGTCGCGCAGCGCCTGCAGGTAGCCCGGGCGCGGGGGCACGCAGCCCATGTTGCCGGGGACCGGCTCGACGATGATGGCGGCGACGTGGCCGCGGTGCTGCTCGAGCACCTGCTCGACCGCGTCGACGCTGTTGAAGGGGACGGTGAGGGTGTCGGCGACGGTGGCCGCGGGCACGCCCTCCGAGCCGGGGATGCCGAGGGTCGCGGCCCCCGAGCCGGCGGCGACCAGCAGGAAGTCGGCGTGGCCGTGGTAGCCGCCGTCGATCTTGACGATCTTGCTGCGGCCGGTGAACCCGCGGGCCAGGCGCAGCGCGCTCATGGTCGCCTCGGTGCCCGAGGAGACCAGGCGGACCATGCCGCCCTGCAGCGCCGGGACCAGCCGGCACAGCAGCTCGGCGAACTCGACCTCGCCGGCCGTACATGCCCCGAAGGACAGACCGTCACGGGCGGCGCGGCAGACCGCGTCGACCACCTCGGGGTGGGCGTGGCCGAGGATCGCCGGGCCCCAGGTGCCGACGTAGTCGACCAGGGTGACGCCGTCCTCCGTCAGCAGGTAGGGCCCGCGGGCGGCGCGGATGAACGGCGGGTCGCCGCCCACGGCCTTGAACGCGCGCACCGGGCTGTTGACGCCGCCGGGGATGACGAACTGGGCGGCGTTGAAGAGCGCGCGGCTGTTGGCGCCGGCCCGGCCGTCGCCGGGGATCTGGGTCCAGAACTCGGGCGTGGTGCTCATCGCTGTCCTTCAGGCCAGGTGCCTCGGAACATGTCCGCAGGGGCAGTTTACTCTTCGCCGCCCTCGTCGCCGGCGGGCTCGTCGCCGACGACCTCGTCGCCGACGGGGGCCTCGACGACCTCACCGACCTCCTCGCCGGCCTCCTCCTCGCGGTCGAGGATGCGCTCGACGGCGACCACCCGCTCTTCCTCGCCGATGCGGATGATGCGGACGCCCTGGGTGTTGCGGCCGATCTCGCTGATCGAGGCGGCGGTGGTGCGGATGACCTTGCCGCGGCTGGTGACGACCATGACGTGGTCGTCGGCGTCGACGCGGAGGGAGGCGACCACCGGGCCGTTGCGCTCGGTGACCTTGATCGTGATGATGCCGAGGCCGGCGCGGTTCTGGACCTTGTAGTCCGAGGCGGCGGTGCGCTTGCCGTAGCCCTTGGCGCACATGGTGAGGATCGAGCCCTCGGTCTCGGGCTCGAGCACGGCCATGCTGACGACGGCGTCGCCCTCGCGCAGGTCCTGGCCGCGCACGCCGCGGGCGGTGCGGCCCATCGGACGCACGTCGTCTTCGGTGAAGCGGATCGCCATGCCCTGGGCCGAGGTCAGCATGATCTGCTGCTTGCCGTTGGTCAGGCGCGCGTCGATCAGCTGGTCGCCGTCCTCGATGGTGACGGCGATGATGCCGGTCGAGCGGATGTTGGCGAACTCGTCGAGCGCGGTGCGCTTGATGTAGCCCTGCTGCGAGCACATCACGACGTAGAAGTGGCCGCCCTCGAGGTCCTCGTCGCGGTACGGGACCATGCCGAGCACGCGCTCGCCGTCGCGCAGGTCGAGGAAGTTGACCAGCGCCTTGCCGGCGTGGTCGCGGCGACCGGCCGGCAGCTCGAACACGCGGGTGCGGAACACCCGGCCGGTGTTGGTGAACATCAGCACGTGGGCGTGGGTGCTCGCCTCGAACAGCTCGACCACGAAGTCGGCGGCGTCGCGGCCGACTCCGCCCTTGACGCCGGTGCCGCCGCGGCCCTGGACCCGGTACTCGCCGACCGGTAGGCGCTTGATGTAGCCGTTGTTCGTCAGCATGACGATCATCGGCTCGTCGGCGACCAGGTCGATCGGCTCGATCTCCGAGTCGTCGTCGACGATCTCCGTGCGGCGGTCGTCGCCGTACTCGTCGCGGATGCCGACCAGCTCGCCGCGGATCACCTGCATCAACATCGCGTCGGAGGCGAGGATGCTCTGCAGGTAGGCGATCGTGGCGGACAGCTCCTTGTACTCGCCCTCGACCTTCTCGCGCTCGAGGCCGGTGAGCCGCTGCAGGCGCATGTCGAGGATCGCCTTGGCCTGGTTCGGCTTGAGGTGGTACGGCCTGCCCTTCGCGGCCTCGACCTCGGCCTCGGGCCGGCCGCAGCGGGCCAGGAAGCCGGAGAAGCCGTGCAGCGGCTCGGCGCACAGGGCCTCGCGCGCGGCGTCCGGGTCGGGCGCGGCGCGGATGATGGCGATGATGCGGTCGATCGCGTCGATCGCGACGCCGATGCCCTCGACGATCTCGCGCCGCTCGGCCGCCTTGCGCAGCTCGTAGCGCGAGCGGCGGGTCACCACCTCGCGCCGGTGGTCGATGAAGTGCGTCAGGCACTCGTGCAGGCTCAGCACCTGCGGGCGACCGCCGGCGATGGCGATCATGTTGACGCCGAAGCTGACCTGCAGGTCGCTCGACTTGTAGAGCGAGTTGAGGACGACCTGGGCCGAGGCGTCGCGCTTGACCTGAATCCAGATCCGCATGCCCGTGCGGTCGGAGTAGTCCTGCAGGTCGCTGATGCCCTCGAGCTTCTTCTCGCGCACGAGCTCGGCGATGTGGCTGATGAGCCGCACCTTGTTGACCTGGTAGGGGATCTCGTGGACGATGATCGCCTCGCGGCCCTTCTCGTCCTCTTCGATCGTGCACTTGGCCCGCAAGGTGAGGCTGCCGCGGCCGGTGGCGTAGGCCTGGCGGATGCCGGCGCGGCCGATGATCTGACCGCCGGTCGGGAAGTCAGGGCCGGAGACGATCTGCAGCAGATCGCGGGGCGGCAGCTTGGGGTCGTCGACCAGGGCGATGCAGGCGTCCACGATCTCCCGCAAGTTGTGCGGCGGGATGTTGGTCGCCATGCCGACGGCGATGCCGACCGCTCCGTTGAGGAGGAGGTTCGGGATCTTGGTCGGCAGGACCGTCGGCTCGAACTCCTTGTCGTCGTAGTTCGGCGCCCAGCCGACGGTCTCCTTGTCGAGGTCGGCCAGCAGCTCCGAGGTGAGCCGCTTCATGCGGACCTCGGTGTAACGCATGGCCGCCGGCGCGTCGCCGTCGATCGAGCCGAAGTTGCCCTGGCCGTCGACCAGCGGGTACCGCATGGCGAAGTCCTGGGCCAGGCGGACCAGCGCGTCGTACACCGAGGCGTCGCCGTGCGGGTGGTACTTGCCGATGACGTCGCCGACGACGCGCGCGGACTTCTTGTAAGGCTGCGCGTGGGTGTTGCGCAGCTGGTCCATCGCGTACAGCACCCGGCGGTGAACCGGCTTGAGGCCGTCGCGCACGTCCGGCAGCGCGCGCGAGATGATGACGCTCATGGCGTAGTCCAAGAAGGAACTACGCATCTCGTCTTCGATGTTGATGCCCGTCTTCTGCTCGCTCGCCATACGCCGTGAGGGGCGGGAGGATAGCGCGGGCCGTCCGACGCGGCTACGCGCTTTTGCCGGCCGCTGCAGGCCCCGGCGGCGCCCCCCGCGCCCCGGCGGTGCCCGGCCCTCCAGCGCCTTCGCAGGGGCCCGCAGCGGCGGTCTGTGAGGCCGTCGCCGCAGATGCGCCGCCTCACGAAGCGCGCCAGCGCCTGCGGGCGGGAAATTCACGCGTAGTCACGGAGTTTTGCCGCGCGCGCGCCGGGTCAGCGGCCCGGCGGTGGGGGATCGCCGGGCGGGAATGGGCGACCGGGGCCCCGCGGTTGTTCACGCGGCCGGGCGGCCCGTTGCGGCTTGTAAGGCCCCGCGGCCTGCCCCAGCATCGAAAATGAGGAGGTACCGGAATGGAATCGACCTGGTTCGTCGTCGCGGATCGCAGTCAGGCCCTGGTCTTCGAGGTCAACGGCTCACGCATGAAGCCCACGCTGACCCCGATCGAGACGCTGGAGAGTCCGGAACGCCCGCGGTACGAGCGGCGCGGCGGTCAGAGCAGCGCGTCGGGCCGGCGCGACCTTGTCAGCGAGACCCGCGGCGCGGCTGAGGAGCAAGACTCGAAGTTCGTGCGCCAGATCGTCGAGCGGCTGACTCAGGCCCAGCACCAGCGCCAGTTCGGCCGCCTGGTCATCGCCGCCCCGGCCGACTCGTCGGCCGCCTGCGCGAGGTCGCCAGAGGCCCCCTGCAGAAGTCCGTGGTCCGCGAGATCATCGGCGACTACACCAACGACTCGGTCCAGGCGCTGCAAGAGCGGGCGCGCCGGCACGAGTGGCTGCACTGAGACAGTCTTTTCGGACATGATGAAAGGGACAGGTCCTCGGGGACCTGTCCCTTTTTCGCGCGCGGGGCCCGACTACCAGCGGCCCTGGATGTTGCGGATCATCGCGTAGGGGTAGGGCAGCGGGCTGGCCGAGGCCTCGTCGAGGGCGCGCAGCTGCTCGCCCGACAGCTTGAGGTCGGCGGCCTTGAGGTTGTCGCGCAGCTGATCTTCGGTGCGGGCGCCGAAGATGCAGGAGGTGACGCCCGGCTTGTGCAGCAGCCACGCGAGCGCGACCTGCGACGGCGTGGCGCCGAGCTCGGCGGCGGCGGCCTTGACCGCGGCGATGGTCCGCCAGTTGCGGTCGTTGTCGAAGCCGGCGAGCCGCTCCTTCCACTTCTCGAGCCGGGTCCCGGGCGGCGGCGGCGCGCCGCGCTCGATCTTGCCGGACAGGAAGCCGCCGCCGAGCGGCGACCACGGCAAGATGCCGAGGCCGTGGCGCACGCACGCGGGCACGAGCTCGAGCTCGAGGTCGCGGACGATCAGGCTGTACTGCGCCTGCAAGCTGACGAACCGCTCGAGGTGCTTGGCCTCGCTGGTGTAGATGCTCTCGACCAGGCGGTAGGCGGCGTAGTTGCTGCAGCCGATGTAGAGCACCTTGCCGGCGCGGATCAGGTCGTCCAGCGCGCGCAGGGTCTCCTCCTCCGGCGTGTCGCTGTCCTGCATGTGGATCTGGTAGAGATCGATGCGGTCGGTCTGCAGCCGGCGCAGCGAGTCGTCGACGCAGCGGACGATCCGCCGCCGCGAGGCGCCGGTGCCGTTGGCGCCCTTGCTCATGCGGAAGCGGAACTTGGTCGCCAGCACGACCTCGTCGCGCCGCTTGGTGTCGGCGAACCACTTGCCGATCACGCGCTCGCTGAGGCCGTCCTGGCCGTACACGTCGGCGGTGTCCCAGAAGTTGACACCTGCCTCGAGGGCCAGGTTCATGATGCGGAACGAGGTCGCCTCGTCGCACCCGACCTTGTGCATGAACGAGTTCTCGTCGGCCTCGCCGAACGTCATCGTGCCGAGGCACAGCGTCGACACCGACAGGCCGCTGCGGCCGAGATTGCGGTACTCCATGGGTCCTCCCCCCGCGCGGTCGCGGGCGGGTGGACTCTACGAGCGGCCAGGGCCGGTCTGACGCGCGGCGCCGACCGAAGGTGATCGGTCGGCGCCATGCGACGAGGCGACGAGGCAGCAGCCTCTACAGTGGAGGTGACAGCCCGGAGCGGACGGGAGTCCGCGCGTTCGGGCTGGGCGTTTGTGGTCCGGCGCGCGGCCCCGAACGCAGGGACCGCACCCGGAGACGGGGTGGATGGCGAGGTCTGGCGCCTACAGGTGAAGGCGGCCAGGGCGGGAGAACAGCGGTCTAGGCGCTGTCACGACGGGCGCCGAGCTTGCCCGGCGCGGCAGGAGCCGGGGCTTCTGCGCTGTCGTTGGCGGGCCAGGTGTGGGCAAGCCCCAGAGCCAGGCGGGCACCAACCTGCGGAAAGGCGTACTGCACCTTGAGGCACAGGTAAACCCAGGGAACTTCGGTCTTCGCGGACATGGCGGCTCCAGGGGGGGCAGGTCTGTAACAGCAAGAAGCTTGCCAAGCACGCGGAGCGCCAATTTGCCGAGAACGGGCCGTCAGGACACCCTCCGCGCCGACATAGCGGTGTTCATCCCACGTCGTAAGCACAGGGCTGAAAGGCCACGTGACAGCGGTCAGCCTGGGGGGGCGCGTCCACGCCCCTCAGGGGCCTGACGAACGCGGTTCGAGCGCTGTCCCGATCGCGGACCCCGGGCCTTCAGCGAGGGCTGTCAGCGACCTGATCTTTGGGACAGGTCTCGGACGGTCGCCCGGACATGCGTCCGATCGTCCCCGCGGACACGATCAGCGCGCTGATTCCGCCTCGAGCTCGTCGGCGACGACCGCGGCGACCGCCGCCTGCGCTAGACCAAAAAGCAGAGGGCCCACGAACGGGAGCGCCATGACCGCGACCCATGGCAGACCAAAACCCACAAGGGTCCCGCGGTGCGCCCGCACGAGGGTCTTCTGATGCGAGTAGTCGCGGCCGGTCCGCTCGAAGTACGGGTCCAGCAGCTCCCAGGTGAAGGTCCGGGCGGCGTACCACAGCTGCAGCGGCGGCCCGAGCAGCGGCCCGACGAAGGGCACGAGGGTGAGGCCGAACAGGACCACGGTGACGCCGAGGAAGTAGAGGGCGCGACGGAGGCTGCCGAGCGTCGAGGCCACGAACCCGAGCTCCGCCGACCGCTCGAGCCGGGCCGCCAGCGCCGGGCTGGTCGCCCGCATGCCCGCCATGAACACGCCGTCGGCCAGGAACGGGAGGCCGATGCTGACGACGAAGTACGACAGCATCGGCGCGGCGACCAGCGCCAGCAGTCCGCCGCCGATCCGCAGCGCCCATCTCCCGAGCCATGTCGTCCAGGACATGTCCCCATCGACAGGTACCATCCACCACAGGAGGCCGCCGAGCGCCACCGTCAACGCGACCGCGAGGACGACGAGGACGACCGCGAGGCGGGCGTAGGCGCGGCGGACCTCGGCGCTGGCGAGCGCGAGCTGGAGGCCGCGGACGGCCAGCTGGAGGCCGCGCGGGAGGCCGTGGGAGACGGCAGCAGAAGACATGGCTCGCGAGTAGCACGAATCTCCGGTCGGGGTCGCGCTTCGGGCGCAACAGCGCGAGAACGCGGTCTGCCGGCTGGCACGATCGCCGACGCCGGAGTCCGCGCCGGAAACGGGAGGCGAGCGCAGGCGCAGCGGAGGTCGTGGTTCATCGCGCAGCCGCGAGTCGCCAGCGGCTCCGACAGGACGCGCGCGCTGGCTTCACCGCCGAGGTATCGCTCGCGTCACGGCCAGGTCGACTCGTCGATCGAGCGCAGCGAGACCGCGGGCTCGACGACGAGGGTCACCACCGGACGAGTCGACTGCGAGGTGTTTCCACGCGCGGCGCAGGAGGTCGCCGGTCGCATGCTTTTCGAAAAATCGCGGACGGGCGACCGCCGTCGCGTCGAGGCCCCAAGTCGTGACGCTCGCAGGAGACCCGCGAGCTTGCGCACGTGCGTCGACGACTGGAACGGGAGCCCCCGCGCATGGCCTTCCGGGCGCGCAGCGATCGGCCGCTCGTGTATATTGCCGCGGCTGAGGGGACGATGGACATGAAGATGGTCAGCCGAATTGCGCATGGGACAGTGCTCGCGGCGGTGTTCGCCGGGGGTTGCAGCGACGACGGGGGCACGGGCGCGGGCACCCAGAACGTCGACACCACGGCGCAGACGACCGACACGAGCGGCGCGACGCAGGGCCCGGGGCCGACCTCGCAGCCGACCGGCTCGAGCGACGGCACGCAGTCCGGCGGCCAGACCAATACGACCAGCGAGCCCGACCCGACCGCGGGCCCGACGACCACTCCGCCGACCTCGACGACGACGACCGCGACGGCGACGACCACCGTCGACACGACGACGACGACGACGAACACGACCGCGTCTTCCACCACCGACGACGAGACCACCGGCGGGGCGACCGGCGTGGTCCGCTTCGTGGTGCTCGGCGACGTCGGCGAGGGCAACGAGGACCAGTATCAGGTGGCTGACGCGATCATCGCGGTGTGCGAGCAGCGCGGCTGCGACTGGGCGATGCTCACCGGCGACAACTTCTACGACAGCGGCGTGGAGGGCGTCGACGACCCGCAGTGGCAGGAGAAGTTCGAGCTGCCGTACATGGGCATCACGTTCCCGATCTACGCGGTGCTCGGCAACCACGACTACGGCGGCAACGGCATCGGCGTCGACTTCGACACCAACAAGTCGGACTACCAGGTCGAGTACACGCAGCACAGCGAGCTGTGGCGCATGCCCGACAAGTACTACTCGTGGAAGCAGGCCCACGCGGAGTTCTGGGGCCTCGACACCAACCAGGTGATGACCGACCCGTTCAACGGCAGCTCCGACGACCAGCAGAACTGGCTCGACCAGACCCTCGCGGCCAGCACCGCGACGTGGAAGATCGCCTTCGGCCATCACCCCTACCTCTCGAACGGCGACCACGGCAACGCCGGCGCCTACGAAGACCTCGAGGGCATCCCGCTGCCGTTCGTGGCCGGCGAGAGCGTCAAGGAGTTCATGGAGGAGTCGGTCTGCGGCAAGATCGACGTCTATATCTGCGGCCACGACCACACGATGCAGTGGCTGCAGGCAGCTTGCGGCACCGAGTTCATCGTCGCCGGCGCGGGCAGCAAGGCCAACACGATCGAGGGCGACAACCCGTTCCACTTCCAGATCGCCGAGATGGAAGGCTTCACCTGGGTCGAGCTCAACGACAACAGCTTCACCGGCGTCATCTTCGACAAGAACGGCAACGAGCTGTACTCGCGCACTTTCTCGAAGTGAACGCCCGCCCGCGACGCGCCCTCTCGCCAGGGGGCGCGTCGCTCGCGAGCGGCGTGGATGAGGTGAGCTCGCGCGAGCGCCCGGACCGCCGCGGGCGAGCGGCTCGATCATCAGGGAAGAGTTCGACTCGTCCCCCATCACCGGCGTCATCGACGACAAAACCGGACCCGCGCAGAACCGCGTGAGCGGCGAAGTCTGCGACCGATCGGCACGAGCGCGAGCGAGGCCCGCGAGTTGCCGCTGCGGTCCCGTCGAAGCACGGTGAACGCATCGGAGGACGACATGCTGGGGTCGATGTTGGGCTCGCTGATGAGCGTCGTGAGTGCTTTCGAGGCCGCCGATGAGGTGGCGATGGCGTCGGCCCTGCGCGAGCGGGCGGTCGCTGGTCCGGCGGAGTACGCGAATAGATCGGGCGACGAAGCGATGTGCCCGGCGGTCCCGACGATCGCCGAGGAAGAATTCGCTGCCCGCTTCACCGCGGCGGTCTGCGCCCAGAAGGCCGCGTGCGGCTGCGGCGGCGGGGTGGACTGCGTGGTCAGGCTGCGACCCAAGTTCGAGGCGGTGCAGAAGTACGCGCGCGACAATTCACTGGAGTACGATCCCGCGTGTGCTCGGGAGATCCTCACCAGCGCGGTGTATCGGCGCGGGTGCGGCCTCGAGTCCGAGTTTTATAGGCCGTTCTCGCAGTGCGGCGGGTACTGCGAGGTTTTCCGCGGCGACGTGACCAGCGGCGGAGCGTGCCCCAATCTGGACACCGACGTGGCCGCCTACAGCAACTCCTGCGCCGCGGCCGACGAGTATTGCGACATCTTCGATACCTTGACCTGCAAGTCGTTCGAGGACCTGCCGACGATGCAGATCGGCCAGACCTGCGTGGAGGAGAACGGCAACGACCTGGGCGAGTGCGCCGAGGGTCTCACTTGCAGCTACGAATCGAACACGTGCGTGCCGGAGGTCGGCGCGGGTGAAGCTTGCGACGAACCCACGGTGTGCGAGCTCGGGCTCTTCTGCGACAACGGGGTGTGCGCGCCAGAACGCCTCGTCGGAGAGGCGTGCGACGGCGGCGAACAGTGCGAGACGGTCGCCTGCATGAACGGCGTGTGCCGCGACGAGCCGGTGATCTGCCTCGTCGACACCCCGGCCGATCTGATGTGGCCGTTCATGCTGTGGACATGGTGAGGCACGCGTTCAGGCGGCGGATTCGGCCGTGCGGCCGAACAGGTGCCGAAGGAGGTGCGAGCCCACCACGAGCGGATCGGGTCCGGCGAATCACGCGGTCCATGTCCCTTGAGACATGTTCCGAAAAAGACATGTCTCGCTCGCTCGCCAGTCCGGCTGTTTCGAACCCGAGGCGCGCCAGGTTCGACGCGCCGGCGCTTCATCGCCGCGGCTCGCCAGGATGACCCGCGGCAGGCCACGCGCCGACGAGCCGCGCGCGTTCAAAAAAACTCAGCGCTCGTCTTCGCCGCGGTAGATGCAGCCGGAGGTGCAGGTCTCGCGGACCACGACCTGCGACAGGCCGGGCAACGCGGGCAGCATGCGGCGCCAGATCCACCGGGCCAGCAGCTCGCTGGTCGGGTTCTCGAGGCCTTCGACCTCGTTGAGATAGTTGTGGTCGAGCAGCGCGTGCAGCGGCTGCCAGGCGGCGCCGATGTCGGCGAAGTCGACGACCCAGCCGCTCGTCTCGCCGACCGGGCCGGTCACGTGGATCTCGACCATGAACGAGTGGCCGTGGAGGCGCGCGCACTTGTGGTTCGCGGGGACGTTCGGCAGGCGGTGGGCGGCCTCGAAGCGGAACTGTTTAAAAATGTCCATGGCTCGGCGGCGGGGGCGGAGAGTAACGGAAGCCGGCGCGCGCGCCGAGCTGGGCGAGCTCACGGGCGCCGGGGGGGCCGGCTAGAAGCGCCAGTAGGGGGCCTGGGCCGCGCGGGCGCGGCGGACGGCTGTCTCGCCGCCGGGGCTGGCGGGGCCCCCGCCGGGCGGGGTGCTGCCGGTGAGGACCGCGGTGCAGGCGTGGACGCTGTCGGCCAGGCCGCGCAGGTCGTAGCCCCCCTCGAGCAGGAGGACCACGCGGCCGTCGGCGAGGCGGTCGGCGAGGTCGCAGACCACGCCGCAGAGGTGGGCGAAGCCGTCGGCGGTGACCTGCATGTCGCCGAGGGGGTCGTCGCGGTGCGGGTCGAAGCCGGCCGACACGAGGATCAGCTCGGGGGCGAACTGCTCGGCGATCGGGGTCAGGAGGTCGCGGTAGATCGCCGCGTAGTCGCCGTCGCCGAGGCCGCCGGGCAGCGGGACGTTGACCGTGAAGCCGCGGCCGTCGCCGTTGCCGACCTCCCCGGCCGCGCCGGTGCCCGGGTAGTGCGGCGACTGATGGGTGTTGAACACCAGGACGTCGCGCCGGCCCTCGAACAGGTGCTGGGTGCCGTTGCCGTGGTGGACGTCCCAGTCGATCACCAGCACGCGCGACAGGCCGAGCGCGACGCGGGCGTGCTCGGCGGCCGCGGCGATGTTGCTGAACACGCAGAAGCCCATGGCCATGCTGTGCTCCGCGTGATGGCCCGGCGGGCGCACCAGGGCGAAGGCGCGGCGGGCGGCGCCGCTGACCACGGCCTCGACGGCGGCGATACCTGCCCCTGCGGCCAGGTAGGCGGCGTCGACGCTGCCGGGGGCGAGCAGGACGTCGGGGTCGAGGTCGAAGGCGACGCCGCGGGCGCGGTCGACGGCGTCGACGTAGATCGGGTGATGCACGCGGAGGACCTGCTCACGCGTGGCCGGGGCGGCCGACTGCCAGCGGGTGCCGGCGATCGGCTGGCTTTGCAGCTTGTCGCGGATGGCCTGCAGCCGCGCGGGGCTCTCGGGGTGGTGAGGGCTCTGCTCGTGGCCGAGCATGCGATCGTCGCAGACGAGGAGCGTGTCGTGCGCCATGGCGTGGCTCGGCAGCATAGTCGCCGGCACCAGCCGATGCTACCGCGGGTCACGAATGCGAGGTCACGGCGCCGGCCGGGACCTGGCGGGCCTCCTGCGACTGTTGCCCGCGCGAGACGATCGCGCGACCGGAGCGCCGCGCGTGGACCTGCGTGATCTCGGCGCCGAACAGGACGATCAGCGACGAGTAGTAGACCCACGCCATCAGCACGACCACCGAGCCGGCCGCGCCGTAGGCCGAGCCGACGGCGGCGCGGCCGAGGTAGACGCCGAGCGCCCACTGGCCGACGGTGAACAGCAGCGCGGTGGTGGCGGCGCCGATCGCCACTTCGCGCCAGCGGATCTCGGCGTTCGGCAACAGCTTGAACAGCAGCGCGAACAGGCCGGTCATCACCGTCAGCGAGACGCCGAGATCGACGAGGCGCCAGAACCACCCGAGGCCTTCGACGCCGGGCATCGACGACAGGCCGGAGACGATCGAGCCGGCCACCAGCAGGGCGACGACCGCGGCGCCGAGGGCGAGGATGAGGACGAGGCCGAGGAGGCGCCCGCGCACGGTGTTGCGCCAGCCGGACTGGCTCGGCGCGGCGCCCCAGATGTGATCGAGCGCCGACTGCAACTGGCCGAAGGCCGTGGTCGCGCCGACCAACATCACCACGCCGCTGATGATCGCCGACAGCCACCCGCCGCCGGCCTTGTGCGCGTGGGCGAGGATGTCCTGCGCCAGACCGGCGGCCTCTCCGCCGATGAGGTGCTCGAGCCGGTCGACGACCTCGCCGCGCGCCGCTTCCTCGCCGTAGATCAGGCCGACGATCGCCACCAGCAGCAGCAGGAACGGCGCCAGCGACAGCATCGTGTAATAGGACAGCGCGCCCGCCTGCGTGAACGGGTCCTCGCGCGAGAACTCGAGCGCCGCGTCCTTGAGCAACAGGTAGATCTTCCGCAGTGTCGCCATGGGAGCTCGGGGCCTCCTCGGCGAGTGTGATCCGGATCGGCGGGTGCGGCCAGCGACGAGCGGAGCGGGGTGTAGAGGCGCGTCCGCGAACACATGTCCGAAGGGGCATGTCATTGCAGGCATGTCATGATCGGACCGGCGCGGACGTCGTCCGCTCGCGGACATTGCGCGGCAGCGCGGCCGGACGGCTCGAAAAGGGCTGGAGGACGGCCCGCGCGAGGAATCTTGCACCCGCGCGCGTGGCCCCTGAGGCCGGTCGAGATCATAGTTCGCGCGTCATGCGCCCGCTGTGGACATGTCTCTTCGGACTGATGCTCGCGGTCCTCGTCGGCTGCTCGAGCAAGCTCGACGACGTGCGCGGGTCCGACGCGTACATCAAGGACGTCCAGTTCGTCGGGGTCGAGCGGTTCACGGAGAAGGAGCTGCTGGCGTACCTGCACATGGGGGAGACGTCGATCCTGCCGTGGAAGGACCGCTACGCGTTCCTGCCGGCCAACATCCCGGTCGACGCCAAGCGCATCGTCGAGGTCTACAAGGCCCACGGCTACTACGACGCCGAGGTGGTGTCGATCACCCCGCTGGTGAAGGCCGGGCGCGTGCGCCTGTTCACCCGCACGCCGGGCGAGCGCCGGCCGGGCAAGGCGACCATCAAGGTGGTCGTCCGCGAGGGCGAGCCGACTCTGGTCAAGAAGATCGAGCTGACGTTCCCGGCCGGGCGCCCCGGCGTCGCGGTCGGGGACCCGCGGGTCGGCGAGGACGCGCTGCGCCAGCGGATCGCGCTCCGGACCGAGAGCGCGTTCGAGGTGCCGAAGCTGAATCGCTCGTCCGAGCAGCTGCTCGAGACGCTGCGCGACGCCGGCTACGCCAAGGCGGAGGTGCGCGAGTCGGCCGAGGTGATGCCCGGCGTCGGCGCCACGGTGCGCTTCGAGATCCGCCCGGGCCCCTACTACAAGATCGGCAAGATCCGCTTCGAGGGCCTCGGCAACGTGCCCGAGAAGTACGTCCGCAACGAGAGCGACTACGCCCCGGGCAAGCCCTACTCGCCCAAGCTGGTGAAGAAGGTCGAGGCCGCGACCTACGGCCTCGAGGTGTTCGACACCGTCACGATCGAGGAGGTGCCGTCGGAGTCGAAGCCGGGGACGATCGACCTGGTCGTCAAGGCGCGCCCGGCCAAGCCGCAGTCGATCAAGCTCGGCGCCGGCTTCGGCCTCGACCCCGTGCGCTGGGAGCAGCGCGGCAGCCTGCTCTACACCCACAAGAACCTGTTCAAGAACCTGACCCGCTTCGACCTGCGCGCGCGCGCCGGCTACGCCGAGCTGCCGAGCATGTTCAATCCGCAGGAGCACGGGCCGATCGCCAAGCTCGAGCCGACGCTGCGGCAGAAGGGGCTGATCGAGAAGCGCACGGTGGCGTCGCTGTCGCCGGCCTTCGAGCTCGGGATCTGGGAGGGCTACCAGTTCTACAGCCCGACCATGCGGGCCGGCCTGTCGCGCTTCTTCAGCCGCTTCGTCGAGGCCGAGCTCGCCTACAACTTCCGCTTCGTCGACTTCTTCAACGTGTCGCCGACCCTGAAGGGCCAGGACTCGATCCTCGGGCTCGACTTCCGCGACCCGTACACGCTCAGCTACCTCGAGCCGTCGCTGCGCATCTACCTCACCGACTCGGTGCTGCGGCCGAAGAACGGCGCGATCCTCGGGGTCGTCTACGACATCATGGGCCTGGGCGGCGACTTCAGCGCGCACCGCGTGCGCCCCAGCGTCCGCCTGTACTGGACGCCGCACTGGCGCATCACCTTCGCGGGCCGCTTCGAGATGGGGTGGATCGTGCCGTGGGGCCCCCGGGGCGGCGCGCCGATCGACATGCGCTTCTACCTCGGCGGCGCCGACACCGTGCGCGGCTGGGGCCTGCGGCGGCTGTCGCCGCAGGTGTTCCCCGACGGCTGCATGCCCGGCGAGGCCGATTGTCGCGGCATCCCCGTCGGTGGCAACACCATGATCCTCGCCAACATCGAGGCGCGCATCCGGGCCACCAAGATGCTCAGCTTCGTCGCCTTCGCCGACGGCGGCGACGTGCGCGCCGGGGTCAACCAATTCGCCCTGGGCCAATTCAACTACTCGGCTGGGCCCGGTGTCCGCGTGGACACGCCGATCGGCATGTTCCGTCTGGACGTGGGATTCCGCCTCAACGAGACCGAGTACGCGCGCGACCAGAAGATCTGGGCCGTGCACTTCGGGCTCGGTGAAGCATTTTAACCAAGGGCTGCAGGGGACGCGATGACGAGGCTCGGGAAGATCGCACGCACGACGCTGAAGGGGCTGGCGATCCTCATGTTGATCGTGGTCGGCGCGGTCGTGGTGCTCCTGACCACCAACGTCGGGCTGCGACTCGCGCTGCGGGTCGGCCTGCCGATCTACAACGACAAGATCGCCGGCAGCGTGGCGATCGAGGCGGCCGAGGGCTCGCTGCTGGGCTCGTTCACCCTGCGTGGCGTGACGCTGTCCGACCGTGAGGGCCGCGCGCTGATCACCGCCGACGCGCTCGCGCTGGAGTGGTCGCCGCTGGCCCTGCTCGGCAAAGACCTCGCGGTCGACTCGCTGGTGCTCGAGAGCCCGCGCGTCTACCTGCCCGGACCCGGCGGCAGCTTCGCCGACATCGCGCCGCCCGGTGATGATGTCCCGAAGGACATGTCCGAGCCGCCAGGCCCCAACCTCCCGCTCGCCATCGCCGCGGCCCTGCAGCTGCGCGACGGCGCGGTCTACTTCGCCGACGGGGCGCCGATCGTCGAGGCGCTCGACCTCGACCTGCGCGCGCGCGGGGTCGGGCGCGCCGCCGAGGCGGAGATCTCGGCGGGCCGCGGGCGACTGCTCGGCAACCGCGAGATCGAGGAGCTGGTGCTGCGCGCGCGCTGGGGCTCGCCGGTGGCGACGGTCGAGGGGTTGCGAGTGGTGGCGGACGCGGCGTCGATCGAGATCCCGCAAGCGCAGCTCGATGTGCGCTCGTGGCGGATGATCGTCGACGTGAAGGCCCGCGCGGCGCTGGGGCTGCTGGCGGAGTACCTGCCGCCGGGCTCGGTGGAGAAGTTGATGACGCCGGCCGGCACTCTCGAGCTGGCGGTCGCAGCGGAAGGTGTCCCCGAGGACATGGCGGGCGAGGTCCGGCTGGCGCTGGCGCCGAACTTGGCGCTGCGGCTCGCGGGCGCGGGCGCGTGGCGCGGGACGCCGGAGGCCGATGTCACGATGACCGTCGATGCCGACCTGGCGCCGTGGACGCAGTCGCGGCTCGGCCGGGTCCGCCCGACGCTCGAGCTGCACGCGCGGCAGATGCCGAGCAAGCGGCTGGCGCTGGCCGGCGGGCTGCGCTGCCCGGAGTGCGCGTCGCTCGGCGGGCTGTCGCTCGACGTCGACGGCGTGGTCGACCCGGCCGGCAAGAACCTGTCCCTCGAGGCAGCTCTGGACGCGGCCGGGATCGGAGCGCTGGTCGACGTGACCGCCGTGGGCGGGACGCTGCGCGAGATCGACTGGCGGCTGGCGGTGGTCGACGTGGCCCGCCCGGCCGGGGTCGGGCGTCAGTTCGCCAGGCTGCCCGAGCTCGCCGGGACGCTGGCGGGCCGCGGCACCTGCCTCGGGCCGGAGCTGCGCTGCGCCGGCGCGCTCGAGCTGCGCCGGGTCGACGCCGCGGGCGTGGCGGTCGACCGCGCGCGGATCGATCTGGATGTCCTTCAGGGCATGTCCGGTGGCACAGTCGCGGTAGCGCTCGAGGCGCTGCGGGTCGGCGGGCAGACGGTCGATCGCGGCGAGGTCCGGCTCGACGTCGAGAAGCTGGCGCCCGGGCCGGTGGCGCCGCCGGTGCCGGCCGCGCTGCCGCCGCTGCTCGCGCGGGTGCGGGCCGGGGCGGTCGGGCCGGGCACCGGGGCCGAGATCGACGTGTCCGTACGGACAGGTCAGGAGCTGCGCGCGGACCTCGACAAGTTGAAGGCCGAGTTCGCCGGCTTCCACGCCGAGCTCGAGAAGCCGGCGCGGGCGGTGCTGTCGGGCTCGAAGCTGGAGGTCGAGGACCTGGCGCTGCAGATCGCCGGCGGGCGCCTGGCGGCCGCCGGGGTGCTCGACGCCGACGGGCCGAGCGACATCAAGGTCGACCTCGGCGGGCTGGCGCTGGCGCGGCTGCGGCCGCTGCTGCCGAAGCTGCGACCGGCCGGGCTCGCCTCGGCCAACGTGCGCGTCCACGGCCGCCCGGAGGCGCCGTCGCTCGAGGCAGACGTACGAATCGCCCGCGTGGGCCTCAAGGGCAAGACCTTCGGCGACCTCGACGTCGCGGCCCGCCTGAACGGCGGCCGCGCCGAGGTCGACGTCAACCTCCACGGTCCGCTGGCGCGCGAGCTGAAGCTGCGCGCAGAGGTGCCTGTCCATGTGAACATGGCGATTCGGACAGGTTCGATCGGCCAGGCTTACACCAAGGTCGAGCTGCGGGCCCAGGAGGTGCGGCTGGCGCAGCTGCAGCAGTGGGTGAAGCGGCCGGAGATCGCCGGGCGGCTCGACGGCATGGTGCTGTTCGAGGCCAACGGCACCGACGGGCCGCTGGCGACGCCGCGGGTGCTGACGGAGTGGCGCGCGAAGGGGTTGACGATCGCCGGCGCGCCGGTCGGCGACGTGGCGGTCAGCGTCAGTCACCGCGGCGAGTGGTTGCAGGGCAAGGTCGACCTCCACCGCAGCGGCGGGCGGGCGCAGGTCGACGTGCAGGTGCCGCTCGAGCTCGACCCGCTGCGCGGCCACTTCGCGTGGCACCGCGAGCGCGACCACCGGGTCCTGGTGCAGCTCGACGACATCGACGTCGCCGACCAACTCGACGCCATCGCGCCCGGGCACGACGCCGGCGGCAAGCTGACGCTGCGGGCCGAGATGACCGGTCCGGCGACCCGTCCGGAGCTGCAGGCCGAGCTGCGCGGCGAGGGCCTGATGCACCGCCGGATCGCCCTCGGCTCGCTGACGCTGCTGGCGACCATGCGCGACGGCGGCGCGGCGGTCGACCTCTCGGGCGGCGGCGGCCAGGTCGGGCGCTTCCAGGTGCGCGCGCTGGCCCCGGTCGCGCTCGACGCCTCGGGCGTGCGCTGGCGTCGTGAGGGCTGGTACGCGCTGATGCTCGACCTCCGCGAGCTCGAGCTGGCGCCGCTCGAGCCGCTGCTCGGGCTCAACCTCGGCGGGCGCATCAGCGGCGGGGTGACCTTCGACGGCGCGGGCCGCCACCCGAAGCTGCGCGGGGCTGTCCGTGCGGACAGGTTTTCGTTCAAGGGCCAGCCGGTCGGCGCGCTGCGGGCCGAGCTCGAGTTCCGCGACGGCCTGGCGAAGGTCGACGCGCACGGCCGCATGGGCAAGATCACGACCCTCGAGCTGAGCGGCCGGGTGCCGCTCGACGTCGACCTGCGCTCGGGCGAGTTCGCGTGGGCGACCGAGCGGCCGGGCAAGGTCAAGCTCGCCATCGAGAAGCTCGACCACGACGCGCTCGAGCCGTTCAGCCCGCTGCCGCAGCAGGCGCTGGTGGCCCTGAACATCCACGCGCAGGCCGAGATGGACGCCGAGCACGTGCGCGGCAAGGCCCTGGTCAGCGGCGAGATCGGCCACAAGGTCCTGGGCGGCCTGCCGTTCAAGATCCAGGCCGACGTCGACGACTCCAAGCAGGCGGTGCACGGCAGCCTCGGGCGGCGCACCGAGAAGGGCTCGCTGACGTTCGCGGTCGACACCCAGGCGTCGATCCCCAAGCTGCGGGCCAAGCAGGCCAAGCTGACCGACGCGCCGCTGCGCGGCGAGCTCAAGGCGAAGGCGACCGACCTCCGCTACCTCAGCGGCTTCTTCCCCGAGGCGATCTACGACTTCACCGGCTTCTTCTCCAGCGAGGTCACCGCGAGCGGCGTGATCGGCAAGCCCAAGCTGCGCGGCTCGGCGCGGCTGCAGAAGGGCGGCGTGACGGTGGTGGCGCTGCAGCAGCGGTTCCGCGACCTGAACTTCCAGATCGACGCCGACGGGCCGGAGATCAAGCTGACCAGCCTTACCGCGACCAGCGGCGAGGGCCGGCTCAAGGTCACCGGCGGGGTCAAGTTCGCCAGAGGCGGCAAGATGGACGCCGACGCCGACCTCGTCCTGCGCAGCTTCCCGGTGGTCCGCCCGGGCCTGCCGCAGATGATCGTCGACACCCACGTGCGCGCCGACGTCAAGCGCAGCCCGGAGCGGCTCGGGGTGGCGATCGACGTCGACGGCGCCGAGGTGTGGGTGTCCGACCTGACGACGCGCGCGCCCGACCCGCTGCCGGAGAACGAGCACGTCAAGATCGTCACCGGGCCGCTGCCCGAGCTGCAGGCGGCGCTCGGCAGCCAGGCGGCGGGGGCGAGCGACAAGGAGCCCGCGGTGGTGCTCGCCGAGGAGCGGACGCTGCCGCCGTCGAAGACCCCGCCGACGGCCGACGTCCAGAACAGCCACCTCGACCTCGAGGTGCGGCTCAAGCAGCCGGTCCACATCAAGGGCGTGTCGATGGACATGAACTGGAGCGGCGCGCTGGCGCTGCACCGCAAGGGCGAGGAGGCCGAGGTCACCGGCGGCTTCCGTGCCGACCGCGGCCGCTTCGAGCTGCTCGGCAACCGCTTCACCATCGACCAGGGCCGCGTGTTCCTGCCGGAGGACGGCACGACGGTCGACCCCTACCTCGACCTCACCGCCGACACGACCACGCCGCAGGCCGAGGTGAGCGTGGCGATCCGCGGTCGCCTCAGCCGGCCCGAACTGAAGCTGCGCTCGCGCCCGTCGCTGACGGAGGGGCAGATCTTCGCGCTGCTGTTGACCGGCACCGCCGACACGCAGGAGAGCGACCCGAAGAAGACGCAGGCCAGCGCGGCCGGCCTCCTCGTCAACTTCAGCAACCCGACGCTGTCGCGCTTCGCCGACCAGAAGCTCGGCATTGACCGCATCAAGTTCGGCTTCGCCGACGACGTGACGCAGCCGGTGCTGAGCGTCGGCAAGCACCTGACGAAGAAGATCTACGCCGAGACCACCTATCACCACAACGCGCCCAGCGCGCCGGTCCGGGCCAACCGCATCGAGGGCTCGTTCGAGTACCGCTTCAAGCCGCAGTGGTCGGTGGAGACTTTCTTCGGCGACGCCGCGGTCGGCGGTCTCGACGTGTTCTGGCGCCGCACCTTCGGCCGCACCGGCGCCGAGGAACTGCCCCCGATCCGCGACCCCGAGCACCACCCGCCGCCCAAGACGACGCCGACGAAGCAGACGGCGAAGGTCGACACGACCCGCTGAGACTTCGGCAAGACCCCAGGGCCGCGTCGGCGCTCGAAAGGCGCCCACGCGGCCCTCGCGTTTGCGCTGAGTGCCTGCAAGGACAGGTGGTGCATTCGTCGGGATGCTGCGGCATACGCGCCGTAGGCCTGCGCGCTCGCCGCGTCGCCTGCCGCGCCCGTCTGGATCGGCCGCTAGAGCCGAGATGACGGCGTTCAAAGGGCGTAGGCCAGTTCGCGCGAGGGGCAACAGCGATCAGACTATGAGCAGGAGCAGAGAACGAAACATGGCCATCAATCAGGATCAGGCGCAGGGTAAGTGGGACCAGATCAAGGGCAAGGCCAAGCGGATCTGGGGCGAGCTTACCGACGACGATTTCCTCAAGGCAGAGGGCTCGGCCGACAAGCTGTACGGCATCATTCAGGAGCGCTTCGGCGACGGAAAGGAGGCGATTCAACGCAAACTCGAGGACCTCCATCTGCCATAGCAACGAAGCGCCGGCGACATGTGGCCGCCGGCTGAATCACCGCGCCTGCCCCCGATAACGTGTTCGGGGGCGGGCGCGGTCCCTTTTAAGGGCCTGAAGGCCGTAGATGCCTGAATTCGGGCCATTTCGCGGGCTGGGCTCGCTGGGATGGGAATCGAAGTTCGGGGGTTGATTGTGCATAATGAGATGATCAAAATGGCGATAGCATCGTTGCCCCGGCACCCGACCTGGCTATTAATATCCGTAGGAGGAAAAAACAATGCTTCGTTGGGCCGTCGTCTTCTTCATCATCTCGATCATCGCTGCGATCTTCGGCTTCGGCGGGGTCGCCAACGCCGCCTCCGACATCGCGCAGGTGCTGTTCTTCATCTTCATCGTGATCTTCGCGGTGATGCTGGTCGCCGGCCTCGTGGCGGGCAAGAAGATCGCCGGCTGATGCACTCCGGGGCGCGCTGTCCCGCGCGGGACGGCGCGCCGGAGGACCTACCGCGGACGCTGCCACAGGCACGCCGCGGTGCTGCGTGCGACGAGTTCAGCCGGGCGCGGTCGATGACGACCGCCGCGCGCTGCGTCGCGTGACGGCCACAGGCCAGGTCACGTGGCGCGCGCCACGCGGCAGCTCCACGCCACGCATGGCCATCGAGAATATGTCTTGAAGGACAGATGGGACCCCGCAGCGCGCGCCACGCGAGCTGTGGGGTGCCCCGATCTGTCCCGAGCGACATGTGCCTCGAGGGACATGTGCAACCGTCGACGCATGTCGCCGTCGACCCGCAGACGCGGAGTTGCGAGCGAGCGCACGGGTCGCGAGCGCGCGTAAGGCCACACATGCAGGCGAGCGGACTTCCCCGTTCGCGCGCGCGTCACTGCTCGGACCGCTGCGACCTCCACTTTGCGTTTGAGCGGCTCGGCCGTGTGTGGCACACGTGGCTGATGCTGAAGCGGGAAGACTTGTTCAAGCTTGGGGTGATGGCGGCCGTGGTGCTGCCGGCGTGTGGCGACGACGGGGCGACGACGGCCGTGTCGGCGACGAACGTGACGGGGCAGACGGAGGCGACGACCACTCCGGGGACCACCGACACGCCGACCTCGACGAGCGATACGCCGACGAGCACGGTGGCCACCACCGAGGGGACGGGCACCGCCAGCGCGAGCGAGGGTACGACCGACACCTCGACCACCAACGCGAGCACGGTGAGCACCACCGACGTCTCGACCTCGACCACCGACACCACCGGGCCGGTCTCCGGGACCACCACCACCTCCACCACCACGACCGACACCGACACGACGGCAGGTCCGTGCGTGTGTAACCCGGGCGACCTCAACGGCTGCGAGGGCGACCAGATCCTGGTGTGCAGCGACGACTGTCAGGGCTTCGAGCCGCAGCCGTGCCCCGGCAACGGCCAGACCTGCAAGAACGGCGCGTGCGGCTCCATGCTGTGCAACCCGGGCCAGGTCCAGTGCGAGGGCCTCGACGCCGAGAAGACCTGCAACGCCAACGGCGACGCCTTCGACCCGCCGGTCGCGTGCAGCGCGACCCAGCAGTGCGACTTCGGCGGCTGTACCGAGCTGTGCGACCTCGTGCAGACGAGCCCGAGCTCGGTCGGCTGCTCGTTCCTCGGCCACAAGATGGACAACTTCAACGACGGTCAGGCGGACTCGCTGATCGTCGGCAACACGCACCCGACCAAGACCGCGCAGGTCCAGCTGTACTTCGTGCCGAACGGCCAAAACGTCGAGCAGCCGCAGGGCGCGCCGATCAACCTCGCGCCGGGCATGACCTACACGTTCCAGATGGGCAACACCGCGCTCGACAAGAAGTCCGAGCTGCGCAAGGGCGGGGTCTACCGCGTCAACAGCAACATCCCGATCATCGCCTACCTGCACTCGCCGCTCGGCTCGCAGGCGACGAACGACGCGTCGATGCTGCTGCCCGAGTACGCGCTGCGCCAGAACTACATCGTGGCCTCGTGGAAGGACACGCACAACCAGTACCCCAGCTACTTCAACGTGATCGCGCTGCAGGACGGCACCACCGTCAAGTGGACGCCGCCGCAGAACACCCTGGCGGGCGCGGGCGTGCCGGCGGTCAACGCCGGCGCGACCGGGCAGGTGGCGATGAACCGCTTCGACACCCTGCAGGTCCGCGGGCCGCAGGCGGGCAGCGACGTGTCGGGCACGTTCATCGAGGCCGACAAGCCGATCTGGGTCGTCGGCGCCGTCGAGTGCGTCAACGTGCCGACCAACCAGGTCACCTACTGCGACCACATCGAGGAGCAGATGCTGCCCCTCGACTACTGGGGTAAGACCTACGTCGGCGCCCACTCGCCCGACCGCGGCAACGAGAAGCACTACTGGCGCGTGTTCGCCGGCGAGGACGGCACCACCGTCTCGACCGACCCCGTCCAGCCCGGTACGCCCTTCACCCTCAACAAGGGCCAGTACAAGGACATCGTGGTGCCCAACAACACCAGCTTCATGTTCTCGGGCGACAAGCCGTTCCTGCCGGTCCAGTACCTCGAGAGCCAGGACGGCGGCGCCGGCACCGGCGACCCCGCGATGTACCAGATGATCCCCGTCGAGCAGTTCCTCGACCGCTACGCGTTCGCCACCGGCACCGGCTACTCCGCCGACTACGTCCAGGTCATCCGCGTCAAGGGCGGCGCCGACGTCAAGGTCGACGGGGCGACCGTCGGCGGCTACTACACCGTCGGCAACTACGAGGTGTCCGACTGGAAGATCAGCCAGGGCGGCCACCTCGCCGAGAGCACCGACCCGTTCGGCATCGTCAGCGTCGGCTACACCGGCGTGACGTCCTACGCCTACCCCGGCGGCATGCGGCTCAAGATCATCAACCCGCAGTGAGCGCCGTCCCCGATGGTATGACCCTCGGGACATGAAACAAGGGACATGCCCGCGAGGGCATGTCCCTTTGTTTATTGGCGCCGTCGCGTCAGCCGGCGCTGAGCAGGACGACCGGGCAGGGGGCGTTCTTCAGCATGTTCTCGACGCGGTGGCCGAAGAAGGCGCGGGCCGAGACGGCGCGCAGGCTGCTGCCGATGACCAGGAGGTCGTAGCCGCCCTGCTCGGCGACGCGGACGATGTCCTCCTCGGGCCGCGCGCCCTCCATGACGACGGTCTCGACGCTGGCGCCGAACTTCTTGGCCCGTTCGGCCTCGCGCGCGACGATCTGCGCGCCGATCTCGTGCGGCCGCGCCGAGTCGACGTCGTTGGAGCCGGTGCGCGAGATGTGGACGATGGTGACCTCGGCCTTGGTGCTGACGGCGAGCACCGCGGCCAGCTCGACGGCGTTCTTGCTGTACTCGGTGCCGACGGTGGGCACGAGGATCTTCTTCGGCGACCACACGCGGTAGAGCGGCGGCTTCTCGCCCTTGGCGATCTTGGCCGCCGGCTCGCGCACGATCAGGGTCGGGCACGGCGACTTGTGGATGATGCGGTCGGCCACCGGCCCGAACAGCGCCTCGGTGCTGCGCTGGGTCTCGCCGAGCACGAGCAGCTCGTAGTCGCGCGCGGCCTCGGCCAGCACCTGCTCGGCCGGGTCGGCGTCGGTGATCAACTTGAGCTCGGGCCGCGAACCCTTGAGCAGTCGCAGCGGCCGGCCGATCCGCTCGAGCGCCTTGGCGCCGGTGGCGTGGTAGCGCCGCACGCGACGCGCCAGGCCGCGCCACCACGGGGTCTTCACGGCCTGCGGGCGCGCGTACACGGCGGTGACCTCGATCGGCTGCTCGTGGCTGAGGTAGCCGAGGATCTGCGCCGGCAAGTCGACGCTGTGGGCGTTGCGGCTGACCATGAGGACGCGCCGTACCTGGCGGATGAAGCTGCTCGCAGCGAGCGCCTCCATCTCGAGCCGCTTGGCCTCGCTCTCGCCCATTTTGACCTTCGACAGGGTCCAGCGCAGGAGCGGCGGGGCCATCAGCGAGGTGGCGATCGCTACCATGACGACGATCGAGTACATCTCGACGCTGAGGACGCCGAGGCTGAGGCCGATGGTGGCGACGATGATCTCCATGGCGCCGCGGGCGTTCATGCCGGAGCCGAGAGCGAGCCGCTCCCAGTGGGAGATCCCGCAGACCCAGGCGCCGAGGTAACAACCGACGAACTTGCCGAAGCAGGCGATGCCGAGGACGATCGCGCCGACGGTGGCGACGTCCGGGTCGGCGAGGCGCATGAGGTCGACCTTGACGCCGGCCGAGGCGAAGAAGATCGGGGCGAGGAAGCTGGCGGTGACGAGCTCGAGGGTGTGCGCGACCTCGTGGCGGAACCGCGGCGCCTGGCCGGCGAGGATGCCGACGGTGAAGGCGCCCAGCACGGCCTCGATGCCCATCTCGTGGGTCAAGGCGGCGGTCGCGAACGCGATCGCCAGCACCAGCGACATCTGCGAGCCGGCTCCGCCGAACCGCTTGTCGACGGTGGCCATGACCCGGGCGATCAGCGGCGCGCCCAGGGTGAAGGCGAACAGCATGAACAGCACGGCGCCGCCGATCGACTTCAGCGCGGTGAGGACGTCGACCACGCCGGTCTTGGCGAGGCCGGCGACGACTGCGAGAAGGATCCACCCGATCGTGTCGTCGGTCATCGCCGCCGCCAGGATCAGCTGGCCGATGTCGCGCCGGATCAGCTTGAGGTCCATCAGCACCTTGGCGATCACGGGCACCGCCGAGATGCTCATCGCCACCGCCATGAACAGGCTGAACACCAGCCTCGCGTCAGGGTTGGCGAGGTAGGCCTCCGGCAACATCTCGCCGAGCGCGAAGCCGGTCCCGAACGGGACGAGGATGCCGCCGGCCGAGATCATCAGCGCGGTCTTGCCGCGCCGCTTGATCAGGCCGAGGTCGGTCTCGAGGCCGGTGCAGATCAGCAGGAAGAGCACGCCGATCCACGAGATCGCCGCCAGCAAGTCGGCCAGGTGCTGGTCCTTCGGGAACAGGGTGTGCTGCGCCTCGGGCCACGCGAGGCCGAGGATCGACGGGCCGAGCACGACGCCGGCCATCAGCTCGCCGACCACCGGCGGCTGCTTCAGCTTGCGCATGATCTCGCCGAGGAAGCGCGCCATCGCCAACAGCACGGCGATCTGCACGAGCAGCATCAGCACCGCGTGGTGCGAGAGGCCCTTGATGACGGCGTTCGGCGCGGCGGCAGCAGCTGCTGCTGCGTCGCTCAAGGCCGCGAAGAGAGACGAGAGGTCGAAGGAGGACGCGAGGGTGGCGCAGAAGGACATGGTCGCGGTCACAGGTCCCTTGGGTCCGCTCAGGACGCGTCCGGGAGAGGTCGAAGCGCGAGGTCCCCGGCGAGACCCTCGCGACGGTGATTCTTGCCCTTTCGGTGTATCACGAAGAGGTCTTCGTGGAGCGCGCCGCAGCGGCGCTATTTCGAGCCGCCAGGCGAAAGTCAGCCGGCGCTGAGCAGCACGACCGGGCAGGGGGCGTGCTTCAGGACGCTCTCGACGCGGTGGCCGAAGAAGGCGCGGGTCGAGACGGCGCGCAGGCTGCTGCCGAGCACGATGAGGTCGAAGCTCCCCTGCGCGGCGAGGCGGACGATGTCCTCCTCGGGCCTGACGCCCTCGATGACGACGGTCTCGACGCTGGCGCCGAACTTCTTGGCCCGCTCAGCCTCGCGGGCGACGATCTGCGCGCCGATCTCGTGCGGCCGCGCGGTCTCGACGTCGTTCGAGCCGGTGCGCGAGATGTGAAGGATCGTGACCTCGGCCTTGGTGCTGGCCGCGAGGACAGCCGCGAGCTCGACGGCGTTCTTGCTGTACTCGGTGCCGACGGTGGGCACGAGGATCTTCCGCGGCGACCACAGGCGGTACAGGTTCGGCTGCCCGGGTCCGAGCTCGCGCGCCGGTTCGCGCACGATGAGGGTCGGGCACGGGGCCTTGTGGATGATGCGGTCGGCCATCGGCCCGAACAGCGACTCGGTGCCGCGGTGGACCTCGCCCAGCACCAGCAGCTCGTAGTCGCGGTGCGCTTCGGTCAGCACCTGCTCGGCCGGGTCGGCGTCGCTGATGATCTTGAGCTCGGGCCGCGAGCCCTTGAGCAGCCGCAGCGGCCGCGCGAGCCGCTCGAGCGCCTTGGCGCCGACGGCCGCGTAACGGCGTCCGCGGCGGCTCCAGAACTGCCACCACGAGGTCTTCACCGCCTGCGGGCGGGCGTACACGGCGGTCACCTCGATCGGCTGCTCGTGGCTGAGGTAGCCGACGATCTGCGCCGGCAGGTCGACGCTGTGCGCGTGCCGGCTGACCAGGAGGACGCGCCGGATCTGCCGCACGAAGCTGTTGGCGGCGATCGCCTCGGCCTCGAGCCGCTTGGCCTCGCTCTCGCCCATCTTCACCCGCGACAGCGCCCACCGCAGCATCGGCGGCGCCATCATCGAGGTCACGATCGCGACCATGACGATGATCGAGTAGAGCTCGATCGTGAGGATGCCGAGGCCGAGACCGACGGTGGCGACGACGATCTCCATGGCCCCGCGGGCGTTCATGCCGAAGCCCATGGCCAGCCGCTCCCAGTGCGACAGGCGGGCGAAGGCGGCGCCGACGTAGACGCCGGTGATCTTGCACGCGCACGCGAGGCCGAGCACGCCAAGGCCGACCAGCGCGACCTCCTGGTTGGCGAGCCGCGCGAGGTCGACCTTGACGCCGGCGGAGGCGAAGAAGATCGGGGCGAGGAAGCTGGCGGTGACGACCTCGAGTGTGTGGCCGACCTCGCGGCGGAACCGCGGCGCCTGACCGGCGAGGATGCCGATGGCGAAGGCGCCCAGCACCGCCTCGATGCCCATCTGGTGGGTCAGCGCGGCGGCCCCGAGCGCGAGGGCGATGACCAGCGAGGTCTGGGCGTTGACGCCGCCGATCCGCCGGTCCACGCCAGAGATGATGCGGGCGACGATCGGCACGCCGACGGTGAGCATCAGGCCGAGGAACACCAGCGCGCCGCCCACGGCCTGGGCGACGGAGACCGGGTCGACCTGCCCGGCGGTGGCGAGGCCGGCGACGACTGCGAGGAGGATCCACCCGACGGTGTCGTCGGTCATCGCCGAGGCGAGGATCAGCTGGCCGATGTCGCGCCGGATCAGCTTGAGGTCCATCAGCACCTTGGCGATCACCGGGACCGCGCAGATGCTCATCGACACCGCCATGAACAGGGCGAACACCAGCCGCTTGCTCGGGTCGGCCAGGTAGACCTCGGGCAGGTACCAGCCGAAGGTGGCGCCGGCGAGCAGCGGGATGGTGATCCCGCAGCTCGAGATCAGGAGCGCGCTCTTGCCCCGGCGCTTGATGAGGCCGATGTCGGTCTCGAGGCCGGTGACGATGATGAGGAAGAGGACGCCGAGCCACGACACCACCGACAGCAGGTCGGCCTGGTGCTGGTCGCGCGGGAAGACGTAATGCTGCAGCTCGGGCGCCAGCGCGCCCAGCACCGACGGACCGAGCAGCACGCCGGCGGCCAGCTCGCCGATCACGGCCGGCTGCTTGAGCTTGCGCAGCAGCTCGCCGAGCAGCCGCGCGGTCGCCAGCAGCACCGCCAGCTGCAGCAGCAGCAGGAACACGGCGTGGTGCCCGAGTGACTTGAGGACGGCCTGCCCGGCCGCGCCGGCCTCGGCGGCCCCGTCCGTCAGCAGGGTTGCGGCTGTTTCAAAGACCATGGTGCACAGGACAGGTCTGAAGAGTCAGATCATGCTGCGCCAGCGCAGGTCGTGGGTGACGGGGCCGACGGCGGTGGGCCGGAGGGTGAGGAAGCCGCCGGGGCCGCCCTGATCGACGAGGTGGCGGCGGCGCAGGTCGTCGATCTCGGGGCCGATCCCGCCGCCGCTGCGCACGATCTCCTGCAGCTGCGCCTCGGTCAGCGCGCCGTGCTGGACCAGGCTGACCAGCACCTGTCGCTGCGACAGCGACAGGTCGTTCAGGGCGGTGCCGCGGCGGCGCGGCAGCGGACGCACGAGGATGTCGTGCTCGGTCTTGAGGTCGAGGCGGGCCGAGAGCAGCCAGTAGTCGAGGGCCTGACGCAGGTTGCCGGCGCACATGCGCTCGAGATCGGCGAACCACTCCTCGCCGGGGTCGGGCAGCATGTCGGCGCGGGTGAAGGGCCGCCGCAGGCGCTGCAGCGCGGGGGCGCGGCGCTCGCGGAAGCGCAGGCCGAAGCCGCTGACGCGGTGGCGCGAGCGGATCATGTTCTCGATGAAGCGACCGGACTCGGCCGGCACCTCGACCACCTGGCCGAAGTAGAGCGGCAGGCGCAGGCAGGTCTCCAGCAGCGTCGCGGCGGGCGCGGCCATCAGCACGATCCACAGCATGGCCTCGTCGGTGACGCGGACCATGTCGAGGAAGGCCTGCATGCGCGCGAGGCCCTCGGGGGTGCGCACGAACAGCTGCTCGGCGTTCTCGAGGATCAGCACGCGCCGCTTGCCGACCAGCGGGACGACCCGGGCGAACTCGGCGAAGCTGGCGGCGTAGGGGGCGCCGGTGACCTCGCTCAGGGCGGCGCACAGGCGGGCCTCGCTGGCCAGGTGCGGGCCCATGGAGATCCAGTGCATCGGCAGCTCGCCGTGCAGCTCGGCGCGCACGCGGTTGACGAGGGTGCGCTTGCCGGCCCCGCGGTCGCCGGTGACGAGCAGGGCGGTGCGCCGGCCCTCGAGCCAGGTCTCGAAGACCTTGCGGCACGGGGCCTCGAGGCGCGGGCGCGGCTGGTAGAGATCGGACAGGCCGAGCGGGACCTCGCCGAACAGGCGGCGGTAGATCGCGGGCAGGCTGTCGGCGCGGTCGTTTCCAGCGATCAGGAGGTCCCAGTAGCCGACGCGCGGGCCCTCGCCGGTGAAGGTGCGGCGGACGTCTTGAGCCAGCTCGCGGACCAGCGGCGCGGCGCGGGTGTAGAGGGCCGAGGCGCCGAAGCGGGCGCGGTCGCGCTGGGCCCGGAACCACGACGGCCGCGACCGGGCGACCCGCGCCTCAAGCTGCTGCATGAGCTCGTCGGGTCGGTGCGTGCGCAGCGGGGCGAGGGCGTCGTCCATGCGCGCGGAGCTCTCGCCGACGAACCACACGAACAGGCGCCGGACGTCGCGAGCGCTGCGCTCCGACAGCGTGCGGACCAGGCGGATCGCGTGGCCGAGGCCGGTGTGGGCCGACTCGTCGCGGGCCTCGACCTCGCGGCTGTCCTCGACGATGAAGAGGTGGTAGTCGAGGACGGTCTCGATGCGCTCGAGCTCGGCGGCGGCGGCGCGGGCGAGGGCGGCGGCGCGGCGGGTGAGCTCGATGACGAGGCCGCGCACCGGCTCGGCGAACATCTCCTCGAGCCAGCGGCGCAGCGGCACCGCGATCTGCACCGGGCCGGCCTTGGCGGCGGCGGAGTCCTCGGCGGAGCGATCGAGGAAGTACAGTTCGGGCTCCTCGGCGATGGTGCGCGCGAGATCGGTCAGGAGGCCGGCGGCCGCCATGCCGCCGTCGAAGGAGGACGCGGTGGCGGCGAGGGTGTCGCGCGCGGCGTGGATGGCCGGGCGGATCTCGTGCTCGAGCACGGTGCGCCAGCGCGTCCGCGACAGCGGGTGCCGGTTGTCGTCGTCCGCCAGGGTGACGAGCGTCTCCTCCGGCGCCTGCGGCGGGTGCATCTGCTGCTCGAGCGTCAACGCGACCTGTTCCAGGCCGCCGAGGCAATCTCCGCGCAAACGTTGGTCGAGCAGCTCGCCGGCCCGTCCCTGGAGCGCCGCGAACCACTCAGCCAACCGGGCGAGCTGAGGGTCGAGGATCACAGGCCGAGGATATCAGCTCGCGGCCCCCCGGCGGTGAAGGCGACGAAAGGTGCGTTCTCGCGCCGTCAGCGCGCGCCTGAACAGGCGCGCACCTGCGCGGCGCGGTCGGCGGAGGCTCTCCTATATGTCTCTCGGGACAGGCTCGCGCGATCCGGCGCGAGGTGTCCCGAGAGACATTTTAGGTGTCCCGAAGGACATGTCGTATTCGCGCCGCGAACTCACGGCGTGTCGTTCGGGTCGGCCGGGTCGCTGAGGTGCAGCAGCTCGTCGCCGTCGCGGTGGCCGTCGCCGTCGCGGTCGACGCCGAGGCGGAAGCCCGAGCCGGGCGGGGTGCAGGTGTAGGTGACGGGCTTGCCGGTCTGGGCCAGCAGGCGCACCGCGACGTCGCTGAGCGGCGGGATCGCCGAGAAGCTGGTCACGTAGCTGCCGCCCGAGTAGTAGAGGCCGAGCTCCTGGCCGCCGACGTGGGCCTTGGCGACCAGGTCGCAGTCGCCGGTGTCGGCGCGCTGGCGCAGCAGGTTGATGCGCGGACCGACGACCGCGCCGTTGCTCGCGGTGAGGCTGATCTGCTGGCCGACGACCGGCTTGAGGTTGGTGTCGAAGGCGAACGTGAACTCGGCGACCTGGCGCATCTGCTCGAAGTTGGTGAAGCCGTTCGGGGTCACCGGCGTGGCGACGAAGGCGTTGAAGAAGCGCATCGCCGTGTCCTTCGAGCCGTCGTGGGTGTAGCCGAAGGCGCGGATCTGGTCGCCCTTGTGCGCGTCGTCGAAGAAGGCGCTGGCGACCGGGTCGTTGAAGACGGGGTCGCCGGCGGGGAAGCCGAAGGTCCCGACCTTGGTGTACATGTTGCGCAGGTGGGGGATCTTGAAGGTCTGCGAGAACTCGCCACCGACGATCTCGCCGTCGCTGCCGAAGAAGCCGGGGTGCGGGTCGGTCGGGTTGGCGGTCGGGTCGAGGCGGTGACAGCCCTCGCAGGTGAACTTGCGCTCGGGCACGAACGAGAAGGTCTCGACGTTGACGAAGAAGTCGCGGCCGGCGGCCTGGTCGGCGTTGAGGCTGTTGTCGAGCGCGCGGATCGGGTTCGGCGGGTACATCACCTGCAGCTGGAAGTCGGTGAACGCTTGCATCTGCTGGGCCGTCAGCGGCCCGTCGCGCCCGAGCAGGCCCTCGAAGGCGACGTTGAAGGCGTTGAAGGCCGCGACCTCGCTGAAGGCGCCGCCGTTCGGCTGGACGTTGGTGCCCTGGCCCTCGCCGTTGCGATCGCCGCGCCAGTGCATCGGCCCGTGGTTGGCCAGGCCGCGCAGGCTCTGGGTGGTCATCGGCCCCTTGTTCGGGTGGAACGGGACCTGGAAGTCGAAGAACTCGTCCTTGAGGATGTTCGGCGGGTCGGTGACGTCGCCGTCGGGGTCGCCGAGGTCCCACGCGAGCTCGTCCTTGTCGCCGAAGATGTGGCACGACGCGCACGCCTGGTCGCCGTTGCTCGAGGTGAGCGCGGCGTCGTAGAGGAAGCGGCGGCCGGCCACCAGCGACGCCGGCTCGGGGTTGTGCATGGTGACGTGGGCGATCTCCTCGCGGTCGTCGGTGTCGATGATCGAGATGCCGTTGTCGAAGCGGGTCAGGACGTACAGGCGGTCGCGGTACTCGTCGAGCACCAGGCCGGTCGGGCCGCCGCCGCTGACCGCGATCTGATCGATCTCGTCGGGCCAGTGGTCGTCGCTCTCGAGGTCGCCGGTGTCGTAGAGCACGACCTTGTCGTTGCCCAGGACGGCGGTGTAGAGGGTCCGGCCGTTGGCGGTGATCGCCATGCCGAGGGTCTGCGAGACGCTGAGGGCGCCCGTGTCGTTGGGGATCGCGCCGCAGCAGTCGTCGCGGTCGATGTGCTTGTTGAGGTCGCGCGGCTGGACCGAGCCCGAGCCGCCGAGCACCGTGATGCGGTTGTCGACGGTGTGGCCGCGGACGGTCGTGCCGGCGAAGTCGCCGTGGCCCTCGAAGCGGACCTCGTTGCGCGCCTCGGTGTTGCTGACGTAGACCTTCCCGCTCAGCGGGTTGACGATCATGTTGAAGATGACCGTGCCGACGCTGCGGTAAAACCCTGAATTGCCGGGCAGGACCGCCGGAGTGGCCGCGTTGGCGTCGATGACGAACACGTCCTTGTCGGGCAGGTTGAACTTGATCTTGCTGTCCCACCAGCGGCCGATCTCGTCGACCCAGTGCGAGCCGTCGTACTTGACGATGAGGCTCATGTCCGGCTCGGGGATGCCGGCGTGGTTGGTGTTGGGCAACGGGATGCCGCCGACGGCCTGACCGCCGTCGGGGATCACGGCGAGGGCGACGACCGCGGTGCGGTTGCCGGACACGAACGAGGCGGCGTAGACCTTGCTGCCGTTCGGCGACACGGCCAGGGCGCGCGGGACGTCGCTGAAGAGGTTGACGATCGTCAGCGGGGTGCCGCCGAGGCTGTTGCCGAGGTTGTTGGCGTTGAAGACCCACACGTCGGCGCGGCCGATCCCCGGGGTGGTGAGCTTGGGGTCGAACGGGGCGTTCTGGCCGCGGTGCGCCGCGGTGATGAACGCCCGCGACTTGCCGGGCCCGGCGAACACGATATCCCGCGGCTCGTCGCCGACCAGCAGGGTGCGCTTGACATACGGGGTAGCGCTGTCGACATCGACGATGCTGACGCTGTCCGAAAGATGGTTGACGACCCACACCTCGTCGTCGCTCCGCACTGCGACGGCGACGGGCTCGAGTCCGACGGGTACCGACGCCTCGTGCTCGAGGGCGCCGCTATTCTTGATCTTGTAGACCTCGAGCCGGTTGTCGGGGGTATTGACCGCGTAAAGTCGGGTCCGGCTGGGGTTCATCGCCAGCGGGCGCACCTGGCCGCTCTCGAAGGCGGTGAAGGAGGGCGCGGCGTGTGCGGACTCAATGGTGCCGCCTATGGCGAGGAGCGTGACGAGCGAGCTGATGCACAGATTGCGAGTTTCCATCGCAGTCACAGTACCGAGGCGCCGCCGCCGCCGACAAGCGCTGATCGCTGTCTGCTGTGATCATTCTGAATGTCATGTGAACACTGCAGCGAGAGCACATGTATGTACAGTGCGGCGGGCGGATCATCAGGGGCGTCCCGAACACGCTTGCGCCCGTTCTCACCAGCGTCCGTCGTGCTCCTCGGCGACCCCGGTGAGGCCCCGAAGAGGCACGGAGACCCCGCCCAGCCGCATTTCGCCCTCGACCTCGACGAACAGTTCATTGTGCTGAAGATCGACGAGGAAGGGCACGAGCGGCGGAATCGTCACCCGGTCGCGATGGACGCGGCGCGGCCGCACGACCAGGTCGAGCTCCCGCGAACGGACCCGCCAGGGCGCCGTGAGGTCGTCGCGGTCGTAATCGAAGTCGACGTCGGGGTCGAGCCGGTGCCACGCCCCGCGCCAGTACACCTGGGTGTAGCGCTGGGCATAAGCGCCGTGGTTGACGAGTGAGGCCAGCGCGATGTCGTCATTTTGCACCGCGAGCCATTGCCAGGAGGCGCGCCGCGGCACGACGCCGAAGCAATGATCGTAGTAGGAGCGCGCGGTGTCGACGGCGAACCGCCGCCCGAACGCCTCGATCTCGCCGCTGACGCGGTTGAAGAAGCGGTGGAGCAGGGCGTAGCTGCAGCGGAAGTAGTTGTCGCGGCGGGTGAACGGCAGGCCCTCGCGGCGGATCTCGAGGTCGACCCGCAGGTCCGCGGTGCGCGCGCGGAACACCGCCCGGCCGTCGCCGTCGCCGCGGTACTCGAGGTCGACGGCGCCGCGGTGGCGCAGGTCGAGCACGCCAGGGGCCTGGGCGCGGTCGAGGTAGAGGTTGTGGTCGACCGACCAACTCTCGTCACCGGCGAGGTCGCACAACCACAGGCGGAACTTGTCGACCGCGAACGCGCGCGCGAACGACCAACTCATGTAGACCTGCGCGTGGGGGTCGTGGAGGTCGGAGAACCACCATTCCTTCTGGCGCAGCGCGCCCTCGGCGCGCGGGGTGCGGACGAGCCACTTCTCTTCGAGCTGCATAAGTAAGTCCTGTCAATAACGATGTTTCATGAGCGTCGCGGGCGACGCCCCTGGATCGCCGCGGAGGCGTGCGGAAGCGTCGCGCGAGGCGGTGAAACACCGGCGCAATGACACAAATGTCAGTAGTTCAGCCGGGCCCGACGATCCGGTAGAAGGGTTCGGTCGCGTCGGGGATGTCGACTTCGTGGATCGCGTCGGCGGGCGGGGTAAATTCGCTCGACACCGTCCACGGCCCCTGCTCGCTCGGCGCCGATTCGACGGTGTAGGTGACGCCCGGCGCGAACTGTCTCGTGCGGATCTGGAGCGACAGCGTGTCGGGGTCGAACTCGACGGTCGCGCCGGCGTAGGGGCGCGCGAGCGGCTCTCCCACGAACACGCCCTCGCCGGGCCAGCTCACCGACTTCCAGTAGGCCTCGATCAGCGTCTCGCCGCGCCAGTAGTGCGGCACGAACACCTGGGTCTCCGGGAATTTCTGCGGGTAGTTGCACGGCTCGGTCGCGGTGCCGTAGCTGCCGGTCGCGCCGGCCTCGAGCCAGCGGCAGATGCTCATCTGCCCGCTGTCGCAGATCTGCCCGCCGTAGGAGGTGAGGTGGTCCGCGACCGCGCCGGGCAGGTACGTGTTGGTGGCGATCCCGGGCACGTCGGCCAGGCCGGTGAAGTAGAAGAGGATGTCGACCTTGCCATCGAGCGCGTCCGAGCCCATGCCCATGGCGTTGTCGACGTACTCCATGGCGATCCGCTCCGGGCTCCACTGGTCGACCGTGGCGGTGAAGGAGGGCCAGCGGACGCTCCGGGCGGTGTCGGTGGTGCGCACGAAGTAGCCGGTGCCGCTCGGCGCGGTGGCGTCGGCCGCGACGCCGCGGTCGATCAGCGCCTGCACGTTCTCGAGCGAGGTGCCGGCGAGGTGCATGGCCGGCCGCAGGCCGAGATCGGTGAAGGGGCGCAGCGAGCTCGAATCGTAGTAGCCGCTCGGCGCGGTCTCGCTGCACGGCTGACTGCAGTACTTGGCAGGGTCGTGGCCGAGCGCGAAGGCGCTGACGAGCGACTGACAGTCGACGCGGTAGGGCTTCGTCCACGCGATCGCCAGAGCCTGGATGTCGGGGCCGAGGGCGGCGTCGACCTGTCCTTTGAGACCGGCGAAGACGTCGGCCGCGAGCGCGTCGCCGGGCGGGGCGAAGCTGAGGACGACGAGGTTGTCCGCGGGCAAGCCGCGCGCCGCCATGTAGTGCGCGGCGACGGCCATCGACTGCGGGTCCTGGTCGTTGGCGAGGACGGCCAGCTCCTCCGGCTGGATCGAGGCGCGCGGGAGGATGACCGTGGGCGCGACCGGGCTGTCCCCGGTGGTGCCGGTGGTGGTGAGCGGCTCGGCGGTGGTGCCGGTGGTGGTACTCGAGCTGGTCGAAGAGACAGGCTCATCGCCGGTGGTCGACGAGCTCGTGGTCGAAGTGGTCGGCTCGTCGGTGGACGCGGCGGAGGTGGTGCCGGTGATCGGGCTTGAGTCGGTGCCGTCGCCGCCGCCCGGGCTGCAGGCGCAGGCGAACAGGAGGGCCGCGGAGAGGCGCGCGGGCTGAGACATGCGGCGAGGGTATCAGCCGGCCTCGCGCGCGCCGTGGGGGCCGTAGACGACGTTCCGAAGCGTCGGGGACCCCGGCCGTGGGCGCGGTCCTTGATGCCCGCAGAGCGTGTCTACGGGCGTGGGCGGGCAGGCGCGTTGACTCGCCGCGCTCACTGCGGGCGCGGCGAGTCGTGCCAGTGGCGCTGCGAGGTCGGCGAGACGCGCGAGGGCTCAGTAGCCGCGACCGCTCTTGCGCGGGAAGCCGCTGGTGCTGCGCCACAGCGCGGGGTCGTCGGGGCCGCGCGAGTAGCGACGGGCGGCGAGGCCCGCTTCACCGCTGGCCGCGAACCAGAGGAAGATCGCGACGACGGTCATCATCGTGCGACCGCTGGCGATCGCATAGGCGCCGAGGCCGACGGCGGCGAACTTGCCCACGGCGGCGGCGATCTCGGTGGCGCGCAGCGGGCCCATTCGCGCCGACAGCAGGGCGCGGAAGACGCGGCCGCCATCCATCGGGAAGGCCGGCAGCAGGTTGAAGGCGCCGAGGCCGAGGTTGGCCCACGCGAGCGCGCCGAGGAAGGAGTGCGGCGTGGAGTCGCCGGTGAGCGCGGAGAGGGCGAAGAACAGGCCCGAGAGGAGGAAGCTGACGACCGGTCCGGCGAGGGCGACCATGAACTCCTCACGCGGAGGCATGTGGGCGCCGTCGATCTGGGCGACGCCGCCGATCGGGAGGAGCAAGATCTGCCGGGTCGAGATCCCAAAGCTGCGCGCGGTCAGGGCGTGGCCGAACTCGTGGGCCACGACCGAGGCGAACACCGCCAGCAGGAAGGCGAGGCCGTAGACGACGGCGGCGGGACCGCCGCCATAGCTGCTCAGAACCGCCCACAAGAGCACGAGGACGAAGGAGGCGTGGACCCGCGTCTCGATGCCGAACAGTCGGCCAAGCGACCATGACCATTGCATGATGAAGCCACCATGCGCACGCGTCGGCGAGGGTCAAGGTCGCCGCCGGCGCCGGGCAGGCAGCGGTGAGGTGAAGCGCACGGGACGCTCGCAAGCGTGCTTCGGCGGTGATGGCGCGACGTAGAGGTCTGCGTCCACCCGCGGGGAAGTGCGGGGCAGGGACCTGTTTCGAGGGACAGGTGGTTTGCGAGGGTTATTCCCGGGGGAGACGCGGGTGGCCCGCTCACGGGCTCGGGGCAGCTCGGTCGAGCGGCGGCGACGGAGGCAGGTGAGTCGGCGTCCGGTGTGAGATGTCCAAAGAGACAGCCGCCGACTTCGCGGTGGCTGTCTCGCGGGTCGAGTTCTTTCTTTTAAAAAAAGTCCCGAAGGTCAGGTCAGCCGGCGGGGCTGAAGCGGCCGCGGTGGAGGAAGCTGGCGGCGGGGACGCGGGCGCTGGCGCCTTCGCGGGCGCGCAGGCTGTCGGGGAGGGTCTCGGGGTCGCCGGGGGCGCCGACGGCGATCGCGGCCATCGCCTCGAAGTCGGGCTCGGGGACGCCGAGCTCAGTGTAGGTCTTGGCCTCGTCGAAGCCGGCCATCGCGTGGGCGTAGAGGCCGAGGACGCGGGCCTGCAGGGCGAGGGACATCCACGCGCTGCCGCAGTCGAAGCCGGCGTGGCGGTTGGCCTTGCCGGAGGCGGCGAAGCGGCGGCGACCGAACAGGATCATCACCAGCGGGGCGTTGTGGGCCCACGACTGGTTGAACGCGACGAGGCAGCCGAGCACGCGCTTGTGATCGTCGGTGCCGGGGCCGTGGCCGTACACGACCATCCACGGCTGCTCGTTGTAGCTGGACGGGGCCCAGCGCATGGCCTCGAACAGGCTGGCGAGCTGCGCGTCGGTCAGCGGCTCGGGCCGGAACGCGCGCGGCGACCAGCGGTCGAGGAACATGGGGTGGACGTCGGCGTCGGGCGTGCGAGGAGTCGCGGTCATGGGGCGACCGATCTAGCACAGCGCGCGAGGCGTCGGGCTCAGGGCAGGAGCTCGAAGGCGATCTCGAGGCCGGCGGGACCCGCCGGGAGGGCGAGGCAGTGACGCGGCGCCGGGCTCGACATGGCGGTCCAGCCAGGGGCGGCGGTGGTCTGCCAGCGCAGGTCGGCGGGACCGCGCACCGCGAAGCGCCGACCGCCGGGGGTACGCACACGGACCTCGGGGCCGTCGACCGCGAGGTCGCAGGTCTGCGGGAGGTGGACCCGCATGGTCGCAGGGACAGGTTCGCCGTGGTCGGGGAGGACGCGATCGAGGCAGCGGAGGACGCGGCCGTCCCAGCTCAGGCGGCGGTGGTGGACCGCCGGCGAGCGGAAGCCGCGGACGCCGGCCGAGATCTCGGATGTCCCGAAGGACAGGTCGACGAGCTCGGCCCGGCCGCCGATCCGGTGGCTGGCCCAAAGTTCATGTTGGTCGCGATCGCCGGGGCCGACCGTGACGGTGTTGTGGGCGCGGGTGCTGCGGGCGTAGTCCCGCTCGGGGCCGACCTCGTAGGTGCCGACGCCGGCGTCGACGACCACCCGCTCGCCGCCGAGCGACAGCTCGAAGCCGAGCCAGTCGCCGTGGATGTGGCCGACCTGCTGCGGCATGCCGAGGCCGCCGGCGTTCCACAGCAAGGTCCACGGGCCCCACGCGCGGCGGAACAGGCCGGAGGCGGGGGCGTTGTAATCTGTCCCCTGGGACAGGCTCGTGCCGCAGCGGGTGGCGAGCGCGGCGGGGGTGACGAGGCCGCGCTGGCTGTCGCCGAACAGGGCGACGTCGCCGTCGGGGTGGGTGAAGGCGGGCAGGACGGCGAGCATGCGCGCGAGGTTGTCGCGCAGCCGCTGGGCGGCCCGCGGATCGGCGCGCTCGGGGCCGAGGGCGACCACGCCGGCGAGCTGCTCGGCGAGCAGGCAATGATAGGAGGGGGTGCGCTCGCGGTGGAAGCCGTCGAGCGCGAGCTGCTCGCTGGTGACTGCCGCGAACCGGCCGACCGCGGGCGCGAGCAGGTGGGCGCGCGGGCCGTCGAGGACCAGCGCGCCGGCGGCCAGCGCGGCGAGGTCGGTCCACAGGTGATTGCCGTCGAGGTGGTGCTCGAGGTGGCGCTCGAGGTGCCGCAATTGCCCGGCGAGCGAGGCGAGCAGGCGTCGCCGCGTCATGCCGTCGAGCTCGTCGATATGTCCCGAGAGCCAGCCGAGCCAGTGCAGCGAGCGCACGGCCGTCGGGTACGGCTCCCAGCCGATGCCCTCGGTGTGGTTGACGATCCAGTGGTCGATCGTCGCCAGCGCCAGCGCGGGCGTGAGCCGCTGCAGCCAGCCGTGGTAATGCAGGGTGTAGAGGTAGAGCGGGCCGACCGGCGGAGCCCAGCCGGCGCGCAGCGGGTCATGCGGCGGCTGTCCCAAGAGACAGACTCCGTCCGGGCCCGGCTCGCCCTCGGGCGTGGGCGCGGGCATGCGAGCGAGCAGGCCGGTGACGCCCTCGAGGCTGGTGGCCTTGGGTCGGCGCGCGGGGCCGCCGAGGCGCCTGCGCAGCTGGTAGGCGATCTGCCGCGGAGGCAGGTGCGACGCCGTGCGGAAAAGCGTCCCGGGGCCGTGACGGAAGATCCGGGAGGTGGTCATACGCGCTTGTGTTCGGCGCCGGCCAGGAGGCCGACCGCGTCGACGACCATGACGCGGAGCAGGTCGGCGGAGCGCAGGCGGCGGAAGTCGCGGTGAGCCACGAGGATGACCAGGATGTCGGCCCGCGCGAGCGCGTCGTCGAGCGAGACCAGCGGGCAGCCGGCGATCGGCGAGCCGTGGAGGTGCGGCTCGACCAGCAGCACCTCGCCGAGCCCCTCGCGGTGGACGGCCTCGGCGATGTGCAGCGCCGGGCTCTCGCGCAGGTCGTCGATGTCTGGCTTGTAGGACAGGCCGAGGAGGGCGATCGTCGGCGCGCGCAGCTTGCCGGAGAGGCGGCGGATCTGGCCCAGGATGCGCTCGGGGCGGCCGTCGTTGACCTGGCGTGCGGCCTGGATCAGCGGCGTGTGCTCCGGCGCGCTGGCGGCGATGAACCACGGATCGACCGCGATGCAGTGCCCGCCCACGCCCGGTCCGGGGCGCAAGATCTGGACCCGCGGGTGGCGGTTGGCCAGCCGGATCACCTCCCACACGTCGAGGCTCAAGTGAGCGCTGACGTTGGCGAGCTCGTTGGCGTAGGCGACGTTCACGTCGCGGTAGGCGTTCTCGGCCAGCTTGGTGAACTCGGCCACCTCGGCGCTGGTGCGGTGGACCTCGGCGCGCACGAAGCCCTCGTAGAAGGTGGCGCAGCGGTCGGTGCAGGCGTCGGTGAGGCCGCCGACGATGCGCTCGTTCTCGACGACCTCGCGCAGGACGGCGCCGGGCAGCACGCGCTCGGGGGCGTGGGCGAGGAACAGATCCTTGCCGACGACAAGTCCGCTCTGGCGCAGGATCGGGGCGACGAGGTCGCGCAGGGTGCCGGGCGGGACAGTCGATTCGAGGACGACGAGGTTGCCGGGCCGCAACACCGGCACGAGGGCGCGGCTGGCGGCCTCGACCGCGGCGAGGTCGGGACGGTGGTCGGAGGTGATCGGTGTGGGTACACAGATCAAAAAAGTGCGCGCGAGGACGGGCTCGGCGACGGCGCGCAGGGTGCCGGCGAGGACGGCGGCGCGCACGAGGGCGTCGAGCTCGGGCTCGACGATGTGGATCCGCCCGGCGTTGATAGTGTCGAGGATGTCGCGCCGGAGGTCGAAGCCGGCGACGCGACGACCGCGCGTGGCGAGGACGGCGGCGGTGGGTAGGCCGACGTAGCCGAGGCCGACGACACAGACATCGAGATCGAGCGCGGCCTCGCTCTCGGATTGAGGTTGGTTAAGTGAAATGGTCACCGGCTTTTCGGGCATGCTATCTGGGTCGCGCCGATGCCGTCCACTGGGCCCCGGATCCTCATCGTTCTTGGCACTCGCCCCGAGGTGATCAAATTGGCGCCGGTGGAGCGCGCGCTGCGGCAGCACACCGACTGGCAGGTGTCGCTCTGTTGCACCGGGCAACACCGCGAGCTGGTGCCGCCGATCTTGCAGACATTCGGGCTGCAGTGCGAGGTCGAGCTGAGCGCGATGACGCCGGCGCAGTCGCTGTCGAGCCTGATGGCGCGCCTGCTCGACGGGATCGATCCCGTGCTCGACGCCCTGCGGTTCGACTGGGTGGTGGTCCAAGGCGACACCACCACCGCTCTGGCCGGCGCCCTCGCGGCCTTTCATCGCCGGATCCCCGTCGCCCACGTCGAGGCCGGCCTGCGCACCCTCGATCTCACCGCGCCGTTCCCCGAAGAGGCCAACCGCCAGCTCATCGCTCGCCTCGCCAGCCTCCACCTCGCCCCCACGCCCGCGGCCCGCGAGGCGCTACTCAGCGAGGGGGTGGCGCCGGAGTCGATCGAGGTCACCGGCAACACGGTGGTCGACGCGCTGCGCTGGGCCTCCAGCCGCCTGCCGCTCGAGGGGGCCCCGGCGCCCGAGCTGGTGCGCTTCGCCAAGGGCCGGCCGTTCGTGCTGGTCACCGGCCACCGCCGCGAGAGCTTCGCCGGCGGCCTCGCGGCGGTGTGCACCGGCCTCGCCACGCTGGCGCGCGCCTATCCGGGGGTCGACTTCGTGTACCCGGTCCACCTCAACCCGGCGGTGCAATCGGCGGCGCGCGGGCTGCTCGGCGGGCTCGGCAACGTCTTCTTGCTCGAGCCGCTCGAGTACATGTCGGCGGTGTGGCTGCTCAAGCGCTGCATGTTCGTGATCACCGATTCGGGCGGGCTCCAGGAGGAGGCGCCGGAGTTCGGAAAGCCGGTGCTGGTGACCCGCACGGCGACGGAGCGCATGGAGGGAGTGGCGGCCGGTTGCGCGGTGCTGGTCGGCTATGACACCGATCTGCTGGTGACCACTGCGCGGCGCTGGCTCGACGACCCGGCCGCGTACGCGGCAGTCTGCCCGCGCAAGAACCCGTACGGCGACGGTCGCGCGGCTTCGCGCTGCGTGGCGGCGCTGCGCCGACGCCTGGGCTTGCCGGCGGCGTCGGTGACGCCGTGGCCGGAGGCCCGGATCGAGCGAGCTGCGACCGACATGAGGTAGGATCGGCGGGTGAACGTCGGCGCACGTGGACGCGGGATTTCCGGGGGGTCCCCGTGAGCGCCGCGACGTGGGTGCTGTGGATCGCCGGGCTCGTGGCGTTCGTGCTGGTGGCGGTGGCGATGCCGTGGGCGATTCGTGGCTGGCGCGCGCTGGGCCGCTCGGACCGCGAGATCAGCCTGCGCAAGGTCCATCAGGGCGAGATCGCGCGGGTCGGCGGATTCGTGATGATGGTGGGCATCGGCGCGGTGGCGTTCCGCGGCCTGGTCGGCACGAGCGAGCTGTCGCTCGTGCACGAATGGCTGTCGCGCAATCCGCTGAGCGGGGCGCTGCTCGGGGCGCTGCTGTGCGGGCTCGTCGGGCTCTACGACGACCTGGTCGGTGCGCGCGCGCGGGTGAAGCTGGCGCTGCAATTGTTCGCGGCCGGGGTGGCGGTGTTCGCCGTCGGCCTGCGCTGGCCGGCGATGGCGGAGCTGCTCGGCCCGCTGGCGGCGATCGAGCCGGTGATCACGCTCGGGTTCTTGGTGGCGTCGGTCAACGCGATCAACCTCAGCGACGGGCTCGACGGGCTGGCCGGCGGCAACACTGCGATCGGCTTCGGCGTGGTGCTGGCGGCGACGCTGCTGCACCCGCAGCCCGACCTCGCGCTCGGGTGGGTCAGCGCGGCGTCGCTGGGCGGCGTGCTCGGGTTCCTGGTCCACAACCGCCACCCGGCGCGCGTGTTCATGGGCGACGCCGGCAGCTACTTCCTCGGCTTCCTGCTGCCGGCGCTGCTGCTGCAGATCGCGCCGGTGCCGGAGCGGGTGGCGATCATCGACGTGTCGCTGCCGCTGCTGGTGCTGGCGCTGCCGCTGCTCGACATGGGGCTGTCGATCGCGCGCCGGGCCGCGCGCGGCCAGCCGATCTTCGCGCCGGACAGCGATCACATCCACCACCGCCTGCTGGCCCGCGGCTTCACCCACGGCCGCGGGGTGGTGGTGCTGTGGCTGACGACGGGGATGTTCGCCGGGCTGGCGCTGCTCAACGTGATCGGCGTCGGCGGCTGGTGGACTTTGACGGGCGCCGGGGTGGGGCTCCTGGTAGTCGCGGGGCTGCTCGGGTACCACGAGCTGCTGCGCCACCTGCCGGCGTTCACCGGCGATCGATTGGTGCTGCGCGACCGCCGGCGCGCGGTCGTCGAGCTGCTGGCCGACTTTGATCGCCTGTCCGAAGAGACAAGGCGAAAGGGACATGTCTTCCAGGACACAGAGGACCCGGCGCTGGCGCGGTGGGTCGGGATTGCGCCGTCGCTGCTGCCGATCCTCAGCCGCATCGGGGTGCCGGGGTTCGAGCTGCGGCGCGGGACGGCGACCGCCGTGAAGTGCGGCGACGATTCGCAGGCGTGGGGCTTCCTCAGCCTGCCGCTGCCGCAAGGAGCGGAGCTGCGGCTGGCGCTGGTGGCCCGCCTGCCGGAGCTGCAGCCGGAGCAGCTGGTGCTGCTCGAGCGCGTCGTGGGGCTGCTGGCCGACCAGTCGCCCTCGCGGCGTTAGGCGCGAGCCTGCGATCGTAATCGCGAGCACACGCCGGGACGTCGAGACGGCGTCGGCGTGGGCGATGAAGCGATGTTCGCCGCGGCAGTCCGGGCTGGCTGGGCCGGTTAACCGCGTTGCGGCGGCGACGCCTCGAATCGTGGCGCCCGTCATATCGAAGCCGTGGCCCGCTCGCGGAGTCGATGCACACTTGGTGTGTCGCGCTGCGACGTAAGGAGATATCGGGGCCATGCTGTTCAATCACACGACCATCTTATTCGCCAGTATCATGCTCACCGTACCGTTCATCGAGGAAGGCTGCCCGTGCGACCCGGGCGACGCCCACGACGATGACGACGATGACGACGACGACGACGACTGAGCTCGGCTTCTGACCGACGATGGAGGGTCGCCCGCGGGACGTTCCGCGCGCGTCTGCCCAGTGCTCCGGCGTCGCTGCGCCGATGAAATCTTCATACTGCGCGCGCCCGCGAGGACGAATGGTTTCGCTCTCGCCGGGCGCGTCGACGTCGCGACATCAAGCGCTGCGAAGCCGAACGCTTTCGGTCACGCCAGCACATCGACGTCGCGACATTCTTCGAATCAGGTCTCGAGACGAGAGCGTCGCCTTCTCGTCGCGAACGAGCGCGTCGTCGTGGGTCGCTGCCCGAGGGTCGCCGGGTGCCCGAGGCGGTCGGGTGCGAACCGGCGGCTTCACGCTGCCTGCGCAAGCGATGGGGGATGAAGACCTCTGCAGTAAAATAGCTCCGTGCTGGACCGGGGAACTCCGGATTTGCGGGCGGCTTGGCCGCGACCGGGGCGCTCGTCTATAGTCCAGCCAGGTTCTCATGAAGTGGGTCGAAGTCAGGCACGAAGGAGACGGCAACCGCGGCGCCGCGTACGTAGCCGAAGTACCCGGCGGCGTGCTCGTGCGGACGGTGACGCACCTGATCCTCCACACCGGCCTGTACGTGTCGGAGGCGCTCGCGTTCGTGCCGAACGTCGGCCTCGCCGACTTCGAGCGCAAGCCGAAGGACGAAGACTAGGCCGCGCTGCCGCCGCGGCTGACGCGGCTGACGCGGCTGACGCGGCTGTTGCTTCCTGACCCGCAGGTGGGGCGCGGGCGACCTCGCAGGCGCGGGAGGCCAGGCGCTTCGGCAGCTGAAGCAGTCTCGGCGTAGCGGAGGCAGGCGCTCGCTTGCGGCGACCGCGAGCTCGAGTCCGCGGAGGCTCGTCGTGAGGCTGTGTGCTCGCGGCTCAGTTGCGCTTGCGGCGATCGACCTCGAGCTCGGGGCCGCGGACGGTGGCGAAGTAGCGGTCGGGCTTTCGCTGCAGGACCATGAGGGTGGGGTCGCGATCGGCGTCGAGGCCGAGGGCGCCGGTGACCAGCAGGGACTGGGATGTGGTCTGGAGCAGCGGCTTCAGGCGTTCGGGGCTGACGGCGAGCACGGCGGACAGCAGGTCGTCGGCGGAGCTCTTGGCCGGCTCGCCCTCGCCCGCGGCCTTGGCCCAGCGCTGGATGACGGGCAGCGGCTCGGGGCCGATGACGACGAGGAGGCCGCCGGCGCGCTCGTCGGCGGCGAGGGCCACGCGCAGACGGCCCTTGTCGTCGAGCAGCGGCTTGCCGACGGCGGGCACGTGGCGCGAGACGCCGTCGACGGTGAGCAGGTAGACCGTCGGGTTGTCGCCGACCTTCTTGAAGCTGGCCCCGGGGACATCCGCGAACATGCGCGCGAGGCTGAGGTTGTCGACCAGAGTGCGCAGACAGCCGACGAGGTCGCGATAACCCGCGGCCGGGTCGTCGGCGCCGAGGCCGAGGCGCAGGTGTCGGGCCGGGCCGGTGCCGAGCAGGACGCGGCCGTTCCAGCGGCGCAGCGCCTTCGCGGCCTGGGCGACCAGCGGGTCGAGCATCAGCTTGGCGGCGAACCCGGCCCGGTCGACGCCCGCGTTCATCTGCTTGATCGCGTCGGCCACGGCCTTCTTGTGGCCGGGCCAGCGCGTGCTGACGCCGGCCGCCAGCTCGGGCACCTCGAGCATGCCGGTCAAGGCGCCGTTGGCGAGGTCGGGCGAGGTCGGGAGCGGCTTGCCGGGCGCCTCGAGCACGTGGACGTCGAGCGAGTGCAGACCCTGACCGGCGGCGGCGACCCGCGCGTAGGGGAACTCGGGCATGACGGCGCGCGCGCGCGTGTCGGCGAGGGTGAACCACAGCGGGCGTGAGCCGTAGGTCGCGGGCAACTGACGGCTGGTGGCCAGGCCCTGCAAGGTGGCGGCGAACACGAGGTTGTTCGTCTGTCCGTCGAGCCAGGCGAGCCGCGGCGCGGGCGGCTGGCCGTCGGCCGGGGTGCTGTCGCCGGCGGGCGCGGGCAGCTGCACGGCCCCGAAGTCGCCGACCGACTCGAGGCCCTTCAGCGCGTCGGCCACGGCCGAGCCGGGTCGCACGGGCAGGACGACGATGTCCTCGCCGGCGACGTGGACCCCGGCCCACGGCCGGTCGCCGACGACCTGCGGCGAGAGCTTGTCAGCGAGCTCGGCCGGGGCCTGCATGCGCAGCACGAACTCGGCGAAGGTCGGCAGCGCGGGCACCTCGGGCAGGTAAGCGTCGACGCCGGCGAGGACCTCGGCGGGCCGGGCGATGAAGGCCCCGGCATCTGGCATTTGGGACAGCTGGTGTGGCGCCGGCAGGGCCGGGCCCTCCGGCGTGCGGGCGCGCGGCGGGGCGCCGGTGGCGGTGGAGGGGACGCGCTGCGGGGCCTTCTTGCAGCCCGGTGCGGCCAGGACGGTGGCAGTGACGAGGGCGGCGGCGAGGGCGACGTGGCGAGGCATGGAGCGTGCGTACCGTAGCAGGTGGGCGCGCTGGACGCATGCGCGGGCTCACGGCTTCACTGCGAGGGCGCGATCGCGGGACGAGAATTCTCAGGGGCGAGCGGGTGTGACGAGAATCCTCGTCGGCGCGGACGAGCGGACGTCGCGGGGCGCGGACACGGTCGCGGACAGGCGCGCGGCATTGCGAGGGCGGGGGGGTTGCCCTATCCTCCGCCGCGTCATGACGATCCGCCTGGGAATCAACGGAATGGGCCGCATCGGGCGGCTCGTGCTTCGACATGCGCTCGCGCGGAGCGCCGACTTCGCTGGCTCGGGGGCCGTGCGCAAGGGGCCGGCGATGCAAGTGGTCGCCGCCAACGACCTCGCCGACGCCGACGAGCTGGCCTACCTGCTCGGCCACGACTCGGTGCATCGCTACCAGCTGCCGAAGGCCCGCGCGGAGGGCGGCGCGCTGCACGTCGGCGACGGCTCGATCTCCCTGTTCAAGGAGCGCGATCCGAGCAAGATCCCCTGGGCCGACCACGGCGTCGACATCGTCATCGAGGCGACCGGCAAGTTCACCACCGGCGAGCAGATGGCCGGCCACCGCGCCAACGCGAACGGGCCGTCGCACGTCATCCTCGCCGCGCCCGGCAAGAACGTCGACAAGACCCTGGTCGTCGGCGTCAACGAGGAGTCGTTCGACCCGGCGAAGGACCGCCTGGTGTCCAACGCGAGCTGCACCACCAACGCGCTGACGCCGGTGCTCGCGGTGCTCGACCGCGTGTTCGGGGTCAAGTGGGGCCTGGTCGGCACGACGCACGCGTACACGGCCGGTCAGGGCCTGGTCGACGGCCTCGCCGGCAAGGACCTTCGCCGCGGTCGCGCGGCGCCGATCAACATCGTGCCGACATCGACCGGCGCGGCCAAGGCCATCTCCGAGGTGCTGCCCAACCTCAAGGGCAAGTGCGACGGCACGGCCGTGCGCGTGCCGGTGGTCGACGGGTCGCTCTACGACGTGGTCTGCCAGCTCGAGGGCGAGCCGGCCCTGGCCCGCGTGATCGAGGCGCTGCGCGAGGCGGCCGCCACCGAGGCGCTCCGCGGGGTGCTCGACGTCCGCAAGGAGGCGCTGGTGTCGAGCGACATCCTCGGCGACCCGCACTCGAGCATCGTCGACGTCGACGCGTGCATGGGCCTCGGCGCGCTGGTGAAGATCGTCGGCTGGTACGACAACGAATGGGGCTACTCGGGCCGCGTGCTCGACCTCGCGGCGATCGCCAGCAACTGGATCGTCGCCAATCGCGGCAGCAAGAGCTGAGCCGCGGTGAGCAGCAGGAGGGCTCCGTCTCGCCGAGGCGGAGCCCTTCAGCGCGCCGTGAATCGCAGGCGCCGCGGGTCCTGGCGCTGGTCGGCGATTCCGAGGACGAGGACGTGGTCCTGAGCGGCGGTATAAAAGATCGCCAGGAAAACCGGGGATGGATGATACGTCGGACGTTCGCGCGCCACGGCGGATAGGCGAGCGGGAAGTCCCGGATCTGCCGGATCAGTCGTTCGCCAGGTCGAGCTGAAGCCGGCGAAGATGCGTTCCGTGCGGATGCAAGTTGTCCTGGAATGCATAGAGCGCAGACAGATCGGGGAGGGCGAAGTGCGACAGGCGCACCGGCAGCGACATGCGGCGAGGATAGCGGCAGGCGGTGATCGTGCGCAGTTTCGCGCAAAATCGCGTAGGCGCCGGCCACGAGGGCGAAGCCGTGGTATGAAGAGAGCGATGGGAGCGCCCACCAAGCCCGCGGAGAGCCTCGTCGAACCGGAGCCGAGCGAAGCGGAGCTCGCGGAGATCGAGGCCGCCTGGGAGGCCGAGGTGTTGTGGCGCGCCAAGGAGCACGAGGAAGGGCGCGCGGAGTCCATCCCGTGGGAGCAGGTGCGGGCGCAGATGTTCGGCAAGCGCAGCTAGTTCGGCGCAGCGCGACGCGGACCTCAGACGACCATGGCTGCGCCGAGAAGACGCGTGAGAAGCCTGGTCGAGCCCGAGCCTGGCGAGAATGAGCTCGCGGAGAGCGAGGCCGCCTGGGAAGAAGAGGTGCTGCGGATCGCCAAGGAGCACGAGGAAGGGCGCGCGGAGTCCATCCCGTGGGAGCAGGTGCGGGCGCAGATGTTCGGCGAGCGCAGCTAAGTTGTCGTGCGATTCGAGCGCGGTGCTCCACAGGGTGCTGCGTTATTTTCTGTCCCGAAGGACAGGCCGTGAAGGCTGGAGCTCGGTCTCGCTGACAAGCCGGGAATGGCGAGATTGGCTGCCCCCGGGGCGAGACAGCGACCGCGGCCGTTTCTCGCGCCTCAGGCCGGCGGGAATACCTTGCCCGGATTCAGAATGTTCTGCGGGTCCCAGGCGCGCTTGAGGGCGAGCTGGAGGGCGCGGAGCTCGGGCGGCTGCTCGAGCGGCATGTAGGGGCGCTTGCTGAGGCCGATGCCGTGTTCGCCGGAGAGGGTGCCGCCGAGGGCGATGGTGGCGGCGAACAGGTCGGCGACGCAGCGATCGACGCGTTCGCCGATGTCGCTGCTGGCCTTTGGGTCATACAAGAAATTGACGTGGAGGTTGCCGTCGCCGGCGTGGCCGAAGCTGGCGACGTCGACGCGGTGACGCGCGCCGATCTCCCGGGCCGCGGCGGCGAGGTCGGGCAGGCGCGCCAGCGGGACCGCCACGTCCTCGCTGATCTTCTTCGGCCAGTGGGCGCGCAGGGTGTGGCTGAGGGCGCGGCGGACGTCCCACAGGGCATCGCGCGTGGCGGCGTCGGTGGCCTGCGCGACGGCCAGCGCCCCGGCCTCGCGGCACAGGTCGGCGGCGCGCAGCAAGGCGCGGTCGAGGCCGGCGCCGTCGCCGTCGAGCTCGACCCACAGCAGCGCGCGCGCCCCGGGCGGCAGCTCGACGGCCAGGGTGCCGCTGCGCGCCAGCAATTCGGTACATGTCCGATCGGCCAGCTCGAGCGCGGCCGGGGCGACCCCGCCGGTGAGGCAGCGGTGGACCGCGTCGCAGGCGGCGGCCTCGTCGGCGAACGAGGCCAGCAAGGTGACTGCGAACGGCGGGCGCGGGATGAGGCGCAGGACGCAGCGCGTGATGAGGCCGAGGGTGCCCTCGGAGCCGACCAGCAGACCGGCGAGGTTGTAGCCGGTGACGCCCTTGATCGAGCGATGGCCAACCTCGTGGCTGAGGCCGGTGCCGTCGACGACGTCGAGGCCGAGGACGAAGTTGCCGGTGACGCCGTACTTGCACGCCCGCGGGCCGCCGGCGTTGGTGGCGACGTTGCCGCCGACGCTGCAGATCTTCAGGCTCGCGGGATCGGGCGGGTAGAACAGGCCGCGCGCCTCGACGGCGCGGTGGAGCTCGCCGGTGAGGACGCCGGGCTCGACGATCGCCAGCATGCTGCGCTCGTCGATGTCGACGATCGAGCGCAGGCCGCCGAGGTCGAGGACGACGCCGCCGTGATCGGCGAGGCAGCCGCCGACTGTGCCGGTGCCTGCGCCGCGCGGGCTCAGCGGGACGCCGAGCGCGTGGCACAGGCGGACCAGCGGGGCGACCTCGGCGCGCTCGCGCGGGCGCACGACCAGGCCCGGCATGAACGGGCCCTCGGCGCCGTCGTCGCGGGCGTAGGGCTCACGGTCGCGGACGACGATGTCGGCGCCGAGCTCGGCGCAGATCCGCTCGTGCAGCGCGGCGAGGTCGAGGACGGCCATGGTCCACGATGCGCGGGTGGATGCGCCGCGCTAGACGGAGAACGAGCTGCCGCAGCCGCAGGAGCCGGTGGTGTTGGGGTTGTTGAACTTGAACCCCGCCCCCTGCAGGCCCTCGACGTAGTCGACGCTGGTGCCCATCAGGTACATGAAGCTCATCTGATCGCAGACGAGCTTGACGCCCTGGCTCTCGAAGTGGTTGTCGCCTTCGACGGGCTCGTCGAAGTAGAGGTCGTATTGAAAGCCGGCGCAGCCGCCGCCCATGACCTTGACGCGCAGGGCGTAGGTGCTCTCGATCGCCTCGGTCTCGCGGATCTCGCGAATCTTCGCGGCGGCGGTCTCGGTGACCTCGAGGGCGCCCGTCATCTGCGGGTCGTGGGCTTCGTGCTGGGTCGGCGTCGCGGGCGCGGTCTCGGTGGCTGCAGACATCAGGGCTCCCAAAGTTGACGTTCGGGTAGGATGGTGCGCTGGGCCGTGCGGGTCAAGTCTGCGGTCCTGCAAGGTCGGGTGCGGCAGGCCACGTGACCGCGAGTTCGTCGCTCGCCGCAGAAGGCTCGGGTGTCGCCATTGCGGCCGTGTTCGCGGGCGCTGCTGCGCGCTTTCCGGAGCCTGCACGCGAGTCGCTCTGCGTGGCGCTGGGCGAGGCGGTGGCAAGTAAAGCGAAATCCTTCACCCGCGCTGCGTGGCCAGGTGAGAATGGGCGGCAGGGCGGTGTTTGACAGCGACGGCGACCTTCCCCTACCGTGGCGATGCGGCAGTTTTGCCGCAGCCGCACGAAGTCGGCCGGAGCACGGAGAACGCATGCGACGAACCCACGCCACCACCCTCACGCTCCTCTCGTTCGCGCTGGTCGCGGGCGCGCTTCCCGCCTGCGGCGAGGGCCGCCAGGAGATGCTCGAGCGCGAGATGGAGTACGCGAAGGCGGGCCGCAAGGAGGACAAGGGGGTCCCGATCCCGGAGATCCCGCCGGACGAGACGCGGGAGGCGCTGCGGCCGCTGCTGACCCAGATCTACTCGAACACCGAGCGCCTGCCCGACGTGACCGAGGGCGACGTCGAGCCGACTGACGGCCGCGACTACGTGCTGCAGCCGGGCGTGCTGGCGGTGGTGACGGTCAAGAAGGGCCTCACCAAGGCCGAGAAGGCGCGGGCGATCATCCTCGGGGTGGCCGAGGCCGACGCGTGGACGTTCCGCAAGAACGCGCGCAAGGAGTTCGCGCTGCAGGTCGAGAAGCTCAAGTACAGCTTCGGCGACGAGACGAAGGCGAAGGTGCTCGACGCGTATCCCCACCTCAAGCTGCTGAGCTTCTTCGGCTCGCCCGAGGCCGACAAGGCGCTCGGCGAGCTGTCCGGCGACGCCAAGACCGCGGCCGAGGCGATGCGCAAGGAGTACACCGAGGGCAAGCAGGACATCTGGAAGAAGTGGATGGGCGTCAAGATGTACGCCCGCCGCCTCGTCAGCCAGGACGAGCCGTTCCGCAGCGTGCTGAAGAAGATCGCCAAGGACTTCGGCCAGGAGGAAGTGCCGCCGAAGCCGTTCAAGGAGTCGGTCGACGCGCCGTTCAAGGCCTGGGCCGAGGCGATCGAGAAGGACGAGAAGCTGCTGACGGTGCTCACCAACTACAAGGAGCTGCGCGACCGCGTCGACTTCCTCGGCGAGGCGCACACTCTGTGGGCGATCGAGGGCTCGGAGCTGGTGCCCGAGCGGGCCAAGGGCGTCGTCATCGACAAGAAGATCGGCTACGGCTTCTTCCGCGAGGACCTCGGCGGCGGCTACAACGACCTCGTGTTCGTGTTCAGCAAGAAGCTCGGCGGCAACGAGCTCAAGCGGGCGTTCCTCCACTCGTTCCTGTTCCGCCAGCTGCTCACCGATTTCCAGCTGCTGTCGACCGCCGGCACCGACTTCGCCAAGCGCGGCCCGGACGGCCAGCTCGACATCGGCACCGCGACGGTGCCCGACAAGTACGACCCGCTGTACGCCAGCTGCGGCGGGACGGCGGCGCTCGAGACGATGCTGTACAGCTTCAACAACGAGTTCGCGCTGCTGAGCGGGGTGCCGTCGAAGGTCAAGGACTCCGAGGCGGCCCTCAAGGTGGCCCACAAGTGCATCGTCGACGGGGCCGCCGGCGACATCAAGATCCCCGCCAAGAGCGACGAGTTCGACACCGAAGGCCCCGCGCCGGCGTCGCGCCTGGCCCTGTTCCAGATGCTCGCCCGCTTCGAGAACATCAAGGTCAACACGGCCGTCCTCGCCGGCGACCAGCGCACCGCCGAGGACGACGCGATCGACGACGGCGAGAAGCTGCTCAAGCAGCTCAAGGCCGAGGCCGACGCGAAGAAGAAGGACTAGCTGTCCCGCGGGACAGGTCGCTCCGGAGAGCGCGCGAGACCTCGCCCCGGCGGGGTCTCGGCAATTGAAGCTGGTGATTGTCCACGCATGTCCCGAAGGACATGTGGATGGATGATGGTTTTTATCAGAGATTCGCGAGGGCTTCGGCGGCGTCGGCGAGCGAGCGGGCGTGGCTGTGGATGTCGCGCCACAGGTCGCCTACGTCCCACAGGCGCTCGCGGACGTTGCGGACGTGCCAGCGGCGGGCGTCGAGCTCGGGGTCGTCGAGCTCGTCCCAGCCGATCGGGACGGCCACGGGGGCGCAGGGGAGGGCGCGGGCGCTGTACGGGGCGACGGTGGTCTGGGCCTGGCCGTTGCGCAGGTAGTCGACGAACACCCGGTCGCCGCGCTTCTTCTTGTTGATGTCCATGGTGAAGCGCGCCGGGTCGGTGGCGACCAGGTACTGCGCGACCTTGCGGGCGAACTCGCTGACGCCGTCGCAGTCGAGCTCGCGGTGGATCGGCGCGACCACGTGGAGGCCGCGCGAGCCGGTGGTCTTGACGAACGGGACCAGGCCGAGGGCCGGGAACAGGTCGCGCAGCAGGCGGGCGCCGTGGCGGACCTTGGCGAAGTCGTCGTCGCTCGGGTCGAGGTCGATGATCACCATGTCCGGCCGGTCGAGGCTGTCCCGGTGGACGTGACAGGTGTGGAACACCAGGCAGTTCTGGCTGGCGAGGAAGACCAGCGCGGGGGCGTTGTCGGCCACGGCGTAGACGGTCTCGCCGCTGTGGCTGGCGAGGGTGAGGCGGTGGACGTAGGCCGGGAAGTGCTCCTGCGCGGCCTTTTGAAAGTAGCCGCGGGCGGCGATGCCGGACGGGAAGCAGTGCAGGGTCAGCGGCCGGCCGGTCAGGTGCGGGACCATGAAGGGGGCGACGTCGCGGTAGTACGTGACGAGGTCGCCCTTGCCGATCTGCTCGTCAGGGTAGAGCAGCTTGTTCGGGTGCGTGACCTCGATGCTCTCGCCGTCGACCTCGATTGTGGTGATGCCCTTGGCCACGCGCCCGCTCCCCCGTGAGGGCCGCATGCTGCCTCGAGCGGGCCGGCGACGCCACGCGCGCAGGCGCGCTCGCCGGGGCGCGGATGCGCGCGTGGGCGCGGACCTGGCGGATCGAGCAGGTGCCGTCATCGGACCCCAGGGTAGCGGTCTTATCAATGGTCTTTGAAACATGTCGCGAGGGACATGTCGTAGGGGCGCGGCGGCCGGCCCGCTGCCGGCGTGAGCGCGGCGTCACTGGCGGTCTGCGCGATTGCGCTACCTTTGCGGGCATGCGGCACATCGTCCTGATCCCGTGGGTCGCCGTCGCGGCGGCCGGGTGCAACTACGAGAGCGGCGGAGGGACCGCGCACGCGACGGACTCGGCGGCGGTGATGAACGACGCCGAGGCGACTATCGGCGCGACGACCGGCGACGGGACGAGCACCACGCTCGGGGCGACGGGCTCGGCGACGGGGGCGACGACGGAGGTGGCGGTGAGCTATTGCCACGGCTTCCAGGCCGCGGCCGAGGCGCCGTTTCTGTCGCTGTACATCGTCGGCGGCGAGGTGCTGACCGACGGCGCGGCGTGGCCGATCGAGTGCAGCGAGGGGCGGTGGATGTTCGGGCTCTATCCGTCGCTGGGCGGCTGGGACCCGCACGCAGATCAGGTGCGGTTCACGGTCGAGGTCGACGTCGAGGGCTACGAGCTCGACAGCGCGGGCCACTTCTACAGCGACGAGGTCGACTATCACATCGGCTGCGACAACCCGTGGGCCGGGCTCATCGGGGTCGCGCCGGTGTACCTGCCCGAGGGCGTGGGCGACCCGGGGCAGCTCGACGGCAAGCCGGCGAAGGTGCTCGTGACCGTGCTCGCGGGCGACATGGAGCTGCGCGCCGAGGCGTCGGTGACGCTGTCGGCGCCGCCGGACGTGCTGCTGCAGGGCTGCACGTCCCCGTGAGGGGTTGACGCGGCCGGCGCGATCGGTCATCCCACCCCGGTGTCGACGGCGGGCAAGCGAGGTCTCGTGCGCGCGCTCAGCGTGGCGCCGATGATGGAGTGGACCGACCGCCACTTCCGCTGGCTGGTGCGCCAGATCAGCCGGCGCGCGCTGCTCTACACCGAGATGGTGACGACGGGCGCGGCGCTGCACGGGGAGCGGGAGATCGTGCTCGGCTTCGACGCGTCGGAGGGGCCGCTGGCGCTCCAGCTCGGCGGCGACGACCCACAGGCGCTGGCCGAGTGCGCGCGGATCGCCGAGGGCATGGGCTACGACGAGGTCAACCTCAACGTCGGCTGCCCCAGCGACCGCGTGCAGGGCGGGAACTTCGGGGCATGTCTTATGAGACAGCCGAGCCGCGTGGCCGCGTGCGTGGCGGCGATGCGCGCGGCGGTGTCGCTGCCGGTGACTGTGAAGCACCGGATCGGCATCGACGGGCGCGAGCGCTACGAGGACATGCTCGAGTTCGTCGACGCGGTGGCGGCGGAGGGCTGCGACCGCTTCACGGTGCACGCGCGGATCGCCATCCTCGCCGGGCTCTCGCCCAAGGAGAATCGCACGGTGCCGCCGCTGCGCTACCCCGAGGTGTACCGGCTCAAGGCCGAGCGGCCGGGGCTCGTCGTCGAGATCAACGGCGGGGTGCGCTCGCTCGACGCGGCGGCGGAGCACATGCGCGCGGGGGTCGACGCGGTGATGATCGGCCGCGCGGCTTATGAAGATCCGTACTGCTTCGCCGAGGTCGACCGCCGGTTCTTCGGCGAGACCGAGGCGCCGCCGAGCCGCTTCGAGGTGGCCCGCCGCTACGGCGAGCACGCCGACGCGCACCTGCGGGCGTACCCGCGGCGCAAGGCGTCTGCCGTGCTGCGGCACGTGCTGGGGCTGTTCACCGGCCAGCCGGGGGCGCGCGAGTTCAGGCGGATCCTCAGCGAGACCCGCGACGAGCGGCCGCCCAGCGTGCGCATGGAGGCGGCGCTCACGGCGGTGCGGCGGGCGCACGAGCGGATCGCCGAGCACCGCGCGGCCGCCGGGTCGTGAAAAAGACGGTGCGATCTTGAGGGCATGTCCTTCAAGACATTGTCCCAAAGACATGTTCTTTGGGGCATAAGACTCTTGGGGTGCGTCGGCCTCGAGGCCGATGCTCTCGGGGGCCGGATCGCCAGGGCGATCGCATGTCTTGAAGGGCATGTCTGGAGAGACATGCCGCGGGTAGCGAAGGACCGCTGGTGGCGGGGACCGGTTGCGGCTACCATCCGCAGGTGCTGCGTCGGGGCCCGTCCGTCAGGTCATGCGCTCACCCGTTCATGCGGGAGGTCGGGTGATGCGGGCGATGGCGCAGCGGAGCTGGGCTCAGGGCGAGCCGCTGGTGTCGATGGAGCTGCCGACGCCGGCGCCGCGGCGCGGGGAGCTGGTGGTGCAGGTGCAGGCGATCGGGGTCAACCCGGTCGACTGGAAGATGCGCACGCGCGGGCCGCTGCGGCTGGCGGCGCGGCTCGTCGGGCCGAGGCCGCCGGTGGTGTTCGGGGTCGACTTCGCGGGGGTGGTGACTGCGATCGGTGAGGGGGCGCGGGTGCGGGTCGGCGAGCGCGTGGTCGGCGGGACCAACTTCGCTCGCAAGCAGCGCGGCAGCTACGCCGACACCGTGGTGGTCCGCGACGATCAGGTGGCGGTGTTGCCCGGCGGATTCGACATGGTGGTCGGGGGGGCGCTGCCGGTCGCGGGCGTGACTGCCTATATGTGCGTGGTCGAGGTCGGGCGGCTGCAGGCGGGCCGGCGGGCGCTGGTGCTCGGGGCCTCCGGCGGGGTCGGGCAGCTCGCGGTCCAGTTCGCGCGGTACGTCGGCGGCAGCGCGGTCGGGGTGTGTTCGACGCGCAACGTCGAGCTGGTGCGCTCGCTCGGGGCCGCGGCGGTGATCGACTATACGAAGGGCGATCCGCTGGACCAGGCGCGCGCGCACGGGCCGTTTCACCTGGTCGTCGATTGCGCCGGCGGCTACGCGGGTGCGGCTTGTCGCGCGCTGCTCGAGCGGGGCGGGCGGCACGTGATGATCGCCAACGAGTCGGTGGGCGAGACGCTGAACGTGCTGGTGCCGCCGTTTGCTTCGAAAAGCGTGCTCGGACGGCCGACGCGGCCGCGGCTCGAGGCGGTGGTCGCGGCGGTGGCGAGCGGGGCGGTGAAGGTCCGCGTCGAGGCGACCTTGCCGCTGGCGCAGGCGGAGCAGGCGCTGGAGCGCAGCCGCGGCGGGCGGCTGACGGGCAAGCTGGTGCTGCTGCCGTGAGGCGCTGAGACCGTCGCGCCAGAACGGCGCGTGCTGTCCTCGGGGACATGTGACAGGCGGCTGCGACTGTCCTCGGGGACAGGTCATGCGCACCGACGTCCGGCGTGTTTCTATGCTGTCCTCGGGGTCATGTCCTCCGGGACAGGCGTCGAGTCAGGCCTGGTGTTCCGGCGCGGCGGCCGGCTGCGGGGCGCCGTAGGCGGCGAGGAACACGTGGACGGCGCGCTGGACGGTGGCGACGATGGCGGGCTCGAGCGGGTCGGGGAGGACGCCGAACTGCGAGCGGACCGCGAGGTCGCCCTTGCACAGGAGGAAGAACTGGACCCCGGCGGCGTGGACGTCGGGGAGGTCGAGGGCGCCGAGGTCGTGCCAGCGGCGCAGGTACTCGGCCATGGCCGCGTGCATCGCCGCGGGGCCGCGCTCGAACAGCAGCGCGCCGAGCTCGGGGAAGCGATCGATCTCGGCCGAGGTGTTGCGGTAGAGCGCGACGATCGCGGGTGCGAGGACCAGCGACACCAGGTGCTCGCCGACCGCCTGGAGCGCCGGGGCGATCTCTCCGTCCGGTTCGCTGCGCAGCAATTTGCAGCGAAGTGCGTCGCGCAGCTCGTCGGCCTCCTCCGAGAAGCAGGCGACAAACAGGGTCTTCTTGTCGTTGAAGTGGTTATAGACGGTCGCCTTCGACACCCCTGCGCGGGATGCGACCTGGTCGACGCTGGCCCGCTCGAAGCCCATCTCGGCGAACACTTCGCGCGCGCCGGCCAGGATCTGGCGCCGCTTGGGGGAGTGCTCCAAACCGCACGGGCGCACCGACTTGTCGGGGTGAGTCATCGAACACGATTAAACTGAACGGTACAGTCTTGACCGTCAAGCACCCGCGGAGCATTGTTTGGAACGTCGCGGTCGACGCCGCGCAAATTCGCTCCATGCTCGCGTCCCGGCTCTTCCCCCTGGTCTTGCTCGCGCTCGTGGCCTGCGGCTCGCCCGGGTCGGCAGCGGCCCCGAAGTCGGCCCCGGGGCCGGTCGAGGTCGCAGTGCTGACGCTGGCCCCCACCCCCGTGACCCTGACCCGCGAGCTGCCGGGGCGGGTTTCAGCGCTGCGCGTCGCCGAGGTGCGGGCGCGGGTCAGCGGGGTCGTCGAGAAGCGGCTGTTCGACGAGGGCAGCGACGTGAAGGAGGGCCAGGCGCTGTACCGCATCGAGGCGGCGCCGTACCAGGCCAGCCTGAAGTCGGCCCAGGCCAGCTTGCGGCGGGCCCAGTCGGGCCTGTCCTCGGCGCAGGACATCGCCAAGCGCGACGAAGAATTGATGAGCGTCGCCGGGGCGGTCAGCGCCGAGACTGCGGAGCGCTCGGCGGCGTCGCTGCACTCGGTCGAGGCCGACATCGCGGCCGGCAAGGCGGCGGTGCAGACGGCCAAGATCAACCTCGGCTACACGACCGTGACCGCGCCGGTGAGCGGGCGGATCGGCCGCTCCGTGGTGACGGAGGGCGCGTTCGTGCAGGCGTCGCCGGCGACGCTGATGGCGACCATCCAGCAGATGGACAAGGTCTACGTCGACGTGACGCAGTCGACGACCGAGCTGCAGCGGCTGCGCCGCGAGCTCGAGAGCGACAAGCTGCGCCCGGCCGGAGCGGCGACGACGGTGACGCTGCTGCTCGAGGACGGCAGCAAGTACGCCGAGACGGGCTCGCTCGAGTTCACGGACGTCACGGTGGAGCCGGGGACCGGCTCGGTGGTGCTGCGCGCGGTGTTCCCCAACCCGCGCGGAGAGCTGCTGCCGGGCATGTTCGTGCGGGCCCGCATCGACCAGGGCGAGGACCCGGCGGCCCTGCTGGTGCCGCAGCGCGCGGTGACCCGCGACACCCGCGGGCAAGCGTGGGCGATGGTGGTCGGCGCGGAGAACAAGGTCGAGCGGCGCAAGCTGGTCGCCGATCGCGTGGTCGGCAACGCCTGGCGCGTGACGTCGGGGCTGTTCGCCGGCGAGCAAGTGATCGTCGACGGGTTGCAGAAGATCCGCCCGGGCGCGCAGGTCACGACGGTGGCCGCGGCGCCCGAAGAAGTGGCGGGCCCCGGCGGTGCGCCGCCCGAGGCGGTGGCCGGGTCGGCCGACGCGAAGAACGAGCCCGCGAGCGAGGGCAAGGCGGCGACGCCGGCCGCCGCGAGCGAGGGCAAGGCGGCGGGCGAGCAGGCGGCGAGCGAGGGCAAGGCGGCGGGCGAGCAGGCCGCGACGCCGGCCGCTGCGAGCGAGGGCAAGGCCGCGGCCGGGTCCGCCGGCAAGCAATAGGAGTCGCGCGTGTCCAGGTTCTTCATCGATCGGCCGATCTTCGCCATCGTCCTGGCGATCCTCGTCGTGCTCGTCGGCGGGCTGGCGATCGTGTCCTTGCCGATCGCGCAGTACCCCGCGATCGCGCCGCCGACGATCTCGGTGAGCGCGAGTTATCCGGGCGGCTCGGCCAAGACGCTCGAGGACACGGTCACGCAGGTCATCGAGCAGCGCATGGTCGGCCTCGACGGGCTGCGCTTCGTGTCGTCGTCGAGCGACGCGACCGGCTCGGCCCAGCTCACCCTGACTTTCGAGCCGGGCACCGACCCCGACATCGCCCAGGTGCAGGTGCAGAACAAGCTGCAGCTGGCGATGCCGCAGCTGCCGCAGGAGGTCCAGCGCCAGGGCGTGCGCGTCGTCAAGTCGGCCAGCAACTTCCTGCTGATCGCCGGCTTCGTGTCGATGGACGGCAGCATGACCCGCAACGACATCGCCGACTACGTGGTGTCGGCGCTGCAGGACCCGATCAGCCGCGTCCCCGGCGTCGGCGACGTGCAGGCGTTCGGCTCGCAGTACGCGATGCGGGTGTGGCTGAACCCCGACAAGCTGATCTCGTACAAGATGACGCCGCTCGACGTGACCGCGGCGATCCAGGCCCAGAACGCGCAGGTGTCGGCCGGGCAGTTCGGCGGCCTGCCGCAGGTCAAGGGCCAGCAGCTCAACGCGACGATCACGGCGCAGACGCGCCTGCAGACGGCGGAGGAGTTCGGGGCGATCTTCTTGCGCGTCAACCCCGACGGCTCGCAGGTGCGGCTGCGCGACGTGGCCCGCGTCGAGCTCGCGGGCGAGAGCTTCGACGTCGAGAGCTTTTACAACGGCAAGCCGACGGCGGCGATGGGCATCCGCCTGGCGGTGGGGGCCAACGCGCTCAACACCGCCGACGCGATCCGGGCCCGCCTCGGCGAGCTCGAGGCCTTCTTTCCGCCGGGGCTCAAGACGGTCTATCCGGTCGACACCACCCCGTTCGTGAAGATCTCGATCCGCGAGGTCATCAAGACGCTGGCCGAGGCCATCGTGCTGGTGTTCGCGGTGATGTACCTGTTCCTGCAGAGCTTCCGCGCGACGCTGATCCCGACGCTGGCGGTGCCGGTGGTGTTGATGGGCACGTTCGCGGTGCTGGCGGCGTTCGGCTACAGCATCAACACCCTGACGATGTTCGGCATGGTGCTGGCGATCGGCCTGCTGGTCGACGACGCGATCGTGGTGGTCGAGAACGTCGAGCGCATCATGCACGACACCGGCCTCGATCCGCGCGAGGCGACGCGGCGGTCGATGGACCAGATCACGGGGGCGCTGATCGGCATCGCGCTGGTGCTGGCGACGGTGTTCATCCCGATGGCGTTCTTCGCCGGCTCGGTCGGCACCATCTATCGCCAGTTCTCGATCACCATCGTGTCCTCGATGGCGCTGTCGGTCGCGGTGGCGCTGACGCTGACGCCGGCCCTGTGCGCGACGCTGCTGAAGCCCGGGCACGGGCCGGCCACGCGCGGCTTCTTCGGCATGTTCAACCGCGGCTACGAGCGCACCAGCGGGCTCTACCACCGCGGCCTGGCCTGGCTGCTGCGCTGGCGCAAGACGGCGATGCTGGGGTTTTTGGCGCTGACTGCCGGGGTCGGGCTCGGCTTCATGCGCATGCCGACCGGCTTCTTGCCGGAGGAGGACCAGGGCTCGATCACGGTGCAGGTGCTGCTGCCGCCGGGCTCGACGATGGAGCGCACGCGGGTGATCATGGCCCAGCTCAGCGACTACTTCCTGCAGCAGGAGGGTGACGCGGTCGAGTCGGTGCTGTCGATCTCCGGCTTCGGCTTCAGCGGCCGCGGCCAGAACTCGGGGCTCGCGTTCATCCGCCTGCGCGACTGGAAGGAGCGCGAGAAGCCGGAGCTGAAGGCCAGCGCGGTGTCGAAGCGGGCCTCGATGGCGTTCAGCAAGATCAAGGAGGCGACGGTGTTCGCGTTCGTGCCGCCGGCGATCTCCGAGCTCGGCAACGCGACCGGCTTCCAGCTGCAGCTGCAGGACCGCGCGGGGCTCGGCCACGAGGCCTTGATGGCGGCGCGCGACCAATTGCTCGACCTGGCGACGAAGGAGCCGTCGCTGACGAAGGTGCGCCAGGGCGGGCTCGACGACACGCCGCAGTACAAGATCGACGTCGACCGCGAGAAGGCGGCGGCGCTCGGCGTCGCCCTGTCCGACATCAACGCGACGCTGGCCGCGACGTGGGGCGGGGTCTACGTCAACGACTTCCTCGACCTCGGGCGCACCAAGCGGGTGTACATGCAAGGCGACGCGCCGTACCGCATGCAGCCCGACGACATCAGCCGCTGGTACGTGCGCAACAGGAACGGGGAGATGGTGCCGTTCTCGGCGTTCGCCAGCGGCAACTGGACCTACGGCTCGCCCAAGCTCGACCGCTTCGGCGGCTACCCGACGATCCTCATCCAGGGCGAGGCGGCGCCGGGCTTCAGCTCGGGCGACGCGATGGCCACGCTCGAGCGGCTGATGACGCAGATGCCGACCGGCATCGGTCACGAGTGGTCGGGCCTGTCGTACGAGGAGCGGATGTCGGGCGCCGGGGCGATGATGCTGTACGCGCTGTCGCTCCTGGTGGTGTTCCTGTGCCTCGCCGCGCTGTACGAGAGCTGGTCGATCCCGATCGCCGTGCTCCTCGGCGTCCCGCTCGGGGTCGGCGGCGCGGTGTCGACGACGCTGCTGTTCGGATTCGCCAACGACGTCTACTTCCAGGTCGGCCTGCTGACGACGATCGGCCTGTCGGCCAAGAACGCGATCCTCATCGTCGAGTTCGCCAAGGAGCTGCGCGAGCACGGCAAGAGCGGGGTCGAGGCCGCGCTCGAGGCCGCCCGCGAGCGCCTGCGACCGATCTTGATGACCTCGCTGGCGTTCGGCCTCGGCGTGCTGCCGCTCGCGCTGTCGGCCGGGGCCGGCGCCGGGGCGCAGAACGCCATCGGCGTGGCGGTGCTCGGCGGCGTCACCACCGGCACGTTCCTCGGCATCATCATGGTGCCGGTGTTCTACGTGGTGGTCGCCCGCCGCGACCCGCCGCCGCGCACGGTCGCGCAGGTGCCGGCGCCCGTGAAGGAGCCGGTGCATTCGGACATGGTGTGAGGGGCATGTCCGTGAGGACATGCCTTCGAGGACAGGCTGAACCTGAACCCGTGCCGCGGCCTCACGCGCTTTCGCAGGCGAGGTCGAGCGCGGCCTTGAGGTCGTCGCAGCCGGCCTGCATCTCGAACTCGGGGCACGGCAGGTCGATGAGGCAGGCGTACCACTCCTCGTAGGCTGAGCCGCAAGGAGCGCCGTAGTAGTAGGCGTGGGCGTTGACGTATTGCTGGCAGTGGCCGGCGGCGTCGATGGGCAACGGCATGCCGTAGCACTCTTCACTCTTGGCGGCGAACGCGACGCAGCCCGCGCTCGCTTCGGGCCAGCATTGCTGGAGGGCGGTGTAGTCGGCCTCGCAGGCGTCCGAGAGGCACGGGCTGTTCTCGAGGCACTCGAAGAGGGCGTCCTGGATGGCGAGGCAGGTGGGGCCGTAGATCGCCTCGACACGCGTGCGCACCACGGCACAATAGGCGTACACCTCGGTCACCGGGGTGAGGGAGTCGGGGTTGCACTCGACGTGGTAGGCGGCATAGGCGGCGCAGGCCGGGTGGACGCCGCTCGTCTCGCTCGCGTCGCCGGTGGTGGGGCCGGTGGTGGGCTCGCCGGTCGTGCTGGTCGTGGCGGTCGAGGTGCCGTCGGTGGTGCCGGTGGTCGAGTTCGTGGTGCCGTCGGTCGGGTCGGCGGTGCCGTCGCTGGTGTCGCCGCCCTTCGGCCCGCAGGCGATCGGCATGGTGCCGAGCGAGAACAGGAAGGCGAGGCTGCGGTACGCCGAGGGCTCCATGACGGCGCAATGTATCGCGTCCCGCGCGGCGGATGCGGGGCGCGCTGCGCGGGCGGAGCCGCGATGAGCGGTGCGGCCGGCAGGGGTCGCCGGGCGACAGCGGACTTGCGGTTCTGTCTGAAGAGACAGGTCGAGCGAGGCGCGCGATGCGGGCGCGGTAACTGCCGGTCAAGGGCGGGCGAGACGTCGAGGCGCCGCGGCCGAGGCCGCGAGGCGAGCGGCGCATGTCGCCGTCAGGACGGAGGACCCGCGGCGGGTGCTCGCGGCTCGCGGCTCACCGCTGCCGCTCTACGGCATGCCACCGCAGTCGGTGACGATCTTCGCCTCCTGGACGTCGCAACCGCTGCCCATCTCGAACTCGGGGCACGGCAGGGCGGTGAGGCAGGCGAAGTACTCCTCGAGCGCCGCGCCGCACGCCGGGCCGAGGTCGTAGATCTGGTTGTTGATATAAGCCTGGCACGCGCCAGCGGCGTAGCTGGGCGCCGGTTGGTCGTAGCATTCGGCTTCCTTGGCGGCGTACGCGACGCAGGTGGCGCCGGCCTCCGGCTGGCACTGGTTGGAGACCTCGAGCACTGCGTCGCACGCCGACAAATCGTCGCACGGGTTGGCCAGCAGGCACTCGTAGACAGCGTCGTGCGCGGAGAGGCAGAACGCGCCGTAGACCGCCTCGACCCGGGTTCGTATCATCGCGCAGTAGGCGAAGTACTTGGCTTGCATCTGCGCGGCCTCGGGGTCGCACTTGATCAGGTAATCGACGTACGCCTGGCAGGCCTGGTCGGCGCTGTCGGTGTCGGTGGTGTCGGCGGTGGTGGTCGTGCTGCCGGAGGTCGGCTCGCCGGAGGTCGGCTCGCCGGAGGTCGTGGCCGGCGTGCCGTCGGTGGTGCCGGTGGACGGATCGGTGCCGCCGGTGCTGCCGTCGGTGGTGTCGCCGTCCTTGGGGCCGCAGGCGATCGGCAAGGTCCCGAACGAGAACAGGAAGGCCAGGCTGCGATAGGCGGAAGGATCCATAGACTCACAACGTATCGCGTCTCCGCGTGCATCGGGGGCCCTGAGCGCCGGTGCGGCCGGAAGGGCTCGCGCGGGGTCGCTGGGCGACAGTGAGGATGAATCGTGGTTTCAGCTCAATAGGTGCATGACTGAAGAGACGAGTCCTGCGGCTCACTCCGGCCACGGGGCCGACGCGAGGACGCCGAGGGGCCCGGCGCGGTGGCGACCCGCGCGGCGAGCGGGGCACGGGCGACGAGTCGCGCAGCGATGCGGCGGCGCTGGTGCGGCCCGGGGTTTCACCGTGCGGCGCTACGGGCCGCCGCCGCAGGCCGTCACGAGCTCCGCCTCCTGGACGTCGCAACCGCTGCCCATCTCGAACTCGGGGCACGGCAGGTCGGCGAGGCAGGCGAAATACTCCTCGACCGCGGCGCCGCAGGCCGGGCCGCCGTAGTAGACCTGACTGTTGACATACACCTGACAGTGGCCGGCGGCGTTCGCGGGCACCGGCTCGCCGTAACACTCGGCCTCCTTGGCGGAGAAGGCGATGCAGCTGGCGCCGGCCTCCGGCAAGCAGGCGTCGGCGACCTCCGTCTCGGCGCCGCAGACGGGCCCGTCCTGGCATTCGGCGGTCTCCATGCACTCATAGACGGCGTCGTGCAAGGCGAGGCAAGTCGGGCCGTAGAGGACCTCGGCCTGGTGCCGGAATGTCATGCACTGGGCGTAGAACTGGTCGGCGAGGTCCGCGTCTTCCGGGTCGCACCGGAGGAAGTAGTCGACGTACGCCTGGCAGGGACCGCCGGTGCCGGTGGTGCCGCCCGGGTCGGTGGCGCCGGCGGAATCGGTGGCGCCGGCGGTGGCCGGCCCGGAGCTCATGCCATCAGTCGGCGTGGCCGGCGTGCCGTCGGTGGTGCCGCGGGTCGGGTCGGTGCCGCCGGTGCTGCCGTCGGTGGTGTCGCCGCCCTTGGGGCCGCAGGCGATCGGTAAGGTCCCGAGCGAGAACAAGAAGGCGAGGCTGCGATAGGCCGAAGATTCCATATATTTTAAAATGTATCGCGTCTCCGATGCGGGCGCTCGCGTCGAGACGGCGGGACGGCCGGGCCTGGGGGCTCGCGGCGACCGTGTGCGAGCCGGGCGAGGCCGGCGAGTACGCTGTTTCGAGATCGACCTCGTCTCTTCATGTCTCATGAGACAGGTCGCCACCCGGGCTCCAGGAGGCGGCGTCCGGCGCAATCGCGCGCTGCGCTGCGGATCGCCTTGCCTGTCCCGAGAGACAGATGAGTCGGCTGCTTCACCGCGGCGGCGCGGCCTGGCGGGCGCGCAGCTCGGCGAGGATGTCGGTGGTCTCGGCGCTGCGCTTCAGGCCTTCGAGGCGCAGGCGCATGTCGCGGGTCAGGACGCGGGCGACGATCGGCTCGACCACCGGGGCGGTGAGCCGCGGGCGGGTGGCGAAGTTGTAGCGGAACACCACGCGGGTGCGGTCCGCGGCCAGCGGTCTAAATAACCATGCGCCCGAGAACTGTCTGAAGAGCCATGGCCCTTCGGTCATCTTCATGGCGACCTGCTCGGGCGGGTTGACCGTGATGTACTCGACCTCCATCGCCAGGCCGTTGCGCGCACGGACCCATACGCGCACGCCGACGGCCGCCTCGCCGGCGCCGCCGCGGAACTTCATCTCGCGCAGGAAGGGGTCCCAGCGCAGGCGCAGCTCGTAGTCCTGGGCCAGCGCGAACAGCTCGGCGTGGGGGGCGGCGATCTCGAGGTCGGCGGCGATCGTCGGCATGACGCGCGCCAGCGTAGCGCGGAGCGAGGCGCGAGAAGAGGTCGCTCGCAGCGGCTGCGCGCGGTTTTAAAAAATTCGTCAGGCGCGGCGGCGCAGGCGAGCGACGCGGCGCTCCTCGAGCTGGAACAGGCCGACGCCGGCGAGGACGATCGCGCCGCCGGTGAGGGTGAGCGTACCCAGCTGCTCGTTGCGGTAGATGCTGCCGAGGACGACGGCGATCGGCGGCGTGATGAGGGCGACGAGGGCCATGAGGGTGGCGCTCAATCGCTTGAGGAGGCCGTAGTAGATCATGAAGGTGACGATCGAGCCCATCAGCGCGAGGTAGGCGATGGAGAGCACGACCGTGGAGTTCCAGGGGAACGGGCGCGACCACTCGCCCGCGATCCCGGCGACCAAGAGCAGGACGAGGCTGCCGACGAGCATGCCGGCGCCGCTGAGGAACACCGTGGGCACGTCCTTGCCGTCGCGCTTGATCATGATCTGCGGGTAGCCCTGCACGAGCACGGAGCAGGTGACGATGCCGACGCCGAGGGCGGTGTCGGGGCCGAGCTCGCGCAGGCTGCCGTAGGAGAGCAGGGCGAGGCCGGAGAAGCCGAGGACGATGGCGAGCAGCTTGGCGAGGGTGAGCCGCTCGCCGAGGAGGAAGTGGGCGAGGACCGCGACCCAGAACGGGAAGAAGCCGAAGGTCAGCGAGCCGAGGCTCGAGGGGATCCACATCGCCGCGACGTAGGTGGCGCCGTAGCCGAAGCCGAAGCTGAGCAGGCCGACGAGGAGGGCGAGGCGCCAGGCGGTGCGGTCGCGGAAGGAGCCGGGGGCCATGACCCGCGCGGCCGGGAGGAGCAGCGCGGCCGCGATGGCGAACCGCAGCGAGGCGCCCAGCAGCGGCGGCATGCCGGCGTCGAGGCCGAGCTTGATCGCCAGCCAGGTCGAACCCCAGATGAGGCACAGCAAGATGTAGCCGACGACCGCCACTGCGCGGCGAGTATAGCGGGGCGTCCGCGCGGACGAACCGCCGCGCCCGGCGCCGGCCCGGCGCGAGCGCACGCGCCGGCAGGGGCGTGAGCCGGGAATGAAGTGTCCTTCAGGACATGTCCCGAGGGCGGGGCGGACAGGTGTGCGAAGGACCGCGCGACGGGCCGCCGCTCAGGCGCGGACCTTCTTGGCGGTCTTCTTGGCCGGCGCGGCCTTGGCGACCTTCTTGGCGGCCTTCTTGGCGACGACCGGACCGGCCGCTTCGCCGGCGGCCGTCGGGGCGAGGCGGATCTGCCCGCGCACGCGGTAGAAGCCGCCGCTGCCCGACAGCTCGAGGCCGTCGACGAGGTAGCGCGTGCCCGGCGTGCGGATGTCGCGCGGGAACTGGACGTTGAATTCCTCGTCGAAGCCCGGCGACAGCGGCCGCACGCGGACCTTGCCGCCCTCCTCGACGCACTCGACGAGCACGCCCGCGGCCCCGGCGGCGGCCTGCGGCAGGGCCTGGCCGACAGTGGCGACCTGGACGCTGCGCTCGGCCTTGACGAGCTTGAGGTCGGGCACCTTGCCCTCGCGCGCCTGGGCGATCGCGGCCTCGCTGACGTCGATGCAGGCGAAGGCGCCGTCGCCGGTGACGATGTAGAGCTTGTCCGCGTGGTACTGCATCGACAGCGCCGAGCCGCAGGTGGTGTCGAGCTTCCACAGGCGCGCGCCGGCGCGGTCGAAGCAATACACCGAGGAGGCGTTGTCGCCGGCGAACACGTACTTGCCGCCGGGCGCGGCGGCGCACGAGAACACGCTGTCGTCGCACTTGTAGCGCCGACCGGGGACGCCGGCCTTGGTGAACACCTCGACGTGATCGCTGGTGGTGCCGGCGTAGACCTCGGTGTCCTCCTGCCAGCCGAACAGGACGCTGCCCTCGGTCTTCTTGGCCCACAGCTTCTTGCCGGTCCAGTCGTAGGCGGTGACGCCGTCGGCGTGGCCGTGGTAGATGCCGGCGCCGTCGCAGCGGACCATCCAGCCGCCGCTGGTGTAGCTCTTCTTGGCCCACAGCTTGTCGCAGTCGTGGTCGAGCACGGTGACCTGGCCGTCGTTGCTGCTGACCGCGAGCGAGCCGTCGTGGATGTCGAGCCACAGGATGTTGACGTCTTCGCTGATCTCGTAGGCCTCGAAGGGCTGGGCGCCGGAGAGGTCGTAGACCTTGCCGTCCTGGCAGCCGCAGTAGAGCCACTGGCCGTCGCGCACGAGGCTCATGACCCCCTCGGGGACCTTCATGCGCCGCACGACCTTGCCGTGGTGGTCGAGCGCGGAGATCTGGCCGTCGTCGTCGCCGACCCAGCACAGCTCGTCGTCGACGAAGACGCCGAAGGCGCGGTCTCCGCTGTCGTAGCGCCAAAGCACAGGGGCGCGGGTGGTGCCGGCCTTGGCGGCGCGGCTGGTGGCGACCGGCCGCTCGGTCGCCGCGCGCTTCTTGCGGACGCCCTGGACCGCCGCCGCGTAGCCCTTTTTGATCTTGCCCTGGATGGCTTTCTGCGCCTCCTTCTGGGCCTCGGCAGGAGTCGCGTAGCTCTTGCTCTGGGCCTGTCCGGCGTCGCCGATCCGCCCGTAGCGGATGCTGACTTGCTTGCCGCTGACGATGACCTCGTAAAACTTGTGCGAGCCGCCGCCCTCTTCGGACAGCTCGAGATACGTCCGCTCGTCGCTCATCGCGTACTCCTGAGTCCATGCCGAAGGTACACCGTCGCTCCTCAGCCCGCGGCTCGCGGGTCCGCGCGCGGGGCCGCGCATGCGGACGAGGGGTTCTGCGGAGCTGGAGCCTAGGGGGCCCCACGGTTGGGGGCTCTTGCCCAGAGCTGTCCTTTCGGTGATCGTGGCGCGAAGGAGGGGTCTCTTGGTCGCGGAACGCCTTTATTTGCCTGCACAGGCCGGCAGCTATCCCACTCCAGGCGTGGATTTCGACGGCGAACTGGGGCTTCTACGCCTCGATGGCGAGAGCCACCCCGAAGAGGCCGCGCAGTTCTATGCGCCGCTGATCCTCTGGCTCGACGCGCTGATCACCTCGCCGCCCGCGTCGGTGGTGTTCGAGCTGCGCCTGACGTTCTTCAGCGCGGCCACCCGGCCGCAGTTGCTCGCCCTGCTGCGACGATTGAAGAAATGGGCCAACCGCGGGGCCGAGGTCCGCGCGACCTGGTACATCGACCCGGGCGACGAAGACATGGTCGACGTGGCCGGCGACCTGGCGATGATGTCCGGCCTGTCCATCCGCGTGGTCAGCACCGCCGTGAATCACTCGGTGATGCTCGGCATCGCGGTGTGAGGGCGTAGAGGCGCGCCGCTCGCTATCGTGGGGGCGCGCGGGCGCAGTGACGCGCGTTCGGGCGGCCGACGGCAAGTGCCGGCATTTTTAAAGGGAAATGGCATGTGTCGACGACCGCGAGACGCGGGGATCGAAAGGGCGCACGACGAACGCTGGTAGCTGTCTCTTGGGACATCCATGTTCGCGGCCGGGCGGCCGGGCGCCAGGGCGCGCAATGGCAGAGAATTGACGGCCAACGGGCCGGGGGCTAGCCTGAAACTGGGTCGGAAGGGGCTGGTGCCACGGCGCAAGCAAGGGCTCACGGGGGGGGACCCCACGCACGAGAGTGATGTCGACTCGTCGCATCCCTCGGAGGAGGCAGGCGACGTCGATCGCCCGAATGACCGCATCGAGCAGGACGACCTCGACAGGCCCCCGGGGATCGACAGCGAATCACGGTCGGAGCCCTGGGGTGAGGAATACGAGGTCGAAAGCTCGGCGGACGAGCAAACGCCGATAGACGAGTGGATCGACAGCAACCCGCCTCCCCCCGTTTCGCTCATCGTCTCGTCGCCGGGCGGCTCGCCCGGCGGATGGAACATGGGACAGACGATCGGCGACGGGGCCGTGCAACCACCCAGGATCATCGTTTCAGGCGGGGCGCCGACGATCACGACGACTACCAGCAGCGATCCGGGCGGGCGGCTCGATCCCAATAACAACAGCGGCCCGGCAGCTCCGCCCGGCGGCGCCGCTCGGTTCTCCGACCTCTCGGACGTCGTCTCCGTCGAGGAGTCCCCCGACTGGCGACCCATCTCCGCCGACCAGGCGAAGGCCAACGGGCGGCGGCTGCGGGAGGAATTCCGCGGGCACCTCGACTACGCCTTCTCGCAGGCGAAGGAGATGTCGCGCCCGCTCGTCCGCCTGCGCTTCGGGCGGTCGGAGGGGATCTGCCTGACCATGTCGCTCGATTGGCTGGCCCGCATGCACCACGGGCGCCGGGACTACGGCGATCCGCATTACGCGCGGCCGGTGAACCGCGTCACATTCCTGTGGAAGCTGGCCGGGATGCACGAGCTGTACCGCAAGCAGAACAGTCCCGGGCGCCAGTCGACGCAGACGCTCATCGGCTGGATCGCCGGCCACAAGGACGCGCGGCCGGAAATGGCGCGGCTGCAGGCGAGCCAGGCGTTCCTTTCCTACGGGGAAAGGAGCAGCCCCAGGCGCATCGCGCTCGCGCTGCAGACGGCCCTCGAGCACCCGGACCATCCCGGAATGTTGCTCCGACTGAGCGGCGGCGTGCAGGGAGCCGCGCACGCGGTGGCGATCTTCCGCAGACACGACGGTTACGTGGTCTTCGATCCGAACTTCGGCGCCTATCGCTTCGACGACGGCGAGCAGGCGACGCGCTTCTTCGTCCGCCTGTGGGACGAGATCTACCGGGCGCGCAGCGGGATGGGGTGGATCCAGGGGGATTGGGTCGACATGCGCGAGCCGGACTGACGGGAGCACGAGTCGACGTCAGCGGGCGCAACGACTTCGCGGCCGGTTCAGCCGCGCCCGCCGCGGCCTCCGCGGAGCTCCAGGCTGTCGACGACTGACTTCGCGCTCGCCGTCCCCGCCGCTCAGGAGGCGTGCAGGTGCGGGCGCGCGAGGCGTCGCCGGGGAGCGGACGTTGCGGAGCGTGACAGGGAGGTTTCGCGCGCGGGCGCAGGCGAGCTGTCTCTTGGGGCATGTCGAGCTCGATCGCGCGACCGTGCGAGCGGGCTCTGCTGCATCTCCAGCCGCCTGAAAGGGCATTTTCGGCGAATTGACCGGCGAATCGACCGCGGGCTAGCTTGAATCCGGGGGTGGAGAGCAGGTGCCGCGGAAGAAGCCTGGTTTCAATGGGGACAATTCGTCCGGGCACGGCGGCGATTCGTCGCAACGCCCGGACACATCCAGCGACGACGAGCGCGTGGAGGGGCTGCACGAGGGCGAGAAGAGCGAGCGCCCGGACGATCACGAGCAGGGGAAGATCGAGTGGCCCGGAGCGGAGGACTTCGACGGGTCGTCGGAGCGCCCTGACGAGGATGTCGAGTTCTTCGCGGAGGATGATTCGCCGATCTCGGAGTGGATCGATGCTACCAGCCTTCCCACCTCGCATATCGTCTCGATCCCGGGCGGCTCGGCCGGCGGGTGGGCCATGGGACAGGGGGTCACCGGCAGCGGCGGGCAGCCGCCCAGGATCATCCGCATGTCGGGCGCCGAGACGACGACTGCTACTACGACAACGACGACGACCATCACCAACACGTCCGATCAAAACAGCCTGTTTGACCCCCATAATATTCATAACATCAACAACAACAGCCGCCCGGGTGCCTCGCCCGGCGGTGGCTCGGGCGGCGGCGATCCATTCCTCGAGCTGAGCGACGCCAAGGGCCGGACCCCGATCACTCGTCCGCAGGCGAAGGCCAACGCGCGGCGCCTGCAGGACGACTACCGGCCCAACCTCGACTATGCGTTCTCGCAGGGGAAGGAGATGTCGCGGCTGCTCGTGCGCATGCGCTTCGGCCCGCCGAGAGGGGTCTGTTGGACCATGTCGCTCGATTGGCTGGCCCGCAAGTATCAAGGGGTGCGCGACTACGGCGATCGGCATTATCGCTGGCCGCTGAACCGGGTCACTTCCATGTCGAAGCTTGCGAGGATGCACAACAAGGTCGGGAAGATCGAAGGGCAGAAGAGCACCCATGGCGTCATCGAGACGATCGGGGGCCACAAGGACGCGCGCGAGGGTCTCGGGAATCTGCGGACGAGCCTGGCGTTCCGTTCCTACGGCTACGAGAGCAGCCCCAGGCACATCGCCAACCTGGTGTCGGCCGCCCTCGCCGACGACGCGCACCCTGGCCTGCTCATCCGCCTCGCCGGCGGCCCGAGCCCCGTCGGCCACGCCCTGGCGATCTTCCGCGGCCCGGAGGGGTTCACGGTCTTCGATCCGAACTTCGGCGCTTACGACTTCGCCAGCAGGGAGCAGGCGACGCGCTTCTTCGTCCGCCTCTGGGACGACATCTACCGGTCGTTCAACGGCATGGAATGGGTCGAGGGCGACTGGATCGACTGGGCCCCGCCGAACTGAAGCCGCGGCTGACGCGGCCGCGAGGCTCAGGCGTGCTCGGCGGTGAGGCCGCGGCCTTCGCGGATCTTCCGCTCGAGCGCGCCGAACACCAGGCTGTCGACGAGGACGCCCAGGACCATGACGACGAGCATCCAGGCGAGCAGGCCCTCGGCGTCGCTGAGCTCGCGCGAGAACTGCAGGCGCACGCCGATCGACGGCGCGTGGCCGATGATGACGAGCAGCTCGCCGGCCATGAGGCTGCGCCAGGCGAACGCCCAGCCCTGCTTGAGGCCGGCGACGAAGCCCGGGAGCGCGGCGGGGATGATGATGTGGCGGTAGAGCGCGAAGCCTCGCGCGCCCATGACCTTGCCGGCGCGCACGAGCAGCGGCGGGACCTGGTCGGTGCTGGTGAGGAGGCCGATGGCGATCGACGGCGCCGCGCCGAGCACCACGACCGCGAGGATCGCCGCCTCGCTGAGCTGGAACAGCAAGATCGCCAGCGGGAACCACGCCACGCTCGGCATCGTCTGCAGGCCGGTGAGCAGCGAGCCGGCGGCGGTGCGCAGGACCTTCACCCGCGCCAGGACCAGGCCGAGGCTCACGCCGGCGACCATGGCGATCGCGTAGCCGAGCAGCGCCCGCTTCATCGTGATCGCCGCGGCCACGCCGATGTCGCCGGCCAGCAGGTCGGTCCACAGGCGGCCGAGCACCGCGCCCGGGCCCGGGAGCACGTACTCCGGGCGCCAGCCGCTCAGCACCACCAGCTCCCACACGGCCAGCGCCAGCGCCGCGGCAGCCAGCTTGGGCCAGGCGGCCGCCCACAGCGCGCGCCCGCGGCCCGGCTTGTCGCCGGCGGTCGGCTCGCGCTCGACTGCAGGCGCGCGGTCCTCGGCCTCGGCGACGGCGCGCAGGCCGGCGCGCAGCGGGTCCTCGGCGTCTTGCCGTTCGGGCATGTCGATCAGGACATGTCCCTCGGGACTCCTGTTGTCCTCGCGCGGCCCGTCCTCGCCGCCCGGGAGGGCGTGCAGGTGCGCGCGCGCGGGCGAGGCGTCGCCGGCGAGCTCACGCTGCGGCACGGGCGGCCTCGAGCAGGCGGTCGGTGATCGTGCGGGCCATGCGAGCGACCTCGGGCGACTCGATGCGGCGCGGGCGGTCGAGGTCGACCTGGTACTCGGCGACGAGGCGACCTGGCCGCGAGGACAGGAGGAGGACGCGGTCGCCGAGGCGCACGGCCTCGCGGACGTTGTGGGTGACGAACACGACGGTCAGGCCGGTCTTCTGCCACAGCGCCTCGAGCTCGCTGTGGAGGTGGTCGCGCATCATGGCGTCGAGGGCGGCGAACGGCTCGTCCATCAGCAGCAGCTCGGCCTGCTGGGCCAGCGCGCGGGCGAGGGCGACCCGCTGCTTCATGCCGCCCGACAGTTCGTGCGGGCGCCGGTGGGCGAACTTCTCGAGGTGGACGAGCTGCAGCAGCTCGGCCACCCGCGCGGTCCGGGCCTTGCGCGACAGCCCTTGCATCTGCAGCGGAAAGGCGACGTTCTCCTCGACGCTCAGCCAGGGGAACAGCGCCGACTCCTGGAACATCAGCGCGGGGCGCTCGCCGGCCACGGTGACCTTGCCGGCCGAGGGCGTGTCGAGCCCGGCCACCAGGTTCAGCATGGTGGACTTTCCGCAGCCCGAGGCCCCGACCACGCACACGAACTCGCCCTTCTTCACCGTGAACGACATGGTGTCGAGCGCGACGACGGCGTCGCCGCCGGCGCCGTGGCGCTTGGTGACGCCGTCGAGGCGCAGCGCCACCGGGGCGGGCGAGGGGCTCAGGAGGGACAGCGGGGCGTGCGGCAGGGCGGCGCTCATCGGTTTCCTCGGCCCATCAGGCGTACATTATGCTGAACGCTTCGTCAATCCACGGAACTCCGGCGAGGTCCGTGAAAACCGTGTAGCAAGGGCGCAGAGGCCCTCCTGAGCCCCGTAGAGGCCGCTCGGCCGGGGGGGAGCCCGCCGGCTGCATTCACCAGGATGTCGGGGCCTCCGCTGCGGTGGTGCGCGACCGCTCAGCTTGGAATTTTTCCAGTGGCCGCACGGGACTACCGCGATCAGGGTTCGGCCATGAAGCCCTACACTCCGACATGGATCGTGCTCGTGGACGGCTCGCGCGGCCGGATCCTGGTGCAGGAAGCACCCGGCGCCGCGCTGACCCGTCCGTTCGGCGACGGATTCACCAGCGGTCGGGAGCTCAACCACGAGGTCGGTGAAGACCGACCCGGCCGCTCACGCGGCTTCGCGGGCGCCTCAGCCCGCCACGCGTTCGAGCCGCGCACCAACCCGCACGACAAGGCGGAGACCGAGTTCAGCAGCCAGGTCGCCGCGTTCGTCGACCGCGGGGTGGGCGACCGCCGGGCCCAGCGCGTGATCCTCGTCGCTCCGCCGCGAGCCCTGGGCGATCTGCGCAGAGCGCTGTCGCCGCGCGCCTACGCCCGCGTGCACGCCGAGATCTCCCATGACTGGATCGATCTGCCCGACAACGAAGTCGCCGCCCGCCTCGGCGACGCCCTTCGCAGCCCCATGGCCGCGGACACCTCACTGGCTGTGTGATCTCGATTGTGCCATCGGACACGCCCCCAGGGCATCTGCCTGCTTTAGCCGCTTTTGTAATAGAGAGACGAACCAGCCTGATGTGCGCGGGGGCGATCCAGCGGGTCGCGCCCCGCGTGCGCCTGTTCGGATTTCGGCGCAATGACGCTGGTAAACGTTGTTCTTGCGTTCGTCGCGAAGCTGAGCGCGCTGCTCGCCGCGCACCTCGTGGCTGTCCTCGCGGACAGGTGACGAGCGCCGGGCCGTTGAGCACGCTGCGCCCGCCGCGAGAGGCGAGATGTCCCCGGGGACATGTGACGCGAGCGCGCTCATGCTCGGGCTCCGGGACGGCAGGCGCTCGAAAGAGGCCTTGGGCGCGTCGATTTGGAGATGTCCGAGGGGACAGGTGAAAGGCGGGCGGGCCGGCCACCGAGGCGAGTCGAGCGGCCGCAGCTCAGGCGCGGCCGAGGGCGCGAAGGCGCGCGTCGTCGCGAATCACATGTCTCTTCGGGCATGTCGATACGTGGGGGATGCACGGATGCTGCCAGTAAGGCAGGTCCGTTCGGATCTTGCGCGCCCCCCATGACCTCCCGCGCCCGCGCGCGCTCGCGGTGACGGCGACCGCGCACGGACAATTGCGCGCACAAGTCCGGACGGTCGCGGCGCTGAATGACATGTTCTCGGGGACATGTCCGAAGTGCTGCCCGGCCGGTCGGCCGTCAAACCGAGCGCGAAGGCCGAGCCGCGGCGGCCCGCAGGGCCTGGCCGCGAGCGGCCCTCGTGACGCGCCGAGGATGGACGTGTTCATGAGGACATGTCTGAAACGCCATCTAAAAAGTGCGCCGCATCCCGGGACTTCGGACGACATGTCCGTGAGGACAGGGCCGGCTGATTTTTTAAAGACTTCAGCCGGTCGGCAGCTCGAGCGTGAAGGCCGAGCCGCGGCCGGGTTCGCTGGTGGCGGTGAGGCTGCCGCCCATCGCTTCGGCGAGGCGGCGGCAGATCGTCAATCCGAGGCCGACGCCGTCGAAGCGGCGGGTCGACGACGAGTCGGCCTGGACGAACGGTTCGAAGGCGGTCGCCAGCTCGGTCGCGGTCATGCCGATGCCGGTGTCCTGGACGACGAAGCGGACCCTCTTTTCGGAGCGGGCGGCGCGGAGGGTGACCTCGCCGCGCGCGGTGAACTTGGCGGCGTTGCCGAGCAGGTTGACGAGGATCTGGCGCACCAGGGTGGGGTCGCCGAGCATGACGCCGAGGTCCTCCGAAAAGTCGCAGACCAGGCGGTTGTCGCTGCGCGACAGGTCGGGCAGGGCCATGGTGACCACGTCGTGCAGCAGCGACGCGAGGTCGATCGGCTCGCGCGCCGCCTCGACCCGCCCGGCCTCGATCTTGGTCAGGTCGAGGATGTCGCGGACGATCGCCAGCAGGTGCCCGCCGGCCCGGCGGATCTTGTCGAGGTCGGCGACCATGCCGTCGTAGCCGCGATCGTCTGCCTCTTCGGACAGCATCTCGCAGTAGCCGAGGATCGCGTTGAGCGGGGTCCGCAGCTCGTGGCTCATGTTGGCGAGGAAGCGCGTCTTGGCCTCGCTGGCGGCCTCGGCGGCGCGGCGGGACTCCTCCATGCGGCCGAACAGGAGCGCGCGGTCGATGGCGATCGCGGCCTGGACCGCGAGCAGGCGCAGGGTCTCGCTGCGATCGGGGCTGAAGGCGGCGGCGACCAGGTTGTTCTCGAGGTAGAGCACGCCGAGGCGCTCGCCGCCATGGACCAGCGGGGCGGCCAGCAGCGAGCGCGGGCGGACCAGGCGGACGTAGGGGTCGGCGGCGAAGCGCGGGTCGTCCTCGGCGTCGTCGACGACCAGCGGGCGGCCGCTGCGGTGGGCGAGGATCACCACCGCGGCGGGGACGAAGTCGAGCTCGGCCAGCGGGACGTCGCCGAGCGGCGCGTGCCGGTCGCCCTCGGCCACGTACATGTGCGCGCCGACCAGCCCGGCCCCGCGCGCCAGCAGCAGCACGCCGCGCTCGGCCCCGCTGTCCTCGACCAGCAGGCGCATCACCGCGGCCAGCAGCCGCCCGAGGTCGAGCTCGTCGGCGAACACCTGCGTGGCCTTGAACAGGGTGGCGAAGTCGAGGTGCTGGCCGGCGCGGCTGAGCGTCGTCTCGGAGCTGGATGTCCGCGAGGACAGGTCGTTGGCGCGCGGCGGCGGCAGCGAAGCGTCGAGGTCGAGGTCGTGGCCGCGGCGGTCGAGGCCGGCATGGTTCTGGTCGAGCGCGCGCACCTTGGCCAGGGCGCCCCAGCGCAGGTAGGCCCGCCGGGCCCGGCGCAGGTAGACGTGCTGGGCGTCGCGCAGGCCGGCGCCGGCGAAGTGATGCGCCGCGACCTCGCACGCGACCGCCTCGTCGTGCGGGCGGGCGTGCCGGACCGCGGCTGCCAGCGCGGCCTCGTAGCCCTGCAGCGCGGCCGAGCCGTCGCCGATGACGCGGAGCAGCTCGGCGCGCACGAGGTGAGCCCGGGCCTCGAAGTTGGCGGCGCAGTTGCGGCTCCACGCGGCCAGCTTGTCGGCGGCGGACTGCAGCGCGCGGCGCAGGCGGAGCGCGCCGATAGGTCCCGGGCTCGCGCCGCGGCGCGCCAGCAGCAGCGCGCGGAAGAACACGTGGTCGGCGTAAAGCGGCGCCTGGCCGAGCTCGCGCGCGGCCCGAGGCTCGGCGCGGTCGCTGTCGGCCAGGCCCTCGTCGATGCGGCCGAACAGGAAGTGCAGCATCTCGGCCTGGACCGCGCGCGACAGCGTGACCATGAAGTCCGCCTCGTGCTTCACGTCGGCGGGCCCGACCTCGAGGGCGACGCCGGTGAGGGCGGTGAACGCCACCGCGCTGGTCTGCAGGTGCGTGACCGCGCTGCTCACGTGGGCGCCGCGGGCCTGCGCGAGCCCGGCCTCGAGGTCCTGGCGCACCTGCTCCAACGGACTGCCGGCCTGCAGCCGCGTGCTCACCAGAGTGCTCGCGCACAGGCCGGCGTACATCAGCTGCCCCGAGTCGAGCCCGGCCTGCAGGCCCTCGCGCAAGATCGGCAGCGAGCGGGTGAAGCCGTGCTTCCACGGCTGGATCATCGCCCCGTACAGGAACTTGACCACCGCCTCCACGCCGCGGTCGGGGTAGCGCGCCAGCATCTCGAGGGCGAAGCGGCCGTAGTCGTCGGCGATCTTCGCGTCGCGCTGGATGATCGCCAGCAGCATCCCGTAGCTCAGGAACTGCGCGGCCGACAGGCTCGACGTGCCGTGCTGCAGCGACAGCCGGGTCGCACGCATCGTCATCGCCATCATCGTCATCATGTCGAACTGATAGACCGCGCCGATGATGACGAAGTAGATCCGCAGCGCCAGCTTGACCGTCGGGTCGCGCAGCGGCGGGAGGTCGGCCAGAGTCGCCGGCGATCGCCCGGCGATCGCCGACTTGGTGCGCATGAACTCGACCATCACCCCGGGCAGGCCGGTCCGGCGCGGGCTGTCGAAGCCGATCGCGCGCAGGCCGACGAGGCCGCGGTCGACGCAGGCCTCGAGGCGGCCGAGGTGGAGGTCGAGGGTCGCCCACAGCTCGGACGCGAGGGCCCGCTCGCGGGGCTCGCGGGCCCGCTCGAGCAGCACCGCGAGGATCGCCTCGGCGGCCGCGTGATCGCCGGTGAGGAACAGGCCCTCGGCGCGCAGCAGGTCGAGCGCGAACGCGGTCTGCGGCGCGTCGGCGGCGATCGGGGCCAGCGCCGCGGCGCCGGCGGCGGCGTAGGCGGTGGTCGCCGCGAACGCGCCCGAGGCCCGGGCCTGGCGCGCGGCCGCCAGATCGATGTCGGCCAGCGCCCGCCGCTCGCCGGCGTCCTCGATGCGATCGGCCGCGGCGTTGAAGTGGTCGGCGATCTCGAACAGCTTCGGGTGGCGCTCGTCGACCGCGTCGCCGCCGCGCAGGCGCCGGGCCAGCGCGAGGTGGATGGCCGCGCGCTCGCCCGCGGCCAGCGTCGACTCGACGGCCTGCTGCACGCGGTCGTGGAAGAACCGCCAGCGCCCGCCGCGGGCGACGATCAGGCCCGAGCGCGCGGCCTCGACCAACGCCGCGCTCACCTCGGCCTCCGGGCGCCCGGTCAGGTCGGCCAGCAGCGCCGCGTCGAACTCGCCGCCGACGCAGGCGGCGCGGCCGAGCGCCTCGCGGGTCGCCTGTCCCAAAGAACGTGTCCTTTCGACCATGACCGAAACGACATCCGCGGACACCGCGGCGCCGGCGATCGCGGCCTCGTCCCAGCCGAAGCGGGCGCGCTCGGTGTCGAAGGCGATCAGGTCGTGGTGGGCCAGGTCGCGCAGGTACTCGCCGACGAACAGCGGCACGCCGCCGGTACGGTCGTGGACCAGCGCCGCCAGCGAGGCGACCTCGGCCGGGGCGCGGCGGAGGGCGTCGGCGAGCAGCGCGGCGGTGTCGTCCTGCGTCAGCGGGCGCAGGTCGATGCGGCGCGACACCTCGGCCAGCGCGGTCAGGGTCTGCAGCAGCAGCGGCGAGACTGCCTCGTCGCGCATCGTGGCGATCACCAGCAGGCCGGGCGGGCCCTCGCCGGTCAGCAGCGCAGTCAGCAGCTCGAGCGAGGCGGAGTCGGCCCACTGCAGGTCGTCGAGCAGCAGCACCAGCGGCGCGGCCGGGTCGGCGAAGCTGCCGACGAACGCGCGCACGGCCCGGTGCAGGCGGCCCTTGGCGGCGCCCGGCGAGTCGCCGTCGGCCCCGCTCGCGCCGGCGCGGGGCAGCGCGGGCCGCAGCTCGGGCAGGAGGGTGAGCAGCGACCCGGCGAGGCGGCCGAGGGCGCGCTCGAGCGCGAGGGAGCGGCGGGCCAGGCCCTCCTCGGAGTCGGCGAGCATGGCCTCGACGAGCTGCGCGAACGCGGCCCGCAGCGCGCTGTAGGGTTGATCGCGGCGCAGCTGCTCGAACTTGCCGGCGACGAGGCGGCCGCCGCGGCTGGCGATCTCGCGGTCGAGCTCGTGGACCAGCGCGGACTTGCCGATGCCCGGCGGGCCGGCGACCAGCAGCAGCTCGGCCGGGCCGGCGCCGACGCGGGCGTAGGCGGACGACAGCTCGGCCGCCGCCACCTCGCGCCCGTACAGCCGCGCCGGCAGTTCGAACCGCGCCGGCGCGTCGTGGGTCGCCAGCGGGAAGCGCGTCAGCATCTCACCGGCGCGCACGCGCTCGCGGCAGTGCTCGAGGTCGTGGCGCAGGCCGCTCGCGCTCTGGTAGCGGTCGTCGGCCTGCTTGGCCAGCAGCTTGAGGACGATGTCCGAAAGGACATCCGGCACCCCGGCCGCGAGCTCGCCGGGCGGTCGCGGGGCGCGGGCGATGTGGCCGTGGACCAGCTCGACCGGGTCGTGGCCGCTGAACGGCGGCGCCCCGGTCAGCATCTCGTAGAAGGTCGCGCCGAGCGAGTAGAGGTCGCTGCGCGAGTCGACGGGCCGGTTCATGCGCCCGGTCTGCTCGGGGGCGATGTACGCCAGAGTGCCTTCGAGCACCCGCGGCGGGGCTGCGACTGCGAGCATCCGCGGCGCCTCGGAGGCGATCCCGAAGTCGATCACCTGGACCTGGCCGGCGTGGTCGACCAGGATGTTGCGCGGCTTGATGTCCTTGTGCAGCACGCCGCGGCGGTGCACCCCGTCGATGATGTCGGCCAGCTGGACCGCGAGGTCGAGGAAATCGCTCAGCGCCAGCGGCCCGCGGCGCAGCCGGGCGTCGAGGGTGTTCCCGCCGAAGTCGAGCAGGACCATCCGCAGCTCCCCGTCCTCCTCCTCCAGCGCGCGCGCCCGGACCACCCCGGGCAGGTCGAGGCGTTGCAAGATCTCGTACTCGCGGCGCAGTCGGCCCCGCTCGTGCGGGTCGCTGCGGGCCGCGGGCAGCCGCTTCAGCACCACCGGGCGGTTGTCCGTGGTGTCGACCGCCCGGTCGAGCGAGAACACGGCCCCGTCGTGCAGGTGTTCGACGACGAGGTAGTGACTCACGGCAACTCGAGTGTATCGCCAGGTCTCGCGCGAGAAACAAGGTATCCTCGCGCGGTGACGCCGCCCGCTGCATCCGCGAGAGATTGGGACATCACCGTGTTCGGAGCCACCGGCTTCGTCGGCCGACTGTGCGCCGCCTACCTCGCGGCTCATGCCCCGCCGGAGGTCCGCATCGCAGTCGCCGGACGCTCGCGCGACAAGCTCGCGGCGGTCGCGGCGGAGCTCGGTCGTGAGGTCGGCATCATCGTCGCCGACACCGGCGACGACGCCGCGCTCGCGCGCATGGCCGCCAGCACGCGCGTGGTGCTCACCACCGTCGGCCCCTACGTGCGCTACGGCGAGCCCGTGGTGCGCGCGTGCGTCGAGCAGGGTGCCGACTACCTCGACCTCACCGGCGAGCCTGCCTTCGTCGACCGCATCATCGCCCTGCACGACGAGGCCGCGCGGGCCCGCGGCGTGCTGGTGCTGCCGTGTTGCGGCTTCGACAGCATCCCGACCGACCTGGGCGTCCTGTGGACCACGCGCGCTCTCCCGCGCGACCGCCCGCTGACGATCGCCGGTTACCTCGAGGGCCGCGGGAAATTCTCCGGCGGCACGCTCGCCTCCGCGCTCGGCGTGCTGACGTCGCCCCCGCCCCCGCGCAAGCCGCGGAGCGAGTCCGGCGCCGGTCGCAAGCGGCCCGCGATCCACTACCAGCGCGAGCTCGGTCGCTGGGGGTTGCCGCTGCCGACCATCGACCCGGTGATCGCGCGCGCTCGGCCCGGCTGCGCGGCGACTACGGGCCCGAGTTCAGCTACGCGCACTACATCGCGCTGCCGCGGATCTACCACGTCGGCCTGGCGCTCGCGGGCGTCGGGGCGCTGGTCGGCGCGGCCAAGATCGGCCCGCTGCGGCGCATGCTCACCCGCATGAACCCGCCGGGCAGCGGACCGAGCCCCGAGGTCCGCGCGAGGAGCTGGTTCAAGGTCACCTTCGTCGGCCGCGCCGGCGACGATCCGCCGGTGATCGCCGAGGTCTCCGGCGGCGACCCGGGCTACGACGAGACGGCGAAGATGGCCGGCGAGACCGCGCTCTGCCTCGTGTTACAACGGGACATGTGCAAAAGTACAGGTGGCGTGTCGACCACCGCGGCCGCCTGCGGCGAGCTGCTGATCGAGCGCCTGCAGGCCGCGGGGCTGCGCTTCGCCGTGCGCTGAGCGGCGCGGGAGCGGCCCCGAAGGGCGGACAATCGCTCCTGCGCAGTACAATGTGCGCAGGACCGGTCGCCCGCGCAATGACGAATCATCGCGGGCGACCGGCCTCGACGCGCCGACGCAGTCACGCCAATCGCCAGTCCCCGCCGACCGAGGATCGGCCCGGGACAGCGCGGCGAATGCACTCACCGGCGAGAGGTGGCGCAGAGGCAGCCGGCTCAGCCAGGCTTGACCTCGTCGACCAGGCGCGAGGACCACGGGCACCAGTGACCGCCGGGCAGGAAGGCGCCGCCGGCCTCGTCGAGGTGATCCTCGACGTATTGCATGCCCGCGTCGCACACCTCGATCGCCACGTCGAAGAAATCGATGGTGTTCGGGTCGAGGTGGAACGACCAACCCGGGTTGTACGGCTGCGCCCGCTTGATGATGCGCCCGTGGATGTGGATCCGCTGGGTCTCCTCGCCATTGAGGATCTTGCGCGCATGCGCAATCTTGGCATCGTCCCTGAGCTCGATCACGAAGCGCGGATAGCCATTGGTGTCGGTGAAGCGAAAGTAGGCTGCCATGGTGCTGCTTTCCCGTGTCCGCGGCCCACGCAATCGTGCTCCGCCGGCGACGGCCGCAAGGCCGCCGGCAGAATCGCGGCACGAAGGTGACAGACCTAGAGCCGCGGCGCAAGGCACATTTCCGCGAACGTCGATCCTTCGTCGTCTTCGATCGTCGCCGACAAATTCGCGACAATTTGGTGCGAGAGCGGATAGCGATGGTAGCCGACGAGCCACGTGGGCGATATCGCCCAGAATGGCAATAACGGCCAATCGCACGTACGAGCGCGACGCGGGTAAAAATGATTTGGAATACGCCGATCCGCTGCGAGGAAATGGCGAATCGCGCGATGTGTGTCCAAAGGCGACCGAGCCGCGATCGACGCCAAGCACGAGCTCGCTTCGGCGACGCGCTCGAGGTCGACGTACCTCGCCCGTCTTCGCCGTCACAAGGCCGAGTCCGCCGGGGGCGCGGATCTGCGCTTGCGTGCGGCGAGGCGGGTGTCAAGGTCAGCGCGTCGCGCCGGGCGCGACCTGCGAGGACACATGCACGGACGTGCCGCCATCCTGCTCTCGGTGCTGACCGCCTGCGACGCGGACGAGCCAGCGCCCGCCGCCGCGGCGCCGAAGCAGGCCGAGGCCGTGTCCACGACCCCGCCGGCGCCGAACGGGCAGCCGCGCGTGCTGGCGGAGCTCGACCTGGGCGGCGGACATACAGTGGTGTTCGAGGAGCTCGAGCCGGGGCTCATCAGCGTGGTCGAGCGCGGCCGCGTCGACCACCCGCAGCAGGCAGTGACGCCCGAGCTGATGCGCGAGGGCGCGGCCGAGGTGTGGTCGAGGCTGGCGCCCGGCCGCGAGCCGCCGCCCGCGCTGGCCGCTGCGCTCGACCGCCAGGCCGAACGCGAGGTCGACGAGGTGTCGGCGTCGCCGAAGCCAGTCGCACCGCCGACGCTGCCGGCAGCGACTGTGTCGCCGACCCGCGACGACTGGGAGCAGCAGTGGTTCAAGGCCACGTTCTGCACCCGCCCCGAGCGCAGCCATTGCACGCAGGGCTGGGAGTGGGCCGAATCGACGTCGGACGTGAACTCCGGCGAATACGAGGCGGTCGCGATGCAGGGCCGCGAGGGCAAGCAGGACGCGACGTTCACCACCGACTGGTGGAAGTGCCGGCGCACCTGCGAATTTTTTGATTGCGACCTCGAGTGCTGGTGGGAGCGCGGCTCGACCGACACGATCAAGCCGGGCACGTGGGTCGGCCGCCACTACGACAACGACCCGGGCCTCAAGCTCACCGGCGGCACCACGTACAAGGCGGAGATTACGGGGGCAACCGGGGCGCTCGTCAGCCTGCACACGAAGTGGGAGCCCTGGCACGAGTGAGGGAATACGATTGCTGGTGCCACGATTGTGAAGCAATACGGGCGCTTCGAAAGGTGTGATGATTCGGTCGCGCGTCGACCGTGATCAATGCGCAGCGAGCACGCGCTCGACCACACCCCACGGGCCGCGCACCGGGACGCCCTCGCGCTCCTCGGCCGCGAGCGCGCGCCGGGCCGCCTCGGCGAACGACAGCCGGGCGCGGTGATCGATCGACGTCCAGAAGCGGTCGCTCTGCGCCAGCAGGTCGTGCGTCAGGCCGACGACGATGTTGCGCGCCACCGACCAGTCGGCGCGGGTGACGAAGCGGACCCACAGCGACGACAGGTGCGGGGTGAGCAGCGGGACGTCGAGCGAGCGCGGCCGCCGGAGGCCCATCACCCGGGCCGTCTCCGCGAGGATCTGCTTGCCCGTGAGCACGTCGGGGCCGGGGATGTCGAACCACGCGCTGCCGGCCTGCTCGAGCTCCAGCGCCCGCACCAGCGCGACCACGACGTCGTCGATCGCCACCGGCTCGGTCTGCGAGCGGAGCCAGCGCGGCAGCACCATCACCGGCAGGCGCGCGGCGAGGTCGCGGACGACCAGCCAGCTCAGGCTGCCGTGACCGACGATCATGCTGGCGCGCAGCTCGATCGCCGACACCCGACCGGCGCGCAGCGCCTCGCCGACCTCGAGCCGGCTCTGCAAATGCTCGGACGCGCGGCCGCGCGGCGCGACGCCGCCGAGGTAGACGATTCGCCGCATCGACGGGACGGCCGCGGCCGCGGCGGCGAAGGTCCGCGCCGCCTCGACCTCGCGGCGGCGAAAGTCGGAGCCCTCGCCGATCGCGTGGACCAGGTACAGAGCGGCGTCACAGTCGGCCAGCGCGCGGGCGCAGACGGCAGGATCGCCGACGTCGCCCTCCACCCACTCGACGTCGGGCCAGCGAGCGCGCGGGCGGCGAGCATCACGGCTGAGGCCGCGGACCTGCCAGCCCGCGCGCAGCAGGGCAGGCCGGACCGAGCGGCCGACGAACCCGGTGGCGCCGGTGAGGAGGACCCGCGGCATCGTCCGATGCATAGCACGCACCCGCCGACGCGCCCGGCGGACAGCGAGCTCGTGCCGGGCCGTGATAGGGTGCGGAGGTGACGAACGCGAGCCGATCGCTGCCGGGGCCGAGCGAGCGGCTGCAGTTCCGCTGGTGGACGCCCGACGACCTCGAGCTGGCGCGCGGGCTGTGGGGCGATCCGCAGGTGACGGCCAGGATCGCCGGCGAGCCGTTCACGCCGACGGAGATCGCCGCGCGCCTGTCCCTCGAGATCGATCAGGGCCAGGCGCGCGGGGTGCAGTACTGGCCGGTGTTCCTCCGCGACGACGGGTCACACGTCGGCTGTTGCGGGCTCAGGCCGCACACCCCACAGGTCTACGAGCTCGGCTTTCACCTCCGCAGCGCGTTCTGGGGCCGCGGCCTGGCCGGCGAGGCCGCGGCCGCCGCCGTCGCCTTCGCGCTCGGCCCGCTCGCCGCGCGCGGCCTGTTCGCCGGCCATCACCCCGACAACGCCGCGTCGCGCCGGGTGCTGCTGCGATTGGGCTTTCGTCACACCCACGACGAATTGTATCCACCGACGGGGGCCCTGCATCCGTCGTATCGGCGGGACCCCTGATACGATTGCCGACGTCGGCGAATCATCGGGCCAGCTGTCACGATCGCGTGGGGCGGATCCGCACTTTCTCGCTCGCGCGGGCCCGCGCTCGCGCGCACGTGCGTGCTTGTGCCCGCCGCCCCCTCGTGCGACCGTCGCCCGGCCGATGACCACGGTGATTCTGACGCAACGCGAGATCCGCCAGCTGCTGCCGATGGCGGAATGTGTCGAGCAGATGGCCGAGGTGTTGACTGCGCTGGCGCGCGACGAGGCGACGAGCCCGCTGCGCTGGGGCATGCGGCTCGCGGGCGGGGCGATCCTCGGCATGATGCCGGCGGCGCTGCACTCGCGGCGGGCGCTCGGGCTCAAGATCGTCGCAGTGTTCCCGCGCAATCACGGCACTCCGTTCGATTCGCATCAGGGCCTGGTGACCCTGTTCGACGCCGAGACCGGCGCGCCGCGGGCGATCCTCGACGCCACCGAGGTCACTGCGATCCGCACCGCCGCGGTCTCGGCGGTGGCGACGCGCGCGCTGGCCCGCGAGGGGGCCGACGACCTGGCGATCCTCGGCGCCGGCACGCAGGCGTGGACGCACGTCGAGGCGATGCTGTGCGTGCGGCCGATCCGCCGCGTGCGAGTGTTCAGCGCCACGCAGGCCAACCGCGAGGCGTTCGCCCGCCAGGCCGAGCAGCGCTTCGCCGTCGAGGTGCGCGCGGTCGACTCGGCGCGCGCGGCGGTCGAGGGCGCGTCGATCGTCTGCACCACGACCTCCTCGCGCGAGCCGGTGCTGCTCGGCGAGTGGCTGGCCCCGGGGACCCACGTGAACGCCGTCGGCGCCTGCGTGCCCGCGGCGCGCGAGCTCGACGCGCGCGCGGTGGCTCGCGCGCGGCTGTACGTCGACCGCTGCGAGTCGGCGCTGGCCGAGTCCGGTGATTTTCTGCTGGCGCGCGCAGAGGGGACCGTCGACGACGCGCACATCCTCGGCGAGCTCGGCGAGCTGCTGTGCGGCGAGTGCGAAGGCCGGCGATCGGCGGCCGACATCACGCTGTTCAAGTCGCTCGGCCTCGGGGTCGAGGACGTGGCCGTCGCGCACTACCTGCACGGCCGCGCGCTGGCCACCGGCGTCGGCGTGCAGGTCGAGCTCGGCGGTCGCCGACGCCTCGGCGATTGAGCGCTCAGGCAGTCACCGGCAGGCCGAGGCGGCGCTGCACCGCGCCGAGTTCGTCCGCCAGCCAGTCCTCGAGCGGCTCGGCCACCAGGATCGGCGCGCGACGGGCGAGCTCGCGGCCGAGCTGCATGTCGTGGCGGATCTGCCGGAACTCGTGCGGGCGCAGCAGCGGCGCCACGATCGCCAGCAGCGCGAGGAACGGCTTGCCGGCGGCGAAGTAGCGCTGCTCCATGATGAACGCGGTGATCCGCAGCTCGCCCGGGAGCGAGGTGTCGCAGCCGAGCAGCACGTGGAACATGTCGTGCAAACAAATGTAGCGGGCGATCGCGGCGTTGCGCCGCAGCGCGTCGTCGGCGAAGGCGTCGCTGATGGTGGCGGGCACGATGGCGTTGGCGGCGCAGAAATCGGCGTAGGCCCGCCCGAACGTGCCCGGTGGCGAGCGGCGCAGCGCCGCGTGGTCGAGGCGCGGGCGCAGGCGGTCGCAATCGCTGCGCCCGCACAGGGCCTCGACCCGCGCACGGATCTCGTCACGCATGCGCGCGCCGAGGAGGTCGCTCTGCAGCACCGCAGCGTCGCCGATCCGCGCCGGATCGGCGCGCAGCGCCCGGAGCTGCCGGACGCGCGCCCACCATGAAGGCTTCTCGGTCGCCATGACGAAGCGCAGCATAGCGCCGTCGCACCGCGACCTGACGGGCCTACGGCCGCGGCGTCCACACGAGGTGCTTGGTCGCGAGGTTGGTCGAGGTGGCGACCGAGCCGAGGAGCTTGCGCAGGGCCTCCGGCGACGGGCCGCCCAGGTTGAACGGGATCACGCTCGGTGTGGGCCAGGCCGGGCTGCGATAGCTGGAAAACGCCACTGACCCGTCGTCGAACAGCAAGCACAGCGAACCGCCCGGGACGGGCGCGCGGAACCCTAGCTCTGCGAGCAGCGGAGCGAGCGCCGCGAGTGCATCTTCTCCGTCCTCCGCGAGGAAGGCGCCTTCACATCGGAAGGGCATGGGCCGCAGGCGGTGGTTCTTGAACACGGCCGAGGCGACGAGCTCCCGCAAGGTCTCGAACTCCGGCGCGAAGTCGGCCTCCTCCGGTCCCGCGACGAACACCGGGGCGTCTTCCTTCGTCGGATGGGCCAGGTCGTAGTAGCGACGCTGCGGCTGCTCCTCCGCGGTGTCGTCGGCGATACACATCATCCCCTCGTGGTGCGGGAACACATTACGCGCGTGTCCCTCGATGATGCAGCGGGCCGAGAAATCGAGCGAGCCGTAGCCGATCGAGTCCCAGCCCTCCCCCAGCCGGAGCAGGAGCCAGCGATAACACCGGGGCAGCTCGCCTCCCGCGATCTGCTCGATGGCCGCGATGTCGTGCTCGGACGCGCCGCGCCACCGTGAGCCCATGTCGGGGACCCACCGTGACAGTAGCGCCTCGAGCTCGGGTTCGAGGTCGGACGGGTCTATCACCATAGTGTCTCCGCGCCGCGACCTGTCCGGTCGTCAATCGCCTTGCAGGATCCACTCCACCTGATGCGCCTCGGTCAGGTCGGGCGGCTCCCAGCGCGCCAGCATGCGCTCGATCGCCGCCAGCGGGACCTGGGCCTCGCGTTCGCGGTTCTGACGCAGCACCCGGCGGTACGGCGTGTCGAGGAACACGATCCGCACGCGGGCCCCGTAGTCGGCGCACAGGTCGATGAGGCGCCCGCGCATCTCCCGGCTCAGGTTGGTCGCGTTCCACACGAACGACTGGCTGCGGCGCAGGTGCTCGCGGGCCTGCTCGCGGGCCGCCTGGATCACCGCGTGTTGCGGGCCAGTGTGCGACAGATCGAGCTCCTCGCGCAGGGCGTCGAGCGACACCACCGGCAGGTCGAGGTTGTGCTCGATCCAGTGGTCCTTGCCGCTGCCGGGCAGGCCCGACATCAGCACCACCTCGCAGCGCGTGTCGTCGTGGACCGCGAATCGCGGGTCGCGGTCGTCGCTGCGGAAGTACACGAATCGCGTGTGTGCGCTCGGGAACGTCCACGGGCGGTCGAGGCACTCGTGCTCGGCGCAGAAGTCGACGAACAGGTCGATGTTGTCGAGCAGCCGCTGCGGGTCGCGGCAGATCCGTCCGAGCGCGTCGGCGCGGGTGAGCAGGGCCAGGTGGTCGCAGCGGACCGTCTGGCTGATCTGCGCCGCGCGGCGGCGGGCGTCGTCCTGGTCGATGAGGAAGAACGGGATCTGGTGCGTCCGCACCAGCGCGGCGATCCGCTCGCGCACGGCCGGGTCGACGCCCATCTTCCACAGCATCGAGCGGACCATCAGCGCCCCGCGCGGCGAGTGACCGGGCTGGCGGATCCGCCCGTCCTCGATGCGGTGCACACCGGCTTGGCGATGTCGTGCAGCAGGGCCGACGCGAACACCACCTCGCGGTCGGCGGGCGCCAGCGCCTGCCAGCCGGGCAGGTCGACCAGCGCCTCGCACACCATCTTGGTGTGGGTCCAGACGTCGCCCTCGGCGTGGTGCTCCGGGTCTTGCGGGCACGCGGCCATCGGCGCGACCCACGGCTCGAAAAAGCTGTCCCAAGGGACAGCCTTCGAGTTCGCCGGATCGGCGGGGCAGGGGTAGGGGAGCAGCATGGCGGTGTCCTCCGTCGGCGCGTCGTGGGCCTCACGCGGGGGCCCACAGGTCGACGCCGTCGGCGAGTTGGTTCGGGACGATCGGGCGGTCGAGCCAGTGGCTGCCGCTGTCGAGGATCGCGTTGAGGAAGCTGGCGCGGACCCACTTGAGGCGGGCGGTGACGCGGCCCTCCTCCTCGACCTTGATGTAGAGGCCTTCCATGTCGTCGAAGCCGTCGGTCTCGGCGACGACCTGGGCCGGCGCCACGCCCGAGGCCTCGCCGGCGGCGACCAGTCGGTCGCGCCATTGCGGGGTCTTGAAGCGCGACGGGCCGACGTGGCGGGTGATGTCGGTCAGCCGCTCGGGGTGGCCTTCCCACAGCACCTCGACCGAGACCACCGGCAGGCCGTGCAGCATCTCGCGGCGGCGCGCGGTCGACAGGAACTCGCCGGTCTCGCGGTCGAGGATGTCGAACTCCATGAAGTAGTGGGGCAGGGCGTCGTAGAAGCAGGTGTGCTTGGCGTACATCCATTCGCCGTACATCACGTAGCGCTCGCCGAGGGCCAGGTAGAGGTCGTCGGCGTGGGTGTTGGCCCAGCGCTTGAGCAGGTCGAAGTGGCGCTCGCGGCCGCCGCCGGTCAGGTAATGGCCGCGGCTCTGCAGCAGCAATTGGCCCGACCCGTCGAAGCTGATGCCGGCGTTGCCGCCGTCCATCTTCTCCTCGACGACCACGAAGCGGCCGCGGACGTCGCGGAACGGCACGGCGTCGAGGTCGTGGTCCCCGTGCTGGAAGCGCGAGCCCTCGAGGTGCTGCGTGCGCGGATACTTTAAAATGGGCGGTGTCATGACGGACGCTCCTTCGCGCCGACGGCCGCTCCCGCGAGGCCCCCCGGGCCGCTCGCCTGTCGCGTCGCCGGCCTCGCGGCCCGGAGCGGGCGCGGAGCATTCGACGCAGGCCACGAATGGCGACTGCCGGGGACGGGGGAGCGCGCAGGCGCTCAACGGGCCGAAACGGGCATGAGGCGTGACCTCTAGGCGGGCGCGCAAGATGCCTCAACTCGCGGCGCGCGTCAAGCGACCGTGAACCCGAGCGAGAGCGCCCGTGGATACAACATACCTTTTTTAGAAAACAACATGTCCTCATGAACATGTGCCTTGAAACGAAAATGCTCGCACCGCCCTCCGGGGTGCGCGACCTGTGAAGTCCGGCTACGCTGCGGACCTGTGCTACCGCCCACGGCAGAAGACGTTCGCGTCGCGCTGGAGGAGCTGCGCACTGCCGACCGGATCTTGCTCTCGGTGGAGGGCACGACGCAGTTTCTGAGGCGCCAGCAAGGCTTCGACTTGCTCGGGCTGCCGACGGCCGACGGGCTGTTCGGCGACCAGACCCGCAGCGACAACGCCCACGCCAGCGAGGAGCTGCTGGCGGCCCAGCAGGCCATGAACCGCGCGGCTCGCCGCCTCGGCCTCGACGTCGACTGCGACCCCGAGACCTTGAAGCAGTGGGGTCGGCTCGACGACATCTTCGATCACGTGTGGACCGACTTCCTCGCGCTTGGCCGGGCCGAGCACAACCTGGCGATCGCCAGCCGGGTCCGCAGCCGCGTGCGCGCCCTGTTCGCTCGCGTGTGCGCCCAGCACCCGCACGCCGCCGCCACCGTCGCCCTGCTCGCCGACGACAGCGACGGCGAGGGCGACGTCGACCTGCGCCCGGGCATCGATCGGCTCAAGCTCGCGGTCGGGATCGCGCTCGGCGTCGCCGGTGTCGCGCTCGCCGTCCTGCTGTGATGGCCGCATGATTCGCCGCGCGCGCCGAGTGTGCTCGCGGTCACCGCGTCGCGGTTTTCGCACGCGGGTGCGGCGTCGATCCAGGAGCAGCCCCTGTCGCATTTGACAGAGACAGTCGCCGGTCACTGTCGCCATCACCGCGTCGCTCGAGCACCGGCGCGAGCGGCCGGGCGTGAAGCGCCGGCTTTGCTCTCGAGGGTCGAGCGCAAGTCGACCGGTGCGGCGGGCAGGCGCAGCGCAGCCGGATGGAGACGCATTATCAAGGCTGCCGAGGCGCGCAGCGGCGGTCGCTCCCGCCGACCTCATCGGGTGCTCGCGAGCCACGGGTGGCCGCCGCGCGCAGGTCCTGGGCGAGCCGTTCGCCGTCGGCGGGGCTGACCCGATCCTCCAGGGCCACCTCGCCTCGCGGAGCGCCGCGGTCGTTCGTCATCGCTTGCTGGATCTGCCTCCGGCTCCTGTCCCCCTGACCCGTTCCGCGTGCGCCGATGCACCCGGACCGGTCCGCCTCGCGCAGGAGAGGGCAGTTGCCTGGCGACGAACCAGTCGGTAGCGTCGCTCAATGCGTTTTCAGACCTCTCTGTGTACGACCTACGCCTTGATCTCGGCGCTCATGGTGGTCCCCGCCTGCGCCGACGACACGAGCACGACCAGCGCCCAGCCCGATACGGAGTCGAGCGGCACCGATACGACCACCGCCGGCTCGACCACCGCGCCGTCTACCGACACGACGCCGACGACGACCATGAATGTGCCGACCACCGGCATCGGCATGACCGACAGCTCCACGACGGCCGGGACGATCACGACCTCGACCACCGAGCCGAGCACGGCCACCGACGGCACGCAGACCGGGCCCGATACCACCACCGAGACCGGCACCGAGTCGACCACGACGACCACCACGGCCACCACGACCACCGATACCGACACCGACACCGGCCCCGGCACGACGACTCTCAGGGTCGACCCTGTGTGCGGCAACGGCGTGCTCGAGGGCGGCGAGTCCTGCGACGACGGCGCCGAAAACGGCCCCGGCAAGGCGTGCAAGGCCGACTGTACGCTCAACGCGTGCGGCGACGGCGACCAGGGTCCGGGCGAGGAGTGTGACGCGGGCGACCAGAACGGCCAGCCCGATAGCAACTGCACCGCCATGTGCGTGCTCAACGTGTGCGGCGACGGCATCCTCGGCCCCGACGAGGGCTGCGACGACGGCGCGAACAACGGCGACAACAACACCTGCACCTCGATGTGCGAGCCGAACGTGTGCGGCGACGGCCTGGTCGGCCCCGGCGAGGCCTGCGACGACGGCAACGCGGTCGACAACGACGAGTGCAGCAACGACTGCGCGCTGGCGACCTGCGGCGACGGCAAGGTCGCGGCCCAGGAGCAGTGCGACGACGGCAACAACGTCAACACCGACGCCTGCACCAACTCGTGCACGCAGGCGGCCTGCGGCGACGGCTTCGTCCAGGACAGCAACCTCGAGGAGTGCGACGCCGCCGAGCTGAACTCCGACCAGAGCGACTGCACCGTCAGCTGCAAGCTCAACGTGTGCGGCGACGGCCTGCCCAACACGAACGGCCAGATGCCCGAGCAGTGCGACCTCGGCGCGGGCAACGGGCCCGGCCAGGCGTGCAACGGCGAGTGCGAGCTCAACGTCTGCGGTGACGGCGACAAGGGCCCCGGCGAGGAGTGCGACGACGCCAACACCGTCGGCGACGACGGCTGCAGCGCCACCTGCTTGCTCGAGTTCTGCGGCAACGGCATCGAGGAGGGCGCCGAGCAGTGCGACGACGGCAAGAACGGCGACCAGGACGACGGCTGCACCGACCAGTGTCTGGTCCCGTTCTGCGGCGACGGCCTCGAGCAGCCGAGCATCGGCGAGCAGTGCGACCTCGCGGCGCAGAACAACGACACCGGCGCGTGCACTCTCAACTGCAAGGACGCCAAGTGCGGCGACGGCCTGATCTGGGCCGGCCAGGAGCAGTGTGACGACGGCGCCAACAACGGCAACACCAAGGCGTGCAAGGCCAACTGCACCGCGCAGGTCTGCGGCGACGGCTTCGTCGGCCCCGGCGAGGCGTGCGACGACGGCAACCAGAGCAACGAGGACAGCTGCACCAACGCGTGCAAGCTGGCGACCTGCGGCGACGGCATCAAGCAGCTGAACGAGCAGTGCGACCTCGGGGTCAACAACAACAACAACGGCGCCTGCACCCTGGCCTGCTTGCTGCCCAAGTGCGGCGACGGCTTCGTCCAGGCCGGCGAGCAGTGCGACGACGGCAACGGCAGCAACGGCGACGCCTGCCTCGGCACCTGCAAGACCGCCAAGTGCGGCGACGGTGCGGTGTGGGTCGGCAACGAGGACTGCGACG
>NZ_JAPNJW010000003.1 GCF_026626745.1 Nannocystis sp. RBIL2
GATCCGGAACCCCTCGGGCCGCGGGTCGATCATCGTCACGGCGAGACCGGCGCGCGCGAGCAGGCCCGCCGCGATCGCACCGGCCGGGCCGGCGCCGGTGACGACGACATCCATCATCGCCGCGCTGGCTTGTGGACGGGCACCGGCCATTCGTGCGGCTCGAGCTTGCTGACCTCGCCCTTCAGCGGGCCCGCGACGCCGCCCGACGCGACGCGCAGTTGGCTCGGCACGCCCGGGACGTCGCTCGGGCCCGGCTGCACCTCGAGCAGCCCCATCTCGTGGAACTCATGGACCATCTGGACCATCTGCTCGGGCGCCTTCCCCTGGAGGCGCGCGTTCCAGTCGGCGCGCGCGGCGAAGGCGTCGCGGCGGGCCTCCAGCGGCCGCGAGGTGTCCATGAGCACCCGGTATTGCTCGAGCGTGAGCACCTGATTGGGCACGCGCGCGGGCCAGAAGCTGGGGATGAAGGGATCGTAGGTCTTGTCGTAGCCGGCGCGGCAGAACGCGGTGTCGGCCTGCCAGGGGAGACCCATCCAGCGCGTGAGATCGCCGGGGCCCTGGTCGTGCAGCGGGCCGTTCGGGCCGAGCACCACCGATTGCGTCAGCGTCGAGCCGTAGCTCGGCGCCGGCGTGCCCGCGGGTCGGTGACGGATCCGGAACGGCCGGTCGAACATCGTCAGATGGCGCATCGGCCAGGTCACCTCGCAGCCCGGATGGAACGCGTCGGCGAGCGCGTGGTCGAGTGCCGCGCGGTCGAGCATCCCCGGTTGCTCGGCCAGCGGCACCTCCTCGAGCGCCGCGTACGTCGGCAGCTCGACCGCGAGATCGTCGATGAAGTCGCCGGCGACCCACCTGGCGAGCACCTGCTCCTGCGTCCACGTGATCGCGGCGTTCTGCCGCGGGTTGTCGATCGCTACCGACTCCATCGCGTCCCCGTAGAGCCACGGCCACGGCAACTGGTTGCCGTCGCTCGGGGTCGACGGGCGGAAGCTGTTGGCGACCTGCCGCCGGAGCTCCTGATTACGATCGTACCCCCCCTGCGCCGGCTTCCACGCCAGCTCGGCGGCCAGCGCCGGATCGTCGAAGTCGAGCCGCGATCCGGCCCCGAACGCGACCGCGAAGCCGTGATTGTTCCACTGCAGCCCGGACAGGCGGCGCAACAGCGGCCAGACGTCGCGCTTGAACGCGACGTCGCGCCGCGCCGGCAGCCAGCCTGCTTGCACGTACAGGTCGACGAGCAGGTCGTGGAGCGTACGCACGCCGAGGACGCCGGGCCCGTAGTCCGGCGGCGCGGTGACGACCCAGGCGCCCTCGACGGGGATCTCGGCGCCCTCGATGCGGACGGTCGCGGTGACGGGGCCGTCGGAGGTGTCGTCGTACCAGCCATCGGCGTTGATGAAGGTCGTCGGCACATTGGGATCGAAGATCGGCTGGTTGGTCGGCGAGGCGGACACGCCGTGGCCGCCGAGGAACACCAGACGGCCGGCGTCGTCGGTGCGGAGCTGGCCGAGCTGCACCGGCGTGCCCTGAAACTGGCCGGCGATCGTCGGGCCGACGGTGGACTTGCCGCGGACTTCGACCGGCCCGCCGTCGATCACGAGCCGCGCACGCTCGGGCGCGGGCACGCTGGCGTTGCGCAACGGCAGCGTGACCGTCTCGGCCTCGGGGATGTCGAGCGCGATCTGCCACTGGAACCAGGCGGCCTTGCTGTTGGCGACGTGGACCCGCCAGGTGATGTCGGCGGAGTTGGCTGTGAGCTCGCCGACGACCTCGCCCGCGGCGTTGTAGCCGTAGATCCGGAAGCGCGCGGCCTGCCGCTTGATCGCCCCGGTCGAGTCGCGCCAGGCCCCGACGGGCGCGGGCGGGGCATCGACCACCTCGGGGCCGTAGAGGTACTCGCTCGCGCTGTTGCCGACGCGGGCGACGCCGATCGCGGGGTGGATCGCGGCGCGCACGACCCGGCGATCGACGGCCGTGGGATACGCTCGACCGTCGTCCCACGTGTCGGGCCGCGGCGCGGTCGGCTCGCCGCGCGGCTGGCCGTTGACGTCCCGGCGATTGTCGGCAGAGGCGCGGTAGACCACCCGGCGCGCTTCGGAGATGCTGCCGACCGGCGCGTGCGCCGGCAAGGCGTGCCACGGGTTGAACGCGAGGCTCTCGCCGTACGCCGACTGGCCGCGGGCGTCCAGGTCCTGCTGCGGGAGCACCAGTGTACCGACGCGCACCGGCGGGCTCTCGCGCTCCGACCATTCGACGGTCGCGCGGTCGAGCGGCATCTCGCCCTTCCTCAATTGCACATAGAACCCGAAGCGGGCCTCGCCGGCGGCCATGCGGCGGTGGAGGTCGGCACGCAGATAGGTCGGATCGTCGAACGCTGCGGGCGGGCCGTCCCCGGCGGCCTCGGGCACCAGCTTGTATTTGACGTGCTCCTGGCCGAGGCTGTACGGCAGCACGCTCCAATAGGGGGTGGCCAGCGCCGAATCGACCTGCTTCTCCATGTCCTTCAAGATCTGGGCGGTCTCCTCGTTGTCGGCGAGCCACTGATCGAGCTGACCGTTCAACGAGGCGCAGGTGAATGCGCACATCTTGGCGGCGTCGTCGACGAAGAAGACCGGGTGATTCTGCAGGATGAAGTCGTGCGTCCGCGCCTCCTCGTCGGGCTCGAGCAGCTTCGGCCCGTCGACGTCGAACAACTTGATCCCCACCCCCAACGTGCCGCCCAGGTCCGGCCGACCCGGCTGCAAGTCGCTCGAGAAGCGGACCCACGCGCGATGGACCGCGCCCGGCGCGAACACCCCTACTTGAAGCTCGACCGGCAAGTCTGCGCGCACCTCGAACCGCCCGTGCGCCGCGCCATGCAGGCGCAAGAACACCGGGCGCGTCGCGGGATCACGACCGGTGGCGAGCGCACGATTCTGGGCGAATCGTACGAACATCCGCTCGAGTCCGCCGATAGGGTCACTGTCGCAATCGCAGGGCGGCGCGGGGGGAGCGAAGTCGCGGCTCACGGTCATCATCACCTCTTTTCGCCCGGGACCGTACACGAGCCCGCAAATCTTGACAACGACCTCTTTGCGACGAGCCTTATGGGCGGTGGCGGGGACACTGCCGATTGTCGATAGCGACGGCGCATTCGAGGTCGGCGTCCGGAATTGGCGTGAGCGGTCGAGCGAGCTAAACGTTGATCGCCGGTCCCTACACTGTTCGCTCGCGTGGTCGCCAGGACCGCCGACACGTTGCGCGAGCGAGGTACGCACGTGAGAACCCCGAGCGACGTCGAGCGCGGCGAACCCGCAGCAGGAAATGCCGCTCGCCGCGCTCGAGCCGAGCGGCGCGGCGCCACCGAGGAGGCGCGAAAAGACCCCGAGTCGGCCTATGCTGCCGGGCGATGGCCGAGCCGTTCAAGAACCTGATCAACACCGAGGTCGTGCAGGCCATCGGCCACCACCTGAAGCGCGTCGATCCGGGCTTCGATCGCCGCGGTTTCGCGGCCCGGGCGCTGGCGCGCCTGGACACGCTGGAGCTGAAGGCCCGCGTGCTGCAGGTGGCCGATGCACTGGTGGCCACGCTGCCGGCCGACGTCGACCGCGCGGCCGGGCTGCTGGAGGCCAGCCTCGGGCCGCCGGGCGCGGGTGACGACCTGAGCGCGCTACGGACCAGCGAGCGCGGCCTGGCCGGCTGGGCGGTGTGGCCCTTGACCGAGGCGATCGCCCGCCTGGCGATCGACGCGCCCGAGCGTGGTCTGGCCGCGCTCCACGCGATGACCCAGCGATTGACCGCCGAGTTTGCGATCCGGCCGTTCATCGTGCGACACCCCGCGGTGTGCTACGCGACGCTCGCGCGCTGGGTCAGGGACCCGAGCGCGCACGTGCGACGGCTGGTGAGCGAGGGCAGCCGTCCGCGCCTGCCCTGGGGCCTGCGGCTGCAAGCGCTGGTGCTCGACCCCACGCCGACGCTGCCATGGCTCGCCGCGCTGCAGGACGACCCCAGCGAGTACGTGCGGCGCAGCGTCGCCAATCACCTGAACGACATCGCCAAGGACCACCCCGCGCACGTGGCCGAGTGGCTGGTGCGCTACTTGCCGGGTGCGTCGCCCGAGCGTCGCGCACTGCTTCGGCATGCCAGCCGCACCCTGATCAAGCAGGGCGATCCGGCGGTGCTGGCCGCCTGGGGCCTGGGGCAGGCCTTTCGCGGCGAGGCGGAGTGGACCGTGGCCCCGACCCGGGTCGCCATCGGCGGTGAAGTGACGCTGCGCCTGGTGCTGCGCTCGACCGCGGCGAAGCCCCAGCGCCTCGTGATCGACTACGCCGTACACCACGTGAAGGCCAACGGCAGCACCTCGCCCAAGGTGTTCAAGGGCTGGGCGATCGAGCTCGGTCCACGAGAGGAGCGCGCGCTGGAACGCCGCCACTCCTTCAAGCCGGTGACGACGCGCCGTTACTACCCCGGCGTGCATACCGTGGACCTCCGCATCAACGGCCAGGTCCTGGGCGAGGCCGCAGTCCACCTGCGAGCATGAGTGTCGTGACGGGGACACGGGCGAACCACACGGTCGGGCGCGCCAGGTCAAGTGGATTCAAGCCCGACGGTCCCATGACGGCCCAAACAGGGCGTCATGCATCGACGCGCCTGCCTCGCCACTCTGGCCCACCTGCCGCTGCTCATGAGCAGCTGCGCCCACCTCCGGGCGCCCGCGACGCCGCGCACCCGCTGGACCGTCGCCGCGTCCGAGGGCCTCGATCTTCTGTGCCTGCTCGGCCCGCTGTCAGGTGATCCGTTCTACGCCGAGTGGTACCCGCAGGAGCTAGCGCAGCTCGCCCCGCGGCTCGACGCCGACACCATCGCCACGATCCAGTCGCTCAAGTCGGACGCCGCCGCACGCCACTCCTTGCTCGGCCCGTACCTGTGCCTGCTGTTCTCGGCCGGCCCGACCGACACTCTCGCGCAGCTCCGCGACTCGCTCGCGCGCGCCGAGCAGGTGCTGCTGCCGACCTATCGCGCCAGCCCGTACTGGGAGGCCGACGACTGGGGCTGGTTCATCGCCGCCAGGCCGGCGCTCACGCGCCTGTTCGCGGCCCTCGCTGCCGCCGAGCTGCCCGCGTTTCGCGGGGCCGTCATCGGCGACCGCGCGACCCGCCGCGAGACGGAGTTGCGGGCGCGCCTGGCCAGCGTCGACGTCATCGCCGAGCAGGAGCGCCTGCTCGGCCGCCCGCTGCGTCCGGACATTCAGATCGACCTCCTGCACTTCTCCAAGCCCCACGGCATCAAGGTCCAGGGTCAGCGTTTCCTGACCCACCTCGACTACTCCGACGAGACCGTGATCCGCAACGCTGCCCACGAGATCCTTCACCCACCGTTCGACGAGTCGAGCCCGGCGATCCGCGACGTACTCGCCGTGCTCGCGGCCGACCCCCTCCTCAGCCGCATCGTCGCCGAGCACGATCCGAGCTTCGGCTACACCTCACTCGCGGGGTACCTCGACGAGGACACTACCGAGGCCCTCGAGCAGTTGGTCAACGAGCGGCTCGGCGTCGCAGTACCGGCCGGCCAGCGCTGGCGTCGGGCCGACGGCGGCATGCACGTGCTCGCCGCGGGCCTGTACGGCCTGCTGCGAGCCGATGGCTTCGATCGCACCGGCGGCGCGATCGAGGCGTGGCTCGGCGCCGCCGCACGCGACGGCCGCCTCGCGCCGCCTTCATTGCACGCTGCCGCGGCCGCGGTGCTCGAGCTCCCACGTGCCGACCTCTGGACCCCACCCACGGCCTCACCGTGAAGGCGTCGGCCGCGGCGTCGAATGAATCGTCGGGCCTGAATCCACTCGACCCGCGACGCGCCGCACGGCCGCGGGGGTGCGACCGGTGAGCTTGACCAGGGCGCGGGTCATGTGGGCCTGATCGGCGAACCCGAGCTCGAGCGCGAACTCGGCGAGCGTGAGCGGCGAGCTGGCGATGCAACGCCACGCCTTCAGGGCCCGCACCTCGGCCCGGTAGCGCTTGGGCGAGACGCCGTAGGCGCGCAGAAAGCCGCGGGCCAGGGTGCTAGGGGCGAGGCCTGCGGTCTCAGCCCAGGCGTCGAGGCGCAGCGAGGGGTCCGCGCGCAGATCAGCGGCGAGCAGGTCGGGCCAGTCGCGCTCGTCGCAGACAGGGTTCAGTGAGGCGAGCGCGAGCGCGGCCGCGGCCGCGGGGTCGCGCTCGGCCAGGCGGACCACGCCGTCGAGGTCGGCGAGTCGACCGACCGGTAGAGGGGGCGCGTCGGGCGGGCAGGGCAGATTGAGCACGCGGGCGCCCGCAGTGCCGAATTGATCGCCGTGCGCCTCGAATTCGCGGTGATGCACGAGCTGGCCGGCGGTGAGGCGAAACCGGCCGGCGTCTCCGGCTTCCGTATAGGCGCCGTCGATGACGACGGCGAGATAACCCGCGGCGTGGCGGTGGCGGGGCAGGCGGGCGCCCGGCGCGAAGCGCTGGTGGATCTGTGGGGCGCCCATGGTTCACACCGAGCTCGTGGCCGTAGCGGGGATTATCGACCTTTCGCGCCACGACGACGAGGGGTCAGGTCAGGCCTCTCCGGGCGGTGGCAACCGTGGGCCCGTTTACGGTGGGCCGTAGCGAAAAGAGCCAATCGGCGACGAAGTCGAGGCAGACTTCGAGACGACCGGGAGAGCGCGCGGCCGCGCATTTGGGCTTCCGCGCCAGCGTAGATCCTCCGGCGGGCCAAGCTCTCGGGCCGCCGGTCGCCGAGCAGAGCGAGGACGGAGGCGCGCGTGCGCGGACGTGGAAATCGACGTCATCACGGCCGCGGAACGAGGGCCCTGTGGCACGATCGCGGCCCGGACGTGAGCGAAATCGTCGAATTCTCGTGCGGCTCGTGCGGTTCGCAGATCCAGGTCGAAGCCCACCTGCGGACCGCGACCTGCCCGTACTGCGCGTCGCCGGCGGTGGTCGAGCGGCCGCGGGAGGCCGGGCGGCCGCAGCCGGACTTCGTGCTCGCGTTCATCGTCCCGCACGAGCAGGCGCTGGCGGCGGCCCGGCGCTGGGTGAGGCGGGCCTGGCTCGCCCCGGAGGCGTTCCGCAAGGCCACGGTCGAGGCCATCCGCGGGATCTACGTGCCCTCGTACCTGTTCTCGGCGGCGGCCCACGCGGAGTACACCGCCCGGATCGGCGAGAACTACACGGTGACCTACACGACCACGGACTCGAAGGGCCGCACGGTCACGCGCACGCGCACGGAGACCGAGTGGCACACGCTCGCGGGGAGCTACTCGGCCTACGTCAGCGACGTCGTCGTCACGGCCTCGCGAGGGATCGACAACCATGAGCTCGAGGGGGTCGAGCCCTTCGACCTGCGCGCGCTCCACCGCTATTCGCCGCGCCTGCTCTCCGGATGGATCGCCGAGGAGGCGTCGATGACGGCCGAGGTGTGCCGCGAGCTCGCGGTCGCCGAGGCGATGGCAGAGGTTCAGCGGCGCATCACGAAGATGATGCCCGGCGATCGGCAGTCGGACCTCCAGGTCAGCGCCCGCCTCGCCGACATCGCCCAGATCCTGATGCTCGCGCCGGTGTGGGTGCTGCCGGTCCGCTTCGCCGACGACCGCGTGGTCCGCCTGCTGGTCAACGGCCAGACCGGCAAGGTGTTCGGCAAGCCGCTGCGCTCGTGGGTGAAGATCGGCGCGCTGGTCCTCTTGATCGTCGGCCTCGTCGTCGGGGGGGTGCTGCTTGCCCAGCGCTGAGATTACCGCGACGCCGGCCGTCGCGCCCTGCGGCCGCTGTGAGTCGCCGGTCGAGACCGGCGATCTCCGCTGTGCGGTGTGCGGGCTGCCGACGCCGGGTGAGGCGCTCGTCGGCGCCGCGACGCGCGTCGAGTTCCTCCGCTGCGAGGGCTGCGGCGCGGCGGTGTCCTACGACGTCGAGGTCCGCGCGCCGAAGTGCTCGTTCTGCGGCTCGCAGATGCACGTCGAGCGCCCCGAGGACCCGGTCGAGGAGGCGTCCGCCTACCTGCCGTTCGCGGTCGACCCCGCGATGGCGGCCGAGGGTCTGCGGCGCTGGCTCGGCACCCTCGGCTTCTTCCGCCCGAGCGACCTCCAGACAGCGGCGACGATCGGCGAGCTGAAGCCGCTGTGGTGGGTCGGCTGGGTGTTCGACGCCGAGGTGCTGGTCAGCTGGGCCGCCGACTCCGAGGTCGGCTCCCGGCGCGCGTCCTGGGCCCCGCATGCGGGCCAGCAGTCGTTGAACCTGCGCAACGTGCTGGTGCCGGCGTCACGCGGCTTGAGCGCTGCGGAGTGCCGGGCGATCGCCCGCGGTTACCGCGTCGAGTCGGGCGGCCCGCCGCCGGAAGCTCGCCCGGGCGTGCTGATCGAGCGCTTCGATGTCCAGCGGTCGGCGGCCCGCCGGGCGATCGCCGAGGGGCTCGAGCGGGCCGCGCTGGCGCACGCGAGCACGTGGGTCCCCGGCAGCCGCCAGCGCAAGCTCTCGGTCGCGGTGCTGCCCCGGCGCCTCGGCTCGGAGCGACTCGCCTTCCCCGCATTCGTGCTCGCTTACCGCTACCGCGACAAGCTCTACCGCGCGGTGGTCAACGGCCAGGACGCGGCGGTGGTCACCGGCAAGGCGCCGCTCTCGATCGCGAAGATCGTCCTCGTGACCGTCGGAGGGCTCGCCGCGATCGCGCTGGCCTTCGTCCTGATCGTGGTCCTGCGCAAGTGAGGAGAGGGGGTCGATCGACCCCGGCTCAGCCCGGGCGGACGCAGTAGCCGCTGCCCTCGACCTTGTTGTTCTCGGTGCGGCACTCCTGCCACAGGTGCTCGGGCATGCCGTCGTCGAGGACCACGAACACCGGGGTGGTGCCGTCGGTGAGGGCCATCGACGGGTTGGGCACGTCGATCGCCACGTCTTCGGCCTCGGCGGGGTAGAGCGCCTTCTTGGTCGCGCCCTCGCCGAGCTTGACGCCGCCCATGTCGGGGTCGCCCTCGTAGAAGCCGACGGTCACGCCGGCGGGGACGGCCGCCTGGCCGATGTTGCGCACGCGGGCGACCAGGCCGTAGGGGCCCTCGCAGCGCGGGAACAGGGCGGCGGTCAGGTCGGGCGCGGAGAATTCGCCCTCGGGCTGGACGTTCTGCCGGTAATTGTTGAGACCGTCGGTCTTCCAATTCGGCGCCTCGGCGACCGGCACGCTGCCGTCCTCGCGGATGTTACTGATATGATAGGTGTGCTGATTCCACACGCGGCGGGTGCGGACCCACGAGCCGTTGGCGCTGCCGAAGATCCGGATGCCCGACTGGCGGGTGTTGTTGTCGGGGCAGGTGACGCCGTAGGCGTTGCTGGCGACGACGATGTCGGCCTGGCCGTCGTTGTCGACGTCGGCGACCAGCGGGTACTCCCACAGGGTGCCGGTGGTGTTGCAGGTGCTCGGGATCAGGTTGGTGCCGGTCTGACCGTCGTACATCCACAGGTGGTATTCGTCGGAGTAGATGACCTCGGCCTTGCCGTCGCCGTTGAAGTCGAACACCGACGAGCCGGTCACCGCCGACGAGCAGTCGTGGGTCGTCTTGAACCACAGGTCGATGTCGCTGTTGGCGACATTGGGGTCCATCATCAGCTTGCCGCTGAAGACGATGTAGCCGACGGCCCCGGCGGCGCCGACGTCGGGCACGCCGTCGCCGTCGAAGTCGGCCACGGTCGGCGGGCCGCCGCCGTATTCGCTCTGGGCGTTGCAGAACACCTTGGTCGAGATGCCGTCGTTGATGTCGACGCCCTTGCGCACGACCTGGGCGCCGTCGGGGCTGTTCATGTCGTAGCGCACGACCTGCATGGTGTGCGGACCGCCGCTCGAGATGATGACCACCTCGGGCTGGCCGTCGAGGTCGAAGTCGCCGACGCCGTGGTAGCCGCCGACGACCGCGTTGGGGCCGTTGCGGAGGTCCCACAGGATGTCGCCGTCGGCCCGGTAGGCGCGCTGGCCGTCGGTGACGTCGAGGAAGCCGTCGCCGTCGAGGTCGCTGAGGCCGGTGAGGCGCTGACCCCAGCTGGTGGCCGGATCGAGCTCGGTCTTCACCGCGCCGGTGGCCCCGTCGAGGAGGGTGAAGCCGACGAGGACTTCGGGGACGCCGTCCTGATCGACGTCGCCGATGGCCGGCGCCTGGTTGCCGCAGTGGACCTTGGTCGTGTCGGGCTGGGTCCAGAGGGTGGTGCCGTCGGCGTTGAAAGCGATCACGCCGGTGTTCTGGGCGACCGCGTCGCAACACGAGACGCCAGCCGGCCCGGGGTTCATGCAGCCGACGATCTCGGGCACGCCGTCGCCCGTGAGGTCGGCGGCGGCGAGGCCACCGCCGGGCTGGACGACGTTGGGGACGCTGAACTTCTCGACGAGCTGGCCGCCGACCACCGAGATGGCGTGCAGCGTGCCCTGCTTGTAATAGGCGCCGCCGCTGAAGGTGCTGAAGACGATCTCGGGGATGTCCTTCTCGTTGACCTTGCCGTCGCAGTCGTCGTCGTCGAGGTTGATGACGATCGGCGACATCATGACGTCGGTGGCGTAGGGCGAGGTGACCTGACCGCCCCAGGCGTGCTTGAGGACGATGCCGAAGTCCTGGACCGGCGGGACGACCTCGCACTTGGGCAAACAGGTGATGGGCTCGCCCTCCATCGGCTCGACGCCGTCGGGGCACTCGGGCGGCTGCGGGAGACACTTGCCGCCGTCGAGCGAGACGCCGCCCATGCACATCGGCGGCTGCTCGGCCTCGCCCAGTGTATATTCACAGTACGAGCCGTCAGGGCAATCGGTGGCGTCGACGCAATCGTCGCCGGGGACGACGCACTCCTGGAACGAGCACACCTCGCCGACGCCGCAGCAGGTGTCGGTGCAGGCCTGGTTGATCGGGCAGCAGACCTCTCCGACGCACACGCCGTCCTCGCAGGTGTCGGCGCAGGCGGGGCCCATGTCCGGGCCCGGGCCGGTGGTGACGCCCATGCTGGTCTCGGTGGCGGTCGACTCGCTCGTGTCGCTGGTGGTCGGGCCGGTCGTGAGGGTGCCCTGAGTCTCGCCGACGGTGCCAGCGGTGTCGGGGCCGCCGGTGGTCGGCGGCGGGGCGCCGGTGCTGTCGGTGGTGGTGCCGGTGGGCGTGACGGTCGCGCCCGTGGTGGTGGCGACCGCGGTGTCGGTGCCGCTGCCGGTGGCGTCGCCGCACGCGGCGACCAACAACAATGTTCCCGTCCGCAGCGCACGCCGCTGCGACCCGCTCGAATTCCTACGCATGCGCCACGAGAGCACGAACCCGCCGACGGCCGCAAGCGCCGGCGATCGCGGCCGTGCGCAGGCGCGCCGTCAGGTGGGCCGTGCTCGGTTGCGAGCCGGGCGTTTCGCCCGCGAATGCGAGGTCGTCATTCGACGGTGAAGGTCCGTGTCGGCGTCGTCACCTTCGCGCCGCACTCCTTGACGATCGCGTACCACTCGTAGGTCGCGCCGGACTTCAGGTCGCTCACGGTGTGGGCGAGCGCGGCGCCGGGGCCGGCGACCTGGCCGACGACCTCGAACACGCCGGTGGCCGCCGAGAGGTCGAGGGTCAGGGTGAACTGCTCCTTGTCGGAGGTCATCGACTTGTCGAGCGAGGGCGAGTAGGTCTCGACCTTGACCTGGTTCTTCTTGGGCGAGAACCGCCAGATCCGCATGTAGCCGCAGCCGCCGGCGCAGCCTTCACCGGGGAGGATGAGGTCCTGGTAGTCGGCGAGCATCGAGTGGATCTTGTGGCCCATGTAGTTGTCGGTGCGGCGCGCCCGGAACTGCTTGATGTGCCCGCTCGTCATCAGCTGGACGTTGTCGACCTTCTTCATCACGTCGTAGATCTGCTTGCCCTCGGCGGAGAAGTCGCCGTTGGCCTTGACGATGTGGTGCGAGTTGACGATGCCGAGCGCGTGCGGGTGATCCTCGAAGACGCCCCGGGCCCACGCGAGGACGTCGGGGTTCTGGCCGAGGTCGCCGCGGTATTCGAGGCTCACCATGACGATGTCGAGGTTGCCGGCGCGGACGAGGATCCAGTTGTTGTCGTTCTTGTTGCCGTAGTGGCCGCCGTAGTACGCGCGGTCTTCGAAGCGCTTGACGCCGAAGTACTTGTTGAAGAGGGTGGTCGAGTTCGGGACGTCGTCGTGAAAGCTGGCGCCGTTGTCGTGGTTGCCGACGGCGATGCCGTAGGGGATGCCGTCGGGGAACTTGGTGCCGGTCTTCTCGAGGGTGCTCATCGCCGTCTCGGCGCGCTCCCACTCGATCTCCTCGATGTTGCCGTGCTGGACGACGTCGCCGTTGTGCAGCACCGCGACGATGTTGTCGGTGTTGCGGTGGTCCCACACCCATTGGGTCTGCGCCGGGTATTGAGGGAAGTTGCCGGGGAACTGGGTGTAGTTCTGCGTGTCCGGGAGAATGACGATGGTGAAGTCGTCGGCGTCGGTCAGGGTGTGGACCTCGCGGAGGTGGAACTTGGCGGTCGCGTCGGCGAGGATCGTCCCGCCGATCGTGACCTCGAGGTCGACCGACGGGCCAGGGACCGCGGCGCCGTCGGCCGGCGCGCTGGGCTCGGCGTGAAAGTCGACCGGCGGGGTGTCACCGCAGCCGGGCAGCAGCGGCTCGTCGGCGGTGTCCGTCTCGCCGGTGGTGCCCGTCTCGCCGCTGGTGGTGCCCGGTTCGTCGCCGGTGGTGCCAGGTCCGTCGCCGGTGGTGCCCGGCTCGTCGCCGGTGCTCGCGGCGGTGGTCGTGACGGGCAGGTCGGGGGCGGTGGTGCCGTCGTCGGGCTTCGAGGTGCTCGTCGGAGTGCTGCCCTCAGTGCTGCTCGCAGTGCTGCCTCCCGTCGTCGACGCGGTGGAGGGGACGAGCGCCGGAGCATTGTCGCCGCACGCGGCGACGAGCGCGACGAGGACGATCGAGGTGAGGCGGAGACCTGCGAGCATCCCCGGATTATAGGCGGGTGAACGCCCTCCGAGGGTGGACGGGGACCCCGAATCGCAGTTCGTGCGAGGGGGCCGGCACTCGGACCGAAGTGCCGTGGTAGCCACGCGGAGCAGCGCGAACGAGGACGTCGGCCCCGGAGCGCGCGTCCGACGCGGGGGCCCTCGATTCATGAAGGGTCCCCATTCGACGGTCCGCGGCGCGAGCCTGTCGGTGGCTCGTGACGCTCAGGTGATTTCAATCGGCCACGCGGTCCGACTCGCCGCATTCGCGGGTGCTGGCGTCATTCGAGCCAGTACAATTGCTTGTGCATCAACGCCGAGTATTGTTGCAGCGCGGCCTCGGCCTTGCGGATGCCGGTGAAGGTGGCGACGACGGCGCGGTTGCCGTTGTCGTCCTGCCGCCACAGAGTGCGCCGGAGCGGCTTGAGGTCGGCGAAGTTGTCGGCGAGCGCGGCGACGTCGTCGTGGTCGATGACGAGGGTCTCGAACAGGTCGCGCAGGGTCTCCTGCGGGTCGTCGGCAATGGAGGCGCGGACGAGGGTGGGGAGGCTGTCCGAGTCGCGGCGCTCGAGCGGGCGCTGGAGGTCGAACGCCCTGCCGGTGCCGGGGGACGCGAAGCGCAAGAACTCGAACCAGCCGAGGCCGTCGAGGACGTGACGCTCGGTCTCGAGGTCGAGCCGGGTGGCGAAGTGGCGCAGCGGGGCTTTCAGGCCGGCGACCTCGCAGACCGGCCCGACGAGGGTGCCGCGCTGCAGCTGGCGCAGCGACTCGGCGGCGTCGACGGGGCGAAAGATGGGCGGGCTGCCGAGGTCGCCGGCAGGGAAGCGCGAGTCGGCGTTCCACAGATCGTGGAGCGCTTCGGTGGCCAGGCGATTGGCGGCAGCGGGGCCCTCCTGCGTCCCACCCCACACCTTCTGCGCCCATTGTTGCAAGGTGGCGGGGGTCTCGCGCCCGGCGATGAAGTCGCGCAGACGACGGGTCAATTCCTCGGTCAAGGCACGGACGCGAAGGTCCTGCGAGTCGCCGACAGCCATGTGACCCGAACATACCATGCGAGGCCGCGTCGGGGTGCCATGCACGCGCTGCGGCGCTCCGTCGTCGCGTCCTCCGATCACCGGGCATGCTCGCACGATGTGCGTCAGGGACCGCCTGCGCAGGGAGCTGCGCGGGCGAGGCGCGTGAATGCAGAGGGACGTCGCGCGAGCGAAAGGTCGCGTCAGAACAGGCAGATCAGCAGGGGGGCGTCCTCGCACATCATGGTGATGGCGTCGCAGATCTCCTTGGGCGGATTGCCGCACAGCAGCAGGGCGGAGAGCTGGAGGTCATCGCACAGCGCGAGCATCGGCTCGCCGGCGCACAGGCCGAGGCCGGACAGACACTCGGCCTTGTCCTGGGCGGCCTTTTCGTAGCATTTGAGCTGGTCGGCGGTGTCGGGCGACTGGGCGAAGATCTCGCAGGTGCAGCTCTGCGGCGGGACGGTGGCGGCGAGGCACTCGTCGACGCTGTCGTACATGCCGAGCGAGACCTGGCACTCGCACTGCGGGCGGTAGGAGTCGACGAAGGCGTCGTACCACTTTGCGCAGGCCATGCCGCTGCCCTCGCCGCCGCCGCCGCTGCCCTCGCTGTCGTCGGTGGTGCCGCTGGCGGCGTCGGTGGTGCCGCTGGCGCTGTCGGTGCCGCCCATGCTGCCGCCGGTGGGCAGGTCGGTGGTGGTGGGCGGCGTGCCGGTGGTGCTCGTGGTGGTGCCGGTGGTCGGCGCCTCGGTGGTGCCGCTGCTGCTCCCGGTGGTGGTGCCGTCGGTGGTGCTCTCGGTGGTCGGGGCGCCGGACTCGCCGCACGCGAGCACGGCCGCGAATCCGAGCATGGACAGGTGAGATCGGGTCATGCGCCTCGTGTCGTCCACGGTAATCGATGTCGCGCCGCGGCTCAGCGTCCGCGGGCGGAGACGCTGCCCGGCGGGGCAGGAGGTGGGCGAATTCGCCCCGGCGATGAAAGGGCGGAGACCGACATTCGGCCGGCAAGGGGCCATCCGCAATGGCGGTAGGTCGATCGCCATGCAGGACTCCTCGCAATCGCAGGGGGCGAGGGCGGTGGCAGCGCGCGACCAGGAGCGCCCGGCGGGCGGCGGGCGGGCGCCCGCCCGACGAGCTGGCTTTCGGGGCAGGTCGTGAGATTGAGGGGACTCGCGGGCGGAGATGCCGGCGAAACGGCGATTGGCGGCGGGGCCTCGGAAAGTGGGACTTGACGCGCTCGGGCTCGCTGCTGCATTCACAATGGCGTGTCGTTCTTCGTTCTGGCTCCGCGAGTGATTTGGATGGGTCTTGTCTGTCTCGGCGCGCCGCTGCTGGCGGCGTGCGGCGAGGAGGAGGACTCGGGGCCGCTGCCGATCGGGCCGATCCAGCAGGTGTCGTACGAGGTCATCCCGACGCCGCTGTACGAGCTGGGGATGCTCGACCTGACGCTCGAGAACGCGAGCTACGAGCAGCGCGAGGCGTTCACGGTCGAGGTCCGCGACGCGATGCTGCCCGACGTGGTGGCGCTGGTCGGGCTCGCGGACCAGATGTTGGACACGGAGCTGACGCCGGGCGGGTTCCAGCGGGTGACGAACCCGTCGCTGCAGACGCGGCTGATGGCGAGCGGAGCGGAGGTCGAGTCGCTGGCGGCCGCGCTCGGCTACGTGTTCAGCCAGTGGAGCGTGCTGGTGACCGACTTCGCGGCGGAGGACGGCGGGACGGGCTACGCGGTGGTGACGTTCGACGTGGCGCAGGTCGACCCGGAGCTCGGCCAGGCGTTCTTCGATCACGCGGCCGACGTCGACGTCGGCCTCGGCGGCGGTTACTTCGCGTTCGGCTCGGAGGTCATCTACCTCAACCTGCGCGGGCCCGACGGCGAGCCCTACAGCGGGCTGGACGACGATTCGTTCGTGGCGGCGGTCGAGGAGGCGGCAGACAGCTTCGCGCCGTACAAGGCGGCGCTGGCCCAGGCTGGCGAGGCCGGGGTGATCTTCGTCGAGAACGACTGGAAGACCGCACCCGCCGGCGAAGACTTTTTGAATGTGCTCGACCCGCTCGGCGAGGCGGCGCTGGCCGAGCTGGCGACGCTGCAGGAGGAGCACGTGGAGCGCTTCAAGGCGGCGGTCGACGAGTACGGCTGGGAGTGACGGGCGGGCGGGCGAGCTCGTCGTTTTTTCGCGCGGGGGCCGGTCACGTTTCGGCGGGTCGGCGGGTCTTCGAGGCAGAGGACCCATGACGACGTTGCTCAGGATCGACGCCAGCGCCCGCTTCGAGGGCTCGAGCTCGCGGCGGCTCGCGGATCACTTTCAGGCGCGCTGGACGGCGGCGCACCCGAGGGCACGCGTGATCGTCCGCGACCTGGCGCGGCGGCCGGTGCCGCACCTCGACGCGCCCACGATCGCGGCGTTCTACGGGGCGCCGGTCGGCGCGGAACCACCGGCGGGCGTGGCGCTGTCGGACGCGCTGATCGCCGAGCTCCGCGCGGCCGACCACCTGCTGGTCAGCAGCCCGCTCTACAATCAATCGCTGCCGTCGGCGCTCAAGGCGTGGATCGATCACGTGGTCCGCGACGGGCAGACGTTCGTGACCCGCGACCGTCGCCCCGTCGGGCTGCTCGGCGCGACGTCGGCGTCGATCGTGATCGCGCGCGGCGGGGTGACGTCGGCGCGGGTCGACGACTTCGAGACGCCCTATCTGCGGGCGATCCTCGGCTTCATCGGCATCACGCGCGTCGAGGTGATCACGGTCGAGGCGACCGCGCACGACGAGGCGGCGCGATCGCAGGGCTTCGCCGCCGCGATCGCGCAGGTCGATCGCCTGCTCGGCGCGCAGGCTTGACGGCTCCGCGGGCAGGGAGGTCGGGTGCTCGCGGGAAGCGCGAGCAGGCGACTTCAGGACATGTTCTTCGAGACATGGCGCTCGCAGCATGTCCGTGGCGACATGTCGTGAGCGCCATCCGCCTGCGCGCGGCTCACTCGAGGTCGATGTGGTAGTTGGCGCCGAACTGCGAGTCCCAGGCCTTGCAGCCGTAGTAGTCCTGGTTCTCGAACCACAGCTCGACCTCGCCGGCGCCCGCGGGCACGTCGAGCACGGCCGGCCAGGGGACCTGGAGGTTGCTCTGGGGGGCGGTGAGGAGCTTGTACTGGGCCGGGCCGCCGTCGAAGCGGTAGTGGACGCGGATGTTCCAGGCGTCGTGGCCGTACTTGGTGCCGCGGCAGTCGGGCAGGCGCGCCGGGTCGTAGGCGATCACCAGCGGGGCGCCGGCGCGCGGGGTGCCGAGGGCCTCGGTGACCCAGTCTGTCTTGAAGGACAGGCTGGCACCGACGCCGAAGTGCCAGTTGGCGCCGTAGTTGGAGTCGTAGGCGGAGCAGCCCCACACGCTGGTGTTGTGGAACCACATCGCCAGGTCGCCGGAGTCCTCGAGGGTGAAGACCGGCGGCTCGGTGCCCTGCGACGGGGAGTGACCGCCGGCCTCGAAGCTGCCGACGTCGCCGGCGCCCAGCTGGTGATAGCCGGTGATCGACCACGCGGGCTCGCCGTTCTGGTCGCCGCGACAGTCGGTCAGGCGGCCGTCGTCGTAGCCGACGAGGACGGTGTTGCCGGCGACCAGCGGGCCGCCGCTGTTGACGATGGTCCAGTTGTCGCGGAACTCGAGCAGGGCCGGCTGGATGTTGGCGGGCAGCTCGGTGCCCTCGCGCACCTCGACGGCGGGGGCCTCTTCCTCGTCGGGGGTGCAGGCGAAGGTCGCGGCGAGACAGGCGAGGACGAGCGAGTGAAGACGCATGGCGGCGAGTTTTTTAAAAGAAACACGCCGGGCTCGCCAGGGCGCAGCAGCGTGCGCGTCGGGGTCGCCCTTGCGCGAACTCGCGGCTGACCCGCGAGCGAGCTCGACCGGTCCGCTCGCTGCAATGAGGGGCGCTGGGCAGGACCGGGCGGTGCTGCGCGCGGGCGACGGGGCGACGTGCGAGGGGCGTCGGTTGGGGCCGCAGGGCATCGGCCGCGCGCACGCGCCTGCGCGAGGCGCGAGCTCGGCGTGGGACGGCGGAAGTGCGCGTCGGCTGCTGGCGCGATGGGTCGGCGCGAGTGCGAGCTCGCTCGAAGGCGCGATGCCGGGACTCGATCGAGCTCGGAGGTGGGTCGAGATCTCGGCGTGGCTCACGCGCGATGGCTCGGCCGGCCGTGGAGCCTGTATGTCCCGAAGGACATGTCTTCGAGCGACGTGACGACGTGTGCGCCGGCCGAGACGCTCGCGGATGAGGGATATGTCCGAGAGACCATGTCACTCACGCGCGACAGCTCGGCCGGCCGTGGAGCCTGTATGTTCCGAAGGACATGTCTTCGAGCGACTGTCGACGCCTGTGCCGGCCGAGCCGCTCGCGGGTGAGTGACATGTCCGAGGGGCCGTGTCATGTCATTCCGCGAGTCGGCCGGAGAATGACATCCATGTCCTCACGGACATGTCACGGGAACACTGCGACGCAGCGGTTGTTCTCGCACGCGAGATCGGCGCCGCAGGCGTTGGCGCCCGCGCAGCAGCTGGGGGCCCCGAGCTGGCCGTGGAGGGTGTTCCAGGCGTCGAGGTTGTCCTTGTGGACGCCGACGTTGCCGCAGGTGTTGCCCTGGTAGCAGATGCCGTCGGCGAAGGCGCAGTCGCCGGCGTCGACGCAGGGCTTGTCGGCGTCGAGGAAGGCGGCGGCCTGCTGCTGCAGGGACTCGCACTGGCCGATGCAGCCGCACGCGGGCGGGGCGTCGGGGTCGGTGCAGTCGCCCCAGCCGTGCGGGGGCACGTCCCAGATGGTCTGGAACTCGACTGCGCGGCCGGTCGCCTTCTCGTAGAACGGGCCCGGGGAGGCGGAGCCGCCCCAGGTGTCGGTCGGGAACCAGACGCACGCGGGGCCGGCCTCCTGGTCGATCACGCACTCGCCGTCGTCGATGCGCCAGTAGGTGAGGGTGTAGAACTCGCTGCAACCGGCGGCCAGGCAGGTCTCCTTGTCGGTGAGCGGCGGGCACTCGACCGGCGGGCCCTCGTCGGCGGGGATGCAACGCCGGTGGGTGCAGGCGTCGGAGGATTCGCAGACGCACGCGCCGGCCTCGGGGTCGTCGCTGCAGCCGACGATCCCGGCCGGGCATTCATCGGGCTGCTCGAGGCTGTAGCAGAGCTCGTCGGCGGCGCAGGGCGAATCGCTGCAGTCGGGGCGCAAGCAGCCGTCGGCGTCGAAGGGGCTGGCGAGGGCGCCGCAGTCCCACTGCTCGCAGTCGAGCGGCTGGCTGCAGGTGAAGGCCGGGTTGTCGCAGACGCCAGGCTCGCCGCCGGTGGGTAGATCGGCGGTGCCGGTGCCCGGGCTACCCGAGGTGTCGGTGCCGCTGGACGTGTCGCCGCCCGGCGGGGCGTCGCCGAGGACCTGGGGGTAGGTGCAGGACGGCTGGGCGAGCGCAGCGGACAAGATCAGGAGCGCGGAGTGATAGGAGAATCGGAGAAGGGGCATAAGTTCGACCTCTGATCTCTGTCGTCTCCACCCCGCACGATTCCTATCAGTCCGGGCAAGAAAAATTTTTGAAGCGCTGGGCCACCGCGGAGCGCGGATGCGCTGCTACCAGCGCTGCCGCCTGCGCGGCCGCGCCGGCGCGGTCCCCCTCGCGGCAGAGCAGCTCGATCTCGGTGGCGCCGCGCAGGTCGGCGAACTGGCCGGCAGGGAAGCGCCGCGCGTGCTCGGTGAGGTGCGCCCGGGCGGCCCCGACAGCGCCGCGTGCGAGCTCGGCGCGCGCGCGGTCGAGGACGGCGACCTCGGCCGCGAGCTCGTCGGCGGGGCTGCGCTGCTGCGTGGGGCGGGCCGTGAGCGCGTCGGCGGCGACTTCGGTCGCTAGCTCGTCGGTATCGCCGTCTGGGTGCGAGGTGCGGGCCGCGAGGGCGTCGGCGGCGGCGACCTCGGTCGAAGGTTCGCGCGGGTGCGTCGTGGGGGTTGCGAGATCGCGGTCGGCCGCGGGTTTGTCGGGGTCGTCCGGTGAGGCGCCGGCGGACACCTGGAGAACCGACGATTCGTGAGCCTGGCTGGTGGGTTCGTCCGGGGGCGATGGGTCGCGGTGGGGTGATTGCGGCGGAGCGGCCGAGGTGTCGCGGGGCGACGCGTGCGTGGATTGGCGGTCGTCGGGCGAATCGTCGATATGTCCTTTCGGCCAGGCGACGGCGACGACCCCGGCGACCGCGACGAGGGTGGTCATCACTGCGGTGCGGGTGGAGGCGAGGACGGCGAGGCCGAGGCCGGCGCGGGTGGTCCACAGGCCGGGGAGCATGGCGGCCCAGGTGCGCTCGGCGGCGGCCGGGGGCGGGGTCTCGCGGGCGCGGGCGGCCGCCAGCTCGCGCTCGAGGCCGGGGCCGCCGAGCTCGCGCTGCAGCTGTTCGCGGGCCAGGCGGACCCGCGAGTAGACGGTGGCCACGGGGATCCCGAGCTCGCCGGCGATCTCGGGGCCGCTCATGCCGTGGAGCTCGGCCATCTCGAAGGCGGCGCGGGTCGGGCCGGCGAGCCGCGCGAGCAGGCGCTCGAGCTGCTCGGCGGCGGCGAGGCGGTCCTGCGGCGGGTCGGCGGGGCCGCTCGGGACGGCGGCGAGGGCGGCGAGGCGGCGGCTGAGGCGGGCGGCGGTGCGGCGGTGTCGAGCGGCGATCCGGCGGGTCACGCCGTGCAGCCAGGCCCGCGCCGAGACCTCGAAGCGGACCTGGTCGAGGCGGCGGTAGGCGGTCATGAACACGTCCTGGACGGCGTCCTCGACCAGGGTCGGCGGGACGCCGAGGCGGCGCGCGGTCGCCCACACGAAGGTGAACTCGGCGAGGTAGAGCTCGCGGAAGGCGCGGATCTTGGCGTCGTCGGGCCGGGGGTCGGAGCGCATGGAGGGCTCTGAAAGAGAGTCGTCTCCGGCTGCGCGTCGATCTATCACCGCGGATCGCCGAACTTCACCTCGACCCCGAGAGCGAGCCGCGCGGAGGCGATGCCGGGGTCGTGGACGACGCGGAGCTCGCCGGCGGGGCCGGGTTCGCGCACCGCGAGGGTGCCACGCTGGACGGCGGCGAGGCCCTGCAGGAAGGCCCACAGGGCGACCCGCGGGTGGAGGCGCACGGCCGCGCCGACGCCCCCGGTGGGCGCGAGCCAGCGGCCGACGACGCTGCGGCCGGTGTCGGCGACGGCCGGGAGCCCGCCGGCCTCGAGGCCGAGGCAGAGCGGGACTTCGAGGCGGCCGCGGCCGAGTCGGGCGCAGCCGTGGACGGCGAAGGCGAAGAGGGAGACGCGGGCGCGCAGCTCGGGGCGGTCGAGGAGGCGCGGGGCGAGGTAGGCGGCGAGCAGCTCGAGGCGGAACCACCGCCACAGGAGGCCGCCCGCGAGGCCGACGCCGCCGGTCGGGCCGGGGAGCGCGCCGACTTCGGCCAGGCCGTGGAGGCGCAGGAAGCCGCCAGGGCGCCGGCGCGAGCGAATGACGGGGGGCGAGAGGTCGACCGGCGCCGGGGCTTGGAAGGCGGCCTGGGGTGGCGCTGGAGGGGGCTGGGCGGGCGCAGCGGCCTGGGGGGGGACGGGGACGGGCGGGGCGGCCTGAGGCGGGATGGGGACGGCCGGGGGCGGGGCGGGGACTGTGCCGGGGGATGCTTGCGCTTCGGCGGTGGTGCCGGGGTCGTCGGGCGGGATGGGCTCGGAGGGCTCGACTGGTTGGTCGGGGACGTCGGGGGTTGCTTCGGCCGGGGGCGCGCCCGGGTTGCCGTCGACGGCGAGGGCGACGACGAGGGCGACGCCGTCGACCAGGGCCTCGCACGTCCTGGCGCGGAGGATCCGCCGCTCGCGGCGACCCGCGACCTCGAGCTCGAGCTGGAGGCGATAGCGGTGCGGGCCCTCGGGGCGGGCCCGGGCGGTCACGCGCGCCTGCCCGGGCTCGAGCGGCCGGCCGCGCCGGCGGGCGATGCCGGCCAGGAGCGCGGCCCGATCGGGACAGCCGGCCGGGGCGGTCCAGCGGACGTCGGCGGGCGCGGCGAGGTCCGAATCGCTCGCGCTCGCCGGAGGGGCGGGGCCCTGGAGCGTGAGCACGGACGAGAGCAGGCGCGCCGCGCTCATCCGCGCCTCGCCGCCGCGCGGCCGTGCATGCCGGTGCTCGCCACTGTCGGCAAGGTGTGCGGCAAGGGCGAGCCGGCGTCAAGGGCGAGCCGGGGCGAGGAGGACCTGGCGCGAGGGACAGGTGGCGCGGGCCGGCGTGGCGCGACGTCGTTGCGCTGGCATGTTCGTGGAGGATGGCTTCGGCGAGATGCCCGAAAGCACATGTCCTCGAGGGCAGGAGCGCGATCAGCCGCCGAACAGGTCGGCGAAGAAGGTGACCGAGCCGGCGTGGATGGCGTTCTGCGCGACCTCGTAGTGGACGGTGCAGTCCTCGCCGTGGCCGGCGGCGGCGTAGGCCTTGCACAGCTCGTCGCCGAAGTTCGGCAGGTGGACGGGGTCGACCATGCCGATGGTTTGAAGGGTGATCGGGAGCTCGGCGAGCGGGTCGACGTAGACGAGCTCGACGCGCGGCGCGTCGGCGTCGACGTCGCCGACGGCGTGGCCGAGCGCGACGTCGTCGGCCGGGAGCTGCATGAGCAGCAGGTCGTGCAAGGCGGGATCATAGAAGGTGTCGGCGATCCACTGGCCCCAATAGGAGGTCTGGGCCTGGGCAGCATAGACGCCGAGGAGGCGGCTCGACTGGCGCTTGACCGGATCGGCGCTGCCCGGGTCGGCGAGCTCGGGCTGGACGGCGGTCCAGAGCATCAGAGTGCCGCGCGAGGAGGCCATGCCGGCGATTCGTTCGGGGTGGACGCCGAGGGTCGGGGCGTTGCACCGGATGAACTGGACGGCGTCGACGAGGTCGGTCCTGGGGGCGCCGATGTCGTAGTTGGTGACGGGGTGGCGGAACTCGACGCTGACGACGACCTGACCGGCCTCGAGCGCGGGCATGAGGGCGTTGGTGGCGAGGCCGCTGCCGGGGTTGATGGTCTTGCTCGAGCCGTTGGCGTGAGCCCACAGGATGGCTGGCCCTTGGGACATGCCCTTGGGGACATAGATGTCGACGGCCTGGTGGATCTCGAGGTCGTCGAGGGTCGGCTCGTTCCAGCTGGCCGCCTCACCGTAGGGGACGTTGCGGTAGCAGTCGCAGGCGTCGCCGCAGAAGCAGTCGTCGGCGAGGTAGGAGGCGAAGTCGAACTGATCCGCGGGGGCACAGCCGAGCTCGCCCTCGACGCTGCCGGTGGTGGCTTCGGTGGTGGTCGCTTCGGTGGTGGTCGCCGCTTCGGTGGTGGCGGTCGCGGTGGTGCTGTCGGCGGTGGTGCCAGTCGTGGGATCCGCGGTGGTGCCGGTCGTGGGGTCCGCGGTGGTGCTCGTCGGCAGGTCGCCGGTGGTGGTGGTCGCGTCGGAGCTGGTGGTCGAAGCGGCCGCGTCGGTGGTCGCGGAGCCGGTGGCGCTGTCGGTGTCGGCGTCCGCGGGACAGGCGGTGAGCAGGAGCGAGAGCGAGCCGATCCGGGCGAGGCGAAGCTGCATCGTCCGCTCTTCGCACGCGGAGGCCGAGCGGGCAAGCCGTCGCGCCGGTGCGGACGTGGAGCGAGCGAGCTCTGGGCGTGAGGGCCGCGTTCGCGGTGAAGCCGTCGTGCCTGGGCGGTGTCCGAGGCCTCGGGCCCGCGGACTTCGAGGTGGCAGGCGCCGTGCTGCAGGAGCTCTCGATGGGTCTGGGGCCGACCGCGGACTCGTGGCGGTACCCGTGCGGAGGGGCGCGCTCGCTGCGTTTGAGGCTCGGCGCGTTTTTGACTGGCGCGGCGGGCCGGCCCCTGGTTTGCTCGCGGCATGCCGAGCGCGCCGACGTTGCCCACCATCCTGTTCGCCGACGCCGAGGCGTTCTCGCGCTGGCTGGCGACGCACCACCGCAGCTCGCCGGGTCTGTGGCTGCAGCTGGCGAAGAAGGGCAAACAGCTGCGCTCGCTCAGCTACTCGGAGGCGGTCGACGTGGCGCTGATGTGGGGCTGGATCGACAGCCAGAAGCGGGCTCACGACGCGGAAAGCTGGTTGCAGCGGTTCACGCCGCGCGGGCCGCGGAGCTTGTGGTCACAGGTCAACCGCGAACGAGTGGCGGCGCTGATCGAGCGCGGGGCGATGCAGCCCGCCGGGTTGGCCGAGGTCGAGCGCGCCCGCGCCGACGGCCGCTGGGACGCCGCGTACGCGCCGGCGAGCCGCATCGAGGTGCCGGCGGCGTTGACCGCGGCGCTGGCCCGAAACCCGGCCGCGCAGGCCGCCTTCGCCGGGCTCGACGCGGCCAACCGCTACGCGATGCTGTGGCGCCTGCAGACGGCGAAGAAGCCGGAGACGCGCGAGCGGCAGATCGCCAAGTTCGTCGAGATGCTGGCCCGGGGCGCGAAGATCCACGAGTGAATCGATGTGTCTTTTCGGACATGTTTTATGGGGCATGCTGTATGGAGCATGTCCTCGGGAGCATGTCCGATAGGACCGAAAACGGAGTCGGCCCGGGACGCGGTTCGGGCTCACCGGGGCACAGGACCGCCGCGACTTTGGCATGTCCTGAAGGACAGGTTCAGCTCAGCCGAACACCACGCCGAACATCAGGCCGAAGCACCAGCGCGGGACCTCCCGCCGGACCACGCCGCGGGTGCCGCGGATCGAGAGCGTGGGGAGGGTGAGGTCGACGCCGGTGCGCAGGCCGAGGAAGAGGCGGCGGCCGCGATACTGCAGCAGGCCGCCGACCTCGGTCGAGGACAGCCAGGTGGCGTCGGTGGCCCTCTCGGCGGCGTGGACGTACATGGCGTGGCCGAGGACGTGGGCGCCGAGCCAGAGGCGATCGCGGGCACCGAGCGGGGCGCCGAAGGCCGCGCCGGCGCCGAAGCGGGCGTGGAGCACGGAGATCCCGTGACGCGCGCCGCCGCTGAAGCCGAGGCTGACGATCGGCTGGATGTGCTCGCGCACGAGCCAGAGGCCGCCCATGAGGTCGATGCCGGCCTCGTAGCGCAGGCCGCTGCCGAGCTCGATCCGCGGGCCGAGGCCGAGCCAGCCGCGCAGCGCGGGCCGTGGCGGCGACGCGGGCGGCTGCTCGGGGGGCTCGGGCAGCGGCGGCAGGTGCTCCTGGCCCGCCGGTGTGGTGGTGGGCGGCTGCGACGTGGTACCCGCGGCCGGAGGCGGCGGCTGCTGCGGGTAGACCTCGATCAGCAGGGCGATGCCGGCGGCCAACTCGCGGGTGCGATCCTCGACGGTCTTGCCGGCGAACTGCACGGTCTGGCCGAAGCTCTGGCCGTCGCGGCGAGCGATGGAGACCTGAACCTGGCCGGCGAGGCCGGTCGGCGTGACGCGGACCTGCCAGTCGTCGAGCTCCGGACCGATCCGCGCGCGCAGGCCGGACTCGAGCTTGACGGCGTCGACGAGGTCGGTGCCGACTTCGATCGGCGCGGCCGCGAAGACGGCCAGGATCGCTAGCGCGAGGAGCACCGGCTGCAGGAGTGCCAAAAAATGCGGCCGCTGACCAGCGGCGCGCAAAGCGGACCCGGCAGTCGCCGCGAAGGACCGCGGAAAGGCGCCGGAACGCCGTGATATGGCCTGACGGACAGGAGCGCGAGGGCGGGATACAGGGGGACCCGAGCCCGGCGCTCGTGGCTCGCCGCCGCTCCTGACCGCGAGCCGGGAAGCCGGCCCGCGGGGCGGCCGGGGTGAGTGAAAGGGCCGAAAGGATAAGTGGGCTTCGCCCGGGAGCACGACTCCGGGGTCGGGGCGATCGCGCAGCCCGGGCGCATCACGGTGGGTGCGAGCTGCCGAAGGTGGCGAGGTAGCTGGCTGAGGAGACAGGTGCGGCGCGCGACGGGGCCGGGCGAAGGGTGGCGAGGCACCTGGCCGAGGAGACAGGTGGTGCGCGCGATGGGCCGGGCGGGTACGCGAAGCGGAACCTGGCTGAAGGGACAGGATTTCGGAACCGATCCTGGCAGGGGATGCGCGGGACGGGCCGGGCGGGCACGCGAAGGGAACCTGGCCGAGGGGACAGATGTTCGGAGCAGATAGCGGCAGGTGATGCGCGTGACGGCCGGGCGAGCAGGCGAAGCGGAACTGGCTGAATGGACAGGCGTGCGAAACAGATCGTGGCGAAGACGAAGAGGCACCGGGCCGGAGGGCCGGGTGCCTCTTCGGTCAGCCGCGCGGGCAGCTCACTTGCACACGCCGGGCTGGCCGGGGGTGCAGATGCCGAGGTTGTTGCAGGTCTTGGTGATCAGGTCCTCGGCGCAGTCGGGATCGGCGGGGTCGCAGATCGTGCAGTCGTCGCCGCAGGCCTTGTTCTCGCAGTCGTTGTAGGCCGGCTGGCAGATGCCGGGGAGCTGGTAGACGCACTGCGCCGTCTCGTCGCAGACCTTGACCGCGGCGTCCTCGATGCAGTCGGGGTCGGCGGGGTCGCAGAAGGAGCACTGATCGCAGGTGGACTTGCCGCCGCACGGGTCGTAGCCCGGGGACTCGCACAGCTCGTCGCTGGTGGGGACGCACTGGCCCTTGCCGTCGCACGCCTTGATGACGGCGTCCTCGGCGCAATTGGGATCGTTGGGATCGCACTGCGTGCAGGGCTCGCCGCACGGCTTGTCCTCGCACGGGGCCCAGCCGGGCTCCTCGCACACCTGGGGGATGCCGACGACGCATTGCAGCGACTCGTCGCACATCTTGACGATCAGCGTCTCGGCGCACTCGGGGTCGGCGGGGTCGCAGAGCGTGCAGGGATCGCACACGCCCTTGCCCTCGCACGGGTCGTAGCCGGAGGGCTCGCACAGGTCGGGGGTCTCGGGGACGCACTGGCCCTCGCCGTCGCAGGCCTTGATGACGTCGGTCTCGGCGCAGTCCTCGTCGTCGGGGGCGCACACGTTGCACCCCTCGCCGCAGGCCTTGTCCGCGCACGGGTCCCAGCCGGGTCCCTCTTCGCACACGCCCGGGTTGCCGGTGACGCAGGCGCCCTTGGCGTCGCACGCCTTGATGTCCGCGGTCTCGACGCAGTCCTTGTCGTCGGGGTCGCACACGCTGCAGGCGTCGCCGCACTTCTTGCCCTCGCAGGGCTCGTAGGGGCCGAACTCGCCGATCGGCTTGTCGATGTCGCAGGCGCCGATCAGCGCGCCGGCGGCGAGGGCGAGGGCGTACAGGGGGGTGTGGATTAGGTGAAGTCGCATGGGGTAGGTCCTCTCTCTCGGGGGTCGCCCCGTTCATGTCCGCAAAGCGAACCAGTGGGACAACGTCGGTGGAGATTTCGCGTCGAGGTCACGGGGCGAGGTGGCAGACGTCGCGGACGCGCCGCGCGAGCGGGCTCCGCGGGTGGTCGGCGAGGAATGCGCGAGCGAGCTCGGCGCCGCGTGACGGATCGTCGACGCAACTCGCAGCGGCCTCGAGCGCGCGGCGCTCCGGAGCGAGCACGCCGGCGGGCCAGCGACGCGCGTGCTCGCCGGCGTCGCGCGCGGCGGCCCCGGCATCACCGCCGGCGAGCGACTGCCAGCCGCGCGCGAGCAGCTCCTGCTCGCCGCGCAGGTCGGTGGCGGGCTGAGCCGGAGCAGCATCGTCGAGGTCGGTGGCTGCGTGGGAGGGATGATCGAGCGCGGCGGGCTCGCGAGTGGGCGTGGAGCTTTCGCGGCGGTCGGCGGGCTTCAGGCGCGGGCGGACGGCTTCGACCTCGGGCGCGGGCGCGGCGGGGGGCGTGAGCGCCGGTTCGCTGTGCGGGCCGGAGGGCGGCGGGGTGAGGAGGCTGGCGCCGCTCGGGGCGGCCGGCGCGGCGTGGGCCGGGCTCATGGTCGCGGCATCGCCTGTCTTTTCGGCCAGGTCGGGGCCGCGGCGGGCCAGCCACAGCAAGACGGCGGCGGCGAGCGCGAGGGCGACGGCCCAGGCGGTGCCGTGGTGACGCTTGGACATGAGCGGAAGGACATGTGCTTGCGGACATGTCCCGGAGAGCCGGTCGTGGACGCGCGCGCGGGCGGCCGGCGGCATGGCGCGGCTGCGGCGGTAGGTGGCCAGCAGGGCGGCGGCGCGGGGATCGAGGGCCGGGAGGTCGTCGCGGGGTTCGGTCACGGGGTCCTCGTGGTGGCGCCGCGCTGGGCGACGAAGGCGTTGAAGCGGCGGCGGGCGGTCTTGAGCCGCGCAAGGACGCGGTTCAGGTCGAGCTCGAGGGCGCGCGCGACCTCGGGGCAGGTGAGGCCCTCGATGTCGGCGAGCTCGAAGATCTCGCGGGTCTCCGGGTCGAGCTGGCCGAGGAAGCTCTCGATGACGTCGGCGGCCTCGCGGTGGGCGGCGTCTTCCTCGGGCGAGCGCGGGGGCGCGGGCGGGTCGATGCGATCGATGCGCCGGGCAGCACGCGCGTGGCCGCGGCGGTAGTTGGCCGCGACGCCGCGGCCGATGGCGTACAGCCAGCTGGTGATGGCGCCGCGGCCGTCGAACTCGCCGAGCCGGCGCTGGACGACCAGGAAGACCTCGTGGACGACGTCCTCGGCCTCGGCCGCGGGGACGCCGAGGCGCTGGACGACGCGCCACACGAAGTCGGCGTGCGTGCGGTACACGTCGGCGACGGTGAGCGGCTCGGCCGGCGACCGGAGCGCGTCGAGCAGGACCCCGCTGGCGGGCATGGAACCCCTAGATGTCCACGACCGGGCCGAGTCGGACATGGTCAGCGCAGGCGAATAGCGAGCCCGAGGAAGGTGGAGAAGCCCACGGCCGCGGGCCGAAAGACCACGCCGGGCGCGGGTTCGAGCAGAAAGCCGGGCCGGCGCAGGCCGAACACGGCCTCGGCGCGCAAAAGCAGGCCGACGCGGGGGTGGAGGGCGACCCGCAGGCCGGCGCCGACGAGCAGGCCGAGCCACAAAGAGCGGGCGGTGCGGGGTATCAGCGCGCCGACGCCCTCGCCGCTGACGCCGCCGATCGCGAGGCCGCCGCACAGGGGCACGCGCACGCGACCGCGCTCCCAGGCGCCGCAGCCGCGCACTGCGGCGTGACCGTGGGCGAACTTGCCGCCGCGGCCGTCGCCGAAGTCCGCCCGGCGTTGGGCCCAGTAATGACCGCTGAGCTCGGCTTCCCAGCGCGGGCCGGCGAGGGTGAGGCCGAACGCGGCGGTCGGGGCCGGCCGCGGCAAGACGCCGAGGCCGAGGCCGCCGCCGGCCCAGAGATCGAGGTGGAGGCCGCGATCGCGCGTGGGGGGCGGTTTCGCTGCGGGCGGGGGCGGGAGGGGCTCGGCGGGGCCTTCCGGGGCGGGCGGGCGGTCCGGGAGGGGCTGCGGGCGGGGTTCGGGGCCGGAGGGCAGGTTCGGCGCCGGCGGGCTCGACTGCGGGGTGCCGGGGCTCTCGGGAGCGCGGGGCGAGTCGGGCCCGGGGGGCGGCTCGGGGACGGTGATCTCGGGGCTCGGTGGGGCGGCGGGGTCGGTGGCGCGGACGTCGATGGCGACGGCGATCAGCCAGGCGGCGGTGTCGACCGCGGCGCCGCAGGTGTCGCTGGTGAGCACGCGCTCGCTCGGGCCGTCGCCGGCGTCGAGCTGCAGCTCGAGGCGAAACCGCTGCGGGGCCTCGCGGACGACGACGACGCCGACCCGCACGGGGGCGCGGCGCTCGACCGCGAGGCCGCCGAGCGAGCGCCGGATGCCGGCGTGCAGGGCGTCGACGCCAGGACAGCCCGCCGCGACCTGCCAGGCGACGACGACCGGATCCGCGGGATCGGCCGCGCGCGCGAGCGCGGTGAGCAGAGCGGCGACGATGACCGGCATCGAACGGGGGCGGAGTGTACGCGCCGAGGCCCGCGCGGGCCAGTCGCAGCAGACGGTCACGCGGGCCCGGCCGAACGGGGGTCAGCAGCGCACATGGCCGAGGAGACAGGTCGGCGGCGGCGAAGCTGTCTGCCGAGACAGGCGGCGAGGAGCGGCGCGAGGAGGTGACCGAGCAGCGGGGGGCGAGCGAGGTGAGGATGTCTGAAGGGACAGGTTCGTGGTCGGGGTCGAGGGTGCAGCGGGACGGGAATAAAGTGTCCTTCGGGACATGTCGCAGCTGAGATCCCGGAGGCGGCCGACGGCAGCCGCACGCACGCGGCGCTCGAGGCGGCGACGCTGGGGCTCACGTGTCTGGCGTGGCACCCGGACGGGAAGCGCGTGGCTCTCGGGACGGCCGAGGGCGAGGTGGTGCTGGTGGCGTACCCGGGCGGCGAGCGGCTGGCGGCGCAGCGAGTGTTCACCAAGGGGTGGACGACTGCGCTGGCGTTCGACCGCGAGGGGGCGCGCGTGGCCGCGGGCAGCGAGAAGGGCGAGATCGCGGTGCTGGCGGTCGACGCTGTGGGCGGGTGAGAGAGGATGACCCTGAGAGCATGTCGAGAAGGACATGCTTTGCAGGGCATGTTCTCGGGGACATGTACGAAGATGACGGGCGGGCAGAGCCGCAGGGGGCGAGGCGGCGCAGGCGGCGACCGTGAGGCCCGCGAGACTGGCGCGTCGGCTGGTCCCCGGGTTGAGAGGGGCGCTCGATTGTCGGGCAGATGCTGCGCGGGCGCGCCTCGCTCGCAGGAACGGTGTACGGCGCGGGGAATCGTGGGTGAGGACGCACGGCGATGTCGGCGCGCGTGGTGCAGACGGCTGCGCGGCGAGAGGGTGCAGGCGGCTTCGCCGGGCCGCGGCGAGACAATGATGCGGGCGCCCGCCGGCCGCTGCGGCCTTTTCCGGTGCGACGGGGCGCGCTACTGTCCGCGACCATGATCGGCTACGTCAGTCTCGGTACCAACGACATGCAGCGGGCCTCCGCCTTCTACGACACGCTCCTCGGCGAGATGGGGGCGAGACGCACGCTGAACTTCGACCGATTCATCATTTGGGGCAAGAGCGAGGCCGAGCCGGCGCTCGCGGTGTGTACGCCGTGGGACGGCAAGCGCGCGACGGTCGGCAACGGCGTGATGGTGGCGCTGGCCTGCGCCGAGCGGGCCGAGGTCGATCGCCTGCATGCGCGCGCGCTCGCCCTCGGCGGGACCGACGAGGGCGCCCCCGGCGAGCGCGGCCCCGGCTTCTACGCGGCCTACTTCCGCGACCCCGACGGCAACAAGCTCAACTTCTTCAAGATCGGCTGAGCGCGACGCGGCGAGCGCCGCGTGAGCGTGGAGAGCAGCCCGAAGGGACATGTCCCATCGGGCTGCTCGCGCTTCGCCAGCGAAGCGCGCGGACGAGCCGCGCGGAAGGAGATGTCCTTTGGGGCAGCTTCAGCACGGCTGGACGCGGCGCGGTGCAGAAGGGCCCGCGCAGAGGTGACGAGTGTCCGAATAGACATGTCCTTTCGGGCTGGTCGGTTTTGGAGCCAGCTGAATCCTGTGCGAACGAGGAGCGCCGTGCGAGCGCGGCGAGGGGGCTCGAAGGGACATGTCCTCTCGGCCTGCTCATCGATAATGGATGGCGGCGATGCGAAGGGCAGGCGCTCGCGCTGCATCACGGTGACCATGCAAATGGTCGCTCGCTGAGGCGCGTGGATGCGAGACGTGCCGTCGTCGTGGGCCTCGGCCCGTCGAGGCCCGGCTGCGAGCGCGATGCGGCCCGATTGCCCGGGACGGACCGACGGGCGCGGCAGCGCGCGAAGACGCTCGGCCTTGATCCGCGCGAGATAGAGAGGAGCTGCGAGGATGGACCCATGCAGCAGAGCGGACGCAATCGAGGGTTCCGGAGCGTGTGCGCGGTCATTGGCGCGGTCTGGGGATTGTGGGTGGCAGGCTGCGCGCCGGAGGACGACTGGGAGCTGACCGAGATCGGGGTCGAGCAGGAAATGGCGGAGCTCGCCGCCGAGGAGGCGTGGCAGCGCCTCGAAGCCGAGGCGGAGGAGGCGGAGCTCGCGGCCGAGGCGGACGAGATGGCCGAGCAGGAAATGGCGGAGCTCGCCGCCGAGGCGGCGCGGGAGCGGGTGGAGGCCGAGGTGGACGGGATGGCTGAGCGCGCGACCCGGGCGGACCCTGGACGGACGAGGGCCGGGGCCGCTCGCGGCTGACGATGAACGACGAGCCAGGGCGGGCTGCATGTGGCTGGCGAACGAGCGATGAGCCAGGACCTGGGGCGGATGAACGAGCCGCCTCGGAGGTCGGGCCAGCGAGGAGGGCGCGAGAGCACCGGCCTGCGCTGGCGGCTCGTCAGACGTGCTCGGAGGGACATGTTCGATGCGGCATGTCTAGAGGGAAATGACTCATCGGACATGTCGCTCAGGGCATGTCTCTTTATAATGGGTCGCGGCCGTGGAGGGCGGCGAACTCGCGGATCTGGGCCAGCTTGGCGGCGAGGGGGGCCCAGTCGTCGCGCTCGGCGATCGGGGCCCACAGCGCCTCGACCTCGTCGATGAGCAGCGAGCACGGGCCGGGGCCGTCATAGTAGGCGTGAGCCAGGCGCTCGGGAGCGGCCGGGAGGTGCTCGGCCCAGGCGCGGCGCACCTCGGCGAACTCGGGGTGCGCGTAGTGGGCGGCGGCGGGTCCGGCGAGGGCCCGCGCGGCGCTGGCCTCGCCGCCGTACCAGTCGAAGTAGAAGCGGTCGAGCTCGATGCGACGCGCGGCGAGGAAGGCGTAGCAGGCGTCCATGACGACGTCGTCGGCCGCGTCGCCGCGGGCGGCGAGGCCGAGGCGGTCGAGGAAGGCGCGCCGGACGGCGGCGTGGAAGGTCGGCTCGAAGGCGCCGAGGCTGTCCTCGAGGACATCCCGCGGGGCGAGCGGGAGCAGCGTCTCGGCCAGGCGCCCGAGGTTCCACAGCACCGCGTTGGGCTGGCGACCGAAGGCGTAGAAGCCGGTCTCGTCGAAGTAGGCGGCGGTGAAGCCGAGGTCGTAGGTGGGCAGGAAGCGCCAGGGGCCGTAGTCGAAGCTCTCGCCGGTGATGTTGAGGTTGTCGGTGTTGAGGACGCCGTGGACGAAGCCGGCGACGGTCCAGGCGGCGGCGGTGACCGCGGCTCGCTCGACGACGAGGCGCAGCAGCGCGGCGACGGTGGCGGCCTGATCGCCGCGGCGCGCGGCCGGGAAGTGGTGCTCGGCTGCGTAGTCGACCAGGGCGCCGAGGCGGGCGACGTCGCGGTGGTAGGCGTGGCGCTGAAAGGTGCCGATCCGCAGGTTGGAGTGGCTGAGGCGCACGAGCACGCACGAACGCGTGGGCGAGGGCTCGTCGCCGCGCCGCAGCCGCTCGCCGGTCTCGAACACGCTGACGATCTTGCAGGTGTCGACGCCGCGGGCAGCGAGCAGCTCGGCGGCCAGGATCTCGCGCACGCCGCCCTTGAGGGTGAGGCGGCCGTCGCCGCCGCGGGCGTACGGGGTCGCGCCGCTGCCCTTGGTGCCGAGGTCGAGCAGTCGATCGTCGCCGGCGTCGCGCAGCTGGGCGAACAAGAAGCCGCGGCCGTCGCCGAGAGCGGGGTTGTAGCTGCCGAACTGGTGGCCGTGGTAGCGCAGCGCGAGCGGCTCGGGCAGGTTGTTTGGCAGCGGCTCGAAGCGGGCGAAGTGGTTCTCCCACTCGGCGTCGGTCAGGGCGTCGAGGCCGATCCGCGCGGCCCAGCGGTCGTCGCGGTGACGCAGGACGTGGACGGGGAACCGCGCGGGGGCGACGACGTCGGCGAAGCCGTCGCCGAGGGCGAGGTAGCGGGGATCCGGCCGATAGCGGGCGGAGGGCGGCACAGCGAGAGCTTGGCACGCAGTCCGCGGACAGGCCGCCGCCGCGGGTGTGAGGCGACGCGGCGCACGCTGTTTTCGTGGTAGGGCTGGAGGATGGGCTACGACCTGCAGATGGTGCGCACCCCCCCGGCCGCCGACGAGAAGGAGCTGCCGAACTCGAGCGGGATCGCCGGGTACTACCGCTTCAACGTGTGGGGCATGCGGATGACAGTGGGCGCGCTCGAGTGGGCCGATGCGATCCACTACGGACCGGCGCCGGAGATCCCCGAGCTCGAGCTGGACGGGCTGGAGGAGGACGGGGTGTTCGCGGCGATGGAGGCGCTCCGCGGCGAGGCGCCCGCCGACGCGCCGAACCCGACGCAGGCCGAGCTGGCGGCGGCGCGCGCGTACCTGCAAGCGCACGAGGACGCGGTGTCGTCGTCGTCGCTGACCGACGGCTGCGTCGGGGCTTTCAAGTTCCAGACCAACGACGGCTGGCTGGTGACGCCCGAAGAATGCACGGTGCTGGCCCGCAAGCTGCGCGCACAGGCCGACCTGATCGCCCGCGATTACTTCCCCGACGCCGATGTCTCGCGGGAAGACGGGCACAAGTGGATCCTCGGGTTCGCCCGCTACAACGAGATCGCGGCCGAGCACGGCGGCTATCGCGTGCGCTGAGCGGGGCAGCGGGCAGGTCGGCTTCAGAATGGTCGGAAATGTCGTCAGCGCAATGTCCGAGAGGGCATGCCCCATCGGGCATGTTTTTCGGAACATGTCCTTGAAGACACTCAGGGCTGTGCTGGCGGCAGCTCGCCGGCGGCGACGGTCGCCGACGATGTGGCAGCTGACGCAGCCGACGCCGATCTCGGCGGCCCCACCGCTGGCTGCGCGGCGTGGATCGGCCTCCGGCGCGTGACAGCCGCGGCAGAACGGCATCGGCTCGTGGGCCAGGGCGCGCTGGCATTCGCGCTCGGTGTAGGCGATCTGGTGCTGGCTCGGCTCAGGCGTCGGCGAGGCCGACCAGCTCGAGCCAGCGGGCGGTGAGCATGCGGGCGTGGGCGTAGGGGTTGAGGCCGTAGCAGCCGAACGAGAAGCCGTCGTTGACCTCGACCAGGGCGGTGCTGCCGTCGGCGAGCACGCCGAAGTCGATGACGTAAGCGGCGGGCGCGTCGGTGTAGGCGGCGACTGCGGCGCGGACGACCTCGGGGTCGGGGAAGCGCAGCGGATCGCCGTAGTAGTGGCCGACGCCGAGGATCTCGCCAGCGTGGACGAAGTAGCGCCATTCGGCCACGAACTCGACGCAGTCCGACAGCCACACCGGCGTGTCCGGCTCCTCGTGCGCCCAGCCGGCCGTGCGCAGCAGGTCGCGGTAGACGGCGAGGACGTGGCCGGTGAACTCCTTGTGACCGGTGACTGGCTTGATGAAGACGGGCGGGTCGAAGCGATCGTCGCGGCACAGCGCGTGCGCCTCGCGGATCGTCGCCGGTCGCACGCGCCGGCGCAGGAACGACGCGAGGGTCGACGGGTAGTCGATGTTGATCGGGTCGGGAGCGCCGAGCTGGGCGAGGGCGGTGCGAACGGTGAGGATCCCGCCGATCACTGCGGTGTCGCGCTCGAGCGCGAGCCGGCCCTCGTAGAGGTCGGACCACACGAAGGACTCGGCCCACACGCCCATCTTGGTGAACCCGTACCAGGCGTTGTAGACGTTCTTGTTGATGAACTCGCCGCTGGCGGGGTCGCGCTGGACGTAGATCTTGGCGAGCATGGCCGGGCGACGGTGCCACAAGTCGGCGCCGCCGGGTGATGGAGACATGTTCGATGGGACATGTCGAAGCCGCGCCCGCGGGCGAGCGCGCGCGAGCGAGCCGTGCACGAGCAGGCGGCGGATCGGCTACCCTGGCGCGATGCGTCACCGCTACTACGGCAAGATCGCGGGGCCCGGCGAGCCGCTCGGGCTGGTCCCCGGCGGGCCATGGGTCGCGCTCGAGAAGATCCACGGGGCGCAGATGCAGATCGCGGTCGCCGGCGAGCAGGTCCGCTTCGGCAAGCGCAAGGCTTGGCTCGCGGACGACGACCCGTTCTTCGGCTGGCAGCTGGTGCGGGCGGCGCTGAGCGAGACGGCGCGGGCGGCGGCCCGGCGCCTCGGCGCGCCGCTGGTGGTGTTCTACGGCGAGCTGTTCGGCGGCGGCTATCCGCACCCCGAGGTGGCGCCGGTGCCAGGGCTGCAGCCGGTGCAGACGGGGATCTGGTACGCGCCGGAGCTGCGCTGGGCGGCCTTCGACGCGCTGGTCGCCGCCGGCGAGGACGACGAGGGCGAGCTGCTGGGGTGGAGCGAGCTGGCGGAGCTGGCCCGAGAGACAGGGATGCTGGTGCCGCCGGTGGTGCGCGTCGGGCCGCGGCCGCACGTGGAGGCGGCGCCGACGCGGGCGCCGACGCGCGTGCCGGCGCTGCTCGGCTTGCCGGCGCTGGCCGACAACTTCGCCGAGGGGCTGGTGGTCCGCCCCGACGCGCGCGCGCGGCCGGGCACGCGGCCGACGTACAAGCGCAAGATCGCCGAGTTCGACGAGCAGCGGTTCCAGGACAGCGAGGCGTGGGACCCGTCGCAGCGGCCCGACCGCGCGGCCCTGGTGGCGTGGGCGGAGCGGCTGACGAACCCGGCCAGGGTGGCCAGCGCGGCGTCGAAGTGGGGCCGCCACGATCGCCAGGCGATCCTCGACGAGGTCGAGCTCGACGTGCTCATCGACCTGACCGCGGCGTTCCCCGCGGCCCTGCAGGCGCCCGACGAGGCCGACGAGGCGGCCATCCGCGCGGCGGTGCGGGCGGCCGCGGCGCGGTTGCTTTGAGGGCATGGCCGAGAGGACATGCCGGAAAGGGCATGTTCTTTCGGAAATGATCGAGAGGACATGCCCTGGGGGACATGTCCTGAGTGTCAGCGAGGGTCGCGGCGCGGGGCGTCGAGGTGGACGTGGGCGCCGTCGCCGTCGCCGCGCAGCTCGATGACCTGGTCGGCGCGGTGCTGGGTGAGGAGCGCGGTGAGGTCGACGCCGAGCTTGTGGAGGTTGGCGAGGTGGCGGTTCTCCTCGTCGTGGCGGGCGCGCTCGTCGGCGAGGGCGCGCTCCTGGTCGAGGCGCCGCTGGGCCCGCTGGAAGTCGCTGCGGGCGCTGTCGGCCTCGAGCTCGGCGGCCCGCCGCGACTTCTGCAGCGCGAGGGCGTGGGCCTGCTCGGCGGCGCCGTCGGCCCGCTGACGCTCGCCGCGGACGAGCTGGCGCTCGAGCTTGAAGTCCTCGAGCTCCTGGGCCTGCTGTTGCGTGGCGCGCTCGAGCTGCAGGCGGGTGCGCGACTCGATCGCCTGGTCGAGCATCTGCTGCAGGGAGGGCGGGGCGTCGAAGCCGCGGTAGACGACCTTGCCGATCCGGTAGCCGCACTGGGCGGCGCGCGCGGTCAGCTGGCGGTAGGTGGCGAGGTCGCCGAGCTGGTCGGTGTGGAGCTTGAACGAGGCGAGGTCGTTGCGGCCGAGGAAGTCGACGACGTCGCTGGTGGCGGCGTTGACGAAGTCGCCGATCGGGTCGTGGGTGGTGGCGAGCATGAGCTCGATGTCGACGAGCTCGAAGAAGATCATGAGCCGCACCGTGATGACGGCGTCGTCGGCGGTCCGCACGTCCTCGACGTCGTGGTACATCTGGTCGGGCATCAGCCACAGCTTCTGGAACACCAGGGCGTTCGGCACCTTGCGATAGCCGGCGCCGGTCGAGCCGTGCCACGAGAAGGTGTGCAGCCATTCGCCTGGCTGGGCGACGAACACTGCCGGGCCCTGCAGGACGCGGCGCGTGACCTCGCCGCTGTCGGTGCGGGCGTAGATGACGACGGCCTCCTTGGCGGCGAGCTGTAGGCCCTCCTCGCGGGTGATGGAGAGGTGCTTGCGCGGATCGAGCCAGACGTGAGCCGGGCCGACGAGGTGCTCCTGGCGGCCGTCGCGGTAGCGCACGACCAGGAACTCGCCGGGGTGGGCGACGTAGTGGTCCATGCGCCGGAAGGTGCGGCCGAAGGTCGAGACGCGCTTGGGCCCGACGAGCTCCTCCATCGTGCCGTCCTTGTGGATCATCAGGACGTGCTCGCCGTCTTCGATGGTGTACGAGAACATGCCGGGTCTCCTGGTCGGACGGGTGTGATCGCGGCCGTCGTCGGCGGGCCGCGCGGGACGGACGAGCCGGGCGTCCATCAGTCGCTGGTGCAGCGGCTCGGCGGCCGAAGCGTCGTCGGCGAGGCTCTGGGTCGGCAGGACGGACTGCGCGGCGCTGCTCATGCGCATGCGCATGCCGGCCAGGTTCGGGGGCGGCGCAGCGGCCTCCTGCAGCGCTCCGGCCTGCTTGTTGTAGACGTAGCGCTTGGGCTCGTTGTCCACGGCGCGGCGGACGATAGCATCGATGCCCGGGCTGCTGACGGCCGAAATCGCGCGATTCGCAGTCGCCGGCGACAACGCATGCCACGCGGGTGCACGGGTCGGTTGCACGCGCGCGCGGCCGCGGGACGGCGCGAGGTCGCCACGCGAAAGCGGTGGACGCGAGGGCGGCCGCGAGCCAGTCTGACGTGAACTCCGTCGTCGATGACCGCCGCAGCCTCACGCATCGCATCCTGCTTGTCGTCGGCCTCGCGCGGGTTGATGCGGTGCGCGGGGGTGGTGGCGCTCACGAGCTGCTTCTACAACCCGTCGGGATCGATGCAGACGGATGGCGAGGCGACGACGGCGAGCGCGACGACGACGGGAGCGTCGTTGTCCGGCGAGGTGACGACCGTGGAGCCGACGAGCGTGGCGCCGACGAGCGCGGGGCCGACGAGCAGCGAGCCGACGAGCACGGCGACGACCACCTCCACGAGTGATACGACGAGCACGAGCGACACTGAGCCGCCGGGTCACTGGCCGGAGGACCCGAATTCATGCGACCCGCGCCATCCGGACGATCCGGCGTGCGGGGAGCTGTACTGCGTGGCGGTCGATACGTGCAACTGGTGCACCGCGTTCGCGGGAGACACCACGTGCAGCGACGTCGATACGGCGACTCCGGTGTGCGATCCGGAGTCGGGCAAGTGCGTGGAGTGTACGGCGGAGGAGGCGTCGGCCTGCGCGGGCGAGACGCCCGTGTGTGACTCCGAGAGCGGGACTTGCGTGGGCTGCAGCGAGCACGCGCAGTGCCCGAACACTGCGTGCGACATCGAGACCGGGGCGTGTTTCCCCGACGAGCCAGGCGCGATCGTCTTCGTCGAGAACAAGCCGGGCGGCTGCGGGGTCGCGCCCGCGGGCACGGAGGAGGATCCGTTCTGCAGCCTGGCCGAGGCGGCAGAGGTGCTGCAAGAGAGCCAGCCGACGACGATCAAGGTGAAGCCCGGGATCCCGCAGATGACGCCGCTGGCGCTGCCGATCGGCGACTTCGTGGTGGCAGTGCGGGCGGCGGGCGAGCAGGTGCCCGAGCTCGAGGGCAGCGCGAACGCGGCGCCGATGATCGACGTGAACAGCGAAAATCGCGTGTACCTGTGGCGGCTCAAATTCCATCGCTCGGGCGCCGATTCGCTGATCCGCTGCGCGCCGCAGCTGCAGGGGCTGCCGGGCACGCTGCATGTGCACGATGTCCGGCTGTTCGGCGACGGGAGCGCAGCAATGGGCTTGCAGTCGGACGATTGCGCGGTCCGGGTCGCGCGGTCCCGGGTGTGGCTGTGCAGCGGCGGCGGGATCAAGGCGACGAGCGGGTCGCTGCGGATCGAGAGCAGCTCGTTCGTGGACAACGGGGCGCCGACTGCGACGTTCGGGGCGCTCAGCCTCGCCAGCCTCCAGGAGGTGGTGATCCGTTATTCGTCGTTCGTCGATCACGCGCCGACGATCACGTCGTCGACGCTCCATTGCGGGGGGCCGCCGCCGCCCGGGGGGGTTCAGCTGCGCAATTCGGTGGTCCTGAACCTGGATCCGCTGGAGTCACCCGACTGCCTCGGCTGGCTCGAGGCGACGACGAGCGTGATCGTGGAGGCGTCGTCCGGCAACGAGCTGGCGATCCACAAGGAGGCGGCGCTGGACCCACTGGAGGACGGCGTCTATCCGTCCAAGGTCGCCGGCGACTTGGCCGGCCTGGCGATGTGGGGCGAGGGCGATCCACGGCTCGATGTCGACCTGACGCCGATCCCGGTCGAGGCGCCGAGCTACGCGGGCTGCGACCAACCGCAGGGCTGAGGCGAGCGCGGCACGCTCGTGTCGGCGGCCGGCAAATCAATTGCGGCAGGGTGCGTGACTCCGGTCATCCGCCGTCCGTGACGGAGATTTCGAAATGCGGGGAAGGCCGCAATTGATCGGGAGGCGGCGGTCACCTGTCTCGTGAACCCTCTCGGTAGAGAGGCCGGAGCGAGCCGTGGATTATCGTTGCGAGCGCGTCTTCTTGGTCGGTCCGTGTATCCGTATCGAAGGCCATGACGAGGTGCCGGAAGCCGAGGCTGCGCCGAACATCGCCCCCGGGACAGTACGGGCGATCCCCAGGGAGCGATGACGAAAAGGTTTTGAAGCGAACGCGAATCCGCCGGTGGTCGGCGGTGGGGCGATTGAGCGAGCGTTGCCCGACACTCGCACGTCCCACGTGTGGCGCGGTCCAGGACCGTCTTGCCCGAGACGGTCCTGGGCCGCGGCGCCCGTTTGTCGGTCTTCTATAATTTGTTGGAAAGGCGAATGCCATGCCCGTGCACCGTGGCCGACCTGGGTCGCGGCGCACGCTGGCGAATCGTGGTAGTCGGCGGGTACTCGGTCGCGATCAATGGCGGCATGCCGCCGAATCTGCGAAAGTGCGGGGCGCATCTGCGTCGGCGGATGACTGCCAGCGCGGCGAGGGGTGGGGCCGCCGAGGCACCTGGGCGCGATCGCGCCGAGATGCTCGTGGGTCCTCGGATGTGGAGTAGTATTCGTCGCGGCAGCGCTTGCGGGGGAGGCCGTACGGTGGTCTTGCGCCCGGCATTGGGGCCAATTGGGGGAATGAACGGCGTTCTGGCGATCGGCGGCCGGGCTGGTCGGGAGGGAGCGGGCGATTTTGGTCGGGGGGATCTCGGAGCTGGCGAGGCGCGAATTTGTCTTGACGAATCACGCTTGCTTTTTGCAAGTTTAAGAGGCCGGGCGCGACGAGCACAAGCGCGCGCCAGTTCCCGGCAGCCCTCGCGGCTTCGTGGCGCGCTCGATCCCCAGGAGTGACGACCATGACCCCCCGAACCGAATACAGCGATGGGGCCCCTTGCTGGGCCGATCTGATCACCCCCGACCGTGACGGCGCGGCGCGCTTTTATGGTGGGTTGTTCGACTGGACCTTCGATCCGCCCCATCCGGGCTTCAACGGTTATGCGATGGTCCGCCGCAATGGCCAGAGCGTGGCCGGGGTGATGCAGATCGCGCCGGGCAGCGGGATGCAAGTGGGGTGGAACATGCACTTCAGCGCGGCGGACGTCGCGGCGACGGTGCGCAAGATCGCCGCGGCCGGGGGCAGGATCGCGTTCGAGCCCCATCCGGTGGCGTCACTCGGCGTGATGATGTTCGCGACCGATCCGACCGGGGCGTTCTTCGGGGTGTGGCAGCCGGGCGAGCACCGCGGCGCCGAATGGGCCTACCGGCCGGGCGGCATGTGCTGGCATGAGCTGTACACCCGCGACGGCGCGCGGGCGGACGCGTTCTACCGCGCGGTCTTCGAGTACGCGCAGACGACGATCGCCAACGACAAGCAGGTCGACTACTCCCGCTACAGCCGCGACGGGCGGCCGCTGTGCGGGAGGTTGCAGATGACGGGGGCGTGGGGCGAGGTGCCGTCGCACTGGTTGACGTACTTCGCGGTCGAGGACATCGAGACGTCGCTGGCCAGGGTGCGCGCGCTCGACGGGCGGACGATCCACGGGCCGTACGCGACGCCGCTCGGGCCGAGCGCGCTGGTCGGCGATCCATACGGCGCGATGTTCGGGCTGACGCAGGTGACGGGCTCGTACGTGTGAGGCGCGGGCGCGGCGACGGCGGTTCCGATTCGCTCGGGGTCGTCGTCGGCGAGACCGGCGACGGGCTCGAATCGCGGGTGCAGCTCGACCTGGCCGTGGCGTGCAGGCCACAAGGCGCGTCCGTGCAGCGGGCTCCGGAGCCGCGAGCGCGGTCCTGGTTTTCGCGGTTATGGCGGGTCCTGGGCTCTCGAACGACGTTCGGCGAGCGAGGCGGGGCGCGGCGGCGCTTGAACTTTCGCCGATCGATTCCATAGACCCTGCGAACGGACGTCGACGATTGCGCGTCCGGGAGGGCTCGCCGATGCAGGACGCGGACAGCACCCAGACAGACAGATTCCGCGAGGCGGTGGGGGCGATCGACGGCGGGGATCTCGATCGGCTCGCGGCGCTGCTCGACGCCGATCCGGGGCTGGTCGCGGTGCGCTGTCGCGTGGGCGAATGCTACGAGACGGGGTATTTCGCGGGGGCGACGCTGCTGCACCACGTGGCGGGCAACCCCGATCGCGGGCCGCTGCCGGACAACATCGCCGCGTGTACGTGGCTGCTGCTCGATCGCGGCAGCGCGGCGTGGGCGGCCCAGGCGACGCTCGAGCTGGTGCTGACCAGCCGGCGCGCGTCCGAGTCCGGCGCGGCGCCGGCGTTGATCGATCTGCTGCTCGCGGGCGGGGCCCGGCTCGACCTCGCCGATCCCGACCTGCTGTCGAAGCCGCTGCTGAACGTCGCGCCGGCGACCGCGGAAGAGCTGGTGGGCCGGGGCGCGCGGATCGATGTGCGGCATGCGGCGGCGCTCGGGCGCATCGATACGCTGACTCGGCTGCTCAGCCCGGAGATCGACCGGGAGGTGCTGGCGGAGGCGCTGGCCTATGCGTGCATCCGCGAGCAATTCCTGGCGGCGGCGCTGCTGCTCGGCTGCGGGGCAGAAGGAGACCGACTGGTGCGCCCGGGCGGGCAGCCGCCGCGTACGCCGCTGCACGAGGCGGCCTGGCGCGGGCACGTGGGGGTGGTCGAACGTTTGCTGGCCCACGGGGCCGATCCGGAGGTGCGAGACGGGCGCTGGGGCGGGACGGCGGCCGACTGGGCGGAGCACGGCGGCCACCCGGAGCTGGCCCGTCGGCTGAGGCGGGCTTCGTGAAGGCCGATCACCGAGCTGGTTTGCAGCGGCAGGTCGGAGCGCGGCTCGAAGAGCGGAGATGTAGAGAAGGACATGTTCTGTTGAACATGGTCGATTGAATATGTTTTTTGGAGCATGTCCTTGAGACCATGGGGTCGCGGCATGCAGCTGCGGTGGTGACGAGAGGGTGATGGGCCAGGGGACGCTCGCGGCGAGGGGCCGGCGGCGGGTCGCGTGGACGCGGGGTCTGCGGGAGGGCCCGGGTCGGAGCGGGATCGGTCGGCTCGGCCGCGTCGACGGCTCCTCCGGGAGTGTCCGAGGGCGGCGCGGGCCGATCGGGGGCGCATGCGCTCGCGCGCTCGCGTGGCGAGTGCTAACCTCGCATCCTCATGGCTCGCGCCGTCAGTCTCCTGTTGCCCGTCCTGCTTCTCGGATGCGCCCAGTCGGGTGCCACGCAGGCGCCGCCGGTGTCGCTCGACGCGACGAGCGGGCCGGTGTCGCGGCCGAAGCCGGTCACTGCGCCGAGCGACCGCGACGGGGATCGTGTGCCGGATGCCGCCGACGCCTGTCCGGATCAGGCCGGCGGGCCGCGCGACGGCTGCCCGGTGGTCGACCGCGACGGGGACGGGATCTCCGACCGCTTCGACAAGTGCCCCGACGTGCCCGAAGTCCGCGACGGCCGGGCCGACGGCGACGGCTGCCCGGCGCAGAGCCAGTGAGTCGCGGCCGGTCGCGGCGAGCGGCGAGCGCGGGCGGGTTGCTCGGCAGGGTGTGTGGCTGTCTTGAAGGACAGGCCGTATTTGCGATCGCCCGCACCCGGCGGAGACCGACGCGCGCGAGGCCGCCGGCAGTGATTCAGAGCGAGTGACGAACCGCTGGCCCGAGGGCCAGCTCCGGCGCACAGCGCCCGGCGGCCGGCTCGCGCGCGACGAGGTCAGTCGGCGCGGTCGGAGTCGGCGGCCGCGCTGTCGCAGGAGGGGTTGTCGTCGACGTCCCACTCGCCGTCGTCGGCGCTCTGCTCGCAAGTCCGCGACCCGTCGCAGCCGCCGCCGCACGGGAAGCCGTCCGGCTCGTCATGCAGCTCGCCGGCTTCGAGCCAGCGACGGGTCGGGCCGTCATCCGACGGGTGCTCGGCCAGACAACAACCACCCGCGAGCGCGGCGCTCGCCAGGATCCACGTCGACCATCCTTCGCGCTGCATTCACACGTCTCCCTACGTCCTCCCAGGATGCAGGGCCCGTCGAGCTCCACCAGTCAAGTCGGTATCAATTCACCCCGCGAGCGCGGTGGTCGCGGCGCCGGCTCGCGGCGCCGGTGGCGGCCCGATGGTGCGTGATGTCCTGAGCGACATGTCCGAAGGGTCGGGCGGCGGACCGCGGGACTCTC